>NZ_CP186504.1:0-567500 GCF_054790575.1 Pseudomonas sp. MC6
GCGCCAACTCATCGCCGCGGGCGACGCGCCTGTCGAGCATTCGACAGAATGCCGGGTGATCGTCGAGGGTGTTGTGCCGGTGGAAGTTCGGTACGATCAGCCACGTCATTGGCACGTTGCCCAAGGCGTCGACCGCCTCGACAAACGGTTGGTAATCCGCCCACGTCGACGGTGCCACGTCGTGCAGTACCAGCAACACGGCGGGATCGTTCATCGATTCAACCATTGGCCACCCGTGGCAGCGTATGGCCGAGAACCGCGTGATAGTGGCCCAGCAAACTGTCGACCACCGTGTCCCAAGCGTAGTGGGTTTCGACATGCTGGCGGGCCTGGGCGCCAAGTTTGCCGCAGCCGCGACTGAACAGTTCGCGCACGGCATTGGCCATCGCCTGCGGGTTGTTTGGCGCGCACAGCAGGCCGCAGGACTCCGTGACAATCTCTTCGAACGCGCCGGCAGCCACCGCCACCACGGGAATGCCGCAAGCCATGGCTTCAAGGATCACCAGGCCAAAGGTTTCCTGATCGCCGGCATGAATTAGCGCATCGGCACTGGCCATCAACTGCGCGACGCGTGGTGCGGGGCAGAATTCGTCGATCACACTGACGTTGTCCGGCACTGCCGCCGGCATCGAAGAACCGACCAGCAACAAGTGATAACGCGGGCCGAGGCGTTGCAGGCATTTGAGCAGCACTGGCAGGTTTTTCTCTTTCGAGCCGCGCCCGGCAAAAATCAGCAACCGGGTGTCTTCGGCGATGCCCAGTTCTGCGCGCAGTTGCGGGTCGCGGGCACTGGGGTGAAAGGTCTGCAGATCGACGCCCAACGGTTGCACGAAGACATTGCGTACGCCGAGGCCGCTGAGCTTGTCAGCCATGACCTGACTGGGCGCCAGGACCCGGTCGAAATTGCCATAAAGCCGGGTGACATACGCCTCGATATTCGGCGTGACCCAATGGCCCATGCGATTGCTGATCAGCAGCGGCAGGTCCGAATGATAAAAACCGATCACTGGCACATCCAGTTGCCGTCGGGCATCCAGAGCTGCCCACGCAGTCAGGTAAGGGTCACCGACTTCGATCAAATCCGGCTGCAAATCCTGCAGGACATTTCGCCAAGGCGCGAGGCGTAGAGGGAAACGATAACCCTTGCCGAAGGGCAGGGCGGGGGCTGGAACCGTGTAAATACCGTCGTGCTCGCCGAAATGCGCACCTGGAATCAACAGGCTGTGGCGAATGCCGGGTTTGACGCCCAGCCGGCGGTGTTTGGCATCCAGATAAGTGCGCACGCCCCCGCTGGCCGGGGCGTAGAACATGGTGATGTCGGCGATATGCACGGTGATCAACCCTCCGCTACGTAGTTCTCCCTTGGTTGACCTTTATCAAGAATAGATGTTCGGTCGGGATTGCGCGGTAGAGCTGAAGAGCACCCTCTCCCAGAGGGCGAGGGGACTGACCGTGGTGGATGTTGGAGGTACGCCGACTTGAGAGACTTGAGCCGAACTCAGGTTCTGAAAAGCATGAAGATCTGCTCCCTTTCCCCCTCGCCCCCCTTGGAGGAGAGGGCTGGGGTGAGGGGGTAAGGCTCTTGATCTTCAGATACGGAAACTGCCAACCAGTTGCTTCAACCGCGAAGCCTGCTGCTCCAGATCCGAGCAAGCCCGCAACGTTGCCTGCAAGTTCTCCACGCCTTCCTGGTTCAGCGTATTGATCTCGGTGATATCGACGTTGATCGACTCGACAACAGCAGTCTGTTCCTCGGTCGCCGTGGCCACCGACTGGTTCATCCCGTCGATCTCACCGATACGCTGCGTCACGCTGTTCAGGCGCTCCCCGGCAAGGTTGGCAATCTCGACGCTGTCCTGACTGTGGCGCTGGCTGTCGCTCATGGTGCTCACCGATTCACGGGCGCCGACCTGCAGCTCCTCGATCATGGTCTGCACTTGCTGCGCCGATTCCTGGGTGCGATGCGCCAGATTGCGCACTTCATCGGCCACCACGGCAAAACCACGACCGGCCTCCCCAGCACGCGCCGCTTCAATCGCGGCGTTGAGCGCTAGCAGGTTGGTCTGCTGGGAAATGCTGGTGATCACTTCGAGAATCTGGCCGATGTTCACGGTTTTGCTGTTCAGCGACTCGATGTTGCTGCTCGACGCGCTGAGCATGCTCGACAGCTGGTTCATCGCCTTGATGCTGCGATCTACCACTTGCTGGCCGTCTTCAGCCAGACCGCGCGCGTCGCTGGCCTGGTTCGAGGCCTGTGCAGCATTGCGGGCGATTTCCTGCGCGGCGGCGCCGAGTTGGTTGATCGCGGCGGCAACGCTGCTGGTGCGCGAAGCTTGCTGATCGGAGTTGTACATCGACGAGTTCGACGCGGCGACCACGCGCAGGGCGACTTCGTTGACTTGCCCGGTCGCCGACGACACTTCGCGGATCGAACCGTGAATGCGCTCGACGAAACGGTTGAATGCGGTACCGAGCACACCGAATTCATCGTTATTGACGATGGTCAGGCGTTTGGTCAGGTCGCCTTCGCCGTCAGCGATGTCTTCCATGGCGCGGGTCATCACGTGCAGCGGCTGGATCAGCAGGCGGATCAGCATGCCAAGCAGGGCAATGATGATCGCCACGGCAATCACGGTCGCGATCACTGCGGAGGTGCGGAATTCGCTGAGCATGGCGAAGGCCTGATCCTTGTCCACCGACAGGCCGATGTACCAGTTCACCGACGGCAGACCTTTGATCGGGGCGAAGGTGACAATGCGCGTCTTGCCATCGACGGTGACTTCGCTGAAGTCGCTGCTGATGCGCGGGGTGTCCTGCGGATAGGCTTCTTTCAGAGACTTCATCACCAGAGCCTTGTCCGGGTGGACGAGGATCTTGCCGTCGGCGCTGACCAGGAACACATAACCCATGCCGTCGAAATCCCGCGCTGCGAGGGTGTCGACCAGCGATTGCAGGCTCAGGTCACCGCCAACCACACCGACGCTCTGGCCGGCCTTTTTCGAGGCTGTGGCGATGGAGATGATCAGTTGGCCGGTAGCAGCGTCGATGTAGGGTTCGGTCAGGGTCGAGGTGCTGCTGCTCTCGGCACCTTTATACCAAGGGCGCACGCGCGGATCGAAACCGTCCGGCATCTTCGTGTCCGGGCGGATGGTGAAGTGCCCGGTGGCATCGCCCAGATAGGAAGCCATGAACGTCGAGGTCAGGGTTTTCTGTTCCAGCAGGCTGGCGACGTTGGCAGGTTCGGGGTTGATGGCAATGTTCTGGGCGGCGTTTTCGACCAGCAGAATGCGACCGCCGAGCCAGGTCTGAATATTGCCGGCGGTGACCTCGCCCATCTCGTTGAGATAGTTGTTCAGGTCATCGCGGATCGCATTGCGCTGCAACCAGTCGTTGTACGCCGTAAACGAGGCGAAGGCGGCGATGACGATGAGGGCGGCGGCAAGCAAGATTTTATGGCTGAAGCGCAGATTTTTGTTCATGGCTTGGGGTTCCGCTAAGGTCTTAATGTCCAGGGCGTGCTTTTATAGAAGCGCGCAAAATGGGCAAGGGTGAAAGCAAGCTGATATTTCCGTCTCTCCTTAGGGAAATGTCCGGCCTGACTTGTGGTCGGGTCTCTCACTCTTCTGTATCGGCCATGCGTAATCAAAGATTAACCATTGGGTGACAAAATGCCTGACTCCTCGCAACTCGTAATCGGCGCCGATCTCGCAGGCCAGCAGATTGCTCAGGCCATGCGCCTGGCGAACCGCCACGGACTGGTCGCCGGCGCCACCGGTACCGGTAAAACCGTCACTTTGCAGCGTTTGGCCGAGGCGTTCAGTGACGCCGGCGTCGCAGTATTTGCCGCTGACATCAAGGGCGATCTGTGCGGCCTGGGTGCCGCCGGCAACCCGCAGGGCAAGGTTGCCGAGCGTATCGCCGGGATGCCGTGGCTCAATTACAAGGCGCAGGCTTATCCGGTGACGCTTTGGGATATCCACGGTGAGTCCGGTCATCCGCTGCGCACCACGCTGAGCGAAATGGGCCCGTTGCTGATTGGCAGCCTGCTGGAGCTGACCGACAGTCAACAGTCGGCGCTCTACGCAGCCTTTAAGGTCGCCGACCGTGAAGGCCTGTTGCTGCTGGATCTGAAAGATCTGAAAGCACTGCTCAATCACCTCAAGGGCAATCCGCAACTGCTGGGCGAAGACGCGGCGCTGATGACCACCGGCTCCAGTCAGGCGCTGTTGCGTCGCCTGGCGATCCTCGAGCAGCAGGGCGCCGAAGCCTTGTTCGGCGAACCGGCACTGCAACTCGAAGACATTCTGCAACCGACCGCCGATGGTCGCGGGCGCATTCATTTGCTCGATGCCAGCCGTCTGGTACACGAGGCGCCGAAGGTCTACGCGACCTTCCTGTTATGGTTGCTGGCTGAGCTGTTCGAGCAGTTGCCGGAGCGCGGCGATGCCGACAAACCGCTGCTGGCGCTGTTTTTCGATGAGGCGCATTTGCTCTTTGGCGACACACCCAAGGCATTGCAGGAGCGGCTGGAACAAGTGGTGCGCTTGATCCGTTCCAAAGGGGTTGGCGTGTATTTCGTCACGCAGTCGCCGACGGACTTGCCGGATGACGTGCTGGCGCAACTCGGCCTGCGCATCCAGCATGGCTTGCGCGCCTTCACTGCCAAAGAGCAGAAATCCTTGCGCGCAGTGGCGGACGGCTTCCGGCCGAATCCGGCGTTCGACAGTTTGTCGGTGCTGACCGAGTTGGGGATTGGCGAGGCGTTGGTCGGCACGCTGACCGAGAAAGGCACGCCGGAAATGGTGCAGCGCGTGCTGGTGGCGCCACCGCAATCGCGAATAGGGCCGTTGACCGAAACCGAGCGCACGGTGTTGATCGCGGGTTCGCCATTCAAGGGGCGCTATGACAAACCGATTGATCGGGAGTCGGCGTATGAAATTCTGATGGGGCGCAAAGGCCTGGCGCCTGAAGCCGAGGCACCCGCCGGCAAGCCTGCGCCTGAAGAGCCTAGCCTGGCCGACAGAGCAGGAGAGTTCCTCGGCACCGCCGCCGGCCAAGCGCTGAAATCGGCGATGCGCCAGGCTGCCAATAACCTTGGCAAACAACTGGTGCGCGGTTTGATGGGCTCTTTACTCGGTGGCAGCAAACGCCGCTAAAAGCAAAGATCGCAGCCTGCGGCAGCTCCTACAGGAAAATTGCGTTTCATCTGTAGGAGCTGCCGCAGGCTGCGATCCTTTGATTTTTCTTCAGGTTTTGGCCTTGGCGTGCGCCGCCAGGCGCTCCAGCGCCGCGCGCAAACCCGGATCACTGATCCCGTCCGCCGTCGCCTGAATCGTCGCCGCCGCATCCGTGGACAAATCCATGGTGTGCCCGGCTGCCCCGCGTTGAACCGTCGGCGGCTGCACCTTGAACAGAATCCGCGTCAGACTGGCGAACTCATCAAACATCTGCAATTGCCGCTGCAGGCGTTTTTGCTGGTAGCGCAGTCGCGTGGCCCAGTGGCCGTCGGTGACGATCAGCAACAAACTGCCCTCGCGCCACGACGCCACATGGCAATGTTCGCGGGCGGCGGGCTGCAACTGGCTTTCGAGCAGGCGTTGTAAATGGCCCAGGCGCTGGGCATGGCCGAGGATGGCTTTGAGCGGCTTGGCTTCGCGCAAGAGAACGGCGGGTGCTTTGGCCGTAAGAGGGCGAAATGCCATGATCGAACACCTGAAGTAACAGAGTCGCCATGGTAGCAGAAAGGCCAAACTCACTCGCCCATTGCTTTTGCCCCCCCTTTACCCATTAAATCAACGACTAACTTCTGCCTCGTATGACTTGAAGTTGAGCAAAACGCCCCTATTTTAAGTGAGCCCCGTCAAAGCGCAGTGCCAGCATCGTGGAACATCGCCACTTTCCTCACTTCCGTTTCCGGGTAGAATGCTCGTTCGCATGCGGCCATGAGGGCTGCACGGGCGACGCTCACGGGGCCGCCCTCCATCCCTTTAGTGTGGAAGATCCTGCCGATATGTTTGCGCCTTTGTTAAAGAAACTTTTTGGAAGCAAGAACGAGCGTGAAGTCAAACGCATGCTCAAGACGGTGCAGCTCGTCAATGCCTTCGAAGAGCAAATGGTGGCCCTTTCGGACGATCAGTTGCGCGCCAAGACCGAAGAGTTCAAGGCCCGCATCGCCAAAGGGGAAACCCTCGACAAGCTGCTGCCAGAAGCCTTTGCGGTCGCCCGCGAAGCCGGCAAGCGCATCATGGGTATGCGCCACTTCGACGTGCAGCTCGTCGGTGGCATGACCTTGCACGAAGGCAAGATCGCCGAAATGCGCACCGGTGAGGGTAAAACCCTCGTAGCGACCCTGGGTGTTTACCTCAACGCGCTGTCCGGCAAGGGCGTGCACGTTGTGACGGTGAACGACTACCTGGCGCGTCGTGACGCCAACTGGATGCGCCCGCTGTATGAATTCCTCGGCCTGACCGTCGGCGTCGTGACGCCGTTCCAGCCGCCGGAAGAGAAACGTCTGGCCTACGCCGCCGACATCACCTACGGCACCAACAACGAATTCGGTTTCGACTACCTGCGCGACAACATGGCGTTCAGCATGGAAGAAAAATTCCAGCGCGAACTCAACTTTGCCGTGATCGACGAAGTTGACTCCATTCTCATCGACGAAGCGCGTACCCCGCTGATCATTTCCGGTCAGGCCGAGGACAGCTCCAAGCTGTACATGGAGATCAATAAACTGATCCCGCAGCTGGAACTGCACGTCGAAGAAGTCGAAGGCGAAGTCACCAAGGCTGGCCATTACACCGTTGACGAGAAGACCCGTCAGGTCGAACTCAACGAAGCCGGTCACCAGTTCATCGAAGACATGCTCACCCGCGTCGGCCTGCTGGCTGAAGGCGAGAGCCTGTACTCGGCGCATAACCTGGGCCTGCTGACCCACGTATATGCCGGTCTGCGTGCGCACAAGCTGTTCAATCGCAACATCGAATACATCGTGCAAGACGGTCAGGTCGTACTGGTCGACGAACACACCGGCCGTACCATGCCGGGCCGCCGTCTGTCCGAAGGCCTGCACCAGGCCATCGAAGCCAAGGAAGGCCTGAACATTCAGGCTGAGAGCCAGACCCTGGCCTCGACCACGTTCCAGAACTACTTCCGTCTGTATACCAAGCTGTCCGGCATGACCGGTACCGCTGACACCGAAGCGTTCGAATTCCACCAGATCTATGGTCTGGAAGTGATGGTCATTCCGCCGAACAAACCGTTGGCGCGTAAAGACTTCAACGATCTGGTGTTCCTCACCGCTGAAGAGAAATACGCGGCGATCGTTGCGGACATCAAGGAAAGCATGGCGGCCGGTCGTCCGGTGCTGGTGGGTACTGCGACTATCGAAACCTCCGAGCACATGTCCGCATTGCTCGTGAAGGAAGGCATCGAACACAAGGTTCTCAACGCCAAGTTCCATGAAAAAGAAGCCGAGATCATCGCACAGGCCGGTCGTCCGGGCGCCCTGACCATCGCCACCAATATGGCCGGTCGTGGTACCGACATCCTGTTGGGCGGTAATTGGGAGGTTGAAGTCGCGTCGCTGGAAAATCCGACCCCTGAGCAGATTGCCCAGATCAAGGCCGACTGGCAGAAGCGTCACCAGCAAGTGCTCGAATCGGGCGGTTTGCAGGTGATCGCTTCCGAGCGTCACGAATCGCGCCGTATCGACAACCAGCTGCGTGGCCGTGCCGGTCGTCAGGGCGATGCCGGTTCCAGCCGCTTCTACCTGTCGCTGGAAGACAGCCTGATGCGCATCTTCGCTTCTGATCGAGTGAAGAACTTCATGAAAGCCCTGGGCATGCAGCCGGGCGAAGCGATCGAGCACCGCATGGTGACCAACGCGATCGAGAAGGCGCAGCGCAAGGTTGAAGGCCGCAACTTCGACATTCGTAAGCAACTGCTCGAGTTTGACGACGTCAACAACGAACAGCGTAAAGTGATCTATCACATGCGTAACACGTTGCTGGCCGCTGACAACATCGGTGAAACCATCGCTGATTTCCGTCAGGACGTGCTCAACGCCACCGTCAGCGCGCACATTCCGCCGCAGTCGTTGCCAGAGCAGTGGGACGTGGCCGGTCTGGAAGCTTCGATTGCCAGCGACTTCGGCGTGACACTGCCGATCCAGCAGTGGCTCGACGAAGACGATCACCTGTACGAAGAAACCCTGCGCGAGAAGCTCATGACCGAGCTGATGGCGGCGTACAACGAGAAAGAAGACCAGGCCGGTGCCGACGCACTGCGCTCGTTCGAGAAACAAATCGTACTGCGTGTGCTGGATGACCTGTGGAAAGACCACCTGTCGACCATGGATCACCTGCGTCACGGTATCCACCTGCGTGGCTACGCCCAGAAGAACCCGAAGCAGGAATACAAGCGCGAGTCGTTCACGCTGTTCTCCGAGCTGCTCGATTCGATCAAGCGCGACTCGATCCGTGTGCTGTCGCACGTTCAGGTGCGCCGCGAAGATCCGGAAGCCGAAGAGCAACGTCTGCGTCAGGAAGCCGAAGCACTGGCCGCCCGCATGCAGTTCGAACACGCCGAAGCGCCAGGTCTGGAGCAGCCGGAAGTACTGGGTGAAGAGGTCGATGTCGCCCTCGCCACCGCCCCGGTTCGCAACGAGCAGAAGCTGGGCCGCAACGAACTGTGCTACTGCGGTTCGGGCAAGAAATTCAAGCATTGCCACGGGCAGATCCAGTAAAACCCGTTCCAATCGCTGAAATACCCGCGCCGCGACCGGCTCCTGCCGTCGCGGCGTTTTGCCATTTAAACCACCGTCACTGCGCGTGGCGGTGCTGACATCATTGAGTAAGGAGCGCATTCATGGCTGTTGGTCTTGGTCCTTTGCCAACGTTGCACCCGGTTGCCGGTTTTGAACTCGGTATCGCCTCGGCCGGCATCAAGCGCCCGGGGCGCAAAGATGTCGTTGTGATGCGCTGCGCCGAAGGCTCGACCGTGGCGGGCGTGTTCACCTTGAACGCCTTTTGCGCCGCGCCGGTGATCCTGGCGAAGAAGCGCGTACAGAATGCCGTGCGTTATTTGCTGACCAACACTGGCAATGCCAACGCCGGTACCGGCGAGCCGGGTCTGGCCGCTGCTGAACGCACCACCGCCAAGTTGGCCGAGCTGACCGGCGTTGCTGCCGAGCAGATCCTGCCGTACTCCACCGGCGTGATTGGCGAGCCACTGCCGGTCGAGAAGATCGAAGGCGCACTACAAGCCGCGCTGGACGACCTCTCGGAAAACAACTGGGAAGCCGCCGCCACCGGCATCATGACCACCGACACCCTGCCGAAGGGCGCCAGCCGCCAGTTCGAGCATGACGGCGTGACCATCACCGTCACCGGTATCAGCAAAGGCGCGGGCATGATCCGCCCGAACATGGCGACCATGCTTGGTTACATTGCTACTGACGCCAAAGTCTCCCGTGACGTTCTGCACAACTTGATGCTCGATGGCGCGAACAAGTCGTTCAACCGCATCACCATCGACGGCGATACCTCGACCAACGATTGCTGCATGCTGATTGCCACCGGCAAAGCTGCACTGCCGGAAATCAACCGTGCCGAAGGCGAGCTGTTCGCCAAACTGAAGCAAGCGGTGTTCGAAGTGTGCATGGACGTGGCCCAAGCCATCGTGCGCGACGGCGAAGGCGCGACCAAGTTCGTGACGGTTGAAGTGAATGGTGGTGGCAATCATCAGGAATGCCTCGACGTCGGCTATACCGTGGCGCACTCGCCGCTGATCAAGACCGCGCTGTTCGCCTCCGACCCGAACTGGGGCCGTATCCTCGCCGCTGTCGGCCGTGCTGGCGTGCCGGATCTGGACGTGAGCAAGATCGACGTATTCCTCGGCGAAGTGTGCATTGCCAGCCGTGGCGCCCGTGCAGCGACCTACACTGAAGCCCAGGGTTCGGCGGTGATGCAGCAGGAAGAGATCACCATCCGTATCGAACTGGGTCGCGGCGATTGCAGCGAAACCATCTGGACCACTGACCTGTCGCATGAATACGTGAAGATCAACGCTGAATACCGCACTTGATCTAACCTGAGACCGAGTCGATGCCATCGCGAGCAGGCTCACTCCTACAGTGGTTTGTGAACGCCACAGATCACCTGTAGGAGTGAGCCTGCTCGCGATGGCGACCCATCAGCCACCAAAAATTCTGGCCTGATTCTCCTGACGAAAAGGCGCCACACCCATGTCCCTGCACCTGATCATCGGCGACAAACTGCTGTCCTCCTGGTCCCTGCGCGCCGCCCTGGCGCTCGAACTGACCGGCGCACCCTACAGCGAAGAACTGATCAAACTCGGCAAGCCCGACACCCGCGCGCTGCTGCTCAAGCATTCGCCGACCGCTAAAGTCCCGCTGCTGCAAACAGCGCGCGGCACCATTGCCGACTCGCTGGCAATCGCCGAATACCTCGCCGAGCAGTTCCCGTCCGAGCAACTATGGCCCACCGACATTTTTGCTCGTGCTCAGGCGCGATCCGCCTGCGCACAAATGCACAGCGGCTTCTTCGCCATGCGCAATCACATGCCGTTCAACCTCAACCATGACGCACCGCTGAACCCGGTACCGCCAGAAGTGAAGGTCGACATCGAACGCATGCTCGCGCTGTGGGCCGAGTGCCGTGCCGCCGCCACCGAGAGCGGGCCGTATCTGTTTGGTCGCGTCAGTCTGGCCGATGCGTTCTTCGCACCGATTGCCGTGCGTCTGCGCACTTATCAAGTGCAGCTGCCGGCCGCCGACGAAGCCTATGTTGAAACCGTCTACCAATGGCCCGCTTTCAAAGCGTGGCAAAAGGCTGGACTGGAGGAGTTGAATCCGTGAAACGTGTACACGTCGCCGCTGCGGTCATTCGTGACGACAGCGGCAAAATCCTCATCGCCCGCCGCGCCGACACCCAGCATCAGGGTGGTCTGTGGGAGTTTCCCGGCGGCAAGGTCGAGGCCGACGAGTCGGTCGAAAGTGCACTGGCCCGTGAGCTGCACGAAGAGTTGGGCATCGTCGTTGGCGCCGCCCGACCGCTGATCAAAGTGCGTCACGATTACCCCGACAAACAGGTATTGCTGGATGTCTGGGAAGTCTCGGCCTTCACCGGCGAGCCGCACGGCGCAGAGGGGCAGCCTTTGGCCTGGGTGACCGCGAAGGAGCTGGCGAACTACGAGTTCCCGGCGGCCAACCAGCCGATCGTTGCTGCCGCGCGTTTGCCGGCGGAGTACCTGATTACCCCTGAAGACCTGGAAACCCCGGCACTCCTGCGCGGTATCCAGAAGGCAATTGCTGGTGGGATCAAATTGATCCAGCTGCGCGCGCCGAACGGCTATGACCCCAAGTACCGCGATCTGGCGGTCGATGCCGCCGGTCTGTGTGCCGGTAAAGCGCAGTTGATGATCAAAGGGCCGTTCGAGTGGCTTGGCGATTTCCCGTCTGCCGGTTGGCACATCACTTCTGCGCAGCTGCGCAAATACGCCGCGGCGGGGCGTCCATTGCCGGCGGAGCGCTGGTTGGCGGCGTCGTGCCACAACGCTGAGGAATTGGCGTTGGCGGAACAGATAGGCGTGGATTTTGTGACCCTGTCGCCGGTGCAGCCGACGCTGACTCACCCGGATGCGCAGCCGCTGGGCTGGGAGCAGGCTGGGGCGTTGATTGAAAGCTTCAGCAAACCGGTGTTTCTGTTGGGCGGGGTTGGTCCGGCGGAGCGGGAGAAAGCCTGGGGCGTTGGTGCGCAAGGCGTGGCAGGGATTCGCGCGTTCTGGCCTGATTCTGTTTAACGGCTACTGACCTCATCGCGAGCAGGCTCACTCCTACAGTTGACCGCGTTCTACCTGAAGTAGCGCGGTCAATTGTGGGAGCGAGCTTGCTCGCGAAGGCGATCTGTCAGGCGCTAGATTTCTGCAGGTTTTGCCGCTGGCTGCCAGAGAATCTCCGCAATCCCCTGCCTCCGCGCAATCAACCGCGCCGCCACAAACAGCAAATCCGACAACCGATTGATATACGCCAGCCCGACCCCGGCCAACGGCTCCAGCGCATTCAAATGCTGACAGCGGCGCTCGGCACTCCTTGCCAGACTCCGGCAGACATGGGCTTGGGCAATCAACATCGAGCCACCCGGCAGAATGAAATTCTCCAGCGGGCCCAACTCCTCATTCCACACATCGATCGCCGCTTCCAGGCGCTCGATTTCCGCCGCGTTCAACGCCTGATACGCCGGCATCGCCAACTCGCCACCCAGATCAAACAAGCGATGCTGACAAGGCGCTAACACTTCAATCAGTTCATCCAGCCTTGGACAAGCCTCGCGCTCGGCAACCAACCCGGCCAGCAACACGCCGACCTGACTGTTCAGCGTATCGACCTCACCAATCGCCTCGATGCGCGGGTGATCCTTGGGCACGCGGCGGCCGTCACCCAGGCCGGTTTCACCGTTGTCGCCGGTGCGGGTGTAGATTTTCGACAGGCGAAAGCCCATGGGTTACCTCGATAATTGATTGGTTTCGGCAGCGATGGGCAGCGGTTGCGTCAGCGGCAGGCGCAAGGTGAAACAGGTGCCTTGGCCCGGTGCTGACTGCACCTCCATCTGCCCTTTGTGATTGTTGGTAATAATGAAATACGACACCGATAAGCCAAGCCCGGTGCCCTGACCGATTTCCTTGGTGGTGAAGAACGGCTCGAAGGTGCGTTTGCGCACGTTCTCGCTCATGCCGATGCCATTGTCTTCAACCTGAATCTCGGCCCACGGCGGATTGAGTTTGGTGCGCAGGATGATCCGCCCCGGCTCACTGTCGTCTTCGCGCTGGTGAATCGCCTGCGCGGCGTTTTTCAGCAGATTGAGCAGCACCTGTTCCAGTTCGTTGGCAGTGCCCGGCACCGGGCCGAGCGCCGGGTCGAACTGGCGGATGATCGCCTGGCCCTTGAAGTCGAAACCGATGGCCAGATCGAAGTCGTTGCCGGCAATTTCCACGGCTTGATCGATCAGCGCCGGCAGATCGCATGGCGCCATCTGCCGGGTACTGCGACGGCTGAAGCTGAGCATGTGCGTGACGATTTTCGCCGCGCGAGCGCCGGCCTGTTGAATGCCATCGAGCAATTGCGGCACTTCGCGGCCCTGCAGGTAGCGGTTCACGGTGTCCAGCTCGATGCCCAGTTGCTCGGCGGTTTCGAGGTTTTTTGGCAGATCGGCGGACAGGCGCCGCCGGATGTTCTGCACGTTGTGCAGGATTGCGCCCAGAGGGTTGTTGATCTCGTGGGCCATGCCGGCGGCGAGACCACCGACGGAGAGCATTTTTTCCGACTGCACCATCATTTCTTCCAGCGACAGACGCTGGGTGATGTCATCGATGCGGATCACCACGCCACGCCCGGCACCGCCCATCAATGGATAGAACGTCAACGCGTAATGCTTGGGCTCGTCGTCCTTGAACCAGGTTACCCGCTCGATTTTCGCCACGGTGTGCTGCTCGACCGTCTGTTTGAGCTGCGGCAGAAACGGCTTGAGCGGTTCGAAGGCAAGGAAAATTGGCTGGTTCAGTGCCTCGTCCAGTCGTGTGCCGGAGAGGGCACTGGCTTCCTGGTTCCACTGGGTGACGTAGAGCTGCTCGTCGAGGGCGATCAGTGCCGAGGGCATCGAGTCGATGATGCTGTTGAGGTAATTCTGGAAACCGGTGAGCTTCTTTTCGATCTTGCTGCGTACCTGGACTTCCAGCTCCAGCTTGCGGTTGGTGTGGCGGGTTTCCTCGGCCAGCCCCTGGGCCTGATCGTAGGCGGCTTGCGAGTCATCGCGGGCACGCTTGAGTTGCTGCTCGCGGGCTTCGATGCGCGACAGCATGGTGTTGAACGCTTCGGCGAGGCTGCCGATTTCGTCATGATTGCCGCGTGAAGCGCGCAGGGCATAGTTCTCTTCGCGGGTGACCTGACGCGACAACTCTTCGAGCTGGTGAATCGGTCGGGTGATCAGGCGTTTGATCTGCCGGGCAATCACCAGCCACAACAACACGCTGAAAATCAGAATGCCAAGGCTGGCGGTCAGGGTGCCGGTGTAGAAGGCCATCGGCAGTTCGCTGCTGGCCACCAGCAACAGATGGCCCGGCGCAGTGCCGGGGCGGGGCAGGGTGATCAACTGGTTACTGCGAAACTCGGTCAGTTGCCACGCTTCGATGTGTCGATAGCGTTCCGGCAGGCTGAGTTTGTCGCCGCGCTGGACTTGCGCCAGCCGTTCGCCCTTGCCGTCATACAGGGCAGCGGCGCGCAGCGGCGAATAGCTGTCGAGTTCTTTGAGCAGGCGCTCGGCGCTTTGCGGGGATTGCAGGGCTTCACTGACCAGACTCGGGTTGGCAATCAGCCGGCCGATGGTCTGCAAGGCCTGCGGTGCCATGCTTTCCTGAGAGATGTAATAGGCGGCGCTGATAAAGGTCAGGTTGGCGACCAGCAGGACCGTGGTCAACAGTACCAGCAGGGCGGCCAGCAGTTTCTGGCCGACCGGCAGGTTTTCGAGGCGCTGGCGCAATGGCATCAGGTTTTTCGCAGCAAAGGAACAAGTGGCCAGCGTAGCCGCTGCTCAGTCGCTGGGCAATCCAAGGCTGAGCAGATGAGCGACCAGGCGCTGCTGCAATTGATTGAGGTGCGGCAGGTTCAACTGGTGGCGCGCGGCGACTTTGCAGGCATGGCCCAACAGATAGCTGATTTCGGTGCGGCGCTGGTTGGCGACGTCCTGATACATCGACGAGTAATTGGCCGCCGTGGCGTGGATGACTCGCTCGACTTCCTGTTGCAGGTTGTCGGCGGCAGCCGGCTGGCCGCAACGCTCCAGCAGCTCGGCCAGTTCGCCGCACAGCGTGGCGACTTCGCAGTGATGTTCCTGCAATCCGCCGTTACGGCAATGGTGCAGCACGGTCAACGGATTGATCGCGCAGTTGAGCGCCAGTTTGCGCCACAACCGCGTGAGGATATCGGTGCTCCATTCATGGGGAATTTTCGCCGCCTCCAGATCGTCCAGCCAGATTGGCGCGACCGGATGGCCAGCGTCGCCCAGCCAGGTGAAGCCGTGGCCGGCAAACACGACACGCCAGGCGCCATCGCGAAAAGCACCTTCGGTGCTTGAAGCGCTGATGCAGCGGGCCAGTGGCACACGGTTGGCGACAGCGTCCTGGCTGCCGAGGCCGTTTTGCAGAAGGATCAGTTCGGCGTCCGCTGTCAGTCGTGGGGCGAGGCGGGCGACGGCGTTTTCTGCGTCGTAGGCTTTGCAGGCGACAAGCAAACGGCTGATCGGCTCAGGGCTGTCGGGTGTTTCGCCGGGAACCGTATAGGTGCTCGCCACACCGCGCTCCACCAGCGTCAAGCCGCCCGCAGCCTGATAGCTTTGCAAGCGTTCGGTGTCACGCACGATCAGTCTGACCGGCAAACCGGCCCGGGCCAGACGTGTGGCCCAAAGCGTGCCGAGGCTGCCGGCGCCCAATACATGCCAGGGGGTGGACATCAGTTTTTTGCTCGATTGCGTACAGGCATGTGCGGCTCGCCGTGTCGGTGGGAAAAGACCCGTTATAATGAGCCCGATTTTAACCGCAAGCCAAGCGCGCTCCATCCACATCGAGCGCGCCTTTTTATTGGAGAGATTACATGCCGTCGTTCGACGTGGTATCCGAACTGGACAAACACGAACTCACCAACGCGGTCGAGAACGCCGTGAAGGAACTCGATCGTCGTTATGACCTGAAAGGCAAAGGCAGCTTCGAGTTCAAGGAAAAAGACCTGACCGTCAGCCTCACCGCTGAAGCCGGGTTCCAGCTGGAAGCGATGATCGAAATCCTCAAGCTGGCACTGGTCAAGCGCAAGATCGACGTACAGTGCCTTGAAGTCAAAGACGCGTACGCTTCGGGCAAGCTGATGAAGCAGGACGCCGTGCTCAAGGAAGGCATCGACAAGGAGCTGGCGAAGAAGATCGTCGGCCACATCAAGGACGCCAAGCTTAAAGTGCAGGCCGCCATTCAGGGCGAGCAAGTGCGTGTGACCGGCAAGAAGCGTGATGACCTGCAAGAGGCCATCGCTGCACTGCGGACCAAAGAGTTCGGCATGCCACTGCAGTTCAACAACTTCCGCGACTAAGCTCGGTCAGATGATCTGTGGGAGCGAGCCTGCTCGCGAAGGCTGTATGTCATTCAATAGTGAGTTGACTGACACACCGTCTTCGCGAGCAGGCTCGCTCCCACATTGTTTTGTGTACACCCGGCGGTTTTCTGCCGCTTATTTTTCGCGTGCCGAATGGCCGGAAATCAGGAGATAGAACATGGATTTGAATGCTGAGGTGGACAACCTGGTCAAGGCATCCCAGGCGTGGATCCCGATGATCATGGAATACGGCAGTCGTGTGCTGCTGGCGGTCATTACCCTGGCGATCGGCTGGTGGCTGATCAACAAGGTCACGCAGAAACTCGGTGGCCTTCTGGCCCTGCGCAATGCCGATCTGGCGCTGCAAGGTTTTATCAGCAGCCTGGCGAACATCATTCTCAAGGTCTTGCTGATTGTCAGCGTCGCTTCGATGATCGGTGTGGAAACCACCTCGTTCGTTGCTGCGATCGGTGCTGCCGGTCTGGCGATCGGTCTGGCCTTGCAGGGCAGCCTGGCGAACTTCGCTGGTGGCGTACTGATTCTGCTGTTCCGTCCGTTCCGTATCGGTGACTGGATTGAAGCGCAAGGCGTGTCGGGTACGGTCGACAGCATCCAGATTTTCCACACCGTGCTGCGTACCGGTGACAACAAGACCATCATCGTGCCAAACGGCAACCTGTCGAACGGCATCATTACTAACACCAACCGTCAGCCGACTCGCAAAGTCGTATTTGATGTCGGCGTTGATTACGAAGCCGATCTGCAGAAGGCCCGTCAGGTGCTGCTGGATCTGGCCAAGGATGAGCGCGTGTTGCAGGATCCTGCCCCGCAGGCAGTGATTTCGACCTTGGGCGACAGTTCGATCACTGTTTCCTTGCGTGTGTGGGTTAAAACTGCAGACTACTGGGACGTGATGTTCATGTTTAACGAACAGTCGCGTGACCGTTTAAAGACTGCCGGCATTGATATTCCTTTTCCGCAGCGCGTGATTCGCGTGGTGCAGGAATCGGCAACACAATGATAGGTTGCTAATTAATTGCCTGACTTATCGGTCAGGCAACTATTGCAAGTGACAGGCAATAAAAAAGGCCCATCGCAAGATGGGCCTTTTTTTATGCTTCCAAACTAACCACTGACGATTACAAGATGTTCAGTGGGTATTCGGTGATCAGACGGAACTCTTTGACATCGCCTTCGCCTTGGTCAGCGTTGGCAACGTGCCAGGCTTGACGAATGCGGAAGGACAGGTCTTTAGCCGGGCCAGACTGAACAACATACTTGGCTTCGAAGTTGGTTTCGTGGTGTTCGCCGTCTTCACCGTACAGCGGAGCGCCAGTGCTGGTGCGGTATTGGCTGTTTGCAGACAGACCGGTACCGTCGATATCCCAACCTTTAACGTAACGAACCATGAAGCTCAGGCCTGGAACGCCGTACTCGGCCATTTTCAGGTCGTAACGGGCTTGCACGGATTTCTCGCCTGGACCGTTGAAGTCAGAGTACTGGATGGAGTTGGCGAGGAAGATCGAGTCGCCACCACGGTTGTTTTTACCCACGCCGATGTAGTCGAACGGGGTATCGCCGTTGACCTTCTGGAAGGCCAGAGTGAAGGTATGAGCCTTCAGGAACGACAGTGCAGTTGCCAGGGAGAAGGTCGTGTTGCTGATGTCACCTGCCTGTTTGTCACCGGTGTCGGTAGTGCGGTAGATGTTGAAGTCAGTGTTCAGCGAAGTGTCACCGCCGAACGGGGTGGTCAGGTTCACGTTCGCGTAGTACTGGTTCCAGATATCTTCCAGCTTGGCACCGTAGAGCGAAGCGCTCAGGTTGTCGGTGATGCCGTACTTGCCGCCGAAGTAGTCGATCTTGTTGGCTTCTACACCCGAATAGTTGGAGTACAGACCGCCGTCACGGGCGTTCTTGTCCTGACTGGAAGACGAGTAGAAGTGACCGGCTTCAAGGTCAAGGTCTTTGATTTCGCTGCTCTGCAACTGGAAACCAGTGGCAGTTTGCGGAAGGATGCGGGAACCGCCAACAGCGAACACTGGAGAAGTGCTTGGCTGCATGTCACCGAATTTCAGCTCGGTTTTGGAAACGCGGAACTTGATGGAAGCGCCAGCCTTGCCTTGACTGTCGTTGACGTCGTGTGCATAGCCGTTGGCCTTGAGGGTATCGCTACGGCTCATGTTGCCAGTACCGGAAGTACCGTCACCACCATCCAGTTTCAAGGCCAGATAGCCGTAAGCATCAATACCTACACCAACGGTACCTTGGGTATAACCGGAGGTGAAGTTACCAAGGAAACCCTGGGTCCAGTCTTTCTGGTCGCGGCCGCCGTTCTTGTTGTCGCGGTTGAAGTAGTAGTTCTTCAACGTCTCGGTGAGTTTCGCGTCTTCAACAAAACCTTTGGCTTCAGCCTGGTCACTTACAAACGGGGCGGCCGTAGCCACTTGAGTACTGGCGGCTGCAGCAACTGCCAGTGCGATCATGCTCCACTTCATCACGCGCATCGTGATTTGCTCCTTTGGTTTTAGAAGAGTACTGCCGTCCCACCTGTTTTATTATCTGGGCGGCTCTTTCTTTTTGTGTCGGCGCAAACTTATATCACGCCGACAATGTTGGCGATACTTGCTGATCCAACCTTTCAGCATCTTTACGACGTTGTCGCAAATGGCGTGGTGGATGTCGCAAATTCACAGTACCGACGCAGCCGGACTGACAACTTTCTCGCTGTTTATGGGCCTTTTTGCATCGGTAAAAAAGAGTCCCTGGCAAAACACTTGAATCTCCATCGGGCAACCCTGCCACTGTTCTTATGGGGCTTAAGGCATCCACTTCCAGTGGTGCGCTTATAGTCCATATGAGTACGAATGCAACAAGCGTGCACAAACCGCAATTTGGTTGCGGTTATTTTTCTGAACACCCGCCTGTGCTTGTGAAAACCTTGTGAAAACGGGGCTTCAAGCCTGATTTTTTCAATGCTTGACGCCATTTCTCCTTTGGTGTTGCCACGCCGAAAAGCGCGCGTGACAACCAAAAACGTTACCGGTTCACCCCTCAGTGAGTATTTGGCGGATGCCCGACGCAGTGAGCGTAGACGCACTGTGCGGTTTTGGTGCAAAAAAATTTACAGCTGTTCTGAATTCATACAGCGTGCGCGGGCGATGACACTGAGCGTCTCTGCGGTTTTCGGTCATTTTTTCGGGTTGAGCGTCGATGCTGGTTTCATGCTGGTGCGTTGTGCTCGCAAATGTCACATGTCGGGGCGTTGGCAGAGCGGCGCAGTACACCGTCGTCGTGAAGGCTGGCGCATTCGCAGGTATGCTGCCGTCCTGTCGCTTGGTGCGCTGTCCGTATGGATCGCCGCTAAGCTGAATAATGAAGATCAGCCGGGAGTGCGCGCAGTGTTTGCTTTAGATTCACGACTTCAACAGGACACGCTGACCATCGGTGATTTCCCTCTCTGCCGACTGCTGCTGTCCAATGACGCCAATTACCCTTGGTTCATCCTGGTGCCTCGTCGCGACGATATCAGTGAGTTGTTTCAGTTGGATGTCGCCGATCAACAGCAGTTGTGGCAGGAAACCACCGCGCTGGCTGAGCTGCTCAAGGATTTGTTTGACGCCGACAAGCTGAACGTTGCAACGCTGGGCAACGTTGTCGCTCAATTGCACATGCATGTGATTGTGCGCAAACGCGATGATGCAGCCTGGCCCGCGCCGGTCTGGGGCAAACACCCGGCCAAGCCATACAGTGCCGAGCAGGTCGCCGCCATTCGCGAACGGTTGCGTCTGGTCCTGACCGAGCATTTCACCTTTGTGGAGGGCTGAGTCATGAGCCTGGAAGATCGCGTTACCGATCTGGAAAGCCGACTGGCGTTTCAGGATGACACCATTCAGGCGTTGAACGACGTGCTGGTGGCTCAGCAGCGCGTGGTCGAGCGCCTGCAATTGCAGATGGCGGCCCTGCTCAAGCGCCAGGAAGAGATGGTCGGCCAGTTCGAGTCCTTCGAGGATGAGGCGCCACCACCGCACTACTGATTCAGATACTTTTCATCAGGCGTAAAAAAACCGCGAACAGCACGCTGCTCGCGGTTTTTTAATGCCTTGGATCAGCGTCGCGGCAGAGCGGCGATCACGTCCTCGGCTTGCAGGCCCTTGTCCCGGTTCATTACCGAGAACTCCACACGCTGGCCTTCGACCAGGACGCGGTGACCTTCGCCACGGATCGCGCGAAAATGCACGAAAATATCATCGCCGGAATCCCGGGAGATAAAACCGAAGCCTTTAGAGGTGTTGAACCACTTGACGGTACCGGTATCACGATTGGTCATGTCATAGCTGGTCGGAGCGGCAGCCGGTGAAGAACGATAGAAGCTGACGGCCAGGTGCAGGACCACCGCAACCAGTGCAATCACCAAGGTGAACAGCACGGCTGGCTGACCGGCGATGACGGGCATCGGGGCGATCAGGGTCAGGGTTTGCAGGACAACGGTCAGTACCAGAAGAGCGCTGACCAGGTTTTGCAGATGCTGACGAGGGCCTTTGTTCCAAAAAGGAATCACTGGGGCAATCACCAGGTTCAGCAGGCCGAAAAAGGCCAGGTAAAGTGCATCGGGTTGTTGCAGGTAGGGAACGGCTTCGGATTTCAAGCTGGGTATGAACGACAGCAGCAATGCCGCTGCGCCCATTAGCAGGTGGACGATTTTCAACATTTTGATTGGCTCACGTTTATGACGGCTCACAAGGAAGAGCTGAAGGCGCACGGTTCGCTTCGGAACAAAATAAGAGGCGGTGGACACGTTCACGGCATCAGCCTATGCGCAACGCCCCGAAAAATGGGGCATGGCGACACACTGCCTATTTAACAGCAAAGCCTGCGGCTACTCAAATCAGCCCGGCCAGCGGCATCGCCTCGGTCGATTTGTCGCAGTGTGTGCACCTGATCGGGGCTGCGGGGTATCGACAGCCTTGCTAGAGTGGGTCTGCACCTGTTGGATGAATCCAATCGCCGTTAGGGGGTAAACATGGCAATCGATATCGGTATCAGTGAAGAAGACCGCAAGTCCATCGTCGAAGGCTTATCGCGTCTGCTGTCGGACACCTACGTGCTGTATCTGAAAACCCACAACTTCCACTGGAACGTCACCGGTCCGATGTTTCGGACGCTGCACTTGATGTTCGAAGAGCAATACAACGAACTCGCGCTGGCTGTTGATTTGATTGCCGAGCGTATTCGCGCCTTGGGCTTTCCGGCGCCAGGCGCCTACGCCACCTACGCACGCCTTTCTTCTATCAAGGAAGAGGTGGGCGTGCCGAGTGCCGAAGACATGATCAAGCAACTGGTCGATGGCCAGGAAGCCGTGACCCGCACGGCGCGTGGCATCTTCCCGTTGCTCGACAAGGTCAGCGATGAGCCGACAGCAGACCTGTTGACCCAGCGCATGCAGGTTCACGAGAAAACTGCGTGGATGCTGCGCGCGTTGCTGGAAGCATAATCCTGCGGACGCGCAGGCCAGCATTCGAAGGACTGCGCGCTGTCCGGAATCTTACCTGTATCGTTGGCTTATCCTACGGAGATGGTCAATAAGTCGTCTGGCTATAACTTTGTGTCTGCGCTTTTATGAAAGCCACAGGATGTGACTTTTCAAACAAGCAGAGATGGCAAAGGAGTGTCACCGATATGGTAGAGGGAGACAGGCGAGGCGACAGGATTGTCGGCTTGCCACATGAATTGAAAGTCGATCCGTTCGTCAACGAATTCGACATGGCACTGGTTCAGCCATCGTCACGATCCGTGCGTCTGAACGGTTATGCGACCTGCCTGCGGCTGGAGCGGGTCTACTGGGACATCCTCGGCGATATGGCCGCAGACAACTGCTGTTCGATCAGCTCGCTGTTGTCCCATGTCGACCGTGAAGTGCATTTGCGTCACGGCGGGGTGAGAAATTTCAGCGCGCTGGTGCGGGTGGTGTGTGTCATGAACGGCGTCAAGCAAGCTACACCTGCCGAATCGCGCTGAAGCGGCGGTTGCAAACGAGGTCGCGGCCTGTGCAGTCTTACGGCTGCACAGGCCGCATTTAATCGATATAATCCCGCTCTTTCGCCGCAAAGCCCTGCGCGCGGTGGCAATCTGATCGCCGAGACACCCCCATGCCGATGTACGATTATCAATGTGCTTCCTGTGGTCATCAGTTGGAAGCCATTCAAAAGATCAGCGAGGCCCCGCTGGTCGACTGCCCTGCCTGTCAGGCGCCAGAGCTCAAGAAGCAACTGTCGATGCCAGGCTTTCGCCTCAGTGGCGGCGGTTGGTACGAAACCGATTTCAAGACCGGAGCCAAGAAGAACCTGGCCGGTGGCGACAAATCTGACTAGGGTTCAACCCCAGGTTGAACGACACGCGTGAGTTTCCGCATTGCTTGAAAAGCAACGGGAGCTCCACCGAATTTTTCGAATTACGAGAAGCGAACCACGACCATGATGCGCAGCCACTATTGCGGCCAACTGAACGAAAGCCTGGAAGGCCAGGAAATTACCCTTTGCGGATGGGTTCACCGTCGTCGCGACCACGGCGGGGTGATTTTCCTCGATATCCGTGATCGTGATGGTCTGGCCCAAGTGGTATTCGATCCGGATCGCGCCGAGAGCTTCGCCGCTGCCGATCGCGTGCGCAGCGAATACGTCGTGAAGATCACCGGTAAGGTGCGTCTGCGTCCGGCCGGTGCCACCAACGCCAACATGGCGTCGGGCATGATCGAAGTGCTGGGTTACGAACTGGAAGTGCTGAACGAGTCGGAAACCCCGCCGTTCCCGCTGAACGAGTTCTCCGACGTTGGCGAAGAAACCCGTCTGCGTTATCGCTTCCTCGACCTGCGTCGTCCGGAAATGGCCGAGAAGCTGCGTCTGCGTTCGCGCATGACCACCAGCATCCGTCGCTTCCTCGACGAGAACGGCTTCCTCGACGTTGAAACGCCGATCCTGACCCGTGCCACCCCTGAAGGTGCGCGTGACTATCTGGTGCCAAGCCGCACTCACGCCGGTTCGTTCTTCGCGTTGCCGCAATCGCCGCAGCTGTTCAAGCAACTGCTGATGGTTGCCGGTTTCGACCGTTACTACCAGATCGCCAAGTGCTTCCGCGACGAAGACCTGCGCGCTGACCGTCAGCCAGAATTCACCCAGATCGACATCGAGACCAGCTTCCTCGATGAAAAAGAGATCATGGGCCTGACCGAAGAAATGATCCGCAACCTGTTCAAGGAAGTGCTGGGTCTGGAATTCGGCGACTTCCCGCACATGACTTTCGAAGAAGCCATGCGCCGCTACGGTTCCGACAAGCCAGACCTGCGTAACCCGCTGGAACTGGTCGACGTTGCCGACCAGCTCAAAGAAGTCGACTTCAAAGTATTCAGCGGCCCGGCCAATGATCCGAAGTGCCGTATCGCCGCACTGCGCGTTCCAGGCGGGGCGAGCATGCCACGCAAGCAGATCGACGATTACACCAAGTTCGTCGGCATCTACGGTGCCAAGGGCCTGGCGTACATCAAGGTCAACGAGCGCGCTGCCGGTGTTGACGGTCTGCAATCGCCGATCGTGAAAAACATCCCGCTGGAAAACCTCAACGCCATCCTCGATCGCGTTGGCGCAGTTGACGGCGACATCGTGTTCTTCGGCGCCGACAAGGCCAAGATCGTCAGCGAAGCCCTGGGCGCGCTGCGTATCAAGCTCGGTCACGACCTCAAGCTGCTGACCTGCGAGTGGGCGCCAATGTGGGTCGTCGACTTCCCGATGTTCGAAGAAAACGACGACGGCAGCTTCTCCGCGCTGCACCACCCGTTCACCGCACCGAAGTGCACGCCGCAAGAACTCGAAGCCAACCCGGCTGGCGCTCTGTCCCGCGCGTACGACATGGTGCTGAACGGTACCGAACTGGGTGGCGGTTCGATCCGTATCCACCGTAAAGAGATGCAACAGTCGGTATTCCGCCTGCTGGGTATCAATGAAGCGGAACAGGAAGAGAAGTTCGGCTTCCTGCTCGACGCCCTGAAGTACGGTGCACCGCCACACGGTGGTCTGGCTTTCGGTCTCGACCGTCTGGTGATGCTGATGACCGGCGCCCAGTCGATCCGTGAAGTGATCGCTTTCCCGAAAACCCAGAGTGCTGCCGACGTGATGACGCAAGCGCCGGGTGTGGTGGATGCCAAGGCACTGCGCGAATTGCACATTCGTTTGCGCGAAACGCCAAAGGCTGAGTAAGACGGGCCTGAAGGCGCATCTTCGGATGCGCCTTTTTTCTATCTATAGAGAGCAGGTCGAGATTTTTTGTGTGCTGGCCGCTGCATGAGCAGGGCGGGCAACGTTTCAAAGAGAATTCGGAGCGAGTTATGGCAGGTCATTCCAAGTGGGCGAACATCAAGCACCGCAAAGAACGTCAGGATGCCAAGAGAGGCAAGATTTTTACCAAGTGGATCCGCGAACTGACCGTTGCGGCCCGTCAGGGCGGCGGTGATCCCGGCTCCAACCCGCGTCTGCGTCTGGCGCTGGACAAGGCGCTGAGCGCCAACATGAGCCGCGACATCATTGACCGTGCCGTCGCGCGCGGCGCCGGTGCCACCGAAGCGGACAACGTTGAAGAGCTGACTTACGAAGGTTATGGCCCCGGCGGCGTGGCGGTGATGGTCGAGTGCATGACCGACAACCGCAACCGTACTGCGGCAGCCGTTCGTCATGCGTTCAGCAAGTGCGGTGGCAACCTCGGTACCGACGGTTCGGTTGCGTATCTGTTCGAACGCAAAGGCCAGATCAGCTTCGCGCCGGGCGTCGATGAAGACGCACTGACCGAAGCGGCGCTGGAAGCCGACGCCGATGACGTGGTCAGCCATGAAGACGGTTCGATCGATGTGTTCACCTCGTTCACCAGCTTCTATGCCGTGCGTAACGCGCTGGAAGCCGCCGGTTTCAAGGGTGATGACGCGGAAATCGTCATGCAGCCGACCACCAGCGCCGAACTGGATCTGGAAGGCGCGGAAAAGGTGCTCAAGCTGATTGACATGCTTGAGGATCTGGATGATGTGCAGAACGTCTACTCCAACGCGGACATTCCGGAAGACGTGGCCGCTCAGCTCGGTTGATGCAAATAGAAAGGTCGCAGTTTTTGCTGGCTCTACACTTCACCTGTAGGAGCTGCCGAAGGCTGCGATCTTTCTGTTTTTGAAAGATCAAAAGATCGCAGCCTTCGGCAGCTCCTACATGTACCCTCAGCTTTCGCATCAATTTCTGCAGGCGTTATGACTTTAATTCTTGGTATCGACCCCGGTTCGCGCATTACCGGTTACGGCATTGTTCGAGATACCGGGCGTGGTGGCTGTATCTATGTGGCCTCGGGCTGTATCCGCACCGGCGCTGGCGAACTGCACGAGCGCCTGCAAATCGTCTATCGCGGCGTGCGCGAAATCATCCAGACGTACGGCCCGGTCACCATGGGTATCGAAAAAGTCTTCATGGCGAAAAACGCCGATTCGGCGCTGAAACTCGGTCAGGCTCGCGGCGCTGCAATCGTGGCTGGCGCTGAAGAGAGCCTGGAGATCGCCGA
Organism: Pseudomonas sp. MC6; assembly: GCF_054790575.1. Classification (NCBI taxonomy): domain Bacteria; kingdom Pseudomonadati; phylum Pseudomonadota; class Gammaproteobacteria; order Pseudomonadales; family Pseudomonadaceae; genus Pseudomonas; species Pseudomonas sp. MC6. Next base: position 25,736 of record NZ_CP186504.1, read on the forward strand.
GTACACGGCCACTCAGGTCAAGCAGGCTGTAGTCGGCACTGGCGCCGCCAATAAAGAACAGGTGCAGATGATGGTCATGCACATGCTCAAGCTCACCAGCAAACCGCAAATCGACGCCTCGGACGCTCTGGCCATTGCCATTTGCCATGCGCACACCCGTTCCAGTCTGCTGCCGCACGGCTTGGGAACGGCACGCAGTCGTGGCGGGCGCCTGCGTCTCTGATAGCATCAGCATCAATTTTCCTGAAAGCGGATTTCTTGCGCCTGGGTCGTCGGCCCGGAATTCGCCTTTCGACAGTCGCCAGCCCACGGCTGGCCAACGCTCAAGGATCTGAAACGTGATTGGACGCTTGCGCGGCACCCTGGCTGAGAAACAGCCGCCGCACCTGATTCTGGATGTAAACGGCCTCGGGTATGAGCTGGAAGTGCCCATGACTACCCTTTATCGCCTGCCGTCGGTCGGTGAACCGCTGACCTTGCACACGCATTTGGTCGTACGCGAAGACGCGCAATTACTCTATGGTTTTGCCGGCAAGCGTGAGCGAGACTTTTTTCGCGAGTTGATCCGTCTCAATGGTGTCGGGCCAAAATTGGCCCTGGCCTTGATGTCGAGTCTGGAAGTCGACGAGTTGATCCGCTGCGTGCAGTCTCAGGACACCTCGGCGTTGACCAAGGTGCCGGGTGTCGGCAAGAAAACCGCTGAGCGTCTGCTGGTCGAACTCAAGGATCGCTTCAAGGCTTGGGAAACTACGCCAGCCATGTTCGCGCTCGTGCCGAACCAGCCGGATGGCCCGGCGCCGGTCAACACCGCCGAGAACGATGCGGTCAGCGCGCTGATTTCACTGGGCTACAAGCCGCAGGAAGCGAGCAAGGCGATTACCGCCATCAAGGACAAGAATTTGAGCAGCGAAGACCTGATCCGCCGTGCCCTGAAGGGAATGATTTAAGTGATTGAAGCTGATCGTCTGATCACCGCCGCGCACAGCCCGCGCGAGCGCGAAGAAGTCCAGGACCGCGCGATTCGTCCGGTCAGTCTGGCCGACTATATTGGCCAGCCGACCGTGCGCGAGCAGATGGAGCTGTTCATCCAGGCCGCCCGTGGCCGTAGCGAATCCCTCGATCACACGCTGATCTTCGGCCCGCCGGGTCTGGGCAAGACCACGCTGGCCAATATCATCGCCCAGGAAATGGGTGTGTCGATCAAGAGCACTTCCGGTCCGGTACTGGAGCGTCCGGGCGATCTGGCGGCGTTGCTGACCAATCTTGAGCCGCACGACGTACTGTTTATCGACGAAATCCATCGTCTGTCGCCGATCGTTGAAGAAGTGCTGTACCCGGCGATGGAAGATTTCCAGCTCGACATCATGATTGGCGAAGGGCCTGCAGCGCGTTCGATCAAACTCGATCTGCCGCCGTTTACCCTGGTTGGCGCAACCACTCGCGCCGGCATGCTGACCAACCCGTTGCGTGACCGCTTCGGTATCGTCCAGCGTCTGGAGTTCTACAGCACGGCTGATCTGGCGACGATTGTCAGCCGTTCCGCAGCCATCCTCGGTCTGCCGCTGGATCCGGAAGGCTCGTTCGAAATCGCGCGTCGGGCCCGTGGTACGCCGCGAATTGCCAACCGTTTGCTGCGCCGGGTGCGCGATTTCGCCGAAGTCCGTGCTAAAGGTCATATCACCAAAGCGGTGGCAGACCTGGCGTTGAACCTGCTGGATGTCGACGAACATGGTTTCGATCATCAGGATCGGCGTCTGCTGCTGACCATGATCGAGAAGTTCGATGGTGGCCCGGTCGGCATCGACAGTCTCGCCGCTGCGATCAGCGAAGAGCGCCACACGATTGAAGATGTGCTGGAGCCGTATCTGATCCAGCAGGGTTACATCATGCGCACGCCACGGGGCAGGGTGGTGACGCGGCATGCGTACCTGCACTTTGGTTTAAACATTCCGTCACGAATGGGTGAAATGCCCGTGGCAGACGAGTTTCTCGATGCCGTGGACGATTGATACACATTTTTTGTCGATTTATTCAGGGTTTGTACGGTCATAGGACGGTACTTTTGCGGTAAAGCCGTGAAACCATGAAAAACAGTTGCCTGGCCGGATTGGCAACCTGAGGAGTAAGCACTAGAGTATGCGCGCGCAAAACGGGCTTGAGTCGTTCGCACATCGTTGTCGCGTTTATTACGAGGACACCGATGCGGGCGGCATCGTGTATTACGTTAATTACCTCAAGTTTATGGAACGGGCTCGAACCGAGCGGCTTCGCGAGCTGGGCTTTGCCCAATCGCAGCTGGCAGGGGAGGACCTGTTGTTTGTCGTGCACTCCAGCGAAGCGCGCTACCACGCGCCGGCGCGACTGGATGACGAACTGCTGGTAAGCGCTGATGTAATCGAATTGAACCGGGTCAGCCTGCGCTTCAAACAGCAGGTCAGGCGGGCAACGGATAATGTGCTGCTCTGTGAGGGGCAGTTTTTGGTGGCCTGTGTGCGCACTAACAGTTTGAAACCCCGGGCCCTTCCCGAAGACTTGCGTGCGGCCTTTGCCGACGCGGTCGGCCCGGGTACACACTCAAAGCAGGAGATAAAGCGTGGAAGCTAACGTCGTCGACCATTCCTCCATGTGGAGCCTGGTCAGCAATGCCAGCATCGTGGTGCAGTTGGTAATGTTGACCCTGGTGGCCGCATCGGTGACCTCATGGATCATGATCTTTCAGCGCAGCAATCTGCTGCGCGCCGGTCGACGTGCCCTGGAGAGCTTCGAAGAGCGCTTCTGGTCGGGTATCGACCTGTCCAAGCTGTACCGTCAGGCGGGCAGCAACCCTGACCCTGATTCGGGTGTGGAGCAGATCTTCCGCGCCGGTTTCAAGGAATTCTCCCGTCTGCGTCAGCAGCCAGGTGTCGATCCTGAAGCAGTGATGGAAGGCGTGGCCCGTGCCATGCGCGTCGCCATCTCCCGTGAAGAAGAGAAACTGGAGCAGAGCCTGCCGTTCCTCGCCACCGTCGGTTCGGTCAGCCCGTACATCGGTCTGTTCGGTACCGTGTGGGGCATTATGAACTCCTTCCGCGGTCTGGTCCAGCGCCCAGCAAGCAACCCTGGCCACTGTGGCCCCGGGTATCGCCGAAGCTCTGATCGCTACTGCGATCGGTCTGTTCGCGGCGATCCCTGCGGTTATCGCTTACAACCGTTTCGCCGCTCGCAGCGAAACCTTGTTGGGCCGCTACTACACCTTCGCCGATGAATTCCAGGCGATCCTGCACCGCAAAGTGCACACTAGCGAAGAATAAGCAGGTAATTTCCAATGGCTTTAATCGCTCGAGCTCGCAAAAAGCGCAAGCCGGTTGCCGAGATGAACGTGGTGCCTTACATCGACGTGATGTTGGTACTGCTGGTCATCTTCATGGTGACCGCGCCGATGCTCAATCAGGGCGTGAAAGTTGATCTGCCCAAGGTTTCCAGCGAAGCCTTGCCGCAGGACAACAACACTCAGGTCCTGACCATTTCGATCAAGGCTGACAAGACCTACTACTGGAACCTTGGCAGCGAAGTCGATACCGAGAAGCAACAGGACAGGGCCATGACCCTGCCGCAAATGACCGACGCGGTGACCAAGATCATTCGTGCCGGCACTGAAGGCGGCAAGCGTACCCAAGTCTTCATCCGCGGTGACAAGACCGTCGATTATGGTTCCGTCATGGGCGCCATGGGCGGGTTGCAGAAAGCCGGGGTCGGTAATGTTGGTTTGATTACCGAGGCCCCCTGATGCAGCAACAGCGAGAGCCGTCCGCCTCGGAAAGCTACTTCTGGCCTAGTGTTCTGGCGATTGTCCTGCACGTGCTGGTGTTCGGCATGCTGTTCGTCAGTTTTGCCTTTACACCGGAACTGCCGCCGGCCAAACCGATCGTCCAGGCGACCCTGTACCAACTGAAATCGAAAAGTCAGGCAACCACCCAGACCAATCAGAAGATTGCGGGTGAGGCGAAGAAATCCGCCGCGCGCCAGACCGAAGTCGAGCAGATGGAGCAGAAGAAGGTCGAGCAGGAAGAGATCAAGGCCGCTGCGGAACAAAAGAAAGAAGAAGCGGCTCAAAAAGCCGAGGAAGCCAAGAAGGCCGACGAGTCGAAGAAAGCAGACGAGGCGAAAAAGGCTGACGAAGCCAAAAAAGCCGACGAAGCCAAGAAGACCGCCGAAGCCAAGAAGGCTGAAGAGAAACAATTGGCTGATATAGCCAAGAAGAAATCTGAAGAAGAAGCGAAAAAGGCTGCTGAAGAAGAGGCCAAGAAAGCCGCTGCTGAAGAAGCCAAGAAGAAGATTGTCGAAGACGCGAAGAAGAAAGCCGCCGAAGACGCCAAGAAGAAAGCTGAAGCTGAAGAGGCGAAGAAGAAAATCGCCGACGAAGCGAAGAAGAAAGCTGCTGCTGATGCTGCGAAGAAGAAAGCGCAGGATGCGGCACGTAAATCGACCGAAGACAAAAAGGCTCAGGCCTTGGCCGATTTGCTTTCCGACACGCCGCAGCGCCAGCAGGCCTTGGCCGATGAGCAGGGCGACGAAGTCGCGGGCAGTTTCGATGACCTGATTCGTGCGCGAGCTGCGGAAGGCTGGGCTCGTCCACCTTCGGCACGCAAAGGCATGACGGTGGTGTTGCAGATCGGCATGTTGCCGGACGGTACGGTGACTTCGGTCAGCGTGGCCAAGTCCAGTGGCGATGGTCCGTTCGATGCTTCGGCAGTGGCAGCGGTCAAAAATATTGGACGTTTGACAGAAATGCAGGGAATGAAGCCGAGCGATTTCGCTCCGTATCGTTCATTCAAGATGACATTCACACCTGAGGATCTAGCCTTGTGAGAAACCTTCTTCGAGGAATGCTGGTCGTGATCTGCTGCATGGCAGGGATCGCGATGGCGGATGAAAAGAACATTCTGGTCACCAGCGGCAGCGATCGGGCAACCCCGATCGCCGTTGTACCGTTCGGTATGCAAGGCGGTGCCGTGCTGCCTGATGATATGGCTGAAATCATTGGTAACGATTTGCGCAACTCGGGCTACTACTCGCCGATTCCAAAGCAAAACATGATCAGCCAGCCAAGCCAGCCGAGCGAAATCATCTTCCGTGACTGGAAGGCGGTAGGTGCTCAATACATGATGGTCGGCAGCATTGCTCCAGCCGGCGGTCGCCTGCAGGTGCAGTGGGCACTGTTCAACGTGGCCACCGAACAGAAAGTGGCTGACGGCAGTGTTTCCGGCACCACCGAGCAACTGCGCGACATGGCGCACTTCATCTCTGATCAGTCGTTCCAGAAGCTGACCGGTATTGAAGGTGCGTTCTCGACTCGCCTGCTGTATGTGACGGCTGAGCGCTTCTCCGAGAAGAACACCCGTTACACCCTGCAGCGTTCGGACTACGACGGTGCTCGCGCCGTGACCTTGCTGCAATCGCGTGAGCCAATCCTGTCGCCGCGTTTTGCACCGGATGGCAAGCGCATCGCCTATGTGTCGTTCGAGCAGAAGCGCCCACGCATCTTCATGCAGAACATCGACACCGGTCGCCGTGAGCAGATCACCAACTTCGAAGGTCTGAACGGCGCGCCAGCCTGGTCGCCGAACGGTGATCGCCTGGCGTTCGTGCTGTCGAAGGACGGTAACCCGGATATCTACGTGATGAATCTGGCTTCGCGCCAGATCAGTCGCGTAACGAATGGCCAGGGCATCAATACCGAACCGTTCTGGGGCAAGGATGGCTCGACTATCTACTTCACCTCCGACCGTGGCGGCAAGCCGCAGATCTATAAAACCAGCGTCGGTGGCGGTGGTGCCGAGCGTGTTACGTTCATTGGCAACTACAACGCCAACCCGAAACTGTCGGCAGATGAAAAGACTTTGGTGATGATTCATCGTCAGGATGGCTTCACCAATTTCAAGGTGGCAGCTCAGGATCTGCAGCGAGGTAGTGTAAAGATCCTCACTGATAGCACTCTGGACGAGTCACCTACTGTTGCGCCCAACGGCACCATGGTAATCTACGCCACCCGCCAACAGGGCCGGGGAGTCTTGATGCTCGTGTCCATTAATGGACGCGTTAGGCTCCCGCTTCCTACCGCTCAAGGCGAAGTCAGAGAACCGTCCTGGTCCCCTTACCTGAAGTGAGCGGGCGCTACACGTTTTACTTAACACACTGGGGTTCATTAGGAGTTTCACGATGGAAATGCTGAAGTTTGGTAAATTTGCTGCGCTGGCTCTGGCCATGGCTGTAGCTGTAGGTTGCTCGTCCAAAGGCGGCGACAACGCCGGTGAAGGCGCTGTTGATCCAAACGCTGGTTACGGCGCAAACACTGGTGCCGTTGACGGTTCCCTGAGCGAAGAAGCTGCTCTGCGCGCAATCACCACCTTCTACTTCGAATACGACAGCTCGGACCTGAAGCCAGAAGCCATGCGCGCTCTGGACGTTCACGCCAAAGACCTGAAAGCAAACGGCGCTCGCGTTGTTCTGGAAGGCAACACCGACGAACGTGGTACTCGTGAGTACAACATGGCACTGGGCGAGCGTCGTGCGAAAGCCGTTCAACGCTACCTGGTACTGCAAGGTGTTTCCCCAGCTCAGCTGGAACTGGTTTCCTACGGCGAAGAGCGTCCAGTTGCTACCGGCAACGACGAGCAGTCCTGGGCTCAAAACCGTCGCGTCGAACTGCGTAAGTAATTCGATATGCGAACGTGCCGTCGTGCTGTAACTGTTCTGGCTCTCAGCCTCGCGCCGCTTGCGGCGTGGGCTGCGGTTCCTGTGGTCGATGACAACTCCGGTTATAACAATAGCGGGAGCAGTTATCCGCCTGCAGGTTACGGTACGAACGGCGCCTATGCCGGGGGAGCGGCTTCGGCCCCTACCTCGGCACAAGGCATGCTGTTCAACCAATTGCAACAGATGCAGGATCAGATATCGCGCCAGCAAGGTGTGATTGAAGAACTGCAGAATCAGGTTGCGCGCATGAAGCAGGAATCCCTGGAGCGATACCAGGATCTTGATCGGCGCATAGGATCCGGTGCTGCACCTGCCGCGACTCCTGAGAATTCTTCTGCCGGTGGCGATGCAAGTGCTGCTGCCGGTGCTGCCGCTGGCGCCGGGGCTGCTGCCCAGGCACCTGCTGCAAGCAGTGAACCGGGTGATCCGGCCAAGGAAAAGCTGTATTACGATGCCGCTTTCGACCTGATCAAAGCCAAGGATTTCGACAAGGCCAGCCAGGCTTTTGCCGCTTTCCTGCGCAAATACCCGAACAGCCAATACGCGGGCAACGCCCAGTACTGGTTGGGTGAAGTGAATCTGGCCAAAGGCGATCTGCAAGGTGCAGGTCAGGCTTTCGCCAAGGTTTCGCAGCTCTATCCCAAGCACGCCAAAGTGCCGGATTCGCTGTACAAGCTGGCTGATGTAGAGCGTCGCCTCGGTCATACCGACAAGGTCAAAGGCATTCTGCAGCAGGTGGTCGCCCAATATCCGGGTACCTCGGCTGCGCAGTTGGCCCAGCGCGATCTGCAACGCATGTAAGCAGGCTTGACCCGTTTGGAAGAAACCCGCGCTTGTCGCGGGTTTTTTCGTTAGAATTCACGCCCTTTTTCTGAAACACGCTTCTTGCGGTCTACGCGTTGGCGGGATTGCCTGAAGTGCCTGACGGAGGCGGACAGCCTGTTTAGCTGTTACGCCCGTGGCGACTATGCAAGACACATTGAGAATCACCGAAGTTTTCTACTCGTTGCAGGGGGAAACGCGGACTGCCGGGCTGCCCACTGTTTTTGTGCGCCTGACCGGTTGCCCTTTGCGTTGCCAATACTGCGACAGCGCCTATGCCTTCAGTGGCGGTACCGTGCGCACCCTCGACGACATCCTTGAGCAGGTGGCCGGATTTCGCCCGCGCTACGTTTGCGTCACCGGCGGTGAGCCGCTGGCACAGCCGAACGCCATTCCTTTGCTCAAACAGTTGTGTGATGCCGGTTATGAGGTTTCGCTGGAAACCAGCGGCGCCCTCGACGTCTCGGCGGTCGATCCGCGCGTCAGTCGCGTTGTCGACCTGAAGACGCCGGATTCGAAAGAAGCCCATCGCAACCGTTACGAGAACATCGAACTGCTGACGCCCAACGATCAGGTGAAGTTTGTCATCTGCTCGCGGGACGACTATGACTGGGCCGTCTCCAAACTGATTCAGTACGGTCTCGATCGGCGTGCCGGTGAAGTGCTGTTTTCCCCAAGCCACCATGACCTCAATGCTAGGGATCTGGCGGACTGGGTGGTGGCGGACAACCTGCCGGTGCGGTTGCAATTGCAGTTGCATAAATATCTATGGAATGACGAGCCGGGGCGCTGATATGACCGAACAACTGAACACCACTGAAAAACGTGCGGTCATCCTGCTGTCCGGTGGCCTGGATTCGGCGACTGTTGTAGCCATGGCTCGCGCGCAAGGCTACAGCTGCTACACCATGAGCTTCGATTACGGCCAGCGTTCCCATGCCGAATTGCACGCCGCCGCACGCGTCGCCCGCGACTTGGGTGTGGTCGAGCACAAGGTGATTGGCCTGAACCTCAATGGCATGGGCGGCTCAGCCCTGACCGACAGCAGCATCGACATCCCCGAAGAGCTGGGTGAAGGCATTCCAGTGACGTACGTGCCGGCGCGTAACACGGTGTTCCTGTCGCTGGCATTGGGTTGGGCGGAAGTACTCGGTGCCCGCGAGATCTTCATTGGTGTCAACGCGGTGGACTATTCCGGTTACCCGGATTGCCGTCCCGAGTTCATTGAGTCGTTCGAGCGCATGGCCAATCTGGCGACCAAGGCCGGTGTTGAAGGCAATGGCTTCCGCATCCAGGCGCCGTTGCAGAACCTGAGCAAGGCACAGATTGTCGAGGCGGGCGTTAAGCTCGGCGTTGACTATGGCCTCACCGTGTCCTGCTATCAGGCCGACGATGACGGCCGCGCGTGCGGTAAATGCGACAGCTGCCGCCTGCGCGCAGAGGGCTTTGCAGCGGCTGGTGTGAGTGACCCAACACCTTATTTTTGATTATTTTCAAAAAGGTGTTGAATAGTCCTTAAAAATCAGTATTATACGCGCCACCACACAGCGGGTCGTTAGCTCAGTTGGTAGAGCAGTTGGCTTTTAACCAATTGGTCGTAGGTTCGAATCCCACACGACCCACCATATTTGGCGGTTTAGAAAATCCGGAAGGCCCACGAAAGTGAGGATTTCCGGGTTTTTTTTTGCCTGCAATTTCGCTCCGCGTTATTTCAATACCCGCAGCGCTGACGCAGGTCAGAATCATCTTTTGTATCAACGGGATATTCTGTAGCCTTGCGCAGCTTCAATGCTGTCCGTGCCTGATAATACTCACTCTCCCGGCGGTACCCTCAAGCGGTCCGGAGCCGGGTGTATACTCGACTTTCGCGCGAACGCGCCTGCAGGTCTTGCGAACATGACGCAGATTTCCGAACGCCTTCTGGTTCAAGCCCATCTCGATGCCAAACAGCCCAAACCGCTGACGGCCGAGGAAGAGGCTTATTACCGTTCTGCCATCGCCGCCGAGCTCAAGGCTCAGGACGCGGTGCTGGTGGCCCACTTTTATTGCGACCCGGTGATTCAGGCTTTGGCCGAAGAAACCGGTGGCTGTGTCTCTGACTCCCTGGAAATGGCTCGCTTCGGTAACGCTCACCCGGCGAAGACCGTGGTGGTCGCCGGCGTGAAGTTCATGGGCGAGACCGCGAAGATTCTCAACCCGGAAAAACGCGTGCTGATGCCAACCCTGGAGGCGACTTGCTCGCTGGATCTGGGTTGCCCGGTCGACGAGTTCTCGGCGTTCTGTGATCAGCACCCGGAGCGCACGGTGGTGGTCTATGCCAACACCTCTGCGGCGGTCAAAGCCCGGGCTGACTGGGTAGTGACGTCGAGTTGCGCGCTGGAGATCGTCGAAAGCCTGATGGACAACGGCGAGACCATCATCTGGGGGCCGGACAAGCACCTCGGTACGTACATTCAGCGCAAGACTGGCGCCGACATGCTGCTGTGGGACGGTGCCTGCATCGTTCACGAGGAGTTCAAGTCCAAGCAGCTCGAAGACATGAAAGCGTTGTACCCGGATGCTGCGATCCTCGTGCACCCGGAATCGCCAACGTCGGTGATCGAGTTGGCGGACGCCGTCGGTTCTACGAGTCAGTTGATCGCTGCCGCGCAGAGCCTGCCGAACAAGACGCTGATCGTCGCGACCGACCGTGGCATCTTCTACAAGATGCAGCAGTTGTGCCCGGACAAGGTCTTTATCGAGGCGCCAACTGCCGGTAACGGCGCAGCCTGCCGCAGTTGCGCGCATTGCCCGTGGATGGCCATGAACACCCTTGAGCGCACGCTCAAGAGCTTGAAGGAAGGCACGAATGAGATCTTTGTTGATCCGGCGTTGATTCCGCAGGCGATTCGGCCGTTGAAGCGCATGCTCGACTTTACCCAGGCAGCGCGGATGAAGCTGGCCGGTAACGCCTGAAAGCAAAAGATCGCAGCCTGCGGCAGCTCCTACATAGTTCGGTGTAGGAGCTGCCGCAGGCTACGATCTTTTTTTATGGGCGCTTACTTTTGTTTCTTCGGGACTCGCACCACGCGAGTATCGGAATAGATGTCATGCCACGTGCGCTTCTGCTTGTCATACAGCGACCAGAAGAACCCCAGCCCCACGCACAACCACGACGCAATCGACACCATGAAGCGCAGCAGCGCCTGCCACAGGCTGATTGCCGTGCCGTTGGCGTTCTGCACGCGGATCCCCCACACCTGCATGCCCAATGTCTGCCCGCCATGGGTCCAGAACTTGGCGAAAAATCCAAACAGCACCAGCAGCAGCACTGTCGAATACAGAGGATCGCCATCGAGCTTGCCGGCGTCGGTCATGATCCGCAGTCGCTCTTCGCCGATGATTGCCGCCTGGATCATCTTGTAGATGCCACCGGTCACGATCAACAGGGCAGTGCACAACAGGAAGTCATAGAACATCGCTGCCAGACGACGACCAAGGTCTACCGGAGGGAAATCCCCTTGGGGCGTGAGCAGGTTTTTCGACATGGCAGCCTCTGGACGCAAAATGAAGCGCCATTTTACGGATTCGCGCGCACAAAAAAGCCCCTGATATCAATAACAGGGGCTTTTTCGTAACAGAAAATCAGGCTTCTGCTTGTACTTCGTCAGCCTGCATGCCTTTCTGGCCCTGCACAGCAACGAAGGTCACTTTCTGGCCTTCTTTCAGGCTTTTGAAGCCGTTGCCCTGAATGGCGCGGAAATGCACGAACAGATCCGGACCGCTTTCTGGAGTGATAAAACCAAAACCTTTCTCGTCGTTAAACCACTTGACGGTACCGCTCTGACGTGTGGACATTTCTTATTTCCTTTGACGCAAAAATTAATGACAGTCTCCTTCACATGAAAGAGTACTGGGGCTGGTTGCAGGAGAGTAAGAAGACGTCGAACGGGATGTAGCTAACTTATAGGCTACTGCCCAGGTCACGATTCCAAGCTGACCCATGCAAACACAGTGGAGAAACTCTACGCCAACTACGGGAGAAAAAACAAGCCCCGTGAAGGCCCCGGATTTGCTGTGCTTGCTGGCAGTTAGTCATTCCACTAGTGCGGCTTAGACGATTCGCTTGTTCAAGTGTTTTCGAACGTTATAAGCAAAGTTCATATTCGAATCGGATGTTAGAAAATGCACTTTTTTGTGGCGATTGCGTTACACATTAGTGCATGCATTACGCAATCGCGTTACTTATAGAAACAGTCAATCAACCGCGATAGTAGCGTTGTGGAACAAATGGCATTTTGCTTACAAGCATTTGCACCTTTTTCCCACGCACGATGGCCCAGACCGCTGTATCGAGCGTGACATAAGCACTGTCGAGGTAACCCATTGCCAACGGCCCGCCCAGTGTCGGACCGAAACCGCCGCTGCACACGCTGCCGATGATCTCGCCGGCTTCGTTGACGATTTCTGCGCCTTCACGCACGGGTGTACGTTCTTGTGGCAGCAGGCCGACACGTTTGCGTGCGACACCATTCTGTTGCTGGGCGAAAATATTTTCCGCACCCGGGAAACCGCCTGCCCGCGCGCCATCAGCGCGGCGTGGCTTGGAGATCGCCCATAACAGGCTGGCTTCGATCGGCGTGGTCTCGGTGTTCATGTCGTGGCCATACAGGCACAGGCCGGCTTCCAGGCGCAGCGAATCGCGGGCACCGAGGCCGATGGCCTGGACTTCCGGTTCAGCGAGCAGGGCGCGGGCGAGTTTTTCCGCGTCGGCGGCCGGAACGGAGATTTCGAAACCGTCTTCACCGGTGTAGCCCGAACGGCTGACGAAGCAGTCGACACCCAGCAGACTCACACGGGTGAACTGCATAAAAGTCATTTTTTCAACCGAAGGTGCCAGTCGCGCCAGCACGGTGACCGCCGCCGGACCTTGCAATGCCAGCAGTGCACGCTCTTCGAACAGCTCCGTAATGGTGCACTGATCCCCGATGTGTTTTTGCAAATGTGCAAGATCCTGATCCTTGCACGCGGCGTTAACCACCAGGAACAGTTCGTCGTTGCCGAGATTGGCGACCATCAGGTCGTCGAGAATGCCACCGGTCTCGTTGGTGAACATCGCGTAACGCTGCATACCCACCGGCAGGTCGATGATGTCCACCGGCACCAGGGTTTCCAGGGCTTTGGCGGCGTTGGCGCCGGTCAGGCGAATCTGGCCCATGTGCGAGACATCGAACAGCCCGGCCTGCTCACGGGTGTGCTGGTGTTCTTTCATCACGCCGAGCGGGTATTGCACCGGCATGTCGTAGCCGGCGAACGGCACCATGCGGGCGCCGAGTTCGAGGTGCAGAGCGTGCAGCGGGGTTTTCGACAGTTGTTCGGTGGACATGCGTGGCTCCTTGAAAATTTGAGTTTGGGGGTATGGGGCTAGATCAAGATCAAGATCAAGATCAAAAGCCCCTCACCCCAGCCCTCTCCCAGAGGGAGAGGGCGCTAGTTACGTTGCTCTCCCGGAGGGAGAGGGCTGGGGTTAGGTCAGCATTCGATGATGTTGACCGCCAGACCGCCACGGGCGGTCTCTTTGTATTTGCTTTTCATGTCAGCGCCGGTCTGGCGCATGGTGCGGATGACCTTGTCGAGGGAGACAAAATGCTGACCGTCGCCGCGCATGGCCATGCGCACCGCGTTGATCGCTTTCACTGAGCCCATCGCATTGCGCTCGATACACGGCACCTGCACCAGCCCGCCAATCGGGTCGCAGGTCAGGCCGAGGTTGTGCTCCATGCCGATTTCCGCCGCGTTCTCGACTTGCTGCACGCTGCCACCAAGCACTTCGCACAACGCCCCGGCCGCCATCGAACAGGCCACGCCGACTTCACCTTGGCAGCCGACTTCGGCGCCGGAGATCGAGGCGTTTTCCTTGTAGAGAATGCCGATGGCCGCAGCGGTCAGCAGAAAGCGCACGACGCCGTCGTCGTTCGCGCCGGGGATAAAACGCATGTAGTAATGCAGCACCGCTGGAATGATCCCGGCCGCGCCGTTGGTGGGTGCGGTAACCACACGCCCGCCGTTGGCGTTTTCTTCGTTGACCGCCAAGGCGTAGAGGTTGACCCAGTCGAGCACCGACAACGGATCGCGCAACGCTGATTCCGGGTTCTTGCACAGCTGCCGATGCAGCGCCGCTGCACGACGTTTGACCTTCAAGCCGCCGGGCAAAATACCTTCGTTACGGCAGCCCGCAGCGACGCAGTCCTGCATCACCTGCCAGATTTTCAACAGGCCGGCGCGGGTTTCCGCCTCCGAGCGCCAGGCACTTTCGTTGGTCAGCATCACCTGGCTGATCGACAGACCGTAGGTGGCGCAATGACCGAGCAGGTCCTTGGCACTTTTGAACGGGAAAGTCAGTGGTGTGGCGTCTTCGACGATGCGGTCGGCACCGGCCGCGTCTTCATCGACGACAAAACCACCACCGACCGAGTAGTACTCGCGGCTGCGAATCTGCAGGCCCGCCGCATCGAAGGCGCGGAAGATCATACCGTTGGGGTGATAGGCCAGCGGCTTGCGGATCATTGCCAGGTGTTCTTTCTCGTTGAACGCAATGCTCTGTTCACCGAGCAGGTTGAGTCGGGCGTTACCGCGAATCTCTTGCAGGCGCGCGGCGACGGTTTCGGTATCGACGGTATCGGGGTGCTCGCCTTCGAGGCCGAGCAGCACGGCTTTGTCGCTGCCGTGACCTTTACCAGTGGCGCCTAGGGAACCGTAGAGTTCAACGCGAACGCTGGCGGTGGTGGTCAGCAGGTTTTCACGTTGCAGGCCTTCGGCGAAACGTGCGGCTGCGCGCATCGGGCCGACGGTGTGGGAACTGGAGGGGCCGATGCCAATCTTGAACAGGTCGAACACGCTTAACGACATGAGTGGTTCTCCGGTTTCTTGTTATAGGAATTGGCGGAAATATCAGGCTTGATGCGTTCCTTGTGGGAGCTGGCTTGCCAGCGATGGCGGTGGGTCAGGCAACAAAGATGTAGGCTGATCCACCCTCATCGCTGGCAAGCCAGCTCCCACAGGGATTTGTGGTGTTCTGGAGAAAGAGGCAGGTATTCCTGCCCCTCATTCCATTAAGCGTAGCTTTCGATCGACGGGCAGGCGCACACCAGGTTGCGATCACCGAAGACGTTGTCGACGCGACCGACCGGTGGCCAGTATTTGCCTTCGATCAGCGACGCTACCGGGTAAACGGCCTGCTCGCGGCTGTACGGGTGCGTCCACTCGCCAACCAGTTCCGCTGCGGTGTGCGGAGCGTTTTTCAGCGGGTTGTCGTCCTTGTCCAGTGTGCCGTTTTCCACCGCGCGGATTTCTTCGCGGATGCGGATCATCGCGTCGCAGAAGCGATCCAGTTCTTCTTTGGATTCACTTTCGGTCGGTTCGATCATCAGCGTGCCCGCGACCGGGAACGACATGGTCGGCGCGTGGAAGCCGAAGTCGATCAAGCGCTTGGCGACGTCATCAACGCTGATGCCGCTGCTGTCTTTCAACGGACGCAGATCCAGAATGCACTCATGCGCCACCAAGCCATTGCTGCCGGTGTACAGCACTGGGTAGTGCTCTTCGAGGCGACGGGAAATGTAGTTGGCGTTGAGGATCGCCAGTTGCGACGCGCGCTTCAGGCCGGCGCCACCCATCATGCGAATGTACATCCAGGTGATCGGCAGAATGCTCGCGCTGCCGAACGGTGCCGCGCAGACCGCGCCTTCCTTGCGTTCCATCTGGCCGTGGCCCGGCAGGAACGGGGTCAGGTGCGACTTGACGCCAATCGGGCCAACGCCCGGGCCGCCGCCGCCGTGGGGGATGCAGAAAGTTTTGTGCAGGTTCAGGTGCGAGACGTCGCCGCCGAACTTGCCCGGTGCGCAGAGGCCGACCATCGCGTTCATGTTCGCGCCGTCGATGTACACCTGGCCGCCGTTGTCATGAATGATCCCGCAGATTTCGCGGATGCCTTCTTCGAACACGCCGTGGGTCGACGGGTACGTGATCATCAGCGCGGCGAGGTGTTCGCGGTGCTCGATGGCTTTGGCGCGCAGGTCTTCGATGTCGACGTTGCCACGGGTATCGCACGCGGTCACGACCACGCGCATGCCAGCCATGTTGGCGGTGGCCGGGTTGGTGCCGTGGGCGGACGAGGGGATCAGGCAGATGTCGCGGCGCTCATCGCCGCGGCTCTGGTGATAGGCGCGGATCGCCAGCAGGCCAGCGTATTCACCTTGCGAACCGGCGTTCGGTTGCAGCGAGATCGCGTCGTAACCGGTGGCGGCGCAAAGCATCGCTTCCAGCTCATCGGTCAGTTGCTGGTAACCGGCACTTTGTGCGGCCGGGGCGAACGGGTGCAGCGCACCGAATTCAGCCCAGGTCACCGGGATCATTTCGCTGGCGGCGTTGAGTTTCATGGTGCACGAGCCCAGCGGGATCATGGTGCGATCCAGCGCCAGATCCTTGTCCGCCAGTTTGCGCAGGTAGCGCATCAGCTCGGTTTCCGAGTGATAACGGTTGAACACCGGGTGGCTGAGGATTGGCGACTGGCGTACCAGCGATGCAGGGATGGTGCTCTGTACCGAAGCGGCCAGCGCAGCGAAGTCCGGCAGAGTCTTGCCGTCGGCGAACAGGCCCCACAGGGTTTCGATGTCAGCCTGCGTGGTGGTTTCGTCGACCGACAGGCCCAGACGCTGAGCGTCGATCACGCGCAGGTTGATCTGCGCCGTGTGCGCCTTGTCGTGCAGTGCGGCGGTTTGCGCACCGGTGGCCACGGTCAGGGTGTCGAAGAAGCTGGCTTGTTCGACGTTTGCGCCCAGCACGGTCAAGCCCTTGGCCAGAATCGCGGTCAGGTGATGCACGCGATTGGCGATCTGCGTCAGGCCTTTCGGGCCGTGGTAGACGGCGTACATGCTGGCGATGTTGGCCAGCAGCACTTGTGCGGTGCAGATGTTCGACGTGGCCTTCTCGCGGCGGATGTGTTGCTCGCGGGTCTGCATCGCCAGGCGCAGCGCCGGCTTGCCGAAACGGTCAACGGAGACACCGACCAGACGGCCCGGCATGTCGCGTTTGAACGCATCTTTGGTGGAGAAGTAAGCGGCGTGCGGGCCACCGAAGCCCAGCGGCACGCCGAAGCGTTGCGCGGAACCGATGGCAACGTCAGCGCCGAACTCGCCCGGGGCGGTCAGCAAGGTCAGGGCCAGCAGGTCAGCGGCCACGGCTACCAGCGCGTTGGCGGCGTGGAAGCGTTCGGTCAGTTCGCGGTAGTCGAAGACATCACCGTTGCTCGCCGGGTATTGCAGCAGCGCGCCGAAGAACGGCGTTACGTCAGTCAGTTCACGCTCATCGCCCACCACCACGTCGATACCCAGTGGCTCGGCACGGGTGCGCAGCACGTCGAGGGTTTGCGGGTGGCTGTGGATCGAGGCGAAGAATTGGTGGCTGCCCTTGTTCTTGCTCAGGCGTTTGCAGAAGGTCATGGCTTCGGCAGCGGCGGTGGCTTCGTCGAGCAGGGAGGCGTTGGCGATCGGCAGGCCGGTGAGGTCGCTGATCATCGTCTGGAAGTTCAGCAGCGCTTCGAGACGGCCCTGGGAAATTTCTGGTTGGTACGGGGTGTAAGCGGTATACCAGGCCGGATTTTCCAGGAGGTTGCGCAGGATTGGCGACGGCGTGTGGCAGTTGTAATAGCCCTGGCCGATGTAGGTCTTGAACAGCTGGTTTTTGTCGGCGATGGATTTGATCATCGCCAGGGCATCGGCTTCGCTGAGGCCGTCGTCCATGCCGAGCACGCTGGTGCCCTTGATGCTTTCCGGGATGACGCTGGCGCTCAGGGCTTCGAGCGAGTCGAAGCCGAGGCTGTTGAGCATGGCTTGCTCGTCACCGGCGCGTGGGCCGATGTGACGGGCGATGAATTCGTTGGCGGTGCCGAGGTTTACTTGAGTCATGTCGGTATTCCTCAGGCTTCGGCTTGGGCTTTGATCAGACGGTCGTAAGCGTCCTGATCGAGCAGTTTGGCTACGGCCGAAGCGTCGCTTGGCTGGAAGCGGAAGAACCAGCCTTCGCCCAGCGGATCTTCGTTGACCAGTTCCGGGCTGTCTTCCAGTGCCGGGTTGGTCGCCAGTACTTCACCGTCGAGAGGCATGTACACGCCGCTGGCGGCTTTCACCGATTCCACGGTGGCGGCTTCGGCGCCTTTTTCGTAAGCCTGCAGCTCAGGCAGTTGCACGAACACCACGTCGCCGAGGGCGTTCTGCGCGAAAGCGGTGATGCCGACAGTAACGCTGCCGTCAGCTTCGGTGCGCAGCCATTCGTGATCTTCAGTAAAACGCAACTCGCTCATGGAAACTCCTCAGGGGCCAGACTCGTCTGGTGGACGCGGTGGAATAGTCGGGCGCGAAGGCCCTTATTTATGAGGGGTTGATTAGCAAGAATGCGGCCAAATTTAATTTTTTGTTATAAATCAAGTGGTTGTGTGTTTTTGTAAGCTCACTTGATTAGATGCGTGTAGCGAAATCGCTACAGGCGGGCGCGAGGAAAAAAGCTGAACGGGATCAAAGCCTTGCACAGCCGTGATTGAAGGAGGATGTATCGATATCGTTCCGCTGTAGCGCTTTCAGTACAGGTCGAGGTCGTTTTCGAGCAGATTTTGAATCCGCCACAATCATTGTAGGAGTGAGCCTGCTCGCGATAGCGGTGTGTCAGACGTCGCAAATGTTGAATATCAGACCGCTATCGCGAGCAGGCTCACTCCTACAGGGGATTCGTGGTGGGTTCAGGGTTTGTTGGGGATGCCGTATTTGCGCAGGCGATGGGCGATGGCCGTGTGCGAAGTTTGCAGGCGGCTGGCCAGTTGCCGGGTCGAGGGGTAGCTGGCGTAGAGCTTTTCCAGCAGTGTTTTTTCGAATGACTCGACCGCTTGTTCGAGGCTGTCGACTTCGCTGTCAGCCTGACGCGCGACCGAGGTGCCCGCAATATCGAGATCGCCAATATCCACCAGGCTGCTCTCGCAGATCGCTGCCGCGCGGAAGATCACGTTCTGCAATTGCCGCACGTTACCCGGCCAGCGATTGCCGAGCAGCGCCGGGTAAGTGCCTGGTGCCAGACGGCAGACCGGGCGCTGGATCTGCGCGCAGGCCTGCTGCATGAAATAACGCGCCAACAGCAGAATGTCCTGCCCGCGTTCACGCAGTGGCGGCACTTCAACGTTGAGCACGTTGAGACGATAAAACAGGTCTTCACGGAATAAACCTTCGCTGACCATTTTTTCCAGATCGCGGTGGGTGGCGCTGAGGATGCGCACGTTGACCTTCACCTCACGATCACCGCCCACCCGGCGGAAGCTGCCGTCGTTCAAGAAGCGCAGCAGCTTGGCCTGCAAGTACGGCGACATCTCGCCGATCTCATCGAGAAACACCGTGCCCTGGTTGGCCAGTTCCATCAGCCCCGGTTTGCCGCCACGCGCTGCGCCGGTGAAGGCGCCGGGGGCGTAGCCGAACAGTTCGCTTTCGGCGAGGTTCTCTGGCAACGCTGCGCAGTTCAACGCCAGAAACGGCGCGCTGTGCCGCGCACTGATCGCGTGGCAGGCACGGGCGACCAGTTCTTTGCCGGTGCCGGTTTCGCCTTGAATCAAAAGCGGCGCGTCGAGGGCGGCGACTCTTTGCGCGCGGGCCTTGAGCGTGCGGATTGCCGGGGATTCGCCAAGCAGTGCATCGAAACCTTCGGCGTGGTCGTGGTGCAGTGCCGAGAGTTGTTCGCCGATGCGGTTCGGTTGGTACAGCGTCAGCAGGGCGCCGGCGTCGGTGATCGGCGTGGCGTCGAGCAGCAAGGTCTGACCGTTGACGGTGATTTCGCGCAGCGGCAGGCGGAAGCCGTGTTCGAGCAAGGTGTCGAGCAGGGCCGGATCGTTGAACAGTTCAGAGACGCTTTCACCCGCCGGCTCACGACCGTACAACGCGATCAACGCCGGGTTGGTCCAGCAGCACCTTGCCGGCGCTGTCGAGCGCGAGTACCGGGTCGGTCATCGCCGCCAGCAACGCATCGAGCTGCAAGTGCCGACGCTGGCCAGGGAGGATGTCGACCACGGTTACCGCCTCGACGCCGAGCACGCGAAACAAAGCATCTTTCAGCTCTTCGAGCACTTGCGGGCTCAACGTTGGCGCGTCGATGTAGACGTTTGGCGGGATCATCTCCACCGCATCCAGATTGAGATTGCGCCCACCGAGGATAGCCAGGACTTCCTGGGTGATGCCGACGCGGTCGATGAAACTGACGTGGATACGCATGGGGCGGTTCAGTGATCTGCAGAGCGGAGGGTGGCAAGTATGCCTTGGGCTTGGAGAGAGGTGAAAGCAAAAGCACCCTCACCCCAGCCCTCTCCCAGGGGGAGAGGGGGCCGATAGTGGAATGCTCACGAGGTACGCCGACCTGAAAATACGGCTGTGAATCCATAATCGACTCGGTCTTTCAGGTCGATGTCTGCCATCAGACACTTCGGTCAGTCCCCTCTCCCTTTGGGAGAGGGCTAGGGTGAGGGGCTTTTGAAGTTTATTCGAAGTGCTCAAGATTGACCGGATCCCCGGATTTCATATCAAGTTGCTTGCGGATGTCTTCAAACATCATGTCGTAATGCTTGTGAACCGAGCCGATCTGGCTGTGCGTCTTGGGAATGCCGTACTTCTCGGCGATTTTCGTCACATTGTTGGCAAAGTTGTAGGCCTCCTCTTTGGGCAGGAAGAAGGTCTCTTTCATGTCCTTGCCCTGAAGGTTGCCATGCATCGTGAACTGGATGCCTTTGCCTTTCTGCGGATCGGTGAACACTTCATAGTCGAGGTGCACGTTGTAACTGACGTCATCCGGCGTCAACGCATGCCGCTCAATATGCAGATGACCGGGTTCAAACTGGGCCATGGGTTTCTCCTTTCAAGGCATGGGAGAAGGGCAGACCTCGGGCCTGCCCCCGGAGTTTCTAATTATCGGTAAGTGATGCCCGGCTTCGCCGTGGTCACGCGAGTACCGGCAGTACCCTGGACAATCGCTTCGATATCCGCCAGCGAACCGATCACCGCGACCTTGCCAGTATGGCGTGCGAATTCGCAGGCTGCCTGCACCTTCGGCCCCATGGAACCGGCAGCGAAGCCGAGGCGTTCGAGTTCGTCCGGGTGCGCTTCGGCAATGGCTTTCTGCGTCGGTTTGCCGTAATCGATGAACGCCGCGTTGACGTCCGTGGCGATCACCAGCAGGTCGGCTTCCAGTTGCTCGGCGAGCAATGACGAGCAAAGATCCTTGTCGATTACTGCCTCGATGCCTTTGAGGTTGCGGTTCTCGTCGTACATGGTCGGGATGCCGCCGCCCCCGGCGCAAATAACGATGCTGCCCTTGTCCAGCAGCCACTTGATCGGGCGGATTTCGAAGATGCGTTTTGGCCGTGGACTGGCGACGACACGACGGTACTTATCGCCATCCGGGGCAATCGCCCAGCCTTTTTCGGCGGCGAGTTTTTCCGCTTCGGCCTTGTCATAGACCGGGCCGATCGGTTTGGTCGGGTTCTTGAACGCGGGGTCGTTGGCGTCGACTTCAACCTGGGTCAGCAGGGTGGCAAACGGCACTTCGAAGTCGAGCAGATTGCCCAGTTCCTGTTCGATGATGTAGCCGATCATGCCTTCGGTTTCGGCACCGAGCACGTCCAGCGGGTAAGGGGTGACGGAGGTGTAGGCCGCCGCTTGCAGCGACAGCAGGCCGACTTGCGGGCCATTGCCGTGGGCGATGACCAGTTGGTTGCCGGGATGGATCTTGGCGATTTGCTCGGTGGCGATGCGGATGTTGGCGCGCTGATTGTCAGCGGTCATCGGTTCACCACGGCGGAGCAGGGCGTTACCGCCCAGCGCTACGACGATACGCATGGTGCATGTCCTTCTAATCAGAGGAGAGGCGAACAACTCGATCTTCCTGCCGGAACCGGGATCCCCTGTGGGAGCGAGCCTGCTCGCGAAGGCGTCAGATCAGTCGACATCTCTGTTGAATGACCCACCGCTTTCGCGAGCAGGCTCGCTCCCACCTTTGGAACCGGTTCCTTCAGTGGGAGCTATTTCAGTTACAGATCAGCGAGGGTCGAGACCAGAATCGCCTTGATCGTGTGCATGCGGTTTTCCGCTTGCTCGAAGGCGATACAGGCAGGCGACTCGAACACGTCGTCGGTCACTTCGATGCCGTTTTTCAGGTGCGGATACTGCTCGGCAATCTGTTTGCCGACCTTGGTATCACTGTTGTGGAACGCCGGCAGGCAGTGCATGAACTTGGTGCGCGGGTTGCCGCTGGCTTTCATCAATTCAGCGTTGACCTGATACGGCAGCAGTTGCTGGATGCGCTCGGCCCAGGCTTCCACCGGCTCGCCCATCGACACCCAAACGTCGGTGTGGATGAAGTCGACGCCTTTGACCGCCGCTTTCGGGTCTTCGGTGAGAGTGATGCGTGCGCCACTTTCTTCCGCATATTTGTGGCAACGCTCGACCAGATCATCCAGTGGCCACAGGGCTTTCGGTGCACAGATACGCACGTCCATGCCGAGCTTGGCGCCGACCAGCAGCAGCGAGTTGCCCATGTTGTTGCGCGCATCGCCGAGGTAGGCGTAGCTGATTTCATGGATCGGCTTGTCGGCGTGTTCACGCATGGTCAGTACGTCGGCGATCATTTGCGTCGGGTGATATTCGTCGGTCAGGCCGTTGAACACCGGCACACCGGCGAACTTGGCCAGCTCTTCGACGATTTCCTGTTTGAAGCCACGGTACTCGATAGCGTCGTACATGCGCCCCAGCACGCGGGCGGTGTCCTTCATACTTTCTTTGTGACCGATCTGCGACGAGTTCGGGTCGATGTAGGTGACGTTGGCGCCTTGGTCGTAGGCCGCGACTTCAAAAGCGCAACGGGTACGGGTCGAGGTTTTTTCGAAGATCAGGGCGATGTTGTTGCCCTTCAGGTGTTGTTGCTCGGTGCCGGTGTATTTCGCGCGTTTGAGGTCGCGGGACAGGTCGAGCAGGTAACGCAGCTCACGTGGGGTGTGGTGTTCCAGGCTGAGCAGGTTACGGTTGTGAATGTTAAAAGCCATGATGGATCTCCTTCGGTGTCGGTTATCCCCCCGGCCGCGCTGGGTAAGCTGCGGCCAGGGCTCAGAGGTTTAGTAATCGATCGGATCGCGGATGATCGGGCAGGTCATGCAGTGGCCACCGCCACGGCCGCGGCCCAGTTCACCGGCGCTGATGGTGATGACTTCCACGCCGGCCTTGCGCAGCAGGGTGTTGGTGTAGGTGTTGCGGTCGTAGCCGATGACCACGCCCGGCTCCACGGCCACCACGTTGTTGCCGTCGTCCCATTGCTCGCGCTCGGCGGCGAAGCTGTTGCCGCCGGTTTCCACCACGCGCAGTTTCGGCAGGTTGAGGGCTGCGGCGACGGTGTCGAGGAAGTTGGTTTCTTCGCGGCGAATGTCGATGCCGCCCTGTTTGCTTTCGTCAGGGCGCAGGGTGAACGCGACAATCTGGTTCACCACTTCCGGGAAAATCGTCACCAGGTCGCGATCGCAGAAGCTGAACACGGTGTCGAGGTGCATCGCCGCGCGGGACTTCGGCAGACCGGCGACGATGACTTTTTCCACGGCTTTGTTCTTGAACAGGTTCAGCGCCAGTTGGCCGATGGCCTGACGCGATGAGCGTTCGCCCATACCGATCAGCACCACGCCGTTGCCGATTGGCATGACGTCGCCGCCCTCGAGGGTGGAGCTGCCGTGTTCCTTGTCCGGGTCGCCGTACCAGATCTCGAATTCGGCGTTGGTGAACTGTGGGTGGAATTTGTAGATAGCGGCGGCCAGCAGGGTTTCCTGACGGCGCGCTGGCCAGTACATCGGGTTCAGTGTCACGCCACCGTAGATCCAGCAGGTGGTGTCGCGGGTGAACTGGGTGTTCGGCAGCGGCGGCAGAATGAAGCTCGAATGGCCGAGGAAGTCGCGGAACATCTGGATGGTCTTGCCACCAAAGCTGTCCGGCAGATCATCGGCAGACACGCCACCAATCAGGAATTCGGCAATGTGCCGTGGTTCCAGGCTTTTCAGCCAGGATTTGACTTCGTTGATCAGGCCCAGGCCCACCGAATCGGCGGTGACCTTGCGCTCGAGAATCCAGTCCAGTGCCTCAGGGTTAGCGACGATGTCGGTCAGCAGGTTGTGCATTTCCAGCACGTCGATACCGCGCTCACGCATTTTGGTGACGAAGTCGAAGTGGTCGCGCTTGGCCTGAGCCACCCAGAGCACGTCATCGAACAGCAGTTCATCGCAGTTGTTCGGGGTCAGCCGCTGATGGGCCAGACCTGGGGAGCACACCATGACTTTGCGCAGTTTGCCGGCTTCGGAATGGACGCCGTACTTAACTTTTTCCGTGGTCATTTCAGATCCTCCAGATAACAAATCAATCAGGGATTACAGAGTCAGGAAGCCGTCGTAGAGACCGTAGGCAGCCACCAGGGCACCCACGACCACAGCGGCGAAAATCAGCTTCTCGACGTTAGTGAAAATCGGTTGTTTGAGTTCCAGCTTGGCCTTGGCGAACAGGATCGCGCCGGGTGCGTAGAGCAGGGCCGAGAGCAGCAGATACTTGACCCCGCCGGCATACAGCAGCCACACCGCGTAGATCAGCGCGATGCCGCCGATAATCAGATCCTTGCGCCGTTCGGCCGCGAAGCCTTCGTAGCTTTCGCCGCGTACCGCCAGCAGCAGGGCATAGGCTGCCGACCACAGGTACGGCACCAGAATCATCGAAGTGGCGAGGTAGATCAGCGACAGGTAGGTACTGGCCGAGAACAGCGTGATGATCAGGAAAATCTGCACCATCGCGTTGGTCAGCCACAGCGCGTTGACCGGTACGTGGTTGGCGTTTTCCTTGCGCAGGAACTCCGGCATGGTGTGGTCTTTGGCAGCGGCGAACATGATCTCCGCACACAGCAGCACCCACGACAGCAACGCCCCCAGCAAGGAGATGATCAGACCGACGCTGATCAGCACCGCACCCCAGTGACCGACCACATGCTCAAGCACGGCCGCCATCGACGGGTTCTGCAGTTTCGCCAGTTCCGGTTGGGTCATGATGCCCAGCGACAGCACGTTCACCAGCACCAGGAACAACAGCACGGTGATGAAACCGATCACGGTGGCTTTACCAACGTCCGAGCGTTTTTCGGCGCGGGCCGAGAAGATGCTCGCGCCCTCGATACCGATGAACACCCAGACGGTGACCAGCATCATGTTGCGCACCTGGTTCATCACACTGCCCAGATCCGGATTTTTGATGCCCCAGATGTCGGCGGTGAAGATGTCCAGTTTGAAAGCGAACACCGCGATCAACACGAACAGCAGCAGCGGTACGACTTTGGCGACCGTGGTCACCAGGTTGATGAACGCCGCTTCCTTGATCCCGCGCAGCACCAGAAAGTGCACCGCCCACAGCAGCACCGAGGCGCCAATCACCGCAGCAACGGTGTTGCCCTCACCGAAAATCGGAAAGAAATAGCCGAGAGTGCTGAACAGCAGAACGAAGTAACCGACGTTACCCAGCCAGGCGCTGATCCAGTAACCCCAGGCAGATGAGAAACCCATGTAATCGCCGAATCCGGCCTTGGCGTAGGCGTAGACACCGCCGTCCAGGTCAGGCTTGCGATTGGCGAGGGTTTGAAAGACAAAAGCGAGGGTGAGCATGCCAACAGCGGTAATGGCCCAGCCGATAAGTACCGCACCGACGTCGGCGCTGGCCGCCATGTTTTGCGGCAAGGAGAATATCCCGCCACCGATCATCGAGCCGACTACCAATGCAACCAGTGCACCTAGTCGTAGTTTTCCGGGAGCTTCAGACATTTGCATGACTCCATTGCAGGAGAGAAGAGATCACAGCGTAGTTCTGTTGTCTGTTCAAACAGCTGACTTAGATCAGTGCATGGTCACATTCCATTGTTAATGAATGACTTAGGCTTCGACTGAAGGCATAAATATCCTGCCCGCAAGGCCCGTCCTAGAGGCGTTGTGGCTACATTGTTGGGAATGGCTATTATTACTTTCGAATTATGACGCTAGTTCTTTTTCAGCTTTTGGCAAATTTTCAGCCTCTGTTTTCAGTACAGAATTGATTTATCAGGATCAGCGCACAAAACTGTCTTAACGTGCTAGGCGTTAGCGTCATCCGCTATATATAAACAGGCGTTAACTGGCGTTACCTGATAAACGTCATCTACCTTTATCCGTTTAGTTAATAGTTGTTACAAATGCACGCTCACCACACTTCAAAGGGAAACTGAAATGTCGCAACCGACGCAAAAGCTGCGATTAGGCGCGTTGATCGCCCTGGTGGTGGGTTCGATGATTGGCGGGGGGATTTTCTCGCTGCCGCAGAACATGGCGGCACGCGCCGATGCCGGGGCGATCCTGATCGGTTGGGGGATTACCGCGATCGGCATGCTGACTCTGGCGTTCGTCTTTCAGACCCTGGCCAATCGCAAACCCGAACTGGATTCCGGCGTGTATGCCTACGCCAAGGCCGGATTTGGCGACTACATGGGCTTCTCGTCGGCGTGGGGTTACTGGATCAGTGCGTGGCTGGGCAACGTCGGTTATTTCGTACTGCTGTTCAGCACCCTCGGCTACTTTTTTCCGGTGTTTGGCCAGGGCAATACGCCGATCGCCATCGGCTGCGCCTCGGTGCTGCTGTGGGCCGTGCATTTTCTGGTGATGCGCGGGATCAAGGAGGCGGCGCTGATCAACCAGCTGACCACGGTGGCCAAAGTCGTGCCGCTGATCATGTTCATCGTCATCGCGGCGGTGGCATTCAAGGCTGACATTTTCACTCGTGATATCTGGGGCACCAGCAACCCGAATTTCGGCGGGGTGATGGATCAGGTGCGCAACATGATGCTGGTCACGGTGTTCGTGTTCATCGGCATCGAAGGCGCCAGCGTGTACTCGGCGCGGGCGGAAAAACGCAGCGACGTCGGCCGCGCCACGGTCATCGGTTTTGTCGGCGTGCTGGCGTTGCTGGTGCTGGTCAACGTGCTGTCGCTGGGGATCATGAGCCAGCCGGAGCTGGCGAATCTGCAGAATCCGTCGCTGGCGGCGGTACTCGAACACATTGTCGGGCCGTGGGGCGCGCTGTTGATCAGCATCGGTCTGGCGATTTCCCTGCTCGGTGCGTTGTTGTCGTGGGCATTGCTCTGCGCGGAGATTCTCTTCGCCACGGCCAAGGACAAGACCATGCCGGCGTTCCTGAAAAAGGAAAACAAGAACCACGTGCCGGTCAATGCGTTGTGGCTGACCAACGCGATGATCCAGATTTTCCTGTTGATCACGCTGTTTTCGGCCGGGACTTACACCAGTCTGATTTATCTGGCGTCGTCGATGATTCTGGTGCCGTATCTGTGGTCGGCGGCGTACGCGGTGCTGCTCAGCGGACGTGGCGAAACCTATGAGCATGCCTCGGCCGAACGCACCAAGGACCTGCTGATCGGCGGCATCGCGCTGGGGTATGCGGTGTGGTTGTTGTATGCCGGCGGGGTGAAGTATTTGCTGCTGTCGGCGTTGCTGTATGCGCCGGGGGTGATCTTGTTTGCCAAGGCTAAGCATGAACAGGGCGAGCCGTTGTTCACCCATATCGAGAAGGGCATTTTCACCTGCGTGGTTATCGGTGCGGGACTGGCGGCGTATGGGTTGTACAGCGGTGTGCTGTCGTTGTGAGGTTGTCGCTTGGGTATGCGCCGCCGTATGACTGGGAGGCGATGTTGGGGTTTCTGGCGGCGCGGGCTGTGGTCGGGATGGAGGTTGTGGTCGACGGAGTGTACTCGCGCAGCATCGGGTTGAACGGGCTTCATGGCACGGTTTCAATTTGGCCTGAGGCAGGGAATGCCTTGGTCGTTGAGCTGGATTTTCCTGATCCGTTGATGGTGCCCGAGATCGTTGTCAGGTTGCGGCGGATGTTTGATCTGGATTCGGATCTGACGCTGATGCAAGGGCATCTGGCAAATGATCCGCTGCTGGCACGGTTGAGCGCCGAGCGTCCGGGGTTGCGGATTCCCGGAGCGTGGGATGGCCTGGAACTGGCGTTTCGCGCGGTGCTCGGGCAGCAGATTACCGTGGTCGCGGCGATTCGTCTGGCGGGGAAACTGGTTGCGCAATATGGCGCGCCGCTGGATTCGAGTGTGCCTGGATTGACCCATGTGTTTCCCGAGGCGCAGGTGCTGGTAGCGGCAGATCTGGCGGCGTTGGGCATGCCGAAAAGTCGCGGGCGGACGTTATCTGGGGTGGCGCAGGCGTTGCTGGATGAGCCTTCATTGTTCAAGCCGAATCGTGAATGTGGCGTGGCGCGGTTGTTGGCGTTGCACGGGATTGGCGAGTGGACGGCGCAGTACATTGCGCTGCGCCAGTTGCGGGATATGGATGGGTTTCCGACCGGAGATGTCGGGTTGTTGCGAGCGCTGGAGGTGCTGGAAGGCGAGCGGCCGACAGCGCGGGAATTGGCTTTGCGCGCTGAGACCTGGCGGCCTTATCGAGGGTATGCGGCGCAGCTTTTGTGGACATCTTTGAGCCGGGCAGATTGAAACATCATCGCTCGGCCTGAAATTGCAGCCCTCACCCCAGCCCTCTCCCGGAGGGAGAGGGGGCCGACCGAGGTGTCTTGCGCGATCCACCGACCTGAAAGCCCGAGTCGATTATGGATTCAGCGCCAATCGTACAAGTCGGTGAATCTCTCGAATATCCCCCAATCAGTCCCCTCTCCCTCTGGGAGAGGGTTAGGGTGAGGGGCTTTTTTAAGCCCACCGTGGTTGGTGAGAACCCAATTCCGTAGCCGGCAAAGCCCATTGAATAGATGTGCCGCTGATCTTCACCGGCACCTGCAAGCGATGCGCCGGGCCCCACGGGGTCTGTTCCAGAAATGAACCCTGATCCTGCTCATCTTCCGCCCGCATTGCCTCATTCGTCCCCGGCCCATGCTCGACCAATAACTTCGCCGTCCGCGCCAGTGACAATCGCGCCGAGCCACCGCGACCCGTCTTAAAACGCTCGGCCAACAGTCGGAGCACACTTGCCGCCATCAAATACCCGGTCGCATGATCCAGCGCCTGTACCGGCAACGGCGTAGGTTTGTCGGCCTGCATCCATTGCTGCCCGGCATCGGCGATGCCGCTGCTCATCTGCACCAGGCTGTCGAAACCTCGACGGTTCTGCCACGGGCCGCTCCAGCCGTAGGCGTTGAGGCCGGCGTCGATCAGGCCCGGCGCGAGCTGGCGACGGCGCTCAACGCCGAAACCAAGATTCTCCAGCGCATCGGCGCGGTAACCGTGCAGCAGAATGTCAGCGTCTTTCAACAATCCTTCGAACACCGCGCGATCAACCGGATCATGCAGGTTCAACCGCGCGCAACGTTTGCCGAGGGTCATTTCCGGAATGACACCAGGCTCGTTCCAGGTCGGTGAATCGATGCGCAATACGCCGGCGCCAAGGCCCGCGAGAAAACGGCTGGCGGTGGGGCCGGCGAGCACGCGGGTCAGGTCCAGTACCTTGATCCCGGCCAACGGTTGCGCCACCGAGCCTCGCCAGGTTTGGCTGCTTTCATCTTGCGAATCGATGAAATGCACCAACGGCTCGGCATTCACCGCCAGCCCCTGCGGATGCGTCTGCCACTGTGCCCAGCTGCGCATTTCGGCGGCGCAGCCCTTGGCGTCTACCACCGCTTGCTCCAGATCCGTGCTCGTCCATTGCGCGACTTTCGCTGCCATCGCGGCACGATCGGCGCAGGCACCGAGCACGCGTTCAGCGGCGGCGCGGTGATGCGGGGCGTTGGTGTGCAGGCGGATCCAGCCATCCTGTGTGGCGTAGTCGCCTGCGATCGGGTCCCACAGTGGTGGCACTTGCCAGCCGAGGGGGCGGATCGAGGTCGAGAACCAGAACGAGGCCAGGCGTCGGTCGACTTCTACAGCGGGCAAATGACCGGTCTGTTGCTTGATCAATTGGCTGACAGCCTGACCGGCCGCGGCCATGCTGGCGCAGGCAAGGTCAGTGACGGCGAACGCCGAGGGCAGGGCGCCGCGGTCGGTGAACGGAACCGGCGTGTGTGGCAAGCCGAGCGCGGCTTGAATGGACGTGAGTAAATCAGTCATCGAAGGCCCTCCGGAGCGAGAGGGCGATGATAGTGCAAAACATCATCGGATTAGATGAAAGCTCCTGTAGGAGTGAGCCTGCTCGCGATCGCGGTGGGTCAGTCGACACATGCTCCACTGATCCACCGCGATCGCGAGCAGGCTCACTCCTACAAGGGAAATGCAGTGTGGCTTAGACGCGGAACTGATCCATCAATTTCATCTGCTGGCTGGCCAGGGCATTGAGCTGGCTGCTGATCGCCGCCGATTCGGTGGCTTGCTCAGTCAGCGTTTCGGTGACGGTACGAATCGCCGAGACGTTGCGGTTCACTTCTTCCGCCACCGCACTCTGCTGCTCAGCCGCACTGGCAATCTGCAGGTTCATATCGCTGATCACCGTCACCGCATCGCTGATCTTGCCCAGCGCATCCACGGCCTGACGAATCTGTCCGGCGTTGTTATGCGCCTGAGTCTGGCTCGAATGCATGGTCGCGACCACACCCCGCGTACCGGTCTGAATCCGCTCGATCACAATGCGGATTTCCTCCACCGAATCCTGCGTGCGCTTGGCGAGGTTGCGCACTTCGTCGGCAACCACCGCAAAACCACGGCCGCTCTCACCGGCGCGGGCCGCTTCAATCGCCGCGTTGAGGGCGAGCAGGTTGGTCTGTTCGGCGATGCTGCGGATCACCTCCAGTACCGAGCCGATCTGCTCGCTGTTGACCGCCAGTGCTTCAACCTCGGTCACTGCCTTGCTGACTTCATCGGCCAGTTGATTGATGTCGCGGGTGCTGCGCTCGATGATCGACATGCCGTCCTTCGCCGACTGATCGGCACCTTTCGCGGCATTGGCGGCGTTCGATGCGCTGTTGGCGACGTCGTGGGCGGTGGCGCTCATTTCGTTGGAGGCGGTGGCGACCTGGTCGATCTCGCGGAACTGCACCTGCATGCCTTCGCTGGTCTGGCGGGCGATTTCCGAGGACTGGTCGGCGGTGCCGCGTGCTTCGGTGATGCTCTGTTTGATCTGCGCGATGGTCGGTTGCAGCTTGTCGAGGAAGCGATTGAACCAGTTCACCAGTTCGCCCAGTTCATCCTGCTTGCTGTAGTTCAGACGTTGGGTCAGATCGCCTTCGCCGCTGGCGATGTTCTTCAGCATTTCGGCGACGCTGTTGATCGGTCGGGTGACGCCGGACGCGGTCAGCCAGATCAGCAACAGGCCAACCAGACCGGCAACCACGGCGACCAGCAGTGCAGTGATTACGCCGGTTTCCTGAGCATCGTCGAGTACCGCTTGCAGTTTTACCGAATCGGCTAGCAGCACTTGTTTCGGCAGGTCGATGACCACGCCCCAAGCGCGCGAGTTGCCGATTGGGTCGACCGGGTAAACGGCGCGAATCAAATCACCTTGTTCGAGAATCTTCGGTGTGCCGGAGCTCAGCAGTTGCAGCACATCTTTGCCATCGGCGCCGAGGGTGTCGCTGATCTTTTTGCCGACCTTGCTCGCGTCGGAACTGTCGGCCGCGAGCACGCCGCTGCCGGAGACAATCAGCATATGCCCGGCGTTGTTGAACAGGCTGCGCTGGGAATCCACGGCCGCCGCTTGCAGGGCGTCGAGAGCAATGTCGACACCGACCACGCCGATGGCTTTACCGTCGACGATCAACGGCACAGAAATGGTCGTCATGAGCATTTCCTTGCCCCCGACAGTGTCGGCATACGGGTCGAGCAGGCAGGTGCGTTTGTTGTCGCGAGGGCAGGTGTACCAGCTGTTGTAGGGCGTGCCGCTGACGCTGAGGGTGGTTTTGGTCAGGTCTTCTTCGACCATGATGGTGTTCAGCGAGGCACCGGCGGCGCGGCTCCAGTACGTGGCAAAACGCCCGGCTTCGTTGGACTGACGCGCGGCGTCGTTGGCGAACTCGCTGTCCTTACCGTCGAGAGCGTTCGGTTCGAAGGCGAGCCAGATGCCGAGCACCTTATCGTTGCGTTCAAAAGCGCTTTTCAGGCTCAGGTTCAACTCTTCGCGCAAGGCGCCGGCGTCCAGCGAACGCTTGGCGGCCATTACCCGCATGTCCTTGATCTGATCCGCTACGGCAGTGATCACCGTCAGGCTTTCGCCGAAGGTTTTCTGCACCCGCACGGCTTGCTCGGCGGCTTTGGCTTGCAACAGGTTCTGCACGCTGGCGGTGAGCAACTGGTTACTGGAGTTACTGACCAGTTCGTCGTTCTGGTTGGTCTGGTAGATGTTCATGCCGACGATCAGCGCAACCACACCGAGCAGGCACAGACCGGAGAGCAGAACGATTTTCAGGCGAATGGACAGAGCGTCGAACATGGGGCGATCTCGCGAATGAATATACGGGTGGCAGGCGGATATGAACTATCCGGTTCGCCAAATCCATTCAGCGCCATTCAATGCTCATCGGCGTGGAAGCAGAGGTCATGAGGCGTGTGCCGACGGACGGTCAGCGCTAAACGTTTGCGCAGGGGAAAGTGCTGAAAAAGCGATTAATTACAGGGATGTTTCAGTGCGAAGACGGGTCAGTGCAGACCCGGATGGATTCCGGGCGCGACCAGATCCACAGATTGCCCACGCTCATCCCGGCAATCGCCAGATAAACCGGCCAGCCGTGATCGAGCATCACCAGCATCAACGTGGCGCACAGCAACATGCTTACCGTGGCGCTGACCTTGGCCTTGCGCGCGATGATCTTGCCGTTGCGCCAGTTACTGAGGATCGGCCCGAACAGCCGATGGTTTTCCAGCCAGGCACTCAGGCGCGGCGAGCTGCGGGTCGCGGCCCAGGCGGCAAGAAGGATGAACTCGGTAGTCGGCAGGCCGGGCACGACAATGGCGATCAGGCCGATGCCAAGGCTGACGTAGGCCAGCAGGCCGAACAGCACACGGGCGAGTTTCGAGGAGGCGGGTTGCGGCATGGGCTACGCGGTGGCTTCTGAAGCGGAGTGGAGATCTTACAGGCTTACGCAGTTCCCCTGTAGGAGTGAGCCTGCTCGCGATAGCGGTGTATCAGTCGACATTCATATTGAATGACAGGACGCCATCGCGAGCAGGCTCACTCCTACAGGGGATGTGTGTTGTGTCAGGCAGGTTCGGCTTCGGTGGCGTAAGCCTGTTCCAGCAGCACGGTAAAGCGGTTGAACGCATCGATCGCGCCTTGCTCGACTTCAGCTTCTTCTTCAGCACTGAACTGCAGCGAATCGAGGGTACGCACGAAGCTTTTCCAGCCTTCGGCACGGCCACCTTCAGGCTCACCGAGGTGACGGGCACCAAAGGTTTCGCTCAGCTCCAGCGCCACCGCGCGTTTGATCAGGAACGCAGCACCGAGCTTCGAACCTTCGGAGACAAAGATCCAGCCCAGCGCGCGAGCCTTGCTCGGATTCTTCACCGCGCCGGCTACGGGTGCCGGCACTTCGGTGTCGAGGTCGGCGAGGTCAGCCTTGGCCGCTTCGGCGCGGCAACGGGCCGGCAGATCCGGGACCATGGCGGTCAGTTCGGCGTCGTTATACAGATCGACCAGTTCCGACTGGAACAGGTACTGCGCGACGACAAAACGGGCGAAATTGGCGCGGGTCTCGAACGGCGCGTGGGCTTTGACCAGGGCGTCGAGCTTGCTGTGCGGCTCGTGGGTGATCTGGTTCAGGCGTTGTGAACGCAGGGCTTTTTCCGAAGTGGTCATGACATGTCCTTGATAAAAGAGGCGCTTGATAACGAGACGAACAAGAAGACGTGCAAGCGTAAAAAAACCTCACGGCGCGGTGTGTGAACAAGCGCCGTGAGGTTGGTTGGATCAAATGTCCCAGATCAGATTGATCGCAAAGTTGCGGCCCGGTTGGGTCAGGCGATCGAGGTTGGCCGGTTGCGTCACCGAAGCTTCGCCGACGCTGTCGTAACCGCGCACGTCATCCCACAGCCAGTATTTCTTGTCGGTCAGGTTGTAGATGCCGCCGCTGACGGTGACGTCGTCGGTGACTTTGTAATAACCGGCCAGATCCAGAATGCCGAAGCCCGGCGTCTTGAACTGACTGCTGACGCCATCCGGCGACTTGAAGTTGCTGTCGTCGACGCGATCCTTTTTCTTCACCACGGTCCAGCTCAGCAGGCCGCCGTAGTTGTCCTGGTCGTAACCCAGTCCGAACACGCCGGTCAGCGGGTTGACGCTGTTGATCGGTTCGCCGTTGTCGTTGTTGCGACCGTAGGCGTAGGCGATCGAGCCCTGGGTATAGAGGCCTTGCGGCGCGCCAAACGCATCCAGGTTCAGGCGACCTTTGACTTCCGCACCCTTGATGGTGGCGTGCTTGATGTTGGCCGACTGGAAGGTCAGCTCGTTGCGGCCCGGGGTCACAGCATCTTCGTTAATGAAATCGCGGTACTTGTTGTAGAACACCGCGACGTCGAACGAACCTTGTTCGAAATTGCCGCGCAGACCGGTTTCATAGCTTTTGCTTTTCTCCGGTTCGAGGTCCGGGTTCGGCGCCACGCTGTAACCGGTGGTGGTGTTTTCGAAGCGGCCGTACAGGGCTTTCGCGGTCGGGGTGCGGAAACCTTCGGCGTACTGACCGTACCAGGTGTAATTCTCGGTCAGGGCGTAGGTCAGGCCGAACTTGGGCGAAACTTTGTGCCAGGTCTTGTTCTTGTCGCTGACCGTGCCTTGGCCGTCGGCGGCCACGGTGTTGAGGAATTCCTGAGTGATGTGCGGCTTGAGCTGGGTGTAGTCGTAGCGCACGCCCGGCAGGAAGGTCCAGTTGTTCCAGCTGATCTGATCCTGAGCGAACACGCTGTAGGTGTTGATGGTCGGGTCCGGGAAGTCGGTGGCTTTGGCCAATACGTCAGCGGTACTGGTTGCGCCGATGGCGGTGCAGCCTCGACCGACGGCCAGGCAGGTGCCGTCGCCGCTGCGCGAGCCGGTGACTTTCTGTTGCTTGAGGGTGGTGCCGTAAGTCAGCACGTGATCGGTGTCGCCGATGGCGAAGGCTTTGTCCAGTTGCGCATCGAAGACCCACTGCTTTTCTTCGTAAATGGTGTCACGGGTGCGCAGCACTTTACGGGTGATCGGGTAGTAGAACTCGGTGGTGCTCTGGTCGGTCTTGGCGATCTGGTGGTTGAGGCTCCACTTCACGTTGTCGACCAGCAGGCTGTCGAGGGCGAACGAGTGCTCGATGCCGATACGTTCACGGGTGATGGTGTCGTTGCCGGTGCGCCACTGGTACATGCCGCCGGGCAGCACGCTGTTCGGAATGGTCGGGGCGCCGTTGAAGTACGGGCCGCCGTAAGCACTTTTCTGATCGGTGTCGCGATCATCCTTGTACTTTTCGTAGGTCAGGCCCAGGCGCGAATCTTCGTTGTAGTTCCAGCCGATCTTGGCCAGCACGTTGTAGGCGCTGACGTCTTCCGGGTTGGCGGCGGTGCGCTCAAGGCCAGTGCCATTGTTGCTGCCATAGGAATCGGTTTCGTGACCGTCACGCTGGCTGTAATGCAGCAAACCGTCGAACTGCTCGGCGCGGCCGGCCACGGTGGCGGACTTCAACCAGCTGTCATCGGCCGAGCTGTAACCGGTTTTCAGACGCGCACCGACGTCTTTGCCCGGCTTGATGATGTCGTCGGCATCGAGGGTGTAGTAGCTGACCGCGCCGCCAATGGCGTTGCTGCCGTACAGCACCGAGGCCGGACCACGGAGGATTTCCACGCGTTTGACGATTTCCGGATCGACGTAATTGCGCTGAGTCTTGGCGTACGGGCCGTTGAAGAAACCGTCCGGGACTTCCACACCGTCGACTTGCGTCAGGATGCGGTCGCCGTCGATACCGCGGATGTTGTAGCCGCTGATGCCGCCACGGGTGCCGGCGCCGCCGACGGATACGCCCGGCTCATAACGCACCAGATCCTTGATGGTGTTGACGTTGTTGCGGTCCAGGTCCTGGCGGGTCTGCACGGTGACGGTGGCCGGCACGCTGTTGACCGACTGCTCCTGACGGGTGGCGCTGATGGTCACCTGATCGAGATTGAGCGTGCCGCTGGCGTTGCGCTTTTCCAGCACAACGTTGTTGTTGCTGATTTTGCGGAAGCTCAGGTTGGTCCCCACCAACAGGCGCTCCAGGGCTTTTTCCGGGGGTAGCGAGCCACGCACGCCCGGCGAAGCCACGCCCTGACCCAGTTCTGCCGGCAAACCGACCTGCCAACCGGTCACGGCGGTGAAGGCATTGAGTGCCGACACCAGCGGCTGCTGACCGATGGCGAACGAGTAATCGCCCATGTTGCGCGAAGGTTGCTCGGTGGCAGCCATCAGCGGTGCAGCACCGGCCATCAGGATGGCAGCGGTCAGCAGCGACAATACGCGAGAAGGGGAGGAAGTCTGGCGGGTAAGGCGTGAGGACATCGATAGCGCTCCGTGTCGCACGAATCTTTATAGGGGCTGATTGGCTTCGCGTGTTGCGAATCAATTGCATTGGCTATAACGAGACGTACTGACGTTGGCTATCGAGTAAAAATAATTCTCATTTAGTTCAAGATCACCAGCGCGGGGAATTCCTGCAGGCGCGCCGAGGTGATGTGTGCGAGGGAGCGAACCACGTCGAGCGGCTGGTCGAGACGGTAATTGCCGGTCACGGCGACGTCCGCCAACTGTTCGTTATTGTTGATGATCCAGCCCGGGTAGTAGCGGCGCAATTCGGCCAGCACCTGATTCAGCGGGCAGTTCTCGAACACCAGTCGGCCCTGCACCCACGCCAGATCCGTGTTGGCGTCGAGTTTGGCCGGGCGGTCGAAGCCGTTGGGACCGATACGGATGCTCTCACCGGCAGTCAGGCGCACACGAGCATCGTTATGCGTGGCGCGCAGATCGACATCGCCACGTTGCACATTGACCTGCGCGACGCCATCGAGATAACGCACGGCGAAAGCGGTATCGCGCACGCTGGCGGTGACCGGGCCGGCATCGATTTCCAGCGGTTGACTGCGGCCGCTGGCGATCTCGAAAAACGCCTCGCCCTGAAACAACCGGGCAACGCGCTGCTGATCGTTGATGGTGCTGGAGAATGCCGAGTTGGTATTGAGCAGGACTTTCGAGCCGTCCTCCAATTGCAGACGCTGGCGCTCGCCCACCACGGTCAGATGATCGGCCTGAATGCGCATCGGCAGATTACTGAAACTGAACAATCCGAGGATCAGCACCGCAGCAGTCGCCAGCGGTTTCCAGTGTGGGCGCAGACGCTTGAGGAAGGTGACTTTCGCAGGTTTGGCCGCCAGGCTTTGCGCGCACTGGGCGACTTGCGGGCCGTCCCAGATCGCCTGGGCCTTGGCGAACGCTTCGGCATTCAACGGATCGGCCGCCAGCCAGGCGTGAAATTGCCGGGTCTGTTCCTCGTCCGGGCTGCCGAGCACGATGAGCCAGTCCAGTGCCTGGTCCATTGCGTTTGCAGCGTCCTGCACCGAATCCGGCGAAGGCGAGCGGTGGGTGTCCGTCACGG
The DNA here is from genome assembly GCF_054790575.1 of Pseudomonas sp. MC6. Taxonomy (NCBI): domain Bacteria; kingdom Pseudomonadati; phylum Pseudomonadota; class Gammaproteobacteria; order Pseudomonadales; family Pseudomonadaceae; genus Pseudomonas; species Pseudomonas sp. MC6. The sequence continues at coordinate 62,926 of NZ_CP186504.1, forward strand.
TGTTTCCTCGGCAGTGTCTGCGCACGGCTGTTTTTTCAAGTGAAGCGTAAAAGTCGGGCAAGGGTAACAAAGCCCGATGATCCGTGCAGGCGATCCGAGCACTTACAGAAAAGCCCTACAGCCTCAGTCGCCATTCAGACGTTCGGCGACGCCGATGCAGATGGTCATGATCAGCTTCAGTTCTTTTTGCACGGTGCTGAGGGAAACATTCAGCTCATCAGCGATTTCCTGATAACTGTTCCCGTGCAAACGGCTGAGGATGAAAATCTGCTGCTGGCGGGGGCTGAGTTGACTGAGGCTCACATTCAGGCGCTCCAGCATCTGTTCGGCGTGTGCGGCATCTTCGGCGCTGCTGGCGGGGGCGGCGACGCTGTGCACGATATCTTGCGGCACATCATCGACCATGGTTCGCGAGTGGATCTTGCGCGCGCGCAGATGATCCAGCGCCAGATTGCGCGCGGTCTGGAAGACAAAAGGTTCGAGGTGATCGATGGCCCGCTCGCTCAACGCCCGCGTCACGCGCAGGTAGGTCTCCTGCAACAGGTCTTCAGCGGTGCTGTGATTGTTGACCATCCGTTCCAGCGTGCGCAGCAAGGACGTGCGCTGGGTGAGGAAGACGTGGTTGAAGCGCGATTGACTCACGGGAGGACCTGATCCATTTCAAGCGAATGATAATGCTTATCATCTGTTTGAATGGTCAAGCCCTGATTTCAAATACAGCACAAAACCCCTGTAGGAGTGAGCCTGCTCGCGATAGCGGTCGATCAGCCACAACATCTGTGACTGACAGATAGCAATCGCGAGCAGGCTCACTCCTACAAAAAGCAGGGAGTTATTCGGCGTTACACAACGCCAGGCAGTTATCCAGCATGCGGTTCGAGAAGCCCCACTCGTTGTCATACCAGGCCAGCACCTTCAGCAGTTTGCCGCTGGATTTGGTGTGGTTGGCGTCGAAGATCGACGACAACGGATTGTGGTTGAAGTCGCTGGAAACCAGCGGCAACGTGTTGTAACCCAATATCTTCGAATGCTGGCTCGCAGCCTTGAGCAGCGCGTTGACTTCCTCGGCGCTGGCTTCTTTTTTCAGTTGCACGGTCAGGTCCACCAGCGACACATTGATCACCGGCACCCGCACGGCCATGCCGGTCAGTTTGCCGGCCAGTTCCGGGAGCACCAGGCCTACCGCTTCAGCGGCGCCGGTCTTGCTTGGGATCATGTTCTGCGTGGCCGAACGCGCGCGGTACGGGTCGGTGTGATAGACGTCAGTCAGGTTCTGATCGTTGGTGTAGGCATGAATTGTAGTCATCAGACCACTTTCGATCCCCAGCTCACGGTGCAGCACTTGTGCCACCGGTGCCAGGCAGTTGGTGGTGCACGAAGCGTTGGAGATGATCTGGTGCGACTGGCGCAGAATGTCGTGGTTCACACCATAAACCACGGTGGCGTCGGCGCCTTTTGCCGGGGCCGAGATGATCACTTTGCGTGCGCCGGCAGTAATATGCGCGGCCGCTTTGGCGCGGTCGGTAAAGAGACCGGTGCATTCGAACACCACATCAATCTTTTCCGCCGCCCATGGCAGCTCGGCCGGGTTGCGAATGGCGCTGACCGCAATGCGGTCGCCGTTGACGGTCAGACTTTCATTGTCATGCTCGACCTGAGCGTCGAACGTGCCGTGAACGGTGTCGTATTTGAGCAGATGAGCATTGATCGAGCTGTCGCCGAGATCGTTGATGGCGACGATCTGCAAATCCTGTCGATAGCCTTGGGTATACAGTGCGCGCAGGACATTACGGCCGATGCGGCCAAAACCATTGATTGCGATTCGAAGAGTCATGGAACAGCGCCGCCGTCGTTTTGTTGTTGGAATTACAAGATTATTCGCATAAAAATAGAAAACAAGCCTTTTTAGTGGCAATATTTTGTTTTATCTACAACGAGTGACCTGAATCAACTGGTCCGAATGGTCAAAAAAGCCGTCTGTCATTCCAATAACAACGGCGTTTGATCAGCATAGACAATCAGGTCGCCACATCCGTTAGCCTGGAGTTCTACACATGCATCCCCGCGTCCTTGAGGTCACCGAACGGCTTATCGCCCGCAGCCGCGCCACGCGTCAGGCTTACCTTGCACTGATTCGCGGCGCCGCCACTGACGGGCCGATGCGCGGCAAGCTGCAATGCGCCAACTTCGCCCACGGCGTGGCCGGTTGCGGCAGCGAAGACAAGCACAGCCTGCGGATGATGAACTCGGCGAACATCGCCATTGTTTCTTCGTATAACGACATGCTCTCGGCGCATCAGCCGTATGAAGTGTTCCCGGAACAGATCAAGAACGCCCTGCGCGAAATCGGCTCGGTCGGCCAGTTTGCCGGCGGCACTCCGGCGATGTGCGACGGTGTCACCCAAGGTGAGCCGGGCATGGAACTGAGCCTGCCGAGCCGCGAAGTGATCGCCATGTCGACCGCTGTGGCGCTGTCGCACAACATGTTCGACGGCGCGCTGATGCTCGGCATCTGCGACAAGATCGTCCCAGGCCTGATGATGGGCTCGCTGCGCTTCGGTCACCTGCCGACGATTTTCGTCCCGGGCGGGCCGATGGTCTCGGGGATTTCCAACAAGGAAAAAGCCGACGTGCGCCAGAAGTACGCCGAAGGCAAAGCCACCCGTGAAGAGCTGCTGGAATCGGAGATGAAGTCCTACCACAGCCCGGGCACCTGCACCTTCTACGGCACCGCCAACACCAACCAGTTGCTGATGGAAGTCATGGGCCTGCACTTGCCGGGCGCCTCTTTCGTTAACCCGAACACGCCGCTGCGTGACGCGCTGACCCGCGAAGCCGCGCATCAAGTGACGCGCCTGACCAAACAGAATGGCAACTTCATGCCGATCGGTGAAATCGTCGACGAGAAATCGCTGGTCAACTCGATTGTGGCGCTGCACGCCACCGGCGGTTCGACCAACCACACTCTGCACATGCCGGCCATCGCCATGGCCGCGGGCATCCAATTGACCTGGCAGGACATGGCCGACCTCTCCGAAGTCGTGCCAACCCTGAGCCACGTCTACCCGAACGGCAAAGCCGACATCAACCACTTCCAGGCCGCCGGCGGTATGTCGTTCCTGATCCGCGAACTGCTTGGCGCCGGTCTGCTGCACGAAGACGTCAACACTGTGCTCGGCCACGGCTTGAGCAAGTACACCAAAGAACCGTTCCTTGATAACGGCGAACTGGTCTGGCGCGAAGGCCCGGTCGACAGCCTCGACGAAAACATCCTGCGCCCGGTCGCCCGCGCATTCTCGGCAGAGGGTGGTTTGCGCGTGATGGAAGGTAACCTCGGTCGCGGTGTGATGAAGGTGTCCGCCGTCGCATTGGAAAACCAGATCGTCGAAGCCCCTGCCATGGTGTTCCAGGATCAGCAGGATCTGGCCGACGCGTTCAAGGCCGGTCTGCTGGAAAAGGATTTTGTCGCGGTGATGCGCTTCCAGGGCCCGCGTTCCAACGGCATGCCGGAGCTGCACAAGATGACGCCGTTCCTCGGCGTGCTGCAGGATCGCGGCTTCAAAGTCGCCCTGGTGACTGACGGGCGGATGTCCGGCGCTTCGGGGAAAATCCCCGCAGCGATTCACGTCAGCCCCGAGGCTTATGTCGGTGGCGCTTTGGCGCGGGTGCAAGAGGGCGATATCATCCGCGTCGATGGCGTCAAAGGCACCTTGGAACTCAAGGTCGACGCCGCAGAATTTGCAGCGCGCGAACCCGCCAAAGGCCTGTTGGGCAACAACATCGGCAGCGGTCGCGAACTGTTTGGCTTTATGCGTTTGGCCTTCAGCTCGGCGGAGCAGGGCGCCAGCGCCTTCACTTCTGCCCTGGAGACGCTTAATTGAAACTGGCTTTGGTCGGTGACATCGGAGGCACCAACGCGCGGTTTGCGTTGTGGAAAAACCAGCAACTGCAAGCGGTTCAGGTGCTGGCCACGGCCGACCACGCCAGCCCGGAAGAGGCGATCAGCCTCTACCTGAGCGGGCTCGGTCTGGCGCCGGGTTCGATCGGTTCGGTGTGCCTGTCGGTGGCCGGCCCGGTCAGTGGTGATGAATTCAAATTCACCAACAACCACTGGCGCCTGAGCCGCACCGCGTTCTGCAAAACCTTGCAGGTCGAGCAGTTGTTGCTGGTCAACGACTTTTCGGCGATGGCGTTGGGCATGACCCGTTTGCAGCCGGGCGAATTCCGCGTGGTCTGCGAGGGTGCGCCGGAGCCATTGCGTCCGGCGGTGGTGATCGGCCCGGGCACAGGTCTTGGCGTCGGTACTTTGCTTGATCTCGGTGAAGGTCGTTTTGCGGCATTGCCGGGCGAGGGCGGTCACGTCGATCTGCCGCTGAGCAGTCCGCGTGAAACCCAGTTGTGGCAGCACATCCACAACGAGATCGGCCATGTCAGCGCGGAAACCGCGTTGAGCGGCGGCGGTTTGCCGCGAGTCTATCGCGCGATCTGCGCAGTGGACGGGCATGAGCCAACGCTTGATACGCCGGAAGCGATTACGGCGGCCGGGCTGGCGGGTGATCCAATTGCACTGGAAGTGCTCGAGCAGTTCTGCTGCTGGCTCGGCCGTGTCGCCGGCAACAACGTGCTGACCACGGGCGGACGTGGCGGGGTGTATATCGTTGGTGGTGTAATTCCACGCTTTGCCGATTTCTTCCTCGAAAGCGGTTTTGCCCGCAGCTTTGCTGACAAAGGGTGCATGAGCGATTACTTCAAAGGCATTCCGGTGTGGCTGGTGACAGCGCCGTATTCCGGCCTTGTCGGCGCTGGCGTAGCCCTGGACCAATCAATCCTGACCTGAAATGCAATCAAACTGTAGGAGTGAGCCTGCTCGCGATAGCTGTCTTGGATTCAACACATTCGTTGACTGACAAACCGCTATCGCGAGCAGGCTCACTCCTACAGTTGTTTTGTGGTGTTTGTAAAATCAGTGCTTAAGGCATAATCCGCCCCAATTCCAACAACAAGGATGCCTTCGAAGTGAGCTCAGTCAACAAGTCGATATTGTTGGTCGATGACGACCAGGAAATACGCGAGTTGCTGGAAACCTACCTGACCCGCGCCGGGTTTCAGGTACGGGCCACCGCCGACGGTGCCAGTTTCCGTCAGGCCCTCAACGAGGCGCCGAGCGATCTGGTGATCCTCGATGTCATGCTGCCCGACGAAGACGGCTTCAGCCTTTGCCGTTGGGTGCGTCAGCATCCGCGTCAGGCGCAGGTGCCGATCATCATGCTTACCGCCAGTTCCGACGAAGCCGACCGCGTGATCGGTCTGGAACTCGGCGCCGACGATTACCTCGGTAAACCCTTCAGCCCCCGCGAGCTGCAAGCACGCATCAAGGCATTGCTGCGTCGTGCGCAATTCGGTCAGGAGCGCAGCGGCAGTGACGTACTGGCCTTCGACGAGTGGCGGCTGGACATGGTCAGTCATCGACTGTTTCACACCGATGGCGAGGAAGTGATTCTTTCTGGCGCCGACTTTGCCCTGCTGAAACTCTTCCTCGATCACCCGCAGGAAATCCTCGACCGCGACACCATCGGCAACGCCACCCGGGGCCGCGACCTGATGCCGCTCGATCGCATCGTCGACATGGCCGTCAGCCGTTTGCGCCAGCGTCTGCGCGACACCGAGAAACCGCCACGGCTGATTCGCACCGTGCGCGGCAGCGGTTACCAATTGGCAGCCAATGTGGTTGCCGGCAATGGTCACTGAGTCGCTGCGCAAGCTCGCCGCCCGGGTGCCGGTGCCGCGTTCGTTGCTCGGGCGGATGCTGCTGCTGACTTTGCTGGCGGTGTTGTTTGCGCAGACATTGTCGAGCGTGATCTGGGTCTCGCAATTGCGCGCCACCCAGCTCGAAGGCCTGGTCACCAGCGCCCGCAGCCTCGCCCATTCGATGACCGCCAGCGTCAGTTACTTCCGCTCGTTGCCGGTGGCTTATCGCCCTTTGGTGCTCGATCAATTGCGCAGCATGGGCGGTACCCGCTTCGTCGTGACGCTCAACGACAAGCCGCTGGGCATGGACGTACTGCCGGTCACGCCGCGTAAAGCGGCGGTGATGAAAGCGGTCGACGAAGTGCTGCGCCAGACCTTGGGTCATGACACCGATATCTCGGTGACCTTTGTCAGCCCCGAGGATTTGCGGATTTTCAATGCCGGACTGAAACTCGATGAGCTGCCGCGCTCGTGGGCGCATTACGCGCTGACTCTGGAACCGGTGAACCCACCCGTTTTGGTCACGCAGATTCAAATGGCCCCGGGCGAATGGCTGTACATCGCCTCGCTGTTGCCGGAGCCTTACACCAGTCTTGAAGAGCAAGGCCTGCCCTCGCAGCAGGTGTGGTTCATCGTTCTCACCAGCGGATTCCTGCTGCTGTTCATCGGCGTGCTGGTGCACTGGCAGAGCCGCCCGCTCAAGCGTCTGGCGCGTTCTGCTCGGGATTTGTCGCTGGGCGCTGACGTCGAGCCAGTGGCCGAGGGCGGCGGCAGTGAGGTGGTCGAAGTGGGCCGCGCCTTCAACACCATGCGCGAGCGCATCAGCCGCTACCTGACCGAGCGCAGCCAGTTGTTCAGCGCGATCTCCCATGACCTGCGTACGCCAATCACGCGTTTGCGTTTGCGCGTCGAATTGCTTGAAGACGAGAAGCTGCAGGCCAAATTCGGTCGCGATCTGGATGAGTTGGAGCTGTTGGTCAAAGGTGCGCTGCAGTGTGTGAAAGACACTGACATCCACGAGAACATTGAACCGGTGGATCTCAACCATGTGCTTGATTGTCTGGTCGAGCCGTACCTGGCGCCGAACGGCAACGGTCGCGTGACGCAGCATGGTCGCGCGCTGGCGGCGTATCCGGGCAAGCCTTTGGCGTTGAAGCGCTGTATTGGCAACCTGATCGACAACGCCTTGAAGTATGGGCAGAACGCGCACTTGCATATCGATGACGATGACAGCGCGTTTGTCTTGCACGTTGATGATGAAGGGCCGGGTGTGCCGGAGCAGCGCCTGGAGCAGGTGTTTGAGCCGCACTTCAGATTGGCGGGGCAGCAGCAGGGGTATGGGCTTGGGTTAGGCATCGCGCGCAATATTGCCCACAGCCATGGTGGTGAGGTGACGTTGCAGAATTTGCGTGAGGGTGGGTTGCGGGTGACCCTGCAATTGCCGCGTTCGGCGGATTGAGTCAAAAGCTTTCCCTCACCCTAGCCCTCTCCCAGAGGGAGAGGGGACTGACCGGGGGATGCTGCAGAGATACGCCGACCTGGAAGTCCGGTAGCGAATCCATAATCGACTCGATGTGTCAGGTCGGCGGATAACCCAGCACCACTCGGTCGGCCCCCTCTCCCTCCGGGAGAGGGCTGGGGTGAGGGCCGCTCTTTGTCACGATCTGGTGACAAACCCCGCCCCCTTCGTTACAAGCCCACCCCGACCCGTTGTTTAGACTGCCCGCAGTCATAACAACAAAAAAGGCCACCCATGGATCTCTTCCAACCCGGCTTCAGCAGTTGGCTGAACGCCCCTGCCCACCAGCAATGGCTCGCCGCCGAAGGCCTGCGTCTGCTGGATTTCGCCAAGGCAGCAAAACTCCCACAAGGCTTCGGCAACCTCGATGAACGCGGCCGTCTGCCAGCGAACGCGCAAGCCGAAACCATGAACACCGCGCGCATGACCCACAGCTTCGCCATGGCCCATATTCAGGGCCTGCCGGGTTTTGCCGATCTGGTCGATCACGGCATCGCCGCCCTGCGCGGGCCGTTGCGTGATGCACTGCACGGCGGCTGGTTCGCCGTTGCCGAACACCGCGATGACAACACCGGCAAGAACGCCTATCTGCATGCCTTTGTCGCACTGGCAGCCAGCTCCGCCGTGGTTGCACAGCGTCCCGGCGCCCAAGCGTTGCTGGATGACGCCATCGACATCATCGACACGTATTTCTGGAGCGAAGAAGAGGGCGCCATGCGCGAATTCTTCAACCGCGATTGGAGCGAAGAAGAAGCCTATCGCGGCGCCAACAGCAACATGCACGCGACCGAGGCGTTCCTCGCGCTGGCCGATGTCACTGAAGATCCGCGCTGGCTGGTGCGTGCGCAACGCATCGTCGAGCGGGTGATCCACGGTCATGCTGCCGGCAACGGTTACATGGTCATCGAACATTTCGACCGCGACTGGCAGCCGCTGCGTGAATACAACCACGACAATCCTGCCGACGGTTTCCGCCCCTACGGCACCACACCGGGCCATGGTTTCGAGTGGGCGCGGCTGTTGCTGCACCTCGAAGCGGCGCGGGTTCAGGCCGGCATGCTCACGCCCGGTTGGCTCGCCACCGATGCGCAAAAACTGTTCGAGAACAACTGCCGCAACGGTTGGGACGTCGATGGTCTGCCGGGCATCGTCTACACCCTCGACTGGAGCAACAAGGCCGTCGTCCGCCATCGCCTGCACTGGACGCACGCTGAAGCCAGCGCTGCTGCGAGCGCGTTGCTAAAGCGCACCGGCGATCCGCAATACGAAACCTGGTACCGGCTGTTCTGGGAATTCTGCGAGATGAATTTCATCGACCGCTGCGACGGCAGCTGGCACCACGAACTCAATCCGCAAAACCTGCCAAGTGCCGATATCTGGCCGGGCAAACCCGATCTGTATCACGCCTGGCAGGCCGTGCTGATCCCTCGTCTACCCTTGTCACCCAGTATGGCGACTGCGCTGGCACAGTTATCCCAGAGCAGTCCTGTGTAACCATGTGGTGACATTCGCGCGTCCCTTCGTTACCTGCGAAGGGAAACGTCCTGTTTAAACTCCTGTGCAGCGCAAGCACCAGACTTGCATGCATAACAACAAGAAAGGTACATCTCAGATGAATGCGATTTCTCGCCTCGCTACTGTCATTTCTGTCGCCTCCCTGTTCCCGCTCGCAATTCTGCCTCTCAGTGTTTCCGCTGCCGAATCCAAAGGTTCGGTCGAAGTCGTGCACTGGTGGACGTCCGGTGGCGAAAAAGCCGCTGTTGATGTGCTCAAGGCCCAAGTTGAAAAAGACGGTTTCACCTGGAAAGACGGCGCTGTCGCCGGTGGTGGCGGTGCGACTGCCATGACCGTGCTGAAAAGCCGTGCAGTCGCCGGCAACCCGCCTGGCGTCGCTCAGATCAAAGGCCCGGACATCCAGGAATGGGCGTCGACCGGTCTGCTCGACACTGACGTTTTGAAAGACGTCGCCAAGTCGGAAAAGTGGGACAGCCTGCTCGACAAGAAAGTCTCCGATACCGTGAAATACGACGGTGATTACGTGGCCGTGCCGGTGAACATTCACCGCGTGAACTGGCTGTGGATCAACCCGCAAGTGTTCAAGAAAGCCGGTATCACCAAGAACCCGACCACCCTCGAAGAATTCTACGCCGCTGGCGACAAGCTCAAGGCTGCGGGCTTCATTCCGCTGGCTCACGGCGGTCAGCCTTGGCAGGACAGCACCGTGTTCGAAGCCGTGGTGCTTTCGGTCATGGGTGTCGATGGTTACAAGAAAGCCCTGGTTGACCTGGACAACGCCGCGCTGACCGGCCCGGAAATGGTCAAGGCGTTGACCGAGCTGAAGAAAGTCGCGACCTACATGGACGCCGACGGCAAAGGTCAGGACTGGAACCTCGAAGCGGCCAAGGTCATCAACGGCAAGGCCGGCATGCAGATCATGGGTGATTGGGCCAAGTCCGAATGGACCGCGGCCAAGAAAGTCGCTGGCAAGGACTACGAGTGCGTAGCCTTCCCGGGCACCGACAAAGCGTTCACCTACAACATCGACTCGCTGGCCGTGTTCAAGCAGAAGGACGCAGGCACTGCGGCCGGTCAGCAGGACATCGCCAAAGTCGTGCTGGGTGAAAACTTCCAGAAAGTCTTCAGCATCAACAAAGGCTCGATCCCGGTGCGCAACGACATGTTGAACAACATGGAAGCGCTGGGCTTCGATTCCTGCGCACAGACCGCTGCCAAGGACTTCCTGGCTGACGCCAAGTCCGGCGGCCTGCAACCGAGCATGGCGCACAACATGGCGACCACGCTGGCCGTGCAAGGCGCGTTCTTTGATGTCGTGACCAACTACATCAACGACCCGAAAGCCGACCCGGCCGACACCGCCAAGAAACTTGGCGCAGCGATCAAGTCGTCCAAATAAGCCGTAACGGCAAGCTGCGAGCTGCGAGCCGCAAGCTACAAGCTTGAGCTCTAGCGGTCTTGCAGCTTGCAGCTTGTAGCTGCTCTTCTCTTTTTATGATGGATTTCCCCATGAGTTCTGTTGCTGTGTTCAGCAAGGCCTCGCCGTTCGATGCATTGCAACGCTGGCTGCCCAAACTGGTGCTGGCGCCGAGCATGTTCATCGTGCTGGTGGGCTTCTATGGCTACATCCTGTGGACGTTCATTCTGTCGTTCACCACCTCGACGTTCCTGCCCAACTACAAGTGGGCCGGTCTGGCGCAATACGCGCGGTTGTTCGACAACGATCGCTGGTGGGTCGCGAGCAAAAACCTCGCGGTGTTCGGCGGCATGTTCATCGGTATCACTCTGGTGATCGGCGTGTTGCTGGCGGTGTTCCTTGACCAGCGCATCCGTCGCGAAGGCTTTATCCGCACCATTTACCTGTACCCGATGGCGCTCTCGATGATCGTCACCGGTACTGCGTGGAAGTGGCTGCTCAACCCGGGCATGGGCCTGGACAAATTGTTGCGTGACTGGGGTTGGGAAGGCTTCCGTCTCGACTGGCTGATCGACCCGGATCGCGTGGTCTACTGCCTGGTGATCGCTGCTGTGTGGCAAGCCTCGGGCTTCATCATGGCGATGTTCCTCGCCGGCCTGCGTGGCGTTGATCAATCGATCATCCGTGCCGCGCAGATCGATGGCGCGAGCATGCCGACGATCTACTGGAAAGTGGTGCTGCCAAGCCTGCGTCCGGTGTTCTTCAGTGCCGTGATGATTCTGGCGCACATCGCGATCAAGAGCTTCGACCTGGTCGCGGCGATGACTGCCGGTGGTCCGGGTTATTCCTCCGATCTGCCGGCGATGTTCATGTATTCCTTCACCTTCAGTCGCGGCCAGATGGGCATGGGCTCGGCCAGTGCGATTCTGATGCTCGGTGCGATCCTCGCGATCATCGTGCCTTACCTGTATTCCGAGCTGAGGACCAAGCGCAATGACTAGTCTCGCTGCCAAACCTGCTATCAGCCTGAGTCGCATCGCGATCTACGCAGTGCTGATCCTCGCCGTACTGCTTTATCTGGTGCCGCTGGTGGTGATGTTGCTGACCAGCTTCAAGACCCCGGAAGACATCAGCACCGGCAACCTGCTGAGCTGGCCGACCGTGGTCAGCGGCATCGGCTGGGTCAAAGCCTGGGCCACGGTTGACGGTTACTTCTGGAACTCGATCAAGATCACCGTTCCGGCCGTGATCATCTCCACCGCCATCGGTGCGTTGAACGGTTATGTGCTGTCGTTCTGGCGCTTCCGTGGTTCGCAGTTGTTCTTCGGCCTGCTGTTGTTCGGCTGCTTCCTGCCGTTCCAGACCGTACTGCTGCCTGCCTCGTTCACCCTCGGCAAAATGGGCCTGGCGAGCACCACCACCGGTCTGGTCTTCATCCACGTGGTTTACGGTCTGGCGTTCACCACGCTGTTCTTCCGGAACTACTACGTGAGCATTCCGGATGCGCTGGTCAAAGCCGCACGCCTGGATGGCGCAGGTTTCTTCACGATTTTCCGGCGGATCATTCTGCCGATGTCGACGCCGATCATCATGGTCTGCCTGATCTGGCAGTTCACCCAGATCTGGAACGACTTCCTGTTCGGTGTGGTGTTCTCCAGCGGTGATTCGCAACCTATCACGGTTGCGCTGAACAACCTGGTCAACACCAGCACTGGCGCCAAGGAATACAACGTTGATATGGCAGCGGCGATGATCGCCGGCCTGCCGACCCTGCTGGTCTATGTGGTCGCAGGCAAGTATTTCGTGCGCGGGCTGACGGCCGGCGCAGTCAAGGGGTAATCATGGCAACGCTCGAACTTCGCAACGTAAACAAGACCTACGGTGCCGGCCTGCCGGACACCCTGAAGAACATCGAACTGTCGATCAAGGAAGGCGAATTCCTGATCCTCGTTGGCCCGTCGGGCTGCGGCAAATCGACGTTGATGAACTGCATCGCCGGTCTGGAAACCATCACCGGCGGCGCGATCATGATCGGTGATCAAGACGTCAGCGGCATGAGCCCGAAAGATCGCGACATCGCCATGGTGTTCCAGTCCTACGCGCTGTACCCGACCATGAGCGTGCGCGAGAACATCGAATTCGGCCTGAAAATTCGCAAGATGCCTCAAGCTGCGATCGATGAAGAAGTCGCGCGCGTCGCCAAGCTGCTGCAGATCGAACATTTGCTCAATCGCAAACCGGGTCAGCTTTCCGGTGGTCAGCAACAGCGTGTGGCGATGGGCCGTGCACTGGCGCGTCGGCCGAAGATCTATCTGTTCGACGAACCGCTGTCCAACCTCGACGCCAAACTGCGCGTCGAGATGCGCACCGAAATGAAACTGATGCACCAGCGCCTGAAAACCACCACGGTCTACGTGACCCACGACCAGATCGAAGCGATGACCCTGGGCGACAAGGTGGCGGTGATGAAGGACGGCATCATTCAGCAGTTCGGCACGCCAAAAGAGATCTATAACGACCCGGCCAACCTCTTTGTGGCGAGCTTCATCGGTTCGCCGCCGATGAACTTCATCCCGCTGCGTCTGCAACGCAAGGACGGCCGTCTGCTGGCGCTGCTCGACAGCGGCCAGGCGCGTTGCGAGCTGCCGATGAGCATGCAGGATGCTGGTCTGGAAGATCGCGAAGTGATCCTTGGTCTGCGCCCTGAACAGATCGTTTTGGCGAACGGCGAGGGCAATGGTCTGCCGAGCATTCGTGCCGAAGTGCAGGTCACCGAGCCAACCGGTCCGGACACCCTTGTATTCGTCAATCTCAATGAAACCAAAGTCTGCTGCCGTCTGGCGCCGGACGTGGCACCGCAGGTGGGCGAAAGCCTGACGCTGCAATTCGATCCGTCGAAAGTGTTGTTGTTTGATGCCAACACCGGCGAGCGCCTCGGCACTGCCGGTCAACCACAGACCGATGCGCGGTCTGCGAACGTGGCGCAATTCAAAGGCCGCTGAAGATCAATGTAGGAGTGAGCCTGCTCGCGATTGCGTCCTGTCAGTTGATGTAGTTGTTACCTGACACACCGCTATCGCGAGCAGGCGAAGGCCTACAAAGGAGCACGCGGTGCCCGGCCTGTCGAGCATCGCAATTTATGTAAACCGCGTTAGATAAAAACAGTTAATAACAATAAAGACGAGGATGTAGGGATGAAAAAGAAACACGTCAATGCCCGGTTGATCTGCCAAGTGTCGGCTGCGGCGGCCTTGGTGCTGGCCGGTAACGCCATGGCGGCGGATGCCTTCAGTTCCGATTCGAAATGGATGACCGGCGACTGGGGGGGCGAGCGTACCAAGCTGATCGAGCAGGGTATCGACATCAAGGCCGACTACGTTGGGGAAGTCGGTGGCAACCTGAACGGTGGCTACAACGACGACAAGACCGCGCGTTACGCTGACCAGTTCGGTCTGGGCGTGGCACTCGATCTGCAAAAGCTATGGGGCTGGGATAACACCCAGGCGAAGATCCAGCTGACCAACCGTAACGGCTACAACATCTCCAACGACCGCGTTGGCGATCCGCGTGCCGGCACCCTCAGTTCCTCGCAAGAAGTTTACGGTCGTGGCCACATGGTGCGTCTGACCCAGTTGTGGATTCAGCACCAGTTCTTCGACAACAAACTCGACGTCAAGGCCGGTTACTTCGGTGAAGGCGAAGACTTCAACACCTTCCCGTGCGACTTCCAGAACCTCGCGTTCTGCGGCTCCCAAGTGGGTAACTGGGCGACCAACATCTGGTACAACTGGCCCGTCAGCCAGGCCGCGATCCGTGTGAAGTACAACATCAACGACGAGCTCTACGCGCAAATCGGTGCGTACAACCAGAACCCGTCGCAGCTGGAACACGGCAACGGCTTCAAGCTCAGCGGCAGCGGCACCAAAGGTACTGTGTTGCCGGTTGAGTTGGTCTGGTCGCCGAAGGTCAACAGCCTGCCGGGCGAATACCGCGTCGGTTACTACAAGAGCACGGCCGATGCCGACGACGTTCGTGAAGACGTCAACGGTTTCGACGCCGCCACCACTGGCGACGCCTACAAAACCCACAGCAGCAAAAGCGGCTACTGGTTCGTGGCGCAACAGCAACTCACCAGCCACAACGGTGATGCTTCTCGCGGTCTGAACATCGCGGCCAACGCCACGTTCCACGACAAGGACACCAACTTCATCGACAACTATCAGTCGGTGATGTTTGTCTACAAAGGCCCGTTCGACGCGCGTCCGAAGGATGACGTCGGTATCGGCGCGGCGCGTATCCACGTCAACGATGACGTGAAGAAAAACGCCGAGCTGCTGAACGCTTCCAACGGTGTTTCGGACTACGACAATCCGGTGTTTTCGCCGATTCGTGAAACCGAATACAACTACGAGATCAACTACGGCTTCCACGTCACCAACTGGCTGACCGTACGTCCGAACCTGCAGTACATCACTCACCCGGGTGGTGTGGATGAAGTGGACAACGCATTGGTCGCTGGCCTGAAAATTCAGTCTACGTTCTAACGCGTCTGCGATAAGCTCCTCTCTATGTGCGCATATTTGCGGACAGCCAAGGCTGTCCGCTTTTTTTTGAGGGGCAGTAATCCCCGTAACAGATGAATTCGGAACCGTGGCAAATGCATGAGCATCCGCTACAACGCTTCTTCAAATCCCTGCGTGAACAACCGGTGTTCGCCTGGGAGCGCTATCAGATGCGCGACGTGTTGGTGATCGATCACCCGCTGTGTCAGGCGGTGTTCAGTCGTCAGGGCGCGCAGTTGCTGCACTTTCAGCCGCGCGGGCAAAAGCCGTGGTTGTGGTGTGCGGCGAAGTGGCCGCACGTGGGTGCCATTCGCGGTGGCGTGCCGGTGTGCTGGCCTTGGTATGGTCGTCATCCGAGTGAAAACGCCTGGCCATCGCATGGTTGGGCGCGCTTGCTCGACTGGAAGTTGCTCGACAGCAGCAGCGCCGAAGATGGCGTGCGCCTGCACTGGCAATTGCAGCTGTGCGACTGGCAGGTTGACCTGCACGCGCATCTGGGTGAACGCATGGAACTGCGCCTGAGCACCGAGCATCAGGACGACATGCCGTGCCAGTTGAGCCAGGCTTTGCACGCGTACTGGCGTATTGGCGATGTCGGCGAGATAGCGCTGTCTGGGCTCGAAGGGGCGCAGGGTTATGACCAGTTGAATCGCCAGGTTTGCCAGCAGGAAGGCGAGTTGCGGGTGGATGGCGGCTGTCAGCGAGTGTTCCAGCATGATGGTGAATTGCAGCTCAAGGATCATGCCTGGCAGCGTGAGTTGTGCATTGATACCGGGGACAGTGCCGACACGGTTGTGTGGCATCCGGGTGCGCGGCCATTGTTGGGCGTGACGTGGGATGAGATTTCCGAGTTTGTCTGTGTTGAAGCGGCGGCGGGCGGGACGGACAGTCTGCATCTGGCGCCGGGGGAGAAGGCGCATTTGAGTTTGCAGGCGTGGGCGGCGGCTTGAGTGTGTCAAGTACACCGCTACCCTCTCCCGGAGGGAGAGGGGACTGATTGCGGGATGCTGAAGAGTTACGCCGACGTGAAAGTGCAGTTCTGAATCCATAATCGACTGGATATTTCAGGTCGATGTATAGCGCAAGACACCTCGGTCGGCCCCCTCTCCCTCCGGGAGAGGGCTGGGGTGAGGGCTTTTGATCTTTAGTTGAATTCATCTCCAACCGGATACCGGCTCGCATTCAAGCTCTCTTTGATCTTGCGCAAATGCGGCTGGAAATCCACGCCACGACGCAGCGTCATCCCCGTCGCCAACACATCCAGCACGGTCAACTGAATGATCCGCGAAGTCATCGGCATATAAATGTCGGTGTCTTCCGGCAACGGAATATTCAGGCTCAAGGTACTGGCCTTGGCCAGCGGCGAATTCTCCGCCGTCAAACCCAACACCGAAGCGCCGTTCTCGCGAGCAATGCGCGCCACTTCCACCAGCTCACGGGTACGGCCGGTGTAGGAAATGATCACGAACAACTCACCGGTGTGCGCCACCGAGGCAATCATCCGCTGCATCAGCACATCGGCGTGCGCGGTAACGGCGAGGTTGAAGCGGAAGAACTTGTGCTGCGCATCGAGCGCCACCGGTGCCGAAGCGCCAAGCCCGAAGAAGTGGATCTGCCGCGCCTGAATCAACAGGTCGACGGCGCGGCTGATCAGGTTCGGATCGAGCGCCTGGCAAGCACTGTCCAGCGAGGCGATCGCACTGCCGAAAATCTTCTGCGTGTAGGCCTCGGGATTGTCGTCGGCCTCGACCGCGCGGCTGACATACGCCGCGCCACTGGCCAGGCTCTGCGCCAGTTGCAGCTTGAGCTCGGGGTAGCCGCTGACACCGAACGAACGGCAGAAACGGTTGACCGTCGGTTCGCTCACCGAGGCGGCCTGGGCGAGGGCGGCGATGCTGAAGCGGGTGGCCTGCTGCGGGTTGAGCAGGATCACCTCGGCGACTTTGCGTTCGGCCTTGTTCAGGTCTTCAAGGCGACTCTGGATCTGTTCCAGTAAATTTCGCACGCGGTCCATATGGAATTCCTAATTCACCTGCGCAAAGGTGCGCCGGGCTATGCAAATTGGGCCTTTGATATGGCCCGTAACGGTGGCCTATCCTACTGATGGCTCCGACCGACCACCACTCGGAATCTGTATTTTGCGAAAATGTTGTGGTTATTACTACATTTTCCCTTGAGTGATGCCTTGAAAAAAGGTATTTGTAGCTTAACTTGATAAAAGAACAAACATCATGCCTTCGATTACGGTTGAACCGTGCACCTTTGCCTTGTTCGGCGCGCTTGGCGATCTGGCCCTGCGCAAGCTGTTTCCTGCCCTTTATCATCTCGATGGCGCCGACTTGCTGCACGAGGACACGCGCATCATCGCGTTGGCCCGTGAAGAAGGTTCCGAGCAGCAGCACATGGCGTTCATCGCCGCCGAACTGCGTCGTTATGTGGGCAAAGAGCTGGACGAGGCCGTCGCCGAGCGTTTTCTCGCACGCCTGACCTACCTGCACGTCGACTTCCTCAGATCTGAAGATTATGTGGCGCTGGCCGAACTGGCCGGCAGCACGCAACGCATGATTGCCTACTTCGCCACGCCGGCCGCGGTGTACGGCGCGATCTGCGAGAACCTGGCGAAAGTCGGTCTGGCAGAAAATACCCGCGTGGTGCTGGAAAAGCCGATCGGCTCCGACCTCGAATCCTCGCGCAAGGTCAACGACGCCGTCGCGCAGTTCTTCCCGGAGAACCGTACCTACCGCATCGACCACTATCTGGGCAAAGAAACCGTTCAGAACCTGATCGCCCTGCGTTTCGCCAACAGCCTGTTCGAAACCCAGTGGAACCAGAATTACATCTCCCACGTGGAAATCACCGTGGCCGAGAAGGTTGGCATCGAAGGCCGCTGGGGCTACTTCGACAAGGCCGGCCAGCTGCGCGACATGATCCAGAATCACCTGTTGCAGTTGCTCTGCCTTATCGCCATGGACCCGCCGGCCGATTTGTCCGCCGACAGCATCCGTGACGAGAAAGTAAAAGTGCTCAAGGCGCTGGCACCGATCAGCCCGGAAGGCCTCACCACTCAGGTGGTGCGCGGCCAGTACATCGCCGGCCACAGCGAAGGCAAATCCGTACCGGGCTACCTCGAAGAACCGAATTCCAACACCCAGAGCGATACCGAAACCTTCGTCGCTTTGCGTGCCGATATCCGTAACTGGCGCTGGGCCGGCGTGCCGTTCTACCTGCGTACCGGCAAGCGTATGCCGCAAAAACTGTCGCAAATCGTCATCCATTTCAAGGAACCGTCGCACTACATCTTCGCCCCTGAGCAGCGCCTGCAGATCAGCAACAAACTGATCATCCGCCTGCAACCGGACGAAGGTATTTCCTTGCGCGTGATGACCAAAGAGCAAGGCCTGGACAAAGGCATGCAACTGCGCAGCGGCCCGCTGCAACTGAATTTCTCCGACACCTGGCGTAGCGCGCGGATCCCCGATGCCTACGAGCGGTTGTTGCTGGAAGTGATGAACGGCAATCAGAACCTGTTTGTCCGTAAAGATGAAATCGAAGCCGCGTGGAAGTGGTGTGACCAGCTGATCGCCGGGTGGAAAAAATCCGGTGACGCGCCCAAGCCGTATGCGGCCGGGTCGTGGGGGCCGATGAGCTCCATTGCATTGATCACGCGGGACGGGAGGTCGTGGTATGGCGATATCTGATGTGCAACTGCCTGCGGGCGTGAACGCTCACGAATTCAAGAGCCCGGTGCTGTTGGCCGAAGGTCAGGCGCTGAACGTTGCCAAGCAACTGAGCGAAGCCATTGCAGCGCGCGGCAACGCGGTGCTGGTGGTGTCGGGCGGTCGTAGCCCGGTGGCGTTTTTCCAGCACCTGGCCAAGCAGGATCTGGACTGGTCGAAGGTCGTTGTGACCCTCGCCGACGAGCGCTGGGTACCGGTTGAACACGCTGACAGCAATGCCGGTTTGCTCAAGCAATACTTGCTCAAAGGCCCGGCGGCCAAGGCGCAGTTCCTCAGCCTGTATAGCGCGGCGGCCAACGTCGAGCAGGCTGCTGAACAGGCTGACCGCTTGCTCGCCGAATTGCCGCCGATTGACGTGCTGGTGCTGGGCATGGGAGATGACGGCCACACCGCGTCGCTGTTCCCCGACAGCCCGAACCTTGCCGAAGCTCTGCAAGCTGATGGCACACGCCGTTGCTGGCCGATGCTGGCGCCAAGCGTGCCGCGTCAGCGTCTGACCATGAGCCGTGCGCTGCTGGCCTCGGCCCGTCACAAGATTCTGTCGATTTCCGGTCAGTCGAAACTGACCACCCTGAATGCCGCACTGGCATCCGACGACGTCGCCGCCATGCCGGTGCGCGCGTTTCTGCAACCTACGTTAGAGATTTACTGGTGCCCATGAGCCAAGGAACAGCCGCTATGACAACCCCATCCCCGACCGTTTCCATGGCGGACAAAGTTGCCCTGATCGACAGCCTCTGCGCCAAGGCGCGGATCCTGCCGGTGATCACCATCGCTCGCGAACAGGACGTGCTGCCATTGGCCGACGCCCTGGCTGCCGGTGGTCTGACCGCGCTGGAAGTGACCCTGCGTTCGCAGTTCGGCCTCAAGGCCATTCAGATCCTGCGCGACCAGCGTCCGGAACTGATGACCGGTGCCGGCACCGTGCTCGATCGCAACATGCTCGCGGCGGCCGAAGCCGCTGGCTCGCAATTCATCGTCACCCCGGGCATCACCCGTGACCTGCTGGAAGCCAGCGTCGACAGCCCGATTCCGCTGTTGCCGGGCATCAGCAACGCCTCCGGCATCATGGAAGGCTACGGTCTGGGTTATCGCCGCTTCAAGCTGTTCCCGGCTGAAGTCAGCGGTGGCGTGGCGGCAATCAAGGCCCTTGGCGGCCCGTTCGGCGAAGTGAAATTCTGCCCGACTGGCGGCGTCGGCCCGGCCAACATCAAGAGCTACATGGCGCTGAAAAATGTCATGTGCGTGGGCGGTAGCTGGATGCTTGATCCGGAGTGGATCAAGAACGGCGATTGGGCGCGTATTCAGGAATGTACCGCCGAGGCGCTGGCGCTGCTGGACTGATTGTTACCAGACACTTCGTTGTGTGTTCTACGGCTTTACGGTGCGCTTGGTCGGTGCACCGTTTTTTTTTGCCTGAAAATTGCTATGTAGAAGCTATGTAGGAGCTGTCGAGTGAAACGAGGCTGCGATCTTTTGACCTTGCTCTTGAGCGCCAACATCAAAAGATCGCAGCCTTCGGCAGCTCCTACATCGACACCGTTACGACGCGATACATAGCTACCGCACAACTGCGTTTGCGTGGCGCTAATCTGCGTTCATCTTACGGAAGAGAGAACGCCTCATGGACGACCATCAATCAGCAGACTTGCCCCATCAGCCTCTTCGGCAACGGAAAACTCATATCCCTGGCAGCTTCGATTGGCGCAAAACCGAAGGCAAGGTGCGCAACATCAGTGGCGGCAACGAAGGCCTGCCCCTGGTTTTGCGTCTGGCCCTGGTCGACGCCATGACCGGTGAGCCAGTGGTTGGCGCCCAGGTCCGGATCGAACAGAACATTGGCGCCGACAGTCTGTGCGGCGCCCAGTCGACCGACAGCCAAGGCATCGTGCGGTTTACCAGTATTTACCCGGATCAGCACTCTGGCGGGGCCTCGTGCATCGCCATGACCGTTTGCATCGCTAGTGATGATCAACACCCGCAGTCACATCAGGAGGCCTGGGCAGGACGGCTGCATCTTCCGGATGTCTGTAGCTGTGAAACGGCGGGGGATGATGCTTCGCGACTGGTGTTGCGACCGATTGGCGGGGAAGGTCTTGAGGACGGCTACTTCGGCAGCCTGACGATCGGCGTCGACACCTTTGCGGTGTCGTCGCAGATCGGCCTTGCTGGCTACGAGAAGTCCACAGGCGCGGTGTTTTAGCGCAGTTCGTTCAGCGCCCGCACCAATAACTGCATGTCGGCAGCGGTGGTGGTCAGTCCCGGTGTAATGCGGATGCTCGGCCCGCTGGCTGCGCCGTTGCGCACCACGGTGAACAGGTTGTAGTCGTTGAGCAGACGCTCGGCCATCGCCTGTTGATCATCGTGGCGGGTGAAACGCAGCGAGGTGATGCCGCAATACAGCCGTGGATCATCTGGCGTCATTACCTCGATGCCCGGCAAGTGCCGCACCGCGCTGACCCAAAGATTGCGCAGATAATTGACGCGAGCGCCTTTGGCCGGCGCACCGCCGAGGGAACGATGCTCCTCGAATACCAGCGGCAAGGTCATCAGCGCCGGAATGTTGGGCGTGCTGTACGAGGTGCGCGCACGGATGTCATTCACCGGGTAATGCATTTCGCCCATATCCGGATCGATATCGGCCAAGCGTTGCGGCGCGATATAGAGGAAGCCGAGGGTGAGTGGCGCGCCGATCCATTTGTGCAAGTTGAATCCGGCGAAAGAGATGCCCAGTGCTTCAAGATCGAACTCGATCTGACCGAGCGCATGGGCGCCGTCGAGGATGACATCGACGCCGTGCTCTTTGGCGAGCGCAGCGATGGCTTGCACGGGCATCACCAGGCCGGTGCGGTGAGTGACGTGAGTCAGGGCCATCAGCTTGATCTTCGGATGACCGACGAAGGCTTCGCGGTAAGTCTCCAGCAGGCTGTCGTAGCTCGCCGGGTGCGCGTGGGCAATCTCGATCACTTCTGCACCGCGATGTCTGGCCAGCCAGCGCATGGCGCCTTTGACCGTGTCGTATTCCAGATCACTGATCAGCACCTGATCGCCCGGCTGCAAGCGGTTGTAATTGCGGATCAGCGATTGCAAGCCTTCGGTGGCGTTGCGGGTGAACGCGACGCTTTGTGCATGTACGCCGATCAGCTCGGCCAGTTGCGCGCGGATATCGAGGTTGTCGTGCTGCTCGAAACGCTGGCGCACGTACACCGAATTGCTCGTATTGATCAGCTCGATATTGCGCTGGTACTCCTCGATCACCGTGCGCGACATGCGCCCGAAGTAACCGTTTTCCAGATTCACGGGGCCGGGTTGAACGTCGTAACGATCGGCGAACGTTTGCCAAAAGGCTTCGTCACGGGCGCGTCGGGTGTTATCGGGCATGGTCGGCTGACTCTGAGAGAGGAGGGCGCTTCAGTGGCGCGGGGCAGGTTTGCCATGTTTGGCGCGCAGCGGTTCGAGCAAGTCCGAGAGGCCGTTATGGTCGATCTCCTGCATCAGCGCGAGCAAGCCACCGAGTTCGCCGTGCGGGAAACCTTCTCGGGCAAACCAGTTCAGGTACGGCCCTGGCAGGTCGGCAATGATCCGGCCCTTGTACTTGCCGAAGGGCATTTCGCGGGTGATCAGAAGTTCGAGTTTTTCGGGATTCATCAGGGTTTTCGTCTGGCTTCAAAACAATCAGGAAAATACAGGCATTCTGCATGCAGGCCAAATGACAGATCATGCAAATAACCGTGATACAGATAGTTCACTTATATTTAAGTTGTTGATTTAAAACATTTTATTAGAAATAAAAAAGCTGGCACGCACGCTGCAATATCCCTTGCATCTTCAACCGATCGCGAGGAATTGAAAAATGACCGACATGAATAAAGAAGCCATCTCTGTACTCAATGACCTGATTGAAACCAGCAAAGACGGTCAGGAAGGGTTCAAGACTTGTGCTGAAGACATCAAACATCCAGAACTGAAAACCCTGTTTGTAACGCGATCCGCCGATTGCGCAACCGCTGCAGCAGAACTGCAGGCTGAAGTTCGCAAGTTGGGCGGCGATCCGGAAACCTCTACCAGCGTCAGCGGTGACCTGCACCGTCGTTGGGTCGACGTCAAAGCCATGTTCACCGGCAAAGACGAAGAGGCTGTGCTGAACGAAGCCGAGCGTGGTGAAGACCATGCGCTGAAGGCCTATCGTGAAGCCATCGAGAAGATCAACAAGCATAACCTGGTAGGTATTCGTGACCTGGTTGAACGCCAGTACCACGGTGTGCAACGTAACCACGATCAGGTGAAAGCCCTGCGTAACCAGGCTCGTGCTCGTTCGTAAGCGTTTGCCGGTTACAAAAAACGCCAGCTAGTCTGGCGTTTTTTTATGTCTGGGGGAAAGCCAAAGCAAGAGCCCCTCACCCTAGCCCTCTCCCGGAGGGAGAGGGGACTGATCCAGGTGTTCTGTCGAGGTACGCCGACCTGAAATATCCAGTCGAACTCAAGATCTGAAAACCACGGAGATCGGCTCCCTTTCCCCCTCGCCCCCATGGGGGAGAGGGCTGGGGTGAGGGGGAAAAGCTTTACCTGACACCCCGCCAATCAATCACCCAATGCTGATCGCCGGCAAAGTCGGCAACGTCACCGTCTGCTGCTTGCGCGGCGCCAGAATCTCAGCCTCGCCATCCACCACCAGCTCATCCTTCTGGTTGAACACCCGAGTGGCAATGCGCACACGAAATTTCGGCAACTTCTCGAGAATTTCCAGACGCACTGTCAGCGTGTCACCGATCTTCACCGGCTTCTGAAAACTCATCTGCTGGCCGATATAAATAGTGCCCGGCCCAGGCAACTCGCACGCTACTGCAGCACTGATCAGCGCACCGCTGAACATGCCGTGAGCGATACGCTCCTTGAACATGCTCGCGGCGGCAAACTCGGCGTCCAGGTGCACCGGATTGTGGTCGCCCGACATCGCGGCAAACAGTTGAATGTCGCGCTCTTCGACGGTCTTGCTGTAGCTGGCGGTCTGGCCGACTTCGAGGGCTTCGTAAGGGATGTTGGTAACCTGGGTCATCGGTCTCGATTCCTGTGACGGATTCAGTGAATCCACAAAAAATTATTCGCTGCGATGAGGGCGTGGATGGCTCAGGGCCTGATCGATCCAGGCCAGCACATCAGCGATCACTTCGTCGCGGTTGGTTTCGTTGAACAATTCGTGCCGCGCCTGCGGGTAGATCTTCAGTTGCAGGTGCTGGCTGCCGGCCGTGCGCAACGCATTGGCCAGATCTGTCAGACGCTTGCCTTCACTCACCGGATCACATTCGCCGCCGATTACCAGCAGCGGCAGGCCCGGATCGATCTGCGCGAGATTGGACGCTTTGCTGATTTGCTGCAAGCCGCCGAGCAGGTCGATCCACAGTTGATTGGTGCAGCGAAAGCCACACAGCGGGTCGTTGGCGTACAGGTCGACTTCGGCGGGATCACGACTCAGCCAGTCGAAGCGTGTGCGCGCCGGTTTGAATTTGTTATTGAACGAGCCGAACGACAGCCATTCGATCAGCGCACTGCGGCCCTTGCCACCCTGACGCAGTTTTTCCAGACGGGCGATTTGCCGCGCAGCGCGATACAGCGCAACAGGCTGAAAGTTGGAACCACTGAGAATCGCCCCGTGCAGACTGGCGCTGTGGTGCAGTAAATAGCCTTGGGCAAGATAGCTGCCCATGCTGTGCCCCAGCAGGATGATCGGCACGCCGGGGTGCTGCTGGCCGAGGTGCTGATTGAGACTGGCCAGATCGCCGAGCACTTTGCACCAGCCGTCGTCATCGGCGAAGTGGCCGAGGGTTCCGTGATTGGCGGTTTTGCCATGTCCGCGTAAATCCGCGGCGTACACGCCATATCCTTTGTCGCAAAACGTGTCGGCCAGTCGCGCGTAGCGACCACTGTGTTCAGCCATGCCGTGGGCTAGCAGGATCACCGCTTTCAACGGCGCCGTAGGCAGCCATTGATTGACGAACAGGCGGCTGCGGTCACTCGCGTCCAGCCATAGGGTGTCGTGGATCATGGCGATTCCTTTGCTCAGAGTCGGAACATTGTATAGCGCGTCTGATCAGCCCACGCCACGGCAGGAAGATTCACACGATCAATGACGGCTTTGCCCATATTTGCCTCAATGGCCATAACTGCTAGTGTCCGTGAAGCTCCGCTTTTTCAGAAATGACAGAAAGCGGCCCGCATCGGCTCAGGTAAAGAGGACAAGAACAATGCAACCTGATTTCTGGAACGACAAGCGCCCGGCCGGCGTACCGCTGGACATCGACATGGGTGAGTTCAAGTCGGTGATCGAGGTGTTCGAGCGTTCCTGCAAGAAGTTCGCTGATCGCCCGGCGTTCAGCAATATGGGCATCACCCTGACCTACGCCGAACTTGAGCGTCAGAGCGCTGCCTTCGCCGGTTACCTGCAAGCACATACCGATCTGGTACCGGGGGATCGCATTGCGGTACAGATGCCCAACGTCCTGCATTACCCGATTGCCGTGTTCGGTGCGTTGCGCGCCGGGCTGATCGTGGTCAACACCAACCCGTTGTATACCGCGCGGGAGATGCGCCATCAGTTCAAGGACTCCGGCGCACGGGCACTGGTGTACCTGAACATGTTCGGCCAGAAAGTCCAAGAAGTGCTGCCCGACACCGACATTCAATACCTGATCGAAGCGAAGATGGGCGACCTGATGCCCGCCGCCAAGGGCTGGCTGGTCAACACCGTGGTCAGCAAAGTGAAGAAAATGGTCCCGGCGTATTCGCTGCCGCAGGCGATTTCCTTCAAGAGCGCGCTGCGCATGGGCCGAGGTCTGGGCATCAAGCCGCTGAAGGTCAGCCTCGACGACATCGCCGTGCTGCAATACACCGGCGGCACAACCGGGCTGGCGAAAGGCGCGATGCTCACTCATGGCAATCTGGTGGCGAACATGCAGCAAGTGCGCGCCTGTCTCGCCCAACTCGGCCCGGACGGCCAGCCGCTGCTGCGCGAAGGCCAGGAAGTGATGATCGCGCCGCTGCCGCTGTATCACATCTATGCGTTCACGGCGAACTGCATGTGCATGATGGTTTCCGGCAACCACAACGTGCTGATCACCAACCCGCGCGACATTGCCGGCTTCATCAAAGAGCTGAAGAACTGGCGGTTCTCGGCGCTGCTGGGGCTGAACACTTTGTTCGTGGCGCTGATGGAACACGCGGATTTCAAGACCCTCGATTTCTCCAGCCTGAAGCTCACCAACTCTGGCGGCACCGCGCTGGTCAAGGCCACCGCCGAGCGTTGGGAGCAGATGACCGGGTGCCGCATCACTGAAGGTTACGGCCTCACAGAAACCTCGCCGGTGGCCTGCACCAACCCGTACGGCGATCAGTCGCGTCTAGGCACCGTCGGTTTGCCGGTACCGGGCACGCTGCTCAAAGTCATCAACGATGACGGCGTCGAGCAGCCGATGGGCGAGCGCGGCGAGTTGTGCATCAAGGGCCCGCAGATCATGAAGGGCTATTGGCACAAGCCTGAGGCCACGGCTGAAGTGTTGGATGCCGAGGGCTGGTTCAAATCCGGCGATATTGCGGTGATCGATCCGGACGGTTTCGTGCGCATCGTCGATCGCAAGAAAGACATGATCATCGTCTCCGGTTTCAACGTGTACCCGAACGAGATCGAAGATGTGGTGATGGCGCACCCGAAAGTCGCCAACTGCGCGGTGATCGGGGTGCCGGACGAGCGTTCGGGCGAGGCGGTGAAGCTGTTTGTGGTGGCGCGGGAAACCGGGGTCAGTCTCGAAGAGCTCAAGGCCTACTGCAAAGAGAATTTCACCGCGTACAAGGTGCCGAAACACATCGTGTTGCGTGAGTCATTACCGATGACGCCTGTCGGGAAAATTCTGCGGCGTGAGTTGCGCGATATCGCCTGACGGTTAAAAGCAAAAAGATCGCAGCCATCGGCAGCTCCTACCTTGGAATGCATTTCCTGTAGGCGCTGCCGAAGGCTGCGATCTTTTGCTTTGAGTCCCCGAAAACCGGGGCTTTCAAGGTGTTCTAGGATTTTTGCTCTAAAATGACTGCTAGATGGTCTTGAGTCATCATAGTGACTGTAGGGGCTGCTTTTGGCTCTAGTCGACCCTTGGCAAAGCTGCTACTCTCGGCGCGCTTTGTGACTTCTCGGCCTATATAAAAGCCAGATTCACCAATACCAAACACACACCAATAATAATCGCATCAAATGCGGTGAAGAATTCGCGTTGCTGAGGAGTGGGCTTCCATGATCGAAGACTTTTGGAAGGATAAATACCCGGCTGGAATTGCTGCCGACATCAATCCGGACGAGTATCCGAACATTCAGGCAGTGTTGAAGCAATCCTGCCAACGCTTCGCCAACAAACCGGCTTTCAGCAACCTGGGCAAGACAATCACTTACGGTGAATTGTATGAATTGTCCGGTGCGTTTGCCGCGTATCTGCAACAGCATACCGATTTGCAGCCCGGCGATCGAATCGCCGTGCAACTGCCCAACGTTCTGCAGTACCCGGTGGCCGTCTTCGGTGCGATTCGCGCCGGGCTGATCGTGGTCAACACCAACCCGCTGTACACCGCGCGGGAAATGGAACATCAATTCAACGACTCCGGTGCCAAGGCGCTGGTGTGCCTGGCAAACATGGCGCACCTGGCCGAAGCCGTGGTGCCGAAAACCGGCGTCAAACACGTCATCGTCACTGAAGTTGCCGACCTGCTACCGCCGATCAAGCGCCTGCTGATCAATAGCGTCATCAAGTACGTGAAGAAAATGGTCCCGGCCTATCACCTGCCGAAAGCCGTCAAGTTCAACGACGTGCTGAGCAAGGGCCAGGGCCAACCGGTGGCCGAAGCCAATCCCGACAGCGGCGATGTGGCGGTGCTGCAATACACCGGCGGCACCACTGGTGTGGCCAAGGGCGCGATGCTGACTCATCGCAACCTCGTCGCCAACATGCTCCAGTGCAAAGCGCTGATGGGTTCCAACCTCAACGAAGGTTGCGAGATCCTGATCACGCCGCTACCGCTGTACCACATCTATGCGTTCACCTTTCATTGCATGGCGATGATGCTGATCGGCAACCACAACATCCTGATCAGCAACCCGCGCGACCTGCCGGCGATGGTCAAGGAACTGTCGAAGTGGAAGTTCAGCGGTTTCGTTGGCCTCAACACGCTGTTCGTGGCGCTGTGCAACAACGAAGGGTTCCGCAAGCTGGATTTCTCGGCGCTGAAAGTCACCTTGTCCGGCGGCATGGCCCTGCAACTGGCCGCTGCCGAGCGCTGGAAAGCGGTTACCGGTTGCGCCATCTGCGAAGGTTACGGCATGACCGAAACCAGCCCGGTGGCCACGGTCAACCCGATCCAGCACATCCAGATCGGCACCATCGGTATTCCGGTGCCATCGACCCTGTGCAAAGTCATCGACGATGCCGGTGTCGAGCAGCCGCTGGGTGAAATCGGCGAGCTGTGCGTCAAGGGCCCGCAAGTGATGAAGGGCTACTGGCAGCGTCAGGAAGCTACTGATGAAATGCTCGACAGCGAAGGCTGGTTGAAAACCGGTGACATCGCGCTGATCCAGCCGGACGGCTACATGCGCATTGTCGATCGCAAGAAAGACATGATCCTGGTCTCCGGTTTCAACGTTTATCCGAACGAACTGGAAGACGTACTGGCAACTCTGCCGGGCGTGTTGCAGTGCGCGGCCATCGGCGTGCCGGACGAGAAGTCGGGCGAGGCGATCAAGATTTTCATCGTCGCCAAGCCGGGCGTCACCCTGACCAAAGAGCAAGTGATGGATCACATGCGTGCCAACGTCACTGGCTACAAGGTGCCGCGCACGGTGGAGTTCCGCGATGCGCTGCCGACCACTAACGTCGGCAAGATTTTGCGTCGTGAGTTGCGTGATGAAGAGCTGAAGAAGATCAAGGCCAAGTCCGCCGCTTAAAAACACCAAGCCCCGCAGATGCGGGGCTTTTTGTTGGTGTATGCGAGGGAGTTTGCAGTGTCCGGTAAATCCTACCCCCTCACCCCAGCCCTCTCCCCCAGGGGGGCGAGGGGGAAGGGAGCCGATCGGGGGGCTGTTTAGAATCTGAGTTCAACTCGGAATCTCAGGTCGGCGTAGCTCGCCCAAACAACTCAGTCGGTCCCCTCTCCCTTTGGGAGAGGGCTAGGGTGAGGGGAAAAGGGGACAGCACAAATCCTACTGACGAAACGGCGCAAAATTCACGTTAGTCCCCGCCGGACGCATGTCCTGCAGATACGAATCCTTGTCCGCACTCAATTCCAGGCTCAATGCCGCTTTACGCTTGCCTTCATTGCGAATCACCAGCCCTTCAAGCTTTTCACGCAGAAACACCGTCGGCACTTTCAGGTGCAGCAGTTCATCGGTGGCCGGGGTGTGCATCAGCAGGTGAATCCACTCGTACTGACCGATGGCCAGACGCGACACCGGCAGGTCGAACCACCAGATGTTGCGGTTACGGTTCAGTTCGGCGAAGTGGCAGTTGTTGGTGCCGAGCACGGCGCCGCCCAGTTCCTTGTTGCGTCGGGCGATGGCCTGCGTTTTATCGAGTTTCATAACATTCCTGCGGGATCGGTTCCTGGCGCGTGGCGCCCATATGGTGGGCATTCTCGTGGGTTGGGCAGCAAACATAAAGCCCAACCTGCACGCCGCGACGAAATGAACCCCCGAAAATAAATGAAACTTGGCGCAAACCCGGCCAGTCAATCATTACGTACTGACTTTTCCCCCTAAATGCACCAAGGAGAAACACCATGAGTAGCACAGGCGATAAAGTAAAAGGCATGGCCAACGAAGCCGTCGGCATCGTCAAGCAAGGCGTCGGTAAAGCCACTGACAACACCAAGCTGCAGGCCGAAGGCAAGATTCAAGAGAAAAAAGGTGAGGCCCAGCAAGCGGTCGGCACAGCCAAGGACGCCGTCAAAAAAGGTGTCGACAAGGCGTAACTCAGCCTTGAACGAAATACACGAGCGGCCATCCAAGGATGGCCGTTTTTGTGTCAAAAGCCTGCTGCGACCCGACGAGGTTCGCCAAACAGGCTAACGTGATGTAAAAAACGGCCCCTGAGTCGCCACGACTTCAACCTGTATTGCGGCGAAAGGAGACGCGAATGATTTTTCCGGACATGAAAGGTCTGCCCCTGCACCGGGTGATGGTGCGCACAGTCACTGAATTCGTCGACGACGAGATGTCGACCTACGCTTCGGCACTGGCCTACCAGATGCTGTTCTCGCTGTTCCCGTTCATTCTGTTTCTGATCGCCCTGATCGGTTTCCTGCACTTGCCGGACTTCTTTTCCTGGCTGCGTCTGCAATCGGAACTGGTCCTGCCACCGCAGGCGCTGGAGCAGGTCAATCCGGTGATTGACCAGTTGCAGCAGTCCAAGGGCGGCCTGCTTTCCGTCGGTATCGTTATCGCCCTGTACACCGCCTCCGCAGGCGTGCGCTTGATGATGAGTGCGATGAACGCGGCGTACGACGTGGTCGAAGGCCGACCGGTCTGGAAGCGCTTCCCATTGTCGATTGTCTACACCGTCGGCATCGCCGGCATGCTGCTGGTGGCCGCCGCGCTGATGGTGCTCGGGCCGCAGGTGATGGGCTGGATCGCCGCGCAAGTGGGACTGGAAGACTTCATCGTCACCGTGTGGACCATCGCACGCTGGCCGGTGATCGTGATTCTGATGATGGTCGCCGTGGCACTGATCTACTACGTGATGCCCGACGTCAAACAGGAATTCCGCTTTATCACCCCAGGTTCGGTATTGGCGGTGGTGGTGTGGATCATCGCTTCGTTGGGTTTCGCGTTCTACGTAAAAACCTTCGCCAACTACAACGCGATGTATGGCAGCATCGGCGCAATCATCGTGCTCTTGCTGTATTTCTACATCTCCGCCGCGGTGTTGCTGCTGGGAGCGGAAATGAACGCGGTGATCGAGCACATGTCCAGCGAGGGCAAGGATGCGGGTGAGAAAGTCCCCGGCGAACTCGATGAACATCCCAAACAACACGTCTCGGGCCTGGGCCGCGATCATTCGCTCAAGCCGGACACTGACGAAGTCTGATCATGATTCGTGAAATTCTGAAAATGGGCGACGAGCGCCTGCTGCGCATCGCTCCGCCCGTGCCGGCGGAAATGTTCGACAGCCCTGAGCTGTGGCAACTGATCGACGATATGTTCCAGACCATGGAAAGCGTCGGTGGCGTTGGCCTGGCTGCGCCGCAGATCGGTGTCGATCTGCAATTGGTGATCTTTGGTTTCGAGCACAGCGAGCGTTATCCGGACGCTGAAGCGGTGCCGCAGACGATCCTGATCAATCCGTTGATCACCCCGCTGAGTCCGCTGACGGAAGAGGGCTTTGAAGGCTGTCTGTCGGTCCCGGGTTTGCGCGGTGCCGTGGATCGTTATCAGCAGATTCGCTACGAAGGGTTTGATCCGAAGGGCGAACCGGTTGTGCGCATCGCTTCAGGTTTTCACGCACGCGTTGTGCAGCACGAATGTGATCACCTGATCGGCCGGCTGTACCCGTCGCGCATCACCGATTTCAGCAAGTTCGGTTTTACCGAAGTGATGTTCCCCGACCTCGATCCCGCAGCAGACGACTAATCCCCGAGAACACCACAATCCCCTTGTAGGAGTGAGCCTGCTCGCGATAGCGGTATGTCAGTCACCGAAAATGTCACTGACATACCGCTATCGCGAGCAGGCTCACTCCTACAGGGTTTTGCATCAGATTGACGGTCTCAGTTCCATCGCAATCATCGGCTTGCTCCGCGCATACCGGCTCAAGCGCTCCGCCATCGCCTGGGGCAGCGCCGGGTCGAACGTGAACCCGCGTCTCTCGTAAAACTCACGCAAATCCGGATGACAGAACAGCCACACCGGCTCGCTCACATCCTGCACTGCCGCTGCGATCAGCTGTGCGGCAACGCCCTGTTCACGACACCCCGGATCCACAAACAGCCCGGTCAACCATTGCCCGCCGGACACCGGCCGCAAGCACAACGCGCCCACAATCTCTCCGCGCCGCGCGACCCACAATTGCGCATCGCGAACGGCTTTCATAGAGGACTGGTGGCTGCGGTAAAACTTGTTCATCAACGGCCAAAGCGACTCGTCGAGCAGGCTGTATCGGGTGTCGGGCATGGGATCGGACTGTCGGTGGGCAAAGCGCCGATTATAAAAGAACGCACGGCTCTGGATAGGTGTATACCTGACCTCACATCCCCTGTGAGTGGAGTAGGCATCATGTCCAAAGGTATGGATTCAAAGAAAGCCGCGAAGAAGAAACCGGCCAAGACCGCGATTGAAAAACGCGCAGAGAAGAAAGCCAAAAAGGTCGACATCTTCGGTCACTGATAACGCCTTTCCGGAGCCCGGTTCTCGGGCTCCCGCCTGCATCCAAAAATAATCTGCAAGATTGCACCGCGTCGTTGCACAGAAGGGGATGAATCCCGTTCCGAGCAATGCCATGTCCCATTACTTCGACGCCGCCCATCGTAAGCAGATCGAAACCCTGCGCCAACGCGTCACCGCCCGTACCGAGTGGCCGACCTGGCTGTTGCTGATCGGCGTCTATGCTGGCTGGTTCGCCATTGTGCTCAACAGTCACTGGCTGGGCCGTGCCTTGAGCACGCTGTTGCTGATCCCGCTGGTGGTGTTGTGGCTGTCGGTGCAGCACGAGTTGCTGCACGGCCATCCGACACGCTGGGTGCGCTTCAACAAGATCCTTGGCTATGCGCCTTTTGCCGTGTGGTATCCGTACACGCTGTATCGCGACAGCCATTTGCTGCATCACCGCGATGAGGATCTGACCGTGCCCGGCGTCGATCCGGAAAGCCGTTACCTCACCCGCGCCGGCTGGCAGGGCAGTTCGCTGTTCGAACGCTGCCTGCACTGGTTGAACAAAACCGTGCTCGGACGCTTCGTGATCGGCGCACCGCTGGCGCTGATGGCGCTGGCCAAAGAAGAGTTGCTCCGGCTGAAGAATGGCGAACGCCAAGCCTGGTTGATGTGGCTGACCCACGGCCTGTTCACGTTACTGATGCTGTGGTTCATCGCCCGTTTCAGCGCGCTGCCGGTCTGGCATTACCTGCTGCTGATCAGCGTGCCGGCGCTGTCGATCGCGATGATCCGCTCCTATTATGAACATCGCCCACACGCGCAGCCTGAGCAGCGCACGGTGTTGAACGAAGCGGGTTGGCCGTGGCGCTGGTTGTTCCTGAATCTGAATTTTCATCTGGTGCATCACGACTTGCCCAAGCTTGCGTGGTACGACTTGCCCACGGTTTACCGGATGCATCGCGAGCAATGGATTGCGCGCAGTGGCGGGTTTCTGGTCCAAGGGTATGGCGAGTTCTGGCGACGCAATGGCTTCAAGCCGATCGACAGTCCAGAGCATCCTTACCACTGACCCAAGAACACCGCAACCCCTGTAGGAGTGAGCCTGCTCGCGATAGCGGTGTGTCAGGCACTGAAGATGTCACTGATGCACCGCTATCGCGAGCAGGCTCACTCCTACATTGGATTTGTGTTTACCGGGAAAAATGTATGACCCAACACCACGCCGAACTCCTGATGTACATCGCCCCCGAGCCAATCCGCGCGGCGAATGAGCGCTGGATTGCGCGCATTCTCGAGCAACTTGGCCACACTCGCCTGAGTGCTGAAGGCCTGTCACTGCGAGAACTCTGGTTATCCCCCGATCTGCTGCTCACGCAGACCTGCGGTTACCCGCTGATGACTGCATTGCGCGGACAAGTGCGCATCGTCGGCCGCCCACGCTACGAACTGCCCGACGCCAGCGCTGGCAATCATTGCAGCCTGATCCTTAACCGGGTTCATGACCCACGCAAAACCTTGGCGGAGTTCCGCGACAGGCGCGGGGTGATCAACAGTGAGGACTCCAACAGTGGCATGAACCTGCTGCGTCAGCGCTTGGCGCCACTGAATCAGGACGGACAATTCTTTGCCTCGGTCGGCATCAGCGGTGGCCATCGCGAGAGCCTGCGCTGGTTGCGCGAAAACCGCGCCGATCTTGCTGCCATCGACAGCGTCACCTGCGCCTATCTGGCGCAACATGCGCCGGAAGAAGTCAGTGCCTTGCGGGTGATAGCGCGCAGTGCGTGGAGTCCGACCTTGCCGTTCATTACGGTAGGTAGCGCTACGGATGAGCAGGTCGAGCAGCTCCGACAGGTAATGAATGAAACCTTGCGCGAACTCCCTGATGTCGCACAGACCTTGGGATTGCCTGAGGTGATTGCGGCCAGTGAGCGCGATTATCAAATCCTGCTCGATTATCAGCGCGAGGCTGAAGAACTTGGCTATGGCCGCTTGCGCTAAAGATCGCAGCCTCCGGCAGCTCCTACAGGGGATCAGTGTAGGAGCTGCCGAAGGCTGCGATCTTTTGTTTTTATATTTCAGAATAGAATATAAAAATGAAATATAAGTATTTTTAAAGAATAAGGCGCCTTGCTACGATCGCGCCACCGGAACACCGGACATTCAGCGACCCCTCATCAAGGAGCCCCTATGTCCGGCGCCGAGCTTTCCCATCGAGTCTGTTTCGCGCCCACTATCGCTGGCTCTGTGCTTATCTGCGCGGTCATCTGCACGACGCGGCCGGCAGCGAAGACATCGCCGCCGAAACCTTCGCCCAATTGCTTGAAGCCCCGGCACTGAGGGCCATCCGCGAACCTCGCGCCTTGCTGACGACTATCGCCCAGCGTCTGCTCTATCAACGCTGGCGGCGCGGTGATCTGGAGCGTCGTCATCGCCAGCAACTCGATGTCGATTACGCCGTCTCGCCTGAAGACCTGGTCACGCTATCGCAAACCCTCAACTGCCTCGATCACAGCTTGCAGCGCCTGCCCGACAAAGTCCGCACGACGTTTCTACTCGCGCGCATCGACGGCCTGACCTACCCGCAAATCGCCGCCGAACTGGGCATCTCCCAGCGGTCGGTCAGCGAGTACATGAACCGTTCCCAAGCGCTGTGCGATCGCCACAGCGCCAACCAATCCCTGCAAGACAAGAGGTCCGCATGAGATCGATCAAAACCCTGCTCGGCACTTCGTTGCTGGCGTTGAGCCTGAGTGTCGGCGCTGTTTCGGCGACGGAAAAAAACGCGCCGATCCACTTCGGCGATATCACTTGGGAAAGCGGCAGTTTCATCACCGAAGTGCTGCGTCTGATCGTAGAAAAAGGCTACGGCTACTCGACCGACACTTTGCCCGGCAGCACGGTCAGCCTTGAGGCCGCGCTGGCGAAAAACGATATTCAGGTGATCGGAGAAGAATGGGCCGGGCGCAGTCCAGCGTGGGTCAAAGCGGCCGCCGAAGGCAAGGTGTTCGGTTTGGGCGACACGGTCAAAGGCGCAACCGAAGGCTGGTGGGTGCCGGAGTATGTGATCAAGGGCGACCCCGAGCGGGGCATCAAAGCGTTGGCGCCGGAGTTGAAATCGGTGGCGGACCTGCCGCGCTACAAAGACGTATTCCGCGACCCGGAAGATCCAACTCGCGGACGCTTCCTTAACAGCCCGACCGGTTGGACCTCGGAGATCGTCAACAGCCAGAAGCTCAAGGCCTATGCGCTGAACGACAGCTTCGTGAATTTCCGCACCGGTTCCGGCGCGGCACTGGATGCCGAGGTGGCATCGTCGATCAAACGCGGTAAACCGGTGTTGTTCTACTACTGGTCACCGACGCCGCTGCTGGGGCGATTCAAACTGGTGAAACTGGAAGAACCGCCGTTCGATGCCGAGGCCTGGAAGACGTTGGCCGATGCCAATAACCCAAACCCCAAAGGCACCCGCTCGATGCCGGCGAGCCTGGCGATTGGCGTATCGGCGCCGTTCAAGGCGCAGTATCCGGAGTTGGTGGCGTTCTTCGAGAAAGTCGATTTGCCGATTGATCTGTTGAACCAGACTTTGGCGGGGATGAGTGAAAAACGTTTGCAGCCGAGGTTGGTGGCGGAAGCGTTTTTGCGTGATCAGCCGCAGGTCTGGAAGCCTTGGGTGCCTGCGGAGGTGGCGACCAAGGTGACTGGAAGTTTGTAAGTCGTTTCTGTCGTTTTTGTAGCGCTATAACTTTTGCCTTCGCGAGCAGGCTCGCTCCCACAGGGGGAATGCGTTCCAAAGGTGGGAGCGAGCCTGCTCGCGAAAGCGTCCGCCTCGCCGACGATTCTCCCCGCGCTGAACCGTTTCTTGTGCAAAAAGTGCCAGATACTGGCCGACTAATGGCCTTGCGCAGGTCTTTGCACTGGCTATGCTTCTCGTAACTAACTATGTCGACCGTCATGTCAAAACATGGCTGAAACACATCGTTGGTCCGTGAATTCATGCTGCCAGAGTGCGCAACCCAAGGCACCGACACTGAACCAACAAGGAGCGTCGCTTACATGGAAGTTCTTCAACGCGTTAGGGCTGGCCCGCGTGCGGGCTATCAAGAGAAGGATGTCTTGATTAGAGCGTCGCTGCATGGACTCTCCGATTGATCATCATTTATCACCTGACAACTTCCTCCCGTGGAGGAATGCGTGTGCCTGTTCTGTGGAACGTAGTGGTGGATCTTGAAAGAACTGAACTTTCATCAAATCAAAAGTCCGCGCGGAAGGTGATACAACCATGTTCAACCTACATCACAAGGCTGACCTGCAGCAGATCGAGCGATTCAGCTGCGCCTTGACCGAGGCCAACGCCAAGCTGGAAGCGATCAGCCGTTCGATGGCAATGATCGAGTTCACCCCTGACGGCATTGTTCTGGATGCCAACGAAAACTTCTGCAAGACCATGGGCTACAGCGCCGATGAAGTGCGTGGTAAACATCATCGGGTGTTTTGTGAAGAGGTGTTCTACCGCAGTGAGGAATACGCAAAGCTGTGGCGTGACCTGGCCCGTGGTGAACCGATCAGCGGGACTTTCCTGCGTTTGAACAAGGCCGGCAGGGAAGTCTGGCTCGAAGCCAGTTACATGCCGGTATATGGCCCGGACAAGCAAGTCAGAAGTGTGATCAAAGTGGCGGCGGACATCACCGCGCGGATCAACAAGGAACACGAAGAAGAAAGCATGCTGGCCGCGATTGGTCGCTCGATGGCGGTGATCGAGTTCACCCCGGAAGGCAATGTCATTACCGCCAACGACAACTTCCTCAAGACCATGCAGTACTCGCTCAACGAAATCGTCGGCCATCATCACAGCCTGTTCTGCCATCGCGCCGAAGCCGAGTCCTCGCAATACAAGGCATTCTGGGCCTCGCTCAATCGCGGCGAATATCACTCGCATCGTTTCGAGCGCAAGAACAAGTCCGGGCACATGGTCTATCTGGAAGCGTCGTACAACCCACTGTTCGACGCTAAGGGCCGCCTGTACAAAGTGGTGAAATTCGCCAGCGACATCACCCATCAGATGACTACGTTGCAGAACGCTGCCGAATCGGCCCACAGCACTTCGGTACAAAATGACGCCTGCGCGCAAAAAGGCTCACAGGTCGTGCAGCAAACGGTGCAGATCATTCAGGACATTTCCCGCGACCTCAACGAAGCTGCGTCCAGTATTGATGCGGTCAGCAAACAATCGGACATCATCGGCACCATCGTGCAGACCATTCGCGGGATTGCCGATCAGACCAACTTGTTGGCACTTAACGCTGCAATTGAAGCGGCGCGGGCCGGTGAACATGGGCGTGGCTTTGCGGTGGTCGCGGATGAGGTGCGTAGCCTCGCGGCGCGGACCAGTCAGGCGACGCTGGAAATTGTCGAGGTGGTGCGCAAGAACCATGACCTGTCGTTGAGTGCGGTGTCGAGCATGCAGTCGAGTTTGAGCCGTACCGGGATCGGGGTTGAGTTGGCGAATGAGGCGGGGGAGGTGATTCTGGAGATCCAGCAAGGATCGCGGCATGTGGTGGATGCGATCAGCCAGTTCAATGAAACCCTGCAACTGAACTGACGCCGATCAACCAAAACATTGTGGGAGCGAGCCTGCTCGCGAAGGCGATGGAACATTCAACATCCACGTTGATTGGTTCACCGCCTTCGCGAGCGGGCTCGCTCCCACATTTGATTTCAGGCGACCTGGAAATCAGAGCGCAGCAAGAAACTTGTCCGCCTGCTTGTCGCTGTCCTTCACATCGTTGTCTTTCTCAGCCTGCGCCAACTTCATCTTGTCCTGCAAACGCTCGGCGATCTCCTTGCCGACGGCCAGTTGTTTCTCCGGCGGCATGGCTTTGATGTCATCTTCGGTCAGCCCCATCGACTGCAGGATACTGTCGCGCAGACGCTGTTCCGGCGTCTTGCTCATGTAGTCCTTGAATTCGTCGGTGGCGGATTTTGCCGAGGCGCTGGTGGCATCGGTCGATTGCAGGCCCACGCGCGTTTTGGCGAAAGCTTCGTCGACGTTGTCGCTGATGCGCGAGGCTTCGCTGACTTGCTGGGTGGCGATCTGCGTGGCCGAGTCCTGCACCTTGGCAGTGGCTTCAGCGGTTTGCGCCTGGGTCTGGTTTTGCAGGGTTTGCAGCATGGCGCCGTGCAGGCCACCTTGCAGACCGGCGGCTGCCGTGGTGGTGGCATCTTCATTCAGCGCTTTGGGCAGGTGAATGATTTGCTGTTGTTTGGCACTGATCAACATGATGTGCAGACCTGTAGGTAATTGCTGACTGGCTTAGCAGAGCAATTACTGTGCCTTCTGAATAAATCCTTTTATTTCAACGGATTGATCATTGATCAGGTCTTCGTAGCGGTCATCCCTTGCCGATAAGCGGCAGAGGATGACCGCTGCGCCGTCAGCGATGCGCAATATTCTCCAGTGCCAGATTGCGTGTGCGCGGGCCGAACCAGCCGATGGTCAGCATCACGATCAGCATGCTGCTGACGATGAATGCCAACACTCCCGGCGTGCCGAAATTATCCAGGAACATCCCGATCAGCAAACTGCTGAACACCGTCGACAAACGACTGAAGGAATAACAGAAGCCGACGGCGCGGGCGCGAATGTTGGTCGGAAACAGTTCGCTCTGGTACGAGTGATAGCTGAAGCTCAGCCAGGCGTTGCAGAACGTGATCATCACCCCGCAGAAGATCAGCCCGAAGGCACTGGTCTGCAGAGCGAACAAGGTGCCGAAGGTCATTGCGCCGAGGGCCGAGCCGACGATCTGCCATTTGTTCTCGAAACGGTTGGCGAACTTCACGAACAGCAGCGGCCCAAGCGGGTAGGCGAGTGTGATGATGAACGCATACATCAAACTATGGGTGACGCTGACACCTTGGCCGGACAGCAGCGCCGGCAACCAATTGCCGAAACCGAAGAAGCCGATCGCCTGAAAGATGTGGAATACGATCAGCATCAACGCGCGACGGCGATACGGTGGCTGCCAGATATCCGCGAAGCGACCCTTGCCTTCGACATCGACCGGGACCGTTTCGGGCACGTCCAGTGGCTTGCCGTGATCCTTCTCGCATCGTGCTTCAATGCCATCGAGAATCCGGTTGGCTTCCTCAAAGCGGCCTTGCTGCGCGAGCCAGCGCGGCGATTCCGGCAGACGTTTGCGCAGCCACCAGATAAACAGCGCAAACACCGCGCTGGCCAACACCACCCAACGCCAGCCGGATACCCCGAACGGCGCTTGCGGCACTAGCCACCACGACATCAGTGCCACCGCCGGCACCGAGAGGAACTGCACGAAAAACGCGAAGGCAAACGCCGAACTGCGCATGCGTTTGGGTACCAGCTCCGAGAGGTAGGCGTCGATGGTCACTAGCTCGATGCCCAGGCCGATGCCGACCAGAAAGCGCATGCAGATGATGCCCGGTGCCGAACTCTGAATCCCCATTAACACCGTCGCCACCGT
Organism: Pseudomonas sp. MC6; assembly: GCF_054790575.1. NCBI lineage: Bacteria > Pseudomonadati > Pseudomonadota > Gammaproteobacteria > Pseudomonadales > Pseudomonadaceae > Pseudomonas > Pseudomonas sp. MC6. The sequence goes on from NZ_CP186504.1 coordinate 102,313, forward strand.
GTACCAGACCAGGGCGAAGGTGAAGATCGCGCGACGACCGAAGCGGTCCGCCAACGGGCTCAGCAGGCTGGCGCCGAGGAACAGGCCGAGGAATGTTGCCGAGGCAAACGCCGCTTGATCGGAGAAACCGAACACACCCTGATTACCGGTGGCAAAGATGCCATCGCGAATCAGCCCGGGGCTGATGTAGGCGGTCTGGAACAGGTCGTAGAGTTCGAAAAAACCACCGATCGACAGCAGCGCCACCAAGCGCCAAATCGTCGCGACCGCCGGAAGGCGATCGATGCGGGCGGACACCTGAGCGGCGCGGATCGGGTCGATGCCGTCGCGTTGCGCGGCGGCGGGAGCAGGGGCGTGAGCAGTCATAGGCTGATCCTTTTTTTTTATTAATGGAAAAGCTTAGCCTGCTATCGGAGTTAACGTATTGTGAATATCGTTGATTTAATCAGCTAATCCGCTGATTTCTAGCAATACCTGCTTACAAATTAACGATTTATGCCGCAGCCGCCGAATCCGGTAGCGCCGAGGCTGGCAGCCCGAAGATCCTGTCGAATAGCCAGTTGAAGGCAAACGTGTAGCACGGAATGAAAATGATCAACGCCAGATCCAGCAGAAACGCCTGCACCAGGCTGATGTTCATCCACCAGGCAATCAACGGAATCAGGAACACGATCAACGTCAGTTGAAAACCGACGGCGTGCGCAATGCGTCGTTTGACTGTGCGGGTGCGCGATTGCTGGCGACTTTCCCAGTGCTCGAACAGCGAGGTGTAAATGAAGTTCCAGGTGACGGCGATGGTGGTGATGATCACCGCCAGCGGCCCGGTGCTGCCCGGCGACGTGCCGGACAACAACGCCAGACCGAGGGCGGAGAAGGTCATGCCGATCACTTCGTAGAGCGACACATAGACCAGTTTGCGTTTAACGCCTTGCATGGGGGATTTGCCTCTTTCTTGCCGTTTGTTGGCCAGTGGGACTGGCGAAGGCGGCGAAAGATAGCTTCAATAGGGCTGACAGAAAAAGTCAGCTACTTTCAGTTCTATTGATAGGTGTTTGATGTGAATTTCAACAGCGACAGCATCGAGCTGTTTCTTGCCGTGATCGAGCGTGGCTCGTTTTCGGCGGCGGCGCGTGCATTAGGTCGGGTGCCCTCCGCCGTCAGTATGGGTATTGGCAACCTCGAGGCCGAACTCGGTTATCTGCTGTTCGACCGCAGCCATCGCGAACCGCAGCCCACGGCGATGGCGCTGTCACTGGTGCCGCACGCGCGGCTGATTGCCGAGCAGCTTAAACAGTTGCAAGTGCATGCCGTGGAGCTGTCGCTTGGGCTGGAGAGCAAATTGTCGATTGGCGTGGTTGCGGACATCGACCGAGGTCGTTTGCTGGCGGCGATCAAAGTGATCGCCGAGCGCCATCCATTGCTCGATATCGAAGTGCTGACCGCGCCGCAGGATGACGTGCTGGCAATGCTGCACAGCGGCCGCGTCAGCGTGTGTCTGGCGTTCGCCGGGTTGAGCATGAATGTGCTGGAGCGCTTTCAGTTTGTCGGCAGCGAACGGATGATCGCGACGCTGGCGGCGGACAGTCCGCTGTTGCAGGGGCAGGATGTGTTTCTCGAAGACCTGGTGCATGTGCGGCAGATCATCGTTGCCAGTCGCGACTTGCCGATCAGTGAAACGCGGCCGTTGGTGGCGGAGTCGTATTGGCGCACCGACAGTCTTGAGACGGCGATGGAGATGGTTGAGGCGGGATTGGGTTGGGGTAATTTTCCGTTGTCGGTGGTGCAGGCACGGTTGGACAACGGACGGCTGAAACGGCTGAATTTCCGCAACATCGAAAACGGTCTGGTGATGCCGGTGCATGCGGTGTGGCTCAAAAGCCAGCCACTACAGAAAGGCGCACTGGCCCTCGTCGACCTGCTCAGCCACTGAACATTGCGCAGATCCCCTGTAGGAGTGAGCCTGCTCGCGATAGCGGAGTGTCATTCAACACATGCATCGCCTGACACACCGCTATCGCGAGCAGGCTCACTCCTACAAGGGTTGTGTTTCAACTCAGCATTTGTGAGCACCACATAAAACTGTGAGCTGCCGAAGGCAGCGATCTTTTGATCTTGTTTTCAAGAGCAAAATCAAAAGATCGCAGCCTTCGACAGCTCCTACAGGGGATTGCGACAGTTTCAGGTACTTTCGCGAATCTTCAGTTCGAAGCCCATGTCTTCAACCGGGCGCGCCACGCTGTTACCGGCCATCAACGTCAGCATCTGCTCTGCCGCTCGCCGACCAATCGCTTCTCGCGGGGTGTTGATGCTGCTCAGGCGCGGCACCATGTGCTCGGACATCGGCAAGTCGTTGAAACCGAGAATCGCCACTTGTTCGGGAATCTTGATGCCGCTGCGCAATGCTTCCAGCAACGCTCCCTGCGCCAGGTCGTCGTTACCAAAGAAGATCGCATCAACATCCGGATGCGCCGCCAGCAACTGCAAAAACAACTCGCCGCCCAAGCCCACCGATGAAGAGCGAGGCGTCAGCACTTCCAGATCCGGGTCATAACGGCCGGCCTTCTGCAGTGCTTTGCGGAAACCTTCACCGCGCAACAACGTGCGCTGATCAAGCTGCGCGCCAATGTAAGCCAGACGCTTGCGCCCACGAGAGAGCAAATGCTCGGCCGCCGTTTCACCGGCACTGAGCTGCGAGAAGCCGACGCAATTTACCCCGGCGGCGCTGTCCAGTTCCATCATGTACACGCACGGGATATTGCTCGCCTCGATCATCCGCCGCGAACTTTCCGTGCGATCAAACCCGGTCAACAAGAAACCGCGCGGCTGATAAGCCATGTAGTTGCGCAGCAGGTTTTCTTCTTCATCGCGCGAGTAGTGGAAGTTGCCGATCAGCACTTCAAAACCCTTGGGTGTGAGTACCCGATGAATGGCTTCCAGGGTGTCGATGAACAACAGATTGGACAGCGAAGGCACTAACACGACGACCGAATGGCTCTGCGCCGAGGCCAACGCCCGGGCAGCAGGATTGACTACATAGTTGAGTTCAAGCGCAGCTTTCTGGACTTTTTCCACCAGTTCGGTGGCGACCGTGCTGACCCCACGCAAGGCGCGGGAGGCGGTAATCGGGCTGACACCGGCCAGGCGGGCAACTTCATTCAGGGTGGGACGGCCGGTGGTGCGGGTATTTTTATCGTTTTTAGGGGTGGTCATCGACGGCTTGCCAAACAAAAATCAAGGCACTAAGGTAGCGCTGTCCTGATGCAGCTGTAAATGCGTAAGCGAGGTCCTGCCTGATCTTCGCTTTTTGGTGTTGGGAACAAACCTGCTGCAACCCAAAAAAACGACAAGAAGGCGTCGGCAACTTCTGCCTGTGCACTAGAGTCATAGCTAGCAAAGGTAGCGCTGTCTGCGCGCTGAGGTGTTATATGAGTCATCCCATCACCGCCCTGGTCATCATGGGCGTTGCCGGTTGCGGCAAGACGTGCGTCAGCGAGGCCCTGTGCCAATTGAGCGGCGCCACTGCCATTGAAGGCGATACTTTCCATCCGGCCGCGAACATCGACAAGATGAGCGCGGGGATCCCCCTGAACGACGACGACCGCGCCGGCTGGCTCGACAGCCTGTGCGATGAACTGCGTCGCGTCGATGCGTCGGGCAAACGCCCGGTGCTGACCTGCTCGGCCCTTAAACACAGTTATCGCGAAGTGTTGCGCAGTGCCTTGCCGGGCCTGGGCTTCGTGTTTCTTGAATTGACCCCTGAAGTTGCCGCTGAGCGTGTGTCCCATCGTCCGGGCCACTTCATGCCGGCCACGTTGATCGAAAGCCAGTTCGCCACCCTCGAATCGCCGAAGGGCGAGCCGTTGACCCTGGCCCTGAACGCTTCGATCCACAGCGTTGAAGAACTGGCGTCCCAGGCTCATGTCTGGTGGCAGGCCCACGGTCTGAAGCAGGCGGTATGAGTGTGTTGAAAGAGATAGCGCTGTCCTCCCGACTTCTGTTTAACCCGCTTTAATAACAACAACAATCCAGGAGACACCCCCAATGTTTGGCATGTCCCATGAGACGTTCCTGCTGCTCGATGCAGTGGTCACGGTAATCGGCCTGATTATCCTGATCACCAAATTCAAGATTCACCCGTTCATTTCCCTGACCATCGCCGCCGCGTTCCTCGGCCTGACGTCGGGCATGCCGATCGGCACCATCATCAAAGCGTTCCAGGACGGCTTCGGTGGCGTGCTCGGTTTCGTCGGCATCATCCTCGCGCTGGGCACCATGCTCGGCAAAATGATGGCCGAGTCGGGCGGGGCGGATCAGATCGCCCAGACCCTGATCCGTGCGTTCGGTAAAGACAAAGTCCAGTGGGCAATGATGTTCGCCGCGTTCCTGGTGGGCATTCCGCTGTTCTTCGAAATCGGCTTCGTATTGCTGATTCCGCTGGTGTTCATCGTTGCGCGTCGCACCGGTGTGTCGATCATCAAGATCGGTATCCCGCTGCTCGCCGGCCTGTCCGCTGTGCACGGTCTGGTGCCACCGCACCCGGGTCCGCTGCTGGCCATCGGTGTGTTCGGCGCTGACATCGGCAAGACCATTCTTTATGGTCTGATCGTTGCGCTGCCGACCGCCATCATTGCCGGCCCGATCTTCGGTACGTTCATCGCCAAGCACATTCCGGGTCACCCGAATCAGGAACTGGTCGATCAACTAGCCCGCGAAAATGACGACTCGACCACGCTGCCGAGCTTCAGCATCACCCTGATCACCGTGCTGCTGCCAGTGTTCCTGATGCTGCTGAAAACCTTCGCTGACGTCGCGCTGCCGGACGGTCACTTCTTCCGCACCTGGATGGACATGATCGGTCACCCGATCTCGGCACTGCTGCTGGCATTGCTGCTGTCGCTGTACACCTTCGGCCACAAGCAGGGCATCGGTTCCCAGCAGATGCTCAAGTGGCTCGACGCGAGCCTGGCGCCAACCGCCGCGATCATTCTGATCATCGGTGCTGGTGGTGGCTTCAAGCAGATGCTGGTGACCAGCGGTGTGGGCGATGTGATCGGCCACATGGCGGTCAGCGCACAGATCTCGCCGATCCTGCTGGCGTGGCTGGTGGCAGCGGTGATCCGTATCGCGACCGGTTCGGCGACTGTGGCGACCATCACTGGCGCGGGCATTGTGGTGCCGGTGGTGGGGATGATTCCGGGCGTTAACCGTGAGCTGCTGGTACTGGCTACCGGTGCCGGTTCGTTGATTCTGTCGCACGTGAATGACGCCGGTTTCTGGCTGGTGAAGCAGTACTTCAACATGACCGTGGCCGAGACGTTCAAGACCTGGACGGCGATGGAAACCATCCTCTCGGTGGTTGCGTTGGGCTTTATCCTGCTGTTGTCGCTGTTCGTGTAAGCGCTTCTTGCAGACACAAAAAAACCGCAGCGATGCGGTTTTTTTGTGGGTGAAATTTCGAGGCCGGACACATTCCCTTGTAGGAGTGAGCCTGCTCGCGATAGCGGTGTGTCAGTGCCATTTACGGTGACTGACACACCGCTATCGCGAGCAGGCTCACTCCTACAGGTTTTGCGTTAGCCGCCAGTTTTTGCGACTAATCCATCCGCCCGGAACATCCCGCGAATCCCGCGCACAGCCTGGCGAATCCGATCCTGGTTTTCGATCAGCGCGAAGCGCACATGATCGTCGCCATACTCGCCAAATCCCACCCCTGGCGAAACACAGACCTTGGCCTCGGCCAGCAGTTTTTTGGCGAACTCCAGCGAACCCAGATGCGCATACGCCTCAGGAATCTTCGCCCAGACATACATCGACGCCTTCGGATTTTCGACCATCCAGCCCAGTTCATGCAGACCTTTGACCAGCACATTACGACGCTGACGATACTGCTCGGCGATGTCGCGCACACACTGCTGATCACCTTCCAGGGCGGCAATCGCCGCCACTTGCAGCGGGGTGAAGGTGCCGTAGTCGTGGTAGCTCTTGATCCGTGCGAGGGCGTTGACCAGTTCCGGATTACCGACCATGAAACCGATGCGCCAGCCGGCCATGTTGTAGCTCTTCGACAGGGTGAAAAACTCCACCGCGATGTCCTTGGCGCCCGGCACCTGCATGATCGATGGCGCTTTCCAGCCGTCGTAGACGATGTCGGCGTATGCCAGATCGTGAATCACCAGCACGTCGTACTGCTTGGCGAGGGCGATCACCCGTTCGAAGAAATCCAGTTCCACACACTGTGCAGTCGGGTTCGACGGGAAACCGAGGATCATCATTTTCGGCTTCGGAATCGAACCGCGAATGGCCCGTTCCAGTTCGTCGAAGAAGTCCACGCCCGGCACCAGCGGCACCGAACGCACCTGGGCGCCGGCAATCACCGCACCGTAGATGTGAATCGGGTAGCTCGGGTTTGGCACCAGCACGGTGTCGCCCTGATCGAGGGTCGCCAGCATCAAGTGCGCCAGGCCCTCCTTGGAACCGATGGTGACAATGGCTTCGCTTTCCGGGTCGATATCGACCTCGTAGCGCTGCTTGTACCAGTTGGAAATCGCCCGGCGCAGGCGCGGAATGCCCTTGGATGTGGAGTAGCCGTGGGTGTCTTCGCGTTGGGCAACTTGTACGAGTTTTTCGACAATGTGCGGCGGCGTAGCCCCGTCGGGGTTGCCCATGCTCAAGTCGATGATGTCTTCACCACGACGACGCGCGGCCATCTTCAGCTCGGCGGTGATGTTGAAAACGTAAGGGGGGAGTCGATCTATGCGCGCAAAGCGGCGCGGCGAACCTTGTTCAGCCATTGTTGCCTCGGATAACGTAAGCGCCCGGAACCGTCCGAGCGACGCTGGTCACTGCGGTGACCTGTGGCGGAAGATAAGGTCAGTGATGGCATACTGTCCAGCCCGTTTGTAAACAATTTTGTCCCAAGGAAATCGGTAGATGGAATTCACCAGCGGCTTCTTGCTGAGCCTTTCGCTGTGCCTGGATATCGGCGTGGCCAACATCGCAATGATCACGTTGGCGATGCAGCGCGGTTACTTTCAGGGCTTTGCGCTGGGCCTCGGCACTTGCGTCGGCGACCTGATCTACGCGGTGCTGGCGCTGGCCGGGATGACGGTTTTGCTGCAGTACGAAAGCGTGCGCTGGGTGCTGTGGATCGGTGGTTCGGCGCTGCTGATCTACTTTGCGGCGAAGATGATCTACTCGGCGATTCATCACGAAGCGCAACTGGCCGCGACCGCCGAGGTAGGGCAGAACTCCCATCGCAAGGAGTTCTTCCGGGGGATTTTTCTCGCGATGTCATCGCCAAGCGCGATTCTCTGGTTTGCAGCGGTCGGCGGCACCTTGATCGCGCGTTCCGGTGGCGGCGGCCCTTTGAGTTCGGCGCTGTTCCTTGGCGGTTTCCTCTGCGCCGGGCTGCTTTGGTCGGCGGGTTTATGCTTCGCCGCGAGCCACGGTGGCAAGCTGCTGGGCGACAAGCTATTGCGCTATTCCTACTTGGCATCTGCAGCGATCTTCTGCTATTTCGCAGTTTACGTGATCGTATCCGGCTATAACGAGTTTGTCGGTTCGGGCGCCGTCGAGCAGTTGCACACGCTGTAAGCGTGCGAATTGAGTTTGGCTTTCTATACTCCCAGCCGAATCCCTTTTTTGTTCCAGGAGTCGAGTCATGGATGAGCAAACACGCGTCGAAGTGGCTGAACCTCGCTTCGAACATGGACACTTTCTGCTGATTGCAGGCTTTCGCGGTCGATTTACCCAAGACACAGCAAAAGACATCCCGGCACTGTGGGAAAAGTTCTTGCCGCACCTGGGAAAGATTCAGGGGCAAAAGAACGAAGTGACTTACGGCGTCTGCAGCAATTTCGACGGCAAGGGCGGCTTCGATTACATCGCCGGAGTGGAAATCAGCAAGCTCGATGACCTCGACCAGAAGGTCTACCAATGGGTCGAAGTACTGCCTCGCCAGTACGCAGTGTTCGAGCACAAGGGACCGCTCGAACAATTGCCGCAAACCCTGCAATACATCTACAAGACCTGGTTGCCGACCTCTCATTACGTGGAGCTCAACGCCCCGGAGCTGGAGCGCTACAGCGCCGATTTCAATCCGAAGCTGCACACCGGCAAGCTGGAAATCTGCGTGCCGGTCGATACCAAGGCCTGAGCCGACAAACCTGCGGCGGATCAGTGATCCGCCTCATGGTTTTCAACCCCGCTTGCCTTTGCCGAACCGTCGCGCCCGCAACAGGTCGATGCCCAAGGTGATAAAGCCGAACGTACTGATGCCCAACACCAGCGACAGGCCGATTTCAACGCTGTTCATAAGCGGTTTCCCCCGAAGGTAGTCAAAGACACACCTCAGAAATAGCCCGCCGCCTGCACGAAGAAAAGCGCTTATACGCAGGCTTTACGCTGCCCGTGCGCATCGATATGCAGACCTTATTCCTTTATGCTTTCGGCACTTTCTTCTGCTGATTTCCGAGCCGCCATGAACACCGTCATCCGCAACGTCACCGCCGCCGATCTGGACCGCTGCTACGCCATCGAAACCGTCGCCTATGAAGGTGACGAAGCGGCCACTCGCGAGAAGATCGCTACGCGCATTGCTACTTGGCCGGAAGGTTTTATCGTCGCGGAGGTGGATGGCGTGGTCGCTGGTTTCGTCAATTCCGGTGCGGCGTTCGACGTGCAGATGTCGGACGAGGCGTTCAAGGAACTGATCGGCCATGACCCGAAAGGGCCGAACGTGGTGATCATGTCGGTGGTGGTGCACCCGGATTATCAGGGGCAGGGCTTGGCCAAGCGTTTGATGGGCGAGTTCATCGAGCGTATGCGCGGGATGGATAAAGCGACGATTCATTTGATGTGCAAAGAAATACACATCCCGCTGTATGCCGGGTTTGGCTTTGCCTATATCAAGCCGTCGGAGTCCGATCACGGCGGCATGGCGTGGCACGAGATGATCCTGACCCTATAACCCAACACTGATCAAAACCTGTAGGAGTGAGCCTGCTCGCGATAGCGGAGTGTCAGTCAACATTAATTTAACTGTCACACCGCTATCGCGAGCAGGCTCACTCCTACAATGGACCGCGTTGTGTCAGTAGAGAGTGTCGGTGACCCGTTTTGGGGCTTCACGGTCATAGGTGTCGGCATCGAACTCGCCATCGTTCAGGCGCTTGTGGAAGGCGCCGGCAGAGGGCAGGGCCGAGCGTGGCAGATGCGTTTCAGGATTCCATGCATCCGAGCGGACGAAGGCTTTTGAGCAATGAAAAAACGCCGCCTCCACCGTCACCAGCAACACCGTTTTCGCCGGTTTGCCATTCACCGCAAAGCTTTCCAGCAGTTGCGGATCTGCGCTGATCGTCGCCGTGCCATTGACCCGCAACGTCTCGCCAATTCCCGGAATGATGAACAGCAGCGACACCCGCGAATCCTGCAGCACATTGCGCAAGGTATCGATGCGGTTGTTGCCCGGGCGATCCGGCAGGGCCAAGGTGCGCTCATCAATAATCCGCACAAACCCGGCCTTGTCGCCACGCGGTGAATTGTCGAGGCCATCGGCGCCCACCGAGCTGACAATCACCAGCGGCGAAACCCGCACCATCGCCTGATAATCCTCGTTGAGAAAACCGATCTGCTTGCGCACCGCCCGCTCGTGGGGCAGTCCGTAAATCGCTTCCAGCGCTTCGATTGAATCGATCATCGTGCATCCCTCGATGACTTAGAAAACCAGGCCCATGCGCCGTTCGTAACCGATCCGGCCCTTGTACGCTTCACCGCTGTCGACGTAGCCGTGCTTGGCGTACAGCGCGATCGCCGCATCATTGTCAGCGTCCACCGACAATTCCAGCCCTTTGATCTCCGGCCACGCCTGACGCGCAACCTCGGGCAGCGCTTGCAGACAGGCCTTGCCGTAACCCTTGCCCTGCGCGCGGCGATCGACCTGCAACGCATGCAACGTGGCGCTGTGTTCATTGGCCCAGTCCGGCAACACTGGCGGGCGTTTGAGCAGCAGAAACGCCACCGGCACGTCATCTGCCAACAGCGCAAAACCTTTCACCCCGGGGCCGGGTTTCGACAGCAGCGTGTGCAAGGCACCATGAATGTCGCCGGAAAACTTGATCTGCTCGGCATGGATTTCAATCGCCTCGACTTGCTGACGCTGCAAGGCGTTCAGGTTGTCGTACGGCACGAGTTGGGCTGACACGGGAATTTCCTTTTTCCTACAAAGATAAGTCTCGGATTCTAGCGATTTTGGCCTCAGTGGAAATTTTTTGTTTCGACTGTCGATCTGCTTGTTTGCCGAACGACTAAAGGTGTCTTCACAACAAAAACCACGGAGAACACCATGAGCGAACAAGCTGAAATCCAGACCCTGATCAACACCTACCGCGAAGCCGTCATGACCAAGGACGTGGAGAAAGTCATGGCGTTGTACGCCGACGACATCGTCTCCTTCGATGCGATCAAAGCCCTGCAATTCAAGGGCAAACCCGCCTACCGCGCGCACTGGGTCGAATGCATGGAAATGTGCCCCGGCCCGCACATTTTCGAGTTCCACGAAATCGTTATCGAGAGCGCCGACAACATCGCTTTCGCCCACTGGGTCGCCAATTGCGGCGGCACCAATGACAAGGGCGAAACCCAGAGCTGCTGGATGCGCGTCACCGCCTGCTATCGGCAGGTCGGCGGCACGTGGAAAATCGTCCACGAACACTGGTCGGCACCGTTCGATCCGATGAGCGGCGCGACGCTGTTCGATGTGACGCCCTGATCTTCAGCCATAGTTGATCCGTCCGATTCAGGAGAACGCCATGAAGTATTTATGCCTGGTCTACAGCGATGAGCGCCTGCTGCATTTATCGCCCGACAGCCCGGAAGACGCCGAGTGCTGGGCTTATGCCGAGTCGATTCAAGGCAGCGGGCGAATGGTTGCCGCCGAGGCGCTGGAGTCGGTGCAGACCGCCACCACGGTGCGTATGCGCAACGGCAAACTGTCGATCACCGACGGCCCGTTCGCCGAAACCAAGGAGCAACTGGCCGGCTTCTACCTGATCGACGCCAAGGATCTCAACGAAGCGATTCAGGTCGCCGGCAACATTCCGGCGGCGCGGGTTGGCAGCGTTGAAGTGCGCCCGGTGCGGCAGTTGAATGTCTGAGGTTCGGGCGCGGGTCGAGCAGGTCTATCGCGAAGACTCGCGGCGGATTCTGGCGACGCTGATTCGCTTGCTGGGTGATTTCGACCTCGCCGAAGAGGCCTTGCATGAGGCGTTCTTCGTCGCGGTCGAGCGTTGGCAACGCGACGGCGTGCCGGACAATCCGCGCACCTGGCTGGTGTCCACCGGGCGGTTCAAGGCGATTGACGTGTTGCGTCGACGTGCACGCTTCAAAGCTTCACAGCCCTTGTTGTTGGCGCAGCTGGAAGAACTGGAACAGGCGGACTGGAGTGGCGAAGACGTGGAAGACGATCGCCTGCGGCTGATCTTCACCTGCTGCCACCCGGCACTGGCGGCCGATGCGCAAGTGCCGCTGACCTTGCGCGAAGTCTGCGACCTGACCACCGAGGAAATCGCCCGCGCGTTTCTCTCGGCACCGGCGGCGATTGCCCAACGCATCGTGCGCGCTAAAGCCAAGATCCGTGACGCAAAAATCCCCTATCAAGTACCGAGCCTGAGCGAATTGCCCGAACGCCTCGACAGTGTGTTGCGGGTGATTTATCTGGTGTTCAACGAAGGGTATTCGGCGTCGGGCGGGGCGGAGGTGACCCGTGAGGATTTGACTCGCGAGGCGATCAGATTGGGACGGTTGTTGATGGAGTTGTTGCCGGAGCCGGAAGTGATGGGGCTGTTGGCGATGATGCTGTTGCACGAATCGCGACGCTCGGCGCGCACTTCGCCGGACGGCGAATTGGTCTTGCTCGACGATCAGGATCGTACATTGTGGGACAGCGAGTTGATCGCTGAAGGTTGTGCTCTGGTCGAGCGTGCGCTGACGACGCGGCGGTTCGGGCCGTATTGTTTGCAGGCGGCGATTGCTGCGGTGCATGCCGAGGCGCCGACGGCGGCAGAAACTGATTGGGAGCAGATCGTTGGCTTGTATGACGTGCTGTTGCGGGCGGTGCCTTCTCCGGTGATCGAGTTGAACCGGGCGGTGGCGGTGGCCAAGCGTGATGGGGCGTTGGCGGGGTTGAATTTGATTGAGGGGATTTTGGCGCGAGGGGAGTTGCAGGATTACCACTTGGCGCATTCGGCGCGGGCGGAGTTTTGTCGGCAGTTGGGTAGGGTGGAAGAGGCGAGGGCGGCGTATTTGCGGGCGTTGGAGCTTACGCGGCAAGAGCCGGAGCGGCGGTTTATTCAAGGGCGGCTCATGGCGCTGGAACTACCCTCACCCTAGCCCTCTCCCAGGGGGAGAGGGGACTGATTGGGGGATGCTGTAGAAGTACGCCGACCTGAACGCTCAGCGGTGAATCCATAATTGAGGTGTATACCGTAGCTATACATCCATAATCGACTCGGTCTCTCAGGTCGATGTATGACGCAAGACACCTCGGTCGGCCCCCTCTCCCTCTGGGAGAGGGCTGGGGTGAGGGGCTTTTGACTTCAGGCTTGCCAGCGATCAGCAGCGCCGCTATTCCAGCATCTTGCTCAACAACCAGCTCCCCGCCGGCCCCGGCGGATACAGCCGCGACCACAACGCATCGACAAACACCGGTTTCGGCCAGCCGCGCACCTTCAACTCCACCAGCAAATCATTGCCAAAGCGCTGCGCCAGCCAGCGCGGTAGCGGCGCCCAGCCAAAACCTTTCTCGGCCATCTCCAGCAACATCAGATAACTCGGCGCCGACCACACGCGACCTTTGCCACGACTGTCATACGGATTGACGATGGTCGCCAGACGCAATTCGCGATGCTGCTCGAGGATCTGCTGATCAATGTGGTCAAGCTTGGCCAGCGCATGGTCGCGATTGACGAACAAGGCGATTTCCGTGCGCTCGGCCACGGTCGAGGTGACCAGATCCGGCGGATAGCTCTCTTGCATTTCCGCGAACGCCAGATGCGCGCGACCGCGCTGTACCAGCTCGATCAGGTCATCGCACTCAGCGATCAAACATTCCAGCTCCAGATCCGGATAACGCTGCTCAAACCCCACCAACGCCGCTTCAAAACGGTCCGACTGATAGGTATCGGAAATCGCCACCGTAAGCTTCGCTTCGACGCCCTGGGACAACTGCCGTGCGGTCATTTCCAGGCGACTGCTGGCCGCCAGAATTGCCTCAGCACGTTGCAGCAGCACATGCCCGGCCGGGGTCAGGGTCGGTTTGCGGCTGCTGCGATCAAACAGCACCAGGTCCAGATCAATCTCAAGGCTGGCCACCGCCGCGCTGACGGTCGACTGACTCCGCCCCAGCTTGCGCGCCGCTGCGGAAAACGAACCTTGGGTTGCAGCCTGGACAAATGCCAGCAGCACTTCCTGCGAGATCATCAACTATCGCCTTGATCGATGGTTATTGATTATGAAGTATCGGTTTAGGGATGGATCATGGCAACCATCTTCACTCAAGGAGTCAGGCCATGACTGCCCACAAATCCATCACAGAACGTATTTACCAGGCGGTTGGTTTTGAGCTGTTGGCCATCCTGATCTGCACCCCGTTGCTGGCGTGGATCATGAAAAAGCCGATGCTTGAAATGGGCGCCGTGACGGTGTTGATCGCCCTGTTGGCGCTGGGTTGGAACGTGGTGTTCAACCGTTTCTTCGACCGTCTGCTGGAACGCATGAATGTTGCGCACAGCGCCTGGGTGCGGGTGGTGCATGCGCTGCTGTTCGAAGGGGGCTTGATCGTGATGGGCGTGCCGTTGATTGCCTGGTGGCTGTCGGTCAGCCTGTGGCAGGCGTTTTTGCTCGACGTCGGCGTGCTGCTGTTTTTCCTGCCGTACACCTATGTGTATCACTGGGGCTATGACGTGTTGCGCGAGCGCTTTATGACCCGCAACGCCTGTCAGAACTAACCTCGTTCCCCGTGTAGGAGCTGCCGAAGGCTGCGATCTTTTGATCTTGCCCTTAAAAATCAAGATCAAAAGATCGCAGCCTTCGGCAGCTCCTACATGTGAAGGTGTCTCAGCGTTAGTTAGAGAAACATGCCGCCGGAAGCCTCGACCCGTTGGCCATTGATCCACTGCGCCCCCGGTGACAGCAACAATGCCAATGCCCCGCCAATGTCATCCGGCTGCCCGGCGCGACCCAGTGCGGTGTTGTCGGCGACCATCGCGTTCACCGCGGCATTGTCGCGCACGGTACCGCCACCAAAGTCGGTTTCAATGGCGCCAGGCGCCAAGGTGTTCACGGCAATCTGCCGCGCGCCCAACTCTTTCGCCTGATAGCGGGTCAGTACTTCAATCGCGCCTTTCATCGCCGCATAAGCACTGGCGCCGGGGAGGGTGAAACGCGCGAGGCCGCTGGAGATGTTGATGATCCGACCGCCGTCGTTAATCAACGGCAGCAGTTGCTGAGTCAGAAAGAACGGCCCTTTGAAATGCACGTTCACCAACATGTCGAATTGCTCAACGCTGGTCTCGGCGAAGCTGACATGCAGGCCGACCCCGGCATTGTTGATCAGGAAATCAAAACGCTGACGGTCGAAAGTCTGCTGCAACGCCTGCACAACACGTGTACCGAAATCGGCAAAGGTTTCGCTGCGGCCAACATCGAGTTGCAGCATCACGGCTTTGCCGCCGAGTGCTTGCACTTCGCTCACCAGCGCCTGAGCTTCATCAGCACGGCTGTGGTAAGTGCCGATGATGTCGATGCCCTGAGCGGCGAGGTGCAGAGCTGCGTTTTTGCCCAGGCCACGGCTGGCGCCGGTGATCAATGCGATTTTACGATTCATGGAGGCTTCCTCGATTGCGGTGAGTGGTGATGGGCTCAGTTTATTTATCCGCCGTGAGGTGATAAACAGAGTGAAACCGGAATCACTGATCGGCTCAGTCGAACAATCGATAGGTGCCTAATGAACAAACTGGAACTGCTGCGCACCTTCGTCCGAGTCAGCGAACTGTCGAGTTTTACCCTCGCCGGGGAAAGTCTCGGACTGCCGCGATCAACCGTGTCGGAACATGTGCAGGCGCTGGAAGCGTTACTCGGCACTCGCTTGCTGCAACGCACCACACGCAAGGTGCAGGCGACGCAGGACGGACTGGTGCTGTACGAACGCAGCAAGGATCTGCTCTCGCACATGGACGAGATCGAAGGCTTGTTCCGCCAGGACGAGGCCTCGCTGACCGGGCGCATTCGTGTCGACCTGCCGAACATTCTCGCGCGGCGCCTGATCATGCCGCGCTTGCCGCAGTTCATGGATCGTCACCCGAATCTTGAGCTGGAAATCAGCAGCACCGATCGCCGCGTCGATCTGCTCAGCGAGGGCTTCGATTGCGTGGTGCGCATCGGCGCGCAGCCGGATCAATCGGTGGTCGCGCGACACCTCGGTGACTTTCCCATGGTCAACTGCGCCAGCCCTGCGTACCTCGAGCGCTACGGCGTGCCGCAAACGCTGGAAGACCTGGCGCAGCATCGGCTGGTGCATTACGTTGGCGTGCTCGGTTCGCGTTCGGAAGGTTTTGTGTACGAGGAGGGCGGTCAGGTTAAACGCCTGCCGATGGCTGGCAGCATTACGGTCAACAGCACTGACGCTTACGAGTCGGCGTGCCTCGGCGGTTTCGGTCTGACGCAGGTACCGCGAACCGGCATGCAGCCGCATCTGGAAAACGGCGAATTGGTCACCGTGTTGCCGCAATTCACCGCGCCGGCGATGGGGATTTCATTGCTGTATGCGCGACAGCGGCATTTGCCGTTGCGGGTGCGGGTGTTTATGGATTGGCTGGGCGATCTGATTCGCTCTGCGCTCTAACCCTGAACACCGGTCAAAACTGTAGGAGTGAGCCTGCTCGCGATAGCGGTGTGTCAGTTGAATCAATGTTGACTGATACACCGCTATCGCGAGCAGGCTCACTCCTACAGGGGATCTTCGTCCGTCAGAAGATCTGGGTGAACAGCCAGTACAGGCTGCCCGACAGCAGAATCGCAGCCGGCAGGGTCAGCACCCACGCCATCAACAGATTGCGGATGGTCTTCATCTGCAATCCGCCACCGTTGGCAACCATGGTCCCGGCCACGCCCGAGGACAACACGTGCGTCGTCGACACCGGCAAACCAAACATGTCCGCCGCACCGATGGTGAGCATGGCCACGGTTTCCGCCGAGGCACCTTGCGCATAGGTCAGATGGGTCTTGCCGATCTTCTCGCCGACCGTCACCACAATCCTCTTCCAGCCAACCATGGTGCCCAGTCCCAGCGCGATGGCCACGGCGATCTTCACCCACAGCGGAATAAACCGCGTGGCGTTGTCGATCTGCTGTTTGAACAACTGCAGTTTGCCGCTGGTGTCGGCGTCGAAATTGCCGACCTTGTTCTTGTCCATCAGGCGAATGCTCTCGCTGGCTAGGTACATGTCATTGCGCACGTTACCCATGGCTTCGGCCGGGACTTTCGCCAGCGAACCGTAGCCTTTGACTTCTTCGCCAATGTGCCCGGTGAGGGCGGCGAGGGCGGGGATCAGTTGCGGCGTGGCGTCCTTGCTGCGCACGTAATCGGAGAGCACCGCACGCGGATCGGCGGGCGTCGGCAGCGGTGCGCTTTTCACCAGCGCTTGCTGAGTGACTTGCGCCACAGCGGCAAACTGCAGCGATTGTTCTTCCGGCATCGTGCGGTTCAAGGCATAGGCCATTGGCAGTGTGCCGACCAGAATCAACATGATCAGGCCCATGCCTTTCTGCCCGTCGTTGGAGCCGTGGGCGAAGGACACACCGGTGCAGGTCAGAATCAGCAAACCGCGAATCCACCATGGCGGCGGCGTGTTGCCTTCCGGCGCCTTGTACAGCGAGCGATTCTTCACGAACGCACGCAGCGCCAGCAGCAACAGCGCCGCACAGCCGAAACCCACCAGTGGCGACAGCAGCAGTGCGTAACCGATCTTGGTCGCCTGCGCCCAATCGACACCGCTGGTGCCGTCACGGCCGTGCATCAGGGCATTGGCCACACCGACGCCGATGATCGAACCGATCAAGGTGTGCGACGACGAGGCTGGCAAACCCAGCCACCAGGTGCCGAGGTTCCACAGGATCGCCGCGATCAGCAGGGCGAAAATCATCGAGAAGCCAGCGGACGAACCGACCTGCAGAATCAACTCCACCGGCAGCAACGCGATGATGCCGAACGCCACCGCGCCACTCGAAAGCAGCACGCCGAGAAAGTTGAAGAACCCCGACCAGACCACGGCGACATTGGGTGGCAGCGAATGGGTGTAGATCACCGTCGCCACGGCGTTGGCGGTGTCGTGGAAACCGTTGACGAACTCGAAGCCCAGTGCAATCAGCAGCGCGACGCCGAGCAGCAGAAACGGCGTCCAGGTGGTCACCACCGTGCCGAGTTCGTGCATGTCGTGCATCAGGCTGTAGGCGGTGAAGAGCATTCCCATCGCCAGCACGGCGAAAAAGATCACATAGGTGAATGGGCCGGTTTTCTTGTCGAGGGCAGGCCTGCCGCTGGCGGCGGACGCGGGGCTGGCGGTCAGGGAGGGAGTAGCCATGAGCGGACAATCCTGAGCGAGGAAAGGAATGTCGCCCATGATCGTTGCAGAATGTTACAGAGAGACTGCGCCATGTCAGTGTTTGGCTGATTAATCCAACCGTCGGTCTTAAGCCGTTGAGGTCCCCTGTGGGAGCGGTGCATTCCGTGGTCAATAATCCCCGCGCTTGCGAAATGCCCATCGCCCGGCAATCACGGTAAACGTCGCCACCAGCGCAACCAATATCCAGAACCCCTCCGGATCCTGCGACAACGGCACGCCACCCACATTCATCCCGAAAAAACCGGCAATGATGTTGATCGGCAGCGCCAGCACCGTCACCACGGTCAGAGTAAACAGCGTACGGTTGCTCTGTTCGTTGAGGTTGGCGGCGATCTCTTCCTGGAGCAATTTGATCCGCTCACCGAGGGCGGTGAGGTCGTTGATGATCAGCGCAAACTCCTCGGTGGATTTGCGCAGTTCCTTGACGTCCTCCTTCTGCAACCACGGCGGCGGCCGGTTGAGCAGACGCAGCAACGACCCCGGCTCCAGTGCCAACAATCGTTGCAGACGCACCAGCACCCGACGATTGGCACCGAGTTCGGCGCGGTTGGTCGACAGCCGCGAGGAGAGCAATTCGTCTTCGACCTGATCGACGCTCATGCTGGTCTTGCGCACGATCTGCGTGAGCACTTCGCCCTGATCGCGCAGCAGATGCACGAGCAGTTCCGAGGGCGAACGAAAGCGTTCGCCGGCCTTCACCGACGAGCGCAATTTGTCCACCGAGTGCAGCGGTTGCAGACGCGCGCTGACGATCAGTTTGCTGCGCACACAGACCCACAGCGTCGACACGTCCGAGGAGACCATGCTGCTGAGGTTGAACACCACATCGTTGACCACTGCCAGCAACGCCGAGTCGACATGCTCGATACGCGTCGAGCGCGAACCTTCGTGCAGCGCCTCGAAAAACTCTTCAGGCAATTGCAGATGACTTTTCATCCAGCGTTCGCACGCCGCATGCGCCAGATTGAGGTGCAGCCAAAGGAATTCGCCACTGTCGCTATCGTCCTGCAAGCAGCGCAGTGCCGTCGCCGAATCGACTTCGCGGCCCCGTTCGCCGGGCAGGAAACGAAAGCCGTAGAGCAGGCCAAACAGATCAGGATCGCGATGACTGATGTCGAGGCTGTGGTTCATGAGGGCTCGCTGCGAGGAGGGTGCGTCGGTCGCGCAAATGGCAGGTTCACTGAGCCGCATCATCGCAATGTCACATGACATTTAGATGACAGCAAAGTGACGTCAAATCAGCGACTTACCGGTGGTCTGGTTTTCTTCAAGAAGCGCTCTGGCGCGCCGATCACAGGTGCGTTAGGTTGCGCGCCATTGGCCATGAACCAAGGCTCGCCGACATGGATGTCCGGCACAATTTCACGCCTTACCGGGCGTACCTCATCCTTGTCCTGAGTATCTTTCGATGCTGCAAAAATCCCTGAGAGCGCAAATTCTCGCCCTGCTGAGCGGCAGCCTGCTGGCGGTGCTGTTGATTGCGCTGGCGTGTTTTCATTTCCTTTCCAACGGCGTGCAAAGCTACAGCCAGTTGATCGCCGGTCCCTTGCACACCTCGCAACTGATTGACGAAGCCAACCTGCAATTCAAGGTGCAGGTGCAGGAGTGGAAGAACGTCCTGCTGCGCGGCAAGCAACCGGCGGATCTGGCCAAGTACTGGAGCCAGTTCGAAGATCGTCAGCGCGATGTGCAGAACATCCTTGGTGAACTGGCCGGGCAGAAAGGCCTGGAGCCAAGCCTGAAAAATCGTATCGAGCGCCTGCGCGATGAGCATCGTCAGCTCGGTTCTGCGTATCAGAGGGGACGCGATGCCTACGTGGCTGCCGGTGGTGATCCGACGGCGGGTGACGCGGCGGTCAAAGGCGTTGACCGCGCCGCCAGCGATCAGATGAGCGAACTGGTCGCTGAGTTGCGCAAGCAGGGTAGTGCACAGTCGGCGCTGATCAGTGCCGAGGCCGATCGCACCGTGTGGCTGGGGCTGCTGGTGATGCTCGCGTCGGGCCTGTTGATCGGCCTGCTCAGTCTGTGGCTGGTTAACCGCAACCTGGTCGAGCCGATTCGCAAACTCATCGATTACGTCACTCAGTTGAGTCGCGGCAAACTCGCCGAACGTGTGGTCAGCGACCGTCAGGATGAACTGGGCAACCTCGCCGCAGCGGCCAATACCTTGCGCGACTTCCTCGCCGACACCTTCACCCGTTTGCAGCGCAGCGCCAGTGATCTGGACAGCGCCAGCGGTGAGTTGAATGCGATCGCCACGACCATGGCCGGCGGCACCAACGAGCAGTTCAACCGCACCGATCAGGTGGCCACGGCGATGAACGAAATGTCCGCCACTGCGCAGGAAGTGGCGCGTCACGCCGCCGATGCCGCGCGTGCGGCCGACGATGCCGACCAGTCTGCCCAGCAGGGTGAAAAGGTCATGCAGAGCACCATTCACTCGATCACGCAGATGCGCGGTGAAATCGCCAATACCGCCACGGTGATTCGTCGTCTCGAAGCCGACAGCGGCCGCATTGGCAAAGTGCTGGAAGTGATTCGTGGCATCGCCGAACAGACCAACCTGCTGGCGCTTAACGCTGCGATCGAAGCAGCGCGGGCCGGCGAGGCCGGGCGTGGTTTTGCGGTGGTCGCCGATGAAGTGCGTAACCTCGCGCAGCGTACGGCTGAGTCGATCATCGAGATCAACCAGATCATTCAGAGCGTGCAGACCGGTGCGGTGGATGCGGCGCAAGCCATCGACAGCGGCCAGACGCGCAGTGATGAAAGCGTTGAGCAAGTGACCCAGGCTGGCGCGATGCTGGAGCGCATCACTCACGCCGTGGAAGCGATCCGCGACATGAACCGTCAGATCGCTACTGCTGCCGAAGAGCAGACCTCGGTGGCCGAGGACATCTCGCGCAACCTCACCGAAATCACCTCGATCGCCAGCACCAACCTCGACAACGTCCAGCGCACTGAAAGCGCCAGCCAGAACCTGCATGGTCTGTCGGGGCAACTCAATGAAGTCACCGCTCGCCTGAGCGCCTGAGGTTATTGAGCGTGTACCGATTCGGATACCGAGTCGGTACACAGTCGATCTCAAATTGAGGCGGCCGTGGTCGATGACCGGTTATCTATAACCGGCATTGGAGCCTTTCCATGGTCAGCATCACTTCTGTTTCTATCAATCAGACCGTCAGCGCACCGACCAGCAAAACGTCGATCAGTGACGTTGGTGACGACACGTCTACCTCAGCAACCGCCAGCACGGGTGCGACTGCCGATACCGGTAAAGTCGCCGCCGGTGGAGGGGCCGCTCCGGCGGGTGAGAGCAGCTCCAGCAGCAGCGAAGAATCGGATTCGGTGAAAGAACTGCGCAAGCAGATTGCCGAGTTGCAGAAGCAATTGCAGGAAGAACAGCAGGCGTTGCAAGCGGCCCAGGCGAAGCAGGAAAGTTCTAATGCCAAAGCCGCCGAAGTAGCCGCCGCACAAGCGCAGATCACCGCTACCTCGGCGTCCCTGTCAACCGCTACCGCCTCGCTGTTGCAGGCGTTGCAGGGTTCTGACAGCAGCACTTCCGGTTCGCTGGTCAGCACCTCGGCGTGATGCCCTTTTCCCTCACCCTAGCCCTTTCCCGGAGGTAGAGGGGACTGACCGTGGTGACTATTTGAGCTACGCCGACCTGAAATATCGAGTCGTACTCAGGTCCTTGGTGTTTCCTGATCAGCTTCAAGATTTCGAGGCTAACTCAGGTCTTGAATAGCCCCCGATCGGCTCCCTTTCCCCCTCGCCCCCCTTGGGGGAGAGGGCAGGTGAGGGGGAGAAAATCTCACTGACAACCAATTAAAAAAGCCGAACACAAAAAAAACCGCACGATCTCTCAATCGTGCGGCTTTTGATAGTGCGTTCAATCAAGTGTCTTGCTTGTTGCTCAACACCTTGCCAGTGGTCGCATCAAAGTCCACATCAAACTCTTTACCATCAGCCGTCTTCAGCTCAACTTCATACTCATAACCATTGAAGTGGTTATCCAGATCCGTGTCAGTAATAGTCGCACCCGGATGCAGTTTCAGCGCTTCGGCGTTCATCGACTCCAGCGACTTGATCTTGCCCGACTTAACCAGTTCAGGAATCTGGTCAACGCGAACATCAGCCTGGGCCAGGCCAGCGGTAAGAGTCAGGGCGGCAGCAGTAAACAGGGCAGTCAAAGTTTTCATCAGTTCGTTCCTTGGGGTGATTCGTTTAAGTGGCCTCAGGTTAACCAGCGCAACTTAACTCACCCTTAAAACCCCGCACCCAAACAAAACGGGCAAGCCATGCACCTGCACAGAACCTGTGGGAGCGTGGCTTGCCCGCGATGAAGGCGCCTCGATTTCAGATCAGAAACCGTTGTTCTTCAACACCTGATCAACGGTGCCGGCCGCCGGGCGTTTGTAGAACTTCAACATCTCGCTGGCGCGGTTGGTGAAGATACCGTCGACACCGGCCGCCATGACTTTCTCGAAGTCCACCGGCTCGTCGACGGTATAGACATGCACCAGCAGGCCTTGATCGTGGGTGTACTGATTCATCCACGGTTGCACCAGATCCGAATAACTCTGATCGCCGCCCTTGGTCAGCTTCGCCGAAGGGCCGGTGCCGATGGCACCTTGGGCCTTGGCGTAATCCACCCACTGCTTGAACTCGGCTTCAGACTTCGGCTCTTGCTTGCCGTAGAAAACGTTTTTGTCTTTCTCGCCGGATTCGGCAAACGTCACCTTGGATTTCGGCTCGATGCTGCCTTCGCCAACCCACAGCAGGAGGATCTTCGGCACCTGCGGCATTTCTTTTTCCAGCAGGGCGAGGCTGTTCTTCTCGAACGTCTGCAGGATCACCTTGCCTTTACCCTGACCAACACCCAATGCACTTTTAGCCAGTTTCGAACCGGCCGGGCTCAGCCAGCCGCGATCCTGCAGTTTCTCTTTCAGGTCTTTCTCGATCCCGGGAAACAGTTGCGGCTCTTTGGTCTCGATGTACAGGCCCGGCTTGTGTTGCGGATTAGCCTGGGCGATGTCGATGATTTCATCGAGGGTCAGAATTTTCAGTCCGACGTAAGTCGGGCGCGCGCGATCCGGGTACTTGGTGTTGAACCAGCTACCGGCGTCGAGGGTTTTCAGTTCGGCCATGGTGAACGCGGTAGCCGAGGCGTCCTTGCGCTCCGGGAACTTGGTGGCGACGTCAGTAGTACGTTGCAGATTGTCGTCGTGCAGGGCGAACAGCACGCCGTCCTTGCTGCGCTGCAGGTCCATTTCCAGGTAATCGGCGCCCAGGTCGCGAGCCAGTTTGTAGGACGCCGCCGTGGATTCCGGTGCATCGAAAGACGCGCCACGGTGAGCAATCACGGCCGGGTGCGGGATGCCGTTGGTGGCAGCGATCGCTTTCGGATCAGTCTGGCTGGCGGCGTGCGCCTGACCGAGGCCGAGCAGCAGGCTCAGGACCAGAGCGCTTTTGGTGAAAGTGGCGGGCATGTTCGAGTTCCTTTCGCAGGGCATTTTCAAAGACGTATCTTTTAACAACTGAATCGATTGCGTGCTATCGCCAGACCGACATAAACGTATTAAAAGCGATTTTTCCTGCACTTTTGTGGCGCGGTTTGCAGTACGCTTTCTCTCGGCAGACGTCCCGGCAGAGGGCGCGCCGCTCAGTTGCCCTGCGTGTAAACCATCGATCATCTTTCGTGAGGTTTACCATGCGCATCACCTCCCAACTCATCTGCCAGGCTGCCGACGACCTCAAGGGCTTTGTCGACCTCAACCGCAAGACCGGTCAATACATCGTGCGCTTCAGCGAAGATTCGTTCGGTATGGACGTGGCCGATGACGGCATTATTCCTGTGAATGAATTCGTCTGGGCGCCGGTGACAGCGCAGACCATGACGCTTAAACGCGAGTTGATTCAGTTGCTGCTGGATCAGAATATCGATGAGCGGATCAACATCACCGAGCCGTTGCGCGTTTATATGAGCAAGGTTGAAGTGCCGGAGATTGAGGCGGTGCGCAGTCTGGTGCGCTGCTGAAGTTTTGCTGTGAGGGTGAGGGCCTCTTCGCGAGCAGGCTCGCTCCCACATGGGAACCGTGGTGTTCACAAATCCCCTGTGGAGCGAGCCTGCTCGCGAAGGCGGCCGCCAATGCGCCGCTATTTTATTGGCCGAACCGATACTCACGCTCCACCCGGCACACCCGCGTATGAAACGCCGAATACCATTCCGAGCGCCCACGCGCTTGAATCACCCGATGCTCAGGATGCTGCCGCCACGCCAGAATCGCTGCCTCGCTCTCCCAATACGACACCGTAATCCCTACGCCATCCGCCCCACGAACCGACTCGACACCCAGAAACCCCGGCTGCTCACTTACCAACGCGGCCATGCGCTCAGCCGCCTCGGTATACCCATTGTCACCCTCGGTTCGAGTCGAGGTAAAAATCACCGCAAAGCAGGAAGTCATCAACGTGACTCCCCACAAGCTTCAACAAACGCGCGCACCAGCGGCGGCATCTGCCCTTTGAGCGCGGCGCGTTCTGGTTGAAACAACGTCGCGACAAAGAAGCGGTGGTCCTTGAGTTCTATCGCGCGTAAATCCCCTGACGAATCATGACCGACCGCTTGTAGCCGATCATTCAACAGTTGCCGCTCGAACAGCGGATTCACACCGAAGCGGCAGCGATAGCCCTCACGAATTTGCGACGTTTCGTACGCCTTGGCGATCAACGACCCGGGAACCAAGTGAATACTGTCGACCGCTTCGACCAGCGAACAGGTCAACGGTGTGAGTACCGCGCGTTCAGAGTCGGGCGATGTTTCACCGTGTTCCGCATCGACCCAGCCCAGCACGTTGCGGGAAAATTCCAGCACGGCATGCTGAAAACCGCCGCAGGTGCCGAGGAAAGGGCGCTGCTGTTCGCGAGCAAAACGGATCGCCCAAAGTGCGCCGGCTTCACTTTTGTAAGGGCTGGCGGGTACGCACCAGAAACCGTTGAAGCGCTCGAGCGGCGTATCGGCGTGGATCTGCTCGGTGGGCAACCATTCGAATTGCACGTTGCGGTTGAGGTGTTCGGCGACCAGCCCGAGGGCGACGGGAATGGCTTGATGGGCGGTGACCTGCGGGTCGTAATCGCCAATCAGGGCGATACGGATGGCGCTGTTTTCCATGGGGATTCCCTGCGCTTGTTGATTGATTGCACTCACTATAGATTGGCGTTCACGCACTCGATATTGGCGTTTACCCAAGTGATTAATGCAGCGACGCACTATCAGCTCGACTACCCCGATCTGGCCCTGATTCTGGCCTTGGTGCGTGGCGGCTCTCTGGCCCGCGCTTCGCAGTTGTTGAAGGTCGACGTGTCGACGGTGTTTCGTGCCGTGCGCCGTCTCGAAGCTGCACTCGGCCAGCAATTGTTCGAAAAAAGCCGCGCCGGTTACCTGCCGAAAACCCTCGCGCAGACGCTGGCCGAGCAAGCCGAACGCGCCGAACAGGCACTGGAAGCTGCGCGTATCGGCGTGGAGCAGGGCGGCGAAGTGATCAGCGGCACGGTGCGACTGACCTGCACCGATTCGGTGTTGCACAGCTTGCTGCTGCCGGCGCTGGCGCAGTTCATGCCCAATTACCCGGCGCTGACCATCGAACTCAGCACCTCCAACGATTTCGCCAACCTCAGCCGCCGCGATGCCGACATCGCCCTGCGTCTCACGCGCACACCGCCCGAGCATTTGGTCGGACGCCAATTGGCGAAGATTTCCTATCGGGTCTGCGCCAGTGCGCGCTATCTGCAGAATGTCGATGCGGCGGATCTGGCAGCGCTGACGTGGATCGCTCCGGATGACTTTTTACCCGATCACCCAACCATCGCCTGGCGTCGTCAGCATCTACCCGGCGTGACCCCGGGGTATCGCTGCAACAGCATGTTGTCGGTCACAGAGCTGGTCCGCGCAGGCCTCGGCGTGGCGGCGTTACCGGACTTTCTGATCACCGAGGGTGTGCAGGCGTTGAGCGAGCCGCTGCACGGTTACGACACCGCGCTGTGGCTGCTGACTCGCCCGGATTGCCGCGCCTTGCGCTCGGTGGTGACGCTGTTCGATGAGTTGGGGCGGGCGCTGCGGTTGCCGTGATCAGCGCTGCGGGTTCTGGCGCATGTGATCGTGCAACTCGCTGGTCAGGCTGGCGATGCGTTCGGTGAGGTTTTTGGTCATCTCGGTCAGGCGGGTGTTCTGCTCCAGCAGTTCAAGCAGTTGCGCGGTGTTCTTCGCCGCTTGCGCCTGACGCTCGGTATTGGCCTGTGCCAGGTCTTCACGATGTAGTGCGTCGGCATCGGCCTGCGCCTTGTCGCGGGCAGCCTGGCGTGTTTGTGCGAGCAGAATCAGCGGCGCGGCATAAGCCGATTGCAGGCTGAAAGCGAGGTTCAACAGGATGAACGGGTAAACGTCGAAGGTGGTCACGCCAAACGCGTTGAGACAGACCCACAACAGCACAATCAGGGTTTGCGCGCCGAGAAACATCGGCGTGCCGAAGAACCGCGCAAACGCCTCGGCGCGCAGGGCGAACTTGTCATTGCCGAAGGTGGTGTTGAGGTGGGCGTGAGGGCGGTGGAAGCGCAGGTGATCGACGGGAGCGGTGGTGGGGGCGGGTTTATCAGTGGTCATGATGCACTCGGCAGGGCTTGGGACTGAAGGTCACTATAGTCCTGCATTGCAGCTCATGGCCCTTTCGCGAGCAGGCTCGCTTGTATGGTAGGACTTGAAGGGAGGAGGAGGGACAAGGCTCGATTCTGGCTGTTGACGCAGCACAGACCGTGGGAGATTTCGCCCCTCCTCCTTTCACCCAAGCGCCGATAAAGAATGCATCTGGCTAGACCGACGATAGGAACAAGCCTGCGCCTCTGGGTGAGCCCTTCAAGTGCTCAAACCTTATCCCGGAGGAAATCCTGTGGCAATGCCAGTCGCTCTATCAAATCCGATCGTTGGCGTGGATGTCGCCAAAAATGAACTGGTGATTTATCAGGCCGATAGCGATCTGCTTGAAGCGATTCCCAACACCAAAACATCCATCAAGCAGTGGCTGAAGGCCTTGCTCGGCCCCGTGTCTATTGCCATTGAGGCAACCAACATCTACCACCTGGAATTCGCTGATTTGGCCTATGCGGCCGGTTGCACGATTTACATGGTGGGTGGCTATGAACTCAAACATTACCGCGAAGGCGTGAAGATCCGCGCCAAAACCGACGCCTTGGACGCCAAGCTGCTGGCCCGTTACCTGAAGAACGAAGCCGAGGAGTTGCGCCCCTGGACCCCGCCATCACCGCTGTACCGCCAGCTCCTGAGCCTTTTCCGCCGCCGCGCGGCTTTGGTCCAGGCAAGGGTCGGCCTGGTGCAGAGCTGGTCGAATGAGCCGCTGTTGAAGGCAGCTTTTGCTGAACAAATAAAATCCATGCAGCGGCTTGAAACGATGATCGAAAAGACGATCAACGATCAGCTCAAACAAGCCGGTTTGCTCTGCCAATTGAAGCGTTGCCTGAAAGTTGAGGGCATTGGATTTCTGACCGGAGCGCGCCTGCTCACGGCGTTTCAGCGGGGGGAATTTAGCAACGCGGATGCGTTTATCGCCTTCCTGGGCATGGATTTACGGGTATCGAAATCAGGGCAAAAGGACGGTCGCCGCAGCTTGACCAAGCGCGGAGACCCCGAGGCCCGCCGACTTTTGCACAACGCAGCGATGTCGGCTAGCCGTACGATAGCCTGGAAAGGGTTTTACGAAGCCCAAAGAGCACGGGGTTTCAGCACCACGCAGGCGTTGGTGATGCTGGCTCGCAAACTTGCTCGGGTGGTATTCGCCTTGCTGAAAGGGCAAAGCGAATATCAGACAAAAGTCAGTTGAGGGCTTCCCCTCAACCATAGAATCTCCCACATTGGAATGCATTTCCCTGTGGGAGCGAGCCTGCTCGCGAAGGCCGCGACGCGGTCTACCTGCCTTGCACAAGCCTTAACCCGGCACCCGCTCATTGGCAAACATGCTCACCGCATCCACCGCCTCACTGGCGCCATCACGAATCTGCAAGATCACCGTGCCCGCCTGATTCGCCAACTCGACCCCTTCAGCCGCGCGACCCCGGGTACCTTCCATACTCTTGATGGCCTGGCGGGTCTCGTTCTGGATCAGCCCGATCATGCTGGAAATCTCCGCGGTCGAGCCGCTGGTTCGAGCCGCCAATTGCCGCACTTCATCGGCGACCACGGCAAACCCTCGCCCCTGTTCACCGGCGCGTGCAGCTTCAATCGCAGCATTGAGCGCCAGCAGGTTGGTCTGGTCGGCAATCGCGCGGATGGTGTTGACGATGGCGGTGATCTGCTCGGAGCGTTCACCCAGTTGTGCAATCAGCGTTGAAGACTCGGCAATGTCCTCGGCGATTTCGCGCATTTCGCTGGCGGCTTGCTGGATCACTTGCGTACCTTGCTCGGCGACTTTTCGCGTCGCCACCGAGATGTGATACGCCGCGCTGGCACTGCGTGCGTCCTGCTCGTGTTGCTCGACGCGCGCGGTCACATCAGAGGCGAACTTCACTACTTTGCACAAGCGCCCGGCAGCGTCGTAAACCGGGTTGTAGTTGGCTTCGAGCCACACCGTTTGTCCGCGTTTATCCACGCGTTCGAACTGACCCTGGAAAAGCTCGCCCTGGTTCAAACGCCGCCAGAAATCCTCATACGCGCTGCTATTGACCAATGCCGGCGTGCAGAACAAACGGTGATGTTTACCTTTCAGCTCGGCGAGGGTGTAACCCATGCGCGTCAGAAAATTCTGATTGGCCGTGAGAATACTGCCGTCGAGGTTGAATTCGATGACCGCCATTGCCCGGTCAATCGCCTGCAACTTGGCATTGGCCTCACTTTCCTGCTGCACCTTGGCGGTCACGTCCATGGCGTACTTGACCACTTTCACCACGCGTCCCGAGGCGTCCTTGATCGGGTTGTAGCTGGCCTCAAGCCAGATCGGCTGACCCTTGCCGTCGACCCGTTCAAACGTACCGGACTGAAACTGGCCGTTTTTCAGGCGTGACCACAAATCAGTGTACTGAGCACTACGGCCGAACTCTGGTGTGCAAAAGCGCCGATGCGGTTGGCCGATCGCTTGTTCGGCGGTGTAACCCATGGTCTTGAGAAAGTTTTCATTGGCGCGCAGCACCACGCCATCGAGGTCGAACTCGATCACCGCCATCGAGCGATTGATCGCATCGAGCAGGCCGGCTTGTTCGGTGAGGGTGCGCTGAAGGTCGTCGACGACGGCTTTGTGGCGATTGAAGAACATGCTCGCAGTACTCTGGAAGAAGGGGAAGATCGAGGATTCAGTCCCTATTTCCGCGCTGGCAGACCGAATGCGCGGACGGCATTCGGCGGTGACTGCTCAATGCCAGCATTCCTTAACTGGCAGATGGCTACTTATACAAAACTTCATAAAGTTGTACAAGAAAGTAATTATTTGTAATTTTGTATAACTTTTTAGGCGCTAACGTTGTCCGCCACAGCATGGCTCAGGGCAGTGCTGATGGTGTTGCGGCCCTTATGTTTGGCGGTGTACAGCGCTTTGTCGGCATCGTCCAGCCAGTCGAGGGCATCCTTGTACAAGGGCTGATACCGCGCCAGACCGATACTCAGACCCACTCGCAAGTCTGGCACCTGTGGATGACAACATGAATTCAATGCTTCACCCATCGCTCCATCAAGCCTCCATGCCTCGTACAGCGGCAACTGGCAGGGAGCGGGTTACAGGTGGAGGGCGATTTAGAGCTGATAGCAGGCCAAAAACATCTCCAGCGCCGATTCGGCGACGGTGTTCTGCATCTCGACATCAAGAGCGGCACGGCCCATCGACATCTGTGGCCAGAAGCCAAAGGTTTTGAGCAACCCTTGGACCTGATGCGCGGCGAACTCCGGATCGACCGCTTTCAGTCGACCGTCGGCCTGCGCGGCGCGAATCCATACGGTCAGAGCTTCTTCGCGCTCGCCCATGCGCTCGATCATGTTCTGCGCGCGCTCAGGCGAGTGAATGGTTGCAGCAATTGCCACCCGTGCCAGGGTCAGAAAATTCTCGTCAGCCATCAGCTGCACCTTGGCCTGCAGCATCTGCCGTAATTGCTCGCGCAACGGCTGATCGCGGTTGTAGGTCACCGATTGCTCGGCGCTGATTCGTGCCCATAACTGGTTGAGAATTTCCGCGAACAACTCTTCTTTGCTGGGGAAATGGTTGTACACCGTGCGCTTCGACACAGCGGCCGTGGCCGCGATCTTGTCCATGCTGGTGACTTCAAAACCGTTGGCCCGGAATTCGGCAATCGCCGCCTGAATGATGGCTTCGCGTTTACGGTCGGTGAGTCGCAGTGGAGCTGTCATAAGTACGCTTCGGCAGAGAAAAGATGAAATTACACTTGGCAGTTTACTTGTCATCCGCTTTGATGCAACCTAGAAACTACACCGAGCAGTGTAATGTTGCGTTAATCCTCGCAGCCTAAAAACCAGACAGTTCGGCCTATTGCGTGCAGCTTTGGCCATTTATCGTCCCACCGTGGAAAAACCGCGAATTGCGCGGTTTTTCTGGAGTCATTCAGTCATGACCGAATCCAGTTTCGATCCCGGATAACACATCCACGCCTGAAGCCTCGCGGCAGAATCAGGGGCTGTTTCGCAATCATGCGCCGGTGCAACGCGAAGGCCTGCGCAAAATGCTGCGGATCATGTGGAACATGATTTTCCACAAACCGCGCAACACCCGGCCCGCTGCGCCTATCCCGGTGCAAGCATTGACTCGGGAGGAGCTGCTGGCAGCGCCCAATCACAGCGTCTATCGCCTCGGTCACTCGACTCTGTTGCTGAAGCTGCGCGACAAATTCTTTATCACCGACCCGGTCTTCGCCGAGCGCGCCTCGCCGGTGCAGTGGGCTGGGCCAAAACGTTTCCACCAGCCACCGATCAGCATCGATCAGTTGCCGCCGATTGAAGCGGTGATCCTGTCGCACAACCATTACGACCACCTCGATTATCAGGCCGTGCTCAGGCTGGCGGCCAAGACCAACCTGTTCCTCACGCCACTGGGCGTCGGCGACACCCTGATCAAATGGGGTATCGATGCCAGCAAAGTCCGCCAGTACGATTGGTGGCAGGGCGCCGAGATTGCCGGCATCCGCTTCGTCGCCACACCGTCGCAGCACTTTTCTGGCCGTGGCCTGTTCGATGGCAACAGCTCCCTGTGGGCGTCCTGGGTAATGATCGACGGCGACACGCGGATCTTCTTCAGCGGCGACAGCGGCTACTTCGACGGCTTCAAACGCATCGGCGAACAGTACGGCCCGTTCGACCTGACCCTGATGGAAACCGGCGCCTACAACGTCGAATGGCCGCATGTGCACATGCAGCCAGAAGAAACCTTACAAGCGCACATCGACCTCAAGGGCCGTTGGCTCTTCCCGATCCACAACGGCACCTTCGACCTGGCGATGCACGCCTGGCACGAACCATTTGACCGGATTCTGGCACTGGCGTGGGAACGCAGTATTTCCATTACCACGCCGCAGATGGGCGAGGCGTTTAACATCGCTCAACCGCAACGCGGGGAGGCGTGGTGGTTGGCGGTTGAAGGGGAGAGTGAGGCGGTGGTGCAGAGCGCCTGATCAGGTGGCTACGGTTCGCGCCTAAGGGGGCGAACCGGTTGCTCCAGAAACAAGCCCTGAAATCTTACGGCTGTAATCAGCCATAGTAGTAACCGACACTTCTCGAAATTTTCCACGAAGTAATTGCTGCAGGTTCTCCAGAGGTATCCCCAGTCTTTGTGCAGCCTCAGATTCGCTCACGTCGCTGGACTCGATGAGCGAGATCAATTTGGTCGCGTACTCGGACTTGAGCAGCATCTCGCCTGCATGCTCAAGCTCTAAATCTTGATAAACATTGCCTGTGCTTTCTTCGATCTCGCTCATGTTTTTATCCTTACTCAGCCATCGCAAAATCCCCACACCCCACCGCTTCCGACGAAACGCCCTGAACACTCGCACTACGCCCCGGCGCAAACCCGGGAAAGAACACCAGCCCCTGCGCCTCGAACCGGTAAGCCAGCGCCAGTCGCGCCGCATCCGCTACATCCTGCTGCGCTTCAAAGCGTTGAATGTCTTCAACCGAAACTTCAGCCTCCCGCGATAGCTGTTCCGCGCTCCAGCCCAGCATCGCTCGGGCCTGGACGCAGTGCGTCGGGGTGAACTGGAAAAGGGCAATGCGTTCGAGGATGTGGTTCATCGCAAGAGAGGCCATGGTGTGCTCCGGGCTCAAGAGTGCTGATTGAAAATATACTGTGTTTTTGTACAGTTGTTTTCGGCCGGGATCAAACGCATTTTTTGATTTGCGCTAATTCGCCGCCTCCAACCAGACGGACGGTGCCTGCCCGAGGATCCGCCGGAACATCGTCGAGAACGCCGCCGGGCTCTCATAACCGAAGTCCAGCGCGATGCGCGTTACCGCTTCACCCGAGGCTAAACGTGCCAGCGCCAGGACCACGCAAGCCTGCTGCCGCCATTGTCTAAAGCTCAGCCCGGTTTGTTGGCGAAACAGTCTGTTGAAGGTACGCAAGCTTATGTGTAATTGGTCAGCCCACTGCTGTGGTGATTGGTGGGCGTACGGCTGATGCAGAAAAGTCTGACACAGAGACAGGAGCTTTCCGTCAGTCGGCAGCGGAATGTGCAACGGCAGCGGCGCACTGCGCGTCAATTCATGCAGCAACAGATCAATCAACACACCATCGCGCCCGCCGAGGTCATAGGTAAGCGGTACTTCCACCGCCTCCATCAGCAAATGCCGCATCAACGGCGACACACTGATCACCTGGCAGCGCTCACCCAAATCCACCGCACCGGGTTCGATGTACAAGCTGCGCGTGCTGACCCCAAGCATCAACACCTCATGCGCCACCCCCGGCGGAATCCACACCGCTCGCTGCGGCGGCACCACCCAGTTGCCGTCATGGGTGCTGACCTGCATCACACCGGTCGCGCCATACAACAATTGCGCCCGTCGATGCGTGTGAAAAGGCAGCAAGTGACCGTGGGAATAATCCGTACCGATCGCCACCACCGTGCGCGGTGTGTCATCCAGCAGATTGATCGAAACATTGCGCATCAGGCGTTTCCCGGTGGTTGGCGTAAACGCAAACATTATTGGCTGACTTGCTGAAGCAGGCCAAGCGCTGCCGCTCTATCGTCGACCGCTCTCCCACCACGGACACCTCGACATGTTCTATCCACTGCTGACTCTCTTCGGCTGCCTGACCGGTATCACCGCCGTGCTGTTCGGCTTCGGCGGCGGCTTCGTCGTGGTGCCGCTGCTGTATCGCCTCCTCACCGCGAGCCACGGCGCCGACGACCCGATCGGCCAGTCAGCGATGCACATCGCCGTCGCCACTTCGACCTGCGTGATGATCGTCAACGCCCTGATCGCCACCGACAAACATCGTCGCGCCGGCAATCTCATCCGCCATTACCTGTGGCCGTTGGGAGGGTTTATCGGCGTGGGTGCGGTCGTGGGTGCAATGGCGGCGGTGTGGGTCAGCGTCGACGTGATTCGCTACGCATTCATCGGCTACCTCGGCGTGACCATCTTCGATTGCCTGCTACGACGCGGCTTTCTCACTCAGAACCCAGACGTCATCCCACGCCGACTTGGCGCTACGGAAACTTCCGCAGGTGGTGTAGGCATCGGCGCCATCGCGACGTTTCTCGGTGTAGGAGGCAGCGTCATGACCGTGCCGTTGTTGCGTCGCTGTGGATTGAGCATGTCGCAAGCGACGTCCATGGCCAATCCGCTGAGCGTGCCGGTCGCAGTGGCTGGGACGCTGACTTACATGGTGCTGGCCGGGTTCAGTCAGGCTGAATTGGGCGCGTGGTTTGTCGGGTATGTGGATCTGCTCGCGTTTGCGGTGCTGACGGTGGGGTCGCTCATCGGGATTCGATTGGCCGCGCCATGGATTGGACGAATCCCGGATCGGGTACACGCGCGTGTGTACATCGGGCTGTTGCTGATGGTGATGATCAGCATGTGCTTGAGTTGAAAGCGACAGCGCTCGATTCCCCCGCGCAACCTCGACATAATCCGCAGCTTCTTTAGGCGGGCAGTTGCTCGTTTATTCAAGGATGAAGTGATGTTCCGAGGATTGTTACGCCTTTTCGCTGTTCTTTTTCTGACGGGGTTGTTTGTCTCGACTGCAACGTGGGCCGACAACGGCGCGCAGGTGTACACCGGCACCTTGGGTAAAGCGGCCATCGTTCTCGAAATAAACACTCGCACTGGAGACGGTCGTTACTTCTATAAGAAGTATCGCAAGGATCTGCCACTCGACGGCGCCCTGGACGGGGAAACACTGATGCTGGAAGAAGGTTCGCGGATGGAAGACTCGCGCCCGACCCTTCGTCTGCAGCCGACAACTCATGGTTGGTATGGCGAGTGGACGAGTACCGCTGGGAAAATCCTGAAGGTCGAGTTAGAACCAGCCGTCATCCCCGATGTACCCGACGATGCCTTGCCCTTTTTCACCATCCTTCACGACAAGTATCCTTACGAATATCTGCGACTGCAGGGCGTCACCCTCAAAAAAGGCAAGACCGACACCTTCATGGGCTACACGCTGCAGTGGTGGACCGAGCCGAAGACAGACACTTCTCTGTTCGAAGTGGTGACCGGTTACTCCCTCGAAGAGCGTCGACGTATCAACCAACAATTGATGGCGCGTTTGTGGGGCGAAGTGTTGTCGTCTTATGGCTGTTCTGGAAGTTATGCGCAGTGGAGCCAGCCACTGTGGATGTCGCCCACAGTGATGAGTGTGCGGATTTCATCGGACTATTACTGTGGCGGTGCCTATCCGGATCAAAGCCACGACGCGCTCAACATCGATACCAAGACAGGCAAGCTTCTGACCCTTGATGATGTTTTGTGGGTGGGGCAGGGCAAGCCGTTGCACTACGAGGAGTATGAAGATTTCGCCGCGGGCTCACCCGGCTCTTCGACAGCGTGGTCGAACTACCGCAACACTGAACTGGCACCTTGGTTGGTCGCACAGTTGCTGAAACTCTACCCAAACGAAATGACCGTCACCCTTGAGGGTGAAAACGATTGCGGCTACGACGAGGATTATCCCTGGCATTATCCGGGTTGGTACTTCACGGAACAGGGCATCAAGCTCGAGCCATCATTTGCCCACGTCGCGGCGGTCTGCGGATTCGTGGACTGGAGCGTTCTGCCGTACACAATCGTCAAACAACATCCGGGCGGGGTTGCACTGCAACTGCCTTGAGGTGGCGTTATCTTTCAAGCGCAGACTCTCGATTACCAGGCGTAACCCCGCCATAATCGCCGCGAATTTATCCGCGCCGGCCCTCCAATGCCGGCGCGGCCTCCGCCTCTTTCAAGGAACGATCAATGCTCAAGGGACTGATGCGCCTGGCAACCTGCGCCGCTGTGCTGTTCTCGCTGCAATCCACCGCACATGCTGAAGACAACCGGATGGTGTTCACCGGCACGTTGGGCAAAATGCCGATCGTCTTCGAAGTCGATATTAGTGACCCGGGGCAAGTCACCGGTCGCTACTTTTATGAGAAATTTCACCGCGATCTAGAGCTTAACGGCACCTATCAAAATGACATCTTGCTGCTCACAGAGGGCAGCAATCGTATGGACCCGGACAAGCCATTACCGACCCTCAAACTGCAACAGATTGATGGCGGCTGGAAGGGCGAATGGCAAAACCCGAAGGGCAAAAAGTTGCCCGTACTCGTCACTGATACGCCACTTCCCGAAGTGCCGGCGAATGCATTGCCCTACATCGCCAAGTTGCCCAAGAGCGAGCCCTACGAATATCTACGGCTTCAGGGACTGAGACTCAAACCCGGTAAAAAGCAGGACTTCATGGGCTACTCCCTGCAATGGTGGGAAGAGCCTGATACCAAGATGTCCATGTTCAGCATCGAATCCGGGATGCCAAAAGAAGATCTGCAACGGGTTAACCAGCAGTTGCTCGGGCGCTTGTGGGACGAGGCCATCAGTTACTACGGTTGCCAGTTGCGAGGTCGCGGTTACGCCGAATTCCTGCAGGACGTCACCCCGACATTTATCTCGCCCAGCGTCATCAGCCTGAACATCTCCACCAGCTACGACTGCGGCGGTGCGCACCCGGACTTCGGCGATTCACCACTTAACATCGATGTGAAAACCGGCCATCCGTTGTCGCTCGAAGACGTGCTCTGGGTGGGCGAGGGTCAGCCAATCCTTCACGCTGATCGTTACCGAGGCGGTGACCAGCCATTGACCGAGGCCGAAGACGCAGTGCGCTCAAAGTACCAACGCGAAATCTTCAAGCCGTGGCTAATAAAGCAGCTCACCGCACTGTACCCGGATGAAATGAAGAAACCGGCAGGCGGAGATGAAGACAGTTGCGACTTCACCAATGAAGACAACTGGAGCTATTCCAACTGGCACTTCACCGAAAAAGGTTTGTACATCGGAGCGTACTTCGCCCGCATAGAACGAGCCTGCGATTCACCCGACTGGTCGATCCTGCCGTACTCCCTCGTCAAACAACACCCCGGCGCCGTCAAACTGCAACTGCCCCAGGGCTAACCGTCACTCCAGACCCGGCGCTTCACGAATAATGAAGTGATCCAGATTCTCGATATTGGCATTGAAGACCTCGAAAGGCTTTTCGGGGTTCTTCTTGCCCGGCACCTGCTTCAACTCCGGCGTCACCCCATAGAAGAAACAGAACAACGCCTTGTCGCTATCCACCGCATGCTTGATCTCCTCCAGAAACGCCTTGCGCTTGCGGTAGTTGTCGATCAACTTCTTGCTCAGATAAACACTGACCGGATACGGCTTCTTCTTACTGTCCTCGGGCTTCTTGAACCAGACCTTGTCCTCGAAATCGATACGAAAACTGGCACTGTGGAAGTCCTCGATCTTCTTGATCCGCCCCCAGTAAATCAGCCCCTTGTTGTCCGTCAGATACTCAATCTTCTTGAAGAACGAACTGTACGGCGCCGAATGCTCGCCGACCTTCAACGGCATCCGCTTAAGCAACTCCTTGTCCGCGAAGTTGGAAACAAAACACTCCACCGGATGCGCAAACACACTGGTCTTGTCCGGCGCCGACTCACGCCCCGCCGACTCTTTACCACTCTCCGCCGTCACCCGCACCGGATCATCGCGCAACACATCCGCCGCCCCCGCTGGCGCGACAGGCTTGCGCACATACTCACGCCGGGTCAGCAACAATTCGGATGGGAAATGCTCCTCACGCCCGTCATCCAATTCACCATCCGCCGTCTCAACGCCCGATGCCGAAGCCTTCAAACTCACATACGGACAACCCGCCACATGCTGCGTAGTGGGCAGATTCTTGAAGTGCGGCGTGCGCACGTAATTCACGTTCTTGGCGTTGAACGTACCCAACTCGTTGGAAGCCTCGAACGCCGAACGACAGGCATCGTTGGGGCACTGGAAGTGTTCCTTCGCCGAGTCAAACGCCACCGTCTCATCGAAATTGAGATCGCGAACATCATAGATCGACAACTTGTCGTCGAGGCTGAGGCAGTAGGCGAGATCGAATTTCATGGTGGGGCTCGGATCCTTGAGTGGGGGAGGGGTATTAATAGCGGGAGGTGCGTGGTGGTGCACCTACTAATTCTTTTTTTGGTGCAGTGATGTGGTCATTTTCTAGGCTCCGCCAAAGCATTTTAAGAGCGAGAGGTGGAACACATGTCTCACCGAAAGGCTGAAACGTTGGCTTGAGTCAGTTGTGAGAGCCTTCCGTAAGTCGTGTAGGACTTTTCTCTAGATTTGGTAATCTCTAGCCTCTGATAAGAGGATGAGTGGATGCCAGCCGTAATTGCCGAGAATGATTTGTCAAAATGGGCCGATCAAACTGGGGTTCTCTACCACTTCCCGAAGCGGTACAAGGAAATCCTTATCCAGGGAATAGAGGTTATCTACTACAAAGGAAAACTGAAAAATAAGGCTTTTTCAGCGTTACGTTTGAGTTCTGCTCCTCATTATTTTGGCTTGGCCCGGATAGGAAGGGTGTACGCAGACAAGAACAGTAAGCGAGGAGACCTGTTTGCCTCTATTGAGGATTTTCGTCAGTTTGAGTCGGCAATCCCGATAAAGCTTGAGGGGGAGTACCTTGAGCAAATTCCCTCAAATCTAAAGAACAATTACTGGCGTAACGGTGTTCGATCCATTGATCAAACTGTGTTCGACCGGATCTCATCCAATGCTGTGCTGACGCCATCGCAGGCAAATGACTTCAGCCAGGTTGACGGTGCGGAGGATTTTGAAACTGTAATCGTTGGTACTGAAGGTAAAAAATCCACTTATTACGGTGTGAGATACGAGCGCTGTCCCAAGCTTAGACGTCAGGCTATCGCTATTCATGGCCTTCTATGTAAAGCATGTGATTTTGACTTTGAGAAAGCCTATGGGGCGCACGCGAAGGGCTTTATTCATGTACATCACGTGAAGCCAATTTCAGAATTTGAAGAGGAACAGGTTGTCGATCCACTGACTGACCTTATTCCTCTCTGTGCAAATTGCCACGCAATTGTTCATAGAAAGCCTCAGCAATTACTGAGTGTTGAGCAATTGAAAGGGCTTCTCAACGGTCGCTGGGTTTTCGATGATTTGACCTAAGTGAATGCGTAGATAACTGCAACGTATTTACGACCCGCCGCCACCAAGGATTAGCTTCGATCGTTCGTCGTCGCGGCTGATCATTTAATAGGTGCGGCATATCCCGAAGCCGAATCCACCCCTCATCCTGCCAATGCAGCAAACTCAACGACATCTCCGGCCAATCCAACAAACTCAACATTGGCCGATTTGAATCTCCCGAATCCGCAGCATCGCGCAAGGTCGGCACTACCTCATTGGTCAGCCACTCACGCAACAGCCGATTCCCCGGAACGTAGTGATACACCAACAGTGCATACACCCCGGACTCACTGAGCATCAACTGTTGTTCTGGTTCTCGAAAGTACTCAATCCACATGACGCGGCGTTGATCGCTATCTAGCTTGTTGACCACCCGATCATTCAGATGGAAACCCATCAAACGGCCAACATCGCGGGCGGAAAACCATGGCTGGTTTTCGAGTAGAAGGGCATGCAGAGAAAGGTTGTGGCGAGAGAAGACGGTTACCGAGCATGGGTTAGACATATCTATGACCTCTACGTTTGGAATTTTGGGAGGGCCTGACCCAACGTAGAGCGGACTTAAGAAATCCCAACGAGCAGAGCAGTTGCCACCGACGAATTACACGTCTGTGTCACTGACCAAGCTTTCTACGTTGGGCGTTTCTTAGGCACCTGCGATAGAGCTTAGTAGTGCTCGCAGCACGCTTCAATGGGAAGCGACTGTAAGTGCTGTAGGAGATTGAACGCTGTGGCGTAGGCGAAAAAAGGTTTATCTATCGCCCATAAAAAAGCCCCGATCAGATCGGGGCTCTTTGCTTTCTAGACTCGCCGACTCAAACCGCAATCGTCAAATCGTGCCGAGCGAGACTATTAGTCCCAGCTCAACGCACCACCAGTCTGATACTCAATAACCCGCGTCTCAAAGAAATTCTTCTCTTTCTTCAAGTCCATAATCTCGCTCATCCAAGGGAACGGGTTAGTCGTCCCTGGATATTCCTCTTTAAGGCCGATCTGCGACAAACGACGGTTAGCGATGAACTTCAGGTAGTCCTCCATCATCGCCGCGTTCATGCCCAGTACGCCGCGAGGCATGGTGTCGCGAGCGTATTCGATCTCCAGCTGCGTACCCTGCAGAATCATCTGGGTCGCTTCTTCCTTCATTTCGGCATCCCACAGGTGTGGGTTTTCGATTTTGATCTGGTTGATCACGTCGATGCCGAAGTTCAGGTGCATGGATTCGTCGCGCAGGATGTACTGGAACTGCTCGGCGACGCCGGTCATTTTGTTGCGGCGGCCCATGGAGAGGATCTGGGTGAAGCCGCAGTAGAAGAAGATGCCTTCCAGAACGCAGTAG
Source organism: Pseudomonas sp. MC6 (assembly GCF_054790575.1). Classification (NCBI taxonomy): domain Bacteria; kingdom Pseudomonadati; phylum Pseudomonadota; class Gammaproteobacteria; order Pseudomonadales; family Pseudomonadaceae; genus Pseudomonas; species Pseudomonas sp. MC6. Next base: position 142,064 of record NZ_CP186504.1, read on the forward strand.
TAGGCGATCAGGTTGCGCAGCAGCTCTTTGTCGGTGTCCGGGGTGCCGGTTTCGAACTTCGGATCGGAGATCGAACGGGTGTATTTCAGGCCCCAGGCTGCCTTTTTGGCGACCGATGGGATCTCGTGGTACATGTTGAAGATCTCGCCTTCATCCATGGCCAGCGATTCGATGCAGTACTGGTAGGCGTGGGTGTGGATCGCTTCTTCGAAAGCCTGGCGCAGGATGTACTGGCGGCATTCCGGGTTGGTGATCAGACGGTACACGGCCAGTACCAGGTTGTTGGCAACCAGGGAGTCGGCGGTGGAGAAGAAGCCGAGGTTGCGCATGACGATGCGGCGCTCGTCGTCGGTCAGGCCTTCCGGGTCTTTCCAGAGGGCGATGTCGGCGGTCATGTTGACTTCTTGCGGCATCCAGTGGTTTGCGCAACCGTCCAGATACTTCTGCCAGGCCCAGTCGTACTTGAATGGCACGAGTTGGTTGAGGTCGGCGCGGCAGTTGATCATGCGCTTTTCGTCAACGGCGACACGGGCGGAGGCGCCTTCGAGTTCGGCGAGGCCTTCGGCGACGTCGAGGGAGTTCAGTGCAGCCTTGGCGCGGGCGACAGCGGCCGAGTCGTCGGCGGTCACGGCGCGGGCTTCGATCGCGGCGGCACCGCCAGCGTTGTCGAGGCGGTCCATGTTGGCTTCAGTAGCGTGGCCGGCGTTGGCGCCTTTCACGGTTGCTACTTCACTGTCTTCTTTGTCGAATTCGTCCCAGCTCAGCATGACGTGTCGTCTCCTGCGTGAGGGCCTGTCGCCCGTGTGAAACCTGATTGGTTGGTTTTTCACACGGTCGTACAGACCGCGTTGGATCTTAAGGAATCGTTTTTTGCAGCAGCTAAGGCAGGCAATAAAACAGAATTTTGTACGGGTTTCCGAGAGCCTCTGACGGGCGCAGATCACGTTGAACGCGACTGCGGGGCTTCAGAATGGCTTTGATCCCTGTAAGGGAATATTGCTGACCCGATTAGGGCGGCATTATAGGGAAAAAAACACGCGCGTGGGGGAGGCGAATCAGCACAGGGCGGTCGATCAGGAGGGGTATTTCAGTCGGAGCGAGGGTTTACAGGGCTTTCGCGGATGTTGGCCGGTGAGAATTTTTTTTGATTAATTTTTTCGTCGGGCTTTGGTTGCTCAAGAAATGAGCAAAAAACCGCGTTTTTCACTATATCTTGTGTTTTGCAACCCTTTTCAACGACTCCAGACACAACTGAGCCCGACCGAAGTCGGGCTGGAATCGACCCTCAATGAAGCGCTGAGAGATCCAATTCGGTGCAGTCTCGAATCATCAATTGGTGCAGCCGTTGCCCATCACGCTGTAACGCAGGATGTGGCGCTGACCTTTGGAGTCGTCGTACTCCATTTTTGCCGGTACTACTTCGCAGACATTCGGAACTTCGCTCATGGAAACAACTTTGGCGATGTCCAGGTGCGTGGAGTAAGTGTATTCCTCGATCACCGGCTGTTGCTGTGCGACATCAGTCGGGACCTCATCTGCCATGGCGGTTGCGCACAGACTGCTGAGGGCCAGAACCAATAAAGCTTTCATTTCAAATTTACCTTTTTGAGGTCGAGTGGGGTCACGCAACCTTTATGGGGTTGCGTGTGTAACTTCATCGTTTGCAGTTATTACTTGAGAGCTGGATTAACGGCCTTCGTGGGGGCTGTAACGTTGTTAATCGCGTTTGCCTTATCGGCGAGGTGAATTTTAGGGAGATGGGGCGGGGGTAAACAGAGTGGGTTTTGATAAACACCTTTGGCGGATTTGGTAACAATCCCTTTGAGATGGGGTAGAGGCTGGATTGAGAACCGGGTGTTTTGTCTGTGGGACCGAGTTGTCTGAATCGCTGGCAAGCCAGCTCCCACAGGGTTCGCGGGTGTTTTGGAGGTTGGTGTCTGGCTAGTAAACGAGGTAGGTGGAGGATTTGTAGGGGCTTGTTACTACCATCGTCGAATGGTTCTATGGCCCCCGCCCCGTTACAACAGGGTCATACAAAAACAACTATTACACCGAGGTAGGAAAGATGAGTGCGGCTTCTCTGTATCCCGTTCGTCCCGAGGTTCTGGCTAACACGCTGACTGACGAGGCGACCTACAAAGCCATGTACCAGCAGTCGGTCGTCAACCCTGACGGCTTCTGGCGCGAGCAAGCCAAGCGTCTCGACTGGATCAAACCTTTCACCACGGTGAAACAGACGTCGTTCGACGATCACCATGTCGACATCAAGTGGTTTGCCGACGGCACCCTCAACGTTTCCTACAACTGCCTCGACCGTCATCTGGCCGAGCGCGGCGATCAAGTCGCGATCATCTGGGAAGGCGACGATCCTTCCGAAAGCCGCAACATCACCTACCGCGAACTGCACGAACAAGTGTGCAAACTGGCCAACGCCCTGCGTGGTCAGGACGTGCACCGCGGCGACGTGGTGACCATTTATATGCCGATGATTCCCGAAGCCGTGGTCGCCATGCTGGCCTGCACCCGGATCGGCGCGATTCACTCGGTGGTGTTCGGCGGTTTCTCGCCGGAAGCCCTGGCCGGTCGCATCATCGACTGCAAATCGAAAGTGGTGATCACCGCTGACGAAGGCATTCGTGCTGGCAAGAAGATTTCCCTCAAGGCCAACGTCGACGACGCGCTGACCAACCCGGAAACCAGCAGCATCCAGAAAGTCATCGTGTGCAAGCGCACCGGTGGCGACATCAAGTGGAACCAGCATCGCGACATCTGGTACGAAGACCTGATGAAAGTGGCGGGCACCGTTTGCGCGCCGAAAGAGATGGGCGCTGAAGAAGCGCTGTTCATCCTTTATACCTCCGGTTCGACCGGCAAGCCGAAGGGCGTGCAACACACCACCGGCGGTTATCTGCTGTACGCGGCGATGACCCACGAGCGCGTTTTCGACTACCGTCCAGGCGAAGTCTACTGGTGCACCGCCGACGTCGGCTGGGTCACCGGCCACAGCTACATCGTCTACGGCCCGCTGGCCAATGGCGCGACCACGCTGTTGTTCGAAGGCGTGCCGAACTATCCGGACATCACCCGGGTGGCGAAGATTGTCGACAAGCACAAGGTCAATATCCTCTACACCGCACCGACCGCGATCCGCGCGATGATGGCCTCGGGTCAGGCTGCGGTTGAAGGCGCGGATGGCAGCAGCCTGCGCTTGCTCGGTTCGGTCGGTGAGCCGATCAACCCGGAAGCGTGGGATTGGTACTACAAGAATGTCGGCAAGTCGCGTTGCCCGATCGTCGATACCTGGTGGCAGACCGAAACCGGCGGCAACATGATGAGCCCGCTGCCGGGTGCTCACGCGCTGAAGCCGGGTTCGGCGGCACGCCCGTTCTTCGGGGTGGTGCCGGCGCTGGTCGACAACCTCGGTAACATTATTGAGGGCGAGGCTGAAGGCAATCTGGTGATTCTCGATTCGTGGCCGGGCCAGGCGCGCACGCTGTATGGCGATCACGATCGTTTCGTCGATACCTACTTCAAGACCTTCCGTGGCATGTACTTCACCGGTGACGGCGCGCGTCGTGATGCCGATGGTTATTACTGGATCACCGGGCGTGTCGATGACGTGCTTAACGTGTCGGGTCACCGCATGGGCACGGCGGAGATCGAGAGCGCGATGGTTGCGCATCCGAAAGTTGCCGAGGCGGCTGTTGTGGGTGTGCCGCATGACATCAAGGGGCAGGGCATCTATGTCTATGTCACGTTGAAGAATGGCGAGGAGCCGACCGAGCAATTGCGTCTGGAGCTGAAGAACTGGGTGCGCAAGGAGATCGGGCCGATTGCTTCGCCGGACGTGATCCAGTGGGCGCCGGGGCTGCCGAAGACCCGTTCGGGCAAGATCATGCGCCGGATTCTGCGCAAGATTGCCACGGCGGAATATGACGGGTTGGGGGATATCTCGACGCTGGCGGATCCGGGTGTGGTGCAGCATTTGATTGATACGCACAAGACCATGAATGTTGCTTAAGCGTTAGAAGCATGGAAGCCCTGTCCGGCTTTGCCGGGTGGGGCTTTTTTGTGTCAGGGGGGTTTGTGGTGGTTGGGCGGGCCTCATCGCGAGCAGGCTCACTCCTACAGGGATCGCATTCCACCTGAAGAAACGCGATCAACTGTAGGAGTGAGCCTGCTCGCGAAGGCAATTTGTCAGACGCCGAGGTAGTCCGCTGTCAGACCTCGAACTCACCCAACCAATAATTATCGATCTCCCCCGTAAGACCTTTCCCGCTGTTACCCGCCGCGTTTCACGTAACCGAATGTGTAACCGCCCGCCCCGCGACGGGGCAAAGGGAAACGCATCGCCCCGTTTTAGAGCCTCTAACCCCCCAGTGAAAAATAAGACACAACGCTGCGCTTGCCGGATTAGAAGGGTTTGCGAATAATAGGCCCGCAATTTGCAGCATAGATCGGTTCACTGTCTTTCGCTCTTGCATGAAATTGCAGGGCTGTCAATGTGCCAAAGTCGCTTTCTCTGTGCATCTGTAATTAGTTGTCGCATTGAAGAAATATCGGCTTCCGGCCTGTCGTTAGAATGCCGATCACTCGCTCATCGTGGCTGACGTTGAAACCTCCTTCGGTTTCAACGGGAAATTTCCCACCGATGCAGCAACCGATTTCCCGATTCACCCATTCGCATATTGGGCTGTCGCTCACTCTGCCGTTTTTGCCCTTTACCGATGGAGTCCCAAGATGAAGAAACTTGTGCTGCTTGGCGCCCTGGCACTGTCCGTGCTGTCGATGAACGCCTTCGCTGACGAAAAACCTCTGAAGATCGGTATCGAAGCGGCTTACCCTCCGTTCGCCTCGAAAGCGCCGGATGGCAGCATCGTCGGTTTCGACTACGACATCGGCAACGCTCTGTGCGAGCAGATGCAGGTCAAGTGCGTGTGGGTCGAGCAAGAGTTCGACGGTCTGATCCCGGCACTGAAAGTGCGCAAGATCGACGCGATCCTGTCGTCGATGTCGATCACCGAAGACCGCAAGAAGTCGGTCGACTTCACCAACAAGTACTACAACACCCCGGCACGTCTGGTCATGAAGCAAGGCTCCGTTGTCAGCGACAACCTGTCTGAGCTCAAAGGCAAGAACATCGGCGTACAACGTGGTTCGATCCACGAGCGCTTCGCTCGCGAAGTCCTGGCCCCACTGGGCGCCGAGATCAAGCCGTACGGCTCGCAGAACGAAATCTACCTCGACGTGGCCGCTGGTCGCCTCGACGGCACTGTGGCTGACGCTACCCTGCTGCAAGATGGCTTCCTGAACACCGATTCCGGCAAAGGCTTCGCTTTCGTCGGTCCACAGTTCACCGACGTCAAATACTTCGGCGACGGCGTAGGCATTGCCGTGCGTAAGGGCGACGCCCTGAAAGACAAGATCAACGCGGCCATCGCGGCCATCCGCGAAAACGGCAAATACAAAGCAATCCAGGACAAGTACTTCGCCTTCGATATCTACGGCAAGTAAGACGTCTCTGCGACAAGTCCGAAATGGCGCAAGCAACAGGATCTCTGCGGTTTGCGCCATTTTTTCATCCCAACTTTCGAGGACCTGAATCATGTTGAAAGGCTACGGGGCTGTCATCCTCGATGGCGCATGGCTGACGCTTCAGCTCGCCTTGTCGTCCATGGCTCTGGCCATCGTTCTCGGGCTGATCGGTGTCGCGTTGCGCCTGTCGCCGGTGCGCTGGCTGGCCTGGCTGGGCGATCTGTATTCCACGGTGATCCGCGGGATTCCCGATCTGGTGCTGATCCTGCTGATTTTCTACGGCGGTCAGGACTTGCTCAACCGCGTCGCACCGATGCTCGGCTATGACGACTACATCGATCTGAATCCGCTGGCCGCCGGTATAGGCACCCTCGGTTTCATCTTCGGTGCGTACCTGTCGGAAACCTTCCGTGGCGCGTTCATGGCCATTCCCAAAGGTCAGGCCGAAGCGGGCATGGCGTATGGCATGAGCAGTTTTCAGGTGTTCTTCCGAGTGATGGTGCCGCAGATGATTCGCCTGGCGATTCCGGGCTTCACCAACAACTGGCTGGTACTCACCAAGGCGACCGCGCTGATTTCCGTGGTCGGTCTGCAAGACATGATGTTCAAGGCCAAGCAGGCGGCAGATGCCACCCGCGAGCCTTTCACCTTCTTCCTCGCAGTGGCGGCGATGTACCTGGTGATCACCAGTGTTTCGTTGCTGATCCTGCGTCAACTTGAGAAGCGCTACTCGGTAGGCGTAAGGGCGGCTGATCTATGATCTTCGACTACAACGTCATTTGGGAGGCCATGCCGCTGTACCTCGGCGGCCTGCTGACCACCCTCAAACTGCTCGCGCTGTCGCTGTTTTTCGGTCTGCTCGCGGCCCTGCCGCTGGGGCTGATGCGCGTCTCGAAGAACCCGGTCGTCAACGGCGCCGCGTGGCTGTACACCTACGTGATCCGTGGCACGCCGATGCTGGTGCAACTGTTCCTGATCTACTACGGTCTGGCGCAGTTCGAAGCAGTACGCGAAAGCTTCTTGTGGCCGTGGCTGTCCAGCGCAACGTTCTGTGCGTGCCTGGCCTTTGCGGTCAACACCAGCGCCTACACCGCCGAGATCATCGCCGGAAGTCTCAAGGCCACGCCGAACGGTGAGATCGAAGCGGCCAAGGCCATGGGCATGTCGCGCTTCAAACTGTACAAGCGCATTCTGCTGCCATCGGCCCTGCGCCGGGCACTGCCGCAGTACAGCAACGAAGTGATCATGATGCTGCAGACCACCAGTCTGGCCTCCATCGTCACCTTGATCGACATCACTGGCGCGGCGCGCACGGTCAACGCGCAGTTCTATCTGCCGTTCGAGGCGTACATCACCGCTGGCGTGTTCTACCTGTGCCTGACGTTCATTCTGGTCAAGCTGTTCAAACTGGCCGAGCGTCGCTGGTTGAGCTACCTGGCCCCGCGGAAGCACTGATATGGAACGCATCGACCACGTATTGCCGTGGAGCCACCTGGGCAGCGAGCGCAAGATTTCCGTGTTCCGTTTCGGACGCGGCGAGCGCAAGGCCTACATTCAGGCCAGCCTGCACGCTGACGAATTGCCGGGCATGCGCACCGCTTGGGAGCTGAAAAAGCGCCTTGGCGAACTCGAAGCCAAAGGCTTGCTCAACGGCGTCATCGAACTGGTGCCGGTCGCCAACCCGTTGGGTCTTGGGCAATTGCTGCAAGGCAATCACCAGGGCCGTTTCGAGGCCGGCAGCGGCAAGAATTTCAACCGTGATTTCGTCGAGCTGAGCGCGCCGGTTGCGGCAGCATTGGCCGAGCGTCTCGGTGATGATCCGCATGCCAATGTGCGTCTGATCCGTCAGGCCATGGCTGATCACTTGGCGGCATTGCCGGAGGCGAGTAGCCAGTTGCAAGGTATGCAGCGTGTGTTGCTCAGCCACGCTTGCACCGCTGATGTGGTGCTCGATCTGCATTGCGATGCCGAAGCCGCGCTGCACATGTATGCGTTGCCGCAGCACTGGCCGCAGTGGCGTTCGCTGGCCGCGCACCTGAATGTGAAGGTCGGATTGCTCGCGGAAGATTCCGGCGGCAGCTCGTTCGATGAAGCTTGCTCGCTGCCATGGTTGCGTCTGTCGCGTCAGTTCCCCGATGCGCAGGTTCCGTTGGCATGTCTGGCGACCACGATTGAGCTTGGCGGTCAGGCCGACACCGGTCGCGCCGAAGCCTGTGCGTATGCTGAAGGCATTCTTGCGTTCCTCGACGAGCAAGGCTTGATCACCGGCGAGTGGCCGAACCCGGCGCACGAAGCCTGTGAAGGCATGCCGTTCGAGGGCACTGAGTTGCTGTTCGCGCCGCATCCGGGCGTCGTGAGTTTTCTGCGCAAGCCCGGCGAGTGGGTCGAGGCGGGTGATGAGATTTTTGAAGTGATTGATCCTCTGTCCGATCGGGTCAGCACGGTATGTGCTGGTACCTCCGGGGTGCTGTTTGCCATTGAACGGCTGCGTTATGCCCAACCCGGTTTCTGGCTGGCCAAGGTGGCGGGGCGCGAAGCGCTGCGTCACGGGCGCTTGCTCAACGACTGACTGACTGTTTTTGTGAGAACCGACCGCATGTACAAACTTGAAGTCCAAGACCTGCATAAACGCTATGGCAGTCACGAAGTGCTCAAGGGCGTGTCCCTGAAAGCGGCAGCCGGCGATGTGATCAGCATCATCGGCTCCAGTGGCTCCGGCAAAAGTACTTTCCTGCGCTGCATCAACCTGCTTGAGCAGCCGCACGCGGGCAAGATTCTGCTCAACAACGAAGAGCTGAAACTGGTGGCGAACAAGGACGGCGCGCTGAAAGCCGCTGATCCGAAGCAGCTGCAACGCATGCGTTCGCGCCTGTCGATGGTGTTCCAGCATTTCAACCTGTGGTCACACATGACTGCGCTGGAAAACATCATGGAAGCGCCGGTTCATGTACTCGGCGTGTCCAAGGCCGAAGCCCGCGAGAAAGCCGAGCACTACCTGAACAAGGTTGGCGTGGCCCATCGTAAAGACGCGTTCCCGGGGCACATGTCCGGTGGCGAGCAGCAGCGCGTGGCGATTGCTCGTGCGCTGGCGATGGAACCGGAAGTCATGCTGTTCGACGAACCGACTTCGGCGCTCGACCCGGAGCTGGTGGGCGACGTGCTGAAAGTCATGCAAGCGCTGGCTCAGGAAGGTCGCACCATGGTTGTGGTGACCCACGAGATGGGCTTTGCCCGTGAAGTGTCGAACCAGTTGGTGTTCCTGCACAAAGGCGTTGTTGAAGAAAGCGGCAACCCGCGTGAAGTGCTGGTGAATCCGCAGTCTGAACGTTTGCAACAATTCCTCTCGGGCAGCCTCAAGTAATCGCTGCCGTTATGCACCAGATTAGGTCATGCTTCGCGACCTAGAGACTGACCGAGATCCCTTGTAGGAGTGAGCCTGCTCGCGAAAGCGGTGGTTCAGACAGCAGTAATGTTGACTGTTACACCGCCATCGCGAGCAGGCTCACTCCTACATTTGATCTGCGCAGTTTCAAGATTTGTGTTCATTTTCGGGCTAGCATTGGCCCTTGCCTTCATCACTGTTCTTCGTTTCGGATTGCCCGCCCATGACTGCCCATCGAATTGGTTTCCTGATTTGGCCCAGCACTAAAGCGTTGACGCTGGCGCTGGCGGAGGAAGCCTTGCGTGTTGCTCAGCGTGTGCACCCGGACGTGGTTTACGAACTGTCGTTCCTGCAGGCCGAAGCCGTTACAGGAGCCGGGGCCGAAGGCGCCTGGCAACTGCCCGGTGAGGCCTGGACCGGCAAGCTCGAAAACTTCCAGAAACTTTTCCTGCTCGCTGACGAGCCGCCGACCACATTGGCCCCGGCGCTCAGCAGTGCGCTCAAGCAACTGGTGCGTGCGGGCACGGTCATCGGCGGTTTGTCCGCTGGCGTTTATCCATTGGCGCAACTCGGTTTGCTCGACGGTTATCGCGCGGCGGTGCACTGGCGCTGGCAGGACGATTTCGCCGAGCGCTTTCCGAAAGTCATCGCCACCAGTCACCTGTTCGACTGGGATCGCGATCGCTTGACCGCATGCGGCGGCATGTCCGTGCTCGATCTGTTGCTGGCGGTGCTGGCTCGCGATCACGGTGCAGAACTGGCCGGTGCAGTCTCGGAAGAACTGGTGGTTGAACGCATCCGCGAAGGTGGCGAGCGTCAGCGCATTCCGTTGCAGAACCGTCTCGGTTCCAGTCATCCGAAGCTCACCCAAGCGGTGTTGCTGATGGAAGCCAACATCGAAGAACCGCTGACCACCGACGAAATCGCCCAACACGTGTGCGTGTCCCGTCGACAGTTGGAGCGGATCTTCAAGCAATACCTCAACCGTGTGCCGAGCCAGTACTACCTGGAATTGCGCCTGAACAAGGCCCGGCAGATGTTGATGCAGACCAGCAAGTCGATCATTCAGATCGGCCTCTCGTGTGGCTTTTCTTCAGGGCCGCATTTCTCCAGCGCCTATCGCAATTTCTTCGGTGCCACGCCGCGGGAAGATCGCAACCAGCGGCGCAGCAGCAGCCCGTTCGAATTGTCTTCAGTGCCGCCCGAGCGCGGTTAGACCGCGTCGAGCGCCGGGGTCAATCGGAAAACGAGATAGCCCTGAAATTGTCCAGCGGATCGGCCTGGTTCCTGCGCCTTTCGTACTCCTCGAGCAAGTGGGCTTTTACCGCCTCGCTATACGTCGTCAGTCGTTGCTGGCTCTGTGCGTTCAAGGGATTGCCCGTGAACTCGTAGGTGGTTTTTGCGCCGGAGGTCGGCGAGGGCAGCGGGTCGGGGAGTTCGGTAATGGCGTTGCCGGACAGGTCCGCATAATTCAAACGGGGCAGTTCGAAAAGCCCGGGTGGCAGTTCGCTCAGCCCGGTATTTTCCAGATGCAACGAGTAGCACATGTGCAGGTTTCTCAGGTCCGGCGTCAGCCCTAACGGATTGTGGCTCAAGTCCAGTTTTTGCAGGTTCTCCATACGCGCCAGTGCGCTCGCGGTTTGCGCGTTCAGGACGATCCGGCAGTAGGGCAGTTCCAGGTCGGTCAGCTTGCTCATGCGGAACACCGCTGGCGGAATCTCGTTGAGCTGATAGGCCCGGATATCCAGGTTCTCAAGATTCGGAAACAGTTCGAGCAGGCGGTCAACCCGGGGGTGTACGCGGGCGGTGCTGGTCAGTGTCAGTTCGGTGATCTGCTCGAAACGCCCGCTCAGTGTCGGTAACTCACCGATGAACGACAGGTCACAGGCCAGCCCAGTCGGTGCAAAGCCTACCGGAGCCTCGCGCAAACGTCGCTCCAGGCCATCCTTGAACCAGGTTCTTCTGGCGTTTTCCTGTTGCAGCGCTTCGCCTTCCAGCGTGGCCCCCGTGAACGGATCGCGCGCAGCTTCCTTCGCCCATGTCCCGAGCTCGCCAAGCAATGTCGTCAGATCCCGCTGTCGGCGCAATAATTCGAGCCGCCCTTCGGCCATAGTGCCCGGCAGACTGTAGATCAGGTGGTTTGCATCGGCTTCGTTGATGCCTGGGTACAGAGCTTGCGTCAGGGCGATGTCCGCTTCGTCGGCCGTAACGCCCAAGTGCTTGCGAGTGATCCGGTATTCGGCTTTGATCCGGTCTCTGGCGGCAACGGACAGCGGGTTGGCTCGCAGATCAACGCCGTTTGAGGCAAATCCGGTCATGTCCTGCGGCAAGTCGACAATGGCGTTTTCACTCAGCAACGCGTAGCGCAGTTTCGTCAATTGCCCCAAGCCGGCGGGTATCTGGCTGATACCGGTACGGGTCAGGTCAAGTGTCTTCAGTGCCCGCAATGAGCTGATATCCGGTGCAGTGCCCAGTGGGTTGTTGTACAGGTCCAGCGCCTTCAGGCGGTTCATTCTGGACAGTGTGGTCTGCCCCATTGTGTCGAGGACAATACCGCAGCTGCTCATTGTCAGTGTTTCCATGGCCGGCATCAGCGACAGCGCTCGCGGCACCCGACCCAGGGCGAAACTGCGCAGTTCCAGGACTTGCAGTCCGCTGAAACACGACAGAAAACCTGTGGGTGCGTTCAGGGCTTCGTTGCCCCGTATGGATAAGCGGATGACGTGACTGAAGTCGGCCGTCAGTGGCGGCAACTCCCCGGCGAAGGACGCATCGAATTCCAGCGAGTTTAGCCTTAGTTCGGGTTTGTCCGGGTTTCTGCCGCGCCAGAACTCTTCCAGTTTCTGACTGAACTGTTTGCGGTGGCTCTGTTCAATCGCTCGATGGATGGCTCCCCAGTGCTCGCCTGTGGCGGGGTTGCGTACCGGCACGCGGTCGGACCAGGCACTCAGGTCGCTGATCATCTGGCTGATTTCCGCCTCCCAGCGCATCAGTTGCGCCGTACCGGCCTGCAATGTGCCGGGCAGGTGATAGATCAAGTGACTGGCATCGTCGACATCCATCCACGGATACAGGCGCTGTGCGCTGGCCAGGTCGCTGACGTCCGGCATCACGTCAAAGTGACGTCCTTGCTCGAGGTAATAGGTTTTGATGCGTTCGCGAGCGGCGAGGGACAGCGGGTTGTTACCCAGATTGAGTCCATCGGCGAGGTCCAGGTCGAGGCTGAAAAACTGCTCGGGGAGGTCGGTGATGCGGTTGCCGTTCAGCAGCGCGTTTTTCAGGTTCGGGTGACCGGCGATGCCATCGGGCAGGGCGGGAATGCCGGTATTGGTCAGCAAAATGTCACGCATGGCGGGGAAGAGCCGGAGGTCGGGTGCCATTGTCAGTGGGTTGTGGCTCAGGTCCAGCAGTTCAAGACTGCGCAGCGTCGAGAGGGTGCTTTGGTCGACTGCGTTGAAGGTAATGCCGCAGCGGGGCAGGGAGAGTTCCTTGAGCGTTGACAGTCGGGCCACTGCCTGGGGGATTTCATTCAGCGGGAATTGCTGCAGTTCCAGTTCCCGTGTGTTGACGAACAAATCGATGAATGCCTCGGGTGCACCGATGGCGTTGTTGCCTTTGAGCTTTACGCCCGACACATGGCTGAAATCTGCTGTCAGTCGGGGGAATTCACCAAAAAAGCGCAGGTCAGCCTCGAAGAAGTCGGCGCGCATACCCGACTCACCATAGCGGTGACGCCAGAACCGTTCCAGTTGTTGGCCGAACTCGGACCGGGCAGCGTACTGATCGAACAACTCGATGGCTGTGAGGATTTCGCCGGTGACAGGGTGGGTGCTCGGCACTTGGGGCGCCCACAAGGTCAGGTCGGTGGTCATCTGGTTAAGTTCGGCACGCCATTGCATGAGCTGAGTCCGGCCATCCGCCAAGGTGCCCGGCAAGTCATAGAACACATCGCTGGCCTCCTGCTCGTCCAGCGACGGAAACAGCTGACGCATAAGGGCGATATCGCCCTCATCAGCGCGCACGTCGAAGTCGAGTCCGGTGAGTCGGTAATAGGTCTTTATCTTGTTGTGCGTTTCACGGGTCAGCGGGTTGTCGGAGAAGTCCAGGCCATCGCTCTGATTGGCCGGCATATCAAACACGGCATCGGGTATTTCGCTGATACGGTTGCCGCTGAGGATAGCGGTACGCAAACTCGGGTGGCTGGTCAGCCCTTCGGGTACTACGTTGATGCCGGTATTGGACAGGTCGAGGTAGGTGAGTTCAGGCAACTGATTAAGGTCGGGGAAAGTCCCCAGCGGATTGTTGCTCAAGTCCAGCGTATGCAGGTTGTTGAGCGAGACCAGTGTCGCCTGATTTTCCGGGGTCAGCACCACACCGCAATCGTTGAGCTCCAGCACATTGAGCCGCGGCATTTTGATCGATGACAGCGCAATCGGTTCGAGGTCGAAGGCGTGCAACTCCAATGTGTTCAGGTGCTTGAAGCGCTGCATGAACGGGAGCAAGGCCGAAATATTTTTGTTACCGGTGAGCCGCAAGCGGGAGACATGGTCGAAGTTGGCGCTGAGGATGGGCATGTCGCCCATAAAGTCCAGATTCGCTACCAGCTCGCTTTGCCGGACAGAGGCCGACCTGTTGCGCCAGAACTGTTCCAGTGTTTCCCGGAATGCGTTCCTGGCATTGCGCTCGGAGGCTTGTTCATCGACGGTCAACGGCCGCCTGAAAATGGGTTCGAGCGCCGGAATCCGCTCGACCCAGGTACCCAGTTCGGTTCTCAGATGGCTGAGTTCGACCTCCCAGCGGGCGAGTTGAAATCGGCCTTCGAACAGGGTGCCGGGCAACCGATACAGCAGATCACTGGCCTGATCGGCGTTGAGTGCCGGAAACAATGCCACGGCGCGCTCGATGTCTGCAGACTCCGGTCGTACCCCGAAGTGTTTTCCGGTGTGGTTATAGAACGCTTTGACCTTCTCCCGAGTGGCTGTCGTCAGCGGGTTGTCGGCAAACCCGAAACCGTCACTGAGAGAGCTGGCCAGATTGAAAAAGGGCGGCGGTATTTCCGTGATGTTGTTGCCCTCGAAACTCGCGGTGATCAGGCGCGGATGATCGAGCATGTTGGCAGGCACTGTGGAAATGCCCGTTCTCGACAGATTGAGGTGACGCAGCGATGGCAGTGCGCTGATGTCCGGGGGCGTACCCAAGGCATTACCGCGCAGATCCAGCAGCGAGAGATGGGGCAATGCCGCCAGCAACGTCTGGTTGGCCGCCGAATGGCGGATGCCACAGTTGCGCAGGATCAACTGACGCAGATTGGGCATGGCACTCACGGATTGGGGCAGATTCGGCAGGTTGAGATTTTGCGCATCCAGATACAGCATGCTCGGGAAGCGTTGCAAAAACGCATCCACAGCCCCGGTGCTGGCGCTGCCGTTTATGGAGAGCATCGAGACGTGACCAAAATCCGCCTCCAGTACGGGCAAGTCACCGAGGATCGGTTCGGCGATCTGCAACATGTAGCCGGCGGGGCCACGGGTCTGTCTGCGCCAGCAACGCAACAGTGCGTCCCTGAGTCGGGCGCGATTCTGCAGGGCTGCCCGGCGCTCGATGTAGGTCAACGGCAGGCCACTGACCGGATCGTTGGCCGGGACATCAATTTCCCAGCGACGCAGATCATCGCTGAGCTTCATGTGTTCATTGCGACGCCTGGCCAGTTCAACGTTGAGTGCGGCCGGATCATTCTGAAAAGCAGCCACGTAATTTCGTGCTTCCTCAGCGGAGAAGCCTCGAAAAACTTCCTGCACACGCTCCTCGGGGCTGACGATGCGCTGGCCGGTGGTCATCAGGTTGTCCTGATGTTCGATGCCGACCGCACCGAGTTCGCCCGCTTGAAAAAAGTCGGCATCTTCAAGGCGCCTGGGGGTACTCAGTCGCTGATCGCCGAAGCCCTCAAGGCGTAGCGTGTCCACCGCAGGCTGAAGGATTGGCGTCTCGAACATTACGGTGCGCAGTTCATTGCGTGCCAGTGTTCGCTCGCGGATCGCCGACTGCAGCAGGTCGCTCTGACCGATCTGCATATTCAGACTTCGGCGCTCGCCATCGGGTAGCGCGTACAAAACGCTGGAGTAAAAATCCGTGGCCGAGTGCAGTTCCTGGTCGCGGTCGTCAAAGGGCTGATAGCGACCGTCCGATTGGCGCACCAGCACTTTCTGTGCGGGCGCATCTTCGCGTCCGATGCTGTCGAGTACGCGGCCTTCATAGCGACCGTCGCGGATTTCGATGCGCACATCGCCGCTCCAGCCCGGCAGTAACTTGAGGCTGTGCAGCGCCAGAGAGTCGGAATCGGCATTGCTCACGGACTTCAGCGCCAGCCCCTCGTAAGCGCGGGTAACGCGCACCTCCTGTTGCGCCCGTTGCAGGAGTGCCTGCTGGCGCGGTGGCAGTTCACCTTCGTTGATCTGCATCAGCTCGCTGCCAGTGGCAGTGTCGAGCAGTTCGCGAGTGATGCTCGCCGGCAGTGATGGATCGTGGCTGACAAGCGCTTGGGCCAGCGGGTCGTCAATGTGCTGCAGGGCCTGATAGCGCGATTCGAACATCGAGCTGCGATGGCGGCGGGCGAGATGGGCCAGTTGTTGGCGCAAGGTCTGACTACGGACATCGAGTGAAGGCATTGGCCCGCCGAAGGATTCTGCGAGCAGGGCTTTGGTTTGTTGCTCGTCGAGGGACGCAAGCAGGGTTTTGAGCAGGTCGCCATCGATCAGGCTGGCCTGGCGAAGCTCGATCAGTGGCAAGGATTCGTCCGCCGAAGATTGCCAGAGCAGTTCGCCCTGTTGATTAGCCAGACGCAGGCGCTGGCTGCTCGGCCAGCGACCGTGTTCCGTCAGCAGTTGCAGCTGCGTCACCGGATCGGCGCGCCGGTATTGTTCGGCCACGTTGCTGTCGAGTTGATCGATGAAGCGTTGCAGCTGTTGATCGATCTTGAAGCGCTGGATGCTGTCGGCCAGCAGCGGCGGCGGTGTTTGTTGATCGACATGCATCTTGCGCACGGCATCGTCATTGACGCCACTGACACGAAGAATGGTCTCGCGCTCGGTCGGCGAGAACGTATCGATGGCAGGGGAGACTCGTCGCAGCGCCGTGTCGGTGTCCCACGCCAGTGGTTGTTCCATTTCGGTGTGCCAGGCACCGGCGCCGTTGTGCCGCACCGTCGGTTGGTAGGCGTCGGGTCGAGTCGGGTGTTCGATGATGTATTGGCCGGGAATCGCACTTTCGCTCACGGCAAAATGGGCGTCTTCCAGTGGCAGCAGTTGTTTGCCTTGATGCGTGTGCAAACCCAGTTCGTTGGGCATTGAGCCGGCATCGGGCACCGCTGTGTGTTGGTAGCGGGTCAGATCGGGATCCCAGTAGCGGGTTGCGCCGTTGCTCAATTGCACAGGCTTGAAACGATCGATGAATGCGACCACCTCCTTGGGCAGGACCTTGCGAAATTCGCCGGCACCAATCGCACCGCCCACGCCGAAGATGCCGAGTTGGATCAGCGATTCGACGGTGTCCATCAAGTGCTCGAAGGCTTCTGTCGTGCGGCCCTGGCCCCACTCGATGATGCCCTCGAAGGCTTCGTCGAGCATTTGATAGGCCATGTACGCCATCATCGCTTCACCGAGTACCGGCACAAACGGCGCGACGATCAGCGCGGCGGTCTGAACAATGCTCGAGAGGATGTTGCTTACTGAATCCCAGAACGCCCAGCGCGCCTTTTGGTCCACTACGGAGGTGGGCACGGCGATCACCCGGGCGTCATTGAAGATCTTGTTCAGTTTCGCTTGATAAAGGTGTTGCCAGAGATTGTCAGGGAACGGCGTCAGGGTGGTTTGCAGGTCCGGCCGCTCGACCGGGGTTTCGCGCCACGCGGGCAGCGAACTGCCGGGCTCCGGCGGATGCCACGTCATCTGCGTCAAGCGGCTGTTGAGGGTGCTGAAGAAAAACCCGCGATGTTCGTGGTTCACAAAGCGGCTGAAAAACTGTTGATAGTCTTTCGAGCGCAACTGGCGCGTCAGTTCGACAAACAGTTCGTAGGTCGAGGCGTATTCCTTGAAGGGGTGTTCGGGGTCGTCCGGGACATAGGCCACCACCCGTGCCGGGTCTCGCGACACATACAGGTCGGGGGCAAAGACGACGATACCGGTGAGCGGCGCGCACAGCATTCCCATGTCATGGCTCTTTACCTGCGCGCCGCTGATATATAGCCCGGTCATGCCGTCGAGCACGGCGTCGATCAAGCGAAAATAACTTTCCGAGACATCGTGATTCATCCGCGCCCATTGCAGTGCGGCTTTCATCGCGGCTTTCTGACTGTCGTCTATTTTTCCGCGCAGTACGGAGGCCACCATCGGATCGGAATAACCAAGGTTGTCTTCCAGATGGGTTTTATAGCGGGCGCCGAGATCCAGACTGCGACACAACCGGGTGAAGGCTGGAATGCTCAGTGTGGATTTGAGCGCCGGCAAGGTCTCGAACTGACCGGTTGCCGAGGGACGGTTCGTATAGGTCGATTCGGCTTCGAAGGCGTTTTCGGAGGTTTCCTTTTCTTCGAAGTTATGCAGCGCGGCATCCAGCAGTGACACCGTCCAGACGCGGGCGCCCGTGGTGATCGGGAACCACGGTGTGGTCGCGGGAATGTAGAGGCGCACAAAGGTGTTGCGCACATCCAGGTCCAGGCCGAAACAGTCTTTCAGTTGTTGTTTGAGCAACGGTTCGGCAAAGGCGCTGGCGTCCTGCAGGTGTTCCAGGCTCTGGTCGACTTTGCTTTGCGCGACCCAGTGCGCGGCGTTGAGGGTCTTCATCTGTTGATGGCTTTCGGTCGGAGCAGCCTGAATCGAGGCGGACGCCTGCGGCCGGGTGTTTCCGAGTGCCTCGCGCCGGCCTGTGGAAATGTTACCGAGCCAGTCGGGCAGGGCTTTTTTCAGCGGCAGATAATGATCATCGTGATGCTGCGCGTCACTCGTGGCGGTCGAGGCTGCCGGTGGGTGTCGTTGAGACGGATGCATGGGCCATTCCTTGGCGTTGAGAAGAACGCGCAGCAAATCAGGAAATGGCCCCCCTTGTGCGGTACATATTTATATCTTTGTCGCGGGGTTGAATTGGTATTCTCAGCAACCTGCCGCAAATCGGCGGCGCCCGGTAAACTGCGCCTTTGCGACGCTATATGTCGCATTGCCGTAAACCCGGGAAAATCCGGGGTTTGCGCTATAAGAAGTTGTCGCTTGGCGACAAGGCCGGGCAGAAAACTGTCCTTACAATCCCCCCATCGCTCGCCAGTTTCAGGCGGGTGGCCCTCATCAGGAGACTCCGATGTCCGTTGAGCACGCTGCGGTACAACGCGCTGATTTCGACCAGGTAATGGTTCCCAACTACGCGCCTGCCGCTTTCATTCCGGTGCGTGGCGCCGGTTCCCGTGTCTGGGATCAGGCCGGCCGCGAGCTGATCGACTTCGCCGGCGGGATTGCCGTTAACGTATTGGGCCATGCGCACCCGGCGCTGGTCGGTGCACTGACCGAGCAAGCGAACAAGCTGTGGCACGTGTCCAACGTGTTCACCAACGAGCCGGCCCTGCGCCTGGCGCACAAGCTGATCGACGCCACGTTCGCCGAGCGCGTGTTCTTCTGCAACTCCGGCGCTGAAGCCAACGAGGCCGCGTTCAAGCTGGCCCGTCGTGTTGCGTTCGACCGTTTCGGCACTGAGAAATACGAAATCATTGCCGCGCTGAACAGCTTCCACGGCCGTACCCTGTTCACCGTCAACGTTGGTGGCCAATCGAAGTACTCCGACGGTTTCGGCCCGAAAATCACCGGCATCACCCACGTGCCTTATAACGATCTGGCAGCGCTGAAAGCCGCCGTTTCCGACAAGACCTGTGCGGTCGTGCTGGAACCGATCCAGGGCGAGGGCGGCGTACTGCCAGCCGAGCTGGCTTACCTGCAAGGTGCCCGCGAACTGTGCGACGCGAACAACGCTCTGCTGGTGTTCGACGAAGTGCAGACGGGCATGGGCCGCAGCGGCAAGCTGTTCGCCTATCAGCATTACGGCGTGACCCCGGACATCCTCACCAGCGCCAAGAGCCTGGGCGGTGGTTTCCCGATCGCGGCGATGCTGACCACCGAAGCACTGGCCAAACACTTGGTCGTCGGCACTCACGGCACCACGTACGGCGGCAACCCGCTGGCGTGCGCGGTCGCTGAAGCGGTGATCGACGTAATCAACACCCCTGAAGTGCTGAGCGGCGTGAATGCCAAGCACGACAAGTTCAAGGCGCGCCTTGAGCAGATCGGCGAGAAATACGGCTTGTTCACTCAGGTGCGTGGCCTCGGTCTGCTGATCGGTTGCGTACTGAACGATGCCTGGAAAGGCAAAGCCAAAGACATCTTCAACGCTGCTGAAAAAGAAGGCCTGATGATTCTGCAGGCGGGCCCGGACGTGATCCGTTTCGCCCCGAGCCTGGTGGTGGAAGACGCCGATATTGATGCCGGTCTGGATCGTTTCGAGCGCGCGGCTGCAGCATTGACGCAAGTCTGATAGACCCTTCGACGCCTGGAGTTTTTCAGGCGTCGATCAAAATTTTATGCCGGACCAGATCAACTGTAGGAGTGAGCCTGCTCGCGATTGCGGTGTGTCAGTCGACTCATTGGTTTCTGACAGACCGCAATCGCGAGCAGGCTCACTCCTACATTGATCTCCATGTAGGCCCGGCTATTTTTCTGTGAATTGATAAGAGAAAAGGAGTGACACCATGCTGGTGATGCGCCCCGCGCAAATGGCTGATCTGGGCGAGGTACAGCGTCTGGCTGCGGACAGCCCGATTGGTGTCACTTCCTTGCCGGATGACGTGGAACGTCTGAGCGACAAGATTGCCGCGAGCGAAGCTTCGTTCGCTGCCGAAGTGAGCTTCAACGGTGAAGAGAGCTACTTCTTCGTCCTCGAAGATTCCACCACCGGAAAACTGGTCGGCTGCTCGGCCATCGTCGCCTCAGCCGGTTATTCGGAGCCGTTCTACAGCTTCCGCAACGAGACCTTCGTCCACGCTTCGCGCGAGCTGAAGATTCACAACAAGATCCACGTGCTTTCGCAGTGCCACGACCTGACCGGCAATAGCTTGCTGACCAGTTTCTACGTGCAGCGCGAGCTGGTCGGTTCGCCGTGGTCGGAACTCAACTCCCGTGGCCGTTTGCTGTTCGTTGCCAGCCACCCGGAGCGTTTCGCCGATTCGGTGGTCACCGAGATCGTCGGTTACAGCGACGAGAACGGCGACTCGCCATTCTGGGATGCGATCGGTCGCAACTTCTTCGACCTCAACTACGCCGAAGCCGAACGTCTGTGCGGGCTGAAAAGCCGTACGTTCCTCGCCGAGCTGATGCCGCATTACCCGATCTACGTACCGCTGCTGCCGGATTCCGCCCAAGAGGCGATGGGCCAGGTGCACCCGCGTGCGCAGATTACCTTCGACATCCTGATGCGCGAAGGCTTCGAGACCGATCACTACATCGACATTTTCGACGGTGGCCCGACCCTGCATGCGCGCGTTTCGGGGATCCGTTCGATCGCCCAGAGCCGCGTGGTGCCAGTGAAGATCGGCGAGCCGGTCAAAGGTGCCGGGCGTCAGTATCTGGTGGCCAACGCGCAGTTGCAGGATTACCGCGCGGTGCTGCTGGAACTGGATTACGCGCCGGGTAAACCGGTGACTCTGGATCTGGAAGCGGCCGAAGCCTTGGGCGTCGGTGAAGGTGCCAGCGTGCGCCTGGTGGCGGTTTAACGCCTTAGCGAGTTTCACGGGTGGCGAAAGCGGCCCGTTTGAGGAGATAGCATGATTGTTCGTCCCGTACGCAGCAGCGATTTAGCCGCGCTGATCGACCTGGCCCGCAGCACTGGCACCGGCCTGACCACATTGCCGGCTAACGAAGAACGTCTGGCCCATCGGGTCGGCTGGGCCGAGAAGACTTTTCGCGGTGAAGCTGGCCGTGGTGATGCGGACTACCTGTTCGTGCTCGAAGACGACGACGGCCGCGTGGTGGGGATTTCCGCCATTGCTGGCGCGGTCGGTATGCGTGAGCCCTGGTACAACTTCCGTGTCGGCCTGACCGTCAGCGCTTCGCAAGAGCTGAACATCTATCGCGAGATTCCGACGCTGTTCCTGGCCAACGACCTGACCGGTAATTCCGAGCTGTGCTCGCTGTTCCTGCACGCCGATTACCGCAGCGGTCTGAACGGTCGCATGCTGTCGAAGGCGCGGATGCTGTTCATCGCCGAATTCCCTGAACTGTTCGGCAACAAGATCATTGCCGAAATGCGCGGTGTGTCGGATGACGCCGGTCGTTCGCCGTTCTGGGAAAGCCTCGGTCGGCACTTCTTCAAAATGGAATTCAGCCAGGCCGATTACCTCACCGGTGTCGGCAACAAGGCGTTCATCGCTGAGCTGATGCCGAAATTCCCGCTGTACACCTGCTTCCTCTCCGAAGGCGCGCGCAGTGTCATCGGTCAGGTTCACCCGGACACCGAGCCAGCCCTGGCGATGCTCAAGGGCGAAGGGTTCAGCTATCAGGGTTACGTCGACATCTTCGACGCAGGTCCGGCCATCGAATGCGAAACCGGCAAGATCCGCGCCGTGCGTGACAGTGAAGCGCTGGTGCTGGCCGTTGGCACACCGGGCGACGACGCGACGCCGTTCATCATCCATAACCGCAAGCGCGAAGACTGCCGCATCACCGCTGCGCCGGCGCGTCTGGCTGCCGGCACGCTGGTGGTCGATCCGCAGACCGCCAAACGTCTTCAACTCAACGCTGGCGATCAAGTGCGCGCTGTGGCGTTGTCCGCTGCACGGGAGTCGAAATAATGAATTCGCTATACATCGCAGGTGAGTGGCTGGCCGGTCAGGGCGAAGCTTTTCAATCGCTGAACCCGGTGACCCAGCAAGTGCTGTGGTCGGGGGAGGGCGCCACGGCGGCTCAGGTTGAGTCGGCTGTGCAGGCTGCGCGTCAGGCATTCCCGGAGTGGGCTCGTCGCTCGCTGGATGAGCGCATCACGGTTCTGGAAGCGTTCGCCGCCGCGCTGAAAAACCACGCTGACGAACTGGCCCGCACCATTGGTGAAGAGACCGGCAAGCCGCTGTGGGAATCCGCGACTGAAGTCACCAGCATGGTCAACAAGATCGCGATCTCGGTGCAGAGCTATCGCGAGCGTACCGGCGAGAAGAGCGGCCCGTTGGGCGACGCTACCGCCGTGCTGCGCCACAAGCCACACGGTGTGGTTGCGGTGTTCGGCCCTTACAATTTCCCTGGCCACTTGCCGAACGGTCACATCGTGCCGGCGCTGCTGGCGGGTAACAGCGTGCTGTTCAAGCCGAGCGAACTGACCCCGAAAGTCGCCGAGCTGACGGTCAAGTGCTGGATCGAAGCCGGTCTGCCAGCGGGTGTTTTGAACCTGCTGCAAGGTGCTCGCGAAACCGGCATCGCGCTGGCGGCTAACCCTGGCATCGACGGTCTGTTCTTCACCGGTTCGAGCCGCACCGGCAATCACCTTCATCAGCAATTTGCCGGTCGTCCGGACAAGATTCTGGCGCTGGAAATGGGCGGCAACAACCCGCTGGTGGTTGATCAGGTCGCGGATCTGGATGCGGCGGTTTACACGATCATTCAGTCAGCCTTCATCTCTGCCGGTCAGCGTTGCACCTGTGCTCGGCGTCTGCTGGTGCCGCAAGGCGCGTGGGGCGACAGCCTGCTCAAGCGTCTGGTGGAAGTCAGCGCGACTATTGAGGTCGGCGCATTCGATCAGCAACCGGCGCCGTTCATGGGCTCGGTGATTTCCCTTGGCGCAGCGAAAGCGCTGATGGACGCTCAAGAACATCTGCTGGCCAACGGCGCGGTTTCGCTGCTGGAAATGACTCAGCCGCAAGCACAAGCCGCGTTGCTGACGCCGGGCATCGTTGATGTGACGGCGGTTGCCGAGCGTCCGGACGAAGAGCTGTTCGGCCCGTTGCTGCAGGTGATCCGCTATGTTGATTTTGAAGCGGCGATCACTGAGGCGAACAACACGGCTTATGGCTTGGCCGCTGGTTTGTTGTCGGATTCCGAAGCGCGTTATCAGCAGTTCTGGCTGCAAAGCCGTGCCGGCATCGTCAACTGGAACAAGCAACTGACCGGTGCTGCGAGCAGCGCGCCATTCGGTGGTGTCGGTGCATCGGGCAACCATCGCGCCAGCGCCTATTACGCAGCGGATTACTGCGCGTATCCGGTGGCGTCGCTGGAAACACCGAGCCTGACTTTGCCTGCAGCCCTTACGCCTGGCGTGAAAATGGCGTAACGGCCATTCGCGAGCAGGCTCGCTCCCACATTGGACTGCATTTCCCTGTGGGAGCGAGCTTGCTCGCGAAGGCCGCGCCTCGGTCTAAAAGAATAGTTACTGAAGCCTATAACAACAGATTCTCGTGGAGCCTCGCTGATGAAATCCTATGAAGTCAATTTTGACGGTCTAGTGGGGCCGACCCATAACTACGGTGGTCTGTCCTACGGCAACGTTGCCTCCCAGAGCAACAGCCAGCAGTCTTCGAATCCGAAGGAAGCGGCGCTGCAAGGCCTGGCGAAAATGAAAGCGCTGATGGAAATGGGCTTTCAGCAAGGTGTGCTGGCACCGCAGGAACGTCCGGACGTGGCCGCTCTGCGCCGTCTGGGTTTCAGCGGTACCGATGCGCAAGTGATCGAGCGCGCCGCCAAAGAAGCCATGCCGCTGCTGGTCGCCAGTTGCTCGGCATCGAGCATGTGGGTGGCCAACGCCGCCACGGTCAGCCCGAGTGCCGATACCGCTGATGGCCGCGTGCATTTCACCGCCGCCAACCTCAACTGCAAATACCACCGCAGCATCGAGCACCCGACCACCAGCCGTGTGCTCGGCGCGATGTTCGCCAATCAGCAGCACTTCGCCCATCACGCGGCATTGCCAGCGGTAGCGCAATTCGGTGACGAAGGCGCGGCCAACCACACACGTTTCTGCCGTGAATATGGCGAGGCGGGCGTCGAGTTCTTCGTGTTCGGTCGCAGTGCCTTCGACAACCGTTTCCCTGCGCCGCAAAAGTACCCGGCGCGCCAGACCCTCGAAGCGTCGCAAGCGGTAGTGCGTCTGCACGGTTTGCGTGAGGAGGGCGTGGTTTACGCCCAGCAAAACCCGAACGTGATCGATCAGGGCGTGTTCCACAACGACGTAATCGCCGTGGGCAATGGCGAGGTCTTGTTCTATCACGAGGACGCCTTCCTCGAGACCGATCAGATGCTGGCCGAGTTGCAAAGCAAGCTGGTCAAAGTCGGCGGCAACTTCCAGTCCGTGTGTGTGCCGCGTTCGGCAGTCACCGTGGATGACGCGGTACGTTCCTACCTGTTCAACAGCCAGTTGCTGTCGCGTCCTGATGGCTCGATGTTGCTGATCGTGCCGCAAGAGTGTCAGGCCAACGAACGCGTTTGGGCTTACCTGCAAAGCCTGACCAGCTCGGGCGGCCTGATCCGCGAAGTGAAAGTTTTCGATCTCAAGCAAAGCATGCAGAACGGCGGCGGCCCGGCGTGCCTGCGACTGCGCGTCGCGCTTAACGAAACTGAACTGGCAGCCGTCAACCCAGGGGTTATCATGACGCCACCGTTGTACGGTTCGTTGACCGCATGGGTTGAAAAGCACTACCGCGACCGCTTGAGCGAAACCGATCTGGCGGATCCGCAATTGCTGCTTGAATGCCGGACGGCACTGGATGAACTGACGCAAATCCTTAAACTGGGCGCGGTTTATCCATTCCAGATCAATTGATGGCCGGCGTGTTGCTTGAACGCGGCGCGCGGCTTGTCTCCCCAAGAGAGTAAAAACATGAGCGATTCCCTGCAGCTGATCCTTGAAGACACCGACGGCACGCAACTGGAGACTTCCTGCACCCGCGTCGCGGTCATGTGGCAAGGCAAAGAGCTGTGGATCCAGCAGGACGGCCGCGGCCAACTGCTGATCGGCGTGGACGTTGAAGAAGGTGATGCCGAGTACGCCAACCTGCTGCTGCGCCCATTGGCGACTAATCTGGTAAGTCTGCAACTGGAAATGGAACCGGCTGACATCGGCGACGACGAAGACCACGTGCACGGCCCGGATTGCAATCACGATCACTAAGGAAACCGCTCTATGCTCGCCCTCGGCAAACTGCTTGAACTGACCCTCGCCGGCCGCGAACCGGCGGAGAAGACTCAACTGACTGTCGAAGGCGTGCGCATGCGCTGGTTGAGCGAAGGTGCGCTGGAAGTCCGGCCACCGGAAGCGCGCGACAATGGCCTGGACCTGCTGCTGTCGGCAGGCATCCACGGCAACGAAACAGCGCCAATCGAGTTGCTCGATCGGTTGCTCCACGACATCGCTCGCGGCGATTTGAAACCGCGCGCACGTATTCTGTTCTTGTTCGGCAACCCGGAAGCGATTCGCAAAGGCGAGCGTTTCGTCGAGCAGGACGTCAATCGGCTGTTCAACGGCCGTCATGAACAAAGCAGTGGCTCAGAAGCGCTGCGTGCCTGTGAGCTGGAACGTTTGGCGGCGAGCTTCTTCAGCCTGCCGGATCGCCAGCGTCTGCACTACGACCTGCACACGGCGATTCGCGGCTCGAAGATCGAGCAGTTCGCGCTGTATCCGTGGAAGGAGGGTCGCCAGCATTCGCGTCTTGAACTGGCACGTCTGCGCGCTGCCGGCATGGAAGCGGTGCTGTTGCAGAACAAACCGTCGATCGTGTTCAGCTCGTACACCTACGACAAGCTCGGTGCCGAGGCTTTCACGCTGGAACTGGGCAAGGCGCGGCCATTCGGGCAGAACGACGGGGTTAACGTTTCGCTGCTGGAAACCCGTCTGAAGCAGATCATCGAAGGTACTGAGCCAGAGATGGCTGAAGCGCAACTGGATGGTTTGCAACTGTTCAGCGTCGCCCGGGAAATCATCAAGCACAGTGATGCGTTCCGCCTGAACCTGCCGCAGGACATCGAAAACTTTTCAGAGTTGGAGGTGGGTTACGTGCTGGTCCGAGGATCTGGCCAATACCCGGTGGATCATCGAGGAAGAGGGCGCGAGGATCATTTTCCCCAATCCGAAGGTCAAGAACGGCCTGCGCGCGGGCATCCTGATCGTCCCGACCACCGACGAAAATCTCGCCTGACCCCAGTTTCGGTTTCGACATATAACCCTGCGGGAGCGAGCTTGCTCGCGAATGCAATCTGACATTCAACATTTGAGTTGGCTGTCAGTCCGCTTTCGCGAGCAAGCTCGCTCCCACAGTGGAAAGAGTGAGGCCCAAGGCCTCACCCATGGGCTATCAGACCGCTACAGCACGCGGCTCTGTACGACGCAACGTCCGAACTTTCTGCAGCGTATCCGCGCAAGTCCGCGCCGCTTCCTGACCCTTGTGCACAAAGTGCTCAAAGAAGAACTTCTGATGCTCGTCGCCAGCATGGAAGTGATGCGGCGTCAGGGATACCGAGAACACCGGCACTTCGGTTTCCAGTTGGACCTGCATCAGGCCGCTGACCACCGACTGAGCG
Organism: Pseudomonas sp. MC6; assembly: GCF_054790575.1. Classification (NCBI taxonomy): domain Bacteria; kingdom Pseudomonadati; phylum Pseudomonadota; class Gammaproteobacteria; order Pseudomonadales; family Pseudomonadaceae; genus Pseudomonas; species Pseudomonas sp. MC6. The sequence goes on from NZ_CP186504.1 coordinate 168,563, forward strand.
ACGAACTCGTGACGGTAGATGCCGCCGTCCACGACCAGGGCTGCGGCGACGATGCCGGCGTAACGACCGGTCTTGGCCAGCAACTTGGCGTGCAGGGGCATTTCAAAGGCGCCGCCGACTTCGAAGATATCGATGTCCGATTCCTGATAACCCAGGGCAATCATTTCGGCGACGAAGCCTTTACGGCTCTGGTCGACGATTTCCTTGTGCCAGCAGGCCTGGATGAACGCGACGCGCTCGCCGTGAGGGTGTTTGCTTTTGCTGTCGATAGCGGTGGGTTGCATGTTCTGACTCCTGTTTGTGTGAAAAACAGGGCGTTATGAATCGAAAGGGATTCAAGGGTGCGCACACGCACAACATCGCGCGGACGGCCCTTTGGCGTTAATCCCGTTCTCTCTTCATCCGGACTATGACCGTCGGCCCCGGAATCACACCGGGTCTGCTGACCTTGCCGCCGATCTCAACCGAAGTCGGGTTCGTCGCCAAGCGCTCGCGGGCTATGCGCGTTGCACGCAATTACCGCCGGTGGGGAATTGCACCCCGCCCTGAGAACGTTTTTGCCGCCCTTTCTCGGGCGGCGCAGCGTTTTTAACACATATTTTCCGGCCCTGCACAGAACCTGTGGGAGCGAGCCTGCTCGCGAAAGCAGTGTGTCAGTCAGCAGATGTGTCACTGACAGACTGCTTTCGCGAGCAGGCTCGCTCCCACATGGATGGTGTGTTCTCAAGAAGTAACCTGACCTTTTCGCGCTCAAGGGTTGATTAATCCACGCGATGCCCGCAGTAATTCCACTTCGTAAAGGGATTTCCCCTGCTGATTAGAGGCCAGGTTCATGAGCGTTATCGATCTTCGCAGCGACACCGTCACCCAACCGACTCCCGCCATGCTCGACGCGATGACCGCTGCGGACACCGGTGACGATGTGTACGGCGAAGATCCGACGGTCAATCGTCTGGAAGCCGAACTGGCCAAACGTCTGGGCTTTGCCACCGCGCTGTTCGTGCCGACCGGCACCATGAGCAACCTGCTGGGGTTGATGGCGCACTGCGAGCGCGGCGACGAATACGTCGTGGGTCAGCAGGCGCATACCTACAAGTACGAGGGCGGTGGCGCGGCAGTGCTCGGTTCGATCCAGCCGCAGCCGCTGGAAGTTCAGGCTGACGGCTCGCTGGATCTGGATCAGGTCGCCGCAGCGATCAAGCCTGATGACTTTCACTTCGCCCGAACCCGTCTGCTGGCGCTGGAAAACACCATGCAGGGCAAAGTCCTGCCGCTGGAATATCTGGCCCGGGCGCGCCGCTTCACTCAAGACAATGGCTTGCAACTGCACCTCGACGGCGCGCGCCTGTACAACGCGGCGGTCAAGTTGGGTGTCGATGCGCGGGAAATCACTCAGTACTTTGATTCGGTATCGGTGTGCCTGTCCAAAGGTCTTGGCGCGCCGGTTGGCTCGGTGTTGTGTGGTTCTGAGCAACTGATCGGCAAGGCTCGCCGTCTGCGCAAAATGGTCGGTGGTGGCATGCGTCAGGCCGGGCTGTTGGCGGCGGCGGGGCTTTATGCGCTGGATCACAACGTTGAGCGTCTGGCAGACGATCACGCCAATGCGCTATTGCTCGCCGAAGGTCTGCGTGAAGCAGGTTTCATCGTCGAACCCGTGCAAACCAACATGGTTTATGTGCAAATGGGCGACAAAGCCGAAGCGATCAAGGCGTTTGCCGCCGAACGCGGGATCAAATTGAGCGCCGCCGCGCGTCTGCGCATGGTCACGCACATGAACGTCAATCGCTCGCAAATCGAGCAAGTGATCGCGACATTCGTCGAGTTTTCGCGCAAGTGACAGCGTTAGCCGTCCAATTGACCGTTTCTATCGTATAAACACGCTGTACCCCGCGCGCAGGGCCGATATAATGCGGCCCTTTGCCGTCGCTTCGTCTGTTGACGTTTCGAACAGGCCTTTGGCCGCAGCCTCCGTGGAAGAACCTAATGAAAAGCGCAGAAATCCGTGAAGCCTTCCTTCGCTTCTTCGAAGAGCAAGGCCACACCCGTGTAGCCTCCAGCTCTTTGATTCCGGGCAACGACCCAACCCTGCTGTTCACTAACGCGGGGATGAACCAGTTCAAGGACTGCTTCCTGGGCCAGGAAAAACGTGCGTACACCCGTGCAACCAGCAGCCAGAAATGCGTGCGTGCCGGTGGCAAGAACAGCGACCTGGAAAACGTCGGTTATACCGCTCGTCACCACACGTTCTTCGAAATGCTCGGTAACTTCAGCTTCGGTGACTATTTCAAGAAGGACGCGATTACTTATGCGTGGACCTTCCTGACCGGCGTTCTGCAACTGCCGAAGGAAAAACTCTGGGTCACCGTCTACGCCTCGGATGACGAAGCGTATGACATCTGGACCAAAGAAATCGGTGTACCGGTCGAGCGCATGATCCGCATCGGCGACAACAAAGGTGCGCCATACGCCTCCGACAACTTCTGGACCATGGGCGATACCGGCCCGTGCGGTCCTTGCACCGAGATTTTCTACGATCACGGCGACCACATCTGGGGCGGCCCACCGGGCTCGCCGGAAGAAGATGGCGACCGTTACATCGAGATATGGAACAACGTGTTCATGCAGTTCAACCGCACCGCCGATGGCGTGTTGCATCCGTTGCCAGCGCCGTCGGTCGACACCGGCATGGGCCTGGAGCGGATCAGCGCGGTGATGCAGCACGTCAATTCCAACTACGACATCGACCTGTTCAAGAACCTGCTGAAAGCCTCGGCTGAAGCCATCGGTTGCGAAAACGGCGACCAGTCTTCGCTGAAAGTCGTGTCTGACCACATCCGTTCGTGCGGTTTCCTGATCGCCGACGGCGTGCTGCCGTCCAACGAGGGTCGCGGCTATGTGCTGCGCCGGATCATCCGTCGCGCCTGCCGTCACGGTAACAAGCTGGGCGCTACCGGCAGCTTCTTCTACAAGATCGTTGCTGCACTGGTTGCCGAGATGGGCGAAGCCTTCCCGGAACTGAAGAAGCAGCAGAGCAACATCGAACGCGTGCTCAAGGCTGAAGAAGAGCAATTCTCCAAGACTCTGGAGCACGGCCTGAAAATCCTCGAGCAGGACCTGCTGGAACTCAAAGGCACCGTGGTGCCGGGCGACGTGGTGTTCAAACTCTACGACACCTACGGTTTCCCGATGGACCTGACCGCCGATATCGCCCGCGAGCGCAGCCTGACGGTCGACGAAGCCGGTTTCGAGCGTGAGATGGAAGCCCAACGTGTTCGTGCACGTTCGGCCAGCTCCTTCGGTCTGGACTACAACACCTTGGTCAAGGTTGATGTGGCCACCGAATTCACCGGCTACAAAGACACCAGCGGTTCGGCAAAAATCGTCGCTATCTATAAAGATGGCCAGTCGGTCGACGTCTTGAATGAAGGCGAAGAGGCGGTGATCGTTCTGAACCAGACGCCGTTCTACGCTGAATCCGGCGGCCAGATCGGCGACTGCGGTTATCTGCAGGCCGGCAGCAGCCGTTTCGACGTGCGCGATACCACCAAAACCGGCGGCGCCTTCCTGCATCACGGTGTGCTGGATTCGGGCAGCCTGACCATCGGCGCGCCAGTGGAAACCCACGTCGATGCCGAGGTGCGTCACGCGACTTCGCTGAACCACTCGGCCACGCACTTGCTGCACGCGGCACTGCGCCAGGTACTGGGTGAGCACGTTCAGCAGAAAGGTTCGTTGGTGGATAGCCAGCGTCTGCGCTTCGACTTCAGCCACTTTGAAGCGATCAAGCCTGAGCAGATCAAGGCGCTGGAAGACATCGTCAACGCTGAGATTCGCAAGAACTCCGCGGTTGAAACCGAAGAAACCGACATCGAAACCGCGAAGAACAAAGGCGCGATGGCGCTGTTCGGCGAGAAGTACGGCGACAATGTGCGCGTGCTGAGCATGGGTGGTGATTTCTCCGTCGAGCTGTGCGGCGGTATCCACGCCAACCGTACCGGCGACATCGGCCTGCTGAAAATCATCAGTGAAGGCGGTGTGGCTTCGGGCGTGCGTCGTATCGAGGCAGTCACTGGTGCTGCGGCACTGGCCTACTTGAACGCGGCAGAAGAACAACTCAAGGAAGCGGCCAGCCTGGTCAAGGGCAGCCGCGACAACCTGATCGACAAGCTGTCGGCTGTGCTGGAGCGCAACCGCCAACTGGAGAAGCAACTCGAGCAGTTGCAAGCCAAGGCTGCCAGTGCTGCGGGTGACGATCTGTCGTCCTCTGCGCTGGACGTCAAAGGCGTGAAGGTCTTGGCCGCACGTCTGGATGGTCAGGACGCCAAGGCGCTGCTGGCGCTGGTTGATCAACTGAAAAACAAACTCGGCCGCGCAGTGATCCTGCTCGGCAGTGTCCATGAGGAAAAGGTCGTACTGGTTGCAGGCGTAACCAAGGACCTGACTGGCCAACTCAAAGCCGGTGATTTGATGAAGCAGGCTGCTGCGGCAGTGGGCGGGAAGGGCGGTGGTCGTCCGGACATGGCGCAGGGCGGCGGTATTGACGCCGGCGCACTGGATGGCGCATTGGCGCTGACCGTTCCATTCGTCGAGCAGGGTTTATAAGACAGTCCGTGCGGCCCGCAGTCTAGTGGCGGGCCGCGCGGCTGTTCGAGTAATTATTGGGCGCCCTTCATGGGCAGAGGCGGCTTTGAAATGGCTTTGATCGTACAGAAATTTGGAGGCACCTCGGTCGGTACTGTCGAGAGAATCGAGCAGGTCGCCGACAAGGTTAAGAAATTCCGCGATGCCGGCGATGACCTGGTGGTTGTGCTGTCTGCAATGAGCGGCGAAACCAACCGTCTGATCGATCTGGCCAAGCAAATCAGTGGCGACACTCAACCGGTTCCGCGTGAACTGGACGTGATCGTTTCCACCGGTGAGCAGGTGACGATCGCCCTGTTGGCCATGGCGCTGATCAAGCGCGGTGTGCCGGCGGTGTCGTACACCGGTAATCAGGTGCGGATCCTGACCGACAGTGCGCACAATAAAGCGCGTATCTTGCAGATTGATGACCAGAAGATTCGTGGTGATCTGAAAGCGGGGCGCGTGGTGGTTGTCGCCGGTTTCCAGGGCGTCGACGAGCACGGCAATATCACCACCCTCGGTCGTGGCGGTTCCGACACTACCGGTGTGGCACTGGCTGCTGCGTTGAAGGCTGACGAGTGCCAGATCTACACCGACGTCGATGGTGTCTACACCACCGATCCGCGTGTGGTGCCGGTCGCTCAGCGCCTGGACAAGATTACCTTTGAAGAGATGCTGGAAATGGCCAGCCTCGGTTCCAAGGTGTTGCAGATCCGTGCGGTGGAATTCGCCGGCAAGTACAACGTTCCGCTGCGCGTACTGCACAGCTTCAAGGAGGGTCCGGGCACCCTCATTACTATTGATGAAGAGGAAACCATGGAACAGCCGATCATTTCCGGCATCGCTTTCAACCGCGATGAAGCCAAGCTGACCATCCGTGGCGTGCCAGACACCCCGGGCGTGGCGTTCAAGATTCTCGGCCCGATCAGTGCCGCGAACATCGAAGTCGACATGATCGTGCAGAACGTTGCGCACGATAACACCACCGACTTCACCTTCACCGTTCACCGCAACGACTACCAGGCCGCACAGACCGTGCTGGAAAACACCGCTCGTGAGATCGGTGCCCGTGAAGTGGTTGGCGATACCAAGATTGCCAAGGTCTCGATCGTTGGCGTCGGCATGCGTTCCCACGCCGGTGTGGCCAGCCGCATGTTCGAATCGCTGGCAAAAGAAAGCATCAACATCCAGATGATCTCTACTTCGGAAATCAAGGTTTCCGTAGTGATTGAAGAGAAGTACCTGGAACTCGCCGTGCGCGCCCTGCACACGGCTTTCGAACTGGATGCGCCGGCCCGTCAAGGCGAGTAATTCCGTTTCTTGAAGGGCGCGGTCTGACCGCGCCCTTTATTTTTTGAATGGCGCGGGCCCTGAACTGTTCTTTTGCCCGCGCTGGTCAATACTCAGGCATGTAGGGCTACGATCGCTCCGGTTGTAGGTCGGGTGCCTTTTTTTTGCTGACTGTTGTCCCTGAACTGAATTGCGTAAGGAGAAAGGTATGCTGATTCTGACTCGTCGGTGCGCAGAAAGCCTGATTATCGGTGATGGCGAAATCACCGTGACCGTGCTCGGCGTTAAAGGAAATCAAGTGCGTATCGGCGTCAACGCCCCGAAAGAGGTTGCTGTGCACCGTGAGGAAATTTACCTGCGTATAAAGAAAGAGAAGGACGAAGAACCAAGCCATTAATTTTTATCGATTTTTATGTTTGCAAACGGGGAAAAGGTTGGTTAAGATACGCCCCGTGTTGCGGAGAGCTGGCCGAGTGGCCGAAGGCGCTCCCCTGCTAAGGGAGTACACCTCAAAAGGGTGTCGGGGGTTCGAATCCCCCGTTCTCCGCCATTATTTGCTTAGTACGTCGTAATCTGGCTTTTTCTGTAAGTTGTTGAAATTAATAGAAAAAGTGGTTGGAATAGAGATTAGACGGGCTATAATGCGGCGCAACAAATGCACTCGTAGCTCAGCTGGATAGAGTACTCGGCTACGAACCGAGCGGTCACAGGTTCGAATCCTGTCGAGTGCACCATTTAAGAGTTAGTTACAGCAATGTAAATAGCTCGGCTTCAACCAGATGTGATCTGGTCTAAAAACACAAATGCACTCGTAGCTCAGCTGGATAGAGTACTCGGCTACGAACCGAGCGGTCACAGGTTCGAATCCTGTCGAGTGCACCATTTAAGAGTTAGTTGCAGCAATGCAGATAACTTGGCTTCATCCAGTTGTGGTCTGGACTAAAAACACAAATTGCACTCGTAGCTCAGCTGGATAGAGTACTCGGCTACGAACCGAGCGGTCACAGGTTCGAATCCTGTCGAGTGCACCATATACCGAAAAGCCCGCGTTTATCGCGGGCTTTTTGCTGTCCGGGATTTGGCTTTTGCCTTCACGCATCCCCTCTCGTCAAAATCTATGTGAGCACTACGGCCTCGCTTGAGGTCGTATCGATAGCTCGTCGTCGATGTTCGAATATTCACCTTGTCCGGTTTGCCTAGTGCGCTTTCGACGTCTTGCTGGCTCATGCCCGCAATCACGCGTCGATTGATGATCGCTGCGCGACGTTGTCTCGCGTCGATCAGGTTTCCGCATCGGTCTTCAATGTGGCCAACAATGCCTGGTTCTCTATTTCGCGTTGTCATGCCAGATGTTTCTTCATGTTTGTGCTCTGGCATTACGGCCACAACAGATCCGGGCGAGTAGGGGTGGACTTCCTGTGCGAAGCGCCGTTCACCTTGCGCACAGCTCATCGAGGTGAACGTGATGCTGCCGTCAGCGGCTTCGCAGCGATGGAGGGTGAGGGCAGCCCCGTTGGGTGGCAGGCAGAGTAGGCTGGCAAGTACAAGGTGAGATGTTTTCAGTGGCATTCGACGTCCTCCATGACGATCTACGCTAAAGGGTAGTCGCTACATTTTTCAGCGCTGGTGTGTTTTCTTTTCAGGATAAGTCGTCGCATGTGCAGGGATCAGGACAGTGCTCAGGTTTGTTTCGCAAGCGCTTGTTTCGACCGTGATTTTTTAACGTTTAAAACCGTCAGGCGGTGTATCATTGCGCCCGTCAGCCCCGCCGGGGCTTATGGAAAACCTCCATGGACTTACCCAGTAGTTACTCAGTAAACCGCTTTACCAATCATGAATTGACTGATTGATCCTTCCGGCGTGCCCCGCTGCTGGGAGTGGAGTTCGCCTATGTCTGAAATCGAAGTAAAGAAAACACAAGAAAGCCTGCAGGATCGCCTGGCTCAGGTTGTCGAGTTGCTGCAGCGTCAGCGCGTCATCGAAGACCTGACTCATCGCCAGGAAGGCGCGCATCACGATCGCGTCGAAAACCTGGTTCATCGACAAAATCTCGTCGAACTGCAACGCAAGCTCGATGATCTGCACTCTGCCGACGTCGCCTACATCCTTGAAGCCTTGCCGCTGGACGATCGTCTGACGCTCTGGCAATTGGTGAAGGCCGATCGCGACGGCGACATTCTTCTCGAAGTATCCGACTCCGTTCGTGAAACGCTGATCGCCGACATGGACGATCACGAGCTCCTGGCTGCGGCCAAGGACATGGACGCCGACGAACTTGCTGACCTGGCTTCCGAGCTGCCGCGAGACGTCGTCCATGAGCTGATGGAGAGTCTGGATAACCAACAGCGCGAGCGTGTGCGTTCGGCCCTGTCATACGACGAGGAGCAGGTTGGTGCGCTGATGGACTTCGAGATGGTGACTATCCGCGAGGATGTCAGTCTCGAAGTGGTTCTGCGCTATTTGCGTCGTCTCAAAGAGCTTCCTGGTCACACCGACAAACTGTTTGTGGTTGATTACGATGGTGTGCTCAAGGGTGTGCTGCCGATCAAGCGTCTGCTGGTCAATGACCCGGACAAGCAGGTTGCCGAAGTAATGGCCAGCGATCCGGTGAGTTTTCACCCGGACGAAGACGCTTACGACGCCGCGCAGGCGTTCGAGCGTTATGACTTGATCTCGGCCCCGGTGGTCGACAAGAACGGCAAGCTGATCGGCCGTCTGACCATTGACGAAATGGTCGACCTGATTCGTGAGGAGAGCGAAAGCGAAGTTCTCAACATGGCCGGTCTGCGTGAAGAGGAAGACATTTTTGCTTCCGTCTGGAAGTCACTGCGCAACCGTTGGGCCTGGCTGGCGATCAACCTGATTACCGCGTTCATCGCATCCCGTGTGATCGGCTTGTTCGAAGGTTCGATCGAGAAGCTGGTAGCGCTCGCGGCGCTGATGCCGATTGTGGCGGGTATTGGGGGTAACTCCGGCAATCAGACGATCACCATGATCGTTCGCGCGATGGCGCTGGACCAGGTGAGCACCGGCAACACTTCGCGACTGATGCGCAAGGAGCTGGCGGTAGGCTTGATCAATGGTTTGGTTTGGGGTGGTGTGATCGGAGTGGTTGCCTACCTGCTCTATGGCAGTTGGTCGTTGGGCGTGGTAATGACCGCGGCAATGACGCTCAACCTGCTGCTGGCCGCCCTGATGGGGGTATTGATCCCGATGACCCTGGCGAAAATGGGGCGCGACCCGGCGATGGGCGCGAGTGTGATGATTACCGCGATGACCGACAGCGGTGGCTTCTTCATTTTCCTGGGGTTGGCGACAATCTTCCTGCTCTAAATTGCTGCTTCGAAACAGCCCGCCAAATTGGCGGGCTTTTTTGTGTCTGCAAAAACTCAAATTTCGCGCAAAAAAAAGCCAGCAATTAAGCTGGCTTGAGATGTTCGGTATGGCTCAGGACGCGTCTGCTGCCATTTCTGCGTCGTGGGCAATCAAGGACACCAAGGCATTCTGCTGACGGTGAGACAGCTGGCGGAAACGCTGCAACAGCTCACGCTCATGCAACGACAGCTCCGGGCTATCCAGGCGCATGCTCAGCTCTTCGCCCAGCGCACCTTCCTGAATAAGACTCTGCTCAAGGCGCGCAATGATTTCGGAGTTCATGCTGCGATGATGATTGCGAGCCACCTCGGCAATGCGTTCCCGCATTCCGTCTGGCAGACGTACGACGAACTTGTCAGCCGTACGGCTGGAATAAATTGCCTGTTTCAATGGGCGCATATATTTAACCGGTTAGTTCAGGGGAGCGGTTCTCGGGATTGGCCGCAGGATGTGTGGTAGGACAAGCATCCGCGCCAAATGGTTCAACCTGAATTGTTAAGAGGCCCGCATCATGCCTCAAAATTGCCAGATCATTGGCGTCAATTCTGTGACAAATATTGAGCTGGGTAAAGGCGTAATGCCAGCACCAATTATCAGAAATGCGGACTGGTTTGAAATCTTCGCCTCTGTCCGCAACCTGGTCCGCCTCCTGATACACATCTATTGATGTCCGAAGCCATCAGAACGTGCATCCTATGCGGGTTCTAAATCCTGGTTCCTTACCTGTACAGGATAGTGGCAAATTGCCGATTTACTAGTGGCAGACACCTGCCGGAGGACGTTTTCAGGATGGGTGGCAAGCTAATTTATTTGATGGGGCCGTCCGGTTCGGGAAAGGACAGTTTGATTGAGGCTGCGCGGGTGCCATTACGTGCGTTGAACTGCGAGGTGATGCGCCGGGTGATAACGCGATCCGCTGAATCGGTAGGGGAGGACGCCATTGGAGTGACACCGGAGGAGTTCGAGCGACGCGAGCGCGCTGGTGACTTCTCGTTGGCTTGGCGTGCCAATGGCCTTGCCTACGGGATTCCAGTCGAAATGGATCAACGGCTCAGTGCTGGACAGCATGTGCTGGTCAATGGCTCTCGGGCCAATCTGCGTCAAGCAATGGAATGCTATCCAGCGCTGTTACCGGTGTTGCTGACGGTCAGGGATGAAGTGCTGCGAGAGCGTCTGCTCAAGCGTGGTAGGGAAATGCTTGAGCAAATTGACGCAAGACTGGCTCGCAATGCGTTGTTCAAGGATAGGAGGTCAAGTGATGGGCCTGTACATCTTATCGACAATTCCGGGGAGTTGGCGGACGCTGTCAATGATCTCTTGCGTCTGATCAAGCTCAACGTAAAACCGGATCAAATTTGATCTTTCGTCCTGCTGCCAGTGCCAGCACAAATAGCACGGCAAAAACGGCGCAGCCAATCAGGGGCAGGGTGATTTCAGCGCCCTCGAACAGCGATAAATGCACAGCGCCACTCAAAAGGGCGAGGATCAGAAACCCCGCAGCTGACTTGGACATGTTGTACTCCTGAAGATATTTCAAAAAACCAGATGTTCGGAGCTCAGTGCTGGTCGCACCTGCTCAGAGATACTGACGGCCTGAGGGGTGGAGGTGCCCTGATCGCTCAGTACCGCCAGTTGTGGTGCTCTTTGTACCTGCAAGTAATGCGGCATGCGCTGGGCTAATGGCTCCGGCGACTCGCTTGCGGGTATAAAGTGGAAGCTCGCCAAGACTGCCAGAGCAATTGCGTTTGCAAGCAAAAGAGTGCTGTTCATGGGCGTAGCTCCGAATGTTCTTCTATAAGAACAGACAAAGCAGACGTCGTGCCAACAGTCTAACCTCTGTTAAGTCCTTTAAAAACAATCATTTGAGCGGTTTTTTCGAATTGTGCAGGTTGCAATCTGCACTGATGGCTTTTTAGGCGGCGTGCAAAATGCACGGTAATTTTTCCCGCAACATTGCAGGTCGCCTGCCTACACTTAAAAAGCCCTACGGACGACATGACAAATCGAGGTTCGGTGGTTAACATGCACGCCGTCCGTCATGCAGCGTCTGCTGCGACAAAACGTGTGTCTCAGTAGCTCAATTGGATAGAGCATCCCCCTCCTAAGGGGAAGGTTGGCAGTTCGAACCTGCCCTGGGACACCATCTATTGTTGAACCTCCTCTCCCTTGCTGTTCGCTAATCCAATGCCCAATGCCCAATGCCCAATGCCCAATGCCCAATGCCCTGGCTTTGTTATGCGCCAACGGGCCTTGCCTACGCTTGCTGGTAGAGGGGCTGTCTCCTTGATTTTGAATCAGGCATGCGTAAGCGCCTCTATATAGAAGGCTTTTTCAACTGATCGATAGAAAAGCACAATTAACAGTTGACGGCAGATTTCAGATGTCTATAATTCGCCCCACTTCCGGCGCAGTCGAAACGGAAAACTCCTTGAGATTCAATGAGTTATGTAGGTTTCGGCGGCAGGTTGCTTCAGTTCATCGAAGTCAAAAGGAAGTTGAAAAAGAGGTGTTGACAGCAGCGTGTAACGCTGTAGAATTCGCCTCCCGCTGACGAGAGATCGGAAGCGCAAGTGGTTGAAGTTGTTGAAGAAATCTTCGAAAACTTCTGAAAATAATCACTTGACAGCAAATGAGGCTGCTGTAGAATGCGCGCCTCGGTTGAGACGAAAGATCTTAACCAACCGCTCTTTAACAACTGAATCAAGCAATTCGTGTGGGTGCTTGTGGAGTCAGACTGATAGTCAACAAGATTATCAGCATCACAAGTTACTCCGCGAGAAATCAAAGATGTAACCAACGATTGCTGAGCCAAGTTTAGGGTTTCTTAAAAACCCAAAGATGTTTGAACTGAAGAGTTTGATCATGGCTCAGATTGAACGCTGGCGGCAGGCCTAACACATGCAAGTCGAGCGGATGAGAGGAGCTTGCTCCTGGATTCAGCGGCGGACGGGTGAGTAATGCCTAGGAATCTGCCTGGTAGTGGGGGACAACGTTTCGAAAGGAACGCTAATACCGCATACGTCCTACGGGAGAAAGCAGGGGACCTTCGGGCCTTGCGCTATCAGATGAGCCTAGGTCGGATTAGCTAGTTGGTGAGGTAATGGCTCACCAAGGCGACGATCCGTAACTGGTCTGAGAGGATGATCAGTCACACTGGAACTGAGACACGGTCCAGACTCCTACGGGAGGCAGCAGTGGGGAATATTGGACAATGGGCGAAAGCCTGATCCAGCCATGCCGCGTGTGTGAAGAAGGTCTTCGGATTGTAAAGCACTTTAAGTTGGGAGGAAGGGTTGTAGATTAATACTCTGCAATTTTGACGTTACCGACAGAATAAGCACCGGCTAACTCTGTGCCAGCAGCCGCGGTAATACAGAGGGTGCAAGCGTTAATCGGAATTACTGGGCGTAAAGCGCGCGTAGGTGGTTCGTTAAGTTGGATGTGAAATCCCCGGGCTCAACCTGGGAACTGCATTCAAAACTGTCGAGCTAGAGTATGGTAGAGGGTGGTGGAATTTCCTGTGTAGCGGTGAAATGCGTAGATATAGGAAGGAACACCAGTGGCGAAGGCGACCACCTGGACTGATACTGACACTGAGGTGCGAAAGCGTGGGGAGCAAACAGGATTAGATACCCTGGTAGTCCACGCCGTAAACGATGTCAACTAGCCGTTGGGAGCCTTGAGCTCTTAGTGGCGCAGCTAACGCATTAAGTTGACCGCCTGGGGAGTACGGCCGCAAGGTTAAAACTCAAATGAATTGACGGGGGCCCGCACAAGCGGTGGAGCATGTGGTTTAATTCGAAGCAACGCGAAGAACCTTACCAGGCCTTGACATCCAATGAACTTTCCAGAGATGGATTGGTGCCTTCGGGAACATTGAGACAGGTGCTGCATGGCTGTCGTCAGCTCGTGTCGTGAGATGTTGGGTTAAGTCCCGTAACGAGCGCAACCCTTGTCCTTAGTTACCAGCACGTTATGGTGGGCACTCTAAGGAGACTGCCGGTGACAAACCGGAGGAAGGTGGGGATGACGTCAAGTCATCATGGCCCTTACGGCCTGGGCTACACACGTGCTACAATGGTCGGTACAAAGGGTTGCCAAGCCGCGAGGTGGAGCTAATCCCATAAAACCGATCGTAGTCCGGATCGCAGTCTGCAACTCGACTGCGTGAAGTCGGAATCGCTAGTAATCGTGAATCAGAATGTCACGGTGAATACGTTCCCGGGCCTTGTACACACCGCCCGTCACACCATGGGAGTGGGTTGCACCAGAAGTAGCTAGTCTAACCTTCGGGAGGACGGTTACCACGGTGTGATTCATGACTGGGGTGAAGTCGTAACAAGGTAGCCGTAGGGGAACCTGCGGCTGGATCACCTCCTTAATCGACGACATCAGCTGCTCCATAAGTTCCCACACGAATTGCTTGATTCATTGAAGAAGACGATAGAAGCAGCTTTAAGCTCCAAGCTGATAGCTCCAAGCTAACAGTTACGCGCTCGAAATTGGGTCTGTAGCTCAGTTGGTTAGAGCGCACCCCTGATAAGGGTGAGGTCGGCAGTTCGAATCTGCCCAGACCCACCAATTTTGTTATGGGGCCATAGCTCAGCTGGGAGAGCGCCTGCCTTGCACGCAGGAGGTCAGCGGTTCGATCCCGCTTGGCTCCACCATATAACTGCTTCTGAAAGCTTAGAAATGAGTATTCCATTGAGAATATTGATTTCTAGTCTTTTGATTAGATCGTTCTTTAAAAATTTGGGTATGTGATAGAAAGATAGACTGAACGTTACTTTCACTGGTAACGGATCAGGCTAAGGTAAAATTTGTGAGTTCTCTTAGTTGAGAAATTCGAATTTTCGGCGAATGTCGTCTTCACAGTATAACCAGATTGCTTGGGGTTATATGGTCAAGTGAAGAAGCGCATACGGTGGATGCCTTGGCAGTCAGAGGCGATGAAAGACGTGGTAGCCTGCGAAAAGCTTCGGGGAGTCGGCAAACAGACTTTGATCCGGAGATGTCTGAATGGGGGAACCCAGCCATCATAAGATGGTTATCTTGTACTGAATACATAGGTGCAAGAGGCGAACCAGGGGAACTGAAACATCTAAGTACCCTGAGGAAAAGAAATCAACCGAGATTCCCTTAGTAGTGGCGAGCGAACGGGGACTAGCCCTTAAGTGGCTTTGAGATTAGCGGAACGCTCTGGAAAGTGCGGCCATAGTGGGTGATAGCCCTGTACGCGAAAATCTCTTAGTCATGAAATCGAGTAGGACGGAGCACGAGAAACTTTGTCTGAATATGGGGGGACCATCCTCCAAGGCTAAATACTACTGACTGACCGATAGTGAACTAGTACCGTGAGGGAAAGGCGAAAAGAACCCCGGAGAGGGGAGTGAAATAGATCCTGAAACCGTATGCGTACAAGCAGTGGGAGCCCACTTTGTTGGGTGACTGCGTACCTTTTGTATAATGGGTCAGCGACTTATTTTCAGTGGCGAGCTTAACCGAATAGGGGAGGCGTAGCGAAAGCGAGTCTTAATAGGGCGTCTAGTCGCTGGGAATAGACCCGAAACCGGGCGATCTATCCATGGGCAGGTTGAAGGTTGGGTAACACTAACTGGAGGACCGAACCGACTACCGTTGAAAAGTTAGCGGATGACCTGTGGATCGGAGTGAAAGGCTAATCAAGCTCGGAGATAGCTGGTTCTCCTCGAAAGCTATTTAGGTAGCGCCTCATGTATCACTGTAGGGGGTAGAGCACTGTTTCGGCTAGGGGGTCATCCCGACTTACCAAACCGATGCAAACTCCGAATACCTACAAGTGCCGAGCATGGGAGACACACGGCGGGTGCTAACGTCCGTCGTGAAAAGGGAAACAACCCAGACCGTCAGCTAAGGTCCCAAAGTTATGGTTAAGTGGGAAACGATGTGGGAAGGCTTAGACAGCTAGGAGGTTGGCTTAGAAGCAGCCACCCTTTAAAGAAAGCGTAATAGCTCACTAGTCGAGTCGGCCTGCGCGGAAGATGTAACGGGGCTCAAACCATACACCGAAGCTACGGGTATCATCTTCGGATGATGCGGTAGAGGAGCGTTCTGTAAGCCTGTGAAGGTGAGTTGAGAAGCTTGCTGGAGGTATCAGAAGTGCGAATGCTGACATGAGTAACGACAATGGGTGTGAAAAACACCCACGCCGAAAGACCAAGGTTTCCTGCGCAACGTTAATCGACGCAGGGTTAGTCGGTCCCTAAGGCGAGGCTGAAAAGCGTAGTCGATGGAAAACAGGTTAATATTCCTGTACTTCTGGTTATTGCGATGGAGGGACGGAGAAGGCTAGGCCAGCTTGGCGTTGGTTGTCCAAGTTTAAGGTGGTAGGCTGAGATCTTAGGTAAATCCGGGATCTTAAGGCCGAGAGCTGATGACGAGTGTTCTTTTAGAACACGAAGTGGTTGATGCCATGCTTCCAAGAAAAGCTTCTAAGCTTCAGGTAACCAGGAACCGTACCCCAAACCGACACAGGTGGTTGGGTAGAGAATACCAAGGCGCTTGAGAGAACTCGGGTGAAGGAACTAGGCAAAATGGCACCGTAACTTCGGGAGAAGGTGCGCCGGTGAGGGTGAAGGACTTGCTCCGTAAGCTCATGCCGGTCGAAGATACCAGGCCGCTGCGACTGTTTATTAAAAACACAGCACTCTGCAAACACGAAAGTGGACGTATAGGGTGTGACGCCTGCCCGGTGCCGGAAGGTTAATTGATGGGGTTAGCTAACGCGAAGCTCTTGATCGAAGCCCCGGTAAACGGCGGCCGTAACTATAACGGTCCTAAGGTAGCGAAATTCCTTGTCGGGTAAGTTCCGACCTGCACGAATGGCGTAACGATGGCGGCGCTGTCTCCACCCGAGACTCAGTGAAATTGAAATCGCTGTGAAGATGCAGTGTATCCGCGGCTAGACGGAAAGACCCCGTGAACCTTTACTATAGCTTTGCACTGGACTTTGAATTTGCTTGTGTAGGATAGGTGGGAGGCTTTGAAGCGTGGACGCCAGTTCGCGTGGAGCCATCCTTGAAATACCACCCTGGCAACTTTGAGGTTCTAACTCAGGTCCGTTATCCGGATCGAGGACAGTGTATGGTGGGTAGTTTGACTGGGGCGGTCTCCTCCTAAAGAGTAACGGAGGAGTACGAAGGTGCGCTCAGACCGGTCGGAAATCGGTCGTAGAGTATAAAGGCAAAAGCGCGCTTGACTGCGAGACAGACACGTCGAGCAGGTA
Source organism: Pseudomonas sp. MC6 (assembly GCF_054790575.1). Classification (NCBI taxonomy): domain Bacteria; kingdom Pseudomonadati; phylum Pseudomonadota; class Gammaproteobacteria; order Pseudomonadales; family Pseudomonadaceae; genus Pseudomonas; species Pseudomonas sp. MC6. Next base: position 185,115 of record NZ_CP186504.1, read on the forward strand.
CGAAAGTAGGTCTTAGTGATCCGGTGGTTCTGTATGGAAGGGCCATCGCTCAACGGATAAAAGGTACTCCGGGGATAACAGGCTGATACCGCCCAAGAGTTCATATCGACGGCGGTGTTTGGCACCTCGATGTCGGCTCATCACATCCTGGGGCTGAAGCCGGTCCCAAGGGTATGGCTGTTCGCCATTTAAAGTGGTACGCGAGCTGGGTTTAGAACGTCGTGAGACAGTTCGGTCCCTATCTGCCGTGGACGTTTGAGATTTGAGAGGGGCTGCTCCTAGTACGAGAGGACCGGAGTGGACGAACCTCTGGTGTTCCGGTTGTCACGCCAGTGGCATTGCCGGGTAGCTATGTTCGGGAAAGATAACCGCTGAAAGCATCTAAGCGGGAAACTTGCCTCAAGATGAGATCTCACTGGAACCTTGAGTTCCCTGAAGGGCCGTCGAAGACTACGACGTTGATAGGTTGGGTGTGTAAGCGCTGTGAGGCGTTGAGCTAACCAATACTAATTGCCCGTGAGGCTTGACCATATAACACCCAAGCAATTTGCGAACTCGAGAGAGACCAGATTGCGGTGTGTGAAGACGAAACGAACCGAAAGTTCGATGTTCACAAAACACCGAAAGCTGTCACATACCCAATTTGCTGAAGCGAGGCCACAAGGCCACGATTCAGTACCCGAATTTCTTGACGACCATAGAGCGTTGGAACCACCTGATCCCATCCCGAACTCAGCAGTGAAACGATGCATCGCCGATGGTAGTGTGGGGTTTCCCCATGTGAGAGTAGGTCATCGTCAAGATTAAATTCCAAAACCCCAATTGCGAAAGCAGTTGGGGTTTTGTTTTGCCTGCAGAAAAGTTTTGGCTCGCGACAGGTAATACGTTCACCAACGTATTACCTGCCCCAACCGTCGCTAACCTTGAGCGCGAGAAGTCATGCTACGCGCCGTCGTCCGTTTCAACTTTACCTAGTGCTGCGCTCACGGCGCTGACATGGCGTTTGCCATTCACGTCATAACTACGCCCAGTGGCTTCGGCATCCGGTTTGCGCAATACCAGTTGTGCCGACAATCCTTCCTTTTCGTAGTAGCTGCCGAACCAGTTGATCAACGCGCCGATATAACAATCATTGCCAATGACAACCCCAAGATTCGTGACAACTTCGAGGGTGTAGGGCGCCATGCCATAGCTGTAATAGTCGTTTTCTCCTGCGCCACTGGCCGGGACAGGGCAGAGCGGCGTGTTCGCTGAACTGACTGCTCCAGCCTGCGTCGCTTTGCTTATCGCCCGGTCAAGTGTCTGTTGCAGAGCGGGCTCCAACTCGTAAGTGGTGGTGCCGTCTTCCTTATGTTGAAGGGTGGGCACCTTCAGGTCGTAACGGTAATGAACCGCTATCGTCGGTACCCGATTGTTGATTCTGAGCGGGTTTAGCAAGTAAAGCTGATCAACTCCGTAGGCACCGCTGCGATACGCCGCATACACTTTTCCACGGATGTTTATCCAATTCGCTGACTGGTTGGCGCCGCGATCATTGGTGTGAAACAGCGAGCTTTCAGCGGCGGGGCTTCTCTTGATGAAACGCTCGCCGGTTCGCCGCCAGGTCTCCGTGTAGGTAAACAGACCTGTGCCGCCGGTGTAGGTATCGACGATAAGATCGCGCTGACCATCGTCGTCCATGTCCAGCAGGGTGTACGTGGAGTGACCGAAATCGGCAGCGCCGGAAATGTCCGACGTCCTCAGCGCCTGCCACTCGTCTGGCGTGAGACCGGCGGGCTTCGATGTCGGAAAGTGCGTGTCGCTTGGATCATCCTTGTCGACGTCTCCAGAGAACGAGGTCTTGCCCGCGCGGATGCCAAAGGCTTCAAGCGTACGCTCCAGGGCAAACTCCGGATTGTCCTTGCTCGCTGCTTGAATGCTGTTGCTCAGTTCATGCATCACTTGCGTATCGAGGTCATCCGGTGGGTAGGCAAGCGCCTCCGTCAACAGTGCCTGAAGGACTTTCAGGCGCTCGTCATAACGCTGATTCAGGCACGAGACATCGTCGGCGCATTCATTGCGAGCCTTTAACCACAGTCGTTGAGTACGTTTCAGTTCCGGTTGTACCTGGGCGGACGCCTTTATCAACGCTCGATAAACAGAGCCCATCTGTACATCTTGTTCATAAAGTCCTTTGCCCGCGCAAACAGTGTTTTCGACGGCATTCGCCGCTTTTGTACAATCCATTCCAGCCGCCATTGCCTGCTGTATAAACAGCAACGCGCAGACAGACGTGATGCAGCGTCCTTTGATGTGCACGATGTAAACCTTGTAGTGGGAAGTTATGCCGGCGCGCAGGGTAATCGCTAGGCAAGGAATCTTGAAGCGCCGGCTTCAGGGAACAGCACTTCTGGCCGATAACCCATTCGGTGACTTAAAAGTCGCGCGAAATCGCTTGATGGCATTTGGCCGCCAGCTATCATTTGCGCGCCTGAAATTGCCCTCACTTCAATTGCCTGGAAGTCTTCGATGCTGTCGTATCACCAAAAGAGTTTTCTGATCGTCGATGATTTCTCGGATTTCCGCAGTTCCGTGCGTTCGATGCTGCGTGAGCTTGGGGTCAAGGATGTCGATACGGCCGACACCGGTGAGCAGGCGCTGAAGATGTGCGCACAGAAGTCCTACGATTTCATCCTGCAGGATTTTCACCTCGGTGACGGCAAGAAGAACGGCCAGCAGGTTCTCGAAGACCTGATGCTGGAAAAGCTCATCAGCCATGAAGCAGTGTTTGTCATGGTCACCGCCGAGACCAGTCAGGCGATGGTGCTCAGTGCCCTAGAGCATGAGCCGGATGCGTACCTGACCAAGCCGTTCAACCGTTCCGGTCTGGCCCAGCGCCTGGAACGTCTGGAGCAGCGCAAGACGTTGCTCAAACCGATTCTGCAGGCCCTCGACCGTGGCAAACCGGTCGAGGTGCTCAACGCTTGCATCGCCCTGTGCAAGCAGGACATTCGCTATTCGCCGCTGTGCCTGCGCTACCGCGCTGATGCGCTGCGCGACATGAATCAGAACGAAGCGCTGGAACGCCTCTACGACAGCATCATTGCCGACCGGCCGTTGCCATGGGCATTTGCCGGATTGGGCAAGTTGCTCTTCAAGCGTGGTCAGGTTGCACAGGCCAAAGGCGTCTATGAGAAAGCGCTCAAGGTGTTCCCGATGATGCCGTCGCTGTACGACGGTATGGCCGATGTGCTGGTATCGGAGGGCGATACCAAAGGCGCGCAACAGGTGCTCGAAGAGGCCATTCGTCTTTCGCCGCTGGCGGTGCGCCGACAGGCCTTGCTTGGCAAACTGGCGATGGCCAACGAAGATTTCGACACCGCCTCGCGTGCTTACCGCCAAGCGGTGTCGCAAGGTGCACAGTCGCGCTTCAAGGACCCGGAAAGCAACCTCGGGCTGGCCCACGCGCTGATCAGCAAGGGCAGCGAACGCGGTCTCGACACGCGCACGCGGCTGGAGATCAACACCACCCTCAGCGCGGTGGCCAAAGAAAACCCGACCGACCCCGGCCTGCAGATTCGTGCACGTCTGATGAAAGCCACCAGTCTTCTGCTCAATGATGCCGAAACTGCCGACAAGCTCACCGAACAAGCGCTGATGCGCCTCGACGGCATGGAACAGTTCATGAGTCCGGAAGCGGCGCTGTTGGTCGCCAAGCAGTTGCAGATGCTCGGGCAGGCCGAGGCGGGCACCTCGATGCTCAAGAGCTGCGCGGAAATCTACGGTGATGATCCGGCGGTGATGAAAGACATCGCCAAGCTCACCGACGACCCGACTATCCTCAGCTCCAGCAACGCCGCTGCCGATCTCAACCGTCAGGGCGTGCGCGTGTACAAGACCGGCAACCTGGTGGAGGCCCGCGAGGTCTTCCGCAAGGCGCTGAAGATGCAACCGAAGAACATCAGTATCGCGCTGAACATGGCCCAGTCGCTGCTCCACGGCACCGACACCAGTGTGCCGTCGGCGGAGCTGGAAGAATGTCGGGCCTGCCTGAAAATGGTTGGCCTGATGCCCGACACCGACGCGCGTCATGCGCGTTATCAGAAGCTGAAAAGCAAGGCGTTTGGCGAATGAGCAACGACAAGCAGGCGCTGGATTTTTCTACGGTGATCGCCTCCACCGTCCACGACATGAAGAACTCGCTGGCCATGCTCATGCAGGCCCATAGCCAATGGCTCGCACGCTTGCCGCAAGCGCAGCGCGAAGGTTCGGAGCAGGGCGTCATCGACTTCGAGTTCGCCCACCTCAATGGCATGCTGGTGCAGTTGCTCGGGCTGTACAAGCTCGGCGTCAACCAGATGCCGCTGCAACCGGCGTATCACGAACTTGATGACTTTATCGAGGCGCAACTGGCGGCGCATCAAGAGGTGTTTGCCAGTCGCGGGATCATCGCCACCTACGAGGTCGATCCGCTGAGTCCGTTGGGTTTCTTCGACCGTGAATTGATTGCCTCAGTGCTCGGTAACTGCATCAACAATGCGATTCGTTATGCCCGCGAATCGTTGCTGATCACCGTCAGTGACGAAGCCGGGCAATTGGTGCTGAGCATCAACGACGACGGCGACGGTTACCCGGCCGAGATGCTCGAGCGCCAGGCCGATTACGTGCAGGGCATCAACCACAGCAGTGGCAGCACCGGGCTCGGTTTGTATTTCGCCAATCGCATCGCGGCGCTGCATCAGCGTAACGGTGTTGAAGGTCGCACCGAAATCCGCAATGGCGGGCCATTGGGCGGCGGCGTCTTCAACCTCTACCTACCCTGAACGCACATCCCCGTTGTCTGGTTTTTTGTTTGACGCTGCTTGATATTCCGAACAGCCGAAGCCTATTTTGTACGGGTCGCCGTTCGCGGCTCGCACAATAACAAGGATTGCGTCATGACAACCGATGGCCAGCGTTCACTCGCGCAGCGATTGACGGGCATTGATGAGATTGAATGTGTCACGCCGGATTTGAACGGCGTACCGCGGGGCAAAGTGATGACCTCCGAGGGTTTCCTCGAAGGACGGCGTTTGCAGTTGGCGCGGGGTGTGCTGCTGCAATGCATCATGGGCGGTTACCCGGCCGCGCGGTTTTATGGCAGCGATGACGGAGACCTGGCGCTGGTCGCCGAACCGACCCAGATCCATCGCCTGCCGTGGAGCAACGACTCGCGTGCCCTGGCCATTTGCGACGCCGATGAACTGACCGGCGAAAGCTCCAATCTGTCGACCCGTGGCCAGTTGAAAAAAGTCATTGCCCGTTATGCCGCGCGCGGCTTGGCGCCGGTGGTGGCGACCGAACTGGAATTCTTTGTCTTCGCGCCGAACACCGATCCGACCCAACCGTTCCGGCCTCCCGTCGGTCTCGACGGTCGTCGCGAAGATGGCCAGTCGGCGTTCAGCATCAGCTCCAATAACGGTCTGCGACCTTTCTTCAACGAAGTCTATAAATGCATGGCGGCCCTCGGTTTGCCGCGCGATACCTTCATGCACGAGATGGGTGTCAGCCAGTTCGAGATCAATCTGCTGCACGGCGATCCGCTGTTGCTCGCCGACCAGACGTTCCTGTTCAAACACCTGCTCAAGGAAGTCGCGCTCAAGCATGGCCTGACCGTGGTGTGCATGGCTAAACCGCTGGCACACACGCCGGGCAGTTCGATGCACATTCACCAGAGCATCGTCGACATCGGCAGTGGCAAGAATGTCTTCAGCGACGAAAGCGGTCAGCCGACGGCGATGTTCCGCCATTTCATCGGTGGTCAGCAGGCGGGCATGGCTGATTTCACCGCACTGTTTGCACCCAATGTGAATTCCTATCAGCGCCTGTGCCATCCCTATGCATCGCCGAACAATGCGTGCTGGTCCCACGACAACCGTGCCGCCGGGCTGCGAATTCCGGCCAGTTCGCCGGTGGCTCGTCGGGTGGAAAATCGTTTGCCGGGCGCCGATGCCAATCCGTATCTGGCGATCGCTGCCAGTCTGGCTGCCGGTTTGCATGGTATCGAGCATGAGCTGGAGCCGAGCGAGGCGATTCAGGGCGAGTTCGAGGTGCCGGACAACCTCTCGCTGCCGTGTACCTTGCACGCCGCGCTCGAACGTCTGAAGCGTAGCCAGTTGGCGAGGGAACTGTTCGGGCAGGAGTTCATCGAAGGCTACATCGCTTCGAAGACCATGGAGTTGACCAGCTTCTTTGATGAAATCACTCCCTGGGAACGGCGTGTTCTAGCAGCCCAGGCCTGACGAACTGTCGCCACCGGGCTATCGTTTTGGTAGCCCGATATTTACTGCAAGGAGCCGCTCGGAACGCCGATGCGCCAAATCTGGAAATCCTTTCGAGCGCTGTATTTCGCCTCGCTGATGATGTTGATCGGCTCGGGCCTTCTATCCACTTATCTGGCCTTGCGTCTGGCCGCTGACAACGTCGACGGCCTCTGGGTCGGTGCGCTGATGGCCGCCAACTATTTCGGCTTGGTGTTGGGCGGCAAGATCGGTCACCGACTGATTGCCCGGGTCGGGCATATTCGTGCTTATTCTGCCTGTGCCGGGATTGTCGGGGCGGCAGTGCTTGGCCATGGTCTGGTCGATTGGCTGCCGGCATGGCTGGTGCTGCGGACCATCGTCGGTCTGGGCATGATGTGCCAATACATGGTGATCGAGAGCTGGCTCAACGAACAGGCGGACGCCAATCAGCGAGGTCTGGTATTCAGCGGTTACATGATCGCGTCATACCTTGGCCTGGTGCTGGGTCAATTGATTCTGGTCATGCACCCCGGGCTGGGTCTGGAACTGCTGATGCTGGTTGCCCTGTGTTTTGCCCTGTGCCTGGTGCCCGTGACGTTGACCCGGCGCATTCACCCGGCGCCACTGCATCCGGCGCCGATGGAGCCGCGCTTCTTCATCAAACGGGTGCCGCAGTCGCTGAGTACGGTGCTCGGTGCCGGTCTGATCATCGGTTCGTTCTATGGTCTGGCGCCGTTGTATGCCTCGCAACAAGGGCTGTCGACCGAGCAGGTCGGTCTGTTCATGGGGAGCTGCATCTTCGCCGGTTTGCTGGTGCAGTGGCCGCTGGGCTGGTTGTCCGATCGTTACGACCGGGCGCTGCTGATTCGCTGTTTTGCCGGGTTCCTGGCGGTGGCGGCGTTACCATTGGCGGTGCTGCCGCAGGTTCCGCTGGAAGTGTTGTTCGGGGTTGGTTTCCTGTGTTCACTGGTGCAGTTCTGTCTGTACCCGCTGGCGGTGGCATTCTCCAATGACCATGTGGAAGGTGATCGCCGTGTGTCGCTGACCGCCATGCTGTTGGTGACTTACGGGGTCGGCGCGAGCATTGGGCCGCTGCTCGCGGGTGTGCTGATGAAGCTGTTTGGCAGTCAGAGTCTGTATGCGTTCTTCAGCTTCTTCGCGCTGGTGCTGGTGTGGCGGATCCGGCCGAAAGCCGTGACCAATCTACATCAGGTCGACGATGCGCCGCTGCATCACGTGGCCATGCCGGACAGCATGTCCAGTTCGCCACTGGTGGCAGCGCTTGACCCTCGTGTAGACGAGCAGGTGGTGCAGGAGCAGATGGTCCAGGATCCTGGGCAGGCCCCGGCAAATCCCGAGCCTGAACCTGATAGTCAGCCAGCGCCTGCGGCAGCGGTCGAACCGGATACCGACACCGACACCGACAAGCCCGCGCCCGATCTCAGTGGCGGCAGACCCTGAACTGAACAAAAACCACCGCGCATAAAAAAGGGCAGTCCCCTCAAGGACTGCCCTTTTTATTAGCCGGACGAATCACATATCGTCTTTATCGAAACGGCGTGCTTCACGCTGCAACTGATACACGAAGCGCTCAACGTTGCGCGCTGCCTGACCACTGATGTTGTGGAAGCGCAGGCCGGCGAAGGTGATGTTGAGTTTTTCTTCGAAGTGCAGATAGCGCAGTTCGACGGAGATCGGCTGGTTGCCGAACAGCGGCGGGGCGATCAAGCGGTCATAGACCTGACCCAGTTGCAGGCGATCAGTGATATCGCCTTCGAAGCGCAGCTTGCAGCCGGTCGCGGAAATATCCAGCAGTTTGCCGTTGATCGGCGCCTTGAGCTTTTCGCCGCCCAGTTCAACGCTGACCAGATCAGTCAGCTTCAGCGCGGCGCGGAAAGCATTGCGGCGCTGGTGGTAAACCACTTCGGTCGGCAGTTCGCCGGTGTAGAAACGATCACCTTCGGACTCTTCGATGTTCAGTGTGCCGGTGCATTCCCAGGCAATGCGCACACCGTCATGAAAACCTTCGACCTTGAACGGCTCGCCGGCCAGCAGGAAGCGTTCGCCATCACGCGGGATCATCTCATCCAGCGCGATCGAGGCGCTGTCGCGGTCGACTTTGATCAGGTAGCTCTGGAAGCGCTGGCTGCGCTCGTGAAAAGTGATGATCAGCGGATCGTGGCTTTCTTGCAGCTGGCGCAGGTTGCTGGAGATTTCCAGTGGCGTGGTGAGCACCTTAGGGGGCTGCGGAGCATCATCCGCGCTGAGGGCGTTGGACACGGTTTATCAATCTCCAGACAAAATATGACGACTAGCCAGCATTTTGCCAGCATGTTCCGCGGGTTGATAGAGCTGGCGCATCAACGGCTCATGCCTGGCTGAGCGGACGCGGTACGGCGGGTTTGGCAAATGTACCGCTGGCGTTATAAAGCGCTGGCGCTTCACCACCGGTAAGGATCTTCAGTTGATTGGCCGTGGCGGCCTGCTGGATCTGGATCGACTGGCCGTTCTTGACGTTGGCGGCCTGGCATTGAGCGATCAGATCGGTCAATGCATCGCCTTGCGTCAACAACTGGTCGCCAATGCTCGACTTGCCAGCCAGCTGCTCCAGACCGCTGCGGTCTGTCGACAAGTTGAGGCTGGCGAGGATTTCGCTGCGTTTGCGGCCATGCTGTTCAAGCAAAATGATCAATGCCTGTTTATGCGCCAGAATTTCTTCCAGCAGGGGCATGTCGCGACCGTGCAACGCGAGAGATTCGGTTTGCAGCAACTCCAGCAATTGTTGAGCTGGAGCAAAGTCGTCGTTGATCAGTTGCAATAAATTAGTGTCGTGCATGGCTGGCCTTGGGTGTTAAGCGTCCAAAAGCCTCGCGCCGGCAAAGGCCTAGCGCTGGGCTTCGAAGTTGAGCAGTTTGCTGGCTACACGGTTGCTGTCGACTTTATAGCTGCCATCGGCAATCGCGGCTTTCAACTCGGCCACACGGGCTTTGTCGACAGCAGGCTGATCGCGCAGCTTGTCAGTGACCTTCTGCAACTGTTGAGCCTCATTGCTGAGGTGTACCGATTCCCCGCTTTTTGCGGTACTGGCCGGTTCGGCCTGGGTATTCAGCGGCGCGGAGGTGCCGGTTTCGGCGGTTTCCTTGGCGTTGCTGGTACGTGTACTGCCCGTAAGTGACGAGGAGCTGTTCAAACGGCTGAAATCGATGACCATGATAAAAACCTCTGGGAATTTGGACGCTTGCCATGTTTTCGGCCATCCCCTGGAAAACTTTAGGCACATTTACAATGAGCCTTGCATGCGCCGGCGCGTGTCCTGCTGCGGCACAGTTTAGGGAACAGCCGGGGGCAGCGCCAGTTTTCTACATCGCGACTTCCACTTGGCCGGGCGCGGTGACTTGCGCCTTGATGACCCGTTGCGAGTTGAGGTTTTTCACGCGTATCTGTTCTTTCAAACCGCCATTGGCCAGCGCTTCACCTGGCATGCGCACGGCGAGCGTGCCGCTGCGCGCAGTGATGACCACTTGATCGCCCTTGCGAATGACTTCGGCCTGTTCCAGATGAACCAGGGTAATGACCTGATCGGCTACCGTTGGTCGGGTTAATTTCTGCCCGATCGCTTCGTCTACCGAGGTCAGAAAGCCTTGGTTGATCGTACTCACGTCGCGCTCACGCAGGGTCACGTCCTGCGGTTCGATAATCCCTGCACGTTTCAGCGGTCGGGTGGTGGTCACAATCTCGCGAAACAGGCGGACTTGAGCGGGCACGAACACGGTCCAGGGCGAGGCGCCTTCACAGCGCACCTTCACGGTAACCCGGCCCAACGGACGTGCCGGGCTCTCCAAAGTCGCTGTCAATTCCTTGTCGCACATAGGCATGCGCATACGGGGGTCGAGCTGGTTAACTTCGATTTCGTAGCGGCCTTCCGTTTGACTGGTAGCCAGATAGTCTTCTACGGTGAACTCAAGAAAGCCCTGAGTGACGCCGATAAGCATGTCAGGCAAGGTAACCGCATCAGCAATGGCAGGGCTGCCAGCGAAAAAGCAGCAGACGGCTGACATCGCGCAAAGGCTTTTGCGAGCGCGGGAGGTCAGGTGTCGGAAAAATGTCGTTTGAGCGTTCATACGAGTTAAAAAGCAAGCGCCGTGCCGTTTAGCAATGAATGTGCGTCGCAACAACACTTGGCGTTGGTGTAGGAGTCTGGGCATGGCTGGTGTAATGGATTCGGTGAACCAGCGCACGCAACTGGTAGGGCAGAATCGCCTGGAGCTGTTGTTGTTCCGTCTTGACGGTCAGCAGCTTTATGGAATCAACGTGTTCAAGGTGCGGGAAGTGTTGCAGTGCCCGTCGCTGACGTTGATGCCCAAGTCCAGTCCTGTCGTGTGCGGGGTGGCAAATATCCGGGGGGCGACCATTCCGATCCTTGATCTGGCAATGGCCACCGGTTCCGGAGCGTTGAAAGACAAGAACAACCCGTTCGTGATCATCACGGAGTACAACACCAAGACCCAGGGTTTCCTGGTCCGCTCGGTGGAGCGCATCGTCAACATGAACTGGGAAGAGATTCATCCACCACCCAAGGGCACGGGCCGCGATCATTACCTGACCGCTGTGACTCGGGTGGACAATCAGTTAGTCGAAATCATCGACGTCGAGAAAGTGCTGGCGGAAGTTGCGCCGACACCGGAAGCGATTTCGGTGGGCGTGGTCGATGTCGAGACCCAGACCAAGGCACTGTCGTTGCGTGTCTTGACGGTCGATGACTCATCGGTGGCGCGCAAGCAGGTCACGCGTTGTCTGCAAACGATCGGTGTCGAAGTGGTGGCGCTGAACGACGGCAAGCAAGCACTGGATTACCTGCGCAAGCTGGTCGATGAGGGCAAGAAGCCGGAAGAAGAGTTCCTGATGATGATTTCCGACATCGAGATGCCGGAGATGGACGGGTACACCCTGACGGCGGAAATCCGCGGCGACGCACGCATGCAAAAGCTTCATATCATCCTGCATACTTCGTTGTCGGGGGTATTCAATCAGGCGATGGTCAAGAAAGTCGGTGCTGATGACTTCCTGGCCAAATTCCGTCCTGATGACCTGGCATCCCGGGTAGTCGACCGGATCAAAGCAGCAGATATCAGCTAGGAGCGCTTTGCTCCTGGCGGTCAACACGATTTAAGAGGCGGCATCATTGTCTACGGGTAATTTGGATTTCGAACAGTTCCGGGTCTTCCTGGAAAAAGCCTGTGGCATTTTGCTCGGTGAAAACAAGCAGTACCTGGTCTCGAGCCGTCTCAACAAACTGATGGAGCAGCAAGGCATCAAGTCCCTGGGTGAGCTGGTTCAGCGCATCCAGACCCAGCCGCGCAGCGGTTTGCGCGAGCAGGTGGTCGATGCCATGACGACCAACGAAACCCTGTGGTTTCGTGACACCTATCCGTTTGAAGTCTTGAAGAACAAGGTGCTGCCTGAAGCGATCAAGGCCAGCCCCAACCAGCGTCTACGGATCTGGTCGGCCGCCTGCTCGTCGGGCCAGGAGCCGTACTCGCTGTCGATGTCGATCGACGAGTTCGAGCGCAGCAACCTGGGCCAGTTGAAGATGGGTGTGCAGATCGTTGCCACTGATCTTTCCGGCCTTATGCTGAACAATTGCAAGACGGGCGAATACGACAGCCTGGCGATCGGTCGCGGTTTGTCGCCGGAGCGTCTGCAGCGTTACTTCGACCCGAAAGGGCCGGGGCGCTGGGTGATCAAGGCGCCGATCAAGAACCGCGTGGAGTTTCGCTCGTTCAACCTGCTCGACAGCTACGCCGCGCTGGGCAAGTTCGACATCGTGTTCTGCCGCAACGTGTTGATCTACTTCTCTGCCGAAGTGAAGAAGGACATCCTGTTGCGCATTCACAGCACGTTGAAGCCGGGCGGTTATCTGTTCCTTGGCGCTTCCGAAGCGCTGAACGGTTTGCCGGACCATTACCAGATGGTGCAGTGCAGCCCGGGGATCATTTACCAGGCGAAATGATTACATCGGCAACACAAAAAACGGCAGGACCGCAAAGGCCTGCCGTTTTTTTGTGCCTGCGGAATTTCTCCCTGACACCACAAAACCCCTGTAGGAGTGAGCCTGCTCGCGATAGCGGTAGCCCATTCAACATCATCGGTGCGTGACACACCGCTATCGCGAGCAGGCTCACTCCTACAGGGGGCCGTGGTGCGTATGAGATGGACGGCAAGCGGCAGAAAAGCGGCATCCGGCGGAAACCGGTTGCCGCTTTTCTGGCATTGCCGCGTTGCCGACTCCCCGCAAAGCCGCGGTTTATGGGGGTTTTATAGTTTGGCACGGCGCTTGCTAAAGCTCAGTTACGAAAAACCGGTCACCTGAAGGTTCCCGACATGAGCATCAGCTTCGATAAAGCGCTCGGCATTCACGAAAAGGCATTGGGCTTCCGCGCCCAGCGTGCCGAAGTGCTGGCCAACAACATCGCCAACGCCGATACCCCGAACTACAAGGCTCGGGATCTGGATTTCTCCAAAGTGCTTGAAGCACAGACCCAGAAAAACGCGAACGGCACCATCGCCCTGAACATGACCAACAGCCGTCACATCGAAGCTGAAGGTCTGGGCAACGGCGACGAATCGCTGATGTATCGCACGCCGATGCAACCTTCGATCGACCAGAACACCGTGGACGCCCAACTGGAACAGTCGAACTACGCGGAAAACGCCGTCGGCTTCCAGGCCAGCTTCACCCTGCTCAACAGCAAATTCAAAGGGCTGGTGTCAGCCCTGCGCGGAGAGTAATTCATGTCCCTGTCCAGCGTTTTCAACATTGCCGGCAGCGGCATGAGCGCACAGACCACGCGTCTGAACACCGTGGCGTCGAACATCGCCAACGCCGAAACCGTCTCCTCGAGCATCGACCAGACCTATCGCGCCCGTCACCCGGTATTCGCCACCATGTTCCAGGGCGGCCAGAACAGCGGCAGCAATTCGCTGTTCCAGAGCCAGGACGCCGCCGGTCAAGGCGTGCAGGTGCTCGGCGTGGTCGAAGACCAGAGCAACCTCGAAGCGCGCTACGAGCCGAACCATCCGGCGGCCGATGCCAAAGGCTACGTCTACTACCCGAACGTCAACGTGGTGGAAGAAATGGCTGACATGATTTCCGCGAGCCGGTCCTTCCAGACCAACGCCGAAATGATGAACACCGCCAAAACCATGATGCAGAAGGTACTGACCCTCGGTCAGTAATAAGGGGCGACTGCCATGAGTGTTTCCGATACCACCAGCAGCTTGAGCATGAATGACATCCTGTCGAACTCGTCGAAAAAGACCAGTTCGACCGCCGGTGGCATTGCTTCGGCCACTAACAGCGCCACCGGCGGCCAGGCCCTGGGCAAGGACGCGTTCCTGCAATTGCTGGTCACCCAGCTGAAAAACCAGAACCCGCTCGATCCGCAGGACAACAGCGCATTCGTTGCCCAGTTGGCACAGTTCAGTAGCCTGGAAGGCATCACCACGCTGAACAGCACAGTCAGTTCGCTGGCCGGCAACTACAACTCCTCGCAAGCCTTGCAGGCGTCGTCGCTGGTGGGCCGCAATGTGATCGTGCAGACCAACTCGGTTCAGCTCGACGATCCAAGCAAAGGCATGACCGGTTCGGTCACCGTTCCGTCGTCGATTGCCGGCGGCACCGTGAGCATCACCGACAGCAGCGGCGCGGTGGTTCGCACCATCGATCTGGGCAGCCGCGCTGCAGGCAACGCAAGCTTTACTTGGGACGGCAAGGACAAGGACGGCAATCTGGTGGCTACTGGCACCTATACCGTTAAGGCCAACGCATCGATCAATGGCACCTCGACCGATATGGCGACCTACCTGCCGGCCACCGTCACCAGCGTGACGATCAGCCAGACCGGCGGTGAGCTGATGCTCAACCTGTCCGGCAAGGGCACCGTTGCCCTGTCCAAAGTACAAACCATTGGTATATAGAGCCGACTAACCGGCACAAAGGAGTGGAATATGTCTTTCAATATCGGCCTTAGCGGTCTCTATGCAGCCAACAAACAACTGGACGTGACCGGCAACAACATCGCCAACGTCGCGACCGCCGGTTTCAAATCGTCCCGTGCAGAATTCGAAGACGTCTACTCGGCCACTCGCCTGGGTAGCGGCAGCAAAGTGATCGGCAACGGCGTGCGCCTGGCCAACGTTTCCCAGCAGTTCACCCAGGGTGACATCAACAACACCGGTAACGTGCTGGACATGGGCATCAACGGTTCGGGCTTCTTCACCATGAGCAACAATGGCTCGGTGTCCTACACCCGTGCCGGTACGTTCAAGGTCGACAACGCCGGTTACATCACCAACACCGACTACACCTCGCGCCTGCAGGGTTACGGTGTGGACGCCAACGGCAAGATCATCAACGGTGTATTGACCGACCTGAAGATCGATACCTCGAACCTGGCGCCGAAATCGACTTCGTTGGTGACTTCGAGCATCAACTTGAACTCGACTGCGCCGGTGATCAACGACACAGTGGCGGCCGGCAAGTTTGATCCGAGCAAGCTTGAGACGTACACCAAGTCGTTCAGCACGCCGATCTATGACACGCAGGGCAACTCTCACGTCATGGATCAGTATATGGTGAAGACCGGCGAAAACACCTGGAAGGTCTACACTCTGGTTGATGGCCGAAACCCGGATGCGACCGGTAGCAATCCAAACGATCCGCTTACGCCTCCGGTTGCTTCGACACTCACCTTCGACAGTTCTGGCAACCTGTTGCAGGTCAGCACGCCTAGCACATTACCAGCTCCGGCGCCGAACCCGATCATCAGCAGCGACTTGAAGCTGACGACCTGGAAGCCGGGCACTGTGACCAACGGTACCTTTACGCCTAACGGTGCGGCTGCCAACCCGGCCGGTATTACCATTTCGATGGCCAAGACCACTCAGTACAACGCTGACACCGCGCGTTCGATTCCGACTCAGGACGGTTACGCCACTGGCCAGATCACCAACCTGACCATCGACGGCACCGGTACGCTGTTCGCCAACTTCAGCAACAACCAGAGCAAGGCCATTGGCCAGGTTGCGCTGGCCAGCTTCACCAACGAACAAGGCCTGCAGGCTATCGGTGGCACCAGCTGGAAAGAGACGTTTGCTTCGGGTATCCCGGGCTACGATGCACCGGAAACCGGTACCTTGGGTTCGATCGCTTCGAACTCTCTGGAAGAGTCCAACGTTAACCTGACTAACGAACTGGTAGACCTGATCAAGGGCCAGAGCAACTATCAGGCGAACGCCAAGACCATCTCCACTCAGAGCACGATTATGCAGACCATTATTCAGATGACCTGATTGCGGTTTGTGGTAGTTTTTTGGGCCCCTCGTTTTGAGGGGCTTTTTTTTTGGCCTTGGCGGCCTGTGGGTTCGCTCCGGGACTGATCCGGGCGCAGCGTCTACGGTTTGCTTCGCTGCACCTTGGGATTTGTGGTGTAGCTACCCCTCATCGGAACGCCGCCCGCCCAGCCCTCTCCCGAGGGAGAGGGGGCCGATTTGTGTTGGCTTTGAAATCGCATACGACTCGGTATTCAGCGTCGCCGTATCTCTCACATCCACGCAGTCAGTTCCCTCTCCCTCCGGGAGAGGGCCAGGGTGAGGGGCTTTTGATGTTGCCCCAAAAGAAAACCCCCGACAAACCAGAAGTCTGTCGGGGGGTTCTTTTGCCAGGAGAGTATCAGGTGTCTCGCAACGCCTGACTCAGCTCAGCTTATTGGCAAGCTTCGCAATCCGGCTCGTCGATGGCGCAAGCCTTTGGCACTGGAGCAGGACCGGCAGGAGCAGCCAGCACCGAATCGTCGCCGTGGTTGCCACCGCTGGAAACAGCGTTCAGCTTGCCGGTGTTGATGGTCGACTTCTCGGTGCTGGTCGCGGCCAGGGCACGGAGGTAGTAAGTGGTTTTCAGACCACGGTACCAGGCCATGCGGTAGGTCACGTCGAGCTTCTTGCCCGATGCGCCGGCGATGTACAGGTTCAGCGACTGGGCCTGGTCGATCCACTTCTGACGACGGCTGGCGGCGTCAACGATCCACTTGGTGTCCACTTCGAACGCGGTCGCGTAGAGCTCTTTGAGTTCTTGCGGGATGCGCTCAATCTGCTGAACCGAACCGTCGTAGTACTTCAGGTCGTTGATCATGACCGAGTCCCACAGACCGCGAGCCTTGAGGTCGCGAACCAGGTACGGGTTGATCACGGTGAATTCGCCCGACAGGTTCGATTTCACATACAGGTTCTGGTAGGTCGGTTCGATCGACTGCGATACGCCGGTGATGTTGGCGATGGTCGCGGTCGGTGCGATGGCCATGATGTTCGAGTTACGAATACCTTTCTGAACACGGGCGCGAACCGGTGCCCAGTCCAGGGTTTCGTTCAGGTCGACATCGATGTACTTCTGGCCACGTTGCTCGATCAGGATCTGTTGCGAATCCAGCGGCAGGATGCCTTTGGACCACAGCGAACCCTGGAACGTCTCGTACGCGCCGCGCTCGTCAGCCAGGTCGCAGGACGCCTGGATCGCGTAGTAGCTGACGGCTTCCATCGACTTGTCGGCGAACTCGACGGCAGCGTCGGAACCGTAAGGAATGTGCTGCAGGTACAAAGCGTCCTGGAAGCCCATGATGCCCAGACCGACCGGACGGTGCTTGAAGTTGGAGTTCTTCGCTTGTGGCACCGAGTAGTAGTTGATGTCGATAACGTTATCGAGCATGCGAACGGCGGTGTTCACGGTGCGTTCCAGCTTGGCGGTGTCCAGCTTGCCGTTGACGATGTGGTTCGGCAGGTTGATCGAGCCCAGGTTGCAAACGGCGATCTCGTCCTTGTTGGTGTTCAAGGTGATCTCGGTGCACAGGTTCGAGCTGTGAACCACGCCGACGTGCTGCTGCGGGCTGCGCAGGTTGCACGGGTCTTTGAAGGTCAGCCAAGGGTGGCCGGTTTCAAACAGCATGGAGAGCATTTTGCGCCACAGGTCTTTGGCCTGGATGGTCTTGAACAGTTTGACCTTGCCTGGGTATTCGGTCAGGGCTTCGTAGTACTCGTAGCGCTCTTCGAAGGCTTTACCGGTCAGGTCGTGCAGGTCCGGCACTTCGGATGGCGAGAACAGGGTCCACTTGCCGTCGTCGAAGACACGCTTCATGAACAGGTCAGGGATCCAGTTGGCTGTGTTCATGTCGTGGGTACGACGACGATCATCACCGGTGTTCTTGCGCAGTTCGATGAACTCTTCGATGTCCATGTGCCAGGTTTCCAGGTAGGCACAGACAGCGCCTTTGCGCTTGCCACCCTGGTTAACGGCTACCGCGGTGTCGTTCACCACTTTGAGGAACGGAACCACGCCTTGCGACTTGCCGTTGGTGCCTTTGATGTACGAACCCAGTGCACGCACCGGCGTCCAGTCGTTGCCCAGACCGCCAGCGAATTTCGACAACATGGCGTTGTCGTGGATCGCGTGGTAGATGCCCGACAGGTCATCCGGCACGGTGGTCAGGTAGCAGCTCGACAGCTGTGGACGCAGGGTACCGGCGTTGAACAGGGTCGGGGTCGACGACATGTAGTCGAAGGACGACAGCAGGTTGTAGAACTCGATCGCACGGTCTTCTTTCTGCTTCTCTTCGATCGCCAGGCCCATGGCCACGCGCATGAAGAAGATCTGCGGCAGTTCGAAACGAATACCATCCTTGTGGATGAAGTAACGGTCGTACAGGGTTTGCAGGCCCAGGTAGGTGAATTGCTGATCGCGCTCGTGGTTGATCGCCTTGCCCAGTTTTTCCAGGTCGAAGGTGGCCAGCACAGGGTTCAGCAGTTCGAACTCGATACCTTTGGCGATGTAGGCCGGCAATGCCTTGGCGTACAGGTCGACCATTTCGTGGTGAGTAGCGCTTTCGGCCACACCGAGGAAACCCAGGCCTTCGGCACGCAGGGTGTCCATCAGCAGGCGGGCGGTCACGAACGAGTAGTTCGGCTCACGCTCAACCAGCGTACGAGCGGTCATCACCAGGGCAGTGTTGACGTCGGTCAGGGCCACGCCGTCGTAGAGGTTTTTCAGGGTTTCGCGCTGGATCAGGTCGCCGTCGACTTCTTCCAGGCCTTCGCAGGCTTCGGTGACGATGGTGTTCAGGCGACCCATGTCCAGCGGCGCCAGGCTGCCGTCAGCACGGGTGATACGGATCGACGGGTGAGCGTTGACCGCTTCTTCCGCCGGCGCGTGGGCAGCGCGTTCTTTCGAACGACCGTCACGGTAGATCACGTAGTCGCGCGCGACTTTCTGCTCACCGGCACGCATCAGGGCCAGTTCGACCTGGTCCTGGATTTCTTCGATGTGGATGGTGCCACCCGACGGCATGCGACGCTTGAAGGTCGCGGTGACCTGTTCGGTCAGGCGCGCAACAGTGTCGTGGATTCGCGACGAAGCGGCAGCGGTGCCGCCTTCAACTGCGAGGAACGCTTTGGTGATAGCGACGGTGATCTTGTCATCGGTGTAAGGAACGACAGTGCCATTGCGCTTGATCACGCGCAGTTGACCAGGCGCGGTGGCTGCCAGATCCGAATTCGAATCAGCGGCCTGCGGCAAGGTGCCCTGCGGGTTCTCGCGAGTTGTGTCGGTTTGCATGGGGGGTGGTCTCCACATTCTCTATGTTTGTTTGGCACCGTCATGGTGCTCACCGTTCTGTACCGAAGCACTGCAACCGACAAGCGTCGGCGTAACAACTTCGGGACAGTAGGAAAAAGGCTTGTAGCGCCGCATCCTTGCCGAAGTTTTCGGCGCCGAGCCAAGGCTCGAGCCAAACACCTTCCAGGGTGACAGTAATGACTGCAACACCCGTACCGTTCCGGTCATTTCGGACCTAAAAAACGGTGCCATCCGCAAGTGCGGTTTGGGCTTTGAAAAACTTGCTTGGTTCAACCGGAAACTGGCAATAAAGCACTTGAGTTTCAGGCCCTAAATGTGGTTGGGCGTTTGAGCGGAAAACCCCATATGTAGGGTCTCTCTCCGCGCCGTGCTACAAGATAATGCGTTTTGAGGGGTGTTGCAACGTACTACCTGTGGATAAACCTGTGCGTAAATTGTGTAAGAAACAAGGAATTCCCGTGTAGGCCGCGGACCTGCTGAGCTAGACCGTTTGTCACCGTTTTATCCTCGGGAAAAACGCTTCAGCGGATTTTTAAGGGCGCGAACCCTATCACAAAAAACTGCCGTCTCCGAACGCATTTACCGACTTGTGTTCTGGCTGTACGCCGTTTATACAATCGGCCCATGCACAGACATTCTTATCCTCCTGAAACATGACAAAAGGACGGGAGAATCACGCTAAATATCGCGTACCCCTGTAGGAGCTGCCGAAGGCTGCGATCTTTTGATCCTGATCTTGAAAAGCAAGATCAAAAGATCGCAGCCTCGTTTCACTCGACAGCTCCTACAGGGGATTGTGTGTCTGGGCAATCGCCTTCCTTTTATCAATAACAATAGAAAGCAGAGGTCACCGGTGGAGCAACAAGCCTGGCAGGTATTGATCGTCGAGGATGACCAGCGACTGGCCGAACTGACGCGCGATTACCTGCAAGCCAATGGACTGCGCGTGGACATCGAAGGCAACGGTGCGCTGGCGGCGGCACGGATCATCAAGGAGCAGCCGGATCTGGTGATCCTTGACCTGATGCTGCCCGGCGAAGATGGCCTGAGCATTTGCCGTAAGGTGCGCAATCATTTCGATGGGCCGATTCTGATGCTCACCGCGCGCACCGACGATGCCGATCAGATCCAGGGGCTCGACCTCGGTGCCGACGATTACGTGTGCAAACCGGTGCGCCCGCGTCTGTTGCTGGCGCGCATTCAAGCGTTGCTGCGACGTAGCGACACACCTGAACCTGTCGCCGAAAAATCCCGTCGTCTGCAATTTGGTCCGTTGGTGGTCGACGACGCCTTGCGCGAGGCGTGGCTGAGTGACAATGGCATCGAACTGACCAGCGCCGAGTTCGATCTGTTATGGCTACTGGTGTCAAACGCCGGGCGCATTCTGTCCCGCGAAGAAATCTTCACCGCCCTGCGCGGCATCGGCTACGACGGTCAGGACCGCTCGATTGATGTGCGCATTTCGCGCATTCGCCCGAAAATCGGTGATGACCCCGACCATCCACGCCTGATCAAGACCATTCGTAGCAAAGGCTACCTGTTCGTCCCTGAAGCCTGCGTAGATCTGCCGCTGTGAACTCGATCTTCCTGCGCATCTACGGCGGCATGTGCGCAGCGATCATTCTGGTGGCGGTGCTCGGCGTGCTGGCGCTGAACCTGCTCAACCAGGTGCGCAGCGAGCAGTACCGCGAACGTCTGGCCCACGGCACGTTCTCGCTGATGGCCGGCAACCTGCAGCCGATGAACGAAACCGAGCGCCATCGTGCGCTGCTGGTGTGGGAGCGTTTACTGGGGATTCCGCTGGCGCTGAAGAAATTTGCCGAAACCGACCTTGATCTGACCCAGCGCACCCGCGTGCAGCGTGGTCAGGCGTTGGTCGAGCAGACCGGACCGCACGCGGCGAAGGTCTATCGAATGGTCAGCGACAAAGAGCAGCTGGTGCTGGTGGGGGAAGTGCAGCAAATCAGCGAGCAACTGGCCCGCGCGACCATTTACCTGCTCGCCGATGAACTGGTGCGCGTGCCGGTTGGCGAGCAGCCCAAACGTCTCGCGCAGATAAAGGAAGAGAAGGGTTTCGGTTTCGATCTGCGCCTGGTCACGGTGAACGAGGCCGACATGGACGAAGACCAGAGCCGCCGCGTGGCCGAAGGCGATACGGTAATGGCGCTGGGCAAGGGCGGCGATTCGATTCGCGTGTTTGCCGGCATGGTCGGCACGCCGTGGGTGCTGGAGATCGGCCCGCTGTATCAGATGAACCCGTACCCGCCGGAATGGCTGGTGCTGATTGCGGCACTTGGTCTGAGCCTGATCGGTCTCATCGTTTATCTGTTGGTGCGTCAGCTCGAACGCCGTTTGCGCGGCCTTGAAGCGGCGGCCACGCGGATTGCCAAGGGCAGCCTGGAAACCCGTGTGCCGGCGCGCGGTGCCGACTCGGTGGGGCGTCTGGCGTCGGCGTTCAACGGCATGGCCGAGCACTTGCAACAGTTGCTGGCGATTCAGCGCGAACTGGTGCGCGCGGTGTCCCATGAATTGCGCACGCCGGTGGCGCGCCTGCGTTTCGGTCTGGAAATGATCGGCTCGGCGACCACGCCGCAAGCACTGGAGAAGTACCGCGAAGGCATGGATCACGACATCGAAGACCTCGATAAGCTGGTCGATGAGATGCTCACCTATGCTCGGCTGGAGCAGGGCTCGCCGGCGCTGACGTTTCAGCGCATCGATCTGGATGCGCTGGTCAATCAGGTGATTGAAGAGCTGGCGCCGTTACGCGCCGAGGTCACCGTGCAGCGGGGATTGTGCCTGTCTGCTGCTGATAACGATGATGCCTGGGTGGAAGCTGAGCCACGTTATCTGCATCGAGCGCTGCAGAATCTGGTAAGCAACGCGATGCGCCATGCACGTTCGAACGTGACGGTGAGTTATCAGGTCGGGCAATTGCGCTGTCGCGTCGACGTCGAGGATGACGGCCCGGGTGTACCGGAGGTCGCGTGGGAGCGGATTTTCACGCCGTTTCTACGCCTCGATGACAGCCGTACGCGGGCGTCGGGCGGGCATGGTTTGGGGCTGTCGATTGTGCGGCGGATCATTCACTGGCATGACGGCCGGGCGATCATTGGCAAGAGCAAGAGTCTGGGCGGGGCTTGTTTTAGCCTGAGTTGGCCGAGGAATCAGGAACGCCGGTAATTCTTGTGGTGGCCGCGATGCCGCCTTCGCGAGCAAGCTCGCTCCCACAGGGGAATGCATTTCAAAATGTGGGAGCGAGCCTGCTCGCGAAGAGGCCTGAACAGGCGCTGAAAGATTTCAGGCCTGAATGCTGACCAGACTCAACAACTGCCCATCCCGCACCCCGAACTGCGCCTCCAGTTCAGTACCGTTGCGCCATTCAGCGGACAAGTCCGTCAACAAGCGCAACCGGACTTCACCGGCTTCAGTCCACTCCAGCACTTCAGCGTGCTCGAAATAAAAGCGCTGCTGCACAATCGGGTACAGCGCCTTGAACAAACTCTCTTTCACCGAAAAGGTCAGCGTCACCCACAAGGCCAACTGATCGCGCGAGGCGGACGTCATGCGTTGCATTTCAGGTGGCGTCAGAATCTCCCCGGCCAGGCGCTCGGCACGTTCGGTGTTGAGCAGGTTTTCCAGATCCATGCCCAAACCGCGCCAATGCCTTTTGTTGGCGACAATCGCTGCCGCACGACCGGTGCTGTGGGTGATCGAGCCGCAGATATGCGCGGGCCATATCGGCGCGCGGTCTTCACCAATCGCTGGCACAACACTGCTGCCTTCCAGTTGCTCCAACGCCGCCCGGGCGCAAATTCGCCCGGCTAGAAACTCAGCCTGACGCTTGGCTACCGAACGTTGAATGCTCGGCGGCGCGACGACGGCACTGCGTTGAAAGTCATCGCCAAGCAGTCGGGCCGGGTCGAAATGGGTGCTAAGCAGCACGGTGTCGGCCAATACCGTCGGCAACGGCCAATGGCTGTCGAGCGCGGTGCAGCAGGCGGGAAGGGTAGGGGGGAGATTCATGGCGGGCATTTTGCCGGTTAGTCGAGACAAGGTCGAGATCGGCGGTGAAGCTTTCGCGAGCAGGCTCGCTCCCACAGGGGATCTACTGGGCGGCATAGATCCAGTGTGGGAGCGAGCCTGCTCGCGAAGGCCGCGCCGCGGTGTCGCTGATCAGCTAAAGATTTTCTGCAAGAACGCTTTCATGTCCGCCCAGGATTTTTCATCCGCGGCCTTGTTGTACCCGATGTCCGGGCCACCGTGCTCGCCATGGCTCAGGCGATCGGCATCCGGATTGGTGAAGCCATGCTTGGCGCCATCCAGACTGACAAATTTATAGTCAGCCCCGGCCTTGTCCATTTCTGCCTTGAACGCCGTGACGTTATCCGCCGTAACCATGCTGTCCAGCGCGCCGTGCTCGACCAGAATCTTCGCTTTCACACTGCCAAGCGTTGCCGGGGTCTTGGTCGCCAGCGCACCGTGGAAACTCACCACGCCCGCCAATGGCTCACCTTGCCGCGCGGCGTTGAGCACCACGCCACCGCCGAAGCAGTAACCGATGGCGGCGATTTTGTTGGCGTCGGTCTGCGGCTGTTTCTTCAGCAAGTTCAGCCCGGCCTCGAAGCGCTTGCTGGAAGCCGCCGCATCCTGGGTCGCCGCCTGCATGAACGCCATCGCATCTTTCGGGTGCTCGGTGTTCTTGCCTTCGCCGTACATATCAATGGCCAGGGCGCTGTAGCCGAGCCCGGCGAGATCGCGCGCGCGGCGCTTGGCGTAATCGTTCAGCCCCCACCATTCGTGCACAACGACGACGCCCGGACGCTTGCCTTTGATGGCGTCGTCGTAGGCGTAGTAGCCGATCAGTTTCGTGCCGTCGGCGCTCTGATAGGGGATTTCTTCAGTCTTGATCGCAGCCTGAGCAAGGCTGCTGACAGCCAGCAAGGTAAGGGCGAGGAACAGGCGCATGGTCGGGTCTCCTGACAGTAAAAGGTCAAAACAGCCTAGTTCATTTGGTTCAGGTCAGGTTCAGAGACGGTTCAGGGGCGGTACAGGGGGAGGTCAGTAACCTTGCGCCATACCCAAACAGCAACTGTGAAAGAGGAAATACCCATGACTCGTTTTAACAAACTGCTGCTGGCATTTACCCTGTTAGGCTCCAGCATCGCGGCCCAGGCCGACGACACCAGCAACTTTGCCGGCCTGACGTTCGGTCAGACCAGCAACAAGATCGACAAGTCCCACGCACTGAACAACAACCTCGACCACCCGAACGCCACCGGCGCGATCGACGGCAACAACACCTACGGCGTTCGCCTCGGTCAGCAAAACAGCCAGGGTCGCTACTACGCCACCTACGACAACGTGTCGGGCTCGCACAATGGCATTAAACTGCGTCAGGAAAATCTGCTGGGCAGCTACGATCTGTTCTATCCGGTGGGCGGCAGCACCAAGCTGTTTGGCGGTGCCACGGCTGGTTTGACCAAGCTGACTCAGGATTCGCCAGGCTACAGCCGCGACAGTGACATCGGTTACGCCGTCGGCGGCCAGTTCGGTGTGTTGCAGCAAGTCTCGCAAAACACCTCGGTCGAACTCGGTTACCGTTACCTGATGAGCAACGCCAGCACCGAGATGAAAGAGAGCGGTGGCAGCAAGCAAGGTTCGCTGGATTTGAACAGCAGCGCGCAGACTTACCTGTCGGCTAACTACAATTTCTAAGGAGTTGCCAGCAGGTTCAATGTGGGAGCGAGCCTGCTCGCGAAAGCGGTGAATCAGTCGATCAATTTATCGACTGACACACAGCCTTCGCGAGCAGGCTCGCTCCCACAGGTGTGTTTTTGGAGATTCTGGATTTACCCGGGAGAGCGTTATGAAACTGTTGGTCGTCGAAGATGAAGCGCTGTTGCGCCATCACCTGCAAACCCGCCTGACGGAAAGTGGTCACGTGGTCGAATCCGTGGCCAATGCCGAAGAGGCTTTGTACCAGACCGGACAGTTCAACTTTGACCTGGCGGTGATCGATCTCGGCCTGCCGGGCATGGGCGGTCTCGACCTGATTCGGCAGTTGCGCGCGGGCGGCAAAACCTTCCCGATCCTGATCCTCACCGCGCGCGGCAACTGGCAGGACAAGGTCGAAGGTCTCGCCGCCGGCGCCGACGATTACGTGGTCAAGCCGTTCCAGTTCGAAGAACTCGACGCGCGTCTGAATGCCTTGCTGCGCCGCTCCAGCGGTTTCACTCAGTCGACCATCGTCGCCGGGCCGCTGCTGCTCGACCTCAATCGCAAACAGGCGACCCTCGACGAGCAACCGCTGGCGCTGACCGCCTACGAGTACCGCATCCTCGAATACCTCATGCGCCACCATCAACAAGTAGTGCCCAAGGATCGCTTGATGGAGCAGCTCTACCCGGATGACGACGAGCGCGATCCGAATGTCATCGAAGTGCTGGTCGGCCGTCTGCGCCGCAAACTCGAAGGCCCGGCCGGGTTCAAGCCGATCGACACCGTGCGTGGCCTCGGTTACTTGTTCAATGAGCGCTGCACTTGATTCGTTCCCTTCGCGTTCGCTTGATGCTCGCCGCCACCACGTTGGCGGTGTTGTTCATGCTCGCCTTGCTCCCGGCCATGCAAGGCGCGTTCAGCCTCGCGTTGCAGGACTCGATCGAGCAGCGCCTGGCCTCCGATGTCACCACGCTGATCTCTGCCGCGCGCATCGAAAACGGGCGGCTGGTGATGCCCAATCAGTTGCCGGACGAGCGCTTCAACCTCACCGACTTCCGTTTGCTCGGCTACATCTACGACCGCGAAGGGCATCTGGTCTGGCGCTCGAAAGCCACCCAGGAAGAGCAGATCAACTACAAGCCGCGCTACGACGGGCTCGGTAACGAGTTCGCGCGGATTCGTGAAACCAATGGTCAGGAATTCTTCGTCTACGACGTCGAAGTCAAACTGCTCGGCGGTAAAAGCGCGGCATTCAGCATCGTTGCCCTGCAACCGGTGCGCGAATATGAAACCACCCTCGAAGGCCTGCGTGAAAATCTCTATCTGGGCTTCGGTGCTGCGTTGCTCGTGCTGTTGGCGCTGTTGTGGATCGGCCTGACCTGGGGCCTCAAAGCGCTGCGTCGGCTCAGTCAGGAACTCGACGAAATCGAAGGCGGCACCCGTG
Organism: Pseudomonas sp. MC6; assembly: GCF_054790575.1. Classification (NCBI taxonomy): domain Bacteria; kingdom Pseudomonadati; phylum Pseudomonadota; class Gammaproteobacteria; order Pseudomonadales; family Pseudomonadaceae; genus Pseudomonas; species Pseudomonas sp. MC6. Next base: position 211,219 of record NZ_CP186504.1, read on the forward strand.
AAAGCCTCACCGAGCAGCATCCGCGCGAGTTGCTGCGCCTGACCGGCTCGCTCAACCGCTTGCTGCACAGCGAACGGCAGCAACGTAGTCGTTATCGCGATTCCCTCGATGATTTGGCGCACAGCCTGAAAACGCCATTGGCAGTGTTGCAGGGCGTCAGTGAAGACATGGCCCAGCGTCCGGAAGAACGCGATCAGGCGTGGGTGCTGCAAAGCCAGATCGAACGCATGAGCCAGCAGATCAGCTATCAACTGCAACGGGCCAGTTTGCGCAAAAGCGGACTGGTGCGACATCAGGTGCGCTTGCAACCGGTGCTCAAAAGCCTTTGCGACACGCTGGACAAGGTGTATCGCGACAAGCATGTGCGCGTGGCATTTGATTTGCCCGAGCATTGTTATGTGCCGATCGAGCAGGGCGCGCTGCTGGAAATGATGGGCAACTTGCTGGAGAACGCCTATCGACTGTGTCTGGGCGAAGTGCGCATCAGCGTGCGCGAGACCCTCGCCGGAATCGAACTGTGCGTCGAAGATGACGGCCCGGGCGTGCCGCCGGATCAGCGTGCGCGGATTCTGGAGCGTGGTGAACGACTGGATGCTCAGCATCCGGGGCAGGGGATCGGGTTGGCGGTGGTCAAGGACATTATTGAAAGCTACAACGCCAAACTCGCACTGGGCGATTCGCCGATGGGCGGGGCGGCGTTCAGGATTCATTTTCCGGCGGTGTGATTGCGAGTGCCCTCACCCCAGCCCTCTCCCAGAAGGAGAGGGGGCCGACCGAGGTGTCTGGCGCTATACATCGACCTGAAATAGCCAATCGATTATGGATTCAATCGCGAAGTTTCAGGTCGGCGTACTTCTTGAGCATCCCTCAATTAGCCCCCTCTCCCTGAGGGTGTCTGGCGTTTTACATCGACCTGAAATAGCCAGTCGATTTTGGATTCAGTAGAGAACGTTCAGGTCGGCGTACATCTTGAGCATCCCCCAATCAGTCCCCTCTCCCTCCGGGAGAGGGTCAGGGTGAGGGGCTTTTGATTTATAGCCTCATTGCTCCTGCGCCCGATAAGCCCCCGGCGTCAGCCCCGTCCACTTCTTGAACGCCCGATGAAACGCCGACGGTTCGGAAAACCCCAACTGCTCGGCAATCTGCTGCAGCGACAGATCCGCCCGGCCCAAATGATAAATGGCGATATCCCGCCGCAACTGATCCTTCAACTCCTGAAAACTGGTGCCTTCCTCACGCAAATGCCGACGCAGGGTCTGCGGGCTGATGTGCAGATGCGCCGCGACCGCTTCCAGATCCGGCCAGCGCGCCGTGTCGCGGCTGAGCAAACGGCGCAGGCGGCTGCTCAGGCTGTCGCCGTCGTCCGGGCGAGAGAGCAGGTCGGCGGGGGAGCGTTCGAGGAAATGTTTGAGGGTGCGTTCGTCCTGCAACAGCGGCATGTGTAGATATCTGCTGTGGAACAACAGGCTGCTTTGATCGGTGCCGAAGGTCAGCGGGCAGGGGAACAGCAGGTCGTATTCGGCGCCGTGATCGGGACGCGGATAGCTGAAGGTTGCCTGTTCGAGGCGAATTCGCTGGCCAATCAGCCAACTGCCGAGGCGATGCCAGATCACCAGCAGGCTCTCGGTGAGAAAGTGATCCGGGTCCCGCATCTGCGAATCATCGAGGCTCAAACGCACCCATTCGTCTTCGCGACTGAGGCTCAGGCGCGGGGCTCCGGGGAATAGGCTATAAAACAATAAGCCGCGCTGCAGCGCTTTTTCCAGATTGCGGCAGTGAATCGAGGCATGGCACATCATGGCGAAACTGCCGGGTTTGCTCGGTGCGTTGCCGAAACCCAGGTATTCGTCGTCCAGCGCCAGCCACAGACTCTGAATCAGTTGAGTGAACTGCTCAGGAGCAATACGTGCACGGGGCTCATCGAGCAATTCCGGGCTGATGCCCAGTTGCAGCAGCAGGCCCGAGTAATCGAAACCCACGCGGCGTGCGCCTCCGAGGGCGGCACGGGCGAAATGACTGGCGATGGTGCGTTCGCGCATAAGCGGCAGATCCTTCCTCAGGCGCCGGATGGTAGCGGCGGGCTGGACGCATCGGCAAGGCGGATTTCCGCCAAATTGTAGGACGAGAAGCGGCGAGTTGGCGGAAATCCGCCACACTTGAGTCACCGGATGGTGACATCCGCGGACCTGTTAACCCTGATATCAAAAGGCTTGCAGCTAATCGCACCAAAGTGGCACGAGGTTTGCGATACAAGCCACAGAAGCGTGCGTTGCTCCTCATGGAAAACGCTGCTCCAACAACAAATCCCTCCAGTGCAGGAGGGTTCGCAATTCAGGTTTCGCGGTCAACAGATGGATGTTGCCACGCGAGGCTCTTGAGGAAATCTGCAATGACGACTCGTCAGCCACTGTACAAATCCCTGTATTTCCAGGTGATCGTTGCCATCGCCATCGGCATCCTGCTTGGTCACTTCTACCCTCAGACCGGTGTAGCCCTCAAGCCGCTGGGTGACGGGTTCATCAAACTGATCAAAATGGTCATCGCCCCGATCATCTTCTGTACCGTTGTCAGCGGCATCGCCGGCATGCAGAACATGAAATCCGTGGGCAAGACCGGCGGCTACGCGCTGCTGTACTTCGAAATCGTTTCCACCATTGCCCTGCTGATCGGTCTGATCGTGGTCAACGTTGTGCAACCGGGCGCCGGCATGCACATCGACGTCACCACCCTGGACGCCTCGAAAATCGCCACTTATGTGACGGCCAGTAAAGACCAGAGCATTGTCGGTTTCCTCCTCAATGTAATCCCGAATACCATCGTCGGCGCGTTCGCCACCGGTGACATCCTGCAAGTGCTGATGTTCTCGGTGATCTTCGGCTACGCCCTGCATCGCCTGGGTTCGTACGGTCGTCCGCTGCTGGACATGATCGATCGCTTCGCCCACGTAATGTTCAACATCATCAACATGATCATGAAACTGGCGCCGCTGGGTGCTTTCGGCGCGATGGCCTTCACCATCGGTGCTTACGGCGTCGGCTCGCTGGTGCAACTGGGCCAGTTGATGATCTGCTTCTACATCACCTGCATCCTGTTCGTGGTGGTGGTGCTGGGTGCGATCTGCCGTGCTCATGGTTTCAGCGTGTTTAAACTGGTGCGTTACATCCGTGAAGAGTTGTTGATCGTACTGGGCACGTCCTCGTCGGAATCGGCACTGCCACGCATGCTGATCAAGATGGAGCGTCTGGGCGCGAAGAAATCCGTGGTGGGTCTGGTGATCCCGACCGGTTACTCGTTCAACCTCGACGGTACTTCGATCTACCTGACCATGGCGGCCGTGTTCATCGCTCAAGCGACTGACACCCACATGGACATCACCCACCAGATCACCCTGCTGCTGGTATTGCTGCTGTCCTCCAAAGGCGCCGCCGGTGTGACCGGTTCGGGCTTCATCGTGCTGGCCGCGACCCTGTCGGCGGTCGGTCACCTGCCGGTGGCCGGTCTGGCGCTGATCCTCGGTATCGACCGCTTCATGTCCGAAGCCCGCGCACTGACCAACCTGGTCGGTAACGCAGTAGCCACCATCGTGGTTGCCAAGTGGGTCAAGGAGCTGGATACCGATCAGCTGCAAACCGAGCTGGCCTCGGGCGGTCGCGGTATCTCCGACGAGCGTGAAGAAGATGACCTGGGTGTGGCTGAAGGCCCAACCCCAAGCAATGTGAAGTAAGCACTGCTGGCCTGGAAAAACCCGCTTCGGCGGGTTTTTTCTTGCCTGCGATTTGAGCGTAACGGTCACACCTGCTGACATTTCCGGTGATTGCTGTACGTGGCATCGCTGCCTAGGCTGAGTGCATCGCTTAAGGAGTTCGCCCATGTCTGCACCGCTGGCCTCACTGAAAATCCTCGATTTCTCGACCTTGCTGCCGGGGCCGTTCGCCTCGCTGTTGCTGGCGGACATGGGCGCCGAAGTGTTGCGCATCGAGTCGCCGACACGCATGGATCTACTACGGGTATTGCCGCCGCATGATGGCGGAGTATCGGCCAGCCACGCCTACCTCAATCGCAACAAGCGCAGCCTGGCGCTGGACCTGAAACAGCCCGCAGCGCTTGAAGTGGTCAAGCAACTGCTGGTCGATCACGACATTCTCCTCGAGCAGTTTCGCCCTGGAGTGATGGAACGTCTGGGCCTGGGCTATGAAGCGCTGAAGGCGATCAACCCGAAGCTGATCTACGTGTCGATCACCGGTTACGGCCAGACCGGGCCGTACAAGGATCGCGCCGGGCATGACATCAACTATCTGGCGCTGGCTGGGCTTTCCAGTTACACCGGCCGCGCCGACAGCGGGCCGTTGCCGCTGGGCATGCAAGTGGCGGATGTCGCCGGTGGTTCGCTGCACGGGGTGATCGGTTTGCTCGCGGCGGTGATTGCCCGTCAGCAAACCGGGCAGGGCACGCATCTGGATGTCAGCATGACCGATTGCGCGTTCAGCCTGAATGCCATGGCCGGGGCCGGGTATCTGGCGTGCGGTGAAGAGCCTGAATGGGAAGATCAGATGCTCAACGGCGGCAGCTTCTACGATTATTACCGCTCTCGCGATGGCCGCTGGATGTCGGTGGGCAGTCTGGAACCGGGCTTTATGCAGCAGCTGTGTACGGCTTTGGGGCGGCCGGAGTTGGCGGCGCAGGGCTTGTCCTCAAAGCCTGAGCAGCAGCGGGCGTTGAAATACGCGCTGACGGTCGAGTTCGAAAAGCATGACTTTGCCGAACTGTGTGAGATGTTTGCCGGGATCGATGCGTGTGTCGAACCGGTATTGAGTCTGGGGGAGGCGGTGCGTCATCCGCAATTGCAGGCTCGGGAACTGGTGACGCAGGTGCCGCGTGGGGATGGCACGACGCAGACGCAGATGGCGTGTCCGTTGAAGTTTTCCGAAGCGTTGCCGGCACCGCGGCATGTTGGCGCGGTGTTGGGGCAGCATACGGATCAGGTGTTGGCCGAGTTGGGGATTAGTGCTGAGCGGATTGCTGAATTGCGGCGGGCCAAGGTAATTCTCTAGTGCTTGTACAGGCCCCATCGCGAGCAGGCTCACTCCTACAGGGGAACGCATTCCAAATGTAGGAGTGAGCCTGCTCGCGATGGCGCCAGTCAGGGCAACACAACACTGACTATTCCACCCGCATCTCACCACTGAACACCAAGGTACTCCGGCAGCGGCGACACAAATACCGCCGCCCCTGCCGCACCAGACTATGGCGCTGCGCCGAAAACGGAAAATCGCTGTCGGCGCACGGGCATTTGTAGATATAGCGGGTCACGCTGCGGCGTTTGATTGCATAGGTGTGGCAGCGATCCGGCGGCAGTTCGTAAACCCCGCGCATGATCAATTGCCATTCCTCGCCATGCGGCTGGATACGGTCGCCAAACAACTGATGGGCGATCAGGTGCGCGACTTCGTGGGCCACGGTCTGCTTGAGGAAGTGTTCAGCGTTTTCCCGGTACAACTGCGGATTGAAGCGCAGCAGGTTCTCGTGCAGATGCGCGACACCGGCTTTTTGCCCGCGCAGCTTGAGGCTGACGACAGGGCGCGGGAAAGAACGTTTGAAAAAGGATTCAGCGAGTTGGTAACAGTCTTCGACGCGGGTATTGAGTTGCTCGGGCATGCTTGATGGATCTCCAGAGGCGTCGAGTATGCCGCAACCCTGTGGACTTGCGAATCGCCGAGCTGCCGAATGGTCATCCTTGAAACGACAAGGCCGCCTTGCGGCGGCCTGTGATCAGCCTGTCGAGTCAGTTTGTATACACAGGCCCGACGCCCAGCCCCCAGACAATCACGGTGAATGCCATGATGGCGACCAGCACTACCAGACCCACCGCCAGCACCGAGCTTGAGAATAGAAAACCTTCGTCCGACGGAATATTCATGAATGTCGGCAGCCCCACATACAACAGATAAACCGTGTAGCAGATGGCCGCCGTACCGACGATCATCCCCAGCCACATATGCGGATACAGCGCCGCTAGACCGCCGACGAACAGCGGTGTCGCAGTATAAGTGGCAAATGCGACACAACGGGCCAGACTCGGGTTGGCGTCATAGGTACGCGCCATCCAGTGCACGAAGGCACCCATGACCGCGACCCCGCCGAGCATGGCCAGGTACGACATGATCGTCATCCACAGTGCGCTTTCAAAGGTCAGCATCACCGGTGCGCGGTTGCCGATCACCCAGCCAACCTGAGTGGTGCCGATAAACGCCGAGATGGCGGGGATGGCCGCCAGGATCAGCGTGTGGGTGAGGTACATGTGGCTGATGCTTTCCTCTTGGTCGCCACGGATCTCCTTCCATTCCTGATCGGGGTGGGTAAAAAGTCCCACTACGTGATGGATCATGCCAGTCACTCCTCTTGTTATTGCCATCGCCCCCCAACGGAGCGCCTACGGGCCAAGGTGGCCGAGCAAATACAGGTCTTCAGATTGTGTGCGACCTTATGTCGCAGTATAGAAAGGTCTTACCCGTACAGGTATTAGGGGCTTAGAGCAAATTGCGCTGTAAACACAGGGCTTAATCGCCTTGGGGTCTGTAAAGAATGCAAACTTGGGCCTCGACAACCTGTGCCCACAACGCCGGGGTTTTTGCGTAAAATGCCGGCCTTTCGTCACACCTCACGGATTTCGCGTCATGGGCACTCTTACGGTCAACCAGAACAAACTGCAAAAGCGCCTGCGCCGCCTGGCCGGCGAGGCTGTCGCCGATTTCAACATGATTGAAGACGGCGACAAGGTCATGGTCTGCCTGTCCGGCGGCAAGGACAGCTACACCATGCTCGACGTGCTGCTGCACCTGCAGAAGGTTGCCCCGATCAAGTTCGAGATCGTCGCGGTGAACATGGACCAGAAGCAGCCGGGTTTCCCCGAGCACGTGCTACCGGCTTATTTGAAAGAGCTGGGCGTCGAGTACCACATCGTCGAGAAAGACACCTATTCGGTGGTCAAAGAACTGATCCCGGAAGGCAAGACCACTTGCTCGCTGTGCTCGCGCCTGCGTCGCGGCACGCTGTACACCTTCGCCGACGAAATCGGCGCGACCAAAATGGCCCTCGGTCACCACCGTGACGACATCGTCGAGACGTTCTTCCTCAACATGTTTTTCAACGGCTCGCTCAAGGCAATGCCGCCAAAGCTGCGCGCCGACGATGGTCGCAACGTGGTAATCCGTCCGCTGGCGTACTGCAACGAGAAAGACATTCAGGCTTACTCGGACTTCAAGGATTTCCCGATCATCCCGTGCAACCTCTGCGGTTCGCAGGAAAACCTGCAGCGTCAGGTGGTCAAGGAAATGCTGCTGGACTGGGAGCGCAAGACCCCAGGCCGAACCGAAAGCATCTTCCGCAGTCTGCAGAACGTGATCCCGTCGCAACTGGCCGACCGCAACCTGTTCGACTTCACCAGCCTGAAAATCGACGAGACCGCGGCTTCGCGCTTCGTTAACGTCGTCAATTTGTAAACACCTTCAAATGTGGGAGCGAGCCTGCTCGCGAAAGCGGTGTTTCATTCAACTGATTTGTTGACTGAGACTCCCACTTCGCGAGCAGGCTCGCTCCCACATTGGTTTCTTCGCTTCATTCAATAGGAGAGGGCATGCGCGATTACAAGTGGCTGCACGAATACTGTCTGAACCGCTTCGGTTCGGCGGCTGAACTGGAAGCCCATCTGCCCGTTCCCAAAACCCCGGCGCAACTGCGCAAGATCAGCGACGACCGCTACCTTTCAACCATGGCCCTGCGCGTGTTCCGTGCCGGCCTCAAGCACAGTCTGGTCGACGCCAAGTGGCCGGCCTTCGAAGAAGTGTTCTTCAAGTTCGACCCGGAAAAAGTCGTGTTGATGAGCGCCGAGCATCTCGAGCGTCTGATGCAGGACGCGCGGATCATTCGCCATTTGGGCAAACTGAAAAGCGTGCCGCGCAATGCCCAGTTCATTCTCGATGTGGAGAAGGAGAAGGGCAGTTTCGGTGCGCTGATTGCCGACTGGCCGGTGACCGATATCGTCGGCCTGTGGACCTATCTGAAAAAGCACGGTCATCAATTGGGGGGACTATCAGCGCCACGCTTTTTGCGCATGGTCGGCAAGGACACCTTCGTGCCGAGCTACGACGTGGTCGCGGCGCTGAATGCACAGAAGATCGTCGACAAGGCGCCGACCAGTTTGCGCGATCTGGCCATTGTGCAGGATGTGTTCAATCAGTGGCATGAGCAGAGCGGCGGGCGGCCGATGAGTCAGATTTCGATGATGCTGGCTTACACCGTCAATCATTGAATAGCTAAAAGATCGCAGCCGTCGGCAGCTCCTACAGGGAAACGCATTTCAAATGTAGGAGCTGCCGAAGGCTGCGATCTTTTCAATCAGGCGACGGAGATTTCGCCTTCGCCAGCCAATTTACGATTCAACTGATACCGCCACCGCACATACAACAGCGCCGAGCAGAACACCGCCAGGCTCGCGATCATCTCCAGCACACCAAACCACTGGCGGCTCGGGTCATACGCCGCCAGTGCGCCCTTGATGAAATACAGATTCACCACAAAACACATCCACGAATGCCCGCGGGCGCTGCCCATGATCATCGCCGGGGCAAGGACGACCCACGGGATCAGTTCGACCAGTAGAATCACCCACGGTCGCGCGCCGTGCAGGTCGGCGAACAGCAGGTAGTAGGCCGCGAGCAGACCGGCGAGGGCAAAAAAGCTCAGCAGGCTGAGCGCCCGCATCGCCTTCACTCGCGGCTCAAGCCATTCGACCGAGGGCAGGACTTTCGGCTTCTTCGCCACTGTCAGCCCTCCAGTTTCTGCGCAGTCCTGGCCAAGCGCAGACCCAGCGCACGGCACAGCGCCACTTCATGCTGATCGAGGCCTTTTTTGCCGTCAGCCCCAGCGTGATGACTGGCACCGTAAGGCGTACCGCCACCCTGAGTTTCCAGAAGCGCCGACTCGCTGTACGGCAGACCGGTGATCAGCATGCCGTGGTGCAACAGCGGCAACATCATCGACAGCAAGGTGGTTTCCTGACCTCCGTGCAGACTGGCGGTAGACGTGAACACACCGGCCGGTTTACCGACGAGGGCGCCGGTCAGCCACAGATTGCTGGTGCCATCGAGAAAGTACTTCAGCGGCGCGGCCATGTTGCCGAAACGCGTCGGGCTGCCGAGGGCCAGCCCGGCGCAGTTCTTCAGATCATCCAGGCTCGCGTACAGCGCGCCTTCGTCCGGGATATCCGAAGCCACGGCTTCACATTCGGTGGAAATCGCAGGCACCGTACGCAAACGGGCTTCAAGGCCGGCCTGTTCGACACCGCGCGCAATCTGCCGGGCCATCTCGTTGGTCGAGCCGTTGCGGCTGTAATACAGCACCAGAATGTACGGCGCGCTCACGGCAACAACTCCAGGATATTTTCCGGCGGACGACCGATGACGGCTTTGTTGCCGACTTCGAGAATCGGTCGCTCCATCAGTTTTGGATGCTGGGCGATGGCGTCGATCAATTGCGCTTCGCTGAGGCTTTCGTCAGCCAGTTGAAGCATTTTGTATTCATCTTCCCCGGTGCGCAGCAACTGACGGGCGCTGATCCCGAGCTTGCCGAGCAGGGCCTTGATTTGCGCCGCATTCAGCGGGGTTTCGAGGTAACGCACGACGTTCGGGGTCAGGCCGCGGGCTTCAAGAAGTTCCAGCGCGCCGCGGGATTTCGAGCAGCGCGGATTGTGATAAAGCGTCAGATCGGTCATGGCGGGTCGCTTCTGGCGTAAAGTGGTGGCTATTCTAACTGTGCAGCGCGCAATCCAGAACCTTCGGAGGCAATGGGTCGCAGGCGCCTTCAAATTTTCACAAGGAACACGACATGACACGGCGATTGGCAGCGGCATTGACGGTAATCGGGGCGTTGATGCTGGGGGGCTGCGGCAACGACTACGGCATTGACCAGAACGGTCAGAAGGTCGCGTCGGAGCGTCTGGACAAACAATGGGTGGTGCTGAACTACTGGGCCGAATGGTGCGGCCCGTGCCGGACCGAGATCCCGGAGCTCAACCATTTGGCTGATGAGCTGAAGAGCAAGAACGTCGGCGTGTTCGGGGTCAACTTCGACAATGTGCAGGGTGTGGAGCTGAAAGATGCCAGCGAAAAGCTGGGCATCAAGTTCACCGTGCTGGCGCAGGATCCGGCGGAACTGTTCGAGTTGCCGCGCAGTGAGGCATTGCCGGTGACGTACATCATCGACAACAAGGGCAAGGTGCGTGAGCAGTTGATGGGCGAGCAGACGGCGGCGGGGGTGATGGCCAAGCTGGAGGCGTTGCAGGCGACCAAGTAACGTCAAAAGCCCCTCACCCCAGCCCTCTCCCGGGGGGGAGAGGGGGCTGACCGAGGTGTCTGGCATCCTCCATCGACCTGAAAAATCCAGTCGATTATGAATTCGCCACAGCGGAACTCGGTCGATTATGGATTCGGCATAGGCCGTTCAGGTCGGCGTAGCTCTCCAATATCCCCCAATCAGTCCCCTCTCCCTCTGGGAGAGGGCTAGGGTGAGGGCTTTGGCGGCCTGAGGCTTAACCCTCTTCCAGCCACCAACGCAGAGGCTTGCCTTCAGCCGGCCAGAAACGCATCTGCTCGATCGGCGAGATGTCCCAGCGCTCGACATGCTCCAGCGCCTGCAGGAAGCGTTGCTCCTGCTCCATCAGTGCCGGTGCACAGAGCTTGCGGGTCTTGCCGATCTTGCCGAAGGTCAGCTTGTCACCGTCCAGCGTATACGGCGCGAACCAATGGTTGCAGCCACCGTTGCCGTAGGCGCGGCCATCATCACCCAGGGTCACGGTCAGATGGCTGTAATCCATCAATGGCCGCTCACCGATCCATTCCAGAATGTAGCTGCGGTTTTGCTGCAGTTGCACTGGCTCCGCAGCGCACCCCACCAGACCCACACCGACCATAGCGGTCAGGGCAAAGCGTTTCATCACGCAGGCTCCTGGCATTTCGGGCACAGGTGCTTGTCGCCAACGGCTTTCCAGCCCAGCTCGGCGATGCGTGCGGTGGCGGCCGGTTTCTCGGCGGCTTTGCCGAGTTTGGCGTCCACCGCGAATTCGAAGCTCAGCTCTTTGGCGCAGCTGTCGCAGTTGACCTGCCAGGTGTGGATTGCCAGTTCACCGAACACCGGGCCCGTAGTCATCGCGGTCCATTGGCCCGGCGGATTGATCAGGTGGCGGACGGTTTCAACGGTCAGGCGCATGGACAAGTCCTTGCTGCCTTTGAGGGTGACCAACAGCGCGTCACCGATACGAATCGAGCCACCATTGCCGGTGACCTGATAGCGGCCCGGAACGAGGGCGCGGCATTCGGTGAGGGTGTGTTGCGGGTTCATCAGGGTGTAGCGGAAATCGTGTTCGACCATGGGTCCTCCAAATATGCGCGACATGCTAGCACGGGCTTGATTGCAGAATGATGCGCGCGTGCGACCTTCGATCCGGTTCAAATGCCGCGACACTCATGGCAAACTGCCGGCCTCGAATCTGAAGGAACGGAACATGGCGCTGATCGAATGTTATGAATGCAAAAAGAGCATCAGCTCCGAAGCCGATGCGTGCATTCATTGTGGGGCTCCAATGGCGGAGCAAGCAGTACACGCGCAGACCGTAGTCGCGCCTGTTCAGGCTGCGACAATCTCGTTCGGCAGTCTGCCGCGTAACAAGGCTGTGCCCGAAGTCAGTGCTCCAGCGCCTGAGCCGCAACCTTTGCCGAAAGTCATGCCCGCCGCCGCGCGGCGTCGGCGCCAGCAGCCCACCGAGCAACCGGCCACTGAGCAGGCCAATGCCGACGGCAGTCGTCCGGTGGAAGGCTGGCTGAAGATCATGATCTTCCTGCTGCCGATGTTTTTCGTCTGGTTCCTGCTGCGCTACGGCCACTCGATGAAACAGCGCTTTTTTGGCTTCGGCTGGCTGGCATTGCTGATTCTGGCGTCCTCGCTTTCCCCGAAATAAGCTGAAAAGCGCTCAGCCTACGACCTGGTTCTGTGGCGTTCCCGCCGCCCAGGTCGCGATGTTGTGCAAGGTGGTTGCGGCAATCGCACCCAGCGCTTCATGCGTCAGAAAGGCTTGATGCGCTGTAATGATCACGTTGGGAAAGGTCAGCAATCGCGCCAGCACATCGTCCTGCAAGGGCAGGTCGGAACGATCCTCGAAAAACAGTTGCGCCTCTTCTTCATAGACATCCAGACCCAGATAACCGAGTTGGCCGTCCTTCAATGCGTCAATCAGGGCCGGGGTGTCGATCAGACCACCGCGACCGGTATTGATCAGCATGGCGCCGGTTTGCATGTGCGCCAGTGAATTGCGGTTGATCAAGTGTTTGCTCTGCTCGTTGAGCGGGCAGTGCAGGCTGATGATCCGCGACTGCGCGAGCAGTTCCGGCAGGCTCAGATAGCGTGCACCCAACGCCAGAACATCCGGGTTCGGAAAGGGATCGTAGGCCAGCAGTTCACAGCCGAAACCGTGCATGATTTTCGCGAAGGTCGCGCCGATCTGACCGGTGCCGACGATCCCCACGGTTTTACCGACCAGGTCGAAACCGGTCAGGCCATGCAGGCTGAAATCGCCCTCACGGGTGCGGTTATAGGCCCGGTGCAGACGGCGGTTGAGGGCGAGGATCAGCGCCACCGCGTGTTCGGCCACCGCGTGCGGCGAGTAGGCAGGTACGCGCACCACGGCCATTCCCAGGCGTTTCGCGGCGGGCAGATCGACATGGTTGTAACCCGCCGAGCGCAGGGCGATCAGGCGTGTGCCGCCAGCGGCCAGACGCTCGAGCACTGGAGCGCTGAGGTCGTCATTGATGAAGGCGCAGACCACTTCATGTGCGTCGGCCAGCGCCGCCGTATCGAGGCTGAGTCGGGTCGGTTGAAAGTGCAGTTCGACACCCGCCGGGCAATCGGCGGCGAGGAAGCTGTCGCGGTCGTAGGTCTGGCTACTGAAAACGAGCGTGCGCATGAAATCCTCCTGGAGCATCGACACGGATTGAATCACCCGAACTCACTTTAGCGCTGCCGGTGTTGGCCAGCATTGCCGTGGATCAGGCGCTGATCTTCGCTTGCGCCGCGAGGCGGTTGATCGCGAGCTCCAGTTCTTCCAGCGCTGCCACGGCTTTCGGGTCGTCCTGCTTGAGCAGGGTTTCGCTGCGCTGACAGGCCGCGCGCAATTGCGGTACGCCGCAATAACGGGTGGCACCGTGCAGACGATGGACGCGTTCGATCAAGGCATTCTGGTCGCGGTTTTCGCAAGCCGTGCGAATGGCTTCGCGGTCGGCTTCAAGCGAGGCGAGCAACATGGCCAGCATGTCCGCCGCCAAGTCAGCCTTGCCGGCGGCCAGGCGCAAGCCTTCCTCATGATCAAGCACCGGTAGTTCATTATTGCCCGCCGCACTGTCGCTGATCCGCTCCGGCGCTTGATTGCGCAATGCCAGCCCGGTCCATTTCAGTACCACCTGGGCCAGTTGCCGCTCGCTGATCGGTTTGGTCAGGTAGTCGTCCATACCGCTTTGCAGCAGCGCGCGTTTTTCGTTGGCCATGGCGTGGGCGGTGAGGGCGACGATCGGCAGCGGCGTGCAATGCCGTTCGCTTTCCCATTGGCGAATGGTTTCGGTGCTTTGGCGGCCGTCCATGCCCGGCATCTGCACGTCCATCAGCACCAGATCGAAGGATTCGCTTTGCACCGCTTTGACCGCCGCGTAGCCGCTTTCCACGGCGAGCACCTTGGCGCCCATATCTTCGAGCAGGGTCTGCACCAGCAGCAGGTTGGCCGGGTTGTCGTCGACACAAAGCACTTTCGGCGCACGGCTCGACAGCGGTTCGCCCGGCTCATTGCGCGGCTGACGCGGGTTGACCAGATCGGCCAGCGCGCGACGCAATTTGCGCGTGCAGGCCGGTTTCGCTTGCAGTTGGCTGTGCGGGTTCGGCACCGATAGATGAAACAGTGTCTGTTCGGTGGTCGGGCACAGCACCAGTACTTTGCAGCCTAGGTGTTCGAGGTCCCAGATGTGCTGGTTCAAACGCTCGGGCAGCATGTCGTTGCTGGTGATGCCGATGACCGCCAGATCAATCGCCTGATCGGTCTGGTGCGCGCCGGTGACGCCGTTGGTCAAGGTTTCGAGGGTGTTGAATGGCGTGACATCGAGGCCACAGTCCTCCAGTTGATGCTGCAAGGCCTGGCGCGCCAGTTCGTGATTCTCCAGTACCGCCACACGGCGCCCGAGCAGCGGCGCCGAGGGCAAGTCTTCGGCATCATCACGGGTCTTGGGCAGGCTCAGACTGATCCAGAACTCCGAGCCTTCGCCCGGCGTGCTGTCGACGCCGATTTCACCGCCCATCTGTTCGATCAGGCGTTTGGAAATCACCAGCCCCAGACCGGTGCCCCCTGGTTGCCGCGACAGCGAGTTGTCCGCCTGACTGAATGCCTGGAACAGTGCACGCACGTCCTGAGTGGACAAGCCAATGCCAGTGTCCTGAATACTGATTCGCAACTGCACACTGTCTTCGTGTTCTTCTTCCAGCATCGCTCTGGCGACGATAGTGCCTTCGCGGGTGAACTTGATCGCGTTGCTCACCAGGTTGGTGAGGATCTGCTTCAGACGCAGCGGGTCACCGACCAGCGACAGCGGCGTGTCGCGATAGACCAGACTGACCAGCTCCAACTGCTTGGCGTGCGCGGCCGGGGCGAGGATGGTCAGGGTGTCCTGCAGCAGGTCGCGCAGATTGAACGGAATATGGTCGAGCACCAGCTTGCCGGCTTCGATTTTCGAGAAATCGAGGATTTCGTTGATGATCCCCAGCAAGCTGTCGGCGGATTTTTCGATGGTGCCCAGATAATCGAGCTGGCGCGGGGTCAGTTCGCTTTTCTGCAACAGATGGGTGAAACCGAGAATGCCGTTGAGTGGCGTGCGGATCTCGTGACTCATGTTGGCGAGGAATTCGGATTTGATCCGGCTGGCTTCCAGCGCCTCTTTGCGCGCCAGATCCAGTTCGATGTTCTGGATTTCGATGGTTTCCAGATTCTGCCGGACGTCCTCGGTGGCCTGATCGACACTGTGTTGCAGTTCTTCGCGGGCGTTTTGCAGGGTGCCGGCCATGCGATTGATGCCCGAGGCCAGCTCATCCAGCTCCTGACTGCCGAGCGGCGGCAAACGTGTTTCCAGATGGCCGTCTTTGAGTTGCGCGACGGCTTGTTTGATCTGGCTCAGCGGGCGATTGATGGTGCGGCCCATGCGCAACGCCAGCAGTGCCGCGCCGGCCAGACCGGCGGCAATCAGCAGCAGGCTGGCAAACAGGCTGCGATAACCGCGCAGCAGCATGCCGTTGTGCGATAGCTCCAGCTCGACCCAGCCGAGCAAGCGGTCAGACTCTTGCGGGATCAATTCGCCAGCGAGATTGCGATGCTTGCCGAATACCGGCATCAGGTAACGCGTCGCGTCATTGCCGCTGCGCCGTTGCAAATGCGCGCTGTCGCCGCTGGGCGCCTGATTGAGCATGGTTGGCCCGGCGTGAGCCAGTGGCGAGCGATCCGGGGCGAGGAAGGTCACCGCGCGCACGTCCGGTTGTTCAAGGGACTGCGTGGCAATGCGCTCCAGCAGATCGCTGTTGCCGTGACCCATGGCGGGGGCCACCAGCGGCGCCAGTTGCTCGGCGATCATCTCGCCGCGCTGCATCAATTGGCTCTGCAAGTCGGACTGCTGCGTCCAGGTGAAATAACCACCCAGCACCAGCGCCATCAGGCTGGTCGGCAACAAGGTCAGCAACAACACGCGACCTTTGATTCCCAGTTTCTTGAGCACGCCTATCTCCTGCATCCCGCTGATCTGTTGACTCATGCGTGCATCCGGCACGCGACATGGGCGCAGTGTAGCGATTTGCTCGCGGGCAATCTTCGGAAAAATGCGCTCGCGTCGGGGCAGGGCCGCCGCTGTTCGTTTGTCGGCTGGGCCAACCTTGAGTTGCCCGATCCCCGGCAATCTTGAATAATCACTCTCAACTGAGAATTACTTGCAGATACTCATGACTCCTGTTTCCGGCCAGCCACGCATTCTTTCCATCGAAGACGATCCGGTGCTCGGCGCCTATGTTCACGAACATCTGGGCCGCAGCGGCTTTCAGGTGACCTGGTGCCAGAACGGCCAGGAAGGCCTGAGCATCGCCAAACGCCAGCCGTTCGACGTGGTGCTGATGGATATTCTGTTGCCGGGCATGGATGGTTTGAATGTGCTGACGCAGTTGCGCCAGAGTCATTCGACGCCAGTGCTGTTGATGTCGGCCCTCGGTGCCGAGGCGGATCGCATCAGCGGTTTCCGTCTGGGCGCCGATGACTATTTGCCCAAACCCTTCAGCATGGCCGAGTTGCATGTGCGCATCGAAGCGATCCTGCGTCGGGTTGCGCTGGATCGGCGCCCGGCCGAGCCTGCGATGCCCGTAGCCGCCGGTACGCTGAGGTTCGATGACGAACAGTGCGATGTGTTTTTCCGCGAGCAACCCGCCGGGCTGACCCGCAGCGAATTCCGCTTGCTGGAAACCCTCAACCGCAATGATGAGGAAGTGCTGAGCAAAGCCTTCCTTTATCAGCACGTTCTGCAGCGCGGCTACGCGGCCCACGACCGCAGTCTCGACATGCACATCAGCCAGATCCGCCGCAAACTGAAAGCCATCGGTTACACCGAACGTGAAGTGCGCACCGTGTGGGGCAAGGGTTACGTCTTGAGCGCTGCTGATGAAGCGGTCTGAACTGCCGGGGCGGCATTCGCTGTTCTGGAAACTGGCGTTTTTGCTGGTGGCTTTCTGTTTGTTGATGATCTGGCTGAGCTGGTCGTGGGGCCGTTATATGGAGGAGCGCAACCAGTTCCTCTCCGACGAAGCGCGCGGCACCCTCAGCCGTTATGCCGCGCAAGCGGAACAGGCGTGGCAGCACGGCGGACGCAGCGGTGTCGATGACTGGTTGCAGAGCATGGAGTTGCGCGAAGCCAGTTGGGTCGGCGTCATCGGTGGCAATTTGCAGTCGCTGAGCAGTGATCCGCTGAATGAGCAGGAAATCCAGCACCTGACGTTCTTGCGCGGCCTCGACTGGCCGATTCACAAAAAGAACCGGCCGTGGCTGCGCATACCTTTCCCTAAAGAGCCGTCCGCCGGCAGCCTGGTGATCGAATTGCCCGAGCGATTTCTGCCGGGTAAATATCGGTTGTTCTGGCGCGTCATCACCAACGGCGTGATCCCGGGGTTGTTTACTTTGCTGCTGTGCGTCGGTCTCTATCGTCTTCTGGTAGTGCCGCTGAACAACTTGCGCGAACAGGCCAACGCCTGGCGCGCCGACCAGTTGAATGTGCGGTTGTCGAGCGGCATCACCCAGCGTCCGGATGAACTTGGAGAGCTGGCGCGAGCGTTCGACTCGATGTCCGAGCGCCTGCAATCGACCGTGGCTCTGCAACAGCAACTGCTGCGTGATCTGTCCCACGAATTGCGCACGCCGCTGAGCCGCTTGCGTGTCGCCAGTGAAAGCGAACAGAGTCTGGTGCAACTGCGCGAGCGCATCGGTCGTGAAGTTGACGGTATGCAAAGACTGGTCGGAGACACCTTGCAACTGGCCTGGCTCGATACCGACCGCACGCCGCTGCCCGAGGAAGCGATCCAGATTCAGGCCCTGTGGGAAATGCTCACGGATAACGCCTGTTATGAAAGCGGCTGGCCGAGTCTGCAATTGCAGTGTTCGGTCGAGGCGTCGTGTTGGGTGCGTGGCAACCTGAATACGCTGGCGCAGGCGCTGGAGAACATTTTGCGCAACGCCATTCGGCATTCGCCTGCGGGTGGGATTGTGCGTCTTGACGGACGGCGCGATGGCGATTTCTGGCACCTGTGGCTGGAAGATCAGGGTGGCGGCGTAGCGGAAGCTGATCTGGAACGGATCTTCTCGCCGTTCACCCGGCTGGATGGCTCGCGGCCCGGGGACGGTGGTTTTGGTTTGGGGCTGAGCATTGCGCGCAATGCCGTGCAGCGTCAGGGCGGAAGTATTTGGGCGGAGAATGGCGGGGCGGGATTGCGGCTGAATTTACGGTTGCTGGCGGATGATTGTGTTGCGCCGTCTGACGCTTTCGCGAGCAGGCTCGCTCCCACATTGGAACTCGGTTCGCCGCAGATTGTGTGATCAACAGTTAATAGTGTCATCACTGCTGACACTATTCTGCGAATGACACTACTCCCTGTGGGAGCGAGCCTGCTCGCGAAGAGTCTCTGCGCATCACCACCAATGAAAATGGCTCAACACAATAGTCTCACCAGTGGTGAGACTATTGTTCCTTATTCCCATAAACCATAAGCACCGCACTTTGCGTGATATGGCCTGCGCGGGTTTGCCGGTATGATAGGCGCCCCCGCACGTCTGGATTGCGAATACGCCATGACCCTGCAGTACCCAACCATCGCCGATTGCGTCGGCAACACTCCGCTGGTGCGTTTGCAGCGCCTGCCCGGTGCTACCAGCAACACCCTATTGCTCAAGCTCGAAGGGAACAACCCGGCGGGTTCGGTCAAGGACCGTCCGGCGTTGTCGATGATCACTCGCGCCGAGTTGCGCGGGCAGATCCACGCCGGCGATACGCTGATCGAAGCGACCTCGGGCAACACCGGGATCGCGCTGGCCATGGCCGCCGCGATCAAGGGTTATAAAATGATCCTGATCATGCCGGACAACTCCAGCGCCGAGCGCAAAGCGGCAATGACCGCGTACGGTGCCGAGCTGATTCTGGTCAGCCAGGAAGAAGGCATGGAAGGCGCGCGCGACCTCGCCCAGCGGATGGAAGCCGAAGGCCGTGGCAAGGTGCTCGATCAGTTCGCCAATGGCGACAATCCTGAGGCGCACTACACCACCACCGGTCCGGAAATCTGGCGTCAGACCCAGGGCACCATCACCCATTTCGTCAGTTCGATGGGCACCACCGGCACCATCATGGGCGTGTCGCGCTACTTGAAAGAGCAGAGCGACAGCGTGCAGATCGTTGGTCTGCAACCGATGGAAGGCTCGGCCATTCCGGGTATCCGCCGCTGGCCGCAGGAATACCTGCCGAAGATTTATCAGGCTGATCGTGTTGATCGCATCGTCGACATGGCGCAAAGCGAGGCCGAAGACGTCACCCGGCGTCTGGCCCGTGAAGAAGGCATTTTCTGCGGCGTGTCCTCGGGTGGTGCGGTGGCAGCGATGCTGCGCCTGTCCAAAGAAGTTGAAAACGCGGTGATCGTTGCGATCATCTGCGACCGTGGCGACCGTTACCTGTCGACCGGCATTTTCGACGCGCCCAACTGATGGCCAAGCACGAGAGAGGCCTGCGCTTCCAGCCCACTGGCGGCAGCAAGGCCGTGCAAATCCCGACCGGCAAAAAGCAGCGCTTGAGCATCGAGCGCCTGGCCAATGACGGGCGCGGTATCGCGTTTTTCGAAGGCAAAACCTGGTTCGTCCTCGGCGCCCTTGCCGGTGAAGAGGTCGAAGCGCGGGTGCTCGGCGCCCACGGCAAAGTGGTCGAGGCGCGTACCGAGCGCGTGTTCAAGGCCAGCGAACTGCGCCGCCCGGCACCGTGTCAGCACGCCGGCCGTTGCGGCGGTTGCAGCGTCCAGCATTTGCCCCACGACGAACAGCTTGCCCTGAAACAGCGCATGCTCGCCGAGCAATTGTCGCGTGTGGCCGGTGTCGAACCTGAAGAGTGGGCAGCACCGCTGACCGGCCCGGAATTCGGCTATCGCCGTCGCGCCCGGATTGCAGTGCGCTGGGACATGAAGGCGAAGAAACTCGAAGTGGGTTTCCGTGCCGCCGGCAGTCAGGACATCGTCGCCATCAACGAATGCCCGGTGCTGGTACAGCCCTTGCAACCGATCATGACCCGTTTGCCGGAGATGCTCCGTCGGCTGAGCAAGCCGCAGGCGTTGGGGCATGTCGAGTTGTTCAGCGGCTCGTCACTGGCGGTATTGCTGCGGCATATGGCGCCGTTGTCCGAAGCGGATCTGACCATCCTCAAGGACTTCTGCCAGTTCCATCAGGCGCAATTGTGGCTGCATGGCGAAGGCGAGCCGCAACCGGTGGATGCCAGCCAGTCGCTGGGCTATCGCCTGGAACAGTGGGATCTGGATCTGGCGTACCGGCCGGGCGACTTTATCCAGGTCAACGCCGGCGTCAACGAAGCGATGGTGGCGCAGGCGCTGGACTGGTTGAAACCGGGCAGTGACGAGCGCGTGCTGGACCTGTTCTGCGGCTTGGGCAACTTCGCTTTGCCGTTGGCCAAGTCCGTGCGCGAAGTGGTGGCAGTCGAAGGCGTGCAGACCATGGTCGATCGTGCCGAAGCCAACGCCGCTGGTAACAATTTGCATAACACAAAGTTTTTTCAAGCCGATTTATCCCAGCCTTTGACCGATGCCCAGTGGATCGGAAACGGCTTTTCTGCGGTACTCTTGGACCCACCGCGTGACGGTGCTTTCGAGGTGGTTCGCAAGCTGGCGACCCTGGGTGCCAGACGGTTGGTGTATGTGTCGTGCAACCCTGCAACTCTGGCGCGCGACACGGTCGAATTGATCAAGCAGGGCTACCGGTTAAAACGTGCCGGGATTCTCGATATGTTTCCTCAGACGGCACATGTCGAGGCCATGGCGTTATTTGAAGCGAGCCAGGATGGCTCGTCTGAATCCGCCTGACCTGTCCGCGCAGCGCTCGCTTTAGCCCCGCGAGCGCGAATGGACACTGTAGGTCAGCGATTTGACGCATTGAATCTGCGTCGTAGGGAAGGTAAAGCAACATGGTACAGGTGAGAGCACACCAGCCGATCAACACTGACGGCAGTATCAATCTCGAGGCTTGGCTCGATCACGCGGTCAGTGTCGATCTGGCACTGGATCGCGAAGCCTTGAAAGAAGCCTGCGAGTTCGCTCGCGAGGCTGAACAACAGTCCAATGCCAAGAAGAATCTGTGGGCCGAAGGCTCTGGCAGTTTCAGTACTGGTTTGGAAATCGCCGAGATTCTCGCCGACCTCAAGCTCGATCAGGATTCGCTGGTCGCAGCGGTCCTGTATCGCGGCGTACGCGAGGGCCAGATCGAACTCGCGGCCGTCGGTCAGCGCTTCGGCCCGGTGGTGGCCAAACTGATCGACGGCGTGCAGCGCATGGCGGCCATCAGTGCCAGCCTCAGTCCGCGCCAGTCGATGGTCATGGGCACGCAAGGGCAGGTGGAGAACCTGCGCAAGATGCTCGTGGCGATGGTCGACGATGTGCGCGTCGCGCTGATCAAGCTCGCCGAACGTACCTGCGCCATCCGTGCGGTGAAAACCGCCGACGACGAGAAGCGTAATCGAGTCGCCCGGGAAGTCTTCGACATCTATGCGCCGCTCGCGCACCGCCTCGGCATCGGTCATATCAAATGGGAACTGGAGGATTTGTCCTTCCGTTATCTCGAGCCAGATCAATACAAGCAGATTGCCAAGTTGCTCCACGAGCGACGGCTTGATCGCGAGCGTTTCATCGCCGACGTGATGACCCAGCTCAAGGACGAATTGCAGGCCACCGGCGTCGACGCCGACATCAGCGGCCGGGCCAAACACATCTATTCGATCTGGCGCAAAATGCAGCGCAAGGGTCTGGAATTCAGCCAGATCTACGACGTGCGCGCCGTACGCGTGCTGGTGCCGGAAATGCGCGACTGCTACACCGCGCTGGGCATCGTGCACACCTTGTGGCGGCACATCCCGAAAGAATTCGACGACTACATCGCCAACCCGAAAGAGAACGGCTACCGCTCGCTGCACACGGCGGTGATCGGCCCTGAGGGTAAAGTGCTTGAGGTGCAGATCCGTACGCACTCGATGCACGAAGAAGCCGAACTCGGCGTCTGCGCGCACTGGCGCTACAAGGGCACTGACGTCAAATCCGGTTCGAACCACTACGAAGAGAAAATTTCCTGGCTGCGTCAGGTCCTCGAGTGGCATGAAGAACTGGGCGACATCGGTGGTCTGGCGGAACAGCTGCGCGTCGATATCGAGCCGGATCGGGTCTACATCTTCACTCCCGACGGTCACGCCATCGACTTGCCGAAAGGCGCGACGCCGCTGGACTTCGCTTACCGCGTGCACACCGAAATCGGTCACAACTGCCGTGGCGCGAAGATCAACGGGCGCATCGTGCCGCTCAACTACAGCCTGCAGACCGGTGAGCAGGTCGAGATCATTACCAGCAAGCACGGTACACCGAGCCGCGACTGGCTGAACTCCAACCTCGGTTACGTCACCACCTCGCGAGCGCGGGCGAAGATCGTCCACTGGTTCAAATTGCAGGCGCGCGACCAGAACGTTGCCGCCGGTAAAACCCTGATCGAGCGCGAACTGACGCGCCTCGGCCTGCCCGCGGTGGATTTCGACAAGCTGGCCGACAAGGCCAACATGAAAACCGCCGAAGACATGTTCGCCGCCCTCGGTGCCGGCGACCTGCGTCTGGCGCAACTGGTCAACCTCGCGCAGCAACTGGTCGAGCCGGAACGTGGCAACGAGCAACTGGAGCTGATTCCGCGCAAAGCCACCGGCTACAAACCGGGCAAGCGCGGCGATATTCAGATCCAGGGCGTCGGCAACCTGATGACGCAGATGGCCGGCTGCTGCCAGCCGTTGCCGGGCGATGCGATTGTCGGCTACATCACTCAGGGCCGTGGCGTGAGTATTCACCGTCAGGACTGCGCCTCGGTGCTGCAGCTGGGCGGGCGCGAGCCGGAGCGGATCATTCAGGTCAGCTGGGGCCCGGTGCCGGTGCTCACCTATCCGGTCGACATCGTCATCCGCGCCTACGACCGTTCCGGTCTGCTGCGTGACGTGTCGCAGGTGCTGCTCAACGAGCGGATCAACGTGCTGGCGGTCAACACCCGCTCGAACAAGGAAGACAACACCGCGCTGATGTCCCTGACGATCGAGATCCCGGGTCTGGATGCGCTGGGGCGGTTGCTCGGGCGGATTTCGCAGTTGCCGAACATCATTGAAACGCGGCGTAACCGCACCCCGTGAAGATGACCAATGTAGGAGTGAGCCTGCTCGCGATGAGGGAGTGTCAGTCAGCATCAATGGTGACTGATACACCGCGATCGCGAGCAGGCTCACTCCTACAGGGTTTTGTGGTGAGACAGAAATATGATGTACAGCCTTGAAGACCTGCTCCATCTGATGAGCCGTCTGCGCGATCCGCAATACGGTTGCCCGTGGGACATCAAGCAAACCTACGCAACCATCGTTCCGCACACCCTCGAAGAAGCCTACGAAGTGGCCGACGCCATCGAACGTGGCGACTTCGATCATTTGCAAGGCGAGTTGGGCGATTTACTGTTCCAAGTGGTGTATTACAGCCAGTTGGCCAAGGAAGAAGGGCGCTTCGAATTCGCCGGCGTGATCGACAGCATTACCCGCAAGCTGATCCGTCGTCATCCCCACGTGTTTCCGACTGGTGATCTGTACGCGCCGCTGGATGTGCCGCGCTTGAGCGAAGAACAGGTCAAGCTGCGCTGGGAAGAGATCAAGGCCGAAGAGCGCGCCGAGAAATCCGCCGCGCCCGAGCAGCTGTCACTGCTCGACGATGTGCCGGCAACGCTGCCGGCCTTGTCGCGTTCGGCCAAGTTGCAGAAGCGCGCAGGTCAGGTCGGTTTCGACTGGCCGGACGCCTTGCCAGTGCTCGACAAAGTGCGCGAAGAGCTCGATGAAGTGCTCGAAGCCATGTCGGAAAATGACCCCGATGCCGTGGCGGACGAGATCGGTGACCTGCTGTTTTCCGTGGTCAATCTGGCCCGGCATCTGAAGGTCGATCCGGAAACCGCCCTGCGTGGCGCCAACGGCAAGTTCGAAAGACGTTTCCGATTTATCGAACAGGCATTGCGCGACACCCACCGTCCCATAGAAGATTGCACCCTCGAAGAGTTGGACGCCCTGTGGGGTGAAGCCAAACGTCAGGAAAAGAATGTGCCCGGCTGCGGCTGAGCAACTGCCCAAGTGAGTAAGTCCCATGAGTATTTCCCTTCGCGACCAGTTGCTCAAAGCAGGCCTGGTCAACCAAAAGCAGGCCAAGCAGGTCAGCAAGGACAAGCAGAAGCAGCAACGTCTGGCGCACAAAGGCCAGATCGAACTGGATGACTCGCAGCAGCGTGCTGCCCAGGAAGCCATGGCCGAGAAGGTCAAGCGCGACCAGGAGCTGAACCGTCAGCAGAAAGAGAAAGCCGAAGCCAAGGCGCGTGCGGCGCAGGTCAAGCAACTGATCGAAGTCTCGCGTCTGCCTAAGCTGACCACCGAGGACTACTACAACTTCGTCGACGACAAGAAGGTCAAGCGCATCTCGGTCAACACGCTGATGCGCAACAAGCTCAGCAGCGGTTCGCTGGCGATCGTCCACCATGCCGGCGGCTACGAAGTGATTCCGCGTGAAGCGGCCCTGAAGATCCAGGAGCGCGACCCGCAGCGCATCGTCCAGCTCAACGTGCAGACCGAAGAGGTCAGCACTGAGGACGATCCGTACGCGGCGTATCAGATCCCTGATGATCTGATGTGGTAAATCGATAAAGCTGTAACAACGACAAACCCCGCTCATGGCGGGGTTTGTCGTTTTCAATGCTGTGGTTGAATCAGGAGGAACGGGCTTCGCGTTGTTGCTCTTGCACTTCGAGTTCAGCCTTGTAGTTGTGGGCATCGATCTCGTTGTGGAACATGCCGACCAGCAAGTCTTGTTGATGCACATCCCAGATGCGGATACCGGCGGCTACGCCTTCGTGGGACATGTGTGAATCGTCGCGTTCAGTTACTTTTACAGTCATCTGCTAGCTCCAAATCTCAAGTTATCTGCAGCAAGGCGTGTGCAGGACTCTGTTATAGAATTTGTTAGCCTGCTAAGTAAACGGCTGATTTGTGCAAGGTGTTGTTGCGTTTTTTGCAACAGTGCTGCAGCCCGCGTAATCCGCGACATTCGGTCGCAGGGCGGTAAGTTTCATGACAGAAGTTTCATCTCCAGAACACCGTAGCCCCCTGTAGATACTCTGTTCACGGTCAAGCTTTTGCGAGATCTTTTGCGCTAAAAAGCTTGGCCGTATTGAAATCTTCGCCGGCTCGCATGCAGGCCCACAAGCCGGTCAGGTATTTGCGCATGACGGCGACGATAGCCTGCATCTTTCTCTTCCCTCGCCCGATCAACGCTTCGTAAAAGGCTTTCACGTTGCTGTCGCAACGTATGGCAGTCAGCGCTGGCATGTACATCGCTGAACGTAGGTAGGCGTTTCCGCCCTTACTTATCCGCCCAGGTTTATCGATGCTGGTACCTGATTGCGTAAGCCGCACATCGAGTCCTGCATGTCGGCTGACCTGCGCGGACTTAAGTGTCACTGGCAAGGTCGTCAATTCAGCCAGTGCCGCAAATACTGAAATTTCGCCCATGCCCGGCGCTGCGATCATGTGCCCAAACTGGGCGCTTAGCGTCGGGCAGTTGTCGATCAGCGCCCGACCTGCGAGCCTGAAACGCTCGATTCGCTTGTCAAAAGCTTCAATGGCTTCTTCTTCGTCTTCAATCAGCATTTTCACGGTTGTTTGAGTAGCTTTCAGCGCATGCAGCTCGTTCTTGGCTCGGGTGCGATGACACGTCAAACGATTGATATGCCTTCCGATAGCCCGCAGTTCCAACTGTATGGTCGTGGGCGGCGTCCACAATTTTGGGCTCATGCGTTCGCCGTATTCGGCTAGCAACTGGGCATCGATCGCATCGGTTTTGCTGTTTTTCAGCATCAGCTTGGCAAAGTTATGAAAGCTCTTCGGGTTGATAACCGAAACGGGCAAACCCGCCGCGGTGAGCTCCATGGCCAAATCCAGGTAATAGATGCCGGTGGCCTCCATCACTACGGATAAAGGCTTGAGCTCGAGCAACCTGTTGACCGCTGCTTTGCGCCCGGCGGGTGTTTGGTCGATGTTGCAGGCCCCTGCAAAACGGCCGTCGTTGCGCCAGCCCATGGCGGTCGTGCGAGACCCCACATCCAAACCGACATGCATGCTCATGCTTTCAACTCCGAGTGAACTGGGTTAGAAATGCATCCTGGTTCCCCTGACCTCGAACTTCATGCCACTGCAACCTTGTAATGCGAAGTCCGACTTGTCGGCTTCTCGATACTCTTCGTGGTGGGCAATGAGGCGGGGGGACCTCTCTACAGACAAGGTCAGGAGCAAGTCCTGCCTTTAGGAGCGATCGGTCTCCCCCAGAAACACATCTTCGTATGTCCGCACCAGCGAGCTTAGATCTCAATTGACTGGTGTGAGGGCAACATACAAGGAGCTGCCGAAGGCTGCGATCTTTTGACTGTGATTTTTAAAGACAAGATCAAAAGATCGCAGCCTGCAGCAGCTCCTACACAGGGAGTTCGTGTCGGTCATGAGTTTTGCGCAGGCGAAAAAAAACGCCCCGAACCAGTCGGGGCGTTTTTATGTGTGGGCTCAAGCGGGGGAAATTACTTGCCTTCCCAGCGCTTCAGTACCAGCGTGGCGTTGGTGCCGCCGAAGCCGAAGCTGTTGCTCATCACGGTGTTGATGGTGGCGTTTTCGCGGGTCTTGGTCAGCACCGGCAGATCGGCCACTTCCGGGTCCAGCTCGTCGATGTTGGCGGAGCCGGCAATGAAGTTGCCTTCCATCATCAGCATGCAGTAGATCGCTTCGTGAACGCCGGCAGCGCCCAGGGAGTGACCGGACAGGCTCTTGGTCGAGCTGATTGCAGGTGCCTTGTCGCCGAACACTTCACGCACACCTTTCATTTCCGCGACGTCGCCGACCGGAGTCGAAGTACCGTGGGTGTTCAGGTAGTCGATTGGCGTATCAACGGTGGACATCGCCATCTGCATGCAGCGGATCGCGCCTTCGCCACTTGGGGCAACCATGTCGTAGCCGTCGGAGGTTGCGCCGTAGCCAACGATTTCGGCGTAGATTTTCGCGCCACGGGCCAGAGCGTGTTCCAGCTCTTCAACCACGACCATGCCGCCACCGCCAGCGATGACGAAACCGTCACGGTCCTTGTCGTAGGCACGGGAAGCCTGTTCCGGGGTGTCGTTACGCTTGCTGGACAGAGCGCCCATCGCGTCGAACAGGAACGACTGGCTCCAGTGCTCTTCTTCACCACCACCGGCGAAGACGATGTCCTGCTTGCCCATCTGGATCTGTTCCATGGCGGTACCGATGCAGTGAGCACTGGTGGCGCAGGCAGAAGCGATGGAGTAGTTCAGGCCCTTGATCTTGAATGGCGTGGCCAGGCAAGCGGAAACGGTACTGCTCATGGTCCGCGTTACACGGTATGGGCCAACGCGTTTAACGCCTTTCTCGCGCAGGATGTCCAGCGCTTCCATCTGGTTCAGCGTGGAAGCACCGCCCGAGCCAGCCACCAGGCCGGTACGCGGATTGGACACTTGCTCTTCGGTCAGGCCGGAGTCAGCAATGGCGTCTTTCATGGCCAGGTAGGCGTAAGCCGCTGCGTGGCCGACGAAGCGATAGATCTTGCGATCGATCAGCTCTTCAAGGTTGAGGTCGATGGAGCCGGAAACCTGGCTACGCAGACCCATTTCGGCATATTCCGGGTTGAACCGGATGCCAGGGCGGCTTGCACGCAGGTTAGCGGAGACGGTCTCTTTGTCATTGCCCAGGCACGAAACAATGCCCAGACCAGTGATAACGACGCGGCGCATGCGAATAACCCTTAGAAGTTGTCAGTGGAGGTGAACACGCCGACGCGAAGGCCTTCGGCGGTGTAGATTTCGCGACCGTCGACAGTCACCGAACCATCGGCAATGGCCAGGTTCAGCTTGCCCTTGAGGACGCGTTTGATATGAATGTTGTAGGTGACTTTCTTGGCGGTCGGCAGGACCTGACCGAAGAACTTCACTTCGCCCGAACCCAGCGCACGGCCACGGCCCGGCAGGCCTTGCCAGCCCAGGAAGAAACCGACCAGTTGCCACATGGCGTCCAGACCGAGGCAGCCCGGCATTACCGGATCGCCTTCGAAGTGGCACGCGAAGAACCACAGATCAGGGTTGATATCCAGCTCGGCGACCAATTCACCTTTGCCGTACTTGCCGCCTTCTTCGCTGATCAAAGTGATGCGATCAACCATCAGCATGTTCGGGGCGGGCAGTTGCGCGTTACCTGGGCCGAACAGCTCACCGCGACTGCAGCGCAGCAGATCTTCCCGAGTAAAGGCGTTTTGTTTGGTCATGCGAGCTCCTCAATAATCCCATGCGGCAGGTGGGGCAAATCTTCCCGACCGTTCGAAGCGTTCATGCCTCGAACCGGCAGCCTACTCATAGACTATTGCGTTGTGGTGAAAGTCACAGCACCAAGGACATGAATGTACACTTGTGCACTGAAATTTTTAATCAAGCCCCTTTTGAGGCTCGTTCGGGTGCCTAAGACTGCCGCACTTTCGCTTTTCACGCCAGTCGCAGATGGTCGAAAGGCCCACACTACGACACCCAGCGCTGCAGAATCTGCTGCAGATCATTACGTTTGAACGGCTTCGCCAGATAATCGTTCATGCCCGCCGACAGACAGGTTTCACGGTCGCCCTGCAACGCGTTGGCGGTCAGCGCGATGATCGGCACTTCACTTCGTCCGGGCAGCCGCCGGATCTGCCGGGTAGCCTCGTAGCCATCGATGATCGGCAAACGGCAATCCATCAGAATCACCTCAAAGTCGCTGCCCTCGGCACTGCGCACCGCTTGTGCTCCATCGGCGGCAACACTGACAGTAAAGCCCAAGCTGCGCAGCATCGCTTCAATAACTGTCTGGTTCACCGGATTGTCTTCGACCAGCAAGACATTGCGCCCTTCGCCCTGGCCCTTGCCGTTCAGTGCACGCGGCGCGGCCAGTGGCGGCAGCGCCTGCTTATAGAGTGCCAGCGGAATTTCCAGAGTGAATACCGAGCCGCGACCTTCCTCGCTCTGTGCGCGCAAGGTGCCGCCCATGCGTTCGGCCAGCGTACGGGCGATCGGCAGACCGAGGCCGGTGCCGCCGTAGCGCCGAGAAATCGAACTGTCGGCCTGCTGGAACGCGTTGAACATCAGCTCCAGGCTTTCGGACGAAATACCGATGCCGCTGTCGCGCACCGAGCAGGTGAACCACAGCAGTTCGTGATCCAGCGACTGCCACTGCGCCTCGATGCTGACGCGACCTTGCTCGGTGAATTTCAGTGCGTTGCCGACGAGGTTGACCAGAATCTGCCGGATCCGCGTCGGATCGCCCTGCACCTGCAAACCGCGCATGTCGTCCGGGATGCGCAAATTCAAAGCCAGGCCGCGTTGCACCGCGCTGTGCTGGAACGACTGCGCGCAGGCGCCGATCAGTTCGGCAAGGTTGAACGGGATGTGTTCCAGTTCCAGCTCGGAACGTTCGATGCGCGAGAAGTCGAGAATATCGTTGATCACTTTCAGCAGGTGTTCGGTGGACTCCGAGGCGAGGGCGGCGTACTCGACCTGCTCCTCGGTCATCTCGGTGGTTTCCAGCAATTGCAGCATGCCCAGCACGCCGTTCATGGGCGTGCGCAGCTCATGGCTCATCATCGCCAGAAAGTCGGACTTGGCGTTGTTGGCCTTTTCCGCTTCTTCGCGGGTCTGGATCAGTTGCGCCATGGCTTGATGCTGCTCGCGGCTGGCCTGCTCCAGCGCCTCGGCGAGGTTATTGATGTGTTGTGACAGGGCGCCCAGTTCCGTGTCATCGACAATGGGCAGTGGCGTTTTGTAGTCGCCTTCCTGAATCGCCTTGACTGCATCGCCGATGTCGCGGATCGGCTGAGAAAGACTGCCGGCCAGACGCCGCGCCAGGACGAAGGTAAACAGCAGTGCAAACAATGCGAGGATTGCGGCCTTGAACAGGATTTCCTGCTGGCGCTGGCTGAAGGCATCGTTGGACAGGCCGACGATCACCCGACCCAGATAATCTTCGCTGGCCCCGCCATTGTTGACCTTGCCGTCCTGGAAGAAATCGTTGTGCAGGGCGATGCGCTGCAAGCGCACCGGTGCCTGGAACACTTCGACCTGATGCGGTCGGCTGTGCGCTGCGGCGGGTTGCTCGACGTACACCAGAATCCGGTTGGCGCTGTCCTGCACTTCAAGAAAACGCACATTGGGCGTGGCCAGCGTGGCTTTGAGCAGACTTTCCAGCACTTCGTTGTTGCCGGAAATCACTCCGTATTCGGTGGCAGGCGCGAGTTGGTTGGCGATCAATTGGCCGGTGTGGTTCAGCTCCTGGCGCAAATCCTGAATGCGCACGAAGGTGAAGAAGCTGATCAACAGAAGGGTCAGCAACAGCGCCGGACCCAGGCTGATCAGCTGGGTGCGGGTATTGATGTCCCAACGGCGACGGAAACTCATGGGCGGTGTTCTCCTTCAGCCAGTGCGCTGGCAACAGATGCGTCATTCAGCGGTTCGATACCGAGTGAACGAGCGACCTGCGCATTACTTGAGACTTTAAAACGTGCGGGGTAGAGCGTCCGCGGCCAACTGGCCGAGGGGTGGTCGAGCAATTGATCAAGCATCGCCAGCCAGTCGTTCTGATCGCTGTACGTGCTGGCCAGGCTACCGGCGCGGACAAACGCAACGTTGGGGCCGACCAGTGCGACTTGCCGTGAGTAGCTGCTGAGCAGCAGGTTCTTCGCGGTTTTCGGGTTGTACAGATCGGGATCGTCGAGCCCCAGCAGTACGTCGCTGTTTTTCAGCACCGTTTGCAAAGGGCGGCTGTCGTGGGTGTTGTCCCAGCGCTCGCTGACGATTTGCAGATTCAGCGGCGCGGCGGCGAGATTCAGCTCCTTGAGGAGGAATTCGCTGTGCTCATCGAACAGCACGCCGATCCTTCGGGCTTGGGGCAGAATGCGCCGGATCAACTGCAACTGGCGGCTCAGCGGCGGGTCACTCCAGAGCAGACTCAGGTGCGCCGGTTGCGTATCGCCGAGACGCTGGCGAGCCTGCAGACGACTGATGCGCAGCACCAGCGTTGCCGGGCCCTGGGGTTCTTGCAGACGCCAGTCGAGGCTGGGTAGGTCGAGCAGAATCAGGCGCAGACTGGCGGGCAGTTTGCCCGGTGCCGGTAGACTGGCCAGTGGCTGGAAACGTACGTTGTCGGTCGGGCGCAATTCGCTGAGTGCCTGCACGAACGCTTGCACGCCAGGACTTTCCTCGGCTCCGGTCAACAGAATATCGGCGGCCTGCACCGCCACCCCGTGCAGCCACGCGGTCACAAACAGACAGACCCCGGCCAGCCAGTGGCCCAGGGTTGGCATCTTCCGTGACTGCCGGCAGCGCATACTAGAACTCCAGCTCGGCGCTGAAATACATCACCCGGCGTTCGTCGTAATTGTTGTCGACGAAAGTGCTCGGCTCATGGTCGAGGCGTTGCTGCAGCACGCCGGCCAATTGCAGCTGCGCTTTGCCCAGCGGGATGCGTTTGGCGATGCGCGTGTCGACCCGTTCGAAACGGTAGCCGTTGAGTGCGTTGTCGCCGTAATAGAAGAGGGCGCTGTTCCAGCCATGGCCCCAGTCGCGCAGCCAGCCGGCCGAACCGCTGTTGCGTGAAGTGAACTGCTGATCGAGCGGATTACTCGCCTCGGCATCGACGAAGGCATAGGTGAAACGCAAGCGGTCGGCCAGGCTCACGCGCCAGTCGAGCTGGGTTTCCGTGCCACGAAAACGTGAGCTGTTGGCGTTGCTGGCGATGTACTGGTTGTTACGCAGCGGCTCGCTGATCATCCCGGTGATCTCGTCATAGAACAGCTTCACATCCAAAGCCAGACCCAATTCGGCGAAATAGCCGTTGTAGCCCAGCTCGCGTGAGCGCATGTGTTCCTGATCGAGATCGCCTGGCCCCCGCGTCTTGACGAAGTAGCGCGCCGAAGACTGGCCGTAGGCGGAGGGGCGCAGGTTGCTGACCTGATAGCTCCAGTTCACATTGTTCTCGAACATGTCCGGCGAACGGATCGCCTCCGAATACACCGCACGCAGGCCGTGGCGCGGGTTGATCAGGTAATTGACGGCGAAACGCGGGGTCAGCGAACTGCCGATCAGTCGCGTGTTTTCGAACATCGCACCGCCCTGTAGCAGCCAGTGTTCGGTGGCGCGCCATTCCAGTTGGCCGAAGGCGCGCCAGGTGGTGTCGTCCAGTGTGCCGTTGAAGTAGGTCTCGGAGTCGGCGCGGTCGTAACGATAGTTCATGCCGCTGACCAGGCGCAGGCTATCGGACAGGCTGAGAGTGTCCTGCAATTCGAGGTCGTAGCGCGATTCCCGGGCACTCTGGTCGATGTCGCCGCACAGGGTTCGGCTGGCGCCGTTGCGCCATTGATCAAGCACCTGATTGGCCAGGGCCATTTCCTGCGGGGTACCGGGCTCAGCGCCGGGGCCGGTGAAACGGGTGATGTTGCGCGCCAGGCGTTCGGTGTAATTCGGGTTGAGTTGCCACAGTTGCGTCAACTCGGGGCTGAACGACACCTCGGCATCGCAGGCGCGCCAGGTCTGCTGACGATCCCAGTGTTGCGCCGAGCCTTGTATATAAAGGCTGTGTTCGGGGTTGATGTCGAGGTTCCAGCGCACCGAGCCGGCATAGTCCTTGGCGACCACGTCGGAATTGTTCCCGGCGGCGGTAATCCCGGAGAACACCGGGCGGTAGGTGTACGGCCGCTGGTTTGTCCCGTCCTTCGCGTTGACCTGCCAGTCGAGACTCTGGTTATCGCTGAGGGTTTGGCTGACCGCAAGACTGAAGCGATTCAAACGGCGGCTGTCGCGGTAATCGGCGCCGCTGCGATCGCTGTCGAAACCATCGTCTTCCTGGCCGGACAACGACAGGCGCAAATCACCGCCATTCCAGCCGATGCCCTGGCTGGCATAAAAGTCATTGATGCCGCGCTGGCCACGGGTGTACTTCAACCGCGTGCCGTGGCTGTCCGCCGGGTTCCGAGTGATGATGTTGACCACCGCCATCAGCGCGTTGGCGCCGTAGCTGACGGTGTTCGGCCCGCGAAAAACCTCGATGCGTTCGATGTCTTCCATGGCCACCGGAATATCGCTCCAGTCCACCGTCGACAAACCGGCGCGATACACCGAACGGCCGTCGATCAGCACCTGCATGCGCCGCGCTTCGCTGGCGTTGGTGCCGTGATAATTGACCGCCGCCTGATTGCCGCTGATGTTGCCGACCATCATCCCTGGCACCAGGCGCAGCAGTTCGCTGATGTCGCGGGCACCGCTGGCGTTGATCAATTCGCTGTCGAGTACGGTCATGCTCCCTGGCACTTCCGCCGGGGTTTGCTTCAGGCGCGTGGCCGTCAGCACTTGCGGCAGTGCTTCGTTGTCCGTGAACAGGTCGTCCGCCAGCACAAGCGGGCTGAACAACAGCGCCAGCAAAAGGGACGAACGGGGAGGGGGAGGAGCGAAAAACACGACGCAGCCTTGATCGCAAAGATTTGGCGCGCATGTTAACCGAGCACCGTGACTTTTCCATTCACGTTAGTAGCATTTTCCTAGGTTTTATTGGTCTTCTTCCTACAAGTGTCGGTAATTGTTGCTGGGGCTGGCCGCGACCGGGCCGCCCCGTATAATGCCGCCATCGCCACTGGTATGGATTAACGGATTGCATATGACTGAACAGCGCCCGATTGCGGTCCTGGGAGGCGGAAGTTTTGGTACCGCCGTGGCCAATCTTTTGGCCGAGAACGGCCATCAAGTCCGGCAGTGGATGCGTGACCCCGAGCAGGCCGAGGCCATCCGGGTCAATCGCGAAAATCCGCGCTATCTCAAAGGCATCAAGATTCTGCCGGGGGTGACCGCCGTCACCGACCTGCAGGAAACCCTCGACGCCTGTGATTTGTGCTTCGTCGCACTGCCGTCCAGCGCATTGCGCACGGTGCTCGCCGCCCACGCCGAGCGCCTGAGCGGCAAGATGCTGGTCAGCCTGACCAAGGGCATCGAAGCACAGACTTTCAAGCTGATGAGCCAGATTCTCGAAGAGATCGCTCCGAATGCGCGCATCGGCGTGTTGTCCGGGCCGAACCTGGCGCGGGAAATTGCCGAGCACGCACTGACGGCCACTGTGGTCGCCAGCGAAGACGAAGAACTGTGCAAAGCCGTGCAAGCCGCGCTGCACGGTCGCACTTTCCGCGTTTACGCCAGCGCCGATCGTTTTGGTGTCGAACTGGGCGGTGCGTTGAAGAACGTCTACGCGATCATCGCTGGCATGGCGGTGGCGCTGGAGATGGGCGAGAACACCAAGAGCATGCTGATCACTCGCGCCCTCGCCGAGATGACCCGCTTTGCGGTGAATCAGGGCGCTAATCCCATGACCTTCCTCGGTCTGGCTGGTGTCGGCGATCTGATCGTGACCTGTTCGTCGCCGAAGAGTCGCAACTATCAAGTCGGTTTCGCACTGGGTCAGGGCCTGAGCCTCGACGAAGCGGTGTCGCGTCTTGGCGAAGTTGCCGAAGGCGTCAACACGCTGAAAGTGCTTAAGGCCAAGTCGCAGGAAGTCGGCGTGTATATGCCGCTGGTCGCCGGGCTGCACGCGATCCTGTTCGAGGGACGCACGCTGGAGCAGGTGATCGGTCTACTGATGCGAGCCGAACCGAAAACCGACGTCGATTTTATTTCCACCAGCGGTTTCAACTGAATCCTGCTTTTATCTACGGACAGGGGAGCAAGCCATGAACGATCCGAAAACCGAAGCCAAGTACGAATCCATCCTCCTGCGCGTGTTGTGGATGATCGTCTACGTGCTGGTCTGGCAAGTGGCGCAGTTCATCCTCGGCGCGGTGGTGCTGGTGCAACTGATCTATCGTTTGATCTATGGCGCGCCGAGCGGCAGCCTGATGAACTTCGGCGACAGCCTGAGCCAGTTCCTGGCGCAGATCGGCCGCTTCGGCAGTTTCCACAGCGACCAGAAACCGTGGCCGTTCGCCGACTGGCCAACGCCGCGTACCCCGGAAGGTGAGGCGCCACACGCCGTCGCGCCGGCACCGCATCCGGTTCGAGATGAGGAACCCAAGCTATGAAACTCTGGGTATTGCGTCACGGTGAAGCCGTGCCTTATGGCTCGTGCCCCGACTCCGAACGGGAACTGACCGAGCACGGTCGCAAAGAGGCCTTGAGCAGCGCCGCGCATTTGATCGGCCAGCCGCTGACGGCGATTTACGCCAGCCCTTATCTGCGCGCGCAGCAGACCGCGCAGATTGTCCGTGAGGCACTGGGGTTCGAACCGGAGATCCGCACGGTCGAGTGGTTGACGCCGGAGGTTGATCCGGACAAGGTCACCGATCAACTGGTGTCGGTGAGTAATGTGCTGCTGGTCAGCCACAACCCGCTGGTGGGCAATCTGCTCAGCTATCTGCAGCATGGCGCCGGTTATCCGCCGGAGAAGGTCAGCACCGCCGGGTTGGCTGAACTGGAAAGCCCAGAGTTGTTGATCGGCTCGATGACCCTCAACAGCCTCAAACATCCCTGAAGTTGTAAACACCGACCCCTGTAGGAGTGAGCCTGCTCGCGATGAGGCCATTTCAGTCGACATCAATGCTGACTGATACACCGCTATCGCGAGCAGGCTCACTCCTACAGGTACCGCGTACACCATGAAATTATTTGTGTGAATTTTCCAACCAAGCACTTGCTTGGTTGACTACGCTTGCTCCAGACCCAAAAAACAGGAGCGAGTCGCATGTCTGCCGCCTTCCGTTTGCCGCTGGACGTGTTTTACGAACGTGAAGCCCGGCACCCACGTCAGCGCTTCCTCGTGCAGCCCAGCGGCGGCGGTCAGATCGAGACGCTGAGCTGGGCCGACGTTGGCCATCAGGCTCGCTGCGCCGCGCATTGGCTGCGCGCCCGTGAGTTGCCGCAAGGCAGTCACATCGCCCTGATCTCGAAAAACTGCGCGCACTGGATCATCGCCGACCTGGCGATCTGGATGGCCGGGCACGTCTCCGTTCCGTTGTATCCCAACCTCACCGCCGACTCCGTCGCGCAAGTGCTCAATCACTCGGAAAGCGTCCTGGCCTTCATTGGCAAACTCGACGATTGGCCGGGCATGTCCAAAGGCGTGCCGGCGGATCTGCCGACCATCAGCCTGCCGCTGCACCCGTCTGGGGATTTCGATTTCAGCTGGGCGGACTTGCAGCGCAGCTCACCGATTCAGGACGACCCGCGTCCAGCGGCCGAGCAACTGGCAACGATCATCTACACCTCCGGCACCACTGGCCTGCCCAAAGGCGTGATGCACAGTTTTGCCAATCTCGGTTTCGCTACCACGCGCGGCACCCAACTGTTCGGGCTTAACGAGAACGACCGGCTGCTGTCGTACTTGCCGCTGTGCCACGTCGCCGAGCGGATGTTCGTGGAACTGGCGTCGATCTACACCGGGCAGACAGTGTTCTTCGCCGAGAGCCTCGACACGTTCATTACCGATCTGCAGCGTGCACGGCCAACCGCAATGTTCGGCGTGCCGCGCATCTGGACCAAATTCCAGATGGGCGTGTACAGCAAGATCCCGGCGCAGCGTCTGGATTTTCTCCTCGGTCTGCCGTTCATTGGCAAACGTGTCGGGCACAAAGTGCTGGCGGGGCTGGGTCTGGATGCCTTGCGTGTCGCGCTGTCCGGCGCCGCGCCGGTGCCGCAGACATTGCTCGCCTGGTATCAGAGACTCGGCCTCGATGTGCTGGAGGTCTACGGCATGACCGAGGGCTGCGGTTATTCGCACATCTGCCTGCCGGGGCAATACAAGCAGGGCTGGATCGGCAAGCCGTGCCCGGATGTGGAGGTGCGTATCGATGAGTTGGGCGAAGTGCAGGTGCGCAGTCAGGCAAACATGCTCGGCTATTTCAAGGAGCCGCAGAAGACCGCCGAGACCCTGACTGAGGACGGCTTTCTGCGCACCGGCGACAAGGGCGAACAGGATGCCGAAGGGCGCCTGCGCCTGACCGGTCGACTCAAGGAGATCTTCAAGACCAGCAAGGGCAAATACGTTGCTCCGGCACCGATCGAAAATCGCCTGGCGGTGCATTCACGCATCGAGCAGGTCTGCGTGGTCGGTGACGGCTTGAGCGCACCGCTGGGGTTGTGCGTGCTGTCGAGCGTCAATCAGGAGGAGGGCCGGGCGAGTCTGCATTCGAGCCTGGAAAAACTCCTGGAGGAGGTCAACGCCGTGCTCGACAAGCACGAACGCTTGCGTCGACTGGTGGTGGTCAAGGACAGTTGGGCGGTGGAAAACGGCTTTCTCACGCCGACGTTGAAGATCAAGCGCAACGTCATCGAAGACACCTATGGCGCGCGTTTTGAAGAATGGAGCGAGCATAGCGAGGCGGTGCTGTGGCAGGATTGAGCGACCACTAAAACAACAAAGGAAGTCTGCGATGAGCCTGTGGCGTACCACTCCCGACATCGAGCAGTTGAATGCAATCCAGAAGAACACCATCGGCGAAGTGCTGGACATCCGCTTCGAAGCGTTCGGCGAAGACTCGCTGACGGCGAGCATGGTCATCGACCATCGCACCCATCAGCCCTATGGTTTGCTGCACGGCGGCGCCTCGGTGGTGCTGGCGGAAAGCGTCGGTTCGATGGCCAGTTATCTGTGCATCGATGCCAGCAAGTTTTATTGCGTTGGGCTTGAGATCAACGCCAATCATTTGCGCGGCTTGCGCAGTGGCCGGGTGACGGCAGTGGCCAAGCCGATTCACATCGGCCGCACCACCCATGTGTGGGATATCCGTTTGACCAGCGATGAAGGCAAGGCCAGTTGTGTGTCGCGGTTGACCATGGCGGTCGTGCCGCTGGGTGAGCAGCCGCCCTCACCCTAACCCTCTCTCCGAGGGAGAGGGGACTGACCGGGCTGGATGTTCGAGTTGCGCCGACCTGAGTTATCGAGCCGAACTCAGGTTTTGAAACTCATGCAAATCTGCTCCCTTCCCCCTCGCCCCCTTGGGGGAGAGGGCTGGGGTGAGGGGGACGCGATCTCCCTGACACACCATCACGCTGACCAGACTGTCATCATTCCTGGCAGTTACGGTCATTGCTGTAAGGCGCGGTCTTACGGACAATCAACGCCACGTTTCCCGCTCATGGATTTGCCAGCATGTCGCAACCGATCTTTTTCGCCCACGCCAACGGCTTCCCTTCGGGTACCTATGGCAAGTTGTTCGCGGCGCTGGCGCCCGAGTACCGGGTTGCGCATCTGGAGCAGCATGCCCATGACCCGCGTTTTCCGGCGGACGACAACTGGTACAACCTGGTTGATGAGCTGATCCACCATTTGCAGCAGCAGGATCAACCGGTGTGGGGCGTCGGCCATTCTTTCGGCGGCGTGCTGCACCTGCATGCAGCTTTGCGTTGCCCGGAGCTGTATCGCGGCGTGGTGATGCTTGATTCGCCGGTGCTGACCCGCACCGATCAGTGGGTGATCCGTGCCGCCAAGCGTTTTGGTTTTATCGACAAGCTGACCCCGGCCGGCCGCACCCTCGGCCGGCGTGAAGAATTCGCCGATCTCGACAGTGCGCGCAGCTACTTTGCTGGCAAAACACTGTTTCGCGGTTTCGATCCGGAATGCTTCGACGCCTACCTGCAACACGGTTTGCATCGGGTCGGCGACAAACTGCGGCTGCGTTTCGATCCGGCCACCGAGATCAGTATCTATCGCGGCGTGCCGCACACCAGCCCTGGCCGCACCGGTCAATTGCAAGTGCCGCTGGCGGTGGTGCGCGGGCATACGAGTCGTGTGGTCATGCGTCATCACACCCGTTTCGTTTCGCGTCTGGCCCAGGGTGAGGCATTGAGCATGCCCGGCGGGCACATGTTCCCGCTTGAGCGCCCGCAGGACACCGCACGGTTGTTGAAGAATCTGTTTATCCGTTGGCAAAACCGTCAGGACAAGGATTGCGCATGAGCCCGACTTTCGAAGAAGTGCGCCTGAGCCTGCCGCATATCGAACTGGCCGCGCATTTGTTCGGGCCCGAGGACGGTGTGCCGGTAATCGCCCTGCACGGCTGGCTGGATAACGCCAACAGCTTTGCCCGTTTGGCGCCAAAGCTCAAAGGCTTGCGCATCATTGCTTTGGACATGGCCGGGCACGGGCATTCAGGGCATCGACCAAACGGCGCCGGGTATGCACTGTGGGACTACGCCCATGACGTGCTGCAAGTCGCCGAGCAATTGGGCTGGAAGCGGTTCGGCCTGCTCGGGCATTCGATGGGCGCCATTGTCTCGATGGTGTTGGCGGGTTCGTTACCGGAACGCATCAGCCATCTGGCGCTGATCGACGGCGTGATTCCTCCTACAGACAAAGGCGAAAACGCCGCTGAACGTATGGGCATGGCTCTGCAAGCGCAACTGGATCTGCGCGAGAAACGCAAACCGGTCTACAACACCCTCGACCGCGCCATTGAAGCGCGCATGAAAGGTCTGGTCGCAGTCAGTCGTGAGGCGGCTGAACTGCTGGCTCAGCGCGGATTGATGCCGGTGCCGGGCGGTTACACCTGGCGCACCGACAATCGCTTGACCCTGCCATCGCCGCTGCGCCTGACCCAGGAACAGGCGATGGCTTTCGCGCTGCGGGTCAGTTGCCCGGCGCATTTAGTGGTCGCGGCGGACGGCATGCTGGCCAAACATCCCGAGTTGCTGGAGCGTCTACCCTTTAGCCGGGAACAGTTGGCGGGCGGGCACCATTTGCACCTGAATGACGAGGCCGGAGCGAACCTTGTCGCAGACTGTTTCAATCGGTTCTTCGCCATTCCTTGACTTGCTGCGGGCAACTGTCGAGGCTGGTCGGGTTGAAATGGGAGACAACCACGATGGATTTCTACACCGCTGCGACCTCGAATTACCCAGTCATGCCGATCCGATGAGCCTGACTATGCGGTCACTAAGTCTGTTGGCACTGTGCTGTTTCAGTACCGTTTCGTTCGCCGCCGATGTGCCGGGCAGTCAGGATCTGCAGATCGTGCCGCGTCTGGCCGATGCACAGATCGTCGACTATCGCCCTCCGGTTGAACTGGAGCGGATCTATCCGCTGGGCTCGATCCGCAAGATCAGTGGCCAGCTGCGTTTCGACGGTCAGGTCACCGCACGTGGCCAGACGACCTCTGTCACTTACGAGCTACCGCCCGAACATTCCGCCACCGAAGCCTTCACCGCCGCCCGCGAAGCCTTGCAAAAGCAGGACGCCGAATTGCTGTTCTGGTGTCAGGCGCGTGATTGCGGCGAAAGCAGTCTGTGGACCAATGAGGTGTTCGGTAACGCCAAACTGTATGGCGCCGACGAGCAACAGGCCTATCTGCTGTTGAGGCTGGCGGCACCGCGTGACAACACGCTGGTGGCGCTTTACAGCATCACCCGCGGCAACCGCAAAGCCTATCTGCATGTCGAACAGTTCGAGGCGGTAGCACCGCTGGGTGAGCTGCTGCCGACCTCGGCGACCCTGTTGCGTCAACTGAAAAGCACCGGTGAGCTGGATTTTCCGGATCGCGTGAATGAGCCGGATGACACCTGGCTTCGGCTGATTTCCCGTGGACTTAACCTCGACACGACGTTGCGCGTGACGGTGTCAGGGCCCAAGGCCGAAGCCTGGCGTCAGGCGCTGATCAATCAGGGCGTGCGGGCGGCACGCATGGAAACCGGCAGTGTCGAAGGCTCTGGCCTGCGCATCGATCTGTTGCGTTAAGCTGTTTCGGGCGAGCACGCGCGGCGTGTTCGCCTACTCTTTGCCTGACTGACTTTTTCGAGACCTTAAATGCTCAATAACGATCGCCTGCTGGTGCAGATCCTGTTGCTGGTGTTATTTGGCGCCAGTCTGTGGGTGATGGCGCCGTTCTGGTCGGCGCTGTTCTGGGGCGCGGTGCTGGCGTTTGCCAGCTGGCCGCTGATGCGCCTGTTGACCCGCTGGCTCAATGGTCGTGAATCGCTGGCTGCGGCGATTCTGACGCTGGGCTGGATGTTGCTGGTGGCCGCGCCGCTGGTCTGGTTGGGGTTCAACGTGGGGGATCATGTGCGTGATGCCACAGCGTTCATCAAGGATGTGCAGGTCGATGGTCTGCCGGAGGCACCGGTGTGGCTGGTGACTGTGCCGTTCGTGGGCGAGCGACTGGTCGGGCTGTGGAACAGCATCGATCAGCAGGGCGCCGCACTGATGGTGTCGATCAAACCTTATCTGGGGCAGGTCGGTAACTGGCTGCTGGCGCGCAGTGCGCAGATTGGCGGCGGGATTCTCGAGCTGACTCTGAGCATTGTCTTTGTGTTCTTTTTCTATCGTGACGGTCCGCGACTGGCGGCATTTGTGCACAGTCTGCTGGAGCGCTTGATTGGTGATCGTGCCGGGTATTACATCGAGTTGGTGGCGGGGACGGTGCAGCGGGTGGTCAACGGGGTGATCGGGACGGCGGCGGCGCAGGCGGTTCTGGCGTTGATCGGGTTTTTGATTGCCGGGGTGCCGGGGGCGTTGGTGCTCGGGATCGTGACCTTTCTGTTGAGTCTGATTCCGATGGGGCCGCCGTTGGTGTGGGTGCCGGCGACGGCCTGGCTGGCGTGGAAGGGTGAGTACGGGATGGCGGTGTTTCTCGGGATCTGGGGGACATTTGTCATCAGTGGCGTGGATAACGTGCTCAAGCCGTATCTGATCAGTCGCGGCGGGAATTTGCCGTTGGTGATTGTGTTGCTTGGGGTGTTTGGCGGGTTGATTGCGTTTGGGTTTATCGGGTTGTTTATCGGGCCTACGTTGTTGGCGGTGGCTTATAGTTTGTTGACGGATTGGAGCAAGAGTCAGGGGCGGGTTGAGGAGCGGCGGTAGCGGGTTTGGGTTTGGGTTTGGGGTTGGGTGAATATCCGTTGCTGCGGTAACGGCGGCTTAGGGTTCCGCCCTTACGGCGGGTCACTTTTGGCAAACGCCCCAAAAGTAACCAAAAGGGCTTGCTCCTGCGTGCGGCCCGCTCGCTGGGGCTCGGTGTTCCTTCGCTTCGGGATCGATCCGGGCGCAGCGCCTACGGTTTGCTTCGCTGCACCTCCTCTCGCTGTGTTTGGCTGCGCCAAACGGTCGCTGCGCTCCCACGCCCGGATCAATCCCTCCACTCAGCCTTCCGACGTCGCCCGTGGATCAAGATCAAGATCAAGAGCAGGCGAGCTGACACTCGGCCTATTGAGTGGTGAAGAGCGGGGGGGGCTTTTGATTTGCGTTGTTGCTGCCCCTCACCCCAGCCCTCTCCCGAGGGAGAGGGAGCCGATTTGTGGTCTTTTCAAGATTTTCGTTCAACTCGGTATTTCACGTCGGCGTATCTCGCCCAAACACCTCACCCTAGCCCTCTCCCTCTGGGAGAGGGCTAGGGTGAGGGGCTGTTGATTTTCCGCGGCAAATAATGGCGTCGACTCAAGTCGCCACATTTAAATACTTGCCCACCGACGCCGTCTTCTCCAGCGAGTACTGCTTGCTCAAATTGGCAATCATGCGGTTCAGCGCTTCAGTGGTGCTCTGGGTCGAAGCGGTCTGTTCTTCATCCGGCCGTTCTCGCCCTGCCTGTAAAGCCGCTTTCAGCTCGTCGCTGCTGACACCGCCGCTGCTGTCGCTATCGAGAACCTTGAGCAGCGCGGCACTGGTGTCAGTGCTGGTGGTTGAAGTCGCGCTGTCGCTGGTTTGCAGTGCGCTGCTGAGTTCTGTCGCGATCACGCTGCCATCGCCATCCGCATCGAGCTGGCTGAACAGTTCGTCGCTGCTGATGTGTGGCGGCGGAGGGGGTGGGGTCAGGCTGGCGGCGAGTTCGTCCTGATCCACTGCGTCGTCGCCGTTGCTGTCGAGTTTGGCAAACAGTTCTTTTTGCAGTTGCTGGCTGCGCGCGTTTTGCGTGGAGGTGCTGCTGGTGCTGGTATAGCTCGTGTAGTTGCTGACGCTACCGATCATCGGACTCACTCCCTGGATTGGAAAACCGGTGGGTGTACCGGCTTATGCAGCGTCAGGGCGCAAGTTGTCGGGGGTATGTGGGGTTTGTACCGGTGGGTACACACGATGCAATGAACACCGCTGAACCCTGTGGGAGCGGTGGTGTTCTCAGAGGCGGGGCAGGCGAATGACGGCAGTGAGGCCGCCGCCGGGGGTTTCTTCGAGGTTAAGCTGTCCGCCCAGACGCTGCGCCGCCTCTCGGGCAATGGTCATGCCTAGACCCACGCCGCCGGAGTTGCGATTGCGCGAACCTTCCAGGCGATAAAACGGCTCAAACACTGCTTCCCGCTTGTCCTCGGCAATCCCCGGGCCGTGGTCGATCACGCGGATCAGCAGTTGCTCGCGCTGATCCTGCAACTCGATGCGTGCCTGACCGGCATAACGCAGGGCATTGTCCATGAGGTTGTTGATGCACGAACGCAGCGCCATC
This sequence comes from Pseudomonas sp. MC6, assembly GCF_054790575.1. NCBI lineage: Bacteria > Pseudomonadati > Pseudomonadota > Gammaproteobacteria > Pseudomonadales > Pseudomonadaceae > Pseudomonas > Pseudomonas sp. MC6. Next base: position 254,647 of record NZ_CP186504.1, read on the forward strand.
GGCTGCACCGGCAGCGGTGCGCAATGGCCGCTGACTTGCACGTCGGCGCCTTGGTCCTGAGCGTTTTCGCACAGTGACTCGACCAGCGCCTGCACATCCATCAACTGCAATGCTTCACTGGTGCGCTGTTCGTGCAGGTAGGTGAGGGTGGCGTCGAGCATGCCGATCATGTCGTCCAGATCCTGACGCATCTGCCCTTGCAGCTTTTCATCGCTGATGTTTTCCAGGCGCAGTTTCAGGCGTGACAACGGTGTGCGCAGGTCGTGGGACACGGCACCGAGCATCCGCGCGCGCTGTTGAACCTGTTCGCGAATGCGCCGTTGCATCAGGTTGAAGGTGTGCGCCGCTTGCCGTGCTTCCCGTGGGCCGGACTCGTCGAGCGGCGGGCTGTCGAGGTCTTCGCTGAGGCGTTCGGCGGCATCGCTCAGGCGCTGGATCGGGCGACTGAGCAGTTTGGCGCCGTACCACGCCGCGATCATCAGCGTGATGAACTGAAAGGTCAGCGGCACCACCGGCCCACCGAACCATGGGCGCGGGGGCCGTGGCGGGTAGCGCGGGTCCTGCGCCATCGGTTGGCCGTCGGCGCCCTGGGAGAACTCCGGAGGTGGCGGAGGCGGGGGCGGGCCGTAGAGGCGGAACCAGGTGAAAGCCAGCAGGTGCGCGAGGACGATCGCCACGAACAGCACACCAAACAGGCGCCCGAACAGCGTGTCGAAGCGCGCCCGCATCAGCCGATGTCTCGTGCGTCGAACAGGTAACCCTCACCGCGCACGGTTTTGATCAGCTGTGGCGCTTTCGGATCGTCACCAAGTTTCTGCCGCAGGCGCGACACCAGCAGATCGATGCTGCGGTCGAAGGCTTCGATCGAGCGACCCCGGGCCGCGTCGAGCAATTGTTCGCGGCTGAGCACCCGGCGCGGACGTTCGATAAACACCCACAGCAAGCGGAATTCGGCGTTGGACAGCGGCACCACCAAGCCATCATCGGCGATCAACTGGCGCAGGACGCTGTTCAGGCGCCAGTTGTCGAAACGGATGTTCGCCCGTTGTTCGGTACGGTCGTCACGCACCCGACGCAGAATGGTCTGTATGCGCGCGACCAGTTCGCGCGGTTCAAACGGCTTGGCCATGTAGTCATCGGCGCCCAGTTCCAGGCCGATGATACGGTCGGTCGGCTCACAGCGGGCGGTGAGCATCAGGATCGGGATGTCCGATTCGGCGCGCAGCCAACGGCACAACGACAAGCCGTCCTCGCCGGGCAGCATCAGGTCCAGCACGACAACGTCGAAATGTTCGGCCTGCATCGCCAGACGCATTGCCGCACCGTCGGTCACGCCGCTGGCGTGGATATTGAAACGGGCGAGGTAATCGATCATCAGCTCGCGGATCGGCACATCATCGTCGACGATCAGCGCACGAATGCTCCAGCGCTTGTCGTCTTTAGGCTCATCCGTCGCGGTCATTTGGGTGTTGTGCATGAGGCTGTTCATCTGCCAGTAGGCCGCCAACCACAAAAGATGGGCTGCGAGGTTGTGGTTTCAGCATAGGCGTCCGGCCGTGAAGCGGGAAGTGCTGATGTAAGGACGTGTTGCGGCTGGCGAGGCTAGCGCGGGTGCTTGTTGCTGGCATGTCGGTTGTGTATCGGAGTCGACACAATAGCGGCGAGCGCTATGCTGATCACGGTCGGCGCGACGATTTACCGATCATCGGGTGCCGCGCCGCCGCCGGTTCCGCTACAATGCGCGCCGATTTCGACCTGCCTGAGAGCCCATTCATGTCCGCCTGCCAGACTCCTATCATCGTCGCCCTGGATTTTCCCACCCGTGACGCCGCACTGAAGCTGGCCGACCAGTTGGACCCGAAACTGTGCCGGGTCAAAGTGGGCAAGGAACTGTTCACCAGTTGCGCCGCAGAAATCGTTGGCACCCTGCGTGACAAGGGTTTTGAAGTATTCCTCGACCTGAAATTCCATGACATTCCCAACACCACAGCGATGGCCGTGAAAGCTGCTGCCGAGATGGGCGTGTGGATGGTCAACGTGCATTGCTCTGGTGGCCTGCGCATGATGGCTGCTTGCCGGGAAGAGCTGGACAAGCGCAGCGGCCCGCAACCGCTGCTGATCGGCGTGACCGTGCTGACCAGCATGGAGCGTGAAGACCTCGCCGGTATCGGTCTGGATATCGAACCGCAAGAGCAGGTTCTGCGTCTGGCGGCACTGGCCGAGAAGGCTGGCATGGACGGTCTGGTGTGCTCGGCGCTGGAAGCCACGGCACTGAAAACCGCACATCCGTCGCTGCAACTGGTGACTCCGGGCATTCGTCCGGCCGGCAGCGCGCAGGACGATCAGCGCCGCATTCTGACCCCGCGTCAGGCGCTGGATGCCGGTTCCGATTATCTGGTGATCGGCCGTCCGATCAGCCAGGCGGCGGATCCGGCCAAGGCGCTGGCTTCGGTTGTCGCCGAGATCGCCTAAGCAAACACTGCAAAACCCTGTAGGAGTGAGCCTGCTCGCGATAGCGGTGTGTCAAACAACGTTAATGTTGACTGACACACCGCTATCGCGAGCAGGCTCACTCCTACATTTGTTTTGTGGTGGCCTTAAACTTTCAACACCAACTTGCCGAAGTTCTCACCGCTGAACAATTTCATCAGCGTCTCCGGGAACGTCTCCAGGCCTTCGACGATATCTTCCTTGCTCTTGAGCTGCCCCTTGGCCATCCAGCCAGCCATTTCCTGCGCCGCGCTGGCGTATTGCGCGGCGTAATCCATCACCACAAAACCTTCCATCCGCGCACGATTGACCAGTAGCGAAAGGTAGTTGGCCGGGCCTTTGACCGCTTCCTTGTTGTTGTACTGGCTGATCGCACCGCAGATCACCACCCGCGCCTTCATGTTCAAACGGCTCAACACCGCATCGAGGATATCGCCGCCGACGTTGTCGAAATACACGTCCACGCCTTTCGGACATTCGCGTTTAAGCCCTGCCACGACATCTTCGGACTTGTAGTCGATGGCCCCGTCAAAGCCCAATTCGTCGATGAGGAATTTGCACTTGTCGGCGCCGCCGGCAATGCCGACCACACGGCAACCTTTGATCTTGGCGATCTGCCCGGCAATGCTGCCCACCGCTCCGGCTGCGCCGGACAACACCACGGTGTCACCGGCCTTCGGTGCACCGACATCCAGCAGGGCGAAGTAGGCGGTCATGCCTGTCATGCCCAGTGCCGACAAATACACCGGCAGCGGTGCCAGTTTCGGATCGACCTTGTAGAAACCTCTTGGCTCACCGAGGAAATAATCCTGCACGCCAATGGCTCCGTTGACGTAGTCCCCGACCGCGAAGCCCGGATTGTTCGACGCGATGACTTTACCCACGCCCAGCGCACGCATGACTTCGCCGATACCGACCGGCGGGATGTAGGACTTGCCTTCGTTCATCCAGCCACGCATGGCCGGGTCGAGGGACAGGTATTCGTTCTTGACCAGAATCTGGCCCGCCGCCGGTTCTCCGACCGGTACTTCCTGATAAGTGAAGGTCTCGCGGTTGGCCGCACCCACCGGGCGTTTGGCGAGCAGGAACTGACGATTGGTCTGGTTGGTCATGGCAGGCACTCGAACGGAATGAAGCCTTGTTGATAGACCCTAGGCGGCATTGGCGCAAGGTTGGCTGACGCGGCGAATGCACGCCGATCCAGTGCAGTGATAGTCACCAGCGCGGTTTTATCACTGCCATGCATGGGCGCATAAACAGCCATTGGATAGTGCTGACGCGCGGCAGATCTCAATGACTATGCTGCGAAGCTACAAATTCCCTGCAGCTATCCCTTCGAGGACATAACAATGAGCATGACGTTTTCCGGTCAGGTTGCCGTAGTCACTGGCGCGGCCAACGGCATCGGCCGTGCAACCGCGCAGGCGTTCGCCGCCGAAGGCCTGAAAGTGGTGGTCGCCGACCTGGACGCAGCAGGGGGCGAGGGCACCGTCGCGCTGATTCGTACCGCTGGCGGCGAAGCGACCTTCGTGCGTTGCAACGTGACCGTCGAAAGCGAAGTGAAGAATCTGATGGACGAGGTGATCAATGCCTACGGCCGTCTGGACTACGCCTTCAATAATGCCGGTATCGAAATCGAAAAAGGCAAACTGGCTGAAGGCTCGATGGATGAGTTCGACGCGATCATGGGGGTCAACGTCAAAGGCGTCTGGCTGTGCATGAAGTATCAACTGCCCTTGTTGCTGGCGCAGGGGGGCGGGGCAATCGTCAATACTGCGTCGGTGGCGGGGCTGGGCGCGGCGCCGAAGATGAGCATTTACGCGGCGTCGAAGCATGCGGTGATTGGCTTGACCAAATCGGCAGCCATTGAGTACGCGAAGAAGAAAATCCGCGTCAACGCTGTGTGTCCGGCGGTGATCGATACCGACATGTTCCGCCGCGCTTATGAGGCTGACCCGAAGAAAGGCGAATTCGCCAACGCGATGCACCCGGTGGGTCGCATCGGCAAGGTCGAGGAAATTGCCAGTGCCGTGTTGTACCTGTGCAGCGACGGTGCCGCCTTCACCACAGGCCACTCTCTGGCAGTGGATGGCGGCGTCACCGCATTCTGAGCAAAGCGCAATCAGAACAGCCCGCATTCGTTGCGGGCTTTTTTGTGGATCACGGTCAGTTCCGTGAAGCCCCTTAAACAATGTGTATCAAACGGTTAGAACGGTCGCTTTTGGCGGCGTTGTCGCACAGCCTGTCCGGCGCGGCTGTGATTTACTGCCGCCAGCAAAACGGACAGGAGTTTGCTTGCTCATGGAATTGAGAATTGATCGACAGGCAATGGTGCCGGTCGTGCAGCAGATTGTTGACGGACTGACGGAGTGGATCCTGCAAAATGACGTACCGCCGGCCACTCGTTTGCCCTCCGTGAGGCAAATCGCCCGGGGTAATCTGCTCAGCCAGTCGTGTGTGGTCGAGGCCTGTGAGCGGCTGGTATCGCAGGGCGTTCTAAGCACATGCCAAGGCACTGGGTTCATTGTCGCCGCCTCGCCGTCGACACTGGGCGCAGAGGATGAACTGGCGCTATTCGGAGGGCGGTATGCCTGGTGCGATGCAGTGTGCGAGACGGCTGGTGGTTTGAAGCTGGGTGCAGGTGGTCTGCCGCAAAGCTGGCGCGAGCCTGACGACCTCAGCTATGCGCTGCGCGAGGTGGCGCGCACCGATATGGCCAGTCTGTTCAACTACAGCACACCCTTTGGGCTTCCAGCGTTGCGCGAGCAGATCGTCAAGCGCCTGAAGCTGCTCAATATCGAGGCACGCAAAGCGCAGTTGCTGAGTACCTGCGGTGCCAGCCATGCGCTGGATCTGATCGTGCGTACATTGTTCAAGTCTGGAGACTGCGTGGTGGTCGAAACGCCCGGTTACGCGCCGCTGTTTGATCTACTGCGTCTGCATGGCGTGCACATGCTCGAGGTGCGTCGTACCCCGAACGGGCCGGATATCGAAGCGCTGGAGGCTGTGCTGCAACAGTTTCGCCCCGGCGCATTGTTCATCAACAGCCATCATCACAATCCTACCGGCACTTGCCTGTCGCCGAGCGTTGCGCAACGCATCCTGCAACTGAGCAAGACTTACGATTTGCGCGTGATTGAAGACGACGTCTATGCGGACTTGCATACGGACAACGGCACACGACTGGCGGCGCAGGACCATGAGGGGCGCGTCATTTACGTGGGCAGCTTTTCCAAGACGCTGAGCAGCTCGTTGCGGGTCGGGTTCGTCTGCGCCGACAGCGAAGTCGTCAGGCGTCTGGCGCAGGTCAAGATGATCAGTGGTTTGGGGGTGTCGAGGTTTTCCGAAGCGGTGCTGGCCAGTCTGATGGGCAGTGGCGCTTACCGCAAACTGGTGCAGCGTCAGCGCCAACGTTTGAATGCCGATCGCGCCGCCGCGCTGCAGGCGCTCGAGGACGCGGATTGGGAGGTGTTCGGCAAACCTGCGGGTGGGCTTTTCATTTGGGCGCGCTCGCGCATGACCGATCAGGTTCGAGTGCGTCGACACGCTCAACGCTGCGGCGTGTTGCTGTCAGCGCCTGACGCGTTCAGTCCCAGTGGTGAGTCGGGCGACTGGCTGCGCATCAACGTTGCCTATGCATGCGATCCACGCGCTCGGCAGTTTTTCCGCCACACCGGTTCGGATCGACCTCAAGTGTTCTGAAAACGACGCGGGCGTAGCTTTTTGCCATTATTCCGACGCCAGAGACTTGTGCGGGTGAGTGGCCGTTGCGACTCTTCGCTCTACTGACAATGGCAGGGGGACTACGCGCAATGATTTCGGCCATGCAAGGACGTTTTGCCAACCTCGGTATGGCGAAAAAACTGGGTATCGGGTTTGTGCTGGTTTTGCTCTTGACTGCGCTGGTGGCGGCCATTGGCGTCTGGTCCCTGCAAACCATCAGTCAGCGTTTCGACGGGCTGAAACAGATGTCTTCGCTCAACAGTGGCCTGCTCAAGGTGCGTCTGCTCGAGCAGGAATATGCCTTGCGAGGCGATCCGAAGACGGCCGATGCGTTACGTAAGGGCGTCGACGAACTGGTTGCGCTGGCTGACCAGCTCAAGGCGCAGTCGGCGGCGAATGGGCCGGTCATGAATGATGTGCAGCAGTCGCTGGGAGCCTATCGCAAGGCGTTCGATGAATTTGTGTCGTTGACTCAAGCCAAGGATCTGGCACTGGAAATGGCCAGTTGGTCGGTGTCCAGTGTGGCCAACAATCTCGACGTATTGCAAGCCGGGCTTGCCGACGACGGTGCATATACCTTGAAGGACACCGAGGGCAAGGACGGGGCGCAATTCATCGAGCAGGCCAGTCAGGTCAGCCAGGTTTCGCGCTTGATGCTGCAAGCGATGAACGAAGCACGGATTCGTTTGGATCAAAGCCGCAAGGGCGATGCCGACAGTGCCGGCAAGGGCAATATCGAACAGGCCGCACAGGCCCAGGCTCAGGCCGAAGAGCTGAAGACCACGGTCAAGGACGAGGGTTACCTCACCGTGCTCAATGAAGTGTCCGGGCATATTGCAGGTTTCAACGACAAGCTGGCCGAATACACCGGATTGCTCGCGCAGGAAAAAACCGTCTACGAGCAATTGCACCAGCGTGCCGACCAAGTGGTCGAGCGGGTGAATCAGGCTTATGTCGCTGAAGACGGCGCGATGCAGGCGGAACTGAAGGAAAACTCGCTGCTGATCATTGGTTCATCGGCGCTGGCGCTGTTGGTCGGCTTGCTCGCGGCGTGGTTGATTACCCGATTGATCGTGGCGCCATTGCGCAGCGTGATTCAAGTCGCGCAACAGATTGCCGCCGGCGACTTGAGTGCGACCGTGGAAGTGACCCGTCGTGACGAGATCGGTCAGTTGATGCTGGCGATGCAACAGATGGGGGCGGGGCTGAGTACGATTGTCAGCGGCTTGCAGGCTGGGATCGAACAATTGGCCAGTTCGGCGCAATCGTTGTCGGCGGTCACCGAGCAGACCAACCTTGAGGTCAGTAGCCAGAAGGAGGAAACCGAGCAGGTCGCCACGGCGATGAACCAGATGACCGCCACCGTGCATGACGTCGCGCGCAATGCCGAAGAGGCTGCGTTGGCCGCGCAGACGGCAGATGACAAGGTCGAGAGTGGTCAGCAAGTGGTGCGCCAGAGCATGGCGCGCATCGAGCAGTTGGCTGATTCGGCGACGTCGGCCAGTTCCAGCATCGAAAGCCTCAGTGCTGAAATCCAGAATATCGGCACGGTGCTGGGGGTGATCAAGAGTGTCGCTGAACAGACCAATCTATTGGCGCTGAATGCTGCGATCGAGGCAGCACGGGCCGGTGAGCAGGGTAGGGGCTTTGCGGTGGTGGCCGATGAGGTGCGTGCACTGGCTCGGCGTACGCAGCAATCGACTGAGGAAATTGAGCGGCTGGTGAGTGCGTTGCGCTCGGCGGCGCACGCGTCGGTGCAGCAGATTCAGAGCAGCGGCGAGTTGGTGAAGCTGGCGGTGAGTGATGCTTTGCAGACCGAGAGTGCGCTGGGGAGTATTGCGGTAGCGGTGTCGTTGATTCAGCAGATGAATCAGCAGATTGCGGCGGCGGCCGAGGAGCAGAGTTCGGTCGCGGAGGAGATCAATCGCAGTGTGACGAGTATTCGTGCGAGTGCGGATCAGTCGTCGATCGCGATGCGTGGGAATGCGGCTTCGAGTGTTGAGCTGGCGCAGTTGGGGAGTGAGTTGCGCGGGATGGTTGGGCATTTTCGGCTTTGACGCTTTGGGGTTGGCGGCCTTTGGGCCGGCCAGGCTCTTGGGGTTTTTGGGGGTATATCCGTTGCTGGGGGGGTTGCGGCTGGCGGTTCCGCCCTTACGGCGGGTCACTTTTGACAAACGCCTCAAAAGTAACCAAAAACGCTTGCTCCTACGTACGGCCCGCTCGCTGGGGCTCGGGGTTCCTTCGCTGCGGGATCGATCCGGGCGCAGCGCCTCCGGTTTGCTTCGCTGCACCTCCTCTCGCTGTGTTTGGCTGCGCCAAACGGTCGCTGCGCTCCCACGCCCGGATCAATCCCTCCACTCAGCCTTCCGACGTCGCCTTACAGATCAAAAGCTGCAGCCGAGCTAACGCTCATCCTGTTGAGTGGTGAGAAGCGACGCGGTGCGAGGTGGGCGCTGTTTTGCTTTTGCTTTTCTGTGGGAGCGAGCCTGCTCGCGAAAGCGGCCTCGCATCCATCGGGTGTCTATCGTGTTCACTCCCGCGAACCCACAAAAAAGCCACCTCTCGGTGGCTTCTCTCTCTACATCTGCGATCAGTCGTAGATCACTTTCTTCTTCCAGTCTGCATCGGCCTCTACATCTTTTAGGCCGGCAGTCAGTTGGTTCTCTTCACCTTCAACCGGTGCAATCTTGTCCATGACCTGGGCGTTGGCGCGGGCCAGCAGTTTTTCCAGGTATTGCAGTTGTTCTGCGTACATCTGCGGATCCTGCTGTTTGCGCAGGTATTGCACGCCGCGTTCGAAGGCGAGGCGGGCCTGGCCGGGCTGGTTTTGTTGCAGGGACTGTTGACCGAGGTTGTTGAAGAATTCGATGTGCAGCAACACCAGAATGTGGCGGACTTCGCGGATCCAGTGCTTGGCTTCGTTCGGCGGCAGGAAGCCGTCGTGGGCGGCGCGGGTGATCTGGCCGTGGAGGGCTTCAAGCAGGAAGCGCACGTCTTTGGCTTTGGCTTCGGTCAGGATCGGTGCCGGCGGGTTGTTGACCGGGATCGATTCGCCTTGGGCGACCAAGGCGCTTAGTTCGGTGATGCGCGCTTTTATGGTGGCGCTGGTTTTTTCCAGGTTCAGCAGGCGCTGGCAGACGTTCAATTCCAGGCGGGTCAGCAGCAGCTTGAGGGCCGGGGTCATGAACTGGCCCGGGAAGGTCTCGGTCAGTTCGCCGCAGCGGCGCAGGCGGTCGTTAAGCTCGACCTTGGTGCGGGCCTTCTCCAGTTTGTTGTTTTCCACCACATGGTTCATATAGCCAATGGCGATCAGAATTGCGATCCCGGCTATGACTAGCAGGGTGATCATGAGTGGTGTCACCGGTAAGACCTCTTTATAGGGTTCGCATGCGAGTGTAGTGGCTGGGCATTTAGCCGCCTAGCGCCGCTCGACGAGTTGGATCGGCAGGTTCAATCTGTATCGGCCGCACGCTGCTTATATGAATGCTGGCGCTGCGGGTGCAGATTGCCATCACTGTGCGGTGGACTATAACGTCTTGGCGAGTGGCAGAATATAGGCGTCAATCGTCGGGCGACGGAAAAGCCTGATTGCCGCCGTAAAGCAGGTCGAAGTCATTGATTTAAATAAATTTATATCAAGGGGTTGACGACCTCTCAATCCATCCATAGAATGCGCGCCACTTGCAGCGTAAAGCACACAGCGAAGCGCGGCAGGGAGTGAATGTTGTAGTGTGTCCCCTTCGTCTAGTGGCCTAGGACACCGCCCTTTCACGGCGGTAACAGGGGTTCGAGTCCCCTAGGGGACGCCAATGCGGGAATAGCTCAGTTGGTAGAGCACGACCTTGCCAAGGTCGGGGTCGCGAGTTCGAGTCTCGTTTCCCGCTCCAATTTTAAACAGCTCTGCTTTCGGGCGGTGCTGAGTGAAACCAGAACCCAGTCTTCGGATGCGGATCTGGACACCGAAACACACACCATGTGTTCCGGGTAGCGTGTCCCCTTCGTCTAGTGGCCTAGGACACCGCCCTTTCACGGCGGTAACAGGGGTTCGAGTCCCCTAGGGGACGCCATTTGCGGGAATAGCTCAGTTGGTAGAGCACGACCTTGCCAAGGTCGGGGTCGCGAGTTCGAGTCTCGTTTCCCGCTCCAAATTCTAAAGACGCCGCTCAGTGAGCGGCGTTTTTATTAGTGAAAGTTGTAGCCTGTGTCCCCTTCGTCTAGTGGCCTAGGACACCGCCCTTTCACGGCGGTAACAGGGGTTCGAGTCCCCTAGGGGACGCCATTGCGGGAATAGCTCAGTTGGTAGAGCACGACCTTGCCAAGGTCGGGGTCGCGAGTTCGAGTCTCGTTTCCCGCTCCATATTCACAAAAACGCCGCTCAACAGAGCGGCGTTTTTGTATGCGCGTGATTTGTGTTTGTGCCATCAGGTCATGAAGAAAAAGGCCCGTCGAAGCGATTCGACGGGCCTTTTTGCGTTTTCCGTCTGTTTACCAAGACAGCATCAAGCGCCCGGCAAACAGAATCAGCACCACGCCCATGGTGCGTTCGAACCAATGCCCCATGCGCATGAACAGCACTCGAACCCGACTGCTCGAGAAAAACAGCGCGACCACGACAAACCACAGCGCATTCACAAAACACATCCACAAACCATAGAACGCCTGGATTTGCAGAGGTGTTTCGGCGCTGATGATCGTTGTGAAAATGGCCAGGAAAAACAGCGTGGCCTTGGGGTTGGTCGCATTGGTCAGAAAACCGGTGCTGAACGCTTTGAACAGGGTTTGCTCAACCAGCGGTTCCTCGCTGGTTTTCTCACCTTCAATGGCTGACTTTGGCTTGCTGCGCAGCAGGCTGACACCCAGATACAGAATGTAAGCACCGCCAACCACTTTGGCCACGGTCAGCAACCACGGGGTGGTGTGCATCAATGCCCCTACACCCAACAGCGTGTAGAGCACGTGCACGGAAATCCCTGCGCCGATCCCCAGCGCCGTGCAGATTCCCACCAGTCGGCCGAAGCGTACGCTTTGGCGAATGGTGACCGCGAAGTCCGGGCCGGGAGCAACCACGGCCAGAAAGTGAATAGTAGCCAGCGCCAGAAACTCGCCCAGATAATTCGAATACATCTCAGCTCCAGTACGTCAGGGGTGAAGCATTGCCGCGATAGCCGACAAAAAAGGAAAGGCTCAAGCGCGGATCGGCCACGCCCGGGGTCACCGAGTGCATGCGCCGCGAATTGAACATGATGAAATCGCCGGGTTGTGGCCGGACTTCGAGGGCGGGAGGGCCGAGCAGCGCCGGTTCGATGCCATAGCTGTCACCACGCATTTCGTCGAATTGATCCGGGCTGATGTCGTCGTCCCACATCTGCAGCGCGCCGCCCTCGGTCGGCATGTTCAGATAGACGTTGCAGGCGAACTGCGCCTCCAGGCTGCGGGCCTGGAAACTGTCCGGGGCGTCTTTGGCGAAGATGTCGTGGTGGGCGAGGAAGCACACGCCTGGTTTCACCACTCGCGAAAGGCCGACATACATTTTGCGGCCGTAGAGGTTTTCCAGGTGTGCGCCAGCCGGCCAGGATTCGTCGAGCATGCAGCGCAAGGTATCGATCGGTGAGGGGTAGGGCGCGCAGCGATTGCGCAGTTCCGCGATGTTGCTGGTGGCGCGATCGAAGTAGTCCTCGATCAGCAGCGGCTGGTTTTCTGCCTCGTAAAACGCCATGCCGATGCGGCCGATGCTCGGTGCGTTGATGTAGCCCTCAAAGCCTGGAGCGAGAATCTTGTCGCCAATCTGAATGGCCAGTGGCTCAGGCAAAAAGCCTTTGACGCGGATGGCGAGGACTTCTTCGTTGGCCAGTTTTTTTATGCACGTCTCATCGAGACGCTCGACGTCTAGCATCATTTTTTTAGGTCCATCTATCGATAGTCAACGGAACCTGCGAATGCGGTTCCCCGGCGTCGGACGTTGCGTGAGGCAGCGTCCGAAATGCTCAATCCACGTGGTAGTGGACGGACAGCGTGCCCTTCTTCTGCGAAAGGGACGCGATCGTGACTGTGCCCAGATCCTTCAGGCTGCGTACATGGGTGCCGCCGCAGCCATAGGCGGGCAGGTCACCAAAACTGATTTCCCGCGCGCCTTCGCGCAGTGAGGTCAGGCGCGGCAGATCGTGCTCGATCCACTGGCCAATGCCGTATTGAACGGTCTCTGCGTCGACTTCCTGCGCGGCATCGCCGGGTTTGAATTGCACTCGGCCTTCATCCGGCCAGTGGTGCGCCTTGATCGGCGTCCAGCCCAGTGCTTGAACGAAATGCCCGATCAGGTGACCGGCTGAATGCATGCGCGTGTTGAAGTGGCGGCGCTGTTCGTCGATGCGGATACAGGTCATGCCGAGCGCCACCGGCCGGTCAACAAAATGAATGATCCGCTCTGGCTCCTGCACCACACGCATTACCTGGCTTTCGCCGATCCAGCCGGTATCACACGGCTGGCCACCGCCTTGCGGATGAAACAGTGTGGCGCGCAATACCACGGCGAATTCGTGCTCTTGGGGCGTGCAGTCGAGGACTTCCACATTGGCCTTGAGGTCATCACTATGGAAAAAGAGGCGAAGCGTCATATTCCATGCCCTTATTAAAGTTTCTTTTTTTATTATATGAATCGTGCAATAACGTGATAATCCGTTCAAACATCAAAGGACTTGTGCGCTGTGAGCATCAATCTGCCGCTACCGCTGCTCGGTGAAATGGCGATTTTCGTCAAGGTCGTGGAGACCGGCAGCTTCTCTGAAGCCGCTCGGCAACTGGGCTCATCGCCCTCAGCGGTGAGCCGCAGTATTTCGCGGCTGGAAAAAGCCTTGGCCACGCGGTTGTTGCAGCGCACCACGCGCAAGCTGCGTTTGAGTGACGGTGGCGAAGAGGTGTTCAAGCGCTGCCAGGAAATGGTCAGCGCGGCCAAATCGGTGATGGAAATCAGTGGTCAGTTTACCCATGAAGCGGAAGGTCTGGTGCGCGTCAGCGTGCCGAAAGCAGTGGGTCGCTTCGTGATCCATCCGCATATGCCTGAATTTTTGCGGCGCTACCCCAAGGTCGATGTCGAGTTGCTGCTGGAAGATCGTCAGGTCGATTTGATCGACGACCATGTCGATCTGGCGATTCGCATCACCGATCGCCCCCCGGCCGGGCTGGTTGGGCGGCAGTTACTGACCATCGACCACCTGCTCTGTGCCACGCCGCAATACCTGGCCGAACACGGCACGCCGACCCATCCCCATGATTTGCTCAATCACAGCTGTGTTTATCTGGGGGAAACTCCGAGCGATGCGCGCTGGAAATTCAAGAAAGGCAACAAAGCGGTGACGGTAGGGGTGCGTGGTCGCTATGCCGCCAATCATACGGGCGTGCGCTTGGGCGCGGTGTTGCAGCACATTGGCATCGGCAGCCTGCCGTATTTCACCGCCCGTTACGCACTTGAGCAGAAGTTGATTGTGCAGGTGCTGCCGGACTGGACTTTCCTGGCGTCCTACCATGGCGGACTGTGGTTGCTGCATTCGCCGACGCGCTATCTGCCTCCCAAGTTGCGGGTGTTTATCGACTATCTGGTGGAGTGTCTGCAGAAAGAGCCGACTTTGAGCAAGCCGGGCAAGTCTGGTAGTGCGAGTAACGCAGCCATGGCGTATGAATTACCGGAAAGCGAGGGATTGCTGTAACGCAGAAGCAAAAGATCGCAGCCTACGGCAGCTCCTACAGGGGATTGCGTGATTCCACTGTAGGAGCTGCCGAAGGCTGCGATCTTTTGATTTTCAACCAAACAGTTAAATCAGTGCTTGCTGTCCTGAGCAGACATCGCCAGCAGCTGTTTTTCCTGATTCCAGTCGAACGGTTCGTCGTTCTGTTCAGCTTCGTAACGGCGCTCTTCCAGCGCCTGATACAGGTCGATCTCTTCATCGGACAGGTAGTGCAGGCAGTCACCGGCGAAGAACCACAGCAGATCGCGCGGGATCAGGTGGGCGATCTGCGGGTAACGGCTAATCACTTGAGTCAGGATGTCCTGGCCCAGGTACTGGCTTTCGATCGGATCGATCGGCAGCGATGCGAGCAGTTCGTCGAAGCGCTCCAGGAACAGGGCATGGCTTTCTTCGGGAACCTGTTCGGCCTCACCTACGGCGACCAGGATGCTGCGCAGGTGGTCGAGTAAAACAAGATGATCGGCAACGACGTTGGACACGAGATAAGTCCTCAAGAGCAAAACGGGCGCGGGAGTATAAAGCTCCTGCGCCCTCTTGGACATGGTTGTCAGGATCAGCGGACTTTGCCCTCTGCGAGCGCCAGCTCCTCTTTGTCGAAATCATCGACGTCGATCACCTTGCGTCGCGCTGCTTCGGCATCGCGCAGGCTCTGCGCTTCCACCGGTTGCAACACTCCGGCCTCCAGTGCTGCATCGATGGCGTGTTCGCCCGCCACCGGTTTGACCTGACCGCTTTTCAGCGAAGTGTGCAGTTTTTTGTGTAATGGCTGCGCAGCATTCAGCAGATCGCTGGCGTGTTGCAGCGCGCCGACCGCATCGTCTGCCGACTGTGGGCGATAGCAACCGGCAAGCAGTTCTTCCAGCGCCGGATCGCCCTTGGCGCGACCAATGACGCCAGCCACTTCCGCTCCGAGTTTGTCCGACGGGCCTTTGTGACGACGGCCAAACGGGAAGACGATGACGCGCAGCAGGCAGCCGAACACCTTGTTGGGGAAGTTGCGCAGCAACTCATCCATTGCTCGTTCCGCCTGGCCGAGACTTTCTTCCATTGCCCATCGGAACAGCGGCTCCATGTACGCTGGCGAATCCAGATCGTGATAGCGCTTGAGCGCGGCAGAGGCCAGATACAGGTTGCTCAGCACATCTCCCAAACGGGCCGACAGACGTTCGCGACGCTTCAGTTCGCCGCCGAGCAGCATCATGCTGAAGTCGGCGAGCATGGCAAACGCCGCTGCCTGACGGTTGAGTGCGCGGAAGTAACCCTGACTGATCTTGTCGCCCGGCGCATGCTCGAAGTGGCCGAAACCCAAGTTCAGTACCAGCGTGCTGGCAGCGTTGCTCACAGCGAAACCAATGTGTTTGAGCAGCAGGCCATCGAACTCTTTCAGCGCCTGATCCTTGTCCTCACGACCCGCCAGAGCCATTTCCTTCAGCACGAATGGATGGCAACGAATCGCGCCCTGACCGAAGATCATCAGGTTGCGCGAAAGAATGTTCGCGCCTTCCACGGTGATGAAGATCGGCGCACCGTTCCAGCTGCGCCCGAGGTAGTTGTTCGGCCCCATGATGATCGCCTTACCGCCGTGCACGTCCATGGCGTGGCTGATGCACTCGCGGCCGCGCTCGGTGAGGTGGTACTTGAGGATCGCCGAAAGCACCGAGGGTTTCTCACCGAGATCCACTGCGTTGGCGGTGAGCATCCGTGCCGCGTCCATCATCCACGCGTTGCCGCCGATGCGCGCCATGGCTTCCTGAATACCTTCGAAGGCCGACAGCGGTACATTGAACTGTTCACGAATCTGCGCGTACTGACCAGTTACCAGACTGGTGAATTTGGCTGCCCCGGTACCGACTGCCGGCAACGAGATCGAACGGCCCACCGACAGACAGTTCATCAGCATCATCCAGCCCTTGCCGAGCATTTCCTGACCGCCGATGAGGAAGTCCAGCGGGATGAACACGTCCTTGCCCGAGTTCGGGCCGTTCATAAATGCCGCGCCCAACGGTAGGTGACGGCGACCGATTTCGACGCCAGCGGTATCGGTCGGGATCAGTGCGAGACTGATGCCGAGGTCTTCCTTGTCACCGAGCAGGTGCTCCGGGTCATACGCCTTGAACGCCAGACCGAGAAGGGTGGCCACGGGGCCAAGAGTGATGTAACGCTTTTCCCAGTTCAGGCGCAGTCCGATGACTTCCTGACCTTTCCACTGACCTTTGCAGATGATGCCGGTGTCGGGCATCGCGCCGGCATCAGAACCCGCAAGCGGGCCGGTGAGGGCGAAGCACGGGATGTCATCGCCACGGGCCAGGCGTGGCAAGTAGTGATTGCGTTGTTCGTCGGTGCCGTAATGCAACAGCAGTTCGGCCGGGCCGAGTGAGTTAGGCACCATCACGGTGGAGGCGAGGTCACCGCTGCGTGTGGCCAGTTTCATTGCCACTTGCGAGTGAGCGTAAGCAGAGAACCCCTTACCACCGAATTCTTTCGGAATGATCAGGGCAAAAAAGCCGTGTTCCTTGATGTGCGCCCAGGCTTCCGGCGGCAAGTCCATCGACTGGCCGATCTGCCAGTCAGTGACCATCGCGCAGAGTTCTTCAGTCGGGCCATCAATGAAGGCCTGTTCTTCTTCGCTCAGTTGCGCCTTGGGATAGGCCAGCAGTTTGTCCCAGTCCGGACGGCCGCTGAACAGCTCGCCATCCCACCAGACAGTGCCGGCATCGATTGCGTCGCGTTCGGTCTGCGACATGGGCGGCAGGGTTTTCTGAAACCAGTTGAACAGCGGCGCCGTGAAATGCTTGCGGCGCAGGTCAGGCAGCAGCAACGGTGCAGCGACCACCGCCAGCAGGACCCAGAACACCAGCAACAGCCATCCCGGCGCATGACTGAAAATACCCATCGCCAGCAAGTAGGTGGCAACGATGCCCAACGCGGGCAGAGGCGAAATACGCCGGTGGGCGAGATATGCCACGCCAACGATCAAAACCAGTATCCACAACAACAGCATATTCAGTCCTCCGTGAACCAAGGCAAATCGACCCTCCAGAGCTTAGACGGCATCTGTAAAACCGGGCGGTCAGACCAAGGTGATTGAAATCGTGGGAAACCCCGGATGGTTTTCGTAGGTTCGGTGGGCAACACGTGTGGGAAATCGTTCGCCGATCCCGCGTCTTTGCGTCCAAGTTTGGCCGAAACGTCGTTATCTCTGTGCTGAAGCTGTCGCTAGACTCGGGACTCACCCAGGAGATTGTCGTCATGCACGAGTATCTGAGCCCCGGCCGCTTCATCGATAGTGACCACCCGGCGGTGGTGGAGTTCGCCGAACAGCATCGGGGCGCCAGCCGCGATCCGCTTGAGCAGGCGATCAATCTTTATTACGCAGTACGTGAGGCGGTGCGCTACAACCCTTACACCTTCAGCCGTGATCCGCAGACTTTGTGTGGCAGTTATGCATTGGCGACGGCGGAGAGTTATTGCGTACCGAAAGCCACGCTGCTGGCGGGCTGCGCGCGGCATTGCGGAATCGCGGCGCGGATCGGCCTGGCCGATGTGAAAAATCACCTGTCGACCCCGCGTCTGCTCCAGTTATTGAAAAGCGACATGTTCGCCATGCACGGCTACACCGAGTTTTTTCTCAATGATCGCTGGGTCAAAGCCACCCCGGCGTTCAACCAGAAGCTCTGCGAGCTGTTCAACGTCGCGCCACTGGAGTTCGACGGCATCAACGACAGCGTTTTCCACCCGTTCAACCGCGACGGTGCACAGTTGATGGAGTATCTGGTCGATCACGGACAATTCGCCGATGTACCGGAGACGTTCTTCTTCGAACATCTGCAAAAGTGCTATCCGCATCTGTTCACTGATGAGCAGCCGCAACTGCTGGGCGATATGCAGAGTGATTTGAGCCGCGTCTGATCCGGCGTATGCTGCCTGCCCACGCATTTGCAAAGAGGCGGTCATGCTGAAGATCTGGGGACGGAAAAACTCATCGAATGTCAGGAAGCCATTGTGGGCCGCCGAGGAGCTCGGTCTGGCTTACGAGGCGATCGATGCCGGTGGCGCATTCGGCGTAGTCGACACACCTGAGTACCGGGCGATGAACCCGAACGGTCGGGTGCCAGTGATCGAAGACGACGGTTTCGTGCTGTGGGAATCCAACGCCATCGTGCGTTATCTGCTGGCCAAGCATGCGCCTGATAGCGCTTGGTATCCGGCCGATCCGCAAGCCCGCGCCATCGCCGACAAGTGGATGGACTGGACCACGTCGAGTTTTGCCGGGCCATTCCGCACGGTGTTCTGGGGCGTCTTGCGCACCCCGGCGGACAAGCAGGACTGGCCAGCGATCAACGCCGCGATCAAGGAATGCAGCGAGTTGCTGAGCATGGCCGAAGAGGCGTTGGCCAGCCAACCGTATCTTTCCGGCCAAGACATCGGCATGGGCGATATCCCGCTCGGCAGTTTCATTTATGCCTGGTTCGAGATGCCCATCGAACGCGCCCCGCAAGCGCATGTGCAGGCTTGGTACGAGCGCCTGAAGCAGCGTCCGGCCTACCAGAAAGCAGTCATGACCGCGTTGACTTAATACCTACTATCGACACACTTGACTGTACTTGTACGGCGGTGGCAAGCACCATTGCGCACTTGCGCTGCGGTTCGATCTTTCGCCGCCGTCTCCTTTTTTCCTTCAATGGTGCGTAAATCAGATATGAGTTCCGCTCTGTCCATCCGGCAGCTAACCAAAACCTACGGCAACGGGTTCCAGGCCTTGAGTGGTATCGATCTGGACGTCGCCGAAGGTGACTTTTTCGCCTTGCTCGGCCCCAACGGTGCCGGCAAATCCACGACCATCGGCATTCTCTCGACCCTGGTCAACAAGACCAGCGGTACGGTGAATATCTTCGGTCATGACCTGGACAAGAATCCTGCGCAGCTCAAGCGCTCGATCGGCGTGGTGCCCCAGGAATTCAACTTCAATCAGTTCGAAAAGACTTTCGACATCGTCGTGACCCAGGCCGGTTACTACGGCATTCCGGCGAAAATCGCCAAGGAACGCGCCGAGCAGTACCTCACTCAATTGGGCCTGTGGGACAAGCGCGACGTGCCGTCGCGGTCGTTGTCCGGCGGCATGAAGCGCCGTTTGATGATCGCCCGTGCGCTGGTCCATGAACCACGTCTGCTGATCCTCGATGAACCGACCGCAGGCGTCGATATCGAGCTGCGCCGGTCGATGTGGACGTTCCTCACCGAACTGAACCAGAAAGGCATCACCATTATCCTCACCACGCACTATCTGGAAGAGGCTGAGCAGCTGTGCCGCAACATCGGCATCATCGACCACGGCACCATCGTCGAAAACACCAGCATGAAACAATTGCTCGGCCAGCTGCACGTGGAAACCTTCTTGCTGGACCTGAAAAACGACTTGAGCGTCGCGCCGCAACTGCTCGGATATCCGGCCCGGTTGATCGACAGCCATACCCTGGAAGTCCAGGTCGACAAATCCATGGGCATCACGGCGTTGTTCACTCAGTTGGCGCAGCAGAACATCGAAGTATTGAGCCTGCGTAACAAAACCAATCGCCTCGAGGAGCTGTTCGTGTCCCTGGTGGAGAAAAATCTGTCGAAGGTGGCGGTATGAGTTCCGAATTCCGTCCCAACCTCGTCGCGCTGCAGACCATTGTTTACCGCGAGGTCAAACGTTTCACGCGGATCTGGCCGCAGACCCTGCTGCCGCCAGCGATCACTATGGTTCTGTACTTTGTGATCTTCGGTAACCTGATCGGCCGGCAGATCGGCGACATGGGTGGCTTCACCTACATGGAGTACATCGTGCCGGGGCTGATCATGATGTCGGTGATTACCAACTCCTACGGCAATGTCGTCTCGAGTTTCTTCGGCAGCAAGTTCCAGCGCTCCATCGAAGAGCTGATGGTCTCGCCGGTGTCGCCGCACACGATTCTGATCGGCTTCACCATTGGCGGTGTGTTGCGTGGCCTGATGGTCGGCGTGATCGTGACGATTCTGTCGCTGTTCTTCACCCATCTGCAGGTGCATCACCTCGGTGTGACTATTCTCGTGGTGGTGCTGACGGCGACGATCTTCTCGCTGCTGGGCTTCATCAACGCGGTGTTTGCGCGCAACTTCGATGATATTTCAATCATCCCGACCTTTGTGCTGACGCCGCTGACCTATCTGGGTGGGGTGTTCTATTCGATCACGCTGCTGCCGCCATTCTGGCAAACCGTGTCGCTGGCCAACCCGGTGTTGCACATGGTCAACGCCTTCCGTTACGGCATTCTCGGTGTGTCAGATATCAAGATCGGCATTGCGATCACCTTTATGCTGGTGGCGACGGTGGTGCTGTATCTCGGTTGTGCACGGTTGCTGGTGAGTGGGCGCGGGATGCGTACCTGACTCCAGACCGAGTCGTGGCCATCGCGAGCAGGCTCACTCCTACAGGGGAACGCATTCCAATGTAGGAGTGAGCCTGCTCGCGATAGGGCCAATCCAGACGCCACAAATCAAAACGGCCTCCCACTGCGGAGGCCGTTTTGCATTCAGCGCATGCGGCTTTTCTTGCGCCGCGCCCATTGCCGCGCGACCCACCAACGCCAATACATCATCACCAGGCAATAGGCGAGGGCGCCAAGCACCAGCCCTACCACTACCGAACCGAGCAAGAACGGCTGCCACAACGTCGACAACTCGCCGCTGATCCATTCCCAGGTCAGCTCATCTGGAAGATGCCGGGCAGGCACGTCCATCAAAAACGCCCCAGCCTGATACGTACAGAAGAACACCGCCGGCATGGTGATCGGATTGGTCAGCCACACCAGGCTGACCGCAATCGGCATGTTCCCCCGCACCATGACGGCGAGGGCGGCGGCCACCAGCATCTGCGCCGGAATCGGCAGGAACGCAGCAAACAGGCCGACCGCCATCGCCCGGGCGACCGAGTGGCGATTGAGGTGCCAGAGATTCGGGTCATGCAGCAACTTGCCGAGAAAGCGTAAGGATTTGTGTTCCCTGATGCTCGTCGGGTCGGGCATGTAACGTTTGAATAAGCGCCGGGGCATAAGGCTTCTCGGTCGGTTAAGGCGGCAAGTATGTCTGGATTCTACGAAGCGCCCATTCAGACTTTGTGACAATTGTTGACGACGCCTGTGCCCGACACCCGCTATGCCTAAGTGCGGGACTCTCAAGGACGGGCTTATGCGCACAGGGATGATGGCGCTGGCAGTTGGTCTGCTGGCCCCGGTTTTTATGCCGGCATTACCGCCGGTCTGGTTGATGCTGTTGCTGCCGGTGGCTGCTTTGATGCTGCTGCCGTTTCGCAGCTATCCGTTGGCGTTTTTGCTGTTGGGTTTTACGTGGTCCTGTGTCAGCGCGCAGTGGGCGTTGAATGATCGTTTGCCGACTGAACTGGATGGCGAAACCCGCTGGCTCGAAGGACGGGTCATCGGCTTGCCGCAGAGCGCCGAGGGTGTGGTGCGTTTCGAGTTGGCGGATGCGCGCTCGCGTCATGAAAAGCTGCCATCGCTGATGCGCCTCGCCTGGTACGCCGGGCCGCCGGTCAACAGTGGCGAGCGCTGGCGATTGGCAGTCAAACTCAAGCGCCCCGCTGGTTTGCTCAATCCGGATGCGTTCGATTACGAGGCTTGGCTGCTGGCGCAACGCGTCGGTGCGACGGGCACGATCAAGGACGGTCAACGCCTGAGCGAAGCGCGTTGGGCCTGGCGCGACAGCATTCGTCAGCGCCTGCTTGCAGTGGATGCGCACGGTCGGACCGGTGCTCTGGCCGCGTTGGTGTTGGGCGATGGGTCCGGGCTCAGTCGTGAGGATTGGCAGATTTTGCAGGACACCGGCACCGTGCACTTGTTGGTGATTTCCGGTCAGCACATCGGCTTGCTGGCGGCGGTGATGTATTGGCTGGTCGCAGGGTTGGCGCGATTTGGCCTGTGGCCATTGCGTTGGCCGTGGCTGCCATGGGCCTGTGGGCTGGCGTTCGCGGCAGCGTTTGGTTATGGGCTGCTTGCCGGGTTCGATGTGCCGGTGCAGCGGGCCTGCGTGATGGTCGGGCTGGTGCTGTTGTGGCGCCTGCGCTTTCGCCATCTGGGGGCATGGTGGCCGTTGCTGCTGGCGTTCAATGGTGTGCTGTTGCTGGATCCGCTCGCCAGTTTGCGTCCGGGTTTGTGGCTGTCGTTTGCGGCGGTGGCGGTGTTGATTTTCACCTTTGGCGGTCGTTTGGGTCCGTGGCGCTGGTGGCAGACCTGGACGCGGGCGCAATGGTTGATTGCGATTGGTTTGTGCCCGGTTTTGCTGGCACTGAACCTGCCGGTCAGTCTCAGCGGGCCGCTGGCCAATCTGCTCGCAGTGCCCTGGGTCAGTCTGGTGGTGTTACCGCCAGCGCTACTGGGCACGGTGTTGTTGCCTGTCCCTTATGTTGGCGCCGGCCTGCTGTGGCTGGCCGGCGGTTTGATCGACGTACTGTTTCGCGCGCTGGCAATGATTGCCGGGCATTGGCCGGCGTGGATCGCACCCTCGGTACCCACTTGGGTCTGGGCCATTGGCGGCCTCGGCGCCGTGTTGTTGCTGTTGCCGCGCGGCGTGCCGATGCGTGCACTGGGCTGGCCATTGCTATTGCTGCTGGTCGTGCCACCCCGCGAGCGTCTGGATGAAGGGCTGGCCGAGATCTGGCAACTCGATGTCGGCCAAGGCCTGGCCATCCTGATCCGCACGCGTCATCACGCGCTGCTGTATGACGCGGGGCCACGCTTTGGCGATTTCGATCTCGGTGAGCGGGTGGTGCTGCCTGCATTGCGCAAACTCAGCGTGAGAAACCTTGATCTGATGCTGCTTAGCCATGCGGACGCCGATCACGCTGGCGGCGCTTTGGCGATCACTCGTGGTTTGACCGTCGATCAAGTGATCAGCGGCGACCCGGCGGGGCTGCCCGCGCAGTTGAGCGCCGAGGCCTGCGAAAGCGGCCGGCAATGGCAGTGGGACGGCGTGCGTTTTCAACTCTGGCAGTGGGCGGACGCCGGCGACAGCAATCAGCGTTCCTGCGTGTTGCAGATCGAGGCCAATGGCGAGCGCCTGTTGCTGACCGGCGATATCGACACCCACGCCGAACGCGTATTACTCGACAGTCCACTGGCGGTCCCGACGCAATGGCTGCAATCGCCTCACCATGGCAGCCGCAGTTCATCGTCAATGGCGCTGCTCAAGGTGCTGCAACCTGAAGCCGTGTTGATTTCTCGCGGACAGGGCAACTCTTTCGGCCATCCACATCCGACCGTACTGGCGCGTTATCGCAAACAAGGCCTGCGCATTTACGACAGCGCCGAACAGGGCGCCATTCATCTGCAACTGGGCCGCTTCAAACCGCCGTGGACGATGCGTCATCAGCGGCGTTTCTGGCGTGATACGCCTGCGCTCGCCCGTTGATCGGTGCCAGCATGGATGGCACATCACGGTCGTCGGGGCGGCGGGTCTTAATCGTGAATCGGTATGGTAAAGTGGCGCACTTTTTCGAGGGGACTGTCACTGTGTGGGAATTGGTCAAATCCGGCGGCTGGATGATGTTGCCGATCATTCTGAGCTCCATCGCGGCCATGGCGATCGTCGCCGAACGCCTGTGGACCCTGCGCGCCAGTCGCGTCACCCCCGAGCATCTGCTGGGCCAGGTCTGGGTCTGGATCAAGGACAAGCAGCTCAATAAAGAAAAACTCAAGGAATTGCGCGCCAATTCGCCGCTGGGGGAAATCCTCGCTGCCGGTCTGGCCAACTCCAAGCATGGTCGCGAGATCATGAAAGAGTGCATTGAAGAGGCCGCCGCCCGGGTCATTCACGAACTCGAGCGCTACGTTAATGCGCTGGGCACGATTGCCGCCATGTCGCCGTTGCTCGGTCTGCTGGGCACCGTGTTAGGCATGATCGACATTTTCAGTGCCTTCACTGGCTCAGGCATGACCACCAACGCCTCGGTATTGGCCGGTGGTATTTCCAAAGCATTGATCACCACTGCGGCAGGCCTGATGGTCGGTATTCCGGCGGTGTTCTTCCACCGGTTCCTGCAACGCCGTATCGATGAGCTGGTGGTGGGCATGGAACAGGAAGCGATCAAACTGGTTGAAGTGGTGCAGGGCGATCGTGACGTCGACCTGGCCGAGGGCCGCGCGTGAAATTCCGTCGCAAGCCTCGGGAAACCATCGATATCAACCTCGCGTCGCTGATCGACGTGGTGTTCATTCTGCTGCTGTTTTTCGTCGTGACCACCACGTTTACCCGTGAAACCCAGTTGCGCGTCGACCTGCCGGAAGCGGTCAGCGGGTCACCGGCCGAAGATCAGCAGCTCAAGCAGATCGACGTGGCTATCAGCGCCGAAGGCGTTTTTTCGGTGAACAACAAGATTCTGCCGAAAAATGATCTGGCGACCCTGATGGAAGCCATGCAGAAAGAGTCCAACGGCGACACCAACATGCCGTTGTCGATCAGTGCTGACGGCAAGACTCAGCATCAATCCGTGATCACCGCCATGGACGCGGCCGGCAAGCTCGGTTTCAGCCATCTGCGCATGACCACGGTCGAGGCGGCGCCCAAATCCTGATGAGCCTGTCCGATCGCTTTCTCGCCGCGTGGTATCAGGGGCACCCGGCCCTGGCGCTGCTGCGGCCGCTGGAAATGTTGTATCGCCGTGTGGTGATCAACAAGCGTCAGCGCTTTCTCAGCGGTGAGGGTGAGATCTATCAATCGCCCGTGCCGTTGATCGTGGTCGGCAACATCACCGTGGGTGGCACCGGCAAGACGCCGATGATTCTGTGGTTGATCGAACATTGCCGGCGTAGCGGTTTGCGCGTCGGCGTGGTCAGCCGTGGCTACGGTGCCAAACCGCCGCAACTGCCATGGCGCGTTGAGGCCGAGCAAACCGCGGACATTGCCGGTGATGAACCGTTGTTGATCGTCCAGCGCACAGGTGTGCCGCTGATGATCGACCCCGATCGCAGCGCCGCCGTCAAAGCCTTGCTCGCCAATGAGCCGCTGGATCTGATCCTCTCCGACGACGGCATGCAGCATTACCGCCTGGCGCGTGATCTGGAGCTGGTGCTGATCGACGCCGCTCGTGGCCTCGGCAACAAGCGTTGCCTGCCTGCCGGGCCGTTGCGCGAACCGATCGAACGTCTGCAAAGTGTTGATGGTGTGCTGTTCAATGGTGCGACTGAAGACCGTGACGACGGTTTCGCTTTCCGTCTGCAACCGACTGCACTGGTCAACCTGCGCAGCGGGGAGCGTAAACCCCTTGACCACTTTCCCGCTGGCCAGGCCGTGCACGCCGTCGCCGGGATCGGCAATCCGCAACGTTTCTTCAATACCCTCGAAGCGCTAGACTGGCGAGCAATCCCCCATGCGTTTGCCGACCACGCCGAATACAGCGTGCAGGCGTTGAATTTCACACCGTCATTGCCGTTGGTGATGACCGAAAAGGACGCGGTGAAGTGCCGTGCCTTCGCTGCTGCCGATTGGTGGTATCTGGCGGTCGATGCTGTGCCGTCGCCGGCCTTCATGGCCTGGTTCGACACTCAGCTGATGCGCCTGTTGCCCGATCGGCTTTTGCCTTAACTCATTTATCAGGGAATGTTCATGGACACCAAATTGCTCGACATCCTCGCGTGCCCGATCTGCAAAGGCCCGCTCAAGCTCAGCGCCGACAAGACCGAGTTGATCAGCAAGGGCGCCGGCCTGGCTCTACCCGATCCGCGACGGCATCCCGGTGATGCTCGAAAGCGAAGCCCGTACCCTGACCACTGACGAGCGTCTGGATAAATGACCACCGCCTTCACCGTTGTCATCCCGTCGCGTTTCGCCTCGACCCGCTTGCCGGGCAAGCCGCTGCTGGACATCGCCGGCAAGCCGATGATCCAGCACGTCTGGGAACAGGCGAGCAAAAGCAGCGCCTCCCGCGTGGTGGTTGCGACTGACGATGCGCGCATCGTCGAGGCCTGCAAGGCCTTTGGCGCCGAAGTCGTGCTGACCCGTGAAGATCACAATTCCGGCACCGATCGTCTGGCCGAAGTCGCGGCGAAACTGGGCCTTGAACCCGACGCGATAGTGGTCAATGTGCAGGGTGACGAGCCGCTGATCCCGCCGAGCGTGATCGATCAGGTTGCCGCCAATCTGGCCGCCCACACTGAAGCGCGCATGGCCACGCTGGCCGAGCCGATTGAGGACGTGGAAACCTTGTTCAATCCGAACGTGGTCAAGGTCGTCAGCGACCTCAACGGTCTGGCGCTGACCTTCAGCCGTGCGACCCTGCCGTGGGCGCGCGATGCGTTTACCAAGAGCCGCGAGCAATTGCCTGAAGGCGTGCCGTACCGTCGTCACATCGGCATTTACGCCTACCGCGCCGGTTTCCTTCATGACTTCGTGAGCTGGGGCCCGTGCTGGCTGGAAAACACTGAATCCCTCGAGCAACTGCGTGCCCTGTGGCACGGCGTGCGGATTCATGTCGCCGATGCGCTGATCGCGCCGCCAACCGGCGTCGACACGGTTGAAGACCTCGAGCGCGTTCGTCGCCTGCTGGGGGCCTGATGCGCGTTCTGTTTGTGTGCCTGGGCAACATTTGCCGTTCGCCCACGGCTGAAGGCGTGTTACGGCACAAACTGCGTGAAGCGGGGCTGGCGGATCAGGTCGAAGTGGCCTCGGCTGGCACCGGTGACTGGCACGTCGGCAATCCGCCGGACAAACGCAGCCAGGCTGCGGCCAAAGTGCGCGGCTATGACCTGTCGGCGCAACGGGCGCAGCAGGTCAGTCGTGCCGATTTCGCCAGTTACGATCTGATTCTGGCGATGGATAACAGCAACCTGCGCAATCTCAAGGCGTTGCAGCCGTCGACCGGCAAGGCTGAGCTGGATCTGTTCCTGCGTCGTTATGCCGGTGTGGTCGATGAAGTGCCGGATCCGTATTACGACGGCGATCAGGGTTTCGAGCAGGTGCTGGATCTGATCGAAGCCGCGTGTGACCAGTTGTTGATCGAAGTGAAGGGCCGGTTATGAGTTTGCAGGTGCAACCGCAGGTTTCCCTGAAGTCGTTCAACAGTTTTGGCGTGGATGTTCGTGCGCAACTGTTCGCCGAAGCCCGCAGCGATGCCGATGTCCGTGAAGCGCTGGCGTATGCCACGGCGCACGACGTGCCGTTGCTGGTGATTGGCGGTGGCAGTAACTTGCTGCTGACCGCTGATATTCCGGCGCTGGTGCTGCGCATGGCAACGCGCGGGATCCGCGTCATCAGTGATGACGGCAACCGCGTGGTGATTGAGGCTGAAGCGGGCGAGCCGTGGCATCCGTTTGTCCAACACACACTGGCGCTGGGCTTTTCCGGACTGGAAAACCTCAGTCTGATTCCCGGCACTGTCGGCGCTGCGCCGATGCAGAACATTGGCGCTTACGGTGTCGAGATCAAGGATGTGTTCGCCGGCCTCACCGCGCTGGATCGTCAGACCGGCGAGTTGCGCGACTTCACTCTAGAAGAATGCAACTTTGCCTACCGCGACAGTCTGTTTAAGCAGCAGCCGGGACGTTGGCTGATTTTGCGGGTGCGCTTCGCGCTCAATCGCGTTGCACATCTGCATCTGGAATACGGCCCGGTGCGCCAGCGCCTGACCGAGCAAGGTATCGAGCAGCCGACGCCGACCGATGTCAGCCGCGCGATTTGCAGCATCCGCAGTGAAAAACTGCCGGACCCGGCAGTGCTCGGCAATGCCGGCAGTTTCTTCAAGAATCCGCTGGTGTCGGCGGCCATCGTCGCGCAGATCAAAGCGCAGCATCCGGATGTGGTCGCCTACTCGCAACCGGACGGGCAGATGAAACTGGCCGCGGGCTGGTTGATCGAGCGCGCTGGCTGGAAAGGTTTCCGTGAGGCAGATGCCGGCGTGCATAAATTGCAGGCGTTGGTGCTGGTCAACTACGGCGCGGCAACCGGGCTGCAACTGCTCGATCTGGCGCAACGCATCCAGAAAGACATTGCCGAACGTTTCAATGTCGAGCTGGAAATGGAGCCCAATCGCTATTAGTGCAGCTGCGAGCTTCAAGTTTTTAGCGGCAAGCTACAATCTTGATGGTGAGCCAGCTACTGCTTTTACTTGCAGCTTGTAGCTAAAAGCTCGTAACTGAAAAGCCCTGTCTCAGCAGGGCTTTTTCGTTAATGTTGGGTTAACTTAGCGAGCTAACGATAACCGTCATTTGCTTCACAAAAGGCCCGGTGCAGACGTTCGCGTCGGCACAAGAGAGCCTGATTAGCCTGAGTCGATCTGCGTGAACCACCGCCGATTCAACGGCGGCAGATTGCTCGACCCGATAACCACTAAAAATATGCGGGCGTGCCCATGATTACCCTGAAACTCAATGGCCAAGACCATTCACTTGATGTCACGGAAGACATGCCGCTGCTCTGGGCTATTCGCGATGTTGCTGGTTACAACGGCACCAAATTCGGCTGCGGCATGGGCCTGTGTGGCGCCTGCACCATTCACATCGATGGCTTGCCGGCGCGCAGTTGCATCACGCCGATTGGCTCGGTGGTCGGGCAGAACGTTACTACCATCGATAATCTTCATGCTGACCCGGTCGGGCAGGTGGTCCAGCAAGCCTGGCTCGACAGTGCTGTGGCTCAATGCGGTTTCTGTCAGGGTGGGCAGATCATGTCGGCCACGGCGTTGCTCAAGACCAACCCGAATCCGAGCGACGAGCAGATCGAAGAAGCCATGGTCGGCAACATTTGCCGTTGCGGCACCTATAACCGGATCAAAACCGCTATTCGTCAGGCTTCCACTCACTTGAAGGAGGCCAAGGCATGAGTCGCCTTCCGAATGATTTCGCCCTGAGCAATCTCAGCCGTCGTGGTTTCCTCAAAGGCGTCGGCGCTACCGGTGCACTGGTGCTGGCCGCCAGCTGGGGCTGGCAGGATGCGTTGGCCGAGGACAAGCCGAAACAGTTCGGCGCCGATGGCATGCCCAATGGCTGGATCGATGATCCGAAGGTCTACGTCAGCATCGCCGCTGACGGCACGGTCACCGTGGTGTGCAACCGTTCGGAAATGGGCCAGGGCGTGCGTACCAGTCTGACTATGGTCGTCGCTGATGAGCTGGAAGCCGATTGGGCGCACGTCAAAGTGCAGCAGGCGCCGGGTGATGAGGTGCGCTTCGGCAACCAGGACACCGACGGTTCGCGCAGCATGCGTCACTGGTACGAACCGATGCGGCGTTGTGGCGCGGCGGCGCGGACCATGCTCGAGCAAGCTGCCGCTGCGCAGTGGAAAGTGCCGGTCGGCGAATGTCACGCGCAGTTGCATAAAATCATTCACAAACCGTCCGGCCGTGAGCTGGGCTATGGCGAACTCGCCGCCGCGGCCAGCGCATTGGCAGTACCGGCGCGTGACAGCCTGCGCCTCAAGCAGCCATCGGAATTTCGCTACATTGGCAAAGAAGGCACCAAGGCCATCGACGGTGACGACATCGTCAATGGTCGTGCGGTGTACGGTGCTGACGTGCATTTCGACGGCATGTTGTACGCGACCATCGCGCGCCCGGCAGTTTACGGCGGCAAGGTCAAATCGCTGGACGACAGCGCGGCGCTGAAAGTCCCCGGCGTGCTCAAAGTGATGCAGATTGAAGGGCGTCCGCTGCCTTCGGAATTTCAGCCGTTAGGCGGCGTGGCTGTCGTGGCCAGCAATACCTGGGCAGCGATCAAGGGCCGCGAAGCTTTGAAAATCGAGTGGGACGATGGCCCGAATGCCAGTTACGACTCGATTGCCTATCGCAAGGAACTCGAAGCCGCCTCGCTGAAACCCGGCAAAGTGGTGCGCAACACTGGCGATATCGACAAGGCGTTGAGTGGCGCGGCCAGCACCCTTGAAGCTTCTTACTATCTGCCGCATCTGGCGCAGGCGCCGATGGAACCGATGGTCGCCATCGCCCGTTACCAGGACGGGGTTTGCGAGGCATGGGCGCCAAGTCAGGCGCCGCAAGTTACCCGCGAACGAATCGGCGAGCGCCTTGGTCTGCCGTTCGACAACGTCACCTTTAATGTCACACTGCTCGGCGGCGGTTTCGGGCGCAAATCCAAGCCGGACTTCGTTGTTGAGGCGGCGATCCTCGCCAAGGAGTTTCCCGGTAAAGCAGTGCGGGTGCAGTGGACGCGTGAAGATGACATCCACAACTCCTATTTCCACACCGTGTCCGCCGAGTATCTAAAGGCGGGCGTGGGCAAGGACGGCATGCCGTCCGGTTGGCTGCATCGCACCGTGGCACCGAGCATCACCGCGCTGTTCGCGCCGGGGATGAACCATGAAGCCGCGTTCGAACTGGGCATGGGTTTCACCAACATGGCCTACGCCATTCCTAACGTGCGCCTGGAAAACCCCGAAGCCACCGTGCACACGCGAGTCGGCTGGTATCGCTCGGTGTCGAACATTCCCCATGGTTTCGCAATTCAGAGCTTCGTCGATGAGTTGGCGCACAAGGCCGGCGAAGATCCGCTCAAGTACCAGATCAAACTGCTCGGTGCGGATCGGCAGATCGACCCGCGTACCTTGAGCGAAGAGTGGAACTACGGTGAGTCTCCCGAGCGTTATCCGATCGATACCGGACGCATGCGCGCCGTGCTGGAAACCGCCGCGAAAGCTGCCGGTTGGGGGCGCAAACTGCCGAAGGGGCGTGGTCTCGGTCTGGCGGTGCATTACAGCTTCGTCACCTATGTGGCGGCGGTGATCGAAGTCGAGGTCAAGGACGATGGCACGCTGATCGTGCATAAGGCTGATATTGCCGTGGATTGCGGGCCGCAGATCAACCCAGAACGTATTCGCTCGCAGTTCGAAGGCGCTTGCGTGATGGGCTTGGGCAACGCAGTACTGGGCGAAATCAGCTTCAAGGACGGCAAGGTCCAGCAGGACAACTTCCATATGTACGAAGTGGCGCGCATGTCGCTGGCGCCGAAGGAAGTTGCCGTGCATCTGGTAACGCCACCGGGCGACGTCCCGTTGGGCGGTGTCGGCGAACCGGGCGTACCGCCGATTGCCCCGGCGCTGTGCAACGCGATTTTCGCCGCCACCGGCAAGCGTATTCGCAACCTGCCGGTGCGCTATCAGTTGCAGGGCTGGCAGAAGGCAGAGGCGTAATGGACAGCGTCGACCTCAACGTCCTGCGCAGCGTCCTTGAGTGGCGCCGCGCGGGACAGCGGGTGGTGCTGTTCAGCGTGGTGCAGACCTGGGGCACGGCGCCTCGCGCTCCCGGCGCGATGTTGGCGTTGCGCGAGGATGGCGTGGTGATCGGTTCGGTGTCGGGCGGGTGCGTCGAGGATGACTTGATTGCCCGTTTGCACGACGGCCGCATCGCCAGCGATGGGCCGCCGGTGCAGTTGATCACTTATGGCGTCACGCGAGAGGAGGCGGCGCGCTTCGGATTGCCTTGTGGCGGTACGTTGCGCCTGACCGGAGAGCGGGTTGGCGATCCTGCGTGGGTTGCCGAATTGCTCGCGCGTTGTGAAGCGCACGAGATCGTCGCCCGTGAGCTGAACATTGAAACCGGTGAAGTGTTGCTGTCGGCGGCGAGCAAGTCTGATTCGCTGGCGTTCGACGGCAAAAACCTGCGAGCCATCTACGGCCCGCGTTGGCGATTGTTGTTGATCGGCGCCGGACAGTTGTCGCGCTACGTCGCGGACATGGCGCGGCTGCTGGATTTCGAGGTGCTGATTTGCGATCCGCGTACCGAGTTTGTCTACGGTTGGGAAGAGCACCACGGGCGTTTCGTCCCGGGCATGCCGGATGACGCGGTGCTGAGCATCCAGACCGATGAGCGCACGGCGATTGTCGCGCTGACTCATGATCCGCGTCTGGATGATATGGCGTTGCTCACGGCGCTGGATTCGCCAGCCTTCTATGTTGGCGCGCTCGGCTCTCGGGTCAACAGTCAGAAGCGTCGGGAGAATCTCGCTCAGCTAGGCTTGTCGGTACAGGCGATCGATCGACTGCACGGGCCCATCGGTCTGCACATCGGCAGTCATTCACCGGCGGAAATTGCCTTGTCCTTGTTGGCAGAAATCGTCGCGATCAAGAACGGTGTCGAGTTGAAGCAGAAGAAAACACTGGAGGGCGCATGAGTCGATCCATTGCAGTGATTGTGCTGGCAGCGGGCGAGGGCAGTCGCTTTCGCCAGGTGGCGGGTGCGGACAAGGACAAGTTGCTGGCGGACTGCACCGGGCGTGATGGTGCGGTGCGTTCGGTGATCGAGCAGGTGTTGGTGAATCTGCCGGCCGGTCTTGATAAGCGCGTCATGGTGACGACTGAGGCGCGGCCGCAGGCAATGCGCATGGCCCAGGCTTACGGCTGTGAGGTGGTCTCGATCGAATCGACCGGAATGGGTGACAGCATTGCCGCTGGCGTCGCGGCGTGCCCGGAGGCGGATGGCTGGTTGATTGTGTTGGGGGATATGCCGTTTATCTTGCCGTCGAGTATTGAACGAGTCGTTGCGGCGATTGCCGACGATGCGGTGAGCGTGCCGGTGCAGGATGGCGAGTTTGGCCATCCAGTGGGGTTTGGGCGTTCGTTTGGTGCGGGGTTGCAGGCTTTGAGTGGCGATCGAGGGGCTCGGCCGTTGTTCAAGCAGGGCAGGTTGGTGGAAGTGGCGGTGGATGATCCTGGAGTGCTTTGGGATATCGATGTGCCTGAGGCTTTGGTTTTTGCTTCGTCTTGAGAGCTGCGTAAATTCCTAAGAGCCCCTCACCCTAGCCCTCCCGAAGCGTCGGACCGCCCAGAGGGAGAGGGGACTGATCCAGGTGTTCTTTCGAGGTACATCGACCTGAAATATCCAGTTGAACTCAATATCTGAAAACCGCGCAAATCGGCGCCCTTTCCCCCTCGTCCCTTGGTGAAAAGGCTGGGGGCGAGGGGGGTGGATCTAGAGTCCACCACAAAAAATCGAGGCATAAAAAAGCCCCGCCAGGTTTTCACCGGGCGGGGCTCTTTATTGGCTTTGGAAATTACACGAGTGGTTTAGGCTCGTGTTCTTTTTCCTCGGCTTCCTGGTGCTGCTCGACCGCGTCCTGAACGGAGCGTGGTGCTTCAGCGATCACCGCTTCGACAACCGCTTCTTCAGCGACCGGGGCAGGCGCTGCCTCGACCACTTCAGCAACCGGAGCAGCAGCGGCAGCCAGTTCGGCTTCCTTCTGCAGACG
Source organism: Pseudomonas sp. MC6 (assembly GCF_054790575.1). Lineage (NCBI taxonomy): Bacteria > Pseudomonadati > Pseudomonadota > Gammaproteobacteria > Pseudomonadales > Pseudomonadaceae > Pseudomonas > Pseudomonas sp. MC6. The sequence goes on from NZ_CP186504.1 coordinate 287,816, forward strand.
CTCTTCTTCACGCTTGCGACGACGCACTTCACGTGGGTCGTTCGGCGCGCGGCCGCTTGGTGTCAGGGCGCTGACCGGAGCCGGTGCTTCAACCACTGGAGCTGGCGCTTCGGCAACGACAGGTGCTTCGACAACCGGTGCTGGTTCAGCAATGACCACTGGCTCGGCAAATTTGGTCTCTTCAACCACAGGAGCTTCAACCGCAGGAGCTTCGAACACTGGCGTTTCAACAACCGGTGCCTCAACCACTGGCGCTGGTGTTTCAGCAACAGCCGGCTCGGCGACCCAGTTGAAAGCGGTCTGCTCTTCGCGAACTTCACGCACGGTTTCGGTCACGGTTTCAGCGACGGTTTCAACCGCCGGCTCGGCAACCACGGCTGGAGCTGGCTCTACCTGAGGCAGGGTTTCCTGAACCGGTGCCACTTCGACTTCCGGAGCAGCAATCACTTCCACTGGCGTAGTCGCTTCAACAACTGGCGCTTCCACTGGAGCAGTTTCCTGCACAGTGGCGGTGGCGAGTTCAGCTTGCTCGTGGGCTTGGGCTTCCGCCGGAGCACTGATCACGGTGCTGGCAACGGCTGCGGTAACAGCCAGGCCTGCGGCCAGATCGGCGGTGCTTGGCTCTTCAGCGTTTTCGCCGGCTTCGGATTCTTCCGAACCTTCTATCACGTTACCGTTGGCATCACGCTGACGCTCACGACGGTTGCTGCGACGACGCTGACCGCGCGAACGACGACGTGGACGATCGCCTTCGGCGTTCTCCGAACCGTCTTCCGGCAGTTGCTCTTCGTTGCTGTTCACTTCTTCTTCAGCGACGGCAGCAGCGGCCTGTTCGGCGCGTGGCTGACGCTCTTCACGCGGCGGACGCGGTGCGCGTTCTTCACGTGGCTGACGGGCCGGACGCTCTTCAGCGACAACGGCTGCGGTAGCTTCAGCCACTGGAGTGGCGTCCAGAGGCTCGCGCAGTTCACGTACACGTTCTTCACGCTCGCCACGTGGCTTGCGGTCTTCACGCGGTGCACGTGGAGCACGTTCTTCACGCGGAGCACGAGGAGCGCGTTCTTCACGGGCAACTGGCGCTTCGGTACGGGCTTCACGAGGCTCGCGGACTTCACGGGCTTCACGTGGAGCGCGCTCTTCGCGTGGCGCACGTTCTTCACGTGGGGCACGTTCTTCGCGCGGCTTGCGTTCTTCATCGCGGCGACCGTTACGGTTGCGGCTCTGCTGACGACCGTTGCGACGCTCTTCGTTGCGGGCCGGACGTTCGGCGGCTGGTTTTTCAACCACAACCGGAGCGGCTGGCTCTTCTTTGGTGGCGAACAGGCTGACCAGCGATTTCACCAGGCCTTTGAACAGGCTTGGCTCTGGCGCGGTAACCGGGGCCGGTGCTGGAGCGGCAGGCGCGGCGGCTTCGGTCGGAACCGGAGCGTTGGCACGGGCCGGTGCAGTTTTAACGGCTGCTTCCTGGCGAACCAGGGTGCGGGTCGCAGCGGCTGGCTGAACTTCTTCGACTTCAGCAGCGGCAGCAGCGATTTCGTAGCTGGACTGGTTGGTCGCGGCTTCCGGGCTGTCGTCACGCAGACGCTGAACTTCGAAATGCGGGGTTTCGAGGTGGTCGTTCGGCAGAATGATGATGCGGGCACGGGTGCGCAGTTCGATCTTGGTGATCGAGTTGCGTTTTTCGTTGAGCAGGAACGCGGCGACCGGGATTGGCACCTGAGCGCGCACTTCGGCAGTGCGGTCTTTCAGAGCTTCTTCTTCGATCAGGCGCAGGATCGCCAGCGACAGCGATTCAACGTCGCGGATGATGCCGGTGCCGTTGCAACGCGGGCAGACGATGCCGCTGCTTTCGCCCAGCGACGGACGCAGGCGCTGACGGGACATTTCCAGCAGGCCGAAGCGCGAGATGCGGCCGATCTGCACGCGAGCACGGTCGGCTTCCAGGCATTCGCGGACTTTCTCTTCCACGGCGCGCTGGTTCTTGGCAGGGGTCATGTCGATGAAGTCGATGACGATCAGGCCGCCGATGTCGCGCAGGCGCAACTGACGGGCGATTTCTTCGGCGGCTTCAAGGTTGGTCTGCAGAGCGGTTTCTTCGATGTCGCTGCCTTTGGTGGCGCGCGCCGAGTTGATGTCGATGGACACCAGGGCTTCGGTCGGATCGATGACGATGGAGCCGCCGGAAGGCAGTTCAACGACGCGCTGGAAAGCGGTCTCGATCTGGCTTTCGATCTGGAAACGGTTGAACAGCGGCACGCTGTCTTCGTACAGCTTGATCTTGCTGGCGTACTGCGGCATCACCTGGCGGATGAAGGTCAGGGCTTCGTCCTGGGCTTCAACGCTGTCGATCAGCACTTCGCCGATGTCCTGGCGCAGGTAATCGCGGATCGCGCGGATGATCACGTTGCTTTCCTGGTAGATCAGGAAAGGCGCGGAGCGATCCAGCGAGGCTTCTTTGATGGCGGTCCACAGTTGCAGCAGGTAGTCGAGGTCCCACTGCATTTCTTCGCTGCTGCGGCCCAGGCCGGCAGTGCGCACGATCAGACCCATGTCGGCCGGTGCAACCAGGCCGTTCAGCGCTTCACGCAGTTCGTTGCGCTCTTCGCCTTCGATGCGACGGGAGATGCCGCCGGCACGCGGGTTGTTCGGCATCAGCACGAGGTAACGACCGGCCAGGCTGATGAAGGTGGTCAGGGCTGCGCCCTTGTTGCCACGTTCTTCTTTTTCGACCTGAACGATGACTTCCTGGCCTTCGCTCAGGACGTCCTTGATGTTGACGCGGCCTTCAGGAGCTTTCTTGAAGTATTCGCGGGAGATTTCTTTGAGGGGCAGGAAGCCGTGGCGCTCGGAGCCGAAATCGACAAAGGCAGCCTCAAGGCTTGGTTCGATGCGAGTGATGCGGCCTTTATAGATGTTGGCCTTCTTCTGCTCGCGTGCACCGGATTCGATGTCCAGGTCGTAGAGGCGTTGGCCATCTACCAGTGCAACACGCAACTCTTCGGGTTGAGTTGCGTTAATCAGCATTCTTTTCATGTAGTACCGTCGGTTTCCGGGCTGCCGGAAACGGCGTTCGGCACACACGACTTCTCACGGTCGGTGTCAGGTGCGTCGGGAGTGGTTGGCCATTCCCGTGTCCAGCGATATGCGGCCAATTGGGCCGATATAGCGACGTACGCGTCCTGCTTGCTGTGGCTACTTAAGCACTCAGTCAGGAGGAGGAATCAACCAGCGGCTGTGGACGAGATGAAGCGTCTTGATAAAGCCTATTGCTACACAGTCCAGCGGTTGTGCATCTCCACCCTACACGTATCCCTGATAATTCGGGTGCTGCCGCGCGCAGAATCCGCAGCGGGTTGGCATTTACCGTGAGCTCCGAAAGGGGAGGTCACGCATCATGGCTAATTCAGGCGTTGTTTCCGAAACATTCGCTCGGGGTCATCTGCAGCTGACTGCACTTTGTGAACTGGCCTTGAATATGTGCCTGCCAGGCGAGTAAAAACTCTGCTCGGCGGTGTAATTCAGGCCTCATGTCACCTGCGCTTGTTACAACTGCAAACTCCACCGTTACGTAGCGAAAGCCCCGTAGGACGGCCTCGCGTCCTGGTGAATTGCGTTGGTCAGGGCCGGTTTTTGACCGTGGTTCCTCTGTCCAGGCCGCTTTTGGCGGCGTTCGCGACTATAGCAGTAATGATTAAGTGCTTCAATTCCATAAAAATTGTTATCATCCGCGGCATGACAACTACTGCCCCTTCGACTCCAGGCGTTCAATTGCTTGAAGTCTCGCCGGAGTATGCCGGCCAACGAATCGACAATTTCCTCCTCGCTCGGCTCAAAGGCGTGCCCAAGACCTTGATTTACCGCATTTTGCGCAAAGGCGAAGTGCGTGTGAACAAAGGTCGGATCAAGCCCGAATACAAGCTGCAGGCTGGCGATATCGTGCGCGTGCCGCCGGTTCGCGTGCCTGAGCGCGATGAGCCGGTGCCGCTGGCACAGGGTCTGTTGCAGCGCCTGGAAGCTTCGATTGTCTTCGAAGACAAAGCCCTGATCGTGATCAATAAGCCCGCCGGCATTGCGGTTCACGGCGGTAGTGGCTTGAACTTCGGGGTGATCGAAGCCTTTCGTCAGTTGCGTCCCGATGCCAAAGAGCTGGAATTGGTACACCGTCTCGATCGTGATACCTCCGGCCTGCTGATGATCGCGAAAAAGCGCAGCATGTTGCGCCACTTGCACGAGCAATTGCGCGGCGATGGCGTCGACAAGCGCTACATGGCGCTGGTGCGTGGCAACTGGGCGACCTCGATCAAGAAAGTCAGTGCGCCGTTGCTCAAGAGCAATCTGCGTTCCGGCGAGCGCATGGTTGAAGTCAACGAAGAAGGCAAAGAAGCCCTGACCATGTTCAAGGTGCTGCGCCGTTTCGGTGATTTTGCCACCATGGTCGAGGCTAAACCGGTTACCGGTCGTACCCACCAGATTCGCGTGCACACCTTGCATGCTGGCCATTGCATCGCTGGCGACAGCAAGTACGGCGATGAGGATTTCACCAAGGAAATCCGTGATCTGGGCGGTAAGCGCCTGTTCCTGCACGCTTACATGCTGACCGTGCCGCTGCCCGATGGTGGCAAGCTGACCTTGCAGGCACCGGTCGATGAAATGTGGGCCAAGACCGTGGAGCGATTGAGTGCGCCCATCTGATTACAAGCTGCTGATTTTCGATTGGGACGGCACGCTGGCCGATTCCATCCATCGGATCGTCGAGGCGATGCACTCTGCATCCGGGCGCTCCGGTTTCGAGTTGCGTGATGATTTTGCCGTCAAAGGCATTATCGGTCTGGGCTTGCCCGAGGCGATTCGCACGTTGTACCCCGAGATCAGCGATGCCGAAATGACCTTGTTTCGCGAGTATTACGCCGATCACTACATCGCTGCAGAGGCCGTGCCTTCGCCGTTGTTCGAAGGGGTAGTCGAGTCGATGGCGTCGTTTCGTGAGCAGGGCTATCACCTCGCTGTCGCCACCGGCAAAAATCGTCGCGGCCTGGATCGGGTGCTCAAGGCCAATGGCTGGGAAGATTATTTCGATATCACCCGCGCTGCCGATGAAACTGCCAGCAAACCGCACCCTCTGATGCTGGAGCAGATCCTTGCGCATTGTGGTGTGCGTCCGCAGCAGGCGCTGATGGTTGGTGATTCGTCCTTCGATCTGCTGATGGCGCGTAACGCGGGGATGGATTCGGTCGCGGTCAGTTATGGCGCGCAATCGATCGAATCGCTGCAGCAGTTCGAGCCACGTCTGTCGATCGACCGTTTTTCTGAATTGCATGCCTGGCTGGGGCAGCAGGCTTAATACGTTTTTGCTGGGGTGGATGGCATGACCGACGAATGGAAAGCACCGGCCAAGGCAAGTGCCGACGGCGGTGACGAGAAAAGCTGGAAGCTGTTGGAGAAGACCCTGCTCGCCGGTGTGCAAGAGCAGCGTCGTTCGCGGCGTTGGGGGATCTTCTTCAAGCTGCTGACATTTGTTTATCTGTTTGTTGCGCTGATTTTGTTCACGCCGCTGATGGACGTGGAAAAAAGCGCCGCGCGCGGACCGAACTACACCGCGCTGATCGACGTCACCGGCATGATCGCCGACAAAGAGCCGGCCAGCGCCGACAACATCGTCGGCAGCCTGCGCGCGGCGTTCGAGGACAAGAAGGTCAAGGGCGTGATCCTGCGGATCAACAGCCCGGGCGGCAGTCCGGTGCAGTCGGGTTATGTGTATGACGAGATCAAGCGTCTGCGCGGCCTGCACCCGGAGATCAAGGTGTATGCGGTGATTTCCGATCTGGGTGCGTCCGGTGCTTATTACATCGCCAGTGCGGCGGATCAGATTTACGCCGACAAGGCGAGTCTGGTCGGTTCGATTGGTGTGACGGCGGCCGGTTACGGTTTTGTCGGCACCATGGAGAAACTTGGCGTCGAGCGTCGTACGTACACCTCGGGCGAGCATAAGTCGTTCCTTGATCCGTTCCAGCCGCAAAAGCCTGAAGAGACAGCGTTCTGGCAGAGCGTGCTCGATACGACGCACAAGCAGTTCATCAACAGCGTCAAGCAGGGGCGTGGTGATCGTCTGAAAGACAAGGATCATCCAGAGCTGTTCTCTGGGTTGGTCTGGTCGGGCGAGCAGGCGCTGCCGCTGGGATTGATTGATGGTCTGGGCAATGCCAGTTCGGTGGCGCGGGATGTGATTGGCGAGAAGGAGCTGGTGGACTTCACCGTTCAGGAATCGCCGTTCGATCGCTTCTCGAAGAAGCTCGGTGCCAGTGTCGCTGAGCAGTTGGCGATGTGGATGGGGTTCCACGGGCCTTCGTTGCGCTGATTCGTTGTAAAGATCAAAGATCGCAGCCTGCGGCAGCTCCTACACAGATCGGTGTAGGGGGTGCCGCAGGCTGCGATCTTTTGCTTTACGGGATTTGCACGCCTTCGATCAGCAGCATGTCGATCAGGCGAATCAGTGGCAGGCCGATCAGGCTGGTGGCGTCAGGGCCTTGGGTGGACTGAAACAGGCTCACGCCAAGGCCTTCCGCCTTGAAGCTGCCTGCGCAGTCGTAAGGTTGTTCAATGCGCAAGTAACGTTCTATGCGCGCCTGATCCAGTGTGCGCATGTGTACGGTGAACGGCACGCAGTCGACCTGGCATTGCCCGGTTTTGCTGTTAAGCAGGGCCAGGCCGGTCAGGAAGGTCACGCTGGCGCCACTGGCGGCCATCAATTGTTCGCGAGCCTTTTCGAAAGTATGCGGCTTGCCGATAATCTGCTCGCCGAGCACGGCGACCTGGTCCGAACCGATAATCAGATGAGCGGGGTGGCTGTCGGCCAATGCCCGGGCTTTTTGTTCGGCGAGGCGTTTGACCAGTTCGATCGCTGATTCATCTGGGCGGTGGCTTTCATCGATATCCGGCGAGCTGCAGACGAACGGCAGGTGCAGGCGGGCGAGCAATTCGCGACGATATGTCGAGCTTGAAGCGAGTAATAAAGGCAGCATTCGCGTCTCCTGAGGCAGATGCGAATTCTAGCGGAGGCACGCAAGTGACGGACAGGGCACAATTTCCTTTGACATGGGTGGGTGCATCCCTATAATGCTGCGCCTATGTTGAATGACCCGATTCCACCTCACGTTGACCCGCGCAAATTGGCTGATCGTGGCACCACCCTTCAAGGTGAAATGCTGCTGGCCGATTTGGAGAGACTCTGCGACCCGCTTTCCGACAATGTCGGTACGGTGCAGGCGAAATTCGTTTTTGAACGAGATGAACGTAAATCTGTGGTAATTCACAGCTTTATCGACACCGAGGTCAAAATGGTTTGCCAGCGTTGTCTTGAGCTGGTCACCCTGCCGATCCACAGCGAATGCAGTTATGCTGTGGTGAAAGAGGGTGCGAATACCCAGTCGTTGCCGAAAGGTTATGACGTGCTGGAACTGGGCGAAGATCCATTGGATCTGCAGTCACTGGTCGAGGAGGAGCTTCTGCTCGCCTTGCCCATTGTGCCTGCTCATCATCCGGAAGAATGCCAGCAGCCGGCGGGTCTCGATGAGCCCGAACCGAGCGAGGACGAGTCAACGCGGTCCAACCCGTTCAGTGTATTGGCGCAGTTAAAGCGTGACCCAAACGTTTAGGAGTTAATCAATTATGGCTGTTCAGCAGAACAAAAAATCCCGCTCTGCCCGTGACATGCGCCGTTCGCACGACGCTCTCGAGGCTAGCACCCTGTCTGTAGAAAAAACCACTGGTGAAGTTCACCTGCGTCACCACGTATCGCCAGAAGGCGTATACCGTGGCCGTAAAGTGATCGACAAGGGCGCTGACGAGTAATCACTTGTCCGCTCAGGTCATCGCGATTGACGCAATGGGCGGGGACTTCGGTCCCCGCAGCATTGTTCAGGCCAGCCTTGCTTGCCTGTCTGCTACGCCCTCGCTGCACCTGACCCTCGTCGGTCAACCCTCCCTTCTTGAAGAATTGCTCAACGGCCAATCGGCTGCCGATCGCGCGCGCCTGACGATTGTTGCGGCCAGCGAAGTCATCACCATGGACGAAAAACCGACCCAGGCGTTGCGTGGCAAGCCGGATTCGTCGATGCGTGTCGCTCTCGAACTGGTGCGTGACGGCAAGGCTCAGGCGTGTGTCAGTGCCGGTAATACCGGTGCGCTGATGGCGCTGTCGCGTTTTGTGCTGAAGACGTTACCCGGTATTGATCGTCCGGCGATGGTTGCCGCGATTCCGACGCAGAAGGGTTATTGCCAGTTGCTCGATCTGGGCGCCAACGTCGATTGCAGTGCCGAGCATCTGCTGCAGTTTGCGGTAATGGGCTCGGTGGCGGCGCAGACGCTGGGTATTCATCGCCCACGCGTCGCGCTGTTGAACATCGGAACCGAAGACATCAAGGGCAATCAGCAGGTCAAACTCGCTGCGACGCTGTTGCAGGCTGCTCGCGGTATCAACTATATCGGCTTCATCGAAGGCGACGGTTTGTATCGTGGCGAGGCCGATGTCGTGGTGTGTGACGGTTTCGTTGGCAACATCCTGCTCAAGTCCAGCGAAGGTCTGGCGACGATGATCGCGGTGCGTATCGAGGCGTTGTTCAAAAAGAACGTCGCTTCCCGTGTGGTCGGTGCCTTGGCGCTGCCATTGATGAAGCGCTTGCAGGCGGATCTGGCGCCAGCGCGACATAACGGCGCGAGCTTTCTCGGTTTGCAGGGCATCGTCGTGAAAAGTCACGGTTCGGCCGGGGTGCAGGGCTTTCAGAGTGCGATTCAGCGGGCGCTGATCGAGATTCAGGAGAATCTGCCTGAGCGCCTCCACGGTCGTCTGGAGGATTTGTTGTCTTAGGCGTTTTCGTCGGACAATGCTTAAATGTGACCGCCCGGTTCAAAGGGCCATCCAACTGTCAGTTTCTTGCGTCCCCCAGCGGGGCGTCATTTTCCGACGACAAGATCATTAGGGGCTTGTTACATGTCTGCTTCCCTCGCATTCGTCTTTCCAGGACAGGGTTCGCAGTCCCTCGGCATGTTGGCCGAGCTGGGCGCGGAATATCCGTCGATCCTCGAAACGTTCAAAGAAGCTTCTGAGGCTCTGGGCTATGACCTGTGGGCGCTGACCCAGCAGGGCCCGGAAGAGCTGCTCAATCAAACCGATAAAACCCAACCTGCCATTCTGACCGCTTCGATCGCCCTGTGGCGTCTGTGGCTGTCTGAAGGTGGTGCGCGTCCGGCTTTCGTTGCCGGTCACAGCCTGGGTGAATACAGCGCGTTGGTCGCTGCTGGCAGCCTGACACTGGCTGACGCGGTGAAGCTCGTTGAGCGCCGTGGTCAACTGATGCAGGAAGCGGTTCCGGCCGGGCAGGGTGGTATGGCTGCCATCCTCGGTCTGGAAGACGCTGACGTGCTGGCGGCCTGCGCTGAAGCTGCGCAAGGTGACGTGGTCAGTGCCGTCAACTTCAACTCGCCAGGTCAGGTGGTGATTGCCGGTGCCAAGGCAGCCGTTGAGCGGGCCATTGAAGGCTGCAAGGCCCGTGGTGCCAAACGCGCCATGCCGTTGCCAGTGAGCGTGCCATCGCACTGCGAGCTGATGCTCCCGGCAGCCGAACGCTTCGCCGAATCCATTGCCGCCATCGACTGGCAGGCGCCGCAGATCCCGGTCGTACAGAACGTCAGCGCGCAAGTGCCGGCCGATCTGGAAACCCTCAAGCGTGACCTGCTCGAACAACTGTACAAGCCAGTGCGCTGGGTCGAGTCGGTACAGACTCTGGCCGCCAAGGGCGCGACCAATCTGGTCGAATGCGGCCCGGGCAAAGTCCTGGCCGGTCTGAACAAGCGTTGCGCCGAAGGCGTCGCGACTTCCAACCTCAATACCCCAGACGCTTTCGCTGCCGCTCGTGCAGCGCAAGCCTGAATCAGGAGAAACTTGCATGAGTCTGCAAGGTAAAGTTGCACTGGTCACCGGTGCAAGCCGCGGTATCGGCCAGGCTATCGCACTGGAACTGGGTCGTCAGGGCGCCATCGTTGTTGGCACCGCGACTTCCGCTTCGGGCGCTGAGCGCATTGCGGCAACCCTGAAGGAAAACGGTATTCAGGGCACTGGCCTTGAGCTGAACGTTACCAGCGATGAATCGGTCAGCGCAGTACTGGCGAGCATTCAGGAGCAGTTCGGTGCGCCAGTGGCGATCCTGGTCAATAATGCCGGCATCACCCGCGATAACCTGATGATGCGCATGAAAGACGATGAGTGGTACGACGTGATCGATACCAATCTGAACAGTCTATTCCGCCTGTCCAAGGGCGTTCTGCGCGGCATGACCAAGGCGCGTTGGGGGCGAATTATCAGTATTGGCTCGGTGGTGGGTGCCATGGGCAACGCAGGCCAAGTAAACTATGCAGCCGCCAAGGCCGGTCTGGAAGGTTTCAGCCGTGCAATGGCGCGTGAAGTCGGTTCGCGTTCGATTACGGTCAACTCGGTAACTCCAGGGTTTATCGACACCGATATGACGCGCGAGCTGCCTGAAGCACAGCGTGAAGCCTTGCAGACGCAGATTCCGCTGGGTCGTCTGGGGCAAGCTCAAGAGATCGCGTCGGTGGTCGCTTTTCTTGCATCCGACGGTGCGGCATACGTCACTGGGGCTACAATCCCGGTGAACGGTGGGATGTACATGTAAGTAAAATGTGACGGATTGCTTCAAAAAAATGTCATACGAGCTGTCTAAAATCCGTTATAAAGCTGCAATCTATTTATAGGCAGAGGGCTGCAGGGTTTGAGGAGTGAAGCTTTCAGTTGAAAAACTGAAAAGTCTTTCTATACACTTACCCACTGGCCAGCTGCCTGAATTTGTCCATTAGGAGTGAAAACAAGGTATGAGCACCATCGAAGAGCGCGTCAAGAAAATCGTTGCCGAGCAACTGGGTGTTAAAGAAGAAGAAGTGGTTAACACCGCTTCCTTCGTAGAAGACCTGGGTGCCGACTCCCTTGACACCGTTGAGCTGGTGATGGCTCTGGAAGAGGAATTCGAGACCGAAATCCCTGACGAAGAAGCTGAGAAGATCACTACTGTACAAGCTGCAATCGATTACGTTACCAACCATCAGGCGTAATAGCTTGTAATCGTTGTTTGCTGTCATGGAAAAACCGCACTGCCATCATGGCGTGCGGTTTTTTCTTTAGGCCTGATGCAAAGTCGTCGTCATTTGAAAAAGGAGAGTGCTGTGTCGCGTAGACGCGTCGTAGTCACCGGTATGGGTATGTTGTCGCCACTGGGCACGGATGTGCCGAGCAGTTGGCAGGGCATTCTGGCTGGCCGCAGTGGCATTGGTCTGATCGAACACACCGACCTTTCTGCCTATTCCACCCGCTTTGGCGGCTCGGTAAAGGGCTTCAATGTCGAGGAATACCTGTCGGTCAAGGAAGCGCGCAAGCTCGACCTGTTCATTCAGTACGGCCTCGCCGCAGGCTTTCAAGCCGTGCGCAACGCCGGTCTGGAAGTCACTGACGCCAACCGTGAACGCATTGGCGTGGCCATGGGTTCGGGGATCGGCGGTCTGACCAATATCGAAGAAACCAGCCGTACTCTGCATGAGACGGGCCCGCGTCGAATCTCGCCATTCTTCGTGCCAGGCTCGATCATCAATATGATTTCCGGTTTCCTGTCCATCCACCTGGGTGCACAGGGACCTAACTACGCCATCGCCACCGCATGTACCACCGGTACGCACTGCATCGGCATGGCGGCACGCAACATCATGTACGACGAAGCCGACGTGATGATTGCCGGCGGTGCCGAAATGGCCGCATGCGGTCTGGGCATGGGTGGCTTCGGCGCGTCCCGTGCGCTGTCGACCCGCAATGACGAACCGACCCGCGCCAGCCGTCCATGGGATAAGGGCCGTGATGGTTTCGTCCTGTCCGACGGTGCCGGTGCACTGGTTCTCGAAGAGCTGGAACACGCCAAGGCGCGCGGCGCGACCATCTATGCTGAACTCATCGGCTTTGGCACCAGTGGCGACGCGTTCCACATGACCTCGCCACCTGCCGACGGCGCCGGTGCAGCACGCTGCATCACCAACGCGCTGCGCGATGCGAAGATCAACGCCGATCAAGTGCAATACATCAACGCTCACGGTACTTCGACTTCGGCCGGCGACCTCGCCGAAGCCAATGCGATCAAGACCGTGTTCGGTGATCACGCCTACAAACTGGCAGTGAGCTCGACCAAATCGATGACCGGTCACCTGTTAGGTGCGGCGGGCGCGGTTGAAGCGATCTTCAGCGTTCTTGCGATCAACAGCCAAGTGGCACCGCCGACCATCAACCTCGATGAGCCGGATGAAGGCTGCGATCTCGATTTCGTGCCGCACACTGCGCGCAACATGGACATCGATGTCGTGCTGTCCAACTCCTTCGGTTTTGGCGGCACCAACGGCACCTTGGCGTTCCGCCGGTTCGCAGGCTGATGGACAGCTGGGTCGACGGTCAACCGGCTGACACTCTGTCGCTGAAAGATCGCGGCCTGGCTTACGGCGACGGTCTGTTCGAGACCATAGCCGTGCGTAGGGGCCAGCCGATCCTGCTGGATCGACACCTGACGCGCCTGGCCGATGGCTGCTCGCGTCTGGCCATTGCGGCGGATATCGAGCTGATCCGTCACGAGCTGCTGAGCTATGCGGCAGCGATGGGCGAGGGCGTGCTCAAGCTCATCCTCACCCGTGGCGACGGTTTGCGCGGTTATGCGCCCGACCCGACGGCGCCGGGCCGCCGCATTCTGCAAGGCAATCCTCCAGCGGCTTATCCTGCTGTGCATGCTGAACAAGGCGTTCGCCTGTTCCCGTGCAGCACCCGCCTGGCCAAGCAGCCGTTACTCGCCGGACTCAAACACCTCAATCGCCTTGAACAGGTTCTCGCCCGTGCCGAATGGCAGGACAGCGAGCACGCCGAGGGCTTGATGCTTGATCAGGTCGGTCGAGTGATCGAGGGTGTGTTCAGTAATCTGTTTCTGGTGCGTGACGGTGTGCTGATCACACCGGACCTGAAGCGCTGTGGCGTCGCCGGTGTGATGCGCGCCGAAATATTGTTTCAGGCCGAGTCACTGGCCATTCCCACGCAGATCGCCGACATCAGCCTCGAACAGCTGCAATGGGCCGGTGAAGTGTTTGTCTGCAACAGCGTGTATGGCGTCTGGCCGGTACGCGCCTGTGCTGCACTGAGCTGGCCGGTTGGCCCGCTCACCCGTAAACTGCAAACCATTGCCCGCGCCCTACTGGATGCCTGATTTGTGAGACGTAAACTTTTGCTGCTGCTGGAAACCGGACTGGTTCTGGCAGGGCTGTTGATGGGCGCCAGCGCCTGGAAGATTCACTCTGCACTGGAACAGCCTCTGAACATCACGCAGGAAGAACTGCTGGATGTGCCGAAAGGCTCCACTCCGACCCGTACGTTCCTTTCCCTCGAAACCGATGGCGTCATCAAGGACGCGTTCTGGCTACGTGTCTATTGGCGCTTCAACCTCGCCGGTACACCGATCCACAGCGGCGAATACCGCATGCAGCCGGGTATGACCGTCAACGGTCTGATCGACTTGTGGAAGCGTGGCGAAGTGGTGCAGTACAGCCTGACGCTGGTCGAGGGCTGGAATTTCCATCAAGTGCGCGCCGCGTTGGCCAAGGATGACAAGGTCGAGCAGACCCTCAACGGTTTGAGTGACAGCGATGTCATGGCCAAAATCGGCCATAAAGGTCTGTTTCCGGAAGGCCGGTTCTTCCCCGATACCTACCGCTTCGTGCGTGGCATGTCTGATGCCGAGTTGCTGAAGAAAGCCTTTGACCGCCTCGATGAAGTGCTGGCGAAAGAGTGGGAAAGTCGTTCTGCCGATGTGCCGTACACCGAACCCTATCAAGCGCTGATCATGGCGTCGCTGGTCGAGAAGGAAACCGGCGTGCCGCAGGAGCGTGGGCAGATTGCCGGTGTCTTCGTGCGTCGCATGGCCCTGGGCATGCAGTTGCAGACCGATCCGACCGTCATCTATGGTCTGGGCGATCGCTACACCGGCAAGTTGACCCGTGCACATCTGAAAGAGCCGACGGCGTATAACACTTACGTGATCCCCGGCTTGCCGCCGACGCCGATCGCGATGGTTGGCCGCGAAGCGATTCACGCGGCACTGAACCCGGTGGACGGCACCAGCCTGTACTTTGTTGCGCGTGGTGACGGCAGTCATGTGTTCTCTGACGATCTCGATGCCCATAACAATGCGGTGCGTGAGTATCAGCTCAAGCGTCGTACGGATTACCGCTCCAGCCCTGCGCCGGCGACAACGCCTGAAGCAGCTCCCGCTGTCGAGGATGCGATTCCTGCAACATCTCCGGATACAGCGCCGGAGTCGTTGCCACAAGTTGCACCACAGGCGCCAGCGCCGACTCCAGAAGCCGAACCACAAAACACGCAATGACGTTGATTAAGGACTGCCTGTGACTGGCTTGTTTATTACCCTTGAAGGCCCTGAAGGCGCCGGCAAAAGCACCAACCGCGAATACCTTGCCGAGCGCCTGCGCGCCGCCGGTATCGAAGTGGTGCTGACCCGAGAGCCTGGTGGCACGCCGCTGGCCGAGCGGATCCGCGAAGTGCTGCTGGCGCCGGCCGACGAAGTCATGAATCCGGACGCCGAGCTGTTGCTGGTATTCGCCGCACGTGCCCAGCATCTGGCCGAAGTGATTCGCCCGGCCATGGCCCGAGGCGCGGTGGTCCTGTGCGATCGCTTTACCGATTCCACTTACGCCTATCAGGGCGGCGGTCGCGGCTTGTCGCTGGAGCGCATCGCCGCGCTGGAGACCTTTGTGCAAGGTGATCTGCGCCCGGACCTGACGCTGATTTTTGATCTGCCGGTGGAAATCGGTCTGGCCCGCGCCAGTGCCCGTGGTCGTCTGGATCGTTTTGAATTGGAAGGTCGGGCGTTTTTCGAGGCCGTGCGTAGCGCTTTCCTCAAACGTGCCGAAGCCGATCCTGCGCGCTATGTGCGCATCGATGCCGGTCAGCCATTGGCCAAGGTTCAACAATCGCTGGATACCCTGATTCCGAATCTGCTGGAGCTGGCCCGTGGCTGAGGCCTACCCGTGGCAGGACAGCCTCTGGCAACAATTGGCCGGGCGTAAGCAGCACGCGCACGCCTATCTGTTGCATGGTCCGGCCGGTATCGGTAAACGTGCGTTGGCCGAACGCCTGATGGCCAGCCTGTTGTGCCAGCGGCCGACGCCGGAAGCCTGCGGCGAGTGCAAATCCTGCCTGCTGCTCAAGGCTGGCAGCCACCCTGATAATTACATCCTCGAACCGGAAGAAGCCGATAAGGCAATCAAGGTCGATCAGGTGCGCGATCTGGTCAGCTTCGTGGTGCAGACTGCGCAGATGGGCGGGCGCAAAGTGGTGCTGATCGAGCCGGTCGAGTCGATGAACATCAACGCCGCCAACGCCTTGCTGAAAAGCCTTGAAGAGCCGTCCGGCGATACGGTTTTGCTGTTGGTCAGCCATCAGACCAGCCGTTTGCTGCCGACGATCAAGAGTCGTTGTGTGCAGCAGGCCTGCCCGTTGCCGGGCGAGGCGATGAGTCTGCAATGGCTGGCTCAGGCGTTGCCGGATTGCTCCGAAGAGGAACGTGTCGAACTGCTGACGCTGGCCGCCGGTTCGCCGCTGATGGCGGTCAGTCTGCAATCGCAGGGCGTGCGTGAACAGCGCGCGCAAGTGGTCGAAGGCGTGAAGAAGCTGCTCAAGCAGCAGCAATCGCCGACGCAACTGGCGGAGGAATGGAAAAGCATTCCGATGCTGCGTCTGTTCGACTGGTTCTGCGATTGGTCGAGCCTGATCCTGCGTTATCAATTGACTCAGGATGAAGCCGGCCTCGGTCTGACCGACATGCGCAAAGTCGTGCAGTACCTGGCGCAGAAAAGTGCGCAAGGCAAAGTCCTGGAGATTCAGGACTGGATTCTCGCCCAGCGACAGAAAGTCCTGAGCAAGGCCAACCTCAATCCGGCCTTGCTGCTGGAAGCGTTGTTGGTGCAATGGGCGGGATTGCCTGGTCAAAGATAAGAATGTGTACCTAGACTCTGAACATCAGTAGTGGAGGTCAACATGAATGAACCTGTCAGCCCGGGGCCGCGCAACGGCATTTTGTCCCTGACCATCAAGGACAAGTCGGTGCTCTACGCCGCCTACATGCCGTTCATCAAGAACGGTGGCCTGTTCATCCCGACCAACAAAAGTTACAAGTTGGGCGACGAGGTGTTCATGCTGCTCAACCTGATGGATGAGGCCGAGAAGATCCCGGTGGCCGGCAAGGTCGCGTGGATCACCCCGAAAGGGGCGCAAGGCAATCGCGCGGCCGGTGTCGGCGTGCAGTTCAACGACGGCGACAACACCGCGCGCAGTCGCATTGAAACCCATCTGGCCGGAGCGCTTAAATCCGACCGTCCCACTCATACGATGTAAGTAGCCGTCTTTTTATGCTCGTAGATTCCCATTGTCACCTTGATCGCCTCGACCTCGCCGCCCACGACGGCTCGCTGAATGCTGCACTCGATGCGGCCCGTGAGCGCGGAGTAGGGCACTTCCTGTGCATCGGCGTGAGTGCTGACAACGCCGCCGACGTCAAAGCTCTGGCTGAGCGTTATGACGATGTCGATTGTTCGGTCGGCGTTCATCCGCTGGATGTGCAACCCGGCGCGGCGCCTGCGCTGGACTGGCTGCTGCACGAACTCAATCACCCGAAAGTGGTGGCGATCGGTGAGACCGGCCTCGACTATCACTACGAACCGGAAGCCGCTGAGCTGCAGCAGGAGTCGTTTCGTCTGCACCTGCAAGCGGCGCAGCAGACTGGCAAACCGGTGATCATCCACACCCGTGGCGCCCGCGCCGACACTCTTGAGCTGCTGCGTGAAGCAGCCTTGCCGCAGGCCGGTGTGCTGCATTGTTTTACCGAAGACTGGGACATGGCCAAAGCTGCACTGGACATGGGTTATTACATTTCCCTGTCGGGCATCGTCACCTTCCGTAATGCCGATGCGTTGCGCGATGTCGCGAGCAAGGTCCCGGCGGATCGTCTGCTGGTGGAAACCGATTCACCGTATCTGGCGCCGATTCCCTATCGCGGCAAGCCCAACCTGCCGCAATACGTGCGCGAGGTGGCGGAATTCCTGGCGATGTTGCGCGGTGAAAACTACGAGCGTTTTGCCGAGCAGACCACCGAGAACTTCAAGCGTCTGTTCCCGCTGGCGAGTGTTAAATCTGCCCTGTAGCCGATGGCCAAATCGCAGGCAAAAAAAACCCGGGTTCTGGGGGGTGAATCCGGGTTAAGACCATTAGGAGTAAAACAAAGGCACGCGGTCCCTTGGTACCTTTATCGGCGCGACACTTGGGGGAGATGTCGCCCGACAGTTCAAGTATTGATCAGTCTGGCGTGCAGTCCAGTGAGCCGGTCGGGGTTTTTAAACAAATTTGGAATACGTTCGCTTCAGTTGAGTTCTCATTGCGCCCAAAACGTTCTCAAAATGAACAAGAAACACAGATATGGTCGGATGATCCGTGCATTTTTGCGCAAGTTAGGCATAATACGCGGCTTCGAATTTTGACCCTTCAGACCTTTTCTTATGCACAAAGAACCTCGTAAGGTCCGTGAGTTTCGTCGCCGCGAGCAAGAAATTCTCGATACCGCGCTCAAGCTGTTCCTCGACCAGGGTGAAGACAGTGTCACCGTCGAGATGATTGCTGATGCCGTGGGTATCGGCAAAGGCACGATCTACAAGCACTTCAAATCCAAGGCCGAGATCTATCTGCGCCTGATGCTTGATTACGAGCGCGATTTGAACGAGCTGCTGCATTCGGCCGATGTCGACAAGGACAAGGAAGCGCTGTCCCGCGCCTACTTCGAATTCCGCATGCGCGACCCGCAGCGCTATCGCCTGTTCGACCGCCTCGAAGAGAAGGTGGTCAAGGGCAATCAGGTGCCGGAGATGGTCGAGGAGCTGCACAAGATCCGTGCCTCGAACTTCGAACGCCTGACCTTGTTGATCAAGGGCCGCATCAGCGAAGGCAAACTCGAAGACGTGCCGCCGTACTTCCACTACTGCGCAGCCTGGGCGCTGGTGCACGGCGCTGTGGCGCTGTATCACTCGCCGTTCTGGAGCAATGTGCTGGAAGATCAGGAAGGTTTCTTCCAGTTCCTGATGGACATCGGCGTGCGCATGGGCAACAAGCGCAAGCGCGATCCGGAAATCCCAAGCAGCTGAACCATTCAGTTGCCTTATTGCGCCATGATTTCGCTACATGTCGCAGTACCGCAGGAATATACTCAGGCATAGGGCTTGCTAAAACTTGATTTGTGAGTCAAGTTTTAGCGGCTCGAAATTCTTTCGCCGGAGTGATCATGATCGTTGACCGACAAGGCAGGCGTTTTCGCAATTTGCGGATCAGTCTGACCTCAGCCTGCAATTACGCGTGTACCTACTGCGTGCCCAACGGCAAGCGGTTGGTGGCTGCGCAGGATGAACTGTCGGCCGAAGCCATGGCCCGCGGCGTGGCGTATCTGATCGAAGCCGCCGGCATCGAACGGCTGCGCATCACCGGCGGCGAGCCGCTGGTCAGCCCCAAACTCGAATCGTTCATGAGCGCCGTCGGCAAGATGGGCCTGGACGACATCAGCCTGACCACCAACGGTCAACTCCTGGCGAAAAAACTCCCACTGCTGGTGGATGCGGGTCTGCGCCGGATCAACGTGTCCCTCGATACCCTCGACGCCAGCGCCTTTCGCAGCATCGCCCGTGGCGGCGATCTGGCCACTGTGCTCGACGGCATGGATCAGGCGAAAGCGGCGGGGATGAAGATCAAGGTCAACATGGTGCCGTTGCGCGGGCAGAACCTTGATCAAGTCATGCCGCTGCTGGATTACTGCCTGGAACGCGGATACGAATTGCGCTTCATCGAGTTGATGCGCATGGGCCATCTGGCCAAGGACAATAATGCGTTCCTGCAACAGTTCGTCAGCCTGCAACAGTTGCTGGCGCTGATTGGCGAGCGTTATGAGTACGCGCAAACCGACGCACCAGTGGACGCTACGGCCGTGCGTTACGCAATTCCCGGTTTAGGCAACTTTGGTGTGATCGCCAACGAAAGCGTGCCGTTCTGCCGGACCTGCTCGCGCTTGCGCTTGTCGTCGACCGGTTGGCTGCATGGCTGCCTGTCGTCGAGTAACCGCCACTATGTCGGTGATCTGCTCGACAAGCCGCGCCATCAGGCGTTGCCGGCGCTCCAGCGTTTGCTGGTCAAGGCGTTGGGGGACAAGCAGGAAGTGGCGTTCTCTGGCGGCGCTACCGTCATGAAAATCATCGGCGGCTGAACAACCGCTTTCGCGAGCAGGCTCGCTCCCACCTTGGGATGTATTCCCCTGTGGGAGCGAGCCTGCTCGCGAATACGATTTAACCATCAACAAATTTCTTGAGCTGGCGCAAAAGCTGCATCCAATGGCCATTCGCCGGTTTTCCGTCACCGGCCTCTGGAGGAATAGGATGCGTAGCCTGGTTTTGCTGCTGGCCGTTTTGGCGCTTGGCGGCTGTATGACTGTCAGCGATATGGCCGAAGGCACTCGCTATCAGATGAGCGACGCGGGCTTGCTGGATCACAGCGACAGCCGCCGCGTGAATAACTTCCGCATTCAGCCGGACTCATTTATCTACATCGCCCAGGGTGCCTTCGCGCCGCCGGGTGGTTCCTACCCGCGCCCGAACGTAGTGGCTGAAGAGGCCTTCAAGGGCTTCGTCGAATACTTCCCGATGGTCCGCCGCGCGCGTGCGCCAGAAGGCCTTGATCAGGCGATGGGCGAAGCTCGCGATGCCGGTGCGCACTACCTGCTGTACACGCGTTTCGCCAAGGCTGACGACCGCATCGGCAATTCCGATGAGTGGCTGGATGAAGAAGCGGTCGATCGCCTCGGCATCGACGGCGGCGTGATTCAGATCATGTTGATCGAGACCAGCACCCAGTATTTGATTGATACTGCACGGATCAAGAGTCGTGGCGGTTTACTGACGTTCCACGACAGCAAGCCCGAAGACCTGATCGGCCCGCCGCTGGCGCAGTACGCGCGCAGTCTGTTGGGAGTCGGCGACCAATAATTCAAGGAGAACGCCATGAGTGGCCCGCAAAAAGCCAATGACCTGTTGGGACAGATCCCGAAAACCAAAGGCTTGCCGCCGGTGCACTTGTGGAACCCGGACTTCTGCGGCGACATCGACATGCGCATCGCCCGCGATGGCACCTGGTATTACCTGGGTACGCCGATCGGGCGCAAACCGATGGTCAAGCTGTTCTCGACGATCATGCGCCGCGATGGCGATGACTATTTTCTGATCACCCCGGTCGAGAAGGTCGGGATCAAAGTCGACGATGCGCCGTTTGTGGCAATTGCGGTCGAGGTTGAAGGCGAAGGGGAGGCGCAGCTGTTGCGCTTCACCACCAATGTCGAAGAAACCGCCGAGGCCGGGCTAGAGCATCCGATCCGCGTCGAAATTGATCCGGCGACCCAAGAGCCGGCGCCCTACGTGCATGTGCGTACCAACCTTGAAGCGCTGATCCACCGCAATGTGTTCTATCAACTGGTGGAGCTGGCGGTCAGCCGCGAAATCGACGGCCAGCGCTGGCTTGGTGTGTGGAGCGGCGGCGAGTTCTTCCGCATCGGCCTAGAACCTTGAAAGATCGCAGCCTTCGGCAGCTCCTACATGGCGTACACCTGTAGGAGCTGCCGGACGCTGCGATCTTTTTTGTCATTGACACCCAATCGTATGATGATTAGCTTGATCACCCATCGCGATCCGCTTTGAGGTGTCCATGTCCAGCAGCTTTCATGCGTCGACCGTTGACTGGCTGGGCAGCTGGATCGCCGCTGGCCAGGTCAAACCCGGGCAGACCATCAAGGTCGAGGCCGATCTGGGCGAACAGCTCGGGGTCAGCCGTACGGTCATCCGCGAAGCGATCAAAACCCTCGTCGCCAAAGGCATGCTCGAAGTCGGGCCGAAAGTCGGCACCCGCGTATTGCCGGTGCGGCGCTGGAACCTGTTCGATCCGCAAGTGGTCGGTTGGCTGTCGCGCAATGGCTTGCCGGAAAACTTCGTCGATGACTTGCTCGACCTGCGCCGCACCATCGAACCCATGGCCGTGCGCTGGGCTTGCGAGCGCGCGACCCTGGAACAGATCGAAGCGGTGCAACTGGCCTATAACGCCCTTGAGCGCGCGGTCGACAGCGGCATCGATTACAACCGCGCCGATCAGGTCTTCCACGAATGCATCCTCGCCGCCAGCCACAATCAATTCATTGAACAAATGGTCCCTGCGCTCGGCGCATTGCTCGCAGTGTCATTTGAAGTTTCTGCAGCCGACCCGGATGAACTGCGCCGCACGTTACCAATCCACAAAGATATGGCCGACGCCATTGCTGCCCGCGATTCTGCGCGCGGGGTGTGGGCATGCATGACCCTGATCGACAACGCGGATCTGGCAATAAAGCGCTTTTACCCGAAAGTCATGGCCGACAAAAAAGCCAGCTGAATACACCGAAATCCCCTGTAGGAGTGAGCCTGCTCGCGATAGCGGTAGATCAGTCGCATTGACGTCAACTGACACTACGCCATCGCGAGCAGGCTCACTCCTACAGTAAAAACAAGAACAATGGAGACCGTTATATGCCGTGGACCGCCCTGACCCAACACCGCGCCCAACTCGGTGAAGGCCCGTTCTGGGACGCGCCAACCCAGACGCTGTACTGGGTCGATATAGCCGGCAAACAGGCCCTGCGCCTGATCGGCCAGAACGTACAGATCTGGCAAATGCCCGAGCACATCTCCGCGTTCATCCCCTGCGCCAGCGGCGATGCCTTGGTGACCCTGAGCAGCGGCGTCTACCGTCTCGATCTCGACTCCCCGGGCCTCGAACCACGCCTGACGCTGTTCTGCGTTGCCGACCCGCAGCCCGGCAATCGTCCCAACGAAGCGCGTTGCGATGGCCAAGGTCGTCTGTGGCTCGGCACCATGCAAAACAACATCGGCGAACAGGGCGAAGATCTGCCGATCACCCGTCGTTCCGGTGGTCTGTTCCGGATCGATCCGGATAAACGTGTGACGCCGTTGTTGCGCGGCCTGGGTATTCCCAACACGCTGTTGTGGAGTGATGACGGCACCACGTTGCTGTTCGGTGACAGTCTCGACAGCACGCTGCACCGTTTTTTCATCCACACCGACGGCAATCTCGATGCTGCACAAGTCTGGTACGGCCCCGATCAGCAGGGTGGCCCGGACGGTTCAGCAATGGATGCCGAAGGCTACATCTGGAATGCCCGCTGGGATGGCAGTTGCCTGCTGCGGCTGACGCCCGATGGCAAAGTTGATCGCAGAATCGATCTGCCGGTCAGCCGCCCGACCAGTTGTGTATTCGGCGGTGAAGACCTGAAAACCTTGTTCATCACCAGCGCCCAGAGTCCGCACAACCATCCATTGGATGGCGCGGTACTGTCGATGCGCGTGGATGTCGCAGGAAAACTCTGTACGCGCTTTGCGGATTAAATCCCAGAATATGGGATGCAAAATTATATATTGAGATTATTTGGCGGTCGGGTTTATAGTCGACTCCAGCAGTAACACGCACTCACACTTAAAAAGAACAAAACAGGTGAAGTGATGCAGCGAATGTCTATCGCACTCCCGCGTGGAGTCCGCGTCTCGCAACGGCTCGATGCCGTCGGCGGCGCCTGCCTGTTTCGTTCAAACCGCCTTCCAGACCGGACATCGGCAGATGCCCGGTTTTTTTGTGCCTGCGAAACAGGAGTCCTGATCCATGGCTGAACCCCTTTCCCTGCCGCCGGTGCCCGCGCCGCCGGAGGGCGAGCGTCTGAAAAACAAGGTCGTGCTGCTGACCGGTGCTGCGCAAGGCATCGGCGAAGCCATCGTCGCTGCCTTCGCCTCGCAGCAAGCGAAACTGGTGATCAGCGATATCCAGGCTGAGAAAGTCGAGCAGGTTGCCGCGCACTGGCGTGGGCAAGGCTATGACGTGCAGGCGCTGAAGGCCGATGTCTCGCATCAGTCTGATCTGCATGCCATGGCCAAACGCGCTGTTGAACTGCACGGACGCATCGACGTGCTGGTCAACTGCGCCGGGGTCAACGTGTTCCGCGATCCGCTGGAGATGACCGAAGAAGACTGGCGTCGTTGTTTCGCCATCGATCTGGACGGCGCCTGGTTCGGCTGCAAAGCGGTGCTGCCGCAGATGATCGAGCAGGGCGTTGGCAGCATCATCAACATCGCATCGACCCATTCCAGTCACATCATCCCTGGCTGCTTCCCGTACCCGGTGGCCAAGCACGGTTTGCTCGGCCTTACTCGCGCACTCGGCATCGAGTACGCCGCGAAGGGCATCCGCGTCAACGCCATCGCCCCGGGCTACATCGAAACCCAATTGAACGTCGATTACTGGAACGGTTTCGCCGATCCGCATGCCGAACGTCAGCGCGCCTTCGATCTGCACCCGCCGAAGCGCATCGGTCAGCCGCTTGAAGTGGCGATGACCGCCGTATTTCTGGCAAGTGATGAAGCGCCTTTCATCAATGCTTCATGCATCACCATCGATGGTGGGCGCTCGGTGATGTACCACGACTGAGCGCAGTGGCTTTCACGCGGATAAATCCGTTTGCAATCCAATCATCATACGATATGACTATTGTCAGAAGATTTTGCAGGAACACGCTTTAACGCTTTTCAAACATTGCTCAAAAAAAATAACAAGGAGTCAGCTTATGAAACGTCGTTTCGGGATTCGTACCCTGTGCAGTACCGCCCTGGCGGTTACCGCGTTCAGCCTGAGCAGTGCGCTGCTCGCTGCCGACACCGTGAAAATCGGCTTTCTGGTCAAGCAGGCTGAAGAACCGTGGTTCCAGACCGAGTGGGCCTTCGCCGAGAAAGCCGCCAAGGACAAGGGCTTCGAACTGATCAAGATCGCCGTGCCGGACGGCGAGAAAACCCTCTCGGCGATCGACAGCCTTGCCGCCAACGGCGCCAAGGGTTTCGTGATCTGCCCGCCGGATGTCTCGCTCGGTCCGGCGATCATGGCCAAAGCCAAGCTCAATGACCTGAAAGTGATTGCCGTCGACGACCGTTTCGTCGACGCCAACGGCAAGTTCATGGAAGACGTGCCGTACCTCGGCATGGCCGCGTTCGAAGTCGGCCAGAAGCAGGGCAACGCCATGGTCGCCGAAGCGAAGAAACGCAACTGGGACTGGAAAGACACCTACGCGGTGGTCAACACCTACAACGAACTCGACACCGGCAAGAAACGCACCGACGGCTCGGTGAAATCCCTCGAAGACGCCGGCATGCCGAAGGATCACATTCTGTTCGCCGCGCTGAAAACCCTCGACGTACCGGGCAGCATGGACGCGACCAACTCGGCGCTGGTGAAACTGCCGAGCGCGGCAAAAAACCTGATCATCGGCGGCATGAACGACAACACTGTGCTCGGCGGCGTACGCGCCACCGAAGCGGCCGGTTT
Organism: Pseudomonas sp. MC6; assembly: GCF_054790575.1. Taxonomy (NCBI): domain Bacteria; kingdom Pseudomonadati; phylum Pseudomonadota; class Gammaproteobacteria; order Pseudomonadales; family Pseudomonadaceae; genus Pseudomonas; species Pseudomonas sp. MC6. The sequence goes on from NZ_CP186504.1 coordinate 312,402, forward strand.
TGCCGCAACCAACGTGATCGGCATCGGCATCAACGGCACCGACGCCATCGGCGAACTGAAAAAGCCGAACAGCGGCTTCTTCGGCTCGATGCTGCCAAGCCCGCACATCGAAGGCTACAAGACTGCCGAGATGATGTACGAGTGGGTGACCACCGGCAAAGAACCGCCGAAGTTTACCGCGATGGACGACGTCACCCTGATCACCCGCGAGAACTTCAAGCAAGAGCTGGAAAAAATCGGCTTGTGGAACTGATGCCGCGACGGCCCGGGTTGCCGGGCCGTTTTTTGGTGTGAAGAGGTGGCTTTATGCACGCGCAAGTACAGACACAACAACACAGCGCCAGCGGCAGCCTGCGCTTCAGCGGGATTGGTAAAACCTTTCCCGGTGTGAAAGCGCTGGACGCGATCAGCTTCGTCGCGCATCCGGGCCAGGTTCATGCCTTGATGGGCGAGAACGGCGCCGGCAAATCTACTCTGTTGAAAATCCTCGGCGGCGCTTACATTCCGAGCAGCGGCGAGTTGCAGATCGGCGAGCAGACCATGGCGTTCAAGTCGACCGCCGACAGCATCGGTAGCGGAGTCGCGGTGATTCACCAGGAGCTGCATCTGGTGCCGGAAATGACCGTCGCTGAAAACCTGTTCCTCGGCCATCTGCCGGCCAGTTTCGGTTTGATCAATCGCGGTGCGCTACGCCAGCAAGCATTGAATTGCCTGAAAGGCCTGGCCGACGAAATCGACCCGCAAACCAAGGTAGGACGCCTGTCCCTCGGTCAGCGGCAACTGGTGGAAATCGCCAAAGCGCTGTCCCGTGGTGCTCACGTCATCGCTTTCGACGAACCGACCAGCAGCCTCTCGGCCCGCGAGATCGACCGCTTGATGGCGATCATCGGTCGCCTGCGCGACGAGGGCAAAGTCGTCCTCTATGTTTCCCATCGCATGGAAGAAGTGTTCCGCATCTGCGACGCGGTGACGGTGTTCAAGGACGGTCGCTATGTGCGCACCTTCGATGACATGAGCCAGTTGACCCACGATCAACTGGTGACCTGCATGGTCGGCCGCGACATTCAGGACATCTACGATTATCGCCATCGTCCACGCGGCGCCGTCGCGCTGAAGGTCACCGGCCTGCTCGGCCCGGGCCTGCGCGAGCCGATCAGTTTCGAAGCGCACAAAGGTGAAATCCTCGGTTTGTTCGGACTGGTCGGGGCAGGGCGCACCGAGCTGTTTCGCCTGCTCAGTGGTCTTGAGCGCAACACCGCCGGCCGCCTGGAACTGCGTGGTCACGAACTTAAATTGCGCTCACCGCGCGATGCGATTGCTGCCGGGATTCTGCTCTGTCCCGAGGATCGCAAGAAGGAAGGCATCATCCCGCTGGCCAGCGTTGCCGAGAACATCAACATCAGTGCGCGCGGGGCCAACTCCGGCCTCGGTTGCCTGATTCGCGGTCTGTGGGAAAAGGGTAATGCCGACAAACAGATCAAAGCGCTGAAAGTGAAAACCCCACACGCCGGCCAGCAGATCAAGTTCCTTTCCGGCGGCAATCAGCAGAAGGCCATTCTCGGTCGCTGGCTGTCGATGCCGATGAAAGTCCTGCTGCTCGACGAACCGACTCGCGGCATCGACATCGGCGCCAAGGCTGAGATCTACCAGATCATCCATAACCTCGCCGCCGAGGGTATTTCGGTGATCGTGGTGTCCAGCGACCTGATGGAAGTGATGGGCATTTCCGACCGCATTCTGGTGCTCTGCGAAGGCGCCCTGCGCGGCGAAATCGGCCGCGATCAGGCCAATGAATCCAACCTGCTGCAACTGGCTTTGCCGCGCCACCGCGCTGACGGCGTGGCGAACTGAGAGGTGACTATGATGACAACCCAAAACGAAACCCTGCCCAAAGAGCGCAAACCGTTGGACATGCGTCGCTTCCTTGATGACTGGGTCATGTTGCTGGCGGCTGTGGGCATCTTCGTTGCCTGTACGCTGCTGATCGACAACTTCCTTTCGCCGCTGAACATGCGTGGCCTGGGCTTGGCGATTTCCACCACCGGCATCGCGGCGTGCACGATGTTGTATTGCCTGGCGTCGGGTCATTTCGACCTGTCGGTCGGCTCGGTGATTGCCTGCGCCGGAGTGGTTGCGGCGGTGGTGATGCGCGACACCAACAGCGTGTTTCTCGGTGTCAGTGCAGCGTTGGTGATGGGTCTGATTGTCGGGCTGATCAACGGCATTGTGATCGCCAAGTTGCGCGTTAATGCCTTGATCACGACGTTGGCGACCATGCAGATCGTTCGTGGTCTGGCGTACATTTTTGCCAATGGCAAAGCGGTGGGTGTGTCGCAGGAATCGTTCTTCGTGTTTGGTAACGGCCAGTTGTTCGGCGTGCCGGTGCCGATTCTGATCACCATCGTCTGCTTTCTGTTTTTTGGCTGGCTGCTGAATTACACCACCTACGGGCGCAACACCATGGCCATCGGTGGCAACCAGGAAGCAGCATTGCTGGCAGGTGTGAACGTTGATCGGACCAAGATCATTATCTTTGCCGTGCATGGTGTGATTGGTGCGCTGGCCGGGGTGATTCTGGCTTCGCGGATGACCTCGGGGCAGCCGATGATTGGTCAGGGGTTTGAGCTGACGGTGATCTCTGCTTGTGTGTTGGGCGGGGTGTCGTTGAGCGGCGGGATCGGCATGATTCGGCATGTGATTGCCGGGGTGTTGATTCTGGCGATTATTGAGAATGCGATGAACTTGAAGAATATCGACACGTTCTACCAATACGTTATCCGTGGTTCGATCCTTCTGTTGGCCGTCGTGATTGACCGTCTGAAGCAACGCTAGAATCAAGAGCCCCTCACCCCAAGCCCTCTCCCAGAGGGAGAGGGGGAAAGGGAGCAGATCTCCTAGCTTTTCAAACCTGAGTTCGACTTGATATTTCAGGTCGATGTAATTCGAATAAACACCTCGATCAGTCCCCTCTCCCTCCGGGAGAGGGCTAGGGTGAGGGGCTTTTGATTCTCCCGCCTTTCGTCACTCTCCCTAAATATTCCTTGCCCGCCCACACCCGTTTCGGGTATCAATTTGTACATGATTAGACAGGTACGATTTGACAAGAAACAACGGGTGGTCGACGAGCTCGTTCGGCGCATCGAAAGCGGCCTCATGGAGGACGGCTTTCTGTTGCCCGGCGAGCATCAGTTGGCTCAAGAATTCAACGTCAGCCGAGGAACGCTGCGCGAAGCGCTGGCCGAATTGAAACGGCGCAATTACATCGCCACGCAAAGCGGCGTCGGCTCCATCGTCACCTTCGACGGTGTCGCCCTCGACCAGCGCAGCGGCTGGGCGCAGGCCTTGGCCGACAGCGGGGCGATGATCAATACCGAAGTGTTGCGTCTGGAAGCTGTGACCCGGCCCGATCTGCTGGCGCGTTTTGGTACCGATCAATTCATCACCCTCGACCGTCGCCGCCGTTCCAGCGAAGGCACGCTGGTGTCCCTCGAACGCTCTTTGATGCCGGCGACCGGCGGCCTGGAAAGCCTGCCGCGCGTCGGCCTGATCGACAATTCCCTGACCATCACCCTGGCCGCCTACGGCTACATCGGCGAGCGCGGCGATCAATGGATCGGCGCCGAACCGCTGAATGCCGAAGACGCCGCATTGCTTGGCCGGCCTGAAGGCACGGTATTCCTCAAAGCGCTGCGCACCACCTACGACCGGCAGAACCGCTTCATGGAACAGGTGGAAAGTTTGCTCGACCCGGTGCATTTCCGTCTGCACCTGCAATTTGGAGAATCGAAATGACCGCGTTCAACCGTGCCCTCGGCGCTTTCTATGGCCTGGCCCTCGGTGATGCGCTGGGCATGCCGACGCAATCGCTGAACCGCGAAACGATCAAGACCCGTTTCGGCACGATCACCGATTTGCAGGACGCCGGGCCGCTGCAACCAATCGCCGCGAACATGCCCAAAGGCTCGATTACCGACGACACCGAACAGGCGATTCTGGTCGGCGAGTTGTTGGTAGAAGGAAAGGGCCGCATCGAACCGGCAATCCTCGCGCAACGCCTGATCGAGTGGGAAGCCGAGATGCAGGCCAAAGGCTCGCAGGACTTGCTCGGGCCGTCGACCAAACGCGCGATCGAAATGATCCTTGCCGGGCATTCGCCGGAAGAGGCCGGACGCTATGGCACCACCAACGGTGCGGCGATGCGCATTACGCCGGTGGGAATCGCGGCAGATGTTGCCGATCCTCAACGCTTTATTGCGGCGGTGGTGCAGGCTTGCCAGGTCACGCACAACACCACGCTGGGGATTTCCAGTGCGGCAGCGGTGGCGGCGGTGGTGTCTGCCGGCATCAATGGCATGGACCTGGGCGAGGCACTGAACCTTGGTCAGCAAATCGCTCAACAAGCGGAAACGCATGGGCACTGGGTGGCCGGTGGGCGCATTGCCTCGCGCATCAGTTGGGCGCGCACCATCAGTGTCGATAGCGACAAGGCATTGCTGGCGGATCTGCTCTACGACGTGATCGGCACTTCGGTGGCCTCGCAGGAGTCGGTGGTGGTGTCGTTCGCGCTGGCGCAGCAAGTCGCGGTGGGTGAGATGAGCGCGTTTGATGCGTTGTGCATGGCCGCCGGTCTTGGCGGTGACACTGACACCATCGCGGCGATTCTTGGCGCAATGCTTGGGGCCTGCCTGGGTCTTGAGAGCTGGCCTGCCGAGATGGTCGAGACGGTTAAGGCAGTTAATCATCTGGAGCTTGAGCCGTTAGTGCAGGGGCTGTTGGCTTTGCGCTGATTGGGCTGACGTCTTCGCGAGCAGGCTCGCTCCCACAGGGATTACACGGTACCTGTGGGAGCGAGCCTGCTCGCGAAGGCCGCACCGCAAATTTCGAATTTTCAACCCGCAATGGATCGCGCAGACAGGCCGAGGACGGCCGGGAAGTCTTGTCGTTTTGCATCATTGCCACAACCACAAAAAAGGCAAACAGGAGCATCTTCATGAGTTCATCAAACGCCGGGCAAAGCGCCGGGCAACTGGAAACCCGCGGCATCGAACCGGTGCCGGAAGCCGAGTGCAACGGTCATCCGCTGCAACTGTTCTGGGTCTGGTTCGCCGCCAACATCTCCATCCTCGGTCTGCCGCTGGGCGCCACGCTGGTCGCATTTCGCGGGTTGGCCATCTGGCAGGCGATCATCGTCGCAATCATCGGCGCGGCCGGTTCGTTTGCGGTGGTCGGGATCATCTCGATTGCCGGTCGCCGTGGCCGCGCGCCGAGCCTAACCTTGTCGCGGGCGATCTTCGGCGTGCGCGGTAACATCGGCCCGACACTGGTCTCGCTGATGTCGCGCCTGGGTTGGGAAACCGTCAACACCACCACTGCCGCATTCGTGCTGTTGTCGCTGTGCTCGATTCTGTTCGGCTCACCGGTCGAAGCGAAAAGTGCGCCGATACTGACGCTGATCTTCATCGCCATTTTCGTTCTGCTGACCCTGTCGGTATCCGGCCTCGGCCATGCGACCTTGCTGGTGATCCAGAAGTGGGCGACCTACGTGTTCGGCGCGCTGAACATTCTCGTTGGCGGCTTCCTCTGCGCGACCATCGACTGGAGCGCGGTATTCAACGCCACGCCCGCGCCGATGAGCGCAATGATCATCGGCATTGGCACCATGGCCGCCGGCACCGGCATCGGTTGGGCCAACGCTGGCGCAGACATGTCGCGCTATCAGCATCGCAGCGTCAAGGCTGTGCGTCTGGTTGCTTCGGCGGCGTTCGGTGCGGGTATTCCGCTGGTGCTGCTGATCACTCTTGGCGGGCTGCTGTCGGTGGGCAACAACGATCTGGCGTCGGCGACTGACCCGATCGTGGCAATTCGCGACATGCTGCCAACCTGGATGGCGGTGCCGTATCTGATCACCGCGTTCGGTGGCTTGCTGCTGTCGAACAACCTGTCGGTGTACTCCGCCGGGCTGACCACGCTGACCCTCGGCCTGAAGGTCAAACGCGTCTACGCGGTGGTGGTCGATATCGTCGCGATCTTCGCCGGTTCGATCTACTTCATGCTGATCGCCGACAGCTTCTACGGCCCGTTCATTACCTTCATTTCCCTGCTGGCAGTGCCGATCACTGCGTGGGTCGGGATCTTCGTCGTCGACCTGATTCACCGTCATTACTACAGTCCAAAAGACTTGCTCGACGTCAGCCCGAGCAGTGCCTACTGGTATCGCGGCGGCATCGAGTGGCGCGCGTTCGGCGCGTGGGCGATTGCCATCGTCCTCGGCTTCAGTTTCACCACCATCGGCACCACTGCCGAGAACGTCTGGTTCAAGGGCTTCCTGTCCGACTCGTGGCTGGGCCACAACGGCCTCGGCTGGATCGTGACCTTCGTCGTCGCTGGTGGGATTTACTTTGTACTGGGCGGGGCGAGAGATCGCCGCGCCGCGCAAACCGAGAATGCTCATGCCTAAGATGTTGCACACCGGCCAGGTCATCATCGACTTGGTCATGGCCGTGGATAAACTGCCGCAGATTGGCGGTGACGTGCTGGCGCAGTCGGCCGGTTTTGAAGCGGGCGGCGGTTTCAACGTGATGACGGCGGCGGTGCGCAATGGCCTGCCGGTGGTTTATCTCGGTCGCCATGGCGCTGGGCGTTTCGGTGATCTGGCGCGTGAGGCGATGAAGACCGAGGGGATACACATCGGCATCACCGACCCCGCACTGAAAGACACCGGTTTATGTGTGGCGCTGACCGATGCGTCGGCGGAGCGCAGTTTCATTTCCTATATCGGCGCTGAAGGTGAGGTGACCGAAGAAGATCTGAACAGCGTCGCGGCCGAGGCGGGTGATTACGTTTATCTCAGCGGCTACAGCCTGCTCCACGAAGGCAAAGCGCAGGCATTGCTCGATTGGACATTGGCACTACCGAGCTCGATCAATGTTGTGTTCGATCCGGGCCCGTTGGTCGAGTCGCCGGACTCGCCGATGATGCAGGCGTTGCTGCCGCGCATCGATGTGTGGACCAGCAACAGTGTTGAAGCGTTGCGGTTTACCGGTGCTGAAGATATTGGCGTGGCGCTGGATCGACTCGCTGAATATCTGCCCAAAGAGGTGCTGATGGTGGTGCGTGACGGGCCGCAGGGCTGCTGGATTCATCAGCGCGATGAGCGTCGGCATGTGCCCGGGTTTGCGGTGAAAGCGGTAGACAGCAATGGCGCTGGTGATGCCCATGCTGGCGTGTTTGTTGCCGGAATGGCGCAGGGTTTGTCTGCCCATGAAGCGGCTCGCCGGGCGAATGCGGCAGCGGCTATCGCAGTGACGCGCTGGGGGCCGGCTACTTCGCCGGGGGCGGCAGAGGTGGATGCGTTTATCCGCGAGTCCGGCGGCGCTTGATCTACCGCTTTCGCGAGCAGGCTCGCTCCCACAGGTGATTTGTGATCGACATAAATTTAATGTGGGAGCGAGCCTGCTCGCGAAGGGGCCTTTAGCCTCACACAAACTTAGCCGGCCTTGCGCAATGCCTCGATCAATTCCTGCTTGCGCATCGAAGACCGCCCCGGAATCTGCTTCGCCCGGGCCTCCTTCATCAAGCTATCGACTGTCTGCGTATCCTTCGACGCTTTGCTATTACGCGAATGCCCCTCGCGACTGGCCACCGCCCGCCGCGATGACTCTTTACGATCCTCAGCCTTGGCACTCGCCGGTTTTATGCGCCCGGAACCGCCGGATTTTTCGCCACCGCCCGATTGCTTGTTCACCGTCGCCCAGGCCCGCGCCTCGGCGTCATCTTTCGACAGGCCTTTCTTTTCGTAGCTGTCTTCGATGTGCTCGGCTTTGCGCTTTTGCTCGGTGGTGTATTTGTCTTTGCTTCCACGAGGCATGGGGTTTCTCCTCTTGTGTGCAGATCCGGCCGCCCGCCGCATCGGCAGCGAGCGGCCCCTGGATTACTGCAGATCCAGCTTGCGCGCGGCCTCAACGCCAGCGGCACTGAGCTTGATCGGCAGGTTCAACGAATGTTCGCCAGCCTCGTTGCAGGTCACATGCCCGTGGTGAATCAGTCCACGATCCTGCAAAGCGGCGAGGGCGCTGGCCACGACCTTCTCGCCCCGGTAATTGTCCAGCACCTCCTTGCCCAGTCCACTCGGATGAGCGTGCAGCAGGCGGGTGAGGACTTCTTTTTCCAGGTTTTTATCGACGTTCATGGTTACCTCTTCATTGGGTTGAACAGGACGCTCGCGTCGGCGAACTACTGACCGGAGCCTTCGGAACCGGAGCCACCGGTGGTGGTTTTCGAGCCGACGCCGGGGCCCGCGTTGTCTGGCGTGGCGGGGGCGTCGGGGGTATTCATGCCGCCCTGCCTGCCCGGGTCACTGCCCTGCGTGCGCGGATCGGTACCGGTGGCGGGAGGCTGATTGATCAAAGGCACGCCGGAGCCATCGGTATTCATGCCGGGGGCACTGTTGATGGCGGGGGCGCGTGGCGGGGTCGGATCGGTAGGGCCGGTGCCCGCAGCGGTGGCGGATGCGGCGAACACCGCAGGGCAGAGCAGGGCGCTGAATACGAAAGCGGTCAACCTTGACGGGATCATAGGGCTTCTCCAGTGATTGGAATCCTTACCTGTCGTTGGTCTGCCCTCTGATCGGATTGGTGCCTGATGAACGACGAACGGTCTAGATCACCGCTGCGGTTTTGATGACCAGTCGGCGCCAAAGCAAGCGGCCAAAGGTAATCAACCAGTTGGCCAACGCGACGATCAAAACCGTCAAAAGCAGCGTGCTCATGCCGTGTTCAACGATGATTTTTCCGGCCAGCAACGGGAAACCAAACACACCGATAAAGTACGCCAGACTGAACAGCAACAAGGCCTGTGACGTGGTGCCGGCCGGTGCTTCGTTGGCCGCCAAACCGTTGATCACCGAATAGGTCAGGCCATAACCGACGCCGAGCACCAACGCCGCCAGCAGATAGGTGAATCCACTGTGCACGCCGAACGCGAATAGCACGATCGAGCCGAGCATCAGCCCCGACAACAGGCAAGAAGCGCGCAGCGGATCACGCTTGACCACATAGCCAGCGATCAGCATGCGGCTGCTGATTGCCGCACTCATGAAGCCCAGAAAGAACAGCGAATAATCCAGCGATCGCGCAGCGGCGTAACTGGTCTGGAAACTCGACAGGCCACCGAACACGCAACCGCCGAGGCCGACCATGATGATCGGAAACAGGGCGCGCGAGCCAAGCACTTGAGTGGTCGCTTGCCAGCTGATTTTTGCCGCTATCGGGGCCTGCGCACTTTTCAATCGAGAACCGAGCCGCCAGAACAGCAGCACCCCGATCAGGCTTGCGAGCGCCGCCAGATAAAACGCCGAGGTCACTGGCAAGCCCAGCGCAGTGGCTGCCCGTCCGAGCAACGGGCCGCTGCCGATCCCGGTCATCATGCTGCCCGACAGCAGCGCGAAGTACTTGGCGCGCTGCGCCGGGGTCACCAGACTCGCGACGATGATCGGCCCCAGGGTGTAGAAAACGCCCCAACCCAAGCCCAACAACAAACCGAAAAACAACAGCAGATGACCAAATCCTGGCGTCAGCGCAAAGCCCAGACTTGCCGCCACCAGCAACAGACCGAACAGGGCAATCGAACGCGCCGCGCCGAGCCAGTCCGACAGATGCCCGGACACCAGCACTGCGACAAACGTACTGAGCATCGCCGCCGAAATCACACTGCCGGCATCGTGTTCATTGCCGCCGCGAGAACTGATCAACAGCGACAATAAAAACGTCGAGCCGTAAGACAGCGACAGCAGATAACTGGCGAGGCAGAACAGGCCGAACAGCTTGCCTGAAACCTTGGGTATTGCTTGCGACATGACGCGAATCCTTGAGCGGAAAAATTCAGCGTCGTCTGTTTAACACGTCAGGCAGGCGGCTTAGGTCTGAGCTTGGCGAAGTCAGGATCACTGCACGCCGGAGTAATGCTCAAGCGATACCGATCTCTTCCTTGAACTGCTCCATGAAACCCTTCAGACGATGATGACGGACCAGCGCCAGACGCTGGCCGGTGGCAGTCTGGAAACCGTCGGCGAGGTGCAGCAGTTTGGTCTGGAAGTGATCGAGGCAAAACCGCTTGTCGTCGTAGTCGCGCTGTTTCGCTTCGGGATCCTGCGGGTCGTACAACGCCGAGCCCATACGCCCGGCGATATAGAACGTACGGGCGACGCCGAGCATGCCCAGTGAGTCGAGGCGGTCGGCGTCCTGGACGATTTTCGCTTCGAGGGTGAGCGGGGTGATGTTGGCGGAAAAACTATGGGCTTCGATGGCGTGGGCGACGGCCTTGATTTTTTCTTCCGGCCAGTTCAGAACGGCCAGCACTGACGAAGCTTTATCTGCCGCCAGCCGCGAAGCCTGCGCGCGCAGTGGCGAATTCTTCTCGACAGCCACGCAATCGTGCAGCAGCACGGCGGCGAGCAACACCTCAAGATCGCCGCCTTCTTCTTTCCGTAGCGTGCGTATGTTGTGCCAGACCCGTTGCAGGTGGGCGAGGTCGTGAGCGCCGTCGTCGGACGGCTCCAGGGCGTGCGGCAGTAACTCTGCTGCCAGTGCCGCCACGGGTGTAAAAAACTCAAGGTTCATAAGCATCCTTTCAGATTGTCGAAGTCCCTGTGGGAGCGAGCTTGCTCGCGAAGAGGCAGTATCAGTCACCGCAATGTCACTGACAGTCCGCTTTCGCGAGCAGGCTCGCTCCAACAGGGAACTGCAGCGTTTGCAACATTGCGCAGGGTAGTGTGTGTTTTGCCATGTGACGAGCGCCGCCCACGGCCTTAGTATGGCGTTTTCCTTTTCCGACAAGGCCCGTCCATGACGATCGACATCCGCCCGGCGACCCCCAGCGATGCCCCGCAAATCCTCGCCTTCATCACTGAACTCGCTGATTTCGAAAAGGCCCGCCACGAGGTCATCGCCAGCGTCGCTGACATCGAGCGCAGCCTGTTCGGCGAAGGCGCCACCGCTCACGGTCTGATCTGCCTGCGCGACGGTCTGCCAATCGGTTTCGCGGTGTTCTTCTTCAGCTATTCGACCTGGCTCGGCAGCAACTGCCTGTACCTCGAAGACCTCTACATCACCCCCGAACAACGCGGCGGCGGTGCCGGCAAAACCTTGTTGCGTCACTTGGCGAAAATCGCCTGCGACAACGACTGCGGCCGCTTCGAATGGAGCGTGCTCGACTGGAACACGCCGGCGATCGAATTCTATAAATCCCTCGGCGCGCAACCTCAGGAAGAGTGGGTGCGCTACCGCATGGATGGCCAGGTTCTGCGTGAGTTTGCCGAGGGTTGAACACGATGATGGCAATCCGGCAGTAATTCGATTGTCGCCAGCGCTCTAGTCCGGCATTCTACGCGCCATTTTTGCGCGCTCACGGACGACACCTGCAATGCCTCTGGCACAACTTCTCCACGCCCGTGGAGCCTTCGCTGCGTCAACGAGTGACCGGCGATGAGCGGACTACGGGCGTCAATGCGTCTGTATGGCCTGGTGAAAAACTCAGGCTTGAGCGACAACCCCCAGCGCCAACCGGTCGACATTCTGTGCATGACAAATCGTACGGGCGGCAGCGCCATTCGTGCGTTCGTGTCACGCCTTGATGCCGAGTTGATGACCCGCAGCGCCGGGCTCGCCGAGTACCGCGTGATACCGCTGCGCACCTTCGATCCGACGGCGTTTATCGACGCCCATCAAGGCTGGCTGACGCTGCACATTTGCTGTGGTTTCGTCGCCCCTGCCGGGCATTCGCTGCTCAGGGGCGGTGGGTTGATGCCGATGGGCTGGTACGTCTATTCCGAGATCGGCCAGTGGACGGCCCAGCATTATCTCGATCTCGGCGCACAAATGGCCGAACTGCTGCAATCGACTTGTGAGCGTAATCATCTGCGCCACTACAACGCCTGGCTCAACGAACTCGACGACGCCTCGCCGGCTGAACTGGTCTGGCAAACCGACGAAGCCTGGCGACACCTGCAAACCGCCGCATCACCCGACAGCCGTGAGCATTGCCACGCCCTGTTCGACCCCGTCGACAACCGCTGGCGCTTCGCCGAGACCGACATCGATATTCATCAGCCGCACCCGGAACCCCTGAAGCAAGGAGCTTTGAATTGAGTGGTAAACCCGCTGCACGCGTCACCGACCCGACCGCCTGCCCATTGCCAGGCCATGGCACCAACCCGATTGCCTCCGGCTCGCCGAACGTCTTCTTCGACGGCCTCGCCGCCGCGCGCATGACCGATAAGTCGGCGTGCGGCAGCCCGATTACTGGAGCCGTTTCCGGCACGGTTTTCATCAACGGACTGAACGCCGCCACGCTCGACAGCACCGGAGGCCATGGCAATGTCGTGGTCGGTGGGTCGGGGACGGTGATTATTGGCCAGAGCGGCGGTGGGGCAGCGTTTATTGGGCTGTTGCCGATGCCGGTGCATTTTACGGACAGGTTGCAAGTGGTTAACGAGGCGACTGGCGAGCCTATCCCCGATCATCCGTATGCGATCCAGCGAGGTGATGGGCGCATAGAACATGGCATCACCAATGAGCAGGGCTTTACCCATATGGTGAGTTCTCACTTGGCTGAAACTATTAAATTGTTTGTAGAGTGATCGAAATGGAAGTCGAAAATCCTGCACTCAGAGACTGCAAAACTGAAGTGGCTGGCCATGAGTTGACCTGCAAGACTGACCAGAGCGTCAAGCAAGTTACTGTCAAAGTGAAAAAGGTAGCCGTTTTCTTTATTGGCGGTGCTGGGGATAAAGAGGAGTATTATCAGAATGAACCTCCTCATCATAACGTGCAAAATGCGTGGAATCAGTTGTCGAACAGACTGTCTCCGGAACAAAAGCTCGACGTTAATTTACCTTATATAAGCTATAAGGATGTTCGCGGTGAGAAGGATATCGAGAAGTATGTAATACGCCCGTTAAAAGGTGATAAGACGGTTTATCTTGTGATTGTTGGTCATAGCCTTGGGGGGTGGAATGGTGCACATTTGACCTCGATTTTGAAAGAACGAGGTTATACAGTCAAGATGTTGGTAACACTCGATCCTGTTGGCGGTGGTACAGGTGTATGGATGTTCTCTGATATCTATTTTACGACGCCAAAGCCCGTGGCAGATTACTGGATAAATATATTGGCATCCCCCAAGGAAAAAGACGATTCAGATACTGTTGCCAGTTTGGGAGAGCGCTGGATCATGACATCTGGACCGAATATGAATGAGGCGGTCAGTGCGAATCACCGGCAAGCAGGTATGCTGTTCGCCTCCAAACTTCAAAGTGGAAAGTCTGCGTGCGATATAGTTTATGAGCGAGTGACTCAATATTTGGAATCGAAAAAATGATACGACTATTTATTGTGCTGACGATGCTTCTATGTAGTTCTTGTGCCAAGCGGCCGATTCTTCCTGATACCGAGATTGAATTCATTTCTGTCGCTACAGGGGGCGATAGTTTGTCTTGGAGTGTTCGCTTTAGTTCGAAGACCGATGTGTTGAATTTTTTTAAGGATGCGGCGGGAGAAACACAGTTGGGTGAAACAGTGTTTTGCTCTCTGGATAAAGAGCTTGAATTTGAAACCTCCGATAAATTGACTAATTATTTTGTTGGTAATCTTGTTGAGGTTGACGCCGATAAGTCTGGTTTAGACCATATTTATACGTCTAGATTGTCCGCAGTGAGAAAGGAGGATGAGGGCGTCTCAAATGTTTTCATGAGCGCGAAAGAACTGCTGGCATTATTAAATGAACGTAACGCCGTCTCTTGCAGAGTGTTTACCTCAGCTTACTCATTCGGGGGATACTATTCGGAGTCAATGCTGATTCCAGCAACTGACCTCGTACACGTCATTGAACAGCAGCGCGTGCAATGATTGCTTTATCCCATAATGTGGGATGCAAAATTACATATTGAGATTTCACGTCTGAGAGGTCTATAGTCCGTCGCACTCACTGCCAAAAACAAAACAGGTGAAGCGATGCTGGCGCAATTGATCGCGCTCGACTGGGGGACGACCTCATTACGTGCTTACAAACTCGCGGCGGACGGTGTGGTGCTGGAGCAGCGCGCGCTGTCGTCCGGGATCATGCAGTTGCCCAAGACCCCGCGAAACATCAACGGTCGCGAATGCGCCGATGGTTTTGAACTGGCGTTCGACGAGGCGTGCGGCGACTGGCTCGAGGCGCAGCCGGATCTACCGGTGATTGCTTGCGGCATGGTCGGCAGTGCGCAGGGCTGGCGCGAAGCGGCCTACTGCGAGACGCCGGCGAACGTCGCCAATCTCGGAAAATCCCTACAAACAGTGATCAGTCTGCGCGGCACCGTGGTGCATATCGTGCCAGGCGTGATTCAGCGTTCTCGTCTGCCGAACGTGATGCGCGGCGAAGAAACCCAGGTCCTTGGCGTGCTGCAGAATCTGCCGGTTGAGGCGGGCGCTGATCTGTTGATCGGCCTACCAGGCAGTCATTCGAAATGGGTCGACGTGGTCGATGGCTGCATCACTCATTTCGATACCTTCATGACCGGCGAAGTGTTCGCCGTGCTCAGTGAGCACAGCATTCTCGGCCGGACCCTGAAGCAAGGCGCGACGTTCGATGCTCTGGCGTTTGACCGGGGCGTGCAGGTTGCGCAGTCGGCGGACGGCGAGCTGGGCGTGCTGTCGACGTTGTTCAGTGCCCGCACCCTGGGCCTGACCGGTGAACTGAGCCCGACAGCGCAGGCGGATTATTTGTCCGGTCTGATGATCGGCCATGAATTGGCAGCACTGGCCAGCGCTCAACGCCGTCGCCGCGACAACCCGAATCTCCCTTCGATCATCCTCATCGGCAACGCGCAACTGTGTGCGCGCTACCGCCGTGCCCTCGACGCCTGTGGTTTCGCCAACGTGACGCTGGCCGAGCAGGCCACCGAGCGTGGCTTGTGGCAACTGGCGCTGGCTGCCGGACTGATTGATTCCTCATCCCGTTAACCCTGACTGGAGGCCTGACATGCTCAAGCAAGCATTGGCGCAAAACGGTCTGATCGCGATTCTGCGTGGCCTGCATCCGCAGGAAGCCGCCGCTGTCGGAGAAGTCCTGTATGCAGCCGGATTTCGCGTCATCGAAGTACCGCTCAATTCCCCTTCGCCGTACGAAAGTATCCGCATCCTGCGCAAGGCCCTGCCCGCCGATTGCCTGATCGGTGCCGGCACGGTGTTGACCCCGGAACAGGTCGGGTTGGTGAAAGAAGCCGGCGGCCAAGTGATTGTCATGCCGCACAGTGACGCCAAGGTCTTGCGTGCGGCGAAAGCGGCGGGGCTGTTTCTGTCGCCGGGTGTCGCCACGCCGACCGAGGCCTTCGCGGCACTGGAGGAGGGCGCGGACATTCTCAAGATGTTTCCGGCCGAGCAGATGGGCCCGGCGGTCGTCAAAGCCTGGCTCGCGGTGTTGCCGTCCGGGACGGTGCTGGCGCCCGTCGGCGGTATCACTCCGGACAACATGCAGGCGTTTATCGACGCCGGCGTGAAAGGTTTCGGCCTCGGTTCCGGGCTGTTCAAACCGGGCATGACGCCGGAGCAAGTGGCGGTGAACGCCAAGGCCTACGTGGCTGCTTGGAAGGCCCTTCGCTAAGACTTTTTGGCGCTGTGTGCGCTGCATCTACAAGAGAGACAAAAAGATGAAAATCACCAAACTCACCACCTTCATCGTGCCGCCGCGCTGGTGTTTCCTCAAAGTCGAAACCGATGAAGGCGTGACCGGTTGGGGTGAACCCGTGGTCGAAGGCCGCGCGCACACCGTCGCGGCCGCCGTCGAAGAATTGTCCGACTACCTGATCGGCAAAGACCCACGCAACATCGAAGACATCTGGACCGTGCTCTATCGCGGTGGCTTCTACCGGGGCGGCGCGATTCACATGAGTGCGCTGGCCGGTATCGATCAGGCGCTGTGGGACATCAAGGGCAAGGCGCTCGGGGTGTCGGTCAGCGATCTGCTCGGCGGTCAGGTGCGTGACAAGATTCGCGTGTATTCGTGGATTGGCGGTGACCGTCCGGCCGACACCGCACGTGCGGCGAAAGAGGCGGTGAGCCGTGGTTTCACTGCGGTAAAGATGAACGGCACCGAAGAGTTGCAGTTCCTCGATACTTTCGAAAAAGTCGATCTGGCGCTGGCCAACGTTGCCGCTGTGCGTGATGCGGTCGGGCCGAACGTCGGCATCGGTGTCGACTTCCATGGCCGCGTGCACAAGCCGATGGCCAAGGTGCTGATGAAGGAGCTCGATCCGTACAAACTGATGTTTATCGAAGAGCCGGTGCTCAGCGAAAACTACGAGGCCTTGAAAGAACTGGCACCGCTGACCAGCACGCCGATTGCCCTCGGTGAGCGGCTGTTCTCGCGTTGGGACTTTAAACGCGTGTTGAGCGAAGGTTACGTCGACATCATCCAGCCGGATGCCTCCCACGCGGGCGGCATCACCGAAACCCGCAAGATCGCCAACATGGCCGAGGCCTACGATGTGGCACTGGCGCTGCACTGCCCGTTGGGGCCGATTGCGCTGGCGGCGTGTTTGCAACTGGACGCTGCTTGTTACAACGCGTTTATCCAGGAGCAGAGCCTGGGCATCCATTACAACGAGAGCAACGACTTGCTCGACTATGTGAAAGATCCACGGGTGTTCGATTACGACAAAGGTTTTGTGAAGATTCCGAACGGGCCGGGTCTGGGCATCGAGATCAACGAGGAATACGTGATCGAGCGCGCAGCAGTCGGGCATCGCTGGCGTAACCCGATCTGGCGCCATGCCGATGGCAGCTTTGCCGAGTGGTGAGTCGCTGAATCACCTGTGCCCCCTGTGGGAGCGAGCCTGCTCGCGAATGCTATGTCACATCCGACATCGATGTGACTGATCCGACGCCTTCGCGAGCAGGTCGAATCGTCGCACCGTCGCTCCCACAGGTTTTAATCTCCACATGGATGGGAGATTTGCGTCATGACCTCAATAAACATAAGAAGAGGCATCTCTCATGCAACCGCAAACCCTCACCGGGCAGGCGTCTTTAGTCACGCCTAGCCGCAAGCGGTTTTTCATCATGGTGTTGCTGTTTATCACCGTGGTCATCAACTACCTCGACCGCAGCAACCTGTCGATTGCCGCGCCGGCGCTGACCAGTGAGTTGGGCATCGATCCGATTCACGTCGGCCTGATCTTCTCTGCGTTCGGCTGGACCTACGCCGCCATGCAGATCCCCGGCGGCTGGCTGGTCGATCGTGTGCCGCCGCGCATTCTTTACAGCGTCGCGTTGCTGCTGTGGTCGCTGGCCACAGTGATGCTTGGTTTCGCCGCCAGTTTCATCGCGTTGTTTGTCTTGCGCATGGCGGTCGGTGCACTGGAAGCCCCGGCGTATCCAATCAACAGTCGCGTGGTCACTACTTGGTTCCCCGAGCGTGAACGCGCCACGGCCATCGGTTTCTACACCTCGGGTCAGTTCGTCGGCCTGGCATTTTTGACCCCGGTGCTGGCCTGGCTGCAACACGAATTCGGCTGGCACATGGTCTTTGTCGCGACCGGCGCGGTGGGCATCATTTGGGCAGCGATCTGGTACGCGGTGTATCGCGAGCCACGGGATTTCAAAGGCGCCAACGAAGCGGAAATCGACTTGATCCGCGAGGGCGGTGGTCTGGTCGATATTCAACAAGAGTCGGCCAAGGTCAAAGCCAAGTTCAGCTGGACCGACTTGGGCATCGTGCTGACCAAACGCAAGTTGTGGGGCATCTACCTCGGCCAGTTTTGCCTGAACTCGACGCTGTGGTTTTTCCTGACGTGGTTCCCGACTTATCTGGTGAAGTATCGCGGCATGGACTTCATCAAGTCCGGCCTGTTGGCGTCGCTGCCGTTTCTCGCAGCGTTCGTTGGCGTGTTGTGTTCGGGGTTCTTTTCCGACTTCTTGATCCGTCGCGGCTACACCGTTGGCTTTGCGCGCAAGTTGCCGATCATTGGCGGGCTGCTGATTTCCACCTCGATCATCGGTGCCAACTTCGTTGAGTCGACGCCCCTGGTGATTGCCTTTCTGGCGCTGGCGTTCTTCGGCAACGGTCTGGCCTCGATCACCTGGTCGCTGGTGTCGACGTTGGCGCCGGCGCGTTTGCTCGGGCTGACGGGCGGGGTGTTCAACTTCATCGGCAACCTGTCGGCGATTGCCACGCCGATCGTTATCGGCTTTCTTGCCAGCGGCGATTCCTTCGCGCCGGCGATCACCTATATCGCGGTTCTCGCACTGATCGGCGCTTTGTCCTACGTGCTGCTGGTCGGCAAGGTCGAGCGTATCGAGTTGTAGTGGTCTGCGTCGGGCGACCATAATGCCGCCCGTTCCTTCGCTCAACGGTAAAAGGCTGGATATGCAGGAAGACGCTCCGGAAAAAACCAAGGACGCCGCGCCCACCGGCACCCAGACGCTGTTACGTGGCTTGGGTGTGGTGCAAGCGGTGGCCAGCGGCGCCCGCGATCTCAAGGAGATTGCCCGGCTGATCGGCACCACGCGCAGCACCACCCATCGTCTGGCCAGTTGCCTGGTCGACGAGCGCTACCTGCGCGTGGTGCCGCAAGTCGGTTATCTGCTCGGGCCGAAGCTGATCGAACTGGGTTTCCAGGCGCGCGAAGAATTGCCGCTGGTGACCTTGGCCGCACCCTACCTGGACGAGTTGTCGGCATTGACCGGCGACACTGTGCACTTAGGCATTCGTGAAGGCGATGAGGTGCTGTATCTGCTGAAAAATCCGGGGCGCAACGGCCCGGAAATGCGCTCGCGGGTCGGCCATCGCATGCCGCTGGCACGCACCGGTATCGGTAAGGCGTTGATGCTCGATGACTCGCCGAAAGATTGGCAACGTCTGTACGACATCAGCCTGCCGGCAGGTGGGAAAAGTCAGTTCTGGCCGCAGCATCCCCAACAGTCGTGGGAACAGCTTGAGCAGCGCATGACCGAATACGTCGCCGGTGGCTACGCGTTCGATCTGGAGGACAACGAACCGTCGATCCGCTGCGTGGCGGCGCCGATTCGCGATGCGAGCAAGGGCATTGTGGCGGCAATCAGTATCGCCAGCACCGTGCCGTACATGCCGCTGGAAAAAATGGCCGAGCTGATTCCCCTGATCAAAGGGGTCACAGCCCGGCTATCGGCGGAACTCGGTCTAAAGATTTAAACCTTGAGGGTCGCCATGTCGATGACGAAACGGTACTTCACGTCGCCAGCGATCATGCGCGCATAAGCCTCATTGATCTGGCGGATGTCGAGCATTTCGATGTCGCAGGTGATGTTGTGTTCTGCGCAGAAATCCAGCACTTCCTGGGTTTCAGCAACGCCACCAATCAACGAGCCGGCCAATACGCGGCGGCTCATCACCAGTTTGCCAGCGTGGACCGGTGGATCGATCGGTTCGATCAGACCGACCAGAATGTGCACGCCGTCGAAGCGCAGGGTGTCGAGGTACGGGTTGAGATCGTGCTGCACCGGAATGGTGTCGAGCAGGAAGTCGAAGTAACCGGCAGCGGCTTTCATCTGCTCGCCGTCGGTGGAAACGATCACGTGATCGGCACCCTGACGGCGACCTTCTTCAGCCTTGCTCGCCGAGCGGGTGAATAGCGTGACTTCGGCGCCCATGGCCTTGGCGAATTTGATGCCCATGTGGCCGAGGCCGCCCATGCCGAGAATCCCGACTTTGTCGCCCGCTTTCACACCGTAGTGCTTGAGCGGCGAGTAGGTGGTGATACCGGCGCAGAGGATTGGCGCGGCGCTGGCTAACGCCAGTTTTTCCGGAATGCGTACGACGAAATGCTCGCTGACGACGATGCTGTCCGAATAACCGCCCATGGTGTTGCTACCATCGACACGATCCGGGGTGGCGTAGGTCATGGTCGGGCCTTCGAGGCAATATTGCTCAAGGTTCGACTGGCAGGCTTCGCAGGTGCGGCAGGAGTCGACCATGCAGCCGACGCCGACCAGATCGCCTACTTTGTGCTGGGTGACATTCGCACCGACCGCGGTGACTTTTCCGACGATCTCATGGCCGGGCATCAGCGGGTAAACGGCGATGCCCCATTCGTTGCGCGCCTGGTGGATGTCGGAGTGGCAAACGCCGCAGTAAAGAATTTCGATGGCGACGTCGTCGGCGCGCGGGCTGCGACGTTCGAACTTCATCGGGGCGAGGGGGGTGGTGGCCGATTGGGCGGCATAACCGATGGCTGTGTACATGTGAAACCTCGCAAAAGCAGGAACAAGTGAGGCGGCGCATTCTGGGCGCCGACTGTCGGTCCGACCATGACGATTCCTCCGGGTCTCATGCCTAATCCTCCGGCATACGGGGGTGATCGGTCGCATTGGCAAAAGGATCTGCGATGATGCTTTCATCCCTTGTTTTCGTGATTTTTTGTGAAGAGCAATTCGATGCAATTGACCCGTCATCTTGATGCCAATGCCCGGCTGGTTTCGCTGATCGAACCGCTGGCGCTACGCGATGGTTACAGTCGGACCGGGCTGCCCGGTGTGCAAGTGTTGCGCGCCAGTTGCGACGTCGCCCGTGGCCCGCACATTTATGAGCCGAGCCTGATGATCATCGCCCAGGGCAGCAAACTGGCGTTTCTCGGGCCGCGCACCATGGAATACGGTGCCGGGCATTACCTGATTCAGGCGCTGCCGGTGCCGTTCGAATGTGAGACCTTCGCCTTGCCGGATGCGCCGTTGCTCGGCGTGTCGGTGGCGATTGATCGGGTGTTGCTCGGTGAGCTGGTGCTGGCCATGGGGCTGGCGCCGGGGCGGCATATTCCGGCACAGACACCGGAGTCGATGACCTCGGTGGTGCTCGACGATGATATGCGTGGCTGTGTCGAACGTTTGCTCAGTTGCCTGCACGATCCGCTGGAATGCCAGATTCTCGGGCCGGCGCGGGTGCGCGAGTTGTTATTCGTCGCGTTGCGTGGGCCACAAGCGGATGTGTTGCGCGCGCTGGTTGAGCAGCAGGGGCAGTTCGCCCGGGTGGCGGCATCGATCAGTCATCTGCATGCGCATTACACCGAGCCGTTGAACGTGGAGACGCTGGCCGGTTGCGCGAATATGAGCGTGTCGACATTCCATGAACACTTCAAACGCAGCACGTTGTTGTCGCCGGTGCAGTATCTGAAGCGTTTGCGGTTATTGAAGGCGCAGACGTTGCTGGTGGCGGAAGGGCTGGGTGTGGCGCAGGTGGCGCATCGGGTGGGGTATCAGAGTACGTCGCAGTTCAGCCGCGAGTATAAGCGCTACTTCGAACGCAGCCCGGGTGACGAGCGCGCCGCCTGATTCGATGATAACTCCCACAGTAGTTTTGTGGTGTCAGAGGAATTTTGGGCAACAAAAAGGCCCCCGATTCGGGAGCCTTGATGTTCAGCGGTTCGACTTACATGTTCGGATAAGTCGGGCCGCCAGCGCCTTCCGGCGTGACCCAAGTGATGTTCTGCGAAGGGTCCTTGATGTCACAGGTCTTGCAGTGCACGCAGTTCTGGGCGTTGATCTGGAAGCGCTTCTCGCCGTCTTCCTTGGTGATCACTTCGTACACGCCGGCCGGGCAGTAGCGCTGTGCCGGTTCGTCGTACAGCGGCAGGTTCTTGCTGATCGGGATGCTCGGGTCGGTCAGCTTCAGGTGGCACGGCTGTTCTTCTTCGTGGTTGGTACCGGAGATGAACACCGAGCTGAGTTTGTCGAAGCTGAGTTTGCCGTCCGGCTTCGGATAGTCGATCTTCTTGCAGTCGGCCGCGAGCTTGAGGCAAGCGTAGTCCGGCTTGGTGTCGTGCAGGGTGAACGGCAGTTTGCCGCCGAAGATGTTCTGGTCCAGCCAGTTGAAACCGCCGCCGACGATGGCGCCGAACTTGTGGATCGCCGGGCCGAAGTTACGGCTGGCGAACAGTTCGTCGTAGAGCCAGCTCTTCTTGAACGCGTCCACATAAGTGGTCAGTTCTTCAGTGCCGTCCTTTTCCGCGAACAGTGCATCAGCCACCGATTCAGCGGCGAGCATGCCCGACTTCATCGCGGTGTGGCTGCCTTTGATCTTGGCGAAGTTCAGGGTGCCGAGGTCGCAACCGATCAGCGCGCCGCCCTTGAAGACCATTTTCGGCAGCGAGTTCAGGCCACCTTTGCAGATCGCACGGGCGCCGTAGCTGATGCGCTTGCCGCCTTCCAGATACTGAGCCAGCACCGGGTGATGCTTGAGGCGCTGGAACTCGTCGAACGGCGACAGGTAGGTGTTGCTGTAGGACAGGTCAACGATCAGACCGACCACCACCTGATTGTTTTCCAGGTGATAAAGGAACGAGCCGCCGGTGTTTTCGGTGCCCATGATGTCCAGCGGCCAGCCGGCGGTGTGCACCACCAGACCTGGCTGATGTTTGGCCGGATCGATTTCCCAGATTTCTTTCAGACCGATGCCGTAGTGCTGGGCGTCGGCATCGCTGTCGAGGTTGTAGCGCTTGATCAGTTGCTTGCCGATGTGGCCACGGCAGCCTTCGGCGAACAGCGTGTATTTGCCACGCAGTTCCATGCCCGGGGTGTACAGGCCTTCTTTCGGGTTGCCTTCGCGGTCGACGCCCAGATCACCGGTGATGATCCCGCGTACCACGCCTTGCTCGTCGATCAGCGCTTCCTGAGCAGCGAACCCCGGGTAGATTTCTACGCCAAGGTTCTCGGCCTGCTGAGCCAGCCAGCGGCACAGGTTGCCGAGGGAGATGATGTAGTTACCTTCGTTGTGCATGGTCTTGGGCACAAAGAAGTCTGGAATCTTCTGCGCGTTTTCGGCGTTTTTCAGCACGAAAATATCGTCGCGGGTGACTGGCGTGTTCAGCGGCGCGCCGAGTTCCTTCCAGTCCGGGAACAGTTCGTTCAGAGCGCGTGGTTCGAACACGGCACCGGACAGGATATGTGCGCCGACTTCGGAGCCTTTTTCGACCACGCAGACGCTGATTTCCTTACCGGCTTCGGCGGCCTTCTGCTTCAGACGGCAGGCGGCGGACAGGCCAGCGGGGCCGGCACCGACGATGACCACGTCGAATTCCATGTATTCGCGTTCCACAGGCTATCTCCTACTCAAGGCTCAACAGTTTTTTTTCTAATTTGGAGGTTTGATGTCGCATCCGCTATTCCTTTACGTTAACGTCAAGGGGAATATTGGAGAACAGACCTTTCTCTCTAGGCGGCGCATTATATCTACACCACTCCTAGCGTCCAATACAAACGTTTGTTTGAATTGGCTCCAGCCCAGAGAAATCAAAGAAGCGCGGCTTATGAATGGTCATTTTGCTGTATTGACCGGAATAGGCGTTCCGGTCAAGATACGGGCGGTTTTGCGCTCGTCGTAGGCAGACTGGTGGTTTCAAGAGCACGTCTAAAGACAGGGCACAGGCAAATAGAAGGTGATGCGTAGCGCAGTCTGGCGCGCAGTTTACACCGCGTGAGGATCAATGACTTGTCGGTCACCACTGACGAACGGTCGCACCCCTCAACGCCGTGCAATCACCTCGCACCCCGGTCGGCGTTTTTAGAGGTGCCCTTTTAGCCTGATGAGCATCAACCGCCAGGTTCGCCTAGGCGACTTTCTTTTCACCGGAGAGTAACGAGGAATCCATGAAGGTTCTTGTAGCTGTCAAACGCGTTGTGGATTACAACGTCAAGGTTCGCGTCAAGGCGGACAATTCCGGCGTCGATCTCGCCAACGTCAAGATGTCGATGAACCCGTTCTGCGAAATCGCAGTGGAAGAAGCCGTACGCCTGAAAGAGAAAGGTGTTGCGACTGAAATCGTCGTCGTCTCCATCGGCCCGACCACCGCTCAGGAGCAGCTGCGTACCGCACTGGCTCTGGGTGCCGACCGTGCCATCCTCGTCGAATCCGCTGAAGATCTGACCTCGCTCGCCGTGGCCAAGCTGCTCAAGGCTGTGGTCGACAAGGAACAGCCGCAGCTGGTGATCCTCGGCAAACAGGCCATCGACAGCGACAACAACCAGACCGGCCAGATGCTCGCGGCACTGAGCGGCTACGGTCAGGGCACGTTCGCCTCGAAAGTCGAAGTCTCTGGCGACAGCGTTGCCGTGACTCGCGAAATCGACGGCGGCGCGCAGACAGTTTCCTTGAAACTGCCGGCAATCGTCACCACTGACCTGCGTTTGAACGAGCCGCGCTATGCGTCTCTGCCAAACATCATGAAAGCCAAGAAGAAGCCTCTTGAAGTGCTGACTCCGGACGCTTTGGGCGTTTCCACCGCCTCCACCAACAAGACCCTGAAAGTCGAAGCGCCGGCGGCACGCAGCGCAGGCATCAAGGTCAAGTCGGTGGCTGAACTGGTCGAGAAACTGAAAAACGAAGCGAAGGTAATCTGACCATGACTATCTTGGTAATCGCTGAACACGACAATAAAGTGTTGGCCCCGGCCACACTGAACACCGTGGCTGCTGCTGCCAAAATCGGCGGCGACATCCACGTTCTGGTTGCAGGTCAGGGCGCTGGCGCCGTGGCGGAAGCCGCTGCGAAAATCGCTGGCGTGAGCAAAGTCCTCAACGCTGACAATGCCGCTTACGCGCATCAGTTGCCGGAAAACGTTGCTCCTCTGGTTGCAGAGCTGGGCGCTGGCTACAGCCACATCCTGGCTGCCGCTACCTCCAACGGCAAAAACATCCTGCCGCGCGTTGCTGCGCAGCTGGACGTTGACCAGATCTCCGAGATCATCTCGGTCGAAAGCGCTGACACTTTCAAGCGTCCGATCTACGCCGGTAACGCCATCGCTACCGTACAGTCGACCGCGCCAATCAAAGTGATCACCGTGCGTGCCACCGGTTTCGACCCGGTTGCTGCTGAAGGTGGTTCGGCTGCTGTTGAAGCCGTCGCTGCTGCGCACAACGCGGGCACTTCGAGCTTCGTTGGCGAGGAGCTGGCCAAGTCCGACCGTCCGGAACTGACCGCTGCCAAGATCGTCGTTTCCGGCGGCCGCGGCATGCAGAACGGCGACAACTTCAAACACCTGTACGCCCTGGCCGACAAGCTGGGCGCTGCCGTCGGTGCTTCGCGCGCCGCGGTCGACGCAGGTTTCGTACCGAACGACATGCAGGTCGGTCAGACCGGCAAGATCGTTGCGCCACAGCTGTACATCGCCGTCGGTATCTCCGGCGCGATCCAGCACTTGGCCGGTATGAAAGACTCCAAAGTGATCGTTGCGATCAACAAGGACGAAGAAGCGCCGATCTTCCAGGTGGCCGATTACGGTCTCGTGGCGGATCTGTTCGAAGCAGTACCTGAGCTGGAGAAGCTGGTCTAATCCAGCGGCTTCACTTATAAAGAGCCCGACCTTTTGGTCGGGCTTTTTTTTGTCTTGGATTTGAGTGGGAGCGTTTTGCCATGGATCTGCGTTGCGGATGGTTGTTGGGATTGGCCCTGTTGCCGGGGCTGGCGATGGCCGCCGGCAAATGCGAACGCCTCGTCGTCACCGGCAGCCCGGATGCACCGCCGTATCTGTGGCAGGACCCGCAGAATCCCAAGCAGTTGATCGGCGCCAGCGCCGACCTGTTGCAACAAGTCGCCAAAGATCTCGGCATCAAGGTCGAGTTGCTTTACGCCGGCAAACGCTCGCAAGCCCTCGACGAAGTACGTAGTGGGCGCATGGACATGCTCGCCGACGCGCCGCTGACATTCACTGAGCTGGAAAACCTCGATTACGTCTATCCGCCATTGCTGCAAAACGACTATCTGGTGTGGACACGCAAAGGCTCGACACTGGTCTACAGCGAAGCCAAAGACCTGCACGGCCACGCGGGCGCGTTGTCGGAAAAGTCTCGAATCACCCAGGCATTCGGCACTTTCGCCGAGCAGAATCTGACCCTGACCAAGACAGCCAACCTCACCCAGGCCCTGCAGAAATTGCTTCTCGGTGAAGTCGAATATGTACTCGCCGGGCGCTACTCGGGCATGGCCGGCGCGCAGGCGTTGGGTATGGCCAATGATCTGCTGGCGTTCGAGCAACCCATCGACCGCCCGGGCCTGTTCCTCGCGGTTTCGCATAACTCGGCGTGCAACGATCCGTGGTTGCGCGGACAGCTAGCCAAAAAGATGACAGAATTGCCCGCGTCCGGACTGACGGAAGCCGCGCTGCAACGCAATATCGAGCGCTGGAAGGCGCAGCAGCAACAGCCGCAACCACCTGTCAGTGCCCCAAAACAGTAGGGATTCTTAGTGAGTATTCGACCTCTTTTCGCGGCTGTGGCCGTTCTGGCTCTGGCCGGTTGCGCAACCGATCCGGCACCCAATGAACAAATGCGCCTGACCGAGCAAGCCATCACCCAGGCCAAAGCTGTTGGCGCCACCGCCGACGAAGTGCCGGAAATGAAACTGGCCGAAACCAAATACAACCGCGCCAAAGGCAACATGGCTGACGAGTCCTACCGCAACGCACGCATGCGTTCGGAACAGGCTGAACTGGATGCACGTCTGGCCGAAGCCAAAGTGCTGACGCAAAAAAGTCAAGAACAGCTGAATGTGCTGAACACCCGTATCGTCCGACTGCGCAAGCAACTGGGAGATGCCCAATGAGCCTCAAGTCGAAACTTCTCGGCGGCCTGATCCTCGCCGGGTGTGTCAGCCTGTACGGCTGCGCCGGCCAGCACAGCGAATCCGCGCTGCAAGAAGCCAGTGCCGATTTCCAGAAGGTCAAGGAAGACTCCAATGTGCTGCGCATCGCGCCGAAAGACGTGATCCGCGCCGGTGAGTCGCTGGCCCGTGCCGATCGCCTGTCGACCTATTGGGGCAGCGGTTCGGACGTGGTGCATTACGCCTACCTGAGCCAGCGCTACAGCGAAATCGCCCGCGAGCACACCAATCAGGTGCTCAACGAAGAGCGCGCGGCGAAACTGGAACTGGATCGCCAGCGCTTGCAACTGGCCTTGCGTGAATCGAAGTTGCTCAGCGTGCAGCAACAGGGCAAATGGCTGGAAGAACAGATCGTAGCACTGGCCACCACGCAGACTGACCGGGGTCTGGTTATGACGCTCGGCGACGTGCTGTTCGATACCGGTGAAGCGGAGCTGAAAAACTCGGCCAACCGTGTCGTCCTGAAAATCGTGCAGTTCCTGCAACTGAACCCGAAACGCGTGGTGCGCATCGAGGGCTACACCGACAGCACCGGCGGCAAACAGGAAAACCTCAAGCTGTCTCGTGACCGCGCGCAATCGGTCGCCGACGTGTTGATGGATCTGGGCATCGACGACAAACGCATTCAGGTCGAAGGTTACGGCGACGAATACCCGGTGGACGCCAACGCTTCCGAGCGCGGACGGGCACAGAATCGTCGGGTTGAGATTGTCTTCTCCGATGAAAAAGGCCAGCTCGGCGCCGCCCGTTAAGGGTTGCGTCTCTGGAAAGCCCGGACTGTCATGCAGTGCCGGGCTTTTTTACGTCTGTCGAATGGCCCACAAATCAGTACAGTCAGGGGCAGACACCGCACTGTATGGTCGAGTAATGTAGCAACTGTCCCAGTACACTTCCAAACTGTTCCGGTATTGTTTCACACAAGAATAAAATGCCCGTGAAATCGAGTGCTGCGTCATGACCAATCTCTTGCTCTACCAACGTATTGCTCAGCAACTGGCCGAAGACATCCGCCGTGGTGTCTATCAACCGGGGGAGCGCGTGCCTTCGGTGCGCAAGATGAGTTCGCAGCTCAACGTCAGCCATGCGACGGTGTTGCAGGCTTACGCCAATCTCGAAGATCAGGGCTTGATTCGGGCGCGCCCGCAGTCCGGTTATTACGTGCATCAGACCCCCGCGCTGACTGCGCCGACGCCGGACATTGCCCGGGTCGAACGGCCGGGGCTGGTCACCCGCAGCAGCATCATTCAACAGGTTCTGGTCGAATCACGCCGCGAAGGCGTGTTCCCGCTGGGTGCGGCCGTGCCGAGTGTCGATTACCTGCCGGTGCGCGCACTGCATCAGCAACTGGCCAAGGTCACCCGCTTCCATAGTCCGCGTGCTTTCAGCTACATGTTCAGCCCCGGTTTTGAGCCGCTGCGCCGGCAAGTGGCGATCCGCATGCGCGACGCCGGTGTGGTGGTCGATCCGTCGGAAGTGGTGATCACCCACGGTTGTGTCGACGCCTTGCAGATGTCGTTGCGCGTACTGACCCGGCCTGGTGATCTGATCGCCGCCGAATCGCCAACCTATTACGGTTTGCTGCAACTGGCCGATCTGCTCGGCCTGAAAGTTATCGAGATTCCGAGCGATCCCGCCACCGGCATGAGCCTTGAGGCTCTGCAACTGGCTGCCAACCAATGGTCGATCAAAGCGCTGGTGCTGACCACGCGCCTGAGCAATCCGCTGGGCGGCACCATGCCCGAAGAGCGGCAGAAGCAGTTGCTGCGGTTGGCTTCGGATTTCGACATCCAGATTGTCGAAGATGATATCTACGGCGAACTGATGTTCGAGCAAGGCAAAACCAAAGCGCTCAAGGCTTATGACCGACTGGACCGGGTGATCTACTGTTCAAGCTTCTCCAAGACCCTGTCACCCGGTGTGCGCATCGGCTGGATGATCGCCGGCAAGTACCAGCAGGAAATCCAGCGCTTGCAGACCTTCAGCACCCACTCGGCGTGCAGCGTGACGCAAATGGCGATTGCCGCCTATCTGGAAAACGGCGGTTATGACCGGCATTTACGGTACATCCGCCAGGAATACCGGAAAAACCTCAGCGCCTTCCAGTTGGCGGTGCAGCAGTACTTCCCCGAAGGCACGCAAATGACCCGGCCCACGGGCGGTTTCATCCTTTGGGTGAGCTTGCCGGGGAGGGTCAATACGCAAGAATTGCATGTGCGTGCGTTGCAGCAGGGCATCAGCATTGCGCCGGGACTGATCTTCAGTAATACCGAGCAGTTCAACCACTGTATCCGCCTCAACTGCGGGATTCCGTGGAACCGCGAGGCGGAGCGGGCGCTGATGACCCTGGGGATGCTGGCGACGCAACTGTGTCAGGAAACTGCTGGCGGATTCTGAACGAGCGCTGGCTGATGCTTGTCTTGTGGCGCCCAACAAGCGAGCATATGGCCCTCTGCCGTTAGTGTCGTTGGGTCCATGAAAGCGATTTTTCCTGCTGCTTGGGTTTTGTTGGGTTTGCTGATGATCGGTCATGCGCCTGGCGCCGTGGCCGCTGCGGTTCAGGAAAAACCGGCTGCGACGAGCCCCGCGAAAAAAAATCCACCTGTGCAGAAAGCCGCTACGGCGAAGAAAACCCAGCAAAAAGTCATCAAGAAGCGTAAGCCGGTCGCCTCGAAATCAAAACCCGCCAGCGAAGTGGTGAAAACCAAATTGCCGCCGGCCAGACTCGATCTGAGCCTGCCCAAGGACATGGTTCAGGAGTTGAAGCCCAAAGGCACGGTTGAGTTGCCCAAGCGCGAGCCGATCCTGCCGCAGATGTTTGGCGAAAAAAACAACGGATTCCAGCTCAACGGCCGCTTGCTCAGCAATGAAATGCAGTTGCAGCTGCGTAACGAAGAGCGCCGCGAAGTCGAAGGCGCAGCACTGGATTTCGAATTCAAACAGTAAATCCAGACCATCTGTGACCCGCAGACCAGACGCTTTGTCGGAGACTGGTCAGTCACATTCAGTTATCGGTGAAAACCCCGGTTCCGGGAATTTGAAACAGCCGTTTTAGCGGTTACTCTGTTCCGCGTCCCTTTTACACATTGCCCGTCGCGAGGAATTGTTCGTCATGAAATGCCGTGAAGGCTGTGGCGCTTGCTGCATTGCCCCATCGATCAGTTCGCCGATTCCCGGCATGCCTGATGGCAAACCTGCCGGCGAACGTTGCGTGCAGCTCTCGGTCGAAAACCTGTGCAGCATTTTCGGCCGCCCTGAGCGCCCGGCAGTCTGTTCCGGCTTCGCAGCGGATGTCGAAGTCTGTGGCAGCAGCTCGGAAGAAGCGATCAGATTGATCGGCTGGTGGGAGCAGATGACGGCGGCGTGATGTGTCAAACGAACGGAACTTCAACAATAAGGAATAAGACTATGGGTTCGCTGCATCGTATCGCTGTGTTGTGTGGTTTGACCGCTGTGCTGGCCACGTCCGTCGCCCAGGCTGAAGACTGGAAAGTCGCCAAGAACGAGGACGGCATCAAGGTTTCCCTGAGTGAAGTGCCGGGCTCGGACTACAAGTCCTACCAAGGCGTTGCGCTGATGAAAACCACCGTTGCCAAACTGCGCGCACTGCAGGAAGACGTCTCCGGCGCCTGCGCCTGGATTCACGAGTGCAAGACCCAGAAACTGCTCAAGCACGAAGGCGACAAGAGCTGGACCTACACCCAGTTCAACACCCCTTGGCCAGTCACCCCGCGTGACTCGGTGATCGAAGTCACCACCGTCGAAGGCGCCGACGGCAGCTTGACCCGCAACCTCAAAGGTCTGCCGACGTACGTTCCTGAAGAAAAAGGCTTTGTCCGCGTGCAGCAGGTCAAAGGCTTCTGGAAGTTCGTACCGAAGGGCGACCAGGTTGAAGTCACTTATCAAGTGCACACCGAACCAGGTGGCAGCGTGCCAGCAATGGTTGCCAACAAATTTGTCGTCGATGCTCCGTTCAACACCCTCAAAGCTTTGAAAGAACGCGCCGAGAAGTAATCGGCCCGCGTTCAGCGAAACGCCCCGAACAAGTCGGGGCGTTTTGTTTTGTATCTATATTGTGTTTCCAGATATGCGTTGCACGAAATTTTCACAAAGTGTTCCTGACAATTCGCCCGCGCTGTTTGCCCGCTGCCATAAATGAAAGTGTCTGGCGGTGGGGCAGTAATCAATGGCAATGGTGCGGGTGATCGTGCAACATTTGCGCACCGCGCAAGCCCCGGGGTCTGGAATGACCAATAGAGGGCATGGCGCCGCTGTATTTTTGCAACTTCAACTTCCAATGGGTCCTAAAACGACATGGCAAACCCGGACGCCCTGAATCAGCAGCGATCTTCTGCTCGCCTGCTGCAACCGACCGTCAAATCGCATCTGGCCTACACGCTGCTTTGCGCGCTGGTCATGATGGTGATGTTTTCCGTGCTGCGCCTCGCGCTGCTGGTCTACAACCGCGAGATGATCCTCGACACCCCGGCTTCGACTTTCCTTGAAGCCTTCGCCAACGGCCTGCGTTTCGACCTGCGTCTGGTGGTTTACGTGTGCATTCCGCTGGTGCTGGCGCTGTTCAGTGCGCGCGCCATGGCTGCACGCGGTTTCTTCCGTCTGTGGCTGACGATCGCCTCGAGCATTGCGCTGTTTCTCGGCCTGATGGAGATGGATTTCTACCGCGAGTTCCACCAGCGCCTCAACGGTCTGGTGTTCCAGTATGTGAAAGAAGACCCGAAAACCGTGATGAGCATGCTCTGGTACGGTTTCCCGGTGGTTCGCTATCTGCTGGCATGGGTCATCGGCACCGTCATCCTGACACTGGCGTTCAAAGGCGCCGACCGTGCCACGCGTCCGCGCGGTCCTTTCAGCGGCGGTAGCGTCAGCACCCGTCAGGTGGCGCCGTGGTACACCCGTCTTGCGGTATTTGTGGTCTGCCTGCTGATCTGCGTGGTTGCCGCCCGTGGCACTCTGCGTCAAGGCCCGCCAATGCGTTGGGGTGACGTGTACACCACCGATTCGAACTTCGCCAACCAGCTCGGCCTTAATGCCACGCTGTCACTGATCGAGGCCGCCAAGTCCCGCATGGGCGAGGATCGCGACAATATCTGGAAAGCCACGTTACCGCAGGAGCAAGCGCAGAAAGTCGTGCGCGACATGCTGCTGCTGCCGGATGACAAACTGGTCGATGCCGATATTGCCGCCGTGCGCCGTGATTACACGCCGCCGACCGACAAGACCCTGCCGATCAAGAACGTTGTGGTGATCCTGATGGAAAGCATGGCCGGTCACTCGGTCGGTGCATTGGGCGCGCCAGGCAACATCACGCCATACCTGGACAAACTGTCGAAGGAAGGCCTGTTGTTCGACCGCTTCTTCTCCAACGGTACGCACACTCACCAGGGCATGTTCGCGACCATGGCCTGCTTCCCCAACCTGCCAGGTTTCGAATACCTGATGCAGACCCCGGAAGGCAGCCACAAGTTGTCCGGCCTGCCGCAGGTGCTCAGCGCCCGTGATTACGACGACGTGTACGTCTACAACGGCGACTTCGCCTGGGACAACCAGTCTGGGTTCTTCAGCAACCAGGGCATGACCAACTTCGTTGGCCGTAATGACTTCGTCAACCCGGTGTTCTCCGATCCGACCTGGGGCGTGTCCGACCAGGACATGTTCGACCGTGGCCTGCAAGAGCTTAAAGCACGCGAAAACGGCAAGCCGTTCTATGCGCTGCTGCAAACCCTGTCCAACCACACGCCATACGCCTTGCCGACGCCATTGCCGGTCGAGCGCGTGACCGATCGTGGCAGCCTCAACGAACACTTGACCGCCATGCGCTACTCCGACTGGGCGCTGGGTCAGTTCTTCGAGAAGGCGCGCAAAGAGCCGTACTTCAAGGAAACGCTGTTCGTCATCGTCGGCGACCACGGTTTCGGTAACGAACGCCAGATCACCGAAATGGACCTGGGTCGCTTCAACGTGCCGATGCTGATGATTGCGCCGGGCATTCAGGAGAAGTTCGGTACCCGTGACCACACCGTGGGTACGCAGATCGACATCGTGCCGACCATCATGGGCCGTCTCGGTGGCGAAGTGCGTCACCAGTGCTGGGGCCGTGACTTGCTCAACCTGCCTGAAGGCGACACCGGTTTCGGTGTGATCAAGCCGTCGGGCAGCGAGCAGACCACTGCCATCGTCACCGCTGACCAGATTCTGGTGTTGCCGAGAGACAAGGACATGGGGCCGAAGATGTGGCAGTACCAGTTGGGTGCCAACCCGCACGCCGAAGTCGTTCCGAATGCACCGCGTACCGCCGAGTTGAAACTCAAGCTGGAAGCGTTCCTGCAAACGGCGACCAAAAGCCTGATGGATAACACCGCTGGCGTGATTCACGGCAAGCCGGATTGATCGCTTGCCGACAATAAAATCCGCGCAATAAAAAAGAGGCCCTGAACAGGGCCTCTTTCTTTTTACGCTTGAAGCGTTATATCCGACCGAGTAACAGCAGGACCAACAGCACCACCAACACCACGCCGATAATGCCCGATGGACCGTAACCCCAACTTCTGGAGTGCGGGAAGACCGGCAGACCACCGATCAGCAACAGGATCAGGATAATGATTAGAATTGTGCCCATGTCGATTTCCTTGTTGATAGTGTTCGAGAAGTCTTGGTATTCAAGGGCGACTGGAGACTAAGTAATTCCAGACGGCTTACAAATTCCGACCGGTGCGCGTGAAAGAAAATTCAATGTTTTTTTAATGTATTTGGATTGCTCGATTATTTCCTTTGCAGCGAAAAGATCGCAGCCTCGTTTCACTCGACAGCTCCTGCACGAATCCAAGTAGGAGCTGCCGAAGGCTAAGATCTTTTGA
Source organism: Pseudomonas sp. MC6 (assembly GCF_054790575.1). NCBI lineage: Bacteria > Pseudomonadati > Pseudomonadota > Gammaproteobacteria > Pseudomonadales > Pseudomonadaceae > Pseudomonas > Pseudomonas sp. MC6. Next base: position 345,929 of record NZ_CP186504.1, read on the forward strand.
TCTTGCATTCAGCAACTTGATGGAGCGTGGGCGCGCGCCAATCCTTCGCTACACTCCGCGCATCTTCCCCGGAACAACAAGGCTGTGTGCTATGCAAAATCGCATGATGATCACTGGTGCGGGCTCGGGCCTGGGTCGCGAAATCGCGCTGCGCTGGGCGCGTCAAGGCTGGCAACTGGCCTTGTCCGACGTCAGCGAACCCGGCCTGCAGGAAACCTTGAAAATGGTCCGTGAGGCGGGCGGTGACGGTTTTGTTCAGCGCTGCGATGTGCGTGATTACAGCCAGCTCACTGCGTTCGCTCAGGCCTGCGAAGAGAAACTCGGCGGCATCGACATCATCGTCAACAACGCCGGTGTCGCCTCCGGCGGTTTCTTCAGCGAACTGTCGCTGGAAGACTGGGACTGGCAGATCGCGATCAACCTGATGGGCGTGGTCAAGGGCTGCAAGGCATTCCTGCCGCTGCTTGAACAAAGCAAAGGCAAAATCATCAACATCGCCTCCATGGCCGCACTGATGCAAGGCCCGGCGATGAGCAACTACAACGTGGCCAAGGCCGGCGTGGTTGCACTCTCGGAAAGCCTGTTGATTGAACTGGCGCAACAGGAAGTCGCCGTGCATGTCGTTTGCCCGTCATTCTTCCAGACCAACTTGCTCGACTCGTTCCGTGGCCCGACGCCGGCGATGAAGGCGCAGGTCGGCAAGTTGCTGGAAAGTTCGCCGATCACGGCGGCGGACATCGCCGACTACATTTATCAGCAAGTGGCGGCCGGCGAGTTCATGATCCTGCCCCACGAACAAGGGCGCATGGCGTGGGCTATCAAGCAGAAGAATCCGCAACTGCTCTACAACGAGATGACTTCCATGGCCGAAAAAATGCGCGCCAAAGCCAAACAGAATAACGGCTGACCTTGCCCGTTGCAGACGGCATCGTTAGGGTGGCCGCAATGGTCACCCTGTCGAGACGCGTCAATGCTCAATTACTTGTGGTTCTTCCTCGCGGCGTTGTTTGAAATCGCCGGTTGTTTCGCCTTCTTCATGTGGCTGCGCCAGGGCAAAAGTGCTCTGTGGGTGATTCCTGCGCTGCTCAGTCTGACCTTGTTCGCGTTGTTGTTGACTCGCGTCGAAGCCAATTATGCCGGGCGCGCCTACGCCGCGTACGGCGGGATCTACATCGTCGCGTCGATTGGCTGGCTGATGCTGGTCGAGCGGGTGCGTCCATTGGGTTCGGACTGGATCGGCGTGGCACTGTGCGTGATCGGCGCCAGCGTGATTCTGTTCGGGCCGCGATTTTCTGCGGCGTGAGGGTTGGTTGTCGGAAACGTCTGACGGCTTGATGCGAGCATGGCTGTAAGGCAAAACTGATTTGCCCTCCATGCATTGTAGAGCCGCGGCAAGCCGCGCATCTTCAGGGTTCGCTAACCCTGAAGGACGAATCTCATGCTTGTACTCAGCCGTGTCGTTGGTGAGTTGATTTCAATCGGTGATGACATCACCTTGCGCGTTCTGTCAGTGAACGGCTCCAGCGTGCGTTTTGGCGTCGAGGCGCCACAAAAGGTCAACGTGCACCGCGCGGAGGTCTATGAGCGGATTCAGCGCAAGCAGGCCACGCAGAAAGTTCGCTGAGGATTTCAATCGAACAGATGCTTGGGCACATCGTGCTTGAGCATCAACTGGCACTGCTCGCTTTCCGGGTCGAAGACGATCAGCGCCTGGCCTTTGGTCAAGGCCTGACGCACGCGCAGCACGCGGGTTTCCAGTGGCGTGTCATCGCCATTGTCGGTGCCGTCGCGAGTGACGAAATCTTCGATGAGGCGGGTGAGGGTGTCGACTTCAAGTTGGTCGTGGGGAATGAGCATGGGCACCTCGGTCAAATCAATGTCGGGATGCTACGGCGATTGCGGGTTGGCTGCCAGTTTTGTGTTGCCTGTACTGACGCCATCGCGAGCAGGCTCACTCCTACAAGGGAACGCATTCCCAAGGTAGGCCTTCGCCTGCTCGCGATAGCGGTATTCCAAACAACGATGATTTAACTATCGGAACGCTGCCCCACCAGACTGTCCACCGACGGCACCCGCGTATCGCTCTCCATCTGCGTGTCATGTTCAATCTGATGACTGAAGCGATCCAGCGAAGCATTCGCCGGTGCCGCATCGCTGGCAAACACCGGCGGACTCAGAATGTAAGCCCCGAGCAGTCGGCTCAGAGCCGCCAGGCTGTCGATGTGCGTGCGCTCATAACCATGGGTCGCATCACAGCCAAAGGCGAGCAGGGCGGTGCGGATATCGTGGCCGGCCGTCACCGCCGAATGCGCATCGCTGAAGTAATAACGGAACAGGTCGCGGCGCACCGGCAGTTCGTTTTCACCGGCCAGACGCAGCAAATGTCGCGACAGGTGATAGTCGTACGGGCCGCCGGAGTCCTGCATCGCCACACTCACTGCGTGTTCGCTGGAGTGCTGGCCGGGAGCGACCGGCGCGATGTCGATGCCGACGAATTCGCTGACGTCCCACGGCAATGCTGCCGCCGCGCCGCTGCCTGTTTCTTCGGTGATGGTAAACAGCGGATGGCAGTCGATCATCAGTTCCTGACCGCTGTCGACGATGGCTTTGAGTGCCGCCAGCAGTGCCGCAACCCCGGCCTTGTCATCGAGGTGGCGGGCGCTGATGTGGCCGCTTTCGGTAAACTCCGGCAGCGGATCGAACGCCACCACGTCGCCGATGCTGATACCCAGCGAATCGCAATCGGCCTTGGTCGCACAGTAGGCGTCCAGACGCAGTTCGACGTGATCCCAACTGATGGGCATCTCGTCCACTGCAGTGTTGAAGGCATGCCCGGAGGCCATCAGCGGCAAGACACTGCCGCGAATCACACCGTTGTCGGTAAACAGGCTGACGCGGCTGCCCTCGGCGAAACGGCTTGACCAGCAGCCGACCGGGGCGAGGGTCAGACGGCCGTTGTCTTTGATCGCACGGACGGCGGCGCCGATAGTATCGAGGTGCGCCGAGACGGCGCGGTCGGGGCTGTTTTTCTTGCCCTTGAGCGTGGCGCGAATGGTGCCGCGCCGGGTCATTTCGAACGGGATGCCGAGTTCCTCCAGACGCTCGGCTACGTAACGCACGATGGTGTCGGTGAACCCGGTGGGACTGGGAATGGCGAGCATTTCCAGAAGGACTTTTTGCAGGTAGTTGAGATCCGGTTCGGGGATTTGCGTGGTCATGGAAACTCCTGATGGGTTGAGCACACCGATGGTTTCGATGAGGAAATATGGGTGGTGGATTTAAGGGCCTCTTCGCGAGCAGGTCGAATCGTCGCACCGTCGCTCCCACAGGGGAATGCATTCCAAATGTGGGAGCGAGCTTGCTCGCGAAGGCGTCAGCCCAGACAAAGCGGATTCAAGAAACAACCGGCTGACTGTGCGGAAACAACAAATCGACAAAGCGCTCCGCCGTCGGTTGCGGCTCATGGTTGGCCAACCCGGCGCGTTCGTTGGCCTCGATAAACACGTACTCCGGTTGATCCGCCGCTGGCACCATCAAGTCGAGGCCAACCATCGGAATATCCAGCGCTCGCGCCGCGCGCACGGCGGCATCGACCAGGGTCGGGTGCAGAATCGCCGTGACGTCTTCCAGAGTGCCGCCGGTGTGCAAATTTGCCGTGCGCCGCACAAACAAATGTTCACCGGCCGGCAGAATGCTGCTGTAGTCATACCCGGCCGCATGCAGGGTGCGCTGGGTTTCGTGGTCCAGCGGGATCTTGCTTTCGCCGCTGGTGGCCGCTTGCCGACGGCGGCTCTGCGCTTCGATCAACGCGCCCACCGAATGCTGACCATCGCCAACCACTTCCGCCGGTTTGCGAATCGCTGCAGCGACCACTTCAAAGCCAATCACCAGAATCCGCAGGTCAAGCCCTTCGTGGAAGCTTTCCAGCAGCACGCGGCTATCAAATTGCTTCGCCGTTTCGATGGCCTGCTGCACCTCTTCGATGCTCTGCAGATCCACCGCCACGCCTTGGCCCTGTTCGCCGTCGAGCGGCTTGACCACCACTCGCTGATGCTCGTCGAGGAAGGCCAGGTTATCGTCGGCATTTCCGGCCAGTTGCTGCGAAGGCAGGTTCAGACCGGCGCCCTTCAGCACTTTGTGCGTGAGGCTTTTGTCCTGACACAAACTCATGCTGATCGCGCTGGTCAGGTCGCTCAGCGATTCGCGGCAACGCACGCGACGCCCGCCGTGGCTGAGGGTGAACAGCCCGGCATCGGCGTCATCCACCTGCACGTCGATGCCGCGTCGATGAGCTTCTTCAACGATGATCCGCGCATACGGATTGAACTGCGCCTCCGGCCCCGGGCCCAGAAACAACGGTTGGTTGATGCCGTTCTTGCGCTTGATGGCGAAGGTCGACAGGTTGCGAAAACCGAGCTTGGCATAAAGACTTTTCGCCTGGCGGTTGTCGTGCAACACCGACAGATCCAGATAGCTCAGGCCGCGACTCATGAAGTGTTCGATCAAGTGCCGCACCAGCACTTCACCGACTCCCGGGCGCGAGCACTGCGGATCAACCGCCAGGCACCACAGGCTGCTGCCGTTTTCCGGATCGTTGAAGGCTTTTTGATGGTTCAGGCCCATGACACTGCCGATCACCGCGCCGCTGTCTTCGTCCTCGGCCAGCCAATACACCGGGCCGCCCTGGTGATGCGGAGTCAGCCGTGTGGCATCGATCGGCAACATGCCGCGTGCCTGATACAACAGATTGATCGCCTGCCAGTCCGCCTCACTCTGTGCACGGCGGATACGAAAGCCGCGAAACACTCGGGTGGCCTGACGATAATCGCTGAACCACAGGCGCAAAGTGTCGGACGGGTCGAGAAACAATTGCGTCGGCTCCAGGCCGAGAATCTGCTGCGGTGCAGCGACGTACAGCGCGATATCGCGCTCGCCGGGCTGCTCTTTGAGCAGTTCCTGCGCCAGCGATGCCGGGTCAGGAAAGGTGTGGCCGATCAGTAACCGGCCCCAGCCGCAATGCAGCGCAATCGGCTCGGCGGCCAACGTGCTGCCGTCTTCGGCCAGACGTGCCTGCAAGCGTTCGTAGGACGGTGCCTGACCGCGAAGCAGCCGCTGGTTGATGGCCGTGGCGTGGGGTTTCATCGATCAGATTCCTTGTTCACTGAGCCACAGGTTCAGGGCCGCCAGTTGCCACAGTTTCGAACCGCGCAACGGCGTCAGTTGGCCTTGCGGATCGGTCAGCAATTTATCGAGCATGGCCGGGTTGAACAGGCCGCGATCCTGACTCGGATCAAGCAGCAGTTCGCGTACCCAGTTCAGCGTGTCGCCCTGCAAGTGCTTGAGGCCGGGCACCGGGAAGTAGCCTTTTTTGCGGTCGATCACTTCACTCGGAATGACTCGGCGTGCAGCTTCTTTCAGCACTTGTTTACCGCCATCCGGCAGCTTGAATTGGCCCGGGACACGGGCCGACAGTTCAACCAGTCGATAGTCGAGAAACGGCGTACGCGCCTCCAGACCCCAGGCCATGGTCATGTTGTCGACGCGTTTGACCGGGTCGTCGACCAGCATCACCGTGCTGTCCAGACGCAGGGCTTTGTCGACGGCTGCGTCGGCGCCGGGCTGGGCGAAATGTTCTTTCACAAAATCACCGGCCGCGTCATGCGCAGTCAACCATTGCGGTTGCACGGTGGCGGCGTAGTCGTCATAGCTGCGATCGAAAAACGCATTGCGATACGCCGCATACGGATCGGCTGCGCCATCGACTTGCGGGTACCAGTGATAACCGGCAAACAGTTCGTCGGCACCTTGGCCGCTCTGTACCACCTTGCAGTGCTTGGCGACTTCGCGCGACAGCAGATAGAAAGCGATGCAGTCATGGCTGACCATCGGCTCGCTCATCGCACGGAACGCGGCGGGCAGTTGCTCGATGATCTCTTTTTCGTCGATGCGCAATTGGTGATGCTGAGTGCCGTAGTGTTTGGCGATCAGATCGGAATACTGAAACTCGTCACCGCGTTCGCCGCCGGCATCCTGGAAACCGATGGAGAAGGTCGACAGGTTCTCCACGCCGACTTCACGCAACAGGCCAACGAGCATGCTCGAATCGACGCCGCCGGACAGCAGCACACCAACATCCACCGCCGCACGTTGACGAATCGCCACCGCCTCGCGAGTGCTGTCGAGGACGCGGTCGACCCAGTCTTCCAGCTTCAGGTTTTTCTCGTCTTCGTGCGGGCCGTAAGGCAGGGTCCACCAGGTTTTCTGCTCGGTGCGGCCGTCGGCTTCAACGCGCATCCAGGTCGCCGGTGGCAGCTTTTCAATGCCGGCCAGCAGGGTGCGTGGCGCCGGGACCACGGCATGGAAGTTCAGGTAGTGATTGAGCGCCACCGGATCGAGGATCGGGTTGATGTCGCCGCCCTTGAGCAGCGCCGGCAAGGCCGAAGCAAAACGCAAACGCTGACCAGTGCGCGACAGGTACAACGGCTTCACGCCGAGACGGTCGCGGGCGATGAACAGGCGTTGGGCGTCGCGTTCCCAAATGGCAAACGCGAACATGCCGTTGAGCTTCGGCAGCAGCGCTTCGCCCCAGGCGTGATAGCCCTTGAGCAGCACTTCGGTATCGCCACCGGAATAGAAGGCGTAACCCAGCGCTTCGAGTTCGGCGCGCAGTTCCGGGAAGTTGTAGATCGCGCCATTGAAGGCCAGGGACAGGCCCAGTTGACTATCGATCATCGGCTGCGCCGAGCCGTCCGACAGGTCCATGATTTTCAGGCGTCGATGGCCCAGGGCAATCGGCCCTTGGGCATGGAAGCCCCACGCGTCGGGGCCGCGAGGGGCCAGGTGATGGGTGATTCTCTCGATCGCTGCAAGGTCTGCAGGTTGTTGATCAAAACGTAACTCGCCAGCTAATCCGCACATAAAGTCCTTACCGGTTTTTCCGTTGGGGAGGGGTCAAGCCGTACCTCGCCAAAAGGGCGGGTACTCAGAAACTGACCCGCCGCGGTAAGTGGAGTTTTAGAACGATAAGTTATAAGGCGGATAGCACGACAAAGCGTGCTTGCAATCATTGCCGAGTGACGGCGAGTCAGGGCTGGGGCGCGGGGACAGCCTGTTGACTGTGCAAACGCCAGCCAGCACTGGGCGAATACACCACGGCTGGCTGATAGCTAGAGCGACTCAAAGGATGGCGAATACGCCAGGCCAAGGGGTTGGGTTCCACTTCGTACACTGTTGCGTCGATCTGGATGTAGTGACGCCCGTTGAAGTTCAGCACCCGGCGATCATCGTCGTCGGAGTACGCGTCATCCGTCACCCGGTTTGCAACGTGAGAAGGGACTTCATAGCCGGTCAATGCGCGTTTCCACAGCCGATACCCTTGCTGCAGGTGCGGATGCTCTTGCACTTCGAATGTCTTGAAGTATTCCCCTGCCGATTCGCCGCTGGCATCCGCACCGAGGCTTTGTGTATCGGTGGCTGCCAATGACTTTTGCAGGTCCAGCAGTTGCCCCAACGCGGTGTGCTTTTCTCTGCTCGTCCAGTTTTCGAGGCCGGTGAACACTGTGCCCAGCAAGGCATCGGCTGCGGTGGTGCGCCAGTGCCGGCTGAACTCATAAATCAAAGTGGCGGAAAGGGGCGGGCGCCTGTGTCGCAGATGATTTTCCCGGCGCTGGGCATGCACACTTTCATTGACATTGGCCACCGGTACGGCCACTTCTTTGACGTCGGATAACAGCTTGTCCAGGCGATGCATGAAAAGAGAGTGAAACATGCACTTGTCCAGCGGGGTGAAAGCAATATCGTCTTTTAACGACATGTTGGTGTGGTCGCGATTTAAAAAGTCATCTTGGTCGATGTTGTTCAGGTGCGAGGCAATCGAACTGCGCAAAGAAGGCATTGCTATGATGTGCGTTGCCAGTCTTGTTCTGATGTTGTCTTCGTCTTTTTCCTCATAAAAGCCTTGGCCTGGATCATTGGGGATATAAAGGATGTAGCTGTCTTGCGTCGCTGTCGGGTTCAGGCGACAGACGATCAGTGTTGCGTGAATCGTATACTTGCGAAAAAGTTTTACCGACATCAGACGGATTTTTTCCTGATTGAAAGTTGCACCGTTGTCGATATCGTTATTGTCGTTGGTAAAGTCCACCAAGGTAGACAGTAATTCATCGGATATGCGTTTGGTCAGGGATTTCTCGTAGGCTGCAAGTCTCATATTGAGTTTGCCCAGACTAACCGCACTCAGTCGAACACTCGACACTTCAAAAGTGAGGTTGAGATGTTTCTGATAGGCGCCGCCGAGGTCGAGGGTACGGCTCAACGCCGCAAAATCGTGGGCAGTGATGCTGGCCTGATCGGCCGGTTCGAACGGCGCATCCTGAGGGTCGGGTTGCGTTTTACTGTCGAGGGAAAAGTGATATTTACCCGTTTCGGTATCGGTGAAGTTGAGCATCGCCGCATGCAGCAGGCTCAGGCTGAGCGCCGCTGTGTGCTTGGTGGCCGCCGGTTTGAGCGTGATGGTGTCATGATTTCGGAATGCGTTGGCGTATTGCTTCTGCAACTCAATTCTGAGCATTCGGCCGCAGAATTTTTCCGGCGTTGCCAGTTCGCGAAGCATTTTCTCGAAATAGTTCTGATAAGGGATCGCCTTGACCAGGGTTGAGCGCAGCCCCGCCAGTTTCGCGGCATCAGCGTTGGGTAAGCCATGGGAGATGAAACGCTCGAGGATCTTGGCTTTGTCCCAGTCATTGATTTTGTCGAGTAGCGCCTTGACCGTTTCGTCGTTGGGTAATGTGTTTGGCTGTTTGTCCAGTAATGAAGTCATGCGGCAAATCTCGTCGTCGATCGGAGTTCTCATGTTATGGCGTCGCCGGAGTGTTGAATAACGCCATTAGTTGATTGATTGGCTTATTCAAACAACCATTTTTTGATTGAAGCATATAACTATGTACCACCCTGCGCGCGCGGGTGGTACATAGTTATACTGATGATGAGAGACGTTGTTGGTTTGCTGGGTTTTTGTCAGAACTTCGAGCTGTTGGTTATTGCTTGAAAGCGCTAAGGTTGATGTTCTAACCCGCAATAAAGGACTATTGCCAATGTCAGCCGAAGCAAAAAAAGAACAGCTATTGCAAAACACGATTTTGAGCGCGTTGCTGGACGCCACAGGGGATCTGGACAGCGCCGAAGCCTTGCAGAAAATCCTGCCGGCGCATTGGCTGAAAGCGACCCCGGCGACGTTATCTGCCCTTGATCAGACCGTCCGTGATCTGCACTCGGTTCAGCTTGTCGTGCAGAAGGATCTGGATGCGCTGAAACCCTTGCAGGCGTTCTGCATTGACGAACTGAGCAGTGCCTTGAAAAGCAAATGGTCGCTGACCTTTGATGTTGAAAAAGATCTGTTGAGCCTGCCCGGCGTCGACTGCGGGTGCCCGGCCACATCGACCGACAAGGATGGTATCCAGACGATCCCGCACGCGACGCAGACGCTGCTGCAAGCGGCCATGCAGAACTTCAGCGAAGATGAGGCGACAGACTCGTTTCCCGAGGGCAGTCTGGTGCGGATAAGCAGTGCGCCGGCGGGTGTGGAGGGGCTGACTCCAGTTGCCTTCGCCAGGTTTTGCCGGGAGCTGGATCTGGGCAAGCGCTATCAGGCGCATTTTCAGCAGGTCTTTGGTCTGCGCAGCAGCGACGACAAGGTGATCGCCACGCGTTCGATGACTCGCGATATCGCGAAAATGAAAAGGTTGTTACTGCAACTGGACATGCACCTGGCGGTACTGAAAAACCACCTCACACCGGCAGGCCTGCAAATGCTGCAGACACTGATTGATGCTGACGGCGTGGTGTCAGCGAAAACGCTGTACTACAACAAGCGCCCGCTGATCATGCAAGGCATCGAGATCCTCGATAGCTGTGTCTGGGGCGTCGTGGTGTTTTCCGCCCGTTCCGTGGAGCTGTATCCGGATGAATGGTGCCTGGTGTACATGGCCGCAGAGCCAGAACGTCCGCTGTACGAATACTCCAGTTTCAATGCATTCAAGCAATACCTCACCCGGCAGTTGAAAGAGAAACGCTACAAGGATTATTTCGCCAACAGCATCGACGAGGATGACAAGGCGGATTTCTTCAAGACGTTCGCCGAGACCGCCGAGTTGGGGCACATCAAACAACTGCCGATCAGCGTGCCGCTCTTTGAATTCATGGTGCAAAGCCATGTCGGCAAGCTGCAACTGGATGCGCGCAAGCTGGCGGTACCGACCGAGGATATCGATGAGGATGTGCGCCAGAAACGCTTGCTGGATATGCTCCAGTTGGGGGTGAGTGTGGTTTCGGTAGCCGGTCTGGTCGTGCCGGTGCTCGGGCAATTGATGATGGGCGTTGCCGTCGGGCAGTTACTGGGCGAGGTCTACGAAGGTGTCGAGGACTGGCGCCGTGGCGATCACCAGCAAGCGCTTTCACACTTGCTCAGTGTGGTGGAGAACATCGCGCTGATGGCTGCGTTTGCCGGCGGGCAAAAAGTGCTCGGCACGCTCGGCCGCAAACTGGTGAAGTCACACCCCGATTTTTTCGGGCAATTCACCACCATTCTCAATCGGTCCGGCAAGCCACGGCTGTGGAAACCCGACATGGTCAGTTATGAGCATCAGCTTCCTTGGGGGGTGACCATGGCCGATAACTCGGAGGAGTTCTATCAGGTTGGCGCCAAGACCCTCGGTCGCGTCGACCATCGGATCTTCGCCGTTACCTACGATTCAGCATCTGAGGGCTGGCGCCTCGAACATCCGCAGCGCCCGCAGGCTTATGCGCCGCCGTTGGAGCGGCATGTCGAGGGTGGCTGGCGACTGGCGACCGATCATGCCGAGCAGTGGAACAGTGCCGCCTACACCCTCAAACGCATCGATCCGAATCTGAGTGAGTTCAGCGACACCGATCTGGATATGATCCGCCGGCTCAGTGGCACCTCGCACGAGCAGTTGCTGCGGATCTTCAATGACAATCTGCCGCTGCCGGGGCGGTTGCGCGATGCCGTGGAGCGTGTGCGCATCGAGCGCCAGTTGCGGCAACTGATCCGCGAGCTGGAGCACGGCGAAATCCATTCCGGCCAGCCAGTGGAGGCGCAGTTGCAGGGCTTGCCGAAGTTACCCGGCTGGCCGAACGACCGCTATCTTGAAGTCACCGATGCCGAGGGCGAAATCAAGGCGACCTATCCACTGACCCCAGTGCACGACGATTCGGCTTGTGTGTTGGTGACGGACGATCAATTGGCCAGCGGTCGATTGCTGCAAACGGTCATCGATGGCTTGTATCGCTCCGAAGTCGAAGCCTTGCTGGGGGAAAAGGTCGCCAGCAGCGCTGAAGCGCAACAGTTGGCAAAGACCCTGGGGGCGGCGCTGAAGGCTGATCGTCGCGCTGTGTTCGAGCGCCTGTACGAAGATTATGACCAGAGCGACGCCGACCACCTCAGGCCATTGCGCAGTGAGTTTTCCGAGGTTCCCAGCCGTGAGGCGCAAGCACTGATCGACCGGGCGTCCAGTGTCGAGCGTGTGCATCTGCACAGCGCCGGACGGATGCACCTGGGGCTGGCGCAGCGGGTGCGGGCGGCCAATAGCGAGGTACGCCTTGATCGCGCGCTGACAGGCTTTGATTTACCGGAGATCGCCAATGCCGATACCGAAAAACTGGCGATTCAACTGTTGCCACACTTGAGTGGCTGGGACGCGGAACTGCGTCTGGTGCTGCGAGACCGCACCCTCAAAGGACCGATTCTCGAAAGCATCGGTCCAGAAGCTGCGACGTCTTTGAAAACCTGCACGCTGGTCAAATCGGCGGCTGGGTATGAAGCATTGGGCGGCGACGGCAAATCCCTCGGCAAGATTGCCGCCGGGCCGGATGCTTTGTATGGCGCACTGCTCAAAGCGCTGCCGCCGCGTCAGCGAATGGCCATGGGTTTCCCCGATCCTGTAGCGGCGGACAGTGCGCGATTACGTCGTGTGCTGCTCAACAGTGGACTGGATGGGCGTGAGCCAGGCAAACGGATCCTGATCAGCGGCAAGGCTGAGCCGCTCGACTATGAACACGCTTGTCTTCAAGCCGATCCTTCATCCGCGACGAATCATCCGCGCGCCTTGTTGCGCAAGGTCAGAAGGCTTTACCCGAGTTTGACCGAAACCCAGGCGATTCAATTGATCGACACCTTCGGCGATGATCCGCTGAGTCGAGCGGTTCGAGTGAAAGCGCTAAGGCAGGACCTGAAAAAACTGCGAGCCACGTTGAAAACCTGGAGTGAGGACAACGCCGCCATGACAGCAGCCGGGGGCGATCTGCGAGAACTGCGGCACAGTCGCAAGGCGGTGGCCGAGATGATCGAGGACAGCTTTCGCCGGCTGTTCTGGGCGAAGGACGAAAGCGGCCAGTCCGTCTGTGTGCTGAATCTGGACGGCATGCGCGTGGCCAGGTTGCCGACGTTGCCACCGGGGCTGAGCTTCGATCACATTCAGCAGTTGTCGCTCAAGAACATGGCGCAGGATGACGATGTCGCGTATTTCCTCAAGGCGTTCAAGCAGATCGAATCACTTGAACTCGACGAAAACAAACTGACACGGCTCCCGGAGATGTTGTCGCACATGCCCGGACTCACACGGTTGAATCTGGCAAACAATCAGATCCGGCTGACCGAACAGACGCTGGCGAAGCTCAGCCAATTGCGCACGCTGCAGCATCTGAATTTGAACGATAACTTGCTGGGCGCAACGCCGGATGTGAGCCGTATGTTTGATTTGCGGCGTTTGTTGCTGCGTGAAACCGGTCTTACCGAAATGCCCAAGGGCCTGGAGCGTCTACCGTCGCTGGATTGGGTGGATTTGCGCAGTAATCAGATCAAAGACCTGCCGGGCTGGCTGTTCAAGACGCCGAGACGCTTTAGTCAGGCGCTCAACCTGCGCGCCAATCCTCTGTCCGAAACCAGTAAGACCTTTCTGGAAACTTACCGAGGCAACGTCGGTGTCGGCATGGGCTATCTGGAAAACGACATCGCCCGGCTCGACGAGCAACAGGCACGCCTGCTTTGGTTCAACGATGGTGTCGGCCATGACTGGCCCCGGCGTAACAGGGTCTGGACGGCTTTCAAAGAGGACTCGCGAGCCGAGGGCTTGTTTCACTTGCTCTCGGAACTGGGCAGTACGGCCGATTCGCAACGCGTGCGCAGTGAGATGCAACGGCGGGTCTGGGCTGTGCTGGAGGCGGCCGAAGCGGATGCGCCGTTGTGTGATCAGGTACTGAGCCTGGCCGCCAACCCGATCAACTGCACGGACAGCGCGGCAATGAACTTCAGTTATCTGGAAGTCGCCGTGGAAGTCGATCGGGTGACCAGCCTGGCCGGTGGCCGGATCACTACGGCCAAACCGCTGCTGAAACTGGGACGTGGCCTGTTCCGGCTGGATCAACTGGACCGGATTGCTCAGGAACACGCCGCCAGGGTGCCGACTGCCGACCCGCTGGAGGTGAACCTGGCCTATCGCGTGGGACTGGCCGACACGCTGGATTTGCCGGGCCAGCCACGGAACATGCGCTTTGCCATGCTGGCGGGAGTGACCGCTGAGGATCTGGAATTGGCGACGAACAAGGTGAAAACGGCTGAATTGTCTTCCGAGTGGTTGAAGTTCTTGCGGCGCCAGCCGTTCTGGAGTGATTACCTCAAGCGCACGTTTGGCCGACAGTTTGCGGGCATTGATGGCACGTTCTCGCCAAAACTCGATGCCGTGTTCGAACAGGCCGATGCGCTCAGTTCTGCGGACTACCTGAGCACAATGGAAGCGGTGAGACTTGAACGGGAGACGGCCGAAAACGCTCTGCTGACGCGTCTGACCGACGATGCCATCCGCCTGGAGAATCTGGGCATCTGTGCGATGTCCCTGGACTGAAGATCTACTTGCCGCGAATCAACCGACGTAGTGCGAAACGGTTGGGGTGGCAGGCTTCGGCCACGCTTCTGGGCAGCGGCAACGGTTCGTTGTCCAGCCACGCGGCGAGCAGCTCACCGGACAGTGGCGCGGTGATCAGGCCCCGCGAACCGTGGCCACTGTTGACGTACAGACCGTCGAGCCACGGGCAGACGATGTCCGGCACTTGCCGGGCATCCTTGCTCAGGACGGCATAGGCCTCGAGGAAGGCATCGCGATCGGTGAGGGGGCCGACAATCGGCAAATAGTCCGGGCTGGTGCAGCGGAAAGCCGCGCGGCCCTGAAGGTTTTCGACTGCCTGTTCGCGGATGTTCAGGCGCTCGACGAGGTCGCTGGAGATCTCTTCGAGCATCAGCAGATTGCCTTGGTGTTCGGCGGTGGTCGGCGTCAGGTCATCGCTGTTGAAATCGAAACTGGCACCGAGGGTGTGCTCGCCCAATCGGGCCGGGGCGACATAGCCTTCGGCACAGACCACGGTGGCCAGCGTCTGACTGCCGGCGGTTTCGGCGAGACCAGTGATTTGCCCGCGAATGCGCTTGAGTGGCAACTCGGCACTTTGCGCGAAGCGTTTGATTTCGGCCGCACCGGCCAGCACCACGACCGCTGCGCTGGCAATCAAACGGTCGCCGTCGAAGGCTTGCCATTGATCGTCAACCTTGTGCAGTTCCAGTACTTCACGGTGGCTGAGCAATTCGATGTTCGGTTGCGCCACTTGTGTCTGACACAGCGCCGGCGGATGCACCCAGCCACCTTCGGGATAGTACAAACCGCCATGGCTAACGCCGACCCCGGCGCGGGCTTGCGCCTCGGGCTGATCCAGCCATTGCAAAAGATCTTCGGGAAAGGCCTCAGCCAGTTGCGCGTGGCGCTCGGCTTCCTTGGCATTGAACGCCAGTTGCAGCACACCACAATCGTCCCAATCGGTGCCGCGTTGCAGGGTTTCCAGCAGACGGCGGGTGTAACCGAAACCGCTGACGATCAGTTGCGACAGCGCCGTGCCGTGGGCAGACAACTTCAGGTACAGCACACCTTGTGGATTGCCGGAAGCTTCTTGCGCCACGGCTTCATGGCGTTCCAGCAACGAGACCTGCCAGCCGCGTGCGGCCAGACTGGACGCCGTGGCACATCCCGCCAGACCGGCGCCGATCACCAGCGCACGACGCTCACCGACAATCGGGGCAGGGCGCGCGAACCACGGCTTTTGCGCAGCAGGCGGCGACACCTGCGCTGGCCAGCCGAGAAATTCGCCCCGGAGGATTTCCCACTTGTGGCCGATGCCCGGCGTGCGCTTCATTTTGAACCCGGCGGCATTCAGCAAACGCCGTACCCAACCGGTGCTGGTGAAGGTGCTGATAGTCGAGCCGGGCGCGGCCAGCCGTGCCAGTTCGACAAACAGT
Organism: Pseudomonas sp. MC6; assembly: GCF_054790575.1. NCBI lineage: Bacteria > Pseudomonadati > Pseudomonadota > Gammaproteobacteria > Pseudomonadales > Pseudomonadaceae > Pseudomonas > Pseudomonas sp. MC6. The sequence continues at coordinate 361,281 of NZ_CP186504.1, forward strand.
TCGGCGGTCCACATGTCAGGGTTTTTCGCCGGGGCGAAACCGTCGAGAAACCATGCGTCGATCTGCGCGTCGAGCTGCGGCAGCTGCTCCAGTGCATCGCCGATCAACAGCGTCAGCGTCACGCGGCCGTTGGCCAACGTGATGCGCTGAAAACCCTGATGGATTGCCACGTAGTGCGCCAGCAACTGATCGGCCAACGGCTTGAGTTCCGGCCACAAGGCCAAGGCCCGTTGCAGATCGGCCGGGCTCAGCGGGTATTTTTCGACGCTGACAAAATGCAGCCGCGCACCGGCCACTGCATGCTGCTCGAACAGCTGCCAGGCACAGAGAAAATTCAGCCCGGTGCCAAAGCCGGTTTCACCAATAACCAACCGACCGCTTGCCGGCAACGCCGCAAAGCGCTCGGCCAGACGGTTTTGTTCGAGGAACACATAACGGGTTTCATCCAGACCTGATTGGTCGGAAAAATACACGTCATCGAACACCCGCGAACGCGGGCGTCCCTGGTCATCCCAGTCGAGTTGGGCGTGGGGCAATACAGGTTTCATGGCAGGCTCGGCAACGACAAGGCGGCCATTCTAGCCGATCGCGCAGGGGCTGCTTGATCCATGGCAAGGCTTGCGGTCACTGACTCGCGGACAATCCGTCGCTCGCGGGAATTTCTGCGCCGTTGCTATGCCCAATCCGCTAGTCTTGCTGAATCCTGGAAGGAGCCGTCCCATGTTTGAATCCGCTGAAATCGGTCACGCCATCGACAAAGACACGTTTGATGCGGCCGTCCCGGCATTGCGTGAAGCCTTGCTCGAAGCGCAGTTCGAGTTGCAGCAGCAGAAGCGTTTCCCGGTGATCATCTTGATCAACGGTATTGAAGGTGCGGGCAAGGGCGAGACGGTCAAGTTGCTCAACGAGTGGATGGACCCGCGCCTGATCGAAGTGCGCACCTTCGATCAGCAGACTGATGAAGAGTTGTCGCGGCCTCCGGCGTGGCGCTACTGGCGGATGCTCCCGGCCAAGGGGCGCATGGGTATTTTCTTCGGCAATTGGTATAGCCAGATGCTGCAGGGGCGGGTGCATGGCTTGTTCAAGGATCCGCGTCTGGATCAGGCAATCGCCGGCGCCGAGCGTCTGGAAAAGATGCTCTGTGATGAAGGCGCGCTGATCTTCAAGTTCTGGTTTCACCTGTCCAAGAAACAGATGAAGGCCCGGCTCAAAGCACTGGCCGATGATCCGCTGCACAGCTGGCGCATCAGCCCGCTGGACTGGCAGCAATCAGAAACCTACGACAAGTTCGTCAAATACGGCGAGCGCGTGCTGCGCCGTACCAGCCGTGATTACGCGCCGTGGCACGTGATCGAAGGCGCTGACGCCAACTACCGTAGCCTGGCGGTCGGCAAGATTCTCCTCGAAGGTTTGCAAAATGCGCTGAAGCGTGCGGACGTGCATCCGCACGATGTCAGCGCCGCGCCGTTGGGTACACCGGTCGATCAGTTGAACCTGCTCGACAGTCTCGACCTGACCCAGCGCCTTGAGAAGAAAGACTACGAAGAACAACTGATCACCGAGCAGGCGCGCCTGTCCGGGCTGATGCGCGACAAACGCATGCGCCGCCACGCGTTGGTGGCGGTGTTCGAAGGCAACGACGCGGCGGGCAAGGGCGGGGCGATCCGCCGGGTGGCGGCGGCGCTCGATCCACGTCAATACAACATCGTGCCGATTGCCGCGCCGACTGAAGAGGAGCGTGCGCAGCCATACTTGTGGCGTTTCTGGCGGCACATTCCGGCGCGCGGCAAGTTCACCGTGTTCGACCGCTCCTGGTACGGGCGCGTGCTGGTCGAACGCGTCGAAGGCTTCTGCACGCCGGCCGACTGGTTGCGCGCCTATGGCGAGATCAACGATTTTGAAGAGCAACTGGCCGACGCAGGAGTCATCGTGGTCAAGTTCTGGCTGGCCATCGACAAGGACACGCAGATGGAGCGTTTCCAGGAACGCGAAGAGATCCCGTTCAAGCGCTTCAAGATCACCGAGGACGACTGGCGCAACCGCGACAAGTGGGATGAATACCGTGCCGCCGTCGGCGATATGGTCGATCGCACCAGCTCCGAGATCGCGCCGTGGACCTTGGTTGAAGCCAATGACAAGCGCTGGGCACGGGTCAAAGTGCTGCGTACGATCAACCGTGCCCTGGAAGAGGCTTTCGAGAAATCCGACAAGCACGCGAAGAAGCACAAGGACTGAGCCGATAGACGCGCATACGCGGGGTGAATGATTGTCGCGGTGGTTGATGCGGTGGACTTATGCTCGGTCCACTCTCAACTGACCAGAACAATGAGGTATGCCATGCGTGAAGTGGTGATCGTCGACAGTGTGCGGACTGGCCTGGCCAAATCCTTTCGCGGTAAGTTCAACCAGACCCGTCCCGATGACATGGCGGCTCATTGCGTCAACGCGCTGCTTGAGCGCAACGACATCGACCCGGCCAGCGTCGAGGATTGCATCGTCGGCGCCGGCTCCAACGAAGGCGCGCAGGGTTACAACATCGGCCGCAACGTCGCGGTGCTCTCGCGTCTGGGCACCGGCACCGCCGGCATGACCCTCAACCGTTTTTGTTCCTCAGGCTTGCAGGCGATCGCGATTGCCGCCAACCAGATTGCCTCGGGTTGCAGCGACATCATTGTCGCCGGCGGCGTCGAGTCGATCAGCCTGACGATGAAAAGCGTCAACACCGATCTCCTGATCAACCCTGTGCTCAAGCAGCAGTCGCCGGGTATTTATTACACGATGGGCCAGACTGCCGAAGTGGTCGCGCGACGTTATGGCGTGAGCCGTGAAGCGCAGGATCGTTACTCCCTGCAAAGTCAGATTCGCACTGCGGCGGCGCAGGCCGCCGGGCTGTTCAACGATGAAATCGTGCCGATGGTGGTCAAGTATCGTGTCGAGGACAAGAACACCGGTGAAGTGCAGATTCTTGATGGCGTGGTGGATCGCGACGATTGCAACCGCCCGGACACCACTTACGAAAGCCTCGCTGGACTAAAACCGGTATTCGCCGAGGACGGTTCGGTGACGGCGGGCAACTCGTCTCAGCTGTCCGACGGTGCCTCGATGACACTGGTGATGAGCTTGGAAAAAGCCTTGCAACTGGGCCTCAAGCCGAAAGCGTTTTTCCGTGGTTTCACCGTGGCCGGTTGTGAACCGGACGAGATGGGCATTGGTCCAGTGTTCTCGGTGCCGAAACTGCTCAAGGCCAAGGGTTTGCAAGTGGCGGATATCGACTTGTGGGAGTTGAACGAGGCGTTTGCTTCGCAGTGCCTGTACAGCAGGGATCGGCTGGAGATCGACAACGACAAGTACAACGTCAACGGCGGCTCGATTTCCATTGGCCACCCGTTTGGCATGACCGGATCGCGGCAGGTCGGGCATCTGGTGCGCGAGTTGCAGCGGCGTAATCTGCGTTATGGGATTGTCACGATGTGCGTGGGCGGGGGGATGGGCGCTACCGGGTTGTTTGAGGCGGTTCGCTAAGCACTGACCTGTTTGGTGTCTGATCTACCGCTTTCGCGAGCAGGCTCGCTCCCACATGGGTTAAGGGTGTACATAGTTTTCATGTTCACCCCAATCCTGTGGGAGCGAGCCTGCTCGCGAAGGGATCGACCGGGTTTACCGGTTGTTATCCTGTAGCTGCATCCGCGCGATATAAGCCTTTATTTCCTGCTCAGCCTTCTCGGCATTCTCAAACGGCCCTTCAAGGGTATTTTCCCGAGTGCTGAAAAACAGTTCGCCATTGATCCGGCACACCCGGTCGCTGCGAAAGTGCATTTCGGGGGCGCCGTCGCGGGCGCGCATTCCTAACATGATCGGTCTCCTTGGCTGATGTGCTGGAAGGGATCCAATGAGCTTATGCCTGAAGCACTTGACGCGCCCGTCCAGCCGATCAACGGCGGCACGCCAATTTAATGCTGCGACCTGCACAGTTTTATTCGCGTCCTGGCCTTAACTGTCCCTGTGACCCGTCTGATCGCGCGCCTAGAATGGGCGCACTTGTCAGCAGGCTTTGAGGTTCGCATGCACATTTCATCCGGTCGCTGGGTCTACGGTCTGTTCCTGGCGCTGCTGACCGCGTTTCTGTGGGGCATCCTGCCGATCAAACTCAAACAAGTCTTGCTGGTGATGGACCCGGTGACGGTGACCTGGTTTCGTCTGTTGGTTTCCGGTGGTTGTCTGTTCATCTATCTGGCGGCAGTGAAGCGCCTGCCCAGCCGTAAAGTGCTCGGGCCCAAGGGTGGCTGGCTGGTGCTGATGGCGGTGCTCGGGCTGGTCGGCAACTATGTGTTGTACCTGATGGGTCTCAATCTGCTCAGCCCCGGCACCGCACAACTGGTGGTGCAGATGGGCCCGATCATGTTGCTGATCGCCAGTCTGTTTGTGTTCAAGGAACGCTTCAGTATCGGTCAGGGCATTGGTCTGGCGGTGCTATTGATCGGTTTTGTGTTGTTCTTCAATCAGCGCCTGGCCGAGCTGCTGACCTCGCTGTCGGATTACACCGCAGGGGTTTTGCTGGTGCTTTTGGCGTCGACGGTGTGGACCTTCTATGCGCTGGGCCAGAAGCAATTGCTGACGGTGTGGAATTCGCTGCAGGTGATGATGGTGATCTATCTGTTCTGTGCACTGTTGCTGACGCCGTGGGTGCATCCGCTCGAAGCGTTGAATCTGAGTCCGCTGCAGGGTTGGCTGCTGTTGGCATGCTGCATGAACACGCTGATTGCCTACGGCGCGTTCGCTGAGGCGCTGGCGCACTGGGAGGCGTCGCGGGTCAGTGCGACGTTGGCGATTACGCCGTTGGTAACGTTTGGTGCCGTGGCGATTGCGGCCGGGATCTGGCCCGAATATGTGCGTGCCGAGCAGATCAATGCGCTGGGCTATGGCGGGGCGGTGCTGGTGGTACTGGGGTCGGCACTGGTGGCGTTGGGGCCTTCGTTGATTGCCGGGTTGAAGGCGCGGCGGATGAAGATGGCAGCAGGCTAACCGCGTCAGGGCCATCGCGAGCAGGCTCACTCCTACATTTGGAACGCATTCCCCCTGTAGGAGTGAGCCTGCTCGCGATGACTTATTAAGAAACGCTACAAAACTCAGCCCTTGGCACCAGCCTCGATCATGTTCTCCGGCCGCACCCACGCATCAAACTCTTCATCCGTCAGATACCCCAACGCCAACGCCGCCTCACGCAAGGTCAGGCCTTCGCTGTAGGCCTTCTTGGCAATCTCCGCAGACTTGTCATAGCCGATGTGCGGGTTCAACGCGGTCACGAGCATTAGCCCACGTTCCAGATGTCTGGCCATGACCTCGGCATCCGGCTCCAGCCCGGCGATGCAGTGCTGCTGGAAGTTGCTGCAACCGTCGGCAAGCAGACGAATCGATTGCAACAGGTTGTGGATGATCACCGGTTTGAACACGTTCAACTGCAAGTGACCCTGACTGGCGGCAATGCCGATGGTCACATCGTTGCCCAGCACCTGACAGGCGAGCATCGACAGCGCTTCGCACTGGGTCGGGTTGACCTTGCCCGGCATGATCGAACTGCCCGGCTCATTCGCCGGCAGGCGCACTTCGGCAAAACCTGCGCGTGGCCCGGAGCCGAGCAGACGCAGGTCGTTGGCGATTTTCATCAGCGCCACGGCGAGGGTTTTCAGCGCGCCCGACAGGCTGGTCAGCGGTTCGTGGCCGGCGAGGGCGGCGAACTTGTTCGGCGCGGTGACGAAGGGCAGGCCGGACAGCGCCGCCAGTTCTGCGGCAATCGCCTCGCCAAAACCGTGTGGCGAATTCAGCCCGGTACCGACCGCGGTGCCGCCCTGAGCCAGTTCACACACCGCCGGCAGCGCGGCGCGGATTGCGCGCTCGGCGTAATCCAGCTGCGCGATGAAACCCGACAGCTCCTGACCGAAGGTGATCGGCGTCGCGTCCATCATGTGCGTGCGCCCGGTCTTCACCAGTTTCATGTGCCGCGCCGCCAGTTCGGCGAGGCCACCGGACAGCTCGGCAATCGCCGGCAGCAGTTGTTCCTGCACGGCTTGCGCGGTGGCAATGCTCATCGCGGTGGGGAAGCAGTCGTTGGAGCTTTGCGAGCGGTTGACGTGATCGTTCGGGTGCACCGGCGTTTTGCCGCCGCGCGGGTTACCGGCCAGTTCGTTGGCACGACCGGCGATCACTTCGTTGACGTTCATGTTGCTCTGGGTGCCGCTGCCGGTCTGCCAGACCACTAGCGGAAACTGGTCGTCATGCTGGCCATCGAGGACTTCGTCGGCGGCCTGTTCGATCAGGCGGGCGATGTCGGCGGGCAGGTCACCGTTGCGGTCGTTGACGCGGGCAGCGGCTTTCTTGATCAGGGCCAGGGCGTGCAGGACCGGCAGCGGCATGCGTTCCTGACCAATGGCGAAGTTGATCAGCGAGCGTTGCGTCTGAGCACCCCAGTAGGCGTCGTCCGGGACTTCGATCTGGCCCAGGCTGTCGGTTTCGATACGGCTCATCGTGCACACTCCTGTTGGTCTGTTTGCGCAGTTTAGGCCGGCTTCGGCCCGGGTGGTTCCATCGAACCGATTGTTGACCGGCAAAACCCGGTCAATCAAGCGCGGCAAGGCTCGGGGGTTGAGCGACAAGGTTTTTTAGGCGCAGAATGGTCGCCCTTGGGGTTTTACCTCGCCTAGCTGAAAAGGAAACTCGATGACTCGTCTTCGTGCCATCTGCACCGCGGTTGCACTGGTTTGCGCCAGCGGCCAGGTGCTTGCCGATACCGCCAGCCACAACGCCAGTGCTGAAGCTTTCCTGACCCTGGCGCACGCTGACAAGCTGGGCACTCCGGTGTACATGCAAGTGCAGCAAATGTTCGCTCAGCGTTTCGAACAGACCAAAGCCCCGGAAGCCAAGAAAGCCGTGCTGGAAACCTACCAGGCCAAGGCCAACGCCGCTCTGGACCAGGCCATTGGCTGGAACAAGCTCAAGCCTGACATGGTCAAGCTCTATACCACTAACTTCAGCGAATCCGAGCTGAAAGACCTGGTCGCGTTCTACCAGTCGCCACTGGGCAAGAAAGTCCTGGAAAAAATGCCGCAGCTGACCCAGCAATCGGCCCAGATGACCCAAGCCAAACTGGAAAGCGCCGTGCCAGTCGTCAACAAGTTGCTCGACGACATGACCAAAGAGCTTGACCCGAAAGGCGCTGCTGCGCCGGCCAAGAAGAAGTAAGCGGAGTTCGTGATGACCATGCAACAACGCATCGAATCGACGCTGGGCCTGCTTCAGCCTGAGCACCTGCAAGTGCTGGATGAAAGCCACATGCACAGTCGCGGGTTACAGACGCACTTCAAGGCAGTGGTGGTCAGCGCGCAGTTCGACGGCCTGAACCGGGTCAAGCGTCACCAGAAAGTCTACGGCACGCTCGGCGAGTTGATGGGCGAATTCCATGCGTTGGCGCTGCACACCTACACCCCGCAGGAATGGGCAGAGACTGGCGCCGCCCCGGCGTCGCCAACCTGTGCCGGAGGACGGCAGCCGCAAGCTTGAAGCGGCAAGCTGCAAGTTAAAGGCGAGTGTTCTTGGCTTGTCGCTTGAAGCTCGCCGCTTGAAGCTGCTTTTTTGCTAGAATCCGCAACGCGCCGCTCACCCGGCGCGTTTTTTTTTGAATCCGGTTCACCCTTTGCGAGGGTAGCCACCTGGAGAAATACCCATGACACAACCGATTGTCGTGGCGGCACTGTATAAGTTCGTCACCCTCGAAGATTACGTCAACCTGCGCGAGCCTCTGCTGCAAGCGATGGTCGACAACCAGATCAAAGGCACCCTGCTGATCGCCGAAGAAGGCATCAACGGCACGGTGTCCGGCAGCCGCGAAGGCATCGATGGCCTGCTCGCCTGGCTGAAGAACGACCCACGCATGATCGACATCGATCACAAAGAGTCGTACTGCGACGAGCAGCCGTTCTATCGCACCAAAGTCAAACTGAAGAAAGAGATCGTCACCCTCGGTGTCGAAGGCGTCGACCCGAACAAAAAGGTCGGCACTTACGTTGATCCGCAAGATTGGAACGCGTTGATCAGCGACCCGGAAGTGCTGTTGATCGACACGCGCAACGATTACGAAGTGTCGATCGGCACCTTCGAAGGCGCCATCGATCCGAAAACCACCAGTTTTCGCGAATTCCCCGACTACATCAAAGAACACTTCAACCCGGCCGTGCACAAAAAGGTCGCGATGTTCTGCACCGGTGGCATTCGCTGCGAAAAAGCTTCGAGCTACATGCTCAGCGAAGGCTACGAAGAGGTTTACCACCTCAAGGGTGGCATCCTGAAGTACCTTGAAGAGGTGCCGCAGGAGGAAACCAAGTGGCAGGGCGACTGCTTTGTGTTCGACAACCGCGTGACCGTGCGTCACGACCTCAGCGAAGGCGACTACGATCAATGTCATGCCTGCCGCACACCGGTCAGTGTTGAAGATCGCGCCTCCGAGCATTACGTCGCTGGCATCAGTTGCCCGCATTGCTGGGACAAGCTGAGCGAGAAGACCCGCCGCAGCGCCATCGATCGGCAGAAGCAGATCGAACTGGCCAAGGCACGCAACATGCCGCACCCGATCGGCTACAACTACAAGCAAGCATCCACCGAGGCTTAACCATGTCTGCGCGCCTGCTCTATGTGATGGATCCGATGTGTTCGTGGTGCTGGGGATTTGCTCCGGTGGCCAAGGCATTGGTCGAGCAGGCGCAAGCAGCCGGGGTCGAGTTGCATCTGGTGGTCGGCGGTTTGCGCACCGGCAGCGGTTCGGCGCTGGAGCCGACCACGCGTCGCTACATTCTTGAGCATTGGCAAGCGGTCACCGAGGCCACCGGCCAGCCGTTCAAGTTTGACGGCGCGTTGCCCGACGGTTTTGTCTACGACACCGAGCCGGCCTGCCGCGCAATCGTCACCGCGCGCAGCCTGGCGCCGGACTGCGCGTGGACACTGGTCGGTCTGATCCAGCAGGCGTTTTACGCAGAAGGTCGCGATGTCACCCAGGCCAGTGTGCTGGTGGAATTGGCAGAGCAGGCCGGCGTGCCGCGTATCGAATTCGCTGCGTTGTTTGATCATGCCGATCAACACAAAGCGACTCAGGCCGATTTCAGTTGGGTACAGGATCTCGGTATCGCCGGTTTCCCGACCATGCTGGCCGAGCGTAACGGTCAACTGGCGCTGCTGACCAACGGCTATCAACCGCTCAGTGAACTGTCGCCGTTACTGGGTCGATGGCTGGAGCGTGCGGCCTGTGTCTGATTCGGCCGATGACACGCCAGCCGTAAAGCGTGTCGACCGGCTGAGCTGGGCAGAAGTCCGGCGACTGGCACTCACTCACAAAAAATCCCTGTGGATCGCCAACGGTGTGGCTGTGCTGGCGACGTTGTGCAGCGTGCCGATCCCATTGCTGTTGCCATTGCTGGTGGACGAAGTCCTGCTCGGCCACGGCGACGCGGCACTGAAAGTGATGAACCATGTGTTGCCGACGATGTGGCAGCAGGCGGCGGGTTACATCGGTCTGATGCTGTTGGTCACCCTGACGTTGCGATGTGGCTCACTGAGCTTCGGCGTGTTGCAGTCACGGCTGTTCGCCCGGCTGGCCAAAGACATCGTCTATCGCATTCGCGTGCGTCTGATCGAACGCCTCAAGCGTATTTCCCTCGGCGAATACGAAAGCCTGGGTAGCGGTACGGTGACCACGCACCTGGTCACGGACCTCGATACCCTCGACAAATTTGTCGGCGAAACCCTCAGCCGTTTTCTGGTGGCGATGCTGACGCTGGTCGGTACCGCGAGCATTCTGATGTGGATGCACTGGAAACTGGCGCTGCTGATTCTGCTGTTCAACCCGCTGGTGATCTACGCCACGGTGCAGTTGGGAAAACGCGTCAAACACCTGAAGAAACTCGAGAACGACAGCACCTCACGCTTCACTCAAGCGTTGAGCGAAACCCTCGATGCGATTCAGGAAATCCGTGCTGGCAACCGTCAGGGTTTCTTCCTCGGGCGACTCGGCCTGCGTGCGCAGGAGGTGCGTAATTACGCGGTCAACTCGCAGTGGAAAACCGACGCCTCCAACCGCGCCAGTGGTCTGCTGTTTCAGTTCGGTATCGACATTTTCCGTGCGGCGGCGATGCTCACGGTGTTGTTCTCCGATCTGTCGATCGGCCAGATGCTCGCGGTGTTCAGCTACCTGTGGTTCATGATCGGCCCGGTCGAACAACTGCTCAATCTGCAATACGCCTATTACGCGGCGGGCGGGGCGCTGGCGCGGATCAACGAACTGCTGGCACGTGCCGATGAGCCGCAATATTCCGGCGGTGTCGATCCGTTCAAGGGGCGTGACACCGTCGGCATTCAGGTGCAAGGCCTGAGCTTCGGCTACGGTGATGAACTGGTGCTGGATCAACTGAATCTGTCGATTGCTCCCGGTGAAAAAGTCGCGATTGTTGGCGCCAGTGGCGGTGGCAAAAGTACCTTGGTGCAATTGCTCCTCGGGCTGTACACGCCGCTGGCCGGCACCATCCGTTTCGGCGGTTCGACCCAGCAGGAGATCGGCCTCGACACGGTTCGCGAAAACGTCGCGGTGGTGCTGCAACACCCGGCGCTGTTCAACGATACCGTGCGCGCCAACCTGACCATGGGCCGCACTCGCAGTGATGAAGCGTGCTGGCAGGCACTGGAAATCGCTCAGCTCGAAGCGACCATCCGTGCTTTGCCCAATGGCCTGGACAGTATTGTCGGCCGTTCCGGCGTGCGCTTGTCGGGCGGGCAACGCCAACGCCTGGCCATCGCCCGGATGATCCTCGCCGAGCCGAAAGTCGTCATCCTCGACGAAGCCACTTCGGCCCTCGACGCCGCCACCGAGTACAACCTGCATCAGGCCATGGCGCGCTTCCTCAATGGCCGCACCACACTGATCATTGCTCATCGACTGTCGGCGGTGAAACAGGCTGATCGCGTGCTGGTGTTCGATGGCGGTCAGGTCGCTGAGGACGGCGATCACCAGCAGCTGATCGCCGATGGCGGTCTGTATGCCAAGCTCTATGGTCACCTGCAGCAGATCCAGCGCCCTTGAGTTTCGTTCCGGTTTCTGTGCTTAGTGCTTGAATTGCATTGAGTAAATTCAACCGGAACGCTCAAGCAGACCAGCCATGTGCACAATCGACCTAGAGGACGGCATAGCTGTCCCTTTGACTTGTCGAAAATTAGCCTAGGCTGAGCTGTCAGGAGCGGGATTTTCCGGTGTTCATCTGGCAGTGCTTGCGCAAGGGATCTCATGAAGCAAAAGCGGACTCTCGGAACGCCACGGTTGTTGGGCATCGTCTGGCCATTTATTGCCGTCGTGTTATTTCAAGCGTTATTGGGCGGCGTGAGTCTTTACGTGCTCTCGGCCGTTCGCGGTTACGTCGCCGGTGAAAGCCTCTGGTCCAAGGGTCAGAAAGACGCGATCTACTACCTCAATCTGTATGCCGATAGCCGCGACGAGGCCATTTTGCTCAAATACCGCAACGCGATTGCCGTGCCGCAAGGCGGGCATCAGTTGCGTCTGGCGCTGGATCATCAACCGCCGGATCTGGCCGCTGCGCGCGAAGGTATTCTCAAGGGCGGCAACCACCCGGACGACGTCTCCAGCCTGATCTGGCTATACCTCAACTTCCGCCATTTCAGTTATCTGGAAACCGCCATCGATCGCTGGACCGTCGGTGACGCCTATCTGGTCGAGCTGGATGACGTGGCGCAGGAGATGCACCGCAGCATTTCAGATAACACCGCCAGCAGCGCTGATATCCAGCGCTGGAAGGCACGGATTTTCGCCATCAATGACGGCGTCACCCCAGCAGCGAAGGCTTTCAGCGATGCCTTGGGCGAAGGCTCGCGAATGATCATGCGTCTGCTGCTGTTCACCAACCTGGCCACGGCGCTGGGGTTGATCGTTCTGGCCTTGTGGCGCACACACAAACTGCTCAAGCAGCGTCACGCCTTTGCCGAGGCGCTGCAACTGGAGAAAGATCGGGCGCACGTCACGCTGCATTCGATCGGTGATGGCGTCATCACCACCGATGTCAGCGGCGCCATCGATTACATGAACCCAGCTGCCGAAGCCATGACCCACTGGAAAGCCGAGCAGGCGGCCGGGCTGCCGCTGGCAGCGCTATTCAATTTGCTCGACGACAATGCCCAGGCCGAAGGCCTGACGCTGATCGAGCACATTCTCAGTGGCCAGCTCAGTGGCGGCAGCGAGCATTCGAAACTGATCCAGCGCCTGGATGGCACGACGTTGTCGGTGACGCTGGTCGGCGCACCGATCCGCAATGCCGGCAAGGTCAGCGGTACGGTGCTGGTGCTGCACGACATGACTCAGGAGCGGCAATACATCGCCAATCTGTCGTGGCAGGCCACCCATGATGCGCTGACCGGACTGGCCAACCGCCGCGAGTTCGAATATCGCCTGGAGCAGGCACTGCACAACCTCACGCGCCATTCCGGTCGGCATGCGCTGATGTTCCTCGATCTCGATCAATTCAAACTGGTCAACGACACCTGTGGTCACGCCGCCGGTGATGAGTTGTTGCGGCACATTTGCACGCTGCTGCAATCAGGGTTGCGCGAGGGGGACACGCTGGCACGACTCGGGGGTGATGAGTTCGGAATTTTGCTGGAGAACTGCGCACCGGACGCGGCGGAGAAGATTGCCGAGGCGCTGCGCCAGACTGTGCAGAATCTGCATTTTGTCTGGAAGGGGCGGCCGTTCCTGACCACTGTGAGCATTGGTCTGGTGCATATCGCACAAACCCCGACGACCCTCGAAGCCTCACTGCGTGCGGCCGATATGGCCTGTTACATGGCCAAGGAGAAAGGCCGCAACCGTGTGCAGGTCTATCACGCCGACGATTCCGAGCTGTCGCTGCGCTTTGGCGAAATGGCCTGGGTACAGCGTCTGCACATGGCGCTGGAGGAAAACCGTTTTTGTCTGTACGCCCAGGAAATCGCCCCGCTCAAACCGGGCGACAACAAGGGTGGGCACATCGAGATTCTGCTGCGTCTGCATGATGAAGCCGGACGGATGATCCTGCCGGACAGTTTCATTCCCGCTGCCGAGCGCTATGGTTTGATGAGTCAACTGGATCGTTGGGTAGTTCAGAACGTATTCAAGGTTATTGCTCAATGTATTGCGCAAGAACATCAAGAGCCATTAGCAATGTGTGCGATTAATCTGTCAGGCATTACTATAGGAGATGACGCGTTTTTGCACTTTCTGCGCGAGCAGTTTGTTAACTATGCAATACCGCCTGAAATGATTTGTTTTGAAATTACAGAAACCAGTGCAATTGCAAATCTGGGCAGCGCAATAAGATTTATTAATGAACTCAAAGGGTTAGGTTGCTACTTTTCGTTAGATGACTTTTGTGCCGGAATGTCTTCGTTCGCTTATCTGAAACATTTGCCTGTAGACTTCCTGAAGATCGACGGGAGTTTCGTAAAGGATATGCTGGACGACCCGATTAACCGCGCAATGGTCGAAGTGATCAATCACATCGGGCATGTCATGGGTAAGCAGACAATTGCCGAGTTTGTTGAAACAACCCAGATCGAGCAGGCATTGCTTGAGATTGGTGTGGATTACGCTCAGGGTTATGTTATAGAACGCCCACAGTTGTTTACCTGTGACAGTTTGCAAAGTCGGCCCGCCAGACCGCAACCGCTGTTATTCAAAGCGCCTGGCACGTTCCGTTGAAGTCTCTCGCCGATCCTTACAATCACAAATCAAAAGGAGCCGAACAGTGATCGACACATTCAACCGAACCGGACCACTCATGGAAGCTGCAAGTTATCCAGAATGGGCACAACAGCTCATTGAGGATTGCAGCGAGAGCAAGCGCCGGGTTGTCGAACATGAACTTTACCTGCGCATGCGTGATAACAAACTCAGCGCCAGAACCATGCGTCAGTACCTGATCGGGGGCTGGCCGGTGGTTGAGCAGTTTGCGTTGTACATGGCGCAGAACCTCACCAAAACCAGATTTGCCCGTCACCCGGGCGAAGACATGGCGCGGCGCTGGCTGATGCGCAATATCCGCGTTGAACTCAATCACGCCGATTACTGGGTGCATTGGAGTCGTGCCCATGGCGTCAGTCTGGAAGACCTTCAGGCCCAGCAAGTGCCGCCGGAACTGCATGCCTTGAGTCATTGGTGCTGGCACACCAGTTCAGCCGACTCACTGATTGTGGCCATCGCCGCTACCAACTATGCCATCGAAGGCGCGACCGGGGAGTGGTCGGCGCTGGTCTGCTCCACCGGCGTGTACGCCGCAGCGTTTCCCGAAGAGGATCGCAAGCGCGCGATGAAGTGGTTGAAGATGCATGCCCAGTACGACGATGCTCACCCTTGGGAAGCGCTGGAAATCATCTGCACCCTGGCCGGGATGAACCCGAGCAAGGCATTGCAAACCGAACTGCGTCAGGCTGTGTGCAAGAGCTACGACTACATGTATCTGTTTCTGGAGCGTTGTATGCAGCTTGAGACGTCGGAACGCTTGTTGGTCAACCGAGAGCGCAGGGCCGTAGTCGAGAGCTGATTTCGGCTTAACGCAAAACCAATGTGGGAGCGAGCCTGCTCGCGAAAGCGGTCCGTCAGTCAACTCATGGTTGAATGTCAGATTGCATTCGCGAGCAGGCTCGCTCCCACACTGTTTTGTGTTGGTTGGAAAGCCTTAGCCCGCCATCGCCAACCGGTTGCGACCTTCACGCTTGGCCACATACAACGCACTGTCAGCGCGGCGCAGCAAGCTGTCGGCCGATTCGCCCGGCAACAACGTCGAACATCCCAGGCTCACAGTCAATTCGATCAACTGCCCGTCCGCATAATATTCAGCTGCCTGCGTCGCATAACGCAGACGTTCGCCGACCATTGCCGCCGCATCCCGGCTGGTATTGGACAGCAGCACCAAAAACTCTTCACCACCGTAACGAAACACCATGTCGACGTTGCGCAGTTGCGCCTTGATGGTCGCGGCGATGGCTTTTAGTACGTCATCGCCGGCGCTGTGACCATGGCTGTCGTTGACCCGTTTGAAGTGATCGATGTCGAGCATCAGCACCGAGAGCGGCTGCACATGCCGACGCGACATGTCGATCTCGCGCTGCAAGGTCTGCTCCATGGCGATACGGTTGCCGGCGCCGGTCAACGGATCACGCAGGGCGCTCTGTGTGGCGGCGCGGTAGAGCAAAGCATTGCGCATCGGGTACAGCAGCGACGACAACAGCGATTCAAGGTTGCCCTGGTCCTGTTCGTTGAAGCGCTGATTGCGGCGGAATATCAGTTCACCCATGTGCTCGCCTTCGTGACTGAGGCTATAGCTGATCGAATGGTGGCCGCGGGTGCCGAACTCCAGGCGCAAATCGCTGCCCTGGTGCACGTAACTGAGCGCGTCCAGCGGCACAAGGCGCTGAACTTCGCGGAAAAACAGACCGAGGATGCGTTGCGGCTCAAGGCTGGTCTGCAGTTGCAGGCTCATTTGCTGGCGCAATTGCGCCAGGCTGGCCGGTCGCTCCAGAAGGGGAGGCAGTTGACCAAAGCCCAGGCGTTGCAATTTGGCACTGTCAAAGTCAATTGCATTGGTCTGGGAGGGTGATTTCATATGGCGTGAACCCTTAGCGGTAAGTCCGTCTTACAGGCTGGGTGAGAGCGGCTATGGGCTGCGCGTCATACTGATCCATCAGTCCCGTAGGACGTTTGGCGTAAGTCTAGTCTGCCGGATGACGATTAGTCAGCTATCGAAATCGGCTTCGCCCCATTGCCTTCACGCGGCTTGCTTTGAGGGAAATTAGAGCGAAAGTCGTGCCATTCGGTTCGGTTTTATTTAAACCGTTTGCAATCAATGGGTTGGCTTTGAAGGTGGGAGGTGGGTGCTGGAAAATTGACTGGATTGTGACGCTCTCGGGCGGCAAATGCATGCCGCGACAGGAATCTGCCGCGGCAACAAATGCGACGTATGGCAGTTATTGCGCGTTGAACGCCTGACCGTTGATGCCGGTGCTGTCCGGGCCCATCAGGTACAGGTAGACCGGCATGATTTCTTCCGGTGTCGGATTGTTCAGCGGGTTTTCGCCCGGATAGGCTTGTGCGCGCATGCTGGTGCGGGTGCCGCCCGGGTTGATGCTGTTGGAGCGAACTGGCGCCACACCGTCAACTTCATCGGCCAGGGTTTGCATCAGGCCTTCGGTGGCGAACTTCGACACGCCATAGGCGCCCCAGTACGCCCGACCCTTGCGGCCGACGCTGCTGGAGGTGAACACCACCGAGGCGTCTTGTGACAGCTTGAGCAGCGGCAGCAGGGTGCTGGTCAGCATGAACATGGCGTTGACGTTGACCTGCATGACGCGCATGAAGTTTTCGCCGGACAACTGCTCGATCGGCGTGCGTGGGCCGATGATCGAAGCGTTGTGCAGCAAACCGTCGAGGTGGCCGAACTCGGTCTCCATCATCGCGGCCAGTTCATCGTACTGATGGGGCAGGGCGGTTTCCAGGTTGAACGGAATCACCGCCGGTTGCGGATGCCCGGCAGCTTCGATCTCGTCATACACCTGCGCCAGATTGGCCTCGGTCTTGCCCAGCAGCAATACCGTAGCGCCATGGGCGGCGTAGGTTTTCGCCGCAGCCGCGCCAATGCCACGACCGGCACCGGTGACCAGAATGACCCGATCCTTGAGCAATTCGGGACGAGCGGAATAATCAAACATAAAAACCTCACAATCCATTAATAGCTAAAAGATCGCAGCCTGCGGCAGCTCCTACAAATGATCACTGTTCTGGAGGAGCTGCCGCAGGCTGCGATCTTTTGACGTTGATCAGCAGCTGCAAAGCGCGCTATCGAGCACCTTGCGCAACTCCGACGGATGGTCCACCACCACGTCCGCGCCCCAATGCCGCGGGTTGTCGTCCGGGTGAATGTAGCCAAATGTCACCGCCGCCGTTTTCGTACCGGCATCGCGCCCCGATTCGATATCGCGCAGATCATCGCCGACAAACAGAACCGTCGCCGGATCCAGATCAAGCATTTTGCATGCAAGGATCAACGGCTCCGGATCCGGCTTGCTGTTTTTCACGTGATCCGGGCAGATCAGCAGCGCCGAACGCTCGGACAGTCCCAACTGTTGCATGATCGGCTCGGCAAAGCGCAACGGCTTGTTGGTCACCACGCCCCAGATCAGGTTGGCCTTCTCGATGTCGGCGAGCAGTTCGCCCATGCCGTCGAACAGCTTGCTGTGTACGGCGCAACCGACCAGATAGCGCTCGAGGAACTCCAGACGCAGTTCTTCGAAGCCCGGCGACTCCGGGTCCATCGAGAACGTCACCGCGACCATGGCCTTGGCGCCGCCGGAAATCTCGTCGCGGATGTGCTTGTCGTTGATCGGCGGCAAGCCGCGATCCGCGCGCATCGCCTGACAGATGGCGATGAAGTCCGGCGCCGTGTCGAGCAGGGTGCCGTCCATGTCGAAAAGAACTGCTCTGATGGCCATCGGCTTATTCCTCGCGCAGGGTCTGGATCATGTAGTTGACGTCAACGTCGTTGGCCAGTTTGTAGTGCTTGGTCAGCGGGTTGTAGGTCAGGCCGATGATGTCCTTGACGGTCAGGCCGGCCATGCGGCTCCAGGCGCCCAGCTCGGACGGGCGAATGAATTTCTTGAAGTCATGGGTGCCGCGCGGCAGCAGCTTCATGATGTATTCGGCGCCGATGATGGCGAACAGGTACGCCTTCGGGTTGCGGTTGATGGTCGAGAAGAACACCTGGCCGCCGGGCTTGACCATGCGGAAGCAGGCGCGGATCACCGACGATGGATCAGGTACGTGCTCAAGCATTTCCAGACAGGTCACCACGTCGAACTGCTCGGGCATTTCTTCGGCCAGGGCTTCGGCGGTGATCTGGCGGTATTCGACGCTGACGCCGGATTCCAGCTGATGCAGTTGCGCGACTGCCAGTGGCGCTTCGCCCATGTCGATGCCCATTACGGTGGCGCCACGCTGGGCCATGGCTTCGCTGAGGATGCCGCCGCCGCAACCGACGTCGAGGACTTTCTTGCCGGCCAGATTGACCCGCTCGTCAATCCAGTTGACCCGCAGCGGGTTGATGTCGTGCAGTGGTTTGAATTCGCTTTCGCGGTCCCACCAGCGATGGGCCAGGGCTTCGAATTTGGCGATTTCGGCGTGGTCGACGTTGCTCATGTTAAATCCTCTGAAACTTGAAAAAAGGCTGTAGCCCAGGCGTTTGCGCCCGGGCGTTTACGATTCGGTGTGGCCGCTGATGCGCTGGCCCCAGGCCCGGGCAGTGGCGCCCAGTTGCTCTTCGTCCAGTCGTGTCAGGCGGCGGTCGTCGAGCAGTTGTTTGCCGGCGACCCACAGGTGTTTCACGCAATCGCGACCGGTGGCATAGATAAGCTGCGAAACCGGGTCGTACACCGGTTGCTGCGCCAGGCCGGACAGGTCGAAAGCGACGATGTCGGCGGCTTTGCCTATTTCCAGTGAACCGACTTGCGTCTCGATCCCCAGTGCGCACGCGCCATTCAGGGTGGCCATGCGCAGTGCCCGATGAGCGTCCAGCGCGGTGGCGGAGCCGGCGACGGCTTTGGCCAGCAGGGCGGCGGTGCGGGTTTCGCCGAGTAGATCCAGATCGTTATTGCTGGCGGCGCCATCGGTGCCGACCGCGACATTCACCCCAGCCTGCCACAAACGCTCGACCGGGCAGAAGCCGCTGGCGAGTTTCAGGTTGGATTCCGGGCAATGAATCACGCTGGTGTTGCTTTCTACCAGCAACGCCAGGTCATCCTCGCTGATCTGAGTCATGTGCACGGCCTGGAAGCGCGGGCCGAGCAGACCGAGGCGGCCGAGGCGCGCCAGCGGACGTTCGCCGCGCTGCTCCAGTGACTGCTGAACTTCGAACGCGGTTTCGTGAACGTGCATGTGGATCGAGGCGTCCAGTTCCTCGGCAATCACGCGGATTTTCTCCAGGTTCTCGTCGCCGACGGTGTACGGTGCATGAGGGCCAAAGGTGATCTTGATCCGTTCGTGATGCTTCAAGTCGCCGAACAACTCGACGCCCTGACGAATGGCTTCATCTGCACTGCTGGCGCCCGGAATCGGGAAATCAAGGATCGGAATCGCGATTTGCGCGCGAATGCCGCTGTTATGCACGCGTTCGCTGGCGACTTTCGGAAAGAAATACATGTCCGAGAAGCAAGTGATGCCGCCCTTGATCTGCTCGGCAATGGCCAGATCGGTGCCGTCACGGACGAAAGCTTCATCGACCCATTTGGCCTCGGCCGGCCAGATGTGGTTTTCCAGCCAGGTCATCAGCGGCAGATCATCGGCCAGGCCACGGAACAGTGTCATCGCCGCGTGACCATGAGCGTTGATCAGGCCGGGGGCAAGCAGCACATCCGGCAGTTCGCGGATTTCCGTGGCGTTACACTTCAATGCTTCGGCGCGCGGGCCGATAAACACGATGCGACCGTCGCGGATGCCCAGGCCGTGCTCTTTGAGCACAACGCCTGCAGGTTCGACGGGTACCAGCCAGGTCGGCAGCAATAATAAGTCGAGCGCAATGGCAGGTTTCGGCATCGAGGGTCGGTTCCAGTGCTTTTGTAAAGGATGGCGAAGTATACCCGAGCGTCTTCGCGGGGGGATCGCTATAATCGGCGGCTTTTGTTCATGAGTGCGGGGTGTGGGATGCGCGATCGACTGTTGGCTGCGGAGAAAGTGAAGGCCATCGATTGGCGAGACGGCGCGCTGCACCTGCTGGATCAGCGTATTTTGCCGTTCGAGGAAACCTGGATTGCCTACACCAGCGCCGCTGGCGTGGCCGAGGCGATTCGCTCGATGGTGGTGCGTGGCGCACCGGCCATCGGCATCAGTGCGGCCTATGGCATCGTGCTCGCGGCGCGCACGCGGATTGCTGAGGGTGGTGACTGGTACGCGGCGCTGGAAGAGGATTTCGCCTTGCTGGCGGATTCTCGTCCGACAGCGGTCAATCTGTTCTGGGCCTTGGGTCGCATGCACGATCGCCTCGACCGCCTGAAGGAAAACGCCGATCCGCTGGCGGCGCTGGAGGCCGAAGCCATCGCCATTCACGAAAGCGACCGCGAAGCCAACCTGACCATGGCGCAACTGGGTGTGGACCTGATTCGCAAGCACCAGGGCAATGCTCAGGCGATTCTGACCCACTGCAATACAGGCGCGCTGGCCACTGGCGGTTTCGGCACGGCGCTGGGGGTGATTCGTGCGGCTTATCTGGAAGGCATGGTCGAACGTGTTTATGCCGACGAAACCCGTCCATGGCTGCAGGGCTCGCGCCTGACTGCGTGGGAGCTCGCCAACGAAGGTATCCCGGTGACGCTGAATGCCGACTCCGCCGCTGCGCACATCATGAAAACCAAGGGTGTGACCTGGGTGATCGTCGGTGCGGATCGCATCACCGCCAACGGTGACGTGGCAAACAAGATCGGCACCTATCAACTGGCAGTCAACGCCATGCACCACGGCGTGCGTTTCATGGTGGTGGCGCCGAGTTCGACCATCGACATGAATCTGGCCAGCGGTGACGACATCCCGATCGAAGAACGTGATGGTGCCGAGTTGCTGGAAGTCGGCGGCAAGCGGGTCGGTGCGGACGTTGAAGCGTTCAACCCGGTGTTTGACGTGACGCCGGCGGATCTCATTGACGCGATCGTTACCGAAAAAGGCATTGTCGAGCGCCCGGACACCGCGAAAATGGCCCAGTTGATGTGCCGCAAACGCCTGCATTGATGCTGGCCTGCTCAATGTAGGAGCTGCCGAAGGCTGCGATCTTTTGATCTTGCTTTTTACAGGTCAGGATCAAAAGATCGCAGCCTTCGGCAGCTCCTACAGGTGTTTGTGCCCATAAATGTCAATAAACATCGCTAAACCGAGCCCCATTTCTGCATTCAAAGAAGCTCTGAGCCTCTCTCGTCCCCTTTAAGCCTGTCACCGGTCAACTAACTATGCTCCATGCGCATCAGGGGGATAGGTGCGTGGCGGCCTTTGTGATAACATCCGGCGTTTTCCGAGGCAGCTCCACGGAGCTGTCTTTACTGCGCAAATCCACTCTTCAGATTGTTGATTTGTCGTAAGTCGGCGCATGGCACTCGGCCTGCCCCGACGAGCTTCGTTGCTCCCACATGGATATGACGAAGTTTCACCAGAAAAAGGAATCAGGCTTCTCATGGGCGAACTGGCCAAAGAAATCCTCCCGGTCAATATCGAAGACGAGCTGAAACAGTCCTACCTCGACTACGCGATGAGCGTGATCGTCGGCCGTGCACTGCCGGATGCGCGCGATGGCCTCAAGCCCGTGCACCGTCGCGTACTGTTCGCGATGAGCGAGCTGGGCAACGACTTCAACAAGCCGTACAAGAAATCTGCCCGTGTTGTCGGCGACGTGATCGGTAAGTATCACCCGCACGGTGACACTGCCGTGTACGACACCATCGTTCGTATGGCTCAGCCTTTCTCCCTGCGCTACCTGCTGGTAGACGGTCAGGGCAACTTCGGTTCGGTCGACGGCGACAACGCTGCGGCCATGCGATACACCGAAGTACGCATGACCAAGCTGGCGCACGAGCTGCTGGCCGACCTGCACAAAGAAACCGTGGACTGGGTGCCGAACTACGACGGCACCGAAATGATCCCGGCGGTCATGCCGACCCGTATCCCCAACCTGCTGGTCAACGGCTCCAGCGGTATCGCCGTGGGCATGGCGACCAACATTCCGCCGCACAACCTCGGTGAAGTCATCGACGGTTGCCTGGCGCTCATCGACAACCCTGAGCTGACCGTCGATGAACTGATGCAGTACATCCCGGGTCCGGACTTCCCGACCGCGGCGATCATCAACGGTCGCGCCGGCATCATCGAAGCCTACCGCACCGGTCGCGGGCGCATTTACATGCGCGCCCGCTCGATCATTGAAGACATCGACAAGGTCGGTGGCCGTCAGCAGATCGTCATCACCGAACTCCCTTACCAGTTGAACAAGGCGCGTCTGATCGAGAAGATCGCCGAGCTGGTCAAAGAGAAGAAGCTCGAAGGCATCACCGAACTGCGCGACGAGTCCGACAAGGACGGTATGCGCGTCGTGATCGAACTGCGTCGCGGCGAAGTGCCTGAGGTGATCCTCAACAACCTCTACGCGCAGACCCAGCTGCAATCGGTATTCGGCATCAACATCGTTGCGCTGATCGACGGCCGCCCACGCATCCTGAACCTCAAGGATCTGCTGGAAGCCTTCGTCCGTCACCGTCGCGAAGTGGTTACCCGCCGTACCGTGTTCGAACTGCGCAAAGCGCGCGAGCGTGGTCACATCCTCGAAGGTCAGGCCGTTGCCCTGTCGAACATTGACCCGGTTATCGCCCTGATCAAAGCGTCGCCGACCCCGTCGGAAGCTAAAGAAGCGCTGATCAGCACGCCGTGGGAATCCTCGGCGGTGGTGGCGATGGTTGAACGTGCCGGTGCCGACTCGTGCCGTCCGGAAAACCTCGACCCGCAATACGGTCTGCGTGAAGGCAAATACTTCCTGTCGCCAGAACAGGCGCAAGCCATTCTGGAACTGCGTCTGCACCGTCTGACCGGTCTGGAGCACGAAAAACTGCTGGCCGAGTATCAAGAGATCCTCAACCAGATCGGCGAGCTGATCCGCATCCTCAACAGCGCTGTGCGCCTGATGGAAGTGATCCGCGAAGAGCTGGAAGTTATTCGTGCCGAATACGGCGACGTGCGCCGCACCGAGATTCTCGATGCCCGTCTCGACCTGACCCTGGGCGACATGATCCCGGAAGAAGAGCGTGTTGTGACCATCTCCCACGGTGGCTACGCCAAGACCCAGCCATTGGCTGCGTACCAGGCTCAGCGTCGTGGCGGTAAAGGCAAGTCGGCGACCGGCGTCAAGGATGAGGACTACATCGCTCACCTGCTGGTTGCCAACAGCCACACCACGCTGCTGCTGTTCTCCAGCAAGGGCAAGGTGTACTGGCTCAAGACCTACGAGATTCCGGAAGCGTCCCGCGCCGCCCGTGGTCGTCCGCTGGTCAACCTTCTGCCATTGAGCGAAGGCGAGTACATCACCACCATGCTGCCGGTCGATCTCGAAGCCATGAAGCGTCAGGCTGATGAAGAAGAAGCCGAAGGCGCCGAGGCTGATGTAGAAGAGATCGAAAACAGCAACGAGACTGATGAAGAGCGTCGTGCTCGCATCAAGGCTGCTGACCGCAAGAAAGCCCCGTTCATCTTCATGTCGACCGCCAACGGTACCGTGAAGAAGACTCCGCTGGTGGCCTTCAGTCGTCAGCGCAGCGTTGGTCTGATCGCACTGGAGCTGGACGAAGGTGACATCCTGATCTCCGCTGCCATCACCGATGGCGAGCAGGAAATCATGCTGTTCTCCGACGGCGGCAAAGTGACGCGCTTCAAGGAATCCGAAGTTCGCGCCATGGGCCGTACCGCCCGCGGTGTGCGTGGTATGCGTCTGCCGGAAGGGCAGAAGCTGATCTCCATGCTGATTCCGGAAGAAGGCAGCGAAATCCTCACCGCCTCCGAGCGCGGCTACGGCAAGCGCACGGCGATCACCGAGTTCCCTGAATACAAGCGTGGCGGTCAGGGCGTTATTGCCATGGTCAGCAACGAGCGTAACGGCCGTCTGGTCGGCGCAGTTCAGGTGCAGGACGGTGAAGAGATCATGCTGATCTCCGATCAGGGCACTCTGGTGCGTACCCGTGTCGACGAAGTGTCGAGCCTGGGTCGTAACACTCAAGGTGTGACGCTGATCAAGCTGGCCAAGGATGAAACCCTGGTCGGGCTGGAGCGGGTTCAGGAGCCTTCGGAAGTTGAAGGTGAAGAGCTTGAAGGGGAAGA
The DNA here is from genome assembly GCF_054790575.1 of Pseudomonas sp. MC6. Classification (NCBI taxonomy): domain Bacteria; kingdom Pseudomonadati; phylum Pseudomonadota; class Gammaproteobacteria; order Pseudomonadales; family Pseudomonadaceae; genus Pseudomonas; species Pseudomonas sp. MC6. The sequence goes on from NZ_CP186504.1 coordinate 385,243, forward strand.
GGGCGAGGAATTCGAAGGTACTGTCGTAAACGACGATGCCGGTGAAGACCAGCAACTCGACGCCGCAGCAGACGAAGAACCGCAAGAATAAGCGGGCAAACGAGGGGGCGGATGAGAATTCGCCCCCTTGTTATTTGTCCGGTATGAAATTTCGACATCATGGATATCCCCTGTGGGAGCGAGCCTGCTCGCGAATGCAGGCGCTGCGGTACCTCTGACGCACCGCGGTGATGCATTCGCGAGCAGGCTCGCTCCCACAGGGCCGTGTTGATCGGTAGTGTGATTTATTGCGTGATACCACCAAATCAGAGCGAGATTGGATGTGAGCAAGCGAGCCTATAACTTCTGCGCCGGTCCTGCGGCGCTTCCTGAAGCTGTCCTGCAACGTGCCCAGGGTGAACTCCTTGATTGGCACGGCAAGGGTCTGTCGGTCATGGAAATGAGCCATCGCAGCGATGAGTTCGTGTCCATCGCCACCCAGGCCGAGCAGGATCTGCGTGACCTGCTGAATATCCCGTCGAACTACAAAGTGCTGTTTCTGCAAGGTGGCGCCAGCCAGCAATTTGCGCAGATCCCACTGAACCTGCTGCCGGAAAACGGCTCGGCCGACTATATCGACACCGGTATCTGGTCGCAGAAAGCCATCGAAGAAGCCTCGCGCTACGGTCACGTCAATGTTGCCGCTACCGCCAAGCCTTACGACTATTTCGCCATCCCGGGCCAGAACGAGTGGAACCTGTCGAAAGACGCCGCTTACGTTCACTACGCGCCGAACGAAACCATCGGCGGTCTGGAATTCCAGTGGATCCCGGAAGTCGGTGACGTGCCGCTGGTGGCCGACATGTCTTCGGACATCCTCTCGCGTCCAGTCGACATCTCGCGTTTCGGCATGATCTACGCCGGCGCACAGAAAAACATCGGCCCGAGCGGCATCGTCGTCAACATCATCCGCGAAGACCTGCTCGGCAAGGCGCGCGCGCTGTGCCCGACCATGCTCGACTACAAAGTCGCAGCGGATAACGGCTCGATGTACAACACCCCGCCGACCCTGGCCTGGTACCTGTCCGGCCTGGTGTTCCAGTGGCTGAAAGAGCAGGGCGGCGTTGAAGCGATCGCCAAGCTGAATGACGTCAAGCAGCGCACGCTGTACGACTTCATCGACGCCAGCGGCCTCTACAGCAACCCGATCAACAAGTCGGACCGCTCGTGGATGAACGTGCCGTTCCGTCTGGCTGACGATCGTCTGGACAAGCCGTTCCTCGTCGGTGCCGAAGAGCGCGGCCTGCTCAATCTGAAGGGCCACCGCTCCGTGGGCGGTATGCGCGCCTCCATCTATAACGCCGTCGACATCACTGCGGTTAACGCGCTGGTGGCGTACATGGCTGAATTCGAGAAGGAACACGGCTGATGTCCGAGCAAGAACTCAAGGCACTGCGCGTTCGCATTGACGCTCTGGACACTAAAGTCATGGAGCTGATCAGTGAGCGTGCGCGTTGCGCCCAGGAAGTCGCGCGAGTAAAGATGGCCTCGCTGGCCGAAGGCGAAGTGCCGGTGTTCTATCGTCCTGAGCGCGAAGCTCAGGTGCTCAAACGCGTGATGGAGCGCAATCAGGGGCCGCTGGGCAACGAAGAGATGGCGCGTTTGTTCCGCGAAATCATGTCGTCGTGCCTGGCGCTGGAGCAGCCGCTGAAAGTGGCTTACCTCGGCCCTGAAGGCACCTTCACTCAAGCGGCGGCCATGAAGCACTTCGGCCACGCGGTGATCAGCAAGCCAATGGCGGCGATCGACGAAGTGTTCCGTGAAGTGGCGGCCGGTGCGGTGAATTTTGGCGTGGTGCCGGTGGAAAACTCCACCGAGGGCGCGGTCAACCACACGCTGGACAGCTTCCTCGAACACGACATGGTCATCTGTGGCGAAGTCGAGCTGCGTATTCACCATCACTTGTTGGTCGGTGAAAATACCAAGACCGACAGCATCAGCCGCATCTATTCCCACGCACAGTCGCTGGCTCAGTGCCGCAAGTGGCTGGACGCGCATTACCCGAATGTCGAGCGCGTGGCGGTTTCCAGCAACGCCGAAGCGGCCAAGCGGGTCAAAGGCGAATGGAACTCGGCGGCGATTGCCGGCGATATGGCCGCAGGGCTGTATGGCCTGACCCGTCTGGCCGAGAAGATCGAAGACCGTCCCGACAACTCGACGCGCTTCCTGATGATCGGTAACCAGGAAGTGCCGCCGACCGGCGACGACAAGACTTCGATCATCGTGTCGATGAGCAACAAGCCCGGCGCGCTCCACGAGCTGCTGGTGCCGTTCCACGACAACGGGATCGACCTGACCCGTATCGAAACGCGTCCTTCGCGCAGCGGCAAATGGACCTACGTGTTCTTCATCGACTTCGTCGGCCACCACCGTGATCCGTTGATCAAGGGTGTGCTGGAAAAGATCAGTCAGGAAGCAGTAGCACTCAAAGTGCTGGGTTCCTACCCGAAAGCAGTTCTCTAAGGGGTGGTAGCAAATGAGTGGCAACTTCCTCGCTCTGGCACAGCCGGGCGTGCAACAACTTTCGCCGTACGTTCCGGGCAAGCCTGTGGACGAACTGGCGCGCGAGCTGGATCTGGATCCGGCAAAAATCGTCAAGCTGGCGAGCAACGAAAACCCGTTGGGTGCCAGCCCGAAAGCCTTGGCGGCGATCCGCGAAGAGCTGGCCGAGCTGACTCGTTATCCGGACGGCAACGGTTTCGCATTGAAATCGCTGCTGGCCGAGCAATGCCGTGTCGAACTGAACCAGGTTACCTTGGGCAACGGCTCCAACGACATTCTTGAGTTGGTCGCGCGTGCCTATCTGGCGCCGGGCCTGAATGCGGTGTTCAGTGAGCACGCGTTCGCGGTGTATCCGATCGCCACTCAAGCGGTCGGCGCCCAGGCCAAAGTGGTCCCGGCGAAGGATTGGGGGCATGACCTGCCGGCGATGCTCGCGGCCATCGATGCCAACACCCGCGTGGTATTCATCGCCAACCCGAACAACCCGACCGGCACCTGGTTCGGCGCTGAAGCGCTGGACGAATTCCTTCAGGATGTTCCGGAGCACGTTCTGGTAGTGCTGGACGAGGCTTACATCGAATACGCCGAAGGCAGCGATCTGCCGGACGGTCTGGATTTCCTTGCCGCTTACCCGAATCTGCTGGTATCGCGCACGTTCTCCAAGGCCTATGGTCTGGCGGCATTGCGTGTTGGCTACGGTCTGTCGACCCCGGTTGTGGCTGATGTACTGAACCGTGTTCGCCAGCCATTCAACGTCAACAGCCTCGCCCTGGCGGCAGCCTGCGCAGCGTTGAAAGACGAGGAGTATCTGGCGCAAAGCCGCCAACTCAATGAAGCGGGCATGCAGCAGTTGCAGGCCGGTTTCCGTGAGTTGGGCCTGAGCTGGATCGAATCCAAAGGCAACTTTATCTGCGTCGATCTCGCTCAGGTCGCGGCCCCGATTTTCCAGGGCTTGCTGCGCGAAGGCGTGATTGTGCGTCCGGTGGCTAACTACGGCATGCCGAACCACCTGCGGGTGACCATCGGTCTGCCGGCGGAAAACAGCCGCTTCCTCGAAGCGCTGCGCAAGGTTCTGGCTCGTGGGTGATGTCACTGCACTGCAATCTGCTGCACCTATGATCGGGCGCCTTGTGGTGGTCGGTCTGGGGTTGATCGGTGGTTCGTTTGCCAAAGGCTTGCGTGAAAGCGGCATCTGCCGCGAAGTGGTCGGGGTCGATCTCGATCCGCAATCGCGCAAGCTCGCGGTCGAGTTGGGTGTGGTCGATCGTTGTGAAGATGACTTGGCGGCTGCATGCCAGGGCTCTGACGTGATTCAACTGGCGGTGCCGATCCTGGCCATGGAAAAAGTGCTCGCACGGTTGGCGGGCATGGATCTGGGGCAGGCGATTCTGACTGATGTCGGCAGCGCCAAAGGCAATGTGGTGCGCGCAGCCACCGAAGCGTTTGGCGCGATGCCGCCGCGTTTCGTGCCGGGTCATCCGATTGCCGGTTCCGAACAGAGTGGGGTGGAAGCCTCCAATGCCGAACTGTTCCGTCGCCACAAGGTTATCCTCACGCCACTTGAGCAAACCGATCCGGCTGCGTTGGCGGTGGTTGATCGTCTGTGGCGCGAATTGGGTGCCGACGTCGAGCACATGCAGGTCGAGCGACACGATGAAGTGCTGGCTGCGACCAGCCATTTGCCGCATTTGCTGGCCTTCGGCCTGGTTGATTCGTTGGCCAAGCGCAATGAAAATCTTGAGATCTTCCGTTACGCTGCGGGCGGTTTCCGCGATTTCACAAGAATCGCCGGAAGCGACCCGGTGATGTGGCACGACATCTTCCTCGCTAACCGCGAGGCTGTTCTGCGCACACTCGATACATTTCGCAGCGACCTCGACGCCTTGCGCGACGCGGTCGATGCAGGGGATGGGCACCAATTGTTGGGCGTCTTTACGCGCGCCCGGGTTGCCCGCGAGCATTTCAGTAAAATCCTGGCCCGCAGGGCCTATGTGGACGCTATGAATTCCAACAATCTGATCTTCCTGGCTCAACCTGGTGGCCGCCTGTCCGGTCGGATTCGCGTACCAGGCGACAAATCCATTTCCCACCGTTCGATCATGCTCGGTTCGCTGGCCGAAGGCGTCACCGAAGTCGAAGGCTTCCTTGAGGGCGAAGACGCTCTGGCGACCTTGCAAGCGTTCCGCGACATGGGCGTCGTCATCGAAGGGCCGCACCACGGCCGCGTAACCATTCACGGTGTCGGCCTGCACGGTCTGAAACCGGCGCCGGGCCCGATCTATCTGGGTAACTCCGGTACCTCGATGCGTCTGCTGTCCGGCCTGTTGGCTGCGCAGAACTTCGACAGCACTTTGACCGGCGATGCCTCGCTGTCCAAGCGTCCGATGAATCGCGTGGCCAATCCACTGCGTGAAATGGGCGCCGTGATTGAAACCGCTGCTGAAGGTCGTCCACCGATGACCATTCGTGGCGGGCACAAACTCAAAGGCCTGACCTACACCATGCCAATGGCCAGTGCTCAGGTGAAATCCTGCCTGCTGCTCGCCGGTCTGTACGCTGAAGGCAAGACCACTGTGACCGAGCCGGCCCCGACTCGCGATCACACCGAGCGCATGCTGCGCGGCTTCGGCTACCCGGTGAGCGTTGACGGCGCTACGGCTTCGGTTGAATCCGGCGGCAAACTGACTGCCACTCACATCGAAGTCCCGGGTGACATCTCGTCGTCGGCGTTCTTCCTTGTAGCTGCCTCGATCGCTGAAGGTTCCGAGCTGGTGCTTGAGCACGTCGGCATCAACCCGACCCGCACTGGCGTGATCGACATCCTGCGCCTGATGGGCGCAGACATCACTCTGGAAAATCAGCGTGAAGTCGGCGGCGAGCCTGTGGCTGATCTGCGCGTGCGGGCAGCTAAACTCAAAGGTATCGAGATTCCGGAAGAGCTGGTCCCGTTGGCAATCGACGAATTCCCGGTGCTGTTCGTCGCCGCTGCCTGTGCCGAAGGGCGCACCGTGCTGACTGGCGCCGAAGAGCTGCGGGTCAAGGAATCGGATCGCATTCAGGTCATGGCAGACGGTTTATTGGCGCTGGGCGTCAAATGCCAGCCGACCCCGGACGGCATCATCATCGACGGCGGCCAGATTGGCGGCGGCGAAGTGCATGGTCATGGCGATCACCGTATCGCGATGGCATTCAGTGTGGCGTCGCTGCGCGCTACTGCACCGATCCGCATCCATGATTGCGCCAACGTCGCGACGTCGTTCCCCAACTTCCTCGCACTGTGCGGGCAGGTCGGTATTCGTGTGGCACAAGAGGCTCAGTCGTGAAAAACATTGCACCGGTCATCACCATTGATGGGCCAAGCGGCTCGGGCAAAGGCACCGTAGCCGGGATTCTGGCCAAGCGTCTGGGCTGGAATCTGCTGGACTCCGGTGCGCTTTATCGTCTGCTGGCGTTTGCGGCGCGCAATCATGGTGTCGACCTGACCAATGAAGAGCTGCTGAAAAAACTCGCCGCTCATCTGGATGTGCAATTCATTGCGGCGACCGACGGTCAGTTGCAGCGGATCATTCTGGAAGGCGACGAAGTCAGCGACGTCATCCGCACTGAAAGCGTCGGTTCCGGCGCTTCGCAAGTGGCCGCACTGCCGGCCGTACGCGAGGCGCTGCTGCAGCGCCAGCGCGCTTTTCAGGAAGCGCCGGGCCTGGTTGCCGACGGTCGCGACATGGGTACGGTGGTTTTTCCTGATGCACCGCTGAAAATTTTCCTGACCGCCAGTGCCGAGGAGAGAGCGCGCCGTCGATATTTGCAGTTGAAGGGCAAAGTCGAGGGTGTTAGTCTGTCGAGTCTGCTAGATGAGATCCGTGCACGCGACGAGCGTGATACCCAGCGAGCGGTAGCCCCGCTTAAGCCGGCGGCTGACGCCATACAACTGGATTCCACGGAGTTGTCCATCGATCAGGTGCTTGAACGCATCATGAGCGAGATCGCCATTCGCGATATCGCCGGGTGACCAAGAAGGCCGCAGGGGACCAGTCATAGTCCTGCGACGCTTCTTCTATATGAAACTAACCCACACCGTCTGGGGTGTGGAGATGGGCGTATCCTTCGCCCTCATTTACAGGAATTAAAATGAGCGAAAGCTTTGCGGAACTCTTTGAAGAAAGCCTAAAAACCCTGAACCTTCAGGCAGGCTCCATCATCACCGGTGTTATCGTTGATATCGATTACCAAGCTCGCTGGGTAACCGTTCACGCTGGCCTGAAGTCTGAAGCACTCATCCCGCTTGAGCAGTTCTACAACGACGCTGGCGATCTGACTATCAATGTCGGTGACGAAGTTCACGTTGCTCTGGATTCGGTTGAAGACGGCTTCGGTGAAACCAAGCTGTCCCGTGAAAAAGCCAAGCGCGCTGAGTGCTGGATCGTTCTGGAAGCAGCCTTCGCAGCTGAGGAAGTGGTCAAGGGCGTTATCAACGGTAAGGTTAAAGGCGGCTTCACTGTCGACGTTAACGGCATCCGTGCGTTCCTGCCAGGTTCCCTGGTTGACGTCCGTCCAGTGCGCGACACCACGCACCTGGAAGGCAAAGAGCTGGAATTCAAGGTCATCAAGCTGGACCAGAAGCGCAACAACGTTGTCGTTTCCCGTCGCAGCGTCCTGGAAGCCGAGAACTCCGCCGAGCGTGAAGCTCTGCTGGAATCCCTGCAGGAAGGCCAGCAAGTCAAAGGTATCGTCAAAAACCTCACCGATTACGGCGCATTCGTCGATCTGGGTGGCGTGGACGGCCTGCTGCACATCACCGACATGGCTTGGAAGCGCATCAAGCATCCTTCCGAGATCGTCAACGTTGGTGACGAAATCGACGTTAAGGTTCTGAAATACGATCGCGAACGCAACCGTGTTTCCCTGGGCCTGAAGCAACTGGGCGAAGATCCATGGGTTGCTATCAAAGCTCGTTACCCAGAAAGCACTCGCGTTACCGCTCGTGTAACCAACCTGACCGACTACGGCTGCTTCGCTGAGCTGGAAGAAGGCGTTGAAGGTCTGGTACACGTTTCGGAAATGGACTGGACCAACAAGAACATCCACCCTTCGAAAGTCGTACAAGTCGGCGACGAAGTGGAAGTTATGGTTCTGGACATCGACGAAGAGCGTCGTCGTATCTCCCTGGGCATCAAACAGTGCAAATCTAACCCATGGGAAGATTTCTCTGGCCAGTTCAACAAGGGCGATAAAATCTCCGGCACCATCAAGTCGATCACCGATTTCGGTATCTTCATTGGTCTGGACGGCGGCATCGACGGTCTGGTTCACCTGTCCGACATCTCCTGGAACGAAGTGGGCGAAGAAGCCGTACGTCGTTTCAAGAAGGGCGACGAGCTGGACACCGTTATCCTGTCGGTTGACCCAGAGCGTGAGCGTATCTCCCTGGGTATCAAGCAACTGGAAAGCGATCCGTTCTCCGAGTACGTTCAAGAGAACGACAAGGGCGCAATCGTTAAAGGTACTGTGAAAGAAGTTGACGCCAAAGGCGCCATCATCGTTCTGGCCGACGATATCGAAGCGACTTTGAAAGCCTCCGAAATCAGCCGTGACCGCGTTGAAGACGCGCGCAACGTTCTGAAAGAAGGCCAGGAAGTAGAAGCCAAGATCATCAGCGTTGATCGCAAGAGCCGCGTAATCCAGCTCTCCATCAAGTCGAAAGACGATGCTGAAGAGAAAGAAGCTATCCAAAGCCTGAAGGCTGAAGAAGCTCCTGCTGGCGACACCACCATGGCGGCACTGCTGCGCCAGGCAATGGCCAAACAGAACTAAGTTCTGCTTGATCATTAAAAAGGGCGACTTCGGTCGCCCTTTTTTGTGCCTGTGATTTATAGAAATGCGGGTTCGCTTCTGTGAATCGGTTGCTGCGTGAAACCAAACCATTTCCGGGGTGGTCTGTTTCTTTAATCGGATCAATCGCCTATTCACGACTAAGCTTGGTCTTAAGCGTGTAGTCGTCGGGCAGCTGCCTGGCATAAGGAAGTGGATGAACAAGTTTATTGTCCTCATCGCTGTATTGCTTTTGGCGGGTTGTACCACCAGTGCCAAGACTCATGCCGTGCGCGGCGTCAGTGGTATAGAGGTCGACTGCTCTGGGTTGGGCTCTGGTTGGGAGAAGTGTCAAAAGCGCGCAGCTAAAGAGTGCAAGGGGGCAGGGTACAAAGTGATCACGCGATCAGATGATGCCAAGGATGAAGATGAGTTTCCTTTTGGCTTCAACCCGGCAGGCTATGTGACGCGAACCATGTTGGTGATATGTCGTTGAGCACGCGATGATCTGTCTGTTGGTTTTATGCCCTGAAAATGGGCGTTTCGATGCGGCGGAAGATATGTCAATCCCTGGGCTGTTCAAAATCTTCCGGGCGTGCTAAAACCTTTCAAGCGCTGATCTAGCTGCTTGAAAAAGAAGGGAAAAATATGACGAAGTCGGAGTTGATCGAACGAATTGTCACCCATCAAGGGCTGCTCTCATCCAAGGATGTGGAGCTGGCCATCAAGACCATGCTTGAGCAAATGTCCCAATGCCTTGCCACCGGTGATCGCATTGAGATCCGTGGGTTTGGCAGCTTCTCCCTGCATTACCGCGCGCCGCGCGTTGGTCGTAACCCGAAGACCGGTCAATCCGTCAGTCTTGACGGTAAATTCGTTCCGCATTTCAAGCCGGGCAAAGAGCTGCGTGATCGGGTGAATGAGGAAGAGGAGGAAGGGGTTTGACAGCTGCTATTTCTCAAGGGGTTACTCATGCGTAACCTTAAACGCATATTTCTTGGTGTATTTATTTTTCTACTGGTGTTGGCGATTCTGGCGTTTGTGCTAGAGAACCAGCAATCGGTGTCGTTATTGTTTTTAGGTTTGTCTGGGCCGCAGTTGCCGGTTTCGCTGGTCGTTGTATTGGCGTTGCTCATTGGCATGTTAATTGGTCCAGTGTTGGGCTGGTTCCTGGGACGCTCGTCCAGAGCCGCTCGCAAGCGACTGGTCTGAAGCAGCAGGGGCAGGGCGTCTGTCGAAATTGCGCCTCTGCCTGTCTTTATCCATTAGTAAAACCATCATTAAGCTGTAAAATGCGTCCCTTGTTTGATCGTGCCTTATTGCATGTCAATTCAGACTGACTCTGACGGATGCCAACTGCGAGTGGCTTCTGCATTCATGGATTAGACAGCGCTCATGGCAGCGCTGTCCGCAGCTCAAGGGTATCGTTTCGCGTGAAAATTCTAGTTACCGGCGGCGCCGGCTTTATTGGTTCGGCAGTCATCCGTCACATCATCTCCAACACGTCCGATGCTGTCGTTAACGTCGATAAGCTGACTTACGCCGGCAATCTGGAGTCCCTGGCAGAAGTCAGCCAGAATTCGCGCTACGTATTTGAACGAGTCGATATCTGTGATCGTGATCAGATCGACCGTGTCCTGCGTGAGCACCAGCCTGATGCAATCATGCATCTGGCCGCAGAATCCCACGTTGATCGCTCGATCTCCGGTCCTTCCGAGTTCATCCAGACCAATATCATCGGTACGTACACGCTGCTTGAAGCTGCCCGCCACTACTGGGCCGCTCTGGATGATGCGCGTAAAGCCAGTTTCCGCTTTCACCATATTTCGACTGACGAAGTTTACGGAGACCTCGAAGGTCCGGAAGACCTCTTCACCGAAACCACGCCTTACCAGCCAAGTTCGCCTTACTCGGCCAGCAAGGCCAGCTCCGATCACCTGGTTCGTGCCTGGGCCCGCACTTACGGCCTGCCTACCTTGGTGACTAACTGCTCGAACAACTACGGCCCATGCCATTTCCCTGAGAAACTGATCCCGCTGATCATTCTCAATGCGCTGGAAGGCAAGCCTCTGCCGGTTTATGGCAAAGGCAACCAGGTACGTGACTGGCTGTATGTCGAAGATCACGCGCGCGCGTTGTACAAAGTCGTCACCGAAGGCGTGATCGGTGAGACTTACAACATCGGCGGTCATAACGAAAAACAAAACATCGAAGTGGTGCACACCCTCTGTGCGTTGCTCGATGAGTTGCGTCCTGATTCAGCTCACCGCCCGCATGCCAGCCTGATTACTTATGTACAGGATCGTCCTGGTCACGACGTTCGCTATGCAATCGACGCTAGCAAGATTCAGCGAGAACTGGGCTGGACTCCGGAAGAGACTTTCGAGACTGGTATTCGCAAGACTGTTGAGTGGTATCTGAATAACACTGAATGGGTTGAGCACGTGAAGAGCGGTAGCTACCAGCAGTGGATTGATCAGAACTACGCGGATCGTTCGAGCAAAGCATGAAGATCCTCCTTTTAGGAAAGAACGGTCAGGTGGGCTGGGAGCTGCAACGCTCACTGGCGCCGCTTGGAGAACTGGTCGCTCTTGATCGGCATTCCGTTGATGGTCTGAGCGGTGATCTATCTAATCTTGAATCCTTGGGCGCAACGATTCGTCAGGTAAAGCCCGACGTGATCGTTAATGCTGCCGCCTATACGGCGGTTGACAAAGCTGAGTCGGATACTGAATTGGCAGATCGCGTAAACGGCCTCGCGAGTAGTGTTATGGCCAAAGAAGCCGCAGCATTGGGTGCCTGGCTGGTTCACTACTCAACGGATTACGTCTTCAGTGGCCAGGGCGTGACGCCATGGCAGGAGACGGATGCTGTTGCGCCGGTGAATCATTATGGCTCCAGCAAGTTAGCCGGCGAACAGGCAATTATCGCGTCGGGTTGCAAGTATCTGATCTTCCGCACTAGCTGGGTTTACGGTACGCGCGGCAACAACTTCGCAAAGACAATGCTACGGCTGGCGAAGGACCGCGAAACGTTGAGCGTGATTGCGGATCAGATCGGTGCTCCTACAGGTGCGGATCTGATCGCTGACGTTACGGCGTTGGCTATTCAGCAAATCATCAAGCGTCCAGAACTGGCTGGCCTCTATCATTTGGCCTCAGCTGGTGAAGTGTCTTGGCATGGATATGCCACTCACGTAATTGACTTCGCAAAACTCCAAGGCGAGGAGTTGGCTGTGGCGACGGTTAACGCCATCGAAACAACCGCTTATCCGACACCTGCGCGCCGCCCTCTGAATTCTCGATTGAATACTCAGAAGCTGCGTGACAATTTTTCTCTACACTTGCCGGATTGGCAAAGTGGTGTAACCCGAATGCTTAGGGAAGTTCTGAACAAATGACCACGACAAATCGTAAAGGCATCATTCTCGCTGGCGGTTCGGGCACTCGTCTTCACCCGCTTACGCTTGGTGTTTCCAAGCAAATGCTGCCGATCTATGACAAACCGATGATCTTTTATCCACTGTCGGTATTGATGCTGGCGGGGATGCGCGAAATTCTGATCATTTCCACACCTGAGGACTTGCCGCTGTTTCGCAAGTTATTGGGCGATGGCAGTCTGTATGGCATCCAGTTGACCTATGCAGAACAACCTACTCCGGATGGACTGGCTCAGGCTTTTATTATTGGAGAAGAGTTCATTGGTCAGGATCCTTGCTGCCTGATCCTCGGCGACAATATTTTCTATGGCCAACATTTCTCGGACAATTTGCGTTCGGCTACAGAACAGAAGAGCGGCGCGACCGTGTTTGGTTATCACGTTTCTGATCCCGAGCGTTTTGGTGTAGTCGAGTTCGACGCTTCAGGCCGAGCGCTCAGCATTGAAGAGAAGCCGCTGAAACCCAAATCCAACTACGCAGTAACGGGTCTTTATTTCTATGACAACGACGTTGTGGAAATAGCCAAGAACATCAAGCCTTCCGAGCGTGGTGAGCTGGAAATTACTGACGTGAATCGTGTTTATCTTGAGCGCAAGTCTCTCAGTGTCGAGATGCTTGGCCGTGGTTTCGCTTGGCTCGACACGGGCACTCACGATTCTTTGCTCGAGGCCAGTCACTTTGTGCACACCATCGAACAGCGTCAAGGTCTGAAAGTAGCTTGCCTGGAAGAGATCGCTTTCCACAACGGTTGGATTTCTGCCGAGCAGTTGGGTGAGCAAGCCGATGCGCTGAAGAAGACTGGCTACGGTCAGTATCTTCAGAAACTGCTGGACTCACCTTCTCACTGATTCGAACGCCAGATCCCGTCGAACATCAGCGTTTTTCAGTGCGAGCAGGAATGGCATGCCAGTAAAACATCCCAAGGTTGCAGTTTTGCTGGCTGCTTATAATGGCATGCAGTGGATCGAGGAGCAGTTGGCCTCGATTCTTCGCCAGTCAGCTGTTGATGTAACCGTTTATATAAGTATCGACCCCTCCACCGACGGTACAGAAGCGTGGTGTGCGGTTTACGCTTCCAGGCACCCTCAGGTTCGGATCTTGCCGCCAGCGGGTAGTTTTGGTGGAGCATCTCGTAATTTTTTCCGACTCATCCGCGATGTCGAGTTTGAAACATTCGATTTCGTAGCCTTTGCCGATCAGGATGATATTTGGCACGTAGACAAGCTTCAGCGTGCGACTCATGCCATCCATAGTCGTCAAGTCGACGCCTATTCCAGTAATGTCACGGCTTTTTGGCCAGATGGAAGAACCCATTTGCTGAATAAAGCGCAGCTTCAGGTTGAGTGGGACTTTCTGTTTGAGGCGGCGGGGCCTGGTTGTACTTACGTAATGAGCAAAAAGCTCGCGGATTCATTGAAGGTGTCAATGATACGTAATTGGCGTCTATTACAAGATGTCAGTCTGCACGATTGGTATTGCTATTCCTTCGCCCGTAGCCATGGTTTTCTCTGGTACATAGACCCTGAGCCTACGATGGACTATCGCCAGCATGAACGTAATCAGGTAGGCGCGAATAAGGGGCTGGCACCATTGATTGCCCGTTACAAAACTATTCATGACGGCTGGTGGTTCAATCAGGTGCAATTAATTGTGCAACTGATTGAGCAGGATAAAAACCCGTTTGTAATGACGTGGCTCAAACTGCGGCGCAGGCAGTTAATTAAACTTTCATTCAGTGCCTGGCGGTGTCGGCGTCGGGTTAGGGACAAGTTTTTTTTCTTTTGTATTTGTTGGGTTACTGCGTTGATTGGGAATAAGGTGCGATGAGTGCCCTGAAGGTATTGGTGACAGGGGCCAGCGGTTTTGTCGGAGAAGCTGTGGTTTTCAGGCTGCTGGTGGACAAGAAATTTTGTCCGATCGCAGCATCGCGTGGAGCCACACGGTTAAATGGATTGTGCTCCGTCCAGCCCTTCGATATGAATGCGGATTTTTTGCCTGCACTGGATGATGTTCACGTGGTCATTCATGCTGCAGCTCGAGTGCATGTCATGAATGAAACCGCAGAAGATGCTTTGACGGAATTCCGTAAGGTTAACGTTGAAGGAACCTTGAGGCTCGCGCGGCGGGCTGCGGAATCGGGAGTCAAACGCTTTATTTTTGTCAGTTCAATCAAAGTCAACGGTGAAGGCTCATTTGCTCCCAGCGTCTATGAAGCAGACAACCAGCCGCATCCCGTGGATCCTTACGGTATCTCCAAGTACGAAGCTGAAAAAGCGTTGCAGAAACTGCACTCCGAAACCGGGATGGAAGTTGTCATTATTCGGCCTCCCCTGGTTTATGGCCCTGGCGTGAAGGCCAACTTTCAGAACATGATGATGTGGCTTGATAAGGGCATTCCTCTGCCACTTGGATTGATCCGAAATCGGCGAAGTTTTGTAGCAATTGGCAATCTCGTGAATTTGATCATCGTATGCATTGATCACCCCCTCGCGGCCAATCAGACATTTTTAGTCAGTGATGGCGAAGACTTGTCGACAACGCAATTGCTCCGACGCCTTTCCCGCGCAATGGGTAGATCCGCACGACTTGTGCCCGTGCCGGCGTGGCTGTTGAAGCTGGCGGCGATGACATTAGGTAAGCAAGCTTTCGCCCAACGACTTTGCGGATCGCTGCAAATTGACATTGGTAAAAATCGAGAATTGCTGGGTTGGACGCCGCCCGTCAGTGTTGACGACGCTATGCGTCAGACTGCTGACCATTATCGGGAAAACGTAAAGAGATGAATGTTTGGTGGCTGTTAATTGCCGTATTCGTATTGTCTTGGATTTTGACATTGGTGCTGCGCCGATATGCTTTGGCGAAAAGCTTGATGGATATACCCAATGAACGCAGCTCCCACTCTGCGCCAACACCAAGAGGCGGGGGCGTTGCCATTGTTGCCGCCTTTCTACTTGCTGTACCAATCCTTGCCCACTTGAATTTGCTCAGTCCAGACGCACTCTGGGGGTTATCGGGTTCAGGCTTGCTGATCGCCATTCTCGGATTCGTTGATGACCACGGGCACGTGGCTGCCAGATGGCGGTTGATTGGCCATTTCGTCGCCGCGGCTCTGGGCTTTGTACTGGCTGAATGGACTGCCTGCGATCCCACTCTGGGGCATAAGCATTGAACCCGGATGGGTCGGGTGCTTTCTCGCGCTGATTTACATGGTCTGGATGCTCAACCTCTATAACTTCATGGACGGCATAGATGGTCTGGCAAGTGCCGAAGCGATCAGCGCTTGCTTGGGGATGTGTCTGGTTTATTACGTCCTTGGGAGCGTTGAACTGATCTGGGCGCCACTGATGCTGGCGGCAGCGGTTGCAGGTTTTTTATGGTGGAATTTCCCCCCGGCGAAAATTTTCATGGGCGATGCGGGGAGTGGCTTTCTCGGTATCGTCCTCGCTGTATTGTCTCTTCAAGCAGCGTGGAGCAAGCCTGAGCTACTGTTCAGCTGGATTATCCTGTTGGGTGTTTTTATTGTGGACGCGACATGGACACTGGTGCGGCGCCTGCTTAAAGGTGACAAGGTTTATCAGGCACACAGTTCGCACGCATATCAGCATGCTGCTCGACGGTTAGGTCACATGAAAGTTACGCTCACAATTGTGATGATAAACGTGCTGTTCCTGCTACCTGTATCGATGCTCGTCGCGTTGGGCATGTTGAGCGTAATAAGCGCTCTGCTTATTGCATTTGCTCCGCTGATCTATATTGCCTACCGCTTGGGTGCAGGCAAGACCTGAATCGCAAGGTATCTGCATCAAGCGGAGCGTTTTACAATCTCGAAGCAGGCGACCCGGGCATCCCTTAGCGGGTCAGGTGCTGCACTCGAAAATGGTCAGACTTCAATATGACGAGAAATTATGCAAAATAATCTCACTTGCCAGCCTATTTCGACGACCAGTCGGGTGCGTGGCGAGCAAAAAAATCAGCGCCCCGTGGTGATCTGGCTGACCGGTCTTAGTGGTTCGGGTAAGTCTTCGCTGGCCGATGCGCTTGAACAAAAACTCATAGCGAATGGCTTCCATACTTATTTGCTTGATGGCGATAACGTACGAATGGGTCTGTGCAAAGACCTTGGATTCGGTGATCAGGATCGAACGGAAAATATCAGGCGAGTGGCGGAAGTAGCCAACCTGTTCCTGGATGCCGGGCTCATTGTCATCACGTCCTTCATCTCTCCATTCCATCGTGATCGTGCACTTGCCCGCAGTGTGATTGGTGACGAGTCTTTCATCGAAGTCTATCTTGATACGCCGCTGAGCGAATGCGAGCGACGAGATCCCAAGGGCCTCTACAGTAAAGCCCGACAGGGGCTGATCAAGAACTTCACTGGCATCGACTCGCCCTACGAAGTGCCGGATTCCCCACAGGTTAAAATCGATACCCTGACTCATTCAATAGATGAGGGGGTGGATACCATCATGGCTTACTTGAAACAATGGAATGCCAAGTGAAGCGATTAGTCATCATCGGTGCGGGTTTCAGCGGCGCAGTAACGGCTATTGAGTTTCTCAAGCATGCGCCCAAGGGATCCCAACTCACCATTATCAATCGTTCAGGCAAAATGGCGCGTGGGTTGGCCTATGGAACCAGCAGCCCTGATCACTTGCTGAATGTTCCCGCAGGCAATATGTCTGCACTGGTTGATGATCCCGATTCGTTCCTCGAGTTTTTTCGAAAGTTTGATCCAGAGGCGCATTCCGGAAGTTTTGTTTCGCGAAAAATGTACGGGGCATATCTGAGTGATTTACTCGCTCAAGCCGAAAAAGAGTCTGACGTCCAGTGTTCGCGTTTGACAGGTGAGGTGCTATCGATAGAACCCTCGGGCACCGGAGCCGTTTTAGAACTTCAGACGGGGGAGCGGATTGCTGCGGATCATGTCGTCTTGGCCTTTGGGAATTTTTCACCCGCCAAGCCTCAGGGTTTGCAAAAACTTGACGGCTGCGCAGCCTATGTCGGAGATCCCTGGTCTGCAGTCGCTGCTGATGTGAACCACGAGGCGCCCCGGGTTCTGCTGATCGGAAGTGGTTTGACCGCAGTCGATACGTTGATCTCTCTACGCAGGACGCATCCGGCAGCCAAAATCACCATGGTTTCGCGTCGTGGGTTACTGCCGACCGCACATAGAGAGCGGTTACCTGCGCAAGGATTCGCGACAACGATTTGTGATGATTTGCTTGGCGCTGCTCCCGCTGTTTCCGAATACACTCGGCTGATTCGGCGGGAAGTTGCCCGCTCCCCCGAACACTGGCGCGAAGTTGTCGCCGCGCTGAGGCCGATCACTTCCACTTTGTGGGAACGCCTGCCGACTAACGAGCGAAAACGCTTTTTACGCCACTTGCAACCGCATTGGGATGTCTACCGCCACCGAGTCGCCCCGCAGACTTTCGGCATCTTTCAGGAAGCGCTTGCGGCGTCCACTGCAAGCTTGATCGCCGGACGAATTGTCGCGATTGACCTCGAAGGAGAGAGCGTCTCGGTACATATCAAGCTAAGAGGCACTAATCAGATTGTCGAGCGTCGGTTCGATCAGGTCATTAACTGCACAGGGCCGTGCACGGACATCGGTAAAATTACCGATCCTTTCATTTCTTACTTGTTGAATGAGTCCGTGATCTGCGCTGACGATTTGCACCTCGGCATTAAGGTCGCTAGCAACTACGCGGTGATTGATCGGTCCGGGGAAAGTCTGGAGTGGTTAAGTTATGTCGGTCCCATGCTAAAGGCTCGTTTGTGGGAAGCCACGGCAGTTCCAGAGCTTCGTCAGCATGCCCGGGCTCTGGCAAGTAAAATCGCCAAAAGCTTTTTGACCAATGGAACCGAGGCTTCTTAATAAATTCCCTCTTTACACGTCTAAAGCCCCCAACCCTTGCACTGTTGGGGGCTTTTACATTGTGTAGGCTCCGTTTTCGAGTTTCCCAGGTTAAAAAAAAGCCAACAGCATTGTAGGCCATTGGCTTTTTTCAACATTGGCGGAGGCAGCTATGAGCGTGCGCCTTCAACTCAATGATTCAAGCAGGGGAGGGCCGGCAACCGCTTCACCGTGCTGCCATGCACCTCCTCTGTTCTCAGAGGGTCATTCCTGCACACCGAAACTTGGATTGCCGAGCGTGAAGCGAGTGCAATTTTTAAGCGCCTCAACATCCACACGAACACGCTTGATGTCATCTCCTTGCGGCCATTTTGGAATGGTTTTCAGATTAATCAACGACTGTCCGGTTCGTAGCAGAATACGAGTGCTATGCGCCTCATCGTAGTAGGCTTGCCCATTTTCCATCCAGAACAACTGCACCGGAACGGTCGGAGAGCCGTCAGTACACGTCAGATCGATGTTGAGGTACTGGGCGCTAATACGTGCATCCTTACTTGAAAATGAGAAGTCGACGTAGGCGTCGTCTCCTTTCATTTCAAATTCATTGGCTGAAGGGCCGGTTGTCAGCTGATTTATCTTGCTGGGCTTACCAATGCTGCCAATCTGGAAGTTTTCGTTTTTGGGGATAACGCTAATGACAGGCAGGTCGCTTTCCCAAAGCGTTTGCGCTTCACGCTCCACTACCGTGAAAAAAACATAATCCGGTTTCCATTCCTCGACCAGTTGGGCGAAATCTCCACCGGGCTCTGTAGCGACACTCCAGTGAAGTTGAAGAACGTCACTAAATGTGGCTGCCATCAACGGCGCCAAACTGGTTCCGAATGAGTCGCGGAGCCATAAAACCCTTTTGTTATTAAGTGCTCCTTCGGATTTTACAATAATCGGCTTTTTAGGCGCGTTAACTTCCGGGTTTCCGCCCTCGAACAGAATTTGATGAGTCGTGTAATCAATCCTTGTTGTTTTTATTGGAAGGTTGCCTGCATTGAGGAGCGGCTCTTTATCGGGAAGGCTAGTAGAGAGTCTTAGAAACTTCGCCAGATCTCCACCATTTATTTGTTTGATTCGAGCGATTCCGTAGGCTTCTTCCGATGGCCATTTCAATTCGGGGGCCGCTTTGCCAACCTCGTGGGCAAAAGCCTTAAATGCTATTCCAGCACCGAATGCGTTCCAGTGTGTATCTGTTTTAAAGTAAAGGTCTTCAGCGTGATTTTTCTTTCCAGCCAGCAAGGCTGGTCTTAGGTCAATGAAACGCTGCGGCTCGACTTCAGCGAGAAGGGCGTCTGTCGGGTTGAACGGTACTGGCTTGGCCCAGGAAGGTAATTGTTCTGGGTAAATGCTCCCCTTATCCGGCCCGATCATGATGCGGAATAACTTTACGCCTTTATCTTCAAGGAAGGTGTTCCAGTTCTTTGTGGAAGTTGCGATTTGCTTGCCAATAGCAACGTCCGCATCTGTTGCAGGGCGTCTGCCATTCGAAATGGTTTTGCGATATTGGTCACCAAGGAAAAGCCAATCATTTTTGCCAATAATAACCTGCTTTGAATCTATGCTGATGCCCAATGGGTAAAGTAACTTTGAAGTCCAGCTGGCCACAAAGTCCATATTGTAAAGGAAGGACTTTTGCGTGAGTTTTATTGCACTTTTGTCGGGTGCGGAAATGATGTTTATTGCTGGGATACAGAATAGTACCAGCAATATTGACAGCAAGAAGACGATTACACTACGTTTCATGTTGGCGCCATCAAAAATTAAAGTAAAGGAAGACGGAGCTGGTGGCTGCAAGCATGAAGCACATGGCGACCGAAAATAGGACTGCACCATAAGCCAGTCTCCATTTACCGATGATTCCGTTTGCCATTTCCAGCGAGTTTTTTTGCGCAACGATTATAAATGCAACAATAATTGCGAGGAAAATCGGCAGTTGACCAACAAGCGTTGCGGGCATGATGCTTAGTGCAACATCGGACAGCCGGCCTCCCCAAGCCAAATCGGATACCGGCACCGTAGCTGCGGTATTTCCAAATGCCGAACCCACATCTACCATTCCACTCAGTACGCGCATGGCGTCATCCATCGTCTTGGCGCGGAAAAATACCCACGTGACGTTTACGAACATAAAGGTCAGAAACCAGCCAAGTATCGGCGACATGGGGCGGCGTAATTGTGACCATAGACGATGAATGACCAAAGCAGCGCCATGCAGCGCTCCCCAGATTACAAACATCCATGTCGCACCGTGCCAGAGACCGCCGAGCAGGAATGTGGCAAAGAGATTGATGTAGGTACGAAACTCGCCAGAGCGATTACCTCCGAAGGGGATATAAAGATAATCACGCAGAAAGTGACTGAGCGTAATGTGCCAGCGCCGCCAGAAGTCCTGAATGCTCAGGGCCTTGTAAGGCGAGTTGAAGTTGATTGGCAACCAGATGTTGAAGAGTAGCGATGCCCCAATGGCCATGTCGCAATAGCCGCTGAAGTCAAAATATAGTTGGAACGTGTAGGCCAGGCTGGTTGCCCATGCTTCGAAGAATCCCAGGCTATGGTCGCCATCGAATCCAGCAGTGGCCCAGACGGCAAAACTGTCTGCGATAACGACCTTTTTGAATAGCCCGATCGCAAATATAAACAAACCCTTGAGGATGTTTGGGTACCTGCGCACCAAGGTCCAGCGTGAAGCAAACTGCGGCATGATCTGGCGGTGATGTACGATCGGGCCGGCAATCAGGTGTGGAAAGAATGTAACGAATAGCGAGTAATTGAGCAGGTCGTACTCTGCGGTTTCACCCCGATAGCTGTCCACCAGGTAAACGATCTGGGTAAAGGTAAAGAAGCTGATCGCCAACGGCAGCAGAATGTGCTGAATAGCGTAGTGAGTGCCGAAAACGGCATTGACGTTGTCGATAAGGAAATCGGTGTATTTGAAGTACCCCAAAAGCACGAGGTTAGCCACGATCCCTGTTGTAAGAACAACCTTTCGGTTAATCGCGTGATGGGATTTCTTGATGTCGTCAAGGGAGGCTTTATGTGCCTGGGCGAGGCCGGTACCTATCGCGAAGTTGAGGAAAATCGAACCCAATATGAGTGGGAGGTAATGAACATCCCAGTAAGCATAGAAAAACAGGCTGACGGCAACCAGCCAGACCTTTCCTGCCACGATTAAACGTCGGTCGTTTAACCAGAAATAGACGAAAAATGAAATGGGCAGAAAAAGCAGAATGAACTGCCACGAGCTGAAAATCATGTCGGTGTATGCCTAATGGAATGATAGGAAAGGTCCGGAAAAGGTTTTGTGGACCCCCGGACCTTTAAAAACAAGCCAATCGCGGTACCCGGATCATCTCTTTCATCGTAGTGAATAATGCCTCCACTGACGTCAGATGAAAGTCTGAACCAGGTACCGTGGTGCTCAAGCCCGCAAGATCTTGGAGATCTTCTCGATGACTTGCGGATTAAAAGAGTCTTCCCAGTCCCGAACCCAGTCGAACGATGTCCCTTTGATACGAGCTTCGCTATCACCAACACGTGCCACTGCGGTTTCCAATGCCTCAGCAACGGAGAATGGATCCGCTTCACACGGTTCTATGTTGGAGGATATCGCTCGCAACACTTCAGCTGTACGAGATTCATAGGTGTTGGTCACAACCACCTGGCCAGCAGAGGCCATTTCGAACGGCAGAATACTCGGATGCGGTGCCAGCATCAGACTCAAGCCAATATCAAACTCACCCAGCGCTTTACCATAATCGCTTTGTGGCAGCGTGCCGCTCAGCTTCATCACGCGGCCGTGACCCAGATCAACTTCGTAGTCCGGACCCAGCGTACCAACACCGTGAAACTCCCAATCGCTATCAAACGCGCCATTAGCAATGGCAGCCTTGAGACCGAGGATGCCAATCTCGAAGATGTTGCGACGAGCGTGCCCTTCTGGGCGTCCGTAGAACAACAGGCGCTTGGTTTCGCGTTTGGCCAATTGCTCGATCGATGGTGGCGTGGTCGGTGTCAGCGCGTGCTGGAAAGCGACATAACGATTTTCCAGTTCTTCACCTTGGTGGCGAGAGAACACCCCTAGTTGTTTGCTTCGGAAGTAGTCGGCCAGCAGATCAGTGTTGAAGATGACCTTGTGCGGCAAGCGGTACACATAGCTGCCAATCGCATAAAGAGAGTCGTGCGAGTGGAAAATCGGTTCAAACTCCTGCAGAAAGAAAATGAATTCCTTGTCGATGGCTTTTGCCAGATGATGCGCTTTGATACAGGTCCAGAACGAATAGCCCACGAATGCGTCATTGGGCGAGATTACTGTCGGGTGTATCCCCTGAGTGATGTCTTCAACCTCTGCGTCAGCAACGGCCCGCTGCAATGCCGGGTTTGAGGCGAGCTTTGCGTTTACCCCCTCACGGTCGAAGCGATCGGATTCCGTAAGCAGAATTCTGACCTTGAAACCTTCAGCCTGGATTTTGCAGATGAACTGTAAGCAGGCAATGTAGCCGCCGAACATGATCAACGGATCCAGTTGAGGCAGCAACACGTTCACTCGTGCGGGGGCCAACGGATCGATTTGATAAGGGGGCGCGGAAATCTTCTCTTCCAGCAACGGGATGTTCCCTAGGCCAACAGGTGCCGTGATTCCCGGGTAGCATTTTTCCAGTGCTTGCGCTTTGAGCAGGCCAGGATGAGATGTTTCATCTGCATGCTGGACGCGAGACAGCACTTTGTCTTGCTCAATCTTTTCTTTCGCTACGTTGATAACGGTATCCACGTTATGTCGTGGTACCGCCGCCATGAGTCGACGGACATTTGCCCAACTAAGATTTTTGATTACAAATGCCGGATTTGTAATGCTTAGTTTGATTAGTCTATATAGCAGACTAAGCTTGGCATTTTGATTCATTTCAATATTCCCGCTTTCATGCTTTTTTCGTCTTATCAAAAGAGTGCTGAGCCCGCGTAACGGCTTGGTAACGGACCAGCTTGTAGAGGCATAGATAGCTGCTATCTGCACGTTTTGATAGTTTATGGTGGATTCGCGATCGGCTATTTGTGTGTCACGTTCGGTGATCTGCGTATCACGTTCTATTAGCTGTGTATTTAGCTCTGCGACTTTCTCGTCCCGCTCAACGATCTGCCTGTCGCGCTCAGCCATCTGAGCGTTAAGTTCGTTTGCCTGTGCGTTAAGCGTTGTTATCTCAACAGAGTGATCGTGGATTTGTGCATCACGTTCCGACAGTTGTGCATCACGTTCCGACAGTTGTGCATCACGCTCAGACAGTTGTGCATCGCGTTTGGCCAGTTGCGTGTTAGTTTCAACTGCTGCTTGATTGAGCTTGTCAAAATAAACAACTTTCAATGGGTCCAGTTCGCTGGTCAGCTTTACGAATTGACTGGCATCGAACGATATGTGGTTTTTCTTGATCGGATCGTTCAGCAGTTCGAATATCAGGTTCAGCGCGAAGGGCACTACAAAATCGAACTTCCTGGTCTCGAGCATTGCCCGCGCCAATGCATAACGCACTGAATCATCGTGCTCACTAAAAAATATCTCAGCCTCAGGAAATACTTTGATGAGATCGTCTTTATCGTTGATCTCAAGGTAGTTAGGCAGGAGCATGCTGAATTCAAATAGAACACGGGCACGTGTTTCCGGGCGACTTCCGCTGGAGTTGGCTTCATTGTCTCTAACACGGAATTTTACGAGCTTTTCCCGCAAAACGTGAATTTCATGTTTCAGGCACAATCTGATCCACATGTCGAAATCGGCAATTTGCGCCAAACCAAACCGGTACAGTCCGCAGTCGCTGTAGCACTGGCGGCGAATGAGCACGCTCGGATGGCAAAGTACATTGCCAATCTCAAAAAACAAGCGTAACCATTGATGACGAGAGCGATTTTCTTGATCAAATATAGAGTAGTAGTAATGCGAGGTGTCAGAGTGAGGGGTGCCGATTTCATCAACCGCCTGTGCATTGGTGAACACCGCGCCGATGCTTTGGTGGGCATCTAGGAAGTCCACCTGCTTTTGCAGCTTGTCCGACGTCCATAGATCATCGGAGTGATGGATCGCAATATACTCACCCTTGGCAACTTCCGAAATTGCCTTGTTGATGCCGTAGACACCTCGTTTGGACTCACTGTTCTGAAATGCCCGGATGCGCTCGTCGGTGTAGCTGTTGATGATCTCCCACGAGTCATCCTGCGAGGCATCATCCCAAATGATAAGCTCGAAGTCTTTGAATGTTTGATTCAGGACGCTATCAATCGCTTCACGCAAATACTTTGAGTGATTGAAGGAGGTTAATATGACTGAGACTTTCGGCGCTTGTAGCATAATTTTTACCATCGTTGTCAGTGCGTTTGAGCGGGTCTGGGCGCTATTCGCCAGTCCTTAAAAACACAACAGAATTTTTATTGTGAATCTCTCACTCACCGCTTTCTTGTTACTTCAAATTTCTTGTCGCCGGTGTACTGTGCGCCTGTTATATTCAGTTTCGAAGTCAATTCTTCAAAATACTTTTCAGGTGCGTTGCAGAAGTCTTCGTACTGGACAACCATTTTTCTTGCGTCTGCAACATTTGACAGCCCAGCCTCAACGGCTTGATTGATTGCGCGAACTTGGCCCACCGCTTGCTCGAAAGGGCTCAGTTGCATCAGTTGTTCTTTTTCCGGAATATCAAACGAGTACCATTGGCGCTCATCTCCCAGTTGCCGCTTGCGCGCTTCCAGCACCGATTCCGCATTGGAAACTTCATTTCTGACGATATGCACAAACAGTACGTTCTTCAGTACTGAATCGAGGAAAGGGATGTTGTAGTTGAAAAGCATTCCCTTTGCTGCAAAGGGTTTCTGGAAAACTTCCGTCATTCCCGACAATTCGCTTAGCATGGTCTGCACGTCCATGCTCTGCCGCAATTCTTCATCACTCCAAATGTCACGACCCGGATCTGCAAGGAAGCGTCGCCAGAAATACCAGAATTCATTGGGGGCGAGGGCGCCCTTGGTCTTGCCGTTCTCGGAACGGTATTCAGCTTGCTGAGCGAACTCGGAGAGCTCACCGCGGAAGTCGAAACGCGGGTCAGTCAGCAATAGCTGAACTTTGGCACCAATAATAGGCGCTTGATAGAAGCGCGACAGGATATTGGTTGGATAGGCAACCAGACCGGTATTGGCGAGCCATTGAGTGAAGAGAGTGGTGCCGCTACGCAGAGGCCCCATTACCAGTATCAAAGGGTAAGGATTGCGATCAGGCGTTTGCTGCCTTACCAGTACCTTCTCGGATGGCTGCAGGTCTGTGTTCAATTCGCTGAGCAGGTTTTCCAGTAACTCGTTACGGCGAAACTTGCTCGTTCTATTGTCAACCAAGGTCATACTCCTGGAGCAATTTTGCGCATTGCTCTTTGTCATTGAACATCATCACGTCAATGATGGACAAATTTGGCAAAAAGCCGTTGCCGAACTGCTGGTAACTGACCGCTCGCGGCTCGATGAAGGAAAGCTTCAAGCCGTGTGAGGCAAAAGCTTGGGGGCCATAGAGTACCTTGCCTCCCGGCAGGTTGATATATTCTGTAGCTCCAAGCTCTTCGCAAATGGCAAGAACCTTGTCTTGCCCTCGTAGCTCACAGTTTTTCCCAAGTGCCGAAGAGGTGTGCCACTTCGGGCGTAGATCCAGTTGCGCACAAATGCTGCGTAGCTGGAAATCCAGGAAGTCAGCGAGATTGCGCGATTCGTACCTGAGGATGCTCTCAAGCAAGGGGTAAATGCTCTCGAAATGTGGCGCCTTACGGTAGTTTTGCTGGATGCTCTGCAAAATCTTGTGCTGGCTGCTGATCTCAATTTGATTGATCAGCTTGTTCGGGCTGGTCGCGAGCAATGGCAAGGTAATCAGTTGCCTGTTGCCATTGCAAAGGATGTTGTTCCGGTTGATCCAGCCACCCTTGATGAAGTTGACGTCGTCGTAAACTACGAACGAATCTACCGCGTGCATGAGCTGGAAATAGCCCAGGTATGGGAATAGATAAGGCTGCATGATCGCAAGTTTCAAACGGTCCACCTCAAGGCTCGAGCGTATGCTTGATACAGGCGCAGATAGTGTCTATTTCCTGCTCGGTCAACGTTGTATACAAGGGCAACGACAATACGCGTTGTGCAAGTGATTCGGATACAGGACAAGGCCGTTGCATGGACTCTTGCAGGAAAGGTAGCGTGTTGAGAGAGGGATGGAAGTAGCGGCGTGGAAAAATTTCCTGCTTCTGCAGGGCATCTCGCACTGCCATTGCCTCTTCATGGGTATCGAAAACTACCGGATAGTAGGCGTAATTGTATTCAAGCCCATCGACTACCTTGGGTCGTTGATGTCTGACGCCTGCAAGGCGCTCGTCGTACCAGGCCGAGCATTGCCGGCGAGCCTCGATAATGGCATCGACGTGCCCTAGCATGCTCAGGCCCATAGCCGCGTGCAGCTCGGACATTTTCGTATTGATGCCCAGACCGATATAGTCATCTTCGCCTAAATGACCAAACTTGCTCATAAGAAACGCGCGATGCGCCACGTCTGTGTCGCGAAAAACCACAGCTCCACCTTCCCCGGTATGGAAAAGCTTGGTGGCGTGAAAGCTCAGAGTACTGCAGTCACCGTGGTTCAATAGTGAGTCGTTGTTCAGGCGTACGCCATAGGCGTGCGCAGCGTCATAGATAACCTTCAGGTTATGACGGTCGGCAATTTGTTGAATGCGTACGACATCGCAAGGGTAACCATAAACGTGGGTTGCCAATATCGCCGTTGTGTCTTCCGTTATCGCGCTTTCGATCAAATCGGGATCAATGCAGAACGACTCGGCGTCAACGTCAACGAATACAGGTGTGCAACCTTCCCAGAGAATCGCATTCGTCGTGGCAACATAGCTGTAAGGCGTGGTGATGATTTCGCCTTGTAACGCAAGAGCCTTGATAGCCAACTGCAGCGCTAGTGTGCCGTTGGTGACGAGTTGCAGATTGGCAGCGCCCAGCGTATTGGACAGCTCGTCGCGCAACTGCCTAACTAACGGGCCGTTATTCGTTAGTTGTGCGGACTCCCAAATGCCTTGAAGGTATCCGGTATAGACATCCAGATCTGGAAGAAAAGTTCGGGTAACCGGGATCATGATTTTGATACAACATAAAGTATGCTGGAAGGTTTGAGGCCAAGCTTTTTAAAGAGCGAGGCTCCAAAGTAAGATTGATCATACTGCTGCAATTTGAAGCCGCTTTCTTTTATTCGTGAGACAAAGTCATTGTGCGAATAGAGGCGTACATGGTCATCTTGTCCAAATAAACGCCAGCGCTCACCTTCATCGGTAATGGACGGATCTTCAACTGTTGCGGGTAGCCCGACGATGATGGGAGCCATCAATATGCCGCAGCCAGTTTTCGTTAAGACTCTGAGAAGTTCGCGCATTGCAGCACGATCATCGTAGACATGTTCCAGGACATGGCTACAAATAAAGAAATCATACGTTTCTTCTGCAAACGGCAGGTGCAGTAGGTCAACCTTGTGGTCGACATGTTCCATCATCAAGTCTGCAGTTTGGTAGTCTGAGAAGACTCTGGATTCCTTCAGTCTGGCTGAAAGCACGGCTTCGGGAGCGAAGTGAATGGCCTTGCTCGCTAGATTTTTGCGTTGCTTCGAATAGTACTTCGCTACCCAGAATGCATATAGGCGCTCTCGGTCGGAGGCGCCACATTGGGTGCACGAATAGGTATCCAGCGCAGTCATTTCTCCCTTGCCGAAATGCACGTAGCCATACTGCTCTGCATGGGTGCGGTAGAAATCGGAAAGAGGATTGAAGCCGGCGTCTTTGGAGTCACACACCGGGCAGTATGTTTTGGTATTGAAGAGCTTTAGAGTCTCCAGAAACCTAGTCGCAGAAAAGCTCATAATTGTTGCACCTCGATAGTGTTTTCTACGTAGGCCTTCGTCCATATGCGCCCCGTGGACCGTCTTTGGACATTGAAAACGATAGCGTCATCGATCACATCCAGGAATTCTGCGCTCTGATCCAGTACCAAAGGTTTTGAGATCTGTATCTGGATACTATAATTGCCTTCCTGCAACGGCAGTAGAGTGCTATACGAAATCGCGTATCTTTCACCTGGTTTGCAGTGAAGCAGGGGTTTGCCGATTGTTCTGAATGCAGCACCCAGAATCAATATTTTTTTGTCATCTTGTATGTAGTAATTAACCGAGCAGTCCGTCTGCTCCTGAGCTTCAATATAAATTTTTATTGTAACTTTTTGATTGAACTCTGCTGTCACTACCGGCTGATCCGATGAATCTACCAGTTCGGCGTATGCGATTTTTACACCTCCGACACCATAACGGAATTCAGCGGCGCGGCGATCGAATTCAAGCGACTCCTTAAAACCCAGTGCTGCTGGTGAAGAAGATGAGTTTTCTGGCGCATTGAGCGCGGGAGGCTTGATCTCCGGGAGGTACTTGAGTACCTCGCTATTAAGCTCCTCGCGTGTAACCCGGATGTAATCTTCTGTAAGTGTGCTGGCTTTACCAAATCCCTTCAGGATGCCTTTTTCAAGATACGCGGCCTGAGAGCAAAGGCTCCTGATGCTGCCAATGTCATGACTGACAAAAAGGACTGTCGCCCCGTTGTCCTGAATACGGCGCAATGCAGTCATGCACTTTGCCTGGAAACTCATATCACCAACGGCCAGTGCTTCATCTACGATCATGATGTCTGGTTGGGAGACAATATTCACGGCGAAAGCGAGTCGCACGAACATGCCGCTGGAGTACGTCTTGACGGGTTGCTCGATAAAACTGCCGATATCTGCAAAACTTGCAACATCGTCAAACCGGGCGTCGGTTTCTTCTTTAGTAAGTCCTAGCAGGGCACAGCTCAGATATACGTTCTCACGACCAGTGAACTCGGGATTGAAGCCTGAGCCAAGTTCAAGTAGCGCGGCGATACGCCCATTGGTCTGAATTGTTCCACTGGTGGGGTTGAGCGTCCCACAGATAAGTTGCAGCAGTGTTGACTTGCCGCCCCCGTTCCGACCGATTACACCTACCGTTTCCCCTTTTTTGACTTCGAAAGATATATCTCTCAATGCCCAAAACTCTCGGTAGTACTGTTGGGGCTGCAATCCTGTGGCTCGCTGCAAGCTGGGCAGGATAAATTGCTTGAGGCGATCTCGCGGAGTGTTATAAATTTGGTAACACTTGCTTAGATTCTCTATTTTGATTGCAATATCAGAGGACATCTGCGAACCCCTTTCTAGTCTTCTGAAACCAAGCAAATCCTAACCAGGCTATCGTGGCGGCCGCTATCCAGTAAGTTGCCAGACTCGCAAGATCGGGAGTCTTGCCCCAATAGAGTACATCTCGAATCATTTCGATAATCGGTACCAGAGGATTGAAGTACAGCACATGCTGATATTCCTCGGGTAGAGCACTGGCCGGATAAAAAATCGGACTCAGAAACATCAGTACCGATGTCAGTACGGAGATCAACTGAGAGACATCGCGCAGGAATACACCCAACGAAGCGAGTGTCCAGCAGAGTCCCATGATAAATAACGCAAACGGTATCAGAATCAAGGGTACGTAAAGAGTTGTCAGTTGAGGTGTGCCGATGAGCAGGGTGTAGGCAACCAGCCACACTACCAGGCTGATAGCCGCATGGTAGAAAGCAGCAAGCAGACCTACGAAAGGTAATATTTCCAGTGGGAATATTACTTTTTTAACATAGTTTGCATTGGACAGGATCAGTCCTGGAGCCCGATTGACGCACTCGGCAAACAAGTTGAATACAATCAAACCGGCAAATAACACTAGAGCGAATTCTATTTTGGAGTCGCCACCTCCGCTGCCCCAGCGAGCTTTGAATACCACGCTAAAGACGAAGGTATAAACCACAAGCATGAACAGTGGGTTGAAGAATGACCACAGCAAGCCGAGCATGGAGCCGCGATAGCGACCCAATACCTCACGTTTTGCTGACGCGTGAATAAGTGCGCGATGGCGCCACAGACTTGCAACCATCTCAAGTGGCGTTGCGGGAAAAGTACGCATTAAGCGAAGACCTCGACATCAGGATATGCTCTGCCCGAAGCGTCGGTGCCAGAGTGGATGCAAAGTTTCTTTTTCAGACCGGGGTTGCGCGTTGACGAAAGAAGCAGGGACGCGGGATCAGATCTGGAGTCAAGGCTGGCAGCGAATGTGGCCGCTCGGTGGGTGACAGAAATGCGATTTTTGAATGGGTTCATCAATATACCTAATGCTTGGGAGCGCTACCCTGACGAGTAAGAACCGGCCGCCACCTACTGATCTTGGTTGAATCTGATTTTATTGGGAAAAATCCCTAGGGTATAGCTTAATAAGGGTAACAGGACATGGTGATTTAGAGCTATCAATCAATCAATCTGCAAGTGAGTTTTCACTGATTCCGGATGTAAAAACGCTTATTGCTGGTGATGGCTGAGTCGGCGCTCAAATGTTGCTTTTTTCGGGTCTGCCGCCGTCGCGCGGGGTAGCCCTCGGCCCACCTCGATTTCGGGATTGCGAAGACCTCGTTGTCAGGCGGATGGGCAGCTTCAGTGCTATCAGTGGCGTCCCCTTGATGGACGTAATGCGCAGCACTCAACGACATGACGGGGCCGTAAATCTGGCGGCTGCACAATCGGTAATGATTAGAAACGGAATGACTGGATACTGTCGTCCTTAATTGCTCGCATCAGCGGCTTACTCAGATTCGTCTAAGAAGCACAGCCAATGCCAGGCCCAAATTACCCATTAAAGTCTGTCGATAAAAACGCCCGGAGATCATCAATCCGACTCTCTTGCCAAGCGAGACTCTACGAGCACTTTCGAAGCGCTCCAGTTTTTTCAGGTTGCGCGGGGTCAAATGCGCGGCGAGAAGTGTAAGTGCCGCTATGTTTTTCGTGTTCCATTCCTTCAAAGACCCCTGAAACATACGCTTCAGACGGTACAGGCGGTTTTTCATTGAAGTGTTGGCGCCTATCACATTGTGTGCGTGTTGACGGTAATCCAGGCTGGGGGTTGGATCGTAATAAACATGTCCGCCGCAACCGGTAATCAGCAGATACGCCCACCAGTCATGACATACCAACGGTGTATTGGCTGGAGTCACGTCAATTAAGGAACAGGCGCTCTGGTTAATGACCATGGTGTTACCACCGGCCAGACTCTGCATCAATGCGTTTTCGAAGCTTGGACGTTTGCTGAACAAGGGTGAAAGGCCAACGCAATTCCCGTTTTCATCAACAATTCGAGTGCGTGTGCAATACAGCGCAGGCACGGCGGCAGGCTGGTGATCCAGCCAGTCCAATGCTCGTTGCAGCTTTGTCGGATGCCAGTAGTCGTCTTGATCACAGAAGGCGTAATATCCGAAATGCCCAGACGCTTGGCCCAAAACAGACAGGAAATTGTTCGTAAAACCGCGCTGCGGCCCTTGGCTGATCAGCAGTCGATCGTGACCCCAAACTTCACGATAGTGTCGCAGGATTTCAAGCGTTTCATCCGTTGAGCCATCGTCCGATGCGCAGACAACCCATCGCTGGTGGCTCTGAGCGGCTATCGAGTCCAGTTGCTGTTTGAGAAAGCTCCCGCCATTGTAAGTGCAAAGCAAAATTGCCACGCACTTGGAGTCAGCCGCTGATTCGCTCATGGGCACGGAGTGGGAGGGGAGAGGATTGGGCACAGGTTTTTTACGCTCTTTCCATGGTGGCGAATTCGGCTATGAGATCACGGCTAAGCGAGTCAGTTTAACGGGTTTATCAGTGTTTTACACGGCGCAGTACACCGTAGCTGGCCTGGGTGTTGATCACTGTGACCGGAGGCCGACGGTGTGATTGTCGCTGTATCTCCCCCTGCTGGGATTTTTTCTACTAACGGAAGGTCGTTAATTACGTGCGCAGGAATGATCTCGCTTGGCACTCGCTCCCTATTCCACTCATTTTCCAGTGAATCGGCGATGTGGGCTGGAGTACGTTCTCCCGGCGAATGGAAAAGCAGGATTGGATCATTCAGTTTTTTCAGGTCAATGCGTTATGCTTTGCAGTTCACCACGGTGATTTGGGGTTTAAGGGAGAGCTTGAGGTGAGTGAAGTATTTATGGATAGAATCAGAACCTATCTGGTGGGGTTGCCTCGGCGGCGAAAGCGCTTGATTCAGGTCGCCACGGACATCGTTCTGGTATGGGTCGCGTTGTGGCTTGCATTCATCGTTCGTCTGGGCATAGACGACATGTACAACCCGTTGAAGATCCATTTCTGGCTTTTTGCTTGCGCGCCACTCATCGCAATTCCCCTGTTCATCCGCTTTGGCATGTACCGCGCTGTAATGCGTTATTTTGGCAATGACGCGCTCATTGCAATTATTAAAGCCGTTAGTCTGTCTTCACTGATTCTCGCTCTGGTTGTTTATTGGTATAGCAATCATGAAGCAGTAGTACCGCGGTCCATTATCTTCAATTACTGGTGGCTTAGCCTAGTCATAATTGGTGGCCTGCGTCTTTGCATGCGGCAATATTTTATGGGGGACTGGTTCACTGCAGCCCAGCATGTACCGTTTACCAACCGCGATGATGGAATGACCAGAGTTGCCATCTACGGCGCAGGCGTCGCGGGTAACCAATTGGTCGCTGCGCTGCGGATGGGTCGGGTTATGCGGCCGGTGGCGTTTATCGATGACGATGCCAGTATCGCTGATCGATCCATTTCTGGTCTTCAGGTGTATAAACCCAAGCATATTCAACAGATGATTGATGTCACGGGCGCGCAGGAGATACTCCTGGCACTGCCCTCATCGACTCGAGCGCGACGCAGGGAAATCCTGAATTTTCTTGAAGGGTATCCGCTTCATATACGCAGTGTTCCCAATTTCGCTGATCTGGCGAGCGGCAGGGTAAAGGTCGAAGACATTCAAGAAGTTGATATCGCGGATTTGCTGGGACGCGATGCTGTCCCGGCTCAGCCGGACCTGCTGGAGCGCTGTATCAAGGGCAAGACAGTCATGGTTACTGGCGCTGGGGGTTCTATTGGATCGGAGTTGTGCCGGCAGATTTTTTCGCTGGGGCCGACTGCGCTGTTACTCTTCGAACACAGCGAATTCAATCTATACAGCATTCTCTCGGAGCTGGAACAGAGAGGGGCACGGGAGTCGGCTCCGGTTCGTCTTCTGCCGATTCTCGGTTCAATCCGGCATCAGGAAAAGTTGCTGGATGTAATGAACACCTGGAAGGTGGACACCGTTTACCATGCAGCCGCTTATAAGCATGTACCGATGGTCGAGCATAATATCGCCGAAGGTGTTCTGAATAACGCGATTGGAACGCTCAATACGGCTCAAGCTGCCTTGCAGTCTGGTGTATCGAACTTTGTTCTGATTTCAACTGACAAGGCGGTTCGTCCGACCAACGTGATGGGTAGCACCAAGCGTCTGGCAGAGATGACTCTCCAGGCGCTGAGTCGTGAAGTTGCCCCGGTGTTGTTTGGCGACAAAGCCAATGTTTCTCGGGTCAACAAGACTCGCTTCACTATGGTGCGCTTTGGCAACGTTTTGGGCTCGTCTGGCTCGGTTATCCCGCTATTCCACAGTCAGATCAAATCCGGCGGCCCATTGACGGTCACCCACCCGAAAATTACGCGCTATTTCATGACTATCCCGGAGGCCGCACAATTGGTCATCCAGGCTGGATCAATGGGGCAGGGTGGCGATGTGTTCGTATTGGACATGGGCGAGCCGGTCAAAATCGTTGAACTCGCAGAAAAAATGATTCATCTGTCTGGCCTGAGCATTCGATCAGATCGTAATCCTCAGGGTGACATTTCCATTGAGTTCACCGGTCTGCGCCCCGGTGAAAAGCTGTACGAGGAACTGCTGATTGGCGATAACGTGGCCGCCACGCCACACCCCATGATCATGACGGCCAATGAAGATCACTTGCCTTGGGATGTATTGAAGGGCAAGTTGAGCGAACTGCTGCACGCGGTAGAAAAAGATGACTATTCCCGAGTACGTCAGCTCCTGCGCGAAACCGTCTCGGGCTACACACCTGACGGCGAGATCGTCGACTGGATCTACCAGCAGCGTCGTCTCGAACCCTGATTGTTTCACATCCTGTAACGCACGCATTTTTGACATCGCTCCAGCATGACCTAAGTTTGGAGAGCAGCTTCGGAAAAGCTGCTTTCTCAAACGATGATGGAGCGTCACTAATGCGTACCGGTTACTTCTATTCTCTGATCTTTGCTTTCCTCACCAGCGCCTCGATCGCCGCTATTGCCGCGCCTGTTGCGCCAGCGGAGGCGCCAAAGGCGCCTTTGGTGATGGATACTGCGGCACCGTCCCAAAGTGCAAAAGTCGATCTCAATGATGCCGACGCGGCGACGCTGCAAAAGGAACTGGCTGGAGTCGGTGAGGCTAAGGCCAAAGCAATTGTTACGTATCGTGAAACAAACGGGCCTTTTGCATCGGTGGATGAATTGCTGGAAGTGAAGGGGATTGGCAAGGCGATCCTGGATCGCAACCGCGACAAGCTGGAAGTCAACTAAGCTGAGTGTTCTATGCCAAGAGGCCGGTCATTGACCGGCCTTTTTGTTTTGTCCAGTGCATGGCAAGCGGATAGCAGTGGAGAGGGTGCTCGTCGGATAATATAAAATTACGTCTATCATATTGCGTTTTGATTATGGCTATAATAATTTGCCGATGCGTCGAGCCAACACGTCTCATCGGCAACTACTTTCATGAAGCATTCCAGGAGCACTCTCATGAATTCCGCACAATCCCAAGGTACTGCTCTGGTTACTGGCGCATCGTCCGGTATTGGTGCGATTTACGCTCAGCGCCTCGCGGCGCGTGGCTTTGATCTGCTACTGGTTGCCCGTGACAAGGACCGTCTGGAAAGTGCTGCGACCCAGTTGCGTGATGCCCATGGCGTTCAGGTTGAAGTTCTCAAGGCAGATCTGACGCAGAAGGATGACGTGCTCAAACTCGAACAACGCCTGCGCAGCGATTCGAGCATCAGCCTGCTGGTCAATAACGCCGGTGTAGCGGCGGACGGATTACTGGCCAACGCCGATATGGACCAGTTGGAGCGGTTGATCCAGTTGAACATCACCGCCGTCACCCGCCTGGCATCGGCGGCTGCTGCCAGTTTCGCCAAGGCCGGTCGTGGCACGATCATCAATATCGCCTCGGTGGTGGCGCTGTTTCCGGAACGCTTCAACGCTACCTATAGCGCCAGCAAAGCTTATGTACTGAGCCTGACCCAGTCGTTGAACACTGAGCTCGACGGCACCGGCGTGCAGATCCAGGCCGTGCTGCCGGGTGTGACCCGCACCGAAATCTGGGAGCGTTCCGGTATCGATGCCAGTGGCATTCCGGCAGAAATGGTCATGGAGGCGGGCGAGATGGTCGACGCGGCGCTGGCCGGCCTGGATCAGGGCGAGTTGATCACCATTCCTTCGCTGCCAGACGCAAGCGAATGGCACGCCTTTGTTGCTGCTCGCCATGTCATGGCGCCGAACCTTTCCCGCAGCTCGGCAGCCCAACGCTACAAGTCCGGCAATTGAATTGATCAGAGGTCAGCACAGTATGGATTCGCGTCGAATAGTCGTCACGGGCATGGGCCTGGTTTCACCCTTGGGCAGCGATCTCGAAGTCGTATGGCAGCGTTTGCTGGCCGGGCGTTCTGGTTTGCGTAACTTGCCTGAAGCAGTGGTTGCTGATTTGCCCACGCGAGTCGGCGGCGCGGTGCCGACGCTGGAAGAGGACGCCGAAGCCGGTTTCGATCCGGATCGCGCCACGCCACCCAAAGAACAGAAGAAAATGGACCGTTTCATTCTGTTCGCCATGGAGGCTGCGCGGCAGGCCCTGGAGCAGGCTGGCTGGCATCCCTCAGAGAGCAAAAGCCAGGAGCGTACCGCAACGATCATCGGCTCCGGTGTCGGCGGTTTCGGTGCGATTGCCGACGCCGTGCGCACCACCGACAGTCGCGGTCCTCGACGTTTGTCACCGTTCACCATTCCCTCCTTTCTGGTCAATCTCGCGGCAGGGCACGTGTCCATTCAACACAGCCTCAAGGGACCTTTGGGCGCACCCGTGACGGCGTGCGCTGCGGGCGTTCAGGCGATCGGCGATGCGGCGCGATTGATCCGCGCCGGCGAAGCGGATATTGCCGTCTGTGGCGGTGCGGAAGCTTGCATCGACCGCGTCAGTCTGGCCGGTTTCGCGGCAGCGCGGGCACTGTCGAGCGGTTACAACGACACCCCGCAGCGCGCCTCGCGGCCGTTCGACAGCGGGCGCGACGGCTTCGTGATGGGCGAGGGCGCGGGCCTGTTGGTGATTGAATCCCTCGAGCATGCCTTGGCTCGTGGCGCGACACCGATGGCGGAACTGGTCGGATATGGCACGAGTGCCGACGCCTATCACCTGACCGCCGGGCCTGAAGATGGTAGTGGAGCGCGGCGGGCGATGACGCTGGCACTGGCGCAGGCAGGTATCGAGCCGGATCAGGTGCAGCACCTCAATGCCCACGCGACGTCGACCCCGGTGGGCGACCTCGGTGAACTGGCGGCGATCAAAGCGTTGTTCGGCACGCAAAATAAAATCGCCGTGACCTCGACCAAGTCCGCCACGGGGCATTTGCTCGGCGCTGCCGGTGGGCTTGAAGCGATCTTCACCCTGCTGGCAATTCGTGATCAGGTGGTGCCGCCGACGCTGAATTTCGACAACCCCGATCCGGCGAGCGCAGGGGTGGACATCGTCCATGGCAAGGCGCGGTCGATGGCGATCGAATATGCACTGTCCAACGGTTTCGGGTTTGGCGGGGTCAATGCCAGCGTGCTGTTCAAGCGCTGGCAGGTTTAGTCGCGATTCTTGAGGTGGTCGCGGGTGACATCGAGGATGCGTTGCGCAAACCCGGCATCCGCGACACTGCGTGACAGTAGCAGCGCGCCGACCAGTGTCGACATGATGACAATGGCGCGATCGGCGCTGTTCTCGCCTTCGAGGCTGCTCTCGATCTGCTCCAACCGAGCATTGAGGACCACGTCGCTGGTGGGGCTGGGTTGGCCACGCAGACCCAGCTCGGAAGAGATCGTCAGTAACGGGCAGCCTTCATGCGGCGACGTTTGATGCCATTCGGACAGGTACGTCTCGATAAAGGCATCAAGCGGATTATCCTGCGAAAAAATCTCTGCACATAACCCGTCAACCTGGTTGCCGGCCTCTTGCAAGGCTTTCTCGACCAACTCGTCCTTGGACTTGAAATGTGAGTAGAAACCGCCATGGGTCAGACCCAGCGCTTTCATCAGGGGTTGCAGACCCGTAGCGCCGATTCCGTCCTTGCGAAAGCGTGCCGAAGCCTCCTTGATAATGCGCTGATGGGTTTGGGCTTTATGGTCCTGCGAGTAACGCATCTGGAACTCTCCGCAACAATGTCCCCATCTTAACCAAGGAAAATTAAATGGTGACTGTACTTCTACTTCTTAAAAGCGTGCAGATAGGTCCAAAAGCTATAGAAAGCACAAACCCCGCCGATCAGGCGGGGTTGTGTTCAGCGATCTTGTGCGTCCTTGGCGTCGGCTTCAGCATTGCGCTGAGCAACGCGTCGGCGTTCTTCATCGGTCAGATCGACCTTGTTGGCGGTGTCGCGCAACATCATTAATCCGCCGACGATCGAGCCGATTGCAACCACCAGAATCAACCAGGCATACCAGGGCATAACGGCTCTCCTTAAGGGCAGGTCGACGGGCGAGGATTTCGCCGTGCGACGCTGCATACCACATTTGAGCGAAGTGACTTCGCAGTGGTTCCATTCTAGGCCGCTTGCACCCGGTTCACCCGAAATCCCTCAATTGCCCGTCAGCATCGCATCGGCCGGTGCGTTGGCCCGCAGTTGCCCGGTGAGCAGGAAGTAGCCGAAACCGACTGCCATGAAACCGAGGAAGATCAACCCGATCAGCGCGTTGAACCACGCCATCGCCACCAGACACACCACCGCCAGCACCAATGCAATCATTGGAATCAATGGATAGCACGGCGCGCGGAAAGTGCGTTCCAGATTCGGTTCCGATTTACGCAGTTTGAACAGACTGAGCGTGCTCATGATGTACATCACGATGGCGCCGAATACGGCCATGGTGATCATCGCGGCGGTGAGGGTCATGCCACCGAGGTTGATCAGGCCATCGCTGTAAATCGCCGCGATGCCGATGATGCCGCCGACAATGATTGCGCGATGCGGTGTCTGGAAACGCGAGAGTTTCGCCAGCGAAGCAGGCAGATAACCGGCGCGGGCCAGAGCGAAGAACTGACGCGAGTAGCCGAGGATGATCCCGTGGAAACTGGCGACCAGACCGAACAGGCCGATCCACACCAGCATGTGCAGCCAGCCCGAGTTGTCGCCGACCACGGTTTTCATCGCTTGCGGCAACGGGTCGTTGATGTTGGCCAGGGTGCGCCAGTCGCCGACACCGCCGGCAAAGAACATCACACCCATCGCCAGCAACACCAGGGTCAGAATACCGCTGATGTAGGCCTTGGGAATCGTGCGTTTCGGATCCTTGGCCTCTTCGGCAGCCATCGCCGCGCCCTCGATGGCGAGGAAGAACCAGATGGCAAACGGAATGGCCGCGAACATCCCGGCAATCGCTGGTGCACCAAACACATCCGACCCCGCCCAGCCATTGAGGGCGAAGTTGCTGAAACTGAAGGCGGGCGCGACCACCCCCATGAACACCAGCAACTCGGCGACGGCCAGCACGCAAACAATCAGCTCGAACGTGGCCGCCAGTTTCACGCCAAGAATGTTCAGGCCCATGAACACGATGTAGGCGCCGACCGCCGCGTGTTTCGGATCGAGTGCCGGAAACTGCACATTAAGGTAGGCGCCAATTGCCAGGGCAATGGCCGGTGGGGCGAAGACGAATTCGATCAGCGTCGCCAGGCCTGCAATCAATCCACCTTTTTCACCGAAGGCGCGACGGCTGTAGGCAAACGGCCCGCCGGCATGGGGAATCGCGGTGGTGAGTTCGGTGAAGCTGAAAATGAAGCAGGTGTACATGGTCGCGACCATGAACGAGGTCACCAGGAACCCCAGTGTTCCGGCCACGCCCCAGCCGTAACTCCAGCCGAAATACTCCCCGGAAATCACTAGCCCTACGGCGATGCCCCACAGGTGCAAGGTGCCCAGTGTGGGTTTGAGTTGTGTGTTCATGCGTTTGCTCCCTGAACGGTTTGGAAAGCTCGGGGCAGGGCGTTTGCAGCGGGCGTGCCAGTACGCTGAAACAAGTCGTAATGAGTTGAAAGCTGTCGTATCGGGGATGTTCGCAGTGGGATAGCTGCTTTTTGTGCGCCAGTTGGGTGCGATGTTGTCGGTGATGCTGTCTTCGCGAGCAGGCTCGCTCCCACAGGGGAATGCATTTCAAATTGTGGGAGCGAGCCTGCTCGCGAAGAGGCCCGCCCATACAGCGCAAAACCCACCTGTAACGCCAGCATAAACCCACTCTTTACGCTTTCTTTATGCCCCGCAGCACCCCTCGCTCTCGTTCCTTTACAGCCTCCTTTCCGACAATGCCTGCACACACGGCAATACGCCGTAACTCGGAGATCTTCCATGAGCGTTCTGGACGGGGTGTCACTGCTATTGGCAGCGGGGCTGTTCATTTATCTGTTGGTTGCGCTGTTGCGCGCGGATCGGAACTAGGAGCGGCTATGCACAGTTATGACTATTGGCTGATCCTCGCGTTTTTTGCGCTGGTCTTGCTGCCGGCGCCGCTGCTCGGGCGCTTTTACTACAAGGTGATGGAAGGTCAGCGCACTTGGCTGACGCCGGTTCTCGGCCCGGTCGAGCGCGGTTGCTATCGCATCGCCGGGGTCGATCCGCAAGCTGAACAGAGCTGGCAGAAATACACGCTGGCGCTGCTCGCGTTCAACCTCGCCGGTTTTCTGCTGCTGTTCGCGATCCTGTTGTTTCAGGATCACTTGCCGCTGAACCCGCAAAACCTGCCGGGCCAGGAATGGACCCAAGCGTTCAACACCGCGGTCAGCTTCATGACCAACACCAACTGGCAGTCCTACA
Source organism: Pseudomonas sp. MC6 (assembly GCF_054790575.1). Lineage (NCBI taxonomy): Bacteria > Pseudomonadati > Pseudomonadota > Gammaproteobacteria > Pseudomonadales > Pseudomonadaceae > Pseudomonas > Pseudomonas sp. MC6. Next base: position 425,036 of record NZ_CP186504.1, read on the forward strand.
GCGGTGAAGCGACGCTCAGCTACCTGAGCCAGATGGTCGGCCTCACCGTGCAGAACTTCGTCAGCGCCGCCACTGGCCTCGCCGTGCTGGTTGCGTTGTGCCGTGGCATCGGCCGCAAATCGACGAAAACCCTTGGCAACTTCTGGGTCGACATGACCCGCGCCACCCTCTACGGCCTGTTGCCTCTGTGCCTGTTGCTGGCGCTGTATCTGGTCTGGCAGGGCGTGCCACAAACCTTCGCGCAATATGTGAACGCGGTGACGATGCAAGGCGTTGATCAAGTGATCCCGCTCGGCCCGGCCGCCAGTCAGATTGCGATCAAACAACTGGGCACCAACGGCGGTGGTTTCTTCGGCGTCAACTCGGCGCATCCGTTCGAGAACCCGACCGCGTGGAGCAACTTGTTTGAAGTCGCTTCGATCATTCTGATCCCGGTGGCGCTGGTGTTCACTTTCGGCCACTACGTCAAGGACCTGCGTCAGAGCCGCGCGATCATCGCCTGCATGCTGGCGCTGTTCCTGATCGGCGGCGCGACTTCGCTGTGGGCTGAGTATCAGCCAAACCCGACGCTGAACAACGCTGCCGTTGAACAGACCGCGCCGCTGGAAGGTAAGGAAGCACGCTTCGGCACTACCGCCACCGTGCTCTGGTCGGTGACCACCACGGCCGCCTCGAACGGCTCGGTCAATGGCATGCACGACAGCCTCAACCCGCTTAGCGGCATGGTCGCGCTGGTCAACATGATGGTTGGCGAAGTGATCTTCGGCGGCGTCGGCGCGGGGCTCTACGGCATGTTGCTCAACGTGCTGATCGCGGTTTTCCTCGCCGGTCTGATGATCGGGCGTACGCCGGAATACCTCGGCAAGAAACTGCAGGCGCGTGAGGTGCAATTGCTGGTGGTGACTTTGCTGGTCATGCCGGTTGGTGTGTTGGTGCTCGGTGCGATTGCCGCCGCGGTTCCCAGTGCTGCGGCGACCATCAGCAACCCTGGCCCGCACGGTTTCAGCCAGTTGCTTTACGCCTACACCTCGGCCAGTGCCAACAACGGCTCGGCGTTCGGTGGCCTGAGCGCGAACACGCCGTTCCACAACCTGATGCTCGGTCTGGGCATGTTGATCGGCCGCTTTGGTTACATCCTCCCGGTACTGGCGCTGGCCGGCAGCCTGGCGATGAAGAAAACCGCACCGATCGGCCAGAACAGCTTCCCGACCCACGGCCCGCTGTTCGTGACCCTGTTGACCGTGACCATTTTGCTGGTGGGCGGCCTGACCTTTCTGCCGACTCTGGCGCTTGGCCCGATTGCCGAACATTTAAGTATGGGCTTCTAAGGAATCCATCATGAATATGCACGTTCCTGCAAAACCTGCAGAGCCGATCAAGTCGGCAGAAGCACCGAAAACCGCGATCTCGGCCCTGTGGCGGCCGGCGCTGCTGCAAGCTTTCGTCAAGCTCGACCCTCGGCAACTGAAACGTTCGCCAGTGATGCTGGTGGTTGAGCTGACGGCGATTTTCACCACCGTGCTGTGCTTCATTCGCGACGCCGACGTGCCGACCTTCGTCGCTGCGCAAATCGCCCTGTGGCTGTGGTTCACCGTGCTGTTCGCCAACTTCGCCGAAGCCTTGGCCGAAGGTCGTGGCAAGGCCCGCGCCGACAGCCTCAAGGCTGGCAGCGAAGGCCTCAGCGCCCGGCGCAAACTGGCCAACGGCAGCTTTCAAGTGGTGCCGGCGGCGAGCCTGCGCAAAGGCGATGTGGTGCGCGTCGAAGCCGGGGAGATGATCCCCGGTGACGGCGAAGTCATCGAAGGCATCGCGGCGGTCAACGAAGCGGCGATCACCGGTGAATCGGCGCCGGTGATTCGTGAGTCCGGCGGCGATCGTTCGGCCGTTACCGGCAACACACGACTGGTGTCTGACTGGTTGCTGGTGCAGATCACCGCCAACCCCGGTGAGTCCACTCTCGATCGCATGATCGCGCTGGTCGAAGGCGCCAAACGCCAGAAGACCCCGAACGAAGTGGCGCTGGATATCCTGCTGATCGGCCTGACCCTGATCTTCTTGCTCGTGGTCGTGACCCTGCAGCCGTTCGCCCATTTCGCCAACGGCAGCCTGCCGCTGGTGTTCCTCGTGGCGCTGCTGGTTACGCTGATCCCGACCACCATTGGCGGTTTGCTGTCGGCGATCGGTATCGCCGGGATGGATCGTCTGGTGCGTCTGAACGTGATCGCCAAATCCGGTCGTGCGGTGGAAGCAGCGGGCGACGTGCATGTGCTGCTGCTGGACAAGACCGGCACCATCACCTTCGGTAACCGTCGTTGCAGCGCGGTGTATGCCGCGCCTGGTGTGAATGGTCGTGAGCTGGCTGAAGGTGCGTTGTTTGCCTCGCTGGCCGATGAAACCGCTGAAGGCAAGTCCATCGTTGAATACCTGCGCGGTCTGCATCCGCAACCTGAGCCGGCGCTGGAAACCCTGACCGCTGTGCCGTTCAGCGCTGAAACCCGTTTGTCCGGTGTCGACTATCAGGGTCGCGTCTACCGCAAAGGCGCGGTGGACTCGCTGCTGAGTTTCCTCGGCCAAAAACGTTCGGACCTGGCCCCGGCGCTGTCGCGGGAAATCGACAAGATCGCGCAGAGCGGCGGCACGCCATTGCTGGTCTGCGCCGACGGCAAATTGCTCGGCGCGATCCACCTCAAGGACGTGGTCAAACCAGGCATCCGCGAGCGTTTCGCCGAACTGCGCAAACTGGGGATTCGTACCGTGATGGTCACCGGTGATAACCCACTGACCGCCGCTGCCATCGCCGCTGAAGCGGGCGTCGATGATGTTCTTGCCGAAGCCACACCGGAGAAAAAACTCGCACGCATTCGTCACGAACAAAACGACGGTCGCCTGGTCGCGATGTGCGGCGATGGCGCCAACGACGCGCCGGCGCTGGCTCAGGCTGACGTCGGCATGGCGATGAACGACGGCACGCAAGCAGCACGCGAAGCGGCGAACATGGTCGACCTCGACAGCGACCCGACCAAGCTGCTCGACGTGGTGCAGATCGGCAAGGAATTGCTGGTGACCCGTGGCGCGCTGACGACCTTTTCCATCGCCAACGACGTGGCCAAATACTTCGCGATTCTGCCGGCGCTGTTCGCCTCGATTTATCCGCAACTGGGCGTGCTCAACATCATGCAGTTGACCAGTCCGCAGAGTGCGATTCTCTCGGCCATCGTCTTCAACGCCTTGATTATCGTCGTGCTGATTCCGCTGGCACTGCGCGGGGTTCGCGTGCAGGCGGCGAGTGCGGCGGCGTTGTTGCGTCGCAACCTGTTGATCTATGGATTGGGCGGGATCCTGGTGCCGTTTGTGGGGATCAAGGCGATCGACATGCTGCTCACGGCGCTGCATCTGGTGTGAGGCTGAAAAAAGCCCCTCACCCTAACTCTCCCAGAGGGAGAGGGGACTGAGCGAGGTGTTTACGGAAGCTGTACCGACCTGAAATCCCGAGTCGAACTCAGGTTTGAACTGCACAAATATCGGCTCCCTTTCCCCCTCGCCCCCTTGGGGGAGAGGGCTGGGGTGAGGGGGAAAAGATCTCCCTGACACTCCACCAAAGTTTGCCCAACGAATTCGAGGATTTTGAAATGTCCACAATGATACGTCCGGCCCTGAGCCTGCTGGTGCTGATGACCCTGGTCACCGGCGTCGCCTATCCACTGGTGGTGACCGGTGTCGCGCAAGTCGCATTCCCCGCTCAAGCCAACGGCAGCCTGATGCACGACGCCGACGGCAAAGTCCGTGGCTCGTCGTTGATCGCCCAGGATTTCGTCGGCGATGCGTGGTTCCATCCACGTCCCTCCGCTGGCGCGTTTGCGACGGTTTCCAGCAGCGCGAGCAACCTGGCACCGAGCAATCCGGCACTCGCCACGCGGGTGATCGACGATGCCAACAAATTGCAGGTTCCGGGGCAAGGCCCGGTGCCACTGGCCTTGCTGACCACCTCCGGCAGCGGCCTCGATCCACACTTGCCACCGGCGGCGATTGCCTATCAACTGGCGCGTGTCGCAGCGGCGCGAAATCTGCCGGTATCGACTGTGCAGCAACTGCTCGATGCGCACATCGAACAGCCGCTGGTGGGGCCGCCGGTGGTGAATGTGCTTGAGCTGAACATGGCATTGGAAAAATTGTAGATCGGCGGCGCGGCCATTCGCGAGCAGGCTCGCTCCCACAGGGATACGCGTTCCAAATGTGGGAGCGAGCCTGCTCGCGAAGAGGGCCGAAAGAACACTGCATAACTATCATGAAGAGAGAGCATCAAGCATGAGCGACTCCGGCCGCGCCGACGCACTGTTAGCAGACTTGCCCCGTGACGGCCGTGGCCGCCTGAAGGTTTTCCTCGGCGCCTCCCCCGGTGTCGGCAAAACCTACGCCATGCTCCAGGCCGCCCACACGCAACTGCGTCAAGGCGTGAAAGTCCTCGCCGGGGTGGTTGAAACCCACGGTCGCGCTGAGACCGAAGCACTGCTCGGCGGCTTGCCGCAGCAACCGCTGGTGCGCTCCGAATACCGTGGCGTAATGCTCGAAGAAATGGACCTCGACGGCTTGCTCGCAGCCAAACCGAAGCTTGTGCTGGTCGATGAACTGGCCCACAGCAACGCGCCCGGCAGCCGTCACGCCAAGCGCTGGCAAGACATTCAGGAACTGCTCGCCGCCGGCATCGACGTCTACACCACAGTCAACGTCCAGCACCTCGAAAGTCTGAATGACCAAGTGCGCGGCATCACCGGTGTGCAAGTGCGCGAAACCCTGCCGGACTGGGTGCTGCAAGAAGCCTATGAACTGCTGCTGATCGACCTGCCGCCGCGCGAATTGCTTGAGCGGCTGCGCGAAGGCAAGGTCTACGTACCCGAGCAGGCGCGCGCGGCGATCGATGCGTTTTTCACCCAGACCAACCTCACCGCGTTGCGTGAATTGGCGATGCAAACCGCCGCCGCGCAGGTCGATAATGATCTCGCCCAAGGCTATCGCCAACTCGGTCAGGCAGCCCCGGCGGTACGGGGCCGATTACTGGTCGGCGTCGATGGTGATGCGCAGGCCGAACGCCTCGTGCGCCACGCCAGTCGCGTCGCTCAGCGTCGGCATTTGCCGTGGAGTCTGGTGCACGTCGACAACGGCACCGTACGCGACGAGCAATCGCGTCTGCGCCTGCAAAGCGCTCAGCAACTGGCCGAGCGCCTGGGCGGCGAGGTGGTTCTACTACGTGCCGGTGAAGTGGCAAAAACCCTGATCCAGCATGCCACCGAACGCCGCGCGAGTCTGGTGCTGGTCGGGCAGTCCCGGCCACGTCTGCGCCGTCGTTTGTTCGGCGGCGGACTCGCGGCGCGTTTGTTGCGTCAAGCTCACGGGCTGGAAATCAACGTCCTCGACAGCGACCATGAACAGCACCAACCGCGCACGCGCAACGCGCTGACACTGGTGTGGTTCGACTATGCGCTGGCGCTGGTCGCCACGGTGTTGGCCAGTGCGCTGGCGTGGGCGGTGTCGAGCGTATTGCCGCTGCCGAACATCTCACTGGTGTTTCTCGCGGCGGTGTTGCTGGTGGCGGTGCGCAGCAGTCTCGGCCCGGCGCTGGCCTGTGCGGCGCTGTCGTTTCTGACCTACGATTTTCTGTTCATTCCGCCGAATTTTTCCTTCAGCATTCAGCGCGAAGAAGACGTGCTGACGTTGCTGTTTTTCCTGTTGATGGCGGCACTGACGGGCAATCTTGCGGCGCGTCAGCGTCGGCAGTTGCAGGCCTTGCGCGACACCCAGGAAGAGACCACCGAACTGCTCGACCTGTCGCGCAAACTCACTGCCGCGACCGACCGCCAGGCCGTCGTCAGCGCCGCCGCGCAACACCTCAATGGCTGGAGCGATCTGCAACTGTGCCTGCTTAATCGCGACGGTCAGGGCAGCTGGAAAGTCGAAACCGGCGGCCCGCTGCAATTCACCGAGGCCGAACGCGCCGCCGCCGATTGGGCCTGGCAACACGATCAACCGGCGGGCATGGGCACCGGCACGTTGCCGTTCGGGCGTTGGTGGTGGTGGCCGCTGTCGGTCGAGGACGGGCCGCTGGCGTTGCTCGGCGTGTGTGCCAAGGAAGGCCAGACTCTGAGCGGCCAGCGTCGGCGCTTGCTCACCGCGTTGAGCCAGCCGCTCGCCCAGGCGCTGGCGCGCGCGCAGTTGGCTGATGACCTGGAAGCCGCGCGCCTGCATGGTGAAACCGAACAACTGCGCAGTGCCTTGCTGGCCTCCGTGTCCCACGATTTGCGCACGCCGCTGACGGCCATGCGCGGCAGCATCGACAGCCTGTTGGCCCTCGGCGAAGCGATCCCGCTGGAGGATCGACATGAACTGCTCGAAGGCACTCGCGACGAAGCCGAACGCCTCGATCGCTACATCCAGAATCTGCTCGACATGACCCGGCTTGGCCATGGCGCGCTGAAACTGGCACGGGACTGGGTGTCGCCCGCCGACATCGTCGGCAGTTCGCTCAATCGCCTGCGTGCAGTGCTCGCGCCGCTGCAGGTCAGCACCGATGTGCCGGCCGAGTTGCCGCTACTGTTCGTGCATGCCGCGTTGATCGAACAGGCATTGGTCAATGTGATGGAAAACGCCGCTCGTTTCTCACCCGTTCACGGTCGTTTGCAACTCAGCGCGGGAGCGAATGACCAAGAGATTTTCTTCTCGGTCAGCGACGAGGGGCCGGGGATTCCCGAGGATGAACGGGCGAAGATTTTCGACATGTTCTACACCGCTGCCCGGGGTGATCGCGGGGGGCAAGGCACCGGCCTCGGGCTGGCGATCTGTCAGGGCATGGTCGGTGCGCACGGTGGGCGGATCAGTGTCGCCGACGGCATCGACGGGCGCGGCACCTGCATTACCTTGCACTTGCCGTTGCAGACGCAACCGGGGATGGACGATGAAGCCTGATTGCGACTGCGCTACTCTCTTGCCACTCTTTTGTGTTGATGTGAATTCATGAGCCAGACCGCGACCATTTTGGTCATCGACGACGAACCGCAGATTCGCAAGTTCCTGCGCATCAGCCTCGCTTCCCAAGGCTACAAAGTGCTCGAGGCTGGCACGGGTGCCGAGGGACTGGCGCAGGCAGCCTTGAACAAGCCGGACTTGCTGGTGCTCGACCTCGGCTTGCCGGACATGGACGGCCAGCAAGTGCTGCGCGAGTTTCGCGAGTGGGCAACGACGCCGGTGCTGGTGCTGTCGGTACGCGCCAGCGAAGGGCAGAAAGTCCAGGCGCTGGACGGCGGCGCCAATGACTACGTGACCAAGCCGTTCGGCATTCAGGAGTTTCTCGCCCGGGTGCGTGCGTTGTTGCGTCAGGCACCGGCGGGGGAGGCCCAGCAAGCTGCGCTGAGCTTTGGCCCGTTGACGGTCGATCTGGCCTATCGGCGCGTGTTGCTCGATGGCGTCGAAGTGGCGCTGACTCGTAAGGAATACGCAGTGCTGGCGCAACTGGCGCGGCATCCGGGGCGAGTGATTACCCAGCAGCAATTGCTCAAGGATATCTGGGGGCCGACCCACACCGAGGACAGCCATTATCTGCGGATTGTGGTGGGGCATTTGCGCCAGAAGCTGGCGGATGATCCGACGCGGCCGCGGTTTATCGTGACAGAGGCAGGGGTAGGGTATCGGCTGTTGGAATCTGCGGGATAGCTAAAAGATCGCAGCCTTCGGCAGCTCCTACATAGGAATGCGTTCCCCTGTAGGAGCTGCCGAAGGCTGCGATCTTTTGATCTTTATTGCTGCTGCTCACTCTCATACCGATCCAGCGTATCCCGCGCAATCTCCCGCCCCAACGCGATCAGCTCTGGCGCCTTGTAAAACTCGAAAAACCGGCACACCCGCTTCGGCACGTTGATCAGGATATCCGGCGGATAACCGGCAATCTTGTACTGCGCCAGCGAGGTCTGCATCACCTCGAAACTCTGGTTGATCAAATCCAGCAACGACGCCGGCCCGACGTTATCGATGATGAACGAACCGGTCGCCGATTTTGGCGCGCCTTCACGCTCGGGCGCGGCTGCGGGTTGCTGGCTTTCCGGCTCGGCGCCTTCAAGCCAAGGATTGATGTCTGCCGCTTCGGCGCGCAGCGCTTCCTGTTCGAGCCGTAACAATTGCTCGGCCTGTGTTCGGCGGAACGGCATCTTCGACCCCAGCGATCTGATCAGGTTGTCGAAGCGTGAGCGGAACGCGGCGGGGCGCTGGATCACCGGCAGTTTGTAGTGACGCTGGTTGGTCGAGTTGAGATTGACCGCAATGATCAGATCACAGTGGCTCGACACCACCGGCACGATCGGCAACGGGTTGAGAATGCCGCCGTCGACCAGCATGCGATTGCCTTGCATCACTGGCGTGAACAGGCTGGGAATCGCCGCCGAGGCGCGCATCGCCTGATGCAGGCAGCCTTCCTGAAACCAGATCTCTTGCTGATTGGTGAGGTCGGCGGCAACGGCGGTGTAGGGGATGCGCAAGTCTTCGATGTTGATTTCGCCGACGATCTTGCGGATCTGCCCGAAGACCTTCTCGCCGCGAATCGCGCCGAGGCGGAAACTCACGTCCACCAGCCGCAGCACATCCAGATAGTCGAGACTTTCGATCCAGTTTTTGTAAACGTCGAGTTTTCCGGCGGCGTAGATCCCGCCGACTACCGCGCCCATCGAACACCCGGCAATGCAGGCGATGTCGTAACCGCGTCGTTCGATCTCTTCAATGACTCCGATATGGGCATAACCCCGGGCGCCACCGGAGCCCAGCACCAGTGCGACACGCTTTTTCATCAAACTTCCTCCCGACAAGGTTGCACAATGCACCCATCGCCGGGTCGGCTCAATCGCCGAAGTCGTTCAGTGCGCCAGTGACGTCGTTTTTTCGATACTGGATGACCCTTCGGCTATATCCTTCTCAGTTGCGCGGTTTCACCCGCCGGCGAGGCACTTTTTCGCAGCCAAGCCGTCTTACCTGCACGACTGTTGACCTATTTTGAGGTGTGAGTGATGAAAGCCTGGATCTGTGTGCCGTTGATGGCTTTGGCATTGGCCGGTTGCGCCGGTAAAACCGCTTACCGCGACAGCTGCGGCAGCCAGCTCGACGCGACCTGGCATGAACTGGATCTGGCCAAGGCCGAAGGTTTTGCCGGCACCGTCAGTTATTCCAAAGCGTTGTCGCTGCTGACCGCCGCCAAGACCCAGCAACAATTCGAGGGCTTTGAAGGTTGCAGCAAGAAGGCCGAGAAGGCGCGTTTCTACATTCGCGAATCCCGCGCCGGCCGCTAAGCTGCTGACGTGAAGCAAGGAGGCTGCATTCGCTAGGCAGCAGAATGATCGTCAGAGCCATTTGAATCAGGAGCAAGTGATGTCTGCGTTGGTTGATCGGTTGGTGGCTCATGTCCTGAGTCTGGAGGTGCGGCTGCTGGCCTGTCAGGCGCGATTGACGGCACGTACCGACCCCGAGGCGCTGCATGATCTGCGCACCACGGTGCGGCGCTTGCGCAGCCTGTTGCGGCCATTGCGCGGTTTGCCCGGTGTCGAGCAACTGGAAGACGCCGCTTCGGCAGTCGGCCAATTGACCACGCCATGGCGTGATCGCGAGGTACTGGCGGCTTATCTGCTCGCGCATGATCAACCCGAAGCTGCGCAACGGCGCATGGCGCAGATGGCCGAGGCTTATCCGGCGCTGGCGGCGAGTGCCGAAGTGGCCTCGCTGCTGATGATTCTCGACGCGTTCCCGCGATTCCTGCGCGCCTCCCAGCGTCAGGGCTTGCTCAAAGGCTTGGACAAACGCATCGAAAAACGCCTCGGCAAGCAATGGCAGAAACTCGACGAGGCGCTGCACGATCCGGCCCACGACCGCCATCGCCTGCGCTTGCTGATCAAGCGCGTGCGCTACGGCATCGAAGCCTATCCCGAACTGGATCGCTTGCCCGAAGCGGCGCTGGCGCGATTGAAGTCCGCCCAGGGCGCGCTGGGTGACTGGCACGATTGCTGGCAGTGGCTGGCGAAAGCCGAGCTGGAGGCGGACCTTCAACCGTGCGTCGCCACTTGGCAGGCCACCATGATCAACGCTGAAAGCAAGGCTGATCGCGTGCTGGAAAAACTCAGTTCAGCCTGTTTCAAATAATCCTGAATCACCACAACCCCCTGTAGGAGTGAGCCTGCTCGCGATAGCGGTCTGACATTCAACAACTGTGTTGGCTGTCAGACCGCTATCGCGAGCAGGCTCACTCCTACAAGGGATCTTCAATGTGGCTGATATGGGTGTAAGGCCTTTCTGTCAGCCCATTTGACCGGAATAGACGCTGCGGCGCTCGGCAGGTCTGGTTAAGATCCCTGCATTCCTTTCTCGTTTTCTGAGGTTGCCCCATGCGCTTTAGCGATTTGCTCGATGCGGTCCGCCGCCAACCGGAACTGACGATTCCTGCCGAATGGGGTCAGGGCCGTGCCAGTTTCGGTGGTCTGGTTGCCGCGCTGCAATACGAAGCCATGCGCGCGAAAGTCCCGGCGGATCGCCCGGTGCGTTCGCTGGCGATCACCTTTGTCGGACCGGTCGAGCCTGAAGTCCCGGTGAGCTTCGAAGTGGAGGTGCTGCGCGAAGGCAAAGCCGTCAGCCAGGTCATGGGCCGGGCGATGCAGAATGGTCAGGTGGTAACAATCGTTCAAGGCAGCTTCGGTGCTTCACGGCCCTCGGAAGTCGCCGTGGAAGCGTATCCGGCGCCGGCAATGAAACACTGGGACGAATGCCAGGAGCTGCCTTACATCAAAGGCGTGACCCCGGAATTCATGCGTCATCTGGCGATGCGCTGGAGCGTCGGCGGCATGCCGTTCACCGGTAATCAATCGCGTTTGATGGGAGGCTGGGTGCGGTTACGCGGCGATGTCAAAGAAGAGCCGGTCAAAGAGGCGCATCTGCTGGCCCTGGTGGATGCATGGCCGCCCGCACTGCTGCCGTATCTGAAGAAGCCGGCACCGGGCAGCACCTTGACCTGGACCATCGAATTCGTTCAGCCGTTACACGACTTGAGCACGCTGGACTGGTGCCAATACCTGGCCGACATCGAGTACGCCGCCGACGGCTACGGCCATGTCGCCGCCAAGCTGTGGAGCGCGGAAGGTGAGCTGATTGCGATGAGTCGTCAGACGGTAACGATCTTCGCCTGACTCAGTGCCGGCGATGGCGCTCACGCCAGGCGCGCCACCAGCCGCCACTGAGAAAGAAGCGCGGAAAAGTCAGAAACTGCTCGACCAGTAACCGCGACATCGCATCTTTACGATCACTGAACGGCTCGGAGGCTTGCGTCTCCAGGCTGTGGCCGTGACGCTGCAAACCCAGCGCCGCGACGATTCCGATCACGCCGATGGCGACGCTGGCCAGGCTCAGGCTGAACACCCCGGAGACAATCAGCAGAAACGCGACGATGAATAACGGCACAGCGATCAGGTGCAACACCAGATTGGTCGGGTGCTGATGATTGCCCGGGTACGCGCGCCATTGCCACGCGGGAAGGTTGGGGTGACGTTTGCCCATGTTTTCTACTCCTCGATCCATGTTGAACTCATGGTTGAAGAATAGGCCCGGGCGTGGAGGGCGGCGAATCAAGGTTGGCTATTGGCATCATAGGGATGATGGACAAAAAAGATCGCAGCCTTCGGCAGCTCCTACATTGAAATGCGTACACCTGTAGATACTCTGTTCACGGTCAAGCTTTTGCGAGATCTTTTGCGCTAAAAAGCTTGGCCGTATTGAAATCTTCGCCGGCTCGCATGCAGGCCCACAAGCCGGTCAGGTATTTGCGCATGACGGCGACGATAGCCTGCATCTTTCTCTTCCCTCGCCCGATCAACGCTTCGTAAAAGGCTTTCACGTTGCTGTCGCAACGTATGGCAGTCAGCGCTGGCATGTACATCGCTGAACGTAGGTAGGCGTTTCCGCCCTTACTTATCCGCCCAGGTTTATCGATGCTGGTACCTGATTGCGTAAGCCGCACATCGAGTCCTGCATGTCGGCTGACCTGCGCGGACTTAAGTGTCACTGGCAAGGTCGTCAATTCAGCCAGTGCCGCAAATACTGAAATTTCGCCCATGCCCGGCGCTGCGATCATGTGCCCAAACTGGGCGCTTAGCGTCGGGCAGTTGTCGATCAGCGCCCGACCTGCGAGCCTGAAACGCTCGATTCGCTTGTCAAAAGCTTCAATGGCTTCTTCTTCGTCTTCAATCAGCATTTTCACGGTTGTTTGAGTAGCTTTCAGCGCATGCAGCTCGTTCTTGGCTCGGGTGCGATGACACGTCAAACGATTGATATGCCTTCCGATAGCCCGCAGTTCCAACTGTATGGTCGTGGGCGGCGTCCACAATTTTGGGCTCATGCGTTCGCCGTATTCGGCTAGCAACTGGGCATCGATCGCATCGGTTTTGCTGTTTTTCAGCATCAGCTTGGCAAAGTTATGAAAGCTCTTCGGGTTGATAACCGAAACGGGCAAACCCGCCGCGGTGAGCTCCATGGCCAAATCCAGGTAATAGATGCCGGTGGCCTCCATCACTACGGATAAAGGCTTGAGCTCGAGCAACCTGTTGACCGCTGCTTTGCGCCCGGCGGGTGTTTGGTCGATGTTGCAGGCCCCTGCAAAACGGCCGTCGTTGCGCCAGCCCATGGCGGTCGTGCGAGACCCCACATCCAAACCGACATGCATGCTCATGCTTTCAACTCCGAGTGAACTGGGTTAGAAATGCATCCTGGTTCCCCTGACCTCGAACTTCATGCCACTGCAACCTTGTAATGCGAAGTCCGACTTGTCGGCTTCTCGATACTCTTCGTGGTGGGCAATGAGGCGGGGGGACCTCTCTACAGACAAGGTCAGGAGCAAGTCCTGCCTTTAGGAGCGATCGGTCTCCCCCAGAAACACATCTTCGTATGTCCGCACCAGCGAGCTTAGATCTCAATTGACTGGTGTGAGGGCAACATACAAGGAGCTGCCGAAGGCTGCGATCTTTAGATCTTCAGAGTTTCAACTGACCTATGGCCTTGCTCAGTTCCCCGGCCAACGTCGCCAATTCATTACTGGTCGTCGCCGAATCCACCGTTTGCTGCACCGTGTTCTCGGTCACATCGCGAATACTCACCACCGCCCGGTTCATCTCTTCGGCGACCTGGCTTTGCTGCTCCGCCGCCACGGCAATCTGCGTGTTGCTCTCACGCATCTGCGCCACCGCGCCGGTGATTTCCGCCAGCGCCGCCCCGGCCTCTTGCGCCTGCTGCACGCAATCGTCGGCCTTGTACGAACTCTCCTGCATGAAGTCCACCGCGTCGCGGGTGCCAGCCTGCAACGCCGAGACCATCGTAGTTATCTCGTCGGTCGAGGTCTGCACCCGCTTCGCCAGATTGCGCACCTCATCGGCGACCACGGCAAACCCTCGGCCCATTTCACCGGCGCGAGCGGCCTCGATGGCGGCGTTCAGGGCGAGCAGATTGGTCTGCTCGGCAATGCTGTGAATCACGCTGACCACGCCGTTGATCTTTTGGCTGTCCTCGGCCAGCCGTTGAATCATCTCGGCAGTCTGCTGCACGCCGCTGGACAGCCCGGCAATCGAGTGCTGCACCCGCGCGACCACTTGCTGACCGCTGCCGGCGAGGCCATCGGCGGTCTGCGACAGGTCGCGGGTGGCGCCGGCGTGTTGGGCGATGTGATAAACGGTGGCGGTCATTTCATTGATCGCCGTGGCCGCCTGATCGGTTTCGCTCTGCTGGCCGAGCATGCCGTGGCGCACTTCGTTCATGCTCGATGCCAGTCGCGCCGCGCCGACATCCAGTTGCCGCGCGGTGTTGGCGACGGTCGTCACAACGCGCTGGTAACCTGCCTGCATCGCGTTGAACGCGTTGGCCATCTGCCCGACTTCGTCTTTCCCGGCCAGCGGCACACGGGCCGAGAGATCGCCGCTTTTCTCAACGTGAAGCATTACGTCTTTCAACGTGTTGAGCTGGCTGAGCAGGAAGCGGATCAACAGTTGCGAGGCACAGAGCATGGCGAACATCAGGATGAACACCGCCACCGCGTAATTGGCGAAACGCTCGCTGAACACCTGACTCAGGCTCGGGCCATAGGCAATCACCGCGACCTGTTGACCGTCGGCGCGGCTGAACACTTCGGCGCCCATCAACGGATTGTCGCCGAACAGCGGCAGCTGATTGATCTCGTTCCAGCCGTTGCTTTCAGTGATTTCCAGCAAGGGTTGATCATTCAGGCGCGGCGCTTCGCCGCGTTTGAAGGTCAGCACCTGATCGGCTTTGGGCAATGGCTGCCCGGCCGGCCAGGCCTTAAGCAATTGCGCCTGGGCTTGCGCCGAGGCCTGAGACGCGTGACTGCGCGCCTGTTGTTCGAGCTGCACGGCGTACAGCACCAGCAACAGGGTGGTGACGAAGGCGACCGCATTGACCGCCCAGAATTTGTATTTCAGCGAGATATTGCTAAGCCAGGCACCCATGGAGGTCTTCTCTGATAGCGGAAACAGTTTTGGCAAGGTGCCAGCATTGTGCTGCTATGCAGAGGACTCGAATTGATGTGGGTCAAGAGATCAAAAGATCGCAGCCTTCGGCAGCTCCTACATTGGGATGGCGTATGCCCTGTAGGAGCTGCCGAAGGCTGCGATCTTTTGCGGCTTACGCCAATGCGGGAAGGTTGTAGAACGCGCGGGCACACGCGGTGGTGTGCGCCGCCAGATCTTCCTCGGTTTCACCGCGATGCAGCGCCACTTCGCGCAGCACTTCAGTCAGATACGCCGGCTCATTGCGGCCGTTCTTCGGTTTCGGACGTAGCGTGCGCGGCAGCAAATAAGGTGCATCGCTTTCCAGCATCAGGCGCCCGCGTTTGATCTCTTTGACCAGTGGATGCAAATGCGTGCCTCGGCGCTCATCACAGATCCAGCCGGTGATGCCGATGTGCAAGTCCAGATCGAGGTAACTGAACAACGCCTTTTGCTCGCCGGTGAAGCAATGCACCACAGCGGCGGGCAGTTGATCGCGGAAGCCTTTGAGGATTTCCAGCAGGCGCTGGCTGGCATCGCGCTCGTGCAGGAACACCGGCAGTTGCAGCTCGACGGCCATGGCCAGGTGTTCTTCGAGGACTTTTTCCTGCTGTGGGCGCGGCGAGAAATCACGGTTGAAATCCAGTCCGCATTCACCCACGGCGACTACATTTTTTTCTTGAAATAGGCTACGCAAACGACGGGCGCTGTCAGCGTTCCAGTCACTGGCCGAATGCGGGTGAATACCGGCGGTGGCGAACAGCCGTTGACCGCTCTCATCCAGTTGCTGGCACAGCTCCAGAGCCTGTTCGCTGCCCTCGACGCTGGTGCCGGTCAGCACCAATTGGCAGACCCCGGCGGCATAGGCGCGATCAAGCACGGCCTGATGTTTGTCGGCGAAACTGGGGTTGGTCAGGTTGACGCCGATATCGATGAGTTGCATGGTTGCTACCTCGGGCCGAAGGCCGGAAAGCATACCAGAGCTGTAGATTCATAAGAAAAGCCAAGAACTACAACGAGTTATGGCTGTCTGTTGATGCCGCGACGCAGACCGGTTTGGTAGAAGTGCCATTACTGTGCCAGTCTCTCGCACGTTGCCAGCGCTCATGGCGCTCTGTTTTCGACGGTGATTTCGATCTTTAACGATGAAGTCGCCCCGTATTCTTTCCGGAGAGTGGATGGTTCGTCCCTCGGTTTTGCTCTTGTTGTGTGGATCGCTGCTGCTGCCGATGACGGCGGTTGCGCGCCTGCCCGGGCCACTGCAAGCTGTACCAGCCGCCAAGGTGCGGGACTTGTCGGAGATTCGCAGCAGTCGTGTGTTGCGCGTGCTGGTCAACCAGAGCCGCAACAGCTCCGGCGAAGTCCAGGGCCAAGCCATCGGCGTCGAATACCATCGCCTGCGCGCCTTCGAGCAATACCTCAATGGCCATGCTCGCGATGGCCAGGAAATCACCCTCAAGATCATTCCCAAAGCCAAGGATCAATTGCTCGGCGCCTTGCAGCGCGGCGAAGGTGATCTGGTCGCACCGGGTGAATTGCTTGATTTGCAATCTGGCTATGCCGTGGCCAGTAGCGAACCGGTCGCCAGCAACGTGCCGCTGGTGTTGGTCGGTATCAAGGGCGAGCGGCGCTACACCAAGGTCGAGCAGCTCTCCGGCAAAACACTGGCGCTGCCCACCGGCAGTGCGGCGGGGGAGGCGGTCAGTCAGCTCAATCAGAAACTGGCGTTGCACAAACTGGCGCCGATCAAGATCGAATGGGTCGATCCGACCCTGGCGGTCGAAGATGTGCTGGAAATGGTTCAGGGCGGGATTTTTCACCTGACCATCGTCGAGCAACCCATAGCCGAGCGTTGGGGCAAGATCCTGCCGAAGCTGCGTTTTGACCGGCAACTGATCATCAGCGAGCCGGGCGAGGAGTACTGGTTCGTGCGCCGCGACGCCGCAATGTTGCGTGCAAGCATTGACCGCTTCCTCGGCGGTTACAAGAAACCCTCGAACGAAGATGCTGCGTTTTTGCGCATCTATCGACGGCTGTACCAAGTCCACAATCCGTTGGCTAAGGCCGATCGCCAGCGTCTCGAAAAACTGCGCCCGACTCTGCAAAAGCACGCTGCCGCGCAGAACATGGACTGGCTGAATCTGGCCGCGCTGGCGTTCAAGGAATCACGCCTGCAACCCAACGCCCGCAGCGGCAGTGGCCCGACCGGGCTGATGCAGATCACTCCGTCCGCTGCACAGCGCGTCGGCGTGAACAATATTCAGAATCTCGATGCGAATGTGCAGGCCGGAGCCAAGTACCTGGCGATGATTCGCCGCAAGTTTTTCAACAGCCCCAAACTCAATGAGCGCGAGCGCATGGCCTTCACGCTGGCGGCCTACAACATTGGCCCCGAGCGCGTGCAGGGCATGCGCGCCGAGGCCCGGCGGCGCGGGCTGAACCCTAATCAGTGGTTCTTTCAGGTCGAGCGCATCGCCATGGAGCAGGTAGGAATGGGGCCGGTCAGCTATGTTAATAGCGTGAACAAGTATTACTTGGCGTTCGACCGGGAGCGGGAGTCGTTGGAGCCCGGGGCGCAAAAAGTCGTCTCACGGAAATGATCTAATAAGTTGATTGTTATGGCGGAATATTTGCGCTTTTAACATGAAATTTATTGATTAATATAGCGGCCAACCAACACACACAACTTCTCGCAAAAACAAGGAATGCCCCATGAGCTCTCTGATCAACAAAGTACTGTTCACTCGCGCCGGCTACGGTCTGACCATTCTGCGCATTGCGGTCGGCGTGATCTTCGCCGCTCACGGCTCGCAAAAACTCTTCGGTCTGTTCGGTGGGTATGGTCTGGCGGGCACGGCTCAGTACATGGACAGCATTGGCCTGCACCCGGGCTACCTGATGGCGACCCTGGCGGGCGGTACTGAGTTCTTCGCTGGCCTGGCTTTGATCATCGGCCTGCTGGTACGTCCGGCAGCATTGGGTCTGACCTTCCTGTCGCTGGTGGCGATCTTCACCGTACACATCAGCAACGGTCTGTTTATGGCTAACAACGGTTACGAGTTCGCTCTGGCCCTGCTCGGTGGCAGTCTCGCCGTGCTGATCGAAGGCGCCGGCAAGCTCTCGGTGGATCGCGCCATCGCCGGTTGAGCGCTCTGGCTCAAGGAAATAGGCCCGCATCGTGCGGGCCTTTTTTGTTGCGGCTGATTCTTGACACTGATCGGTCACGTTCTCTAGGATGTTGCCCATGCGCCGATTTAAACAGCTACTTGCGGGGCGCCAGGTGACTTCAACAGTTGCCGTCAGAAGCCGAAACAGGGCTTCGAAATACCGCTAAAGCGCTGGTTCGGTGTTGCCTCTCACCTGCCATGCAGACTTTTGAGGCAGAGACACGACACGATGAATGCACTACGCCCTCCAGCACGTCCCGCGCCGATCACGGCACATATCACCCAGCGCAACCCGAAAATTCTCCTTGGCGGCAAACATCAGCCGACGCTGTTGCGTTATCTCGATGGCTGGCCACGTCGCAGCGGCGGTCCTGCCGCGTTCCTCATCCAGTTTGTCGAAGACGGCGAGTCGCTGGCACGTTTTGCCACTGACAGTTTTGATCTTGCGGTGATTCAGGCCCCGACTGCCGAAGATGCGCCAGAGATGATCAAGCAACTGGTCCGCGTTGCGCGGCAGGGCCTGATCACTCGCCGCTAATACGCTTTACGGATAGTCGATAGCGACGATGTAAACGAACTGCTCACCGGTTGGCGTCTGCACCCTGACTTCCGCATCCAGCGCCTTGCCGATCAAGGCGCGGGCCAGTGGTGAGTCGATGCTGATCAGGCCAAGTTTCAGATCCAGTTCATCCGGACCGACGATGCGGTAGCGCGATTGCTTGCCGTCTTCGTCTTCGATGGTCACCCACGCGCCGAAGTAGACCTTGTTCGGATCACTGGGTTTTTCACTGACGACTTTCAACGCTTCCAGACGTTTGGTCAGAAAGCGCACGCGACTGTCGATCTCGCGCAGCATTTTCTTGCCGTAGGTGTATTCGGCGTTTTCCGAGCGATCACCCTGAGCCGCTGCCTCGCTGACCGATTGCGTCACCTGCGGGCGGCGCACATGCCACAGCTCATGAAATTCGGCACGCATCCGCGCTTCACCTTCAGGGGTGATCAGCGCGGTGCCGGCGGTGCGGGGAGGGCGATAACGGCTCATGGCAACTTCTTGTGATTAAGACCGCCTGAGTCTATCAACCCTCACGCAACACTGTCAGTGGACTTGCGTTGAGCGCCCGACGCGTACCGAACACGCCGGCACCACCAATCAGCGCCGCGCCAATCAACGGCAGCACCAGCAACCACGGATGAGGGTGCCACGGCAGATCGAACGCGTAGCGATACAACACCAGACTCACCACTTCCGAACCGATCGCTGCAAGCAGGCCGCTGACCGCACCGAGCAAACCGAACTCGATGCGCCGTGCCTTGATCAGCAACTGCCGCTCTGCACCCAAGGCACGCAACAGCGCGCCTTGGCGGATACGTTCATCGAGCGTCGACTGCAAACCGGAGAACAGTACGGCCATGCCCGCCGCCAACACAAACAACAACACATATTCGACCGCCAGGGTGACTTGGGCGAGGATGCTGCGCAGTTGTTCGAGCAGCGCTTCGACCTGAAGAATGGTCACTGCCGGGAACGTGCGTGACAGTTCGACGATCTGCTGGTCATGACCTGGCGCCAGATAGAAGCTGGTCAGGTAAGTCGCCGGCAGATCCTTCAACGTACCGGGCTGGAAGATCATGAAGAAGTTCGGCTGGAAGTTGTCCCAGTTGATTTCGCGCAGGCTGGTGACCTTCGCTTCACGATTGACCCCGCCGACGTTGAACACCATCTGATCGCCGAGTTTGAGCTTGAGGCTTTCGGCGACTTTGCCTTCCACCGAGACACCGGGAACACCGTCGGTTGGCTGTTCCTTCCACCATTCACCCGCCGTGAGCTTGTTGCCCGCCGGTAAGTCAGCAGCCCAGGTCAGACTCAAATCTCTTTGAACCGCACGGTCGCCGGCCGAATCCTTGCTGACGATTTGCTGCACCGCTTCTCCGTTGATGCTGATCAATCGCCCCGGCACCACCGGATACAGTGGCGCAGCTTGTGCGGAGACCTTGATCAGGTGATCGGTGAAGGCTTGTTTGTCTGCCGGCAAAATGTTCAACGCGAAGTAGTTAGGCGCGTTTTTCGGTAGCTGGTTTTGCCAGGTGTCGAGCAGTTCACCGCGCAGCAACGCGATCAGGGCCATCGACAGCAGAATCAGACCGAACGCCAACGACTGGCCGGCCGCTGCCAGCGGATGGCGCAGCAACTGGCCCAGGCCCAGGCGCCATGGCAGCGAAGCGCGGGCGAGCATCCGCCGCAGGCTTTGCAACAGCAACAACAGCAAGCCGCCCAGTACCAGTGCGGCGACTACGCCACCGCCGAGCAGGGCGAATGTCAGCAGCAGATCAAGGCTCAGGCGCCACATGATCAGGCCGAGCGCACCCAGTGCGGCGCCGTAAACCATCCACGTACTCGACGGAATCGGCAGCATGTCCCGGCGCAGCACACGCAGCGGCGGCACGCGACCCAATGCGGCCAGCGGCGGCAAGGCGAAACCGGCCAATGCGACCAGCCCGGTGCCGATCCCGGCGATGGCTGGAAACAGACCGCCCGGTGGCACATCACTTGGCAGCAAATCATGCAGCAGCGCGAACAGGCCCAGTTGCGCCAGCCAGCCGAGCAATGCACCACTCAGTGCGGCGAGCAGGCCGAGCACGGTCAATTGCAAACTGAACAGCACCATGGTTTCCCGGCGCGATAGGCCGAGGCAGCGTAGCAAGGCGCTGGCATCGAAGCGGCGACTGGCGAAACGGTTGGCCGACAAGGCCACCGCCACGCCGGCCAACAACACCGCTACCAGACTGGCCATGTTCAGGTAACGTTCGGCCTTGCCCAGCGCACCGCCAATCTGCCGGTTGCCATCGCGGGCATCCTGTATCCGCTGGTTGGCGGCGAGCCCGGGTTTGATCAGTTGCCGATAGGTTTCCAGCGCCTGCGGTTCACCGCGCCACAGTTCGCGGTAACTCACGCGGCTGCCGGGTTGCACGACACCGGTGGCGGCGAGGTCATCGAGGTTGATCAGCACCCGGGGCGTCAGGCTGTAGAAGTTGCCGGCGCGATCCGGTTCGTAGGTCAGCACACGGGTCATTTTCAATGTCTTCATGCCGACATCAATGCTGTCGCCGATCTTCAGATCCAGTGCGGTCAGCAGGCGTGCCTCGACCCAGGCTTCGCCCGGTTGCGGTTCGCCGCCGGTTTCTTCGGTGGCGAAAGGCGCTGGCGCACTCTTCAGTTCGCCGCGCAACGGATAGGCGCGGTCGACGGCTTTGATGCTCGACAGCTGAATGCCGTTGTCGGTGGCGATGACACTGGAGAACTCCACCACTTGTGCGTGATTCAGGCGCAGCTCGGTACCACTCCTGATCTGTTCTTCACGGGCCGGGGAACTGCCTTCGAGAACCAGATCGGCGCCGAGAAACTCAGTCGCGCGCAGCATCATCGCGCCGTTCAGGCGGGCGCCGAAATAGCCGATGGCGGTACTCGCCGCTACTGCAACGACCAACGCGAAGAACAACACGCGCAATTCGCCGGCGCGGGCATCGCGCAGGAGCTGGCGTATAGCGAGACTGAACAGACGCAACAGCGGCAAACGTGCCATCAAGGCTCCAGAGGGGCGATCAGCAGCCCGGCTTCAAGACGGATCAGGCGCCGGCAACGATGGGCCAGACGTTCGTCGTGGGTGACCAGCACCAGGGTGGTGCCGCGCTCCTTGTTCAATTCGAAGAGCAAATCGCTGATGCGCTCACCGGTATGGCTGTCGAGGTTGCCGGTGGGTTCATCGGCAAACAGCACGTCAGGCTCGGCAGCAAACGCTCGGGCAATCGCCACGCGCTGCTGTTCGCCACCCGAGAGCTGGCGCGGCGAATGGGTCAGGCGCTGGCCGAGGCCGACGCGCTGGAGCAGTTCGGTCGCACGCTCACGCGCATCTTTGCGGCCGTCGAGCTCCAGCGGCAGCATGACGTTTTCCAGCGCATTGAGACTGTCGAGCAGTTGGAAGGACTGGAAGACGAAACCGACATGTTCGGCACGAATGCGTGCGCGCTGGTCTTCGTCGAGATTGCTCAGGCCTTGGCCGGCGAGAATGACTTCGCCACTGCTCGGCAGGTCGAGACCGGCGAGCAGGCCGAGGAGGGTGGATTTGCCCGAACCGGACGCGCCGACGATGGCGAGGCTGTCGCCCTTGTTCAGTTCCAGGCTGAGTTCGTGCAGGATAGTCAGTTCACCTTCCGCGCTGGGAACCACTTTGCTGAGGTTCTTCGCGGTGAGAATGCTTGCGCCCATGGAGAATCCGATGCGTGTGTGGTTTTTGAGTGCTGGCCTGGCCTTGATGTGCATGGCCCAGAACGCAGCGGCGGGTACTGTCCTGATCGTTGGCGATAGTATCAGCGCTGGTTTCGGACTGGATACCCGCTTGGGGTGGGTCTCGTTGCTTGAGCAACGGCTCAAACAGGAGGGTTTCGACGATAAAGTGGTCAATGCCTCGATCAGCGGCGACACCAGTGCCGGAGGCCAGGCGCGGCTGCCCGCGCTGCTTGCAGAGCATAAGCCGGAACTGGTGATCCTCGAACTGGGCGGCAACGATGGCTTGCGCGGAATGCCGCCAACTCAATTGCAACAAAATCTTGCCTCGATGATCGACAGTTCGCGTCAGAGCGGGGCCAAGGTGCTGTTGCTCGGCATGCAACTGCCGCCCAATTATGGCAAGCGTTACACCGATGCTTTTGCCGAGGTCTACGGCAAACTCGCCGACGACAAAAAGATCCCGCTGGTACCGTTTTTCCTCGACGGCGTCGGCGGTCATCCGGACTTGATGCAGGCCGATGGTCTGCACCCGGCAGTCGGGGCTCAGAGCAAGTTGCTGGAAAATGTCTGGCCGACGCTAAAACCGCTGTTATGAGGCTTTTCTAAGGGCAGGCTTTCGGCTAATGTGGCGCCCCCTTATTTGGAGCCCCCGATGTCGCGTTCTGCCTGGTCCCTGTTTGCCTACCAACTGATCGAGCCTGACGAGCAGCTGGATCTGTTCGCCTGCCAGGAAGTGCGGGTGCATCTGGTGACGCGGCAACTCGAACTCGGTGGCTCGGCCGATCGCACCCTGTGCGGCAGTCTGCTGCCGGCGCAGCCGCGCTGGTCGAGTGTGGATCGTCGGGTTTTTCAGGATCAGCGCCTGTGTTCGCTGTGCCGGGCTATTCTGGAGTCGCAAAAACGCGGCACCTCGCCGATCTGGCCGGAGCTGCGTTTCGAGCTTTAAGAGCAAAAGATCGCAGCCTACGGCAGCTCCTACATGGGTTCGCGTAATCCTGTAGGAGCTGCCGAAGGCTGCGATCTTTTCGCATTCAGCACGGTCCATCGGCGTGGCTCCCCGAATATTCAAAGTGCGGTGTACAATCGCGCTCTTATACCCTTGTTGATCATGCGAAGGATTTTCCGGATGTTGCCGCGCTTTCCTGCCGTCACCCGCTGCCTGTCACTTGCCGCCCTGTGTGTGGCCGGTCCCGTTGCTGCATTGGAGTTTCCCCTGCCACCACCCGGTGAAGACATCATCGGTCAGGTGCAGGTGATCAAAGCCAAGTACGAAGACACCTTCGCCGATCTCGGCACGAAGTACGATCTGGGTTACTCGGAGATGGTCGCGGCCAACCCGGGCGTCGATGCCTGGTTGCCGGGCGCCGGCACCGAAATCGTCTTGCCGACCCGTTTCATTCTGCCGCCGGGCCCGCGTGAAGGCATCGTCATCAACCTTGCCGAGTACCGCCTCTACTATTTCCCGAAAGGCCGCAACGTGGTGTACACGTTCCCGCTGGGTATTGGTCGTGAGGGTTGGGGTTCGCCGATCGCGCACACTTCGATCACCGCCAAAACGCCAAACCCGACCTGGACGCCTCCCGCATCGATCAAGGCGGAACACGCCGCTGATGGCGACCCGCTACCGAACGTAGTGCCGGCCGGTCCGGACAATCCGCTGGGCCCGTTCAAGTTCACTCTGGGCACGCCGGGTTATCTGATCCACGGTTCGAACAAGAAATTCGGTATCGGCATGCGCACCAGCCACGGCTGCTTCCGCATGTTCAACAACAACGTGCTGGAAATGGCCGGCATGGTCCCGGTCGGCACGTCGGTGCGCATCCTCAATGATGCCTACAAGTTCGGCAGCAGTGGCGGCAAGGTCTATCTGGAAGCGCACACGCCGATCGACGACAAGGGCAACCCTTCGGTGGTCGACAAGCACACCGCAGTGATCAACGCGATGCTCAAGCGTGAAGATGTCACCAGTAACCTGCGCGTGAACTGGGATGTGGTGCGGGATGTGGTCGCAGCCGAAGATGGCCTGCCAACGGAAATCGGTACACCGAATACTTCGGCACCGATTGTTGCCAATACACCGATCGACCTGCAGCAGTAAGTCGTACTCCGGAACCCGTCGATGCGTGAAGCGTCGGCGGGTTTTTTATTGCCTGAACAAAACGATGGGCAATAAAAAAGCCGACCCGATAAATCGGGTCGGCTCGATAACAATCCCGAGGGATTATTACTTGCGGCTAGCTTTGTCCAGCATGCGCAGAGCACGCTCGTTAGCTTCGTCAGCAGTCTGTTGTGCTTTTTGAGCAGCAGCCAGAGCTTCATCAGCTTTACGGTAAGCTTCGTCTGCACGAGCCTGGGAGCGAGCAGCTGCGTCTTCAGTAGCGGTCAGACGTGCTTCGGTTTCTTTCGATGCGCTGCTGCAACCGGTAGCCAGAACTGCGGCCAGAGCCAGAGCAGAGAATTTCAGAACGTTGTTCATCGTGTTCCCCTTCAAGGACTTTCAAATTAAGTGACTGTCTCCTCACGATTGAGGAAATAGCCGGCGTACATACTACCCATTACTTGTAGTAAGTAAACTGACGTAAGGCAAGAAGCAAAAAAAATTGTAGGCGTTGATTCTTTTTCGAGCAACTTTTAACTGCGCTGTTTAAAAAATACCCAGCCGCAAGCCCCGAGCTGAGCGAGTTAATGAGAAAAAGTTCCCGTAGCCACGTGCTGTTTTTGCAGTCTTGGCTAAAGTCTGTCTATATGAATTCGTCCACACTTTTGTTCCGATTTTGCGTGCTGCTTCGCTTATCTTTGTCCATGTTGAGGTGACTTTAAAAAAGGCTGCACGTCTTAAGTCTCAACATCCGGCAATGTTCAGGTGAGTGGCCCGGGAAGATCTTCTCCCCAATCACCTCTGCGTCCCTTGGAGCAAACCCCGTCAACCCGCTTGATGACGAGCGCACCTTGAGCATTTTTGCCAATGGTGCCTACTATTTATCAGTGCCAGGTTGCGCGAGATCGGTGTGGCTCTTCTCGGTGTCCATCAGGCACGGGGTGGCGTAGATGTTCCTTCGCCGGAAAAACATCGGTAAGGTAGGGGTCAGAATTCGAGACCCGCGAGGAGTAGTGATGAGCGAGGCGTTGTCCATCCACCATGACCAGGCTGGTCATCAGTTCGAGACCAATGTGGACGGTCATCGTGCCTACCTGACGTATATGGATCTGGGGAAACAGACCCTGGATATCTATCGCACGTTTGTGCCCAATGCCCTGCGTGGCCGTGGCATTGCTGCAGCGCTGACCGAAAGCGCGTTGCAGTACGCCGAAGAAATGGGCTACACGGTGATCCCGTCCTGCTCCTACGTCGAGCGCTACATGGAACGTCATCAGCGCCGCGCCGCCAAGATCTGAATCGCACACACAAAAACGCCGGGCATTGCCCGGCGTTTTTTTATGCCTGTAAGACGCTGATCAGCCGCGCTGGCGTTTCGGCAAAACGTCCTTGAGCTTGGCGTGCATGCTGCGCAGGGTGTTCTCGGTGGCAGACCAGTCGATGCAGGCATCGGTGATCGACACGCCGTATTGCAGGTCGGCGAGGTCTTTCGGAATGGCCTGGCAACCCCAGTTCAGATGACTCTCGACCATCAGGCCGATGATCGACTGGTTGCCTTCGAGGATCTGGTTGGCGACGTTCTCCATCACCAGCGGTTGCAGCGCTGGATCCTTGTTGGAGTTGGCGTGACTGCAGTCGACCATGATGTTCGGCTTGATCCTGGCCTTGTCCAGTGCCTGTTCGCACAGGGCAACGCTGACCGAATCGTAGTTCGGCTTGCCGTTACCACCGCGCAGCACCACGTGACCGTAGGCGTTGCCTTTGGTGGTGACGATCGACACGCCACCTTCCTGGTTGATACCGAGGAAACGGTGCGGGCTGGACACCGACTGCAAGGCGTTGATTGCCACAGTCAGACCACCGTCAGTGCCGTTCTTGAAGCCGACGGCCGAGGACAGGCCGGAAGCCATTTCGCGGTGAGTCTGCGATTCGGTAGTACGCGCGCCGATGGCCGACCAGCTGATCAGGTCCTGCAGATATTGCGGGGAGATCGGGTCGAGGGCTTCGGTCGCGGTCGGCAGGCCTTTTTCGGCCAGATCCAGCAGCAACTGACGACCGATGTGCAGACCGTCCTGAATCTTGAACGAGTCGTCCAGATACGGATCGTTGATCAGGCCTTTCCAGCCGACGGTGGTGCGTGGCTTCTCGAAATACACGCGCATGACCAGATACAGGGTGTCGGAGACTTCCTCCGCCAGCACCTTGAGGCGATCGGCGTATTCGTGGGCAGCCTTGATATCGTGGATCGAGCATGGGCCGATCACTACGAACAGACGGTGGTCAGTGCCATCAAGAATGTTGCGAATGACTTCGCGGCCCTTGGTGACGGTGCGCAGGGCAGCGTCGCTCAGAGGGATATCACGCTTGAGCTGATCGGGAGTGATCAGGGTCTCGTTAGAGGCGACGTTTAGGTCGTTGATCGGTAAATCAGCCATCGTTTACTCGTCAGGTCACGGGTGCCGGCCGCCAGCGATCCCCGCGCGGCGGAGCACAGCAGATTTAAGCGCGTCGGGGAGCGGAACCTTAGCGCGTAAAGCGCCTGTTCGACAATGGGCAAAAGGTGCTTTAGTCCAGCGCTGGCTGCGCAAAAGCCTTGCGCACGCTGTCGTGGGAGAACTCGTCGGCGTGTTGCTCGACCCATTGCAGGGCCACTGCCTGAATTTCTTGCAGGTCATCGTGGGTGTCGTGCATGCGGCAATAGCGCTCTATCTGACACACCTGCTCACCCATTCGCGCACTGAACAGCGTCTGCTCATCGGTAAACGCGATGCCCACCAGATAGCCTTTTTTGCGTCGCAGACACCACGCCACATAGCCCGGATAGCAGATGTCGGCATTGAGTGACGGCATGCGCACTTGCAGGGCCGTGCCATGGCGCCAGGCTCGGTGGTAATTGCAAGCGATGCCGCCGAGGCTGATAGTGTGCAGCTGTTGCCTGGAAATACACTCAGGCTTGAGCAAGGTTAATTCAACCGGCACCTCGTCCGGATGAGGAATGAAACGTCCCATGAGCACAGACTCCCTGTGTCGGCCATTTGACATTGTTTCCCCCAGTATAGTGGTCGAATCCGAACTGACCGATTTCGACGCCGACCAACGGCTATTGGCGATGAGCGGCGTTTCGCTGGTGATTTTCACCAGCGTCGGCTGCGCCAGTTGCCGCTATGCCCGCGAAGTGTTGCCGGATCTGACGTTGGACATCGATCGCCTGTGCTGGATCGATGCCGGCGACAACGGCGGGCTGGTGGAGCGCTATCAGGTCTTTCATTTGCCGGCGCTGTTTGTGGTGCGCGACGGCGAGTTCTTTGGGGCATTGCACACGCGCCTGACGGCCGATGCGTTGAACGCGGCGCTGGCGCAGGCACTGGGTCGAGTTGCAGAGGAGTTGCCATGATGGGGGCAGAGAATAAACCGGGCTCTGATAAACCGGTCGTAGGGATTATCGGCACCGGCGCAATTGGTGGTTTCTACGGCGTAATGCTGGCGCGTGCCGGTTTCGATGTGCACTTTCTGTTGCGCAGCGAGTTTTCGGCGGTGGCTGAACGCGGTTTGCAAATCAACAGCGCGGTGCATGGCCCGCTGACACTGAATCCGGTGCAAGCCTATTCGGCCGCCGAGGATATGCCCAAATGCGACTGGCTGTTGGTCGGGGCGAAAACCACCAGCAACACCGGCCTCGCGCCTTCTATCATTCAAGCGGCCAAACCGGATGCGAAAGTGCTGGTGCTGCAAAACGGCCTCGACGTCGAAGACAGCCTGCGTGAGCTGCTCCCCGACTCTTTGCATCTGCTGGGTGGTTTGTGCCTGAACTGCGTGCACCGCGAGAGACCAGGGCAAGTCACTCATCAAGCCTTGGGCGCAGTCAATGTTGGCTATCACAGCGGTCCGGCCATCGATGACGTTGCACGTATGGCCATTGTCGAAGAGGGCGCCGGCCTGTTCCGCAGCGCAGGTCTCGATTCCCAGGCGATGCCCAATCTGCAGCAGGCGCGCTGGCAGAAACTGATCTGGAATGTTCCCTACAACGGACTCTCGGTGTTGCTCGGCGCCAGCACCACGCCGCTGATGGCGGATGCCGACAGCCGTGCGTTGATCCAGGCGTTGATGGCCGAAGTGGTGCAGGGCGCCAAAGCCTGCGGCCACGACGTGCCGCCGGGATACGCCGACTATCTGTTTATGATGACCGAGAAAATGCCCGACTACTGGCCGAGCATGCACCACGACTTTTTACATAAGCGACCGCTGGAGCTGGAGGCGATCTACGCTCGTCCACTGGCAGTGGCGAAAGCGGCGGGCTGTGAACTGCCGCGCATCGAAGCGCTGTATCGCAATTTACGTTTTATCGACCGGCGCAACGTTCAGGCCGGTCGCTTTGGGGGAAGGCATGGCGAAGAACATCGATGACAAACTGGTGCTGGCGATTTCGTCACGCGCCTTGTTCGACCTGAGTGAGAGCCACAAGGTCTACTTGTCGAGCGGCGTCGAAGCCTATCGGCAATACCAGATCGAGCACGAAGACGAAATTCTTGCGCCCGGCGATGCCTTCCCGCTGGTGGAGAAACTCCTGAGCCTGAACAGTCGCCTTGGCCGTGCACGGGTCGAGGTGATTCTGGTCTCGCGCAACAGCGCCGACACCGGCCTGCGCGTGTTCAACTCGATTCACCATTACGGTCTGGCGATTTCCCGCGCGGCGTTTGTCGGCGGGCGCAGTCCGTATCCGTATCTGAAAGCCTTTGGCTGCGACCTGTTTCTTTCGACCCATGCCGAAGACGTGCGCGCGGCTCTGGATGCCGGATTTGCAGCGGCGACGATTCTGTCCGGTGGTGCCAGTCGCGCGGCCAGTGACGAATTGCGCATCGCCTTTGACGGTGACGCGGTGATTTTTTCCGATGAGTCGGAGCGCGTTTATCAGTCCGGCGGGCTCGAGGCGTTCCAGGCCAAGGAGCGCGAGTCGGCGCGCGAACCGTTGCGTGGTGGTCCGTTCAAAGGTTTTCTCGCGGCGCTCAATTTGCTCCAGCGGGAGTTCCCCGACGATGATTGCCCGATCCGTACGGCGCTGGTCACCGCG
Organism: Pseudomonas sp. MC6; assembly: GCF_054790575.1. Classification (NCBI taxonomy): domain Bacteria; kingdom Pseudomonadati; phylum Pseudomonadota; class Gammaproteobacteria; order Pseudomonadales; family Pseudomonadaceae; genus Pseudomonas; species Pseudomonas sp. MC6. Next base: position 454,212 of record NZ_CP186504.1, read on the forward strand.
CGTTCGGCACCGGCCCATGAACGGGTGATCCGCACCTTGCGCGAGTGGGACATTCGTCTCGACGAGTCACTGTTCCTCGGTGGCCTGACCAAATCGGCGTTTCTCGAAGCGTTTGCTGCCGACGTGTTTTTCGACGACCAGGCGGGCCACTGCGAACTCGCCCGCGAAGTCGTTGCCACCGGCCACGTGCCGCACGGCATCAGCAACGAACCGTCGGTCTAAAGCCCTTTGGTTCAAGACGTTGCGTCGCCCGTCGTAGTCGCCAAGGCACTGCTAAGCTGAATCAAATCTCCGCCATGTTGGCACGCGAGGAGGTCATATGATTCGTTCGATGCTGTATGCCACTGACCTCGGTCTGTACGCACCGTTAGTGATGCAGCATGCCCTGGCGTTGGCGCGAACGTTCAATGCCGATCTGTACGTGGTGCACGCGGTGGAGCCGATGGGGCTGTTTGCCGAATCGGTGTTGCAGAGCTATCTCGACGAGCAGGCATTGAACGAATTTCACAGCCAGGGTCTGAAAACTGTCATCGCCAGTATCGAGCAGCGGGTGCTCGACAGTTTTCGCGAAGAGCTGGGAGATGAAGGCGCGCAGGATCTGCAGCGCATTCGCGCGGTGCGCGTGCTGCAGGGCGATCCGTCGCAGGTGATTCTCGACCAGGTGCAGAAACTCTCTGTCGATTTGCTGATCGTCGGCAGTCACAGCCACGGCGTGGGCGCGGAAACGCCGTTGGGGCGCACGGCGGCGCGGGTCCTGCAATTGGCCAAGGTGCCGGTTTATCTGGTGCCGTTGGTGGAGCGGCGGCGGGAGGATCGCTGACGCAGGAATAATGGCGCTTTGATAAAAAAGTTCTAGATTTATTCTTCAAACCATTAATATAGTTATATACCGTCGCTGATGCCCGTGGCGTCTACCTGCTTTGAGGGATTCATATGAAGCTTCAACAACTGCGCTACATCTGGGAAGTGGCGCACCACGACCTCAACGTTTCCGCTACAGCCCAAAGCCTTTACACCTCGCAACCGGGCATCAGTAAACAAATCCGCCTGCTGGAAGACGAACTCGGCGTCGAAGTGTTTGCCCGCAGCGGCAAGCACCTGACTCGCGTGACCCCGGCCGGCGAGCGCATCATCACCACCGCCGGTGAGATTCTGCGCAAGGTCGAAAGCATCAAACAGATCGCTCAGGAATTTTCCAACGAGAAGAAAGGCACCCTGTCGATCGCTACCACCCATACCCAGGCACGTTATGCGCTGCCACCGGTGATCAGCAATTTCATCAAGCAATACCCGGACGTGGCGCTGCACATGCATCAGGGTTCGCCGATGCAGATCGCCGAAATGGCTGCAGACGGCACCGTCGATTTCGCCATTGCCACCGAAGCGCTGGAGCTGTTCGGCGACCTGGTGATGATGCCGTGCTATCGCTGGAACCGTTGCGTAGTCGTGCCGCAGGGCCACCCGCTGACCAAGCTGCCGAAGCTGACCCTGGAAGCACTGGCCGAATACCCGATCGTGACTTACGTATTTGGTTTTACCGGTCGCTCGAAACTCGACGAAGCCTTCAGTCATCGCGGTCTGACACCGAAAGTGGTGTTCACCGCTGCCGACGCCGACGTGATTAAAACCTACGTACGCCTGGGGCTGGGTGTGGGCATCGTCGCTAAAATGGCGGTCGACACCAAACTCGACAACGACCTGGTGGTGCTGGATGCCAGCGAGCTGTTCGAATCGAGCATCACCAAGATCGGTTTCCGTCGCGGCACCTTCCTGCGTGGTTTCATGTGCGACTTCATCGAGAAGTTCGCTCCGCACCTGACCCGCGAAGTCATGGCCAAAGCCATTCAGTGCCACAACAAGCAGGAACTGGAAGAACTGTTCGACGGCGTCGAACTGCCGGTTCACTGATCAACTACCTTAAAGCACCTCGGTGACAGCAAATTGTTGCCGGGTGCCCGCCACCAGAATCTCCACCTCATCGCCTTCGCACCTGCCCAGCAGACCTTTGCCCAGCGGCGAGCGCGGGGTGATCACGGTAATCGGCTGTCCGACCACATCGACTTTCAGCCCTGCCGCATCCGGTGCCAGAAACAGCCATTGTTCGCGACCCTTTTCGTCCTCCAGACCGAGCAGGGCGCCGACCTCGATTCCACGATTTTCATCGTAGGCACGCAGCGTCAGGTTCTGACACAACGCCAGTGACTGACGAATTTCCTCGACACGTTTCGCCTGTCCGGCCGCCAGATACGACGCCTCAAGGCCCAGCGTGTCGTACTTGTTTTCGGCGATGTTTTCTTCGTGGGTCGCGGTTTCGTAAGCGGTTTGCGCAGCGCGTTCGGCGATGTCGAGGTCGATGCGCAGTTTGTCGAGAATCAGTTGGTGAACCGTGTGTTTGTTCATGATCAATCGCAGAATTGCAAAACGTTGGCGCGGCTTTTCTCGCTCGGAGCCGTCTGATCCTGTTGCAGCCAGAACTGACACTTTGGATTCGACAGATTACGCGTGCTGCCACGCGCCTGATCCAGCCGTGCCTGCTGCTCGTTCTTGCGCAGGTTTTCTTCGTACTGCTGGAACAACGGGCTCTGCGGTGGAATATCCGGCTGGACTTGAACAGCCGCCGGCGGATTGGCCAGTTGCTGCACAGCTTGAGCAACCGGTGCCAGTTGTTCTTTGAACACGAAATGCGACAGTAGCCAGCAGGTCAGCGCAATGGCGACGAAGCCCAGCCACATGCCCAAGGCAATGCTGCCGATCAGATGCAGCGCACTAAGCTGAACAGGCAAAGGACGGCGCGGGTTGGGACGGTAGGGCATGGCTGCCTCCTGGCGGGTGATTGCGGGCAAGTGGCGATTGTCGCACGAAGATTAATCGCCGTCGGGACTTCTGCGCGAGGTCATTTATGCGGACAATTGCTGCTTTTGCCAACGGGAGTCTTGAATGCCGGAATTGAAACCCCGCTGGGATATTTTCTGCACGGTGGTCGACAACTTTGGCGACATCGGCGTGACTTGGCGTCTGGCCCGGCAATTGGTGGCTGAGCATGGTTTGGCAGTGCGATTGTGGGTCGATGATCTGCGCGCATTCGAACGCATTTGCCCGGTGATTGATATCAACGCCGCACAGCAATCGCAACAAGGCGTCGAAGTGCGGCACTGGCCGGCTGAGTGGGTGCACACAGATGCGGCGGATGTGGTGATCGCCGCGTTTGCCTGCCAGTTGCCCAGTGACTACATGGATGCTATGGCCGAGCGTGAAAAGCCGCCGTTGTGGATGAACCTCGACTACCTCAGCGCCGAGGACTGGGTTGTCGGTTGCCACGGTCTGCCGTCGGTGAAATACAAATCGGTGCAAAAAATCTTCTTTTTCCCCGGTTTCCAGCCCGGTACTGGCGGTTTGCTGCGTGAGCGTGGATTGCTTGGGCAGCGTCGGCAGTTTCAACAGGATCCCGAGGCGCAGCGACAATTCCTGCAAGGCCTGGGCATCGATCGCGCGCCTGAGGCGCAGCTGATTTCGTTATTTGCCTACGAGAATGCCGGGCTGGCCAGTTGGCTGGACGTGTTGGCAGCGGACGCCGCGCCGACCCATCTGCTAGTGCCGGAAGGGCGGGTTCTTGGCGATGTGGCGCGCTGGCTGGGTGTGGAAACGCTGACCGTTGGTGCGATCCATGTGCGTCAGTCCCTGATCGTGCAAGTGCTGCCGTTCGTCCGACAGGATCAATATGATCACTTGCTCTGGTGCTGCGATTTCAATGCGGTGCGCGGTGAAGATTCGTTTGTCCGCGCGCAATGGGCGGGGCGGCCGATGCTCTGGCACATCTATCAGCAGGACGAAGACATCCATCTGGACAAGCTCGACGCCTTCCTCGCGCTCTACACAAAAGGCCTGTCACCGGCCGCTGCCGAGGCGGTGAACGGTCTCTGGCGAGCGTGGAGCGCCGGTCAACCCATCGGCGAACACTGGCTCGCCGCCCGTAATCATTGGCCAGAACTGCAGAAAAATGCCGAAGCGTGGTGTCTGGAACAAGGCTTGCAGGCCGATCTTGCCGCAGCGCTGGTACAGTTTTACCTAAATTGGATATGATACGCGGCCTAGATTTTTGTAAATCCCATCCAAATTCGGATATTCGCAATGAAAACTGGTAAAGAACTGAAACCCGGTACCGTGATCCGTCTCGAGAACGATCCTTGGCTGGTTCAGAAAGCTGAATTCACCAAGTCGGGCCGTAACAGCGCGATCATGAAGACCAAGCTGAAAAACCTGCTGACCGGTTACAAGACCGAGATCGTTTACAGCGCTGACGACAAACTGGACGACGTAATCCTCGACCGCAAAGAAGCGACCTTGTCCTTCATCAGCGGCGACACCTACACGTTCATGGACACCACTGACTACACCATGTACGAGCTGAACGCTGAAGACATCGAAGCTGTTCTGCCTTTCGTTGAAGAAGGCATGACCGATGTTTGCGAAGCGATCTTCTTCGAAGAGCGTCTGGTTTCCGTAGAGCTGCCGACCACCATCGTGCGCGTAGTTGACTACACCGAAGGTTCGGCTCGCGGCGACACTTCCGGCAAAGTCATGAAGCCAGCCAAGCTGGCTAACGGTACCGAGCTGCAAGTTGCTGACTTCATCGAAATCGGTGACAAGATCGAGATCGACACCCGCGAAGGCGGTTCCTACAAAGGCCGTGCCAAATAAGCATCGGTTTTTGCGGAAAGAAAAAGCCCGACCATTGAGTCGGGCTTTTTTGTGCCTGCAGTTTTGAACTGCACACCTATCCCCCGTGGGAGCGAGCCTGCTCGCGAATGCGTTCTGTCCGCCAGCACATCACCGGATGACACACCGCTTTCGCGAGCAGGCTCGCTCCCACAATGGGCTCGTAGTTACTTCAAGTGTTGCTTGAGTTCTTCAGATGCCTGCAGCATTGCCGAACGCACTGCCGGCACCTGACTGACCACGTTAAGCAAGCCGTAATCGTGAATCATGCCGTTGTAACGCACCGACGTCACCGCTACACCAGCCTCGTCGAGTTTGCGAGCGTAAGCTTCACCCTCATCACGCAGCACATCGGCGCCGGCGGTCTGCACCAGAGCGGGCGGCAGGCCCTTCAGTTGTGCAGTGGTGGCCCGCAGCGGCGAGGCGTAGATCTCGTTTCGCTGCTTGGCGTCAGTGGTGTAGTTGTCCCAGAACCATTTCATCATGTTGCGCGTGAGGAAGTGCCCTTCGGCGTACTGATTGTAGGAGCCAGTATCGAAATTGGCGTCCGTCACTGGCCACAGCAGCACCTGGAATTTGATCGCCGGAGTGCCTTTGTCTTTGGCCATCAGTGCAACCACGGCCGCCATGTTGCCGCCGACGCTGTTGCCCGCCACAGCCAGACGCTTGCCGTCGACATTGATCTCTTTACCGTGCTCAGCGACCCACTTCGTCGCTGCGTAGGCCTGATTGATTGCTACCGGGTAATGCACTTCCGGGGAAGGCGTGTAATTGACGAATACCGCCGCCGCTCCCGAACCAACCACCAGATCCCGCACCAGCCGCTCGTGCGTCGGGAAATCGCCCAGCACCCAGCCACCGCCGTGGAAGAACATGAACACCGGCAGCTCGCCCTTGACTCCGGCCGGCCGGACGATGGTCAGGCTCAACGGTTGACCGTCGACCTGGATGATCTTTTCACTGACGTCCGCTTTTGGCAGCGTCAACTTGACCCCGGACTGCGCACCGACCAGCACGGCGCGGGCATCTTTGGGCGTCAGCTGTTCCATCGGTTTGCCGGTGCCGGCATTCAGCACATCGAGAAATGCCTGAGTGTTGTGTTCGACATCACCGGCGAAAGCGCTGTGGATAGACAGGGCGAGAAGGGTACCGGTCAAGACTTTGCTGAAAGTGTGCATGTTCATTTCCTGTTCGGGCCTGGGGCGTCAGTGATCAGACGGTAACGTGCAGACGCACATCGACGTTGCCACGGGTGGCGTTGGAGTACGGGCAGACCTGGTGAGCAGCGTCGACCAGCGCTTGAGCGTCGGCCTGTTCCAGACCTGGCAGGCTGATGTGCAGATCGATGTCCAGTCCGAAGCCGCCAGGGATCTGGCCGATACCGACGTGGGCGGTGATCGAGGCGTCGTCAGGGATTTTGCGTTTGGTCTGGCTGGCGACGAATTTCAGAGCGCCGATGAAGCAGGCCGAGTAGCCAGCCGCGAACAGTTGCTCTGGGTTGGTCGCCGCGCCGCCGGCACCGCCGAGTTCTTTCGGGGTAGCGAGTTTGACGTCGAGGATGTTGTCGCTGGAGATCGCACGACCATCACGGCCGCCAGTGGAGGTTGCGATTGCGGTGTAGAGAGTTTGCATGGTGTGAGCCTCATTGGGTGTGGTTGTACGCGCTAATTATTTGCGCGCTAAGTAAGTGCGAAGTGAATGTATCGCGCTAATATATTGTGCGCAAGATAAATTTCTGAAGAATTTGCGTTTCGGCAAAAACGGCGAATCGCTGGTCAGCCTGAAAAGTGCGATTTAGAGGGGATGGCGGGGAGATCAGGCGTTGAAAAATATTCTTCAGACGACGAGATCAAATGTAGGAGTGAGCCTGCTCGCGATAGCGGTGGTTCAGTCGACTTCTGAGTTGACTGGCACTCCGCTATCGCGAGCAGGCTCACTCCTACAGGGATTGGTGGGCCTTAGATAAGGCTTTCTTGTAGATGACTACGCAGTGCCTGCAACTCTGCTTGCAGCTTCTGCAGGCGTTCCAGAGAGAAGCCGCTGGCGCCGAGGATGCATTGCGGGACCGTCTGGGCTTTTTCTTTCAGCGCGCGGCCTTGCTCGGTCAACTCGACAATCACCACGCGCTCATCCTCACGGCTGCGCGTGCGACTCAGTAAGCCTTCGCCTTCCAGGCGCTTGAGCAGCGGAGTCAGCGAGCCGGGATCGGTCAGCAGTCGCGTGCTGATTTCTCCGACGGTCAAGCCATCCTTTTCCCACAGCACCATCATTGCCAGGTATTGCGGATAGGTCAGGTTCAAGGCTTGCAGCAGTGGCTTGTAGACCTTGGTCATCATCAGCGAAGTGGAGTGCAGGGCGAAGCACGCCTGATTGTCGAGGAGCAGGTCGTCGCAGTTGTCGCGTTCGGAAGTCATGTCAAAGCCTTGTTCGGTAATGGCCATGAATCTAGCGCTCGAATCTTTAATGCGCCAGATAATTCTCCAGTGCTAGTGTCGGTCCAGGTCCCTCTGTAGGGCCAGATCCCACGGAGGCACCGGGCTGAAACGGGTCTTGAGATATTCCAGAAGCAGGCGGCTGCGCGAGTTGGTTTGTTGCTCCATGCGCAGCGCGTAAATGCCGGTGGATTCCGGGCTTGGCAGGCCGTTTTCGCAGAACAGCGGTACCAGTTCCCCGCGTAGCAGGTATTCGCTCGCCAGCCAGGTCGGCAAATGCGCGATGCCCAAGCCAGCCAAGGCGCCGCAGACCAAGGCCTCGGCATTGTTGGCACTCATGCGGATGCGTGCCGGGCGGTGTAAGTGCATCTGGCCGTCGTGCTCGAAGCGCCAGGCGAAGGGCGGGGCGAGGCCTTCCCAATCCAGACCATCATGCTCACCAAGTTGTGCCGGACTGCCGGGCACGCCCCGGCGTTTGAGATAGTCAGGACTGGCGCAGGCAATGCGCACCATGCTCGCCAAGGGCGTGGCAACCAATCGCGTGTCAGCCATTTGCCCGGCACGCAGCACCAGATCAACCTTGCCCAGGTTTGAGCCGCCCATGTCGACGAAACTGTCGATCAAGTGCAACTGCACATCCAATCCCGGGTAGAGCACGAGAAAGTCGGCAATCACCGGCGCCAGATGCCGGCGTCCGAACGCAGCGGGGGCGTCGATGCGAATCAAGCCTTCCGGCGCGCTGCTCAGCGACACAGCTTCGGCCCGCGCCAGTTGCAACTCGGCGACTATGCGTCGGGCACGTTCGGCGAACGCCAGACCGGCGGGCGTCGCGCGTACGGCATGGGTGCTGCGTACAAATAACTGGCTGCCGACGGCGCTTTCCAAGCTGTCGATCCGTCGCGCGACGGCGGAAGGTGTCAGCGGATGACGGCGCGAGGCGGCGGAAAAACTTCCACTCTCCAGCACGTCGAGAAACAGCCCGAGTTGATCGGTCAATTGATTGGGATTCATATCAGCTCAGCGCTTGTGCGAATTCGGCATAGCCATTGTGCGTTGCTGTGCGTTTCCCCGCCAGCCATGACTGCGTAGGATGAATCGCCTGACGTAAGAGGAATTCGGTTGTGATTGAGTTTTTGTTGTACCTGCTGTTCGGTGCCGCCCTCGGCACGCTCGGCGGAATATTCGGTATTGGCGGCGGCTTGATCGCCATTCCTTTGCTCGGCGTGTGGTTTGGTCTCGATCAGCAGATCGCCCAAGGCACGGCGCTGGTCATGGTCGTACCGAACGTGATGCTGGCGCTGTGGCGTTACCACCAGCGCAATCGCATCGAACTGCGGCACGCGTTGCCCCTGGCGATCATGGGTTTCTGCTTTGCCTGGATCGGTTCGATCTGGGCAGTGGGCATAGATGCGCAAACCATGCGCATCGGCTTTGTCGCGTTCCTGGTGGTGCTCTCGGCGTACAACCTGCTGAAGATGTTCGGCAAGCCACCCGCTGCGACGTCTGAAATGCGCTATTCCTGGCCTTGGCTCGGCGTGCTTGGCGCGGCGTCCGGAACCATGGGCGGTTTGTTCGGTGTCGGCGGCGCGGTGGTGGCAACGCCGGTGCTGACCAGCCTGTTCGGCACCACGCAAGTGGTTGCTCAAGGCTTGTCGCTGGCCTTGGCCTTGCCAAGCACCGGCGTGACTCTGGTGACTTACGCGGTACACCACGAAGTCGACTGGATGATCGGTCTGCCACTGGCGATCGGCGGTCTGGCGAGCATCAGTTGGGGAGTGAAAGTCGCCCACGCCATGCCGGAAAAACTCCTGCGCGGGCTGTTCTGCGGTTTCCTGGTGCTGTGCGCGGTGATGCTCGCGTTTAAAGTTTAAAACCTTCGACGATGTGCTCAGCCAGGCATTCAGTGATCGGCGACGGATTGTTCAGGTTGCGGATCAGCATGATGCTGGCCTCGGGCAACAGCGGCAGATCTTCGGCGGCGCCGAGGATGCGCATGTCCGGGGTGATCAGGCTTTCCAGTTGCGCGGTGATCGCCAGACCGGCGCTCACCACCGCCATCAGCGCCGAGAGGCTGGTGCTGTTGTAAGCGATGCGGTATTCGCGGCCCATCGCGTCCAGCGCGTTACACGCCCACAAACGGCAGAAACAATCACTGTTGAACATCGCCAGCGGCAACGGCGTCTGTTCGTGGGCGCTGAAATTCTGCGCCTCGGCCCAGACAAACCGTTCTTTGCGCAGTAACTGGCCGATCTCGTTACCCGGCTCGCGGGTAACGATCGACAAATCCAGGTCAGTGCGCTGCAACAGCTGTTTGGTCGACTCGCAATGCACTTCGATCTGGATCAGCGGATAGAACTGCGCAAACCGCGACAGAATCCCCGGCAGAAACCTCATCACGTAATCATCGGGCGTGCCGATGCGCACGGTGCCGACCATGTGCGGCTCGCGCAGCGTGTTGAACACTTCGCTGTGCAACTTGAGGATGCGCCGCGCGTAACCGAGCAGCACCTGGCCTTCAGCGGTCAGGCGCACCTGGCGGCCGTCGCGCTCGAACAACTGCCGCTGCAAGACGTCTTCTTCCAGGCGCTTCATCTGCATGCTCACCGCCGACTGCGTGCGGTTGACCATTTCACCGGCGCGGGTGAAACCGCCCTGATCAGCAATGGCGACAAAGGTGCGCAGAACATCGGTATCGATACTGGGGTAAGCCGACAATTGATGAATCTCCGTGATGCATGCCATCAGAAACATTCGTTGGATTGATCTTAGCGCTGGCGCGAGACTTGAGCCATCCACAAAAGGAGGCAACACGATGAAAGGTCAAAGAGAGTATGTAGACGAATCAAAATTTTCCGGCCATGGCCATATCGTTTCCGACCTGCTGCACAAGTTTAGCCGCTGGTACGAACTGCACCGTGAACGTGAGTTGCTCGCCAGTCTGAGTGATGAAGCGTTGAAAGACATCGGCGTCAGTCGTGCCGACGTTGAACACGAAGCCGTGCGGCCGTTCTGGGATGACCCGATGCATAAATGACCCGCTGCATAAATGATCAGCAGAGCCCTACACAAACCAACTTCCAGTGAGGTAGGTTGCGAGCAGACAAGGAGATGCTCATGCCCGCAACAGTATCCTTTTCCCTCAAACAGGCGCGACGACTGGCGCTGGCGGCCCAAGGCTTCAACGGGCGCCAGCCGCCGACTGTCAAGGCCGCCCACGTCAACCGGCTGATCGAACGGCTGGGCTTGTTGCAAATCGACTCCGTCAACGCCGTGGTGCGTTCGCACTACCTGCCGCTGTTTTCCCGTCTCGGTTCCTATTCCTCCGACTTGCTCGACCAGGCTGCCTGGAGTTCGGGGCGACGTCGTACATTGTTCGAATACTGGGGCCATGAGGCGTCGTTGCTGCCGCTGTCGATGTATCCGTTGATGGCGTGGCGCATGCAGCGAGCCAGGCGCGGCGAGGATATCTACCAGCAATTGGCCCGATTCGGTCGCGAGCAGCAGGAGGTTGTTCGCCGGGTCTTGAGTTCGGTGGAAGAGCAGGGCGCGCTGGGCGCCGGCAGTTTGTCGACCCGCGAAGACAAGGCCGGACCTTGGTGGGACTGGAGCGCGGAAAAGCACGCGCTGGAATGGTTGTTTGCCGCCGGTGAAGTAACGGTGGCGGGGCGTCGTGGTTTCGAGCGTTTGTATGATTTGCCGGAGCGGGTGATCCCGTATTCTATTTTGCAGCAAGCGTTGCCGGATGAAGCCGAGGCGCAGCGTGGATTGCTGTTGCATGCGGCGCAGGCGTTGGGCGTCGGCACTGAAAAGGACCTGCGTGATTACTTCCGTCTGAATCCGGCGGATGCACGGCCGCGACTGGCTGAGCTGGTCGAGGCCGGGCAATTGCAGATGTGCGAAGTCGCTGGTTGGCGACAGATCGCCTATTGCCTGCCGGAACCGAAAGTCCCGCGCAAGGTTGTCGCCAGTGCGCTGTTGTCGCCCTTCGATTCGTTGATCTGGGAACGCAGCCGCACCGAGCGGTTGTTCGATTTCCGCTATCGGCTGGAGATCTACACGCCGCAGGACAAACGGGTTTATGGCTATTACGTGTTGCCGTTTTTGCACAACGAGCGGATTGCCGCGCGGGTTGATTTGCGCGCGGAGCGAGCGGCCGGGCAGTTGGCGGTGCATGCGGTGCACGAAGAGGAGAAGGGACTTGATGAGGAGGGGATGTTGGCGCTGGCGCTGAACTTGCGACAGATGGCGGGTTGGTTGGGGCTTGCGCGGGTGCAGTTGAATTGTCAGCGCGAGAGTGCGGCGCGGTTGCGGGTGGCATTGGCAGAGGTTGGCGGTGTCTGAGCCGGCCTCTTCGCGAGCAGGCTCGCTCCCACATGGGTTTCGTATACGACACAAATCCAGTGTGGGAGCGAGCCTGCTCGCGAAAGAGGCGACTCGGTCTAGCGGCGAACCTGCTTGAGGGTTTCAGCAATCAAGAACGCCAACTCCAGCGACTGATCGGCATTCATCCGTGGATCACAATGCGTGTGATAGCGATCCGACAATCCGTCTTCAGTAATCGGCCGCGCGCCACCAATGCACTCGGTGACATTCTGCCCGGTCATTTCAATATGAATCCCGCCGGCATAACTGCCTTCGGCTTCGTGCACCTGGAAGAACTGCTTCACCTCGCCAAGGATCTGCGCGAAGTCGCGGGTCTTGTAGCCGCTGCTGGCCTTGATGGTGTTGCCGTGCATCGGGTCGGAGCTCCACAGCACTTGCTTGCCTTCACTCTGCACCGCGCGGATCAGCGCTGGCAAATGATCGCCGACCTTGTTTGCGCCCATCCGCGCAATCAGGTTGAGGCGCCCCGGATCGTTGTCCGGGTTGAGCACGTCGATCAGGCGGATCAGATCCTCCGGGTTCATGCTCGGGCCGACCTTGACGCCGATCGGGTTGTTCACCCCACGCAGGAACTCAACATGCGCGCCGTCGAGCTGACGGGTACGGTCGCCGATCCACAGCATGTGTGCCGAGCAATCGTAGTAATCGTTGGTCAGGCTGTCGCGGCGCACGAAGGCTTCTTCGTAGTTCAGCAGCAACGCTTCGTGGGCGGTGAAGAAGCTGGTTTCGCGCAGTTGTGGCGAGCTGTCCATGCCGCAGGCGCGCATGAACGCCAGGGTTTCATCAATGCGGTCGGCGAGGTGGCTGTACTTCTCGGCCAGCGCCGAGTTGGCGATGAAGTCGAGGTTCCACTTGTGCACCTGATGCAGGTCGGCAAAACCGCCCTGAGCGAAGGCGCGCAGCAGGTTCAGCGTGGCAGTGGACTGGTGATAGGACTGCAGCAGGCGTTCCGGATCCGGCACGCGGCTCTTTTCGTCGAAGCCGATGCCGTTGACGATGTCGCCGCGATAAGCCGGCAGCGTTACGCCGTCGATGGTTTCGTCATTGGCCGAGCGCGGCTTGGCGAACTGGCCGGCCATGCGTCCGACCTTGACCACCGGGCAACCGGCGGCGAAGGTCATGACGATCGCCATCTGCAGCAACACTTTAAAAGTGTCGCGAATTTTCGCTGCGGAGAACTCGGCGAAGCTTTCCGCGCAATCGCCACCCTGCAACAGGAAGGCCCGGCCCTGAGTGACCTCGGCAAACTGTCGACGCAGTTCGCGCGCTTCACCGGCAAACACCAGCGGCGGATAACTGGCCAGGGTTTGCTCGACCTGGCGCAGGTGCGCGGCGTCGGGATATTGCGGTTGTTGCTGGATCGGCAGGGCGCGCCAGCTGTCAGGGCTCCACGGTTGGCTCATCACGGTCTCTAAGGGTCTACGCACGGAAGGCCATGTTAGCAGCAATTAGTGCGTGACCTGCTCCTGCCCCATCGCCGACAATCGCCGCTTTGCCACGGCGCCACAGCGGTGCCATCGCGTCACCGCGCCCGGTGACCATCAGGAGACGAAATGACTGAGGAGCGCGTCGAGCATCTGCTCGCCGAAGTACAGGATGAGTTCGGCGTGATTCGCGTGCTGGAAGTGGCTGATTACCGCTTTCTCGAGTTCGGCGATGCGATCGAGCAGAGCTGCGTGTTCACCGCGGATCCGAGCTGGCTGGAATACGATTACACCCGGGCGATGCTGATCGGTGCGTTGTGCCATGAGCAGCCGGAGAGTGCGCTGTTTCTCGGGCTGGGTGCCGGTACGCTGACGCAGGCCTGTCTCAAGTTCCTGTCGCTGGAAGATGTCGAAGCCATTGAACTGCGTCCGGATGTGCCACGTCTGGCGATCGAATACCTTGGGCTGGACGATGATCCACGCCTGTACATTCGCGTCGGCGATGCGCTGGAGTTGCTGCCGAGCGCTGAGCCGGCGGACCTGATTTTCGTCGACCTGTATACCGATGTCGGGCCGGGTGTCGGGCATCTGGCGTGGAGTTTTCTCGGCGACTGTCAGAAGCGGCTGAATCCCGGTGGCTGGCTGGTGATCAATCAGTGGGCTACCGATGATGGCAAACCGTTGGGCGCAGCGTTGTTGCGCGGGCTCTATCACCGGCATTACTGGGAGTTGCCGGTGAAGGAGGGCAATGTGATTCTGATTGTCCCGGCGGATCTCGATCAGGTGCTGGACATGCAGGCACTGACTGCCCGGGCCGAAGCGCTGGCGCCGCGGCTGGGGTATTCGTTGCAGTCGTTGATCAACAGTATTCGCCCGGCCACCTGAGTTGTCAGTGATGGACCCTTCGCGAGCAGGCTCCCACACTGGAATGCATTTCCCTGTGGGAGCGAGCCTGCTCGCGAAGAGGGCCTGATAGTCTGCGAAAATTTCAGATCCCTTTGAAAATGCCAGGTCGCCGCTCCACCAACGACCTCACCCCCTCCCTGGCATCCTCACTTGCCAGCAACTTCTTCACCAGCGCCGGCAGCCCTTGCGTCGCCGCCGTCTCACCCTCATACCGCGCCTGCCGCGCCGACATCAACGTCGCCTGCACCCCCAACGGTGCCTGCCGGGCAATCCGTTCAGCCAACTCAATCGCTCTCGGCAACAGGTCCTCACTGGCCATGACTTCCTGCACCAATCCCAGATGCAACGCCTCGTGCGCATCAAACTCATCGCCGGTCAGCAACCAGCGCATGGCATTGCCCCAACCGGCAATCTGTTGAAAACGTAAAGTCGCGCCACCAAAAGGAAAAATCCCACGCTGTACTTCCATTTGCGCGAAGCGGGTATTGCTCGCACAGAGATTGATATCTGCCGCCAGCATCAGCTCGATGCCAATGGTCAGGCAGTAGCCCTGCGCGGCGACAATCACCGGTTTGCTCACCCGTGGCCCGACGAAAACACCCCATGGGTCGCAACCGCCGGTCGGAACCTGCCAGCCTTCAGCGAGTGCGCCGCTGGCGCTGACCAGATCCAGACCAGCGGTAAAGTGCTCGCCGTGACCAAACACCACCGCCACCCGCGCTTCGCTGTCGGCCTCGAACTCACCGTAAGCCAAACTCAGGTCATTCAGCAGGTCGAGGTCGAAAGCATTGCGCTTGGCCGCTCGATCAAGGCCGATCAGGTTGACGTGACCACGACGTTCACGGCTGACGCGGCCGGGGCAGAGCTGATTCATGGCTGGATCCTCGGGCAGGAAGGGCGGGTGCAGCGACGGAATGCCGCATGTCGATGAATCGTTTAAGCGTCATCGCCCGCAGGGCCGGGCCTTTGAAAAATAGACCTTGGCGCGATTATCCGCAAAACCCCGTTACACAGCGGTGACACAGGTATTTTGACGATAAAAAAAGCTCCCTTTTTGGGCAAAATCCGGTATAGTGCGCGCCGGCCTTTAACCGGGCCGCGTTTAGGTAGCGCAATTTCCCGAAGTCAGCTTCGGCTGCACGTCCGCATTGCGGGCTCTTCCCGGACGATTCTTTTTTTCATTCATTCGTTTTCGCAAATCCCCGCCGACAAAGCTGCCAGGGCGACTCTTGAGTCTCAACACGGCATGCGCAGCTTTGGAGCATGGGTCTTTGCGGATGCACTTAGAGGCAGACCCATGACCCAGGAAACCGGCGGATTCGCCGCTTTTAATCTTAACCCGAATATTCTTGCAGCCGTCGCAGCGACTGGCTACGAAGAGCCTTCGGCGATTCAGCAGCAATCGATCCCGATCATCATGGCCGGCCAGGACATGATTGGCCAGGCGCAAACCGGTACCGGTAAAACAGCCGCGTTCGCACTGCCTATCCTGCACCGCATCGATCCTGCCAAGCGCGAACCGCAAGCCCTGATCCTGGCGCCAACTCGTGAGTTGGCGCTGCAAGTAGCAACCGCTTTCGAAACCTACGCCAAGCAAATGCCGGGCGTTACCGTTGTGGCTGTTTACGGCGGCGCGCCTATGGGCCCGCAACTGAAAGCAATCCGTAATGGCGCACAGATCGTTGTCGCCACTCCGGGCCGTCTGTGCGACCACCTGCGTCGTGACGAAAAAGTTCTGTCGACCGTGAACCACCTGGTTCTCGACGAAGCTGACGAAATGTTGAAACTGGGCTTCATGGATGACCTGGAAGTCATCTTCAAGGCTCTGCCAGCGACCCGTCAGACCGTTTTGTTCTCGGCTACCCTGCCGCAGTCGATCCGCGCCATTGCCGAACGCCACCTGCGCGATCCGCAACACGTGAAGATCCAGACCAAGACCCAGACCGTTACCGCGATCGAACAGGCTCACCTGTTGGTTCACGCTGATCAGAAGACTTCGGCCGTTCTCAGCTTGCTGGAAGTGGAAGATTTCGACGCTCTGATCATGTTCGTGCGCACCAAGCAAGCGACCCTGGATCTGGCCAGCGCCCTCGACGCCAAAGGCTACAAAGCCGCAGCGCTGAACGGTGACATCGCCCAGAACCAGCGTGAGCGCGTCATCGACTCGCTGAAAGATGGCCGTCTGGACATCGTTGTTGCGACCGACGTTGCTGCCCGTGGTCTGGACGTTCCGCGCATCACTCACGTGTTCAACGTTGACATGCCGTACGACCCAGAGTCCTACGTTCACCGTATCGGCCGTACTGGCCGTGCTGGTCGCGAAGGTCGTGCACTGCTGCTGGTGACTCCACGTGAGCGCCGCATGCTGCAAGTGATCGAGCGTGTAACCGGTCAAAAAGTTGCCGAAGTACGCCTGCCGGACGCTCAAGCTGTTCTCGATGCACGCATCAAGAAACTGACCAACAGCCTGTCGCCGCTGGTTGCTGATGCCGAGTCGACTCACGGTGAGCTGCTCGATCGTCTGACTGCAGACATCGGCTGCACCCCGCGTGCCCTGGCTGCTGCGCTGCTGCGCAAAGCCACCAACGGTCAAGCGCTGAACCTGGCTGCGATCGAGAAGGAGCGTCCACTGGTGCCGAACAACGCACCGCGTGGCGATCGTCCTGAGCGCACCGGTGATCGTCCTGATCGTGGTGACCGCGAGCGTCGCGCACCAATGCCTTTGGGCGAAGGCCGTGCTCGTTGCCGTACCGCGCTGGGCGCGCGTGATGGTATCGCTGCGAAAAACCTGCTGGGCGCCATCCTCAACGAAGGCGGTCTGGCCCGTGAAGCGATCGGTCGCATCCAGGTGCGTGACAGCTTCAGCCTCGTCGAGCTGCCGGAAGATGGTCTGGACAAGCTCCTGACCAAACTGAAGGACACTCGCGTTGCCGGTAAGCAGCTGAAACTGCGTCGCTACCGCGAAGATTGATCCGTCCTTGGGCTGATTGATCGAACATAAAAAATCCCCGACTGGTTCGGGGATTTTTTTTGCCTGCTTTTTGCCTTTGTGGGAGCGAGCCTGCTCGCGAAGGCGTCAACTGAAACGATAAATATCCATGCCCAACGCACCCATCGTGAATCCTTTGTGCGCAACGCTAAACGCACCGCCCGCACCCCGCGCGAAATACAGCGGCAACAAATGCTCATCACTCGGATGACTGCGCACCGCATGCGGCGCCTGCTGGCGATAATCATGCAACGCCGCCTCATCGTCGGCCGCCAACTTCTCAATCACCCAGTCACGAAAATCCCGCGCCCATGGCTCGACACTTTCCGGGCCGGCGTGCCAGTCGAGTTCACGCAGGTTGTGCGTGATGCTTCCGGAACCGATCAGCAAAATTCCCTGGTCACGCAGACTCGCCAGCGCTCGGCCGACCCGGGTTTGCAACGCCGGGCCGCCACGGCTCGGCAGAGAAATTTGCACCACCGGGATATCCGCTTGCGGGTACATCAACGACAGCGGTACCCAGACGCCATGATCGAACGGGCGTTGCGGGTCGAGGCGAGCGGGCAGGTTGTTGGCATTCAACAGATCGGCCACCTCAGCGGCCAACTGCGGATTGCCCGGCGCCGGGTACTGCACTTCAAACAGCGCGCGGGGAAAGCCGCCGAAGTCGTGCCAGGTTTCCGGTTGCGCATTACTGCTGACCAGCAGTTCGTGGCTTTCCCAATGGGCGGAGACGATGACGATGGCTTTGGGCTTCGGTAATTCGGCGGCCAGACGCGCCAGCGCCGGGCCACTGGCGCCGGGCTCCAGCGCCAGCATGGGTGAACCGTGGGAAATAAACAGGCTGGGAAACATGATGGGTTCCTGAGCGTTAAGATGGCCTCATCTTCATTCAGATCATTGATCTAAATCTAATATAAGTTTTAACGCTTTTTGATCGAATTATTTGGAGTGATGCATGCAACCTGAGTTTTGGCACAAGAAGTGGGCTTCGGGGCAGATCGGGTTCCATCTGCCCGAGGTGAACCCGTATCTGCAGCGGCACTGGGCGGCCCCGGCACCGGCGCGAGTGCTCGTGCCTTTGTGTGGGAAAAGTCTGGATCTGGCGTGGCTGGCAGGGCACGGTCATCAGGTGCTCGGGATTGAGCTGTCGGAAAAGGCTATTGAAGACTTTTTCAGTGAGCATCAGATACAGCCACAGATCAGTGAGAAGGGCGCGTTCAAGGTCTATCGCAGCGATGCCATCGAGTTGTGGTGCGGGGATTTTTTTGCGCTGACGGCGGGCGATGTGGCCGATTGCACGGCGTTGTACGACCGCGCCGCGCTGATTGCCTTGCCAGCGCCGATGCGTGAGCGTTATGCGGCGCATCTTCAGCGGATTCTGCCGTTGGGTGTGCAAGGGCTGTTGATTACGCTGGACTACGATCAGGCGCAGATGCCGGGGCCGCCGTTTGCGGTGGGGGATGATGAGGTCAAGCGGTTGCTGAGTGGTGCTTGGCAGGTGCAGGTGTTGGAAGAGCAGGATGTGCTGGGGGAGAGCGGTAAGTTCCTTCAGGCTGGGGTGACGCGGCTGGAGGAGCGGGTGTACCGCGTTTCTTCCCGATAGTTTTGTCGCCTTCACCGGCCTCTTCGCGAGCAGGCTCGCTCGCACATTGGATGGGTGTTCGCAGGGCTCGTGTGGGAGCGAGCCTGCTCGCGAAGAGGCCATCAGCAACAATCCATTATTGGCAGGAACAAAAAAGGCCCGCATCACTGCGGGCCTCTTGTTTTTACGCCAATCTGATCAACCGCGACGACGCAACGCGTCGATACGCTCTTCCAGCGGCGGGTGGCTCATGAACATGCGGGCGAAGCCCTGTTTGATGCCACCGTTGATGCCAAAGGCGTTCAGGGTGTCCGGCATGTGCACCGGCAGGCCCTGTTCGGCGCGCAGGCGTTGAAGTGCGCCGATCATTGCGGTGGTGCCGGCCAGACGGGCGCCGGCTTCGTCGGCACGGAATTCGCGCTTGCGCGAGAACCACATGACGATTGCACTGGCGAGAATGCCCAGTACCAGTTCGGCGAAGATGGTCGCCACGTAGTAAGCGATGCCCTGGCCTTCTTCGTTCTTGAAAATCACCTTGTCGACGAAGTTGCCAATGATCCGCGCAAAGAACATCACGAAGGTGTTCACCACGCCTTGAATCAGCGCCAGGGTGACCATGTCGCCGTTGGCCACGTGACCGATTTCGTGGACCAGTACGGCTTTCACTTCATCGGGCGAGAAGCGCTCGAGCAAGCCCTGGCTGACCGCGACCAGCGCGTCGTTCTTGTTCCAGCCGGTGGCGAAGGCGTTTGCTTCGTAGGCCGGGAAAATACCGACTTCGGGCATCTTGATCCCGGCTTCGCGGGACAGTTGCTCGACGGTTTGCAGCAGCCATTGCTCATGCCGGGTGCGTGGCTGGCTGATGATCTGGGTGCCGGTGCTCATTTTCGCCATCCACTTGGAGATGAACAGCGAGAACAGCGAGCCGGCGAAACCAAAGACTGCACAGAAAACCAGCAGCTGACTAAGGTCGAGATCAACCCCGTTGGCCGCCATGAACCCGTTGAAGCCGAACAGGCTCAGGGTGATGCTGGCTATCAGCACGACCGCCAGGTTAGTGGCCAAAAACAGCAGGATGCGCATCATGGTTGTAGAAATCTCCTCAAGCTAAAGATGTAGCGTACTGCGGGGTATATAAGGTGCCGCACCGGGCTATTCAACTGAGTGACTATTTCAAACTGTGTCCTACAGCGGATTCTTCGGTGCTCGGCACATTTCCCACGACAGAAAACGATCGGGATGACAGCCTGCCGCGACCCGTCGTCATTACGCCGGACGCAGGTAAGCGGTATGAATCGCAAGTGTAGAAGGCGTGCGCGGACGCGGAATGCAGAAGTGTTGCTGAATCAGACAGTGCGCAACGTATGACCGTTGCGCACTGCTGGCCACTTACTGGCGGTAGGACTTGAGGAAGTTGCCGATACGGCCGATGGCCATTTCCAGATCGTCGACGCGGGGCAGGGTGACCACGCGGAAGTGGTCAGGCCATGGCCAGTTGAACGCCGTGCCTTGCACCACCAGCAGCTTCTCGGAGAGCAGCAGGTCGAGAACGAACTTCTCGTCGTTGTGGATCGGGCAGACCTTTGGGTCGATTTTCGGGAACGCATACAGTGCGCCCATCGGCTTGACGCAGCTTACGCCCGGAATGTCGTTGAGCAATTCCCAGGTGCGGTTGCGCTGTTCCAGCAGGCGACCCTGCGGCAGCACCAGGTCGTTGATGCTCTGATAGCCACCCAATGCGGTCTGGATCGCGTGCTGGCTCGGCACGTTGGCGCACAGGCGCATGTTGGCCAGCATGTCGATGCCTTCGATGTAGCTCTGCGCGTTGTGCTTCGGCCCGGAGATGGCGATCCAGCCGGAGCGGAAACCCGCCACACGGTAGGACTTCGACAGGCCGTTAAAGGTCAGGCAGAGCAAGTCCGGAGCAAGCGATGCGGTGCAGATGTGCACGGCATCGTCGTACAGAATCTTGTCGTAGATCTCGTCGGAGAACACCACCAGGTTGTGCGCACGGGCGATTTCGAGCATGCCCAGCAACACTTCCTTCGAATACACCGCGCCGGTCGGGTTGTTCGGGTTGATGATCACCATGGCTTTGGTGTTCGGGGTGATCTTGGCCTTGATGTCGGCCAGATCCGGGAACCAGTCGGCGCCTTCGTCGCACAGGTAATGCACGGCGTTACCTCCAGCGAGGCTGACGGCGGCGGTCCACAGCGGATAGTCCGGGGCGGGCACCAGTACTTCGTCGCCGTTGTTGAGCAGCGCCTGCAGCGACATCACGATCAGCTCGGAAACGCCGTTGCCCAGGTAGATGTCTTCGATGCCGACACCTTCGACATTCTTTTGCTGGTAGTACTGCATCACCGCTTTGCGCGCGCTGAACAGGCCTTTGGAGTCGCTGTAGCCTTGCGCGGTCGGCAGGTTGCGGATCACATCCTGAAGAATTTCGTCCGGCGCTTCGAAACCAAACGGCGCCGGGTTGCCGATGTTCAGCTTGAGGATGCGCTGGCCTTCCTCTTCCAGTCGTTTGGCGTGCTTGAGCACCGGGCCGCGAATGTCGTAGCAGACGTTGGCGAGCTTGTTCGATTTGCTGAACTGCATGGCGATGTGATCCCGAAAATGAACGATCCAGGCGGCGAATGGACAACCGTGCTGGGATTCCTGCGTCTTCACACAGGCGGACGTCTTGAGCCGTGGCTCCCATAATCCGTTTGAATGCGCCCGGTCTGGCTGCCAGACTGGTGCGTGACGAGGCGCAATCATACGTGCCGCCCGATCCGTGGAAAAGGTACAGATCGGGCTTTTTCAGCCGCTGAGGTGTGATGATGGAAAAGTTGGAAAAAACCCTGGAAGAATGGAAAGCCATGCTCGATCCGCAGCAGTACGAGGTTTGCCGCCTCAGTGCCACCGAGCGACCGTTCTCCGGCAAATACAACGCGACCAAAACCGACGGCGTTTATCACTGTGTCTGCTGCAATGAGCCGCTGTTCGATTCCAATACCAAATTCGATTCCGGCTGCGGCTGGCCGAGCTTCTACGCGCCTATTGGCGAAAGCGCGATGACCGAAATCCGTGATACCACTCACGGCATGATCCGCACGGAAGTGAAGTGCGCCCGCTGCGATGCGCATCTGGGCCACGTCTTCCCCGACGGCCCGCCGCCGACAGGCCTGCGTTATTGCATCAATTCGGTTTGCCTGAACCTCGAACCGCGGGCATAAGCGATCAAGGGCGACCTTAGGGTCGCCTTGTTATTCGATAATTAAATTGCACGCAATTTAATTGCTCGCTATGTTTGGCCTTTCCCGACTTTTCTGCGGAGCCCGTCCCATGAGCGACAACCTGCTGAACATCCCCTGCACCACGATCAAAGGCGAGCAAAAGACCCTGGCCGATTTCGCTGGCAAAGCGGTTCTGGTGGTCAACACCGCGAGCAAGTGCGGTTTCACCCCGCAATACAAAGGCCTTGAGGAACTGTGGCAGACCTACAAGGATCAGGGCTTGGTGGTCTTGGGCTTTCCGTGCAATCAGTTTGGCAAACAGGAGCCGGGCAACGAAGGGGCGATCAGCGAATTCTGCGAGCTGAATTTCGGTGTCAGCTTCCCGCTGTTCAAGAAAGTCGAAGTCAACGGCGCCGGCGCTCACCCACTGTTCGTACAGTTGAAGAAACGTGCACCGGGTGTACTCGGTTCTCAAGGTATCAAGTGGAACTTCACCAAATTCCTCATCGGCAAGGACGGCCAATTGGTCAAGCGCTTCGCCCCGGCGACCAAGCCGCAGGACCTGAGCCGCGAGATCGAAGCTCTGCTCAAATGAACAGCCTGCCGGTCGATTCGTTGAAGCTCGACAACCAGTTGTGCTTCAAGCTGTACGCCGCCTCCCGGGCGGTGATTCGTGCCTACAAGCCGATGCTGGATCAGCTCGGTCTGACCTACCCGCAGTACCTGGCGATGCTGGTGCTGTGGGAATGGCAGGACGCCGCGCCGGAGCAACCGACCGTCAAGGCCTTGGGCGAACGGCTGGCGCTGGACTCGGGCACGCTGACGCCGTTGCTCAAGCGTCTGGAGCAATTGCAGTGGGTGCAGCGCCAGCGTTCGACGCGTGACGAACGGGAAGTGCACCTGAGCCTGACACCGGCTGGCCAAGCCTTGCGCGAGCAGGTCGGACCGCTCAAGGCCCGACTGCTGTGCGACAGCGGGGTAGATCTGGATCGCCTCAATGACCTGCGCAGCGGACTCGATCACTTGTTGGGGCAGATCAAAGCGCTGTCGTAGTCGGGATCCACTGATCAAGCAATGCCGCGAGTTCTTCACGGCGGAACGGCTTGGCCAGATAGTCGCTCATGCCGGCCGCACGGCAGCGTTCGCGTTCCTCGGACATGGCGTTGGCGGTCAGAGCGACGATGGGCAGGCTCGGCCAGCGCCCACTCTGACGAATCTGCCGGCTGGCTTCGTAGCCGTCCATCACCGGCATGTTGCAGTCCATCAGTACCAGATCGAATTCGTGATACTCCAACTGATCCAGCGCTTCGGCACCATGGGCGGCGACGATGACCTCACAGCCCAGTTTGCCGAGCATGCCTTTGGCTACCAGTTGATTGACCGGATTGTCCTCGACCAGCAGCACCCGCCCGCGCCTTAGGGTCGGGGATGTTTCAAGTTGCGCATCATTGATGGCGACGATTTCCGGTTGCAGTGTCCGTCGCAGGTTCTGATAGAGCGCGTTGCGCGCCAAGGGCCGTGCCTGTTGTTGCAGAGGGGCGAGCGCGGCCGCTTCTTCGCTGGGCAGAAAGCTGCCGTAGGCGGTCACCAGCAAAATTGGCGCAACGAGCGTTGGGCGCAAGCCGAACAGACACTCCGGACAATCGGTGATCACCACGTCTGGCGTCAGGCCCAGCAGTGAGTCATCGATGGTGCGCTGCTCGTATGTCAGTCCCCACACCGGCAGCAGGCTTTGCAGCAGTTCCGCCAAGCCACTGCTGGCGGCGGTGATGGCGAGGATTTTCCCGTGCAGCGGCGCAGGTGCCAGCGCGCGGGTATGGCAGGGCAAAGGTAGCTCGGCACGGAACTGACTGCCAAACCCGGTCTCGGAACTGATGGTCAGGCGTCCCTGCATCGCTTCGCAGAGGTTGTAGGTCAGCGCCAGTCCCAGTCCGGTGCCGCCGTACTGTCGAGTGATGCCGGCGCCCGCTTGAGTGAACGGCTGGAAGATTTTCAGCTGCGCGTCCTGGGCGATACCGATGCCCGTATCGCAGACTTCGATGCGCACGCCATCCTGGTAGGTCGACAAGCGCACATCCACCCGGCCGAAGCGGGTGAATTTCAGCGCGTTGGACAGCAGATTGCTGACGATCTGCCGGACGCGGGTCGGATCGCCCAGTACCAGTGCCGGGAAGTGCGGGTCGATCAGGCAGGTCAGCTCGACGCTCGGCGCGGCATTCTGCGACAGCAGGTTGGCGGTGTCTTCGATCAATGAACCGAGGTCGAACGGGATGTGCTCGAGCTCCAGTTGCCCGGCATCGAATTTCGACAGGTCGAGAATATCGTTGAGCAACTCGACCAGCACCTTGCCCGAATCGTGAGCGATCGACAGTTGTTGCTGCTGTTCGGCATTCAACGGACCGTCGAGCGACAGCGCGATCATCCCCAGCAGGCCGTTGAGCGGCGTGCGGATCTCATGGCTCATGTTGGCGAGGAACGCCGAGCGCGCCTCGGCCATTTCCAGAGCGGTGCTGCGGGCGACTTCGAGTTCCTGATTGGACTGGCTGAGCCGCGCGTTGATTGCCTTGAGTTCGGCGGTGCGCGCCGAGACGATGTTTTCCAGTTGCCCGAGGTAGTCGGTCAGGCGGTTTTCGGCGTTGCGCCGCTGCTGGATCTCGGTGGCAATGTTCTCGAATTGCTGATTGGCGACTTTGACCAGCACGCCGATTTCATCGTTACCATGGCCGGAAGGGCACTCCAGTGTGGTCGGCTCGGCGCTGCGCGGGTCGCGCCCGCTGAGTTCGCGGATCACCCGCACCAACGGTTTGGTCAGCATCACGTAGAAGAGCGCCAACAGGAGGCCGGTGAGAATCAGGCTGCGGGCGAACCCATTGAGCAGGGTGACCTCGGCCCGGCGCAGGAAACGGCTGCCAAAGGCATAGGTGTCGACTTCAAGGCTCAACACTCCCAGCGATTCATTGGGCAGATGATCCAGATACAGACGATCCTCGAACTGCCGCTTGGCGCCAAACAGGAAGTCGCTGATCACGCGATAGCCGCTTTGCAGTTCCGGGCGTTTGACGCTGGCCAGCACCGTATTGTTGTTGTCGATCAGTTGCGCCGAAATGATCGCCGGTGAGCGCAACAGGCCCAGGGTCAGTTCCTGCGCCAGTTCGGCGTCGATGTTGTAGGCAATCCGTGAGGCCGGGTTATGGCTGATTTCCAGCAAAGACAGGATTTCACGGTTGATGGAGGCGTCTTCGCTGGCATAATCGATGCCGATTTGCAGCAGGCTGAGCAGCGTGCCCAGAATGAACCCGACCAGCACAGTAAGCCTGGCTTGCTTGTAAGACAGCCGGTGGGTGAATTTGATATCCATGGGGTGTTGAACCACTTCCGTTTCCCTTCGCTGCTCAAGCATAGTCGATCATGTATGGATACCGAGGTTCCCGAATCGCCTTGTAACAAGGCTTGGTAGGCTGAATTTTATCTGTGTGTCGTTGCAGCAATCGCCATCATCACTGTGAACGTGCCCGAGGAGAAGACGTGGATTCCCGATTGAATGCTTTTCTTGAACGCGCCGAGTCGGTTCTGGCGCGGATCGAACCGCTGTTGCCGGCACCACGGCCGGTGATCGACTGGAACACTTGTCTGGCTGCACGCTGGCAGCGCGACGGGCGCAGCGGTTACTTGTTGCCGCTGGAAGTCAGCCTCGACATGCGCCTGTCCGACCTGATCGGTGTTGACCGTCAGCTCGAACAACTGGGGCGCAACACCCAGCAATTTCTCGATGGCATGCCGGCCAACCATGCATTGCTCTGGGGCTCGCGTGGTACCGGCAAGTCGTCGCTGGTGCGCGCGTTGCTGGCGGAACACGCCGGCGCAGGCCTGCGCCTGATCGAGATCGAGCGTGACCATCTGGCGGATCTGCCGCGGGTGGTCGAGCAGATCGGCAAACTGCCGCAGCGTTTCGTGCTGTTTTGCGATGACTTGTCGTTCGAATCCGGTGAAGGCGATTATCGCGTGCTCAAAAGCGTGCTCGACGGCTCGCTTGAGCAGGCCCCGGACAACGTTTTGCTGTACGCCACTTCCAACCGTCGTCACCTGGTGCCGGAGAAGGAAAGCGACAACGAAAACTGGAAACGCGTCGACGGCGAACTGCACCCCAGCGAAGCCGTTGAAGACAAGATCGCGTTGTCGGACCGTTTCGGTCTGTGGCTGTCGTTCTATCCGTTTACCCAAGAACACTTCCTCAATGTCGTTGAACACTGGATTGGCCAATTGGCCGCCAAGGCCGGCCTGAGCTGGCAGCGCGACGAAGAACTGGACATCCTTGCCGTGCGTTGGGCCACCGGCCGCGGTAATCGCAACGGACGTTGCGCGTACCAATTCGCCCGTTACTGGGTGGGACTGAAATTGTTGGAGCACAAGGCATGATTGATTTGCAACAAAGCGGCCAGGGCCTCGAAGGCTATGGCATGTTGACCGCACAATTGGAATCGCTGCTGGCGGACGAGCGCGACTTCATCGCTAACGCCGCGCAGTTTTCGGCGTTTCTGTTCAACCAGCTCGATGACCTGAACTGGGCGGGTTTTTACCTCAATCGCAATGAGGAACTGGTGCTTGGCCCGTTCCAGGGGCAGATCGCCTGCGTGCGCATTCCGTTCGGCCGTGGCGTGTGTGGCGCGGCGGCGGCTACCCGGCAAACCCAGCGCGTTGAAGATGTGCACGCCTTCCCGGGGCATATCGCCTGCGACAGCGCTTCGAACAGTGAGCTGGTCGTGCCGTTGGTCAAGGAGGGTCGCCTGATCGGTGTTCTCGACCTCGACAGCCCGAAACTGGCGCGTTTTACCGCGCAGGATCAAGCCGGTATCGAGCAACTGGCAGCGATTTTCCTGCGCCTGACCGACTGCTGATCATGCGGTGAGGCCAGCCTTGTGCAACAGGCTGGCCGGATCGACGCTGTCGATCTGCCCGGGATCGAGAAAGCGTACGGCGTACTGCATGTACACGCCTTCGTTGATGAACAAACCAAACAGCTGTGCATCAATGTGCTCCTCGCGGCACATGGTCGCCATGATCGCCAACGCCTCACCCAAGGTTTTGGCTTTCTTGTACGGGCGGTCGGCCGCGGTCAGCGCTTCGAAGATATCGGCAATCGCCATCATCCGCGCCGGCAGGCTCATGTCTTCACGCTTCAGGCGTTTCGGGTAACCGGTGCCGTCCATTTTTTCATGATGACCGCCGGCGATCTCGGCAATGCTGTCGAGGTGGCCGGGGAAGGGCAGATGGCTGAGCATCATGATCGTCTGCACCATGTGATGATTGATCACATAGCGCTCTTCACGGGTCAGGGTGCCGCGGCTGATACTCAGGTTGTACAGCTCGCCGCGATTGTATTTGTAGCGCGGCACATCCAGCTTGAAGCCCCACGGGTTGTCTTCGGGAATCAACTCGTTCGGGTCGCGCTCGAGCAGGTGCTCGGGCTTGTCCGCCAAAAGCGTTTCACTGACCGGCAAGCTCGGTGCCGGCGTGCGCGACTGACGCCGATTCTCCTCCCATGACACACCCAGCCGGTCATCCAGGGTGCGCATCCAGGTGCGCCCGGCCAGATGATCAAGGCGCTGCAGATCTGCTTCGGCCATCGCTTCACTGCCCAGATTGCAGCGGGCGACAAACGCAAAATCATCGTCCAGCGCCGTCAGCGTGGCGTCGCGCAGCTCGGCCAGTGCGCCCTCGTCGCCGCCCAAGGCCCGTGCCTGCCAGTAGCTGATCCAGGCGTCACGTTTGAGCACTTCGAAACGGGTGCGGATTTCATGAATACGGTCATTGATGGTTTCCAGTTTAGTGGCCTTGTCGACCACGTATTCCGGCGTCGTGACCTTGCCGCAGTCGTGCAGCCACGCGGCAATGTGCAGGGCTTCCCATTCATCCTCGCTCGGTTGGTAGGCACTGAACGCCGGGGCCTGGCTGGCCGCCGCGGCCTGGGCAAGCATCAGTGTCAGCTCCGGCACCCGCTGACAATGCCCGCCGGTATACGGACTCTTGGCGTCGATGGCGCCGGCGAGTAATTGAATAAAGGCGTCGAGCAGTTGCTTCTGACGAGCTTGCAGACGCTGGCTCTCGATGCTCACCGCCGCCGCGCCGGAGACAGCCTGGAGGAACGCGATGCGATCAGGGCGCAGTTTCTCCAGATCGGCTGCCGTGCCACTGTCGTTCACCAGCAGAATCAGCAGACCGATGGTTTCGTCGTGGCGATTGTGCAGGCGGATGCCGATGAGATGGATGCGTGGCGATTGCATCGCCAACAGAACCTTCTGCAGATCCCCGGCTTGATCGACGCCGAAGTTGCTGACCACGTTGTTGGCGCCGACCAATTGTTCAAACCATGCCGGCCCTTTGTTCTGTTGCAGGTCGTGGCCCTGAATGTCGAACGCTTCCAAGGCCTGAGACGTACCATCGATCACCAGTCCGTAAGGCTCCATGCGGCTGCTGTCACTTTCCCGCAGATAGATCAGCCCTGCCTGCGCCTGGGCGATCTGCACCGTTTCGAACAGCACCCGTTGCAGCAGCGGGGCGAAGCGGGTTTCGGCGCCGAGGGTGTCGGTGATCCGGAAGAAGCTCGCCAGGGTGTCCTTCATCCGCGCCATCGACACGCTCAACTGGTCGACTTCAAGCACTGGCGAGCGACGTGCCAGCGGAAAATTGAAATCGAAACTGCGGATCGCGTCCGCTTCCTTGACCAGCGCATGCAGCGGCTTGACCAGTATCCGCGAAATCACCCAACCCAGCGGCAGGCACAACAGCAGGGTCGCGAGGGTGATCAGCGCGCCTTGCCAGCGTAAACGGTAGGCATCAATCAATAATTCATCTTCCGGCACCAGCAGCGCCAACTGCAAACCTTTCGGGCCGCCCTCCTGAATACTGCTGCGGGCGACGATCCACTGGCGACCATCGGCTTCCAGGCGATTACCCGTGGCTGCACCGGACAACAGCGCATGCAAGCCCGGACTCAGATCCGCCGCTTTGGCCAGTGAGGCCGTGCTGCCGTCGATGATCAGGCGCTCGCTGTCGGGATAGGCCACGGCGTTGCCGTCGGCATCGAACAGGGCAATCTCGGTGGAGGCTGTGACGACATGTTTGCTCAGCGCAGCCGACAGGGCGACCAGCGTCAGGTCCGCGCCGATCACGGCGTTCTCGCCGCTGCGCCGGGCCAAGGTCGTGCCGACGTTGTGCGTGGAAAAAAACACGTAGGGTTCGGTGGTGATTTGTTCGTTTTGCTGGCGAGCATCGTTGAACCACGCGCGGCTACGCGGATCGTAGCGGTCATCGGAGTTGTCCTGACGGCTGATCGGCGTCAGTGCCTGATCGAAGAACAGTGACTGCGAGTGCGCCGCGCCCTGCGGGTCGTGCTCGATACTCCAGACCTGGTACGCCGCCGCATCCGGGGCCTTGAGCAGCGTCTTCAAAGCGGCGCTGCGCAACGGCCGCACCATGAAAAAATCGCCATTGGCATAACCCAGGTACAGCGAGGCCAGATTCGGGTTGTCGACGAGCGACTGGCTGAACGGTCGGAGCAAGGGCAAGCGTTGTTCGAGGCGAGCGGCCTGAGTGGCGGGGTTTTCGGCCAGCAAACTCAGCAGGTGGCGGATCGGCTGATAGGTGGCGGACATGTCCAGCCGAATGTCCTGTTCGATCCGCTCGAACAGCTTCTCGCTGCTCGACAGGATGATCTGGGTGGTCTGGCGGTAATTGAACAGTCCCAGCACGACCCCGGTAAGCAGCAAGAGGAAGGTGAACATGACGCTGATGTGCACGTGCAGCGGAAACCGGCGTTGCTCCGGGCGCAGTGGGCTGGGCATTTCTGGCTCTCCATGATGGTTAACTCACTGCTCAGCGCCAAGCATAGTTAAGGCAAGCTCATTGTGCTTTGATCCGACACCGCCAATTGTTGCTGCAAGGCTTGCTCAAGATCGAGCATCGCCCGGTTGCTCGCTTCGCAACAGCGGGCGATCTCGTCTGTCGACATGACCTCGGCGCAGGCCTGCTCAAGGGCATCGCAACACTCGATCACGCGTGATGCCTGAGCGATACGCGCGGCTCCCTTGATCTTGTGAGCGACCACCGCCAGCGCCCCGCGATCATGTTCAGGCGACAGCGCGAGCAGTTCCTGACGATCGAGGCGGCTGCTTTTGAGCAGCTCGGCCAGCAGGCGGCGAGCTTGAGCAGGGTTGCCTCCGGTCAGCATGTTCATGTTCTGCAGGTTGAAGGCTGGTGGTGCAAACGTCGGCGTGATGCCATCGACCCACTGGCTGAGCAGGCTCAGGCTCAAGGGCTTGAACAGGCAATCGTTCATGCCGGCCTGTTTGCAGCGCTGGATTTCCTCCGGCTGTGCATTGGCTGTGAAGCCCAGTACGGTGCAGGGTGGGCAGCGTGTCTGAAGTTCATGCTGGCGAATGGCGCGAGTCAATTCGTAGCCATTCATCAACGGCATGTTGCAGTCGACGATCACCAGGTCGAAATGGCCGGCCTTCCACAGTTCCAGGCCACTGCAGCCGTTCTCGGCAATGCTGAATTGATGGCCGAGAAACTCCAGTTGCTGACACATCAGCAAGCGATTGGCCGGGTGGTCATCCACCACCAGCACACGCAGGGGAGAGCAGGATGTCTTGATCGCAGGTTCACTTTTGATCGTATTCACCTGTATCGGCAGTGTTTCCAGGGCCAGTGAGAGGCAGACCTGGGTACCGATGCCCGGCTGACTGCTTAATTGCAGTTGTCCACCCATCATTTCGCACAGGTTGCGACTGATCACCAGCCCCAGGCCGGCACCGCTTCTGCCTTGTTGACTGCTGTTTTCGGTCTGGGCAAACGGTTCGAACAAGCGTTGCTGATCCTCCGCACTGATGCCGACACCGCTGTCCTGCACGGTCAGTTGCAGCAAGGCGCGGGCGGGCGCATCGGTGTTCATGAGATCGAGGGTAATGCGCACATGGCCTTGTTCGGTGAATTTGATCGCATTGCTGACCAGATTCGACAGCACCTGTTTGAAACGCAAAGGGTCCAGATACACATCGACGGCCAGATCCGGCGGATTGAAGATGACTTGCAGGGAGAGATTCTTCTGCCGCGCGAGACCGTCGAAGATCCTCGCCACTGACGTCACGGTGTCGACCAGATTGACCCGTTCCGGGCAAAGACTCAGGCGTCCGGATTCGATCCGCGCGATATCGAGAATGTCACCGATCAACCCCAGCAGATCCTTGGCCGAATGATAGGCCGTGTCGATTGATGAGCGATCCGGATGTTGTTGATCCATGCGTTTGAGCGTCAGTTCGAGCATGCCGATCACGGCATTCATTGGCGTACGGATTTCGTGACTCATGGTCGCCAGAAACGTGCTTTTCGCCCGGTTGGCATCATCTGCCTGTTCTTTGGCCGTGCGCAGTTCCTCGAACAACTGACGGCGGTCGCTGATGTCGATCCAGCCGCCGATGATGCCTTGCACATCACCGCTGGAGTCACGGTACGGCAGTATCCAGTGATAGATCGTCAGACGTCGGTTACCGATGTGCAAAGGCCGGTCGACGACCATCGGTGTGCCTTCGGCGACGACGCGTTGATAGTCGGCCTGAAAAGCCTGAGCCTCGAAGGCGTTGCTCAAGGTGCCCTCGATGACGCTTTTGCCGATGACGTCTTCGCGTTTGGCATTGAACGCTTCGAGGTAGCTTTCATTGCAGCTTTGCAGCAGACCTTGGCGGTCGCGCACATAAATCGGATGCGGCGTGCCGTCGACCAGTGAACGCATGAATTCGAACTGGTCGTTCAGCGCGCGCTCGGCGGCCTGGCGTTGTTTGATCTGGTGACGCATATAGGCGTTCCAGGCCAAAAGCAGCAGCAGTAGCAGGCAAGCGCCGACGATCACTTGATAAAACAGGCGCTGGTAGTTGTGCCAGATGTTTTGAGACGCCGTGGAATAACCGCGCCAGCGGCCATTGATCACGCCCAGCTCATCGGGGGCGATGCTCAACAATGCTTTGTTGATGATCGACGTCAGCTCGGTGTTGTCTCGAGCGGTTGCCAGCGAAAATGCCGCCTGGCCGGTGCCGATGGTGGTGGTGATCTGCAGCGCTTGATTAAAGATCCGCGAAGAAATGAAGTAGTTGGCAATCACCAGTGAGTTCACCGCGCCGTCGACATGCCCTTCTGCGAGCAGCGACACCGCGCTGAAGGTGTCCGCGGTTTCGATCAACTGGATGCGCGGGTACTCTCGGCGCAGGTATTCGACCATCGGATTGCCTTGGGCAATCGCCAGTTGCTTGTCTTTGAGCTGGCCCAGATTGGTCGGGCCGTCGGCACTCTTGCGGGTCAGCAGAACGTAGGAATTTTCCAGATAGGGACGACTGAAGTTGAGGGTTTTTTCGCGCTCCGCTGTTGGCAACAATGCTGCGATCAGATCGGCTTGATGGCGGTCTATCTGCTGGATCATTTCCGCGTCATTGCGGCTGCGCCGGATCTCGAAACGCAGGCCGGTGCGTAGGCGGATCAGTTCGAGCAGGTCGGCACTGATGCCGCGAAAATTGCCGTCGTTGTCAAAGAATGTCAGGGGCGCGAACGCTTCATTCACGACCACGCTGACCACCGGATGCTGTTTGAGCCACACCTCTTCGCGCTGGGTCAGTTGCATTTTTCGGTCAGTGAGCAACAGATCGCTGCCGGCGCTCCAGCGCTTGGCAATATTGTCGCGTTCGCTGGCAGGCACTGCCTTGAGTACGGTGTCGACGATGTCGAGCAACTGTGGGTTGTTGCGGCGCACGGCGAAGCTGAACCCCTGGGCTTCCTGCTTGCCGAAATTGGCCATGCGCACATTGTTCAGGTAACCCTTGTTGATCATGTAATGAGTCGACAGGGTATCGCCGAGAAACACATCGGCCTGATCAAACGCGACGGCGTTGATCGCGTTCTGGTAGGAGGGGTAGCAAGTAATGAGCGCCTTGGGATACAGCGCCTTGACTTCGGGTAACGGCAAATAGTGATAGACCATGCTCAGCCGCAGCCCGGCCAGGTCTTCGGTGAGTGAGCGGGTTTCGTCTTCGCGGGTGACCAACACCGGCAGGTCGATGGCATAGGGGGTCGACAGCGCCAGATTGGCATTGCTCGCTTCGAACCCGTTCGCGGTACCCAGCAGGTCGACCTGGCCATCGACCAGTGCCCGAATCGCCGCATCCCGGGAAGGAAAGCGCTGCACCCGGACAGGTAGACCGGTGGCCTGGCCAAGGAGTCCGGCGTAGTCGGCTGTCAGCCCTTCGTAATCCTTGCCACTGACCGTCATGTCAAACGGCGGGTAGTCAGGCGCCGAGGTGCCCAGAACCAGTTCGCTACGTGCACGCATCCAGTGCCGCTGGGACTCATCGAACGTGATCGATACCGGCTCGTTTGCCGACCTGCTGAGCAAGGCATAGTCCGGTGAAGTGCCGGGCATGGCGAACACATTGGCGCTCAGGTAAAGACCTGCACTCAACGCAATTAGATAGTCCTTCAAACGGCTGGGCATGCGGGCTCTCACACGAGTGCGTTTCGTTTGGCCATCTCGATAAGTTCTACAAGGGATTTGGCCTTGAGTTTCTGCATCAGTCGTTTTTTATAAGTGCTGACGGTTTTATTACTTAGAAACATGCCCTTGGCGATCTCTTTGTTAGTGCGGCCTTGGGCGAACAATTGCAGAACCATCAGCTCGCGATCATTGACGGATTTGAACAGTTCCAGTTCGGCAAAACGGATATCGTCACTGCGAACCGGATTCAATGCCTGGCTGGGGAAATAGTTGTAACCGGAAAGTACTGCCTTGATTGCACTGACCAGTTCACTCAGGTCCTCCTGTTTGCAGACATAACCAGATGCGCCGGATTGCATGCAGCGAATGCCGAACAGTGTCGGACACTGCGCCGTCAGAATCAGGATTTTCAACGGCGAGCCCATGGCGTTGAAGCGGGCCAATACTTCCAGGCCATCCAGCTTGGGAATACTCACATCGAGAATGACCAGATCGGGCATGCACTCGCGCACCATTTGCATGGCATCGACTCCGTTATCGGTTTCACCGACGACCTTGTAACCTTCATGCTCCAGCAGCATTCGAACGGCGAGACGGATGACCGGGTGATCGTCGACAATAAAAACGGAGTTCATAATCAAATCCCATGCAAGCACGAATAAAGCGCGCACCTTAGCTCAGTTGAATGAGCACTCGCATGAAGTGACATGGCTCTAGTCACGTTATCGGATTAATCCTACAACCAATAAGGAAGCGGACTACGTTCAAACTAGGTTTGACGTAAGGAGGAGCAGAATTTGAAGAGGCTTATAGTTTGACTTGATTGATTTGCAAGTACTGGCTGTAAAGGGCTTTTTGTAGATGTTTAAACTTGCTTAATTGCCGCTTGGTCATTGTGGGTTTTCAGACCTGTCAGTCGCTCGTAAAAATCCGTGGGTCGACGATGGGGGGCTGCATGCGGGTGGCCAAAACTATCGCCGCCCGCATGCGATGGGGTCAGTGGCTGGAGCGGCCGGTCATTTCCAGCGCCATGTCGCTGGCGTAGCTGTCGGTCATGCCGGCAATGAAATCGATCATGCGCAGAAACGACGTGTGTAACGAACCCCGAGGATCCGGCGCGTTACTGCCCAGCAGATCGAGAATACGCCGGCTCTTGAACGACGGCGTACGCCCGTTGTGTTGTTCCAGCGCGGCACCGCAGAACGAATTGAGCAAGATCTCCAGCGTCGTATAGGCGCCGATTTCATGCAGGGTTTTGCGTTTGTCCTGAAAGATTTTCTTGCGGGCGATGTCCTTGGCATTCAGCACGCAACGCTTGGCCGGGCCGTGCATGTGCTCCACCAGATCGCCGTGCAGCGTGCCGGCGAGCAGTGCATCTTGTTGCTCGACAAAAGCCCGCGCCGCAGCGTTGGTCAAATGCTCGATGGCCTTGCCGCGCAGGATCGCCAGTTTGCGTCGACGCGAATCCTGTGGGCCGAGCTGACGATAGGTTTCCGGCAGATCATCACCCACTAGCCCGAGCAGCAGGGATTCGACTTCGGCGTATTCCAGTAGCTCCATTTCGAGGCCGTCTTCGAGGTCGATCAGCGCGTAGCAGATGTCGTCGGCGGCCTCCATCAGATACACCAACGGATGACGCGCCCAACGCTGGTCTTCGATTTGCGGCAGGCCCAGTTTGTGGGCGATCTGCTCAAGCAGCGGGAGTTCGCTCTGATAGCAGCCGAATTTGTGTTTCTTGTAACCCAGGGAGTCGGCGTGACGCGCGGTCCACGGGTATTTCAGGTAGGTGCCGAGGGTGGCGTAGGTCAGCCGTGTACCGCCGTCGAACTGGTGATACTCCAGCTGAGTCAGTACGCGAAAGCCCTGGGCATTGCCTTCGAAGTTGAGGAAGTCAGCGCGTTCGGCTTCACTCATGCCGTCCAGCCAGCCACGCCCGGCGGCCTGCTGGAACCAGTGGCGAATGGCATCTTCACCGGAATGGCCGAACGGCGGATTACCGATGTCGTGAGCCAGACACGCCGACTGCACGACCATGCCGAGGTCGGCCGGGTCGCACCATTCGGGCAAGGCACTGCGCAGGGTTTCGCCCACCCGCATACCCAGCGAACGGCCGACGCAACTGACTTCCAGCGAATGGGTCAGGCGTGTGTGAATGTGGTCGTTGCTGGTGACCGGGTGCACCTGGGTCTTGCGTCCGAGGCGGCGGAAGGCACCGGAGAAAATAATGCGGTCATGGTCTTTGTGGAAAGGGCTGCGGCCAAGTTCTTGCGGGCTGTGCAGCGGCTTGCCGAGGCGTTCGCGGTTGAGCAGGGTTTGCCAATCCAAGGCTGATTCTCTCCGTCAGGTGGCTGGGGGCGTTGGCCCCTAGCTTCCCGGTTCGCGCACGCCCCTGCAAGCGTAACTACAACCCTGCCGCGTCGATGTCGATCAACAGCAAACGCTCACCGTTGTCAAAAAACTGTCCGGCCGTCAGGCAGTATTGATTACTGGTGGCATCGCGGTAGGTATTGGAGAGTGTCAAACGCCGCTCCTCCCAGCCTTCGGCAAGCAAATGATAGAAGTACGGACGCCATGACCAGTTGTGCCCCAGATAACGATTGTCGGCGACCCAGCCGTGCTGCCGCCATTCGAGGTTGGGCGTCAGTTGTGTGCCGTGGCGATCGCATTGATAGAAACGCAGCAGCCAGGGGAAGGCCTCCAGTTGTGGCAATGCGCTTAACGGTGCACGTGCCTGAGCCCAGGCTTGCAGGATCGACATCAGTTCAGCGAGTTGCTGGCGCATTTGCATCAGCCGCCCGCGCTCGGCGAGCTTCTGCCGGACATAGCGCTGGCGCAGTTCGGCGAAGCGTTGCACGAACGCGTCAGTGGGGAAAAACGCCTCCTGTGCCCGCGCGAACAGGAAACCCTGTACATAGCGCGATCCGCATTCCAGGGCGAAATTCAGCTGTGCTTCGGTCTCGACGCCTTCGGCAATGATCCAGCAACCGGTCTTCTCAGCCATCTGTGCGAGAGCCTTGACCACATCACTGCTCGGCCCACCCAGTGCCGCGGCCTGGAACAGACGCATATCGAGTTTGAGAATGTCCGGTTGCAGGGCCAGTACACGATCCAGTTGCGAGTAGCCGGCGCCAAAGTCGTCGATGGCGATTCTCGCGCCCGCCTCGCGATAGCGCGCGACGACTTCGGCCAGGCGTTGACCATTGCCAGCCAGTTCGGTGATTTCGAAAACAATACGTTGCGGATCGATGTTGTAGCGTGCCAATTGCTTGAGGCTGGGCAAGGCTTGATCGGCGCGCAGGCGACTGATCCAGCGCGGTGACATGTTCAGGCTGAGAAACCAGTCTGCCGGCGCTTCGTGCAAGCGGCTCAAGGCGTTGTCGCGGATCTGCCGGTCGAGGCGCCGCAGGGCTATGGCGGGTGTGCGCGGGTCGGCGAACAAAGGCCCGACCGAATTCAATTGACCGTCAGCCTGGCGCAGGCGACCCAGCGCTTCAACGCCGGCAATGCGTCCCGTGGCGGTATCGATAAAAGGTTGAAAGCAGGCGAGCGGTTGCCCGTCGATCACGGGGCCTCCTTAGTGGTTCTTGTTCTGATGAACCCCGCCGACCGGGTAGGCGCACGGGATTGAACCTCCGGATAAAGAGGTTCATCCCGCCGCTATTGCAAGAATGTAGCCAGATGTATCTGCTTAGCGTTTCGCCGAGCTCTGCATGACCAGTTTGATCAGCGGACCGAGACTGGTGCCGAGTCGGATCAAGCGAGTCAATCCGCCAGCGCCGCCGCTTTTCGCGCCTTTGCCGGTGATAAAACCCAGTAGCGTAACGGCGGCCACGCCCCACAATGGCGCGTGTTTGATGCCGAAGCCACCTTGCAGGTTTTGCGTCATGCCGCGCATGCGGTGCAGGGGTTGCAGGACTTGCCCGGCTTCATGACGGATTTCCTGACGATGCATTTCCATGCGCAGACGGATCAACGCCTTGCGCATTTCCCGACGCGAGCTGTTGTGTGGCAGTTCAGGCAGGCTCATGGCAGCAGGCGCTCCCGGTCGTTGGCCAGCTCTTCGAGCGTGCCGTGGAAAGGCGAGGACTCATCGAAGATTGCTGCCTTGAGGCGCAGCCCACAGAAGATCGAGGCCAGGGTATAGAAAACGCACAGGCCAATGATCGCGGCCAAGCGGTAAGTGTCCCAGAACACGATCATCACCAAGGTCGATAACCCCACCAGCAATAACAGGGCAAAGACCAAGGCCAGGCCGGCGAACAGCAACAGGCTGACGGTGCGTGATTTCTGCTCCTGCAATTCGATGCCGAACAATTCGACATGGCTGTGCAGCAGACCGAGAACGGCGGCGCCCAGGCGTCGCGTGGAGGAGGCGGTGCCCGCAGTCGGGCCGGATTCACCGATCGACATAATCAGCGCCGAGTAGCCAGCAGGCCGATCAGGAAGCCGACACCGGCAGCGATACCGACGGACTGCCAAGGGTTGGCCGACACATAATCTTCAGTGGCAGTCACGGCGGCCTGACCGCGATCACGCAGGGTGTCTTCGGTCAGTTTCAGGGTTTCGCGGGCGCGCAGCAGGCTGTCGTGGATCTGCTCGCGCAGCTCATCGGCCTGATCGCCGGCCAGAGTGGCGGTGTGCTCGAGCAAGCGTTCGGTGTCGGCGACCAAAGTCTGGAAGTCGTTCATGAGGATTTCTTGAGCAGTCTTTGCCTTGATGCTGGCCATGGTGGATCTCCGTAAGTGACGTCTGAAGCGTTCGAGTATGAGCCTTGCGCGAAGGTTCAGTACAAATGACTGGTACAACTTTTGCTGTGTCGTGGTGCGTCGCTCGGCGTTGTGCGCTGTTGCCGTGCGTGCGCCTTGAAAAACCTTATCCCAAACAAGCCCGGTTCGTGTCAGGACATCAACC
Source organism: Pseudomonas sp. MC6 (assembly GCF_054790575.1). NCBI lineage: Bacteria > Pseudomonadati > Pseudomonadota > Gammaproteobacteria > Pseudomonadales > Pseudomonadaceae > Pseudomonas > Pseudomonas sp. MC6. The sequence continues at coordinate 492,312 of NZ_CP186504.1, forward strand.
TCGTGCGCCAAAGCAGTTCGCCGGACATCCGGATTCGTGACTGCGCGGTCGCAACTTGGTGCATGAAATGTGCGCATGAACCGCTTTGGTGCCTTTTTCGCCTTTAGGTCTGCCTGCTTATGGAAAATCTGCAAAGCGCTGTGGACACCCTGGTTCACAGCTCCAATACCTTGTTCATTCTGATCGGTGCGGTGATGGTGCTGGCGATGCACGCCGGTTTCGCCTTTCTGGAGGTCGGTACGGTCCGCCAGAAAAACCAGGTCAATGCGCTGTCGAAGATTCTCAGCGATTTCGCCGTCTCGACGCTGGCCTATTTCTTTATAGGCTATTGGATCTCTTATGGCGTGACGTTCATGCAGCCGGCGGCGGTGCTGAGCGCCGATCACGGTTATGGACTGGTGAAGTTTTTCTTCCTGCTGACCTTTGCCGCTGCGATCCCGGCGATCATTTCCGGTGGCATCGCCGAACGCGCGCGTTTCGTGCCGCAGTTGTGTGCCACGGCGCTGATTGTCGCGTTCATCTATCCGTTTTTCGAAGGCATGATCTGGAACGGCAACTACGGCCTGCAAGCGTGGCTGACGGCGCAGTTTGGTGCCGCTTTCCATGATTTCGCCGGTTCCGTTGTAGTGCATGCCATGGGCGGTTGGCTGGCGCTGGCGGCGGTATTGCTGCTGGGGCCGCGTAATGGCCGATATCGCGACGGTCGTCTGGTGGCGTTCGCACCGTCGAGCATTCCCTTTCTGGCGCTGGGTTCGTGGATTTTGATCGTCGGCTGGTTCGGTTTCAACGTGATGAGTGCGCAAACACTGCAAGGCGTCAGCGGTCTGGTGGCGGTCAATTCGCTGATGGCGATGGTCGGTGGCACGATGGCAGCGCTGCTCGTCGGGCGCAATGACCCGGGCTTTCTCCACAACGGTCCATTGGCCGGTCTGGTCGCAATCTGTGCCGGCTCCGATCTGATGCATCCGGTCGGCGCCTTGGTGACTGGCGCGATTGCCGGTGCGCTGTTCGTCTGGTGCTTTACTGCCGCGCAGGTGAAATGGCGCATCGATGATGTGTTGGGCGTGTGGCCGTTGCATGGCTTGTGCGGCGTCTGGGGCGGGATTGCCTGCGGGATCTTCGGCCAGACTGCGCTTGGCGGGATCGGTGGCGTCAGCCTGATCAGCCAGTTGATCGGCACCGCACTCGGCGTCGCGGTGGCGCTGATCGGTGGCTTCGTCGTTTACGGCGTGATCAAGGCTCTGCACGGGCTGCGCCTGAGTCAGGAACAAGAGTTTTACGGCGCCGACCTGTCATTGCACAAGATCGGCGCGGTGAGCCAGGACTAAGTCTCGGCATCGTCGCTACCGGGATAAAAGCCGTGGAGCAGGCGATAGCGGTCGATGCGCACCTGATCGACTTTTTCCTGCACCTGATGCGCCGGCAAGCCAAGCATGATCAAAGCGTGGGCGGCGAGCATCAGGCTCGACTCCAACAGCTCCGGCACCACTTCGGTGGCGCCGGCGGCTTTCAATTCGGCCCATTGGCTGTCGTCGCGGGTGCGCACCAGGATCGGCACGTGGGCGTTGAGCCGGCGCGCTTCCTTGAGGATACGCAGGGCAATGTCACTCTGATCCACCGCAACCACCAGCAGTCTGGCGCGCAGCAGGCCAACGGCGATCAGCAGATCGGCGCGTGACGAGTCGCCGTAATGCACGTCACTTTCTCCACTGGCGGCTTCCTGTACGCGAACCGGATCACTGTCCAAGGCGATATAAGGCTGTTTGGCATTGCGCAGGAAACGCCCGATGGATTGGCCGACGCGGCCGTAGCCACATATCACCACGTGCTGATTGAGGTCGGCGTTGAGTGCGCTGATCTCCTCGATCTGTGCTTCCTGATTGGGCTTGCGGTGCAGGGCGGCCGCGATGCGGGGAGCTGCGCGCAGCAACAGTGGCGTCAGCAGCATCGAGCAGAACGTTGCGGCGAGCAGAAGATCGCTCAATGCTTCGGGCATCATGCTGTGTTGCTGCATCTGCGCCATCAGTGCGAAGCAGAACTCGCCACCTTGAGCCAATGCCAGACCGCTGCGCCACGCCGTTTCGCTGTCGCTGCCGCGCCACTTCACCAACAAGGCGACGACGATGCCCTTGATCACCATCAAACCGACGGTGAGCCCGAGGATCAGCAGGCTGTGACTGACGAACAGTTGCAGGTCAATGAGCATGCCGATGCTGACGAAAAACACGCCGAGCAGGATGTCGCGGAATGGCCGGATGTCGGCCTCGATCTGATGCCGATAGTGGCTTTCACCGAGCAACATGCCAGCCAGAAATGCACCGAGGGCAGGGGACAGGCCCAGCAGGTGAGTCAACCACGCGGTCAACAGCACAATCACCAGCGCCAGCAGCACGAACAATTCTGCCGAGCGTGACGCGGCCACTTCATGAAACAGCCTCGGCAGTAACCAGCGACTGGCCAGCAGCAGACCGACAAACAGCACCACGGTTTTTGCCAGCGTCAGTGGCAGCGCCCAGTACCAGGCTTGCTCGCTGCTGCCGGCGAACACGGGCACCAACGTCAGCAGCAATACCGCGACCACGTCCTGAAACAGTAAAACACCAACCGCATTCTGGCCGTGGCTGCTGAACACCTCGCCAAGGCTGCCCAACTCTTTGGTCACAATCGCCGTTGATGACAGCGAAAGCCCGGCGCCGAGCAACAGCGCGGGTGTGATCGGCATGCCCAACAGCATCAATAGCAGCCCGAGCAGCGCGGTGCTGACCAGCACCTGCTGACTGCCGAGACGGAACACTACTTGGCGCAGCGCGATCATCTTCGACAGGGAGAACTCCAGACCCAGTGAAAACAACAGAAACACCACCCCCAACTCCGCGACGTCGGGCAAGTGTTCGCTCTCGTTGACCCAGTCGAACGCACTCGGTCCGACCAGCAGTCCCACGCACAGATAACCCAGAACCGGCGGCAAGCGCAGGCGACGGAACAGGGCAATCACCACGAGAGACGAGGCGAGGATGATCAACAGATTGGCAAACACTGGACACTCCGATGTCAGATTCAGGCTTTTCAAGCGTAGAGGCAAAAAGACCGGGAGGATCGCGTAAATGGTTTTTCTGCGGACTGATTTGCGTCAGGGTTTTGCCTGTGAACCTTTGTCGGGACGCTTGAGCCTTTGGGCGGCGGTGGCTCGACGGGTTTTCAGCTGCGGCCTAGAATAGGTCCACTCATTTTCTGGTTGAGCAATCATGCCTCCTGAATGTCAGCTTTTCGGCACCCTTGGATGCCATTTGTGTGAAGTCGCCGAGGCTGAGCTGATGCCTTTTGTCGAGCATGGCTTGCTGGTCGAACTGGTCGATATCGCGGATGACGAATCGTGGTTCGAGGCTTATAGCCTGCGAATTCCGGTATTGCGTCGCATCGACACCGGGGCTGAACTGGATTGGCCATTCAGCGCTGATCAAGTCGTGGCGTTTTTGCGTTAATCCAAGTTTCCTGGCTAATCCCGCCGGTCGCCGCTGCCATCCATTCCTTGGCATTTTGCGGATTGTTCGGTTACTGTATGTTCATACAGTAAATGCTTCAGAGGGATGAACCGTGGTCAATGTCGAACAGTTGAAGAACAGCGTGAACCGGATGTCGGTTGACGTGGTGCGCGAGGCCGTTCTCGAATTGCGCCTGGACGGGTTGGTCACGGAAGGCAAGACGCCCTTCAACAAGCTGCATTTCAACACCTGCTTTGCCGAGATCGAGGCCTTGTTTCAGCGTGCCGGTTATCACAAGCAACTGGATGTGGTCGGTTATCAGGGTTTGCTTTACGCCTTGTATGACCCGGGCCGCTGGGAGGCCGTCGATGTGCTGCGCTGGCTCAAGGAGTTCACTGAGGCTGCAGCGCTCAAAACGATCCCGGCCTGAGCATTCAACGCTAGGCTCGTTTTCCTCTGTGCTGGATAATGCCGCACTGCATTGAGGGTTCGATTTCCGTATGTCCACATCTACATTCTCTGCTGCGCAGAATCAGGCGAGCACACTTTATCTGCCGCCCGGTAAATGGCTGACCGTACTCGATTGCCTGTGCGAGCATTTCAGCGCCATTGATCGCGAGCAATGGCTGGACCGGATCGCCCGGGGGCGAGTGCTGGATGGCCATGGTCGGCCGATCCCGGTGGATTTGGCTTACAAGGAAGGTTTGCGGATTCACTATTTTCGCGAAGTGCCGGACGAAAAGCCGATCCCGGTGGTCGAGTCGATTCTGTATGCGGACGAGCATCTGGTAGTGGCTGACAAACCACATTTTCTGCCAGTGACACCAGCAGGTGAGTACGTCGAACAAACGTTACTGCGGCGTTTGATCCGACGTATGGACAATCCTCACCTGGTGCCACTGCACCGCATCGACCGGCATACGGCGGGACTGGTTATTTTTTCGGCCAATCCGCAAACCCGTTCGGACCTATCAGTCACTGTTCCCCACGCGGCAGATCGACAAGCGCTATGAAGCCATCGCCCCGGCGCTGCCGGGTCTGAACTTTCCGCTGGTGCACAAGAGCCGTCTGGTGGATGGCGAACCGTTTTTCCGCATGCAGGAAGGCGCGGGGGCCAGCAACACCGAAACGGCGGTGGAGGTTCGGGAAAAGAATGGCGATCTGTGGCGCTATGGTTTGTTTCCGGTAACCGGCAAGAAACATCAGTTGCGCGTCCACATGACTGCGTTGGGGGCGAGTATCTGCAACGACCCGTTTTATCCGCAGGTGTTGAAAGACGTCGAGGATGACTATGCCAATCCGCTGAAGCTGCTGGCGCAAGGTCTACGGTTTATCGACCCTGTGACCGGTGAGGAGCGAGAATTCGAGAGTCGGATTACGCTGCAATGGTGAGGCCAAAGCCACCTTTCGAGCGCCCATGAAAAAGCCCGCATTAATGCGGGCTTTTCTGTATCCGGTATCGAACCCGAGCTTACAGCTCTTTAACGGTACGAACCTGATCCTTGTTGATGCGGGTTTCTTTGCCGTCCAGCTGTTTGAACTCGTAGAAGCCCGAATCGTCATCGTATTTCGGGGTGTCGACGGCCTGGATTTCGCGACCGTCATTCAAGGTGATCACTGTAGGCGACGAGCAACCGGCGAGGGTAGCCAGGCCCAGTGCGAGCATGAAAGTGGCGAGGGTCCGTTGAGTCATGGGTGTGTCTCCGAATGGGAATTCTTTTGGTTACTGAGCTTGAGACGTATACAAGGCGTGAGAGTTCCTTGAGTGCTGTCAGTCTGACACAGTGTTGTGGGAATTTAACAGTTCGGGGGTATTGAGGTTGGCCAGTCGCGGGTCGTTGTCCGGGCATTGCAGGGCAGTGGCGCCAAGGTTGCGCATGACCCGGCCGGGGCTGCGCTCACCGGCGTTCCAGGCCTCTTCGAAGGCGGGTCGAAGGGCTACCGGAATCACACATAACAACGGTTCCCAGTGCTCGTCATGGCGCAACATTAAAGGTTTTTCAGGATTCTGATTGGCCGTCTCACGCATGCTTTGCAGTAACGCTGCGTCAATGCGCGGAACATCACAGGGCAAGACCAGCAGATGCGGATGGCGCGCAGCTTTCAGGCCCGCACGAATGCCGGCCAATGGCCCCGGAAAATCGCCCTCGTCATCGACAACCAATTGATCGGCGAATGGCGCGTAACGCTCGCGATTGCGGTTGCAGGAGATGATCAGGTCATCGGTCAGCCCACGAACCTTGCGCTGCAAATGTGTAATCAACGGCTCGCCCTGCCACTCGACCAAGCCTTTGTCCTGGCCGCCCATGCGTTGGCCGCGTCCGCCTGCCAGGAGCAGAATGGAGCAAGGGGGCGGTTGCGTGTCGAGAATCATGGCAGCTCTCCAGAGGGGCGGCGAAAAAATGAGGCGCTGTGATATAACACCGGGCTGTTTCTCCTACAACTGGACGAGCCTATGAAAGCCAAGGCTGATGTACCTTTCGTGCCGCTCAATATTGCGGTGCTGACTGTCAGTGACACCCGAACACTGGAAACCGACACCTCAGGTCAGGTCTTCGTCGACCGTTTGACCGCTGCGGGCCATTTTTTGGCGCAGCGGGTTTTGCTCAAAGATGACCTCTACAAAATTCGCGCGCAAGTCGCCACCTGGATTGCAGACGATGTCGTGCAGGTTGTCTTGATCACCGGCGGTACCGGTTTCACCGGCCGCGACAGCACACCTGAGGCCGTTGCCTGCTTGCTCGACAAGCAGGTCGACGGGTTTGGTGAGCTGTTCCGGCAGATATCGGTAGCCGATATCGGCACCTCCACGGTTCAGTCCCGTGCGCTGGCCGGTCTGGCCAATGGCACGCTGGTTTGCTGCCTGCCGGGTTCGACCAATGCCGTACGCACCGGTTGGGATGGCATCCTGGGTGAGCAGTTGGACGCTCGTCACCGCCCGTGCAATTTCGTCACTCATTTGAAGCAGGCGGCACCTTGTGAATCCCGTGGGTAAGCCGGGCAAGAGCGGGGCACTGATGCCGGTCGAGGTGGCGCTGGCGCGTCTGCTCGAAATGGCCGAGGCCTCACCCATTGTCGAGCGTGAATATTTGCCGCTGGCTCAGGTTCAGGGGCGGGTGCTGAGCGAAGATCTGATTTCGACGCTGGATCTGCCCCCGTGGCCGAACAGTGCCATGGATGGTTACGCGCTGAACCTGACGGATTGGGATGGCCAGCCGATGCCGGTCAGTCAGAAGGTATTTGCCGGGCAATCCCCCGAACCACTGGCGCCGGGCACCTGTGCACGGATTTTCACAGGGGCTCCGGTGCCGGCGGGTGCCGATTGCGTGGAAATGCAGGAAAACGCAGAGGTTCAAGCCGATGAAACGGTGCGCTTCCTCGAGCCGCTGAAGGTTGGGCAGAACATCCGCCCGCAAGGTCAGGAAACCACTGTCGGTGAACTGATCCTGCCCGCCGGGACTCGGTTGGGCCCCATAGAGCAGGGACTGGCTGCATCGTTGGGGTGTGCCGGGTTGAACGTCGTGCGCAAGGTTCGCGTCGCGGTGATCTCCACGGGAGATGAATTGGTCGAGCCCGGCCAGGCACTGGGGCCGGGTCAGATATACAACAGCAATCGGGTGTTGCTGTGCAGTTGGCTGCAACGTCTGGGCTGCGAGGTGATCGATGCCGGCATTCTTCCGGATAATCTGGCCACTACCCGTGCCCGTCTGGGGGAGTTGCAGGATGTTGATCTGATCCTTTCCACGGGTGGCGTGTCGGTAGGTGAGGCGGATTTTCTGGGTGTCGCCTTGCGAGAAGAGGGCGAGCTTGCCCTTTGGAAACTGGCGATCAAACCTGGAAAACCGCTGACGTTTGGCCATTTCCGCAATGTGCCGGTCATTGGCTTGCCAGGAAATCCGGCATCGACGCTGGTGACCTTTGCGCTACTCACTCGGCCATATCTATTACGCCGTCAGGGCGTTCTGGACGTCGAGCCGCTTAAGTTCAGCGTACCAGCGGGTTTTGCCTGGCCGGTGGCAGGCAATCGGCGTGAGTACCTGCGCGGCCGTCTGGAGCAAGGGCGGGCCACTGTTTACCGCAACCAGAGCTCAGGCGTTCTGCGTAGCGCCGCGTGGGCAGATGGATTGGTCGAAGTGTTGGAAGGTCGCACGCTGAGCGCCGGCGACGAAGTGGTCTTCATTCCGCTGAGTGATCTGCTGGACTGACCGCTGTCTCGCAAATACAGGCGTCGGCTGGCGGCGCCTGCAATGACTCATTCAATTAATTGCTGATCAGTGCCACAAGCTGGTCGAATCGGCTATTGGCCACCCAACCCAGCAGACCCAGCACTACCGCTGTCGCACCCGCTGAGTAAGCAAGCCGGTGTTTGATTGTTCTGACATCACTGCGGACTTCGTCCATGTCCCGCCGAAGGTACTTGAGATGGGTCTCCAGCTCGGTAACACGAGGTTCCATATCAACTTCTCCAGTGGTTTTGGCGCTGTTCTTGAATTCGGACTTTTGATTCGCGCGACTTTCGACGAGAGGGGCAACCGGGCTCAATGGCATTCTGGCTTCATGACTGGGCATGGAAGCATCCACCGGTTGTTTGAACTGTTCGCTTGCAAACTTTTTCAGCTCTCGAACTGGCAAGAGCCCTGGGGTTGTATCCACTCATTACATGCACGTCCCTGTGTGTTGGATTGAAGATTGATGCTGCCAGCACACGGTGACCCAATGTCGGAACCGGGTCAATTAAGCCGATTCCGCATGTCTTGTAAGAAAAAGTACCGCTGTGTAGGACGTCAAGGCCAGAAGGCCGAATTAATTACGGGGCTGACGGCTTTTTTGCGGGCGGCGGTGGTCAAGATGTCTCGAACCGATTCGATTAGGGAGTGATGTGATGAGTGAACGCCGGGCGCTGTTGATTCTGCATGGCAAGCAGGCACTCAACGAGGCGGTACGCACCGCCGTCGAGGACAAGCGCAAACAAGGCTGGGAGCTGGCCGTGCGCTTGACCTGGGAGGCAGGGGACGCTCAGCGTTGGGTGGAGCAAGCTGTAGCGGACGGTTACACAAAGATTATCGCCGGCGGTGGAGATGGCACGTTGCGCGACATCGCCGAAGCGCTCGCGGCGCATCCGGGCAAAGCCAGTCTCGTCCTTTTGCCTTTGGGCACCGCCAATGATTTTTGCCGCGCAGCCGGCGTGCCGCTGGAGCCTGCCGAAGCCCTTGAGCTGCTCGATGTGCCGCCGCGCGACATCGATCTGGGCGAAGTGGGCGGACAGATTTTCCTCAATATGGCCACCGGTGGTTTCGGCAGTCAAGTCACGGCCAATACATCCGAGGATTTGAAAAAAGTACTCGGCGGTGCGGCCTATCTGTTCACCGGCCTGTCACGATTCAGCGAACTGCATGCCGCTTATGGTGAACTTCAGGGGCCGGATTTTCATTGGCGTGGCGAATTGTTGGCGCTGGGTATCGGCAATGGTCGTCAGGCCGGCGGCGGCCACGAACTGTGCCCGCAGGCACTGGCCGATGACGGTTTGCTGGATATCAGTATCCTGCCGGCGCCACAGGAACTGGTGGGCACGCTGAAGACGCTGCTCAGTGATGGTTTCGGGATCGATAACATGTTTGTTCGAACCCGTTTGCCATGGGTCGAAATCAAGGTGGCCGAGGGGCTCTGCATCAATCTTGATGGCGAACCGCTGGAAGGTGACAACATGCGATTTGAAGTGCGTCCGGCGGCGTTGCGCGTGCACTTGCCGGAGCATTCTCCATTGTTGGGCGGCGCCCGCTCGGTCAGTCGTCCAGGCTGATGATCTGTTCGCGCACGGCGAAAAGCACCAGGCCCGCCACGTCGTAGATTTGCAGGCGCTTCATGATTTGTGAGCGGTGGGTCTCGACAGTCTTGATGCTCAGCCCGAGGCCATTGGCGATTTCCCGGGTGGATTTGCCCCGCACGATCAAACGCAGGATTTCCAGTTGGCGGGCGGTCAGATTATGCGAGTCGGCGGTCTCCGGCTGCTGCTTCTGATTGCGGGTCAGGGCCTGATTGATCACGGTGTGTGCGATGGCGGGGCTCAGGTAGCGCTCGTTGTTGCGCAAGGCTTCCAGTGCATGTTCAAGCTCGGTAGCCGTCGTATCCTTGAGCAGGTAGCCGTGGGCGCCGGACTCGAGTGCCTGCATGATAAGCGCCGGATCGGTGTGCATCGACAGGATCAGTACCTTGCTCTGCGGACGCACTCGCTTGAGTCGTTGCAGGGCTTCCAGGCCACCGGTTTCTTTCATCGAGATATCCAGCAACACGATATCCGGACTCAACTGCTCGACCATTTCGAGCAATTGCGAACCGTCATTGGCTTCGCCAATCACCGCGTAACCGGGAATATCCAGCACCAGAGCGCGCACGCCGGCCCTGATCAGCGAGTGGTCATCCACCAGAAGTAAGTTGCAAGTCAACGCATAACCTTATTCGTACTGGCCCGCTCGAGTGCGCGAGGCGCCCAGGGGAAGAGTGCTTCGATTTGAGTGCCTTTGCCCGGTTCGCTGATGACGTTCAGGGTGCCACCCAGTTGCTCGATTCGTTCGGCCATCCCGGCCATGCCTCGTTGTCCTTCTCGACCCGGATTGGCCGCCGGGGCGAATCCCAGACCGTCATCGCTGATCAGCAGCGTCAGCCCTTTGGGCAGACGTTGCACGCGTATCACCAGGTTTTTTGCCTGGGCGTGACGCAGGATATTGGTAACAGCCTCCTGGGTGATGCGGAAGGCGGCGACCGCCATTTCTTCCGGAATACCGTTAAGGCGCTGCTGGCAATCGAGGCTCCAGTGCACGCTGGTGTTGGTCAACGTCTTGAGCAGATGTGCACGCAGGCTGGCTTCAAGTCCAAGGCTGGTCAACTGCCGTGGATTAAGAATGGCCGAAACGTCGCGCACTTTGTCGAGGGTTTCTTCCAAGGTGGCGCACAACACTGTGCATTGCTCCTGCAAGTCATCCGGCAGGCGTCGCTTGAGCCACTCGCTCTGCAGTTTGGCGGCCGTCAGCAACTGGCCGATATCATCGTGCAATTCGCGGCTGAGGCGATGGCGCTCGTTTTCCTGGACCTCCAGCAATCGGTCGGCGAGCTCTTGCGGCTGAAATTTGATCGATTTGCGTGACAGTCGATATTGCACCCAGACACACGCGGTAGCGGCGATGTCGAGCAGTAGCAGTCCGAGGCTAAGTGGTGTCGAAAGACCGTAGGTCAGCAGGCTGCCGAGCGTCGCGGTGACACACAGTATGAGTGTGAACCGGCGGGCATTTTCCCGGGAGGGTGGCCATGTAGTGATTGACTTGAGGCTGGCGTACATAACGGATGGAGCCAATGGATGTTCGCTGCGGGCAGACCGGCCTGAGGCTGGCGGGTCTCTGTCTGAAAATGCTGTCAAATATGTTATTGATTTCAACGCGGTTCAGTGAATGTGTTGACTGCCAACTATCAGTGGATAGCTGTCGCTGAAGTCACTGTGCCATTAATTTGAAAGCAACTAATGGGCGGCATAATACCACTTAAGATACCGTTGGTCGCGCTCGCTATATATGTCCAATGAGTCAGGAATTACGTGGTATTGGACGCAAGTTCCATAATGGAAAAGTCGATTTATTGAGTTCGATAGATGTAGGTTTTGCCTGAAGTTGTGCTTCTTAACACACAGGCAAACCCTGAGGCCGGCAGAAAACATGAGTGTCTGTCGTCGCTGATTATTTATTTGGATTTGTCGCTTGCAGGTATGAGCTATTCAATTACGACATTCAACGTATTCATTTTAAACGTCAGGGCGGATACAGCGTGCTGATCAGGCTTGTCCCGAGTAGGGCAATTGCGGCAAACTTTTGCCCGTCCGTGGCGGTTGAAGCTGGCTTTGGCCGACCTGGACGGCGAAGGCTTCGATCAGCGAGGTCTGTTCACTTTCATCCAGACTCAGTTGCCCGGTCTGCTGATCGACCAGTTCAAGCTGCCAGGCCATCAACGTGAAGCAATCCTGCAGTGCTTGCAGAGCCTGCTCGTGAAGATCGATACGATCCTGGGGCAGGTTGAGCAGACTGTAAATATGCAGAGAGAACTCGGAGATCGCCTCCAGCGCCAGGGCTTCAGCCCTGCGTGCGAGTTTCAGGAGGGTGCCGAGCATGCACTCGATGGCGTCCTTGTCATTGCTGATCAGTTGCAGATGGCTGAGGCATTCTTCGGACTTGGCCAGGAGTTGTTCGGCCTCGACAAGGAATTCGGGGAAGCGTTGTACCCACTCTTTGCGGTCCATTGGCATGCTTATCTCCACCACGTCATGTCTGATGAGGGAATGCCGTGTGTGACGACGATCATGAATCGTCGGGAGATCGCGCCCAGACGTGCAGGTGCACAGGCTGAGGGGTTCCAGAGGGGTTGTTTCCACTGAACTGCGATCGCACACAATAGCCTGACTCCGTTCATGCAATGAGAATGGCGTCACATTAATGGCTATTGGATATTGCGAATATCAGGTTGGGCCTGATTGTTACTAGGGGAATCCCTTAGGCGCGGGAACCTACCGTGCAAACCGAGGTCGCGCCGCAGAGAATGTAGCAGATGAAAATCACTGCGCCAGTAAAGCATGATGTTAATGTGACATCAATGCCCGATCATGGCATTTTTGACGGGTCTGGTTTGGCAATCAAGAACCGCCATTTGCCGCCGATAACCTCACATAGTGAATTCATCAGTACAAGCCCAGGAGTCATTGATGGCCGGCATTCTCGACACGGTAGACCAACGCACGCAACTGGTGGGTGAGAATCGCCTGGAAATTCTCATGTTTCGACTGGCCGGGCGCCAGTTGTTCGCGATTAACGTGTTTAAAGTCCAGGAAGTCCTGCAGCTGCCGAAACTGACTTTGATGCCGCAGCGTCATCCGTTTGTGTGCGGTGTGGTCAATCTGCGCGGTCAGACCTTGCCGGTGATCGATCTGTCGCAAGCGATCGGCATGCGTCCATTGGTGCCTGGGCCGAACAGCACGATCATCGTCACCGAATACAATCGCTCGGTACAGGCTTTCCTCGTAGGCGGTGTGGACCGCATCGTCAACATGAACTGGGAAGCCATTCTGCCGCCGCCGACCAGCGCCGGGCGTCAGCACTATCTGACCGCGATCAGCAAGGTCGACGATCAACTGGTGGAAATCATCGACGTCGAAAAAGTGCTCGCTGAAATCGTCCCTTACAACGCCAAGGTCTCGCGCGACAAACTCGATGATCCCGTGCTGGAACGCGCCCGTGGCCGTGAAGTACTGCTGGTGGACGACTCCAACGTGGCACTCTCGCAATTGCGCGACACCCTCGGCCAGCTCGGCGTGAAAATGCACATTGCCAGCGATGGTCTGAAGGCACTGAACATGCTCAAGGCCTGGGCCGATACGGGCGTGAACATGACCGACAAGCTGCTGATGATCTTCACCGATGCGGAAATGCCGGAAATGGACGGCTATCGCCTGACCACCGAAATTCGCAATGACCCGCGTCTGCGTGGCTTGTACGTGGTGCTGCATACCTCGCTGTCCGGCAGTTTCAACGACTCGATGGTGAAGAAGGTCGGCTGCGACAACTTCCTCTCGAAATTCCAGCCGGACAAACTGGTCGACGTGGTGCGCCAGCGTCTGATGCTTGACGAAGTTCCGGCCTGACCACACACCCATTGTAGGAGTGAGCCTGCTCGCGATAGCGGTGTGTCAGCCCCGAATCATTACCTGACACACCGCTATCGCGAGCAGGCTCACTCCTACAGTTATTGCTCTTTGATTCCTGATCAAGCTCGTATAGGGTGGCGTTTTTATTCTCCAGGGAGCTGGCCATGCTGCGTCTGAGCGCGCTTTATCGTTACCCGTTGAAATCCGGCAAAGTCGATGTTCTGCAACGCGTCGACCTCGACAAGCTGGGCCTTGATGGCGACCGACGCTGGATGCTCGTGGACGAAGCGAGCGGTCGGTTCCTGACCCAACGCGCCGAAGCGAAGATGAGTCAGTTGTCGGCCCTGTGGAATGCGCAGGGCGGTCTGACCCTGAGTGCGCCGCAACAGTCCTCCATCGACATCGCCTTGCCGGAAAATGACGCCGAACTGCGCGGTGTGACGATCTGGCGTGACACCCTGCGAGTACCGGACGCCGGTGATGAGGCCGCGCGCTGGGTCAGCGATTTCATCGGTAAACCGACCCGTCTGGTGCAGGTGCCGCTGAATCGTGCCCGCACCACACAGGCTGGCTATGGTAACGATGATGATCAGGTCGCGTTCGCCGACGGGTTTCCTTTGTTGTTGATCGGCGAGGCATCCCTGCAGGATCTGTCGCAAAAGGTTGGACGACCGTTGGAAATGTTGCGTTTTCGGCCGAACCTGGTGATCGTAGGCAGTGAGGCCTATGCCGAAGACAGTTGGAAGCGCATTCGCATTGGCGATGTCGAGTTCCGCGTGGTCAAGCCGTGTTCGCGTTGCATTCTCACCACGATCGACCCGCAAACCGGGGAGCGCAGTGCCGATCGCGAGCCGCTGGCCACCTTGCAGAAGTATCGCGCCGAGTCCGATGGTGCGATGTTCGGGCAGAATCTGGTGAATGACAGTAATGGTCGACTCGAAGTCGGCATGCCGGTGGAAATCCTCGAGTAACCCACGCCTGAAACGAAAATGCCCGTGTCCTTGGACACGGGCATTTTTTATCGCGGTGAAACTGTGGCGTTAGCCGCGGTATTCGCACAGGTAAGCAGTGTCGACCGCCACCTTCAGCTGGAACTTGCTGTTGGCCGGAACGTTGAACTGGCTGCCGGCGGCGAAGGTTTCCCAGTCGCTGCTGTCTGGCAGTTTGACGGTCAGTGCGCCAGATACAACGTGCATGATTTCACGCTGAGCGGTGCCGAATTCGTATTCGCCCGGGGCCATGACGCCGATGGTCGCCGGACCTTCAGCGGTGCCAAAGGCGATCGACTTGACGGTGCCGTCGAAGTACTCGTTGACTTTAAACATGGGCGATTCCTCAAAAGGGGCTGAAAAATGGAGGGGGCCAGTATGCACAAGGCGTTCAACGCCGTCACCTGCCCGGCTTCTGTCTGGTGAGTTCTCGAATTGACTCTAGAGTGGCAAGACCAGTGGCAACAACCGCGCGGTGTTGCGCGCATCTTCCAGCGCTCGATGTTGCTGACCACTGAACTGCATGCCAGCCAGTTGCAGCGCACCGTTGAGGCCCAACGGCCGCTCCAGGCGTCGGGCCTTGGCGAAGCGTTGTTTGAGGTTCATGTGCGGCACCTTGCTCAAGCCACTGTCGATTTGCAGACGCTGCCACTCCTGCAACAACTGCTTGCGGTCGTAATCGCCCCAACTGGCCCAGCCTTCGAGGCGCGTCTGATGTTGCGCGAGCCAGCGTTCGAACGCCGGCCAGACTTCGGTCAACGGCTGCGCCGTGTCGATATTGGCCTGGGTGATGTGCGTCAGTTCACGACAAAATGGCGTCAGCAACGGCCGCCGCGTCGGTTTGACGAAGCGCTGGAAGTGATCCTGCTCGCGTCCGGCGCGATCGACCAAGGTGGCGCCGATCTCGATAATTTCCATTTCGGTGACCGGCCAGCCACCCTCATCGGTGGTGGCTTCCAGATCTATGACCAGCCAGTGGGGCATCGCAGGGTTCCTGATTTCCGCGTTCTGATAACTCAGAGCGTAGTCAAAACCCGCATGCGTGTGTGGGCGACTACTCGACCTGCAACAGAACCTGACGATTTTTTACCTGATCGCCAACCTTGACCTGCACCCGCTTGAGCACGCCGTCGATGCCGGCCTTGAGCGGGTGCTCCATTTTCATTGCCTCCAGCACCACCAGCAACTGACCTTTGCTGACCGGGCTGCCTTCGCTGACCAGTACGTCGACGATGGCACCGTCCATCGGCGCTTTCAGGGTGCCGGAGCTGACGCTGGTCTGACTGTCGATCACGGCGTGAGTTCGATCCTCCAGGCGCAGACTGCCGGGATGGGTGAACAGCCAGAGCTGCCCGCTATCAAGTCGATACGCGTGACGCTGGCGCAAACCGCCGATTTCCAGTGTCAGCGACTGCGCGTCACGGTCGATGAGTTTCAATTCAATCGTACGTTCGCCTACCTGTACGTTGAATAGCCCTTGCGCTTGCGCGAAAAGTTGCACTGTCCAGTTCTGATCGTCGAGGCCGAGGCGATAATGCAGTGGCACGCTGGCGTTGTTGCGCCAGCCGGTGAGCGGCGCGCGGTGGGAGAGGGCGCTGGCCTGATAGAAAAGCAGCGCTGCAATGGCCAGTTCCTCGGCATTGGGAATGTAGTGGTGCAGGCAGCGGTGATCGCTGAAGTGCTGCGTAATGAACGCGGTACTGAATTCACCGCTGATGAACCGGGGATGTTGCAACAGTCCGGCGAGCAGGCGCTGATTGCTCTGCACGCCCAATAACACCGTGTCCTGTACTGCGCGCAACAGTTTGCGCCGAGCCTCTTCGCGAGTGGCGCCGAAAGCGATCAGTTTGCCCAGCATCGGGTCGTAAAACGCGCTGACCGATTGCCCTTCAAGCAGGCCATGATCAACTCGTGCAGCGTGCTGTAGCGCCGGTTCCCATGCTTCTACTCGGCCGGTTTGTGGCAGGAAGTCTTGCGCAGGGTCTTCGGCGTAAAGCCGCACCTCCATGGCATGCCCGTTGAGCTGGACTTGCTCTTGAGTCAGCGGCAACGGCTGCCCCTCGGCAACCAGCAATTGCCACGCAACCAGATCCAGCCCGGTGATCAACTCAGTCACCGGGTGCTCCACTTGCAGGCGGGTGTTCATCTCCAGAAAGTAGAACTGTCCGCGTGCGTCGAGCAGAAACTCGACCGTGCCAGCGCCGACATAGTTCACTGCGCGCCCGGCTTTCAATGCTGCTTCACCCATGGCCTGACGCAATTCGGTGGACATCACCGGGCAAGGCGCTTCTTCGATGACTTTCTGGTGGCGACGCTGGATCGAACAGTCGCGTTCACCAAGGTAGATCAGGTTGCCGTGTTGGTCGCCGAACAGTTGCACTTCGACGTGCCGTGGTTCAAGCAACGCTTGTTCGAGAATCAATTCGTCGCTGCCGAAACCGTTCAATGCTTCGGAGCGTGCGGTGCGCAGTTGCGCCGGCAGATCAGCGGCATCGTGCACCAGACGCATGCCGCGTCCGCCGCCGCCGGCGCTGGCTTTGATCATCAGTGGATAACCGATGCGCTCGGCCTCGCGAAGCAACGTTGCATCGTCCTGTGCAGCCCCCTGATAACCGGCGATGCACGGAACGCCGGCTTCGAGCATGGCGATTTTTGACTGGCGTTTGCTGCCCATCAACTCGATGGCTGCGACGCTCGGGCCGATGAAGATCAGCCCGGCCTGTTCGCAGGCACGGGCGAAGTCGGCGTTTTCCGAGAGAAAGCCGTAGCCGGGGTGGATGGCGTCGGCACCACTGCGGCGGGCGGCGTCGAGAATGGCCGGGATATTCAGGTAGGACTGCTGCACCGGCGGCGGGCCAATACGCACCGCTTGATCGGCCATTTTTACGTGCAGGGCATCGGCGTCGGCGTCGCTGTAGACGGCGACGGTTCGGTAGCCGAGGGCCTGGGCGGTGCGCTGGATGCGGCAAGCGATTTCACCGCGGTTGGCGATCAGGATTTTTTGGATGGCAGGCATGGTGATCTTCCTGAGTATTTGGCGGTGGATTGGCTGGCCTCTTCGCGAGCAGGCTCGCTCCCACAAGGGGTTTGCGTCGTTCACAAAACCTGTGGGAGCGAGCTTGCTCGCGAAGCTTTTAGCTGGCCCATCGAGGTTTACGTTTCTGCATGAAAGCCATGGTTCCCTCCACACCTTCGTCGCCAGTCACTGCTTCGCTGAACCAATGCGCAGCCTCATCGAGCAAATCACTCGAAGGCTGCCCGGCACTGGCCAACAGCAATTTCTTGGTCATCGCATTCGCCTCCGGCGCGCAGCACAGCACATGCTGCAACACCTCATCGAGCCGCTCGGCCAGCGCTTGTGCATCCTGCTCGACGAAATGCACCAGCCCCAAACGTCGTGCCTGATGCCCATCAAATCGTGCAGCCGTCAGCGCCAATCTTCGGGTTTCGGTCAGACCGATGCGCTGCACCACAAACGGCGCAATTTGCGCCGGCAACAAACCAAGGCTGGTTTCCGGCAGACCGAATTGCGCCTGATGGTCGGCAATCGCGATATCACTGACACACGCCAGTCCGAAACCGCCGCCAAGCACCGCGCCTTGCAGCACCGTGATCAATACTTGCGGTGCGTGCTGCGCTTCTTCCAGCAGAGCCCCGAAAGCGCGATTCAGATCGCGGTAAGCCTCGGAGCCCTGAGCGCGAGCGCTGGCCATATCCTTGATATCGCCGCCAGCACAGAAATGCCCGTTGGCACCGCTGAGCACCAGAGCCCGCACTGTGCGGTCATCGCGCACGGTCGTCAGCACCGCGCGCAACTCGCTGACCATTTGCAGGCTCATTGCATTGCGGCTATCGGGGCGATTGAGGGTGATGTGCAGCACGCCGCCATGCAGCTCCAGCAGGAGCGTCTGGCAATCCGGCAGGCCGCTCACTTCTTTTTCCCAGGCAGGATGCCCATCAGTTTGCAGATAATCCCCAGCATGATTTCGTCTGCGCCACCGCCAATCGATACCAGCCGCACATCGCGGTAGGCGCGGGCCACCGGGTTGTCCCACATAAAGCCCATGCCGCCCCAATATTGCAGGCAGCTGTCGCTGACTTCGCGGCCCAGACGTCCGGCCTTGAGCTTGGCCATCGACGCCAGCCGTGTCACATCCTGACCTTTCACGTATTGCTCGGTGGCCTGATAGACCAGCGCGCGCAGGCATTCGATTTCGGTCTGCAATTCGGCGAGGCGAAAGTGAATCACCTGATTGTCGATCAGCGCATTGCCGAAGGTTTTGCGCTCCTTGCAGTACTCGATGGTGCTGTCGACGCAGTATTCCAGGCCTTTGATCATGTTCGCCGCGCCGAACAGGCGTTCCTCCTGAAACTGCAGCATCTGCATCATGAACCCGGCGCCTTCGTGGCCGACGCGGTTACGCTGTGGCACGCGCACGTTGTCGAAAAACACCTGGGCGGTTTCCGAACTGCGCATGCCGAGCTTGTCCAGATGCGAGCTGAGGCTGATCCCCGGCGTGTTCATCGGCACCATGATCAGCGACTTGTTGATGTGCGGTTTGTCGTCCGAGGTATTGGCCAGCAAGCAAATGAAATCGGCACTCGGTGAGTTGGTGATCCACATCTTGCTGCCGTTGATCACATAGTCGTCGCCGTCCTTGCGCGCGGTGGTTTTCAGCCCGGCGACATCAGATCCGGCGCCGACTTCGGAAACGCCGATGCAGCCGACCTGCTCGCCGGTGATTGCCGGGCGCAGGAATTCTTCGCGCAGTTCATCGGAGCCGAAGCGGGCGAGGGCGGGCGTGCACATGTCGGTTTGCACGCCGATCGACATCGGAATGCCGCCGCAATGAATGGTGCCGAATTCTTCGGCAGCAACAATCGAATAGCTGTAATCGAGGCCCATGCCGCCGAATTTTTCCGGTTTGGAAATGCCCAGCAAACCGAGGTCGCCAGCCTGGCGGAAAATCTCGTGGATCGGGAAGCGTCCGGCCTTTTCCCATTCATCGACGTGCGGATTGATCTCGTGCTCGACGAATTGGCGGACGGTACGGCGCAGGGCTTCGTGTTCCGGGGTGAAGATCATTTTTTATTGTTCTCCGTAGGATCCGTGGCGGTCAGAACCGGCTGACGCCGAAGCTGTTGGGTTGCAGCGTGCGAATGTCGGCCTCGTGGCAGATATCCAGCAAGTAGCCGAGCAGGGTGCGCGTGTCGCGCGGATCGATCAGCCCGTCGTCCCACAGGTTGGCGCTGCCGTAGAGCGCGGTGGACTGGCTGTCGAGTTTCTGCGCGGTGACCTGTTCGAGCATGTCGAGCATTTTCGGGTCTGGCGTCAGGCCGTCCTTCAACTGTTTGGCTTCGGTAACGATGCGCAAGACTTTGCCGGCCTGCGCACCGCCCATCACCGCCGTGCGGCTGTTCGGCCAGGCGAAGATGAAGCGTGGATCGAGTCCGCGTCCGCACATCGCATAGTTGCCGGCACCGTAGGAGCCGCCGACGACCATGGTCAGTTTAGGCACCCGTGCATTGGCCACCGCTTGAATCAATTTCGAGCCGTGTTTGATCACGCCTTGCTGCTCGGATTCGGTGCCGACCATGAAGCCGGTAGTGTTGTGGAAAAACAGCAGCGGCGTTTGGCTCTGATCGCACAACTGAATGAACTGCGCTGCCTTGCTCGCACCGTTCGGGGTGATCGGGCCGTTGTTGCCGATGAAACCGCAGGCGCGGCCCTGAATCTTCAACTGGCCACAAACGGTCTGTTGATCGAACTCGCCCTTGAATTCGACGAAGCAGGAATCATCGGCAATGCGCGCGATGATTTCGCGCACGTCATAAGGTTTTTTCGGATCATCCGGGATCAGCCCGAGCAATTCTTCGATCGGGTAAAGCGGTTCTTTGTATTGCGGCTCCGGCAGCCACGGCAGTTGCTCGTTCCAAGGCAGCATGCGCAGGATTTCACGTACCTGGCGCACGCCGTCGGCATCGTTTTCCGCGAGGTATTCAGCCGTCCCGGCAACCTGCGCATGCATCTCTGCACCGCCTAGTTCTTCATCGGTGGCGACTTCGCCGGTGGCCGCTTTCAGCAGTGGGGGGCCGGCGAGAAACAGCTTGGCCTTGCCGCGCACCACCACCACGTAATCCGACAGCCCTGGCTGATAAGCGCCGCCCGCCGTGGCCGAGCCGTGCACCACGGTGATCTGCGGCAAGCCCATTGCCGACATCCGCGCCTGATTGGCAAAACTGCGTGCGCCTTCGACGAAAATCTCGGCGGCGTAGTTGAGATTGGCGCCACCGCTTTCGGCGAGGGTGATCACCGGCAGTTTGTTTTCCTGAGCGATCTGTTGCAGGCGCAGGGATTTTTTCAGGCCGCTCGGCGAAATGGTGCCGCCCTTGATCGCGCTGTTGTTCGCCACGACCATCGCGCGAATGCCGCAGACGTATCCGATACCGGCAATAAGTCCGCCGCCGGCCGAGCTTCCATCCTTGTCGTCGTGCAACTTGTAGCCGGCGAGGCTGGCCAGTTCGAGAAACGGTGCACCGGGATCGAGCAACAGGTTCAGGCGTTCGCGCGGTAGCAACTGCCCGCGTTTATCGAATTTCGCCTTGGCGTCGGCCGCTTTGTTCAGCAGGTTCTGTTCGAGTTGCTGGACTTGCTCGATGGCCGTGAGCATCGCCGCACGGTTGCGCGCGAAGGCTTCGCTGTGCGGGTCGAGCTGGGACTGAATCTGCGGCATGGCTTACTCCTTGTCCTTGAGGACATCGGGAAGGTAGGCCCGGTGAAAGCCGTTGAACGACTCACTGTGAGTGGCCTTGTGCAGTGGCCATGCACGGCTGCCGAGGCTGGCCGCGCCATCGATTTTCAGCGTGCTGCCACTGATGAATGCCGCCGCCGGGCTGAGCAGAAACACGATCGCCGCGCTGACTTCCGATTCGGTGCCGATGCGCTTGAGCGGCACATGTTCGCGCAGGGTTGGAATCACCGCTTTGAACGCACCTTCATAGGTGTCCATACCACTGGAGGCGATCCAGCCCGGCGCCACCGCGTTGACCCGCACCCCGGCATAACCCCATTCAAACGCGGCAGTCTTGGTGAAATTGTCCATGCCCGAACGCGCCGCGCCGGAGTGGCCCATGCCGGGCATGCCGCCCCACATGTCGGCGAGCATGTTGACGATGTTGCCGCCGTGTTTGCTCATCGACTGGTTGAACACTTCCCGCGCCATCAGAAATCCGCCGACCAGATTGGTGCGCAATACGGTTTCGAAACCTTTCTGATTGATCGAGGCCAATGGCGATGGGTACTGGCCGCCGGCATTGTTGACCAGACCGTGAATCGGCCCGTGCTCGACGATCAGCTCCACGACCAGTTGTTTCACCGCTTCTTCATCACGGATATCGCAGGCCTTCCAGTGTGCGCGGCCACCGTCCTCGGCAATTTCCGCGGCGACCTTTTCCAGCTTTTCCGGCTTGCGCCCGACCAGCACCACGTTGGCGCCGAGCGCTGCCAGTTCATGCGCGGTGCAGCGCCCGATGCCGCTGCCGCCGCCGGTGACGATGATGGTCTGGCCGCTGAACAGATCGGCGTTGAAAATCGACGCGTAAGCCATGCAAACCATCCTCTAGTCGAGCTGTTCGGCGATGCTCTGCGGCACCGGGATCTGGATTTCCAACAGTTGTTGGGCGAAGGCCTTGCCTTGCGGATCGATGCGCAGACTGGCCACGCCACCACCGCCGAGAGCGTTTTCCAAGAGAAAATTCAGACTGTGGGTGCCGGGCAGATACCAGCGTTCGACCCGGCCGTGGATCGGATCGAGCACATGGCTCATCCAGTCGACAATGACGGACGGGGTCAGCGCTTCGGCGATCCACGGCAGGTATTCGGGTTTGCGCGGCAGCACGCCGATGTTGCTGTGGTTGCCTTTGTCACCGGAGCGCGCCACGGCCAGTTTCACCAAGGCCACGCTGGCATCGGCGCGGCCCTGTGGTTTGGGCGGCTGATGGGGCAGAGGTAAATCATTGCTGTCGAGGCTGCTGAGTGAGGGCAGGGCACACGGATAACGTTCACCGGCCATGTCGATGCGCAGCGAGCAAGCGCTTTTGTCGATCAGAAAAGAGAACAGACGAATCAGCGGATACACCGTGGGTCGCCCACCAACGATGCCGGTCAGCCCCGGTGCCATCCCGGTGGCGGCCTGGGCGATTTCCCGGGAGAACAGCACCAGTGCCTGTTTATTCGGGTGACGCACGGCGAGTTTGATCACCACTTCACGGCTGTCGTGGCGCTGGCCATGGGGGCCGTAGGTGGCTTCGCTGCCGAGCAATTCGATGTCGGTTTCGCTGTAGGGCGGCCAACCGCGCTGGCTGAACATTTCCGCCGTTTTGGCGATGATTGCCTGGCTGACCCGCCGCGCCTTGTCCACCGCATCGATACCGGCGATCAGGCAACTGGCGGTGCAGCGAAAACCGTCCGGGTACGTGGCGCTGACCTTGTACTTGTCGCTGGGTGGCAGGCCTTTGGCGCCGTGCACGTGCACGGCGTTTTTGCCTTGTTGCTGAAGTTTGACCTGAGTGAAATCACAGACCACGTCGGGCAACAGATAGGCCTGTGGATCGCCGACTTCATACAACATCTGCTCGCCGACGGTCAGCGGTGTGACCAGTCCACCTGAACCTTCGGGTTTGCTGACGATGAATTGGCTGTCGGCGCTGACCTCAACGATCGGAAAGCCGATGTGTTCGTAATCCGGCACGTCGCGCCAATCGGTGAAGTTGCCACCGGTGCACTGCGCGCCACATTCGATGATGTGTCCGGCCAGCGCGGCCTGGGCGAGTTTGTCGTAGTCGTGCCACGACCAGCCGAATTCGTGCACCAGTGCGGCGCTGACCACGGCGCTGTCGACCACGCGCCCGGTGATGACAATGTCGGCACCCAGTCGCAACGCTTCGACAATGCCCGGCGCGCCGAGGTAGGCGTTGGTCGACACGCACATCGCTGGCAGCGGGGCGCCGCTGAACATCTCGGTGACGCCGTTAAGTTGTTTGAATTGTGGTTGCAGGTCATCGCCGAGCAGTACGGCGATTTTCAGGTCGATGCCGGCCTTGTCACAGGCCGCTTGCAAGGCGTTGGCGCAGGCCTGCGGATTGACGCCGCCGGCATTGCTGATCACGCGGATGTTCTGCTCGGCCAACTGTGGCAGCAGAGGGGTGAGGATTTCGATGAAGTCGCTGGCGAACCCCGCCTGCGGGTCCTTCATGCGTGCGCCGGCCATGATCGACATGGTGATCTCGGCGAGGTAGTCGAACACCAGATAGTCCAGTTCGCCGCCTTCCACCAGCTGCGCGGCGGCGGTGGACGTATCTCCCCAGAAAGCACTGGCGCATCCGATGCGAACGGTGGTGGGCATTTTTATCTCCGACTCAGCAACCTGCGACAGAAGTGTCTTGAGGCTACCAAGCAAGCGCTTGGTTTGTAAACAGTTGAAACTATCTTCTGCCCAAGCGCTTGCTTGGTTGCCGCTGGCGGCTTAAATTGCGCGCAACCCTGCGGTTTCAGGGGGCAACAGACTGATCGACTGTAGGAGAGAACGGGTGGACGAGCAAAAAGCCCTGAGGGTCATGCGCGATTTGGTTGATAAAGGCCAATTGACCGACCCCGACAGCGCCCGCGGCAAATTGCTGCAAGTGGCCGCTCACCTGTTCCGTAACAAAGGCTATGAACGCACCACGGTGCGTGACCTGGCCGGCGCCGTCGGCATCCAGTCGGGCAGCATTTTTCATCACTTCAAAAGCAAGGATGAAATCCTCCGCGCAGTGATGGAAGAAACCATCCGCTACAACACTGCGTTGATGCGAGCGGCGCTGGCCGACGCGGCGGATGTGCGCGAGCGCGTGCTGGCGCTGATCCGCTGCGAATTGCAGTCGATCATGGGCGGTAGCGGTGAAGCCATGGCGGTGCTGGTCTACGAGTGGCGCTCGCTGTCCGAAGACGGTCAGGCCAAAGTGCTGGCGCTGCGCGATGTCTACGAGGACATCTGGCTGCAAGTGCTGGGTGAAGCCAAGGACGCCGGATTTATCCGTGGCGATGTATTTATTACCCGACGTTTCCTCACCGGTGCACTGTCGTGGACGACCACCTGGTTCCGTGCCGGCGGCAGTTTGAGCCTCGATCAGTTGGCCGATGAGGCGTTGATTCTGGTCCTCGAAGCGCGTTGAAGCACTTTCTATCCGGCCGGGAAACTGGCTAACTGGGCGAAACCGCCTAGCTTGAATGCATTGATCGGTATTTTTTCGGGGAGTGGGGTGTTTTGAAGTCTTCGCCAATTCGGACGGCCGCGGGGTTGTTGCTCGCAGCGCTGGCTGCATTTTGGGTTTTGCCCGCTCAGGCAGCGCAACTGGTTCGGGTCGGCGCGGCGCATTTTCCGCCTTACACCATTCGCCCGGAAAACGGCGCCGACACAGGCCTCCTGCCGCAGTTGGTCGAGGCCCTCAATCGTCTGCAAAGCGACTATCAGTTCGTCCTTGTGCCGACCTCGATTCCCCGGCGTTTCGGTGATTTCAAGCAGGGCCGGATCGACATGGCGATTTTCGAGAATCCCGATTGGGGCTGGAAAGATATTCCGCACACGGATGTCGACATGGGCCTGGAGGACGCCGAGATTTTCGTCGCACAACGCGAAGACGGTCGTCAGCAGAACTATTTTGTCGACCTCTCTGGCAAGCGCCTGGCGTTGTTCAGCGGTTATCACTACGAATTCGCCAGTTTCAACGCCGACCCCAAATATCTCGCACAGAACTACAAGGCCACGCTGACCTATTCCCATGACAGCAACCTGCTGATGGTGCTGCGCGGCCGCGCCGATATTGCCCTGGTGACGCGTTCCTATCTGTTCGATTACCTGCTGCGCAACGAGAAGGTGCGCGACGAGTTGCTGGTGTCGCAGCGTATCGATCAGATCTATCACCACTACGCGATCCTGCGCCCGGCAGCGCCCATTACCGGTGTCGCTTTTGGGAAGCTGCTGCAGGGCTTGCGCGACAACGGTGAAATGCTGAAGATTTTTGATCCTTACAAGATTGCGGTGGTGCCGGTGCCTCATCACTGAGGTACCGATTTCCCGGTAAAGCCTAAATTTTCCTTCCCGGCTCACGTCACATCGTTGAACTGTCGACGATTATCGTGAGCCCGACCCATGTCCAATCTGAATGACCTGAATGCCCTGGCCTTGCCTTCGGGCAGTCAACTGATCGCTGATGCCACCGAAAGCCGTCTAAGCCTGAGCCTGGACGGACAACCGCTGATTCGCCTGCGCCTCGATCGAGAGGCCAAGGGGGCAATCCAGCTCGATGAGCGCTTTGCGCTGCCGCCCGGGCAGGCGCTGTGGGCAGCCTGTTACTGGCTGTTCGCGCGGGATCCGGCGTGCCAACAATTGACTTGGCAATTGGATCAGCCACCGACCGAAGCCTTGCTCAGCGGATTGTTGTTGAGCACCGAAGTGGCCGGCGAGTATCGCTGCGAGCGCACGCTGTTCTGGCAACTGCCGCAACCTTGGCTCGGCACATCGCTGACCGGCAGTTATCCGCAGCAAATGGTCATCAGCCAAGGCAAGCGTCATCCCTTGCGGCCAGTCAAACCGCGCGGTGAAGTGTATCGGCGTTTCGATGCGCGTCTGGGTGCGTGGATTTCCTTGCGTACGGTCGAAATCGAAGAAGATTTGCCGCGTTTCAACCGCTGGCAGAACAGCCCGCGCGTCGCCAGTTTCTGGCAGGAAGAGGGCAGCATCGAGAAGCACCGCGAATACTTGAGCAAGCTCGATGCCGACCCGCACACGCTGACCTTGATCGGCTGCTTCGATGATCAGCCGTTTGCCTATTTCGAAGCCTATTGGGCCAAGGAAGATCGCATCGCGCCGTTCTACGATGCCGACAATTACGATCGTGGCATTCACATGCTGGTGGGCGAGGAAAATCATCGCGGCCCGCACAAAGTGGCGAGCTGGTTATCGGCGCTGGTGCATTACCTGTTTCTGGATGATCCGCGCACTCAGCGTGTGGTCGCTGAGCCTCGGGCGGACAACGCGAAGATGATCGGCCATATGCAGAATCAGTGTTTCCACTGCGAGAAGGAATTCGATTTCCCGCACAAGCGCGCGGCGCTGATGATTCTGGGGCGTGAGCGGTTTTTTGATCGGTGCAAACTGGCCTGAGGTGATTCAAAAGCAAAAGATCGCAGCCTTCGGCAGCTCCTGCAGAGGAATGCATTTCCATGTAGGAGCTGCCGAAGGCTGCGATCTTTTTTATCTGGCGACGCGGTCTTAACGACGACCCGCAATCACCGTATCCCGACGACTGCCCGAGACCTTGCGGCAGTGCACCAGCGCATCACGAATCATGAAGTTGACCAGGGTCGGCGATACGCCGAGTTCCTTGGCGATGTCCTTTTGCGGTACGCCGTGCAGGCGGTACATCTCAAACGCATAGCGCGTGCGGCTAGGCAGTTCGGTCAGCGCGTCGGCGATGTTTTCCAGGGTCGAGAAGTTGATGTGCGAGGTTTCCGGCGAAGCACCTTGAATGACCACGTTCAGCCCTTCCTCTTCAGGGCCGGAGTACTTCTGCTCAAGCGCCTGTTTGCGGTAGTGATCGATGGCGAGGTTGCGCACGATCTGGAACAGATAGCTCAGTTGGGCTTTGATCGACGACGTGATCGGTGGCGCCGATTGCAGTCGGAAAAACGCATCCTGCACCACATCTTCGGCGCGCGACCGACAGCCGGTAATACGAGCTGCAATTTTGACCAGAATCAGTCGATTGTCGACGAATGCCTGAAGTAGCGGTGAATCGCACTTGCTTGTGGATACTTGTTCCGTCATGGAAATCACCTTGCTGCCAAATAGGTTAGTGGGACGCCTGGGGGACGTGGCCGTCCTACACATCGAGCGACAAATTATGTTGAATGATAATGATTGTCAATTGAGAAAGAGAAGTAATGCGCCACAAAGGTGCGTTCTGAGAACTGCGACACGCCGCCACACCCCGGCCCCATTGGCGATGGAGCCTGCCGACTAATTATTTCAAGACGTCATCCGTTCTCATTGGTGAATGGTTCCGGGCGCACAGTCCCGGCCAGACAGCATTCCGATGCCTTGCGCGGTCGGCACAGACCGCGCCCTGCATGCCCTTCGAGGGGCGTGACGCAGCAACCCGATTCCATTAGCAAGCCGAATTCAGGCAGGAAACCTCATGACCGACGCGTTCGAACTCCCCAGCACCCTGGTCCAAGCCCTCCAGCGCCGCGCGACCCTGACGCCGGATCGGCTGGCCTTGCGTTTTCTCGCTGAAAACCCGGAGCAGGCTGTGGTGCTCAGTTATCGCGAGCTGGATCAACGTGCACGCATGATCGCCGCCGCGTTACAGGCTGATACTGAATTCGGTAATCGCGCGGTGCTGCTGTTTCCCAGTGGCCCGGATTACGTCGCGGCGTTTTTTGGTTGCCTGTACGCCGGCGTGATCGCGGTGCCGGCCTATCCGCCGGAGTCCGCGCGTCGCCACCACCAGGAGCGTTTGCTGTCGATCATTGCCGACGCCGAACCGCGTCTGCTGTTGACCAGCGCCGACCTGCGCGACGCCTTGCAGCAGATCGAAGGCGCGCCGCCGTTGCTGTGTGTCGACACCCTCGACCGAACGCTGGCCGAAAACTGGGTTGAACCAAGCCTGCCGCAAGATCACATCGCGTTCCTGCAATACACCTCCGGCTCCACCGCACTGCCCAAAGGCGTACAGGTCAGCCACGGCAATCTGGTAGCCAACGAACTGTTGATCCGTCACGGTTTTGGCATCGATGTAAATCCGGATGATGTGATCGTCAGCTGGTTGCCGCTGTATCACGACATGGGGTTGATCGGCGGTCTGTTGCAGCCGATCTTCAGCGGCGTGCCGTGCATTCTCATGTCGCCGGCCTACTTCCTCGGCCGGCCGTTGCGCTGGCTGGAAGCGATCAGCGAGTACGGCGGCACCATCAGCGGCGGGCCGGACTTCGCCTATCGTTTGTGCAGCGAACGGGTCAGTGAATCAGCCCTTGAGCGTCTGGATCTGAGCCGCTGGCGTGTAGCCTATTCCGGCTCCGAGCCAATCCGTCTCGACACCCTCGAACGCTTCGCCGAGAAGTTCGCGGCGAGCGGTTTCAGCGAAACCAGTTTCATGGCCTCGTACGGTCTGGCCGAAGCGACGCTATTCGTCGCCGGCACCCCGCGCGGCACTGGCATCCCGGCACTGCGCGTGGACGATCAGGCGCTGGCGCAAAACCGCGCCGAGCCGGGCGAGGGCAGTCCGATCATGAGTTGCGGCATCAGCCAGCCGGAACACGCCGTGCTGATCGTCGAGCCGAGCAGTCTCGAAGAACTGGCCGACAACGCTGTCGGTGAAGTCTGGGCTGCCGGCCCGAGCATCGCCTACGGTTACTGGCGCAACCCCGAAGCCAGCGCCAAGACTTTCGTTCAGCACGCTGGCCGCACCTGGCTGCGCACCGGTGACCTGGGCTTCATGCGCGACGGTGAGCTGTTCATCACCGGGCGCCTGAAAGACATGCTGATCGTGCGTGGGCATAACCTCTATCCGCAGGACATCGAGAAGACCGTCGAAAACGAAGTGGAGGTGGTGCGCAAGGGTCGCGTCGCTGCGTTCGCGGTCAATCAGAAGGGTGAAGAGGGCATCGGCATCGCCGCGGAAATCAGCCGCAGCGTGCAAAAAATCCTGCCGCCGGAAGCCCTGATCAAAGCCATTCGCCAAGCCGTGGCCGAGGCTTATCAGGAAGCGCCGAGCGTGGTGGTACTGCTCAATCCGGGCGCGCTGCCGAAAACCTCCAGCGGCAAATTGCAACGCTCCGCGTGCCGCAATCGTCTGGCCGATGGCAGCCTCGACAGCTACGCGGTGTTCCCGTCGACTGCATCCGAAACTCAAGAGTCGACCACCATCGGCTCGGAACTCGAAGCCTTGATCGGCAAGATCTGGGCCGAGCAACTCAACGTCAAACAGGTCAACGCCGACGACCACTTCTTCCTGCTCGGCGGCAACTCGATCGCCGCCACGCAGGTGATCGCCCGGGTTCGCGAGGAACTCAGCCTTGAGCTGAACCTGCGTCTGCTGTTCGAAGCGCCGACGCTGGCCGAGTTCGCCGCAGCCGTGGCGCAACAGCAACAGGACGGCGGCAGTGCCCAAGGCGCAATCACCACGCTATCGCGCAGCGAGCCGATGCCGCAATCGCTGGCGCAAAACCGCTTGTGGATCACCTGGCAACTCGACCCGCAAAGCAGCGCCTACAACATTCCCGGCGGCCTGCGCTTGCGCGGCGAACTCGATGAAGACGCCTTGCGCGCCAGCTTCCAGCAACTGATCGAACGCCACGAATCGCTGCGCACCCGCTTCTTCGAGCGCGACTGCGTCGCTCTGCAAAAAGTCGATGCCGCCGCCGAATTCAACCTGCAACTGATCGACATCAGCGACCTGCCGGTGCATGAGCGCGAAACCCGCGCTCAACAAATCCGCGAAGACGCAGCGCGCACCCAGTTCGACCTGGAAAAAGGCCCGCTGCTGTGGGTGACGCTGGTGCGTCTCGACGACGAAGATCACCAACTTCTCGTGACCCTGCACCACATCATCGCCGACGGCTGGTCGCTGAACGTATTGATCGACGAATTCTCGCGCCTGTACGCCGCCGCCTCGCAAGGGACGGCCGCCAACCTCGCGCCACTGCCAACTCAATACGCTGACTACGGCAGTTGGCAGCGCCAATGGTTGGCACAGGGTGAGGGCGAGCGACAACTGACATACTGGAAAGCGCAGCTGGGTGAGGAACATCCAACGCTGGAACTGGCCACTGATCATCCACGTTCGGCGCAAAAAAATCGCAGCGCAGCACGCCACACTGTGCGTCTGGGTGTCAGCCTCAGCGATGCGATCCGCAACACGGCTCAGGCTCACGAGTCGACACCGTTCATGCTGCTGCTCTCGGCATTCCAGAGCCTGCTGCACCGTTACAGCGGTCAGCGCAATATCCGCATCGGCGTGCCCAATGCCAACCGTCCACGCCTGGAAACCCAAGGTCTGATCGGCTTCTTTATCAACACCCAAGTGCTGCGTGCAGAAATTCATTCGCGCCAGTCGTTTGTCGAGCTGCTGGCCCAGACCCGTCAAGCTGCACTCGGTGCGCAAGCGAATCAGGATCTGCCCTTCGAACAACTGCTCGAGGCCTTCCCGCAAGCCCGCGAACAAGGCCTGTTCCAGGTCATGTTCAATCACCAACAGCGCGATCTGAGCGCGCTCAAGCGCCTGCCGGGTCTGCTCGCCGAAGAACTGCCGTGGCACAGCCGCGAAGCCAAGTTCGACCTGCAACTGCACAGCGAAGAAGACCGTAGTGGCCGGCTGACCTTGTCGTTCGACTATGCCAGCGAATTGTTTGACGCCGCGACCATCGAACGTCTTGCCGAGCACTTCAGCAACCTGCTGCGCGAAGTCTGCGAGCGCCCGCAACAAGCCATCGGTGATCTGCAACTGCTGACCACCACCGAGCACGATCAGCAGAAAAACTGGAGCGTCGCGCCATGCACCCCAGCGCAACAATGGCTACCGGAACTGCTCAACGAGCAAGCGCGGCTGACCCCGGAACGCACCGCGCTGGTGTGGGACGGTGGCAGCCTCGACTTCGCTGAACTGCACGCTCAGGCCAACCGCCTCGCGCACTATTTGCGCGACAAAGGCGTCGGCCCCGACGTTTGCGTGGCTATCGCCGCCGAGCGTTCGCCACAACTGTTGATTGGCCTGCTGGCGATCATCAAGGCCGGCGGCGCTTATGTGCCGCTGGACCCGGAATACCCGGCCGATCGACTGGCTTACATGCTCAGCGACAGCGGTGTCGAACTGCTACTGACCCAGACCGAATTGCTCGACCGTTTGCCGGCCAGCGACGGCGTCAGCGTCATCGCCATGGACGCCTTGCACCTGGAAAACTGGCCGAGCCAGGCGCCGGGTTTGCACCTGCACGGCGACAACCTCGCCTACGTGATTTACACCTCGGGCTCCACCGGCCAACCTAAAGGCGTCGGCAACACTCACGCCGCGCTGGCCGAACGTCTGCAATGGATGCAGAACGCTTACGCGCTCAACGAAACCGATGTGCTGATGCAAAAGGCGCCGATCAGTTTCGATGTGTCGGTGTGGGAATGCTTCTGGCCGCTGATCACCGGTGCGCGTCTGTTGATCGCCGGTCCCGGTGAACACCGCGATCCGCATCGCATCGCGCAACTGGTTCAAGCCTATGGCGTGACTACCCTGCACTTTGTCCCGCCGCTGCTCTCGCTGTTTATCGACGAACCGCTGAGCGCCGAGTGCACCAGCCTGCGCCGCGTGTTCTCCGGCGGTGAAGCGCTGCCTGCCGAATTGCGCAATCGCGTAATCGCGCAACTACCAGCAGTGCAATTGCACAACCGTTACGGCCCGACCGAAACCGCGATCAACGTCACCCACTGGCACTGCACCTCTGCCGATGGCGAACGTTCGCCGATCGGTCGTCCGTTGGGCAATGTGATTTGCCGCGTGCTTGAAGCCGATCTCAATCCAGTGCCGGCCGGTGTGCCGGGTGAACTGTGCATCAGCGGTATCGGTCTGGCTCGCGGCTACCTCGGCCGTCCATCGTTGACCGCAGAACGTTTTGTCGTCGATCCAATGGGCGAGCAGGGCGCGCGGTTGTACCGTACCGGTGACCGTGCGCGCTGGACCTCTGATGGCGTGATCGAATACCTCGGTCGCCTCGATCAGCAAGTCAAACTGCGTGGCTTCCGCGTTGAACCGGAAGAGATCGAAGCTCGTCTGCTCGCCCAGGACGGCGTCGCTCAAGCCGTGGTGCTGGTGCGCGAAACCGCTGCCGGTGCGCAGTTGATTGGCTACTTCACCGCCCTTGAGGCCAGCGAAGATCAGGATGAGCAAATTGCTCGCCTGAAAACCGCGCTGGCCGCCGAGCTGCCGGAATACATGGTTCCGGCGCAACTGATGCGTCTGGACGCAATGCCCCTGAGCCCGAGCGGCAAACTCGACCGCCGCGCCTTGCCCGAACCGCAATGGCAAGTGCGTGAACACGTCGAGCCGGTAACTGAACTGGAACAACAGATCGCCGCGATCTGGCGCGAAGTGCTCGGTCTGGCACGAGTCGGTCTGCGCGACGACTTCTTCGCCCTCGGTGGTCACTCGCTGCTGGCCACGCAAATCATCTCGCGCACCCGTCAGGCCTGTGACGTCGAACTGCCGTTGCGGGCCTTGTTCGAGCACAGCGAACTCGGTGATTTCGCCGAACAGATCCGCCTGATCCAGGCCAGTGGCCGCACCAACAAACAGCCGCCGATCGACAAGGTTGACCGCAGCAAACCGGTGCCGTTGTCCTACTCGCAACAGCGCATGTGGTTCCTCTGGCAGATGGAGCCGGACAGCCCGGCGTATAACGTCGGCGGCATGGCGCGTCTGCGTGGCGTGTTGCATGTCGAGCGTTTTGAGTCGGCGTTGCAAGCGCTGATCCTGCGTCACGAAACCCTGCGCACCACATTCCCGAGCGTCGACGGCGTCGCCCGTCAGCAGGTGCATGCCGAGACTGGTGTGCGCATGGGCTGGAAGGACTTCTCCAAGTCCGCCGCCGATGTGCGCGAGCAAAAGGTTCAGCAATTCGCCGACGAAGAGGCGCATCTGCCGTTCGATCTGGAAACCGGCCCGCTGCTACGCGCCTGTCTGGTGAAGACCTCCGAGCAGGAGCATTACTTTGTCCTGACTCTGCACCACATCGTCACCGAAGGCTGGGCGATGGATATTTTCGCCCGCGAACTCAGTGCGCTTTACGAAGCGTTTGTCGATGACCGTGATTCGCCGCTTGAGCCGCTGCCGGTGCAGTACCTCGACTACAGCGTCTGGCAGCGCAACTGGCTGGAATCCGGCGAGCGTCAGCGCCAACTCGACTACTGGACCGCGCAACTCGGTCGTGAGCATCCATTGCTGGAGTTGCCGGGCGACCGCCCGCGTCCACCGGTGCAAAGCCATCAGGGTGAGCTGTTCCGTTTCGATCTGAGCGACGATCTTGCCGCGCGGGTTCGTGCGTTCAATGCGCAAAACGGTCTGACCCTGTTCATGACCATGACCGCCGCACTCGCCACCCTGCTTTACCGCTACAGCGGCCAGACCGATCTGCGCATCGGCGCACCGGTGGCCAACCGCATCCGCCCGGAAAGCGAAGGGCTGATCGGTGCGTTCCTCAACACCCAAGTGCTGCGTTGCCAGCTCGACGGCATGATGTCGGTCGGCGAATTGTTCGAGCAGGTGCGTCACACCGTGATCGAAGGCCAGTCGCATCAGGATCTGCCGTTCGATTATCTGGTTGAAGCCTTGCAGCCGCCACGCAGCGCCGCGTACAACCCGCTGTTCCAGGTGATGTGCAACGTGCAGCGCTGGGAATTCCAGCAGAGCCGCATGCTCGCCGGTATGACCGTCGAATATCTGGCCAACGATGCGCGGGCGACCAAGTTCGACCTCAACCTGGAAGTCACCGACCTCGACCATCGCCTCGGTTGCTGCCTGACTTACAGCACCGATCTGTTCGACGAGCCGACCATCGCGCGCATGGCCAAGCATTGGCGCAACCTGCTCGAAGCGTTGATCGCCGATCCACAACAACGCCTCAGCGAATTGCCGCTGCTCGATCAACCCGAGCAACAGCAACTGCTCGACAGCCTCGGTATCGAGCCGGGCGAGCATCGTCTCGACCAGTGCATTCATCACCTGTTCGCCGAACAGGCGCTGGCACGCAAAGACGCGCCGGCCCTGACCTTCGCCGGGCAGACCCTGAGCTACGCCGAACTCGACGCCCGCGCCAATCGCTTGGCCTGGGCCTTGCGTGAGCGTGGCGTCGGCCCGCAAGTGCGCGTCGGTCTGGCGCTGGAGCGTTCGCTGGAAATGGTCATCGGCTTGCTGGCGATTCTCAAGGCTGGCGGTGCGTATGTGCCGCTGGACCCGGAATACCCGCTCGACCGTCTGCATTACATGATCGACGACAGCCGCATCGGTTTGCTGCTCAGCGATCGCGCGATGTTCCAGGCCCTCGGCGATCTGCCGCCAAGCGTGACGCGTTGGTGCCTGGAAGATGACAGCGCAGCACTCGCCGCTTACCCGGCCACTGAGCTGCCATTTATCAGCCTGCCGCAGCATCAGGCGTACCTGATTTACACCTCGGGTTCGACTGGCAAGCCGAAAGGTGTGGTGGTCTCCCACGGCGAAATCGCCATGCACTGCCAAGCCGTGATCGAGCGTTTCGGCATGCGCCCGGACGATTGCGAACTGCACTTCTATTCGATCAACTTCGACGCCGCCACCGAGCGTCTGCTGGTGCCGCTGCTCAGCGGCGCGCAGGTGGTGTTGCGTGCGCAAGGTCAGTGGGACGCGGAAGAGATCTGCGGTTTGATCCGCACGCATAAAATCAACGTGCTCGGTTTTACCCCGAGCTACGGTAGCCAGTTGGCGCAGTTCCTCTCGACGCAAAACGAAATCCTCCCGGTGCGGATGATCATCACTGGCGGCGAAGCGTTGACCGGTGAACACCTGCAGCGCGTTCGTGCGGCGTTCAAACCGGCGATGTTCTTCAACGCCTACGGCCCGACCGAAACCGTGGTCATGCCCTTGGCCAGTCTGGCGCCGGAGGTGCTGGAAGAGGGCGCCGGCAGTGTGCCGATCGGCAGCGTGATCGGTGCGCGCGTGGCGTACATTCTCGACGCCGATCTGGCGTTGGTGCCGCAAGGTGCGACCGGTGAGTTGTTCGTCGGCGGCGCCGGTCTGGCACAGACGCCTATCACGATCGTCCGGGCATCACCGCCGAACGTTTTGTCGCTGACCCGTTCGCCACCGATGGCGGGCGCATGTACCGCACCGGCGACCTGGTGCGCCAGCGTGCCGATGGTTTGGTGGAATACCTGGGCCGGATCGACCATCAGGTGAAGATCCGTGGTTTCCGTATCGAGCTGGGCGAAATCGAAACGCGCCTGCTCGATCACGACTCGATCCGCGAAGCCGTGGTGCTCGCCCTCGACGCGCCGAGCGGCAAGCAATTGGTCGGTTACCTCGTCACCGAAATCGCCGAGCAAAGCGAAGCCAATCAGGCTGAACTGCGCGACGCCCTCAAGTCGCACCTCAAGGCGCAACTGCCGGATTACATGGTGCCGACGCACCTGATTCTGCTGGCGAGCATGCCGCTGACCGCCAACGGCAAACTCGACCGCCGCGCCTTGCCGGCGCCGGATCCTGAGTTGAATCGTCAGGACTACGTTGCCCCAAGTAATGAGCTGGAACAGACCTTGGCGCAGATCTGGTGCGAAGTGCTCAACGTCGAACAGGTCGGCCTCAACGACAACTTCTTCGAACTCGGCGGCGACTCGATTCTGTCGATTCAAGTGGTCAGTCGTGCACGGCAGCAAGGCATTCATTTCAGCCCGCGTGATCTGTTCCAGCATCAGACCGTGCAGACCCTCGCCGCCGTGGCCAGTCGCACCGAGCAGGTGATGGCCGAGCAAGGTCTGGTGGTTGGCGAATCGGCGCTGACGCCGATTCAGCATTGGTTCTTCGACACCGAAATTCCTGCGCGTCAGCACTGGAACCAGGCGTTGTTGCTGGAACCGACCGTGCTGCTGGAAGCGCATCGTCTGGAGCAGGCGCTGTTGGCCGTGATCGAGCAGCATGATGCCCTGCGTCTGCGCTTTACCGAGGCCAACGGCGAGTGGCAAGCCACGCACCAACCGGTGTCCGATGCAGCCGTGCTGTGGCAAGTGCGCGTGACCTCGATGGACAAGTGCGAAGCACTGTTCGCCGATGCCCAGCGCAGCCTCGACCTGGAACAAGGTCCGTTGGTCCGCGCTGTGCTGGTCGATGGCCCGCAAGGTCAGCAACGCCTGTTTATCGCGATCCATCACTTGGTCGTCGACGGTGTGTCGTGGCGCGTCTTGCTCGACGATGTGCAAACCGTTTACCGCCAACTCGACGCCGGGCAGTCGGTCAAACTGCCGGCGAAAACCAGTGCCTTCAAGGACTGGACGGCGCGTTTGCAGGCTTATGCCGGCAGCGAATCCCTGCGCGAAGAACTCGACTGGTGGCAGACCCAACTGGCCGGCCCGAACGCCGACCTGCCTTGCGAAAACCCGCAGGGCGGCCAGCAGAATCGCCACGCGCAAACCGTCAGCGTGCGTCTCGATGCCGAGCACACCAGACAGTTGCTGCAACAGGCTCCGGCGGCTTACCGCACGCAGGTCAACGACTTGCTGCTGACCGCACTGGCGCGCGTGCTGTGCCGCTGGAGCGGTCAACCGTCGACGCTGGTTCAACTGGAAGGCCACGGCCGCGAAACCCTGTTCGACGAGATCGACCTGACCCGCACCGTCGGCTGGTTCACCAGCGCTTACCCACTGCGCCTGACTCCGCACAATATCGAAGAGGCTGCGGGGCAGGGCGCTTCGATCAAGGCGATCAAGGAGCAACTGCGCGCGGTGCCGCACAAAGGCCTCGGCTATGGCGTGCTGCGTTATCTCGCCGACGATCTCAGCCAGCGCAGCATGGCCGCGCTGCCGCATGCGCCGGTGACCTTCAACTACCTCGGCCAGTTCGACCAGAGTTTCGGCAGCGATGCGCTGTTCCGTCCGCTGGATGAAGCGGTCGGTGCCGCCCACGATCCGCAGGCGCCATTGCCGAACGAGCTGAGCATCGACAGTCAGGTTTACGGCGGTGAACTGCTGCTGCGCTGGACCTTCAGCGCCGAGCGTTACGAGGCGCAGACTATCAACGATCTCGCCGATGCCTACCTCGGCGAGCTGCAAAGCCTGATCACCCATTGCCTGCAAGACGAGGCCGGTGGCCTGACGCCGTCGGACTTCCCGCTGGCCAGGCTGACTCAGGCGCAACTCGATGCCTTGCCGGTGCCGGCCGCGCACATCGAAGACGTCTATCCGCTGACGCCGATGCAGGAAGGCATGTTGCTGCACACGTTGCTCGAACCGGGCACCGGTCTGTACTACATGCAGGATCGTTACCGCATCAACAGCGAACTCGACGCCGAGCGTTTCGCCCAGGCCTGGCAAGCGGTGATCGCCCGTCACGAAGCGTTGCGCGCGTCGTTCTGCTGGAACGTCGGCGAAGACATGCTGCAAGTGATTCATACGCCGGGTCGTACGCCAATCGAATATCTGGACTGGAGCGCCATTGCCGAAGCCGAGCAGGAACCGAAGCTGCAAGCGCTGTTGAAAGACGAGCGCGAGGCCGGTTTCGATCTGCTCAATCAGGCGCCGTTTCACCTGCGCCTGATCAAGGTTGGCGCAGCGCGTTACTGGTTCATGATGAGCAACCATCACATCCTCATCGATGCCTGGTGCCGCTCGCTGCTGATGAATGACTTCTTTGAGATCTACACTGCTCTGGGCGAAGGTCGCGAAGCACAATTGAGCATGCCCCCGCGTTATCGCGATTACATCGGCTGGCTGCAACGCCAGAGCCTGGCCGAAGCGCGGCAGTGGTGGCAGCAGAACCTGCAAGGGTTCGAGCGCACCACGCCGATCCCGAGTGACCGGCCGTTCCTGCGCGAACATGCCGGTGAAAGCGGCGGGATGATCGTCGGCGACCGCTACACCCGCCTCAATGTCGAGGACGGTGCGCGTCTGCGGGAACTGGCGCAGGCGCATCAATTGACCATCAACACGTTTGCTCAAGCCGCGTGGGCCTTGGTGCTGCGCCGCATGAGCGGCGATCGTGACGTGCTGTTCGGCGTGACCGTGGCCGGTCGTCCGGTGGAAATGCCGGAGATGCAGCGCACCGTCGGCCTGTTCATCAACAGCATCGCCCTGCGGGTGAAAATGCCTGAGGACGATCAGCGCAGCAGCGTGCGTGAGTGGCTCAGTGGCTTGCTCGACAGCAACATGCAGCTGCGCGAGTACGAATACCTGCCGCTGGTGAACATTCAGGAACAGAGCGAACTGCCGAAAGGCCAGCCGCTGTTCGACAGCCTGTTCGTCTTTGAAAACGCGCCAGTGGAAGTCTCGGTGCTGGACCGCGCGCAGAGCCTGAACGCGACCTCGGATTCGGGCCGAACCCACACCAACTTCCCACTGACGGCGGTGTGCTACCCGGGCGATGACCTTGGTCTGCATCTGTCGTACGACCAGCGCTACTTCGACGAATCGACCATCGAGCGCATGCTCGGCGAGTTCAAACGTCTGCTGCTGGCGTTGGTCGATGGCTTCCATGGCGACATGGCCGATCTGCCGCTGCTGGGTGCAGAAGAACAGGACTTCCTGCTGCACGGTTGCAACCAGAGTGCCCACGACTATCCGCTGGACCAAAGCTACGTCGCGCTGTTTGAAAAGCAGGTCGCTGCGCATCCGCAGCGTATCGCCGCGACGTGCCTTGATCAGCAACAGAGCTACGCCGAGCTGAACCACAACGCCAACCGTCTCGGTCATGCCCTGGTCGCGGCCGGTGTGCAGATGGATCAACCGGTGGCGCTGCTCGCCGAGCGTAATCTCGATCTGCTCGGCATGATCATTGGCAGCTTCAAGGCGGGCGCGGGTTATCTGCCGCTGGATCCGGGCCTGCCGAGCCAGCGTCTGCAACGCATCATCGAGCTGAGCCGCACGCCGGTGCTGGTCTGCTCCAAAGCATGTTTTGAACAGGCGCAGACGCTACTGGATGAATTCAGCTGCGCCAATCGCCCACGCTTGCTGGTGTGGGAAGAGGTACAAGCGGCGGCGATGTCGGCGCAGGATTTGGGTATTTACAGCGGCCCGGACAACCTCGCTTACGTGATCTACACCTCGGGTTCGACCGGCCTGCCGAAGGGCGTGATGGTCGAGCAGCGCGGCATGCTCAACAACCAGTTGAGCAAGGTGCCGTACTTGAATTTGAGCGACGCCGACGTGATCGCCCAGACCGCTTCGCAAAGCTTCGATATTTCGGTCTGGCAGTTCCTTGCCGCACCGTTGTTCGGTGCGCGCGTGGACATCGTGCCGAATACGATTGCCCACGATCCGCAAGGTTTGTTGGTGCATGTGCAGGCGCAGGGCATCACCGTGCTGGAGAGCGTGCCATCGCTGATTCAGGGCATGCTCGCCGCGGATCGTCTGAGTCTGGATGGCCTGCGCTGGATGCTGCCGACCGGTGAAGCGATGCCGCCGGAACTGGCGCACCAATGGCTGCTGCGTTACCCGGACATCGGTCTGGTCAACGCTTATGGTCCGGCGGAATGTTCCGATGACGTAGCGTTCTTCCGCGTCGACATGGCGTCGACGCGCGGCAGTTACTTGCCGATCGGTACGCCGACCGACAACAACTTGCTGTACCTGGTCGATGGCGCGCTGGAGCTGGTGCCGTTGGGCGCGGTGGGTGAGTTGTGCGTGGCGGGTACGGGCGTCGGACGCGGTTATGTCAGCGATCCGCTGCGCACCGCGCCAGTGTTTGTGCCGAACCCGTTCGGTGCGCCGGGCGAGCGTCTGTATCGCACCGGTGACCTGGCGCGGCGCCGCAGCGACGGTGTGCTGGAATACGTTGGCCGGGTTGACCATCAAGTGAAGATTCGCGGTTACCGCATCGAGCTGGGTGAGATCGAGGCGCGTCTGCATGAGCAACCGGAAGTGCGCGATGGTGCGGTCGGTGTGCAGGAAGGCGTCAATGGCAAGCACTTGGTCGGCTATCTGGTTGCGGCCGATTCGGCACTCAATCCGAGCGAACGCCTGGAGCGGATCAAACAGCGCCTGCGCGCCGAACTGCCGGAATACATGGTGCCGCTGCACTGGTTGTGGCTCGATCAGCTGCCGCTGAACGCCAACGGCAAACTCGACCGCAAAGCCCTGCCCGCGCTGGAGATCGGCCAGTTGCAGAGCCAGGATTATCTGGCCCCGCGCAATGATCTTGAACAGAGGCTGGCTGATATTTGGGCCGAGGTGCTAAAGGTCGAAAAGGTCGGTGTACGCGACAACTTCTTCGAGCTGGGCGGGCACTCGTTGCTGGCCACGCAGATCGCCTCGCGGGTGCAGAAAACCCTGCAACGTGACGTGCCGCTGCGGGCGATGTTCGAGTGCAGCACGGTGGAGGAATTGGCCGAGTACATCGATGGGCTGGCGGCGAGTGACATCACCGAGGAGAAGGTCGACCGCTTGAATGATCTGATGGCGGAGCTGGAGGGCTTCTAGTTCTTTAGCGCCTGCATTGGCCTCATCGCGAGCAGGGGAAGGCCTACATTTTGGAATGCGTTCCCTGTAGGCGTGAGCCTGCTCGCGATGAGGCCGGTACATTCATGTACATTTCCAAGGTTGACGATAAAGAACCGGCACCTCAGTCTGCCGGTTCTCTTTTTTTGTCGCGGGGGTGGTCGATGCCTTTTTTCACGGTTGACGGACAAGCGCTGCATTACATTGATCAAGGCTCAGGCCCGGCGGTGTTGCTGGCCGGAAGCTATCTATGGGACCAGGCCATGTGGGCGCCGCAGATTGCCGCGTTGTCGCCGCACTATCGGGTGATTGCACTGGATCTGTGGGGCCATGGCGAGTCGGGGCGGTTACCCGAAGGCACGACTTCACTGGACGACATCGCCCGTCAGGCGCAGGCCCTGCTCGATCATCTGGACATCGATCAGGTCACTCTCGTCGGGCTGTCGGTTGGCGGCATGTGGGGCGTGCGTCTGGCTTTGTCGGCACCGCAACGGATCAACGGTCTGGTGCTGATGGACACCTACGTCGGCGTTGAGCCGGAACCGACTCGTCAGTACTACTTCTCGCTGTTCAGACAGATTGAAGAAACCGGCGAAATCTCCGAGCAATTACTGGATATCGTCGTGCCGATTTTCTTCCGTCCGGGGATCGATCCGCAGTCGGCGCTGTATCAGGATTTCCGCGCGAAACTGGCGGCGTATTCGTCTGATCGACTGCGCGAAAGCATCGTGCCGATGGGGCGTATCACCTTTGGTCGCGATGATTTGTTGCCACGTCTGGGCAAGTTGAATGCGGCGACCACGCTGGTCATGTGCGGCGACCAGGACAAGCCGCGACCACCGTCGGAAGCAAAGGAAATGGCGGAGTTGATCGGTTGCCCGTGGGTACTGGTGCCGGAAGCGGGGCATATCTCCAATCTGGAGAATCCGCAGTTTGTCACCGAGGAGCTGTTT
This sequence comes from Pseudomonas sp. MC6, assembly GCF_054790575.1. NCBI lineage: Bacteria > Pseudomonadati > Pseudomonadota > Gammaproteobacteria > Pseudomonadales > Pseudomonadaceae > Pseudomonas > Pseudomonas sp. MC6. The sequence goes on from NZ_CP186504.1 coordinate 533,670, forward strand.
ACCTTTCTGGCTGACCGCCGTTGAAAAGATCGCAGCCTGCGGCAGCTCCTACAGAAAACGCGCTCCATGTAGGAGCTGCCGCAGGCTGCGATCTTTTGATTTTGCTTATTTAGGCCCGAGAATCTTCGCCAACTTGTCCGGCGAAGGCGCGCCTTGCTGCTGTTGCAACTCGCCTTTGTCATCCATATAGAAGATTGCCGGCGTCGCCTGCAATTCCAGGTCTTCCATCAACTGCATGTTCGCCGCCAATTTGGTCTGCACAGCCGCTGGAATATTTTTCAGCGCTTTTAGCGAACTGCCCTTGCCAGCCTTTTCGTGATCTTCCAGGGCCTTGGCCGGATCTTTCGCTGCCAGCAGCGCTGCCGATTTACCCGGGCTGTCCTCGCGGATGATCCCGACCATGATGTGCCGCAATTGCACCTTGCCGGATTTCACCCACGGCCGCGCCTGTTCCCAGAACATGTTGCAGTAAGGGCAGTTCGGATCGCTGAACAGGTACACGGTGCGCGGTGCATCCTTGTTGCCGTCCTGAATCCAGTTGCTCGCTTCGAACTTGGCCCAGACTTCCTTGGCCATCGGCGCATACACCATTTTTTGCAGCGGCTCGCTGCTCAGGTCTTTGCCGTCGGCGTCGTACATATTGCCGAGAATGACATGCTTGCCATCCGGGGTCAGGTACAGCGCCATGCCGCGATTCTGATACTGCGCCGCATAACCACGCAAACCATCGGGGGCATCGAACTGACCGACGATTTTCGCGCCTTTGGCTTCGATCTGCTTGATCGCCGCAGGCAATTCTTCAGCGGCCTGCACCGACGGCAAGTGCAGCAGGGCGCTGCCCAGAGTCAGCGTCAGCAGGTGGCGGAGGCGGGGCATGGCAGTTTCCTTGCAGAGGTGGCCGGTGCAGTGGCCGGGTTCGAATTCGGGGTTGGGGTGTCGAAGTTTTCCAAGGCGCGCGCCAGGCTGGCGTTGGATAACTCGCCCAGGTGACTGCTCAGCAGCCTACCGTCAGGGCTGTAGAACAGCGTAGTGGGCAATGCCATGGAACCCACGGCCTGACCTAGCCGACCGCTGCGATCGAACAGCACGTTGTTCAGGCTCAGGCCCTGGGTCTCAAGAAATGTCGCCACGCTTTGCATGCTTTCGGCCTGATTGACGAACAGGAAGGTCAGGTCCGGACGTTGTTGCTGGGCATTCTCCAGGACTGGCATCTCGCGCCGGCACGGCGGGCACCAGGTCGCCCACAGATTGATCACTAGCGGGCCGCCCTGATAGTCGCTGAGCTGGATGGTTTCCCCGGCCGCGTTGCGCAGAGAGATGTCCGGAAGTCGGGTGCCTTGTTCATAGATGTTTAACGACAACGTCGCCAACAGCCAGAACGCCACGCCGCTGGCCACGCCAAAGCCCAGTGGACGACGCAGCCCTGGACGACGCCAGCCGCGATACAGCGCCGCCAGCAGCAACACAATCACACCCGGCCAGGCGAGGAAACCACCGTCACGCAAATCAATGATCTGCCACGGGTCATTGCGATAGTGCGACCAGTACAGCAGCACAAAGGCAATTCGCGCCGCGAGCATGCCCAGCAGAAACAGACTGAACAATGCCGACTCGGGGTTATCGCCGCCACGCTTGGCCACCCGCCAACCGACAAAGGTCGCCAGCGCCAGGGCACTGATCAGCAGCAGGTGATTAAGCGCGATGGCAAAAGTGCCGAGGGTGAGAGTCAACATTAATTGGCGTCCCGGGTGGTGGCCCAGCGTTGCAGGAAGGTCTCGGCATCGACTTCGCCGGTGATGCGCTGGCTGCGGCGTTCTTCGCCATCAGTGCCGATCCAGACAAAGCTCGGTGGCCCTGGCACTTTGTAGCGGCTGAGCAATTCACGGCTGGCGGCATTGTCGGCAGTGACATCAAGGCGCAGCAGGCGTACATCACTCAGCGCCTGCATGACCTTGTCCTTGCCGAACACCTGCTTCTCCATGACTTTGCACGACACACACCAGTCGGCGTAGTAGTCGAGCAGCACCCACTGGCCCTGAGCTTTGGCGGCCTCGAGTTCGCGTTGCAGCGCCGCCGGCTCCTTGATCGTGGTGAACGCGTCATGAGCCGATGGCTGCGCTGCGCTGGCGCGGCCGGCGCTGTAGACCTGCAAAGGCTGATACGGATCATCGCTGCCGCCTGCCGCACCAATCACCAGCAAACTGCCCCACAGCCCGAGCAACAGCGAACTGGCGCCGAACAACTGCGCGACGCGGCCAAAACCTTCGGATTGTTTCCAGGCACAGAACGCGGCGATCAACAGCAGTGCGCCGCACAGGCCCAGCCACAACGAAGCATCCAGCACCGGACGCAACATCAACAGCGCCGTGGCGAGAAAGAGGAAACCGAACACGCCTTTGAGCAGATTCATCCAGGCGCCGGGCTTGGGCAGGAAGCGATTGCCCACGGTCACCAGCAACAACAATGGCACACCAATGCCGATGCCCAGCGAAAACAGAATCAAACCGCCGTGCAGCGCGTTGCCGCTCTGCGCGATATACAGCAACGCTCCCGCCAGCGGCGCGGTCATGCAAGGCCCGACCAGCAGACCGGACAACGCACCGAGCACCCCGGCGCCAATCAGGCTGCCACCGCTGCGACTGCGCGAGGCATGTTCAAGACGATCACGCAGGGCCACCGGCAATTGCAGTTCAAAGAAACCGAACATCGGCAAGGCCAGCACCACAAAGATTGTGGCGAACGTGCCGAGCAGCCAAGGGTTCTGCAACCACGCCTGCAGATTCGCGCCGAGCAGCGCAGCGATCACGCCCATCGCCGCATACACCAGCGCCATGCAAATCACGTAACTGCCGGCCAGCGCGAAACCGCGACGCGGGGTGGCACCACTGCCGACTACCATGCCGGCCAGAATCGGCAGCATGGGTAAGGTGCACGGGGTGAACGCCAGCAACAGACCGAGGCCGAAAAACACCAGCAGACTCCAGCCCAGCGCCCGTTGTTGCAGACTACTGGCCAACGCCTGATCCGGTGCTTCTGCGCTTGCAGCCACTGCGGCTTTGCCGCCCAGATCGATGACCCGGGTTTGCGGCGGGTAGCACAGGCCGGCATCGGCACAGCCCTGATAGCTGACTTTGATCTGGCCTGTGGCGGTTGCCGGGATTTTCACTTCCAGCCCTTGGCGATAGACCGGTTGCTCACCGAAAAACTCGTCGCTGTGGGATTCGCCTTCAGGCAGCGCAGGCTGCTGTGCTGCGCTCAGTCCGTCGAGTTTCAGGCGTTTCTGATACAGGTAATAGCCGTCGGTGATTTGCCAGAACAGCTGGGTTTCACCGGATTCCAGGCGTTCGGAGGTGAGTACGAATGCCTGGTCGACCGGCAGAAATTCCGGTTTTGTCTCAAACGGATTGTTTCCAGCCTGTGCCAGGCTGGAAATCAGTAGGGCAAACAAAAGAAAAAAATGACGCATGGAGGAGCCTTGTCCCTGTGCAGATGGGATGCAGAATGGGCAGCGGCGATTAACCGATAATTAACCGTATCCTACAAGGCCCTCCGGGCTTCGGCCAATCAGCCTCGCAGCAGTCCGGGCCAGTTCTGGTCATTGATGGTTTTCGGTCCGGCGACCAGACGGTCGGACTGAATGTTGTAAGTCAGGTATTGGTTATCGGTCAGGAAGATGTACCAGTAGCTGTCGGCGAAAGTCCGGTCATTTTGCGCTGCCGTGATGATGCGGTCCTTGTACGGTTTCAGCGCGCCAAGTTGATAATCCCCGAAGGGTTTGTAAGTCAGGGTCTTTGCCTTGTAGTTAAACGATAGATAGTGCCCGTCGTTGAGGATGAATCTGAACAGGAACGGGTGCCCGGTTAGTTGGAACCAGGTACCGGCGATGATTTTGTCGAAGTAGGGCAGTATTGGCTTCCAGATTGAATCGGAAACTTTATAGAAGGCATCGACCTTGTCTTTGTCCTGATTATATTTACACACCATGGGTGTGGTTCCCTGGTAGAAGAACAACCAGGCAATATCCTCATCGGACGAGGTGTTCCAGCCGAATGAAGTGGTTGTCAGCCCGAAACGCAAGTCTTTGGCATGGGGGCCAAAGCTGTCCCAGCTAGCGCCGACCGATGCGGGATAGTTGGCGGATACTTCGTTGTCACCGAGATCGAATCGGGAATAGGTGTCGCTGTCCTTGAAAAAGAAATAAATACGGTCAGGGCCGGAGCGCCAATCGATAGCGACGAAGTTTTTTAGTTGAGGCATGTTTATTAAATCCCTTTAAAAAAAGTATGTAGTTGGCGGACAGAAACTAAATGATCGGAGGATTCTAACAAGGGAGGAATTGTTTCTTTATTAGTGGAGGAAGTTTCAACGCCGGGTGGCTTTGGGTTTGCGCACCGCGGGGACGGCCGAGGCGTTTGCGGCCGGCTTCCCGTAAGCACCGATGATGGCCATAATTGCGGCTTAATCCTTGGCTGCTTCACTGACGTTTTTCCTGCGGAGTTCCCATGCACGTACTGGTTTGCGAAGACGATGAGCTGATCGCCAGCGGTATCGTCGCCGGTCTCACGGCTCAGGGTTTGACCGTTGAGCACGTCAACACTGCGTCGAAGGCGCGGGCGATGCTCAAAGTGGCCGAATTCGACGTGATGGTGCTCGATCTCGGCCTGCCCGACGAAGATGGCCTCAAATTGTTGCAACAACTGCGTCAGAGCGGCCTGGAAATTCCGGTGCTGATCCTGACCGCGCGCGACTCGGTGACCGACCGTGTCGATGGCTTGCAGGCCGGGGCCGACGATTACCTGCTCAAGCCGTTCGATCTGCGTGAACTGTTCGCCCGTCTGCAAACCCTGCTGCGCCGAGTCGCCGGACGCAGCGTCAACCTGATCGAGCACGGCGCGCTGACCTACGATCCGAGCAGCCGCGAAACCACCCTGGCCGGGCAACCGGTGGACTTGTCGCGCCGTGAGCAATCGCTGTTGCAGGCGCTGCTGCACAATCGTGGCCGGGTGCTGTCCACCGAGCAGTTGAAAGACAGTGTCTACGGCTTCAACGATGAGTTGGAAAGCAACGCGTTGAACGTGCACATCCATCACCTGCGCAGCAAATTGGGCAAGGGCATCGTCGAAACGGTGCGCGGTCTGGGCTATCGCCTCGGCCCGGCTGACGGTGGAGATCAAGGCAAGTGATGAGCCTGCGACTGCGCCTGAGCCTGACCCTCGGCGCCGCGTTTGCGCTCATCTGGGCGCTGGCGGCGGCCTGGATGCTCAGTGACCTGCGCAATCAGATGATGTTTTCCCTCGACCAGCGTCTGGTCGCCTCGGCGCGCATGGTTGCCGGGCTGCTGGAGCAGTTGCCGACCCTGCCGAGCAAAGGCGAGGGCACCCATTTCAGTGCCGAACAACTGAATATCCCCGGTGGCATGGCCTGTCAGGTCAGCTCCTTGCGCGGGGAAATCCTCGCGCGCAGTCACAACAACCCCGAACAAGCGCTGGAAGCCGAGAAAATGGGCTTCCACGATCAGATGATCGACGGTGCACCATGGCGCAGCTTCACCCTGGCCCGGGGCGATGTGCGCATCACCACGGCGGACCGGCAGATCGAGCGCGAAGCCCTGAACATGTCGATCCTGCTGGCGGCGTCGGTGCCGGTGGGCGTGGCATTGCTTGGCTGTCTGTGCCTGTTGTGGCTGGGTATCGGCCAGGGGCTGGCGCCGCTCAACCGTCTGCGTGAAGCGTTGATGCGGCGCAATGCCGATTCCCTTGAGCCGCTGCAGATCCAGACCTTCCCCAGCGAATTGAAGCCGCTGCTTGAAACGCAAAATCAGTTGTTTCAACGCATCGGCAAAACCATCGAGCGCGAGCGGCGCCTGACCGGTGACGCGGCGCATGAACTGCGCAGCCCGCTGACGGCGATCAAGACTCACCTGCAAGTCGCGCGCATGACCGATGGCAGCGCCCGCGATCAGTCGCTGGCGCGGGCCGAGGAAGGCGCCGATCGCTTGCATCGCACCCTCGAACAACTGCTGTTGCTGGCGCGGGTCGAGGGCAGTCTGTCGTTCGATGACGGTTCGCAATGCAGCACCGAGCAAGTGGCACGCCTGGCGATTCAGGACGCCACGGGTGGCGAGCGCTTGCGCATCAAACTGCAACTGCCAGGCGAGCTTTCCACTGCAGCGCTGCAGATGCCGGCCGTGCTGTCGATTGCGGCGCTGCGCAATCTGCTCGACAACGCCCTGCGTCATACCCCCGAGGACTGTGCGGTCGAGCTGAGTCTGGAAACCATTGGCAACCGCGTACGTTTTGTCGTGCGTGACCATGGCCCGGGGATCGCGCCGGATGATCTGCAACACCTGACTCAGCGCTTCTGGCGCAACGGTCAAAGCACCGGTTGCGGCCTCGGTCTGGCGATTGTTCAGGCGATCGTCCAGCGTTGCGACTGTGCCCTGCATTTCGACAGCCGTCCGGATGGCCTGCGCGTCGAACTGACCATGCCGTTGCAGCCCGTCTGACCCCAGCACAGTGTAGGAGCTGCCGAAGGCTGCGATCTTTTGATTCTGTTTTTCAAGATCAAGATCAAAAGATCGCAGCCTTCGGCAGCTCCTACAGGAAATCGCGCCAGACACATCAAATGTAACTTCTCGGCGTTCGCCATCCGGCCCGCGTGGGGGTAAGGTCATCGCAGCTTTGACTCAATGGATTGAGGGAACTGCGCCATGGAAGCACCCATCTGTATTCGTCCGGCCACACTGGCCGACGCCAGCATCATCAGCCGCATCATCGAGCGTTCGATCCGCATCGGTTGTGCGCCCGATCACCGTAATGATCTATCACTCGTCAGCCAATGGATCGGCCTGCAAACCGCCGACTTCATCAGTGCTCGACTGGCCGATCCGCACTTCTACCTCTGCATTGCGTTATTGCCGGACAAACCGGTCGGTGTCGGCATGGCTCGGGCCAGCGGCGACATTTTGCTGTGTTATGTCCAGCCAGAGTCATTTCGCCGGGGCGTCGGGCGAGCGCTGATGTTGGATCTGGAAGGCTGGTTACGGGTTCGCGGTGTTTCTCACGCTGATCTCAACAGCACGCACACCGGCCAGGCATTTTATCGGCGTCTGGGCTATCACAAGTCAGCGCCGCCCCTCGAATGCAACGGCTTGCAGACCCTGCCCATGCACAAGTCGCTGGTAGCATCGGGCTGACAACTCGATCACGGGCTAAATCCTCGGGCCCCTTAAGCGTTTCCAGAACAGGAAAACCTGCAAGTGCGCCCCGCGATCGGAATGCGCACCTGTCCGGTGTGCTGTTTTGGTCACTATCCATAGCCAATTGAGGGGTCGAGAGATGTCAGTCGCCACCAGCCTTATCGAAGAGTCGTCGGCCCGGGTTACCTCGGCGCCGGCCGAAACGCTGTACCAGTTCAACGAATCGCCATTGCTCGCCCGTCAGGCCCGGCAGGAATCCAACGCGCGCAGCTATCCGCGACGCATTCCATTGGCACTGAAGCGCGCCAAAGGTCTGTATGTCGAAGACGTTGAAGGGCGCACTTTCATCGACTGCCTCGCCGGGGCCGGCACGCTGGCGCTGGGGCATAATCACCCGGTGGTGATCGAAGCGATCCAGCAGGTGCTGGCCGATGAATTGCCACTGCACACCCTCGACCTGACCACTCCGGTCAAAGATCAGTTCGTCCAGGATCTGTTCGGTCTGCTGCCATCGGCCCTCGCGGCTGAAGCGAAAATCCAGTTCTGCGGGCCGACCGGCACCGATGCCGTAGAGGCGGCATTGAAACTGGTACGCACGGCGACCGGACGCAGCACCGTGCTGTCGTTCTCCGGTGGTTATCACGGCATGAGCCAGGGCGCATTGAGCCTGATGGGCAGCCTGGGGCCGAAAAAGCCGCTGGGCGCCTTGCTCAGCAACGGCGTGCAGTTCATGCCGTTCCCGTATGACTACCGTTGCCCGTTCGGCCTCGGTGGCGCAGCTGGCGTGAAGGCTAACCTGAGTTACCTGGAAAACCTGCTCAACGATCCCGAGGCTGGCGTGCAATTGCCAGCGGCGGTGATCGTCGAAGCGGTGCAGGGCGAGGGCGGGGTGATTCCGGCAGACATCGAGTGGTTGCGCGGCTTGCGTCGGATCACCGAGAAGGCCGGTGTGGCGCTGATCGTCGACGAGATTCAGAGCGGTTTTGCCCGCACCGGCAAGATGTTTGCCTTCGAACATGCCGGTATCACTCCGGATGTGGTGGTGTTGTCCAAAGCCATCGGCGGCAGCCTGCCGTTGGCCGTGGTGGTCTATCGCGACTGGCTCGACACCTGGCAGCCGGGCGCGCACGCCGGCACGTTCCGTGGCAATCAGATGGCGATGGCGGCAGGCTCTGCGGTAATGCGTTATCTGGTTGAGCACAAGGTCTGCGAACACGCTGCTGCCATGGGCGAGCGCCTCAGTGAGCACCTGCGCATCCTGCAGCGCGACTTCCCGCAAATGGGTGATATTCGGGGTCGTGGGCTGATGCTCGGGGTAGAGCTGGTCGAGCCGAACGGCCCACTGGATGCGCTCGGTCATCCACCGGCGTTTGCGCGACTGGCGCCGCTGGTGCAGCGCGAATGCCTCAAGCGTGGGTTGATTCTGGAACTGGGCGGCCGGCATGGCGCGGTGGTGCGTTTCCTGCCGCCGCTGGTGATTACCGCTGCTGAAATCGACCATGTTGCGGAAATCTTCGGTCGCGCTTTGGCCGCCGCCACCGCGTCGCTGTAAATTTTTCGCCGCGCCGAACGTTCTTTCTACATACCCGGCTGCACCCCTCGTGCAGCCCACCTTACAACGATGGAGAACCAGCATGACGTCAGTATTCGACCGCGAGGACATCCTCTTTCAGGTCGTGGTCAACCACGAAGAGCAATACTCGATCTGGCCGGACTACAAAGCCGTGCCGCAAGGCTGGCGCACCGTGGGCAAGAGCGGCCTGAAAAAGGAATGCCTGGCCTACATCGAAGAAGTCTGGACTGACATGCGTCCGCTGAGCCTGCGCCAGAAGATGGAAGGGCAGGCCGCCGTGCAATAAACGGCCGGGCAAAAACAAACCCGCTGGACTGGAAACAGTCAGCGGGTTTTTTTCTTGCCTTGGATTGGTGTTGTCCGGGCTGGCCTCTTCGCGAGCAGGCTCGCTCTCACATTTGGAATGCGTTCCCCCTGTAGGAGTGAGCCTGCTCGCGATGAACGATAACGCGGTTTCAGCTGAAATTAAGCCCCGCTCAAACCCTTCAACAGCAAATCCACATTGCCTTCCAGCTCCGCCACTGGATCCGCTGCATCGGTGCTCAACACCACCAGATGACTGCCCGACTCGGTAATTGCCGCTTTCACCGCGTCCGATGGCTGCCGATGATGCAGCACCACCGCGACATCATTGTCCTTGAGCGTTGCCGTGAGCTTTTTCAGATCCTCTGGCGTCCACTCGGTATCAGGTCGCGGATCCTCGCCGATCAGCTCCAGATTGAGGCTGCCGATCAAATAACCGAAGTGATCGCTCAGGCTCATGACGCTTAAATTGTCCGCACTGGCCAGACGCGCTTCGCTATCCGCGCTGAGCTTCAACAAACGCTGCTTCAACGTCGCCAGGTTGGCCTCGATTTTCGGCTTGGCGCTCGGTGCCAGGCGCACCAGATCCGCCGCCATCACATCCGCCATGCGTCCCATGTTGTTGCTGGCCAGCCAAGGCTGGCTGTTCAAGCCGTCGACCTTCAGATCCGGTTGTACGGCAATGCCCGGCAGGGCGCCGTCGATCGGGCGCGCCGCATCAACTTCAACGATGCGGATATTGCTGCGGCGGGCGATCGGGTACAACTGATCATCTGGCCACAGCGAGCGCACACCAATGACAGCATCGGCACCGGTTGCCAGTTTGCTCAGGGCCGGAGCGCCACGCCCTGTGAAGTAGGCACTCTGACGACTGCCCGGCAGGTTCGCTGGCGCCGCGCGTTCGAGATTGACATCAGTGCCCTTGAGCAGCGCTTCCGCCAAGCCAAAGGTGATCGGCAGCGAAGCCAGTACCTGCAGCGGCTTAGCTTTTTCGGCGGCCATCAACGGCGAGCAGACCACACCGCACAGGGTCATGGCCAAGGTCAGTTGTCGCAGTGAAAAAGTCATTTATCCAAGATTCCCTTTCAGACTCGGGACAACCCCGCGCGCAATGGCGGCGAGGGCGAAGGCAATGCCGGCGACCAGAATGATCGCGGCGCCGGATGGAATCGGCAGATCGAACACGATGGGCGCAAGAATCCCGCACAACGTGCTGACCGTGGCGATCAGCACCGAACACCAGAAGAAGCCCTTGAGCGACTGACTGAGCAAACGCGCCGCCGCCGCTGGAATCACCAGCAGCGCGCCGACCAGAATCGCACCGATGACTTTCACCGCGGCCACGGTGATTAGCGTCACCAGAATCACGAACAGATAATCCAGGGTTTTCACCGCCACCCCGCGTACTGCAGCCAGTTGCGGATTGAAGCTGGCGAGCATGATGCGGTTGTATAGCGGCAGGGCCAGAGCCATGACCAGGGAACCGACGATGGCCAGCACCGCCAGATCGTTACCGTTGACCGTCAGCACTGAACCGAACAGCACGTTCTCGAGAATGTGCACGTTGATCTTGCCCGCCAGAATCAACAGCAGACTCGCGCCGAGTGCCAGCGACACCGACAGAAACACGCCAATCAAGGTGTCCGGCGCCAGACCGGTGCGGTTGCGCAGGTAATTGAGCAGAATGCCGAACAGCAGGCAGTAACCGAACAGGCTGCCATAGGGGCCGGTGTAGGGTTCGCCGAGCAGGATGCCGATGGCTACACCGGTCAGCGCAGCGTGGCCCACCGCTTCGGAGAAAAACGCGAAGCGCTTGACCACCACCAGCGTGCCGAGGCCGCCGAGTACCGGGCCGATCAACAGGCCGGCAAGCAATGCATTGACCACAAAACCGTAGGCCAGTGCTTCCGGCAGATAACCGGACGAGGCCCAGCCTTGCACCATCAAACGAAAGGCTTCGTAACTCATCAGGCAGCGCTCCGTGGATGGGTCGAGAACAGCGTCAGCAGTCGTTCCGGGGTCAGCGCCTGTTGTGGCGTGGTATCGAACAGCACACGTCGGTTCAGGCCAGTGACCCGATCGGCCAGGCGCCCGACCGCTTCCAGATCGTGCTCGATCCACAGCACGGTGATACCCGCCGCGCGCCAGTCATTGAGCAGGCGCTCGAACACCTGAATCCCGGCTTCGTCGAGGGCTGACATCGGCTCATCCAGCACCAGCAATTGCGGCGCCGGAATCAAGCCTTGTGCGAGCAGAACACGCTGCCGTTCACCCCCGGACAGCGCGCCCATGCGCCGCTTGCGTTTGTCCTGCATACCGACGCGTTCCAGCGCGTCACCGATGGCACCGGCGTAACGCTTGCTCAAACCGAGAAACGCCGGGCGACGCTGGCACATGGCGGCCATGAAGTCGTCGACGGTCATTGGCAGACCGCGATCGAATTCCAGCGCCTGCGGCACGTAACCGATGGTGCCGGGTTCGCCGGGCCATTGCAGGCTGAGTTGGCCCTGGTGTGGCATCTGTCCGAGCAGGGTCTTGATCAGCGAACTCTTGCCGCCACCGTTAGGGCCGACCAGGGCATGTACGCTGCCGGGCTGCACCTGGAAGGTGACCTTGTCCAAAATCGTCGTGCGCCCCAGCGTCAGACAAATCCCCGCAAAATCCAGAGTCGGCCCCAAAACCTGTAGGAGTGAGCCTGCTCGCGATAGCGGTATGTCATCCAACGAAGATGTTGCCTGGACCGACGCCTTCGCGAGCAGGCTCGCTCCCACAGGGGATTCGGTGTTTTTCGGGGAAAGGTTTTCTCTGGAAGTCATGCGCCCGACTCCTGGATCGCCCGCACCACGGTGTTGAGGTTGCCGGTCATTTCCTTTTCGTACTTGTCGGCGGTGTATTCGCCGTAGGAAATGTGCGACAGCGGGTACAGTTTCACGCCGGATTCCCGCTGAATCGTTTCGACGTAGGTGGAGGGGAAATCCATCTCCGAGAAGATCACTTTCACGTCCAGTTCACGCAACTGGTCGATGGTCTTCTTCAACTGGCTTGGGCTCGGCTCGATGCCGTGGGCCGGCTCGACCACGGCGGTCACTTCCAGGCCAAACTCACGCAGCAAATAGTCGTAAGCGGCGTGTACCGTGGCCACGCGCAGTTCGGCGTTCGGCGCTTGAGTCAGTTTGGCCAGGGCATCGGCGCGCATCTGCCGCAGGCGTTTGCCATAGGCGCGGGCGTTCTGGGTGTAGGTCTTGGCGTTGTCCGGATCGAGTTTGCCCAGTTCGCGGGCGATGTTGTTGACCTGAGCGATGGAGGCGCTGATCGACAGGAACGTGTGCGGGTTCACCACTTTGCCGGCGCCGCGTGCGGCGACCCCGGTGGCGGCCAGCAGAGGTACGTTTTCGTTGGCTTCGATGGTCTTGATGTTCGGCGTTTCGCTAGCGGCGATCATGCGGTCGGCGAAGTCGTCATGGCCGACACCGTTGAGCACGATCACGTCCAGCCCGCTGATGCGTTTGATGTCCTCGGCCCGCGGTTCGTAGGCATGCGGATTGAAACCGGCCGGGATCAGCGGCACCACCTCGGCCTTGTCGCCGACGATGTTCGCCACATAGCTGTAATAGGGGTGCAGGGTGATGCCGATGCGCAGGCGTTTGGCCTGATCGGCGGCGGCCAGTGGGCTCAGCAGGCAGGCGCAGAGGCCGAGCAGAAACAGACGCAACAATGGACGGCGAGACGATGAAATAGACATGGGCAAACGGTCTTCTCTCGGATGAGGGCGAGGAATCAATGGCGATGTTCGCGGGTAACCCCGGCATCGTATTGCGCGACAATCTGTTTCCAGCCAGCAGCGGACAGGGCGGCTTCAGTCAGTTCGGTCGGCGCTGTCAGATTGGCGTCGCGGTTGAGCCAGATATCGGGCGCAGCCTTGTCGTCGGCGCTCAGCAACATCACGAACGAACCGGCAACCGCCGTGTTCTGGCTATGACCGAAATAGGCGCTGCCCGCCAGCATCTGCCAGGCATGACCGCCACGGCTGACCGAACTCGCATCCTGGGCAAACGGCGCAAAGCCTTCGTCGGCCAGATATTGCGGTGTCGGCAGGGCTTGCTGTTCTTCGCGCAGCAAGCGGATTTCGTCGAGGGTCACCCGCAGGTCGGCGTAGATGCCTTGTTCCGAAGCGCTGAGGTCGCGGCGCGCGTCGAGTTGATTTGTCGCCACCGGCTCCGGTTCATGGGAAACCCCGCGCCACGCGACGACCGATCCGGCGAGCGCCAGAATCAGCAGGCACAACAGCAGCACATTGAGGGTTTCATGACCGGCACCGGCCGGACGCACGATTTGTGTGGTTGGCGTGCTCATGGGGCTTCGATATCCGCTTGGTCGATTTCCACCACGTGGCCTGGACCGGCGTCGAACAGCACGTAAAACTCGGCGCCAGGCTTCTTGAACGTCAGCGTGGAATCGGCGCCGAGCTTGCCCGGCACCAGAATGGTTTCGTCATAACCGATCACATCAAGGGTCACACCCGGCGCACCGCTGCCGTCAGAGAAACCACCGGTGCATTTGATCTGCTCGGCGTCGATGGCTTTGCATTCGCACATCGGGTTATGCGCCAGAGCGCTGGTACTGAGGCCGGCGCCGAGCACCAGCAATGCGGCGCTCAGCCGCAGGCGGAAAGAGCGTTGCGGGCGGATCATCGTTTGGCTCCTTGTTGGTTCAACCAGGCAATGGTGGCGGGAGAGGCCTGACTCAGAGGGATCGAAGCCTGATGCATGCTGCCGTCCCAGCCTTCCATAGTGATCCACAGTTCGGCGTCGGTTTTGGTTTTTTCCGGCACTGGCAATTGCGCGCCCATGCGGTAGGGCGTACCGAAGAAAATCACCCCGGCGGCGCGCAGGCTGCGGGGTTTGCCGATACGCAGGTAGGTGGCTTTGACCTGGTCGATGCAGGCATCGCAGAGGGCGGCGTTGAAGCCTTTCATATGGCCGGCCGGGCCTTCGAGGCGCGGCGCTTCGTTGCGCAACTCGGCCAGGCGCAGGCTCCAGGGACCGACGGTGACTTCGCCGACGTCCCGTTCCCCGAGGCCGATGTCGCCACGAAACAGTGCGGCGTCGGCGAAGTACTTGGGCATGAAGCCCAGCGGGATCAGGAGCAACAGCACGTTGATGTGAAAGCGCCATTTGTACCAGAACAGGCTCAGGCGCGACGGTTGCGGCGCAGCAGTGGACTTGCTCACAGGTTGACCTCCGACGCTTCACGGTTCATGGCCGGTTGCGCCTGAACGCGGGATTTCTTCGACTCACGCTTGAGTGCATTGGCCGTGGCCAGCGCGGTGCGTTTGGTCCAGATCAACAAGCCGCTGAGCACCATCATGCTCAGTAACAGGCCGAAGAAAAACCAGATCAGCTTGATCCACAGCCCGCCAAAATCACCGGTATGCAGGGGACGCATGGATTCGGTGACGAACTCCAGCGAAGTGCGATCGGACAACAGACGCGAAGCCGCCACGTCCCCGTTGAACGGGTTGAGCGTCGCGGTCTGGAACATCAGCGGATACCAGCCACGGCCGCCGAGGCTCATATGGCTGTAGGCGTTCCCCGGCAAGCTGACGAAGCTGACTTCCAGGCCGGGAATTTTCTGTTGGGCGACTTCGATAGCACGATCCAGACTGATGCGCGGCGGTGGTGTGCCGTCAGCCGAAATCGGCACGGCTTCACGGGCCATCGCCGGAATGATCGGCTCGCTGGAGATGGAGATGTGGTTATCGAACAGCATCGCTTCGATCAGGAACCAGGTGCCGGTGACCGAGATCACCGCAATAAACCAGATCGACCAGATACCGCTCAGGCGGTGGAAGTCGCCCCAGAAAATCCGCGCACCGTGGCGAAAGCGCAGGGTCGGGCTAAAGAAACCCTTCCAGAAGCGTTTATAGACCACCAGTCCGGTGATCAGCGAGGCCAGCAACGGCAGACCGAGGAACGACACCAGGTACCAGCCCCAGCTGTAACCATTGGTGAACGGCACCAGCCACCAGCCATGCAGCGCACGGGTGAAGGCTTTGAAGTTGAAGTCCGGTGCACCGCCCTGAATTACGCCGGTGTACGGATTGACATAAACGGTCTGCGCGCGTCCATCGGGGTAGCTGACCTCGACGTCCAGGGCGAAATGCGATTCGTCGGGGCGGCTGATGCTCTGCACGACCGTTTGCGGTTCGGCCTTCTTGATCGCGGCGAGAACCTGGTCATAGCTGAGCAGCGGCGCATCGTCGGCAGGCTGGCTGGCGCGCATCTGCGGGTTGGCCAGCCAGACGATTTCCTGGCTGACCACCGCCAGTGTGCCGGTGACACAGACGATCAGGACAAAGAACCAGATCGGTAGCGCCAGCCAGCTATGAACGAGGAACCACAGTTTGGAGCGGGATTTCTTCGACATGATTGCGCGTCTTGATAGCGGTGAAAGGGCGCGTGGCTACGGGCTTCGCAGCACGGGGACCCTGAAAGACCGGACGTGGCTTTTGCCTACGCGAACGGCCTGCATCTATATAGGACGGATGAGCGCGGAAAATCCCGAAAGATGATATGAAAGCAAATGTTTCCCAATTCGCAGGGTGTGACGAGATCCCACTGTAGGAGCTGCGGCACGCTGCGATCTTTTGATCTTGATCTTTAAAAACAAGATCAAAAGATCGCAGCCTCGTTGCACTCGACAGCTCCTACAGAATTTTGCGGTCCGGCCGATCAAACACGATTCATGATCCACGCCATCACTCTCTGCCAATTGATGGCCGACCCGCGCTGCCTATCATGGGAATCACCTGATTTCTCTGAGTGAGCGCCTTGATGACCGCCAGAACCCTCTACGACAAACACATCGATTCGCACACGGTGTGCTGCCTCGACGATCAGGGCCATGTCCTGCTGTATATCGATCGTCAGGTGATCAACGAATACACCAGCCCGCAGGCCTTCAGCGGTTTGCGCGCGGCCGGGCGCGAGGTCTGGCGGCCGGGCACGGCGCTGGCGGTGGTCGATCACGTCAACCCGACCACGCCTGTGCGCATCGCGGCAATGCCTGATGCGGGCGGCGCGCGGCAAGTGTCGTATCTGGCGGAGAACTGCCGGGACTTTGGCATCGAGTTGCTGGACATCCTCGACAAACGTCAGGGCATCGAACATGTGATCGCCCCGGAGCAAGGGTTCATTTTGCCGGGAATGGTCATCGCCGCTGGCGACAGCCACACCACTACCTATGGCGCACTCGGCGCTTTCGGTTTCGGCATCGGCACGTCCGAGATCGAGCATCTGCTGGCCTCGCAGACCTTGGTCTACAAACGTCTGAAAAGCATGCGCGTGACCGTGGAGGGCGATCTGGCGCCGGGCCTGACCTCCAAAGACGTGATCATGGCCCTGATCGGCCGCATCGGCGCTTCCGGGGCCAGCGGGTACGCCATTGAATTCTGCGGCTCGACCATCGATGCCTTGAGCGTTGAAGCGCGCATGACCATCTGCAACATGGCCGTCGAGGCCGGCGCGCGCGGCGCATTCATGGCGCCGGATGAAAAGGTCTTCGCCTATCTCAAGGGCAAGCCGCGAGCGCCGCAAGGCGAGTTGTGGGAGCGGGGCGTGGAGAAGTGGCGCGAATTACGCAGTGATCCGGGCGCGGTGTTTGACCGCGAGATTCGCCTCGATGCCAGTGTGCTGGAACCGATGGTCACCTGGGGCACCAGCCCCGATCAGGCTGCCGCGATCGGTGCGCGAGTCCCGGATCCGCAAGCGATCAGCGATCCGATCCTGCGTCAGGACATGCGCCGCGCCCTCAACTATATGGGCCTGGAAGCGGGCATGGCGCTCAGCGATATCGTCATCAGCCATGCCTTTATCGGTTCGTGCACCAATGCGCGAATCGAAGACCTGCGTGATGCCGCCAGCGTCGTGCGCGGGCAGCAAGTGGCAGAGCATGTGCGGGCGATGATCGTTCCCGGCTCCAGCGAAGTTCGCGCGCAGGCCGAGGCCGAAGGGCTGGCGCAGATCTTTATCGACGCCGGGTTCGAATGGCGGCAGTCCGGCTGTTCGATGTGCCTGGCGATGAACGACGACGTCCTCGCCCCCGGCGACCGTTGCGCGTCGAGCACCAACCGCAACTTTGAAGGCCGTCAGGGCGCTGGCGCCCGCACTCACTTGATGAGCCCGGCGATGGTCGCCGCCGCTGCGATAAGCGGTCGACTCACTGATATCCGCCACTTTGGAGAACGCTCATGAGCCTGCAACCTTTCACCCAGGTCAGCGGTCAGGCCGCGCCGTTATTGGCGGCCAATGTCGACACTGACGTGATCATGCCCAAGCAGTTCCTCAAAGGCATTGATCGCCATGGACTCGATCGCGGCTTGTTTTTCGATTTGAGGTTTCTGCGCGATGGCAGCCCCAACCCCGATTTCGTTTTGAACCAACCAGCGTGGCAGGGCGCAAGTTTTCTGCTGGTCGGGCCGAATTTTGGCTGCGGTTCCAGCCGCGAACATGCGGTCTGGGGCTTGCAGCAGATGGGCATTCGCGCGTTGATCGGCAGCAGTTTTGCCGGGATCTTCTACGACAACTGCCAGCGTAACGGGGTGTTGTTGATCACCCTGGAAGAAGCGCAGGTGCAACGTATCGGACAGCTTGTCGGTCAGGCTGAAACGGCGCGGATCAGTATTGATCTGGAGGCCCAACACATTGGCCTGGCGGATGGCACGGTGATCGAATTCCAGATTGATACCCTGCGTAAA
Source organism: Pseudomonas sp. MC6 (assembly GCF_054790575.1). NCBI lineage: Bacteria > Pseudomonadati > Pseudomonadota > Gammaproteobacteria > Pseudomonadales > Pseudomonadaceae > Pseudomonas > Pseudomonas sp. MC6. The sequence continues at coordinate 551,499 of NZ_CP186504.1, forward strand.
ACCGCGTTGCTGCTGGGACTGGATGCCATCGGCAGCACCCTGCAACGGCGCGAGCAGATCAAAACCTTCGAACGCCAACACCTGGCCAACAACCCGTGGCTCTCCTGACCCACCGCTGATCCCCTGTAGGAGTGAGCCTGCTCGCGATAGCGGCGGATCAGTCAGAATTGTTGTGTCTGACACACCGCTATCGCGAGCAGGCTCACTCCTACAGGGTTTTGTGTTGTTTCGGGTTACAGCGACAGGCTTTTGAAATGCGCCTGCAAAAACTCCACACACGCGCGCAACTTCCCCGAATGCGCCAGCCGCGTCGGGTACACCGCCCAGACATTGGCGCTCTGGCTGTAATCGTCCAGCACCTGCACCAAGCGTCCTTGGTCCAGCAGCGGCTTCACATCCCACAACGAGCGCAACAAAAGCCCACGCCCGTCCAGCGCCCACTGCAAAACAATCTCGCCGTTGTTTGACGACAAGGGGCCGCTGACCCGCACGCCCTCTTGCCCGCCATCGCGATCCAGATTCCAGATGCCGAAGGCGTTGTCGCGCTCCTTGATCACCAGGCAATCGTGTTGCTGCAGGTCGTCCAATGTTTGCGGCGTGCCGCGACGTTGCAGATAACCGGGGGCGGCGCACAGCACGCGCCGATTGCTGACCAGACGCCGACCAATATGCTGGCCGGGAATGTCGTCGCCGACACGGATCTCCAGATCGAAGCCTTCATTGATGATGTCCACCACCCGGTCAAACAGGTCGAGGCGAATCTCCAGTTCTGGATAACGTTCGGCCAGCAACGACACCGCCGGGGCCACGTGATTGCGACCGAAACCGAAACTGCTGCAAATGTGCAAACGCCCACGCGGGCTGTCGTGGGCGTCGGACAGTTCGTCGTGCAGTTGCTGGAAATCATCGAGAATGCGCAATGCCCAGCGCTGCACGCGTTCACCATCCTCGGTGAGCGAGACGCGCCGGCTGGTGCGGTGCAGCAGGCGAGTGCCGAGGGTGGTTTCAAGAATCTGAATGCGTTTGCTGACGTAGGCCGGTGACAGGCCAAGTTCATCCGCTGCAGCCGCAAAGCCGTTCTTGCGGATTACGGTGAGCAGCACACGCAGGTCTTCGGGCAGGGGCACGGTGTCTTTCTTCTGGGACATGTCAAAACGAACACTGGCGGCGGCAGACGCCGCCAGCATAGCACTGAGATCTTGCGGCTCGGCTCAGCGCAAAAAGGCCAGTGCTTCGCCAAGCAGCAGTTCGGGGACTTCTTCGGCAATGTAATGGCCAGCGGGCACGGCCAGGCCGCTGACGTTGGTCGCCACTTGCTGCCACTCCTTGAGCGGATCGAAGCAGCGTCCGACCGTGCCTTCGGCGCCCCACAACACGCGCAGTGGCAGATTCAGATGATGCCCGGCAGCGATGTCGGCGCGGTCGTGCACAAGATCGATGCCGGCGCTGGCGCGATAGTCTTCGCAGATGCCACGGGCGCTGCCCGGTTGTTGCAGGCAGCGCAGGTATTCGCCGAAGGCTGCATCGGTAAACGGCTTGAGCCCGGCGCTGCGACTGCCCATCACGCTGCGCAGATAACTCTCGGGATCGGCTTCGAGCAAGGTTTCCGGCAGTGGCGCCGGACGGATCAGGAAGAACCAGTGCCAGTAGGCGCGGGCGAAGGCTTCGTTGGTTTGTGCGTACATCGACAGGGTCGGCGCGATGTCCAGCAGCATCATGCGCTGCACGGCGGCGGGGTGGTCGAGCGCCAGCCGATGGGCGACTCGTGCGCCACGGTCGTGAGCGAGGATAGAAAACTGCGCGAAGCCCAGCGACTGCATCAGCTCGACATTGTCGCGGGCCATTTCGCGTTTCGAATAATTTATGTGCAACTCATCGGCCACCGGGCGACTGCTGTCACCGTAACCGCGCAGGTCGGCGGCGACCACAGTGAAGTGTTCGGCCAGTTGTTCGGCAATCTTGTGCCAGATCACGTGGGTCTGCGGGTGCCCGTGCAACAGCAACAGGCCCGGGCCGCTGCCGCCGAGGCGGTAGGCAATGTCGACGCCGTTGACGTGGTGCTGGTCTTTGCGGAATCCGGCAAACATCGGGCTGATCCTTTTTCAGGGTTCTGGTTGGCTGCATCCTGAAATCGTCCGGCGTTTGCGGCAAGGGGCAAAGCGTGGTGGGCAGGTTCATGAAGTGTGATGGGTGTTGGCCGTTCCGGCCCCATCGCGGGCAAGCCCGCTCCCACAGGGATCTTTGGTGTGGTCACGATCTATGTCCAACCACAAAACCCTGTGGGAGCGGGCTTGCCCGCGATGAGGCCATTGAACACACAGAAAAAATCAGCCTTGGCTAAACATCTCCATCGCCCGCTGCTTGATCTGCTCTTCAGTCAGATCCTCCTTGCGCGAGGCGAGAAACCACAGATGCCCGTACGGATCCTTCAACGTCCCGCTGCGATCACCGTAAAACTGATCCTTGACCTCGGACAAAGTCGTCGCTCCCGCGTCCAGCGCCCGTTGAAACGACTTGTCGACATCGGTCACATACAGATGCAAACCAACCGACACGGCTTGATCCGGACTGCTCAACGGCCCCTGATCACATGGCGAACCGAGCATGATCGCGCTGTCACCAATGCGCAGTTCGGCGTGACCGATGCCGCCGTCAGGCATGGCCAGGCGCATGACTTCGGTGGCGCCGAAGGCTTTTTTATAGAAATCGATGGCCTCGGCGGCTTTGTGGATGCCGAGATACGGGGTGATGCTGTGATACCCCTCGGGAATGGGTTTGACGCTCATGACGTTCTCCCTGATTTTTGTTCTATGAGATGTGGCTCCACCGGATTTGTGGAAGATTCACTATAGAACCGTCTTCGCCGTGCAAATTTTTGCCCGACGAGCGTCAGTCTTCGGGAAAGTGCGGCCCTGGCCCCTTTTCACCCAGCACATCGCCCTGATTGCGCAGCGGGCAGGCCTCCATCGACAGACACCCGCAACCGATGCAGCCATTGAGCCGATCGCGCAGTAGGGTCAATTGCTCGATCCGCTCATCCAGTTCGCGGCGCCATTGCTGCGAGAGGATATTCCAGTCGGTCGCGCTGGGCGCCCGATCATTCGGGAGGATTTTCAGCGCCTCGCCAATTTCCGCTAGTGGAATCCCCAGCCGCTGCGCAACCTTGATCAAGGCCACCCGGCGCAGCACTTCACGTGGATAGCGTCGCTGATTGCCTGCATTGCGCTGGCTCTTGATCAGGCCTTTGGATTCATAAAAGTGCAGAGCGGTGACGGCGACGCCACTGCGCGCTGCGACTTCGCCAACCGTTAACTGTTTGTGCACATTTTCTTTGCTGATCATCTGAAGACAGCTCTTGACCTTGACTTAACTAGAGGTTTTACCCTGCAGGTCTTCGAGTCGCAAGGCTCGTCTTACGCTGAGTGGGGGCTTTCCATGAACAACTGCAGTTTTACCCAATTGATCGAATTTGAAATCGAACCACGCCAACAACCTGCGCTGGTGACCGCACTATCGAGGCAAACCGAGCGTCTGGCTCAGCGCTACGAGGGTTTTGTCAGCGCCAGTGTGCAGGCCAGCGATGACGGCCGGCGCGTGCTGAGTTTTCTCCAATGGCAGTCCCGCGAGGCGGGAGAGGCGGCATTTCGCAGCTTTGAGAGCGGCGAGCAGGATTTCTGGCAACTGATTCATACCCATCAGGCGAAAACCATCACCTTCAATTCGTTCCAGGTGCTGAGCAGCATCGCCCGCAGCCACGACGATGCGCTGCACTGCCACCTGGTGGGCTAGATCGACAGCTGGATCAAGCGTTCGCCTTGCAGGTTTTCCGTGAGTCGCCGCTTGTTTACCGCCAGTTCGCCGATTTTGATCAAACGCGTGCGGGTGACGTTGCGGCTCAGACCGAGCAGTGCTGCGGTGTGCACCTGGTTGTAATGGCAAAAGCGATACGCTGCGCGCAGCAGGGCGTCTTCGACTTTCTCGTGCAAAGCGCCGGCCTGTTGCGCGAAGAGTTTTTGAAAGGCCTGTTCCAGCAACGCTTCCGGTGAATCATCGGCGCTGTTGTGATGATCGTCCGGGCGATCGATGCGCAGGTTTGACAGGCGCAAATCATCGCGTTCGATCACGCCGTTGCGGCAGATCAGCAGGGTGTGATGGATGACGTTTTCCAGTTCGCGAATATTGCCCGGCCAACTGTAAGCGCGCAGCTTGTGCTCGGCGCCGGGGCTGATACTCACGCGTCCATAACCGAGGCGCTGACTGTAGGCTTCGATGAAATGGCGCGTGAGCGGGAGGATATCGCCGGGACGCTCGCGCAGTGGGCTCAGCTCCAGATTGACCACGTTGAGGCGGTAATACAGATCCTCGCGGAAATGGCCGGCGTTGATGGCTTTTTCCAGCTGCACGTTGGTCGCCGCCAGAACTCGTACATCAATAGGAATGCTTTTGCGCGAGCCCAGTCGCACCACTTCGCGCTCCTGCAAAACCCGCAATAACTTCACCTGAATCGCCATCGGCAGATCGCCGATCTCATCGAGAAATAACGTGCCGCCGTCCGCCTCCTCGAACCAGCCGGCCTTGGCGCTCAGTGCGCCGGTGAACGCACCTTTTTCATGACCGAACAATTCCGCCTCTACCAGCGATTCGGAAAACGCCCCGCAATTGACCGCAATAAACGGCCGATGACGGCGATTGCTGAGGTTATGAATATGCCGCGCCACCAGCTCTTTGCCAGTCCCGGTTTCGCCGATGATCAGCACACTCGCTTCACTCGGCGCGACTTGTTGCAAATGCGCGAGCAGGGCCTGGGACTTCGGGTCTTCGAATACCTGCGCGGTGGCGCGGATCGACGTGGCGAGCGCGGGAGAGGGCGGTAGGGTCAGCAGTTGCATGGGCTCGTCCTTCTTTTTAGTTCAAATGCAGGCAGGTCAGGAATAAAAGGTCGGCACCGGCAGCGACTGATTCAGCGCCCAGTCGCCCAACTCATGGAGTTTGTAATCCAGCGGGTCGTGCAGGGTTTGCGTGCGAAGATTGCGCCAGTGACGGTCGAGGCGCAGGGACGCGTGGGTTGAGCGCGCGCCGGTCACTTCGAACAGACGACTGCAAATATCGAGACCCTGGCGGCTGGCGGCGACTTTTGCCGTGGCAATCGCGGTGGCGACATGGCCGCGCTCTTCGGCACTGAGATTTGCGCCTTTGGCCCAGGCCTCATCGAGCAATGCCGCGGCGCGTTCGACCAACAGGCGAATGCCTTCCAGCGCCACCCAGAACTCGCCGTAATGCGCGAGTACGTACGGATCCTCACGCACATCGCGCGCCGAGGATTTATGCCAGAGCCGGGTTTCACTGAGGGTGTACTGCCGCGCCTCTTCGAAGGCGCCTTCGGCAATTCCGAGAAACATATGCGTGAACGTCAGTTGCGCGATCAACGGTCGCAAGCAGGCGAACGGCGTGCTCAGCGGACCGGGATCGAGGAGCAGTTCCGACTCTTCGACGCGCACCCGTTCAAACGTGGCGCTGCCGCTGTCAGTCTGACGCTGGCCGATGTTGTTCCAGTCGTTGTGCAGGGTGATGCCACTGCGGCCGCTAGGAATCGCCGCGATCAGCAACTTGCCGCCAGCACTTTCATCGACCGCCGAAGCGATCAGCATCTGTGAATCGCTGGCGCCGGAACAGAAACTTTTCTTCCCGGAAAATTCGCGCCAGCCGCCGAGATCCTTGACCACGGTGCGGGTGTCGAGCGGGTTGAGCGCATTGCCCCAGAACCAGTTCTGCCGCGCGGTCTGTTCGAACCACGGCTGCCATTGTTCCGGCCGCGAGAACAGGCGCACGGTGGCGAGCATCAAGTGATGAAAGCCGAACACGTGGGCGAGCGAACTGTCGACCTTGGCGAACTCGCGAACGACTTGCAGGGTTTCGCTCCAGCTCGCGCCGAGGCCGCCGTAGCGGGTGGGAATGCTCAGGGCCAGCAGGCCGCTGTCACGCAGGGCATCACGCTCGACTTTCGGCGTGCCACCACGTTCGTCACGTTCGACGGCGGTCAGGGCAAACTCGGCGGCCAGTTGGCGGGCGGTCTGCAGCGGGGATAACAAAGTACTTTGCGGTTTGGCGGTCACACCAACACTCCTGAATTCAAACTGCCCATGTAGGAGCTGCCGCAGGCTGCGATCTTTTGATGTTGTTTTTAAGATCAAAAGATCGTCCGATCGCGGCCCGAGCCTGCGGCAGCTCCTACACAAGAGATCCGGTTTACGCCGAGGCTTTTGTGGGCAACACATCATTGGCAATCATTTCGCCAAACGGCCCGGTCAGATTGGTCACACCACGCCCGGCCAGACTGGCGTAAGGCTCGGGCAGCAGCGGGAACACCAACTCGGCAAAGCGGTAAGCCTCTTCCAGATGCGGGTAACCGGAAAAGATGAAACTCTCGATGCCCAGATCCGCGTATTCCTTGATCCGCGCCGCCACTTGCTGCGGATCGCCGACCAGCGCCGTCCCGGCACCGCCGCGCACCAGACCGACACCGGCCCACAGGTTGGGGGCGATTTCGAGGTTGTCGCGACGGCCATCGTGCAACGCTGCCATGCGCCGCTGGCCTTCGGAGTCGAAGCGCGAGAAGGATTTCTGCGCCGCCTCAATGGTCTCGTCGCTGATGTGTTCGATCAGTTTGTCCGCGGCTTTCCAGGCTTCTTCGGCGGTCTCGCGCACGATCACATGCAAGCGAATACCGAACTTCACCTGGCGGCCATGCCGCGCCGCTCGTTCGCGCACATCGGCGAGTTTTTCCGCGACCGCGGCCGGTGGTTCGCCCCAGGTCAAATAGACATCGACTTGCTCGGCAGCCAGATCATGCGCGGCATCGGAGGAGCCGCCGAAGTACAGCGGCGGATAGGGTTTCTGCACGGGCGGATAGAGGGCTTTGGCGTTCTGCACCTTCAGGTGTTTGCCGTCGAAATCCACCGCCTCGCCCTGCAACACGCGGCGCCAGATTTTCAGGAATTCATCGGTAACTTCATAGCGCTCGGCGTGACTGAGAAAACTGCCGTCGCCACGGTTCTCGTCCGGATCGCCGCCAGTCACCACGTTGATCAGCAAACGGCCGTTGGACAGTCGATCGAGGGTTGCGGCCATGCGCGCCGACACCGTCGGCGAGATGATCCCCGGACGGATCGCCACCAGATAACGCAGACGCTCGGTCAACGGCACCAGTGCCGAGGCGATGACCCACGAGTCTTCGCAGGAACGCCCGGTGGGAATCAATACGCCGTGGTAGCCGAGGCTGTCAGCCGCTTGGGCGACTTGTTTCAAATAGTTGAGCGTGACCGGGCGAGCGCCTTGGGTGGTGCCCAGATAGTGGCCGTCGCCGTGGGTCGGCAGGAACCAGAAAACATCCATGAACGGCTCCTTAAGCGATCTTCAGCAAGGGTTTGATTTGCGTGGCGAACAGCGGCGCGGCGCGTTCGGCGGCCAGACGGATGCGCGCCTTCAACAGTTCGCTGGTGATCTGGTAATCGGCGAAGTCGGCTTCGGTGGCGTACACACCGATCGGCAACGTCATGGCCTGGAAGAAGCTGAACAGCGGGCGCAACTGGTGATCGAGGACCAGCGCATGGCGTTCGCTGCCGCCGGTGGCGGCCAGCAGCACCGGCGTGTCGATCAATGCGTTGAGGTCGATCAGATCGAACAAATGCTTGAGCAGGCCCGGGTAGGAACCGCGATAAACCGGCGCGGCAACGATCAGCAGATCGGCCTGTTCGATGGCCTGCAACTCGGCTTCAACCTCGGCACTGAGTTCCTGACGCGACAGCGCGCCGCCGAGCGGGCGGGCGATATCACCGAGTTCGATCAAATGGCTTTCGATGGTCAGGTGGCCGGCCAGGTCGGCGAGCAAGGCCTGGGTCAGCACCAAAGTACGGGACGGACGCCAGGTGCCGCCGGAGAGGGCGACGACTTTCAGGGGACGCGACATGATCAGTTCCTTTTTTCAACAGTTGCTCAGCGAGCAGTGAATGAGTCACCGGGTCTGAGCAAGCGCTGTACCAATTCCTGCAAGCCCCGGTTTACAAAGCGTTGAGCGTTAGCGTGGCGGTCGCCCCTGTGAGCAGCGAGGCGCTTTGTTGAATCGGTGTTGGTTGAGCAACAGTTGCTGGAGCAACAGTGCTCAGCGCATGGATGGAGTTATAAAGGCAGTTTGTTATTCCGTAAAAGAACGTTAATTGATATTTATAGATCGTTAGGAGATATGCGGCGGTTTGTGTCGAATTCCTGATAGCCACTATTGAGAGCGTTGATTTCTGCGCGAGCGTGCCCGGGCGTAGCCTTTGTCCATCGACTCCCATTGCTCGCCAGGACGCTCCCATGAATCGTTTACTGACTGTTTCCCTGTTGCTCGCTGTCTCCGTACTCGCCGGTTGTGCCGGACATGTTTCACCGGAACTGCGCCCTTACACCGATGAAGAATCCCGCGAATTGGCGATGGAAGCACTGAATCGCAGCGGCTTGTCTTTCGACGAATATCACGCGAAAAAAGCGCAATTGCTCGGTCAGACCCGGTTCGACAAGAAAGCTGAAATGAGTGCCGAACGTGCCGTACAGCTGCACGGTCGTCCTAGCTGAAAACAAACTGTACTGGTTGAAGTTTTACCCAACTGTCCGTGGGCTTGCCGGGCGGCGTGGGATAGGGTCAACACCTGAATGACCCTGATGGATTGCCTGCCATGACCCTCTCGCTTGACCTGCTGTTGGGCTTTGCCCTGTTTGCCCTTGTCACCTCGATTACACCTGGACCGAACAACACCATGTTGCTGGCATCGGGGGTGAATTTCGGCTTTAACCGCACCATCCCGCATATGCTCGGGATTACTTGCGGTTTCTTCGTTCTGGTCGTGGCCGTGGGCTTTGGCCTTGGCGCGGTGTTCCAGACCTATCCGATTCTTTACACGGTTCTGCGCTATGTCGGCGCGGCATATCTGCTGTATCTGGCGTGGAAAATCGCTCACTCGGGACCTGTCGGTGACAGTGCCGAAGGCGAGGCGAAGCCGATCAGCTACCTCGGCGCGGCTGCGTTTCAGTGGGTCAATCCCAAGGCGTGGATCATGGCCATCGGCGCCATTAGCACCTACACACCGATGCAGGGCTATTTCACCAATGTCGTGGTGATTGCTGCGGTGTTTGCCATCATCAACCTGCCGAGTGTCGGCGTCTGGGCGGCCTGCGGTACGTTGTTGCGCAATGTGCTGAAGGATCCGCGCTGGTTGCGCGTGTTCAACTGGGGCATGGCGGCGCTGTTGGTGATTTCGCTGTACCCGTTACTTCTCGAAAGCTTTAGCTGACGCATCGCTTCAACCGCAGGCCGGATGCCTGTTAAGCTCGGCTTCAGGAGCGTTCCTACGCACTTTGAATGAAGTTGTTCTTCTTTAACGGCATCCGATCAGGTATTGATGACGCTCTCGAACCGACGCGCAGCTCACAAGGCTGCGCCGTACCGTTTGCAGACACGAGCCTCCTGATCCCGGAACACGCTCTGCGAGTCTTTTATGAACACACGTCCGTTGTATTTCGACTACGCCGCCACCACCCCGGTCGACGAGCGGGTCATCCAGGTGATGATCGAGTGTCTGGGGTTTCACGGTAACTTTGGTAACCCGGCTTCCAGCTCCCACGCGTTCGGCCAGCAGGCCCGGCACACGGTCGAGCAGGCCCGCCGCCAGGTTGCCGATCTGGTCGGCGCCAATGCCGAACAGATTGTCTGGACCTCCGGTGCCACCGAGTCCAATAACCTCGCCCTCAAAGGCGTGGCGCATGCGCGCAGGGTGTCCGGCGGCCACATCATTACCAGTCAGATCGAACACAAAGCCATCCTCGATACCGCCCGCCAATTGCAGGACGCCGGCATCGCCGTGACTTATCTGGTGCCGGACGCCGATGGCCTGATCACGCCGCAAGCGGTCAGTGAAGCCATGCGCGACGACACCTTTCTGGTGTCACTGATGTTGGTCAACAACGAACTGGGCACCGTCAATGATGTTCAAGCGATTGGCGAAGTGGTGCGCAGTCGTGAGGCGTTGTTCCATGTTGATGCGGCACAGGGCGCCGGCAAAGTGATCATCGATCTGGCGCAGTGGCCGGTGGATTTGATGTCGTTTTCGGCGCACAAACTTTACGGCCCCAAAGGCATCGGCGCGCTGTATGTCGGCCCACGGGCGCAGCAGCGTTTGCAGGCGCAGATTCACGGCGGCGGACATGAAGGTGGCTTGCGCTCCGGAACCTTGGCGACGCACCAGATTGCCGGGATGGGCGCAGCATTTGCCTTGGCCGCCGAGGCATTCGATGCCGAGAAAAAAACCATCGTCGCACTGCGTGAACGCCTGCTCGAACAACTGCTGAGCCTGCCGGGCGTGCGCCTGAATGGTTGTGCCACTCAGCGCATTCCGCACACCTTGAGCCTGACCTTCAGCGAAGGCGAATTCAACAGCGCGGCGTTGAGTCATTTGATCGCCTTTTCCGCGACCTCGGCCTGCAACTCGGCCAGTAATACGCCATCTCACGTGCTGTTGGCGCTGGGGCATGACGCGCATCTGGCCGGTCGCACCATTCGGCTGAGCCTCGGCCGTTTCACCACCGCCGAAGATATCGACAAAGCCGTTCAACTGATCAAGACCGCCTGCGCCAGTGCTCCGGCATTCTGGGCGACAGGAATTTAAACAAGCCGACCTCACGGCTACGAACAATAACGATGAAGTGATTAGCAGGAGACATGATGAGTACCCAGACCTCGACCGAAGGATCGGTGCCCCAGCGCCTGGCGCACACCCGCGAACTGATGCGCCGCGAAGGCATTCACGCACTGCTGGTGCCATCCGCCGACCCGCATTTGTCGGAATATCTGCCGGGTTACTGGCAGGGCCGGCAGTGGTTGTCGGGTTTCCATGGTTCGGTCGGGACGTTGATCGTCACCACTGATTTCGCCGGCGTCTGGGCCGACAGCCGTTATTGGGAGCAAGCGAGCAAGGAACTCAAGGGCAGCGGCATCGAACTGGTGAAACTGCAACCGGGTCAGCCGAGCCCGCTTGACTGGCTCGCCGAGCAGACACCGGAAGGTGGTGTAGTTGCGGTCGACGGTGCGGTGATGGCCGTGGCCTCGGCGCGTACCCTGAGCAGCAAGCTTGAAGCACGCGGTGCACGTCTGCGTACCGACATCGATCTGTTGCAGGAAGTCTGGAGCGATCGCCCGAGCCTGCCGAATGCCCCGATCTATCAGCATCTGCCACCGCAAGCGACCGTCAGCCGTGGCGAGAAACTCGCCAAACTGCGCGAAACCTTGCAGAAGCGCGGGGCGGACTGGCATTTCATCGCCACCCTCGACGACATTGCCTGGCTGTTCAACCTGCGCGGCGGCGATGTGTCGTTCAACCCGGTGTTTGTATCGTTTGCCTTGATCGATCAGCAGCAGGCCACGTTGTTCGTGGCGCTGAGCAAGGTTGATGCTCAATTGCGCGCCTTGCTGGAGCAGGACGGCGTGACGCTGCGCGATTACCGCGAAGTCGCAGATGCCCTGCGTGCCGTGCCGAGTGGCGCGAGCCTGCTGGTTGACCCGGCGCGAGTGACCAGCGGTTTGCTGGATAACCTCGACAGCGGTGTGAAGCTGGTCGAAGGCTTGAACCCGACCACGTTGGCCAAGTCGCAGAAAAGTGAAGCCGATGCTCAGCACATCCGCCAAGCGATGGAGCAGGACGGTGCGGCGCTGTGCGAATTCTTCGCCTGGCTGGAATCGGCCTGGGGCCGCGAACGCATTACCGAACTGACCATCGACGAAAAGCTCACCGCTGCCCGCGAACGTCGTCCGGATTATGTCTCGCTGAGTTTCAACACCATTGCTGCGTTTAACGCCAATGGCGCGATGCCGCATTACCACGCGACTGAAGAAGAACACGCGGTCATTGAGGGTGATGGCTTGCTGCTGATCGACTCGGGCGGTCAATACCTGGGCGGGACCACGGATATCACGCGGATGGTGCCGGTCGGTACGCCGACCGAAGAGCAGAAGCGCGATTGCACGCGCGTGTTGAAAGGCGTGATTGCGCTGTCGCGTGCGCAGTTCCCGAAAGGCATTCTCTCGCCGCTGCTCGACGCCATTGCCCGCGCGCCGATCTGGGCCGACAGTGTGGATTACGGTCACGGTACGGGTCATGGCGTTGGCTATTTCCTCAACGTTCATGAAGGCCCGCAAGTGATTGCGTATCAGGCCGCGCCTGCACCGCAAACGGCCATGCAGCCGGGGATGATCACTTCGATCGAGCCGGGCACTTACCGTCCGGGTCGTTGGGGCGTGCGCATCGAGAACCTGGCGATGAACCGCGAGGCGGGCAGCAGCGAATTCGGTGAATTCCTCAAGTTTGAAACCTTGACACTGTGCCCGATCGACACGCGTTGCCTGCTGCCGGCCCTGCTGTCGGAAGAAGATAAACAGTGGTTTAACGACTACCACGCGCAAGTGCGTGAGCGCTTGAGTCCTTTGCTTGAGGGTGCTGCGCTGGAATGGCTGAACACCCGCACTGCGGCCATCTGATCCGTTGCAATTCAGGCGCTGTTATCAGCGCCTGAATGATCGCTTAGCCTTGGCGCAAGGACTCCTCAACGAAGTCGAGCCGATCCTGGCCGAAGAACAGTTGATTGCCGATGAACATACTGGGTGCCCCGAACACGCCGCGTTTAACTGCGGTTTCGGTGTTGTCCTTGAGCTTTGTTTTGACGGATTCGTCATTGGTCAGCGCTAACACTTCCTGCGGATCGAAGCCGTGTTGGCTCAGCACGGTGGCGACGGTAGCGGGTTCGTCGAGGCTGCGTCCGTCAATCCATAGCGCTGTGAACAGGCAATCGATAAACGCCTGAAAGCGTTCTGGCTGACGCAACTGGATGCCGGTAACCGCACGCATCAACATCAGGGTGTTGATCGGGAAATGCGGATTGAATTTCAGCGGCACCCCGTAGCGTTTCGCGTAGCGGTCCAGATCCTCAAACATATACCGACCCTTCGCCGGAATCATCGCCGGTGACGCGTTGCCGGTTGCCTTGAATACACCACCGAGCAACATTGGAACGTAGATCAACTCACTGTTCGTCGCGGCGCAGATCTTTGGTAATTGGGTGTAGGCCAAGTAGGTGGCAGGGCTGCCGAGGTCGAAATAGAACTCCACGGTTTTCGTCATTATCGTTTCTCTCTATTTATTGTTATGGCGTGGGCTTACCAGCGTTCGTTCCAAGGGCGCAGATCCAGCTCGAACGTCCAGGCATCCCGTGGCTGACTGTGCAGATACCAGTAGTTCTCGGCGATGTGCTCGGGATTGAGGATGCCATCCTGATCTTTGGTGGCGTACTTCTCGGGGAAACTGTTGCGAATGAAATCGGTGTCGATTGCACCGTCGACTACTACGTGGGCGACGTGGATGTTCATCGGCCCCAGTTCCCGCGCCATGCTTTGCGCCAGTGCGCGGATGCCGTGTTTGGCACCGGCGAAAGCGGCGAATCCGGATGCGCCGCGAAGTCCGGCGGTGGCACCGGTGAAGAGAATCGTGCCGCGATTGCGCGTGACCATGCGTTTAGCCACTTCTCGGGCATTGAGGAAACCGGAGAAACAGGCCATCTCCCAGATCTTGAAATATTTGCGAGCGGTTTCCTCAAGGATGCTGCACGGCACATTGGCGCCGATATTGAACACAAAGGCTTCGATCGGACCGACGCGGGTTTCAATGTCTTCAATCAGCGCGATGACATCTTCTTCCTTGCGCGCATCGCAGGCAAAGCCATGAGCTTCGCCGCCTTCAGCCTTGATCGCGTCCACCAGCGGTTGCAATTTATCGGCGCTGCGCCGGGTGACGCAGGCGATGAAACCTTCTCTGGCAAAACGCTTGGCAATCGCTCCGCCCGTGGCATCGCCAGCGCCAACTACCAACACGACCTTCTTGTTATTCATGGGTGAGTCCCTTTATTAAACGATCGTTAAGTGAACGAACGTTATGCTAGGATCCAGGCAACGTCAAGGCAGTCGATTCGAGGGCAAACACATGCGTTACTCCGCCAGTCACAAGCTGGAAACCCGGGAAAAGCTACTGCAGAGCAGCGCGCTGTCAGCAAAGCGCTCCGGGTTTTCCACGGTGGGCGTGGATGGTTTGATGAAGGCTATCGGATTGAGTGGTGCGGCGTTCTACAGCCACTTCTCGTCCAAAGATGCGTTGTTCACCGCCATTGTCGAGCGCGAGTTGGGTCAAAGCCTTGAGCGATTGGGCGGCGAGGGCACGCAGGATCGTGAGCGACTGGAGCGCTGTCTCAAACACTATCTGAGCATGGCTCACGTAGAACAACCTGAGGCCGGTTGCGCGTTGCCGGCGCTGGGGGCAGAAATTGCCCGATCGGATGTGCAGGTGCGCGAACAGGCCGAGCTGTGGATTTGTCGCCTTCAGGCGCGTTGGGCGCAGATACTGGAAAGCGAGGCCCTGGCGTGGTCGGTATTGTCACAATGCGTCGGCGCATTGGTGGTGGCGCGCATGTTGGCTACGCCGGACGTTCAGCAAGCGGTGCTGAAGTCCAGTCAGGAAGAGATCGGCCGGCAGATTGCCGGGCAGCGCTGATCTATTTACAGATGACAATCATGCTGCGGCTGGTGTAGCCCGCAGGATTGAGACCGAACGGGTAGTCGCCGGGTTCTTCCACGGCGTCACCGGATTTGGCGATGACCTTGTAGCCTTTCGGCAAGCAGGCACTGGCGGCACTGGCGTAGCACTTGTCCCAGGAGGACGATAGCCCGGAGCAGTTGATGTGCAGCCCTTTTTTTCCGCGTTTTACCTGAGTTTCCGAAGTCGCCGCACAACCCGCAACAGCCAGTATGGCGATCAGTATCAAAATTCGTTTCATTACCGTCCTTATAGCGGCCACGAGTCTGACGCTCGGGTTTGCCTGTGTTCGCTTGCGCTTTAAGCGTTTTGAAATCCCTGTCCGAAAAAATCCATGTCTGGCATTGGGTTACGGGTCTAAACATGGCCTAAATGCGCGCCAATTGCCAGACCTTCGTAAAAACCTCTTTCAATCAGCCGCGATGGCGGGTTTCGCAGCGCTACCCATGGTCATGGTGGCGCCGACGGATGCCAGAATAATGCACAGGATCGCCATCCATTGTGACAGCGTGAGGAATTCATGCAGAAACAGAAGGCCCGATAACGCTCCGAAGGCCGGTTCGATACTCATCAATGTGCCGAAAGTGCGTGCCGGGAGGCGGGTGAGGGCGACCATCTCCAGTGTGTAGGGCAGGGCGGTGGACAGGATGGCGACGCCAATGGCAATCGGGATCAGCGAAGGGGTCAAAAGGGCTGCACCTGCATGCACGATGCCGATAGGGGCGACGAACAGTGCCGCGATCATTACCCCTAGCGCCGCAGTCGTCACACCGTTATCGGCCCCGGCCTTCTGACCGAACAGAATGTATAGCGCCCAGCAGATACCTGCTCCCAGTGCATACCCGGCGCCTACCAGATCGATTCCGGCGCTGGTTGCACCTGTTGGAATCAGCAACATCAAGCCGGCGGCGGCCAGGGCTATCCAGAGAAAGTCGATGGCACGGCGGGAGGCATAGATGGCTACGGCCAGTGGCCCGGTAAATTCGAGGGCGACGGCAATTCCCAATGGCACCGTGCGCAATGACATATAGAAGAGGAAGTTCATGCCGCCCAATGCCATGCCGTAGACGAGGACTGTGCGCAGTGATTTGGCGGTCAGCCTCGCACGCCATGGACGCAGTATTAGCAGCATGATCATGCTGGCGAAGATCAGGCGCAGCGTGGTGGTTCCCTGGGCGCCAACGATGGGGAACATGCTTTTGGCCAGAGAGGCGCCGGACTGGATCGACGCCATGGCTATTAATAGCAGGCCAACCGGGAACAGCATTGAGGCAAGGGAGCGTGGCTGGTCATTCATTACGTGGCATCGTCCAAGGTGAGAGCAAGGCTTTATTGT
>NZ_CP186504.1:572500-4232500 GCF_054790575.1 Pseudomonas sp. MC6
AGGTCTTAGTGATCCGGTGGTTCTGTATGGAAGGGCCATCGCTCAACGGATAAAAGGTACTCCGGGGATAACAGGCTGATACCGCCCAAGAGTTCATATCGACGGCGGTGTTTGGCACCTCGATGTCGGCTCATCACATCCTGGGGCTGAAGCCGGTCCCAAGGGTATGGCTGTTCGCCATTTAAAGTGGTACGCGAGCTGGGTTTAGAACGTCGTGAGACAGTTCGGTCCCTATCTGCCGTGGACGTTTGAGATTTGAGAGGGGCTGCTCCTAGTACGAGAGGACCGGAGTGGACGAACCTCTGGTGTTCCGGTTGTCACGCCAGTGGCATTGCCGGGTAGCTATGTTCGGGAAAGATAACCGCTGAAAGCATCTAAGCGGGAAACTTGCCTCAAGATGAGATCTCACTGGAACCTTGAGTTCCCTGAAGGGCCGTCGAAGACTACGACGTTGATAGGTTGGGTGTGTAAGCGCTGTGAGGCGTTGAGCTAACCAATACTAATTGCCCGTGAGGCTTGACCATATAACACCCAAGCAATTTGCGAACTCGAGAGAGACCAGATTGCGGTGTGTGAAGACGAAACGAACCGAAAGTTCGATGTTCACAAAACACCGAAAGCTGTCACATACCCAATTTGCTGAAGCGAGGCCACAAGGCCACGATTCAGTACCCGAATTTCTTGACGACCATAGAGCGTTGGAACCACCTGATCCCATCCCGAACTCAGCAGTGAAACGATGCATCGCCGATGGTAGTGTGGGGTTTCCCCATGTGAGAGTAGGTCATCGTCAAGATTAAATTCCAAAACCCCAATTGCGAAAGCAGTTGGGGTTTTGTTTTGCCTGCAGAAAAGTTTTCCAACGCACTGAGCCGCCCCAACCGTCGCAAGAGTGGCCATTGGGGAAATTCCTTCTGAAGTGACCGGACAGTTTTTGGTATGGTGCAGCTCGTTTTTTAACGGACTGATGTCATGCCCACGGATCGGCACTCATTTATGTCAAAGAGTTGCTGTAGAAATGCCTGAACCCATCCCGATCAAGGATCACGAAAAAGAGACGCGCCTGGTCAACAAACGGTTGATCGCCTGCGCCTTGTTTGTCTTTGCCATCAGCTGCGCCTTGGTCGTGCGCCTGTACATTCTGCAAGTGGTGGAGTTCGACTACCACTCGACCATCTCCGAAAACAACCGCGTCCACGTCTTGCCGATCCCGCCGACGCGCGGTTTGATCTACGACCGCAATGGCGTGCTGCTTGCCGATAACCGCCCTAGTTTCAACCTGACCATCACCCGCGAACGCGCCAATGACGTCAATCAAGAACTGGACGAGGTCATCAATCTTCTGCACCTGCCAGCAGAAGATCGCACCGTCTTCGACAAGACCATGAAGCAGTCCCGCCACCCGTTCACGCCGGTGACGCTGTTCTATGAGCTGACGGAAGAGCAAATTGCCGTACTGGCCGTCAACGAGTTCCGTCTTCCCGGCCTCGATGTCGAGCCGCAGTTTGTCCGCCACTACCCACTCGGCGCACATTTCGCCCACTCGATCGGTTACGTTGGCCGGATCAACGAAAAAGAATCCAAAAGCCTCGACTCGGTTGAATACCGTGGTACCCAATCCATTGGCAAAACGGGTATCGAGCGTTTCTACGAAGCGCAGTTGCACGGCCATGTCGGTTATGAAGAGGTGGAAACCAACGCCCAGGGGCGCGTACTCCGTGTGCTCAAACACACCGACCCGGTTCCCGGCCAGAACATCGTCCTGAGCCTCGACATCAAACTTCAGGAAGCTGCCGAAGCCGCGCTGGGTGATCGTCGTGGTTCCGTGGTAGCGCTCGATCCGTCGACCGGCGAAGTGTTGGCCATGGTCAGCAATCCCAGCTTCGATCCGAATCTGTTCGTCACCGGTATCAGTTCCAAGGAATACTCGGCGCTGCGAGATTCGATCGACCGTCCGCTGTTCAACCGCGTACTGCGCGGGCTCTACGCGCCGGGCTCGACGATCAAGCCAGAGGTGGCCATCGCCGGACTTGACGCTGGTGTTGTGACGCCGCAGACCCGCGTCTTCGACCCCGGTTATTACCAACTCCCGGACTTCGATCACAAGTACCGCAACTGGAACCACAGCGGCGACGGCTGGGTGGACATGGACGCGGCGATCATGCGTTCCAATGACACCTATTTCTACGACCTCGCGCATAAGCTCGGCATCGATCGTCTGCACGATTACATGGCCATGTTCGGCCTCGGTGAGAAAGTCTCGCTGGACATGTTTGAAGAGTCGCCCGGTTTGATGCCGTCGCAGGCCTGGAAGCGCGCGACCCGCCGGCAAGCCTGGTTCCCTGGCGAAACCGTCATCCTCGGCATTGGCCAGGGCTACATGCAGGTGACGCCGCTACAGCTGGCTCAAGCCACGGCGTTGATCGCCAACAAAGGGGTATGGAATCGTCCGCACCTGGCCAAGACCGTCGATGGTGTCGCTCCGGTCGACGAGCATCCGATGCCGAACATCCTGCTAAAGGATCCGCGTGACTGGGAACAGGTCAACCACGGTATGCAGATGGTGATGCATGATGCCCGCGGAATCGCGCGTGCGGCGGCGGCAGGCGCGCAATACCGCATCGCTGGCAAGAGTGGTACGGCGCAAGTGGTGGCTATCAAGCAGGGCGAACGCTACAACCGTGAGAAAACCCTCGAACGCCACCGCGACAACGCCTTGTTCGTTGGCTTCGCCCCGGCCGAGCATCCGAAGATCGCGATTTCGGTGATGATCGAAAACGGCGAGGCCGGTGGTCGTGTCGCAGGCCCTGTAGTGCGGCAGATCATGGACGCCTGGTTACTCGATCAGGACGGCCATCTCAAGCCGCAATACGCCGCGCCGACGAAAGCGCCGGGTGACCCGCACGTTTAACCTTCAACAGCTCACAGCACCGGTTCACGCAAGCTGAGCCGATGTTGTGAGCGTCCCCTGCAAAGCCTATTTGCAGCGGTAACCCTCGGGCATCGTGACGGAGTAGTTGCGCTGCACACGGTCCTCGAAGTTCAGGTTCTGCAAGCCTTGCTCCACTAGAAAGTCTTCGACCTTGGAGGATTGGCAGTCTTCGTTGTAAGACGAAGCGCGAAGCAGGTAGACCGGTCGCTTACTGACTTCATCGCGTGCGGTGGCAATAAAGGTACTAAGCGTGGTGTAACCGGTGCGCTCAGAAGTACCTATCGGGCCGTAGGTGGTGTTTGGTTTACTCGTGCAGGTCATTCGGTCGTCTTTTTTCTTGCTGTTCTTGCACACGGTAGAGGTGCTGGTCGGCACTTGCCCATAGTCGGTGGCGGTATAGCGGTAAGTCACCTGTCGACTGCCAATATCGAGGCTGACAGTCATTTTTATCGGCGCGTGGTTCTTTGGCAGACTGGCGTCGGTATAGACCTCCTGAAAACCCCTGTCTTTCAGCGCGTTAACCATGTCGCGAAGATAATAGCGGGCATTAAGAGCGTTTTCGTCGCTGCCACTCGCAGACGTCACCAGCACAGCCGCCTTTCGGTCAAAATGATACTCCGGATCAGGTGTGGCATTTAGCGCTACGTCCATTTGCGTGGCGCAGCCGCTGATCAACGCTGTCAGTAAAAACAGCGCGCAAAGTAAAAACCGGGTCATGACAAAGCCGCCTTACAAACTAAGGATTGAATAAGAGTTAAACGGTGTGGACTGGCGAAAATTAACTGGCGCGCCTGCGCAAGGCTCAGTCTTTCTGGTATTCCAGCAAGTCGCCTGGCTGGCAATCGAGTGCTGCGCACAGCTTGTCCAGGGTGGCCATCTTCACGCCCTTGACCTTGCCATTCTTCAGTAATGACAGATTGGCCTCGGTGATGCCCAGCAGGCTGGCCAACTCTTTCGAGCGAATTTTTTGCGTGGCCATGACAACGTCAAGGCGGACGATAATGGTCATTGTATTGTTCTATATGTATTGACTTTGCTCATCGCTGAGTACTTTTGCATCGCGCATGATAATTGAAAATAAACAGAGCAATACGCCTTTGACAATCTCATAGGCAGAAGAGGAAGACAGGCCAATCGAGAATTGAAAGATGCGATCCCCAGGAGGCAGATCAATAGACAGTGCCAAACCTTGCAAGGTCTCTATCAGCGGGTAGGCGGCCGGAGAAATGATGCACAGAATCCCCACTCGCCACAGCACCTTGATATTACGCTCGGTCCAGGTTTCGCCGCGGGACAAGCGCAGGAAAAACAACCCTGTCAGCCAGAGCACGTAAGTTGAAAGCAGAACGGGCAGAAAATCCAAAACGACGAGCAGCGCCGTAACCAATGGTGAGAGCCATGTGTCGGGGGCAAGCAACGCACCTTCGACAAATGGATCAAGTAATTGCGGCGAGTTTTCGGCGAAGGCGTAGAGCAAAGCCGCGAGCATTTCATCTGTTTTAAACAACCAGATCGAAGCGTTGCCACCGACCTCGGTCATCCCTAAAACCCAGACAAGAATCGCTGCCAGTAGTCCGACCCAATGCATACGCTGCAGTGCCAATCCGTTGTTACGATTACTCATGAAAAATCCTTGCGGTGTCATTGGGAATGACTAATTCTCGATGTTAAATTATCGAATGGCAATAATAAATTGTTCTTGTTTTGTTAAGAGCGCTTTTGAAACGGGATGCCAGACCACGGCATCATCTTCATTTCATTCGCTTTTGGGGGGATTTCAATGTCGATAGGCTCTCGAATTCGAATCAAGTCGAGAGCAGGGGAGGGACGCGATCCACTCGGTGGCCGCTGGTATCGATGATGGGGGCAGGGATTGATTAGAGCGGGGACACACGCCACAGGCATGCTCAGTCGCCCGCTCCTGTAGCGCTTACTTGATCTCGGTAACGAAGTTTTCCCGCGATCGGCGAACCTTTTTCAAGTTAACCAACCAGTCTCCCTCAGCAGCTCGATGGCCCAACGGCAGAATCACCACACTGCGCAAGTTGCGAGCCGAGAGTCCGAGGATTTCATCGATGGCTGCCGGGTCGAAACCTTCCATCGGTGTCGCGTCGACTTCTTCAAATGCCGCAGCGATCAGAGCCGAGCCAAGACCAATATAAGCCTGCCGTGCGGCCGCTTGATAATTAGCCTCTTTGCCACGTCCAGCAACGATGCCCAAGAGCATCTGGCGGTAATTTTCCCATCCTTCGTTAACGGTCCCGCGAACTTCGTTGGTCAGGTCGAACATCATGTTGACCCGCTCCGCAGTGATGTCGTCCCATGCGGCGAACACCAACAAGTGAGAGCAGTCGGTAACCTGCTGCTGGTTCCAACTGACGGCTTTGATCTTTTCGCGAATCTCTGCATTGGTCACTACGAGCAATTCGAAAGGCTGCAGTCCGCTTGATGTCGGCGTTAAACGCACCGCTTCCAGAATGCGCTCGATTTTTTCATCGGGCACCGTCCGGGAAGGGTCGTACTTTTTCGTTGCATAGCGCCATTTCAGCAGGTCTGTCAGTGTGCTCATCTCAAATTCCATAAAGGTGAAAGATGTTCAGGTCGGTCATAACGACTGGCTGTCGTGCTGAACCTGGGCTTATGCTAACGATTAAAGCCAACTTGAAGGTCAAGCAGTTTTTATGAAGATTGGAGAGGTTTCCAAGCGCACTGGTGTTGCCGCTTCGGCCATTCGCTATTACGAGGAGCAAGGGTTACTGGAGCCTTCTACCCGTGACGCCAATGGATATCGCCACTACGCCGAGGCGGCTGTTGCGCGATTGATACTGGTGCGCGATGCGCAACGGCTTGGTTTTTCTCTTGAGACCATTCGCGGTCTGTTCTTGCAGGATGGCAGTTGTTCGAAATCGCTGACCATCGAGCAAATCGATATCCGTATGGATGAGATACGCCAGATCGAGGCCAACCTGGCGATGCAACGTGAGGGATTGTTGCGGCTGCGGCATGTGCTTGAGGAAAGTTTGCGCAGTGGTGCTCCTGTCGTGTGCGCGAGTGTGCACAGGGCCGAGTCGTATCGGCCTCGAGCAGAACATGATCACGCGCAACGCATTGCACGGGCGTTGACCCACATTTGAAATGCGTTCCAATGTGGGAGCGAGCCTGCTCGCGAAAGATCCCTCAAAACCGCCGGAAAAAAATCAGGCCCCGGGCACCGGGCAGCTCATGTCACCTTCTTCACACTTCAAATACTGTTTCAGCGCCTCAACCCGGACCTTGGTCACGCCGGTCAGGCAACTGCTGTAAACCCACGGATAAACGCTCCCGCCAGTTACCCCGGACGATGAAAACTTGCACTCGGCATCCCGAAACCCGAGCCACGCCCGTTGCGCACTGACCAACAGCTTCTTGCCATCCGGGTTGTCCTTCAAACGCCCGGTGATCTGCTGGTACACCGTGTTCAGTTCTTTGTCCGCCGCTTTGAAGTCCTGCCCGGCGCACTGATTCATCGTCGCCTGATCGCTGGCGTTGGCGCAGTCGACCGCAGCGTGAGCGAGGGGGGTGAACAGGAAGGGCGTCAAGGCCAGAAGCAGGCGTGGGGACATAGTCAAATCTCGCTGTATCAAAGTAAGTGCCGAGCAGTGTAGCGGCTGCGTCGCGCTTATTCAGGTGCGCGCATTCGGGAAGCCGCGAGCAAACGGTCGGCGGTCGCCGCAATCTCTTCACCGTCGTGCAGCTTTTCCAGCCAGTGTTCAGGAATCCCCCGCACGCCGTAATAGGCGCCGGCCAATTGGCCGGTGATCGCGGCAGTGGTATCGGCGTCATCGCCCAGGTTGGCCGCCCGCAAAATGGCCGCTTCGAAGCTGTCCGTGTGGTGAAAGCACCACAACGCCGCTTCCAGCGACTGCACGCTGTAGCCACTACCTTTGATGTCTGCCTCGGACAGACCGAGGAAATCGCCACGCCCAATGGAAGCAACCTTGGGTTGCGAGAAGCTGGCGAGTGGCAGCTGACGCAGTTCGGCTTTGCTCGCGCCTTCAAGCGCGCAGGCGATCAACCCGGCCAGCAATTGGCAGCATTCGATGGCTTCAGGTGCTGCGTGGGTGGTTCGGGAACTGTCGGCGGCGAAGCTCTGGATTTTCCGGGCGTCGGGAAAGTAGAACAGCACCACTGGCACCAGACGCATCAGCGAACCGTTGCCGGCGCTGTACGGGTCGGTCGAGCCGGCGAAGGGATCAGCGGTTTGTTGATATTGCGCCAGCGCCTGACTGACGGTCATGCCTATATCGAAACACTCACCGGTCGAGCTGAGATAGCCCCATTGCCACCAGTTGAGGTAGCGGCCCATCTGATCAGCGGCATTGAATCCATTTTTGTTCAGCAAGCTTTCCGCCAGACACAGCGCCATCGAGGTGTCATCGGTCCATTGCCCGGGCTTGAGGTGGAATGGGCCAGCACCAACCATATCGGTCAACGGTTGGAATGATCCCCGTGGTTTGAACTCAACCGTAGTACCGACAGCGTCGCCGCACGCCAGACCGAGCAGGGCACCGCGGTAACGTTCAGCGAGGGATGGCGGCATGAGCGTCCTTGTAGATTCAAATTCGCTGGAAAAGGTAACAGTTTCGTTAGGCGGAGGGTGCCTGGATTCATCACAGCACCGGTCAAAAAGTGCAGCTTGATGTGTCCTTGCAGGTGAATGACTGCACCGCTCTGATACAACTTCACATTGGACATGTGGTCATACAAGCCTAGTGTTCAGAACAGGAGGTGACGTATGAAACCAGTACCCAATAGTTTCGAACGCAAAATCACGCTCAAGGCGCCGCGTTCGCATGTCTGGCGTGCATTGGTCGATGCCGAGGCGTTTGGCCAGTGGTTTGGGGTGGCGCTTGAGGGCCGGCGGTTTATTGCCGGTGAGTGGACGCAAGGGCAGGTCACGTATCCGGGTTATGAACACGTGTTGTGGAATGTGCTGATCGAACGGGTCGAGCCGCAGCAGTTGTTTTCGTTTCGCTGGCATCCGTATGCGGTCAATCCGAAGATCGACTATTCCCAGGAGCCGACAACGCTGGTCAGGTTCGAGCTGGAAGACTTCGAGAGTGGCACGTTGCTGAAAGTGTCCGAATCGGGCTTCGCGCACATTCCCGACATTCGCCAGAAAGAGGCGTATTACATGGACAGCCGTGGCTGGGAGGAGCAGTTGAGCCGCCTCGAACAGTTTCTTGCCGAGAGCGCCAAGGCCCGCGAGCGTGACAGTGGCTGATATTTTCCAACCTTGGCTCAAGCGCTGGGGATTGGTCACGGACGGCGTGCCGATCATCACGCAAGGCAGCCGTTTGTTGCCGGTACGCCTGAACGACATTCCGGCCATGCTCAAGGTAGCGCTGGATGTCGACGAGAAGTACGGCAATCGGCTGATGACCTGGTGGGACGGTGACGGCGCTGCGCAAGTCTTGGCGCATCACGAGGATGGCCTGTTGATGGAGCGCGCCATGGGCAGCCGCTCGCTGATGCACATGGCAATGAATGGCGAAGACGACGAGGCGAGCCGGATTCTCTGTTCGGCGCTGGCGCGATTGCATGCACCGCGTGAAACGCCGTCTCCGCCGCTGGTGGAGTTAGGGCCATGGTTTGCTTCGCTGCGCATCGCGGCTGCACAACATGGCGGTCTCTACGCCCTGAGCCTGCAAACCGCCGAAGCCCTGCTCGCCGACCCACAGGAAGTGGTGGTGCTGCACGGCGACATGCATCACGACAATGTGCTGGATTTCCAATCGCGTGGCTGGCTGGCAATCGATCCGAAACGGGTCAGAGGCGAGCGTGGTTTTGATTACGCCAACCTGATTTGCAACCCGGACTTGCCAACGGCCACCGATCGCCAGCGCTTTCGCCGGCAGCTGGATGTGATTGTCCAAGCTGCCATGCTTGATCGCCGCAGGCTGCTGCAATGGGTGCTGGCGTTCGCCGGTTTGTCGGCAGCCTGGTTTTTGGAGGATGACGCGTTGGGGCAAGCCTCTGGGCAGCTGAAAGTCGCGCAGATCGCGGCTTCCATGCTTGATGCCTGACACAGCTAGGGGTTTTCGGAAGGGTTGCTATGGCGAATGTCTTACACGCACTGGTAGCTTTTACGACTATTGCTGATTGGATCCACTGCGTAATCTACACACATCAACTGAGACACAGGGAGTGTTTCAGGATCACGGATGATCGACCATTTGCAAGGATCGCTGCCGACAGGGAGTCGATAATGGTCTTGGGAAAACCCGCTTCGGCGGGTTTTTTTTCGCCTGTATGTAGGAGCTGCCGCAGGCTGCGATCTTTTGACTTTGGCTTTTGAAAGCCAAAGTCAAAAGATCGCAGCCTGCGGCAGCTCCTACTTTGGTTTGTGCGTTACGAGGCGATCAATTGGCGCAGGACGTAATGCAAAATCCCGCCCGATTTGAAGTATTCCACCTCATTCAACGTATCGATCCGGCACAACACCTCGATCTTCTCTTGGCGCCCGTCCTCACGGGTAATCACCAGCGGCAGATTCATTCGCGGTGTCAGCTCGACGCCGGTGAGGCCCAGAATCTCGAAGGTTTCCTTGCCGGTCAGGTTTAGGCTCTTGCGGTTCTGATCAAGCTTGAACTGCAGCGGCAGCACACCCATGCCCACCAGATTGGAACGGTGGATCCGCTCGAAGCTTTCCGCGATCACCGCTTTCACGCCGAGCAAATTGGTGCCCTTGGCCGCCCAGTCACGGCTGGAACCGGTGCCGTACTCTTGCCCGGCAATCACCACCAGCGGTGTGCCCGAAGCCTGGTACTTCATCGCCGCATCGTAGATCGCCAGTTTCTCGCCGGTCGGAATGTAGATCGTGTTGCCACCTTCTTCACCGCCGAGCATTTCATTGCGAATACGGATGTTGGCGAAGGTGCCGCGCATCATCACTTCATGATTGCCGCGCCGTGAGCCGTAAGAGTTGAAGTCCCGTGGCTCCACGCCTTTTTCGCGCAGATAACGCCCGGCCGGGCTGTCAGCCTTGATGTTGCCGGCGGGGGAAATATGATCGGTGGTTACCGAGTCGCCGAGCAGGGCCAATACTCGTGCACCTTTGACGTCCTTGATGTCCGGCAGTGGGCCGGAGATATCGTCGAAGAAAGGCGGGTGCTGGATGTAGGTCGAATCGTCCTGCCACACGTAAGTCGCCGCTTGCGGAACCTCGATGGCCTGCCACTGCTCATCACCGGCAAACACTTCGGCGTATTCCTTATGGAACATCGCCGTGTTGACCTGATTGACCGCATCGGCGATCTCTTTACTCGATGGCCAGATATCGCGCAGGTACACCGGATTGCCTTGCTGGTCCTCGCCCAGCGGTTCGCTGCTGATATCGCTGCGCACACTGCCGGCCAAGGCATAGGCGACCACCAGCGGTGGCGAGGCCAGCCAGTTGGTTTTTACCAGTGGATGCACGCGGCCTTCGAAGTTGCGGTTACCGGACAGCACGGATGCCACGGTGAGGTCGGCTTTCTGGATGGCATTCTCGATCGGTTCCGGCAGCGGTCCGGAGTTGCCGATGCAGGTGGTGCAGCCATAGCCGACCAGGGAAAACCCGAGCCGGTCGAGATACTGCGTTAGCCCCGCCGCCTTGTAGTAGTCGGTGACCACTTTCGAACCCGGCGCCAGCGAACTCTTCACCCACGGTTTGCGGGTCAGGCCTTTCTCCACGGCTTTCTTCGCCAACAACCCGGCGGCCATCATCACGCTCGGGTTGGAGGTGTTGGTGCAGGAGGTAATTGCGGCGATGACCACCGCACCGTTTTTCAGGCGATAGGTGTGGCCTTCGTATTCGTAATCGGTTTCGCCGACCAGATCTGCATTGCCCACGGCGACGCCACCACCGCCCTCACTCTCCAGACGTCCTTCTTCCTTGCTGGTGGGTTTGAATTGCAGGTCGATGAAGTCGCTGAAGGCTTGCGGTACATTCGGCAGCGAGACGCGATCCTGTGGACGTTTCGGTCCGGCCAGGCTCGCTTCGACGCTGCCCATGTCCAGCGCCAAGCTGTCGGTGAACACCGGCTCCTGACCGGGCAGACGCCACAACCCCTGAGCCTTGGTGTACGCCTCGACCAGTTTCACCGTTTCTGGCGGCCGACCCGACAGGCGCAGGTATTCAAGCGTCACGTCGTCGACAGGGAAAAAACCGCACGTCGCGCCGTATTCCGGGGCCATGTTGGCGATGGTCGCGCGGTCGGCGAGCGGCAGATCAACGAGGCCGTCACCGTAGAACTCGACGAACTTGCCCACTACACCTTTCTTGCGCAGCATCTGCGTCACCGTCAGCACCAGGTCGGTGGCCGTGATGCCTTCCTTGAGTTTGCCGGTCAGTTTGAAACCGATCACTTCCGGAATCAGCATCGACACCGGTTGCCCGAGCATCGCCGCTTCCGCTTCGATCCCGCCGACGCCCCAGCCGAGTACGCCGAGGCCGTTGATCATGGTGGTGTGCGAGTCGGTACCGACCAGCGTGTCGGGGAACGCGTAGGTGCGGCCGTCTTCATCCTTGGTCCACACGGTGCGGCCGAGGTATTCGAGATTGACCTGATGGCAGATGCCGGTGCCCGGCGGCACCACGCTGAAGTTGTCAAAAGCGCTCTGGCCCCAACGCAGGAAGGCATAACGTTCGCCGTTGCGCTGCATTTCGATGTCGACGTTCTGCTCGAACGCGCTAGGCGTGGCGAATTTGTCGACCATCACCGAGTGGTCGATCACCAGATCCACCGGCGACAGCGGATTGATTCGCTGTGGATCGCCACCGGCCTTGGCCATCGCCGCACGCATCGCGGCGAGATCAACCACGGCGGGTACGCCGGTAAAATCCTGCATCAAGACGCGGGCCGGGCGGTACTGGATTTCAAGATCGGAGCGACGCTCCTTGAGCCACGCCGCAATCGCCTTGAGGTCGGCGCCGGTGACAGTTTTTTCATCTTCCCAGCGCAGCAGGTTTTCCAGCAGGACTTTCAGTGACATCGGTAACTTGTCGAGATCGCCCAGGCTTTTGGCGGCATCCGGCAAGCTGAAATAGTGGTAGGTCTTGTCGTCGATTTGCAGTGTTTTAAGGGTCTTCAGGCTATCGAGGGACGGCATTACGATCACTCCTTTGAATCCGCACGGCTACGGATTGAGGGGACGGGCAGAGCTATCAACGTAGCCCTGTTTTCATTAGCTGGCTAATAACTGGACTCTATGAGCGGAACCAAGGTTCCGACATCGGCT
Source organism: Pseudomonas sp. MC6 (assembly GCF_054790575.1). NCBI lineage: Bacteria > Pseudomonadati > Pseudomonadota > Gammaproteobacteria > Pseudomonadales > Pseudomonadaceae > Pseudomonas > Pseudomonas sp. MC6. Next base: position 584,694 of record NZ_CP186504.1, read on the forward strand.
ATCATGCGCCGGTTTTCGTGACAGGCTTTGCTGCAACGCAAGGTCTGGACATCGCGCAGTGGCCGAATGAACGCCCACTGCCCAGGAGTAAGAATGAACACCCTATTCATGCATTGCCGGCCAGGCTTCGAAGGCGAAGTCTGTTCGGAGATTTCCGACCTCGCCGCGCAACTCAACGTGGCCGGCTACGCCAAGGCCAAAGCGGCCACCGCCTTCGCCGAGTTTGTCTGCACCGAAGAAGACGGCGCCGAGCGCCTGATGCGCGGCCAGCGTTTCGCCGAATTGATCTTCCCGCGCCAATGGGCGCGCGGGGTATTCATCGATCTGCCGGAAACCGACCGCATCAGCGTGATTCTCGCGCACGTGGCCGAATTCCCGGTTTGCGGCAGCCTGTGGCTGGAAGTCGTCGACACCAACGACGGCAAGGAACTGTCGAACTTTTGCAAAAAATTTGAAGGCCCGTTGCGCAAGGCGCTGACCGGCGCCGGCAAACTGGTGGAGGACGCCAGCAAGCCGCGTCTGTTGCTGACCTTCAAGAGCGGTCGTGAAGTGTTTCTGGGGATGGCCGATGCCGGTAACTCGGCGATGTGGCCGATGGGTATTCCGCGCCTGAAGTTCCCGCGTGAGGCGCCAAGCCGTTCGACGCTGAAGCTGGAAGAGGCCTGGCACCACTTCATCCCGCGTGATCAGTGGGAAGATCGTCTGCACAGCGATATGACCGGCGTCGACCTCGGTGCCGCGCCAGGCGGCTGGACCTGGCAACTGGTCAATCGCGGCATGTTGGTGACTGCCATCGACAACGGCCCGATGGCTGAGAGCCTGATGGACACCGGTCTGGTCCAGCATTTGATGGCCGACGGTTTCACCTTCAAGCCCAAGCAACCGGTGGACTGGATGGTCTGCGACATCGTCGAGAAACCGGCGCGCAACGCCGCGATGCTTGAAGAGTGGATCGGCGAAGGGCATTGCCGCGAGGCGGTGGTCAACCTGAAGTTGCCGATGAAGCAGCGTTACGCCGAAGTGAAGCGCTTGCTCGAACGCATTGCCGATGGTTTCAAAGCGCGCGGGATCAAGGTCGATATCGGCTGTAAACAGCTGTATCACGATCGTGAGGAAGTGACCTGCCACCTGCGCAGGCATGACGTGAAGAAAACCAAAGCTCGCTGAAACACCGCAAAACCCCTGTAGGAGCTGCCGCAGGCTGCGATCTTTTGATCTTAAAAAGCAAAGATCGCAGCCTTCGGCAGCGCCTACATAGGGTGTGGCGTAACACCACAGATGACCGAATACCCGGCAATGCGCGACAATGCCGGCCAGTTTCAGGAGTGAATCATGAGTGAAATGATCGATACCCCGGTCGACGGCACCCTCGACGCCACCGGCCTCAATTGCCCGGAACCGGTGATGATGCTGCACCAGCACATCCGTGACCTGGTACCCGGCGGCCTGCTCAAGGTGATTGCCACCGATCCATCGACTCGACGCGACATTCCCAAGTTCTGTGTGTTTCTCGACCACGAACTGGTGGACCAGCACGAAGAGGCCGGTACTTACCTGTACTGGATCCGCAAGAAACACGCCTGAATACTAGGCGAACACAAAACCAAATGTGGGAGCGAGCCTGCTCGCGAAAGCGGTATCTCAGTCACTATTGATGGCGACTGATACAGCGCATTCGCGAGCAGGCTCGCTCCCACATTTTTGTCTGGCGTAACGGATTTAACCCGCCGAACGACTGATCCGAATCCGCTTGCGCGCGCTACGCGTCAACCGAATCGACAGCATCAAAGCTGCACAGCTCAAGCCAACGATCAAACCTTGCCACAAGCCGCTAGGGCCGCGTGGCTCGCCGAGCCAGTCGGTCAGGCCGAGGGCATAGCCCACCGGCAAGCCAATCCCCCAATAAGCGAACAGCGTCAGGATCATCGTCACCCGAGTGTCCTGATAACCACGCAGCGCGCCGGCAGCGGTCACCTGAATCGCATCGGAAAACTGGAACAGCGCCGAGTACACGATGAGCATCGCCGCGATGTGAATCACCGTCGGGTCAGCGGTGTAGATCGCCGCAATCGGTTCGCGCAGCAACAGCATCATGCTCGCCGACAGGCAGGCGTAAGCCAGCGCGGTGCCCATGCCGACGCCAGCTGCAAAGCGCGCCTCGCGCGGTTCTTCGCGACCGAGTGCCTGACCGACGCGCACGGTCACGGCCATGCCCAGCGAATACGGAATCATGAACACCAAAGAGCTGACGTTCAGCGCAATCTGATGCCCGGCCACAACCGTGGCACCGAGGCTGCCGATCAACAGCGCAATCACGGCAAAAATGCTCGACTCGGCAAACACGGCGATGCCGATCGGCAGACCAATCGCCAGCAGGCGTTTGATCACCACCCATTGCGGCCAGTCGAAACGGCTGAAAATTTCACTGGAACGATAAGCCGGCGCCCAGCGCTCATACCCGGCCAGCCCCAATGCCATCACCCACATCACAATCGCCGTGGCCCAGCCGCAACCAACGCCACCCATGGCCGGCACGCCGAAGTGGCCATAAATGAAGATGTAGTTCAGCGGAATGTTCAACGCCAGACCGCACAGACCCAGCACCATCGCCGGACGGGTACGGCCGATGCCGTCACTGGTGCAACGCAGTACGTGATAGAACGCCACCGCCGGCAGACCGCTGGCGATGCCGTGCAGGTATTGCATGCATGGGCCGATCAGCTCGGGATCGACTTTCATCAGGTGCAGTACCGGCTCGGCGGCAACCAGCATCGCGGTCGCGATCAGTCCGACCACCAGCGCCAGCCACAGCGCCTGACGCACGAGCGGGCCGATTTCGCTATGGGTGCCAGCCCCAAAACGCTGGGCGACTTTCGGCGTGGTTGCCAGCAGAGTGCCGGTCATCAGCAGAAACACCGGCACCCAGATCGAGTTGCCCAGCGCCACCGCCGCCAGATCTTTCGGCCCGACGCGCCCGGCCATCACTGCATCGACGAAGCCCATGGCTGTGGTCGCCAGTTGCGCGATGATGATCGGCAACGCCAGGGCGAGAAGGTTCTTGAACTCCAGGCGAATCCGCGCGGGGCGGGTCAGGGAGACGGCGACAGGTTGGTCAGTTACAGAATTCACAGGCAAAGCGTCCACAGGTGTTGATGCGCAAGGCGCCGCATTCTACGCCGCTGACGCCTTGGTCAGGAAAAATCCTCTGTTGCGGATTTGTAAGCGCAAAGCCTGCTGGCCCGGCGACCGATCTGCACCTAAACTGCCGATCCGCCAAAGGAGCTCGCCATGCTGATTGTTGCCGACGAAAATATCCCGCTGCTCGATGCCTTTTTTGCCGGTTTCGGCGAGATCCGCCGGGTGCCGGGCCGTTCCATCGACCGTGCGACGGTCGAGCAGGCCGACGTGTTGCTCGTACGTTCGGTGACCAACGTCAACCGTGCGTTGCTTGAAGGCAGCAAGGTACGTTTTGTCGGCACTTGCACCATCGGTACGGATCATCTGGATCTCGATTACTTCAATGAGGTCGGCATCACCTGGTCGAGTGCGCCTGGCTGCAATGCCCGTGGCGTGGTTGATTACGTGCTGGGTAGCCTGATGACGCTTGCCGAAATCGAAGGCGTCGATCTTGCTCAACGGACCTATGGTGTCGTCGGTGCCGGTGAAGTGGGCGGGCGTCTGATCAAGGTCCTGAAGGGCTTTGGCTGGAATGTCAAAGTCTGCGATCCGCCGCGTCAGGCTGCCGAGGGCGGCGATTACGTCAGCCTTGAAGCGATCATCGAACAGTGCGACGTGATCAGTCTGCACACGCCGTTGACCCGCAGCGGTGACGGCGCGACCTGGCATCTGTTCGATCAGCAACGTTTGCAGCAGCTCAAGCCCGGCGCATGGCTGATCAACGCGGCCCGTGGTCCCGTGGTGGATAACCTTGCCCTGCGCGAAGTGTTGCTGGAGCGTGAAGACCTGCAAGCCGTTCTCGACGTCTGGGAGGCCGAACCGGAGGTTGATGTGGCGTTGGCCGAACTCTGCGTGCTGGCGACCCCGCACATTGCCGGTTACAGCCTCGACGGCAAACAGCGCGGAACGGCGCAGATTTATCAGGCGTATTGCGCATTCAGCGGCCAACCGGCAATTATTCAACTCAGTGATCTTTTGCCCGCACCGTGGTTGTCTGAAGTGACCCTGAATGCTGACAGCGATCCGGCCTGGGCGCTGGCGATGTTATGCCGTGGGGTGTACGACCCGCGCCGCGATGACGCGGATTTTCGCCGCAGCCTGGTAGGCAATGTCGGCGAGCAGCGTGCGGCGTTCGATGTGTTGCGCAAGCAGTATCCGGTGCGGCGCGAGATTGAAGGGCTGAAGGTGCGGATTGAAGGGGTATCGCCGGCGTTGGCGAAGATCGTCGCGGCGCTGGGGGCGGTGGCTGTCTAGAAGCCGAGTCGGCCCTTTCGCGAGCAGGCTCGCTCCCACAGGAGATCTTCAGCGAATAGAGGTCCATGTGGGAGCGAGCCTGCTCGCGAAGGGGGCGCCACAAATGCCGGATCTGCAGACAGAAAAAACCCGGTCAAAAGGACCGGGTCATGAAGACGGTGGCTATATCACTTTTGTTTGGCAGGCTTGACCAATCGCTTGTCCAGTTCGCGGCACGCGTCCTGGATCATGTCTTCGGTGATCGGTACTTCACGCCCATCCTTATCGATAATCGAGCAACCCAGAGGTTGGCCGGGCTTGGTGCGGATCACTTCAATCTTGTCATCGCTGCTGTGTTGCAAGGACATGGCCTGTCTCCTCATCAGGTTGTGTGCCTAGGGTAAAACCGCCACGTGACCGGGCTGTGACAACTCCCTGCGGTCTGTCAGTGGGGCATCTCCACTCAAACAGAAACGACCGCTCGTCTCAACCGGGACTTTAGACCAATAGTAACTATGGCCTAGTCTTTGGGGGCATATTTAACCTGACTCATTGTGATTTACAGAGTTCCGCCCCAAGAAGGTTTAGGCTAGCCCTTTCATCAACACGGATGTGTACCTGAATGACCCCGAAGCTTTCTTCCCGGCACCGGCGCGCCCTGCGTCTGACCAGCCGATTTCTGGCCCCTTATCGCTGGCAGGTCATCGGTGCGCTGCTGGCGTTGATCGTTACCGCTGCCGTCACGCTGTCGATGGGGCAGGGAATCAAACTGTTGGTCGACCGCGGCTTCATGACCCAGTCGCCGCATCAGCTCAACCAGAGCATCGGCATCTTCATGCTGATGGTACTGGGGCTGGCTGTCGGCACGTTCGCGCGGTTTTACTGGGTGTCGTGGATCGGCGAGCGTTGCGTGGCCGATATTCGCCGCGAGGTGTTCAACCATCTGGTTTATCTGCACCCCGGCTTCTATGAGAACAACCGCAGTTCGGAGATCCAGTCGCGGCTGACCGCCGATACAACGCTGCTGCAGTCTGTGATCGGCTCATCGCTGTCGATGTTCCTGCGTAACCTGCTGATGGTCATCGGCGGTGTCATTCTGTTGTTCGTGACCAACGCGAAACTCACCAGCATCGTGGTGATTGCCTTGCCGTTCGTGGTGGCACCGATCCTGATCTTCGGCCGGCGCGTGCGCAATCTGTCGCGATTGAGCCAGGACCGGGTGGCCGATATCGGCAGCTATGTGTCGGAAACCCTCGGCCAGATCAAAACCGTGCAGGCCTACAACCATCAGGTGCAGGATGAGCGCCGTTTTGCGACAACCGTCGAGGACGCGTTCGACACGGCGCGCAAACGCATCTTTCAGCGCTCATGGATGATCACCATGGTGATCGTGCTGGTGCTCGGCGCGGTGGCGGTGATGTTGTGGGTCGGCGGCATGGACGTGATTGCCGGGCGCATCACCGGTGGTGAACTGGCGGCGTTTGTTTTCTACAGTCTGATTGTCGGCAGCGCGATCGGCACCCTGAGTGAGGTGATTGGCGAATTGCAACGCGCGGCAGGTGCCGCCGAGCGCATCGCCGAACTGCTGGGGTCAGAAAACATCATCCAGCCGCCCACCACCGGGCTGGTGACCTTGCCGCAGCGCGTCCGGGGTGAACTGCAATTACAGGAAGTACGTTTTTCCTATCCGTCGCGTCCTGACAGCTATGCCGTCAACGGCTTGAACCTGACCATTCGGGCCGGTGAGACGCTGGCGCTGGTGGGGCCATCCGGCGCCGGCAAGTCCACGGTATACGATTTGCTATTGCGCTTTTATGACCCTGTGGAAGGTCGGATCCTGATTGATGGCGTACCGCTGACCAGCCTCGATCCGCTGGACCTGCGCCGCCACTTCGCCTTGGTCTCGCAGTCGCCGGCGCTGTTTTTCGGCAGCGTTGAAGAGAATATTCGTTATGGCAATCCGGGGGCGACGCTGGAGCAGGTGAAGGAAGCGGCGAAAATCGCACACGCCCACGACTTCATCGAGAAAATGCCCAACGGTTACCAGACTCATCTCGGCGATGGTGGCCTCGGCCTCTCCGGTGGCCAGCGTCAGCGTCTGGCGATCGCCCGGGCGTTACTGGTCGACGCGCCAATCCTGCTGCTGGACGAAGCCACCAGCGCCCTCGATGCGCAGAGCGAACACCTGATTCAGGAAGCCCTGCCGAGTCTGATGCAGAACCGCACCACGCTGGTGATTGCGCATCGACTGGCCACGGTGAAAAACGCTGACCGGATTGCAGTGATGGATCAGGGCAAACTTGTGGCTATTGGTACTCATCAGGAGCTGATTGCCAGCAATCCGCTGTATGCGCGGTTGGCAGCGTTGCAGTTCAATGATGGCAAGAGCGCGTCAACGAATCCTGTCACCGATCCTGCCATTCACTAAATAGCCGCTCAGGTTGTGCCCATAAAAAATGCCCGTATCTCGCGATAGGGGCATTTTTCGTTAGTCGGCGTCAGTCAGGTGATCACTGATCGTCGAAGTAGCGCTCATGCCAATCCACCAGCGGCTGCGGTGAGTTGAGCTTCTGGCCGTAGATCACCGAGTACGACAGCACGTTCTGCACGTATTGACGGGTTTCGTCGAACGGGATGCTTTCGACCCAGACGTCGAAACTCAAGTGATCGGCGCCGCGCAGCCATTGGCGTACGCGACCCGGTCCGGCGTTGTAGGCGGCGGAGGCGAGGACGCGGTTGCCGTTGAACTGGCTGTGCACCTGGCTCAGGTAAGCGGCGCCGAGCTGGATGTTTTTGTCCGGATCCAGCACCTGCTGCGGAGAGGCCAGCGGGATGCTGAACTTGCGCGCGGTTTCCTTGGCGGTGCCGGGCATCAGTTGCATCAGGCCGCTGGCGCCGACGCCGGAGCGCGCGTCGTCCATGAAGGCGCTTTCCTGGCGGGTGATGGCAAACACCCAGCTCGAATGCAGACCACGCACCTTGGCTTCACGCACGAGCGTTTCGCGGTGGGCCATCGGGAAGCGGATATCCAGATCGTCCCAGTACTGCGCCTGACTGATGGTGCGGATCGCCGGAAAGTACCATTTCAGGTCGTAAGCCAGTTTCGCTTGGGCAACCATCTCATCGCGGTTGAAATGGCGGCTGACGTGATACCACTCGCGACGACCGTCGACGATCTGACCACGAGCATGGAATTCCAGCGCGCGGCGTACGCCCGGGGTGTTGCGCACCTTGTTGATCAGCGCCTGGCTGAGGACCAAAGGCTTGTTGTTCAGCGAGTACGGCGATTGCGAGCGGTCGGCGGCGAGGAAACCGTAGAAATCACGTTCGCGCGCAAGGTTTTTGTACAGGGTCTGCGCTTCCGGGTTCTGCGGCTGGGCCAGTTCCAGACTGCGCGCCTGCCAGTAGCGCCAGCGGTTGGTGGTGGCCAGATCCTGCGGCAGGCGGCGGGTCAACTGATACGCATCGTCCCAACGGGCCAGACGCAACAGCAAGCGCAGGCGCCATTCTGAAACGGTGTTGTCGCGCAGCTCCGGGTCGTACTTGGTCATCACGTCCAGCGCGCGGCTGTCGAAACGACGGGCGAGGGTCAGGCCGATTTCCCGGGCGATTGCGACTTTTTCATCGCGAGAAAAATGCATGCTGCTGGCATAACCGTCGAGCAGCGCCATGGCCTTGTCCGGATCCTGACGGGCGAGGCGGCGCAGGCCGAGGCTGACTACGTCGGACATCGGTTCATCGGCCGGGGTGAAGCGCGAAGGCTGATTGAGCAGTTCCGGCTTTTGCGCCACATCCACCAGCAGACGACCACGCGGTGCGAGGGTGGTCAGGCCGTTGACCAGGCTGTTGGCCAGTGGATAGTTACGCGTCTGAGCGGCGAGTTTGGTGCGCTCCCAGCGTTTCTGCTCAGTGAGCTGACCATCGGCGGCCCAAATCCCGAACAGCGCGTCACAGGCGGCGGGTTGCGATTTGCCCGTCAGCCACAGCTTGTCGGCGTTGGCGTAACCCTCGGCTTTCTTGTCGTGAGTGATCTGGTATTGCGCATTGAGGCAATCCAGCTCGGTGAAGTTGAGTTTCGGGTCGTAATACTTGACGAAGGTTGCCCAGTCGCCACGGTCGGCGAGCCAACGCAACCAGCGCAGCTTCATCCAGTTGGCCTGGGGCAGGTCACCGTGCTCGGCGAGAAACTTCTCGATCTCGGCGTTGCTCGCGGTCTTCAGGCGCGCGGTCAGTTCGTCGTAAGCCAGATATGGTTCCAGCGGATAATCGGCCAGTGCCTGGCTGTAACGGAAATACGGGCCGGTATCGCCCTTGGCCAAAGCGCGCTTGGCTTCATCGTAATACTGGCGTTGGGTGGACAGGTCCACCGCCTGGGCGGATTGAGCGGCAGCGGCGGTAAGTAGCAAGCAGGACAAGACACTGAAAAGGCGACTGCGCATGAGACATCCGGGCAGAGAAATCATGACAAGTGCCGACACGAATCAGCACTGAATTGTCTGTAGCTTAGCCTTTTGCCAGCAAGCGGCGAAAGCTTTGCGGGCCTCGCAGCACAAGTTCGCAACAAATGTTGTGCAGAGTGCTTCGACAGACAAATTGCCGGCCTGCTGAGGTCCTAACTCAGGTAGAATGCGCGCCCGGTTTTTGGAGAAGCTCATGACCCTGCTCAAATTCAGCGATGTGTCCCTTGCGTTCGGCGCTATGCCGTTGTTGGACAAGGTGTCCTGGCAGATCGCCCGTGGTGAGCGGGTGTGCATCATCGGCCGCAACGGCACTGGCAAGTCCAGCATGATGAAACTGGTCAAGGGCGACCAGAAGCCCGATGAAGGCTCGGTGTGGCGTGCCCCCGGTCTGAAAATCGGCGAATTGCCGCAAGAACTTCCGGTGGCCGACGATCGGACGGTGTTCGACGTGGTCGCTGAAGGCCTTGATGGCGTGGGTGCGTTGCTCGCCGAGTACCATCACCTCGCGCAGAACTGCGTCACTGAAGATGACCTGAACAAGCTGATGCACGTTCAGCAGGACCTCGAAGCCCGTGATGGCTGGCGTTTGCAGACTCTGGTCGAAAGCACCTTGAGCCGTCTGCAACTGCCGGCCGACAAGACCCTCGCCCAGTTGTCCGGCGGCTGGCGTCGTCGCGTGCTGCTGGCGCAGGCGCTGGTGTCCGAGCCGGATCTGCTGCTGCTCGACGAACCGACCAACCACCTGGACATCGGTGCGATTGCCTGGCTCGAAGAAGCGCTGAAAGATTTCCAGGGCGCCGTGCTGTTCATCACGCACGACCGTTCCTTCCTGCAAAACCTCGCCACGCGCATCCTCGAACTGGATCGCGGCGGCCTGATCGACTGGAACGGCGACTACGCCAGTTTCCTCGTGCACAAAGAAGCCGCGCTGGCCGCTGAAGAGACCGCCAACGCGCTGTTCGACAAGAAACTGGCCCAGGAAGAGGTCTGGATCCGTCAGGGCATCAAGGCGCGCCGCACCCGTAACGAAGGCCGCGTCCGCGCCCTGAAAGCCCTGCGCGTTGAGCGCAGCGAGCGTCGCGAGCGCACTGGCAAGGCCAACATTCAGCTGGACACTGCCGACAAGTCCGGCAAGCAGGTGATGGTCCTCGAGAACGTGAGTTTCGCTCACCCGGGCGGCCCGTTCCTGATCAAGGACTTCTCGATGGTGCTGACGCGCGGCGACCGTATCGGTCTGCTCGGCGCCAACGGTACCGGCAAGACCACTCTGCTGAAACTGATGCTCAGTGGTCTGCAGCCGACCAGCGGCAAAGTGGAAGAGGGCACGCGGATCGACGTGGCCTACTTCGACCAGTTGCGTCATCAGCTGGATCTGGAAAAGACCGTGATCGACAACGTCGCCGAAGGTCGCGACTTTATCGATATCGACGGTCAGAGCCGTCACGTGCTGAGCTACCTCGGCGACTTCCTGTTCAGCCCGCAGCGTGCCCGCACGCCGGTCAAGGCGCTGTCGGGTGGTGAGCGTGCGCGTCTGTTGCTGGCCAAACTGTTCAGTAAACCGGCGAACCTGCTGGTGCTCGACGAACCGACCAACGACCTTGATGTGGAAACCCTCGAGCTGCTCGAAGAAGTGCTGCTGACTTTCAACGGCACCGTGCTGATGGTCAGCCACGACCGGGCATTCCTCGACAACGTGGTCACCAGTACCTTGGTCTTCGAAGGTGAAGGCAAGGTGCGTGAATACGTCGGCGGCTATCAGGACTGGATCCGTCAGGGTGGTTCGCCGCGTCTGTTGGGCGTGACTGAAAGCAAGTCGGGTAAGGCTGATCTGAATTCGGCGGTGGTTACTGCAGAGCCCGCAGTGGTCGCAGCGCCTGCGGCAGCTGCTCCGGCGGCGAAGAAAAAGCTGAGCTACAAACTGCAGCGTGAGCTGGAAGCGTTGCCGGGCGATATCGACGCCAAGGAACAGCAGATTGCCGCAGTGGAGGCCGAGATGGCTGACGGCGGTTTCTATCAGCGTCCACCGGCTGAAACAGCCAAGGTGATTGCTTCGCTGGAGCAGTTGCAGGCTGAGCTGGATGCGTTGATGGAACGTTGGGCCGAGCTGGATGCCTGATTGATCCGGATGTGAAAAAGCCCGGCGTTCAGTGATGAACGCCGGGCTTTTCATATTCGGGTGGAGACCCAATGTGGGAGCGAGCCTGCTCGCGAATGCGGTGTGTCAGGCGGCATTAATGCTGTGTGCCGACGCCTTCGCGAGCAGGCTCGCTCCCACAATGATCAGTGTTTCAGCGTTTGACCAGGTGGACGGCGAGGACGTCGCATGGCGCGCCGTGCAGCACGTCATTCGCGGTCGAGCCGAGCAACAGCGCCAGACCATGTCGGCCATGACTGCCGACCACGATCAGATCGCACGTTTGTTCTTTGGCGAAATGATGGATTTCCTGGCGTGGCTGGCCATAGGTCAGGTGGCAGTTGGCGCCCTCAAGCTCTGAGTATTTGGCTTTCAGACGCTCCAGGCGTTCCTTGGCCTGATCGAACTGCTGTTGTTGCAGTTGTGACAGATCCATCGGCACGTCGCCGCCGAATGCCATGGCCATCGGCTCGACGATATGCACCAGCGAAAGCTTGGCGCCATTGCTCACCGATAGCTCTCGGGCGCGGTGAATCACAGGGTCGCACTCTTCGGTCAGATCTACGGCGACCAGGATATGGTGGTAGGGCATGAGGTGCTCCTCGTGAGGTTTCAATATTGTTAAGTATGGCTGGTTTCAAGCGCATTGGTTCCAAAGTGACACAATGCGCTCACCGAGAATTGGGAATAGAGATATGACGGTCTGGTTGGTGGTGTCAATCCTGCTGGTGGTTTTAAGTCCGCTGGCGTGGTTGCGCCCATCGCGCGCGCAAAGCGGTCGCATCGCCCTGCGCATGGAGGCGCGGCGCATTGGCCTGGCCATGCAGCTGGCGCCTCAGGAATGGCCGCACTGGCTGGCGCAAGAGCCACCAAACCCGTGCGCGCAGTATCATCGGCCGCGCCGTGGCAAGTCGCCTGCCTGCTGGACTTACTGGCAGAAAACGCCGGGTATCTGGGTTAATCAGTGGCAGGAAGTCTGCGAAGATCGCGCGCTGCTCAATCATTTCGAAAAGTTGCCGGGCAATGTTTTCAAAGTCGAGGCAGACAAGCAGATGATCGCCTTGTATTGGGGCGAGAAGGGCGACGCCACGGTTTTGCTGGATATCGATGCCACTCTGAAAGCGCTGGCGTGACGCGCGGACTTTTCCCACTGCAACGGTGGGGAGCGTCCGGCAGACGAGCAATAAAAAGCCCGACATGATTCATCGGGCGGGGTTGGCCAGGCAGGCCGGAAACTCTTTTGATGTTGACTCGGTCAGCGACATCTCCGTGCAGTCACTCCAGCGTAGCCCTTTAAACAATGGCTGCGGCGAATTAGGGCGACTTTTCTAACTATTGATTCTATGAATGACTTCACATGCAGATGCGTGTTGCGGGTCTTCGTCTTACAGAAATGACCGCAAAGTCGCTTTTCAACCCGTATTTTGGGCGATTGACAATTGTCGGAAATTCCGTGAAGGTGATGTACCCAAATCAAACGGGCGTATGAATTGAGCGTTTGTCTTACAGACTGCTCCTACAGAATCCCGACTATCGCGTTGGCGGGTGTGCCGGGTGGATTGGCGTTAGCATCGACGAAAAAGCGTCCTGCCGAGCCATTCGCCTGCGTCCGACGTGTACTGTTCAGCTTCCATATCGTGGAGATCAGTTGATGATTTACGAAGGTAAAGCCATCACGGTTAAAGCTCTTGAAAGTGGCATCGTCGAATTGAAATTCGACCTCAAGGGTGAGTCCGTCAACAAGTTCAACCGTCTAACCCTGAACGAACTGCGTCAGGCGGTGGACACCATCAAGGCAGATGCTTCGATCAAGGGCGTGATCGTCAGCAGTGGCAAGGACGTGTTCATCGTCGGCGCCGACATCACCGAATTTGTCGACAACTTCAAGCTGCCGGATGCCGAGCTGGTTGCTGGCAATCTCGAAGCCAACAAGATCTTCAGCGATTTCGAAGACCTCAACGTCCCAACCGTAGTGGCCATTAATGGCATCGCACTGGGCGGCGGTCTGGAAATGTGCCTGGCGGCTGACTATCGCGTCATGTCGACCAAGGCCAAGATCGGTCTGCCGGAAGTCAAGCTGGGCATCTATCCGGGCTTCGGCGGTACCGTGCGTCTGCCGCGCCTGATCGGTGTCGACAACGCCATCGAATGGATTGCCTCCGGTAAGGAAAACCGTCCTGAAGACGCCCTGAAAGTCAGCGCCGTCGACGCCGTGGTTGCACCGGAGAAGCTGCAGGAAGCGGCTCTTGAACTGATCAAGCGCGCCATTTCCGGCGAGTTCGACTTCAAGGCCAAGCGTCAGCCGAAACTTGAAAAACTCAAGCTGAACGCCATTGAACAAATGATGGCTTTCGAAACCGCCAAGGGTTTCGTGGCAGGCCAGGCTGGCCCGAACTACCCGGCGCCGGTTGAAGCAATCAAAACCATCCAGAAAGCCGCGAACTTCGGTCGTGACAAAGCGCTGGAAGTCGAAGCCGCCGGTTTCGTCAAACTGGCCAAGACCTCTGCCGCGCAGAGCTTGATCGGTCTGTTCCTGAACGATCAGGAACTCAAGAAAAAGGCCAAGGCCTACGACGAAATCGCCAAAGACGTGAAGCAGGCCGCTGTACTCGGCGCCGGCATCATGGGTGGCGGTATCGCTTATCAGTCGGCCTCCAAAGGTACGCCGATCCTGATGAAGGACATCAACGAGCACGGCATCGAGCAAGGTCTGGCTGAAGCCGCCAAGCTGCTGGTTGGCCGCGTTGATAAAGGTCGCATGACGGCTGCGAAAATGGCTGAAGTGCTCAACGCCATTCGTCCGACCCTGTCCTACGGCGACTTCGGTCACGTCGATCTGGTCGTCGAAGCTGTGGTCGAGAACCCGAAGGTCAAGCAAGCCGTACTGGCTGAAGTCGAAGGCCAGGTCAAAGAGGACACCATCCTCGCGTCCAACACCTCGACCATTTCCATCAGCCTGCTGGCCAAGGCCCTCAAGCGTCCGGAAAACTTCGTCGGCATGCACTTCTTCAACCCGGTGCACATGATGCCGCTAGTGGAAGTCATCCGTGGCGAGAAGTCGAGTGAGCTGGCGGTTGCCACCACCGTTGCCTACGCCAAGAAAATGGGCAAGAACCCGATCGTCGTCAACGACTGCCCGGGCTTCCTGGTCAACCGCGTGCTGTTCCCGTACTTCGGCGGTTTCGCCAAGCTGGTCAGTGCCGGTGTGGACTTCGTCCGTATCGACAAGGTCATGGAAAAATTCGGCTGGCCGATGGGCCCGGCGTACCTGATGGACGTGGTCGGCATCGACACCGGTCACCACGGTCGTGACGTCATGGCTGAAGGTTTCCCGGATCGCATGAAGGATGACCGTCGTTCGGCCATCGACGTGCTGTACGAAGCCAAGCGCCTGGGTCAGAAAAACGGCAAGGGCTTCTACGCCTACGAGGCCGACAAGAAAGGCAAGCAGAAGAAAGTCGCCGATCCATCGGTACTGGAAGTGCTCAAGCCGATCGTTTACGAGCAGCGCGAAGTCACTGACGAAGACATCATCAACTGGATGATGATCCCGCTGTGCCTGGAAACCGTGCGTTGCCTGGAAGACGGCATCGTTGAAACTGCCGCCGAAGCCGACATGGGTCTGGTCTACGGTATCGGTTTCCCTCCATTCCGTGGCGGTGCGCTGCGCTACATCGATTCGATCGGTGTTGCCGAGTTCGTTGCCCTGGCTGACCAGTACGCTGATTTGGGCGCGCTGTACCACCCGACCGCGAAACTGCGTGAAATGGCCAAAACCGGCCAACGGTTCTTCGGTTAAGCGTCCCAACTTTTGAGCGAGAGTGAAATTTTATGAGCTTGAATCCAAGAGACGTCGTGATTGTCGACTTCGGTCGTACTCCGATGGGCCGCTCCAAGGGCGGCATGCACCGCAACACCCGCGCCGAAGACATGTCGGCGCACCTGATCAGCAAACTGCTGGAACGCAACGCCAAGGTCGATCCTGCTGAAGTCGAGGACGTGATCTGGGGCTGCGTCAACCAGACCCTGGAGCAGGGCTGGAACATCGCGCGCATGGCGTCGCTGATGACCCAGATCCCGCACACCTCGGCCGGCCAGACTGTCAGCCGTCTGTGTGGCTCGTCGATGAGCGCGCTGCACACCGCTGCGCAAGCGATCATGACCGGCAACGGTGACGTGTTCGTGGTTGGCGGCGTCGAGCATATGGGCCACGTGAGCATGATGCACGGTGTCGATCCGAACCCGCACATGTCGCTGTACGCGGCGAAAGCCTCGGGCATGATGGGCCTGACCGCGGAAATGCTCGGCAAAATGCACGGCATCACTCGCGAGCAGCAAGACGCCTTCGGCGTGCGTTCCCACCAGTTGGCCCACAAGGCAACCGTGGAAGGCAAGTTCAAAGACGAAATCATCCCGATGCAGGGCTACGACGAGAACGGTTTCCTGAAACTGTTCGACTACGACGAAACCATTCGTCCGGAAACCACCCTGGAAAGTCTGGCGGCCCTCAAGCCTGCCTTCAATCCAAAGGGCGGCACCGTGACTGCCGGTACTTCGTCGCAGATCACCGATGGTGCTTCCTGCATGATCGTGATGTCGGCGCAGCGCGCTCAAGACTTGGGTATCCAGCCAATGGCGGTTATCCGTTCGATGGCAGTGGCGGGTGTGGATCCGGCGATCATGGGCTATGGTCCCGTTCCGGCGACACAAAAAGCCCTGAAACGTGCGGGCCTTGGCATCAACGATATCGACTTCTTCGAGCTCAACGAAGCTTTCGCCGCACAGGCCCTGCCAGTGCTGAAAGATCTGAAAGTGCTCGACAAGATGAACGAGAAGGTTAACCTGCACGGCGGCGCGATCGCCTTGGGTCACCCGTTCGGTTGCTCCGGTGCCCGTATTTCCGGCACCTTGCTGAACGTGATGAAGCAGAATAGCGGCACCTTCGGGGTGGCCACTATGTGCATTGGTCTCGGCCAAGGTATCTCTACCGTCTTCGAACGCGTTTAAGCGTCTCGTCGATGGAAGCCGGGGCCAAGTGCCCCGGTTTTTGTTTTTGTGGGTTTATTTTGTTTTTATTTTGAAAAAATTTGAGTGAGGGCCAAACCATGCCGATACAACCTGGGCTCTACCAACATTACAAAGGTCCGCAGTACCGCGTATTCAGTGTTGCGCGGCATTCCGAGACCGAAGAAGAAGTGGTCTTTTACCAAGCCCTGTATGGCGATTACGGCTTTTGGGTGCGCCCTCTGAGCATGTTTCTCGAGTCAGTCGAGGTTGACGGCGAGCAGGTGCCACGCTTTGCTTTGGTGCAAGCCGAACCAAGCCTTTTTTCCAAGGTATAAGGCGAGCGCGCACAGAACCCTGTGCTTGACCTCACCTTGTATCAACTATATATAGCGGTGCCGCGTCAGGCGCCAACCGCCTTTCACTTCTAGAATTCAGGAATTTTCTGATCCATGGGCAAATCGCTGGTCATTGTGGAATCCCCGGCTAAGGCCAAGACCATCAACAAGTATCTGGGTAACCAATACGTGGTGAAGTCGAGTATCGGCCATATCCGAGACCTGCCCACCAGCGGTTCGGCTAGCGCCAGCAAAGAGCCAGCCGCCAAGCGCGGCAAGGCTGCTGCGGGCGAAGGTCCGGTGCTCTCGCCGAAAGAGAAAGCGCGCAAGCAGCTGGTCTCGCGTATGGGTGTCGATCCCGATCATGGCTGGAAAGCCAAGTACGAGATCCTCCCGGGTAAAGAGAAGGTCATCGAAGAGCTGCGCCGGCTCGCCAAAGATGCTGACACCATCTATCTCGCAACCGACTTGGATCGCGAGGGGGAAGCCATTGCCTGGCACCTGCGCGAAGCCATCGGTGGTGACGACAGCCGCTACAAGCGCGTGGTGTTCAACGAAATCACCAAGAAGGCGATTCAGGAAGCCTTCTCGGAACCTGGCGAGCTGGACATCGATCGTGTCAACGCTCAACAGGCGCGTCGTTTCCTCGACCGCGTTGTGGGTTACATGGTCTCGCCGCTGTTGTGGGCAAAGATTGCCCGTGGCCTGTCCGCTGGCCGTGTGCAATCGGTTGCCGTGAAGCTGGTGGTCGAGCGTGAGCGCGAAATTCGTGCGTTCAACCCGGAAGAGTACTGGGAAGTGCATGCCGACCTCGGCACCGCCAAAGGCTCGACCGTGCGTTTCGAAGTAGCTCGCGAGAAAGGCGAAGCCTTCAAGCCGCTCAACGAAGCTCAGGCCATGGCCGCGCTGGAGAAACTCAAGTCTTCCAGCTACAGCATCGTCAAACGCGAAGACAAGCCGACCAGCAGCAAGCCTTCGGCGCCATTCATCACGTCCACTTTGCAACAGGCTGCGAGTAACCGTCTGGGCTTCGGCGTGAAGAAAACCATGATGATGGCCCAGCGTCTGTACGAAGCTGGCTACATCACTTACATGCGTACCGACTCGACCAACCTCTCGGCCGATGCCGTGGCCATGGCGCGCACTTACATTGAAGACGAGTTCGGCAAGAAGTACCTGCCGGAAACGCCAAACGTCTACAGCAGCAAAGAAGGCGCGCAAGAGGCTCACGAAGCGATCCGTCCTTCCGACGCAAACACCACGCCGAGCAAGCTCGCAGGCATGGAGCGTGACGCTGAACGCCTCTACGAGCTGATCTGGCGCCAGTTCCTCGCTTGCCAGATGCTGCCAGCTCAATACCTGTCGACCACTGTCAGCGTCGGCGCTGGCGATTTCGAGCTGCGCGCCAAGGGCCGTATCCTCAAATTCGACGGTTACACCCGCGTCATGCCGCAGATTGCCAAGCCAGGCGACGATGACGTTCTGCCTGATATGGCGCAGGGCGACGTTATGAAGCTGATCAAGCTTGATCCATCGCAGCACTTCACCAAGCCGCCGGCGCGTTACTCGGAAGCCAGCCTGGTTAAAGAAATGGAAAAACGTGGCATCGGTCGTCCTTCGACTTACGCTGCGATCATTTCGACCATTCAGGATCGCGGCTACGTGACCCTGCACAACCGTCGTTTCTACTCGGAAAAGATGGGCGACATCGTCACCGAGCGTCTGTCGGAAAGCTTCTCCAACCTCATGGACTACGGCTTCACTGCCGGCATGGAAGAGAACCTCGATGACGTGGCGCAGGGCGAGCGTGACTGGAAAAGCGTGCTGGACGAGTTCTACGGCGATTTCAAAAAGAAACTCGAAGTAGCCGAAAACCCTGAAGGCGGCATGCGCGCCAACCAGCCGGTCATGACCGACATCCCGTGCACGACCTGTGGTCGTCCGATGCAGATTCGTACTGCGTCCACCGGCGTGTTCCTCGGTTGCTCGGGCTACAGCCTGCCGCCGAAAGAACGCTGCAAGGCCACCGTCAACCTGGTGCCGGGCGACGAGATCGCTGCGGACGACGAAGGTGAGTCGGAATCGCTGGTTCTGCGCGGCAAGCATCGGTGCCCGATTTGCAGCACGGCGATGGACGCTTATCTGCTCGACGAGAAGCGCAAGCTGCACATCTGCGGTAACAACCCGGATTGCGCCGGCTACGAAATCGAAGAGGGCAGCTATCGCATCAAGGGCTACGAAGGTCCGAGCCTGGAATGCGACAAGTGCGGCAGCGAGATGCAGCTCAAGACCGGCCGTTTCGGCAAGTTCTTCGGTTGCACCAACCCTGAGTGCAAGAACACCCGCAAACTGCTGAAAAGCGGTGACGCGGCGCCGCCGAAGATGGATCCGGTGAAGATGCCTGAGCTGAAATGCGAAAAGGTCAACGACACCTACATCCTGCGCGACGGTGCGTCCGGCCTGTTCCTGGCCGCCAGTCAGTTCCCGAAAAACCGCGAAACCCGTGCTCCGCTGGTGATCGAGATTCTGCCGCACAAGGACGAGATTGATCCTAAATACCACTTCCTGTGCGACGCTCCGCAGAAGGATCCTGATGGTCTGCCGGCGGTGATCCGCTATAGCCGCAAGACCAAGGAGCAATACGTGCAGACCGAGGTCGATGGCAAACCTACCGGTTGGAAGGCGTACTTCGACGGTGGTAAGTGGACGGTTGAAGACAAGCGTACAAAGGCCAAAGCCGAGTAAGCGTTAGCCTGATACTGAAAGGCCGCATGAGAACCCTCGGGTTTTCAGGCGGCCTTTTTGTTTTGTGCTTGCGGTGGGATCGGCTGATCCACGACACTGTCCGGCCTGTGTGACGCAATTATTTCGTAGTGGAGACTGCCTTCATGGCCCACGAACTCTATACCCGCACCAACCAGAAGATTTATTTCGCCGGCTTGTCGCTGGAAGCCTTGGCTCGCGCTGAAGAAGGGCGGGCGATGAATTCTCTGGCGTTGATTCAGGCTGGGCGTGAATCGGCGTTGTTTCACCTGTACGGCGCCTTACTGGGGCTCTGTCATGAGATCGCAGGTTTCTATCGTCTGCCGCAGGCCAATGCGCCGCGGGCCGAGATGCTGCTGACGCGTGAAGTGCTGGAGTCGATCGCAATTCCCGAACTGGCCGAAATGGTTGAGTTGGCGGGCAATTCGGAAACCTGGTTGGCAAAACTGCTGGCAGCGCATTCGGCGCTGTTTCAACCGCCACGAGTGCCGCACAAGCCGAAGGGTGATGTGACGCAACCGTTGATTCAGGCGATTAATCTGGACGAAGAAGAAGCGCCAGAAGAGTTGAGTCGAGAGGAGCTGGAGAGCTGGCGGCAGAACTTGAAAGGTCTGGCGATACGTTTCCGCGAAGGCTTGAACGAGTGCTGAGGGCGATTGACACGGTGGCAATCTGAAACATGCTGCTGGTCAAGATCCCGAGCGAAGCCTGAATGATGTCTATATAATCCCTGCCTTTCGTGGAGAACAGACCTATATGCCAACGTCCTTTCTAGAAATTGTCGAGTTACCCGACGGCCGAATCGAGCTGCGCAGGGCCGAGGACGAGGGTTCTCTGGTGACGCTGGATTTCTCCGAGGATGCCAAGGCGTTCCTGCAAGGTCAGCATGTGGAGATCGCCAAGGCGATGTTAAGCGTCGGCGTGCAAATGGCCGGTCGAATGGTCGAAGGCGAATTTGATAAGGAAGAAGGGCCGCGGGTTCTTCATTGATCCCCGTCTTTTTACTTTTTGACGTTACCGCTTCAGATCGGCTTCTCTGTCCCTGGAGAAGCCCTGCGCTTCACACAGCGCGTATAACCACCAATTAACCCAAACGAATATTCAGGCTCTGAGCATCGCCCGTGCGTGCGGCGTTGATCAGTTGTTGCCGTGAATTTGCGTTCAGCGGGTTGAGCCAAGTGACTACGGTGTGACTGCGACCCAGCTTCAGAGCTTCGCACGCCAGTTGTTGAGCGCTTTGAGCGCCCCTTGGTTGCAGCAGCAGAATGCGTTCGCGATTCAGCCCGGCATCCCGCAGCCAGGTTTGGGTAAGGCTGGCAGGTGGTGCGATCAGTGTCAGCCAGCGCGCGTCCTGATCTTCACTGAGTTCGCGAAGGATCGGGGCAAGCAGGTTCAGGCAGTTCCCGGTAGCACCGCGCAGTGACAGCTCGCTGAATACTTCAGGTTCGGCAATCCACGGGCGCTCGACGACCTCTTTGAGGATCGGCGCCATCGGTTGTGCCAGAAACGCTTCGAATAAAGGCAGTTGTGTTTGCTGAGGGGTGTGTGGGAACTGCATAAAGCCTCCTTTAGCGGCGAATCACGCCGACACTCAAGCCTTCGATCACCAGTTCCTGATCTTTCAGGTCGACTTCGATAGGGGCGAACTCAGGGTTTTCGGCAATCAGCCAGACCTTGCTGCCTTCACGCTTGAAGCGTTTGACGGTCACTTCATCGCCGATGCGGGCGACGACAACCTGGCCATTACGCGCCTCGCGGGTGGTGTGCACGGCGAGGAGGTCACCGTCGAAAATGCCGATGTCCTTCATGCTCATGCCGTGTACGCGCAGCAGATAGTCGGCGCGCGGATGAAAGAAGGCCGGATTGATGTTGCAGGATTCTTCGATGTGCTGCTGGGCGAGGATCGGCGCGCCGGCAGCGACCCGGCCAATGATCGGCAGGGTAGAGTCGTCGGCCTTGGCTTCGAAGCCGGGAATGCGAATACCGCGAGAAGCGCCGGGAGTCATCTCGATGGCACCTTTTCGGGCCAGTGCCTTGAGATGCTCTTCAGCCGCGTTTGGCGACTTGAAGCCCAGTTCCTGAGCGATTTCCGCGCGGGTTGGCGGGTAGCCGTTGTCTTCGAGGCAGCGTTTGATAAAGGCCAGAATCTCGGCTTGGCGTGGCGTCAGCTTTAGCATATTGATCGCTCTGTCTTTTTATACAGTGACTGGGATTATATACAGTGAAGCGCCCTTGGCAATGCCCGTTTTTTTGCAGGCCGCCAGACGGTCGGCATTCGTGCTTATTAATGAGTTGGGCTTGTGTGGTTAAATAACTGACCGACCATTCCCAAAACGAACCGGCAGGCTTGACAAGGCACAGGCTGAAACGTATGTTTCAAACAAGTGTTTGTCAGGCGGAGTAGCCATGGCCCAGTCGGAAACCGTTGAACGCATTCTTGATGCTGCCGAGCAGTTGTTCGCGGAGAAAGGTTTCGCTGAAACCTCATTGCGTTTGATCACCAGCAAGGCTGGCGTCAATCTGGCAGCGGTGAACTATCACTTCGGTTCGAAAAAAGCCCTGATCCAGGCGGTTTTTTCGCGCTTCCTCGGGCCGTTCTGCATCAGCCTCGATAAAGAGCTGGAGCGGCGTCAGGCCAAGCCTGAAAACAAGCCGACGCTCGAAGAACTGCTGGAAATCCTCGTCGAGCAAGCCCTCGTGGTTCAGCCGCGCAGCGGCAACGACCTGTCGATCTTCATGCGTTTGCTCGGCCTGGCATTCAGCCAAAGCCAAGGCCACTTGCGCCGTTATCTGGAAGACATGTACGGCAAGGTGTTCCGCCGCTACATGATGCTGGTCAACGAAGCAGCGCCACGCATTCCGCCGATTGAGCTGTTCTGGCGCGTGCACTTCATGCTCGGTGCTGCCGCGTTCAGCATGTCCGGCATCAAGGCTTTGCGCGCGATCGCCGAGACTGATTTCGGCGTCAATACCTCCATTGAGCAAGTCATGCGCCTGATGGTGCCGTTCCTCGCAGCAGGCATGCGTGCCGAAACCGGTGTCACCGACGCGGCAATGGCCACTGCACAGCTGCGTCCACGCAGCAAATCAACGCCGGTCGCCGCCAAGGTTTAACCGCGCACGGGTGGGCGCGGCAGCTTGTATCCGCTAAGCTAGCCGCCCATGCCGACTCTCGTTCTGAACCCGATCCTCATAGAAATTGCCGACCTGCCGAGCATTGCTCACGGTAGCGATTTCCTGCAGATCGGGTTTTTCGTTTTCAAGGAATCTCTATGACTGCTGGCCTGCAAGGCTCGTTGATGGTGGACGTCGCCGGTACCTGGCTGACGGCTGAAGATCGCCAATTGTTGCGTCAGCCCGAAGTGGGCGGCCTGATCATTTTCGCGCGCAACATCGAGCATCCACGCCAGGTGCGTGAACTCAGCGCATCGATTCGCGCGATTCGTCCGGATCTGCTGCTGGCGGTGGATCAAGAGGGCGGTCGCGTGCAGCGTCTGCGTCAGGGCTTCGTGCGTCTGCCGGCCATGCGTGCCATCGCCGACAACCCGAATGCTGAATACCTGGCCGAGCAATGCGGCTGGATCATGGCCACCGAAGTGCTGGCGGTCGGGCTCGACCTGAGCTTCGCCCCGGTGCTCGATCTGGATTACCAGCGCAGCGCCGTCGTTGGCACCCGTTCGTTCGAAGGTGATCCCGAGCGCGCGGCACTACTCGCCGGTGCATTCATTCGTGGCATGAACAGCGCAGGCATGGCCGCCACCGGCAAGCATTTCCCCGGTCACGGCTGGGCCGAAGCCGACTCTCATGTCGCGATCCCGAACGACGAGCGCAGCCTCGACGAGATCCGCGCCAACGATCTCGTATCCTTCGCAAAACTCAGCAAACAATTGGCCGCGATCATGCCGGCGCACGTCATCTATCCGCAAGTCGATTCGCAGCCTGCCGGCTTCTCCCGCCGCTGGTTACAGGACATCCTGCGCGGCGAATTGCAGTTTGACGGCGTGATCTTCAGCGATGACCTGTCGATGGCCGGTGCTCACGTGGTTGGCGACGCCGCCAGCCGCATCGAAGCCGCTTTGACAGCCGGTTGCGACATGGGCCTGGTGTGCAACGACCGCGCCGCTGCCGAACTGGCCCTGAGCGCCGCACAACGCATGAAGGTCAAGCCGTCTGCGCGCATCGCCCGCATGCGCGGTCAGGCATTCGCCAGCACCGATTACCGTCAGGATCCGCGCTGGCTCACCGCCATCGGCGCGCTCAAAGACGCTCAACTGATCGATTAAGGATTTTTCGCTATGACGGTTTACGCAATCATCGGTGGCACCGACCTGACCCAACTCGAAGGCCTGACCATTCGCCAATCGCTGGCGGTAGACACGCCCTACGGCGCGCCATCGGCCGACGTGCAAATTGGCGAATACGCTGGCAAGGAAGTGTTGTTCCTCGCCCGTCATGGCCACCCGCATCGCTTCCCGCCGCACAAGGTCAACTACCGCGCCAACCTGTGGGCGTTGAAGCAGGCCGGTGCCGAAGCGATCATTGCCGTTAACGCGGTGGGTGGTATTCATCCAGCGATGGGCACGGGTCATTTCTGCGTGCCCCATCAGATCGTCGACTACACCAGCGGCCGCGAGCACACCTTTTTCGCCGATGATCTGGAGCACGTCACCCACATCGACTTCAGCTTTCCCTACAGCGAGCCGTTGCGTCAGCAATTGATCGCCGCCGTGGCTGCCGAAGGTTGCGAATACAGTGATCAAGGCGTTTACGCCTGCACCCAGGGCCCGCGTCTGGAAACGGTCGCCGAGATCGTGCGTCTTGAGCGCGATGGCTGCGACATCGTCGGTATGACCGGCATGCCGGAAGCTGCACTGGCCCGGGAGCTGGATCTGGATTACGCCTGTCTGGCGCTGGTGGTTAACCCGGCAGCGGGAAAAACCACCGAAGTAATCACCATGGCCGAGATCGAGCAGGCCTTGCATGACGGCATGGGCAAGGTTAAGTCGGCATTGGCGCGGGTGTTGGCCGGCTAAGGGCTGTTCATGAGTATTCTCATCGAACGGCTCAAGTCGTTGGCCTGGACTCAGGCATTCAGTAGCAAGGCGCTGGCCAAGGCTCGCGCTTATGCTGCCGATGACCGGGTAGAGATCATCGAGATCAATGACAAAAAGATCGAGGCGTTCTGCGTCGGTTCGGAAAGTCAGGCGTATGAACAAAGCATTTACTTGTCCGAAGATCGGCTGGGTTCCGTCAACTTGCGTTGTCTGTGCAGCTGTCCTGTCGTAATCGACTGCAAGCACTGCGCTGCGGTGCTCTATCACCTGCAGGGCAGTGCAGATGATGCGTCTGAAAGTGACGCACAGATCCCTTTGGGGCGGGCGCTGGAGCATTGGCTTTCGACCATTCCCGTGCCGGCCAAGCCCGCCGAAGAAGGCGCGCAAACCGCAGGCGCGCGCCTGTTTTACAAGCTCAAGCCAACGTCAGTGAGCGGCAAGTGGCTGCTCGATATTTTCAAGGTTTCCCAGCTCAAGAGCGGCGAGTTACGCGAAGTCAAACCGATGTATTCGCTGGCGGAAATGCTCATGCGTCAGCCCGGCTACCTGTCCGAGCTGGATCTGCGCGTCGCCAGGCTGCTGGTTGCCATGCACTCCCACCACGCCTATTACAGCGGTTATCCGCTGGAAGGCAGCAGCGGCGCCGAATTGCTGGAAATGCTCCTGCGCACCTCGCGGCTGTTCCTCGATTTCGAGGATCTGCAACCGTTGGAGTCTGGCGCGAAACGCATCGGCCAGTTCGCCTGGGCCGAGCAGGCCGACGGCGGTTTCCGTGCGCAGTGGAGCAGTGCCGAGGCTGCGCAGGAAACTGTGCTGGCGCTGGAGCCGCTTTATTACCTGGATCGTGAACAGCGGCAGATTGGCCCTCTGTTCAATGAACTGGAAGAAAAGCTGGCCAGTCATTTGACTCTGGCGCCGGACATTCCGGCGCGTCAGGCCATGCAGTTCAGCCATCGCATGAGCGCCGCGACGAGAATCCCGCCGCCCCACCAACTGACCGAACGAGTCATCGACGACGTACTTCCGCAGCCGCAACTCACCCTCGTCAGCGGTCGGGAGCGCTCGCGCTGGGAATACATTCTTGAGCACCGCGCCGCTCTGGTGTTTACCTACAACGGCCAGCCGACGGTGGATCGCAACCCGGAAGTGATGATCCTCAACGGTACCGAAACCCAGCGCATCCAACGCCAGCCTGCGGTGGAAAAGAAACTGCGCCAGATCCTGCAAAGGCTCGGCTTCAAGAAAGCCACGCGCAAGAGCTCGCTGGATCGTCCCGGCGAGATGTTCACGTTGCCGGATGATTCCGCCTGGCTCGGGTTTATGCACGAAGGGCTTGCCACGTTGCGCGCCTCGAACTGGGAAGTGGAGATGAGTCCCGGCTTTCATTTCAATGTGCATCCGGTTGAGCATTGGTACGCCGAGGTCGAAGAAGAGGCTGGGCATCAGTGGTTTGATTTGCAGTTGGGTATCGTCGTCAATGGCCAGCGCTATAGTTTGCTACCAATCCTTCTGCACTTGTTGCGCACCCAGCCGCGCTTGCTTGACCCGGTCAATCTGGCACAACGCAGCGATGACGAAAAACTCCTGATCGAACTGAAACCCAGCGGTTTTGGCGACCCTTCAGGCGCCAAGGTCGCGCTGCCGCTGAGTCGCGTCAAGCCGCTGATGGCCACGCTGGGCGAGTTGTACCTGGGCGGTCATCAGGGCGATGCACTGCGCTTGAGTGTCCCGGATGCCGCGCGCTTGAGTATGCTCGATGGCGTACCGCTGGATTGGCAGGGTGGCGAGCGGCTGCGCACCTTCGCCAAGCGCTTGCAGAATTCCAGTCACACCCAGGTCGCTGCACCGGCCGGCCTTAACGCGCAACTGCGCCCCTATCAGCTCGAAGGCCTGAACTGGATGCAGACCCTGCGCGAGCTTGAGGTCGGCGGCATTCTGGGCGATGACATGGGGCTGGGCAAAACGCTGCAAACCTTGGCGCATCTGCTCACGGAAAAACACGCCGGTCGTCTTGATTGTCCGGCTCTGGCGGTGATGCCGACCAGCCTGATTCCCAACTGGCTCGACGAGGCCGAGCGTTTCACCCCCCAGTTGAAAGTATTGGCGCTGCACGGCACGGGGCGGCAAAAGGATTTCGCTAATCTGGCTGAGTACGATCTGGTGCTGACCACTTACGCGTTGCTGCCAAGGGATTTGGAGACCTTGCAGCCGCAGCTGTGGAGCGTACTGATTCTCGACGAAGCGCAGAACATCAAGAACCCGCTCAGCAAAGCGGCGCAAGCGGCCCGTGACCTGCAGGCCCGCCAGCGCTTGTGCCTGAGCGGCACGCCTTTGGAAAACCACTTGGGCGAGCTTTGGTCGCAGTTTCATTTCCTCATGCCGGGTTGGCTTGGCGATAGCAAGTCCTTCAATCGCGATTACCGCACGCCAATCGAAAAGCACGGCAATGTTCAGCGCATGCAACATCTGACAGCGCGCATCAAGCCGTTTTTACTGCGCCGCAAAAAGGATCAGGTCGCCACCGAGTTGCCGCCGAAAACCGAGATTGTTCATTGGGTGGATCTCAGCGACGGCCAGCGTGATGTCTATGAAACGGTTCGCGTGGCTATGGACAAAAAAGTGCGCGACGAAATTGCCCGCAGTGGCGTGGCGCGCAGTCAGATCATCATTCTTGATGCATTGCTCAAGCTGCGGCAGGTCTGTTGCGACTTGCGCCTGATCAACATGCCGATAACAGCAAAGGCACTGCGCTCCGGCAGTGGCAAGCTGGTCAGCTTGATGGAGATGCTCGAAGAACTGCTCGGTGAAGGTCGCAGAATCCTGCTCTTTTCGCAGTTCACCTCGATGCTCGCCTTGATCGAGGAAGAATTGCAGCAACGTGACATTGCCTATTCGCTGCTGACCGGTGATACCACGGATCGGCGCACGCCGGTGAAGGATTTTCAGGGCGGCAAGGTGCCGCTGTTTCTGATCAGTCTGAAGGCCGGGGGTACCGGTTTGAACCTGACCGCTGCGGACACGGTGATCCACTTCGACCCTTGGTGGAACCCGGCGGTGGAGAATCAGGCAACCGATCGTGCCTATCGAATCGGGCAAAATAATCCGGTGTTTGTTTACAAGCTGATCGCTCGCGGCACTGTAGAGGAAAAAATACAGGCGTTGCAGCAGGAGAAAGCCGCGTTGGCCGGGGCGGTGCTTGAAGGTGGAACGACGGGTGGCTGGAAGCTGGAGCAGAGTGACATTGAGGCGCTGTTTGCGCCGTTGCCCGATTCCAAGCGGTGAGCTTCGGTTTTAACCTTAAACCGAGGTGACCCGTTCGCGAGCAGGCTCGCTCCCACAAGGTAGATGCGTTCCAACTGTGGGAGCGAGCCTGCTCGCGAAAGCTATTTAACCAGCACTGCAGATATCAACGCTTGTCGGCCTTATCCGGCAACGGCGCAAACAGCGCTTCGATATCATCACTCTGCAACTTCCAGTCCCCGGCCTTGCGCCCATCCAGCACGCCTGCCGCCAAGTCGGATTTTTCCTTTTGCAGGTGCTGAATCTTCT
Source organism: Pseudomonas sp. MC6 (assembly GCF_054790575.1). NCBI lineage: Bacteria > Pseudomonadati > Pseudomonadota > Gammaproteobacteria > Pseudomonadales > Pseudomonadaceae > Pseudomonas > Pseudomonas sp. MC6. The sequence continues at coordinate 612,406 of NZ_CP186504.1, forward strand.
CTTCCACAGTGCCCCGGGCAATCATCTTGTAAACGAACACCGGTTTCTCCTGACCAATCCGGTACGCCCGATCCGTCGCCTGATTTTCGGTCGCCGGGTTCCACCACGGGTCGTAGTGAATCACCGTATCCGCTTCCGTCAGGTTCAAGCCCACGCCACCAGCCTTCAGACTGATCAGAAAAATCTGACGCTTACCGCTCTGGAATTCTTTCACCGGCGTACGTCGATCACGGGTCTGGCCGGTCAGTAGCGCGTAGGACACGTTGCGTTTTTTCAGCTCTTCCTCGATCAAGGACAGCATCGAGGTGAATTGCGAGAACAGTAGAATCCGACGTCCTTCTTCGAACAACTCATCGAGCATTTCCATCAGGCTGTCGAGCTTGCCCGAGGTGCTGCCGCGAGCGGGCAGGGTGGCGTCGTTGACCAGACGCAGATCACAGCAGACCTGGCGCAATTTGAGCAGCGCCTCAAGAATGATGATCTGGCTGCGCGCCACGCCTTTGCGGGTGATCTCGTCGCGGACTTTCTTGTCCATCGCCAGGCGCATGGTTTCATACACATCGCGTTGCGCTTCGTTGAGGTCGACCCAATGGATGATCTCGGTTTTCGGCGGTAACTCGGTGGCAACCTGTTCCTTGGTCCGGCGCAGCAGAAACGGTTTTATCCTACCGTTCAAGTGCTGAAGTCTGACTTCGCTACCGCGCTTTTCAATCGGCACGCGGTAATCGGCGTTGAAGCTTTTCACGTCGCCGAGCCAGCCCGGCAGCAGGAAATGGAACAGTGACCACAACTCGCCCAAGTGGTTTTCCAACGGCGTACCGCTCAGGCACAGGCGCTGGCGTGCGTTCAGCTCTCGGGCGGCCTGTGCGGCTTTGCTGTTGGGATTCTTGATGTACTGCGCTTCATCCAGCACCAACACATGCAGCGGCTGCCTGGCCAGACGTTCGACGTCTTTGGGCAGTAGTGCGTAAGTGGTGAGGATCAGGTCAAAATCGCCCAGATTGTCGAAGTGCTTCTTGCGCGTGGCGCCGTACAGCGCGACCACTTTCAGTTGTGGCGTAAAGTGCGCCGCCTCATCGAGCCAGTTCGGAATCAGGCTGGTTGGCATCACCACCATGCACGGCCGATCCAGACGCCCGGCGTTTTTCTCGCTGAGAATATGCGCCAGGGTCTGTAGGGTTTTACCCAACCCCATATCATCCGCAAGAATCCCGCCGACCTCCAGTTGCCGCAGCGACTGCATCCAGCTCAAGCCTTCAAGTTGATACGGGCGCAGTGTCGCATTCAGGCCTTGCGGCGCTTCAACGCTGAAATCACGAATATCGCGCAGGCGTTGCGCGAACGTGCGGATCTGCTCGCCACCCTCCCACAGCAGCGGCAGGCCTTCCAGAGAGTTGAGGCGAGTGGCGTCGGCCTTGCTCAGGCGCAGGGTGGTTTCGCCCGGCTCCTGCAAATAAAACTCGCCGAGCGTCATCAGCACTGGTTTCAACCGGCCCAGAGGCAACGCCACCTGCAGTGGCCCGTGCTCAATATTGCGTTGCGGGACGTTGACCAGAATCAGCTCGTCATCGCGACGGCGCGCGAGGCGTTCCGGGTTGAGGATTTCCGCGTGCGAGCGCATCAGGTTGAGCAAAATCGGCAGCAGGCTCAGGCGCTCACCGTTGACGATGATCCCCAGTTCCAGATCAAACCAGTCGCGATCCGGCACCTGCTCTACGGTGGCATACCAATCATCCACGGCGGTCAGATCGAAGCCGAATTCCTCATCGATCTGCAGCTCCCAACCTTGGCTGCGCAGTTTCGGCAGGTCGTTGAGGGTGAAGGTCAACCAGGCGCTGTCGTTGACCATCTCGTATAGCTCGCCGGCGCTTTCCGGCAGGGCTTTACTCTGGCGGGTGGCGATGCGAAAGCCGAGGATGCGCAACTGTTCGCGGTAGGACTGCTCGACATCCGGGTGACGTTTGACACGTAGCGTCTGACTTTCCTGACGAATCAGGATATCGCTGTTCTTTTGTCCGCTGACATATTCATCCAGATAGCTGAATGACAGCGCCGCGCGATGCTGAATGTAGCGCTGCATCTTGCCGTTGCGCGGTTCGAAAGCGCTGAACTCGACACTGGCCAGCCACAGGCGTGGCAACGGCTGCACGTTATCGACCAGCACTTGCGGCGGCGCTTTCGGGCCACGGTTTTCCAGCACGGCTTGAAGTTTCTCCAACAGCTCGGCGTCTTTGGCTGCGGCGGGGTAATCGAGTGTTTCCTGCACTTTCAGCAGCACCGCTGCGCAATGTTTGCAGTTGCTGCGAACCGGGCAGGTACAGCCGGCATCGACCAGCAGCAAGGTGCCTTTGGCTGACTCGCGCAGGTGAATGGTCTGACGGTACACGTTACCGCCAGAGCCTTCGCAACTGGCGGTGATCGTTGCATCGCCGACTTGGGCGATGCGTACCCGGTTTTCCAGGGCGTAGCGACGGCCACGCTCCAGGCTCTGTTCCTTGAATCGGCTGACCCAGGAGGGCGCCAACGGTTTACTCAGCGGCGGGTTCATAAGGACTTCGATCAGTCCGGAATCGCTTCAGGTGCTTCCCGTGGCGCAGGCGCGGTCAGAGAAGTGATCTTGATCAGCAGGGCCAGATGGCCGTTGTCGAGATAGTTGAGCTGGCCATTCTTGGTGTGGCTGTCCTGTTTCAGGCGCTCGCTGGCAGTGACCAGGCCATTGGCGTCGATCTGATTGACCCAGAAGTCGGCAGTCACGTCGGTGAAGCGCCCGAGCTTCATCTCCAGCGTGCCTTCGATCGGGAACTGGCCGAACTGCTCCTGGCCGTCGCTGACCGCGACTTTCGCCGGCGCTTCGCCGAGGGTTTGCTGCCAGGCCTTGTGCATCAGCACGCTGTAATCGCCGCTGGCGGTGAGTTTGGTCACCACGTCATTCAGCGCAGGTGTGCGTTTGCTGTCCTCGCCCAGGCGCTGAGCGCCAGCGGCCCAGTCTTCCGGCGCGGCACGGCTGACGATCGCCGGCACGGCGTTCTGGCGCACCAGAATCATTTCGACCTGATACAGGTCATCGGCAAACGCCATAGGTGCTACGAAGGTCAGTAGCAAAGTCAGCGAACGAAACAGGCGCATTGGGCGTCCTTCAAACAGATTTCGGGAGGAGGCGCTCAAACAGCGCCTCTACAGTATTAAAGCGCTCTTCCGGGCGTTCCATTGGTACCTGGAACTTGAACATCGTCGCGCCTTCGAATTTGTAGCGTTTTGGCTGGCTCTGGATCAGTTTGATCAGCGTCATCGGATCGACCGGCGTCTGCGCTTCGAACTCGATGCGCCCACCTTGCGGCCCGCCGTCGACCTTCTTGATGCCCAACTGCTCGGCCTGCAACTTCAGCGCCGTGATGCGCACCAGATTTTTCGTCGGTTCCGGCAGCAGACCGAAGCGGTCGATCATCTCGACTTGCAAGTCCTTCAGGCCTTCCTCGTCGGTAGCCGAAGCGATGCGCTTGTACAGGATCAGGCGAGCGTGAACGTCCGGCAGATAGTCTTCCGGAATCAGCGCCGGCACCCGCAGGTTGACTTCCGGGCCACCGCCCAGCGGTTGATCGAGGTTAGGTTGCTCGCCTTTGCGGATCGACTTGACCGCGCGCTCGAGCATTTCCATATACAGCGTGAAGCCCACGGCCTGAATCTGTCCGCTCTGACCATCGCCGAGCAGTTCGCCAGCGCCACGGATTTCCAGGTCGTTGGTCGCCAGGACGAAACCGGCACCGAGATCCTGAGTGTTGGCGATCGCCTCCAGACGCTTTTCCGCGTCCGAAGTGATTTGCTGGCGCGGCGGCGTCAGCAGGTAAGCGTAAGCCTGGTGGTGACTTCGGCCGACACGACCACGCAACTGGTGCAGTTGCGCCAGACCGAACTTGTCAGCGCGTTCGATGATGATGGTGTTGGCGCTCGGCACGTCGATACCGGTCTCGATGATGGTCGAGGCGATCAGCACGTTGAAACGCTTGTGATAGAAGTCGCTCATCACCTGTTCGAGTTCGCGCTCGCGCATCTGTCCGTGACCGATGCCGATGCGTGCTTCCGGTACCAGCTCGGCGAGGTCGGCAGCGCATTTCTCGATGGTTTTCACATCGTTGTGCAGGTAGTAAACCTGGCCGCCGCGTAGCAGTTCGCGGAGCAACGCCTCTTTGACCGTGCTCTTGTTCTGCTCCATGACGAAGGTGCGCACTGACAGACGTCGCGCCGGCGGCGTGGCGATGATCGACAGGTCGCGCATACCCGACACCGCCATGTTCAGCGTGCGCGGAATCGGCGTGGCGGTCAGCGTGAGAATGTCGACTTCACTGCGCAGGGCCTTGAGCTGTTCTTTCTGACGGACACCGAAACGGTGCTCCTCGTCGATGATCACCAGCCCGAGGTTTTTGATTTTGACGTCGTCGGACAGCAGCTTGTGCGTGCCGATGACGATGTCGATCTTGCCTTCGGCCAGATCGGCGATCGCCGCGTTCACTTCCTTGGCCGACTTGAAGCGGCTCATCACTTCGACGGTCACCGGCCAATCGGCGAAGCGGTCGCGGAAGCTGTTGTAATGCTGCTGGGCGAGGAGGGTGGTCGGCACCAGAATCGCCACTTGACGGCCACCGTGTACGGCGATGAACGCTGCACGCATGGCCACTTCGGTCTTGCCGAAACCGACGTCGCCGCAGACCAGTCGATCCATCGGTTTCGGCGCGAGCATGTCCTCGCGCACGGCTTCGATGGTCGACTGTTGATCCGGGGTTTCTTCGAACGGGAAACCGGCGCTGAACGTCGCGTAATCGGCTTTCGGGTCGGCAAATGCGTAGCCTTCGCGAGCAGCGCGGCGGGCATAGATGTCGAGCAATTCAGCGGCAACGTCGCGCACCTGTTCGGCGGCTTTGCGTTTGGCTTTCTGCCAAACCTCGGAGCCGAGGCGGTGCAGCGGGGCCAGGGCATCGTCGCTGCCGGTGTAGCGCGCAATCAAATGCAGGTTGGCCACCGGCACGTAAAGCTTGGCGTTCTCGGCGTATTCGAGGGTGAGGAATTCGGCCGCCTGATTGTCGATTTCCAGAATCGTCAGGCCCAGATAGCGGCCGACGCCGTGGTCGATGTGCACCACCGGCGCACCTTCGCGCAGCTCGGTGAGGTTCTTGATCACCGCATCATTGCTGACGTCGCTGCGTTTCTCGCGGCGACGACGTTGCATCACCCGTTGGCCGAACAGCGGACTTTCCGCGACCAGTGCCAGCGCCGGGTCATCGAGCATCAGGCCTTCGTCGAGCGGGGCAATGGTGATCGCCAGACGATCCTTGCTCGCGACAAAGTCCGGCCAGCTATCGACGGTTTTCGGGCGCAGCTTCAGACGTTCGAGCAACTCCAGCAGCACTTCGCGACGGCCGGCGGATTCGGCGGTGAACAGCACGCGACCGGGGAATTCATCGAGAAATGCCGACAGCGCTGCCAGCGGTTGCGTGGCTTTGGCTTCAATCGCCAGATTCGGCAGAGCCTGCGCGGGGAAGCGCTCGCGGCCGACGCCGGTTTCCACGTCTTGCTGGCTGGCGACCACGCGTGGCCAGCTCTTCAGGCGGGCGAAGCAGTCTTCCACCGGCAGGAACAATTCGGCGGGTGGCAATAAAGGACGCGAAGGATCTACGCGGCGCTCTTCATAACGATTGCGCACGTCGTTCCAGAAATTCTCCGCCGCTTGCTCGATGCCCGGTAGCGAGAACACCTGGGTGTCTTGCGGCAGGTAATCGAACAGCGTCGAGGTTTCGTCGAAGAACAGCGGCAGGTAGTACTCGATACCGGCCGGGGTAATCCCGCTGCTCAGATCCTGAAAGATCGGGCAGCGACGGAAATCGACGTCGAAACGCTCGCGGAAGCGCGCCTTGAAACGGGTGACCGCATCTTTCTGCAGCGGAAACTCACGAGCCGGCAGCAGCTTGACCGAATCGACCTTGTCGATGGAACGCTGGTTTTCCGGGTCGAAGGTGCGCAGGGTCTCGATTTCGTCATCGAACAGGTCGATGCGGTAGGGCAGTTTACTGCCCATCGGGAACAGATCGATCAGCGCGCCGCGTACGGTGAACTCGCCGTGCTCATAAACGGTGTCGACGTAGCGATAGCCACTGGCTTCGAGGCGCGCACGCATCTGTTCAACGTCGAGCTTCTGGCCGACATCCAGTACCAGACTGCTGCCGAGCAGGAACTTGGTCGGCGCCAAGCGGTGCAACGCCGTGGTAATCGGCACCACCAGTACGCCATGCGCCAGCTCCGGCAGCCTGTATAAGCTGGCGATGCGCTGGGAAATGATGTCCTGGTGCGGCGAGAACAGGTCGTACGGCAGGGTTTCCCAGTCGGGGAAATGCAGCACGGGCAAATCCGGGGCGAAGAAACTCAGCTCCTGTTCCAGTCGTTCAGCACTCTGGCTGTCGGCGGTCAGTAGCAGGGTGAAGCGCTTGGCAGCGCTGGCAGCCTCGGCAATCGCCAGGCTGAGGGCAGCACCGGGCAGATTGCCCCAATGCTGTTTACCTGCCTCGGCAGGGAGTAGCGGTAGACGCAGAACGGGCACGGAAGGTTGAGCTCCAGGCTTTGCGACAAAGTCGGTAATTGTAGCGGCGTCCGGTGCCGCCTGTCAGTTGCAGACTACGTCTATCTTCGTTGTTTGGACGAAATGTAGTGGTAACCATAAAAACCAGCCGTTTTTTAGCGATTATGTAGTGCCGAAACCGGGTGGTGTTACGGAGGGTTACAGACATCGTCTAACAGTCGTCGAAAAATTGACTGCGCTGGAAGCCCCGGTTTTACTGGGCTTTAGAGGGGCGTAATTTTTTTGAACGGAATGTTGTTACCGATTTCGCGACAAGCGCGCATTGCTGAATGAGGTTGTCGGCGGCATAATGTAGCCCCTTTTTTCTGCCCCTACATGTGGAAGGTTACCGTGACTCAGAAGCCCGACCAGTGTCTTGGTGAATGGATCGACCGTGAAGCACTCGCAGAAGCGATGATTCCGCTTATCGGTCAGCTCTACCGCAATAACAACGTGGTGAGCTCGATCTATGGCCGCAGCCTGATCAACCAGTCTGTCATCGCGATTCTCAAAGCTCACCGCTTTGCGCGCCACCGTTCTTCCGACGACAGCGAACTCTCCGTCCACGAAACATTCCCGCTGCTCAAAGCCATGAGCGAGCTCAAGCTCGGCGCGGCTTCGGTAGATCTGGGCAAGTTGGCGTTCAAATTCCGCAACGAAGGCAATGGCCGCAGCGCCGAGCAATTCGTTCGTGAAGAGATGGCTGACGTGGTTGGCCAGCAAAACGCTTCCGCACGTAAAGGCACCGACGTTGTGCTGTACGGCTTCGGTCGTATCGGCCGTCTGCTGGCGCGCATCCTGATCGAAAAAACCGGTGGTGGCGACGGCCTGCGTCTGCGTGCCATCGTCGTGCGCAAAGGCGCCGAAAACGATCTGACCAAACGCGCCAGCCTGCTGCGTCGCGACTCGGTACACGGTTCGTTCAACGGCACCATCACCATCGACGAAGAAAACAACACCATCACCGCCAACGGTAACCTGATCCAGGTGATCTACGCGAAGAACCCGACTGAAGTGGATTACACCCAGTACGGCATCAAAGACGCGCTGCTGGTGGACAACACCGGTGTATGGCGTGACGCCGATGGCCTGGGTCAGCACTTGCAGTGCCCGGGTATCGACCGCGTTGTTCTGACTGCGCCAGGCAAAGGCAAGCTGAAGAACATCGTGCACGGTATTAACCACGGTGAAATCACCGCTGAAGACAAGATCGTGTCCGCCGCTTCCTGCACCACCAACGCCATCGTGCCGGTGCTGAAAGCAGTAAACGACAAGTTCGGCATCATCAACGGTCACGTCGAAACCGTTCACTCGTACACCAACGACCAGAACCTGATCGACAACTTCCACAAGGGCGATCGCCGTGGTCGTAGCGCCGCGCTGAACATGGTCATCACCGAGACCGGTGCTGCCACCGCTGCTGCCAAGGCCCTGCCTGAGCTGGCCGGCAAGCTGACCGGTAACGCGATCCGTGTTCCGACGCCAAACGTGTCGATGGCCATTCTCAACCTCAACCTTGAGAAAGCCGCCACCCGTGAAGAGATGAACGAGTACCTGCGCTACATGGCGCTGCACTCCGATCTGCACAAGCAAATCGACTTCGTCAATTCGCAGGAAGTGGTTTCGACCGACTTCGTGGGCTCGCGCCACGCCGGTGTAGTCGATGCTGAAGCGACCATCGTTCAGGACAACCGCGTTGTTCTGTACGTCTGGTACGACAACGAGTTCGGTTACAGCTGCCAGGTTATCCGCGTGATGGAAGACATGGCTGATGTGAATCCGCCAGCGTTCCCGCGCTAAGCGATAGCTGCACATGAAAACGCCCCGACTTTGATCGGGGCGTTTTTGTTTGTGTGCCTTTTAGAAGTGTGTTGTCAGTACCGGCCTCATCGCGAGCAGGCTCACTCCTACATGGGGATTTGTGAACGACACAGATCCAATGTAGGAGTGAGCCTGCTCGCGATAGCTATTTAACGAGCGCCGCCGGGTATGGCCGCTTGCGCGGTGCGTAACTCATGCTTATTGCCACGAAACAACACCAGCGTCGCAATCAACCCCAACACCGCCGCACCACTGAGCCAGATCCCCGGCGCAGCCTTGTTATCCAGCACATGAATCAGATACGTACACGCCGCCGGCGTAAACCCGCCGAACGTCGCCGTTGCCAGGCTGTAAGCCAGCGAGAACCCGGTCGTACGCACTTCCACCGGCATGATCTCGGTCAGCGCCACCACCATCGCACCGTTGTACGAGCCGTACAGGAACGACAACCACAACTCGACGATCAGCAAATGGCTGAAGCTCGGGTTCGCCACCAGCCACGACAGGGCAGGGTAGGCCGTCAGAATTGCCAGAATCGTCGCCGCCAGCAGTAGGGGTTTACGTCCGATCCTGTCGGACACTGAACCCATCACCGGCAACCAGAAGAAGTTCGACAGACCGATACATACCGTCACCAGTAACGCGTCGAAGTCCGACAGGTGCAGCTCAGCCTTGCCGAACGTCGGGGTGTACGCGGTGATCAGGTAGAAAGAAACCGTGGTCATCACCACCAACGCCATGCCGGCGATGACGATGCCAAAGTTCTGACCGATCGAGCGGACGATTTCCCGCAGGGTAGGGCGGTGTTTTCTGGCCTGGAACTCTGGGGTTTCCTCCAACGAGCGACGAATGACGAAGATCACCGGCACAATCATGCAACCGATCAGAAACGGCACGCGCCAGCCCCAGTCACCCATTTGTTCCGGACTCAGCCAGTGGTTGAGGCCGACGCCGAGCAAGCCGGCGAAGACCACCGCCGCTTGCTGACTCGCAGACTGCCAACTGACGAAGAAGCCCTTGCGGCCCGGTGTGGCAATCTCGGCCAAATAGACAGACACACCACCCAGTTCCACGCCGGCTGAGAAACCTTGCAACAAGCGGCCAAACAGTACGAGCAGCGGCGCAGCGACGCCGAGAGTCGCGTAGCCCGGCACGCAGGCAATCAGCACCGTACCGGCCGCCATCAGTGCCAGCGTGATAATCAGACCTTGGCGACGACCATGACGGTCAATGTAGGCGCCGAGGAAAATAGCTCCGAGCGGACGCATCAGGAAACCGGCACCAAAAGTGGCCAGTGAAAGCATCAGCGAAGCGAAGGCACTGTCGGTGGGGAAGAAGGTTTTGGCGATGGCCGTGGCGTAGAAGCCGTAGACCATGAAGTCGAACATTTCGAGAAAGTTGCCGCTGACAACGCGAAAGATCGCTTTGCCTTTGCCCGTGGTGGAGGACATGTTCAGGTACTCACTATTGGATTTTGTATAAAGATGTTGCAGATCCTTTAATTCATAATGGCCGCCGCGGTTTTACGGAGAGATGAATAATTGTTCACTGGACGCTTGTTTGGGCTTGTGATTCTGGCTGGCGTATTGGCTGGCTGCGGTAATGGCGAGTCCATGGAACGCTTCGGCGGGCCGACCATGGGCAGCACGTATTCGATCAAGTACGTGCGTCACGCTGGCATGCCTGACGCGACGCAGGTTCGCAGTGAAGTGGAGGGCATCCTCCGCGAAGTCGACCGGCAGTTGTCCACCTATCGCAATGACTCGGACATCGAGCGCTTCAACGCTTTGCCCGCCAACAGCTGCCAGAAAATGCCTGGGTCGATACTCGAATTGGTCCGCACAGGCGAACAGCTCTCAGCGCAAAGCGAAGGCTCCTACGACCTGACCGTTGAACCGCTGATGAACCTCTGGGGCTTTGGCCCACAAGGCCGCGAAGAGAAAGTCCCTGATGTCGCTGCGCTGGCTGAAGTAATGCAACGGGTTGGCCACCATCATCTGCATATCAATGGCGATCAGTTGTGCAAGGACGCCGCCGTCGAAGTCGATTTCAACAGCATCGCCGCCGGTTATGCCGTCGACACCATCGCGGTAAGGCTCGATGCCATGGGCATCCACGACTACCTCGCTGAAGCCACGGGTGAGTTAAAGGCAAAGGGTCGAAAGCTCGATGGCTCACCCTGGCGCATCGCCTTGGAAGAGCCCCGTGACGATCAACAGGTCGCCGAGCGCATCATTGATGTCGACGGCTACGGCGTTTCCACCTCCGGCGACTACCGTAACTATTTCCTGCAGGGCGGCCGGCGTTATTCCCACACCTTCGATGCGCGCACTGGTGCACCGGTCCTACACGACCTGGCGTCAGTCACGGTGATTCATCCTTCAGCGTTGATGGCCGATGGACTATCGACGCTGTTGCTGATTCTCGGCCCCGAAAGGGCTTGGGACTATGCCGAAAAACATGACATTGGTGCATTCTTTGTGATTCGTGCCGATACAGGTTTTGTCGTCCGCACCAACACGGCTTTCGAACGCCTCAGTGGCAAGAAAACTGACTGAGAACAATACGAAAGCTGGCGTTGTAGTGCAGGCAAAAGTAGCCTACGACGCGACCAAGGGTTAATGTGCGCGGCGTTGACGCTTCTATAGACTGTGTCCGGGTTCTTGATTGACCCCCAATTGTTCCTTCGCGCCGCCGTTCGGCGTGATTTAGCCGCCGGTGCTGCTGGCACCGCGGCCTGTTCTGAGGAGTACGCATGGCTGTCTACAACTACGACGTGGTGGTGCTGGGTTCCGGCCCGGCGGGAGAAGGCGCGGCAATGAACGCCGCCAAAGCAGGGCGCAAGGTCGCGATGGTCGACAGCCGTCGCCAGGTCGGCGGCAACTGCACCCACCTCGGTACCATCCCTTCCAAGGCACTGCGTCACTCGGTGCGGCAGATCATGCAGTTCAACACCAATCCCATGTTTCGGGCGATCGGCGAGCCACGCTGGTTCTCCTTCCCGGACGTGTTGAAAAGTGCCGAAAAGGTTATTTCCAAACAAGTCGCTTCGCGTACTGGCTACTACGCCCGTAACCGCGTCGACGTGTTCTTCGGCACCGGCAGCTTCGCCGACGAGCAAACCATCGAAGTGGTCTGCGCCAACGGTGTGGTCGAAAAACTGGTGGCCAAGCACATCATCATCGCCACCGGCTCGCGTCCTTATCGCCCGGCGGACATCGATTTCCACCACCCGCGTATCTACGATAGCGACACCATCCTCAGCCTCGGCCACACCCCGCGTAAACTGATCGTTTACGGCGCCGGCGTGATCGGTTGCGAATACGCGTCGATCTTCAGTGGTCTGGGTGTACTGGTTGAGCTGGTCGATAACCGTGGTCAGTTGCTGAGCTTCCTCGACTCGGAAATCTCCCAGGCGTTGAGCTATCACTTCAGCAACAACAACATCACCGTGCGCCACAACGAAGATTACGATCGCGTTGAAGGCGTCGATAACGGCGTGATCCTGCACCTGAAATCCGGCAAGAAGATCAAGGCCGACGCCTTGCTCTGGTGCAACGGCCGTACCGGTAACACCGACCAGCTCGGTCTGGAAAACATCGGCGTCAAGGTCAACAGCCGTGGCCAGATCGAAGTCGACGAGGCTTACCGCACCTGCGTGCCGAACATCTACGGCGCCGGTGACGTGATTGGCTGGCCGAGCCTGGCCAGTGCCGCCCACGACCAGGGTCGTTCGGCTGCTGGCAGCATCGTTGATAACGGTAGCTGGCGCTTTGTGAATGACGTGCCGACCGGCATCTACACCATTCCGGAGATCAGCTCGATCGGCAAGAACGAGCAGGAGCTGACCCAGGCCAAAGTGCCGTACGAAGTCGGCAAGGCTTTCTTCAAGAGCATGGCGCGTGCGCAGATCGCCGGCGAGCCGCAAGGCATGCTGAAGATCCTGTTCCACCGTGAAACCCTGGAAGTGCTGGGCGTTCACTGCTTCGGTTATCAGGCGTCGGAGATTGTTCACATCGGTCAGGCGATCATGAACCAGCCGGGCGAACTGAACACCTTGAAGTACTTCGTCAACACCACGTTCAACTACCCGACCATGGCCGAAGCCTATCGGGTAGCCGCGTACGATGGCCTCAACCGGCTTTTTTGACGGGCTCCGGCCGGTGGCCTGAGCCGGCCGGGGAGACCGATTTCAGCAATTCTCGAGGGTGGCAGTGGCCAAACCGGGAAAGTCTGTAATCAGGCTGTCAACGCCGAAGTCGGCGAGTCTGCGCATCAGTGCAGGCTCGTTGACGGTCCACACCGACACATGCAGCCCCTGACGCTGCGCCTTCTGCAAGCGTTCCGGCGTACACAGCGTCCAGTTCAGCGCAAGAATCTCACAGCCATAACTGGCCGCGACCTTCAACGGGTCGAGCCAGGCGTATTCGGCGACCAGTCCGCGCGACACATCCGGCACCAGATCCAGCGCCGCTTTCAACACTTCCCGCGAACTCGAGGTGATCGTCACCTTGTCGAGCAGGCCATGCCGTTGGGCCATTTCACGAATCGCCAGCACCGTGGTTGCCGCGCGAGTGCGTGAAGCGCTTTTGACTTCCAGTTGCCAGTGCTCGAAATCGCACTTTTCGAACAACTCTTCCAGCGTCGGAATCGGGCACGGCTTGATCCAGCCCGGGCCACCCTTGCGCGCGTCGTAAGTGACCAGTTCGGCGGCGCTGTGCTCGACAACTTTGCCGCGCCGCTCCGTGGTGCGCTTGAGGGTCGGGTCGTGGATGACCATCAACTCACCGTCCTTGGACAGGTGCAGATCCAGTTCGCAGCGGCGCACGCCGTGCTTGAGACATTCCTGAAAACTGCTCAGGGTGTTTTCCGGTGCTTCGCCCTTGGCGCCGCGGTGGCCGTAGATGAGAGTCACGGTTCTTCCTTAAATTAAATGCCTGATTCGTTCTGTTCGCGGGCCAGACGTCGTTCCTGTGCCTGCTTCTGCAAGATATAGCGGGCGAGCAACTGGCGCTGGGCATCGGTCAAGTGTTCGAACTCGGTGCCGACGTCATAACCTTCGCCCTTGCGGTCGCAATGGGTGACACGTGCGCGCAGCAGCAGGCCCAGCGCTTGCGGCATCAGCACCAGTTTCACCGACAGGTGTGCACCGGTGGCAATCGGCGTCGGATACTGAAAGTCGATCCCGCCTTCGGAGATGATCACCGGTTGCGGCTCGCCGATATGGCCGAGCACGGTCAGGGCGACCACCTGGCTAAGCAGGTCGATGCGCTTGTTCTGGGATTTCAGGAACGCAGCGATGGCCCGGTCGCGCTCGCTGATCTGGCGCAACAGGTGCTGCGACTCGAATTCGCTCAGGTGCAGTTCGCTGAGCAGGTTGAAGAGTGGGGAAGCATCCTGCAACACTTCCTGGCCTGCGGCTTCGGGAGCGGACAGGGGCCGAATTTCCAGTGCGATCGTGTCCTCGATACGGTAGTATTCGCGGCGATCTTCTTCATCTAATGTCGACATGGCGAACCCATGGTAGCGGCGGTGGTCTGAGTGTAAAGCTGGTTATCGACCCCCGCCACAAGGACGTTCCTTTTCCCTCCGAACAAGCCCCGACATGTTCAGACCTCTCTTCGTATTTATCGGCACGCGTTATACCCGTGCAAAGCGTCGCAATCATTTTGTGTCATTCATTTCCCTGACTTCGATGATCGGGCTCGCCCTTGGCGTGGTCGTGATGATCGTCGTGCTGTCGGTGATGAATGGCTTCGATCATGAGATGCGCACCCGCGTGCTGGGCATGGTGCCCCACGCGACCATTGAATCCACTGAGCCGCTCAACGATTGGCAAAGCCTGGCGACCCAGGTCAAACAGAACCCGCAGGTGACGGCGGTAGCGCCGTTTACGCAGATGCAGGGCCTGCTGACCAATAACGGTCAGGTGTCCAAGGTGTTGCTCAACGCCATCGACCCTGCGCTCGAGCGCAATGTGTCGATCATCGACAACTTCATGAAGCAGGGCAAACTCGACGATCTGACGCCGGGCAGCTTCGGCATCGTCATCGGCGACAAGGCTGCGACCAAGCTGGGCGTGGGCATCGGTGACAAAGTCACCTTCGTCGCGCCCGAGGTCAGCGTGACCCCGGCCGGGATGTTCCCGCGCATGAAGCGCTTTATGGTGGTCGGCATTTTCCATGTCGGTGCCGGTGAGCTCGACGGTTATCTGGGCATCACCAACCTGCAGGATCTGGCGAAGATGCACCGCTGGAAGCCTGATCAGGTGCAGGGCATCCGCCTGAAGTTCGACGACCTGTTCCAGGCACCGCGTGTGGCATGGAACATCGCCCAGCAGCTTGGCGAAGACCATTACTACGCCCGCGACTGGACGCGCACTCACGGCAATCTGTATCAGGCGATCCGCATGGAAAAAGCCATGATCGGTCTGCTGTTATTGCTGATTGTCGCCGTGGCGGCGTTCAACATCATTTCCACGCTGGTAATGGTGGTCAACGACAAGAAGGGCGACATCGCCATTCTGCGCACCTTGGGGGCGACGCCGGGCACGATCATGCGCACGTTCATGGTGCAAGGCACGGTGATCGGTGTGGTCGGCACGGCGATTGGTGCGGTGGTCGGCATTTTCGCGGCGCTGAACGTCAGCGCGGCGATCTCGGCACTGGAAGGCCTGATCGGCCACAAATTCCTTAATGCTGACGTGTATTTCATTGATTATCTTCCGTCGCAGGTGCAGAGCCAGGACGTGGTCATGGTCTGCGCGGCGGCGTTGGTTCTGAGTTTCCTCGCCACCCTGTATCCCGCCTGGCGTGCCGCGCGCACCCAGCCGGCGGAGGCGCTACGTTATGAGTGAGTCGGGCATGAGTGAAAAAGCAATCTTGAGCTGCCGCAACCTGGGCAAATCCTACGAGGAAGGCCCGGAATCGGTGGAAGTGCTGGCCGGGCTGCAACTGGAGTTGCTTCCGGGCGAGCGTGTGGCGATTGTCGGCACCTCGGGTTCGGGCAAAAGTACTTTGCTCAACCTGCTCGGTGGTCTGGACACACCGACCAAGGGCAGCGTCTGGCTCGACGGCGAAGAGCTGTCGGCACTGAGCGAGAAGAAGCGGGGCCTGCTGCGTAACCGTGCGCTCGGTTTCGTTTACCAGTTCCACCACTTGCTGCCGGAATTCACCGCGCTGGAGAACGTCTGCATGCCGCTGTTGATCGGCAAGACGCCGATCCCGGAAGCCCGTCAGCGCGCCACGGCATTGCTGGAGCGCGTCGGCCTCGGCCATCGTCTGGAGCACAAACCGGCGGAACTCTCCGGTGGTGAGCGTCAGCGTGTGGCGATTGCCCGCGCCTTGGTCAACAAGCCAGGCCTGGTGATGCTCGATGAGCCAACCGGCAACCTCGACTCCCACACCGCGCAAGGCATTCAGGATTTGATGCTGGAGCTCAGCACCTCGATGCGCACGGCGTTCCTGGTGGTGACTCACGACATGAACCTGGCGCGCCAGATGGACCGTGTGCTGCACCTGCAAGAAGGTTGCCTCACGCCCATCTGATTGGCTGAAACCTGACGCCTGAAAAGGCGTCGGGTCTTTTATTTTTATACGGTGCCCCAGCGAATGTTCAGACCGTTATCGATCTTTATCGGCACGCGCTATACCCGCGCCAAGCGCCGCAATCGCTTTGTTTCGTTCATTTCGATGACTTCGATGATCGGCCTCGCCCTCGGCGTGCTGGCGATGATCGTGGTGTTGTCGGTGATGAACGGCTTCCAGCGCGAAATGAGCTCGCGCATCCTCGGCATGGTGCCGCACGCGACCATCGTTGGCGTAAAGCCGATCGATGACTGGCAGCCGGTGGCTGCGGCCGCGATGAAGAATCCTGAAGTGACTGCCGCCGTGCCGTTCACCGAGATGGAAGGCATGCTCTCCTACAAGGGCCTGATGCAGCCGATCCAGATCAGTGGCGTCGATCCGGCGCAGGAAGGCAAGGTATCGATCGTTGCCCAGCACATCGTGCAGGGCCGTCTCGATGCCTTGAAGCCGGGCGAGTTCGGTGTGGTGATCGGTGAAATCACCGCCCGCCGTTTCCGCCTCAACGTCGGCGACAAGATCACTTTGATCGTCCCGGAAGTCAGCACCGCACCGGGCGGCATCACACCGCGCATGCAGCGCTTGAACGTGGTCGGCGTGTTCAAGGTTGGCGCTGAACTGGACGGCTCGATGGGCCTGATCCATGTCGCTGACGCCGCGACCATGCAACACTGGGAGCCGAATCAGGTGCAGAGCGTGCGTCTGGCGGTCAAAGACCTGTACGCCGCACCGAAAGTCTCCTCGGACATCGCCGCTGGTTTGGGCGCGGAGTTCAAGGCTGACGACTGGACCCACACCCAGGGTAGTCTGTTCAGCGCGATGAAAATGGAAAAAACCATGATCGGCCTGCTGTTGCTGATGATCGTCGCGGTGGCGGCATTCAACATCATCGCGACGCTGATCATGGTGGTGAACGACAAGGGCGCGGACATCGCGATTTTGCGTACCATCGGCGCCACGCCACGGCAGATCATGGCGATCTTCATGGTGCAGGGCACGGTGATCGGCATTGTCGGCACGATCATTGGCGGCGTGTTGGGTGTGATCGCCGCGCTGAATGTCAGTCAGATCGTGGGCTGGATCGAGCGAGTCAGCGGGCAGCATATCTTCAGTTCGGATGTGTATTTCGTCAGCAATCTGCCATCGGAATTGCAGGGTGGGGACGTGCTTTTGATCTGCTCGGCGGGCTTTATTCTGAGCTTCCTGGCGACGGTCTATCCGGCGTGGCGAGCGGCGAAGATCGAACCGGCTCACGCGCTGAGATATTCGTAATCCTTTAGACCGCTTTCGCGAGCAGGCTCGCTCCCACAGGGGATTTGTGAACGACGCAGATCCAATGTGGGAGCGAGCCTGCTCGCGAAGGGGCCGGAGCTGCTGGCCTCAATCTCCCTTTGGCAACTCAATCACAAACCGCGTCCATCCCGCTTCGGATTCGCAATGAATCTGCCCGCCATGGGCGCGGACGATGGATTGAGTAATCGCCAGCCCCAGCCCTGCATGCTCACTGCTACCTTCCTGCCGCGCCGGATCAGCCCGATAAAAGCGGTCGAACAAGCGTGGTAGCAACTGCGCTGAAATCCCCTCGCCACTGTTTTCGACTGAAATACGCACAGCGCTCGCTTGATCAACTATCCGCACGCTCACATAGCCCTCAGCCGGGGTAAACCGCAGCGCGTTATCCAGCAAATTCGACAAGGCCCGGCGCAACATACTGCGATCACCTGCGATCCGCGCATTGCCCTCACGGCTCAGCCTGACCCCGGCGTCCTCCGCCAGCGGCGCAAAAAACTCCAGCAACACATCGGTCTCGTCCGCCAGTTCCAGCGCTTCGCGCTTGGGCATCAGCAAACCGTGATCAGCCTTGGCCAGATACAACATGTCGTTGACCAGTTGCGCCATCCATTGCAGTTCTTCGAGATTGCTGTGCAGCGCTTCGCGGTAATCCTCGATCGGCCGTGGGCGGGTGAGGGTGACTTGGGTGTGAGTGAGCAGGTTCGACAGCGGCGTGCGCAGTTCATGGGCGATGTCGGCGGAAAACGCCGAGAGCCGCTGAAACGAGTCGTCGAGGCGTGCGAGCATGGCGTTGAAGCTGTGGGCCATTTCCGCAAGCTCGGGCGGCATTTGCGCTTCTGGCAGTCGGGCGTTGAGCGATTGTGCGGAAATCCCACGGGCTACGGCGCTCATGCGCCGCAATGGCCGCAAGCCGCTGCGTGCGGCCCAGGCACCGAGCAAAGCAGTGGCAAGCGCCGAGAGGCCGACGGTCAGCCAGATCAGATGTTGCATGCGCTGCAGGAAGTGCTGGTGATGGGTGATGTCCAGCAGCAAGGTCAATTGCGGCGAATCGGGTTTTTCCGGGTAGAGCGGGGCGTTGAGTACGCGATAGTCCGTACCGTCGTGACTCACGGTCGACAGGCCGGGTTGTGCCGTCAAGTCCTTGGGGATCTGCGTCGAACTGTCGTACCAGCGTTGGCCGTCACTGCCAGTGATGCGCAGCGACAGATCGGCCTGACGGCTCAGTTCATCCGCCAGTCGTGCTTCACGTTGGCCGGGTTGAAGATCCTGCAAGGCGCGGCGCAGGCCGATCAGCTTGCCGTCCAGTTGTTGCTGGTCGAGTTCGATAAAGTGCGCCTCGCTGGCGCGGTCGAACAACACGCCGGCGAACAGTGAAACCACGGCGGTGCACGCAGCAAACAACAAGGCCAGACGCGAACTGAGGGACAACCGGCGCATCAGGCGCCACGCTCTTCGAGCACATAACCCATGCCGCGCACGGTGTGGATCAGTTTGTTGGGGAATTCGTCGTCGATCTTCAGGCGCAATCGGCGGATCGCCACTTCGATGACATTGGTGTCGCTGTCGAAATTCATGTCCCAGACCTGTGAGGCGATCAGCGATTTTGGCAGCACCTCACCCTGACGGCGAAGGAGCATTTCCAGAAGGGCAAACTCCTTGGCGGTCAGGTCGATACGCTGGCCGCTGCGCTCCACGCGGCGGCGGATCAGATCCAGACGCAGGTCGGCCAGTTGCAGACTGGTTTCCTGCGCTGTGGCACTGCCGCGACGCAACAGGCTGCGCACCCGCGCGAGCAGTTCGGAGAAGGCGAACGGTTTGACCAGGTAATCGTCGGCACCCAGTTCGAGGCCATGCACTCTGTCCTCTACGGCGTCTTTGGCCGTCAGAAAAAGTACCGGCGTATCCAGCCCGGCGCTGCGCACCGCTTGCAAAATCTGCCAGCCGCTGCACCCCGGCAGCATCACATCGAGGATCAGCAACGCGTAATCACCGCTCAAAGCCATTTGCTGACCGCTGTTGCCATCGGCCACCAGTTCCGTATTGAACCCGGCCTCGGTCAGGCCCTGGCGCAGGTATTGGCCGGTTTTCGCTTGGTCTTCGACGATCAACAGTTTCATGGGCGACTCAGTGGATTCGGGGTGTAGAAATGAACGCGTTATACCTTGAGGGCAGGCGATAAACGCCAACCTGACAAAGTTGTAATCTGCCTGTCAGGTAGATGCCAGCGCAGGCCGGCTAAAGTTTCCCACAGGCTGAACCTTATCTTGTTGGAGAACGACCATGTTTTTACGTAAATCCGTGACATTGGCCGCCTGTCTGCTGGCGCTGAGTTCGCCGGTATGGGCGGCACCCGCGCACACCTACGACTTCGGCCAGCCAGCGCCTGCCGCCAAAGCCACGCGCAGCATTGAGGTGGTGCTGAACGACATGTCGTTCGACCCCAAGGCGATTCAGGTCAAGGCCGGTGAGACGGTTCGTTTTGTGCTGGTGAATAAAGGCCAGCTGCTGCACGAATTCAACCTCGGCGATGCAGCGATGCACGCCAGACACCAGCAGGAAATGTTGCAGATGCAACAAAGCGGCATGCTCACGCCTACCGGCATGAAGGAAGTGTCCCACGATATGGCCGGCATGGATCACGCCGCGATGGGCCACGGCATGAAGCACGACGACCCGAACAGCGTGCTGGTCGAGCCGGGCAAGACTGCCGAGCTGACCTGGACCTTCAGCAAGGCCACCAGTCTGGAATTTGCCTGCAATATTCCCGGGCATTATCAGGCGGGCATGGTCGGCAAACTGACTGTCAGTCAGTAAGCACTCAAAGGCGCGGGCAAAGGCTGGTAGAATCCGCTGATTCTTCAGTCAGGTTTCCGCCATGCATCCCGCAGCCGAACATTCGCCGCTGGGCAAATCCAGCGAATACATCGCCACGTACACGCCGTCCCTGCTGTTCCCGATTCCGCGCACCGCGAAATGGGCCGAGCTGGGTCTGACCGCCGACACCCTGCCGTATAAAGGTGTGGATTTCTGGAACTGCTTCGAGCTGTCGTGGCTGTTGCCGTCGGGTAAGCCGGTGGTGGCGATCGGCGAGTTCAGCATTCCGGCGGATTCGCCGAACATCATCGAGTCGAAGTCGTTCAAGCTGTACCTGAACTCGCTGAACCAGACGGCGTTTGCCGACGTTGCCGCATTGGAAGCGACGCTGGTCAAGGATTTGTCGGCCGCCGCCGGCAAACCGGTCGGCGTGCGGGTTCGCAGTCTGAAGGACGTTGAAGCAGAAGGCGTTGTGGCGTTGCCGGGCGTGTGCATCGATGATCTGGATATCAGCGTCAGCAACTATGAGCATCCGCGCCCGGAACTGCTGCGCTGCGATGAATCGCGGGTTGTTGAAGAGACGGTGTATAGCCATCTGCTCAAATCCAATTGCCCGGTGACCAGTCAGCCGGACTGGGGCACTGTGGTGGTGGAATATCGTGGCTCGGCGCTGGATCATGCCAGTCTGCTCGAATACATCGTCAGCTTCCGTCAGCATTCGGACTTCCATGAGCAGTGTGTGGAGCGGATTTTCCTTGATCTGCAGCGTTTGTTGAAACCCGAGAAACTGACCGTATTCGCACGTTACGTGCGTCGCGGCGGTCTGGATATCAACCCGTATCGCAGCACTGAAAGCGTACAGTTGCCGAATCACCGGCTGGTGCGTCAATAAAGATCCGGAATGTGCGATATCCAATGTGGGAGCGAGCCTGCTCGCGAATGCGGTGTGTCATTCAACGTTGATGTCGACTGACACGACGCCTTCGCGAGCAGGCTCGCTCCCACAGGAGACGGTGTTGCAAGTTGTAGAAATGAAAAAGCCCTGCCAGTGATGGCAGGGCTTTTTTGTATGGCGTGGGAATCAGATCCCCATGCTGCCCAGCGCATTGACGATGTTGCGCAGGGTGCCGGCAATCGCTGGGTGTTCGACTTCGAAGCGTTCAACCGCCAGATTCACGCCATCGGCGATGCTGGCGTCTTGAGTGGCATTTTCCAGTTGAATTTCGGACTCAATTTGCGCCATCAGCACACGCAGGTCTTCACGTTCGACTTCCGACAGCGGCGGATTCTGCTCCAGTTGCTCGCGCAGGGCATTCAGCTGTTTTTGCAGTTCTTGGGCGGGCATGGTGGTTTCCTTTTATCAATAGGCACTGGCATTGACCGCAGCCGCGCGCCAAAGGTCTATGGCTGACCTTTAGATTAATCCACTCCCGGCAAATCTGCATGATCCCGATCAGGGCTTTTCGCCTTTGAGGCGGCGCAGGCTGATGTCGGCGAGGCAAGTGTCGAGTTCGCCCAGATGATCGATCACCGAGTGCACGCCGAGGCCGAATAACTGCATCGTCGCCTTGCCACGCAGTTGTTCGCGTTCTTTCTGGCTCAGCGCTTGCCATTCACCCGGCGCCAGGCCACACAGCGAGCCGCAGGAGGCGAGACCGATGGTCCACAGCCCTGCGTTAAGGCCCGATTGCAGCAAACGCGGCTCACCGCTGACCAATACGCAACCATCCAGACTGCTGACGTTCAGGTCCATCAGGGCCTGCCAGCAAGCGTTCGGCGCAGGCCATGGATTGATTGTTGCCGAGTATTGCGCGGGTTTGATCCAGGCCGGTAACGAGGTTGATAACGATTGGGCGAGGGCAGGGGGCAGTTCATCCAGCCAGGCGCAGGGAATCTGCTGGCGCTGCAAACTGTGCAGACTGTCGAGCGCGCCCGTTGTGGCTTCGGCATGCTCGGGCAGGGCGATCGCCTGTTGGCGGGCGCGAGCACCGAAATCCACCAGACAACCGCTGAGTCCAAACAATACGGCTGTCAGGCTGGACGCGGCGACGGGCAAGGTTTCGGCGTGTGTCATGGCAACGTCCCTGAAATAGCGATAAGGCTAGTCATTCCAGGTGACAGTTGCGTGACGGCTATGTGAAACGCGGCGTGGGAGGCGTCCTACAACTTTGCACAATTGGCCGACTGCCCAAACGGGCTTTTGCGCTTATACTAGCGGCCTTAATGCCCGGGCCCCGATGTCCGCGACAGTACACATCCAAGGAGTTTTTCTATGCGCTGGAGCTATCCGCTCGCTCAGCTAAGTGTATGTGCCGGCCTGTTGCTGGCGCCGTTCGCCACTCAGGCCGCAACGGAAGAAGACCCTTGGGAAAGCGTCAATCGCCCGATTTTCCAGTTCAACGACTTTGTTGACACTTACGCGCTGAAGCCACTGGCCCAGGGCTATGAGTTCGTCACGCCGCAGTTCCTTGAAGACGGCATCCACAACATGTTCCGCAACGTCGGTGACGTCACCAACCTTGCCAACAACATCCTGCAAGCCAAACCGGCTGCTGCGGGCGTCGACACCGCTCGCCTGATCTTCAACACCACTTTCGGTCTGCTCGGTTTCTTCGATGTCGGCACCAAAATGGGCCTGAACCGCAGCGACGAAGACTTCGGTCAGACCCTCGGTTACTGGGGCGTGGGCAGCGGTCCGTACGTGATGCTGCCGCTGATGGGGCCGAGCACTTTGCGTGATGCGCCTTCCAAGTACGTCGACAGCTACACCGGTATGTACCGCTACATCGACCACGTGCCTACGCGTAACTCGATCTTCGGTCTGAACATCGTCGACACCCGCGCCAGTCTGCTGTCGAGCGAGAAGTTGATCAGTGGCGACAAGTACACCTTCATCCGCAACGCTTACTTGCAGAATCGCGAGTTCAAGGTGAAGGATGGCCAGGTCGAAGACGATTTTTAATCTCGACCGGTAAAAAAACAAAGGCGACCTCAGGGTCGCCTTTTTTGTGTGTAGCTATTTCATTTTCAGAATGGTCAGACCGAGCTTCTGGCCGCCGCCATCCTGTGCCCTGACCCAGACCACTTCGGTCTCGGCTTCAAGGCCGCTGAGAGCGGCATGTTCAGAGTCGATGCGCACGCTCAGGCGGTCGCCGACCGCGAACAGGCGCGGTGCTTCGACCTGCATGCCACTGCTGGAGAGGTCGATGCACACCCCTGAAACCTCATCTCCTTCATGAATCAACACGACATCGGCATCGACCCGCATGCGGATGAAATCGCGCTTTTCGCTGTAGTCCCGACTGGTTTGACTCATAGGTGCGTCCTTCCATTGGGTTACGGTTTGAGCTGTTCTTATAACTCTCGGTGATTTGACAAGTAAAGTCGTCAAGCGACCATCGGCGCATGCTTGAAACGCTCTGCGGATGGGAGTACCGTCTGCGCCTTAGAAGGGCACCTCTGGTGTAACCGCGTTTGCAGCCAATGCTCGAAAGCGGTGCAGTAGAGAGGCTAGAAAGCGAATCCAGTAGTCTGCGCAGGGCCAAATGCCTCGCCAACTACGCCAACCTAATTCTGGCGCCGTTTGCCCACATGCCAAAAACCAGTGCCACGCTGCTGATAATCGATGATGACGAAGTAGTGCGCGCGAGCCTCGCGGCCTATTTGGAAGACAGTGGTTTCAGCGTCCTGCAGGCCAGCAACGGCCAACAGGGTCTTCAGGTATTCGAGCAAGACACGCCCGACCTGGTCATCTGCGATCTGCGCATGCCGCAGATGGGCGGTCTCGAACTGATCCGTCAGGTCACCGAGCGGTCACCGCAGACGCCGGTGATCGTGGTCTCGGGTGCCGGCGTGATGAACGACGCGGTCGAGGCTTTGCGCCTGGGCGCCGCGGACTACCTGATCAAGCCTCTCGAAGATCTGGCTGTGCTCGAGCACTCTGTGCGCCGGGCCCTGGATCGTGCGCGCCTGCTGCTGGAAAACCAGCGCTACCGCGAGAAGCTGGAAAAGGCCAACCGCGAGCTTGAGGCCAGCCTGAACCTGCTCCAGGAAGACCAGAACGCCGGTCGCCAGGTGCAGATGAACATGCTGCCGGAAAGCCCATGGAGCATCGACGAGTTCAGGTTTGCCCACCAGATCATCCCGTCGTTGTACCTGTCGGGTGATTTTGTCGACTATTTCCGTGTCGACGAGCGCCGGGTCGCGTTTTACCTGGCGGATGTCTCCGGTCATGGCGCCTCTTCAGCCTTTGTCACCGTGCTGCTGAAGTTCATGACCACGCGCCTGCTGTTCGAATCCAAGCGCAACGGCACATTGCCGGAATTCAAGCCTTCCGAAGTCCTTGGTCATATCAACCGGGGGCTGATCAGTTGTAAGCTGGGTAAACACGTCACAATGGTCGGTGGAGTCATCGACGAGGAGACCGGTTTGTTGACCTATAGCATCGGCGGCCATCTGCCGTTGCCTGTGTTGTACACGCCTGACAGTGTTCGTTATCTCGAAGGGCGTGGTCTGCCGGTGGGGCTCTTCAATGAAGCCACCTACGAAGACCACGTGCTTGAGCTGCCGCCGACGTTCAGCCTGACGCTGATGTCCGATGGCATTCTGGATCTTTTGCCAGAACCTACGCTCAAAGAAAAAGAAGCCGCTTTGCCTCAACGGGTGAAGTCGGCGGGCGGCAGCCTGGATGGTCTGCGGCAAGTGTTTGGATTGGCCACGCTAGGGGAGATGCCGGATGATATCGCCCTGTTGGTGTTGAGCAGGAATCTTTAATGAGTACCGGTAGAATCCAGTTCGCCGAGCAGGACGGCACCTTCGTCCTGAAGTTCGTCGGTGAAGTTCGCCTGACCCTGTGTTCGGCGTTGGATGCGACTATTGAGAAAATCTTCACCGCGCTGAATTTCAACGCGATCGTGATCGATTTGACCGAAACCCGCAGCATCGACAGCACGACGTTGGGTCTGTTGGCCAAACTGTCGATCCTGTCGCGGCAGAAGGTCGGCCTGCTGCCGACTGTCGTCACCACCCACGAAGACATTACCCGTCTGCTGCAATCGATGGGGTTCGAGCAGGTGTTCAACATCGTCAACCACCCGGTGCCATGCCCGGAGTGCCTGGACGACCTGCCGGATCAGGACCAGTCGGAAGAAGTGGTGCGGATCAAGGTGCTCGAAGCGCACAAGATCCTCATGGGCCTCAACGATTCCAATCGTGAAGCGTTCCATGACCTGGTGAATGCCCTCGAAAGACACTGATCTGATGAAGTGATGTTGTCTGGGCCGGCCTCTTCGCGAGCAAGCTCGCTCCCACACTGGATCAGCGTCGTTCATTAATCCCCTTTTGGGAGCGAGCTTGCTCGCGAAGGCGTCAGATCAGACGATACATTTTCCATGGCTGACTGAATAAAAAAGGGCGAACCTTAACGGGTTCGCCCTTTTTGCATTTCCCTAACTCAAATCACAGCTTGGCCTGCAACAGCGCCTCAAGCTTCTCCTGGTCGCGAGCAAACTGACGGATGCCCTCAGCCAGTTTCTCGGTGGCCATTGCGTCTTCGTTGGACAGCCAGCGGAATTGCGCTTCGTTGAGGCTCAGACGGGCTTCACCGGCGTTGCCCGGGGCCAGTTTGCGCTCCAGCTTGCCGTTATCGGCTGCCAGCTTGTCGATCAGGTCCGGGCTGATGGTCAGACGGTCGCAGCCGGCCAGTTGCTCGATCTGGTTGAGGTTACGGAAGCTCGCGCCCATGACCACGGTCTTGTAGTCATTGGACTTGTAGTAGTTGTAGATGCGGGTGACCGACTGTACGCCCGGATCATCGGCGCCGGTGTAGTCGTTGCCGTTGGCTTTCTTGTACCAGTCGTAGATACGGCCCACGAATGGCGAAATCAGAAACACGCCAGCGTCGGCGCAAGCGGCGGCCTGGGCGAAGGAGAACAGCAGGGTCAGGTTGGTCTGGATGCCTTCCTTCTCCAGCACTTCCGCGGCGCGGATGCCTTCCCAGGTCGAGGCGATCTTGATCAGTACGCGATCACGGCCAATGCCGGCTTTGTCGTACAGCTCGATCAAGCGATGCGCGCGTTTCAGCACGGCATCCTTGTCGAACGACAGGCGCGCATCCACTTCAGTGGAGATACGGCCCGGAATGACTTTGAGAATTTCCTGGCCGACCGCGACGCCGAAACGGTCGCTGGCCAGGCCGACATCGCCCTTGCAGTCGCTGACGCAAGCGTTCAGCAGCTCGGCGTAGGCCGGAATGGCCGCCGCTTTGAGCAGCAGGGAAGGGTTGGTGGTGGCGTCGACCGGTTTGACCCGGGAGATCGCTTCGAAGTCGCCGGTATCGGCCACAACGGTGGTGAATTGTTTGAGTTGTTCCAGCTTGGAAGTCATGGGCGTGCTCTATCCTATGGGTCTGATGACATTACCCGAGCGCTGACGGTCACTCAAGGGCGTGTATGTGTATCGATGGCCCCTGCGGCAACAACCTGAAAACGATTGTTTGAAAGGCGGGGCGGGCTATCGATGAATACGATGCCAAAACGGCCAACAGGTTCAAAGCAACCGACCTGCGTGCAGGTCGGTCGCGCAGGGGTTACTCGGCGTTCAACAAGGCTTCGACCGACATTCGCGCCGGTTTCGGCTGACCGTCGGAAGTCAGCAGGCCGAAGTTCTTCTCGCGATCGTTACTGCCGGAATCACTGTTTTTCCATTCATAGATGGATGTCAGTGGAATCTTGAGTTTTTTAACATCGCCGATAAACGCGTTGATCTTGCTCGCCTGGCCTTCAGGCCCGCCGTTGGAGGCAAGCGCCGAGATGCCCCATTCACTGATGACCCCCGGCAGATGGAAGTTCTGCTGAATGAAGTTTTGCGCGTTGCTGATCTGCGTGGCCGTCATGCCATACGGGTGATAGGACACCGCGCTCAGGCATTTCGGGTATTCGCTGACGATGCGGTTCAGCGCCACCGTTGAAGCAGAACCGGCGCTGGGCGGCCGGGCGAAGCCGTAGCCGATCACCGGCGTTGATGGCGGTTGATCCTGCAGCGCCTTGCACACGCCGCTCATAAACGGCACAAACGTCGTGTCGAAATTGCGCGTCGGCCAATAGGTTTCCAGGTCCGGCTCATTCCATAGCTCGATCGCCACCAGTTGCTTGCCGTATGACTGTTGCAGCCCGGTCACGGCGTTGCCGAAGCGTTCACCGGCAGTGGTTAGCTCGGCGCTCGATGTCGCGGGCAGCGCCTTGATCGCGCGGACCGTCAGCAACACCGGCAAGCCCGCAGACTGGGCGGCCGCAAAGGCATCGCTGACCTGTTTCTGATAAGCCTTGGCCGTCAGGCTGTCGCTCCACACACCGAAGCGGACAAAACCGAAGCCTGCGGATTTGATCTGTGCGGCGTCAGCGGCGGAGAAGTTCTGGATCTTTACCTGAACACCGATGTTCTTGGCCGGAAGGTTGGGAAACGTCTCGCTGGCGTGCACCTGAGTCGTTGCACTCAGCACTGTCAGCGCCAGCGCGCTGAGTCTTTTGAGATGTGTTGATTTCATGTCTGCTCTCCCGAAGAGAAGTGACAACTACGAATGTTTTTCTCGTTACTCGATTTTCGAGTGAGGTGATGGCACTTAGTGCGCGAATGTTATTTTTTGTCGGAAAACAATCAGCCGAAAATCACAGTTATTTTTAGTCCGCTAATTGTGGTTGGGGGGCTTTTAAACGCTGTGGTACTTAATGCTTCGGTACTAACAGGGCGAATCTATTTCCGAGTGAAGAAAGATCTTGAGGGTTCATTAAATTGCTCTCGAGATGTTGGCCGTTTGACATTACACAGGAAAGTAAAACCTTGTTCAGAAAGATCCTTGTCGTTTGCGTGGGCAATATATGCCGTAGTCCGACGGCAGAACTGATGCTGCGTAACGCGCTCGCTCCTTCAGCGATCACTGTCTCCTCCGCAGGCCTGTCGGCGCGGGTGGGCGAGGGCGTAGAGGCGTCCGCCCGGCAAGTGCTCGAAGACCATGGGCATAGCGCCGAAGGCTTCACGGCACGCCAATTGACCGCGGACATAGTCAATGAATCAGACCTGATTCTGGTCATGGAAAAACAGCATGTTAATCAAGTATTGAAGATTGCCTCTCATGCGAGGGGCAAAGTATTTCTGCTCGGCAAGTGGCAGAGCGAGCGTGAAATACAAGATCCGTATCGTCAAGGCAAGGCCGCTTTTATTCATGCCCATGCATTGATTGAAGATGCTGTCAGCTCATGGGCACAACGCCTCGCGCGTTGATGAATATTCTTCAGATCAATGAATGGTAAGAACAGACTTATGCAGTTACCGTCCGTCATCGGCACCCGCGACAATGATCAAGACAGTATTGATCTTCTCGGCATATTCGGCAGTTTGATTGACCAGAAATGGTTGATCGGCGCGCTCACCGGCGCGTTTATGGTCACCGGTGTGGCCTACGCAGTGTTGGCCACGCCCGTGTACCTGGCGAATGCGCTGGTGCAGGTCGAGCCGAAAAAGAACGACATGCTCGGTTTCTCCGACCTCAACAGCATGCTCGGTGGGCAATCGCCTTCGGTGACCGAAATCGGCATCATCAAATCCCGCGCGGTGATCGGCAAAACCGTCGACGACCTGCGTCTGGACATTGATGTCACCCCCAACACCTTCCCGATCATTGGCGGCTTTCTCGCCCGGCGTTATCGCGGTGAGACCGAAACCAGCGTTGCTGCGCCGCGTTTCGGCCTGAACAGTTACGCCTGGGGTGGTGAGCGTCTGGAGTTCGCCCGGCTCAATCTGCCGAAAGAACTGCTGGGCAAGAAGCTCACCCTGATTGCCGGCGAACAGAAGCACTTCCGGTTACTCGATGACAACGACAACCTGCTGGTAGAAGGTATCGCCGGCGAAGCGTTTGCGCAGGATGGTGTAGAAGGGCAGATCAGCCAGTTGCTGGCCAACCCTGGCACGCGTTTCGAAGTAGTGCGCAACCCGCGGATCGTGACGATTCAGGGTTATCAGGACGCGCTGGATATCTCCGAGCAGGGCAAGGAATCGGGGATTATCAAACTGGCACTGGCCAGCAGCGACGCCGCTGAGGCGGTGAAGATTCTCAACAAGATCGCCGCGCTTTATGTCGATCAGAACGTGCGTCGCACCTCGGCGGAAGCGGCGCAGAGTCTGGCTTTCCTGCAGAGCCAGTTGCCGCAGGTCAAACGTGATCTGGCCAAGGCCAGCGATGCGCTGAACGCCTATCAGACCCACGGCAAGACCGTGAACATCTCGCTGGAAACCCAGTCGGTACTCGGTCAGTCGGTAGCGCTGGAAACACGGATCTCCGAGCTGAAAATGCAGCAGGCGGAGATGGACCGCAAGTTCACCAAACAGCACCCGGCCTATCGCGCGCTGATGAGCCAGATCGGCGAACTGACCCAGCAACAGAAGTCGCTGGAAGGCAAGGTCGGCGATCTGCCTGCCACGCAACAAGAGCTGCTCAACCTGACCCGCGATGTCGAAGTGGCCTCGCAGATCTACACGCAGTTGCTGAACAAATCCCAGGAGCTGGACATCGTCCGCGCCGGTGCCGTGGGTAACGTGCGTCTGGTCGACGCGGCGGATGTCGACCTGACCAGCCCGGTCAAACCGAAAAAAGCCCTGATTGTGCTGATTGCTACCTTCCTCGGTGCCTTTGTCGGTGTAGCTCTGGTGTTGCTGCGCAAATCCCTGAGCCGTGGCCTCGAAGGCCCGGAAGCCATCGAGCAACTCGGTTTGCCGGTGTACGCGTCGATCCCGTACAGCGCCTTGCAGGATGAAGAAGACAACAAAAAAGGCCGCGCCCGCGACGGTGTCGACAAACCGGCGTACCTGTTGGCCCTGCGTAACCCGACCGATCTTTCCATTGAGTCGATCCGCAGCCTGCGTACCTGCCTGCATTTCGCCGGGCTCGATTCGACCAACAACCGCATCATGATTTCCGGGCCGAGCCCGCAGGTCGGCAAGACCTTTGTCTCGTCCAACCTCGCCGCGGTCATGGCCCTGAGCGGCCAGCGCGTGGTGCTGATCGATGCCGACATGCGCAAAGGTCACCTGCACAAAACCCTCAACACACCGATCACCAACGGCTTGTCCGATCTGCTGGTCAAGCGCTGCAGCATCGATCAGGCGATCAACAAGGTCGAAATCGACAACCTGCACTTCATCAGTCGCGGCCAGGTACCGCCCAATCCCTCCGAGCTGCTGATGCACGGCAACTTCCGCGATTTGCTCGCCGAACTGAGCGAGCGCTACGACCTGGTGATCATCGATACGCCGCCGCTGCTGGCGGTGACTGATGCGGCCATCGTCGGCCGTGAAGCCGGGATCAGCCTGATCGTCACGCGCTTCGGGGTGAACCCGGCCAAAGAGATCGAACTGACCATCCGCCGCTTCGCGCAGAACGGCATCGAGTTGAAAGGCGCGGTGTTCAACGGCGTCGAGAAGCGTGCCGCCAGTTACTACGGCAACGGCGGCAACGGTTATTACAACTACGAATACGCGTCCGACAAATCCTGACTGTCAGCGACTGTTTTTTCCTGTTTGAAGTGGGTGATTTGTGAAGAAAATACTGCACGTGGCAGAGACGATCAAAGGTGGCGTCGCGACGGTGATCCGGACGATTTCGGCTTCGCCTGAAGGCGATGCGGCGAACTACGAGCTGGTGTATCTCGTCCCGGATGATCAGGCCAAGGAGTTGCACGGCATCGGCGCGAAACAGATCCGCACCTTCCCGCGTACCGGGCGCAATGTGCCGTCGCTGTTGCGTTTTGCCTGGCGCCTGACCCAGGTGATGCTCAAGGAAAAACCCGATGTGGTGCATTTGCACAGCACCTTTTCCGGCGTGATCGGGCGATGTGTTTGTGTGCTGTTGCGACCGTGGCGCAAGCCGAAAATCGTCTACTGCCCGCACGCGTTTTCGTTCTTGATGGAAAGCTCGCCGACCAAGCAGAAAGTCTATGCGTGGATCGAGCGGGTGCTGCAGAAAGTCACCGACGTGATCATTTGCGTCAGCCAGTACGAACTCGACAAAGCCGCGCGCTTCGGCATCGAGCGCAAGCGCATGAAGCTGATCTACAACGGCATTCATCGCAAGGATGACGCGCCGAAAGCGGCGAGTCCCGAGCCGATTCATCTGCTTTTCGTTGGTCGCCTCGATTATCAGAAAGGCTTCGACGTGCTGCTCAAGGCCTTCGCCAATGTGCAGCGCAAAGACTTGAAGCTGACTGTGGTCGGCAGCGCGGTGAACGAGGACGCGGTGGAGTGCCCACCGATGGACTCTGTTGAATACCTGCCATGGGTAACGCCGAGCGAAGTGCAGGCGCTGTACCAGAAAGCCGATGCGCTAATTGTGCCAAGTCGCTGGGAAGGTTTCGCCATGGTGCCGCTGGAAGGCATGGCCATGGGTTTACCGGTGATTGCCAGCAACTGCACGTCGCTGCCTGAACTGGTCACCAACGAAGTCTCCGGTTATGTCTTCCCGTCCGGTGATCACCAGGCATTGACCGACGTGCTGACGATCATCCAGAAGCCGCGCCTGCTCGACCTCGGCAATGAAGGTCGGAGCATCGTCCGCGAGCGTTTCAGCGCCGCGTTGATGATTCGCCAGACCTACGACTTGTACCGCGCTCCCACTTTTTAAGTAGAACTCAAGCATATGAACGTAACGATTTTGCATGGCTACAGTGCCTCCAACTCCGGTGACGGCTTGCTCGTCGATCTGGCCATTGCCCTTGTGCAACGCAACTTTGGTGAAGACACCGCGATCAGTGTTGTCGCTTCCGATCCGGATTCTTTCAGCTACTTGCCGCACCCGCGTTTTGACGCGCCAGTGATGGCGGCCAAGGGTTTGGGCCGGGTCAAGCAAGCGGTGTTCCTTAATCAGTCCTACGCCGGGCTGGCGGATCTGCTGAAGAAAACCGATCTGATCGTCGGCGTCGGCGGCGGCTACATGCGCTCGAAAAGCGCTTTCGAACACATCAAGCTGAAACTCGGCCACGCCAAACAACTGGAAACCGCGATCCTCAGCAAAGTGCCGTCGGTGTACCTGCCGCAAAGCATCGGCCCGTTCCATGGCGAGAGCAGCAAGATCGTCGAACACTACGCCAGCGCCGATGCGGTGTTCGTGCGCGACAATCGCTCCTCGGCGATTTTCGATGCCTGTGCAAACGTCTACCGCGCACCGGACCTGGCAGTGCAGTCGCTGGCGAGCAAAATCCTCCAGCAAGCGAAGTTCACCCGCTGCGCGTCTTCGCCAGCCACGGTCTGCGTAGTGCTGCGCAAGCCGCCGGAGTGGAGCAAGGAAAAGAAAGTCGCTTACGTGGCCAATCTGAAAGTGCTGCTGCAGCGCCTGAAGAACAAAAGCAAAGTGGTCTGCGCCGTACAGAGCGCGGTGCGCGGCAACGATGACGGTGCTTTTTATCGCGAGCTGGGCATCACTGAAGACCTGTTGTCGCTGAAGGCGACGATTGCCAAATATCAGCCGGATCTGGTGATTTCCGTACGCTTGCACGGGGCTATCGAGTCGCTGCTTTCCGGCGTGCCGGCGTACCACATCAGCTATGAACGCAAAGGCTTTGGCGCCTATCAGGACATGGGTGTGGAAGACTGGGTGATCAACGGCGGCGACATCAATGTCGACACCATCATCGACACGGTTTACGCGCCGAATGCGCTGTCGAACTTCGGCAAACGCCTGACGGATACCTGCCGTGAAATCGAAGCGAAAACCGTGGCCATGGATGACATCATCAAGGGTGTCGTTCGATGATATTTCGGCTGCTGCTTCGCGGCGGAGCGTTAGGCGCGAAGTTTTTGCTGGTGTTGGCGATCACCCATTACCTCGGATATGAGGCGCTGGGCTTTTACGGCGTGGTGGTCGCGGCATCGCTGATTGCGTCGAAGTTCTACAGCGTCGGTTTCAGTTCCGAGATCAATCGGTTGATCAGCGTCGGCGGCAGTTCGCGCCGCGTGGTCGATAAAGTCCTGCTGCTGTATCTGGCGGTGGGGCTGTTGTTGTCGGTAGCGACGGTGCTGATCTATTCACTGTTCCAGACAGTTGAAGCGACGACTGCGCTGATCCTTTGCGTGACGCTGGTATTGCTCACCGAACACCTGTCGTTCGAGATCAACTCGTTCGTGTTTTCCGCGCAGAAAGCCACGGCGGGCGCGTTGCTGTTCTTCGTCAAGACCGGCCTGTGGGCGGTATTGGCGGTGGGCGGGATGATGCTCGACTGGGTGTCGGGCATCGCCAGTGTGTTGTGGCTGTGGGTCGCCGCGAACGTGCTGGTGATCATCGCCGGTTACCTGATCGTGGTGAACGTGCACAAGGGCCGGGTCGCTGAGACGTTGGCCACGGGCACGGTGTGGAAGGCCGGATTGCCGTTTTACCTCGGCACTGGATTGATCGCATTGAGTCAGTACGCCGAGCGCTTTCTGATCATCGATCTGGAACCCTACGCCAGCCTCGGTAAATACGTGTACGCGTGGTCGGCGGCGAACACTTTGCAGGCGCTGTCGTACGCCGTGGTGGCGGTAGTCGGGATTCCGGTGCTGGCCAAGCGTTTCCAAGCCGAGCAACAGGCGTTCACAGTCAAGCAACTGTTCATCAACAAGTGGGTGATGCGCTCGCTGCTGGTATCGGCGGCGGTGGCGGTGGCGATCTATGTGTTTTTCAACGTGGTGCTCGATTACGTCGCCACCAGCGTGCCGCGTCCGGACAATGCGATCCTCGGCGTACTGATTTTCTCCTTCGCCCTGCGCGCGATTGGCGACATCGTCTGGGGTGGTTTGATTGCCTCGAAAAACAGTCGAGTGTCACTGGCCAGCGCTGCCATTTGTTTGTTGATTTCGGTGCCGGTCAGCTATGTGTTGATCAAGCACTATTCGATCTACGGCGCGGCGTGGGGCAACGTCTTCGCGATCATCGTGCAACTGCTGGTGATTGCCGTGCTGACCCGCGCAACGGCCGGGAAAAAGGGCGCGTTGTCATGGGCCTGAAGCTGCCGTGCATCGAGTTTCGTGGCAAGCGACTCGATTCGTCGATCTCATTCCTGATCCTGTTCACCGGGCTGTTTCTGTCGGTGGCGATGCCGCTGTTGATCCCGCGTGATCCGGGCCCGGATGCGATGACCTTGTGGTCGTCCTACGCCCGTGCCGACAACTGCAATTTCTGGAACCCGTTCTCACCGGATCGCTCATCTTACGAGTGCTCGGCGTTCCTGCTGCGGCCCACCGGGATCAACCTGACCAATGCCTGGGCCTACGGCATGTTCTGCAATTTTTTCCTCACGGCGATACCGGTGGTGGTGTTTCGGCGCATGCCGTTGGCGATCTTCGGCACCCTGTGTCTGTGGGGCATCGTGCGCTCGTTTTTCCTGGAGAACCTGACCAAGGAAATCATTGTGTCGGTGGCGGTGTTGAGCATTCTGCTCAGCTCGCTGACGCGCAAGTATCGTGGCGGTTTCTTCCTCTCGGCGGTGATTTACGGCGTACTGATCCGGCCTTACTGGATTCTGTTTTCGCTGTCGTGGGTGGGCGTCTGTGTGATGAAAAAGTACGTGTCACGCACGACTTTCTTCCTGATGTTGTTCCTGTTCTACCTCGCGGTGGCCATGTCGATTCAGCTCGCTTTGGGCTTTCCGGTGTCGTCGATTCGCGCCAGCAACAACGAGTTGCGCACGGCGGGCGAGGAGGGCTCGAAGTCATTGATTGTCTCGTGGCTCACGGGCAGCGATTTTGTTTCGCAGGCGCTGGACTCGATGATCATCTTCTTCCGCCTGTCGTTCCCGGTGGAGCTGATTCTGCTGTCCGGCCCGGGTCAGGTGATCTTCGTCGCGTTGATGATCATGACCGCGTTGCTGCTGTTCAAAGTCATCACCTCGACCGATTACAAAGGCGCGCCGATCCAGACCAAACCCAAGGAACTGATCGCGATTCCGCTGGCGTTTCTGCTGGTGCAAGGGCTGTTCGAGCCGGACTTCGGTTCCTTCGCCCGGCACTTCTCGATGGTGGTGCCGGTGTTGTTTGTCGGCCTGGGCTTGATGCTGCGGGCGAACAAACCGGTGCAGGTTGAATCAAGAATTCTGAATTGAGGCAGGTGCTTTATGTCGAGCAAGAAAAAGTCCCTGGAGATTGAAACCCTGCGTGGCCTAGCGTGCCTGTTGCTGGTGCTCTATCACGTCATCGGGCCGTTGGGCGGCGGGTTGAAAATCGACATCGGCTCACCGTTCCGGGTGATCGCCGATTCGATGGTGTACGTGCGTATGCCGCTGTTCACCTTCATCTCCGGGTACATCTATTCGATCTACAAGATTCGCGGCAATGACTTTTCCGCGTTCTTCAGCGGCAAGGTGCGCCGCTTGATCGTGCCGCTGTTTTGCGTCGGCGTGCCGTTCTCGGTGCTGCAAGCAGTGGGACCGGGGGTGAACAAGGACGTCGGGGTGATCGACGCGTTGTTGTCGTTCTGGGTGCCGATCAACCACTTCTGGTTCCTGCAGGCGGTGTTCATCATTTTCATGTTCGTCGGGCTGCTGGAGTGGCGCGGGATGCTGCGTTCGGCGACGCGGTTGTATGGGCTGTTCGCGTTTGCGGCAGTGTTGTTTTTGTTGCCGCCGTTCAAGTTCGATGCGTTCGGGATCAACGGCGCGATTTATCTGCTGCCGTTTTTCGTGGCAGGGATGATTGGCCAGGAGAATGTCGACCGGTTGAAGCAGACGTTCAAAGTGATCGGGCCGCTGGTGTTGGTGTTGATCTCGCTGACGTTGTTGTATGTCGCGGCGATTGATCGTGAGTTGATTGTTGATCGTCGCAGTCTGATTGGTTTGACCGTGGGTTGCGTGTCCTGCATCGCGCTGCTGTCGAGTGATGTACGGTCGAAGGCGCTGACCTGGTTGGGCGGTTATTCCTATGCGATTTTCCTGTTTCATGTGTTGTTCGCGGCGACGTCGCGATTTGTGCTGGGACGGTTGGGGGTGAAGGATGAGAGCTTGCTGGTGCTCGGTGGGCTGAGCTTTGGCTTGCTGGGGCCGGTGGTGTTGTCGATGGTTTTCAGTCGGTTCAATTTCACTTCGGTGCTGTTCCTCGGCGAGCGCGTGGCGAAGAAGAAACCGGTGGCGCCCATCGTCCCTGTGGTGCAGACGCAAAACAGCTAAAAGCTTCGCGAGCAAGCTCGCTCCCACAAATTTTCTTGGTGTACACAGATTTAGCGGATGACCGCGATAAATGTAGGAGTGAGCCTGCTCGCGATAGCGTTGTGTCAGTCAATGCATTTGTATTGGATAGACCGCTATCGCGAGCAGGCTCACTCCTACAGTTGATCTCTGTACACCCAAGCATTCAGTGGGCCATTCCAGACTGAAGGAAAATTTTGCATGTTGGCAGTAGATGATGCGCAACCCGTGGCGGCCTCGGTGGTTCAGGTGGGCGACGCCCGCGAGCGATTCGCGCAGTGGCGTGAAGGCAAGGCCGGCAAGGTGTTGTCGGTCTCGGTGATCGGCGACAGCTACAGCGCCGGACAGGATTTCTACCTGAATAAGCTGGTGCAGCGCGTGGCCGGGGAGGTGGGTTTTGCCGGGCCGGGTTACGTCGGTTTCAACCACGGCGCGGCGCTGGGCGGCACGCATTTCAAATACACCCGCAGCAGTGACAAGTACTTCGGCGGCGACTGGAAGGTTTCAGACCTGGGCCAGGCGAGTCCGGACAGTCGCACGGTAACAGGCCGGCCCGGCGCATGGTTGCAAGTGGATGCCAGTCCTTCGCCGCGCATTGATACGGCGGTCACTCAGGCGAAACTGCTTTATCTGGGCAACGGTGAATCCAGCGAGCTCCGCTATCGCTGGTCTCCCGCGCAAGACTGGCAACCCCTGAAGCTTGAAGGTTCGGGCGTTCAGGAAGTCGCGCTGACAGGCCTTTCGGCAGCGAAAGACTGGTCCTTCAAACTGGAAGTGGTGAAGGGCGCGCCGACGTTGTTCGGCCTGTGGATGAGCAACGAGCAGAACGGCGTGCGGGTCTCGAAACTGGCGGCATCGGGTGCGGCCTCTGCGGACTTCTATCACAAGGATCCGCAATGGCAGGTGCAGTGGAAAGCTGCGGTGTCGAAGATCCCCGCTGATGTTTACCTGATCATGCTCGGCGGTAACGATCAAGGGTTCGGCGTCAAGCCTGCACAGTACTTGCAGAACGTTCAGGGGCTGGTGGGCATGCTGCGCGAGATTCAGCCGCAGGCGAGTATCAACCTGATCATGCGTCAGGACACCACGCGCTCCAGTGCGTATCCGATGTCGGCGTACGCGCAGGTGCTTGAGCCGTGGGCGCGGGAGCAGCATCTGGGATATGCCAATCTGCAATGCGCGTTCGGGCCCGACGTCAAACGCTACGCGGCGGCGATGATCGGCCCGGACAAGATTCATCCGGTGCCGGCCACGGGCGGGAAGGTGATTGCTGATTACTTTTACGGCTGGATTACCGGCGCCAAGGACCGTTGCGACGGCCTCCCGAAATAACCACAAAACCCAAATGTAGGAGCTGCCGAAGGCTGCGATCTTTTGATCTTGTTTTTAACAGCAACATCAAAAGATCGCAGTCTGCGGCAGCTCCTACAGGGAAGTGTGTTTATTCGAATTGTTCTATCTGGCTCAGCAGCTCCGAGAGTTTCTGCGGCATCAAGCGCGTATCGCACCGGGTTTCGACGTTAATGATGATCGCCGGATCGTTGCAGCAAATCCGCACGCGAAAGCGCCAGTCGCTGAAGATCACCTTCAGACCATCCTGGTCATCCATTTCCAACGCCTGCTCGCCATACAGCTTTTTCAAATGCGCGAGCAGCGGATACGGATCGCGCAACGGCCGGCGAATATCACCGGACGCCGGAAATACGCCAATCCGCTCCACCAGCAGAATCGTGCCCAGCCAGGTTTCGTTGGCGCTGGGCAACGGTTGATGGCGCGACAGCCAGCTCATCACCCCGAGGTTACCCACCTCGCGTTCAATCTCTACGGAATGTTGTGCAATGTTCATGGTGGCCTCGTTGGGTGAAGGGAGTCGTCTCAGCGGCCCTTGAGATAAACGTTTTCGTAGCAGAAATTGGTCGCCTGCAAGTAACCCTCGGCGTCACCGCAGTCAAACCGCAAGCCTTTGAATTTGTAGGCCAGCACGCAACCGTTCTGCGCCTGTTTCATCAGCGCGTCGGTGATCTGGATTTCGCCGCCCTTGCCCGGTTGGGTGTCGGCGATCAGGTCGAAGATGTCTGGAGTGAGGATGTAGCGACCGATGATCGCCAGGTTCGACGGCGCGTCTTGCGGGGCCGGTTTTTCCACCATGTTGTTGACCCGGTAGATGCCGTCGGACATCAGTTCGCCGGCGATCACCCCGTACTTGTGGGTCTGGTCGGCCGGGACTTCCTGGATGGCGACGATCGAGCAGCGGAATTTCTTGTACAGCTCAATCATCTGGGTGAGCACGCCGTCACCTTCGAGGTTCAGACACAGGTCATCAGCCAGCACCACGGCAAACGGCTCATCGCCGATCAACGGGCGACCGCTGAGAATTGCGTGGCCCAAGCCTTTCATTTCCACCTGACGGGTGTAGGAGAAGGTGCAGGTGTCGATCAGCTCGCGGGTGCCGGCGAGGAATTTCTCTTTCTCGGTACCACGGATCTGGTGTTCGAGCTCGTAGCTGATGTCGAAATGGTCTTCCAGCGCACGCTTGCCGCGACCGGTGACGATGGCCATGTGTTGCAGGCCGGCGTCCCGCGCTTCTTCAACGGCGTACTCGATCAACGGCTTGTTGACGATCGGCAGCATTTCTTTCGGCATGGCTTTGGTGGCCGGCAGGAAACGCGTGCCATAGCCGGCAGCGGGGAACAAACATTTACGAATCATAAAAGTATCCTGGACAGTCATGGAACACAGGCGACAGATGCGCGCACTAATAAAGGGCGTATAAGTTTCAATGTTGGATTGAAGGCTTACTTTAATACCTGAGTCAGGTTATTAATGGCAAATGCGAGTGACGGTAAAACACGACAATGTTATGAGATGTCGGTAAGTGCGTTGTTAGTTATTTTTAGTCGGTATCTGTTGATAGTGATGAGTGCACAGGGAGTGCTAATAAGTACCAAGCAATACAGTGTGACCTGCAAAAATATTTATTGCCAGTCATTGAACTAGTTTTGTTTTCGGTTGTTGTCGCCTGTTTGTGTGGATTGTGACACATCTTCAATAAATCAGGCTTGACACGCTACTTGTCACTCATCCAAAGACGGATAGCACTATGAAGATTCTGGTAACGGGTGGTGCCGGCTATATCGGCTCGCATACCACACTTGCATTGCTTGAAGCAGGTTATGAAGTTGTTGTACTGGATAATCTTTGCAACAGCAGTGAAGCCGCGTTGCACGCCGTTGAGGGCATCTGCGGCAAGAGTGCCTGGATGATCCGTGGTGATGTCTGTGACCGGGCACTGCTCGACCGGATTTTCCGCGAGCACAACATCGAAGCGGTGCTGCATTTTGCCGGCCTGAAAGCGGTCGGCGAGAGCGTGCGCAAGCCGCTCGAGTACTACGAGACCAACGTCAGCGGCAGCATCAATCTGTGCCAGGCAATGGCGGCGGCGGGGGTGTTCCGGCTGGTGTTCAGTTCGTCGGCCACGGTGTACGGCGAGCCTGAGCAGATGCCGATCCGCGAGGATTTTCCCACCGGCAATCCAACCAATCCCTACGGCCAATCCAAGCTGATCGTCGAGAATGTCCTGCGCGACCTGAGTCAGGCCGAGCCGCGCTGGAGCATCGCCTTGCTGCGTTACTTCAACCCGATCGGCGCCCACCATAGCGGCCATATGGGCGAAGACCCCAACGGTATCCCGAATAATCTGGTGCCTTACATCAGCCAGGTCGCGGTCGGCAGCCTGCAAGAGCTGTCGATCTTCGGCAACGATTACCCGACCATCGATGGCACTGGCGTGCGCGACTACATCCACGTCGTCGATCTGGCCGACGGCCACTTGAAGGCGCTGCAGTCGATCTCAGAGCGTACCGGCATTCATACCTGGAACCTCGGCACCGGCGATGGCTACAGCGTGCTGCAAGTGCTCCACGCCTTCGAACAGGCCTGCGGGCAACCGGTGCCGTATCGGATGATGCCGCGCCGTTCCGGGGATATCGCCGAGAGCTGGGCCGATGCTTCCAAGGCTGCGAAGGAACTTGGCTGGAAAGCCACGCGCAACTTGCAGGACATGGTCACCGACACTTGGCGCTGGCAATCGAACCATCCCAAAGGTTACTTGCGATGATGGCCATTTAACCCAATGTTATCTTCAGTCAGGTTGTTAGATAACGTCGGGAAATTACACTGGCAATGCCTTTTGCAAGTCCGTAGATATAAACCTGCCGTTCGACTTTTATCAGTTGGGTAAGACTGTGAAAGAACAACGGATCTTGTTCGCGCTTTTTGCGGACTTGAACTCACCACCGCTAACTCAGGCCGGTTTTTTAACAGGTCGAATGTTAGAAAGGAGTTGATATGAAAAAAGTGATGGCAGTTGCCCTGTTGACGATGTTGAGCAACTGGGCTGCCGCCGCTGAAGCACCGCTGACAGCGGTAACCAATGTAGGTGGCAACGTGGCGGCTTCTCAAGCGCCCGCAGCCAGTACTGCAATGGTTGCCAGTGCTGTAGCGGCGTCTAACAGCGGTGGCAGTGCCAACGGCGGTACCACCGGTACGACGGGTACCACCGGTACAACCGGCACGCATAACTAACAGGAAGTTCTGTTAGTGCAGTACAGGGTCGCCCGACGCAAGTCGGGTGACTTTGTTTTTGGATTCGCCCTTGAATAGCGTAGTGCCATTATGACTCGTAGTGTTTATCTTTTAATGTTGGCAAGTCTCGCTCTGCAAGGTTGCATGTTTTCCCCCGGTCAATACCTCAGCACCAGTGACATCACCCGCCAGGGTGCCAGCGAAAGCAGCCGGGTCGAGCTGATCCCGATCACGCCCAAGCTGATTGCCATGAACCGCGCCACGCAAAAGCGTGAGTCGCTGCCGCCGGAACTGTTGGCGACCCCGGCCGAATACCGCATCGGCAACAACGATGTTCTGTACATCACCGTGTGGGATCACCCTGAGCTGACGGCCCCGTCCGGCGCGCAACAACAGATCGATGCCAACGGCCGTCTGGTGCGCTCCGATGGCACGCTCTATTACCCGTTCATCAAGGAAGTCCAGGCCACCGGCCGGACCATCCAGCAACTGCGCTCGGACATTGAACAACGGCTGTCGGCATTCATCGCCGAGCCGCAAGTGGATGTCGCGGTGTTGCGTTTTGCCAGCCAGAAAGTCGTGGTCACCGGCGCGGTAACCAAGGCCGG
Organism: Pseudomonas sp. MC6; assembly: GCF_054790575.1. Taxonomy (NCBI): domain Bacteria; kingdom Pseudomonadati; phylum Pseudomonadota; class Gammaproteobacteria; order Pseudomonadales; family Pseudomonadaceae; genus Pseudomonas; species Pseudomonas sp. MC6. The sequence continues at coordinate 653,909 of NZ_CP186504.1, forward strand.
TCCGCAAGCGATTTCCACCAATCCGCTGAGCGTGGTCGAAGCCCTCGGTTCGGCCGGCATCGATACCAACAACGCCGATTTGTCCGGGCTGCTGCTGACGCGCAAAGGTCGCACTTATCCGCTCAATCTCGACTCGCTCAATCAGCAGGATTCCGAGTTGCAGAACGTCTACCTCAAGGGTGGCGATCAGCTGTATCTGCCGTACAACGACAACAAGCGCATCTACGTGATGGGCGAGGTCAACCAACCGCGTGCACTGAGTTTCAAGACCGCGACGATGAACCTCACCGACGTGCTCGGTTCGGTCGGCGGCCTGGCCCAGACCACCTCCAACGGCAACGCGGTGTACGTCATTCGTGGCGTGGAAAACCTCGATGTCGAACCGGCGAAGATCTACCAGCTGGAAGCCGAATCGCCGACCGCCATGGCGCTCGCTTCGCACTTCGAAGTCCGCCCGCAGGACGTGGTGTATGTCGGGCCTGCCAACGTGACTCGCTGGAATCGCTTGATCAGCCAGTTGGTGCCGTCGGCATCGATTGTCGGCACTGGCGCTTCCGCTGCGAAGAACTGGAGCGAATACAGTAACAACAGCAAATAAGGTCGCCGACTTTGAACATTTTGAAAGTTGGCCTGTGCCTGATGGCGGCCTCGTTGCTGTGCGGCTGTAACCCGCTGATGAGTGCTTCGTTGAATAACCTTAAAGCGGCGGTCGTCGGCCCGGATGAAGTCGACGTGTCGGCGGCTGAAGTGGCCGGGGTCAATTATCCGCAAATGAAACTGACCACGCCGTCCGGCTCCGGGGTGCTGGCGCTGGTGCGCGAGCGCGAAGACCTGCAGTTCTGGGTCGCTTCCGGCAAACAGGTTCTGCTGCTGCGCAATGGCCTCGCCGTGCGCACCATTGGCCTGGGCCTGGAAGGCGATCTCGATGGCACGCGGCTGGCCGATGACTCGCCGTTCAAGCAAGGCCTGCACCACGTCGCGGACGGTTTCACCACGCGGCGCTGGATCGACCTCTACAAGGGTCAGGAAGTCGGGGTGATCGTCAACAGCCGCTTCTCCCGCCGCTCGGAACAGACCCTGCAGATTCTCGACAAGGAATACACCGTGCTGCGTGTCGATGAGCACATTGACGCCCCGGCCATCGGCCTGAGCGCGACCAATCGTTACTGGGTCGACCCGCGTGACGGTTTCATCTTGCAGAGCGAGCAGCAACTGACGTCGCAGTTGCGCGTCAAGGTTGTGCAACTGACCCCAGATCGCAGGCACCTGCCGTGATGCGCCTGAAAATGTTGTCGGCGGGCTTGATGCTGGTCGCGAGTGTGAGTCAGGCGGCCGTCACGGTGTCGGGTGATGTCGCTAATCCCGGACCAATCCCGCTGCCACCCGGCGGGCGCTTGCTCGATGTCATCAGCGAAGCCGTGCCGAATGCCGAAGGCTATTGGCTGGCGGGCGGCTTGCTGCGGCAGTCGCTGATAGAAGAGCAGACACGGCTGAAGGTCGGTGTGCTGTTTGATCTCGATGTGCTGCAACGCATGTCGATGCTGTTCGATCTGCCGAGTCGGGCGGCACTGGCGCAGCGCATTGCCGAACAAGTGCGGCAGATGCCGGTGACCGGACGGCAGATTGCCGATCTTGATCCGGTGGCGCTGGAAGTTGGCTTCGCGCGCAACATTCGCCTCGATGACGGCGATCGTCTGGTCTATCCGAAGCGCGTCGACGAAGTGCAAGTACTGGGCGCCGTCGCCGAGCCGTGCCACTTGCCGTATCAGCCGTTGCAGGAGGCCCGTGAATACCTGCAAGGCTGTTCGATTCTGGACGATGCCGAAGCCGATTACCTGTGGCTGATCCAGCCCAATGGCGCGTCGCAACGTGTCGGCATCGCCCATTGGAATCGCGAGAGCGGGCACTTTCCCGTGGCCGGCAGCAAGATTCTGGTGCCGTTGAAAAATGATGATCTTGATCCGCCTCTACCTGAACTGAATCAGCAGTTGGCCGAATTCATTGCCACGCAGCTGGCCGAGGTGGTTCGTTGAAGTTACGTTTTGCAGCTGTGTTGTTATTGCCCTGCGGTCTGGCCCATGCCGAGCCGCGCATCACCCAGAATGACTTCGGTGGCACCGGTCTGTTGCAGACGCCGACCGCGCGCATGGCCCCGGCCGGCGAGTTGAGCGTCAACGCCAACCGCACCGATCCGTACAGCCGCTACAGCGTGTCGTTGCAGCCGCTGGACTGGCTCGAAGGCTCGTTTCGCTACACCGCGATCACTAACCGGCCATACGGCTCGGAGGCCCTCAGCGGTAGTCAAAGCTATAAGGACAAGGCGGTCGACGTCAAAGTCCGGCTGTGGCAGGAAAGTCACTGGCTGCCCGATGTGGCGCTGGGCTTCCGAGATATCGGTGGTACCGGTTTGTTCTCCAGTGAATTTTTCGTCGCCAACAAGCGCTACGACAACTTCGATTTCAGTGCCGGGATTGCCTGGGGTTACCTCGGTAATCGCGGCGATATCGACAACCCGTTGGGCTACATCAGCGATCGCTTCGATACCCGTCCCGCGCTCGAAGGCACCGGTGATGTCAACTCGGGTTCGTACTTTCGTGGCCGGCCGTCGTTTTTCGGCGGCGTGAGCTATCAGACGCCGTGGGATCGCCTCAGCCTGAAACTCGAATTCGAAGGCAACGACTACAAGCACGAGCCGAAGGACAACGAGATCAAACAGGACTCGCCGATCAACCTTGGCGCGGTATTCAAGGTGACTGATTCGGTCGATGTCAGTGCGGCGTGGGAGCGCGGTAATACGGCGATGTTCGGCGTGACTTTCCACACCAATTTCGTCAGCCGCAAGGCACCGGCGAAGACTTACGATCCGACCCCGGAACCGCTGCCGGCGAAGGCACCGAACACAGCGATGGACCAGGTCAACTGGGCCAACGTCTCGCAGCGTTTGCAGCAGAACGCCGGCTACAAGGTCGAGCGCATCACCCAGCGTGATTCCGAGCTGATCGTCTATGGCGAGCAGCAGCGTTATTTCCATTCGTCCAAGGCTGTGGGCCGGGCGAGCCGGATTCTCGACAACAGCGTCAACGACGATATCGACTGGTTCACCGTGGTCAACAAGCGCTACGACTTGCCGCTGGAAGAAACCAGTTTGCCGCGCCAGACCTTCCGCGAAGTGATCAACAACGAAGAGCCACTTGAATCGCTGCACCGCACCACCGAGATCAACCCGGCGATGCCGCACAACGAGAAAACCCTCTACACCGAAGCACCGCAGCATTTCAGCTATGGCGTAGGGCTGGGCTTCAAGCAGAACGTTGGTGGTCCGGATGGCTTGCTCTATCAATTGAGTGCCGATGCCGACGCCGAATATCGCTTCAACCGCAACACCTGGTGGAGCGGTTTGCTCAGCGCCAACCTGGCCAACAACTTCGACAAATTCACCTACGACGCGCCGAGCGGTTTGCCGCGCGTGCGCACGGATTTGCGTCAGTACCTGACCACGTCTAACACCACCATGCCGTTGTTCCAGGTCAGCCATGCCGAGCAGTTGGATAAAGACTGGTACGGCATGGTGTATGGCGGTTATCTGGAGTCGATGTTTGCCGGTGTCGGCGGTGAGGTGTTGTTCCGCCCGACCGGTGAGCGCTGGTCGGTGGGCGCGGACCTGAACTGGGTGCGTCAGCGCGATTTTGATCAGGGTTTTGCCCTGCGCGATTACTCGGTGGTGACCGGGCATGTCACGGCGTATACCGATTTGCCGTTCGATACGTTGGCGGCGGTGAGCGTCGGGCGTTATCTGGCCGGAGATTGGGGCGGCACGTTGGACATCTCGCGCGAGTTTTTCAATGGCGTGCGTTTTGGTGCGTGGGCGACGATCACCACGGCGGGTAGCGCGGAGTACGGCGAAGGTAGTTTCGACAAAGGCATCTACCTGTCGATCCCGTTCGACGAAATGATGAGTATGTCGACCATGCGCCGCGCCAACCTGGTCTGGGCCCCACTGACCCGTGACGGCGGTGCGCGACTGAGTCGCAGCTACCAACTGCACTCGATGACCGATAGCCGGGAAGGGGACATGTTTTATCGGAATTTCGAGAAGATTACCGAGTAAGCGCAGATCTCCGAAACACCGCATAAACCTGTGGGAGCGAGCCTGCTCGCGATAGCGTCCGTACAGTCGACATCCCCGTTACCTGACCCAGCGCTATCGCGAGCAGGCTCGCTCCTACATTGGCTATTTGTCACACCAAAAATCCCGAGCCAAGCACAAATCCCCTGTAGGAGTGAGCCTGCTCGCGATAGCGTCCGACCAGCCGACATCCCTGTTGCCTGACCCACCGCCATCGCGAGCAGGCTCACTCCTACATTGAATATTTGCTACGCCACAGAGCGTGAGCCGTCCATAAACCCCTGTGGGAGCGAGCCTGCTCGCGAAGGCGTCAGCACAGTCGACATCCCCGTTACCTGACCCACCGCTTTCGCGAGCAGGTTCGCTCCCACAGTTTTTGCATTCACCCGCAATCCAGCGCCGTTCCCAAATCCCACGCACAAAAAAGGGGACTTTCGTCCCCTTGCGGTATGCAGCGTTGAACCTCAGTAAATATCCTTCGACAGCAACGTAAACGGCGTCTTCACCAGGATCTTCAGATCCAGCCACAACGACCAGCTGTTGATGTACTGCAGGTCAATCTCGACACGTTTCTGCATCTTGTCGATGGTGTCTGTCTCACCGCGGCAGCCGCTGATCTGGGCCAGCCCGGTGATCCCCGGTTTAATCCGGTGACGCGCCATGTACGCGAGGATTTTCCCCGAGTAGTAGTTGTTGTGCGCGACAGCGTGCGGGCGCGGGCCGACCAGGGCCATGTGCCCCTGCAACACGTTGAACAGTTGCGGCAATTCATCCAGCGAAGTGCGGCGGATAAAGCGGCCGACTGCGGTAATGCGCGAGTCATTACGGCTGGCCTGCTTTACATCACGGTCATCGTGAACACGCATCGAGCGGAACTTCCAGACCTTGATCACCTTGCCATTCCAACCATGGCGATCCTGTTTAAAGAACACCGGGCCGGGCGAGTTGATCTTCACCGCCAACGCAATGATCAGCAGGATCGGACTCAGCGCGATGATCGCCAGAAACGCCACGGTTTTCTCGACCAGACTCTTGCTCAAAGCAGCAGTAGGGCGGCTGGTCAGAGGGCTCTCGTTCAAGTAGATCGCCGGCAGACCGTCCACAACCTTCACCGAGTGATTGAGCAGCGTCAGACTGTTCAAGTCCGGCACCCACACCACATCAACGTTGGCCCCTAGCAAGTCACCATAAATCGCTTCGATTTTCGCGGCTTCAGACAACGGCAGGGTGATGTACAAACGACGGATGTCATGCGCTTCGATCAGCTCCAGCAACTGTTCCTGATCGCCAACAACGCGCGGTGCATCCGAACCCAGCACAGACACATCGCCATTGCTGACCAAACCTACCAATGGCAGGTTTTCCAGTTGGCTGAGCTTCTTCGCCAGACCCAACGCCAGTTCGCCGGTGCCGACAATCAGCGTCTTGTGCTCGCTTTTACGCGAACGCTGGTAGTACTTGGAAAACGCATGCAGCGGAGCGTAAAGAAACGCCTGACCGAGGAAGCCATACACCGCCCAGCTCAGAATCACCTGCCGCGAAAACAGCTCATCGGCCTGGCAGACAAAGGCGATGCACGCCAGCGCCGCCATGGTCATCGACCAACCCATGAACAGTCGACCGAGACCGGTCAGGTAGTTGTCACGTTTGCGATAAACACCGCTAAACGTATAAGCCGGCACCGACGCCAGTACTGCCAGCGTTGCACACATCCGGTAGTAGAACGCGACCGTCCCGGTGTGCTGCTCGGCGAGTATGAACAACAGCGTCACCACAAAGCCTTGTGCCAGCGCCCATTGGCCCCAAAAGGTCAGTCCCTTGAGGCCTGTGCTTCGATTGATACTTAAAGAAAGATCCATACGGTATCCCCAAAAGACGTCCATTCAGGTTTCAACAGTTGAAATCCGAGTTGTTATGCAGACTTATTGTTTTTGTTCTAGCGAGTGTCCTGAGGTAACAACGTCGATATGCCGAACTGTCGTCAGTCAATAGACTAAGTTATTGGCTGGAATGGTGTCTGACGAGTTCTAACAAGATGGCACAGTGCCAACTTTTTAATAATTAAATAGAAGGGTGTTAGAAAAGGTCGTAGAGGAAGGGGTGAATAAATGATGTTGTATTTGTTACTGTTGGAGGGGTGGAGGCAGGGAGTTTTTAATTCAAGGAGGGAAATGAAGCCAAACAGAGTGCTCTTGTTGTTTTTGTAATCGCACTTTTTCTGTTTGTTCTGTTCGTAAGTGTCTTGAGGGTTACGCGACGACTTCCTGGATCAGGCAATAACCGCGGTTTCTGACGGCACGAAACAGTCGCTCACCATTACTGGCGCTTTTGAATTTGTCTTGCAGGCGACTCAGGCACATTTCCAGACCGCGATATTGTTCCGGTTCTCGACCGATGCTGAGGATCAGCTCGTCACGACTGACAACACGCTCTTCATGGCTGAGCATTTTCCTGACCAATGCTGTTTCCAGGCCAGTCAGGCTGATTTCAACACCTTCTTTGACCAGTGCGCCCTGATCAGGGTGGAGATGCCAGGTTTCATTGCCGGGCATATCACCTTCAACGGCAGGCGGCATGTTGCGGGTTTCCGCGCTTATCGCCGGGACATTCTGGAAGGGATTGGCCGATTGCGCTGCCCGCCATTCGGACTCAAGTGTGGCCAATATCCGCTGAGTATCATGTTCGATACTGCGCGGGGCATTTTTGCGACTGATGCCTGGATATGTGAACTCCATCACCATTGGAGCGGAAGAGGGCGAATCAACCCCTTCAAACGAATTGAAACGTTGACTGGACAGCATGCTCTCCAATTCACGTTGCGACGTTGTACTGTGAGTCACGACAACAAAATATTTCCTTGGGAGGGTTGTACTAGTTTCCATGTCTCTCTCCTAAATACACACCAAAATTGGCTAAAAGAAAAATCGGCAGGCGAGCAATGACTTCCTCGGAAGTAATCGATAGGCAGGGTCTGGGCCCAAGAATGGCCCTCGATAAATTCCACTCGATCTGCTGCTATGTTATGGAGTTTTATTGTTATGGGTCGTGTTGTCGCGCTCATTCAATTGCTTGATTTCAAACAGGCGTGAAGCAGAATTGGAACGATATGGTTGCATCAGACGATCCTTCGTACGTATGCAAAAGGGATGGCTGCCCGAGAGTCAGGCAGTCGATATCAGACCCCGCAGCAGGCGATAGCCATAGCCGCGAATGCTCTGAATCGCGTTTGTACCATACATGTCCTTGATTTTTCCACGCAAGCGACTGATTGATTTCTCCAGTGCGCGAGGGTCGTAGAAATTGGTATTGAGGCCCATGATGCTGGCGATTTCATCATGGCTCAGAATGTGATTACCGGTTTGCGCAAAGGCTTCGAGGATCTTCATTTCGGCAAACGAGATATCGAGTTTCTTGCTGGTGCCCATCAGGCAGATACGGGTCGGATCAAGCGTCAGATCGATATCGCGTTGCCATTCTTCACTGTTGAAGAACTCGCCCAGCAACTCGGCGCCATCGTCGGAAAGGGTATTGAGCTTGATACAAACATCCGCGCCAGCCAGATAATATTTGATCTTGTTGAAGGCGCCGCGACCGGTGATGACCGCGCAAATGATCGGCTTCAAGTTGTCGCTGCGTAGGTTCTCGACCAGCGCCAGATTGTCTTCGAGGGTCTGTGGGCTGTCGATAACCAGGAAGATGGCTCGATACGAACCAGACTGTTCATTCAACTGATATGAACTAGTGTACGCATCGGCTTCGAGCGCCATATCAGTGCGTAAATGCTGGGCGACTAGCGCTTTGAAATGTTCAGCCACGCCACGGGTACGACCCAGAGTAAGAACACCAGGTTCGTCGTTTGTCGGGCGCGGACTTCTAGTCGCTAAGTTCCCTGAGAGCATCATGCATTGACTCGAATTAAGTGCTGACATCGGGATGTTAAAGCACCGGTTCTCATCTGTGACTGACAATTGGTAACATTCACGCGATTTTTAGACGTGGCTCCCGAGTTTTCTAACAATAATTAAGCTTTTCAAGCTTTTAGTTGATTTTCTCGAAGGGGTGAACTACTGCTTAGATGGTGGCGATATGCAATGGTGCCACTATTTTGAGCTTATTGCGATAGCCATGTCCATGTCTAATTGCCACTGTCTGGCCATCTCTGAATAATGTGATATTGATCACACTTTATTGTCAGAGCAACTTTTTTCTGCAAAAAGGCCTAAATATTTTCTGCGTAGTTCGTCAGCCGACGATTACTAACATGGCTTGAGTGTGTCTTTTAATAAGACGTAATCTTTGTGGCTGATGAACTTTTGCGTTTATGTATGTCAATGGTCTCACTGCAGATACTCAACCCCTGAGTGTTATTACCCGGTCGCTCGCCAAGAGCGCTCTGTCGGAGGATTAATGGATTTCTGGACCCTTTTCCAGGTGTTGATATTAGGTGCGGTAGAAGGCCTGACCGAGTTCTTGCCGATCTCGAGTACCGGCCACCAGATCATCGTCGCCGATTTGCTGGAATTCGGCGGTGAACGCGCCATGGCCTTCAACATCATTATTCAACTGGGTGCCATCCTTGCCGTCGTCTGGGAATTTCGACCGAAGATCTTCGAAATCGTCAAAGGCCTGCCAACTCAACGCAATGCACAACGTTTCACCCTCAATTTGCTGATCGCCTTTCTGCCCGCCGTGGTCTTGGGCGTATTGTTCGCCGACGCCATCCACGAATACCTGTTCAACCCGATCACTGTCGCCGTGGCACTGGTCGTCGGCGGCATCATCATGCTGTGGGCCGAACAGCGCAGCCATGTGATCAGCGTCGAACACGTCGACGACATGCGCTGGTCTCACGCACTGAAAGTCGGATTCGTACAATGCCTGGCGATGATTCCCGGCACCTCACGCTCCGGCTCGACCATCATCGGCGGCCTGCTCTTCGGCCTGTCGCGCAAAGCCGCCACCGAGTTCTCGTTCTTCCTCGCCATGCCCACCATGGTCGGCGCCGCCGTGTACTCCGGCTACAAATACCGCGACCTGTTCCAGCCCAACGACCTGCCAGTCTTCGCCCTCGGCTTCGTCACCGCGTTCATTTTCGCGATGATCGCCGTACGCGGCCTGCTCAAGTTTATCGCCAACCACAGCTACGCCGCGTTCGCCTGGTATCGGATCGCGTTTGGTTTGTTGATTCTGGCAACATGGCTGTTTGGCTGGGTCAACTGGACCGCAGCAGCGGCCGCCTGATCACTGAGCGCTGATCAACGCCGCAACGGCGAGATCGTTCAACGTCGAATCCGCCGACTCCTGGCGATAGCGCTGCAAGGCCGAGGTGAAATACGCGGCCTGCAGCATGCCGTCGCTGGCCAGATAGAGTCGCGCGTCTTCCTGCTCTTCGGCAGAGTAAACACGTTTATGGCTGTCGGTCGTTTCCTGGCTAGACGAAATAGGTGCGAGGAATAAAGACACCAAAGTGAAGCCGGAAAACTGCGTCACCTCCCACGGCGTATCGGTCCGGCCCATGCAAAAGCCATCGCAGTGCGCATAACCGTCGGAAGTGAAGCTGAACAAGGCAAGGAGGGTGAAACGCTTGAAAGCAGAAAAACTAAACGCGGGCATAAACGAAAGACATCCTGTCAGTACATCAAAACACCGGGCAACGCTCATGCGTCACCCGCACACTCAAACCATCAATCAACGACCTTCAAGCAACTCAGCCGCCTGATCCAGCAACGCCAGCGGATCCTTGGCCTTGTGAATATCCACCGACAACAACTGACGGAATTTCCGCGCCCCCGGGAACCCCGTGCCCAGGCCCAGCACATGCCGCGTGATGTGATGCATCGCCCCACCGGCCAGCAAATGCTCGGCTATATAAGGACGCAACTGCGCCAACGCCTCAGCCCGACTGATCACCGGCGCCGAACTGCCGAACAACTGCTGATCCACCTCCGCCAGCAAATACGGATTGTGATACGCCTCACGCCCCAACATCACACCGTCAAATGTCTGCAAATGCTCATGGCAAGCCTCCATCGTCTTGATCCCGCCATTCAGCACAATCTCCAACTCCGGAAAATCCGCCTTCAGTTGCGCCGCCACGTCATAGCGCAACGGCGGAATGTCACGATTCTCCTTCGGCGACAACCCCTCCAGAATCGCAATCCGCGCATGCACGGTAAAACTCGTGCACCCGGCATCACGGACGGTGCCGACGAAATCACACAGCTCCGCGTAACTGTCCCGACCGTTGATGCCGATGCGATGCTTTACCGTTACTGGAATCGACACAGCGTCTTGCATCGCCTTCACACAATCCGCCACCAGTTGCGGATGCCCCATCAGGCACGCGCCGATCATGTTGTTTTGCACACGATCGCTTGGGCAGCCCACGTTTAGGTTTACCTCGTCGTAGCCGTGCTCCTGGGCCATGCGCGCGCAGGCGGCCAGATCCAACGGAACGCTACCACCTAACTGCAAGGCGAGAGGGTGCTCGGCTTCGTTGTGACGGAGGAAACGTTCGTGATCGCCATTTAGGAGCGCACCGGTGGTGACCATTTCGGTGTAGAGCAGGGCATTCTTCGACAGGAGGCGTAGGAAGAAACGGCAGTGGCGGTCAGTCCAATCCATCATCGGGGCGACGGAGAAGCGGCGGGAGAGTGGGGCGGGTTGTAGAGGCATTGGGGGGATCTGGATCAGAGGGGTGAAGGTTGGGGAAGTTTATCAGGATTGGGATAGGACGGAGGCTTACAAGTCGTTAATACGTGCCCTTGCTCGCGGATGAGGCTAGACGGATCGACCAAATCATCATTGGATGATTGCGTAGTGGAGCGTGGGAGGTGGATCGAAACGTCGTTATCAGCTTGGGAAGCTCATAGTTACTCTGTTGGGAATTTACCTGATTGATCTTCCCACCTTTCGGTACATTCGAAGGGGACTAAAGAGTTTGTAAACTTCGCCGCAAATAATTTCCATCGAATATCCCAAGTTGGTATTTCGGCAGTGTTTGCAAGGTGAGCTTGAGGTCCGCCAAATGAACTAATGATCTCAAGGTGTGTTTCGTCGGAGAACTGGACGTAGGGCATATGTTGTTAGCTCCTTCAGGTGTGTGCTAGTTGGTGTGTTAAGTCGGGGTTATGAGTGTTACGATTTTATATGTGCATGCTAATAAACTGGCGAAAGAGATAGTTAGTGGGGCGATATAGTCTACTGCGCTTTTTGAAAGTGTCAGTGTGCGAATTAATGTGCTGATCAGTATTTTGATTTTTTGATATTTAGTAAGTTTGAAAATAAGGTTCTTATGTTCCACTGTGGAGCTGCTCGTTTTCGTGGTTTCAGTTCTCTGGTGTTTTATTGTAATGACGCCAGTGCCGCAATTTTCTTCAAGCGCGTCTATTGTGACCTTGAATTTAAGTGGGGTCGTTCGGAGGTATTTGTCATTCAAGCCCAGTGGGGGAAGGCGCGATGTGATGCATGAAGGTTTTTTATCTTTCTTCAGATAAATGCTTATTTGCTTGTTCAATAAGTTGTAAGCTGCCTTTATGCGTAAATTCGTAATCCCTGTTTTCATTTTTTTTCGGTCCTCAGTGACTTGGTCTGAGAAAACGTATCGTAGAAAAAAATATATGAGGAGGATCGATAAGCAAAGCCATGTTTTCAGCTGGCTGATTTCGCGAATTTCGATGAGGCCGAGGATTGAGCCTGATGTTTTTAATGAAAAGTCAAATAAAATTGTGGAGATGATAACGGCGCCGATAAGCATGACGTTGCGGCGTAATTTGTCTGAGCTGTCGTCCAATTTGGTATTTCCTTTTTTTAATGTCCTATTTTGATGATGTACTTTGTTTTTTACATGTTGTGGCAGTTAGTAGATACGTCCCCGTTGTTGTATGTTTTTCTCATTTTGTCTTATTAGGCTTGCTGAATGATGGTGAGGGAGAGTTGCGGCGGTTTTACCTACTCCTCCTCTCCGAGCTCTGCATTGGTGTTCTCAACCTCGTTGCCTTCCTCCTCGCCAGCTATGCCTGGCTCATCCTGCTCATGCGCAGGTTTTGCGATGATTTCCAGCGCTACAGGAATGTCCAGTTGCTCTATTCGATCCACCGCAGCCTGCAGACTGACTTTACTGAAAAAAGGAAGATCCAGATCGCCGTTTCTATAGGGTTTGCGCATCACACCATACACAACGGTGTAATCAGCCCGAGCCACGCGACCATTGATGGCAGGCAACAGCGCCAAGGCCGGCCTTCTGCGAGTACTCACGACTCTGCGTAACTTCTTGCGGAAATCCGCGTCACTGACCAGCGCTTCAGCACTGACGACGCCTTGCGACCATAAATGGCTGATAGGGCCTGACGAATGTCCGTCCTTCAAATGAATGAACTGCCTGGCATTTGACAGGAAGTCACACGGCTCAATGTTTGCGTACCGGACCCCTTGAGGATTGATCTTCACCTGATCCAGGCACAGCAGGTCAGCCCGACTTTCCTCGAGATGAGCAATGAGCTCTCGCTCATTCCGGCAATGCGTCGGCCCGATAATCGCCACCCTCGGAATGGCTTGGAAACGAGCCTCCACCTGGCGCTTGAAATTGCGCTCGACGCAGTACCATTGTCCCGAGAACAGGACGTAGCTGTTGATGACACCCGCATTTCGGATGCTCGTCTCAAAAGTGAAGCAATGGTAGACACGCCACTGGACTTTGAAGAGCTCTGAGTCAGGCGCCTTGGCTTTGATGTAATGACGGTCCCGGATGTCATCAATGGTGCCGTCGAAGTCGCAGCGATCGAGCTCGGTAACGTAGTCTTCGATCGACAGACTGTGAAAATCAGTCCCGCTGCTGCCGAAACCGTTGTAGTGAAGTAGGCATCCTTCTTGGTAATCCACGATCTCTGGAGGCGCCATATGCAGCTCGCTGTCCCCTCCATCACGCAACGCGTTTAACGCAGCGAACAGTCTGCGATCAAGGGCGTTCAAGGTGCCCCTGTCCCTGACAACCTGCATATTGTCGATCCAAGGAAAGCGCTGCTTGTAGGTGTTGGTGAGATAGACCTGCAGAATCTGTTCGCATTTGCTTAGCAGATCATCAGAAGCCAGCTTGCAGGTGATAGAAAGGCTGTCACGACCAGCAACGAATTTCGCAAAACTTGCGTCGCTAGGGGTGCCCCCAGCAACGCGTGCAAGATCCCTCAGCACATCGACCCCAAAGTCTTGAATATCGCTGTCCTTGCTGGCCTGTACACGCTTCTGGAACGTCACTGCGTCAGGGGTCGCTAGATCAAGAGTGCGCAATCCATCGCGCGGCACCGAGTTCAGCGTGACTTTCAGGCCGAACTGGCGCTCAAACGCTTCATCTTCCAACGCCATGTGGATGTGCCCAAAGCAGATCGCGAAGATCCGATCATGGACTGGCAGAAACAGCACGGCACCGGCGCCGCTAGCGATGAGGTTGTCAGGCTGTGCACCTGCTTGTTCCTCTACGAAGGAAATCCAGCCAGGCCTGCTGGTGAAGATCTGGCCTATCAAAAACTCTGCGCCGTCGATCCCCGTCCAGTCACTACGTATGAGCCGATTGCGCTGCCCTCCCGCTGCGTATTCTTCCTTGAGAGCTTCGTCGGTTCCGAACTCACTACGCAGTAACCGTACGGAAAGCGTCCTAACTTTCTCCGGATTGGGCAAGGTAGCACTCCTGAAGCAAGCTGATCATGGAAGGAGATCTGGTATGCGCCCGAGGCTCATCCTCGGGCCCGTGCACGGGTTAGGCCACCAGTGGGCCAGCATGACTATGGGCCAGAAAACGTATTTTTTCCAGGAGAGGGGTGGATCCGATGCTGCCACCAAACTGATGCGCTGGTTGACGGATTATTGACGATACGAGAGGGGCTATCGGTTTTCAGGAGGATAAGCGGAAAGAGGTGGTTGAGCCTGCAGTTGCTAGGTTTTGTAAGAAAGTACTTCTACATATAAAACGGGCTGCAGGGCAAGGTGATCATAACCGCCCCGACTTTTTGCACAGAATCTACCTAGCCACATCAATTTAAACAGCAAAAGTCTGCGTGTGTTTAAACGAAGCTATCTAATACGCCTTTGGCCCTACACTCCCTTGCGCCACCCCCTACATCTAAGACAGAATCCGCCGGCTTGTGCGTCTAGCTAGCGGGTTCTATCGTTCCTGGGTCACTGAAATCCAGTGATCGGGTTTGGTAGACCCGCAGCACTGATGCATCGCGTCACCTCATGCAGTCGCATTTTTGCGCCTGGATTATGGTGGCCATGCTCAGGGCTTCTTCGGAAGCGCCGGTTCCAGTGCTCCGGTCTACCAACCTGTGTATGGTCACCACCCTTCGTTTGGTAGCGAGAGTGGATGGCTCCCATTTTGTAAGTGCTGGAGTTCCATCTATGTTCAAAGTAACGCCCAACCCACCAGAAACCGATCCCGCATCCCCCTACGAATCCCTCAACCCCAAAAAACTCCACGAAGCCGCCGAGCGCGCGCTCGATCACTACCTCCTTCCCGCCGGCCACATCATGGCCAGCGTCAACGAACCCGAGCGCATGTACCTCGCCAATCCGAAGTACGACTCGGAATCCCTGCTGGCCAACGCCAGTGAAACGCTGAGTTCCGCCTCGGAAATGCTCAACAACTTCGCCGCAGTACTCGACCCCTCGCACCGCAAAACCGCGTTGGGCATCGCGCAGGTAGTGATGTTGGGCGAGTTGGCGGTGAATCAGGCGTTGGATAACGTTGAGGTGAAGGCGTAAAGCCTGTCCCGCCATGGGCAGGTGAAATGCTCGTTCACGGATAACAAAAAGCCGTCACTTTAGGGTGACGGCTTTCACTTGCAGCTCTAGCCAAACTGACTAGCCGACTTAACCGCAGTTTTCGGCTTCCTCAACCGCGTCAGCTGATAAGCAATCGCCAGCCAAACAAACCACCCCGGCATCACCATCAACGCAATCCGCGTATCAGGCCGCAACGCCAGCAACCCCAGCACAAACCCCAAAAACGCCAACGAGAACCAAGCCATCGGCACACCGCCGGGCATCTTGTAAGCCGACTTCGCATGCAGATCCGGACGTTTTTTCCGGTAGGCGATGTAAGACGCAAGAATGGTCGACCAGGTGAAAATCACCAGAATCGCCGACACGGTGGAGACGATGGTGAACGCGGTCATGACTTCCGGCACGATGAACAGCACCAGCACGCCGACCAGCATCAATAGCGTGGTGAACGCCAGGCTCAGCAGCGGCACGCTGTTGCTCGACAGTCGGCGGAATAGGCCGGGGGCGTTGTTCTGATTGGCCAGCCCGAAGAGCATGCGGCTCGATGAAAACACGCCGCTGTTGGCCGATGAGGCGGCCGAGGTCAGAACCACGAAGTTGACGATGCCGGCGGCTGCGGGAAATCCGGCGACGAGGAACAGTTCGACAAAGGGGCTTTTGACGGGGGAAACCTGTTGCCACGAGGTCACGGCGATAATGCAGGTCAGCGCGAGGACGTAGAACAGGATGATCCGCAACGGAATCGAGTTGATCGCTTTGGGCAGGGTTTTCTCCGGCGAGCGGGTTTCGGCGGCGGCGGTGCCAATCAGTTCGGTGCCGGCGAAGGAGAAGATCGCCATTTGAAATCCGGCGAAGAAGCCGAACAAGCCGTTGGGGGACGCCGCCTGTTTGTCCACCAGGTGGCTCAGGGACGCGGTGACGCCGCTGGGCGAGACGAAGGAGCTGGCGATCAGCACGGTGCTGACGCCGATCAGGGTCACGACGGCAATGATCTTGATGATCGCGAACCAGAATTCCACCTCACCGAATAGTCTGACGGTCAGCACGTTGAGGGCGAACAGGGTTGCCAGCATGCCGACGGCGGGTATCCACGCCGGTACGTCGGGGAACCAGTACTGGAAGAATCCGCCGACCACGACGGCGTCGCCGATCACCGCCACGCTCCAGCTCAGCCAGTACGACCAGCCGAGAAAGAATGCCGCGCGCGGGCCGAGGTAGGCACCGGCGAAGTCGGCGAAGGTTTTGAAGTTGAGGTTGGACAGGAGCATTTCGCCCATGGCGCGCATGACGAAAAACACGAACAGGCCGATGATCATGTAGATGAGGATGATCGATGTCCCGGAGAGGGCGATGATCTTCCCGGAGCCCATGAACAGGCCGGTACCGATGGCGCCGCCCATGGCCATTAACTGGATGTGACGATTGCTGAGCGTGCGCTGCAGCGCGGGCTGTTCAGGCAGCCCGGAAGGGGTCGATTTCATTGCAAAACCTCTTGATTTTATGTTTTTGAGTTTTGGCAGAAAGTAGGTGTCGAGCGTTCTTGTTAGAGGTGCAGCGGCTGATCACAAGGTGAATCGCCCCCTGTGGCTTGGGGGCGCTCATTACCGATCAACTGACGGTGCGCAGACGCGAGGTTTTGGCCGGTTGCGTATCGAGCAGTTGAAAGAGGTTTTTGATGTTGGCCGGCGTCGGCACCAAGTGGATGCGCTGGCCGATTTGCTGTGCCTGCGCCAGGTCGTTGAGGTAACGCAGTGAGGAAAAGTCTTCCAGGGCAAAACCCACCGAATCGAACACCGTCACCTGCGCATCGTTTTCGCGTCCGGCCACTTCGCCCAGCACAATGCGGAAGAACTCGATCACCGGGGAATCGGCTGCCAGTTGCTGAATGTCGCCTTCAATGCGCGTTTGCGGTTCAAATTCGACGATGACCCGGGCGTTGCGCAGGATGTCGGCGTGCAGTTCGGTTTTACCCGGGCAGTCACCGCCGACCGCATTGATGTGCATGCCGGGCTCGATCATCTCCGGCGTCAGAATGGTTGCGTAGGCTTTGTCGGCGGTGACCGTGGTGACGATGTCCGCGCCCTTGACCGCTTCCTTCACCGAGCTGGCCAGAATCACTTCGATGTCCGGGAACGCCGCGAGGTTGTGCTTCAGTTTGAGGGACGCTTCGTGATCGATATCGAAAATGCGGATTTCAGTGATGCCCAACATTTCATGGAAGGCCAGCGCCTGAAATTCACTCTGCGCACCGTTGCCGATCAGGGCCATTGAGGTCGCACCCGGGCGAGCCAGCGATTTCGCCACCAGCGCCGAGGTTGCTGCGGTGCGCACGGCGGTGGTCAAGGTCAGTTCGCAGAGCAGGGTCGGATAGCCACTCTGCACATCCGCCAGAAGCCCGAAGGCCATGACCGTCAGCAAGTTCTGCTGGCCGTTGTTCGGGTGGCCATTCACGTATTTGAATGAGTACTGCTGGCCGTCGTCGGTGGGCATCAACTCGATCACGCCGTCTGCCGAGTGGTTGGCCGTGCGCGGCGATTTATCAAACTGCGCCCAGCGTGCGTAATCCGCTTCGATGTAGCCGGCCATTTCGCGAAGGGCGCGGCGGATACCGACTTGGGTGAACAGGCGTGCAGCGTCATCGACATCAATAAAAAGCGTCATGGTCTTGTTCTCCGATCCAGTCATTGAAAGGTTGTAGAGCGGCGGGCGGCTCAGCTGCGTTTGCTCTCGAAACCGTGCAGCACGTTGACGGCATTGATACCGATTTCATCGACCATGTAGCCGCCCTCCATGACGAACAGGGTCGGGCAGCCGACGCTGGCGATCAGTTCACCGATGCCGATGAAGTCCTCGCTTTCCAGCAGGAAGTGGCTGATGGGGTCGTCCTTGAACGTGTCGACACCGAGGGAAATCACCAGCACTTCAGGCGCGAACTGCTGGAGCTTTTTGCAGGCGTGGACCAGGGCGTTGCGATAGCTCTCCCAGGTGGTGTTTTTCGGCAGTGGATAGTTGAGGTTGTAACCCTCGCCGACACCGGCGCCGACTTCGTGGCTGTACCCCGAGAAGTACGGATAGGACACCGCCGGTTCGCCGTGCAACGAGACGAACATGACGTCACTGCGCTGGTAAAAAATGTTCTGCGTACCGTTGCCGTGGTGGAAGTCGACGTCCAGCACCGCGACACGTTTGGCTCCCTGAGTGATGGCTTGTTGCGCGGCGATGGCGGCGTTGTTGAGGTAGCAATAACCGCCCATGTATTCCCGCGCGGCGTGATGGCCGGGCGGGCGGCACAGGGCGAAGGCACTGTCGTGGCCTTCATCGAGCAGGGCCAGACCAGTGAGGGCAATATCGGCGCTGGTTTTCACCGCTTGCCAGGTCGTCGCGGTGATCGGCGAACCGGCGTCCATGGCATAGAAGCCGAGCTTGCCGTCGATGAAGGTTGGCACTTGATCGCCGGCCAGATCGCGCACCGGCCACACCAGCGGCAAGGCGTCGTGGGTGCGACCGGTTGCGCGCCATTCGGCCCAGGCACTTTCGAGAAAACTGACGTAGCGTTCGCTGTGTGCGTTGACGTAGCACGAGCGGTCAAACGCGCGCGGTTCGACGATCTGCCCGAGGCCGACCTGTTTGACGCGGTTATGCACGGTGTCGGCGCGACTCGGTTGTTCGAACGACGGTTTGAGCACGCCGTCCTTCAATTCGGTGCCGTGGTGCAAACGGTGGGAATCACTGAAAACTGTAAACATTCTGCGCATCCGTTATTGTGAGCCAGTGCAAATATTCTGTTCCGGCTTGGCTGCGCTTTCTTTGCTTTGTGTTCGTGATTCAGTCGATTATTCGGGCGTTTTTACTCAGGAATGGCGTCATGCAGAAAAAAATATCCAAACGCATCAGCCTCGACGAGACCGATCTGGCGATTCTTGAGTTGTTGCAGGAAGACGCGAGTATTTCCAACGCTGAACTCAGTGAGCGGCTGTCGCTGAGCCTTACGCCGTGCTGGCGGCGGCGCAAGCGCATGGAGGAGGCGGGGGTCATCAAGGGCTATCAGGCCAACCTTGATCGGCGAATGCTCGGGCTGGATATCATGGCGTTCGTGCACATTCGTTTTTCCACCCATGCCGACCATGCACCGGACGCTTTCGAGGCGGTGATTGCGCAATTGCCGCAGGTGGTGGCCTGTCACAAGATCACCGGCGATGCCGACTATGTATTGCAGGTGTTGGCGGAGGATCTTGATAGCTACAGCGACTTTATCGAGCAGGTGCTCCGGCGTCAGGTGGGGATTGCGTCGATCCAGTCCAGCCTGGCGTTGCGCGAGATCAAGACCGGTAGCCGGATTGCGATTCCCAAGCCGGCAAAGGACTGAGCGGACAGGCATCTGGATCAGCATTTTCAGCTCCGTTTTACATCAGTAGCGATGTGCCACAAAGCGTGATGGCAATGCGTCATCATGCAGCTGTAAAAGTTCAACGATTGTACAAAAATATAAAGTTGTACAAGTTTTCGCAAAATTACTAGCATCCCTCCAGACACCTTTGCTGAAACGATAAATCCAGCGTGCAGACCCTCTGTTTGCGACGTCATGGGTTTGTCTGCCGATGCTCGCGTCGGGTTTCTTCTCGACGCTTCGACAGCATCTGCATTTTGCATTTTCGGGACAGCTGGAGCGTCCCGTATTACGC
Organism: Pseudomonas sp. MC6; assembly: GCF_054790575.1. NCBI lineage: Bacteria > Pseudomonadati > Pseudomonadota > Gammaproteobacteria > Pseudomonadales > Pseudomonadaceae > Pseudomonas > Pseudomonas sp. MC6. The sequence continues at coordinate 673,493 of NZ_CP186504.1, forward strand.
CTTGGATGACGACCCCCGAATGTCTGGACGGTGACTGTGGTTACCGGAGATCAATTTTTTGTGCCTGGCGTTTCGCGTCACGGCGTTGAGGCTGAATATGGCAGTTGCATCGAATTTCCTGGGTGACATCAAAGTTTCCCGCAAGCTGGGAACCGGCTTCGGCATTCTTCTGCTGGCTGTTTTGGCGGTTGCCTTCATTGGCTATAACAGCAACAGCGTGCTGGTTGATCGCTTGAGTACGACGCGTCTGATCGGCACGTTGAATGACGCGACGCAAGAGATGCGTCTTTCCGAGAAACAGTACGAAGCCGCCGCTGATGCAGCGTTCGCCGACGCCTATAACGCTCAGTTGAATGTCTTGCAGGGCCTTGTCAGCAAGGCCCTGGAAACGTTGACCCGCGCTGAAAACCAGCAAGCCTTGAAGGCCTTGCAAACGACGATTGTCGCCTACGACCAGAAGGTCAAACGGTTGATCGCTGCCGATAAGTCGACCACCGATGCTCTGAAGCCCTTGAGTGCGCTGTCGGACAAGTACGCGCAAACTTTTGCCGGCATGCTTGAAGGCACCACGACCAGTGCGCTGGCGTCTGCCGATGGCGAACGCGTTCGGGATCTGCGCACGGTGGCCGATTTGCGCAATGGCATGACCACGTTTCGCCTGATGTTGCGTCGTTACATTGCGGTGCCTAACGAGGCGAACAAAAACCTGCTGATGGAGACCATCGATACCTTCTTGAGTGATATCGCCAAGGCGCGTACCAGCCTGCCGGCGACCCTGTCGAGTCAACTGGAAGAAGCGCATGCCGGCATGCGTCGTTATCGCGAAGTATTGGTGGAAGTGGCCGGTTTGTTTGAGCAGAAGCAGAACATGCGCGAGCAGGTCGACCAGGAAAGCAAGGCGATGGACAAGATCATGAATGGCCTGATGGACACCCAGCAGCGCCTGGCGCGTGAAGATCAACACTCAGCCTTTGTTCAGATCTCCGTATTGACCGTGTTGGCGCTGGTGATCGGGCTGTTTGCTTCGCTGGTCATCTCGCGCCAGATCACTTCGCCACTGGCGCTGACGGTTGAACTGGCTCGACGTATTGCCAAGGGCGACCTGACGGTACAGGCCAAATCAAACCGCAAAGACGAGTTGGGCGATCTGCAAAATGCGATGCAGGACATGGCGCAGAACCTGAACACGCTGGTGCAAGGTATCGGCAACGGAGTCACGCATATTTCCACTTCTGCGCAAAAGCTCTCGGCCATGAGCGAGCAGACCAGTGCCGGTGTGCGTCAGCAAAAAAGCGAAGTGGATCAAGTCGCCACGGCGATGCACGAAATGGCTTCGACGGTGCAGGAAGTTGCGCGTAACACCACCGATGCGTCCGCCGCCGCGACGTTGGTCGATCAACAGGCTCGCCACGGCAGTACGGTGGTTAAGCAGGCGACGTTGCAGATCAGTGAACTCGCTGTGGCCATCGAAGAGCTGGGCGGCGCGATGAACGTGCTGTCTCAGGACAGCGAGCAGATCGGCAAAGTGATCGATGTCATCAAAGCCGTCGCCGAGCAGACCAATCTGCTCGCGTTGAATGCCGCTATCGAAGCCGCACGGGCGGGAGAGCAGGGGCGTGGTTTCGCTGTGGTGGCAGACGAGGTGCGCTCGCTGGCTCAACGCACGCAGGACTCGACCAAGGAAATCGAAGCGCTGATCGTCACCCTGCAACAAGGCGCGCAAGCGGCCTCGACCCTGATGGCCTCCAGCCGCGAGCGCACCCTCGATACGGTGGTGTTGGCGCAGAAGGCCGAGTTGGCGATTACCGAGATCAATCAGTCCATTGGTACGATCCAGGAGATGAGCCTGCAGATCTCGGCCGCTGCCGAGCAGCAAAGTGCCGTGGCCGACGAAATCAATCGCAGCATCGTCAGCGTACGGGATGTGGCTGACCAGTCGGCGGTTGCCAGTGAAGAGAGTGCAGCTGCGACGGTTGAGTTGGCGTCACTGGGGCAGGACTTGCAGCGAATGACGGCGCATTTTCGCACTTGATTTTTGGAACGATGAATCTGCAGCGATTTCGAATATTCAAGCGTCGCAGGGCTAGCGTTGGGGCGTGGTGAGCAGGTGACTCGGTTCAACAGCAGTTTTTTACCTATAGTCAGGGAAGGTTACAACCCGTTATCAGGGGGTGTCATGACCGAATTTCCAGAATCATTCACGTCACGCGGAGGCTGCGAGGGCTGTAAGGACAAAAGCGTGCCGGACATGGATTTCGCCTTCGCTTTTCAGCCCATTGTGGATGTGCGTGATCAAACGATTTTTGCCCATGAGGCCTTGGTTCGCGGCCTGAAAGGCGAGGGCGCCTTGTCAGTGCTGGAGCAGGTCGACGATCAAAACCGTTACCGATTTGATCAACTGTGTCGAGTACGGGCGATTTCCACGGCGGCTGAGTTAGGGATGACGCAGTTCTTGTCGATCAACTTTTTGCCGAATGCCGTTTACCGTCCGGAAATGTGCATTCGCAGCACGCTGGAAGCGGCGCGTGCTCACGGCTTCCCACTGGAGCGGCTGATCTTCGAGGCGGTGGAGGGCGAGCACGTTGAGAGCAACAAGCATTTGATGAATATCTTGCGCGAATATCGTGAGTTTGGTTTCAAGACGGCGATCGACGACTTTGGCGCAGGCTATTCCGGCCTTAACTTATTGGCGGACTTTCAGCCAGATCTGATCAAGCTGGATATGGCGCTGATCCGCGATATTCACCGTGACCGAGTTCGCCAGACCATTGTGCGTAACGTGGTGAACATGTGTACCGAGTTGGGCGTGGAGGTGATCGCCGAGGGCATAGAAGTTGCCGAGGAAAGAGATTTTCTCGCCGACTGCGGCATCTATTTGATGCAGGGGTACTGGTTCGCCAAGCCCGCTTTCAAATCGCTGGCGCAGATCCCGACAAGTGCGTGGCAGAAGAGATGATCGCTTTCAGCTCGCACTGATCCGCTCGATAACGGGGACCAGCGTTGGACGTTTGTTGCGCCATTCAGCGTTGGTAATCCCCAACAACACCACATCGACCCGAACCCCATCCTTCACCACGTTCTGCCGCCGAACACCTTCAATCTCAAACCCGAACTTCTGGTGCATCTTCACCACCGCCGCATTCATCGCCAGCACTTCGCAATTCAGCTTTTCCAGCCCCGCCACGCCAAACGCGTAATCGAGCATCCAGAACTCGACCACACTGCCCAAGCCCTTACCCTGCAACCCGACGTCCAGATAAAACGCCCAATCCGCGCTCTTGTGCAAAACGTTGATCGCATTCAACGAAACAACCCCGACGGCCTGCTCATCCTTGATCACCACAAACACTTGCTGGCGTGGGTTGCCCTGCAACGAGTCCAGCCAGTTGGCATGTTCCGCTTCGCTGATTTCATGCGAGGTGTACATGAATTTGCGCACGTCCGGCTGGTTGCGCAGGGTGCGCACGTGGGCCTGGATGGCGGGACTGGCGTCGGTGAGGGGCAGGAATTGCATGGGGATGTCCTTGTCGGCGGGTAGCGATTCTGAACCGGCGCTGTCGATCAGCAAAGTTTCATCTTGCCGCGTGCGGTGCAGGCCTAGGATGTTGGCACAAGATCGTCGCTGTTCATCCTGAGGGGAATCGTGCCATGAGCGCCAATGTCGTCAAAGTGCTGTTGATTGTTGCTGTGTCGGTGTTGAGTGCTTGTTCGGGCGCGGGTGGCTTGACCACCACCACCAGTTGTTTCTCCGGCGACTGTCAGTCGCCGGAGGGGCGCAACGCCAATACGTTGAAGTTTGGTGGCAACAGTATCGGCAGCAGTCTCAATCAGTACAGCTCCGGAATGTTGCATGACGATTGAGGATTACTGCGCGGCAGGTACGGCAATCCACTCGCTCAGGGTTTGCTGATATTTGCCGGTGACTTTGCTCAAGTGCAGCCACTGATCGACATACAGTTTCCAGCTGATGTCATCGCGCGGCAGCAAGTAAGCCTTTTCGCCATATTGCATGTACTGATGCGGATTCACCGCGCACAAGCCCGGTTTGAGTTTCTGCTGATACAGCGCTTCCGAGGCGTCGGTGATCATCACGTCGGCCTGGTTGTCGAGCAGTTGCTGGAAGATCGTCACGTTGTCGTGCAGGGCCAGTTGCGCTTTGGGCAGGAAGGCGTGGACGAAGGCTTCGTTGGTGCCGCCGGCGGGTTCGACCAGGCGCACGTTGGGCTGGTTGATCTGTTCGACCGTCTGGTACTTGCTGACATCAGCGCAGCGCACCAGCGGGATCTTGCCGTCGGTGTCGAGGGTGTTGCTGAAGTAGGCTTTTTTCTGCCGTTCGAGCGTCACCGAGATGCCGCCCATGCCGATGTCGCACTTGCCGGCCTGCATGTCCGGCATCAGGGTTTTCCAGGTGGTTTGCACCCATTGCACTTTGACCCCGAGGCTGTCGGCCAGCGAGCGGGCCATGGCGATGTCGATGCCTTCGAAGTCGCCGTCGGGGCGTTTGAAGGTGTAGGGCTTGTAGTCGCCGGTGGTGCACACGCGCAACTGGGCTTGTTGCTGGATGCGGTCGAGGTGCGACGTGTTTTCCTGCGCCTGAACGGCGGAGGCGAATGTGAGCGCACCGCAAAGGATCATCGTGCTTTTTAGAATTGTCATTGAGATCGGGTTTCCGACAAGGAAGGTGGCCCAGTGTAGTGAAACGCTTTCGTCGGTGTCACCCAGCTCGCACCAGGCGATCTGCCAGATCCCGCGCCTGTTGTGAGGCCAGCAGCCGCGAGTTGCGGTCGAGGTCTTCCCCGAGAATGGTCTTTTCGACGATCAGCGCGTGCACATCAGTGATCCCGACAAATTCGAGCCACGCTTGCATGTAGGGTTTCTGAAAGTCGAACCGCCCGGCGGGCGTGGTCGATTGCGCAGAAAAATCCAGGCCGCGGGCATAGGCAACCACAGCGGTTTTTCCGTGCAGCAACCCTTGCGGGCCAAGCTGCGGGTCGAAGCTGAAGAGGATGTCCTTCTGTGACACCAGGTCGATGTAGTGCTTGAGTTTGTAAGGAATGCTGTAATTCCACAGCGGTACTGACATCACCAGAATGTCGGCACGGTGCAGGTGGGCGGCGAGTGCCTCGAGTTCTTCCCAGACCGTTTGTTGGGCTGGTGTTCGCGCTATTCCGTTGAGTCCTGCGTACTTGGCGTTCATCGCCTCTTCGCCGAACTCCGGCAGTGGCATGCCCCACAGGTCGAGGGTTTCGACGTGTGTCTGCGGATGATGCTGCAGATAGCGATCGATAAAGCTGCGGGCCACTTGCAGTGACGCGGAGCGTTGTTTGCGCGGTGAGCATTCAATGTGCAGAAGGGTGGTCACGATAAGCCTCGGCAGTCGGGGGGAATGCGAGGCATTGCAACATAGCGCGCTTCAAACTATAAATCGTTAATAAATAGGCCATTGATCACGTATCTCACTATGTTTGACGCCCTGTTGCTCAAGACCTTTGTCACCGTTGTCGATGAGGACGGCTTCAGTCGTGCGGCGGAAAAACTGCATCTGACCCAGTCGGCGGTCAGCGGTCATCTGCGCCGACTCGAAGAACAAGTCGGCAAACCACTGCTCAAGCGCACCACTCGTTCTCAGCAACTCACCGCTGATGGCGAACGCCTGATCGCCTATGCGCGGACGATTCTGGCGTTGAATCGCGATGCCTGGGCGCAGCTCACGGGCACACCGTTTCAGGGGCGGATGCGGATTGGCCTGTCCGAGGATTTTGTCGAGGCGCGTTTGTTGCGCGCGTTGCAGGATTGCGCGGCGCAGCATCCAGGCATGGAGCTCGATGTGCAGGTGAATATTCCGGGGACGCTGCTGGGCCAGATGCAGCGGGGCGATCTGGAGATGGTCATCGGCTCGCAGTGCGAAACCGGCGCATCGGGGCGTTTACTTTGGCAAGAACCGCTGGTGTGGGCGTGGGCCGCACAACCCGTGATTCAACTGCCGACGCCATTGCCGCTGGCGCTGTTTCCTGAGCCGTGTCCGTATCGTGAGGCGGCGCTGACGCGTTTGGCTCAGGCGGGCATTGCCCAGCGTACCGCGATGCTGTGTTCGAGCACCGCCGGGTTGCGCGCGGCGGCATTGTCCGGATTTGCCGTGGCGCCGGTGCCGGCGAGTCAGTTGGGGCAGGGGTTGACGGCGCTCGGCGCGGAACAGGGCTTGCCGGTGTTACCGGATGCGCAGTTCCGCTTGTTTGTCGCGCCTCACGCTGAGCCGCAGATGATCGATGCGCTATCGCAGGTGATCGTCGAGTTTTGCTCGGCGCGGCGGCGGTAATCGCGGCTAGAGGCCGAGGCCTTCCTGCACCGCGAGCAAAAGATTGTTTTCGGTCAGCGCGATGGCATCCAGTTGCTGGCCTGTTTCAATCGACTGCACCCACCAATGGCTTTCACCATGCTCATCCACGGTACGCAGCAGATAGGTGTCCGTGGCTGACGGGATGATTTGCACGCGTCCGGCGCCATCCTCGGTAAACCGCGCAATGGGATCGAATGTCAGGGTTTGATGATTGGCTTCGATCACCAGTTGGTCGATGGCGTAATCGTGGGATTCACCATCGGGTGAGGTTTCGCAAACGTGGGTCGGATTGCGGCGAATCTTCAGGCCGACTTCGATCACCGGTTTCAGCCACTCTTCGATACGGTGGAACAGGCTGTCTACCTGCTTCGGCCAGCAATCGATCTCCAGCGCGGCATCCGCATGCGTGTGCCGGGTTTGCTTGAGTTTGGCGGCGAGTTCGTCTGCTTTACTCATTTCGGATCCCTTGGTTTGATGTCTGCCTGTTAATCGTAGACCTTTCAACGGCGTACGGCGTTGCCTTGCGTCATGCGCTTGCAACACAAGCGTGTCGAAATCAGCGCTGGCCAAGTCTGGTCAGGATCGAAAACCACGGACGCAGGCGTCCCAAGGAGCGGGTAGATGAAAAAGCTGTTTACAATTTTGGCAGTGATTGCGCTGACGGTCGGTAGCATCGGTTTGAGTTCGGCGCGCCAATCGCAGTCGAGCAAAGCGCAGGCGGAATCGGTGGCGGGGGTGTTCGATTACTACCTGCTGGCGATGTCCTGGTCGCCGACCTTTTGCCTTACGCATAAAGATGACTCGCAGTGCACGGGCAAGGGCTATGGCTTCGTGCTGCACGGTTTGTGGCCGCAATACGCCAAGGGTGGCTGGCCGGAATCCTGCCCACCGCTGACCACGCTGAACGCGGCGCAAACCAGCCAGGGCCTGACGCTGTTCCCGACCAAAAAACTGCTCGACCACGAATGGTCCAAGCACGGCACCTGCAGCGGCCTCGGCGCAATGGGCTATCTGGATGAAGCGGACAAAGCCGTGGCGGCGGTGAAAATCCCCGATGAGCTGCAACCGTTCAGCAGTTCCTATTACTTCGAAGCCCAGGAAATTGCCGACCTGTTCCGCAAGGCCAACCCGGGGATTCCGGCCGATGGCATCGCGGTCATTTGCAGCGGCCCGGAGTTGTCGGAAGTGCGCGTGTGCATGGGCAAGGATTTGCAGTTCGGCGCCTGTGGCAAGGGCGTGAAAACCCAATGCCGCGCGGGGGATATCCGGGTGCCGCCGTCGCGCTAACCTGAGCGGTTTCCACGTATCAAAAAGGCGCCCGATCGGGCGCCTTTTTTGGTCTGAAGGTTTGAAGTACCCGGCGAACTCCCGCATGCTTGCGCCCCCGAAAGGATGACCACGTTACATCGCAAGGAGCTGTTCATGAGCGGAAAACCCGCCGCCCGCGTCACCGATCCAACCGCCTGTCCATTGCCGGGACATGGCACCAATCCTATTGTCAGTGGCTCCCCGAATGTGAATTTCGACGGCTTGGCGGCTGCGCGGATGACTGACAAATCCGCCTGCGGTAGCCCGATTACCGGCGCTGTTGCGTCGACGGTGTTCATCAACGGTTTGAACGCCGCGACACTGGACAGCACCGGTGGGCACGGCAACGTCGTCATCGGCGGTTCAGGCACGGTCATCATCGGTGACACGGTGACGTCGGCTCCCTTCAGTGGTTTGCTGCCGATGCCGGTGCATTTCACTGACAGGTTGAAACTGGTCAATGACGTGACCGGTGAGCCCATGCCTGATCATCCTTACGTTATTCAGCGCGCTGACGGGCGTCTGGAACATGGGGTGTCTGACGCGAACGGATTTACTCACCAAGTCAGCTCGCATCTGCCTGAAACCATCAAGTTGTTTTTGGAGGAGTGAGGCATGGCTGCTGAAACGGTAACGTGCGCGAAGGGCAACAATTACAAGCTGCACAAGGAACATGCGCTGACGGACAAGAAGGATGTCAGTGACAAGCCTGTGCCGGTGGAGAGTACCAAGGCGATTGTTCTATTTGTTGGTGGGGCTGGCGACAAAGAGAGTTATTACTTTTCCGGACCGTATAAAAATATCCGAGAGGCATGGGTGACATTTGATGACCGCACCCGAAAGTTGCAAGAGCAGGGTAGATATAAGTCAGATTGGTTGGGCTACAACGAGGTCAGAGGTAAACAGGATATTCAGCGTCATGTCTTGAGCCTTATTCCTTACAAGAGTTGTCCTGTTTATATCGTCGGACATAGCCTCGGTGGATGGAATGGCGCTCATCTGACAAAAATCATGTCGGAATGGGGCTACCGGGTTCAGATGCTGATCACTCTTGATCCGGTAGGAGAGGGGGCTTTGGTTTGGCTGGGGTCGGATATTTATCGCGAGCGACCTGAGCCAATTACCAATGACTGGATAAATATCAAGGCTGCACCCACTCAGAGAGACCCGTCAGATGGGGTGGCTGACTTTGGCGAGAAATGGCTTGTTTCATGCGGTCCCTCGGTGAATGTCAGTGTTGATACGAACCATGCCAATGCATTCGGGCTATTCAATGCGCCCATAGCAGGCAGGAAATCGGCGAGCGACTTCTTGTTTGAATCCATCATGAAGGAGTTTCCGGGTGAATAAGTTTTTACTTTGCGTATTTCTATGTATTTGTTCCGGGTGTGCTAAAGATCATATAAAACCACCTGCGAACTTGGTCTTCCGTTCTGTTGAGAGGGATGATAGTTCGCTTTTGTATGTCATTCGGTATCACTCGGATGTCGATGTCCTTAATCTTTTTGATCGAGGAGAAAGGGTGGGTATGGCTTCAGGCATGCTCGAGTGCGCTTTGTCGGATGACCAAGATTTTTCTATTAAGAAATTTATGCGATTTACTGCATTTGGTGTAATACAACCCGAAAAAGACGTCAGCAGTAAAATGGGGTTCTCCTACTTGACCCGTACATTCATGAGTGAACTTTCAAACGGTGGGGGTTCGCAGCGAGACTTGTCAGCGTCAGAACTAAACCAGCTCCTATCCAACAAACAACAAATCCCCTGCAAAGTCGTCGTCACCGCCTACGGCTACAAACCCTACTACTCCAACACCATGAACATACCCGTCGCGGATCTGCTGCGGGAAATCAACACACCCCGATAACAGAACAAAGGGGGATTTCAGGCAAATCCCCCCGCATCCACGCCCAACTCCCCACGCAAAAACTCCACCAGACCGCGCTGCAACCCGCTCAAAACCCCCTCACGGCTAACCAACGCCAATTCCGTCGGCGCCAGTTCCGGCAAATCCATACACACCTGATGCTCAGGCAACACCGCCGACACTGGCAGCACCGACACCCCCAACCCCGACGCCACTGCCGCTTGAATCCCGGTCAGGCTGTGGCTGCCGAACGCCACCCGCCAAGGTCGCTTAGCAACATCGAGCAAACGAATGGCGCGCTGCCGATACAGGCAGCCCTGAGGAAACAACGCCAACGGCAGCACGCCAGTGGAAGAATCAAACTCCGCACCTTTGACCCACACCAGTCGTTCCGGCCAGGTCGCCCACGCCGGGCCGCTGTCGGGTTCGCGTTTGATCAGGGCGATGTCGATGTCGCCGGCATCGAGGCGCTGGCGCAGATCGAGGCTCATGCCGCTGAGGGTTTCCAGCCGCGCTTGCGGATGGCTGCGGGTGAAGCCGGCGAGAATCAGCGCCATGCGCCGCGCGTCGAAGTCTTCCGGCATGCCGATACGGAGGATTTCCAGGTCGAGGTCGCTGGCCAAGGCTTCAGTGGCTTCGGCGGACAGCGCGAGCAAACGGCGCGCGTAGTGAATCAACAATTCGCCGTGCTCGGTGACGGCGACATTCAGCCCGGTACGGTCGCGCAGCAGCAGGGCATGGCCGACCAGCTCCTCGAGTTTGCGCACCTGCTGGCTGACCGTCGATTGGGTGCGGTGCACGCGCTCGGCGGCGCGGGTGAAGCTGCCTTCGTCGACCACGCAGACAAAGGTTTTCAGCAATTCCAGGTCCAGCATGGCGATGCTCTCGATAGTGGTTTTTCAACTGACGATTGGCTATTTATTTAATTTCACACTATCACCGGGTGCTCATAAGCTGAAGTCCTCACGACGGAGGATTCGACCAATGACACTCATCCACACCCCGCGCCCGCAGTGGCTGACCTTCGATTGCTACGGCACGTTGATTCAATGGGACGAAGGCCTGAAAGCTGTGGTCGGCGAAATCCTCAGCGAGAAGGGCGAGCATCAGATCGACGTCGGGCACCTGATTGACGTCTATGACCGCCATGAACATCGCCTCGAACAGACCCCACCGCACCGTTCGTTCCGCGAGCTAAGCACCCTCGGCCTGCAATTGGCCCTGGAAGAATTGGGCTTGCCCAGCCTGCCCGAAGACAGCCAGCGTCTGGCCGCCGCGATCCCGAAAATGCCGCCGTTTGCCGAGGTGATCGAGACCCTGCGTGAATTGAAAGCCATGGGTTTCAAACTGTGCATCGTCTCCAACACCGACGACGACATCATTGCCGGCAACGTCGCGCAACTCGGCGGCCACATCGACCGGGTGATCACCGCGCAACAGGCCGGCGCCTACAAACCGGCACCACGGCTGTTCGACTACGCTCATGAGCAGTTGGGCGTCAGCCGCGCAGATGTGGTGCACATCTGCGCCAGCCCGATGCTCGACCACACGGCGGCGCGGGACATGGGCTTTCGCTGCGTGTGGATCGATCGCGGCACCGGCCGCCAGTTGCTGGCGGACTATCGCCCCGACGCGATCCTCAACCGCCTCGGTCAAGTGTTGCCGCTGTTCAAATCCCTTGGTTGGTAACGGAGAATCGTCATGGCTCACACCCTGACTGCCAGTGCGCCGGCCGCACGCCCGACAGCGCTGAACCTCGACACCGAAGCGATCATCACCGCGCGCAACGAACTCGCAGCGTGCTTTCAACTGGCCGCGCTGCATGGGTTGGAGGAGGGCATCTGCAATCATTTTTCGGCGATGCTGCCGGGGCATGATGATCTGTTTCTGGTCAATCCCTATGGCTACGCCTTCGCCGAAGTCACCGCGCAGAATCTGCTGGTTTGCGACTTCGACGGCAATGTGGTTGAAGGCGAAGGCCATCCGGAAGCCACGGCGTTCTATATCCACGCGCGCCTGCACAAACAACTGCCGCGAGTGAAAGTCGCGTTCCACACCCACATGCCTCACGCCACGGCGTTGTGCCTGCTGCAAGGGCCGCCGCTGTTGTGGCTGGGGCAGACCGCGCTGAAGTTCTACGGGCGCACGGCGGTGGACGAGGACTACAACGGCCTGGCGTTGGACGCGTCCGAAGGCGACCGTATCGCCGGGGTCATGGGCGACGCCGACATTCTGTTCCTGAAAAACCACGGCGTGATCGTCGCCGCGCCGACCATCGCCGAAGCCTGGGACGACCTCTATTACCTGGAGCGCGCCGCCCACGTGCAACTGCTTGCGATGGCCACGCAACGCGAGCTGAAACCGGTACCCCACGCCATCGCGCAACTGGCCTATGAGCAGATGCGCGAGGGCGATGCGCAAAGTGCGCAGGCCCACTTGCACAGTGCGATGCGGCGCCTGGCCCTTCACAACTGACTAACCCTAAAGAGGCAATCGAAAATAAATCGGCGAACAGCGATCATCCAAACTCGTTGTGCGCCGATATACCTGGGCGGGACCGGGGCGTTTGCCCCGTAGATTCCGGTGGGCTACGCTCACAAACATAAGGGCTTCCCCGCTGGCGCCCTTGTCGTACCTGCCCAGGACTTGCTTTTGCCTATCCCTATTCACGATCCGCATCAGGCCCCCGGAGGCACCCTTAAACGCCTGCCGCTGCGCAAAGCGGCGGTGCTGTTTATCGTTGCGGTGGGGTTGTGTCTGTCCGGTTTGCTGTACCTGCAACTGGAGCAGTCGCGACGGCAGGATCTGGCGGTGGCGAAAGTGGCGTCGAGCAACCTGACCCGGGCCATGGCGCAGCAGGCCGAGGACACCTTTCTGGCGGCGGACCTGGTGATAACCAGCCTGGTTGACTGGATTCAGGACGACGGTTACGGCGCAGCGCAAAAACCACGGCTGCAGAAAACCTTCGCCCGGCGCGTGCAGCAACTTGATCAGTTGCACGGCATGTTTCTCTTCGACACGCAGGGCCAGTGGGTGATTACCTCGTTCGCCGATCTGCCCCGTGGTCATGGCGTGGCCGATCGCGAGTACTTCAAGTTTCACCAGCAGAACGCCTCGACGCTGGCGCACATCGGCCCGGCGATTCGCAGCCGCGAGAACGGTGAGTGGATCATCCCGATCTCCAAGCGCATCAATGATCACGCCGGCAATTTCCAGGGTGTGCTGCTGGCCGGGATCAAGATGTCGTACTTTGATCGCTTCTTCGAAAGTTTCAGTCTCGATGACCAAGGCATCATGTTTCTCGGCCTGAGCGACGGCACGTTGCTCGCCCGCCGTCCGTTTGATGAAAACCTGATCGGAACGTCGCTGGCGCAAGGGCGGATTTATCGCACGTTGCTGCCTGAGGCGGCGGCCGGCACTGCAATGATCGATTCGGTGGTCGATGGCGTCGTGCGTTTGTACGGTTATCGACGTTTGTCGGCGTATCCGTTAGTGGTGTCGGCGGCGACCTCGCGCGACACGATTCTCGAGGGCTGGTACGCACGCGCATTCCAGTCGAGTGTGATCGTCGCCTTGGTGATTCTCGGCATCGGCCTGTTTGGCTGGGTGTTCATTCATCAGGTGCGCGACGGCGAACGGATCGAGAAAAACCTGCGCAAGGCCCAGCGCACGCTGGAGCAGATTGCGACCCACGATAGCCTGACCGGGTTGGCCAATCGACGCTTGTTCGAGCGTTCGCTGGAGGTCGAATTTGCCCGTGGCGCGCGGCAGGTCAGTCCAGTCAGCCTGATCATGCTCGATATCGATTTTTTCAAGCGCTACAACGATGCTTATGGGCATGTGGCGGGGGATCATTGCCTGACTCAGGTTGCTCAGGTGCTGAGGGCCTGCTGCCAGCGCAAGTCTGATCTGGCGGTGCGCTACGGCGGTGAGGAATTTGCAGTGCTGCTGCCGGACACCGATATCAACGGTGCGCTGGCAATTGCCGGGCAGATCCGCCGCAGCGTGATCGACAAGCACATCACCCACAGCGGCTCGCCGACCGGGTATCTGACGGTGAGTCTGGGCTGTTACTCGTTTATTCCGAGCGGCAATGACAGCCTGGAAGTGTTTATCCAGCGCGCCGATGCGGCGTTGTATCAGGCGAAAAATGCCGGGCGCAATCGCGCAGCGGTGTTGTCACTGGACAGCGGTCTGGCCGAGTTGATGCGCTCGGACCGCTAACTCAAACGCTGACACCAACCCTGTGGGAGCGAGCTTGCTCGCGAAAGCGCAGTGTCAGGCGATGAAGATGTTGACCGATCTAACGCCTTCGCGAGCAAGTTCGCTCCCACAGGGATTTTCATTAAGCCAAGATTATGTGAATACCCATACAACCGAGGGTTTTCACCATGGATGGCTCTTGTTCGTTCAGCCGCCAGTGCCACCGCCCGCGCCGCCAGTCCCGCCACCCGCCGAACCGGTGCCGCCGCCAGCCCCGGAACCGGAACCGCTGGCCCCGCCATTGGTGCCAGTTCCGGATCCCATACCCGAAGAACCGCTACCACCCGACGGCGCGCCCGGGGTGTTGTCTGGCGGCGTGGTTGTGCTGGTCGGGCCACCGGATTTGGTGCCGGTGGCGTCAGCGCCATCATTGGCGGCGAAGCTGGCGGCCGATGCCGTGGCCAGCAGGCCGGCGAGCAATAACGAGGTGAGTTTGCGCGTGATCATGATCCGTCTCCAGAAAGGGCGTGTACCTGATATTGGTCTGACGCGCAGAACCCTTGGTGCCGATTGACTGACGAGTGGTCAGCCGTGAAAACCGAAGTGGCCTCCTGATCTTCTGGAATATTGGCTATTTGCCGAACCGGGTGCGGGGACTAACGTAGCCACACATTCACTTGCTGCCCGGAGCTACCATGAAACCTCGTACCGATTTCTACACCGCATCGCCAGACGCACTGAAAGCGATGATCGCCCTGGAGACTGCGGTTTCGAAGCTGCCGCTGGAAAAGACCCTGATCGAGCTGGTCAAACTGCGCGCTTCGCAGATCAATGGCTGCGCGTTCTGCATCGACATGCACACCACTGATGCGATCAAGGGCGGCGAAACCCCGCGCCGTTTGTTCGCGGTCACCGCTTGGCGTGAAGCGCCGTTCTTCAGCGACCGTGAACGCGCCGCGTTGCTGTGGACCGAATCGCTGACCCAACTGAGCCTGACCCATGCCCCGGACGAGGATTACGACGTGGTCGCGGCGCAATTCACCCCGAAAGAAATGGTCGATTTGACCGTGGCGATCAGCACCATCAACAGCTGGAATCGTTTGGCCGTAGGTTTCCGCAAAATCCCACAAGCCTGAGTAAACACACACAAATCCCTGTAGGAGTGAGCCTGCTCGCGATGGCGATGTGTCAGTCGACATTTGCTTCGCTAACACACCGCTATCGCGAGCAGGCTCACTCCTACAGGAGGAAGTGGATGTCTGCAAAAATAGGCATCAATGCCCATCCGCGCTCGGCGCTGCCGGTGGTTGCACCTTGCGCATCAAGGGCACCATCGCGGTGGCGATGACGAAGCACGCCCCGATCATCAGAAAGGTGTCGCCGTAGGTCTGCGTCTGCGCCTCACGGTAAGTGAGCAGCCACAACTGGCGCAGGCTGGCGGTGACGCCGACGTCGCCGCTCTGGCCCAGCGTTGCAAGGTTGCCACCGACCTGCGCCAGCCACTGATTCATCGCCTCATTGCTGCTGTTCAGATGCTCGGCCAACCGGGTGAAGTGCAGATTGGTGCGGTCATTGAGAATGGTCGCGCACGCCGCAATACCAATCGCCCCGCCGAGATTGCGCATCAGATTGAACAGCCCCGACGCATGCTTGAGGCGTGCCGGTGCCAACCCTCCCAAGGTCAACGTCACCGCTGGCGGCACCGCCAGTTGCTGGGCAATCCCGCGCAACGCTTGCGGCAGCATCAACTCGCCGGCGCCCCAGTCGTGGGTGATCGGGCTGAACTCCCACATCGATATCGCGAACAGACCCAGACCGATCATCATGATCCAGCGCAGGTCCATGCGATTGGCCAGAAAGGCATACAGCGGAATCGCCATGATCTGGAACACGCCGGTGGAGAAAACCGCCAGACCAATGTCCAGCGCGCTGTAGCCGCGTACGCGGCCGAGGAACAGCGGCGTCAGGTAAATCGTCGCGAACAGGCCGATGCCAGTGACGAACGAGAAGAAGCAGCCGAGGGCAAAATTGCGATCCTTGAGTGCGCGCAGATCAACGATCGGATTGGCCACATGCAAGGTGCGGCCAATGAAAGCTAACCCGGCGAGACCGCTGATCCACGCGGTGGTCAGAATGGTCTGGTCGCTGAACCAGTTCCAGCGCGGACCTTCTTCGAGGGTGTATTCCAGGCAGCCGAGAAACAGCGCAAGAAACACCATGCTCAGATAGTCCGCGCCTTTGAGCAGGGACAATTCCGGCTGGTCGATTTTCACCAGCATCGGCACCGCTACGGCAACGAAAATCCCCGGTACCAGGTTGATGTAGAACAACCAGTGCCACGAGGAAATATCAGTGATCCAGCCACCGATCACCGGCCCCAGTGTCGGCGCCAATGACGCGACCGCGCCGATGGTCGCGGCGGCGATTACCCGTTGTTTGCCGGTGAAGAAAAAGAACGCCGTGGTGAACACCAGCGGGATCATCGAACCACCGAGAAAACCTTGCAGCGCGCGAAAGGCAATCATGCTCTGGATATTCCAGGCAATGCCGCAGAGTAAGCTCGCCAAGGTAAAACCGACCGCCGAAGCGCAGAACAACCAGCGCGTGGAGAACACTCGCGACAGCCAGCCGGACAGCGGAATCACGATGATTTCGGCGATCAGGTAACTGGTCTGCACCCACGCGGTTTCGTCGGTGCCGGCAGACAGTCCGCCGCCGATATCGCGCAGCGACGCCGAGACGATCTGGATGTCGAGCAACGCGATGAACATGCCGATGCACATGGTCGCGAAGGCGAATACCTTGGTCGCGGTCGCCATGTCCGCCGCGTTGAACGGTTGCGCTGGGGCGGCAACGGTGGTGCTCATGGCGCGACGGCCACGGCGCTGGTTTCCGGTTGCACGCGGGTGTCGACTTCCGCTGTTACCGACAGGCCCGGGCGCAAGTGACCGAGCACGCCGTCAGCTGGATCAAGGAGGATGCGCACTGGCACGCGCTGGACGATTTTGGTGAAGTTGCCGGTGGCGTTTTCCGGTGGCAGCACACTGAATTGCGAACCGGTGGCCGGGGCGAGGCTGTCGAGGCGACCGTGGAATTCCTGACCGGAAAGCACGTCAGCACGGATGCTTACGCGCTGCCCGGGTTTCATCCGCGCCAGTTGGTCTTCCTTGAAATTGGCATCGACCCACAAGCCGCTGGCCGGCACCACTGACAATTGTTGCGAACCGGCCTGGGCATAGGCGCCGACTCGTGCGCGGCGATTGCCGATCACCCCATCGACCGGTGCGCGCAGTTCGGTGTAGCCGAGGTTCAGTTGCGCCAGATCACGTTCGGCGCGGGCTTGTTGAAGGGCGGCGCGGGCCTGTTGTTTCTGGGTGTCGATCACCGCCAGTTGGCGTTGCGCGGCCAGCAGTTCGGCCTGCGCGCGGGCGCTGAGGGCTTGCGCAGTTTTGAAGGTGGCGTCGGCACGTTGTGCGCTTTCCACGGACACGGCGTTGGTGGTCACCAAGCGTTTGTAGCGCGCGTTGTCATCCCGCGAGCGCGCGGTTTCCGCACCGGCGGCATCGATGCCGGCGCGGGCTTGGCCGATCACCGCTTGTTGCAGTTGTTCGGTGGCGTCGAGGTTGGCCAGCAGCGCTTCTTCGGCGGCAACGGCGCCTTCAGCTTTGGCGAGGTTGGCGCGATAGTCGAGGGCGTCGAGGCGGATCAACACATCGCCGGCCTTCACATGCTGATTGTCGCTGACCAGCACTTCGTCGATGTAACCGGCGACTTTCGGCCCGATCACCGTGACATCGCCACCAATATAGGCATCGTCGGTTTCTTCGAGAAAACGCCCGGCGCCCCACCAATGCACGGCGTAGACCCCGGCGAAGATCAACGCGAGCAATCCGGCGCCGGGAAGCAGCAAGCGTTTAAGCAGGGGCGGCTTGGTCTTCACCACAACAGGTTCGAGGGTGGGCATGCTGGTCATGGCGGGTTACCTGCGCAAACGGGCCGTTATTACGGCTGTAATATGACGCAGGTAATATTTAGTCGCAAATGATTTCTGGCGCCGATCGTCAGTTGCTCACTTGAGCCAATGGCCCGGTGTACTGCCGGTCATGGATTTGAAGAAGGCGATGAAGGCGCTGTCGCTGGCAAAACCCGTTTCGAAAGCGCAGTAACTCAGGCTGCGCCCTGTGGCGAGCAATTCCATCGCGCGCATCAAGCGCCACTGCTGGCGCCATTGCTGATAACTCATGCCGGTTTCGCGCTGGAAGATCCGCCCGATGGTGCGACTGCTGGCGCCGATCTGCTGCTCCAGTACTTGCAGCTCCGGAGGCAGTTGTTCGGGCGTTTTCAGCAGTGGCGCCAGGCGCTTGTCCTGAGGTAACGGTAACAGCATCGGTTGCTGCGCCGCTTCGGCGATTTCGCTCAGGCACAGGCCGAGCAGATGGACGAATTTGCCTTGCTGCCAATCGCTGGCGAAATCGGCCAGCGCCATCGGTTCCAGCACCGCACGCAACAACGGGCTGACTTCAATCACGCAGACCTGCTGCGGCAGTGCAGCGCACAGTTCGGGGATCAAGTAGATGGAGCGGTAATCGACACTCTGCTGCATCACCGCGCGATGGCTGACACCCGGCGGAATCCACGCCGCCCGCGACGGCGGCAGCAGACACAATTGCTGCGCCAGGGTGATCCGCGTGCAGCCTTGTCGCGTGTACAGCAGTTGCCCGCGTTGATGACGGTGCAGGCCGGAATCGTGATCACCCAAAGTCGAGGCGAGGCCAATCACCGGTGCCTGAAAGCGATCAGCGTCGAAGGTTGCGTGGGCGTCGAGCCAGGCCATGGGTTGTCCGATTTCAGCGATTAGTTGGCAGGGTTCGGATAATACGCCACTCACCGATTCTTAAACTCCTCGGCGATTTATGTGAGGAGTGATGAAGAATGAACAACAGACATTTCCTGTGGCTAGCGATTGCGCTGCTGATGTTTCCGCAGATCGCACAAACCCTTTACAGCCCGGCGCTCGGTGATATCGGGCGGGTGTTTAATGTTGGCCCGCAAGCGGCGGCGCAGACGTTGTCGGTGTATTTCCTCGCGTTTGCCGTCGGGGTGGTGGTGTGGGGGCGTTTGTGTGATCGCATTGGTCGGCGCCCGGCAATGCTCGCGGGCTTGGCAATCTATGCAATTGCCACGCTTTTCGGCCTGCGGGTCAGCAGTTTCAACGGCTTGTTACTGGCGCAGATGTTGGCGGCGTTCGGTGCGGCGGTGGGCTCGGTGGTCACGCAAACCGTGTTGCGCGACCGCTTCAAAGGCGCCGAACTTGCGCAGGTGTTTTCGTTGGTGGGCATCGCGCTGGCGGCCAGTCCGGCGATTGGTTTGTTCAGCGGCGCCAGTCTGGTTCAGGTTTTCGGTTATCGCGGTGTGCTTGGCGCGTTGCTGTTGCTGGCAACGCTGCTGTGGCTGTGGAGTTGGTACACCCTGGTGGAAACCCGGACAGCGCCAACCGGCCATGTCGGTTTGTTCGAAACCCTTGGGCGCATGTTGCGTGACTTGGGTATCTGGCGTTCGGCGCTGTGGATCGCGTCGTTCAAAGTGGCGCTGTTCAGCTATTACAGCCTCGCTCCGTTCATGTTTCAGCGGCTGGGGGTGGACGCCAGTGTGTTCGGTTACAGCGGCGTGATCCTCGCGCTGGGCTCAGGTTTTGGAGCATGGCTCAACCGGCGTTTATTGACGGCAGGGTTCAAGGTATTGCAGTTGATTCGCCTCGCGGGTGGCATCGCGTTGCTCGGTGGTGTGGGCGTGTGGTCGCTGCAGAACAGTGTCGCGTTCGTCCTGCCGATGTTGCTGGTGGTGTTGGCGTTTGGCTTGGCGATCCCCAATGTTCTCGGTTCGGCACTGGCCGATTACGCTGATCGATTGGGCACCGCCGGGGCGTTATTGGGCTTGCTGTATTACCTGCTGATCGGCACAGGGCTGATGCTTGCGGGCTGGTTTCAAGCTCTCGGGGAAACCCTGATAGTGTGCAGCGCCGTGGCCTTGCTGCTGACAATAAAGCCAGGCAAAGCAATTGTTTAAGAAATGTAAGCGCTGTAGGAAGCGTCTTGCATTTGTGTAGGAGGGCTCCGACTATCACGATCATTGATGACATGGCATTACGCCATTTTATGATCGCAAGGATGTTGCGTGCCGTATCCGTTTCGCGCTGTTTTTCGTCGTCGTTCCGCGCTTTGCCCGCTGCTGTCGGCCTTTGTGTTGAGTGTCTGTGCCTCCTCGACTGAAGCGGCCGAACCTGTTGCACCGGGTCAGGAAGTGCTGCGCCAGCAACAACAGCAACAGCGCGATCTGCAACAACTGCAGCTTGAGCAAAGAAAGCGGCAATTGGAGCGCGGCGCATTCGGTCCGGCGCCGGTCACCCCGGCGCTCCCGCAAACGGTCGCCCCCGATGAACGTTGCTGGCCGCTGAGCGGCACGCGCATCGGCGGTGTCACGCTGATCGACAGCGACACACTCAACGCACGGATCAAACCGCTGCTGGCGCCGTGCATGGGTGTCGGCCAGATCAATCATCTGCTCGCGACTATCACTTCGAGCTACGTCGACAAGGGCTACATCGCCAGCCGCCCGTATCTGCTCAGCGCACCGGCAGCGGGGCAGTCGCTGGATATCCGCGTTGACGAAGGCTACATCGAGTCGATTGAACTGGCCGATCAAAGTCTGCCGGTTTCGTTGGGTGGCGCTTTCCCGGGAATGCTCGGCGAGCCGTTGAACCTGCGTGATCTGGAGCAGGGCCTCGATCAACTCAATCGCTTGCGCTCGATCGATCTCACCGCCGACATCGCCCCCGGCAGCCAGCCCGGCGCCTCGCGAATCATCCTGCGCTCGCGCAGCGCTGCGCCGTCACGCTGGGCCTTGAACGCCGGGATCGACAACCTCGGCAGCGCCAGCACCGGACGCGACCGCGACACCGTCAGCCTGAGTCTCGACAGCCCGCTGCAACTCAACGATTTGTTGAGCATCAGTGCCAGCGACACCCTCAATCAGGGCGACCGCTACAGCCGCAACGCCAGCCTGTATTACGCGATTCCCTACGGCTACTGGACCTACAGCGTGTTCGCCAGCCACGCCGAATATCGCGCGCCATTCAAACTGCCGAGCGTGACCTTGCACAGCACCGGCATCACCGACCAGGTCAGCCTGCGCGCCGACCGTGTGCTATGGCGCGACCAGAGCCGTCAGCTCAGTGCCAACCTGCAACTGGCGCACAAGGATGTCGACAGCTATCTGCAAGACGTTCGCCTCGGTATTCAGAGCCCGACCCTGACGGTGGCCGAGGCCGGGCTCAATCTGTTCTGGCTCGACCGCGCGGTGTGGAACCTCGACGTCAATTACGCCCAGGGCCTGCGCTGGTTTGGCGCCGACGACGATTCTCAGCAGCAGATCAACAATCTGCCCAAGGCGCAGTTCCGCAAGTACCGCGCCGGCCTCAGCCAATGGCGCAACGGTCAACTCGGTGCGCAGGCCTGGCAGTGGCAGAGCCAACTCAATTTGCAGTACAGCCCGGACCCGTTGCCGGCCATCGAACAATTGCTCGGCACCGACGATTCGGCGGTGCGTGGCTATCGCGTCAGCAGTGCCTCCGGCGCCAGCGGCGCGATCTGGCGCAACACCTTGCGCCTGCCGCTGCGCAGTGAGTGGCCGCTGCAGATCACCCCGCGAGTGGGCCTCGACCACGGCTGGATCAAGGCCGATCACGGCGCGCAGGGCCAACGCCTGAGTGGCGCCAGTGTCGGCCTGAATCTGGGCTGGAAGAATCTGCAAGTCGACGTCGATTACCAGCGCGCCCTCAACACCCCGAACGGTCTGCAGCACGAGCCAGAGACCTGGCTGATGCGCGTGGGCCTGCAAATCTGAGCAACGCAGTGAACAAACAGCCGTCGGATCTGAGCGCGTCAGCCACGGCCAAGACTAAACGCGCAACGTGATGCCGTACTCACATGGAGACGTTTTTATGCCAGCACACACCTTTGCATTTCATCTTTCGCCTCGGGGCAAATTGCGCTGGGCGATTGCCAGCCTGTTCTTCGCCGTGCACCTGCCGAGCGCGCTCGCCGGTGGTGTAGTGGTCGCACCGGGACCCGGCGGCACCGCGCAATTGCAGACCCAGGCCGGTGTGCCCATCGTCAACATCGTCGCGCCCAACGGTTCGGGCCTGTCGCACAACCAGTTCCTCGACTACAACGTCGACCGTCAGGGCCTGGTGCTGAACAATGCCTTGCAGGCCGGGCAATCGCAACTGGCCGGGCAACTGGCGGCCAACCCGCAACTGCAAGGCCAGGCGGCGAGCGTGATCCTCAATGAAGTGATCAGCCGCAATCCTTCCGCGATCAATGGCGCGCAGGAAATTTTCGGCCGGTCCGCCGATTATGTGCTGGCCAACCCTAACGGCATCTCGGTCAATGGCGGCAGTTTCATCAACACGCCGAACGCCAATCTGCTGGTCGGTCGCCCGGAATTGAATGACGGCAAACTGCAAAGCCTGAATACCCGCGACGCCAGTGGTCAGTTGCAGATTCAAAGCGGTGGCCTGCGCAACGGCGAGGGCTCGATCAACCTGATTGCGCCGCGCATCGACAGCCAGGGCGCGATCAATGCGCGCGATCAATTGAACCTTACGGTCGGGCGCAATCAGGTCGATTACACCAGTGGTCAGGTGAAAACCGTCGACCCCGCCGGCAACACCGGCGATCAACGCATTGATGCCAGCCTGTTCGGCGCGATGCAGGCCGGACGCATCAATATTGTCAGCACCGCCGAAGGCGCAGGCGTGCGGGTGGGCGCCGTACAAGTGGCCGGGCGTGACGGCGTGCAGATTCGTTCCGCCGGTGATTTGAGTGTCAGCGGTGAAGCCGTGGCCAACAGCCTCGACGTGACCCGCGCCGGTATTCGCAGCAGTCAGGGCGATGTCGGTTTGCACAGCGGCAAGGATCTGACATTGGCCGCAACCGATGTCAGCGCTCGCGATGTCGCCGTTGATGCGAAACGCAACTTGACCCTGTCGACAGTCGAAAGCCGCAAGCTTCAGGAAAAGCGCGAAAACTGGAACAACAGCACCATCGGCATCACCTGGGAAACCTACGACCGCACCCAGACCGACAGTGAATCGCGCCAGCACGGCAGCCAGATTATCGCCAGCCGCGACGCCAGGTTGTCGTCCGGCAAAGACACCGAACTGAAAGCCGCCAAAGTCGAAGCAGCGAAAAATCTCGACGTGCAAAGCGGCGGCGATCTGCGTCTGACTGCGGCCACTGCAAGCCATACGCAAACCGATCAGGGCAACCACCGCAAACACCTGTGGAAAGCCGATTGGAACAGCAGCAGCGAAGAGCAGCGCAGCGTCACCAGCCATTTGAAGGCCGGTAACATTGCGCTGCAAACCGCCGCGCTGTTGCGCTCCGAAGGCGCAGAGTTGAGCAGCGCCGGCGACATGCAACTGGCCGGCAAACAGGTGGAAATCACCACCGCCACACGGACCAATCGCAGCAGCGACAACCGTTACTCCGGTGATTTGGTTGGCGGTGGTTTCTTCGGCAAGACCGGCGATGCCGACAAGGGCAAGACCCAGCATCAGGGCAGCAAGGTCAACGCCAGCGGCAAACTGATCGTCAAGGCTGACGACGTGCGCATCAGCGGCAGTCAGGTACGTGGCGGTACCGACGCCAGCGTGATCAGCGACAAGGGTTCGCTGGTGATCGACGGTGTGCAGGACACCTCGCACAGCAACAACCACGACAAGGACAGCAAGTTCTTTGGCATCAGCAAGGACGAGTCGCGGCAGAACAGCAAAGACAGCAGCACCGTGCGCAGTGAGCTGGTGTCCGACAGCAACCTCAAGCTCAAGAGCGCCAAGGATATCGAAGTGGCGGGCTCGACGGTCAAGGCTGGCGGTGCGCTGACGGCCGACGCGGCAGGCGACGTCAATGTGCATTCGGCGCAGAACACTCACGACAGTACTGACACCACGCACACCCGTGGCTTCGATGCGTACGCCAAAGAGCAAACGCCAGAGCAGTATCGTGCCGGGATTCATTACGAGGACAAACAGCAAACGGTTACTCGCAACGACGTCACCCAGCAGGGCTCCAGCCTCAGCGGTGGCAGTGTGCAGGTGAAGGCGGGCGGTGACGTTACGCTCAAAGGCGCAGAGGTGAAATCCACCGCTGGCGACACGACGTTGAGCGGCCAAAACGTGTCGTTGCTGGCCGAAGCTGACAGTCACAAAACCACCACCGACACCTCCGGCACCGGCGGCGGTTTCTACTACACCGGCGGCCTCGACCGTGCCGGCAGTGGCGTCGATTTCGCCCACAGCACGGCGCAGGATTCGACCAGTAAAACCACCGCGCAAACCAGCAACGTACAGAGCAGCGGCAGCCTGACGATCAATGCCGACAAACTCGCCACTGAAGGCGCGCAACTCAAGGCTGGCACCGGCCTGAATATTGCCGCCAGCGAAGTCGACAATCGCGCGGCCAGCAACACTGACAGCAGCACGCATAGCGAGAGCAACTGGTCGGCGGACATCGGCGCCAACGTCGAGTACAAGGATATCGCCCGGCCGATCGCGGGCGCGGTCAAAGACGTGCTCAACGGCAAGGTGCCGGACAAGGACGCACTGGCCAATCTCGGTCAGCCGAATGTCGGTATCGACGTTGCAGTCGGCCATGGCAGTGCCAGCAAAACCGAGCAAAACAACAACGCTGTGGTCAGCCGTTTTGATGGCGGCACTGTCGATGTGAATACCACCGGCACGCTGCACGACCAAGGCACGCAATACAGCGCCAGCGCCGGCCAAGTGAACATCAGCGCTGACCAACTGCTTGCCGATGCCGCGAGCAACACGCACAACAGCAGCGCTAACGCGGTGGATGCCAAGGTCGACGTGCGCGTCTACACCAAGACCGGCGAAGACGTGAACGTTGCCGGCAGCGGCGCGGGAGGCAGCAGTGCTTCGAGCAAGGACAGTTCCACCGCCGTGGTCGGCGCCTATGCCGGCAGCCAGGGTGTGAACATCAAGGTCGGCGGCGATGCGCAGTTCGCAGGCAGTCGTTTCGATGGCGGGCAGGGCGGTGTGAGCATCAAGACGGGTGGTGATCTGGCGCTGAATCAGGCCAACGACCGGCAGACCAGCAATGACAGCAGCCTGCGCGGCAATGGCTCGTTGACGGTTGGCACCTTGCCGGGCACCGATGGCACCAACGTCGATCTCGGCGCCGGTTTCCAACTCGATCACACCGGCAAACAAAGCACTGACACGCAGGCCCACGTCGCGAGCATCACTGGTAATGGTCCGGTGCGGTTGAGCAGCGGCGGCAACCAAGTGCAGCAAGGCACGAAGATCGACAGCGCTGGCGCCATCGATTTGCACGCCGACGGCAAGCTCGATCTGCAAGCCGCCACAGACACCCACACCGCCACCGGCAGCAACCTCGGCGGCGGCTTGAAGGGCGGCGGCAGCAAAACCAGTAGCGAGAAGAGCCGTGATCAGGGCGGCAATCTGAGCGGCAATTTCAATATCGGTCGGGTCAATGAGGATTCGAAAACCCTCAGCGGTGGCCAGCTCAACGGTCAGAGCGGCATTGTCGTGAGCGGTGATTCGATTCATCTGCAAGGCACGCAAGTCAGCGCACCGAACGTCAGCATTGATGCGCAGAAGGGCGGTTACGTGCAGGAGTCGGCGCAGTCCACTGACAACCGCAATAACTGGAATGTCGCGCTGAATGCCGGCGGCAACCTGAGCAGCAAAACCCCGACCTCCGCTGATGAGAAGGCCAGCAGCGATCACGGTTTCAACGCCGGGGCGAAAGTCGGTGTGGATTACTTGCAAGGCAGCACGCAGCAGAACAGCCAGATCAAGGCTGACAGTGTGGTGTTGAACAGCGCTGGTGATGCACAACTGGCGGGCGCGCGGATCGACGCTAAAGATGTCAGCGGCAAAGTCGCAGGTGATCTGACCGTG
Source organism: Pseudomonas sp. MC6 (assembly GCF_054790575.1). Taxonomy (NCBI): domain Bacteria; kingdom Pseudomonadati; phylum Pseudomonadota; class Gammaproteobacteria; order Pseudomonadales; family Pseudomonadaceae; genus Pseudomonas; species Pseudomonas sp. MC6. The sequence continues at coordinate 699,215 of NZ_CP186504.1, forward strand.
GAGAGCCGTCAGGACTCGAGCAACCACGCCAAGGTCGATGTCGATCTGGGCCTGACCGCTAAGAAGAATCCACCGAACGACAAAGATAAGCTCGCCGGCACTGATTACAAACCGACACTGAAAGCGCAGGGTGAGTACGCACACAAGGACAGCGTTGCGCAGGCGTCCGGGATCAGTGCCAGCCAAGGTGTAAACCTTACCGTTGGCGGCGCGACACAACTGACCGGTGCGCGGATTTCGGCGACACAAGGGAAGGTCGATCTGGGTGGTTCGAAGGTCAGCAGCACTGATTTGAGCAACCGGGACTACGGCGTGAAAGCGGGCCTTGATCTGCCGCATAAAGCCGAGGAAAACGCACCGAAGGTTTCCCTGGAAAACGGCAACCTGAAAGTCGGCCCTGTCACCCTGAGCGGGCATCTGGACACCCAGACCCTGCAAGCCGGGATGGACGAAAAAGGCTGATCCAATGGCCAGTGGTGGATGCACTTGAACCTGCATTCACCACCCAACCCTGTGGGAGCGAGCCTGCTCGCGAAAGCGTCCGATCAGTCAATGCATTAAGTGACTGATGTACCGCCTTCGCGAGCAGGCTCGCTCCCACATTGTTTTGCGCCAGGCGCTAAATCTCGCGCATCATGCGCGACCTTAAAAACGCCAGGGAGGCAAACAATGAAAACAACATTCATCGCTGTACTCGGTGCTTTGTTGATCACTCAACCATCCGTGTCCTTCGCGGATAACAGCAACGGCAAAAACCTCTATGTGCAGCGCTGCGCTGTATGCCACGGCGCCGATATAAAGGGCACCGGGCCACTGGCGCACAAAAGCAATCCGCCCACACCTGACCTGACAACGTCCGCGTTCAAAAAACGCCTGAATGAATATCCGGGCGTGATTGTGTCGTCGATCATCCTTCGGCCGAACGGCAACCTGATTCCGAAAACGTTGCAGGAGAACGGGGTAAAAATACCGCCGCATGCCTGGAGTGTTAAGGATCTGCGCGATTTACATGACTACATGAGTGGTGTGATTGCGCTAAAACGCTGATCTTCAGTTGCTGCGCGGACAGTCGGTCGAGGAATCCATTGCTTCGGCTTAATGGTAACCATTACTATTCACACCCCTTTCCTCAGCACGCCACCCATACCCCCATGCGTCCCCGCAGACCCGGCTTTTTCGAGCATTACGAAGAGTTGATCGGCACCTGGACTCGTCGCCTGCGCAATCGCGCGCAGGCCGAGGATCTGGCGCACGACACCTTTGTGCGGGTGCTTGAGTCGGATTCGGCGGCGGTGCAGCAGCCACGGGCGTATTTGCACCAGACCGCGCGCAATATTGCGGTCGACGGTTATCGGCGAGAGGATCGGCGCGGCGCCATGGAGTCGCAGGCCATTGATCACAGTGAGTCGTCGTCCGGCGACCCGGAGCATTACATGCAGGCGATCCAGTTGGCCGACTCCATCGAACGGGCGCTCAGCGAACTGCCGGTCAATTGCCGGAAGATTTTTGTCTGGCAGAAAATCGAAGGCCTGACCCAGGCCGAAATCGCCGAGCGCCTGGGCCTGTCCAAGAACATGGTCGAAAAGTATATGATCCGCACCCTGCGGCATCTGCGCGATCGCCTCGACGGGTTGCAATCGTGAACGTGCGGCATGGCAAAAAGATCGCAGCCTTCGGCAGCTCCTACAGAGGGCTGTGTGTCTTTATATTCCCGGCCAAACAGGACATTCCATGATGGATACGCGTGATTGCGCGTGCGGGCAAACAACGGTGCGCGATGACGCGGCTCGCTGGTTTGTGCGTTTGCAGGAGCCGGCCATTGATGCCGACGAACAGCAGCGCTTCGATGCCTGGCTGAATCAACATCCGCAGCATCGTGACGAATTTCAGTTGCTGCAAGGCTTGTGGTCGGCGGCCGATCTGCTCCCGACGCCACGTCTCAAAGCCCTCGTTGAAACACCGCCAACCCGCCGCGAGCGCCGTCCGATGTTGCGTTATGCCGTGGCCGCCAGTGTGCTGGCGGTGGCGCTCGGGCTGGGACTGTTCAGCGGTTTGAATCATCCGGGTGGTTACCGTGCCGAATTCGCCACAGCGTTGGGCGAGCGTAAACATGTGGCGCTGCCGGACGGTTCGGTGATCGATCTGAACAGCCGCAGCCGTTTGCAGGTGCGCTATGAAAAGGATCGTCGGCTCATCGAGTTGAGCGAAGGCGAGGCGATGTTCAGCGTCGCGCACGATGCCGCGCGACCGTTCGTGGTCGAGGCGGGCAGCGGCAAAGTCACAGTCACCGGCACGCGTTTCGATGTGCGCCGCGATGTCATGCAAACCCGTGTGGCAGTTGAGCAGGGCACAGTGAAAGTGCAGGGGCGTGGTGCAGCGGATAATCAGTTCATCAGCCTGACCGCGGGCCTCGGCACTCATGTCGATGCGCAAGGCAAAGTCGCCGCAGCCTATGCAGTCAACCCGACGGAACTGACGGCGTGGCGCAGCGGCAAACTGGTCTTCAATAATGCCAGCCTCAGTGAAGTAGCAGCCGAAGTGTCGCGCTATCGCGATAAACCGCTGACCGTTGCCAACCCTGCCGTGGCCAGTCTGCGCCTGACCAGCGTGTTCAAATCGGACAACACCGACGCCTTGCTCAAAGCCTTGCCGAGCATCCTGCCGGTGGCCGTTCGCAGCCTCGCCGATGGCAGTCAGGAAATAATCGCAAAATAAAATTCAGGTTTTTTTCGAGTTCATCGTCTTCCTGTTCAACTGCAACTGGTTTGCATTAACAGCCGCACACTCTTGCGATCCACAGGAATACGTACGACGTGAAAAACACCCCTGCCAACAACAAAAAATCCCCTTGGTTGCCGCTGGCCCTTGCGCTGGCGGTCAACGCGGCGATGCCGCTGGCGTTTGCCGGCGAAGCCATTCATATCCGTGCGCAGCCACTGGGCCAGGCTCTGAGCGAGCTGGGCCAGCAGACGTCGCTGCAAGTGTTTTTCAGCCCGGACCTAGTCGCTGGCAAACAGGCGCCGGCCGTCGACGGTGATATCTCGCCGGAGCAGGCGTTGCGTCAATTGCTGCAGGGCAGTGGTCTGGATTATCAGATCAACGAAGGTTCGGTGACCCTGTCACCGGCCGCGACTTCTGCCGTCGGCAACGGCCCGCTGGAATTGGGCGTGACCGACATCAAAGTGGTCGGTAACTGGCTCGGTGATGCCAACGCCGCCGTGGTGCAGAACCACCCCGGTGCACGCACGGTGATCCGCCGCGAAGCGATGGTCGAGCAGGGCGCGATGAACGTCAGTGACGTGCTCAAGCGTGTGCCGGGCGTGCAGGTGCAGGACTCCAACGGTACCGGCGGCAGTGACATTTCCCTGAACGTCGGTGTGCGTGGTCTGACTTCGCGCCTGTCGCCCCGCTCTACCGTGTTGATCGATGGCGTGCCGGCGGCGTTCGCCCCTTACGGCCAGCCGCAACTGTCGATGGCGCCGATTTCCTCGGGCAACCTCGACAGCATCGACGTCGTGCGTGGCGCCGGTTCGGTGCGTTATGGGCCGCAGAACGTCGGCGGGGTGATCAACTTCGTCACCCGGGCGATTCCGGAAAAAGCCACCGGCGAAATCGGCACCACCCTGGAAACCACTCAGTACGGTGGCTGGAAACACATCGACACCGCGTTCCTCGGCGGTACCGCTGACAACGGCATGGGCGTGGCGTTGTTGTATTCCGGCGTCAACGGTAACGGCTACCGCGAGCGCAACAACGGCAACGACATCGACGACGTGTTGCTCAAGACCCACTGGGCGCCGACCGATCAGGATGATTTCAGTCTCAACTTCCACTACTACGACGCTACGGCCGACATGCCCGGCGGTCTGACCCAGAAGCAGTACGACGCCAAACCGTACGACTCGGTACGTGATTACGACCAGTTCACCGGGCGGCGCAAAGACGTGTCGTTCAAGTGGATCCGCCAGATCGACGAACGCACTCAAGCGGAAATCCTCACTTATTACACCGACAGTTTCCGTGGCAGCACCATCGCCGCGCGCGACCAGAAAACCCTCAGCTCGTACCCGCGTTCCTACTACACCCTGGGCATCGAGCCACGGGTGTCGCGGGTATTCGATGTCGGCCCGACCACGCAGGAAGTCAGCGTCGGTTATCGCTATCTGAAAGAGGCGATGCACGAATCGTCGAGCCGAGTGGCGCTGGTCAACAATCAGCCGGTGCTCACGCCGACCTCCGACGGCCATGTGTTCCAGGACCGCACGGGTGGCACCGAGGCCAACTCGGTCTACATCGACAACAAAATCGACGTCGGCAACTGGACCATCACCCCGGGCATTCGCTTCGAACACATCAGCACCGACTGGCATGACCGCGCGGTGCTCGACACGGCCGGCAAACCGGTGCAGGCGAAAAACCGCAGCATCGAGAGCAATGAACCGTTGCCGGCGCTGAGCGTGATGTATCACCTGTCGGACGCGTGGAAACTGTTCGCCAACTACGAAACCTCGTTTGGCAGCCTGCAGTATTTCCAGCTCGGCCAAGGTGGTTCGGGTGATCAGACCGCCAATGGTCTGGAGCCGGAAAAGGCCAAGACCTACGAGATCGGCACGCGCTACAACGACGATGTGTGGGGCGGTGAAGTGACGCTGTTCTACATCGACTTCGACGACGAGCTGCAATACATCAGTAACGATGTCGGCTGGACGAATCTCGGCGCGACCAAGCACCAGGGCATCGAAGCCTCGGTGCATTACGACATGGCAGCGCTGGATCCGCGTCTCGATGGCTTGACCGCCAATGCTGGCTTCACCTACACCCGCGCCACTTACGAAGGTGAGATTCCGGGCTTCAAGGGCCGTGATCTGCCGTTCTATTCGCGGCAGGTGGCGACGGTTGGTTTGCGTTATGACATCAACCGCTGGACCTACAACCTCGACGGCTTCGCCCAGTCGAAACAGCGCTCGCCGGGCACCGGTGTGAATGCCGATGGCAGCTTCAACGGCAACTACATCACCGATGGCACGGCAGATGGGCAGTATGGCGACATCCCGGGTTACGTGACCTGGAACGTGCGTGGCGGTTATGACTTCGGGCCGCAGGTGTCGAACCTGAAGCTCGGCGCGGGGGTGAAGAACGTCTTCGACAAGCAGTACTTCACCCGCTCCAGCGACAACAACTCGGGGATGTATGTTGGCGCGCCGCGCACGTTCTTTGTGCAGGCCAGCGTTGGTTTCTGATAGACCGCGTTAGCTTCTTCGCGAGCAGGCTCGCTCCCACATGGAGCACTGAAATCCTGTGGGAGCGAGCCTGCTCGCGAAGCTTTTAGACTTTAAGAACTTTGCCGCCGATGGCGACGGCGACCAGCAGAACCGCCATCAAACCAAAGGCAAAACTCAAGCTACTGGCATGGGCGACAAAGCCGATCACCGCCGGCCCGGCCAGAATCCCTGCATAACCGAGCGTGGTAATCGCCGGCACGGCGATGCTCTCCGGCATCACCGTCTGCTTGCCCACCGCCGTGTACAGCACCGGCACGATGTTCGAGCAGCCCGCGCCGACCAGCGCGTAACCCACCAGCGCCGCTTCCCAGCTCGGTGCGAACGTCGCCAGAAAAAGGCCAGCCGCAGCCAACAGGCCGCCAAACAGAATGATCCGCGTGGCACCGACAATCCGCACAATGCGGTCACCCATCAGGCGCCCGGCGGTCATGGTCAGGGCAAACGCCGCGTACCCCAATCCCGCATAGGCGGTGTCGATCCCGCGTTCCTGCGCCAGAAACACCGCACTCCAGTCCAGCGCCGCGCCTTCGGTGAGGAAGACGATGAAGCACATCCCGCCGATAAACAGCACGATGCCATGAGGGATGGCGAATGCCGGTCCCGAGCTTTCACTGCCGTAAGGCAACATGTGCGGCACGCATTTGAACAATGCCGCGATCAGCACGACGACGACCACCAGCATGGCGGCCAGTGGCGTCAAACCCAGGCCGAGCAAGGCACTGACACCCGCCGCGCCGACAATCCCGCCCAGACTGAACAAACCGTGGAAGCCCGACATCATGTTCTTGCCGCTGGCGCGTTCGACAATCACCGCTTGCAGGTTCACGGTCGAATCTACCGTGCCCAGGCCGGCACCGAACATGAACAGCGTGGCGATCAGCGCCGGTATCGACGACACCGTCGCCAGTAACGGCAACGCCGCGCAGATCAATAACGTGCCACCGGTGGCGACGCGCCGACAACCGAAGCGCGTGGCCAGAATCCCCGCCAGCGGCATCGCCAGAATCGAACCGACGCCGAGGCACAACAGCAACAACCCCAACGTGCCTTCATCAAGCCCGGCGCGGGCCTTGGCGTACGGCACCAAGGGTGCCCACGCGGCGATGCCGAGCCCGGCGATGAAAAAGGCGATGCGCGTGGACATCTGTTGCAGGCGTCCGGGGACGAAGGTGTCTTGGGGGTTGAGGCTGGTCATATCGATCCTTGGCAAAAAACATCGCGTCCCCGAAGGACAGTGATTCAGCGACGAGGTTCGATCGCCGGCCATTCGGGGAAGTACAGACAACATCCTACCCTGTGGGAACGGAGACTCACCATTAAGCGGTCACGCACATCCCCTGTGGGAGCGAGCCTGCTCGCGAAGGCGGAGTGTCAGGCGAAAAATATATCGACTGACACACTGCATTCGCGAGCAGGCTCGCTCCCACAAGGGATTGCGTTTTACAGTGGCCTTCTTCGGCAACAGGGGACAAACACTGATGACGCAGTTTTACGATGCACGGGGCAATATTTACGGGGTGATTGCGCCGCAGGCACTGCGCGACGCGGGCCTTGCCTTGCCTGCCAGCGCCACCGAATGCGCCTCTTCGCGTCAGTCGTGGAGCACGGCTGCGATCACATTCTGCTGTGACTGGCCCGAAGATCAACGTCCGGCGAACAGCAAATCCCACCGCAGCGACGGCCTGCTGATCGGCCCGTTCCAGACGTCGGCGCCGTTCGACGTATTGATCGTCAACACCGACGGTACTCTCGCCGAGCGCAGTGGCAATGGCCTGACGATTTTCTCGCAGGCGCTGACCGAGCAAGGCTTGATGCCAGAGGAGGGCGCGTTGTTGCGCGTGCATCACGACAAGGGGGACGCGGTGGAAACCTCGGTGAAACCGGCTGAAGTCGAAGGCGTTCAAGGTTTCTGGCTCGATCTCGGCCAACCCGGTTTCGGGCCGGATGCGGTCGCTGCGCAGACTGTTCAAGGCATTGAGTTCAATGCTCGGGACGTGAGCCACGTCCAGCCCTTGGCACAACTTGATCCCGACTGGGCGCACAGCCAATTCGTGCGCATTGGCAATCCGCATTGCGTGACGCTGCTCGGTGATGCAACCGCGTTACCGAGCAACGAGCAGATGCGTGAATCACCCTTGAACGAGGGATTGACCGCAATTGCCTACGCCATACCCGTCGGAGCCGGAGATCCATGCCCGGCGGGCGTCAATCTGCAATGGGCGGTGCTGGAATCACCACAGAAAATCCTCGCCCGAGTGTTCGAACGCGGCGAAGGGCCGACGGCGTCATCCGGCACCAGCGCCAGTGCTGTGGCGTCGGCGGCGTGGCGAGTGGGTTGGGTTGTGGCGGGACAAGTGCAGGTGGTCATGCCCGGCGGCACGGCGCCGATTTTGCTCGAAGAAGCGCACGGAGAATTGCTGCGCGTCAGACTGTTCGGTACGGCGCGGTTGATGGACTGAATTCAAAACCGCCATCGCTGGCACAAATAGTATGTTCAAACACATAACCCTGTAGGAGTGAGCCTGCTCGCGAAAGCGGTCTGTCTGACGCGATGATGCCGAATGTGCCGGCCTCTTCGCGAGCAGTCTCGCTCCCACATTGGATTCAGGTGGGCACGAATAATGTGTTCACACAAAACCCTGTGGGAGCCTGGCTTGCCAGCGATGATGCCCTCAGAGTTAGCCCGTCAGTGAGCCTTGAACAAAGTCACCGACATCACCTGATCACCCTGTACCGTCAACCGTAGCAGTGCCAGTGGCGACGGTGCATCCTCAAAGCATTCAACCAGCACCGATTGCGCCGAACTGGCCTGCACCGCCAGTCGCCCCGCATGTTTCAACTGGCGTTTGACCGCTAGTTCTTACAGTTTACGGATGCCCGAATTGCACTTAAAAGGGGGAGTTCAATCGCAAAGACTCCAGCTGTGTCGATGCCCGATCAGTATTCGGAGGCGAGTACCTTGCCAGCGTGTGCGGGTGAGCGCCGACAAGTCTTAATCAAAAACGTCCGGCTGTGTCGCTGACATCGCCGCTGGTGAACGAATTGTTCGGGCCGGGTTGCCAGTAGACCGGCGAACCATTCTGTCCGCGCACAACGCATTTCCATTCGAGCGCCTGCTGCCCTGGTACTTCGATGTTCGTGCTCCAGCGATTGCCGGCGGAAGTCAGCGCAATCCCGTGCAGCGGATCCCACGCCCCCAGCTCCAGTGATGAGCCAACGGCGTAAACCCCTTCACCGGATTGCGGGTTAGCATTGTCGCAATGAAGGCTAATGTTGACTGCTGCAGACTGCACGGGTGTGCTCCAGATGCGAATATCACCGTTGTCCCAGGTCAGCGTCGGTACCCCCATGCCTTCGGGCAATCGTTGCAGGTCGGATTTGAGCGCTATCACCAGCGTGCCACGCGCTCCTGAAGTGGTCCCCACCAGCCCCGAATACTGGGTGTTGAAGCGGATAGGCGAGTCGGCCCGGATAGCAGCATGTTTGCGAAGTTTGATGAGTTGACGGATCAGCTGGTCGCGCTGCCAATCGTACATATGCGGCCAATAGACCGTCGGCGTTCCGGGGCTGCTGAGGATATAGGCGTAAGCCAGATTGACCAGCGGATCGGGCAGCGCCCAATGATGTTGGCCGCCATTGGCGCCGGGCGAATAGCCGGTGTCATGATTGTCAACGAACGTTACCGCAATCGCACGCCAGGCAGGGTCCGGATTGCCATTCAGGCCGTGACGCCATTGGGCGATTGAGCCATTTTGCATGCGTTCCTTGAGAGCAAAATCGAACACCGCGCAGTGCGAACGATCAGACCAGTCCTTGAGTACATCCTGCCAACTGGCGGAACGGCGCCAGTCACCTTGCGGATATTCGTCGGGGCCTTTCCAGTTTTCCCCGACGCAGAACTGCTGGCTGCCAAAAGCGTTCATCCAGCGGTCGATTGTCTCCGGGGCGTAACCTCGAACGAAATCGAAGCGCAGGCCCTGGGCACCATAGTTGTCACGCAGATTGATGAATTCGTTCTTGAACGCATCGAAAACCTTGGGGTCGGCGGTATTCAGGTCTGCCGCGCCATCCATGAATGCATCGCCCTCATCACACTGGAGGCAATCATGGCGCCATTCATTGCGCCCTCGGGGAAACATGGACTGGTTGACCCTATCGTCATTCATGTGATTGGGCACCACGTCGTACACGACTTTAACACCGGCTGTGTTGAGTGCCGCCGCGGCCTGTTTGAGTTGTTGATCGCTGCCATAACGGCTGTTTTTGTCGAAGCCGCTCCAAAAATAGCCCTCGCCACCACCGGATTTGCCAGTCGGTTCTCTCCAGCTGGAGGTGTCAGTCCAGACGGGTGGCAACCAGATCAGCGTGAACCCGTCGCCGCTGATCGTGGACGCGTGTTGTGCAAGAACGGAGTACCACGCTACGGCATTACGGCTGGAATTCCAGTGAAAGCCCTGGAGCATGATTTCTTCGCCGCTGCCATTTCGCATCGTGGCGTTCGTCGCGAAGGTCACATTTAGCGTCATGCAAAGCCATAAAACCTGGGTGAACAGGAAAAGGCGCTTCATGGTTGTCCTCCTGAATCTGTTGATTCCAGAGGACACTGTGAGTCTGTTCGTAGCGTGTGTCGCCTGTCAGATCTGACAGGTTTGCTCGATTATTTGGCGATAAAAGTCTCGCCAACCATAACCTGGCACACGATCGATCAAGTGTTCTTTATTGAAGAGTGCCAGTCGGCGCCCCAGGGACGCCGATGTCGGGACCTCAGACGAACTCCACCACCGGCATCTGCCGCTTCATCAACACCTTGCCGCCGCGAATCGAATACAACGGCAAGCCCTGACTGCGGATCACCTCGTAATCGCTGTCCGCCGACAGAATCAACAGATTCGCCGGGCGGCCCTGTTCCAGGCCATAACGCTCACCCAGGTGCATGGCTTTGGCGCTGTTGTCGGTGACCAGATCCAGCGCACTTTGCAGGTTGCGGTAACCGAGCATGTGGCAGATATGCAGTCCTGCCTCAAGTACGCGCAGGATGTTGCCGTTACCCAGCGGATACCACGGATCGACGATGGAATCCTGGCCGAAACACACGTTCATCCCCGCTTCGAGCAACTCATTAACACGAGTGACGCCACGGCGTTTCGGGAAGTTGTCGAAGCGTCCTTGCAGGTGAATGCTTTCGGTCGGGCAGGAGACAAAACTGATCCCGGAATGCCCGAGCAGGCGGAACAGTTTCGCGCAGTAGGCGTTGTCGTAAGAGCCCATCGCCGTGGTGTGGCTGGCGGTGACGAGGGCGCCCATGTCGCGGCTGCGTGCTTCTTCGGCGAGCACTTCGAGGAAGCGCGAATGCGGGTCGTCGGTTTCGTCGCAATGCACGTCGACCAGGCAACCGGTGCGCTCGGCCAGGTCCATCAGGAACTTCACCGAACTGACGCCCTGATCACGGGTGTACTCGAAATGCGGAATGCCGCCGACCACGTCCGCGCCCATGCGAATCGCCTCTTCCATCAACTCGCGACCGTTGCGGAACGACTCGATGCCCTCCTGCGGAAACGCGACGATTTGCAGATCGATGAGGTGGCGGCTTTCCTCGCGCACTTCGAGCATGGCTTTGAGCGCGGTGAGTTGCGGGTCAGTGACATCGACGTGGGTGCGCACGTGCTGGATGCCGTGGGCGGCTAGGGTCTGAATGGTTTTCTTCGCGCGGGTCTTGGTGTCTTCTTCGGTGATGGTGACCTTGCGCTCGCCCCAGCATTCGATGCCTTCGAACAGCGTGCCGCTCATGTTCCAGCGCGGCTCGCCGGCGGTGAGAGTGGCGTCGAGATGAATGTGCGGTTCGACGAAGGGCGGCACCACCAGATTGCCGCCGGCGTCGAGGTCGTCCGGGCCGAGAGTGGGCGCTTCGGTCTGGCGGGCGATGCTGCGGATCAGACCGTCTTCAAGGTGCAATTCGTGCAAACCTTCCTGGTTGCGCAAACGGGCGTTGATGATGTGCATCAGGCGAATCCTTTTTTATAGGTCTTGTAGTGGCGCGGTCGCGCTGCGAGCGCCGAGCACGCCGGTAACGATGACATACGTTAGCGCGGCAGCAGCGATGCCTACCAGCGGCGCGACCCACGGCGAGCTGAACGCGGCGACGGTGCCGACCGCGTAAGCCCCGAGCCCCGGCCAGTTGAACGCCGGCAACCGTGCGTCGGCCAGACGCGGATAGTGCCCGCGCCAGCGGTAGAAAAAGTCCGCCATGATCACCCCGCCAATCGGCGGGATCACCGTGCCGAGCAGAATCAGATAGGGCACCAGCATGTCGTACATACCGAGCAGGGCGAGCAGGGTGCCGATCACTGCACCGGCGAGGGTCACGGTTTTGCGTCGGCCGGTGCGCAGCAGGTTGCAACCAGCGACAGCGAAGTTGTAGATGGTGTTGTCCTGGGTGCTCCAGATGTTCAGCAACAGCATGGCCATCGCGGCCATGGCGAAACCTTGCAACAGCAGCACTTCAACCACGTCCGGTTGCTGATAGACGATCGCGCCGTACGCGCCGATCAGCACCATCAGGCCGTTGCCGATGAAAAAACCGATCAGGCTGGCCAGCACCGCGACCCGCGCCGAACGCGAGAAACGTGTCCAGTTGGTCGCTTGCGTTGCGCCGCTGACGAAGGTACCGAACACCAGAGTAATCGCCGTCGACCAGTCCAGCGAACCGCTTGGTACGACGCTGAGCAAACCCTCGAAACCGCCAACTTTCACCGTCGCCACCCACATCGACAGCATGAGCAACAACATCATCGCTGGCACGGCGATGTACGAAAGGATTTCCAGCCCGCGATAACCGACGTAAGCGGTGGCGCAGAACATCAGGCCGAACAGCACCATCAAGCCGAGCACCGTGCCTTCGTCGAGATCGAAATATTTACCGATCACGACGGCAGCCGTCGCCGTGCCCCAGGCGTACCAGCCGATCTGGGTGAAACCGAGAATCAGGTCGCTGAGCTTGCTGCCGACTTCGCCGAAGCAGAAACGGCCCATCAGCACTGAGTTGAGGCCGCTTTTGAAGGCGATATAACCCAGGCCCGCTGCATACAGGCCGAGCAGCAGGTTGCCGACGACGATCACCGCCATCATCTCGCCGAAACTGAACGCCACACCGAGCTTGCCGCCGGCGAACATGGTCGCGGTGAAAAACGTGAAGCCCAGTAACACCATCGCCGTGGAGGCGAGGCCTTTACGTGCATGCATCGGCACTTCGCTGAGGGGGTAATCGTTGCCGGGATCGTTCTGCGTCATGGGGCGGTCCTTGCTGGAAGAGAGGAGACGCGGGGGAGGGTTGCAGTGGTCGTGCCAAATGCCGGGTGGCGCGGGTTATGTATAGACGAGCCGCGTCGTTCGGCACGAAAACAGTGCACCTGAATACACCGGAGCCCCAATGTAGGAGCTGCCGAAGGCTGCGATCTTTTGATCTTGTTTTAAAAAGCAAAATCAAAAGATCGCAGCCTTCGGCAGCTCTTACAGGTGGATAGGTGTTGGCTCAGAGGAAGCGCAGCAGGGCGGCAACGATGGCTTCGGGGGCGTCTTCCTGCACGAGGTGGCCGGCGTTGACGATGGCGTGGAATTGCGCGCCGGGGATCATTTGGTGCAATGCGCGGCCACGCTCGATGGGAATCCACTGATCGTCTTCACCCCAGAGAATCTGCACCGGGCAGCGGATCGTCGGGTACAGCGGTTGCGCTTCCAGCGTGTAGCGTTCGTCCATCTGCGCGATCTGCCGATAGAACGCCGCCTGCCCCGGATCACCGAACCACGGTTGCACGTAGGGTGCCAGTTCGTGATCGGCAATCTCTCGGTGGATCGCCCCGCGAATATAGGTCGGTACGATGGCGCGCTGGATGTAATCGGGCAGGCCACTGAAGGCTGCTTCATGCTGGCGGACATGTTGCACGAACGGCGAACCCCATGGCGTCAGTGCGACCGGATCAATAAGGGTCAGGCTGCGGTAATCCTTGCCGTCGAGCAGATGTGCGCGCAGCACCGTGGCGCCGCCGAAGTCGTGAGCCACGACATCCGGGCGTTGCAGATTCCAGTGGTCGAGCAACTGCGCCAAGAGTTGATTTTGCACACCGAGGGAGACGTCGGCGTCGGGTTGTTCGGAGCGCCCGTAGCCGAGCAGATCGAAGTAATACACGCGATGAGTCGTGAAAAAGTGCGGTGCAATCCGATGCCACACGTACGACGAAAACGGCGTGCCATGCACGAACACCAGCGGCGGGCCGTCGCCGTGTACGGCGTAGCGCACCTGTCGGCCGTTGAAGTCAAAGACCTGATCCAGCAGCCAGTTCGTCATGGGCCTGTCCTCTTGGCGGGTGGGAGCCAAAAAGCATAGGCGTAAAAAAACAGCCGCGAAGGCTGTTCTCTATTTCCCAGACAAAACACCAATCCCCCTGTAGGAGCTGCCGAAGGCCCGAGCCTTCGGCAGCTCCTACGAGGGAGATCTACGTCAGGTTACTCACCGCGATAAATGCAACCGCTGGTGCAGGTCTCGTGAATACGGATCGCGCTCAGTTCCGGCAGCAACGGCTTCATTTCATTCCAGATGAATTTGGCCAGCACTTCACTGGTCGGGTTTTCCAGACCGGGAATGTCGTTCAGGTAGTTGTGATCGAGACGCTCGTACAGCGGCTTGAAGATTGCTTTTATCTCGGAGAAATCGCGAATCCAGCCAGTGTGCGGATCGAGGTCGCCGCTGAGGTGAAGCGCCACTTTGAACGAGTGACCGTGCAGACGCCCGCACTTGTGGCCGTCCGGGACGTGCGGCAGGCGGTGGGCGGATTCGAAAGTAAATTCCTTGAAGATTTCCACAGTATTTTCGGCTCTGTTCAGATGGCGTTCGCCGCAGCGATTCGGGCAGGCGGCGAGTTTACCAGCTTGTCTTTGGCCGTGCTGACTAAAGGGTCAGCAAGCGCTCGGCGAGGCGACCATTGGCAGTCAGTTCAAGGAATTCGTCACCGAGGCGGCGGCTTTCGTCCATTGCCGCGTGCCAGTATTTCTGCCGGCTCGGCGCATCGCCCATAAAGCGTTTGAAGTCGTTGCGGTCGGGCAGTTTGCCGTAGGGCAGGCGCGCCAGATATTCCTTCGAGGGTGCGAGCAACAGTACGTCCTGCAGGCGCTCCACCGAGGCCTTGCGCCACGGCAGGGTCTTGTCGAACCAGCCGGGAATCACCCGATCAGTGAAGTGCGGATAGAGGACGATGCCGTCACCGCTGTAGGGCAGGTCGAGGTGATAGTCGAGCAGGCCGCCGTCGCGGAAAGTGCCGGCACCGGCGCCGGGCAGATCGCGCACGCCTTCCATGACCATCGGGATCGAACCCGAAGCCAGCAGCGCTTGGCGCAGATTACCGGCATTCAGCGCGACGAAGCGCGACGGGAAGTCGTTCAGCGCATTCACCGGTGGGGCGAGGCGCGGGTCGTGGATGATCAGCCGTTCGAAGTGTCGCGACAGCCGCGCGCGGCCGCGCAAGTTGTCGGCGATCACCGAGCCCAATGCCAGACCGAGGCGACCGCGATGGTCATCGGCCAGACGTCCCTGACTTTTCACCACCATGATGTTCAAGCGGTAATGCGCGTTGTCGAGGATGCTCGCGTCGCGGCCGTCGAGCAGGTCATTGAGCATGCGCTGCGAGCTCTGACTGATCTCGGCCATGGTCACGCCTTTGTTGAAGTTCTGCTCGGCATACAGATGGCCGAGGCGGCGGATGCCTTCGGCGGCGTCCGGCAGGCAAGCGCTGGCGAAACGCCAAGAGCCGACCGAGGCGCCGATCAGCGAACGCTCACGCGGTGCGCTCGGCAGCCATTCGCCGAACAACGCCAGATCCAGCCCCTGAATGCCCAACGCCTTCGGCCCACCGGCGGCACCGGGCAGGGTACCGACATCGGCGGCGTTCAGGCCTTGCGAACGAACACGCGCCATGGCACGTGGGCCGGCCTTGAGGGTGAGGGCGGGGAATTTGATGTGGATGGCGGTCATACCGGTCTCGATCGTTAGCAAGCGAACAATTATAAGCACATGTTACAAAACCTTGTAGGAGTGAGCCTGCTCGCGATAGCGGTGTGTCATTGAATAATGATCTGTCTGATACACCGCTATCGCGAGCAGGCTCACTCCTACAAGGGGATATGTATTGAGCTGGAGCAATGATGGCAATTCAGTTTCAGTTAAGTTCATCCCGTTAAGGTGCCCACCGTTAAGCAACACATAAAAATACGGAGACACCATGAAAACCCTGACTGCCCTGTCCATTGCCGCGATCATCGGCCTCACTGCCAACACTGTTCACGCCCGCGATCTCGGCCCTGACGAAGCCCTGCGTCTGCGTGACGCTGGTACTATCGTCTCCTTCGAGAAGCTCAACGCCACTGCGCTGGCCAAACACCCGGGTTCGACGATCACCGACACTGAGCTGGAAGAGCAGTACGGCAAGTACATCTACCAGATCGAAATGCGCGATCCGCAGGGGCTGGAGTGGGATCTGGAATTAGACGCGGTGACTGGGCAGGTTCTCAAGGATCATCAGGATACGTAATGAAGGTTAATGTTCGCGCCACCTGCCGCACGGCGTTGGCGCTGGTGATGTGTTGCTCGACGGCCATGGCCCGCGACCTCGGTCCGGACGAAGCCCTGAATCTGCGCAAGCAGGGCGTGATCCTGCCGCTGGAGCAAGTGCTGCAGCAGGCGATGGATCGCTATCCCGGCGCCAAACTGCTGGAAGTCGAGCTGGAAGAAAAACACGACGTCTACATTTATGAAGTCGAGTTGCTCACCGTCGAAGGTGTCGCCCGTGAGCTGCACTTGAAGGCCGATACCGGTGAACTTGTGAAAGACAAGGAAGATTGATCGATGCGTTTGCTATTGGTGGAAGACCACGTACCGTTGGCCGACGAATTGCTCGCCAGCCTGCAGCGACAAGGTTACGCGGTGGATTGGCTGGCCGACGGTCGTGATGCACTGTATCAGGGCAGCAGCGAGCCATATGACCTGATCATTCTCGACCTCGGCCTGCCAGGCGTGCCGGGGCTTGAAGTGCTGGCGCAGTGGCGCGCCGGTGGTTTGGCGATACCGGTGTTGATCCTCACGGCGCGCGATTCCTGGGCCGAGCGCATCGAAGGTCTGAAGGCCGGTGCCGACGATTACCTGACCAAACCGTTCCACCCCGAAGAACTGCAGTTGCGCATTCAGTCGTTGTTGCGCCGCTCCAAAGGCCAGGCCAACCAGCCGACCTTGCAGGCGGCCGGTCTGCATCTGGACGAGGGTCGGCAATGCGTGGTGCGCGACGGCGCCGACATTCAACTGACCGCTGCCGAATTCCGCCTGCTGCGCTATTTCATGCTGCACCCGGAACAGATCCTTTCCAAAAGCCACCTCGCCGAACACCTCTACGACGGTGAAACCGAGCGCGATTCCAACGTCCTCGAAGTGCATGTCAATCACCTGCGTCGCAAGCTCGGCAAAAGCGTGATCGAAACCCGTCGCGGTCAGGGTTACCTGTTCGGCGGAAAAGCTTCGTGAGGTCGATCCAGCGCCGCTTGAGCCTGGGTTTGATCAGCGTAATGGTGGTCGTCGGTGTGGTGGTCGCGCAAACCAGCCTGTGGTTGTTCGAAGTGGGTTTACAGCGTTATCTCGAAGCCGGTCTGCGCAACGACAGCGAAAGTCTGCTAGTGGCATTGGTGCGGGGCCCGCAAGGCCTGCAACTGGATGAGCGGCATCTGTCGCCGGCCTATCAGCGACCGTTTTCCGGGCATTATTTCCGGATCGACTTTGCCGACAGCCATTGGCGTTCGCGCTCGTTGTGGGATCAGGATCTGCCGCTGCTCGACCATCCCGGTCTGCACAGCAATCTGCAACTGGGCCCGGACGGTCAGCAATTGCTGGTGCTGCGTTCAGATTATCGACGCCTGGGCCAATCGATTTCGATCAGCGTCGCGCAGGATTACACGCCGGTACGCGAGAGTTTTCAGCGCATGCGCCAGATCGGTCTGGGCTTGGGGCTGGCGGCGTTGCTTCTGATTCTGTTCTTGCAGCGCTTGACCGTGCGCCGCGCCTTGAAACCGCTGGAGAAGGCTCGCGAGCAGATCGCGCAATTGCAGCAGGGCCAGCGTTCACAACTCGATGAGCAGGTGCCGGTGGAGCTGGAACCGCTGGTGGCGCAGATCAACCATTTGCTCGCGCACACCGAAGACAGCCTCAAGCGTTCACGCAATGCCCTGGGCAACCTAGGGCATGCGTTGAAAACGCCGTTGGCGGTGTTGTTGAGCCTGGCCTCCAGCGAAAAACTCGATGCCCATCCCGAGTTGCGCAAGGTGCTCAAGGAACAGCTGGAGCAGGTGCAGCAGCGGCTCAATCGTGAATTGAACCGGGCACGGCTGTCCGGTGATGCGTTGCCGGGGGCACTGTTTGATTGCGATGCGGAGCTGCCCGGACTGCTGGCGACGTTAAACATGATTCACGGCGAGCATTTGGCGTTGAGTTATGTTGCGCCGGCGGGGTTGCAACTGCCGTGGGATCGGGAGGATTTGCTCGAGTTGCTCGGCAATCTGCTGGACAACGCCTGCAAGTGGGCGGATGCCGAGGTGCGTTTGAGTGTGATCGAACGTACGGATGGCTTTGCCCTGAGCGTGGAAGATGACGGCCCGGGGATTCCCGAATTGCAGCGCGCTCAGGTGTTCAGCCGGGGGACGCGGCTGGATGAGCAGACCCACGGGCATGGTCTGGGATTGGGGATTGTCCGCGATATTGTCGAGACCTGGGGCGGGTTGCTGGTGTTGGGTGAGAGTGAGTGGGGTGGGTTGAAGGTGGTGATCGAGTTGCCTCGGCGGTGAGTCTTTGAGAAGCCCCTCACCCTAACCCTCTCCCGGAGGGAGAGGGGACTGACCGAGGTGTATGTTCGAGTTACACCGACCTTAAACACCGAGCCGAACTCAGGTTTTTGAAAGCATCAACGTGACCTGAAAATATCGAGTCGAACTCAGGTTTTGAATGACATGAAGATCAGCTCCCGTTCCCCCTCGCCCCCTTGGGGGAGAGGGCTGGGGTGAGGGGGTAATCCAGCTGACACCCCACAACCTTCAAATCAAACCCGAAACTGATCCATCAAACTCTGCTGCTGATTCGCCAGGCTATTGAGCGACTGACTCACCCGCGCCGACTCATTCGCCTGCCCGGACAACGACTCCGTCACGTCACGAATCGTCGCCACGTTGTTATTGATCTCCTCGGCCACCGCACTCTGCTCTTCAGCGGCACTGGCAATCTGCAGGTTCATGTCGCTGATCACCGTCACCGCATCGCCGATCTGGCGCAGCGCGGTCACGGCTTGGCCAACCTGTTCGACACTGCCCTGAGCCTGACGATGGCTGTTGCCCATCGCCCCGACCACATCCTGTGTACCGCTCTGCAACTGCTCGATGACCTGACGGGTTTCTTCCACGGATTCTTGTGTGCGGCGAGCGAGGTTGCGTACCTCGTCAGCGACCACGGCAAAACCACGGCCAGCCTCACCGGCACGGGCCGCTTCGATCGCGGCGTTGAGCGCCAACAGGTTGGTCTGCTCGGCGATGGCGCGGATTGTTTCCAGCACCGCGCCGATTTTCTCGCTGTTGGCGGAAAGGCCTTCGACCTGCACCATCGCTGCGCTCATGTCAGCGGCGAGGGTGTCGATGCTCGCGGTAGTGCGGTCGATCACCGTCAGGCCCTGACGGGTAGCGCGATCAGCATCCTTGGCCGCTTCGGCAGCTTGTGCAGCGCTGCGGGCGACGTCTTGCGCAGTGGCGCTCATTTCGTGGGACGCAGTGGCGACCTGATCAACCTGACGGTATTGCTGTTCCATACCGGCGCTGGTCTGGGTCGCAATCGCTGAGGACTGATCGGCGGTGTTGCGCGCATCCTGCACCGAGCGTTTCACTTCCGCGATGATCGGCTGCAACTTGTCGAGGAACTTGTTGAACCAACCGGCCAACTGACCGAGTTCGTCCTTTTTGTCATAGGCCAGACGGCGGGTCAGGTCGCCTTCGCCGCTGGCGATGTCTTCGAGCATGTGTGCCACGCCGAGGATCGGTTTGGTCACGCTGCGCGCCATCAGCCACACCAGCAGCAAGCCGATCAACGCCGCCAGCACGCCAAGGCTCAGTTCGATCAATGTGCCGGAATTATTGCTCGCGTCCAGTTGTTGCTTGAGCGCTTCGGCGCGGCTGACCAGGACCTTTTCCGGTACGTCGAGCAACACGCCCCACGCCGGGCCGCCGGGAATCGGCGGGAACGGTGACAGCACTTTCAACTGGCCGTTGCTGTGCAGGCTGCTGACGCTGCTGGTGGAGGCAAGTTTGCTCAGCAGTTCGGCGCCGCTGATTTTGTCGACGGCATCCAGACGCTGACTGAGTTTGCCGGCATCCGGGCTGTAACCGGCGAGCAGGCCGGCGGGGCTGATGATGCTCACGGCGGTCTGGCCGTCATAGAGCTTTTTGCTCGCGCCCTGGCTGATCGCTTGCAGGCTGTTGAGGTTGATGTCGACCGACAGCGAGGCGATGACTTTACCGTTGACCATCAGCGGGAAGACGATGCTGGTCATCAGCACGTTCTGGCCGTCGATCACATAGAAGTAGGGTTCGATCACGCACGGTTTGAGCGTAGCGCGCGGGCAGGTGAACCAGGCGTTCGCGGCTTGACCGCTGGGGCCGGTGCTGGTGTCGGCCATGTCGCTTTCCGGCAGGGCCATTGAGGTGACTTTGCCTGGCGTTGGTTGCGACCAGTACAGGGCGAAACGGCCCTTGTCGTTGCTGCCCAGTTCAGCCTGACCGGCGAACAGTTCATCCTTGCCGTCCAGCGCGTTGGCTTCGAACACCAGCGACAGGCCGAGCAGCTCCGGGTTGGCTTGTAGCGCCGATTTGACCTGGCGAGTCATGTCTTCGCGCAGGTCGAAGGCATCAAGAAAACGCTTCTCGGCCTGCTCGCGCAGGAACAGCACCTGCCGCGAGAAGCCGTGGCCGTATTGATAGGCGTCCATGAACTGCTGGCGAATGCCAGCAGCCTGCACTTCACCTTGCGACTCGATGCGCGCTTGCGCCGACTCGGTGAGCATTTCCATGCTCGAAGCTTTCACCAGTGCAGAACTGTGCTCCATGCGATACAGCGAAAGACCGACCAACAGGGTCACGATACCGGCCAGGCAGAGGCCGGCGAGCAAAGTGATTTTCCATTGGATGGAAAGTTGTCTGAGCGACATGGAGACGTCCTTATTCGATAAATATCTGAGACTTTGCACTGTAACGGCCCAAGAGCAGCTTTCTTGAGCTTCCAGCCGCAAGCTGCAAGTGAAAAAACGCAAAAGCTTGCCGCTTGTGACTTGCAGCTTGCCGCTGCTTCATTCACAGTGCGCGCCCTTCTAATAAGACCCTCTTTGCAAATCCGCCGGTTAAGCTTTGGCGGACTCATTCTGTCTGGCGGTCGGTTTTCCACCGCAGTGTTTTTCGAGGAAGTGAAATGAATGCAGTCATAGCGGCAGTCGGCGTCATGCTGGTGCTCAGCCTGTCCCGCGTGCATGTGGTGATCGCTTTGATCGTTGGCGCGCTGGTTGGCGGCCTGACCGGTGGTCTGGGCATCGAGGCCACGCTCAAGGCGTTCAACAGCGGCCTTGGCGGCGGCGCAACGGTGGCGTTGTCCTACGCGTTGCTCGGCGCTTTCGCTGTGGCGATTGCCAAGTCCGGCCTGGCCCATGCGCTGGCCGACAAGGCGTTGGCGATGGTCGACCGTCAGCACGCAACCGGCGGTGGCAGCGTCAAATGGCTGCTGATCGGCCTGTTGTGGGTGGTGGCGATTGCCTCGCAGAACATTCTGCCGATCCACATTGCGTTCATTCCGCTGCTGGTGCCGCCGCTTCTTTATGTACTGACCAAGCTGCAACTCGACCGCCGCTTGATCGCCTGCGTGATGACGTTCGGTCTGATCACGCCGTACATGTTCCTGCCGGTGGGCTTCGGTAACATCTTCCTTAATGAAATTCTGCTGGCGAATGTTGCGCGCAGCGGCGTCGACATCAGCGGCATCAACGTTACCCACGCCATGGGCATTCCGGCGCTGGGCATGGTCTTCGGCCTGGCGATGGCGTTCATCACTTATCGCAAACGGCGCGTGTACGACCTGGCGAAGATCGAGCAGGTCGAGCAAGTGGCGGTGCAGTACAACCCGCTGAGTCTGATGATTGCCGGTGTGGCGATTGCCGCCGCGTTCATTGTGCAGTTGCTGCTGGACTCGATGATTATCGGGGCGCTGGTCGGTTTTCTGATCTTCTCGGCATCGGGCATCGTCAAGTGGCGTGAGACCGATGACCTCTTCACCGAGGGCATGAAGATGATGGCGATGATCGGTTTCATCATGATCGCCGCGTCCGGATTTGCTGAAGTGATGAAGGCCACCGGAGAGGTGCAGACGCTGGTTGAATCCTCGGCGTCGTGGATCAATCACAGCAAGGGCATCGGTGCACTATTGATGCTGCTGGTCGGGTTGCTGGTGACCATGGGCATCGGTTCGTCGTTTTCCACCGTGCCGATTCTGGCGGCGATTTTCGTGCCGCTGTGCGTGCAACTGGGCTTCAGCCCGATTGCGATCGTGTGCATCGTCGGCACCGCTGGCGCATTGGGTGACGCCGGTTCGCCGGCTTCGGATTCGACGCTGGGCCCGACCTCGGGCCTGAATATCGACGGTCAGCATCATCACATCTGGGACACCGTGGTGCCGACGTTCCTGCACTACAACCTGCCTTTGCTGGCGTTCGGCTGGGTGGCCGCGATGGTTCTTTAAACCCCACGTCTCCCCTGTAGGAGTGAGCCTGCTCGCGATAGCGGTGTATCAGTTGGCAGATGTACTGACAGATACACCGCTATCGCGAGCAGGCTCACTCCTACAGGGGATGGGGTGACCACGGACTCAACTTTTGCTTGCGCGTGCCGTTAAAGCCTTTAACCACGCCAATAAAACCAAAAGAGTGAGCTCCCACAATGCGCCTGAGCCTCAAGGCTAAAGTCCTGTCCCTCGCCGTTCTTCCGGTGTTGCTCTTTGCGCTGGTCATCAGCCTGACCACGCTGTTCATCCTCCAGGAACAGGCGCACAAAGAGGTCGAACAGACCCGCGAGCGTCTGCTCGGCGATGCCAAAGCCACCCTGCAAAGTTATGTCGCCGTGGCCATGACCACGATCAAACCGTTGTACGACGCCGCCGCTGCCGGTGACGTTGATGCGCGGGCGCAGGCGATCAAACTGCTGTCGGGCATTCGCTATGGCAAGGACGGCTACTTCTTCGGCTACGACTCCGAGACCGTGCGCCTGTTCAAGGCCAATGACCCTGAAGGCGTGGGCAAAAGTTTCAAGGACAACCGTGACCCGAACGGCGTTTACGTCAACCGTGGCCTAGTGAGTGTGGCGAAGGACGGCACGCATTATCTGCAATACAGCTCGCCGTTGCCGGGCAATGCGCAGGTGTTGGTGCCGAAACTCGGCTACACCGAATACCTGGCGAAGTGGGACATGGCCGTCGGTACCTCGGTCAACCTCGACGGCATCGAAGCGCAAGTCGCGTTGGTCGAAGCGCAGGTGCAGGAACGCATGCAAGGCGTGGTGCTGAGCATCGTTGGCGTGGCGGTGGTGGTGCTGTTGGTGATCGCGGTGGCGGGAATGCTGCTGGCCAATACCATTTTGCGTCCGTTGACCCTGATGAAAGCCAACCTCGATGACATCGCGGCAGGCGAGGGCGATCTGACCCGTCGACTGAATATCACCAGCCAGGATGAACTGGGTGAACTGGCCGGTTCGTTCAACCGCTTCGTCGACAAGATCCATGGCCTAGTGCGACAGATCACCGAGATGACCACGCAACTCACCGGGCTGGTGACGCAGGTATCCGATCAGGCCCAGCGTTCCGATCAGGCGATGGAGCGTCAGCGCCATGAGACCGATCAGGTCGCCACGGCGATCAACGAGATGTCTGCCGCCGCGCAGGAAGTCGCCAAGAGCGCACAGAACGCCGCCGTCGCCGCTCAGCAGACCGATGAAGAAGGCCAGAGCGCCAAGCGTGTGGTGGCTGGCAGCATCAAGCAGATCCATGCGTTGGTCGATGACATTCGCAGCAGCGGCGTGTCGCTCGACAGCCTGCAGCAGGACGTGACGTCGATTGTCGGCGTGCTCGGGGTGATTCGTTCGATCGCCGAACAGACCAACCTGCTGGCGCTGAACGCGGCGATCGAAGCGGCGCGCGCTGGCGAGGCCGGACGCGGCTTTGCCGTGGTGGCGGATGAGGTGCGGGCATTGGCCAGTCGCACGCAGATCAGCACTCAGGAAATTCAGGGGATGATCGATCGTTTGCAGGCGGGTACGCAGCAAGCGGTGGAAGCGATGCGGCGTTCCAGCGAGGCCGGTGACGGCACTTCACAGCAAGCCAATCAGGCCGGGGCTTCGCTGGATGCGATGGCGGAGTTGATTGCGACGATCAACTCGATGAACGCGCAGATTGCCAGCGCGGCGGAAGAGCAGACGGCGGTGGCCGAAGAGATCAACCGCAGCGTGCATCAGATTGCGGTGGCGGTGGACAGCGTGGCCGATGAAACGCAGTTGGGTGCGCAGACTTCGCGCAGTCTGGCGGAGCTGGGGCAGCGCCTTGGCAAACTCGTCGGCCAGTTCCGGATCTGACAGCCTGAAAAGCCCCTCACCCTAGCCCTCTCCCGGAGGGAGAGGGGACTGATTGGGGGATGCTGTGGAACTCCGTCGACCTGAAGCAGCTTTACCGAATCCATAATCGACTCAATCTTTCAGGTCGATGGATGACCCGAGACACCTCGGTCAGTCCCCTCTCCCCCCGGGAGAGGGCTAGGGTGAGGGGCTCTTGATCTTCAGATTTCAGGGACGATCCCAGTACGGCACTTCACCAAAGCATTCGACAAAGAAATCAATCACCGTCCGCACCTTCACCGACAACCTCCGGCTCCCCGGCCACAACACCGCAATCTGCTGCGGCTCCAGGCTGTTCGACACCTGATAGTCCCCCAGCACCGGCACCAGCGTGCCATCGCGCACCGCTTCACCAATCAACCACGACGGAAACATCACCAGCCCCAAACCCTGTTCAGAGGCCTGGGTGAGGGTGTCGGCGTGGTTGCCGGTGATCGGGCCTTTCACCGAATAGGGCGTCCAGTCCTCACCATCGCGGCGGAAAAACCAGCGCTGCTGGCCGGTCGCGCCTTTGTAGGCCAGGCACTGGTGTTGCGCGAGATCTTCAGGTTTCTGCGGGGAGCCATGAAGTTTGAGATACGCCGGGCTGGCCGCGACCTGAAAGCGATGCGGCGCCAGAATCCGCGCCTGCATGCTCGAGTCGTGCAGCGGGCCGATGCGGAACAGTAAATCCGCACCCTCCTGAAGCGGGTCGACGTAACGGTCAGTCTGCTGGATATCCAGTTGCAGCTTCGGATAACGCGCACATAACTTGCCCAGCCACGGCGTCAGATGGCGCTGGCCGAACACCACGGGGGCGTTGATGCGCACCAGGCCTGTGGGTTCGCTTTGCTGTTCTTGCAACGCCTGTTCGGCTTCCTCCAGTTGCACCAGTACCAACCGCGCGTGGTGACCGAGCATGCGCCCGGCTTCGGTGGGCGTCACTGCGCGAGTGTGGCGGTAGAGCAATTGCTGGTTCAGCGCCTGCTCCATCAATTGAATCTGCCGCGAGATAGAGGAGGGCGCCACGCCCTCACGGCGAGCGACTTCGGAAAAACTGCCGTGATCGAGCACGGCCACAAATAGCCTGAGTGCCTTGAATCCGAGTTCGTTGAGCCCGTGCATGATGCGTCCTGCTGTGCGAATTGCGCAAAAGTGTTGTCCGGATGCTCCCATTTATCGCAAAGCTTCGCCAGCCGATAATCCGCGCCATCGTTTACTTGAGTGGAATGTTGTTTATGCAAACGTTGGATGAGGTGAGCGTTAGCGCGCCGGCGACGAAATCCGGATTGCGCTTGTTGTTGCTGCCGCTGGTGATTCTCGCGGGCATGGGTTTGTCGGTGGAGGCGGGATTGCTCGGGCCGTTGGGCGTGCAGGTCGGGCATCTGTGGGCGACCTTGAGCATCTTTGGTGTCGGCTCGGCGATTCTGTTTTTGCTGTTGTTGTTTGCGGGGCCGCAGAAGGGGCCGGCGCTGACCGATCTGCCGCGCTGGCAGTTGATTGGCGGGTTTCTGGGGCCGATGTATGTGGTGGTGTTGACCCTTGCAACACCGCATATCGGCATTGCCATGACCATGATCGCGATTCTGTCGGGTCAGGTGGGCAAGAGTGTGTTGATTGACCATTTCGGCTGGTTCGGGGCGACGCGCAAGAAGGTCAATGCCGAGCGGTGGCTGGCGTTGGGGTTGATTGTGGTGGCTTTGGTTTTGATTGCGCGGGGGTGAGTGATGAGTCTGGTTATTTTGTTGGCGGTGGTGGTGTTGGCCGGTGCGGTGTTGAGTGTACAAGCGGCGATCAATGGGCGTTTGGGTGAGAGCGTCGGGGTGTTGCGCAGTAGTCTGCTGACATTCGTTGTCGGTGCGGTTTCGACCGGGTTGTTGATTTTGTTTTTTGAGCCGGCGCATGCGGTGAGCTTGTTGGATGTGCCGAAGTGGCAGTTGACCGGGGCGCTGTTTGGCGTGGTGTACATGATGGTGATGGTCGGGGCGGTGCCGGTGGTGGGGACGGCTGTGGCGACGGTGGCGGTGATTGTCGGGCAGTTGGGGATGGGGATGTTGATTGATAATTTTGGCTGGTTGGGGAATCCGGCGATTGAGCTGTCTGGTTCGCGGATTTTGGCGATGGTGTGTTTGGGGGTGGCTTTGGTGTTTATGTACAGGAGTTCGCGTCAGGCTGGGTGAGTTGAGTGCATATCCGTTGCTGCGGGTGTTGCTGATTAGGGTTCCGCCCTTACGGCGGGTCACTTTTTCCAGACGCCGAAAAAGTAACCAAAAAGGCTTGCTCCTACGTGCGGCCCGCTCGCTGGGGCTCGGGGTTCCTTCGCTGCGGGATCGATCCGGGCGCAGCGTCTCCGGTTTGCTTCGCTGCACCTACTCCCGCTGTGTTTGGCTGCGCCAAACGGTCGCTGCGCTCCCACGCCCGGATCAATCCCTCCACTCAGCCTTCCGATGTCGCCTTACAGATCAAGATCAAGAGCAGGCGAGCTGACACTCGGCCTATTGAGTGGTGAAGAGCACAGCGTGGTCGGCTTTGGGTTTGGTGGTGGATTTGCCCCTCACCCCAGCCCTCTCCCGAGGGAGAGGGAGCCGATTTTCGGGCGTTTCAAAACCTGAGTTCAACGCGGTATTGCACGTCGGCGTACCTCTACCAAACACCTCGATCAGTCCCCTCTCCCTCTGGGAGAGGGCTAGGGTGAGGGGCTCTTGATCTGGCTCTTGATCTTGCTTCGGCTTTTGATCTTTTGCCCCATCGGCAGGCCGAGCGGAGGTGTTCATCCCGGGGGTTAGGCGCGCAGCGCCGTGCGGCGCAGCCGCACACATCGAGAGGAGGTGCAGCGAAGCAAACCGTAGGCGATGCCCCCGGATGGACACCGTAGCGAGGGAACACTGAGCCTAAGCGAAGTGCCGTACGCCAGGGGCAAAGCCTTTTGCTTACTTTTCGGCGTCTGGAAAAGTGAGTCGCTGTAAGAGCGAAACCGCCAGTGGCAACACCCGCAGCAACGGATATGCCCCCAATCCCCAATCCCCAATCCCCAACAAAATCAAAAGATCGCCGCCTGCGGCAGCTCCTACACTGGGTATTACGGCTTGCCCTTCAAGCCCCAGACAACCACCACCCAAGGAGTCTGTCCCATGCCTGATAAAACCTGTGACTGCCCTAAATGCAATTGCAAGCTCGGCGAGCATCCGGTCGTGCGTCATGGCAAGCATTTTTGCTGCGAGGCTTGCGCCCATCATCATGAGAACGGTGCGGAATGTTCAACCAAGGGCTGTAAATGCGCCCACGGATGACGAACGACGCATAAAAAAGTGGAGCCTAATCAGGCTCCACTTCCAGTTTCAGACTTTCATCGTCCATCCGTTCGGTATGACGCACCGTGCCCTGCAGCCTTCGCCCCTCAACCCTGACCACCACGGTTTTCGCCTGATCAAGGTCTTCCGGCAGCGGTGCCGGCACTCGCAACGCGAAGCGAAACGGATCATCTATGACCGCCTCCAGCCCAACGCGGCAATCCACGCTTTTGGTGATACGCCCGAACAACGTATCAAGGCCATAGTCCAGATGTGCCGGGCTGTTGATGTTGCTCATGGTGCATTCCCCCGAATGATGCCGATCACCAGGCTGAGCTTAGCTGGTCGGTCGCCACACGACGTTTTCCACGCCGAATTTTTCTGCCATCGGCTTGCTGGTCTTCTGCACCTTCTCACGGCCAAAGCGCGGGATGCGACCGACGCCGGCGTCGCAGCTCGCCCAGTGCCACGCCTCGGCGTTGTCCATCTTGTCCGAGCGGATAATGAACGACTTGGGCGTGCCGTGAAGGGTGTAGTCGATGACATAGAGTTTTGCGTTGTTCATAAAGCCCGTATTCCTCCCTGTGGTAATAGAGGGATCGCGGCGCACCGGGAAAATTCACTCGGATTGTCCGACGGTATCTATCCTTGGCGACGCCGTTTCGCACTGGTTACCATGGCGCTTCCACCAAGCCCAATGAATGCTCGCCATGGCCCTTGCCGCACCGCCCGATCTCAGCGATACCGATGTGCCCGTGCAACCGCTGGCACGCACGTATCCGCGTGGGCTGTTTATCGAGCCGCACGAGCATGTCTGGGGACAGTTGCTGTATGCGATGAGCGGGGTGATGTGGGTCGAGACGCCGCACGAAGCGCTGGTGGTACCGCCGCAGCGCGCGGTGTGGTTGCCGCCGGGGGTGCCGCACGGGATTCGGGTGGTGTCGGATTTGCAGATGCGCAATATCTACCTGCGCCCGGCGCTGGCGGCGACGCTGGATCAGACGGTGCAGGTGATCGAGGTCGGCGGGTTGCTGCGCGAGTTGATTGTCGGGCTGGTGGAGCAGGGCGACAGTGGTGATCCGGCGTATTACGAGGCACTGGTCGGGTTGGCGTTGCTGGAGCTGAAACGCGCAAGGCGTTCGCAGTTGAAGATCCCGATGCCGGACGACTCCGACCGGCGCTTGATGAATCTGTGTCAGGCGGTGATGGCGGCGCCGTCGCTGGAGATTCCATTAGAGCAGCATGCGGAAAATGCCGGGGCCAGCGTGCGCACGCTGGCGCGGTTGTTCAAGGACAGCCTCGGCATGGGCTTCGCCGAGTGGCGGCGGCAGGTGCAACTGGCGACGGCGGTGGCGGAACTGATTCAGGGCGTGGCGGTGAGTGTGATTGCCCGGGAGCTCGGCTACTCGCCCAGCAGTTTCAGTGACATGTTTCGTCGCGAATTGGGTGTCGCCCCCTCGCAATTCATAGTGGAACAGGATTAATCAAACCAGCGCAGATCCAATGTGTGCGAGCCTGCTCGCGAGTGCCGTGGATCAGCTTACTCATCCTTCACTGACACACCGCTTTCGCGAGCAGGCTCGCTCCCACAGGGTTCTGTGGTGTGCATTCGATACTTGTCCGAAATTCAGAAGTCCTTGGCCGATGCTATCCCCGCCGGTTCCCTAAACTCTGCCCATTCCCTTCAAGCGGCGGAGTTACTCCCATGAACTACCTGATTTCGCTGGCCATCGGTCTGGGCGTCGGCCTGTTGTACGGCGCGCTGGATTTCCGTTCTCCGGCGCCCCCGGCCATCGCCCTGGTCGGTTTGCTCGGCATGCTCGCCGGTGAGCAGTTGTGGCCGATGGGCCGGCAACTGGTCGCGGGTTGGTTGTCCTGAATTTCCTCTTTTCCTTCGGTGGATGTCCTCATGAAAGCACTGCAATTCGATAAAACCGGCGACCTGTCTGCCCTGCGCTATATCGAGGTGCCGACCCCGGTGCCCGGCGCTGACGAAGTGCTGGTGCAGATCAAGGCGGCTGGCCTCAACCCCAGCGATGTGAAAAACGTCCTCGGCCGTTTTCCGTACACCACGCTGCCACGGATTCCTGGCCGCGATTTCGCCGGTGTCGTCGTCGAAGGGCCGCAGGGGTTGATCGGTCAGGAAGTCTGGGGCACTGGCCGTGAGCTGGGCTTTTTTGCCGATGGCTCGCACGCCGAGTTCGTCAAACTGCCGGCCAATGGTGTGGCACACAAACCCTCGCACCTGAGTTTCACCCAGGCCGCCAGCCTCGGCGTGCCGTACACGACGGCGTGGGATGCTTTGGAACGCAGTCTAGTAACGGCTGAAACCCGTTTGCTGGTGATCGGCGGTGGGGCGGTAGCGACCGCAGCATTGGCCCTGGCGAAAGTGCGTGGCGCGCAGTTGCTGGCGGCGGCGCGGCGCCCGGAGCAGGTGGCGGATTTGCAGGCTCAGGGTTATCAGACGATCCAGTTGGATAAGCCGGAAGACCTCGGTGCACAGGTCAACGCGGTGTATCGCGGAGGCGCCGATGTGATCTTCGACACCACTGGTTTCTGGCTGCCGGCGTCGGTGGCGGCATTGGCCACCTTCGGCCGGATCGCGATCATCGCCGCGCCGGTGGATGGGCATGTGCAATTACCGGCGCTGGCCTTGTATCGCAAGGGCGGTTCGGTGGTCGGGATCAATTCGCTGCTGTATGGCGTTGCAGCCTGTGCGGCGATGCTGGAGCAGTTCGGGCGGTTCTTTGATGAAGCCTTGTTGCCGTTGCCGCAAGGGTTGGTCGAGGCGCCGTTGGCCGAAGGCTTGGCGCGCTACGCCGACGTCAATCAGGGCAGCGGCGACAAGGTCATCCTAATTCCCTGACCCACCGCAAACCCGTGTAGGAGTGAGCCTGCTCGCGATAGCGGTGTATCAGTCACTCATGATTAAACTGACACACCGCTATCGCGAGCAGGCTCACTCCTACATTAGATGGGTGTCGGGCTCAGGATTGCGGGACGCCGTTTTCCCACGCCGACCAGTTTTTCAGGATGTCCTGCACCAGCGGATTACCCGTGCGATAGAGGTTCTCCAGCGCCGGCACAAAACCGCCCTGATCGGCGTACTTGAGCAGGTTGTCCACTTCGCTGCCGCCCGGCTCCGGGCGGTCGAAATCTGAGCCGGCGCGCACCACGGCGAGGCGTTGCACGTCGACCAGACCTTCGCGACTGGCACGCAGCAGGGCCTCATAGGTGGAGTTGTCTTCCTGCTGTGTCGTGCAGTATTCGCCCTTGTTGTCGGTCAGCAGTTTGGTCCAGACCTCGGCCCGTTCGCTCAGGCGCGTGCCGGAAAACCAGGTGTTGCCGGCCAACGTGTCGCAGCGCGTCACCACCGGTGGTTGATTGGCCGGGGCCGACGGATATTTCAGGCGCCACGCCGCCGATTCCTTGCTCTCGCTCAGCTCGACTTTATGGCTCAGGGCGAAGGCCTTGGCCTGCAGTTTCGGGTTGAGTTCAAAGACTTCGGTCTTGTAGTCCAGCGGCGGTTTTTCGTTCGGCCCTTTGGTGTTGATGCCCAGATACCCGGTCGGCCAGCTCGATGGCGCATCGCGCGAATCGATCTCCCATTGCGTGCCGAATTCCACCAGATAATGCGCCCACGCAGCGGTGCCGATGGTCCCGTGTTTCGGGCTGATCCCGGCAATGCCAGCGATCAGGAAGTAACTTTTGCGCAGGTCGAATTTCGGCGACAGCGCCAACGCCAATGTCGAAGCGGCGGCGTTGGTTTGACCCATGCCGGTGGTCAACAGGCAGACCTGCTGCGCGTTGCAGCGGATGCTCGGGTACTCGGCGGACAGGCCCGGCACGCGGATTTCCTGCTTCAACTCCAGGCGATCAATCCAGTTTTGTGCCTCGGGGGCGAACATGGTGATCAGCATGACTTTCGGTTGAATCGGTGCTTCGGCGGCCCACGCGGTAGAGGAGAGCAGGGCCGCGCCGGCCAGGGTCAAACGCATCATTGCTTGCATGGAAAACTCCTTGATTCAGAACTGATAACCGACGCCGGCGTAGTAACCCCAGCCGTTGGAACGCGCACGGAAATTGCCGTCGCCAAAATTCAGCTCGCTGCCGTCTTCCCAGTTGCCGCCGTTGTGGAAATAACGGCCGACCAGGGTGAAGCGCAAGTGGGTGAACGAGTAGAGCAGGACGTTGGTCGCCACCGTCGCATTGGCCGTACGCGCGGGGTTGTCCTTGTGGATGTCCGAACCGAAATCGAAGTTGGTGAAACCGATGTAGGTCAGTGAGGCACCGTTGCTGAATTTGTCGATCGGCACGATGTACTTGAGCTGCGCGCGGTAGCCGTCCCAGGAATATTCATTGCTGGCGCCGTAGTTTTCCCACTGATAGCGACCGTAGAGGTTGGCCGAAAGGTTGACCCGCGAGTGCGTATCGATGTCGGTGCCGAAACCGCTGTAGAGGGTGTTGGCGCGGTTCTCTTTGCGGCTGCCGTGGTCGTAGATCCAGTCGAACGCTACATACCATTCCTTGAACGGGCCGATGGCCAGGCTGCGGCCGGCGAGGTAATCGATGGAGATGCGCGGTTCGTGCTCCATGAACACCGGTGAGCCGTGATCCCACACGCCTTTGTCGTGGCTATTGCCGATATTGAAGATCTTCGGGATGTCGATGTAGCCGTACAGTTCGAACGGACCTTTGCGGCCGAAGTACTCGTATTCCAGATAGATGTCATCGGCCGGTTGCGGGCCGAAGCTGATGTCTTTGCTGCCAATCAACATCAAGTCCTGGTTGTACCAGTCAGACAGATAGGCACCTTTTTTCGGCGGGCTGGCTTCCGGGCTGAGCGCTTCGCCCTGGGCGGATTCTTCCTTGGCCGGCGGTTGCGCCAAAGCGCTGTGGCTGAGAACTCCGGTAACGCCGGTCAGTAGCAGGGAAACAGCAAGCGTGCGCGCAAAAGGTGCGCGAAAAGGCGAGGCGGCGTGCATTCAAAGTCCTTTTTTGCGGATTCGAGGCCCGTGTTCCGTGGGCTTGTACGGTTTTGTTACGAAAACCTTGGGATTGACGTTACGCAAACGTTTGCATAAGGCGTACCAAAACCTTCAATGGGCTGAAAAATCTGTCCTTTTTCAGTATTTCCTGATGGATCGGTCAGGCGCGGGTTTGCAGACCCTACAGTTCCCTGTGGGAGCGAGCTTGCTCGCGAAGGCGGGGTTCAGAAAAGTATCCGCAAGCTGACACAACGCATTCGCGAGCAAGCTCGCTCCCACAGTTTTTAACCTCTTCACAGTCAATGACTGCGGGCTGAAACGCTGATACCAGACCCCCTCTAGTATTAAAGTATTAACACCATTTAATCCGTGCCCCATTGCCGGGCGTCTACTAGCTTTGTCCCCAATAACGCGGTTTTGTGATGACCGTCGCAGTCTTGATTCGCGTGTGGAATAAGCACGGCTCTTCGCGCGCTCAAGGAAGAAATTGGCCACGACAAGGAGTAGCCCGTGGAAGCAAGGTTTGGTGTCGCCCTCGTTTCGCGCTTTTCCCCTCTTTCCCTTGCTGTGCATCTGAGCGTCGCCGGACTGTTGTTCGGCGGCGTCAGCGCACCTGCGCTGGCCACGTGCTCCACGGCGGGTTCAACGGTGACCTGTACAGGCGTGCCCAGCCTGCCGCTGTTTCTCAACAACTTCTCCAGCGCCACCAGTGGTTTGACGGTCAACGTCAACAGCGGCGCGCAGATGAACGCGACCCTCGGCGGCCATGTGATGGACCTGACCGGGGTGAACATCTCCCTGAACAACTCCGGCACTATCGACCCGGCGCTGCTCGGCCTGGTCTCGGTATTGAGCGGCGGTGCATTCATCGGCACTGGCGCGACGAGCACGGTCAGTGTGCTCAACAACGCCAGCGGGATCATCCGTGGTACGGGGATGCTGCTCGGGCTCAACCTGACCAGCATCGACGGCCTGGCCATTGGCGTGAACAACGCCGCGGCCGGCACCACCAGCATCACCAACAACGGCACCATCACCTCGACCGGACTCTCGATCGGCGGCATCACCCTGGCCGACACCCCGGTGATCGGCGTTTACGGCGGCTCGCAGGTCAACATGACCAACAGCAGCACCGGTGTCATCAATGGCCGGATCGCCTTCGAGACCTCGGCGGCAGGCAACACCTTCACCAACGCCGGTGCGATTACCGGCGGCGTGTCGATGGGCGCGGCGAGCACCAACACCTTCACCGCGGTGACCGGCTCCAGCGTCAACGTCGGTGACGGTGTACAGATCAGCGTCGGCCTTGGCGGTTTGATCGGCATCAACCTGACCTTCGCCCCAACCGGTACGGTGGATGGCGGTGCGGGCGGCACCAACAGCCTGATCCTGCAAAACCCGGCTGGGGTCGGCGGCGGTATCACCGGGACTGGCACGGCATCGAGCGCCACCTACATCAACTTCAACAACCTGACCCTCAACAGCGGCACCTGGACCTTGCAGGGGCCATTGGTCAGCGGCGCGACCACGCTCAATGGCGGTATCGCGAATTTCAACAACAACGCCACCTTCGGCAGCGGCGTCATCACCTCCAACGGCGGGATTCTGCAAGCCAGCAATGCCGGGTTGAACATCAGCAATCTGATTTCCCTCGGTGCCGGCGGCGTTACGGTACAAGGCGGCAACGCCACCACCCTGAGCGGGGTGATTTCCGGCAGCGGCGGTTTCACCAAGGCCGGTACCGGTCAGCTAAACCTTAGCGCCGCCAACACCTATCTGGGTAACACCACGCTCAATGGCGGCACGGTGCAGTTGGGCAACAATCAGGCGTTCAGCACCGGCACGCTCAATGTGACCGGCGCGACAACGCTGAGCGCACCGGGCACGATCAGCCTGGCCAACGCCATCAGCCTCGGCGGCACCTTGACCGCCGGCGGCACTGGCGCACTGACCCTCGGCGGTTTGATCAGCGGCAGCAGCGGCCTGACCAAAACCGGTACTGGCAGCCTGACCGTCAGTGGCGCCAATACAGGTTTCACTGGCACCACCACTCTCAGCGCCGGCAGCCTGCTGGTGACCAATAACAACTCGCTCGGTAGCGGCGCGCTCAACACGGCCGCCGGTACCAGTCTCGATAGCACCGCCAACGTAACGCTGGCGAATAACATCGGCATGACCGGCGCGCTCAACGTGCTCGGCAGCAATGCCCTGACCCTTGGCGGCGTATTGTCCGGCACCGGCGGCATCACCAAGTCCGGCAGTGCCAGCCTGACGTTGACCGGCAACAACAGCAACAGCGGCAACACGTTGCTCAATGCCGGCAGCCTGTTGGTGGGCAGCAACACCGCGCTGGGGACCGGCGCGCTGAATGCGGCGGCGGGCACCACGCTGGATGCGACCACGGCGGTGACCCTGGCCAATGCCGTCGCGCTCGCGGGGGGGCTGACCGTTGGTGGCACGCAAGCATTGGGCCTGAGTGGTGTCGTCAGTGGTGCCGGCAATCTAATCAAAAACGGCACCGCCAACCTGAGTCTCAGCGGCAACAACACCTTCTCCGGCGGTACTGCGCTGAATGCCGGCACGTTGATTGTCGGTTCCAATACTGCGCTGGGCACTGGCGCCTTGGCCACGGCGGCGGGTACTACGCTCGACGCCAGCACGGCAGTGGCGCTGACCAACGCGGTCTCCCTCGGCGGCAACCTCAATGTCGGCGGCAGCGCCAACCTGACCCTGGGCGGAATTGTCAGCGGCAGCGGCGGGCTGACCAAGAACGGCGCGGCCAACCTGGTTCTCAACGGCGCCAACACCTTCCTCGGTGCGGTCGCGTTGAACGCGGGCACGATTACGGCGGGTGCCAACGCGGCGCTCGGCAGCGGCAATATCACCGTTGGCGGCGTGGCCACCCTCGACAGCAATGCGGCGGTGACGCTGAACAACGCGGTCATTCTCAACAACAGCCTGGGGATCGGTGGTAGTAACGCGCTGACCCTCGGCGGGGTGATCAGTGGCGCCAGCCAACTGGTGAAAAACGGCGCCGCCAATCTCACTCTTAACGGCACCAACACCTACAGCGGCGGCACCACGCTGAATGCTGGCAGCCTCACCGTCGGCAACGGCGCCGCACTGGGCACTGGCGCGTTGTCGGTGGAAGGTGCGGGCACGCTCAACAGCAGTTCGGCCGTGACCCTGAACAACAACGTGATTCTCAACGCCAACCTCACCGCTGGCGGCGCCAACGCACTGACCCTCGGCGGGGTGATCAGTGGCGGCAACGGTTTGATCAAGACCGGCGCATCGAGCCTGACCCTCAACGGCAACAACACCTACACCGGCACCACCGCGCTGAATGCCGGTTCGCTGGTGGTCGGCTCCAGCACGGCCCTCGGCACCGGCACACTGAACGCCTCGAACGGCACCACCCTTGATGCCAGCACTGCGGCAACGCTGGCCAACAACGTCAACCTCGGCGGCACCCTGACCTTGGGCGGCAGCAATGCGCTGACCTTGGGCGGCGTGGTCGCCGGTATCGGTGGGCTGACCAAGAACGGCGCTGCCGACCTCACCCTCAATGGCGCCAACACTTATTTTGGCAACACCGCGTTGAACACCGGCAAACTGATTGTCGGTAGCAACACCGCGCTGGGTTCCGGTACGTTGAACGCGGCCGCCAACACCACGCTGGACGCCAACACCGCCGTCAGTCTGAACAATGCCGTGGCACTCGCCGGTGCCTTGAATATCGGCGGCACGGCGAATATGACCCTGACCGGTCTGGTCAGCGGCGCCGGCAGTCTGGTGAAAGACGGCGCGGCCAATCTGATTCTCAATGCGGCCAACAATTACCTCGGCGGCACCACGCTGAACGCCGGCACCCTGACCGTCGGCAACAGTTCGGCGCTCGGTTCCGGTGCATTGACCGTCGCTGGCGCCGCAACGCTGGACAGCAATTCGCCGTTGGTCAGCCTCAACAACGCGGTCGCCCTGAATGCCGCACTGACCGTTGGCGGCACGCAGAACCTCACCCTCGGCGGCGTCACCAGCGGCACCGGCCAGTTGATCAAGAACGGCGCTGCCAATCTCACCCTCAATGGCAACAACACCTTCAGCGGCGGCACCACGCTCAATGCCGGTACGCTGACCTTGGGCAATGCCACCGGCCTCGGCAGTGGCGGATTGATCGTCGGCGGTGCGGCGACGCTGGATAACAGCGCCTCGTTCGGCATCGGCAACGCCATTACGCTGAATGCCGGACTGACCGTCGCCGGCAACAACGATCTGAGCTTGAACGGCATCATCGACGGCGCTGGCAGCCTGACCAAAAACGGTCTGTCGGATCTGACCCTCGCCGGCAATAACACTTTTACCGGCGCACTGAACATCATCTCGGGCAGCGTCACCACCCTCAACAGCAATGCGCTGGGCAGCACTTCCGGGGTCAACATCAGCGCCGGCGCCGGGCTCAATCTGGGCAGCGACGCCAGCCTCGGCGCGCTGACCGGCAGCGGCAGTGTGCAACTGACCGGCAGCAACACCCTGACCGTCGGCGGTGGCAACGTCACCAGTACCTTTGACGGTGATCTCAGCGGCAGCGGCGGCCTGGTCAAAGTCGGCACCGGCACCTTGAACCTCACTGGCATCAACGGCATTACCGGCAACACCGCGATCAATGGCGGCACCGTGGATCTCAGCGGTTCGCTGGCCAGTGCACAGGTCAACGTCAATACCGGCGGTACGCTGACCGGCACCGGTTCGGCGCTTGGTAGCGTCAACGTCAACAGCGGCGGGCATCTGGCGTTGGCGTCGGGCAATCAACTGTCCGCCGGTGCGCTGACCCTCGCAGCCGGCAGCAATGTCGATGTGGCGTTGGGCACGCCGTCGACCACTTCGCTGATGAACGTCGGCGGCAACCTCACCCTCGACGGCAATCTCAACGTCACCGATGCCGGCGGTTTTGGCGTCGGCGTGTATCGCCTGTTCAACTACACCGGCGCCCTGACCAATCTGGGCCTCGATGTCGCCAGCGTGCCGGTCGGTTATGGTCTCGGCGATCTGCTGGTACAGACCGGCGTGGCCAATCAGATCAACATTCAAGTCTCCGCGCCGAACAGCAACATCCGTTACTGGGACGGCAGCCAGACCATCGCCAACGGTGTGGTCGATGGCGGTAGCGGCACGTGGAATGCGGTCGGCACCAACTGGACCGATGCCAACGGTCTGGTCAACCAGCCGTGGGCGGGTGATTTCGCGGTGTTCCAGGGCACCGCCGGCACGGTGACGGTAAACGGCACGCAGGCATTCACTGGCATGCAGTTCCTCACCGACGGCTACAACGTAATCAACGGTGCAGCGGGACAACTCACAGCGGTCAACGGCACCGGCGGCACTACTTCGTTGCGCGTTGATCCGGGCGTGACGGCGACCATCAATGCCAATATCGATGGCAGCGGCATCCTCAATAAACTCGACGCCGGCACACTGGTGCTCGGCGGTGCCAACACCTATACCGGCGGCACGCAACTGGATGGCGGCAAGATCATCGTCGGCAGCAACACCGCACTCGGCACCGGAACGTTGACGGCGAATGCCGGCACGCAACTGGACAGCAACGCCGCGGTGACACTGGCCAACGCGGCGACGCTGAACGGCAACCTGACCATCGTCGGCAGCAATGCACTGACCCTCAACGGCGTGATTGGCGGCACGGGTGGCCTGATCAAAACCGGCACGGCGAACCTGACCCTAGGCGGCAACAATGCCTTCCTTGGCCCGGTTGCCTTGAACGCCGGCGGACTGATTCTGGCGTCGAACTCGGCGCTGGGTTCTGGCACGTTGAACGCGGCGGGCGGCACCACGCTGGATGCGAGCACAGCGGTTTCGCTGAACAATGCGGTGAATCTGGCCGGCAACCTCGGCATCGGTGGTACGGCGGATCTGACCCTGGCCGGCACGGTCAACGGCGCTGGCAGCCTGAGCAAAAACGGCGCAGCCAACCTGACCCTCAGCGGCAATAACAACTTCCTCGGCGGCACCACCCTGAACGCCGGCACCCTGAACGCTGGCAGCAACTCGGCACTGGGTCTGGGCAATCTCACCGTAGCTGGCGCCTCGGCGCTCGACAGCAACAGCGCGCTGAGCCTGGGCAACAACGTGGTGCTCAACGCCAACCTGAGCAACACCGGCAGCAACAACCTGACCCTCGCCGGCGTTGTCAGCGGCGCGGGTGGCTTGATCAAGAACGGCGCGTCGAATCTGACACTCAACGGCATCAATACTTACTCCGGCGGTACCACGCTGAATGCCGGCACGCTGACCCTTGGTACGGGCGGCTCTCTGGGCAGCGGCGCGCTGACCGTGGCCGGCGCTTCGACCCTCGACAATTCCGCGCCACTGGTGCTGGCCAACAACCTCAACGTCAATGCCAATCTGGCCCTGGCCGGCAACAACAACCTGACACTCGGCGGTGTCATCGCCGGCGCCGGTACGCTGAGCAAAAGCGGTCTGGCCGACGTGACACTGAGTGGCAGCAACACTTTCAGCGGCACCTTCGATGTGGCGTCCGGCAGCCTGACCACACTGAGTAGCGCGGCGCTGGGCAACAACGCCACGGTCAATCTCGCGGGCGGCGCGGCGCTCAATCTCGGTGCATCGGCCAGCCTCGCCAGCCTCACTGGCAGCGGCACGGCGCTGATCGGCACGGGCAATACGTTGAGCCTTGGCGGCAACAATGTCAGCAGCACCTTCGCCGGCATCCTCAGCGGTGACGGCAGCCTGAGCAAACTCGGCAGCGGCACCCTGACCCTCAGCGGCATCAGCGACCTCACCGGCGATACCAACGTCAACGCCGGCACCCTGCAGGTCAACGGTTCGCTGGCCAGTGGTAACGTGCTGGTCAATAACGGCGGCACGCTCGGTGGTAGCGGCACCTTGAGCGGTGCCGTGACGGTGGCCGATGGCGGTCATCTGGCGGGCGTCACCGGCAGTACGCTGAACGTGAGTTCGCTGCTGTTCAACGGCAATTCAAACTTCGACGTCGGCCTCGGCACCCCGGTGTCCGGTGGCGGCAATGCGCTGGTCAGCGTCGGCGGTAATCTGACACTCGACGGCACCCTCAATGTCAGCGACATCGGTGGTTTCGGCAGCGGTGTCTATCGCCTGATCGACTACACCGGCGGCCTGACCGACAACGGCATGCTCTTCGGCACGTTGCCGGGTAGCGTCAGCCCGGGCGATCTGCAACTGCAAACCGCACTGGCCAATCAGATCAACCTGCTGGTCACCGCACCGGGCGTCACCGTGCAGTTCTGGGACGGCAATCAACTGCTGGCCAATGGTTCGGTGGAGGGCGGCAGCGGCACCTGGGGCACCGGCACCACCAACTGGACCGATGTCAACGGCACTACCAACCAGGCCTGGACCAACAGCTTCGCGGTGTTCCAGGGTGCGGCCGGCACGGTGACCGTCAACGGCGCGCAAACCATTACCGGCATGCAGTTCGTCACCGATGGCTACAGCTTGGTGAATGGCACGGCGGGCTCGCTGAATCTGGTCAACGGTTCACTGGGCAATGCCACGGTGCGGGTTGACCCGAATGCCACGGCAACCATCGGTGTCGCGCTCAACGGCAGCGGCACGCTGGGCAAATACGACAGCGGTACGCTGGTGCTCAACGCGGCCAACGGCTACACCGGTGGCACGGCGCTGAACGGCGGCAAGATCGTGGTCGGTAACGACGCGGCGCTCGGCACTGGCCTGTTGACTGCTGCCGACGGCACAGCGCTGGACAGCAACGCGGCCGTCAGTCTGGGCAACGATGTTGTGCTCAACGGTGGCTTGAATGTCGCTGGCTCTAATGCCTTGACCCTCGGCGGCGTGGTCAGCGGCAGCGGTAGCCTGATCAAGGCCGGCGCTTCGAGCCTGACCCTCAACGGCAGCAACACTTACAGCGGTGGTACTCAATTCGCCGGCGGTACGCTGATCCTCGGCAACAACAGTGCACTCAGCAGCGCCGCGCTCAACGTGACCGGCAACGGCACCCTCGACAGCACCTCGGCGCTGCAACTGGCCAACGTCATCAACCTTGGCGCGCAACTGACCCTGGCCGGCACTCAGAACACCACGCTGATCGGTGCTGTGACCGGCACCGGCAGTCTGCTGAAAAACGGTGCTGGCGATCTCGTCCTCAGTGGTGCCAACACCTACAGTGGTGGAACCACGCTGAACGGCGGCACGACGCGCGGTGACACCAGCAGCCTGCAAGGGGCGATCGTCAACAACGCAACGCTGACCTTCGAGCAAAACGCCGACGGCAGCTACACCGGCAATCTCACCGGCGCCGGTACGCTGAACAAAACCGGGGCTGGAGAGTTGCTGCTGACTGGCAACAACACCTTCACTGGCAACACCTCGGTGCAGGCTGGCAACCTGATCGTCAACGGTGTGCTCAACAGCGCCAGCGTCAACGTTGCCAGCGGCGCGAGCATCGGCGGTGGCGGCCAACTCGGCGGCGCCGTGCAACTGGCCAGCGGTGCGACGCTGGCTGGCGGTGGCACGGCGACGCCGTTGTCGGTCGGTTCGCTGGCGCTGTCCTCGGGGACCAATCTGGACTTCAGCCTCGGCGCGGCGACCAGCTCGACCACGGTGGTCAATGTCGCTGGCAACCTGACCCTCGACGGTACGCTGAACATCAGCAATGCCGGCGGCTTCGGCACCGGCGTTTATCAACTGTTCAGCTACGGCGGCAGCCTCACCGACAACGGTTTGGTGTATGGCAGCCTGCCGGTGTCGGCGGCCAATCTGACCCTGCAAACCGCCATCGCCAATCAGATCAATCTGCTGGTGCAAGGCACGCCGGGTGAGGTGCAGTTCTGGAACGGTGGCACCACCAATCCCGATGGCAGCATCGGCGGCGGTAGCGGTGTATGGGGCCCAGGCACTAACTGGACCGATCCGAGCGGTACCCAGGCCCTGGCATCAAATGGTCAGTTCGCGGTGTTCGGTGGCCAGGCCGGTACGGTGACCGTGCAGGGCAATCAGAACTTTACCGGTCTGCAATTTCTCTCCGGCGGCTACAGCCTGGTTCCGGGGGCTGGCGGTACGCTGACGCCGGTCAACGGCACGGACGGCAGCCTCGCGCCAGTGCGGGTCAATGCCGGTGGGAGTGCGGAAATCTCTACGCCACTGGTGGGCACGGGCGGCATCGAGAAACTTGATTCCGGCACGTTGGTATTGAGCGGCGCCAACACTTACAGCGGAGGCACCACCGTCAGCGGCGGTACGTTGATCGGTAATACCACCAGCTTGCAGGGCAACATTCTCAACAACGCTTCGCTGGTGTTCCAACAGAACGTCAATGGTCTGTTCAACGGATCGCTGAGCGGACTTGGCGCGATGCTCAAAAGCGGTACTGGCACCTTGCTGTTGGCCGGTGATAATCCCTTCAGCGGCACGGTCGCGGTCGATCAAGGCGTGCTGCAAGTCGGCAGCCGTGCGGCGCGGGCTTCGCTGGGCGGGCAAGTCACCGTGGCCAATGGGGCGGGGTTGAGCGGTAACGGCAGCGTCGGCTCGGTGGTCAACCACGGTGTGGTGGCTTCTGGCGCCGAGGCTGGAACCCTGAGCGTGGCCGGTAACCTGACCAACGCATCCGACGGTGTGCTGGCACTGACGGTCAGCTCGCCAACCGCAACACCATTGGCAGTCGGGGGCACCGCGGCGTTGGGCGGCGCCTTGCAAGTCAACTCGCTGGCACCGTTCACCGGCAACACCACGTATTCGCTGATCACGGCGGGCGGTGGCGTGAACGGCACCTTCAGCGCTGCGGACCTGCCGCAATACGCGTTCCTTAACAGCGCGTTGGTGTATGACGCTAATGCGGTGAACCTGGTGGTCAGCCGCAACGGCAATTCCTTCGCCGATGTCGCCGCCACCGGCAACCAGTTCCGAACCGCCACCGCGCTGTCGAACAACGGCCCGGCGGGCGCGGCGTTGCAGAACGAGATCGTCAACCTCAGTGTCGCCGGTGCGCGTAATGCCTTCGACAGTCTGTCGGGTGAGATCCACGCCAGCACCGCCAGTGCGATCCTCGAGGATTCGCGTTATGTGCGTGACGCGGTCAACGATCGCATGCGCCAACCGTCATGCAGCGCGGCGGATGATCCACGCCGAGCCCTGGCGCCAAGTGACAACCAATTGAGCAGCAACGGTTGCCACGGCGAAATGGTCGGCTGGGCGCGGGCACTCGGCGCCTGGGGCGAGTCGGATGGCGACAGCAATGCGGCGAAACTTGATCGCAACCTCAGCGGCTTCATGCTCGGCACCGACAAGCAACTCGATGACCAGTGGCGCGTGGGTATGGCCGCCGGTTACACCCGCAGCGATCTCGATGCGCATGATCGTCGCTCGGATGCCACCGTCGAAAGCTACCACCTGGCGGCGTACCTCAACTCGCAGTTCGATGCCCTGGCGGTGCGCCTCGGCGCGGCTTACAGCTGGCACGACATCGAAACCAAACGCAACGTCAGCGTCGGCAGCTACAACGATCGTCTGAAAGCCAACTACGACGCACGCAGCGCCCAGGTGTTCGGTGAAGTCGGTTACGCCATCGACGCGGGCGGCATTGCCCTTGAGCCGTTCGCAGGGCTCGCCTACGTCAACTACGACACTGACAAAGCCAAGGAGAAAGGCGGAGTAGGGCGCCTGGAAGCGGATGCCGATCAAGACATCACCTTCTCGACCCTCGGTGTACGCGCCGGCAAAGTCATCACTCTGGCCAACGGCGGGCAATTCACCCCGCGCACGGCCATCGGCTGGCGCCATGCCTTTGGTGACACCAAGCCTGACGCTGATCTGACCTTCATCGACGGCGGCGCGTCGTTCAGCACCCAAGGCGTGCCGATCGCCAAGGACAGCGCGATTGTTGAAGCGGGAGTCGACTTCCAGATCAGCCCGACCGGCAAACTCGGGGTTGGCTATTCGGGGCAACTGTCGAACGACAGCAATGACCATGCGATGACCATCAGCTTCAGCCTGGGCTTCTGATTTAGGGTCGAAGCACTTTTAGCCGCCCGTAAGGGCGGTTTTTTTTGCCTGCAAATTCTTTGGCAACCCGATGCGTGTGGTGACTGTTCGATTGCCTTCGCGAGCAGGCTCGCACACAGGGGAATGCGATGCAAATGTGGGAGATTCTATGGTTGAGGGGAAGCCCTCAACTGACTTTTGTCTGATATTCGCTTTGCCCTTTCAGCAAGGCGAATACCACCCGAGCAAGTTTGCGAGCCAGCATCACCAACGCCTGCGTGGTGCTGAAACCCCGTGCTCTTTGGGCTTCGTAAAACCCTTTCCAGGCTATCGTACGGCTAGCCGACATCGCTGCGTTGTGCAAAAGTCGGCGGGCCTCGGGGTCTCCGCGCTTGGTCAAGCTGCGGCGACCGTCCTTTTGCCCTGATTTCGATACCCGTAAATCCATGCCCAGGAAGGCGATAAACGCATCCGCGTTGCTAAATTCCCCCCGCTGAAACGCCGTGAGCAGGCGCGCTCCGGTCAGAAATCCAATGCCCTCAACTTTCAGGCAACGCTTCAATTGGCAGAGCAAACCGGCTTGTTTGAGCTGATCGTTGATCGTCTTTTCGATCATCGTTTCAAGCCGCTGCATGGATTTTATTTGTTCAGCAAAAGCTGCCTTCAACAGCGGCTCATTCGACCAGCTCTGCACCAGGCCGACCCTTGCCTGGACCAAAGCCGCGCGGCGGCGGAAAAGGCTCAGGAGCTGGCGGTACAGCGGTGATGGCGGGGTCCAGGGGCGCAACTCCTCGGCTTCGTTCTTCAGGTAACGGGCCAGCAGCTTGGCGTCCAAGGCGTCGGTTTTGGCGCGGATCTTCACGCCTTCGCGGTAATGTTTGAGTTCATAGCCACCCACCATGTAAATCGTGCAACCGGCCGCATAGGCCAAATCAGCGAATTCCAGGTGGTAGATGTTGG
Source organism: Pseudomonas sp. MC6 (assembly GCF_054790575.1). Taxonomy (NCBI): domain Bacteria; kingdom Pseudomonadati; phylum Pseudomonadota; class Gammaproteobacteria; order Pseudomonadales; family Pseudomonadaceae; genus Pseudomonas; species Pseudomonas sp. MC6. The sequence continues at coordinate 743,489 of NZ_CP186504.1, forward strand.
TTGCCTCAATGGCAATAGACACGGGGCCGAGCAAGGCCTTCAGCCACTGCTTGATGGATGTTTTGGTGTTGGGAATCGCTTCAAGCAGATCGCTATCGGCCTGATAAATCACCAGTTCATTTTTGGCGACATCCACGCCAACGATCGGATTTGATAGAGCGACTGGCATTGCCACAGGATTTCCTCCGGGATAAGGTTTGAGCACTTGAAGGGCTCACCCAGAGGCGCAGGCTTGTTCCTATCGTCGGTCTAGCCAGATGCATTCTTTATCGGCGCTTGGGTGAAAGGAGGAGGGGCGAAATCTCCCACGGTCTGTGCTGCGTCAACAGCCAGAATCGAGCCTTGTCCCTCCTCCTCCCTTCAAGTCCTACCATACAAGCGAGCCTACTCGCGAAGGGGCCGCTCAGTCAGTGCAAAAAACTGCTGGGCCGTGCTCTGCTAGAATCCGCCCCATCAACAGCCTGAGACTCCCCCATGAGCGAGCCGATTCGTCTGACCCAATACAGCCACGGCGCCGGTTGCGGCTGCAAGATTTCCCCGCAGGTGCTGGAAGTGATTCTGGCCGGCAGCGGTGCGCAGAACCTTGATCCGAAACTGTGGGTCGGCAACGCCTCGCGGGATGACGCGGCGGTATACGAGATCGATGCCGAGCGCGGTGTGGTCTCGACCACGGACTTTTTCATGCCGATCGTCGATGACCCGTTCGACTTCGGCCGCATCGCCGCGACCAACGCGATCAGCGATATCTACGCGATGGGCGGTGATCCGCTGATGGCCATCGCGATTCTCGGCTGGCCGGTCAATGTGCTGGCCCCGGAAGTGGCGCGTGAAGTGATTCGCGGTGGCCGTGCGGTTTGCGACGCGGCGGGCATTCCACTGGCGGGCGGGCATTCGATCGATGCGCCGGAGCCGATCTTCGGCCTCGCGGTCACCGGTCTGGTCGAGAAGCGCCACATGAAGCGCAACGACACCGCCACCGCCGGTTGCCTGTTGTACCTGACCAAACCGCTGGGCATCGGCATCCTCACCACCGCCGAGAAAAAGGGCAAATTGCGCGCCGCCGACGTCGGCGTGGCCCGCGACTGGATGTGCACCCTGAACAAACCCGGCAGCCGCTTCGGCAAACTCGCCGGCGTTACGGCGATGACCGACGTCACCGGTTTTGGTCTGCTCGGGCATTTGGTGGAAATGGCCGATGGCAGCAAGCTCACCGCGCGCATCGCCTACGACCGGGTGCCGCGTCTGGACAGCGTCGAGTACTACCTCGATCAGGGCTGTGTGCCCGGCGGTACGCTGCGTAATTTCGACAGCTATGCCAGCAAGGTCGGCCGCGTGCAGGAGCTGCATAAGCGCGTGCTCTGCGACCCACAAACCAGCGGTGGTCTGTTGATCGCGGTGACGCCTGAAGGCAATGAAGAATTCCTCGCCGTCGCCGCCGAACTGGGTCTGAACCTGGCGCCAATCGGCGAACTGGTTGAGCGACAGACGAACGCAGTCGAGGTGATTTGATGCTCCGCGACTGCACTGACTACCGAGACATTTTCCTCAACGACCGGCCGCTGATGGATGCCCGCGCGCCGGTCGAGTTTCACAAGGGCGCGTTCCCCGGTGTGATCAACCTGCCGCTGATGAACGACGTCGAACGGCAGAAGATCGGCACCTGCTATAAACAGCACGGTCAGCAGGCTGCCATCGAGTTGGGCCATCAATTGGTGTCGGGCGCGGTGAAAGCCGAGCGTATCGAGGCTTGGGCCGATTTTGCCCGCGCCCATCCTGACGGTTATCTCTATTGTTTTCGGGGTGGCCTGCGCTCGCAGATCACCCAGCAGTGGCTGCGTGACGAAGCCGGCATTGACTATCCGCGTGTCGGCGGCGGCTACAAGGCAATGCGCAACTTCCTCATCGACACCCTTGAGCAGGCCATCGCGCAATGTGATTTCGTACTGCTCGGCGGCATGACGGGCACCGGCAAGACCGAAGTGCTGGTGCAACTGCAAAACGGCCTGGACCTTGAAGGGCACGCCAATCATCGCGGCTCCAGCTTCGGAAAGCGCGCCACCGGGCAGCCGTCGAACATCGACTTTGAAAACCGTCTGGCCATCGACATTCTCAAGAAGCGCGACGCGGGTATCACGCAGTTTGTGCTGGAGGACGAGAGCCGGGTGGTCGGCAGTTGCGCCTTGCCGCTGCCGTTGTATCAGGGCATGCAGCAGTACCCGATGGTCTGGCTGGAAGACAGTTTTGAGGATCGTGTGGAGCGGATCCTGCGCGATTATGTGGTCGATCTGTCGGCGGAGTTCTCTACGGTGCATGGCGAGGAGGGCTTTACGCTGTTTTCTGAACGTCTGCTGGAAAGCCTCAACAACGTGCAGAAGCGCTTGGGTGGCGAGCGCCATCGACGCTTGCTGATTTTGATGGAAGACGCGTTGGCGGCGCAGGGGCGTAGCGGGGCGGTGGACTTGCATCGCGGCTGGATCGAAGGGTTGCTGCGTGAGTATTACGACCCGATGTATGTGTTTCAGCGCGAGAAGAAGGGCGGGCGGATCGAGTTTGCCGGGGAGCGTGGGGCGGTGCTTGAGTATTTGCGTGAGCGGCTGAGCCAGAAAGGTTGAGTTTGTAGCGGCTGGCCTCTTCGCGAGCAGGCTCGCTCCGACAGGGGATTTGTATTTCACGCAGATCCAATGTGGGAGCGAGCCTGCTCGCGAAGGGGCCGGGTCAGACCACACAAGAATCAGGTCGGGCAGGTTTCCTTGCCATGATCCAGCCCCTGCTTGTAGCTGTGGCTCTGCAGACTGGCCTTGCCGTTGTGCCAGGTCAGGGTCAGTACATACAGCGAGTCAAAATCGTTGCCCGCCCAGTCCTCAGTGATGTTCTGTTTCTCGCCGACCGCTTTGCCAGCCACCTTGTTGATCAACTCCGGCAGATAGCCGTGGGACCACGCGGTGTAAATCGTCGAGTTGTGATACTTGTCTTCCAGCAGCTCGCGGGCCAGATCGCTGGTGTCGTTGGCCGAGAACTCGATGTTCACCGGCAGACCGAGCTTGATCGCGGCAGGGCTGATGGTCATCAGCGGGCGAATGTAGCTGTAGGAGTTGTCCAGCTCACCTTCCTCGACATTGCGTGTCGGGTTGGCGGCGAACACGTAATCGGCCTTGCCGAATTTTTCCGGCAGCAGCGTCGACAGGTCGATGGCGCGGTTCAGGCCCTGGCAGTTGAGCTGGCCGAGACCGCCCTCGGGTTTTTCTGCGTGGCGCAGGAACACCAGGGTCTGGGTGCCATCCGCCGGTTGCGCGCGGCTTTCGCTGGACTCAAGCGACAGAAACAGCGCACTGACGGCCAGCAGGGAAGGCAGGGCCACATACGCACGGTGTTTGAAGCGTTTGGCGAATCGCATAAGGTTCGTCATGAAATAGAAAGTTCTTCAGCAGATTCAATTAAGGCTGACAAACCTTTACACCACGGGCTCCCAGCACCGGGTGTTTTCCCTGTCATGAACGGCTTCCTCTGCAACAAAGGCATAGCTCAGAGTCCCCTGAGGGCCGTTTGGTTCGATCGTCCGAGTGCGCAGCACTCTAACGGCTACGTTTAGCGGCCTGGTGGCAGGTTAGCGACAGGATGTTGCGGATTTAAGTAGGTGCAACGACGCTGGCAAAAAGAACCCGCGCTAGAGCGTGTGATCCTGGATTATGCTCAGGACTTTAATTTGTGACTGGATGCTTCCCATGACCGATCTGTCCGCGTTCCCGATCACCCAGAAGTGGCCGGCGCAGTACCCTGACTGGATTCAGCTCTATTCCTTGCCGACGCCCAACGGCGTCAAAGTCTCGATCATGCTCGAAGAAATCGGCCTGCCGTACGAGCCGCACAAGGTTGCTTTCGACAGCAATGATCAGCTGTCCGCCGAGTTCCTGTCGCTGAACCCGAACAACAAGATCCCGGCGATCCTCGATCCCCATGGTCCCGAAGATAAGCCGCTGCCGCTGTTCGAGTCCGGTGCGATCCTGATTTACCTGGCCGACAAAAGCGGCCAGTTGCTCGCCCAGGAAGGCGCGCAGCGTTACGAAACCATCCAGTGGTTGATGTTCCAGATGGGCGGCATCGGCCCGATGTTCGGCCAGCTCGGCTTCTTCAACAAATTTGCCGGCAAGGACTACGAAGACAAGCGTCCGCGTGATCGTTATGTCGACGAAAGCAAACGTCTGCTCAAAGTGCTCGACGGTCGGCTCGAGGGCCGTGACTGGATCATGGGCGAGCGCTACACCATCGCCGATATCGCCACGTTCCCATGGGTGCGTAATTTGATCGGGTTTTACGAGGCCGGTGATCTGGTTGGCATCAGCAACTTCCCGAATGTCACCCGGGTGCTTGAGCGATTCCTCGCGCGTCCGGCGGTCATTCGCGGCCTGACCATCCCTTCCTGACACCACACATCCCCCTGTAGGAGCTGCCGAAGGCTGCGATCTTTTGATGTTGATTTTTAAAAGCAAGATCAAAAGATCGCAGCCTTCGGCAGCTCCTACAGGGGATTTGTTGTGTCACAGCGATTATTACACCCCCAGTAATGCACTCTTGATTGATCCAGGTTTGTACCCCAACCCCCGCAAGGCATAAGCTTCGCCCCCTACGACTTTCGTCTCATCTGCCGTTTTCAGGAAAGGCCCTCATGTCCAGTCAGTTCCCCGAAGCACGTCCACGCCGTCTGCGCCGCAATGCGAGCCTGCGCAGCCTGTTCCAGGAAACCGAATTCAGCCTGAACGATCTGGTGCTGCCGATTTTCGTCGAAGAAGAAATCGACGACTTCGTGCCGATCAAAAGCATGCCCGGGGTAATGCGTATTCCCGAGCGCAAACTGGCCAGCGAAATCGAGCGTTATGCCCGTGCCGGCGTCAAGTCGGTGATGACCTTCGGCGTGTCCCACCATCTGGACAGCAACGGCAGCGACACCTGGCGCGACGATGGTCTGGTCTCGCGCATGTCGCGCATTGCCAAGGATGCCGTGCCGGAGATGATCGTGATGTCCGACACCTGCTTCTGCGAATACACCGATCACGGCCACTGCGGCGTGATGCACAACCATGAAGTCGACAATGACCAGACCCTGATCAACCTCGGCAAACAAGCCGTGGCAGCGGCGCGTGCCGGTGCTGATGTGATCGCGCCGTCGGCGGCGATGGACGGTCAGGTGCGGGCGATTCGCCAGGCACTGGACGCGGCCGGCTTCACCCAGATTCCGATCATGGCCTACTCGACCAAATTTGCTTCGGCACTGTACGGCCCGTTCCGCGAAGCCGGTGGCAGCGCGCTGAAAGGCGACCGCAAAAGCTATCAGATGAACCCGATGAACCGCCGCGAAGCCTTGCGCGAATCACTGCTCGACGAGCAAGAAGGTGCCGACGCGCTGATGGTCAAACCGGCTGGCGCGTACCTCGACATCATCCGCGACATCCGCGAAGCCTCGAACCTGCCGCTGGCGGCGTATCAGGTCAGTGGTGAGTACGCGATGATCAAGTTCGGCGCACAGGCCGGGGCGATCGATGAGGATCGCGTGGTCCGTGAAAGCCTCGGCGCGATCAAGCGCGCGGGTGCAGATCTGATCTTCACTTACTTTGCGATGGATCTGGCGCTGGCCGGGATCTAGATAGCCCGCCGCCAGCACCTAGCGGGCTGGCTTGAGGTTGAAGTTTGTCGGTAGTGTCTGCTCCCCGGCTGCATAAATCCCTGAGTAGGTAGTGCGGCTGGGGGAGCGTTGCTGATGCACACGCAGGTGACAGAGCTTGACACCGGGATACAGGCGAATGTTATCTCGCGACAGATTAATGATCTCGAGTGTCAATCTCGAGGGCTCGCGCTCGCCGAAGGTCGCGGCGATAAAGTTGGAGCCAAAGTTCAGATTCATGCCAATGCGTGCATAGCAGGACAACAGACCCATCTCGGCACATACGTTGTTCCCCAGCCGCAGTCTTTCCACGGACGAGGCGAGGTAAAGCACCCCCGGCTCGAGTACATACCCTTCTGGCGGTATTTGGACTTCGGTGAATAACGCGGCGGTGTCAGTCGAACGGCTATCGATGGTGACAGCGGTCGATTGTCGAACCAGCATTCGGTCGTGCAAGCGCAACAGATAGCTGGAAGAGCGCAGACAATCAGGATTGAAGTCAACTATCTGCAAATCTTCACCATTATGCCCGTTGAGGATGTCGGTATCGCTCCAGACACTCATAGCACTATCTCCGTGGCACTCTCGCACTGCTCGGGATCAAACAGGGCTATATAGTTATCCGGGGCAAGCAGCCAGGTCGAAATTCCAGCGCTGCGGATGATCTGCACCGATGCGCTGTCCATGATGTAATGCCCAGGGTTCTGTGCTTCGAATGATTCTGCGCGCGCTCCGAGATCGGCTATCGGCCATTTTTCGATGCGAGTCGGAGTGGGGAACCCGGCTGAGAAAACCGGAACCTTGGCTTTGAAGACGATCAACTTGTCTGCCGCGATGGCTTGAGCTGCTGCGGCTGCCAAAGTATCGGTGGAGGCATAACGAATGTCTGGATCGACAAAGAAGATCGTTGCGCGGCTGTCCGCCATAACAGCATTCAGCTCGGTGACGGGCACCAGTACTTCATGCACGCTGGCGCCAGATCTGCTGCAGTACGAGAGGAAGACTTTCTGCAGCGTTCGCACGTGATCGGTACCAATCGCTTTCAGCTCGTCAGCGCTGGCATGCATTTCTCTGGCGAAGTTGGTCTGCAGGTGCGAGCCCACTCCGCCGGAAACGATCACCCATTGTTGAGTGTTATCCTGAGATGAAATCAGTTTGAGAAGATCACGGTAAAAGTCGGCGTCGATCCGATAATCGCGGTAGCTTAGCCAGTCGATACTCGAGGTCGACGGCCCCTTCTTGATCATGCCTGCACCGGGCAATTTGATGACGATCGTCATGGCATATAACTCAATTTCTTCATTACGCCAAGTGCACCTGGGGTCAGAAGGTCTGCCTTGAGGTCGGCTATAGGGACAAGTTTGGTCTTGCTGATTTCGCTGCTGTCGAGTTGATAGTCACCATCCGGTAAATCGGCCTTGAAGACAAACCAGAGGTGTCGGTCCGCGTTATGACGGCAGGCATCGTTGAGTTCGAAGGCTGGCGTGATCAGTCGCGGGTTACTCAGGGTTAATCCCAGCTCTTCATAAACTTCCCGTTTGATCGCTTCTACAGGCGTCTCATGGCGGTTCACGTGTCCGGCGACAATGCTGTATTTTTCTTTGTAGAAGGGGTCAGCCTTTTTTATCAGCAGCAACTTGTCGTCTTTTTCAATGATCAATCCTGTGGAGAAATGAGTCACCGAACCATCGGGCGCAAGCACTTCACAGACCTGATCACCTTGCGCAAGAACGTCGGTTACCTTTTCAAGCCTGAGAAAGATGTCGTTGATGATCTTGTCCGAGTCAGCGTCTTTGGCAATGTCCTTGATTCGCGAATGCATTGCTTGCAGTTTCTTCTCCGTCATGCCCCGGCTGCAAAGCCATTGGCACATTTCTTTGACGGCTTGCTCGCCAACGGGTTTGCCTGACGAAGCCTTCAACTCAATGGTCTCGATCTTGCCACTCTGGCGGAAGGCTGCCAGGTCTTTTTGCAGTAACTGGTTATGTTCAGACTCCTTCACATCAACGGCAAACCGATAAAGGTTGTTGGCGTAGGAAAGAGGACCTGGTTGTATCTGCGCGTAGCCTTTTTGCTCCAGTGCCTTGATCTTGACGCCCGGATAACGCTGAGTGAAGAAGTGTAGTTCGATGTTGACTTGGTTCGTCAGCCTGGCAAGTTCGCGAATCGCGCCGAGAATCTTGATCATGCGGCGAACCATATCGGCTTCGACATGAACGCTGTCATCGTCGTTGCATACGAATTGTCCCTTCTGCCGGGTGAAGGCAGGATTTTCATATTCTTGCGTCAGGTCGAGCAGAGACTTATGACTCTGGATATAAGGACTGCAAATATAAAAGTGCAGGGTTTTTATATCTTTCTTGTGATTGGCAACGGTGGTGATGAAGTCCGAGGAGAGCTGCGACGTTGTGGTGAATATGTGCACGACCTCTTTACTGGTTGTTGCCAGTCTCTTGAGGAAATCGTTGTCGGAGGTGAGTTTAAGGTCGTCGCCGGTCACGTATTCTGAGGGAGGAGCAAGTGTGTCGGCAATTTTGTGTATTAGTGGGAAGTCCACGGTGGCCTCCCTGAGAAGATACTTGCGATAAGCCTGCCATTTGGCGGCTTTTTGCGCGAGGACTTTGAAATGTTGAAAGCCAAGAGTCGCGGCCTGCTTGACGTTCTTTTCACCCTGCAGCGTGACTATCATGGCTGCAGAAGATTTAACGGAGAGCTTCTCGATATAGGCAGGTGTGATTTCGTCGTTTCTTTTACGTCGAAAAAGCTTCAGCTTTGTCAGTTTCGTTTCGCTGGGGGCGCAGAAAAACTGCTCGGTTTGCCGTTCCCATTGGATGGCGAAGATTCTGCTGATTTTTAGCAGGTATCGCTTGGTGGTCATGTCCCAGACCAGAAGACTAACAATCAACGCGCCAATCAGTTGATAGAAGAAGTCCTGTGTTGGAAATACCAGAACGTAGAAAAATAAAATCAATACTGCAGCGACGAGATATACCAAAATCCCTAGCATGTATCAGTCCTTATAAGGATGTATTTTGCGGTTCTACGATTTTTCAATCAGGCAACATCGCGGGAGTGAACGGCGGTAGACGGTAGCATAATGCTGGCATGCTGAAGTGTCATGCTGAATACGCCATCGAGTTCAAGGAAAGTAAGGTCGGACACCATGCTCCCGAAAGTAGCGTTCGATCACCTTCGGATCCGCACTGTTATCGGCAATCGCCACATAGGTATCCGGGCGCAGCAGGTAAAAACCGTTTCGCCCCAACCCCGCCGTGTCAAACGCCGGCCGCCAGTCGAACACATGCAGCGGCAAGTGATGTTCGTGGCACCAGGCAATCATTTCGTCGCTGGTGTCGCCGTAGACATGCACCTGCCAGCACGGCTGTCTGAGCGATTCGTAATTATCCCCCTCACCATCATGCGCCCACGGCAAACGGTCACCGCCGTGCACGTGGCCGGCTGCGCCCTGGCTCAGCGGCATACCGCGATAGTTGAGGGTGACTTGCGACACAGTGCGAAAAAGGAACTCGCGACTGGCCTCGAACGAGGCCATTTTCGGGATCAGAAACGGTGCCACGCGCATGCGCAGCAAGTCAGCCATGCGCCCCTCGGCGGTGACGAAGCTGAAGACTTTATCGGTGGTCGACACTAATCGGCGGGCGAAGGCAATGCGTTCGGTTTCGTAGCTGTCGAGCAGGCTCGGCTCGGCGGCGCCGCTGAGCACAGCGGCAAGTTTCCACGCCAGATTGATCGCGTCGCCGATGCCGGTGTTCATGCCCTGACCGCCCGCCGGGCTGTGCACATGCGCGGCATCGCCGAGCAGAAACGCGCGACCACTGCGAAAATGCTCGGCCACGCGGTGATGCACGCGGTAGGTCGAGAACCAGTGCACATCTTCGATATGCACTTTCAAGTGATCGATGGCACGGCTGCTGACATCGGAAAATTCCAGGGTTTCGGCGCGATCCGCACGTTCATCACGCACGGTGCCGATTAGCCTTGCGCGGCCTTCGCCGGCGAGAGGAAACACGGCGAGAAAGTCCGCTTCATCCAGATCCAGGTGCAATTCGCCGTTCATTGCCGGGCCGCTGGCCTTGACGTCGGCCACGTAGAAAATCTGCTGATAAGTGCCGCCGGGGAAACCGGTGTCGAGGGTTTTGCGCACGACTGAGCGGGCGCCGTCACAGCCGGCCAGATAACAGGCCTGGCAGATTTCCTGCTCGCCATCGGGCAGGCGCAAATGCGCGGTGAGGCCGTCGCCGGTTTCTTCGAAGCTTTCCAGTGTGGTGTCGCGCTCGACCGTGACGCCGTAGTCCTCGAGACGCTCGATCAGCAGCCGTTCGTGTTGATCCTGCGGGAAGATTTCGACGAACGCGTAGGGCGTCAGGCCTGCGCCGATGCGGTTCAGTGGCAACTGCGCGACCGGTTTGCCGTTGACCCAGAAAGTCGCCGCCGCGACCCGATGGCCGTTGCGCACCACTGTGTCGGCGAGGTCCAGTTGCCGGTACAACTCGAGGGTGCGCGCCTGCACCGCCAGGGCCCGCGATGTGGTGCCGGGTGCGGAGGTTTTATCGATGATGCGCACGCGCACGCCGAGTTTGCTCAGCCACAGGGCCAGTACCAGCCCGGTCGGGCCGGCGCCGATGATCAGGACGTCGCTGCGGTTCATGGGCCTGTCCTCCGTTTGCTGTGCAGCAAGTATGGATCAGCAGGCGAGGGTGGCCAGTGGATCGGCCAGACGGAAAAAGGCCCCGTAGTAGTGAGGCCTGTTTTCAGGTGTTCGGCGGGAAGGTTTTGGCGGTAGTGAAATTTACCCCCTCACCCCAGCCCTCCCGAAACGTCGGACCGCCCCCAAGGGGGCGAGGGGGAAAGGGAGCCGATTTGGGGGCTTTTCAGAACCTGAGTTCGACTCGATGGCACACGTCGGTGTACTTCGAAAGAACACCGCAATCAGTCCCCTCTCCCTCCGGGAGAGGGTTAGGCGGGCGGCGTTCCGATGAGGGGCTTTTCAGCCTTAGAAATCAATAGTGCCGGACAACTTCGCCACTCGTGGCTCACCCTGAGTCAGATACCCACCCTGAGCCGATTCCCAATACTTCTTGTTCGCCAGATTCTCTACACCCAGCCGCACGGTCACGTTCTTCTCCGACACCTTGAACGCATAACGCGCACCCGCATCGAAGCGGTTCCAGGTCGGCAGGCTCAGATTGTTCGCCGCATCGGCGTATTGACCGCCGGTGCGCAGCATCCGCGCATTCAGCGCTACGCCTTGCAGGCCCGGCACGTCCCAATCCGCACCAGCGTTGAACTGGAAGGTCGGCACGCCGATCGCACGGTTGCCGTCGTTGGCGCCGTTGAGGGTGTTCTTCAGTTCGGTGTCCATCAGGGTCAGGCCGCTGATCAGGCGCAGGCCCTGAACCGGCTCGCCGAACACGTTCATTTCCACGCCTTTGTTGACCTGCTCGCCTTCACGCACGTAGGTGCAGGTGGTGGCGCTGTCGATTTCGCAGTAACCGTCGCTTGGCTGTTCGATGCGATAGACACCCAGGCTCGCGCCGTAAGTGCCCATGTCGACTTTCACCCCGACTTCGGTCTGTTTGGAACGCGCCGGTGCATAGACTTCGTTGCCGTTGGTCACGCGGAAGCCGCCGGTGCTGGTCGGCGAGGTCGGGCCCTGAGCCAGGCCTTCGATGTGGTTGGCGTAGAACGACACATGTTCCCATGGCTTGAACACCACGCCATACACCGGCGTGGTGATCGACTCGTCGTAGCTCGACTTGCGATCGCCGCTGCCCCAACTGGCGTAGTTGTAGCCTTGCACCACCAGTTGCTGGCGACGCAGGCCGGCGGTGACCAGCAGGCGATCATCGAAGAAACCGAGGGTGTCGGAAATCGCCAGGCTGCGGTTGAAGGTCTTGCCGACGATGCCTGGATCATTCACATCACCGCCGGCAAAGTTGCCCACCGGCGATGGCGTTTGCACCGGGTGGTAGATGTTGTTGGCGTACTTGGTCAGGTCGAAATCATAGGCGCTGCGCTGTTCGGCCCAGATGCCGGTCAGACCGAAGTTGAGCTGATGGCTGACCGGGCCGGTATTGAATTTACCGTTAAGGCCGGCCATCACGCTGGTGTTGTCTTCGTCATGGGGAATGAACGAGCCGGTGGTGAACGACGCGCCGTTGTTACCGACCAGGGTGGTCGAGTTGTAGCGACCGACTTCCCGGGTGTGCTTGGCGCCACCAGCAGCATAGGCGGTCCAGTTGTCGTTCAGGTCGTACTCGGCGCGGAGCATGCCGAAAGTGTCTTCAATCTCGGTGTAGCCCCACTTCGGCGCGTAGTTGGTGTCGGCCGATGGCGCGTCCGGAATGTGCGTGGCTGTGCCGAGGTTGACCGAGTTGCGACCACCGTTGACACGCTCTTTCTGGTAGGCGAAGTCGCCGGAGATGCGCAGGGCGTCACCGCGATAGTCGAGGCCGATGGCGAACAGTTTCGAACGCTGGTTTTCGTGGTCGATGCCGGTGTCGCCTTCACGCTGGGACAGGTTGATCCGTGCGCCGAAGCGGTTGTCTTCACCGAAGCGCTGGCCGATGTCGAAGTGATGACCGATGCGGCCTTCGCTATTGATGTCGGTGGTGTAACGACGCAGCGGCACGTCACCGGCGCGTTTCGGTTGCAGGTTGACGCCGCCGCCGATGCCGGAGCCGGTCGGGGTCACGCCGTTGATAAAGGCGTTCGGGCCTTTGAACACTTCCACGCGCTCCAAGGCGTCGGTGGAAATGATCTGCCGTGGCAGCACACCGTAGAGACCGTTATAGGAAATATCGTCGCCGTTGAGCGGCAGTCCGCGAATCATGAAGACCTGCGCCTGGTTGGAGAAACCGGAGGCCTGACGTACCGACGAATCGTTGAGCAGCACGTCGGCGACGTTTTCGGCCTGCTGATCCTGGATCAGTTGTTCGGTATAAGAGGCGGCGCTGAATGGTACGTCCATCATGTCCTGATTGCCGAGCACGCCGAGCTGGCCACCCCGGGCAACCTGACCACCCGCGTAAACCGGGGGCAAGGCGTTGGGCGTCGGGGCTTGAGCATTGACGTTGACGTCGTCCAGCACCAGCGCTTTGGCATCGCCTTCAGCGGCGTGAGCGGTGACAGTCAGGGAGCACAGCAGGGCGAGAAACGTCGGGCGAAACGGGACGGCGAGTCGAGCTGGAGCGGGCATGTATGTACCTGGAGGCGCACGGCCGGTGAGAAAAATAAGGGCGGCGCGGGAACTCCTTGCGCAAATGCGACTCCAGGTGCAAATGATAGGTTTTCTCAGTAACGGTTTGCAATCGGTTTGTCATCACCTCTTCAAAACCCATATTCCTCTGTAGGAGCTGCCGGAGGCTGCGATCTTTTGATCTTGTTTTTTAAAGTCAAAAGATCGCAGCCTGCGGCAGCTCCTACACGGATTGTGTATGGTGGTTCTGGCTTATTGGACTGGATGGAGCAACATGCACAACCCTCGATTACCGATCACGCTCGCCGCATTGCTGGTGCTCGCCGGTTGCGCGGGGCAGCGCAGCCAGGAACCGGTGCCGCGTGCGCCTGCTGAAGTGAAGGCCGAGATCGTGCGGCTGATGCCGGCCAAGACTGCTGACCGGCAAGGCTGGGCCACCGATATCTACGCCGCGTTTGCCGCGCAGAGCATCAGCCCGACCACGCAAAACCTGTGCTCGGTGCTGGCCGTTGCCGAACAGGAATCCACCTTCCAGGCCGACCCCACCGTGCCCGGCCTGGGCAAGATCGCCCGCGACGAAATCGACCGTCGCGCCGCGAAAGTGCATATCCCCAGCCTGTTGGTCAGCGGCGCATTGCAAGTGCGTTCAACCAACGGCAAGACCTACAGCGAACGCCTGAATGCGGCGCGCAGTGAAAAAGAACTCAGTGGTATTTTCGACGACTTCATCGGCCGGGTGCCGATGGGTCGCACGCTGTTCGGCGGCTTCAACCCGGTGCACACCGGCGGGCCGATGCAGGTCAGCATCGAATTTGCCGAACAGCACGCCAAAGATTATCCGTACCCGGTGGACGGCACGATCCGCCGTGAGGTGTTCAGTCGCCGTGGTGGCATGTATTTCGGTATCGCGCATCTGCTCGGTTATCCGGTGAGTTATCGCGAGCCGCTGTATCGGTTTGCTGATTTCAATGCCGGTTGGTACGCGAGCCGCAATGCTGCGTTTCAGAATGCCGTGAGTCGCGCCTCGGGCATTCCGCTGGCGCTGGATGGCGATCTGATCCGCTACGACTCGATCATGCCCGGCGGCACGGAACTGGCGGTGCGTACCCTCGGCAAGTCATTGGGCATGCGCAACCCGACCATTCGCGATCAACTGGAGAAGGGCAAAACCCTGGAGTTCGAAGAGACCAAGCTCTATCAGCGGGTGTTCGAACTGGCAGAGCAAGCGGAGGGGAAGAAGCTGCCGCGTGCGGTGTTGCCGGGGATCGTGCTGCAGAGTCCGAAGATCACTCGCAAACTCACCACAGCGTGGTTCGCCAAGCGTGTGGACGAGCGCTACAAACGCTGCATGGCCAAGGCGGGATAAAACACACAGACATAAAAAACCCGGCTGAGGGAGCCGGGTTTCTCTGGGGTGTTGCGCTTACAGCCAATCATCAGGCAACGCGACGTTCGATCAGACGATCCGAGCCACCTTCGGCAACGCGACGTTCGATCAGACGATCCGAACCACCTTCGGCAACGCGACGTTCGATCAGACGATCCGAACCACCTTCAGCAACGCGACGTTCCAGCAGACGATCCGAACCACCTTCAGCCACGCGACGTTCGATCAGACGATCCGAACCACCTTCAGCAACGCGACGTTCGATCAGACGATCCGAACCACCTTCAGCAACGCGACGTTCGATCAGACGATCCGAACCACCTTCAGCAACGCGACGTTCGAGCAGACGATCCGAACCACCTTCAGCCACACGGCTTTCGATCAGTTTGTCCGAGCCGCCTTCGGCGATCATGGTGTGGGCCGGGGTAGCGGCGAAAGCGTTGATAGCGAAGACCGAGAAAGCGATACCGAGAAGAGTCTGGCGTTTCATGATGGTGTGCTCCGGGGTGTTGTTGGTTGGTATGGAGCAGATGTTACGCCCGGGATTTTTTATGAGAACTTCATTGCCGTGATGGTGAACATCGATGCCGATGATGGTAGCCAGGAGCCGCAGAGCAGAGCCTTACAGCACCTTCACAGCGCGCCCGATCGCCTGAATCGGCCCGGTCGGTTTGCCAATCGGCGAGCCATTGGCGCCCTCAAGTGTCAGCTCGAACAGCTGATTGGGTTGCAGCGGCGGCAACTTGTCCAGCGGCACCGATAAAGCCTCGCCTGGCTTGACCAGCCCCAGCGACACCGGCCCCTGCCAGCCTTCAGCCTTGGTCCAGAATTCCAGCGCCTTGTCCGCCGGTACTTCGACCACACCGAGCGGAATCAACTGAATCTCCCGCGAATTGCTCGCCTGAATCACCCAGCCCGGGGCCTTGTCCTGCGGCGCGACCAGCACCACCAGAAAGCTTGGTTTCGGCGTGGTCTGGGTCAGCAGGATCGAGCCCAAAATCAATGTGGCGGCCAGTCCAGCCGCACTCAGCCCGCGCCAGAGCGGCAGCAGATTCCACCATGAGGTCGACGGCGCTTTTAGCGTGAGCCGTTCGAGGCTGCGTTCGATCCGTGGCCACAACAGCGCCGAGGGTTGTTGCGCGGGCGCCAGATCGGTCAACTCCAGCAGACGCCGTTCCCAGGCATCCACCGCTGCACGCAATTCGGGGTCATTCGGCAAGCGCCGTTGCACTTCGATGCGCTGCTCGGTCGGCAGGGTGCCGAGCACATATTCGCCGGCCAATTCATCGCGGTCTTGCGCTGATTCGCTGGTCATCCCATGCACTCCCGCAAGGCGTTGAGGCTGCGCTTGATCCACGCCTTGACCGTGCCCAGCGGCGTGTCGAGGCGCGCGGCAATTTGCGCGTGGCTGTAGCCGTCGACATAGGCATGCAGGATGCAGTGGCGGCGTTGTGGCTCGAGTTGTTCGAGGCAACGATGAATGCGTGCCGAATGCGCATGGGCATCGAATTCGTCAGCATCCCCGACTGTTTCGTGTTCAACGCCGAGCGACGTTTCACGACGGTGATCACGCAGCAGATTCAGCGCCAGATGCCGGGTCACGCTGAATATCCAGCCACGCGCCGAACCGCGCGCAGGGTCAAACCCTGCCGCACCGTTCCAGATCTTGATAAATGCTTCATGGACAACGTCCTCCGCCAGCGCCGTGTCGCGCACCAGGCGCTTGGCCACACCGAGCAGACGCGGGCCTTCCTGCACATACAAATCGCGCAGGGCCGACCGCTCGCCACGGGCACAGGCAGCGAGGCGGGCTTCGTAATCGAATGTGGATTCGGCTAAAGGCATGTCGTGCAATCTAGCTTACATTCCGCAAACATCCAGAACACATAATTCCCCTTGTAGGAGTGAGCCTGCTCGCGATAGCGGTGTGTCAGCAGCATATTCTTCACTGATACACCGCTATCGCGAGCAGGCTCACTCCTACAGGGGATTTGTGGTGTTCCGGAGATCAGTTCGCCGCCCAGAAAATGTAATCAGCCTGATACTTCACCACTTCCTGCTTGCCCTTGTTCGCCGCTGTGCATTCGCTGCCCGGCGCCACGCCGCCCTTGAGTGCGACGCGCTGGATGTAGCTCACGCCGCTCATAGCGCCTTTACCCTCGGCCGGATTGGCCTTGACCAGTTGATAGGGCAGGTTGCCCGGAGTCGACGGCGCGACGGCCAATTGTGTGCCGGTGACCTTCGAACCGTCCTTGGCCTGCCAGGTGGCCGGCGGGCCGAAGTAAGTGCCGACCTGTTTGCCGCTGCGATCATTGAGCACCGCTTTCGGGCCGACGAAGGTCCACTCGGTCTGTCCTGGAGTATTGGCTTTGTCACGGCATTCGTAGGTGATCTCGCCGACCCCGGTGGTCTCCATAGCGATCTTGTGGCCGTCCGGGACTTTGATCGCGTCGGGATAGCTGCTTTGGGCGAAGGTTGAGGCGCTGGCGGTGAGCAAACCGGTGAGGCAGATCAACTGGGTGATGTTCATCAGTATGTTTCTCCGAAAAGGGTAGATCGCTGGCAGCCGAAGCGGGCTGTTACAGGGACTACCCGTGGCGGAGGCGTTTGGATGCAGTGCCTATGAAAAATATTTCAATGACCCACCCCAATCCCTTGTAGGAGTGAGCCTGCTCGCGATGGCGGTGGGTCAGTCAAAACTTATGTCACTGGAATACCGCTATCGCGAGCAGGCTCACTCCTACAGGGTTTTGTGTCGGGCTTGAGGCCGGAGGCGTTCAGGAGTTCCTGGGTGTATGGGTGTTTGGGCGCGGCAAAGATTTCCCGCGACGAACCCTGTTCAACCACCTTGCCATCCTTGATCACCATCAAGTCATGCGCCAACGCATGCACTACCGCCAGATCATGGCTGATGAACAAATACGTCAGCCCATGTTTGATCTGCAATTGCCGCAACAACTCCACCACCTGCTTCTGCACCGTACGGTCAAGCGCCGAGGTCGGCTCATCAAGCAGAATCAGAGCCGGTTCCAGCACCAGTGCGCGGGCGATGGAAATGCGTTGGCGCTGGCCACCGGAAAACTCGTGGGGATAACGATGCCGGCTCTGCGGGTCGAGGCCGACTTCCTCCAGCACCCGGATCACCGCCGCCTCACGCTCAGCCTCTGTGCCGATACCGTGAGTCAGTAAACCTTCGGCAATGATCTGTTGCACTGACATCCGAGGGCTGAGGCTGCCGAACGGATCCTGGAACACCACTTGAATCTGCCGCCGCAACGGGCGCATCAAGCGCTGATTGAGCAGGCTCAGTTGCTTGTTGCCAAAACGGATATTGCCCTCAGACTCGACCAACCGCAGGATCGCCTGACCCAGCGTCGATTTACCCGAACCCGACTCGCCAACAATCCCCAAAGTCTTGCCCCGTTGCAGGGTGAAACTCACGCCGTCCACCGCTTTGATGTAATCCTGCTGGCGACTGAACAACGCCTTGGGCAACGGGAACCACACCTTTAAATCATCGACTTCAAGCAGGTTGTGATCGTACTCACTGGGCACCGGCGCGCCGCTGGGTTCCGCTTCGATCAACAAACGACTGTAAGGATGCTGCGGCGTCCGAAACAACGCTTCGCAATCGGCCTCCTCGACGATCTCGCCCTGACGCATCACGCACACCCGTTGCGCGATACGTCGCACCAGATTGAGGTCATGGCTGATCAGCAACAGCGACATGCCAAGGCGTTGCTGCAACTCGATCAGCAGCTCAAGAATCTTCTGCTGAACCGTCACATCCAGCGCCGTGGTCGGCTCATCGGCGATCAACAGTTCCGGCTCGTTGGCCAGCGCCATGGCGATCATCACCCGTTGCCGCTGACCGCCGGAGAGCTGATGCGGATAGGCTTTCAAACGCTGCAATGGCTGGCGAATACCGACCAGCTCCAGCAACTCCAAAGTCCGTTCGCGGGCAGCGCGGCCCTTCAGACCTTTGTGAATCTCCAACACTTCGCTGACCTGCTTTTCCACCGTGTGCAACGGATTGAGCGAGGTCATCGGCTCCTGAAAAATCATCGCAATGCGGTTGCCACGCAAGCCGCGCATTTGCTGTTCGCTGGCGTGCAGCAAGTCGACGCCGTTGTAGCGGATCGTGCCGCTGCTGCTGACGTTCTTGCCCGGCAACAAACGCAGAATCGAATGCGCCGTCACCGACTTGCCCGAGCCGGATTCACCGACCAGTGCCAGACATTCGCCACGGCGAATATCGAGGTTCAAACCGTGCACCACTTCCTGCCCGGCGAAGGCCACGCGCAGATCGCGAATTTCAATCAGGTTGTCGTTCATCTCAGCTCCTTGGATCAAACGCATCACGGCAAGCCTCACCGATGAAAACCAACAAAGACAAAATCAGCGCCAAGGCGAAAAACGCCGTCAGCCCCAGCCACGGCGCTTGCAGATTGCGCTTGACCTGACCGATCAGTTCGCCCAGCGATGCGGTGCCTGCGGGCATGCCGAAACCAAGAAAATCCAGCGCAGTCAGGGTGGCGATGGCGCCGGTGAGAATGAACGGCAGGTAGGTGAGGGTGGAGGTCATCGCGTTGGGCAGGATGTGCCGACACATCAGCTCGTTGTCGGTCAGGCCCAGCGCCCGCGCGGCTTTGACGTATTCCAGATTGCGCCCACGGAGAAACTCGGCGCGCACCACATCGACCAGCGCCAGCCAGGAAAACAGCGCCATGATCCCCAACAACCACCAGAAACTCGGCGAGACAAACCCGGACAGAATGATCAGCAGGTACAGCACCGGCAGCCCCGACCAGATCTCCAGCACCCGTTGCCCGAGCAGGTCGACCCAACCGCCGTAATAACCCTGCAACGCCCCGGCAACGATGCCGATAAACGCACTGATGCCGGTGAGAATCAGTGCAAACAGAATCGAAATCCGCGTGCCGAAAATCACCCGCGCCAACACGTCGCGGGCCTGATCGTCGGTGCCCAGCCAATTGCTTGAGGACGGTGGGCTCGGTGCCGGCTCCGCAAGGTCGTAATTGACCGTGTCGTAACTGAACGGGATCGGCGGAAACAGCATCCAGCCGCCCTGATCCTCAATCAGTTTGTGCACGTAACCGCTGGCGTAATCCGGTTGAAACGGCAACTCGCCGCCGAAATCGGTTTCCAGGTAATCGCTGAGGATCGGGAAGTAGAAAGCGTCGTGATAACGGATCACCAGCGGCTTGTCGTTGGCGATCAACTCACCGCCAAGGCAAATCAGGCACAGACCGATAAACAGCCACAACGACCAGCGCCCAAGCCGATTGGCCTTGAACTGCGCCACACGGCGCTGACCGAGAGGAGAAAGAGTGAACATCAGGCAGTCCTCGCCGAGAAGTCGATGCGCGGGTCGAGCAGGGTGTAGCAGAGGTCGCCGATCAGCTTGATCAACAGGCCGAAGAGGGTGAACAGAAACAGCGCGCCGAATACCACCGGATAGTCGCGCGACACCGCCGCTTCGTAGCTCATGCGCCCCAAACCATCGAGGTTGAAGATGGTTTCGATCAGCAGGGAACCGGCAAAAAACACCTCGATCAGCGCCGACGGCACACCGGCCACCACCAACAACATGGCGTTGCGAAACACGTGGCCGTAGAGCACGCGCCTCTCGGTCAGACCCTTGGCCCGGGCGGTGATCACGTACTGGCGGCTGATCTCGTTGAGGAAGCTGTTTTTGGTCAGGATCGTTAGCGTGGCAAAGCCGCCGATCACCAGCGCCGTCACCGGCAACACCAGGTGCCAGAGGTAGTCGCCGACCTTGCCCAGCGTGCTCAGGCTGTCGAAGTTATCCGACACCAGCCCCTGCACCGGAAACCAGTTAACGTAGCTGCCACCGGCAAACACCACGATCAACAGAATCGCGAAAAGGAAAGCGGGCATTGCGTAGCCGATGATGATCGCCGTGCTGCTCCAGACATCAAACGCGCTGCCGTTCTTGATCGCTTTGCGAATGCCCAGCGGAATGGAAATCAGGTAAGTGATCAACGTCGCCCACAAGCCCAGCGACAGCGACACCGGCAACTTCTGCACAATCAGATCGGTGACCTTGGCGCCGCGAAAGAAACTGCTGCCCAGATCCAGCTGCGCGTAGTTTTTCAGCATCAGCCACAGGCGTTCGTGCAGCGGTTTGTCGAAGCCGTAATGGTGTTTGATTTCCTCGATCAGCGCTGGGTCGAGGCCACGGCTGCTACGGCCTGCGCCACCAATCGCGGCCACCTCGCCACCACCGCCCACGCTGTGCCCGCCGAAGCCTTGCAAGCGGGCGATGGCTTGCTCCACCGGCCCACCTGGCGCGGCCTGCACAATCAGAAAATTCACCACCAGAATGCACAGCAGCGTCGGGATGATCAGCAGCAAGCGTCGACTCAGATAACGCAGCATGTCACTGGCCCCTCGCGAGTTGAGTGTGCATCTGCTGGGTGGTCAACGCCTTGGCCGATACCTCCCACCAGGTGTTGAGGCCTTCGTCGTAGGCCGGTTGCACCGGCGGCATGCCGAAGCGGTTCTGATACACCGTCGGCGTGCCTTTGGAGTAATAGTTGGGAATCATGTAGTAACCCCATTGCAGCACCCGGTCGAGGGCTCGGGCGTAATGCACCATGGCTTCGCGGCTGTTGGCCTGGACCAGCCCGTCGATCAGTTGATCGACCGCCGGATTGGCCAGCACCATCGAGTTGGAGCTGCCGACTTGCGTGGCACTTTGCGAGGCATACAGGCTGTACAACTCGCGGCCAGGGGAGACGATCGGATCGCCGCTGCGCGGGAAACTGGTGACGATCATGTCGTAGTCGCGGGCGTTGAGACGGTTGACGTATTGCGCCGAATCGATCCGCCGCAGATTGAGGGTGATGCCGATCTGCGCGAGGGTGCGTTTGAACGGCAACAGCATGCGGTCGAAACCGCCTTGGCCGTCGAGAAAAGTGAAATCCAGCGGCTCACCGGCAGCGTTGACCAGACGATTGTGTTGCGGCGTCCAGCCGGCTTCGGCGAGCAGCTTCAGTGCTTGTAGTTGCTTGTCGCGGATGTAGCCGCTGCCATCGGTTTTCGGTGCCTGATAAACCTCGGTGAAGACCTCGTTGGGAATCTGCCCACGCAAAGGTTCGAGGATCTTCAATTCCTCGGCGTCGGGCAGGGCGGTGGCGGCCATTTCGCTCTTTGGCCAGAAGCTGTTCTGACGCACGTAGAAGCCGCGCATCATCTGTTTGTTGGTCCACTCGAAATCCCACAGCAGGCTGATCGCCTGACGCACGCGGCGATCCTCGAAGATCGGGTTCTGCAGGTTGAACACGAAGCCCTGAGCGGCGGTGGGTTTGTCCGGGGCGAGGATCGACTGTTGCAAGCGACCGTCGCGCAACGCTGGGCTGTCGTAACCGACCACGTATCCGGATGAGGAGAACTCGCGGTTGTAGTCGAACGCACCGGCCTGCAGCAGTTGCCGGGCGACGTCGGTGTCACCGTAGAAATTCACCGTGAGCGTGTCGAAGTTGTACATCCCGCGACTGACCGGCAGGTCCTTGCCCCACCAGTCCGGATCGCGCTGGAAACTGATGCTGCGCCCGGCGTCGACTTTGCTCACCCGGTACGGGCCGCTGCCCAGCGGCGGCTCGAAACCGCCGCCATTGGCGAAGTCGCGGGTTTTCCACCAGTGCTCGGGGACGATGCGCATCGTCGCCAAGTCCAGCGCGAGGGTGCGGTTGAGGTTGTTCTTGAAGGTGAAACGCACTTGTCGCGGGCCTTCGATCAGCACGTCCTGGACGTCGGCGTATTGCTGGCGATAACTCAGGCTGCCCTTGCTCATCAGCAGGTTGAAGGTGTAGCGCACGTCTTCGGCGGTGATCGGCGTGCCGTCAGCGAAACGTGCTTTTGGATTGAGGGTGAAACGCACCCAGAGTCCATCGGGATCGCGCTCGATCTGTTGCGCGACCAACGCGTAAACGGTGTAGGGCTCGTCGAGCGAACGGAACGCCAACGGCGCATACACCCAGTCGTTGACCTGCACCACGGAAATGCCCTGATCGGCATACGGGCTGATGTAGTTGTACTGACCGATCTCCATCGACGCGCGGCTGAGCGAACCGCCCTTGGGTGCCTTGGGATCGACAAAATCGAAATGCTGGAAGTTCGCCGGATATTTCGGTGCCTCGCCGTACACCGTCAGCGCATAACTGCCAGCGGCCAGCGCCGAGGTGCCGGTGCACAGCAGCGCGCTGCCCAAAAGCAGGCCCGCCATGTTGCGCAAAAAACTCATGCAATCACTCCTCAATTCCTGAATGCACACAGATCAAAACTGTAGGAGTGAGCCTGCTCGCGATGAGGCCAAGTCAGACCCTGCAAGGTTGACTGAAAAAACGCTATCGCGAGCAGGCTCACTCCTACAGGAGTTGCGGTGCTCTTGGTTAGAAGTGGTAAGTCATGCGCGCAAACAAGGTGCGGCCCAGCGGGTCGGTGTAACGCGGGTCATAGCCGCTCTGGAAGTTGTAAGCCTGGTTGGAGAACGGCGGGTTGCGGTCGAACACGTTCTTCATCCCGGCATCGACGTCCAGCACCTTGTTGAAGGTGTAGCCGGCCGACAGGTCCCACACCGAATACGACGCCACGCGCGCGTGGGTGTCGCGGTCGTAGTCGTTGTAGCCGGTGGTGAAGCGGTTGGTCAGTGCCGCCCGCGCCGCGCCGAAGGTCCAGCTGCCGGTGAGGTTGTGCTTCCAGCGCGCGATCACGCCGTCACCCTGAAAGTCGCCGACCTTGTCGGTGAATGGGCCTTTGATGGTGCTCTGGAAGTCGTACTCGTCAACGTAAGTGCCTTGCAGGCCCAGACCGAACTGACCGTAAGGCGTGTTCGGGAAGCGATAGTCGAGCGACACGTCGACACCGTTGGTTTCGACGATGCCGAGGTTGGCGTTGCCGGTGACGATGTAGTTGAGCGTGCCATCGGCATTGCGCACGAAGCGGTCCGGGTAGGAACCGGCCTGATCAAACACGGTGGACTCCGGGAACGGCTGGATCTGGTTGGAGATGTGAATCCACCAGAAATCCAGACCTACTGACAGGTTGTTGATCGGCTGATAGACGAAGCCGAGGGTCACGTTGCGTGCCTTCTCCGGGGCCAGGTCTTCGTTGCCGCCAATCTGGTTGAGGAACTGCTGACCGCAATCGCGGCCGCCGTTGCCGCCCGGTTGCACCACACCGCCGGTACATAGCACCGGGTCGTTGTAGTAGCCCTGAGTGAAGGTGATGCTGCGCGGCGAATACAGCTCGTACAGCGACGGCGCACGGAAACCTTCGCTATAGGCGCCACGTACCACCAGCTCTTTCAATGGCTGATAACGGAACGAATATTTCGGGTTGGTGGTGCTGCCGAAGTCGCTGTATTTGTCGTGACGCACGGCGGCGGACAGTTCGAGGCTGTCGAGCACCGGCACGTTGATTTCTGCGTAGGCGGCTTTCACGCTGCGGTCGCCTTCGACGCTGCCGGCCGGGTCGATGCCGAGGCTCTGGATGTCGCCGGCGAACGACTCGAAGTCCTGATGGAATTTCTCCTTGCGGTACTCGCCACCCAGCGCCAGACCGGACGGGCCGGCACCGAACCAGTCGCCGATTTCACGACTGATACGACCATCGAAACCGGCTACACGGCCCACAGCAGTCGAATAGGCGCCGTGATATGCCGCGTTGTCGATGTACTGCTGACCAGCGGCCGACTGCGGGCCGAACGGGTTGAGCAAACCGCTGGCCAGACCGTCGATCATTGCCTGATCGCTGACATAGCCACTGGTGACGCTGGAGACGATTTTGTTCTGGTTGTACGAGGCCCCGACGTTGTAATCCCAACCGCCGACCAGACCATCGAAACTGAGCAGGAAGCGCTGGCTGGTATTCTGGTCTTTCGATTCACGCGGGCCGGCAGCGGTTTCGCGCCAGTTCACATCGACCGGTTGCGTCGGGTCGAGGGCGAAATCGGTCGGCGCCGGGGTGATGCCGTTGCCGGGGTAGTAGGGTGACGAGGAATCGAGACTCAGCCCGGTCAGCGGCGCAGGGCCGACGGCGACGGCGTTGTTGTTGCGCGACCAGAAGTATTCGAGGTTGACGTTGTGATCGTCGCCGAGCTTGCCGGTGGTCTTGCCGAAGAAAGAGGTCTTCTCGGTCTGCGGCACCAGGTCGATGAATTCACGGGTACTGAAGCGGCACAAACCGTCGCGGGCGATCAGGTTGGGGCCGTTGCAATTGCTGTTGGCCAACGGGTTGGTGGCGTTGCCGTTCTGGCTGTAGTTACCGGGGAACGCGGTGCCGGAGGTCTGATCGAGGCCGCGACCGGGGGCGTAGTCGGTGGCGAACGAGCGGTCGTTGGCGTCGAGGTTCTGCTGCTTGTTGTAGTTGAACACGCCGAGCACGTTGAAGCGGTCCTCCTCCAGATCGCCGTAGCCCCAACTGGCACTCATGTCTTTGGTTGCACCGCCACCGCTGTGGGTCGGGGTTTCGCCGCCGAGGGTCAACTGGCCGTCGGTCAGGGATTTCTTGGTGATGAAGTTGATCACGCCGCCGATGGCGTCGGTGCCGTACAGGGCCGAGGCGCCGTCGCGCAGCACTTCGACGCGCTCGATGGCGGCAAACGGGATCATGTTCAGATCCACCGCGCCGCCGGCGGAGTTGGTCCCCGACAAGGCGTTGTTGGCCAGACGTCGACCGTTGAGCAGCACCAGCGTCTTGTTCGCGCCGATGCCGCGCATGTCGGCGAACGAGGCGCCGCCAGTCGCTGCGCCCACGGAGCCTGCGCTGTTGTTGATCGACTGGCTGCCGGTGATGCGCTGGACCAGTTCGGCGGTGGTGGTCACGCCCTGTTTGCGCAGCTCATCGGCCTTGAGAATGGTGATCGGCACCGCCGTTTCCGCATCGACCCGGCGAATCGCCGAACCCGTCACTTCCACCCGTTGCAGTTGCGTGGTCGGCGCAACCACCGCCGCAGCCGCCGGGACGCCGGTGTTGTCGTCCTCGGCCGCCTGCACATTCCCGGCGCCCATCCCCATGGCCACCAGATACAACGGAACAAAACGGTGGCGAGAAATCGTTGCCACCAAGGGTTTGAGCGTGAAGCGTGGAGTGTTCATCAGCATGGTTATTTCCGACTTTTTAGACGTTATCGAATTGGCCTTGTGAGCCCCTCATTGCTCCGCTATCGGTGATACCGCGTGCGGAAAACCACTTTCTTCAAGCAAGCCGATCCCCTCCGAAGACGCATGGCGTTTTTTCGGTCGGCTGATTGCGACGGGAGTCAGCGAGCGGTGCCGGGTGCGTCTCTCAAGGCGCGCCCGGCACCGCACTCAGTGGGTGGTCATCACCGATATTTTGGTGATGCCCGAGCGTTCGATCGACGCCATGGCCTTGGCCACCTGGCCGTAATTGACGGCGGAGTCGGCCTGCAACTGCACGCGGACTTCGGCGTCCTTGGCCTTGACCTCCTTGAGGCTGGCCTCCAGCGATTCCGGGGCCAGCTCGGTCTTGGCCAGATAGAACTTGCCGTCCTGATCGACGCTGACCACCACCGGATCCTTCTTTTCGGCGGGAGCGACGGCGTCGGTTTTCGGCAGGTTGACCTTGATCGCGTTGGTCATCAGCGGTGCGGTGACGATGAACACCACCAGCAGCACGAGCATCACGTCGACCAGCGGCGTGACGTTCATTTCGCTGAGCACTTCATCGCTGTCCTGAGTAGAAAAAGACATCAGCTGGCCTCCCGCACGGCGGCTGTGGTTTTGCTGGCGATCGCCTGACGGCTGATGGAAAACGCACTGCGCGAGGCGAGGGCGTCGAAGTCGTGGGCGAAGTCATCCATGTCTGCCGAAGCGAGTTTCAGGCGACGCAGGAAGAAGTTGTAAATCAGCACCGCCGGCACCGCGACGGCGATGCCGACACCGGTGGCGATCAGCGCGTGGCCGATCGGCCCGGCGACCGCTTCAAGGCTGGCCGAACCGGTTTCGCCGATGCTTTTCAGCGCTTCCATGATTCCCCACACGGTGCCGAACAGGCCAATGAACGGCGCGGTGCTGCCGATACTGGCGAGGATTGCCTGGCCGTTTTCCAGCGAGCGGCGTTCCTTCTGGATCTGTTGGCGCAGGTTGCGCTCGAGGCGATCCGAACGGTTGATGGTGTGCGCCAATTGCTGCGTGGTGCGCGGCGAATCTTCCACCAGCAGCGCCTCGAAACCGCTGCTGGCGATGCGCGCCAGCGAACCCGGATATTGACTGGCGTGCTCGGCGGCAGTGAGCAGATCCGGCGCGCCCCAGAAGGCTTTGGTGAATTGTTTGTTCTGCGCTTTCTGCCGCAGGTACTGCGCCGACTTGACCAGCAGGATCGCCCAGCTGACCACGGAAAACAGCACCAGACCCCAGAGCACGCCGGGGACAATCATCGAAGACAAATCGTTCATGGTGACACCTCGCTTGCGTTATTCGGTTGTGCGTTGATTGAGCGTTCGGTTATTGCGGCAATTTGAAATCAATGGTCTGCGTGGCGAAGCCGTCGATCGGCGTGTCACCGCGTTTGGCCGGAATGAATTTCCAGTTCTTCACCGCAGCGACGGCGGCGTCATCCAGTTGCGGCTTGCCGCTGGACTTGGTCACCGTCACCGAGCCGGCGCGACCGTTGGCCAGCACCTGAATGCGCAGCACCACGCTGCCTTCCCAGTTGCGCCGCAGCGCCAGCGACGGGTATTCCGGCGGCGGATTGCCAAGGCTGGCGAGACCGGAAATCGCTGCCGACTCCTTGACCGGACCCGGCGCGGCGGCAGGAGCCGGTGGCGCGCTCGGGGTGGCCGGGGCAGCAGGCGCGGCGGGTTGTGCCGGAGCGGGTGGAGCTTTCGGCTGCTCGACCTTTTTCACCGGTTTCGGCTTCTCGACCGGTTTTGGTTTTTCGATCGGCTTGGGTTTCTCCACCGGTTTCGGCGGTGGCTTGACCGCGTCCTCGTCTTCCACCGGTTGCTCCGGTTCGGGAGGCGGTGGTGGGGGAGGCGGTGGTGGCGGTTCTGGGGTGGGTGGTGCCGGTGGCGTCGGGCTGGTCAGCTCGACGGTCATTTCCGGAATCTGCGGTGGCGTTGGCAATGGCTCTGTTTTGGATTGCTGGAGAAACCACCAAGCGCCGCCATGTATCAGCGCCGACACAGCCACCAGCAACACCATCTGCTGTTTGTTCAGCCCGCCAGGTTGCGACGTATTGGCTTTAAACGCCGGCCTGCCCGGTGGCGGCGGAATTGGCGCTTCCCGCAACGGCCCCGGCAGGGTTCTGTGCTTTACCGCATCGTTCATTAAAGCTCCCTCGGGTTGATGAAGGGCAATAAGGTGCCGTCCGAACATCCAGGAGATGTTCGAGTGGGTGGGTGCAACTTTCTTCAAGGTGAGCAGAAGCCGATAGTTGAACTATCCGGTAACAAGGCTTTTGCAAACTTACTGGCTTAGCGCCATCGACTTCGAGTGTTCATTAGCCATTCCCTGGTTGTTCTTCTATTGCTTAAGACAACGTTCGGTGTCTCATGCTTGTTACACATAGCAACCGCTGTGCCACATGTTGCTGAAATGTAGAGTGCGTATTTCATGAGTGTTACCCATGTCGCATTTATATAAGTTTTACCCTTGTCGTGGTTTTTCCATGGCGCGCAGATTGCCGTTACTCCAGTCGAGGGAGCTTTTTCACAGGCGAGTCAGGCTGTGCGCCATATCACGCTGATCGGCGGGATAGAGCGGCGGCTTGGCTTGCGGCCAGGGCACTTGCTGGTGCGCGGCGGACTGAATTGGTGCGGGTCAATGTTTTAGCGGCTCACGGGGCATGTTCCTTGTTGTTGATTAAATTAAATCAGTGTTTGAAGTACTGAATAGTTCAAACCCGTGGAGCAGTTTTGGTGCACTTGCAATGGCGTTGAAAGTTATTGTTCGACAATCCTGCTATCGCTCAATGCGTACTGCGTTTGCGTAGTAAATGTCCGAGTCTTATTTAAAAAATAAATAGCACGATGCCGTCGGCCAATAACTCATTGCCGAACGCAGTGCGCTGTCTAGGTGTCAGGTAATAAAGTAAGTGTGAAGGCAGCCGGGACTGTTCGGATGAACTCGGCGGCGAACGGATAAATGCAAAGAGGCTGTGATGCGGCAGAGCGTTTGAAGATTCACGCGGTGAACTCCTGTTGCCAGCTCGGATACGCGAACTTTTGGTTCGGTATCGCACCTTACAAGAACGCGGATAACGTTCGATGATTGCTCTTGGTGCGGGATGGGCACCGCAAGCGCTGTTTTGCGAGGTTTGAATTCGCAAGTCGCGAGTGCATGGGAAAACCGTGCCAAAACCGATACACAGGCAGATTTTTTCTACACCCACGCTACAGCCATCTACCCTGTGGCAATGGTCTTTTCGGGGGGATTGGATATGTACCAGCTCTACGGGCACAGGAATTCAGGCGCAGCCGCCATCGAAGCGGCGCTGGAGCTGTGCCAGATCGCTTACCGTTTCATCGATATCGAAGCCAGCAGCGAAGCCGCCGAGGCGCTGGCCCAGCTCAATCCACTCAAGCAGATACCGACCTTGCAACTGCCCGACGGCAGCGCCATCACCGAAAGCGCGGCAATCCTGATTCATCTGGGCCTGACGTTTCCCAAGTCCGGCCTGCTGCCAGCCAAGGCGAATGATCGTGATCAGGCGATTCGCGGTCTGGTCTACATCGTCAGCAACTGTTACGCGGCGATCGGCGTCATCGATTATCCGGAGCGCTGGCTGCTGATGCCCGATGACGCCTCGCGGCAGAATCTGGTCGCCGGCGCGCGTGAGCGTTTGCACTGGAATTGGGAGGTGTTTGCCGACCAGTTTTCCGCCGAGTTGTATCTGGATGACGAAACGCCGGGGGCGCTGGATGTGCTGGCGGCGGTGGTGACGCGCTGGGCGGGCAGCCGCGAGCATTTGCGCCAGACGCGGCCGGGGTTTTATGCGTGGTTGCAACGGATTGACCGGCATCCGGTGCTGGCACCGGTGTTTGCCCGGCACTGGCCGTCCTGAACACACCACAGATTCAAATGTAGGAGTGAGCCTGCTCGCGATAGCGGTTTGTCAGCCACCTTGTTTTTAGCTGACAGAACGCTATCGCGAGCAGGCTCACTCCTACAGGGGGGGCGGTGGTGTCTTTGGGATTTATTCCCCGCGAATGTACTGCTCCAGCTGTTTGATCAGCTCCGCCTGTTCGGCAATCGCTTCCTTGACCAAGTCACCGATCGACAGCAAGCCGATCAGCTTGCCGTTCTCCACGACCGGCAAGTGCCGCAGGCGTTTGTCGGACATGATGCCCAGGCAGGTGTCGACGGTTTGATGGGTGTCCACGGTGATCACGTTCGCCACCATGATGTCGCGCACCGGTGTGCCCACGGATGAGCGGCCATGCAGCACCAGTTTGCGCGCGTAGTCGCGTTCGCTGATGATGCCGACCACTTTATCGTCTTCGACCACCAGCAAGGCGCCGACGTTTTTCTCGGCCATCTTCATCAGCGCTTCGAGCACCATGTGATCAGGTTTGATCTGGTGCACTTCCTGATTTTTCTGATCTTTGAGCTTGAGCAGTTGGGCGACGGTCTTCATGGCGGTTACTCAGGTGTTGTCGTTGTTCTCCAAGCATCGTAGACGCAAGCGCGCAGGGCAAGGTGGCAAAGCGGCAGATAACACGCAAAAAACGTCATTTGCTGGTTTTTTCCGTGGTTGGCGCCGATTTATCGTCAGGGTCATCCCGGGCAATGCCGCGTAGAATGCCTCTCTGATTCAATTCCTGAGGTTGCAGTGGTGGATTTACCGCAGGGCTTCGTCCTGACCCGACATTGGCGCGATACCCCGGCCGGCACCGAAGTCGAGTTCTGGCTGGCAACCGACGCCGGGCCGCGCCGTGTGCGCCTGCCGCATCAGCCGTCGGTGGCGTTTATCCCCGCCGAGCAGCGCGCAGCGGCCGAACGCCTGCTGCACGACGAAAAGAACGTCGAACTGCGCCCGCTGGCCCTGCAGGATTTCGAGCATCGCCCGGTGCTCGGTCTGTATTGTCAGCAACACGGCCAATTGATGCGCCTGGAAACCGCGCTCAACCGCAACAGTATCGACGTCTTCGAAGCCGACGTGCGCCCGCCGGAGCGCTACCTGATGGAGCGCTTTATCACCGCGCCGGTGCGGTTCAGTGGCACGCCCGATGCCGACGGCGTATTGCTCAACGCCCAGCTCAAACCTGACCCCGATTATCGACCGAAACTACGGCTGGTTTCGCTGGACATCGAAACCACCGAAACCGGCGAGCTGTACTCCATCGCCCTCGAAGGCTGCGGCGAGCGTCAGGTGTACATGCTCGGTGCGCCGAACGGCGACGCCAGCATCGTCGACTTCGACCTTGAATACTGCGACTCGCGCACTGTCATTCTGAAGAAACTCAACGACTGGTTCGCCCGCCACGACCCCGACGCGATCATTGGCTGGAACGTCGTGCAGTTCGATTTGCGCATCCTCCACGAACACGCACGGCGCCTCGGCGTGCCGCTGAAGATCGGCCGTGGCGGGGAAGAAATGCAATGGCGTGAACACGGCAGCCGCAATCACTACTTCGCCTCGGCGGCGGGGCGACTGATCATCGACGGCATCGAATCCCTGCGTTCGGCGACCTGGAGTTTCCCCTCGTTCAGTCTGGAAAACGTCGCCCAGACCCTGCTCGGCGAAGGCAAAGCCATCGACAACCCGTACCAGCGCATGGACGAAATCAACCGCATGTTCGCCGAGGACAAACCGGCGCTGGCCAAGTACAACCTCAAGGACTGCGAACTGGTCACGCGGATCTTCGCCAAGACCCAATTGCTGACCTTCCTGCTGGAGCGCGCCAGCGTCACCGGATTGCCAGCGGACAGAAGCGGCGGCTCGGTCGCCGCGTTCACACATTTGTACATGCCGTTGATGCATCGCCAGGGTTTTGTTGCGCCGAACCTCGGCACCAATCCGCCACAGGCCAGTCCCGGCGGTTTCGTCATGGACTCGCAGCCGGGCCTGTATGAGTCGGTGCTGGTGCTCGATTACAAGAGTCTGTATCCGTCGATCATCCGCACCTTTCTGATCGACCCGGTCGGCCTGATCGAAGGTTTGCAGCACCCTGATGACGCTGACTCGGTGCCGGGCTTCCGTGGCGCGCGGTTCTCGCGCACTCGCCATTGTTTGCCGTCGATTGTCTCGCGCGTTGCCGAGGGTCGTGAGACCGCCAAGCGCGAACACAATGCACCTTTGTCGCAAGCGCTGAAAATCATCATGAACGCCTTCTACGGCGTGCTCGGTTCCAGTGGTTGCCGCTTCTTCGATACGCGGCTGGCGTCATCGATCACCCTGCGCGGTCACGAGATCATGCTGCGCACGCGCAAGCTGATCGAAGAGCAGGGCCACGCGGTGATCTACGGCGACACCGACTCGACCTTCGTGTGGCTGCGTCGTCCGCACGGGCAGGAAGAAGCGGCGGCCATTGGTCATGCGTTGGTCCAACACGTCAACGATTGGTGGCGCGCGCATGTGCGTGATGAATATGGCCTGGAGAGCGCCCTCGAACTGCAGTTCGAAATTCACTACAAACGCTTTCTGATGCCGACCATTCGCGGCGCGGAGGAGGGCAGCAAGAAACGTTATGCCGGGCTCGTCACCCGTGCCGATGGCAGCGATGAAATGGTCTACAAAGGCCTGGAAACCGTACGCACCGATTGGTCGCTGTTGGCCCGGCAATTCCAGCAGGAACTCTACGAACGGATTTTCCAGCGCAAGCCTTATCAGGATTATGTGCGCGACTACGTGCGCAAAACCCTCGCCGGTGAATTCGATGATCGCCTGGTCTACCGCAAACGCCTGCGCCGCACTCTCGACGATTACGAGCGCAACGTGCCGCCGCATGTGCGTGCGGCGCGGCTGGCCGACGACTACAACGCCCAGCACGGGCGACCACGGCAATACCAGAATGGCGGCTGGATCAGCTACGTCATCACCCTGGCCGGTCCCGAACCGCTGGAAGTGCGCCGCGCCGCCATCGACTACGACCACTACATCACCCGGCAACTGCAACCGGTGGCGGACGCGATTCTGCCGTTTGTCGACGACGATTTTTCAACCCTGATCGGGGGGCAACTGGGCCTGTTTTGAGTCGAGCAGTTGCAGCGTCCATTCGTCGAGAATGCCGTGGAAGTAGCGTTCCAGCGCCTGATTGAACACGCTGTCTTCAGCGGCAAACTGGGCGAACAGAGTCATTGAGGAATGGAATTTCAGGTCATCGGGATGGCCGAAAATCTCCGCAATCGAGCGCTGTTTCACCTTCAACACTAACTGCGTGCAAGTCCGCAGGCGTGCGCCGAGCAGTTCATGAGCCAGATAAGCCCGGACTTCCTCGGCCGAACCGATGGCGTAGCGCCGGGACATTTCGCTGCCGCCCAGGCCGGCAAACTGCGGAAAGACAAACCACATCCAGTGGCTGCGTTTGCGGCCCTCGTCGAGTTCGCGTTGCACGCGCTCGAATACCGAATCCTGAGCCTGGACAAAACGTTGCAGGTTGAACGGGTCGTACTGATCAGTGCTTCTCATCGCGAAGCCCTCGCCAGCCGCTGGCTCAGACCATGGCCAGCCGCTGCTTGCGTTGTGGCGCTTGAAACACCTGGTCCAGCGCCGCCAGATCCCCGGCCTCCAGTTGCAGTTGCGCGGCTTGTGCATTGAGTTGCACGTGTTCCGGTCGCACAGCCTTGGGAATCGCAATCACCCCATCCTGACGCAGAATCCACGCCAGCGAAACCTGCGCGGGGGTGACGCCATGACGAGCGGCAATTTCATTCAGCACCGGTTCAGCCAGCATCGCGCCGCCCTGGCCAATCGGACAGTAGGCCATCAGCGGCATGCGCTGGTGTTGGCACCACGGCAGCAGGTCGAATTCGATACCGCGCTCTTCGAGGTTGTAGAGCACCTGATTGGTCGCGCAGACCGAACTGGAGAGTTCTTCGAGGTCATCGACATCGAAATTCGACACGCCCCAACGGCCGATCTTGCCGTCTTCGCGCAGACGTTCGAAGGCCTCGACGGTTTCTTCCAGCGGATACTGGCCGCGCCAATGCAACAGATAGAGGTCGATGTAATCGGTGTCGAGCCGCCGCAGACTGCGCTCGCAGGCCTGCGGGATGCCTTTGCGGCTGGCGTTGTGCGGGTAGACCTTGCTCACCAGAAATACCTGATCGCGCAGGCCGGCAATGGCTTCGCCGACCACGGTTTCGGCACCGCCCTCGGCGTACATTTCGGCGCTGTCGATCAGGGTCATGCCCAGCTCTATCCCCGTGCGCAGCGCCGCCACTTCACGCTTGTGCGCCGAGCGATCTTCACCCATGCGCCAAGTGCCTTGGCCAATGATCGGAACCTGGACGCCGGCCAGTTCGAGGGTACGCATGCAAACCTCCTTGCTGAATGTGTCTATACCTTTTAGTGGGCAGCAGGATAGCTCAGGGGTTCAAAAAGCAAAGAGATCGCCGCGTGCCGCAGCTACAGGGGAACGATCAACTGTAGGAGCTGCGGCACGCTGCGATCTTTTGATCTTCGTTTTTACTTGGCGGAGAACTTCAACACCACGGCGTGGCTGTAAGTCTGCCCCGGATCAAGCCGAGTACTCGGGAAGTCCGGCTGATTCGGCGAATCCGGATAGTGCTGAGTCTCCAGGGTAAACGCGCCCCAATGCGGATACACCTTGCCACCCTTGCCCTTGACCGTGCCGTCGAGGAAGTTGCTGGTATAGAACTGCACACCGGGCTCCGTGGTGAACAACTGCAGCACACGACCGGACTGCGGGTCACTCACCTCAGTCGCTACTTTGCCGATATCGCCCTTGGTATCCAGCGCCCAGTTGAAATCAAACCCACCCTGTTTCGGCTCGGCGAATTTCAATTGCGGATGATCAGCCTTGATGTGCGTACCGATCGCGGTCGGTTTGCTGAAGTCCATCGGCGTGCCGGCCACGGGCGCCAGTTCGCCGGTCGGGATCAGTTTGGCGGTGACCGGGGTGTAATGGCTGGCGTGCAGGGTGGCGACCTGTTTGAGGATGTCGCCATTTCCGGCGCCGGCGAGGTTGAAGTAGCTGTGGTTGGTCAGGTTGAGCACGGTCGGTTTGTCGGTGCTGGCCTTGTAGTCGATGCGCAGTTCGTTGTTGTCGGTGAGGCGATAGGTCACCTCAGTGGTGAGGTTGCCGGGGAAGCCCATTTCACCGTCGGCCGAGAGATAGGTCAGGGTCACCCCGACTGAATCCTTGTCCTTGGTTTCTTGGGCTTTCCAGACTTTCTTGTCGAAGCCCAGCGTGCCGCCGTGCAGCGCGTTGGTCTTGTCGTTCTGCGGCACTTGATAGCGCTTGCCGTCGAGTTCGAACGCGCCTTCGGCGAGGCGATTGCCGAAGCGGCCGATGGTCGCGCCGAAATAGGCGGTGCCTTTCTGGTAGCCCTGCACATCATCGAAGCCGAGCACGACGTCGTCGAACTTGCCGTGCTTGTCCGCGACTTTCAACGATTGCAGGGTCGCGCCGTAGGTGATGACGGTGGCTTGCATGCCGTGGCTGTTGCGCAGGATGTATTGCTCGACGGGCGTGCCGTCATTGGTTTTGCCGAAGGCTTTGTGTTCGGCGCTGAGGCCGGTCGCGTTGGCGGAGAGGGTGGCGATCATCAGGGACAGTCCGAGGCCGGAGAGCAGGTGACGGGATTGAAGCATGGTTGACCTTCCTTTTTATTGTTGTTTTCAAATTGCTGCTGATGCTGTGTAGGAGCTGCCGAAGGCTCGGGCCGCGTTCGGACGATCTTTTGATCTTGGCTCTAAAAACAAAGTCTAAAGATCGCAGCCTGCGGCAGCTCCTACAGAATAACTAGTCATGCTATTTGTATGCGCAGTGAAGATTTATAGTCGATTAATCGTTTATTTCAACAATAAAGACAGACTAATTGGTTGGGCAGGCATTGCCGAAGGTCGGCTGGTCGTGCGCACCACTGCACTTTTTCGCAATCAGCGGCTCTATCCATGGCCAGGATGCGGTGACTCCCGCCGCACAGGAATGTGCCTGTTCGAGATTTATGC
Source organism: Pseudomonas sp. MC6 (assembly GCF_054790575.1). Classification (NCBI taxonomy): domain Bacteria; kingdom Pseudomonadati; phylum Pseudomonadota; class Gammaproteobacteria; order Pseudomonadales; family Pseudomonadaceae; genus Pseudomonas; species Pseudomonas sp. MC6. Next base: position 778,898 of record NZ_CP186504.1, read on the forward strand.
CGAGAGTTTTTGCCCTGATCACTGCTTTTTTCCGCCGCCCGTGCCTGTTGCTGGCGTGTTTGTCGTCGCTGCTGTTCAGCGGTTGCAGCCACCAGGACGGCAACGGCTTCTTCAATCAGATGCGTGAAGGGAAGCCGCAGGAGTTCCTGCAGACCAGCGTCGACCGCATGGCCACGCTGGCGATGCGCGACAACCTCAGCAGCCTCTATCGCTTGCAAGCCAAGCTGTACCTGCGCAACCCGGACGAGCTGCGCAAGTCAGGCTTTCTCAACATCCATGCCGCTGTGAAGCAGGTGCGGATGGCCGTAGAGCAGCAACAGCCGCTGCCGGTGTTGGGTGGTCGAAAGGATCTGGCGGCGCTGAGCTATGCGATGAGCCCGGAGTTTCTCGGTGACCGCGTCGGCGCGTTCATCTATGCCATCGGCAGCATGCTGGTCACCGCCCATGGCAATCGCACCGAGTTCTATATGACGGACGCGATCAACCCGACGTTCGTTCACAACGCCGCACGCAATATCGAAAAAGCCACGTGGATCTTGTCCCAGCGACAGAACAAGGAAGGTCAGCCGCTGCTGTTTTCCAATGAGATCTCGGAGGAGGGCAGCAACCTGAGCTTCGCCACCGAGTTCGGCAAAATCGTTGCGCGACTGGACCTGATCACGCAGATGCTTGATGAGCGTTACCGGCGGATCGGCCTTAACTACGCGCAGAGTTTGTTGTTCCTGAATTTCTTGCCGGTGCAATAACCACCGCGATGGTCTGCAAACACCTTTCCCCTGTAGGAGCTGTCGAAGGCTGCGATCTTTTGATCTCGCTGTTTATAAGGTCAAAAGATCGCAGCCTTCGGCAGCTCCACAGGGATTTGGTGTTGTGTCAGTCCTTACGGTGTGGGTGGCGTGGCACGGGGATAAGTTGTATACAATCATCCGCCATAGTTGAGTCAAAAGGAGCAGCCCCCGTCATGACCGACCCCGCCAGTGCCGATTTCAGCCGCGTCGACCGCACCGTCCGCGCGGACAAACTGCCCTATGCCGCGTTGCTGGCGTTTGCCATGACCGGGTTCATCGCCATCCTCACCGAAACCCTGCCCGCCGGGCTGCTGCCGCAAATAGGTGCCGGCCTCAATGTCAGCGAAGTGCTCGCCGGGCAATTGGTGACGCTGTATGCATTGGGTTCGATTGTCGCGGCGATTCCGCTGACCGTCGCCACGCGTGGCTGGCCTCGGCGCCGGGTTTTATTGATGACGGTCGGCGGGTTTCTGCTGTTCAACACCGTCACCACGTTCTCCAGCCATTACGGCCTGACCCTGGTCTCGCGCTTCCTCGCCGGGATGGCGGCGGGGTTGTCGTGGGGGATCATGGCCGGTTATGCGCGCGGCATCGTGCCGGTGCATCAACAGGGGCGGGCGCTGGCGATTGCCATGCTCGGTACGCCGGTGGCGCTGTCACTGGGCACGCCGGCAGGGACGTGGCTGGGCAATCTGATCGGCTGGCGTGCGTCGTTCGGGATCATGTCGGCGCTGGCTCTGGTGCTGGCGGCGTGGATTTTCATTGCGGTGCCGGATCGTCCGGGGCAAACCAGCGAGGAGCGTCTGCCGCTGCTTGAATCGCTGCGCCTGCCGGGGGTGCGGCCGGTGTTATTTGTTGTGCTGACGTGGATGCTCGGACACAACATTCTCTACACCTACATCGCACCGTTTCTGATGCAGGCCGGGCTGGCTGACCGGGTCGATCTGGTGCTGCTGGTGTTTGGCCTGTGTTCGCTGGTGGGAATCTGGATTATTGGCATGCTGGTGGATCGCTGGTTGCGCTGGCTGACGTTGATCAGCCTTGCGGTGTTTGCGTTGACCGCACTGGTGTTGGCGTTGGCAGCGCCGTCGCCGCTGGTCATTTACGCCTGCATGGCGGTGTGGGGCTTGTCGTTTGGCGGCTCGGCAACCTTATTGCTCACCTCTGCGGCCGACTCTGCTGGCGATCACGTTGACGTGGTGCAGGCGATGCTCACCACTTCGTGGAACGTGGCGATCGCCGGGGGTGGGTTGTTTGGTGGCTTGTTGCTCGATCGGGCCGGGGCGATGTCGTTCCCGTGGGCGCTGCTGATTCTGTCGCTGATTGCCCTGGCCACGGTGTGGATCAACAAAAACCACAGCTTCAAGCCAGGCCGGCGAGTGCATTGATCTAAGGCTCACCAAAAATCCCCTGTAGGAGTGAGCCTGCTCGCGATAGCGGTCTATCAGTGACGAACTCAGTGACTGAAACACCGCTATCGCGAGCAGGCTCACTCCTACAGTAAAGCGGTGGTGAGTTCGATATGGCATAACGATAGACCGCATCGATATATGTGGTTATAAGAAAAATCGCTATGCTGCGGGCCAGATTTTTCCTGTCGTTTTTCTGGACGGTTTAATGGAATTGGCAAATTTCGGCCTGGTGATTGCCGGGCTGGTGGTGGGTTTTATTGTCGGCATGACCGGTGTCGGCGGTGGTTCGTTGATGACGCCGATCCTGCTGTGGTTCGGCATCAACCCGGCAACGGCGGTGGGCACTGACCTGTTGTACGCCGCCATTACCAAATCCAGCGGCGTCCTCGTTCACCGCAAGAACAAAAACATCGACTGGGCCATCACCGGTTGGCTGACCCTCGGCAGCGTGCCGGCGGTGGCCATGACCCTGTGGTTCCTCAGCACCCTGCACACCGCGCCGGACGCGATGAACGCCATCATCAAACAGGCGCTGGGCTTCGTCCTGTTCGCCACCGCGCTGGCGATCTTCTTCAAGAAACGCTTGCTCGAGTTCGCCCACAAACGCGCCGGCGGCAACTACAACCCGAGCGGTTCACGGCTGAACGTGATGACCGTGATCACCGGTCTGGTCCTCGGCACCATGGTTGCCCTGACCTCGATCGGTGCAGGCGCCCTCGGCACCGTCGCGCTGTTCATCCTCTATCCGCTGCTGCCGACCCGTCGCCTGGTCGGCACCGAAATCGCCCACGCCGTGCCGCTGACGCTGGTCGCCGGTCTTGGCCACGCGAGCATGGGCAACATGGATTGGGGTGTCTTGGGCTTCTTGCTGGTCGGCTCGCTGCCAGGCATCTGGCTCGGCAGCCACCTGACCGGGCGCATCTCCGATGAAGTGCTGCGCCCGTGCCTGGCGACGATGCTGGTGCTGATCGGTTACAAACTGGCGTTCTGATCCGACTTCAATTTCTGCAACGGAACATCAAGCTGTGGCGAGGGAGTAAGCGCCCTCGCCATACGGGTCAGCGTTGGAAGGTGTATTTCATCACCGTCACCGGCAAATCGTCGTAGACCAGCTCTTCAACCACCTCCCAACCCAGTCGTGCATACAGCGACTGCGACGTGTCGGTGTACAGATACAACTCCCGCACCCCCAACGCCGCCGCTTCTGCAACCACTCGATTGACCAGTTGCGAAGCAATCCCGCGCCCACGTTCCTCAGCTTTTACATAAACGCCTGCCAGCCATGGCGTCAGGTTCGGTCGCAGCTTCAGATCATTTTCGATCAGCAGCGCACCGCCCAGCAAACGCGAACCTTCAAGCGCCACCACCACGCTGGGCACTGCACCTTTGCCACAAGATTCACGCATGTGTTCGATGCGGTGTTCGACGGTTTGCCCGGGACGAAACTCGCCCCACTCCTCGAAGTTGAGTGTGGCCAGTTCCTCGATCAATTCGGGGTGATCGCACAGGTAATCGATATGCATACGAGGAAACTCCATTCCATTGGCAGAACCACCACCCTAATGCGGTCATAAAAGGTAATCAAATCCGCGTTGCGATCACCTCGGATATGTTGCGCAATGTCGCGCCTGTCCTAAGCTTCTGACTAGGCGGAAGATATTTGCCGGGTTGTCCCGGAACAATCGCCACGATGCGCAATCATTAGAGCGTGGATATCAAAAGGAGATGCGCATGCTCATCAGGTCATTGACCCTGACACTCTTGCTGGCGATTGCCGGCCCCTTGTTCGCCGCTGACAACGATTCGCCCATCGCCGGGGACATGGGCCGCGCCCGACCGCTGATCGTGATCGCACAAAGCACGGTCGACCCCGTGTGGGTGGCTTTGAAAAAGTCGCTGGAGGATCCCGCCAACAAAAAGGGCGTCACCGACCGCAACATCAAGGTCTACACCATCCTCAACATGTCCGGCCAGCTCGACGGCAAGGACATGGGTCAGCAAGACACCATGGCGCTGCTGCGCTCGCTGAAGCTCGGTGCCGGGGCGTATCCGAAAGTGTTCCTGGTGGGCAAGGACGGCGAGACCAAACTCACGGCCTCCGGGGATGAGGCGAAGTCGGTGGATCTGAAGAAGATCTTCGACACCATCGACGCCATGCCGATGGCTGAGAAAGAAGCGGCCGCTGCGGCTCAAGCGCCGGTTGCTGCTACGCCGGAACCGGCGAAAGGTGCGAAGAACGCTAAACCCGCCAAGCCTGCAAAACCAACCAAGCCGCCGGAAATGCCGGATGATTGATCGATTTTTGTAGAGACGATTTCACGTCAAAGGGGCGAGAGGATTCAATCTTCTCGCCCCTTTTTTATGCTGGCATTTGGCGAATGATGTTCACCAGTACGGGGGAGAAGGGGTCGAGTTTATGCGCTTTGGGAAGAAGTAGATCATCCAGGAGCAGGTCGAGTATTTCCTTGTCCTCGATCTCCGGCAATTCGCCAGGTTGGACCCCGACCTTGTAAATCAGTGCTTCAACCAAGGTTCTTCTTCTGCCGATAAGTGCTCGATTACTCTCTTCGGTGTGACCCAGATTCAACGCCTCGATGGCTTCTTCTGCGCGCGCGGTTTTTCCTGCGACCAGCCCTGAAAGATAGAACTTGAGTTCGGTTTCACACTCATCCATGAAAGGAGTCAGCCGCAGCGGCTGTGTTCCTCGACCATGTCCGCAATGCGGACGGTTCTCGCAACTGGCTACGATGTTGCTGAAATCCAGTGTGCGATTGTGTACTCGATCCTGAGCCTCAACATGCTCATTGTGAGAGCCATTAATTGTGATGGACTGGCAGCAATAGGCGCACAGTCCGAACTGTTCGGCGATGCAGGCGGCGCGGACGGATTGACGCTCTTCGGGCGGCAAGTCGGGATAAGTGGCGGTTTTGTTTTTCAGCTTCCATTTTGCAAGCGAATCCGGCTCAGTTCCTTTGATGATCTTACGCACGACGCAACTCCAGTTTGCGGATCAGTAGAGCGGCTTTTGCCAGCTCGATATGACCTTCGGGGAGTTCCGAAGAAAGTTCGACGAAAAGCGATTTGGCTTTCTCGAGATTACCGTCCTGCACCTCGTTAAGCAGTCGGTTCAGGCGCTTCTGCACGTCGCTGTTGCGGATGTCGGTGTCCATGACTTCCAGAAGTACCTGATTGGCGTCGAGTCCGTACAGGCCGTTGTGTTCGTGAAGTTCTCCGTCATCAAGGACATAAACCAGCACATCTTTGGCGTCACTGATGACCAGCGGTGAGTGGGTGGTCAGGACGAATTGGCAGTTGGGAAACGTTTCGCTCAGGTTACGAATCAAGCTGCGTTGCCATTTCGGATGCAGATGAAGATCTACTTCGTCGATCAGCACAATGCCGTCACCGTGCAGTGGGTTCTCCAGCGATTGGTTCATCATGGCCAATCGGCGAGCAATGTCGCCTACCAGTGCCATCATTAATTTCTCGCCCTGAGATAGTTGGGCGACGTTAAGGGTTACGCCGTTTTTGTCGATTGCCATGTGCAGACGGGGTTTGCGCTGGACCCGAAGGTTGGCAAACCCGGGCATAAAAGCACTAATCGCCGAGCGAACTGCCGTTAGTTGGGGATCACGTGATGATGCTCTTAATTTGGACAGAGTTTTCCACGCGTCACTGTCGGTGCCGAGCTTTACGGATATTTCGGCTAATGCAATATCGGAAATGCCGGTTTCGTTTTCGCTGTCTTCTCGTTGGCGAAACCATTCGAAGAAACGACGGAAGTCGACGCCACGGTTTAGTGAGTTGTCGTAGCCGTCGAGTTGATCGAAGGTGTGCTTCGTCTTGATTTTTAAGGGGATTTCTATAACGGAGCGTTCAACCGGGTAGTAAGCAATTAGAGGGAGGGAGGCTTTGTCGTTAGCGGTTAGATGGGTGCGGTAATGATCTGCGAGACGAGTCGCGTCCAGCAATTCACTTTGGATAGAAAATTTCCGGCCGTGCTTGCCGCGAGCGATTCCCCACGAGAATACGACGTCTTGACTCTTGGGCGGTACTGAGGGGCGCTGTGACGTATCAACTAGCCCAATGTAAATTGCACCTGCAACACCACCATTGCTTATGTCCTCGTCTGTCAAATGACTGCCAATACCTTTTTCGGTACGAATTCTGGCAACCAACCAACTGAGTGAGATGGCTAACGCTTTTAAGATGGTGGTTTTTCCGGCGCCATTGTTCCCTACCAAAACGGTTACGTTGGAAGAGTGGTTTGGGGTCGGTGCCAAAGGAACAGTCAATTCAGCGAATCGACCAACATTCTTAAGGCTAATACTGAAAATTTCCATTACAACGCCCTTTGGGGGTCAGTCGGTTTGAACGCTCGGGCACGCATTATGTCATTCCCACCGGCAGATTGATTCGATGCAGTGTAGATACAACGAATTCAGTCAGTAATTAAAAGTCGTTGCAGCATATGCCGGCCGAAATGTCTTACACAAAGCTCCTTCAGACCCCGCAGATTTTTCCTGCAAGTCGCGGCGGCGGTGGTGAACTGGTGGGTTTGGGGGAGGAGGGATAGTCTTCTTTGGCCGCTGCAAAACACAGTGGTCGGGTGTGGAAGTCCGGTGTTGGTCGTGAGCGCATGTGCGCCTGTGAACACATGTTGGCGGTTTTTATGCCAACATTGTTTGCTTATGGCAGCTATGCGCAGGAGCACTCTCGAGTGCACCGGGTCTCTCGACCTCCCCGGACTTCCACCCCTGCGCAAAGCTGCCACCCTCTCGTGGAAGTGAGTTTGGCAGTTTTTTCTCCCATGTTTAGAGGTCATTTACTTATGAAAAAACCAACGCCAAACCCTCCCGAATCCCCTATGGATTCAGGATCCTTCGACGCCAACAACCCCCGCTTACGCAATCCGCATCACCCCGATCCCATCAGCCATCTCTTCACCATCCTCCCCGATATCGATACGCCCACGCTGCTCTGCCACGCTTGTGAAACCCTCGCTTCACTGAACGTTCTGACCACTGACCTGGCCGATGAGCTCCAAGGCTCGCCGCGCAGTCTCGCCTTGTCGATTCAGCAGTTGGCAATCCTCGGCGAGTTGCTGGTCAACCGCGCGCTGGACAATCTCGACCCACCAGCGGCGACGCAACATTAAACAGGGAGGTTCAAACATGGCTCGATACATACCCATAACCGGCATCGACTGCACCATTCCCTGCCTGCTGATCGACCGCGAAGCACCGGTGGATGTGCTGCATGGCACGGCGGCTTACCGTTTGCGCTGTGTGACGCAGTTGATGGAGACACTGACGTTGGGTGACGGCAAGGGACATGATGCCTTGCTGCTACAGGATTTCGCCCGGGTGATGGCGATCCCGTTGCGTGACAGTTGCGACTTGATGGATGTCATCGGCTGGAAGTTGCAGGCACAGCTTTAAAGACAAAAGATCGCAGCCTGCGGCAGCTCCTACAGGATCGGGTTTTCACTCGGTCAATGTAGGAGCTGCCGCAGGCTGCGATCTTTTGATTTTCAGTCAGCAACAGCGCTAAGAATGTTGTGGGCGATCTTCACCCGCTCAGGAATCGGGAAGTTCTTGTTGGCCATGATCACGATGCCAATGTCTTGGCTCGGCACAAACGCCACGTAAGTCCCGAAACCACCGGTAGAGCCAGTCTTGTTGATCAACACGTCATGCGGTTGCGGTTGCGGCGGATTCAGCCACTGCACCTTGTGTGCCTGCATGGCCATTTCCGTCGAGTTGCCCGCCAGCAAACGATCGAGGCTGATCGGGTAGCGGTACATTTCCCAACCCAGGCCTTGGGTCATGTCGCCGACGGTGTAGTAACCGGTGTGGGTGTTGGCGATGGTTTTTTGCAGGGACGCTTCAAGCGTTTCAGGTTTCAGGTTGGCCTGTACGTAACGCAGCATGTCCACCGCGCTGGTTTTCACGCCATAGGCTTGTGCATCCAGCGCGCCGGGCGTGACGCGCACCGGTTTGCCGTTTTTGTCATAGCCCTGCGCATACAGCTCCATTTGCGCGGCAGGCACGCTGAGGTAGGTGTGCTGCAAACCGAGTTTAGGCAGCAGAGTTTGTGTCATCGCCTGATCAAACGGTTGGCCGAGGCTTTTCGCGGCCAGATAACCGAACAGGCCCAGACTCGGGTTGGAGTACTGGCGATGGCTGCCGGCGGGATATACCAGTTTCCACTGTTGGAAATAGCCGAGCATCTTGTCAGACGAATCCGAGTCGTCCGGGAATTGCAGCGGCAAACCGCCGGCACTGTAGGTGCCCAATTGCAGCACGCTGATGTTGTCGAAGGCGCTGCCTTTCAGATCAGGCCAGAGTTGGCTGGCCTTGGCCGACAGATCGAGTTTGCCAGTCGCCTGGGCGTACCCGGCGAGGGTAGCGGTGAAGGTTTTGCTCACCGAGCCGATTTCGAACAGGGTGTTTTCGCTGACTTTTTGCCCGGTGTCTTGGCTGGCGACGCCGTAGTTAAAGTAATGCGCCTTGCCGTTGATGGTCAGCGCAACGCTCAGGCCGGGAATGTTCTGCTGCTGCATCACGGGCGTTACCGCGTTGTTGACCAATGCTTGCAGCTGCACAGCGTCGGGCGCAGCGGCTAGGCAGGATGTGGCACCGAAAAACAGGCCGAAAGCGGCGCAGGAAATGACTTTGCTCGATTGAATGGATGGCATGAATGAACCACTCTCCATGAGTGTTGATAGCGTTATCCCGCTACACTACGGGCGATTTCTGTGTTGGGCGACTGATCAGCGCCGCCAATTTAGTCAGCTCGATGCCAATCGACAAACGACGAAAACTCGCACGAGCCATTAGAAAAATTTGGGACTGGGCATGATTCGACCGCAATTGCCGCTCAACGCACTGCGCGCCTTCGAAGCATCGGCGCGGCATTTGAGCTTCACCCGCGCCGCCGTGGAACTGTGCGTCACGCAAGCGGCGGTCAGCCATCAGGTCAAAAGCCTCGAAGCGCAACTCAACGTGACCCTGTTCAAACGCCTGCCCCGTGGGCTGATGCTGACCAGTGAAGGCGAAACTTTGTTGCCGGTGCTGAGCACCTCGTTCGATCACATCGCGCAGATCCTCGAACGCCTCGCTGGCGGACAGTATCGCGAAATGCTGACCGTTGGCGCGGTGGGTACGTTCGCCGTGGGCTGGCTGTTGCCGAGGCTGGCGGACTTCCGGGCGAAACATCCGCTTATAGATTTGCGGCTGTCGACCAACAACAATCGCGTGGATGTCGCGGCGGAAGGGCTGGATTACGCGATTCGCTTCGGTGCTGGTGCGTGGCACGGGATCGAGGCGACGCGGTTGCTCGAGGCGCCGCTGTCGGTGTTGTGCGTGCCGGAGATCGCTCGGCAATTGCATTCGCCGGGGGATTTGTTGCAGCAGACGTTGTTGCGTTCCTATCGCACCGATGAATGGCCGGAGTGGTTTCAGGCCGCAGGGCTGGCGACTCAAGCTGCACCGCCGCAGAGCATCGTTTTTGATTCGTCGCTGGCGATGATGGAGGTCGCTTTGCAGGGTAGCGGGGTGGCATTGGCGCCGCCGCTGATGTTCGCCCGGCAACTGGCGGCAGAGGCGATATGTCAGCCGTTTGCGATTAAGATTACGACGGGGAGTTACTGGTTGACGCGGTTGCAGTCGCGCCCTGAAACGACGGCGATGACAGCGTTCAAAACCTGGCTGCTGCAAATCTCTGGTTAATGCAAAACCCTTGTAGGAGTGAGCCTGCTCGCGATAGCGATGCGTCAGTCAACATTTACATCAACTGACACACCGCTATCGCGAGCAGGCTCACTCCTACAGGGACCGTGGTGGATTGGAGATCAGGTTCAGCGCACCAGACACGGCCGCTTGTTATCGAACTTCCACCCCGGAATCAGAAACTGCATCGCCACGCTGTCATCGCGTGCGCCGAGGCCCATGCCTTTATATAGCTCATGAGCCTTGGCCACTTGATCCATATCCAGTTCGACACCCAGCCCCGGTTTCTTCGGCACTTGGACCAGACCGTCGACAATTTGCAGCGGTGCTTTGGTCAGGCGCTGGCCGTCCTGCCAGATCCAATGAGTGTCGATCGCGGTGATCTCCCCCGGCGCAGCAGCGGCGACATGGGTGAACATCGCCAAGGAAATATCGAAGTGATTGTTGGAATGCGAACCCCAGGTCAGGCCCCATTCATGGCACATCTGCGCCACGCGCACCGAACCCTGCATGGTCCAGAAGTGCGGGTCGGCCAGTGGAATGTCCACCGACTGCAACTGGATCGCATGACCCATTTCGCGCCAGTCCGTGGCGATCATGTTGGTGGCGGTTTTCAGCCCGGTGGCGCGGCGGAACTCAGCCATCACTTCGCGACCGGAATAACCGTTTTCCGCACCACACGGGTCTTCGGCGTAGGCGAGCACCTGATGCTGGTCGCGGCACAAACGAATAGCTTCTTTGAGTGACCACGCACCGTTCGGATCAAGGGTGATGCGCGCCTCGGGAAAGCGCTCGGCCAGCGCTGTGACGGCTTCGATTTCGGCATCGCCGCTGAGCACGCCGCCCTTGAGTTTGAAGTCCTTGAAACCGTATTTCGTGTGGGCCGCTTCGGCGAGGCGCACCACGGCTTCGGCGGTCATGGCCTTCTCGTGACGTACGCGGAACCAGTCGTTGTCGGCGTCTGGTTCGCTGCGGTAGGCGAGGTCGGTTTCGCGCTGATCACCGACGTAAAACAGATAGCCGAGCATCTTCACTTCATCGCGTTGCTGACCTTCGCCAAGCAGCGCCGCCACCGGTACATCGAGATGCTGACCGAGCAGATCGAGCAGCGCGGCTTCAAGACCGGTGACCGCGTGAATGGTGATGCGCAGGTCAAAAGTCTGCAGGCCACGACCGCCGGCATCGCGGTCAGCGAAGGTCTGGCGGACTTGATTGAGAATCTTCTGCCAGGTGCCGATCGGGCTGCCGACCACCAGGCTGCGTGCATCTTCCAACGTCTGGCGAATACGTTCGCCACCGGGCACTTCACCGACGCCGGTATGGCCGGCGTTGTCTTTGAGAATAACGATGTTGCGGGTGAAAAACGGCCCGTGGGCGCCGCTCAGGTTGAGCAGCATGCCGTCGTGACCGGCCACCGGGATGACTTGCATATCGGTGATGATCGGAGCTTTGGCGATGTCGTGTGCAGTCATGGTTTTTATCCTTCTTATTCGCAATCTTTAAAAATGGACGTCAGGCGTGCTTTGGCGCGGCATCGGCCACGGCGATATCAGCAGCAGGTTTCGGTGTGGTGCGTGCGAAGAAGACGATGATCGCGGCGATGATTGAGGTCGCGGCCAGGCCATAGAGGCCGCCCTGAATCGAGCCGGTGTGTTCTTCGAGCAGACCAAACGTGGTCGGCGCGACGAAGCCGCCTAGGTTGCCCACCGAGTTGATCAGCGCGATCACCGCCGCAGCGATGCGCGCATCCAGATAGGCCTGCGGAATCGGCCAGAACAGTGACGAAGCGGATTTGAAGCCCAGCGCGGCAAAACAGATCGCAACGAAGGCGAAGATCGGCCCGCCGGTGGTGGACATGAACATCCCCGCAGCGGCGATCAACAGGGCGGTGGCGACCCACGCCTGCTGGTGTTTCCACTTGGCCGAGAACGAGGCGAAGGCGTACATGCCGATGATCGACAGCAACCACGGAATCGAGTTGAACAAACCGACCTGGAAGTCGCTCATCTCACCCATTTTTTTGATGATGCTCGGCAGCCAGAATGTAGCGGCGTAGATGGTCAGTTGAATGAAGAAGTAGATCAGGCAGAACAGGATGATCTGGCGATCTTTGAGCAGTTTGCCCATCGATGGCCGGATCGGTGTCGCGGCTTCGCGGGCTTTCTGTTCCGCGTCGATGGCATTGACCAGTGCGTCCTGCTCGGCGCGGCTCAGCCATTTCGCGTCGTGGGGTTTGGCGTCGAGCCAGAACCAGACGAACACGCACAGGCCCACCGAGAACATCCCTTCAATGAAGTACATCCATTGCCAGCCGTGCATGCCCAGCCCGTTGATCTGCAGGAGCAGGCCGGACAACGGGCCGGAGATCAACGAAGCCACGGCGGAGCCGCTGAGGAAGATCGCAATCGCTTTGCCGCGTTCGGCGCCGGGCAGCCAACGGGTGAAGTAGTAGATCACCCCGGGAAAGAACCCGGCCTCGGCCACGCCGAGCAAAAAGCGCAATACGTAGAAGTGGGTTTCGTTCTGGATGAACGCCATGCCGGCGGCGACCAGGCCCCAGGTGAACATGATGCGGGTCAGCCAGATGCGTGCGCCGACTTTCTGCAGCAGCATGTTGGAGGGTACTTCGAACAGTGCGTAACCGATGAAGAACAGACCGGCGCCGAAGCCGTATGCGGCGGCACCGATGCCGAGGTCGTGTTCCATGTGGGTGCGGACGAAACCGATGTTCACCCGGTCAATGTAATTGACGATGAACATGATCACAAAGAGCGGCAGGACGTGGCGTTTCACTTTCGAGATGGCCGACGCGAGTGTCGAATCGACGCCCTCGTTCATCCCGGAGACGGAGGTTTTCACTTGGTTTTCTCCCACTGATTATTTTTATGCGGGGTAGGGCGGGTGCTGCGTTGTTGATAGACATCATACAACTGAGATTTTTTGTCCTACAAGTGGGGAGAGCCGATTAATTTTATCTGGAAGGTCGGTTTCTTATGCTTTTTGGTATTCTAGCCTTGCGCTTATTGGGTTTTATACTTTGGGGAGCGCGATAAATTTCCCCTGCTGCGCACGAGTAATTTTCAAGGAATCCTGATCTTCTCCGATTTATTTGAATGTTGTCATACAAGTTGAGGCGCTAGAATCAATCCCGTCAGCCAGCCTCGCAATGCTACGATCGGCAAGCCCCGATCACCGGAACCGACCATGCAAGAAGATATCGACGCTCCTGCTCGCAAACGTGCGCACAACCTCGCCCATGACTTGGTGGAGAAGCTCACCCAGAGCATCCTGCTCGGTCAGCTGACGCCCGGCGATAAACTGCCCTCGGAAAATTCCATCGTTCAGGAACACGGCGTCAGCCGCACGGTGGTGCGTGAGGCGATTTCCAAATTGCAGGCTTCGGGACTGGTGGAGACGCGCCACGGCATCGGCACGTTCGTCATCGAGCGCGCGCCGGAGCAGGGCTTGCGCCTGAATGTCGATACCGCGCTCGGCGTGCGCAGCATTCTGGAATTGCGTCTGGGCCTGGAAACCCAAGCGGCGGCGTTGGCAGCGCAACGTCGCACGGAGCCGCAATTGCTGCAAATGCGTCAGGCGCTCGACGACTATCAAAGTCTGCTGGATAACAACGACAGTTGTGTCGAGGCGGATCGACGCTTTCATCTGCTGATTGCAGAAGCCACGGGTAACGTCTGTTTCAGCGAGATCATGCAGCACCTGGGCAGTGCGATGATCCCGCGTAACCGGATCAATGCTGCTGAACGTGGCGCGGCGGATTTGAGCAAGCTCGGGCAACTGGCCCATCTGGAGCACGAGGCGATTCTGAACGCGATCAAGCGTCAGGATGCGGATGCCGCGCGCGCTGCAATGTGGCTGCACCTGACCAACAGCCGCGACCGCTTTTCCGCGCGGAGTTGAGCGCCGCTCGTCTGTTCGATAGCACGCCGCCAACCGGCCTGATTCCAAGTTGTACGGCCCGGGTTTTCCGGACCTCCTTGGTGAGGTGTGTCATGGCTAATGATTTGCTGTTTCAGGGCGGTGTGCTGCCGACCGATCCGACCCGGCCGCTGCCTGGTACCGATGAACCGACCTTGGCCGATCACGATGCACCGATGGGAATGCCCCCCGGGCGTGATCCGCTGAGCGATGCTGATCGTCCCGAAGACTGGCAGGATCCGGCGGCTGATGACGATGTACCGCCGGCGGATGAGCCGACGCCGTTGTCCGATGATCGGCGCTGAACCTTGGTTTTTCGCTGGATTTACCGGCCCTTTCGCGAGCAGGCTCGCTCCCACATTGGAACGCATTTCCCTGTGGGAGCGAGCCTGCTCGCGAAGACGGCATACGCTTCAGAACAGATTTCAGATCAGACCCCGGCAGCCCTAACCACCCCAACCCGCCGCTCCAGATTCAACGCCAACACACTGATCAACACCACCACGGAGCCCACCAGCACCAGTAACGTCGGCCGCTCAGCCAAACCAACCGACGCAATCGCCATCGCCGTCGGCGGTATCAGATACAACGTCATTGTCGCCCGACTCAGATCCACATGCTTGAGCACAAAGCCCCAGGCCAGATAGGCCAGCGCACTGGGAAATACGCCCAATGCCAACACCGCCCCTTGCGCCCGCAGCGGCGCATTCAGCACAGCTTGACCCAGCCCAGGCAGATAGATCAGCAGCATCAACGTCCCCGACCACACCGCATAACAGGCCAGGCTGAAGCCGTCGTATCGCCGCGCATGATGTTTTTGCAGGGCGAAGTAAACGCTCCATGACACCGCCGCCAACAGGATCAGCAGGGCATGCGCATCAATGTCGCCCAAGCCCTTGTCGCCGCTGACTACGATCACCACGCCAACAAAACCGAGCAACACACAACCCCAACGCCAGGCGCTGACCTGATCCTTGAACACGAACCGCGCCAGCAGCGTGCTGAACAGCGGACTCGATTGCGCCAACACACTGGAAGCCCCGGCACTGACGCTTTGCTGGCCGATGTTCAGCGCGACATGATGCAGGCTCACGGCGAAGAAACCCAAAGCGAACAACAGCGGCACATCACGCAGGTGTGGCAGGCGAACGCCTTTGAAGGCAGCAATCAGCGCCATGAACAGCGAGGCCAACAGAAACCGCAGCAACGCCAGATGTCCGGGAACGTAGGCTTGCAGACCAATGTGAATGCCGGTCGGTGAATAGGCCCAGCAACCGACGACAAATGCCATCGCCAGGAGGATTTTCAACGGGGAAGGGTGCGGCATGATCGGGCGCTCGGTGGTGTCGATACGCCGAGTATCCAGGTGCCCGATCATTCGCCACAACTGACTTATACTGCGCTGAATGCTCACTCAGAGTGATTGGTATGGAACTGGCACAAATCCGTATGTTCAAGACTGTGGCCGAGGTCGGCAGCATCGCCCGGGCGGCGGAAAAGCTGTCCTGCGTGCCGTCGAACATCACCGCGCGGATCAAGGCACTTGAGGCCGAGTTGGGCGTTGCACTGTTTCTGCGTGAGGGTCGCGGGTTGCGCATCAGCCCGGCGGGGCAGACGTTTCTGGTCTATGCGGAAAAGATTCTGGCGCTGACCGTCGAGGCCAAACGCGCAGTCGATCCTTCGGCCGAGCCGTCCGGGCCGTTGCGTATCGGCGCGATCGAATCCTCGGCGACCGGGCGCTTGCCGCGCTTGCTGGCGAAATTTCACCAGCGCTATCCGCAGGTGGCGCTGGAACTCACCACGGGCACTTGGGGGCAATTGCTCGACGACACCGTCAGCCATCGTCTCGACGGGGCGATTGTCGCGGTGGATGTCGAGCGTTCGCAGCTCAAGCGCACGCCGATGTATCGCGAAGAGCTGTTGTTGATCGCGTCGACCTCGTTTGGGCCGGTACGCGGCATCGATGATCTGCAGGACAAAACCGTGTTCATGTGGCCGCAGGGTTGTCCGTATCGCGCGGCGCTGGAGCATTGGTTGTTGCGTCAGGGCCAGGCGTTGCCGATTGTCAGTCTGGCCAGTTATGGCGCGATTGTCGGGTGTGTGAGTGCCGGGGCGGGGGTGGCACTGGTGCCCAAGGGCGTGTTTGAGCAGTACGCGAAAGGGGCCGGGTGTGTGGGGTATGAATTCCCGGAGCTGACGGCCGTCGACAACTTGTTTTACTGGCATGAAAACGCCGGGGTGCATCCGGCGCGGGAGGCGTTTGTGGCGATGTTGCGGGAGGAGTTTGTTGCTTGACAAAGGCTACCCTCATCGGAACGCCGCCCGCCCAGCCCTCTCCCAAAGGGAGAGGGGGCCGACCGAGGTGTCTCGGGTTATACGCCGACCTGAACAATCGAGTCGATTATGGATTCAGCCAAGCTGTACGACCGAGTCGATTATGGATTCAGCCAAGTCCAGTGTGCTTGATCGGAAGAGTTGATTATGGATTCGGCGCAGTACGTTCAGGTCGGTGGATCTCTCCAATATCCCCCAATCAGTCCCCTCTCCCTCTGGGAGAGGGCTAGGGTGAGGGGCTTCTCAGGCACCCCGCAGATCCCGCATCAACAACCCAAACCGCAAATCCACCCTCTCCGGAATCGGCACATAAACCGTATGCCCATCCCCCGGCGCCACCTCGATCGCCTCACCCTTGAGGCTCTGCAACTCATGCAAATCAAAATGAAAATTGCCTGCGGGCGTCATCAATTCCAGATGATCACCCAGTGCAAAGCGATTCTTCACCTTGACCTCAGCCAGCCGATCCCGTCGCTCCCCCGTCAGCTCACCCACGAACTGCTGACGCTCCGAAACCGAGCTGCCATTCTGATAATTCTGATACTCGTCATGCACATGCCGACGCAGAAAACCCTCGGTGTAGCCACGCTGCGCCAGTGACTCCAAGTCCGTCATCAGGCTGCGATCAAACTCACGCCCGGCCACAGCATCATCTATCGCCCTTCGATACACCTGCGTGGTGCGTGCGCAATAGAAGTGCGATTTGGTTCGGCCCTCGATCTTCAATGAATGCACGCCCATGCGCGTCAGGCGCTCGACGTGTTGCACCGCGCGCAGGTCCTTGGCGTTCATGATGTAGGTGCCGTGCTCGTCTTCGAAAGCGGGCATCAATTCATCGGGGCGGTTGGCTTCCTGTAACAGGAACACCTGATCGGTCGGCGCGCCGAGGCCCAGGGTCGGCTCGGGCTGAAAGGTCTGAACGATTTCGCCTAGCTGATTTTCCGTGGCCTCTTGCGCCGAGTATTTCCAGCGACAGGCGTTGGTGCAGGTGCCCTGATTGGCATCGCGCTTGTTCATATAGCCCGAGAGCAGACAGCGCCCGGAATAGGCCATGCACAGCGCGCCGTGAACGAACACTTCCAGCTCCATGTCCGGCACCTGTTCGCGGATCTCGCCGATTTCTTCCAGCGACAATTCCCGCGACAGGATGATCCGGCTCACACCCTGCTGCTGCCAGAACTCGACACTCGCCCAGTTCACCGTATTGGCCTGCACCGAGAGGTGAATCGGCATCTGCGGAAAGTGCCGACGCACCAGCATGATCAGCCCCGGGTCGGACATGATCAGCGCATCCGGCGCCATCCCGATGACCGGCGCCAGATCCTTGAGGAAAGTCTTCAGCTTGGCGTTGTGCGGCGCGATGTTGACCACCACGTAGAAGCGCTTGCCCTTTGCCTGGGCCTCACCAATGCCCAGCGCGAGGTTGGCGTGATCGAACTCGTTGTTGCGCACCCGCAGGCTATAACGCGGCTGGCCCGCGTAGACCGCATCGGCGCCATAGGCGAAGGCGTAGCGCATGTTTTTCAGGGTACCGGCGGGGGCGAGCAATTCGGGTGCGGTGAGGATCAAGGTCATGGCGGTGTCGGTCGCAAAAGCGCGGCAAGGTAAGTCAGATGCGGCGAGGGTTTGTTGATCTGGATCTATGCTCCATGAATAAAGATGGCACTCGTGCACGCCGCGGCTGACTAAGGAGCGGGGCGTGCATGACGCCTGACTGACATGGACCGGACATGAACGAAAAGAGTCTTCAATTCAAATCCCTGACCGTGCTGCTGGTGCTGGTCACGGTGGCCTTCATCTGGATCCTGTTGCCGTTCTACGGTGCGGTGTTCTGGGCGGTGATCCTTGGCATCCTGTTTGCGCCGATGCAACGCAAGTTGCAGGCGAAATTCGGCTGGCAACGCAACCTGACCTCGCTGTGCACGTTGAGCATCTGTCTGGTCATCGCGATTCTGCCGGTGATCATCGTCAGCGTGTTGCTGGTGCAGGAAGGGGCGACGGTTTACAAGAATATCGAAAGTGGTGAGCTGGACATTGCCGCGTACCTGGCGCAGTTCAAGCACAGCTTGCCGCCGTACTTTCAGCACTTGCTTGACCGCTTCGGCATGGGCGAACTCAATGGCCTGCGCGAGAAAATCGTCAAATCGGCAATGCAGGGCAGCCAGGTGCTGGCCAGCCAGGCATTCAGTTTTGGTCAGGGCACATTCGAATTCGTGGTGAGTTTTTTCATCATGCTGTATTTGCTGTTTTTCTTTCTGCGTGACGGCGCCGAACTGGCGCGCAAGGTGCGCACTGCCGTGCCACTGGAGGAAGGTCACAAGCGGCGCTTGCAGTTGAAGTTCAACCGCGTGGTACGGGCGACGGTGAAGGGCAATCTCGTAGTCGCGGTGACTCAAGGCGCGCTGGGCGGAGCGATTTTCTGGTTTCTCGACATCCCCAGCGCATTGCTGTGGGCGGTCTTGATGGGGTTTCTGTCGTTGCTGCCAGCGGTCGGCGCGGGGATCGTCTGGGCGCCGGTGGCGGTGTATTTCCTGCTCAGCGGGATGATCTGGCAAGGCGTGGTGCTGGGCCTGTTCGGGGTATTTGTGATTGGGCTGGTGGACAACGTGCTACGGCCGATTCTGGTGGGCAAGGACACCAAAATGCCCGATTACCTGATTCTGATCTCGACCCTGGGTGGTCTGGCGGTATTCGGTCTGAATGGCTTTGTGATCGGGCCGCTGATCGCCGCGCTGTTCATGTCGAGTTGGGCGCTGTTCGCCGAGACCAAGCCCAAGGTGCAACTGCCTTAAGCGTGAAAAGGCTCGCTGACGAGTTTTTGCGACAGTGCCTGCGCGGCGGGCAATGAGGTCAGCGGGCCGCTGATGGCTTCGCCGTCGCGCATCAGATACCAGCAGGCGAGCAAGCCCGATGCCCTGAGCGAGGCGGGAACAGCGCTACCGATAACGGACATGATTTGAACCTGAGCCATGACGAGTACCTCCATCTAACAATGGAGCTACCTTAGAGATTCGTCGCTTCTACGGACAATCAACGCTTTCGATAGTGGTCATTGATGCCATTGAGGCTTCAGTCGACCACTTGATCGAGCATGTGCATGACTTCGCGTTCGTTGAGCAAACCTTTGTGCACCAGATTCTCCGCCAGCAGCGAAAGAAACTTGGCGCAGCGATGGCCTTCCAGGTGCTTGAGTTCGGTCAGCGCGCTGTACACCTTGCTGGAGGTGCACAGACCGACAATGCGGTGCGGGTTTTGTGTTGGCATACAGTCGTCCTTGTTGTTATCAACCTGTTGTTTACGGACGGATTCAGATTGCGGTTCCGTCATGACAAATAAATGACCGTTTTATGGAAAAGTACATTACTGTCAATCAATCATGCCGACTTTAGCCGGTGAAACTGTCCTCACAGCGACCTTGGCGAGATTTTTTCAGACGTTGGCCGACCAACGGTCATAAAAAAGCCCCGCTATAAAAGCGGGGCTCTGTGTTTCGGTTACCAGCGTGGGCCACCGTAGTAGCCATGTGGCCGGCCGTAATAACCGCGAGGCGGGCCGTAGTAGACGGGGGCCTGTTGAATGTAAACCGGTTGCTGCACATACACCGGTGCCGGCTGGTAGTAGACCGGTGGTGGCGGCTGCTGCACGTAGACCGGTTGCGGCTGAACATAAACCGGCTGTTGTTGCACATACACCGGCCGATCCTGATTGATCAGTGCCGAGCCGATGATGGCCGAGCCGACGATCGCGCCAAACACCGCAGGGCCTTGCCAGCCGTGGCCACCACCGGCTTCTGCCTGACCTGTGACAGCGAGTGCGCCAATCAACAAGGCCAGAATGGGGAGTTTACGAATCATGATAAGTCCTCGGTTCTTCGACCCGGCGGCAGGGCCTGCACCAGGCCCACAGTTGTCGCGGGGATACTTCTAAGACAGCGAAATTCTGAAAATCAGCACAGCCGCTGGGTAAATTTTGTGTAAGGTCTGTACCGGCTTCTTTACCGGGCCGTGCAAGGGCCACAGAACACGTTTAAAACAGGCCTCTATGATCGTTCAGAACCCGATGGGCTGGCTAATCCCGTCTATCCGAAAGTGCGTTTGAAGGAGAAGTTTCATGCAGATGAACCCGAACAAAGACACCCAGCTGTGCATGTCCCTGTCAGGGCGGCCAGGCAATTTCGGTCTGCGTTTTCATAACCATTTGTATGAGCAGTTGGGCCTGAATTTCTACTACAAGGCGTTCAGCAGCCAGGACCTGACCGGCGCAGTCGGCGGCATTCGCGCCTTGGGCATTCGTGGTTGCGGCGTGTCGATGCCGTTCAAGGAAGCGTGCATTGCGCTGGTCGATGAACTGGATGCGTCGGCGGCGGCGATCCAGTCGATCAACACCATCGTCAACACCAACGGCCATCTCAAGGCTTACAACACCGATTACATTGCCATCGAGCAGTTGCTGAAAACCCACGCGGTGCCCAAGGAGTCGACCTTCGCCCTGCGTGGCAGCGGCGGCATGGCCAAAGCGGTGGCTAGCGCCTTGCGCGATGGCGGTTATAAAAACGGTTCGATCGTCGCCCGTAACGAGCGCGCCGGGCGTGCATTGGCGGATTCGCTGGGTTATCGCTGGCAGGCGGAACTGGGCGAGGAGCGCCCGCAGATGCTGATCAATGTGACGCCGGTGGGTATGGACGGGGGGCCGGAGGCGGGGCAGTTGGCGTTTGCGCCTGAAGTTATTGCAGCGGCCGAGACGGTTTTTGATGTGGTGGCGATTCCGTCGGAAACTCCGCTGATCGTGCGCGCTCGGGCCGAAGGTAAAAAGGTGATTACCGGGCTGGAAGTCATCGCGATCCAGGCGCTGGAGCAGTTTGTGCTGTACACAGGCGTTCGGCCGAATGAAGAGCAATTTGCGGCGGCGGTAGCGTTTGCCCGGAGCTGATTCTTTGTTTTTGCGTTGATCTGGCGGGCCTCTTCGCGAGCAAGCTCGCTCCCACAGTTGAATTTTTGTCATACACAGATTGTGTGTTCGCTGTAGATTCCCTGTGGGAGCGAGCCTGCTCGCGAAGGATGCGACGCGGTTTCACGCCGGCCATCAATGCCTATACTGCCTCCCCAGCAAGCACAGACTTGCCCACCACAAAAACCGTGACCGAGGCTCCCCATGCACCCACCTATTCTCAACCTGCATCAGGTCGAACTCGAACCCCTGCCCGAAGCCCTGGCCCCGGAAGGCGAAACCGCCGGGCGCTATCAGCAGCGCATGGCCCGTATCGGCCAGCAATTGGGATCGCAAAAACTCGGTTATCGCCTATATGCGCTACCACCGGGCATGCGTGGCAGCCCGTTTCACAGCCATCGGGTCAATGAGGAGATGTTCTACGTGGTGGCCGGGGAGGGCGAGGTGCGTCTTGGCGCCGAGCGTTTTCCGATTCGCCAAGGTGATGTGATCGCCTGTCCGCCGGGTGGACCGGAGCAGGCGCATCAGATCATCAATACCAGCTCGGACGAATTGCGATATCTGGCCGTGAGTACACAGCAGCAGCCGGAAATTTGCGAATACCCGGATTCGAACAAGTACGCGGTGATGGATAACTTTCAGGTGGATGCCGAAGGTAATACTTCAGGCTTTGTCGCTGTGGCGCGGCAGAAGGATGGCGTTGATTACTGGGATGGTGAATAACCCCAGGATCTGAAACCTGATGAATAACCCCTGTGGGAGCGAGCTTGCTCGCGAATAGGCCGTGTCAGTTACATCATCGTTGGATGACACACCGCATTCGCGAGCAAGCTCGCTCCCACAATAAAACGGTGGTGGCTATTCCAGACGGGCCAGGCGTTCTTCCAGTGCCGCGATCCGCGCCTCCAGCTCTTCGATGCGTTCAACCGAAACGCCACTGCTTGCACCGCGATCCGAAGGATTCTGCCGCGCCGCCATGATCACCTCGATATCCGCCGGATCACCCAGCGCATGGGTGTAACGATCTTCACGTTGCCCGGCCTGGCGCGGAATCAACACGGCCAACCCCCGCGCAATCAAACGCTCAAGCTGATGCACCACCTGCTCGGTGTCTTCAAATTCATGCATGCGCCCACTGCGGGTCAGCAGTTCATTGATGGTTTGCGGGCCGCGCAGAAACATCAATCCGCTGAGAATCACTTGCGCCGGCACCAGCTCCAGCGCCTTGTCGACCTTGTGCTCCCAGCGGTCGGCGCGACTGCCCATCACCAGCTTGGCGAAACCGCGACCTTCGAGCGCGCGCAAACTCTGGCCGACCTGACCCTGAGTCAGGTTCATCACCGGTTCGCGGCTGGTTTTCTGATTGCACGCCGTGACCAGTGCATTTAGGGTCAGCGGATAGGTTTCCGGGCTGGTCGCCTGTTTCTCGATCAACGAGCCGAGGATGCGGATTTCCGCGGCGTTGAGCCGTGGCTCGTCGAAGGTGGATTCTGGTTCTGTGGTCATCGCGCGTTCCCTCTGCAGTCGAAGGCGCCTAGCCTAATCCTTGCCAAACAAAAGGCAAGCCGTGTGGTCATCAAGCATGGCTATAATCGCCTCCTTGTTCCACCCAGCCACCACACGAGACTGCCATGACCATTTCCCTGTACGCCGCATCCGTCCCGGTTTTTCAACAAATGCTCAACGCTTTGAGCGATGTACTGAAAAAGGCTGAAGCCCACGCCACCGAAAAAAACATCGACCCGAACGCGTTCCTGCAGGCTCGTCTGTACCCGGACATGTTCCCGCTGACCCGTCAGGTACAGATCGCCGTGGACTTCGCCAAAGGCGTTTCCTCGCGTCTGGCTGAAGTCGAAGTGCCGAAGTACGACGATACCGAAACCACCTTCGCCGAGCTGCAAGCCCTGATTGCCAAGGTGCTGGCCTACATTGGCGAGATCAAGCCAGAGCAGATCGATGGCAAGGAAGGCATCGAAATCGTTACTCGTCCGGGCACCCCAAAGGAAAAACGCTTCAGCGGTCAGGCTTACCTGCTGACTTACGGTCTGCCGCAGTTCTTCTTCCACGTCACCACCACTTATGCGTTGCTGCGTCATAACGGTGTTGAAGTGGGCAAGCGTGATTACATGGGCGCGTTCTAAAAAGTCAAAGCCCTCACCCTAGCCCTCTCCCAGAGGGAGAGGGGACTGACCGCGTTGTTGGTTCGGGATACGCTGACCTGATCTATCGAGTCGAACTCAAGACTTGAAGGCGACGAAGATCGGCTCCCTTTCCCCCTCGCCCCCCTTGGGGGGAGAGGGTTGGGGTGAGGGGGGAAAGATCTCAGCCACAAAAAAGCCCGCCCGGGTTCACACCTCGGCGGGCTTTTCATTGCAGCAATTGTTACGCAGTGCGCTGGGCTTTTGCTTCTTCCCCCAGGCACGCCGCTGCGGTAAACAACACATCAGTCGACGAGTTCAGCGCCGTCTCTGCCGAATCCTGCAGCACCCCAATAATGAAACCGACCGCCACCACCTGCATGGCAATCTCGCTCGGAATGCCAAACAGGCTGCACGCCAACGGAATCAACAGCAACGAACCACCGGCCACACCCGAAGCGCCACAGGCACAAATCGCGGCGACAACGCTGAGCAGAATCGCGGTAGGAATGTCCACGGCAATACCCAATGTGTGCACGGCAGCCAGCGTCAATACGGTAATGGTGATCGCCGCACCGGCCATGTTGATGGTCGCGCCCAGCGGGATCGACACCGAATAGGTGTCTTCATGCAGACCCAGGCGTTTGCTCAACTCCAGATTCACCGGAATATTCGCTGCCGAACTGCGGGTGAAGAACGCGGTGATGCCGCTTTCACGCAGGCACTTGAGGGTCAGCGGGTACGGGTTGCGACGCAGCTTCCAGAACACGATCAGCGGGTTCATCACCAGCGCCACGAACAGCATGCAACCGAGCAGCACGGCCAGCAGGTGCGCATAACCGATCAGCGCGCCGAAGCCCGAAGTCGCCAGCGTCGAAGCGACCAGACCGAAAATACCCAGCGGTGCAAAGCGAATCACCACACGCACGATCAAGGTCACGCCGTTGGACAGATCACCGAGCACTTCGCGGGTGGTGTCGCCAGCATGGCGAATCGCGACGCCCATGCCGATTGCCCACGCCAGAATGCCAATGAAGTTGGCGTTGATGAGTGCATTCACCGGGTTATCCACGACGCTCAGCAACAGGCTCTGCAACACTTCGGCAATGCCACCTGGCGCGGTCACCGCGACGTTATCGGTGGACAGCACCAGATGCGACGGGAACGCCATGCTCGCGACCACGGCCACCACTGCTGCGGCGAAGGTGCCCAGCAGATAGAGGAACAGAATCGGGCGGATGTGGGTTTCCTGGCCGTGTTTGTGGTTGGCAATGGAAGCCATCACCAGCACGAACACCAGGATCGGTGCGACAGCTTTCAACGCCGACACGAACACTTTGCCGATGAACGCGGTGTCTTTTGCCAGTTGCGGGGCAAACATCGCCAAGGCAATACCGGCGATCAGGCCGATGAGGATCTGTGTGACCAGGCTCAGGTTCTTGAGGCGGTGCAGTAGAGAAGGGGATGAAGCAGTCATAGCGGCATCTCTGATTTTTTATAGGGTGCAGGGGTTGCGTGATAGCGATGGCAAAACGGGGGCAGACCACCGCCACGCACCGAAAGTGTTGAGGCGACATCAACGCCATTAAACCGGCCGCTGAACAGGTTGTACGTTTTTCAGGGCGCGGACTTTATCACAGCGTAGGCCTTATCCTTCAGGCCTGTGACGATCTGCCACCGGAGTTGTCGGCAAGATAGACAGGTTTGGGCAAGTCAGCCCGGACACACTCTGTTAAGATTGCGCATCCTTATTTTCAAATTTCGCCAGCGGGCCTCCGGGTCAACGCTGGTGTCGTCGTTTTGCTGGAGTTGCGCATGCTGTTGCCCATTCTTCTGTTGTCCGCCGCCGGGTTCACGGTGCTGACCACGGAATTCGTCATCGTCGGCCTGTTGCCGGCGATTGCCCGAGACCTTGAAGTCACCATCCCACAGGCCGGGTTGCTGGTGACGCTGTTCGCTTTTACCGTGGCCATGTTCGGGCCTTTCCTGACCGCATATTTCGCCCGCTTCGAGCGGCGCAAGCTGTTTATCAGCATCCTGATCATGTTTGGTCTGGCCAATACCGTGGCGGCGCTGGCGCCAAACATCTGGGTGATGGCGATTGCCCGGTTGATCCCGGCGCTCGGTCTGCCGGTGTTCTGGGCTTTGGCCAGTGAAACGGCAGTGGACATCGTCGGTCCGGATTTCGCCGGCCGCGCGATCGCCAAAATCGGTTTCGGCATTGTCTGTGCGACGGTGTTTGGCATCCCGGTCGGCACGCTGATTTCTGACGCTTTCGGCTGGCGCAGTGCCTTTGGCATTCTGGCGGTCATCGCTTTTGCCAAAGCCTTGCTGCTATTTGTTTACCTGCCGAAAACCAGTCTGCACCAGCATCAGGTCAGCTTCCGCTCGCAGTTCAAGATCCTGCGCAGCCCGTTGATGATCGGTCATATCGTCCTGTCGATCCTGGTGTTCAGCGGCATGTTTACCGCTTACACGTATCTGGCCGACATTCTTGAGCGCCTCGCCGGATTCAACGGCACTGTGGTGGGTTGGTGCCTGATGGCCTTCGGTACGGTCGGGCTGATCGGCAACTCGCTGGGCGGTCGTGCGGTGGACCGCCATCCGCTGGGGGCGTCGGTGTTGTTCTGTGCGTTCATGATTGCCGGCATGGTCTCGCTGGTACCGAATATTCACTCACCGCTGGGGCTGGCAGTGGCGATGGGGATCTGGGGCATTACCCAGGCTGCGTTGTTCCTGGTCAGCCACGTGCGGCTGATGAAAGCCGCGCCCGAAGCGCCGGCGTTTGCCGCCTCGTTGAACATCGCTGGGGCCAATCTGGGCATCGGTCTGGGCGCTATCGTCGGAGGCCGGGTCATCGACAGCGCGGGTCTGGGCTTCCTCGGTTTTGCCGCCGCCGGATTCATCTTGCTCTCGGTGTTCCTCGCCATGGTGCTGATGACGCTCAAGCCGCGCGAAATGTGCGCCGAGGCCTCATAACGCGGTAAACAGCTCGCGTCGGGCACCTTCGGTAATCGCAACGATGCCGGGGTGCTTGACCTTGCGCTCCACCGAAATGGCATAGAACGACTCGGTCACCGCATCGGTCTGACCAATCAGCTCGACGCCGTACTGGCGCCTCACTTCATCGGCAATCACGCTCGGGCCAATAAAAATCCCGCTGCCGGATTGGCCGAAGGCCTGCATCAACGCACTGTCATCAAACTCGCCGACGATTTGCGGCTGAATCTGCTGTTCGGCAAACCAGCGCTGCAAGCGACTGCGTACCACGGTTTCCGCGCCGGGAATCAATAGTGGCGCGCCGTGCAGGCTGCGCGGGAAATCCTGACCGTATCTGGCTGCCAGTTCCGGGGTGGCGAAGAAACTGATCCCGCATTCGCCGAGCTTCTGGCTGTAGCCTTTGATGTCGAGGTGCGAGGGCATCGGGCTGTCGGAGATCACCAGGTCCAGACGCTGGATGGCCAGATCGGCGAGCAACCGTTCCAGTTTGTCTTCGCGGCAGGTGATGCGCAGCGGTTCATTCAGCTCCATGGTCGGCGCGATCAGGCGATAGACGATGGATTTCGGCACTACGTCGGCGACGCCGACGCGGAACAGGATCTGCTGTTCATTGGGTTGTGCGCGCAGCATCAGTTCCAGTTCGCCGCCGAGCTGGAACATCTGCTCGGCGTAGGGTAGGGCTTGTCGGCCAGCCTCGGTCAATTCCAGTTGCCGGCCGACTCGTCTGAATAACTCGATGCCATACGTCTGTTCGAGCAGAGAAATCTGCCCGCTGATGGTTTGTGGGGTCAGATTCAGTTGCTCGCAGGCGCGCACGATGCTGCCGGTCTTGGCTACGACCCAGAAGTAATGCAGTTGTCGGTAATTGAGCATGACGGTCTACAGTTCGTGAAAACCGAAGTATAGCCGCTAAAAATACGAATTTTCCTGAAGTGTTGATCTCCCTAGAATGCCCAGCCATCGACGGCCGGTCTGTGAGCCTGTCTGTTCATTCGAAGGAAACCTTATGAAATACACAATCCCAGCATTGATGTTTACGTCTTTACTGCTTTTGGCCGGTTGCGATCAGGCCGAGAAAAGCGCCCAGCAATTGATGGGCAAAGCGGCCGAAAGCGCCAAGCAAGCTATCGACGACACGCACAAGGCCGCCGAACAAGCCCTGAGTGATGCCACTGGCGGACTGATCGAGAAAAAAGAAACACCGGAAAAAGACGCGGAACAATCCGAATCTTCCTCCAAGACCATCTAATTCGTCTTACACAGAGTCAGGACTGACCCATGGAATATCTGTTACAGCTCGCCGCCAGCCCCACCGCTTGGGTTGCTTTGGCCACATTGGTGGTGATGGAAATCGTGCTCGGCATCGATAACCTGATCTTTATCTCGATCCTGACCAACAAGCTGCCTAAGCAATATCAGCAGAAGGCGCGCCGCATCGGTATCGGCATGGCGTTGATCCTGCGTCTAGCGCTGTTGAGCACCATCGCCTTCATCGTGCAACTGACTGCGCCGGTGATCGAAATCCTGGGTCAGGCGTTCTCCTGGAAGGACATGATCCTGATTGCCGGTGGTCTGTTCCTGGTCTGGAAAGCCACGACCGAGATCCATCACAGCATGGATCCGGCACCGGAAGATCCAAAGTCGGCGACCTCGACGGTTACCCTCGGTTTTGCCGCTGCCATTGGCCAGATCCTGATGCTCGACATGGTGTTCTCGATCGACAGCATCATTACCGCGGTCGGCATGACTGAACACTTGCCGATCATGATCATCGCGGTGGTGGTGTCGGTACTGGTGATGCTGTTCGCTGCTGAGCCGCTCGCCAAGTTCATCAACGACAACCCGACTGTGGTGATGCTGGCCCTGGGCTTCCTGATCATGATCGGTATGACCTTGATCGCTGAAGGCTTTGGCGCCCACGTACCGAAAGGTTATGTGTATGCGGCGATGGCGTTCTCGGCTTCGATTGAAGTCCTGAACATGATGTCGCGTCGGGCGAAGCAGAAGAAGCTGGCTGAGCAGGTGTAACCGCCAGTAAGCCAAAAAGGCCGCTTGAAGTGAGTTCAGGCGGCCTTTTTTCATTTCGGGTTTTCTATATCCGGTAAAACCAGCCCCTCACCCCAGCCCTCTCCCGAGGGAGAGGGAGCCGATCTGTGTAGTTTTCGAACCTGAGTTCGGCTCGATATTTCAGGTCGGCGTAACTCGAAAAGACAACCTGATCAGTCCCCTCTCCCTCTGGGAGAGGGCTAGGGTGAGGGGCTTTTCGCTTTTGACGTTAAGCCTCAATGCGAATGCGCAGTCGCGTGGCGTATCCGGTGCTCCTCGGCTTTCTCAACCGCAGCAGGCTGCACCGAATGGTGATGGTGGCGCCGCGAAATCCGCAGCACCCCCCACAACATGGCGGCAGCCACGGCCAGCCAGCCGGCAATCAACATCACAATAGTCATGGTCAGGCTCATCAGTGCCTCCTCTTCGCCCTGCATCGGGCGCCCACTTTTTCAATTCGCTCTGTTTCAGTGACAGTCTAGACAATGGGGTGTTTCAGGCTATTGACCAAAGGTCGCTGGTGACCAATCAGTTTGCTCTATGCAATTGATGGGTCTGCCGCTTAAGGCTATACCGCAGCCTGGCGCGGCCCTATGATCGCAGGCGTTGCCGGAACACGATGACCGGCGTCTGAACAGAGAGTAACGATGGTGCAGGTATTTTCTCGAATTCGTGTGGCGCTGCTGGTGGCCGGGTGCGCGGCCATGTTGGCCGGGTGTGCAGGCAGTGTCGCGCCTGAGGTCAAGCGTCTGCCGGAGCGGGTCGAACTCAGCGGCACGTTCTATCGCGGAGAAGCCAACCAGAGCGGACCGCAAGTACTGGCCAGCCTGCTTTCGCAGCAGGGCATCGTGATCACCCCGGGCTTGCTGGAAAAACCACTGCATCTGCCGGGTGCCGAAGACAAATTGCAGCAGAACCTGCAGAACCTTGCTCGCGAGTACGGCATGGTGGTTTATCCGCTGGACAGCAACCTGCCAGCGCTGTTGACCCAAGTGGCGGCGGGTTATCCGGTGATGGTGCGGTTCAGCGAGGGTTCGGCATTCTGGATCGAGCCGCGTTACGCGATCCTGTCCGGTTATGACCGCAACAAACAGAAGGTTCTGCTGCGCGCCGGCATGAACCGCCGCGAATTGATGAGTTTCAGTTCCTTTGAGTCGGCGCTGGAAAAGTCTGGTGGCTGGGCCGTGCTGATTCAGAAACCGTCGCAGATTCCTGCTGCCGTCGACCGGCAACGCTGGCTCAATGCGGCCGATGAACTGGCCCAGGCCGGTCAGGAAAACGAAGCGGCGCAGGCGAAGAAAGCGCTGGCCGCCCACTGAGTCTCCGTTCGTCATTTGCCGGGCACGACTTCGCCCGGCACGCCTCTTACCTTTATAGCCCGTCGTTTGCGGGTGAATCAGGAGGCGAACATGACAGATCCCCAATCCCCGAAAGGCCCACATTCTTCCGAGCACTCTTCGGGTCATGATCTGGGCTTTGATCCGGATTCGCCGGATCTTGATGATCCGCAAGTCGATCCCGTCGGCCCTGCGAAAGCCCCCAAAGACGTGAAGCCCGGCGAAGACGACAAGCAACCGGCCAAGCCGTATGACCCGTTAGCCAATCTGAAACCTTGATGTGAGGTGCGTATGAGTACCGATTCAAGCTTCGATAACCAAAAACCGGACAGCGTACCTACGACGGCGGAGCCAGAGGTTGATCCGGTGCTGGACCCGGACAGCCCGCTGCGTGACCCGATGGCTCGGCCTAATGTGCTGACACCCGAGCCTGCACGGGATCCGAGTGCAGGCGATGGCATTCCCGATGACGACAAGATGCCGCTGCCCAATGACTGATCCGCAGATGAAAAAAAGCCCCCAGGATTCGGGGCTTTTTCTTGTGCGACGGGTTACTTGGAGGCTTCAACCACGCCGCTCTGGCGCGACTTGAGGTTTTTCTCGGCCTTGTATTGCTGAGCCACTGCAGGAACGTTGGCACTCCTGCCAGTTTCCACCCAGCTGCGAATACGGCTGGCATCGGCAAAGTGGGTGTACTTGCCGAACGCGTCGAGAATCACCAAAGCAACCGGGCGATTGCCCATTTTCGTCACCAGCACCAGGCAATGCCCGGCGGGGTTGGTGAAGCCGGTTTTGGTGATCTTGATGTCCCAGTCGGCTTTATTGACCAAGTGATCGGTATTACGGAAACCCAGGGTGTAGTTGGGTTTGCGGAACGACACGGTCTTTTCCTTGGTGGTGGTGAGTTCGCTGAGAAGCGGATACTTATGCGCGGCCACCAGCAGCTTGCTCAGGTCGCGGGCGGTGGAAACGTTACGCTCCGAGAGGCCTGTCGGCTCGACGAAGTGCGTGCTGGTCATGCCCAGCGCTTTGGCCTTGGCGTTCATCGCCGCGATAAAGGCTGCGTAGCCACCCGGATAGTGATGCGCGAGGCTGGCGGCGGCGCGGTTTTCCGAGGACATCAGGGCGATCAGCAGCATCTCGCGGCGCGGCAGCTCACTTTTCAGTTTGACTCGGGAGAACACACCGCGCATTTCCGGTGTGTTACTGATATCGACATTGATCCATTCGTCCATGTTCTGCCGGGCTTCAACCACTACCAGTCCGGTCATCAACTTGCTGACAGAAGCGATCGGCACGATCACGTCAGGGTTGCTGGAGTAGATGACTTTGTTGGTCTGCATATCCATGAGCAGGGCGCTGCCGGAGGCGATCTTCAGGCTCGAAGCGTCACGTGGGGCAGCGGTGGTTTCCGCAGCGTTGATCGTTGGCGTGATGAAAGTGCCTGAAACTGCAAAAAACAGGCTCAGAATCGAAAGACGAATTTTCACGCGGGCGAACTCATAAAAGTTGGATATTCCGTTAGTTTGTAACGGGTTATTTCTTCAAAGCGTCGCATTCTAGGAGTATGGCTGAAGATCTGTCGATGGTTGTTTGAGTGACCTGAAAATCTCGTGAAAAGGCCTGTAAAAAGAGGGGTTTCCGGCGAACGGTTACAGTTTTTTCTCAGGCATGAAAAAACCCGCGCAAGGCGGGTTTTTCTTATTGCTGAAAGTACCGATCAGGCGTGCAGGGTTTCCGCCGCATACAGGGTGTTTTCCAGCAGGCAAGCGCGGGTCATCGGACCGACGCCACCCGGCACTGGAGTGATCCAGCCGGCGCGGGGCAGGGCGGTTTCATAAACAACGTCACCGACCAGTTTGCCGTCGTCCTGACGGTTGATACCGACGTCGATCACGATCGCGCCTTCCTTGATCCACTCGCCTTTGACCAGACCCGGCTTGCCGGCGGCCACCACCACCAGATCGGCACGACCGACATGGCCGGCCAGATCCTTGGTGAAGCGGTGAGTCACGGTCACGGTGCAACCGGCCAGCAGCAGTTCCATCGCCATCGGGCGACCGACGATGTTGGAGGCGCCGACAACCACTGCGTCCATACCGTAAAGATCAGCGCCAGTGCTTTCCAGCAGCGTCATGATGCCTTTGGGGGTGCATGGACGCAGTAGCGGAATGCGCTGGGCCAGGCGGCCGACGTTATAAGGGTGGAAACCGTCGACATCTTTGTCCGGGCGGATACGCTCCAGCAGTTTGGAGGCGTCCAGATGCTCGGGCAACGGCAGTTGAAGCAGGATGCCGTCGATTGCAGGGTCGTCGTTGAGGCGATCGATCAGATCGGTCAGCGCGTCTTGCGTGGTGTCGGAGGGCAGGTCGTAGGCTTGAGAGAGGAAGCCAACCTCTTCACAGTCTTTACGCTTGTGCGAGACATAAACCTGAGAGGCAGGATCGCTGCCGACCAGGATCACCGCGAGGCCGGGAGTGCGCAGGCCTTGCTGGCGACGCTCGGCAACTCGTTGGGCGATCTGCTGGCGCAGGCTGGCGGCGATCGATTTGCCGTCGATTAGTTGTGCAGTCATTGCGCGTGATTAACCATCGAGAGGGGAAAAAATGAGAACGCATTCTCGCATGTCGAGCGGTGAGGGCAAAGGCGCTTGGTCAGCAAATTCCTCTAACTCCTTTAATTAAATGAATTTTTTTCAAAAAGGATTTGACGACCTTTGGAGCGCTCTATACTATTCGTCGCACTTGTCGGGCACAGCCTAGCACTGGTTAAGAAGGTGAAGCGGAATCAAGGTTCTGCAACACTGGAAAGCACTTAGTTTGTAGTCCTTTAAGAGTACAGATTAATAAGGCGCCCGTAGCTCAGCTGGATAGAGCATCCGCCTTCTAAGCGGATGGTCGCAGGTTCGAGTCCTGCCGGGTGCGCCATTAGGCAGCTTTGGCACAAGTAACGCGATATGGTGGGCGTAGCTCAGTTGGTAGAGCACGGGATTGTGACTCCCGTTGTCGTGGGTTCGATCCCCATCGTCCACCCCATATTTCGAAAGGCGCCAGATGTAACAGTCTGGCGCCTTTGCTTTAAAGCTTCACCTGCGGATGTGGTGGAATTGGTAGACACACTGGATTTAGGTTCCAGCGCCGCGAGGCGTAAGAGTTCGAGTCTCTTCATCCGCACCAATTAAAGCTTCATTCATGTCTTCGGGCTGGTGAGGTTTCAACAAAGAAGTTGTTTGGCTTTTTTGTTACGCAATATGGTGGGCGTAGCTCAGTTGGTAGAGCACGGGATTGTGACTCCCGTTGTCGTGGGTTCGATCCCCATCGTCCACCCCATATTTCGAAAGGCGCCAGATTTAACAGTCTGGCGCCTTTTTTGTTTTGCGGTTTTGAATACCGGCATGGCCGGTTTCCGGACGCAGGAGTAGGGCGCTTCGTCGTATTTATGTTGCTCGATGATGCTGCACTGCTCGCCGGGCTTGCTTGCAAGAACGGCCGTCAGGGAGTGATTGGCAGTCTCTTCTATATATAGAAGCGGTTGGCGCAGAGCCCTGGCGTGATTGGTTGTATTCGCCTGTGGGGCGCGCTGCATTGGTGTAGCGGCCCCGATAAAATGCCTGCTGTTTTTTTACCCGTTTTCAGTAGGGTGACTTCTTGAGTTTGACCCACTAGAATGCATGCCCTTGATTCTGGGGTCGGAAACGGCCGGCTAACGTCTGTGCAACGAGGAATATCCATGCAAGTTTCTGTTGAAAATACTACTGCTCTCGAGCGCCGCATGAGCGTCACCGTGCCGGCTGAGCGCATCGAGACTCAGGTCAACAAGCGTCTGCAGCAGACCGCCCAAAAGGCCAAGATTGCTGGCTTCCGTCCAGGCAAAGTGCCAATGAGCGAAATCAAGCGCCGTTTCGGTGCTGATGCTCGTCAGGAAGCTGTAGGCGACGTGATCCAGTCCTCCTTCTACGAAGCTGTGGTTGAGCAGAAGCTGAACCCGGCTGGTTCGCCTTCGATCGAGCCTAAGTCGCTCGAAGCTGGCAAAGACCTGGAATATGTTGCCGTATTCGAAGTGTTCCCTGAGTTCACCGTTGCCGGTTTCGACGGCATCACCGTTGAGCGCCTGAGCGCTGACGTGGCTGACGCTGACCTGGATAAAATGCTCGACATCCTGCGCAAGCAGAACACCCGTTTTGAAGTGGCCGATCGCGCTGCCCAGAACGAAGACCAACTGAACATCGATTTCGTTGGCAAGGTTGACGGCGAAGTATTCGCTGGCGGCTCCGCCAAAGGCACTCAGCTGGTACTGGGTTCCGGCCGCATGATCCCGGGCTTCGAAGAAGGCCTGGTTGGCGCTAAAGCCGGTGAAGAGCGCGTTCTGAACCTGACCTTCCCAGAGGACTATCAGAACCTGGACCTGGCTGGCAAAACCGCTGAGTTCACCGTGACCGTCAACACTGTTTCCGAGCCTAAGCTGCCAGAGCTGAACGAAGAGTTCTTCGCTCAATTCGGTATCAAGGAAAGCGGCATCGACGGTTTCCGCACCGAAGTTCGCAAGAACATGGAGCGTGAACTGCGTCAGGCGATCAAATCCAAGGTCAAGAATCAGGTAATGGACGGTCTGCTGGCCACCAACCCGATCGAAGTGCCTAAGGCTCTGCTGGCCAACGAAGTTGACCGTCTGCGCGTGCAGGCTGTTCAACAGTTTGGCGGCAACATCAAGCCTGATCAACTGCCGGCCGAGCTGTTCGAAGAGCAAGCCAAGCGCCGCGTTGTGCTGGGTCTGATCGTTGCTGAAGTGGTCAAGCAATTCGACCTGAAGCCTGACGAAGCTCGCGTTCGCGAAATGATTCAGGAAATGGCTTCGGCTTATCAAGAGCCTGAGCAGGTTGTGTCGTGGTACTACAAAAACGAGCAGCAACTGAACGAAGTGCGTTCGGTTGTGCTGGAAGAACAAGTTGTGGATACTGTTCTGCAGAAAGCTAGTGTGACCGACAAAGCGGTCTCTTACGAAGAAGCAGTCAAGCCGGTAGAAGCACCAACAGCCGACTGATTGATTTTGCGTTAAGAAGTACACACCATAAGCCAGCTCTCGAGCTGGCTTATGCGTATTCAAGACATAACTATTTGGGAGCGACTGCAGAGCATGTTCCGTAATTCTTATATTCAGCAGAACTCTGATATCCAGGCCGCCGGCGGCCTGGTCCCGATGGTTGTCGAGCAATCTGCTCGTGGCGAACGCGCCTATGACATCTATTCGCGCCTGCTCAAGGAGCGAGTGATCTTTCTGGTTGGTCCGGTAGAGGACTACATGGCCAACCTGATCTGCGCGCAACTGCTGTTCCTTGAAGCGGAAAACCCGGACAAGGACATCCATCTCTATATCAACTCTCCGGGCGGTTCGGTGACTGCAGGCATGTCGATCTACGACACCATGCAGTTCATCAAGCCGAACGTGTCGACCACCTGCATCGGCCAGGCCTGCAGCATGGGTGCATTCCTGCTGACCGCAGGTGCCCCGGGCAAGCGTTTCTGCCTGCCGAACTCGCGCGTGATGATTCACCAGCCACTGGGCGGTTTTCAGGGTCAGGCGTCGGACATCGAAATCCACGCCAAGGAAATCCTCTTCATTCGCGAGCGTCTGAACACGCTGATGGCCAAGCACAGCGGGCGTACTCTGGAAGAAATCGAGCGCGATACCAATCGCGACAACTTCATGAGTGCAGAAGCTGCGAAGGAATATGGCCTGATCGACGAAGTGATCAACCAGCGCCCAGCTTAAAATAAGCAGCTCAAAATAGGCTTGGTCGGCTTGTCTGATCAGCGGCGGGCTTGAAAAAGCCCGCAATAGCCTTCATCTTGTGTTGCAAGCCTATCGGATTTGGATCGAACGAATGACTGACACCCGCAACGGCGAGGACAACGGCAAGCTGCTCTATTGCTCCTTCTGTGGCAAAAGCCAGCATGAAGTGCGCAAATTGATTGCCGGCCCCTCGGTCTTTATCTGCGACGAGTGCGTCGACCTGTGCAATGACATCATCCGTGAGGAGGTGCAGGAAGCCCAGGCCGAAAGCAGCGCGCATAAATTGCCTTCGCCTAAAGAAATCAGCGGCATCCTTGACCAGTACGTGATTGGTCAGGAGCGTGCGAAAAAGGTTTTGGCCGTAGCGGTGTACAACCACTACAAACGCCTGAACCAGCGTGACAAAAAGGCTGACGACGTCGAACTCGGCAAGAGCAACATCCTGCTGATCGGCCCGACAGGCTCCGGTA
The DNA here is from genome assembly GCF_054790575.1 of Pseudomonas sp. MC6. Lineage (NCBI taxonomy): Bacteria > Pseudomonadati > Pseudomonadota > Gammaproteobacteria > Pseudomonadales > Pseudomonadaceae > Pseudomonas > Pseudomonas sp. MC6. The sequence continues at coordinate 814,829 of NZ_CP186504.1, forward strand.
AAACCCTGCTGGCCGAAACACTGGCCCGCTTGCTGAACGTTCCGTTCACCATTGCCGACGCAACCACCCTCACCGAGGCAGGTTACGTGGGTGAAGATGTCGAGAACATCATTCAGAAGCTGCTGCAGAAGTGCGATTACGACGTAGAAAAAGCCCAGATGGGTATTGTCTACATCGATGAAATCGACAAGATTTCCCGCAAGTCCGACAACCCGTCGATCACCCGGGACGTTTCCGGTGAAGGCGTGCAACAGGCCTTGCTGAAGTTGATCGAAGGCACGGTCGCTTCCGTACCGCCGCAAGGTGGTCGCAAGCACCCGCAGCAGGAATTCCTGCAGGTCGACACCCGTAACATCCTGTTCATCTGCGGTGGTGCGTTCTCCGGTCTGGAAAAGGTTATTCAAAACCGTTCCACCAAGGGCGGCATCGGCTTCAACGCAGAAGTGCGCAGCAAGGAAGAAGGCAAGAAAGTCGGTGAATCCCTGCGTGAAGTCGAGCCTGACGATCTGGTCAAGTTCGGTCTGATCCCGGAGTTCGTCGGTCGTCTGCCGGTCCTCGCGACGCTGGATGAGCTGGATGAGGCTGCGCTGATGCAGATTCTCACCGAGCCGAAAAATGCTCTGACCAAACAGTATGCCAAGCTGTTCGAGATGGAAGGCGTGGATCTGGAGTTCCGCACAGACGCGCTGAAATCGGTCGCCAAGCGTGCCCTGGAACGTAAAACCGGTGCCCGTGGCCTGCGCTCGATTCTCGAAGGTGTGCTGCTCGATACGATGTATGAAATCCCCTCGCAGTCCGAGGTGAGCAAAGTCGTGATCGATGAAAGCGTGATCGAAGGCAAGTCCAAGCCACTGTATATCTACGAAAACAGTGAGCCGACAGCCAAGGCAGCGCCGGACGCGTAAGTGTCCAGTCTGCTGGAATAAAGAAGGGGCCTTCGGGCCTCTTTTTTTTTATGTCATTTTTTACATCCGCTTTGCGCTTGTTTTTTTTCAAGGCAGCCCCCATCTTGGTTTCAAGCTCAATTCCATCTGATTACGGCCATATGGCCGCCGTAGAGGCGAAATCATGAAGACAACCATCGAATTGCCTCTCCTGCCATTGCGTGATGTCGTGGTTTATCCGCACATGGTTATCCCGCTGTTCGTGGGGCGCGAGAAATCCATCGAAGCCCTCGAGGCCGCGATGACGGGCGACAAGCAGATCTTGCTGCTGGCCCAGAGAAACCCGGCTGACGATGATCCCGGTGAAGACGCTCTCTATCGCGTAGGTACCATCGCTACTGTTCTACAGCTTCTGAAGCTGCCTGACGGCACCGTCAAGGTTCTGGTCGAGGGTGAGCAGCGCGGCACCGTCGAGCGCTTCAGCGAAGTTGACGGCCACTGCCGTGCCGAAGTGTCGCTGATCGAAGAAGTCGATGCCGCCGAGCGCGAATCTGAAGTGTTCGTGCGCACACTGCTGTCGCAATTCGAACAATATGTACAGCTGGGCAAAAAAGTCCCGGCTGAAGTCCTGTCGTCGCTCAACAGCATCGATGAGCCGGGCCGCCTGGTCGACACCATGGCGGCGCACATGGCGCTGAAAATCGAGCAGAAGCAGGAAATTCTCGAAATCATCGACCTGTCGGCTCGTGTCGAGCACGTTCTGGCGTTGCTGGATGCCGAGATCGACCTGCTGCAAGTTGAAAAACGCATTCGTGGTCGTGTCAAAAAGCAAATGGAGCGCAGTCAGCGCGAGTACTACCTGAATGAGCAGATGAAGGCCATTCAGAAAGAACTCGGCGACAGCGACGAAGGCCACAACGAAATCGAAGACCTGAAAAAGCGTATCGACGCTGCCGGTCTGCCGAAAGACGCGTTGACCAAAGCCACGGCCGAGCTGAACAAGCTCAAGCAAATGTCGCCGATGTCCGCTGAGGCCACCGTGGTGCGCTCGTACATCGACTGGCTGGTGCAGGTGCCGTGGAAGGCGCAGAGCAAGGTACGTCTGGACCTGGCGCGTGCAGAAGACATTCTCGATGCCGATCACTACGGTCTCGAAGAGGTCAAGGAACGTATCCTTGAATACCTCGCCGTGCAAAAACGCGTGAAGAAAATCCGTGGCCCGGTGTTGTGCCTGGTCGGTCCTCCGGGCGTAGGTAAAACCTCGCTGGCAGAGTCGATCGCACATGCTACCAACCGCAAATTCGTGCGCATGGCCCTCGGTGGCGTGCGTGATGAAGCGGAAATTCGCGGTCACCGTCGGACTTACATCGGTTCGATGCCGGGAAGATTGATTCAAAAGATGACAAAAGTGGGTGTGCGCAACCCGCTGTTCCTGCTCGATGAAATCGACAAAATGGGCAGCGACATGCGTGGTGACCCGGCGTCGGCGTTGCTGGAAGTGCTCGATCCAGAGCAGAACCACAACTTCAACGACCACTATCTGGAAGTCGATTACGACCTTTCCGATGTGATGTTCCTGTGCACCTCGAACTCGATGAACATTCCGCCGGCACTGCTCGACCGGATGGAAGTCATCCGTCTGCCGGGCTACACCGAAGACGAGAAGATCAACATCGCCGTCAAATACCTCTCGCCAAAGCAGATCGCCGCCAATGGTCTGAAGAAAGGCGAGCTGGAATTCGACGCTGAAGCGATCCGCGACATCATCCGTTACTACACCCGTGAAGCCGGTGTGCGTGGCCTCGAACGTCAGATCGCCAAGGTCTGCCGCAAGGCCGTTAAAGAGCATGCGCTGGAAAAACGCTTCTCGGTGAAAGTGACAGCTGACTTACTGGAACACTTCCTCGGTGTGCGCAAATTCCGCTACGGTCTGGCCGAGCAACAGGATCAGATCGGTCAGGTGACCGGCCTTGCCTGGACTCAGGTTGGTGGTGAATTGCTGACCATCGAAGCCGCGGTTGTGCCGGGCAAAGGGCAATTGATCAAGACCGGTTCGCTGGGCGACGTGATGGTCGAATCGATCACTGCCGCACTGACCGTTGTCCGCAGTCGTGCCAAGAGCCTGGGTATTCCCCTGGACTTCCACGAGAAGCGCGACACGCACATCCACATGCCGGAAGGGGCGACCCCGAAGGACGGCCCTAGCGCTGGTGTGGGCATGTGCACGGCGCTAGTGTCGGCATTGACCGGTATTCCGGTGCGCGCTGATGTGGCCATGACTGGCGAAATTACTTTGCGTGGTCAGGTGCTGGCGATTGGTGGTCTGAAGGAAAAACTGCTGGCGGCTCACCGCGGCGGAATCAAGATCGTGATTATTCCGGAAGAGAACGTGCGTGATCTGAAGGAGATTCCTGACAATATCAAGCAGGATCTGCAGATTAAACCGGTTAAATGGATTGACGAGGTCCTGCAAATTGCGCTGCAATACGCGCCGGAGCCCTTGCCGGATGTGGCTCCGGAGATAGTTGCCAAGGAAGAAAAACGTGAGTCTGACTCTAAGGAAAGAATTAGCACGCATTAATACGCTTTTGCCTGGGGGGCTTCCTTGACAGTTTTTTAGAGCCCTTGTTATAAAGCGGCTCTTAAGTGTCTGTAGGCCATTCAGCACTCGTTTTTGCTTTCACCAAAAAACTTAGAATCATCTCAAAATAGATATAAGGGGACTTAGAGTGAACAAGTCGGAACTGATTGATGCTATCGCTGCATCCGCTGATATCCCGAAAGCTGCTGCTGGCCGTGCGCTGGACGCTGTAATCGAATCCGTCACTGGCGCTCTGAAGGCTGGCGACTCCGTTGTTCTGGTTGGTTTCGGTACTTTCTCCGTGACGGATCGTCCGGCTCGTACTGGTCGTAACCCGCAGACCGGCAAGACTCTGGAAATCCCGGCTGCCAAGAAGCCAGGTTTCAAAGCCGGTAAAGCACTGAAAGAAGCTGTTAACTAAGTTTTCAGGTTTTTACCCATCCGGGTCGGGGTCATGCCTGACTTGGCAGCGGAGCGGTAGAGCAGGTCGCTGAAACAGTGGCCTGTAACGCCGGGATCGAGGGTTCGAGCCCTGTCCGCTCCGCCAGTTACGAGAAGGCGCATCCTCGGATGCGCCTTTCTTCTATCCGGATTCTACCCACGCTCCACGGTTGCCTAATTTTGAAGTTCAACCGTTTCTGGGGGACGCATGCTGCAGAATATCAGGGACAATTCACAAGGCTGGATTGCCAAGACCATTATCGGGGTCATCGTTGCACTGATGGCTCTGACCGGTTTCGACGCCATTTTCCAGGCCACGACTCACAAGAATGAGGCGGCCAAGGTCAACGGTGATGAAATCAGCCAGAACGAGCTGAGCCAGGCCGTTGACATGCAACGCCGTCAGCTGATGCAACAGCTGGGCAAGGACTTCGATGCTTCCTTGCTCGACGAGAAAATGCTCCGCGAATCGGCCCTCAAGGGTCTGATCGATCGCAAGCTGCTGCTGCAAGGCGCCGAACAAGCGAAGTTCGCTTTCTCCGAAGGTGCACTGGATCAAGTGATCCTGCAGACTCCTGAATTCCAGGTGGACGGCAAGTTCAGCTCCGAGCGTTTCGACCAGGTAATCCGTCAACTGGGTTACAGCCGTATGCAATTCCGCCAGATGCTGGTTCAGGAAATGCTCATCGGCCAACTGCGCGCCGGTGTGGCGGGCAGCGGTTTCGTCACCGACGCCGAAGTGCTGGCATTTGCCCGTCTGGAAAAACAGACCCGCGATTTCGCCACCTTGAACGTCAAGGCTGATCCGGCTGCGGTCAAACTGACCGACGAAGAGGTCAAGGCTTACTACGACGAACACGCCAAGGAGTTCATGACTCCGGACCAAGTGATCATCGATTACGTAGAGCTGAAGAAGTCTTCGTTCTTCGATCAGGTTGCCGTGAAAGACGAAGACCTGCAGGCGGCGTATCAGAAAGAGATCGCCAATCTGTCGGAACAGCGTCGTGCCGCGCACATTCTGATCGAAGTGAACGACAAGACCACCGAGGCTCAGGCCAAAGCGAAGATCGACGAAGTCCAGGCGCGTCTGGCCAAGGGCGAGAAGTTCGAAGCGCTGGCCAAAGAGTTCTCGCAGGATCCGGGTTCGGCCAACAATGGCGGTGATCTCGGTTACGCAGGTCCTGGCGTTTACGACCCTGCGTTCGAAAAAGCCCTGTACTCGCTGTCGAAAGACCAGGTGTCCGAGCCGATTCGTACTGACTTCGGTTACCACTTGATCAAGCTGTTGGGTGTCGAAGCGCCTGAAGTGCCGACCCTGGCCAGCCTGAAAGACAAGCTCACCCGCGAGCTGAAAGCCGCGCAGGTCGAGCAGCGTTTTGTCGAGGCGACCAAGCAACTGGAAGACTCGGCGTTCGAAGCGTCTGACCTGGCTCAGCCAGCGGCGGATCTGAAACTGACCGTGCACACTTCCAAGCCGTTCGGCCGTGAAGGTGGCGAAGGTGTCGCGGCCAACCGTGCCGTAGTGACCGCTGCGTTCAGCACTGAAGTGATCGACGAAGGTGCCAACAGCACCGCCATCGAGCTGGATCCGGAAACCGTGATCGTGCTGCGTTCCAAGGAGCACCTGAAACCTGCGCAACTGCCGCTGGAAAGCGTGAATGCGGCGATCCGCACTCAGCTGACCAAAGAGCACGCCAGCGCGGCTGCCAAGACCAAGGCGGAGAAGCTGATTGCTGATCTGCGTGATGGCAAGGCGCCGTTGGACAAGGCAGTTGAGGGTCAGAACTGGAAAACCACTGAAGCGGCCACCCGTGGTCAGGAAGGTGTTGATCCGGCGGTGCTGCAAGCGTTGTTCCGTATGCCGAAGCCGGCTGCCAAGGACAAGCCGACGTTCACCAGCGTGACCCTGCCGGACGGTAGTTTGATGATCGTGCGTCTGAACGGCGTTAACGAAGCGGCTGCGCCGACGGATGAAGAGAAGGTTCAGTACCGTCGCTTCCTTGCTTCGCGTGAGGGGCAGCAGGACTTTGCGGCGTATCGCAAGCAGTTGGAAGCTCAGGCTGAGATCAAGCGTTTTTGATGTCTGATTGAGTTGTCATGTGAAAGCCCCGGCCTGTATAGGTCGGGGCTTTTTTTTTGGCGTTGGGCGCCGGGGCGTGGCGGCCTTTGGGCCGACCATGTGCTTGGGGTTTTGGGGGGATATCCGTTGCTGCGGGTGTTGCTGATCAGGGTTCCACCCTTACGGCGGGTCACTTTTTCCAGACGCCGAAAAAGTAATCAAAAAGGCTTGCCCTGACGTTCGGCCCGCTCGCTGGGGCTCGGGGTTCCTTCGCTCCGGGATTGATCCGGGGGGGCATCGCCTACGGTTTGCTTCGCTGCACCTCCTCTCGATGTGTTCGACTTCGTCGAACGGTCGCTGCGCTCCCACCCCCGGATCAATCCCTCCACTCAGCCTGCCGACGGGCCTTCAGATCAAGATCAAGAGCAGCAGCCGAGCTAACGCTCATCCTGTTGAGTGGGGCGGCTTTGCCGCGTGGGCCGCACACAAATTAAAACGTGGGAGCGAGCCTTCTCGCGAAGGCGGCCTGACAGCCGACCAACCTTCTGTCAGATGTACTCAATCCAATTGTGGGAGCGAGCCTGCTCGCGATGGCGGCCTGTCAATCGACCGGTTTCCAGCCGTCTGGCCTCAATCCAACAGCGCACTCGGTCTCATTCGGCTCTTGGAAAACCATGTCTCCGAGCTTTGATCGCTACTGACAGGGTCAGTCCCAGCAATCCTGCAACAATCCACGGAAAAGCTCCCACCCCAAGGTTCCCCAGCAACAAACCTCCCACCAATCCACCACCTGCAATCCCGACATTCCACAGCGTAACCAACATCGATTGCGCCGTATCGGCAGCCTCTTTCGCGGTTTTCGCCGAGGCGGTTTGCAGCAGCGATGGCATTGCACCAAACGCGAGTCCCCACACAGCGGTGGCGATGTACACCACGCTCGGCGATTCGCGCCACAGGCCCAGTGCTATTGCGGACAGCAGGAACAGTCCGGCACTGATCAACACCAGTTCGCGCAGCCAGCGGTCAATCAGGCTGCCGACGATCCACAGGCTCAGCACTGAAGCGAGGCCGAATACCAGCAGCACGCGGTCGACGTTGGCATCAAGTCCGGAAGGCTGCAGGAACGGCGCGATGTAGGTGTACAGCAAGTTGTGCGCAACGACGTAGGTGAGGGTGACGAACAATACCGATCGCACGCCGGGCAAGGTCAATACCTGACGCAGCGGCATGCGGTTTCCCACGCGTTCGCCGGCGAAGTCCGGTACTTGCAAGCGCACCCAGATCACCAGCGCAACGGTCAGTCCGGTCATGATGGCGAAGCTCAGGCGCCAGCCGACCAGGGTGCCGAGCAGGGTGCCTGCGGGGATTCCCAGCGACAGCGCCAGTGGCGCGCCGAGCATGGCTACGGTGATGGCGCGGCCCTGCAGGTGCGGGGCGACCATACGGCTTGCGTATCCCGCCAGCAGAGCCCAAAGCAAACCAGCAAATATCCCGGCGATAAAGCGTGCGATCAGGGTGAGCCAGTACCACTCCGACAGGGTGGTGATGCTGTTGGCGATGGCAAAGCCGCCGATAGCGGAAAGCAACAGCGGTCGGCGTCGCCAGCCTCGAGTGGCGATTGTCAGCGGTATCGCCGCGAGGATCGAGCCGATCGCATACAGCGTGACCAATTGCCCGATCAGTGCCTGGGACACATTCAGGCCGCTGCTCATCTGCGGTAACAGGCCGGCGGGCATGGCTTCGGTCATGACCGTAATGAATCCGGCGGTGGCCAGTGCCAGCAGCGCACCGAGGGGTAACTGTTCGCGGTGAGAGACGGGGTGTTCAACTGTGAGGCAACTGAGTTGTGTGTCATTCATGAGCCGGCATCCATGTGCAATGTTGACGAAGAGCACAGGATATGGCGCTGCACATCGGTGAAAAACGGGTTAAGGTTCCGAACATATCGGACACGGATGTCAGCAATGGGAGGTTGGTATGGATAGCCTTGGCAGTATTTCGGTGTTTGTGCAGGTGGCCGAGACGCGCAGTTTCACTGAGGCTGGCCGACTGCAAGGGGTGTCATCGTCGGCGGTGGGCAAAAGTATTGCGCGGCTGGAAGCGCGACTCGGCGTGCGCCTGTTTCAGCGCACCACTCGCAGTGTCACGCTGACCAGTGAAGGGGCGCTGTTTCTGGAGCGCTGTCGCAAAATTCTCGCGGAGGTCGAGGCGGCAGAGTTCGAGTTATGTGACGCGGCTGCGAAACCCCATGGTAAGTTGCGTATCAGTCTGCCGCAGGTGCATGGCCTGGTGATGCCGGTCATGAACGAGTTCATGGCCTTGTACCCGCAGATCGAGCTGGATCTGGATTTGACCGATCGCATGGTCGACGTGGTTGAAGAAGGTTTCGACGCGGTGATCCGCACCGGCAAGCCACGGGATTCGCGACTGATGGCGCGAGCGTTGGGCGAGTTTCACATGGTGCTGGTAGCCAGTCCGGCTTATCTGGCGCAACGCGGTGTGCCGCAGACGCCCGCCGATCTGGCGGATCATGCGTGCCTTCGGCATACGTTTCATGCCACCGGCAAACTGGAAACCTGGCCGCTGATTCGCGCGGAGAGTGCCGCAGAGCCGACGTTGCCGACGCGGTTGGTCAGTACGTCGATTGAGGCGGTAAGCCACGCGGCGCTGGCCGGCATGGGCATTGCCTGTCTGCCGGATTTCATGACCCGTGAGGCCGAGGCGCAAGGCCGCTTGCGTCGCGTGCTTGATACACATCTTGAACACACCGGTCAGTTCTGGGTCCTATGGCCATCGAGTCGTCACGCCACGGCGAAATTGCGGGTGTTCATCGATCATCTGGCGTTGCGACTTTTTCCCGCAACTGACGGTCGATAGAGTTGTAACTGCTTTAAGACACTAATCCATGCGCAGCGCGGCAGCGATCTGTTGCACAATACGCCCCGGACTGTTTTCTCTCAGGATGTTCAATGTTGATTTCCACTCCCATGCGTGTAGTCGGGTTGGCGCTGTTGTTGACCGCTGTTGCCGGCTGTTCGAAAGACAAGCCGATGTATGAGCATGAGAACTTCGATGACTCCGGTACGTTTTCGCGCAATTACCCGGTGACCGATTCGGTCAGTTGCGAAGCGGCTCGCCGTGCGTTGCTCAGCCAGGGCTACATCATCACCAGCAGCGACCCGAAACTGGTCAGCGGTCACAAGAGTTTCCAGCAAACCGGCGACACCCACATGGAGATCAGCTTCAACGTGGTTTGCGCCGATGACGGCAGCGCCGGGCACCATGCGACGATGTTTGCCAACGCCTTGCAGGATCGTTACGCGCTGAAGAAAACCAACAACTCGGCCAGCCTCGGCGTGGGTGTATTGGGTTCGGTGTCGATGCCGATCGGCTCGTCGGACGATTCGATGGTCAAGGTGGCCAGCGAGACGGTGACCGCGCAGAAGTTCTATGAGCGTTTCTTTACCCTGGTCGAGCAGTTCCTGCCGGCAGATGCGAAGAAAGCCGCGCATATCGAAGAGAAACCGAAAGCTGACCTGGGTGTGCCTGAGGTGAAGGCTGCGCCGGCAGCGCTGGCGCCAACGCCGACTCCGGCGGCCGAACCTGCAGCAACGCCGGCCCCGGCTGCAGAACCGGCGCCAGCACCTGCCGAGACCGCGCCAGTAACGTCGGAACCGGTCGCTCCACCGGCAGAGGCCGCGCCGATCACCCCGGCGCCGAGCGCAGAACCTGCACCCGCGACCGAAACCATCACGCCACCAGCCAATCCGGACATCCCGCCGCCATCCGAGCCGATTCCGGCGATGCCAGCGTCCGGCCAGTAAACCAGCCTCAACGCCGCCCCTGTGGGAGCGAGCCGGCTCGCGAAGACGGACTTTCAGCCACCTGTGTGCTGAATGGTCCGACGCCTTCGCGAGCCGGCTCGCTCCCACAGTGGTTTATGGGTTGCCTCAAATTTCGTTACATTCCCCGGACAAAAGTCCCGCGATAAATTCCTGACCGTCTGCTACGTTTTATTCATGAAGGCCGGGTTTCACTTTTCCTTCACACGAGCACGTTAAGCTCGAGGCACTGGGCATTTGCTCAGGCCCATTCAAGAGAGCAGCAGGGGGATTACGCGATGGATGAATATCAAGAAGAGCTGCTCGAATACCAGGCCTTTGAGCTGGATCCTCTGGAGCCCGCCGAAGACGCCACCGAGCTGTAAGCGTCAGGCGGATTTACGATGGCTGCGACGGAATTCGCCGGGCGTCTGACCGCTCCAGCGTTTGAAGGCTCGCTGGAACGCTTCGGCTGAAGCAAAGCCCAGCAAGTAGGCGATTTCGCCGAAGGCCAGTTCAGTATCGCGGATGTAGGTCATCGCCAAGTCCCGACGCGTGTCGTTGAGGATCGCGCGAAATTGCGTGCCTTCCTCGGCCAGTTTGCGCCGCAACGTCCAGGTCGGCAGCTTCAGACGTGCCGCCACTTCTTCCAGGTCGGGTTCCCGGCCACCATTGAGCAACGGCCCCAACAGCTGAGTGATGCGTTCACGCAGGCTGCGGGTTCGGGTCAATTGTTCCAGCTCCCGTTCACACAGTTGCAGCAGATGCCGCCAGGTACTCGGGCAATGCTCGGGATTACGCTGTGCGAGGCTGTCGAGGTTCAGGCGCAGCTGATTGCGTTCGGCGCCGAACTGGATCGGGCAATCCCCCAGTACGCTGTAAGCCTCACGGTAATCCGGCGCTTCGAATTCGATATCGATGCGTTCGGCGCGCAACGGCTCGCGGCTGACACTGGAGAGCTGATGCAGCCACCCGGCGATGATCGAGTCCACGACGAAGCGGTTATAGGCGTTGTACGGGCTGATCGAATAGAACCGCAGCCACGCGCCATTGGCATCTTCGTGAAAACTGGACTGGCCACGGTAGTTGGAGCCGTACAGCGCCTCGAAACGGATCAGACAGCGCGCGGCTTCGCGCACGGTCGGCGCTTGTGCTGCAGTGACACCGGCCAGCCCGGCCTGGCTCAGGCGGCTGAGCTGGCCCATGCGCAAGCCCAGCGCCGAATTGCCGGTCAACTGAATCGCCGCGTGGCCCAGACGCATGTAGCGCGGAATCGACAAGCGTGCCCCGGCCTCAGCCAACCGTGCAGCGTCCAGGCCATATTGCTCCAGCAGTGGCTGCGGATCGGCGGCATGACTGCGCACCGCATCGGCGAGGCTGTGCACAAAGCCCACCGACAAATCCCCAAGGCGCATCGGCAGCGGCTTCATGGCTTACAACCAGATGTTCAGCAAACGCGCGCCACGGGCCTCGCCATCGGCGAACTGCTGACCGTTGCTGCTGAGGAAACTCTGACCGGAACTGGCCTTGTCCCAGAACTGCCCGCGCAAGAACACACTGACGCCGGCAATCGCTCGACTGCTCGGCGGTTGTGCAGTCAGCGTCAGCCGATGCCAGGCCTGTCCTTCGGTGACTTCACCGGGTTTGAGGCTGATCGAGCCCGGTGTACTTGAACCTTTATAGCCGCGCCACGGTTGATTCCACGCACCCTGGCCGAACACTTGCGCCGGCACCGCGACCAATTGGGCGTCTTGCTCGTCGAGTGTGCGGTAGTTGTCCGGATACCAACTGTCACTGCCAATCAGCACGCCGAGGCGTCCGGCCGGGGTGTCGACCACGTTGATCTGGTGTTTATCCGCGCCTTCGATCACTTCACGCTGATCAAACACCGGGTGCATCTGCCGCTGCGGCTGGCCAAGCGGCACGCCGTCACGGCCAAACACCACGCTGCTGTTGAACAGCGCACCGCTGCCGGGTTTGAGTTGGCCATCGCGGATGCTCGGCTCCGGCAGCACGATTGAGCCGGCCACCAGCGTCACGTGAAACTCCTTGGCCAGACCACCGAACAGTGTCTGGTAATCCTTGGCCATCGCCTTGGATTTCATGCGCAGGTACGCGTCGTTGAGGCGGTCGCTGCCGTTGGCGCTGAGCCAGGCACGGGCGAACAACAACGGATTGCTCGCCGCCAGCCAGTTCATCGCCTCGGCGAGGGACGGCGCCTGGTACAACTCGTCTTTCTCGCCGCTGAGCAGCAACCAGGTGCCGACGTTCTCTGGCAACACCACCACGGTTTTCTCACTCAGCAGACCTTGATCCTGGGCCTGCTGCAAATACGCCGCGAGTTTGCGGTGCAAGCGTTCGGGGCTTTGATAGTCAGTGGGGAACAGTTCGGGCTGGATGCCCAGCAGATTGCCACGGTCGCCGGGCGTGCCCTGATCAACTGCCACGTTTATACGTAAGTCTGACAGGTAATGCCCCGCCGGCCGGTCCGCCGCCCACATGGCGTAGGTGGTCAGGGCGGCGACGAGGGCCATGGAAAAGAACAGGTACAAAAGTTTGCGCATGAAAACCAACAACTACCGGGTACAGGGTATGGCGACTAGGGTAGGGCCCATGGACCGGGTTGCCAAGGGGCACTGCGCATTTGGATCAATAAGTTGTCAGTTACGGTCATTGAGTGACAGCGATGCGACTCTTAGTCTGTGGCACATGACTGACGGGGGCCGCAGAGCGCCCGCAACTTTTCCGTGATTGCTCGTTGTGGAGTTACCGATGACCGCCGCTCATTACCCGCACCTGTTGGCCCCGCTGGACCTGGGTTTCACCACGCTGCGCAACCGTACCCTGATGGGCTCGATGCACACGGGCCTGGAAGAAAAACCGGGCGGTTTCGAGCGGATGGCGGCGTACTTCGCCGAACGTGCGCGTGGTGGTGTCGGTCTGATGGTCACCGGCGGTATCGGCCCGAATGACGAGGGTGGCGTGTACTCTGGCGCGGCCAAGCTGACCACCGAGGAAGAGGCGCTCAAGCACCGCATCGTTACCCGCGCGGTGCACGAGGCGGGCGGCAAGATTTGCATGCAGATCCTTCACGCCGGGCGTTATGCCTACAGCCCGAAACAGGTCGCACCGAGTGCGATTCAGGCACCGATCAATCCGTTCAAGCCCAAAGAGCTGGACGAGGAAGGCATCGAGAAGCAGATCAGCGATTTCGTTACCTGTTCGGTACTGGCGCAGACCGCCGAGTATGACGGCGTCGAGATCATGGGGTCGGAAGGTTATTTCATTAACCAGTTCCTCGCTGCGCACACCAACCACCGCACCGACCGTTGGGGCGGCAGCTACGAAAACCGCATGCGCCTGCCGGTGGAAATCGTTCGTCGCGTTCGCGAAGCGGTCGGCCCGAACTTCATCATCATTTTCCGTCTGTCGATGCTCGATCTGGTCGAGGGCGGCAGCACCTGGGACGAGATCGTCACCCTGGCCAAAGCCATCGAGCAGGCCGGTGCGACTATCATCAACACCGGTATCGGCTGGCACGAAGCGCGAATTCCAACCATCGCCACCAAAGTACCGCGCGCGGCGTTCAGCAAGGTCACGGCCAAGTTGCGTGGCTCGGTGAAGATCCCGTTGATCACCACCAACCGCATCAACACCCCGGAAATCGCCGAGCAGATTCTTGCCGAAGGCGATGCCGACATGGTTTCGATGGCGCGGCCGTTCCTCGCCGACCCGGACTTCGTCAACAAGGCTGCCGAAGGTCGCGCTGACGAAATCAACACCTGCATCGGTTGCAATCAGGCGTGCCTCGATCACACCTTCGGCGGCAAGCTGACCAGTTGCCTGGTCAACCCGCGTGCCTGCCACGAAACCGAACTCAATTATCTGCCGGTGCAGCAGATCAAGAAAATCGCTGTGGTTGGCGCCGGCCCTGCCGGTTTGTCTGCTGCGACCGTGGCTGCCGAACGTGGCCATCAGGTGACGTTGTTCGATTCGGCCAGCGAAATCGGCGGTCAGTTCAACATCGCCAAACGCGTGCCTGGCAAGGAAGAATTCTTCGAAACCCTGCGTTACTTCAAACGCAAACTGCAGACCACTCACGTTGAGGTGTGCCTGAACACCCGCGTCGATGTGGCGAAACTGGTTGACGGCGGTTACGACGAAATCATCCTCGCCACCGGCATTGCGCCGCGTCTGCCGGCGATTCCGGGCGTAGAGAACGCCAAGGTGTTGAGCTACATCGACGTGATCCTTGAGCGCAAACCGGTTGGCAAACGCGTGGCGGTAATCGGCGCCGGCGGCATCGGTTTCGACGTCTCGGAATTCCTCGTTCACCAAGGCGTAGCGACCAGTCAGGATCGTGCCGCGTTCTGGAAAGAGTGGGGCATCGATACGCAACTGGAAGCACGCGGTGGCGTTGCCGGGATCAAAGCCGCACCGCATGCACCGGCCCGCGAAGTATTCCTGTTGCAGCGCAAGAAAACCAAGGTTGGCGATGGCTTGGGCAAAACCACCGGCTGGATTCATCGGACCGGTCTGAAGAACAAGCAGGTGCAGATGCTCAACAGCGTCGAATATCTGAGCATCGATGACCAAGGCCTGCACATCCGCATCGGCGAAACCGGCGAGCCGCAAGTGCTGGTGGTGGACAACATCGTGATTTGTGCGGGGCAGGATCCGCTGCGCGAACTGCATGATGGTCTGGTTGAAGCGGGGCAGAATGTGCACCTGATCGGTGGTGCCGATGTCGCGGCCGAACTGGATGCCAAGCGTGCGATCAACCAAGGCTCGCGCTTGGCGGCTGAGCTATAAAAAACGCCGCTTAACCTGTGGGAGCGAGCCTGCTCGCGAAAGCGCAGTGTCAGCCAATACACATGTCGACTGACACGACGCCTTCGCGAGCAGGCTCGCTCCCACAAGGGTTGTGTTGTTCACAGATTCGGTGAGCACCACAAACCAATGTAGGAGTGAGCCTGCTCGCGATGGCGGCTTGTGAGCGACTAGAATGCTGGCTCTGTCCAGATCGAATCGCCGCCCATGCTTTTGTCTCCCTCCGATTGGCTACCCCAGGCCCCCCTCGAATACCTCCATCTGGACTGGCTGACCGCCGCCGGTATTGAAGTCGCCATCCTGCGCCTCGATCAGATCGACCCGCTGATCAGTGGCAACAAATGGTTCAAACTCGTCGAACACCTCAAAGCCGCCGATCGTGCGGGTGCCGAAGGCATCATCAGCCTCGGCGGTGCGCATTCCAATCATCTGCACGCGTTGGCGGCAGCGGGGAAACGGTTGGGGTTCAAAACCGTGGGCCTGTTGCGCGGACATGCGCTGGACACACCGACGGTGCGGGATCTGCAGGCGTTCGGCATGCAATTGCACTGGTTGGGTTATGGCGGTTATCGCGCGCGAAACGAGCCGGGGTTCTGGGAGCCATGGCACGAGTTGTATCCGCAACTGCATGCCGTGCCCGAGGGCGGTGGTGGTTTACCGGGTGCGCTCGGTTGTGCCGCGATCAAGGAACAGGTGCAAGCGCAATTGCCCACGCTCGGTTGGAGCGACTATCACGGATGGTGGCTGGCTTGTGGCACCGGAACGACACTCGCCGGGCTGGTTCTCGCCGAGGCCGGTGCGCATCCGGTCTATGGCGCGTTGGCGGTACCAGAGGATCACGGCGTGGCGACGCAGGTCGAGTCGATTGTTCAGGAAGCCGGACTGGCCACTGCCGACTATGAGCTGATCGACGCCAGCCGTGGCGGTTTTGCCAAGGTTGATCCGACGTTGCTTGAATTCATCGAACAAACCGAGCAGACCAGCGGCATTCCTCTGGAGCCGCTGTACACCGGCAAAGCGTTGCTGGCGCTCAAACAGCAGGTCGAGGCAGGCAAGTTCACATCCGGCACGCGGCTGATCGTCATTCATACCGGTGGCTTGCAGGGCCGACGCGGTTTTATCGCCAGCCCCTGACGATCAACCGCGCTTGGGCATCATCCGCAGCAGCGTGTTATCGCGCACAACATAATGGTGATAGATCCCCGCCAGCGCATGCAGGCCGATCAACCAGTAGCCGATCGTGGCAATGAGCACATGCCAGCCCTCAACCTGTTTGGCGAAATCCTTGTTCTCCGCAACCAGCAGCGGCAGATCAAAGCCATAGAACATCACCTGATGCCCTTCGGCACTGGTAATCAGCCAGCCGAGAATCGGCATGCTGATCATGAACAGGTACAACGCCCAGTGCATCAGCCGCGCCAGTACGGTTTGCCATTGCGGTGAGGCGGGAAAGATTTTCGGCGCCGGGCCAATGCTGCGCGCGAGCAGGCGAAACCATACCAGCACAAACACGGTCAGGCCGAGCATGTAGTGCACTTCGCGGATCAGCGTGCGCCCGCCACTGCCTTTGGGAAAGAGGCCGCGCAACTCCATGCTGGCGTAGACCAGTACCAGCAGGACCAGCATCAGCCAGTGCAACAGGACCGACACGGTGCTGTAGCGGGATTCGGAACTTGTCCACGGCATACGGTGTTTCCTCACAGATCAGGGTCAAAACGGCCGTTCTTGTGCGACGGCATGCTTTAACTGTAATCCGCTTTGGCAGATTTGCCTGAGGCTGATCGGATTTTCAATGCCCTGAATCAGGGCTTTGCCAATAAAAAACGCCAGCGTCGTGCAGACGCTGGCGTTTTTGTTGGCAGCAAGCGGCAGGGATCAGCTCGATTGCGGCATCTCACCGTTGGCCAAGCGCTTGTTGATGTCGGCGATCACTTCCGGCAAATCGGTGATGGTGTCGATCATGTAGTGCGGGCGCGAGCCTTCGAACAGTGCGTGAATGCGCTTGCGCTCGCTGGCCAGTTCATCGCTGCCCAAAGCGCGGAAACCGGCGTAATCCAGACCCAGCGCATTGCCCGAGCAAATCAGCGCCACCGTCCACATCCCGGCGCGGCGACCTTCAAGGATGCCTGGCACGGTGTCGTCGATCTTCACGCAGGCGCCGACGTCGTCGATGCCCAGCGCGATCACGTTGGCCAATGCCTGGGCCGGCCATGGACGGCCGTTCGGCACTTCGTCGGTGGCGACCACATGGTCAGCGACGTAGCCGTTGGTGGCGGCCAGCTCGACGACCTTGTCCATCACCTGTTTCGGATAACCGGAGCAGGAACCGATCTTGATCCCTTGCTGGCGCAGGTTGGCGATGGTTTCCAAGGCGCCGGGAATCAGCGCCGAATGCTCAGCGATCTTCTCGATCTGCAGCGGCATGAAGCGGTTGTAGATCGCGGTGACGTCGTCATCGGTCGGCGTGCGGCCGAACGCCTTGCGATAACGCTCGGCCACTTGTGGCTGATCGCAGAGGGTGCGGATGTGGTCCCACTTGCCCATGCCCATCGGGCCACGGGCTTCTTCGATAGAGACCTGCACGTCGAATTCGGCGAAGGCTTCGACGAAAATCTGCGTCGGCGCGAACGAGCCGAAATCGACCACGGTGCCGGCCCAGTCGAGGATCGCGGCTTGCAGCTTGTTTGGATTGATGTAGTTCATGGCAATCAAATTCCTGAGTTGAAATGCAATTCAAACTGTAGGAGTGAGCCTGCTCGCGATAGCGGTTGATCATTCAACATCTTTGTTGACTGGCACGGCCTCATCGCGAGCAGGCTCACTCCTACAGGGGATTTGTGTTTGGGCTTAGATTTCGAGGACTTCCATCTCGCGCAGCACTTCGCCGACCGCCGCCACGGCCTGGCGCATTTCGTCCGGGCTGACATGGCCGATGCAGCCGACACGGAAGGTTTCGACCTGAGTCAATTTGCCGGGATAGAGGATGTAACCCTTAGCCTTGACCCGTTCGTAGAAATCCTTGAACTGATAACGCGGATCTTGCGGCGCATGGAACGTGGCAATGATCGGTGCCTGAATCGCTGCCGGCAGGAAGCTGCGCAACCCGAGTTTGCCCATCTCTTCCATCAACGCCTGACAGTTGGCGGCATAACGCGCATGCCGCGCGGGCAGGCCACCTTCTTCGTTGTATTGCAGCAGCGCTTCGTGCAGCGCCGCGACCACGTGCGTCGGCGGGGTGAAGCGCCATTGCCCGGTTTTCATCATATAGGCGTGCTGGTCGAACAGGTCCATTGCCAACGAATGCGAATTACCGGCGGCAGCGGCCAATGACTCTTTGCGAGCAAACACGAAGCCCATCCCCGGTACGCCTTCCAGACACTTGCCGGAAGCGGCGATCAGTGCGTCGAACGGCACTTTCTGCGCATCCACTGGCAAGGCGCCGAAGGAACTCATGGCGTCGATGATCAAGCGTTTTCCGTGTTGCTCAACGACCTGAGCAATCTCCGCCAGCGGGTTAAGAATGCCGGTGCTGGTCTCGCAATGAATCAACGCAACGTGGGTAATGTTGCTATCGGCGCGCAACAAACGATCGACGTCAGCGGCGGTGGTCGGTTCGTCTTCAGCGGTTTCGAAGGTGCTGAACGAGCGGCCGAGTACTTCGCAGATCTTCGCCAGACGCTTGCCGTAGGCGCCGTTGATCAGCACCAGCACTTTGCCGTCACGTGGCACCAAGGTGCCGATCGCCGCTTCAACGGCGAAGGTGCCGCTGCCCTGCAATGGCACGCAGTGGTGAGTGGCGGCGCCGTTGAGGATCGCCAGCAATTGTTCGCAAAGGCTGGCGGTCAGTTGATTGAAACGGTCATCCCATGACCCCCAGTCGACCATCATCGCCTGGCGGGTGCGGGCCGAAGTGGTCAACGGGCCGGGAGTGAGCAGGATGGGTTCGGCGATACTCATTCGTGTGTCCTCGGATTGCGCTGTGGGATGAAGCTACGAGGCATACGTTGCAATTCGCCGTTGCATCAATCAAATTGTTTGTTGTTATGCCAGCCATCAGTGAGAGTTATTCATGAACCTGTTTCAGCTCCGCGCGTTCGACGCCGTGGCCCGTGAAGGCAGCTTCACCCGCGCCGCCGCGCGCTTGTTCATCAGTCAGCCGGCAGTCACCGGGCATATCAAGTCGTTGGAAGAGCACTACCAGATCACCCTGTTGCGGCGCACCGCACGACGGGTGGAACTGACCGAGGAGGGCACCAGACTCGCTGCGATCACCCGCGCGATGTTTGGCCTGGCGGAAGAGGCGCAGACGATGCTCGAGGCCAACCGGCAACTGTTGACCGGACGGCTGGAAGTGGCGGCGGACGGGCCGCACATGGTCATGCCGATGCTCGCCAGCCTGCGCGTGCGGTATCCGGGGATCACGGTGAATCTGCGCTTGGGCAATGCCCAGGAAACCCTGGCGGCGTTGTTGTCGGAACACGCGGATGTGGCGGTGTTGACCGAAGTGGAGCCGCGCAAAGGCCTGCATCTGCAAGCACTGAGCGAATCGCGGATCTGCGCGTTGGTGCCGGCGGGGCACCCTTGGGCAGTGCGTGCCGGGGAAGTGAAGCTCAAGGAGCTCGATCAAGTGATCATGGTCTTGCGTGAGCCGAGTTCGATCACCCGGCGTACGTTTGATGACGCCTGTGCGCAGGCGTCGATCCATCCGCGCGTGTTGCTGGAACTGGACAGCCGTGAGGCGGTGACCGAGGCCGTCGCGGCCGAGTTGGGTGTTGGTGTGGTGTCATCGGTTGAGGTCAGCCATGACCCGCGGGTGGTGGCAATTCCGATCGCCGGGGCAGGGTTGGTCAATCGGCACATGATCGGCTGCATGGAGCGGCGTCGGGAGTTGCGCTTGATTCAGGCATTCTTTGGCCTGGCGCCGGTCTGATACACCGTGGCGCTCCATTCGCGAGCAGGCTCGCTCCCACAGGGGATATGCATTCCAAATGTGGGAGCGAGCCTGCTCGCGAAGGGGCCATCACGGTTCACACAAGACTCTGGCGAACCATATCGAGAAACGTCGCCACCACCCGCCGCGAACTCTGTTCACGCAAACACACCAGCGTCTCCGTCAGCCGTCGTGTGCAGTCGACAATCGGCAACGCACACACCCGTGAATCCGCGCCAAACTCTGCTGCCGAAACAACACCGACACCAATCCCGACCACCACCGCCTCACGCGCCGCTTCCCGGCCCTCGACCTGAATCGCCGGGCGAATGCGAAATCCGGCCCGGGCCATTTCCTCTTCCAGCGTCTGCCTTGTCACCGAGCCGTGTTCACGCAACACCAGCGGCGTGTCATCCAGGTCTTGCAGGCAAATCGATTCACGCTTGGCCCATGGATGATTGCGCGAAACGAACGCCACCATCGGATCATTGCGCAGCGGCACACAGAGCAAGCGTTCATCACTGACATCACGCCCGAGCAGGGCCAAATCCGCCTGATAGTTGAACAGGCGAAACAGCGATTCATCGGTATTACCGGTTTCGATCTTCACGCTGATCCCCGGATAGCGCTCGCAGAACCGCGCGATCTGCGGCAGCACGTGCACCGGCGCATCCACTGCCAGAATCAGGCTGCCGGTCTGCAAGGCCTGAGATTCCTGCAGCAACTCCTGCGCTTCGGCTTCAATCACAAACAGACGCTGGGTGATCGCCAGCAAGCGCTCGCCCAAGTCAGTCAGGCGCACGGAACGTTTATTGCGGTGAAACAGCAAAACGCCGAAACGCTCTTCGAGTTTGCGCACTTGGTCGGATATCGCCGGTTGCGTGAGAAAAAGGCGCTCGGCGGCTTTGGTGAAGCTTCCATGCACGGCCACGGCGTGGAAGGCTTTGAGTTGGGCGTGAGACACCGACATGAAGTCACCTGATCGATAAGTCAGTAACAAGCTGAGCTTATGTGTGAAATACGATAAATCGATTTTATTTATTAAACAGTAATTGCTTTGATCGGCTCACGCCATCGCTGACTGCCCGCTCGGGCAGCACGGTGGCCATGAGCCTGAGCGTGCAACAACAGGACTCATCTGACCGATATCGC
Source organism: Pseudomonas sp. MC6 (assembly GCF_054790575.1). NCBI lineage: Bacteria > Pseudomonadati > Pseudomonadota > Gammaproteobacteria > Pseudomonadales > Pseudomonadaceae > Pseudomonas > Pseudomonas sp. MC6. The sequence continues at coordinate 835,527 of NZ_CP186504.1, forward strand.
CGTAGGGACGGGGTGATATCGCAGTGCTCAACAATAAAAACACAGGCGTTTTGCTTAACGATTCTGCCGGCACACTCACACCCTGAGGTCAGAACCACCATGAACAAGCACATCGGCACCATTGCGCGTTGGCGCGTGCAGATTTTCGCGATTACCTGGCTGGCGTACGCCGCTTTCTACTTCACCCGCAAAGCGTTTTCGGTGGCTAAACTGGGCATCGCCGAAGATCCCACCTTCATGCTCGACAAGATGGCCATGGCCAACCTCGATGCGATCTATCTGGCGGCTTATGCCCTCGGTCAATTCACCTGGGGCATGCTTGCCGACCGCTTTGGCCCGCGAGTTGTAGTGCTCGGTGGTTTGTTGATTTCCGCAGCCGCGGCGTTGGTGATGGGCAGTTACGCCACGTTGCCGATCTTCGCTACGTGCATGTTGATTCAGGGCCTGGCGCAGTCCACCGGATGGTCGGGATTGTGCAAAAACCTTGGCAGTTTCTTCCCCTCCCAGCAGCGCGGGCGGGTGCTTGGCCTATGGAGTTCCTGCTACGCGTTTGGTGGTCTGGTGGCGTCGCCATTTGCCGGCTGGTGGGCGTATACCTTGATGGGAACCTGGCACGCGGCGTTCATTTCCAGCGCCGTGGTGGTTGCCGTGGTCGCGGTGTTGTTCTTTATCTTCCAGCGCAACAAGCCGGAAGACGTCGGCTTGCCGGCGGTCGAGTCGGAACCTGAATTGACGGCGGAAGAAACCGAAGCCAACAGCAAGCTCAGCGTCTGGGAGCCCTTGAAGGAAATCCTGCGTAACCGCACGGTGCTGGTGTTGGGCCTGGCGTATTTCATGTTGAAACCGGCGCGTTACGCGATTCTGTTGTGGGGGCCGGTGATTGTCTTTGAACAGATGCCGAGTGTCGGCAAGGTCGGCGCGGCGATCATTCCCACGTCCTTCGAACTGGCCGGGTTGCTCGGGCCGATCCTGATTGGCCTGGCCTCGGACAAACTCTTCGGTGCCCGGCGCATGCCGGCCTGCGTATTGAGCCTGTTGGCGCTGACCGTGACGCTGGCGCTGTTCATGGCGGCGTTGCAGAGCGGCAGTGTGTTGCTGGTGGTCGCATTGTTGTTTGTCATGGGCCTGACCCTGTACGGCCCGGATTCAATGATCAGCGGTGCCGCCGCGATCGACTTCGGCAAAGCCAAGGCCGGTGCCACGGCGGCTGGTTTCGTCAACGGCTGTGGCTCGGTCGGCGCGGTACTCGGTGGTTTGCTGCCGGGTTACTTCGATTCGGTGACGGTGTTCATCGTCTTCGCCGGTTGCGCGCTGTTCTCGGCGCTGGTGCTGATTCCGCACTGGAACAGCCGTCCGGTTGGCGTGATGGAACCGCGTGCCTCGATCCCCAATTGCCCGCTGACGATCAAACCCCTGCGTTCCTGAAACCCTTTGCCTCGCGGCCTGCTGCGGCGCTCGCGGCAGGCTGGGTCGTGGCCATCTGACTTGGAGAAACCCCATGAGACCGTTTTGGCTGGAGCAGGCCTTGCAGGCCGACAACTCGCAAACCTGCCCGCCGCTGCACGGCGAAATCCGCACCGACGTGTGCATCGTTGGCGGCGGCTACACCGGGTTGTGGACGGCAATCATGCTCAAGCAACAGAACCCCGAACTTGATGTGTTGCTGATCGAGGCGGACATCTGCGGCGCCGGCGCCAGTGGGCGCAACGGTGGTTGTGCGCTGTCGTGGTCGGCGAAGTATTTCACCCTTGAGCGCCTGTTTGGCGTCGAGGAAGCGGTACGTCTGGTCAAGGAGTCGGAGCGCAGCATCCATGCGATCGGCGAGTTCTGTGAGCAGTACGGCGTCGACGCCGACTACCGCCTCGACGGCACGCTGTACACCGCGACCAACCGCGCGCAAGTCGGCTCGACCGATGCGGTGATTGCCGCACTGGAACGTAATGGCATCAACTCGTTCACTCAGCGTCCAGTCGCTGATGTACAGCGCATGGCTGGTTCGAGCAAGCATCTGGAAGGCTGGTTCTCGCCGGCAGCGGCGAGTGTGCAGCCGGGCAAACTGGTGCGTGGCCTGCGTCGGGTGGCGCTGCAACTGGGTGTGAACATTCACGAAAACACCGCGATGACCGGGCTGGAAGAAGGGCGTCCGGCACGCTTGCAGACGCCGACTGGCACGGTGATCGCCGATCGCGTGGTGCTGGCGATGAATGCCTGGATGGCCCGTGCTTTTCCGCAGTTCGAACGCAGCGTGGCGATTGTCTCCAGCGACATGCTGATCACCGAACCGCGCCCGGAGCTGTTGCAGGAAATCGGTTTGACCAGCGGCGTGACAGTGCTCGATTCGCGGATTTTCGTGCACTACTACCACAACACCCCGGACGGTCGGATCATGCTCGGAAAAGGTGGCAATACCTTCGCGTTTGGCGGGCGCATGCTGCCGGTGTTCGATCAGCCATCGCCGTATGCCGGCCTGCTGAAAAACAGCCTCGCGGACTTTTTTCCGGCGTTTGCCGATGTGAAAGTCGATGCCACCTGGAACGGGCCGTCGGATCGTTCGGTCACCGGCTTGCCGTTCTTTGGCCAGATGAGCAGCGCCGGCAATGTGTTTTACGGTTTCGGCTATTCGGGCAGCGGCGTCGGCCCGTGCCACATGGGCGGGCAGATTCTCGCTTCACTGGTGCAAGGCCTGGACAACCCGTGGACGCGCTCGCCGCTGGTCAACGGGCCGCTGGGCTATTTCCCGCCGGAGCCGATCCGCTACCTCGGTTCACTGATGGTGCGCAACGCTATCCGCCGCAAGGAGCGCGCCGAGGATCATGGGCGACGACCTCGGCATCTCGACGTGCGCCTGGCCAAATTCGCCGCCGCGGCGGGTAAGGCCGACAAAGCCTGAGCGCTTTTTGCTGATGTACAAAGGGATCAGCGGGCGTCGCTGTTGAGCAGCCAGTCGAGCAACAAGCTGCTATCGCGTGCAGGCGGTGGTTCGCGAGGCGTGGGGTTGCGCGAGTTGCCCAGACACAGGATCGGTCGATCCGGGTCGCTGTCGAGGAAACTCACCCACACTTCGCTGCCGGCGCAGGGCAGTTCATCCAGTGCGATTCGACCATTGGCTCGCGTCATGGCGATGGGTAACCAGATCGCGTCGTCATCAAGTGTTTGCGGGTGTTCCGAAGGCCACAGCCTGACGGCGACTCGACCCTGCTCATCGAGTTGTGCCGGTTGCCCGGCAGGCCCGAACACCTGCGCCAGGTGATATCCGGCAATGCCGGGGCGGGTTTGTCTAAGCGCGGGACGAAAATCGGTTGACCAGGGCTGGGCAGTGAAATCGTTGTGGTAGCGGTGCAGGGCAGGGTTCGGGTCAAGAATCGACGGATGCTCGCCGTGATGGCGGATCGACGTGAGCCGCCATTGTTCGTTGAAGTGGCTGATCGGATGCGCCGACACTTGCAGCAGATGGCCACTGAGCAAACCGACCCGATCACTGCGGCCATTTATCGTGCGGTGCTGGCAGCGTTGCCGTTCCAAATGCCGACGGCTGCGTTGTTCGTGGTGACGTTGCTCGAGAGAAGGTATTGGCGGCAGGGGATTTACCGTGATGTGGTTGGCGGCATCGACGCTGATCGCCTGTTGCCCTCGATTACGCACGGCATGCAGCGTGGCGATGGGGGCTGCGTGGTGATGCTGGTACAGCGCACTGACGCTGGGTGAGGGCGTTTGTTCGCCGGCCTTGAACGCAAGTAGCACCGGCACTTGTGGCAGGCTCAGGCTGTCATCGGCAAACACGACAACGTGGCCGTCCATTCGGTGTTCGAAGTGATAGTGGATGCCTTCCTCCTCGCAAAGCCTGTGCAGCAGCGCCAGATCACTTTCTTCGTACTGAATGCAAAACGGCCGGATCGGGTATTGCCCGACGCTCATTTCAATCCGGTAGCTATCAACGGGCAGGGCATTTCCCTTGAGCAATTGCTGGAGAATCTGCGGCACGCTGCGTTGCACAAACACGCGGCGCTTGTTCGGCTGGGCGAGCTTTTGCAGACGTGGCACTACGGTCAGTCGATAGCCGATCCGATGCGTGCCGCGATGTTCGCAACTGACACTGTCGATCACGCCGTGAATCCCATGCTGGTCGTCCAGGCGAAGAAATGCCGGTTGATGCAGGAAGGTGCCCGGCGCCACGGCGGGGGCCAGGCCGATCAGTTCGATGTCGAAACGGTAGGGCTGGTTGAGTGCTTCCTCGCCATGAAAACGCACCACCGGCAGGCACAGGCCGCTGTCGGTCAGGGTCAGGGTAAAAGGACTTTCCTTGTCATTGAGCATTCGAACAGGCTCTGTCAGGCAATACGGGCCTGAGAGGGTACGAAACCACAGCGCTGAATGGTCATGTCAAAGGTGTTTTTCAGAATCCCCCTACAAGCACTGGTGAAGATGTCGATTCTGCATTGTGTTTTTTTGGTCGATTGCCGACTTTAGGCCGTATAAACTTGGCGCCACGCGTCGGCCAATAGATGTCTCGGCGCCACAGATCAAGAGAGTGAGTAATGGGCGCACAGTGGAAGGTTAAACACAAAGAAGCGGCAGCCAACGCCAAGGGCAAGATCTTCGGCAAACTGGTGAAGGAAATCACCATCGCTGCCCGCAACGGTGCCGATACCACCACCAACGCACACCTGCGTCTGGTGGTCGAACAGGCCAAGAAAGCCTCGATGCCAAAAGAAACCCTGGATCGCGCGATCAAGAAAGGCGCCGGTCTGCTGGGTGAAACCGTGCAATACCATCGCGTGACCTACGAAGGGTTCGCCCCGCACCAGGTGCCGCTGATCGTCGAGTGCGTGACCGACAACATCAACCGTACCGTCGCCGAAATCCGCGTGGCGTTCCGTAAAGGCCAACTGGGGGCTTCCGGCTCCGTGGCCTGGGACTTCAACCACGTCGGCATGATCGAAGCTTCGCCGGACACCCCGGCCGCCGATCCGGAAATGGCCGCCATCGAAGCCGGTGCTCAGGATTTCGAGCCGGGCGAAGACGGCGCAACGCTGTTCCTGACCGATCCTACCGATCTGGATGCGGTGCAGAAAGCGCTGCCAGAGCAAGGCTTCACCGTGCTGTCGGCGAAACTCGGCTACCAGCCGAAGAACCCGGTCAGCGGTTTGAGCGACGAGCAAATGGCTGAGGTTGAAGCGTTCCTCGAAGGCCTCGACAACCATGATGACGTGCAGGACATGTTTGTCGGCCTGGCGGGCTGATCGGCTGCGTCAGTGATGGCCTCATTGCTAGCAGGCTAGATCCCACAGGGGATTTGTGAACGCCACAGATCCAGTGTGGGAGCTAGCCTGCTAGCGATTGACCGCGCAGCGGTCACAGATCTTCAAGTTGCTTCATGACCTCTCCGAATCCCGGCCGCGCCAGCACCTCCGCCTGGCAGCAACGCCGCTCCAGCTCTTCAAGCACCGCACGCAGTTCATCACTCAACCCCGAGTCGATGCGCGCCAGCAACTCACCCAGCAGAATCCCGAACGCACGTACTTCGATACGTTGCAGCGCGCGCGTTTGCGCCGTGTCGGCAATCGCATGGAACGAAGCCCCGCCAAAATCCCCAAGCAGGCAATCGCCGCGCTCGTTCAACAGGATGTTGTGCCCGTAGAGATCACCGTGGGTGATGCCTTGCTGATGCAGATGCTCCGCTGCCGAAGCGATGCCTTTGGCAATGTTCAGCGCAACCTCGGCGCCGAATCGGCAATCATCGGCGTACACATCGCGCGAGCAGGACGCCAGGCTTGGCAGGTCGGCGAGGTTATGGAAGGACGGATCGATCAGTTGCATCACCAAGCCTTGCTGGCCGTCGGGATGGCCACTGATGCGCCCCTCGATGCGGATCAGATTGGGATGCAGGCCGGCGGTGATACAGGCATTCATTTCGTGCAGCGGCGAGCCATCGCTGGTCATTTCACCTTTGTACAACTTCACCGCAACCGACGTCACTGAGCCATCGTCGCGTTGCCAGCTCGCCCGGGAAATCACTCCCGAGGCACCTTCACCCAACCGCTGTTCCAGACGCAGTGCCGACCAAAGGATTTGCGGCGTCGCCTCCAGCGCGGCGGCGTCTGCCTCGGTTTCCAGCGGGTTACCGGCGTAGCGCCAGCCAGGTCAGGCTCGGCAGCGCGAGCAGCCACTGCGGCAGTTCGGTCAGGCGGTTGGCGGAAATGCGCAGCAACTCAAGTCGATGGCAGTTGCTCAGTGAAGGCGGCAGCGCTTGCAGACGATTGCCGGAGAGCATGAGCTTTTGCAGGGCCGGGCGCTCACCGAGTTCGCTCGGCAGGCTTTCGATGCAGTTGTCGGTCAGGATCAGCCAGCGCAACGCGGGTGGCAGAGCGCTGCCGGGTACGTTGACGATGCGGTTGGCCTTGAAGCCGATCATCGTCAGGGCAGCGCACTGGCCGAGGCAGGCCGGCAGTTCGGTGAACGGGTTGTCGGAGCAGAACAGCACGCGCAGGCGTGTCAGACGGTGCAAGTCATCCGGTAGGCTGCTCAGAGCGTTGCCGCTGAGGTTGAGGATTTCCAGGGTGTCGGCCAGCTCGAAAATCTCGGTCGGAAACTCGGTCAGTCCGCAGGACAGGTCCAGTCGCGTAATGCCCGACAACTCGCCGGCGCGTAATTGAGCAAGGGTGTGCATGTTGGGGTTCGCTAATGATCAGTGGAGCGACGCGGGGGCGCTGGGAATGGGCGACATGATAACGGCAAAGCGGGTTCCGGGCTTGAGCGGAATGCTGCAAGCTCGCTCCCACAGGGTCAGTGTGCTCAGTCGTCGTTGTGCATCTCCTGCAACTGCCCCAACCGACTGCGCGTGCGCGCCAGGTCAATGGCGTGGCCGTCGAGGCTTTCGCGCAAGGGCAGTCGACCCAGCAACGTCAGGTGCTTGTCTTGGTCATACAGCACGTCGATCAGGTTGATGAAGCGTTGTTGTGCGGCGATCGGGCATTTTCCCAGTTCCGGGAGATCATCAATGATCCAGCGGTCGAAACGTCGACACAGCTCCAGATAATCCATGACCGCCGTCGGCTGTTCACACAGATCGTTGAAGGTAAAACCGACACTTCGCTCTTTACACCAGCGAGCCCGAATCTGCCGGGTGCCGACGGTTAGCGCAACGGCTGGCGCATCCGCAGGTGGCAGATCCAGAGCGGCGCGTTGCGCTGGCGTGGCCGGCCACACGTAATGCCCCTGAGTGAATACCTGATGCGCAGAGTGTCGCGTGTGACTGCGGTAATCGTGTGGACCGCCGACTTCCATCACCTGCATGTGCGTATTGATCAGCTCGATCACCGGTTTGAAACGGGCGTGATAGAGCGGATTGGGCAGCAGGCCTTCCGGCGCATAGTTGGAGGTCACCAGCAGCAGAATCCGCCGCTTGAACAATGCCTTGAACAGCCGGGTGATGAGCATGGCATCGCCGATGTCATGCACATGAAACTCGTCGAAACACAGCACCCGACAATCCTCCAGCAGTTCGTCGAGGGTCACTTCGAGGGCATCGTCCTGCTCCCGATGGTTGAACATGCCTTGATGCAATTGCGCGAAGAACTGGTGGAAATGCACACGCCTCTTCTGGGTGATCGGCAAGGCCTGAAAGAAACCATCGAGCAACCAGCTCTTGCCGCGCCCTACGGCGCCGAACAGATACAGACTCGGCGCTGTTCGGCCGCTTGCGCCAAACAACAGGCTGGCCTGCTGCGCCATGCAATCGATGACGCGCTGCTGGCTATGGCTGAGGGTGTAACCCTGACTGCTGGCCTTGTGCCGGAAGTAATCATGGATCGACTGGGCGCTGGCGTCATGCCCGACCCTGGCCGGCAAACCCTTGCCCAACCAATGGCGCAACGCCGGCCAGCGCTGGATCAGTCGCGATCGTTTCGGCAGGTGGGCAGGCACTGTGGGGGTCTCCGTGTTCGTCAAGACCGGCTCCCGGGAGCGCGGCGAAGTAGTGTAACCAGACGCCGACCTGGCCAGCCACCGTGACGATTCGACAGTGGGCGGTTATTGGACAAAATCGTACGGCACGTACAGCTATTTTTAGCGACTTGGCCCGACCACTTGCCAACCTTTCGAAACATATCCCGGGCGATCCCTGGATCCAATCGACTGGCGGAATCGTCGACCGTTGCTAACCTCAATCACAGAAACGACGTCGTAAGTGATCACTGACAAGGAACGGCGCAGTGAATGTACATGTGGTCATGGGCCTGCTGGGAGCACTCTTTGCACCTGTTCATGCGGCAGATCTTCAAGTCGAAGTGCGCGTCGATGTGCAACGCGGCTGCCAGTTGATCGGCCAGCAGCGTGGCGCCGGCATTGAGCAACTGGGTGTGCTCGACTTTGGCAGCACCGCACGCCTCGATGATCCCGCCGGGCCGTTGGCTGCCGCGTTGACCAATCAGCGCCTGCCACGGCTGGAGTGCAACCCCGACACGCCGTACCAGATGCGTGTTGATGGCGGTTTGCATGGCGGTGTCGGTGAAGTCCGCTACATGACCGGTTCGGTCGGCAGCAAACCGATTCCGTATCGCTTGTATCAGGACGCGGCGCGCCGGGTGCCGCTGGTGGTGGATGTGCCGGTCAGCGGGCGGGTGCCGGACAGCGGCACGGTGGAATTACCGCTGTACGCGCGCATCGAGCGATTGGCTGAGGTGCCGCGAGTCAGCCGATATTCGGATCTGGTCAAGGTGACGGTCACCTGGTGATCGTGGTTTCAAGGCAGCCGATGGACACGGGTGTGCAAGGAAGGCGTTCGATGATGAGCGCGGAGATCAAGTCAACGCGAAGGAGCAGGGACGGGCGCAATGACAGGCAAACACTGGATGGTAGTGGCGGCAGGTACGCTGGCATTGCTCGCAGACGAGGCGCAAGCGGCGGTCAGTGGGCAGATCAACGCGCGGCTGATCCTGATTGCAGGCTGCGAAGTCACCAACACCAGCACCCCCGACAGCCCGGTCAGCGCCCTCGGCACCCTCGATTTTGGCCTTCAGGGACCCACCTGGAACGCGCCGATCAAGGCCAGTCTGGATGGCGACAGCAGCGGCAAACTCAATGTCGCCTGCAACCCTTCGGTCACCGGCTTCACCGTCACCATTGACGGCGGCGCCCACGGTGACGGCAACACCCGGCGCCTGAGCAACGGCCGCCAGACCATTCCCTATCAGCTGTTTGTCGATCCCTCCGGCGCTCGGAGCTACAGCATCGGCCAGCAACACAATTTCGCTGTCACCAGCGCTGCGCAGATACCCATTCCGGTATTCGGCTCGGTGGTGGCGAATACCCGCGCGGTGTCGGCAGGGGTCTATACCGACACCCTGACGGTGACGCTCGACTGGTAAACCCGTAGAGGACGGACACCATGCATACGTTTGCATCAAGGATAGGTTTGTCGTTGCTTGGCCTGGCGCTGGTTTCCAGTGCCAACGCCGCCACCACGGTCACTGGCCAGATCACCTCCAGCCTGATTCTGATCAGCAGTTGTCAGGTCAACGGCGCTGGCGGTTCCACCGGGCTGAACTTCGGTGCGTTGAACTTCGGCACCGCCAACAGCCTGTTCACCACGGCCACCGGGCAAGTGCTGGGCGGTGGCGGCGGGGCACTGTCGATTCTCTGTTCCAGTGGCACCACGCCGACGGTCAAGGTGCGCGCCGGTTCCCATGACGGCATGTCGCCGGGCGGCACGCGAGCGTTGTACGACGGTGTCGCCAATTACGTGCCGTACGACTTGTACACCGATGCCGGGCACTCGCAACTGCTGGCGATCGACGGGACGATCAATCTCGCCGCCAGCACCGGTGTCGCGCAGACGGTGAACCTCTACGGTCAGGCGGTGGGCAAGGCCGGTTTGCCGGCGGGGACTTACACCGACACCGTCGCTGTTGAACTGACGTTCTGATGCCATGCGCCGCCATGGCTGTGCCGCGCTGCTCCTGCTCTGTGCCGGCAGTGCGCCGCTGCCGCTGACCGCAGCGACGAGCCAGAGCTTTCAGGTCAGCGCCACGGTCACTGCCGGGTGTCTGGTGGTGGGCGGGGTGTCGAATTATGGCGGGCTGAACTTCGGTTCACGTTCGGCGCTGGCCACCGGTACCGTGCAGGTCGCGCTGACCGGTGGAGTGCAATTGCAATGCACGCCGGGCGTAACGCTGAGTATGAGCGTCGATGGTGGCCAGTACAACAGCAGCGGCCGGCACATGCAGGTCAACAGCGGCAGCGCGCGGGTAGCGTATGCACTGTTTCGTGATGCGGCTTACAGCCAGAGCCTGGGCATTGGCCAGAGTGTGGCGGTGGCTTACAGCGATGCGAACAACATCAGCCTGCCGATTTACGGTCAGGTGCAATTGCCGGGCAATCAGCCTGGGGGGACGTACAGCGACGTGTTGCAGGTGCAACTGTCGTGGTAAGGCGAAGTTGAATGGCCGACAAGGAGCAGTTTTATGGGGGCAGTTAGGTCACGGCATTCTTTCGTGCGCTGTGTGATGTGGACGATGGTCATGCTTGGGGCAAGCCAGGCACACGCGGCGAGTTCGGTGCTGATCTGGCCGATCGATCCGGTGCTGGAGGCTGATCAACAGGCCAGTGCGCTGTGGCTGGAAAACCGCGGCAGCGAAACCGCCAATCTGCAGATCCGCGTGTTCGGCTGGAGCCAGAGTGGTTTCGCCGAGCAATACCAGAACCAGCGCGACGTGATCGGCAGCCCACCGGTGGCGAAAATCGAACCGGGACAGAAACAACTGGTGCGTCTGACCCGCACCAAGGACGTACCGCCGGGCCAGGAACTGGCCTACCGGATCATCATCGACGAAATTCCTTCCGCACAACCCGCGACCGCTGACGGCGGCAAAACCGCCGCAGCGATCCGCTTCCAGATGCGTTATTCGGTGCCGCTGTTTGCCTATGGCGCCGGGTTATGGAGCAAAGAGGACAGCAGCCGTGCGCGTGATCCCAAGGGCGTTGGCCTGCCGCAGTTGAGCTGGCGCACGGTGGCAGTGGATGGCAAGCCTTATGTCGAAGTGCGCAATCAGGGCGCGGTGCATGCGCGGTTGACCGACGTGGCGATCAAGCAGGCCGGGCAGAGCAAGCCATTGGCCGAAGGGTTGTTGGGTTATGTGCTGCCCGGCGCGGTGATGCGCTGGCCGGCACCGGGGCCGTTGGCCGGTGATTCGGCGTTGCAGGTACGAGTAAATGGCGCGGCACAGGTGCAGAGCATCACGCCCGCCAAGTGAGTGAGTCGTAGCGCGGGCATCTGGCGTCGACGCAAGCGGTATCAGGAGGATTCAGTCCATTGACGGACGTAAAACGCGTATGAACCCAGGACGGGTTCGCCGTATTCAGCGTCCGTTGTGGCTCATCACCGGCGCGTGTTGCCTGATGTTCATTCAACCATCCGGGGCCGGTGATCTGCCGCCGCCACCCAGCGGCATGGAGGCCGTGAGTGATGCACAGTTGTTTCTGGAACTGGTGGTCAACCAGATGAATACCGGGCGCGTAGTGGCGGTGCAGCAGCGCGACGGGCGCTTGTTTTTGCCAGCGACGGCGTTGCGCGAAACCGGCATGAAACTGCCTGACAGCCTCGGCGCCGAGGTCGATCTCGACAGTCTGGCGGGGCTGCACAGTGACTACGACAGTGTTGGTCAACGCTTGCTGCTGGACGTGCCGCCGGACTGGCTGCCGAAACAATTCATCGGCAATCGTCAGGCTTACCCGCGCACCCCGGCGCTGAGCAGTTTCGGCGCGCTGTTCAACTATGACCTGTACCTCAATGACACCGACGATGCCGGCACTTATCTGGCGGCGTGGAACGAAGTGCGGCTGTTCGACAGTTGGGGCACGCTGTCCAACACCGGGCAATACCGGCAAACCTTGTCCAGTGATTCACTCAACACGCTGGACAACGGCTACTTGCGATACGACACCACCTGGCGTTACTCCGACGACGAGCGAATGCTCACCTACGAGGCCGGTGACGTCATCAGCGGTGCTTTGCCGTGGAGCAGTTCGGTGCGTCTGGGCGGCGTGCAGTTTTCTCGGGACTTTGCCGTACGCCCGGATCTGGTGACCTATCCATTACCGCAATTTGCCGGTGAAGCGGCGGTGCCGTCCTCGGTGGATCTGTTTATCAATGGCTACAAGTCCAGCAGCGCAGATTTACAGCCCGGACCGTACACGCTGACCAATATTCCGTTCATCAACGGTGCGGGCGAAGCCGTCGTAGTGACCACTGATGCGCTCGGTCGGCAGGTCTCGACCACGGTGCCGTTCTATGTCACCAGCACTTTGCTGCAAAAAGGCTTGAGCGATTTTTCCGTGGCCGCCGGTACGCTGCGCCGCGACTATGGTTTGAAGGATTTCAACTACGGCCCGGGAGTCACCTCCGGCAGCCTGCGCTATGGCTTCAGCGACAGTTTCACCCTGGAAAGCCATGCCGAAGCGGCCGATTCGCTGACACTGGGCGGCCTCGGCGGCAATTGGCAGCTCGGTAACTTCGGTGTACTCAACAGCGCTGTGAGTCAAAGCCGTTTCGACGGCGAGGGCGGTCAGCAATTAAGCCTGGGCTATCAGTACAGCAACCAGCGTTTCAGCTTTTCCTATCAGCGGCTGCAACGTCATGATCAATACGCCGATCTGAGCGTGGTCGACAGCCCGTACATCAGTCTTAGCCGGCGCAGCGAGCAAGCGACCCTGAGCCTTAACCTCGAACGATGGGGCAGTCTCGGCGCGGGTTATTTCGATGTGCGCGCGGCGGACGATTCGCGCACGCGGCTGCTCAACCTCAGCTGGAGCAAACCGTTGTGGCGCAACAGCAGTTTCTACTTGTCGGCCAACCGTGAGATCGGCGACAGCAACTGGGCGGTGCAGGCGCAACTGGTGATTCCGTTCGATTTGCGCGGCAGCCTGGCGATCAGCAGTGATCGCGGTAAAACCGGGCAGAGCCAGCAGCGAGTCAACTACAGCCGCGCGGTGCCGACCGAGGGCGGCGTGGGTTTCAATCTGGGTTACGCCAAGGGTGACGGCGCTGATTATCGTCAGGCCGACGTCACCTGGCGTCTGCAATCCGTCCAGTTGCAGGCCGGTGTCTACGGCACTTCCGACGCCGAAACCCGTTGGGCCGATGCCAGTGGTTCACTGGTGTGGATGGACCGTCAGGTGTTTGCTGCCAACCGCATCGACGACGCCTTTGTGGTAGTCAGCACCGATGGCTTTGCCGACATTCCGGTGCGCTACGAAAACCAGCAGGTCGGCCAGACCGACAAGAACGGGCATTTGCTGGTGCCGTGGAGCAGCGCTTATTACCGCGGCAAGTATGAAATCGATCCCCTTAATCTGCCGGCCAACGTGCGCAGCCCCAACGTCGAACAACGCATTGCCGTGCGCCGAGGCAGCGGTTATCTGCTGGAGTTTCCGCTGAGTCGGGTGATTGCCGCGAGCATCGTTCTGGTCGATGCGCAGCAGCGCGAGTTGCCACTGGGCGCGGGCGTGCTGCACGAGCAAAGTGGCGCGCGGACGGTGGTTGGCTGGGACGGGCTGGTCTATCTGGAAAACCTGCAGGCGCAGAACTCGCTGCAAGTGACGCTGGCCGACGGCAAAACCTGTCAGGCGCAGTTCAGTGTCGATCTGAATCAGGATCAGGTGCCGTTGATTGGCCCGCTGGTGTGTCAATGATCCGCGCGCGCTTGCTTCTGTTGCTGGCGCTGATGTTGCCGGCGGCGGTGCAGGCTGCGTGTTCGGTAGTCAGCACCACGCCGGCGGCGTTCGGTATGCTCAGTTCGATCGCCGTGCGCACGACTTCGCAACCCAGTTCCACACTGAATGCCGGTTTGAGTTGCACCGGTTCGTTGCTGTCCCTGCTGACCAGCAACGACCACTTCTGGGGCACCGTTTCATCGACCCAGAGTGGTTTGGTCGGGCCGACCGGCGATGTCATCAATTACACGATCTACGCCAATAACAGCACCAGTTACCCGCTGACGCGCGGCACGGCCTATGACTTTGCGCGCAACGGCATCATCGATGCTCTGGGCCTGCTCAACGGTACGACGCCGAAAACCGCGCCGCTCTATCTCGGTACAACCATTGGCAGCAACGTCGCCGCCGGGGTGTATACCGAGACCCTGAGCATTTTCTGGAGCTGGAATTACTGTTCGGGGATCGGCATCGGTGCCATCTGCCTCGGGCGCGATATTGCCAACGGCACGACCTCGCTGACGGTGAATCTGACGGTGTCCAACGACTGCACGATTACCGCGCCGAACATTGCCTTCGGCAGCGCGCCGGTGGTCAGCGCTTTTACGCCGGTGACCGGACAGACGATCAATCTGGCCTGCACCAAGGGCAGCGCTTACACCGTGGGATTGAGCGACGGGCAGAACGCGGTGAGTGTCGGCGGGCGGCGACGGATGATTTCCGGGAGCAATTATCTGGCCTACGATATTTTCAAAAGCGCCGGTACCACGCGCTGGGGCAGTGTCGGCACGGCACGGCGGGCGAGTACCGATGCCGAGGTCAATCCGGGTAACGGGTTGGGCACGGGCAGCCAGATTTTCAACTACAACGCGAAAATCTACACCGACCAGACCACGCCGCCGGCGGGCACTTATCTGGACAATGTGGTGCTCGACGTGGGTTTCTGAGCTGACACTATCCTTTGTAGGAGCTGTCGAGTGAAACGAGGCTGCGATCTTTTGATCTTGCCCTTAAGAACAAGATCAAAAGATCGCAGCGTGCCGCAGCTCCTACATAGAACAGCGGTGTTTTCAGAATTGCAGCGATTGCTTGAGCTGTTGCGCCGCCGGCGTATCGACCGGGCTGACCATGGCGTAGTTGTACCCGCCGCCCGACCAGTATTCGGCCTGCAAGTCGCCATCACTGCGACTTCCACGGGGCAAAAAGGTGTTCTTCGGTCCCGGCGGGCGTACGTAAAAGCTCACCTTATGCCCGCTGCCATCTTCATACATGACCATCGCCGCCGGACCTTCGTCAGTGCTGAGCAGACGGCCGCTGACCGGTTCATACCCGGCCGCCTTCAGATCAGGCAAGCGACTGGCCCGGGTGAAATAGCGGTCGAGCCAGCGTTGCATGTCGCCGTCGCTGTCGACTTTGTAATCCGCTGGCAGCATGCCTTGCTGAGCAATCAAGCGATAAGCCTGCAAGGCGTCGGTCATCGGCAGCATTGTCGAGCGCACGAGGGTCATTTCCCGCACCTGCCAGCCACTGAAGCCGCCGACGCTGACCGCGATCAGCAACACCGCGGCGCTGGCCAGATGACGACGTGACTGACGCTGGCGGCGCTGGCGGATCATCGCCGGATCAAGCGCTGGATTGGCCGGTTGCTGCAACGCGCCGCTTAGTGCCGCGCGCAATTGCTGGGCATCCTGTTGCCAGGCGCGAACCTGCGCCGCTTCATCCGGGTGACTGGCCAACCAGGTCTCCAGCACACGCCGGTCGGCGTCGCTGAGCTGGTGGTCGACATAGGCGTGCAGGTCACGCTCGTTGGGAGGCAGGCTGATCATTTGAGTATCCGCAAAGAAGGGCTGCTGATTTCGCCGTCGCTGAGTTGGCGCAAGGCCTGACGGGCACGGGACAGGCGCGACATCACGGTGCCGATCGGGGCGCCGAGAATCTCGGCGACCTCTTTATAGGAAAGGCCTTCCACCGAAACCATCAGCAGCAGGGCGCGCTGTTCGCTGGGCAGACGGTCGAAGGCTTGCAGGGTCGACTGGGCGATGACGGTACGCTCCACCGAAGGTTCGGCATCGTCGCGACCGGTGAAAAACTCGAGCATGCGCGCATAGCGTCGCGAGCGGCGATGGGCGTCGAGAAACTGTCGATAGAGGATCGCAAACAGCCAGGCGCGCAAGTCGCCGTCGGCGCGTTTATCACCCCAACTCGACAGCGCCCGCTCAAGGCTGGCCTGCACCAGATCGTCGGCGCTGCTGCTGTTGCGTGTCAGTGACACGGCAAAGCGGCGCAATCTGGGAATGATTTCTCTCAACTGTTCGTCGAATTCGCTCATGAAATTCTGCTAGTCACTACGCTGTGGACTAGGGAGACGCCCGCCGTTGGAGGTTATTCCACGTTCGGAAAAATAAATACCGTCGTGTGGAATAAACCCGGACGAGGCGCGTCTTGCTGATTCTTCCTACTTGTGGCCGATGGCCCTGGAGTTTTTCATGGTTGATCGTTCATCACCCGATTCGGCAACGCCCGGCGGGCCGCAGCGCCCGCCACTGAGTGCGGCGAGCCTGATTCTGCGTCTGGGCGGCATTGCCGTGGTAGTCGCTGCTGTGGCCGGGGCGTTTGCCTACGTTCACGGTAGCTTTGACCCACAACGGCTGACGCCAAAAGCGCTGGTCGATGTGCTGGAGAAGAACAACGGCGTGCATCCCGGGTTTCGCCGCAACCACGCCAAAGGCGTGTGCGTGATCGGGCATTTCGAGAGCAGTGGTGAGGCGCGGGTGTTTTCCACTGCGCAGGTGTTCAACGAGCCGCAAACTCCGGTGGTCGGGCGCTTTGCGCTGCCCGCGGGCAATCCCTATGCGCCGGACAGCAGCGTGCCGATTCGCAGTCTGGCGCTGCGTTTCACCCAGGCCAATGGGCAGCAGTGGCGCACCGGGATGAACAGCATGCCGGTGTTCCCGGTCGGTACGCCTGAGGCGTTTTATCAATTGCAGCAGGCGCAGTCGCCGGATCCGGCCACTGGTAAACCTGATCCGAGCAAGGTCCCGGCATTCTTTGCCTCGCACCCGGAAGCCGTGCCGTTTCTGACCTGGGTGAAAACCGCCAAACCCTCGGCCAGTTATGCCACTGAAACTTACAACAGCGTCAATGCGTTTTATCTGGTCGACGCCAGCGGTAAAAAACAGGCCGTACGCTGGAGCATGACGCCGTTGGCAAGGGACGCTGCGGGCGCCAGTGCACCTGAGGGCGGCGATTTTCTCGAGAAGGATCTGGTGCAACGATTGGCGTCCGCGCCGCTGCGTTTTCAGTTGAATATCACCCTGGCCAACCCTGAGGATCCGGTGAACGACGCCAGCAAGACCTGGCCAGCCGGGCGCAGAGTGTTGAACGCCGGCACGCTGGTGCTGGAGAAAACCCAGCCGCAACTGAGCGGCGAATGCCGTGATATCAACTACGACCCGTTGGTGTTGCCGGCCGGGATTCAAGGCTCCGACGACCCGTTACTCGCGGCCCGTTCCGCCGGTTACGCCGATTCCTATCTGCGTCGCACCAGCGAAGTCAGCCAGTTGCCCGCTGCCAAACAGGAGGCTCGTCCATGAGAACCCAACCGACGCATTTCGCCCTGTTGGCGCGGCTGCTGCATTGGCTGATGGCACTGATGATCATTGCCATGCTGTTTATCGGTGCCGGCATGGTCACCTCGGTTTCCGAGCGGCATGAATGGCTGATCCATCTACACAAACCGCTGGGCATCGCGATACTGGCGCTGGTGATTGTGCGTTTGCTCGTGCGGCTGACCACGCGCCAGCCACCGTTGCCAGCGGATCTCCCGGGCTGGCAGGTGCTGGCGGCCAAGGCTTCGCATCTGCTGTTGTATGCGTTGATGCTGGTGTTGCCGTTGCTGGGCTGGGCGATGATCAGCGCTTCGGGTGAACCGGTGATGCTCAGCACATCGTTGCAGTTGCCATCGATCGTTCCGGCCGACGCGCAGCTATTCGCGTTTCTGCGCAAGGCTCACGGGTATCTGGCCTATCTGTTGTTCCTGACGGTGCTGTTGCATCTGGCGGCGGCGCTGTTTCATGGCTGGATTCGCCGCGACGAGGTGCTCGACAGCATGTTGCGCGGTCGCGATCGCGGCTAACCCGTTTGCGTGGCGCATCGAGCCGGTGCGCCGCTTTTCAGGGTCAGCCACCAGTACGCCAGCGCCACTGCGTTGATGCTGGCGCCGAGCAGACACACGCCGATCCAGCCGGCCCACGCGTAAATCGCGGTCGAGCCGATGGAGCCGAGTGCGCTGCCGATCGAGTAGAACAGCATGTAACCGGCGGTGAGACGGCTTTGCGCTTCGGGACGCACGCTGTAGATCATGCTCTGGCTGGTGACGTGCACGGCTTGCAAACCCAGATCGAGGGTTATCACGCCGAGCAGCAAGGCCCACAGCGAGGATTGAGTGAGGGCGATCGGCAGCCACGAGGCGAGCATCAGCAACAGCGAAAGACCGCTGACCCATTGCCCGAGACCGCGATCCGCCAGATGCCCGGCCCGTGCGGCGGCCAGCGCACCGGCGGCACCGGCCAGCCCGAACAGTCCGATTTCACTGTGCGACAAGGACAGTGGCGGCGCGGCCAGCGGCAACACCATCGGCGTCCACAGCACCATCGCGCTGGCGAAGGTCAGCAGGGCAAGGATTGCGCGATGGCGCAGCACTGGTTCTTCTTTGAACAAACTGAAAACCGAGGCGATCAGTGCAATGTAGCCAGTCGCCGGTTGTGGCGATTCATGCTTGGGTAGAACTCGAAACAGCAGCAACGCCATCACCAGGGTCAGCCCGGCTGATAGAAAGTAGATCGCTCGCCATCCGGCCAGATCGGCCATGCCGCCGGCGACCGTGCGTGCCAGCAAGATGCCGACGACGATACCGCTGGTGACCACACCGACCACGCGCCCGCGTTGTGTAGGGATCGCCAGTGTGGCGGCGTAAGCCACCAACACCTGCGTCACTACGGCGAGCAGCCCCGTCAACGTCATGCCGAGCAACAGCCAGACACTGCTGGGCGCCAGCGCGATCATCAACAAGGACGCTGCCGACAGCAGGGTTTGAGTGACGATCAATCGGCGTCGATTGAGCAGATCGCCGAGGGGCACCAGTAACACCAGGCCGATGCCGTAGCCGATTTGCGTCAGGGTTATGACGATGCCGATGGTCGCCGGCGACATCGCAAACGCCTCGGCCATGGCGTCCAGCAATGGCTGTGCGTAATACACATTGCCTACGGCCAGACCGCAGGCCACAGAGAAAAGCAAAACGGCGCTGCTTTTGAGAGGTTTCATATCCCGCATCCTTTTAGGTTTCAAAATAAAACCTCGATCACGGTATTGATTCAGGTTTTATTTTGCAACCTGTTTGCGCGAAAGTACGAATGGCAGAAAGCAAAAGATCGCAGACAAGCTGCGATCTTTTCAGGGAGGGAGGAGGTTATCAGCGCAGGGTATCGACCATGTCAGCGATGGTCGTCAGCACATCTTTGCCCAACTGTTTTGAGCGCTTGCCCGACCACCCGGTTACTTTGTCGGGATGGTCGTCGTGATCCTTGAACGGCATCTCCAGAGTCAACGACAGGCAGTCGTATTTCTGCCCGACGCTGTTGCACGCCAGGGTCATGTTGGCCTGGCCCGGTTCGTCGCGGGTGTAGCCGTGCTTGGTCTGGAAGTCTTTGGTGGTGTGTTTCAAGTGGCTGCGGAAATGCTCTTCGAGCTTTTCGATACGCGGCGTGTAACCCGGATTGCCTTCGCAACCGGCGGTGAACACGTGAGGGATTTCTTCGTCACCATGTACGTCGAGGAACAGATCGACGCCATACTTTTCCATCTGCTGTTGTACGAAAAGTACCTCGGGGCTGATGTCCTGACTGGCGTTCTGCCAGGCGCGATTCAAGTCCTGGCCCATCGCGTTGGTGCGCAAGTGTCCATGGAACGCACCGTCGGGATTCATGTTCGGCACCAGGTACAAATCAGCGCTTGCCAGCAGTTTGTTCAGCACAGGATCGTCGTGTCTTTCCAAGCGTTCGATCACGCCTTCCATAAACCATTCGGCCATGTGTTCGCCCGGATGCTGTTGAGCAATGATCCAGACTTTGCGCTGGCCTTCGGCGCCGCTGCCTTTACGCAGCAACTGAATATCGCGACCTTCGATACTCTTGCCGGTCGCCAGCAATTCGGTGCCGGCCTTGCTCAGGGCCTGGTCGATCAGCCAGTCGTGACGGCCACGGCTATAGGGTTCGAAGTAGGCGAACCAGGCGTGGGTTTGCTCGGCTTCGAGGCAAAAGCGCAGGCTGTCACCTTCAAAGCTGGTTGGAATGCGGAACCAGTTGACGTGGTCGTAGGAGGCGACCGCCTGATAGCCAGTCCAGGCTTTGTTATAGGAAGATTGACTCGCGTTGACCAGGCGAAACCAGTGCTCCTGATGAACATGCAGACCGCTGGCCTTGAAGTGGAACCACTGAAAATGGGCGCTGCGGGTGTCCGGGCGAATGGCCAGGACCGGATTGAGCGGGTTGCTGATGTCGATGACTTGGATGTTGCCGCTGTCGAAGTTGGCGCTGATGTCGAACGAAGATTTGGCCACGGTCATAATCGATTCCTGAATATGATTTTTATGGCCGTTACTTTACACGCAGGCAGGGCTGAAACCGAGGGGAATTGCGGGGTGTGGCGGGGGGCGTCCTCCATGACGCGCAAGCAGCTTAGAGACTGTGCGATTGATTCTCAAGTGCTAATTGTCATTAGTTTGCCCCAATGTGGCGGGGCCCGGCTTGCCAAGCGATATTCTTTTGATATTATCCGCGCCATCGAATTTGCAGCACTTAAAGACTTCATTAGCCTGAAGACACAAGCCCGAAAAACGGGCAAAAAAAGACCCGGCAAAAAGCCGGGTCAAAAACCGTGATTAGCCTGATGAGGAGATAGTCCAGAAGACCGACCTAAGGTCTCTGGTCCATCGACTGATCTCGCGACCAGCTGCATGCAATAATAATCATTATCATTTGCAAGTCAAATGTTTTTATCTGCGCGATGGGGAAATTCTTTCCCGCCCGCCCGCCCGCGCTCGCGTTCCTCTCAGGCTTCATTGCCATCGAGCGAATGGTCAACCATCGCCCGCGCCATATCCACCATGTGCACCACTGAAAATGCCAGATCGCGACTCGCGCCTTGCAGGTTTTCGGCTGCCTTGAACGCAGTGGCTGCCGCACAGCGCAGCAGGTCCGAGGCGTGCACCAGAGCTTCTTCGCCACTGAGATGGCGCCTGACATCGAAAAAACGCTCGTCGACCTCCGGTTCTGACACAGCTGGTTTCAAGTAATAGTCCAGAGCTCGCTGCGCTGCCGCATTGCCCTGGGGAGAGGTGAAGTTGGTGTCCATTTGCAGGTCGGGCAAGTCTTTGCTGCTGATATTCATGATGAAGAAGCACTCCTTGGGCGATTGAAAATCCGTGCTTTCAGAATAGTACTCTGTGTAGTTGTGACCAGAATTTAAATACTACAATATGTGTTTTGCTGGCCGAAGGCGTCGACGTAAGGTGCTGCACATGGATAAATGGATTGAGTTGGTCAAGGCCAAGATGAGTGAGCTCAAAATCACTCAAACAGAGCTCGGAGAGCGCGTCGGCATGTCCCAGGGCGGGATCGGCCATTGGCTGAACAAGCGTCGCGAACCCGGCATCACTGAAATGAACCGCGTGCTGCAGGCGCTGGGCATGGATTTCCTTGAAGTGGTGTTGGTGATCCGGGAACCGCAAATAACACCTGACGACGACATGCCGCTGGCGCAGAAGTACAACCCGTACTTCCGTTACCCGGTCAGCGATTGGCAAACGACCTGCGAGGTTCGCGAAAGCGATCCGGCGTCCTACACGAAGGCATCAGGCAAGCAGCGTTTCGAACTGACGGATTACCACGCGCGAGGCCCGGCGTTCTGGCTGACGGTGACGGGCGATTCGATGACCGCTCCCAGTGGCCAGAGCATCGCCGAAGGCATGCTGATTCTGGTCGACCCGGCGGCCGAAGCGGTGCCCGGCAAACTGGTGATCGCCCAGTGGCCCGACAGCGCTGAGGCGATTTTTCGCAAACTCGACGAAGAGGGCGGCCAGCGTTACCTGGTGCCGCTCAATCCGACCTGGCCGAAAGCCCTACTGACCGATGAGTGTCGAATCATCGGTGTTGTGGTTCAGGCAACGGCGCGTTACTAGTCAGATCGATCCTCGCCTGGCGTAGGATCGATCTCCCGTTCACACTGCTTCCAGTTCAACCAAAGCGCTGCCTTCGCCGACCATTTCGCCTTCCTGGCAATACAGCGCTTTGATCACCCCGGCATGCGGCGCACGGATGCTGTGTTCCATCTTCATTGCTTCCAGCACCACCAGTTGTGCACCGGCCTCGACCGATTGCCCAGCCTCGACCAGCACACGGACAATGCTGCCGTTCATTGGCGCGGTCAGTCCGCCCTCATGGCTGTGACTGGCTTCGACGGCGCTGATCGGGTCGTACGTTTCGATGCGCCGCAACTCGCCTTCCCATTGCAGGTACAGAGAATCGCCCTGGCGGATGGCACGTAACGTACGACGAACGCCGTCGTGTTCGACGATGAGTGCTTCGCCGGACAGTCTGGTCTGATCATCGGTACTCAGCGTCAGCGCTCGATCCTGCCCCTCGCAGCTCAAATGCAGGGTGATTTCTCGTGGCAGACCCGCACGCAGTCCGGTGTTGACAGACCATGGTGAAGCAGGATCATCCTGACGCGCCAATTGCGCCAGACTCTGCGCCACGGCCTGCGCCGCCGCGTTCCAGAACGCATCGCTCAACGTGCCCGGAGCAGGCAGCAATTGCTCCTGATAACGCGGAATAAACCCGGTATCCAGTTCCGCTGCCGCAAACGCCGGGTGCGCGATGATCCGCCGCAAGAAGTTGATGTTGGTTTTCAATCCGCCAATCGCAAACTCGTCGAGCATGCTCAACAAGCGCAACCGGGCCTGTTCGCGATCCTCGCCCCAGGCAATCAGCTTGCCGAGCATCGGGTCGTAGAACGGCGAAATCTCATCGCCTTCCTCAACCCCGCTATCGACTCGACGCCCGGGCCCTTCATCGGACTCGCGATACAAATCCAAACGTCCGGTTGCCGGCAGAAAGTCATTTGAAGGATCTTCGGCATACAAGCGCACTTCAATTGCATGGCCGTTAAGCGGCACCTGTTCCTGAGTGATCGGCAACGCTTCACCGCGGGCAACGCGGATTTGCCAAGCAACCAGATCCAGGCCGGTGATGGCCTCGGTCACCGGGTGCTCCACCTGCAGGCGCGTGTTCATCTCCATAAAGAAGAATTCGCCCCGCGCATCCAGCAAAAACTCCACCGTACCGGCGCCGACATAACCGATTGCCTGCGCCGAACGCACCGCCGCTTCGCCCATCGCCCGACGCAGTTCCGGGGACAGGCCCGGTGCCGGCGCTTCTTCGACGACTTTCTGGTGACGGCGCTGAATCGAGCAGTCACGCTCATTCAGATACAAGCAGTTGCCATGCTGATCGGCGAACACCTGAATTTCCACATGACGCGGTTTCAGCAGATATTTTTCCACCAGCATCCGCGAATCGCCAAACGACGACTGCGCTTCACGCTGGGCCGAGGCGAGGGCTTCGGCCAATTGGCTGACGTCCTCGACGACTTTCATGCCCTTGCCGCCACCGCCGGCCGTGGCTTTGAGCAGCACCGGATAACCGATGCGTTCGCAGGCATCGCGGAAGGTCTCGAGATCCTGGGCTTCGCCGTGATAACCCGGCACCAGTGGCACGCCGGCAGTTTCCATCAGCGCTTTGGCGGCGGACTTGCTGCCCATCGCATCAATGGCCGAGGCCGGCGGGCCGAGGAAAATCAAACCGGCCGCTTCAATGGCGCGAGCGAATCCGGCATTTTCCGAGAGAAACCCGTAACCCGGATGAATCGCCTGCGCGCCACTGGCCTTGGCCGCCGCGATCAGTTTGTCGATTTGCAGATAACTGTCGGCCGCTTTGCTACCACCGAGATCGACGCGAACGTCCGCTTCACGGCTGTGCCGCGCTTCACGGTCGGTGGCGCTGTGCACGGCGACCGTGGTCAGGCCCAGCGCTTTGGCGGTGCGCATTACGCGGCAAGCAATTTCGCCACGGTTGGCCACCAGCAGAGTGGTGATAACAGGTGCGCTCATCAACGCGGCTCCTTGGTGGTGGTTGCGGCTTGCCAGCTCGGCGGACGTTTTTGCAGAAAAGCGCGCAGACCTTCCTGGCCTTCCGGGCTGACGCGGATGCGGGCGATGGCGTTCTCGGTGTAGCGGCGCAGCGCCGGGGTCAGCGCGCCGTTGCCGACTTCACGCAGCAAATCCTTGCTGGCGCGCATCGCGGCGGGGCTGTTGAGCAGCAGGTTGTTGGTCCACTGTTCGACTTGCTGATCCAGTTCAGCGGCCGGATAGCTGTCGGACAACAAACCGATTTCCCGCGCACGCTGACCGCCAAAACGTTCGGCGGTCAGCGCATAACGCCGCGCAGCGCGCTCGCCAATCGCTTGCACCACAAACGGACTGATGACTGCCGGCGCCAGACCAATTCGCACTTCCGACAGGCAGAATTGCGCATCATCGGCGCCAATCGCCATGTCGCAGCAACTGATCAACCCCAGCGCGCCACCGAATGCTGCGCCTTGAACGACGGCCACGGTCGGGATTTTCAGTTTGGCGAGGTTGTACATCAGCTCCGCGAGTTCGCGGGCGTCGTCGAGGTTGGTGTGGTAATCGAGTTCGGCCGATTGCTGCATCCACGCCAGATCGGCGCCGGCACTGAAGTGCTTGCCACGGCCACGCACCAGCAGGAAACGCAGGCTGGCATCACTGGCGACCTTGTCGAGTGCGAGGATCAGCTCGCGGATCATCTCGGCGTTGAACGCGTTGTTCTTTTCCGCGCGGTTGAGCCACAGCGTCGCGAAACCCCGTGGGTCGTTTTGCAGTTCGAGGGTGTTGAAATCACTCATGAGATTCTCCCGATCACATCCGGAACACGCCGAAGCGGCTCGGTTCGATTGGCGCGTTCAGCGACGCGGACAAGGCCAGGGCCAGCACATCGCGGGTCTGCGCCGGGTCGATGACGCCGTCGTCCCACAGCCGAGCGCTGGAATAGTAGGGGTGACCCTGCTCTTCGTACTGGTCGAGGATCGGTTGTTTGATCTCTGTTTCTTGCTCGGCACTGAAGTTTTGGCCACTGCGTTCAGCCTGTTCACGCTTGACCTGCACCAACACGCCCGCCGCCTGTTCGGCACCCATCACGCCGATTCGCGCGTTTGGCCACATCCACAGGAAACGCGGATCGTATGCGCGCCCGCACATGCCGTAGTTCCCGGCACCAAAGCTGCCGCCGATGATCACGGTGAATTTCGGCACTTTCGCGCAAGCCACGGCGGTTACCAGTTTGGCGCCATGTTTTGCGATACCGCCGGCCTCGTATTTCTGGCCGACCATGAAACCGGTGATGTTCTGCAAAAACAGCAGCGGAATACCGCGCTGGCAGGCCAGTTCGATAAAGTGCGCACCTTTCTGTGCGGCTTCGGCGAAGAGAATGCCGTTGTTCGCCAGAATCGCGATCGGGTAACCGTGCAGATGCGCAAAGCCACACACCAGCGTGGTGCCGAACAAAGCCTTGAATTCATCGAACACCGAACCGTCGACCAGTCGCGCAATCACTTCGCGCACATCGAACGGCTGCTTGGCATCGGCGGAAACCACGCCATATAACTCGTCAGCGGCGTACAGCGGCGCAATCGGCGTACGTTGCTGCACTTCACCGAGCTTGCGCCAGTTGAGGTTGGCGACGCTGCGGCGGGCGAGGGCGAGGGCATGTTCGTCGCTCTCGGCGTAATGGTCGGCGACCCCGGAAATCTTGCAGTGCACATCGGCGCCGCCCAGATCTTCGGCGCTGACCACTTCGCCGGTCGCAGCTTTCACCAGCGGCGGGCCGGCGAGGAAAATCGTCGCCTGATTGCGCACCATGATTGCTTCGTCGGCCATCGCCGGCACATAAGCACCACCCGCAGTGCAAGAGCCCATGACCACGGCAATCTGCGGAATGCCCATTGCGCTCATGTTGGCCTGGTTGAAGAAGATCCGCCCGAAATGCTCGCGATCCGGAAACACTTCGTCCTGACGCGGCAGGTTGGCGCCGCCGGAGTCCACCAGATAAATACATGGCAGACGATTCTGCTGAGCGATGGTTTGTGCGCGCAGGTGTTTCTTCACGGTCAGCGGATAATACGAACCACCCTTAACCGTCGCAT
This sequence comes from Pseudomonas sp. MC6, assembly GCF_054790575.1. NCBI lineage: Bacteria > Pseudomonadati > Pseudomonadota > Gammaproteobacteria > Pseudomonadales > Pseudomonadaceae > Pseudomonas > Pseudomonas sp. MC6. The sequence goes on from NZ_CP186504.1 coordinate 861,573, forward strand.
CGTTGGCGACGATCATGCATTCGACGCCTTCTACCCGACCGATCCCGGCAATCACACCGGCAGCCGGCACGTCTTCGCCATATACGGCGTGGGCGGCAAGTTGGCTGATTTCGAGAAACGGCGAGCCCGGATCGAGCAAGCGATTGATGCGCTCACGCGGCAGCAATTTGCCGCGCGAGGTGTGACGTTCCTGAGCTTTCGCGCCGCCACCCTGCGCCACTTGGGCGAGCAGCGTGTGCAGGGCGTCGACCTGTTTGAGCATCGCCGCGCTGTTGGCAGCGAACTCCGCTGAACGGGGATTGAGCTGAGTGTGCAGAATCATGGCTTACTCCGTAAGCAGCTACGAGTTGCAAGCTTGGAGCGGCAAGTTAAAGCTGTTCTCTTGCAGCTTGAAACTTGCAGCTCGCCGCTGACGAAATTCATTTCGTTTCGTTGAACAGTTCGCGACCGATCAGCATGCGACGGATCTCACTGGTGCCGGCGCCGATTTCGTACAGCTTGGCGTCACGCAGCAAGCGGCCAGCCGGGAATTCATTGATGTAACCGTTACCGCCGAGAATCTGGATCGCGTCGAGGGCCATTTGTGTGGCGCGTTCGGCGGTGTAGAGGATCACCCCGGCGGCATCCTTGCGGGTGGTTTCGCCGCGTTCGCAAGCTTGGGCGACTGCATAGAGGTAGGCGCGGCTGGCGTTGAGTTGGGTGTACATGTCGGCGACTTTGCCCTGGATCAGCTGGAATTCGCCGATGCTCTGGCCGAACTGTTTGCGGTCGTGGATGTACGGCACGATCAGGTCCATGCACGACTGCATGATCCCGGTCGGGCCGCCGGACAGTACGACGCGTTCGTAATCGAGGCCGCTCATCAGCACTTTCACGCCGCCGTTGAGCACGCCGAGGAGGTTTTCTTCCGGCACTTCAACGTCATCGAAAAACAGTTCGCAGGTGTTGGAGCCGCGCATGCCGAGTTTGTCGAACTTGTTGCTGCGGCTGAAGCCTGTCCAGTCGCGCTCGACGATGAAGGCGGTGATGCCGTGCGCGCCTTTTTCCAGATCGGTCTTGGCGTAGATCACGTAGGTGTTGGCGTCTGGGCCGTTGGTGATCCAGGTTTTGCTGCCATTAAGGACGTAACGGTCGCCGCGTTTGTCCGCGCGCAATTTCATCGAGACCACGTCAGAACCGGCATTCGGTTCGCTCATCGCCAATGCGCCGACGTGCTCGCCGCTGATCAGCTTCGGCAGGTATTTGCTTTTCTGTTCGTGGTTACCGTTGCGGTTGATCTGGTTGACGCAGAGGTTGGAATGCGCGCCATAAGACAGCGCCACCGAAGCCGAACCGCGACTGATTTCTTCCATCGCCACCACGTGCGCCAGGTAACCCAGGCCCGCGCCGCCGTACTCTTCCGGCACGGTGATGCCGAGCAGGCCCATGTCACCGAACTTGCGCCACATGTCGGCAGGGAACAGGTTGTCGCTGTCGATCTGCGCGGCGCGCGGAGCGATCTCCTTGGCGACAAAGGACTGAACCTGATCGCGCAGCATGTCGATGGTTTCACCGAGGGCGAAGTTCAGGGATGGGTAGCTCATGGGTCACCTTTTGGCTTTTTTGTAGGGTGGGGAGGGCAGTCACTTGGCTCTCACCTTTACGTTAACGTAAGCCTGTGACGGATGGCTGTCAATCGCCCTTTACGTTAACGTCAACTTGAGCGAGAGTAGGGGCCGTTCAAGATTGAAACGGAGCAGGCCTTGTGGGAGCGAGCCTGCTCGCGAAAGCGTCAGATCAGGCAACATGGATGTTGAATCCGCTGGCCTCTTCGCGAGCAGGCTCGTTCCCACAGGGTTAAATCCGGCAAAACCCACTAATAAAGACAATAGGGGTCGTCATGGATCAACCCAGTGCAAACCCGCAGCGCAGCTACACCCGTGGTTCACAGGACAAAGCTTTGCTGGCGATGACCATCGGGCAGAAGTTCGATCACACGGCCGCGCAATACCCCGACGGTGAAGCGCTGGTGGTGCGCCATCAGCAGCGCTATTCCTGGCGACAACTGGCCGACGCAGTCGATCTGCACGCCAGAGCGCTGCTGGCTTTGGGTTTGCAGGTCGGCGATCGCCTCGGTATCTGGGCGCCGAACTGCGCGCAGTGGTGCATCACTCAATTCGCCACGGCGAAAATCGGCGTGATACTGGTTAACGTCAACCCGGCCTATCGCAGCTCTGAACTCGAATACGTACTCAAACAATCCGGCTGCCAATGGCTGGTCTGCGCCGGGGCGTTCAAGTCCTCCAATTACCACGGCATGTTGCAGGGACTGGTGCCGGAACTGGCCGAGCAACCCATCGGCCAATTGCGCAGCGAACGCCTCCCCGAACTGCGTGGGGTAATCAGCCTTGACGCGCAACCACCGTCAGGTTTTCTGCCGTGGTCGCAACTGGCCGATCTGGCCACCAGCATCTCTCCCGATCAACTGCGCGAACGCAGCGACAGCCTGCACTTCGATCAACCGGTGAACATCCAGTACACCTCCGGCACCACCGGTTTCCCCAAGGGCGCGACCCTCAGCCACTACAACATCCTCAATAACGGCTACATGGTCGGTGAAAGCATCGGCTTGACCCCGCGCGATCGTCTGGTGATCCCGGTGCCGCTGTACCACTGCTTCGGCATGGTCATGGGCAACCTCGGCTGCATCACCCACGGCAGCACGATGATTTACCCCAACGACGCGTTCGATCCATTGCTGACCCTGCAAACCGTCGCCGAAGAAAAAGCCACCGGCCTTTATGGCGTACCGACCATGTTCATCGCCATGCTCGACCAGCCGCAACGCGGCGAATTCGATCTGTCGAGCCTGCGCACCGGAATCATGGCGGGCGCTACGTGCCCGATCGAAGTGATGCGTCGGGTCATCAGCGAGATGCACATGAGCGAAGTGCAGATCGCCTACGGCATGACCGAAACCAGCCCGGTGTCGCTGCAAACCGGTCCGAACGATGAGCTGGAGTTACGCGTGACCACCGTCGGCCGCACCCAGCCACAGCTGGAAAGCAAGATCATCGATGAGGCCGGCAACCTCGTGCTGCGCGGCACCATCGGCGAACTGTGCACCCGTGGCTACAGCGTGATGCTCGGCTACTGGAGCAATCCGCAGGCCACCGCTGAAGCCATCGATGAGGCGGGCTGGATGCACACCGGCGACCTGGCGAGCATGAACGAGGAGGGTTACGTCAACATCGCCGGGCGTAACAAAGACATGATCATCCGTGGTGGCGAGAACATTTATCCGCGTGAGCTGGAAGAGTTTTTCTTCACCCATCCGGCGGTGGCGGACGTGCAGGTGATTGGCATTCCGTGCTCGCGTTACGGCGAGGAGATTGTCGCCTGGATCAAATTCCACCCTGGTCACAACGCCTCCGAACTGGAGCTGCAAACCTGGTGCAAGGAGCGCATCGCGCACTTCAAGACGCCACGGCACTTCAAATTCGTTGAAGAGTTTCCGATGACGGTCACGGGCAAGATTCAGAAATTCAGGATGCGTGAGATCAGTATCGAAGAGCTGCGCGAAAAGCAGGCCTGACACAAAACTTAATGTGATGACAATCTAATGTGGGAGCGAGCCTGCTCGCGAATGCAGTGTGTCATTCAGCGCAGATGTGTCTGATACACCGCTTTCGCGAGCAGGCTCGCTCCCACAGGGATTAGCGGTGTTGGAAAGAGGAATCACAGAAAGCACAAAGGGGAGCCGAAGCTCCCCTTTAATTTTGTCGTCGCGTGCTCTTTTTTATTATTGAGGGTCGGTCTGTTGTTGTTTTTGGCAACCGTGGCCCTTTACCGCTGTTTTTGGCGACCCCCATCCGGGGTCAAGAGCAAACGTATTTTTTTGAGCGCTGATCTGCTTTCTCGCTAAGCGATCCAACCGATTCGGGAGCTACCTGAAGGTAGTTTTATTGTTCTCTGCCCGGTTGCGGGTCACTCCTGAGAGCACCCTGAAAAGCACACCTTCTCCAAAAAAATCTGTTAGCTGCGTCTCTGCCGTGTTGTTTTTGTTATGTCAGAGTCGGTACGTCTTATTTTTATTGGTTTGCTGCTTTTTATTCTTGTTATGCCATAGAGATAGCAGAAGCCGTGCCAACTTTGAAAATACGTTATAAATCAACGGATTGAAAATTAAGTCGTTTTTTCACTCCGGCGAAACCAGACAATTTGTTTCCGTGTTACTCGCTTAAACCCACATTCCGGACACAGCGGTAACACCTTGTTCCCTCACTGTGCGCTGCGAGCCTTGGCCACGCGCGAACCGCTCGGGCGGCCGAGCACCGCGCTGATCTGCTGACCCGCAGCAATCAAGGCGTCCAGGTCGATACCGGTCTCGATGCCGAGGCCGTTGAGCAGGTACACCACATCTTCGGTAGCAACGTTACCGCTCGCGCCTTTGGCGTACGGGCAGCCGCCGAGGCCCGCGATAGAGCTGTCGAACACCGAAATGCCTTCGAGCAGGCTGGCATAGATATTGGCCATGGCCTGGCCGTAAGTGTCGTGGAAATGCCCGGCGAGCTTGTCCCGTGGCACCTGCGCCGAAACCACTTCAAACAAGCGGCGAGTCGCGCCCGCAGTGCCAGTGCCGATGGTGTCGCCCAGCGAGACTTCATAGCAGCCCATCGCATACAACTCGCGCGCGACCATCGCCACTTGCTCCGGCGCGACCGTGCCTTCGTACGGGCAACCGAGCACGCAGGACACGTAACCGCGCACGGTAACGCCGTGCTGTTTCGCCGCTTCCATGATCGGCGCAAAGCGCGCCAGGCTTTCGCTGATCGAGCAGTTGATGTTGCGTTGCGAGAAGGCTTCGGAGGCCGCGGCGAACACCGCGACTTCCCTGACCCCAGCGGCTATGGCGTCTTCGAAGCCGCGCAGGTTTGGCGCCAGTGCACCGTAGGTCACGCCGGGTTTGCGCTGGATTTGTGCGAACACCTCGGCAGAACCGGCCATTTGCGGTACCCATTTCGGCGAAACGAAACTGCCGACTTCTATATAGCCGAGACCGGCGGCGCTGAGGGCGTCGACCAGTTGCACCTTGTCGGCAACGCTGATCGGTTGGGCTTCGTTCTGCAGACCATCGCGCGGGCCGACTTCGATCAGGCGTACTTGGGAGGGGAGGGACATGGCGGTTGACCTGTTGTAGTTATCTGAAATCTGCGGATATCCCCCTGTGGGGTTGTTACTGAATGGCCTGCTGGCTCTTGAGCGTCTGCTCCAACGCCTGCACGCAGCGCTCTTCAGCGGTATCGAGTTCCAGCTTCATCTGTTCGATATCCAGCAACTGCTGCTCCAGCTGCTCGCGGCGCTCGGCGATTTTCGCCAGCATGCTGTTGAGCTGCTTGGTGTTACCGCTGGACGGGTCATAAAGCTCGATCAGTTCGCGGCATTCGGCCAGCGAGAAGCCGATGCGTTTGCCACGCAGGATCAGCTTCAGGCTGACCTTGTCGCGTGGCGAATAGATACGTTCCTGGCCACGGCGCTCAGGACTGAGCAGGCCTTGCTCTTCATAAAAGCGGATCGCCCGGGTGGTGATGTCCAGCTCGCGGGCGAGGTCGGAGATGCTGTAAGTCTGGCTGCTCATGGAAGCGCTCGGAAAAAGGTCTTGGCGCTAAGCTAATGGCAGGTTGACGTTTACGTCAAGCAAGAAAAAGATCGTAGCCTGCGGCAGCTCCTACACCGATCTCTGTAGGAGCTCCCGCAGGCTGCGATCTTTTGATCTTTCCTTACTCCACCTGCTTATCGAGCTTCTTCTCCTGTGCCGTCACCTGCTGGCACAACTCGATCATTTGCTCGCGCATCCAGCGATTCGCCGGATCCTGGTCAGTGCTTTCATGCCAATACAGGTGCGTCTCCACGGGCGGCACATCATTCACCGGCAAATTAAACGCCTGCAACTCATGTCGACGGGCAAAGCGCTCCGGCACGGTCATGACCATGTCGGTCTGCTGCATCACCTGTGACGCCATCAAGTAATGCTGCGAACGCAGGGCAATCTTGCGCTGAATACCCATTTTGCCCAGCGCCAGATCGACATAACCCAGACCACTGCGGCGGCTGGAAATGTGGATATGCGTCAGCGACAAATAATCATCCAGCGAGAGCTTTTCCTTGCCCGCCATCGGATGACCCTTGCGCATCGCACACACGTAACGGTCTTCCATCAGCTTGACATGACGCACCTGCGGGTCGGTGTTAAGTGGCGCATCCACGGCAAAATCCAGACGCCCGGCCGCCAGTTCCTTGGTGGTCTCCCGACGTTTTGACAGAAAACTTTCGATGATCACGGTCGGCGCCAAGCGGCGCAGGCGCTGGAACAGCGGCGGCAGAATTACCGCTTCGGTGAGGTCGGTCATGCTGATGCGGTAGGTCTTGACCGCCTGCGCCGGGTTGAAAATGCGGCTTTCCTGAACCGACACACGCAGCAGCGACAAAGCGTTGCGCACCGGGCCGATGATGTTCTGCGCCATCGGCGTCGGCACCATGCCCTGAGCGGTACGCACGAACAGCGGGTCGTTGAAGGTCTCGCGCAACCGCGCCAAGGCGTTGGACACCGCCGGCTGAGTGATGCCGACAATCTGCCCGGCGCGGGTCAGGTTGGCTTCGGTATAGATCGCGTCGAAGACGATGAAAAGGTTGAGGTCGACCTTACTCAGATTCATAACGCGGCTTCTCTTGTTATTTAGGGCGGTGTTTTAGGGGCTGGCAATCAGCCGATCATATATCGGTGATGAATGTTTATACACGCCGAGAATAGGCTAGGTAAATTATCAACGCTGTTCTAGCATCGATTGCATGACTTAAACAACCTCTGCCCAAGAAGGTAATTGATCATGGATTTCGCTTATTCGCCCAAGGTGCAAGAACTGCGTGAGCGCGTGACCGCGTTCATGGACACTTACGTTTACCCGGCCGAAGCCGTGTTCGAGCGCCAGGTTGCCGAAGGCGATCGGTGGCAGCCGACGGCGATCATGGAAGAGCTCAAAGCCAAGGCCAAGGCCGAAGGCCTGTGGAATCTGTTTCTGCCGGAATCGGAGCTCGGTGCCGGTCTGACCAACCTTGAATACGCGCCGCTCGCGGAAATCATGGGCCGCTCGCTGCTCGGCCCCGAGCCGTTCAACTGCTCGGCGCCGGACACCGGCAACATGGAAGTGCTGGTGCGCTACGCCAACGAAGAACAGAAACAACGCTGGCTCGAACCACTGCTGCGCGGCGAGATCCGCTCGGCGTTCGCCATGACCGAACCTGACGTAGCCTCGTCCGACGCCACCAACATGGCCGCTCGCGCCGAGCGCAATGGTGACGAGTGGGTGATCAACGGCAAAAAATGGTGGACCTCCGGTGCTTGCGATCCGCGCTGCAAGATCCTCATCTTCATGGGCCTGAGCAATCCCGATGCACCGCGTCATGCGCAGCACTCGATGATCCTTGTGCCAGTCGACACCCCCGGCGTGAAGATTGTCCGTCCGTTGCCGGTGTTCGGTTACGACGATGCGCCACACGGCCACGCCGAAGTACTGTTCGACAACGTGCGCGTGCCGTATGAAAACGTCCTGTTGGGTGAAGGACGCGGCTTTGAAATTGCCCAGGGTCGTCTTGGCCCAGGCCGGATTCACCACTGCATGCGTTCGATCGGCATGGCCGAACGTGCATTGGAATTGATGTGCAAACGCTCGGTGAGCCGCACGGCATTCGGCAAACCGCTGGCGCGTCTGGGCGGTAACGTCGACAAGATCGCCGACTCGCGGATGGAGATCGACATGGCGCGCCTGCTGACGTTGAAAGCGGCATACATGATGGACACCGTCGGTAACAAAGTGGCGAAAAGCGAGATTGCGCAGATCAAGGTAGTCGCGCCGAACGTCGCGCTGCGAGTGATCGATCGGGCGATCCAGATGCATGGCGGCGCCGGGGTATCGAACGATTTCCCGCTGGCGTACATGTACGCCATGCAACGCACCCTGCGCCTGGCCGACGGCCCGGACGAGGTGCACCGCGCAGCGGTCGGCAAGTTCGAGATCGGCAAGTATGTGCCGAAGGAAATGCTGCGTAGCGGTCATTAAGACCGCGTCGCCTGCTTCGCGAGCAAGCTCGCTCCCACATTAAAGCGCGTTCCAAATGGAAGAATGCGATCCCTGTGGGAGCGAGCTTGCTCGCGAAGGGGCCGGCCCATTCAGTACATAACCATCAGGCTCAATACACCCAAACCTCAACCCGCCGATTCTTGATCCTGCCCTCATCCACATTGTTCGCCGCCACCGGCATCAACGCGCCAAAGCCGCGAACCTCACGCAGCACCACGCCGTTCTTCACCAGCTCCCGGCGCACCGCCATCGCGCGCAGCTTCGACAGCAGGTCCGCGCGTGCGGGGTCATCCTTGGCATCACCAAACCCGACCAATGTCACCGCGCGTTCAGTTTTGTCTCGCCGCTTTATATAGTCGATCACCCGCGCCAGATCCTGACGCGCTTTGTTATCCAGACTCGCGCTGCCTTCTTCAAAACGGAAGTTCACCGTCAGACGCTGGGCGTGGCGGCTGAGTGATTGATAACCCTCGGGCATCAACGCGTTCGGCGCGACGCTCATAGCGTGCACGGTCTGGCTGATAAAACCGTTGGCGGCGACAATCGCCTGACCCTGACGACTTTGCGCAAATGTCACCAACGCCTTCGCCCAAGGATTGTTACTGTCGGGTGGCAGATAGAAGAACAAGCGCCGCGACAGTGGATAGTCCTCGGTGGCGATCAGACTGTTCAGAGGCAACATCGATTGCGATGCGCCATCGGCGATGGCCACGGCTTTGGCCTGACGCACGTAGGGCAAACCGATGAAGCCGATGCCCTGTGGATCCGCGCTGACGGCGTCGGACAGTTGCTCGCTGGACTCAAACCTTTTCGCGTTGCTGCTCAGACTTTTCCCACGACGGCTGAGGACCAGTTCTTTAAACGTGTCGTAGGTGCCGGATTGATCATCGCGCGCATATAAATGAATCGCACCGCCACGCCCGCCAAGGTCTTCCCAGGTTTTCACTTCGCCACTGAAGATCCGCGCCAGTTGCTCGGTGTCCAGTTGTTGGAGGGGATTGTCGGGATGAAGAATGATCGCCAGGCCATCGATGGCGATGACTTGTTCGGCGGCGGGGCTTTTCAGATCGCCCAGTGATTGCAGGGTCTGCAACTCACTGTCCTTGATCTCGCGGGAAGACGCGGCCAGGTCGGCGCTGGCGTTTTTCAACGCGGTAAAACCGGTGCTGGAACCGTGCGCGGCCACTTCCACGACCACGCGTTTGCCTTGGGCGGTCTGGCCGACGATGCGCAGTTCGTTGGCCGTGTCCGGGGTTTCGCGGTGGATTTTCAGCAAACCCTGCTCTTGCAGCAACCCTTCGACCAGCGCCGGGCCGAGTTCGGCGCCGATGGTGTTGGAGCCTTGAATACGCAGCGCCGGGCCGTTTTCAGGAAGGGGCAGGGCAGCGGCCGAAACCGTCAGCCACGCACTCAAGAGAAATACGCACAGAACACGCAGGGTCATGCCGGCACCGAATCAAGCCAAGGGGATTGCCGGGGAGATTAAGTCAGGCGCATGACCAAAAGATGACAACTAACCAATGTAGGAGTGAGCCTGCTCGCGATAGCAGTGTACCGGTCAAATTTACGTTGACTGATTCACCGCTATCGCGAGCAGGCTCACTCCTACAGGTATTGCGTAAGACTGGGGATCAGCTGAGTTCAAGCCAGATCGGCGCATGATCGGACGGTTTTTCCATCCCGCGCAATTCATAGTCGACACCCGCCGCTTTCACCCGCGGCAACAAACCATGTGACGCCAGAATCACATCAATGCGCAGGCCACGCTTCGGTTCATCCTCAAACCCACGGCTGCGGTAATCGAACCAACTGAACATGTCGGTCACGTCCGGGTTCAGGTGACGATAACTGTCGGTCAAACCCCAGTTCTTCAGGCGTGCCATCCACTCGCGCTCTTCCGGCAGGAAGCTGCATTTACCGGTTTTCAGCCAGCGCTTCATGTTGTCCGGGCCGATGCCAATGTCACAGTCTTCCGGGGAAATGTTCACATCGCCCATCACCACCACGGGCTGTTCATTGTGAAACTGGCTTTCCAGCAGCGCTTGCAGATCGCTGTAGAAACGCTGCTTGGCGGGGAATTTGGTTGGATGGTCGCGGCTTTCGCCCTGGGGGAAATAGCCGTTCATGATGGTCACCGGCACACCATTGGCGTCGGCGAAGGTGCCCCAGATAAAGCGACGCTGAGCGTCTTCTTCGTCGGTGGCGAAACCTTTGTGGATGGCGATGGGCGCCTTGCGCGAGAGCATGGCCACGCCGTAATGGCCTTTCTGGCCGTGGAAATACACGTGGTAGCCGAGGGCGCGGACTTCTTCGAGCGGGAACTGGTCGTCGTGGACCTTGGTTTCCTGCAGGCCGATCACGTCCGGCTGGTGTTTTTCGATCAGCGCTGCCAGCTGATGCGGACGGGCGCGCAGTCCGTTGATGTTGAAGGAAACGATCTTCATGGTCGGCAGTCCTGGCAAAAGGGCGATGCTAGCTGACATGGGGGAGATGGGCCAGTGTGGGAGAAATCATTTTGGTCTGTGGGATTTGTGTTGCGGGTAAGTGCCTCTTCGCGAGCAAGCTCGCTCCCACAGGGGAACGCGATCGAAATGTGGGAGCGAGCTTGCTCGCGAAGAGGTCGGCAAAATCGATGAAGATCCAAGGTTGGTCTATACCTGTGGGGAACCACGCCACCCGCAAAAGGTTCGTACCAACAAGAGCGCCGCCATTTGAACGCGCCCCGGGGAGATTCACCGTCATGCCTGAAACCCAGACCGCCATCGCCGACATTCATATGCTCGACCGCGGCTACTCGCGCGAAGCCCGCTCGCTGCTCTATCAGGCCTATCGCCACCAGCCGACCTTCGGCTATCTGTTCGAAGCCGAACGCCCTGGCTACGAACAGCGCGTGCGGGCGACGGTGCGGGAGCTGGTCAAACAACACTTTCTGCAGGATCTGCCCGCCATCGGCCTGCTGGTCAACGACCGTCTGATCGGCATCGCCCTGATCGCGCCGCCGCAACGCCGTCTGGGCATCACCGAAAGTTGGGCGTGGCGTTTGCGCATGGTGCTCAGCACCGGTTTCCGCTGCACCCGCCGTTATCTGGAATACCACGATGCTGTTGCTGCCTGCGTACCCAGCGATACGGTGCATATGCTGCCGCTGCTGGGCATCCACCCACAATTTCAGGGCAAGCACTTTGGCGAGCAACTGCTGACTGCCGTGCACAACTGGTGCGCGGTGGATGAAACGTCGCAGGGCGTGGTGCTCGACACCGGCAACCCGCGTTACCTGGAATTCTATAAAAGGCAGGGTTACGAGGAGATCGGCGAGGTTGCCGTCGGGCCGGTGCGTGAACACGTATTTTTCCACGCCAATCCGCAGGTGTTACAAACTGCAACAGCATGACAATCGAACTTCTTGGGAAATTTCCTGTTCTATCACGCTCCCAAGCCCGTGATAGCATCCGCGCCTATGAAGTTTCCAGGAAGATTTACCAGTGGCGTGCTCGTGCTGTTAACCAGCTGCGCGGCGCTGGCGCAAAGTGAATTGGATGTGCGGATCAAACCGTCCAACGATGAACTCAAGGCCAATATAGAAGGCTATATCGGCAGCCTCGGCGATCGTGACGAAGAAGCCCTGCAGCGCTTCAGTCGCGGTGCCGAAGAGCAGGCGCGCAAAGCGGCCCAGGCGTTGGGCTACTACCAGCCGCAGATCGAAAGTGACGTCAAGGGCGGCGACAAGCCGCGCCTGGTGTTGAACATCGATCCCGGCGAGCCGATTCATCTGCGCAACGTCACCATTCGTGTCGACGGCCCGGCTGCCTCCCTCAAATCCTTTCGAGTGCCGAAAAGCGACGCGCTCAAGTCCGGCGCGGTGCTCAACCATGGGCGTTACGAAGACGCCAAAAGACTTATTCAGAATCAGGCCTCGCGCTTCGGTTTTTTCAGTGGCCACTTTACTAGCCAAAAACTCATGGTCGACCCGCGCGCCGGGGTGGCCGACATCGAATTGATCTACGCAAGCGGCCCGCGTTATGCCTTGGGCAAAGTCAAATTCGAAGGCGACACGCCGTTCGACGAAGACCTGCTGCAACGCATGGTGCCGTTCAAGGAAGGCGAACCGTACGACTCCGAGCTGATCGCCGAGCTGAACCGTGATTTGCAATCGAGCGGCTATTTCGAAGGCATACGCGTCGATGCCGCACCGACCGCCGCGAAGAACGATGTGATCCCGGTCGACGTCAAACTCGACACGCGCAAACCACGAACCATGGGCCTGGGCCTCGGTTATTCCACCGACGTCGGCCCGCGCATCAAAGCCAACTGGACGCGCCATTGGGTCAATCCGCAGGGCGACAGCTACGGCTGGGAAGCCGAACTCTCGGCACCTCGACAAAACGTCGGGCTGTTCTATGACATCCCGCTCGACCCACCGCTGACCGACAAACTGCGCTGGGCCGGTGGCTATCAATTCGAAGACATCGACGGCTCCGACACCTTGAGCAAACTGCTGACCTTCGGCCCAGAATGGCACAGCAAATTGCCGAGCGGCTGGCAGCGGGTGATTTCGCTGAAGTGGCAGCGCGAAGAATATGAACTCGGCGATGACTCCGGCCTGAGCACCTTGCTGATGCCCGGCATCAGTTACTCGTATCTGAAAAGCGACAACCGCATCGACCCGCACAATGGCTATCGCCTGAGCTTCGAAAGCAAAGTGGCGAAGGAAGGCCTGGGTTCCGACAACAACCTTTTATATGGCACCGCCCTGGTCAAAGGCCTGACCACGGTGTTCGACAAACACCGCTTGCTCGGTCGCGTGCAGGTCGGCGGCAGCGCCACCAACGGCTACAACTCGGTGCCGCCGTCGCTGCGCTTCTTTGCCGGTGGCGATCAGAGCGTGCGCGGTTACGACTATCAGAGTCTGTCGCCGAAAAACTCCGATGGCGACCGAATCGGCGGCCGCTACATGGTCGCCGGCAGCGTCGAGTACCAATACTCGGTCGCCGAGAAATGGCGCGTGGCGACCTTCGTCGATCAGGGCAACTCTTTCAACAAACTCGAACTGCCGAACCTCAAGACCGGGGTCGGTATTGGTGTGCGCTGGGTTTCGCCGGTCGGGCCGATCCGCCTCGACCTGGCCCACGCACTCGACGACGATGGCGGCATCCGGCTGCACTTTTCCATGGGGCCTGAGCTGTGAAGCGTGGTTTGAAAATAACGGCACTGACGCTGTTGGCGCTGGTGTTGTTGATTGTATTGAGTGTCACCGCCGTACTCGGCACGGCGGCCGGCAGCCGCTGGGTGCTGGGCCTAGTACCGGGCTTGAGCGTGGAAAATTTCCAGGGTCGCATCGGCGGGCAATGGAGCGCCGATCATTTGTTGTGGCAGCAGGACAGCAGCCGCGTCGAACTGAACAAAGCGATCTTCGCCTGGTCGCCGCTGTGCCTGACGCGCATGACCCTGTGCATCGAACAGCTCAAGGCTGATCAGGTCATTCTGCAATTCCCGCCGAGCGAAGAAACCACCGAAAGCGGCCCGATCAAATTGCCGGATCTGCAATTGCCGGTGGCCATCGAGCTGGGCGACGTACAGGTCGGCAGCCTGTTGTTCAACGGCAGCGAACAGCTCAAGGGCTTGCAACTGGCGGCGCACTGGACCGCCCAGGGCATGCAGATCGACAGCGTGAAATTGCAGCGCGACGACCTCAGCCTGAACCTGTCCGGCACACTCACGCCGACCGGCAACTGGCCGCTGAACATCGCCGGTGACCTGACATTGCCATCCCCGGGAACTGGGCCGTGGACACTGGCGTTGAAGATCGACGGCGACCTGTTGAAAACCCTCAACCTGCACGCCGACAGTCGTGGTTACCTCGACGGTCAGCTGAGCGGCGAACTGCAACCACTGGCGGAAAACCTGCCGGCCAAGGTCCGCATCACTTCCGAAGCGTTCAAACCGAGCGCCGACCTGCCGGACACCCTGCAACTCAATCAATTGGTACTGACCGGCGAAGGCGACCTGAAAAACGGTTACCAGCTCAACGGCAACGCCACGCTGCCCGCCGACAAAGGCCCAGTGGCGCTGCTGCTCAAAGGCAAAGTCGACGCCAGTGGCGCGCAGATCGCCGGCCTCGACCTGACGGCCAACGACAAGCAAAGCCTGAAACTCACCGGCAGCGTCGATTGGAGCAAAGGCCTCAGCGCGCAAGCCAATATCAACTGGCAGGATTTTCCGTGGCATCGGCTTTACAACGAAATTGACGAACCTGAGGTCGCTTTGCGTACCTTCACCGGCGAAGTCTCCTACACCGATGGTCAGTACCTCGGCAACTTCGCCGCCGCACTGGATGGCCCGGCGGGCGCGTTTACCCTGAGCAGTCCGTTCAGCGGCAGCCTGAAACAGATCGCCTTGCCGCAACTGAAAATGGAAGCCGGGCAGGGCAAGGCTGAAGGCCATGTGAATGTGCAGTTCGCCGACGGTATCGCCTGGGACACCGCGCTGGAGCTGTCGGCGCTCAACCCGGCGTACTGGGTCGCCGAATTGCCGGGCACGTTAGCTGGACCGCTGAAAAGCCAAGGCGAAATGAAAAACGAACACCTGAGCCTCACTGCGGATCTCGACTTGAAAGGCAAATTGCGCGGGCAACCGGCGATTCTTCAGGCCAAGGCGGACGGCGCGGGCGAACAGTGGAATCTGAATGCCCTGCAAATCCGTCTCGGCGACAACAGCATCAGCGGCAAGGGCAGTCTGCAACAGAAACTCACCGGGCAGATCGACATCAAGCTGTCGCGTCTGGCTAAGCTCTGGCCGCAACTGCGCGGGCAGGTCAACGGGCAGGTCAATGTCGCCGGCACGTTGAAAGCACCGCAGGGCAAACTCGACCTGCAAGGTTCGCAACTGGCTTTCCAGGACAATCGCCTGCAAAGCCTCAACCTCGACGCCACCCTCGACAGTGCGCAGCGGGCAAAGATCGATCTGAAGGGCAGCGGCATTCAGGCCGGCGACACCAACCTGGGCGTGTTGACCGCCAGCGCCCAAGGCGACATCAAGAACCAGAAACTCAACCTCGACCTGATCGGGCCGAAACTGAAACTGGCCCTCGGTCTGGATGGCAATCTGGACAAGGGCAACTGGCGCGGCCGTTTGGCCAGTGGCGACATTCAGGCCGGCGGCCAGGACTGGAAACTGCAAAGCCCGGCCAAGCTAGAACGTCTGGCTGATGGCAAAATCAACTTTGGCGCTCATTGCTGGATGTCCGGCGACGCCAGCCTGTGCGGTGAAGATCAGCGCCTGATGCCGGAGCCGAAACTGCGCTACCACCTCAAGCAGTTCCCGATCGAAAGCCTCGCGCAATGGCTGCCAAAAGATTTCGCCTGGAAGGGTAAGCTCAATGCCGATCTGCAACTGGATCTGCCGGCCAGCGGCCCGAACGGCGTGGTCAGCATCGACGCCAGTGGCGGCACCTTGCGCATGAAGGAAAAGGAACAGTGGCTGGACTTCCCGTACCAGACCCTGAAACTCACCAGCAAACTCACGCCAAAACGCGTCGACACCGAGCTGAATTTCGTCGGCGGTAAACTCGGCGAGTTGATGGTGCAGGCACAGCTCAATCCACTGCCGAAAAACAAACCGCTGAGCGGCTCGTTCCGTCTCTCCGGGCTGGACTTGTCGGTGGCACGGCCGTTTGTGCCGATGGTTGAAAAACTCACCGGGCGCCTGAATGGCAGCGGCACGATTTCCGGTGGATTGCTCGCGCCGCTGGTCAACGGCACCGTGCAACTCAGCGACGGTGAAGTGTCCGGCGCCGAGTTGCCGATGGAACTGCAGAACCTGCAACTCACCGCGCTGATTGCCGGCGAATCGGTACGCCTCGACGGCGGCTGGAAAAGTGGCAAGAGCGGGCAGGGCAGCTTGAACGGTAACATCGCCTGGGGTCAGGCACTGATGGTCGATCTGGCGCTCAAAGGCACGCAATTGCCGGTCACCGTCGAGCCCTATGCCAAGCTCGAAGTGGCGCCGGACCTGAAGATTTCCATGGCCGGCGACGAGCTGAAAATCGCTGGCAAAGTGCAGGTGCCCAAAGGCGAAATCACCGTGCGCGAATTGCCGCCATCAACGGTGAAAGTCTCCGATGACACGATCATCGTCGGCGCGCAGACCGAAGAGGGCAAACCGCCGATGGCGATGAAAATGGACATCGACGTGGTGGTCGGCGAAGACAAACTGGCTTTCGCCGGTTTCGGCCTGACCGCCAACGTGAAAGGCCATGTGCACATCGGCGACAACATGGACACCCGTGGCGAACTGTGGCTCAACGACGGCCGCTACAGTGCCTACGGCCAGCGCCTGCAAGTGCGCCGTGCGCGTCTGTTGTTCGCCGGCCCCCTCGATCAGCCGTATCTGGACATCGAAGCGATCCGCCAGACCGACGACGTGATCGCCGGTATTCGCCTGAGCGGCAGCGCCGAGCAGCCGACCACGCAGATCTTCTCGGAACCGGCGATGAGCCAGGAGCAGGCGCTGTCGTATCTGGTCTTGGGTCGTCCGCTGAGCACCAACGGCGAAGACAACAATATGCTCGCGCAAGCGGCGTTGGGTCTCGGCTTGATGGGCAGTTCCGGGGTCACCAGCAGCCTGGCCAAGGATCTGGGGATTCAGGACTTCCAGCTCGACACGGCGGGCAGCGGCGATGCCACCAGCGTGGTGGCCAGCGGCAATATTACCGAGAAGCTCAGTTTGCGTTATGGCGTGGGCGTGTTTGAGCCGGCCAGTACCATTGCGCTGCGCTACAAGCTGAGCAAGAAGGTCTATGTCGAAGCGGCCAGTGGTGTGGCGAGTTCGCTGGATATCTTCTACAAGCGCGATTTCTAAAGCGCGCTTTCTCCTGAACCGAGTCGCTTCAATCGCTGGCAAGCCAGCTCCCACAAGCTTCTGTGGCGTACATGATTGTTGTGTGCGCCAAGGACTTTGTGGGAGCTGGCTTGCCAGCGATGGCGTCTTCTCAGTCAGCCACTGGCGCGCGGCACACCAGGGAGGCCCGCTCGTAGTTCAACGCCTTGTCCCGCTCGGGCAGTGCATACGACGCCTCGCAGCGCTGGCCTTGCCAGTTGATGGTCAGGGTACCGGCGTCGTCCTCGACCAGCGCCAGTGCCTTGCCACTCGGGTCGGAAATCGCCAGCTGCTTGCCGGCGGCATCTTCCAGCGACGCACCGAAGGGAATCGGCTGGTGCTGCGCATCGAACAAGGCGAATTGCACCCTGCGTCCGGTTTTGCTCGCGTAGCGCGCCAGCACCACTGCACCGCGGCGCGGCACCACTTGCCGGGTCGCGTTATCGATTTCGATATCGGCGCCCAGATCGCGGGTGTCGAGGTTGATCCAGTTGACCCGATAGGGTTGCGCATTGGGCACCACGGCATAGCCGTTACGTCCGGTTTTCGCCCCGGAGAAGCTGCCGATTTTCACCCCGGAAACGCCTTCGACCTGCGCCAGCGCAAATGTCTCACCGACGGTTTGCCCGAGGTTGATCCCGCCGCTGTGGCCGACGATCGAGCCGGCCAGATTGAGATTCTGCGAGTTGTATCCACGGCCCTGACTGTAACCGGCGCTGATGTCCATCACCGATGTTCGCGTGCTGATATTGGCCGAACCGCTGCTGCCACCAGTGCTGCTGTTGCCGCCTTGCACCGAGTAATAAGTGTCGCTGTCTTCCGTCAGGTAACCGTTGATTCCGACCTGAGCACTATCGGTGGCTTTCTGTGTACTGGCGGAGACGAACGCCCTCGGCGCGCGCGGTTTTGAACCCAGCGGGAAAGACAGTGACAGGTTGACCAGGGTGTCGTTGTTCGCCGGCCCATAGTTGCCGATATCCTTGGTGTAGGTGGCGCCCAGGTTGTAACTGACTTCGCCCCAATAGTTGCTGTAACCCGCCGACAGGCTTTGCGAACCGCCGCGCCCCCAATAGCGTTGGTCACTGGCGTTGAGGTAGATGCTGCCATATTGCTGATCACGTCCCAGGCTCTGGTTGACGGTCAGGTCGGTGCGGGTTTTCGAGTTGCCCGTGCGTTTTTCGCCCTCGTGGCTCAGTTCCTCGACGTGGTCGGTGAGGGTGCGATAGCCCTCGGTCGAATAGCGATAGGCGGCGAGGGTAAAGCTGGTGTCGGTGCCGGTGAATGTCTTGGCGTACAGCGCCCGCAAGCTGTTGCCCTTGACCACTTGGCCAAAGGTGTGACTGGCGGAATGGGTCACGTCCAGTGACACGGCGCCGATCGGCGTATTACGCCCGGCGCCCACGGACAGCGCCTGAAAATTCTCGGTCGCCTGCACGCCGACGATGCCGGACAAGTTGCTGCTGATGCCATAGGCCAGTGTGCTGCTGACGAACTGCGGCGATTGCTGATCATCGCTGTTGCTGTTGTAGCGGCCGGCCGAGACGCTGTACTTCAACTGCCCCTGGCGCACCATGATCGGCAGGCTGGAAAATGCCTGCACTGTCACCCGGCGCTGACCGTCGGCCTCGATAATCGTGATTTCCAGATCGCCGTTGGAACCGCTTGGATAGATATCGCTGATCTCGAAAGGGCCCGGCGGCACGTTGGTGCTGTAGAGCATGTAATTGTTCTGACGAATTTCCACGGTCGCGCTGGACTGAGCAATTCCGCGAATCACTGGCGCATAGCCGCGCTCGCTGTCGGCGCGCATGCCGTCATCGGAGGCCAGTTTCAGGCCGCGATAACGCACGCTGTCGAACAGGTCGGCGTCGGAGAAAATATCCCCGGCACTGAACTGGCCTTTTAACGCGGTCAGGTCGTGTTGCAGATAGCTGCGGTTGCTCTTGAAGGTGCTCGGCTGGACGGTGCTGCTGTTGAAGTTGGACTCGTTGCGCAGGCGCCAGCCACCGAGGTTGATGCCGTTGCGCAGGCCGACGTTATTGGAAATGGTGTCGGCGGTCTGCGTGCTGTTACGGCTGCTGCTCAGCTGATAGTTGATAAACGCCGCAGGCACGCCTTCGTCCCACAGCGCCGGGTCGACATAACCCCGTCGACCGCGTTCCATGGCGCTTTGCGGTACGCTCACCAACAGGCGCAGGCGCGGCACGTCGTAACGCACGCTGGCATGCTCGATCAATGCCGGCAGGTCAAGGCAGGCGTTCGGATCGTTGGCGTCGAGCTTGCCGCTCGCTTGCAGTTTGGCGATATCGACGCCCAATTGCTGGACCATCTCCAGGGTCAGGCAGGCCTGGATCTTGCCGTTGCCGGGGTGACGGCGGAAGTCGATGTCGCGACGACCGACCAGCGTGTCGTTGCTGTAGAGGTCAACCCGGTAGTTGCCGGGCAGCACGCTGTTGCTGGCGAGCAGCGATTGCACATCGACAGTCGACGCGGCACCTTGCAGAAACGACGTATTGAACTGTTCATCGCCGTCAGCCTGGCACGCCGTGCTGATGGCCGAGGCGATCAACAACGACGTCAAACCGTCGCGTTTGAGTAAAAACATGCAGGAACCCTATATCACCTCCGATACGAACTAACGGAGCGAAGAGAAATACAGTGAAAGTGTGCGATCAGAGCGATTCGCGAGTTATGGATATTCGTTCTTTGGGCGAGCGCGGGTTTCGGCGCTGTTGGAAAGTTGCGCGGTAAAACGATCTTGTGCGCCGTAGTCATTAATGCTGCTGAACAACAAACTTGTTGCATTAGTCGAGTGAAGTTGTTTAAGCGCGAACTCTTTGTGTTCGCCAGGCGCGATCATCAGCGAATCAAACGGATGCTCGCTCAGTGCACCGGATTGCAGGGTGATATCGGCAATCGACACGTGATACAGGCCGGGGTTGTTCACCACCAGCACGCTTTTGCCGGCGCGCTCGGCCAGGCGCCAGGTCAACTCACCGGGTGCAAGGTAGGCGTTGTTTTTCAGGCCCGCGGGGCGGAAGAACACCTTGATGCGCTGACGTACGGCGAGCTGCAAGGTGTTCTGGGTCTTCGCGGTCTGGGGGATTTCCTGCACGTTCAACCAGACCACCGATTCGCGGTCGGTCGGCATGCCGGTGCCTTCGTAGATGACCCGCAGTATTTGCTGTTCGTCGCCGCTGACGCGCACTAACGGCGGTGTGACCGCAAACGGCACGGAAGCGGATTCGCTGGCGTCGGTGTCGATCCACGACTGGACCAGGACATCTGCACCGCTGTTACGCACGGTGATGCCGGCTTCCTTGTGCTGGCCGTCGAAGACCAGGCGGGTGCTGCTCAGGGAAATGCCGGCCGTGGCCTGATTGACCACGAACAGGCCGAGCAGGCCTGCACAAAAGGACAGTAAGTGACGATAAAACATGATGGTTACCGCGCAAGTGATTGAAAGCGCGGGGCCGGGCGGCCCCGCACTGGGCTCGAGTATTCGCGCGGGTTATTCGTATTGCAGGGTGAACGGCAGGGTGGCGTCGCCGCGACCGGCAACAGCCAGTTTCGGGTCAACCGTGGTGACATAGGCGGCCGAAAATTTCAGCGTGGTATTGCTGTCCTGCAGGGTGTTTTCGATCTTCGCGGTGGCTGGCGAGCTCAAGTCGATCACGGCGCCATTGGCGTCGAGCAAGGCGATACCGATGCCTTTTGCAGCCCCCAGGCCGCTGATCAGTCGCAGCACTTTAGTGCCAGGTTCGATGCCCGAACCGGCGCCTTTGGTCGGTTCGAAGAGCATCGCAACCTTGGTGCCGGCGTTGCAGTTGATCTTCATGTCGAAGTTTTCGACGCTCAAGGTGCCGTTGCCTTTAGGTGCGGTGGCGGTGCCCATGTCCTTGATCGACACTTCACCCATGGCGACCGAAATGGTCTTGTCCTTGCCGGCGCTTTCAACCGAACAGGCGTCATTGTTGATGGTGCCGGTGAAGTTGATGGTGCCGCTGCCCGCCTTGGTTGGCGTAACCGGTGGGTCGGCTGCCAGGACATTGCCGGCCGCAGCGAAGATTGAAAGGGCGAGAAGCGTTCGGGACAACTTTTTCATGTTGCTTTTTCCATTGGTGGGGTTAAAGCAACACAATAAAACTCGTTTTACCGATGGAACATCAGACGATTCCTAGATGTGCGGAAGTTGCCGAAAAGTGTCCGGTGTTATCAGCTGAACAAGTTGCGTTCTATGCAATAAGTCAATAGTTCCTGATCACTGCCGACTTCAAGTTTGCGCATTGCCGATATTTTTTGCGTACTGATGGTTTTAGCACTTCTGTTCAAGTGCCGGGCAATGTCGTTGACGCCTTGGCCCTGAACGAACAAACGCAGGATTTCATGTTCCTTGGGCGACAGGCGGGAAAAACGTTCATCCAGATCGGCGCCGTCGTTCACCACCGATGTCGGCGCGGGGGCCTGCCAGCGCACCGGGCTGCCCTTGGCAATCGCTTTGAGGGCGGTCTCGATTTCGTCGTGCAACTGGTTTTTCTGAATGACTGCCAGCACACCCAGTTCCTGCAGGCGCGTCAGGATCAATGGATTGGAAATCATGGTCAGTACCAGCACTCGAACCTTGGGAAAGTGCCTTATCAGGTATTCCACCAGTTTCAGGCCGTCACCATAGGTCGAATCGGCAGGCATGTTGAAGTCGGTGATCAACAAATCTACGGGCTTGGTCTCCAGCAGCTGGATCAGCTCATCGGAGCCAACGGCTTCGCCCACCACGCGAAAGCGTTGGTCGCGCTCGACCAGTTCCCGTACCCCCAGCAGCACGATGGGATGATCATCGGCAATGACAACGTTGAAGGTTTCCATGAGTGATTTATCCAGAGTGAAGTTATTCGAGGGAGTCGAGCAGATCTTGCAGCCGCGTCAGATTTTGTCGCACCGCCACGGCCAGAGCGGGGGTCACTGCCATGCCGGTCAAGCGGTATTCCAGCTCGACAAACGCGCTGGCCAAGGCATTGATCTGCACCGCACCCAGCGCTCCCGCCATGCTGTGCAGTTGCTGCGCCACGCTGTTGGCGTCGGCCGCATCCAGTGCTGCCAGGGTGGTCTGAATATCCTGGCGCAGGGTGGTGACAAACAACTCGCGCATTTTTGCTGATAGCGGCGGCGGGGCATCGATAACGGGGGCCACAGCGATTTTGCAATGTTGCTCAAGTTGCGTGCGCAGGGTAGCGAGGTTCAGCGGCTTGACCATCCACGCGTTCATGCCGACGGCGGCGCAGCGTTCGCCTTCTTCGCGCAGGGCGTTGGCGGTGACGCCGATGATCGGCAGCGTCGAGTCCTGCTGGCGTACAGCCTCGGCGAGTCGGTAACCATTCATGACCGGCATGTTGACGTCGGTCAGCAGCAGATCGAAGCGGCCGGGCGCCCACTGCGCCAGGGCTTGTTCGCCATTCGCAGCGACGATCACCGAGCAGCCGAGGGCTTCCAGTTGCTCCTTGATGATCGCCGCATTGATGACGTTGTCTTCGGCCACCAGCACTTGCAGATTCAACGGTCGGGTCTTTGCCTGCAACGCGGCTGGGCGCTGCGCATTGGCGCCGTGTTGTGCCAGATAAATAGCCCAGGCAATCGCGCGCACATCGTCGGCATCGACCGCCCAGTCTGCACCGCTTGGCTGCGCCGGATTGGGGCCGCCCGCAATGGCGACGATCCGTGGCCCGCTCCAGTGCGGAGCGTTGTCGAGAGGCGTGAGGTCCACCAGCAGCGCCGAGGATGGTGGCATCTCGGTCGTCACCAAGCGGCAATCCAGACCAAAACGCTTGAGCCAGGCAATTAGGTGCTGCGCCAGTTCACTGACGGGGGCACGTACATAAACGGCGGGGCTGCCGGCCACGAAGGCGGGGCAGTCGGCCAATGCGCCCGGCACGTTCTCCAGCGTGAGTTGCAGGGTAAAACTGCTGCCCAACCCCGGTTCACTGACCACGTTCAACTGACCGTGCATCAACTCACACAGCCATTTGCAAATGGCCAGGCCCAGACCCGCGCCGGCCTGACTGTCGGCATCGTTAACCTGATAGAACGGGTCGAACAATTGCTGTTGCTGCGCCGGGGAAATCCCCACTCCCGAGTCGCTGACCTGCCATTGCACCTCGGCGCTGCCAGCAATGTTTTGCACAACGCGCACGCGCAGCACCACGCGACCGTTGTCGGTGAACTTGATCGCGTTGCTCAGCAGGTTGTTGAGGATCTGGCGGATGCGCAGCGGGTCACCGCGCAGTCGATCCGGCAACGTCGAATCGATGCAGGCATACAGTTGCAGGCCTTTGGCGCGGGCGAATGCGCTGTAAGTACGCACGACATCTTCAGTCAGCTCCAGCGGGCAGAAGTCCTGAAGCTCAAGGGTCATTTGCCCGGCCTCGATCTTCGACACATCCAGCACATCGCTGATCAGCTTGAACAGGCTGGCGGAGGAACGCTGGATGGTGTCCAGATAATCCTGCTGGCGCGGGGCGAGTGGCGTCAGGCCGAGCAATTCGAGGGTGCCCATCACGCCGTAGAGCGGGGTACGAATTTCATGGCTCATGGTGGCGAGGAAGCGGCTCTTGGCCTGGTTGGCCGAGTCGGCGGCCTGACGGGCTTCCTCCAGGGCGGCGGCGTCTTCGATATGCCGGGTCACGTCATGCAACGCACACAACCAGGCATCCTGGCCCTGATAACGCGTCGAGACGAAAGCCAGATGCAGATGACGCCCGTCGATCTCGAGATCGGCATGGCCGGACTTGCTGTGTGACTTGAGCAGGCTCATCAAACGACTGCTGTCGTGCCATTGCTGGGCGCGCTGGTTTTCCAGGAGCACGTGGTGATCGCTGCGGCGAATCACACAGAGGCCGGTCGGTGCGGTGTCGATCACCGCACGGCTGAACGCCTCGCTTTCGGCGATGCTCGCGTGCGCACTTTGCGCGGGGATGATCACGCGCGCGGTGTACCAGCGATTGATGACCCGACCGCAACCAAGCAACGCCAGCACCACCGCCACGAGGCACAGCAATGGCCACAACGCATAGCTGAGAAAACTGCGCAGGCTGATGACGTAGATCGCGGTCCAGTGCTGTGCGCCGGGGCTGCTGAGCTTGAACACCAGACCGTCGCGGCTGAAATTGATCCCCTCATCCAGTACCTGGTCGGGCCTGTGTGCGCCGGTCAAGACCACGCCGACCGGGGTGAT
Organism: Pseudomonas sp. MC6; assembly: GCF_054790575.1. NCBI lineage: Bacteria > Pseudomonadati > Pseudomonadota > Gammaproteobacteria > Pseudomonadales > Pseudomonadaceae > Pseudomonas > Pseudomonas sp. MC6. The sequence continues at coordinate 885,789 of NZ_CP186504.1, forward strand.
CAAGGTGAAGTCATCGTAAATCGACCACTCCATCAATCGCTCGATGTTGTTGACCTGAGACAGTTTCAGCAACGTGCCGAGCACCACCCAGGAATCGGCGCCCTCGATGGTCAGCGTTTGCTGCAGCAGATTGATCCTGACGTAGGCCAGCAGCGTCGGTGTTGCCTCGTTGTCCTGAGTAGATGGGTAGGGCACCCAATGCACTTGATGATCAGCGACTGATGACTGCTCGCGTGCATGCTGGTTCACCTGGCTCATGACTTGGGCAAACGCGCCGATCTGCATCGGGCCTGCACCGCGCAAGCGCCCGGCGGAGGGCACGGCCACGTCGAAGTTGTCGGGGCCATTGAGCAGGATCACTTGCGGCGACTGATAGTGCGAGGCCGCCCAGAACGCGCTGTAGTAGGCGGCCAGATAACTGCCCAGCGCGAAAACCTTGGGGTATTGGTCGGCGGCGATTCTCTGCGGGTCGATCTTTACACTGAACGGCAGTGAGAACGGCAAGCCACGGCCCTCATAGACATTCGGGCCTTCCTCGGGCAGGGGTTTTTGCGAATAAGTGGGCAACACCACCAAAGGAAAATATTGGCCCTTGGCACTGACCTGGGAGATATCGCGCAGAAACACTTCCTGCTCATGGATATTTTCCATCAACCGGGCGAAGTGAAACTGCAAGGTGTCGCGCTGCTCTTCGAGCATGCGCAGCACCCCCACATAGCTGATGCCCAACAGCAGCAACACCAGTGCGCCGAGCAGCAGCAGAGTTTTGTTCAAACGCAGCGAACTGCTGGCCAGTTTGTCCAGAAATGCATTGGTATGCGGCATTACAGCGCCTGACCAGCGGTGATGGGGCAGCCTTGGGACACAGTGACCTCGGTAGCGAGCGACGTTCAACAACAGCCATGTGCCGCTCAATAGGCAGTCGCCGGCCCGTCGTGGGTCAGCAAGTGCTGGAACTGATCGGCTGAAACGGCATGGGAGATCAGGAAACCCTGAACCTGAGTGCAGTCGATTTTACGCAACAGAGCAAGTTCTTGTGCGGTTTCCACACCTTCGGCCACCACCGTCAGGCCCAACTGGCGACCGAGGCTGACAATGCTGGTCAGCGCCTGCGCGAGTTCGGCGTTGGCGTTGCAGCCTTGCACCAGCGCGCGGTCGATTTTCAGTTCGGTGAACGGCGCCGACACCAGGTTCATGTACGAGCTATAGCCCTTGCCGAAATCATCCTGCGACAGACCGAAACCCTTGATCCGCAGACGGCACGCGCCGGCGTAGAAATTGCTGATGTCATCGGGCACCGAGCACTCCATCAACTCGAAACAGATCCGCGCGGGCAAGCCTTGATGGGCAAGCACGAAAGCGAGGATGCGGTCGGGCAGGTCGTGGCTGTTGAGCAGGTGCGTGGGCAGGTTGACCGAAACCGGAATGTCATAGCCCTGTTCGCGCCACGTAGCCTGGGCGGCGATCGCCTGTTTCAGCACGCACCAGAGCAACGGTTCCTCGAGACCGAACGCAATCAACGCCGGCAAAAACACTCCGGGCAACAGCGTGCCATGTTCAGGATGATTCCAGCGCACCAGTGCTTCGGCGGCGACGATCCGGCCATTGTTCAAGGCCTTCTTCGGTTGAAACCAGGCTTGCAGTTCACCGTTGTCGAGGGCATTGCAGATACTCTGGCGATCGATGCCGGGATGGGTTGCCGCCGGGACGCTCTGGCGCAGCGCCTGCAATTGATCGATCAGGCAGCGCAGGGCGGCCGCATTCACCGGTTTCGAAATCAGTCCGATGACTTTCACTTGCAGGTTGCTCGCGACCAGACTGGCGCCCATCAGCATCCGTCGTGAGGCGGCGCTCATGATCGCCAGTGCCGGACGTGAGCGTTGGGCGGCAAGGCCCTGAATGAATTGCACGCCGTCCATGCCCGGCATCAGCAAATCGGTGAGCACCAGATCGAAATCACGTTGTTTCAGGCAGTCCAGTGCTTCTTCGCCGTCCCTGGCGCACGCCAGATCGAAGTCGCCCAACTCGCTGAACAGGTTCTGCAAGTACAGGTGCTGGAAGGGATGGTCTTCGACAATCAGAATGCTACAGGGCTTCATGGGCGACTCGTTCGTAGGGAGCCAGGACAGCGAACAAGGCTCGTAGCGTAAAAGGTTTGACCAGGCAGTGATTCATGCCCGCAGCCAGACACAGCGCATCCTCACCACGCAGGGCGTTGGCGGTCGCGCCGATGATCGGGATGCTGCAACCGAGGCGCCGCAGCGCTTTGGCCAGTTCGTAACCGTTGAGGCGGGGCATGTTGACGTCGGTCAGGACGATGTCGAACGCAGCGTCGGGCCACAGCGCCAAAGCCTCTTCGCCATCGCTGGCCAGCGCCACCGTGCAGCCCAGTTCTTCGAGCTGATCGCGCAGGATCAACTGATTGATGACGTTGTCTTCGGCCACCAGAATATGCAGGCGCAACGGGCGCAGCGCATGGGCTTCAGTGTCTGGCGGACGGTGGATGATCTGGCCGCTCTGGGCCTGGCGAACGGCCCGTTGAATCGCCAGCAGATCATTCAGATTGACCTGCCAGCCGTCGCCGGTACATTGCGGCTCGTGCGCGCCATCGCCGCTGGCCAATACGCGCGGTCCACGCCATGCCAGGTGCGGGCGCTGTCCGAAGGCTGCGGGATACAACTCCAGCAGCAGCGCCGTCGCATCAGGCTCGATGCCGTCCGGTGCGCCGATATGCGCGCGGGCGCCCCAACGACGCAACCAGCCACTGATGCTGTCGGCTAGTTCGCGGACCGGCGAAACGACGTAGACGAGGTCCGCTGCCAATGGCGGTAAGGCGGCAGTTGGTGTGTTGCAGGCGCGTTGTTCCAACGGCACGCTGAGGGAAAAACTGCTGCCCAGGCCCGGCTCGCTGACCATGCGCAGGGTGCCATTCATCAAGTGCGTTAGCCGCAGGCAGATCGGCAACCCCAGGCCGGTGCCGGCAACCACATTGGTGTTGCCGGCGGTCTGGTAGAACGGCTCGAAAATGAACGCCTGATCGTCATGGGCGATGCCTTTGCCGGTGTCGGAAACCTGCCATTGCAGACACACGCGTTCGCCTTCGCGAGCGAGCAGTCTGACCCGCAACACCACGCGCCCGGAATCGGTGAACTTGACGGCATTGCTGAGCAGGTTGTTGAGGATCTGCCGCACTCGACTGACATCGCCCATTAGGCACTCGGGCAGTTGCGGATCGAGGCAGGCATAGAGTTGCAGGCCTTTGCTTTGCGCGGCAGCGGCGTAACCCTGCACCACTTCGTGTACCAGTGCCGGGACGGAAAACTCGCTCAGCTCCAGCGCCAGTTGCCCGGCCTCGATCTTCGATACATCGAGCACGTCGCAAATCAACTGCAGCAACGTCGCCGATGATCCCTCGATCGCCCGCAGGTAACTTTTCTGCTGAGTGTCCAACTGTGTTCGCGCGAGCAGTTCCAGCGTGCCCAGCACACCGTAGAGCGGGGTGCGGATTTCATGGCTCATGGTTGCCAGAAACAGGGTCTTGGCTTCGTTGGCGGCATCGGCCGATTGGCGCGCCTGTTCCAGCGCTGCTTCGATCTGTCGCCGAGCGCTGATGTCACTGAACGCACAGAGCAAGACGTCTTCACCTTTGTAGCGGGTCGGCGCACAGCTCAGGTACAGGTGACGACCGTCGGCAGTCTCGAAGTAATCGGTCAGGCACGGCGTGTTTTCGTCAAACGCATCGCGGATCCAGCCAGCCCCCAGTTGCTCGCTGCACTGGCCCAGCCATTGCCGCGCGAGGGTGTTGTCCAGCACCACTTGACCGTCACTTCGGCGCAGCACGCACAGGGCCACAGGTGCAGTCTGAATCACGTCGCGGCTGAACAGTTCGCTTTCCACCAGCGCCTGAATGCGCTGGATCGCCGGGGTGATGAAACGATGCTCCAGACGACGGACCAACAGGCACACCAGGCTGATACTCAACCCGCAGAACAGCAGCGCGCCGAGCATTTGTGGCCACAGGGCGCGCAGCACCGCCAGCAAGTCGATGGAGTAGGTGAGCTGCCAGTCCGACGATTTCAGTTGCTTGCGCAACACCAATTGCTCGGGCAGCCAGCCATTGCCGACGAAGCCGAAGAAATCCTGTTGTCGCAGCAATGGCAGGTTCTGTTCGGGCGGTGGTTTGTGGCTGTTGCTGAACAGCGGTTTGCCTTGTGAGTTGAACATGGTGAACTCGCCGGCGCTGTGGTCGTTCAAGGCTCTGGAGACTTCACGGTCGTCCATTTCCAGACCAAGCCAGCCGGAGTGGACGTCGCGTTCATCCAGGCGAATGAAGATGTACAACTGCGAGTGCCCGTCTGCGGCATGGGTCAGCCACAGTTCCGATAATGTCGCCGTGAGATTGAGCGACTCCAGTTGATCCAGCGTGGCCTGTGGCAAACCGACGACCAGCGGTGTCGCGTTGTATAGCCGCAATATATGACCGCCGCTGCTGACATACAGCAGATTGAGCTGCTTGGCTTTCAGGTAATCGCGCATGCGTTGGGTCAGCCAGATGCTCCATTGCTTGCCCGGCGTTTGCCCCAGCAGCAGACGGATTTCCTCCTCGGACACCGGCACGTTTATTTTCGCCTTGCGTGTGGCCGACAGGCTCAGGCTTTCCAGCAGCGCTTCGCGGGTGGTGAAAAACGTATGCGCTTCGGCGATGGCGCTGCTCATGTAGCTGCGCCGCTGAGAAATCTCATTGTTGAAGGTAAACAGCAGGAAGCTGTAGACGCCGCCGAGAATGCCCACCAGCAGCACCAGGGCAAAAATGCGCAGCAGGCGCCGCGCCGCATCGGGCGAGGACAGGAGCGGGCTGATCTGATGGAGGTAGTTCTTCAATCTCATCCCGGCACTCTAGGGAGGGCCGGGAGCGGGGAGAATCAGACGATCCTTAGAGTGCTAGAGGTAGTTGACGATGAAGGTGACTTCGGTGTTGGCGCTGCCGGCCTTGAGTTCGCCCGTGGGCAGACGGTAGTACGCGGCGGTTAACGGGATCTTGAAATCGGTGCCGGTGGTGGTGAAGGCGTTGAACGGGTAGGTGGTATCGAAGGCGATCGGCTGCCCGACATCGTTCATCAATTGCAGGCCGATGCCGCTGGCGGTGGAGGTGCTATTGAGCGCGACGATGCCCTTGGTCGCGTCGATGACGGGCGTGGTGGCTTTGAATGAATAGGTGACTTTCTTGATGCCGGTCTGGCACTGATTCAGGGCAATGTCGAAGCGCACGGTGCGGGGTTTGGCGCCCGCGTCGCTAAACTCCAGGAGTTGATAGTCATCGCCCATGGCGACCGGGACGGAAGGGGTCTGGCAGGACGCCGCATTCAACACCAGCGCATTGGCCAGATTGAAGTTATTCAGAATCAGCTCGCCGGCTTTCAGGCTGGCCAGGTTGCCGGCCGGTATCGTGATCTGCGCCGCCAATGGGCCTGACTTGACGATTTCCAGGCGGATCGAGCCTGACGCCACGCCGTAGCCTTTTGGGGCGGTCGAGAAGAGAGAGGGCTCATAGCGATTCAGCACGCCCATCCAGATACGGAACGACAACCCGGTCTTGCCCAGCGGGAAGGTCGTTACGGTACCGGTCGGGGTACCAAACGCGGGATTGACAGCGATTCCATAGAACGAGCTCGCATTGCACGACCAACTGTGTGAGTTCGATTGCTGCGCGGTTTCCTGATAAACCACAGTGCCATCCGGTGTGTCGGCGGGGATGGTCAGGCCACCATTGGCCAGGCTGGCACCGTAGCTGAGCGTTTGCGTTGAAGGGGAACTGTTGAAGCTGCAATTCGCCGCCATCGCGTCCGCTGCGCAGGCCAGCAACGTCGCCGCGACAAGGGTGAGCAGGGGGCGCTGCAGAGTTATTCGCTTCATGAAAAGGGCTATACGTGTCGGCCAAAGAGCGGCGTACGTTAAACACGCTGTATACCGATGGACATCAGGCGATTCTTAGAACACGTTCCCGCGCCTGCGCAAACGCGGCGATGTATTAGACTCAGCACAGCCTGAAATCCGTGCTGGTTGTGCGGCCCCGGTGCAGCAGAGAGGTCATATGGTCCGCTTGAGTATGGTCTTGCTCGGTCACGACTTTGTCCGCAAGCGTTGGTCGGCGCTGGCGCTGACCGGCATCGTCTGGGGCGCGGCCGGTGTGGGCATCTTCATTGATGCGCTGGACGGTGTTCTGTATTTTCCGCTGCATCTCTTCGGCTATCTGTTGCTGCTCGAAGCGCTGATCCTGCTGCTGGTGCCGGCACCGCAAGCCGGGACCGCAGCGGCCCTGCGCAGAGCGCGCGGACTGGCTTTTCTCTTGCTGGGGCTGCTGATCGTCGACCGGCAACACGCTGCCGGGCTGATTCTGGCTGTGCTGTTTGGCGGGGCTTTTCTGCTCGATGGCGGTTTTCGGCTGGCGGCGGCGCTGGTGGTGCGCTTTGTCGGTTGGCAAGTGTCGCTGCTGGCGGGGTTGTTCGAAATCGGCTTTGGCGTGTTTATTCTCGAACCGTATCCGACGCTGTACAAGGGCACGGTGCCGTTTTGCATTGGCATGAGCCTGTTTCTTTCGGGCTGCGCGTTGTTGCGGCAAGCCGTGCGTTTCAAAAACCAGTTGCCGCTGACCAGTCCTGCTGCAGTGAGTGCGCCGGCCAGCAGCGACGCGATGGTGATTCACGTCTGGACCCCCAGTGGCACCGTCGACGACACTCTGGTGCGCAATCGCCTGCTCAACCGCTACATCGCGGCGGTCGACATCAACGGCGTGATCTCCGCCGGCCATGCGGCACTGGAATGTGGCCCGGACATTTACATCAGCCATTACCCGCAGGACGACATTGATCGTTCGGCGGGGGATTTCGTGCGCTTGCTGCGGGCGACGCCGAACAATGATGTTGCCGGCAGGTTTTTGCCGGATTATGCGGGGGAGGTGGCTGACTGGTGTCCGTCTTCGGTGCAGGTCAGTTTTGCCCATTACGACGCCCGGCGCCTGCATGCGTTCTGGACGGAGTATCGGCAGAACAGCACGTACAACCTGACCAGTCGCAACTGTTCCAGCGCCGTCGCCCATAGTCTCGAAGCGGCGCTGGAAGGGGCGATGAACCGGGGTCATTCGAGCATGCTCGACTTCGCACGAGTCATCATCAGCCCCGAGTTCTGGGTCGCTGCGCAAGTGCGCAAGCGCGCCGAAGTGATGGCCTGGACGCCCGGACTGGTGCTCGATTACGCGCGAGCGTTGCATGCTGCCATCGAACCGGCACCGCCGGGCTGGCACAGCATTTATGCGGTGAGCAAGCGGGCATTTGGGTATGTGGCCACTGCCTTGCGGGGGCGTGCGGTGCATCCTGTGCAGCCGCCGCCTGTACATCCTTGCGACGATTCCTGACCGACTTCACACCGAGTCGCTCCAATCGCGAGCAGGCTCACTCCTACATTTGAAATGCGTTCCCTTGTAGGAGTGAGCCTGCTCGCGATGGCGTCCGCCTGTGCGACACAAAAACCCACTCCACTGGTCAACTAACTACCAAGCCTCCTAACTATTGCGTTGACATTCGCTGCCTAGGCAGTAACATCTCGACATACATTCACTGCCTAGGCAGTTATTAGGTGAGCAAATGAAGCATTTCACCCCGGACGAATTCAAACACTGCCATCTCGGCCTGTTGCTTGGCCGTGCTGCGCTGCTCAAGGACCGGATCATCGACACCCACATGGAACCCCACGGCATCACGGCCGCGCAGTTCAAGGTGTTGATCATCATGGCTCAGTTCGGCGTCGACACCCCGGCCGAGCTGTGCCGGCATCTGTCGCTGGACAGCGGTTCGATGACGCGCATGCTCGATCGTCTGGAGCAGAAAGGCTTTCTGGCTCGCCACCGCAGCGAAGGCGATCGCCGTCAGGTGCAGTTGAAACTGACCGAGCAAGGCCAGCAACTGGCCGATCGCCTGCCGCACATCGGCGCCGATGCGATGAATGAACTGGCCGGCGCCGTCACTCCGGACGAGTTGAAGACCTTGGAATACATCCTCAAGAAAATCCTGCTGGCAGCCGGTGACCCGATCACCATCCAGCGCTTAGGTGAACACAATGAGCGGTAAAACCTTGCGCAGCAGCCTGACCCTGGTGCTGTCGGCGATGATCCTCGCTGGCTGCGCCAACTACAGCGGCCTCGACACTCAAGGCAAAAGCCTTGATGCGAAAAGCCTCAACGCCAGCCAATCCCTCAACGGCGTGACCCTGTCGCCGGCCGCGTGGCCGAAAAGCGATTGGTGGAGCAGCCTCGGCGACCCGCAACTCGACGGTCTGATTCGCGAAGCGCTGCACGACAGCCCGGACATGCAGATCGCCGAAGCGCGCGCCCATCAGGCTAGTGCGGCTGCCTATGCCGCCGACGCCGAGCGCTATCCGACCCTCGACGCCAGCGCCGGCATCAGCCGTTCGCGCCTGGCCAAGGATCAGGACCCGCTGGGGCAGGGCGATGCCTACGCCACCGTGCGTAACGTCAGCGCCGGGTTCAATTACAACTTCGACCTGTGGGGCGGTCAGCGTGATGCCTGGGAAGCTGCGCTCGGTCAGGCTCGCGCCGCTGAGGTCGATCGTCAGGCTGCACAGTTGACCCTCGCTGCCGATGTCGCACGTGCCTACAGCGATCTCGGTCAGGCACACATCGTTTATGACCTGGCCAACGAAGACCTCAAGCGCACCAAGCAGATGCTCGACCTGAGCCAGCGTCGCCTCAGTTCCGGGATCGACAGCCAGTACCAGTTCCAGCAAACCCAGAGCCTGGAAGCCAGTTCCGAAGCCAGCCTGATCGACGCAGAAAAACGCCTGAACAGCGCCAAGATCGCCTTGGCCGTACTGCTCGGCAAAGGCCCGGATCGCGGCAACGAAATCGCCCGACCGAAAGTCCTGCAAGCCAGCGCTGTCGCTGTGCCGTCGGTGTTGCCGGCGGAACTGCTCGGTCGGCGCCCGGATCTGGTCGCTGCGCGCTGGCGCGTAGAAGCCGCGAGCAAAGACATCGATTCGGCGAAAACCCGCTTCTATCCCAACTTGAACCTGTCGGCCTCGGCCGGTGCCGAGTCCTTGTTGGGTGATGCGATGTTCGGTTCGGCCAGTCGCTTCTTCAACATTGCCCCGACCATTTCGGTGCCGATCTTCGACGGCGGACGCCTGCGCGCCAACCTCGATGCGCGCGACGCCGATTACGACCTGGCGGTGGCGCAGTACAACAAAAGTCTGGTGAAGGCACTGGGCGACGTCAGCGACACGATCAACCAGTTGCGTGACATCGGCCGGCAGATCGGTGCGCAGCAACACGCCACCGACATTGCCCAGGATTCTTACAACACCGTCGTCCAGCGTTACGGTTCCGGCATCGGCAACTACCTGGACGTGCTCAGCATCGAGCAGCAATTGCTCCAGGTCCAGCGTCAACTGGCCACCCTCAATGCCGAGCAGATCGACCTGTCGATTCAACTGATGCAAGCGCTGGGCGGCGGCTTCCAGGGGCAAACCCTGACCGCAGCCAACGCCAGCCCAGCCACGCCGCCCAACTAATTCAAGGTAATTGTCATGGCCACTGCCGAAAACACCCAAGCTCAAGGCAACACCCCGGACACCGGCAACCCGCGCAAGCGCAAAGTCATGCTGCTGGTGCTGGCCGTTGTGGTTGCACTCGCCTGCGCCGGCGTCTGGGCGTATCACGAATTCATCGGGCGCTTTAACGAAAGCACCGACGACGCCTACGTCAACGGTAACGTCGTCGAAATCACCCCGCTGGTGACCGGCACCGTGGTCAGCATTGGCGCTGACGATGGTGATCTGGTTCACGAAGGTCAGGTGCTGATCAACTTCGATCCGAACGACGCTGAAGTCGGCCTGCAAAGTGCCCAGGCGAAACTGGCGCGCACCGTGCGTCAGGTGCGTGGCTTGTACAGCAACGTTGATGGCATGAAAGCCCAGGTCAACGCGCAACAGGCCGAAGTGCAGAAAGCCCAGGACAACTACAACCGCCGGAAAAACCTCGCGCAGGGCGGGGCGATTTCCCAGGAAGAACTGTCCCACGCTCGCGACGACCTGACCTCGGCTCAAAACGCCCTGGCCAACGCCAAGCAGCAGCTGAAAACCACCAGCGCGCTGGTCGATGACACCGTGGTCTCGTCGCATCCGGACGTGATGTCGGCCGCTGCCGATCTGCGTCAGGCCTACCTGACCAATGCCCGCAGCACCTTGATCGCGCCGGTCACCGGTTACGTGGCCAAGCGCACCGTGCAACTCGGTCAGCGTGTGCAGCCGGGCACCGCGTTGATGGCGGTGATTCCGCTGGATCAACTGTGGATCGACGCCAACTTCAAGGAAACCCAACTGCGTGACATGCGCATCGGTCAGCCGGTCGACATCGAATCCGATATCTACGGCAGCGATGTGAAGTACAGCGGCACCGTCGACAGCCTCGGCGCCGGTACCGGTAGCGCGTTTGCCCTGTTGCCAGCGCAGAACGCCACCGGTAACTGGATCAAGATCGTTCAGCGTGTGCCGGTGCGGATTCACATCAACGCCGAAGAGCTGGCCAAGCATCCGCTGCGCGTCGGTCTGTCGACCAATGTTGAAGTGAACCTGCACGACCAGAGCGGTCCGGTGCTGGCGCAGCAGCCGCCGCAAAAAGCCTCGTTCAGCACCAACGTCTACGACCGCCAACTGGCTGAAGCCGACGCGATGATTGCGCAGCTGATCCACGACAACAGCGCTGCGCTCAGCAAAACCGCGCAACGCTGACCTGCACTGACCTTGTAGGAGTGAGCCTGCTCGCGATAACGGTGTGTCAGACCCAGTTTCCTCGACTGATACACCGCTATCGCGAGCAGGCTCACTCCTACAAAGAGCCCGGCGCTAATCAGGTTTCATAGGATTCACAATGAGCAATAACGCCTCTTTCACGCCGCCCAGCCTGTTGCTCAGCACCATCGGCCTGTCGCTGGCGACGTTCATGCAAGTGCTCGACACCACCATTGCCAACGTGGCCCTGCCGACGATTTCCGGCAACCTGGGGGTGAGTTCGGAGCAGGGCACCTGGGTGATCACCTCGTTCGCCGTGAGCAACGCGATTGCGCTGCCGCTGACCGGATGGCTCAGCCGCCGTTTCGGCGAGGTGAAGCTGTTTCTCTGGGCCACGATTCTGTTCGTGCTGGCCTCGTTTCTCTGCGGTATCTCGACGTCCATGCCGGAACTGATTGGCTTCCGCGTCCTGCAAGGTCTGGTTGCCGGGCCGTTGTACCCGATGACGCAAACCCTGTTGATCGCGGTCTATCCACCGGCGAGGCGAGGTATGGCCCTGGCGTTGCTGGCGATGGTCACAGTGGTTGCGCCGATTGCCGGGCCGATTCTTGGCGGCTGGATTACTGACAGTTACAGCTGGCCGTGGATCTTCTTCATCAACGTGCCGATCGGCATCTTTGCGGTGATGGTCGTGCGTTCGCAACTGGCCAAACGTCCGGTGGAAACCAGCCGTCAGCCGATGGATTACGTCGGTCTGATCACGCTGATCATCGGTGTCGGCGCGCTGCAGGTGATCCTCGACAAGGGCAATGATCTGGATTGGTTCGAGTCGAACTTCATCATCATCGGCGCGGCGATTTCGGTGATCGCGCTGGCGGTGTTCGTCATCTGGGAAATGACCGACCAGCATCCGGTGGTGAATCTGCGGCTGTTTGCCTATCGCAACTTCCGCATCGGCACGTTGGTGTTGGTGCTGGGTTATGCCGGGTTCTTCGGCATCAACCTGATCCTGCCGCAGTGGTTGCAGACGCAAATGGGCTACACCGCGACCTGGGCCGGTCTGGCCGTTGCGCCGATCGGCATTCTGCCGGTGCTGCTGTCGCCGTTTGTCGGCAAGTACGCGAACAAGTTCGACCTGCGGTTACTGGCCGGGCTGGCGTTTCTGGCGATTGGCTTGAGCTGCTTTATGCGCGCCGGATTCACCAATGAGGTCGACTTCCAGCACATCGCGCTGGTGCAGTTGTTCATGGGCATTGGTGTGGCGCTGTTCTTTATGCCGACTTTGAGCATTTTGATGTCGGATCTGCCGCCGAGTCAGATTGCCGACGGTGCCGGTCTGGCGACTTTCCTGCGGACGTTGGGCGGTAGCTTTGCGGCATCGCTGACCACGTGGATCTGGATTCGTCGCGCGGATCAGCATCATGCGTATATGAGTGAGAGCATCAGCACCTTTGAACCGGCGACTCGCGAAACCTTGAATCATTTGGGCGGGGCGAGCCAATCGGCTTATGCGCAGATGGATCAGATTCTGACCAGTCAGGCGTACATGCTTTCCACCGTGGATTACTTCACGTTGTTGGGCTGGGGGTTTATGGGGTTGATTCTGATTGTGTGGCTGGCGAAGCCGCCGTTTGCTGCCAAGGCGGGGCCTGCGGCTTCAGGGCACTAAGGTCAAAAGCCCCTCACCCTAACCCTCTCCCGGAGGGAGAGGGGACTGACCGAGTTGACTGTTTGAGGTACACCGACTTGCGATACCGAGTTGAACTCAGGTTTTGAACTGCATGCGGTCAGCTCCCTTTCCCCCTCGCCCCCCTGGGGGAGAGGGCTGGGGTGAGGGGGTAACGATCTTCAGCCGTGCGGCAAAGCCAGCGGCGGGGCGAAGTCGAACGGCGCCAGAGCGTACCCGCTCTCATCCACCTGCAACGCCCACCCTTGACGATCCCAATCCCCGAGCACAATCCGCTTCGCCGCTTGCTCACCGAGCTGCAGCTTATGGATCGCCGGGCGATGAGTGTGGCCGTGAATCAGGGTTTTCACCCCATATTCCTCCATGATCCGCGGAATCTCCTCCGGCGTGACATCGACAATGTCATTGGCCTTCATCCGCGTCTGCGCCTTGCTCTCGCTGCGCAACTTGCGCGCCAGTTTATGGCGGGTGCGCAGTGGCAGATGCCGCAGGATAAACAGCGTGACCGGATTGCGCAGATAACGCCGCAGCTTCATATAGCCGACATCGCGGGTGCACAGGCTGTCGCCGTGCATCAACAGCACCGGCTCGCCGTAAAACTGCACGACACTCGGGTCCTTCAACAACGTACAGCCGGCCTGCTTGCAGAAGGCCTTGCCGAGCATGAAGTCGCGATTGCCGTGCATCAGAAAAATCGCCGTGCCGCTGTCGCTCAATTCGCGCAGGGCCTGGCAGATGGAACGCTGGAAGGGCGTCATGGCGTCGTCGCCAATCCACGCTTCGAAGAAGTCGCCAAGGATGTACAACGCACTCGCCGAGCGGGCGCGTCCGGCGAGCAAATCCAGAAACGCCCGGGTAATGTCCGGGCGCTCCTCTTCCAGATGCAAGTCTGAAATCAGCAATATCACGCTTCGATGATCTCGGCTTTCTCGATGATCACGTCGTCTGCTGGTACGTCCTGGTGGCCGGCCTTGGAAGTGGTCGACACGCCTTTGATCTTGTCGACAACGTCGGTACCGGCGGTCACTTTACCGAATACTGCGTAGCCCCAGCCTTGCACGTTCTTGCCGCTGTGGTTAAGGAAAGTGTTGTCGGCAACGTTGATGAAGAACTGCGCGGACGCCGAATGCGGCTCCATGGTGCGGGCCATGGCAACGGTGTATTTCTCGTTGGAAAGACCGTTGTCGGCTTCGTTCTGGATGCTTGGACGCTTGTCTTTCTTTTCCTTCATGCCTGGCTCGAAACCGCCGCCCTGGATCATGAAGTTACCGATGACGCGGTGGAAAACGGTGTTTTCGTAGTGACCGGCGTTGACGTACTCGATGAAGTTGGCGACGGTGATCGGCGCCTTTTCAGCGTTCAGTTCGATGACGATGTCGCCATGATTGGTGGTCAATTTAACTTGAGTCATGATCGCTACTCTTTATAAGGAATTCGTGGGCAATGGGACATTTGCGCCCGTTACCGGTTCAGCCCGTGGGCCAAGGTGCGCAGTTTAGCGTGACAGGCGCGAATTTCGAGGCTGTTTTTCCAAATCCCTGCGATTAAATGCGCTCCTTTATAGGCCGTGCTCTGTCAGCCCCTTGACAGCATCGGCTATGATAGCGGCTTTGTTTTGTCTGGCCCCCTCTGCGGCCGCGCACATGTAAGTCAAGGATCCTATGAGCAAGCCCACTGTCGACCCTACCTCGAATGCCAAGTCCGGCCCTGCCGTGCCGGTCAATTTCCTGCGGCCGATCATCCAGGCAGACCTGGACTCGGGCAAGCACACCCAGATCGTTACCCGTTTCCCGCCTGAGCCCAACGGCTACCTGCACATCGGTCACGCCAAGTCGATCTGCGTGAACTTCGGCCTGGCCCAGGAGTTCGGCGGCGTTACGCACTTGCGTTTCGACGACACCAACCCGGCCAAGGAAGACCAGGAATACATCGACGCGATCGAAAGCGACGTCAAATGGCTGGGCTTCGAATGGTCCGGCGAAGTGCGCTACGCCTCACAGTATTTTGACCAGTTGCACGACTGGGCCGTCGAGCTGATCAAGGCCGGCAAGGCCTACGTTGACGACCTGACCCCAGAGCAAGCCAAGGAATACCGTGGCAGCCTGACCGAGCCGGGCAAGAACAGCCCGTTCCGCGACCGTTCGGTTGAAGAGAACCTCGACTGGTTCGCCCGGATGCGCGCCGGTGAATTCCCGGACGGCGCCCGCGTGCTGCGCGCGAAGATCGACATGGCTTCGCCGAACATGAACCTGCGCGACCCGATCATGTATCGCATTCGCCACGCGCATCACCACCAGACCGGCGACAAGTGGTGCATCTATCCGAACTACGACTTCACCCACGGTCAGTCGGACGCCATCGAAGGCATCACCCACTCGATCTGCACCCTCGAGTTCGAAAGCCATCGTCCGCTGTACGAGTGGTTCCTCGACGCATTGCCAGTGCCTGCGCACCCGCGTCAGTACGAGTTCAGCCGTCTGAACCTCAACTACACCATCACCAGCAAGCGCAAGCTCAAACAGCTGGTCGATGAAAAGCACGTGCATGGCTGGGACGATCCGCGCATGTCCACGCTGTCGGGCTTCCGCCGCCGTGGCTACACGCCGAAATCGATCCGCAACTTCTGCGAAATGGTCGGCACCAACCGTTCCGACGGCGTGGTCGACTTCGGCATGCTCGAATTCAGCATCCGTGACGACCTCGACCACACCGCACCGCGCGCCATGTGCGTGCTGCGTCCGCTGAAAGTCGTCATCACCAACTACCCGGAAGGCCAGGTCGAAAACCTCGAACTGCCGCGCCACCCGAAAGAAGACATGGGCGTGCGCGCGCTGCCATTCGCTCGGGAAATCTACATCGACCGTGACGACTTCATGGAAGAGCCGCCGAAGGGCTACAAGCGCCTGGAACCGGCCGGTGAAGTGCGTCTGCGCGGCAGCTACGTGATCCGTGCCGACGAAGCGATCAAGGACGCCGACGGCAACATCGTCGAACTGCGTTGCTCGTACGATCCGGAAACCCTGGGCAAGAACCCTGAAGGCCGCAAGGTCAAAGGCGTGATCCACTGGGTGCCGGCTGCCGCCAGCGTCGAGTGCGAAGTGCGTCTGTACGATCGTCTGTTCCGTTCGGCCAACCCTGAGAAAGCTGAAGACAGCGCGAGTTTCCTCGACAACATCAACCCTGATTCGCTGCAGGTACTCACCGGTTGTCGTGCCGAGCCATCGCTTGGCAATGCACAGCCGGAAGACCGTTTCCAGTTCGAGCGCGAAGGCTACTTCGTCGCTGATTTGAAGGACTCGAAACCAGGTCAGCCGGTATTCAACCGTACCGTGACCCTGCGTGATTCGTGGGGCCAGTGATTCAGCGTCAAAGGAAATAACGTGCTAACGATCTACAACACGCTCACCAAGAGCAAAGAAGTCTTCAAGCCGCTGGATGGCAACAAGGTGCGCATGTACGTCTGCGGGATGACCGTGTACGACTACTGCCACCTTGGCCACGGCCGCAGCATGGTCGCGTTCGACCTGGTGACCCGCTGGTTGCGGTTCAGCGGTTACGACCTGACTTACGTGCGCAACATCACCGACATCGACGACAAGATCATCAACCGGGCCAACGAGAACGGCGAGTCGTTCGAAGCGTTGACCGAACGCATGATCGCCGCGATGCACGAAGACGAAGCGCGCCTGAACATCAAGAAGCCGGACATGGAACCGCGCGCCACGGATCACATTCCGGGTATGCACGCGATGATCCAGACCTTGATCGACAAGGGTTACGCCTACGCCCCGGGCAATGGCGACGTGTACTACCGCGTCGCCAAGTTCATGGGCTACGGCAAGCTGTCGCGCAAGAAGATTGAAGACCTGCGCATCGGCGCGCGGATCGAAGTCGACGAGTCGAAACAGGACCCGCTCGACTTCGTGCTGTGGAAAGCCGCCAAACCGGGTGAGCCGAGCTGGGCATCGCCATGGGGCGCCGGGCGTCCGGGCTGGCACATCGAATGCTCGGTGATGTCTACCTGCTGCCTCGGCGAGACTTTCGACATTCATGGCGGCGGCAGCGATCTGGAGTTCCCGCACCACGAAAACGAAATCGCCCAGAGCGAAGCGGCCACCGGCAAGACCTACGCCAACGCGTGGATGCATTGCGGCATGATTCGCATCAATGGCGAGAAGATGTCCAAGTCCTTGAACAACTTCTTCACCATTCGCGACGTGCTGGAAAAGTACCACCCGGAAGTCGTGCGTTACCTGCTGGTGTCGAGCCACTACCGCAGCGCGATCAACTACTCGGAAGACAACCTCAAGGACGCCAAAGGCGCCCTCGAGCGTTTCTACCACGCGTTGAAAGGTTTGCCGACTGTGGCGCCGGCGGGCGGCGAAGCCTTCGTCGAGCGTTTCACCACGGTGATGAACGACGACTTCGGCACGCCGGAAGCCTGCGCTGTGCTGTTCGAGATGGTGCGTGAGATCAACCGTCTGCGTGAGAGCGATCTCGATGCAGCGGCGGGTCTGGCGGCACGTCTGAAAGAGCTGGCGAGTGTGTTGGGTGTTTTGCAGCTCGAAGCCGATGACTTTTTGCAGGCGGGCGCTGAAGGGCGTGTCGATGCGGCTGAGGTTGATGCGCTGATTGCCGCGCGTCTGGCGGCACGGGCGGGGAAGGATTGGGCTGAGTCGGATCGGATTCGTGATCAGCTCACGGCGATGGGCGTTGTGCTGGAAGACGGCAAGGGTGGGACTACCTGGCGTCTGGCTGATTGAGATCAGGGACGCGGAGCGTCCCGGGCTGCATTCCCACGCGGAGCGTGGGAACGATCAACAAAACCCGCCGTGTGCGGGTTTTTGTTTGGCTGCGAAGAAGAGCCCCTCACCCTAACCCTCTCCCAGAGGGAGAGGGGACTAAATGGGGGATGCTCAAGAAATACGCCGACCTGAGCGATGTTTGCCGAATCCATAATCAACTCGGTTTTTCAGGTCGATGCACAACGCCAGACACCTCGGTCAGCTCCCTCTCCCTCTGGGAGAGGGCTGGGGTGAGGGGTGCGTGTCAAAGAGATCCGCCGACTTGAACCTGCTTCGAATCCATAATCGACTGGTTTTTTCAGGTCGATGCACAACGCCAGACACCTCGGTCAGCTCCCTCTCCCTCCGGGAGAGGGCTGGGGTGAGGGTTGCTTTTGACGTTCGCGTAGGTCTTGATGTCGGCAACGCGTTCAGCCGGATGCTGAGCGGCGACGATTATGGAATGGAGACACCATGGCTAATCACTATCGCGAACTGCTGACAACCCCAGGTGCCACGGGGTTAGTGCTCGCGAGCTCTATCGCGCGATTACCGCAAGCAATGATCGGCATCGGCATCATCACCATGCTGGTCCAGCAAACCGGTGTGTACTGGCTGGCCGGCACCGTCGCCGGGACGTTCACCCTGGCCAATGCACTGCTCGGCCCGTACATCTCCAGACTGGTCGATCAACATGGCCAGAGCCGCGTGCTACCCGTCGTCACGGCGTTCAGCATTGCCATGTTGCTGGCCCTGATCCTTGCGGTTTACATGCGGGCACCGGCCGCACTGCTGTTTGTGCTGGCCGCACTGGCGGGGACGATGCCGAGCATGCCGTCGATGATCCGCGCACGATGGACGCAATTGTTCCGGGGCAAGCCGCAGTTGCACACGGCGTTCTCGCTGGACACGGTCCTCACCGAAATGGCCTACATCGTCGGCCCGCCACTGGCGATCGGTTTGAGCGTGAGTTTCTTTGCCGAAGCCGGGCCACTGGTTGCAGTCGGGCTGTTGGCCTTCGGGGTGACGGCGTTTCTCCTGCAACGCCAGACTGAACCTAAAGTTGTCGTGGGCCACGCCAGCCACAGTGGTTCAACTCTGCTGATTCCCGGCGTTCGCACCATTGTCCTCGCGTTGTTGGCGATGGGGGGCATTGGCGGAGCAATCGATGTCGCCGTCGTGGCGTTCGCCAATGCGCAAGGCTGGCCAGCCTCCGCAACCTTCATCCTCGCCGCCTATGCGTTTGGCTCACTGGTCGCGGGCCTGACCTTCGGTGCGATGAGGGTTTCGCTGGCGATCGAAAAACAGTTCCTGATCGGGATCCTGGTCACGGCGTTCACCGGCGTGTTGCCGATTTTTGCAGCGGACGTTTATGTCCTGTCAGCGACGCTGTTTATTGCCGGGATTTCGTTTGCGCCAACGATGGTCGTGGTCATGAAGCTGGGAACGATCATCATCCCGCCATCGCGGATCACCGAAGGGCTGACGTGGATGACCACGGGTATCAGCATCGGCGTTGCGCTGGGCGGCATGCTCGCGGGGTTGGTCATTGATGGCTGGGGTGCACGGGCCGGGTTCGGTGTGGCGATTGGCGCTGGGATCATGATGGTGGTTGTTGTACTGGTGGGGCTGCGCACATTGGAGGCGGCTTCGGTTGCGCATGTTGAGCCGGAATTTTCGCCCTCACCCTAGCCCTCTCCCCCAGGAGAGGGGACTGAATGGGGGATGTTCGAGAGATACACCGACTTGAACGTGATGCTCTGAATCCATAATCGACTGGTTTTTTCAGGTCGATGTCCAGCGCCAGACACCTCGGTCGGCTCCCTCTCCTGGGGGAGAGGGCTGGGGTGAGGGGAACGGGATTCACTCAACCTTCAATCTGCCGCAACCGCTTATAAAGCGTATTCCGACTCACCCCCAACCGCCGAGCCAAATGCGAAATATTCCCCCCGGAAGCCTTCAACTCCCGGTTCAACGCCTCCACATCATTCAAATCAACCGCCAACGGCGCCGCGCTCTCCACCGGCTCCATCTCCAGATCAACAAAAAAATCATCCGGCAAATGCTCAAGCCTCACCGGCTGCTCCTCAGCCATCGCCAACGCCACCTGCATCACGCTACTCACCTGACGCAAATTCCCCGGCCAAGGATGACGGCTGAACAACTCCAGCACCTCCTGGCTCAACCCCGCCCACTGCGTCGGTTCACGATGCTGCTCCCACAACCGCTTGAACAACGCCTCCTTATCACTGCGCTCCCGCAGCGGCGGCAGCTCCAGCGTCAGTCCACCAATGCGGTAATACAAATCCTCACGAAACCGTCCCAATTGCACTTGTTCGCGCAAGGAACGGTTAGTCGCCGAGATAATCCGCAAATCCACCGGGAACAACTCGCTACTGCCCACCGGTTGCACGCAACGCTCCTGCAACACCCGCAACAACCGCGCCTGAGTCGGCAATGGCATATCGCCAATCTCGTCGAGAAACAGCGTGCCTTTATCCGCCTTGCGAATCAGCCCGATACTGCCTTTCTGATTCGCGCCGGTGAACGCGCCTTTCTCGTAGCCAAATAACTCGGATTCGACCAGTTCGGCGGGGATCGCCGCGCAGTTGACGGCAATGAACGCCTGTTTGCTACGTGAACTGGCCTGATGCAGGGCTTTGACGAAAACTTCCTTGCCGACCCCGGTTTCGCCATGGATCAGCAGCGGAATGTCTTTCTCCAGTAACCGCTCAGCCTGACGCACGGCTTTTTCCACGCGACTGTCGCCGAAGTGCAGGGTGTTGAGACTGATGGCAGTGGGCGCGGCGGTTTTAGGTTCAGCAGCAAAAACGCGCGGCTGAACCGACGCCTGCTTCGGCCGCTTCAACAAACACTGAAAACGGTTACGCCCGGACGTCTGCAAGGCAAACGGCAACCCGTCCGGCTGGTTGATCAACTCCAGCAGCGACACTTTGAACAGGCTCTCAACGCTTACCCGCGACAAACGCACACCGAGCAGATTGTCCGCCCGGCGGTCGGCCGACAACACCTGCCCACTCTCATCGAAAATCAACAACCCGGCCCACTGACTGTCGAGGTTGTTCAACCCGGTGTTGAAGGTCAGTTGAAAATGCTGGCCATGGAACAGGTTGAGGATCAGCCGGTTCTCCACGGTCTGGCTCATCATCTTGACCATGCCCAAAGTGTGCGAGGGCGGCAGATAGCTGTCGCTGGATACATCAAGCACCGCGATGACTTTGCGCTCGGCGTCGAAAATCGGCGCGGCGGAACCGGTCATGAAACGGTTGGCCTTGAGAAAGTGTTCATCGTGTTCGATGTGCACCGCTTGTTCACACGCCAGCGCCGTGCCGATCGCGTTGGTGCCGCTGGTGCGCTCGACCCAACTCGCACCGGCCTGAAACCCCCGCGCCAGATTCGGCTCGATAAAGCGTTGCGTGCCCCACGAGGTCAGGACCTGGCCCTGATTGTCGGCGAGCATGATCAGGCAGTTGGAGTTGCTGAGGATGTTTTCGTAATAGGGCAGGACTTCCTGGTGCGTGGTCTGCACCAGCGAATGATGACTGTCGAGCAGCTGCGCGATGCTAGCGGGGGGCAGTTGATCGAAGGCCGGCGTGCTTTGGTGGTCGAGACCGAACGCGCGGCAACGTTGCCAGGAAGTCTGGACGATCGCGTCGTGGGACAGCGGCGGGGCAGGTGCGGCCATGGCAGTGGGCCTCTGATGCAGCGATTTTTATTGTTGTTATGAACCCGATCTTCGAAACCTGCACAGATCCCCTGTAGGAGTGAGCCTGCTCGCGATAGCGGTCTATCAGACAAAATTGCATTGACTGACACACCGCTATCGCGAGCAGGCTCACTCCTACAGGGATCTTCGGCGTCCATGAGATCGGGCAAAAAGCGTTCATAGAGTGTTGTTCACTATTGTTCATTGTCAATCGCCCGACTGTTCAAATGTGTTCAGCAATGAACGCCTGTTCCCCACTGTTTCAACGATTTTCACGCCAAATCAACCACTTGCCATTTCTGGCACGAAACTCGCTCCCGTGCACAGGTCGCTTGACTCCAATAATAAAAAGGCCGAGCCATGTCACTCACCCTGGAGCACGTCAGCCGCACCGTCGAGGGCCAGACCTGGATCGACGATGCGTGCCTGAAATTCGAACCCGGTTCGTTCAACGTTTTGCTCGGGCGGACCCTGTCCGGCAAAACCAGTCTCATGCGATTAATGGCCGGGCTCGATAAGCCTGACAGCGGCCGCATCCTGATGAACGGCGTCGACGTCACCCAGCGCCCGGTGCGGTTGCGCAACGTGTCGATGGTCTATCAGCAGTTCATCAATTACCCGACCATGACCGTGTTCGAGAACATCGCCTCGCCACTGCGTCAGGCCGGTGTCTCGAAAGAGATCATCCACAGCAAAGTGCAAGAAACCGCGAAGATGCTGCGCATCGAGAAGTTTCTGCAACGCTATCCGCTGGAGCTGTCCGGCGGCCAACAGCAACGCACCGCCATGGCCCGCGCGCTGGTCAAGGATGCCGAGCTGATCCTGTTCGATGAGCCGCTGGTCAACCTCGATTACAAACTGCGCGAAGAGCTGCGCCAGGAAATGCGCGAGCTGTTCAAGGCGCGCCACACCATCGCCATCTACGCCACCACCGAACCCAACGAAGCGCTGGCACTCGGCGGCACCACGACGATTCTTCACGAGGGCCGGGTGATTCAAAGTGGCCCGTCGACCTCGGTGTATCACCAGCCGCAAACCGTGCTCGCTGCCGAATTATTCTCCGAGCCACCGATCAACCTGATGCCCGGGCGCATTGCCGGCAACGAAGTGAGTTTTGCCAACTTCGTACACTTCCCGTTGAACGTTGATCTGCGCCCGGTGGGTGAGGGCGAGTTTCGTTTTGGCGTGCGCCCCAGCCATATCTCGCTGGTGCCGAGCAACGATGACGATCTGGAGTTGGCAGTCACCGTCGAAGTCGCCGAGATCAGCGGTTCGGAAACCTTCCTGCATGTGCGCAACGAGCATTTCCTGTTGGTGCTGCACCTGCCCGGCGTTCACGAATACGACGTCGATGCGCCGATCCGCATTTACATCCCGACCCACAAACTGTTCGTTTTCGATGCGCAGGGCCGTCTGGTGCAGGCACCGGGCCGGCGTGTCGCGAGGGTTGCCTGATGGCCGAAATCCGTTTGCAGCACCTCGCCCACAGCTACAGCAAAACCCCGAGCGGCGCGGAGGATTACGCGATTCGCGAGATGGATCACGTCTGGGAGCAGGGCGGTGCCTACGCCTTGCTCGGGCCGTCGGGTTGTGGCAAGTCGACTTTGCTCAACATCATTTCCGGCCTGCTCAGCCCCTCGCAGGGCCACGTGTTGTTCGACGGCAAAGCGGTCAACGACCTGACGCCGGAGAAGCGCAACATCGCCCAGGTTTTCCAGTTTCCGGTGGTGTACGACACCATGACTGTGTTCGACAACCTCGCTTTCCCCCTGCGAAATCAGGGCATGGCCGAGGCGAAAGTGCACAGCAAGGTGCAGGAAATTGCCGAAGTCCTCGACCTGCAAAACCTCCTCAGCAAAAAGGCGCGCAACCTCACCGCCGATGAAAAACAGAAAGTCTCGATGGGCCGTGGTCTGGTCCGTGACGATGTTTCGGCGATTCTGTTCGACGAGCCGCTGACGGTGATCGACCCGCACCTGAAGTGGAAACTGCGGCGCAAGCTCAAGCAGATCCACGAGCAGTTCAACATCACCATGGTCTACGTGACCCACGATCAACTCGAGGCCTCGACCTTCGCCGACAAAATCGCGGTGATGTACGGCGGCCAGATCGTCCAGTTCGGCACGCCACGGGAATTGTTCGAGCGGCCGAGCCACACCTTTGTCGGCTATTTCATCGGCAGCCCCGGGATGAACCTGATCGACGTGCAGCCGCAACCCGGTGGCGTCGGTTTCGCCTCGACGCACCTGCCGCTGTCCGACGCCATGCAGCGCCATATCGAACACGGTCAGTGGAAGAATCTGAAGGTCGGCATCCGCCCGGAGTTTATTCATGTGTGGGACGAGCCGTTTGATGACGCGATGCAGGCCAGGGTCGTACACGTCGAAGACCTCGGCACCTACAAGATCATGACCCTCGACCTCGACGGCGCACCGTTGAAAGTACGTTTGGCGGAAGACAAACCGGTGCCACAGGGCATCGCGTACATCAGTTTCCCGGCGCAGTGGCTGATGGTCTATGCCGATGAGTTTCTGCTCGAAGCCGACGATGAGGTGCAGCCATGAACAAGGTGCAGAACAACAAGGCCTGGTGGCTGGTGTTGCCGGTGTTCCTGCTGGTGGCGTTCAGTGCGGTGATCCCGATGATGACCGTGGTCAACTATTCGGTGCAGGACATCTTCGACCAGTCCAGCCGCTACTTTGTCGGCGCTGACTGGTACAAACAAGTGCTGCTCGATCCACGTCTGCACGATTCATTGCTGCGTCAGTTCATCTACTCGGCCTGCGTGTTGCTGATCGAAATTCCTTTGGGCATTGCCGTCGCGCTGACCATGCCGACCAAGGGCCGCTGGTCGTCGGTGGTGCTGATCATTCTGGCGATTCCGCTGCTGATCCCATGGAACGTGGTCGGCACCATCTGGCAGATTTTCGGCCGTGCCGACATTGGTCTGCTCGGTTCCAGCCTTAACGCAATGGGCATCAGCTACAACTACGCGGCCAACACCATGGACGCCTGGGTGACGGTGCTGGTGATGGACGTCTGGCACTGGACTTCATTGGTGGCGCTGCTGTGCTTCTCCGGTTTGCGCGCGATTCCCGACGTGTATTACCAAGCGGCGCGCATCGATCGGGCCTCAGCCTGGGCGGTGTTCAGGCACATTCAGTTGCCCAAGCTGAAGAGCGTGCTGCTGATCGCGGTGATGCTGCGCTTCATGGACAGTTTCATGATCTACACCGAGCCGTTCGTGCTCACCGGCGGCGGGCCGGGTAACGCCACGACCTTCTTGAGTCAGACGTTGACCCAGATGGCCGTAGGGCAATTCGACCTCGGTCCGGCAGCGGCGTTTTCGCTGGTGTACTTCCTGATCATCCTGTTGGTGTCCTGGCTGTTCTACACCGCCATGACGCACTCCGACGCCAACCGCTGAGGCCCGGCCATGAGCAAAAGAAAGCTGATTCCGCTGCTGGTGTACATCCTTTTCCTACTGGTGCCGATCTACTGGCTGCTGAACATGTCGTTCAAGAGCAACACCGAAATCCTCGGCGGTCTGACGCTTTTCCCACAGGCCTTTACGCTGGCGAACTACAAAGTGATCTTTACCGATCCGAGCTGGTACACCGGTTATCTGAACTCGCTGTATTACGTCAGCCTGAACACGGTGATCTCGCTGAGCGTGGCGCTGCCGGCGGCCTATGCGTTTTCGCGTTATCGCTTTCTCGGCGACAAGCACCTGTTCTTCTGGCTGCTGACCAACCGCATGGCGCCGCCAGCGGTGTTTCTGCTGCCGTTCTTTCAGTTGTATTCGTCGATTGGCCTGTTCGACACGCATATCGCCGTGGCTTTGGCGCATTGCCTGTTTAACGTGCCGCTAGCGGTGTGGATTCTCGAAGGATTTATGTCCGGCGTGCCGAAAGAAATCGACGAAACTGCCTACATCGACGGCTACAGTTTCCCCAAGTTCTTCGTGAAGATTTTCATCCCGCTGATCGGCTCGGGTATCGGCGTCACGGCGTTTTTCTGCTTCATGTTTTCCTGGGTCGAACTGCTGCTCGCGCGCACGTTGACCTCGGTCAACGCCAAGCCGATTGCGGCGGTGATGACGCGCACGGTTTCTGCATCGGGTATCGACTGGGGCGTGCTGGCGGCGGCGGGGGTGTTGACCATTCTGCCGGGCATGCTGGTGATCTGGTTTGTTCGCAACCACGTGGCCAAGGGCTTTGCCCTCGGTCGGGTCTGAGGAGCTGATGATGGAATGGATGAGTTGGACTACCCCGACAGCCGCATTCTTCATCGTCATCGGCCTGATTCTGGTCGGCATGACGACGTGGGAATTGCGCTCGCCGAGCATCCTGCGGCGAGGTTTTCTGCCGATTGCCACCACCCGTGGCGATCGTTTGTTTATCGGTCTTCTCGGCAGCGCCTACCTGCATTTGCTGGTGATCGGCGCCACCGACTGGAGCATCTGGGTAGCGTCCGCGTTGTCCCTGGTGTGGCTGTTGGCTGTGATGCGTTGGGGCTAGTCGAGTCGTTCGGCAACGCGGCTCCACAACTTAAACAGGAGGTCTCTATGTTCGACAAAAACAATAAGCTGCGACATAGCATTTCATTGGCAGCCATGCTGGCACTCAGCGGTTTGAGCGCATCCGCCTGGGCCGATGCCTACGAGGACGCGGCGAAAAAATGGATCGGCAGTGAATTCAAACCGTCGACCCTGACGGCCGAGCAGCAACTCGAAGAACTGAAGTGGTTCATCAAGGCGGCCGAGCCGTTTCGCGGCATGGACATCAAGGTCGTTTCCGAGACCCTGACCACCCACGAATACGAGTCGAAGGTGCTGGCCAAGGCGTTCAGCGAAATCACCGGGATCAAGCTCACCCACGACCTGCTGCAAGAAGGCGACGTGGTCGAGAAAATGCAGACGGTAATGCAGTCCGACAAGAATATCTATGACGGCTGGGTCAACGACTCGGACCTGATCGGTACGCACTTTCGCTACGGCAAGACCGAATCGATCACCGACCTGATGGCCAACGAGGGCAAGAACTTCACTTCGCCGACGCTCGACATCAAGGACTTTATCGGCATCTCCTTCACCACCGCGCCGGACGGCAAGATCTATCAGCTGCCTGACCAGCAATTCGCCAACCTGTACTGGTTCCGCGCTGACTGGTTCGAACGTGCCGATCTAAAAGCCAAGTTCAAGGAAAAGTACGGCTACGAATTGGGCGTGCCGGTGAACTGGTCAGCCTATGAAGACATCGCCAAATTCTTCAGCGAAGACGTCAAGGAAATCGACGGCAAGCGCGTTTACGGGCACATGGATTACGGCAAGAAAGACCCGTCGCTGGGCTGGCGCTTCACCGATGCCTGGTTCTCCATGGCCGGTGGCGGCGACAAGGGCATACCCAACGGCTTGCCAGTAGACGAGTGGGGGATTCGCGTCGAGGACTGCCACCCGGTCGGCTCCAGCGTGACCCGAGGCGGTGACACCAACGGCCCGGCGGCGGTGTTCGCCACCACCAAATATGTCGACTGGTTGAAGAAGTACGCGCCACCGGAAGCGGCGGGCATGACCTTCTCCGAGTCCGGCCCGGTGCCGTCGCAGGGCAACATTGCGCAGCAAATCTTCTGGTACACCGCGTTCACCGCCGACATGACCAAACCGGGCCTGCCGGTGGTCAACGCCGACGGCACACCGAAATGGCGCATGGCGCCATCGCCGCGCGGGCCGTATTGGGAAGAGGGCATGAAGCTTGGGTATCAGGACGTGGGTTCGTGGACGTTTATGAAGTCCACGCCTGAGAAACAGAAACTGGCAGCGTGGCTGTATGCGCAGTTTGTGACCTCGAAAACTGTCTCGTTGAAGAAAACCATCGTCGGCCTGACGCCGATTCGCGAGTCGGACATCAACTCGCAAGCGATGACCGATCTGGCGCCGAAGCTCGGTGGTCTGGTGGAGTTCTACCGCAGCCCGGCCCGCGTGCAATGGACCCCGACCGGCACCAACGTGCCGGACTATCCGCGTCTGGCGCAACTGTGGTGGAGCCATATCGCTGAAGCAGCGAGCGGTGAGAAGACCCCGCAACAGGCGCTCGATGGTCTGGCCAAGGATCAGGACGCGATCATGACGCGCCTCGAACGCTCCAAGGCCCAGGCCACTTGTGCACCGAAGATGAATCCGGAGCGCGACGCGCAGTACTGGTTCGATCAACCGGGCGCACCGAAACCGAAACTGGCCAACGAGAAGCCGAAAGGCGAGACCGTGAGCTACAACGAACTGCTGAAATCCTGGGCGGATGCGCGTAAGTGATAGGGGAACTGTGAAAGGCGAACGGCACCGGAAGGTGCCGTTTTTGTTGGTGCCGCTGCGATTGCTATCGCGAGCAGGCTCACTCCCACAGAGGTTCGCGGCGTACACCGCATCTGTGAACGACACAAAAACCTGTAGGCCTTCGCCTGCTCGCGATAGCGGTGTGTCAGACGAAAAAGATATCGACCGACCCGCCGCCAGCATTGATGTGTGCCGGTACTGGATGTGTCTTGATCAGACCAGAACAGCCAGATCTGTGTAACGAGCAACCAAAGCATCAGCCGTGAGCAACTTCATCGGCTCGGTCATTGCTGTGGCGATGATAATGCGGTCAAACGGATCGCGATGATGGTGCTCAAGATCCTTCACGGCGATGGCGTGCTCTGCAGTCACTGGCAGTTCGATAAAGCCACTGTCGAGACAATATTGGCGGACTTCTTCCAGATCAACATTCAGCTTGCCGAGCCCGACCTTGATTGCCATTTCCCAGAAAGTGGCGGCGCTGATGTAGATTTCGGCGGCGTTCTCAATCAATTTTCTGGCTTTGCCGGACAATCTGGCGTCATCACTGAGCGTCCAGAGCAAAATGTGCGTGTCGAGCAGAAGCCTCATGCTTGAGTGCCCTCAAATGTATCAAGCATGTCATCGGGCAGTGGTGAGTCGAAATCGTCGGGCAACACCAGTTTGCCTTTCATTGCGCCAATACGCTGAGCGCTGGGTTTTCCTACGGGAACGAGGCGAGCCATCGCCCGCCCATGCTTGGCAATCGTGATGACTTGGCCAGCAGCGGCATCATCGACGAGTTTGGATAAATTGTTTTTGGCTTCAGCCAGCGGAACGATGATCATCAGCTCACCCCTGTATTCTGGACAAATATAGCCAGAATATTTCAACGCTGCCAAACCATAGACTTCTTCAGCCCATTCGCAAACGATATCCCTGTTCATTTTTAGCCTCTCGTCGGTATTCCATCTGCCAAGGCCTCCACCATAGAGCTATCTACTCAAAACTGGCTGTAGGACAAAACGGAGGTTGCGGCGAGAGCTTTCGGCGTTTGTGTGGGGACGGGAGCAAATCGGTAAAAAATCGTACAAAAATGTCGACTGACCCACCGCCATCGCAAGCGGGCGAAGGCCTGCAGGTTTCAGTGGTGCCCACAAAACCTGAGTACCCCGCAAATCACTGTGGGAGCTTGCCTGCAAGCGAAGGGGCCATTGTCGGCACCGCAGGAAACCCAAGCCGGAACACGGTCATCGCACCCGGCAAACTCTTCACCTCCGCCACGCCCTGATGCAGGCTCATGATCGAACGGACGATGGCCAGTCCCAACCCGGTGCTGCCCTGCGAGCGCGAGCGGCTGCTGTCGACGCGGTAGAATCGGTCGAACAGATGTGGCAGGTGTTGCGCCTCGATCCCGGCGCCGGGGTTGCTGACCAGCAGGGATGCCTGCGTCGCACTCTGTTCAATCAGCAGCGTCACGGTTTTCCCGTTCGGGCAGTGGCGCAGCGCATTCGACAACAGATTGGAAATCGCCCGCTGAATCATCAACCGATCGCCCATCACCTGTGCGCTGCCAATGACATTCAAATGAATATCCTTATCCTGCGCCGACAACGAAAACATTTCGGCGACTTTCGCCACTTCAACCTCCAGCGCCACCGCTTCAAACGGTGCCAGCGCCGACGGATGACTGACCTGCGCCAGAAACAACATGTCCGAGACAATCCGCGCCACGCGCTCCAGTTCCTCGGTGCACGACACCAGCACGTCCTTGTATTCCTCGGTCGTGCGCTCGCGGGACAAGGTCACCTGCGCCTTGCCCATCAGATTGTTGATCGGCGTGCGCAGCTCATGCGCCAGGTCATCAGAGAACTGCGACAACTGCTGCACCCCGGCATCCAGCCGATGCAGCATGAAATTGATACCTTGCGCCAGTTCGCTCAATTCCTGCGGCATGTTCACCACGGACAAACGATGTTCCAGGTCCTGGGTCGAGACCATTGCCGCCACTTTGCGAAACTCGCGCAGCGGCGCCAAACCACGCTGCACCGCGCCCCACGCGCTCAGGCCGATAAACACCAGCAACAACGGCAAGGCAATCAGCGTCGAGCGCAGATACGCGCTGAGCAACGCCTGATCATGGGCGTTGTCCATCGACAGCAGCACCGGCACGCTGTTGCCGTCCTTGAGACGAATCAGCTTGGACACGGTGAGGAATTTCGCCCCTTCGGCATCGATGCTGTCGGAGTAGGTCAATTGATCAGTGGTTGCCCGCACTGCTTTCAATTCAACCCGTGGATCAGTCAAACCGCTGCCGGATTTAAGCAGCGGCGAGCGCAGGTTCAAGCGGTCATAAATCGTCAACGTCAGGTTGTCATGGCCCATGACCTGATCGAGCAAAATGTGCGGCTTGCCGCTGATCTCATTGGCATCGACGTACAGCGACAAGCTGTGTTCGACCTGCGCCATCTTCTTCTCGAGACTGTCGCGCGACAGCGCATTGAGCTCATGGGTCAACGCGAAATAGGCAAGGATCGCCAGGAACACCACCAGCAGCGCGCCGAGAATACTCACCGTCAAACCGAGACGCATCGACAGGCTGGAGGGCTTCATTCCCGTGCCTCCAGCACGTAGCCGACACCGCGCAGGGTGTGAATCAGTTTGCTGTCGAACGGCTCGTCGATCTTCGCCCGCAAACGGCGGATCGACACCTCGACCACATTGGTGTCGCAGTCGAAATTCATGTCCCACACCAGCGAGATGATCTGCGTGCGCGTCAGCACTTCGCCGGACTGGCGCATCAGCAAATGCAGCAGGGCGAACTCCTTGGTGGTCAGGTCAATACGCTGCGCGCCGCGAAACGCGCGATGGCGGCCCGGATCGAGTTCCAGATCAGCGACTTTCAGGACCTGCGGCACCGGGATGTTTTCGCTACGACGCATCAAGGTGCGCACCCGCGCCAGCAGTTCGGGAAACTCGAACGGCTTGACCAGATAATCGTCGGCGCCCAGATCGAGGCCACGAATCTTGTCGGCCAGACGCCCGCGCGCGGTGAGCATCATCACCCGTGTGGAGTGGGTGCGACGCAGTTGTTCCAGCACGCCCCAACCATCGAGTTCCGGCAGGTTCACGTCGAGAATAATCAGGTCATAGGCCTGCTGTTGCGCCAAGTGCAAACCATCGGCGCCGGTGGCGGCGTGGTCAACGACATAGCCACTTTCGGTCAAACCCTGATGCAAGTATTCGGCAGCTTTAAGCTCGTCCTCGACGACAAGGATTCGCATGATCTTTCACCACTTTTATTTAATGGGTATTTAATTAAGGCGGCCCCTCACCCTAACCCTCTCCCAGAAGGAGAGGGGACTGAGCGTGGGATATTTCGGAACTACGCCGACGTGAAAAAACCTCACTGAATCCATAATCGATTTGATGTAACAGGTCGATGGAAAGTGTCAGACACCTCGGTCGGCTCCCTCTCCCTCCGGGAGAGGGCTGGGGTGAGGGGAGGCGGCACAATAAAGGTTGTAGCGGCTACAGGGTCAACAATCAAACGCTCTAAACCAGTGATCTGCGACAGTCGGTCGCAGCGCGAGCCACAAAAATCCCATGACTTCGATTCACACAAGTGCAATTCAGCAGATAACTAACGCGCATTTGTTTCGATGTATTTCGATAACGCCGCCAGCACTTCGCATCCTAGAACAAAACAACTTCGGCAAACCGTGGATAACGGATTTGTAATGTTCCAGTCACCTTGTCGATAAGTTCAAAACCCTACCGTGGCGGCATCCGAGATTCTTGAATAAAGGAAGTCTTCCATTGCCCGGTTTAATAAAACTGACGGCGCAATCACGCCTGAAAAAAACAGTCAGCGGCCTAGTGTTGTTGGCCAGCGCCGGCCTTGCAAACGCATCGACCCTGACGCTGGACCAAGCCCTGCAAAGCGCCTTCACCGGCAACCCGGAACTGGCCGCTGCGCAGTGGGAAATCGGCATCGCCGAAGGTGACCGCCAACAGGCCGGCCTGATCCCCAACCCTGAAGTGTCGTGGGAAGCCGAAGACACCCGCCGTGACTCACGCACCACCACGGTCATGCTCAGTCAGCCGATCGAACTGGGCGGCAAACGCGGCGCACGCATCGATGTCGCCAGCCGTGCGCAGGATGCTGCCGGCATCGAACTGGAGCGCAAACGCAATGCATTGCGCGCCGATGTGATTCAGGCGTTCAACAGCGCGCAAACCGCGCAGCAACGCTTGCAGCTGTCCCGCCAGTCGCTGCAATTGGCCGAGCACGGTGTGCGCATGGCGCAAGGGCGCATCGAAGCAGGAAAATCATCACCGGTCGAAGGCACGCGAGCGCAAGTGCAGCTCTCGGAAGTGCGCCTTGAATTGAGCCGGGCAGAACGCGATCAGGCCACCGCGTACCAACAATTGGCGCAAGTCATGGGCGCGCCGTTGCCGACCTCGACCAAGGTGCAGGCCCCCACGCAAAACATGCCGGCCGTACCACCACCTACAAGATTGCTCGAGCGTCTGAACGAGACCGCCGAACTGCGTCTGGCCAAGTTGCAGATCGACCAGCGCGAAGCGTCGTTGGGCCTGGAAAAGTCCCAGCGCATCCCCGACCTCACCGTGAGCATCGGCAGTCAGTACAGCGAAACCGAGCGCGAGCGGGTCAACGTGGTCGGCCTGTCGATGCCGATTCCACTGTTCAACCGCAATCAGGGCAACGTGCTCGCCGCAGCGCGCCGAACTGATCAGGCGCGGGATCTGCGCAACGCCACCGAGCTGCGATTGCGCACGGAAATCCAGACCAGTCTCGAGCAATGGCAGACCGCCAACGGCGAAGTCACCGCGTTCAACCAGACCATCCTGCCCGCCGCGCAAAGTGCGGTCGACAGCGCCACGCGCGGGTTCGAAATGGGCAAGTTCGGCTTCCTCGATGTGCTCGATGCGCAACGAACATTGATCAGCGCTCGTAGCCAGTACATCCAGGCCGTCAGCGAAGCCACCGACGCCCGCGTACGCATCGAACGGATCTTCGGCGACCTCAGCGTCGGCCGTTGAATTTCACTTTTCAGACAACTGCGCGATGGCTCGGCGCAGAGGAGTTTCCATGGATAAAAAATTGATGATTGTCGCGGTGGCGACGTTGGCGCTGGGCATTGGTATCGGCTCGCAGTGGTCAGGTAACGCAAGCATCGACGCGCATGCCGACGAGACTTCTGAGCATGCCGATCACGCCGAAGAAGGTGCAGCGGCTGAACATGCCGAAGAAGGCCACATCGAATTGAGTGCCGAGCAAATCACTGCCGCCGGCATTCAACTTGCCGAAGCAAAGCCGCAAAACATCAGTCTTGGTCTGCCATTCCCCGGCGAAGTGCGCTTCGACGAAGACCGCACCGCCCACGTCGTGCCGCGCGTGCCGGGTGTGGTCGAGGCGGTGGCGGTCAACCTCGGGCAAACGGTGAAGAAGGGCCAGTTGCTGGCGGTGATCGCCAGTCAGCAGATCTCCGATCAACGCAGCGAGCAGGCCGCCGCGCAGCGCCGTTTGGCCTTGGCGCGCACCACCTACGAACGCGAGAAAAAACTCTGGCAGGACAAAATCTCCGCCGAGCAGGATTTCCTCCAGGCGCGTCAGGCACTGCAAGAGGCTGAAATTGCGCTAACCAATGCGCGGCAAAAGATCAGCGTACTCAGCGGCAGCGTGGTCGCCACCGGCGGCAATCGCTACGAATTGCGCGCGCCGTTCGATGGCGTGGTGGTGGAAAAACACCTGACGCCGGGCGAGGTCGTTGATGAAAGCACAGCGGCGTTCACCCTCTCGGATCTGTCGCGAGTGTGGGTAACGTTCGGCGTTTCACCGAAGGATCTGAACAAGGTTCAAGTAGGCAAAGCGGTCACCGTCAGCGCCCCGGAACTCAACGCAGAAGTGGTCGGCAGCGTGGCTTACGTCGGCAGCTTGCTCGGCGAACAAACCCGCACCGCGACCGTCCGCGTCACCCTGGAAAACCCGCAAGGCTCGTGGCGTCCCGGCCTGTTCGTCACCGCGCTGGTCGCTACCGACAGCCGCGAAGCGAGAGTCGCCGTACCGGAATCCGCGATCCAGACCGTCGAGGACAAACCCACGGTTTTCGTGCGTACCGACGACGGTTTCGAAGCCCGGGCAGTAGAGCTGGGCAGCCGCGCCGCCGGCCATGTGGAAATCACTCAAGGGCTGGAACCGGGCGCGCAAGTCGCCAGCGCCGGCAGCTTCGTCCTCAAGTCGGAACTGGGCAAAGCCTCAGCCGAGCACAGCCACTGATCCGGAAGACTCCCATGTTCGAACGCCTGATCCAGTTTGCCATCGAGCAGCGCATCATTGTGCTGCTCGCCGTTCTGCTCATGGCCGGCCTCGGCATCGCCAGTTATCAAAAACTGCCGATCGACGCCGTGCCGGACATCACCAACGTCCAGGTGCAAATCAACACCGGCGCCGCCGGGTTCTCGCCGC
This sequence comes from Pseudomonas sp. MC6, assembly GCF_054790575.1. Taxonomy (NCBI): domain Bacteria; kingdom Pseudomonadati; phylum Pseudomonadota; class Gammaproteobacteria; order Pseudomonadales; family Pseudomonadaceae; genus Pseudomonas; species Pseudomonas sp. MC6. The sequence continues at coordinate 919,590 of NZ_CP186504.1, forward strand.
TGGAAACCGAGCAGCGCATCACCTTTCCGATTGAAACCGCGATGGCCGGTTTGCCGGCACTGGAGCAGACCCGTTCGCTGTCGCGCTCGGGGCTGTCGCAGGTCACGGTGATCTTCAAGGACGGCACTGACCTGTTCTTCGCCCGCCAATTGGTCAACGAGCGTTTGCAGATCGCCAAGGAGCAATTGCCCGAAGGCGCGGAAGCGGTGATGGGGCCGATTTCCACCGGCCTCGGCGAGATCTTTTTATGGACAGTGGAAGCCAAGGAGGGCGCACTCAAGGACGACGGCACAGCCTACACGCCGACCGACCTGCGGGTGATTCAGGACTGGATCATCAAGCCGCAATTGCGCAACGTGCCCGGTGTCGCCGAGATCAACACTATCGGCGGTTTCGCCAAGGAATATCAGATCGCTCCGGACCCGAAACGCCTGGCCGGATACAAGCTGACCCTCACCGATCTGGTCACCGCGCTGGAGCGCAACAACGCCAACGTCGGCGCCGGTTACATCGAGCGCAGCGGCGAGCAATTGCTGATTCGCGCGCCGGGCCAAGTGGCGAGCACCGAGGACATCGCCAACATTGTCATGGCCAACGTTGACGGCACGCCGATCCGGGTGAAGAACGTCGCCAGCGTGGAAATCGGCCGCGAATTGCGCAGTGGCGCGGCCACGGAAAACGGCCGCGAAGTAGTGCTCGGCACGGTGTTCATGCTGATCGGCGAGAACAGCCGCACAGTTTCGCAAGCGGTCGCCAGCAAGCTCGAACAGATCAACAAATCCTTGCCGCAAGGCGTGATCGCGGTGCCTGTGTACGACCGCACGCACCTGGTCGACAAAGCCATTGCCACGGTGAAAAAGAACCTCATCGAAGGCGCGATTCTGGTGATCGCGATTCTGTTTCTGTTCCTCGGCAACATCCGCGCGGCGCTGATTACCGCGATGGTGATTCCGCTGTCGATGCTGTTCACCTTCACCGGGATGTTCAGCAACAAGGTCAGCGCCAACTTGATGAGCCTCGGCGCGCTGGACTTCGGCATCATCGTCGACGGTGCGGTGGTGATCGTTGAAAACACCCTGCGTCGACTGGCCCATGCGCAGCAGCATCACGGCCGTTTGCTGACCCGTGCCGAGCGTTTCAAGGAAGTCTTTGCCGCGGCGAAAGAGGCGCGGAGACCACTGATTTTCGGGCAGTTGATCATCATGGTCGTGTACCTGCCGATTTTCGCCTTGAGTGGCGTCGAAGGGAAAATGTTTCACCCGATGGCGTTTACCGTGGTGATTGCTTTGCTTGGCGCGATGTTGCTTTCCGTCACGTTCGTGCCAGCGGCGATTGCGTTGTTCGTCACGGGCAAGGTCAAGGAAGAAGAGGGCGCGGTGATGCGTGGCGCACGTCGCGTGTATGCGCCGGCGCTGGCCTGGGTCATGTCCCATCGCGCAATCGCAGTGGGCGCGGCGTTGGGCGTGATCGTGCTTAGCGGCGTGCTTACTAGCCGCATGGGCAGCGAGTTTGTACCGAGCCTCAGCGAAGGTGATTTTGCTTTGCAAGCGTTGCGTGTGCCGGGCACCAGCCTGACGCAATCGGTGGATATGCAGCAGCGGTTGGAGACGTTGATTTTGGCGAAAGTGCCGGAAGTCGAACGTGTTTTTGCTCGCACCGGCACCGCCGAAATCGCCTCCGACCCGATGCCGCCGAATATCTCCGACAGCTACGTGATGCTCAAACCCAAGGAACAGTGGCCGGATCCAGGCAAGTCCCGCGAAACCCTGATGGCCGAACTGCAAGCTTCCGCCGCGACGTTGCCGGGCAGCAACTATGAACTGTCGCAGCCGATTCAACTGCGCTTCAACGAACTGATTTCCGGCGTGCGCAGTGATGTCGCGGTGAAGGTGTTCGGTGATGACATGGACGTGCTCAATGCCACCGCTGCGAAAATCGCTGCTGCCATGCAAAAGGTCAACGGCGCATCCGAAGTGAAGGTCGAGCAAACTACCGGGCTGCCGGTGCTGACTATCAACATTGATCGCGATAAAGCCGCGCGCTACGGGCTCAACGTCGGTGATGTGCAGGACACCATTGCCGTGGCAGTGGGCGGGCGTCAGGCCGGGACGTTGTATGAGGGCGACCGGCGTTTCGATATGGTTGTGCGGTTGTCCGATGCCATGCGCAAGGACATCGACGGCTTGTCGGCACTGCTGATCCCGGTGCCGGCACTGAGTGGCGCTGCGAATCAGATCGGCTTCATCGCGCTGCAAGACGTCGCCAGCCTCGACCTGGTGCTCGGCCCGAATCAGGTCAGCCGTGAGAACGGCAAGCGTCTGGTGATCGTCAGCGCCAACGTGCGTGGGCGTGACATTGGTTCGTTTGTCAGCGAGGCCGGTGAGGTGATCGAGCGTGATGTGCAAGTCCCGGCCGGTTACTGGACCAGTTGGGGCGGCCAGTTTGAACAACTGCAATCGGCGGCCAAGCGTTTGCAGATTGTCGTGCCGGTGGCGTTACTGCTGGTGTTCGGCTTGTTGTTCATGATGTTCAACAACTTGAAGGACGGCTTGCTGGTGTTTACCGGGATTCCGTTTGCCTTGACCGGTGGGGTCATGGCGTTGTGGTTGCGGGATATTCCGCTGTCGATTTCGGCGGGGGTCGGGTTTATCGCGTTGTCCGGGGTGGCGGTGTTGAACGGCTTGGTGATGATTGCGTTTATTCGTAATTTGCGCGAGGAGGGGCGGTCGCTTTCGGATGCCATTCACGAAGGTGCGCTGACGCGTTTGCGACCTGTGTTGATGACGGCGTTGGTGGCTTCGCTGGGCTTTATTCCGATGGCGCTTGCGACCGGCACAGGTGCGGAGGTGCAGCGACCACTGGCAACCGTGGTGATCGGCGGAATCCTGTCCTCCACGATCCTCACGCTGCTGATCTTGCCGGCGCTCTACCAACTCGCCCATCGCCGGGAAGAAGACACCGTTCCAACTAAATAGGTAATCCCCTCTGTAGGAGTGAGCCTGATCGCGATAGCGGTCTATCAGGCAGATCTACATTGACTGACCCACCGCTATCGCGAGCAGGCTCACTCCTACAGGTTTTGTGTTCGACTTCAGAAGTGTGTCCGGGAGATAACGGATATGTAATTTCCCCGCCACCGTGACGATAGGTTCGGATTGTTACCTTGATCCCGTCAGTTACTTAAACGAGGAATCAAAGATGAAAATCGTACAGATGGGTACTTTTGTTGTGGCGTTGGCGATCTCTTCCGTGGCCTTGGCCGAAGGCGGTGGCGACCGCACTTTCGAACGGATGATGACCAGCAACGACCGCTCCATGGAGTTGTTCGTCGCCAAGGAAAAAGCCGCTGGCAACCCGGTTGTCGTCAACGACAAGAAAGACGACAAAACCCGCGATCTGTAAGCCTGCTGCACCTGAACAAGCCCTTCATCGCGCATCGATGCCGGGCTTTTTTTTCAAGCCCGGACGGGAAGGAAATGGATATGAACATGCTCAAGTGGATCGCGTTCGTCGGCGTAATGGCGATGTCTGCGAATGTGCTGGCCGAAGGCGGTGGTGACCGCACCTTTGAACGCGCGCTCAGCGCCAACAGCAAAGCCATGGAACAGTACGCCGCCAACCAGGGCAAAGCGCCGCCGGCGGTGAAGGATTACGAATACGGAATGAAGCTGGACGTGGTCAAAGTGGTGAGTGTGGTGAAGCCGCAGCCTGCGTGCAAAGTGGTGCCCACCGCGATGACCTACGAGGACTCCAAAGGTCAGATCAATACCATCAAGTACAACGTGATGGGCGTGTGCCGAAACGGCGGGAGCTGAATCCGCCACGCCAGAACGCGGCCCCGTGTAGGAGCTGCCGAAGGCTGCGATCTTTTGACTTTGATTCTAAAGATCAAGATCAAAAGATCGCAGCCTTCGGCAGCTCCTACAGGGGCCGAATTGCAATATCACGATACGTATTTCAATTCGTAATGTTTAAAGCTTGTGTGGGAAATACGGAACCTTCCCACAATGTTTTCAGGTTGTCCGTCGGACGTCCGCTCTCTAGCCTGTGTGGGTCGCTGCCAATTCAGCGATCGGGATTGGAACCCCGTGGCTCAACTGAAGCAAGACGCACTGTTCATGACGTATGCTTGCGCACTTTCATGTGTGCACTCCGTTATGGCGGCTGTGCGCGGGAGACTTCGAGTCTGTCGGGTTTGCTCAGTTGCCCGGGTTCCAACCTGCGTACAGCTGCCACCCTTTCGCGTGGAACCGAAAGGGCCAGCTCCACCTTCAAGCTGAGTAAAACATTATGAAAAAGCCAACCCCAAATCCCCCCGAAGCAGACGCAATCCCCGACGCCAACTCAACATCCCCCTACGCCTCCGTCGACACCCGAAAACTCCACGAAGCCGCCGACCGCGCCCTCGACTTCTACCTCAAACCCTCAGCCGCCATCATGTCCGCACCGTACATCCCCAACCAGATGTTCCTGGTCAATCCCAAAGCCGACACCGAATCACTACTGGCCAACGCCAGCGAATCCCTGGCCTCGGCCACGGTGATGCTCGGTGACTTCGCCGCATTGCTGGGCGGCACCCATCGCAAGACCCTGCTGGGTATCGCGCAGGTGGTCATGCTCGGTGAACTGGCGGTGAACAAAGCGCTGGATAACGTGGAGGTCACGACGTAGGCAAAGGTCCTTTGGCGAGGATCTCTTTCTCGCCAGACTAAATAAAATGACCGTGTATCTGAAAGCTATACGCGTATATGCATTAGCTACACGGTCGGTATAGAATCGACTCCGAAGCTGCTCACATGGCTTCGCACCTCAAACGTTAGATCTCACGTTAAGAGCATGGCCTAAACCTCTCCGGGCCACTCAAGGAGTCAGAAAATGAAAAGTAAACAAAAGCTGATGTGCTAACGCCATAAGGAGGCTCCAGTTCCAACATCACCTACCCAGATGGGAAACAGAACAAATGTCCACAACTGAAAGCGTTGAAAAATCCAAACCCGTTCCAATCAACATGAGAGCGGACGAAAAGAAACGTAATCTGATCGATTTGGCAGCCGCCATGTCTGGTCGTGATCGCACAAGTTTTATCCTGGAAGCTGCCTGCCAAAAAGCTGAAGAGGTGATTCTGGATAAACGACTGTTCCTTCTCGACGACAGCGCATTTGACGCATTCGAACAGGCTATTGAAGCCAATCCGGCTCGAGGTAACGAATGCCTGCACCAACTGCTCGCACGTCCAAAACGTTGGAGTTGACCGCCCCCGAGAAGCTCAACGACCTACACGAGCTCAATGCTTTCGATTCTGGTGAGGTGACCATTGACCATTACCTGCAGAGGAAGGCGCGAAAAGCCCAATCCACCAAGCAGGCTGTTGTGTACGTCAGTTGCCTCAAAGGCACGTCGAATGTGATGGCCTATTACACTCTCTCCAGCGGATCAGTCGCCCGTGCCAGCGTCATGCCGAAGAGCAGTCAACGCAATTCGCCCAGTGTCCATCCGGTAACTCTATTGGGGCGTATGGGGGTAACGCGCGAAGCTCAGGGCCAAGGTTTCGCTGTCGATTTACTGCAAGATGCGATTGAAAGAGCCCTCAACGCGTCTCAGTCGATCGGATCCAGCGCAATAATTGTTCATCCCTTGAATGATCGGCTGTCGAGCTTTTATATCAAGTACGCGGGATTCATTCCGTGCGCCGACATTTCCCCTATAACCCTGATGCTGCCTCTACGCTAAAGCTTGGCTTTCAGCTACCCGCTAGGTTGTCTTGATAGCGGGTTGATTATGTCGCGACCGCAGCGCAAAAAAAGGCGCCCCGAAGGACGCCAAAAGATTCACCTCTTACCAAAGGAGCAAGGAGCTTCTAAAGGTGAATTTGCATCAACCGCGCAATCAAAGAATCGCCAACGGATACTCGACAATCACCCGCACTTCATCCAGATCCGACTCGAACGCCGTGGCGCGTGTCGTCGCCTGGCGCAAGCGCAGTGACAGGTCTTTCATCGAACCGCTTTGCACCACGTATTTGACTTCGATGTCGCGCTCCCAACGTTTCTGATCGGTCAGCGGATTGCCCTCGGCATCGCGGCGCATGTACACGGCGTTGGCGTTGGAATAGTCGGCGTCGGTGCCGCGCGCGTAACGGGTCATGAACGACAAACCGGGTACGCCATAAGTGCTCATGTCGAGGTCATAACGCACCATCCACGAGCGTTCTTTCGGCGAGTTGAAATCGCTGTACTGGATCGAGTTGTCGAGGAAGATCGAGTCGGACTGGCGCAGGTAATCGAAGTCGTCATTGCCGTTATTGCGTTGGTGGGAGAGGGCGACCGAATGGGCGCCGAGTTTTACGCCGACACGGCCGCTCCAGATGTTGTTGTCGAACTCGCCTAGCAGTTGTTTGCCTTCATCGACGGCTTTGTAATAGTTCAGGCCACCGAACAGCGACAGGTCGTCCGAGAGCGGATAAGTCCAGGCAGTGCCAGCGTAGTACTGATTCCACGCATCCTTGAGACGGCTGGAATACAGACTGAAACTGAGGTTCTTGTTCAATGCGTAATCGCCGCCACCGTAAGCGATCCACGGCGAATTGACCGGGCCAGCGTAGAACGTGGCGAAGTTCTCGCGCATGTCGCTGGACGCCGGCTGGCTCATCGCATGCAATCGACCGCCCTGCACCGACAGACCTTCAATGCTGGTGTTGCTCGCCGTCACCCCGCGAAAGCTCTCCGGCAACAAGCGCGAGTCACCCGCCGCAACCACCGGATTGGCCGGGAACACATCGCCAATCCTCACCACCGTATCGAACGCCCGAATTTTCGCAGCGCCACCGACCTTGGTGTATTCGTCCCGCGCTTCGCCGTCGCTGTTGACCGGCAATACATCAAACGAACTGCGCCCGCCATTACGGCCGTCACCTGTGTCGAGTTTCAGTCCGATCATCGCAAACGCATCAACCCCGACCCCGACGGTGCCTTGGGTGAAACCGGATTCGAACTTGCTGATCACCGCATGCGACCAGGCTTCGGAATAACCTTTGCCGGTGGGGCTGGACTGGCCATTGCGATGATCACGATTGAAGTAGAAGTTGCGGTTGAGCAGTGTCAGGCTGCTGCCTTCGACAAAGCCTTCAGGCTTGTCTTCTGCAAACACCATGGACGGCCCGGCGCTGACCACCACCGCTAAAGCGGCCATCGATATTTTTGTAGGGTTAACCATCAAACACTCCTTGGGTTCGGCAGAACGGGAACGTGCTTCGGCGTGGGTTTTATTGTTCGACGGGGCAGGGCCCGCCGGCATGGTCGCCGGGTCACATCGTTGCAAGCTGCGGATAACGCCAAGGTGATGAGGGAATTACAATTTCGTCATGTGGCTGGAATTAGAACCCTGTGTCAGGTCAGGGCTGCGAGTTGTTCGATTGTCTGTGGAAAACGCTCGACCAGACGGATCAGGGTTGTGGCCTGAGCATTGGGCGTTGCTCGTCCTTGCTCCCAGTTTTCGAGCGTTCGCGTGTTGGTGCGTAGATACATCGCGAATACTGACCGGGAAAGATTAAGTTGCTGACGGATGGCTATCACTTCTTCAGCAGTGATCGGCATCAGTTTTGGCAGTTGAACTTTGTGGGTACGCAAGGTGATTTTGCCTTGGCGTTCATCGGCCAGTGCTTCCAGTCCATCCATCAGTTCGGAAAAAATGTCACGTTTCATAGTGGGTTCTCGCGTTGAGTTCTCTATCCAGCGTTTTTCTGAAAAGTTTTTTCTGGGCAGGCGTCAAATCGTCCTGCTCGTTTTTGTTGTAGACGGTAAAGAGCCAGAACTGATCGAAGCCTGACCACCAGTAATAAATCACTCGTAATCCGCTGCGCTTACCTTTCCCTCTTCGTTGGTCGCCAAAGCGAATTTTACGAAGCCCGCCTGTGTCCTCGATGAGATCGCCCGCTTCCGGATTTTTCAGCAGCTCCAGTTGAAAGCTGCGAAACAGATCGTCATCCAGATAGTCGTCTCGGTGCTTCTGAAATACAGGCAATTCGATAAATAGAGCATCCATGTTCTGTACGCTGCCTACGTATAGTGTTGTCTCGATAATCGAATCGGTCAAGGCCTCCTGGCCTTGCTTTTCGTCCCTTTTTCAACGGTAGACGCCGCTCGTAAAAACACCTGTAGGACGAATCGCCGCGTGTGGTGAGAACGTTCGATTGATCTATGAAGAGGCTTCGCAGCTGCCGTGTCGGAACAATCCCGCAAGCAGTGCCCAACGCCGAATGGTGATAGCGGCGGGGTGTCAGGCGAAGAAGAGGTTGAATGTGCCGACGCCTTCGCGAGCAGGCTCGCTCCCACAGTGATCCAGGGTGGTTACAGACTTTGTGAACACCATCGAAACCTGTGGGAGCCGGGCTTACCCGCAAAAACAAAAACGGCACCCGAAGGTGCCGTTTCTATTTGTAGCTAAAAGCGACGGAGCAATCAGCCCGCCAGACCCGCCTGCTGAACCAGTGTCAGCAATGGCTGCGGGTACACACCCAGGAAGAACGCGACCAGGGCGATGGCCAGCAGCATCACGCCGCCTGCCTTCTGTTCCCAGTGCAGCTGGGCGTCGTGGCGACGCAGGTTTGGCTCGATCAGGTACAAGGTGACCATCACGCGCAGGTAGTAGAAGACGCCGATGGCGCTGCCCAGCACCAGCGAACCGACCAGCCACCATTGATGCGATTCAACACCGGTAGCGATGATGTAGAACTTGCCGATGAAGCCTGCAGTCAGCGGGATACCGGCCAGCGACAGCATCATCACGGTCAGCACGGCGGTCAGGTACGGACGGCGCCAGAACAGGCCGCGGTATTCGTACAGGGCATCCGCGTCACGGCCGTTGTACGGCGAGGACATCAGGGTGATCACGCCGAAGGCGCCGAGGCTGGTGATCACATAAGTCACCAGGTACACGCCGATGGCTTCCACCGCCAGACCCTTGCTCGCCACCAGCGCGATCAGCAGGTAGCCGAAGTGCGCGATGGACGAGTAACCGAGCAGACGCTTGAGGTTGCTCTGGGTCAGGGCCAGCAGGTTACCGAACAGGATCGAGGCGATGGCGATGACGGTCAGCACGTCGCTCAGTACGCCACTGCTGGCGGCAGGGGAGATCTGGAACAGACGCACCATCACTGCAAACACCGCAACCTTGGAAGCGGTCGCGAGGAACGCCGCCACCGGTGCCGGAGCACCTTCGTAGACATCCGGCGTCCACAGGTGGAACGGTACCAGCGAGAGCTTGAACGCCAGACCGATCAGCATCATGCCCAGACCCAGTTGCGCCAGCGAGCTAGGCAGGCCAGTCGCAGCCAGAGCCTGACCGATACCGACGAAGCTCAGCGAACCCGAGTCGGCGTACAGCAGCGCCATACCGAACAACAGGAACGCGGAACCAGCGGCCGACAGCACCATGTATTTGATGCCGGCTTCCAGCGAACGCTTGTTGAAGAAGGCGTAAGCCACCAGACCGTAGACCGGTACCGAGAGCAGTTCCAGACCGATGAACAAACCGGCCAGGTGCTGCGCGCTGACCAGAACCAGACCACCGGCGGCGGCCATCAGGATCAGCAGGTAGAGTTCTTCACGGTTGCCCGGGTAACCCGAACCGCCATCGCCCAGATAGGCGTGGGCGAGGGTGACACAGGCGAGGGTGGCGACCAGGATCAGCGCCATGTACAGGCAAGCGAACGTGTCGATTTGCAGCAGTGGAGTCACGGCCAGAGGCGCGACTTTCAGGGCTGGGAGGATCGACAGCAAGGCCAGGTTCAGACCGGCGACCGAGATCAGGAAAGTCTGCGAGTGGTTGCGGCGCCAGGCGATTGCCAGCATCACCACGATAATGGTGAGGCTGGTGATCAACAGTGGCGCAAGCGCAATAAAGTGTTGAATCGTGAATTCCATAGCGCTCTTACCGGGCCGAAGCGAGTTGAGTGAAGGCGGTGCCGAGCCACTGCTGAACGCCATGCATCGTGGCGGCAGAAGTGTCGAGGAACGGTTGCGGGTAGACGCCGATGTAGATCAGCAACACCGCAAGGCCTAGCACCATGATCAGTTCGCGAGCGTCCATACCGTGCAGGATCGAATCCGATTTCGCCGGACCGAAGTAGGCACGGTGGATCATGATCAGCGAGTAGACCGAACCGAACACCAGACCGGAGGTGGCAATCGCAGTGATCCATGGCCAGCTGGCGAAGGAGCCGATCAGGATCAGGAACTCACCGACAAAGTTACCGGTACCTGGCAGACCCAGCGAAGCGGCTGCAAAGAACAGGCTGATTGCTGGCAGGTAAGCGATACGCGACCACACACCGCCCATCTCACGCATGTCACGAGTGTGCAAACGCTCGTACAACTGACCGCTGAGGATAAACAGTGCCGCCGCCGACACACCGTGCGCGAGCATCTGGATCACTGCACCTTGCAGGGCCAGTTGGCTGCCGGAGTAGATGCCGATCAACACGAAACCCATGTGGGAAACGGACGAGAAGGCGATCAGACGCTTGATGTCGGTTTGTGCGAAAGCGAGGAACGCACCGTAGAAGATCCCGACCAGACCGAGGGTCATGGCGATCGGCGCGAACTCGGCCGAAGCGTTCGGGAACAATGGCAGGGCGAAACGCAGCAGACCGTAGGCAGCGGTTTTCAGCAAGATACCGGCGAGGTCGACGGAACCGGCAGTCGGCGCCTGGGCGTGGGCATCAGGCAACCACGAGTGGAACGGTACAACCGGCAGCTTGACCGCGAAGGCGATGAAGAAGCCGAGCATCAGGATGTACTCGGTGGTCATCGACATCTTGGTTTTCAACAGGTCGGCGTAGTTGAAGGTAATCACGCCAGTGTTGTTGAAGTTGACCAGCACCAGACCGAGGATCGCCACCAGCATGATCAGACCGGAAGCCTGAGTGAAGATGAAGAACTTGGTCGCTGCGTAGATCCGGGTTTTCTTGCCGTCCGAAGAACTGTGACCCCAGAGCGCGATGAGGAAGTACATCGGCACCAGCATCATTTCCCAGAAGAAGAAGAACATGAACAGGTCGAGGGCGAGGAACACGCCGACCACGCCGCCGAGGATCCACATCAGGTTCAGGTGGAAGAAGCCAACGTGACGTTGAATCTCTTTCCACGAGCAGAGTACCGAGAGGATACCCAGCAGACCGGTCAGCAGGATCATCAACAGCGACAGGCCGTCGAGGGCCAGGTGCACGTTGATGCCGAAGCGCTGGATCCAGACATGCTTGAACTCAAGCGCCCAGGTCGGATCGGCGCCAGGCGCCGGGGCAAATGAATAGTCACCGTGGGCCCACAGCCAGAGGCCGAGGGCGAGTTCCAGGGTCATGGTCAACAGCGCAATCCAGCGGGGGAGGGTAGCGCCGAAGCGCTCACCCATCCAGCACAGCAGGCCGCCGATGAAGGGGATCAGGATTAGCCAAGGCAGAATCATGACGGGCTCGTTTCCTTTCGCAAATTCGCAAGGTTCATATCAGACCGCTACCAGCACGATGGCGCCAATGACCAGCACGGCACCAGCAGCCATCGAAGCAGCGTACCAACGCAGTTGACCGGTCTCGGTGCGGCTCAGGGCGGTGTGACCACCCTTGGCCATACGCGGGATCAGACCGATGGTCTGGTCGAGCGGGTCTTTGCGCAGTACGTGGCTGATCGCCAGGTAAGGCTTGACGAACAGTTTGTCGTAGATCCAGTCGAAGCCCCAGGCAGCGAACCACCAGGCCGAAAGGAAACGGCCGATGCCGCTGTTGGCGATGGCCGTGACGAAGCGACGCTTGCCGAGGAACAGCAGCGCTGCCAGCAGGATACCGGCCAGGGCGATGGCGCCCGAGGCGATTTCCAGACTGTGCTTGGCTTCGCCACCGGCATGGCCAACGCTTTCTGGCAGCACGCCGTGCAGTGGCGGAACGATCATCGCGCCAATGGCGGTGGACAATACGATCAGCACCGACAACGGCAGCCAGTGAGCGATGCCGTGACCGGCGTGGGCTTCGGTCTTGGCTTCACCGTGGAACGTGATGAAGATCAGGCGGAAGGTGTACAGCGACGTCATGAACGCGCCGACCAGACCTGCGTAAAGCAGACCGTGGTTGCCGCTGGCGAACGCTTCCCAGAGGATTTCGTCCTTGGAGTAGAAGCCGGCGGTGACCAGAGGCAGAGCAGCCAGTGCCGCGCCGCCGACGATGAAGCTGGCGTAGGCCAGTGGCAGTTTTTTCCACAGACCGCCCATCTTGAAGATGTTCTGCTCGTGGTGGCAGGCAACGATCACCGCACCGGAAGCAAGGAACAGCAAGGCCTTGAAGAAGGCGTGGGTCATCAGGTGGAAAATCGCGCCATCCCATGCACCAACGCCCAGCGCCAGGAACATGTAGCCGATCTGGCTCATGGTCGAGTAGGCGAGGATACGTTTGATGTCGGTCTGAACCAGAGCGGCGAAACCAGCGAGCACCAGCGTCACACCACCAACGATGCCGACCAAGTGCAGGATTTCCGGCGCCAGGGTGAACAGACCGTGGGTACGGGCGATCAGGTAAACACCGGCAGTAACCATGGTTGCGGCGTGGATCAGTGCCGACACCGGGGTCGGGCCGGCCATCGCGTCCGCGAGCCAGGTTTGCAGCGGCAGTTGTGCCGATTTACCGACCGCACCACCCAGCAGCATCAGCGTTGCCAGGGTGATCCAGAAGTCGCCGACCTGGAATTTCTGCGGTGCCAGCACCAGCAGTTCCTGGATATTCAACGTGCCCACTTGCTGGAACAGGATGAACAGGCCGATGGCCATGAACACGTCGCCGATCCGGGTCACGATGAAAGCCTTGAGTGCGGCGTTACCGTTGTTGCGGTTGCTGTAGTAGAAACCGATCAACAGGTACGAGCACAGGCCCACGCCTTCCCAGCCGAAGTACAGGAACAACAGGTTATCGCCGAGCACCAGGAACAGCATGCTGGCGATAAACAGGTTGGTGTACGAGAAGAAGCGCGAGTAGCCCGCTTCACCGCGCATGTACCAGGACGCGAACAGGTGGATCAGGAAACCGACGCCAACGACCACGCCGAGCATGGTGATCGACAGACCGTCGACGTAGAGGGCGAAGTCAGGCTTGAAGCCTTCGACCGCCATCCACTTCCACAGCACCAGGGTGTAGTGACCGCCTTCGGGAGGTGCGACGTTGAATTGCCAGATGACGTAGGCGGCGACAATCGCCGACAAGCCAATGGAACCCACGCCGATCAGCGCCGAGAGGTTTTCCGACCAGCGTCCACGGGAGAACGACAGCAGCAGGAAACCGATCAGAGGGAATACGAAAGTCAGAAAGATAAGATTCATCCGCGCATCTCACTGGCAGCGTCGATATCGAGCGTGTGGAAGCGGCGATACAGTTGCAGCAGGATCGCCAGACCAATACTGGCCTCGGCGGCTGCAAGGCTGATCACCAGGATGAACATGATCTGTCCATCCGGCTGGCCCCAACGGGCGCCAGCAACGATGAACGCCAATGCAGAGGCGTTCATCATCACTTCCAGACTCATCAACACGAACAAAATGTTGCGGCGGACCATCAGGCCGACCAGACCAAGGCAGAACAGGATGCCGGCAACTGCCAGACCATGTTCGAGAGGGATAGCAGGCATGTCTTACTCCTTCGCCTCGTTACGGCCCAAATGGAACGCCGTGACGGCTGCGGCAAGCAGCAGCATCGAGGCGAGTTCGACCACCAGCAGGTACGGACCGAACAGGCTGATGCCCACGGCTTTCGCGTCTACGGTGGTGTGGCCGATGGCCTGGCCGCTCTGGTGAGCGAACAGCACATACAGCAGTTCGGCCAGCAGCAGCGCGGCGAGAATCACCGGACCGGCCCAGATGCCGGGCTTGAGCCAGACGCGTTCTTGCTGAACCGAGGCGGGACCCAGGTTCAGCATCATCACCACGAACACGAACAGCACCATGATGGCGCCGGCGTAAGCGATCACTTCCAGCACGCCGGCGAACGGTGCGCCGAGTGCGAAGAAGGTCATGGCCACGGCGATCAACGAGATGATCAGGTAGAGCAGGGCGTGCACAGGGTTGGTGTTGGTGACTACGCGAAGCGTGGACACAACAGCGATACCCGATGCGAAATAGAAAGCGAATTCCATCGTTCTTCCTTAAGGCAGCAAGCTCTTCACGTTGATCGGTTCGGCTTCGTTCTGCGCGGAGCCTTTCGGCTTGCCAGCGATTGCCATACCTGCAACACGATAGAAGTTGTAATCAGGGTTTTTGCCGGGGCCGGAGATCAGCAGATCTTCTTTCTCGTACACCAGGTCCTGACGTTTGAACTCGGCCATCTCGAAATCCGGTGTCAGCTGGATCGCGGTGGTCGGACAGGCTTCCTCGCAGAGACCGCAGAAAATGCAGCGCGAGAAGTTGATACGGAAGAAGTCCGGGTACCAGCGACCGTCTTCGGTTTCAGCTTTCTGCAGCGAGATGCAACCCACCGGGCAAGCCACGGCGCACAGGTTGCAGGCTACGCAACGCTCTTCGCCATCGGGGTCACGGGTCAGGACGATGCGACCGCGGTAGCGTGGTGGCAGGTAGACCGCTTCTTCCGGGTATTGCAGGGTGTCGCGCTTGCGAAAGCCATGGCCGAAGACCATGACCAGGCTGCGCAACTGGGTACCAGTACCCTTAACGATGTCGCCAATATATTTGAACATGGGTCAAATCCTCACTGAACCGCGACTGCAGGCGTGTTCCACAACACGACCGCAGCGGTCACCAGCAAATTGATCAGGGTCAGTGGCAGGCAGAATTTCCAGCTGAAATCCATCACCTGGTCATAACGCGGACGCGGGATGGAAGCGCGCAGCAGGATGAACAGCATGATGAAGAACGCGGTCTTCAGTGCGAACCAGACGAACGCCAGTTGCGGCAAGATGCCGAACGGACCGTGCCAGCCACCGAAGAACAGGGTGACCAGCAGCGCCGAGATCAGGATGATGCCGATGTATTCACCGACGAAGAACATGCCCCATTTCATACCGGCGTATTCAATGTGGTAACCGTCGGCCAGTTCCTGTTCCGCTTCCGGCTGGTCGAACGGGTGACGGTGAGTCACGGCGACGCCAGCGATGAAGAAGGTACAGAAGCCGAAGAACTGCGGAATGATGAACCACAGGTTCTGCGCCTGGTACTCGACGATGTCGCGCATGTTGAACGAGCCGACCTGCACCACGATGCCCATCAGGGCCAGGCCCATGAACACTTCGTAGGACACGGTCTGCGCCGACGCACGCAAGCTGCCGAGCAGGGCGAACTTGTTGTTACTCGACCAGCCGGCGAACAACACCGCGTAGACCGACAGACCGGCCATGGCGAAGAAGAACAGCAGGCCGATGTTCAGATCCGCGACACCCCAGGTCGGGGTGATCGGGATGATCGCAAAGGCGATCAGCAGGGCGGACATGGCCACCACCGGCGCCAAAGTGAAGATCACTTTGTCGGCAAAAGGCGGGGTCCAGTCTTCCTTGAAGAACATCTTCAGCATGTCGGCGGCGATCTGGAACATACCAAACGGGCCAACGCGGTTCGGACCGTAACGGTCCTGCCACCAGCCCAGCAGGCGACGTTCGACAAAGCTGAGCAACGCGCCTGCCACCACAACGGCCAGCAAAATCACGATGGCTTTGACGACCGAGAGGATCACATCGATCACTTCAGGGGTGAACCAGGTCATTGCGCTGCCTCCTGCAGACCGTCGACGGATACGCCGGCGAATGCCGGTGGAATGCCGGCGATGCCCGCAGGCAATGCCACCAGACCTGCGCCCAGTTCTTCATTGATACGCAGCGGCAGACGCAGGGTCTGACCGGCCACGTTCAGGCTCAGCAGGGCACCGTCATTGACGCCCAGACGATCCGCTTCCGACTTGGCCAGAGCCACGTACGGAGCCGGAATGCGCTCTTGAACCGGTGCGGCTTTCGAAGAGTTTTCTTCGCTGCCGAACAGGTGGAAGAACGGCACGGCTTGCCAGGTGCCCGGCGCCGGGTTGAATGCGCGCGGTGCTGCAGCGAACCAGTTCAGCGAATCGCCAGTGCTTTCGATCAGGCGGGTGCCCGGGTCGCCAGCACGGATGTGACCGCCGACTTCGTCCTGGAACTTGTTCCACGCTTGTGGCGAGTTCCAGCCCGGCGACCATGCAAATGGCACCTGCTGACGCGGTTCGGCAGAGCCCGAGTAACCTTCCATGGAGAAGGCGAACGCGGTGTCTTTGTCTTGCGGGGTGCGTGGTTCGTGAACGCTGATGTCGGCGCGCATCGCGGTGCGACCGGAATAACGCAGCGGCTCACGCGCCAGTTTCAGACCCTTGATGCGGAACGCCGCCGATGGTGCAGCGTCGACGATACGCGCCAGTTGCTCGGTGCTTGAAGCAACGGCAGCGGTGACGTGGTCGAGTTGCGTCCAGTCGATCGGTTGGTTCAGCAGGGTCGCGCGCAGGGCGTGCAGCCAGCGCCAGCCTTCGTGAACCAGGATGCTCGCATCCATGTATTGTGGGTCGAAAACCTGGAAGAAGCGCTGGGCGCGACCTTCCTGGCTGACCAAAGTACCGTCGCCTTCAGCGAAGCTTGCGGCTGGCAGCACCAGGTGCGCGCGGTCGCTGGTAGCCGTCTTCTGATGGTCAGCAACGATCACCACTTGCGCAGCGTTCAGTGCAGCATCGACCTTGTCTTTGGCGGTGCGGGTGTACAGATCGTTTTCCAGCACAACGATCGCGTCAGCCTTACCGTCGATGACGGCTTGCAGCGCCGCATCCACCGATTCGCCACCGAGCATGGCCAGACCAAGGCTGTTGGCTTCCGGCACGATCAGGCTGATCGAACCGTTTTTCTCGCGCAGCTTTAGGGCCTTGGCGATGTTGGCAGCGGCTTCGATCAAGGCTTTGGAGCCCAGCGAAGTACCGGCGATGATCAGCGGACGTTTGGCAGCGAGCAGGGCGTCAGCAATACGCTGAGCCAGTTCCAGTGCTTCGGCGTCCAGACCTTCAACGGCCGGCGCGCTGGCGTCCAGTGCGTGAGCAACGGCGAAACCGATGCGTGCCAAGTCATCCGGAGCAGCGTGTACGCATTCTTCAGCGATGTCGTCGAGCTTGGTTTCAGCCAGGCTGGCGATGAACAGCGGGTTCAGCGCGTGCTGACCGATGTTCTTCACCGCAGCGTCGAGCCAAGGCTGAACGCGCATGGCTTCGGCCATGTCTTCAGCTTTACCTTTGACCGACTGACGCAGGGACAGCGCCACACGGGCGGCGGTCTGGGTCAGGTCTTCACCGAGGACGAAAATCGCGTCGTGGTCTTCGATGTCGCGCATGTTCGGCACTGGCAACGGGCTGTCTTTCAGCACTTGCAGGACCAGACGGATGCGCTCCAGTTCGGACGCTTCGATACCCGAGTAGAAGTGCTCGGCGCCAACCAGTTCGCGCAACGCATAGTTGCTTTCGAGGCTGGCGCGCGGCGAACCGATACCGACGATGTTGCGACCGCGCAGCAGGTCAGCGGCTTTATCCAGCGCGGCATCCAGACCGAGCTTGGTGCCGTCGGCCAGCAGCGGCTGACGTGGACGGTCGGTGCGGTTGACGTAGCCATAACCGAAACGGCCACGGTCGCACAGGAAGTACTGGTTCACCGAACCGTTGAAACGGTTTTCGATGCGACGCAGCTCACCGTAACGCTCGCCCGGGGAGATGTTGCAACCGCTCGAGCAGCCGTGGCAGATGCTCGGCGCGAATTGCATGTCCCACTTGCGGTTGTAACGCTCGGAGTGAGTCTTGTCGGTGAACACACCGGTTGGGCAGACCTCGGTGAGGTTGCCGGAGAACTCGCTTTCGAGGGTGCCGTCTTCAACGCGACCGAAGTACACGTTGTCGTGGGCGCCGAATACACCGAGGTCGGTGCCGCCGGCGTAATCCTTGTAGAAACGCACGCAGCGGTAGCAAGCGATGCAGCGGTTCATTTCGTGGGAAATGAACGGGCCCAGTTGCTGGTTCTGGTGGGTGCGTTTGGTGAAGCGATAACGGCGCTCGTTGTGGCCGGTCATCACTGTCATGTCTTGCAGGTGGCAATGACCGCCTTCTTCGCACACAGGGCAGTCGTGCGGGTGGTTGGTCATCAGCCATTCAACAACACTGGCGCGGAACGCTTTGGATTCTTCATCTTCGATGGAGATCCAGGTGTTGTCGGTGGCCGGGGTCATGCAGGACATGACGATGCGACCACGGGTGTCGTTCTCGTCGGTGTACTGCTTGACCGCGCACTGGCGGCAGGCCCCGACGCTACCAAGCGCGGGGTGCCAGCAGAAATAAGGGATGTCGAGGCCCAGCGACAGACATGCCTGTAACAGGTTGTCTGCCCCGTCGACTTCGAGCGCTTTGCCGTCTACGTGGATAGTGGCCATGGTTCAAAGGTCTTCGTTGGCCCGGTGTCAGCGGGCGTGGCTAATGGAATCTTGTTATCCGTCCGAATCCAGTCAGCCCCGAAAGGCGTCATCGGACGAAAGGCGAAGGGCACGGACCCTTCGCCTTTTTAAGCGTTTACGCGCCGATTACGATCGGCCTTGCCAGAGGCGGGACGGCGGCGCTGACTGGCGCGATACCGGCTTCGAACTCTGGACGGAAGTATTTGATGGCGCTGCCCAACGGCTCCACGGCACCCGGTGCGTGAGCACAGAAGGTTTTGCCCGGGCCGAGGAAGTTGACCAGACCCAGCAGGGTCTCGATGTCGCCTGGCTGACCGCGGCCTTGTTCGATGGCCATCAAGAGCTTGACGCTCCATGGCAGACCATCACGGCACGGGGTGCAGAAACCGCACGACTCGCGAGCGAAGAACTGCTCCATGTTGCGCAGCAAGGAGACCATGTTGACGCTGTCGTCCACCGCCATGGCCAGGCCGGTACCCATACGGGTGCCCACTTTGGCGATGCCGCCGGCGTACATTTGTGCGTCGAGGTGTTCAGGCAGGAGGAAACCGGTACCGGCGCCACCTGGCTGCCAGGCCTTGAGTTTGAAACCGTCGCGCATGCCGCCGGCGTAGTCTTCGAACAACTCGCGACCGGTGACGCCGAATGGCAGTTCCCACAGGCCCGGGTTTTTGACTTTGCCGGAGAAGCCCATGAGCTTGGTGCCCATGTCTTCGCTGCCTTCGCGGGCCAACGATTTGTACCAGTCAACACCGTCGGCAATGATCGCCGGCACGTTGCACAGGGTTTCGACGTTGTTCACGCAGGTCGGCTTGCCCCACACGCCGACGGCGGCAGGGAAGGGCGGCTTGGAGCGCGGGTTGGCGCGGCGGCCTTCGAGGGAGTTGATCAGCGCGGTTTCTTCACCGCAGATGTAGCGCCCGGCGCCGGTGTGGACGAACAACTCGAAATCGAAGCCGCTGCCCAGAATGT
This sequence comes from Pseudomonas sp. MC6, assembly GCF_054790575.1. NCBI lineage: Bacteria > Pseudomonadati > Pseudomonadota > Gammaproteobacteria > Pseudomonadales > Pseudomonadaceae > Pseudomonas > Pseudomonas sp. MC6. The sequence continues at coordinate 939,033 of NZ_CP186504.1, forward strand.
TTTTGCCCAGCAGGCCAGCAGCCTTGGCTTCTTCCACGGCACGGTTGAGGTGCTTGGCGGCGGTGGTGTATTCGCCACGCAGGAATATGTAGCCACGGTAGGTTTTCAGCGCGCGAGCACTGATCAGCATGCCTTCGATCAGCAGATGGGGCAGTTGCTCCATCAGCATGCGGTCTTTCCAGGTGTTCGGCTCCATTTCATCCGCGTTGCACAGCAGGTAGCGGATGTTGATGGATTCGTCTTTGGGCATCAGGCCCCACTTCACGCCAGTGGGGAAACCTGCACCGCCGCGACCTTTGAGGCCGGCGTCTTTCACGGTCTGGACGATAGCGTCCTGATCCATGTCGGCGAAGGCTTTGCGCGCCGCAGCGTAACCGTTCTTGGCCTGGTACTCGTCGAGCCACACGGCTTCGCCGTCATCGCGCAGACGCCAGGTCAGCGGGTGAGTCTCGGCCGAACGCTGAATGCGGTTGGCAGGACCGAAAGATGTCAGGGTCATACGTAGCCCTCGAGCAGTTTGGCGACGCCAGCAGGCTGCACATCACCAAAGGTGTCGTCGTCGATCATCAGCGCCGGTGCCTTGTCGCAGTTGCCGAGGCAGCAGACAGGCAGCAGGGTGAAACGACCGTCGGTGGTGGTCTGACCCAGGCCGATGCCCAGATTGTTCTGGATTTCGCTGACCACCGACTCGTGGCCGCCGATGTAGCAGACCATGCTGTCGCAGACGCGAATGATGTGACGGCCAACCGGCTGACGAAAAATCTGGCTATAGAACGTCGCCACACCTTCAACGTCGCTGGCCGGGATGCCAAGGATCTCGCCGATCGCGTACAAGGCGCCATCCGGCACCCAGCCGCGTTCTTTCTGAACGATCTTCAGGGCTTCGATCGACGCCGCGCGCGGGTCTTCGTAGTGATGCAGCTCGTGCTCGATGGCCGAGCGCTCGGTTTCACTGAGGGTGAAACGGTCTGTCTGGATAAGCGTGCTGTTCATGCTTAGCGGTCCACGTCGGCCATAACGAAATCGATACTACCCAGGTACGCAATCATGTCCGCGACCATGCTGCCTTTGATCACCGAAGGGATCTGTTGCAGATGCGGGAAGCTTGGAGTGCGGATCCGGGTACGGTAGCTCATGGTGCCGCCGTCGCTCGTCAGGTAATAACTGTTGATGCCCTTGGTCGCTTCGATCATCTGGAAGGATTCGTTGGCCGGCATCACCGGGCCCCACGAAACTTGCAGGAAGTGCGTGATCAAGGTTTCGATGTGCTGCAGCGTGCGCTCTTTCGGCGGCGGCGTGGTCAGCGGGTGATCCGCCTTGTACGGGCCTTCCGGCATGTTGCGCATGCACTGGTCAATGATCTTGATGCTTTGGCGCATCTCTTCAACGCGAACCATGCAGCGGTCGTAGGCATCGCCGTTGGCAGCCAGCGGTACTTCGAACTCGAAGTTCTCGTAGCCCGAGTACGGACGCGCTTTACGCAGGTCGAAATCGCAACCGGTCGAACGCAGGCCAGCACCGGTGACGCCCCATTCCAGGGCTTCTTTGGTGTTGTACTGGGCGACGCCAATGGTACGACCCTTGAGGATGCTGTTCTGCAGGGCAGCCTTGGTGTATTCGTCGAGGCGTTTTGGCAGCCATTCAACGAAGTCTTTCACCAGTTTTTCCCAGCCGCGCGGCAGGTCGTGGGCAACACCACCGATGCGGTACCAGGCCGGGTGCAGACGGAAACCGGTAATGGCTTCAATCACCGTGTACGCCTTCTGGCGGTCGGTGAAGGTGAAGAACACCGGGGTCATCGCACCAACGTCCTGGATGTAAGTCCCGAGGAACAGCAGGTGGCTGGTGATTCGGAAGAACTCGGCCATCATGATGCGGATGACGTCGACCTTCTCAGGCACCTTGATGCCGGCCAGCTTCTCGACCGAGAGCACGTACGGCAGGTTGTTCATCACGCCGCCGAGGTAATCGATACGGTCGGTGTACGGGATGAAGCTGTGCCACGACTGACGCTCGGCCATCTTCTCGGCACCACGGTGGTGGTAACCGATGTCCGGCACGCAGTCGACGATCTCTTCACCGTCCAGTTGCAGAATGATGCGGAATGCACCGTGCGCCGAAGGGTGGTTCGGGCCGAGGTTGAGGAACATGTAGTCCTCGTTCGGGCCGGAACGCTTCATGCCCCAGTCTTCCGGACGGAAACGCGCGGCTTCTTCCTCGAGCTGTTGCTTGGCGAGGTTGAGGCTGTACGGATCGAATTCGGTGGCGCGCGCCGGGAAGTCCTTGCGCAGCGGGTGACCTTCCCAGGTCGGCGGCATCATGATGCGCGACAGGTGCGGGTGACCTTTGAAGTCGATACCGAACATGTCCCAGACTTCACGCTCGTACCAGTTGGCGTTCGGCCAGATGCTGGTGACGGTCGGCAAGCTGAGGTCGCTCTCGGACAAGGCGACCTTGATCATCACGTCACTATTACGCTCCAGCGACATGAGGTGATAGAACACGGTGAACTCGGCGTCGCTCGGCAGCCCTTGACGCTTGGTGCGCAGACGCTCGTCCACGCCGTGCAGGTCATAGAGCATGACGTACGGCTTGGGCAGGTTACGAAGGAAGGTCAGGACTTCGACGAGTCTGGCACGCGCCACCCACAGCACCGGCATGCCGGTGCGGGTCGGCTGAGCGGTGAACGCTTCGGCGCCAAAACGGTTGTTCAATTCAACGACCACATCCTGGTCGTCTGCCTTATAAGGCGGGATGTACAGAGCGCTGCCTGTAGTCATGGTTATTTTTTCGCTTTCGGTCAACGTAAAGAATGAAGCCAGCTTCTCGTTTCTTTTTCAGAACAGATCTGGATCAGACTTCGTCAGGGCTGCGCAGGTTGGTGACTGCGATTCGCTGTTCGCGGCGCTGTTCCTTCTGCGAAGGCATGTCGGCGCGATAAACGCCTTGATCACCAACGACCCAGGAAAGCGGACGACGCTCCTTGCCGATCGATTCCTGCAACAGCATCAAGCCTTGCAGAAATGCTTCCGGACGAGGAGGGCAGCCAGGTACGTAGACGTCCACGGGCAGGAACTTGTCCACCCCTTGAACCACAGAGTAGATGTCGTACATGCCACCGGAGTTAGCGCACGAACCCATGGAGATAACCCACTTCGGTTCGAGCATCTGCTCGTAGAGACGCTGGATGATCGGCGCCATCTTGATGAAGCAGGTGCCGGCGATAACCATGAAGTCGGCCTGACGCGGCGATGCCCGGATAACTTCGGCGCCAAAGCGCGCGATGTCGTGGGGCGCCGTGAAGGCGGTGGTCATTTCCACGTAGCAGCACGACAAGCCGAAGTTGTACGGCCACAGGGAGTTCTTACGTCCCCAGTTGACCGCGCCACTCAGCACGTCTTCCAGCTTGCCCATGAAAATGTTTTTGTGGACTTGATCTTCTAACGGATCGGAAACGGTTTCCCGTTCGCCAATCGGATACTGCTCGTTAGGAGCATCGGGGTCGATCCTGGTGAGATTGTATTGCATTGCCAAAGCCTCATTGTTTCAGCTTCGCCTGCCGCTTGCGACGAGCTTCCGGAGCCCAGTCAAGGGCGCCCACTCGGAACAGGTAGACAAGACCTGCCAACAGAATTGCTATGAAAACGAGAGCTTCGACGAATCCGGTCCAGCCGCTTTCGCGGACGGACACAGACCATGCAAAGAGAAAGAGGGCTTCGATATCGAAGATCACGAAGAGCATCGCGACCAGATAGAATTTGGCTGAGAGCCGCAAGCGGGCGCCACCGGTAGGTAGCATGCCGGACTCGAACGGTTCGTTTTTGCTGCGACCCCAGGCTTTTGACCCGAGGAGGCTGGAGACGCCAAGCATGAAGGCACACAGGCCGACGACACCCAGAAGGAAAATGGCAAAGCCCCAGTTGTGGGCCATGAGTCCTGTCGCTTCGGGCATGCTGGTAATCCTTAACAGAGAGCAAAGGTCTCTGAGCTTGATAAAGAAATAGGCAGTGACGATATGTCGCAGCAATCAATCGCGCTGATTTTATGGCTAAACACCCTGCAAGTAAAATTCCTATAGCGAAATTATTTATTGGAATAAGGACATAGCGCATCTCCAATGCCCTGCAGCCCATGCGTTGCGGGCATTAGGCGGGTTTATGCAAATAATGTTTTGTAGGGAATGTAACGAACATAGTTGTGGCTAAATGATAATTGATATCGTTTGGAGTGTATTTGCAACTGTTGAGCGGGTCGTTAGTTGGGAAGTTGTCTTACTTGCGCGTTACTGCAAGTAGCGACGGCGCCCGTTTTAGCGGATTTTTCTGACGGATGTACCGCGCTGGATCAATGTTTTCTCCGAACGACGCCGATCCCTGTAGGAGTGAGCCTGCTCGCGATAGCGGTGGTTCAGTCACCGCTGCGCAAACTGACCCACGGCTATCGCGAGCAGGCTCACTCCTACAGGGATTTTTGGTGTTCATTAAATCGGGGCAAAAAAAACGCCCCGAACCAGTCGGGGCGTCAGTTTTGCGGCTCTGCGGTTAGCTTTCTATACGATCCGCAGAGGCCGTTTGCTCAGCGAAGCCGAATCAGTGGAACTGTTCTTCTTCAGTCGAACCGGTCAGTGCGGTTACCGAGGACGAGCCACCTTGAATCACGGTGGTCATGTCGTCGAAGTAGCCGGTGCCCACTTCCTGCTGGTGCGCCACGAAGGTGTAACCCTTGGCGGCGTCAGCGAATTCCTGCTCCTGCAGTTTCACGTAGGCAGTCATGTCGTTGCGGGCGTAGTCATGCGCCAGGTTGAACATGCTGTGCCACATGTTGTGAATGCCGGCCAGGGTGATGAACTGGTGCTTGTAACCCATGGCGGACAGTTCGCGCTGGAACTTGGCGATGGTCGCGTCGTCGAGGTTTTTCTTCCAGTTGAAGGAAGGCGAGCAGTTGTACGACAGCAGTTGGTCCGGGTATTCCTTTTTGATCGCTTCGGCGAAACGACGAGCCTCGTCCAGATCCGGCTTGGCGGTTTCGCACCAGATCAGGTCGGCGTATGGCGCGTAAGCCAGGCCACGAGCAATGGCTTGATCCAGGCCGGCGCGGACCTTGTAGAAACCTTCCTGAGTGCGCTCGCCAGTCACGAACGGCTGGTCGTACGGGTCGCAATCGGAAGTCAGCAGGTCAGCAGCGTTGGCGTCGGTACGGGCCAGAATGATGGTCGGGGTACCGGCAACGTCAGCAGCCAGACGAGCAGCGGTCAGCTTCTGTACGGCTTCCTGAGTAGGAACCAGTACTTTACCGCCCATGTGACCGCATTTTTTCACGGAAGCCAGTTGGTCTTCGAAGTGAACGCCGGCGGCGCCTGCTTCGATCATGCTCTTCATCAGCTCGTAGGCGTTCAGCACGCCGCCGAAACCGGCTTCGGCGTCAGCCACGATCGGCGCGAAGTAGTCGATGTAGCCATCGTCGCCCGGGTTCTTGCCGGCTTTCCACTGGATCTGGTCAGCACGACGGAACGAGTTGTTGATGCGCTTGACCACGGTTGGAACCGAATCCACCGGGTACAGCGACTGGTCCGGGTACATGGATTCTGCGGAGTTGTTGTCCGCAGCCACTTGCCAGCCCGACAGGTAGATCGCCTGGATACCGGCTTTAACCTGCTGAACAGCCTGGCCGCCAGTCAGGGCGCCCATGCAGTTGACGAAATCTTTCTCAGGACGGAAGGACGGCTTGGCACCCTGGGTGACCAGGTTCCACAGCTTGTCGGCGCCCATTTTTGCAAAGGTGTGCTCAGGTTGAACCGAGCCACGCAGACGGACGACGTCAGCAGCGGAGTAAGTGCGTGTCACGCCTTTCCAGCGCGGGTTTTCAGCCCAGTCTTTTTCGAGGGCTGCAATTTGCTGTTCGCGTGTCAGTGCCATGGAGATAAACCTCGTCGCGTCTTTTATGAAAAGTTGTTCTGCGGTGGAAAATTCCTGCGCTCGCTGACCAGAAGCTTAGGTGGTCAAGTCGGATTCGGCGGGGTAGGCGACGGGATGAACGATGGGCTCGAGGGGAAGTGAGCAGGTAGTGGCGGACTGTGGGCGCATTCGGGCGTCGTGGGCCTCTATACGTTCTACAGTGTGAAGCCGGGTTACCTAAATACGCTTCCGTCCCTCGGGACAACTTCGTTCCAGTCGGCAACCTCGTCAAACACACCTTGTGGGCGGTACAGACACGAAGCGGTTCGCGGGGTAGGTGCGAACATCGCTTCGAAGGCCCTTGCCAGGGCCTCTGATTAGCGGGAGCGAGGCCATCATGCCTTCGCTTTTTTACCCCGTCAAACGTTTTGTAGTGCTTTTTTTAAAGCACTACATCTTTCGTCTAATACGACTAATCAGTCAGTTTTCGGTGCTTTAGTCCAATGCGTCGACTTTCACTCGCAAGGTCATGTCATCCCGGCCTTGAGTCGAGTAGCTGCGGGTCAGGCCCTGTTTATCGGCCTGGGTCTGGCGATTGACGCCGGCGAGGGTGATCCACTCGCCGAGGCGCCCGCTGACAGTTGTGTCGGTGCTTTGCACGTTCACTACATCGGGACGTTCCTGGCTCATGCGGTCACGGTTGGTACTGATCGCCAGGTGAACGATGTCGCCGGTGACGCTGGCGGTGACGTAGAAACCTTGGGTGACGTTGCGGTATTGCGTCTGGCTGTTGTAACCGCCGTAGGAATCGCTCTGAACATTGGTGATTGGCACACTTTGCCCGACTTGAATCAGCGCCGGCATGCCATCGGTGGCTTGCACCTGTTGCACGCCGCCTTCACGGCTGGTGGTGCTGCGGCTGATGATGCGGGTTTGACTTGGCTGGGCGCCATTGACCGAATAACCCTCGTCGCCCCGACCATTGTTTTCGTTGGTGTCGACGCTGATCAGCAGGCGCTTGGGCGCGGTGTCGAGTTGGGTAATCAGTGCCTTGAGTTCCTGAATCTTGTCCGGTTCGGCCTTGATGATCAGTTGGTTGCCGTAGGCGCTGACCTGGCCGTCCTTGCCGAGGAAGTCTTGTGCCATCGGCAGCATGTCGGCGCTGGTGCGGTAATTGAGAGGCACGATTTCTGTGGCTGCCATCACCGAGAAACTGCAACCGAGCAGCAGGGTGGTGAGCAGGGTGCGTAGGGACATGTCCGTTATCTCCGCTTTCGAAAGGCTTGATATTGCCAGTTTGTCGGCCTTGGGTGGGGCAAGTTGAATCGTAGACAGCAAAACGCCCCGGCATCGGTTGATGTCGGGGCGTTTTGTGGTGTGCTTGCTGGCCTCTTCGCGAGCAGGCTCGCTCCCACATTAAATCTCTGTCTGACACAAATATCGTGTCCGCTGGAGATCCCCTGTGGGAGCGAGCCTGCTCGCGAAGGCCGCGCCGCGGTTTTATGCCGAATGCCGAACCATATCGACATGCGGAATCCCGGCTTCGAGGAATTCCTCGCTGACCAGGCTGAAACCCAAGCGTTCATAAAACGCCGTGGCTTGCACCTGAGCACTGAGCATTTGCTGCTTCAACCCACGTTCTTCAGCTTCAGCAATGACCGCTTGCATCAGCGCATCACCGACCTTCATCCCGCGCCAGTCTTTCAGTACTGAAACCCGGCCAATGTGCCCATCGGGCAACAGGCGCGCAGTACCAATCGGAAAGTCGCCTTCAAACGCCAGAAAATGCACGGCGGTCGCGTCGTCCGCGTCCCATTCCAACTCAGGTGGCACCGATTGTTCGGCGATGAACACCGTTTCACGAATGCGCCGGATCTCGGCGATGTCCTTCTGCCAGTCTGCGACACGTACGCGAATCTTATTCATCGGCGAACCCCAGGCTCCCTTGCTTGACCAGCTGGCACAGCAGGCCGCAAGCGTCTTCGTCGTTCAGCCACTCACCGAGGTTGTCGGTGTGCAGGGCGTCGGCGGCGCAGATCAGCTTCAACAGCTCGCGCAGCTTGCCCGGCAGATAACGGCTCTGGCCGCTGGCGAACAGCAGCAGGTCGTCATCGACTTCCGACCAGGCCAGGCGCGCGCTCGGGTTGCGGATCAGTACGGCGCCATCCTGCAGGGCGGCGAGGAAGTCTTCTTCTTCGATTTCTTCCGGGCCGGCCACCAGTTCCGGGTAGCGCGGCTCGGTCATGTACTGGCCGAACCAGGTCAGCAGCAGGCGCTCGTCGCTCATGTGCTCGGCGAGCAGGGCTTTCAGGCGATCCAGTGCATCGTGTTGAATCTGATGTGGATCAGCCGCTGGTTGTGCGTCGGCATCGGTGTAGCGCTCTTCGTCAGTCAGGAACTGGCTGAGGAAGTCGGTGAAGTGGGTCAGTACTTCGGAAGCGCTCGGCGCACGGAAGCCAACCGAGTAAGTCATGCAGTTGTCGACCGCGACACCGCAATGGGCCAGACGCGGCGGCAGGTAGAGCATGTCGCCCGGCTCCAGGACCCACTCTTCGCTCTCGTGAAATTCAGCGAGGATGCGCAGATCGGCGTGTTGCAGCAGCGGGCTTTCGGAATCGCACATCTGGCCGATTTTCCAGTTGCGCTTGCCGTGGCCTTGCAGCAGGAACACGTCGTAGTTATCGAAGTGCGGACCGACGCTGCCACCCGGAGCGGCGAAGCTGATCATCACGTCGTCGACGCGCCAGCTCGGCAGGAAACGGAAGTTTTCCAGCAGCTCGCTGACTTCCGGTACGAATTGGTCGACGGCTTGAACCAGCAGGGTCCACTCTTTTTCCGGCAACTTGCTGAATTCGTCTTCAGCGAACGGGCCGCGACGCAGTTCCCATGGACGCTCGCCGTGCTCGATCACCAGGCGCGACTCGACTTCTTCTTCCAGGGCCAGGCCGGCCAGTTCGTCGGCGTCGATCGGGCTTTCGAAGTCAGGAATCGCCTGGCGGATCAGCAGTGGCTTTTTCTGCCAGTAGTCGCGCAGGAACTCGCGCGCCGTGATGCCACCCAGAAGTTGAAGAGGAATATCGGGATTCATATGTAACCTATTGAAAAAAAGCACTTTTCATACGGGAATAAAAACGCCCGGCGCGGCCGGGCGTCTCAAACGGATCAAGCGGTCGATCAGATGCGTTTGGCTTGCGCTACAGCGTTGCCGATGTAGTTGGCCGGGGTCAGTTGCTTGAGCTCGGCTTTCGCTTGCGCTGGCATGTCCAGGCCGTCGATGAAAGTCTGCAACGCTTCAGGGCTGATGCCCTTGCCGCGAGTCAGTTCTTTCAGCTTCTCGTACGGGTTTTCGATGTTGTAGCGGCGCATCACGGTCTGGATCGGCTCAGCCAGCACTTCCCAGCAAGCGTCGAGGTCAGCGGCAATCTTCTGCTCGTTGAGCTCCAGTTTGCTGATGCCTTTAAGGCTGGCTTCGTAGGCGATCACGCTGTGGGCGAAGCCGACACCGAGGTTGCGCAAGACGGTGGAGTCGGTCAGGTCGCGCTGCCAGCGGGAGATCGGCAGTTTGCTCGCCAGGTGCTGGAACAGTGCGTTGGCGATACCGAGGTTGCCTTCGGAGTTTTCGAAGTCGATCGGGTTGACCTTGTGCGGCATGGTCGACGAACCGATTTCGCCAGCGATGGTGCGCTGTTTGAAATAACCCAGGGAGATGTAGCCCCAGATATCACGGTCGAAGTCGATCAGGATGGTGTTGAAGCGCGCGATCGCGTCGAACAGCTCGGCGATGTAGTCGTGCGGTTCGATCTGCGTGGTGTACGGGTTGAAACCCAGACCCAGCTCGTCTTCGATGAAGGCGCGGGCGTTGGCTTCCCAGTCGATCTGCGGGTAGGCCGACAGGTGCGCGTTGTAGTTGCCGACGGCGCCGTTGATCTTGCCCAGCAGCGGCACGGCAGCGACCTGAGCGATCTGACGCTCGAGACGGTAAACCACGTTCGCCAGCTCTTTACCCAAAGTAGTCGGGGAGGCCGGTTGACCGTGGGTGCGCGACAGCATTGGCACGTCAGCGAAACGGATGGCCAGTTCGCGGATCGCGTTGGCGGTCTGGCGCATCAGCGGCAGCATCACGTCGTCACGGCCTTCGCGCAGCATCAGGGCGTGGGACAGGTTGTTGATGTCTTCGCTGGTGCAGGCAAAGTGGATGAACTCGCTGACCTTGGCCAGCTCCGGCAGCTTGGCCGCCTGCTCTTTGAGCAGGTATTCGATCGCTTTGACGTCGTGGTTGGTGGTGCGCTCGATCTCTTTGACGCGCTCGGCGTGCTCCAGCGAGAAGTTTTCAGCCAGTTCATTGAGAACGGCGTTGGCCTCGGCGGAGAAGGCTGGCACTTCAGGGATACCAGCGTGGGCGGCCAGGCGCTGGAGCCAGCGCACTTCAACCAGAACGCGGGCACGGATCAGACCGTACTCGCTGAAAATCGGGCGCAGGGCCTGGGTTTTGCCGGCGTAGCGGCCGTCAACAGGGGAAACCGCAGTGAGCGAAGAAAGCTGCATGGGGTGTTCTCGGACAGTCGGGCAACGAAATGGGGCGCGTATCATACATGAAAAAATCCGCCGGTCCGTTGCCAACTGACCGGCGTATTACGCGTTACAGACTACAAAGCTTTTATTGCAGGGCGAATTACTCGCTGCGCATCAACGGATACAGCTCTTTGAGCAGCTTGCGCCGGCTGATCACCAACTGCCAGCGATGGCCGCCGAGCTGTCGCCACAGGCGCGCTGAACGAATGCCGGCGAGCAGCAGGGCACGGATCTTCGAGGCATTGCTCGGCTGCTGCAGATTGCGCATGTCGCCATGCACCTGAATGCGTTGGCGCAGGGTGCTCAGGGTGTCCTGATACAGGGCGCCGCAAGCCGCGACCACGTTTTCGTGGGCCGGGCCGAAATGCTCGACTTGCGACTGAATCTGCGGCAAGCGCTTGCCGATGGTGTCGAGCATGTCGTTGCGCTTGGCCAGTTGACGCTCCAAACCCAGCATCGACAGCGCATAACGCAACGGCTCGCGCTGCAACGTGCTCGGGTCGCGTTCGAGGGCGCCGATCAGTGCGCGGTAGCCCTCGCGCAGATTAAGGTCATCGCCGCCGTACACGTCCAGCGTGTCCTTCGGGTCGCGCACCAGCAGACTGCCGAGCATGCAGGTCAGACCGGCCTCGCTGGTCTGGCCGGTTTTGGCGATCCGGTCGACCAGCACGGCGGCGAGAAACACCCCGCCGAGCGCCGTCAGTTGCTCCTGAGTCGGGCTCATGCCTGGCCGCTCCATGGCTCGGCGACTTCGATCACGCCGCCACCGAGGCAGATTTCACCGTCGTAGAACACCACGGACTGGCCCGGCGTCACCGCGCGTTGCGGTTCGTCGAACACGGCGCGGTAACCGTTGGCGGTTTTTTCCAGGGTGCAGGCCTGATCGCTCTGGCGATAACGCACTTTGGCGGTCAGGTGCAGCGGCTGGCTCAGGTTGATCGGGTTGACCCAATAGATTTCCGAAGCGAGCAGGGCGCCGGAGAACAGCCACGGATGGTTGTTGCCCTGGCCGACGATCAACTCGTTGGTGTCGAGATCCTTGCGCAGCACGTACCACGGCTCGTCGCCGGCGTCTTTCAAGCCGCCGATGCCGAGGCCCTGGCGCTGACCGATGGTGTGATACATCAAACCGTGGTGACGGCCGATGACCTCGCCTTCGGTGGTCTTGATTTCGCCCGGTTGCGCCGGCAGGTATTGCTTGAGGAAGTCGCTGAAGCGACGCTCGCCGATGAAGCAGATCCCGGTGGAATCCTTCTTCTTCGCGGTGGCCAGCTCGTATTTCTCGGCAATTGCGCGCACTTCCGGCTTTTCCAGTTCACCGACCGGGAACAGGGTCTTGGCGATCTGTTCGCCGCCTACGGCGTGCAGGAAGTAGCTCTGATCCTTGTTCGGATCGAGGCCTTTGAGCAGTTCGGTACGACCATCAATGTCGCGGCGGCGCACGTAGTGACCGGTGGCGATCAGATCGGCGCCGAGCATCATGGCGTAATCGAGGAACGCCTTGAACTTGATCTCGCGGTTACACAGGATGTCCGGGTTCGGTGTACGACCGGCCTTGTATTCGGCGAGGAAGTGCTCGAACACGTTGTCCCAGTACTCGGCGGCGAAGTTGGCGGTGTGCAGCTTGATGCCAATCTTGTCGCAGACAGCCTGGGCATCCGCCAGGTCGTCCATGGCGGTGCAGTATTCCGTTCCGTCGTCTTCTTCCCAGTTCTTCATGAACAGGCCTTCCACTTCATAGCCCTGCTCGATCAGCAGGAGAGCGGAAACGGAAGAGTCCACGCCGCCGGACATGCCGACAATGACGCGCTTCTTGGATGTGTCAGAAGGGGCTGGATCACGCATAGGGATTCAATGAGTGTCTTGAAAAAGGACGCGATTCTAGCAGGCTCGCGGCCTCAAGGCTAAAGAGAAGGGCGGATCAGTTCGAGGCTGAAGTGATGACCGGCCAGATAATCGTCGATGCAACGGATGATCAGCTCACTGCGCCAGTTGTCGCGCTGAGTCATTAATTCGTCACGGGTCAGCCACTTGGCGCGGACGATGCCGTCGTCGAGCTGGTAATCCGGATGATGTTTGATGGCTTTGGCGCTGAAACACACGCGTTGGTAGGTCACGCCGTTGCTCGGCGCGGTGTACAGGTAAATGCCGATAACGCCGATGGGTTCGACGTCCCAGCCGGTTTCTTCGAGGGTTTCGCGTACGGCGGCGTCGATCAGGGTTTCGTCCGGGTCGAGATGTCCGGCGGGCTGGTTGAGCACATTGCGCCCGGCCTTGTGTTCCTCGACCATCAGGAAGCGACCGTTGTCCTCGACGATAGTGGCGACGGTGATGTGGGGGAGCCATTCCATAGGATGTCCTCAAATATAGAATTGAAACCCAATCCCCCCTGTGGGAGCGAGCAGGCTCGCTCCCACAGGGGAATTGTGTGAGCTCTGGAAACACAAACCCCGGCACAGGGCCGGGGTTCGTTTACAGCGCTACAACCTTAAACCAGCGCAGCAATCGCCGCGTTGAGGGTTGCGCTTGGGCGCATGGCCTTGCTGATCAGCTCGGCATTGGCGTGGTAGTAACCGCCGATGTCGACTGGCTTGCCCTGAACGGCGTTGAGTTCGGCAACGATGGTTGCTTCGTTCTCGGTCAGGGTTTTTGCCAGAGTCGCGAACTGCGCTTGCAGTGCAGCGTCTTCAGTCTGGGCAGCCAGGGCCTGAGCCCAGTACATCGCCAGATAGAAGTGGCTGCCGCGGTTGTCGATGTTGCCGACTTTGCGCGATGGCGACTTGTTGTTGTCGAGGAACTGGCCGGTGGCCTGATCCAGGGTTTTCGACAGCACCAGGGCTTTCGGGTTGTTGTAGTTCACACCCAGATGCTCGAGGGATGCTGCCAGTGCGAGGAACTCGCCCAGCGAATCCCAGCGCAGGAAGTTCTCTTCAACCAGTTGCTGCACGTGCTTCGGAGCCGAACCGCCGGCGCCGGTTTCGAACAGGCCACCGCCGTTCATCAGCGGCACGATCGACAGCATCTTGGCGCTGGTGCCCAGTTCCATGATCGGGAACAGGTCGGTCAGGTAGTCGCGCAGTACGTTGCCGGTCACCGAAATGGTGTCCTTGCCTTCGCGGGTGCGCTGCAGGGTGAACTTCATCGCGTCGACTGGCGCCATGATCTGGATGTCCAGACCGGTGGTGTCGTGATCCTTCAGGTAAGCCTGAACCTTCTCGATCACTACGCCATCGTGAGCGCGCATTGGGTCCAGCCAGAAGATCGCTGGAGTTGCGCTTGCGCGAGCACGGTTGACGGCCAGTTTGACCCAGTCCTGGATCGGCGCGTCTTTGGTCTGGCACATGCGGAAGATGTCGCCGGCTTCAACAGCCTGTTCCATCAGCAGGTTGCCCTTGCTGTCGGTGACGCGAACCACGCCATCAGCCTTGATCTGGAAAGTCTTGTCGTGCGAGCCGTACTCTTCGGCTTTCTTCGCCATCAAGCCAACGTTTGGCACGCTGCCCATGGTGGTCGGGTCGAAAGCGCCATTGGCTTTGCAATCTTCGATCACGGCCTGGTAGATGGTCGCGTAGCAACGATCCGGGATCACAGCCTTGGTGTCGTGCAGCTGACCGTCGGTGCCCCACATCTTGCCGGAGTCACGGATCATTGCTGGCATCGAGGCGTCGACGATAACGTCGCTCGGCACGTGCAGATTGGTGATGCCTTTGTCGGAGTTGACCATCGCCAGCGATGGGCGAGCAGCGTAGACGGCGGCCATGTCAGCTTCGATCTGTGCTTGCTGCTCAGCCGGCAAGGCTTTGATGCGCGCGTACAGATCGCCGATGCCGTTGTTCAGGTTGAAGCCGATCTCGGCCAGCACGTCAGCGTGCTTGGTCAGTGCGTCTTTGTAGAACTCGGCAACGATCTGGCCGAACATGATCGGGTCGGAGACCTTCATCATGGTCGCTTTCAGGTGCACCGAGAGCAGCACGCCTTGCGCCTTGGCGCTTTCGATTTCAGCAGCGATGAACGCGCGCAGGGCGTTTTTGCTCATCACGGCGCAGTCGAGGATCTCGCCAGCCTGAACGGTGGTTTTTTCTTTCAGAACGGTCGCGGTGCCGTCTTTGGCGATCAGCTCGATCTTCACGGCGTCAGCGGCGTCGATCAGGGCAGCTTTTTCGCTGCCGTAGAAATCGCCGGTGCTCATGTGAGCGACGTGGGACTTGGAGTCTTTGGCCCAGGCGCCCATTTTGTGCGGGTGCTTGCGCGCATAGTTCTTCACCGACAGCGGTGCGCGACGGTCGGAGTTACCTTCACGCAGAACCGGGTTCACGGCGCTGCCCTTGACCTTGTCGTAACGCGCCTTGGCGTCTTTGTCGGCGTCGCTGGTTACGGTTTCCGGGTAGTCCGGCAGGTTGTAACCCTGAGCTTGCAGCTCTTTGATCGCGGCTTGCAGCTGTGGCACCGAAGCGCTGATGTTCGGCAGCTTGATGATGTTGGCTTCAGGCGTAACGGCCAGGTCGCCCAGTTCGGCGAGGTGGTCGGCTACGGCTTTGTCGCCCAGTTGCTCGGGGAAGCTGGCCAGAATACGTGCTGCAAGAGAGATATCGCGGGTTTCCACGGCGATATCGGCCGAAGCGGTGTACGCCTCGATGATCGGCAGCAGGGAATAGGTGGCGAGGGCTGGAGCTTCGTCGGTGAAGGTATAGATGATCTTCGAGCGGGTGGGCATATTCGGATTAACTCTCTCTTCTTTGCTAAAGCGTGCGCAGAAACTCGAGGGGCGCCGGGTAAGCGCGTTCGTTCAAAGTCATCCATGAACCGAATGTCGAGATTCTTCGCGGTGATGTTGGGTGCATCAGTAGAGCGTCAAGCAGTCAGGCTGCGGTAACAACCCGACCAATCAGGCGGAAAGTCTCGTTCTAGAGAGGCCAGCCGTCGTGACCCTGTGGTCAGCGGGCGGCATTATACATAGGTAGCTGGCAATCTGCCGATGGTTCATATGCAACGATTCTCGTCCATTGGTCTAAAGGTCGCAGGGCAGGGTGGCGCGTAGAGTCGTCGCGAATGCTTGAGTTTGGCGCTTTTCCCTTTGCTTTCAGGCTTGTACGAAACGAGATGTAGCTGCGCCACGAACAGAGGGTTTGCGTGTTGATTTAACTGGGTTACGCTCGAACCAAGCCAGATGTTCAATCCAAACAATGGAGTTCAGCATGGGTTACAAGAAGATTCAGGTTCCAGCCGTCGGCGACAAAATCACCGTCAATGCAGACCATTCTCTCAATGTTCCTGATAACCCGATCATCCCCTTCATCGAAGGTGACGGCATTGGTGTCGACATCAGTCCGGTGATGATCAAGGTTGTCGATGCTGCAGTTCAAAAGGCATACGGCGGTAAACGCAAGATTTCCTGGATGGAAGTCTACGCCGGGGAAAAAGCCACTCAGGTTTACGATCAGGACACCTGGCTGCCTCAGGAAACCCTCGATGCAGTCAAGGATTACGTGGTTTCCATCAAAGGCCCGCTGACCACCCCGGTCGGTGGTGGCATCCGCTCGCTGAACGTGGCCCTGCGTCAGCAACTCGACCTGTACGTCTGCCTGCGCCCGGTGCGCTGGTTCGAAGGCGTGCCGAGCCCGGTGAAAAAGCCTGGCGATGTGGACATGACCATTTTTCGCGAGAACTCCGAAGACATCTACGCGGGCATCGAGTGGAAGGCCGGTTCGCCGGAAGCCACCAAAGTCATCAAATTCCTTAAAGAAGAAATGGGCGTCACCAAGATCCGTTTCGACGAAAACTGCGGCATCGGCGTCAAGCCGGTTTCCCTGGAAGGCACCAAGCGTCTGGCGCGCAAGGCCCTGCAATATGTAGTGGATAACGATCGCGATTCGCTGACTATCGTGCACAAAGGCAACATCATGAAGTTCACCGAAGGTGCCTTCAAAGAGTGGGCCTACGAAGTGGCCGCTGAAGAATTCGGCGCGACCCTGCTCGACGGCGGCCCGTGGATGCAGTTCAAGAACCCGAAAACCGGCAAGAACGTTGTGGTCAAGGACGCTATCGCTGACGCCATGCTCCAGCAGATCCTGTTGCGCCCGGCCGAGTACGATGTGATTGCGACCCTGAACCTGAACGGCGACTACCTCTCCGATGCTCTGGCGGCGGAAGTGGGCGGTATCGGTATCGCGCCGGGCGCCAACCTGTCCGACACCGTGGCGATGTTCGAAGCCACCCACGGTACGGCGCCGAAGTACGCCGGCAAGGATCAGGTCAACCCGGGTTCGCTGATTCTCTCGGCTGAGATGATGCTCCGCCATATGGGCTGGACCGAAGCGGCGGATCTTATTATCAAGGGTACCAGCGGCGCCATTGGTGCCAAGACCGTGACTTATGACTTCGAACGTTTGATGGATGGGGCCAAGCTGGTTTCGTCTTCGGGCTTCGGGGATGCGTTGATTTCGCATATGTAAAAACGCGGGCACATAAAAACCGCCTGATTCTTCATTGAGTCAGGCGGTTTTTTATTGCTTGGGATATTCAGGTGAAGATCAGTCAGCTCACGCTTTGGCAGTTGCGGCGGCAGCGGCAGCGGCAGCGCCAAAAGCAGCACTCTCAGCGGGGCTGGATGGTTCAATGATGACGTTTGTGATTTTTAGGGCATGCAGCCCCTTGGGGCCTTGAACAATCTCAAAACTCACCATTTGTCCAGCCTTGAGGGTTTTATACCCGTCCATCTCAATGGCGGAGTAGTGCGCAAAGAAATCGATCTCTTTGTCATCCTCATCGCGGCCTTCGCGGGCGTCGGTATTGATAAAGCCGAATCCCTTGGCATTGTTGAACCATTTCACCTTGCCGACAGCCATGCTCAAATCCCTCTGCAACAGACTCCATCGCTGGAGTATCATCCAATTCATCCGCAATCTTATTCGTTAAAAGAATTGACTCCGCGGATCTTTTTTACCCACTGTGGGTTCTATTGGTTGTAACACCGTTTTCCCGATAGTCAAGGTGACCGGGCAGTCGGAGTTGAAAACGTGGACAACCGCCCCCACCACTGTATTTGCACAACTGACGAACCTTTCTTTCCATGCATGCAATCAGCCAGATTCGACTAACATTCAATCAGGATCGCCCGCTTCTCCAAAAGGATCTTCCAGAGGAGCACGACGACGATTCGGCAGGCGTTGCTGTTCAGGAAGCAAAGCCTGCGTTACAGGCGCCGCCGATGTACAAGGTGGTTTTGTTTAATGATGACTACACACCGATGGATTTCGTCGTCGAAGTGCTCGAGGTGTTTTTTAACCTGAATCGCGAGCTGGCGACCAAGGTCATGCTGGCCGTTCACACAGAAGGACGGGCAGTATGTGGAGTGTTTACCCGCGACATCGCCGAGACAAAGGCCATGCAGGTCAACCAGTACGCCAGGGAAAGCCAGCATCCGCTACTCTGTGAAATCGAGAAGGACGGTTAATCGCCGACCACTTGGGTATGAGGTGAAGCTATGTTAAACCGCGAGCTCGAAGTCACCCTCAATCTAGCCTTCAAGGAGGCTCGTTCGAAACGTCATGAATTCATGACCGTCGAACACCTTTTGCTGGCCCTATTGGACAATGAGGCTGCCGCCACCGTTTTGCGTGCCTGCGGCGCAAACCTCGACAAACTCAAGCATGACCTGCAGGAGTTCATCGACTCCACCACGCCATTGATCCCCGTTCATGACGAAGATCGCGAAACCCAGCCAACACTGGGCTTCCAGCGTGTACTGCAACGTGCTGTTTTCCACGTACAGAGCTCGGGCAAACGCGAAGTAACCGGCGCCAACGTGCTGGTTGCCATCTTCAGTGAGCAAGAGAGTCAGGCAGTGTTCCTGCTGAAACAGCAGAGCGTTGCGCGCATCGATGTCGTCAACTACATCGCTCACGGCATTTCCAAAGTGCCGGGGCATGGCGATCACTCTGAAGGTGAACAAGATATGCAGGACGACGAGGGCGGTGAGTCTTCTTCTTCAGGCAATCCTCTGGATGCTTATGCCAGCAACCTCAACGAACTCGCGCGTCAGGGTCGAATAGATCCGCTGGTCGGCCGTGAGTCGGAAGTCGAGCGTGTCGCGCAGATTCTCGCGCGTCGGCGCAAAAACAATCCGCTGCTGGTCGGTGAAGCAGGCGTGGGTAAAACCGCGATTGCCGAAGGTCTGGCCAAGCGCATTGTCGACAATCAGGTTCCGGATCTGCTGGCCGGCAGTGTTGTTTATTCGCTTGATCTCGGTGCTCTGCTCGCGGGTACCAAGTATCGCGGTGATTTCGAGAAGCGTTTCAAAGCGCTGCTCAATGAACTGAAAAAGCGTCCGCAAGCCATTCTGTTCATCGACGAGATCCACACCATTATTGGTGCGGGTGCTGCGTCGGGCGGGGTCATGGACGCTTCGAATCTGCTTAAGCCGCTGCTGTCGTCTGGCGACATTCGTTGCATCGGTTCGACCACGTTCCAGGAGTTTCGCGGCATCTTCGAGAAGGATCGTGCCTTGGCGCGCCGCTTCCAGAAGGTCGATGTCGTCGAGCCATCGGTGGAAGACACCATTGGTATCCTGCGCGGCCTGAAAGGGCGTTTCGAACAACACCACAACATCGAATACAGCGACGAAGCGCTGCGTGCCGCTGCTGAACTGGCATCGCGCTATATCAATGACCGACACATGCCGGATAAAGCCATTGACGTTATTGACGAGGCAGGCGCGTATCAGCGCCTGCAACCGGTCGAGAAGCGCGCCAAGCGTATCGAAGTGCCGCACGTCGAAGACATCGTCGCGAAAATCGCGCGGATTCCGCCTAAGCACGTCACCAGCTCCGACAAAGAGCTGCTGCGTAACCTGGAGCGTGACCTGAAACTGACGGTGTTTGGTCAGGACGCGGCGATCGATTCGCTGTCGACTGCGATCAAACTATCGCGTGCCGGCCTGAAATCGCCTGACAAACCAGTCGGTTCGTTCTTGTTCGCAGGTCCGACCGGTGTCGGTAAAACCGAGGCCGCGCGGCAACTGGCCAAGGCGTTGGGGATCGAACTGGTTCGCTTCGACATGTCCGAGTACATGGAGCGTCACACCGTATCTCGTCTGATCGGTGCGCCTCCTGGGTATGTTGGTTTCGATCAGGGCGGTCTGTTGACCGAAGCGATCACCAAACAGCCGCACTGCGTATTGCTCCTCGATGAAATCGAGAAGGCGCATCCGGAAGTCTTCAACCTGCTGCTGCAGGTGATGGACCACGGTACGCTGACCGACAACAACGGGCGCAAGGCGGACTTCCGCAACGTGATTGTGATCATGACCACCAACGCTGGTGCCGAAACGGCGGCGCGTGCTTCGATCGGTTTCACCCATCAGGACCACTCGTCTGATGCGATGGAAGTGATCAAGAAGAGCTTCACGCCGGAGTTCCGCAACCGTCTGGACACCATTATCCAGTTTGGTCGCCTCAGTCATGAGGTCATCAAAAGCGTGGTGGACAAGTTCCTTACCGAGCTTCAGGCGCAGCTGGAAGACAAGCGTGTGCTGCTTGAGGTCACCGACGCGGCGCGCAGTTGGCTGGCGGCGGGTGGTTATGACTCGGCGATGGGCGCACGTCCGATGGCGCGTCTGATCCAGGACAAGATCAAGCGTCCGTTGGCGGAGGAGATTCTGTTTGGCGAGCTGGCCGAGCATGGCGGTGTGGTGCACATCGACATCAAGGATGGTGAGTTGACGTTTGACTTCGAGACCACGGCTGAGATGGCCTGACGGCTTGATGTTGATTGGGAAGGCGCCTTCGGGCGCCTTTTTGTTGTCTGGTGTTTTTGTGTGTATATCCGTTGCTGCGGTAACGGCTGCTTAGGGTTTCGCCCTTACGGCGACTCACTTTTTTTCAAACGCCAAAAAAAGTAAGCAAAAAACGCTTGCTCCTACGTGCGGCCCGCTCGCTGGGGCTCGGGGTTCCTTCACTGCGGGATTGATCCGGGCGCAGCGCCTACGGTTTGCTTCGCTGCACCTCCTCTCGCTGTGTTTGGCTGCGCCAAACGGTCGCTGCGCTCCCACGCCCGGATCAATCCCTCCACTCAGCCTTCCGATGTCGCCTTAAAGATCAAAAGCTGCAGCCGAGCTAACGCTCATCCTGTTGAGTGGTGAGGGGCACAGCGTGGTCGGCTTTGGATTTGCGTTGGAGCTGCCCCTCACCCCAGCCCTCTCCCGAGGGAGAGGGAGCCGATGGTGGGCATCTCAAAATTTGCGTTCAACTCGGTATTTCACGTCGGCGTACATCTCTCAAACACTTCGGTCAGTCCCCTCTCCCTCCGGGAGAGGGCTAGGGTGAGGGGCTCTTGATCTGGCTTTGGCTTTTGACGTGGCTTTTGATTTATTGCCCCTTCGGCAGGCCGAGCGTAGGTGTTCATCCGGGGGTAGGCGCGCAGCGCCGTGCGGCGCAGCCGCATACATCGAGAGGAGGTGCAGCGAAGCAAACCGTAGGCGATGCCCCCGGATGGACACCGTAGCGAGGGAACACTGAGCCTCAGCGAAGTGCCGTACGCCGGGGCGAGCCTTTTTGGTTACTTTTTCGGCGTTTGGAAAAAGTGACCCGCCGTAAGGGCGGAACCCTAAGCAGCCATAACCGCAGCAACGGATATGCCCCCAAATCCCAAATCCCAAATCCCAAACCCAAACCCAAACCCCAAAACGCAGATACAAAAACGCCCGGCATAAACCGGGCGTTCTGTATTGACTTGATTAACGAGCGCGGTAAGTAATGCGCCCTTTGCTCAAGTCATAGGGCGTCAGCTCGACGCGCACTTTGTCACCGGTAAGAATACGAATGTAGTTCTTGCGCATCTTGCCGGAAATATGCGCGGTTACGACGTGCCCATTTTCCAACTCCACACGAAACATGGTGTTGGGCAGGGTGTCGACGACAGTGCCTTCCATTTCGAAGCTGTCTTCTTTCGACATGCAGTAAAGCCCTCGGTATCCAATGAATGGCCCGGTGCAACTGCGCCAGGCAAAAGCGGCGTGCATTGTGCCCGAAAAATGGGGTTTACGCCAAGGGGTTTACGGCTTGGGTTTAGTTGAGGATGACCCAGCGCTGATTAATCAGCAATTCGATGGGCCGATATTGCGTCTTGTAGTTCATCTTTTTGCAGTTCTTGATCCAATAACCAAGGTACACCGCCTCAAGCCCGAGACGCTGTGCCTCGGCGATTTGCCAGAGGATGGCAAATCGGCCAAGACTGCGGCGCTCTTCGTCGGGTTCGTAAAAGGTGTAAACCGCCGACAAACCGTTCGGCAGCAAATCGGTCACCGCCACGGCGAGCAACCGTCCGTCGAGTCGGAACTCGTAAAAACGCGAGAAGGGCAGATCGCGTACCAGAAAAGTCGAGAATTGATCACGACTCGGCGGGTACATATCGCCGTCAGCGTGGCGTTGTTCGATGTAGCGCTGGTACAGATCGAAATATTCTTCGCTGAACTGCGGTTTGGCCGGGCGCACCTGCAAATCCGCGTTGCGCTTGAAAATCCGCTTCTGCTGGCGATTAGGTGTGAACTGCGCCACCGGAATGCGCGCAGGCACGCACGCATTGCAGTTCTGGCAATGCGGGCGATACAGATGATCGCCACTGCGGCGAAAGCCCATTTCCGACAGGTCTGCGTAGACATGCACATCCATGGGCTGACTCGGATCGAGAAACAGGGTCGTGGCCTGCTCCTCGGGCAGATAACTGCAAGAGTGAGGCTGAGTGGCATAGAACTTCAAGCGCGCCAACTCGGTCATGATCAACCCTCGGGATAAGCTGGTGAATTAAGTGTAAGCCACGCGCGCAAAAGTCGCTCAGCAAACCCAAGTGGCACGATTGGGTTGATCCAGGTGATTTGCCAGATAGTCGGCGAATTGCTGACGAGGAATCGCCCGCGCGCCGAGGCTGTGCAGATGATCGGTCGGCATCTGGCAATCGATCAGCACGAATCCCGAGTCTTGCAGATGGCGCACCAGGGTGGCAAAGCCGAATTTGGAGGCGTTGTCGGCGCGGCTGAACATCGATTCGCCGAAAAACAGTTGGCCCATCGCCAGGCCGTACAGGCCGCCGACCAGTTCGCCCTGATCCCAGACTTCCACGGAATGGGCGAAGCCGCGACGATGCAGTTCAATGTAGGCGTCCTGCATGGCTTCGGTGATCCAGGTGCCGTCGGCGTAATCCCTGGGCGCGGCGCAGGCGCGGATCACGGCGTCGAAGTCCTGATCGAAGGTCACTTGATAGCGTTCCTGGCGCAGCAATTTGCCGAGGCTGCGCGAGACATGCAGTTCGTCGGGAAACAACACAGTGCGCGGATCCGGAGACCACCAGAGAATCGGTTGGCCCTCGGAAAACCACGGAAAGCAGCCATGGCGGTAAGCCTGGATCAAACGATCAGCCGACAGGTCGCCACCGGCGGCGAGTAATCCGTTAGGGTCGCGCATGGCCTTTTCCAGCGGCGGAAAAGTCAGGGAATTACGTTGTAACCAAGTCAGCATGGCATCCAGGCTTGCAGAAGGGGAGGGCGGTGCGGGCTTTTTAGCCCGCGATAAAGTGTGCCGTTAAATGACAGGAATGTCGTCCAGATACTTCTCGGCATCGAGCGCGGCCATGCAGCCGGCACCTGCTGACGTCACCGCCTGGCGGTAAACGTGGTCGGCCACGTCGCCGGCGGCGAACACCCCGGGAATCTCGGTGGACGTAGCGTCACCGTCGCTGCCACCCTTGACCAGCAAGTACCCATCGCGCATTGGCAACTGTCCTTGAAACAGATCAGTGTTGGGCTTGTGACCAATGGCAATGAATACGCCGGCCAGCGCCAGTTCAGCGGTTTCGCCGGTGTGGCTGTCGCGCAGTCGCGCACCGGTGACGCCGCTGGTATCGCCGAGTACTTCGTCGAGATTCTGATTCCAGTGCAGGCGCACGTTGCCGTTGGCGGCTTTCTCGAACAGTTTGTCCTGAAGGATTTTCTCCGAGCGCAGCTTGTCGCGGCGGTGGATCAGGTGCACCTCCTTGGCGATGTTCGACAGGTACAGAGCTTCCTCAACCGCCGTATTGCCGCCGCCGACTACCGCCACCACCTGATTGCGATAGAAAAAGCCGTCACAGGTCGCGCAGGCGGAAACACCTTTCCCAGCGAAGGCTTCTTCCGAGGGCAGCCCCAGGTATTGCGCCGAGGCGCCGGTGGCAATGATCAGCGCATCGCAGGTGTAAGTGCCGCTGTCGCCGACAAGCTCGAACGGGCGCTGCTGCAACTTGGCGGTGTGGATGTGGTCGTAAACGATCTCTGTAGCAAAGCGTTCGGCGTGCTTCTGCATGCGCTCCATCAACACCGGGCCAGTGAGGCCTTCGACGTCGCCGGGCCAGTTGTCGACTTCAACGGTAGTGGTGAGCTGGCCACCTGCCTGCAGGCCGGTAATGACCACGGGTTTGAGGTTGGCGCGGGCGGCATACACGGCAGCACTGTAGCCGGCCGGACCGGAGCCGAGGATGATCAGGCGTGAATGCTTCGCTACGTTCATCAAATACACCTCATAAGCCTTTGTCACAAAAGGTAATGCATGCTCAAATTGAGTCGCGGGTTCTGTGTGCTTGACTATGCTCAGTCTTCGGGTTTGAAGCATGGCATCAGACGCACAAACCCGTACAATGCCGGGCTGTTACAGAATATTCGCGGTGCGCTGTGTTTATAAAAAGCGCGACGCAGTGTTAAAAGTAGTCTCAGTTGCGCTCGTTCACTTTTTTACCTGCCTGGATTGGGCAGTTTTTTATCGTCATTCAATAGATGGACGCGCCTCGGGCGCAGGAAAAGAAGCGTTTTGAAGAAATCCACCGAAGCACCAAAAACAGTCGTTCCGCTCTGGCGTCAACAATTGCACTACCGGCTCAAGGAAGGTGCACTGATCGCCATCGGCGCCTTGTGCCTGTTCCTGATGATGGCTTTGCTGACCTACGGCAAGGACGATCCGGGCTGGAGCCACAACAGCAAGATCGACGACGTACAGAATTTCGGCGGCCCGGCGGGCTCCTACAGCGCCGACATCCTGTTCATGGTGCTGGGTTACTTCGCCTACATCTTCCCGTTGTTGCTGGCGGTCAAGGCCTACCAGATCTTCCGTCAGCGTCATGAGCCGTGGCAGTGGAGCGGCTGGCTGTTTTCCTGGCGCCTGATCGGTCTGGTGTTTCTGGTGCTGTCCGGCGCTGCGCTGGCGCATCTGCACTTTCACGCGGCTTCGGGTCTGCCGGCGGGTGCCGGTGGTGCACTGGGCGAGAGCCTCGGCAATCTGGCGAAGAACGCGCTGAACATTCAGGGCAGCACGCTTTTGTTCATCGCGCTGTTCCTGTTTGGCCTGACGGTGTTCACCGACCTGTCGTGGTTCAAGGTGATGGACATTACCGGCAAGATCACCCTCGACCTGTTCGAGCTGTTCCAGGGCGCGCTCAATCGCTGGTGGGCGGCGCGTACCGAGCGCAAGCAACTGGTTGCGCAACTGCGTGAAGTCGACGATCGCGTGCATGACGTGGTCGCGCCGACGGTCACCGACAAACGTGAGCAAGCCAAAGTCAAAGAACGCCTGATCGAACGTGAGCAAGCCCTGAGCAAGCACATGTCCGATCGCGAGAAACAGGTTCCGCCAGTCATCGCTCCTGCACCGGCCAAAGCGCCTGAGCCAAGCAAACGCGTGCAGAAAGAGAAGCAGGTGCCGTTGTTCGTCGACAGCGCCGTGGAAGGCACCTTGCCGCCGATCTCGATTCTTGATCCTGCGGAAAAGAAACAACTCAATTACTCACCGGAATCCCTGGCGGCGGTCGGCCATTTGCTGGAGATCAAGCTCAAGGAGTTCGGCGTCGAAGTCACGGTGGATTCGATTCACCCGGGTCCGGTGATTACCCGTTACGAAATTCAGCCTGCCGCCGGCGTCAAAGTCAGCCGCATCGCCAACCTGGCGAAAGACCTCGCGCGTTCGCTGGCCGTGACCAGTGTGCGGGTGGTAGAAGTGATTCCGGGCAAGACCACCGTCGGTATAGAGATTCCCAACGAAGACCGGCAGATCGTGCGCTTCTCCGAAGTGCTGTCGACGCCCGAGTACGACAACTTCAAATCGCCGGTCACCCTGGCACTCGGTCACGACATCGGCGGTAAGCCAGTGATTACTGACCTGGCGAAGATGCCGCACCTGCTGGTGGCCGGTACGACCGGTTCCGGTAAGTCGGTGGGTGTGAACGCGATGATCCTGTCGATCCTGTTCAAGTCCGGCCCGGAAGACGCCAAGCTGATCATGATCGACCCGAAGATGCTGGAACTGTCGATTTACGAAGGCATTCCGCACCTGCTGTGCCCGGTCGTGACCGACATGAAGGACGCCGCCAACGCCCTGCGCTGGAGCGTCGCCGAGATGGAGCGCCGCTACAAGCTGATGGCGAAAATGGGCGTGCGCAACCTGTCTGGCTTCAACGCCAAGGTCAAGGAGGCGCAGGACGCCGGCGAGCCGTTGAGCGATCCGCTGTACAAGCGCGAAAGCATTCACGATGAAGCGCCGCTGCTGCAGAAGCTGCCGACCATCGTCGTGGTGGTCGACGAATTCGCCGACATGATGATGATCGTCGGCAAGAAAGTTGAAGAGCTGATCGCCCGTATTGCGCAGAAGGCGCGTGCGGCGGGTATTCACTTGATCCTTGCGACCCAGCGGCCGTCGGTGGACGTGATCACCGGTCTGATCAAGGCCAACATCCCGACGCGTATGGCGTTCCAGGTGTCGAGCAAGATCGACTCGCGAACCATCATCGACCAGGGCGGCGCTGAACAACTGCTCGGCCACGGTGACATGCTCTACATGCCGCCGGGCACCAGCCTGCCGATCCGGGTTCACGGTGCGTTCGTATCCGACGATGAAGTACACCGTGTGGTCGAAGCGTGGAAACTGCGCGGCGCTCCGGAATACAACGATGACATCCTCAACGGTGTCGAAGAAGCCGGCAGCGGTTTTGAAGGTAGCAGCGGTGGCGGCGACGGCGATGATCCGGAAGCCGACGCGCTGTATGACGAAGCGGTACAGTTCGTACTCGAAAGCCGTCGTGCCTCGATTTCTGCGGTACAGCGCAAGCTGAAAATCGGCTACAACCGCGCCGCACGGATGATCGAAGCCATGGAAATGGCCGGGGTCGTCACCTCGATGAACACCAACGGTTCCCGTGAAGTCCTGGCCCCGGGCCCGGTACGCGACTGATTGCAAACGCAAGAGGCGGGACAATGATGTGCCGCCGCTCTCCCAACGAGTATTCAAGAGGACTCCCATGCGTCTTATCCGCATGCTGCTGCCAGTACTGGCGCTGACCACTCTCACGGCCCACGCCGATGACAAGGACGTGGCGCGTCTGACCCAATTGCTGGAAACATCCAAGACCCTGAGCGCGAACTTCTCGCAGCTGACCCTCGACGGCGGCGGCACACAGTTGCAGGAAACCACCGGCGACATGACCCTGCAGCGTCCGGGCCTGTTCTACTGGCACACCAATGCGCCAGCCGAGCAGACCATGGTTTCCGATGGCAAGAAAGTCACCCTGTGGGACCCGGATCTGGAACAGGCCACGATCAAGAAACTCGACGAGCGTCTGACCCAGACCCCGGCGCTGCTGCTGTCCGGTGATGTATCGAAGATCAGCCAGAGCTTCGCCATCAGCGCGAAAGAGGCGGGCGGTGTGATCGACTTCACCCTCAAGCCGAAAACCAAGGACACCTTGTTCGACAGCCTGCGTCTGTCGTTCCGCAACGGTCTGCTTAACGATATGCAACTGATCGACAGCGTCGGCCAGCGCACCAACATCCTGTTTACCGGGGTCAAGGCCAACGAGCCGGTATCGCCGTCCAAGTTCAAGTTCGACATCCCCAAGGGTGCCGACGTGATCCAGGAATAAACGCAATAACCTGTGGGAGCGAGCCTGCTCGCGAATGCGGTGAATCAGTCACCATTAATGTTGAATGGACCATTGCATTCGCGAGCAGGCTCGCTCCCACAGGGATTGTTGTCCCCAGTGAGGTTTCATAGGTAGTGATGGATCTGTTTCGCAGTGCACCGATTGCCCAGCCACTGGCCGCGCGTTTGCGGGCGACCAATCTGGATGAGTACGTCGGTCAGGAGCACGTGCTCGCTCGCGGCAAGCCTCTGCGTGAGGCGCTGGAGCAGGGTGCCCTGCATTCGATGATCTTCTGGGGTCCGCCGGGCGTGGGTAAAACCACCCTCGCGCGGTTACTCGCGGAAGTCTCCGATGCGCATTTCGAAACGGTCTCGGCGGTGCTCGCCGGGGTCAAGGAAATCCGTCAGGCCGTTGAAATCGCCAAGCAGCAGGCCGGCCAGTACGGCAAGCGCACGATTCTGTTCGTCGATGAAGTGCATCGTT
Source organism: Pseudomonas sp. MC6 (assembly GCF_054790575.1). Lineage (NCBI taxonomy): Bacteria > Pseudomonadati > Pseudomonadota > Gammaproteobacteria > Pseudomonadales > Pseudomonadaceae > Pseudomonas > Pseudomonas sp. MC6. The sequence continues at coordinate 966,908 of NZ_CP186504.1, forward strand.
TCAATAAGTCTCAGCAGGATGCGTTTCTGCCGTACGTTGAAGACGGCACGCTGATCTTCATCGGCGCCACCACCGAAAACCCTTCGTTCGAACTCAACAACGCCTTGTTGTCGCGTGCCCGCGTCTACGTGCTGAAAAGCCTCGATGAAGCGGCGCTGCGTAAGCTGGTGCACCGTGCGCTCACCGAAGAACGTGGTTTGGGCAAGCGCAACCTGACGCTGAACGACGAAGGCTTCCAGATGTTGCTGTCCGCCGCCGATGGCGATGGCCGGCGTCTGCTCAATCTGCTGGAAAACGCCTCGGATCTGGCTGAAGACAACAGCGAAATCGGCACCGAGTTGCTGCAAAGTCTGCTCGGCGATACCCGTCGACGTTTCGACAAGGGTGGCGAAGCGTTTTACGACCAGATATCTGCACTGCACAAATCGGTGCGTGGCTCCAACCCTGACGGCGCGCTGTACTGGTTTGCGCGGATGATCGACGGTGGTTGCGATCCGCTGTACCTGGCCCGACGCGTGGTACGCATGGCCAGCGAAGACATCGGCAACGCCGACCCGCGCGCCCTCAGTCTGTGCCTCGCGGCGTGGGAAGTGCAGGAACGTCTCGGCAGCCCGGAAGGCGAGCTGGCGGTGGCGCAGGCCATCACCTATCTGGCCTGCGCGCCGAAAAGTAACGCCGTGTACATGGGTTTCAAAACCGCCTTGCGCGCCGCTGCAGAAAACGGCTCGCTGGAAGTACCGCTGCACTTGCGCAACGCACCGACCAAACTGATGAAACAATTGGGCTACGGCGACGAGTACCGCTACGCCCATGATGAGCCGGACGCTTACGCCGCCGGCGAAGACTATTTCCCGGAAGAGCTCGACCCAATCCCGTTCTACCAACCGGTGCCGCGCGGCCTGGAGTTGAAGATCGGCGAGAAGCTCAACCATCTCGCCCAACTCGACCGTTTAAGCCCTCGGCAGCGGAGAAAATAATGGTTCCACTGATCATTGCGGTCTCCGTCGGCGGCATGGCCGGCACCTTGTTGCGCTTCGCCACCGGCAATTGGATCAACGCCAATTGGCCGCGGCACTTCTATACCGCGACGCTGGCCGTTAATATCGTGGGCTGTCTGTTGATTGGCGTGTTGTACGGCCTGTTTTTGATACGCCCGGAGGTGCCGATCGAGGTACGTGCCGGGTTGATGGTTGGCTTCCTCGGGGGGCTGACGACTTTTTCATCCTTTTCACTGGATACGGTGCGCCTGCTGGAAAGCGGGCAAGTTCCGCTGGCCCTGGGCTACGCGGCGCTCAGCGTATTCGGCGGGCTGCTCGCGACGTGGGCTGGCCTGTCTTTGACCAAACTTTGATAACGAGAAACCGACATGCTCGATTCCAAACTGTTACGTAGCAACCTTCAGGACGTAGCGGACCGCCTGGCTTCCCGTGGCTTTGCCCTGGATACCGCGCGCATCGAAGCGCTGGAAGAACAGCGCAAGACCGTCCAGACCCGCACCGAAGCACTGCAGGCTGAGCGTAACGCGCGTTCCAAATCCATCGGTCAGGCCAAGCAGCGCGGCGAAGACATCGCGCCGTTGATGGCGGACGTCGAGCGCATGGCGGGCGAACTGAGTGCCGGTAAAGTCGAGCTGGATGCGATCCAGACCGAACTGGATTCGATCCTGCTCGGCATCCCGAACCTGCCACACGAATCCGTGCCGGTCGGCAAAGACGAAGACGACAACGTCGAAGTGCGCCGCTGGGGCACGCCGACCGCTTTCGACTTCGAAGTGAAAGACCACGTGGCGCTGGGCGAGAAGTTCGGCTGGCTGGACTTTGAAACCGCCGCCAAACTTTCCGGCGCGCGTTTCGCCCTGTTGCGTGGCCCGATCGCGCGTCTGCATCGCGCACTGGCGCAGTTCATGATCAATCTGCACGTCAACGAGCACGGCTACGAAGAGGCGTACACGCCTTATCTGGTTCAGGCCCCGGCGCTGCAAGGCACCGGTCAACTACCGAAGTTCGAAGAAGACCTGTTCAAGATCGCCCGCGAAGGCGAAGCCGATCTGTACCTGATCCCGACCGCTGAAGTGTCGCTGACCAACATCGTTGCTGGCGAAATCGTCGATTCGAAACTGCTGCCGATCAAGTTCGTCGCCCACACGCCGTGCTTCCGCAGCGAAGCCGGTGCGTCGGGTCGCGACACGCGCGGCATGATCCGTCAGCACCAGTTCGACAAAGTTGAAATGGTGCAGATCGTCGAGCCGTCGACCTCGATGGAAGCGCTGGAAGGTCTGACCGCCAACGCCGAAAAGGTTCTGCAACTGCTCGGTCTGCCTTATCGCACCCTGGCGCTGTGCACCGGCGACATGGGCTTCAGCGCGGTCAAGACCTACGATCTGGAAGTGTGGATCCCGAGCCAGGACAAGTACCGCGAGATCTCGTCGTGCTCGAACTGTGGCGACTTCCAGGCCCGTCGTATGCAAGCGCGTTTCCGTAACCCGGAAACCGGTAAACCTGAGCTGGTGCACACCCTGAACGGTTCCGGTCTGGCCGTCGGCCGTACGCTGGTTGCTGTGCTGGAAAACTACCAGCAGGCTGACGGCTCGATCCGGGTGCCGGACGTGCTCAAACCGTACATGGGTGGCCTTGAGGTCATCGGCTAAATGAAATATCTGCCGCTGTTTCACAACCTGCGCGGCAGTCGTGTGTTGGTCGTCGGTGGGGGGGAAATTGCCTTGCGCAAATCCCGCCTGCTGGCCGATGCCGGTGCGCTGCTGCGGGTGGTCGCACCTGAAATCGAATCGCAACTGCGTGAACTGGTCGTCGCCTCTGGCGGCGAATGCCTGTTACGCGGTTACGTTGAAGCGGATCTCGACGGTTGCGGGCTGATTATTGCCGCTACCGACGATGAGATGCTGAACGCACAAGTCTCCACCGATGCTCACAAGCGTTGCGTGCCGGTCAACGTGGTCGACGCGCCGGCCTTGTGCAGCGTGATCTTCCCGGCGATCGTCGATCGCTCGCCGCTGATCATTGCGGTGTCCAGCGGCGGCGATGCGCCGGTGCTGGCGCGTTTGATCCGCGCCAAGATCGAAACATGGATTCCCTCGACTTACGGTCAGTTGGCCGGACTCGCCGCGCGTTTCCGCAATCAGGTGAAAAGCCTGTTTCCGGATGTGCAGCAGCGTCGCGGTTTCTGGGAAGACGTATTTCAGGGGCCGATCGCCGATCGGCAACTGGCCGGGCAGGGCGCCGAGGCCGAGCGTTTGCTGCAAGCCAAGATTGATGGCGAAGCCATGGTCACGACTGGTGAGGTTTATCTGGTCGGGGCAGGGCCGGGCGATCCGGATCTGCTGACCTTCAAGGCGTTGCGTCTGATGCAGCAAGCCGACGTGGTGTTGTACGACCGCTTGGTCGCGCCAGCGATTCTTGAACTGTGCCGTCGTGATGCCGAGCGGGTCTACGTCGGCAAACGTCGTGCTGATCACGCCGTGCCGCAGGATCAGATCAACCAGCAACTGGTTAATCTGGCCAAGGCCGGCAAGCGCGTGGTGCGGTTGAAGGGCGGTGATCCGTTCATCTTCGGCCGTGGTGGCGAAGAGATCGAAGAACTGGCCGCTCACGGCATTCCGTTTCAGGTGGTCCCGGGAATTACGGCGGCCAGCGGTTGCGCGGCGTATGCCGGGATTCCGCTGACCCATCGCGATCATGCGCAGTCGGTGCGGTTTGTCACCGGGCATTTGAAGGACGGTTCCACCGATCTGCCATGGGCCGACCTTGTCGCGCCGGCGCAGACGCTGGTGTTCTACATGGGCCTGGTCGGCTTGCCGGTCATTTGCGAGCAACTGATCAAGCACGGTCGTTCAGCGGATACTCCGGCGGCGTTGATTCAGCAGGGCACCACGGTCAATCAGCGCGTCTTTACCGGCACGCTGGCCGATCTGCCACGACTGGTGGCGGAGCACGAAGTGCATGCGCCGACACTGGTGATCGTGGGAGAAGTGGTGCAACTGCGCGAGAAACTGGCGTGGTTCGAAGGGGCTCAGGCGCAGGTCTGAAAAACCGAGTCGCCCCATTCGCGAGCAAGCTCGCTCCCACAGGGGATTTGTGAACGACACATATCCAGTGTGGGAGCGAGCTTGCTCGCGAAGAGGCCTTCCAAAACCCTATAACTCTCAACCTTTTCGCCAAACCCCTTTGCCGCTCAACCGCGCTCGATCATGGGCCACAGTGAAATCCTGCGCCGGCCCCTTCGGCACAACACCCGTCGGGTTGATCGTCTTGTGACTGCCGTAGTAGTGGTTCTTGATGTGCTGGAAATCCACCGTCTCGGCAATTCCCGGGAACTGATACACCTCACGCAGCCAGTTCGACAGATTCGGGTAATCGGCAATCCGCCGCAGGTTGCACTTGAAGTGCCCGTGATACACCGCGTCGAAACGAATCATCGTGGTGAACAGGCGGATGTCCGCTTCGGTCAGGTATTCCCCCGACAAGCAGCGATTGGCACCCAGAAGACGCTCCAGATAATCTAGCTCGGCAAACACCTCATCGAACGCTTCTTCATAAGCCTGTTGCGACGTCGCAAAGCCGGCGCGGTACACGCCGTTGTTCACGGCCGGGTAGATTCGCTCGTTCAACACGTCGATTTCACTGCGTAATGGTGCCGGGTAGAAATCCAGATCATTGCCGGTCAACTCATCGAACGCACTGTTGAACATGCGGATGATTTCCGCCGATTCATTGCTGACGATGCGCTTGAGCTTTATGTCCCACAGCACCGGTACGGTGACGCGCCCGGTGTAATCGGCAGTGTCGGCGGTGTAGCGCTGATGCATGAATTCAAAGCCATCAAGCTTGTCGCCCGTCGAGCCAAGTGCTCTGTCGAAGGTCCAGCCGTTCTCCAGCATCAACCAACTGACCACCGAAACGTCGATCAGATTTTCCAGACCTTTGAGCTTGCGCAGGATCAGCGTGCGATGCGCCCATGGACAGGCGAGAGAAACGTAGAGGTGATAGCGTCCGGCTTCCGCGGCATAACCGCCTTCACCGCTCGGGCCAGGCTGGCCATCAGCGGTGACCCAGTTGCGGCGTTTTGCCTGTTCACGCTGGAACGCGCCGTCCTTGCTGCTTTCGTACCACTTGTCCTGCCAGTGGCCATCGACGAGTAAACCCATGATCAAGACTCCGTAAACCAATAATCTTTGGAGTCGAGTCTATTCCGATGAGTTCGAACAAAAAGCGCAAAGATCGGGCGTGAATGATCGGTTAAATCGATTTGTTCCGCGCGGCCCAGTACTGCTCGGCGGTTGCGAAAGCTTGCTCACGGTTTTGACCTAGGCCGCGCAAGGCCAGCGCCATGGTCGCAATCAGGGCCATTTGCGGGTAACTGTCAACCACCTCGCCACGCCACACGGCTTTCAGATGTTCAACGTTCAAGGTCGCGGGTTTGACGTGGCGCTGCGCCGACAACTGAGGCCATTCCTCGTCCCAGCTCTCGCCACCGGTGGTGCCGTAGAGGTGACTGTCGGCATCCGGGTTGATCTCGATTTCGCCGCCGTCGCCCTTGACCACAATCGCCGTGTCGCCAAGCAAACCACTGGCATCGCGATGCACTGCCTGATAGCCAGGATGGAAAATGCTCTGCAGCCCACAACGCGCGCCCAATGGATTGAGAATCCGTGCCAGCGAATGAATCGGCGAACGCAGGCCGAGGGTGTTGCGCAGGTCGATCATCTTTTGCAGTTGCGGAGCCCAGTCCACCAGCGGCATGAACGCCAGCCCGCCGTTGTCCAGTGCCGTGCCGACCTGTTGCCAGGTGCGGCACAACGGAATGTTCAACTCGACGAGCAATTGCTCGCTGTACAGACGCCCGGCCGTGTGTGCGCCGCCGCCGTGCATGAAGATGCGCATGCCATTTTGCGCCAGGCATTTGGCTGCCAGCAGATACCACGGTAGATGGCGCTTCTTGCCGGCATAGGTCGGCCAGTCCAGATCGACGTTCAGCGCCGGTGCCTGCAAGCGTTCGCGCAGCGCTTCGGTGAAACCGGCCATCTCCTCGGCACTTTCTTCCTTGTGCCGCAGCAACATCAGGAACGCGCCGAGCTGGGTGTCCTCAACCTTGTCGTCGAGCACCAGGCCCATGGCTTCGCGGGCCTCTTCGCGGGTCAGGTCGCGCGCGCCGCGTTTGCCCTTGCCGAGAATGCGCACGAATTGAGCGAACGGGTGTTCAGCAGGTGTTTCGAGGGTCAGCGCTGGAAAGTCGGTCATAAGCAATTCGTCGGTTTGGGCAGGCCCGCCAGTTTCGCGGCGAGTTTGGCAGGGGTGCCTTTGAACAGTCGGTTCAGGTGCAGGCTGTTGCCTTTGTCCGGGCCGAGTTTCAACGCGGTGTACTTGATCAACGGGCGGGTGGCCGGGGACAACTGGAATTCGGCGTAGAAGCTGCGCAGCAGTTCGAGGACTTCCCAGTGTTCGGGCGTCAAATCGATGCCTTCGGCGGCGGCGAGGGCGCTGGCGACATCAGCCGACCAGTCACTCAGATCGACGAGAAAGCCGTCCTTGTCCAGTTCGATGGCGCGGGCGCCGACGGTCATGGAGTTCATAGCCAGCTGTTGACCTTGTCGTGGTGGATCGACAGTTCGACGAAGGCCGGATAATCAATGGCCTCGACCCAGTCCGGCACTGCGATGGCGCGCGCCTGTGCATCTTCGACCAGAACGAACAATTTGATCTGGCGGCTTTGCAAAGCGCTAAACGGTGCGGTGCCCGCTTGCAATGCATAGACCGCGTCGCCGGACAGCAGCAAGGCATCAGTACTGCCGATCAGGCGCAGGCAACTGGTCAGACGATCGTCGCCAAAAGGGGAGTGAGACAACACATGCAAAGTCGACATCAGAGGGTGATCACCTGGTCGTAACGGTCGATAAGGGCGATGATTTGCTCGGCGGCGAGCGGCTGCGCTTCGTCCAGCGACAGATTGTTCAGTCCGCGAGTGCTGGCGCTGTCGGCGCAATAGAACAGCTCTTCGACCCCAAACATCGGCAGCGCCTGCAGGTTGGCGCTGAGGTCTTTCTGCTGCAGGGCCTTGGCGTTTTGCCCGGCGCTGAGTTGCAGCACGCCGTCATCGAGAAACAGCAAACCGATCGGTAGATCGAACGCGCCGCCGGCCAGCACAATGTCCAGTGCTTCGCGGGCACCGGGGCCAGACCATGGCGATTGGCGGCTGATGAGCAACAGGGATTTAGCCATCTCACGCACCTCCGAAGCAGATCAGGCGATCGGCATCTTGTACTACGTCATGCAACTGGCCGAGACCGGACAATTCCCACGGCGCACTGACGGAGACGGCGTCACGCTGATAGCGCTTGGCTTCTTCAGCATTCAGCGCACCACGGCGCAGGGCCGCAGCTATGCACACCACACCGTCCAGCTTCTGTTCGCTGATGAAGGTGCGCCATTGTTTGGGCAGGTCGAGTTCGTCCTGCGGCGTGACCACCGCATCGGAAGCGTTATAAACGCCATCCTGATAGAAAAACAGCCGGACAATCTCATGCCCGCCGGCCAGCGCAGCCTGCGCAAACAGCAGGGCGCGGCGCGAGGAGGGCGCATGGGCGGCGGAAAACAGCGCGATGGCGAACTTCATGACGGACTCGATCAGCAAAACTGCGGCCATGATAAAGCTTTATCGCGACAGCCGCGAAACCTTGTAGGCCTTCGCCTGCTCGCGATAGCGGTCTGTCAGCTGGTGAAGATGAAGTATGTGCCGGCGCCTTCGCGAGCAGGCTCGCTCCTTGAGAGACTTTTGTTGTCCTCGGTTAGCGCGGCATATAGCCCAGTTGCCAGCGCCGCGGGATTTTCAGCGAGAGCAGCCCGATCATCGCCGCCAGAAACCCGCTGACAAACATCGCCTTCAGTCCCAAATGATGTTCCAGCACCGCCCCCAGAATCGCGCCGATAAACATCCCGCTCCAGGGCACCAGTTGCACTCGCCAGCCGCTGCGCCGCTCGCCGAGCATCCAGCGACCCAATCCACGGCCGAACCGCGACAACGCGCCAGTCACGTAAGTCAGCCCGACCGGCAAGCCATTCACTTCTTCGACCGCCGCGTTGAGCATGCCCATCGCAATGATTGCCGCCATCAGCGCTGGCAGTTGTGTGTCGAATGGCCAGACAGCCGCCGCGCACAGCAGGGTGGCGATACACAGCAGCAGCGGCAGCGCTCGTCTTCCACCGAAACGTGCGACAACGACTCCCAGGGCATTACCGACGATAAAAGTCGCGACGAGGATCAACAGACGTGCGGTCAACCCGACGTCGCCATCGCTGATCGCCACGGCGAGTCGGGTGGTATTGCCGCTCATGAACGAGACGAAGTCGCCGCTGGCCATAAAGCCGATGGCGTCGGTCATCCCGGCCAGTACCGAGAGGCTGGCAACCAGCGCCAGACCCACCCGTCCACGCCACTTTTGCGTGTGCAGATGGCCGGGGCTGGCGCGGTGAGTCGAGGCGGATGGGAGCATGAGTGGCGGTGTCCTTTCGCGGCGGTTACGGTTCTATGCCATACAGATCGCAATATTCCAGCCAATCCATTCCGGCCATCTCCGCGACTTCACGATGTACGTCCAAGCGCTGCGCCTGATACTCCTCAGGTGAGTCAGCGGTCAGTTGCAAGGTCAACTCCCAGGCGAACAACCCGAGACTTTCTGCCTCGGCCTCAAACGCTTCATGCAGTCGTTCTTCGCGATACTGCGCTTGAGTTTCACCCTTGGCCTGAGCCAGCAACGGGTTGAGGTGATCGAGGGTTTCGCGCAGTTCGGGACGCGCGTCGAGAAATATTTTCAGAGCATGTTCATGTCGCTGGTCGGTAGGCGCCATGGGTTTTCCTTGTGAGGCTGATGACCTTAGGTTGCCGCAGCGGCTTGCGCGTGTCGCGCTATAAATGCAGTAAAGCAGAACGATTTCTGCTGCTGCGGTGATACAGTCTGCTTTTTTCTGAATGAGCGAATGCAATGCGAATTCTGATGGTGGCGCTGGCAGCGATGCTGCTGGCCGGTTGCGCCGGTTCGGTGATGGACGATGCTCGCACCAAAGCCCCCTATAAAGTACTGACTTCGGACAAAGCCGAGAAAGTCGTCGCCCAGTGTGTGCAGTTCGGCTGGCAGGACGAAGCGGTGTTCGGCGTGGATGCGGCAGCATATCTGGAACCGCGCAAATCGGGCGGGACGACGGTGTATACCCGTTCGGCGGAGTCGTTTGTCGACGTGATCACTGAAGCTTCCGGCACGACGCTGAATTACTACGCGCAGAAGGATGACTTTGTCGCCAAGCGCCGGTTGGCGGCGTTGGCGACCTGCCTCTGATCATGTGTTGACGCGGCTGTCGGCATCGTCGGAACGCCGCCCGGAGCAGGCACACTCCTACAGTGGAATGCATTCCAAATGTGGGAGCGAGCCTGCTCGCGAAGGGGCCGGTACATTCAACCTAAAAGTCGCTTCTGGAAAAAATGCCGTTTGTGCCCCGGCGGATAATCGACGATTTCCCCAAACTGGCTATACCCCAGCTTCTTGTAGAACTCTGGCGCCTGAAAGTCGAACGTGTCGAGCCATGCGCCAATGCAGCCTTTTTCCCGCGCCAGCTCTTCGGCCATGTGCATCAGCTTCGAGCCAATTCCCTGGCCCCGGCCTGCTTCAGGCACTGACAGTAAATCAATGAACAACCACTGGCAGACCAGTCGGCCATAAAGTCCGCCCAGAATCTTGTCGTGATCATCGCGCACCAGCAGGGTGAGCGGCTCTGATACCGCGATCCCGGCCTTGGCCACGTTATAGGCATGCAGGGGCGCCAGAATGGCCTGGCGTTCTTCTTCTGTGGAATGTTGCGAGAGCTCGATGCGCAAGTTCATGCAGGACTTCCTTGTGGTTTGAATCCGCAGCCTATCCTGCCCGACGCCTGTCTTCCAAGCCCTGCCTCAACCCGGTGGAACTGCCGCTCTCACGTCGGGGTCTAGCCTTTACAGCGTCATTCCAGCACGCGGTTGATGAGGATCCCCCATGAATATTTTCGAAGCCCTTCGCGAAAGCCATGACCGCCAGCGTACTTACGCCGAAAACCTGATCAAGACCAGCGGTGACACCCCGGAGCGGGTTGAGGCTTATAAGTTGTTGAAAGCCGAATTGCAGGCCCACGAAACGGCCGAAGAGCGTCACTTCTACATTCCGTTGATGGAGCTTGATGACGGTGTCGATCTGAGCCGCCATGCCATCTCGGAACACCATGAAATGGACGAGATGATGGAAGAACTCGACGAGACCGAGATGTCCAGTCCGGCGTGGTTGGCAACCGCGAAGAAGCTGTCGGACAAGGTTCATCATCATTTGAAAGAAGAAGAGCAGAAGTTCTTCCAGATGGCCGGCAAATTGCTCAACGAAAAACAGAAAGTACAACTCGCCGGACAATACGAAAAGGAGTTCCAGGCACAGTTGCCATGAGTACTGAATGGCAGTTTTTGCAGCATTGGCGTGTAATCTTTTGGCGTCGTCTCGGGTGGGCGTTATCGTAATTGACTGTATATCCATCCAGTATTTGCGGTGTTTTCACGTTTTGAAGCCGCCGACTGCGACAAAACCGCCGATGGACAAAAAATCCGTCTCCGTTAGCTTGAAGGCCTCTCCTCGGAATGGAGAGTTCTTAAATCAACGGAGTGAAAAAAATGAATCAACCACAAACCCAAACCCAACTGCGACACGGTCGTGTCATTTCCCCTGCAAGCCGCGGTGCGGTAGCGATCGAGCAAGGATTGCTCGGCGCTTGGCAGGTCAACGAAATGGAAGGCGGGAAGAATTTCCCGGCACTGGCAGCGGGGCCGTTTCCGGCGCCTTACCAGAGTGATTCGGACAGTGTCACGCCACCGGCCGATGGCTACATTCTTAGCGGTGGCAAGAGCGATGCCCGTGATTGCGTTAACTTCACCAATGACGAAATGAGCAAAAAACTCGCTCGTCCGTTCACCTGGCCGCTGCTCAATGTCACCCCGGGGCAGACCCTCGAAATCAAATGGGAATACACCGCGCCGCACACCACCCGTGGTTACCGCTGGCTGATCACCAAGGATGGCTGGGACCCGAAACAACGCATCAGCCGCGCGCAACTTGAAGCGCAACCGTTCTTCGAGGACTTCTACACTCAGGTGCCTTATTACAGCTACCCGAATGAGCTGAAGGCCAAGGTCAATCACGCGGTGAAACTGCCAGCCAACAAAAAAGGCCATCACGTGATCGTGCTGATGTGGATCGTCGCCAACACCGGCAACGCCTTCTATCAGGCCTTCGACGTCGACTTCAAATAACGGCGCAGCGTCGTCAAACCCACACGTTCTGAAGGATTAGAACATGTCAAACATCGACTTTTCTTTAATGCAAAATCCGGCGAGCGATGCCGCCTCGCTGATGCCGAGCATTGCCGGCAAAAAAATCCTTATGGGCTTCTGGCACAACTGGCCAGCGGGGCCGAGCGATGGTTATCGCCAGGGTCGCTTTGCCAGCCTCTCGCTGGAGGAAGTGCCCAAGGAGTACAACGTCGTTGCAGTAGCCTTCATGAAGGGCAGCGGCATTCCGACCTTCAAGCCGTTCAACGTGTCCGATGCCGAGTTCCGCCGCCAGGTCGGCGTGCTCAACAGTCAGGGTCGGGCCGTGCTGATTTCCCTCGGCGGTGCCGACGCGCACATCGAGTTGCGCAGCGGCCAGGAACAGCCACTGGCCAATGAAATCATCCGTCTGGTGGAAACCTATGGCTTCGACGGACTGGACATCGATCTTGAACAGAGCGCGATTGATTTCGCTGCCAACAAGACCGTCCTGCCGGCCGCGCTGAAACGAGTCAAGGATCACTACGCAGGCCAGGGCAAGCATTTCATCATCAGCATGGCCCCGGAGTTTCCATACCTGACCAGCACCGGAAAATACCTGAGCTACCTGCAGGCACTGGAAGGCTACTACGACTTCATCGCCCCGCAGTTCTACAACCAGGGCGGTGACGGGGTCTGGGTGCCGGAAGCCAACAACGGCGCGGGTGCATGGATTGCGCAGAACAACGATGCGCTGAAGGAGGATTTCCTTTTCTACCTGACCGAAAGCCTCGTGACCGGTACTCGCGGCTTTACCAGAATTCCGGCGGACAAGTTCGTCATCGGCCTGCCGGCCAACAACGATGCGGCGGCCACCGGTTATGTGATCGACAAAACCGTGATCGGGAATGTCCTCAAGTGTCTAGCGATCAAGGGGATACCGATCAAGGGCTTGATGACCTGGTCGGTGAATTGGGACAACGGCACCAGCAAGGATGGCGTGCCGTACAACTGGGAATTCAGTCGGCGTTATGGGCCGTTGATTCACGGGGTCTCTTTCGCCGAGCAGGCTATCGATGACACGCGTTCGCTCATCGCTCGGTAGTTGCAAATAAAGAAGCCCGGTAGCGCTGCCGGGCTTTTTTTGTTCGCGCAATTATTCGACCATGGCTGCTTACTCAGGAAACAGGATCAGGCGTCATGTCCAACACAGCCGAGCGGGTCAATATCGTCGACACTCAGGTGTTGTCCCATGATTGGTATCTGCTGAAGAAAATCACCTTCGACTATCACCGCAACAACGGCGAGTGGCAGCGTCAGACCCGTGAGGTTTACGACCGTGGTAACGGTGCAGCGATTTTGCTGTTCAACCGCGAGCAGCGCACGGTGGTGCTGACCCGGCAGTTTCGTTTGCCGGTGTTCGTCAATGGGCATGATGGGTTGTTGATCGAAGTGGCTGCCGGCTTGCTCGAAGGCGCGGCGCCGGAGCAACGGATTCGCGATGAAGCCGAAGAGGAAACCGGTTATCGCGTGCACGACGTGAAGAAAGTGTTTGAGGCTTACATGAGTCCCGGTTCGGTGACCGAGAAGCTGCACTTTTTCATTGCCGAATACGACGCCGCATCAAAGGTCAGCGACGGTGGTGGTCTGGAAGAGGAGACCGAAGAGCTGGAAGTGCTGGAGTGGCGATTCGATGACGCGTTGGCGGCGTTTCAGCGCGGTGAGATCTGTGACGCCAAGACCATCATGCTGTTGCAGTATGCGGCGATGAATAACCTTTTTGCCCAATAAATCAAAAGATCGCAGCCTTCGGCAGCTCCTACAGGAAAACGCATTCCAGGTAGGAGCTGCCGAAGGCTGCGATTTCTTGATCTGTATTGACTGGCTAAAACAGATCCCCGGTTTTGCCAATTTGCGACCAGTCGCCACCTTCAAGTGTCAGTAAGCGCTCTTTCGCCTCGAGCCCACCGGCAAACCCGGTGAGTTTCCCCGAGGCGCCGATCACCCGATGACACGGCGCCACAATGGAAATCGGGTTGCGTCCGTTGGCGGCGCCTACTGCCCGCACGGCGCTGGGATTGCCGATCAGTTCGGCAATCTGGCTGTAGGTGCGTGTCTCGCCAAATGGAATGGTCAGCAGCGCCGCCCAGACCTTTTTCTGAAAATCCGTGCCGGCGAAATCCAGTTCCAGATCAAAACAGTCACGCGTCCCGGAAAAATACTCTTCAAGTTGTCGAGCCGTTCGAATCAGGATCGGATTGTCGGGTGCCTCACTCATCGGCCCGAGGCGCACGCGGTTCGGTTTGTCGTTTTCCCAGAGGATGGCCGCCAGTCGTGAGCCGTTCGCGACCAGCTTCAGCTCGCCGACGGGCGAGGGCAGGGTGATGAACGTGTAAGGCATGACGGCAGGCTCCGGATCAGGGCGGCAACAGCGCCCAGCATACTGCCTGATCGGGGAGGCGCAATACGCAAAGCCGACCATACTGCTTGGTGCTCTTGACGCGTTCCTCCCCTCTGTTTTGCACAGACCCTGAAAACAAAAAAAGAGATCGACTCATGAAGTACGAACCTTTGGCCAAATCGCTGATAGCGACCTCACTGGCACTCAGCTGTCTCATGGCTCACGCGGCGTCAGTCGCACCGGTTGCCGCCGAAAACGGCATGGTGGTCACCGCGCAACATCTGGCCACCCATGTGGGCGTCGACGTATTGAAAAGTGGCGGCAATGCCGTCGATGCGGCGGTCGCCGTGGGTTACGCACTGGCGGTGGTTTATCCCGCAGCCGGCAACCTCGGTGGTGGCGGCTTTATGACCATTCAACTGGCGGACGGGCGCAAGACCTTCCTCGATTTTCGTGAAAAAGCACCGTTGGCAGCGACGGCCAACATGTACCTCGACAATGAAGGCAACGTCATTCCCGACCTGAGCACCCGTGGGCATTTGGCGGTGGGCGTGCCGGGCACTGTCTCTGGCATGGAACTGGCGCTGAGTAAATACGGGACCAAACCGCGCAAGGAGATGATTGCCCCGGCGATCAAACTGGCGGAAGACGGTTTCGAACTGGAGCAGGGTGACGTCGAGTTGCTGGAGTACGCCACCGACGTGTTCAAGAAGGACATGCGCGATTCCGGCTCGATCTTCCTCAGCAAAGGCGAGCCGATGCAGGTCGGGCAGAAACTGGTGCAGAAGGACCTCGGCAAGACCCTGCGGAGCATTTCCGAAAAAGGCGCCGACGGCTTCTATAAAGGCTGGGTCGCGGATGCGATCGTCACCTCGAGTCAGGCCAACAAAGGCATCATCACCCAGGCCGACCTCGACAAATACAAGACCCGCGAACTGGCGCCGGTGGAATGCGACTACCGTGGCTATCACGTGGTCTCGGCGCCACCGCCAAGCTCCGGCGGCGTGGTGATCTGCCAGATCATGAACATCCTCGAAGGCTATCCGATGAAGGATCTGGGCTTTCATTCGGCTCAGGGCATGCACTATCAGATCGAAGCCATGCGCCACGCGTATGTCGATCGCAACAGCTACCTCGGCGATCCGGATTTCGTCAAAAACCCGATCGAGCACCTGCTGGACAAGAACTACGCGACCAAACTGCGCGATGCCATCCAGCCGCAAAAAGCTGGCGTGTCGGCTGAGCTGAAACCCGGCGTAGCGCCCCATGAAGGCAGCAACACCACCCACTATTCGATCGTCGACAAGTGGGGCAATGCAGTGTCGGTCACCTACACCCTCAACGACTGGTTCGGTGCGGGCGTGATGGCGAGCAAGACCGGGGTGATCCTCAACGATGAAATGGACGACTTCACCTCCAAGGTCGGCGTGCCGAACATGTACGGTCTGGTGCAGGGCGAAGCCAACGCCATCGCCCCGGGCAAGGCACCGCTGTCATCGATGAGCCCGACCATCGTCACCAAGGATGGCAAAGTGGTGATGGTGGTCGGTACGCCGGGTGGCAGCCGCATTATCACGGCGACTTTGCTGACCATGCTCAACGTCATCGACTACGGCATGGGCCTTCAGGAAGCGGTCGATGCACCGCGCTTCCACCAGCAGTGGATGCCGGAGGAAACCAACCTCGAAGACTTCGCCGCCAGCCCGGACACGCGCAAGATCCTCGAGAGCTGGGGACACAAGTTTGCCGGGCCGCAGGACGCCAACCACATCGCCGCAATTCTGGTCGGCGCACCGTCGCTGGGGGGTAAACCGGTCGGCAAAAACCGTTTCTACGGCGCCAATGATCCGCGCCGTAACACAGGCTTGTCACTGGGTTACTGAGGGGCGTAAAAAGGGGGCGGGCTTACGTCCGCCCCTGTCTCAAGGACTGATCAAGGAAGGCTCATCATGACCACCGCGTTATTGATCATCGACGTCCAGCGCGCCCTCTGCTCGGGCGAATACCAGTGCTACGACATTCACCGGGTGATCGACACCATTAACGGTTTAAGCGTCCGGGCGCGCAAGGCTGGCGTGCCGGTGGTGCTGATTCAGCATGAAGAGAAGGAAAGCCCGTTGGCCCATGGCGCCGAAGGCTGGCAACTGGCCGAAGGCCTTGAGACATCGGCTGAAGACCTTCGTGTGCGCAAGACCACCCCGGATTCGTTCTACCAGACCGACTTGCGCAAACTGCTGCCGAGCGAAGATTTCGAAAAACTGGTCATCTGCGGCCTGCAAACCGATTACGGCGTCAACGCCACCGTGCGTCAGGCTCACCAACTGGGTTATGACGTGGTGCTTGTGGCCGACGCCCATTCTACTGTCGACAACGGCAACATGAGCGCCGAAGACATCATTGCCGAACACAATAAGGATCTGGCGCACCTGACCGGCGCTACTGGCCGCATCGACGTCAAACCCGCAGCCGACATCACGTTCTGACCACCCACACAAAACCCTGTGGGAGCGAGCCTGCTCGCGAAGGCAGTGTGTCAGTCGACATTGATCGTGGCTGATCCACCGCTTTCGCGAGCAGGCTCGCTCCCACAGTGATTGCTAAACCCTGATTGCGATGCACATCAGGGATTTTCGCTGGCTGCACTGGCATACTGCGCGCCGTCCGAAGAATGGAATCTCTCGATGTTCGCTCTCTCCCTGCGTCATGCCTTGCTGCTGACCGCCCTTGCGTTTGCCGCTGTCACCCAGGCCAGCAGTTTCGATTGCGCCAGCGCTGCCAGCAAGACTGAAAAAGCCATTTGCGCCGATCCGGATCTCTCGCGACTCGACGAGCAACTCGCGGTGCGCTGGCGTTCCACCCTGAACAAGGCTGCGGACCCGAAAGCGCTTAAAGCGGATCAGCGAGGGTGGCTTAAGCAACGTAATCAATGTGACGATCTGGCTCCCTGTTTACGCCGGCAGTACCTGATGCGTCTCACTGCTCTTGAATACATGGTCAAACCGTTTTCCTGGGACGCCACTTGGCAGCTGATTCCCTGGGGAGTTTCGGAAGGGGCAGAAATCACCACCAGGCGCCAGGATGCTTCTCACATCGCCTTCGACATTTTAGCAGCGAACGGTTCCCACTCGGGTGAACTGGAAGGCGTCGCAACGATAGAGGGGACGCAGGCCCGTTACGAGCAGGGAGAGTGTGTTTTAACCTTCAAGGCCCTGAACGGGGTGATGGATGTGGCACAGGATGGCGCTGATTTCGATTGCGGCGCCGGAATGGGCGTTTACTACGGTGGACGGTATGTTTCATCGAAGCAAACAGTCCTGGTCGACTATGATTTGCTCACGCTGGGTGTGGCACAAACGCAGCGGGAAAACGAAGTGTTGCACACGCTGCTTAAGGGCGACTATCAGACGCTACTGCAAAACTGCGGCTTGAAGATGGACGGTGAGTCCTCTGAAGACGTGCCGAACAGTGAGGTCAGCAACTATTGGGTCCGGGGATTGCCGTCGAGCAACGCGGCGATTGTCATGCGTGCACCGAATGAGCAGTTCTGGATCATAGTCCTGGTGCCCCAGGCTGGGGGTAAAACCCTCGCGCGTTACTACACGAATGTTGCGCAATGGAAAGGGCGCATGCCGGACGTCCTGCAAGCCTGGTATGCAAGTAAAGGCGGGGAAGGCTATATGCCTCTGGATTTCATGCTCTGACCCGCATCAATCCTGCTGGCGTCCGAGGGGCTGTGAAACCACAGCCCCTCAAGTCGCAAACAAAACCCCACGAATCTCGCCTGTGCGCGGCGCTACGACCACGCCCTCCAGCACCATCCGCGTGATCGTCTGCGCCGCTGTTTGATAATCCTCATCCTGCGGCACTTCGCGCCCCATGATCTGGCCCATCTGCCAGCCAATGTTGGTGTACGTGCGCGTCGCCGACCAGATAAACAACATCAAATGTTCAGGATCCACTGGCGCCAACAAACCGCGCTCGATCCAGCTGCGCAGGCATTCAACATTGCGCCGCGCTTCGGCATGCAGCAGATCGCGGCACTCGTCCGGCAACTGTCGACCGCCGAGCAGCAGCTCGCCGCTGAACACCTTGGCAATCGCTGGATGCTCGCGGGCAATCCGGATCCGCGCCGCGACGTAAGCGCGCAGCCCCGTCAGCGGATCATCGCTTTCCCGCAGCACTGCCGAGGCCTCCAGCAGTGGCTCGACAAACCCCAGCAGCACTTTGCCGTAGAGGTTTTCCTTGGTCTGAAAGTAGTAATACAGATTGGCCTTGGGCACGCCGGCACGCGCGGCGATATCGCGGGTCTGGGTGGCGTCGAAGCCGTTGACGGCGAACTCTTCGCTGGCGGCGGCGAGGATCAACTGCTCGTTGCGTACGCGGATGGCGCTCATGGAAACGGAGACTGAATAGACGGCATGAAAAGGTTCTGGCGATTTTGGTTTCGCAATATACAAAACTATATAGCGGTGAAGCCAGCACACTTGACGGACAGCGCTATGCTGTTTCGATCATTGATTGGAAACGGAGCGGGGACATGACCCTTCAGGTACTGCGGGCCGACGTCACTCACCTGGATGCGGTGGCGCAGTTGTTCGACGCCTACCGAGGCTTTTACAAGCAGCCGTCGAACCTTGAGCAATCGCGCGCCTTCATCGCCGAGCGCATGGCCGGCGACGAATCAGCGATTTTTCTCGCTCAGGATGAAAACGGCGAAGCGCTGGGATTCGTGCAGTTATACCCGATGTTTTCGTCCATCGATGCTCACCGCACGTGGCTGCTCAGCGATCTGTTCACCGCACCTGCCGCCCGTGGACGCGGGGTTGGTCGACTGCTGATGAACACTGCGCGGGATTTTGCATCAGAGACGGGCGCCAAAGGACTGATGCTCGAAACCGCAACCGACAACTTTACCGCGCAGGGGCTGTATGAATCATTGGGGTATGTCCGCGATACGGGTTACTACTCCTATTTGCTCGATTTGCGTCAGGGCTGAACAGCCGCCATCAGCATTTGCTCGATCTGCGCCAATTCCCAGGTACTGAGCAAACTCACCGGATCGGTGCCGTAACGCTGCCAGCGCTCTAGCGAGCCTTCTTGTCCATCGCCGTTGCGGGCGCATTCACAGTGGTGTAACCGCCCACCTTCAAAATCCAGCAGCAACAGCCAGCCCTCAATATCGACCGCGACCAGCCCGGCCTCGGCAGGCCGCTCGCAGACTTTGAAAGCGAGCACACCCAGCGCAGCTTCACGCAAACGCTGGCACACCTGGCGGGCGCTCAGAAATGCAGACATGTCGAACTCGATGAATACAGGAGCGCGCCAGCATAAAGCCCGAACCCACAAGTGTCAGCGTTCACTGGCCCGATCCGCGACAATTCCGTAACATCCGCAACCCTCTTTTTCCCGAACACCTGCAGCCGCGCTCGGTGGCTGCTCGATAGGTAAGCCATGAAACCGATTCGTCTGCGCGCTGATGTCCTGGCCGGACTCACCACCTCGTTTGCCCTGTTGCCCGAATGCATTGCGTTCGCGCTGGTGGCCCACCTCAATCCGCTGATGGGCCTGTACGGCGCCTTCATTATCTGCACGCTGACGGCGTTGTTCGGCGGGCGGCCGGGCATGGTCTCCGGCGCGGCGGGTTCGATGGCCGTGGTCATCGTCGCGCTGGTGGTGCAGCACGGCGTGCAGTATTTGCTGGCGACGGTGTTGCTTGGCGGTTTGATCATGATGGCGTTCGGGCTGCTGCGCCTGGGCAAACTGGTGCGCATGGTGCCGCATCCGGTGATGCTCGGCTTCGTCAACGGGCTGGCGATCATCATTGCTTTGGCGCAACTGGAGCATTTCAAGAGCGGTGAAGACTGGCTCAGCGGTACGCCGCTGTACCTGATGACCGGGCTGGTGGCGCTGACCATGGCCATCGTCTACATCCTGCCGCGCCTGACCCGCGCGGTGCCGCCGGCGCTGGTGGCGATCCTCGGCGTCGGTCTGTTGGTCTACCTGTTCGGCCTGCCGACCCGCACCCTTGGCGACATGGCGCACATTGCCGGTGGCTTGCCGACTTTCGCATTGCCGGACATCCCGTGGAATCTTGAAACCCTGCGCATCATCGCGCCTTACGCGATTCTGATGGCGCTGGTCGGTCTGCTGGAAACTCTGTTGACGTTGAATCTCACCGATGAAATCACTGAAACCCGTGGCTATCCGGATCGCGAGTGTGTGGCGCTCGGTGCGGCCAATATGGTCTCGGGTGCGTTCGGCGGTATGGGCGGGTGCGCGATGATCGGCCAGACCGTGATCAACCTCAGTTCTGGCGGGCGCGGGCGTTTGTCTGGCGTGGTCGCTGGCGTGCTGATTCTGTTGTTTATCCTGTTTCTGTCGCCGCTGATTGAGCGTATTCCTTTGGCGGCGCTGGTGGGTGTGATGTTTGTGGTGTCGCAGCAGACTTTTGCCTGGGCGTCGTTGCGGGTGGTGAACAAAGTGCCGCTTAACGATGTGCTGGTGATCATTGCTGTGACCACTATCACGGTGTTCACTGATCTGGCCACCGCTGTGCTCTGCGGAATTATCATTGCCGCGCTTAACTTTGCCTGGCAGCAGGCCCGCGAGTTGTACGCTGATGAGCATCTGGAGGCTGATGGCAGTAAGCTTTATCGTCTGCATGGCACGTTGTTTTTTGCCTCGACTGCGCCGTTTCTCAATCAGTTCGATCCGGCTAATGATCCGGCTCGGGTGACTTTGGATTGTCGGCATTTGAGTTTTGTCGATTATTCGGCGATTGCGGCGTTGAGGACTTTGCGCGAGCGTTATGCCAAGGCGGGGAAGCATTTGCAGGTGTTTCATTTGTCCGAGCGGTGCAAGAAATTGCTGAAGCGGGCGGGTGAGGTGCATCACTGATTATCTGGCTTACTGGGGGCATATCCGTTGCTGCGGGTGTTGCTGATTAGGGTTCCGCCCTTACGGCGGGTCACTTTTTCCAGACGCCGAAAAAGTAACCAAAAAGGCTTGCTCCTACGTGCGGCCCGCTCGCTGGGGCTCGGGGTTCCTTCGCTCCGGGATCCCTCCGGGCGCAGCGCCTACGGTTTGCTTCGCTGCACCTCCTCTCGCTGTGTTTGGCTTCGCCAAACGGTCGCTGCGCTCCCACGCCCGGATGAATCCCTCCACTCAGCCTTCCGACGTCGCCCGTGGATCAAGATCAAGAGCTGCAGCCGAGCTAACGCTCATCCTGTTGAGTGGGGCGGCTTTGCCGCTTGGGTTGTACGCACGTTAAAACTGTGGGAGTGAGCCTGCTCGCGAAGGCGGCCTGCCAGCCGACCAATCTCTTGCTGATGTACCCGATCCAACTGTGGGAGTGAGCCTGCTCGCGAAGGCGGCCTGCCAGCCGACCAATTTCTTGCTGATGTACCCGATCCAACTGTAGGAGTGAGCCTGCTCGCGAAGGCGGCCTGCCAGCCGACCAATTTCTTGCTGATATACCCGATCCAACAGTAGGAGTGAGCCTGCTCGCGAAGGCGGCCTGCCAGCCGACCAATTTCTTGCTGATATACCCGATCCAACAGTAGGAGTGAGCCTGCTCGCGAAGGCGGCCTGCCAGCCGACCAATTTCTTGCTGATATACCCGATCCAACAGTAGGAGTGAGCCTGCTCGCGAAGGCGGCCTGCCAGCCGACCAATTTCTTGCTGATGTACCCGATCCAACTGTGGGAGCGAGCCTGCTCGCGAAGGCGGCCTGACAGCCGACCTGTTTCTTGCTGATGTACCCGATCCAACTGTAGGAGTGAGCCTGCTCGCGATAGCGGTGTGTCACTCAAAGATGCTTTGAATGACACACCGCTATTGCGAGCAGGTCAGCTCCAACAGGTTTTGTGTGGCCGGATTCAGATGGCGGGGAAGTCAATGTCGGTCAGCGCCGCGTTGTTCAGGTAGTTGGTCAGGCTCTGCACGGCCACCAGTGCAATCACTTCAATGATCTTCACGTCGTCGATGCCGGCAGCGCGGGCGGCGGTGATCTGTTCATCAGTCAAATGGCCGCGACTTTCGGTCAGCTGACGGGCGAGGGTGGCGTAGGCGTTGAGTTCGCCTTGGCGGGCGGCGACGATGTCTTGCGCCGAGAGCCCGGCCTTGCCGGCAAACAAGGTGTGTGCCGCCAGGC
The DNA here is from genome assembly GCF_054790575.1 of Pseudomonas sp. MC6. Classification (NCBI taxonomy): domain Bacteria; kingdom Pseudomonadati; phylum Pseudomonadota; class Gammaproteobacteria; order Pseudomonadales; family Pseudomonadaceae; genus Pseudomonas; species Pseudomonas sp. MC6. Next base: position 988,786 of record NZ_CP186504.1, read on the forward strand.
AGTAGTCGCAACCGTTGACCTGTGAGGTGGCGAGGTACACCGCTTCTTTTTCCTGGGCGCTCAGCGAGGTTTTGCCGAGGATCGCCGAGGCTTGTACGTAGGTTTCGAGGGCCACCGGCGCTTTGGCCAGGGTGGTGAAGACGTTGGGCAGGAAACCGATTTTCTTTTTCACGCCTTCCAGTACTGGGCGGCTGGCGTCGGCGGCGGTTTCGAGGCTGATTGCGTGGATGCGGCTCATGGTGATGCTCCGAGAGTCCGGTGCGTAGTGCGCCGGGGATGGAGGTCATGTTATTGAGTGAGGCTGGTGGGTTGGCGGCAAATCGTCGAGGATATGCGGCAGATCGTCCAGATATGCCCTTGGAGTCGTCCATGGATCGCCTTTCAACATTGCTCAGCCATTTCGGTGTGACTGCCGGCACTTTTCACAGCGGCACGTTCTGCGGCGTCGCGGTTCATGAAAATGAACCGGTCGGCCATGTGCATTTGTTGCAGGCCGGCGAGTTACTGCTCAAGCCGGGTAGCGAGCGCGAGGTCCGCCTCAGTGAACCGTCACTGATCTTCTTCCCCAGACCCTTCGCCCATCGCATGTTTGCTGACGAAGCCATGGACACTCAGGTGGTTTGCGCAACGCTGACGTTTGATGGCGGCTCCGGCAATGCACTGGCGGCGTCACTGCCGGATTATCTGGTGCTCAAACTGACGCAAATCCCGGAATTGGCCAGCACTGTGGAGTGGCTGTTCAAGGAAGCGTTCGAAGGGCATTGCGGACGCGTGGCGGTAATGGATCGCCTGTTCGAATTGCTGGTGATTCTGCTGTTGCGGCATCTGATCAGCAGTCGCGAGCAGCAACCGGGGATGATCGCCGGGCTGGCCGATCCACGTCTGTCGCGCGCCTTGAACCTGATGCACGAGCAACCGCAAAAGCCGTGGAGCGTGGCGGATCTGGCCGCTGTCGCCAACTTGTCCCGCGCCAGTTTTGCCGAGCAGTTTCATCGGGTGGTCGGGCAGACGCCGGCCGATTATCTGCTGAGCTGGCGCGTCAGTCTGGCGCAAAAGCGCCTGCGTGAAGGCAAAGCGATTGCGCTGATTGCCGAGGAAGTCGGTTACGAAAGTCCGTCGGCGTTGGCCCGAGCGTTTCGGCGCAAGACCGGGCTCAGCCCCCGTGAGTGGAAGGCCGGCGCCTGAGGATCATTTGGCGAATTTCTTCGCCCCGGCCACACACAGAATCACGCCCAACGTCACGGCGAGCATGCCGAGGCTGACGTGTTCATGCAGCAGCGTCGCCGCCAGCGCCAGGCCGAAAAACGGCTGCAGTAATTGCAATTGACCGACCGCCGCAATCCCGCCCTGAGCCAGACCGCGATACCAGAAGACAAAGCCGATCAGCATGCTGAACAGCGACACATAGCCCAGACACAGCCACGCCGACAGGCTGATCGTGTTGAACGAGGCGGGCGCCAGCCACAGACTCAGCATCGTCATCACCGGCAACGACAGCACCAGAGCCCAGCAAATCACCTGCCAGCCGCCAAGGGTTCGCGACAGCTTCGCGCCTTCGGCATAACCGAGACCGCAGGCCAGAATCGCCGCGAGCATCAGTAGATCGCCCGTGGGCGAAGCAGTCAGACCTTGTGCCAGCGCGAAGCCAACCACCAGCGCGCTGCCGAGAGTCGAGAAAATCCAGAACACCGGTCGCGGCCGCTCACCGCCGCGCAGCACGGCAAAAATCGCCGTAGCCAGTGGCAGCAAGCCGACAAACACAATCGAATGCGCCGACGTCACGTGTTGCAGCGCCAGTGCGGTCAACAAAGGAAAACCGAGTACCACGCCCAGCGCGACAATCAACAGCGACAGCCATTGATCACGCGCCGGGCGCCGCTCGCGAAACAGCCACAGCAGTGCCACCGCCAACACCCCGGCGATGGCGGCGCGGACCACGGTGAGAAACACCGGATCGAACTCCAGCACCGCCAGACGCGTGGCCGGCAGCGAGCCGCTGAAGATCACGACGCCGATAAAACCGTTGATCCAGCCGCTGGTTTTTTCCAGCACCGGGATGCTTGGATTCGAGATCCGTTCCATTGCTGATCACGCTCAGAAGTGGGTTGCATTGCCGTGATGCTAGAGCCGAGAATCAGCACAATCAAAGAATTGTCATGGATACATCTCGACATGCCACGCTCGCGCTACAAGACCCTCGTTGACGCCTATGCAACGGACATTCGTTCCGGGCTTTTGCCGCCGGGCACGCGGTTGCCGACCCACCGGCAACTGGCCGCACAGGAAGGGCTGGCGCTGGTCACGGCTTCGCGGGTCTACGCAGAGCTGGAGGCCATGGGCCTGGTCAGCGGCGAAACCGGGCGCGGCACGTTTGTCCGCGAAACCTCGCTGGCGCCGGGGCAGGGCATCGATCAGAAACAGGTGGCGGTCGGCATGATCGACCTCAATTTCAATTACCCGTCGTTGCCCGGTCAGGCGGACCTGTTACGCACTGCATTGCGCCAGTTGGCGCTGTCCGGCGATCTGGAAGCGTTGCTGCGTTATCAGCCGCATGCCGGGCGCGCCCACGAACGCGCGTCGGTCGCTCGGCATCTGCTGACGCGTGGGGTGACAGTCGATGCCGAGCAAGTGCTGATCGTCAACGGTGCCCAGCAAGGTCTGGCGGTGACGCTGATGGCGCTGCTCAAACCCGGCGATGTGATTGCCGCCGACGCGCTGACTTATTCCGGGTTCAAGGTCTTGGCCGAAGCGCTGCATCTGGAGGTCGTGGCGATCCCGTTCAGCGATCAGGGGCCGGATCTCGCCGCGCTGGACAAACTCTGCCGCAGCCGCTCGGTGCGCGCCGTGTACAGCATGCCGACAATGCACAATCCACTGGGCTGGGTGATGCCGCTGGCCCAGCGCGAGCAGTGGGTGGCGATTGCCCGTCGCCATGATCTGACGATCATCGAAGACGCGGCCTACGCATTTCTGGTGGAAAACCCACCGCGTGCGCTGATCGATCTGGCGCCGGAGCGCACGGTGTACGTCTCGGGCCTGTCGAAAAACATCGCCACCGGCCTGCGCGTCGGTTTCATTGCCGCCCCGCCAGAAACGGTTCCGGCACTGGAACGCATCATCCGCGCGACAACCTGGAACACCCCCGGCATCATGACCGCCATCGCTTGCGGCTGGCTCGACGACGGCACGGTGACGCTGCTTGAAGAACAGAAACGCAACGACGCCAAAGCACGGCAAGCGTTGGCGGCCAAAGTACTGAAAGGACTGTCGAGCATTGGCCACCCGGCGTCGTATTTCCTGTGGCTGCCGCTGCCGGAAGACGTGCGCGCCGATCAGATTGTCGTCGAGTTGATGCACGAACAGATTTCCGTCACCACGGCAGAGCCGTTTTCGGTGTCGGGGCATGTGCCGCATGCGATTCGCCTGGCGTTGGGTTCGGTAGACATAGAGGTGTTGCGTCAGGCGTTGATCAAAGTCAGAAAGATCATCGGCGCTTACCTGTAAAAACAACATGCTACCCTTGCGCCGCCCGATGCAGACCGACCCGGAACCCTCGATGAAAAACACCGCTGCACTGTCCCTCGCCGTGATTCTCGGCACCAGCCTGTTCAGTACGTTCAGCCATGCCACAGGCGACCCCGAAGCCGGCGCGAAAATCTTCCCGCGCCTGTGTGGCGGCTGCCATCAGGTCGGCGAATCGGCCCGCCCGGGGTTTGGCCCGCAACTCAATGGCATCATCGGCCGGCCCGCCGGGACGTCAGCGAATTACGTGTATTCCGATGCGATGAAGAACTCAGGCGTGACCTGGGATCGCGAAACGTTGATCGCTTATCTGAAGGATCCGAAAGGCGTCGTGCCCGGTACGCGGATGATTTTCTGGGGGCTGAGTGATGAGGAAAAACTCGAGAACCTGTTGGCTTATCTTCAGACCTTCTCGCAATAACGGCAGGAGCTGCCGAAGTCCCTGATTGAAAATGACATGAGAAAGCTCTTCGGCGTTGTTGCTGCTTTCAAGGATCCCACCATGAAATTTTTGCTATTGGTAACACCGCTGTTGCTTGCCACAGGACTGGCCTACGCCGGCATTCCTATGTTCAACGCCACGTGCCCTGGCAAGATCGAAGTGCATGCCGATGAAGGCGGGCCGATCTACATCAATGGTAAGGAAGGCCAGTTGAAGAAATTCAACGACAACTACTTCGAAGCCAAAGGCTCGGGTGTGACCATTTCTCTGAGCATCAATCCTGATGGTTCGCCGGCGGTTTCATACACCGGAAAGAACAGGGCCAACGGGGTTTGCGAAGTGAAGAAGGGCTGATCACGCCACCTGATTGCGACCCGCTGCCTTGGCCTGATACAGCTGTTGATCGGCGCGCTTGATCAGTGCGTTGTGGCTGTTGTCGGCCGGATCCGCCAGGCCGACGCCGATGCTCACCGTCACATTTCCGACCGCAGGGAAATCGGCCTTGGCTATCGCCGCGCGAATCTTCTCGGCGACCACTTCCGGGGTGTCGGGTTGGGCGATTTCCGGCAACAGCACAGCGAACTCTTCGCCGCCGTAACGGGCGACGAAATCGGTGGTGCGCAGGCTGCTCTGAATCAACTGCGCCAACTGTTGCAGCACCTCATCGCCCACCGCGTGACCGTGCGTGTCATTGATTCGCTTGAAGTGATCGGCATCGATCAGCAGCAGGGAAAACGGGCGTCCGGTGCGGCGGAACAGCAGTGTGTATTCGGTGAGTTTCTCGTCGAAACGGCGCCGGTTGTACACGCCGGTAAGGCCATCGTGAGTCGCCAGACTCAACAGTTCGGCGTTGGCCTGCGTCAGCGCTGCGGTGCGTTGCGCCACCGTGGCTTCCAGCGAGGCATTGGCCTCTTGCAGTTCACGCTCCTTGCCGAGCAGTGATTGCGTCATCGCATCGATGGACTGGCCGAGTTGGGCAATTTCCCGCACCGGGTGTTGCAGCGGGAATTGCGCGCCGGGCTCTTTGTTCTGGACCTTGCGGGCCGAACGGGCGAGCTGTTCGATCGGGCGGCTGAGGTACAGCGCCAGGTAATAGGCCACCAGCCCGAACAGCACCGCTGCGACCACACCGAGGATCAGCAATTTGTACATCAGCAGGCGCGCCGGTTGCAGCGCGGTTTCCAATGGCTGGCGCACGGCAATCGACCACGACAGCGCCGTACTCGATGGCGTCGGTACGGTGACCATGCTGGTGAGGAAGCCGTTACCCGCCGTCCAGTCCTGCAATTTCGAATCCGTCGCCGCCAGTTGCTGGCCCATCAGTGCTTCGGGATAGAGAATCTTGCCATCGTGATCGATGATCAACGCTTCAATATCCGGCATTGAGTTTTTATGCGCAAACGCCGCTGACTCAACAATGCGCGTCACCCAACTCCAATGTGCGTGGGCGCCCAGTACACCAATCACCTGACCGTCGGCGTTGTGGATCGGCGCGGCGAAATCGATGAAACGCAGCGGCTCACCGTTCGGCAGCGCCGGGAGCATTTTCGCCAGCAGCACCGCTTCATGAGGGTCGCCGGTGTACTCACTGCGTAACCCGGCCTGGAACCACGGCCGTTGTTGCACCGACAGGCCGACCAGCAAGTCGTTCACCGCTTGATGCACCTTGCCCTCGGCATCGGTGACGCCCATCCACGCATACTCGGTGCGCGCTTGGGTGCGCAGTTGCATCGATTTGAGAATGGCCGGGTTGTCCAGATCGCCACGCTCCAGATGCGGCGCACGGCTGAGCAGATACACCTCCAACTGGCGTTCGCGTAGTTGTTCACCCAACAACGACGCGGCCGAACGCGCGGTGTTGAGCAAGGCATTGCCGCTGGCCTGCTTCATCTGTTCGGTGGCGATGTGGCCAACGTAGAAGCCCACGCTGAGCAGCGTCAGCAGGGACAAACCGGCAAACCAAAGGGTGAGGTGGCTACGCAGACTGGCTTTGAGCATGGGCGAGGTCTGTTTTGGAGTTGTGGCCGCATGGTATGCGCAATGGGCGGTGGGTGACCAGTCGGGGAATGGAGGGTTGCGGGCAGGAAAAAGCCCGGCTGATCAGGCCGGGCTTTTTCTTGGGTTTGCGATGAAGCCGTTGAGTTATGCGACGCGGCGTTCGATCAGGCGATCAGAACCACCTTCGGCAACACGGCGTTCGATCAGACGATCGGAACCACCTTCGGCGACGCGGCGTTCGATCAGGCGATCAGCGCCACCTTCGGCAACGCGGCGTTCGAGCAGGCGATCGGAACCACCTTCGGCAACGCGGCGTTCGAGCAGGCGATCGGAACCACCTTCGGCAACGCGGCGTTCGATCAGGCGATCGGAACCGCCTTCGGCAACGCGGCGTTCGAGCAGGCGATCGGAACCACCCTCAGCAACACGACTTTCAATCAACTTGTCCGAGCCGCCTTCAGCGACCTGGGTGTGTGCCGGGGTGGCGGCAAAAGCGTTAATGGCGAAAACCGAAAAAGCGATGCTGAGAAGGGTCTGGCGTTTCATGATCGTGTGCTCCAAGGGGTAGTTGTTTGTCTGGAGCCGATGTTACGCCGTGGATTTTTTATGAGAACTTCATTGCCGTGATGGTGAACATCGACCGCAATGATGGTTCACCAATCCCCTGTAGGAGATGCCGCAGGCTGCGATCCTTTGATCTTTCTCAGAGCGACTTCGCCGCCCGAACACACAGTTCACCGGTAGCCCGCGTCAGAGCCAGTTCATGCAGCGCGTCGTGGCTCAGCCCGCTGCGCGCCTTGGCCAGCCACACCGAGCAATTCGCATCATGGCGATACGGTGCGAAATCGGCGTATTGCTGCAACAGCCGGGTTTGCAGCTCATCCAGACGCGGGCGAATCTGCTTGCCCAGGTCGGGGCGCGGAGTGTCCGGCGCGGCACCCGCCGCCTGCCATTGCGAAAGCAAACCGTACTGCACCAGTTTGTTCGCCTCCATTTGCGCGGCAATCAGTTGCGCCACCTCTTCCGGGTCGAGCTTGTGCTCGGCGGCCAGCGCGCGGGCATTGGCGATGACCTGCGCCTCACGCGGGCTGTCCTGAATCGGCTTGCCGCTGTCCCATTTGGTCAGCGCGACGAGGTCGCCGATGTTCAGGCGCTCGTTGAGTGTTTCCAGCAACGGCTTCAAAGTTTCCGCGGGCGCGGCAGCGGCAGCGGCAGCGTGAGCGCTGGTGGCGAGCAGGGCGAGTAGGCTGGCGGTCAACAGATTGGCAAAGTGCGGCATGGACAGAGCCTCAATGAGAGCAATAAAAGTGGCCAGTTGTTTACCACAGCTCTGAACCGACACCTACAGATCCGTGTCAATTACACAGGCGTGGGCACCGGCAATAAACATCGATTTGAAATGTTAATTGCGCCCCGCGTGCAACTCGCCGAAGCTATCCTTCATCAGCCCTCCCGCCGTTCGAGATGGACCTCTATTCAATGCAAGCCGTCGCCCAACGCCCCCTCTGGCACACCTACCTGCTGTTCCTCGCGCCGATGGTACTGTCGAACTTTCTGCAATCGATGTCGGGCACGGTCAACAGCATCTACATCGGCCAGATGCTCGGCACCCAGGCGTTGGCGGCGGTGTCGGGGATGTTTCCCATCGTGTTCTTCTTTATCGCACTGGTGATCGGCCTCGGCGCGGGCGCCGGTGTGTTGATCGGTCAGGCGTGGGGCGCGCGTGAACCGCACATGGTCAAGGCGATTGCCGGGGCGACGCTGTTGCTGGGCGTGTTGATCGGCCTGGTAGCCGCAGTATTGGGCAGCGTGTTTGCGCGACAGGCATTGGCGGGGTTGGGGACGCCGGCGGATGTGCTCGACGATGCAGTGGCGTATGCCCATGTGATGATGTGGATCTTGCCGTCGCTGCTGGTGTTTGTGTTGTTCACGCAACTGTTGCGCGGGGTCAGCGATACGCTGTCGCCGTTGCTGGCGCTGATGGTCTCGACCTGTGTCGGGCTGGCCCTGACCCCGGCGCTGATTCGCGGCTGGTTCGGCCTGCCGCAACTGGGCATTCAGAGTGCGGCGTACGCGGGGTTGGCCGGCAACCTGGCGGCAATGGCATGGCTGGCGTGGCGCTTGATTCGCAAGGGTCATCCGCTGGCGCCGGACCGCGAGTTCTTCGCTGCGCTGCGCCTCGACGGAGCGATTCTCGGCAAGGTGTTGCGGATCGGTCTGCCGACCGGCGTGCAGATGATTGTGCTGTCGCTGTCGGAGCTGGTGATTCTGGCGCTGGTCAACCAGCACGGATCGCAAGCGACGGCGGCCTATGGCGCGGTGACGCAGATCGTCAACTATGTGCAGTTCCCGGCTCTGTCGATTGCAATCACCGCGTCGATCCTCGGTGCGCAGGCCATCGGCGCCGGGCGACTGGAGCGCATGGGGCCGATTCTGCGCACCGGGCTGCTGATCAACGTGTGCCTGACCGGCGGTTTGATTGTGCTCGGCTACCTGTTGTCGCACTGGTTGCTGGGGCTGTTCCTGACCGAGGACTCGACCCGGGCGATGGCTGAGCATCTGCTGCACATCATGTTGTGGAGTCTGTTGGTGTTCGGCTTCCAGGCAATCATCGGCGGGATCATGCGCGCCAGCGGCACGGTGTTGGTGCCGGTGGTGATTGCGATCATTTGCGTGGTCGGCGTGCAACTGCCAGCGGCTTACTGGCTGGATGGAAAGTACGGTTTACAAGGTGTATGGATGGCGTTTCCGGTGGCGTATCTGGGCATGCTGGTGCTGCAGACCTTGTATTACAAACTGGTCTGGCAGCATCAGAAGATCGAGCGTCTGGTCTAGGCGCTGGCGTAACAGTCGGATGTTTGCTTAAGTCAATCGAGGCCCTCGACGGCTGGTCCCGCCCGGAGAATCCCATGTCGATCCGATTGCTGCTGGCTGCCGCGTGTTCGCTGTGCGTCGTCTCTGCCACACAGGCCGTTGAATACTCGCGGGTCAATACCAACGCCAGTCAGATCAGCTTTACCTACAACCAGATGGGCTCGCCGATGTACGGCACCTTCGGCAAGTTCGAATCGACGCTGGACTTCGACACCGACAACCTCGCCAACGCCCATGCCACGTTGCATATCGACCTCAACAGCATCGATGCCGGCAGCGAAGACGCCAACACCGAACTGGTGAAACCGGCGTGGTTCGACACCGAAAAATTCCCCGTGGCGGTGTTCGAATCCCGGCGTTTCACCCAAGTGGCCGAGCGCCGCTACCTGATCGACGGACAGCTTACCCTCAAGGGCATTACCCGCGAAGTGCAAGTACCGGTGGAATTGAAACCGGGCAGCGACATCGGCATTTTCGACGGTGAGCTGATACTCAAGCGCGACGAGTTCGGCCTCGGCGCGGGGGAGTGGGCGGACACCGTGGTGTCCAAGGACATCGCCATCAAATTCAAAGTGGTGGCGCCGCAGCAGTGACCTCGCCAGTCAATAAAACCGATCCTGTTCTTTCATTGCCTGAATCTGCCAGAACGTCCTGCCCGAGATCAGCAGAAACAGCAGCGCGAGCAGCACGCCGCCGGTCATGATGTAGAAGCTCGTACGGTAACCCTGCAACTGGCTGGCGATGCAGCTTTTATCCGGCATCCACGGCGACACCAGCAGGGTGATCGGGCCATCGACTTCATACTGGGTATGCTCGACGTAGCGTTCGTCGGCATGTTGCCCTTCATGGGTCTGGCCTTGGGCATCGGTGTATTGATAGTGAATGACCTTGCCATTGGCGTTCATTGGAATCCGTTCCAGTGCCGTGACGCTGCCACGGGTTTCCACACCATTGAAACTCAGCGCCCCATATAGCATGCCGGACTTGTGAGCCATTGCAGCGAGCAGCAGCACCACGCAGCAAGCAACGGTGAGCATGACGATACGGTTGTAGAGGTGATCCTTGGCAGCTTCGCGTGGGTAATACATGGCCGATCCCTGGTGGTGACATTGGTAGGAGACCGTTACATCGGCGCTCGGAAAAGGAACTTTAGACGTCCGCCGGGCCGGTCACGGTATGATGTCGCGGTTCGTCGACCGCTGCGGTTGTCGGCAACGCTTTTTACCGTCGGAGTTCGTCATGCCACGCATCACCCACTACAAAACCCCATGCCCCGAAGACGTCAACAGCCAGATTCTGCAACTGGTCGTCGACTACCTGACCGATATCAGCGCGGTTGGCCTCGGCCCGAGCAACCTGCTGTACAACGTCTATCAGTACGCAGTCGGCTATGAGGTGCATCTGTATCTGGAAGCGTTGAATGGCGAGAAGGGCACCGACGTCGAGTTGCTGGTTGCCACCGACGAGGATGATCCGGAGCAAGTCATTGGTTTTCTGTTGTACCTGCCAGTGCAGGGCGATTGGGAGGCGTGCAGCGTCGCCTATATGGCGGTGCGCGAAGGGCATCGGCGTCAGGGTGTGGCGCGGGCGCTGATCGGCGAAATGGTCGGGCGTTATCCCCACGCGGAACTGGCCTGCACGGTCGGCAAAGTCCCGTACTTCGAAGCGCTGGGTTTTGAGGTCATTGGCCAGCGTGAAACGCAGGTATTGATGAGCACCCGGCATTATCGCAGCAACGGTCTGCGCGGATTTATCGACACCACACCGATTTACCGGTCGCTGGAAGTGCAGCAGATCCACACCTATCTGCTGCAGAAAAACGGCAAGCGCGCGATGCTCGACGCCGAGAAACAGCGTGACCGACACCTCGATCAGACTACTCGTCATGTCGAGGAGTTTGTCCGCCAGCGCCTGACCGTGCACTGACCTCACATCTCTGAAAAAGCCCTTGCTGTGAATGCCGCAGCAAGGGCTTTTTTGTGTCCCCGATTCAGCCGAGTTTGACGTTCATGGTGATCCGCGCCGTGAACACTTTTTTGCCCTCGGTATCGTGAATGTCCACGGTGACGATCTTGTCGCCTTCGCTCTGCCAATCCACGCCTTCACCACTGGCCACCGCCGTCACATCGGTTTTTGCCTTGGCCAGATATTCCACGGTCATGCCTTTGGGAATCCAGCGTGCGCCGGCCGGGATCGACACATCGGTCATCATCCCGGCGGCGAGTTCTGCCGCGTTGCACATGGCAATCGCATGTACGGTGCCGAGGTGGTTGGTGATCTCACGGCGAAACGGCACTTGTACCGTCGCCGAGTTCGCGCGCAGCTCGGTCACCAGCGGGTTGATGGTGCTGAAGTACGGCGCGACCTGGCAGGCCATCTGGCTGAACGCTTGCGGGCCTGCGCTATTGAACATGCTGAGAAACTGACTCATGGAAACGCCTCGCGGAAAGTGATTTTGCAGAATTATGTTCCGTAACAGAAAAATATTCTGTAACGGAACGGTATTCTGTCTGCGGGAAATCTGTCAACCTGTGCGTGTTTTTTTGCATGGGCACGACGTGTGTCTTTCAATTCCGATTTTCAGGCAGTGAGCCGCATGGACACCGCAGATCTACTTGAACGCAGCTACCCCGGCCGCCGCGCCGAACTCAAGCGCGATATCTTTCGCAAGGCGCTGAGCCTGTTCAACGAGCAGGGGATCGAAGCCACCACCATCGAGATGATTCGCGCCGAGTGCGACACGAGTGTCGGGGCGATCTATCACCATTTTGGCAACAAGGAGGGCTTGGTCGCCGCGTTGTTTTTCACCGCGCTGGAGGATCAGGCGCGCCTGCGCGATGCGTATCTGGATGCAGCGCAAACCACCGAGGAAGGTGTGCAGGCGCTGGTGTTCAGCTACGTCGATTGGGTCGAGCGTCAACCCGAATGGGCGCGTTTCCAGTACCACGCGCGGTTTGCCGTGACCAAAGGGCCATTCAAGGACGAACTGGCCGAGCGCAACAAAACGCGCAATCTGCGTCTGCGCGACTGGCTGGCCGAATCGGGGCGCGCTGCCGAACTCAAGGCCTTGCCCGCCGAACTGTTGCCGTCGTTGATCATCGGTCAGGCCGACAGTTACTGCCGTGCCTGGTTGGCGGGGCGGGTGAAGGGCAGTCCGGCGGACTATCGCGACTTGCTGGCGCAAGCGGCCTGGCGCTCGATTCGCGTCGATGCGCTGCCGGACTGCTGATTTACGCAGACAAAAAAAGAGCCTCAAAGCTCTTTGATGGGGAGGAAGTAGAGCCCTCGAGGCTCAAGATGCGCATGAAGCAAGGCACGGGCTTGATTGGGGTTCAGAGCACCCGCGCCTACGCAGCACTCGAAGAGCGGAGCCACTGCGTGATTCCATCCTAGGAGTGTGCAAGTGACGGCTCAAGTACCGCCAGTCGCCCGGGCGGCGGCGCGAACCTGGCACCCAAATACTGACGTGATCCTGCGTAGGAGTGAGCCTGCTCGCGATGGCGGTGGGTCAGTCAAATCAGCTTCAACTGACAAACCGCCATCGCGAGCAGGCTCACTCCTACAGGGGAACAGCGGTGTCAGCGCGATCCTGGCCAGCCTGCCTTGGCTAGCGCGGCGAGCAGGGTGTTGGCATCGAGTCCCGGCACCGAATGCCCATTACCTTCGGTGCTGTCACTGGCCAGCAAGGCATTGATGATCGCCTCTTCAACCGCCTCGGTCGCGGCCAGAAACAGCTCGCTGATGTGGTCGTTATTGACCATGCGCAAGCCGTCACAGGTCGGCGCGCCTTTGCCTTCGTAGGCAGCGGGCGGCACGTGAGCGTTGCCGGTTGCGAAGGCGATGAAAATGTCGCCGCTGTGATCCTCGTTGCCACCGCCGGTGCGCGCCAGACCGAGGCTCGCACGCTGCGCCAGCCGCGTGCACTGGTGCGGCAACAGCGGCGCGTCGGTGGCCAGGCAGACGACAATCGAACCCATGCCCGGATGCGGCAATGAGGCGCGCAGGAACGGCGAATCCTTCTGTTCCATATAGCGCCCGACCGGATAGCCATCGACCCGCAACTCACTGCGAATACCGTGATTAGCCTGCACGATCGCGCCGACGGTCCAGCCACCCTGAGCATCGCTCAAACGCCGCGACGCGGTGCCGATGCCACCCTTGAATTCATGACAGATCATGCCGCTGCCACCGCCGACCGCGCCCTCTGCCACGGGACCGGCGACGGCCGCGCTCAACGCTTCGGCGACGTGTTCAGGCTGGACATGAAAACCGTTGATGTCGTTGAGCAAGCCGTCAAAGGTTTCCAGTACCACCGGCATGTTCCAGTAGAGGCGACCGTCGTCGGGTTGCTGTTGGCGATCCAGTGCAATCAATGCATCGCGCACCACGCCAAGGCTGTGGGTGTTGGTGAAGGCAATCGGGCTGGTCAGCAGCCCCGCCTCGCGAATCCATTCAAGCCCGGTGGCGTCACCATTGCCGTTGAGCACATGCACGCCGGCAAAACACGGTTGCTGATTGGTCGAGCCCGGGCGCGGTTCGATCAGCGTGACGCCGGTGCAGATGTCCCGCCCGGTGCGGCTGCGCCCGCGCACATTGCTGTGGCCGACGCGCACGCCGGGCACGTCGGTGATGGCGTTGAACGGGCCGGGCGGCAGCTGGCCGATGCGGATGTTGAGGTCACGGGCACGAGGTTTCATTGATTTCTGTCTCTCTAAAAAATGCAGGGTTGTTCACCGCCCCTGTGGGAGCGAGCCTGCTCGCGAATGCGTCGGCACTTTCAACACATCAGTGCCTGACCCACCGCTTTCGCGAGCAGGCTCGCTCCCACAGGGTTTTGTGGAATGTTCAAAAAGGGATTACTGGCCGTTCTTGACCTTGCTCCACACCCGCGTACGCACGCGCTCGGTGGCTTTCGGCAACGGCTCAAGGGTGTACAGCGTGGCCATCGCTGCGGCGGAGGGATAAACCGCCGGGTTGTCCCGCGTGGCCTCTGCAACTAGCGCAGTCGCCGCGCGGTTGCCATTGGGGTACGACAGATGATCACTGACCGGCGCGATCACTTCGGGCCGCAGCAGATAGTCGATAAAGGCCAGCCCTTGGGGCCGATTCGGCGCGTCCTTGAGCAGCACCAGCGTGTCGAACCACACCGGCGCGCCTTCCTTGGGCAGGCTGTAGGCGATCTTCACGCCGTTGTTGGCCTGCTCGGCATTGGTCTTGGCCTCCAGCATCGCGCCCGACCAGCCCACTGCCACGCAGATGTTGCCGTTGGACAGGTCGCTAATGAATTTCGACGAGTTGAAGTAGGCGATATGCGGACGCAATTTCAGCAGCAGCGCTTCGGCTTTTTTATAGTCTTCAGGATCGGTGCTGTTCGGTGGCAAGCCGAGATAGTGCAGGGCGACCGGCAGCATCTCCGACGGCGAATCGAGCATCGCCACGCCGCACTGGCCTAGTTTGGCGAGGTTGGCTTCGTTGAACACCAGATCCCACGAATCCACCGGCGCCTTGTCGCCCAGCGCCGCGCGCACCTTGTCGACGTTGTAGCCAATGCCGTTGGTGCCCCACAGGTACGGCACGGCGTATTGATTGCCGGGATCGTTGTTGGCCAGCTTCGCCAGCAGGTCGCTGTCGAGATTCTTCCAGCCCGGCAGTTGCTCGCGTGGCAGCGGGGCCAGGGCGCCGGCCTTGATCAGGGTCGGCAGGCTGAAGTTGCTTGCCACCACCACGTCGTAGCCGCTGCGGCTGGTCATCAGTTTGCCTTCAAGGACTTCGGCACTGTCGAAGGTGTCGTAGACCGGCTGGATACCGCTGTCGCGCTGAAAGTCGTGGAGGGTGTTCGGGCCGATATAGTCGTACCAGTTGTAGACGTGCACGCTCGGCGCGTCGGCGGCCATGGTGATCGAGCCGGCGCCAATACCGGCCAGCAGGCCCAGTTTAATGCTGAGGTTGATACAGCCACGGTGACCACGCATGATGCGGCACTCCTGGCCTGTGCAGGCCGGTGATGAACAGGAGTGCTCAGCCTATCCGGCCGGTCACACCTGACCCATTCCCATCATGGGTTACTCAAAAGGGGTAGTGCGTGGACGCGTTGCTGCAGGAGTTGCCAGTGCATCAAAGCCTGGCGCGGGTATTTGCCGGTGTCGGTCAGGCTGGTTTCTGGCGTGCGCTGGTGGACACCTTGCGATTGCTGGTGCCGCTGGACAATGCGCTGGTGGCGTTGATGAAAGCCGGGCAGGCGCCGCAGTTGCTGATCGACTTCGACAGCAGCGGACGCGCCGACGAGCAGGAAGAATTGGCCGGCTACAGCGCCGGGATGTACCTGCTCGATCCGTTTTACCAAACCGCGTCGACCGGCATTGCCGACGGCTTGCACAGCCTGGCCTCGGTGGCCCCGGACCAGTTTCTGCACAGCGAGTACTACCAGAGCTACTTTCGCTCGGTGGTCGGTGAAGACGAGTTGCAGTTCATGGTCAACGTCGGGGGCGGCGTACTCGGTTTGTCATTGGGCCGCTCGACGCCGTTCGATATGGCCGAGCAGGGCAGGCTTCTGTGCGTGCGTGACTGGGTGTTGGCGGCGATGCGTCGGCATGTGCAGTTGCTGCCGCCGCAGGGCGCGGTGGCGGAGGCGGTGGTTGGTGATCTGGCGGCGTTGCTCGACCGCTTCGATGCGCGGCTTACGGTGCGCGAGGTCGATACGGCGCGGCTGATTTTGCAGGGTTTCTCCAGCAAGGCGATGGCCCAGCAGATGGGCATCTCGCCGGAGACGGTCAAGGTGCATCGGCGCAATCTGTATCACAAGCTCAATGTCACCGGGCATGGCGAGTTGTTTGCGCTGGTGCTGCGCCCACCAACTCCCTGATTCACCACAATCCCCCCTGTAGGAGTGAGCCTGCTCGCGATAGCGGTGTGTCAGTCAAATAAGTGTTATCTGACAGACCGCTATCGCGAGCAGGCTCACTCCTACAAGGGGATCTTCGGGGTGTCAGGGAGTGCGGTGGAAGACCAGGGCCTTGAGGCCGCTTTGAGGATCTATGTCGGGAAACTCCGGCGGATTTTCCAGCCGCTCTACAAAACGCAGACTCGGCGCTTCCTGCGTCACGCCCTCAATCAGAAAGTCCGAACCGAACGCCGGATCATTCATGCACGCCAGCACCGTGCCTTGCGCCGTAAGCAATTCTGGCAAACGACGCAGCACGCGCTGGTAATCCTTGGTCAGCAGGAAACTGCCTTTCTGGAACGACGGCGGATCGATGATCACCAGGTCATACGGGCCGCTGTTGATCACCTTGCCCCAGGACTTGAACAGGTCGTGGCCGAGGAAACTGACTTTGCTCAAGTCATGGCCGTTCAAGCGATGGTTGTCGCGGCCCCGGCTCAGCGCGGCGCGGGACATGTCCAGATTGACCACATGACTGGCGCCACCCTCGATGGCCGCTACGGAAAAACCGCAGGTGTAGGCAAACAGATTCAATACGCGTTTACCGCTGGCCTGTTCGCGCACCCAGTTGCGCCCGTAACGCATGTCGAGAAACAGCCCGGCGTTCTGTTTGCGACCCAGATCGACGCGATACTGCAAACCGCCTTCGACGATGCTCATTTCATCGATCTCATCACCCAGCAGCCATTCGGCAGTGCTCTGTGGCAAATAGCGATGCTGGATCAACAGCGTGTGCGCGCCAGACTGTTTCCATTCGGCGGAACCCGTAAGTTGCAGCAGCAACGCCTTGAGATTGTCCAGTTGCTCAGGTGCCGGTTCCTTGTACAGCGACACCAGCACCACGCCTTGCAGCCAGTCCACGGTCAACTGCTCCAGCCCCGGCCAGCAGCGTCCGCGCCCGTGGAACAGGCGGCGGGTTTCGCTCGGTGCTGCCGCGAGGGCCGGCAGCAGATGGGCGTGGAGGGTGGCGAGGGCTTCAGGGTTCATCGGTCAGGATCGGCAAGCAAAAGGGCCGGCATTTTAACCACAAATACGCCGCTGCGAACGATTGCCGCTGACGGGCAAAAATACCGTTTCGCAAAAGAGCTGTATCAAAAATGAATTTCTGCAGAGCCCGCTGCTCATACCAGTTAAGCAGCGGATTCAAGCCGCTAAATCGTTAATGCAATTCAGGGAGTGCAGTTCCATGTGCCCAACACCGACGGCGGACGCGCACCTTCCTGACGGATTGATTCTGGTGGTTGAGGATGATCCGTTGATTCTGGAGTTTCTCTGCGAAATTCTTCAGGAGGAAGGTTTCAAGGTCGAGCCGCAGACCAGTGCCGACGCCGCATCACTGTACCTTGAGAAACACGCCGCGAACGTGGCGTTGCTACTGACCGACATCACCATGCCCGGCACCCTCAATGGTGCTGATCTGGCCAATCTGGTTGGCGACCGCTGGCCGGAAAAACCGGTGATGGTCATGTCCGGTTATGAAACGCCCGAGACCTCCGGGGTCAAGCATTCGGTGGCGTTCATCAAAAAGCCGTGGGCCATTGGTCAATTGCTCGACTGCGTCGACAGCGCCTTCAAATCCAAGGTGCCGCGTCTGCACTGACGCTGGGTGGAACGGGCGGGCAAGTGCTACATTGCCCGCCCGGTCTTTTGCCAGAGGATGCGACCCTTTGTCTGCTCACGATGCTGTATTTGATCGCGCGTTCGGCGCGTTTCTGTTCGACATGGACGGCACCGTCCTCAACTCGATTGCCGCCGCTGAGCGAATCTGGTCAGCCTGGGCCGTGCGCCATGGCGTCGATGTGGAGACCTTTTTGCCGACCATTCATGGCGTGCGCGCCATCGATACCATCACCCGTCTGAACCTGCCGGGGGTGGATGCCGAGGCGCAAGCGGCGTTCATTACCGAGGCGGAAATCGGAGATGTTGAAGGCATTGTCGAGATTCCCGGCGCGGCGAAATTTCTCAACAGCCTGCCCAAAGATCGCTGGGCGATGGTGACCTCGGCGCCACGGGATCTCGCCTTGCGGCGAATGGCGGCGGCGGGGATTCCAGAGCCGGCGGTGATGATCACGGCTGAAGACGTCAAGGCGGGTAAGCCTGACCCGGCCGGCTATTTACTGGCGGCCCAACGTCTTGGCCTGGACGCGCGTGATTGCCTGATTTTCGAAGACGCCACCGTCGGTATTCAGGCGGCTGAAGCCGCCGGTGCGCCGCTGATGATCATCACCACCACGCATCAGCATCCGCTGGAAACGGTTCATGCGACGTTGGCCAGTTATGCTGACATCCGCGTCGCAGTCGACAGCAACGGCCTGCACCTGCAACGCAACTGACACCCCCCAATCCCTTGTAGGAGTGAGCCTGCTCGCGATAGCGGTCTTTCAGTCAAATAAGTGTTGCCTGACACACCGCTATCGCGAGCAGGCTCACTCCTACAGGGGGACGGTGTTCGCAAATCAGTAAACCCCCGGCACCAAACGCCAACTCCGCGCGCAATAAGCCTCGTACTCCGCCCCAAACTGCGCCCGCAGCAGAGCTTCTTCCGAATGAATCCGGGCAATCAACGGGATCAGTGTCAGCGCTGCCAGCATCAGTCCGACCACCGAGCGAAACGCCAGCGCCCACCCCACGGCATTGACCACCAAGCCCAGATAACTCGGGTTGCGCAGGTGTTGATAGATGCCATCCGTCACCAAACGATGCCCCGGTTGAATCGCCACCAGTCCGCTGAAACGCCGTCCCAGAACAAACACCGGCCACAACCGCAGTGTGCCGCCGATGATAAACAGCAAAGCGCCGAGCCAGCGCACACCTTCACCGCCCACCGTCCAGAAATTCACCCGGTCGCAGTAAGCCGGCAGAAAACCACTGACCAGCCCGATCACACCGAACGCCGGAATCACCCAGCGATTGGCGCGATCTTCACGCTCGCCAGCGCTCAGGTTGACCTCACTGAACAGCGAAGCAATCACCATCGCCACCGTCGCCAATGCCACGATCACCAGCGAACCGTGGGAAAAGAACATCGCCACACCACCAATGCCCCACACCGCCAGGCCGAGGTAGGCAAGTGTGGCGAGTACCGCAACGACGGTCATTTGTGCGGACATTCTCATGGTCAACTCACGGCTGGATGCTGATCCGTTGAGTGTAGATCCACCGCAAAACCTGTGGGAACGAGCTTGCTCGCGAAGGGGCCTGTCAGTCAGCGGCTATCTCACCGTCAGTCAGAACTTTTCGGAAGGTCTCCACCAATGGCCGCAAATTGATCCGGTGCCACGCCGCCCACAATGGCGTGGTCAACGTCAGCCATGGCAGTTCACGCAACACCACACCCGGCGGTGCGTTATGGCTCAAACCTTTCTGAATCATCGCAATCCCCAACCCCGACGCCACCAGCCCCAGCGCAGTAAACGGTTCAGTCGCCTGCATGCGCACATCCGGAGTAAATCCTGCACGGATGCAGGCGCTGACAAACTGATCGTTGGCATCCTGTCGCGGCTGCACGCCGATCCATTCCTGATCGGCCAGATCCTCGGGACTCAACGCCGCTTGCTGGGCCAGCGGATGATGCTCCGGCAACGCCAAGAGCATCGGGTCATCGAGCACCTGAAAGCTCAGCAGATCCGGATCGTCATCGGTCGGCGGCTCACTCACCAAGGCGATATCGAGACTACGCTGTCGCAGGCCCTCCAGTTGCTCGGCGGAGCTGAGGTTGTACAACGCGACGTGGACGCTGGGCCGATCCACGCGCAACACGCGCAAGGCATTGGGCAGGACGCCGGCGTGCATGGCGTTTTCGATATAGCCGATGCACAAGCCGCCTTCTTCGCCACGGCCCAGACGTTTGCCGAGGGATTCCAGGCGATTGGCGTGGGTCAGCAGGGCGCGGGTTTCGGCGAGGAAGGTCTGGCCGTCGCGTGTCAGGCGAATGCGTTGCTGGCTGCGTTCGAACAGGGTCAGGCCCAATCGTTCTTCAAGCTGGGCGATCTGTCGGCTCAGCGGCGACTGGGAAATATGCAGCCGTTCGGCGGCGCGGCCGACGTGTTCTTCCTCGGCGACCACAACGAAGTAGCGCAATTGGCGGATGTCGATCATGTCAGACCTGTAGGGACTCAAGTGCTGCGCATTATGTCTTGGACGGTCTCGGTGTCGCAATCTAGGATCTGCTCAACGGTCACCCAGACCCAGAACCTATTGAGGAAAAACCCATGAGCTTAAAAGACAAACTCCCCGGCCAACTGGGCTTCGGCACCGCGCCACTGGGCAACATGTTCCGCGCCATCCCGGAAGCCGAAGCGCAAGCCACCGTGCATGCTGCGTGGGATGCCGGCGTGCGTTACTTCGATACCGCGCCGTTCTACGGTTCCGGTCTGTCGGAGATCCGCCTCGGTGAAGCGCTCAAGCAATACAAACGCGATGACTATGTGCTCAGCAGCAAGGTCGGCAGGGTGATTCTCGATGAAGTTGAAGACGCCGCCGCCCGTGATCTCGGCGAGAAGAGCGGGGTATTCGAACACGGTCGGCCGAACAAGATCGTCAACGACTACAGCGCCGACGCAACCTTGCGTTCGATCGAAGATAGCCTCAAACGCCTGCAAACCGATCGCCTCGACATCGTCTGGGTGCACGACATCGCGCAGGACTTCTATGGCGATCAATGGCTGGAATACTTCAACCAGGCCCGCACCGGCGCATTCAAAGTCCTCACCCGGTTGCGCGAAGAAGGCGTGATCAAGGGCTGGGGCCTGGGCGTAAACAAAGTCGAACCGTGCGAACTGACCCTCGACCTCAGCGAAGCGCAACCGGATGGTTTTTTGTTGGCCGGTCGCTACACGCTGCTCGACCACGAACGTCCGTTGCAACGCCTGATGGATTCGGCCCGAGCGCAGAACGTCGAAATCGTTGTCGGTGGCCCTTATAGCTCGGGAATCCTGGCCGGTGGCTCGCACTTCGAATACCAGCAGGCCAGCCCTGAGGTCATCGCCAAAGTGGAGCAGATCAAACGCATCGCCGCCGCTTACCACGTCGATATCAAAGCCGCTGCGCTACAGTTCTCGCTGGCCAATCCCGCTGTTGCGGCGGTCATTCCTGGCGCCAGCAAACCCGGCCGAATTGCTGAAGATGTCGCGGCGTTGTCGGCAATCATTCCTGCCGGTTTCTGGCAGGCGATGCGCGACGCCAAACTGGTTTCCGAACGTGCACCATTGCCAATCGATGAGGTGAAAGCATGAAGATTGATCTGAGTGGGAAACTGGCCATCGTCAGCGGCAGCACCGCCGGCATTGGTCTGGGCATCAGCCAGTCGCTGGCCGAATCCGGCGCCACGGTGGTGGTCATCGGTCGCGACACGGCCAAAGTTGAACAGGCGTTGGCGAGTATTCGCGAGAAAGTCCCGGGTGCGCAGTTGCGTGGTTTGGCTGCCGATCTGGGCACCGCGGAGGGCGCGCAGAAGCTGTTCGCCGCTGAACCGCGCGCGGACATTCTGGTGAACAACCTCGGTATCTTCGACGCCGTTGATTTCTTCGAAGCGCCGGACAGCGAGTGGACGCGTTTCTATGAGGTCAACGTGATTTCCGGCGTGCGCCTGGCGCGGCATTACGTGCCGGCGATGGTCGAGCAAAGCTGGGGCCGAGTGATTTTCCTGTCCTCGGAATCCGGCGTCGCCACGCCGGCCGACATGATCAATTACGGCGTGACCAAAAGCGCCAATCTGGCGGTGTCCCACGGTCTGGCCAAACGTCTGGCTGGCACCGGGGTGACGGTCAATGCGATCCTGCCGGGGCCGACCTTCACCGATGGCCTGCAAGACATGCTCAAGGATGCCGCCGCCGAATCCGGGCGCAACCTGCGCGATGAAGCCGACGCCTTCGTGCTCAAGGCCCGTCCGACTTCGATTATCCAGCGTGTCGCGGATGTTGAAGAGGTCGCGCATCTGGTGACCTACATTGCTTCGCCGCTGTCCTCGGCCACCACTGGCGCCGCGTTGCGCGTCGATGGCGGCGTGGTCGACAGCCTGACGATCTGAATTTCCGAGAGAGACGTTTATTTATGCCTACAGCATCAGCAACCATCGATATCCCGGCCTCGGCCGATCAGGTCTGGCAATTGATCGGCGGCTTCAACACGCTGCCCGATTGGCTGCCCTTTATTCCCAACAGTGAACTGAGCGACGGTGGGCGCGTGCGCACCTTGCAAACCGCTGACGGCGCTGTGGTGGTAGAGCGTCTGCAAGCGTTCGACAATGCCGCGAAAACCTACAGCTATTCGATTGAACAGGCGCCGTTCCCGGCCACTGATTATCTGGCGACGATCAAGGTCGAAGCCCAAGGGCAGGGCGCACGGGTGACGTGGTCGGGGCGCTTCAACGCCAAAGACGTGAGCGATGAGGAGGTGGTGGCGCTGTTCAGCGGCATCTACCAGGGTGGACTCGAAGCACTCCGAGCCAATTACCCAACCTGAAGAACACCACGATCCAATGTAGGAGTGAGCCTGCTCGCGATGGCGTTTTGTCATTCAATGAGTTGTTGACTGAGACACCGCTATCGCGAGCAGGCTCACTCCTACAGGGGTTGCATTCCAAGGTGGGGATCAGGAATTTTCGATCAGGCTCTGCCGGCAATCGAGCACCAGTTTCGCCCCGCCCAGATCACTGCTGCCGACTTCAAGACTGAAGCCATGCAAACTGACAATCGCCGCGACAATCGACAGCCCCAAACCAAAGCCACCCTGCGGCTGCCCACCCTCGGCGCGATAGAAACGCTGGAACACCGCCTCACGCTCAGCCTCGGGAATCCCCGGTCCTGAGTCGTGCACCTCGATCCGCGTCTGTCCACCCGCGTTGACCCCACGCAACATCACCGTGCCGCCCGGCGGCGTGAACTTGATCGAGTTGCTCAGCAAATTCGCCAACGCCTCGAACAGCAATGCCCGATCACCGTTCAGCGCCGGTAATGTTTCCGGCATGTTCAAATCGAAACGCAGCTCGCCTTCCTCGGCCAGCGGCAGGTAAAACTCATGCAGTTCTTCCAGCAATTGCACCGGGTCGAGTTCGACAAAGCCTGAGCGGCGCTGGCGATCTTCCAGTTCGGAAATCCGTAGCAAACCGCGAAACCGCGCCATCAGCGTATCCGCTTCCGCCAGCACCAGATCCAGTTGCGCCGCCTCCTGCGAACCTTCGCCGGCCTGTTGCTGCATGCGATACAACTGCGCGCGCAGGCGCGTCAGCGGGGTGCGTAAATCATGGGCGATGTTGTCGCAGACGCCTTTGACTTCATTCATCAAGCGCTCGATGCGTTCGAGCATGGCGTTGACGATGGCGGCGAGCATGTCCAGTTCATCGCGGCGGTTGGACAGCGGCAAACGATGGGTCAGGTCGCCGGCGACAATCGCCTGGGCGCTGTCCTGAATCGCGCGAATCCGCCGCAGCGGTCGACGCCGTAGCAAATGCCAACCGGCAATCCCGGGCAGAATCGTCAGCGACACGCCCCAGAACAACGCATGCAAAATGATCCGCGTGACGGCGAACAGCGAGCCGTTGTCGCGCAGCAACACCAGCCAGCGGCCGTCGCGGGTTTGCGTGGCGACCGCGTCGCAGCTGTCATTGGGCAGGGTCGGGTCATCGGAGTCGGCGCAGTCGGCGAGCATGTGGATCTTGCCGTCCAGCGGTAGGCCCTCGGGGATCTGCTGCAAGGCACCGCCGAGGTAAACGCCGTCGGCATCGAACAAGCCATAGGCGTCGATGCCGCGAATATCGAAAGTCATGCTGGCGGCGAGGGCGTCTTCCAGTTGCTCGCCGCGAAAGTGCGAAAACAGATGCTGACGTTGCATCAGCGAATGTTTGGCGAGGTTGTCGAGGTAGCCGGAAACCTCGTAATACATGACCCCCATGAGGATCGCGCTCCAGGCCACGAACAGCGAACTGTAAAGCGCCAGCAAGCGGCTGCTGGAGGAGCGCCAGCCGTCAGACGGGTTCGGCAATGACATAACCCGAGCCCCGTACCGTGCGGATCAACGGAACGTTGCCCACCGCGTCGATCTTCTTGCGCAGACGGCCGATATGCACGTCGATGAGGTTGGTGCCCGGGTCGAAGTGATAACCCCAGACCTCTTCGAAAATCATCATCCGCGAAAGGATCTGGCCGCTGTTGCGCATAAGGAATTCGAGCAGCTTGTATTCGGTCGGCAATAGCGTCAGCACCTGTTCGGCACGGCGCGCTTCGTGGCTGATCAAGTCCAGTTCGAGGTCGGCCACCTGCAAGGTTGTCGCCTGAGTCGCGCCGCTGTTCTGCCGACGCAGCAACACTTCAACCCGTGCGGCCATTTCATCGGTGGCGAACGGTTTGGTCAGGTAGTCATCACCGCCAGCGCGCAAGCCGCGTACGCGTTCGTCAACATCGGAGAGGGCGCTGATCATCAGAATCGGTGTGGCCACGCCCATGGTGCGCAGGGTGGTGACGATGGCCAGACCATCGAGTTCGGGCAGCATGCGGTCGAGGGTGATCAGGTCGTAGTTGCCGCTCACGGCGCGGTCGAGGCCTTCGCGGCCATTGTCGACCCAGTCGACTTCCAGCCCGTGGCTGCTCAGTTCGGCGACGATTTCCCGCGCAGTCACGGCGTCGTCTTCGATGGTCAAGATACGAGTCATAGGCAGGCCTGCTGATCGGTTCAAACGGAATGGCAGCATTTTGCCAAGAAATTGCGCTGACGCTTTAAATTAACTTTCATGTTGACCTGTCACAAACGCAAATTTCGAGCGCTATTGGTATTCGAGGCCAATGCATAAAACCCGCTCTTATTCGGGCCTTGTTGCAATTTGCATGGTCCTGGGAAGTTCATTCTTTCTAAGTGATTGAAAACCGAAGATTTATTTAATTTCTGCGACTGGCACGGTCACTGCAATTCCTCTGATGACGAGTTGTAACACCATTTTTCATGCCTGGAGCAGAACAACAATGAATAGATCCCCTGATGGGTTTTATCCCGCCGTTGAAGAGTCGAGCAGCGTTTCGGGCGTGTCCTGGGGCGCGATTTTCGCCGGTGCTGCGGCTGCCGCTGCACTGTCGATGATTTTGGTTTTGCTCGGGTTCGGTTTGGGTTTCTCTGCCGTTTCACCGTGGGCCGGAGAGGGCGTTAGCGCCAAGGGCCTGGGCATTTCTACGATAGTCTGGCTGGCGGCGACGCAAATCATCGCTTCCGGCATGGGTGGCTACATCGCCGGTCGCCTGCGGGTGAAGTGGGCGAACATGCACGGTGACGAGGTGTATTTCCGCGACACCGCCCACGGCTTCCTTGCCTGGTGTGTGGCTACATTGGTTACCGCAGTGCTGGTGGTCGGCTCGGTCAGCAGCGTCATCAGTGGTGGTGTGCAGGCAGGTGCCAGTGTGGCCGGCGGTGCAGCCAGCGCGATGACCCAAGCGGCCGGCTCTGCTGCAGCGAACACCGACAGCAATCAGTACGGTTACTACATCGACAGCCTGTTCCGTGATGACCGTCCGGCCTCCGTCAGCGATGACGCAGCGCATGGTGCGGTGGCCCGTATTTTCGCGCAAAGCCTGGCCAATGGTCAGTTGAGTGCCGAAGACCGTACCTACCTGGCGCAGCTGGTCGCACAGCGGACCAACCTGACTCAGGCCGATGCCGAGCGCCGCGTCGATGAGATCTACGCGCGCACTCAGAAAGCCCTGGCCGACGCCAAGCTGAAAGCTCAACAAGCCGCCGACACCGCTGCGAAAGTCGCTGCCTGGACCTCGCTGTGGATGTTCATCTCGCTGTTGGCCGGTGCGTTCTTCGCCAGCCTCGCGGCTACTTACGGCGGTCGTCGCCGGGATGCCGTCGAGTACGTAGAAGTCGACACCTACACCACGACCACTCCAGTCCGTTAAACAAGGAGCATGACCATGCGCTCACTTCTGCTGTTTTTCCTCGGCGTACCGATCCCGATCATCATCCTGATCGCCCTGTTCGTGCACTGATTGCTCCATTGAGGCCCATGCCTCGGCCGCTTCCACCTTCGGGTGGAAGCGGCTTTTTGCTTTCTGCGGGGCCAACGGCGAGAATCGCCGCCGGAAGTGGATTGGCCGCTTTTACCTCTCTTTAAGGATGAACACGTTGGACAAGAAGGAAATCAAACGCCAGTTGGTGGAAATGCTCGAATCCGGGCGCTCGAAAACCGAAACGTTCAAAGCGTTGTCGGGCGGTGCGGTCAAAGATCGCGTGTTGGCAGCCTGGATCGGCGGGCGTCCGGATCCGGCCCTTAGAGAAAAGCATTCACTCAAAGTCACCCTGCTGGTTGTGTTGACCTGCATTCAGGCATTGATCGGCGCAGTCTTCGGTTTCTTCCTGTTCTATGACGCCAGCGCCGGCCTGGCACTGACCATGCTGCTGATCGCAGGCGGCATTCCGCTGTTGTTTGCATGGGGTTTCTACAAGAACGTGGCGGCGGCTTACACCGTTTATGTCCTCCTCACCATCAGTCAGGTTTCACGCATGTTCAAGGGCTATGAGGAAGATCCGCTGTCGACCGTGATTGCCGTCGGCATCACCCTGGCCATTGTGTTCTACGCCGCGTGGATCAAATCCCTGCTGTTCCCGGACTTGGGTTTCATTGGCGCGAAGAAGATCAAAGGGCAGTTCGTCTTCTCCAACTGATCGTTGGACAATCCAATCGTTTTCACTGGCCTGGATCAATATTTACTGCGGCGAGATCGCCTAACGTAAATGATCCCGGCCTTTGCTGAGGTATGAACTACAGTGCTTCTCGCGCACCTCTGTTGCGCTGACGAAGTACGCGTCGACGCCCCAATCACAGCAACAACAAACGCGTCGACACGCTGTAGTGCAGCAAGGAGCTGACACCACCTCAACCGAACTTTCACGGATGAACATCGCAATGCACTGCCAAGAAAGAACTTTCGATATCCAGCCGTTGGCGCAGGCGGACATGACCGTCCACATCAACGGTCAAGCGGTCACCGCCGCCATCGGCGAAACCGTACTCAGCGTTATTCAATCACTCGGCGTACGCCAGATTGCCCGCAACGATCACGATCAGATTACCGGCGCCTATTGCGGCATGGGCGTTTGCCAGTGCTGTTTGGTGAAAATCAATGGCCGGCACAAACGTCGTGCCTGCCAGACCGTGGTGCGTGACGGCATGCACATCGAAACCCAGGTCAACCGCATCACCGAGCAGGAGGTGATCGTATGAGCCTGCAACCGGTGATCGTCGGCGGCGGCCCGGCGGGGATGGCGGCGGCCATCGAACTGGCGCGCCACGGTGTGCGCTGCACCTTGCTCGAAGAAGCTTCGCGGCTCGGCGGTGTGGTCTATCGCGGGCCGCTGCGGGACGGCGTGCAACTGGATTATCTCGGCCCGCGCTACTCCGAAGCGCTGGGCAAACTGCACGGTGATTTTCAGGAACAGTCCGGGCTGATCGACGTGCGCCTCAATCATCGTGTGGTCGGCGCCGAAGGCACCCGCGCCTTGGTGGTGCTCGATGGCGACGAGCAACTGCACGAGATCGAGTATTCGCAGTTGCTGTTGGCTGCCGGTTGTCATGAACGCAGCGTGCCGTTTCCGGGCTGGACCTTGCCGGGGGTGATCATGCTCGGCGGTCTGCAACTGCAGATCAAAAGTGGTGTGGTCAAGCCGCAAGGGCCGGTGATCATCGCCGGCACCGGGCCGTTGCTGCCGCTGGTGGCGACACAACTGCATGCCGCAGGCGTCAGCGTCGCGGGCGTGTATGAAGCTTGCGCGTTCGGCAAAATCGCCCGCGAAAGTCTGGCGCTGCTGAACAAGCCGCAGTTGTTTCTCGACGGTTTGAGCATGCTCGCCTACCTGAAACAGCACGGCATCTCGATGAACTACGGCTGGGGCGTGGTCGAGGCCCACGGCGAGGGCGAGCTGAAAAGCGTCAGCGTCGCGCCGTACTCGGCCACTTGGGAACCGGACATGAGCCGCGTCGAGCGCTTCGAAGCCAAGACCCTGGCGGTCGGTTACGGCTTTATTCCACGCACGCAACTGAGTCAGCAGATGGGCCTGGACCACGGCTTCAGCAACGACGGTTATCTGCGCGCCAATGCGAATGTCTGGCAGCAAAGCAACGAACCGCACGTGCATTTGGCCGGTGACATGGGCGGGATTCGCGGCGGTGAAGCGGCGATGCTCGCCGGCAAGATCGCCGCGACCTCGATTCTCCTGCAACGCGGCGTGCTCGAAGAGGAATTGGCGCGGGTTCGCCGCGACCGCTACTTGAGCAAACTCAAAGCCATCGTGCGCTTTCGCGCCGCCGTCGATCGCTACACCGAACGCGGCGTCGGCCAGACCGCATTGCCCGCCGCCGACACGGTGATCTGCCGTTGCGAGCACGCCACCCGCGCCGACATCGACCTGGCGCTGGAGCAGGGCGTGCAAGACATCGCCAGCCTGAAAATGCGCACCCGCGTGAGCATGGGCGATTGCCAGGGGCGCATGTGCGTCGGCTACTGCAGCGATCGCTTGCGTCAGGCTACCGGGCGCAAGGACGTCGGTTGGCTGCGCCCGCGTTTCCCGATCGATCCGATTCCTTTTTCCGCGTTCCAGTCCGTCGGCACGGAGACCGCTGCCCATGAGTAAGTTCTATGACGTGATCATTGCCGGCGGCGGCGTGATCGGGGCGTCCTGCGCCTATCAATTGTCCAAACGCAAAAACCTCAAAGTGGCGCTGATCGATGCCAAACGCCCGGGCAACGCGACCCGAGCCTCGGCCGGTGGTTTGTGGGCGATCGGTGAGTCGGTCGGCCTCGGCTGCGGGGTGATTTTCTTCCGCATGATGTCGGCCAACCGCAAGCGCGAAACCCAAGGCGCGGCGGTGGCGGTGGACGCGAGCACGCCGCATATTCTGCCGGAGTCGTTTTTCGATTTTGCCCTGCAGTCCAACGCCCTGTACCCGGCGTTGCACCGAGAGCTGAAAGACAATCACGGCATGGATTTCAAGTTCGAAAAGACCGGGTTGAAATTTGTCATCTATGACGACGAAGACCGGCTCTACGCTGAGCACATCGTCGGCTGCATTCCGCACCTGGCCGATCAGGTGCGCTGGCTCGATCAGGCGGCGCTGCGCGAGGCTGAACCGGGCGTCAGCCATGAAGCACGCGGAGCGCTGGAGTTTCTCTGCGACCATCAGGTCAGCCCGTTCCGCCTCGCCGACGCCTACATGGAAGGCGCGCGGCAGAACGGCATCGACATCTTCGTCAACACCAACGTCACCGGTGTGTTGCACCATGGCAGCCGCGTGACCGGTGTGCAGACGGCCGAGGAGGGCGTGTTCCACTGCAAGACGCTGATCAACGCCGGCGGTGCCTGGGCGGCGGATCTGAGCGAGTGGGCGACGGGGATTCGCATCCCGGTGAAACCAGTGAAGGGCCAGATTCTGCTCACCGAGCGCATGCCGAAAATTCTCAACGGCTGCCTGACCACCAGCGACTGCTACGTGGCACAGAAAGACAACGGCGAGATACTGATCGGCAGTACCACCGAAGACAAAGGCTTCGACGTCACCACCACCTACCCGGAAATCGCCGGGCTGGTACAGGGCGCAGTACGCTGTCTGCCGGAACTTAAAGACGTCAATCTGAAACGCACGTGGGCAGGTTTGCGTCCGGGCTCGCCGGATGAGTTGCCGATACTCGGGCCGATGCGTGGGGTGGAGGGTTATCTGAATGCCTGCGGGCACTTCCGCACCGGGATTTTGACCTCGGCGATTACTGGTGTGTTGCTGGATAAACTGGTCAACGATGAACCGCTGCCGCTGGACATCACGCCGTTTCTGGCGGATCGGTTTGCAGCAGCCCCAGTCAAGCAGGAGCGCACGCTAGAACCTGCTTGACACAGATCCCCTGTAGGAGTGAGCCTGCTCGCGATAGCAATCTGTCAGTAATGAATAAGTCGACTGACACACCGCCATCGCGAGCAGGCTCACTCCTACAGGTTTTGTGCGGGGCTCAGGATTTGCGCGATTCTTCTTCGAGTTGGTCGGATTCGAACAACCGCGCCAGTTCCGCACGGGCTTCCTGGGCGGTTTGCAGAACTTTGGCCGCGTCGTCGTAGATCGCGTGTTGTGCCTCCAGCACCTGTTCGTCGTGATGCTTGAAGCGCTTGATCCGCGCATCGGCCTGGGCCTGGGTCAGACCAAGTCCCACCAACGTACGCCGGCTCATCTCCAGACTTGAGTAATACGTCTCACGAATCGCCTCCGCGCCAACATCCACCAAGCGGTGCACGTGCTGACGGTTACGCGCCCGAGCGATGATCTTCATGTGCGGATACAGCTTGCGCACCACCTCGGCGGTCTTGATGTTGGTCTCCGGATCATCCGTGGCAATCACGAAATATTCCGCCTCGCCGACCTTGGCCGCATTGAGGATTTCCGGACGCATCGGGTCGCCATAGAACACCGGCACACCGCCAAAACTGCGCGACAGTTCGATGGTTTCCACCGACGTATCCAGCGCAACGAACTTGATGTTCTGCGCCCGCAGAATCCGCGCGACGATCTGGCCCATCCGGCCCATGCCAGCGATCACTACACGCGGGGTGTCAGTGTCGATCTCACGGTATTTTTCCGGCACTTCCACCGGCTGCACTTTTGGACTGACCAGCCGCGCACAGATCAACAGCAACAACGGCGTCACCGCCATCGACAGGGTGATGGTCAGCACCAGCAGGTCATACAGACGCGGCTCAAACAGGCCCTGATCACGACCGATCTTGAACACCACAAAAGCGAACTCACCACCGGCCGCCAATACGATACCGAGGCGGATCGCACTGACCTTGTTCAAGCCACCGGCCAGACGCCCGACGACGAACAGCAGCGGCAATTTCAACCCGATCAACAGCAGCGTCAGCCCCAGCACGGTGATCGGCGCACTCAGCAGCAAACTGAGGTTGGCGCCCATGCCGACGCTGATGAAAAACAGCCCGAGCAGCAGACCTTTGAACGGTTCGATCTGCGCTTCCAGTTCATGGCGATATTCCGAATCCGCCAACAGCAGACCGGCGAGAAACGCCCCCAGTGCCATCGACACACCGACCAGATCCATCAACCACGCCGTGCCAATTACCACCAGCAACGCCGTAGCCGTCGACACTTCCGGCAAACCGGTTTTCGCCACCACGCGGAACACTGGCCGCAACAGATATCGCCCACCGACCACGACCACGGCGATACCGCCGAGCACTTGCAACGCATGGTTCAGGCTTTCCGCGTTACTGGTGTCGTGAGCACCACCCGCCAGCATCGGCACCAGTGCGATCAACGGGATCGCGGCGATGTCCTGAAACAGCAGAATCGCGAACGCCAGTCGCCCATGGGGGCTGGTTAGTTCTTTGCGCTCGGCCAGACTTTGCAGACCGAATGCCGTCGAGGACAGTGCCAGACCAAGACCCAGCACAATCGCGCTGTTCAGTGGTTGACCAAACACCGACAGCGCCAGCACGCCGATCACTGAAGCGGTCAGCAGCACCTGCGCCAGACCGACGCCGAACACCGATTTACGCATCACCCACAAGCGTCGCGGCGACAGCTCAAGCCCAATGATGAACAGCAGCAACACCACACCCAACTCGGAAATGTGCGCCACGCTCTGCGGGTTGCCGATCAGGCCCAAAACCGAAGGGCCGATAATCACCCCGGCAAACAGATAACCGAGCACGGCGCCCAGTTGCAGACGTTTGGCCAAAGGCACGGTGAGCACGGCCGCGAACAGAAACACGACAGCGGCTTGCAACAGATTGCCTTCATGGGGCATGGGGGGTTACTCCTGACAACGGTACGGCGGGGGTGACAAGGATAAGGGCTGAATCGATTCAAGATCCACAGAAGATCCCTGTAGGAGTGAGCCTGCTCGCGATAGCGGTGTGTCAGCCACACATGAGTCGACTGATCCACCGCTATCGCGAGCAGGCTCACTCCTACAGGGGATCTTCATCATTTCTGTAATATCTGGCATCAATTGGTTACATTTATAACCTAAGCGAATTAATCTCCCGAGTCCCGCCATGGCCATCAACTTCGACCTCAACGATCTGCAAGCCTTCCGCGCGGTGGTCGAGCAGGGCAGTTTCCGCAAGGCCGCCGACACCGTGCGTCTTTCGCAACCGGCGTTGAGCCGGCGCATCGAAAAGCTCGAAGACGCCCTCGGCGTCAAACTCTTCGAACGCACCACACGCAAGGTCAGTCTGACTCAGGCCGGACGCGGCTTCATGCCCAGTGTCGAGCGTTTGCTCGATGATCTGGATGTCGCGTTGCTGGGCATCAGCGAAGTCGCTTCGACGCGCCTGGGCCATGTCACCGTCGCCTGTGTGCCCTCGGCGGCTTACTACTTCATGCCCCGCGTGGTCGCGCGCTATCACCAGCAATTCCCACGGATCAAAGTCAAAGTGCTCGACTCCAGCGCGCACGATGTGTTGAGTGCGGTGGTCAATGGCGAGGCGGATTTCGGCTTGAGTTTTCTCGGCACGCAGGATGCCAAAGTCGAGTTCGAACCGCTTGTGCAGGAGTGCTACGTCGTCGCCTGTCGCCGCGATCATCCGTTGGCCGAACGCAGCAGTGTGAGCTGGGATGAGTTCTATCAGCAGGATTACATCTCGCTCGACAAGACCTCCGGCAACCGCTTTTTGCTCGATCAAGCGTTGAGCACGGTGGTGCCGCAGCGTTCGAGCATCTGCGAAACCCGGCATGTGACGACGATGATCGGTCTGGTGGAGGCGGGGTTGGGCGTGGCGGCGGTGCCGCTGATGGCGATGCCTGGGCCGGATCATCCGATCCTGACGCGGGTGCCGCTAACCGACCCGCAAGTGATGCGCAGTGTCGGCATCATCAAGCGCCGGGGTCGTACGCTGACCCCGGCGGCACTGGAACTGGAGCGGCTGGTGGTGGAAATGAAAGTCCAGCCGCCAACGATCAGCGCTTGACCGAATCCAGGCCGGTGGCCTGCACGTCAGCTTGCGCGGCCGGCGCGGCGAGGTAGGCGAGCAAGGCTTTCGCCTCTTCTGGATGCTGCGCGCCGACCGGAATCCCGGCGGCAAAACGCGTCACCGACTGTACCGATTCCGGAATCTTCGCGACGAAACTCACCCCTGGCACCGGCAGCAATTCGCTGACCTGCTGGAAGCCCAATTGATAGTCGCCATTGGCAACCACCGAGCCGACCGGAATTTTCGGGATCATTTTTGCCTTCGGCTTCAGCTGATCTTCGATGCCCAGTTTCTTGAACAACTGCTGCTCGATGTACACGCCGCTGGCGCTGTCGGAGTAGGCCACCGACTGTGCGTCGAGCAGGGTTTTCTTCAGGCCGTCGACGCTGCTGATGTCCGGTTTCGGCGCGCCTTCGCGCACCACCAGGCCGATCCGCGAATCGGCCAGCTCAACGCGCGAGGCCGGGTCGACTTTGCCTTGCTTGATCAGGTCATCGAGGGCATAGCCGACCATGATCACCACGTCGGCGTGTTCACCGCGCGCGAGGCGATTGGGGATCGCCTCGGGTGCTTTGCCCATCGACGGACCGAGGCTGGTGGTCAGTGTGTTGCCGGAGGCGGAGGCGAATTTCGGGCCGAGGATTTTGTAGGCGGCGGTGAAGCCGCCGGAAGTCATCACGCTCAATTCTTCGGCCTGGGCCGCGAGGTTGAACGCGAGACCGGCGAGCAGGGCGGTGACAGTAAACAGTTTTTTCATGGCGAGTTTTCCTCAGGCCGCGACAGGTTGCAGACGACCACCGGCACGGCGGTACAGATAAAGAGTGGCGCACAAAGCGCAGAGCGCGCCGATGCTCATCCAGTAACCCGGTGCGGCTTTGTCGCCGGTGTACTGAATCAGGAAGGTCGACATCGCCGGAGTGAAACCACCGAAAATGGCGGTGGCCAGGCTGTAGGCGAGGGAGAAACCGGCAACGCGAACCTCGACCGGCATGATCTCGGTGAGCGCCGGAATCATCGCGCCGTTGTACAAGCCGTAGATAAACGACAGCCACAACAGCGACAGCAACATGTGGCTGAAACTCGGCGACTGCACCAGATACGACAGCGCCGGGTAGGTGGTAGCCAGAGCCAGCAGCGACATGGCGATCAGCACCGGACGACGGCCGATACGGTCGGACAACAGGCCGCCAATCGGCAGCCAGAAGAAGTTCGACACACCGACCAGCAGCGTCACCAACAGCGCATCGGAGGTGCTCAGGTGCAGCACGGTTTTGCCGAAGGTCGGCGCGTACACGGTGATCAGGTAAAACGCGGTGGTGGTCAGCGCGACCATCAACATGCCGCCGAGTACCACGCCCCAGTTCTGGCCGAGGGTGCGGAACACTTCGCCCATGCTCGGGCGGTGTTTGCGTGCGGCGAATTCTTCGGTTTCCTCCAGGTTACGGCGCAGGAAAAAGATGAACGGCACGATCATGCAGCCGACGAAAAACGGAATCCGCCAGCCCCAATCGGCCACCACCTCCGGCGCCATCCACGCGTTCAGCGCATAGCCCAAAGCAGCGGCGACAATGATCGCCACCTGCTGACTGGCCGACTGCCAAGCGGTGAAGAAACCTTTGCGACCCGGCGTGGCGATCTCAGCGAGATACACCGACACACCGCCCAATTCCGCCCCGGCCGAGAAGCCTTGCAGCAAGCGCCCGATCAACACCAACGCCGGTGCAAACAGGCCGATGCTTTCGTATCCGGGCACCAGCACAATCAGGATCGTGCCGCTGGCCATGATCGACAGCGTGACGATCAAACCTTTGCGCCGGCCGACATCATCGATGTACGCACCGAGCACGATGGCGCCCAGCGGACGCATCAAAAAGCCTGCGCCGAATACGGCAAAGGTCATCATCAGAGAAGCGAATTCACTGCTCGCCGGGAAAAACACCGCCGCGATCTGCGTGGCGTAGAAGCCGAACAGAAAGAAATCGAACTGTTCGAGGAAGTTGCCCGAGGTCACCCGGAAAATGGCACCGGCCCGCGAGCCGTTGTGAGGGATTGAGGCTGTCATAGAAAAGTACTCCACCGCTTTTATGACGTGCGCGACGGGAGGGCGGCGCACGGTTTTTATTGAGGCGGATGGTGGCGCAGGTGTAACGAGATGTTAATTGCATTATTGGCATGGATTGATGTGCAAAGTGGATCAATCCAGAGTCGCCCTGACTAAACCTGTGGGAGCGAGCCTGCTCGCGAAAGCGGTGGTCCAGGCAATGAAGATGTCGAATGTGCCGGCCCCTTCGCGAGCAAGCTCGCTCCCACAGGTTCTGCGGCGTGCTCTCTGATTTTGGCAACGCCCTGAAATCTTGTGTGAGCTAGTTTGCCAGCGATGGCGGCCTTACAGACATCTACAATCCCCAACCAGTCCAAACAAAAAAACAAGGAATGATTCCCGAACCCGGCAGTCCGAGTTCAGGTAGCACACATCTCAGGAGGTTCACCGATGAACAGCAAAACCCTAATCGCCAGCCTGGCCCTCGTCGCCGGCATCGCCGGGATCAGCCCACTTGTTCAAGCGGCGCAAACCTCAAATGAACAGGCCGTGCAGTCGCCGACCAGCGACCGCGAGTTGAAGGTCAACGACCGGGCGCCTGAAATGTATCAGCGCAATGAAAAGGCCCTGCAAAACTGGAAAGCCAAAGGCCTGAAAGCACCGATCGAGCAGGCCCAGTGGGTGCAGATCAACGACAAGTACGTGATGGTGATGATTACCAACGGGACAATTGTCGAGATGCAACCGGTGGAGCGTTAAATCCGGTCTTTCCACCAGCCATGGATGGCTGGCTGTTCACCGTTCGCCTTTATAACAACTCTCCCTTGTCCCAGAGCATTACCAGATTCTCAGGTGCCTGGTCTTCGGGCACTTTGAGCAGCATTTTCTTCGAGTGATAACTCACTTCGATTTGATAAAAGCGCTCATCCCCACGGCCGGATTCGCTGCTGTCCAGGGGCAGGCAACCCTCCAACACCGAGCAGATCCTTGAGCGTTGGCTGATGTCGCATTGCGCGAATTCGATTTCTCGCGGTCGGGTCAGGCTATGAATCGCCGCCACGCCACCCTGGCGGGATACGCGTACTACGGATTTGTCGTCCAGTTCAGGCAGCGTTTTCATACAACCTCCTCAGTTATTTCCACGCCAACCTGCGCCCATGCTTGTTGCACTGCACCGACTTCGTTGGCGCCAAAGCGCTGGCCTGCATGTTCGACCGTCAACTGGGCGAACCCGGCAAACGTTGCGTCCTGGCTCAAGCGGTTATCGCAAAGCGTGTCGTACCAGATTCGTCCGGCCTTTTCCCAAGCGAAGCCGCCAAACGCTCGGGCTGCCAGATAAAATGCGCGGTTGGGAATGCCGGAATTGATATGCACGCCGCCATTGTCTTCGCTGGTGATGACGAATTTGCGCATATGATCCGGTTGCGGATCCTTGCCCAGCAACGGGTCGTCATACGCCGTTCCGGGGTGCGACATCGAGCGCAGGCCCTTGCCCTGGATCTTCGGCATCAGCAGGTCGGCACCGATCAACCAGTCTGCCTGTTCGGCTGTCTGGCCGAGCGTGTATTGCTTGGTCAAGACGCCGAACACATCCGAGAGCGACTCGTTCAACGCGCCGGACTGGTTAGCATAAATCAGCCCGGCCTCGCTTTCGGTCACACCGTGGGCCAGTTCATGGCCGATGACGTCGAGCGAGCGCGTAAAGCGTTGGAAGATTTCGCCATCACCGTCGCCGAACACCATTTGGGCGCCATTCCAGAAAGCGTTTTCGTAACCCTGGCCGTAATGCACGCTGCCGATCAGGGCAAAGCCCTGATTGTCGATCGAGTCGCGACCGAACACTTTCCAGAAGAAATCATAGCTGGCGCCCAGCGCGTCGTAAGCCTCGTCGACCGCCGCATCGCCACTCGGCGGTTGACCCTCAAGCCGCACGATCTTGCCCGGCAGGAGCATTTTGTTCTGCGCATCATGCACGCTGCGTTCGGCCAGACCGGGCTTGCTCTTCTCGGGCAGGATCGCCCGTGCCGGCGGTTGCGCGGGAGCACCTGGATTGGGCAACAGGCTGCGTACATGGTTGAGCGTGAGCATCGCTGCCGTACGCTGCGGCGTTGAACCATGAGCGATGATGCGGTTGAGGATGTAGGGTGGAATAAAACTGCGCAGTAGTGAGTCGGTCATCAGAGCTTCCCTGGCTTAATACGATGTCGATAAACATGTGAGCGATGGCGCGTGTTTCGGTTCCATGGATTGCCATCGGCAGCGGATTCTGCGAAAAACGCCATCCGCGCCCGATCGGGCCAACCGTAAAGAGTCCACGAACATGACCAATGAACTACAGGTAATCGATCTTCAGATCGGCGAAGGCAAAGCCGCCGTCAAAGGCGCGCTGATCACCACCCAATACACGGGCTGGCTGGAAGACGGCAGCGAGTTCGATTCTTCCTACAGCCGTGGCAAACCTTTTCAGTGCGTGATTGGCACCGGGCGGGTGATCAAGGGTTGGGATCAGGGCTTGATGGGGATGCAGGTGGGGGGCAAACGTAAATTGCTGGTGCCGGCGCATCTGGGGTATGGCGAGCGGACGATGGGCAAGATCCCGCCGAATTCGAATCTGGTGTTTGAGATTGAGTTGTTGGAAGTGCTTACGCGGGAGGATTGAGTTGAGCAGGGTCTGCTTTGGCCGTGAGAGGGGCGATGCCCCCTCATCATTTTTTTGTACAAAATGTTGGCGACGAGTCAGCTTTGTATCAGGCCCATTGCAGCGGTTGACCCAAAGGGAAACAGATGTCTACCTCCAGCTTTGCTGCGGCTGACAAATTGACCAGCGCATCCAAAGAGAACTTGTCGATTTTTCCATTGAGCACATCGTTAAGCCGTGGCTGGGTAATTCCCAAGCGTTTGGCTGCTTCTTTTTGAGGAAGCTCCCAAGCTCGAATGGTCTCGCAAAGCGTGCGCATCAGTTTAGCCCGCAGACGCATATTGGCGGCATCCTGCGGCGTGTCTTCCAGTGCATCCCAGACACTTGAATAGCGCTGGGAAAGATTTTGATGATCCATCATGGTCTACCTTATTTCCTGGTATCTGGCGCGTGCCAGTTCGATATCTCGCGTTTCAGTTTTGCGCGTGGTCTTGTGCATGGCGTGCAGCACATAGATCGCTTCAGGTCGGCTGACCACGTAGAACACTCGAAACGCCCCTGAGTCCTCGGTGATTCTGATTTCGTTGACGCCCCGTCCGACCGTTTTCATTGGCCGCCAATCAAACGGTTCGTCGCCCTGCTGCAAGAGATCCAACTGAAACCCCGCTGCTCTGCGGGCATCGGGTGGGAATTCTTTCAGATCTTTAAGCGCACTCCCGACAAACCTCACATCCTTGTGTCTTGGCATCGACTTCTCCTTGTTGATAGGAAAAGCGTAATCGCCCGGTTGGAATCGTGATGCAGCGTTGTGTTGCAAGGAATGGCGGAAAGAACTTTAATAACAGGTTATATCAGAACGGATATAAATCAAGCGAGGATTGCAGTTATAGATATCCGTCGGCAGAAAGAACGCCATCGAGAGCAGGCTCGCTCCCACATTGGATCGGCGGTGTACTCAAATACCATGAGCCACCGCAGATCTAGTGTGGGAGCGAGCCTGCTCGCGAAGAACGATCACGCGGTCAATCAGGCCGCGTGCGACATCTCGGCCAGTGTGTCGGCCACGGTTCTTTGCAGTGAGGGGAACCGGCGGGTTACGCGGCGCAATGCGGGTAGCACGGCGTCGATTTCCAGTTCATCGAGTTGGGGAAGGGCGGTGACGGCGGAGGCGACGATGGATTCGCGTTCGCTTTCGAACAGCACCAGGCAGGCGTTCTGTGCCCAGCGTCCGTCCCGCTCATTGAAGCCCATGGCCACCAGTGCCGCGACGACTTGTGCATCGGTTTTGTTGGACATGTTTATTGCCTCAGGGCGGGTTCGATTTTGTCGAGGGCGCGGTTGACCGCGAGTTCGCCGAGCATGACCACTTGCTGGATGCCAAGCACGGTGTTGCGGTAGGGCGAGTCGAGCAGGGCGGCGAAGTCGCTGAGCATGATGCTGGCCGAGGCCATGGATTCGCAGGCGTGGGCCATGAGGTCTTCGGCGCCGGTGTTCGGGTCGACGAGGAACATGGTGCTGGGTCTGCGCGGTGGTGATGGCGGTGTGGGTTTCAGGTAATGATCGAGGGCGCGTTCGGCGGCTTCGTGGAGTTTTCTGGAGCCCGGTGTGGAATAGGGGGACGTTGGATTTGGATCGACTTCCGCTTCTGTTTCGGGCGGATTCGGCGTTATTTTGAACATATGCTAG
Source organism: Pseudomonas sp. MC6 (assembly GCF_054790575.1). NCBI lineage: Bacteria > Pseudomonadati > Pseudomonadota > Gammaproteobacteria > Pseudomonadales > Pseudomonadaceae > Pseudomonas > Pseudomonas sp. MC6. Next base: position 1,027,886 of record NZ_CP186504.1, read on the forward strand.
GAAACCTCAATGAGGCTGACACCGTTTGCGACTAAACATTGGGTGGCAGCTATACGCAGGTTAGTCGACCGGCCTCCTAGCTAAACCGGCGCGCTCGAAAGCGCCCTGCGCATAGCCGCCATTGAGTGCAGGCATGGAAATGCCAGACTGAATAACAGCTTGCTAGCTAGAGATGACACCGAGCGACTAAACCCGATCACTGAACATTCAGTGACGCGAACCAAGTTACCGGCAGCCCCCAAGCCGCACAAGCCGGCGGATTCTGGCGTAGTTGTAGGCAAAGGCGCAAGGCGCTGTAGCCTTGTGGCTGATGTCTAAATGATGCTGCGTTTGACTGGGCGACTTCGCGAGCAGGCTCGCTCCCACCTTTGAAATGCGTACCCCCTGTGGGAGCGAGCTTGCTCGCGAAGGCGCCTTCAAAATCACCTCAGGATTCAACCCTCACACCCCGCCCAAACCGCTCCCGATACACCGACGGCGGCACCCCCACCACCCCACGAAACGCCACACGAAAACTCTCCACCGACCGATAACCACAACGCTCGGCAATCTGCTCGGTATTGTCCGGCGTACTCTCCAGCAACTCCCGCGCCCGCGCCAACCGTTCATGTTGCAACCACGCCTTGGGCGACTGCCCGCTAGCCTCGGTAAACCGCCGCAGAAACGTACGCTCACTCATCGCCGCTTCACTGGCCAGATCGCGCACCTCCAGCGGTTCATGCAAACGCTCGCGCGCCCATTGCATCACCCGCGACAGATCATTGCGCGGGGTAGGGCTGACTGGTGTCGGAATGAACTGCGCCTGACCGCCAGTACGTTGCGGCGACATCACCAGACGCCGCGCCACCGAGTTGGCGACTTGCGTGCCGAAGTCCCGTGCCACCAGATGCAGGCAGGCATCGATCCCGGCCGCGCTGCCGGCCGAAGTGATCAACTGACCGGAATCGACGTAAAGCACATCGGCATCGACAGCAATCGCCGGGAAGCGCTGCGCCAGTTCCGCCGTGTACCGCCAATGGGTGGTGGCGCCGTGGCCGTCGAGCAGGCCGGTGGCCGCCAGCACAAATACACCGGAACAGATCGACAGTAATCGCGCACCTCGGGCATGGGCCTGGCACAGCGCGTCGATCAATGCTGGAGGCACCGGCGCACTGCGATCGCGCCAGCCGGGAATGATGATGGTGCGCGCTTCGGCCAACAATTCCAGACCGCCATCGGCCAGCACCTGAATCCCGCCCAAGGCGCGCATCGGGCCTTGATCGACCGCCGCAATGGCGTGGGTGTACCACGGGAAATCGAACTCCGGCCGGGTCAGGCCGAAGACCTCCACGGCGATGCCGAACTCGAATGTGCAGAGGCCGTCGTAGGCCAGAATTGCGACCAGACCTGGTGATGTCGGCATTTGGCGGAAAATTCCCGGTGAGTGTCTTGTGCGCCACTGTAGCCGCAAGCGACCGCTCGATAAAGTCTGTTCACACCCGTTCAGATAAAGGAGCAACACCCATGGTCAGTCTGGTTCGCGACATCCCTGCCGCTACGTCGGCGATTGCCCTGATGCACTTCAGCAATCGTCTGACCTTCGAGACCGATTGTTCTGACGTCTTCAGCAGCCAAGAGGCTGGCGAGATTGATTTTGTCCTGGTCGACGTCCGTGGACCACTGGCCTATGAGCGCGGGCATGTGCCGGGCGCGATCAACATCCCCAACCGTTTGCTGACGGCGGCGGAACTGGCGAGTTACCCGAAAACCACGCTGTTCGTGGTCTATTGCGCCGGCCCGCACTGCAACGGCGCGAACAAGGCAGCGGTGAAACTGGCGGCGCTGGGGTATCCGGTCAAGGAGATGATCGGCGGCGTTACCGGATGGCTGGATGAAGGCTTTCAACTGAGCGTTGAGCAAGTCGGCAAAACCGCCATCGGCTGCGAATGCTGACGTCCGTTTAAGAGAATTCCTGAGCAAAAAAAGCGCTTGTCCTACAGCCTTTGCACCACGACGGCGCACCCGTTGACCCCGGTCAATCGGTGCGCCGATCTTTCGTAAGTATTTGTCGCTTAAACACAATTTACCCTGTGCGCGCCGCCATAGACTGCCGGCCACTTCGGTTTTTGTAGCCAATTGGCCATGACCGAACGCTGAATCGAAAGCTGCCAATAAAAGCCTCCGCACACAGGAGTTATAAATGAAGAAGCTAGTGATGTTCGGTGCCCTGGCACTGTCGATGTTGTCCCTGACCGCTGTGGCCGAAGACGCCAAGCCGATCCGCATCGGTATCGAAGCCGGTTACCCGCCATTCTCGATGAAAACCCCTGACGGCAAACTCACCGGTTTCGACGTCGATATCGGCGATGCGCTGTGCGCGCAGATGAAAGTCAAATGCACTTGGGTCGAGCAGGAATTCGATGGCCTGATCCCGGCGCTGAAAGTGAAGAAGATCGACGCCATTCTGTCGTCGATGACCATTACTGATGATCGCAAGAAGAACGTCGATTTCACCATCAAGTACTATCACACCCCGGCGCGCTTCGTGATGAAGGAAGGCTCGGGCGTGAAAGACCCGCTGACCGAGCTCAAAGGCAAGAAAGTCGGTGTGCTGCGTGCCAGCACCCACGACCGTTACGCCACCGAAGTGTTGGTGCCAGCCGGGATCGACCTGGTGCGTTACGGCTCACAGCAGGAAGCCAACCTCGACATGGTTTCCGGGCGTATCGACGCGATGCTGGCCGACTCGGTCAACCTCAGCGACGGTTTCCTGAAAACCGACGCCGGCAAAGGCTTCGAATTCGTTGGCCCGACCTACGAAGACGCCAAGTACTTCGGCGGTGGCGCCGGCATTGCGGTGCGCAAGGGCGATACCGCGCTGGCCGAGCAATTCAACAAAGCCATCACCGAAATCCGCGCCAATGGCGAGTACAAGAAAGTCCAGGACAAATACTTCGACTTTGATGTGTACGGCCATTAATACGCCGTAGAAAAAAGTGGCCCCGTTTGCGCGGTGGCCACTTTTTTTGCGCTCTAATTGTGGTGAGACCCTTGTAGGCCTTCGCCTGCTCGCGATAGCGGTGTGTCATTCAATGAATGTGTTGGCTGACCCACCGCTATCGCGAGCAGGCTCACTCCTACAGGGGATCTTTGTGATCCAGATATTGAGGAGTTACCCATGCAACGCATCGACCATGTTCTGCCCTGGAGCCATTTGGGCAGCGAACGCTCGCTCAGCGTGTTTCGCTATGGCGCGGGCACCCGCAAGGTGTACATCCAGGCCAGCCTGCACGCCGATGAACTGCCGGGCATGCGCACCGCGTGGGAGCTCAAGCAGCGCTTCAATGAACTCGAGCAGCAAGGCCGTTTGCAAGGCGTGATCGAATTGGTGCCGGTGGCCAACCCGATCGGCCTCGATCAACACCTGCAAGGCGCGCACATGGGCCGCTTCGAACTGGGCAGCGGCAAGAACTTCAACCGTGCCTTCGTCGAACTCAGCGCACCGGTCGGGGCGTTGATCGGTGAACGTCTGGGCGCGGACGCCGAGGCCAACGTTGCGCTGATCCGCCAAACCATGGGCCAGGTGTTCGATGAGCTGCCGGCCCCGGCCTCGCAACTGGAAGCCTTGCATCGTTTGTTGCTGCGCCATGCCTGCGATGCCGACATCACCCTCGATTTGCATTGTGATTTCGACGCGGCGATTCACTTGTACGCGCTGCCGCAGCACTGGCCTCAGTGGCAATCGCTGGCGGCACGTTTGAAGGCTGGCGTGGCGCTGCTGTGTGAAGATTCCGGCGGCAGTTCGTTCGATGAGTCCTGCTCGACGCCGTGGCTGCGTCTGGCGCGGGCGTTCCCGAATGCCGCGATTCCAGCAGCGAACCTGGCGACCACGCTGGAACTGGGCAGCATGGGCGACACCCGGGTCGATCAGGCGCAGGCCAATTGTGAAGCGATTCTCGGTTTTCTCGCGGAGCAGGGGTTCATCAGCGGCGAGTGGCCGGCGGCGCCGAGCGAGTGCTGTGAAGGTCTGCCGTTCGAGGGCACTGAATACCTGTTTGCGCCGCACCATGGCGTGGTGAGTTTCCTGCGCAATGCTGGTGAGTGGGTGGAGCAGGGCGATGCGCTGTTTGAAGTGGTGGATCCGTTGCAGGATCGCGTGACCACCGTGCGTGCAGGCACCAGTGGCGTGTTGTTTGCGCTGGATCGCGGGCGCTACACCGAGCCGGGGATCTGGCAGGCGAAAGTGGCGGGGCGGGTGGCGTTTCGTACAGGAAAATTGACCAACGACTGACCGGATCTCCGTTGGGGCTAATGGCCTCATCGCGAGCAGGCTCACTCCTACAGGGGAACGCATTCCAAATGTAGGAGTGAGCCTGCTCGCGATGGCGGCATCAGCAACACCACCGAATTTGGATCCTCGGCCGAGGATGTTAGGCTCCCCCCGAACCCGACACTCCGTGAAGGAAGGCTCTATGTTGAAGGTCTTTGCTCTCTTGACCCTGCTGGCGTCCAGCGCCGTGCAGGCGCAAACCACGCTGCAATCCGATCTGCCACTCAAGTACATCGAACAGGTGCATGCCGACGCCGTGGCGCGTCCGCTGGTGATTTTCCTGCACGGCTACGGCAGTAACGAAGCCGATCTGATCGGCATGAAATTCCAGCTGCCGGCGCAATACAACTACCTGTCGGTGCAGGCGCCGCTGTCATTGGGTGAAGGACGTTTCCAGTGGTTTCGCAAGAAAGGTGAAGGCGCCTACAACGGCGAGACCGATGATCTGAAGGTCAGTGGCCAGAAGCTTCGCGACTTTATCGCGCAAGCGGCGCAGAAATATCACACCACCCCGAGCAAGGTGTTCCTGATCGGCTTCAGTCAGGGCGCGATGATGACCTACGAGGTCGGGCTGCGGCCGCCAGTGGCGGTCGGCGGGATCGCCGCGTTGAGCGGGCGTTTGTTGCCGGTGTTGAAGAGTGAACTCAAGGCCGAACAGCAGCCGTTGCCACTGAGCATCTTCATCGGCCACGGCACGGCCGATGATCCGGTGCCGTATAAAAACGGCACTGAGGCAAATGCGCAACTACAGAAACTGGGCTACAAACCGCAGTTCCATGCCTATCCCGGCGTCGGCCACAGTATCAGTGCGGCCGAGCTGCGCGACTTGAACGGCTGGTTGCAGCAGCTCAATCCTTGAGGATGGTTTTCACCAAGGCATCGTGACCCCTCTTGTCGCTGGCGCGGGAGATCACCTGCACCAGCGCCATCTTCGTGCCGGAGCCGGCCATTAGCGTGGTGTTGAGGGTCTGGCCACCGCCCTGGGTCGCAGTGCTGTCGACCTGACGAAGGCCAAGGCCGGTGCCTTTCTGGGTCAGGCTTTTTTCGCTGAGTTTGTTGAAATCCGGCAAGGCCTTGCGCTGATCTTCGATGAAGCTCGACACGCTGCCGTCGAGGAACTGGCCGTCGTTGTCCTTGACGTGCTGGCCTTCGGGGATCTTGTTTTCAGCGGTAATGACCACGGTTTTTGTGGCCTCGTTGGTGTACATCGTGCCCGTGGTCCCGCTCGGGCTGGTCGGCAGCGGGTCGGCGACGAAACCTTTTGGCAGCACAAAGGTGAACTTGCCCTCGAGCATCGAGACTTTCTCGGTGCCGGCATTTTTCTTGGCCGCTTGCGCGTGGAGGGCGCCGAAACCGGCGAGGGCAGCCACCAGCAGGACGACGGCTTTTTTGCTCAACAATGACATGTGAATCTCCGGTGGATGGTCGCGCGAGGCGGGCGATCATCCCACGGAGGGGGGCGGGCGTTCCAGCGCGAATCATCCGAGCGGTTACTGCGCCTGCGCTTTCGCCAACGGACGGGCCAACAGGCGTTTGGTCACGCCGAGCATGGCCACCGACACTGCCACACCGATGGCGAATCCACCCAGCCCCATGCTTGGCAAGGTCAGCGCCGAGACCAGACAAAATGCCGAGAACGAATACATGCCGGTCGCCGTCGCCCGTAACAATGCGGCGGTAAACGCCGGGCCGCGGGTCTGTTGCGAGAACACCGCCATCACACTGCCGAGCACCGGAAACACCGCGAGCAATCCGCTCCAGCGCTCGCCGACGGTGCTGGCGAGCATCGTCACCACCAGGGTCAACGCGGCGCCGGCGATCATCCGCCAGATCAGTTTGTCCGACTTCGGCGCCGGGCCGCTGAGCACCGGTTGCACCGTGGGAAACAGATACGGCGATGCCAGCAGCGCAACCGCCGCCGCCGCCACCGAAAACGGCAGCGACGCCGGGATCAGTGACAACACCCCAGCGATCACGGCCCACACCGACAGCGACGCCGCCAACGCCAACGGCCAGTTCGCTCGCTGCGCGACCTGCGCGTAGGTGATGCAGAACGCAATCATCGCGAACATCGCCGATAACGCCGCCACCGCCGACTGCGCTGCAAACGCTGAGCCCTGTTCGATGGCGAGGAAAAACAGAATCGGCCCGACCACCACCGGCAATCCCGACAGCCACCCGGCCACGCTCGGCCCCCAGCGTTTGCCCGCCAGGGAAATCAGCAGCAGAAAACCGGGAATCAGCAGCAGTTTGAGGATCAGCACGCAGGAGTCTCCATCCGTTGAAGGTTCGCCACGTTAGCATTGTCGATCGGCGATTGCTGCCTATGTGTGCTGTTTTTGTATACAAAGTGCCGGCGACGATACCCGGCTATGCTTTGACTATCAGGGCTTGCCGGAGTCGATGCCGCGATGAACAGAACACCGAAGGTGTTGCGGGGATGCTGCGGCATCGGCTTGTGGGCGCTATTGCTGACGCCAACCTGGGCCAATTGGCAGGACGCCGTGCCCGGCGCGCAGATCATTGGCACCGGCGATTACAGCGTGTTCGGTTTCGATGTCTACAACGCGCGCCTGTGGAGTGCTGCGCGGCCCTTGGTCGACGGTCAGCCGTTTGCGCTGGAGTTGATCTACCGCCGCAGCATTTCCCGCGACGACCTGGTCAAGGCCAGCGTCGACGAAATCAAACGCCTGGCCGATGGCCGCGTCAGCCCGGCGCAATTGGCCGGTTGGCAGATCCAGATGCAGCAATCGTTCGTCGATGTGCAGGCCGGCACGCGGATTACCGGCGTGTATCTGCCGGGGCAGGGCGCGCGGTTTTTTGTCGGTCAGCAGTTGCAGCATGAGATTGATGACCCGCTGTTTGCCCGCGCGTTTTTCGATATCTGGCTGGATCCGCGCACGCGCAGTCCGGAGTTGCGCGAACAGTTGTTGGGGGTGAGTCGATAGATTCTTTTGCGCTTCAAGGCTGTGGCGGAAACCTCTAAGCTGCGTCTTTCCGACTTGTTTCTGGATGTGTGCGTGAAATTCAGTTTGCCCAAAATCGCCACCGCGCCGTTTTGCCCGCCGGAAGTGGCTGGTAGTGTTGCGGTTGACCCTAATGCCGCGTTCTTCAAACGCGTGCTGCGTTTTGCCGGTCCCGGGTTGCTGGTGTCGATCGGCTACATGGATCCGGGCAACTGGGCCACCGCGATCGAGGCCGGTTCACGCTTTGGCTACAGCCTGTTGTTTGTGGTGTTGCTGGCGAGTCTGGCGGGCATGGTCGTGCAATGTCTGTGTTCGCGGCTGGGCATCGCCACCGGGCGCGATCTGGCGCAACTGTCCCGCGAGCGCTACAGCACGCCGACTGCACGGCTGCAGTGGGTGCTGGCGGAAATCTCGATCATCGCCACCGATCTGGCCGAAGTGCTCGGCTGCGCATTGGCGTTCCACTTGCTGCTTGGCTGTTCGCTGACCTTCGGCATTGCCCTGACGGCGTTCGATACCTTGCTGGTGCTGGCGCTGCAAAATCGCGGTTTCCGCAGGCTTGAGGCGATCATGCTGGTGTTGGTCGCAACCATCGGCGTGTGTTTCTTCGTTGAACTGCTGCTGATCAAACCCTACTGGCCTGACGTCGCCCAAGGTTTCAAACCGTCGCTGGCGGCAATTGGCGAGGCGGCGCCGTTGTACTTGGCCATCGGTATTCTCGGTGCGACGGTGATGCCGCATAACCTCTATCTGCACACCTCGATCGTGCAGACGCGGATGATCGGCAAGGACCTGGCGAGCAAGCAGGACGCGGTGAAACTGGCGCGTATCGACACCATCGGTTCGCTGGCGCTGGCGTTGCTGGTCAACGCGGCGATCCTGATTCTCGCCGCAGCGGCGTTTCACCAGTCCGGGCACACCGACGTGGTGGACATTCAGGACGCTTACCACTTGCTCGATCCGCTGGTCGGCGGCGCGCTGGCCAGCGTGTTGTTCGGCGTCGCGTTGCTCGCATCGGGGCAGAGTTCGACCTTCACTGGCACCATCGCCGGCCAGGTGATCATGGAGGGGTACCTGAACCTGCGGATCCCCTGCTGGCAGCGGCGCTTGATCACTCGCGGGCTGGCGTTGATTCCAGCGTTTATCGGCGTGTGGCTGATGGGCGATAACGCGATTGGCAAGCTGCTGGTGCTGAGTCAGGTGGTGTTGAGCCTGCAATTGCCGTTTGCCCTGTATCCATTGATCCGCATGACCAATGATAAAAAGTTGATGGGGCCGTTTGTGAATCGCTGGCCAACTCGGGTGCTGGCTTGGGGGTTGTTTGTGGTGATCAGTGGCGCTAACAGCTGGTTGATTTTGCAGTGGGCGGCTTGATCCAGCATTTGCAGTGACTGGGCCGGCCTCTTCGCGAGCAGGCTCGCTCCCACATTAGCTATCGGGTGACCACAATAGTGTGCACACCTGATAACCCTGTGGGAGCGAGCTTGCTCGCGAAGGCGGACTGTCAGGCGCACATATCGCTGAACACTGGAATGCGCCCATTGAGCGAGGGCCTGTAGTGCCAGTTCAGGCAATTCAGATCGATGCCCTTTGCGAGTATTTCCCGCACCGTAGCTCCGGCAATACTCATCGCCAACGCTTGCCCCGGACACTGATGCCGACCACTGCCGAAACTGAAACTGCGGCGGTCCTCGCGCTGCGGCAGAAACTCCTCCGGCCGTTCGTTGAGCGCTGGATCACGATTGGCCGAGGCCAGCAGCACCAGAATCGCGTCGCCTGCTTCGACCCGCACACCGGCGATCTCACAGGACGCGGCGACAAAGCGTCGGGTGTTCTGCACCGGCGGGTCGAAGCGCTGGACTTCGTTGAGCAGCGCTTCAATGGATTCGCCGCGCAACGCCGGCTGACGACGTAGCGCCAACAGCGTGTTACCGATCAGGCCGGCGCAGGCTTCGAACGTCTGCGAGCAGAGGCCGATCAGGTTGGCGATCAGGGTGTCTTCATCGCCGGCAAAGCGCTGCTGGATCGCGCTGAGCAAGTCGCTGGCGGGTTCGGCGAGCAGCTCGATGAAGTAGCCGCGCAGGTGTTCGGCCGCCGCATCTGCTGCGGCCAGTTGCAGGTCATTGCTCAACGGCGACAGGCAGGCGACGAAGTCCGCCGTCAGTTCACTGACCACCCGCGCCTGCGCCGGCGTGAATCCCAAAAGCGCCGCGACCACGCACACCGGGCCACGAAACATTGCCTTGTACACTCCGTCGGCGTCCGCTGTGATCAGCCGCGCGGCGACCAAAGCATTGATTGGTTCAAGGTCCAGCGCTGCCAGCTCAGGCTCGATGGCCGAACGCGGACAGCGCTGGCGTTCACCGTCATTCATGCGCATCAGTTGGCCAAAGACTTTGCCGGCCATGCCTTTTGCAATCGCTTTGGGTACGGGTTCTTGCGCCGGACGCACGCGGCAATCGGCGTGGACCAACACCGCACACACCGCACGGGCGCTGCTGGCGACCCACAGTTTCAGATCCGGATAAAACGTCAGTCCACCTGCTGCGCGCAGTTCCGCGTAGTAGGGATAAGGGTCGGCATGCGTTGCGGCGCTGATCGGGTTCATGGTTTGCATCCTTGTCGGCGGGGAAAGTGTTGCTACTATCTCCACTGCGCAACGACGATGATTCGTCCGGGAGCGAACTATGCACGCAGAACATCAAGACATCGGCGTTTCCCAAGTGGCCGCCGCCATAGCCGAACCGGCGCGAACGAAAATCCTCTGTTCACTGATGGACGGCCACGCCCGCACCAGCACGGAGCTGGCGACGATCGCCGAAGTCAGCGCCTCGACCGCCAGTGTGCACCTGGCGAAACTCAAGGATCTGGCTTTGGTGCGCCTGCATGTGCAGGGCCGTCATCGTTATTACAGCCTCGCCGATCAGCGCGTGGCGCAGGCGCTGGAAGCGTTGATGGTGATTGGCCAGAACGCCGCGCCGAGGTTCAAGGCGCATACGCCGGATCGCCTGCAATTCGCCCGCACTTGCTACGACCACATGGCCGGGACCCTGGCGGTGTTGTTGCATGACCGTTTGATCGAGGGCGGTTGGTTGGTGGCGACCGACGAGCAGGCGTATCGCTTGAGTGAAAGTGGCGAGGCGTTGTTTATTGGATTGGGCATCGAAGTGCAGGATTTGACGACCCTGCGCCGCAAGTTTGCCTGCCCGTGCCTGGACTGGAGCATGCGCCGGCCGCATCTCGGTGGTTCGCTGGGGGCGGCGCTGTTGCAGACCGCGTTGAAGCGCAAGTGGGTGACACAGGATCTGGACAGTCGGGCGTTGGCGTTGACGGCGCTGGGGCGCAAGGAGATCGGTTCGCGGTTTGGCGTTGAGTGGCCGGTAGACGGGCAGATCAAAAGATCGCAGCCTGCGGCAGCTCCTACGGGAATCGTGTACACCCGATAAACCTCGACCCTACCCAATCCATGTAGGAACTGCCGAAGGCTGCGATCTTTTGATTTTCAGCTTCTGACCGACGAGGGGCGCATTTGCCACCTTGTATCACCGCAGTCGACCCTATACTGTATATGCAAACAGTATAGAGCCCGCGCCATGCAAATCATCGACAAGCTGAGCATCCTCGCCGACGCCGCCAAGTACGACGCCTCCTGCGCGAGCAGCGGCGCGCCCAAGCGCAGCTCCGAGGGCAAGAGCGGGTTGGGATCGACCGATGGCATGGGCATCTGCCACAGCTACACGCCGGACGGCCGTTGCGTGTCGTTGTTGAAGATTCTGCTGACCAACTTCTGTCTTTACGACTGCCAGTACTGCGTCAACCGCCGCTCCAGCGATGTACCCCGCGCACGCTTCACTCCTGAGGAAGTCGTCGCGCTGACCATGGATTTCTACCGGCGCAACTGCGTCAGCGGGCTGTTTCTCAGCTCTGGCATTATTCGCTCGGCGGACTACACCATGGAGCAACTGGTGCGGGTGGCGAAGCTGCTGCGCGAAGAACATGAGTTTCGCGGCTACATCCATCTCAAGACCATTCCCGAAGCCGATCCGGCATTGATCGAAGAGGCGGGGCGCTACGCTGATCGCCTGAGCGTCAACATCGAGCTGCCGACCGATGCCAGCCTGCAAGTGTTGGCGCCGGAGAAGGACATCACTTCGATCAAACAGGCGATGAACACCATCTACACCGGCGTGCAGACCGTGTTGAACGAACCGCGCTCGGCGAAGTTCGCCCCGGCCGGGCAGAGCACACAGTTGATTGTCGGCGCCGACGACACCGACGACAGCACCATCCTCCACAGCGCCCAGGCCTTGTACGGCAATTTCCGTTTGCGCCGGGTCTACTATTCGGCCTTCAGCCCGATCCCCGACAGCCCGAAAAGCGTGCCGCTGGCCGCGCCGCCGCTGATGCGTGAGCACCGTTTGTATCAGGCCGATTTTCTCTTGCGCAGTTATGGCTACAGCGCCGATGAGTTGCTCAAGGGCCCGGGCAATCTGGCGCTGGACATCGACCCGAAACTGGCCTGGGCGCTGCAGAATCGTGAAGTGTTCCCGCTGGATCTGAACCGTGCCGAAGCTTCCCTGATTGCGCGTATTCCCGGTATCGGCCTGCGCACCACCGAGCGTCTGGTCGAGCTGCGCCGCCAGCGGCGCATCCGTTACGAAGACGTTGCGCGCATGCGCTGTGTGCTGGCCAAGGCCAAGCCGTTCATCATCACCAGCGACTATCACCCGCAGCAGGCCGAGGTCACCAGCCATTTGCTCTATCAGCAACTGCGCGACCGGCCAACGCCGCAGCAGATGGGGCTGTGGGGATGATCAATCTCGATTGCGATGATCTGTTCGACACTTGGCGCCAGCAGGCGCGCTGGCTGCTGAGCCACGAAGTCGATCCGAGTCTGGTGAGTTGGGCTACGCAAGGCGTGGCTGATCTGTTTGCCAGTGATGAGCCGGTGCCTGAAGGGCAGGGGCCGTTTCAGGCACGTATTCCGCGAGCGCTGCTCGACACGCTGGAACAGGCCTCGCGCTATCGCGGCGATCAACGCTGGAGCCTGTTGTATGAAGTGTTGTGGCGCGTCAGCCATGGCGACCGCACGGCGATGATGGCCGGGGACAAACTCGGCAGCGAGTTGCAGCGACGGATCAAACAAGTCAATCGCGAAGCCCATCATCTGCATGCATTTGTGCGCTTCATCGAACGCCCGTTATCCAGCGCGGGTCCGCAATATGTGGCGTGGCATGAGCCGGCCCACGACATTCTGCACAGCGCCAGCGAGCACTTCATCGGGCGAATGGGCCTCCATCGCTGGTTGATCGCCACCCCGCGTGACGGGGTCTATTACGATGGCGAGCAACTGATCCATCAACGGCAATGCCCGGTGGAATGGCAGGAGTTGGCGCAGAATGTCGATGATCCTCATGGTGATCTGTGGCTGACTTATTACAGCCACATCTTTAATCCAGCGCGGTTGAACGAGAAGGTCATGCAGGGGCATTTGCCGGCGCGGTTCTGGAAGAATCTGCCGGAGGGGGAGTTGATTCCCGGGTTGATTACGCAGGCGCGGATGGGCAAGCAGCAGAATGGGCAGGCGAGTGGGATTGCTGATCGACTTGGTAAACGGATTGCCTTGAAGAGCGAAAAGCCTACCCTCACCCTAACCCTCCCGAAACGTCGGACCGCCCGTAGGGAGAGGGGACTGACCGAGGTGTTCTCCCGTACGACATCGACCTGAAAGTTCTCGTCGAACTTCGATTTCGAATTCCACGAAGATCGGCTCCCTTCCCCCTCGCCCCCTTGGGGGAGAGGGCTGGGGTGAGGGGGGAAAATCTCAAGCACGCCACAAATACTGCGCCAAACGCCATAAAAAAAGCCCCCCACCAATCACTCGGTGGAGGGCTTTTCTCTATCAGCAGCCGTCAGATCAAACCTTGACGATCCAGCCTGCTGGCGCTTCGATGTCGCCGGTCTGTACGCCAGTCAGCTCTTTGTAGAGCTTCTGGGTCACCGGGCCGACTTCGGTTTCACTGTGGAACACATGCAGATGGTCGTTGTAGCTGATCCCACCGATCGGGGTGATCACCGCAGCAGTACCGCAAGCGCCGGCTTCTTTGAAGTCCGACAGTTTGTCGATCAGTACGTCGCCTTCAACCACTTCCAGGCCCAGACGCGATTTCGCCAGTTCGATCAGCGACAGGCGGGTGATGCCTGGCAGAACGGACGGCGAGTTCGGGGTGATGAACTTGTTGTCGTGGGTGATCCCGAAGAAGTTGGCCGAGCCGACTTCTTCGATCTTGGTGTGGGTCATCGGGTCCAGGTAGATCGCGTCGGCAAAGTTGGCTTTCTTCGCTTTCGAGCCCGGCATCAGGCTGGCAGCGTAGTTGCCACCGACCTTGGCAGCGCCGGTCCCTTGTGGGGCGGCGCGGTCGTAGCTGGAGATCTGGAAGTTATGCGGGGTCAGGCCGCCCTTGAAGTAGGCGCCGACCGGGATGCAGAAGATCGAGAAGATGAACTCGGGTGCAGTGCGCACGCCGATGTTGTCACCGACACCGATCACGAACGGACGCAGGTACAGCGCGCCGCCAGTGCCGTATGGCGGGATGAAACGCTCGTTGGCACGAACCACTTCTTTACAGGCTTCGATGAACTGCTCGGTGTCGACCGTCGGCATCAGCAGACGCGCGCAGCTGCGCTGCATGCGCAGGGCATTCTGGTCGGGGCGGAACAGGTTGATCGATCCGTCCTTGCAACGATAGGCCTTCATTCCTTCGAAGCACTGCTGGCCATAGTGAAGGGCTGTCGAGCCTTCGCTGATGTGCAGCACGTTATCTTCGGTCAGGGTGCCTTTGTCCCACTCGCCATCGCGAAAGTACGACAGATAGCGTTTGTCGGTCTTGATGTAGTCAAAACCCAGCTTGTCCCAATTGATGCTTTCGTTACCCATGACACCCTCTATCACTGAACAACCGTCGAAACGGTTCAAGGCTTCTGACGTTTTTTGGATGGGCACAACAATACTTCATTCTTGAGCGGTTTCGCAGCCCGGACGATGGGGGGATAAGCAGATTTATTAGCCTGCTTATGAAAAATCGTCTTTCATCGCTGAAAAGATCGCAGCCTGCGGCAGCTCCTACGGAATCGGCGAACCTCTGTAGGAGCTGCCGAAGGCTGCGATCTTTTGATCTTCAAAGGTGCAACGCATGCCCCAAAGCACGCAACGCCGCTTCCTGCACCGCTTCACCCAGGGTCGGATGCGCATGAATGGTGCCGCCGATGTCTTCCAGCCGCGCGCCCATTTCCAGGCTTTGCGCAAACGCCGTCGACAATTCGGAAACCCCGACGCCCACAGCCTGCCAGCCAACAATCACATGGTTATCGCGACGAGCGACCACGCGCACGAAGCCGCTTTTCGATTCCAGCGTCATCGCCCGGCCATTGGCGGCGAACGGGAAGCTGGAAACAATGCAGTCCAGCCCTGCAGCCTTGGCCTCGTCCGGGGTCTTGCCGACCACCACCAGTTCCGGGTCGGTGAAGCACACAGCAGCAATCGCAGTCGGGTTGAACTCGCGGGTCTTGCCGCTGATCAACTCGGCAACCATTTCGCCTTGAGCCATGGCGCGGTGGGCCAGCATCGGTTCGCCGCTCAAATCGCCAATCGCGTAAACGTTGCGCATGCTGGTCTGGCAGCGGCTGTCGATCTTGATCGCCGAGCCATTCATGTCCAGATTCAGCGCTTCGAGGTTCCAGCCCTGGGTATTCGGTTTGCGACCAACGGCTACCAGCACCTGATCGGTTTCCAGATTCAGGGTTTCGCCTTCTGGATCGCGCACCTGCAAAGTACCGTCGAATCCCAGCACGCTGTGGTTGAGGTACAGCTTCACGCCCAGTTGCTTCAGCGCGTCATGCACCGGTTGCGTCAGTTCAGCGTCGTAGGCCGGCAGGATGCGATCCTGCGCCTCGACCACACTGACTTCAGCGCCAAGCTTGCGATAAGCAATGCCCAGTTCCAGACCAATGTACCCACCGCCAACCACCACCAGACGTTTCGGCACGGATTTCGGCGCCAGTGCTTCGGTGGAAGAGATGATCGGCCCGCCAATCGGCAGGATCGGCAGATTGACGCTGGTCGAACCGGTGGCCAGCACCAAGTGCTCGCACTGGATGCGCGTGTCGCCAACGTCAACGGTTTTGCCGTCGATGACTTTGGCCCAGCCATTGATGACCTGAACCTTGTTCTTTTTCAGCAAAGCAGCGACGCCGGTGGTCAGGCGATCAACGATGCCGTCCTTCCACTCGACGCTTTTGCTGATGTCGAGGCTCGGCGCGGAAACGCTGATGCCCAACGCCGAATGCTGGCTGTGATGCCGGGTCTGGTGAAACTGCTCAGCCACATGGATCAGCGCTTTCGACGGGATGCAGCCAATGTTCAGGCAGGTGCCGCCGAGCGATTGGCCTTCGACCAGAATCGTCGAAATGCCCAGTTGCCCGGCGCGGATCGCCGTGACATAACCGCCGGGGCCGCCGCCGATGATCAACAGCGTAGTGTTCAGAGATTGCATGCGCGCCTTACTCCACAAACAAAGTGGCAGGTTGTTCGATCAAGCCACGAATGGCCTGGATGAAGAGCGCCGCGTCCATGCCGTCGACCACGCGGTGATCGAAGGAACTGGAGAGGTTCATCATCTTGCGGATCACCACCTGGCCTTTGACGACCATTGGCCGTTCGACGATTTTGTTCACACCGACGATCGCCACTTCCGGCAGGTTCAACACTGGCGTGCTGACGATGCCGCCCAGCGCACCGAGGCTGGTCAGGGTGATGGTCGAGCCGGACAATTCATCGCGGCTGGCCTTGCCGTTACGCGCGGCGTTGGCCAAACGCGAGATTTCCGTGGCGCTGTCCCACAGGCTGCGCGCCTCGGCGTGACGCACCACCGGCACCATCAGGCCGACGTCGCTTTGCGTGGCGACGCCGACATGCACCGCACCGAGGCGGGTGATGACCTGCGCTTCATCGTCGTAACGGGCGTTCATTTGCGGGAAGTCGCGCAGGGCGACGACCAGCGCACGGACGAGGAACGGCAGCAAGGTCAACTTGCCACGGCTGGCGCCGTGTTTTTCATTCAAATGCGCGCGCAGTTCTTCGATGGCAGTGACGTCGATTTCTTCGACATAGCTGAAGTGTGCGGCACGCTGCGTGGCGTCCTGCATACGCTGGGCGATCTTTCGGCGCATGCCAATGACTTGAATCTGTTCTTCGTCGTTGCGCTGGGCGTAAGCGGCGGCAACCGGCGCCGCGGCATTCGACTGACCTTGCGCGAGATAAGCCTCAAGGTCTTCGTGCAACACACGACCGGCCGGGCCGGAACCGCGCACCAGACGCAATTGAATGCCCAAATCCAATGCATGTTTGCGTACGGCCGGCGAGGCCAGCGGACGCTCATCCGCTTCGCGGGCAACCATCGGGCCTTGGCAAACCGCAGCCGGACGCGGTGCGGCTGGAGCAGGTTTGCTCTCAACAACGGTTTCAACTTTCGGCGCAACCGGTGCTTCTTTAACAGGCGCAGGTGCGGCGGACTCTTTCAAGTTACCGGCACCTTCAACCTCAATGCTGATCAGCACGCTGCCAACCGCCATCACTTCACCCGGCTGACCACCAAGCGCAATCACCTTGCCATGCACGGGCGAGGGAATATCGACCATCGCCTTGTCGGTCATCACATCCGCCAGCACCTGATCTTCAACGACCAGATCGCCAACCTTGACGTGCCACTGCGACAGTTCTACTTCTGCGATGCCTTCGCCGATGTCCGGCATCTTGATAACGTGCGTGCCCATTCAGACCTCCATGACCCGTTTCAACGCCGCACCCACTCGGGACGGCCCTGGGAAATACGCCCACTCCTGCGCGTGCGGGTAGGGGGTGTCCCAACCGGTGACGCGTTCGATCGGCGCTTCCAGGTGATGGAAGCAATGCTCTTGCACCAGCGACACCAGTTCGGCGCCGAAACCGCAGGTGCGGGTGGCTTCGTGAACAACCACGCAGCGGCCGGTTTTCTTCACCGACTTGACGATGGTTTCCAGGTCCAGCGGCCACAGGCTGCGCAGGTCGATGACTTCAGCATCCACGCCGCTTTCTTCGGCAGCGACTTGCGACACGTAAACGGTGGTGCCGTAAGTCAGCACGGTCACGTCCTTGCCCGGACGAGTGATCGCGGCCACGTCCAGTGGCACGGTGTAGTAACCGTCCGGAACCTGGGCTTGCGGGTGTTTCGACCACGGGGTCACCGGGCGGTCGTGGTGGCCGTCGAACGGGCCGTTGTACAGGCGTTTCGGCTCAAGAAAGATCACCGGATCATCGTTTTCGATGGAGGCGATCAGCAAGCCTTTGGCGTCATACGGGTTGGATGGCATGACCGTGCGCAGACCGCAAACCTGAGTGAACATTGCCTCGATGCTCTGGCTGTGGGTCTGGCCACCGTAGATGCCGCCGCCGCAAGGCATGCGCAGGGTCATCGGCGCGGTGAACTCGCCGGCCGAGCGATAACGCAGGCGTGCCGCTTCGGAAATGATCTGGTCGGAAGCGGGGTAGACGTAGTCGGCGAACTGAATCTCGGCGACCGGACGCAGACCGTAAGCGCCCATGCCGACGGCCACACCGACGATGCCGCTTTCCGAGATCGGTGCGTCGAATACCCGCGAGGTGCCGTACTTGGTCTGCAGGCCTTCGGTGCAACGGAACACGCCGCCGAAGTAACCGACGTCCTGACCGAACACCACCACATTGTCATCACGCTCAAGCATCACATCCATGGCCGAGCGCAGGGCCTGGATCATGGTCATGGTGGTCGTGGTCATGGCGGTTTCCAACTGAATATTGTTGTTGTGGTCGTTCATGTCAGATCCCCAACTGCTGACGCTGGCGCTTCAAGTGCTCCGGCATCTCTTTGTAGACGTCTTCGAACATGGTCGCGGCGCTTGGAATCTGGCCGCCGGCGAGGGTGCCGTACTGTTCGGCCTGTTTTTGCGCGGCAATCACTTCGGCTTCAAGCTCGGCGCTGACGGCAGCGTGCTCTTCGTCCGACCAGTGGCCGACCTTGATCAGGTGCTGTTTGAGACGGGCAATCGGGTCGCCGAGCGGGAAGTGGCTCCAGTCATCGGCAGGACGGTATTTCGACGGATCGTCGGAGGTCGAGTGCGGGCCGGCGCGGTAGGTGACCCATTCGATCATGGTCGGGCCAAGGTTGCGGCGGGCGCGTTCGGCAGCCCAGGCAGAAGCGGCGTAGACCGCGTAGAAGTCGTTGCCATCCACGCGTAGCGAGGCGATGCCGCAACCAACACCGCGTCCGGCGAAGGTGGTGGCTTCACCACCGGCGATGGCCTGGAAGGTCGAAATCGCCCATTGGTTGTTGACCACATTGAGGATCACCGGCGCGCGATAAACGTGGGCGAAGGTGAGGGCGGTGTGGAAGTCCGATTCGGCGGTGGCGCCGTCACCGATCCACGCCGAGGCGATTTTGGTGTCGCCCTTGATCGCCGAGGCCATGCCCCAGCCCACGCCCTGAATGAACTGGGTGGCGAGGTTGCCGGAAATGGTGAAGAAACCGGCGTCCTTGACCGAGTACATGATCGGTAACTGGCGGCCTTTGAGCGGATCGCGCTCGTTGGACAGCAGTTGGCAGATCAGGTCGACCAGTGGCACTTCGCGGGCCATCAGGATGCTTTGCTGGCGGTAGGTCGGAAAGCACATGTCGTCGATGTTCAAGGCCAGCGCCTGAGCACTGCCGATGGCTTCTTCGCCGAGGCTTTGCATGTAGAACGACATTTTTTTCTGACGCTGGGCGACCACCATGCGGTTGTCGTAGATGCGCGTCTTGAGCATGGCGCGCATGCCTTTACGCAGGATCTCGACTGGTACGTTTTCAGCCCAAGGGCCGAGGGCGTTGCCCTGATCGTCGAGCACACGAATCAGCCCACGCGCCAGGTCGGCGGTGTCGGCGGGTTCGACGTCGATGGAAGGTTTGCGCACCGTACCGGCATCGGTCAGATGCAGGTAGGAAAAATCGGTTTTGCAGCCTGGACGGCCCGAGGGTTCAGGGACGTGCAGACGCAGCGGTTCATACGCTTGGGTCATGGCTTCTACGCTCGATCTTGTGAATTTCTTGTAGTGAGCTGGCAGTCATTCTTCGGTAGAAGAAATCTTGTCCTACAACAATCATAGGCCCGGGCAAGAAGAATATTTATCTCTGTTTCGTTGCGCTGGAGACGATTTGCAGATAGAAATTCTGCATAAACATAAAAAACAGGTGGTTTTGTCTCATGCGCAAACTGGACCGTACCGACATCGGCATTCTCAACAGCCTTCAGGAGAACGCGCGCATCACCAACGCCGACCTCGCGCGCTCGGTAAACCTGTCGCCGACGCCGTGCTTCAATCGGGTCAAGGCAATGGAAGAATTGGGCCTGATCCGCGAGCAGGTCACGCTGCTGGATGCTGATCTGCTGGGATTGCACGTGAACGTGTTCATTCACGTCAGCCTGGAGAAACAGGTCGAGGAAGCGCTGCAGCATTTCGAGGAAGCCATCTCCGATCGCCCGGAGGTGATGGAGTGCTACCTGATGGCCGGAGACCCGGATTACCTTATCCGGGTCCTGGTGCCGACCATTCAGTCGCTCGAACGCTTCATGATGGACTTCCTGACCAAAGTTCCGGGTGTGGCGAACATTCGGTCAAGCTTCGCGCTCAAGCAGGTGCGCTACAAGACCGCGCTGCCGTTGCCGATCAATGGTTTGATTCTGGGGGCGTGATCGCGGTGCCAGCACTACTGAAGTCATACCGATAATCAAGTGCCGCAGTGTCGAGGGCCTGGTTAATCTTCCAGGTCTGTTGCCAAGGGGCAGGTTCGATGTCCGGATGAAAGATCATTGTGGCCTCGAGCATGCCGTTGGGTGCGTTTTCGGCAAATGATATGACTTCTTCGGCAGGGTGCTGGCGCTTCCACCTTTCCCACAGATAATCGAGATGACAGTGGTGGAGGAAGAATATCGGGTCGTTTGGTGACGCGGCCGTGCCCATGTTGCCGCCGACCCACGAATGCACGTTGTTGTGCATCCGCTCCATCTGGTTTTCCCAACCTTCGGGTTCGGACCAGTAGGGTGTGCGGTTCATGACTGACTCGATTTCCTGCACGGTGGGCAGTGGCGAACCCGCTGCGCCGAAATTGCGCCTCAGCGCCGCAATCCCTTCGTCACCATCCCAGACCTTGATGCCAAAGACCTGCCCCTCGAAAGCAAATGGCCCGATGGTTACGCGCTGTTCAAACCGCGCATCGCCATCCCTGCCCATGAAATCATCGACGAATGGGTTGTCCGCGCCGCTCATGCTCCAGTTCCAGTACGGTAGGGTAATGCCGGGGTCGTTGGCTGCGGCTTGCAGTTCCCGCTCGAATTGGCGAATCAGGATGCGGTGCCAGGGGAAAAACAGCGGATTGCGATGGGGGTTGGGGAAAATCGGATTGCCCTGTCCCATGGAGTTCTTGTGAATCTGTACAAAGTCATCGTAGCGATACTGCTGACCAGGTCGCAGGATACTGGGGGTTTGATTTTTCAGGATCAGGATGGCCCTGATGAACGCGTTTTTCTGTGCCACGGTCATGTCACGGTGATTACGACGAATATCCATATTGCGAAAACTCCATTGAATGTTTGCCCAATGGAGTCTGCTCGCTTACGGGATTTTCACCAGTTCATCACCCTCGACAGCGTTCGTAGGAAAAATAATCCGGCAACGGCCCTAGCGGTTTTTTCCTATAGCGAATTGAGCGGAATCTTCAGGTAAACCACACCGTTGTCCTCCGCCGCTGGCAGATTCCCCGCTCGCACATTTACCTGAATCGCCGGCAGCAACAGCGTCGGCATGCCCAGCCCGGCATCGCGCTTGGTGCGCATGTCGACGAACGCTGCCTGATCAATCCCGTCATGCACATGAATATTGTGTTTGCGTTGTTCGCCGACCGTGGTCTGGCACTGTGAGGCGCGACCTTCGGGCGGATAATCGTGGCAAACGTAGAGTTTCACACTGGCCGGGAAGGCCAGCAGCTTTTGGATCGAATTGAACAACTGATGGGCGTTGCCGCCGGGAAAGTCGCAGCGCGCCGTGCCGACATCGGGCATGAACAATGTGTCGCCGACCAGAATCTGCTCGCCATCGATCAGATAAGCCACGTCCGCCGGGGTGTGGCCGGGGACGTGCAGGGCCGTGGCCTTGAGGTTGCCGATGCGAAATGACTCGTTCGGCGCAAGCAGATGATCGAACTGTGAGCCGTCGACGCAAAACTCCGGCTCCAGATTGAACAGTGCCTTGAACACGTTCTGCACTTTGCTGATCGATTCACCGATGGCGATTTTGCCACCCAGTTCCCGGCGCAGGTAAGGCGCGGCGGACAGGTGATCGGCGTGGGCATGGGTTTCCAGCAGCCACTGCACCTGCAAATTGTGGGCGCGAACGAAGGCGATGATTTTGTCGACCTGGGCGGTGCAGGTGCGTCCGGCAGCGCCGTCGTAATCGAGCACCGGATCAACGATCGCACACTGCCCGCCATCCACTTCATAGACCACATAGCTGTAGGTCGAAGAGGCGGGGTCGAGGAAAGCTTCAATCTGCGCGGGCATGGACACCAACCTGAACAAGGGAAATGGGTTGCAACACTTTATCTAAAAACATAATGTTCGCAGCTTAAGTGACCTTGAAGGCATCGTGCAAATGCAATCCAGTCTGACCGAATGTGAAGTCGCCCAGCTGCGCGCCTCGGCCTCCAAGGCCTGTGCGCTGCTCAAGGCCATGGCCAATGAGGATCGCCTGCTGATCCTGTGTCAACTGACCCAAGGCGAACGCAATGTCGGCGAACTGGAAAAAATGACCGGTGTGCGCCAGCCGACGCTGTCCCAGCAATTGGGCATCCTGCGCGATGAAGGGCTGGTCGCGACCCGTCGTGAAGGCAAGTACATTTTCTACGGCCTCGCCAGTCCGGAGGTCATCCAGGTGATGAAAACCCTCTCCGGGTTGTATTGCGGAGCCGTGCTGAAAAGTCTGGGTCATCAATAAATGCCAGCCAACACGCTATCCCATGTAGGAGTGAGCCTGCTCGCGATTGCGGTGTGTCAGCCACACATTCATTAACTGACACACTGCTATCGCGAGCAGGCTCACTCCTACAATGGATTTGTGTGAAGGCTGAGAAATCCTTGCGTGCAGCAAAAGGAACAAGCAATGAACGATCAACACTGGGGCCCATCCATCAGTGCGGACATCGTGGTCATCGGCGGCGGTACGGCCGGTATCGGTTTTGTCGCCAGCCTGCTCAAGCGTGATCCGGCGCTGAAAGTTACCGTGATCGAACCCAGCGCCCAGCATTACTACCAACCGGCGTGGACGCTGGTCGGCGGTGGTGCCTTTGATGTGAAAGACACGGCCCGGGCCATGAACGAGGTCATGCCAAAGCAAGCGAACTGGCTGCAAGCGGCGGTCACCGCAATCGACCCCGACAAACGCCAACTCACCCTCAACGATCAACGCACGGTCAGCTACCAGAACCTGATCGTCTGCCCCGGCTTGCGTCTGGCCTGGGAGAAAATCGAAGGTTTGCAGGACAGCCTCGGTCAACACGGCGTGACCTCCAACTACAGCTACCAGCACGCGCAATACACCTGGGATCAGGTGCAGAAACTGCGCGGCGGCAAAGCGCTGTTCACTCAACCGGCGATGCCGATCAAATGCGCCGGCGCACCGCAAAAGGCGTTGTATCTGTCCTGCGATCACTGGCGTAAAACCGCCGTGCTGAGCAACATCAAGGTCGAATTCAATCTCGCCGGCGCTGCACTGTTTGGCGTGGCGACGTTCGTGCCGCCGTTGATGAAGTACATCGAAAAGTACAACGCACAGTTGGCGTTCAATTCGAATCTGGTCAAGGTTGACGGCCCGGCGAAAACCGCGTGGTTCGAGATCAAGGACGCTGAAGGCAACGTCACCCGTGTGGCGAAAACCTTCGATCTGCTCCACGTCGTGCCGCCGCAGGTTGCGCCGGATTTCATCGCGCAGAGCCCGTTGGCCGACGCTGCCGGCTGGTGCGAGGTCAACCCGCACAGCCTGCAACATCCGCGCTTTCCCGATGTGTTCGGACTCGGTGATATCTGTGGCACCAGTAACGCGAAAACCGCCGCAGCGGTGCGCAAGCAAGTCGTGGTGGTGGCGGAAAACCTGCTGGCCCTGCGCAAGCAACAACCGCTGCCGCTGAAGTACGACGGCTATGGTTCCTGCCCGCTAACGGTGGAGAAGGGCAAGGTGATCCTTGCCGAGTTCGGATACGCCGGCAAGTTGCTGCCGACCTTTCCACTGGACCCGACGGTGGCGCGGCGTTCGGCATGGTTTCTCAAGGCGACGCTGCTGCCGTGGTTCTACTGGAACGGCATGCTCAAGGGCCGCGAGTGGCTGACACGTGTGTCCAAGGTCGACTGAGAAAACCCTATGTTGCTGGCAAGTCTGTTTGGCGTGGTGATGGGGGTGGTCCTCGGTTTGACCGGGGCCGGCGGTGGCATTCTGGCGGTGCCGGCGCTGGTGCTCGGGCTTGGCTGGACGATGACGCAGGCAGCGCCGGTGGCGTTGTTTGCGGTCGGCAGTGCGGCGGCGGTCGGTGCCATCGACGGTTTGCGTCATGGCCTGGTGCGCTATCGCGCGGCGCTGTTGATTGCGGCGTTGGGCGCAGTGTTTTCGCCGTTGGGCATTTACTTCGCGCACCAGTTGTCGGAGAAAATCCTGATGGTCCTGTTCAGCCTGCTGATGGTCATGGTGGCCTGGCGCATGTTGCGCCGTGAGCGTCAGCAGGAGGGGCCGAGCGATCACGGGCATGCCAGTTGGGGCCAGAAGAATTGCATGCTCAATGAACAAACCGGGCGGTTTGACTGGACCGCCAAGTGCACCGCAACCCTGGCTGCTTTGGGCGCGATTACCGGGGTGGTCTCCGGATTGCTCGGTGTGGGTGGCGGTTTTCTGATCGTGCCGGCGTTCAAGCAACTGACCGACGTGCAGATGCGCGGGATTGTCGCGACGTCGTTGATGGTGATCAGTCTGATCTCGGCGATCGGGGTGGTCGGCTCGTTTCATGCCGGTGTGCGGATTGACGGGCAGGGCGCGGCGTTTATCGTCGCCAGCATTGTCGGCATGATCATCGGGCGCAAGCTCTGTGCGCGGGTGCCGGCGCGGGCGTTGCAGGTGGGGTTTGCCAGTGTGTGTCTCGTGGTGGCGGGGTATATGTTGTTGCGGGCGTGAGGTTCAAAAGAAATCGCAGCCCATCAAGGGCTGCGATCTTTTTATCGGCTTACAACACCAGATGGGGCAACCACAGCGACAGTGCCGGCACGTAAGTCACCAACATCAACACCAGGAACAGCACCGCGTAAAACGGCAGCAGCGCCTTCACAGTGCTTTCGATGCTGACCTTGCCCACCGCCGAACCGACAAACAACACCGCACCCACCGGCGGCGTTATCAATCCGATCCCCAGATTCACCAGCATGATCATGCCGAACTGCACCGGGTCAACACCAATGCCGAGAATCACCGGCATCAGGATCGGCGTCAGAATCAGGATCAGCGGCGCCATGTCCATCACCGTGCCGAGCAACAGCAGCATGACGTTGATGCACATCAGGATCACGTAGCGGTTGTCCGACAGGGTCAGAAACGCCGTGGTGATCTTCGCCGGAATCTGCATCAGGGTCATGATGTAGCCGAAGCTCGCGGCGAAACCGATCAGGATCATCACGATCGAAATCGTCCGCACCGTGCGGTGCATCAGTTTCGGCAGTTCGCTCCATTTGTAGTCGCGGTAGATGAACATGGTGACGAAGAACGACCAGAGCACAGCGATGGCCGCCGATTCGGTCGCGGTGAAGATGCCGGACAGGATGCCGCCGAGGATGATCACCATCGCCATCAGGCCCCAGAGGGCTTCGCCGACGATTTTCAACGCCTGGCGCATCGGGATCACTTCACCCTTGGGATAATTGCGTTTTCTCGCGAAAATCAGACACAGCACCATCAGGCAGGCGCTCATCAGCAAGCCCGGCACGATGCCCGCCATGAACAGCGAAGCAATTGAAACCGTGCCACCGGCGGCCAGGGAGTAGAGCACCGAGTTATGGCTTGGCGGGGTCAGCAGGGCTTGCACCGAACCGCTGACGGTCACCGCGGTGGAGAAGTCCCGTGGATAGCCCTTGCGTTCCATTTCCGGAATCAGCACCGAACCCACCGACGCGGTGTCCGCCACCGACGAACCGGAGATCGCGCCGAAGAACGTCGACGCGACAATGTTGACCAGTGACAGACCGCCGCGGACAAAACCCACCAGCACCCCGGCACACGCCACCAATCGACGGGACATGCCGCCCTCGGCCATGATCGCACCGGCCAGCACGAAGAACGGAATGGCCAGCAGCGAGAATTTGTTCACCCCCGAGGCGACCTGAATCATCACCGCCTGGAACGGAATGTCGATCCACCATGCACCGATCAGCGCGGCCGCGCCGAGCGCGTAGGCGACCGGCATGCCGATCAGGATCAAAGCGATAAAACTGCCCAGCAGTATCAGAGCGTCCATTAGGCGGCACCTTCACTTTCTTCAACCAGGTCGAACTGCACGACGCGCCGTTTGCTCTGGTCACCGAGCAAGAGTTTTTCCAGCACGAAAATCAGCGTCAGCAAGCCGCCCACGGGAATCGGCAAATAGGTCACGCCAACGCGCAGATCGGGCAGGGCCGCCATGAACTGGTTCCAGGTGGACATGCACAGCTTGGCGCCCCAGATCGTCATGAAGATGCAGATCGCCGCCATCAGCAGCTGGGAAAAAATCGCCGCTGCGGATCGCACGTGCGGCGGCATGCGATCGGTGAGCATGGCCACGGCCATGTGCGCGCCGGCGCGGTAACTGGCGGCGGCGCCGATGAAGGTAAACACCATCATCAGCAGAATCGCCGTGGGCTCGGGCCAGCTCGAACCGGTGCCCAGCACGTAGCGGGCGAACACGCCCCAGGGAATCATCAGGGAAATCGCCAGGACGGAAAGGCCGGCGACCCAGATGCACGTCATGTAGATCTTGTCGTTGATACGCAGCAGTAGATTCTTCATCGGGTTCCACCGTAACCGGGCGCGCCGCAGTCATCGGGCGCACCGGGCCTTGTTCATGAGGACGGAGCGGCAGGCGTTACTGAACGGCTTCGATTTTCTTGATCAGGTCGGCATACTTCGCGCCGTACTTTTCCCGTACCGGGGCGGTGGCGTCGTAGAAGGGCTTCTTGTCGACCTCGATGAACTCGACGCCGGCGGCCTTGAGTTTTTCTTCACTGGCAGCGGACTTCTTGTCCCACAGCACGCGCTCTTCGGCCTGGGCAGCCTTGGCGGCTGTCTTGACCAGCGCCTGTTGATCCGGCGTCAGTTTTTCCCAGGTGATTTTCGACATCACGATCGGCTCTGGCAGGATCAGGTGACCCGTGAGGCTGTAGTACTTCGCATTCTGGAAGTGGTTGTGTTCGAGCAGGGTCGGCGGGTTGTTTTCCGCGCCGTCGATCACGCCGGTCTGCAGGGCGCTGAAAATTTCACCGGTGTCCATCGCGATGCCGTTGCCGCCCATGGCGTTCATCATGTCGATGAACATCGGGTTGCCTTGCACGCGGATTTTCATGCCCTTGAGGTCTTCGAGCTTGCGCACCGGTTTTTTGGTGTAAACGTTGCGCGTGCCGCCGTCCATCCAGGCCAGGGCCACCAGGCCGAATTCAGAGTTGGTGATCTTGTCGAGGATCTCGTCACCCACTGCGCCGTCGATGACGTTACGCATGTGTTGGTGATCGCGGAAGATGAACGGCATGTTGAACACGTTCACGTCCGGAACCACGGGGCCGACGATACCCAGGCTGACGCGAGACAGCTGTACGGCGCCGACTTGCATCTGCTCGATGACTTCTTTTTCGGAGCCCAGCACACCGCCGGGGAAGTATTGGAAGGTCAGTTCGCCGTTGGTCTCCTTGGTCAGCATCTTGCCCATGTTTTCTTCGGCCACCACGGTTGGATAACCGGCGGGGTGAATGTCAGCGAATTTGAGTTGCAGTGCCTGAGCGGCGCCAGTGAAGCTAAACATCAGCGGGAGTGCAGCGGCCAGCAAGGTGCGTTTGAAGTTCATGGGGGTGAGTCTCCAGTCTTGTTATTTTTGTGTTCAATGCGCAGCGGTGCAGCAGAGGCGGGTGTTACAGCAAATCGTCGAACAGCGGTTCCGGCAGGCCTTTGACGTTGGGATTCAGGGCGAACACGCCGCCGGCCAGGGATTGCGGATCGTGGTCGTCACCGGGGCGAATCGAGGTGACGAACAAGGTGTCCATCCGGCTGCCGCCGAAGGCGCACATGGTCGGTTTTTTCACCGGCACGGCCAGTGAGAAGTCGAGTCGACCGTCCGGCGCGAAGCGGTGAATCAGGCCGGCGTCGTTGGCGCAAATCCAGTAGAAACCTTCGGCGTCCACAGCAGCGCCATCGGGGCGACCGGGGAAGTGGTTCATGTCGACGAAAACACGGCGGTTCGACGGCGTGCCGGTCTCGGTGTCGTAATCGAACGTCCAGATCAGTTGCACGTCGGGGTGCGAATCGGACAGGTACATGGTTTTTCCGTCGGGGCTGAAACCGAGGCCGTTGGGCACGATGAAGCCGTCGAGTTGCGCTTCGATCACGCCAGACTGTCCGGCACCGTAGCGGTAGAGCCGGCCTTCGGGCGCATTCAGGCCCATGTTCAGCACCATGCTGCCGGCCCAGAAGCGGCCCTGACGGTCGCAGCGACCATCGTTGAGACGCATGTCGTCGCGGCCGTGCTCGACGCTGGCGAGCAGTTGGTTGTCGAGGCTGCCGTCGCTGTGCGGGTGCAAATGAAAGAAGCCGCTCTCCATGCCGGCGACCCAGCCGCCACGGCTGTGGCGGGCGATGCAGGCGAGCATTTCCGGGGTTTTCCAGGCATGCACATGGCCCGTGTCAGCGCTCCAGCGTTGCAGGCCGCCGTTGGGAATGTCCACCCAGTACAGCGCGTTTTCCTCTGCCACCCAGACCGGGCTTTCGCCCACGGCGTTGCGGGCATCGACGATCAATTCGGCTTGCATACTCATTCCTTTGCGTCGTTGTCAGGGTGATCAGTCGCCGAACGGTCCGGCGGCGACAAACGCGCCGCCCTGATAGATTCGCGCCGGGTCATCGGCGGCCGGCATCGGTTGCGCCTCGACTTTTTCGCGGAACACTTCGGAGCTGTCCTTCGCCTCGAAGCCGAGGTGGCTGGCGAATTTGTTGTCCCACCAGACGTCCTTGTTGGCGGACATGCCGTAGACCACGGTGTGGCCGACGTTCGGCGTGTACAGCGCGCGTTCGAGCAGTTGGGTGAGGTCGTCGAAGCTCAGCCAGGTGTGCATCATTCGGCGGTTTTGCGGTTCGGGGAACGAGGAGCCGATGCGGATGCTGACGGTTTCGATGCCGTAGCGATCGAAGTAGAAACTGGCCATGTCTTCGCCGTAGGACTTGGACAGTCCGTAGTAGCCATCGGGACGGCGCGCGGAGCTGGCGTCGAGCGGTTCGTCCTGTTTGTAGAAGCCGATGACGTGGTTGGAGCTGGCGAAGATCACTCGCTTGACGCCATGCCGGCGCGCCGCTTCGTAGATGTGAAAGACACCGCTGATGTTGGCGCCGAGGATTTCTTCGAACGGCCGCTCCACGGAGACACCGCCGAAATGCAGGATCGCGTCGACGCCCTCGACCAGTTGGTGTACGGCGTGTTTGTCGGCGAGGTCGCAGACCACGATTTCTTCGCGATCATCGACGGCTGGGGCGAGGGCGGCGATGTCCGACAGGCGCAGGACATTGGCATAGGGGCGCATCCGTTCGCGCAGGACTTTGCCCAGGCCACCGGCGGCGCCGGTCAGCAGCAGGCGATTGAATGGAGCGCGGGGAGTAGAGGTAGACGTCATGGCAATCCCTGGACACATTGTTATTAGGTTTGTTGTAGGTTGTCGTATGACTGCGCTGAAGTATCGGTAGGGTTTCCGGAACTTGTCAACGCGACTTTTGGTGTAGATGACGGAAGGTGAAACAGTTTTTTCCTCCGGGCGATCTCGCCTTGCAATGCAATCCCCTGTAGGAGTGAGCCTGCTCGCGATTGCGGTGTATCAGTCGAAGAGGATGTCGTCTGACACATCGCTATCGCGAGCAGGCTCACTCCTACAGGGGGCGTACTTGCCGACGAATTACAACAACGAAATCGGATAACTGATAAAGATCCGGTTCTCGTCAAACTCGTTGGTGCTGAAGTCCCGGCGAATCGTCGCGTTGCGCCATTTCACGTTGAGATTTTTCAGCGGGCCGCTCTGCACGGTGTAGGCCAGTTCCGACTCGCGGCCCCATTCCTTGCCGTCATTGGTGGTGGCGGTGTGCACGTTGTCGCCGCTGATGTAGCGGTTCATCAGGGTCAGGCCCGGAACACCGAGGGCGACGAAGTTGTAGTCGTGGCGCAACTGCCAGGAACGTTCCTTGGCGTTGTCATAACTGGCGTTGTAGCTGTCGTTGGCGAGGGTGCCGCCGCTGGTGCCGTTGACCCGCATCCAGGCGTCGTCGCCGCTGAGTTTTTGCAGGCCAACGTAGAAGGTGTTGCCGCCATATTTGGCCGAGAGCATGGCGAACGCGGTCTTGTTGTCGAGTTCGCCGGCCTGGGCGCTGCCATCTTCCTTGCCGGTGAAGAAACCGAGGTTGGCGCCCAGCGTCCAGTCGCCCAACGGCTGGCTGTGGCTGAGATTGAAATACTGCTGCTGGTAGATGTCCGTGAGTTCGGCGTACCAAACGCCGACCAGGGTGCGTTTGTCGTTGAAGGTGTATTCGCCACCGCCGAAGTTGAAGCGGTCGGAAGTGAACGCGCCACGGCCGTTCATTGACATGTCTTCCATGCTCGCGTCGTTGCGCGGGCTGTTGCCACGGAACTGGCCGCCGTAGACGGTCAGGCCATTGATCTCGGTGGAAGTGATCTGGCCGCCACGAAAAGTTTGCGGGAGGGAGCGGCCATCGTCGGAGCGCAGGATCGGCAGCACCGGCATCCATTCGCCGACCTTCAGTTCGGTCTTCGAGACCTTGGCTTTCAGCGCTACGCCGAGGCGCCCGAAGTTGTCGGCCGGACGCCCGTCATCGTGGATCGGCAACAGTTGCGTGCCGCCCGTGCCTTTGCCGCCATCGAGCTTCTGCGAATACATCCCCAGCAGATCAAGGCCGAAACCGACGGTGCCCTGAGTGAAGCCGGATTTGGCATCAAGGATGAAGTTCTGCGTCCACTCCTCAGCCTTGCCCTGCGGGTTGGCCGGGTTGACGAAGTTGCGGTTGAAGTAGGCGTTGCGCAGGTTCAGCGTGGCTTTGCTGTCGTCGAGAAAACCTTCGGCTTCGGCGCTCATCGGTATGGCGAGGGCGAGGCTGCTGCAGCCGATCAGACTTAAAGCGGTACGCGGGCGGGTGACGGAAAGACGGGAAGGGCGGACGGAACTGCAGACGAGTGTGCTCACTGTGACGCTCCCTGTTTCGTTTGTTGTTTTTATTATTTGTTATACGTCGTCGTACAACATGGGTGCGGATATTTCCTAGGTTTCCCGGGAATGTCAACAGCAAGTTGTGCGATGACTTCGGTCATCACACAGAACCCTTGTAGGAGTGAGCCTGCTCGCGATAGCGGTGTATCAGTCGACATTTCCATCATTGATACAACGCGATCGCGAGCAGGCTCACTCCTACAAGGGATCTGTGTTGTCCATGGGATGTGTGTTGCAGGTGAATTTGCGGCAAACTTCACCCACCTTCCGCACAAGGCTTTTCCATGGATCAATACGCCCCGCGCAACTGGCAGCCCCACGAAAAGCCCAGTCTGCCCGGTTCCCCCTCGACGCCGTTGCACTCCAATCCCAAGCGTCTGGCCTATGCGCTGGTCGGTTTGCTGGTGGCGGTGACCGGTGGCTTGGGCAACTCGCTGGTGGTTGCCAACTTGCCTTATCTGCAAGGTGCACTCGGCGCGACCACGGCGGAAATGGCCTGGTTACCGGCGGCGTACGTGATGACCAACGTGTCGATGAACCTGCTGCTGGTGAAGTTTCGCCAGCAGTTTGGTTTGCGCGCGTTCACCGAAGTGTTTCTGGTGCTGTACGCGCTGGTGACCTTCGGCCATCTGTTCGTCAACGACCTGAATTCGGCGGTGGCGGTGCGGGCGGCGCACGGCATGGTCGGCGCGGCACTGAGTTCGCTGGGTCTGTATTACATGGTTCAGGCGTTCCCGGCGAAGTGGCGGCTGAAGGCGCTGGTGCTCGGCCTCGGCACCTCGCAACTGGCGTTGCCATTGGCGCGATTATTTTCCGAAGATTTGCTGCAGATCGCCGAATGGCGCGGCTTGTACCTGTTCGAACTGGGCATGGCGTTGCTGTCGCTAGGCTGCGTATTGCTGCTCAAATTACCGCCCGGAGACCGTTTCAAAACCTTCGAAAAACTCGACTTTCTCACCTTCGCCATTCTCGCCACTGGCGTGGCGTTGCTGTGTGCGGTGTTGTCGCTGGGGCGGATCGATTGGTGGCTGGAGGCCGACTGGATCGGCTATGCGCTGGCCGCCTCGATTGCCTTGATCATCGCCGGTCTGGCCATCGAACATAACCGCAGTAACCCGCTGCTGATGACCCGTTGGCTGGGCAGCGGGACGATGATTCGCCTGGCGCTGGCGGTGACCCTGATTCGCATGGTCACCTCGGAGCAGTCCACCGGTGCGGTCGGTTTCATGCAGAACCTGAACATGGGCTACGAGCAGTTGCACAGCCTGTACGTGGTGATGCTGATCGGCAGCGTCGCGGGTTTGGTGACCAGCGCGCTGACCATCGACCCCAAACACCTGCTGATGCCGTTGATTATCTCGCTGGGTCTGATGGCCACCGGGTCGGTGATGGACAGCTTTTCCAACAACCTGACCCGTCCGGAAAACCTCTATTTCAGTCAGTTTTTGCTGGCGTTCGGCAGCACGTTTTTCCTTGGCCCGACCATGGTCTTCGGCACCCGTAACGTGTTGACCAATCCGCGCAATCTGGTGAGCTTTTCGGTGCTGTTCGGGATCTGCAACAACCTCGGCGGCCTGCTCGGTGCGGCACTTCTGGGCACGTTTCAGATCGTCCGGGAAAAATTTCATTCCAGTCAAATCGTTGAGCACCTGACGCTGTCTGACCCTTTGGTGGCGGCACGCGTGCAGAGCG
Organism: Pseudomonas sp. MC6; assembly: GCF_054790575.1. NCBI lineage: Bacteria > Pseudomonadati > Pseudomonadota > Gammaproteobacteria > Pseudomonadales > Pseudomonadaceae > Pseudomonas > Pseudomonas sp. MC6. The sequence continues at coordinate 1,060,484 of NZ_CP186504.1, forward strand.
GCGGCTCGGCGTACGGATCGCTGTTGGCCGACCCGAGTCTGCGCAACCTTGCGGGTATTCGCAGCCTGTCCAACGCCGCGACCCGAGAGGCCAACGTGCTGGCCTATAACGATGTGTTCATGCTGATCGCCGTGATTGCGGTGCTGACCATGATCTGGCTGTCCATTCGTGCGCTGTGGCTGATGAGCACCACCAAAGCCGTCGCCCCAGCGCCATCCACACCTTTGAGCGGTGCCACTTCTTCATGACCGAACCGACCACCACAACCACCAATGCCATTGCCGCCACGCCCGAAGGTGTGGCGCCACCGTCATCGCCGAACACCGAGCCACGCTCGCTGCGGGTGCGGATTATTTCCTCGCTGGGCTTCGCGGCGATTGCCATCGTTGGTGTGTTGATCGTGCTGTATGCCTGGCAATTGCCGCCGTTCAGCAGTGCGGTCGAGACCACCGAAAACGCGCTGATTCGTGGGCAGGTGACGATCATCGGCCCGCAGCTCGCCGGTTATGTCTATGAAGTGCCGGTGCAGGATTTCCAGTACGTGAAGGCCGGGGATTTGCTGGTGCGCCTCGACGACCGCATCTATCAGCAACGCCTCGATCAATCGTTGGCGCAACTGGCGGTGCAGAAAGCTGCGTTGGCCAATGTGGTGCAGCAACGCAACAGCGCCGAGGCGACGATCAAATTGCGTCAGGCCGTACAGGCTGACAGCGAAGCGCAGTTGCGCAAGAGCGAGGCGGATCTGCGGCGGAATCAGGAATTGGTGCGCGACGGTTCGGTGTCCAAGCGTGAAATGGATGTAGCACTGGCGGCGAATGCGCAAAGTGTTGCGGGGGTGGCGCAGGCCAAGGCCAATCTGGAAATCGCCCGTCAGGATCTGCAAACGGTGATCGTCAATCGCGGGTCGCTGGAAGCAGCGGTGGCCAGCGCCGAAGCGGCGGTGCAACTGGCGCGGATCGATCTGTCGAACACGCGCATCGTTGCACCGCGTGATGGTCAGCTCGGGCAAATTGGCGTGCGCCTCGGTGCTTACGTCAACTCCGGGGCGCAGTTGATGGCGTTGGTGCCGAACCAGAAATGGGTGATCGCCAACATGAAGGAAACCCAGATGGACAACGTCCGCGTCGGGCAGCCGGTGCGCTTCACTGTCGATGCCTTGAACCACCGCAAATTCACCGGACATGTGCAGCATATTTCGCCGGGGACGGGGTCTGAATTTGCCCTGTTGCAAGCGGATAACGCGACTGGCAACTTTGTGAAAATCGCCCAGCGCGTGCCGGTGCGGATCACCATCGATCCGGATCAGCAGGAAGAGGAACGGTTGCGGCCGGGGATGTCGGTGGTCGTCAGCATCGACACCGCCGCTGGAGACACCCAACCTCACTGATCAACAGATAACCCTGTGGGAGCTGGCTTGCCAGCGATGACGTCGGCATATCCGAAATATCTGTTCCTGACACACCGCCATCGCTGGCAAGCCAGCTCCCACAGGGGGATCGTGTTTCAGGTTGTGATCATCGGCGGTAGCGTGCCGAGCAGGGATACGGCGGCTACGGCACCAATGCCGAGTAACCATTCCAGTATCACACTGCGCCTGAGCGCGCCCATCCGCTGTTCGCAATCATCAATGCGCAAGCGATTGAACAGCGCCAATCCGAGCATGGCCAACACCAGCAGCGCCTTGACCAGCAGAATCAACGCAAATCCGCTGAACAATGGCGTCGGCCACCACTGGCCAGTCAGCACGCGCACATTGATCAAACCGGTGATCAGCAGCCCCGCGACCAAGGCATAACCGACTCCGCTGAAGCGCCGCAAAACCTCATGCATCGGCTCCGTCGGCTGACGCAAAATCATCACCAGCAACAACAACCCGCCGAGCCATGCGGCCACGCAGGTCAGATGCACAATCTGGTTGAGAATCAGCAATTGCCCGCTCAAACCATCGAGCATCGCGCCGTGTCCGACCGGGGCCAGGGTCGCGAGCAACAATGCGCTTAAGCCCAGTCGCATCGGCATGCTTGAGCGCCAAGGCGTGAACAACAGCGCCAACAGCGCGGCATTGATCAGCAGATGCCAACGCCACACCTGACCAAAAAACGTATGGCCCAGCACCAGCGCAACCGTGTCCGGATCAAACGCCGCCGTAGCCGAGCCGGCCATGCTCGCAGTAATCAAAAGTGCCCAGACAATCCCGCTGACCAGCGCCACAGTCGTCAGCCAACGCGCCAGTCGCGCCAGGTGCCGATCCACTTGCGGCGCTTCATCCTTGAGCAGCAACGGCCTGAAGAGCCAGGCCCCGAACAGCATCAACACCACGATGAAATGCACAAAGCGACACAGCACCAGCGTTTCACTCATGAATTACTGGCCCACCTTGAACTGATAGGCGCCTTCGCTTTTGTGCGTATCGACCGACACCGCGTGCCATTCGACTTTGTACTCGCCGGCGCTCAGCGGAGCGTCAGGGGTGACGATCAGGGTTTTCTTGTCGCCTTCGGTGGTCAGCGGTTTGATCGCGACCGGTGCGCCATCCTTGGTCACGGTGACTTTGGTGAAAGTGGCCTCGACACCTTCGGAAAAGGTCAGACGCAAATCGGCCGGGGCGGCGACGGTGCTGTCGGCGGCCGGGGTCTGGCTTTTCAGGTGGGCGTGGGCGAATACCGAGGATGCGGCGAACAACGAAGCGAGCAGGGCAGTGGTGGTCAGGACGTTCTTGAACAGCATCGCGAATACCTTTGGGGCAGGAGTGAAGAAGCGTCAGTTTAGCCATCCGCTGACGCCAGTACGAAGTTTTGTTTGCAGCGGTCGCCCGCGGAGCAGAGCGGATGCTAGTCTTGGGCAACGCTGTTGTCAGGGAGCCCTCATGGGCAATCACAAGATCGAGATTCGTCGCAGTAACGTCGAGAAAATCCTCCTGGCGGCGGAAAAAGTCTTCGCCGAAAAAGGCTTTGGCGGCACGGCCATGGCCGACATCGCCGCTGAAGTGCAACTGCCGCGTTCCAATCTGCATTACTACTTCTCAACCAAGAGCGAGCTGTACAGCGCAGTGCTGTTCGACCTGCTGGAAGTGTGGAAGCAGGACGCGCTGTGCTTCGAGATGTTCGATGACCCGCGCGTGGTGCTGAGCAGCTACATCCGCGCCAAGATGAACCACTCGCGCAGCCGCCCGTACGGCTCGAAAGTCTGGGCCAACGAAATCATCCACGGCGCGCCAACCTTGGGTGAGGCGCTGGATGTCAGCCTGTATGACTGGGCGAAGATGAAGGAAGCGAAAATTCGCCAGTGGGTCGAGGACAAGCGGATTCTGCCGGTGGAGCCGTCGAGTTTGCTGTACATGATCTGGGCGTCGACGCAGCACTATGCTGACTTTGATCATCAGGTGAATATTCTGAATGAACATCAGCCGTTGTCGGACATGCAGTTTGAGCGGGCGGTGCAGACGGTGACGAGTGTGATTTTGCGTGGGATCGGGTTGGAACCCTAAAAGCAAAAGCTGACCCTCACCCCAGCCCTCTCCCGGAGGGAGAGGGGGCCGACCGAGGTGTCTTGCGAGTAACATCGACCTGAAGAACCGAGTCGATTGCGGATTCAAAGCAAATCGTTCACGTCGGTGGATTTCTGAAGCATCCCCCAATCAGTCCCCTCTCCCTTTGGGAGAGGGTTAGGGTGAGGGGGCTGTTGGATCAGTCGGCGATCTAGACCGCAACGTGATACGGATTGCGCGGATCATGATTCCAATCGAGAAACGGCTTGCCAGTCTCCATCGGCACCATCTCGATGCAATCCGCCACCGGACAAGTGATCTGGCACAAATTACAACCCACACACTCCTCATCGATCACTTCATATTTATGCGTGCCGTCCGCCTGCTTCAGACTGCCAATCGCCTGATGTGACGTGTCCTCGCAAGCGATGTGACAACGCCCGCAACCAATGCATGCGTCCTGGTCAATTTTCGCGATCACCTGATAGTTGATATCGAGGTACTTCCAGTCCGTGGTATTGCCCACCGCACGCCCGGAAAACTCGGCAATGTTGGCGTAACCCTGACTGTCCATCCACCGCGACAGCCCGTCCTTCATCTCCTCGACAATCCGAAAACCATGCAGCATCGCCGCCGTGCACACCTGCACTGCGCCGCTGCCCAGCGCCATGAATTCCGCCGCATCGCGCCAACTGCCGATGCCGCCAATGCCACAGATCGGCAAGCCCTGGGTCTGCGGATCGCGGGCAATCTCGGCGACCATGTTCAGCGCAATTGGCTTCACCGCCGAACCGCAATAACCGCCATGGGTGCTTTTGCTGCCGACGGTGGGCAGGGCGACCATGTGTTCCAGGTCGACGCTGGTGATCGAGTTGATCGTATTGATCAGCGACACCGCATCGGCGCCACCACGATGGGCCGCGCGGGCGGCCACGCGGATGTCAGTGATGTTCGGCGTCAGTTTGACGATCACCGGCAGCGAGCAATAGGTCTTGCACCAGCGCGTGACTTGCTCGACATACTCCGGCACCTGACCGACCGCCGCACCCATGCCGCGCTCAGGCATGCCGTGTGGGCAGCCGAAGTTCAGCTCGATGCCGTCAGCACCAGTGGCTTCCACCAGCGGCAGGATGTGTTTCCACGATTCCTCAACGCACGGCACCATCAGCGAGACGATCAGCGCGCGATCCGGCCAGTCCTTCTTCACCTGAGTGATTTCGCGCAGGTTGATTTCCAGCGAACGGTCGGTGATCAGCTCGATGTTGTTGATGCCGAGCACTTCACGGTTGTTGCCGTAATGCGCCGAGTAACGCGACGACACGTTGACCGCCGCCGGGTCCTCTCCGAGGGTTTTCCACACCACGCCGCCCCAGCCCGCTTCAAAAGCGCGGACGACGTTGTAGGCTTTGTCGGTCGGTGGCGCGGAGGCCAGCCAGAACGGATTCGGCGCTTTGATGCCAGCGAAGACAATCGACAGATCGGCCATTTACGCAGCCTCCACGTTAAGCATCAGTTGAGCGTTGATCGCCTCGGCGGCGCGTTTGCCATGCTGCACGGCTTGCACGGTGAGGTCCTGATCGAGGCTGGTGCAGTCGCCGCCGGCATACACGCCGGGGATGCTGGTGCGCAGGTTTTCGTCGACCTGAATGCGCTCGCCCTGGCGCTTGAGTTCGCGGACCAACGGGTCGGCGAGGGCGCTGCTGTCGAATGATTGGCCGATGGCTTTGAAGATCGCGTCGGCGACCAGTTCGAAGGTCTCGCCGGTGGTTTGCAGGCGACCGTCGACCAGATCGGTGCGGGCGAAACGCATGCCGCGCACATGGCCCTGAGCGTCGAGCAGCACCTCTTCCGGTTGCGCCCAGGTCAGCAGACGCACCTGATTGGCTTTGGCAATGTCTTGTTCATGACCGGTGGCGCCCATGTCCGCCGCGCCACGGCGATACACCAGATTCACATCACGGGCGCCGAGGCGGGCCATTTGCACGGCCATGTCGATCGCCGTGTTGCCAGCGCCGAGGACGATGCAGCGTTCGGCCAGTGGCAGTTGCGTGAGGTCATCGGCCTGGCGCAGTTCGCGGATGTAATCGGTGGCGGCGAGCAGGCCCGGCGCATCCTCGTGAGGCAGGCCGAGTTGCTTGCTGGCGTTGAGACCGAGGCCGAGGAACACCGCGTCGAACTGCAGATGCAGTTCGCTGAGGGTCAGATTCTCGCCCAGCTTCTGCCCATGACGAATCTCGATGCCGCCTATCTGCAGGAGAAAATCCAGTTCCTTTTGTGCGTAGTCGTCGACCAGTTTGTATTTGGCGATCCCGTACTCATTGAGGCCGCCAGCCTTCTCCCGTGCTTCGAAAATCACCACGTCATGCCCGTGCATTGCGCTGCGATGCGCACAGGACAAACCGGCAGGACCGGCGCCGACTACGGCAATTCGTTTGCCGGTGGCGGCGGCGCGCTGGAACGGGTGTTCGGTGAAGTGTGCATTGTCCACAGCGTAGCGTTGCAGCAGGCCGATCAGCACCGGCGCGCACTCCTGAGCGTTGTTGCGCACGCAGGCTTGCTGGCAGAGGATTTCGGTTGGACAGACTCGGGCGCAACTGCCACCAAGGATATTCGCCGAGAGAATTTTCTGCGCGGCACCGGGGACGTTGTCCTGATGAATGTTGCGGATGAACGACGGGATGTCGATCTCGCTCGGGCATGCATTCACGCACGGCGCGTCATAGCAATACAGGCAGCGCGAGGCTTCCAGATGCGCTTGGCGATCGTTGAGCGGCGGCGCCAGATCGGTGAAATGCCCGGCGAGGGCGGCCGCGCTTTCGTGCGGGTGGGGGAGATGGTTCAGGGTCTCGATCACGGTTTTGTGCCTCACGGTTATTGAGGTTCTCTGCCTCTATCGGGCAGTGGTTTTTGTGTTGTTTGAACTGACGCCATCGCGAGCAGGCTCACTCCTACAGGTGTACGCATTCCAAATGTAGGAGTGAGCCTGCTCGCGATGAGGCCGAAGGCCTCGCTTTAGCGCTTCACGGCAGTCGGGCGATGTTGCTCAGCCCGCTTGCTCAGCAAATCAAACACCGCCGGATACGCCGGCCGTTCGATATACCGCCCGGCACCGCGCTCGGCGCGCAGGTCGCCATCAGCCCAGACCACCCGGCCCTGGCTGACGGTATGGCTCGGCACGCCGCGTACGGTCTTGCCTTCGAAGATGTTGAAGTCCACCTGCTGATGGTGGGTCTTGGCGGAAATGGTCCGGGTGCCTTGCGGATCCCACAGCACCAGATCGGCATCGGCGCCAACGCGAATCGCGCCTTTGCGCGGATAGAGATTGAAAATCTTCGCGGTGTTGGTGGAGGTGAGGGCGACGAAATCCTGCATCGACAAACGACCACTATTGACACCTTCGTCCCACAACACCGCCATGCGATCTTCGATACCGGCGGTGCCGTTGGGAATCTTGCTGAAGTCATCGCGCCCGGCGGCTTTCTGCTCGGCGCAGAAGCAGCAGTGGTCAGTCGCGGTGGTGTGTAGATTGCCGTTTTGCAATCCGTGCCACAGCGCTTCCTGATGACCGCGCGGACGGAACGGCGGGCTCATCACATAACCGGCAGCGGTCTGCCAGTCCGGGTGTTGATAGACGCTGTCGTCGAGCAGCAAATGCCCGGCGAGCACTTCGCCGTACACCGGTTGGCCCTTGCTGCGCGCATAGGTGATTTCGTCGAGGGCTTCTTTGGTCGAAACGTGCACCAGATACAACGGTGTGCCAATGGTTTCGGCGATCCGAATCGCCCGGCTCGCCGCCTCACCTTCAACCTGCGACGGACGCGACAGCGGATGCGCCTCCGGCCCGGTGATGCCCTGGGCCATCAATTTGCGTTGCAGGTGATAGACCAGCTCGCCATTTTCCGCGTGCACGGTCGGCACCGCGCCGAGTTCCAGGCAACGTTCAAAGCTCGCCACCAGCGTGTCGTCAGCCGCCATGATCGCGTTCTTGTAGGCCATGAAATGCTTGAAGCTGTTGATGCCGTGATGGCTGACCAGCTCGGCCATTTCCTCGCGCACCTGCTCACTCCACCAGGTGATGGCGACGTGGAAGCCATAGTCGGAAGCCGAATTTTCCGCCCAGCCGCGCCACTGATGAAAGGCTTCCATCAACGACTGCTGCGGATTGGGAATCACGAAATCGATGATCGACGTGGTGCCGCCGGCCAGACCGGCCGCCGTACCACTGTAGAAATCCTCACTGGCCACGGTGCCCATGAACGGTAGTTGCATATGCGTGTGCGGATCGATGCCGCCGGGCATCAGGTATTGGCCGCTGCCGTCGAGCACTTCGGCGCCGGCGGGAATATCAACGTTTTCACCAATGGCTTTGATCACACCGTCGGCGCAATAGACGTCGGCGCGATAACTTTCATCATGGGTAACAACGGTGGCGCCACGGATCAACAGAGACATTCCGAGTTCCTCGCAGGCATTGACCGACTTGTGCCGGTTCTAGATGTTTTATTGATGGACAGCGCTGCAGGGTGTATTCCTGTCAGCGCTGTCAGGAATAAAAACTAGTCGCAGATTTGCAATAGAGCAAGATTATTTTTTATAAGCTTATGACTGTTTTAACTATTTGAAAAATAACGATAAAAATGTGAAATCACCAAAATGGTGAGGCTGCTCACCATTTTGACGCACTTGACAGGATGGAAATATGAGCAAGATTTCCTATGTGAAATCAGCCGCTTGAAGTTGAGCTGCGGTTGCTCGCTCACGATAAAAATAAATGCAGTGCACCAGATTGAGTCCTGTCTGTTCGGACAACTTGGCAAGTGTTTAGCCTGAGCACCCAGACAAGTTTCCGTGAACTCATCCGGTTAATAATTAAAACTGATGAATATCAGAAAGTTGCAAAGCGTTTAACGCTCGGCCCGATGCGTAAGCGGGGCACCCGGCACGTTTATTGATGCCGCCGCTGACATCATGGCCGGTGCACGAAAGTTGTCAGTTCCTCCGGCCATCGTCCGGTTCGTACCCTCGGGTACAGCCGCCTGATGAGCAAAAAAATAATCAGAAGAACAGTGGAGCGGCCATGCAACAGAACAGATCGCAAGTGACCGAGCGCGACGGCTTGTTCGAACTCGAAGCCGGCAGCGACGTCCTCGACAGTCCCCGATACAACCACGACATGGCACCGACCAAGGTGCGTGAACGAACCTGGAACAAATGGCACATCACCGCGCTGTGGGTCGGCATGTCGATCTGCGTGCCGACCTACACCCTCGGTGGCGTACTCACCGCTTACTTTGGCTTGACCGTCGGCGAAGCGTTGCTGGCGATTCTGTTCGCCAACGTCATCGTGCTGATTCCGCTCACGCTCAACGCCTTTCCCGGCACCAAGTACGGCATCCCGTTTCCGGTGTTGCTGCGTTCATCATTCGGCATTCTCGGTTCCAACGTGCCGTGTCTGATTCGCGCGCTGGTGGCGTGTGGCTGGTTCGGTATTCAAACGATGTTTGGCGGGTTGGCCATTCACCTGTTTCTCGGCTCGGTGTTCGAGGGCTGGAAATCCCTCGGCGGCACGGGGGAGGTGATCGGTTTCATGGTGTTCTGGGCGCTGAACCTGTGGGTGGTGATTCGCGGCGCCGAGTCGATCAAGTGGCTGGAAACCTTGTCGGCGCCGTTGCTGGTAGCGGTCGGCATTGGCCTGCTGGTGTGGGCGATGCCCAATGTGTCGATGACCGAACTGCTGGCGATTCCAGCGAAACGTCCGGAAGGCGCCAGTGTGGTCAGTTACTTCGCGGCCGGGCTAACCGCGATGGTCGGTTTCTGGGCGACGTTGTCGCTGAACATTCCCGACTTCAGCCGTTACGCCAAGAGCCAGAAAGATCAGATCCTCGGGCAGATTTTCGGCCTGCCGTTGACCATGTTTCTGTTCGCCTCCCTTGGCGTGATCATGACGGCCGCCTCGGTGAAACTGGTCGGTGTGACCGTCTCCGATCCGGTCACTCTGATCGGCCATATCCAGAGCCCGGTGTGGGTCGCGGTGGCCATGGCGTTGATCATCATCGCCACGCTGTCGACCAACACCGCTGCCAATATCGTCTCGCCGACCAACGACTTTCAGAACATCGCGCCCAAGGTCATCAACCGCACCAAAGCGGTGTTGTTGACCGGGTTTGTCGGGCTGTTATTGATGGGCCATGAGCTGCTGAAAAAACTCGGTTTGATTGTCTCCGATGTCAGCCTGGAAACCGTGTATTCCAATTGGCTGCTCGGTTATTCGAGCCTGCTCGGGCCGATTGCCGGGATCATGGTGGTGGACTATTTCCTGATCAAGAAACAGCAACTGGACCTCGCCGGGTTGTACCGCGATGACGTCTACCCAGCGTGGAATTGGGCGGGGTTTCTCGCGTTCGGTGTGCCGGTGGTGCTGACCTTGCTGTCGCTGGGCAGCGATGCATTCAGCTGGTTTTACAGCTATGGCTGGTTCACCGGCTCGGCGCTGGGCGGGATTATTTATTACGGGTTGTGCGTGATGCGTGCGCAGCCTTCTGCCGTTAAAACGGCGGTGTAGCACATGATCGTTCCCACGCTCTGCGTGGGAATGCAGCCCGGGACGCTCCGCGTCCCAACAGCGGACGCGGAGCGTCCATGGATAATTTCCCACGCAGAGCGTGGGAACTATCGGTATCAGCACTGAGGAGATCCCCATGAACGCAGCCGTAGACGTTCTGCAATCGAGCCATCAGCACATCAATCGCGATCGCCTGTGGGCCTCGCTCATGGAGCTGGCCAAGCTCGGCGCGACGGTCAAGGGCGGTGTCTGTCGCCTGGCCCTGACCGATCTCGACCGCCAGGCCCGCGACCTGTTTGTGCAATGGTGCAAGGACGCCGGATGCAGCGTCACGGTCGATGCTGTCGGCAATATCTTCGCCCGTCGTCCCGGGCGTAATCCCAACCTGCCACCGGTGATGACCGGCAGCCACATTGACACCCAACCCACCGGCGGCAAGTTCGACGGCTGCTTCGGCGTACTCGCCGGTGTCGAAGTGCTGCGCACGCTCAACGACCTCGGCGTGGAAACCGAAGCACCGCTGGAAGTGGTGGTCTGGACCAACGAAGAAGGCTCGCGCTTCGCTCCGTGCATGATGGGCTCCGGCGTATTCGCGGAGAAATTCACCCTCGAAGAAACCCTCGCCAAAGTCGATGCCGACGGTGTCACCGTTGGTGAAGCGCTGAACGCCATTGGTTACGCCGGTCCGCGCAACGTCAGCGGGCATAAAGTCGGCGCCTATTTCGAAGCACACATCGAACAAGGCCCGATCCTCGAAGACGAACAGAAAACCATCGGCGTCGTGCTGGGCGCGTTGGGGCAGAAGTGGTTCGACCTCAAGCTGCGCGGCGTCGAGGCGCATGCCGGCCCGACACCGATGCACCTGCGCAAAGATGCACTGGTCGGCGCCTCAGTGATCGTCGGCGCCGTCAACCGCGCCGCCCTCGGTCATCAACCCCACGCCTGCGGCACCGTCGGTTGTCTGCAGGCCTATCCCGGTTCGCGCAACGTCATTCCCGGCGAAGTGCGCATGACTCTCGATTTCCGTCACCTGGAACCGGCGCGCCTCGACTCGATGATTGCCGAAGTGAAGCACGTCATCGACGCCACTTGCGAAGAACACGGTCTGACTTACGAACTGACCCCGACCGCGGACTTCCCGCCGCTGTACTTCGAAAAAGGCTGTGTGGAAGCGGTGCGCAGCGCAGCAAAAGGGCTTGGCTTGTCGAATATGGACATCGTCAGCGGCGCCGGCCATGACGCGATTTTTCTCGCCGAACTCGGCCCGGCCGGGATGATTTTCGTGCCGTGCGAAGGCGGCATCAGCCACAACGAAATCGAGAACGCCGCGCCGGATGATCTGGCGGCGGGGTGTGCGGTGTTGTTGCGGGCGATGCTGGCGGCTTCGGCGATGGTCGCGGGAGGACAGCGCGCGGCTTGAAGGTCAAAAGATCGCAGCCTTCGGCAACTCCTACAGGGAAACCATAAATCCTCTGAGCTGCCGGAGGCTGCGATCTTTTTGCTGTCACCACAACGTCATGAACATGTGGTTGGCCGCGATAGCCCTTGTATCGTCAATGTTGCGCAAGGAATGGTTGAAACCGGGGCTTGTGCGACTAATCACTGCGCACCAAACACCATCGTCCAGTAAACCCCTTCATCACTGCGCGCCTCACTGGCAAACCCGGCGCCGACCTGGGTGAACATCGGGTTCATCAGATTGGCGCAGTGCCCGGGGCTGGCCAGCCATCCGGCCATGGCCTTGCCCGGCGAACTCTGCCCGGCGGCAATGTTTTCGCCGATCTGTCGACCGCGATAGCCGGCTGCACGGGCGCGATCGGCGGGCAGGTCGCCGTCCGGATCGCGGTGGGCGAAATAGTTGCCGTAAGCCATGGCTTTGCTGTGTCCCTGTGCGGCGGCGCCCAGCGCGGCGTTCCAGCTCAGTGGCCGGGCGGCGGCGAAGCGCTGGCCTCCACACATCCGTGGCCGGGCGCGCGCGGCGTTGACCTCAGCGAGCAGCGCCTTGCCGACGCTGCGGTTATCGCCGACACGGCTGTCTAGCACCGGTTGCGCCAACACTACTTGCCACTCATTGCGCGAACGGCTGACACCGATGTCGGCGTAGCTCGCGTCCAGCAGCGCGGCGCAGTGCTGGTCATGCAGCAGGTCGAAAGCCTCTTCGGCGTCCTCGGCCCCGACCACACGAATACTGCGCACTGCGATGGCGGAATAGCCGGACGATTTCAACGCTTCACGCATGCCACCGGCGTAGCGATATCCGATCGGCAAGGCCAGGTTCGACTTCAGTGCCAACGGCGCCAGGCGTTGCGCCGGACGTCGGTCGCAACGTTGTGGATGGGCGCGATAGTCGTTGATGGCGGCCACCAGTTGCCGCTCGGCACCGGCATGGGCGGTTTCCGCGAACAGCGGCGAAAAGATCAGCAGGCACAGCGAAACCAAGCGAGACGAACGAACGGCGTGGCGCATGAGACGGGCAGCTCTGAAGGAGGACAGCGCAAAAGTTGCGTGAACCGCAGAACGCGGCGCTGATAGGACTGGAGAATCGGGACTTGGTTCAGCGATTCAACACATCCTCCATCCACTGCAAATACTGCGCACGATCCGAGATCGAGTTATGCCCCGAATCCGGCACCACCCTGAGCACCGCCACGCCTTGCGGGAAGTTCTCCAGCAAACGCTGCGTGCTGGCGCGCGGGATCACCTCATCGTCACTGGCCGCCAGCAGCAACGTCGGCACGCGGATATGCGCGGCGTACTTGCCCGATTCAAAGCGATCCTTGAGCAACCACTGCACCGGCACCCACGGGTATTGCCGTGTCGCGATTTCTTCGAGGCTGTTGTAAGGCGTCACCAGAATCAGCTGTTGCACCGGCCGTTGGCTGGCCAGACGCACGGCGACGCCCGATCCCAGGCTGCGGCCAATGAGCGAAACCTGCGGGTGGCTGGCGTACACCTGATCGAACAGCGCCAGGGCATCCTCGGCAATCGCCGCTTCGGACGGTGAACCACTGCTGCCACCAAAGCCGCGATAGTTGAGCAGATACACCGCGTATTCGGGAAACGCCTCGGCAAACTCCGGCAGATTGCGTGACACATCCTCGGCATTGCCGCCGAAATAGATCAGCGCCCGTGGCCCGACCCTCTCGCGGGTGATCACTGAAACCTGCGCATCCGGCATCGACAGGGTCAGTTGTGAATCGGCGCTGGTGACGGCATTGGGCTGCGGAAAATAGATCAGCGAGCGCTGAAAAAAGAACAGCGCCGCGCACAGCACCAGGTACACGGCAACGATCAATGCGACGAGTGACATCAGGGTTCGGGACATTCGGCTACTTTTAACGGTGTGTGAAGGATCGCTGTCGCAGTGTAGTCCAGCCCTGCAATCGGCCGCTCATGCACATAACCGGCAACAGATCCACGCAGCAGGGGAACCAGCATGAGCCACACTGAGGGTTACTCCCGTCGCCGATTGCTCACGCTGGCTGCCGGGGTTTCGGCGGTCTTCACCTTTGATCGGGCGTTAGCCACCGCGACAATGCCCGCGACCACCGGAGGCCACGCCATGCAGACCCGCGCCATCCCGTCCAGCTCCGAATTGCTACCCATCGTGGGCTTGGGCACCTATCGCGGTTTCGATGTCGCCCCCGGTGATCCGGCCTATCGGCAACTACCGGCGGTGCTCGATGAGCTGTTCACCAAGGGCGGCACGCTGGTCGACAGTTCACCGATGTATGGCCGTGCCGAACAGACCACCGGCGAACTGCTGTCGATCCACGAACCGCGTTCGCCAGCGTTTCTGGCCACCAAGGTGTGGACGCGCGGACGCGAGGAGGGCATCGCACAGATGGAGCAATCGTTCAGCCTGCTGCGCACCGAACGCATCGATCTGATGCAGATCCACAACCTGCTCGACTGGCAAACCCACCTGCCAACCCTGCGTGAATGGAAAGCCCAAGGGCGCATCCGTTACATCGGTATCACCCATTACACGCCCTCGGCCTACGAGGAAGTCGAAGCGGTGCTGAAGGCCGAACAACTGGATTTTCTGCAAATCAATTACGCCCTCGATGACCGTGGCGTGGAAAAACGTATTTTGCCTTTGTGCCGCGCACGCGGCGTCGCAGTGATCTGTAATCGGCCGTTTGGTGGCGGGGGACTGCTGGCGCGGCTTAGAGGGAAACCGTTGCCTGGCTGGGTGTCGGATGTGCAGGTCAACAGTTGGCCGCAACTGGCATTGAAGTTTCTGCTCTCGCATTCGGCGGTGACTTGCGTGATCCCGGGCACAGGCAATCCACGTTACATGGCCGACAACGCCAAGGCCGGGTTCGGGCCGATGCTCACCGATGCGCAGCGGCATCAGTTGATTGCGTTGCTGGGTTAATCGATCTCGTGGACGGCGCTCAACCGCGATAGCGCAACGCCTCCAGCAACAACGCAAACGCCGGCGCAGCCTGACGTCGGCTCGGGTAATACAGGTGATACCCGGCAAACGTCGGGCACCAGTCTTCCAGCACTTGTCGCAAACGGCCGTCGGCCAGATAGGGTGCAACGATGTTTTCCGGGATGTAACTCAGGCCGAAACCGTCCAGCGCAGCATCGAGCAGCGGGTAGACGCCGTTCAGGGTGATCTGCCCGGAGACCCGCACTTTCAGGCTTTCGCCATCCTTCTCGAATTCCCAGCTGTACAACCCGCCGTTGGTCGGCAGGCGCAGGTTGTTGCAGGCGTGATCGGTCAGATCCCGTGGCGTTTGCGGCGCGGTTCGTTTGGCGAAATAGGCAGGTGAGCCGACCACCGCCATGCGCATGTCGGGGCCGATGCGGGTGGCGATCATGCCTTGCGCGACGTCTTCGCCCAGGCGCACGCCGGCGTCGAAACCTTGCCCGGCGATGTCGACGAAACCATAGTCACAGCTGACTTCGACGCTGATGTCCGGATACTTGGGCAGAAACTCCTTGAGCACCGGGCGCAGCAGCCAGTCCAGCGAATGGTCGGTGGCGTTGAGGCGGATCTTGCCTGCCGGGGTGTCGCGCAGGTTGCTCAGCGCCGCGAGTTCCAGTTCGATCTCTTCGAAGCGTGGGCCGATGGTTTGCAGCAGGTGTTCGCCGGCCTCGGTCGGCGAAACGCTGCGGGTAGTGCGAGTCAGCAGGCGCAAGCCCAACCGCGCTTCGAGGGCGCGGATGGTATGGCTCAGTGCCGATTGCGAAACGCCGAGTTTGGCCGCGGCTTTGGTGAAGCTGCGCTCGCGGGCGACGGCGAGGAAGGCGAGCAGGTCGGTGGCGTTTTCCCGAAGCATTGATGAGTGTCCTGCATAAGTTTTTTCGAATTCTAGTCGATTATCGGAAGAGTGCGGCTGGGTAAAGTAGTGGCATTGATTATCTGGAGGAATTGCCATGAACCCGATTGCCGCTTCTGCGTTGACCCTTTCCCTGTTGGTGGGTGAGGTACAGGCCAATGAAAACCCACGTGTGACGGTCACGCCCAATGGCTCGCAACCTTCGGCCAAAGGCCCGGCGGACTGGTTCACGGGCACGGTCCGCGTCGATGCGCCGTTCAAAGGCACAGACGAGGCGCGGGTCAGTGGTGCGACGGTGACGTTTGAGCCGGGCGCGCGTACCGCGTGGCATACGCATCCGTTGGGACAGACCTTGATCGTCACGGCCGGTTCCGGTTTTGTGCAGGAGTGGGGGCAGCCGGTGCGTGAGATTCGTCCTGGGGATACGGTGTGGATTTCGCCGGGGGCCAAGCATTGGCATGGGGCGGCGTCGACCACGGCGATGACGCATATCGCGATTGCTGAAGTGCTGGATGGCAAAGTTGTGGATTGGATGGAGCAGGTGAGTGCCGAGCAATATCCGCGATCCGAGTGAAGCGCTTCCCTCACCCCAGCCCTCCCGAAACGTCGGACCGCCCGTAGGGAAAGGGGGCCGACCGCAGTGTCTTGCGTCATACATCGACCTGAAATGGCTGTGTCGATTATGGATTCACAGCAGGACGTTCAAGTCGGTGAAATTCTCCAGTTTCCCTCACCCCAGCCCTCTCCCAGAGGGAGAGGGAGCCGACCGAGGTGTCTGGCGTTATCCATCGACCTGAAAGTGCTCTATCGATTATGGATTCACAGCAGGACGTTCAAGTCGGTGCAGCTCCTGAATATCCCCCAATCGGTTCCCTCTCCCTCTGGGAGAGGGCTAGGGTGAGGGGCTTTTAACGGGTCATCACATCATCTCCGGCAACGACGACAAGATCTTGTCCAGCGTAATCGGATACTCCCGCACCCTAGCCCCCGTGGCGTTGTAAATCGCATTAGCCACCGCCGCACTAACCCCGCAAATCCCCAGTTC
Organism: Pseudomonas sp. MC6; assembly: GCF_054790575.1. Lineage (NCBI taxonomy): Bacteria > Pseudomonadati > Pseudomonadota > Gammaproteobacteria > Pseudomonadales > Pseudomonadaceae > Pseudomonas > Pseudomonas sp. MC6. Next base: position 1,076,872 of record NZ_CP186504.1, read on the forward strand.
ACCAACACCCTTGGCCTTCATCGGCGAAGACACCGGATCGGTCTCATCAAGGAAAATCACCTCCTGATGCGGTATGTCGGCATGCACCGGCACCTCATACCCGGCCAGATCATGATTGACGAAAAACCCTAGCGTCTTGTCCACCGCCAACTCTTCCATCAACGCCGCACCGACGCCCATGGTCATCGCGCCGATCACCTGACTGCGCGCCGCTTTCGGGTTGAGAATCCGCCCGGCCGCGCACACCGCCAACATGCGGCGCACCCGCACTTCACCGGTCGCCGCATCCACCGCAACCTCAACGAAATGCGCACCAAAGGTCGACTGCTGATACTGCTCGGCCAGGTCGGCAAATTCGATGCTGTCCTCAGCCACCACAACGCCGTCCTGCGCAGCGTTGCGCATCGGCAGGCTCTTGTCGCCGAGCCGCACCTGACCGTCGACAAACTCCGCCTGATCCGCCGCCATGCCCAGTTTGCCAGCCACCGCCTCACGCAGTTTCATGCACGCGGCGTATACCCCGGCGGTCGAGCAGTTGGCGCCGAATTGCCCACCGGAGCCTGCCGACACCGGAAAGCTCGAATCGCCCAGATGCACGCTCACATCCTTCAAGCCAACGCCCATCATTTCGGCTGCCGTCTGCGCGATGATCGTGTAACTGCCGGTGCCGATATCCGTCATGTCGGTTTCCACCGTGATCTTGCCGTCGCGCTCCAACCGCACCCGCGCACCGGACTTGACCAGCAGGTTGTTGCGGATCGCCGCCGCGACCCCCATGCCAATCAGCCAGCGACCTTCGCGACGTGTACCCGGCTGCGCATTGCGCTGGCTCCAGCCGAACTTGTCGGCGCCGGTCCGAAGGCACTCGATCAGGCGCCGCTGCGAGAACGGTCGCTCGGTTTTCACCGGATCGACCTGAGTGTCGTTGAGAATGCGGAACTGCACCGGATCAAGTTTGAGCTGCTCGGCCATTTCGTCCATGGCAATTTCCAGGACCATCAGCCCCGGTGTTTCACCGGGTGCGCGCATGGCGTTGCCTTCGGGCAGATCCAGCGGCGCGAGGCGCATGCTGACCAAGCGGTTTTCAGCCGCGTACAGCAACTGGCTTGGTTGCGCCGCGACTTCGACTTTGCCTTCCGCCAGATTGCCCGACCAGCCTTCGTGGGCGATCGCGGTGAGTTTGCCCTCCGCTGTCGCGCCCATGCGAATGCGCTGAATCGTCGCCGGACGGTGAGTGGTGTTGTTGGCGATCTGCGGGCGGGCGAGGGCGACCTTCACCGGCCTGCCAGCCATGCGCGCACCGAGGGCGGCGAGGATCGCATCGGCGCGCACGAATAGTTTGCCGCCGAAACCACCGCCAATGTACGGCGACATCAGCCGGACTTTTTCCTTGGGCAGACCGAGGGTGGTGGCGATGTCGCCGACGCTCCACGCGATCATCTGATTCGAGGTCCACAAGGTCAGTTGATCGCCTTTCCACGCCGCCAGCGTGGCGTGCGGTTCCATCATCGCGTGGGACTGATCCGGCGTGGTGTAGGTCTGGTCGAACTGCACTGGCGCGGCGGCGAACGCTTTGGCGAAATCACCGTGGCTGACGTCGGGCAATTCGTCTTTCGGCTCGACGCCTTGGTCTCGCACGCTGGCCAGCTCGAATTCGCCCTTGGCCGCGACGTAGTCGACTTTGACCATTTGCGCAGCCGCCCGGGCTTGCTCGAACGTCTCGGCAACCACCAGCGCAACCGCCTGGTGATAGTGCTGAATCTCCGGCCCGGCCAATAAATGCGCAGCGTTGTATTTGCCCTTGCCGAGCTTACCGGCGTTGGCAGCGGTAACAATGGCGAGCACGCCGGGCGCGGCTTTCGCCTGTTCAAGATCAATGTTGTTGATGCGGCCCTTGGCGATGGCCGAGCCGACCATGACACCGTAAGCCTGATTTGCCACCGCCTCATGTTGCTCGTAGGCGTAGGGTGCCTGCCCGCTGGTTTTCAACGGGCCTTCGATGCGGTCGGTGGGCTGGCCGATGACCTTCAACTGGTCGATCGGGTTGGTGGTGGCGGGCGTGTCGAATTTCATGCTTCATCCCTCGCTTGCGCCAACACCGAACCGAGCGTGCGCTCGACCAGGGTCAGTTTGAATTGGTTGTCGTGGGTCGGCGTGGCACCGTCGAGCAGACGTGCGCTGACGGCTTTGGCGCCTTGCGGCAGCAATGCTTCTGCGGCTTCAACCCGCCATGGTTTCGGCGCGATACCGCCGACGGCGATGCGTCCGCTGCCGTCCTTTTGCAGGATCAGACCGACCGATACCAGCGCAAACGCATAGGAGGAGCGATCACGCACTTTGTGATAAACGTGAGTTCCGCCGAGCGGTGCGGGCAATGTCACCGAGGTGATGAACTCGCCAGGCGTGAGGCTGGTTTCAATGTTCGGCGTGGTGCCGGGCAACTGATGAAAGTCGGCCATCGCAATGCTGCGGGTCGTGCCGTCGGGTTTCACCGTTTCAATCTGCGCATCGAGGGCACGCATGGCAATTGCCATGTCACTCGGGTGCGTGGCGATGCACGCGTCGCTGACGCCGATGATGCCCAGTTGCCGACTGACCCCGGCAATCGCTGCACAACCGCTGCCGGGTTGGCGTTTGTTGCAGGCCTGATTGGTGTCGTAGAAGTACGGGCAGCGCGTGCGTTGCAGCAGGTTGCCGGCGGTGCTCGCCATGTTGCGCAACTGCCCGGAGGCCCCGGCGAGCAAAGCGCGGGAGAGCAGGGCGTAGTCTTTTCTGATGCGCGCGTCGGCCGCCAGATCGGTGTTGCGCACCAGCGCGCCGATGCGCAAGCCGCCTTCAGGCGTGGCTTCGATCTGGTCCAGGCCAAGGTGATTGACGTCGATCAGGTGCATTGGGGTTTCGATGTCGAGTTTCATCAAGTCCAGCAGGTTGATGCCGCCAGCGATGAAGCGTGCGCCTTCGACCTGTGCGGCTTGCGCAGCGGCAGCGGCGGGGGAGTCGGCGCGGCTGTAATTGAACGGTCTCATGCCGGCACCTCCGCGACTTCGGTGATGGCTTCAATGATGTTCGAGTAAGCGCCGCAGCGGCAGATATTGCCGCTCATGCGTTCCTGAAATTCGCTGGCGATCAACTGCGGCGCCTCGGTGAGGCTTTCACTGACGTGGCTGGGGATGCCATCGCGGATTTCCTTGATCACCGCCACTGCCGAGCAGATCTGCCCCGGTGTGCAATAGCCGCACTGATAGCCGTCATGCTTGATGAACGCGGCCTGCATCGGGTGCAGATTGTCCGGCATGCCGAGGCCTTCGATGGTCGTAATCTCGCTGCCTTCATGCATCACCGCCAGGGTCAGGCATGAGTTGATGCGTCGGCCATCAGCGATCACCGTGCAGGCGCCACACTGGCCGTGGTCGCAGCCTTTTTTGCTGCCGGTCAGGTGCAGGTGCTCGCGTAGGGCGTCAAGCAGGGTGGTGCGGGTGTCGACGTCAAGCGCACGCGGCTTGCCGTTGACGTTGATTGTCACTTTGCTCATGGCCGGTTGCTCCAGATTGGCCGCGTAGGCCTTGAGGCTGATAAACGGCGGCATCGCGAAGGCTGTGGCGGTCACGGCGCCGAGGATCAGAAATCCGCGTCGGGAAATCGTCATGGTTCGATTCCTTTTCTCTCTTCATCAGGGCAGCAGGGTCGTGGATGGCCCAAGCGGGCAGCCAGCGTCATCGCCGGTCTCGTTAAGAAGTGACTGCCGGAAAGAGGAAAAGGTTTTTGCGGATTTTCGCTATAGAGTTATGTGCGTGGCTCATTAATTGACGGTACGACACAATCCCCTGTAGGAGTGAGCCTGCTCGCGATAGCGATAGACCAGTGAGCGATGTGGTGACTGACACACCGCTATCGCGAGCAGGCTCACTCCTACAAGGATCTGCGCTGTAACCACCATTTCACTAACAACCTGAACCCTGTGGGAGCGAGCAGGCTCGCTCCCACATTGGATATGTGTCCGGCCGGACTAATGCCCGCCCACCACCATCGAGGTAAACGGCGCCACATACGCCTGCAACGTCACCAGCCCGCCGACCAGAATCGCCAGCACAATCGAGTGGAAGAACACATAGCGCAGAATCTCGCCTTCATGCCCGTACCAGCGGGTCGCGGTGGAGGCGACGACGATCGATTGCGCATCGACCATTTTGCCCATCACCCCGCCAGAGCTGTTCGCTGCCGCCATCAGTACCGGACTGATCCCGAGCTGTTCCGAGGTGACCCGCTGCAAGCCGCCAAACAACACGTTCGACGCGGTATCCGAACCGGTCAACGCCACACCCAGCCAACCAAGCAACGTGCCGAACATCGGATAAAAAATCCCCGTCGCCGCAAAGGCCAGACCCATGGTCGCGTCGAGTCCCGAGTAGCGCGTGAGAAACCCCAGCGCCAGCATCGCGGCAATGGTGATCAGCGAAAACCGCACCACCCACAACGTGCGCAGGTACTGCTTGATCAGTTGCGGAATGGAATAGCCCATCAGCAAGCCGCCGACAATTGCCGCCAGCAGAATGCCGCTGCCGGTGGCGGTGAGCCAGGTGAATTTGTACACCGCTTCTTCCGCTTTCGGCGCGGCAACCACCGGCGGGACTTTCTCGATTTGCAGGTGCAGCGTGGTAAAGGTCACTGCCGGGGCGAAAATCGGGTTGGCCTCGCGCAGCGGTTTGCCTGCGGGATCAAGCTTGGCTGACTGGGTGACGGGATCAATCGCCGGGCGGGTGTCGAACATATTCTTGAAGCCCTGGGTGCCCCAGGCGAAGACGAACACGGTGAGGATGATCCACGGCATCCACGCGCGCATCACCGCCGGACGCGCCTGATCACTAAACGCGGCGCTGGCAGTGATTTTTTCTTCATCGACCTTGGAGTTGTCTACGCGCCCCGAAAGAGCTGCCGAGGTGTGAATGGTCGCCGGTTTCCACACCTTCAGGAACAGCGTCAGACAGGCCATGGAAATCAGCGCGGCGATCACGTCCACCAGCATTGGCCCGTGGTAGTTCGATACCAGAAATTGCGGGATCGCGAAGCTGACGCCGGCTACCAGAATCGCCGGCCAGATCTCGAGCATCTTGCGCCACCCGGCAAACGCCCAGATCAACCAGAACGGCACCAGCACCGAGAAAAACGGCAACTGCCGACCGACCATCATCGACAGTTCCATTTCATCCAGCCCGGTGACTTTGGCCAGCGTGATGATCGGCGTGCCTAGCGCGCCGAATGCGACTGGCGCGGTGTTGGCGATCAGCGCCAGACCGGACGCGGCCAGCGGCGAAAAACCGAGACCGATCAGAATCGCCCCGGTCACCGCCACCGGCGTGCCGAACCCGGCCGCGCCTTCGAAAAACGCACCGAAGCAGAACGCGATCAGCAGCAACTGCAAGCGGCGATCATCGGTGATGCGCGCAAGGGAATCCTGCAGCACTTTGAACGAGCCGTTCTCGGTGGTCAGACGATGCAGAAAAATGATGTTGAGGACGATCCAGCCGATCGGCAACAAGCCATTGGCCGCGCCAAACAACGCCGCTGAGCCAGCCATGCTTGCCGGCATGCCGAAGGCGAAAATCGAAATCAGCAGGGCGGACGCCAGAGCAAGCAGCGCCGCCAAGTGCGCCTTGACGTGAAAGAACGCCAGCGCCGCGAGCATCACCACCACCGGTACAGCGGCCATGAGCGTGGAGATCACCGGGTTGCCGAACGGGTCGTAAATTTGCTGCCAGACCATGGTCCACCTCTGCTTGTTGTTATTGAGGGCGCAGATCCATTGCGTGGGGCTAGGTTGCAAGGAGTATAGGTGGCATTTCGCCGCCGTTCGGGCAGCGCGGGCGGAGCGACAAACGGTCGCTAGTGGCCACTGAATCAACGCTGATTTGCCCGGTCGTATCTGCGGCTGCGCGCACCGCGTCCCGAAGGCGCGGGCAGCGTGGCCGATTCCGTCGTCAAGACCTTGGTTTTAGGGAAGTGTTGAATGAAGCGCGCAACAACGATGCTGCTGACCGTGACCGCCGCCGTATTGCTCGGCGGCTGTGTGGCGGATTTTGATGATGACCACCGTCATGGCCGGCACTACGACCGCGATCATGGCCGCAATTACGACCATGACCGGCGCTGGGATGATCGCGACGATCGCCGCGACGGGCGTCGTTACTACCGTGATCGGGATGATGACTGATTGAACAAAAAGAGGGCGTTCCCGAAAAAGGAACACCCTCTGTCATTAGCCCTCAATTAAAAGTGAGCGCTCGCCCGGACGCTGGATCGCGCAGGCACAGAGGCCTCGATGTCCAGCAAATGGGTGGCGAGAATGTCGCTCAGAAAACGGAACTGATCGTTGATGCCGACCACTTCATTACTGAAATGATTAGTGGCGGCGGGCATCAACAGATCTTCGAAATCTTCGTTGAACACCAGTGCCTGAGCCTTGTGCGACACGGCGTGCTGGTCGTAATAGTTGCTGCCGAACACCGGGAAACTCACGGAGAGTGTGACGTGGGTGTGAATCATGTTGTGAACTCCTCGTTGTGTTTCGGATGGCTTAATCGTGCCTTTGATGGGCGGTGGGCGGAAGGCAATCGTGGCGATGGTGAATATCGATGGCAGTGATGGTTGGGGATTTGGGGTGTTGCTGATGGCCCCTTCGCGAGCAGGCTCGCTCCCACGTTGAAACGCATTCCCCTGTGGGAGCGAGCCTGCTCGCGAAGGCGCCAGACCAGCCAAAACCGGACAAACGGCCCTGCGCACGCACCTATACTCAAATCTGCTTCCGCCCTTTTAAAGGAAACCGCCACCGTGAACCCGCGTGCGTTGCTCGTCGCCGCACTGTTGTTGCTGGCCGGCTGCGCCAACTCGGCGCGGGCGCCGGTGTTGGCGCCGCAGGCCGTGTTTGTCTCGCCGGCCACCTGGCAGCAGATCGACCGGGAAATCGTCAACGCCTCGCAGCAATCCACCGAACAAGTCAAAGTCTTTGCCCGTGGTTCGATGGAACATTGGCGCACTCGGGTCTATCAGCAAACTGAAGAAAATTTCATCCCGTGGTTCAGCAGCTACTGGACCCAGGAATGGCTATCGATGAAGGTCAGCTGGTACACGATCAATGCCGGTGGCGAACAGGACGCATCGGCCAAGCGGTTGGCGGCGTATCTGCTTGAGCAATATCAGAAAAGGGTGCTGGCACCAGTGGCGGTGGAGGTCGATCCGGACGCGATTCTCGGCCAGGCGACGGCGTTCTATGCGCAACTGATGGCCCAGCAGATGCCGCTCATCGCCCAGCGCCATGGTGTGCCCGTTGGTCAGCTCAATGGGCATTTGCAGAAAGTCCCGGCCATTGCGCTGGGCCCGCCACCGGCGCGCGATGCTTCGTTGTTTCAAGTGATCAGCACGGAACCGTTGAACACCTTGCCGGCGTACGCCGCGCTGATCGACAAGATCCACACCGAGGGCGGCGCCAAGGGTATTGCCTCGACGGATGCCGGCATGGCGCCGGTGGCCAAACGCGCCAGTCAGCGGATGGAAGCGGAAATGGCCCCGCGCGGGGCTGCCAGTGCGGTGGCCGCTGCTGCCGGGAAACTGGCCGGTGGCCTGATCTCGGTTGGTGTTGCGGGTATTCGCGCGATTATCCAGGCCAATGACCGCCCCGACAGCGAAGCGTTGATCCGCAGCAGTCTGGGCAGCACCTTCGACAAGGCCTGGCTGAAACTGGTGCAGAACCCGACAACCGGGGTGATGGCCGGCACGCTGCACATGGCCGCACAGGTCGAGCGCAATCTGGGTGCGGGCGATGAACCGTCGGTCGGGCTGGGCGTGAACCGTGTCGAATGGCAGCCGCCGCAATCGACCAATCAGCAGATCGAACCCAACGTGCAAGGAGAGTGATCATGGCTTACATCGATATTTTCGTAGCGCCGGTGCCGACTGCCAATCGTGAGCAGTACAAAAAGCACGCCGAAATTGCCGCCGTACTGTTCAAGGAGTACGGCGCCCTGAGCGTTGCTGAATGCTGGGGAGATGACGTGCCGGACGGCAAGCTCACCTCGTTCCCGATGGCGGTGAAGCTCAAGGAAGGCGAAACCGTCGCCTCGGGCTGGCTGATCTGGCCGGACAAAGCCACCCGTGATGCCGGCATGGCCAAAATGATGGAAGACCCGCGCATGCAGCCCGATGTGAACCCGATGCCGTTCGATGGCCAGCGGATGATCTACGGCGGCTTCCAATACCTCATCGAGCCCTGAGGCCACCGCAAATCTATTGTAGGAGTGAGCCTGCTCGCGATAGCGGTGGGTCTGTCAATGAAGCATTGAATGTGCAAACGCCATCGCGAGCAGGCTCACTCCTACAGGTACGGTGTTCACTCGGCAGAGGGGGTGATGCGGCAGCTTTTGCGGTTGCGAATCTGCTCGTCAGTCGGGCGTTCGCGGACGAATTCGAAACGCGGTTCACCCTCGCTGTAATGCACCAGCCAGCCCCATTCCAGTTCACTTTCATCCTGCCCGGGATGCGGTGGTCGCGCCCACCACGGTTCTTTGCTGAGGATCGCGCGCATGGCGGCCTCCGGTTGATGGCAATCCTTGAACTATAGCTGCCTGTCGCGAGTCGTCAGATCAGGCTGTGTAGAATCCGGCGGATCACGGTGAACAGGGGAGCAGGGCCATGACCGATGAGACAAAGCGACTGTTTTTCGCCCTCGATTGCCCGTCTGCGCAACGCAAGGCGATTGCTCAATGGCGAGGGGAGTTGGGTTTGCGCACCGGTAAGCCGGTGCCGGCGGACAACTTTCATCTGACGTTGCTGTTTCTCGGCGCGGTGCCATTGGCGCAGATCAATGAAGTCTGCGAAGCCGCCGGGCAAGTGCGCACACCGGGTGAGGTGTTGAAGATTTCGCTGGATCACTTGCAGGTCTGGCACCGCGCCGGGGTGTTGTCACTGGCGCCCGAGCAGGCGCCACAAGCGTTGCTGCGGCTGGTCTACGCATTGGAGCAGGCGATGTTGCCGTTTGGCTTTGAAGAGACGCCACGCGAGTTTCGCCCGCACCTGACGCTGGCCCGTGAGTACCGTGCTCCGGAGCCGGAATCCGCTACGCCGCCGGAGTTTTTTCTGCGTGCCGAACGCTTCGCCTTGTTTGAATCACACAAGGGACGCTATCGGATTCTGCAAGACTGGCCGCTGATTTGAGCGCACAAAAAAAGGCGCCCGAAGGCGCCTGAGAATTCACCTGAACCGAGGGAGCCAGGTGAGGCCGTTCATAGCAGGGTGCAGCGGTGGTAAGGCGCTGCGTGAACGGGAAATCATAAATTTTTCTGTCACAACACCAAACCACTGTAGGAGTGAGCCTGCTCGCGATGAGGCCAGTACACTCAGCATCAGCGCTGCCTGACACACCGCCATCGCGAGCAGGCTCACTCCTACATTTGGAGCTTTGGTGGGCTTACTTACCGAGTTTCACCCGGGTCCAGCCGCGGGTCATGATCCGCTGTGTGGCAATCGGCTGATCCGGCACCGCATACAGCGTCGCCATCACCGCTTGCGACGGATACGAACCCGGGTCGTTGCGGATCGCTTCATCCACCAATGGCGTAGCCGCCGCGTTGGCGTTGCTGTAGCCGTTGCTGTTGGTGATCTCGGCGATGATGTCCGGACGCATCAGAAAATCCATGAACAGGTAAGCGTTCTCGACGTTAGCGGCATCGCGCGGGATCGCGACCATGTCGTAGAAGCTGCCGGCACCCTCCTTGGGAATGCTGTAGTCGATCACCACGTTGTTGCCCGATTCCACCGCGCGGGCCTTGGCTTGCAGCACATCACCGGAGTAGCCGACCGCCACGCAGATGTTGCCGTTGGCCAGATCCGAGATGTATTTCGAGGAATGGAAGTACGCCACGTTCGGACGAATCTTCATGAACAGCGCCTCGGCTTCCTTGATGTGCGCGGTGTCCCTGTCGTTCACCGGGTAACCCAGATAGTGCAGGGCGGCCGGGATCATTTCGGTCGGCGAGTCGAGGAAACTGATGCCGCAGGCTTTGAGTTTTTCAGCGTTTTCCGGTTTGAACAGCAAGTCCCAGGAATTGGTCGGGGCGTTGGCGCCGAGCACTTCCTTGACCTTGGCCGGGTTGAACCCGATGCCGATCGAGCCCCACATGTACGGGAACGCGTGGGCGTTGTCCGGATCACTGGCGGCGGCGTTTTTCAGCAGCACCGGGTTGAGATTCTTCCAGTTCGGCAGCTTGGATTTGTCCAGCGTCTGATAGACGCCGGCCTTGATCTGCTTGGCCAGGAAACTGTTCGACGGGACGACCAGGTCGTAGCCGGATTTGCCCGCCAGCAAACGCGCCTCAAGGGTCTCGTTGCTGTCGAAGACGTCGTAGGTCACGCGGATGCCGGTCTCGTCTTCGAACTTCTTGACGGTGTCCGTCGCGATGTAATCGGACCAGTTGTAAACCCGCAGCACCTTGTCGTTGGCCTGAGCGCCCATGACCATTGCGCCCATTAAGGACAGTGTCAGCAGAGTCCTGCCAAACATTTTCATCGGTACAACTCCATTGTTTTTATTCACGTTGCGCAAAGCCCCCTCACCCTCTCCCAGGGGGAGAGGGGACTGACCGAGGGGCTGACTACATTTGTGTAGGAGCTGTCGAGTGAAACGAGGCTGCGATCTTTTGATCTTTCACATCAAGATCAAAAGATCGCAGCGTGCCGCAGCTCCTACCGGTCAAGCGGTGGCGGCTTGTTGCGGTTGTTGCCACGACTCATTCGCCGTCTGATCCATCGCTTCCTGAATCGCCCGCTTGCGGTTGGCTTCTGCCTTGCGGCCGAAGTACCAGACCAGGAACGTCACCAGCGACACCGCCAGCAGAATCAGGCTGGCCACCGCGTTGATCTCAGGCTTCACGCCCAGACGCACCGCCGAGAACACTTCCATCGGCAACGTCGTCGAACCTGGTCCGGAAACGAAGCTGGCCAACACCAAGTCATCCAGCGACAAGGCGAACGACATCATCCCGCCCGCCGCCAGCGACGGCGCGATCATTGGAATGGTGATCAGGAAAAACACCTTGAACGGCTTCGCACCGAGATCCATCGCCGCTTCTTCGATCGACAGATCCAGCTCACGAAGGCGGGCGGAGACTACCACCGCCACATAAGCGGCACAAAACGTGGTGTGGGCGATCCAGATCGTGACGATGCCACGCTCCTGCGGCCAGCCGATCAACTGCGCCATCGCCACGAACAGCAGCAACAGCGACAGACCGGTGATCACCTCAGGCATCACCAACGGCGCAGTGACCAGACCACCAAACAGCGTGCGACCCTTGAAGCGTGTCACACGCGTCAGCACGAAAGCGGCGAGGGTGCCCAACGCGACTGCAGCAATCGCGGTGTAGCAGGCGATTTCCAGCGAGCGCACCACCGAGCCCATCAGTTGCGTGTTGTCGAGCAAGCCGACATACCACTTCACCGACCAGCCGCCCCAGACTGTCACTAGTTTCGAGGCGTTGAACGAGTAGATCACCAGAATCAGCATCGGCAGATAAATGAACATCAGGCCGAAGATCAGCATGAACTTGGAAAAACCGAAGCGTTTCATCCCCGTGCCTCCATCTCTTTGGCCTGGCTGCGGTTGAACAGCAGAATCGGCACAATCAGGATCAACAGCATCACCACCGCCAGCGCAGACGCCACCGGCCAGTCGCGGTTATTGAAGAACTCTTGCCACAGCACGCGACCGATCATCAGCGTCTCCGGGCCACCCAACAGTTCTGGAATCACGAACTCGCCGACCACCGGAATGAACACCAGCATGCAGCCGGCAATAATGCCGTTCTTGGCCAGTGGCACGGTGATTTTCCAGAAGTTGTTGAAGTTGCTCGAACCCAGATCCTGCGCGGCTTCCAGCAGGCTGCCATCGTGCTTGACGAGGTTGGCGTACAGCGGCAACACCATGAATGGCAGGTAGGCGTAGACCACGCCGATATACACGGCCGTGTTGGTGTTGAGGATCTCGATCGGGTGATCGGTCAGCCCCGTCCACATCAGAAACGCGTTGAGCAAACCGTTGTTGCTGAGGATGCCCATCCATGCGTAAACGCGGATCAGGATCGCGGTCCAGGTCGGCATCATGATCAACAGCAGCAGGACGTTTTGCGTTTCCTTGCCGGTCTTGGTGATCGCGTAGGCCATCGGGAAACCGATCAACAGGCACATCATCGTGCTCAGCGCCGCGACTTTCAGCGAGCCTAGGTAGGCCGATAGGTACAGCTCGTCTTCGCCGAGCATGGTGTAGTTGCCGATGTTGAGCATCAGCTGGAATTTCTGTTCGGCGTAGGTGTAGATCTCCGAGTAGGGCGGGATCGACAGCGCGGCTTCCGAGAAGCTGATCTTCATCACCAGAAAGAACGGCAGCATGAAGAACAGGAACAGCCAGATGAACGGAATGCCGATCACCAGTTTTCGCCCGCTGGGCACCAGGCGCAGGAATTGCTGATTGAAGGTTCTCATGAGCGCAGTACCACGCCGCTGTCGTCTTCCCACCAGACGTAGACTTTGTCGTCCCAGGTCGGCCGCGCGCCACGGCGTTCGGCGTTGGCCATGAACGACTGGACGATTTTGCCGCCGGGCAATTCGACGTAGAACACCGAGTGACCGCCGAGGTAGGCGATGTCATGCACCTTGCCTTCGGACCAGTTGTAGCGAAATTCCGGCTTGGTCGTGCTGACGAGCATTTTTTCCGGACGGATCGCGTAGGTGACCGACTTGTCCTGCACCGAAGTGCTGACACCGTGACCGACGTAGATCTTCTGTTCCAGGTCCGGGCTGTGGATGATCGCGTGACCTTCAAGGTCTTCCACCACGGTGCCGTCGAAGGCGTTCACGTTGCCGATGAATTCGCAGACCATGCGGCTGACCGGCGCTTCATAAATGTCGATCGGGCTGCCGATCTGCGCGATCCAACCCAGGTGCATGATTGCGATGCGTTCGGCCATGGTCATGGCCTCTTCCTGGTCGTGGGTCACCATTACGCACGTCACGCCGACGCGTTCGATGATCTGCACCAGCTCCAGTTGCATCTGCGAACGCAGCTTTTTATCCAGCGCGCCCATCGGTTCATCGAGCAGCAACAGCTTCGGACGTTTGGCCAGCGAGCGGGCGAGGGCGACGCGCTGACGCTGGCCGCCGGACAACTGGTGCGGACGGCGTTTGGCGTATTGGGTCATGTGCACCAAGCGCAGCATCTCATCGACACGGGCGTCGATTTCGCTGGCGGGCAAACGGTCTTGCTTGAGGCCGAAGGCGATGTTCTGCGCGACGGTCATGTGTGGGAACAGCGCGTAGGACTGGAACATCATGTTGATCGGCCGCTCGTACGGCGGCATGTCGGTGATGTCCACGCCGTCGAGCAGAATCCGCCCTTCAGTCGGGCGCTCGAAACCGGCGAGCATGCGCAGCAGGGTCGATTTGCCCGAACCGGAGCCACCGAGCAGGGCGAAGATTTCGCCCTGATGGATCTCCAGGGACACATCGTCCACGGCCACGGTTTCGTCGAACTTCTTGGTGACACGATCGACTTTCACCAGCACCTTTTTCGGTTGCTGATGACCTTCAAGTGCCTTCCTGTAAGTGCTGGAGGCGTTTGCCATGTGAAACTCCCAACAGGTTTCGTTCGCCTGGCCAATGTGGCCGGGCTTAAGTGGATTGCAAGCCTGCAAGCGCAATCTCAGTCATTACACATCCCCTGTAGGAGTGAGCCTGCTCGCGATGAGGCCATGTCAGTCGACATCTCTGTTGACTGGTCTATTGCTATCGCGAGCAGGCTCACTCCTACAGGGGAATTGCGCATGCCTGACTGACCTTGCACTGCCGAGGGCTTGGTCGGCGCCGCCGTCCTGGCTGCCTGGGTCGTACTTGTTGTTATCACGGGTGTTGCTGTTCACGAATGACGGATGTGCGCAGGCACACCCGACATTCATGGGGGCAGTAAATCGTTACGTATGCTTGGGTTGGATCAGCGCTGATTGCGCCGCGCCGCCCGTTGCCGGCAAGCCGCGCCGAATGCCTGGAAAATCTTCAGGTAGTTCGGGTTATCGAGCACTTGCCATTCCGGGTGCCATTGCACGCCGAGGGCGAAGGTCGGGCTGTGCTCGACCGAGACCGCCTCGATCAAACCGTCCGGCGCCACCGCTTCGGCCCGCAGGCCGGGGGCGAGGCGATCGATGCCCTGGCTGTGAATCGAGTTGACCTGGAACTCGCCCGGCAACTCCAGCGCCTCAAACACGCCGCCGCTCAAAACCGTCACCGCATGGGCCGGTGCGTATTGCACGGCCACATCAGGGCTGTCGGCTTCACGGTGATCGAGCATGCCCGGCAGCTCATGCACCTTCTGATGCAGGCTGCCGCCGAACGCCACGTTCATTTCCTGGAAACCACGGCAGATGCCGAGCACCGGAACGCCCGCCGCGATGGCTGCACGCAATAAAGGAAGGGTGGTGGCATCCCGCGCCGGATCGTGATCCGTGCCGGGTTCGCTGGCCGGGCCTTGATAGTGGAAAGGTTCCACGTTCGAGGGCGAGCCGGTCAGCAGCAGACCGTCGAGTTGACCGAGCAGGTCTTCGATTTCGGTCAGCTTGCCAAGGGAAGGAATGACCACTGGCAGCCCGTTAGCGCCAACGCTGACAGCACGTACGTACTTGTCGCCGCTGATGTGATAGGGGTGCAGGCCAATCTGTTTGACGCACGCAGTAACGCCGATCAATGGCTTGAATGCCATTTTTATTCACCTCGAAGTTTGACACTTGAACGAGCTTTTCCGGAGCTTAGCCTCGTTGATTTTAATTAACAACTGCCATGTAAAAAATTCTAAACGCCGTTCATCATATCTTCATGATTCCCGGGGCTGTGGCGCCTGTATTGGCACGTAAGTGTTAAAAAAAGCCCGAAAAATAAACCCTGGGCGGCTATCTGTTCGCTATTGACTTCACTTTGCCGTTCGGGTTGACTGGCTCGGCGAAACAGCAGTGAACATAATAATTAACAGCTAAATAGGTGCATCATGTCGGTCCCTCTGCGTACCGTTCAACTCAACGAAGCAAACGCATTCCTTAAGAAATATCCTGAGGTTTTGTACGTCGACCTTCTGATTGCGGATATGAACGGTGTGGTGCGCGGCAAGCGCATCGAACGCACCAGTCTTCATAAGGTTTACGAGAAAGGCATCAACCTGCCGGCCTCGCTTTTCGCCCTCGACATCAATGGCTCCACGGTGGAAAGCACCGGCCTGGGTCTGGACATCGGCGACGCTGACCGCATTTGCTATCCGATCCCCGGCACGCTGAGCATCGAGCCGTGGCAGAAGCGTCCCACCGCACAACTTCTAATGACCATGCACGAAATCGAAGGCCAGCCGTTCTTCGCTGACCCGCGTGAAGTGCTGGCCAACGTCGTGCGCAAATTCGACGACCTCGGCTTGACCATCTGCGCGGCATTCGAACTCGAGTTCTATCTGATCGACCAGGACAACGTGAACGGCCGTCCGCAATCGCCACGCTCGCCAGTCTCCGGCAAGCGTCCGGTGTCGACTCAGGTGTACCTGATCGACGATCTCGACGAATACGTCGATTGCCTGCAAGACATCCTCGAAGGCGCGAAAGAGCAGGGCATCCCGGCTGACGCGATCGTCAAGGAAAGCGCCCCGGCGCAGTTCGAAGTCAACCTGCATCACGTCTCCGACCCGATCAAGGCTTGCGACTACGCGGTCCTGCTCAAGCGTCTGGTGAAGAACATCGCCTACGACCATGAGATGGACACCACCTTCATGGCCAAGCCGTATCCGGGCCAGGCGGGCAACGGTCTGCACGTACACATTTCGATCCTGGACAAAGAAGGCAACAACATCTTCGCCAGCGAGGATCCCGAGCAGAACGCCGCACTGCGTCACGCGATCGGCGGTGTGCTGGAGACCCTGCCTGCGCAAATGGCGTTCCTCTGCCCGAACGTCAACTCGTACCGCCGTTTCGGCGCGCAGTTCTACGTACCGAACTCGCCGAGCTGGGGCATCGACAACCGTACCGTGGCGGTACGTGTGCCAACCGGTTCGGCCGACGCTGTGCGTATCGAGCATCGCGTCGCCGGTGCCGATGCCAACCCGTACTTGTTGATGGCGTCGGTGCTGGCCGGTATTCACCACGGTCTGACCAATCAGATCGAGCCGGGCGCTCCGGTTGAAGGCAACAGCTACGAGCAGAACGAACAGAGCCTGCCGAACAACCTGCGCGACGCATTGCGTGAGCTGGACGACAGCGAAGTCATGGCCCGCTACATCGACCCGATGTACATCGACGTGTTTGTCGCTTGTAAGGAGAGCGAGCTGGCCGAGTTTGAGAACTCGATTTCTGACCTTGAGTACAACTGGTATCTGCATACGGTGTGATTAGCTGAGGCCCTCAAAAGCCGAAGAGCCCCTCACCCTAACCCTCTCCCGGAGGGAGAGGGGACTGACCCGGGGATGCTTGGGAAATCCTGCGACCTGAACCTGCTTTACCGAATCCATAATCGACTCGGTCGTTCAGGTCGGTGTAACTCCCGAGACAACTCGATCGGTCCCCTCTACCCCTGGGAGAGGGCTAGGGTGAGGGCCGCCATCTCAAGCCAGACCCAACACCCCGACACCCCCAATTCCCCTTGTCGAGCCACAACAATGACGACGACCCGCAACGACTGGGAACAACGCTTCCAGTCCCTGACCATCGAAGCCCGCGCGTTCATCAACGGTGAATACCGCCCGGCCATCAGTGGCGACACCTTCGAATGCCTGAGCCCCGTCGACGGCCGTTTCCTCGCCTCCGTGGCCAGCACCGATGAAGCCGACGCCAACCTCGCCGTTGAAGTCGCGCGCCAGTCTTTTGAATCCGGCATCTGGGCGAAAAAAGCCCCGGCCGAGCGCAAGCGCATCCTGATCCGCTTCGCCGATCTGATCCTGCAGAACCAGGAAGAACTGGCGCTGCTGGAAACCCTCGACATGGGTAAACCGATCAGCGATTCGATGAGCATCGACATCCCGGCGACCGCCAACGCGATCCGCTGGAGCGCCGAAGCCATCGACAAGATCTACGACGAAGTCGCCGCCACCCCGCACGATCAACTCGGCCTCGTCACCCGCGAGCCATCCGGCGTGGTCGCGGCCATCGTGCCGTGGAACTTCCCGCTGATCATGGCCAGCTGGAAATTCGCCCCGGCGCTGGCAGCAGGCAACTCGTTCATTCTGAAACCTTCGGAAAAATCGCCACTGACCGCAATCCGCATCGCTCAACTTGCGCTGGATGCCGGCATTCCGAAAGGCGTGTTCAACGTTCTGCCAGGCTTCGGCCATACCGTCGGCAAGGCGCTGGCGTTGCACATGGACGTCGACGTGCTGGCCTTCACCGGCTCCACAGCGATTGCCAAACAGCTGATGATTTATGCCGGCCAAAGCAACATGAAACGCGTCTGGCTCGAAGCAGGGGGCAAGAGCCCGAACGTGGTGTTTGCCGACGCACCGGACTTGCGCGCGGCAGCACAAGCGGCGGCCGGCGCCATTGCCTTCAACCAGGGCGAAGTGTGCACTGCGGGTTCACGTCTGCTGGTTGAGCGTTCGATCCGCGAGCAGTTCATTCCACTGCTGGTGGAAGCGCTGCAAGCGTGGAAACCCGGTCACTCACTCGATCCGGCAACCACCGTCGGTGCCGTGGTCGATCAGCGTCAACTCGACAACGTGCTGCGCTACATCAGCATCGGTCGTGAGCAGGGCGCCGAGCTGATTGCCGGCGGCCAGCGCACCCTTGAAGAAACCGGCGGCCTCTATGTGCAACCGGCGCTGTTCGACGGCGTGACCAATGCGATGACCATCGCCCAGGAAGAAATCTTTGGCCCAGTGCTGTCGCTGATCACCTTCGACACCGCCGAAGAAGCGCTGCAGATCGCCAACGACAGCATCTTCGGCCTCGCCGCCGGCGTCTGGACCAGCAACCTGAGCAAGGCGCACACCTTCGCTCGTGGCCTGCGTGCCGGCAGCGTCTGGGTCAACCAGTACGACGGCGGCGACATGACCGCACCGTTCGGTGGCTTCAAGCAGTCGGGCAACGGTCGCGATAAATCGCTGCACGCGTTCGACAAGTACACCGAGCTGAAAGCGACCTGGATCAAGCTCTGACTCTATTACAGCGGTGGTCGCCTTTGATTGGCGGCCCTCGGAGAAACGTATGAAACAGCAACACGTAAACAGCTACTACGCCGCCACCCGCAACGAAGTTATCGACTTTCCGGTTCTGGAAGAGTCGGTCGAGTGCGATGTCTGCATCATCGGCGCCGGTTACACCGGCCTGTCCTCGGCGCTGTTCCTCACCGAAGCCGGCTACAAAGTGACGGTGCTGGAAGCGGCGAAAGTCGGCTACGGCGCCAGCGGTCGCAATGGCGGTCAACTGGTCAACTCGTACAGCCGTGACGTCGACGTGATCGAAGAGCGTTACGGCGACAAGACCGCGGAAATCCTCGGCAGCATGATCTTCGAAGGCGCCGACATCATCCGTTCGCGCATCAAGGAATACGACATCCAATGCGACTACCGCCCGGGCGGCATTTTCGCAGCGATGAACAAGAAACAACTCAACAGTCTGGCTGAGCAGAAGCGTGGCTGGGAACGTTACGGCAACCGCAATCTGAAGATGCTCGACGCGGCTGACATCCGTCGCGAAGTCGGCTCCGACGCTTACGTTGGTGGCCTGCTGGATATGCAGGGTGGTCACGTTCATCCGTTGAACCTGGCGCTCGGTGAAGCTGCGGCGATTACGCGTTTGGGTGGCAAAATCTACGAGCAGTCGGCTGCCGTGGAAATCAAATACGGCGAACCCAACATCGTGCGCACCGCCAAAGGCCAGGTCCGCGCCAAGTACCTGCTGATCGCCGGCAACGCCTACCTGCCGCAATGTCTCGACAACCGCGTGACCGCGAAAAGCATGCCGTGCGGCTCGCAGATCGTCGTCACCGAACCGCTGACCGAGAAGCAGGCGCGCAGCCTGATCACCAACAACTACTGCGTCGAAGACTGCAACTACCTGCTGGATTACTACCGTCTGACTGCCGACAACCGTCTGCTTTACGGCGGCGGCGTGGTCTACGGCGCGCGGGAACCGGACGACATCGAACAACTGATCCGCCCGAAGATCCTCAAGACCTTCCCGCAGCTCAAAGACGTCAAGATCGACTACCGCTGGACCGGCAACTTCCTGCTGACCATGTCCCGCATGCCGCAATTCGGCCGTATCGAGAAAAACGCTTACTACATGCAAGGCTACAGCGGCCACGGCGTCACCTGCTCGCACCTGGCCGGCAAACTGATCTCGGAAATGATCCGCGGCGACGCCGAACGCTTCGACGCGTTCGCCTCCTTGCCACACATGCCAATGCTCGGCGGCCGGACCTTCTCCGCGCCACTGACCGCCCTCGGCGCCGTCTATTACTCGCTGCGCGACCGCTTCGGCCTCTAGTTACCTCCCCGGCGGCGGCCCAAGACCCCGCCGGTTTTTTTACCTGCCAGTACATGCACCATCAATCCGACTGGAACACCAAAGATCAAATTGTAGGAGTGAGCCTGCTCGCGATGAGGCCAGCCCAGCCACCATCCCTTCCACAGAAACACCACAAACCCTGTGGGAGCGAGCTTGCTCGCGAAGGCGGTCATCCAGTCAAAAATAATGGTGAATGTGCCACCCAATCGCGAGCAGGCTCACTCCTACAGGTCCGCATTACCAAGGCAAGAAGGACTTTTACCCCACCGTCCATCGAACCTGCTGAGCAACACCGGCAAACGTGATTTAATAGCCGCCTTTCACGGTTCCGGGACACGGGAGCAACGTGATCCGCGCCCCTCGCGCGGCACCCGCCACCCACCCCCATTACCCGTGGGTCTGCGCGAGAACCGCCGAGCGGCGATCAGGCAAGGCAAAAACAGGCGAGGAAGCGGAGTGTAGAGCCCTACATGAGCATTCTGAGCCTGTTTTTAACGCAGCATGATCGTCGCGCAGGCAGTTTTCGCGCAGAGCCTAAGTACTTCTCACATAAGGCAGTCATGGATACGGGTTCTCGACTCAAACTAGTACGCGAAAGCTACAAACTCTCCCAGCGCGAGCTGGCCCGGCGTAGCGGCGTGACCAATGCCACCATCTCCCTGATCGAACAGAATCGCGTCAGCCCCTCCGTCAGCTCACTGAAAAAGCTGCTCGAAGGCATACCGATGTCCCTGGCCGACTTCTTCACCTTCGACCAACCCCCGCGCGAACACCAATACGTCTTCCGCGCCAACGAACAGCCTGATCTTGGCCGCCACGGCTTGCGACTGCTGCTGATCGGCGCCTCGGTGCCGAGTCGGCAGATGCGCTTGCTGCGTGAGCAATACGCACCGGGCGCTAGTTCGGGGGAAGAGCCGATTGTGCATGCTGAGGGCGAGGAGTGCGGGTTGGTGACGCGTGGCACGGTGGAGTTGACCGTGGATGGGTCGGTGAGTGTGTTGAATGCGGGGGATGGGTATTACTTCCCGACCACGCTGCCACATAAGTTCCGGAATATCGGGGCGGATGAGGCTGAGATTATTAGTGCGAATACGCCGGCGAATTTTTGATGATGTTGGGGGGGGGGGCAGCGGGCGGTAATAAAAAAGGCGACTATCTAAGTTGCCTTTTTTAGATCTGTTGTTGACTGTTTTGGTTTTTATGTTTTTTTAAATCTGAATGTCATGAGTGATTGCTTATATGATGTGGCGATGTGGTTTGTAATTGGGTGTTTTGGTAGGATTTCAAGTATTTTTAGCAGGTTGGATATTACGGTTTCTCTGCTCCATTCGATGAAGCTCTGCTGGTCTAATATGTAAATCCAAGAAGTGTATGCGATTGTATCGTTGGTTAGAATTTTTTTGACAAATAATTCATTGATTGCTTTGGGGAATTTTTTTACACTGTTGTCGTCATTAAGTAATAGTTCTTCTGATTTGATGTGGATTGTTTCATTGCGAAGTTGAATTAGCCTTTGAAGGTCCTTGAAAGCTTCGTCTTCCCCTTTATTCCACTTATTTGGTGTCAGATAATTTATTAGGTGTTCATATTTTTTTGTCGGCGACTCTCTCTCGATACCTTCGAGGAATGTCATTAGCTTAAGTTCGTCTTCCTGTATGAATTCCATTGGCGCGTTCGCTTGCAAGGCAATCCCGCCTCTAAATGATTGAGTTGTGTTATCTTTTTTGAATAGTGTGCTGGGTTGGGTGAATGATCTCGGCTTATTGATTGCTGCATAGAAGCTTTTAATGTCTTGCAGAAAGGCCTCGGTGATCATTGCACAAATTATAAGATGTATTAGTCCATCTTTACTTTCTAGTTTTTCGGTTTTCTCAAGCAATATTATTCCATGAAATGGTAGTGACAGCATTATCGAGTCTCTCGCGTTATCGGGTTGTTTAGGTCATGACCAGTGGTTGTAAATGTTTCTTACTTGATTGGCCCAAAATGTCAGCCGTTGTAGAGGGTTTCTACTTCCGTCATATAAGCCCAGTTGTTCAGCTATCGAGAAAAAACCCTCTCCAGGGGTATTGTCATCCCCCCGGTGCACTATTAATGCCGTAAGCATTGGGCGCCCGGACTTATATTCGTGGATAGCAATGGCAGTTAACATTGTTGCAATTTCATCTCTGTGTTCTGATATGTCCATTGAAAGGCCAAGTAATGGAGATACATCGCTATAGGCTGCGAGTTGGTTGGTTCTAGCTAATGTAGTTAGTGTTGTGTATAGAATGCTGTTCATTTTTTTGGGCCGCGTGGAGTGGTGGTATTTTAGGTTTTATACCAATATTTCTAGTTTTCTTTTCTTAAATGACGTAATGACCCGGGAATGCCAGTCTTTTATTATTTTTGTTGTTTCTACGTCTTTGACGCATCTGTTGAGCGTTCCTTGGGGTTGAGGAAGTCTTCGATCATCTAATTCCCAGTCAAGTACTCGAATAGGTCTGCGATTTTTAATCCAGCCAAATTCTGTTTCTTCTTTTTTTACTTCGTACCAACCACCGATAACTTGCACGAGCGCTACCAGTTTGGCGCCATTCTTAATTGCGATAATGTCATTTACATTCATTTTTGTGCGAAAGTCATGAATGGTGCCTTTACCGTCGTCCCAGTTTCCGAGGCCTATTATTTTTTTATGCTCGAGTATTTCAAAAACGTACTCGTCAGCGAAGGATTTTTCATTGGGATGTATTTGCATATGCCAGTATGTGATGCTCATGTTTAAATCCTTTTTTGAGCGTTTGGTGTTTTTTATGATGTGCATGATTGAGGTCATGCTGCGCGGTGTCAGAGTGCCATTAAGTTCTCTTCCTTGAAAGGGGCGGTGAGACTAAAGTCGGATGCCTCCTGCGCGCGGCTTGTCACTATGTAAATATTAGGAATTGAATTTTTGGAGGGCAAAAAACCTATTTCACAATTGGCGCATCGAACGCTCTCTGTTCAATCACCCGAAACACATCATTGACATCCTGTACCAGGATTCTAGCGATATTGGTGATGGTTTTGATGTCGTGTTAAGCATGATCGGGGGCGCGGATGCAGGTGATGAGGTCGAGGTATTGAGGGCGGCGTTGAGGCGTTCGGCGGCGCAGGCGTGGCGTGTCACTTCTGAGGGCTGCGAAACCCATTGCTGACTACGGTCAGCGACAGGCTCACTTTGGGCAGCAATTCCGGCAGCCACAACTGACCTGTAGGACGTGAAACCCGTACCAGTGGCGAGGGGGCTTGCTCCCGCTTAGCGGCGCTGTCGTCGCAATCCGGGGCGTGCGGTATGTCTGGGAGAAAGGGACTATCCGGTCTCGGGGCAGCTTCGCAACCCCGCGGGAGCACGCTCTTTCGCCAAATGGGGTGTTTTCCTACGAAGTTTTCAGATATCGAAATTGGGCGAATCTACCGGGCGATAACCATTCGTCCGACACACCGCACGTTCGCCGCACACCTTCTTCCAATGCTGTAACTCCCCACGCAAAGGAAGAGCCACCATGCTGAACCATAAAATCGCGGTGTTAACCCTCGCGGCGTTGCTGTCCGGAAGTTCGCTGTACGCGATCGCGGCCGGCGAGACGTCCACCCCAACGGCAAACGACGGCACCAGCCAGACGCGTGACCCGGCGTCCCCTGCCACCAATGCCGACCCGGATGCCGATTCGCTGCCCAAGGGTGGTGATGGTGGCAAGACCGACAATGGGCCGGTGCCTTCTGCCTCAAAGCCCAGCCCAGCGGGTCAACCGTCCGGTAGCAGCAGTGGTGGTAATGGCGGTGGTTAATGGAACTCGCGCACTAAAAAGCCCGGTCTTTTTGAGCCGGGCTTTTCTTTGCCTGTCGCGAACGCAGATATCAGGCGTTCACTTCGCCTTCCAATGCCCGCCACCATTCTCACAATCAATCCGCGCCTGAGCTAAATGCTCCACGTCGTAGTAATACGTGGTCACTTGCGCGTTGTCGGGGATGTTCAATGCCTTCGCATTCTTGTCTTTGCTGGTTGAATGCGGGTTGGCGAGGGATTCCTGGGTGATCGTGGCGATACACGTTGCCTGATAGTGGTCTGCGCAGTGTTCGACCTTGGTTTTAGTGCTGCTGAGCATGTCTTTGCTTTCGTTACTGCACGACCAGTCGATTGAGTTCACCGGCATGCCTTCGTATTCATAACAACTGTGGGTTTCCACCGCTGGCACCGAGGCGCTGGAGGATTGCGTCTGGACGTCGCAGCCTTCGGCCATGACGCAAGTGGGGATGATGGCGAAGGTGGCGATCAGAAGCAGGAGGCGAATGTTCATCGGGGTTTCCTCTCCAATGGCGCCGTGTCTGATCGGAGATTTGGCGCTGATACAGTTTCGAGATTGTGCGGAGGAGGGAGGTTCCATCGGGTTTTTGATTTGCTCCCGAGGCGTACACTGCGAAACAATCGGAAATATTCAGCGCCCAAGGATTGGAACATTGCCCATGATCGAAATTGGCAGCCGCAACAACGCGCCCCCCTCGCAGCATCCATTCCACGATATCTATCTGTTCCACATTGACCCCGCAAAGCCAGACACGCCTTTCTGTTTCGAGCAGTCGATGTCCGGCGGGCATATGGAGCATGGCGGTGCGCGGTGGTTGGCGCTGGATGAGCTGGACGCCTGGCCGGGAGAGTGGCGTGAGCATTTGAATAAGGCTGATTGCGCGTGGGTTGCCGAGTTGATCGATGCCCATCCTAAAGCCGATCAGGCTGGTTTGGTGTCGCTGATCCTTCAGCGGCATTGCGGGTCAGCGAAGCCAGTCGGGCGTCTTAAGGCCATCGGCAACTGGCTCAAACGCAACATCCACGTCGGCGGCCGCTACGGCGTCTAACCCTCGGAGACTCCCATGACCCAGACCCTCGAACGCGCTATCGTCATCGCCGCCACGGCTCACGCCGGGCAGGTCGACAAGGGCGGTGCGCCGTACATTCTGCATCCGCTGAAAGTCATGTTGCGCATGACCACATTGGAAGAACGCATCGTCGCTGTGCTGCACGATGTGGTTGAGGATTGCGGTGTCAGCGTCGATGACTTGCGCAAGGAAGGTTTCAGCGAAGAAGTGCTGACGGCGATCGAGTCGGTGACCAAAGTGCCGGGCGAATCCTATGAAGACTTCGTTGACCGCGCCGCGCAGAACCCGATCGGGCGGATGGTGAAACTGGCGGATCTGGAAGAGAACAGCGACCTGTCGCGGATTGCTTCGCCAAGTTGGGAAGATCTCGAACGAATCGAAAAATACCGCCGCGCGATTGGCCGGTTGCGCGGGTAAAAACAAATAAATCCCCTGTAGGAGCTGCCGAAGGCTGCGATCTTTTGATCTTGATCTTCAAAAACAAAGGCAAAAGATCGCAGCCTTCGGCAGCTCCTACATGGGGTTGTGGTGTGTCAGGTAAATAGCCAGGAAGGCGACTATGAAATCCATTCTCTGTTTGTTGATTGCTGCCGGTTTCGGCGCGCTGTTGCAGTTCGAAGGCGTGCCCCACGGTTTGTTGTTGGGCTCGATTGTCGTCACTGCATTGTTCGCCAGTAAAACCGGTATCGCCCCGGCAACTCCTTATGGACTTGGCTACATCCAGGTCACGCTGGGCATCGCCACCGGGCTGATGTTCGAAGCGTGGGACAGCGAGACAGCCTCGACGATGTTGCCGAGCCTCGGCATGTTGTTGATTTGCCTGACGGTGCAAATCGCCCTCGCCGGATGGTGGCTGACGCGCGGCGCAGGCTGGAATCGCACGGATGCGCTCTTAGCGGTTTATCCCGGTGCACTGGCAGCGGTGTTCGATTTACTAGAGTCGGAAAAGGCCTCGAGCAAAGTCATCATCGTGCACTTGATGCGCTTGCTGTTGATCACGGTGTTGGTGAGTTTCCTGATTCCCGGTCAAGCCGCTGCGGTGGCGGTTGCCGATGGCGACCCTTTGACGACAGGCATGGCGCTGACCGCGCTTTCGGTAATCGCATTGAGCGTACTGCTCGGACGCTTGCTGCTGGTGATCGGCGTACCGGCGCCGTTCATGCTCACCGCGATCATCATCACGGCGGTATTTGTGAAAGTGGGATGGTTGCACGGTTTTCACATGCCGGATTGGAGTTTGAATCTGGCGGCGCTGATTCTCGGCGTGCGGATCGGCTCAAGGTTTCAGGGGCTTGGCTTCGCGGAACTGGGACGTCACGGGCGCACCGCGTTGGTCTCGGTCGGTTTGATGATCGTGGTCGCCGCAGTATTTGCTGAAGTCGCGGCACGCTGGTTGGGCAGTGATCCGCTGTCGCTGTGGCTGGCGTATATGCCCGGGGCGATTGAGACGATTGCGATTGTCGCGTTTGGTGGCGGGCTGAATGTGGTGTTTATCCTGACGCATCATTTGAGCCGGATGGTGTTGCTGCATTTTGCACCGGCGTTGTTGGTGCAGGTGCGGCGGGTGCGGGAGGAAACCTGACTCGAGCTGATGCCAATGTGTTGCGGTGTGTCAGTTAGATCCAACCCCCTCACCCCAGCCCTCTCCCCCAAAGGGGGCGAGGGGAAAGGGAGCCGATCTCGGTGCCTTTCAAAAGCTGAGTTCAGCTCGAGATATCAGGTCGGTGTAACTCGAACATCCAACGCGGTCGGCTCCCTCTCCCTCCGGGAGAGGGCTGGGGTGAGGGCAATGCGGCGCTAGCGGATGTGTGCGTCGAAGCCTTCGCTATCCGGCGCGATATCGCTCTTCAACGTCAAAGCGGGGATTTCGTATTCGCCGGCATTCTGCTGCCGAAACCCGATCGGCCGGGCACTCCACAACTCATCCAGCCGCCGCCCCAACTCATCACAAGTCTCGGCATACCGCGCCGCATCCATCCGACTGGTCCGATACACCACAAACGGTGGCACCACTTCAAAACCGGGGTAGTACAAAATCCCGTGTTGAATCGGAAACAACAAATCATCAATCGGCCCGTTGATCCCACGCGGTGCGTAGTGCGATTCCCAGCCGCCGGTGGTAACCATCAACATCGCCCGTTTGCCTTTCATTTTCCCTTCGCCATAACGCTCGCCCCAACGACTGTCGGAATGTTCGCCGACGCCGTAGGCAAAACCGTAGGCATACACCCGATCAACCCAACCTTTGAGAATGGCGGGCATGGTGAACCACCAGAGTGGAAACTGCAGAATCAACGCATCCGCCCACAACAGTTTCTCCTGCTCACGGGCGATGTCGGCAGCCTGAGTGCCTTCGGCGTAGGCGACTTTCGAGTCGAGCGAGGCGTGGAACGGTTTCGTCGCATCGCGCTGCGGGGCGTCGTCGGCGTCGAGGCTGGCTTTCCAGTTCATTGCATAGAGGTCGGAGACCTGCACGGTGTGACCGGCGGCTTGCAGGCGCTGGACGCTGAAGTCGCGCAGCGAGCCGTTGAGGGAGGTCGGTTCTGGATGGGCGTAAACGAGTAAGACGTTCATGTTGAAGCTCCGTTAGCTGAGTGACTGCAGGATCGGCGTTCAACCGGTATATTGGAAATGAATGTCTGATATGTCTGGTATAGCCATGAATAATTTGAGACGGCTGGATATCAACCTGCTGCTGACCCTCGACGTACTGCTGGCGGAGCACAACGTCACACGCGCGGCGCAGCGCCTGAACCTGTCGCAGCCCTCGGTGAGCGTGCATCTGGCCAAGTTGCGCGACATCTTTGCTGATCCGCTGTTGTTGCCTGGGCCGCGCGGAATGCGCCCGACGGCGCGCGCTGATGAATTGCGTGAGCCGTTGCGCGAGGCGCTGGAGGCGTTGGAGAGGGCGGTGGCGCCGGCCAGCGCGTTCGACCCGGCGCTGGCGACCCACACCTGGAAAATCGCCGCGACCGATTACGGCGAGTCGACGGTGGTGTTGCCAGCGCTGAGCGACTTGCGCGAACAGGCGCCGGGCACGCGTCTGGCGGTGATCGATCTGACCCCGGCGCATTTGGTTAAACAGGCCGAGCAGGGGGTGTTCGATCTGGCGCTGCACATCAGCGAAGACGCGCCGCCTGAGTTGCACCGTCGACCACTGTTCACCGAGCGTTATGTGCTGGCCGGTAGAGTCGGGCATCCAGATTTGATGCATGCGCCGAGCCGCGAACAGTTCTGCGCACTGGAGCACGTCATGGTGTCGCGCGAGGGCGGAGGCTTTTTCGGGGTGACCGATCGGGCGTTGGCCGATGTCGGGCTGATGCGCAAAGTGGTGTTGTCGGTGCCGCACTTTCTGATGGCGATGTCGGTGCTGGCGGCCACCGATCTGGTGGCGATGCTGCCGTCACGCCTGGTGCGTGACAACCCGGCGTTGCAAGCGGTCGACGCGCCGCTGGAAGTACCCGGTTACGAGATGGCGATGTTCTGGGGTGAACGCTCGCATCGCGATCCGGCGCACAAATGGCTGCGCGAGCATTTGCTGGCGTCGGTCTGAGGCGCTGTCAGGCGTGGCCGAGGGCAATCGCAAACGACACGACGATCATGCACGCAAACGCAAAATTGAGATTCATGAGGTGTTCATCCTGAGCCTTTTAGAAGTGGGGCCATTCTGAACAGGCTGAAAGCAAAGAAAAAATTCGCCTTGTTGATTCCAATGATCGAAACAATTGATACCCCGCCAGTTTGTGTTTGTTGAAGCCTTTCGCTATTCTCGCGAAACCTGCAAATACAAGCACAAACAGGCATAACCATGCACGATCACTCCGCGGCCGAACTGCCATCCCTGCGCCGACAGAAAATCCTTTTGCTCCTCGAACGTGACGGCAAGGTCATGGCCTCCGAGTTGAGCCAGCACTTCGCAGTCTCCGAAGACACCATCCGCCGCGACCTCGCGGAACTGGACAACGCCGGGCTGGTGCAGCGCGTGCACGGCGGGGCGCTGCCGCGTCCGAAGGACTCCGGCAAGGACTACTTCACGCGGCTGGACGAGACGGATGAGGTGAAAATTCGATTGGCGCAACGGGCCGCGCAGGAGATCGAGGACGGGCAGATTGTACTGTTCGACTCCGGCTCGACCACGCTGCAAGTGGCGCGGTCGTTAAGTGCAGATATCAGCATCACGGCGGTGACCGCTTCACCGATGACGGCGATTGCACTCTCGGAATTCAAGGGTGTGAAAGTGATTCTCGCCGGTGGCCAGTTGAATCCGCGAACGATGGCGGCGGGTGGGCATGAGGCACTGCGGCTGCTGGCCGGGATCAGGGCGGATCTGGCGATTACTGGCGTCTGTGCGATTCATCCGGAAGTGGGGATTACCTCGCTGCATTTCGACGAGGTGCCGGTGAAGCAGGCGATGCTCGATGGCGCCGCGCGGGTGATTGCCGTGACCACGGCGGACAAGTTGGGCGCGGTTGAGCCGTTTGTGGTGGCGCCATGTACGCGCCTGCATACGCTGATTACCGAGCGGCATGTGGCGTCGGGGAGTGTCGAGGATTATCGGCGGTTGGGGATTGTGGTGGAGCAGTTGCCGGATTGAATTTTTGCTGGATTTGAGGGCCCTTTCGCGAGCAAGCTCGCTCCCACAGGTGACCGGGTTCTATCTCGGGAACGCGGTCGAATGTGGGAGCGAGCTTGCTCGCGAAGGGGTCGGTACATTCAACCCATCTTTCAGCGCAGGCGCTCAAGCATTTGGTAGTACCACATCCCGGCAGCCAACAACGGGTTACCGAGCAAATCCCCCATCGGCACACGAATGTGCTGACACGCGGCAAACGTATCGAACTGCTCCATCTGCCCGGTAATCGCCCGGCTCATGATTTCGCCCATGATGTGCGTCGTTGCGATGCCGTGCCCCGAGTAGCCCTGGCAATACCAGACGTTATCCGAGAGCTTGCCCAGCTGCGGGATGCGGTTGATGACGATGCCCATCGCGCAGCTCCACTGGTAATCGATCTGCACACCTTTGAGCGCCGGAAAGGTTTGCTCGATGCACGGGCGCAGTTCGGCGGCGATGTCCCGTGAATCCTTGCCGCTGTAGTTGGCGCCGCCACCAAACAACAAGCGGCCATCGGCAGTGAGGCGGTAGTAGTCGAGGACGAAGCGGCAGTCGTAGACGGCCAGATCTTCCGGGTTGATCTGCTTGGCCAGATCGCCGAGCGGCGCGGTGGTGACGATGCCGCCCATGGCCGGAAAAATCTTGCCCTTGAGCTGCCCCGGTTCGAGCTTGTGATAGACGTCGCCAGCGAGCATCACCTGATAGGCATCGATTTGCCCGTGGGCCGTTCTCACCCCAGGCGTAGCGCCGTGAATGATCTCCAGCACTTCGCTGTTTTCAAAGATCAGCGCGCCAAGACTTTCCGCCGCCCGCGCTTCACCGATGCACAGGTTGAGCGGGTGCAGATGCATGTTGCGCGTATTCTTGATTGCGCCGTGGTAGAGATCGCTTTGCAGCAGATCGCGCACCTGACTGCGGTCGAGCAGACTGACCTCATCGCCCAATCCCCGCCGCACGGCTTCTTCGTAATCCTTGCGCAAGTCAGTCATGTGACTGGGCTTGTACGCCGCGTGTAAATGGCCGTGTTTGAGGTCGCATTGAATGCCGTATTTCTCGACCCGTTGCTGGATGATTTCATGCCCGCGCCAGCGCAGGTGCCAGATGAAGTCATCGACCTCGTCGCCGAGTTTCGGACGCATCTGTTTGCGCATTGCGCCGTCGCCGGAAAGGCTGCCGGTAACTTGTCCGCCGTTGCGCCCGGTGGCGCCCCAGCCGATCTTGTGGCTTTCGACGATGGCGACTTTCAGGCCTTTTTCGGCGAGTTCGACGGCAGTGGCGACGCCGGTGAAACCGCCGCCGATGATCACCACGTCGACCTTGTGCCGGCCTTGCAGGGTCGGGTAGTCGGTGTCCTGGTTGAGGGTGGCGGTGTAGTAGGAATTGCAGCGTTCGGTCATGTCAGTGTCCACACGAATTCTTAGGTTGTACGCGGTCCCTTGTAGGAGTGAGCCTGCTCGCGATAGCGGTGTGTCATTCACAGATGGTTTGACTGACATGGCCTCATCGCGAGCAGGCTCACTCCTACAGGGGGTAGGGGGGAGTCTTCAGGCCTCGGTGAGATACCAGCGCCAATCCTGCTCACCCACCTCGGCCATGAACTGCCGATACTCGGCACGCTTCACCGCCAGATACACCCCGAGAAATTCCTGTCCTAACGCATCCCGTGCCCACACCGAATTCTCCAGCGCCTGCAGCGACGTCAGCCAATCGGTCGGCAACAATTCCTTCGCCTGCGCATAACCATTGCCTTCAACCGGCGCACCCGGATCAAGGTCTTCACGAATGCCGCGATGAATCCCGGCAAGGATCGCTGCCGCGGCCAGATACGGGTTGGCATCGGCGCCGCAGATGCGGTGTTCGATGTGCCGGGTATTGGCCGGGCCGCCCGGAACGCGCAGGCTGACGGTGCGATTGTCGACGCCCCAGGTCGGCGCCAGAGGCGCGTAGCTGTTGGCCTGGAAGCGTCGATACGAGTTGGCGTTCGGGCAGAACAGCAGCAATGAATCGAGTAGCGAGGCGAGCATGCCGCCAATTGCTGTGCGCAGCAGCGGTGTGCCGGCCGGGTCTTCCGAGGCGAACAGATTATGCCCCGCGCCATCGGCCAGACTCACGTGCATGTGCATGCCGGTGCCGGCCAGGTCATCGAACGGCTTGGCCATGAACGTCGCCTGCATGCCGTGCTTGTGGGCGATGGCCTTGACCAGACGTTTGTAGCGCACCGCCTGATCCATCGCCTCCAGCGCATCGCCATGTTCGAGGGTAATTTCCACCTGACCCGGCGCGTACTCGGAGATCGCCGTGCGCGCCGGAATACCGTGCAGTTTGCAGGCGTTGTAGAGGTCGGCGAGGAACGGTTCGATCTGTTCCAGCTCACGCAAACCGTAGACCTGGGTGTGTCGCGGTCGACCACCGTCCGCGTCCAGTGCCGGTTGCGGGCGGCCGTTGTGATCGCGTTTGGCGTCGAGCAGGTAGAACTCCAGTTCGCAGGCCATCACCGGGTAATAACCCTCGGCCTTGAGGCCGTCTATGACTTTGATCAGCAAGTGCCGGGGGTCGGCGATGCTGGCGGGCATGCCCTCGGTCGGGTGCATGCTCACCTGCACGGCGGCGGTCGGAATCTTGCGCCACGGCAGGCGCACCAGACTGCCTTCCAGCGGATAGGCGCGGCAGTCGATATCGCCGACATCCCAGACCAGACCGGAGTTTTCGACGTCTTCGCCCTGCACGGTCAGACCGAGGATGGTGCTGGGTAGCGGCCGACCGCTTTGGTACACGGCGAGCAGTTCTTCGCGGTGCAACAGCTTGCCGCGTGGCACGCCGTTGGCGTCGAGAATGAACAACTCGATCATGTCGATATCGGGGTTCTGTTCAAGGAACAGGCGTGCGTCTTCGATGGCTGCGAATTTCATAATCAATCACTCACGATGGCGCCGCACAGGCGCGCAGATTCGGGCCGGACACGACGCGGCAATAGGCGTGGCTGTCCTGGCCGGGATATCAAGAAGCAGGGGGCTGTCGCGGTTTTTTAACGGGCGCGATCAGACAGACCGGGCGATATCCGGCGGGCGTGCGGAGTGACGCAGCTTGGAACGGCGCAGGGCCATGGGGAGATTGACGATACGATTCATACGCCGCCCCTGTGAGAGAGGGCGCGCAGGGTAGAGACGTTCAACGATTCTGCTTGTTGTGGTGACGTACTCATAACGCGTGTTTCCGTTGGCGGAAAACGTCGGTGGCGGGCTGACCCCGCCGACCGGTGTGCCCGGATAGTAAGGGGGAATTCGCGGGCGTGTAAACGGGAGATTCACAGGCCAGGTTCAGCGCATCAGGTGAAAGCCCAGCCCGGCGAGGGCGCAAACGATCAACACACTGAACACGCCGCGTTTGAAAACGAACAGCGCCAGCGCCGCTGCAACCGCCAACATCAGCGAAAACACATCCAGCGCCCCGGCGAACCCGTTTGGCCACAACACGTGATAAGCGAAAAAACACGCCAGGTTCACAATCACCCCGACCACGGCAGCGGTGATCGCCGTCAGCGGTGCGGTGAACTTCAGTTCGTTGTGCGTCGATTCCACCAACGGCCCGCCGGCGAGGATGAACAGAAACGAGGGCAGGAAGGTGAACCAGGTCACCAACGTTGCCGCCAGCGCCCCGGCGGCAAAGGCATGTTCGGGGCCGAACGCCGGTTGCACATAGGCGCCAACGAAACCGACGAACGCCACCACCATGATCAGCGGGCCGGGTGTGGTTTCACCGAGGGCGAGGCCGTCGATCATCTGCGTCGGCGTCAACCAGCCGTAATGCCCGACGGCGCCCTGATAGACGTAAGGCAGCACCGCGTAAGCGCCACCAAAGGTAAGCAGCGCGGCTTTGGTGAAGAACCAGGCCATTTGTGTGAAGGTGCCGTCCCAGCCGAACAATGCTGTCAACAACGCCATCGGTAAACACCAGAGCACCGCACCGATCAACCCTAGGCGCAGCAGCTTCGGCAGGCTGAAACGGGCGTGTTCCGGCGCCGGCGTATCGTCGTCGATCAATGCCGGGCCGAAGGATTTCTCGCTGTTGCGCGCACCACCGTTGCTGAACCGCTGAGGGGCGAAACGTCCTCCCAGATAGCCGATCAACGCAGCCCCGAGGACGATCAAGGGGAAGGGCACGTTGAAGGCGAAAATCGCCACGAACGAGGCGCCGGCAATCGTCCATAGCCAGGCGTTCTTCAATGCACGCGAGCCGATGCGATGCGCGGCGTGCAGGACAATCGCGGTGATCGCCGGTTTGATCCCGTAAAACACCCCGGCCACTGCTGGCACGTCACCGAAGGCGATGTACAGCCAGGACAACGCGATCAGAATGAACAATGACGGCAACACAAACAGCGCACCGGCGATGACACCGCCCCAGGTGCGATGCAGCAGCCAGCCGATGTACGTCGCCAGTTGCTGAGCCTCGGGGCCGGGCAGCAACATGCAGTAGTTGAGCGCGTGCAGGAAACGTTTTTCGGAAATCCAGCGCCGGCGCTCGACCAGCTCCTGATGCATGATCGCGATCTGCCCGGCCGGGCCGCCGAAACCGATGCAGCCGAGTTTTAGCCAGAAGCGCCAAGCCTGGCGCAGGGTGACGGGATCGGGGCGGGGCAGGTTGTTCGGCGCTGTGCTCAAGCGAGACTCCGGAGTTGGGTCCTGGCGGAGTGGCTATCTAATCAGACTTTCAACCCTCACCCCAGCCCTCTCCCAAAGGGAGAGGGAGCCGACCGAGGTGTCTGGCGTTATCCATCGACCTGAAAGATCGAGTCGATTATGGATTCAGAGCCAATCTTTCAAGTCGATGAATCTCTCCGATATCCCCCAATCAGTTCCCTCTCCCTCTGGGAGAGGGCTAGGGTGAGGGGCTTTTGCTCTTCAGGCATGTGCCAGACTCCAACGCAACGCCGCATCCCGATCGCTTTCCCGGCCCTCGACCCAGCGAGAACCCTCAGGCGTACTCTCACGTTTCCAGAACGGCGCACGGGTCTTGAGCACGTCCATGATGAACGCGCACGCCTCGAACGCCATATGCCGATGCTTGCTGCTAACCCCGACAAACACGATCGGCTCACTCACCGCCAACGCGCCGACCCGATGCACAATCTCCACCCCCAACAGCGGCCAGCGCTCACGGGCTTCTTCCGCGATCTGCTCGAGGGCTTTTTCGGTCATGCCCGGATAGTGCTCAAGAAACATTTCATTCACGCTCTGACCAATATTCAGATCACGCACATAACCAATGAAATTCACCACCGCGCCCACCCGTGGATTGCGCGCGTGCAGATCGGCCGTCAACTGGCCGACGTCGAAGCTTTTGTGCTGGACTCGAATAGCCATTGATCAACCCCCGGTCACTGGCGGAAAAAACGCGATCTCATCGAAATCTTCAATCGCCTGACTCGGCTGACACAGCTCCTGATTCAGCGCGCACATCAGATTCCCGGCACCGAGCACATCGCGCCACAGATCGCCTCGCTGCATAAGCATTTGCCGCACATCTTCAACGCTGCCCAATGCATCAGTCAGCGGAATTTTTTCACCACCCAGATTGAGCCGGTCACGGTAGCTGGCGAAGTAGTTGATCAGGATCATTGCGTGTCCTCCCATTGAAAGTGACCGGAACGGCCACCCTGTTTACTGAGCAGGCGGATGTCGCCAATGACCATCGCCCGATCTACCGCTTTGCACATGTCGTAAATGGTCAGCGCGGCGACGCTGGCGGCGGTCAACGCTTCGAGTTCGACGCCGGTCTGGCCGGTCAGGCGGCAGGTGCTGTTGATCTGCACGCGATCCGGTTCACAAGCCTTGAATTCGACGTGAATCGAACTGAGCAACAGCGCATGGCACAGCGGAATCAGTTCGTGAGTGCGCTTGGCAGCTTGTATCCCGGCGATCCGCGCCACCGCGAAGACATCGCCTTTCGGGTGCCCGTTGGCCTGGATCATCTTTAAGGTTTCCGGGCGCATCTGCACCCAGGCTTGCGCCGTGGCTTCGCGGCGGGTCGCGGCTTTATCGCTGACGTCGACCATGTTGGCGCGGCCCTGATCGTCGAGGTGGGTGAGGGTGTCGCTCATGCGGAATACTCCTGGATCGGGCTGTAAATTCGCGGGGCGTTGCGGTGCGGCACATGGATCAGATTGAGTCGATGCTTGAGTGCCCACCGCACTGTCAAAGCGGTTGGCGCGGACAGACTGACGAGGGTGCCGAGGCGCGCACGCACGGCTTTGTGAATCAGTTCGAGGCTGCAACGGCTGGTGACCACGACGAAGCCTTCAGCCGCATCGATGGCGTCGATCTGCATCGCGCCGATCAGCTTGTCGAGGGCGTTGTGGCGGCCGATGTCTTCGCGGCACAGCAGCGCTTCACTGTCGACGTCGAAATACAGCGCGGCGTGCAGAGCACCGCTGCTGCGCGCCAGTTGTTGAGCGGCTTCGATGCATTGGCGGATGCCGTCGAAATGCTCGGCCGGCGGTAGCGGTGAAGGTTGCAGGATCTGCAGTTGCGGCAGCGCCTGCTCCAGTGCTTCAACGCCACAGATGCCGCAACCGCTGGTGCCCGTCATTTGCCGCCGGTGATCCTTCAAGGCCCAGAACGCCCGGCTGGAAATCTGCACTTCGGCCTGACAGGCCTGATCGAAATGCGTGAGGCGGATGTCGTAGATCTCGTCGACGCTGTCGATGATCGCGTTGCTCAAACTGAAGCCACGGATAAAGTCTTCGAGGTTGCCGGGCGAGACCATCATCACTGCCTGGCTCAGGCCGTTGTAGCTAATGGCGAGAGCGATTTCCGCGGCCAGCGCGGCGTGGGAGATGGCGGTGTCGGGCAGGTATTCGCGAAACGCCACCTGCGCTGGTTGCGGTGCTGGGGCGTTGGGTTCGGTAGTGGATTCTGTGAGGGTTTCGACGTGGCAGAGCATCTGAAAAGTCCCGAGGCGCTGAAGAGTGTTCAGGCTACGGGGGCGTTAAAAGTGCGTCCAATCGCTTGTTCTTATGTGGTGATTGCTTTGCTCGATCAACCAAAATATGTGTTGTCGGGTCAGGCCCCATCGCGAGCAGGCTCACTCCTACATTTGGAATGCGTTCCCCTGTAGGAGTGAGCCTGCTCGCGATGAGGGCCTGATATACGACATCAATTATTCGGCGGTCACCTCAACCCCAAACAACTTCCGCGCCTCGGCAAAACACTTCTCGGCAATCGCCGAGCGCGGCTCGGTCTTGCGCATCACCAGCCCCAACGGCGCGAGCACACTGGCATCCGGCAACTGCATGAACGACAGGTGTTCGATCGGCTCCTCAAGCCCGCTGTCCAGCGGCATGATCGCGCAGCAAAAGCCTTGGTGAATCGCCTGCAACAGCTGATAGGTCGAGTCGCTTTCCATGATCGGCTGTGGGCTGAGGCCACGACTGCGGAAGCTCAAATCGATGGATTTACGATAATGCATGCCGGCGGTGATCATCCCCAGCGGCAGTTCGGCGGCGTCTTCCCAGCTCATTTCAGTGCCTTCGAAATGGAAATGCCGGTTGTCGTAGAGCAGGCCGACGCGGGTTTCACCGATCTCGAAAAACTCGAAATAGTTCGGGTTGACGTGGTCCAGATAGCACACGCCCAGATCAAGCTGATTGTTGCCCAAACCGGCGATGATCTCGTCGGAACTCAGCGACGACAGGCTGAATTTCAGCTCCGGATACGTACCCGATAAACCCTGAATGTAATTGACCGGATTGAAGCTGCTCAGCGGCACCAGACCCAGACGCAAACTACCCACCAGTTGCCCGCGACACGCCGCCGCTTCGGCGAACAGACCGTCGTGAGCCGCGAGCAAGGTGCGCGCCCAGGCCAGCACGCGTTCGCCAGCCTGGGTGAAACCTTCAAAGCGCTGGCCACGGTTGACCAGCACCAGATCCAGCTCATCTTCGAGATTGCGCAGGCGCATCGACAACGTCGGCTGGGTGATGTGGCAGCGTGCGGCGGCCTGGCCGAAGTGGCGGGTTTCGTCCAGCGCGATCAGGAACTTGAGTTGTTTGATGTCCACGATGGCACCTGCTCGATGGGGATTTTTTGATTGAGTATTGACGCGGATGCGCGAGACGCACGAAAAGCGCAGGGTGCGACGATCTCACTTGAACGGTTATTCGTCCAATCGGAAGTGTTTAAGGGGCTATCGATCGGCTCTATCAGCCACGGTTTTGCTGGCTTGTTGCGGTATAAAAAGCGCTGATAGAGCCGCTCGATAATGTGGTTGGCCAGAGTGATTAGACAGTCCTCATAAGTGGCACTTAGGCTGCTCGGCAATGTTGATTGACTGCTGCCGGAGAACTGCCATGAGCGCCAAAGCCGATGCCCTGTTTGTCCCCCTGAATATTGCCGTACTGACGGTCAGCGATACCCGCGATTATGCCAGCGATACCTCGGGCCAATTGCTGGTCAGTCGGTTGCTGGAAGCAGGGCATACCTTGAGCGAGCGCAACCTGCTCAAGGACGATCTGTACAAGATCCGTGCGCAGGTCGCTCACTGGATTGCTGACGAAGGCATTCAGGTAGTGCTGATCACCGGCGGCACGGGTTTCACCGGTCGTGACAGCACGCCGGAAGCGGTGGCCTGCCTGTTCGATAAGCAGATCGATGGTTTTGGCGAACTGTTCCGGGCGATTTCGATTCTGGATATCGGCACGTCCACCGTGCAAAGCCGCGCGCTGGCCGGGTTGTCGAACGGCACGCTGGTGTGCTGCCTGCCGGGCTCAACGGGCGCCTGTCGGACTGCGTGGGAAGGCATTCTTGCCGAGCAGCTGGATAACCGTCATCGCCCGTGCAACTTCGTTCCGCACCTGAAAGCCGTGCAAGCCTGCGGGCCACGCGGATGAGCAAGGCACCGCTGATGCCGGTCGAAGACGCTCTCGACCAATTGCTCGGCATGGCCAATGAGCAACGTCTGGCTAACAGCGAACTGCTGGCGCTCGACGATGCGCGTGGGCGGGTGCTGGCCAGTGATCTTGTGGCGACACTCGACCTGCCACCGTGGCCGAACAGCGCTATGGACGGTTACGCGGTCAATCTCGCCGATCTGCACCGGCAGCCGTTGAAGGTCTCGCAAAAGGTTTACGCCGGGCTGGCGCCGGACACCTTGCTGCCTGGCACCTGCGCACGGATCTTTACCGGCGCACCGCTGCCGCCCGGCGCCACCTGCGTCGAGATGCAGGAGAACGTCGAAGTGCTGGAGGACGGTCGCGTGCGCTTCTTGCAGCCGCTGAAGGCGGGGCAGAACATCCGCGCGCAAGGTCAGGAAAATCGCGTCGGCGATATCCTGCTGCGCGCCGGCAAACGCCTTGGACCGTTCGAACTGGCGGTCGCCGCCGGGCAAGGGCTGGCGCACCTGCACGTGGTGCGTCGCCCGCGTGTGGCACTGCTGTCGACCGGTGATGAACTGGTCGAACCGGGCCAGCCACTGCGCCCCGGCAGCATCTACAACAGCAACCGCGTGTTGCTCGGCCACTGGTTGCGGGAGCTGGGCTGCGAAGTGATCGACGCCGGCATCCTCCCGGATCGCCCGGCGCAGACGCGGCTTAAGCTTGAGCAACTACAAGTGAGCGCTGATTTGATTCTGACCACGGGCGGCGTATCTGCCGGTGATGCCGATTGCCTGGGGCAAGTGCTGCGCGACAGCGGCAAACCACTGTTGTGGAAACTGGCGATCAAGCCAGGAAAACCGCTGACGGTCGGGCATTTCGGCACGGTGCCGGTGATTGGCCTGCCGGGCAATCCGACGTCGGCGCTGGTGACGTTTGGCTTATTGGCGCGGCCGTATTTGCTGCGTATACAAGGTGTCGAAGACGTCATGCCGCTGAGTTTTACCGTCAGCGCGGGCTTCGATTGGCACAAGGCTGGCGGCCGCCGTGAATACCTGCGAGTGAAACTGGAGGCGGGGCGAGCGGTGCTCTATCCCAATCAAAGCTCCGGCGTGCTGCTCGGCGCAACCTGGGGCGACGGCCTGGTGGAAATTCCCGAAAACAGCACGCACAACCTCGGCGACCCGCTGCGCTTCATCCCGTTCAACGAACTCTTCTAAACCGACAACACAAATCAAAACTTTGGGCGAGCTTGCTCGCGAAGGCGTAGTGTCAGTTGACATCGATGTTGGCTGACAGGGCCCCTTCGCGAGCAGGCTCGCTTCCACAATGGCTTTATGGCGGTCATCAATATCCGGGTGTAAATGCAAAACCTGTAGGAGTGAGCCTGCTCGCGAAGGCGGAGTGTCAGTCGACGAAGATATTGACTGGGCCGGCCCCTTCGCGAGCAGACTCGCTCCCACATTGGTTTTGTGGTGGTCATCAATATCCGCGGTGTACGCGAACCCTGTGGGAGCGAGCTTGCTCGCGAAGGCGGAGTGTCAGTCGACATTGGTGTTGGCTTATACGGCCTCTTCGCGAGCAAGCTCGCTCCCACAGGTTTTCGGGGTGTCTGCAGAGCTGAGGGTCAACTTAGCACATAGTCCACCGGCTTCAGCGCCGGCGGTACTTCGGCGCCCAGTTCGGCGAGGATGTCACGTTCGATGGTGCGCACAAGTGCATCGGTGGGCAGGTCGTTTTCGTCGCGGCCGAAGGGGTCTTCCAGTTCATCGGCTATCGCATCCAGGCCAAAAAACGTATAGCTGACAATCGCCGTGAACAACGGTGTCAGCCAGCCCAGCGGCTCGGCCATGGCAAACGGCAGCAGGATGCAAAACAGGTAGATCGTGCGGTGCAACAACAGTGTGTAAGGAAACGGCAGCGGCGTGGTTTTGATCCGTTCGCACACCGCTTGCGCCTGGGTCAGGCTGGTCAGGTGATTGGCCAATAGCATGTAGCGCCATTCAGTCAGCTCACCGTTCTGATGCAGATCGGAACACTGCTGGCCGACCGTCTGCAAAATGCGCCCGCTGTAATCCGGCGTCTGCGGATCGGGTTTCGGCATGACCCATTGGCTGCTGGCGTCCGCTTCGCTTTCCTTGCGCAGCCGCGCATTCATCGCATGAGCAAAACCACAAAGATTGAGCAGCAACGGTTTGCGCTCAGCCGATTCACGAATCACATGGGTTTCGCGAATCACCGAACGAATGTGCACGATCACTTCGCCCCAGGCCTTGCGCGCCTCGTACCAGCGGTCATAACAGGCGTTGTTGCGAAAATTCATGAAGATCGACAGCGACAAACCCAACAACGTAAACGGCGTGGCGTTGACCTTGGTGAAGTTGCTCGGATGGAGGATTTCCACCAGCACGATCGCCGAAGCCAGGAGGGTGACCATCAACGTGCGCATAGCAATGCGCTTGGCGATCGAACCCTTGAGGGTGAAGAGAATGGCGAACTGATTGACCTTGGGTCTGATGATCATGCTGTGCGGTTCCGATAACCCTTGGAAGGGGCGGTCTAGCCGCCCGTCATGTTCATGAAGCGCACGACCTGAACATCATCGTTCACTTCGAAATTATGTCGATACGGCTTCAGTTTCATCGCCTCGATAATGGCTTTCTCCAGCCGTTGCGGTTGCCCCGGGTGCGCACGCAGTACCGCTTTGAGATCGACCGAATGCTCGTTACCCAGACACAGTAGCAGGCGTCCTTCGACGGTGAGGCGCACGCGGTTGCAGGTGCCGCAAAAGTTGTGGCTATGCGGTGAGATAAAGCCCAGACGAATCTCCGGCGCTTCGGCCAGCCGCCAGTAGCGCGACGGGCCTTGCGTCGACTCGGCAGAGTCAATCAGGGTATAGCGCTCGGCAATCTTTTCCCGCACCTGGGCGCTGGAGAAAAACGACTCGGCGCGGCTGTGTTCGCTGATGATCCCCAGCGGCATTTCCTCGATGAAGGAGACATCGAGCTGACGATCAATGGCGAAGCTGACCAGATCGTTGATCTCCTCATCGTTACGGCCCTGCATCACCACCACGTTGAGTTTAGTGCGGGTAAAACCGGCCTTGCGCGCGGCATCGATGCCGTTGATCACCTGCGCCAGATCGCCCGTGCGGGTCATCTGTTTGAAGCGCTGCGGATCGAGGCTGTCGAGGCTGATGTTCAGGCGTTTGACCCCGGCGTCGAACAGCGGCGCGGCGAGTTTGCCCAGTTGTGAGCCGTTGGTGGTCATGCACAACTCGCGCAGGCCGGGCAGGGCGGCGATCTGCTCGCACAGCTTGACCACGCCCGGACGGATCAGCGGCTCGCCACCGGTAAGGCGAATCTTGCGCGTGCCGAGCGCCACAAAGCTCTGTGCCAGTTGATAGATCTCTTCCAGCGTGAGGATTTTTTGCCGTGGCAGAAACTGCATGTCTTCGGCCATGCAATAGACGCAGCGGAAGTCGCAGCGGTCGGTCACCGACATGCGCAGATAGTCGACGCGGCGGTTGTAACCATCGATCAAGACACGCTCAGACATGACAGCCTCGCAGGAATGAAAACCACTGTGGAAGGGGTTTGGTCAGCGCAGATTATGAGCAACTTTCAGTGCTGTCCAATCACTGTTAATGAACAGCTGATTGATGCCGTCGATGATGAATTATTTTTCGCCGAAAGTTGCTCCGTTAGTTTCGCAAGGCCCCGTAAATAAAGGGTTTTTAGCCGTGATAGATGCTTTCGATAAGGCAGTCATTAATAGCGATTAGACAATGTTTTGTAACGGTTAATATCCTTGCCCCGGCAAACCCAACGACCACTTTGCAACCTTGAAAGTCGGCCGTCGCTGTTTAACCGAATCAGGTTCATGCCTGTGTGCATCGTCATGGAGAAGTCCCATGTCACAAGTCGACCGTTACAAACCCTACAAAGGCGCCGCTGCCGGTTGGGGCGCTGTCATCAGCCTGACAAAAAGCTGGCTGGGCAGTGAAAACGCCCTGAAAAACATTCGGGCCATGCTCAAGACTAACCAGAACGGCGGCTTCGACTGCCCGGGTTGTGCCTGGGGCGAGGCGCCCGGCGCGAGCATGTTGAAGTTCTGCGAAAACGGCGCGAAAGCGGTGAACTGGGAAGCGACCGGGCGTTTGGTCGACCCGGCGTTCTTCAACAAGTACACGGTGTCGAGCCTGGCCGAGCAGAGCGACTACTGGCTGGAATATCAGGGCCGCCTGACCCACCCGATGCGCTACGACGCGCGGGTCGACCGCTATGTGGAAATCAGTTGGGCAGACGCTTTTGCGCTGATCGCTGATCACCTGAAAAACCTTGATTCGCCGCATGAGGCCGAGTTCTACACCTCCGGACGTGCGAGCAACGAAGCGGCGTTTCTCTATCAATTGTTCGTGCGTGCATTCGGCACCAACAATTTCCCCGACTGCTCGAACATGTGCCACGAAGCGAGTGCGGTGAGCATGATCGAAACCCTTGGCGTCGGCAAAGGCACCGTGGTTTACGAGGACCTGCATCACGCCGATGCGATTTTTGTGATCGGCCAGAACCCCGGCACCAACCATCCGCGCATGCTCGAACCGCTGCGTGAAGCGGTAAAGCGCGGCGCCCAAGTGGTCTGTATCAATCCGCTGAAAGAGCGTGGCCTGGAGCGTTTCCAGAACCCGCAGAACCCGCTGGAAATGCTCAGCAACGGCTGGGAAGCGACCAACACCGCGTATTTCCGCCCGGCGCTGGGTGGCGACATGGCGATGATTCGCGGCATGGTCAAATTCCTCCTGCAGTGGGAACGCGAAGCTCAGGCCGCTGGTGGCGAACCGGTGTTCGATCACGCGTTCATCGCCGAGCACACCACAGGCCTCGACAGCTATCTGGCTGAAGTCGAGGCAACCAGCTGGGAGCACATTCTCGAGCAGTCCGGCGTGCCGCTGCATGACATCGAGCTGGCCGCGCGCATGTATGGCCGCGCCAAGAGCGTGATCATGTGCTGGGCCATGGGCCTGACCCAACACGTGCACTCGGTGGCGACCTTGCAGGAAGTCATCAACCTGCAACTGCTGCGCGGCAACGTCGGCCGTCCGGGCGCAGGTCTGTCGCCGGTTCGCGGCCACAGTAACGTGCAGGGCGACCGCACCATGGGCATCAACGAACTGGCGCCGAAAGACTTGATGGACGCGCTGGAAAAGCGTTTCAACTTCGACGTGCCGCGCATGCACGGGCACAACACCGTCATGGCGATCGGCGCCATGGAGCGTGGCGAAGCCAAGGTGTTCATCGGTCTGGGCGGCAACTTCGCCCAAGCCACGCCGGACACCCCACGCACCCACGCGGCCATGCGCAAACTCGACCTGACCGTGCACATTGCGACCAAGCTCAACCGCAGCCACTTGGTGACGGGTCGCGACGCGCTGATTCTGCCGTGCCTCGGGCGTACCGACATCGATATCCAGGCTGAAGGCCCGCAAGGCGTGACCGTCGAAGACACGTTCAGCATGGTGCATTTGTCGTTCGGTCAGTTGAAGCCGAAGTCGGCGCACTTGAAGTCCGAGCCAGCGATTATTGCCGGGATCGCCGCCGCGACGTTGGGCAAGCACCCGATCGATTGGGAGTGGGTGGTGGGCGACTACGGGCGCATCCGCAACCTGATTGCCGACGTGATCCCGGGCTTCGAGAACTTCAATGAAAAACTGCTGATTCCGGGTGGTTTCCACCTCGGCAACGACGCCTCGGATCGGGTCTGGAACACCGCTAGCGGCAAGGCCCAGTTCACCCCGTGCGTGCTACCGGAGCACTTGATCAGCGAGGGCGTGCGCAACCTGCCGGTCAAGCCGCATCTGATCCTGCAAACCATGCGTTCCCACGATCAGTACAACACCACGCTGTATGGCCTCGATGACCGTTATCGCGGGGTTTACGGCATGCGCGACGTGATCTTTGCCAACGAGCAGGACATCCAGCGCTTGGGCTTCGAACCGGGGCAGAAGGTCGATCTGGTGGCGCTGTGGGATGACGAACGTGAACGTCGGGTCAGCGGTTTTACCTTGATCGCCTACGACATTCCAGCAGGGCAAGCGGCGGCGTATTACCCGGAGACTAACCCTCTGGTACCGCTGGAAAGCTACGGCGACCGAACCTACACGCCGACTTCCAAATTCGTGGCGATCCGCCTCGAAGCCGCGAAGGTCAGCAACCTGATCCCGTCGTCGGTGGCGTAAACCGCCACTCATAAAAACATTGGCAATTTGACTGGCTGCAGGCGTTCGCGTCTGGCGGTGGCCCGGGTTCGTGCTGCCGCTTTTCAGCCTGGATGAGGACATCATCATGTTCAATCTAGAGGCACTGGACCTGGCGCGACTCCAATTCGCGTTCACGGTTTCGTTCCACATTATTTTCCCGGCGATCACCATTGGCCTGGCGAGTTTCCTCGCGGTACTCGAAGGCCTGTGGCTGAAAACCCGCAACGACACGTACCGCGATCTCTACCATTTCTGGTCGAAGATTTTCGCGGTCAACTTTGGCATGGGCGTGGTTTCGGGGCTGGTCATGGCGTACCAGTTCGGCACCAACTGGAGCGGCTTCTCGGATTTTGCCGGGAGCATCACCGGGCCGTTACTGACCTATGAAGTGCTGACCGCATTCTTCCTTGAGGCCGGGTTCCTCGGGGTGATGCTGTTTGGCTGGAATCGCGTCGGCCGTGGCTTGCACTTCTTCGCCACGGTGATGGTCGCGATCGGTACGTTGATTTCGACGTTCTGGATTCTCGCGTCGAACAGCTGGATGCAGACGCCACAGGGCTTCGAGATTGTCGATGGTCGGGTGATGCCACTGGACTGGCTGGCGATTGTGTTCAACCCGTCGTTTCCGTTCCGTCTGGCGCACATGGCGATTGCCGCGTTCGTCGCTACGTCGTTCTTCGTCGGTGCGTCGGCAGCCTGGCATTTACTGCGCGGCAACAACACCGCGCCAGTGCGCAAGATGTTTTCCATGGCG
Organism: Pseudomonas sp. MC6; assembly: GCF_054790575.1. Taxonomy (NCBI): domain Bacteria; kingdom Pseudomonadati; phylum Pseudomonadota; class Gammaproteobacteria; order Pseudomonadales; family Pseudomonadaceae; genus Pseudomonas; species Pseudomonas sp. MC6. Next base: position 1,121,821 of record NZ_CP186504.1, read on the forward strand.
TTGTGGATGGCGTTGATCGTGGCGCCGATTCAGGCGGTGGTCGGTGACGCTCACGGGTTGAACACGCTGGAGCATCAACCGGCGAAGATTGCCGCCATCGAAGGCCACTGGGAAAACGCCGACAACGGGCCGACGCCGCTGGTGCTGTTCGGCATTCCTGATATGCAAGCGGAGAAGACCAGATATGCGTTGGAGATTCCCTGTCTCGGCAGCCTGATCCTCACCCACAGCCTCGATAAGCAGATCCCGGCGCTGAAGAGCTTCCCGAAAGAAGACCGGCCGAATTCGACCGTGATTTTCTGGAGCTTTCGCGTCATGGCCGGGTTGGGGATGTTGATGATTCTCGTGGGTTTGCTCGGTCTGGCGTTGCGCCGGGGCGGCAAGCTTTACCGGCATCGAGGCTTCCAGCGTCTGGTGTTGTTGATGGGGCCGAGCGGCTTGATTGCGCTGCTGGCCGGTTGGATCACCACGGAAGTCGGGCGTCAGCCGTGGGTGGTGTATGGCTTGCTGCGCACCCACGACGCGGCGTCGCATCACTCGGTGGCGCAGATGAGCACCTCGCTGGCGTTGTTCGTGGTGATCTATTTCACGGTGTTCAGCGTGGGCATCGGCTACATGATGAAACTGGTGAAAAAAGGCCCGCAGCCGCACCACGAACATCCGCCTGCGGGCGATGAATTGCAGACGCCGCGTCGACCGATTTCAGCGGCTATCGCCCCTATGAAGGAGCATTGAGTCATGGGTATTCAAGGTATCGATCTCTCGTTGATCTGGGGAGTGATCATCGCCTTCGGGGTGATGATGTACGTGATCATGGACGGCTTCGATCTGGGCCTGGGAATCCTGTTTCCACTGATCCCGGATGAGCAGGAACGCGATGTGATGATGAACACCGTGGCGCCGGTGTGGGACGGTAACGAGACGTGGCTGGTGCTCGGCGGCGCGGCGTTGTATGGCGCGTTTCCGCTGGCGTACGGGGTGATTCTCGAGGCGTTGTATCTGCCGCTGATCCTGATGCTTTGCGGGTTGATTTTCCGCGGCGTGGCGTTTGAGTTTCGCTTCAAATCCTCGCCGCAAAAACGCCATTGGTGGGACAAGGCGTTTATCGGTGGTTCGTTGCTGGCGACGTTCTCCCAGGGCGTGGTGATTGGCGCGTACGTGTCCGGGATTCCGGTGGTTGATCGGCAGTTTGCCGGTGGCGGTCTGGACTGGTTGGCGCCGTTTCCGCTGGTGTGTGGCGTGGGGCTGGTGGTGGCGTATGCGTTGCTCGGCAGCACCTGGTTGCTGGTCAAGACCGAAGGGATGCTGGAGTCGCGGATGCGTCTGTTCACCCGGCCGCTGGCCTTGCTGTTGATGGCGATGGTGCTGGTGATTGGCGTGTGGACGCTGCAACTGCATCCGGAACTGGCAACGCGTTGGTCAACCCACGGGCATCTGCAGGTGTTTGCCGGGTTGGTGGTGTTGGCGTTGCTGGCGCTGTTCGGGTTGCTGCGCACGTTGCGTCAGCGGCATACGCATTGGCCGTTCGTGTTTACGCTGGTGCTGATGTTGCTCGGTTACATCGGCCTGGCACTGAGCATCTGGCCGAACATCATCCCGCCATCGGTGAGCATCTGGGCCGCCGCGTCACCGCCTTCGAGCCAGTTGTTCGCGCTGATTGGCGCACTGTTCATCCTGCCGGTGATCCTGATGTACACCTTCTGGAGCTACTACGTATTCCGCGGCAAAGTGAGGATTGGCGATGGCTACCATTGATTCGCGCGAAGTGAAAAGCAGTCGCTGGTACAAGCGGCTGGGGTGGCTATTGTTGATCTGGCTCGGCAGTGTGGTGTCGCTGGCGGTGGTCGCCAGTCTGCTGAAACTGGCGATGTATGCGGCGGGGATGAGGACCCATTGACCATAAAAAACCGGAGCATGGCTCCGGTTTTTTATTGCCGCCGATCTTGAGGTCACTGACTACCCCCTGTAGGCCTTCGCCTGCTCGCGAAGGCGGCAGGTCAGACAACATTGGTGTTGAATGTAACGGCCTCTTCGCGAGCAGGCTCGCTCCCACAGGTGTTGTGGTGTTTTTGCGATTGGGCTTACTGGGCGCCGAACATCGCGGTCCAGTAGATGCCGGCACTGCTTTTCGGGTCGGTCGCGTAGGCGGCGCCGAGTTCCTGGTATTGCGGGTTCATCAGGTTGGCGCAGTGGCCGGGGCTGGTGAGCCAGCCTTCGACGACTTTGTGCACGGTGTCTTGGCCGGCGGCGATGTTTTCGCCGACCAGTTGCCCGCTGTAACCGGCCAGTTCCGCGCGATCGCCCGGGGTGCGGCCGTCACGGTCCTTGTGATCGAAGTAATTGTTGTTGGCCATATCGCGGCTGTGATCCTGGGCGATCGTGCCCAGTGTCGCGTTCCAGGCCAGCGGTGCGGCAGCGGCGAACGCCTGACCGCCACACTGACGCGCCTGACTGCGGGCGACGTTGAGTTCACTGAGCAATTTCTGCCCCTCACTTTGCGCATCACCGAGCTTGGCCGACAGCAGCGGCCGCGCCAGGACAATGCGCCAGTCACGGTCGTCGCGGCTGACACCGACATCGACAAACTGCGGATCCAGCACCACCTGACAGAAACTTTCCTGAATCGCCTTCATCGCCGACGCCGCATCACGCGGGCCGTTGAGCGTGATCGCCTGCACATTGACCATCGGATAACTGGCGCTGGCCATGGCTTGCTGAAGATCGACAGCACCGGTGGCACGTAATCTCAGCCGTGGATCAGCCGACAGCGGTGACAGTTCATTCGATGCCTGCGATCCGCAACGCTGAGGTTGGCTGCGGTAGCTGTTGATCGACTCGATCAATTGCGACTCATCGCCGGCCAGCGCCGGGATGGCAAACACAACGCCCACGGACAACGCGGCAAGACGCAAAACAGATGGCATGAAGCGCATGGAAATCTCCCTTGAGCTGAATGCGCCCATGATGCGCGAAAGGCCCCCGGTGAGTGCAATGTCTTTTTTCTTCATTCAGCGGTTTTCCTGCGCAACTTTGCCTCTGGATTTGCCGTCTACACTCACCGAAGGCCCCGGAAACCGGGTGTCTCCCCGACGTAATACCTTGCCCGACTCGGGCGCTGCCGGAAGAACAGACATGGGATTGAAAGGCTGGGCGGGTTGTCTCGTATTCACCCTGTTGGCAGGCTCTGCATGGGCCACCGATCAGGCCCCGATCAAAGCGAAGGCTGAAGAAAAAGCCCAAGTGCTGGAAGAAAAAGCGGCGGACAAAGTCAGCGCCGCACCGGCACCGAAAACCGAAGCGATCACCCCGACCGAAGTGCAAGCGGTCGATCCGGCCGGCGCGGCGCCGCTGGACGATCCGATCACTTGCCTGGCGCGCAGTATCTACTGGGAAGCCAAAGGCAAGGACACGCCGGAAATGGAAGCAGTGGCCAGTGTGGTGATGAATCGTCTCGGCCACGAAGGCTTTCCCGACACGGTCTGCGCTGTCGTCAAACAAGGCTCGGAAACCAAGAGCTGCCAGTTTTCCTGGTGGTGCGACGGCAAGCCGGATCAGGTCAAGGAAGATGCCGAATACACGCTGGCCAAGGATATCGCCCGCAAAGCGCTGAACCGCCAGCTCAAGGATCGCACCAACGGCGCGCTGTATTTCCACGACCGCAATGTGCATCCGAGCTGGGCCAAGGAATACCGCAAGACCGCCGAAACGAAAAAATTCCTCTTCTATAAACCAGCAGGTGGCGATGCGCGTTAAGCGCAGACCTGCCGTACACAATCGCGCAACCAGCGATGCGCCGGGTCGGCATCCATGCGCGGATGCCAGAGCATCGACACGCTGATGTCCGGCATCGCAAAGGGCAGGGCGAAACTGTGCAGGCCCGTGCGCAGTTTGCTGGTATGACGCTGCGGGACCGTGGCGATCAGCTCTGATTCCCGCACCAGCGTCAGCGCCGCCGAGAATCCACCGAATGAAGTGACGATGTCCCGCGTCAGTCCGAACGCGAGTAAGGCTTCGTCGACCGGGCCACTGCTGCGCCCGCGTCGGGAGATCAGAATGTGCTCGCCGCCGGCAAAGCGCTTGCTGGTGATTTTTCCCGTGCTCAAGGGATGCCCCTCACGCACCACACCAATCCACTGATCCTGAAACAGGATGCGGCTGTGCAGCGTCGGGTCGGTGCTGTCATCGACCACGCCGGTTTCCAGATCGACGCGGCCCTCGCGCAGCGGCGTGCTGTCCTTGTCGGCTTTCTGCACAAAACGCAGACGCACACCAGGCGCCTCTTCAGCGATACGCGCGAGCAGGGCGGCGGCGAAGGTTTCGACAAAGCCGTCGGTGTTGCGCAGGGTGAAGGTGCGTTGCAACCGGCTGGGGTCGAGCACTTCGGCTGGCCGTAAAACCGCTTCGGCGTCCTGCACCAACAGACTGACTCGCTCGCGCAACTCCAATGCGCGCGGCGTTGGCACCAGGCCCCGACCCGCGCGCACCAGCAACGGATCGCCGGTGGTTTCGCGCAGACGGGCGAGGGCGCGACTCATGGCCGAAGGGCTCAATCGCAGGCATTTCGCGGCACGGACGACGCTGCCTTCGCGCAGCAAGACGTCGAGGGTGATCAGCAGGTTCAGATCCGGAGTGCTCATGATATGGCGTTCTGTGCAGGTATCGAGTGCAAAGCATGCGTCTTGCGCCGTGTGTTGTCGAGGCTCAGGCTATGGCGAATCACCTTTGCGTTGCGAGCCGACCATGCCCCGAGAACCCTTGAGCACTCCCGCCCGATGGGCACTGACCAGTCTGGCTCTGTCGATGTTGATGCCGTCGCTGGACACCAGCATCGCCAATGCTGGGCTGCCGATTCTGGCGACGGCGTTTGAAGCGACATTTCAACAGGTGCAGTGGATCGTGCTGGCTTACCTGTTGGCGATCACCACGCTGATCGTCAGTGTCGGACGTCTGGGCGATGGCTTCGGTCGACGTCGACTGCTGTTGATCGGGATCGGCATTTTCACCAGCGCCTCGTTGGCTTGCGCATTGGCTCCGGGACTGGGCTGGCTGATTGGCGCGCGGGCGGTGCAAGGCGTTGGCGCGGCGATCATGTTCGCCTTGACGGTGGCGCTGGTGTCAGAAGCCGTGCCCAAATCGCGGGCGGGTAGCGCGATGGGGTTGCTGGCGACGATGTCGGCGACGGGCACCAGTCTCGGGCCGTCGCTGGGCGGGCTGTTGATGACGCATGTCGGCTGGCAGGCGATATTTTTACTCAACGTGCCATTGGGTTTGCTCAATATTTGGCTGGTGTACCGCTTTTTGCCAGCGGATCGGGTAACAGGGTCGCGCGCAGCGTTCGATTATTCTGGCAGCGCAGTGTTGGTGCTGACGCTGGCGGCCTATGCGCTGGCAATGACGCTTGAAGGTTTGATGTTGCCATTGCTGCTGGCCAGCCTGTGCGGCGCAGGATTGTTCATCGGGGTCGAGATGAAGGCCAAGTCGCCGCTGATTTGCTTGTCACTGTTCAGCGATCCTCGACTGAGCGGTAGCCTGACGCTGACGTTGCTGGTGACGACGGTGATGATGACCACGCTGGTGGTCGGACCGTTTTACCTCAGCCGTGGATTGGGTCTGAGCAATGCTGCGGTTGGCCTGGCGTTATCGGTCGGGCCATTGCTGTCTGCGTTTGGTGGTGTACCTGCGGGACGTTTGGTGGATCGCTTCGGCGCGCGACGGATCGTGCCGGGTGCGTTGCTCGGGATTGCCTGCGGTTGCAGCTTGTTGGCGCTGTTGCCGATGAGTCTGGGGCTGCCCGCCTATTTGCTGCCGATTGCCGTAGTCGCCGTCGGTTATGCGCTGTTTCAGGCGGCGAACAACACCGGGTTGATGGCCGGAGTTCGTCAGGAGCGACGCGGTGTAGTCTCGGCGATGCTCGGGCTGGCGCGCAACCTCGGCTTGATCACGGGGGCAGCGGTGATGGGCGCGGTGTTTGCGCTGGCGGCGGGGGATCCGACACAGGCGCCGGCTACGGCGATTGCCAGCGGATTGCACATCACTTTTGGCGTCGCGGTGGCGTTGATGCTCATGGCGCTGATCATCAACCGAGCGCAGTTCAACTGTAGGAGCGAGCCTGCTCGCGAAGAGGCCGGCACAGCCAATATCTCCGGTGACTGACACTGCGCTTTCGCGAGCAGGCTCGCTCCCACAGGGGGTTGTGGTGTGTTGGCGATTTATGTTGATTGCCGGGCGGGGAAGAACAGTTCGAAGCAGGTGATGCCATCGGCACTGCTGGCGCTGTAGCGGCCCTGATGCAACTGCATGATGGTCGCGACAATCGACAAGCCCAGCCCATTCGATTGCGCCGAGCGCTCACGGGATTGATCAACGCGGTAGAAGCGTTCGAACAGTCGCGCCAGATGTTCCGGCGCAATGGTCGCGCCGTGGTTTCTTACCCGTAAATAACTGCCATCCGCTTCGGCAGTCGCTTCCACCTGCACCGTCGAATTCGCCGCGCCGTACTTGATCGCATTGGCGCACAGATTGGCCAACGCGCGCCTTAACAGCATCGGCTCGGCCCAGATCACACCGCTGCCGCGCGCCTCGATACATACACCGACATCCGCTGCCAGCCCTTCAAAGTAATCGGCAATGCGCTGCATTTCATCCGCCGCGTCCAGCTCCTGGCGCTGGCTCAGGGCACTGGCCGGATCGGTACGGGCGAGAAACAGCATGTTGTCGAGCATCCGCGTCAAACGTTCGAGCTCTTCAACATTGGAAGCGAGCAATTGCTGATAGGCCTCGATGCTGCGGTTCTGCTGCAGCGCAACCTGGGTTTCGCCAAGCAGATTGTTGATCGGCGTGCGCAACTCGTGGGCCATGTCGGTGGACACCTGACTCAACTGTGCAAAGCCCTTGGCGAGTCGATCAAGCATGGCATTAAAGGCTTCGATCATTGGCTGCAATTCTCGCGGCGCACCGCTGCTGGCAAGCCGTTCGCCAAGATTGCCGACGCCGATACCGTGAGCGTGCTTCGCCAGTCGCCGCAACGGCAGCAAACCGCGATACACCAGCAAACAACCGACCACCGCCAGCAACAGCGCCGCCAGCGAGGCGAGGCCATAAACACTCAAGCGGTAATTGGCGAGCATCGCGGTGCGCTCGCTCATCAGGCGCCCGGTGGTGACTTGCAGATTGCCCAGTTCGCCGGAATCGATACTCGCTGCCACTGCCGAAAACGGCACGCCGTCGACACTCGGCAGATGCTGCACGTCCTTGAGCGTCATCGCCTGGTCGATGGGCACCGCCGGCAACGTCGGCGGCTTCAGATTACCCGGGTTGACCACCAGCAACGGCGTTTGCCCCGGCGTGCCAATGGTCAGCAGCGCTTCGCGGTTACCGAGCATGTTCTGGAACAGCGCCGGTTTGTTCTTGATCAGCTCCAGGGCGTTGCTGTCGTTGAGAAAGGTGCGCAGTTGATCGACACGGCTGACCAGCGCGGTGTCATCACGGCGGATCAACTGTTGCTCCAGTTCGTTGTACAGCGCGGCACCGAGACCGGCCAGCGAAGCGAACGCTAGCAGGGCGAACACCAGCGCCAGGCGCAAGGTCAGCGAATAAGGGCGATGGCCGCTCATGGCTGCGTATCGAAGCGATAGCCGATGCCGCGCACGCTGTGGATCAGCTTGAGCTGGAACGGATCATCGATCTTCGCCCGCAAGCGGCGCACCGCGACATCGACCACATTGGTGTCGCTGTCGAAATTCATGTCCCACACCCGTGAGGCAATCAGCGAACGGGCGAGAACCTGCCCGGTATGGCTGGCGAACAACTGCAACAAGGCGAACTCCTTGTTGGTCAGGGTGATGCGCACCCCAGCACGGCTCACGCGGCGTTTGAGCACGTCAATCTGCAGGTCGGCGACTTGCAGTTGTTCGTCTTCATGAATCGGCCCGCGCCGGGTCAGAGTGCGCAGGCGCGCCACCAGTTCGGCGAAGGAAAACGGCTTGATCAGGTAATCGTCGGCGCCCAGTTCGAGGCCTTTGACGCGGTCAGCGATGTCATCGCGGGCGGTGAGGAACAGCACCGGTGTGTCGGCTTCCTTGCGCAACCGGCGCAGGACTTCCCAGCCATCCATTTTCGGCATCATCACATCGAGCACGATCACATCGAAACTGTGTTCCAGCGCCAGGTGCAGCCCGTCGGCACCGTCGCGGGCGAGACTGACGCTGTAACCCAGTTCCTGCAGACCGTTGAGCAGGTAGTTGCCCGCCTTGGGTTCGTCTTCGACAACCAGAATATTCATCGATCAGTCTCAGTGGTCATTGATGCAGCCGCTGCCTTGTACCTGATAGTCCAGCACATGTTCGCGGCCCTGATGGTCGAGGTAATTCAATTGCGCCGGGACCACGCCACACGCTTGTGAAATATCGGTGCTGGACAGGACTTTGTCGACATCCAGATTGACATAGAAGCCGGATTTGTCATGAATCACGGCGCTGTCGGGCATGTTCGCGGCGAACACGCTGCCGGTGGCAAGGAGGGCGGTGAGGGCGAGCAGGAGGGTTTTCATGGTCAGTCACTCAGTGGTCATGGTTGATCGGCATTGGTGCCGGGACAACTTCAGGCTACCGAGCGATCCGCACGGCAAACCGACAGCTGAATGACAAAGTTGTAATGAAACATGGGGCTGACAGAGATCAAATGTAGGAGTGAGCCTGCTCGCGATAGCGGTGTGTCAGGCACCATCTGTGTTGGCTGACACACCGCTATCGCGAGCAGGCTCACTCCTACAGGGGATTTGGGGTGGTCGGTTAGCTCGCGTGAGTATTGAGGATGCTCGCCACCTGCTGCGGCTGGCAGTTCAGATACGGCGACGACTTCAGCCAGCGCTGATCCGGGTACCACGAAAACATGAACTGGCCATTCTTCAACCGGTCGATCACCTGCTTGGCGATCTGTGGCCGAACCGCTGGGCAACCCTGGCTGCGGCCGATGCGCCCCTGTTTCTTGCTCCACAACGGATTTACATAACTGGCGGCGTGAATGACGATCGCGCGATCGCGAGCCATGTCATTGAAGCCTGGCTCCAGACCGTCCATGCGCAGCGAATAACCGTGGGTGCCGCTGTAGCTTTCCTGCGTGCGGAACAGGCCAAGGCTGGACTGGTAGCTGCCTTCGACATTGGAAAACTGCGTGGCGAAGTTTTCCCCGGAATTGGAGCCGTGAGCAACCAGATCGCGCAGCACCAATTTCTTTTTGCTGAGGTCGAAGATCCACAGTCGGCGTTCGGTGGACGGTTGCGAATAGTCGATGATCGCCAGGTGGCGGGACGGTTTCGCACCGTTGTTGACCGCGCATTGCATGGCGTTCAACGCACCTTTCAGCGCTTGGGGATTGAGTTCTGGCGCGGCGTGCGCGAGGCTGGTAAAGAGAACCGGCGATGGTTTGCCGGCGGCAAAAACGGGACTGGACACCACGACAAGGGTCGCGGTGGTCAACAGAAGTCGGCGCAAAAACGTCAACATTTTATAAAGTGTCCTCAATTGCTACTTATTTGGCACTTTGGCTCCTGACTCCCAGTCAATACCCGAAAGCCCGTCGATCGAGCCTGACTGTTCAGCGCACCTGATGTAAGGTTGGCCATCATCTAGACGGCCATGGATTGGAGTAAAGCAGTTGTTCAAAAAGTACGCATGCTACTTGAGCATTTGTTTGCTCGCTGCGCCGTTTGTCGCTTGTGCCGATGAGCCGTTGCCGCCGCTGGAGACATTGCCAACGCCACCGGCGGAAATGCCGGTCGAGCCGCAAAGTCCGTTGCAGGCGGTTTTGATCAGTCTGGCGCAGTCATGCCCGGCGATTGCGGCACAGCTCAACGGCCCGGCGCTGAGTCAATTGCAAGCCTTCTACCAGCAGCAGGACTGGATGCCGGTGTGGGCCAGTGAGTCGGCACAATTGCCGGTGTTGCGCTCGCAATTGCAGCTGTTGGCCGATGATGGTCTCAATCCAAAACGTTACCCGATCGCGACCACGGCGCCGCAGGATGGCGAGTTGTGCGCCGACATCGACATCAGTCGCAACTACCTGCAGGCCCTGCAGGATTTGCACTACGGTCGCCTGCTGCAATCGCACTTCGAACCGCTGTGGCATGCCGATGACAGCCGGCGTGACCGTCAGGCGGAATTGTTGGCGATCGCCGTACCGGGCATGCACGACATTGCCGTCGCGTTCGATCTGGCCCGTCCGCGTCTGGCGCAATATCAGGACTTGCGTCAGCTCTATGCGGCGCAACGGCTCACGGCTTTGCCGCAATGGCAAGCGGTGGGCAACGGGCCGCTGTTGCGCCCGGCCATGGAAGACAAACGTGTGCCGGAACTGGCTCAGCGGCTGTACAGCGAAGGCTACCTGGCTCACGTCGTTGGCACGCCTGACAATGCTTATGACGACGTGCTGGTTGATGCGGTGAAGAGTTTTCAGGCCAACCATTCCCTACAGGCTGACGGTGTGGTCGGGCCGGGCACGATTGCCGAACTCAACATCAGTCCGCTAATTCGTCGTGAACAGCTGCGGGTCAACCTCGAACGTTTCCGCTGGATGGCCCAGGACATGGAACCCAATGGCCTGCTGGTCAACGTCGCCGCTGCTGAACTGACGTTGTATCAGGGCGGCGTGCCGGTGTGGCAGACGCGCACTCAGGTGGGTCGCGCCGAGCGCCAGACGCCGTTGCTGAAATCCCGGGTGACACGCCTGACCTTGAACCCGACCTGGACCGTGCCGCCGACCATCTGGAAGGAGGACAAACTGCCGGAGATCCGCAAGGACCAGACCTTCCTCAGCCGCCAGAACCTGCAAGTGCTCGACGCTAACGGTCAGCCGCTGGCGGCAGCGGATATCGACTGGGACAACCCCGGTAACATCATGCTGCGTCAGGACGCCGGGCCGCGTAATCCGCTGGGGCAAATGGTCATCCGCTTCCCCAACCCGTTTTCGGTGTACCTGCACGACACGCCGAGCAAGGCGCTGTTCGAAAAAGGCCCGCGTGCTTTCAGTTCGGGCTGTGTGCGGGTCGAGCATCCGATGCAACTGCGCGATCTGCTGCTCACCCCGGCGGAAAAGGCCCGCACCGAAACCCTGCTGGCCACCGGCACCACCCACGAATTCCGTCTGTCGGCGCCGGTGCCCATCCTGATGACTTACTGGACCGCACAGGTCGACAGCAGCGGCCGTGTGCGTTACTCGCCAGACATTTACAGCCGTGACAGCGCGTTGCTCGCCGGACTCGACCGGGCGCACTAAGCCTCAGCGGGTGCTTCTGTTCCAGAACACCCGCGCCAACCACGCATCGACACTCAACTTGCCCGCTCCGGCGAATACCAACGGTAGCAACGCGGCGAGGTAAATCGCCGGCAGCTTGAAGTTGCCGAAGCCTTTGTTAGTGATCGCATAACCCTGTGCCAATTCACTCAGTGACGACCAGTCAGCGGGCCAGTGCACGGCGGCGGTGGCGACGACAGTGACCACGATCAGCGAAATCGCTGAGATGCGCGTGCCGAACCCCACCAGAATCGCTAGCGCACCGATCAGCTCGGCCCACATCGACAGTTCCCAGTTCAGCGTTGCCGGCAGTTGATCGAACGGGAAGGGGAATCTGTCCTGAATGTCTTCGAACCAGTTCTGCCCGTTGAATTTCTCCAGCCCGGATTCGAAGAACTCCCAGGCGATGAACAGGCGCAGTGTCAGCGGGGCGAGCCAGGTGCCGGCGCGGTCGAGGTTCAGGTGCAGGTGTTTGACGGCGGTTGAAAGAGTGGTGGTCATGGTGCAGCTCCGGTGAATTGAATGAAATCGACCGGGGCATTTCAGCGTCGGGGTGTATCGGGGATGTGTCGGCGGGGTGGCGGATTGTGCTTTTGGTGTGTCTGCGGCTTCGGGGTATACAGTGCGATACAGTCAAAGGCCGATCACCCTAACCCTCCCGAAACGTCGGACCGCCCAGAGGGAGAGGGGACTGACCGTGGGATATTGAAGAGGTACGCCGACGTGAGAGTTTTCTTCTGAATCCATAATCGACTCAGTCTTTCAGGTCGATGGATGACGCCAGACACCTCGGTCGGCTCCCTCTACCTCTGGGCGGTCCGACGTTTCGGGAGGGCTAGGGTGAGGGCAGTCGATTATGGAATTGAGAAGTCTTGGCGATCATGGATTCAGAGGCACTATTTCAAGTCGGCGTAAATCTCCAATATCCCCCAATCAGTTCCCTCTCCCTTTGGGCGGTCCGACGTTTCGGGAGGGCTAGGGTGAGGGCAACGGTTTAGGCACCCGCCACAAATACCAAGCCGCCACCGTCCGAAAAGGACTCCAAGCCACCCCAATCTCAACCATCTCCCTACGCGTTGGCTGCACCTCCAGTCCCTTCATCCGCCGATATCCCTCACGCACGCCAAAGTCATCCGCCGGCAGAATATCCATGCGCTCCAGGCTGTAAATCAGCAACATCTCCACCGTCCAGCGACCCACTCCGCGCAGGCTGATCAGGCGCTCAATCAACGCTTCATCATCCATCGCCAGCGCCGTAGCGTAATCCGGCACCACGCCATCCAGCGTTGCCTGAGCAATCCCCTGAATCGTCGCAATCTTGCCCGCCGAAAACCCGCAACTGCGCATTCGATCAAAATCCGTCGCAAGAATCTGCTCCGGTCGCGGAAAGGATTGCCCGGAAAACAACCCCACCAGCCGCCCGACAATCGCATCGCCAGCCTTGGCATGCAGTTGCTGATAAGCAATCGCCCGCACCAGCGACTCATACGGATCACGCGCAGGATGAGGTTGATGCAGACACGGGCCGACCGCTGCGATATGGCGCTGCCAGTGCGGATCGAGCGCGGCCAGAAACGCGCTGGCCTCCTGATAAGCGTCGGGCATGTTATTTCAGCAGGCCGTTGACTTCGCCGTAGCTGAACGCCTTGAGGTCATGGGTATCGAGTTTGCCGCTGGCGAGAAAGCTTTTCACCAGCCCACCCATTGCGCCATAGAGGAATTCGGCAATGCCGGAACCCGCGCTCAAGCGGCGCACGCCCAGCGCTTGCAGTTCTTCAGGCGAAGGCAGGCAAGCGAAACCAAGCACGTTGACCGGCAGCGCAGTGCCTTTGCAGATGGCCTCGATTTCATAGGCCGACGTCACGCCTGCCGCGAACAAGCCATCGGCGCCGGCCGCTTGATAGAGCGCCGCGCGGCGCAGGGTCTCGGCGACGCGATCCTCGGCCGGCACCAGGCTTTTCAGATAGACATCGGTGCGCGCATTGATGAACAACTGGACATCGCGCTTGCCGGCGACCTGTCGCGCCACTTCGATCTTGCGCGCGAGCAACTCAGGATCGGCGGAACCGTCCTCGATATTGATTCCCACGGCACCTGCGGCGATCACCGCATCCAGCACTTCTGCCACGCGCCCGAGGTCATCGGAATAGCCGGCCTCGACATCCACGGTCAATGGAATACTGATGACCCGTGCGATCGATTCCACGGTCGACACCAGACGTTCAAGAGGCAGGGTGTTGCCGTCCGGGTAACCGTGGGCCCAGGCCACCGCCGCACTGCTGGTGGCCACGGCTTTACCGCCCAGGTGCTCGACCAGTCGCGCACCGGTGGCGTCGGCGACATTGGTCAGAATCAACAGGCCTTGCTGGTGCAACTGGTGAAACTGCGTAGCGAGCGCGTTCATCAAAAATCCTTCTTGTCAGTTGATGGGGGTGGTCAGAATGCCAGGGATTGGGTGAGCTGCACGGCGGCGTTTTCCAGCCTCAGCAGAAACGCCTTGCGCGGCTGCCCACCACCATAGCCGGTCAGCGAGCCATCCGCGCCGATCACCCGATGGCAGGGCACCACAATCGACAGCCGATTGTGCCCGTTGGCCAGGCCTACTGCGCGACTGGCGCCGGGTTTGCCCAAACTGGCGGCGATGGCGCCGTATGTACTAGTGTGGCCGTAAGGGATTTGCAGCAACGCTGACCAGACCTGCCGGGCAAACTCGCTGCCGGGCAAGTGCAGCGGCACAGTAAAGGTGTTCAGTTGGCCGGCGAAATATTGCGCCAGTTGCTGCTCGATCTGTTGCAAGTGGGCGTTGTGCCCCGGCGCGACTGCGTAGCCATAGCGATTTTGCAGCTCCTCGACTTCGCGGGTCAGCGCCGGGCGATCGAGAAACTCCAGTAACACCAGTCCACGCCGTTCGGCCATGGCGATCATCGGCCCCAGCGGCGTGGTCAGCCGGGTGAACAGCAGTGGCTCGCTCTGTTCGGCGCGGCCCGGGGTGATGTGGAAGGACTTCTGGAAAGCATCACGAAAGCCGCTGAGCGATTCATAACCCGAATCAAACGCGGCGTGATCAATCGAGGTGCCTTGCCTGATCCCGCCCAGCGCCATGCCCAGCCGGCGCGTTCGCAGCCACGCGTGGAAGGTCATGCCGAAATGCTGCTTGAACCAGCGCCGCAGCTTCAGCGGCTCGATACCTTCGGCGAGCAGTTGCGCATCGCTCCAGCGCAGCTCCGGGTCGGCCTCCACGGCTTTGAGCAGGCGCTGCACCCAGTCCGGCGCGATGGCGGCGGCGTCCAGCGGCTTGCAGCGCAAGCAAGCGCGATAGCCGGCCGACATGCATTCGTCGGCATGGGCGAAGAACTCTACGTTCTCCGGTTTCGGCTTGCGCGCCGTGCAACTGGGGCGGCAAAAGATCCCGGTGGTTTTCACAGCCGTGAAGAACACGCCTTCATAGGCAGTGTCGCGTTCAAGCATGGCGCGAACCATTTCGGCGTGGGGCGGCAGGACAGCGGTTTGTATGTTCATGGTCCGAGAGTAAAACCAGATTCTCGATGGCTCCACCGAAAAATCGACAGTGAATTTTCAAATCCCCTGAACTACCGTGTAGGAGCTGCCGCAGGCTGCGATCTTTTGACGTTGATCCTCAAAAACAAGATCAAAAGATCGCAGCCTGCGGCAGCTCCTACCGTTTGTTGAGGTGTGCCCGATGCATCCGTTTTCCATCCAACATATCGATCACATCGTCCTGCGCGTCGCCGATCTGCGACGCAGCATCGAATTCTACGGCCAGGTATTCGGCGCCGAAGTGGTCAAACGCAACGAACCGCTGGGCTTGATACATCTGCGCGCTGGCACTTCGATGATCGACCTCGTCGACCTGCAAGGCGAACTTGGCCGCAAGGGCGGCGGGGCGGCCGGGGCCGAGCGGCGCAACGTCGATCACTTCTGCCTGCGCATCGAACCGTTCGACGAAGCGGTGCTGATTGCACATCTGCAAACCTTCGGTCTGACTGTGGCAAAAGCTGAATCACGCTTCGGCGCCGAGGGCAAAGGTCTGTCGCTGTATTGCTTCGACCCGGACGGCAATCAGGTCGAACTCAAAGGTCCGTCCGAGGCTTAAGCACGTTTCGCCATCAGCAGCACCGACGCCGCCGCCGACAGCAGGCCCGCGCAGCAACGATTGAAGATCCGCTTGCCGCGCGGCTCGGCGAACCAGCGGCGCATGTGCAGGCCCATCCACGCGTAGGCGCTGATGGCGATCCACTCCAGCAGCAGAAACAGCACGCCCAGCATCGCGAATTGCTCCGGCACCGGGCGCGCCGGGTCGACGAACTGCGGCAGAAACGCGGTAAACAACAGGATCGCTTTCGGGTTGCCCGCCGCTACCAGAAATTCCTGCCGCGCCAACGCGAAGAAGCCAACGCTCGCGCCTGTTGCTTGCTGTTCGGCCTCGGGATTGGCCCGCCACAACTGCCAGGCCAGGTACAACAGATACGCCGCGCCAATGATCTTGATCGCATGGAACAGCCATTCCGAGGTCTGCAGCACCACCGACAGACCCGCCCCAGCCAGCGCAATCATCCCGGTGAACGCCAGAATCCGCCCGATGCCCGCCGTGCAGGCGCGGCGAAAGCCATAGCGCGTAGCATTGCTGACCGATAGCAGGTTGTTCGGCCCGGGGGCCATGTTCAGGGCGAAACAGGCCGGGAGAAACAGGATGAGCGTGGCGAGATCCATGACAGCACTCCAGAAAAGAGAGCGATATTTTTATCACAGCCTCCGGGCGCCCAGACCCATACAGTCACGCGGCGCTGTCGCGGTACAGCGCCCGGCGCCGTTGGGCAACGCGGTCGAACTTTTTGCAGATGCCTTCACTCTGAATGACTCAGAGGGTGATGGTTTCGGCAGAAATAACTATCCATCCGGTCAGAAACCGCGATAGCCGTGTAAAATTTCGCCGACGTTGCACTCACCCCGTTTGGCCCCTGGCGGCCCCACCAAGAGCGATCTACATGCAAGCAAAGGCCCGTGAAGTTTATGTGCCACCGGTGCTGCAAGATCTGCGGGCCGGCACTGCCGAGCTGCACATCGCGCTGGAAAAACGCCTTCCTTTTTTCTCCGATACCCTCGATACGCAGGCCTTTGTCCGGCTGGTGCAGGCCTATTACGGCTTCTATCTGCCGCTGGAAAACGCCTTGCTCCGCAGTGATGCAATTCCTGCCGGTTTTGATCTGACGCCTCGACTCAAAGCGTCAACCTTGCGCACTGATCTGCACGCGCTGGGCGTATCTGCCGAAGCGCTGCAAGGTCTGCCGCAGTGCGAGCAGTTGCCGGTGATCGACTCAAGCTCTGCCTGCCTTGGCGTGCTCTACGTTCTCGAGGGCGCAACGCTCGGCGGACAGATTCTGCGCCGGGAAATCTCTTCACGATTAGGCCTGGAAGCCGATAACGGCGCGGCTTTTCTCGATATCTACGGCGCCGCCACGGGCCGGCGCTGGCGCGACTTCATTGAATACCTCGGCAGTCGGCCAATGAGCGTCGCCGAGCGTGCCGCTGTCGTCACGGCAGCACAAACCACATTCAGCAGCTTCGAGCACTGGCTCGAAAGCCGGGAGGTACTGGCATGACTGCGCAAGACAAAGAAGCCTTTGAAGAACTGCTGGCCAACTGTGCCGACGAGCCGATTCGTTTCCCCGGGGCGATCCAGCCCCACGGTTTGTTGCTGACTTTGAGTGAGCCTGACCTGGCGATCATTCAGGTCAGCGCCAACGTCGAAACCCTGCTGGCCCGCGCGCCACAAAGCCTGATCGGTCAGCCACTGGAAAGCCTGATCGGCGATGCCGAAGCGGCGCAAGTGCGCGAAGCCTTGCTGCAACCTTCGCTGTCTGACTTAGCGCCGCTGCGCTTCAGGCTCAACGGCACGGCGTTCGAGGGCCTGCTGCATCGTCATCAGGGCGTGCTGATCCTCGAACTGGAAATCCACGTCGAGAACTTCCAGCCACGCAACGTCGCCGGCAACCAGACTCATCTGGGGCGCATGCTTCAGCGTCTGCAAGCGGCCACCACCTTGCAGGCGCTGTATGACATCAGCGTCAAGGAAATCCAGGCCATGACCGGTTACGACCGGGTGCTGATCTATCGTTTCGAGGAGGAAGGCCACGGTCAGGTCATAGCCGAAGCCTCCGATCCGTCGATGGAAGTGTTCAATGGCCTGTTTTTCCCGGCGTCGGACATCCCTGAACAGGCGCGCGAGCTGTATCGCACCAACTGGTTGCGGATCATCCCGAATGCCGACTACCAACCGGTGCCGCTGTTGCCGAAGTTGCGCCCGGACACCGACACGCCGCTGGACCTGAGTTTCGCCACGCTGCGCAGCGTGTCGCCGATCCACTGCCAATACATGAAGAACATGGGCGTGCTGTCCTCGATGAGCATTTCCCTGCTCAAGGGCGACAAGCTCTGGGGTTTGATCAGTTGCGGCAATCGCCAGCCACTGCACGTGCCGCACGAATTGCGCGCCGCGTGTCAGACCATCGGCCAAGTGCTGTCGCTGCAGATCAGCGCCATGGAAGCGCTGGAGATCAGCCGTCAGCGTGAAGAGAAAGTCGAAGCCTTGGCGTTGCTCAATCAAGCAATGATCGATTCACCGCAGAACGTCTTCGACGGTCTGGCCAACCAGCCGCAAACCCTGATGGCGCTGACCAATGCCGGGGGTATCGCGATCATCGAAGACAAGCAACTCCACCGTTACGGCAACTGCCCGGAACCGGAAGAGATCCGCGCCTTGCACAAGTGGTTGCAGGACAGTGGCGAGGCGGTGTTTGCCAGTCATCACCTGGCCAGCGTCTACCCGCCGGCCGCGCAGTATCAGCAAGTGGCCAGCGGCGTACTTGCCATGAGCCTGCCGAAACCGGTGGACAATGGCGTGTTCTGGTTTCGCCCCGAGGTCAAGGAAAACATCAATTGGAGCGGCGATCCGCGCAAGCCGCTGGACCTGGAAAACTCCGACGCCGGCCTGCGTTTGCGTCCGCGCACCTCGTTTGAAATCTGGAAAGTCGAGATGGCCGGGATCTCCACCAAGTGGAGCCACGGTGATCTGTTTGCCGCCAACGACCTGCGGCGTTCTGCACTGGAAAACGATCTGGCCCGCCAGGTTCGCCGCGAGCAGGAAGCGGTGCGCGCCCGTGATGAGTTGGTGGCGGTGGTGTCGCACGATTTGCGCAATCCGATGACCGTGATTTCGATGCTCTGCGGCATGATGCAGAAGGCCTTCAGCTCCGACGGCCCGCACACTTCGCGGCGCATTTCCACGGCCATCGACACCATGCAACAGGCTGCCGGACGCATGAACACGCTGCTGGAGGATTTGCTCGATACCTCGAAAATCGACGCCGGGCGCTACTCCATCACCCCGCAGAAACTCGATGTCGGGCAGATGTTCGAGGAAGCGCAGGCGCTGCTCGCGCCGCTGGCGCTGGACAAGGACATCAGCATTTCCTTCGACGCCGATCCTGATCTGCGCATTCATGCCGACCCTGAACGGCTGTTTCAGGTGCTGTCGAATCTGGTCGGCAACGCGATCAAATTCACTCCGCGACTGGGCAGGGTGGGCGTGCATGCCACGTCGGTCGGTGATGATATTGTCTTCACCGTTCGCGACAGTGGCGAAGGCATTCCCAAGGAGCATCTGCCGCACGTGTTCGATCGTTACTGGACGGTGAAAGAGGGCAACCCGACCGGCACGGGTCTGGGTTTGTATATCACTCAAGGCATCGTCGAAGCTCATGGCGGGCGGATCTTCGCCGAGAGCGAGCCGGGGCAGGGCAGCGAGTTCCGCTTCACCGTGCCGCGTCTGGACTGAATATCAGTCACGACTCACTTCTTGTAGGAGCTGCCGCAGGCTGCGATCTTTTGATCTTGAAAACAAAGGCAAAAGATCGCAGCCTGCGGCAGCTCCTACACGGGTTGGATGTACATCAAGGGTAGTTTTCTTCAATACGCGGAACCGAGCGCTGGCTAGGGTGTGCACCTTGTTCCTCGATTTGAAGCAGGTGTGCGATGAGTCTGATTGTTTCCATGGCGGCGTTTGCGCTGGCGGCGTCGATCACGCCGGGGCCGGTGAATATTGTGGCGTTGAGTTCCGGGGCGCAGTTCGGCTTTCGTGCCAGTCAACGGCATGTCGCCGGGGCCACGCTGGGGTTTGTGCTGTTACTGGTGTTGATGGGCCTGGGTTTGCACGAGGTGCTGAAGCTCTGGCCGTTCATGACCCGTGTGGTGCAACTGGCCGGTGTCGTGTTTCTGCTGTTCATGGCGTGGAAACTGGCCATGGATGACGGGCAGTTGAATGCCGGTGAGTCAGGGCGGGCGCCATCGATGCTGTACGGCGCGGTGATGCAATGGCTCAACCCGAAAGCCTGGCTGGCGTGTGTGGCCGGTATGGGCGCGTTTGTCGCCGATGGCGAGGCGCGGCTGGTCTGGCAGTTTGCAGCGGTGTATCTGGTGATCTGTTATCTGTCGGTGGGCTGCTGGGCGTATGCCGGGACGTTTTTGCGTGGGTACCTGAGCAATGCGGCGGGGATGCGCTGGTT
Organism: Pseudomonas sp. MC6; assembly: GCF_054790575.1. Lineage (NCBI taxonomy): Bacteria > Pseudomonadati > Pseudomonadota > Gammaproteobacteria > Pseudomonadales > Pseudomonadaceae > Pseudomonas > Pseudomonas sp. MC6. Next base: position 1,141,692 of record NZ_CP186504.1, read on the forward strand.
CAATCGGAGCATGGCAGGGTTGTTGGCACTGAGCGCTATCTACTTGTTGTTCACTTGACCCTGTGGGAGCGAGCCTGCTCGCGAATGCTGTTTGTCAGTCACTGAATATGCCGGCTGAACCACCGCTTTCGCGAGCAGGCTCGCTCCCACATTGATCGGCGTCACTGCCAGAGACTAGTTGAACGGCTGCGCAAAATCGCCCCCCTCAATGTGCCAGACCGTCGGCTCGTCCGAAAAATATTCCTCCAGACCCAGCATGAATAACCGATGGTCCTCACTCGCTTCAAACCCGGGCGAGTGGTCCTCGAGGGATTGCCAGTGCACGATCAGGTTGAAGACTTCGGGCGTTTCGATGCCTTGTGCGAGCAGATGTCCGCTGTAACCCTTTGCCCGTTTGAGCAACGGCTCGACCTCGGCAAACGCACTCCGAAACGCTGCAGTTTGTGCTTTGTGAACGGGTAGCAGAGCGATCTCGTAAACCATGATGTTCTCCTCGGGACTGAGTTCAGCGATTGGCGAGTTCGGACGATGGCGCAACAGCAATCGCGATCTTCCCTTGAACGCCGTTGTTGGGCGTTTCCAGCAAGGCATGGGCGAGACCGACGTCGGCCAGCGGATAGACCGCGCCAACGTGTGGACGCAACTGACCGTTGGCGATCAATGTGTTTAGCTCATCGAGCTTGCCGCGGTTCTGTCGGGTGAAAACGAAGTGGTAACTGGCGTTCTTGCCCCAGGCCTGAATCAGGTTCTGTGGCTGGGCAAGGTCGACGATCGATACCACGCGGCCAAGCTGTGCGAGGGCGTCCGGGCTGCGTGTCAGCGTATTGCCGCCAATGGTGTCGAACACCACATCGACGCCGCGTCCCTCGGTTTCGCGCAGGATCGCATCGACGTAATCTTCCTTTTCGTAGTCGATCAGCACATCGGCGCCCATGCGCTGGGCGAACTCGAAATTGCCTTCACGCACGGTGGTGAAGACCTTCGCGCCGATGGCTTTGGCCAGTTGGATCGCCACATGGCCGACGCCGCCTGCGCCGCCGTGGATCAGGATGCTTTCGCCGACTCTGAGCGCGGCTCGCACGACCAATGCTTCCCACGCGGTTCCGCCGACCAGGCTCAGGCTGGCCGCTTCGAGGTGACTCAGCGCGGGCGGCTTTTTGCCGACAATGCTTTGCGCCGCAACGTGGTACTCGGCATAACTGCCCGGCCCGTCGAAAATCTGCGGGGTGTACCAGACTTCGTCACCCGGCCCGAAAGCTGTCACCCCGGAACCGATGGCTTCGACGACGCCAGACACGTCGTGACCGGTGATGGCGGGAAGGGGCACCAGATCGGCATAGTCGCCACGACGCACCTGATAGTCCAGCGGGTTGATGGAGGTGGCGTGCACCCGCACCAGCACTTCGCCCGCTTGTGGCACTGGCTTGGGTACGTCGCACAGTTCGAACGATTGCGCGCCGCCAAATGAAGTAAGGATCATCGCTTTCATTGCATTTCCTCGTTTCGGTAAAAAGGGATATCGGGAATTCTCGATATCATGTGGCAAAAAATTACAGCTCGCTGCCGATGATCTCGGCCAGCGCACTGATCGCTGCTTCGTTGCGTTTGTAATAAGTCCACTGGCCGATGCGCCTGACTTCAACCAGGCCCGCGCGTTGCAGGGTCGCCAGATAATCAGACACCGTCGACTGCGACAGCCCGACGCCTTCCTGAATACTGCTGACGCAAACGCCCACCGTGTGCACGTCACCTTCATCCTGGGGAGGAAAGTGTTTCTCGGGATCCTTCAAGCCTTTGAGGATTTCCAAGCGTGTGCGATTCGAGAGAGCTTTGAAGATTTCGAGTAGGTCCATGCCGTGAAGATATCGGAATTTACCGATATGTCAATATCTCAATTCGAAGGTCATCAGCCGATGATGCTGGCACTTCACCTTGTGGGAGCGAGCCTGCTCGCGAAAGCGATGGCACAGTCAATATCCCCGTGACTGATACACCGCTTTCGCGAGCAGGCTCGCTCCCACAGGGGGCAGTGTTGAGTTTCAGATGAAGTGTCAACCGCGATATTGGCCAGGCGTCGCCGCCAGATGCTGCTTGAACGCTCGCTGAAAATGCGCCTGATCGGCAAACCCGGCCTCAAGCGCCACATCCGCAATCAACTGCCCGCCGCGCAAACGCTCGCGGGCGAACTGGATGCGCTGGTTGACCACAAACGCGTGGGGCGTCATGCCGTAATGCTGTTTGAAGGCGCGGATCAGGTATGACGGTGACAGTTGTGCCGCTGCGCAGATGTCGTCGAGGTTGAGCACTTCGGTGCAGTGCTCGCGGATGAAATCGGCAGCGCGTTCCAGTTTGAAATTCGGCTCGCGCAGAGAGGGGCCAGCGGGGTTCAAACGCAGTTGCAGGTCGCTGAAAAACTCCACCGCCGCGCTCTGTTTGCGCAGCACATCCTGTTGCGGATCGACTAACGTTTGATACAGCCCGTTCAGTTCGTTGAACAGCGCAGAGTCATCAAGGTGTGTGGTGGAAAAACGCCGAAACTCAAGATCACTGGCGAAGCCCAACTGATGCTGCAAATCCGTCAGCCATGGCGTCTCGACATACAGCATCACATACGACCACGGCTGGTCATCAATCGGATTGCACGCATGCACATCGCCGGGGTTCATCAGCACCACGGTGCCCGCCGCGACCTCGAACCGTGCCTGCTCATGCACATAGGTGCTGCGCCCGGCAGTGATTGCGCCAATGGAAAAGTGCGCGTGGGAATGTCGTGCGTAGCAGACCTCGCGGCCATCGGCGATGGCCCGTGCTTCAATGAATGGCAGCGCCGCGTCGCGCCAGAAGCGCGGGGCTTTTTCAGGGTTTTTGGCGGCAGCGTGTTTCATCGTTGTTATTCCCGGCAGGCCAGTGCGCCAGTGTATTAGCTCTGGCCGGCAAAGGCCCGTTCGAGTTCGGCAATGTCGAGTTTTTTCATTGTGAACATGGCCTGCATCGCTCGCTGCGACTTGGCGGTGTCCGGGTCCAGCATCATGTGCATAAAGGCCACTGGCACGATCTGCCACGACACGCCGAACTTGTCCTTGAGCCAGCCGCATTGCTGGGCCTCGACGGGGCCGCCCTCGGACAGATGGCCCCAGAAATGGTCGACTTCTTCCTGATTCTGACAATTGACCTGAAACGAAATCGCCTCGCTGAATTTGAACATCGGCCCACCGTTGAGCCCGGTGAAAGTCTGACCGTCGAGTTCGAAACTGACGGTCATCACCGCACCTTCCGGCTTGCCGTGAAATTCCTGGCCGACCTTGCTGTAGTGGGTCAGGCCGGTGATTTTCGAGTGATCGAAGATCGAGCAGTAGAACTTCGCGGCGGCTTCGGCCTGATCGTCGAACCACAGGCAGGGCGTGAGCTTTTGAAAGCGTTGCATGGCAGTCATCCTCGGCAGGTTAGACGCGCAGGATTTACAGCGTAGTCAGTCCCTGGTCGATTGCCGGTGCCGTAGATCGACAATTGCCGAGCATTGGAAATTCTGACGACGGAGACACCGAGCCGCAGACCGGATTTTCTTAGCGTGTCTTTCTGTAGTCGTAATGACAAGGTTTCAGGTCGAATTGACTAAGGCCGCGTTGTGTCAAATTGACTTGTTATCGTGCAACTAACTGATTCTATTGAATTGATAATCTGGCACGAGACTTGATGTACTCAACTGACCTAAACGAACCGCTCAGGAGTACGCCACCATGCTCACTTTCTTCGAAAGCCCGCTGAACGTTCTGCACCTGTCGAGCAAAATCCTCGTCGCTGGTCTGCTCATGCTGCTGGCCGGCATCTACGGCGCGTATCTCTACAACGGCCACATGCCGATTGCGCTGCTGGTGGCGATGCATTCGCTGACCATCCTCGGCCCGACTCTGATCAAGATTGGCTACGTCATGCGCCTGTTGGCGCAGTACCGCATCCGTGCTCCGCGGATGATCCCGCAAACCGCATAATTCCTGTGGGATTACTTGGATATGTTGTCAACGCAAAACCCTGTAGGAGTGAGCCTGCTCGCGATGGCGTCGGCACAGTCTGCACTTGTATTGCCTGAAATACCGCTATCGCGAGCAGGCTCACTCCTACAATGATCAGCGGTGTTCTGGGGCTCAGCGGCGCTCGGCAACCATCAGCAACGACTGCGGCAGCGGACTTTGCGGGTGTTGTGGCTCTTGCAGGCTGGCCAGTTGGAACCCGGCCATATCGAGCGCATTCAACCAGCTCGACAACGTGCGGAAATACCACGGCATCGGCTGCCACTGGCCTTTGAACCCGGCGAAGGATTCTTCGCGCCAGCCATCCTGATAATCGCCTGCCGCCACGGCCCACGGATGCAAGGTCTGAATGACCAGCGCGCCGCCGGGAACCAGCAATGTATGCATCGCCGCAAGCAGCGGAATAATGTCCTGATGCAGCAGCGAGAAGTTGGCGCAAACCAGATCGTAGTCGCGACCGATGTCGACCGTCCCATCGACCAACGCGTCATAACTGGCGACATGCACCTGCGCCACCCCCGCCAAACGCGCCGCTTCGACCAGCCGCGCATCGCCATCCACCCCGACAGCTTCAATCCCCCGATCCGCCAGCGCCCGCAACAACCAGCCTTCGCCGCAACCAAGATCGAGCACGCGCACAGGCTGGCGGCCCATGATCGCCAACAGAATTGCCTGATCGGTGACCTGCCGACGGCTTTCGATGGCGCCGCTGCGGATCACTTCGATCCACGCTTCAGCGTTGTTGTGCCAGCTTTGCAAAAGGGGCGATTCGGGGGAGGGCATGACGGCGTCCGCAGTATCAAAAACCACAGTATGGACGCTGATCGCCATGCGAGCCTTACGCGCACCAACCACATCCTCAAACGCTGACGAATGCTCACGGCGATTTGGATAGTAAAAAAGGTGGCTGGGCGGATAAGCGCGATGGCTTCATGGTTTTTGCTCATCAATCGACGCAGGAGCGAAGCGAAAGTGAGGGGCAGGGAACCCCTCACTCATTCGCTCTGCTGACTACAGCGGTACGCGCAGCTTGTCCAGCAGTCGATTGACCAACAGTTCGTTCAGCATGATGACCTGTTGCAGCGCCAGCAGCGGTTTGCGCTCCGCGCCGCCTATTGAGTTGGCGATGTTACCGGCCATGGAGTGGGCGTAGGAAAGTGATTCGCAAGCTTCGACCAAAAGGGTTTCTTCATCCAGTGTGGGGTCGACCAGATAGACCGGGCGAAACGGTGGCGAACCTGGTGGAGCGCCCAGTGCTTCGGGTCGCAGGTAGTAGTCGAGGGCGCGGTCGGTTGCCTCTTTGACCTTTTGCGGGTCAAGCGCGGGGTCGTGAGGGATTGGATCGGTGGGCGGTGGATTTGGCGTGATCTTGAACATGGATGAAACTCCTATCGCAGTTTAAGGAGCCATCACTCTCGCTACCAAACGAGTGGGTGGTGGCCATACGCGGGTTGGTAGACCGGCTGCAATAGGAACCCGGCGCTCACGAGTGAGCCCCACGCATGACTACCATTGAACTGAGCCTCCACAAAGACACAGCACTGGGTGTTGTCACACGGCTATTACAGACGGGCTACCAAACCCGATCACTGTTTTGCAGTGACAGGCAAACGATATAGCCCGGCCCATAGCCGTGTAAGCCGGCGGATTCTGGCGTACGCGTAGGTAACGACGCAAGGTGTTGTAGGGAGGATGGCGTAACGGTTTGTGTGCTTTAAACGCGATAACCGGATGACGTTTACGCATGGGAATTGCCGGTTGGTGGCGGCTTTCGGTTTTGCGTGAGTCTGTGAGATTTTTCCCCCTCACCCCAGCCCTCTCCCCCAAGGGGGCGAGGGGGAAAGGGAGCCGATCTTTGTGCTCTTCAAACCTGCGTTCGACTCGGTATCTCAAGTCGGTGCAACTTGCACATTCAGCGCGGTCAGTTCCCTCTACCTCTGGGAGAGGGTTAGGGTGAGGGCTGTTGGTAATTTCAAATTCTGAAGAGGAGGTGCGACATGAATCTATTGACCGGCGGCTGCCTATGCGGCGATGTTCGTTTCGAAGTGACGGGTCAGCCCTATCGCGTCGGCATCTGCCACTGCCTCGACTGCCGCAAACGCCACGGCACGCTCTTTCACACCTCGGCCATATTTCCCGAGGATGCGCTGAAAGTCACCGGCGAAACCCGCGACTACAACGGGCGCTTTTTCTGCCCGCGCTGCGGCTCACCGGTATTTACGCGTTCCGAAGATGAAGTAGAGGTCAACGTCGGATCGCTGGATGAGCCAAATCAGTTCAAACCCACCTACGAACTCTGGACCATTCGCCGCGAGTCATGGCTACCGGCGCTTCCACTGGCTCACCACTACGAGCGTGATCGCGAGAGTACAAGTCGCACAGAGGAATAATGGACGTGAGCCCAATCACATCCCCTTGTGGGAGCGAGCCTGCTCGCGAAAGCGGTGGGTCATTCAGCTCAAGTTCAACTGACAGATCGCATTCGCGAGCAGGCTCGCTCCCACAGGGAGGAAGTGTATGGCTGCCAATGATCTCAGCTGCGAATAAACGCCAGCAGATCCGCGTTGATCGTTTCGGCCTCCGTCGTCGGCATCCCGTGCGGAAACCCCGGATACGACTTCAGCGTGCCATTGGGCAGCAACTTCGCCGACAACGGCCCAGAATCCGCATACGGCACAATCTGATCATCCTCACCATGCATCACCAGCACCGGCACGGTGACCTTCTTCAAATCCTCAGTAAAATCCGTCTGCGAAAACGCGACGATCCCGTCGTAATGCGCCTTCGCTCCGCCAATCATCCCTTGCCGCCACCAGTTGGCAATAATCCCCTCCGAAGGCGTGGCGCCCGGCCGGTTGTAGCCATAAAACGGCCCGGTCGGGATATCGCGATAAAACTGCGCGCGATTCGCCGCCAACTGCGCCTGAAAATCATCGAACACCGCTTTCGGCAGCCCACCCGGATTGCTTTCGGTCTGCACCATCAACGGCGGCACCGCACTGATCAGGACGCCTTTGGCGACGTTGGCCTGACCATGCCGGGCGATGTAATGAATCACCTCACCACCACCGGTCGAGTGACCGACATGTACGACGTTCTTCAGACCCAGATGATTGACCACTGCCAGCGTGTCGTCGGCGTAATGATCCATATCGTGGCCATCCCAGACCTGGCTCGAACGCCCATGCCCACGCCGATCATGGGCAACCACCCGGAAGCCTTTGCCGAGGAAAAAAAGCATCTGCGCATCCCAATCGTCCGAGCTGAGCGGCCAGCCGTGGTGGAAGTGGATCACTGGCGCGTCTTTCGGGCCCCAGTCTTTGTAGAAAATCTCGACGCCGTCTTTTGTGGTGACAAATCCCATGTTCGCAACTCCAGACCAATCTGATGGATAACCCGCGCGGTGATCGCGGACCGGTTTCGCTCATGACGAGTTTTCTACAGTGCAGGCTCAGTGCGAGCCGTTATCAACTGTAGGATTAAAGTCGACATCTGCATGACCGGTGGTCGCAACGTCTGGCTTCACGCGCAAATTAGGCTTTGCTGAAAGGGATAAGCCGAGGCGCGCACAGGCATTGATGGCCGTAGCGACGCCCCTTCAGAACACCGTGAGTCTGAGGAATTTCCCCGATGCTGACCTTGAATATCAATGGCAAGGATCAGGAGCTCGATGTCCCTGCGGACATGCCGTTGCTCTGGGTCCTGCGCGATGTCGCGCACCTGACCGGTACCAAATTCGGCTGTGGCATGGCCCAGTGCGGGGCCTGCACCGTGCACGTTGACGGCGCGCCATTGCGCGCCTGCATCACCCCCGCAACAGCTGTGGCCCACGGCCAGAAAATCCTCACCATCGAAGGCCTGTCCACCGACGGCTCGCACCCGGTGCAGCAAGCCTGGGCCGAACTCGACGTGGTGCAGTGTGGTTATTGCCAATCGGGGCAGATCATGTCTGCGGCGGCACTGCTGGCGAAGATCCCCAAGCCCACCGACAGCGATATCGATCAGGCGCTCTCCGGCAATATTTGCCGTTGCGGCACCTATCCGCGCATTCGCGCAGCGGTGAAGCGTGCTTCGGAAATCGGCTGATTTTGTGGGGAGATAGACGATGAACAGTCCTGTATCGCGTCGGGGTTTTCTCAAAGGCAGCGCCGTGTTGGGCGGCGGGCTGGTGGTGGCGTTTGTCGTCCCCGGCGGCCACAAGTTTGCCTATGCAGCCGAAAATGAAGGCAAGGTGTTCGCGCCCAATGCGTTTTTGCGGATCGCGGCGGACAACAGCGTCACCGTGTTGCTCGGGCATTCAGAGATGGGCCAGGGCATCTGGACCGGCCTGACGATGTTGATTGCCGAGGAGCTGGATGCCGATTGGTCGAAGATCCGCGTCGAACACTCGCCGGCGTCAGCGGCGGATTACGGCATGCCGGGGTTTGGCGGCATGCAGATTACCGGCGGCTCGACGTCGACGTGGATGGAGTTTGACCGTTATCGCCTGGCCGGCGCGACCGCGCGGCAGATGTTGGTCGAGGCGGCGGCGAAGCGCTTTGAAGTGGCGCCATCGGCGATTCGCACCGAATCGGGCGTGGTCATCGCTGGCGATAAACGCGCCACCTACGGCGAGTTGGCGGATGCCGCCGGACAACTGCCGGTACCGGATCCGAAGTCGATTACGTTCAAGGAAGCCAAGGACTGGAAAGTCATTGGCAAACCGACCAAGCGCCTCGATACGCCGGAGAAAATCACCGGCCGCGCCAAGTTCGGCATGGACGTGCAGTTTGAAGGCTTGATGACAGCAATGGTCGCGCGCCCACCGGTATTCGGAGCCAGCGTTAAATCCTTCGAAGGTGCTGAAGCGCTGGCGGTGCCGGGCGTGCACAAAGTGCTGCAAGTGCCGACCGGTGTCGCGGTGATTGCCGAGCATTATTGGGCGGCGAAGCTGGGACGGGATGCGCTGAAGGTCGATTGGGATCTGGGGCCGAATGCAGACCTGAGCAGCGAAAAATTGCTGGAAAGTTTCCGCAAATTGGCCGCCACGCAAGGCACGTCAGCCAGTCAGGCTGGGGATGCCAAGGGCAGTTTCGGCAAGGCGGCGAAGAAAATCGACGTCGAATACAGCGTGCCGTATCTGGCCCATGCGCCGATGGAACCGCTCAATTGCACGGTGAAGATCAGCGCCGAGAAATGCGAGATCTGGACCGGTACGCAGTTTCAGACGCTCGATCAAATGGTCGCCGGCAAGATCACCGGGCTGAAACCGGAGCAGGTGGAAATCCACACCGAATTCCTCGGTGGCGGTTTTGGCCGCCGGGCCAACCCAACATCAGACTTTGTCGCCGAAGCGGTGCAAGTGGCGAAAGCCGCCGCCATGCCGGTGAAAACCGTGTGGTCGCGCGAGGATGACATTCGTGGCGGTTATTATCGTTCGATGTTCCTGCATCAAGCCAAGATCGGTTTGGGCGTCGATGGTTTACCGTCGAGCTGGCAGCACGTGTTGGTCGGCCAGTCGATCATGACCGGCACGCTGATGGAAGCGATGATGGTCAAGAACGGTATCGACCCGACCTCGGTCGAGGGTGTGGCCGACAGCCCTTACGTCAAAGGCCTGGCCAATCATCAGGTCGATCTGCATTCGCCGCAAACCGGGATCAATGTGCTGTGGTTGCGCTCCGTTGGCCACAGCCACACGGCGTTTGTCATGGAGTCGCTGATCGATGAAATGGCGACGGCGGCGGGCAAGGATCCGGTAGAGTACCGACGAACCTTGCTCAAGGATCATCCTCGGCATCTCGGCGTGCTCAATCTGGCGGTGGAAAAGGCCAACTGGAAAGCGCCGTTGCCGGACGGCCATGCGCTGGGGGTTTCGGTGCATGAGTCGTTCGGCAGTTATGTGGCGCAGGTGGCGGAGGTGTCGCAGGACAATCTGGCGATTCACGTGCATCGCGTGGTCTGTGCGGTGGACTGCGGGATCGCGGTGAATCCGCAGAGCATCGCGGCGCAAATGGAATCGTGCATCACTTTCGGTCTGGGCATGGCGTTGCACAGCAAACTGACGCTCAAGGACGGCGCGGTCGTACAGTCCAACTATCACGATTATCAGGTGCTGCGGCTTAACGAGATGCCGGTGGTCGAGGTGCACATCGTGCCCAGCAGCGACAAACCCGGCGGCATCGGCGAGGCCGGTGTGCCGCCGACCGCCCCAGCCGTGGCCAACGCGGTGTTCGCCCTGACCGGGCAGCGCCTGCGCGAGTTGCCGCTGCAACTGTCGGGGGTGTGAGATGAAACGACATCTAGTGTTGGGCACGGTGATCCTGCTGGGGCTTGGCGGTTATGCATCGGACTTGTTTGCCGATGATCAAGAGGCGCTGAAGGCGTTCACCACGGTGCAGAAAGTCTTCCAGAGTCCGCGTTGCCAGAACTGCCACATCCCCGGTGATTCGCCGCTGCAGTTCGACGCTGGCATCCCCCACGCGATGAACGTGGTGCGCGGCATGGACGGCAAGGGCGCCGCCGGTTTGCCGTGCGCGACCTGCCACGCGGAAAACAATCCGCCGGCCAGTTACGGCCCCCATGCGCCACCGGGCGCGCCGCACTGGAGCCTGCCGCCGGCGGCGCACAAAATGGCCTGGATCGGCCTGCCGCCGGACAAGCTTTGCGCGATGATCAAGGATCGTTCGAGCAACGGCGATCGCGACTTTGCCGCGCTGATCAAACATGTCAGCGAAGACAAACTGGTGCTGTGGGGCTGGAATCCTGGGGCAGGGCGTGCGCCCGTGCCAGTGCCGCACGATATTTTCGTTACGCAATTCAAGCTCTGGGCCGATGCGGGCGGGCCTTGTCCGGTGGCGCAAATGTGAGCCATTGCCAAATTAGCGCTACGCTTGAAAGCATTGTTGCCAATGGAGTGTGCTGATGCTGGTTCCAGGAAAACCTGCGAATGAAACGGCGCGAGTTCAAGCGCTGCACGGTCTCGAACTGCTCGATTCCGCCCCTGAAGAGCGTTTCGACCGACTGACACGGCTGGCGAAACGCCTGTTCAATGTGCCGATTGCACTGGTGACGCTGGTCGACACCAATCGGCAGTGGTTCAAGTCCTGTGTGGGCCTGGATGCCACTGAAACGCCCAGGGATATTTCATTCTGCGGACACGCGATTTTGCAGAACGATCTGCTGTTGGTGCCCGACGCCCGCGAGGATGTGCGCTTCCATGACAATCCGCTGGTGACTGGCGCGCCGAACATCCGCTTCTACGCCGGCTACCCGCTGACTGTGCCCAACGGCAATAAAATGGGCACGCTGTGCTTGATCGACACCAAGCCCCGCGACCTCGACGAGGAAGAGCGCGCATTGTTGCGCGATCTGGCCGAGATGGCCGAGCAAGAGCTGACGGCCGTGCAGATGGCGAGCATGGACGAGCTGACGCTGCTGTCCAATCGACGGGGCTTCAAGCAACTGGCCCAGCATGCGCTGGATGCCTGCGCACGGCTGGAGCGGCCGGCGACGTTGCTGTTTTTCGACCTCAATGACTTCAAGCAGATCAACGATCTGTATGGCCATGCCGAGGGTGACAGTGCGCTGAAGACCTTTGCTGATGTGCTGCGCATTGCCTTTCGCGAGAGCGATGTGGTCGGCCGGCTGGGCGGAGATGAGTTTGTAGCGTTGCTGACCGGTTCCAGCCATGTTGAAACCACGACGATCATGGCGCGGCTCAAGGACATCCTTGAAGAGCGCAACGCCACACTGCATCGAGGGTATGCGATTCGCTTCAGCGTCGGCCAGATTGAATACGACGCCAAACGCCATGAGACCGTGGACCGGTTGCTGGCGGATGCCGATAGCGCGATGTATGTGCACAAGCAGGCCCTGAAGCGCTGCTAGGGAATGCACCGCAGATCCCTGTAGGAGTGAGCCTGCTCGCGAAGGCGTCAGGTCAAACGATGGGAAAGCTGTTGAAATCCACGCTATTGGCCAACCGGCTATCGATCAAATCGATAAACCCCTGCGCCTCGGGCCGGTTGAAATGCGCCTGCATCGCCGCTTCTGACTGCCAACGAGCACTGACCGTCCAGCGGTGGCTGTCCTCGGGGCAGCGGTCGACCAGGTAGGAATCGCAGCCCGGCGTTTCGCGCAGGGTGTCGACGATCTTCTGCAGTTGCTTGCCGAGTTCATCCGAGCGGCCGGCGGCAGCCTGCACTTGGACCGTGTTGATCACTTCATTGGACATTGCTCACACTCCTGAATCAGGCCGGACGAATCCTGCTCATTGAGGGATAACGCCTGTGCAGGATAGGCCTGCCGTCGTGAATCACCAATAACCAATCGGCAGTAAATGCGTTATACCAAAGGCTCATGACAGCTGTTCGAGGATGTCACGCAGGCGATCCAGAGCGATATCGATGTCCAGCGTTTCGATGGCGCCGAAGCCGAAATACAGGCCGTTCTTCGCCGGTTGCTGATGATAGAAACCGTTGATCGAGTACAGCCCGACTTCGACCTTTTTCGCCAGTTCGATCACCAGCGGCAAGTTGATCGGCACCTTGCAGAACACCGCCATATGAAACCCGGCGCAGGCCGGCACCGCCTCAAGCCATGGCGACAAATCATCCGCCATGCGCGCCAGAATCCGCTCACGGCGCTGCGCATAAATCGCATGACAGCGGCGGATATGCTTGAGCAGGCAACCTTCGGCGATGAACTTGGCCAATGCCCACTGCGGCAGGGTCGAGGCATGCAGATCGGTCAGTTGCTTGGCGCGGATCACCGCTTCGAGAATGGCCGGCGGCAGGATCGCATAACCCAGGCGCAATTCCGGCAGCAGGGTCTTCGAGAAGGTGCCGACGTAAGCGACGATGCCACGCTGATCGAGGTTGTACAGCGAATCGGTCGGCCGACCTTCGTAGCGAAACTCGCTGTCATAGTCGTCCTCGATGATGATCGCGCCCAGCTCATGAGCGCGAGCCAGCAAAGCTTCGCGGCGCGCCTGACTCATTGGCATGCCCAGCGGAAACTGATGCGACGGCGTGACATAGATGAGGCGCGTGCCATCGGGAATGTGCTCGACCTGAATGCCCTCGGCATCCACCGGAATCCCGACCACCTCGGCGCCATGGGTGCCGAACAACAGGCGTGCCGGCGGATAACCGGGGTCTTCCATTGCCACCAGACTGCCGGGGCGAATCAACACTCGGGTGATCAGGTCCAGCGCCTGTTGCGCGCCGTTGCACACGACGATGTCTTCATCCTGACAGTTGATCCCCCGGGAAAACGCGATGTGCCGGGCAATCGCATTGCGCAGCGCCGGCAAGCCCTCGGCGACACTGTAGAAGCCCTTGGACTGGCCCATCTGACGCATCGCATGGGCGACGCAGCGGCGCCAGTCATCCTGCGGAAACTGGCCCTTGCTGGTGGCGCCGCCGATAAAGTCGTAACGCAGCGAGCCTTCCAGCGTTGGGTGACGCAAGAACACCGGCAGATTGCGCCAGCTCTCGATCACTTCGGCACTGGCCAGTTCGCTGTGGCTTTGCTTGCGCTGGATCTGCGCCGGGCGCGCGTTGACGTAGGTGCCTTTGCCGATCACCCCAGTGAGGAAGTTTTCGTAAGTCAGCTGCGCATAGGTGTCGGAAATGGTCTTGCGTGAGATGCCCAGTTGCTCGGCGAGCAGACGGCTGGGCGGCAACTGCGTGCCAGCGGCCAAGCGCCCGGATTCGATTGCACCGCGCAGCTGCTGATACAACTGACCGGCGAGATCCTTGCGGCCGTTGATCACGACGTGAAGTTCCATACCGACGAGGCTCCCGGGGCTATTTGGCGTGTCCGCCAGATTACCGCTGCTGCGGGATCGGCAATAGTTGCCTACCCGAAAAACCCGAAATTGGCCTAGATCCCCTGTAGGAGTGAGCCTGCTCGCGATGACGGTGGCACATCCGACATCAATGTTGCCTGACACACCGCTATCGCGAGCAGGCTCACTCCTACAGGGATTTGTGCTCTGCTGATGGTGATTGGTGTAGCGGTTTTCCGTGCAATTGGGGCTGTAATGCATCGCTGTCGGCGTTTACGGTGAACTCATTATTCCGTCTAACGAGACCTGCCCATGTCCCCGCGCCTGGATTACTGCAACGCTTCGCCCAAAGCGATGAAAGCGATGATTGCCATGGAGGCGCTGACCGCCAACCTCAGCATCGAACAGCCGCTGCTGCAATTGATCCGCATCCGAGCCTCGCAACTCAATGGCTGCGCATTCTGCACCGACATGCACTCGGTGGATGCGCGACGGGCCGGGGAGAGTGATCGGCGTTTGTATGCGATCGCGGTGTGGCGCGACAGCAACTTCTTCAACCCGCGCGAGCGTGCGGCGCTGGCCTGGGCCGAGGCGGTGACGTTGTTGGCGGAGAGCCGTGTGCCTGATGAGGTGTATCAGCAGGCGCGCGAGCAATTCAACGAAGGGGAATTGGTCGACCTGACCATGGCCGTGACCACCATCAACAGCTGGAACCGCCTCGCGGTGAGCTTCCGCCAAACGCCTAGCGATTGAAGATCAAACGATCGCAGCCTTCGGCAGCTCCTACAGGGAAACGATCAAAATCCCATGTAGGAGCTGCCGAAGGCTGCGATCTTTTGATTTTGACGTTGCCCTAATTCGCCGGACGTTGCGGTTTCACCGAGGTGCCGAAGCTGTTGCCCATCCGCGTACTGGTCGCCGCCGGGGTCGCCAGCCCAACTTGGTTCGGCGGCCGCTTGTTCACCGGCACATTCAGCGCCTCTTGATTCTTCTCCGCCGCCGCAGCGCCTTCCGGGTTGTTGCCCATCTGCTGGCTCAGACAGTCATAATTCGGCGCCTTGTAACCGCCGACCGTCACTTCCACACAGCCCAACGGCTGCTCCGCATAAGCGCTCGACAGAGCCATCAACAACAGCCCGCCAAGGCTGATTCGCCACAGTGTTTTCATGCTCGCCTCCTGGCCGGCCCGAAGGAGCCGCGCTATGGCTTGAGTCTAGTGCAAGCCTTGCGCAATTCCCGTGATGGTTTTTTTGCACCGCCCGTCACACCAGATTCATAAACAGCCCTCAGGATGACGATTTCCAAGGATTCGTCAGCCGTGCAGCGAGGCAATTCCACGGACGGTTTTCAGCGTTCAACGAGGCTTGTGCGCCGGATGTGTCTGGGGTGGCTGCTTGGCTGTGCGGCGGGCCACGCCATGGCTGACGCGGTGCCGGCGGACTTGCGAATGACGCTGCACATTCCGGCACAGGATCTGGCGCACGCGCTGGATCAGTACAGCCACGCCACTGGCGTTGCGGTGCTGGTCGACAGTCAGTTGAGTCGCGGCCGACGTTCGCTCGCGGTGGACGGCGAATACACCGCCGCCGATGCCCTGCGTCGATTGCTCGGCGGCAGTGGTTTGATGGCGCGCTATGCCCGCGACGATGCGTTTACCTTGCAAGTGGCGCAGGTCGAAGACGTGCCGGCACCGCCGCAAAAACAGACGCCGGAAAGCGTCGCGGTCAACCGCAGTTACGCCACGGCGGTGCAGGCGGCGATCGAACGCAACCTGTGCCGCTCGCCGCTGACCCGTCCGGGCAGTTATCGCGCGGTGTTGCAGGTCTGGGTTGGCCGCGACGGCTTGGTGCAGCACAACCGGTTGGTCACTTCGACCGGTGATGTACGGCGCGACAACGCGCTGGTGGAAAGTTTTCGCAATCTCAAGATCGACCGGCCGACGCCCAGCGCCTTGCGTCAGCCGGTCACGTTGCTGTTGTTACCGGAGTCGTCAGGGAAACGCATGGAATGCACCAAATGGGAAGGAGTTTCCGGGGGATGAAAGACACCGGACAAGGTTCGATGGTCCAACTGTTCCTGACGTCCTACGAGGACTTTCGGGTGCGCCTGCGCAGGCGTCTCGGTTCGGAAGATCTGGCCAACGACGTGCTGCACGAAACCTACCTGCGCGTCGACCGCATGGAGACGCCGCCGAACGTCCTGCGGCCCAATGCCTACCTCTATCGCATGGCCCTGAACATCGCCGCCGACCGCCGCCAGGCCGACGCGCGCCTGCTCACCGGCGAGGAAGTCGAAGAGCTGCTGCAAATCGGCGACGAAGCGCTGGACCCGGCGCGGGTGGTGGGCGGGCAGAAGGAAATCCAGTCGCTGCTCAGTGCGTTGTACGAGCTGCCCGCACGGCGCCGGAAGATCTTCATCGCGGCGCGCCTGGAAGAGGCGCCGCACCTGGAAATCTCCCAGCGTTTCGGCATTTCCACGCGCATGGTCGAGAAGGAAATCAAAGCGGCGTTGGGCTTTTGCGCGGCGAAACTGGAAAGAAAAGTGTTTCAGCGGTTCGGTCGCGGGGCCGGAAAACCGTCTTCTGAATAGTGCCCGATCAATTCGTTGAGAATCTGCGCGTTTGAACATCTTTCGACTGACATCTGCCGAGCCATCGGCGGCCGACCATCTGCACAGCGAAGCCCGCGACTGGCTGGTCCTGCTGACCTCCGGCCGCGCCACCGTGGCCGACGCCCGCGCTCTGCGCGAATGGTGCGCGCAGAGTGCCGAACATGCCCGCGCGTTCGAAGAGGCCAAGCGGTTGTGGCACAACCTGCAACCTGCCGCGCAAGGCTTGCAGGCACCGCGCGGGTTTGGTCGACGTGCTTTTCTCGGTGGGGCGATTGCTGCGTCGGCGGCGTTTTTGCTGGTGCGCGGGACGATTCCTGGTGGTTTTGAAGGGCTGGGCGCGGACTACATCACTGAAGTTGGCCAGCAGCGTCGTTTCGAACCGGTGCAGGGTGTGAGCCTGGAGCTGAATACTCAGACGCGGATCAATCAGCGTGCAGTGTCTGACGGTGTGCAGGGGTTTGAACTGGTCAGTGGTGAGGTTGAAGTGCAGACCGCGCGGTTGCCGTTGGCGATGCAGGCTGGGGGAGGGTGGTTGCGCGCGAGTCAGGGGCGGTTCAATTTGCGTAATACCGATCAGCAGGTGTGTGTGACTTGTCTTGATGGTGCGGTTGAAGTGGATGTTGAGGGGCGTAGCCTGCGTCTTGAACCGGGGCAGCAGGTGATCTATGACGCGCGGCAGGTTGGCAGTGTGCAGAGTGTCGACACGGCGGCGGTGATGAATTGGCGTCAGCAAGTGTTGGTGTTTAATGGCGCTACGCTGAGTCAGATGATCGACGAGATCAACCGGTATCGGCCGGGGATGTTGTTGCTGCTTAATCGTGAGCTTGGGCAGCGGCGGGTGCAGGCGCGCTTTAGCCTTGACCAACTTGCTGGCGTTGCATTGCTGATTCGCGATGCTTATGGCGTCAAGTGCACTGAGTTGCCGGGTGGCGTTGTCGTTTTGAGTTAGTGGGTTTGATTGGGTACATATCCGTTGTTGCGGTAACGGCGGCTTAGGGTTTCGCCCTGACGGCGACTCACTTTTTTTACAAACGCCTAAAAAAAGTAAGCAAAAAAACGCTTGCTCCTACGTGCGGCCCGCTCGCTGGGGCTCGGGGTTCCTTCGCTCCGGGATCCATCCGGGCGCATCGCCTACGGTTTGCTTCGCTGCACCTCCTCTCGATGCATTTGGCTGCGCCAAACGGTCGCTGCGCTCCCACCCCCGGATGAATCCCTCCACTCAGCCTTCCGACGTCGCCCGTGGAACAAGATCAAAAGCTGCAGCCGAGCTAACGCTCATCCTGTTGAGTGGGGCGGCTTTGCCGCTCGGGCTGTACGCAAATTAAAACGGTGGGAGCGAGCCTGCTCGCGAAGACGGCCTGCCAGCCGACCAATCCCCAACTGACTCCACCCAATCCAACTGTAGGAGCGAGCCTGCTCGCGAAGACGGCCTGTCAGCCAACCAATCCCAACTGACTGCCCCCAATCCAATTGTGGGAGCGAGCCTGCTCGCGAAGACGGCCCACCAGCCAACCAATCTCTTGCGGATGACCCGATCCAACTGTAGGAGTGAGCCTGCTCGCGATGACGCCCTCACAGCCAACCACCCCCCAACTGACTACCCCCAATCCAAATGTAGGAGCTGCCGAAGGCTGCGATCTTTTGATCTTCAAAATCAAAGTCAAAAGATCGCAGCCTTCGGCAGCTCCTGCAGGAATATCCGATCAGAAGGGATATATGTCACTCCAACGGCCCAATCACCTGCCGATACTTCTCCACCCCCTGCGCCGTCCCCCGACTCAACCGAATCTCCAACCCCAACGGATCCTCCCGCCGATTCCCGCTCAACTGCCGCCACCCCTTATCCACCTCCCAAACCCGCACCTGCACATCACTGACTGCACTCAAAACAGCAACCCCATTCCCAGGCGCCGGCAACGGATACCGACTCCGCGCCTCAGCCGCCGCCCGATACAAAGTGTCGCCCTTGACCCACCACCGCACCCGCTGCAACGCCCCCGGCTGATCCGCCGCCGTGCGAATAATGTCCAGCCGAAAACCCTTACTGTCGCTACTGCGCACAGTCAGAGCGGGTGGGGCGCTCGGCGGCTCATCATCCACTCCAACCTTCTTCGGCTCGGTCAACTCAATCCCCGCCCGCATATCCACATCCCGCTGCAACTGATTCAGCGCCCGCAACAAACCGTCACTCTGCTCACTGCTCGCCTGCAAATGACTGTCCGCCCGCGTCACACTGTCCAGCCCCCGCCAGGCAATCAGACTCACCACCGCCATCAACAAAATCGCGACCATCACCTCAATCAACGTAAACCCTTGCTGGCGCTTCATTGCAGGCTGATCCTTCCGCTACCATCACGCAGCACACTCAAGCGATTCACCCCATCCGACAACGTCAACTGCAGCGGCGGATTAATCCACTCAGCGTTCAGCACAACCCTCTGTTTCGGCTCCACCCGCACCTCCATCTTCGGACTCTGCCAGGTACGCGGCCGCAACTGCGGATCCTGCGCGAAATGATCAAACCACTTGCCACTGTCACTGCGCCGACTAAAGCGAAACCCCTTGGCATCACTCACCCACACAATCGGCCGACCATCCGCGCGCGCCTCCGCCTGCGCCACCTGCAGCAACTGCGCCACACGCTCGGCATCCTTGCGCAGCAACTGCAACGGATCGGGCTTGATACTCAGGCTGATCGCCGCACTGGCGATGCCGATGATCACCAGCACCACCATCAACTCGATCAGCGTAAAACCCTCTTGCCTGTTCATCGCGCGCGCGCTCCTTTGCGTCCTGCGCCATCGTGCACGGCCAACATGTAAGGCATGTGAAATAAAACGGAGAGAATTGCCGCGTAGGCTGACAGCAGGGATAAAAAGGAGATTCAACCCATGACCTTCACCGCACGCGTTTCCCCACCACAAATGGTCCAGGCCCTCGCACTGCTCGCCGCGCTGGTCGGCGTGGCGACATGGTCGTCGCTGCTACTGACTTCCGCCGAATCCCACACCCCGGCAGCGGCCCCGCAGTTGCTGGCAGCGCGCAGCGATAGCCCGGCGTTGCAGTGGTTTTCCAATCAAACGGCGCCGGTGGATATCAAGGTGAGCGGGGTGATGGCGGGGAGTCGGGGGGCAGTGGCGATATTGAGTCTGAACGATGGGCCACCGAGGAGTTTTTTGCAGGGGGAGAAGGTGGGGCCTGGGGTGAAGTTGGTGGCGGTGGAGGGGGATGGGGTGGTGATTGAGCAGGGTGGGGAGCGGGTAAGGTTGGGGGTGGAGAGGGTGGTGGAGGGGGTGGAGTTGCCTAGGTTGGTGAGGCCGTGATTTGGAAGGTCGAAATTGGTTATTTCTGCTGTTTAATCGAGACCAGTTCAAGCGCCGCTGCAAAAAAGGAAGCGGACAAGCAAGGGGGTCTCGTTGTTGCATAAGGCCCGAAGCAGGTAATCGCGTAAATGCCCGATATCGGGCCAGATGCTGACGTTTACCTAAGGGGTGCTCCTGGCCAAAGTCCTCCACTAATTTCAATGTGAAAACGAGTCAAAGGCCTGTTCTCAGACCAGTCTATAAAGGTAAATACTGATGGACATTAGAGTGCTGTTTGGATATTTTCAGCGCTCAAGGAAATGCCTTTTGGTGGCTGAATGAAACGCAAATTACAAGTTTTTATATCTAGCACTTATCTCGATTTAATTGAAGAGCGTCAAGCGGCGGTGAGTGCTATTTTAAAAGCTGGGCATATCCCAGCAGGGATGGAGCTTTTTACAGCGGGCGATCGATCACAGCTAGATACTATTAATTCATGGATTGATGAATCTGATGTGTACATGCTCATTCTCGGGGGAAGATATGGTGCCGTAGAACCTATATCAAATGTTAGCTATACAGAGCTTGAGTTCGATTACGCGGCATCTCAGAATAAACCGATGTTTGCGGTTGTCATTAAAGATGATGCTCTTGAGGCCAAAATACGCGCTTATGGTACCGGGTTTTCCGAGAAGGTAAATCCAAAAGAGCTAACGCTTTTTCGTACAAAGGTTCTTAGTCGTATCTCTTCATTTTTTGAGGATGTGAAAGATATTAAGCTTTGTGTGCATGAGACACTTGCGGATTACTCAACAAATAGAGAGCTATCAGGCTGGGTGTCTGGAAATGAAATAGTGGATTCCAAGCCATTGATGGAAGAGATAAACAAACTATCTAGCGAGAATACCGATCTAAAAGAGAAGATTAGTCAGCTTGAACATCGCTTGGCTACCATTCCGGCCCCCAACAAAGAAGACTTCCCTAAATTTGACGAGCTGAAAGATGCCTTGTCAAAAACAAATATCAATTTACCAAAAGATCTTGTGGAGGGAGGTGAAGATGTTGAAATTACCTTGCTGAAAGCATTAGATGTAGCGAAAGATGCTCTTATAACAGGCGTTACTAATAGAGCGGGAATGTCCGACTATCATCGCTTTGTTTTTTTCAATATAAGCCCGAAGCTGCAAATTCACGGACTGGTTGATAACGAGAAAGTTGCAGGGGTTCAGTATCGCCGTTGCTACGTAACTCCCTTGGGGTTAAAGTTCTTGGCGTATCTTGAAAAATCAAAACTAAAGAGCGTTACGAATGAAGGGGGCTGATCTGTTTTCTGAAAAATAATTCTTTCTCCTTTTTTTGGAGTTTGTGTTTGCTTTCAGCTAGAAGTAGATCGTCCTGAGTGTCTGCTGCCTCTCCGTCCGGTAGACAAGTACAAAGCGGACAATTTAAACAGAAGTATGAGTTGGAGAAATACTCAGTAGCTGATGGGGAGTGCAGCCTGTTTGAAGTGTTTCTGAATGAGGTTAGATGCTTTTCGGAAAATTCTAGGAGCAAAAAATCTCGTATTGGATGGTATGGGCTGAATGATAACTCTTTTCAATAATAAGAGTGAAGAGTGTTGGTTTTTAAGACGTATTTAATCTTTGTATCTGTCTTTTAGATATCCTGCTACATGTTCGATTTCTGGGTAAATAGTAGATCTGGTTATTCCTAGGGATTCAAGTTGTTCTAGGATCTTAATTTTGTCGCCTCCCCGAATAATTATTCTGAACTCATCGCTTGTTAGCAAATATTCCTCAGGTACTGCAGAGGGCTTGCTTTTCTCTCCATCAACTCCAAAGAGAAGAAAGGCTCCATCCTGTTTTATTATCCTGGGGTTATCAAGTACTGGTTTAACGCAGACTACTGAAGAGATATCTATGGGGTTGACTCTTGCCACAAAATAAGGTTTCTCTCTTTGTATTTCTCTAACGAGCTTTATTACGTCGTCGTCAGAGTTGAAATCATTTTGGTTAAGACCTAAAGGAAAACGAGTATGCTGCGGAAGGCGACCAATGTTCGAGATTAAACTAACTCGGTCGCTGTCATAATATCTTATCTCTTTTTTTGGAATTTTAAATACGACGACCTCGGCATCAGTGGAGCCGCCATCAACGCATGAAAAATATAACGCGATTAGTGGGTTTGTTGTAATGTCCAGTAATCGCGTTGGGAGTGCGTAATGTTGCATTTTTACTAAAGTGTTGAATGTCGGGCCGGAAAGTTGAAAATCACTCGGGCAGCGTAAAACTAGCTCCTGAAATATCACATGCTCATTTCTAATCCATCCAGAATTTCTATATAAGCTTGGTAGCAGTTTGTACGAGGCATCACCATGACCTCTGAAAAAAATCACTGCCCCTGAATCTTGAGGTAGAGATTCGATAGCAGTTATATAGGTTCTTACACTACCGATTTTCTGTGCAACTCTTGAACCCCCCAACACATCTACGACAAGCGCATCGGAGGTTCCGTACTTCCTAATAGATTCGATTCCACGCTCTAAAGAAGCATCGCTTGAATATAACTGGCTGGAACCAAGAATGGCTCCATTTTCAGCCACTAAATTAAAATATGGCTTACCACTACTTGATAGTCTTTTTATAATTTTATCCGCTCGGCTGGAACTGGACATGGATTGTTTGATTGCTGACTTTACGTCATTATAATTTGTTAGTTGTTCGCCAACTACGACTGTTTCGTGGTTTGGCGCCTTCAAGGTGTAGTAATAATTGCCGTTGCTGGATTTTTTTATCTCGTACCTGCCCATGTGTTCTCCTTTATTTTTGATTTTTTTAGTGAAGCGTCGTCTGTGAGGGGGATATTAATGCTACATGTTTTAGTTGTTAAGGTGGTCGCCAAATAGGCGAGAGTAGGCGGTGTTGTTTTTTCTGAAGTTGACTGCTAGGGGGCCAGTTAAAACTATTGGTGAGTTCGGCGTGTGGAGCAGGGCAAAGGTTATCTTATAGAACAATAAAAACATAAACCAACAGTGCGCGTAGGTAGTGATCGACGCAGCACTACTTCGAAAAGGCGCGATGGATTTTGCATGGGCGCGATCGTTTCGAAACGCATAGCCGAGGCCGCTAACTAAAAAAAACAGAACCTCGGATTTAGTTAATTGAACGAATGAGGATTGCAATGACACTCTCTCAAGTCTGATGATTCTGCGTATTAGGGATGCTCCATTACGGCGGTCTTTCATGTTTTTGTAATCATAATTCGTCGATAAAAACTCCAAAATGGTCTGGAGTGAGGTGCTGATAACTGGTGGATTACCATTCGAAAAAAGCAGACGTTTAGCGTAGCTAGATAATTGAATTTGATTGCTGGTCGTGTAGCTGTATGGGCCAGACTCACATATTCTCTTCAGTAGATACTCGCATGTTTGAAAAGGAATGTTTTCAGTCAATTCAAAAAAGGCATCTGAAACATCTTTCTCCAATAAGAATAGTCCGTCGATAGCGGGGCAAACAATATTTCTGAGCTCATTGGTAATGTTGCCTTGGCCTCCAATCGCCTGCGACGTCAAATATTCAAAGCTTCGCCAAATCCAATCGAATGCGTGATCCGGTCTGAGCGGTAAACTATCTAAAGCATCCAGCATGTAGGAAACACAAATATGTAGGTGTTTATCGCTCGTGTTGGGAAGTTCATATGGGAAAAATAACTCCGATAGCTCTGTGTTGCCGAGCCGGATCTTAAATTTTTCTTCAGCATCAGACGTCAATGTCTGTGGCCACAAATTGAATTGATCGATACGGCGCTTTTTCATGGTATATATCCTTATAAGTTAAAAGAACTAGCGCGGTATGTCTTCAGGCGCCAAGTTTTAATTTTATTAATTTCAACGGTCACGCTTTTTACTTCAGCCTTGTACTTTGTATGTGGATGGCAAGAAGCTACCCAATTGCCATCATCTTGTCTACCGGTTGCTTTTCGTGGAGGCATCTTGGGCGTACATCTATCGAATGCCGATTCCAGGCGCTAAAAACGATCAAGCACCTGAAATGTAATCATCGGTAGGTTTCGTGCAGTGATGACAACGTCCGTGGGGTACTCATCCTGAAAGCTATTGCACGGGAAGAAGGGTAGTCGTAGAACAAAAGTCAAAGGGATAAGGGGACGGATCTATTCAATGAGATGTGATGCAATGAGGTCTCGATAAACACCAACGTTTAAAAAGACATCTCCAAACACTCTCCCAGGCTACACATCCTTGCGCCTTTGCCTACAGCTACGCCAGAATCCGCCGGCTTGTGCGCTTTTGGGTCGGATTCTATTGTGGTCCAGTCGCTGACGAATCAGCGATCGGGTTTGGTATCCCGGCTTAGACTTGGCGCATAGCGTCACCCGATACAGGCCTTTTTGGGGCTGTGTATTTATGGTGGCCATGCGCAGGGCGTCTTCGGGCGCGCCGGTTCTCCAAGTCACCGGTCTACCAACCTTCGTATGGCCACCACCCCTTCGTTTGGTAGCGAAAGATGATGGCTCCTTTTCTATGATTTGGAGATTCACTCATGATCAAACCAACACCCAACCCGCCCGAAACCGTCTCGGTTTCCCCCTATGAATCCATCGATTCCAAAAAACTCCACGAAGCCGCCGACCGCGCGCTCGACCATTACCTCTGTCCACCCGGTTCCACGCCGCCCCCACGTAAAAACCGTGGGATGTACGCCGTGACGGCGGACAACAAAACCGAAGAACTGCTGGTCGATGCCAGTGCAACACTCGCTTCGACCAAAACCATCGCCCAGAACGTCTCCAGCCTGTTGCCAGCATCGCAACGCCATGCGCTGTCGGGGATTGCGCAGTTGATCATGCTCGGTGAGTTGGCGGTGAATCGGGCGTTGGATAATTTGCAATTGCCGGAGTGATACGGGTGTCGGGATCACCTGGTGATTGATCGGGTGTTCATTCTGGCGCTTTCGCGAGCAAGCTCGCTCCCACAGGGTTTTATGCTGATTGCAGATGTTGCGTACGACGCTGAAACCTGTGGGAGCAGTTGATTATTACCGTGCCGTCTTCGTGTGGTTATTGAGGCGCTTCAGGACATTCACGGGTCCATCGCGTCACGGTCATGTCATTGAATTGCTCACCGATGGTATCGACGCGTAGGCAAGTTCCTTTCTTCGCGTAGTACAAGATGCAGCGCGAGCTATCAAACGAGCAGGTGTCCAGTTCGAAGAACTTGCGTGTAGCCAGCTCCTTCTCCACGCCGCTGTACTCATAGCCGTCGTTGATATGCATCCGCGTCGGCTTCCATCCTTGCTTGAGTAGCTTGGACTTGGCCGCTGCCAAACGCTCACCGACGACGATGTCTGCTGGCCCTCGCTGGTCGTTTGGCGCCTGTGAGGCATCGGCAAACGTTGAGCTGATACCCATGCAATAAAGTGCGACGAGTACGAGGGGTGAAGCCTTCATTTGGTTGTTCCTCCAGCCGATTTGTAGCTCGACAAAAACTCCGAGTACTCGGCACAAGTTCGCGGGTGGTCAGGCAAATCCTGCGATTATTCTATGTGTGGCCATCTGCTGCCATACAACCATTTTCCCTCACCAGTTATCCTGCGCACCCCGCGAATGACAGGAATCAGCCGTTTGGGCACAGCTTTTTAGGTTATGTCCTACAGCCAGCACTTGGTTTTTTCGATAGCGTCGGGCTGTCAGAACCTCAAGTCGGGATTCCTGAAGTGAACAAGGATGATGCATGAGTGAATATGGAAACGTACCAAGGCCCGCACTACCTAACCCGCCAAGAAAACAGGTCTACCGTGGCGTAGAACCGACTGATCTGCACGCCAAGCACTGGGCAGAATACCCTGAGGCTCTACCAGAGAAACCGGTTGCTGCGAAGCCGCCAGCGGAACCCGGTTTCTATATCGTTCAGCAAGTCATGCCGCGCTCTGCGCTGGAAGCAGCATTGTTCGATAAGCCGGATGGTGCAACGCTTGAGAAATTCACGCGCCTCAACCCTCACGTCACCGGGTACGCCAAGCCCGGGCAGCTCATCGTGTTGAGTGATCCGAACAATCCTCAGTGCACACGTGAAGAAGCGTTGCTCATGGAAGCGGCGCAGAAAGTGGACGCGGCGCTCAAACCCATGAGCGACGAAGAGGCGAGCTTCATGGTTCGCTATCAGAGCCAGATTGAGTCCATTCTTTCGCAAGGCTCAACATCAATCGGTGTGGGTGAATCGATCTTCGCTAAGAACCTGGGAGACGTGACAACCTCGCTGAAGGAAATCGAAACGCTGCACCAGAAAAGTTTTCAGCGTGACGGTCACTTGCGTAGTTCGGAGTTCTTTGATGAGCGCGCGCGACTGTTTGCCAAGCTTGATAGACAGCTCACCGGGTTAACCAGAAAGGGCATTGGTTTCCCTGATCACCCAAGTCTGAAATCAGCCCTCGGCATCTCAAGCAAAAGCTTGGTGCACCACTGGACCCTGGCCGGTGCTCCGGGACAGATTCCCGGTTACGGCACTCACGCAGAAGGTGTCGCCAGAGCGGCCAAGGTTGTGAAGTACGGTGGCTGGATTGGTACAGCGGTCGGGGGAGGGGCGTCTTACATGAAGGTTCAAGAAGTCTGTGCGGCAGGTAATAAGGATGCCTGCGAAAAGATCAAATATACCGAGGGTGGTAACTTCGTCGGAGGAGTGGCCGGCGGTGCTGCTACCGGTGCGTTTTTGACTGGTTCCACAGCGGGGATTATCTGTGTTGGCTTGGGTGTACCCACAGGCGGCATGGCAACCTTGGCATGTGGTGTCATCGTCGTAGCGGCGGGCTCATACGCTGGTGGAGCTCTTGGTGGAGCTACAGGCGAATGGGCCGGTGAGAAGATCTATGAGGCAAGCAAATGAGTTTGAACGTCGTTGATAAGGTACTTCTGTCCATTGCCATCGTTGATCTGGCAGGGCTAATTCTTTGGATAGGCGTCTGTTTGCACTTGGCCTATACGAAGATGGATTTTATGTTGGAGCACCTGAAGAATTGCTCAGCGATCATGACTCGGGCTCCGCTTCGGCATGGAGGGCCTTGGGGGAAGCTTTTGCTCGTAGGTGGTATTTCGGGAATTGTGACCTTTCCTCAGTTCTATTTGAAAAGGGGTGAGCTGAGCTCTGAAGATTTGGCCAGTTTCCCAGCCTCCCTCAAACGGAAGCTAGTGGTGCTGCAATGGAGCGTCATTTCTCTGTTGTTGGTCATGATCAGCTTTGGGATCGCTGTTAAGTCAGGTTTTGTTTAGCGGTGCTGAACACTGAGTCATCAAAGCCAAAAAATCTGCTTCCACCTCCGACACCAAAAAAAGGGACTGATTTATTTCCATAAAGTAAATCAGTCCCTTTGTTATCACTTTGTTGTCGATTTCTGGTTTCAATCCTTTTCAGGGCATTTGAAGTTCCAGGTATAAATTTTCATGTCTTTGACTTCTTCGCCGACAGTTCCTACACCTAAACAATCTCCGTTCTTGATGTAGTTGAAGCTGCAGAAACGGACGCCCTCCGTGCAAGACTCGATTTCATTGAAGCCTTTTCTTTGGATGACGTTCTCGACCCCGAACTCACCTGAGTAGGACGGATTCGGTTTCCAGCCATTTTTGATCAAAGCTTTTCGGGCATTCGAAAATGGCATTCCCTCTTTGATAGGAAGGTCCGCTGCGCTAGAAAATAAACTGAAGCAACATAAAAGCTTGATGGCTAATATTTTTAGTTTCATTTAACAGTACCGCCAAAAATCTACCGTCCATGTACATTTGCGTCGCTCAGAATGCCTGAGGCAAAAGTTGCGCTCAACATTTCTTACAGTCCTTTGATTGACTGTTGGTGAGTGGCTTCTGTCGAGTCGCTCGCAATGCCTTTACGCCCCGACTGGGTTTACGCTTTGAGCGCGAGGGAAATTGCCGGTAATGGGGCAGATTTGTTTGAGTGGGAAGGTGCCGCAGTAAGGTCTCGATAAACACCAACGTTTAAAAAGACATCTCCAGACACTCTCTCAGGCTACATACCCTTGCGCCTTTGCCTACAGCTACGCCAGAATCCGCCGGCTTGTGCGCCTAGGGGGCGGGTTCTATTGTGGTGCGGTCGCTGACGAATCAGCGATCGGGTTTCGCAGCCCGGATCAATCAAGGCGCACAGCGCTGCAACGTTGCCATCAAAAATGTTGGTAGCGATGCTTTATGGCGGCTGTGCGCGGGATACCTTCGGGTATGCCGGGTTCCTTGATTCCCGGTCTGCGAACCTGCGTACAGCTGCCACCTCCCTTCGTTTCGCAGCGAAATGTGGCGGCTCCAACAATCAAGGAGCTTCACCATGATCAAACCAACACCCAACCCGCCCGAAACCGTCTCGGTTTCCCCCTACGAATCCATCGATTCCAAAAAACTCCACGAAGCCGCCGACCGCGCGCTCGACCATTACCTCTGTCCGCCCGGTTCCACGCCGCCCCCACGTAAAAACCGTGGGATGTACGCCGTGACGGCGGACAACAAAACCGAAGAACTGCTGGTCGATGCCAGTGCAACACTCGCTTCGACCAAAACCATCGCCCAGAACGTCTCCAGCCTGTTGCCGGCATCGCAGCGCCAGGCGCTGGCGGGGATTGCGCAGTTGATCATGCTGGGGGAGTTGGCGGTGAATCGGGCGTTGGATAATTTGCAATTGCCGGACTGATGCGGGGGGCGGGATCACTTGGTGATTAATCGGGTGTTCATTCTGGCGCCTTCGCGAGCAGGCTCGCTCCCACCTTTGAGTGTGTTCCAAGGTGGGAGTGTGCTGGCTCTTCAGCCGCGATAAATGTCGAGAGACCTACTAGTCTCTGTACCTGCGATTGGGGGGCTTTCTTTACGTCAATCGACTGTCAGGTTATCCCGAGCCCACTGTTCAGCCGTGGTGACCTGAATCGACTGCTGTTCGTTGAAAGTCCCCGCTTTAGGCCACGACACGCCTCTGCCTTGGGCAAATACGGCGCGGTATTTTTTGATGTGGTGAGTGGGGTCTTTTTCCAGTTCCTGCATCAGGTACGGAATCGTCCAGACGTTACGCTTGAACGGCCGCCCCAGCACCCGTTCAAGCAGGCTCGCCACCTGCCCGTACGTCACCGTGTCGCCAGACAGGTACACGATCTCATTGCGAAAGCGCGGTTCGTAGAAAACGATGTCCGCTGTCAGCTTACCGATGTCCTCCGGTGTCGTGAGCGTCACACTGGTTTCCAGGCTGCCCAAGGCGTTGACGGTGTCGTTCTCAAAATCGACGACTTCAAATACCGGCTCGAACAGAAAACTGGTGAACATGCCGGTCGAGATGATCACCCACTCGGTTTTATCCTGGGCGCGGAGCAACTCGCGCACGTCGAGTTGCGCATCGAACAAATCCTGTGGGCTGCCCCGACCAATCACTTCGAAATCTACGCCAAACTGCCAAGGGAAATAGCGCTTCACGCCGGACCTGAGCGCAGCTGTCGCCAGTTTCATCGGCGTTTCGCGGCCGGCGACCATGCCGGCGCAGCCTATGACGGTGTCGAATGCTGCGAACACTTCGGCCAGTTGATCGATGGAATCGTTAACCAGGTCTGCAGCGACCATCTCGATACCCAGACTGCGCAGTTCATCGACTTCCCGCTTTTTCTCAGGGACTTGCGTGTTGATGGTCGAATCCCTGAGCAGGACGCTGATGGTGCTGCCGGGCGAGCGCTTGGCTACCCGCGCAAGATTGCGCAGCACCGGCAGGCCTAGCTCGCCGGCGCCGAGTACGAGAATGGATTGGGGGGAAGGGTGGGTCGCTGCGGTCATGATGTCTCCTGAGATCCGTCGTCTGTATGATTTGGCGATGCTGGCACGATTGCGCAGCGCTCAGAAGAAGGCACACGCGTGATACCAGGGGGACACATGACCGATGAGGAAACCCTTAGCCAGGCAGAAGCGATCTGCCAGACGCTAAGACGAGACGATGATGGCGTGCGGCGCGAAGTCCTGGCGCACGCCGGCAGCCGCTGGTCACTGGGCATCCTGCATGCCCTGGGTGTGTACGGCACGATGCGTCATGCCGAGATCAAACGGCAAATGACGGGCGTGACTCAGCGCATGTTGACCAAGACGCTGCGGGCGCTGGAACGTGATGGTCTGCTGATACGGCGGGAGTTGGATCAAGTGCCGCCCCATGTTGAGTACGAGCTGACGGCGTTGGGTATGGAGTTGTTGGTTCGCATGTCGCCGATTTGGACTTGGGTTGTGGAGCACGTGGATGATTTTCGCGAGGCGCGTCGTGTGTTTGATGGTCAGAGCGGGAAAAAGCCTGCTTGGCAGGTTCCGGTGGTGGGGCTGGTTGATTCAGAAGGGGCCGATTGAACGCTCGTGTCATTGAATGGTTCGCGCCCGAGAAATCAGCGGCGAATCTATTCAAGGGGACAGGTGATCGACCACCACCCTCACAGGTGATGGTTTGATGCTTAACGCAGGTTAGATATTCGGGGTGTAAGAGAAGCTCTGCGAAGCTTCGGTATCGGTGAATGGCGTAACGCGAGTTTTCTTGTTGAACAGGCCATTGACGACCGAGCCCGGGAACATCTCGATGGTGTTGTTGAACAGTTCGACGTTGCGGTTGTAGATGGTGATGGCCGCTCCGACGTTCTCTTGTTGTTCGGCAATTTCACGCATCATGTTGTTCGCCGCTTCTGATGCTTTCAGGTCAGGGTAGGCCTCGAAAGCGATGCGCAAGCCACCCATCAGCTCTCTCGAGGCGGTTTCAACTTTGGTGAGGGCATGGCCGTCCGCTCCAGCAGGCAGGGCGTGGACCGCGCTGCGCAGGCCGGTGATTTTTTCGAGGAGGCTGGCCTCAAAGACCATGAAGTCGGCGAGCACCTTTTGAAGCTGATCGAGCACCTTGGTCTTTTGGCGTTCGTAAACGAGGACGTCCGACCAGGCACGTTGTACTGCGTTGTGTCCCCCGATGATGTCGTTGTAGATGCCCAAGCCCACTAAGATGATGATGACGGCGATCACAGCGGAGAGGATGAGTGCAATGTCCATGGCTTACTTCTCTTTGCGTTTTTTTGGGGGAGTGGCGGTCAAGGCAAAGTTGTCATCGTGCAGTTCAGTGAGTGCATGGCTCCATTGGAGCACAGACATCAGGCGGGGCAGTGCGACACCCGCAGAAATTTCTGCGTAAAACTCGTTGGGTGAAGCCAGCGTATGCTCAGTGCCGAACGCGAGCAGGTCGCTGCTCGCGAAGCTGAGGCACAGCTTGCCATTGTCGGAGAACTCCAGGTTCGGACGATGGAGGATGTCGAATAGCTTCAACAAGTGCAGCACTGTCGAAGGTTTGATGAATTTCGCGCAGAGTATCTCGCTCTGCCCAGTCAAACAGAACGCTTTATTAAAGTCCGGAGATGCCGTGTCCATCGGCCATGAGTAGTCGTTCTCTGATTGGTCATCAGATCTGACCGATATCCCGGTGACCCAGGGAAAGTCGATGACCAAACTGTACCGGTCGTAGTGGTCATACACCACTCGCGTCTCCGTTTTGGTTTTGCCGTCTTTGTCGGTCACCGTGACTTGCACCGTTCGTTTGTTGACGTAGTGCAGTTGGCGGTAATTGTAAGGAAGCTCACGCAGTGTGCCGGTAAATACTCCCTCTATCGATTCGACAAACTCTCGGCTGTAGTTGCCTCGAGTGTAGTCACCAAATTGCGCATCCAGTTCGTCGAGGGTCCAGTCCGAGTCTTCTTCCAGGAACATCAACCCGTTGTGGAAGTAGGAGGACAGTTCAGCAATTCTTCGGCTGAGCGATGGCAAGCGATCAGCTTTGGATGTCATCCATTTCATGCTCCCAACGGCGAACCCGATGCCTAGCACACCAGTGACTGCGCCGACCAAGCCAGGCTCAATTTGCAGACGTTGAAAGAAAGAAACGACGGAATAGGTATTCATATACCCAAAAAGGACTACAGCGCCCGCAATCAATAGCAGGCCAGTACCGAAAAAACACCATGCGCGTGTGCAATTGAATTTGAGCGGGCCATCGTAGGAGGCGAACTCGTGGATCACCTTCAATAGGTCGGCTGTGGATTCAGCACTGTCAATATTGGCTTCGCTCACAGTCAGCAACTCATTCAGTCGCGCGTTCTGCGATGTGTTGGGCCTGTAGACATCCATCAACGAGAGCACGGG
The DNA here is from genome assembly GCF_054790575.1 of Pseudomonas sp. MC6. Classification (NCBI taxonomy): domain Bacteria; kingdom Pseudomonadati; phylum Pseudomonadota; class Gammaproteobacteria; order Pseudomonadales; family Pseudomonadaceae; genus Pseudomonas; species Pseudomonas sp. MC6. Next base: position 1,173,602 of record NZ_CP186504.1, read on the forward strand.
AGAATACTCATGACAGCATAGGGCGGCTCGAAGCAAGCGGGTCGAAGGTTTGCAGACTCAATTGGAAGAGCGGGTGATTCAGGGATGGCTGGTGCGGGAGCAATGGCCCAGATTGTGGATTTGGTTCTATTCATAATCTGTCAGAAATTTGGAAAAGGAGGGGACGATACCATTGTCATGGCAATGATGGCTTCTGGCCGGTCTCAGTTTCTGTAGATGATTCTTCCGGGATGGGGGGCAAAAGCTACCCTCACCCCAGCCCTCTCCCGGGGGGAGAGGGGGCCGATCGAGGTGTCTTGCGGGGTACGTCGACCTGAAAGATCGTGGGGATTATGGCTTTGGTGATTCTGGGGGTTGCGAGTAGAAGCAGCCCTCACCCCAGCCCTCTCCCGGAGGGAGAGGGGGCCGACCGAGGTGTCTTGCGGGGTACGTCGACCTGGAAGATTTTGGCGATTATGGTTCGGTGAAGGAACTTAGCGATTATGGCTTTGGTGAAGGGCCTTCGATTTGGCTTTGTGAGCTTGGCGATTTTGGATTCAACGAAAGACGTTCAAGTCGGTGTAACTCTCGAATATCCCCGAATCGGTCCCCTCTACCTCTGGGAGAGGGCTAGGGTGAGGGGCTTTCGGTTCGGGACATTAAAGTCTCAAGCCTGGCCAACGGTGGCGCGTCCTGGTTGCGGTCAAACACCTGAATCCCAACCTTGAGCAAGCGGCCGTTCTCGGCTGCGCTGATCACCTGTTCACAGCGCAGCAACAACCGCCCCTGATCACAATCCAGCGCTTTCATACCCATCGGTAACCTGCCTTCCAGCCGCAACTCCGCCATCCGACTCTGCGCTGCAATCATCGCCACCGACCGATCCCTTAAAACCCCGCTACTTTGCGTCAACAACCCCGCCACGCGCACAGCCGCCGACATCGCCACGGCAATAATCGCCAGCGCCACCAGCACCTCAATCAACGTGAAACCCTCTTCCCGCGAACGCGCACGCATAAACCGCCCAAAGCCAAAACCCAGCCCTCGACGCTAACCCGCGTGCTTGACGGCTTGACGACGAAAACACCCGAGGATTTTCAACATCACTGACATATCTTCTTGCAACACTGCGCGTCGAATCGAATCAAGCCAGGGTATGTCGAGATGGATATCGCACCTTTCAAATCGCTTCAGCAACCGTTGCGCAAGCCGCGTGGGCAGCAGGGTTTTACCCTGATCGAGATCATGGTGGTCGTGGTGATTCTGGGGATTTTGGCGGCGATGGTGGTGCCCAAGGTGCTCGACCGGCCGGATCAGGCGCGGGCGACGGCGGCGAAGCAGGATATTGGTGGGTTGATGCAGGCGTTGAAGTTGTATCGCCTCGATCACGGCACTTACCCGAGCATGAATCAGGGGCTGAAGGTGTTGGTGGAGCGGCCGGCGGATGCGAAGAACAGCAATTGGCGCTCGTACCTGGAGCGCTTGCCGAACGATCCGTGGGGGCGGCCTTATCAGTACCTCAACCCCGGCGCGAATGGCGAGATCGACATTTTTTCCCTCGGTGCCGACGGTCAGCCGGACGGCGACGGCGTGAATGCCGATATCGGTTCCTGGCAGTTGTAAGGCCGGCCATGAACAGCCGTTCGCCTGAGGGGGCGAAGCAACAGGGCATGGCGATTATCAGCGCGTTGTTGATTGCGGCCGTGGTGGCGGTGATTGCGGCGGGCATGTTGACGCGCCAGAGCGTTTCGACCCGGGCGCTGGAGGCGGATCAGCAGCGTGTGCAGGGGCGTTGGCTGGTGCTGGGTGGGTTGGAGATCAGTCGTCAATTGTTGTGGGACGCACGTCAGCGCGATCCGTTGACCCGGCTCGATCAGCCGTGGACGCAGCGTCTCTCCGCGCAAGGTTTTGAAGGGCGACTGGAGGATGAGCAGGGCAAGTTCAACCTGCGCAATCTGGTGGCCAATGAGCGGGTTGATGAGGCGCAGGTCGCGGCGTTTCAGCGCTTGTGTGAGTTGATCGGGGTCAGTGCCGGGTTGAGTCAGCGCATCAGTCAGCGGGTGATCGCTTCGTACCCGCGACTGCTGAATGCGCAGATGGCCGAGGCGCCGAAAAGTGGTTTCGACAGTGGCCGCGCGACCTCGCCAAATGCGTCACACAAACCGCAGAAGCCGACGTTGCCGATGCTGCGCAGCATCGATGATTTGCGCAGTGTCGACGGCGTGAATGAGGCGCTGATCGGCAAACTGGCGCCGTACCTGACTGTGATCCCCGCGACCACTTGGCTCAACGGCAACACCGCCACCGCGCCGGTTTTGGCTGCGTATGTGCCGGGGCTGTCGCTGGAGCGCGCGAATGCGTTGATTGCCGAGCGCGATGCCGGGCGCTGGTTTATCAACCGTGGCGATTTTGTTAACCGTTTGCGCATGCCGCAACTGGAGCTGACCAGCGTCAAGGTCGGCATCACCAGTGACTGGTTTCGCCTGCGCGGTGAGGCGCGGCGTGATCAGCGGCGGGTCAGTCTGGAGGCGTTGCTGCATCGCAGCCAGGACCGCTTGCCGCAGGTGATCTGGTCGCGGGTGGGCGTATGAGCCAGTTGAAAGTGGCGTTGCCGCCCTTGGCGGAGCTGGATCTGCACAGTGAATTGCACTGCGCCTGGCTGGATCGTCAGGGCCAGGTCACGCGGGAAGAACGCCTCAGTCTGCGCCAGTTGAGCCAGCAGTCGAAACTGCCGCCGCTGGTGTGTTTTCTGCACCCGGCTGACAGCCTGTTGGCGAGTCTCGATTTACCGCCGTTGCCCGCCAACAAGATTGTCGCGGCGGTGCAGTGTGCGGCGCAGGCCTTGATGCTGGGCGACAGCAGCGAGATGCACATTGCGCACAGCGCGCGGGACGAGGCCGGGCAGGTGCAGATCGCCTGGGCGCCTCGACAGCTTTTGTTGCGTTTTGGCCAGTTGCTGAAAAGTGCTGGGCTGAACCTGCGTGGTCTCTACCCGGCGCCGTATCGTTTGCCGGTGTTGCCGGGGACCGTTGCTTGCGTGCAGGACGGGCATTTGTTGCTGCGCGATAGCGTACAAGCGGCGCGGGTGCAGCCGTTGTTCGATGACGGTTTCGACTGTGTTATGTGGGAACCGGGCAGCACGTTGCACTGGATCGGGGATCAACCACCGCCGGGCGCTGAACTGCCGATGGCGGATGCGCAGCGCTGGACTGGGCCGTTGCCCGGTTGGGGACTGCATGGCGCGGTCCAGCAGCAACAAACCGAGCATCGCGGTTGGGGCCGAGCCATTGGTCTGTCGGCGTTGGCCGTGGCGGTGTGGGTGATCGGTTTGAACCTGTATGCCGCCCGCGAAGCCGGGCAGGGCCAGCAACTGAAAACCCAGATGAACCTGCGGGTAAAGCAGGCCTTCCCTGAGTTGCCGGTGATCCTCAACCCGTTGCAACAGGCGCGTCAGCAATTGGCGGCGCGGCAGAAGGGCGCGGCGGATGATCCGGCGCAGACCTTCAATCGTCTGGTGTTGCAGGCCGGCAGCGGCATGCCGTCGATGGCTGGCAGTGTCGAGCGGCTGGCGTTTGTCGAGGGCACCTTGCAACTGAGTCTGCTGAGTGAAGCCCGTCGCGGCGGCAATGATCAGGAGTGGCAAAGCACCTTGGCCCAGGCTGGTATCAGCGTGACGGCAGATGACGAGGGCTGGACGTTGCGTCCGGCCACTGAAGCCAGCCCAAGCGACAGCGATGACAGCGGCGGAGCAGAAGAAGATGAATAAGGCCTCGCTCGCGCTCTATCGCGCCAAGTGGCAACGCTTTAACGCTCAGGTGCAGGCGCGTTGGCAGCCGTTGGCGTTGCGCGAAAAACGCATGGTCGGCGGCATGGCCATAGCGCTGATCGGCCTGCTGCTGTGGGTCGCGCTGATCCAGCCGCCGCTGAAGAAAATCGCCTATTGGCAAACCGAAACGCCAAAGCTGCGCGCCCAGACCGAAGCGCTGGAAGTGCTGTTGCGCGAAGTCAGCGTGCGCCCGGACGGGCAAAGCGTCGCTCAGTCTTTGGAGCAAACCCTTCAGGCCAGTGGCTTGGCGGGGCATTACCAATTACAGGAGGCACAGGGCGCCTGGCAGTTGACCTTCGATGCGGCGCCGGCCGACGCCGTGCTCGACTGGCTGTTGAGCAACCCGGCACAACTTTCTCTGCAAGTGGTCGAGGCCCGTTTGCAACGCGCAGACAACCCCTCGACCGAAGTCACCGCCGGCACTTTGTCAGGCACCGTTCGCATGGATCAGGCGCTGGGCGCTAAGGAAGCTTCATGAAGGGGTCAGGATCCAAACCGGCACGTCTGGCGTTGCCGATGCTGCTGATGGCGTTGAGCGCGTGCAGCAACACCAGCACGCCGCAGAATCAGCCGCCGTTGCTGGTCGACAGCGAGCTGGGCCGGCCGCTGGCCAACACCCAGCGCAGCGGCGACGCGGTGCTCGATCGCGAACGTGCGCAGGCCCAAGCGCGACCTGTGCCGAAGCAGTTGCACAACATCAGCAAGAGTGCGCGCAGTGGGGCGGCGGCTTCGGGCATTGCCTTGCCGAGTAATCCTTTGGGCGATCAACCGGTGACGCTGAATTTTGTCGACGCGGATATTCAAGCGGTGGTGCGCGCGTTGGCGCGTTCGACCGGGCAGCAGTTTCTGGTCGACCCTCGGGTCAAGGGCACGTTGACGCTGGTCTCGGAAGGTCAGGTGCCGGCGCGGCAGGCTTACGACATGTTGTTGGCGGCGCTGCGCATGCAGGGTTTCAGCGTGGTTGATGTGGGCGGTGTGGCGCAGGTGGTGCCGGAGGCGGATGCGAAGTTGCTCGGCGGGCCGATTTACAGTGCCGACAAACCGGCCGGCAACGGCATGCTCACGCGCACGTTTCGTTTGCAATACGAGAACGCGGTGAACCTGATTCCGGTGCTGCGGCCGATCGTTTCGCCGAACAATCCGATCAACGCCTATCCGGGCAATAACACCATCGTCATCACCGATTACGCCGAGAACCTGACCCGCGTTGCGCAGTTGATCGCGAGCATTGATTCGCCGAGTGCGATCGACACCGATGTGGTGCAGATCCAGAACGGCATCGCTGCCGACATTGCGCCGATGGTCGCGGATCTGCTGGATGCGCCGGGCAATGATCCGACGCAGAAAATCGCGGTGATTGGTGATCCGCGTTCCAACACCATCATCATTCGCGCCGGCAGCCCGGAGCGTACGGAGCTGGCGCGTAATCTGATTTACAAACTGGATAACGCGCAGAGCAATCCGAGCAATCTGCATGTGGTTTATCTGCGTAACGCGCAGGCGGCGAAACTGGCGCAGGCCTTGCGCGGGTTGCTCACGGGTGAAAGTGACAGCGGCAGCAGCGACAGTGCGCGTTCGGTGCTCAGTGCCATGGGCGCAAGTACTGGCGATAGCGCTGGGCAAAATGGCCAAAGTAGTACGCAAAGCAGCGGCACTACATCGACTAATAGCAGCGTCAGCACGGGCGGCAGTTACGCCCAGGGCAGCAGTGGCGGCACAACTGGTAGCGGCGGCGCGCAAAGCAGCGAGCAGAACGTCGCTTTCAGTGCCGGCGGCGTGACCATTCAGGCGGACGCCACCACCAACACCTTGCTGATTTCCGCGCCGGAGCCTTTGTATCGCAACTTGCGCGAGGTGATCGATCTGCTTGACCAGCGCCGCGCGCAAGTGGTGATCGAGAGCCTGATCGTCGAAGTCGGCGAGGACGATGCCAGTGAGTTCGGTGTGCAGTGGCAGACCGGCAATCTCGGTGGCAACGGCGTGATCGGTGGCGCGAATCTCGGTGGTTCGGGGCTCAACACCAACGGCAAAACCAGCATCGATGTGCTGCCTCAGGGGTTGAATCTGGGCTACGTCAACGGCACCGTCGATATCCCCGGGATCGGCAAGATTCTTGACCTGAAAGTGCTGGCCCGGGCGTTGAAGAGCAAGGGCGGCACCAACGTGCTGTCGACGCCGAACCTGCTGACGCTGGACAACGAAGCGGCGAGTATTTTTGTTGGCCAGACTATTCCGTTTGTCAGTGGCAGTTACGTGACTGGCGGTGGCGGCACCAGCAACAACCCGTTCCAAACCGTGACCCGGGAAGAGGTCGGTTTGAAGCTCAACGTGCGTCCGCAGATTTCCGAGGGCGGTACGGTCAAGCTCGATATCTATCAGGAGGTCAGCAGCATCGACGAACGCGCTTCCAACAGCGCGACATCGACGGGCATCGTCACCAACAAACGTGCAATCGACACCAGTATTTTGCTCGACGACGGGCAGATCATGGTCCTTGGCGGGTTGCTGCAGGACGGTTACAGCCAGAGCAATGAGGCGGTGCCTTGGCTGGGCAGTCTGCCGGGAATCGGCGCGCTGTTTCGCAATGAACGCCGGGCGATTACCAAGACCAACCTGATGGTGTTCCTGCGTCCGTACATCATCCGCGACAGCGAAGCGGGGCGCAGCATTACCCTCAACCGCTACGACTTCATGCGCCGGGCGCAAGGTGGTTTGCAGCCGGAACGCAGCTGGGCGATGCCGGACATGCAGGCACCACAGTTGCCGACGGCGGCGCAAGGGGTTCCGGCGGTTATGCCCGCCTCAGGGCCGCGAGCGACGATCAAAGCGGTGCCCATCCAATGAGTTCGCTGCCTTACGCCTGGGCCAAGGCGCAGCGCATTCTGTTGTGCGATGGCGTGCTGACGGTGTGCCCGTCAACGCCGGGCTGGTCGATCAGCGAGGCGCGGCGGCAGTTTGGCGCGACCACGATTCAGCGGGTGCGCGATGATGAACTGGATGGCTTGCTCGCCAGTGCCTATGCGGATACAGGCAGTGCGGCGGCGGTGGTCGGGGCAGCGGAAAACGAAGTTGATCTGGATCGGCTGATGCAGGACATGCCGGAAATCACCGACCTGCTCGACACCCAGGACGGCGCGCCGGTGATCCGCATGATCAACGCCTTGCTCACGCAAGCGGCGCGCGACGAGGCCAGCGACATTCATATCGAACCGTTCGAAACCCATTCAGTGGTGCGCTATCGCGTTGACGGCACGCTGCGTGACGTGGTCTCACCGCGCAAGGCTTTGCACGGTGCGCTGGTGTCGCGGATCAAGATCATGGCCCAGCTCGACATCGCCGAAAAACGCCTGCCGCAAGATGGACGCATCGCTTTGCGCGTGGCCGGGCGGCCGATTGATATTCGTGTTTCAACCGTGCCCACCGGTCATGGCGAAAGGGTGGTGATGCGTCTGCTCGACAAACAGGCCGGGCGTCTGCATCTGGAAACACTGGGCATGGACGCGCAGGTGCTGGCCAAACTCGATCACCTGATCCGCCAGCCCCACGGCATCGTTTTGGTCACCGGGCCGACCGGCAGCGGCAAAACCACCAGCCTCTACGCCGCATTGGCACGGCTGGATGCGAGTACCAGCAACATTCTCACCGTCGAGGATCCGGTGGAATACGACCTGCCGGGCATCAGCCAGATCCAGGTCAATGCCAAGATCGACATGACTTTTGCCCTGGCGCTGCGAGCAATCCTGCGGCAAGACCCGGACATCATCATGATCGGCGAGATCCGCGATCTCGAAACTGCACAAATCGCCGTGCAGGCTTCGTTGACCGGGCACTTGGTGCTGGCGACATTGCACACCAACGACGCGGTGTCGGCGGTCAACCGCTTGATCGACATGGGCGTCGAACCGTTTCTGCTGGCCTCGTCGATGCTCGGCGTGCTCGCACAACGACTGGTGCGACGGCTGTGCAATCAGTGCAAGCAGGAAGACCCGGCGACACCGGGCACTTGGCGACCGGTCGGCTGCCCGGCGTGCAATCAGACCGGCTACAGCGGCCGCACCGGCATCCACGAGTTGTTCTGCATCGACGACGACATTCGCACCCTGATTCACCAAGGGGCAGGGGAGCAGGCCTTGCGCGCATCAGCCGCGAAAGCCGGGATGTTCAGCCTGCGCGAGGACGGTGAGCGATGGATCCGCAGCGGCGCCACCGCCCCTGAAGAAATCCTCCGTGTGACACGGGACGCCTGATGAATCGCTATCGTTTTGAAGCTGCCGATGCGACCGGCAAGATCGAATCCGGGCACCTTGAGGCGGACAGCCAGGCTGCCGCGTTTACAACGTTACGCGCGCGCGGGTTGACCGCGTTGTCGGTGCACAAAGAAAGCAACGTCGCCAGTCACGGCGGCGGTGGATTGTTCCGCGCCAAACTTTCCGATAACGATCTGGCCTGGGCCACGCGGCAGCTGGCGAGTCTGCTCGGCGCCAGTCTGCCGCTGGAGGCCGCGTTGAGCGCCACGGTGGAGCAGGCCGAGAAAAAGCACATCGCCCACACCCTCAGCGCTGTTCGTGCGGATGTGCGCAGCGGCATGCGTCTGGCGGAATCCCTCGCCGCGCGACCGCGAGACTTTCCTGAGATCTACCGTGCGCTGATTGCGGCGGGTGAGGAGTCCGGTGATTTGGCGCAGGTCATGGAACGCCTCGCGGATTACATCGAGGAACGCAACAACCTGCGCGGCAAGATTCTCACGGCGTTTATCTATCCGGGCGTGGTCGGTCTGGTGTCGATCGGCATCGTGATTTTCCTGCTCAGTTACGTGGTGCCGCAGGTGGTCAGCGCGTTTTCCCAGGCGCGGCAGGATTTGCCCGGGCTGACCTTGGCGATGCTCAACGCGAGTGATTTCATCCGCAGTTGGGGCTGGCTGTGCGCTGGGATCATGGCCGCAAGTTTCTGGAGCTGGCGTTTGTACCTGCGCAATCCGGCGGCACGTTTGAGTTGGCATCATCGGGTGCTGAAGTTGCCGCTGTTCGGGCGCTTCATCTTGGGCCTGAACACCGCACGTTTCGCCTCGACGCTGGCGATTCTCGGCGGCGCCGGGGTGCCGTTGTTGCGCGCACTGGAGGCGGCGCGGCAGACCCTGTCCAACGACCGCTTGAGTTTGAGCGTCACTGAAGCAACGGCCAAAGTGCGCGAAGGGGTCAACCTCGCCGCTGCATTGCGCGTGGAGAACGTATTCCCGCCAGTGCTGATTCATCTGATCGCCAGTGGCGAGAAAACCGGCTCGCTGCCGCCGATGCTTGAGCGTGCGGCACAAACCCTGTCGCGCGATATCGAGCGGCGAGCGATGGGCATGACCGCGTTGCTGGAGCCGCTGATGATTGTGGTGATGGGTGGGGTAGTGCTGGTGATTGTGATGGCGGTGTTGCTGCCGATCATTGAGATCAATCAACTGGTCCAGTAGTGGTGTTGTTGCGCAGGGCCTCATCGCGAGCAGGCTCACTCCTACAGGGGTACGCATTTCAAATGTGGGAGCGAGCTTGCTCGCGAAGGGGCCAATCAGGGCAACAAAAAATCCAATCTTTTTCCCAGGACTTCAGCATCACCCGACCCTCAAAAGAACCATCCTCGGGTTCTCCTTTCTGTCATCTGCAACCACCCGCCAACGCCTCCAGCCCGATTCCGCCAAACCCCCGATCCAGACGCTGCACGACACCCGACAAACACCCGAGAAAATCCCTTCAGAAACACCGCTCACCTCCCGAGGTTTTTTCCTTTATCTGTCACCGGAAACTGCGAATTTCTCAGTGCGACTTAACCAAGGCCAACGCTAGCGAGGGCTTGGGTGAGTCCTCCCAGTGTCATGCAAGCTTTCCGAAACCTGTGTTCCCAAACCTAGTTGAAAAGGAGATTCTTCATGTTCAAGCGCACTCTGATCGCCGCCTCACTGACTGTCGCCGCTCTGGCTTCCGCCCAGGCCATGGCCGCCAACGTTACCGGTGGTGGCGCGACTCTGCCTGCCGCTCTGTACAAAGGTTCTGCCAACAGCATCCTGCCAGCCAACTTCAGCTACCTGGGCACCGGTAGCGGTACTGGCAAAACGGCTTTCCTGACCAACAACTCCGCGCTGTTCAGCACCACCGGTTCGGTGCACTTCGCCGGTAGCGACTCGATCCTCAGCGCTACGGAAATCAGCACCTACAACAGCACCTACGGCGCTTCGTACGGCCCGCTGATCCAACTGCCTTCGGTGGCCACTTCGGTTGCCATTCCTTACAAAAAGTCTGGCCAGACCGCGCTGAACCTGACCAGCACTCAGCTGTGTGATGCCTTCTCGGGCGCCAAAACCACTTGGGGTGCACTGTTGGGTACTGCCGACACCACGCCGATTCGCGTTGTTTATCGCAACGTTTCCAGCGGCACCTCGGAAATCCTCACTCGCCACCTGAACTCGATCTGCCCGACCAAGTTCGCCACCAACTCCACCTTCACCAACGCTCGCCTGCCAGCCGGCTCCGCATTGCCAGCGAACTGGGTGGGTGTTGCCGGTACGTCTGACGTCGCCACCCAGGTCAACGCCGTTGACGGTTCGATCGGTTATGTTGGTCCGGACGGTGTGAACGCCGCGAGCAACGCTGTTGTTGCCCGTGTCAACGGCGTGCAGCCAACCACTGCCAACGTTTCTCTGGCATTGGGTTCGGCCGCTCTGCCAGCCGCGCCTGCCAACCCGGCGCAGTGGGTACCGGTTGTGCCTAACCCGGCGAGCGGCTACCCGATCGTCGCTTACACCAACTTCATCTTCGGTCAGTGCTACAAGGATGCAGCCGTGGCCAACGATGTGCGCAGCTTCCTGACCACTCACTACGGCAACCCGGGCAACAACGCTGCCACCATCGCGCACAGCTTCACTCCGGTTCCAACCAACTGGAAAGCCGCTGTGACCGCCAACTTCGTCACCAACACTTCGGGCAACAACCTGGACATCAACAACGCCAGCGTCTGCAACGCTATCGGTCGTCCTTTGTAAGCTTCGCTTCAGCCGCAATGCAATCGCAGCAGCCTTCGGGCTGCTGCTTTTTTTTTGCCGATCTACTCCTCAATCATGAAGTTTGTGTGACATCCGTTCGGTCGCAGCCTTCGCCAACCGCCTATGTCATAACAGCAGGGTCGACCCGACCTGCGGCCTCGTGTGGCAACCCAAAAGGATCTCGTAGTGATGCTCGCTCGCCCATCCCGTCGCAGTACCCGTGTCCAGCCTCAACAGCGTCTCGCCGTCGATCCGGCGCTGTGGTTGCTCAAGCCGTTGGCGCAGGCGATTGCCTTGTGTCTGGTGGCGGGCAGCGCCGAGGCGGCCACCGCCTTCAGTTCGGGATGGTTTGCCGCCAAGGGCGCGGCGCAGCAGGCGAGCGCTGCACGGCCCGGTACCGGCGGTTTGCCGGGGATGACGCCGCCGCTGGCGCAACAGCAGAAGGCCAATCAACAGCTGCAGCGTTCGATTCAGACCTTGAACAACACCGTCGCCGCGATTGCTGCACAGCAAGCGGCGCAAGCTGCCGGACGCGCGGCGGCATTGGGGTCGGTGCAGGTTGTTCCGGACGGTTTGGCTGAGGGTGGTCTGAAGGTCGACAACAGCCTCACCCAGGGCTGGCAGAACGCGAAAGGCCCGCAACAGACTCAGGCCGACGGCAAGACCACGGTGAAGATCGAGCAGACCGCCGACAAAGCCATTCTCAACTGGGAAACCTTCAACGTCGGGCGTAACACCAGCGTTGAATTCGCCCAACAAGCGAATTGGGCGGTGCTCAATCGGGTCAACGATCCGAGTGCACGGGCCAGTCAGATTCAGGGGCAGATCAAGGGCGACGGCACGGTGATGCTGATCAACCGCAACGGCATCGTCTTCAGTGGCACCAGTCAGGTCAACGTGCGCAACCTGGTGGCGGCCGCCGCCAACATCACCGATATCCAGTTCCGCGATCGCGGCCTGTATTTCGACAGCAGCGCCAGCCAGCCGACGTTCACCGACGCGGCGGGCAAAGTGCTGGTGGAACGCGGTGCGTCCATCGAAACCGCGCGACCGGCGAAGTCCACCGACGCCGGCGGTTATGCCTTGTTGTTGGGCAGCGAAGTGCAGAACGACGGCAGCATCAACACCGCCAAGGGCCAGACCGTGCTGGGCGCGGGGGATCGCTTTTACATTCGCAAGGGTTCGGGCACCGAAGGCAACGGCTTCTCCACGACGTTCGGCAACGAAGTCACGCCGGGCTTCAAAGCCGCCAGCGTTGCCGACAAGGTCAGCAACAACGGACTGATTCAGGCCGCGACCGGCGACATCACCCTGACCGGCCATGAGGTCGTGCAAAACGGCGTATTACTCGCCAGCACATCGGTCGCCACGCGCGGCACGATTCATCTGCTCAACCCGGCGACGGACACGCAAGGCAGCGTGACGCTGGGGCAGGGCAGTGCCACGGCGATCATGCTCGACAGCAGTGACCTCACGGCCCTCGACAGCCAGCATCAGGCCGCACTGACCGCCGTTACCCCGACCAATTCGATTCGCAGCGACCAGTCGCGCATCGACATCCAGAGTGGTGGCAGCGTCGAGTTCCAGAACGGTTCGATTACCCTGGCCACGGGCGGACAAATCGCGGTGGCCGCGCAGCGTCGCAGCCTGGTGCGCGACGGTGCGCTGATCGACGTTTCCGGCGCCATCGGCGTGAAAGTCGCGATGGAATCCAACAGCATCAAGATCAACGTGCAGGGCAACGAACAGCGCGACGCTTCGGGCAACCGCGACAAAGCTGCGCTGAACAGCAACGACGTCTGGGTTGACGTGCGTGAACTGGTCTACGTGCCCGCCGGCACCAACGGTTACGCCACGGATCGCTGGTACACGGCAGGTGGTTTGCTCGAAGTCGGTGGTTACCTTGGCACCCAGGGCCACAGCATCGGTGAATGGATGGCCCAGGGCGGGACGGTGAACTTCGCCGGCAATGACGTGGTGACCGAAAAGGGCTCGTTGATCAACCTGTCTGGCGGCACGCTCGATGTGCAAAGTGGCGAGATTCGCCAGAGTTGGTTGCGCGGTGCCGACGGGCATCTCTACGAATTGTCCAAGGCACCGGGCGATCTGCTCTACAGCGGTCTGTACAACGGTTATGAAGACAGCAGCGAACGCTGGGGTCAGACGAGCTATTACTACAACCCGCTGATCGCACCGACCAAGCGCCTGGAGGCCGGCTACACCGTGGGTCGCGATGCCGGGCAATTGGTGATCGGCACCCGTAACGCGGTGCTTGACGGGCAACTGCTGGGGGAGGTTTATCAGGGCGAGCGCCAGACTCAGGCGCCGCGTGCCGTGCTTGATGGCTACGCGCAGCGTCAGACCGCACTCGCGCGGCGCGGGCAGTTGATCGTCGGTGGTTACGATGCCGCCTATGTTGCGGCGGCGGGTGGCGTGCTCTATGGCCTCAATCCGTTGCTCGATCAGGTGCAGATCGGCATTGAGCGTCCGCTCGGCGACAACGACGCGGGCTTGACCGGCGTAGTGTCCGAGGCGCGCAATGGCAAGCTGTTTCTCGATGCCGCACAACTGAGTGACTGGCAACTGGGCGCACTGAAAGTCGCCGCCACAGAGCGCATCGACGTGGACGGCGCCGTGACGGTCGGCAACGGTGGCGATATCACCCTCTACGCGCCGCACGTGCAGGTCAATGCCGACCTGATCGCGCGGGGCGGCAGCCTGCAGGTGGGCAACGTACTCAATCAGCTCAATACCGACCGTGTCACCGATACCCGCATTGTTGCGCCTGCGGGCACGACCACGGGTGTTCGCGTGGCGGAAAAAGTGCAACTGGACACCCGGGGACTGTGGAGCAACTTGCGCACTGACCCGGATGACGCCAGCAGTCTTGCGTATCTGGACGGTGGCGTGATTTCGATCCGCAGCAGCGGCGACATCGAAATCGGCACGGGTAGCCTGCTCGACGTGTCCTCCGGCGGCGCGATCCTGGCCAACGGCAAGACTCAGGGGGGCAAGGGCGGTGACATGACGCTGGAGTCCAGTGCGTTGTCAGCGCCGGGTGACAGTCATCTGCGCCTCGCTGGCCAGTTGCGTGGCTATGGTGTGACGGGCGGCGGCAGCCTGTTGATTCAGGCCGGCAACGTGCTGATCGGCCAGACCGACAAAGGCCTCGCCGACAATACCTTGCAGCTGCAAGCGGATCTGTTCGACAAGGGCTTTTCGGCCTACAACCTGATCGGGCTGAACCGCCTGGACGTTGCGGACAACACGTTGATCGACGTGCTGATGCCGGTTTACCGGTTTGCTGACGCGGCAGCCAGTCAGGGCAGCGGTGTGGCCCCGCAACAGGCGCTGGAACTGTGGACGCCGACGCTCTATCAGGAAAATCCAGGCAAGGCGCAACTGACGCAACGCGCGGGTACCAGCCTGAGCTTGCAGGCCGGCTCCAGCGAGGTAGCGTTGAGCGATCCTGCGCGTAATGCGCTGACTCTCGGCCAGGGCTCGCGCATCAGTGTCGACCCGGGGCAAAGCATCAACGTGCGCGGCGCCGGACAGATTACTGTCGACGGTGAGTTGCACGCCTGGGGCGGCATCATCGACATTCGCCAGCAGCAGTTCGGCTCGATGAATGTCGCCGAGGCCTCGCAAGTCGCCGACAAAAATGCCCACAACCGCTCGATCTGGATTGGCGACCACGCAGTGCTTGATGTCGCCGGGCGCGCCGCCACGGGCGTGGATGCGCTGGGCCGGGTGTATGGGCTGGTGGGCAAGGGCGGCAGCATCATCATTGGCGGTGAAACCGATGCGAAGAAGGCCACCGCTACGGCGGCCGATGCCTACGTCGTCGTGCGTAATGGCGCGCGGCTTGACGCTTCCGGTGCGCAGGCGCTGCTGGATATCGCTGGGCAGGGGCCGACTGCGGTCGCTACGGACGGCGGGCGAATTTCCTTGAGTTCCTACAACGGCCTGTTCATTGACGGCGACCTGCGTGCGGCGGCCGGTGGCGTCGGTGCGGCGGGTGGGCGCCTGGAGATCGCCCTTGAGACGCCGAGTTATCTGCGCAGTGACGCCAGCAATGAGGTGCGCGTGCCGCGCGAAATCATCATCAGTCAGAAAACCGCTGACGCCCTGTTGCCGGCTGATGTGCAACCGGGCGAAGCGGCGCCCGCGTTGCAATACGGGCGTGCCCGCCTGAGTGCCGACCGGTTGATGGCTGGCGGGTTCGATAATCTGAGTGTGCTGAGCAACGGCCTGCTGTCGTTCGACGGCGACGTCAATCTGCACATGCAGCAAAGCCTGAGCCTGTATGCCGGCGCGATATCGCTGGCCGAAGGCGCGCAAGACAATGCGCGTATCGACCTGTCCGCGCCCTACCTGCGCCTGTCGGGTACGGGCAAGTATTTCGAGGCGCCGGGCAACCTTCGGCCTCGGGTAATGAACACGCCGACTACGCGTGTGTCGACGGGGCAATTCAATGCCAGTGCCGATCAACTGGATCTGAGCAACAGCCTGTCGTTCGGTACCGCGGGCAATATTGTCCAGCTCACGGGCCCGGACGTGCAGGTGACGCGTCGTGGCTTTGATCAGGTCACCCTGCAAAGCCGTGGTGACCTGCGCTTTCTGGCGCCGACCGGTTATGTCGAGAAAACCGAACTGTGGACACCGGGCGACCTCAACCTGCGCGCCGCGCAGATCTATCCTGCCAGTGATGTCACCGCCGAGGTGCGGGTGGGCTACCAAAGCGTGATCCCCGGTGCCGATCCGGCTCGCACCTTGCGCATCAGCAGCAGCGGGGCCGCACCGGCGGCGTTGCCGTATTCGGTGTTTGGCAACCTGACACTGGCGGCCGGGCGCATTGAACAAGGCGGGGTGATTCGCGCACCGCTGGGCATGATCAGCCTTGGCGGCGAGACGGTGGTCAATACCCGCGAACTGCACCTGCTGCCGGGCAGCGTGACTTCGGTCAGCGCCGCCGGGTTGGTCATGCCTTATGGCGGAACCACCGACGGCATCGACTATCGCTACGCTGGCAAATCCGTTCAGCTCAAGGGCATCAGCGCCGACACGGCCGGCGTGACGTTGACCTCGCGCTATGTCGACGTGCAGAGCGGCGCGCTGATCGACCTGTCCGGTGGCGGTGATCTGCGCGGCGCCGGGTTTGTCTCCGGGCGCGGCGGTTCCACCGATGCCCGCTACAACCCGCTGGTGCGCAATGCCAATGACGGCACCTTCAGCCTGCCGGGCCTTGCCAGCAATCCGGTGTACGCCATCGTGCCGGGCAATCAGAGTGCCTACGCGCCGATGCTCGCTGAGGCCGGGGCGGTCGATCCGCGCATCGGTCAACAAATAACCCTAGGTGCCGGCGTGCCGGGTCTGGCGGCGGGCACCTACACGTTACTGCCCTCGACCTTTGCCTTGCTGCCCGGGGCGTTCCGGGTCGAAGTCAATGGTCAGGCCACGCCGGGCGTCAGCAACGGCGCGTTGCAGATGCGCAATGGTTCGTGGACCGGTTCGGGGCAGATGTCGATTGCCAACACCGGGTTGCGTAACAGTCTGGCCAGTCAGGTCATTCTGACGTCTGCGGATGTCCTGCGCCGTTATTCGCAGTACAACGAGACCGGTTTCAGCCAATTCATCCAGAGTGACGCGACACGGCGTGGCGTGCCTCGGGCATTGGCGCCGATGGATGGCAAATCGCTGAATCTGTATTTGATGCCAGGCGCCGAGCAGGACATTGCCCTGGATTTCAACGGCCGCGCGGTGTTTGCACCGGCCGCCGGCGGGGTGCTCGGAACGGCCACGGTACGCGGGGCGATGGACTTTGAAGTTCTCGGCGCCGGGCATTCGCGTACCGACGGTTTCACTGGCGTGTCGCTGTATGCCGACAGTCTCAACGGTCTGAATGCCGGGCGCCTGACCCTCGGCGCGCAACCGCTGATCGATTACAGCGGCGCGGGCAATATCATCTCGTTCACTGGCTACACGACGTCGATCACCCTGCGCGAAGGGGCGATGTTGTCGGCGCCCGAAGTGCTGCTGCGCACTGCCCGCAGCGATGGCGGCATTACGCTCGAAGCCGGCTCGGGGATCAACACCCTGGGCCGTGGCAACGCGCCTTACGACTCCAGCAGTGGTTTCATCTACCAGCCGGGGGCTGCCGCGCTGCTGATGGTGTCGAACGGTTGGACCAACGTCCTGGCGCCAGCAGTAGCGGAAGGTACTTCCGGTGCGGGCGACATTCGTATTGGCAAGTGCCCGACGACCGTCTGCAACAACCCGACGCTGCTCTATTCCAACGGCAGCATTACCGCCGCCACCGACAAGCAGTTTGAACTCGATGAGTCGGTACGCTTCGGCACCCGCCATCTGGCCCTGGCTGTCGGCGCTGTCAACGCTGGCAGCGCCGAAGCCTTGAGCGCTGCCGGCAACCGCGTGCCGACCGGTCTGACCCTGAACCAGAGCGTGCTCGATCGCCTGTTGCGCGGCGATACGCAATTTGCTGCGCCCGCGCTGGAAACCTTGAGCCTGACCAGCCGCGATGCGTTCAACTTCTACGGCAACGTCAGCCTCGATACGCTGGACGCGCAGACGGGCGTGAGTCAATTGCACAACCTGATAATCACCACGCCAGGCATTTACGGCTTAGGTGAAAGCGCTGACGTGGCGTCCATTCGCACCGCCAATCTGATCTGGAACGGCGCCAGCCAGGATCCCGGCGCCGTCATCTCGGGCGGCGCCGGCACGGGCCGCGGCACCCTCGATATTCAGGCGCAGCGTATCGAATTCGGTTACGGCCCCAATCCGCAGGCCAGCGGTCTGGAGCAGAACAATCGGCTGGCACTGGGTTTTGCCAACGTCAACCTCAGCGCCAGTGAGCGCATCACCGCCAATCACAAGGGCAGCCTGGCGGTGTATCAGGAACAGGGCGCTTACGATCCAGTCAAGGGCTACGCCTACAGCGGCGGCAATCTCAACCTGCGCACGCCACTGCTGACGGGCGAGGCCGCGTCGGTCAACCTGCTCAAGGCCGGCAACAACCTGACGCTCAGCGGCGCCGGCACGCCAGCGGCCGCCAATGCCTTGGGCGCGGAACTGACGCTCGATGCCCGCAGCGTCGTGCTGGACAGCCGTATCACCCTGGCCAGCGGCAAACTGCTGGTGAAATCCGAAGGCGATCTGACCCTCGCCAATGGCGCGTCTGTGGACATGGCCGGGCGCACCTTGCCGTTCAATGATGTCAGCAAGTACAGCTGGGGCGGCGATGTGGCGCTGTACAGCAGCCACGGCAATATTCGTCAGGCCGCCGGTTCGCGCATCGACCTCTCGGCGCAGAACAATCAGGCCGGCACCCTCAGTGCCGGTGCGCTGGCCAGCGATGCGGGCATGGTTGATCTGCAAGGCCAGATCCTCGGAACCAGCAGCGGCCATTACGATGCCGGTGGCACGTGGGTGCCTTACAAATCCGCAGGCGTGGACATCCGCGCCCAGCACCTGAACGGTGATGCCAGTCAGCAGTTTGCCGCCCTCAACCAGCGCTTGAATGCCGGTCAGGTCTTCGGCAGTCGCAGTTTGCAACTCAAGCAAGGTGATCTGCTGATTGGCGACGGACTCAAGGCTGGCGAAGTGAACGTCTCGGTGGACAACGGCAGCCTGACCGTCGCGGGTTTGATCGATGCCAGCGGCGAGCGGGTCGGCAACATTCGCCTGTCGGCGCAACACGGCCTGACCCTGGCCGGCAACGCCGTGCTCGACGCCCATGGTCGTGTGCTGCGGGTCGACAGCTACGGCAAGATCATCGACGCGCCCAACCGGGCGACGGTTGAGCTCAATTCCGCTGCGGGTCTGTTGACCCTTGGCGCCGGAGCGCGGATCGATCTGCGCCATGGCACCGACGCCGTGAGCGGCACGTTGCCCGGGCAGTCCGACGGGCTGTTGCGCGGTACGCTGGAGTTGAACGCGCCGCGCCTCGGTGCCGATGACATCGGCATTGATGCCAGCGGTGCGCTAAGCATTCAGGGCGCGCGGTCGATTGGCCTTAACGCCACGCGGCGTTATACCGACGCCACCGATGGCGTCGACCCGGCGGCCAGCGGACGGCCGTATCAGGTGATCGATCAGGCTTACTTCGACCGCATCCATACTGACAGCAGTGCGTTTATCGACGCGGCGCTGGCCAACCGCAACCTGCTGCAGAACAAACTGGCGGGGCTGAACAATGCCACTTACGCCGATGCGTTTCATTTGCGGCCGGGCGTGGAAATCGCCAGTAAAACCGCCGACGGCGATCTGGTGGTGCAGGGCGATGTGGACTTGTCCGGCTACCGCTATGCCAGCCTCAATCCGCATACGCAGAAAACCGCCGTGTACGGCTCGGGCGAGGCGGGCAGTCTGGTGATGCGTGCCGGCGGCAACCTCGATATTCATGGCAGCCTCAACGACGGTTTCGCGCCGCCGCCGGAAACCGTCGACGATGCCGGCTGGAAACTCTTGCCGGGCATTCAACCGTTTGGTGGCGACCTGATCGTACCGACGGCGGGCGTGACCCTGGCCGAAGGCACGCTGTTCCCGGCCGGAGTCACCTTGAACTACGACGTGCCGCTGCAAGCCGCGACGCTGCCCGCCGGGACCCTGTTGCCCACCGAGGCGACCCTGGCCGGACCGTATACCTTGGGCGCAGGAACAGTGCTGGCCGCTGCCGTACGCGATGCGACGGGCCAGTTGCTGTACGCCGCCGGTACGCTGCTTGCCGACAGCGTGACCTTGCCGGCGGGCAGTCGCCTTGGCGCTGGCATCCGCTTGAACAAGGTAACGGCGATCAGCGCCGTGCGCTGGCCCAAAGGCGTGCCGTTGCCAGGCAACGTCGAGGCGGGCACCAATGCGATCAAGGGCATGCGCCTGAGCGGTTCGCTCGCCCTGTTGCGTGGCTCGCTGATCCCGTCGATGACGGATGTCGTGTTGGCCGACGGCACCGCATTCATTGAGTTGCGCCCGTTGAACGGCACGCAACAGGGGCGCAACTGGGCAGTCGCAAGCATGTTGCCGGCCGGCAGTGCGTCGTGGTCGATGCGCGTGGTGGCGGGTGCGGATCTGAGTGCGGCGGACAGCCGCGCGATCAAGCCGCTTTCCAGCGACGGACACTTGCGTCTGGCCGACACCCACTACGGCTTGAAGGTGACGGAAAAACCGCCGACGCTGGTCTGGGGCGACGGCAACCTGGGTGGTTTTACCCCCGGTGAGCCAGTGCCTGACGACCTGAAAGACTGGTGTGACTGGGCGCCGAACTCTTGCGTGCCGGCGCCGCGTTGGGCGTGGGCGCCGGACAACTGGCTGGGCATGCCTGCCGGCTCACCGATGAGCGACGATGACGTGGCGGCCTGGTGCAGTGCCTTCCCGGAACTGTGCGTGGAAAACAAACCGGGCATCACCGTCAAAACCCGCACGCAAATGTTCAGTGTGTTGCGCACCGGCACCGGCGATCTGGACGTGCTCGCTGCGGGCGATCTGAGCATGGACTCACCGTTCGGCGTCTACACCGCCGGCACGCAGTCGCAGGACGTCGATCCGCTGTACAACCAGCCGCGCGGACGCCTGTCGGATAACGGCTCGGTGCTGGGCAGTGGCGGCAGCGATTACGAGAAGTGGGTCAGCGGCAACGACAGCCTGTACCAGGCCTGGTACCCGCAAATGGGTGGCAACCTGACGATCAATGCCGGCGGTTCGATTTCCGGCGATGTGCTGGGTCGTCGCGGGTACTCGCAAAACATGGATACCCCGGAACAGGTGCCGAGTGTGGCCGTGGGCAATTGGCTCTGGCGTCAGGGCACCGGCAACAGCGATGTGCCGACGGCGTGGTGGATCAACTTCGGCAGCTATGCGACTCAGCCGTTGCCGGATCAAAGCGTCGACACTGGCCCCTTCCTGGTGGGGTTCACCGGCTTCGGGACGTTGGGTGGCGGCAACATCAGCCTGCGCGCCGGTGCTGACGCCGGCATGCTCAAGGCCATGGGCGGCAGCGGCAACAGCAACCTTTATCCTCGCGGGCAGGGCTTGATCGTGGCAGTCGGCAGCACCGGACGTGTGGGCAACGACGGTACTCTGCAATTGACCGGCGGCGGCGACATGGACATCCACGTAGGTGGCTCGGTCAACCCATCGCTGCAGGCCCGGGCGGGACAAAATGGCATCGGTATTGCGCAACATGATCTGCAAGGTGCGTTGATCAACCTGCGCGGTGCCGCACAACTGACGGGGGGGGCGCTGGGTGGTATCAATCTTCAATATGGCGCTGCCGCTCCCGTTCAGGACGTGCGTGAAATCCGCCCGTATGATCCGTTTACGGCCACGCTGGGCAGCGCTTCCGGCGGCCTGGTGTTGATCCCGGGCGATTCGGCCATGAGCCTGAACACCCGTGGCGATCTGGTGCTGGGTGGGGCCGCGGATCCGGGCCGGGTGCGCTTGCAGAACTCGACGTCGTTCACCACCGAGGACGGTGTCGTACACGACGGCGGCGGCTTGAGCGGTTTCTCGTTGTGGACCGATCACACCGCGATCGACCTGTTTTCAGCGGGCGGCAATCTGACGCCGAGCACCCAACTGGGCGAAACCACCGGGCAAGGTCCCGTTACTGCGCGTAATACCTCGCCGACCGACGGGCGCTTTGTCTATCCGTCGATCTTGCGGGCAGTGGCTGCGCAAGGCTCGATTTATGCCGGGCCGTCAGCGGTGTACAGCCAAGGCAGCGGCGTAGTGCCGGCAACGAGTTATTCATTGCTGCTGGCGCCGTCGAATGCAGGGCAACTGGAATTGCTGGCGCAGGATTCGATCTATGCCGGCGGTTATGCGATCAACCAGTCGGGCGCCAGCCCGCTGGCCATCGCTACACCTTTCGCCCCGGCGTTCAATGGCTACGACAGCAGCTCCTCGGTGAGACCGGTCATGACCAACCGTGGCAGCGATGGTGTCGCCCCGGATAAAAACCTGCGATATCCGCTGTTCGCCTTCGGTGCCAACAGTTACTCAGGGCTGAGTGATGTGCAGGCACCGGCACGCTTCTATGCCCTGACCGGTGATCTGGTGGGCGTGCGCAGCGGTGAAACGCTGACGTTCAACCTGTCCAGACGCACCTGGTACGAAGCGGCGGCTCCGGTGTGGATGCTGGCCGGCCGCGACATCGTTGCGTCCGGTACCTTCCTGGGCCAGCCAACGATCGTGCCCAACGCCGAAATGGGCTCCCCGAGTACCGAAAGCATTGCGTCGACCGGCAACCTGTTCGTGCATAACGATCCGCGAGATATTTCGCGGGTATCCGCAGGCCGCGACATCCTCTACAGCAGCTTCGATATCGCCGGTCCCGGCGTTCTCGACATCAATGCCGGGCGCAATATCCTGATGGAGGACCGCGCCAGTATTACCAGCATCGGGCCGGTGGTCGCGGGTGACAACCGCCCTGGTGCGAGTGTCGTGATGCAGGCGGGAGTGGGCGCGCAGGGGCCAGGTTATGCGGATTTCATCGCGCGTTATCTGAATCGCCAGAACCTCGCCGATCCGGATAAGGCCTTGAGCGTGCAACCGGGCAAAGTAGTCAAAACCTACCTCGACGAACTGCAGAGCTGGCTGACCCTCGGCTATGGCTTCAGCGGCAATGCCGAGCAGGCGCAAGCCTTCTTCGCGGCGCTGCCAGGTTCCGAGCAGGCGATCTTCGCGCGGCAGGTGTACTTCGCTGAATTGCGTGCCGGTGGTCTGGAATACAACGATGTCGATGGCCCGCGCAAAGGCAGTTACCTGCGCGGTCGCAGCGCTATCGCTGCGTTGTTCCCGACCACTGATGTGGCCGGCAATCCGATCCGCTACGACGGCGACATCACGCTGTACGGCGGCGCCGGGGTCAAGACTCTGTTCGGCGGCGATATCCAGATGCTCACACCGGGCGGCGGTCAGGTATTCGGCATCGAAGGCGCGGCGCCACCGTCGACGGCGGGGATCATCACCCAGGGTTCGGGCAACATTCAGCTCTATTCACAGGGCAGCATTTTGCTCGGCCAGAGCCGGATCATGACCACGTTCGGCGGCTCGATTCTCGGCTGGTCGACCGAGGGCGATATCAACGCCGGTCGCGGCTCGAAAACCACCGTGGTCTACACCCCGCCGAAACGGGTTTACGACACTTGGGGCAATGTGACCCTGTCGCCGTCGGTGCCGAGCACCGGTGCCGGTATCGCCACGCTCAACCCGATCGCCGAAGTGGCGCCGGGCGACATCGACCTGATCGCGCCGCTGGGCACCATCGATGCCGGCGAGGCGGGGATTCGCGTGTCGGGCAACGTCAACATCGCCGCGCTGACGGTGGTCAACGCCGCGAACATTTCGGTGCAGGGCAAGGCGACCGGCGTACCGGTGGTCTCGGCAGTGAACACTGGTGCGATCACGTCGGCCAGTTCCGCTGCATCCTCGGCCACGCAAGCGGCGGAAGACGTGGCGCGCCAGCAGCAAGCGGCGTCGCGACAGAATCAGGCTTCGGTGTTTACCGTGCAGGTGTTGAGCTTCGGCAATGAACAACTCGCGCCGTCCCGCGATGGTGCCAGCCGTGCGCCGGCCCCGGGTTACAACCCGAACAGCCCGGTGCAGGTGTTGGGCGCCGGGGCGCTGGATGAACAGGCGAAGCAGCAGTTGACCGAGGAGGAGCGTGGGCAACTGACGCTGTAAAAGACTCTCGTGCAGTACGTTTGGGCGGCCGGTTGGTCGCCCTTTTTTTATGTTGATGACGTTCGTGGGTATTGTTGTCGGGTGTGGACTAACGTCAGGATTTTGATGCGCCCGTTGACTCGATAGACCAGTAGATAGTTTGGATTGACCACCATTTCCCGAGTGCCTGGTACTCGACCGGATCTGTAACCAAAGGGAATTGATGAAAGCCTTTGCGTTGCTGCACCCACCTTGCGCTGCAAAGCCGCTGAAGCGTTGGAATTGTGTTGTTCAATGTAATCGATAATGTCAGCCAGATCGTCCAGAGCCTGATCGCTCCATTCAAGCGGCAGTGCGTCGATTCTTGCGTTTCTCTTCTAATAATTGGTCGAGCCGCACCATGGCTTCCTCATGGGGAATGGCCGGGCGAGGATCATCCAGTGCAGCCTGCACCTTGGCACGAAACCAGCGATCGTAGCTCTCTGCCTCTTCTTCGGATTCGAACTCAGAATAAAACGGGGAAAGCAATATGCTCATATGACCTCCGTGATCAATTTCAAGCAGTCTAAGGGGGGAATAGGCCATTGTCGTCACTGGCAGACGATGCACCCCATGAGCCCTTGAGCAACCATGGGATAACGTAGCCCAGTATCTGCAAGTGCCCCCTTTAAATCTGCCAGACGTTTCCCCCCGTTGTCCGGTAATCTCGACCGCCGCTGTAGGCGTATTCCACCCATGCGTTTTTCAGGTTTTCAGGCTACAAATCCAGGTGCGCTTTCCTACAAATGCACTCAGAACGCGTACGGAATGCTCACCTTCGCCCAAAGCATTTCACCTTCGGGCCGGTTCTCCACATCAAATTCCTTGGCCCAGCGAATCTCTGCACTGGCGTACTTGAGAAAGGTGAAGTGCAGCGCCGGGCCAATCGCGAAAACCTTGCCACGCACGCCGTCATCGACGTCCTGCCCGGTAAACTGCACGGTGTGGCCGAACTGTTTGTCGTCGGTGGTTTGCTTGAGGTAGTAGCCGTTGACGCCGAGCATCAGGTCGTCGGTGATCTTGTAGCTGGCCGAATAATCGAAATGGAAGATCTGCCCGGACTTGTAGTCGGTGTCTTTGTTCTTCTCGTTGAAGCTGTAGGTGGTCTTCATCGAGACTTCGGTGCGTTCAGTCGGCAGCCAGGTGAACGAGAACAGCGGTTTGTAGGTGTAGAAATTGTTGCTGGTGTTGGCCAGCCGATCGACGCTGTATTCGCCGGTGGGCACAGTGACCTCTACGGCGGCGCCGAGGGTCAGTTTTTTGCCCATGTCCCACAGAATGATCGGTGCGAACGTTGTATCGCCCATGCCTTCGCGGGTGTCGCTCAAGCCAAACACCGAGACTTCCTGCTTCAACCACGGCTGGGCGATGTAACCGGCCAGACGCCCGCCGAACACACGCACCGGGCTTAAATAATCGAGACGCGGAATCACGGCCGTGGATTCGATTTCGACATTCGGCACCTTGCCGCCGAACGAGCTGATGTTGAGCTTTCGCGCCTTGTAGTGGTTGTAGTAGAGGTTGAACGCGACCATGTTCTCCGGAAGGCTGTCGACTTCCAGCGGCAACATGAAGAAACCGTCGGTGCCTGTGCCGATGTTGTCGACGCCGGCTTCGGTGGCGAGGGCGGGCAACGTCAGGGTGCAACCCGCGATGAAAAGGGCGAGCGGCAAGAAGGATGTTGCACGGTTCTGGCTCATGACTGTCCTCATTATTATTGTGATTGGGACCTGGTACCGGTCGCTCGGAGCGCCGGTACGCTAGAAATAAGCGTTTGGCGTACGTTGGGGCAGGGTATTGGCGGACACCGAGGGGGGCATCTGCGGACAGTCCGTAAACCTTGTGCTAACTTCTTTCGACATAACCGGTTACAAAAATAACAATCAAGCGTGATCCGGAATGTCAGCCCCCATGAACGTAAAAGTCCAAGACCCGACCTTCGAACTGGCGCTGGTCTCGCCATTTCTTTTGCAAACCCTCGCCGAAGTCGCGCATAACAAGGGCGTCGAGCCTGAAAGTCTGTGCCGTGGGCTGGGTTTTACCCTTGAGGATCTTCAGGATCCGGCGCAGCGGATTTCCTATCGTCAGGCGGTGGCGATGATTCAGCGCGCGCTCAAAGTGTTGCCCAATCAAGGTCTGGGGCTGTGGGTCGGCGCGCAAAACGTGCTTGGTACTTTGGGTTTGCTCGGGCATGTGTTGTCGCTGTGCAAGACCTTGCGTGATGCCTTTGCGCTGGGCATTCGTCATCAACACACCTCGGGCGGGATTGTGGTGTCCAGTGTCGATGTGGTCGGCGGGTGCGTGCATCTCGATGCCGAATGTCGCTTGCCGTTCGCCGATGTGCAGGTGTTCGCGGTCGAGGAGTTTTTCGCCAGTTTGCTGGTGTATGGCCGCGCGCTGGTCGGAGCGGAGTTCAAGGCGATTGCCGTGGAATTCGTGCATGCCGCGCCGGATTACCTGAGCGAATACCACCGCCTGCTCGGGCCGGAGGTGCGCTTCGGCTGCCTGCACAATCGCATGCTGATCGATGCGCAGTGGCTGGATGTGAATCTGCCCAATCATCATTCGCTGGCGTTGCGTCAGGCCGTTGCATTGCTGGAGCTGGAAGCGGCGCAGGTGCATCAGAAACTTGATCTGATTCAGGCTGTGGAGCGGGCGATTGCCCGGGATCTGAGTAGCGGCAGTCACATCGAAAAGATTGCCGGTGATTTGAACATGAGCAGCCGTACGTTGCGCCGGCGTTTGACTGAGCATGCGCTGACGTTTGAGGCGTTGCTGGAGCAGGTGCGGCAGGCGCGGACCCTGAGTCTGCTGGCTAATCCGGATATGCCGATCGAGCGGATTACCGAGGAAGTCGGGTACAGCGATGTGCGCAGTTTTCGTCGGGCGTTCAAGCGCTGGACAGGGTTGAGCCCGAGTGCGTGGCGCCAGGAAAGCGTTACAGCTATTTAAAAGATCAAAAGATCGCAGCCTTCGGCAGCTCCTACCCTGATCCCTGTAGGAGCTGCCGAAGGCTGCGATCTTTTGATCTTGCTTCAACCCCACAAACTGTCTGGCTACAGGTAAACTCCGCGCACTTTTTCAAGGAGTTCACATGAGTTACTACCAGCCGGGCATTCTCGCCACCCCAGTTCCTGCGCAAGCACGTCACCTGTTTTTCGCCCTTGAGTCGGTTGAAGCCCTGCCGCAGGCGATCGACAATCTGCTGAACCAGGTGGACGGCAAGTCGGCGGTGGTCGGTTTCGGCGAATCCCTGGTCAAGGCCCTCAACGTGCAGATTGACGGCCTGCGCAGCTTCCCGGCCATGACCGGCGTTGGCGTAGAAAACCCGTCGACCCAACACGCGCTGTGGGTGTGGCTGCACGGCGTCGACCGTGGTGAACTGCTCAACCGTTGCAACGCCCTCGAAGCCGCATTGGCCCCGGCCCTGCGCCTGGTAGAAATGCAGGAAGCCTTCCGCCACAAGGACGGCCACGACCTGACCGGCTACGAAGACGGCACCGAAAACCCGCACGACGAAGCCGCCATCGCCGCCGCCCTGCAAAGCTCAGGCACTGACGGCATGGTCGGCGGCAGCTTCGCCGCGATCCAGCAGTGGCAGCACGACCTCAAGGGTTTCCACAAACTGTCCGCCGACGACAAAGACAACATCATGGGCCGTCGCCTCAGCGACAACGAAGAGATCGACGACGCGCCGGTCTCCGCCCACGTCAAACGCACCGCGCAGGAAAGCTTTGCCCCTGAAGCGTTCGTCGTGCGCCGCTCGATGCCGTGGATCGAAGGTGATCGCGCTGGTTTGATGTTCCTCGCGTTCGGCTTCTCGCTGGATGCTTTCGAAGCGCAACTGCGCCGTATGAGCGGCCTGGAAGACGGCATCACCGATGGCCTCTATCGCATCAGCCGGCCGATCACTGGCGGCTACTACTGGTGCCCGCCGCTGAAGGATGGTCACCTCGATCTGCGCGCCTTGCGCATCGGCTAAAGGAAGAGAAATGAACGTGGTGCGCTGGGGCATGATTGGGTGTGGCAGCGTCGCTGAACGCAAGAGCGGGCCGGCCTTCTACAAGGCGCCCGGTTCGGCGTTGGTGGCGGTGATGGGCCGACGCCTGGAAGCCGTGACCGACTACGCCGCGCGCCACGGCATCGAGCGGGTTTACACCGACATCGATGCGCTGATCAACGATCCCGAGGTCGACGCGGTGTACATCGCCACGCCACCCGACAGCCACCACGCCTACAGCCTCAAAGTTGCTGCTGCCGGCAAACATTGCTGCGTGGAAAAACCCATGGCGCTGAATGCCGGGCAAAGCCGCGAGATGCAGCAGGTGTTTGCCGAGGCTGGTTTGCACCTGTTCGTTTCCTACTACCGCCGATCGTTGCCGCGTTTTGCGCAGGTGCGGCAATGGTTGGAGGAGGGGCGCATTGGTGAGGTTCGGCACCTGAGCTGGACGCTGACCAAGGCGCCGTCGCCGGCGGATCTCGATGGGCGCGATAACTGGCGTACCGATCCGGCGGTGGCCGGTGGCGGTTATTTCGCTGATCTGGCCAGTCATGGCTTTGACCTGTTCCAGTACCTGCTCGGCGACATCGTTGAAGTGGCCGGATTCACCGCACGTCAGGCCTGTTTGTATGCCGCCGAAGATGCCGTCAGCGCCAGTTGGCGGTTCGCTTCAGGTGCGCTAGGCATGGGCTGCTGGAGTTTTGTCGCGGATCGGCGCGAGGATCGGGTCGAGATCATCGGCAGCGTCGGGCGAATCGGTTTTTCGGTGTTTGATGAGCATCCCGTGCAATTGCATGCCGATGAACACATCAGCCTGGAGATTCCCCATCACGAACACATTCAATGGCATCACGTGCTGGGCATGAATGCGCATATTCGTGGCGATTCACAACATCCCGCAATCGCCGAACAGGCCCTGAAAACCGACTGGGTCATGGACCAGATCCTCAAGCGCCACTGACCTTACCGACCACACAAATCCCCTGTGGGAGCGAGCCTGCTCGCGAAGGCGGCGTGTCAGTCACCATCATTGCTGAAAGAAACACCGCTTTCGCGAGCAGGCTCGCTCCCACATTGGGCAGTGCCTCGTCGCGTCTAAGGTTATGCCCAAACAATATTTCTCAACCTCGTCATAACAACTCTAAGATCACGTCATAACTCGTTATAACAAGTGATCCCGTGATGACCGATAACGTTCTCTCCCTCAGTAGCGTCCCGTTGCACACCCAACTGCGCGACGTCCTCCGTGCGCGCATTCTCGACGGCGAATACCCGCAAGACAGCCAGATGCCCTCCGAAAGCGAGCTCGGTGCGCTGTTCAAAGTCAGCCGCATCACTGTGCGCCAGGCGCTCGGCGATCTGCAAAAGGAAGGGCTGATCTTCAAGATCCACGGCAAAGGCACCTTCGTCGCCAAACCGAAAACCTTTCAAAACGTCAGCAGCCTGCAAGGCCTCGCCGAGTCCATGACCGGACGCGGCTACGAGGTGATCAACCGCCTGCGCAGCTTCAAATTCATCCCGGCTGACAAGCGCGTCGCCGAGCGTTTGCAAATCGCCGAGGGCGAGATCGTTACGCAGATCAAACGCGTGCGCCTGATCAATCGTGAACCGATCTCGCTGGAAATCACCTACCTGCCCAAAGCCGTCGGCGAGCGACTGGAGAAGGCCGATCTGGTCACCCGCGACATCTTCCTGATCCTCGAAAACGACTGCGGCATCGCCCTCGGTCACGCTGATCTGGCCATCGACGCGGTGCTCGCCGACAGCGACCTGACCCAGGCGCTGAACGTCGAAGCCGGCTCGCCGATCATGCGTATCGAGCGGCTGACCCACGACGCGCAAGGCCAGCCGCTGGACTTCGAACACCTTTACTACCGTGGCGATGCGTTCCAGTACCGCCTGCGGATCGACCGGCAAAAAGGGGAGCAGGCATGACCCGCAACGTTCTCGAACAGGAATACGACATCGTCGTCATTGGCGGCGGCACTGCCGGCCCGATGGCCGCGATCAAGGCCAAAGAAAAGAACCGCGATCTGCGCGTGTTGCTGGTGGACAAGGCCAATGTCAAACGCAGCGGCGCGATCAGCATGGGCATGGACGGCCTGAACAACGCGATCATTCCCGGCCACTCGACGCCTGAGCAGTACACCAAGGAAATCACCATCGCCAACGACGGCATCGTCAATCAGGCCGCCGTTTACGCCTACGCGACGCACAGCTTCGAAACCATCGAACAGCTTGATCGCTGGGGCGTGAAGTTCGAAAAGGACGAAACCGGCGATTACGCGGTGAAAAAAGTCCACCACATGGGCGCCTACGTGCTGCCGATGCCGGAAGGGCACGACATCAAAAAGGTCCTTTATCGCCAGTTGAAACGCGCCCGGGTGAGCATCACCAATCGCCTTGTCTGCACGCGGTTGCTGACTGACGAGGAGGGCACCGTCAACGGTGTGATGGGCTTCGATTGCCGCACCGCTGATTTCCATGTGATCAAGGCCAAAGCGGTGATTCTTGCCTGCGGTGCTGCCGGGCGCCTCGGCTTGCCGTCCTCCGGTTATCTGATGGGCACCTACGAGAACCCGACCAACGCTGGCGACGGTTACGCGATGGCCTATCACGCCGGCGCTGAACTGGCTAACCTCGAGTGCTTCCAGATCAACCCGCTGATCAAGGACTATAACGGCCCGGTCCTGCGCCTACGTCACCGGCCCGCTGGGTGGCTACACCGCCAACAACAAGGGCGAACGCTTCATCGAGTGCGACTACTGGAGCGGGCAGATGATGTGGGAATTCCACCAGGAACTGGAGAGCGGCAACGGTCCTGTGTTTCTCAAACTCGATCACCTCGCCGAGGAAACCATCCAGAACATCGAGGAAATCCTGCACAGCAACGAGCGCCCGAGTCGTGGCCAGTTCCACGCCAATCGCGGCACCGATTACCGCACGCAAATGGTCGAAATGCACATTTCCGAAATCGGTTTTTGCAGCGGCCACTCGGCGTCCGGTGTGTGGGTCAACGAACGTGCCGAGACTTCGGTGAAAGGCTTGTATTCGGCGGGCGACATGGCCGCTGTGCCGCACAATTACATGCTCGGTGCCTTCACCTACGGCTGGTTCGCCGGGCACAACGCGGCGGATTTTGTCGCCGGCCGCGAGTTTTCCGCGCTGGATGCCGAGCAGATCGAAAAGGAAAAAGCCCGGGTCTACGCACCGCTGGATCGCGAACACGGCCTGCCGCCGGCGCAGGTCGAGTACAAGCTGCGGCGCTTCGTCAACGATTACCTGCAACCGCCGAAAGTCACCAAGAAGATGCAGATCGGCCTGCAACGCTTCAGCGACATCGAACGTGATCTCGAGCAGATGAAGGCCAACAACGCCCACGAACTGATGCGCGCCATGGAAACCAGCGTGATTCGCGACTGTGCCGAAATGGCCGCCCGCGCTTCATTGTTCCGCGCTGAAAGCCGTTGGGGCCTGTACCACTATCGCGTCGATCACCCACAGCGCAACGACAGCGAGTGGTTCTGTCATTGCCATTTGAAGAAGGGCGAGGACGGCCAGATGACCAGTTTCAAGAAAGCCGTCGAGCCTTACATTATCCCGCTCGATGCTGAAGAAATGCAGGCTTACGACCGTTTGCGGGTCGGCGCTTTCGCCGCTTGATGCACCCCTAAAAAGAGAGTCCGGACCATGGCCTATCAAGCTCAGGAAATCTTCTTCCGCTCCAACGCCCCCGTCACCGTGGACGAGGACAAATGCATTGCAGAAAAGGGCTGCACCGTGTGTGTCGACGTTTGCCCGATGGATTTGCTGGCGATCAACCCGGCGACGCAGAAGGCTTATATGGCGTTCGATGAATGCTGGTACTGCATGCCGTGCGAAAAGGATTGCCCGACGGGTGCCGTCAAAGTCGACATCCCCTATCTCCTGCGTTGAAACCCGATCCCCTGTAGGAGTGAGCCTGCTCGCGATAGCGGTGTGTCAGTCAGCACATCAACATCTGGAAAACCGCTATCGCGAGCAGGCTCACTCCTACATTTGAACTGTGACAACCCAAAGCCATCCGGCAAACCCCGGACGCTGAATTGAAAAACACCCCTCGTTTCCCACCGCGCCCTGATCGCGGCGGAGACGAACTCAAATAAATGATTCGAGGGGAAACAACCATGTTGCGTGCAGCAATCGCCGGTCTGGTACTGGCTTCGTTCACTTTGTCGGCCTCGGCCGAAACCATCCGCATCGCCATCGGCACCCAGGACACCACCATCAACTGCGCCGCCGGCGGCTTGTTGATTCGTGAACTCGGTCTGCTCGACAAGTACCTGCCCCACGACGGCGCCTACAAAGACGCCAAGTACGACGTGCAGTGGAAGAACTTCACCAGCGGCGCACCGCTGACCAACGAGATGGTCGCCGGCAAACTCGACTTCGGCGCCATGGCTGATTTCCCCGGCGCATTCAACGGCGTCGCGTTCGAAACCGCCGGCAAACACAGCCTGTTCATCAGCGTGTTGTCGGGCAGCATCAAGGGCAGCGGCAACGGCATTGTCGTGCCGAGCGCATCGGGTGTGCAGTCGCTGAGCGAGCTCAAGGGCAAGACGATTTCTGTGCCGTTCGCCTCCACCGCCCACGGCATGTTGCTGCGTGCGGTGGCGGCACAGGGCTGGGATCCGCTCAAGGATGTCAACATCATCGCCCAGCCGCCGGAAGTCGCCGGCTCGGCGTTGCAGGCCGGCAAGATCGACGCCCACGCCGATTTCGTGCCGTTCGCCGAACTGTTCCCGAGCCGAGGTTTCGCGCGCAAGATTTATGACGGCGCCCAGGCCAATGCGCCGACTTTCCATGGTGCGCTGGTGGATCAGGCTTACGCCAAGAAGTACCCGGAGATCGTTGTCGCTTACCTGCGGGCGAGTATCGAGGCCAATCAGTTGCTCACTGCCGAGCCTGAGAAGTACAGCGAGCTGATCGCCAAAGTCACCGGCGTCGATGCCGAGGTCAATTACCTGTTCCACGGCCCGCTCGGCGTGCAGACCCGCGACCTGAGCTGGAAGCCGGAATATCGCCAGGCGGTCGGCACGGCTATCGATACGTTGAAGCTGCTGAAGAAGGCTGATCGCGGGCTCGATCTGAATACGTTTATTGACGATCAGTACATCCGTGCGGCGTTCAAGGCGTCGAACCTGGATTACACGGCGCAGTTGGCCAATTACGCGCAGACGCCGTTGAAGACTACCGGTAAAGCGATCACTGACTTCAGCCACGTTGCCGAAATCTGGGTGCGCGGTGAGAGCAAGGTGCGGCAGTACGCGTCTGCGCAAGAGGCGTTCGCTGCACTCGCCGCATTGAAGCAGGAAGGCAAAACCATTCGCGCGGTGTATGCGCAGGCCAGTGACAGCGGGATCAAGTTGCTCGCGGAGCAGGCGTGGTTTGCCAGCGATGCGAAGGGACGGTTGAGTGCGTTTTTGCTTAAGGGGCAGGCTCAGCAATATGCCTCGGCACAGGGTGGCAAGGTTTTCGATTTCACCGATGCCACTGCCCAGGCTGTTGCTGCTCGCTGATGAAGATCAAAAGCCCCTCACCCTAGCCCTCTCCCGGAGGGAGAGGGGACTGACCGCGGTGTTTTGGCAAGGTACGCCGACCTGAAATACCGAGCCGAACTCAGGTTCTGAAAAGCATGAAGATCGGCTCCTTCTTGAGCCGAACTCAGGTTTGAAAGGCATGAAGATCGGCTCCCTTTCCCCCTCGCCCCCCTTGGGGGGAGAGGGCTGGGGTGAGGGGGGTAAATCTCAGCCATCACACAGATCCAGAACCGGAAACCCGCTCGATGAAAACACCCATCCGCTGGACATCAAGAGCCACATCCTTGCTGCTCTGCCTGCTGTTCTGGCAACTCGCCGCCAGCCACCACTGGAACCTCGGCCTGGTCACCTTCGCCAACGTGCCGACACCTGTCGCGGTTATCGAGGCAGCATTGGGCCTGGGCGATTCCGGCAAGCTCCTTCAACACCTGACCGCCAGCCTCAGCCGCGTCTTCGCCGGCTACCTCGCTGCGCTAGTCATCGGCATCGCCCTCGGTCTGGCCATCGGCCGTTCAAAATGGGCCGAAGACCTGCTGCTGCCCCCACTGGAAGTCCTGCGCCCAATCCCCGCCGTGGCATGGATCCCACTGGCGATCCTGATGTTCCCGTCCTCGGAACTGTCGATGGTCTTCATCACCTTCACCGGCGCGCTGTTCCCGATCCTGCTCAACACCGTGCACGGTGTCGAAGGTGTCGATCCACGGCTGATCGCCTCAGCGAAAAGCCTCGGGGCAGGGCGCCGCGCGATCCTGCTGGAAGTGATCTTGCCCGGCGCAGCGCCAAGCATCATCACCGGCCTGGCAATCGGCATGGGCACTTCGTGGTTCTGTCTGGTCACGGCGGAAATGATCTCCGGCCAGTTCGGCATCGGTTACTACACCTGGGAGTCCTACACGATCCAGAACTACGCCGACATCGTCGTCGGCATGTTGCTGATCGGCGTGCTGGGCATGGGCAGCAGTCTGCTGATCAAACGTCTGGGCGGGTTGTTCACGCCCTGGCATCGACCGCGAGGAAAAGCCTGATGAGCGTGATGCAAACCCCGGAAGGGCGGATCGACATCCGCCAGTTATCCATCGTCCTCGGCGCTGGGCGTGAGGCGTTCGAGGCGGTACGGGAACTCGATTGCCAGATTGAACCGGGCCAGTTCGTGTGCATTCTTGGCCCGTCCGGTTGCGGTAAATCGACCTTGCTCGGCGCCTTGGCCGGGCATCTGAACGCGCATGCCGGGAGTCTGAAAGTCGATGGCGCTGCGGTGTCCGGCCCGTCACCGCAGCGCGGCATGGTGTTCCAGCATCACACGCTGTTCCCGTGGCGCACGGTGCGTGACAACGTTGCGTTCGGCCTGAAGATGCGCGGCATCGGCAAGGCCGAACGTCATCGCGCCGCCGACGAAATCCTCAAACTGGTCGGCCTCGAAGGTTTCGCCGAACGCTGGCCCGATCAGCTGTCCGGCGGCATGCAGCAACGCGTCGAGATCGCCCGAGTGCTGGTCAATCGCCCGCGCCTGTTGCTGATGGACGAGCCGTTCGGCGCACTGGATGCGCTTACCCGTTTGAACATGCAGGAACTGCTGCTGGACATCTGGACGCGCATCCGCACCACCGTGGTCTTCGTCACCCACGACATCGACGAGGCGCTGTTCCTCGCCGACCGCTTGCTGGTGATGAGCGCACGACCGGGGCGAATCATCGAAGACTTGCGCCTGGATTTCGCCCGGCCACGCGCCAGCGAACTGGTCACCAGTCCTGAATTCTCCCGGCTCAAACGCCACTGCCTCGACCTGCTGCGCCACGACAACGACCGACCGCTGCCGCGTCTCAATCCGCTCGGCCTGCCTCCCGAAAACCCTTTGCCGCGATTTGCCCTATGACCTCTATTTTTGCTGTGACCGATAACCAAGACATTCTCGATCTGCAACCGCGCCTGACTGCTGAAGATGCTGGCGTGCGGCGTATTGCGCTGATTGATCTGGCAGATCTGGAGGAGCCCGATGGCTTGCTCTGGCTGGTCGATCGCCTCGGCCAGGATCCCGCTGAAGACGTCCGCGCCGAAGCCGCGCGGTTGCTGGAGGCTTGGGAAGATGAGGACGTCGTGCAAGCGTTGTGCGAGGCGCTGACCGACTCGTCGCCCACCGTGCAATCCGCTGCTGCGCAGAGCTTGAGTCTGCTCAAGACGCAAGCAGCGGGGCGGGTGATTCTGCCGTGGACCGATCATGCCGACGTCAGCGTGCGCATCGCGGCGTTCCGCGCCTTGCGCGAATTGCGTTTCGCCGACGCCGCACCGGCTGCGTTTTCCGCGCTGAACGATGCCGACGCCAGTGTTCGTCGTGAAGCCGTGGGCGTGCTCGGCTGGCTCAAGCAGCTCGACGCATTACCGGCATTGGCGCGGTTGGCCAGCGCTGACCCCGACACCGAAGTGCGCCGCGCCGCCACCGGCGCTTTGGGCCTGGCCTCCAGCGCCGAAGTCCTCCCGGCCCTGCGCCAGGCCTTGCAGGACAACGCCTGGCAAGTGCGCGAGGAAGCCGCCACGACGTTGGGCAAAGTTGGCCACCGCGATGCCGGCCCGGCGTTGGTCGAAGCGCTGAGCGATGACTACTGGCAAGTGCGCCTGCGCGCTACCCGCAGTCTCGGCCGTTTGCAATTTGCCCCGGCACTGGACGCGCTGATTGAAACCCTCGGCCATCGCATCAGCAACCTGCGCAAAGAAGCCGCGCTGGCCTTGGGCGAACTGAATGATCGCGGCGCCGTGGCCGCGTTGCAGGCCGCGCAGGACGATGGCGACCCGGAAGTGCGCAAAGCCGTGCGCATTGCCTTGAGTCAGTTGCAATGAACCCGCTGTCGGTGGCGAATTCGCAGAGCGAAGGGACGCTACGATTGAGCTGGCCGGACGGCCGCGAGCAACAGCTCAACCACGCCGAACTGCGCCGCCAGTGCCCGTGCTCGCAGTGCCGCGCGTTTCGCCTGAAAGGGCTGACGCCGCTGGTCGATGACCGCATACGCCTGATTGAACTCAACCCGCAGGGCTATGGCGTGCAACTGGTGTTCAGCGATGGTCACCAGCGCGGCATCTACCCGTGGGCCTATCTGGCAAACCTCAACCCCTGATCCACCACCTCCCCCTGTAGGAGTGAGCCTGCTCGCGATAGCGGTATGTCATTCAACAATGATGTTGGCTGATCCACCGCTATCGCGAGCAGGCTCACTCCTACAAGGGGATTTGTGCAGTTCCTGGGGTTATTGCGCAGCTGTCATCGAAGGCCGGCAGCCATGAAAAATATCCAGCCCCGGCTGATACAACGAGGTCTTCACCTCAAACAACCCCAGCACCGAATGAAACAGGTTGTCGTGGCTCAGATCCGCCTGCCCGGTCTTGCCTTGCAGGCAGCCGCGATCAATCCCCTCACTGGCGAGCGTGCCGTCGCCGAACCACATCACCATTGGCACATGGGTCTGCGCTTCAGGTGCCAGCGCATACGGCGCAGCGTGCAGATACAAGCCGTTCTCACCCAGCGATTCACCGTGATCGGAGACGTACACCATCGAGGTGTCCAGCGAGTCCTGATTACGCTTGAGCAGCTCGATGACCTTGGCGAGGAAATGGTCGGTGTACAGAATCGTGTTGTCGTACACGTTCACCAGTTCATCACGGCTGCAACTGCCCAACTGGTTGGTGTGGCAGATCGGTTTGAAGTGCTCCCTGTCTTTCGGGTAGCGCTCGTAGTATTCCGGGCCGTGGCTGCCATCCGCATGCAGGACGATGATCGCGTGGCCCTTGAGGCTGTCGATGTAGCTTTGCAGATCGGCCAGCAGCGCTTCGTCGAGGCAGTTGTTGCCATCGCAGAACGGCCCCGGCTGGTTCTTCGAAATATCGCGATGCGGTACGCGCAGGCAGGTGCCTTTGCAGTCGCTGTTGTTGTCCAGCCACAGCACTTGCACGCCTGCACGCTGGAGGATGTCGAGCAGGCCCTCGTAGGTTTTGCCTTTCTTGTCGCTGTAATCCTTACGCGGGAACATCGAGAACATGCACGGCACCGACACCGCCGTCGACGTGCCGCAGGAGTGCACCTGGGTGAAATTGAGGATGTCGAGTTTGCTCAGTTCCGGATTGGTCTCGCGCGCATAGCCGTTCAGCGAAAAGTGATCGGCGCGGGCGGTTTCCCCGACCACAAACACCATCAGCGATTTCTTCTCGCGGCTCGCAGCCTTGGCGCTCATCACCGCGTCTTCGCCGATGGCCTGCACGACAAGGTGCTTTTTGATGCCCAAGCGTTGCTTGGTGTATTTGCTGATCGCGTAAATGTAGTTGGTCGGGTTGATGAAGTGGGTGAGCTTGTCTTCTTCGCGAAAGATCGGCGCGTAGGTCGAATAGAACGCGCCCACTGACGCGGCGATCACCAGCACACAGGCGATGATCACCAGAATCTTGTTGAGCAAGCCGCGAAAGAACGGCCGATAACTCACCGGCCAACGCCAGATCAACGCGGCCGGCAACACACCGAGCACCAGCAGGTAAGCCAGCAGCTTGCCGTTGAACAGCGCAGTGGCTTCGGCGGGGTTGGTTTCGAAGACGTTCTGCATCATCACCGTGTCGATGGCGATGCCGTATTCGTTCATGAAATACGCGGCACACGCCGAGAGCAGGGCGATCACGGTGAGCACCGGTTTCAGTGTCCAGCGGAACGACACCAGGGTCAGCAGCAGGGTGATCGCTGCCCACAGAAACAGCCCGAATGAGGCGAAAAACGCCACTTTGTGCGCGCCTTGCAGGGTGATCAGTGTGCCCAGCGCCTTCCAGGTCGCCAGGTTGTACAACGCCACCAGCGCCAGGGAAAACAGCAGCACCAGCCGGGTAGGAGTGATGGACGGTAAACGCAGTCCGTTGCCCAAAGCCATGTCAGACATTCCTCTACATGAATGAAAACCACGCTGTTGCGCGGGTAACTGTAGAAGAACGTTAGTAAAAAATTCGTAAACATCCTGTAACAACTACCGAGTGCCAT
Organism: Pseudomonas sp. MC6; assembly: GCF_054790575.1. Classification (NCBI taxonomy): domain Bacteria; kingdom Pseudomonadati; phylum Pseudomonadota; class Gammaproteobacteria; order Pseudomonadales; family Pseudomonadaceae; genus Pseudomonas; species Pseudomonas sp. MC6. The sequence goes on from NZ_CP186504.1 coordinate 1,211,729, forward strand.
TGCTGTAGGAGCAGCCGCAGGCTGCGATCTTTTGATCTTGCCTTTAAAAAACAAAATCAAAAGATCGCAGCCTTCGGCAGCTCCTACAGTGGGATTTCGGTGGGTCAGAAGGATTTGCTGACGCTGGCGACAACGGTGGCGGTGCAGACGTCTTTGAAGCCCCAGTTACTCAGGCACTGGCTCTGCGACAGGTCGGTGTCGATATAGCTCAACCCCATCACCACGCCGGCCAGATTGTGGGTGAGTTTGACTTCCCATTCTCGGTACGACTCTTCGGCGCTGTCGGACGCCGAGTACAAATGCGCATCCTTGAAATCCATATTGCCGTAACGCAATTTCAACCCCGAGTCGTAAGGCAACTCGGTTTCATAACCGATGTAGCTGTACAGCGAACTCTGCTTGCTATCGATCCCCGGCGCATCACTGGAGTAATACGCCGCCAGTTTCACCCCATAAACCACGAGAATCCCGTAGACCTCGCTCTGGTTGAACTGGCTTTCCTTGGGGTAGGCATACTTGATGTAGCCCAGATCGAGGCTGACCTCGTCGGTCGCCTGCCATAACCAGCCGCCGTAGTAATCGACTTCCTGCCGGGTTTTCAGGCCGTCGCCGAAATCGACGTTGGAACTCCAGGCGCCGAGGTACAGACCGCTGCTGTGGGCGAGGGTCAGACCGGCCTGTACGGCGGGGTCATTCTGGGTTTGCGAGATGCCCCGGGTGCGGTAGTCGCTGGCCAGGGTCAGGTCGACCAACAGCGCAAAGTCATCGTTCAAGGGGATCGCTTGGCTGCTCAACGGCAGCAGACTGAAAAAACTCAGGGCGAACAGGGGCAAGGCTTTCATGTGAAGTCCCGATGTTGTGATTATTTTTGGGCGGTACGAAAACCTTGTAGGAGTGAGCCTGCTCGCGATAGCGGTGTGTCAGGTGTCGATGTGTTATCTGACACACCGCTATCGCGAGCAGGCTCACTCCTACAAAGGAAAGATTGTGTTGTTATTGGGTGGCGGTATAGACCTGACGGCCGCCGAACCAGGTTTGCAGGACTTGGGTGTCATGCAGGGCTTTGTTGTCGACGCTGAACACGTCGCGATCGAGCACGATAAAATCAGCCTGCTTGCCCGGCGTCAGCGAGCCGATCTGTTTCTCCAGGCCAATCGTGCGCGCCGCGTTGACGGTATAGGCATAGAACATCGTGTCGCGGTCCAGACGCTCATCGGCGTTGAGCACACCCAACGGGCCGACCCGAGTAATCGCCTGGGCCATGGCGTTGAACGGATTTGGCGTCGATACCGGCCAGTCACTGGCGCCGGCAATCGTCGCGCCTTGTTTGAGCAGCGAATGCGCCGGGTACTGGTAGCGAAAGGCGAGGGCGCTGACGTAGGGCTTGATCATGTCGGTGGTGTAGTCGTCGGCGCTGGCCCACAGCAGTTGCATCGAGGCGATGACGTTGAGCGGTTTGAAACGGGCGAACTCTTTCGGATTGACCATTTGCAGGTGAGTGATCGAATGGGTCACGCCACTCTGGCGATCCTTGCGCGCCTGAGCGATGCCGTTCAGCGCTTCACGCACGGCGCGGTCTCCGATCGCATGGATATGCACTAGCCAGCCGCGCTGATCAATGGCGCTGACCAGTTCGCCGAAATGCTGCGGATCGATCAGCAGTTCGCCTTGTTTGTGCGAGTTGCTGTACGGATCAATCATCGCCGCGCTCTGCGCCGGGAACTCGATCACGCCATCGGCGAAGATCTTGATGCCGGGCAGGCTCAGGTTGGGGATGCCCTGAAATTGCTGACGCACCTTGTCCAGCGTATCAAGGTCGGCGGGCACACTTTTCGGGTTGGCCACCAGCAGCGCGGCGACGTGGACGCTCATGTCGCCGCTTTCCGACAGCGCTTTATAAGCCGGTAGCACGCCGACGGTTTTCTCGGTCGGTTTGAGCGCGAATACTGCTTCGCCAGGTGCGGCGTTGGCGGCCGGGTCCATCCACGCGGTGATGCCGAGGCTGTTGTTGTAGCGCACTGCGGATTTCGCGGCGTTCAACATGTCGGCGGGGCTCGGCACCGGCATTTTCGAGGCGACTCGATCCCAACCGGCGTCGACCACAAAGCCGTTGGGCTCTCCGCTCGCCAGTTTACCGATGGTGTCTTTTTCCGCGTCGGGCAGGGTTTTCAGCAGGGTCGCATCAATCCCGGCGCGCTTGAGCATGACGTTGTTGGCCCATGCGGTGTGGTGGTCGCTGCCGATAAACACCACTGGCACATTGGCCCATTCGCCGCTGTTGAAGGTTTCGCCCAAGGCCTCGGCTTGCGCCCAATAAACCGAACTCATGCCGGCAATGCTCAGCACATCGCCGTGTTTGGCCTTGCCGTCTGCACGCCAGTCGCGCAGACGCTTTTGCAGTTCGTCGAGGGCGACGACTTCGTCTTCCATGTTCGCCGAGACCATTTCCAGTCCGCCGAAAATCGCGTGGGAATGGCTGTCGATCAGGCCGGGCATCAGCGCTTTGCCCTTGAGGTCGATGACTTGGGTGCCGGGTTCGATCAAGGCTTTGATCTGTGCGTCGGTGCCGACTTTCAGCACTTTGCCGTTTTCTACGGCGAGGGCTTGCACCTTGGGTTGCGTGCGGTCGGCGGTGAAAATCTTGCCGTTGAGCAGCACCAGATCGGTGGTGGCCATGGCTTCCATCGAGGCAAAACTAACAGCGGCTACCAGCAGACTCGGGATGAATCTTTTCATTGAAGATTTCCTTGTTATTGCGTCTGATGGCGAGATTAGTGGTTGGCAACGGCGGACAGAACGCCTCCCTCACGAAAAACGTTTTTGCCTGAATGGAAAAAGTATGGACAAGTTGGGCGCATTGAAAATGTTCGTGGTTACTGCGCAGCTCGGCAGTTTCAGCCGTGCCGCCGAGCAGTTGGGCAAAACCCCGTCGGCGCTGACCAAAGCGGTCAATCACCTGGAGTCGGAGCTGGGCGCACGGCTGTTCGAGCGCAGCACGCGGCGGATTCTGCTCACCGAAATTGGCCGGGTGTACCTGGAAACTGCGCGGCTGGTGTTGCAGCGGCTCGATGAGGCCAGCGAGGAAATCGAGCAGTTGCAGCACGGCTTGCGCGGCAGCCTGAAAATCACCGCACCGCTGGCGTATGGGCGGGCGTTTCTCGATCAGGTGTGTGACGGCTTTTTGCAGCAATACCCGCAGATCAGCCTGCAAGTGGACCTGTGCGATGCGTTCGTCAATCTGCTGGAAAGTGGTTATGACCTAGCGTTGCGCGAAGGTCACGATGACTTGCCGGGGCTGATTGCGCGGGTGGTCGGCAGCAATCGCCTGGCGTTGTGCGGCAGCCCGGAGTACTTGGCGCGCAAGGATTTGCCGGTGAACCCGCAAACCCTCGAACAACATGAATGGCTGCTTTACCAGCATCCGCTGCTCAGTCGCGAGTTCTGGTGGGCCGAGCGCGACGGGCAGCGCCTGAGCCTGGCGCAACCGACGGCGCCGCGATTGCGCAGTGATAATTACGATTTGTTGCTGGCCAGTGCTTTGGCCGGGCGTGGTTTGCTGCACACGCCGCTGTGGAGCGCCGCGCCGTACATTGCCGACGGGCGACTGGTGCGGGTCATGGCGGATTACGAGATCGATCCGGATACTTTCGGCCCGCACATTCTGGCGGTGTATCCGAGCCATCGGCGGGCCACGGCGAAGGTTGTCGCCTTCATCGATTACATCTCGGCATTTCTCGCCGAACGCGGCCTGAGCTAACGCCACAACCCCTGTAGGAGCTGCCGAAGGCTGCGATCTTTTGATCTTGCCCTTAAAAAACAACATCAAAAGATCGTCCGATCGCGGCCCGAGCCTTCGGCAGCTCCTACGTCGGCCTAGGCCGACTGGCGGCGCTTGTCAGGAAAATCCTACAGGAGTACAAATGTACTCCATGACCAATCTGACTCCCCGCCGTACCGCCATCCTGACCTTTATCCGCGATCGAATCGCCGAACACGGTCAGCCCCCAAGCCTCGCTGAAATCAGCGAGGCTTTTGGTTTTGCCTCGCGCAGCGTGGCGCGCAAGCACGTGCTCGCGCTGACCGAAGCCGGTTTTATCGAGGTCAATCCGCATCAGGCCCGCGGCATTCGCCTGCTCGGGCAGCCGCCGCGTCCGGAACTGCTCGACATCCCCGTGCTCGGCCGCGTCGCTGCCGGTGCGCCGATTGGCGCCGATGCCGACATTCATAGCCGCTTGCTGCTCGATCCGGCGCTGTTCTCCCGCACACCCGATTACATGCTGCGGGTGCAAGGCGATTCGATGATCGAGGACGGCATCCTCGACGGCGATCTGGTCGGCGTTCGACGCAATCCCGAGGCACTCAACGGCCAGATCGTCGTGGCGCGGCTCGACGGTGAAGTCACCATCAAACGCTTCGAACGGCTCGGCGATGAAGTGCGCCTGTTGCCGCGCAACCCGGCGTATCGGCCGATTGTCGTGCGTGACGATCAGGATCTGGCCATCGAAGGGGTGTTCTGCGGTCTGGTGAGGCAAGGCTGATGGGCGCCGTCGTTGCGTTGGATACGCTGTTCAATGGCGGCCAGGTCTGGAAAGGCCGGCCTGCGCCACCGGCCGCCAGCCCGCAACCGACCGGGCATGCGGCGCTGGACGCGGCACTGCCCAGCGGTGGCTGGCCGGAAGCGGCGCTGAGTGAAATTCTTCTGGCCGGCCCCGGTGTCGGCGAGTTGCAACTGGTCTGGCCGACGCTGGCGCGGTTGGCGGCGGCGGGCGAGCGTATCGTGCTGGTGGCGCCGCCGTTCGTGCCGTACCCGCAGGCGTGGGCAAACGCCGGGGTCGATCTGCGCCAGTTGTCGGTGATTCAGGCCAGTGAACGCGATGCCTTGTGGGCAGCGGAACAGTGTTTGCGTTCGGGCAGTTGCGGCGCCGTACTGTGCTGGCCGCACAAGGCCGATGACCGCGCGTTGCGGCGTTTGCAGGTGGCGGCGGAAACCGGCCAGACCCTGGCGTTTGCCTGGCGGCCGTTGAGCGAAGCGGTCAACCCGTCACCGGCGGCGTTGCGCATTGCCATCGATGCCAAACCTGCGCAGTTGCGCGTGCTCAAGTGCCGTGGCGGACTGGCGCGTGCGGCGCCGATTGCCTTTGCCGTGGGTCACTGAGGTCGCCATGCGCTGGGTGTGTATTCTGTTTCCGCAATTGGCCCTCGACGCCGTGCTGCGTCAGCGTCCCGACCCCGATGAGCCATTGGTGCTGCTCAACGGCCCGGCCCAGCGTCGGGTGTTGCAAGCGGTCAACCCGGCGGCGCGCAAACTCGGTTTGCGTGCCGGCCAGTCGATGACCGCTGCGCAGGCGATGAGCAAAGGTTTCGCCACAGCCGATTACGAGGCCGCCGAGGTCGAACACTGGCAGCAATTTCTCGCTGCGTGGGCCTACCGTTTCAGTTCGCAGGTCAGCGTGCATTACCCGCGCACCGTGGTGTTCGAGATCGAATCGAGCCTGGGTCTGTTCGGTTCGTGGGCGCAGTTCGAAGCACGACTGCGCCAGGAACTGACCGATCTGGGCTTCCGCCATCGCATCGTTGCCGCGCCCAATCCGGTGGCTGCGCGGGTGCTGGCCAATGCTTACGACGGCTTGGTGGTGCCGGACGGCGAAGCCTTGCAGCACCACCTCGGCCAGTTACCGGTCGACCGTGTCGGCCTGGAGCCAAGTGTGGCCACGGCGTTGTCGCGCATGGGCCTGCGCACCCTCAATCAGGTGCAGAGCCTGCCGCGTCAGGCACTGGCGCGGCGCTTCGAAGCACAGATGCTCAAGCATCTCGACACCTTGTTCGGTGCGCGACCCTTGGCGCTGGCGTTCTACCTGCCGCCGGATCGTTTCGACGTACGCATCGAACTGAATTTCGACGTGCAATCCCATCAGGCATTGCTGTTCCCGTTACGCCGTTTGACCGGTGACCTGTCGGCGTTCCTCTGTGGGCGTGACAGCGGCGTGCAGCGTTTCGACCTGCATCTGGAGCACGCCGGGCTGCCGGACAGCGTGATCAAGGTCGGTTTGCTCAGCGCCGAACGCGATCCGGCGATGCTCTTCGAACTGGCGCGCGGACGGCTGGAGCAGGTACAGGTCGAGGCACCGGTACGCGGCTTTCGTCTGCGTGCCGAGGATCTGCCGAGCTTCGTGCCGCAATTTCAGGAACTGTTCGATGACCGTCCGCAACAGACCTTGCCCTGGGAGCAGTTGCGCGAACGCCTGCGTGCACGCTTGGGCGATGACGCCGTGCAGGGGCTGCGCTTTCAGGCCGATCATCGGCCGGAGTGCGCGTGGCAGCACGGCGTCGACAAACAGCGCTGCGCAGGCTTGCCGAGTGTGCACCGTCCGGGCTGGTTGCTCGGCGAGCCGCAAAGCGTGGCGGAGGGTTCGGCGCGGATTCTCATGGGCCCGGAGCGCATCGAATCCGGCTGGTGGGACGGTGACGATGTGCGCCGCGATTATTACCTGATCCAGAACCGCGCCGGTCAACAGGGCTGGGCTTATCGCACGGTGGGTGAGGGCGGTCCGTTGTGGCTGCAGGGCTGGTTTGCATGAACGACGGTTATGCCGAACTGCACTGTCTGTCGAACTTCAGTTTTCAGCGTGGTGCGTCCAGTGCGCTGGAACTGTTTCAGCGCGCAAAAAAGCACGGCTATCAGGCACTGGCGATCACCGATGAATGCACGCTGGCCGGGATCGTTCGCGCCTGGCAAGCGGCGAAATCGGTTGAACTACCGCTGATCATCGGCAGTGAAGTACGTATTGAAAACGGCCCGAAACTGGTCCTGTTGGTGGAGAACCTGGCGGGTTATCAAACGCTGTGCGGCTTGATCACCCGCGCGCGGCGGCGCACGCAAAAAGGCCAGTATCAGATGCTGCGCGAGGACTTCGCCGAGCCGTTGCCGGGGTTGCTAGTGTTGTGGGTGCCGGATTCACTCGATGATATGGAAGAGGGCCGTTGGTTGCAGCAGACCTTCGGCGAACGCCTGTGGCTGGCCGTGCAGTTGCATCGCGGTCAAGACGATCAGCAACGGCTGGCGAGCTTGTTGAGTCTGGCCGCCGAGTTGCAGATTCCGGCAGTGGCCAGCGGCGATGTGCACATGCACGCCCGTGGCCGCCGCGCCTTGCAGGACACCATCACGGCGATCCGTCATCACGTGCCGGTGGCCGAGGCTGGATTGCGTTTGCACCCCAATGGCGAGCGACATTTGCGCAGCGTCGAGGTGTTGCGCGAGTTGTATCCGCAGGCCTTGCTGGATGAGTCGGTGAAGCTGGCCCGGCGTTGCACCTTCGATCTGGGCGAGTTGCGTTATCAATACCCGAAAGAGCTGGTCCCCGAGGGGCACAGCGCCAGTTCCTGGCTACGGCAACTGACCAAGGAAGGCATCGCCTGGCGTTGGAAGAAGGGCGCGCCCTTCAAGGTGCTGAGGCAGATCAACAAGGAGCTGAAGCTGATCGCCGAACTCGGCTATGAAAGCTACTTCCTCACCGTGCATGACGTGGTGCGCTTCGCCCGCGAGCAGAAGATTCTGTGTCAGGGCCGTGGCTCGGCAGCCAACTCGGCGGTGTGTTTTGCCTTGGGCATCACCGAGATCGACCCGGATCGCACCACGCTGCTGTTCGAGCGTTTCATGTCCAAGGAGCGCAATGAACCGCCGGACATCGACGTCGACTTCGAACACGAGCGCCGCGAAGAAGTCCTGCAATACGTGTTCCGCCGTTACGGCCGTGGTCGTGCGGCGCTGACCGCAGTGGTCAGCACTTACCACGCTGCCGGCGCGGTGCGTGATGTGGCCAAGGCCTTGGGTCTGCCGCCGGATCAGATCAACGCACTGGCCGATTGCTGCGGCCACTGGAGCGATGAAACCCCGCCGGTCGCGCGTTTGCTCGAAGGTGGTTTCGACCCGGAAAGCCCGGTACTGCGCCGGGTGCTGAGCCTGACCGGGCAACTGATCGGTTTCCCCCGCCACCTGTCGCAGCATCCCGGCGGTTTCGTGATTTCCGAGCAACCGCTGGACACGCTGGTGCCGGTGGAGAACGCGGCGATGGCCGAGCGCACGATCATTCAGTGGGACAAGGACGACCTCGATGCGGTCGGCCTGCTCAAGGTGGATATTCTCGCCCTCGGCATGCTCAGCGCGATTCGCCGCTGCTTCGACCTGCTGCGCCACCATCGCAATCTGGATCTGAGCCTGGCGACGATTCCGCCTGAAGACAAACCGACTTACGAGATGATCAGTCGCGCCGACACCATTGGCGTGTTCCAGATCGAGTCCCGCGCACAAATGTCGATGCTGCCACGTCTGAAACCGGCGAAGTTCTATGACTTGGTGATCGAAGTGGCCATCGTCCGCCCGGGGCCGATTCAGGGCGGGATGGTCCATCCGTATCTGCGTCGCCGGAACAAAGAGGAAGAGGAAACCTATCCGTCGCCAGAACTCAAGGTCGTCCTGGAAAGAACCCTCGGCGTGCCGCTGTTTCAGGAGCAGGTGATGCAGATCGCCATTGTCGCTGCTGATTACAGCCCCGGTGAGGCTGATCAGTTGCGTCGCTCGATGGCCGCGTGGAAACGTCACGGTGGACTTGAGCCGCACAAGGAGCGTCTCGCCGCCGGCATGAAAAAGAACGGCTACACGCCGGAGTTCGCCGCGCAGATCTTCGAGCAGATCAAAGGCTTTGGCAGCTACGGTTTTCCCGAGTCCCACGCCGCCAGTTTTGCTTTGCTGACCTATGCCAGTTGCTGGCTCAAGTGCCACGAACCGGCGGCCTTCGCCTGTGCGTTGATCAACAGTTGGCCGATGGGTTTCTACAGTCCGGACCAGATTCTCCAGGACGCGCGTCGGCATCAGTTGCAGATCCGCCCGGTCGACGTGCGCGCCAGTGACTGGGATTGCAGCCTGGAAACCACCACGACGGCACAACCGGCGATCCGCATGGGCCTGCGCATGATCAAGGGCTTTCGCGAGGAGGATGCCCGGCGCATCGAAGCGGCGCGTGCGCGTGGGGCGTTTGCCGATGTTGCCGACCTGGGTGAGCGAGCGGCGCTCGACAGTCGGGCGCAGGCGTTGCTCGCCGATGCCGGGGCGTTGCGCGGCTTGGCCGGGCATCGGCATCGGGCGCGCTGGGAAGTCGCTGGGGTGCAGAAACAGCTGGGCCTGTTTGCCGGGTTGCCGAGTCAGGAGGAGGCCGAGGTGGTGCTGCCCAAACCCAGTGTTGGCGAGGATCTTCACGCCGATTACAGCACCGTCGGCACCACGTTGGGGCCGCATCCATTGGCGCTGTTGCGCGCTGAACTCAAAGCCCGGCGTTGCCGCAGTTCGCGGGAATTGCTCGACGTCGAGCACGGTCGGCAGGTGAGCGTCGCCGGGCTGGTGACGGGACGGCAACGACCTGGCACCGCCAGTGGCGTGACCTTCGTGACCCTGGAAGACGAATTCGGCAACGTCAACGTGGTGGTCTGGCGCGATCTGGCCGAGCGTCAGCGGCAAGTGCTGGTTGGCTCGCAATTGCTCAAGGTCGATGGCCGCTGGGAGCGCGAAGGCGAAGTGCGCCATCTGATTGCCGGCCGCCTGAGCGATCTCAGCCCACTGCTCAATGGCATCCGCGTGCAGAGCCGCGATTTCCACTGATCCCAAGCCAAACACAAAACCCCTGTAGGAGTGAGCCTGCTCGCGATAGAGGTGTGTCAGACAACATCACCGTGAATGACACACCGCTATCGCGAGCAGGCTCACTCCTACAGGGTTTTGTGTGTGTGCTCAAGAAGGCCAATTCACTGGCGTCAAAAAAATCTGTCACGAATGATGGCACTTTGTCATAATACCGGCCCTTTTCAACTCCCGCCGCGCATTGCCGTGCCGGGACATCCCCGTTTTTCAAAAGGAATACTCAGTGAGAATGATCTCCCGGATGCTGGTTTCAGGCGTCGCGATTGCTGTGCTCGGCACGATTGCCGGCACACTCGCCGGTTGCGCCACCGAAAGCTCCCGCGCGCTGCCGGTGGCCAAGGTTGAAAGCGCCACACAAGTCTGGACCGGCGTTCGCGTGCCAATGGCCGTGGGCAAGTTCGACAACCGCTCCAGCTACATGCGCGGAATCTTCTCCGACGGCGTCGACCGTCTCGGCGGTCAGGCCAAGACCATCCTCATCACCCACTTGCAGCAGACCAATCGCTTCAGCGTGCTGGATCGCGACAACATGGGTGAAATCCAGCAGGAAGCCGCGATCAAGGGCCAGGCCCAGCGTCTCAAAGGTGCTGATTACGTGGTCACCGGTGACGTCACTGAGTTCGGCCGCAAAGAGACTGGCGATCATCAACTGTTCGGCATTCTTGGCCGTGGCAAAACTCAAGTCGCCTACGCCAAGGTCAACCTGAACATCGTCAACATCAGCACCTCCGAAGTGGTGTATTCGACCCAGGGCGCCGGCGAATACGCCTTGTCCAACCGCGAAATCATCGGCTTCGGTGGCACCGCTGCCTACGACTCCACCCTCAACGGCAAAGTACTGGATCTGGCCATGCGCGAGGCGATCAATCGTCTGGTCGATGGCATGAACGCCGGTGCCTGGAAACCGGGCAACTGATCGACGCCCATTGCAAGGAGCAACACCCATGAATCTGACTTTGTCGCGCTCGCTGATGGCGCTGACGCTGGCCGCCAGCGCCTTGCTGACCGGTTGCAGCAGCCCGAAAACCCTGTATCAGTGGGAAGGCTACGAGCCCCAGGTCTACGAATACTTCAAAGGCGAAGAGCCGAAGGAAGCCCAAGCCGAAGCGCTGGAACGTGACCTGCAGAAAATCCGCTCCACCGGCAAGGCTGTACCGCCGGGTTACCACGCGCACCTTGGCCTGCTCTATTTGAGCATGGGCAAGGACGACCAGATGGTGCAGCAGTTCAAAACCGAGAAAACCCTGTTCCCTGAGTCCGGGACGTACATGGATTTCCTGCTCAAAAACGCCAAGAGCGGAGACGCGAAATGATCGCGCGCACCTTGAAACTGCTGGCCGCCGGTCTGGCCCTGACCGTGCTGGGTGGCTGCGTTGCCCCCAAGACCGTGGATTACTCGGCCTACAAACAGGCGCGGCCAAAAACCATTCTGGTGCTGCCTCCGCTGAACACCTCGCCGGATGTGAAGGCGTCGTATAGCCTGTTGTCGCAGGTGACGTTCCCGCTGGCCGAGGCCGGTTATTACGTACTGCCGATCACGCTGGTTGACGAGACGTTCCGCCAGAACGGCCTGACCACTCCGGACGACATCCATCAGGCACCGCCGAGCAAACTGAAGGAAATCTTCGGTGCGGACGCTGCGCTGTACATCACCGTGACCGAATACGGTACGCGTTACATGGTGATCAGCAGCGAAACGGCAGTGACCGCGACGGCGAAACTGGTCGACCTGAAAAGCGGCACCACGCTGTGGACCGGTTCGGCGCGGGCGTCGAGCGAAGAGGGCGGCAATAACGGCGGTGGCGGTCTGATCGGCATGCTGATCACGGCGGCAGTGAAACAGATCATCAACAGCTCCACCGATGCCGGCTACCCGATTGCCGGTGTGGCAAGCAATCGCCTGCTCTCGGCCGGGCACCCGGCAGGCCTGCTGTACGGCCCGCGCTCGCCGAAATACGGCACGGACTGATAGATCAAAAGATCGCAGCCTTCGGCAGCTCCTACAGGGGAATGCATCCCAAATGTAGGAGCTGCCGAAGGCTGCGATCTTTTGCTGTTGGCGCTTATTTCGCGGCCTGCCAAAACCGCTCACCACCGCCCGGTGCTTCCGTCCACGCTTGCAACGAGCGGGTCGGCAGATCGGAGTAATCGCGGGTTCGCGCATAGCCATGGCCACCCATGCGCCCGATCGCATCCAGCCCCAATTGACCGATGTTCAGCGCCATCCTCCGTCGGTATGCAATATATGAATGCAATTTGCCAAGGCCCGGATTAACCTGCGTCTGCCGCCCTTCTTCCATGGTCAGGCATCGCCGGGGCTGGTTGCCTGACGCTAAAGGAGTGTTCGAATGACCGAAAAGAAACCGGAAACCACGGTCGACCGCGTCTACCAAGGGGTTTACGAGGCGATCAGCAAGCGTTCGTTGCGCCCGGGGATGAAGCTGGGCGAGGCCTCGCTGGCCGAGTTGTTCAATGTCAGCCGCACGTCGGTGCGCGCCGCATTGAAGCAACTGGAGGCCGATGGACTGGTCACCACCGAGCCCAATAAAGGTGCATCGGTGTCGTTGCCGAGCAATGAAGAGATCCGTTCGCTGTTCGAAACCCGGCGGCTGATCGAGATCGGCATCGTCACCGAACTGTGCCGACGCAAGGACAGCGCAGCGATGCAGGATCTGCGCGAACACCTGCTGCTCGAAGATGAAGCCCATGCGGCGGGCGATCATGAACGCTTGATTCACCTGCTTGGCGAGTTCCACATCAAACTGGCGCGCAGCCTGAACAATCCGGTGCTGCTCGACTGGTTCCAGAAACTGATTTCCCGCGCTTCGCTGTATGCCGCTGCACTGGACGATGACAGTCACGAAGTCTGCCGTGACGACGAACACCTGCGTTTGCTCGAATACATCGAGGCCGGCAATCAAAGCGCTGCCATCGAGCTGACCTGCACGCATCTCAACGGTATCGAGAAGGCTATTCTCGACGTCGCCGCGAAGATGAAAACTGGCTACCATCCGCTCAAGCACCTGATCGGGGTCTAGTCTCCGCGCGGGAATTAAATCGGCTATACCTCATATGAAACCAATACGACTGCAGACGCTCGAAACAGACGGGCGTCGCGTCGTTATGGCGTCGCGATTTATCGGGCAACCACCTAAGGACACTGAGTCAGTCGATGCAGTTTTTATCCGATAGCCATGGTTGTGACGGCTGGAAAGGCGAAATGGCCGGGCGCATCAGTGCGTTCGACTGGAGCCACACCGAACTTGGCCCGCTGAACAGCTGGCCTGCCAGCCTGTGCAGCGCGGTGCAATTGATGCTGGCCTCGCCACTGCCGATGGTCATGCTCTGGGGCCGCGCCGGGTACATGATCTACAACGATGCCTATTCGAAATTTGCCGGTGGTCGGCATCCGTATCTACTCGGTGCACCGGTGGAGCTAGGCTGGCCGGAGGTCGCCGATTTCAACCGGCATGTGGTCGATACCTGCCTGGCCGGCGGCACCTTGTCGTTTCGCAATAAAGAGTTGGTGCTGTTGCGCGATGGCGTCCCCGAAGACGTCTGGATGGACCTGTATTACAGCCCGGTGGCCAATGATGACGGCAAGCCGGCCGGGGTGATGGCGATGGTGGTGGAAACCACCGAATTCATGCATTCCGAACGCCGCCGTCAGGCCGCTGAAAAGGCTTACCGCGCCGACAACGAGCGGGTACGTCTGGCGCTGAATGCCGGCGCTTTGCTTGGCTCGTTTGTCTGGGACGTGAAAAACAACACGCTGTCGGCAGACGAACGGTTCGCCCGCACGTTTTCTTATCCGCCGGATCATGACCTGAGCAATCTGGCCCAGGACATTGCCGAGTCGCGTATCCATCCCGATGACCACGCTTGGGTCCAAGAGCGCGTCGCCCATTCCGTGCAGACCGGCGAGCCGTATAACGCCGAATATCGCGTGCAGCGTAGTGACGGCAGTTATCTGTGGGTGTTGGCCAGTGGCGGTTGCGAGTTTGACGAACACGGTAAACCGCTGCGCTTTCCCGGCGTACTGATCGACATTCATGAACGCAAGATTGCCGAAGAATCCCTGCTCAAATTTACCCGCAACCTCGAACAGCGCGTCGGCGAAGAAGTCGAGGCGCGGCTGGCGGCTGAAGAGCAGTTGCGCCAATCACAGAAGCTCGAAGCCATTGGCGGTTTGACCGGTGGCGTGGCTCATGACTTCAATAATCTGCTGCAAGTGATCGCCGGCAATCTGCATCTGCTCGCCCGCCACGAACCGAACAACGCCAACGTGCAGCGTCGGGTCAGCGCGTCGCTGGCGGCGGTCGAGCGCGGTGCCAAGCTGTCCTCGCAGTTGCTCGCGTTTGCCCGGCGCCAGCCGTTGTCGCCGGCGGTGTGTAACCCGCAGCAGATTTTCGAAGGCGTTGGCGAATTGCTGCAACGGGCGCTGGGCGAAACCATCCAGATCGACGTGCAGTTGCCGACCGCGCCGTGGCACATCAACGTCGACCGCAATCAACTGGAAAACGCGATTCTCAATCTGGCGATCAACGCCCGGGATGCGATGAAGGGCGAGGGCACCATTGCGCTCAGCGCTGCCAATGTGCGACTCGAACGCGAGTCCTGTGCCGGTAAAGGCATCGTCCCCGGCGAGTTTGTCCGCGTCGCGGTCAGTGACACCGGCGCCGGTATCCCGCCAGAGATTCTCGAGCAAGTGTTTGAGCCGTTTTTCACCACCAAGGCTGATGGTCAGGGCACTGGGCTGGGCCTGAGCATGGTGTTCGGCTTCGTCAAGCAGAGCGGCGGGCATGTCGAGATCACCAGCGCTTTGGGCGAGGGCACGCGGGTGCAGTTGTACTTCCCGCGCAGCCTGCGCCCGATCCTTGATGAGGCGCCCAATCTGCAAAGGCAGCAGAGCGGCGGCCACGAGACGATTCTGGTGGTCGAGGACAACGACGCCGTACGCACTTCGGCGGTCGAGCTGTTGCGCGAGGAGGGCTATCGCGTGTTGACCGCCGGTCACGGCGATGCGGCCATGCAAATGCTTCTCGAAGGTGTCGAGGTCGACCTGATCTTCACCGACGTGGTCATGCCGGGACTGATCAAAAGCTCCGACCTGTTCGCCTGGGCCAAGGTGCAGACGCCGCCGGTGGCGGTGCTGTTCACCTCCGGGCACACCCGCGACATCATTTCGCGCAATCACCAGTTAAGCCCCGACACCCATTTGCTGAGCAAACCGTACAGCCCGGAAGCCATGTTGCAGATGATTCGGGTGGTGCTCGGTAGCTGAGCGTTGAACATTCCTTCACCAAGGCAGGTCGATGACTTCCAAACGCACCTCCAAAGCGCCCGCCGGCATGGTCCGGGTGCGCGGCGCCCGTGAACACAACCTGAAAAACGTCGACGTCGACATCCCCCGCGATGCACTGGTGGTGTTCACCGGCGTGTCCGGTTCGGGCAAATCCTCGTTGGCCTTCTCGACCTTGTATGCCGAAGCCCAGCGCCGTTACTTTGAGTCGGTGGCGCCGTATGCGCGACGACTGATCGATCAGGTCGGCGTGCCGGATGTCGACTCCATCGAAGGCTTGCCACCGGCCGTGGCTCTGCAACAGCAGCGCGGTACGCCGAGTACGCGTTCGTCGGTGGGCAGCGTGACTACGCTGTCGAGCTTGATCCGCATGCTCTATTCGCGCGCCGGCAGTTATCCGCCGGGGCAGCCGATGTTGTACGCCGAGGACTTTTCGCCGAACACGCCGCAAGGCGCGTGTCCGGAGTGCCATGGTCTTGGGCGGGTGTATGAAGTCACCGAGGCGCTGATGGTGCCCGATCCGAACCTGACCATCCGCCAGCGCGCGGTGGCGTCCTGGCCGCTGGCGTGGCAGGGGCAGAACCTGCGCGACATCCTCGTGACCATGGGCATCGATGTCGATATTCCATGGAAAAAACTGCCGAAAAAGCAGCGCGAGTGGATTCTCTTCACCGAAGAAACCCCGACCGTGCCGGTGTACGCCGGGCTGACCCCGGAAGAAACCCGCGTCGCCCTCAAACGCAAGATGGAACCGAGTTATCAGGGCACCTTCACCGGCGCCCGGCGCTACATCCTGCACACCTTCACCCATTCGCAAAGTGCGCTGATGAAGAAGCGCGTTTCACAGTTCATGCTCGGCAGCCCTTGCCCGTTATGCGACGGCAAACGCCTGAAGCGCGAGGCGTTGTCGGTGACGTTTGCCGGGTATGACATCGGTGAGCTATCGCAGATGCCATTGCTGCAAGTGGCCGAGGTGCTGCGGCCGGTGGCGGCGGCCAGCTACCTCGAACACGCAGAGGAAACCGGCGAGACCTTAAGCCACGCGCAAACCCGCGAGGCCCGCCAGCAGCGCGTGGCCCACGGCGCCAGCGGGCACGGCAGTGCGCCAGACGTGCGCCACACGCCAAACCTGTCGCTGGAGAAACGTCTGGCGGCGCAGCGCATTGCCGAGGATCTGCTGGAGCGGGTCAGCACGCTGACCGATCTGGGCCTCGGTTATCTGGCGCTGGAGCGCAGCACACCGACGCTGTCGTCGGGTGAGTTGCAGCGCTTGCGTTTGGCGACGCAGTTGGGCTCGCAATTGTTTGGGGTGATTTATGTGCTCGACGAGCCATCCGCCGGTTTGCACCCGGCCGATGGCGAGGCATTGTTCGAGGCCTTGCAACGCTTGAAAGCTGACGGCAACACGCTGTTTGTGGTCGAGCATGATCTGGAAACCATGCGTCGCGCCGACTGGCTGATCGACGTCGGTCCGGCGGCGGGCGAGCAGGGTGGTCAGGTGCTGTACAGCGGCCCGCCGGCAGGTCTGGCCGAGATCGAGCAATCGCAGACGCGCGCTTATCTGTTTGCCGAATCGCAGGGTCAGACACGCGCCGCGCGTAAACCGACGGCGTGGCTGAAACTCGACGGCATTACCCGCAACAACCTGAACAAGCTGAGTGCCGAATTTCCCTTGGGCTGCTTCACCTCGGTGACGGGCGTGTCCGGCTCTGGCAAGTCGAGTCTGGTCAGTCAGGCGTTGCTGGAACTGGTCGGCGCGCAGTTGGGCCGTCCCGCGCAGGAAAGCGAGCCAGAGGAACTCAGCCTCGAAGACGACGCACCGCCACTCAGCAGCGGCCAGGTCACGTCCGGGCTGGAGTCGATCAAGCGCCTGGTGCAGGTCGACCAGAAACCCATTGGCCGCACGCCACGCTCAAATCTGGCGACCTACACCGGGTTGTTCGATAACGTCCGTAAGCTGTACGCCGCGACAGATGCTGCTCGGGCCGCAGGTTATGACGCCGGGCAGTTTTCCTTCAACGTCGCCAAGGGCCGTTGCGCCACCTGCGAAGGTGAGGGGTTTGTCAGTGTTGAATTGTTGTTCATGCCCAGTGTGTATGCGCCGTGCCCGACCTGCCATGGCGCACGCTATAACCCGCAGACGCTGGCGATTCTCTGGGAGGGTCTGAGCATTGCGCAGGTGCTGCAATTGACCGTCGAGGAAGCAGTGACGGTGTTTGCCGGGCAACCGGGGATTCGTCGGTCACTGGAAGTGCTGCGTGATATTGGCCTGGGTTATCTGCGCCTCGGGCAACCGGCCACGGAGTTGTCCGGTGGCGAAGCACAGCGGATCAAACTGGCCACCGAGTTGCAGCGCAACCAGCGCGGCGCGACCTTGTATGTGCTCGATGAACCGACCACCGGGTTGCATCCGCGTGATGTCGACCGGCTGCTGGAACAGCTGGATACGCTGGTCACGGCGGGGCACACGGTGATTGTGGTCGAGCACGAAATGCGCGTGGTGGCGCAGAGTGACTGGGTGATCGACATCGGGCCGGGGGCGGGAGATCAGGGCGGCAGGATTGTCGTCGCGGGCACGCCGCAGAAAGTGGCGGCGAGCAAGAAGAGCAAGACTGCGCCGTTTCTGGCTCGGGCTTTGAGCCGATAGGGGTGTTGGCAGGGCTGACGTCTTCGTCGGAACGCCGCCCGGAGCAGGCTCGCTCCCGCAGGTTTTGTGGTGTGACACGTTATCTGTCCACACAGAACCCCTGTAGGAGTGAGCCTGCTCGCGATGGCGCCAGGTCAGTCAATTCATCTGTGGCTGACACTCCGCTATCGCGAGCAGGCTCACTCCTACATTGGATCTATGTTCGACATTAATCCCTGTGAAGCTGTGGTCAGGCACCATCGAGGGTTCGGCGGACCTTGTCGAGCAGTTCACTGATCTGAAACGGCTTGACCAGCATGTCCATGCCACTGCCGAGAAACACCTGACGATTGATTGCCGTTTCCGCATACCCGGTCATGAACAGAATCGGCAATCCGTCACGCCAGCCTCGCGCAACATCTGCCAATTCCCGACCGCTCATGCGCGGCAGGCCGACGTCGGTCAGCAGCAGGTTGATCGAGGGATCATTTTGCAACCGCTCCAGCGCCGTTTCGATATCCGCCGCCTGGGTGCAGCGATAACCCGCGTCCTCCAGCACTTCAGTGACAAACATGCGCACCGACGGCATGTCTTCGACAATCAGTACATGCTCACCACTGCCTTGCGGATCGACCACTGGCGCGGGGATGTCGGCGCCTGTCGGGTCAGTGGTGGCCGGCAACATGATGGTCACTTCGGTGCCACGCCGCGCGACACTGCGGATGTGCGCATCGCCGCCTGACTGACGGGCAAAACCGTAGATGGTCGAGAGCCCCAGCCCGGTGCCCTGACCCAACGGTTTGGTGGTGAAAAACGGATCGAAGACCTTGTCGATGACGTTGTGCTCGATCCCTGTGCCATCGTCACGCACCGACAACGCCACGTAAGCGCCATCGGCCAGATTCGGGTCGCCGTGGGAGTACGCGGCGTAGGTGTTGACCCAGATATTACCGCCCGCCGGCAGGGCATCACGGGCGTTGATCACCAGATTCAACACCGCGCTTTCCAGTTGTACCGGATCAACCAACGCGATCGCCGGTTTGCTGGTCAGCTCCAGCTTGAGGTTGATCCGCTCACCGATGGTGCGCATCAGCAGTTCTTCCAGCGAGCGGACTTGGTCGTTGATGTCCACCGGCCGTGTATCCAGCGGCTGTTGCCGTGCGAAGGCCAGCAAGCGATGGGTCAGGGACGCGGCGCTCATCGCCGAGTTCAGCGCTGCTTCGCTATAGAACTGCACCTTGTCCAGGCGCTCATCGGCGACACGCTTCTGGATCAACTCCAGGCTAGTGATGATCCCGGTCAGCAGGTTGTTGAAGTCGTGAGCAATACCGCCCGTGAGCTTGCCCAGGGCATCCATCTTCTGCACTTGCAGCAACTGCGCCTCGGCGCGCGCACGTTCGGCGACTTCCTTGGCCAGTTGCGTGGTGGTGTCATCCAGGCGCGCCAGATGCGAGCGCTCGCGATGGCGATGTTCGGTGACGTCTTCGACAAACACCAGGCTCAACTCTGGCGTGCGGTACGGCGAAATCTGCCATTCGGTTTCGCGAATCTCGCCCTGCACGCGCATGTTCAGCGTGCCTTTCCAGCGCTCGCCATCGATCAGGCGCAGGCGCAGCTCATTGAGGATGGCGCTCTGATCATCGGCAAAGCATTCACGCAGCGCTTGCGGATCCCGATTGTCGAGAATCAGTTGCGCGAAGGCCTGGTTGCACTCATGCACCTTGAGGCTGGCATCGAGCACTGCAATCGGTGCGGACACATTGGCAAAAATTTCGCGGAATCGCGCTTCACTTTCGCGCAGGGCATTTTCCGTGTCGCGCACCCGCAACAGCGTGCGCAGGGTGGCCAGCAGCACGTCCGGATCGACCGGGTGAATCAGGTAGGCATCGGCGCCAGCGTCGAGGCCGGTGATGATGTCGCCGGTCTGGATCGACGCGGCGGACACATGGATCACCGGCAGCAGTGCAGTGCGGCTGTCGGCGCGCAGAATCCGCACAATGTCGAAACCGCTCATGTCCGGCAGATTGACGTCGAGAATCAACGCATCGAGCGCTTCACTGTCGATCAGCGCCAGCCCGTCGCCGCCGGTACCGGCCTCGAGGACTTCGTAACCGTGGCGCTCCAGCCGTCGCCGCAGGGCGTAGCGGGTGGCGACGTTGTCATCGACGATCAACAGACGGATGTCACGTTTCATCGACATTCTCCAGAGCGATCGCCAACGGGATGATCACGAAGAAGGTCGAACCGACCCCCGGCGTGCTTTCCAGCCCGACTTCACCGCCGAGCAGGGCCGCGAAGCGTTTGCACAGTGACAGGCCTAGCCCGGTGCCGCGCAGACGTTTCTGCAGTGGCGAGTCGACCTGGGAAAAGTCCTCGAACAATGCACCATGCAGCTCCGCAGCGATACCGATTCCAGTGTCGCTGACGGCAAAACGCACCTTGTCCACGCCTTCGAGGCGCGCGGACACCCGCACTTCGCCACGGGTAGTGAACTTCAGCGAATTGGAAATGAAGTTGCGCAGGATTTGCCCGAGTTTCTTGTCGTCGGTGTACAGGCGAGGCAAACCGACCGGTTCTTCGAAGATCAGATCGACGGCGGAGGCATCGACAATCGGCCGGAACATCCCGCGCAGCGCGGAGAACAGGTCGAACATGTCGAACCACGCCGGGGAAATCGTGATGCGCCCGGCCTCGATCTTCGCCAGGTCGAGCAGGTCATCGACCATGTCGCTCAACTCGCGGGCAGCGGTGCTGACGAACGCGACCTGCTTGTGTTGTTCAGGGCTGAGCGGGCCGTCGAGTTCGTCGGCGAGCAGGCTGTTGATGCTGAGGATCGAGCCCAGTGGCGTGCGGAATTCATGGCTCATGTATGACAGAAAGCGACTTTTCAGATCTGAGGCCTGGCGTAATTCTTCAGCTTGTTCGTCGAGTTCGGCATACAGCGCCAGCACGCCCTGATTGGTTTCGTCGAGCTCTTCGCGCAAAGCCACTGTTTCGCTCTGCAACTGCGCGATGAGCGCGGCCTGTTCGGCATTGCTCAACATCGGTGACTCAGCCATGGGCGGCCTCCAGGGCAACGACCAATACTGTTGCATCGTCACGCCCGCGACTGAAGTCGCGGTGCAGGACGCTGGCTATCACAGCGGGGTGGCGATGCACCAGGCCGGGGTAGTCTTGTAGATTCCAACGGGACTGCAAGCCGTCGCTGTACATGATCAATAGATGTCCGTTCACGTGAGCATAGTCAAAAGGCCGGGCTTTTCGGTATTGCACGCCGACGATACCCGGGTGCGAGGCCAGACCTCGCGATTTGTCTGCGGCGATCAGACTGGCGCCAATATTGCCCACGCCAGCGAAGGTCAGGTTGTCGCGCCTGCCGTCGAACTGGCTAAACGCGACAGCGCCGCCACGCGTGCCGATCATGTCGCGGTGCATGTCCTCCATCAGCATCACCGGATCGGCAAACGGTGTCAGGGCAAAGGCTTGAGCCCCCGCACGCCCGGCGCGTTCGGCTTCCTCGCCATGCCCGAGGCCATCGATCACCAGTGCGCTGATGCTGGCGCCTTCATACTTCAGGTGCCAAACGTCACCGCAGGCCGGATCGTTGTGCAACGAGTGCTGGCTGACGCCATAACGGATATCCGGATCGCGGTCGGTACGCGGGTAAAGACGCGCCAACAGTACCGCGCCACGGCCGTCGGCATAGACGTCAAATACCTCGGTCTGCCGCGAAACTGCGCCGAGGCCGATACCTTGCGTGCCACCGGTGGAGAATCCGTCGGCCACGCAGGCCTCCAGATCAAAACCCTGAGCGCGATCCACCGCGAGCATTTCAATACCGAAACCCGCAGGCCGAGGTAATACCCGCAGATGCAATTCGCCGTGCGTAGCGTGCTTGAGCACATTACTGGCCAATTCCGTGGCAACCAGAGCGACCCGCCCGGCATCGCGCTCATCAAAGCCATGCTGTTCAGCGAGTTGCTGCGCGGTGCGCCGGGCATGACCGATCTGACTGCTGTCCTCGACCAACAGAACCTGGGTCAGCGACCCGACGATATTCATGTCCATCGGGTAATCGTTATGCGCGTGCCTTTGCCGGGCTCGGTGTCCAGTTCGAACTCTTCGACCAGACGTTTGGCGCCGGTCAAGCCCAGGCCCATGCCGCTGCCCGAGGTCCAGCCGTCGGTCATCGCCAGTTTCAGGTCGGGAATGCCCGGGCCTTCGTCGCGAAAGGTCAAGCGCAGACCGACTTTGTGATCCTCATCGAGAATCTGCCAGTCCATGTCGCCGCCGCCACCGTAAACCATGGTGTTGCGCGCCAGTTCGCTGACCGCCGTGACCATTTTGGTCAGGTCGATCAGACGCATGCCGCACTCCGTCGCCAACTTGCGCGCGGTCTGGCGCGCGAGCACGACATCCTGCTCGATGTGGATGGGTTGAGTACCGCTGCTGCGTACGGTCATTGCAGCGCTACTCGTTCCCGGAGCAGCTTCATCCCGCGCTCGACATTCAGTGCGGTACTGACGCCGGGCAACGTCATGCCAAGTTCCACCAAAGTAATCGCCACTGCCGGTTGCATGCCCACCAGTACAGTTTCGGCGTCCATGATTTTCGACAGGCCGGAAATCGTGCCGATCATCCGGCCAATGAACGAGTCGACCATGTCCAGCGCGGAGATGTCGATCAGCACGCCCCGCGCCGAGGTCTTGCTGATGCGCTCGGACAAGTCATCTTGCAGGGTGAGGGCGAGTTGGTCATGCATGTCGACCTGAATGGTCACCAGCAGAAATTCGCCCATTTGCAGAATCGGGATACGTTCCATGTTTAAACCGTCTTGACGAGGCTGACACCCAGACGGGTCAGGGCCAGTTTCAATGCATCGGCCAGATTGGCTTTGGTCACCACGCCTTGCAGGTCGAGGCCGAGGTGGACGATGGTTTGTGCGATTTGCGGACGTACGCCGCTGATGATGCAGTCGGCGCCCATCAGGCGGATCGCGGTGACAGTCTTCAGCAGGTGCTGGGCAACCAGAGTGTCGACGGTCGGCACGCCGGTGATGTCGATGATGGCGATTTCCGAACCGGTGTCGACGATGCGTTGCAGCAGCGATTCCATCACCACTTGCGTGCGTTGCGAGTCGAGGGTGCCGATCATCGGTAGCGCCAGCACGCCGTCCCACAGCTTGACCACCGGGGTCGACAGCTCCAGCAGTTCTTCCTGTTGACGCTTGATCACCGCTTCGCGGGATTTCTGAAAGGTGCGGATGGTGTGCATGCCGAACGCGTCGAGCAGCTCGGACACTTCCCAGAGTTGTTCGGCCAGCAGCGCCGGTTGGTCTTTGTAATGACTTTGGAGCAGGTTAAACAGCGGGCCTTTGAGGGCGAAGATGAAACTCGCGGTCTGCTGCGAGTCCTGGCCGAGCAGGGCGCGGCTGTGGGAGAGCTTTTCGAGGAACTGGCGGGTGGTTTCCCAACCCGGCGCGGCCACATTGGTGCCGTTGTCGTTTTGCAGACCATTGATCACCAGTTGCAGGAATTCGCCGGTTTGTTGCTGTATGTCGTGGCCTTTCAGATTACGCGTGGCACCGCTGGTTTCCAGTCCGTTGACCCATTCACTCAGCAGTTGTGCTTGTTTGTTTTTCATCGCATCGAGTGTGCTGTTCTGCAGTGCTGCCATGTGCCTGTTGCTCCGTCGCGAATTGGGGGGCGATCGCTATAAATGAACGCCGCGGAATGATCGACATTTGCCGTTCGAAATAGTTGTTCGTTCACGCACGTATATTTTTGATCTGGCGCAAGGAACGTCCCGGTAACTCTAGTCGGCGTGGCCGGGTGCGGTGAAGTTTTGAACGTTGACGCAGGGCAGGCTTCGAATCTTTGACACCCGGCGGATGTGTGCCGGGGGTGTTTGACCAACGAGGTGGCCATGAACGAGCAAACGAAGCAGAGCCAATCTGGCGAACCGATCAATCGCAATGATCCGGCCATTGACCCGCAGGTGCCGGGGCAACCGGCTCCGACGCAGCAGCAGGGCGAGGATGATCAGGCGCAGAGTGCCGATCCGGCGGTGGATCAGAAGAACCAGCATACGGACAACGACAACGAGTTCAGCCCGGGCTTCAAACCGCAGCCGGATCGGGCGAAGCCGGGGGAGGAGACGGATGCCGATATTGATACCGATGGCGGTTGATTTCGGCGGATATGACAAGGCCGCATCTATTTGGATGCGGCCTTTTTTACGCTTGAGTCTGGTGGTGTGGCTGATATCGATCCCCCTCACCCCAGCCCTCTCCCCCAAGGGGGCGAGGGGAAAGGGAGCCGATTGGGGAATGTTCAAAACCTGCGTTCAACTCGAGACTGTCAGGTCGGCGTAACTCGAACATCCACCTCGGTCGGCTCCCACTCCCTCGGGGCGGTCCGACGTTTCGGGAGGGCTGGGGTGAGGGTAAGGCTTTTTACTTGCTCGGATGCTTGGCCTGCAATTCTTTTGCGGCGGCCAAATGTTTTTCCAGCCCCGGCAGCATTTTCTGCGCAAACGCTTTCAGTTCAGTCGCGCCTTTGACCTTGTCATCCGTCACAGTATTGGCTTGTTTCTTGAACAGCTCGATGGTCTCTTCATGCGCCTTCACCTGATTATTGGCGTAAGCGGCATCAAAGGACTCATCGCGCACTTCGAGGATTTTTTCCTTGGCCTGTTTGACCAGGGTCGTGTTGTCCGGGACTTCGATGTCGTTGGCTTTGGCAATAGTCGCCAGTTCGTCATTGGCCTTGCCGTGATCGGTGATCATCATGTTGGCAAATGCCTTGATGTCTGCCGATTGGCTTTTTTCCAGGGCCAGACGGCTGGTTTCGATTTCGGCGATGCCACCGGCTGCGGCGTTATCGACGAAGTCATTGTCCGTCGCGGCGAAAGCACTGCCCATGCCGCTGCTCAAAGCGACAGCCAAAACCAGATGACGCAGGTTGAATCCGTCCATTGGTGTATCTCCACGCAGTTTTTGTTGGGGTTATCCAATGGAGGCAACGCGGCGAGTAAAGGTTTTATCGCATTTGCGACAGGGCGACGAACGGGCACCGCTGGTCTGACAGGTGGTCGACAGAACCGTGCAACCAAGGCCATTCTGATAACTGGCCAGCGCAATCGGTCGCGTTGGCCAGCCGATCAACTGACGGAGGTGTTCCATGCCGGTTCCCCATGACCTGTTTCAGGACTTGAGTTGCACGAAGGAAGAGATCCAGCAAAAACGCACCCAGGATCCACGACTGGATTCACTGATCAACAAGTATTCCCAAGCCGACGCCGAAGTGGTCAAGGCCGAAACGGCCACTTCAGATGCTCCCACCGACGACGCATTGAAAAAGCTCAAAGAAAAGCGCTTGAAGGTCAAAGACGAAATCGTCAGCCATTTGCAGGCCCCGTCCTGACTCGACAATGATCCGCCGACCTGCGGTTGCGGATTGACGGGAACGACAGCCACGACCGGCACCTCGAATGTACAGAGTCTTCCATCAGCGACTCTTTGCGAGGTGCCTTATGAACGATCCGAAATTCCCCAGTGAAGAGCAGGGCGCATTCGACCCGGTTCCCACCCATCCTGAACCCAACAGCCCGGCGCATACCACCGCTAACCCCGAAGAGCCGGATGAGGATCTGCCTGAAGACGAAGATCCGGACAAGTTCGACAAGTCCAGCAACTGACAGACCGTCTTCGCGAGCAGGCTCGCTCCCACAGTGGATTGTGTTGACCACTAATGCTGTGGTCAGCAAAGAACCCCTGTGGGAGCGAGCCTGCTCCGGGCGGCGTTCCGACGAAGGCGTAAGTCCATGCAACACAAAAAACATCAGGCTCACTTCAGGGCCGCATCCAACGGCATCCGCGCCATATGTGTGGCCTTCAACGAGCCAAAATACAACCACGGCCCATACTCGCGCACCGTGGTAATCGGCGAGTAATTGCCACTGCTCGCATCCTGCAGATTGGCAATCACCTTGCCATCCAGGTCCAGGCCCAGCACAAACCCGCGTTTCTCCACCGGTTTCGGTAAAACCCTCAGCGCCCGCACGATCATCTTGCGCACGAACGGATGCCCCGCAGTGCCATCCAGCAGAGCATTGCGCGGCGCATACAACGCCACCCAGAACCGGTTGCTGCCATTGAATGCCAGGTTGTCCGGCAGCCCAGGCAGATTGTCGATGAACAGGTCGTGAGTGCCGGCTTTCGGACCGGTCAGCCAGTAACGGCTGATGCGATAAGCGCCGGTTTCGTTGACCAGCACATAGGCGTCATCGGGGCCGAGGGTCACGCCGTTGGCGAACTCCAGTCTGTCCAGCAGCACACTGGTTTTACCGCTCTGGAAGTCATAGCGCAGCAGACGTCCGTCGCCGCCGTGCTCGATGATTGCCTCGCCGTCATGGCCATAACCCCAGCGACTGGATGCATCGCTGAAATAGGCGTAATGCCCGGACTTGTCGATGGCCACATCATCGGTGAAACCGAAGCCCAGACCATTGGCCTCCGTGGTCAAAGGAATCAACTGACCTTGCGCATCAAGGGACAGCAAGCCCTTGACCCCATCAGCGATCACCAGCATGCCGTTCGGATGTCGGGCCAATCCGAGCGGACGGCCACCGGTGTCGGCGAGTACTTTGCGTTGCTGGCCGTCGAGGCTGGTACGGATCAGTCGGCCGTCGTGCAGTCCGGTGATCAAGAAGTCACTTTCCAGCAGCAACGCTTCCGGCCCTTCGATGTCGCTCGGCCCGACCTGCGCTGCGCCTTTGAGTTTCTGATTCTCGGCGTAAATGCCTTCTTTCAGCGATGGCGCAGGCGACGGCGTCCAGGCCACGGGTTCGACTTTGGTTGGCATCAACAATAAGAACGCGATGACGATAAGGATCAGCAGCAACAACAGATGCCGTAGCTTCACGCGCTGGCCCTCGCCGATGACAGGTACTGGGCGGCCATGTCGCGCAGCGCCAGCATCGACGCGGCAGATTCGCGCTCGATGCGGCGCTTGAGCAGCAGGTGATTGGCGATGCGCATGCCCAGACCGGCGAAGCGATAATCCAGTGTGCGCACAAATCGCGCGCCGCTGCCTTCGGCGCTGCATTCATAGGTCAGTAGCAACGACAATCCATGATCACCTTGCGCCCGGGCGCACCAGCGCCGGCCGGGCAAGTACTCGGTGACTTCCCAGCTCAAGTGGCCTTCACGGCCGCCGGCATGAATGTCCTCTTCAAAGCGCGCGCCCGCATGCAGCGGGCCGTGTGGGCCGTCGATTTTCAGCGACGAGGGGTGCCACTCAGGCCAGCGACCGACACTGGCGGCGTAGGCCAGTACGGCAATGGGATCGCCAGCGATATCGATGCTGTGCTGCATGCGGGTCATGGGCATTTTCGAATAGCTCAAAGGGGTGGTTTCCGGCTCCCAGTACAGGGTGCCGAACAGGTAGTCCATCAGCGGCAGGACGATGTTGAAATTGCGCTCCTGCATGCGTTCGCGGCGGTGATGCAGCTCATGCAAACGGCGCATCTGGCGGATCCATGGCAGGCGTGCCAAAGGGTTGTCTGCCGGCAAATGCTCGCAGGCATGAAACACTTCGTAAGTCAGATAACCCAGCACCATGCAACCGCCGAACAACCCGGCAACGTTGGCGTTTACGGGTGCCAACAGCCACCACAACGGTACGGTGATCACCAGCGTATGCAGCACAATCAGCCAGGCGGGGAACAGAATCACCCGCCAGTCACGCGCACTGTCGTAGGTCATATGGCCGGGAGTGAAGAAGCTGTGATGATCGCCCGCGTGCCGGGCGTAGAACATTTTCGCGAAGGTTTTTTTGTGGTGGCCGAGATGGCGATGGACCATGTACACACCGAAATTGAACAACAGCAGGGTCAACGGCACCGTCAGCCATTCCAGCAGACTGACCTGCTGCACGCTGGCCGAGAACGCAGCGATGGCCAGCACACCGAACAGCAGCACGAAGGCACCGTGCAGCCATGGGTTGTACAACGGGTGAATGGCCGCACGGTAGCGACTGCGGAATGCCTCGGTGGTCTGCCTCACTGCATCACCTGCGGGGATTGTTGTTATACCCGGCAGATTAGCCGATCCGGCCGTTTGTGCAGGCCGGACCTCGGTGTCACTTGCGCCATGCTCCGGTGCAAAGCCGCCGCTTCAGCTCAGCGGGTTCCAGCGTTGCGACCAGTCGTCATCGGTGCGGATCACTTCGCGCAGCAGATGGAAGGCTTGTTGCAGCGTTGCCGAATCGCGGTCGCGTGAGTAGACAAGATAAGTCGGGTAGCCGAATTCCGGGGCTTTGGTCACTGCTTCCAGGGCGCCGCTTTCCAGATACGTGCGTACCACACGGGTGCGGAAGTAGCCGCTGCCGCCGTGTTCGAGGATGTATTGCAGGGCTAGCGGGCCGAGGTTGAAACTCAGCGCCGCTTTGGCTTTTTCCGGCAGGGCGGCGTCATGCTGGCGGCGAAAGTCCGGGCCCCAGTCGATGTAGACGTAGGGATCGGGGCGCTCGGGCGCACGCACCAGAATCAGTTTTTCTTCCAGCACTTGCTCGACCTGCAAGCCCGGCCAGTATTCCGGCTGATAGACCAGCGCCGCGTCGAGCACGCCGAGTTCCAGTTGGCGCAGCAGGTTTTCGCCATCGCGGATTTCCATGCGCAGGGCGTGCCCGGGAATCTTCTCGCGCAGCTCCGCCGCCCAACTCAGCATCAACGGGTTGCACAGGCTGACTTCGCCGCCGATGTGCAGCACGTTGTGATAGCCCTCGGGCAGCGGCAGATCACGGCGCGCGGCTTCCCAGGTCTGCACCAGTTGATTGGCGTAGATCACAAAGGCCTCGCCATTGGGCGTCAGCTTTGCCCCGGCACGGTTGCGCACGAACAGTGTGCTGCCCAGTTGGCTTTCGAGCTTCTGCACCCGGGCGGTGATCGCCGTTTGTGTGACGAACAACTTCTGCGCGGCAGCGGCGAGGCTGCCGTGACGGACGATTTCCAGAAAGGTGCGAGCGAGATCGATGTCCATGGGCGGGCCGGTGTTTGAGGTGTCGGGCATTGTAAAGGCAAAAGCCCCTCACCCTAACCCTCTCCCGGAGGGAGAGGGGACTGATTGGGGGATATTGAAGAAATGCACTGACTTGAACGATCAGCGTTGAATCCATAATCGACACGTTTTTTCAGGTCGATGCAGGGCGCCAGACACCTCGGTCAGTTCCCTCTCCTTGGGGAGAGGGCTAGGGTGAGGGGAAAGCAGTCACCGCAAAATCAACTGGCCAACTCGGTCAAACATACCCGCGCCCACGCCTCGATCAACCGCGCCGGCGTGCCACACACTTTGCGCTTGAACACAAAGTTCCGGCACTTCTCGGCAAACTGATTGCGGTTGTAAAGCATGTCCTCCTGCATCTCCTGCAGCTCGGTTTCGCGGCACTGCTGGATCAACACCTGATCAACCCGCGCCTTGCGCTCGCGCACCGCAGCATAGGTCGGATCGCTCACCGCACCGTTGGCCCGTTGCAGTAACCACAACGAAAACTCGTCCGGGCAGCGCGGGCCGATTTCCTGGACCATGCCCAGTTGCCACGCCTGCACCGCGCTCACCGGCAGACACGCCTGAGTCAATTGTTCGGCCATCGCCGGGCCGACGGCGCGGGGCAGGCTGTAGGTCCAGTATTCGGAACCATACAAACCCATGCTCTTGTAATGCGGGTTGAGCACGATATCGGCGCGGGCAAACACAATATCGGCCGCCAGTGCGAGCATCACGCCACCGGCGCCGGCGTTACCAGTAACGCCGCTGACCACCAGTTGCCGGGCGGTCAGCAGTTCTGCGCAGACATCGTCGATCGCCTGAATATTCGCCCAGGCTTCGGCGCCCGGATCCTGCGCGGCTTGAATCACGTTCAAATGCACGCCGTTGGAAAAGCTGCCGCGCCCGCCCTTGATCAGCAACACCTGCGTATCACGGGATTTGGCCCAGCGCAGCGCGGCGACCATGCGCTGGCATTGCTCGGTGCTCATGGCGCCGTTGTAAAACTCAAAGGTCAGCTCACCGACGATGCCGGATTCGCGATAACGCAGCGGTTGATAGGCTTCGTCACTGAACGGCTGTGTAGCGATCGACCAGTCGAGCACCGGCACGTCGGCCAATTGCTCGGCCAACAGGTGCCGCGCCGGTTGCTTGAAGGTTTCTTCGCCGGGTTGCGGTTTGCGTCGCAACGAACCAAGCCACAAACTCTGATCACCAGCCGCGACCAGCACCGCATCGTCATGCACCGCGAGAATCTCGCCGGGCATGCCGCTGCGCGAATCGAGGTGCGCGTCGTACACGTAATACTGACCGCCGGCCAGGCTCGCCAGCACGCCGGGCTGGCCATCGGCGGCATCGATGCAGCGTTTGATGAAGCGCGCGCAGTCGTGCCAGCTGAAACTGCGGTCGACCTGTTTCATGTTCGGCTGTAAGCGCCCGCGCACTTTCGCATCGGCATAGTCGAGGGTAACCGGCTCAAAACCTTCGATGAATTTCTCTACCACTTCGCGTATGCAACGAATTGCCGCGTCACTGACCCGGCCGTTGTACAGCTCGGATTTGCGCAGGCCCGCCGGCAGGTTGAATTCGCAGGTGGCCCACACCGGGCCGGCGTCCATCTCCTCAACGGCCTGCAACGCGGTAACGCCCCAACTCGGCAACTCATTGGTAATCGCCCAGTCGAGGGCACTGGCGCCGCGATCGCCGACGATGCCGGGATGAATGATCACCACCGGACGCTGGGTATTGCTCCACAGTGCTTCGGGCACACGGTCCTTGAGGAACGGGCAGATCACCAGATCGGCGCCGCTGTGTTCGATCTGCTCGCACACCACTTGTTCATCGGTAAACAACATGACGCTCGGCGAGTGCCCGGCCTCACGCAGTTCCAGCCAGGCGCGTTGGGTCAGGCCATTGAACGCTGACGACAGCAGGATGATGTTGAGTGGTCGCATGCTTGCTCTTCCTTGAGTGGGTTTAGCCGTGGGCTCTCGGTGAGCCGTCCCTGGCCTTCGATGGAGCCGCGAGATTAATCAGTGACCGCCCACGCGCCAGTGACCGAGGTCAACGTTCTGTCAGCCAATGTTTCTGCGGCGACGAAGCGGCTTATGCTCAATGGTTTGCATATGCTGATTTTTTATTACTTCAAATGTCTTCGAGGCTATTGCACAGTCGCGCCTGATCAGAGCCGGACGATCCCGGCAGAACGATGGTTTTTCGCAGCGGGTGGGACCCGTTTCAGGGAGCAAGACATGGGTGGGTACAACCCGCATTACCAGATCATTGGGCAGATGTTCCAAAAGGACTATCGCTGGCTGTGCGCTGCCGTTGGCCGCACGCTGGGTTGCCCGCACAGTGCGCAGGACATCGCCTCGGAAACCTTTCTGCGGGTGCTGGCATTGCCGGACCCGACGGCCATTCGCGAGCCACGCGCGCTGCTCACTACCATCGCCCGGCGGCTGGTCTATGAAGGCTGGCGTCGCCAGGACCTGGAACGCGCCTATCTGGAAAGCCTGGCGCTGGCGCCAGAACCGGTGCATCCGTCTCCGGAAGAGCGGGCGCTGGTGATCGAAGCGCTGCTGGCGGTCGATCGTTTGCTCAACGGGTTGTCGGCCAAAGCCAAAGCGGCGTTTCTCTACCACCAGCTCGACGGCTTGACCTACAGCGAGATCGGCGAGCGCCTCGGGGTGTCCACCAGCCGCGTGCAGCAATACATGGTCGAAGCGTTCAAGCGTTGCTATCAGGCGATGCAGGCATGAGGCCGGACGAAGCGGTGATCGATGAGGCCGCGCAATGGCTGGCGTTGTTGCAGTCGGGCGAGGCGGGCATGGCTGAGCGGGCCGCATTCGAGGCTTGGCGCGTTGCCGACCCACGGCATCAGCAGGTCATCGAGCAAATGGGCGGCGGCCTCAATCTGCTACGCAACCCGACCCTGCGCACCTTGCCGCGCAGCAGTCTGCTGCACAGCCTTAACGCGCCATCGAGTCGGCGACGCTTTATCAGCGGCAGTCTGAGTGTGCTCGGCATCGGGCTGTTGGCCGGGCTGCTCGGGCGGCGTTACGGCTGGCTGCCGGAGGCGGGGGAGTTGTCGACCGGGACCGGCGAGCGACGTGACTTCACCCTGGCCGACGGCAGTGCGCTGACCCTCAACGCGCGCAGTCGTGTGGTGCCTTTGTTCGATAGCCAACAGCGCCTGCTCGCCTTGCGCAGCGGTGAGTTGTTGGTGGATGTGGCGAAAGAGCCGGCGCGGCCCTTTGTGGTCGAGACCGAGCACGGTCGCCTGCGCGCGCTGGGGACGAAGTTTCTCGTGCAGTACCGCGAGGAGGCGACGCGTTTGGTGATGCTCCATTCGCAGGTCGAAGTGGTCACCGCCGGCGGTGCGCGGCAAGTGGTGCAGGCCGGCGAAAGTCTGTTGTTCAACGGCGCTGGAGTGCTGTCGCTGGAACGTAGCAACGGCCAGGAAAGTGCATGGGTGCAAGGTCGCCTGGAAGTCCGCGACCGGCCTTTGTACGAAGTCATCGACAGCTTGCGCCGCTACCGTCGCGGCATCTTGCATCTAAGCCCGGAAGTCGCCGACCTGCGCCTCAGCGGCCTCTATCCGCTTGACGACAGCGATCGCACGTTGCAACTGCTGGAACGCTCGCTGCCGATCCGCATCACCTGGCACAACCCGTACTGGGTCAGCATCGACGCGCGGTTATAAACCCATAACTTCTTGGCCTAATCGCCGCCCTATAAAAAGCGCTGGCCCGCTGCTCATTCCCTGCAGATGCCTCCAACAGGGAAACCCTTCGATGTTCTCAATCAAACAAAAATTACCTCGATTGACTCTTGCTGCTGCATTGGCGATGGGCATCAGTCCATGGGCGGCGGTGGCCCAGGAATCGGCAGCGGCGGTGTTCACCTTCGACATCGCCAGCGGACCGCTCGACGAAGTGTTGCTGGACATCTCGCGGCAGAGCGGTGTACCGATTTCTTTCAGCCAAGAACTGGTGAAAGGCAAACACAGCGCGGCGGTGCGTGGGGCATTGGGCGGTCGTCAGGCGGTGGAAAAGGCCTTGCTTGGCAGCGGTCTGCAAGTCGAACAAAGCACCCAGGGTTTAACGGTTCGCGCGGCTGATGTGCCGGCGAAAGTCACCGCTGTGGCGCCGGTCACCAGCGCCGATTACCGTATGGAAAAAGTCACCGTGACCGGTTCGCGCATTGCCCGCGCGCAGAGCGATGGCGCCACACCGGTCAACG
Source organism: Pseudomonas sp. MC6 (assembly GCF_054790575.1). Lineage (NCBI taxonomy): Bacteria > Pseudomonadati > Pseudomonadota > Gammaproteobacteria > Pseudomonadales > Pseudomonadaceae > Pseudomonas > Pseudomonas sp. MC6. Next base: position 1,244,634 of record NZ_CP186504.1, read on the forward strand.
TCATTACCCACGAAGAAATGGAAGCGCGCGGCTACAAAAACGTCTACGACGCCCTGGCGACGCAGACGCAAAACACCGGAATGACCCAAGGCGAAGATTACGGCAACACCTGGCAACCGGCGGCCAGCGCACTCAACCTGCGCGGCCTCGGCCCGAACCATACGCTGGTGTTGATCAATGGCCGTCGCGTCGCCGACTACCCAACGCCGTACGACGGCAAGGTCAATTTCACCAACCTGGCGAACATTCCGTCGGCGGTCATCGAACGCATCGAAATCCTCAGCAGCGGCGCCTCGGCGATTTACGGCTCGGACGCGATCGCCGGGGTGGTCAACATCATCCTCAAGGACAAGATCAACGGTGTCGACGTCAATCTCAAGGGCGGCACCAGCGAGCGCGGCGGCGGTGACAACCAGCGCTTGCAGATCAGCGGCGGCGGCAGTTGGGGGGATTTTGACGGCTTGTTCGGTCTGGAGCTGACTAACCGCGATCCGATCTGGGCCGATGACCGTGGCTTTATGCAAAACGGCCCGCTGGCAGATGTCGGTTACCGCCGCGACCTGAGCAACAATCGTTATCGGGGACCGGGTTGCGGTGCTTATCAGGGCACCTTCGACAACAAACTGGTCAACAGCGGCGGGCGCTGCCGCACCGATCAGATGTACAACGATTACTGGACCGTGCAGACCCAGAAGGAAAACTACGACGGCTATACCCGTGGCACCTGGCATTTCAGCGACAGCGGCCAGGTCTTCGCCGATTTGATGTACGGCCTCGACCATATCCAGAACAACACGCGCGGGCCGACCTTCACCTCACCGGATTTCATCAACCAGAACAGCGGCAATCTGGAGCGCTGGTATCGACGCTTCGGCGAAGAGGAAATCGGTGGTCGCACCAGCAACAACAGCAAGTGGCGCGACACCTCATGGACCGGCACCCTGGGGCTCTCGGACAAGATCGCCGACACCGGCTGGAGTTACGATCTGGCAGCCAATCGCTCGGAATATCGCAGCGTCAGGACCACGCGCTACACGCCACTGTCATCGATTCAGGATTTCTACCTTGGCCCGCAACTCGGTGTCAGCGGCGGTTATCCAGTATTCGCCCCGGATGCTTCACGGCTCGACCGGCCGCTGACGCCGCAGGAGTGGCAGCAGTTTCGCGGCAACCTCACCCAGAGCAGCAAGTCGGTGTCGACCAGTTACAACGCCTCGGTCAATGGTGACCTGTTCGACTTGCCGGCGGGTCCGGTGGGCTTCGCCGGGGTGCTGGAAGCGGGCAAGCAGGAATACCGCGTTGACCCGGACGATGGCCTCAATGACGGCATTTTTTACGGCGTGAGCCCACAGCAGAGTTCCGGTGGCTCGCGCAAACGCTACGCGGCGGGTGGCGAGTTCAGCATTCCGCTGACTGACACGCTGCTGGCGACCGCCGCCGGACGCTGGGATCAATACAAATTCAGCGGCCGCACCGAACAGCAGAAAACCTACAACCTGGGACTGGAATGGCGCCCGGTCACCAGCCTGTTGCTGCGCGGCAGTTACGGCACCAGTTTCCGCGCGCCGGATCTGAATTACATCTATCAGTCCGACAGCAACGGCTACTACCCGGCGCAGATCGATTACTACGGTTGCAGCCAGGGCGTGGAGGGTGCCTGTGATCGTGGGCGGGTCGATTACACCCAGAGCGGTACAGCGAATCTGGAGTCCGAACGTGGCAAATCGTGGACGTACGGGTTTGTCTGGTCGCCGTCGCGCAACTTCGATTTCTCCACGGATTTCTGGCGCGTCGAGATCGATGATTTGCTGACCACTGTCGATGAAAACCGTTTGCTGCAACAGGAAAACGAATGCCGCAACGGCACGCAGGACATCAATTCGGCCAACTGCCAAGCGACCCTGGCACGCATCGATCGCAACGCCGGCAATGCCGCGGTCGACCCCAACCAGTTGCAGCGCGTGCGGGTCAATGCGATCAACGCCGCCAGCGAGCGGGTCAGTGGTCTGGATTTCAAGAGCAATATCCGCTGGGGCGCCGGGCAATACGGCGCGTTCAGTTCTGCGCTGGGTTACACCCTGGTGTTGTCGCATTACTACAAGGAGTCGGAAGAGGCACCCACGCAAGACTGGCGCACCTCACGCACCAACTACGACTGGCGCAGCAAGGTCAACGCCAGCCTGACCTGGGATTACCAGAAAGCCACGGCGACTCTGGTGGGCATTCGTTACGGTTCGGTCACCAACGGCGCGGGGGACGGTCGCCTGTCACCGTGGACGGTGTTCAACGCCAGCGCGCGTTACAAGCTCAATGACCGGGCGAGTGTCGGGCTGACCGTGAACAACGTGCTCAATCAGGTCAAACACGATGACTCGGCGGGGTGGCCGTATTACCCGACCGGCAACTATGACCCGTACGGACGGCAGTGGTGGCTGGATGTGAGTTATCACTTCGGCGGCTGAGGGCAGGAATCTCGCGTTTACGTCCTACGGAAAATGGCAGGTTTTGCGGCAAGCAGCGGATATTTCCGACGACTTTTTCAGGTTGGTCGTCGGAAGCGCGATCTATAGCATCGGACCTGACATTGAAGTCGCTGAGTGGCTTGAACGCTCAGGCTCCCAGATAAAGGATCGATTATGCGTACCCCACACATCGAGCATGAAACCTCTGTTTATTCCCTGCGCAACTTCTGGATCGACGATCGCGCCAGATGCCCCATGGAGGATGTCGCGATGCCCACAGCAAAAGTGCCCCGGCTGACGGGGCTGAAGAAGGTCGCGGGCAAGCCTGTCGATTTGCTCGTGCATGGCCAGGACCTCGGTGACGACGCCATGCTGATTGTCCGCCTTACCGAGGAGGGCTTTGAGCTGAGCGACGTCGTCAACATGCTTTCAACTTCCGAAATGTACCTGTGCGAGGACATGGTCAAACGCATCACCGGCAAATCTGTCAGAACCGTGCAGCGGCTGTTGAAGGAAGGCAAATCGGTGCGGCTTGACTCGCAACAGAGTGTCGTCGCCTACCAATATGCGCTGGTGCTGGAGATGGCCACTCGGGCGTTCGGGGGGCTGCCACAGGCGGAAATATGGATGCAGAAGTCCACCCCTTACCTGAACGGCTACGTACCGTTGGAATTGACCCGTCATCCACTGGGCTTCCAGATGGTCGAGCAATACTTGTGTCGGCTCCTGTACGGGGGTTACCCATGAATCCCTTGCCCTGGGAAGGACACTGGTATGGCTGGCGCCTGGATCAGGAGGCCTACGGAGATACGTGGGACAGCGGGATGGGTCCAAAACTGAAGGGCGGTCGATGGAATGCGCCTGGCCGGCGAGTCGTCTATGCATCTGTCGACCCGTCCTCGGCCATTCTGGAGGTGGCCGCCAATAATAGTTTCGATGTACTGGACAGAGAACCTTATGTGCTGACGTGCTTTGAGGTCATCGGCGATGCACGGGTCAAAGTCGTTCAGCCCGAAGAGGTCCCGAATCCTTACTGGTTGAGTCCCGCTTGGCCGTCGCCCAATCAACAGCGGTTTGCCGACGCTTTACTGGATGAGCATCCGTTTGTCCTGATCCCCTCGGCGGCAACCCGCCACTCGTGGAATCTGCTGGTGAGCTGCGACCTGGCACAGGGGCAGTTCAAAATGGTTTCTCAAGAACGTTTTGGCCTGGATACAAGGTTGCTGAGGGAGATGGCATCGGGTTGATATCGAGGCATGGATTTTTTTGCATAACCTCAGCACCCAACAGTCTAAATCGGCCTCTATAAATCCTGATTCGTCATCGCACATCCCTGCATAAACCAAAACGCAGGGATGGCTGTTCATGATTCAGTTTTCACCCGTCAAATCACCTTTGAGCCTGGCCTTGCTGCTGGCAATCAACACACTGCCGGCGATCGCCGCCGATAGCACGGCAACCGAACCGACCACTCAACTGCAGCGTGTCGAAGTCACGGGGACGGCAATCCGCCGGGTCGATGCGGAAACCGCAGTGCCGGTCACCATCCTGCGCGTCGAAGAGCTGCGCGAGCAGGGTGTTACTACCACCGAGGAGCTGGTCAGCCGTATTTCCGCTAACCAGTCTTCGGTTGGCTCCGGGCGTTCGGTGGGCTCGAGCAGTGGCGGTGCGTCTTATGCGGATCTGCGCGGCATCGGCGCCAACAAAACCTTGGTGCTTCTCAATGGTCGGCGCCTGAGTAACAACGCCACCAATGCGATCAACGGCTCCGGTGTCGACCTCAACACCATCCCGTTCGCGGCCATCGATCGTGTGGAGGTGCTGCGCGATGGCGCCTCGGCGCTGTACGGCACCGATGCGATTGGCGGGGTGATCAACTTCATCACCAAAACCAGTCTCACCGAAGGGCAGATCAGCACGAGTTACGACACGCCGACGCATTCGGGTGGCGGTGAAAGCCGTAACTTCAGCGGCAGTTGGGGTTTCGGTGATTTGCAGGAGGATCGCTTCAACGTGTTCGGCGTGGTCAGCTACGACAAGCAGCAACGCCTGGCCGCCGAAGATCGCGGCTACACCTACAACTATCAGCCGAACCGCGGACTCGATTACACCTCCGGCACCGCCTCGCCGGCCAACTGGAGTCAGGGCAGCAACGCCACCAACCCTTTGGCCGGTTCCGGCTGCAACGCACCGGGTTTGCTGGCACGCAACGGCATCTGCCGGCAGAGCCTGTGGAACTACCTTGATCTGGTGCCGGAAACCGAAAAGACCTCGGCCTTCGCCAAAGCCACCGGCAAGCTGTCGGACGAGCACAACGTCAGCCTCGAATACTTTTGGGCACGCAACGAAAACCGCACGCAAATCGGCCCCGGCACATTGATGGGCAATCAGGTCAATCCCGGCACGGCGTTCTATCCGGGTAACGGCATCACGCCAGGGCCGAACGGCTTCGCCCTCGACCCGACGCAAGCGGTTGACGTCAACTGGCGTGAAACCGCCGTCGGTGCGCGGCAGCATGAGGACGACAACACCAGTCAGCGCTTGCTCTTGAGTTTCGATGGCACGCTCGCCGGCTGGGATTACAACCTCGGCGCTTCGTACAACCAGAACAAAGTGATCAACAGCATTCAGGACGGCTACGTCAACGATCGTGCGGTCAGCGCCGGCATTGCCAACGGTGTGATCAACCCGTTCGGTCCGCAGACGGCTGCCGGTTCCGCGCTGTTGGCGGCCAACGCGGTGGACGGTGATTACGCCACGGCGGTCGGGCGGGTGAAGGCCATCGACGGGCGCATCAGTCGTGAAATCGGCGACTGGTTCGGCGCCGGCCCTTCAGCATTGGCACTGGGCGGCGAGTATCGCAAGGAAGACTTCCATCAGGATTTCGCCGCATTTGCCGGAGACGTGCAAAGCCTCGGTGTTGATCCGAACGGCAGTGTTGCCGGGGATCGCAGCGTCTCGGCCGAATACGCCGAGGTCAATGTGCCGGTGCTCGACAGCCTCGAACTGTCCGCCGCCGTACGCCACGACAAGTACAGCGACTTCGGCAGCACCACTAACCCGAAATACTCGTTCCGCTTCCAGCCATTCAAGGAACTGGTGGTGCGCGGCGCCTACAGCGAAGGATTCCGTGCGCCGTCGTTGTATGAGTTGTACAACCCGACGTTCAGCAGTTTCACCAACGCCAACTACAACGACCCGCGTTTGTGCGCAGGCGGTAATCCGAGCAATGGCGGCATCGCCAACCGCGATTGCGCGCAGCAGTTCAATCGCACCAGCGGCGGCAATACTGACCTGAGCCCGGAAACCGCGCGCAACGTCACCCTCGGGTTTGTTTATCAGCCGTTCGAGCGCCTGAGCGCCGGGCTGGATTTCTGGTGGATCGACATCGCCAACCAGATTGCCGAGTTCCCCGAATCGGCGGTGTTCGAGAATCCTGAGCTGTACCCGGATCGCCTGATCCGCAAGCCGGATGGCTCCATCGATCACATCGTCACCGGGTTGGCGCCAACCTCGGCAAGATCAAGACCAATGGCGTCGACGTCAGCTTCGATTACCGTTTGCCGAGCACACCGTACGGCAACTTCGGCATCGGCCTGCAAGGCACCTACGTCACTCGTTATGACTACCAGCAACAGCTCAAGGGCGACTACATCGACAAGCTCGGCGATTTCCGTGGCGGTGATTTTGCGTCGGCGGGTGCCGTGGCGCGCTGGCGCCACAGCCTGACTGGCAGCTGGAATTACGGCCCGTTCGGCGCCGCGCTCACCAACCGCTACACCAGCGGTTACCACGACTCCGATCGCGACACCCACGATTACGTCGGCTCGTACAACGTCTGGGATCTGGCCGGCACCTACACCTGGCGCAAGACCCTGAGCGTGACCCTCGGCGCAAAAAACCTGTTCGACCGCGAACCGCCGTTCAGCAACCAGACCTACACGTTCCAGAGCGGCTACGACCCGAAATATGGCGATCCGTTCGGGCGGACGCTGTACACGCGGGTCAGTTACAAGTTTTGAAAATGCTCAGAGATGGCGGGTTTTAGTCACCTATTGATCTAAAGCACGCCCTATAAAAATCGCCGGCCTGTTGCACATCACAGGTAGGCAGGATGTGTGGTGACTGGCCCGGCGTTATCGCGAGCAGGCTCACTCCTACATTGGATTTGTGTTCACCGCAGTCCCGGTAGGAGTGAGCCTGCTCGCGAAGAGGCCAGTAGCAGCACCGTGTAAAAGGATCTGCCCATGTTCTCAAGGCTCATTTTATTCAGCGCTTTCGCGCTTCTAACACCGCTCAGTTGGGCCGCCCCGCAACCGGCGTTAACGGTTTACGGCGAACCCGCCAAATACGCTCCCGACTTCCAGCATCTGGCCTACGCCAACCCCGACGCGCCGAAGGGCGGCAGCCTGCGCCGTTCTTCGCTGGAAAGCGGCCCGTTCGACCACCTGATTCCCTACACCGACAAAGGCACCGGCGTGGCCGATATCGATGGCTGGCTCTACGCGCCACTGGCCTATCGCAGCAAGGACGAACCCTATAGCGTCTACGGTCTGGTGGCGCAGCAGATGGAGCTGGATCCGGATCGTCGCTGGATACGCTTCTACCTGAACCCGAAGGCGCGTTTCGACGATGGCACGCCGATCACCGCCGAAGACGTGCGCTACACCTTCAACCTGTTCACCACTCAGGGCAGTCTCAAATACCGCCAGCAGTTTCGCGATGTCGCCGAGGTCGTCGTCGAGTCGCCGACGCAGGTGCGCTTTCTCTTCAAGAACAACGACAGCCGCACCTTGCCGCTGGACCTGGCGACACTGCCGGTGCTGCCCGAACATTGGTGGCGTACGCGGGACTTCGCCGAGGGCGGCGGTTTCGAGATTCCGCCGGGCAGCGGCCCGTACCGCATCAGCGCGGTGGATGCCGGGCGTAGCGTTCAATTTCAACGGGTGCAGGACTGGTGGGCCAAGGACCTGCCGATCACGCGCGGCCTCTACAACTTCGATCAACTGAGCGTGGAGTTCTTCGCCGACACCGACGTGTCGCGGCAGGTGCTCAAGGCCGGCGGCTTCGATTACAACCGCGAGTTCTCCGCCACCAGTTTCACCATCGGCTACGCGGGCGCTGCACTCGAGCAAGGCAAATTGCTCCGTGAGCACCTCGCGCCCGGTGCTGCGCAAGGTGCGCAGGGTTTTGTGTTCAACCTGCAAAAACCACTGTTTCAGGATCGTCGCGTGCGTCAGGCGATCGCCATGCTTTGGGATTTCGAATGGAGCAACCGGCAGATGATGCGCAGCATGTACCTGCGTCAGCGCAGCTACTTCTCCCACAGCGCACTGGCGGCCACTGCGTTGCCGGATGCCGAAGAGCTGAAGATTCTTGAGCCGTTGCGCGGGCAGATTCCCGAGGAAGTGTTCACTACGGTGTTTGAACCACCGAAAACCGACGGCAGTGGCAACATCCGCGCCGAACAATTGCAGGCACTGAAACTGCTCGAAGCCGCTGGCTGGAAACCTCAGGGCGATCAGTTGGTGAATGCCGGTGGCGAGCTGCTGCACTTCACGTTTCTCAATGGCCAGAAAGGTTTCGAACGGCTGTTGTTACCGTTCAAACGCAACCTGGCGCAGATCGGCATCGGCTTCGATATTCGCCAGGTCGACACCGCGCAATACACCAACCGCGTGCGCAATCGCGACTACGACATGATCGTCGCCGGTTACCCGGTGAGTCAGGCCCCGGGGCGCGAGATGTTCAATTACTTTGGCTCCGACGGCGCCGCTGATCCCGGCTCGAACAATTACATGGTCCTGCGTGATCCGGCTGTCGATGCACTGCTCGAAGGGCTGGTGCAGGCCGACAATCGCCAGAGTCTGCTGCGTCATGCTCATGCGTTGGATCGGGTGTTGCAGTGGGGCTATTACTGGGTGCCCAACTATTACCCGCCGGGGATTTCCACGGTGTGGTGGAACCGCTTCGGCCGACCGGCGATTGCGCCGTTATACGACGCTGGCCTCGACACCTGGTGGGAAATCAGCCCGACCGCACTGACCACAACTCAGAAGCCCAAGGACTACAGCCATGTGGGGTTATAGCCTGCGCCGCCTGCTGCTGATCGTGCCGACGTTGCTGGCGATCCTGCTGGTCAATTTCGTTATCGTGCAAGCCGCGCCCGGTGGCCCGGTCGAGCAGGCCATCGCGCGCTTGCAGGGGATTGGCGTGGGCGCGGCGGTGGGTTCCAGCCATGTCGAAACCGTTGGAGGTGAGTCCCGCGCGACCCGAGGGCTGGACCCGAAACTGGTGGCCGATATCGAGCGCCAGTACGGCTTCGATAAACCGGCCAGCGAGCGCTTGTGGCTGATGCTCAAAAGGTATGCGCAACTGGACTTTGGCCAGAGTTTCTTTCGCGGTGCCAGCGTCACCGAATTGATCTGGCAGAAACTGCCGGTGACCTTGTCGCTGGGCCTGTGGGCGACACTGATCACCTATCTGGTGTCGATTCCGCTGGGCATTCGCAAAGCGGTGCACAACGGCTCGGCGTTCGATGTCTGGAGCAGCGTGGCGATCATCATCGGTTATGCGCTGCCGGGATTTCTCTTTGCGCTGCTGCTGATCGTGGTGTTTGCCGGTGGCATGGCGCTGGACTGGTTTCCGGTGCGCGGGCTGGTCTCGGACAACTTCGCCGAACTGTCACCATGGGGCAAGGTGGCCGACTATTTCTGGCACTTGGTGCTGCCGGTGATCGCCTTGGTCATTGGCGGTTTTGCCACATTGACCATCCTGACCAAGAACAGCTTTCTCAACGAGATCTCGCGCCTGTATGTGGTGACGGCGCGCGCCAAGGGCCTGAGTGAAAAACAGGTGTTGTACGGCCATGTGTTTCGCAATGCGATGCTGCTGGTCGTCGCCGGATTGCCGCAAGCATTGGTGACGGTGTTCTTCGGCGGTTCGCTGCTGATCGAAGTGATCTTCTCGCTGGATGGCCTCGGCCGCCTCAGTTATGAAGCGGCGGTGGCGCGCGACTATCCGGTGGTGTTCGGTTCGCTGTTCATCTTCACCTTGTTCGGCCTGCTGATAAAACTGCTCGGCGACCTTTGCTACACACTGGTCGACCCGCGCATCGACTTCACCGCGAGGGCTGCCTGATGCTGACGTTATCTCCAATCGGCCAGCGCCGCTGGGCGCGCTTCAAGGCACATCGGCGCGGCTGGTGGTCGCTGTGGCTGTTTCTCTTGTTGTTTGGCGCGAGCCTCGGCGGTGAGTTGGTAGCCAATGACAAACCGCTGCTGGTGACGTATCAGGGCGACTGGTATTTCCCGGCGTTCAAGCGCTACACCGAGCAGGACTTCGGCGGCGAGTTGCCGTTTCAACCGGACTATCGCAGCGCGCAGGTGCGGCAGTTGATCGAGGGGCAGGGCGGGCGGCTGTGGTTTGCGCCGATTCCGTTCGCTTTCGACACGGTCAATTACGACCTCACGGAGCCGGCACCGAGTCCGCCCAGTGGCGACAACTGGCTGGGCACCGATGATCAGGCACGCGACGTGCTGGCACGGGTGATTTTCGGCACGCGCGTTTCGCTGCTGTTTGCCTTGGCGCTGACGGCGGCGAGTGCGCTGATCGGCATCGCCGCCGGCGCATTGCAGGGTTACTACGGCGGTTGGGTCGACCTGATCGGTCAGCGCGTGCTGGAGGTCTGGTCGGGACTGCCGGTGTTGTACCTGCTGATCATTCTGTCCGGGTTTGTCGAGCCGAATTTCTGGTGGTTGCTGGGGATCATGGCGCTGTTTTCCTGGTTGAGCCTGGTCGATGTGGTGCGGGCCGAGTTCCTGCGCAGTCGCGGTCTGGAGTACGTGAAAGCCGCCCGGGCACTGGGGGTTGGCGATGCGCAAGTGATCTTTCGGCACATCCTGCCCAATGCCATGAGCGCGACGCTGACTTATCTGCCGTTCATTCTCACCGGAGCGATCGCGACCTTGTCGGCGCTGGATTTTCTCGGTTTCGGCATGCCGGCCGGCAGCGCTTCGCTGGGTGAGTTGATCGGCCAGGGCAAGAGCAACCTGCAAGCGCCGTGGCTCGGTTTGACCGCGTTCTTTGCTTTGGCGCTGATTCTTTCGCTGCTGGTATTCATCGGCGAAGCCTGCCGCGATGCGTTTGATCCGAGGACTTGATATGCCTGAACATCTGATCGAAATACGCGACCTGCGTGTCGCCTTCAATGGCCAATCTGTGGTGCACGGCATCGACCTCGATATTCGTCCCGGGGAGTGCGTGGCGCTGGTTGGGGAATCCGGCTCCGGCAAATCGGTGACGGCGCACAGCATTCTGCAATTGCTGGACCCGGCCATCGCGCGGATCGACGGCAGCATCCGTTATGCCGGCGAGGAGCTGCTCGGCGTGCATGAACGCTACTTGCGGCAATTGCGCGGCAACCGCATCGCGATGATTTTTCAGGAGCCGATGAGTTCGCTGAATCCATTGCACACGATTGAGCGACAACTGGGTGAAAGCCTTGCGCTGCACAAGGGGCTGGCCGGGGCGGCGGCGCGCCAACGGATTTTGGAGCTCCTGGAATTGGTCGACATTCAACATCCGCGCGATCGGCTCAAGGCCTATCCACATCAGCTGTCGGGCGGACAACGGCAACGGGTGATGATCGCCATGGCGCTGGCCTGCGAGCCGCAGTTACTGATTGCCGACGAACCGACTACAGCGCTGGACGTAACCGTGCAACGCAAGATTCTGTTGCTGCTCAAAGAACTGCAGGAGCGGCTGGGCATGGCGTTGCTGATCATCAGCCACGACCTGAATCTGGTGCGCAATATCGCTCAGCGGGTGGCGGTGATGCGTGGCGGGGTGATTGTCGAACAGGCGTCGTGCGAACAGTTGTTCAGCGCGCCGCAGCATCCTTATAGCGTCGAGTTGCTCAACGCCGAGCCGGGTGGCGAGGCATTGTGCCGGGAACCCGCTGAGGATTTGCTGGAGGTGCGTGATCTCAATGTGCGCTTCCGTTTGGGCGGCGGATGGCTGCGCGCGAAATCCTGGTTGCACGCGGTGAACGGCATTGACTTGAATCTCCAGCGCGGCAAAACCCTGGGGATCGTCGGCGAGTCCGGTTCCGGAAAATCGACGCTGGGCCAGGCGATTCTGCGTTTGCTCGATGCCCGAGGCAGTATTCGCTTTCAAGGCGAGGCGCTGGAGCACTTGAGCGGCAAACAACTCCGGCCGCTGCGAAAACGCCTGCAAGTGGTGTTTCAGGATCCGTTCGGCAGCCTCAGTCCGCGCCTGTGCGTGGAGCAGATCATCGCCGAAGGTCTACAGGTGCACAGCGATTTGAACGCCAGCGAGCGCGAGAGGGCGGTGATTGATGTGCTGCGCGAAGTCGGTCTTGATCCGGCTACTCGCCATCGTTATCCCCACGAGTTTTCCGGTGGTCAGCGCCAACGCATCGCCATTGCCCGGGCGCTGGTGCTCAAGCCTGACTTGATCCTGCTGGATGAGCCGACCTCGGCGCTGGATCGCACGGTGCAAAAGCAGATCGTCGCGTTGTTGCGGCGTTTGCAGGCAGAACACGGCCTGACTTACCTGTTTATCAGCCACGATCTGGCGGTGGTGCGCGCGTTGGCGCATGACTTGATTGTGATGAAGGACGGCGAGGTGGTGGAGCGTGGCGAGACGAATGCGCTGTTTGATGCGGCGCAGCATCCGTATACCCGAGAGTTGCTGGCGGCTTCGTTCACTGGGTAACCCTGTAGGAACTGTCGAGTGAAACGAGGCTGCGATCTTTTGACTTTGCGTTCTAAAAAAAACAGATCAAAAGATCGCAGCGTGCCGCAGCTCCTTGTATGTTGCCCTCACACCAGTCAATTGAGATCTAAGCTCGCTGGTGCGGACATACGAAGATGTGTTTCTGGGGGAGACCGATCGCTCCTAAAGGCAGGACTTGCTCCTGACCTTGTCTGTAGAGAGGTCCCCCCGCCTCATTGCCCACCACGAAGAGTATCGAGAAGCCGACAAGTCGGACTTCGCATTACAAGGTTGCAGTGGCATGAAGTTCGAGGTCAGGGGAACCAGGATGCATTTCTAACCCAGTTCACTCGGAGTTGAAAGCATGAGCATGCATGTCGGTTTGGATGTGGGGTCTCGCACGACCGCCATGGGCTGGCGCAACGACGGCCGTTTTGCAGGGGCCTGCAACATCGACCAAACACCCGCCGGGCGCAAAGCAGCGGTCAACAGGTTGCTCGAGCTCAAGCCTTTATCCGTAGTGATGGAGGCCACCGGCATCTATTACCTGGATTTGGCCATGGAGCTCACCGCGGCGGGTTTGCCCGTTTCGGTTATCAACCCGAAGAGCTTTCATAACTTTGCCAAGCTGATGCTGAAAAACAGCAAAACCGATGCGATCGATGCCCAGTTGCTAGCCGAATACGGCGAACGCATGAGCCCAAAATTGTGGACGCCGCCCACGACCATACAGTTGGAACTGCGGGCTATCGGAAGGCATATCAATCGTTTGACGTGTCATCGCACCCGAGCCAAGAACGAGCTGCATGCGCTGAAAGCTACTCAAACAACCGTGAAAATGCTGATTGAAGACGAAGAAGAAGCCATTGAAGCTTTTGACAAGCGAATCGAGCGTTTCAGGCTCGCAGGTCGGGCGCTGATCGACAACTGCCCGACGCTAAGCGCCCAGTTTGGGCACATGATCGCAGCGCCGGGCATGGGCGAAATTTCAGTATTTGCGGCACTGGCTGAATTGACGACCTTGCCAGTGACACTTAAGTCCGCGCAGGTCAGCCGACATGCAGGACTCGATGTGCGGCTTACGCAATCAGGTACCAGCATCGATAAACCTGGGCGGATAAGTAAGGGCGGAAACGCCTACCTACGTTCAGCGATGTACATGCCAGCGCTGACTGCCATACGTTGCGACAGCAACGTGAAAGCCTTTTACGAAGCGTTGATCGGGCGAGGGAAGAGAAAGATGCAGGCTATCGTCGCCGTCATGCGCAAATACCTGACCGGCTTGTGGGCCTGCATGCGAGCCGGCGAAGATTTCAATACGGCCAAGCTTTTTTGCGCAAAAGATCTCGCAAAAGCTTGACCGTGAACAGAGTATCTACAGGGCCGAAACGCAAAAATCCCGCCACTGGGGGCGGGATTCTTGTGTCACTGAACGTCGCTATTACGCCGGGAACAGCTCGGACAGTTTCATCGACAGCATCATGTCGCCTTCAACGCGCAGCTTGCCGCCCATGAAAGCCTGCATGCCGTCGGTTTCGCCGCTGACGATACCTTTCAGGGTTTCGCTATCCAGTACCAGCGTGCAGTTGGCGTCCGGGTTTTCGCCTTCCTGGATGTCGCAGGTGCCGTCTTTGACAATCAGCGAGTACTGCTTGTCTTCGTCGGTGATGTTGAAACCGAAAACCAGATCCAGACCGGCAGCAGCGGCTGGGTTGAACTTGGCTTGCATTGCTTTTACGGCATCGGCTACGGAGGTCATGGTTCGATCCTTATGAGGTTGATTACAGCAAGGTTCACAGTTAACCGGACTCAACGGAAAGTGATGAGTTCCGGAGCCTTCAACAACTGCAAATGTGCATGACTGTTGAAGGAGGCCAAAGCCACCTCGCGACCGCGGAACTTCAGCTGGTTGAGCGAGGTGTTAACGATTTGCCAGTTCAATTCAAAGGCCTGTCTGGCAGGCATTTGCGTAATGAGGTGGAGCAGGGCGGTGATGGTGCCGCCGGAGGTGAACACGGCGATTTTCTGGTTTTTATCGGCCAGATCAAGAATGCGGTGCAGCCCGGCCTGGACGCGTTCGACGAAACCCAGCCAGCTTTCCAGCCCCGGTGTGTCGTAAGTGCCGGCCAGCCAGCGCTCGATGATCAGGGCGAAAATGCGTTGGAATTCGCCACGGTTCTGCGCGGCGTTGCGCAGGATGTCGAGGGCTTCCGGCTCGTCTGCCAGCATGTCCGGGAGCAGCGCGCGAATGACCGCGTCGGCATCGAATTCGTTGAACGCAGAATCGGTTTCCAGCGTCGGCACCGGCAGGCCTTTGGCGGCGTACTGCGCCAGCGCGCTGGTGGCCGTGTGCTGTTGGCGACGCAGGTCACCGGCGAGGCAGCGATCGAAGCTGATACCCAGTTCAGCGAGGTGCTGACCGAGGATTTCTGCCTGGCGCACACCGGTCGGCGACAGGACGTCATAGTCGTCTGCACCAAAGGAGGCCTGGCCATGTCGAATCAAGTAGATACTGCCCACGTCCGCGTCATCCCGGTACGTTGAAGGTTTGGCGAGGTTATGAGGATGACGGGTAGCTGTCAATGAAAAAACATACGCTTGTTTGAAATGCCCGTTACAGGGGTGTTGCCAGAGGTTTCACGGCTGGCCGATGAGCCGGCGCATGGGTATGCTGGAGCCATCCCGCGTGTGTTTCACATCCACGCACTGTTCTAAGGAGTCTCTGTGGAGTTTTTCACCGAATACGCCAGCTTCCTGGCCAAGACCGTCACTCTGGTGATCGCCATTCTGGTGGTGCTCGCCAGTTTTGCCGCATTGCGCAGCAAGGGCCGGCGCAAGTCGGCCGGTCAGTTGCAGGTCAGCAAGCTCAATGATTTCTACAAGGGCCTGCGTGAGCGCCTGGAGCAGACCTTGCTCGACAAGGATCAGCTCAAGGCTTTGCGCAAGGGCGAAGCCAAGTCCGAGAAAAGCGAGAAGAAGCAGAAGAACAAGCCCGAGGCCAAACCTCGTGTGTTCGTGCTGGATTTCGACGGCGACATCAAGGCCTCGGCCACCGAAAGCCTGCGCCATGAAATCACCGCGCTGCTGACCCTCGCTACAGCCAAGGACGAAGTGGTCCTGCGTCTGGAAAGTGGCGGCGGCATGGTCCACAGCTACGGCCTGGCGTCGTCGCAACTGGCGCGTATTCGCGAGGCCGGTGTGCCGTTGACCGTTTGCATCGACAAGGTCGCGGCCAGCGGCGGCTACATGATGGCGTGCATCGGCGAGAAGATCATCAGTGCGCCGTTCGCGATCCTCGGTTCGATCGGTGTTGTGGCGCAGTTGCCTAACGTCAATCGCTTGCTGAAGAAGCACGATATCGACTTCGAAGTGCTGACGGCTGGCGAATACAAACGCACTCTGACGGTGTTCGGCGAAAACACCGAAAAGGGCCGGGAGAAGTTCCAGGAAGACCTCGACATCACTCATCAACTGTTCAAGAACTTCGTCGCCCGTTATCGCCCGCAACTGGCGATTGACGATGTCGCCACCGGTGAAGTCTGGCTCGGCGTCGCGGCGCTGGATAAACAACTGGTTGATGAACTGAAGACCAGTGATGAATACCTGGCGGACCGGGCAAAAAAAGCCGAGGTCTATCACCTGCACTACGCCGAGCGCAAAAGCTTGCAGGAGCGCATTGGCATGGCCGCCAGCGGTTCGGTTGACCGCGTACTGCTGAGCTGGTGGAGTCGTCTGACTCAGCAGCGCTTCTGGTAACTCGAGCAGGCATAAAAAAACGCCGGTCACATGACCGGCGTTTTTTTGTCCGCGCTAAACCTGAAGGCTTAGCGGCGACGGAACAGCGGCAGCGGCTCGTCAGTGGCGGCCTGATAGGTCACCGAGAAGTCCTTGAGGCCTTCCAGCGCTTCGTACGGGTCTTTGTCCGCGCGAATGGCAAAGGCGTCGAAACCGCAGCGATGCATATAAAACAGCTGATCGCGCAGTACATCGCCAATCGCCCGCAGTTCGCCTTTGAAACCGTAACGGTCACGCAGCAGACGGGCGTTGGAATAGTTGCGGCCGTCGGTGAACGCCGGGAAATTCAGCGCAATCACCTGAAACTCGGCGACGTCTTCACCGATTTCTTCGGCTTCTTCGTCGGCATCCAGCCAGATGCCCAGACCACCGTCGCGGGCCTTGAGCATGCGGCTGTGTTCGCGCCACAGTTGCAGTGGCACGATCAGATCGTCGCAGTTGCTGATCTCGTCGATGTTGAAATCCTTGGGCAGCAAGTGCCAGGTTTCGTCGACGACCTCGTTGTTTTTAATGATTCGCTGCATAGACGCGTTCCTTGAAGAGGTCGATGCCAATACGCTGGTAGGTGTCGATGAAGCGCTCGTCTTCGGTACGTTGTTCAACGTACACGTCGATCAGCTTCGAGATCACGTCAGGCATGGCTTCCTGAGCGAAGGATGGGCCGAGGATCTTGCCCAGGCTCGCATCACGGCTGGCGCTGCCGCCGAGGGAGACCTGATAGAACTCTTCGCCTTTCTTGTCGACGCCAAGGATACCGATGTGGCCGACATGGTGGTGACCGCAGGCGTTCATGCAACCGGAGATATTCAGATCCAGCTCGCCGATGTCGAACAGGTAATCGAGGTCGTCGAAGCGGCGCTGGATCGATTCGGCAATCGGGATCGACTTGGCGTTGGCCAGCGAGCAGAAGTCACCGCCAGGGCAGCAGATGATGTCGGTCAGCAAGCCGATGTTCGGCGTGGCGAAACCGCCTTCACGCAGTTCGCCCCACAGGGTAAACAGCTGGCTTTGCTCGACGTCGGCGAGAATGATGTTCTGTTCGTGCGAGGTGCGCAGTTGGCCGAAGCTGTAGCGGTCGGCCAGATCGGCGACGGCATCGAGCTGCTTGTCGGTGATGTCGCCCGGGGCAACGCCGGTCGGCTTCAGCGACAGGGTCACGGCCACATAACCCGGCTTCTTGTGCGCCAGAGTGTTGCGGGTGCGCCAGCGGGCGAAACCCGGATGTTCCTTGTCGAGATCGGCCAATTGCGCGGTCTGGTTGTCCAGCGCCTTGTAGTCCGGATCGACGAAGTGCTTGGCCACACGCTGCAGCTCAGCGTCGGTCAATGTGGTCTGGCCACCGCGCAGGTGTTCCATTTCCGCATCGACTTTCTGCGCGAACACTTCCGGCGTGAGGGCTTTGACGAGGATCTTGATCCGCGCCTTGTATTTGTTGTCGCGACGGCCGTAGCGGTTGTATACGCGCAGGATGGCGTCGAGGTAGCTCAACAGGTCCTGCCATGGCAGGAACTCGTTGATGAACGCGCCGACTACCGGGGTACGGCCAAGGCCACCGCCGACCAAGACACGGAAACCCAGTTCGCCAGCGGCGTTGTGCACCGGCTCAAGGCCGATGTCGTGGACTTCAATGGCGGCGCGGTCAGCGGTCGAACCGTTGACGGCGATTTTGAACTTGCGTGGCAGGTAAGCGAATTCCGGGTGGAACGTGGTCCACTGACGGACGATCTCGCACCATGGGCGCGGATCGATCACTTCGTCGGCCGCGACACCGGCGAACTGGTCGGTGGTGACGTTGCGCAGGCAGTTACCGCTGGTCTGGATCGCGTGCATCTGCACGGTGGCCAGTTCAGCCAGAATGTCCGGGATGTCTTCCACCGCCGGCCAGTTGAACTGCACGTTCTGCCGCGTACTGATGTGGGCGTAGCCCTTGTCGTAGTCGCGGGCAATCTTGGCCATCATGCGCGTCTGACGCGAAGTCAGCTGGCCGTAAGGCACCGCCACCCGCAACATCGGCGCGAAGCGCTGGATGTACAGGCCATTTTGCAGGCGCAGGGGGCGGAATTCTTCTTCGCTCAGCTCACCTGCCAGATAGCGTCGGGTCTGATCACGGAACTGCTTGACGCGGTCCTCGATGATCCGCTGATCGTACTCGTCATATACGTACATATAAGTCCTGTTCTCAGGCTTTGGGCTACTCGGAAAACGCTGCGTTTTCGCGTGCTGGAGTCCGATTTTGCCTCTGCAATTCTGCGCGCACGGCCGCGCACTCCCTAGAGGAGCCGGGGCAATATACCCGTTTGCAGTTATGCGCAAAAGTGATGTTTGAGTATATGTAAAGAACCAAATCGCCTAACGAGAATGGCTGTCAACTAACCCACATTTGTCGTGCGGACAATCATCGTCTTAACTGTGGTCGAGTCTTTCTGCAATCACCGATAAAACCGACAAGAGGCGATGCAATGAGCAACCCGACCAAGGCAAGAAAAAGCGACAGCAGTGTCGATGCGTGGGCCATTCTGTTCCTGATCATTCTCGTAGTAGGGACAGCGGTGTTCTGGGTCAGCCATCAGTAAACGACCCGTCCGGGCCCGCGCCCGACGAATTGTCGGACAAAAAGCGGGATCAGGCATCAATAGCCGGGGATGGATGGCTATAATGCGCGGCCATTTTTCCTTGGGCCCGGATGTTTCATGTTCAAGTTTTTCCACCTCAGTCTTCTGTTGTTCGGCGCGCTGTTCCAGAGCGGCGCACGGGCCGAGTCTGTGCTGTTTTTGAATCCGGGTTCGACGCAGGAAGCCTTCTGGGTCAGCTATTCGCAATTCATGCAGGCGGCCGCCCATGATCTGGGAATCGACCTGCAGATTCTCTATTCCCAGCGCCAGCCCGAACTGACCCTGGCTCAGGCGCGCATCGCGTTGCAGGGGCCGAATCGGCCTGAGTACCTGGTGTTCGTCAACGAACAATATGTCGCGCCGCAAATATTGCGCCTGGCTGAAAACAGCGGCGTGAAGCTGTTTATGGTCAACGCGGCGCTGACACCTGACCAGCAAGCGTTGGTCGGCGAGCGTGACGACCGCATCGGCAGCCTGGTGCCGAACGACGAGGAGGGCGGTTACTTGATGATGAAGGAACTGATCCGTCTGCATCCGTCGTCGACAAACGCTGAGCCGATTGAAGTGTTGGCGTTCTCCGGCCTGAAGGTCACGCCCTCGGCGCAGTTGCGCGAACGCGGCATGCAGCGGGCGCTGGCCGAACATCCACAGATCCGCCTGCGGCAACTGGTGTACAGCGGCTGGATGCAGGAACGCGCTTATGAACAGGCCAAACAGCTGTTCGCCCGCTACCCGAAGGTGTCGCTGGTGTGGTCGGCCAATGATGAAATGGCCTTCGGCGCGATGCGCGCGTACGCCGAAACGGGCAAAGTCCCCGGCAAAGATGCCTTGTTCAGTGCGATCAATACCTCACCGGCGGCCTTGCAGGCGTTGGTTGACGGGCGCCTGAGCGCATTGGTCGGCGGACACTTCACCCTGGGCGGTTGGGCGCTGGTCGAGTTGCATGACGTTGAGCAGGGCGTCGATTTGAATCGCTACGGCGGCCGTGACCGGCAGATTCCCTTGTTGCCATTGATCGACAAAGCGCATGCCCGGCAAATGCTGGCCATGGGCGCGTCGCCGGACTACGGGGTGAATTTCCGCAAGCTCTCGGCCAAGGGGCAGCCGGAGTCCTATCGCTATCCGTTTACCTTGCAAACGCTGATGCGCTGACCGCGTCAGACACCGGCGAAATGCAGCACCAGTTTGACGATGGCAAACAGCGTCAATGCAAACACCGCGGTGAACAGAATGCCCAGCATCACGAAATGGCTGGGCTTGCCATGGGTGAAGTCCCTTGCCCGGTTCTTGCCGCTCTGCACTCCGAACGCCGCTGCCATCACGCTGTGCAGCATCTGCCAGAAGGTCGGTGGTTTGTTGTCGACTGGATCGTCCATAAATCCCCCTTCGAAATCGTGCCTTAAAGCATAGTCAACGCGGCCGGCAGTGCCTGACTTTTCTCGACCAGATGAGTCGTTACAACTGTTCCGTGGCCGCTATAACTATGTATCGCAGTACCGAGGGACTGAGATGGTGTCCTGTCGCTCCATTTACAGGAGCGATCTATGTCCCCCAATTCCCTTACTTCCCAGGTCGATGCGCCGAGCAAACCTCTGGCCACGGACAGTCTTCATGCGCAGTTCCTTGAAGCCTCTGTGCCGCAATGGCTGATCGATGCCAGCGGCCCGAGAAAAGCCGCGATCAAACGCGCCGGGACGACCAGACCGGGCTGGTACACGAGTGCGTCGGTGCAACAACGGCAGCATCTCGATGCCCGTTTCAAGGACAGTGTCACGGCGCAGATTCAACTGGACAAAACCATGTCCACGTTCAAAGACATCGACGCCTTTGCCCGGCCTTTACTGATTGAGGCGTTGAAAAGCCGGCATCAGGTCGATGTCGACGTCGACAAGACCTTTATATGCCTGAAGCGCCCTTTGTCCATGGGGGTTCTTGCGGTGGAAATCGGTTCTTTCGAAGTCTTGAAGTTGCCGATGCTGCAGGCTGCGCTGCACAACTTCGAAAGTCGGGAATGCGAGTACGGTGCCTTTCACCGCAGTTCCGGGTTTATCGTGGAAACCGCAACCCCCGGCACTTACACGTCAGTGCCCGTTAACGTGTCGGTCAGAGGCTTTCTGAGCCTGTGCAGAGATCTCGACATCGGGGCGAAATACCAGGCATATCTCAAGTCGTTTTTCCACCCGGAGGACACGGCGACTGAAACGACCTTGCGCGAGCATTTCATTGCCAGCCAGAAAGCCGCCCTGAGGGCCGCCGCCGAACGAGCATTGCTGGCCAAGGATATCGAGCCGGAAGATCACGCAATGATCCTCTCGGTCATCAAGGGTGAAAAACGTCCCAGAGTGGAAGGGAAACCGGTCTGGTTTCGTGACTTGGGGCTGATGCGGGAAAGACTGGTCGGCTGCGTCGTCTTCACGATTGCTGAAAAGCGTCGTTCGTTCGAGGCGGTGATTCTCTATGTGCCCAATGATCCTGAACATCCGCTCAAGCGCTACACCGGCAAGCAAGTCAACGACACGTTCAAGCGCCTGTTTACCGCCCGCGATGCACGACAGGCACAGAGCGCCGAGCCGACGCCTTACCAACGGTTTTTCAGCCAGTTCATGCCTTATGACAAACGGCCCTATTACTTCAGCCAGTTCGTCAAGGAAGCAGACGACGCACCTGCGGATGTGCTGTGGTCGCCGTGGCGCCGGATCATCGAGGTCATCACCCCGGCTTTTCCGTTTATCGAGATTCGGGAACTGCCACCCAAGCGCACGAAAATGCAGCCGGACCCTGACCCTTACCTCGGCGCCTCGCTGATGCTTCACGAGGGCAATGACCCCTGGGCCGACAACACCGACCTGTGGGTCTATCTTTATGAACAGCATCGTGACCGGGTGCTGGCGGATGCCCGCAGCCATGCGGTGCCGACTGCCGACGTCAACATCAAGACCCGCGATGCCAAACTGGCGGCCCTGCTGCAAGTCGGGCTGCTGGCGCTGAATATGGTGTCGATGTTCGTTCCGGTGCTGGGCGAGGTCATGATGGTGATCATGGCCGGGCAACTGTTATACGAGACCTTCGAGGGCGTGAAGGAGTGGAGCGAAGGGGACAAGCACGCGGCGAGGGCGCATCTGGTGGATGTGGCAGAAAACCTTGCGCTGATCGGCGCGATGGTCGGTGCGGGCGCGGTGTTCAACCGCCTTGCTGCCGTCAAGCCGGAGCCGGTGATCGAAAATCTGCACCCAGTGACATTGCCCAACGGCGAAACACGCTTGTGGAATGCCGATCTGCGCGGCTATGAGCAGGCTGTCACGCTGAGCGAGTCGACCGGACCGAATGCTCTGGGGCAGCACCAGGTCGATGGCAAAACCTGCATCCGCCTCGGGGGCAAGGTTTACGAGCAGATTCTTGATCCAGCGACGTCGCAATGGCGCCTTCGGCATCCCACTGACCCCGATGCTTACCAGCCTGTGCTTGAACACAACGGTCAGGGTGCCTGGCGCCACACGCTGGAACGCCCCATGTCCTGGGACACCCTGACGCTCCTGCGGCGCATGGGCCATACAACCGACGGCCTCTCGGATGAGACGTTGCTGATGCTGGCCGAGATCAGCGACCTCAGTGACAGCACCTTGCGCAAGATGCACATGGACCATTTGCCACCACCGCCCGAATGGCGCGACGCCTTGCGTCTGTTCAAGGCGGACGCGGCGGCAGGGCAGGTAATCGAGCAACTGCGGGGGACGGCGCGAATTGATGAGCGCTACCTGTTCGCGCTTGCGTTGGTCACCGAGATGCCACGCTGGCCGCGTGGGCGGGTGCTGGAAGTGTTCGAAGGTGTCGAGCTGTCGGGGCCGTCCATCCAGTATGGCGCCGGGAAACAGCTGCCTGGCACTCTCACCAGACCGGTCATCCAGCTCAATCGGGCCCAGGTGTTGAACGGGGAAATGCCGGCGCGGATTCTGGCGGCACTGGACGAAATCGAAATCAACTATTTGCTCGGCAGGGACGCCGCGCGAACGGCTTCAGCGAGGACTGACGCATTCCGGCAGCAACTGGCCGAGTTTGCCGATACGCGCCAGCCAGAGATCTTTGCCAGCCTCTACGCGGGCACTGACCCGGCCAATGCGCGCGTGCGCATTCTGCAGGGCGAGTGTCCCGACCTCAGCGATGCGGCTGCGCAGGATGTGCTGGATCATGCCACAGCGGCTGAGCTGGCCCGTCTCGATCATACGCGGCGTTCGCCCTTGAAGATGCTCGAAGAGGCTCGCTGGCATGCCCGTCAGGGACGCCAGACACGCGCCTTCGCCGGGTTGCGCAGTGCCAACCTGGCCACGGCGGACAGTCGACGACTGGCCTTGCACGCCTTGCAGCAACTGCCGGGCTGGCCGTCTACGCTGCGTCTGGAAGTTCGCGAAGGCAGCATCCGCGGCGCACTGCTCGACAGCATCGGTGAACACACCGCGCCCGAAAAAAGCTACCTGGTCAAGAACGGGGCTTTTTATCGGGCATTCAATGAGCGCGGGGAAATGCTCAATTTTACCTCCGGCCCGGGCGACAACTTCTACCGCTCGCTCATGCATGCGCTGCCGGATGACGCACGTTCGGCGATCGGTTTGCCCGACGTCAGTCGCAGCCGTGAACTACAAGCGAAAATCATCGAATACGCCCATATTCATCGTCGTGAGGCCGCACAACTGTTGGCGCCGCAACCCAAATGGTACAAGCCTCCGGTACGAATCAGCGCGACGCTGAAGGGCTACTACGCGAGCGGGCGTGGCACGAACCTGCATGCTTCCATCGTAGCGAGCGTCACGGAGCTGTACCCAAACCCGCAACAGGCCGAGGCATTTCTGCGTCAGCAGCGGGGTCAGACCGACAGACAGATTTTCACCGAACTGGGCAAGCGTCGGCAGGACTGGGAGGTGCTCAACGCCACACTGGAGCGATGGCAGGACAGCCCGACAAACAGCCAGGAAGGACAGCATCGCGGGCAACTTTCCCAAGCGCTCAGGGAGGCTTGGCGCAATGGCCCGCTGGCGGAGCACTACGCCGAGGCGACGCGGCTGTCGCTGGTTTGTGAGACGCCTTTACCGGTGATCACCAGCCGTTTTCCCCATGTGCGCGAGCTTTCGGTGATGGGCAACGGCATCACCGACGCCGATGCTGATGCGCTCCTGGAACTGTTCCCCAATGTCACCTGGCTGACCCTGGGAGATCGGGGGCACAGCTACGGCCAACTGTCCGTCAGGCCTCAACCACTCACCTCATTGCCAGAGTCGGTCAGCCGGTTGTCCGGGCTGACCCATCTGCGGTTCTCGACCCATGCGCCTGCTCTGGCGGAGAGTTTTGCGCGCAGGCTCGGTGCGCTGACGTCTCTGCAGGCGCTGCGCATCGACTATTCGGGATTCGACTCGACCACCCTGCATGCGCTGGACCTGTCGGGGTTGAGTGGTTTGCGCACGCTGCGAATCAACGCCCCCTACGCTATGCGGCAATGGCCGGCGTTCGTCGAGCGGCTTGAACAGCTTGAACGTCTGGATTTGACACACACTTCGATAGACACATAGCCCGATTCCCTCTACAGCGGACACGAACGGCTCTGGGCCGGGCTGTCGCTGGACTGGTCGAAACTGAACCGGGCGGCGTTCATGCGCACCTTCGAATACATCCAAAACGCCTCAGGCGCCTTTGGTCATCTGGTCGATCTGAATCAAATGGTGAGCGAGTATTGCCACGCAGAACTGGACTTCATGGCGCTGATGCCGAACTTCAGCGATCCGCTGCCGCAGCGATTCAATGAGGTCTGGACAACGCCCGAAGCGAGACTGATGGCGATTGATCAGGTCAGGGCCGAACACGATGAAATCTTTGCCCAGTTCTACGCCCCGTCCCAGCAGGGTGGACCGCGCAACCCCGCGCTCCGGTGGCAATGGGCGACGGGGCGCAGCGCCGGCATCTTGAGGGCCCTCAAGAACAACTGGAATGGCGCGCTTCGTCAGCGTTACGGCGTGGCGGCAGACCTCTCCACGCTTGCCCTGCCTGAGTCGGGACTCGACCTCGGAGGATCGGCATCGGTCGAGAAAATCCTTACGCTGCCGCCATTGCCGGCGGGCAGTTTTCCCCACGTTCACACGTTGCGTCTGAGCTTGCTGGATGTTCCCGCCGCACAGGCCCGCGGATTTATCAGGGCTTTCAGCGGTGCCGAAGTTCTCGATATCAGCGGCAATGCGTTCTCCGAATTGCCGTTTGCCGCCGAGGAGCTGCCGGCGTTGACCGAACTCGACGTGTCCAGTAATCAGCTCGTCGTCACACCGCCAGTGCAAGCGCAATTCAATGCGTTGCAGCGCATCGAGAAGCTCAATCTGGGGCAGAACCCGTTGCACCATCTGGATGTCAGCGCGATGACCGGGCTGCAGGCGCTGAACCTCAGATCGACGCAGCTGCAATCCTGGCCCGCCGGAGCCGAAAGCCTGCCGCAGTTGTCCTGGCTCGACTTGCGTGACAATCAAATCGCCTCGCTCTCGCCCCAGGTACTGTCCGATCCCGATGCGCTGTTGAAAGTCAATCTGACAGGCAATGCTTTCAGCGCTGAAGGTGAGACCGCGCTGAACACGGCGTTGCGCCGCATCGAAGCAGCCAAAGGGCTGGGGCAAGGCACACTGGCGCGATTCGCCGCTGAGCCGGTGCCCGCGCAGTTTCCGCCGACGGAAACGGGGACGTCCCTGGCGCACCTGTTGCTACCCCTGCCTGAGCGGGGCGCCTTGATCCCGGACGAGGCGGGGAGACTGGCGCACTTGCAGCGACTGACCCCCAGCATGACCCCTGAGCGCGCCCGGCTGGCATTGCGCAGGCTGCGTGCAGCGGGGCAAAGCGATGCGCAGATAGACGCGCAAATAAGCCAATGGCATCAAACCAGTGAGGCACTGATTCGCCCGTTGAATGACTGGCTGTATACCCGGGAAGTACGCATTGTCAGGACGCACATATCGGCGCAAAGTCGCTCGCTCGCAGCATTGCGTATCTGTGAAGCCTGGCTTGAGGGGCAGACGCGAGGCCCCGCTGGCGAAGGCCTGGAGCTCAGGTTGCAAGGGTTGCAGACCGGCGATCTGCCGCCCCTGAATGCGCCGCTGGCAAGGGTGACGACATTGAATCTGCGCGGTGTGCGAATGACCGCACAAGGCTCGAACGATTTTCTGCGGGCATTTCCCGACCTCAGTACATTGATCATCAGTGGCAATGACCTGACCAGCGTTCCAGGCGCGGTGCTGCACCTGCCTGAATTGCAACAACTGGAAATGCAGCACTGCAACCTCTCCAGCGCCACGAGTGTTTACCCTTTGCTGGGCCGCAATCGTCTGCGCAGACTCGATCTGGGCTACAACACGCTGCAGTCCTTCAACCCGCCAGATTTCGGCACCCTCGAAACCCTGGACCTGCGCTACAACGCATTGAACGATTGGCCCGCCGGCGTTTTGCAGAGCCGATACCTGCGCCGGCTCGACTTGCGCAGCAACAACATCACGCGACTTCCCGAGTCTCTTTTCGATGGCAATCACGCGCGGCTGGTTGCAGGCACTGATTTGTCCGCAAACCATGACCTGACACTCTCCGCACTGCAGCGGCTCAGGTACTACAGCCGCGTGCATGCGGCCTCTCACGTTATAGGCATTTCACGCGCAAACATTGACGAGATGATTCGCGCTCAGCTTTTTGGCGCCGACGTCAACCCTGTCGCCGAACATGCCGGGGAAGTAAACGAAGGCGCCGCAGGCGGTGAAGGTGGCCATGCCACTGGGTTTGACCCCCATGCAGCCGTGCTGCCTGCCGAAAGCATTTTGGATCCGGCCAATGATGTCTCGCCGAGGGCACTGAATCCCTGGCTCGAAGGGGCTTCACCGGCATTGGCCGAAGCGCGAAGAGTGCGCTGGACGCAATTGGCGCACGAGCCGGACCATGAACGGTTTTTCCAGTTGATTCGACTGTTGCGCGATACCCGCGATTACCGACTGGCGCAGGCCGATCTGACGCGCAGGGTTTGGGGTGTCATGGATGCCGCGAGCGAAAACACCGAACTGCGGGAGTTGCTGTTCCAGAACGCTGAAACCCACGGCACCTGCACTGATGGACGCATTCTGACGTTCAGTGAACTCGAAGTGCATGTAGCGGTGTATCAGGCCCTGCGCGATATTCCACCGAATCGAGTGTTGGTCAGGGGACGGGCGCTGTTGAGGTTGTCCCGACAGTTGTTTCGTCTGGAACGGGTAGAGATTCTCGCCGAAGCCGCAGCGCAGGGCCATGATCGCGCGGAAATACGCTTGCGTTACCGGATCGGTCTGACCAGTGGCTGGGGCGATGGTCTGGATCTGCCCGGCCAACCGGCGTACATGCTTTACGGCACGCCGATCAGTGATGACATGCTGGTGCAAGCCCGGGCGTCGATTCTGGAGGCGGAGCAAACCGACGCACTGCTGGTGAGCATGGCGTCGCGCGATTACTGGAACGAATATCTGCAAACGCGTCACCCGCAAGACATGAACGCGATCAGCACCGCCGTCACCGAGCAACGCCATCAACGTTTGAGCGAACTTGAGGATCTTCGGTCAGCCGGGGAAATCGATACCGATCAATACAATCTGGAGCTGATTGAAGTGAGCAAGGCGATTGATACCCAGCGCGTGCAGAAGGTGGTCGAGTTGACTCGTCGAGAGATCAACGATCTGCGCAGCCTGGCCGATGAGTCGGAACGTCCGGGCACTCTTCCACCCATGCCCGGGCCTTCCCGGCGCCCGTAACCGCGTTTTGGCAGCGGGGCAGCGTACCCGGCCCCGCTGCAACTTACATACGCGGTTACCAACTGCGGGTCGGGCGATACAGGGATACCGCAGTCGGGATGCTCCTGAGTGGTCTGCTTTTCACTCCATCAACCAAGGAGTGATCATGATCGCTATCCCACCCGACCCGGTATCGGCGCAGCCTGTTTCGCCGACTCCGCCCGCAAACGAAAACCGGCCCGTGAAGCTGGCTGCGACGCGCAGCCTTCACGGCGTCTTCCTCGAAAAAAACGCACCACAATGGTTGACCGACGCAACGACGCAACGACGCGATGCGCTCAAGAACGTCTCGACGGTGCTGCCGTCCTGGTATCAAGACGCCACGCCCGCTCAGCGAACGGCGTTGAGTGACAGCTTCAAGGCCAGTGTCGATGCGCAGAACCGCCTGGACAAGCGCATGTCGACGTTCCAGCCGGTTGAAGCGTTCGCCAAACCCCTGCTGATCAAGGCCTTGAAAGACCAGTACCAGGTGCAAGTGGATGTCGAAAAGACACTCTTGTGCCTTAAACGTCCGGTAGAAATGGGTGTTCTGAAGATTGAACTGGCATCGTTCGAGCTCTTCAAACTTTCGCTGCTGGACGCCGCGCTGCATAACTTTGAAGCCTACGAATGCGCGGCAGACGCGTTTCACAGCACCTCCGGTTTCGTTGTCGCGACGACCACGCCGGACACCTACGAGTCCGTGAGCCCCGGCTTGACCGTCAGCCAGTTTCTGGGCTTGTGCCGCCGCCTGGATATCGGCAAGCAATACCAGACCTATCTGCAGGGCTTCTTTCATCCGACGGACGCGGCGGCTGAAGCCGAACTGCGCGAGCGATTCATCAGCAGCCAGAAGGCGACCCTGCGCGCCGCGGCCGAACAGGCACTGTTGCAGAAGGACATCGAACCGGCGGATCACGCCATGATTGTGTCAGTGATCGATGGCCAGATGCATCCGTGGATTGGCGAAAAACCGGTCTGGTTTGCCGATCTGGGGGTGATGAAAAAAAGAATGACCGGCTGTGTGGTTTTCGATATTTGTGAAAAATACCGCTACAGCGATGAGGTGATCGTGTACATCCCCCACGATCCGGAGCATCCGCTAAAGCGCTACAGCAGTGCGCAAATGCGCGACGAGTTCAAGCGCTTGCTCACAGCGCGCGATGCTGCACAGGCTTCGAGTGCGCAGCCGACGTCCTACCAGCGCTTCCTCAGTCAGTTCCTGCCCTATGACCAGCGCCCATACTATTTCAGTCAGTTCACGAAGAAGGCCGACGACTCTCCGAACGATGCCTGGCGCCTGAAGCGCAATCCATGGCTGGCATTTATTGAATCGATCACCCCCGGTTCGGTGTTTTCGCGAATCCGGGAGCTGCCGCCGGAGCGCAATGTCAAGCTTGTGCCTGAGCCTGATCCGTACATCGCCGCGTCGACGGTAAGTCGCGAGGGGCGGGGTATCTGGGCGCCCAACGAGGATCTTTGGGAGTACCTGTATAAACAGAACTGCAAGAAGGTCCTGGCCGACGCCCGAAGTCACGCCGTGCCGACGGCTGACGTCGATGTGAAAGCGCGTGAGGCCAAGCTGGCGCACTTGATGCAAATCGGCATGCTGGGATTGAACATGGTGTCGATGTTTGTGCCGGTGTTGGGCGAAGTCATGATGGTGGTGATGGCCGGGCAATTGTTGTACGAGACCCTGGAGGGCGCGATCGAGTGGAGTGAAGGCGATCGCAGGGCGGCCAAGGATCATCTGATCGACGTCGCCGAGAACCTGGCCCAGATCGTGGTGATGGCGGGGGTGGGCGTGGGTGTGCGCAAATTCTCAGCCGCCAGTGCGGTTCCGGTCATCGAACAACTCAGCCCGGTGAAGCTGCCCAATGGCCAGACGCGACTGTGGAAGCCCGATCTCGGCGCGTACGAATCCACGGTGACGCTGGAGGCCAGTCCTGGCCCGAACACGCAGGGACAGTACGTGATCGATGGCAAAACCTTTATTCGTCAGGACGGTAAGGTTTACGAGCAGTTTTATGACGAATCGATCAGCAAGTGGCGCATCAGGCATCCCACTGACGCCAGCGCCTATCAGCCTGTGCTCGAAAGCAATGGCCGGGGGGCCTGGCGTCATTCACTGGAACGGCCTCTGGCGTGGGATCGCCTCACCCTGTTACGGCGCATGGGGCATGTCACCGACGTATTTTCCGACGCCGAACTGATCAAGGCTGGCGATATCAGCGGCGTCAGTGACAATGCGTTGCGCAAGATGCATCTGGATAAAGCCGCGCCGCCGCCAGAGCTGACTCAGGCCATGCAACTGTTCAAGGCTGATGCGGATACGGCGCGCGTCATGGAGCAGTTGCAGGGGACGCAACCGATCGACGAAATGTACTTTTATGCGTTACCGCTGGTGACTGAAATGCCGCGCTGGCCGGCGAACCGGGTGCTGGAGGTCTTCGAAGGGCCGCAGATGTCCGGTAAATCCGTCAAGTACGGATCCGAACGCCGGGTTCGGGGTGTGAGCGTCAAGGTACCGATCCAGGTCACCCGGCCCGAGATCCTGAGCGGGGATATGCCAGCGCGAATTCTGGCGCAGCTCGACGAGTCCGAAATCACTCGACTGCTAGGCGGGGAAGGCGCGCGCGTGCATGACGCGAGGCCGGCAGAATTTGGCAAGCAAATGGCCGCTCACGCGCAAACCCGTCAACCAGCGATTCACGACAGTATTTACAAGGGCACCGAACCCGTCGACGCCAGGGTCACGCTCTTGCAGAACGCCTGTCCGGGGCTCAGCGACGCGGCTGCGCAAGAGATCCTTGCACACAGTCACACCGATGATCTTGCGCGGCTGGGCTCTCCCCATCGAGTCCCGTTGCGGATGCTGGAGGACGCTCGTTGGTACGCGCGGCGAAGTCGGCAAGTCACGGCCTATGCCGGCTTGCGCAGCGAAAACATCGCCTCGGCGGACAGCCGCCACCTGGCGCTGCGCACCCTGGAACGTCTGCCGGGCTGGCCAGACAACGTGCGGCTGGAAGTCCGCGAAGGCAAGGACAGTGGCACGTTGCTCGACAGCATTGGCAGCGAGACGGCCCGCGAAAAAAAATACCTGATCAAAAAGGGCCCGCAATTCCAGGCATTCAATGATCGCGGTGAAGAACTCAATAGCCTGCCTCGAAGCGCAGGCAACTTTTACGCATCGATCATGCACGCCTTGCCCGATGATGCGCGCCGTAGCCTGGGCATGCCGGAGGTCAGTCAGTGGCCCGAACTGCAAAAAAAGATCATCGAATACGCCGATCAGCATTACAGCACCACGCTGGCCTTTCTGGAGCCGCAGGGCAAGTGGTTCAAGGCACCTGTGCGGGTCAGCGAAACCTTGACCGGTTACGCCGCCAGCGGAAGGGGGCCCAGGCTCAATCCGGCGCTGAGTGCACGGGCGCGCGATATCTATCCCGATCTCACCGAAAGGCAGGCTGACGACTTCATTCTGGGACGAGTGCGGGCGGGCGATAACGAGAGCCAGATCGCTCAGATGTTGCAGGACCGCCTGCTTGAATGGAACAACCTTGAGACGACACTTGATCAATGGGTGGAGCATTCGACGGCTGCGCGCGGCGAGCAGGGCCACCGGTTGCGGGCTGCGCAAGCGCTGAAGGCGTGCTGGCGCAAGGCACCGTTAGCCGCCGAGATGCCCGGGGCAGACCAGCTCGCGTTCATCACCTACGATCCTTTGCCGGCACTTGCGGCGGATTTTACCCATGTGCGCGAACTGACCATTGGTGGCAACGGTATGACCGACGGCAATGCCGAAGCGTTTCTGGCTCTGCTGCCCAATGTCGAGAAATTTTCGCTGGGGCAGCGGAGCAATCACTATGGCATCTATGCGCTGCAACAAATGGCATTGACCACCTTGCCCG
This sequence comes from Pseudomonas sp. MC6, assembly GCF_054790575.1. Classification (NCBI taxonomy): domain Bacteria; kingdom Pseudomonadati; phylum Pseudomonadota; class Gammaproteobacteria; order Pseudomonadales; family Pseudomonadaceae; genus Pseudomonas; species Pseudomonas sp. MC6. The sequence continues at coordinate 1,275,953 of NZ_CP186504.1, forward strand.
AGGCGGTGACCAGAATGGCCTCGCTGAAAAGTCTGAAGTTCAGAACAGCGGCGCCTGCATTGGCGATCTCTTTTCCAGCCAGATTGCGAGCATTGACCGGGCTTGAAGAGCTTCACCTCAACTACGCGGGATTGTTCACTCCCGCCCCGGTGCTTGACCTGGCACCACTCACACACCTGGAAAAAATCAAGATCGAAGGCTTGAGCCTGGTGCAGTGGCCTGCCTATGTGCAAGGGCTTCCTGCACTGCAGCGTCTGGACCTGTCGCGCACCGCCATCAGTTCCATTCCTGACTCGCTCTACACCGGACATGAACGACTCTGGGCGGGGCTATCGCTGGACTGGTCGAGGTTTTCCCATGAGGCGTTCAAGCCCGCTTATGAGTACGTCAAAAAGTACATGGGGGAATTCGGACATCTGGTTGATCTCGACTTGATGGTTCGCCGCTACTGTGCCGGCGAGCTGGAGTTTCTCACGGGGGAGGCCGGGCATATCAATCCGTTGCCTGCGCGCATCATGAACCTGTGGAACACCCCCGAAACCAGACTCAACGCCGTCGAGGCTTTACGTGCAGAGCACGCCGGGATCTTCCGGCAGTTTTATCACCCCACGGCGTCCGATGGACTGAGAACGACCATGCTATTGCCGCGCTGGCAGACGCAACCCAATGTCCGGGTGCTGCGCGCACTCGAAAAAAACTGGCGTGCTGCCATACGCAAGCGCTATAGCCTGGACTCCAATGTGCAACCGCCTGGCCCACTGGAGCGGGAACTTCCCGTGAACCGCGACGATGCCGGCGTATTCGAGCTGTATGACTCGACCTGGACGCAGAACGAAATCACCGTCAGCGAGCTACCCCGGTTACCGGCCGGCACATTTTCCCACGTGCGGACCGTGCGCCTTGACCGTATGGTTGCGCCGGTCGAGCAGGTTCGCGATTTTCTCATGGCCTTCAGTGGCGTGCGTAACCTGGAAATCACTTCGAGCGTTTTGACTGAGGTGCCGTTCAGGCCGGGCGACCTGGCGCAACTGACGCGACTGGACCTCTCCTTTAACCAGATCGAATCCACCCCTGCGCTGCAGAGCCGGATCAATGGTCTGGTAAACCTTGAACATCTGAGCATGCGCCTCAATCGGCTGACCGAACTGGATGTGTCGGGCCTGACCCGCCTCAAGACATTGAACCTCAGCTCGAATGCACTCGGTGCGTGGCCAAGGGGCGCTGAAAACCTTCCACAATTGAAATGGCTGGACCTGCGCTACAACAACATCGCTGCACTGCCGAAATCCGTGCTCGGCCACGCAGACATGCTGCTGCGCACCAGCCTGATGACCAACAATCCTTTCAGTGTTGAAGGGGCGGCGGCCTTGACGGCGGCGCAAGGGCGTATCGAAAGCGCCAGAGGTCTGCCCATCGGTGCCTTGGGGCAATTTGACTTGCAACCTGTACCGCTGCTGATGCCTCCGGGCGAGATGCCGGCCGAGACAGCGTTTTCTCTCGTTGAACGCCTGTTGCCGCCGCTTCTCGAGACCACCGTGGTTGAAGGTCCCACAGGTTTTGCACAGCGGGTGCAGGATCTGAACCCGATCATTTCTCCGGAAGAGGCGCAGCAATGCGTGGCCCGATTACGTCTGGAGGGGCTGACTGATGCAGGGATCGATGCCCGGTTGCGCGAATGGCAAGAAACCGCCGTATCAATGACCCGCGAATTGAATGGCTGGATCTTTGCCCGTGAGGCCAATGTCTACGGCAGTCTGGTCTCGGCGTACAGTCGAGAAATGGCTGCGCTGAAAATCCGTGAATGCTGGCAGGATGGCGTGACCGGTCATGCCGATGGCGCAGGGCAGACACTGAATCTTACCGGGGTGCACACAGGCGATTTACCGCCACTGTCGACAGTGCTTTCCCATGTCCGCACGCTCAATCTGACCGGTACCCGATTCACGTTGCAAAGTTTCAGCGGGTTTTGCCGCGCTTTCCCTGAGGTGACCACGCTGACGCTCAATGGCAATGCGCTGGAGGTGCTGCCGGGGGGCGTCGGCAACCTGAGCCAGTTGTCGCGGCTGGAGTTGAGCGGCAATCGCTTTGGGGATGCGCAAAGCCTTTATTCCCAGGTCGGAGGGGATCGCCTGCGATGGCTGGACCTCAGTCACAACCGTCTGGACGACTTCAACGCCAGCGCGTTCAGCCGACTGGAAACCCTCAATCTCGCCAACAATGGTCTGCAGCATTGGCCAGACGGAATAATGGAGCTGGAACATCTGCAAACGTTGAACCTGACGCTCAACCGCATCATGAACATACCTGGCTGGTTGTTGGGCGGCGCGCATCAACCACTGGTTGCCGGCACTGACCTGTCCGAAAATCCACTGCTTCTCAATAGTCTGGAACAGCTCAGGGATTACAGCGTGGCCAACGATGGCCGCCCTGTGATGGGACTGTCGCGAGCCACTCTGGATCATGAAATCGTGCAGCGCCAGTTACATGCCGACAGCGAGTCCGATTTTGACTATGAATCGGGGTCCGGGAGCGATGACAGCGATGACAGCGATGACAGTGATGGCGGGGGGGGCGGTGGCGGCGCAGCGGTTGTGCCGGGTGCAGATGTGCATGCGGGTGTCGAGGCACTTGAGGTTATTGCCAACCCGCAACACGACGTGGCTGCGCCGGCCATGGAAACCTGGCTGACTTACACACCCGTCGATGCGCGCTCCGCTCGGCAAAAGATGTGGCAGCAATTGGCGCAAGAAGCCAATCATGAGTCGTTCTTTCATTTGCTCTCGACGCTGCACGATACCGCCGAGTTCAGGCTGGCGGGTGGCGATCTGACTCACCGGGTATGGCAAGTCATTCAGGCAGCGAGTGAAAATACCGAATTGCGCGAGCTGTTATTTGCCAACGCCGAGACCCATGGCACCTGTCCTGATGGCCGCATTCTTTCTTTCAGCGAACTGGAAACACGGGTTTATGTGTACACCGCTTTACGCGATATACCTCGTCATCGTGCGGATCTGCGAGGCAGAGCCCTGTTGGATATGACCCGACGCCTGTTTCGACTTGACAGGGTCGACAGGCTGGCTGAAGCCGTTGCCGTTAACCAGGACAGAGCGGAAGTGCGACTGCAGTATCGCATCGGCATGATCCGCGGTTGGCCGGACGGGCTGGAATTACCGGCACAACCGGAGCATATGCTGTACGGCACGCCCATCCGGGGGCGGCGATTGATCAACGCACGCGCCTCTGTACTGGCGGATGAGGCGTCGAACATATTCGTGGAGGATCTTAGTGCGCGTGATTACTGGGGTGTCTATCTGCAAGAACAATATCCCGCCGAGTTCCAGGCGCTTGAACAGAACGCCGCAAGGCGCATGGAAGAGGTTGAGGATGCACATCCCGACAGAAACGACAGTGCAGAATCGCTCCAGACGTATCTCGATGCGATGCAAGCGTTAAGGATCGAACTGGCCGATGCGCGTTCCGCGACGCTGCAGGCGCTGACCCGCCAGGAAATGCAGAAATTGGCAGGAGCGCATGAAGAGGGGCCGCAGCCGGGCCCTTCGTCACCGCAACCGGGGCCCTCGTGGCGGCCGTGACGCAGTGATGGGGCGGGCCTGGGAGCAGAAGGTTCCCAGGCCCTTGGCCAGACTCAGTTGTCGTAACCCAGATTCGGCGCCAGCCAGCGCTCGGTCACGCTCAATTCCTGGCCTTTGCGCGAGGTGTAGCTGGCGACCTGATCCTTGTCGACCTTGCCCACGGCAAAGTACTGCGCCTGCGGATGGGCGAAGTACCAGCCGCTGACCGCTGCGGCCGGGAACATCGCGTAGTGCTCGGTGAGGAACACGCCGCTGCGGCCTGCGCGCATCTCTTCGGCTTGCGGATCAAGCAGCGCAAACAGCGCGGCCTTCTCGGTGTGATCCGGGCACGCCGGGTAACCCGGGGCAGGGCGGATGCCGCTGTATTGCTCTTTGATCAGCGCGTCGTTGTCGAGGGTTTCGTCCTTGGCATAACCCCAATGTTCTTTACGGACCTGCTGGTGCAGCCATTCGGCGCAAGCTTCGGCCAGACGGTCGGCCAAGGCTTTGACCATGATCGAGTTGTAATCGTCGCCCGCGTCCTGATAAGCCTTGGCGACTTCTTCGGCGCCGATGCCAGCGGTGGTGATGAAACCCCCGACGTAGTCGGTCACTTCGCTGTCTTTCGGTGCGACGAAGTCGGCCAGCGAAAAGTTCGGCTTGCCGTCGGTCTTGATGATCTGCTGGCGCAAGTGATGCAGTTTGGCCAATGGCTGGCCGTCATCGCCGTACAGCTCGATATCGTCGTCATGCACCTGATTGGCCGGCCAGAAACCGAACACTGCGCGGGCGCTGATCAACTTCTCGTCGATCAGCTTGGCGAGCATTTCCTGCGCGTCCTTATAGAGCGCGGTAGCGGCTTCACCGACTACTTCATCTTCGAGGATGCGCGGGAACTTGCCGGCCAGATCCCAAGAGATGAAGAACGGCGTCCAGTCGATGTATTCGGCCAGAACCTTGAGGTCGATGTTGTCCAGCACCTTGCTGCCGGTGAAGCTCGGTTTGACCGGCTGGTAATTCGCCCAGTCGAACTGCGGCTTCTTGGCGATCGCGGCGGCGTAGCTCAGGCGCTCGGTGCGGGCGCTGCGGTTGGCGGTGCGTTCACGGACTTCAACGTATTCGGCGCGGGTTCTTTCAACAAAACCGGCTTTCAATTCTTTCGACAGCAGCTGCGTCGCCACGCCGACCGCGCGGGAGGCGTCGGTTACGTAAACCACGGCATCGTTGCTGTACTTCGGCTCGATCTTCACCGCGGTGTGCGCTTTGGAGGTGGTCGCGCCACCGATCATCAGCGGCAGGTGGAAATCCTGACGCTGCATCTCACGGGCAACGTGGACCATTTCATCCAGCGACGGTGTGATCAGGCCGGAGAGGCCGATGATGTCGCACTTCTGCTCTTTGGCCACCTGCAGAATCTTCTCGGCCGGCACCATCACGCCGAGGTCGACGATGTCATAGCCGTTGCAACCGAGCACCACGCCGACGATGTTCTTGCCGATGTCGTGGACGTCGCCTTTCACCGTAGCCATGAGGATCTTGCCCTTGGCTTCTGGCTTGTCGCCCTTTTCCAGTTCGATGAACGGGATCAAGTGCGCCACGGCCTGCTTCATTACGCGGGCGGATTTCACCACCTGCGGCAGGAACATTTTGCCGGCACCGAACAGGTCGCCAACGATGTTCATGCCGGACATCAGCGGGCCTTCGATCACTTCGATCGGGCGGGCGAACGACTGACGGGATTCTTCGGTGTCTTCAACGATGTGCGTGGTGATGCCTTTGACCAGCGCATGTTCCAAACGCTTGTTGACCTCCCAGCTACGCCACTCTTCGGTCTCGGCTTCCTTGACGCTGCCGTCGCCCTTGTACTTGTCGGCAATGGCGAGGAGGGCGTCGGTGCCGTTTGGCGTGCGGTTGAGTACCACGTCTTCGACGGCGTCGCGCAGTTCTTGCGGGATCTGGTCGTAGATCTCCAGTTGACCGGCGTTGACGATGCCCATGGTCAGGCCCGCACGGATCGCGTACAGCAAGAACACCGAGTGAATCGCCTCGCGCACCGGGTTGTTGCCCCGGAACGAGAACGACACGTTGGACACGCCGCCCGAAGTCAGCGCATACGGCAGTTCGTCGCGGATGTAGGCGCAGGCGTTGATGAAGTCGACCGCGTAGTTGTTGTGTTCTTCGATACCGGTGGCGACGGCGAAGATGTTCGGGTCGAAAATGATGTCTTCCGGCGGGAAGCCGACTTCGTTGACCAGAATGTCGTAGGAGCGTTTGCAGATTTCTTTCTTGCGCGCTTCGGTGTCGGCCTGGCCGGCTTCGTCGAAGGCCATCACCACCACCGCGGCGCCGTAGCGCTTGCACAGTTTGGCGTGATGGATGAACTGCTCGACGCCTTCTTTCATGCTGATCGAGTTGACGATGCCCTTGCCCTGAATGCACTTGAGGCCGGCTTCGATCACTTCCCATTTGGAGGAGTCGATCATGATCGGTACGCGCGAGATGTCCGGTTCACCGGCGATCAGATTGAGGAAGGTCACCATGGCCTTCTTCGAATCGAGCATGCCTTCGTCCATGTTGATGTCGATCACCTGCGCGCCGGCTTCGACCTGCTGCAGGGCGACTTCCAGCGCTTCGGTGTAGTTGTCTTCACGGATCAGGCGGGCGAATTTCGCCGAGCCGGTGATGTTGGTGCGCTCACCGACGTTGACGAACAGCGAGCTGCGATCGATGGTGAAGGGTTCCAGACCCGAGAGGCGGCAAGCCTTGGGAATGTCCGGAATCTGACGCGGCGCGTAACCGGCAACAGCTTTGGCGATGGCTTCGATGTGCCCCGGCGTGGTGCCGCAGCAGCCGCCGACGATGTTGAGGAAGCCGCTCTGGGCGAATTCTTCGATGACCTTGGCGGTTTCCGACGGCAGTTCGTCGTACTCGCCGAATTCGTTCGGCAGGCCGGCGTTCGGGTGCGCGGAAACGTGGGTGCTGGCCTTGTTCGACAGCTCTTCCAGGTACGGACGCAACTCGCTGGCGCCGAGGGCGCAGTTGAGGCCGACCGAGATTGGCTTGGCGTGTGCCACCGAGTTCCAGAACGCTTCGGTGGTCTGGCCCGACAGGGTACGGCCGGAGGCGTCGGTGATGGTCCCGGAAATCATGATCGGCAGTTCGATGTGCAGCTCTTCGAACACGCCTTGCACGGCGAAGATCGCCGCTTTGGCGTTGAGGGTGTCGAAAATGGTTTCGATCAGGATCAGGTCGGCGCCGCCCTCGATCAGGCCTTTGGTGGCTTCGGTGTAGTTTTCCACCAGCTCATCAAAGGTGACGTTGCGATAGCCCGGGTTGTTGACGTCCGGTGACAGCGAGCAGGTGCGGCTGGTCGGGCCCAGCACGCCGGCGACGAAACGCGGCTTGCCCGGGTTCTCGGCGGTCTTGGCGTCGGCGACCTTGCGCGCCAGACGTGCGCCTTCTACGTTTAGTTCGTAGGCCAGTTCTTCCATGCCGTAGTCGGCCATGGAAATGCGCGTGGCGTTGAAGGTGTTGGTTTCGAGGATGTCGGCGCCGGCATCCAGGTAGGCTTTTTCGATGCCGCCGATCACATCGGGACGGGTGAGCACCAACAGGTCGTTGTTGCCCTTGACGTCACTCGGCCAGTCGGCGAAGCGTTTGCCGCGATAGTCCTGTTCTTCGAGCTTGTAGCTCTGGATCATCGTGCCCATGCCGCCGTCGAGTATCAGGATGCGCTCTTTGAGAGCTTGCTTGAGAGCTTGAAGGCGGACGCTGCGATCGGACATTTGGACTACTCGGAAAGACCATTACGAAGGAGCGGGATCATAGCAAACCTGTGCGCTTTTAGAGCATGTTGGGCTTTTGCATGAATATCGCTCATGTTGGTACGGGCGTCATACTGTAGAATCGCGGCGTTTTTTAACAATCGGGATCAGCAGCATGTCTTACCGCGTCATTGGTTTTGTGTTGCTGTTTCTCAGCTGGGGCGCCGTGGCGCAAGAGCCAGCGACTGTGCCGGCCATTTCTCAGTCGATTTCGTACGTCCGCGACATCCAGCCAATCTTCACCGAGAAGTGCGTGGCCTGCCATGCCTGCTACGACTCGGCCTGCCAGTTGAATCTGGGCAGTGGCGAGGGTGCGGCCCGTGGCGCGAGCAAAATGCCGGTCTATGACGGCGAGCGCACACAAGCGGCACCGACCACGCGACTGTTTTACGACGCCTTCGGTAAACGTGCCTGGCAGCAGAAAGACTTCTATTCGGTGCTCGATGCGCAGGGCAGTCAGGCGGCGCTGATGGCGCGCATGCTCGAGCTCGGGCACAAGACGCCGCTGACGCCCAACGCCAAACTCCCGGAAGAGATTGTGCTGGGCCTGAACCGCGAGAACATGTGCTCGCTGCCCGCCGAGTTTGAGGGCTACGCCGGCGCCCATCCGAAAGAAGGCATGCCGCTGGCGGTGACCGGGCTGACCGATCAGCAATATCAGACGCTGCAGCGCTGGCTGGCCTCGGGTGCCCCGATTGACGAACAAGGCCTGGCGCCGAGCGCGAAAGAGGCGCTGCAAATCGTCCAGTGGGAAAATCTGCTTAATACTCCCGGCGCCCGGCAGAGTCTGGTCGGACGGTGGCTTTACGAGCACTTGTACCTCGCGCACATCTATTTCAAGGATGGCGAGCCGGGGCATTACTTCCAGTGGGTGCGTTCGCGCACACCGAGCGGGCAGCCGATCGACCTGATCGCCACCCGTCGTCCCAACGACGATCCGGGCACCCAGGTGTATTACCGCTTGTGGCCGGTGCAAGGGGTGATCGTGCACAAAACCCATATCACCTATCTGCTGAGCGCGGCGAAGATGGCGCGGGTGAAAAGCCTGTTTTACAGCGGCAACTGGCAGGTCAATGCCTTGCCGGGTTACGGCCCGCAGAGCCGCGCGAATCCCTTCGCGACATTCGAGGCGATTCCGGCGCAGGCGCGTTACCAATTCATGCTCGACAACGCCGAGTACTTTGTCCGCACCTTTATTCGCGGCCCGGTGTGCCGTGGGCAGATTGCGACCGACGTGATCCGCGACAACTTCTGGGCGCTGTTCCAGGCCCCGGAACACGACCTCTATATCACCGACCCGAATTATCGCGGCCAGGCCACGCCGCTGTTGGCCATGCCCGGGCAGAACGACGATGTCGGCAGCGTGTTGAGCCTGTGGCGCAACTACCGCGACAAGCGCAATGAATATGAGGCTCTGCGCCGCGACAGCTACGCCGATCTCCCCGCGCCGAGCTGGTCGACCCTGTGGGCCGGCAACGACAACGCGCTGCTGAGCATTTTTCGCCACTTCGACAGCGCCTCGGTGACCAAAGGCCTGATTGGCGAGGTGCCGCAGACAATGTGGCTATTCGACTACCCCTTGCTCGAGCGCACTTATTATCAGTTGGCGGTCAATTTCGATGTGTTCGGCAATGTCTCGCATCAGGCGCAGACCCGCCTGTATTTTGACCTGATCCGCAACGGCGCTGAGCAGAATTTCTTGCGCCTGATGCCCGCCGACTCTCGTGAGGATTTCCTCGACGATTGGTACCAGAGCGGCGGCCAGTTCAAGATGTGGCTCGATTACGAGGCGATTGACGATGACAAGCCGACTGCGCTGAAACTCGACGAGAAAGACCCGAAATACGATTTCGCCATGCAATTGCTCGCGCGTTACGGTGATCTCAATGCGCGGCCGGATCCGATCAATCGTTGCGCCGGCGCTTACTGCTCACGGCCAAATATCGACCCGGCGCTGCAAAATGCCGAACAGGCATTGAGTCGCCTGACATCGCGCCCGGCGGCCGGATTGCAGGTCATCGACCAACTTCCGGAAGCGACCATGCTGCGTGTCGAAACCGCCGGTGGCAAACGCGAGGTGTACAGCCTGTTGCGCAACCGCGCGCACAGTAACGTGGCGTTCCTGCTCGGCGAGTCACGGCGTTATCAGCCCGGGCTGGATACGCTGACCATTTACCCGGGCGTGCTCAGCAGCTATCCGAACTTCATCTTTAATGTCCCGGCCGATCAGGTGCCGGCGTTTGTCGATGCAATGGAAAACGCCAAGGATGCCAACCGCTTCGAGAAAATCGTCGAACGTTGGGGGATCCGCCGCAGTCATCCGCAATTCTGGTTCTATTTCCACGATTTGAGTCAGTACATTCACGAAACCGATCCGGTGGAAGAGGGCGTGCTGGACATGAACCGCTACGAGAATCTTTGATCGTTTGAAGCGAGGCTGCTGTCCCAACTTCAAGCGACACCGCAAAACCCCTTGTAGGAGTGAGCCTGCTCGCGATAGCGGAGAATCAGGCACTGGAGATGTTGAATGTGCCGCCGCCATCGCGAGCAGGCTCACTCCTACAAGGGGTCTGCGGTGGTTTCAGGAATTGTGATCGGGAGCGGCCGATGTTGATTTCAGTGCAAGCCCTGCGTGCGCTGGCCGCGTGGACGGTGGTCTGCCACCACTTCATGCAGATTTTCTTTGACTTCAAAGCACGCGGGCCAATCGGGCAGCTGTTCATCGACAAGGGCGCGGTAGGCGTCGATATCTTCTTCGTCATCAGCGGTCTGGTGATTTTCCTCTCGACCGAAAACAAACCGCTGCCGCCCGCGCGCTTTCTGTTGTATCGGCTGTTTCGCATCGTCCCGGCGTATTGGCTGTATACGCTGCTGATGGCGCTGCTGGTGGTGTTTGCCCAGCCGTTGCTGCCGGACCAAACCGTGGATTGGGGTCATGTGTTGTTGTCGTTGCTGTTCATTCCGACTGAGAACCCCGGCGGCTACGGCATTTATCCGACGCTGAATGTCGGCTGGACGCTTAATTACGAAATCCTTTTTTACGTGCTGTTCGCCTGGGCGCTGCTGTTTCGCTTGCAGGTGCGCCTGCTGGTAGTCGCGGCGTTGCTGTTTGCAGTGAGTCAGGCATGGACCGGGTTTGGCTGGATCAGCGAGTTCTATCGGTCGGACATCGTCTATGAGTTTCTGCTGGGGATCGGCATCGGCATGCTTTATCGCCGGGGCTGGATCGGTGCGGGACTGTGGTTGCCGCTGGCGGCCATCGTCGCGGCGTTGCTGGCGATTTATCATTGGGCACCGGCGCCGAGGCTGCTCAACTGGGGGGTGCCGAGTGCGGTGCTGGTGATGGCGTGTATCTCACTGGAGCGTTATGTCGAACGTAGTCGTGTCCTCAAACTGCTCGGCGATTGCTCGTATTCGGTGTATCTGATGCACGTTCTGGTGTTGTCGGCAGGCGGTTATCTGGCCCGCCGCTACGGCATCAACCCGTATTTGATGTTTGTCGTGTGCGCGCTGGCCATCGCTGTCGGCTCCTGGTTGAGCTACGAATGGGTGGAAAAACGCAGCTATCGCTGGCTCAAGACGCGGATCGACGGCGGGGCGGACGAAAATCTTTCCCGACAAAAATACTAGGACTTTGTCCGGCGCAACGATTGGCGTAAACTGCGCCCAAGCCTGCGAGGAGTTTCCATGACCGCTATTACCATTACCGACGCCGCCCACGATTACCTGGCTGATCTGCTCTCCAAGCAGAACACCCCGGGCATCGGCATCCGCGTCTTCATCACCCAGCCTGGCACCCAGTACGCCGAAACCTGCATTGCCTACTGCAAGCCGGGCGAAGAAAAACCTGAAGACACCGCGCTGGGGCTGAAAAGCTTCACCGCCTATATCGACCACTTCAGCGAAGCGTTTCTCGACGACGCCGTTGTCGACTACGCCACCGACCGCATGGGCGGCCAACTGACCATCAAGGCGCCAAACGCCAAAGTACCGATGGTCAACGCCGACAGCCCGGTCAACGAGCGCATCAACTACTACCTGCAAACCGAAATCAACCCGGGGCTGGCCAGCCACGGCGGTCAGGTCAGCCTGATCGATGTGGTTGAAGACGGCATCGCCGTTCTGCAGTTCGGTGGCGGTTGCCAGGGCTGCGGCCAGGCGGACGTGACCTTGAAGGAAGGCATCGAGCGCACCTTGCTCGAGCGCATCCCTGAGCTGAAGGGTGTTCGCGACGTGACCGACCACACGCAGAAAGAAAACGCCTACTACTAAGGTGTTCGCTGCGGACATGAAAAACGGCGCCCCGTGAGCGCCGTTTTTTTATGGGTGAAGCAAAAGATCGTTCCCACGCTCTGCGTGGGAATGCAGCCCGGGACGCTCCGCGTTCCATTTCACGGTCTGTACAAATGCGCATGCCCAGCGCGATACAGCGATGACTCGCTAAACACCTCACTGCCCAAAACGCGCCCAACCAGAATCAACGCCGTACGCCGAAACCCTTTGGCCTCGACCTTTCCGGCGATATCCGCCAGCGTCCCGACCACCCAATCCTGATCCGGCCACGTCGCCCGGTGAATCACCGCGATCGGGCAATCCGCGCCGTAATGCGGCAACAGCTCCGCCAGAATCTTCTCCAGATGGTTGACCCCCAGATGAATCGCCATGGTCGCGCCGTGCTGCGCCAGACTGCCGAGTTCTTCGCCTGCCGGCATGGCGGTCTTGTCGGCGTAACGGGTCAGAATCACGCTTTGCGACACGTCCGGCAGGGTCAGTTCCGCACCCAGCAACGCCGCACACGCGGCGGTCGCGGTCACGCCGGGAATGATCTCGAACGGAATATTCAGCTCACGCAGGTAACGAATCTGCTCACCAATCGCACCGTACAGACTCGGGTCGCCGGAGTGCACCCGCGCCACATCCTGACCTTGGGCATGCGCGGTTTTGATCAATTCGATGATCTGTTCCAGATGCAATTCAGCGCTGTTGACCACCGTTTCGGCTTGATGGCCGGCGAGCACCGCCGCGGGCACCAGGGAACCTGCGTAGATAATCACCGGGCAACTGCGGATCAGCCGCTGGCCTTTGACGGTGATCAGTTCCGGGTCGCCGGGGCCGGCGCCGATGAAGTAAACGGTCATCGTTAAATCCTGAGTAAAAGAGGGCACGACCGCGTTGCAGATGAACAACGCTCATGATCAATGGTGGGGATTATCGGGAATTTACGCCGCGCCGGCCAATGCCAACGTGGCCTGAGCGTATTTCTGCCGGGAAATCAGCAGTTTTGCCGGGGCCTGAATCAGCTGTTCGGCGAGTGCCAACGCTGCACTTTCCGCCACGCCGTAGCAACCGGTGCGTTCGTAGGCAATTTGCGAATGGTGGCTGAGTCGTTGTTGATAACTGGCCAGTTCTTCGCTGCTGAAGTACAGCAAGGGCAGGGCGAGTTGCGTAGCAAGTTCTTGCAGCCCCGGCTCGTCGCGCTTCAGGTCGATGCTGGCCAACGCCTTGACCGTTTCAAGCTCTATGCGGTGCGCCTGTAAGGCTTGGTCGAGTAACGCGCGCAGCGTGCTGGCCGGGCAGCCGCGCTGGCAGCCCAGGCCGACTACAAAGGTCGGCGCTGCGCTGTCATCGGTCATGCGTGGTATTGGCCAGCGCTTTTGCGGCGGAACAACCAGGCGCTGATCAGGCCCAAGGCCAGCCAGAACGCCACGTTGGTCAACTGCGAAGCGATTTTGAACTGAGCTTCCAATGCCTCGGGGGCGAGCATCGAATGCACTTCCGGTTGCGGCGCGCCGATCACGTGCGGCACGGCGAGGATGGCCACGCCGAGGATCTTCATCAGCCAGTGACGACTGAACGCGATCAACGACAGGCCGACAGCGGTCGAAGCGGCGGTGCCGATCCACCACGTCTGGCGTGAGGCCAGATCAGCAGCGGCAGTGCCCGGCAATTCAGGTGGCAGGCCCATCGTCGGTGCCAGTACGAATGTCGCGTAACCGGCCAGGCCCCAGAGCAGGCCTTGCGAGGTTTTGGTCGGCGCGCGCAGGGTGTAGAGACCTGCGAGCATCAGGGCGAAGCCGACAGCCACCACCAGATTGCCGCCCGTGGTCGAGACCACACGTTGCCAGCCGTCTTCCGGCTCCCAGGCTTCAGTGTCGTGGGTGTGCGCAGCGGTGCCGGCGGCGTGCTCGTGAACTTCGGCAACCGGTTCGGCTTTCTCGAACGTCTCGGCCTGAAGAATCAGTGGCGATACCCAGAAACTTTGCAGCAGAGTGAGGAGCAGAGCGGCCAGCAGTCCGGTGAAACCTGCGGTTTGCGCAATTCGCTTGATCATGTCGGCAGGTCTCAGTGGCACGGGAACGCGGCGCTGTGGCGGGTATCGTGGGCGGCGTTGTGCACCGCTTCGATGTGCGAGAAGCCGGCGAAATAAACCAGGCAGGCGCCGAGGATCGACGCGAAGACGGCGGCGGTCAGGCGTTGGCTCAGAGTCGTGGTGCTGGTGATTTTGTCCGTGTTGCTGCCGGTGCTGCTGATGATCGACATGGCGCTTCCCTCTGGAATGTCAGTGGGTGAATCGAGCGCATGAAAACCCCTGCGGGTCGGGCTCGCAGAGGTTCGAACAGCGCCCGCCCACCGCGGGTTTGTTATGTTCAGCGACGCACAAGGTGCGGGCTGTGTGTTGCGGGCCGGTCTCCGGGCTCACGAGGGGTTGGTGTCAGGCCGACCTGCAAGCGTCTCCTTCCCATGCCGCACGGGCACAGTGGTTTTGACGCTTCGCTCGCTTACCGTTGCGGGGGCAGCACCGGACTGACATGGGCTTGAGTAAAGCACATGATTCACCGGTTTCCCGTTTCACCCTGTGAAGGGCACCCGTAACAAGTTGTGTAGGAGAGCATGGGGGTGGGGTTTTGGTCAATTTTTGGGTGTATATCCGTTGCTGCGGGTGTTGCTGATTAGGGTTCCGCCCTTACGGCGGGTCACTTTTTCCAGACGCCGAAAAAGTAACCAAAAAGGCTTGCCCTGACGTTCGGCCCGCTCGCTGGGGCTCGGGGTTCCTTCGCTCCGGGATCGATCCGGGCGCAGCGCCTACGGTTTGCTTCGCTGCACCTCCTCTCGCTGTGTTTGGCTGCGCCAAACGGTCGCTGCGCTCCCACGCCCGGATCAATCCCTCCACTCAGCCTTCCGATGTCGCCCGTGGATCAAGATCAAGAGCAGGCGAGCTGACACTCGGCCTATTGAGTGGTGAGGAGCGGGGCGCGTTCGGCTTTTGATTTGCGTTGTTGCTGCCCCTCACCCCAGCCCTCTCCCGAGGGAGAGGGAGCCGATTGGTAGGTGCTTCAAAATGTGCGTTCCACTCGGTATTCCACGTCGGTGTACCTCTTCCATTCCACGCAATCAGTCCCCTCTCCCTCCGGGAGAGGGCTAGGGTGAGGGGCTTTTGATCTGTTTCAGAATCTGAGTTCGACTCGGTATTTCAAGTCGGCGCATCTCTCCCAAACACCACGATCAGTCCCCTCTCCCTTTGGGAGAGGGCTAGGGTGAGGGGCTTTTGATTTGGCTTGTGATCTTGCTTTGGCTTTGGTTTTTGATCTTTTACCCCTTCGGAAGGCCGAGCGAAGGTGTTCATCCGGGGTTAGGCGCGCAGCGCCGTTCGACGAAGTCGAACACATCGAGAGGAGGTGCAGCGAAGCAAACCGTAGGCGATGCCCCCGGATGGACACCGTAGCGAGGGAACACTGAGCCTCAGCGAAGTGCCGTACGCCGGGGCAAAGCCTTTTGGTTCCTTTTTGGCGTTTGAAAAAGGGACTCGCTGTAAGAGCGAAACCGCCAGCAGCCAAAACCGCAGCAACGGATATGCCCCCAATCCAAACATTGACCCATAAGCAAGCCATGCGTAGCCTTGCGCATTCGAGGTTCTTCGGCCGTTGCCGAAGCTAAGAAGGGAACGCGGTCAATGCCGCGGCTGCCCCCGCAACTGTGAACGGTGATGTTCGCTGCCACGCCACTGCCAGCTCAATCGATGAGCCCGCGGGAAGGCGCAGCCAACGCCAGGCCCAGCGCCTGAACGCCGTCAGCCAGGAGACCTGCCTCGTCACAGATTCTCAATTCAACCGGGCGGGGTGATCCGGTGGCGAACTCTCCGGGCGCGCACGTGCGTTGCCGGTTCTCGTCCCGTATGCCCGCCGCTTGCCAAAGGGCATACCGATGAAAACACTGGCCAAACTTCCCGTCACCATCGTCACCGGCTTCCTCGGCTCGGGCAAGACCACATTGCTGCGGCACATGCTCGACAACGCGCAGGGCCGTCGTATCGCGGTGATCGTCAATGAGTTTGGCGAGTTGGGCATCGACGGTGAAATCCTCAAGCAATGCACCATCGGCTGCACCGAAGAAGAAGCCACCGGCCGCGTTTACGAACTGGCCAACGGCTGCCTGTGCTGCACCGTTCAGGAAGAATTCTTCCCGGTGATGCGCGAACTGGTCGCGCGTCGCGGCGACCTCGACCACATCCTCATCGAAACCTCGGGCCTGGCCCTGCCAAAACCACTGGTGCAAGCGTTCCAGTGGCCGGAAATCCGCAGCGCCTGCACCGTTGACGCGGTGATCACCGTGGTCGACAGCCCGGCCGTAGCCGCTGGCACCTTCGCCGCGTTCCCGGATCAGGTCGACGCCCAGCGCAAACTCGATCCGAATCTCGATCACGAATCGCCGCTGCACGAACTGTTCGCTGACCAACTGGCCAGCGCCGACCTCGTCATTCTCAACAAGGCCGACCAGACCAGTCCGGAAGATCTCGCTCGCGTGCGCGCTGAAGTCGCCGAAGAGCTGCCACCGGCGGTGAAAATCATCGAAGCCAGCAACGGCCGTCTGCCGCTGGACGTGCTGATCGGCCTTGGCGCCGGTTCCGAAGAACACATCGACAGTCGCCACAGCCACCATGATCATCACCACGGTGAAGGCGATGACGACCACGATGACCACGATCACGACGCCTTCGATTCGATCTCCATCGAACTGCCGCAAGCCGATGAAAGCCTGCTGCTCGACGCCCTGACGCAACTGGTGGTCAAGCACGGCATCCTCCGTGTCAAAGGTTTCGCCGCCATCCCGAACAAGCCAATGCGCTTGCTGATTCAAGGCGTCGGCACGCGTTTCGACAAGCACTTCGACCGTCAGTGGGGCGCCGATGAAGCGCGCGTCACGCGTCTGGTGTTGATCGGTCAGGAACTCGACGCCGCCCAACTCGAAGCGCAACTGCGCGCTGCGCTCAGCGTTTAAACCATGCACCTGCTCAGGACTCAGCCCGGCGGATTCGTCTCGGATGACAACATTGCCGACCTTGGACAAACCCCCGCCGAGCTGGTGATCCTGTGCAGCGGCGACTCCAGCCTGGCGCTGCTCGCCGAAGCCGCGCAGCAGTTGCCGGAAGATTATCCGAGCCTGCGTCTGGCCAATCCGATGCAGGTGCAGAATCACGCCTCGGTCGATCTGTACGTCGATGAAGTGCTGCGCCACGCCAAGGTGATTCTGATTTCGCTGCATGGCGGCATTGCCTATTGGCGCTATGGTGTCGAGCGGCTGGTCGAGCTGTCCGAGCGTGGTGTGCAGTTGATTCTGGTACCGGGCGATGACCGTCCCGATCCGGAACTCAGCGACTTGAGCACCGTCAACGCCGAGGAACGCGACCGGCTCTGGCAATTCCTGCGTCAGGGCGGCATGGGCAATGCGCTGGATTTCTTCCGCTGTCTGGCCAGCCGTTGGCTCTCCCGCGATTACGCCTGGGAAGAACCGCAGACCCTGCCGCGCACGGCGATTTACCACCCGAATAAAACCAGCGCCGCACTGAGTGACTGGCAAGCCGAATGGCTGCCGGAAAACCCGGTGGCGGCGGTGCTGTTTTACCGCTCGCATTTGCAAGCGGCGAACACCGCGTTCATCGATGTGTTCTGCCAGCGCTTGCAGGCAGCGGGGTTGAATCCGCTGCCGATCGCCGTGGCCAGTCTGAAAGAACCCGGCTGCCTGGCGGTGGTCGAGGATTGGCTGGATGAAGTCGAGGCGGGGGTGATTCTCAACACCACCGGATTCGCTCAGTCCAGCCCCGAAGCGCCGCATCTGCGGCCGTTTCGCCGCAATATTCCGGTGATCCAGGCGATCTGCGCGCAGGACAACGAGCCCGGCTGGCGCGACAGCGAGCAAGGCCTCGGCCCGCGCGATCTGGCCATGCACATTGCCTTGCCGGAACTCGACGGGCGCATCATCAGCCGGCCGATCAGCTTCAAGGATCTGGCCTGGCGCAGTGAGCGCAGTCAGTCCGATGTGGTCTGCTATCGTGCGCAACCCGAACGCATGGATTTTGTCGCCGAACTGGCGCGGCGCTGGATCGATCTGGCGCGGGTGCCGAATGGCGAAAAACGCATCGCGCTGATTCTCGCCAATTACCCGACCCGTGACGGACGCATCGGCAACGGCGTCGGCCTCGACACGCCGGCGGCGGCGCTGAATATTCTTCGCGCGTTGCAGGCTGAGGGTTATCCGATCACGGCAGAGCTGCCGAATAGCGGCACCGAGTTGATCCAGCAATTGCTCGGCGGCGTCAGCAACGATCTCGACACGATTGACCTGCGGCCCTGCCAGCAAAGCTTGGCGATGGACGCTTACCTGACGATGTTCAACGCGCTGCCCGAGGCCAATCGAACCGCAGTGATCGAGCGCTGGGGCGCGCCGCAAAACGATCCAATGTGCCGCGACGGGCGGATGATGATTGCCGGTCTGCGCTTCGGCCTGACCTTCGTCGGCATTCAACCGGCGCGCGGTTATCAGGTTGACCCGAGTGCGGTCTATCACGACCCGGATCTGGTGCCGCCGCACGCGTATCTGGCGTTCTATTTCTGGCTGCGCAATACCTACGGCGCGCACGGCGTGATCCACGTCGGCAAGCACGGCAACCTTGAATGGCTGCCGGGCAAAGGCGTCGGGCTTTCGGAAAACTGCTGGCCGGATGCGTTGCTCGGGCCGCTGCCGAACATCTATCCGTTTATCGTCAACGACCCGGGCGAGGGCGCCCAGGCCAAGCGGCGCACGCAAGCGGTGATCATCGACCACCTGATGCCGCCGCTGACCCGCGCCGAAACCTACGGCCCGCTGCGCAATCTGGAGCTGCTGGCCGACGAGTATTACGAAGCGCAACTGCTTGATCCGCGCCGTGCCCGCGAGTTGCAACGCGACATTCTGCAACTGGTGCGCGAAACGCAGATCGACCGCGAACTGCAACTCGATGCCGGGCTGGACAGCGATGCTGATGCGGCGATCTGGCTACCGCGTCTCGATACGTATTTGTGTGATTTGAAGGAATCGCAGATTCGCGATGGCTTGCACGTCTTCGGTGAGTCACCGACGGGGCGTTTGCGGATTGATACGTTGCTGGCGTTGCTGCGCATTCCACGCGGAGACGGGAAGGGCGCGCAATCGAGCCTGCTGCGCGCACTGGCCAAAGCATTCGAACTCGGATTCGATCCGCTCGATTGCGCACTAGCCGATCCATGGGCAGGCCCACGCCCCGAGCACCTGCAATCGCAAAGCGACGAAGTCTGGCGCACCGCTGGCGATACCCGCGAACGCCTCGAACTGTTTGCCACTGAACTGATTTTCCAGACGCTGCAATCCCCTTGTAGGAGTGAGCCTGCTCGCGATAGCGGAGTGTCATGCGATACAGATTTGCCTGACACACCGCTATCGCGAGCAGGCTCACTCCTACAGGGACCGCGTTGGGCTGAAGTCGGCGCAATCATCGACCACCTGCGCGAAGTCGTCGCCCCACGCCTGGATGCCTGCGGCCCCGCCGAAATGCGCGGCCTGCTCGACGCCCTCAGCGGCCGATTCGTTCCCGCCGGCCCGAGCGGTGCGCCCAGCCGTGGTCGCCTCGACGTGCTACCGACTGGCCGCAATTTCTATTCCGTGGACGTGCGCAACCTGCCGACCACCACCGCATGGCGCATCGGTTTCCAGTCAGCCACGTTGATTCTTGAGCGACACCTGCAAGATCACGGCGATCACCTGCGCCAGCTCGGTTTGTCGGTCTGGGGCACGGCAACCATGCGCACCGGTGGCGACGATATCGCTCAGGCGATGGCGCTGATGGGCGTGCGGCCGGTGTGGGCTACCGGCAGTCAGCGTGTCGACGATTTCGAGATCCTGCCGCTGAGTCTGCTCGACCGCCCGCGCGTCGATGTCACGCTGCGAGTTTCCGGGTTTTTCCGCGATGCGTTTGCCAACCTGATTCGTCTGTTCGACGCGGCGGTGCAGGCAGTAGCGGCACTGGATGAACCGGACGATCTCAATCCGCTGGCGGCAAAAGTGCGCGCCGAGCGTGAGTCTCTGCTGCAATCGGGTCTTGATGAAGAAACGGCGCGGCGTCAGGCCGGTTGGCGAATCTTCGGGGCCAAGCCCGGTGCCTACGGTGCGGGCGTGCAGGGCGCTATCGACGGGCGTTTGTGGCAGAGCCGCGACGATCTGGCCGAGGTTTATCTGAATTGGGGCGCCTACGCTTACGGCGGTTCCGACGAAGGCACCGCCGCCCGCGAGCAATTCGTTCAGCGTCTGAGTCAAGTGCAAGCGGTGCTGCAGAATCAGGACAATCGCGAGCACGACCTGCTCGATTCCAACGACTATTACCAGTTCCAGGGCGGCATGCTCGCCGCCGTGGAAAGCCTGCGCGGTGAAGCAACGGCCAGTTATCACGGCGATCACAGCCAACCGGATCTGCCGAAGATTCGCACGCTCAAAGAAGAGCTGAACCGGGTGATCCGCTCGCGGGCGGCCAATCCGAAATGGATCGACGGGGTTAAGCGCCACGGCTATAAAGGCGCGTTCGAAATGGCGGCGACGGTTGATAACCTGTTTGCGTTTGACGCCACCACGCAGTTGATCGATGACCACCAGTACGCTTTGCTGGCCGATGCTTATCTGCTGGATCCGGCGACCCGGGAGTTTGTTCGTGAGCATAATCCGCACGCGCTGCGGGATATGACCGAGCGGATGCTTGAGGCGCAGCAGCGGGGGATGTGGCAGGAACCGGGGGCTTATAAAGAGGCGCTGGAGAATCTGCTGCTGGATATTGAGGAAGATATGTAGAGTCCTCAGGAAAGTCACCCCCTCACCCCAGCCCTCTCCCCCAAGGGGGCGAGGGGGAAAGGGAGCCGATTTGTGTGCTGTTCAGAATCGAAGTCAACTCGATAATTCAGGTCGGCGCAACTTGCAAGAACACCCAGATCAGTTCCCTCTCCCTCTGGGAGAGGGCTAGGGTGAGGGCCACCCCAACTGACACACCACAACGCCAAGCACACCCACGACCACGACAGAGAAAACCCAAATGACCGACACCCCACATTTCCCGCTCTCCGCCGTGGTCGGCGCCGATGACCTCAAGCTTGCCCTGTGCCTCACCGCCATCGACCCAAAAATCGGCGGCGTGCTGATCGAAGGCCCGCGCGGCATGGCCAAGTCCACCCTGGCCCGTGGCCTGGCTGATCTGCTCGCCAGTGGTCAATTCGTCACCTTGCCGCTGGGCGCCACCGAAGAACGTCTGGTCGGTACCCTCGACCTTGACGCTGCCCTCAGCGAGGGCCGCGCACAATTCTCACCAGGTGTGCTGGCCAAGGCTGACGGCGGCGTACTCTACGTCGATGAAGTCAATCTGCTGCCCGATCACCTCGTTGATCTGCTGCTCGACGTTGCCGCCAGCGGCACCAATCTGATCGAGCGCGACGGCATTTCCCATCGGCATTCGGCGAGGTTCGTGCTGATCGGCACGATGAACCCGGAAGAGGGCGAGTTGCGTCCGCAACTGCTCGACCGCTTTGGCCTGAACGTCGCCCTCAGTGGCCTCACGGCACCGACCGAACGCGGACAGATCATCCGTCGGCGACTGGATTTCGACAGCGACCCGCAAGCGTTCTGCGCACAGTGGGAAGCCGAGCAACAAGCCCTGCGTGTGCGTTGCGAAAATGCTCGCGCTATCTTGGCCAATATTGCGCTGGACGATGCCGCACTGGCGCAGATCACCGAGCGTTGCTTCGCTGCCGGCGTCGATGGCTTGCGTGCCGACCTCGTCTGGTTACGCGCCGCTCGTGCCCACGCGGCATGGCGCGGGGCTGAGGTGATTGGCGAAGAGGATATCGACGCTGTGGCCGAGTTTGCCCTGCGCCATCGTCGGCGTGAGCAAGCGCCATCGAGTCCGCAACAACCTGCCCAGTCGCCTGCCGAAACCCAGGCCTCGTCGAGCGAAGGGCAGGGCCAGTGGGGCGACCTGCCGGCGCCTGCTCTTGCCACCGGCGCTCGCCGTGAAGTGCCGAGCTGGCCAAAAAAGCCTTAGGCATTCGCCCCCGATCCGACGCGGGGGCGAATGCCAGACCCCGCGCCGGACAGCTGGACAACGGACGCCAAGGCAAGCGCCATAAGGCGCGCAGCGGTACGGTGAATTGGCCGGGTTCGTTACTCAACGGGCGGCCTCGAACGCGCGAAGATCTGCTGTTTCAACTGCGCACGCGCTCACCGCATGAATTGTGGCTGGTGATCGTCGATGCCTCCGCCTCGACCCGCCGCCATCAGGCCTTGAGCGATGCCAAAGGTTTGCTCGCGCAATTGTTCGATGATGCTTACCGGCAACGGGCGCGACTCGCATTGTTGACGGCCAGTGGCTCGGTGCCGAAATGGCAGGTGCAGGGATTGAAGGCGTCCAGCGGCTTGCGGGTGTGGCTGGAAGCTTTAGGTGCAGGCGGTGGCACGCCGTTGCTGGCGGCGCTGGAGCAGGCCGGGCAGTGGCTGACGGTGCGGCGCAAGCGCTTTCCTGCCGAGCAGCAACGCTTGCTGGTGGTGACCGATGGGCGTCTGAAACAGTGGGCGGGATTACCGGCGCTGGCGTGCCCGGGGTTGTTGATCGATATCGAGCGTGGGCCGATCCGGTTGGGCCGGACCAAGGATCTGGCGACGGCATTGGATGCGCAGTATCGACATATCGATGAACTGATTTCCCTCTGATACTTTCTGTGTCTGGTCGGGCCTCATCGCGAGCAGGCTCACTCCTACAGGGGAACGCATTCCAAATGTAGGAGTGAGCCTGCTCGCGATTGCATCGACTCGGTCTAGAGCCGAACACTCAAAACCCGAATCACTGCTCTATGCTGCACCCAGCCCTAATCACAAGGAGTGAGCGATGCGCGTTGTGGTCAAAAACCCTCAGGACGATTTCCGTGTAAAGGCCTACGCCGGCACCAACGGCGTGCTGCTGGCCATGGATCTGGCCGAATCCCGGCGCAAAGGCCTGTTGGGTTTCGCCATCGAAAAGCAGCAGGGCGGCAAACCCTGGTTGTTCCTGTTCAACAGCCTCACCTTCCCTGGCAAGGCGCATACCTTCCCCCAGTTCCACGCCACCCCAAGCGATAAAGCCCCGCTGCAGAAATTTCGCTGGGCCGATTATGCGGTCAATCCGGGCATGACCCTTCACTATCGCGTGCATCTGGCCTACGGCACCGCGGATGCCGTGTACTTGGGAGAGTCGTTGGAACTGACGATCACCCCCGATGACGGTCACCCGAGCAATCAAAGCGTGATATTCAACCGTGCGGTCGCCGCCAGTCAGGCGTTCCAGCGCAAGTTTCCCGATCTCGACGCGCAGATCAGCGCCAACAAAAACATGCCCATCGAAGCCTGGCCCGATGCGCCGCGGCAATGGTTGGAAAACGGCTTGCTCGCACGATTGCGCGGGTTTATCGAGCGTGCGGTCGATGGTCAGTGGGCGCTGGATATCGCGATTTACGAGTATCAGTTGCAGGCAATCGTCGATGCGGTGAACGCGGCGTTCATGCGTGGCGTAAAGGTGCGGGTGCTGTATCACGCCCGGCCCGATGATGAAGACACCAGGATCAACGAAGCGAGCCTGGCGGCACTGCCTCTCGCGAGCAAACGCGGGCGAGTGACCCACAATATCTTTCACAACAAATTCATGGTCCTCAGCCGCGTTGATGCCAGCGGCACTCATCAGCCTGAAGCGGTTTTATGTGGCAGCACCAATTTCACCGCCAACGGAGTTTATCGTCAGGCTAACGTGGTGCATGTGCTGGACGATGCATCGATTGCCGCCAGTTATCTGCAGACGTTCGAGCAGATCTGGGCGCAGCCGGATGATATCGGCGTTACCCGTGACTGGATTACTGAACACAACCCGATGAATCCGCAGCAACCTTTGTTTGCCGGGTTCTCGCCGCGCACCGGCGGGGCTGATCTGCAGGCGTTCGTGCAGATCATCAGCGCGGCGAAAAAGGACGTGCTGTTCGTCACCGCGTTCTCGCTGCCGGACGCGATTCTTAACGCGTTACTCGGCCAGCCCCACGACGACATTTTGCGTTATGGCCTGCAGAACACTGCCAGCCGCATCACCGGGTTCCACGCCGACCGCAGCGCCGAATTCGCTGCCACCGCGTTGCTCAACACCGGTCTGGAAGGCTGGCTGCGCGAGAACATGAAAGGCCAGAAAGGCAATCTGCTGGTGCACACTAAAGCGGTAGTCACCGACTTCACCACCGACACGCCGACGATCATCAGCGGCAGCCACAACCTCAGTGCCTCAGCGAGCAACGGCAACGACGAAAATTACCTGATCATTCGTGGCGACACCGATCTGGCGGATCGTTACGGCCTGGAGCTGTTGCGATTTTACGAGCATTACCGCTTTCGTTATTTCGCAAAAAAACTGGCGTTGAAGCAGGTGAATCCATTGGCGGTGGATGACAGTTGGACTAACGATTACTACGTCGAAGGGGATTTACGGCAGTTGTCGCGTTTGCGTTTTGCCGGCCGTTGACACGAAGTTGCAATACGCCCCCCGTAGGAGTGAGCCTGCTCGCGATGAGGCCAGCACAATCAACACATCTCTCCAGACTGTACAGATTTTGAAATGATTTGCCGCTGTAGGAAATGTTCCCAAAGCCTGTACGCTCCAAGGCCATTTTTCATTCAGGATTTGCATGAACACCCTCTCGGAGCCTCCCAGTCGCACCTTCCCCTCGCGCCATGGCGCGGTCTTGACGCACTCGCAGCATCCGGTTTTCCGACATCCGACTATCGTTGCTAACGCGGCCCTAGAGCCTTCGCGTTGCGCTTTGCCGTGTCCGGCAGCCTGAATCAACCGAGAGAGATAGAGACGTTTTATGGAATGGTTAGCGGATCCCACGGCCTGGTTAGGCTTGTTGACTTTGATCGTGCTGGAACTGGTGCTGGGTATCGACAACCTGGTGTTCATCGCAATCCTCGCGGACAAACTGCCGCCGCATCAGCGTGACCGCGCGCGGATTATCGGCCTGTCGCTGGCGCTGATCATGCGCCTTGGCCTGTTGGCGAGTATTTCCTGGCTGGTGACCCTCACGCAGCCGTTGTTCGAGGTATTCGACAAGAGCTTCTCCGGCCGTGACCTGATCATGCTGTTCGGTGGTGTGTTCCTGTTGTTCAAGGCGACCATGGAATTGCACGAACGCCTTGAAGGCCATGTCGGCGAACGCACGACCAACGCCGCTTATGCGATGTTCTGGCCGATCGTTGCGCAGATCGTGGTACTCGACGCGGTGTTCTCGCTGGATGCGGTGATCACGGCCGTGGGCATGGTCGATGAACTGGCAGTGATGATGATCGCGGTGATCATCTCGATTGGCTTGATGATCGTCGCGAGCAAGCCGCTGACGCGCTTCGTCAACGCGCACCCGACGGTGATCATGTTGTGCCTGGGCTTCCTGATGATGATCGGTTTTGCCCTGACCGCCGAAGGTCTGGGCTTCCACATTCCGAAAGGTTATCTGTACGCCGCCATTGGTTTCTCGATCCTGATCGAGGTGTTCAACCAGATCGCCCGGGCCCGACGCAAGCGTTCGATGCAAGGCTTGCGACCGATACGCGAGCGCACGGCTCATGCGGTCATGCGCTTGCTGGGCGGGCGCAAACTGGCGGCGGAAGAGTTGGGCGAGGAGATCTCCGACCTGCTCGACGACGGTGACGCGCCAAGTGCCGAACTGTTCGACCGTCGCGAACGGGTGATGATCAGCGGCGTGCTGCAACTGGCCGAGCGCCCGATTCGCGGGCTGATGACCGTGCGCGCCGATGTCGACACGCTTGATCTGGCCGATGACCGCGAGGCGCTTCGTACCCGCTTGATGCACTCGTCCTACTCGCGTCTGCCGTTGATTCGTAATGGTGCGGTGGATGAGCCGTTGGGCTTCGTGCACAAGAAGGAACTGCTCAAGGAATACCTGGCCGGCACCGAGCCGAACCTGGAACATCTGGCGCGCAAGACCATCAACCTGCTCGACAGTTATTCGATCCTCAACGCACTGGAGCAGATGCGCGCAGCCTCGACGCACATTGCCTTTGTGGTCAACGAATTCGGTGATTTTGTCGGCGTGTTGACCATGACCGACATCCTCGAATCGATTGCCGGTGAGTTGCCGGATGCCAGCGAAGTCGAAGGCCCGGACGTGGTCGAGGAGCAGGGCGGGTTTATCGTCAGTGGTGCATTGAACCTGTCGCGCGTGCGCCAGCGCACCGGGTTTGGTGCGCAGCCGACCGAGGACTATCAGACCATGGCCGGGTTGGTGATGAGCCTGCTGGATCGATTGCCGGTGATCGGTGACCGTCTGGAGCTGGAGGGCTGGCAGATGACGGTCAAAGCCGTGGAAGAGCGGCGGGTGACTCGGGTGTTGTTGGTGCGTGCTGCCGCGTAATACTTGAGTTCTCTACTGACTGTCCCGGCCTCTTCGCGAGCAGGCTCGCTCCCACAATGGAATGCGTTTCAAAGGGGGGCGAGCCTGCTCGCGAATGCTTGGGTTCAGGCACCGCAGTATTCACTGATGAAAAGTGTAGCGATCCTTCCCGATATGCTTTGACGCAAACAACGCCCCTTACGCCTTGAGCGCCGCCTGATTCAGCGAATCGCAATCCTCGACCCGGGTCTCACCGATACTGGTGGTCACCGGTCGAGGAATTTCCGCAAGCGAGCACGTGCAACAGTGCGCAGAGTACGAAGTGTCTGACGCAGCCAAGGCAGGTCATGCAGCTGTTTGCGAGGCGCAACGGGCGCTTTGGTCTTGCCGATATGCTCGGCGAAATCCCGTGCGAGGGTTTCTTCGGTGCCGATGCCTTTGAGTTTTTTCACCAGTCTACCGTTCTTGTAAAACAGCACGGTGGGCGTGCCGGTGACCAGCGGATGGCGCGGGGACTCGCTGGTATTGAGCATGTAGATATTGGCGCGATGCCGGTATGGCTCGGCCGTCTGGCGAAAAATCGGCCCGGCCCATTCGCAGGCGGGGCAATGTTCGTTGGCGAAATACAGGATTACCGGGCGCCAGGTTTTCAGGGCTTTGCGGTAGGTGGGCGGCAAAGTAGCGAGAGGGATATTCGCGCTCATCAGAATCTCCGTTTCAGGTGTAGCTGTATCTCTTGACGGTAATCCAGCGCGAGGCGTCCGCCTACTGTCAGACCTGACAGGTGCAACGCGCCTTGTTTTGTGCAGGGCGCCTCGAAATGTGGCGCGAATACCCGGCGTGTGTAGCCTACGGTAGCGAGTCTACTTGGCGTCTCTGGAAGCAGCGGCGCTGTCTGTTTCTGCATCTCTTTGATTTCGAAAACATTTCATTGCACTACAGATTCTCCAACAATCCTGTGGCACACTTTCTGCTGTCTATTCCGTAGTAACAAACCGTGTTCCGGTATAGCGGAATAAACACAATTCTGGAGTGCTTGCCATGCATCGCCGTCCTTCGTTGTTCAAAGCATGTGTTTTTGTTCTTGCGGCTTCGTCCGCTGTCATGGGTATGGCCCAGGCCGCCGACAGCAAGCTCGACAGTGTTCTGGCCCGTGGCAAATTGATTGTCGGCACCGGCAGCACCAATGCGCCGTGGCACTTTCAGGGCGCGGACGGCAAGTTGCAGGGCTTTGATATCGACATCGCCAGAATCGTCGCCAAGGGTCTGTTCAACGACCCGAGCAAGGTCGAGTTCGTGGTGCAGTCGTCCGATGCGCGGATTCCCAATCTGCTCACCGACAAAGTCGACATGAGCTGCCAGTTCATCACCGTTACCGCCAGCCGCGCGCAGCAAGTCGCGTTCACCTTGCCGTACTACCGCGAAGGCGTTGGCCTGCTGTTGCCGAACAACAGCAAGTACAAGGAAATCGAAGACCTGCAAGCCGGCGGCGACAGCGTCACCGTGGCGGTGCTGCAAAACGTCTATGCCGAAGAGCTGGTGCATCAGGCACTGCCAAAAGCCAAGGTCGATCAGTACGACAGCGTCGACCTGATGTATCAGGCTGTTAACTCCGGCCGCGCCGATGCCGCCGCCACCGACCAGTCTTCGGTCAAATACCTGATGGTGCAGAACCCCGGCCGCTACCGCAGCCCAAGCTATGCGTGGAGCCCGCAGACCTACGCGTGTGCGGTGAAACGCGGCGATCAGGACTGGCTCAACTTCGTCAACACCGCATTGCATGAAGCCATGACGGGCGTTGAGTTCCCGACCTACGCGGCGTCGTTCAAGCAATGGTTCGGTGTAGATCTGCCTTCGCCAGCGATCGGTTTCCCAGTCGAATTCAAATGATCCCGTGAGGGTGGGGCGACCTCACATCGCCCCGCCCAAGGTACTGCTGACCATGAACTATCAGTTGAACTTTGCCGCCGTGTGGCGCGATTTCGACACCTTGCTGGCGGGGCTCGGTCTGGGGCTTGAGCTGGCCTTGGTGTCGATCGCCATCGGCTGCGTGATCGGCCTGCTGATGGCGTTTGCCTTGCTCTCCAAGCATCGCGCCTTGCGGGTGCTGGCTTCGGTGTACGTCACGGTGGTGCGTAACACGCCGATTCTGGTGTTGATTCTGTTGATCTACTTTGCCTTGCCGAGTCTTGGCATTCGTCTGGACAAGATTCCCTCGTTCATCATCACGCTCTCGTTGTATGCCGGGGCGTACCTGACCGAAGTGTTCCGTGGTGGTTTGCTGAGCATCCCCAAGGGCCAGCGCGAAGCCGGGTTGGCCATCGGTCTCGGCGAGTGGCAGGTCAAGGCGTACGTCACCGTTCCGGTGATGCTGCGCAATGTCTTGCCAGCACTGTCGAACAACTTCATCTCGCTGTTCAAGGACACCTCGCTGGCCGCCGCAATTGCAGTGCCGGAGCTGACCTATTACGCGCGCAAGATCAACGTCGAAAGCTACCGGGTGATTGAAACCTGGCTGGTGACCACGGCGTTGTATGTCGCGGCCTGTTACCTCATTGCCATGCTGCTGCGTTACCTCGAGCAGCGTCTGGCGATCCGCCGATAGGAGGCTGCGATGTACGAATCTCCAAGTTGGTTACATGAATTGTGGGTCGCGCGCGAACCGCTGTGGCAGGGTTTTTTGACCAGTGTGCAAGTGTCGGCGCTGGCGATTCTGCTCGGCACGATGCTCGGCGTGGTTACCGGGCTGGTGCTGACCTACGGCAAGTTCTGGATGCGCGCGCCGTTCCGTTTTTACGTCGATCTGATTCGCGGCACACCGGTGTTTGTATTGGTGCTGGCCTGCTTCTATATGGCGCCGGCACTCGGTTGGCAGATCAGCGCATTTCAGGCCGGGGCCTTGGGCCTGACGCTGTTTTGCGGCTCTCACGTCGCCGAGATTGTTCGCGGTGCGCTGCAAGCGTTGCCGCGCGGGCAAATGGAAGCGAGCAAAGCCATCGGTCTGACGTTCTACCAATCCCTCGGCTACGTGCTGTTGCCTCAGGCATTGCGGCAGATCCTGCCGACCTGGGTCAATTCGTCCACCGAAATCGTCAAGGCTTCGACCTTGTTGTCGGTGATCGGCGTCGCCGAATTGCTCCTCAGCACCCAACAGATCATCGCCCGGAACTTCATGACCCTGGAGTTCTACCTGTTCGCCGGTTTTCTGTTTTTCGTCATCAACTACGGCATCGAATTACTCGGCCGGCACATTGAAAAGCGGGTGGCCCTGCCATGACTCAAGCTCAAGTTTCCCCTCAGAATCAGGCGTTGCTGGACATCCGTGGCCTGCACAAACAGTACGGCGCGGTCGAAGTGCTCAAGGGCGTCGACCTGAGCATGCAGCGCGGCAACGTCGTGACGCTGATCGGCTCCAGCGGTTCAGGCAAAACCACGCTGCTGCGTTGCGTGAACATGCTCGAAGAATTCCAGGGCGGGCAGATCCTGCTCGACGGTGAATCCATCGGCTATGACGAGGTCAACGGCAAGCGTGTGCGGCATGCGGAAAAAGTCATCGCCCGCCATCGTGCAATGACCGGCATGGCGTTCCAGCAGTTCAACCTGTTCCCGCATTTGACCGCTTTGCAGAACGTCACCCTGGGCTTGCTCAAAGTGAAGAAAATGCACAAGGACGAAGCCGTCGTCCTCGCGGAAAAATGGCTGGAACGCGTCGGCCTGCTGGAGCGGCGCAATCACTTTCCCGGTCAGTTGTCCGGCGGTCAGCAACAGCGCGTGGCGATCGCCCGGGCCATTGCGATGAACCCGAGTCTGATGCTGTTCGACGAAGTCACTTCAGCCCTCGACCCGGAACTGGTCGGCGAAGTGCTCAACGTCATCAAGGGCCTGGCCGAAGACGGCATGACCATGTTGCTGGTGACCCACGAAATGCGTTTCGCCTTCGAGGTCTCGGACAAGATCGTTTTCATGAATCAGGGGCGAATCGAAGAGCAGGGGGCTCCCAAGGAGCTGTTCGAACGCCCGCAATCGCCGCGTCTGGCTGAGTTCCTCAAAAGCACGCGGTTTTAATTTTTCACTTTTTCAATCAGGAGAAACACCCATGAGCATTACGCGTTACGGCACCGGCAGCACCGCCGCTGGCGGTCAGCCACGCCCATTCGCCCGCGCCGTTGAAGCGGATGGCTGGCTGCATGTGTCCGGCCAGGTGCCGGCGGTGGATGGCGAGATCATTGTCGGCGGCATCGTCGAGCAGACTCACCAGACCATGAAAAACCTGATCGCGATTCTCGAAGAGGCCGGTTACGGCCTGGAAGATGTGGTGCGTGCCGGCGTGTGGCTGGACGATCCGCGGGATTTCAGCAGTTTCAACAAGGTTTTCGGCGAGTACTTCAAACCCGAGTACGCCCCGGCGCGGGCCTGTGTGCAGGCGAGCATGATGGTCGACTGCAAGGTCGAGATCGACTGCATCGCCTACAAGAAAAAGCCCTGATCATTCGCGCGTTTTGCGCGTAAACGGTTACCTGACTGACGATGACCCTTGTAGGAGCTGCCGAAGGCTGCGATCTTTTGGCATTTTTGGAAGCGCCAGAAAGGCAAGATCAAAAGATCGCAGCCTGCGGCAGCTCCTACAGGGAATATTGAGTGAGTAATGACATGACCGAAGACACCATCAAACGCCGGGCCCGCGGTCTGGACCGGGCGTTCGATATCCTCGATTTCCTCAAGGAGATCGGCCAGCCGCTGCGCCCTAATGATATCGCCAACGGCATCGGCAGCCCGAAATCCACGGTCTACGAGCTGGTCGCTTCGCTGCTGGAACGACGGATTCTGGAACCGGTGGGCAAGGACGGTCACGTCTATCTCGGCCGGCAGTTGTACTTTCTCGGTCAGGCGCACCTGCGACATTTCGACCTCAGCCGCGAGGCCGATCACGCCTTGCAGGAGATCGTCAGCCAGACCCATGAAACCGCGCAGATGTGCCTGCTCAACGGGCGCAAATACACGGTGGCATTGATGAAGGAGGGCGAGCGGCATTTCCGTATTTCCTCCGACATCGGCGAAAACGCGCCAATCCCGTGGACGGCTTCCGGACGCCTGCTGCTCGCGCACTTGAGCGATCAACAGATCATCGACCTGATCGACGAAGACGACTTCATCCTGCCCGATGGCGAACGCCTGCCGCTGGAACGTTTTCTGGCGGAGATCCGTCAGGCCGGCATCGATGGATTTTTCTCCTTCGACAGCGTTGCCGACACCTTTACCCATTGCTTCGCCGCGCCGGTAAAAGATCCGCAAGGCGTGGCCATTTGCACCTTGTGCATCGTCGCCCCTCGGGCCGATGCGAAGAACAATTACAACGACTATCGCCGGGTGCTGATCGAGAGCGCCAACAGCCTCGCCCGGCGCATCAACGAATAACCGCGGCTGCCTGCGGCCGCGAAAGTGAGGAGTTCGACCATGACCACTGCCATCAATACTGCCGGGGACAAGGGCGACGCCGCCATCGGTGCGCACCTGACGCGTGACGTCAGCCTGCCGGCGCTGGTGCTGCATCGCGAAGCGCTGGAGCACAACATCCGCTGGATGCAGAAGTTCGTCAGCGACAGCGGCGCGGAACTCGCGCCTCACGGTAAAACCAGCATGACGCCGGCGCTGTTCAAGCGCCAGCTCGACGCTGGCGCCTGGGGCATCACCCTCGCCAGCGCGACCCAGACCCGCGCCGCTTACGCCCATGGTGTGCGCCGCGTGCTGATGGCCAACCAATTGGTCGGGACGCCGAACATGGCACTGATTGCCGATCTGCTGGCCGATCCGTTGTTCGATTTCTATTGCATGGTCGATCACCCGGACAACGTCGCTGACCTCGGCGCCTACTTCGCCTCGCGTGGGGTGAAGCTGAACGTGATGATCGAATACGGCGTGATCGGCGGGCGTTGCGGTTGCCGCAGCGAGCAGGAAGTCATCGAGCTGGCCAAGGCGATCAACGCGCAACCGGCGCTGGCCCTGACCGGTATCGAAGGCTACGAAGGGGTGATTCACGGCGATCACGCGGTCAGCGGCATTCGTGAATTCGCCGCGTCGCTGGTGCGTCTGGCGGTGCAGTTGCAGAACAGCGGCGCGTTCGCGATCGCCAAGCCGATCATCACCGCCTCGGGTTCGGCGTGGTACGACCTGATTGCCGAATCGTTCGAAGCGCAGAATGCGGCTGGGCGCTTCCTTAGCGTGTTGCGTCCGGGCAGTTACGTAGCGCATGACCACGGTATCTACAAAGAGGCGCAGTGCTGCGTGCTCGACCGTCGCAGCGATTTGCACGAAGGATTGCGCCCTGCGCTGGAAGTCTGGGCGCACGTGCAGTCGTTGCCCGAGCCAGGCTTTGCGGTGATCGCCTTGGGCAAACGCGACGTGGCGTACGATGCCGGGTTGCCTGTGCCGTTGCTGCGCTACAAGGCGGGTGTGGTGCCGGCGCTGGGCGATGACGTCGGTGCGTGCAAGGTCACGGCAGTGATGGATCAGCACGCGTTCATGACGGTGGCGCCGGACGTTGAATTACGCGTTGGCGACATCATTTCCTTTGGTACGTCGCACCCGTGCCTGACGTTCGACAAGTGGCGCGTGGGGTTGTTGGTGGATGAGCAGTTGTCGGTGATCGAGAGCATGGAAACTTGTTTCTAAAGCTTGAGACCGAGTCGCGGCCATTCGCGAGCAGGCTCGCTCCCACACTTGGAATGCATTCCCCTGTGGGAGCGAGCTTGCTCGCGAAGGCGCCAGTCCAGACACCATCGATCAACTAGAGACAGCACAAGATGAACACCCTTAGCCCCTTGGGCCCGAACACCCCGCGCATCGCCCTGATCGGCGAGTGCATGATCGAACTGCAGCAGCGTGCCGACGGCAGTCTGCAGCAAAGCTTCGGCGGCGACACCCTGAACACCGCGGTGTACCTGTCCCGCGCGATGGGTGACAAGGCCCAGGTCGACTATGTCACCGCATTGGGTGACGACAGCTTCAGCGATGCCATGTGCCAGATCTGGTCCGACGAGGGCATTGGCCTCGATCTGGTACAACGTCTACCGGGTCGCCTGCCGGGTCTGTATTGCATTCAGACCGATGCCAATGGCGAGCGGCGTTTTCTCTATTGGCGCAACGAAGCAGCGGTTCGCGACTGTTTCACCACCCCGGCAGCCGAACCGATTCTGGCGGCTTTGCCGGATTACGATGTGCTGTATTTCAGCGGCATTACCCTCGCTGTGCTCGGCGCATCGGGCCGGGAAAAACTGATCCAGACCCTCATCGAGGCGCGGCAGCGTGATGCGCGCATTGTTTTCGACAACAATTACCGGCCACGCCTGTGGGCCACTGTCGAAGACGCGCGGGCGGCGTATCGCAGCGTATTGCCCTACGTTGATCTGGCGTTATTGACGGTGGATGACGAACAGGCGCTGTTCGGTTTCGCCGATTGCGAGCAGATGTTTGCCGCTTATGCGCAGTTCGGCACGCCGGAAGTCGTGCTCAAGCGTGGCGCCGAGGCGTGTCTGATTCGTTGTGATGGCGAGTCATTTGAAGTGCCGGCGCAGAAGGTCGAGAAGGTGGTGGACACCACGGCGGCGGGGGATTCGTTCAGTGCGGCGTATCTGGCCAGTCGACTATCGGGTGGTAGTCCGGCAGAGGCTGCGCAGGCCGGGCACTTGCTGGCCAGCAAGGTGATTCAGGTGCCGGGGGCATTGATTCCGAAATAGGTTTTGTGTGGCCGCTTGCTGCGCAATCGATCGCGAGCAGGCTCACTCCTACAATTGAAATGCGTTCCCCTGTAGGAGTGAGCCTGCTCGCGATAGGGTCTTAAAGCCAAACACTAATCCCGATAAAACACCTGCACCAGGTGATACCCGAACTTGCTCTTGATCGGCCCATGCACGGTACGCAACGGCTTTTTGAAAATCACCGCATCTATCGCGCCGACCATCTGCCCCGGCCGCACTTCACCCAGATCGCCGCCGCGCTTGCCGGACGGGCAGGTCGAAAATTTCTTCGCCAGCACATCGAACGCTTCACCCTTGGCGATGCGTTGTTTGAGCTGTTCGGCCTCTTCGGCGGTTTTCACCAGAATGTGGCGGGCTTGGGCTTTCATCGTGCGGTACCTGATAACGGGGTGACGGCGGGGCGCGGATTATGCCTCAAGTCACGGAGTTTGGCTGATCATCGTGCGGATCTTGCTGGCCAGCAGCTCAATGGCAAACGGTTTGGCGACCATGTCCATGCCATCCTCGAGAAACCCCTGACGCTCGGCGGCTTTCTGCGCATAACCGGTCATGAACAGCACCTTGAGACCCGGCCGATGCTGACGGGCGATTTCCGCCAGTTGCCGGCCGTTCATGCCGGGCAGCCCGACGTCGGTGACCAGCAGATCCACCCGCAGATCGGACTCCAGCAGCGGCAGGGCGGTCTTGGCATCTTCGGCTTCGTAGGCTTGGTAACCCAACTCCCGGAGCAGATCGAGTACCAGCATGCGCACCGCCGGATCATCTTCAACGACCATCACGGTTTCGCCAGTCGCCGTCGCCGGCGCTTGTTCAATGGGCGCGATCGCCGGCCGTTCCGCCTCGACGCCGTACAAGCGCGGCAAGTACAACCGCACGCAAGTGCCTTGGCCCGGCAGGCTGTCGAGGCTGACGTGGCCACCTGACTGCTGGGCAAAACCATAAATCATCGACAGCCCCAACCCGGTGCCCTGGCCAATCGGCTTGGTGGTGAAGAACGGATCGAAGGCCTTGGAACGCACGGACGGCGTCATGCCGGTGCCGTTGTCGCTGACCGCCAGCATCAGGTAATCGCCGGCCTTGACCGGTTCGAGCGTGGTGATATCGCTGCCGTCGAGATAGACGTTGGCCGTCTCGATCAACAATTCACCGCCATCGGGCATGGCATCGCGGGCATTGATGACCAGATTAAGCAGGGCGTTTTCCAGTTGGCTGACGTCGGTGCTGACCGGCCATACATGCTCGGCCAGGCGCAGAGTGAGCTCGATCGGATCGCCTTTGGTCCGACGGATCAGGTCCTCCAGCGAATGCACCAGTTCATTGACGTTCAGGGTTTTGCGATCCAGCGACTGTCGCCGCGAAAACGCCAGCAGACGATGGGTCAACGCTGCCGCACGGTTGGCCGATGATACCGCTGCTTCGGTAAAACGACCGATCTCGTCCGCCCGGCCATTGGCAATGTAGCGCTGCATCAAATCGAGGCTGCCGATGATCCCGGTGAGCATGTTGTTGAAGTCATGGGCGATACCACCGGTGAGCTGACCGACAGCTTCCATTTTTTGCGCGTGGCGCAAGGCATCTTCGGCGCGCTCGCGTTCGAACATCTCGTTCTGCAAACGCTGGTTGGCCTGGGCCAATTGTTCGGTGCGGGCGCTGACCCGTTCTTCGAGGGTTTCGTTGAGATTGCGCAAGGCCTCTTCGGTTTTCTTGCGCTCGGTCTCGTCGATCACAAAGATATAGAAGCCGTTGACGGCGCCGTCCGCCCCGTAGCGTGGCAGGTAATTCATCAGCGCGTGACGACTGCTGCCATCGCGATGCGGGGTATACAGGCTGAACGAACACGGCCTGCCGGCCAGCGCCTCGGCAATGTAAGGCAGACGGAGGAAATAGGCTTCTTCGCCAATGACGTCGCGAATCGTGCGTCCGTAGAGTTCCTGTGGCGTGAGGCCATACCAGTCGAGATAAGCCGCGTTGTTCAGACGGAAGCATTCTTCACGGTCGACATAACTGATCAGGATCGGCATGGCGTTGATGATCAACTGCAGTTCGGTCTGGCTCTGGCGCAACGCCTGTTCGGTGTGTTTGCGCTCGGTCAGATCCAGCGCCGCCCCGAGGAATCGCATGGGCCGGCCATGGTGATCCTTGTAGCAACGCCCGCGAGCGAACACCCAGCGCACCTCGCCATCGGCTTGCAGCAAGCGATATTCCTCAGCGTATTCGGTGCCGTAGGTGATGCAGTGTTTGATGCTGCGCGCGACCATTGCGCGGTCTTCAGGGTGCACGCCTTGCAGGTAATCGCTGATCGGCAATCGGCCAGACAGGCCGGGATCAACGCCATGCAGTTGGGCGAAATGCGCGTCAGCGATAAAGCGATCTTCGCCGATGTCCCAATCCCAGGTGCCGACGGCATCGGTCGCGGCCAGGGCCAGTTGCAGACGTTCCTCGGTTTCGCGTTGCGCCTTGAGGCTTTCTTCGGAGCGTCGTTGCAGCTCCAGGGCGATGCGCCGGCGCTCGTTGGTTTCGATGGCGGTGACGAGGATGCCGGCGACTTGCGCGGTTTCATCACGGATCGGGCTGTAGGTCAGATCCAGCCAGAAGTCGGACTCTTTGCCGTCCCGTTGCAGGGTGAAACGTCTTTCGCTGTAGGTACGTACCTGGCCTTGTAGGACGGCGCTGTAAATCGGGTCGGTAAAGTCGCGCAGCTCCGGCCAGATCTGGTGTGCAGGCTGGCCGAAAGCGTGCGGATGCTTGTGGCCGGCGAGCAGAGCGAAACCGTTGTTGTAGATCTGCGTGAGCTGTGGCCCCCACAGCAACAGCATCGGCATGGGCGAGTGAATCACGATGTCCACCGCGGTACGCAGGCTCTGCGGCCAGTTGCAGGCAGCACCCAG
This sequence comes from Pseudomonas sp. MC6, assembly GCF_054790575.1. NCBI lineage: Bacteria > Pseudomonadati > Pseudomonadota > Gammaproteobacteria > Pseudomonadales > Pseudomonadaceae > Pseudomonas > Pseudomonas sp. MC6. The sequence goes on from NZ_CP186504.1 coordinate 1,312,731, forward strand.
CGGTCCGCGACTCCAGTCGGTGCGGGCGATCAGTGACTGAGCGTCGTCGGTGTTCGGTACAGCATTCATTACATCAGTCCTGAGCGTGGTTCGGTGAGGCGACGTCTATCATTGTTGCAGTTGATCTGCGCCAGGCGCAGGCCATTTTCTGTTCATTGAATGCTTCGCGGGTGCTTTTTGCCATGGAAATCGATGCACTGTTGTCAATTTTGTCCAATAAAAATGGTTCGGACTTGTTCCTTTCCACGGGTGCTCCGCCCAGTGCGCGTTTCGACGGCGTGCTCACGGCGCTGAGCGAGCGTCCTTTCAAGAACGGTGAGACCGCCGCCATCGCCGCCTCCCTGATGGACGCCGAGCAGCGGCGGGAGTTCGACCGGGATCTGGAAATGAACCTGGCGATTTCGCGAGCGGGCATTGGTCGCTTTCGCGTAAACATCTTCAAGCAGCGCAACGATATATCGATCGTCATTCGTAACGTCAAACTCGACATCCCGCGTTTCGCCGATCTGAAGCTGCCAGCGGTACTGCTCGACACTGTCATGCTCAAGCAAGGGTTGATTCTGTTTGTTGGCGCCACCGACTCGGGGAAATCAACCTCGCTCGCCGCGCTGATCGATCACCGCAACCGCCACAGCAGCGGGCACATCATCACCATCGAGGATCCGATCGAGTACATCCATCGGCACCAGCGTTCGATCATCAATCAACGTGAAGTCGGGGTCGATACGCGCAGCTTTCATGCGGCGTTGAAGAACACTTTGCGCCAGGCGCCGGATGTGGTGCTGATCGGTGAAATCCGTGATCGCGAAACCATGGAACATGCTTTGGCGTTTGCCGATACCGGGCATCTTGTGTTGTCGACGTTGCATGCCACGAATGCCAACAAGGCGTTGGAGCGGATTATCAATATGTTTGCGGAAGAGCGGCGGCCGCAGTTGTTGCAGGAGCTGGGCAATAATCTGAGAGCCTTTATTTCGCAGCGCTTGGTGCGCACTGTCGATGGGCAACGAAGGGCCGCAGTGGAGGTGCTGTTGGGTACGCCAACCATCGCCGATCTGGTTCGGCGCGGTCAGTTCGAGGAACTGAAACCAATAATGGAAAAATCCACCGGTCTGGGTATGCAGACGTTTGACGGAGCCCTGTTCGCATTGGTCGCTGAAGGTGTAATCAGTGCGCAGGAAGCTTTGAAGAATGCAGATTCGGTTAATAACTTGAAGTTGCGGATGAAACTGTCCGGAGAGGAAAGTAGTAGCCGTGGTTCAACGCCAGAAGGCTGGGGATTAATGGACTGATTGATGGTTAATCAAGGATGTCGTTGTATTGTTGGAAACAGTGGCTAATGTTTTTAAGGTGGCTTGGCTGTATCAAAGAAAGTAGAACGTCATCGGGCTGAAAATTTCAGTTGGTTTATTTGATGAGGTTCTGGTTGTGAGTGGGAAAGTTAAAAATAAAATATTCTGGTCTTCGGCTGTTGCTCTTTCTGAATGGAAACACAAGGCTGAAGCCGATGGCATCGAGCGTGAATTGGTTCTAGCCCATCTTGAGAATGCGTTGATCAAATACACAGAGAATCAAAAGATCAATTGGTATGCGCATGAGCTGGAGTTGCAGGCGGGATCGTCGTTGTACGAGATATATAACCCTGGCCGGCTTCTGCTCGATGAGTTGCTGAATACCGGCCCGGTGAGGGGGGCGCTTGCCCGGGAAGAAGCGCGCGAACATGATGGGCTGTTACGCGTTACCTCTGAAGGCAAGATGGAAGTCCGTGCCGTCAGAGGCTGGGTGGATCTAGTGGCGGCGCGGCATTTTGAACACAGCGTTCCCACTCGGTCAGCATTGAAGTTGATTGCGGATATAGCAGGCGTGGCCGGTGGTTACATATGGCCTGATAACGATATAACACTCGATCAATGGTTTCGATTTCATGATATTAGCCTGCCCGAGAACACGTTAAAGGTCAGGGAACTTATCGCCTTGTTCAAGTTTGATCCTCAAGCCTATGAGCCTGGCAGCTACTGGGAACACTTTGAAACCGATAATAAAGAATTAATAGCGTTATCCGAGGAACAGTTTTCGGCCATCCGCAATGCCACTGCCAAGTTGATGCCAAGGAAAAAACTCCTGACGGCTCTACACAATGTGACCGGTCGTGCGGCTGTCACGCATGAAAGCGCGGCCCAACGAATCAGCGAATTTGTCAATTATCCGGTTGCGCTGATTCTTGCAGGCGACTATCTGAAGGAACTCGGCTGGTTCGGTGTGAACACAGGGCAGAAGGTCTCCGATGACATCCTCCGGCAATTGCTGATGACGGCAATATTGCTTGATCTGGATCCGTCCATAGGTCATGGCGTGCGGCGCAATTGCGTCGCCGGGATTGATCTGTATGCGCCAAAAAATGTTGATCGTCATCCCTCGCAGATGCTTGAGGAGGTCACGGCTTCTCTGCGAACCAGAAAATGGGTTGACGTTGGCTTGGAGCCGTTGGCGGCTCACCTGCTATTGGCACGTAATGCACCCGAGTTTCTGGTCCGGGAGATTCCATCGTCGATTACCCTGGGCTCGATTGGCTGGATCAATTTGTGTCGTGCCGTGATGCTGATCGAGACTGTAAAAAACGGCGCGACGCGCGTCATGTCCTATGCGCAGATCATGGCTTACGGCGAACTTGAACCGGTCAGTGACGAGCAGAAGCATAAACGTGATCTAGCCTTGATCGACCCGATTGTCGACTGGGCGCTGATCAATCAGATTGTGACGATCGCTGAGCTCGAACAGACGGAGGAAGCCTGCACTCGACGTGCGATTGATGCATTTGACCAGCACTCGGAACAATTCGCGCAAATCGCCAAGGCATTTTCGACACCGTTACCTGACAGAGCAGAGATTGCCCGTGCGGCGTTGAAAATCGCCGCACCGGGTTGTGACACTTTGGACGAAAAAGCACTTTCCGAGAAAGGTGGGCAGCAGGTCATGTCCATGGTCGACCTGCATCAGTCGGGTGATCTGGTCACCGGCCAATGGGATAGGCGTACAGTGCGCCTGGTGACTAACGGGGTGCCCAAGCCGGCCATCAACTACAATCCGTCCGGTGTCAGCCTATACACGCGCTATCCGAACTTGTTGAAACTGGGCTCCTGTGACGTGGAGATGGATCGTCAACTGGCTGTGCATTTCAATGAACTGAAGAGTGCCATGTTGACCACCGTGAAGCTGGCTCTGGCGCAGATGCCGGAGGCGGATCTGCAAGTATTCATGAATGCCGATATCCATTTTTTCACGGTACGCGAGTCCGCAGTCTATTCTAAGTCGCGTCGGCTGAGTGGCCCCTTGAAAATCGATCTCGATCAAGAAACACGACAAAGCAGAGACGCGGCGACGGGACGTTTTGGCATTGTGATGTATGCAACTTACGAGAATGCTGTCACCTGCTACGAGCTGTTCACATCGCGCGCAGAGTCTCGAAAAAATGACGCCTTGGCCGCTTTCATCAAGCGCGAGCGAAAACTGCAACAACGTTCGAGAATGAGTGCCAGCGGGGATGCAACGTTCCCACTGAGCATCACCGCGACGCAAAGCCTTCCGCTCGATGTAAAACGCTATACCCATGCGTCTGCTGAAGATTCTTCGATTACCAGCAGTATGGCCATCCTCGATTACTTTGGCAGGCTGAAAGAGCCAGAAACCACTTCGACGCCAAAGCAAGGGTTCTATCAAAAATTCAACGATCCGGATATCGCACGTATTGCCGAGTTTCTGGTAGAAAACCGGCCCTATCTGAACAAAAGGGAATTGAGGGAAATAGTTCGTCTACCCACCCCACTCGAGCTCTCCAAGGAGGAGGGCGAGCGATTGCTGACTTATTTCATCGACTTGTTGGTGCCTTTCAAAAAATGCATCGAGGACATCGCCTCGGGTGAGCACGACAAGATGGTTGATGGGTTTTACGGGTGTTTGATGGATGGTATCGGTCTAGTGGGAACGGTGGCGGGCGCCAGCTCAAAAGTGCTGAGCATTTCTGCCAAGGCTATCTCAACGACATCCAAGGCTGCGCGTTTTACCAAGTTGGCATTTACCTCGGCCGTTTCACTTTTCAATCCGCTTGACGGAGTGCCTTCCGGGATACAGGCAGGCGGCAAACTGGTGCATAAGGGCTTGTTGCGTTTTAACAAAAACAGCCATGAACTCGTTGCCAAGGCCAACAGCCAGTTGCACAGACTCAGTGGTCGCCGTCAATCCTATGATCTGATCAGTGCATCCGATAATGTGCATTTGGGGTTGGGTAACTGGAAGCCACATGGCACCACTGGCAACGTCGTTGCTGTTCTGGCAGCACGCAGTGGCAACAAATGGTATGCCTTGAATCGCCGCGGCAATTTGTGGGGCAACCCGTTGAAAGGCTTCACGTATCAAGCCCCCCTACAGTTACCGTACTCACCCAAGACCCTACCAGTGAGTTACACACGCAATTTCATCGAGAAAAGTCTGCCCCGCGCTCGGGAAAAGATCGACAACGCCATCGATGTGATCAGTCGCCATGAGTTCAAGCGAGATGGCGATCTGCTGATGAAAGCCTTGTTTGGTAACACCTCCCAAGTGGCTACTGATCGACTGGTGAATTATCTACGGTTGATTCGCTTTGATTTCGCTGGCTTCTCGATGAGCAATACCATTCTTGATGCTTTTAAAAATAATGAATCCATCGCCTCGTTCGATGTGAACAGCTACAAGCGTTGGAAGAACGCGAGTTCCAGCGACGCAAAAGATATTGCGTTCGTTGAAATCCATACTCGAAACCTGAACAAGCATTTCGTCAATCTGGGGTTCAACCATGATGTGGTGGCAGATGACCTGATCCATGAACTGTTCCACGGCAGTGCGCAGACCGTGGATGTCGGCTACGCCACCGATACGGAGTACACCAGCACCACTGGACAGCGACTGGATGTGGCGCCGTTGTTGAATCTTGCATCTGGTTCCCTGGCTTTGGCGGGCGCTGTCTCAAGCTACAGTTTTCATGAGGTATCCGAAGCCTTTGAGAATGCCGACACGCTTGCACTGGCGACCTCGTTACTGAGCCAGAGGGCGACGGACAAAGACACCTTCGATCGCAACATGACGATCATTCGCAGCGCACTCGACGCCAGTGGCGGTAAAGCGATTGTTCAGCCGGTCGTCATTACGCTAAACAAGCCCCGCTAACGCAGGCGCTGCCGCCTGCGTTTGTTATCAGAGCGTCAGCGTCGGGCTCAAATGCTCAGCTCCAGCCGATCCCGGAACTGCTCCAACGCTTCGGGATTGGCCAGCGCATCGGTGTTTTTCACCGGCCGGCCGTGCACGACATCGCGCACGGCCAGTTCCACCACCTTGCCGCTGATGGTGCGTGGAATGTCCGTCACCGCCACGATCCTCGCCGGTACATGCCTTGGGGTGGTATTGGCGCGGATCACTTGTCGGATACGCTGCTCGAGCGGGTCATCCAGCACCAATCCTTCACGCAATCTGACAAACAGCACAACCCGCACATCGTCCTGCCACTGCTGGCCGATAGCGACGCTGTCCAGCACTTCAGCGACTTTCTCGACCTGACGATATATTTCTGCCGTGCCAATGCGCACGCCGCCGGGATTGAGCACGGCGTCCGAACGCCCGTGTATCAGCATCCCCCCATGCGGCCGTTGTTCGGCGTAATCACCCTGTGCCCAGACACCGGGAAACAGACTGAAATACGACTGCCGCAGTTTTGTTCCGTCCGGATCATTCCACAGACCGATCGGCATCGCCGGAAAATGCCGGGTGCAGACCAGTTCGCCTTTTCCGCCAACCACCGGCTGACCGGCGTCGTTCCAGACTTCAACCGCCATGCCCAGACTCTTGCCCATGTTCTCACCGCGTCGCACGGCGTTCATCGGGTTGCCATTGACGAAACACGAGACGATATCGGTGCCGCCAGACATCGACGCCAGGCACACATCCGGTTTGACGTCACGATAGACGAAATCGTAGCTCTGCGGCGACAGCGCCGAACCGGTGCACAGCAGCGTCTTCAGGGTGCCCAGATCATGACTTTCGCGGGGTTTGGCACCGCTGCTCTCCAGGGTCGCGAGGAACTTGGGGCTGGTGCCGAACACGCTGATACGTTCATCGTCGATCAAGTCGAGCAAGCGCTGATTGTCCGGGTGGAACGGTGAGCCGTCGTACAGCACCACGGCACTGCCAACCGCGAGCGCCGAGACCAGCCAGTTCCACATCATCCAGCCGCACGTCGTGTAGTAAAACAGTCGATCACCAGGACCAAGATCGCAATGCAGGCCGTGTTCCTTGACGTGTTGCAGCAGTACGCCGCCGGTGCTGTGAATGATGCATTTCGGCACGCCAGTGGTGCCGCTGGAATACAGCACGTAAAGCGGATGGTTGAAGGGTACCGCGACAAAGTCCGGTTCGCCGCCGATTTGATAAAAGTCATCCCACAAAGTCACTTCGGCGTGAGTCTTGTAAGCCTCGACATGGGCGTGGTGGGCATAAGGCACGATGATCAACTGCCTTAACGTTGGCAGTTGTTTGAGTATTCCGTTGATCTTGTCGGTCTGGTCGATGGTCTTGCCGGCATAGCGATAAGCGGCGCAGGTGATCAACACCTTCGGCTCGATCTGACCGAAGCGGTCGATTACGCCGTGGGTGCCAAAGTCCGGCGAGGAGCATGACCAGATTGCACCGAGGCTGGTGGTAGCGAGCATCGCCACCAGTGTCTGCCAGGTATTCGGCATGCACGCCGCGACGCGATCGCCGAGGCCAACGCCGGCGGCTTGCAGGCTGGCTTGAAACCCGGCGACGTGTTCGGCGAGTTCGGCCCAGGTCAACTGCTCGCGCTGGCCATTCTCCGCCACGCTTACTACTGCCACGGCATCGTCGCGACGACGCAGCAGGTGTTCAGCGAAGTTCAGCGTGGCGCCTGGAAACCACTCAGCGTCGGGCATTTGTGAGCCTTCGCGCAGTACGGCGTCGGGCTGGGTGTGAAAGCGGATATCGAAGGTATCGACGATTGCCTGCCAGAACTCCGCGCGCTGATCGACGCTCCATTGGTGCAGGGCAGGGTAGTCGTCGAGTTTCAGATGATGACGTTGATTGACCGCGCGGCGGAAGGTGTCCATGCGCGATTGGGCGATACGGTTGGCGTCGGGTTGCCAGAGGATGTCGGACATTGTTTGCCTCTTGTTTTATTCATGCACAAGGTCGAGCGCACACATGACACCTGTGGGAGCGAGCCTGCTCGCGAAGACGTCCGTGCACTCAACGACTTCTTTGGCTGACCCAGCGCTTTCGCGAGCAGGCTCGCTCCCACAGAGGGGGATGGCCGTGCTATTGGGCCAGCCAGCCACCATCAATATTCCACGCCGCCCCGCGCACTTGGCTGCCAGCCTCGCTGCACAGGAACAGCACAAGTTCGCCCAGATGCTGCGGTGTGACGAACTCCAGCGACGGCTGTTTCTCGGCGAGCAGATCATGCTGCGCCTGCTGCGGATCGACACCCTTGGCCGCTCGGTCATCGATCTGCTTCTGCACCAGCGGCGTCAGCACCCAACCCGGGCAGATCGCGTTGCAAGTGACGTTGCTGGTGGCGGTTTCCAGGCCGACCACTTTGGTCAAACCGATCACACCATGCTTGGCGGCTACGTAGGCCGCTTTGCCGGTCGAACCGACCTGGCCATGCACCGAGGCGATATTGATGATCCGCCCCCAACCTTTGGCGCGCATCCCCGGCAGGCTCAAACGTGTGCTGTGAAACACCGAAGACAGGTTGATCGCGATGATCGAATCCCAGCGCTCGACGGGGAATTCTTCCACTGCCGCCACATGCTGGATGCCCGCGTTGTTGACCAGAATATCGACACCGCCGAACTCACGCTCGGCATACGCAATCATGTCGGCAATTTGCGCCGGGTCACTGACATCGGCCGGATGATGACCGACCTTGCCGCCAAACCGGGCGACCTCGGCGATGACTGTCGATGCATCACCAAAACCGTTGAGAATCAGATTCGCCCCAGCCTTGGCCAGGCTCAGCGCGATGCCCAGGCCGATGCCGCTGGTGGAACCGGTTACCAGTGCAGTCTTGCCGGAAAGAGTGGTCATGAATACCTCACACAATGCCAGTGGCGTAGAAAGTGCCGATCACTACGAAAACCGCCAGGGTCTTGATCAGCGTAATACAGAAAATGTCTTTATAGGCTTCGCGGTGGGTCAGGCCAGTGACGGCCAACAGGGTGATGACCGCGCCGTTGTGCGGCAGTGTGTCCATGCCGCCGCTGGCCATCGCGGCGACGCGGTGCAGCACTTCCAGCGGAATGTTTGCGGCGTGGGCAGCGCTGATGAACTGCTCGGACATCGCCGCCAACGCAATGCTCATGCCACCCGATGCGGAGCCGGTGATGCCGGCCAGCAGCGTCACGGTGATAGCTTCGTTGACCAGCGGATTGGGAATCTGCTTGAGCCAGTCCGCCAATACCAGGAAGCCCGGCAGCGACGCGATCACCGCGCCGAAACCGTACTCGGAAGCGGTGTTCATCGCTGCCAGCAAGGCACCGCTGACCGCGCTTTTGCTGCCTTCGGCGAGCTTGCTGCGAATGGCCTGAAAGCCGAACGCGAGCACCATCACAATGCCGACCAGCAACGCCGCCTGCACCGCCCAGATTGCCGTCAGTTTGGCGATCTCGGTGGTGACTGGCGTGGCCATGCCCGGCAGTGCGAGGCTGTGGGTCTTGCCGTACCACTGCGGAATCCATTGGGTGAACAGCAGGTTCATGATGCCCACTGCCAGCAGCGGCGACAGCGCAATCCATGGGTTTGGCAGTTTCAGGTCTTCAGCGGTTTCCGGCTCGTTGCGCAGTTCAGTGCCGTAGCCTTCACCGGCGCGCTGCGCCTTGTTGCGTTGACGCTGGAGAAACAGCATGCCGGCGCAGAACACGAAAATCGTGCCGATCACGCCCAGCCACGGCGCCGCCCACGCGGTGGTATTGAAGAACGTGCTGGGGATGATGTTCTGGATCTGCGGCGTGCCGGGCAGGGCGTCCATGGTGAACGAAAACGCGCCGAGGGCGATGGTCGCCGGGATCAGCCGTTTGGGAATATTGCTCTGGCGAAACATCTCGGCGGCAAACGGATACACCGCAAACACCACGACGAACAACGACACGCCACCGTAAGTGAGCAGGGCGCAGACCAGAACGATTACCAGCATCGCCTGTTTGGTGCCGAGCAAGCGAATGGCGGCAGCAACGATCGAGCGGGAGAACCCCGACAGTTCGATCAACTTGCCGAACACCGCACCGAGCAGGAACACAGGGAAATACAGTTTGATGAAACCGACCATTTTCTCCATAAACACCCCGGTGAACGCAGGGGCAACGGCAGACGGATCGGTGAGCAGGACAGCGCCGAGGGCGGCAATCGGGGCGAAGAGGATAACGCTGTAGCCACGGTAGGCAGCCAGCATCAGCAGCGTAAGGGCTGCCAAGGCAATGATCACACTCATGGTGTGTCTCTCCAGAATTGTTATTTTTGTGGGTGGAACGGGTGTGGGAGAGGCTTTAGCGAGATCTGTGCCAGTTATCTAACACGTTGAAATATAAAGATATTGTCGTGCGGGTAGGGCAGGCTTCAAAGTTTTTGTCTCACTATAGAGACGGCATTAAGTCGAAAAGATCGCAGCCTTCGGCAGCTCCTACAGTGCGGACCCGATATTCCCCTGTAGGAGCTGCCGAAGGCTGCGATCTTTCGATCTTGACGAAGTTTCTAATTAATGAGATCCGCGTCTCTTTATAGAGACTCAAGCAATCCCCAGCGCCACCATCTTCTTGTACAGCGTCGACCGACCAAGCCCCAGCCGAGCAGATGCTTCCGGTACATTTCCGTTGCATTGCGCGAGGGCAGACTGAATCAACTGCCGATCAAACCGCTCGCGTGCCTGGGCGAATGTTTCCTCTGGCACCACCTCAGCCAGTGGGCCAGAACCACGCTCAACCGGCGTCAGTGTGCCAATCGCCGCACGAATATCCTGCTCGCTCAGCATCAAGTCATCACTGAGCAATGCTGCCCGCTCCAGCACATTACGCAGTTCGCGAATGTTCCCCGGCCAGGCATGTTGCCCGAGCAGTTCCAATGCATCCCGATGCAACTCGTGCTGACTGCGCAGCTCTTCAAGGATCGCTTCGCTGAGTGCAGGCAGATCATCAAGACGTTCACGTAATGGCGGTACCTGGATTGGCAGCACATTGAGGCGATAGTACAAATCGGCGCGGAATTCACCGCGTTTGATCGCCACTTGCAGATCGGTCGAGGTGGCGGCAATCACGCGCACGTCACTCTGAATGACGTCGTTGGAACCGACCGGTTCGAATTCCTTTTCCTGCAACACGCGCAGCAGTTTGCTTTGCAGGGGCAGCGGCATGTCACCAATCTCATCGAGAAACAGCGTGCCGCCCTGGGCGATCTGCAACTTGCCGGTGCGGCCCTTGCGGTCGGCACCGGTGAACGCGCCGGGCGCGGTGCCGAAAAACTCCGCTTCCAGCAACGCCTCGGGAATTGCTGCGCTGTTGATGCTGACAAAGGCTTTGTGTGCTCGTGGTGATGCGCTGTGTATGGCTTGGGCCAGCAGCTCTTTGCCGGTGCCGGTTTCGCCGAGCAGCAACACCGGCGACTCGGCGCTGGCACTGCGTCGGGCACGGCGTTTGACTTCGAGGCTGGCGGCGCTGGTGCCGATAAAGTGGGCGAAGTTGTATTTGGTCTGCCGGGCGCGCAGCAGGGAGCGGGTCGAAGCCAGTTCTTCCTGCATGCTCAAATACCGTTTGAGCATCGGCGACAGGGTGCGTAACTCGTCGAACAGGGCAAATCCGATCGCGCCGATCACCGTGCCGACGTCGTCATGGATGGGCAGGCGCATGACCACCAACGGCTCTTTCGGGGTGTCCTGCATGTCCAGAAGGATAGGGCGCCCGGTGCGCACGACTTCGCGCAACAGACTGCCCGGGATCACACTTTCACAAGGCTTGCCGATGGCACCTTCAGCCGATTCGAGACCGAAACGTCGGGCGTAACGTTCGTTCATCCAGACGATATTCGCATCGCGATCGACGATCACCGTACCTTCGCTGGACTGCTCAATGATCTCGAACAGCGAGCGGATCGCCAGGGAGCGAACCCGTTGGTAGTCCTTGAGGCTTTCGGTGGTGTTCATGGAGGCTGATCCTGATTGTGTATGGCCTGTGCCGGCCCCTTCGCGAGCGGGCTCGCTCCCACAGTAGATTGGGTCTTTCCCAAATTTTGTGTCCGGCGTGAACCTTGTGGGAGCGAGCCTGCTCGCGAAAGCCTCGACCCGGTTTCACGCCGAACACATATGACGCCTACCCCGGATGCGCCGCCGCCAACAGCTCTTTGGTATACGGATGCTGCGGCGTATCAAACACCTCATGACTGGCGCCACGCTCGACCACTTTGCCGTCCTTGATCACGATCATGTCGTGGGCCAGGGCGCGCACCACCGCCAGGTCGTGGCTGATGAACAGATAGGTCAAGCCGTGTTTTTCCTGAAGCTGGCGGAGCAGGGCGACCACTTGTTTCTGCACCGTGCGATCGAGTGCCGACGTCGGCTCGTCGAGCAGGATCAGCGCCGGTTTCAGCACCAGCGCCCGCGCGATGGCAATGCGCTGGCGCTGACCACCGGAGAACTCGTGGGGATAGCGATGGCGACTCTCGGGATCGAGACCGACCTCTTTAAGCACACGGATGACTTGCTCGTCGCATTCATCGGCCGTCGACTCGCAGTGCACTTCGAGGCCCTCGCTGATGATTTGCGCCACCGACATGCGCGGGCTGAGGCTGCCGAACGGATCCTGAAATACCACCTGCATCTGTCGACGCCACGGCCGCATCTGTTTCTGATTGAGGCCGTCGAGCGCCTGGCCCTGAAAGCGGATACCGCCCTCGGAGTCGAGCAAACGCAGGATCGCCTGGCCCAATGTCGACTTGCCGGAACCGGATTCGCCGACGATGCCGAGGGTCTTGCCACGCTGGATGCTCAGACTGATGCCGTCCACCGCCCGCAGGTATTGCTTGCGCTGGAACAGCCCGCCACCGACGACAAACTCAACCTTAAGATCCTCGACCTCAAGCACGTTTTCGCGCTCATCCCGGGGCAGGGCTTCGCCTTCGGGTTCGGCGTTGAGCAGCACGCAGCTGTAAGGATGCTTCGGTTCGGTAAACAGGGTTTCGCAGGGCGCCTGTTCGACGATTTCCCCGGCTTTCATCACGCACACGCGCTGGGCAATACTGCGCACCAGATTGAGGTCGTGGCTGATCAGCAGCAGCGACATGCCCAAGCGTTGTTGCAGGGATTTGAGCAGCAGCAGGATCTTGCGCTGCACCGTCACGTCGAGCGCCGTGGTCGGTTCGTCGGCGATCAACAGCTCCGGTTCGCAGGCCAGCGCCATGGCGATCATCACCCGTTGCCGTTGCCCGCCAGAGAGTTGATGTGGATAGGCCTTGAGGCGTTCCTTGGGTTTCTGGATGCCCACCAGACCGAGCAGTTCGAGGATCCGTGCCTGCGCCGCTTTGCCGCCGAGGCCACGGTGCAGCAGTAAGGTTTCGCCGATCTGCTTTTCAATGGTGTGCAGCGGATTCAGCGAGGTCATCGGCTCCTGAAAGATCATCGCGATGCGGTTGCCGCGCAACTCGCGCAAGACCTTGGGATCGGCGCCGATCAGTTGCTGTCCGCGATAGCGAATGCTGCCAGTGGTTTGCGCTTCGCTTTCGGGCAGCAATTGCAGAATCGAATGGGCGGTCACCGATTTGCCCGAGCCCGATTCGCCCACCAGCGCCAGACATTCGCCGGGGCGGATGTCCAGACACAGGTCGCGCACCACGTTCTGGCCATGGAAGGCGACGTTGAGGTTACGGATTTCAATCAGGTTGTCAGTCATGGCCACGCTTCATGATCGAGGGTCGAACGCGTCGCGTAACGCTTCGCCGATGAACACCAATAAAGAAAGGATCAGCGCCAAGGTGAAAAACGCTGTCAACCCAAGCCACGGTGCTTGCAGGTTCTGTTTGCCCTGACCGATCAACTCACCCAGCGAGGCACTGCCGGCAGGCATGCCGAAACCGAGAAAATCCAGCGCAGTAAGGGTGGAAATCGCCCCGGTCAGAATGAACGGCAGGTAGCTCAGTGTCGCATTCATGGCGTTGGGCAGAATGTGCCGGAAGATCACCTTGCGGTCGCTCAGGCCCAGCGCGCGGGCGGCTTTGACGTACTCCAGATTGCGTCCGCGCAGGAACTCGGCGCGCACGACATCCACCAGTGCCAGCCATGAAAACAGCGCCATGATCCCCAACAGCCACCAGAAATTCGGCTCGACGAAACCGGAGAGAATGATCAGCAGGTACAGCACCGGCAGCCCCGACCAGACTTCCAGCAAACGTTGCCCGAGCAGATCGACCCAGCCGCCGTAGTAACCCTGCAATGCCCCGGCGGCGATGCCGATCAGGGCACTGACAAAGGTCAGCATCAAGGCAAACAGAATCGACACCCGCGCGCCGAAAATCACCCGCGCCAACACATCTCGCGATTGATCGTCCGTGCCCAGCCAATTGACCGATGTCGGCGGGCTGGGAGCCGGTTTGTTGAGGTCGTAGTTCGGCGTATCGTCACTGAACGGAATCGGCGGGAACAGCAGCCAGCCACCGTCCTTGCGAATCAGGTTCTGCACATAATCGCTACGGTAATCGGCCTGAAACGGCAGTTGTCCGCCGAACTCCTGCTCGGTGTGGCGCTTGAATACCGGAAAGTACCATTGGTCCTGATAGCTGACGACCAGCGGCTTGTCATTGGCGATCAACTCACCGCCCAGTGTGACCACAAACAGACCGATAAACAGCCACAGCGACCACCAGCCACGGCGGTTTTTCTTGAAGCGCTCGAAGCGCCGACGACCCAGAGGCGAGAGCTTGAACATCAGGCGTTCCTCGCGGCGAAGTCAATACGCGGATCGACCAGCGTGTAACACAGGTCACCGACCAGTTTTATCAGCAGGCCGAAGAGGGTAAAGATGAACAATGAACCAAACACCACCGGGTAATCCCGGGAAACCGCGGCTTCGTAGCTCATGCGTCCGAGACCGTCGAGGGAGAAAATCACTTCGATCAGCAAGGAACCGGCGAAGAACACACTGATGAATGCCTGCGGGATGCCCGACACCACCAGCAACATCGCATTGCGAAACACATGGCCATATAGCACGCGGCGCTCGCTCAGGCCTTTGGCGCGCGCGGTGACCACGTACTGGCGAGTGATTTCATTGAGAAACGAGTTTTTGGTCAGGATCGTCAGCGTGGCGAAACCACCAATCACCAGCGCCGTCACTGGCAGCACCAAGTGCCAGAAATAATCGGCGATTTTGCCGAGGTTCGACAGCGATTCGAAGTTGTCCGACACCAGGCCGCGAACCGGAAACCAGTTCAGCGACGTGCCGCCGGCAAACAATACGATCAGGAACATCGCAAAGAGAAACGCTGGCATCGCGTAACCGATGATAATCGCCGTGCTGCTCCAGATATCGAAATGACTGCCATGGTGCACAGCCTTGCGGATCCCCAACGGGATCGACACCAGATAGGTTATCAGCGTCGCCCACAACCCGAGGGAAATGGTCACCGGCATTTTTTCCAGGATCAGGTCGGTGACCGTCGCGCCACGGAAAAAGCTTTTGCCGAAATCCAGTTGCGCGTAGTTCTTCAACATCAGCCACAAGCGTTCATGGGCCGGTTTGTCGAAGCCGTACTGTTTTTCGATGTCCTTGATCAGTTGCGGATCTAGACCGCGACTGGCACGTGATGTGCCACTCATGGTTTCGCTGGCGCCGCCACCAACACTGGCGCCGCCGATCCCTTGCAGGTGGGCGATGGCCTGTTCTACCGGACCGCCGGGCGCGGCCTGGATGATCACGAAGTTGACCAGCAGAATGATCACCAGCGTCGGGATGATCAGCAGCAGGCGCCGCAGTATGTAACCCCACATCAGTGCGGCCCTCCGGGTCTGCCACGAGCGATTTTCTCGGCCGTCATCTGTTGATTGGTCAGTGGCGTGCTGCTGATTTCCCACCAGCTCTCGATGGCTTCGTCATTGCTGGCTTGTACTGAGGGTATGCCGAAACGATTCCACCACACCGTCGACGTGCCCGGCGGATAGTAGTTGGGAATCCAGTAGTAATTCCATTGCAGCACACGGTCCAGAGCATGCGCGTAGTGCAGCATGTCGGACTGCGTGGACGCGCGGATCAGACCGTTGATGAGCGTATCCACTGCCGGGTTTTTCAACACCATGTAGTTGTTCGCGCCCGGGTCGTTGGCCGACGCCGAGGCGAAGTAATTGAGCAACTCGCCCCCCGGCGAAGTGCTGACCGGGTAGCCGGTGACGATCATGTCGTAGTCACGACTCATCAGGCGATTGACGTATTGCGAGGAGTCGATACGGCGAATGTTCAGGTCGATGCCGATCTGTTTCAGCGTGCGTTTGTACGGCAGCAGCAAGCGATCCATACCGTTCTGGCTGACCAGGAAGGTGAAGCTCAGCGGTTCGCCCTGGGCATTCACCAGCTGATCGCCATCCGGTTTCCAGCCCGCCTGTTCGAGCAATTCGAGTGCTTGCAGCTGCTTGTCGCGGATCAGGCCGCTGCCATCGGTTTTCGGCGCTTCAAAGACTTTGCTGAAGACTTCGTCGGGAACCTGACCGCGCAGCGGTTCGAGGATTTTCAGTTCCTGCGCATCGGGCAGCTCGCTCGCCGCCAGTGGCGTGTTGGAGAAGTAGCTCTGCTGGCGGATATACATGCCGCGCATCATCTGCCGGTTGCTCCACTCGAAGTCCCAGAGCATGGCCAGAGCCTGGCGCACGCGGCGATCGGCGAACATCGGTTTCTGCAGATTGAACACAAATCCCTGGGCCGACTGGGGCGCCTCGGTGGCCAGATGCGCTTTTTGCAGGCGGCCGTCACTCAGTGCGGGGCTGTCGTAGCCGATCGAGTAGCCGGTGGCCGAGAACTCGCGGTTGTAGTCATAGGCGCCGCCACGCAGCACTTGCCGGGCGACGTCGGTATCACCAAAGTACTCGATGCTGAAATGATCGAAGTTGTACAGGCCACGACTGACCGGCAAATCCTTGCCCCACCAGTCGGCGTTGCGCTCAAAGGTGATGCTGCGCCCTGAATCGACTTTACCGACTCGATAGGGGCCGCTGCCCAGAGGTGGTTCATAGCCGCCACCCCCGGCGAAATCGCGGCTCTTCCACCAATGCTCGGGGAACACCGGCAAGGTCGCGATATCCAGTGGCAGGGTGCGGTTTTCATTGCTCTTGAAGTCGAAACGCACGGTCAACGGGCCTTCCACTTCGACGCCTTTGACGTCAGCAAACTGGGTGCGATAACGCAGGCTGCCCTGGGTCATCAATAAATCGTAGGTGTAGCGTACGTCTTCGGCGGTAATCGGCTTGCCATCAGCAAAACGTGCCTTGGGATTGATGAAGAACCGCAGTGACAGACCATCGTCCGAGCGCTCCATCTTTTGCGCGACCAGTCCGTAAACCGTGTAAGGCTCGTCCAGCGAACGCTGAGCCAACGGCGAATAGAGCAAACCATCAATCTGCGTGACGCCGATGCCTTTGTCTATATAAGGAAGAACATGATCGAAGTGGCCGATCTCGATGGCCGAGCGGCGCATAGTTCCGCCCTTGGGCGCTTGCAGGTTGGTGTAGTCGAAGTGACTGAAGCCGGCAGGGTACTTGGCGGGTTCGCCATAAACAGTCAGCGCGTGTTGCGGTGCAGCGTTCGCGCCGGTGGCGCCCGTCAGCAGGGCGAGGGCGGTGAGCATCAATGTGGGGAAAACCAGTCGCATTGTCAGCCTTGGAACCGGGAAATCGATAAGCGCAAGTTGTACGCGAGAGGCGCGCCAGTCGCCAGCCGTATATGTAACTGAAACACAACGGCCCACCAGAAGGCGGGCCGTTGGTAGGCAATCAGGCGACGGATCAGTCCTGACGGCTGGTGACTTCCAGCAGGTGATAACCGAACTGGGTTTTCACCGGACCTTGCACGACGTTGATTGGCGCGCTGAAGACCACGGTGTCGAATTCCTTGACCATCTGGCCAGGACCGAACGAACCCAGATCACCGCCCTGACGGCTGGACGGGCAGGTGGAGTTGGCTTTGGCGACATCGGCGAAATCAGCGCCGCCTTCGATCTGGGCCTTGAGTTCGTTGCACTTGTCTTCGCTGGAAACCAGGATGTGGCGGGCAGTGGCTTTAGCCATGGGGAAACTCTCCAATCTATTTCAGTAAAGTGTGGAGCCTACCGGATTCAGTGGGCGAATTCTCGGCAAAGTTCCGTTCGATTGTCCGTGGCTTTGCTCAGAGATTCGCGGCGTGCAGACGTTCGGCGTGTTCAACGTACAGTTCAATCGGGTCGGGCAGGGTAGTGATGGTGCTGTCTGTGCGGCGCAGGCTGCCCAGATGGTCCAGCGGATAGTCGGAGCGGATAACCTGCCCCAGATGAGAACTGAAGCGGCCGACGAAACCGTCATTCTGCTGCGTCTCGGTCATGAAGTATTGCGATAGCGCATGGCAAATGTTCCGTGTCGGATCGAGTGTTGAAGGACTGTGAGCCGGCAGCACGCCGCTCCATGAGTAATAACGCACACCATTGACTAGCGCCGCGCCTTGGCCGCCCCAGCTCCCGGGCAACCCCTGAGGAAACTTGTCGTTGAAATCGCCCACTCCTTCTGTCGTCAGGGCATGGAGTGCTGCCAGTGCGTTTTGCGGCAATCTCGCATTGCCGCTGAGCAACGAAAGAAAGTTGCCAAACAGGGTCGCCACATTCTGTGCGACCGCCTCGGGCAGTCGCCCAGGCACTAGCGCCTTGCGCAGAAAGTCAGCCAGCTCCGAGCCATGGTTTGGGCCACTGACGGAGGTCACCGAGGCGACGGCGTGTGGTGCGAGCGCGGCAGCGTAGCGAGCAGCCAATGCGCCCTGGCTGTGTCCAATGAGATTGACTTTGTCAGCACCTGTGCCCCGCAAGACACGATCAATCTGTGCGAGCAGTTGTTCACCTCGTATTTCGTTTTTATGGGTGGCAGAGAGGTGCGGAACAAACACTCGGCTGCCGCCGGCTTTCAGCGCGTTCTTTACGTCATGGAACAGCTCGAAATGACCGATGCGCTCAAATCCGAACAGGCCGTGTACCAACAGGACGGGATAACGAGTTGAAGCATTCCGTTGCATGTTCTTACCTTTTTCGCAGAAGTTCATCGGGGAGTCCGGGGGCCACTCTAAAACACTCATCCCGTTGACGAAGTAAGAAGAGGCTTCTATTGGCCGTTGAATATGGACTAGGGGTTGTAAGAATTTTCAGATACTTATGAAATCCGAATCGGAAGTTGCGGCCGTCTTTCACCTGGTTGATAGCAGTTCTGTGCAGTTTGCCTACCCAGCTGGAGGCTTTTGCCGGGGGCCTGCGGCGGATCGGGCTGACATCGAAAATGTGAGAGCGCGCGTTAAATGTTGGCTGTCGACGCCGTCCACCGATACGGCGTTTTTTCCAAGGAATGGAGCCACTAATGCACACGCATGAAGTCGAGTTTTGCTACCGGATGCGCCACCCCGTCAGTCCCTGTGTGGCGAGCGAACTGCTGCCAGCAGCGATCCTCGATTGTCTGGAGGGGGCGGTGCTTGACCCTTCTCTTGGCAGAGTCGTTGCCCGTATTGCCCCTTATGCAAACATGGCCTGTGGCGATCAGTTGCTGTTGAGTTGGGACGGTCTGGATATAGAGGGCTTCGCTTATCAGCATGAAATGGTGCGCTATGTCAGCGAAGCCCAGGTCGGCAAGGATGTCGTATTCGTTATCAAAGGCATGCACATCGCCGCACTGGATGGCGGTTCGCTGGAGGTTCACTGGAAACTGCTCAGTGCAAGCTCATCAGTCCCAGCGTCATCTGCACGCGTGCAATTGTCTGTGGGAGATACACGGCCGCAGCTGCTTGCGCCAATTGTCGAGGGGGCGATAGCGGGAACACTGGATCCGCAGCGGGTGACAGAAGGCACGCTTATCGTGCTCCAGCCTTACGCCCGCATGGCGGTGGGGGATCGTGTCACATTGCTGTGGGGCGCCGACGCATTGCCGGCGACGTTCAGCGACAGCCTGAAAGTCGAATCCTTTGCTGTCGCTGACGTGCTGTCATTCTGGGTTGACGGGGCGCATATCGCTGCACATCTCGGTGGTGAGGTGTCGGTGCGCTATCGAGTGGAACAGTCCGATGGCGCGGTTCGAGAATCCGAGTCGGCAATAATCCTCGTCACTCCGTTCCTTCGTGGTGAGCTGGAGACTCCCGACGTGCTGGAGGCTGAAGATGGCGTGTTGCTGAAAGAAGACTCAGTCGATGGTGTCACCGTCGTGATCGGTAATGCCCGGACGCAGGAAGGTGAGCTGGTTTATCTCAAGTGCGACGGCGATCTTTTCAATCATCGGGATGACCGTGAAATTACACGGGAAACGGCGGGAAAGCCGCTGATCTTTATCGTGCCGCACCGATTCTGGCGTGAGCACGATGGCACGACCGTGCGGGTAGCCTACACAGTTGAGCGTCTGGACGATGTCAGTCAGGACTCGGCTGCCACACCGGTGCGAGTAGAGGCGTAGCGGGATCGACCAGCCCTCCGGTTTGCCATGAGTCCGGAGGGTTGGTCTGGAAGTCAATCTTTGGCGTGTTCGGCGAGGCGCTGGGCGGCGGCACGCAGCAAGTGTTCTGTTGCGCTGAAACCGAGGCAGCCATCGGTGATTGAAACCCCGTAGCGCAAGGATTCGGTCAGCGGTTGGCAGCCTTCGAACAGGTGAGATTCAATCATCATGCCGATCAGCGCGCGGTCACCTTGCAAGCGCTGCTCAAGCACTTCGTTGAAGACGCCTGGCTGACGCAATGGATCCTTGCCACTGTTGGCGTGGCTGCAGTCGACCATGATTCGGCTCGGAATCTTCAGTCTGTCCAGATCAGCGTGGATTTTTGCCACGCTCTCGCGATCATGGTTCGGCCCTTTGTGGCCCCCGCGCAGTACCAGATGAGTATCGGGGTTACCTGACGTTTGAATGATGGCCGGATGACCTTGGCTGTCGACGCCGAAATGCCGGTGCGGATGGGCGGCCGAACGCATGGCGTCAACCGCAATGGCGCCGCCGCCGTCGGTGCCGTTCTTGAAGCCGACCGGCATGCTCAGTCCACTGGCCATTTCACGGTGGATCTGCGATTCAGTGGTGCGCGCGCCAATGGCCACCCAGCTCAACAGGTCATCGAA
The DNA here is from genome assembly GCF_054790575.1 of Pseudomonas sp. MC6. NCBI lineage: Bacteria > Pseudomonadati > Pseudomonadota > Gammaproteobacteria > Pseudomonadales > Pseudomonadaceae > Pseudomonas > Pseudomonas sp. MC6. The sequence continues at coordinate 1,333,113 of NZ_CP186504.1, forward strand.
GTAACCGGCGGCCATCGGTTGCAGCAGTTCTGTGGCCACCGGCAAGCCGAGGCGGATCATTTCCAGCATGAGTTCCCGCGACAGGGTGAGACCGCCAGCCATGTCATCACTGCCGTCCAGATGCGGATCGTAGGCCAGGCCCTTCCAGCCGACCGTGGTACGCGGTTTTTCGACATAGGCGCGCATCACCAAGAGCATTTCGCCGCTGACTTCTTCAGCCAGTCGAGCGAGCTTGCCGGCGTACTCAAGTGCGGATTGGGGGTCGTGGATAGAGCAGGGACCGACGATGATCAGCAGACGCTGATCCTGGCCATTGAGAATGGCGCGGACCGCTTGGCGATGGGCGGCGACTTGCTTGCTCAGGGCATTGCTCAGGGGCAATTGCTGTTTGAGTTGCAACGAGCTGGGTAGATGCAGAGTCAATGCTTCGTTGGCAGGGTTCAGGGTGGACAGTGGCAGAGCAGAAACGGACGAGTTCATATTCGGTCTTCCTGGGCTGGCGGCGGGTTCGTCCCGCGCGCTCGGCCCTATTGGGGTGTTCGACAGTTGGCCGTATTGGCTATATGTGTGTGCTTGCCACCTGTAGGTGACCGATCGGAGGCGGCAGGCTGTCCCGAGCGGAAGCTGGTAAATCGCCAGGCGCTAAAGCTGTCGTAACGGTAATAAGTGGCGTAGTTCATTTCGTGAATCCTCAAAGTGTCTGGTGTGTTGCTGAAAAATCAGGGGCTGAAAAAACAAAACCCCCGGTCGGGAGGCCGACCGGGGGTTGAGAATTCTCTGGTAGGCGACCCGTTGTTATGGGCGCCGTTTGGGTATCAGGCGCGCCAGTGGCTAAACCAATACCCAAAATAAAAGCTGACCGGAGCACAAACGCCATTCACCCGGGCAGCCGCAACCGAGCGCAGGGCGCTGGCGGTACGAAGCTGTGAGAGGGCGTTGAACATGGTCTGTCTCCGATGAATGCGCCGAGCTTACTAGAGGCCGATACGCCTCAGCAATCAGAAATTGCTATCGCGTAATCAACAAAACGCCTATTGCCAGGCGCACGCAAGAGTGGCGACACTCTGGGTTTTGCCTGATTACCAAGGATGAACCGTGTCGACACTGACCATTGCTGCTGCCCAGATGATTTCCATTGCCGGTGACCTTCCCGGGAACATTGTCCGACATTGCCGCTTCATTGAGGCAGCAGCGGAGCAGGGTGTTGAGTTGCTGGTTTTTCCCGAATTGTCGCTGACAGGCTATGAAGGACAGGACGCGGCGGCATTGGCGATTGCCCCGCAAGATGCTGTGCTGCGTCGCCTGAGGGATTTGGCCCGAGAGCGTGGGGTGACTGCCGTTGTCGGTATGCCTATCCGGTTGGAGGGCAGTTTGTCGGTGCTGATCGGTGCCCTGGTGCTGGGCGCTGACGGCTCTCTCGGTGTTTACAGCAAGCAGCATTTGCACACGGGCGAGGAGCTTGTTTTTGCACCTGGTTTCGGTGGCCCGACCCTGAATATCGCCGGGAGCGTCGTGGCGTTGGCGGTGTGCGCGGATTTCACGCATTCCAGTCATGCTGCGACGGCCGCAGATAAGGGCGCTGGCTTGTACGCCGCCGGTGTTTTGATCAGCGAGAAAGGCTATGCGGCCGACACGGCGATACTTCAAGGCTACGCTCGGCAACACTCGATGGCTGTGCTGATGGCCAATCACGGTGGGCTGACGGGCGGGTGGCAATCTGCGGGGCGCAGTTGCATCTGGTCTGAGGATGGTTCATTGATTGTCGCAGCAACGGGGGCTGGGGATCTTTTGGTTGTCGCCCGACGTAACGAAGGTGTTTGGCAAGGGGGAGTTGCTCCTGTTGCGCAAGCCCAATGACATTCCAGTTACGGCTTGCGGTTCTGGAAGATCTGCCTTTTGCCCGCGATCTCACCTGTCAGAACATGCTGCGCTATTACATTCACCATGACTTGTTATGGCAGGACGAAGCGTTTGACGTAGCGTGGCCGGGGCGGCAGAACTGGCTGATAGTGCAAGGTGATGTGCCGGTGGGTTTTCTCAGCCTCAGCCGGGACATGCGCGCGCTGTACATTCGTGAATTGCAGATTGCTGAAGCGTTTCAGGGGCGAGGTGCGGGTTCCTGGGCGATTGATCAGGTTATCGGCATGGCCCGCAAAGAAAGACGCCCCGCTTTACGCCTGACCGTATTCGACAATAATCCGGCGAGAAACTTGTATGAAAGAAAAGGCCTACAGGTTCGGGGCACGGATGAGTGTTTTCTGCGAATGCAGCTTGATATAAGTACATGTGTGCTCTGAAACCCACGGCCGGCAAGCCCTCAATGACGAATTGAAACTTTTTAAATGACGCTTTCCGCTAGGTCTGTGGGGGACTTTTTGCTAAGGTGTCCGGCATCCCAATATGACCATATCGCGAGGTGTCTGCTTGATTAGGGTGCTAGTGGTCGATGACCATGATCTCGTTCGCACAGGCATTACACGTATGCTGGCCGATATCGATGGCTTGCAAGTGGTTGGCCAGGCCGAATCCGGGGAAGAGTCCCTGATCAAGGCCCGAGAGTTGAAGCCCGATGTGGTGCTGATGGACGTCAAGATGCCTGGCATCGGCGGCCTGGAAGCCACGCGCAAACTGTTGCGCAGTCATCCGGATATAAAGGTGGTCGCAGTAACGGTGTGTGAAGAGGACCCGTTCCCGACACGCTTGCTGCAGGCTGGTGCTGCGGGTTATCTGACCAAAGGCGCGGGCTTGCCGGAAATGGTCCAGGCCATTCGCCTGGTATTTGCCGGCCAACGCTATATCAGTCCGCAGATTGCCCAGCAATTGGCGATCAAGTCCTTCCAGCCGTCCAACGACTCTCCCTTCGATGCCTTGTCCGAGCGGGAAATTCAAATCGCCTTGATGATTGTCGGCTGTCAGAAGGTACAGATCATTTCCGACAAGTTATGTCTGTCGCCGAAAACCGTGAACACCTATCGCTACCGTATTTTCGAGAAGCTTTCGATCAGCAGCGATGTCGAGTTGACACTGTTGGCGGTTCGTCACGGCATGGTTGATGCCAGCCTCTGACCATGACTGAAACATTCGATTCCGGCGCTTTTCTGTCGACAGTCAGTGGGCGCCCGGGCGTCTATCGCATGTTCGACAGCGATGCGCGCCTGCTGTACGTGGGCAAAGCCAAGAACCTGAAAAAACGCTTGGCCAGCTACTTTCGCAAAACCGGTCTGGCACCCAAGACCGCCGCGTTGGTCGGGCGCATTGCGCAGGTCGAAACGACCATCACCGCCAACGAAACCGAAGCGCTGCTGCTTGAGCAAACGCTGATCAAGGAGTGGCGGCCGCCGTACAACATTCTGTTGCGCGACGACAAATCCTATCCCTATGTGTTTCTGTCCGACGGCCAATTCCCGCGCCTGAGCATTCATCGCGGGGCGAAAAAAGCCAAAGGCAAATATTTCGGCCCCTATCCGAGCGCCGGCGCCATACGCGAAAGCTTGAGTCTGCTGCAAAAGACCTTCTTCGTTCGCCAGTGTGAAGACAGCTACTACAAGAACCGTACCCGTCCATGTCTGCAATATCAGATCAAACGCTGTAAAGCGCCTTGCGTCGGGCTGGTCGAGCCCGAGATTTACGCCGAAGACGTGCGCCACTCGGTCATGTTTCTTGAGGGGCGTAGTCACGCGCTGACCAACGAACTGTCGACGGCGATGGAAGAGGCTGCGATCAACCTGGAGTTCGAGCGAGCCGCCGAGTTGCGGGATCAGATAGCGTTACTGCGCCGGGTTCAGGATCAGCAGAGCATGGAAGGCGGCACGGGGGACATCGACGTCATTGCGGCATTCGTCAATCCGGGCGGCGCCTGCGTGCATTTGATCAGTGTCCGTGGCGGGCGCGTGCTGGGCAGCAAGAATTTCTTCCCGCAAGTTGGAATCGAAGAGGATGTGTCGGAAGTCATGGCCGCGTTTCTTGGCCAATATTTCATCAGCAGCCCTGAGCGCGATTTGCCCAGCGAACTGATCGTCAACGTTGTGCATGAAGATTTTCCGACGCTGATCGAAGCGATCCATGAACTGCGTGGCCGCGAATTGACCATCAGTCATCGCGTGCGTGGTACGCGTGCGCGCTGGCAGCAACTGGCGGTGACCAACGCAGAACAGGCGTTGGGCGCACGTTTGGCCAATCGTCAGCACACGGCCGCGCGGTTTGAAGCCTTGGCCGAAGTGTTGAACCTGGATGAGCCGCCGCAGCGTCTGGAATGCTACGACATCAGTCATTCCAGTGGTGAGGCCACGGTTGCTTCCTGTGTGGTGTTTGGCCCGGAAGGCGCGATCAAGTCGGACTATCGGCGCTACAACATCGAAGGTGTCACGGCGGGTGACGACTATGCCGCCATGCACCAAGCCCTGACGCGACGTTTCAGCAAACTCAAGGAAGGCGAGGGCAAGTTGCCGGACATCTTGCTGGTGGACGGTGGCAAGGGTCAGTTGTCGATGGCTCGCGATGTTCTCAACGAGCTGGCCGTGCCGGATCTGATTCTGCTCGGCGTCGCCAAAGGCGCTACTCGCAAGGCGGGCTTCGAAACGTTGTATCTAAATGATGCGGCGCACGAGTTCACCTTGCGTGGCGACTCGCCGGCGCTGCACTTGATTCAACAGATCCGCGATGAGGCGCACCGCTTCGCTATTACAGGACACCGCGCACGTCGTGGCAAAACCCGCCGTACGTCAACGCTGGAAGGCGTTGCGGGCGTCGGGCCGACCCGGCGTCGTGATTTGTTGAAACATTTTGGTGGATTGCAGGAGCTGTCTCGTGCAAGCATCGAAGAGATCGCCAAAGCCCCGGGGATCAGTAAAAAGCTCGCAGAGTCGATTTATGCAAACCTGCATAGCGAGTAGAATGCCCCTTCACCTCGTAGCCAGTTGTGCCGATGAATATCCCTAATCTGATTACCGTTCTACGCGTCCTGCTCATCCCGATCTTCATTTTGCTGTTTTATCTGCCTTACCAGTGGAGTTACATGGCGTCCGCCTCGGTGTTTGCCTTTGCGGCAGCGACGGATTGGCTGGACGGTTATCTGGCCCGCCGTCTGGAGCAAAGCACGCCGTTCGGTGCGTTTCTCGATCCGGTCGCCGACAAACTCATGGTCGCAGTGGCACTGGTGCTTCTGGTCCAGGAACACGGCAATCTCTGGCTCACTCTGCCGGCTGCTGTCATCATCGGTCGCGAGATTGTGGTGTCGGCCTTGCGTGAATGGATGGCCGAACTCGGTGCCCGTGCCCACGTAGCCGTTTCGAATCTCGGTAAATGGAAAACCGCCGCGCAGATGCTCGCGTTGGTGATCCTGCTGGCCAATCCGAAGGACTTCAGTTTCTGGGTTATCCTGGGTTACGCGTTGCTGATGGTCTCTGCTGGGCTGACATTGTGGTCGATGGTTCAATACCTTCGCGCAGCTTGGCCGCACCTGAAGACCGATGTTGAAAAGAAATAAAACTTTTTTGAATCAAGGGGTTGACGGAGCTTCTTAATTCTATAGAATGCGCATCACCAAGCGGGAATAGCTCAGTTGGTAGAGCACGACCTTGCCAAGGTCGGGGTCGCGAGTTCGAGTCTCGTTTCCCGCTCCAATTTGTACAGTGTTTGTTGTTGTGCTACTGACAGCAGATGCTTTGAGGCCGAGTAGCAAAATGGTTATGCAGTGGATTGCAAATCCACCTACGCCGGTTCGATTCCGACCTCGGCCTCCACTATAAACAAGCTCCGTAGATCCATGATTTACGGAGCTTTTTTATTTGCACTGCGCTGCAAGATTTAGTCTTGAAAAACGGCCATTGCGAACTTGCTTCACCGGGAAGTGATGTATATATTTCCCGCACTGCTGTTCAAGGTTGGATCCTTTCAGGATCGCTACCGTGCAGCAGAAGACAGCAACACCGCGCTACCGCCCGAATGGCGAAACTGGTAGACGCATGGGACTTAAAATCCCCCGCTCGTAAGGGCGTGCCGGTTCGATTCCGGCTTCGGGCACCATCTTGAATCAAGGGTTTGCGGGCGAAAGCTGATGCAAGCCCTTGTTTGTTTCTGGGTTAGCAATCCAGGTCATAAGCGCGCCGGAATTGGCGCACCCACACTCCTTGGGCTTTAGGTAAAGGAAAGGGAATCCGGTGGCTACAATCGGCAGGTTGCAGGGCGTTCCGAAAAGATGCCCGGACGTAGCCGGGCTTGTATGGAAAAATTCAGCGCGAGTCCACTTCTTTCGAAGAGCGAGATGAAGATCGTTCACTTCGTCTCTTAAGCCAGCTGAAGAACGCGTGCATCGGGTGCAGGAAGGCGGCAAGCACGCCGATGAGCATGATGATGAAGATGGCAACAAGCGGGATGCTTTCGTGCGAGAACATGGTGGGTTACTCCTGTAGTCACTATGTCGGAACCCGCAGCCTAGACGCATCGAGCCATGTTTTCGATGAACGTATGTTCATCCTTCCGTGCCTCATCTGTGCTACAGCGAGGCTCAGCAGATCGGCGGGATTCAGTCCACGAGAATGTTCGGACAGTGCCGCGTTGCGCCATGAATATCAAAGGCCTGCATGAGTTTTCTCATGCAGGCCTTTTTCGTGCCTTGCAAATACGCACTGCTAGACGAATGCTTGCCCGCTGAATCCACGAGGCAAGCGCTGAAGACCGGCCATTGTTGTCAGGCGGTCGATCCATTCTGCGCGCCAGTTCGCGGCGCCGTGCGAGGCTTTGGCCTGACGAGCCATTCGGCGAGTGGCGTTGCGCTGATCCTTTCGTGCCTGTTTGTAGGCATCGGTATTGCGGCAACTGCGGCATTTCACACGATTGAGTTCGCGGCTTGCCGAAAGTTGTTTGCCTTGGTGCCCACAGGCCAGATGCCCGTCGACGTTGAAATGGATAACCATCACTGTCTCCTTTGCGACATGTATGAGTTTTGACAACTCATGCACAGCGCCGTTCGGCGCTTGGACTCAGGCAAAAAACACCCGCATGCGGGCGGGTGGGAGGATTGCTGTCCATAGAAGTGATTTCACTGTAGGCGTGCAGATGCGGTCGTCAGGTCAAAAATGCAATCGCTGGAGAAGTAACCAGAACAGGCGCACGTGCGCGCGGTGACCGACGTGTCACCGCTTGGAGGCAAGTTCCTGAGATCGTGGCGAAGTCAGAAGTTATCTGAACCTAGGCAGTGGCCGATCAAGGGGTTTGAGCGCAGATAGCGTATTGCGAATCAGCGGAGCATCTTTTTCGATGTCGTTCAGCCGGTCACGTATGCGTAGGGCGGTAGGGTGTCCGCCTTGGTGATCGACCCAGTCGGCGATCTCTTTGCAGGCGGCCGCGAGGCGCGCTTGCCGAGCGTCGAGCAAGGTGAGGAGGGTGGTGATGGACTCTTTTTCGGACATGGAACACCTCCGTTCTATGAAACCTGAGCTGCAGCAAACAGCCCGCGTGTTGCGAGCCTTCTGCCGTGGGGCGCTGCTCCTTCAGCTGATTTCAGTATAGACCCGCTTCTGATCGGCATCAGACGGAAGACTGGCGGGCCGGTGATGGGGAGCTGGCTGCGTTGAGGCGTTTGCATTCACGTCGAGCGTCCTCTTCCGCGTCAAAGCCATCGCCGATGAAACCGCCAGTGCGTGTATCGCAGATGCGAAACCAGCTACACGCATCGGCTGGATCATGCCGACTGTCTCCGGCGCGTCGACCATAAATGGTGATCTTCTTGCAACGCTTCACGACGAAAATGTCTTCCATGGCGTCACCGCAGCTGATTCGTGTCAGATCAACTATAGAAGCCCTTGGCAAACGTGCAAAAAATAGACAGCTCAGCTCATCGGTTTCCAGCGCCAGCCTTCGCGGTGCCAGGTCAAATCATGGCTTGGGTTTAACGCCCGTAGAAATGCCTGATCGTGGGAAACCACGACAATCGCTCCAGGAAATGTCCGCAAGGCTTGTTCGAAAGCTTCCACTGAAGCCAGATCAAGATGATTGGTGGGTTCATCCAGCAGCAGTAATTGCGCAGGCGTCTGGCGCCACAGCGCCAACGCAAGTGCAGCTTTCAGTCGTTCACCACCACTGAGGGCAGCGCAAGGCCGGGTGGCACGTTGCGCATCCAGTTGCAGTTGAGCGAGGAAGGTGCGCAACGTGCCTTCGCTCAGAGGCGTTTGCTGTGCCAGCAATTGATCAACAATGGATGTATCGGGATCCAGCAGTTTCAGCTGTTGATCGAGAAAGGCAAAAGGCACATGCGTGATGCACTCGCCGCTCATGGGTGCCCACTCGCCAGCCAGCAATCTCAACAGCGTTGATTTGCCGCAACCGTTAGGACCGCTGACAACGATGCGCATCGGCCCTTGAATGGCGAGATCAAGTCGAGTGCTGAGCGCATCTGCCGGCAACCATGGCAAGCAGGCGTTGATCAGCGTGCTCACCCGGCGGTTATTCGGAACCACACTGCCCGGTAGATTGATCAGCACGCTGTCGTCCGTCAGGACATTGGCGTACGCCTCACGAACGCGCTCATCCAGATCGGATTTACGTGCCTGATGGCCGACCTTTACGTGTCCCACGATGTCCCGCGCGGCCGCTTTCATCGTCGCCCGTTCGAAGCCAGAAGCGTTGGCAGTTTGCGCATTGCGCCGGCTGCCAGCCGCGTGGCGCTGAATCGTATCGTGCTCGCGCTGCAGTCGCGTACGTTCGCGCTGACGCTCGCTGCGAGCCTGATCAAGTTGCGCCTGCGCCGCTTGTTGATGTACTCGGCGATGCTCGGCGAATTCCGAAAACCTGCCGCTGAAAATGGTTGCCCCCAGAGGCGTAAGTTCGACGATTCGCTGCATGTGTTCCAGCAGTTGCCGGTCATGGCTGACGACAATCAGCCCGCCATGCCAGCGATCAAGCGAGCTCATCAGCCATTGTCGACCGGCGGTGTCGAGGTGATTGGTGGGCTCGTCGAGCACCAGCAATTGCGCCTGCCTCAACAGCGCACCGATCAGGGCAATTCTGGCTTGCTGACCACCGCTGAGGTGTTCCGTCAGATCCGCAGCATTGATGTCGGCCAACCCGGCATCATCGAGCATCTGCCGCAAGCGCTCCGCCAGATCCCAGCGTTCGCCGATCAAGTCGAAATCTTCGGTTATGGCACAGCCGAGTTTCAGTCGTTCCAGCGCGCTGAAAACTGTGGCCGTCCCTGTCGCGTCGGCTACGGTTTGCCCAGATGTGGTGATGAAGGTTTGTGCAACGTAGTGTGCAGAAGTCGAACGTATCACGCTGCCGGAAGTGGGTTGCAAATGCCCGGCGATCAAGCGTGCGAGCACACTTTTGCCAACACCATTGCGCCCGACGATAGCGGTCGGTTGACCATCGAAATTGAGGTTCAGGGCTTCGAACAGTGTTGCGCCGTTGGCGAACTGAAAACCCAGTTGATTCAGGGAAACGAGTGTGGTTGTACGCGAGACGTGAGTCATCGGCACCTCGAAAAAATGTCGTGAAAACTGACAAGCGCCTGAGGCGGCGTGTCGCGATTACATTTTTAGAAGGCTGAGTTGTTCACTTCTGCGGTCGTCCGAAAGAGGGGAAGGTGGCTAGCCTAGATGGCGCGGCGCAGCAGATCAAGGCACGTCGGTCATTTCGCTCATTCGCTCAAGAAACATCGCCAACGCCACTTCCTCGGCACGCAAGCCCTTGCGCACGCGCGGACGTGGCAGTTCAGCGAGGGCGCCGAGCATGAATTTTTCTACCACGGCGGGGTGGATGTAGCATTTTCGGCAGACCGCCGGGGTGTTGCCCAACTGCTTGGCGACGCCTTTGACCATCTCTACCACATGCCGTTTGGCTTCGGTCTCCGACTCCCATTGCAACTCGCGCAACACCGCCAGAGCCAAAGCGCTACCGGCCCAGGTGCGGTAATCCTTGGCGGTGAAATCGGCGCCGGTCAGGGTTTGCAGGTAGGCGTTGACGTCAGAGGAGCTGACAGAGTGTCGCTCGCCGTTTTCATCCAGGTACTGAAACAGGTTCTGTCCCGGAATCTCCAGGCAACGCTTGATAATCCGGGCCAGGCGTCGATCCTTGACGGTGATCTGATGCTCAATGCCGCTCTTGCCGCGAAACTGGAACAGGATCGCGCTACCGTTGACCTCGACATGTCGGCTACGCAGGGTGGTCAGGCCGTAGGAGCGGTTGTCGCGGGCGTATTGCGTGTTGCCAACGCGGATCAGCGTGGCATCGAGCAGGGTGATCACCGTAGCCATGACCTTGTCGCGACTGAAGCCGGGCGCCGCCAGCAGCGCTTCCAGTTGCTTGCGCAATTTAGGTAACGCCAGACCGAACTCGCGTAGCCGCGAATACTTGTCGGCATCGCGCACTTCGCGCCAGCGCGCGTGATAGCGATATTGCTTGCGGCCACGGGCATCACGCCCGGTGGCTTGCAGATGACCGCGCGGGTCGGGGCAGATCCACACGTCGGTATAGGCTGGCGGCACCGCGAGGGCATTGATGCGTTTGATTTCGTCCGGATCGTTGATGCGTTGGCCCGAAGGTTCGAAATAGCTGAACTTGCCACGCAATTTTTTGCGGGTGATACCGGGCTGGGTGTCATCGACGTAATGCAGGTCGGATGGCAATTCGGCGATCAACTCGGTGTCGGGCATGGCGGTTTCCTTCGATGGCGCGGCGGTCTGTAAAACGATTGACCGCACGCCATCGCCGTCGTGCCGAATGATTCAGGCGAGGACCGCGACCGCTTTGATCTGCGCCCACAATCGCTGGCCCGCGTGCACGCACAATTGATCTCTGGAATAACGCGTGATGCGCGCGAGCAGCGGGGTGCCGCCCGCATCGAGACGAATCAGCACGTGCGCGGCGTTGTCGGCTGATTGTTCACTGATCACTGTCACCGGCAGTCGATTAAGAATGCTGCTGAACTCGCTGTTCTGCAGGGTCAGGCTGATATCCCGGGCGTGTACTTTGCAACGCAGTGTCTGGCCGACCTTCATCGGTGCATGTGTTACGCGAATGCTCATCTCGGTGGCCGGCAGTTGCAGGCTCAGGAGCTGATATTGCGCATCGTAAGCACTGACCTGGCCTTCAATGATCACACCCGCGTCATCGCCCATCGCCATCGGCAGGTCGAGGCGCGCGAGGGTTTCACCGATCGGGCCGCTGGCCAGCGCTTTACCTTCGCTGAGTAACACCAGATGGTCCGCCAGCCGCGCAACTTCGTCCTGCGCATGGCTGACGTACAACAGCGGAATTTCCAACTCGTCATGCAGACGTTGCAGATACGGCAGGATTTCACTTTTGCGCTGGCTGTCGAGAGCGGCCAATGGTTCGTCCATCAACAGCAGTTTCGGGCTGGTCAGCAGCGCGCGGGCGATGCCGACGCGCTGGCGTTCGCCACCTGACAGATGCTGAGGATGGCGCTCTAGCAAATGACCGATGCCCAAGAGTTCGGTGGCCTGCGCCATGTCGACCCGACGCTGGGACTTGGCGATGCGCTTGAGGCCGAATTGCAGATTGGCCAACACCGACAGGTGAGGAAACAGGCTGGCTTCCTGAAATACATAGCCGAGCGCGCGTTTATGTGGCGGGACGAAAATGCCGTTGCCGCTGTCCTGCCAGACTTCGTCGTTGATCTGGATAAAGCCCTGTTCGGCGCGTTCTAGCCCGGCGATGCAACGCAGGCAGGTGGTTTTACCTGAGCCGGAATGCCCATAAAGCGCGGTCACGCCGCGTCCCGGCAAGTTCAGGTCGACGTCGAGGTTGAAACCCGAATAAGCAATGTTCAGACGTACATCAATCATCAATCAGCTCCAGCCTGCGCGGGTCTTGCGGCTGGAGTACAACGCCAGCAACACCAGAAACGAGAACACCAGCATCGCCCCGGCCAACCAGTGCGCCTGGGCATATTCCATCGCTTCGACGTGGTCGTAGATCTGTACGGAAACCACGCGGGTCTTGTCGGGAATGTTGCCGCCAATCATCAGTACCACGCCAAATTCACCAACCGTATGTGCGAAGCCAAGAATAGCTGCGGTGATAAATCCGGGGCGCGCCAGTGGCACAATCACGCTGAAAAATGTGTCCCAGGGATTGGCGCGCAAGGTCGCGGCCACTTCCAGAGGACGGGTGCCGATCGCCGAGAACGCGTTTTGCAACGGTTGCACCACGAACGGCATGGAATAGATCACCGAGCCGATCACTAGCCCGGTAAAGCTGAAAGTCAGGGTGCCCAGGCCCAGCCATTGGGTGAACTGGCCGAGAAAACCGTGCGGCCCCATCATCAGTAACAGATAGAAACCTATTACGGTCGGTGGCAGTACGAGGGGCAGGGCGACGATCGCCCCAATCGGGCCGCGCAACCACGAGCGGGTACGCGACAACCACAGGGCAATCGGAGTGCCGATAACCAGCAGGATCGCGGTGGTCAGGGACGCCAGTTTCAGGGTAAGCCAGATCGCCGCGAAATCGGCACTCGTCAGCGACATTTTAGAGCTGGTAACCGTAGGACTTGATCACCGCAGCGGCTTTCGGGCCTTTGAGGTATTCAACCAGTGCCTTTGCAGCGGCGTTGTCTTTGCCTTTATTCAGAATGACCGCGTCCTGTTTGATCGGGTCGTGCATGCTCGCAGGGACGATCCATGCCGAACCGCTGCTGACTTTGCCGTCCTTGTAGATCTGCGACAGGGCGACAAACCCCAGTTCGGCGTTGCCGGTGGAGACGAACTGGTAAGCCTGCGTGATGTTCTGGCCTTCAACGATCTTGGCTTTGGTGGCTTCGGCCAGTTTGAGTTTTTCCAGCACTTGCGTGGCGGCCAGGCCGTACGGCGCCGCTTTCGGGTTGGCGATGGACAGGTGCTGATACTCGTTGTTTTTCAGCACCTCGCCTTTGGCATCGACATAACCTTCTTTCGCCGACCACAACGCCAGGGTGCCAATGGCGTAGGTGAAGCGCGAACCTTTGACGGTGTCGCCTTCTTTTTCCAGTTTCTCCGGGGTGGTGTCGTCAGCGGAGAGGAACACTTCAAATGGCGCGCCGTTCTTGATCTGGGTGTAGAACTGGCCGGTGGCGCCGTAGGCGGCGACCAGTTTGTGCCCGGTGTCTTTCTCGAAATCGGCGGCGATGGCCTGGATCGGCGCGGTAAAGTTGGCTGCCACCGCCACCTGTACTTCATCAGCCTGAACAGTGCCGATGGCGAAGACGGCGAGCAATGAGGCCAGGCAGGTAGGGGCAAAACGTGATGCGCGAGTGGTCATGTAACAGCTCCGTTGTTGGCGGGTGCAGAGGGCAGTTGTTGTTGGAGGTGGAGGTGGACTGCGCCGATGCGAGGGTGTATTCGCTATATAGAGAAATATATAGCGAAATACCGCCAAACAGGAAGTGTTGGTTAAAGCCAAAGTGAGGATGCTTGAATCCTCACTCCGTTTAGCGTCACTGGCGAGTGAGTTTTGCCAATGCACCTTCGGCCAATTGCCGGGTCAGTTCAGCGCTGCCGATGTCTTGGCCGAGAGTGAATGCCTGACCCGCCCAGAGGTTGGCAAATTCGGCTTCGTTGATCGCTCGCAATGGCATCAGTGCACCACCGGCCAAGGGAAATGCAGGTGCCGTCGGCGACATCGGACCCAGCTCACGCATGACGCGGTTGAGAATACCCCGCGCTGGTCGCCCGGTAAAAATATTGGTGATCGCCGTTTCGCTCTCTTTGGCGGTGCGCAGCGCTTTGTGGTGAGCTGCGCTGACTTTCGCTTCCGGCGTGAACAGATAGGCTGAGCCGACCTGTACTGCCGAAGCGCCCAGCAAGAACGCCGCCGCCACACCGCGAGCATCGGCAATCGCCCCGGCAGCGATCACCGGCACTTTCACCGCATCAACCACCTGAGGCACCAGGGCAAACGTGCCGACCTGACTGCTCAGATCATCACTGAGAAACATGCCGCGATGCCCGCCGGCCTCGTAGCCCATGGCGATAATCGCGTCGCAGCCGTTCTGTTCCAGCCAGATCGCTTCATCGACCGTCGTGGCCGATGAGAGAATTTTCGCCCCGGTTGCCTTGACCCGCTCGAGCAAGGATTTCTCTGGCAGACCGAAATGGAAGCTCACGACTTCAGGTCGAAACTCTTCCAGCACTTCACAGGCTGCCGCATCAAACGGTGCCCGATTGGACACCGGAGTCGGTGCAGTGAAATCCACGCCCAGTTCGCGGTAATACGGTTCCAGCAAATGCTTCCAGTCACTTGCACGTTGCTCATCGGCCGGCGGTGGCTGATGGCAGAAGAAGTTGACGTTGAAGGGCTTGTCGGTGTGCTGGCGAATGGTGTTCAGCTCTTCGCGCAATTGCTCGAGGCTCAGCATCGCTGCCGGCATCGAGCCCAGGCCACCGGCATTGCACACGGCGATTACCATGGACGAATTTGTCGCGCCGGCCATCGGGCCCTGGATGATCGGCAGTTCAATGCCGAGCAGGTCAAGAATGCGCGTGTCTGGCCATTGGCTCATGAAGGCGGTACTCCAAACTATGAAAGGCAAAGCCGGTTTTTTAGCAGTAAAAGCGGATCCGCAGCCAGTTCGAAATTCAGAACAACCCGTGCAGTTTTTCAGCGTCGATGAAATCCACCACCGCCTCCGCCGCCAAACGAGTGATTCATGAATTGCGAGGAGTTGTGAAAATTGTTGGTGCGCTGGTTGCCGAAATTGCGTGCGGCGGATTCACGGTTGAGGTTCTGCAACTGCGCATTGTTATTGACCGGTGCCGTGCGAGTCGCGCCGCCCCCGACCATCGATTGCCAGCCGTTGTCGGTCTTCTTGTACACGTTGCCGTCGTGTCCCGCGTAGACGTTGTCGCCCACGCGTGCCGCACCGCCATTGCGCCCGCGAACACCGCCATATTGAGTGGTGTTGCCGGTGTTGGGGTTGTACACGGCACCACGATTGGCGGTGACCTGCGTGCCGTTACGCGCATTGCCGGCGGTAACGCGTTCGCCGGCAATGGCGTCGCCGTTTGGCCCGACTGCCACGCCACTGCGCCCTGCTGCGTAGTTGCCGGTGTAGACGTTATGCACGGCACCGCGTTGACCGGCAGCCGCGACGCCAGTGCGTGAGTTATAGGAAGAACCCACCTGACCGGCCCAGCGATTCCCGGTCCAGGCGTTGTACCCAGCGCCCGAGCGACTGACCGTCGCGAGATTACCCCACTGATGGTAGATATTACCGGTGGTACCGGCCCAGCCACCCGGACCCCAGGCCACCGCGCCACCGCGATAACCGTAAGCGGCGCCACCCCAGGCCAGTGGCGCCGGATACAGGTGCGGTCCCCAGGCGTAACCCCAACCGTAATTGCCCCACCACGGGTACGCGCCCCAACCCCAGCCCATCGCCACGGTGCTGCCGCCCCAGCTCCAGCCGAAACCGAAACCGAAGGTCCAGCCCGTCCACGGCGTGTAGCGAATGGCGACGCCGAAACCGTAAGTCACCGGCGCGCCATACCAGACGCCGCCCACCCAAGGCGTGTAGGGATAACCGGTGCCATACACCACGACGCCCGTGGCCGGATCCAGATTTGAACCCTGATAACCCGGCGTGTAGCCGACCACCACGGTATCGCCGCTGGACTCGTAGACTTTGACGTAGGTGAGGTAATGCATGGGCGAACTCGGTGGGATCGAATAGATCACCGCCGGCACCGAGCTGGCCACAACCCAGGGGCCGGTCACGGTAGTGGCAGTGAACCAGATACCGTTTTCCACCGCGTACCAACTGTCGTTGTCGACACGGATGATGGGCGTGGCGCTGTTGACCACATATTGCAGGGTTGTCGTGTTGATAGCCTTGAGCTGCGGTTCGCCATCGAATTGTGGCGTGGTCATTTTCACCGCGCTTTTTTTGATCGCCGACGTCTGTGGAATGGTCGCGGCAATCGCCGCTTCCTTGGCTTGCGGGGTGCCGGCAACCGAGGCTTTGACGTTTTCTTTCGGGCTGTCGTCGGGGATTTTGGCGAAATCTGCCGGAAGCTTGTCTGCAGGGGTGAACGTCCACGGGCCATTCATATCGGTGGCGCGAAACCAGCGCCCGGAGATCAGCACATAGCTGTTCTGGTCACCGATTTCCTTGAAGATGTGCCCGGTGGTATTGCTGACATACAACAAGCCTGTGCCCTGAATCGGCGACCATTGCACCGCGCCGTCAGTGACCAGCAATTCAGTCGGCGTGGTCGCGACGAAAATCTTTGGCTGTGGTGGCTTGGCAAGGCTGGGGACCTTGTCTTTCGGGTCGCTTTGTCCGGTCAGCAGATCCGCTTGCCGGCTCTGAATGGCGGTCTGCTTGGCTTTCTCCAGTTCTGTCGGCGGTGAGGCCAGGCGCGTGTAGGCACCATCGAGCTGGTCGGCGACCATCCAGCCATCGAAGACGTGCAGATAATGTTTGCCTTGCGCGTCCTTCAACAATAGCGGTCGCGTGTTGATCACCCGCTGCAGCGCAGTACCCTCTACCGGTCGGTAGGCCGCATCGCCATCGATATAGACGAGCAGGGCGGGCACGTCGGAACTGATGATGGTCGGCGGTGTGTTTTCCAGGGGGGCGCTGTCAGCTTTCTGCTCGGCGGACAGTACACCGACGGCCGCTTCGAGTTGATCCAGCGAGATGGTTTTCTTGCGGTTCCCGGCATCTTTTTGCAGTGCCGCGACCCATGTGTTGGCTTGACTGGCATCGGCCGGGAAGTCGGCTTTGATGATCTTGTACTGATCCAGCGCGACCCAGCGTGTGGTCTTGTCGACCAGCGTATGCGCGCTGAATTGCACGATCCCGTAGGTCGATTTGCCATCGGCAGCGGTGGCTTCGACGGCTGCGCGAGCATTGAGGGTGTAGCCGTCCCAGCTGTCGAGTTGCGGTTGGTACACCGTCAGTTTCGCCTTGCCGCTAGTGATGACTTGCGGCCAGGCCGGCTCGCTCGGAGCCTCGCTGGCTGGCGCCGCCCAGGCACTGCCGAATGTCAGCAGGCACAGCATCAACATCGCGAAGAACGAGCGCGGGTAAGACATTGTCAGCTCCATCGACAAAGCGGTTTCTGAAGAAATAACGGCGAAACCACGACCGTCGAAAAAGCATAGTCGCCCGCCATGGAAATACTCGGTGGATTCGCCGATTGGCGCAAAGTCGAATGTGGCAGGGTGTTGCGATGTGGTATTTCAAGGCACGACATTCTGAAAACAGTTCTGCGAGGCAGTCATGTTCAACGCCATTGTGATCGACAAAGACGACAGCGGTTACCGCGCCAACCTGCAGCAAGTCAACGAAGAGCAATTGCCCGAAGGCGATGTCACCGTGGCTGTTGCGTACAGCACGCTGAACTTCAAGGATGGTCTGGCGATTACCGGCAGCAGTCCGGTGGTGCGCAAGTTTCCGATGGTGCCGGGGATCGACCTGGCGGGCACCGTAGAAGCCAGTTCGCACCCCGACTATAAGGTGGGTGATCAGGTGGTGCTCAATGGCTGGGGTGTCGGTGAGAATCATTGGGGCGGTCTGGCGCAGAAGGCGCGGCTCAATGGCGACTGGCTGATTCCTTTGCCCAAAGCCTTTACCGCGGCGCAAGCCATGGCCATCGGTACGGCGGGCTATACGGCGATGCTGTGCATTCTGGCGCTTGAGCGTAATGGTGTGACGCCGGATCAGGGCGAAGTGCTGGTGACGGGCGCCAATGGCGGCGTCGGCAGTTTTGCCATCGCGCTGCTGAGCAAGCTTGGCTATCGCGTCGTCGCCTCCACTGGCCGGGTCTCCGAACATGAATATCTGAAGCAGTTGGGCGCTGCCGAAATCATCGACCGGGCAACGTTGTCAGCGCCCGGCAAACCGTTGGCGAAAGAGCGCTGGGCGGCGGTGATCGATTCGGTCGGTAGTCATACTTTGGCCAATGCCTGCGCCAGTACTCGCTCTGAAGGCACGGTCGCGGCATGTGGTCTGGCGCAAGGTATGGATTTCCCGGCTTCGGTCGCCCCGTTCATTCTGCGCGGCGTGACCCTGGCCGGTATCAACAGCGTCACCCAGCCCAAGGCGCGCCGTCTGAAGGCGTGGGATCGTCTGGCCAAGGATCTGGATTTCTCCTTGCTGGCCTTGATCAGCCATGAAATAGGCCTGACTGAAGCCATCGATGCAGCGCCAAAACTGCTCGCCGGGCAACTTCGCGGACGGGTTGTAGTTGACGTCAATCGCTGACTGCCGCCGACGGGGAGGGACGTCCGCTCAAGACGTTGTCTCGCGCTCCAGCAACTGACGCTTGCGCTCGACGCCCCAGCGATAGCCCGAAAGATTGCCATCGCTGCGCACCACGCGGTGGCAAGGAATCGCCACCGCCAGACGGTTAGCCCCGCAAGCCTGGGCCACCGCGCGCATGGATGTCGGTGCGCCGATGCGCTGGGCAATCTCGGCGTAGCTGGCCGTCTGGCCCGCCGGGATCTCCCGCAGCGCCTGCCACACGCGTTCCTGAAACGCCGTGCCACGCACGTCCAGCGGCAGATCCAGGCCAATCTCCGGAGCTTCGATAAACCCCACCACCTTGGCGATCAGTTGCTCGAATCCGGTATCGGCGCCAATCAGGTTGGCTTTGCGGAACTGGTCCTGCAGATCGCACACCAATTGATGCGGATCGTCTCCCAACAGAATCGCGCACACACCACGCTCGCTTTGCGCCACCAGAATCGCTCCGAGCGAACATTGGCCGACGGCGAAGCGGATGTCGTTGTTCTTCCCGGCCGCGCGATAGTCGCCGGGTTTCATCCCCAACAAATGATCCGCTGATTCATAGAAACGGCTATTGGAATTGAAACCGGCTTCGTACAGCGCATCGGTTACCGAACCTCCGACCGCCAAGCGCTCACGGACTTTGCGCGAGCGATGGGCCGACGCGTAGCCCTTGGGCGTCAACCCCGTCGCGGCTTTGAATACGCGATGGAAATGAAACGGACTCAGGCCGGCGGTTTGCGCCAGTTCGTTGAGCGTCGGCAACGTCTCGGCGGATTCGATTTGGCGGCAGGCAATGGCGACGGTGGCGGCATGCTGCGCGGCCACATCACTCTGATCTTTGCTGGCACGCTTGCTCGGGCGATAGCCTGCGGCTTCGGCCTGTTCAGCCGTATCGAAAAACACCACGTTCTGTGGTTTCGGCAAACGTGAGAGGCTGCTCGGGCGGCAGTAAATGCCTGTGGTTTTCACCGCGTAGACAAATTGCCCGTCCGCCCGTGAATCTCGCGCAACCACTGCGGCCCAGCGTGGATCGTTTTCAATCTTGACGGGGGGCGAAAGCGTTTTCATGAGGGGTTATCCGTTGACCTGTTTGATTCAGGTTAACCAGCGTCGCAAGGCACAACACTCCGGGCCTTGCGGTCAAACTTTTGCAGGTTATCCGGCGACGCGAAAGGTCAGATTGATCCGCTGTTCACCCAGGCGTGGATGCCGACCCTGCTTGATCGGCAACACCCCGTGATAGCGCAAGCGATCAACGCCGCCCCAGATCACCATGTCGCCATGCAGCAAGGCAATGCGCTGGCTCTTGTCGCTGCGATTGAAGCCGCCGAACAGGAACATTGCCGGCAAGCCCAGTGACAGCGAAACGATCGGTGCGCTGTAGGCGTTTTCGTCTTTGTCCTGGTGTAATGACATCTTGGCACCGGGGACATAGCGGTTGATCAGGCAGGAATCGGCGTTGAAGTCAGCAAATCCGGCTTGCGCAGCTGCCGAGTTTGCCAGCGCCGAAAATACTTCCGGCATCGCGGGCCATGGCAAATCACTGAGCGGGTCGACGCTGGAGTAACGATACCCGTGGCGATCGGTGATCCAGCCCAAGGCGCCGCAGCTGCTGGTGCCGACCGACATGCTGAAACCTCCCGGTGTGACCATGTGACGCAACGGCGCTGCGGAAAGAATCGCATCCAGCGCCGGGAGGAGCTGGTCGACCAGCGGCTGGGCAAAACCGTGCAGCACCCACGATTGCTCGCCAATCTGTTCGGTGCGGGGGCGTTGCTCGGGTTCATGATCGGCGAACAGATCGAAAGTGTTCGGGGGCATGGCGGTCAGGTGGCGTCGTGAAAGATGACGCCTAGGGTATGCCTTTTTCCACTGTGCAGGCGACTGACGCCGTGACGCATGGTCACCCGATAATCACCGCGTACACCTTTGACCGGGCGCTGGTTGACGGCAAAGATCACTGCGTCACCTTTCGTCAGGTCCAGCACGTGCGGGCGAGATTGCATGCGCGGGCGCTGCTCGGTGAGCACGAATTCTCCTCCAATAAAGTCTTGCCCGGGTTCTGACAGAAGAATCGCCACTTGCAGCGGAAAAACCGCTTCGCCGTACAGGTCCTGATGCAGGCAGTTGTAGTCCTGCGGACCGTACTGCAACAAGAGAGGGGTAGGGCGTAGTTGACCGGCGGCATGGCAGCGCTGAAGAAATTCGGCGTGGCTCGCCGGAAAGCGCTCGGCCAGGTTCATGCGTTCGTACCAGCGATTGGCCAGCGTAACCAGGCGCGGGTACAGCGCGCCGCGAAGGCGTTCTACCGCTGTCGGCAGGGGATAACGAAAGTACTTGTATTCGCCGCGACCGAAACCGTGGCGGGCCATGATGACCTGCGAGCGAAACGGTTCGGTCTGCGGATACAGCGCACTCAAGTGATCACAGGTTTCGGCCCGCAGCAGCGAACGGATGATCGCGTAGCCGTGCTGATCCAGTTGCTGCTCAAGACTTGCCCAGTCGAGCGAATCCAGCCGGGAAGGTGACATCGACATGCTGACTCCTTGACGCTTGGTCGAAGAAAGTCAGTCTAGGCAGGGCCTCGCGGCAGAACACTCCGCCGCTTGCGGTCGAATTCGCTGACGATGCTTACAGCGCTTTGCTGACGGCGATGTCGCTGATCACGTCGTCGCTCTGGCCGTGAAGGGCATCCAGAGCAGCCTTGGCTTCTTCTTCAGTGCCGTTTTCCAGTTGCGCAAAGTCGAAGCGGCGCTCGCCGTTGAGTTTGTACTTGATGACGTATTTGGTCGTTTGGGCCACGGTCATGCATTCCTTTCTGGTTGGACGGCGTGTCTCAGCTGAGTTTGGTGCTGGAACGACGGATGATCTTGATCGAGTGGGTCAGGGTCGGCTTGCGCGTGACGCTGATCGGCCGACGGTTGACGGTGTCGATGGTGATGTTCCAGAAACCGGTGCTCGGCGCGGTGATACGGGCCGGGAACGTGTCGAAGGCGCCGCCGTGATAGGTGTGACGGCCGCCGTTCTTGAAGCTGCGGAAGTTGGCGTCGTTCATCAGACGGATGTTGCACATTTGCGAGCATTGGATGACGACGATGTCGTCTTCATTAAGGTGTTCGCGCTGGTGAATGAATTTCATGGGCGCCTCCAGAAGGGCTTTTTCTACAAAATCAAAACGATAGCTTGTAATTGCGCGCAGTTTATCAGCCCGCACGGGTTATTATCTGGCCGTCGGGCGTTGGTTTGACAATTTTGAACAGATATTCGCAATCGGATGCGGGTTAAATGCAGAAGGCCCCGGAGAAAAACGGCATTTGTGCTGTCGGACGGTCTTTAACGGAGGTTTTGTATGAAGTGGGGTGTGGTGTGTCTGCCGTTGGTTCTGGCTGTGGGTGGTTGTGCGAGTGTTTCCGAAATCAATGAAACGCTGCCGACCGTGAGCGTAATCTCCGGTAAGAAACCCCATGAATATGCCCAATGCCTAGCCGAGAAGCTGGCGGACAGCCGCGGCGCGCTGCAAATGCAGCCACACAAGGACGGGGTTCGGGTCATCGTCCCGGGGAAATTTTCCACCGGCGCGGCAGCGGTATTTGATATCGAAGATCGCTCCGGCGGCAGCAGCATCAAGTTGCATGAGCGCATGTCGAATGTGCCAGTGCGTCCGCGTGACGTGCGAAACGCTGCCAATGCATGTATTTCCGGCTGATAGACTGATAGTCATCAGCACCGATGCCGTCGCAGTCATGCTGTGACGGCATTTTCATTTCTGGAGTCGCGATGAAGCGAGAGCAAGTACGGGAGCGCCACGTAGAGGGCCTGATCTCTGCCACCCATGTCATCCAGAACCCGGCGAATCCGGGGGAGTGGATCGTGTTTTTCAAGAAGAGCGCCGGACGCAGTTACTTCCTGGTCGACGAAAACGACGAAGTCGAGTCGTTCAACCGCCTCGACGATCTGATCGAAGTCGTACGCGGACTCGGGATCAAATTCGCCGAAATTCATATGTAAGGTCTATTTGCAGACCACGACGACGCTGCGGTTCTTGTAGTTGCCGACATCGACGCCCAGGGTTTTGTCGCTCTCTTTGGGCTGGGGCGTGCCGTCAGTGCCAACGATGCGGTAACCAGTGCCTGCGCAGGATGCATCGGCTTTTTCATAGCAGGTCGCCCAGGAGTTGGCTTCGCCGGAGCAATCGATCGACAGCCCCTGTTCGCCGTTGTTCAGGTACGTGGGTTGAGAGGTGGCACAGCCGGCCAGTGCCAATACCGCAATCAGTGGCAGGAATTTTTTCAAGGTCATGTGCATGGTCTTCAGCGAGGGGGACTAGACGCTCTGACAGCGCCGGTGTGAAAAGGTTATAGCGTTTGGCCACTTGTTTGTAGGCTGGCACAAAAAAGCCCTGCACAAGGGCAGGGCTGGGGCGTGTCGGGGCTGATCAGTCCTGATCTTTGCCACGGCGCTTGGCCGATGCCGGAGTGTCGGTGAACACTGCCGCTACATCGGTCGCCATTTGCTCGCTGTCGAAAGGCCCGGCGATGTGCTCGCCATTGGTGGTGGTCAGGGTCCACTTGCCGTCTTTCTTGTCGATCACATACCCGTTGATGATTTTTACCGCGGCCATCTATCTGTCTCGTTCGCTGGTTCAAAGGCGCCATGATACCGGCAAATGCTCGCATTGGGGGGCGATGAGCGTATGGTGATTCAGTTTGCCGGCAGCTTTGAGCTACGCTCATCTGGCTGCGTCCGTATGCCGATGGAACTATCGGCAAGAATATTTCTCTATGTTGACATCGGTTAGCCAGTGCGGGGCATTGTAAGGTGCACGCCGCCTGATTAGACTGCGCCGAAACTCGTACACACAGCCCTTTCAAGGACTTATATGATCAAGAAATGCTTGTTCCCAGCAGCCGGTTACGGTACTCGCTTCCTGCCAGCGACTAAAGCCATGCCTAAAGAAATGCTGCCGGTGGTAAACAAGCCACTGATCCAGTACGGCGTTGAAGAAGCTCTGGATGCCGGCCTGACGGAAATCTCCATCGTCACCGGTCGTGGCAAGCGCGCTCTGGAAGACCACTTCGACATCAGCTACGAGCTGGAAAACCAGATCAAAGGCACCGACAAAGAGAAATACCTGGTCGGTATCCGCAAACTGCTCGACGAGTGCTCGTTCTCCTACACCCGTCAAACTGAAATGAAAGGTCTGGGCCACGCGATCCTGACCGGTCGCCCGCTGATCGGTGACGAACCATTCGCCGTGGTACTGGCGGACGACCTGTGCGTTAACCTCGACGGCGACGGCGTACTGACCCAGATGGTCAAACTGTACAAGCAGTTCCGCTGCTCGATTATCGCCATCCAGGAAGTCGACCCGCAGGAAACCAGCAAGTACGGCGTGATCGCCGGCGAGATGATCCGCGACGACATCTACCGCGTTCACAGCATGGTCGAGAAACCAAAGCCGGAAGACGCGCCGTCGAACCTGGCCATCATCGGCCGTTACATCCTGACCCCGGACATCTTCGACCTGATCGAACAGACCGAGCCAGGCAAGGGCGGCGAAATCCAGATCACCGACGCCCTGATGAAACAAGCCCAGAACGGCTGCGTCATGGCCTACAAGTTCAAAGGCAAGCGTTTCGACTGCGGTGGTGCTGAAGGCTACATCGAAGCAACCAACTTCTGCTTCGAGAACTTCTACAAGACTGGCAAGGCTTACTAAGAGCGCTTGATTGGTTTGCAAGAAAAACCCGCTTCGGCGGGTTTTTTCATTTTACGCCCCCATATGACTGGCAGCGCTTGCCCAATGGGTGACTGCAGGTATGCTGATCCCCTGCCGAGGAGATAGAAATGGCCTACGATTTTGACCTTTATGTGATTGGTGCCGGTTCCGGCGGTGTGCGCGCTGCGCGTTTTGCGGCCGGGTTCGGCGCGAAAGTGGCGGTGGCGGAGAGCCGTTATCTGGGTGGAACCTGCGTCAACGTTGGCTGTGTGCCGAAAAAGTTGCTGGTGTACGGCGCGCATTTCGCCGAAGACTTCGAGCAGGCGTCCGGTTTTGGCTGGAGTCTGGGTGAAGCGAATTTCGATTGGGCGACGCTGATTGCCAACAAGGATCGCGAGATCAATCGCCTCAACGGCATTTATCGCAATCTGCTGGTCAACAGCGGCGTGACCTTGCATGAAGCGCACGCGAAGATTGTCGGCCCGCATGAGGTTGAGGTGAATGGCGAGCGCTTTACCGCGAAGAATATTCTGATTGCTACCGGTGGCTGGCCGCAGATTCCGGAGATTCCGGGGCGCGAGCACGCGATCGGTTCCAATGAGGCGTTCTTCCTGAAAGAGCTGCCAAAGCGTGTGCTGGTGGTTGGCGGCGGTTACATCGCGGTCGAATTCGCCGGAATTTTCCACGGCCTCGGTGCAAACACCACGCTGCTGTATCGCGGTGATCTGTTCCTGCGCGGCTTTGATGGTTCGGTGCGCAAGCATTTGCAGGAAGAGCTGACCAAGCGTGGTCTGGATCTGCAATTCAACGCCGATATTGCGCGCATCGATAAGCAGACGGACGGCAGCCTGAAAGCCACCCTCAAGGACGGTCGTGAGCTGGAAGCGGATTGCATTTTCTATGCAACCGGCCGGCGTCCGATGCTCGACAATCTGGGTCTGGAAAACACCGATGTGCAGCTCACCGAAAAAGGCTTCATCAAGGTCGACGAGCAGTACCAGACCGGCGAGCCATCGATTCTGGCGCTGGGCGATGTCATCGGTCGCGTGCAGCTGACGCCTGTGGCTCTGGCAGAAGGTATGGCCGTAGCGCGGCGTCTGTTCAAGCCTGAGCAATACCGCCCAGTGGATTACAAGATGATCCCGACGGCGGTATTCAGCCTGCCGAACATCGGTACAGTCGGTTTGACCGAAGAAGAGGCACGCGAGGCTGGTCACGACGTGGTGATTTTCGAGAGCCGCTTCCGCCCGATGAAGCTGACCTTGACCGAGTGTCAGGAAAAGACGCTGATGAAGCTGGTAGTCGACGGCAAGACCGACAAAGTCCTCGGCTGCCACATGGTCGGCCCGGACGCTGGCGAGATCGTTCAGGGTTTGGCGATTGCGTTGAAGGCTGGCGCAACCAAGCGCGACTTCGACGACACGATCGGGGTACACCCGACGGCCGCCGAAGAGTTTGTCACCATGCGTACGCCGGTCGGCGCTTAAGCGTCTTTCGGTTTGGCAGAGTCTGGCGCTGCCGCAACGGTAGCCGCCAGACGCTGGCTTTCTTCCAGGCTTGCCTGAGCCTTGTTCAATTCCTTTTCCAGTGATTGGTTGAGCAGCGTCTGCTCCTCAATGCTCTGTTTGAGTGTCTGGCTTTCCAGGGTGGCTACGCGCAAGCGTTCCTGGAGGAGGGTGCGCTCGCTGTCGACGCGGGTCGCTTGTTCGAGCAGTTGATCCTGACGCTGATTGCTTTGCTTGAGCTGATCCTGCATCAGGCTCAGTTCGCGCTGCGTGCCACGGTTTTCAGTGAGCAGGCGTTCGTTGTCGCGGTGCAGTTGCGTGATCTCGTCCTGACGAACCATCGCGCTTTGCTGCGCCTGACGCAACTCGGCCTGAATCTGCTGCACTTGCGCTTCGTGACGGCTCTGTTCCTGCTCGCGCTGCTCTTTGGTGGCGTTGCGGTAATGCTCCAGCGCATCACGGGCATGCAGGTGTTTTTCTTCCAGCGAGCGGATTTGCTCGTCCTTGTCCTGCAAACGCAATTCAAAATCGGCCAATGCCTGATTCAGTCCGGCATTACGAGTCTGTTCGGTTTGCAGCATCGAACGGGTGTTGCCAAGCGCTTCAGACTCACGCTCTAGCGCAGCCCCTTGAATGTCGTGATCGTGTTCGAGCTTTTCCAGGGCCTGGCGCGTTTGTTTCAGCTCCGACTCCAGTGCTTCGCGCTGTTCCTCGAACTGCTCGCGGGCTTGCTCGATAGGCTCTTGCGCCTGTTCTTTGAGGCGTTGGGCGAGGCGCGAGACGAGGGCAGTCAGCTCATCATCGATCGGCTCTGCCGAGGCTTCAACCGGCTGCGCGCCGTCATCCAGCTCTTTCAGATAGCGATGGATCGTGGTTTTTGAGCCGGTGTTGCCCATTTCAATGCGTACTGCATCGATGCTCGGGTGTTCGCCACGAGCGAGGATCGCGGTGCGCGCGATCTGCACCAGGGCTTTGGTAATGCCGCCACGGGCCATGTGAACTCCTACGGTTACGTACTGTGGTACATGCCACTAAAGTCCGCAGTGTACCATCCGAAAAATAAAGGTAAACCTTTGATAATAAAGACGCGGGATATACTGGTATTACCCAGTGTCAGACGGCAAAATGCGTTTCTGCATTCCTGTCTCAGTACGCCAGCGAGAAAACAGCCCATGAGCGATCTGGATCGCTATCTGCAAGCCGCCACCCGCGATAACACCCGCCGCAGCTATCGCGCGGCCATCGAGCATTTCGAAGTGAAGTGGGGTGGGTTTCTGCCAGCGACGGCTGATAGCGTCGCGCGTTATCTGGTGGCGCACGCCGAAGAGCTGTCGATTAATACGCTGAAGCTGCGTCTGTCGGCGCTGGCGCAGTGGCACAACAGTCAGGGTTTTGCCGATCCGACCAAGGCGCCGGTGGTGCGCAAGGTCTTCAAAGGGATTCGAGCGTTGCACCCGGCGCAGGAGAAACAGGCCGAGCCGCTGCACTTACAGGATCTGCAGCGAGTGATCGATTGGCTCGAACATGAAGTGCAAACCGCGAGAGAACAGCAGGATCGGCCCTTACTCCTCAAGGCTTATCGTGATCGTGCACTGATTCTGCTGGGCTTCTGGCGCGGCTTTCGCAGTGATGAGTTGTGTCGCTTGCAAATCGAACACGTGCAGGCGCACGCAGGCAAAGGCATCACCTTGTATTTGCCGCGCAGCAAGGGCGATCGGGAAAACCTCGGCCAGACCTATCAAGCCCCGGCGCTGCTCAAGCTCTGCCCGGTGCAGGCCTACATCGACTGGATCACCGAAGCAGCCTTGGTGCGCGGCCCGGTTTTCCGCAGCATCGACCGCTGGGGCAATCTGAACGAGGAGGGGCTGCACGCCAACAGCATCATCCCGCTGCTGCGCCAGGCGTTGCAGCGCGCGGGCATTGCCGCCGAAAACTACACCAGCCACTCCCTGCGCCGAGGCTTCGCAACCTGGGCCCATCAAAGCGGCTGGGATCTGAAATCCCTGATGAGTTACGTTGGCTGGAAGGATATGAAGTCCGCAATGCGCTATGTTGAAGCCAGCCCATTCCAGGGGATGGCTCGGATTACGGATAAACCGGCTACGTCGTAGAGATCGTTTTCTTCTATTAATACAGTCAGCTAATAGCGAAAACAAATCAGCAGCATCAGGTTTGCCAATGAGCCATCCGTCGAGTGAGTGGGTAGGATTCACCCATCAACTTCATAACCCCTGACGGAGAGTCATCAATGCCTATCATCAACAGCCAAGTAAAACCGTTCAAAGCTACCGCGTTCAAAAACGGCGACTTCGTTCAAGTCTCGGACGCTGACCTGAAAGGCAAGTGGTCGGTCGTGTTCTTCTACCCAGCCGACTTCACCTTCGTTTGCCCAACCGAGCTGGAAGACCTGGCTGACAACTACGCTGCCTTCCAGAAACTGGGCGTAGAGATCTACAGCGTTTCCACCGACACCCACTTTGCTCACGCTGCCTGGCACAACACTTCGCCAGCCATCGGCAAAATCGAATACACCATGATCGGCGACCCGACCCACGCTATCTCCCGCAACTTCGACGTGCTGATCGAAGAAGTTGGTCTGGCTGACCGTGGCACCTTCGTGATCAACCCTGAAGGCCAGATCAAAATCGTTGAACTGAACGATGGCGGCGTTGGCCGTGACGCTTCCGAGCTGCTGCGCAAGATCAAGGCTGCTCAGTACGTGGCTGCTCACCCAGGCGAAGTTTGCCCAGCCAAGTGGAAAGAAGGCGAGGCCACTCTGGCGCCGTCCCTGGACCTGGTCGGCAAGATCTAAGTCTGTGACACGCAATTCAGGGCGGTACGCCGCACCTTCTTAAGTACGCTGCACCGCCCAATAAAAATGCCCGGGCGAGATTCGCTCGGGCTTTTTTTCGCCTCAAATAAAGGAAATCGCCCGTATGTTGGACGCCAATCTTAAAGCCCAGTTGAAATCGTACCTGGAACGGGTCACCCAGCCGATCGAGATCGTTGCCTCCCTCGACGACGGTGCGAAATCCCGTGAAATGCTGGAACTGCTGAAAGACGTTGCCAGTCTTTCGAGCCAAATTACGTTGATCGACAGCGGTAGCGATGCACGCAAGCCATCGTTCTCGATCAACCGCCCGGGCGCTGACATCAGTCTGCGTTTCGCCGGCATCCCGATGGACCACGAGTTCACTTCGCTGGTGTTGGCCTTGCTGCAAGTCGGCGGCCACCCATCGAAAGCCAGTGTTGAAGTGATCGAGCAGATCCGTTCGCTCAAAGGCCAGTTCAGCTTCGAGACTTACTTCTCGCTGTCCTGCCAGAACTGCCCGGATGTGGTCCAGGCACTGAACCTGATGGCCGTGCTTAACCCGAACATCCGTCACGTCGCTATCGATGGTGCGTTGTTCCAGGACGAAGTCAACGATCGCAAGATCATGGCCGTGCCGAGCATCTACTTGAACGGTGAGAACTTCGGTCAGGGCCGCATGGGCCTGGAAGAGATTCTCGCCAAACTCGACACCGGCGCCATCGAGCGTCAGGCCGAGAAAATCAGCGCCAAGGACGCCTTTGATGTGCTCGTTGTCGGCGGTGGCCCGGCCGGTGCGTCAGCAGCGATTTACGCTGCACGTAAAGGCATTCGCACTGGCGTCGCCGCTGAACGCTTTGGCGGACAGGTGCTCGACACCATGGCCATCGAGAACTTCATTTCCGTACAGGAAACCGAAGGGCCGAAACTGGCCACGGCGCTGGAAGAACACGTCAAGCAGTACGACGTCGACATCATGAACCTGCAACGCGCCGATAAGCTGATCCCGGGCAAAAACGGCGAGCTGCATGAGGTCCGTTTCGCCAGTGGCGCGACCCTGAAAGCCAAAAGCGTGATTCTGGCGACCGGTGCGCGCTGGCGTGAAATGAACGTGCCGGGCGAGCAGGAATACCGCAACAAAGGCGTGGCGTACTGCCCGCACTGCGACGGTCCGCTGTTCAAAGGCAAGCGCGTGGCGGTGATCGGCGGCGGTAACTCCGGCGTTGAAGCAGCCATCGACCTGGCCGGGATCGTGTCGCACGTAACCCTGCTGGAGTTCGACGTACAACTGCGCGCTGACGCCGTCCTGCAGCGCAAACTGCACAGCCTGCCGAACGTTACCGTGATCACCAGTGCGCAAACCACTGAAGTCACCGGTAATGGTGAGAAGGTCAACGGCCTGCGTTACAAAGATCGCAACACTGATGAGTTGCGCACTGTGGAACTGGAAGGGATCTTCGTGCAGATCGGTTTGCTGCCGAACACTGATTGGCTGAAGGGCACCATCGAACTGTCGCCGCGTGGCGAGATCATTGTCGATAACCGTGGTGAAACGTCGATTCCGGGCATCTTCGCTGCCGGCGACGTGACGACTGTGCCGTACAAGCAGATCGTGATTGCGGTGGGCGAGGGTGCCAAGGCTTCGCTGAGTGCTTTTGATCACCTGATCCGCACTTCGGCCCCGGCATAACGGCCAGGCCAGAAATGAAAAAACCCGTGAGCGATCACGGGTTTTTTATTGCGCGTAAAAAGCGGCCCCTCACCCCAGCCCTCTCCCGAGGGAGAGGGAGCCGACCGAGGTGTCTGGCGTTGTCCGTCGACCTGAACGATCCAGTCGATTATGAATTCAGCGCCAATCGTTCAAGTCGACGTAATGCTCCAATATCCCCCAATCATTTCCCTCTCCCCCCGGGAGAGGGCTAGGTAGGGGCTTTTCAGCTTTTACAGTGGCGCTGGCTGGATGATCTCAACCCAGTAACCATCCGGATCCTTGATGAACGCAAGGCTCTTCATGCGCCCATCGGTCAAGCGCTTCTGGAAATCGCAGCCCAACTCTTCGAAGCGTGCACACGCCGCCACAATATCCGGCACCGAAATGCAGATATGGCCAAAACCACGCGGATCGGTATTGCCGTTGTGGTAAGCGAAATCCGCGTCGTTCTCGGTGCCATGGTTATGGGTCAGTTCGAGGATGCCCGGAATCGACTTCATCCACTCGGTGCGAGAAGCGGCGTCGGCCGGGATCTGTGCTTTGTCGACCAGTGCGAGGAAGTACAGGCTGAACTCGGCCTCGGCGAAGTCACGCTTCTCGACCAGCGAGAAACCCAGTACGCGGGTGTAGAAGTCCAGAGATTTGGTGATGTCTTTGACGCGCAACATGGTGTGGTTGAAGACGAAGTTGCGGGTTGCGCTGTCTGGGGTGGCGGTGACGCCTGGGAAAGTGTTGAGTTCGTGCAGGCTCATGGGCCCTCCAATAACTATGGGCGAGTGAATGGACGCAATGATACGCATGCCTGCCAGCATCGCCAAATGAAAGGGCAGACTTGCCCTGCGTGCAGACGGGCCTCAGACTTTACCGCTCAATCTGCGAGTGCGCCCGGAAATGATCCGACTGTTCAAATCCCTGTTTGTTTTTTCTGTGTTGTCGCTTGTGGCTGTCTGCGCATCGGCGGACGAACCGCGCATTACCTGGCCGGCCGGCTGGGAAGTCGAGGCACTGCCTGAGACAAGTGCACAGGTTTCCCGTCAGCGTGCGGTGAAGAATGACGCCGATGGCAATCAGGTCATGGTGATGGAATTGACCATGACTCAGGTTGAGAAGGACCATCAGGTCAATTTGCAGGGCGTGCTGCTGGAGATGCGCAAGTCGATACAGAAGGACTTCTTCCAGGGTGGCTATCAAAGTGTCTGCAACAAAGTGCATCCGGCCAAGCTGGGTACTTTGCCGGCACTGGAAACCACTTGCACGATCACCGAAAACGGTCGACATGTGTTGTCGCAAACCTTGGTGGCGGCGGTCGAGGCGGACAAGGCTTATGTTCTTTCCTACGCCGGACAAGCTGAGGTTTATAAGGCGAGCGCAGAAGAGATAGTGACGGTGAGAAACAGCTTGAAACTTTAATCCGCTGCACTCTTCACGGCGAAGGTTAGATACCCGAACGGATTAAGCACAAAGTTTAACGCTGACCCTGATCGTAACATCGCGCAGCAAAATGTTTAGCGGTCTGACTCAGCAACGTTACAGAAAACTCGTAACTTGTTCGATGAAATTCATTTCATTTGTTAGATATTGTCAATAAAAAAGCCCTGCATGATGCAGGGCTTTTTTGTTGGCAGGGATTAACCGCGCAACCAGGAATCAACGGTGGAAGCACCGTATTGTTCTTTCCAGGCTTTCAGGCCGCGGTGGTTGCCGCCTTTGGTTTCGATCAATTCACCGGTGTGCGGGTTCTGATAAACCTTGATCACGCGAGCGCGACGGGTTTTAGGTGCTGCAGAGGTCTGCAGACCGGATTTTGCCGGGTTCGGATCGAGGATGGCGATGATTTCTTTCAGGCCTTTGCCGTAGGTTTTCATCAGCCCCTGGAGCTTTTCTTCGAATTCGATTTCTTTCTTGAGCCCGGCATCGTTCTTCAGCGATTCCAGCTGCTTGAGCTGTTCCTGAAGGGCCTTTTCAGCTGCACGAAATTCAGCGAGTCTGGACAATATCTTTACTCCAATAGTGTGTTTGGCTGATACCAACCGCAAACAAAGCTAATAAGCCAAGAGCCTTGAAGCGACTCGGTGATAAATGGCTCACCTGCCAATCTTGCTCAGGGTGAAAAAATTGTAGTAGTTAATGCGCCAAGAGTAAATCCTGATGTTGTCTTCATGTAACAACAGCGGTCTTTTGTATCAATTTGGTGCGTCTGATCGGGACGCTCGTCTTAATCCGGCTTAGTTAATGGTGAGTTAATGCGCTGATGAAGTCCGCAGCAGGCATCGGTTTGCCGAACAGGTAGCCTTGCAGAAAGTTGACATGATGTGCCGTCAGATAATCGGCTTGCGCCTGAGTTTCGACACCTTCGGCAACAATACCCAAATCAAGCTTGGCCGACAGTTCGATAATCGTATCGAGAATGTGTCGGGACAGCGCATCGATGCCGATCATGGCGACGAAACTCTGATCTATCTTCAGGAAGTCGACGTTGAATTTGCGCAAGTAGCCGAGGCTTGAGTGACCGGTGCCGAAGTCGTCAATCGCGATTTTCACGCCCAGTGCATGCAGTTGCTCGAACAGTTGCCGGGTGATGTCAGTCGGCTCGATCAATTCACGCTCGGTCAACTCCAGCACCAGGCTGATGCTGTCGGGCACGAACGCGGCGAGAAACTCCCGGCAGTCCTCCACCAGTTCCAGGTCCTTGCAATGGCTAGCGGTGATATTGATGCCGATGTGAAATGGCGGGGCGAACGTTGATGATAGCGGTCCCAGCACTGCGGCGGTCTGTTGCATCAAGGCGCGAGTCATCGGCACGATCAACCCCGAATGTTCGGCGAATGGAATAAACAGATCTGGGCGCACCAGCCCTTCTTTGGGGTGAGTCCAGCGCATCAAGACTTCGGCTCCCGACCATTTCTTGCTGTCGCCGTGCACCACGGGCTGAAAGTAAGGAATGAACTCGCCGGCCTCAAGCGCGCGGAGCATTTCGTGGCTGGGTGACGTGGAGCGCTTCTGCAAAACATGGCCGATGGCACCCGATACCACGCCAAAAAAGATCAACAAACTAAACAATGGCGGATATTCATCGGCCATGTAGCGCCAGGTTTCGCCCTCGGGAAAACCGGCAGAAACGCTGAACGCATAGCGGGAAGATTCCAGGGTGTTTTGCGCTATCGGCAACGCGGGCAGGGCGCCAGTGTGGACTTTGCCGTCAGCCGACAGCCAGTTATCGCCCACTTGCAACACCAACAGCATGTGCCGTCCGATCAGACGCAAGATATTGCTTAGATGGTAACCATCCAGTGTCGTCAGAGCGCCGCCGCGACCTTCGCTGAGCCGATAGACCAACAGGGCGGTGTCGGGTGTCACCGGGTTGCCATTCATCAGCCACAATTTGCCCTGGTTGTAGTCACCCGCGTTGACGGCTTCCTTGAAGTCGCCAAACAGCGAGCTGCAATAGAGGTTGTCGTCCCACACCAGATTGGTCGAGCGTACAAATGGACGGCGGGTCACTTGTTCGCGCAGGGCGAGTTTGACGTTTTCGCAGGTCTGGCCGGCCAATGGCAACAATTCACGGGCTGCCTGGGCGGTGTTATCGAGCATCAACTCGAACTGGCCCAACGCCTCTTCTGCAGTCTCTCGTGAACTTTGTTCCAGCGTGCGTTCAGCCTGCATGTAAAGGATCGCGCTGCCCACCAGCACTGGAAGCAGACCGCTGAGCAGTGTCACAACGATGCGCGTGCCGCGCATGCGGCGGGGTCTGAGGGTTAACGGCATGGGCGCATCCTGTCGCGATGAATTGAGGCTCGCGAAGGCAGGCCGGATAACGGCGCGCAAATCACATCAGCCATGGGGGAGGATAGATGGCCGAAGGCGCTTGCGCCGCTCATCAGTGCTTCATTCGCGTCGCCAGCTCGATAAAGGCCAGCGTAGCGGGGGACGCCTGGCGCTGATCAAGGACAGCAAGGCCAACCTGACGCTGTACGGCCGGCAATAATGGCTTCTTCACATAGCGAGGCGTTGCCTCCTCCGGCAATGAGCCTTCGGCAACAATCGTAATGGCGTCACCACGGCTGACCGTGTCGAGGGTGCTGAGCAGTTGCGAGCAGCGATAGCGGATGTTTGGTTGTAAACGCGCGGCCATGAACAGCCGCGACACCAGTTCCGCAGAACCAGCCTCGGTCAGCACAAACGGCGCGTCGCACAACTCCTTGAGGCTCAACGCCGAGCGTGTTGCCAGCGGATGGCTGACTGGAAGCAGGGCAACCAGTTGGTCTTCGATCAAGGCAAAGGTGTCGAAGCGCTCCTCGGGCAGCACCACAAAACCGATGTCGATCCGTCGTTCTTCCAGCCATTGAATCACTTGTCGATCCGGCCCTTCATCGATGTGCACTTCGATGCCCGGATGCGCCTGTCGATATTGCCGCAGAATCCTGGGTAACAGTTTGATCGACGAGGTTGGCCCGAACGAGCCGATGCGCAGGGTGCCGGTTTTCATGCCGCGAGCATCGGCGGCTTCCTGGCGCAAGGTGTTGGCCAGCCCGAGCATGGCGCGGGCGCGCAGCAGTAATTGTTCTCCGATGTCACTGAGTTCCACTGAAGAAGAGTGCCGACGCAGCAACTCGACGCCGAGTTCCTGCTCCAACGACTTCATCGCGTGGGATACTGCCGACTGCGAAATCCCCAGCCGATGGGCCGCGAGAGTAAACCCGCGCAACTCGGCAACCAGCGAGAAGATTTCCAGTTGAGTGAGGGTCATGAGTGTTTGCTCATTTTACGATGACAAGAAATGAAGGGAATGATACGGCATTCCTAAAGTTCTTTGGTCTGGAGCCTCATGCGCAACGTCGAGCAACTGCACATAACATCGTCCGACATCGCGGTTTATCTGACACTGGCGGCGGTGACCATGATCTGGGGCGGGACCTTTGTCGCCGGGCGTTTTCTGGCCGGAGGTCTGAGTCCGATCCTCGCGGCCAGCCTGCGCTTCTTGCTCGCCAGTGCGGCGCTGCTCGGCTTCTTGTGGCTAGCGCGGATCCCCTTGGCGCGTCCGGCGCCAAGGCAATGGTTGCAACTGGCGTTGCTAGGGTTCTTCGGGATCTTCTTCTATAACCTGTGCTTTTTTTACGGCCTGCAATACATCAACGCGTCGCGGACCTCGTTGATTGTCGCGTTGAACCCGGCGGTGATCGGTCTTGCCTCGTGGTGGCTGTTCAAAGAACGCTTGGGCCGGGTGAAAGTTGCTGGCATCGCGACCTGTATTGTTGGCGCCGGCCTGGTGATCGTCAGCCGTAATCCACAATTACTGGCTGCAACGCCTGACGCATGGATCGGTGATCTGTTGATCCTTGGCTGCGTGCTGGGTTGGGGTGTTTACTCGTTGTTTTCCCGTGAGCTGAATCAGACGCTGGGGCCGGTGCAGACCGTGACGTACTCGATCCTGATCGGCACGTTCATGTTGTGGGTTCTGGCGGCTGTGCGCGGCGAACTGAGCTGGGAGGCGCTGGATGATCTGGGGCTGCCGCAATGGCTGAGCCTGCTGTACCTCGGCATCCTCGGCTCGGCGCTCGCCTACATCGGTTACTACGACGGCATCCGTAAAATCGGCGCGACGCGCAGCGGGGTGTTTATCGCGCTGAACCCGTTGACGGCCGTAGTCTTCGGCGCTGTGTTGCTGGGCGAGCAACTGACATTGGCCATGTATGGGGGTGGCGTACTGATCCTGACGGGCATTTACCTCTGCAACAAACCCCTTGCACCGGGCGCCAGAAAGCGGATTTTATAGAGAGAGCAGACAAGCCTATTTACGCTGTGTAGAATCGGGTTACGCATACAATAATAATCGTCTTCTGGCAGCAGAAGCCTCGCCCGCAAGAGCCTTGGGTCGACAATGAAGATATTCGGGTTTCAACTGATCTACGGTGACTTCCTCGCCCGCAGTGTGCGTGGCATCTCCTGCGCGCCACCCACCGACCTCACATGACTGACAAATAACCCTGGTTAATTGATAAGAAATGATGAGGTGCCACCATGGCAGATTTATACGAAAACCCTATGGGCCTGATGGGCTTTGAATTCATCGAGCTCGCATCGCCGGTGCCGGGCACCCTGGAACCGATCTTCGAGATCATGGGCTTCACCAAAGTCGCGACCCACCGCTCGAAGAACGTGCACCTGTACCGTCAGGGCGCGATCAACCTGATCCTCAACAACGAACCCAACAGCGTTGCTTCGTACTTCGCTGCCGAGCACGGCCCGTCCGTTTGCGGCATGGCGTTCCGCGTCAAGGATTCGCAGAAAGCCTACAACCGCGCACTCGAACTCGGCGCTCAGCCGATCCACATCGAAACCGGCCCGATGGAGCTGAACCTGCCGGCGATCAAAGGCATCGGCGGCGCGCCGCTGTACCTGATCGACCGTTTCGGCGAAGGCAGCTCGATCTATGACATCGACTTCGTGTTTATCGAAGGCGTTGACCGCAACCCGGTCGGTGCTGGCCTGAAGATCATCGACCACCTGACCCACAACGTGTATCGCGGTCGCATGGCTTACTGGGCGAACTTCTACGAGAAGCTGTTCAACTTCCGCGAGATCCGTTACTTCGACATCAAGGGCGAATACACCGGCCTGACTTCGAAAGCGATGACCGCACCGGACGGCATGATCCGCATCCCGCTGAACGAAGAATCGTCCAAAGGCGCGGGTCAGATCGAAGAGTTCCTGATGCAGTTCAACGGCGAGGGCATTCAGCACGTGGCGTTCCTCACCGACGACCTGATCAAGACCTGGGATCAGTTGAAGAAGATCGGCATGCGCTTCATGACCGCGCCGCCGGACACCTACTACGAAATGCTCGAAGGCCGTCTGCCTAACCACGGCGAACCGGTTGATCAGCTGCAATCGCGCGGCATCCTGCTCGACGGCGCCTCGGAACAGGGCGACAAGCGTCTGCTGCTGCAGATCTTCTCGGAAACCCTGATGGGCCCGGTGTTCTTCGAATTCATCCAGCGCAAGGGCGATGATGGTTTCGGTGAAGGTAACTTCAAGGCACTGTTCGAATCGATCGAGCGTGATCAGGTGCGACGTGGTGTGCTTGCCACTGAGTAATCGACCACTGAAATGAAAAATCCCGGCCTGCAGCGATGCAGGGCCGGGATTTCTTTCAAGATCAAAAGATCGCAGCCTGCGGCAGCTCCTACAGGAAATACGCATTCCAAATGTAGGAGCTGCCGCAGGCTGCGATCTTTTGCTTTAAGGACGGCTTTGGCGCATCAAGTGTTTAAAGCCTTCAAACACCAGCACAATCACCGCCAGCCAGATCGGAATATACGTCAGCCATTCACCGGACTTGATGCTCTCACCGAGCAGCAACGCCACACCGAGCAGCAACACCGG
Organism: Pseudomonas sp. MC6; assembly: GCF_054790575.1. NCBI lineage: Bacteria > Pseudomonadati > Pseudomonadota > Gammaproteobacteria > Pseudomonadales > Pseudomonadaceae > Pseudomonas > Pseudomonas sp. MC6. Next base: position 1,370,469 of record NZ_CP186504.1, read on the forward strand.
CTCAACATAACTCAACAAGCCAAACAGGCTGAACGGCAGCAAGCGGCTGGCGATGATGTACACCACCAACGCCGACGCACTGATCAGGCCGAGCAAGGGGATCAGCCACATCAGCCCCGGGTACTGATCAAACACGCCAAAGCCTTGCTCGCCACCGTGCACAAACCACCAGGCGACGGGGAGCATCAGCGTCATGTCGACCCACAAGCCGCCAAGATTGTCAGTCTTCAGGTATTTGCGCAGCACGAAGTACAGCGGGTAGCCAACCACGACCACCAGTGTCGCCCAGGAAAATCCGCCGACCTGGTACAGCTCGTTCACAACACCCAGGGATGCGAAGAACACCGCGACTTTTTGCAGGTACGACAGGCTTTCGCCGTAGGCAATCCTTCCGGTCAGGACCATCGCCAGTGGCAGCAGGAAGTAACCCAGCGAAACATCGAGACTGTAGCCGTTGAGCGGCGCCCACATGAACAGCCACAGTTGCACACCGAGCAGGGCAGCCGAGACGATCAACCCGGCGACCAGTTTTGGTTTTGCCGCGACCACACGAACCAGTTCCAGCACCCGCCGCCATTCCCCGGACACCAGCATGAACACGGTCATGCATGGCACGGTCAGCAGCATCCGCCAGCCGAAAATCTCTACGCCACTCAACGGTGTGAGCAGCGAAGTGTAGTAATACATGACGGCAAACAGCACCGAGGCTGAAACCGATAGAGCGATACCTTTAGACAAACTGTCCTCGCGGGAGTTGATGGTCAAACGGGCGCGAAGGATACGTGGTTTTTGTGCTGAATATTGGCCGGATGCTCAATATTATTCACACGCATTCCTTGTGGGAGCTGCCGCAGGCTGCGATCTTTTGACCTTGACTTAAAAGTCGACGTCACTGCGCAACCTTCAACGGATTGCCGAAGCGCATCAAGTACATCTCGCCGAACTTGTAGGAGGCGTAATCGGTGATATGACCAATATCACGATAGACCGGCAAACCGTCGACGGTGGTCATACACGCGTCGTCTTTGCATTGCACGATTTTCGGGTCAATGACGATCAAACCGGGATATTCGGTCTTCAGGTCATTGAACAGTTGTTCCAGCACCGGCTCTTTTGCGCCAGACCATGGCGCCGTAGCGCAGAGGCTGCTTTGCTCGGCACTGCCCATCAAGCCGCGCAGCTTGACCTGTTGCAGCAGGCAGGTGTTGATCCCCGCAGGCATGGGCAACGTATTTTCCAGAAAAACCGGCGTCGCACCGGATTCGACAATGATATCGAGGGCCTTGCGGATCGCTGTGCCGAGGCGTTGTCTTGACAGTTCCGGGCTGCGCGGGTCATCGAGTTGGGTGACGATGTCATCGTCGAGATAGGCCTCCCAGAACTGACCCACGATCACATACCTGAAATGCCGCTTCGCGATCATGTCGTAATAGCGTTGAGCGGCGTTGTGGCATTTTTGATACAGCCCGTTCGTGTATTTATTCACGTCATAGAGGTAGATATCGGGCAAGGCCAGGCACGCCGGGTAGCCCTGTGTGAGCACGGCAAGATTGGCGTCTTTGGCCAGTGTTTCCACAAAGCCCCAGTAATGATTCGAAAACGAATCGCCCATCAGCAATATTTGCGGTGCAGCCTGTGTGGCGCCCGATATACAGCCAGGGTCGGCGCCATCGCTGACCCCCAGGCATCCCTCGCGACTGGCCGGAACAGACGCTTTCAAGCCGTTGAACACGTCGTTGTAGCCTTGGTTGAAGCGGTTCGGACCAGCCTTCTTGTCTGACGCTGGCAGCGTGGAGCAGAGACAGGCCGATCGCCGGCACGATCATCAGCACGACCAGGGTTTTGGTAAAGCCGAGCCGGGCCTTTCGAAAGCGGTTTTCGATCAGCACATAGCAGAGCCAGGCCGTGGCGAAAGTGCAGACGAAGTAAACAATCGTCATCGGCGGGGTGAGCGCGATGCCCATGTAACTCATCACTGCGAGGATCGGCCAGTGCCACAAGTACAAGGAGTACGAAAGCGTGCCAATAAACACCAAGGGTTTGAACGCCAGCAGTTTCGAGGTGACGCTCGCATCGCCAACACCCTTAAACAGTAAGGCCGCCGTAGCGAGGCACACGGCAATGGCGTGGTATCGCGGAAAGCCCGGCAGGATATCTTCCAGGGTGGCGCAGTAGATGATTGTCGCCAGCGAAAGCGCGCAGACCAGCGTGGCGCTCAGGCGATTGAGCCTGAACGTGTGCGTGCTGAAGATGACCGCACAGGAGCCAATCATCAATTCGAAGATTCGCGCAGTGAAGAAGTAGTAGTTCTTTTCAGGAGCCGAGTAAGACAGATACAGCGCGAGCGCCATGGCCGCCAGGGTCAAACCGAGCACCGCCGCTTTGAACAGGCTTTTCGCCAGATAACGGTTGAGCAACCAGAGGCCCAGTGGCAGCGCCAGATACCACTGCCATTCAATGGCCAGCGACCAGGTGTGCAAGAGCGGCAGACTGGCCGCATCGGGCGTGGCGTAACCCGTGGTTACTTTGGAAAAGTACTGGTTGGAGATGATTAACGAGGTGTATTTCTCGCTTTTGAGAAAGTCGACATAGTCATCGGGCAAGTAAAGCAACGTTGTGACTATCAGCGTTGCGCCCAGCAACGCAATAACGGCCGGTTGCAGGCGCCAGATGCGCCGCGTGTAGAACCCCGAGAAAGTGAACGTGCCGTTGTTCAGCGACTTCATGATGATTGCGGTGGTCAAATAACCGGAGATCACGAAGAAGATATCGACGCCGATAAACCCGGACGGGAAGAACGTCAGGCCGCCGTGGAAAATCAGCACCAGCAACACCGCGATTGCGCGCAGGCCGTCGATATCCGCACGGTAATCAATCGAGGGTTTGCGATCCCCGACAGTTGCGGTTGCTGCCGGCTCAGGAAACTTATCGGCAAACAGTTTGAACAGCAGCCCGCGCAAAGGCTTCCTGGATACCTCAACGGGGCGATTGAGCATGTATTAAATCCTTGGTTATTTCTGAACGCTCAATCAAATCATCCGTTTGATCGCGCTTGCTTCAACGAAAAACAGCCGATTGTATCGGCTGTTGCTGAACAAGGGAAAATGCTTAAACCAATTGCGGTTTACGCCCCGACACAAAATGACTGACATCGTTGAATCCCGGCGTCGATGCATGGCCCGGCGTCACCAGAGAATCGATAAACGCCTCATCTGCTGCGGTGATCTTCACGGTCTGCGCCTTGGTGTATGCATCCCATTGCGCTTCAGTTCGCGGCCCGACAATCGCCGACGTCACCGCACTGTTGTTCAACACCCAGGCAATCGCAAACTCGACCATGCCGACGCCGCGCTGCTCGGTGTACTGCTGAATCTGCTGGGCGATGCGCAGCGATTCCACGCGCCACTCGGTTTCCAGAATGCGCTTGTCCTGACGCCCGGCACGGCTGTTGGCATCCGGTGTAGCGTCCGGCGCGTATTTGCCGCTGAGCACGCCACGGGCCAGCGGACTGTAAGGCACCACGCCCAGGCCATAGGTTTGCGCCGCGGTGATCTGCTCGGTCTCGGCCTGACGGTTGACGATGTTGTACAACGGCTGGCTGATCACCGGGCGATCAACGCCGAGTTTGTCGGCGATACGAATCACCTCGGCAATCCGCCAGCCGCGATAGTTCGACAGGCCCCAGTAGCGAATTTTTCCCTGGCGAATCAGATCACCAATCGCCGAAACGCTGACCTCCAGAGGCGTGTTGTGGTCTTCACGGTGCAGGTAATAGATGTCGAGATAGTCCGTGCCGAGCCGGGTCAGGCTGGCATCGATGCCATTGAAAATGTGTTTGCGGCTCAAACCGCTACGATTCGGCACACCGTCCACCGGGCCGAAACCGACCTTGGTTGCCAGCACCCACTCATGCCGATGTCGGGCAATCGCTTCACCGACGATCTCTTCGGAGCGACCGTTGGTGTAGACGTCAGCGGTGTCGATGAAATTGATCCCCTGATCCCAGGCCTTATCGATGATACGCAGTGAATCCTCAGCGCTGGTCTGCTCGCCAAACATCATCGTACCGAGGGTGAGGGTGGACACCTGCAACCCCGAGTGCCCGAGTATGCGAAAGCTCATGCCGAAATCCTTTTGTCGGTGGGAAAGGGTTAATCAAATACCAGAAGCGTGCGATGCGGCAAAGTGAATATTGGCTCATCCGACGTTTCGGGAGGGCTGGGGTGAGGGGGAAAAGATCTACAGACCACCACAAAAACCAAGCCAGATACCCAACGAAAAACGACCCTGAAAAGGGCCGTTCTTTCTTTCATCAAAACCTTAAGCCCGCAACGTCCGCGTCATGCGCAACGCCAGCAAACTCCCGCCGACAATCACCGCCGCCAGCAGATACAACGCAGCATCGGTCGACCCCGTGCTGTCCTTGACCCAACCCACCAGGTACGGGCTAAGGAACCCAGCCATCTGCCCCATCGAGTTGATCAACGCCAGACCACCGGCCGCGGCACCGGCGCTCAACATCGCCGTCGGCACCGGCCAGAACATCGGCAGGCCGGTCAGTGCGCCCATGGTGGCAATGGTCAGGCCGAGAATCGCAATCGCCGGATTGGCCGCGAAATTCACCGCGATCACCAGACCGATCGCGCCCATCAGCATCGGCACCACCAAATGCCAGCGGCGTTCCTTGCGCAAATCCGCCGACCGCCCGACCACCAGCATGAACACCGCCGCCAGCAGATACGGAATCGCACTCAGCCAACCGATCACCAGGTTATCGCTGAAACCGAGGTTCTTGATGATCGACGGCAACCAGAAGTTGATCGCGTACACGCCGCTCTGGATGCAGAAGTAAATCAGGCCGAACGCCCAGATCGCCGGGTTCTTGAACACCGCCAACAGCGAGTCGGAGGTGGTTTTTGGTTTGTTCGCCAAGTCTTCAGCTTGATCCGCCTCAAGCACCGCACGCTCATGCGGGCTCAGCCATTTGGCGTTGGCGAAGCTGTCGCTCAGGAGGAAATAGGCGAGGGCGCCGAGGATGACGGTAGGAATGCCTTGCAGCAGAAACATCCACTGCCAGCCGGCCAAACCACCTTGCCCTGCGGCGAAGTGATTGAGAATCCAGCCAGAGAACGGGCTGCCGAGCAGACCGGAAACCGGGATCGCCGACATGAACAGCGCCATGATCCGGCCACGGCGGAAGGTCGGGAACCATTGCGAGAGGTACAACACGACGCCCGGGAAGAACCCGGCTTCGGCCGCACCGGTGAACAGGCGCAGCGTGTAGAACTCGGTCGGGGTGGTGACGAACAGCAGGCAGGTCGACAGCGTGCCCCAAGTGATCATCATCACGGCAATCCAGCGCCGTGGGCCGAATCTGGTCAGGGCCAGGTTGCTCGGCACGCCGCAGAGCACGTAGCCGATGAAGAAGATACCGGCACCGAGGCCGTACACGGTTTCGCTGAATTTCAGTGCGTCGAGCATCTGCAGTTTGGCAAATCCAACGTTGACCCGGTCGAGGTAGTTGAACAGGTAGCAGATGAAAATGAAGGGGATCAAACGCAGGGTGATGCGTTTGTAGACGGCGTTTTTATCGTCATCGATGGTCTGGGTAGCTGCGGCGCTCTGCGACATAGCGGCTCTCTCTTTATTATGATTTTTTGCGATGCAAAGGGTAACGTTGATCGCCCCGAGAGTCTCGGTCACCTTTGGCCGGATTGTCTTTGTGCCTGAGCACAGGGTTTGCCGCCAGACCCTGTGCGGGTGAACAACCGACTGCCGCGTTTTTCAAGGATCTTGCCCATCATGTTTGAACTCGATCACGACCTCGCCCAGGACATCGTCGACCGGGCCATGGCCATTTTGCCCTACAACGTCAACGTCATGGACAGCCAGGGGCTGATCCTCGGCAGCGGCGAACCGGAGCGCATCAATACCCGTCACGAAGGCGCGCAACTGGTGCTGGCCAATGGTCGCGTGGTGGAGATCGATGCGCAGACCGCTGTGCATCTCAAAGGCGTGCAACCGGGTATCAATCTGCCGCTGTTGCTCGACCAACGCTTGATCGGCGTGCTCGGGATTACCGGCGAACCAGAGCAACTGCGTACGTACGCAGAACTGGTGCGCATGACCGCCGAGATGCTCGTCGGCCAGCGCAACCAACAGGCCGAACAGCAATGGCGGCGCCAGCGCTGTGATGACTTGCTGGCGTTGTTGTTGAGCGAGGCGGGGGACTCGCCGCGTCTGGTCGATGAAGCGCAACAGCTTGGACTCAAACCGCAATTGACGCGGGTGCCGTATCTTTTTGAGCTGGGCCTTGAACATGGGCCGGGGCAAACCGTCGAGGCGCTGAGTGCCTGGCTGATGTCGCGTTATCCCGATAGCTGGTGTGTGAGTTCGGCGAAGTCATCGCTGCTGTGGTGTCGCCCGGCGACTCAGCACGTCGAGCATGACCGCTTGCTGGAAAAACTCGATGGTCTGGGCTGGAAGGTGCTGCGCATTGCCGTGGGCGGACAGGCTGATGGGCTCACCGGATTGCGCCGTTGTTATCGACGGGTCGGCGACTTGCTCGCCTATGGCCGGGAAGTGTTGCCGCACTCGCGGTTGCTGACGCTGAACCGCTATCGATTGCCGGTAATGCTGTGGCGGCATCGTAACGATGATGCGCTGGACGAACTGCTCAAACCCTTGCGCAAAGTGATCGCCAAGGACGCCAACGGGCAGTTGCTGGCGACGCTGCGCAGTTGGTGTGAGCACGATGGCCAGAGTCAGGCGTGTGCCGATGCATTGGGGATTCATCGCAACAGCCTGCGTTATCGGATGGAGCGGATTGCCGAGTTGAGCGGGGTTGATCCGCTCAGGCTGGATGGGATGTTGGCGCTGTATCTTGGGGTGCAGTTGCTGCCGCAGACTGATCCGAACTGATTGGGCGCCTTCAAAGACGCCATCGCGAGCAGGCTCACTCCTACATTTGGAATGCATTCCCCTGTAGGAGTGAGCCTGCTCGCGATGGCGGCGGTACATTCACCGCAGAGCCTTTTGTGAAAATGAACAATAAACGCCCCCGCCACTTGTGCAGCGGACAGGCGTCAAGGCGCGGGCCGACTGGCAGCATGAGGGGCATTGCAACCGGAGAATTCGCATGAAGATCGTCATCGCCCCCGACTCGTTCAAGGACAGCCTGAGTGCCCAAGGCGTCGCTGAAGCCATTGCCCTTGGCCTGGCCCAGGTCTGGCCGCAGGCCACACTGGTCAAATGCCCGATGGCCGATGGCGGCGAAGGCACGGTCGAATCGATTCTGGCTGCCTGCGAAGGCGAACTGCGCCGCACTCGTGTGCGTGGCCCGTTGGGCGCGTCGGTTGACGCGGCGTGGGGCTGGTTGCCACACAATCACACCGCAATCATCGAAATGGCCGAGGCCAGCGGCCTGCAATTGGTGCCGCTCGGCCAACGCGATGCCTGCATCAGCAGCACTTTCGGCACCGGCGAACTGATCCGTGCCGCGCTGGATGCCGGCGCGCAACGGGTGATTCTGGCGATTGGTGGTAGTGCGACCAACGATGGCGGCGCCGGGGCCATGCAGGCGCTGGGCGTGAAGTTGCTCGATGCGCAGCATCAGTCGCTGGTGCCCGGCGGCTTGGCACTGGCGCAACTGGCGCAGCTGGACTTGAGTGAACTCGACCCGCGTCTGGCGCAGGTGCGCTTCGATATCGCCGCAGACGTCAACAACCCGCTGTGCGGCCCGCACGGTGCTTCGGCGATTTTCGGCCCGCAGAAAGGCGCGTCACCTGCGCAGGTGCAGCAACTCGATCAGGCGTTGGGGCACTTCGCCGAACTGTGCGCGCAAGCATTGGGCAAAGACGTACGTGACGAACCGGGTAGCGGCGCGGCGGGTGGTTTGGGGTTTGCCGCCAAGGCCTTTCTCGGCGCGCAATTTCAAGCCGGGGTTGAAGTGGTTGCCGAACTGGTCGGCCTCGCCGAAGCCGTTAAAGGCGCCGACCTGGTGATTACCGGGGAAGGGCGCTTCGATGCCCAGACCTTGCGCGGCAAGACACCGTTCGGTGTCGCACGGATTGCCAAACAGCACGCCGTGCCGGTGATCGTCATCGCCGGCACCTTGGGCGAGGGTTACCAAGAACTTTACGATCACGGCATCGATGCGGCCTTCGCCGTGACCAGTGGCCCGATGACGCTGGAGCAGGCCTGCGCCGAGGCTCCGCGTTTGTTGCGCGAACGCGCTACCGATATTGCCCGCGTCTGGCAGATGGCGAAACACAACGTGTGAAACAGGTCCACAGGGTGTTTCAATCTTGTAACACCCTGAAAAATAGTTACCCCTGACCCGCAATCTTCCTAAAGCCTGGCCGATACAGCTATCAGGCGCGCACATAACTTCCTAAAACAGTGACGCCGGACTGAGCCCGCCCCCACGGGCCAGTGATGACGCATGGACGCTCGTAGTTTCTATCTTCCGAGAGCTCAACTATGTCCCTGCGTAACCTGAACATCGCGCCCCGTGCCTTCCTCGGTTTTGCCTTTATCGCCCTGTTGGTGATCGTGCTCGGCGTGTTCGCCGTCAACCGCATGTCGATCATCCGTCAGGCGTCCGTCGAGATGGATTCGACGCAACTGCCCAGCGTGACGCAACTTGCCGTAGTGACAGAAAACGTCCTGCGTTTGCGCATTCTGTCGTTCCGCGTGCTGGTCAACCGCGAAGCGGCCGGGTTGCAGGAAGCGCAGACCCGCATCGGCGTCCTGGTCGACAAGGTTCGCGCCGCGCAGGCCAGTTACGCGGCACTGCCGGCTGGCCCGGAAGAACGGGCGTTGTACCAGAGCTTCGCGACCACGCTCGACAACTACCTGCAAGCGCAGAACCAGATGATGGAGCTGTCGCGTCAGGACAAGGTCGACGAGATGCGTGCCCTGATCAACACGCGGATCAAGGACGGCACCGACCAGATGGGCGAGCAGCTCAACAAACTGATCGCCATGAATGCTTCCGACGCCAAAGCAGCATCAGTTCAGGCGGGTCAATACTATGACAGCGCGATCACGGGGATCATTATCGTCGCCGTGTTCGCGGCTATTGCCACTGTGCTGCTGGCCTGGTTGCTTACCCGCAGCATCGTCACACCGCTGAACCGCGCCGTGCAGGCCGCGCAAACCATCGCTGACGGCAACCTCACCAAAGTCATCGAAATCGACGGCAAGGATGAAGCGACGCAGTTGTTGCAGGCGCTGGCCACCATGCAAACCAACCTGCGTAAAACCATCGAGCAGATCGCCGGTTCTGCCACGCAACTGGGCGCCGCTGCCGAAGAACTCAGCGCGGTGACTGAAGAAGCGTCCCGTGGCCTGCAGCAGCAGAACAACGAAATCGAGCAGGCCGCCACCGCCGTCAACGAGATGACCGCCGCCGTCGAAGAAGTCGCGCGCAACGCCGTGTCGACCTCCGAAGCCTCGAACCAGTCGACCCACGCCGCCCGCGAAGGCCGCGATCAAGTGGTGAAAACCGTCGACGCGATCCAGACCATGACCCACGACGTGCAGAACACCGCGCACATGATCGAAGGCCTCGCCGCGCAGGGCCGCGACATCGGCAAAGTGCTCGACGTGATCCGCGCCATTGCCGAACAGACCAACTTGCTGGCACTCAACGCGGCCATCGAAGCGGCGCGCGCCGGGGAAGCCGGACGTGGTTTTGCCGTGGTCGCGGACGAAGTGCGGGCATTGGCCCATCGCACGGCGCAGTCGACTCAGGAAATCGAAAAAATGGTCGCCGGCATTCAGAACGGCACCGGCGAAGCGGTCTCGTCGATGCAGCAAAGCAACCAGCGCACCCAGTCAACGCTGGAAATGGCTCGCGCGGCCGGCGTGGCGCTGGAGCAGATCACCCAGTCGATTCACCAGATCAACGAGCGCAACCTGGTCATCGCCAGCGCCTCGGAAGAGCAGGCGCAAGTCTCGCGCGAGGTCGACCGCAACCTGGTCAACATCCGCGATCTGGCCACGCAATCGGCTGCCGGGGCCAATCAGACCAGCGCCGCGACCCACGAATTGTCGCGTCTGGCGGTGGATTTGAATGCGATGGTGGCGCGTTTCGTGATTTGAGATACGGTGAAGGCTGGAGACCGCGCAATCAGGAGACGTACATGCGCTATTCAGCCTTGACCCAACGAATCGCCGGCGAGGGAGCAGCGGCCTGGCAGATTCACGACCGAGCGCTGGAGTTGCGCGCCGAGGGTGTCGATATCCTGCTGCTGAGCATCGGCGATCCGGATTTCGACACGCCTCTGCCAATTGTCCACGGCGCAATCGACAGCTTGTTGGCCGGCGATACACATTATTCCGATGTGCGTGGCCGTTCGGCGCTGCGCACGCTGATTGCCGAACGCCATCGTCAGCGCAGCGGGCAAGCGGTGGATGCCGACCACGTGATCGTCATGCCCGGCGCGCAATGTGCGGTGTATTCGGTGGCGCAATGCTTGCTGGATCCGGGCGATGAAGTAATTGTTGCAGAACCGATGTATGTCACCTACGAAGGCGTGTTTGGCGCTTGCGGCGCGACGGTAGTGCCGGTGCCGGTGCGCCCGGAAAACGGCTTTCGTGTCGACCCGGTTGATGTCGCTGCGCGCATCACGCCGAAAACCCGCGCGATGCTGTTGAACAGTCCGAACAACCCCAGCGGCGCGAGTCTGTCACTGCTGATCTGGCAGGAGCTGGCGGCGCTGTGTGTGCGGCATGACTTGTGGCTGATCAGCGACGAGGTCTACAGCGATTTGCTGTACGAGGGGCAGCACGTCAGTCCGGCGAGTCTGCCGGGCATGGCTGAGCGCACGGCGACAATCAACAGCCTGTCGAAATCCCACGCCATGACCGGCTGGCGCATCGGCTGGATGATCGGGCCGACATCGCTGGCCGAGCACTTGGTCAATTTGTCGCTGAGCATGTTGTTTGGCCTGCCGGATTTTGTGCAGAAGGCTGCAGAGATTGCGTTGCACTCAGACCTGCCGGAAGTGACGCAGATGCGCGAGGAGTATCGCCTGCGCCGGGATCTGGTGTGTGAGCGTTTGCAGGGCTGCCCCGGGCTGTACCCGATTCGTCCGGATGGCGGCATGTTCGTGATGGTCGATGTTCGCCAGACCGGGCTGGGAGCCCAGGCGTTTGCCGAGCAATTGCTGGAAGGCTATGGGGTTTCGGTCCTCGCCGGTGAAGCGTTCGGGCCGAGTGCGGCGGGGCATATCCGCATTGGTTTGGTGTTGGATCGGGTGAAACTGGCGGATGCCTGTGCGCGGATTGCGCTTTGTGCGGCGCAGTTGTTACAGGCGCGCAGTGCCTGATGGTTTTGGGTTGCCTGTCCCGGCCTCTTCGCGAGCAGGCTCGCTCCCACATTGGATATGCATTCCCCTGTGGGAGCGAGCCTGCTCGCGAAGGCGGCATTACAGCCACCGATTAATTCAGCCCTGCCAAGCCGATGGATTCACCAGATTCTCCGGCCTCTCTCCCTTCAACGCAGCCAACAGATTCTCCACCGCACACCGCGCCATCGCCTCGCGCGTCTCATGCGTCGCCGAACCCATGTGCGGCGTCGCCACCACATTACTAAGCTGCAACAACGGCGAATCATGCTGCAACGGCTCGCGCTCAAACACATCTAGCCCCGCCGCACGAATCCGCTGATGACGCAGCGCCTCGATCATCGCCGCCTCATCCACCACTTTGCCCCGCGAGATATTGATGAAGATGCTTTCCGGGCGCATTAGCGCAAACTGCTCAGCGCCGATCAAACCTTCGGTCTGCGCCGTCAATGGCAAGGTCAGGCAAATGAAATCAGCCTGCTGGAGCAGATCTTCAAGGCTACGATATTGCGCATCGAATCGCGCTTCGACTGCCGGTTTACGCGACTGACTGTGATAGATCACCGGCATGCCAAAACCAAAATGCCCACGCTGCGCCAATGCTTCGCCGATGCGACCCATGCCAATAATTCCCAGCGTCTTGCCATGCACATCAGTGCCGAAATGCGCCGGGCCGATGTTGCGATTCCATTGGCCGCTGCGCACCATGTTCGCCAGTTCAACCACGCGCCGGGCAGCGGCGAGGATCAAGGCGAAACCAGTGTCGGCGGTGGTTTCGGTGAGTACGTCCGGGGTGTTGCTGAGCAGGATCTTGCGTTGGCTCAGGTAAGCGATGTCGTAGTTGTCGACACCTACCGAAACGCTAGCGATAGCTTCGAGTTGCGGTGCCAGATCAAGCAACGCCGCATCGAGTTTCAGGCTGGCGCCGAGCAAGCCGTGGGCACGGGGCAGGGCGTCGCGCAGTTGCATCAGACCGTCGGCGTCGAGGCTGTTGATCAGCGTGACTTCGCACTGTTCCTGCAGACGCGCCATCAGCGCGGGCGAAAGTTTCTTGTACAACACGACCTGTTTTTTCATGGCAGAAGTCTCTTCAGGAATGCGCCGGCACGGCAGGCGTGGCGACGACTTTGGCAACGACGCGATCACTGGCGCCGGGCTTGAGAAAAATCGTCAGCACCACCGACAGCAGCAACGCGCCGCTCATCAGCAGGTAGGAAGCGCCGGGCGAGCCGGTGGAGCTGTTCAGATAACCGACCAGATACGAACCGCCGAACGAACCGAGCGCGCCCATGCTGTTGATCAGCGCCATCGCACCGCCGGCAACGTTGGCCGGAAGAATCTCCGGAACGATGGCAAAGAACGGTCCGTAAGGCGCGTACATGCAGGCGCCGGCAATCACCAGCAGCGTGTACGACCACCAGAAATGTTCCGCGCCCAACGCGTAAGAACCGTAGAACGCAATGGATGCGATCAGCAGCGGCGGCCAGACAAAGCGTTTGCGCTTCTGCAACTTGTCCGAACCCCACGACACCACAAGCATGCCGATCACCGCCGCCAGATACGGCAGCGCCGACAGCCAGCCGGCCTCGATCATGTCCATTTGCGCGCCAGCCTTGAGGATCGATGGCAGCCACAGCACAAAGCCGTAAACGCCGATGCTCCAGCAGAAAAACTGCAGCGCGAGAATGATCACCTTCGGCGAACGGAAGGCCTCGGCGTAGTTCTTCACCGCTTTGATACCGACCTGTTCGGCGGCCAGTGCACTTTCCAGGTCCTGCTTTTCCTGGTCGTTGAGCCACTTGGCCTCGGACGGACGATCATCGGCCAGGCGCCACCAGATAAATGCCCAGAGCACCGCCGGCAGGCCTTCGATGATGAACATCCAGCGCCAGCTGAAATGCTGCACCAGATACCCCGAAACCACCGACATCCACAGCATGGTCACCGGGTTGCCGAGGATCAGAAACGTGTTGGCCCGCGAGCGTTCGGCACGGGTGAACCAGTGGCACAGATAGACCAGCATCGCCGGCATTACCGCCGCTTCAACCACGCCGAGCATGAAGCGGATGACGATCAGCCAATAGGCGTTGGAAACCACGCCGGTCAACGTCGCGAGACCGCCCCAGAGAATCAGGCTGACGAAAATCAGTTTCTTCACGCTGTGCTTTTGCGCGTAGATCGCACCCGGCACCTGGAAGAAAAAGTAACCGAGAAAGAACAGCGCGCCGAGCAGCGAAGACAGGCCCGGGGTGATCATCAGGTCTTCGGCCATGCCCGACGCGGCGGCGAAGCCGTAGTTGGCGCGATCGAGATACGCCAGGCTGTAGGTGATGAACACGATGGGCATGATGTACCACCAGCGGCGGGTGGCAAGGGTTGCGGTTTTCATGGGTCTTGCTCCTGAGCTTGTTGTTTTTGTCGCAGCAGGTTCAATTATTTGCAGTGACTAGGCGGGCCTCTTCGCGAGCAGGCTCGCTCCCACAGGGGAATGCATTCCAAATGTGGGAGCGAGCCTGCTCGCGAAGGCGGCCTCAAATTCAACCGATAACTCCAGGCGGGTCGGCAACCCTTCCATATCCCCGCGACTCTGCACCGCGCGACTGCCAATCCAGTTCGCCCGCTGCACCGCCTCGGCAATACTCTGATGTTCGAGCAGGGCACTGATCATCCCCACTGCAAAGCCGTCACCGGCACCGACCGTATCGACGACATTGGCCACCGGCACACCAGCAACAAATCCCGACGCCAGATGCGTTCGGTAATAAGCACCCTCCGGCCCGAGTTTGATCGCCACCGCCTCAGCGCCCTGATCGAGATAAAACGCGGCAATGTCTGCCGGATCGTCAAAACCAGTCAGCAAACGACCTTCACTCAGCCCCGGCAGCACCCAATGGGCAAGGGCGGCGAGGCGGTTGATTTCGGTGATCATTTCGCCCTCGCTGGCCCACAGGCTCGGGCGCAGATTGGGGTCGAACGACACGCTGCGCCCGGCATTGCGCATACGCGTCATCAGTTCGAAAGACATCTCCCGCGCCGAGGCCGACAACGCCGGAGGAATCCCAGTGGCGTGCAAATGGCGGGCGCTTAGCAGGCTGGCGTTGATCGACTGCGGCGACAGATGACTGGCCGCCGAACCGCGCCGGAAATACTCGACCTGCGGGTCGCTGCCATCGTCGTTGCGCGATTTGAACTGGAAACCGGTCGGGTGCTGTTTATCGACATCGACGTGGCTGCAATCCAGACCTTCCTTGATCAAGGTCTCGACCACAAAGCGCCCAAGCGAATCATTGCCAACCCGACTCAGCCAGGCGACGTTGAAACCCAGGCGCGATAGCCCGATCGCCACGTTGCTATCGGCCCCGGCAATGCGCTTGTGGAAGTGCTCGACCGCCGCCAGATCACCGGTCTGCTCAGCGACCAGCATCGCCATGGTTTCGCCGAACGAAAGAATATCGATCTCAGACATGAGCAGGCTCCAGACGGGATTGGCCGAGGCGGGCGAGGGCGGCGACGTGCTCGGTGGTCAGTTGCACCAGATCATCGCCCTGCAACGGATACTCGGCCGCGCGCATAACGCCTTGGGCCATGTGCCGCAACAGTTGTTCCCACAGATGCAGATCACTGACGGCCGGCGGCACCGCCACCAGTTTGCCGTCGGCGCGACGGGCCACGGCTTTGCAGTGCACATAACCGACATGGCGGCCAAGCAGGCGCGCAGCGCTGGTGGCGGACTGGTCCTGCCACTGCCAGTTGCCGATGTCGAAAGTCATTTTGATCGGCAGATTGTGCTGTTCAACAGCGGCGAAGAAGCGCTGAAACGGCTCGATGCGGCCGCCGTGCAAGGTCTGGTCGTTTTCCACCAGCAACTGCACCGGACTGTGTTTCAAACGTTCGGCCAGGGCTTGCAGGTCATTGGTGTCGGTGAAATAGCCCAGCGACACTTTCAGCCATTTCGACCCAAAGGCTTCGGCCTGTTGCAGGGCGGTGATCAGTTCTGGATTGGGTTGTGCCTGACCGGCGAGCCACAGCTCGGTCGGCGACGAATAGATGCTTTGCAGGCCCAGCGCCTGGGTGGCGTGCGCCAGTTGCGCCGGTTCTTCGCGGGTCAGCAACTCTTCGCGCCACTCGATGCGATTGGCCCCGGCCGCAGCCAGCACATCGATAAAAGAATCCTGCCCGCGCTGACGCACAAGCTCGGCGCCGTAGCTGGACAGGCTGATGGAAACGTCGGGTTTATTCATTGTTATCGACCTCTGAAACCGGTTTCATTTTTGTTCAAAAAAATATCAGGTGTTTCTGTGTTGTCCTTTCGGACGCCTTCGCGAGCTGGCTCGCTCCCACAATGGAATGCGATCAACCTGCGGGAGCGAGCCTGCTCGCGAAGGCGTCAGCTCAAACACCTGAAATCCCAATGGTCGACCCACGCTCAACCAGCATCGGCGCAAAATCCACCACCCGCGCCGCCTCGCCATCCCCACGCAAGCGCTTGAGCAAACACTCAAACGCCCGCGCACCAATCTCCTGCGTCGGCTGAGCCAGCGCGGTAATCCCGCTGCCCACCAACGGATACCAATCCAGATCATCCAGGGCAATCAGCCCGACATCCTCAAACAGCCGGCAGCCAATCTGGCGCAACGCAGTTGTCGCCGTCAGCGCTGCCACACCATTGGCGCAAAGCAACGCCTTCGGCCCGGCAGCGGGTGTGTTTAAAAAGGTTTGAAGTTGCGCGCTCAGATCATCGCCGGTTTCCAGCACCGCACCGGTCAATCCCGAGCACTGCGCGATCCGCGCCTGAAAACTGCTGACCCGCTCGATCCTTGAACTGGTGCCGTCATAGGGTTCAGTCACCAGTACCAGATCCCGATAACCACGCTGCTCCAGATGCGTGAGCGCCATCTCTACAGCCAGTGGGTTGTTGAGCCCGACCATGTCGCTGTCTAGCCCGTCGACCTTGCGATCCACCAGCACCATCGGCATCTCGCGGCGCAACTCGTGCAATTCGTCACGGTGATGGCCCAGGGTGTTCACGATCAGCCCTTCGATGTTGTACGAACGCAGCAGCGCCAGGTGCTGGCGTTCCTGCTCGTCATCGCGGTCGGTGTTGCACACCACCAGGCTGTAGCCGTGCGCACGGCAGGCGGTTTCCACCCCGTGCATCACGGCAATCGAATAAGGGTTACGGATATCGGCCACCAGCATGCCGATCAGGCGTGTGCGCCCGCGCTTCAGGCCGCGAGCCATTTGGTTGGGGCGGTAGCCAAGTTCGCTGATGGCCTGTTCGATGCGCAGGGCAATGGCGTCGGAGAGCAGGGCGCGATCATCGCCGATAAAGCGCGAGACACTGGCCTTGGAGACCCCGGCATGATTGGCGACGTCCAGCATGGTGATACGGGCGCGCTGGGCAATGGAAAAAGTGTTCAAGGCATCGTCTTCTTATTGTGTGAAACCGGTTTCAGACGATAGTGATTTGTTTGGTCGTGTCAAGTAGTAAGGCGCTAGGTACCGCGGAAAATACTGACTTTTCCGACCAGCGGTCGCCTAACCTGTCAGATCTGACAGTAGGCAAGGAGTTGTATTAGGCGTCTAATTTTCTCAAAGGGTAACAATTCAAATCTTTGAAGCCTGTTCATAAAACAACGCGGGCACTTGCCATGAGCAGCATCAAATCAAATTTATTGCCTGCAAAATCAACCGTCTCTGCGGATAAAAATGTGCTGGCGGTGATTATTGAAGTCGATGGTGTGGATCCTGCTGACCCAGCAGGCTATATCCCTCTTGAAAAACTGACCAACGGCACCATTGCTCGAATACCAAGATGGAAAGAGTATTCCATCGATCCAGCCAGGCCTGATCATTTAGTTGTTTTTTTTGAACAGGATCGTATTACCACGAAAATTCATGACGCTTATTATGTTCCCGTTGCTATTGAAGAAATAGAAGTTGTCTTGAGCCCTGCACTGCTGAGCAAGGATGGAGTGGCCGAGATTTACTATGAATTGACTGACTTTGATGGAAATCCGGATCGCGCACCGCGTAGACAGCTGACGATTGATCATACCCAGGTACCGGTTCAGGAACTTGCCGAGGCGGAGTTTCTAGATGCCACGCTAAATGGGTATTGGAACCTTTCCAAAACTCAAATAAATAATGGTGGTGTTGTTTTCGTTCCCGCTCAGACAGTGAGCCGTCCTGTTGATGCGGGTGAATTAGAATGGCGGGTATATAATAGTCTGAATGCTAGTGGTGCCGAAGTGGCAGCTGCATTTGGTCGCTTTGAAAAAACTCTTAATGACAATGATATTAAAACTGGATTCGAAACACCGATCCCGTTCGCCCGGTATATACAGCCGCTGGGGGGGCTGGGCTCGGCTTTGGTTGTATATCGTTTTTTTAATAACGGACGGCTGGTCGGAGAGTCATCGCCAGCCTTGGTCAAGATTGATCTGCTCATTCCGGGCGCGTCAAAGTCGTCCCAGGACGACGGGGTGATAAGTAGTAGCGGTTTCTTGTCTCATAATGGAGTGTATGAAATGACTATCGAAGAAAAAGTTACGGGTGATGCTGAACGTGTGGAATTCGGAGGTGGTGTTCTCTCTCTACCGCCAGTTGTTAAGAATCTTACGGTGAATACGCGAATTAAAAAGGAAGATGCCGACAGAGGTTACATCGAAGTTGACCTTGATGGTCTGACGAACGCAGGCGGCGGTGGCACAGCGCAAATAGAAGTGATCCTGCCCGATGGTTCGGTGGTTGCAGGTGAAACCAAATCACTGGACGGTATCAATCAACCTTTAACGTTCAGAGTGCTTATCGCAAATATTGCTGAACGCACCACTCCGGAGGATCCCACTCCTTATAAGTTTCAATTCAAGATTTTTGACGCGGATGGTAACGATGACCATTCGAGTGCGCCGACCGATATTCAAGTACGGACTCGAGGGCCGTACGCGACCAAAACCCCTAATAGCAGGGGTACAGTGCCCGCTGTGAGTTTTACGAATGCTCCCGCCAGTAACGTACTGGATTCGGCGTGGTTCAATGCAAATCCGGGTGGTTTGCGTTGCAAGTTTCTCGATACGTATGCTTTCAAGCATGCGGATGATGTTAAAAATATATATATGGGGCCGAGATCCATTACTACCTCAGACACCCCAATCATTTCGGGTAAGCTGGATGCCAATGATGAACTGATTATTCCGGCCGACAAACTAAGAGCGTTTGGCACTACAGCACTTTGGGATGCCAATAACATTGTTGACCTGGCAGGATATCCTAGTGTTTTTTCGGCCGCGAGGCGTTTGCTGTCTGTAAGTTTGCCACCGCCTTTGGTGTTCTTTCCTCTTGAAGTGCCGGACGCGGGTACTGATTTAAGTACTACGTTGACACTTAAGCACTTCAATCCGGTGGTGCGGAATATCCGGGTAATCTTGCGACGGCCCACCAACGCAGTGGCGAACGCGGACATCGAAGTCAAGTTGGAAGGCGAAAGCCTGGGCAGCAAGAAGTTAGGTGCTACGGGTGGTCTGGAATTCGACTTGACCTATGATGTGTTCGATGCCGTTTACGGTGTGACCAAGGGCGAACTGCCTGCGAAGCTGACGTATACCTATAAGGATGGAAGTGCCCCCACGGAAGATTCAAATCAGGTGACTACGGTATACCTGAATGGTGATTATCCGCCGATCGGGTTAATTCCAGCTCCGGATCTTGTCAATGATAACTTGCCACCGGTCGAAGTGACGGGGGTCACTGATCAGCTGAACCATATTACGCCTGCGGATTTCAATGGGCTTGTCACATTTACCTTCAAATTATGGGAGTTGGACCTGGGCGAGCCACTGGAGCGCCAGGCAGTCGTGAGTTTTTATTACAATAATGAGTTTATGGGGGATGAGTTTATTGATGTTGGAGATCTCTCTACCTCCATTACTGTGCCTTTTGCCCGAGTCGCATTTCATGGTATCGGCACAAGGCCGGCTTACTGTGATATCAAATATCCGGATGTTGACGCTACCGTAGAACAGAAGACTCCGACTACGGTCAGGTTTGAAGCAACGGAGATTAATCTCCGTCCGCACATAGCTCGGGAGTTTAATGCGACAGATCCCGTTGTCAGTTGCCCTGCGCTTGATGTAGTAGCAGGTGCGCATCTCTGGCGAGTGGCGGTAGAGAAAGGGCAAGCAGCATTGCCTGCGGGTCAGGATATAACTGTTCATGTTCACGGCTATGAAGATGTAGGTCTGAGCACGCCGATTGGTGTGCCACATACGGAAACCAAACCGGCTGCGGTCGCAACGGCAGATACCGTTTTTGATGTGACTCTCACGTATCTGAAAACCCTGCAAGGGCCGATTACTCCGCCAGGCACTCCTGCCGACTACAACTACATACAGGTATGGTACTCAACGGTGATTGCAGGAACGACTTATGACTCACCGAAGCGTCAATACAGAGTCAACGTACGTAACACCAGCAGCAAGTTCTGTGATGAACCGGCATAACCGATGACCTGATAACCCAACCTGGCTTTCTATTTGTTTAGCGAGTCAGGTTGTGGTTGTTCCTGCAGTGACGAAGCAATTTTCATCATCAAATAGAGACTTATCCTACATAAAGGGAGTAAGTGGCCCTGTAGTCTTCCGCAGCTCGAGAATGCCCTTAACTCAATGTAAGAGCCGTATTTATGCCCAATACCTCATATCTTTCCTATGGATTCGTCAAAGGATGTGCTTTGCCTGCACTGTCCTCAATGATGCTTTTCGGCGCTCCGGTCTACGGTGCCGTGGTTCCAGGTGGTAGCACTCACACAATTGACAACTCCTTGCCTTCTGAAAGCTGGACGTTACAGCCAGGCTCCACGCTCATTTCCAATGGTGCAGATACACTGGCGGTAGTCGCCGACACGGCAACGTTCAACGCTACGGGTGCAAACATTGAGCGGCTCGAGGGCCAGCGTAACTCCACGTTCAATATCACAAATGCAGCTATAAGCCTTCTTGGAGGTGGCCGTGCCATCTCGATAAGCGATAGCGTTGCCAACCTTTCGAACACTCAAGTGACCAGCGACGATATCGGGCTGAACCTGATCAGAAATGTATCGGGGCAGATAGGTTCGAAAGTCTTTCTGACGAATGCAAGCTCCGTTTCCGCGCTAAACGGCGGCGCTCTCGCGACAGGCTTCAGCGAGATCAATCTTTCCAGTTCATCGATCACTGGCACCAGTGCAACGAGTTACGGGGCCCGAATCTCCAATGCCGATCTCAAGGCAGTGGACAGTCGGATTACCGGTGGGCTGAACGGTCTGCAGATAGGCCGGGAAATCAACGGGGCCAGAACCTCCACGGTGACACTGGACAGCACTACCGTTGAAGGCAAGTCCGGTTCCGCGATTGTTGTTGGCTTCCAGGACCGGAGCGGGATTACAGCAAATATCGATTTGCTCAATGGCAGCCGATTGATTGGGGCCAACGGCACGAGCCTTGAGGTCAATGACGGTGCCGCGGCCAACTTTTCGGCGGATCGTAGCGACCTTGTGGGTAATGTCGTCGTCGAGTCCGGTAGTTCGGCAGCCGTTACCTTGAAGAATGGCGCGACGCTGAACGGTAACTTGCAAAACGTCGCGCAGGTCAATCTCAACGCAGGGTCAATGACAGGCGATGTCCTTGCAGACACTGGCAACCCTGCTTCGGTGCAACTGGCAAACGGTTCTTCGCTGAACGGCAATCTGCAAAACGTCGCGAATGTCAGCGTAGATGGCAGCACCCTTACCGGTGATGTGCACGCTTTGCCTGGGGCAGGGGCCGTCATCCAGTTAAGCAATCAGGCTGTTCTGCAAGGTGGGATTTTTGATTCTGCACGCGTCGCCATTAATAGCGGCGCGCAATGGACGATGTCGGCTGACAGCACCGTGCAGCAACTGGAATTGAGCAATGGTGTGGTGCGGATGGGCACCCATGATCAATACCTGCAATTGAACGTGGTGAATCTGTCCGGTAACGGCACCGTCGAAATGGGCACTAACCTGGTTACCGGGCAAACCGATTTCCTGAATGTCACCGGCAACGCCACTGGGCAACATCAACTGCAAATCGCTGCTACCGGCACGACGCCTGTCACGGCCGAAGCTGTGAAGGTCGGCAATATCGCTGCGGGCGATGCGAGTTTTTCGCTGGGAGGACGTGAGACGGTTGACGCGGGTACGTTCGTGTATCGGTTGGCCAAAGAAGGTCAGGGTCTGTACCTGAATCCGGACAAGGAAACCGTGAGTACTTCGAGTAACACCGCGCTGGCCTTGGCGGGCAGTGCTCGCAGTGTCCTGAATGCCGAGGCCACCATGCTCAGCGATCAGTTGGGTGACCGCAGTCTCAGTATCCGCCCTGAGGCCTCGATGCGCGCCATGGATGACAGCTCGGTGAAACTGAGCAAAAGCGTTTGGGTTCGCACTTACGGTAACCAGTACAACGTCGACAACGCGTATGGCGACGGTTACACCCAGAATCAGACCGGTATTACTGGTGGTGCCGACACGGTCGTCGATATTGCCGGGCGTGCATGGGTACTCGGTGGATTCGTCGGCACGAGTCGAACAGACATCGATCTGAAATACGGTTCCAGCGCCATTGTCGACAGTGTGAACGCGGGTATTTACGGCAGCACCTTCGATGTCGACAGCGGTGTGTTCGTCAATCTCATGGCCAAAGTCAATCAGTTCGATAACAAAGCCAAAGTGACCATGAGCGACGGCACCCGCACGAAGGGTGACTACAAGTCTCTGGGATTAAGTGGTTCTGCAGCAATCGGTAAACATATGCGTCTCAAGGATGATTATTTTGTCGAGCCGCAGGTGCAGATATCGACGGGCGTTGCGCAAAGCGATGAATACAGGCTCGACAACGGCCTGCAAGTCAAAGCCGATACCATGCGGTCTGTTCAGGGCAAAGTGGGTGTTCGCGGCGGGCGCGTCATCACGCTGGATAATGGCAGTCTGCTGGAACCAAGCCTGTCGACCGCGTTCAATCACGAGTTCGTCAAATCCAACGAGGTCAAAGTCAACGACGACAGCTTCGATGATGATCGTGCCAGCAGCTCTGTGGAGTATGGCGCAGGTCTCAAGTGGACACCGGCTCAGCGTAGATGGCAGGTTTCCGGCCAGGTCGGTGGCAGCAAAGGGACAACCGTGAGCCAGGACTGGAGCGGTAGCCTGCGAGTCAGCTACTTCTTCTGATCGGTTACCAGTGAATTGAAAATGCCCTGACAGTGTCAGGGCATTTTTTTGTTCGGAGCTTGTTCAGCCAAACAGTCCTGCGGCGATATTGATTGAAAATCCGAGTATCGCTGTGTTGAAAACAAACCCGATCAACGACTGCGCCAGCACGATTTTACGGATATCCCGCGTTGCCACCCCGACATCGGCAGTCTGCACTGCCACACCGATGGTGAACGAGAAGTACAAGAAGTCCCAGTAGTTGGGCGTGGTCAGCCCTTCGGCAAAGCGCAACGCCGGTTCCTTGCCGTCCCATGTGTAATACAACCTCGCATAGTGCACGCAGAAAATCACCCCGATCAGCAGCCACGAACCGATCACCGTCAGCGCGGTGAACCCGTAATGCATGAGCTTACGCGTGGTTTCCAGATCTTTGCTGCCCGCCAGTTCGAAGGTGATGGTTGCCAAACTGGCCAGCGCGGCAATGCACACCACAAACAGCACCAGCCCGGCATTTTCGTCTTCGACTTCAGCGATGCGTTTGACGTCCGGGGCCTTGGCGCGCACGGTCAGCCAGAACATCAGGATCAGGTAGGTCCAGACACCGGCGTTCCAGCCGATGAGGATTTTGCTGACGATGGAATCAGCGGGCGCTAACAGGCCAGTAGCGAGGCCGAACAGGGCAGCGGCGGACAGGCGAGGGTGGGTGCGGGCGAGGAAGCGCATGGGGACTCACGTTGGTGAATTGTCTCTGCACCATAGCGCACGCCACCTGGCTTTTGTAGGAGCTGCCGAAGGCTGCGATCTTTTGACTTTGCTTTTAGAAGATCAAAAGATCGCAGCCTTCGGCAGCTCCTACAGTTTGGGTCAGTGGGGTTTGGTGAATCGTTGGACGAGTTTGATGACGACGACGAAAAAGACAGGCACAAAGATCACCGCCAGCGTCGCAGTGATCATCCCGCCGATCACTCCGGTGCCGATTGCCTGTTGACTCGCCGAACTGGCACCGGTGGCGATGGCCAACGGCACCACACCGAGAATGAACGCCAAAGAAGTCATCACGATCGGCCGCAGGCGCAAACGCGCGGCCTGCAACGTCGCGTCGATCAGGTCGTGACCTTCGTCATACAGGCTCTTGGCGAACTCGATGATCAGGATCGCATTCTTCGCCGACAGACCGATGATGGTGATCAGCCCGACCTTGAAGAACACGTCGTTGGGCATGCCGCGCAACGTCACGGCCAACACCGCGCCGAGCACACCCAGCGGCACTACCAGCAACACCGAGGTCGGAATCGACCAGCTCTCGTACAGCGCCGCCAGACACAGGAACACCACCAGCAACGACAGCCCAAGCAGGATCGGCGCCTGGTTGCCGGACAAGCGTTCCTGCAACGACAGCCCTGTCCATTCCTGGCCCAGACCTTTCGGCCCCTGCGCCACCAGACGTTCGATTTCCGCCATGGCCTCACCGGTACTGTGCCCCGGTGACGGTTCGCCGGAAATCGCAATCGCCGGATAGCCGTTGTAACGGGTCAATTGCGCCGGGCCCTGAATCCAGTTGGCCTGCACGAACGCCGACAGCGGCACCATATGCCCCGCGTTGTTACGCACATGCATTTTCAGCAGATCGGCGACCTGGCTGCGTTGATCGCCTTCGGCTTGCACGACAACACGCTGCATGCGCCCCTGATTGGGGAAATCGTTGATGTAGCTGGAACCGACGGCGGTGGACAGCACATTGCCGATGTCGGCAAACGAGACGCCCAAGGCATTCGCCTGCTTGCGGTCGACCACCAATTGCACTTGCGGCGCTTCGGCCAGCGCGCTTTCGCGCACATTCATCAGCACCGGGCTTTTTTCGGCGGCAGCCAGCAACTCAGTACGCGCCTGCATCAAAATCGCATGGCCGAGGCCGCCGCGATCCTGCAAGCGGAACTCGAAACCGCTCGACGTGCCGAGGCCATCCACGGGCGGTGGCAGTACCGAGAATGCCATGGCGTCCTTGATCTCGCTCAGCGCAATGTTGGCGCGATCGGCAATCGAGCTGGCGGAGTCATCACTGCCGCGCTGCGACCAGTCCTTTAGCGTAGAAAACGCCAGCGCTGCGTTCTGGCCGCTGCCGGAGAAGCTGAAACCGAGAATCACCACACTGTCGCTGATCCCCGGCTCGCCGGCGTTATGCGCTTCGAACTGTTCCGCCACAGCCACCGTACGATTCTTGGTGGCGCCGGGCGGCAGCTGAATGTCAGTGATGGTGTAACCCTGATCTTCCACCGGGAGGAACGAGGAGGGCAGGCGCGCGAAGCACAGGCCCAGCCCGACCAGCAACACGACGTAAATCAGCAGATAACGGCCACTGCGTTTCAGCGCATAGCCGACCCAGCCCTGATAACGATCGGTCAGGCGCTCGAAGCGGCGGTTGAACCAGCCGAAGAACCCGGACTTTTCATGATGCTCACCTTTGGCAATCGGCTTGAGCAGCGTCGCGCAAAGTGCTGGTGTCAGGGTCAGGGCGAGGAACGCCGAAAACAGAATGGACGTGGCCATCGACAGCGAGAACTGCTGGTAAATCACCCCGACCGAACCTTGCATGAACGCCATCGGAATGAACACCGCCACCAGCACCAGCGTGATGCCGATGATCGCACCGGTAATCTGCGTCATGGCTTTGCGCGTGGCTTCCTTGGGCGACAGGCCTTCGGTGGCCATGATCCGTTCGACGTTCTCCACCACCACGATGGCGTCGTCCACCAGAATACCGATGGCCAGCACCATGCCGAACATGGTCAGCACGTTGATCGAGAAACCCAGCGCGAGCATGGTCGCGAACGTACCCATCAACGCCACCGGCACCACCAGTGTCGGGATCAGCGTGTAACGCACGTTCTGCAGAAACAGGAACATCACCGCGAACACCAGCAGCATCGCTTCGCCCAAGGTGTAAACCACTTTGGTGATCGAGACTTTGACGAACGGCGAAGTGTCGTACGGGATCTTGTATTCCACGCCCGCCGGGAAGTAGCGCGCCAGCTCATCCATCTTCGCCCGCACCAGCGTCGCGGTGTTCAGCGCGTTGGCCCCCGGCGACAGTTGCACGCCGACAGCGGTCGACGGCTTGCCGTTGAGACGCGTGCCGAACTGGTATTCCTGACTGCCGATTTCCACGCGTGCGACATCGCCGATGCGCACAGTTGAACCGTCGCGATTGGCCTTGAGCACGATGTCGGCGAACTCTTGCGGCGTCGACAACTGCCCCTTCACCAGAATGGTCGCGGTGATTTCCTGACTGGACGGATTCGGCAGATCGCCGATGCTGCCGGCAGACACCTGGGCGTTCTGCGCCACAATGGCTTCATTGACGTCAGCCGGAGTCAGGTTGAACGCGATCAGTTTCTGTGGATCGATCCAGATGCGCATGGCCCGCTCAGCGCCATACAACTGTGCCTTGCCGACGCCATCCAGACGCTTTATCTCGTTCATCACGTTACGCGCCAGATAATCGCTGAGCGCCACGTCATCGAGCTTGCCGTCACTGGACGTCAGGGTGATCAGCAAGAGGAAACCGGACGAGACTTTTTCGACCTGCAAACCTTGCTGGTTCACTGCTTGCGGCAGGCGCGACTCGACCACCTTAAGGCGGTTTTGCACGTCAACCTGCGCCAGTTCCGGGTTGGTGCCCGGCTGGAACGTGGCTTTGATCGTCGCGCTGCCGAGGCTGCTCTGCGACTCGAAGTACAGCAGGTGATCGGCGCCGTTGAGCTCTTCCTCGATCAGGCTGACCACGCTTTCATCGACGGTCTGCGCCGAGGCGCCGGGATACACGGCGTAGATTTCGATCTGCGGCGGGGCGACATCGGGGTATTGCGCCACCGGCAACTGCGGGATGGCCAGCGCACCGGCCAACAGGATGAACAGCGCGACGACCCAGGCAAACACCGGACGGTCGATAAAGAACTGCGGCATAGAAAAGCGTCCTGCTTACTGACCAGAGGTCTGGGCAAGTGGAAGAGGGGTGTCGTCGATCTGCACTTTTTCGCCGGGACGGGCGTGTTGCAGGCCTTCGATGACGATACGGTCGCCGGGCTTGAGGCCGCCGGTAACGATCCAGCGATTGTTCTGCACCGCGCCGAGTTGCACCGGTTGCTCGGCGACGCGCATTTGCTCATCAACGGTCAGCACCTGGGCAATACCGGCGCTGTCACGCTGCACGGCCCGTTGCGGCACGGTGATGCCGTTCTGGATGGTTGCCTGCTCCAGACGCACGCGGATGAAACTGCCCGGCAACAAATCGAGGTCCGGATTGGGGAATTCGCTGCGCAGGATGATCTGGCCGGTGCCCGGGTCGACGGTGATGTCGCTGAACAGCAGCTTGCCCGGCAACGGATACAGGCTGCCGTCATCCTGAATCAGCGTGGCTTTGACCTGATCCTGGCCGACTTCCTGCAACTGCCCGGAGCGAAACGCGCGGCGCAGTTCGTTGAGTTCACGGGTCGACTGGGTGAGGTCGGCGTGAATCGGATTGAGCTGCTGGATCAGTGCCAGTGGCGTGGTTTCGTTCTGGCCGACCAGTGCGCCTTCGGTCACCAGTGCACGACCGATACGGCCGGAAATCGGCGCGGTGACGGTGGCGTAACCAAGGTTGAGCTTGGCGCGTTCGACGGCAGCCTTGTTGGCCGCAACGTCAGCGGCAGTCTGCCGGGCGTTCGCACGGGCGTTGTCGTAGTCCTGGCCGCTGATGGCTTGGTCGTCGATCAACTGGGCGTAACGCTGCTCTTGCAGTTTTGCCTGGAACGCATTGGCTTCGGCCTTGCGCAGCGCGGCTTCGGCGCTGTCGAGGTCAGCCTTGAACGGCGCCGGGTCGATGCGGAACAGCACGTCGCCCTTTTTCACGTCGCTGCCTTCACGGAAGGTGCGCTGCAAGACCACACCGGCCACCCGTGCGCGCACTTCGGCGATGCGGGGCGCGGCGATGCGGCCGCTGAGTTCGCTGCTGATCGTCAGGGGATGCGCTTCGATCGTCTCGATACGCACCGTGGCCGGTGGCGCCTGATCCTCTGCCTTCGAGGATGAATCACAGGCGCTCAGTGTCAGCGCCATCGCGATCAGGCCGAGCCCGGCCAGCAGTTTGTTCGACATGTACAACCCCCAATATTGATGCCCGCATCCTACGGGCAGACGCCGAGATTAGCGGTGAAGCTTTGTAGGCGCTGTGTGAAATTGTGTAAGGGTTTTGCTCAGGGACGGGCGAGGGCGTATATCCTTCAGGTCTTGAAATTTATTGCGACAGATAAATAGCTTTCGCGAGCAGGCTCGCTCCCACAAGGAATCGCATTCCAAGTGTGGGAGGGAGCCTGCTCGCGAATGGGCCTTATCAGTCGCCACAGCACTTTCTGGATCACCCCATGCCCAACATCCTCCTGGTCGAAGACGACACCGCCCTCGCCGAACTGATCTCCAGCTACCTGGAGCGCAACGGTTATTCCGTCAGCGTGATCGGCCGTGGCGACCACGTGCGTGAACGAGCGCGGGTCAATCCGCCCGATCTGGTGATCCTCGACCTGATGCTGCCGGGCCTTGATGGCCTGCAAGTCTGCCGTTTATTGCGCGCCGATTCGGCGACGCTGCCAATCCTGATGCTCACCGCCCGCGATGACAGCCACGATCAAGTGCTGGGCTTGGAAATGGGCGCCGACGATTACGTCACCAAACCGTGCGAGCCACGGGTGTTGCTGGCGCGGGTACGCACGCTGTTGCGCCGCAGCAGCCTGGGCGAACCGCTGACCGCCAATGACCGCATCCTCATGGGCAATCTGTGTATCGATCTGTCTGAACGCACCGTGACCTGGCGTGATCAACCGGTCGAACTGTCCAGCGGCGAATACAACCTGCTGGTGGTGCTGGCCCGACACGCCGGCGAAGTGTTGAGCCGCGACCAGATTCTGCAGCGCCTGCGCGGTATCGAATTCAACGGCACCGACCGCTCGGTGGACGTGGCGATTTCCAAGCTGCGCCGCAAGTTCGACGACCACGCCGGCGAGGCGCGCAAGATCAAGACCGTGTGGGGCAAGGGCTATCTGTTCAGCCGTTCCGAGTGGGAATGCTGAGCTGATGTTTCGCATCCTGTTTCGCCTTTATCTGGTGACGATCATCTCGTATAGCGCGGCGATTTACCTGGTGCCAGATCTGGTGGTCATGGCGTTCAGGGATCGCTTCGTTACTTATAACCTCGACTATTCGCGCGGACTGCAATCGTTGATCACCCGCCAGTTTCATGCGGTGCCGCATGAGCAGTGGCCGGCGCTGGCGGCGTCGATGGACAAGGATTTCCAGCCGCTGCACATCGTCCTGGCGCGCATCGACGATGCCGATTTCACCGCTATCGAGCAGGAGCGCCTGCGTCGCGGTGAAAACGTTGTGCGTATCGGCGATTGGGGCTGGCGCACGCTGGCGGTAACGCCGCTGGACGACACCACCGCCGTGCAAATGGTTGTGCCGCCGGATCCGCTGGACGTCAATCTGTTGTACTGGAGCATCAACGTGCTGATCGGCGCGAGCCTGCTCGCCTGTCTGCTGATGTGGCTGCGCCCGCACTGGCGTGATCTGGAACGCCTCAAAGGCACCGCCGAACGCTTCGGCAAGGGCCATTTGAGCGAGCGTACGGAAATCGCCCCAAGCTCTAACATCGGCAGCCTTGCCAATGTCTTCGACACCATGGCCGGCGACATCGAAAACCTGCTCAACCAACAACGTGATCTGCTTAACGCCGTGTCCCATGAACTGCGCACGCCGTTGACGCGTCTGGACTTTGGCCTGGCGCTGGCGCTGTCCGATGACTTGCCGACCGCCAGCCGCGAGCGTTTGCTGGGGCTGGTCGCGCACATTCGCGAGCTGGATGAGCTGGTGCTGGAGTTGCTTTCTTACAGCCGTTTGCAGAATCCGGCGCAACTGCCGGAACAGGTCGAGGTGTCGCTGGACGAGTTCATCGACAGCATTCTGGGCAGTGTCGATGAAGAACTGGAATCACCGGAAATCGTCATCGATGTCTTGCTGCACGGCCAGCTCGAACGCTTCTCGCTCGATCCGCGCCTGACCGCGCGCGCGATCCAGAACCTGCTGCGCAACGCCATGCGCTATTGCGAGAAGCGCATTCAGATTGGCGTGCAGGTCAATGCCGAGGGCTGCGAGATCTGGGTCGATGACGACGGCATCGGCATTCCCGATGACGAACGTGAGCGGATTTTCGAACCGTTTTATCGGCTTGATCGCAGTCGGGATCGGGCTACGGGCGGGTTTGGTCTTGGTCTGGCGATCAGCCGTCGGGCACTGGAAGCGCAGGGTGGGACGTTGACGGTTGAGTCTTCGCCGTTGGGTGGTGCGCGCTTCCGGTTGTGGCTGCCCACTACCGCCTGAGCTTCATGCCTCTACACATATACCTGTGGGAGCGAGCCTGCTCGCGAAGGCGCCGAATCAGTCGCCATCTTAGCGCTGGTTGTCCGCGATTTAGAGACGGCGCAGGCCTACAGCTTTCTTACACTTTCAGCAGTTGCGCGCGCAGCAGTTCCGCATGCTGCTCCAGCTCCGCCGACGAATTACGGCCAATCAACATCCACGCATGCTCACGTTCAGTCCAATACACCACATTCATCTCATGCCGACGCTCATGGGCCAGCGGCTGACTTCCGCTGTTCGAGCGGGTCACACACAGCGCCAGTGGCCCGTGTTTCGCATCCAGATAAACAATCTGTGCAATCGGCACGCCGTCGTACTCAAGCATTTGTGCCCGTTTGAATTCGGCACCCGGTAGCTTCAAAGTGGCTGGCGAAAGGCTCAGGCCAAGGCGTGCGTCAATCGTGCGCAGTTGCGCGCGTTGGGAGGCGTCGTCCGTGGCCAGATGATCAAGCGTCTGCGGCACGTACAGCGCCATGTAATCGCCCACCAGTGCGCGCCAGTTGTTCGATTGCGCGGCATGCCAACCGAGGAACAAGCGGTCAGCCAGCACACCACCGGCCACTAGCGCTGCGGCTGCGCCACCGATAAACCAGCGTCGGTTGAAGCCCGGACGCTGCGGTGAAGGAATCGCATCCAGCCGCGCTTGCAGGCGTTCCAGCGGCGCCTGTTGCGCCAGTTCGTCATAGGCGTTCTTGTACGGCAGGTTGCTGCGACTGAGCCATTGCACGCGCAGACTCAGCAGCGAATCTTCGGCAATCGCATCGTCGAGCTGATCGCGATATTCGCGTTCAAGTTCTCCGTCGAGGTAGGCGACCAGTTGCTCATCCGAAGGTGTGTTCATCAACGGTCTCCTTCGGTGGATTTCGGCACAGCCTGCAACGGCGGGTATTCGGCGAGTTTCAGCCGTGCGGTGGCCAGACGACTCATGACCGTGCCGATCGGCACTTGCAGGATCTCGGCGACTTCGCGGTAAGACAAGCCTTCGACATAGGCCAGATACACGGTTTCACGCTGGGTTTCCGGCAAGGCATCAACGCGACGAATCACCTGCGCGGCCATCACGTGAGTCTGCGCCGCATACTCCCCATCGAACGCCAGCTGCCCATCGGCATCGACCTGACCCGCACCCTGACGCACGCGTCGAGCGCGCACTTCATTGAGCCAGATCGAATGCAGAATGCTCAATAACCAGCGATCCATGCGCGTGCCGGCGGCGTATTGACCGGCGCGCTCCAGCGCTCGCACACACGTGGCCTGCACCAGATCCTCGGCCAAATGCCGATTGCGCGACAGCAGCAAACCGTAGCGCCACAATCGCGCCAGATGCTGTCCGAGTTCTGCTCTGAATGCCTGATCGTTGACGATGATGGCGGCCCTTATAAGTGCTCAGGTTTTCGATGAATCGTTGATGGCTTCGGCCAGATCCTGGTATTCCTCGCAGGACGTACCGCAAATCGATTGGATCTGCTGCAACTGTTCCTGCGCCAGATCGACGCGACCCTTGATCACATAGGCCTCGCCGAGGTATTCGCGCACTTGCGCATACTGCGGATCAAGCTTCACCGATTGCAGGTAATAACCGATGCCCTCATCAGTGCGCCCCAGTTTGCGCGTGGCATAACCGCGATAGTTGAGGGCCTTGGCGGTTTTCGGTTGCTTGAGCGTATCGAGCAGCGCCAGGGCTTCTTCGTAGCGACCGACCTTGGCGAGGCGATAGGCATAATCGGTACGGTCGGCATCTGAAAGTGCTTTGCTGACTTGCATCACGCACTTCTGCGTTTTGCTGTCCCAGACCTGGCCTTTCGGGCATTCGGGTTTCTGTACCGGAGCTTCTTCATCACCGTTGGCGAAGGCCAATTGGCTGGACATCGCGGCGGCCAGTAACAACGGGGCGGCGAACATAACGGAACGGATAGTCATGGGCAAGGCTCCACAGGGGGTTATGTTTCACTTTGAACACCACAGCGTGAATTTTTATTCATTGCTTTATCAGTGACTGTTCAAGTTCAGCGTAAATTCAAGCGCTATGCTCGGGAGCGTCTGCCGTCGATCCGATGTTTTGCCGTAAGGAGCGTTGCCATGACCGACCACGTCCATCACTCAGCCGCTGCCGGCTACAAAACCGCTGCCGACAGCTACGTCAAAGGGCGGCCGGACTATCCGCCGCAGGTTAGTCAGTGGTTGGCCGCGACGCTGGGTCTGGATGGGCACAAGACCGTGATCGATCTGGGCGCCGGCACCGGAAAATTCACCGGGCGTCTGGTAGCGACCGGTGCGCAAGTGATCGCGGTTGAGCCAGTGGCGCAAATGCTGGAAAAGCTCTCGGACGCCTGGCCTGAAGTCCTGGCCGTGAGCGGCACGGCGACTGACTTGCCGTTGCCCGACGCTTCCGTGGATGTGGTGATTTGCGCGCAAGCGTTTCACTGGTTCGCCAGCACCGAGGCACTGAGCGAAATCGCCCGGGTGCTTAAACCCGGTGGCAAGTTGGGGTTGATCTGGAACCTGCGCGACACCCAGGTCAGTTGGGTGCCGAAACTGGACGCCATCGTCAATGCGCTGGAAGGGGACACGCCGCGCTATTACACCGGCGCGTGGCGCACAGCGTTTCCGCACCCGGCATTCGCGCCGCTGCAGGTTGAACGGTTTCACCATGGCCATACCGGCTCACCGGAAGATGTGATCTTCAACCGCGTGCGCTCGACCAGTTTCATTGCCGCGCTGCCGGAGGCGCAGCGGGCGCAGGTTGATGAGCAGATTCGCGCGTTGATTGCCGCCGAGCCTGAGTTACGCGGCAGGGACGTGGTGACAGTGCCTTACGAAACCGCCGCGTTCGTCGCCGTGAAAAAGGGCTGAATCCCACGACACTCCGCTATCGCGAGCAGGCTCACTCCTACAGGGGTTTCAGGTGTTCATAGTATCTGGCTGCACTTTTCCACCGCCTTGCGTCGTTCGCGAACCCCACGCACCACCAGATACAACAACGGCCCAACCGAGACAAAAACCGCCGTCAACAACAAATACGGCAGCACCGACCAAACCGACTGCCCACGCGACCGCGCATCCTTGACCATCCAGATACCCGCCAGCGTGGCCAGCAGATACAGATCAATCACCACCTGCGCCGTATCGGGCCGCGACATCAGGCTGATGCCAAAATCGATCAACGACTGTTCAGCCTGGAGCATCACCGAAACGGTGTAACCGCTAAAAGCGAGCAAAGCCGTGAGGGGCAGGGCGATCGACATCATGCATTCCTTCCGTGGTGTGATGAGAGAGTCGCCAGACTAACGCCGCCGCGCAAAATTGGCCATTGACTCGCCAATAGCGCACAGGCTAATTTCCAGCCCATGACTTCGACTGTATCGCGCTGCCAGCCAATGATTATTACCGCCATTCCTCATTTGGCGGGCTAGCTCACGACTGCAGCACCCAACCCGCCCTAGAGGCGGGTTTTTACTTTCTGTCTCCGGGGTTTTGAAAAAATGTCAGGAGACGACCATGCCGCACAGCCCCGACCAGCAAACCCTGCTTGAACACTATGTGAAAAAGATCCTCGCCGCGCCGGTGTACGACCTTGCGGTGCGCACGCCTTTGCAAGCGGCGCCGGCGCTGTCGGAGGCGTTGGGCAACCGGATTCTGCTCAAGCGTGAAGACCTGCAACCGACGTTCTCCTTCAAGATCCGTGGCGCTTACAACAAACTGGTACAACTCAGTGAAGAACAGAAGGCGCGCGGAGTGATCACCGCCTCGGCCGGCAATCACGCGCAAGGCGTGGCGTTGGCAGCGCGCGAACTCGGGATTGCGGCGACCATCGTCATGCCAGCGACAACGCCGGAACTGAAAGTGCTGGGTGTGCGCAGTCGCGGCGCTGAAGCGTTGCTGCACGGCGAGAGTTTCCCGTTCGCGCTGGCCCATGCGCTGCAACTGGCGGAACAGACCGGGCGCACCTTCGTGTCACCGTTCGATGACCCGGAGGTAATCGCCGGGCAGGGCACCGTGGCGATGGAAATCCTCCGCCAACATCAAGGTTCGCTGGATGCGATTTTTATCCCGGTAGGTGGTGGCGGTCTGATCGCCGGCATCGCCGCCTACGTCAAATACCTGCGCCCGGAAGTACGGATCATCGGCGTCGAATCGGAACATTCAGCGTGCCTGAAGGCTGCTCTCGAAGCCGATCAGCGCGTCGTGCTGCCCAATGTCGGGACGTTCGCCGATGGCGTGGCGGTAGCGCAGATCGGCGCGTTCGGGTTTGAGGTCTGCCGCTTTTGCGTCGACGAGGTAATCACCGTCAGCAACGACGACCTCTGCGCAGCGATCAAGAATATCTACGACGATACCCGCTCGATCACCGAACCGTCCGGCGCACTGGCCGTTGCGGGGATCAAGCAATACGTAGCGCGAACCGGGGTGCGCGAGCAGACATTTGTAGCGATCGACTCGGGCGCCAATATCAACTTCGACAGCCTGCGCCATGTCGCCGAGCGCGCCGCAGTCTGCAGCGTCTCGGCGTGATGAAGCTTACGGCAGCAAAGGGCGCAGGAAGCTGCGCTCGTAGCTGACGATGAACTTCTTCTCGACCAGGCTGGCGACCAGTGCGGTGCTTTCCGGATCAGTCATCGCGATGTGCCGATAGCTCTCGTAATCCGCCAGTGACGGAAAACTGAACAGGCAATAAGCGATGTTACTCGCCCCTTCGGACGGCAAAAAGTAGCCGTGATGCGTGCCGCCCAAGCGCTCGACGATGCCGAGCCAGGCCTTGGCGTAGGCCTCGAACTCAGGCAGTTGGTACGGATCAATGACATATCGGACGTGGCAGGTAATCAAACGACGCACTCCTTGTTCGGGTTATTCCTGCAGGGCTGTACCGACTTTGTCCGACGCCGACCAGATGCGATAACGCACTTCGACGTCTGACGGCGCATACACCACGACTGGCAACTTGCTGTTGTACCGCAGCATGAAACCGTCACCGACGACCGGCACGAATGCGCGCTTCTTCTGGCTGCCGGGCGGGCAGGCCATCATCGTGCTCATCGGGCCGATGACTTTTTCCAGGCGATAGAACGGATAACCCCAACCTTCAAGATTCTTCTCATCGAGAACACCGCCCAAACGCTGGCGATTGCAGTCCACTTCCAGGGTTTTGCCGGCGAGGATTTCCACCTGAAAGCTCTCTTCCTGCTCCTGTTTGGGCAAGTGAATGACCTGACGGGTGAACCCGGCTTCTGCCTTCGGGTACGGCGCGACGTCTTCAAGCTTGGCGGCGTGGGCGAGGGTGGACAGGCTGGCGATGAACAAACCGGTGGTCGCGTAGACGCGTAAAGAACCCATGGAAGCCTCCGTGCGGGTGTAGGGTGGATGACGGGCATTCTTACCGTCATGGGCCGTGATTGCAAACCAGCGTCGAGTTGCAAATTGCAGTACCCGCCAAGGCCATTCTTGCAAATTGCAAGTAGCCAAATACTGGCACCGCCGCCAAGTGCTTGATTTCATGAGGGTGAAAATGAACCGATGAAAGGCACGCTTTATGCGTCTTTTCAGTGCGGCGCACCGGCCTTGGGCGCCTACACTCCAATGGGCATTTCGCAGTACCACCGCTTGTCGCACCAGGGAAACAGCGGGGACACACCCGTGTAGGGGCAGCAACGGTCAGCGTGAATACTTGATTGGCATCTCACAGTAAGGAGAGGGTTTCGCCATGTTTCTGTCTGCCTTGGAACTACGCAATATCATTGAAAGCAGTTTTCTGCCGAAACGCTGCCAGTGCACGCTGTCGCCGGACTTGTCGATGACCGTCAAGGTTTTCGGCGATCACCAGACCGATCAGGTCGATCTGCTGGTCAGTGGCATCGACGCCAGCCACCTCAATGGCTGTCGTGAAATCAATGAACTGATCGCCGGGCTGCGCTCGGATCTGAACCAGCAAACTGTGCAACATCACTACAGCCCACGCTCCAGAGTCGTTTAACGCACCGTTTCACCCAGTTCGACCGTCACGCGCCGGGCCTGCACAAAACCAAGGCCCAGCGCGAACTCGACCAGCACCGCGAGCAAAATCCCGGGGCCGGCGTGACCGTTGAGCCATTCCGCAAAACCCAACACCGCCAAACCAAAACAACCGACGATAAACCCGTTGCTCAGCGCATTGCGCCCCAGCGACGGCGGTGCATTGCGCACCAGATAAAACATCATCCCCAACGCAGCAAACAGCACCGCACTGCGCCGCGCGACAAACCCGGCAGCGTCGGAATACTCGATGCTCCAGATCGCCAGCAGCCTCTCCGGGAAAACGCCCCAGGCCAGCGCCAGCAAAAAACACAACGAACACGTGAAGCCCGACAACGTGCGAAACGACAACTGCATGGCGAATCCTTGCGGCAGTGAGGAGGGCTCCGAGCATAACCGCCGAAACTCCCCACGCCTACCGCAAACCCGCAAATCAGACGTTTCTGTCAGTTCTGGAAGTTGCACGCGTCAGACAATTTCGTATAGCTGATTTCCTCAGGCTTACCGGCGTTGTCGATGTACTTCATATCGGCCGTGACCACTTTGCACAGTTGCGTTGGCGGCTCGGTCAACGACACCACTTTGGCCACATGCAGCGGCATGCCGTACTCATACGGCACGGCTTTGGAAGTGGCAGAGGTGTCATTGGCCTGGGCCAGCCCGGCAAACTCGGTGCAGGCGAGGGCGGCAGTGAGCAATAAAGGACGAATGTTCATGAAAGGACTCCCGAGTGACGGTTCTAGAGTTCGGCGTGATGCACCCGAACCTGCCGCACTGGGCAACAGCCAGAATGGCTGAGGGCGTGCGGTTCAGTAGAGTTTTTGACCACGGCGTTAAGCGATGGTTAACCGAGCTGAACGCCGGCTGTCAGGGAGTGGGGCGGTTTTCTCAGGAAGGTTTGGCGAATTCCTACAAAGGCTGGTGCCTTGTCTGCTTTCGGCGGCTGGAGCGGGGCGGGTATTGTCGGTTGCCGCTGCAAAATCAGTGGTTCGGGTTTGGTCACCCGGGAATAATCGATTGCATATGTGCCATCATTTGCACCGCGGAGTTCTTTGACCGTGAAGTGCATAGCTGTGGCGGCCGTGTGCAGGACGCCTTCGGGCGAGCTGAGTTGATTGTTCTCGGTTGACCAAGCCTGTACACGGTCCGCCTCCCATCGTTTGGTCACGGTGTCGGCGGTTACTTTTGAAACAATCGAGTAATCAATATGCCAATAATCAAACTGCTACAAAACCGCTATCTCCCCCTCAGCAGCAATGTCACCGAAACCCCGACACTGCTCATCGACACCCAAGCCAACCCGAAAGACATCCTCGAAGCCGCCGTCCAGCGCATCCGCGCCGCCGCCGACTTGCTCGAAACCCTGCATTGCCTGTGCTTCAAACACGCCGACGTGCAAGACATTCCACACATCACCCATGCGCTTTACCTGCTGACGCAGGATGGCAATGATTTGCTGCAGGTCGCGCAGCAGCAGATGTTGAGTTGGAAGGCGCCGGTTTAACAAAACGCGAAAGCAGGGGAGTCTGTCTGGACTCCCCTTGGCCATGTGATTCATTCAGGTCTCAGTGTACGGAATCACCATTCACTCTCTTTGTACGTCGTCGGTAATCGGGAGACGCGAATTATCCTTCGTGTCTTATACAGGCTGAAGTTCATCAACCCATTCCCAATGTGACGACTCCAATAGCAAGTGCGTGAGCCGTCACGGCAAGAAATTTTCGCTTGGAGCATGTTCATACCGAAATCATGCAGTCCTTAGTTGAGCGCTGCCCGCGTGAGGAATCATCGCGAGTTGAACGTCGACATTGTTCTCTTTCTTTGCTAGCCAGCGTTGCAGGTTCTGGTCATGTTCAGGCGCCTGAGTGGCAGAACCGTAGATATCCTCAGGTGTGAGCTTGAGATAGCTCAGGGTATGAAGGCGCTGGCGGGAGGTGTCCAATCGACCGATTTCCGCCCGCAACACACTTGCTTGCTGCATGGCGGCTCGGCGATCCGATTGGAAAGGGCTATTCAACTCCGCCTCTTTGGTTTTCAAGCGTTCCTGCATTTCCTGCAGTTGGAAGTAGATCTGATCGTATTCAGTCTTTGTTACCACCGTTCCGCCGCCTTCCTGGGTCTGCTGCCAGCGGCGCAACGTTGCCCATGCGTTTGGAATGTAGGATGGCAGCATGTAGTGGTGAGGCATCTGGAATAGTTGCTGGATGAATAGAGCCCGGTCGGGCAAGTCACCGAACTTTTTCACTGCCCGGGTGCACGCGGCTTCCTCGATGGATTCGCAACCCGGGTTCCACAGCACCGAAGATTGCTCACGGCCTTTGAAGTGCACAGGCATAAAGTGATGCAGGTCGCCCTGATGCTCGTAAGCCGAACCACCTGTTCGACTTAAACCCAAGGCAAAAATCAACGCGCCCAGTGGCGCCGTGATAAAGCTGAGCACCACACCTGGGACCCAGATTCTCTTACGAGTGTTCATCCACGGTGCCGGTACGCTTGGGATCGGGTCGTTGTCGTTGACCATGCGGTGGTGCGCCAAGGCCGTTGCACCCTGAACAAAATCTGCGTCCCCTGCTCGGGGCGAACCATATGTATAAAGCAAAATGTCGTAATTTTTTGCGCTTTGCCTGAGCGCCTCTGCGAGTAATGTCGCAATGGCTCCTCCAAGGCTGTGGCCACAGATAATTACTTTTTGATCAACATGGAAACTGTCGAGGTAAGCTTGGACGAATTCCCTCATTGCTTGATAGGCCTGGTAAAAGCCTTGGTGAGCTTTGCCTACGCCAGGATTTACAGGAATTTGCTCCGCATCGGTATCTCGAACAAAGTCGACGAGTTCTAATGTTCCACGTATGGAAATAAGAACAACCTCGTCATGATGTGTCATGAACGCTTGGGTGTTAGTTCCACCATCAGCTTTACTGTCATCAAAGAAATGCCACTTTGCAGGGTGTTCCTGCTTGCCCCCCTGTTGCGGTTTGT
This sequence comes from Pseudomonas sp. MC6, assembly GCF_054790575.1. Lineage (NCBI taxonomy): Bacteria > Pseudomonadati > Pseudomonadota > Gammaproteobacteria > Pseudomonadales > Pseudomonadaceae > Pseudomonas > Pseudomonas sp. MC6. The sequence goes on from NZ_CP186504.1 coordinate 1,409,463, forward strand.
TTTGTTCATACAAAGTCGGATCGAATGGCAAAATTTCGAAACGCTTGGAGTATGGGACGTCTTCATAAAGCGGATAGTACGCAGCAGACTGCTGCGCGTTAATCTTCCAAGACTCCTTATAACAAGCCATACCCTCTCCAAACATATTTCCTACGCTGGGCTCGAGGGGGAAACTCACCGTATCAGTAGGCTGCTCCGCCGGTGACTGTCCGAAGTCACAATAGCTCAATGCCGCAAACAATGAGAGTTGATACAAATTCAATGCACTAAACTTGTTGTCTCTCGAGAGCATTGGGCGGAAAGCCCGCAGCGGGCGCACTTCCAGAACTGTGAGTGTGTTCGGTACCAGGGCAACACCCCAAAGATCTGGTTGCTCCGGACCGAAACCGATGTCGCCCAGTACTTTTAGCAGATTCTGATTGGGAGGGTATTTGGCTTTTGACTCCGGAGGGAGATGCGAGCTTTTTTCAACGAGGTGGCGTACTTCGACATGAAAAAATTGATCCGCTTCAGATTTTGCTGGGTTGTTGTCAACTCTTTGGCCATCTTTACGGATGAATCGCGTTTTTTCGGCTCGAACCTGCAGCTCGCTGACTTTCAGCGGGTAGTTTGGCCGGCTCATCAACCAGTTATAGTCTTCTTCGCTACCGGTGTAAGGCTGATCCACGGTCAGCACGACAGGCCCTTCGTAGTGGTTTAGAACTTCACCAAAACCGGTGGCGTCTAGCGTACCTTCATATCGCTGTCCAACGCTGTCGGTGACCACATATTTAAGCCCGGCATAGGGCTTGCCATTCCCGGACTCGTCAACTAGCCGAAATCGAACTTTGGTGCCTCTGAGTGGGCAGGGCTCTTTGGCATCTTTTAGTAGTGGTTGTGCTGCTTTTTTGACCGTCATTGATGAATGTCCTTATTCCGTACACGTCGGGTAGATCGTGCAATCTCGCCCGTCCGGCATTTTGAAAGGTTTGAAATCGGTAGTGTTACCGCGACAGAACGCATAGGGATCTTCCAGACTCTTGCCCATGCAACGCTTCCATCCTTTCGGAAATTTCACCCAATTGTCACCTACGGCCGGCCTCTCATCATTGGACACAGTGAAGGTGACTCTCAATGTCTTCCCCACTAACTGCGGACGCTTCAAGGGCCCTTCGGCGATAGCACCATTTTTTTCTTCTTGCGTCGCCACCGGAGCGCATTTAAGGATTTTTGCGATAACGCGATTGGACCCGACAGTGCGGAATAGCCACTCGCACTCCCGTTGCAACTTAAGTGGAGACGGTGGATGAGTCCCATCAGTCGGGCCGTCCTCAAACTGGATTCCCGAATAGTCTTTGCCTACGTCTACCGGACCAGCAGCGTATTTGGCGTAAATCTCATAGTCGAGATTATCCAAAACCAGCGGACATCCGCCCTCCACACTTGTAAGGGCAACCTGAAAGTTCGCAGTTTGAGCTTTCTCACTGCGTTTCTGTTCGAAGAACTTGAAACCCGGATGTTCACGGCCTTTCTTCACTGGAACAGAACACGTCTCACCCATCCGAGGCACATATTGCGCTTCAACCAATATCTGAAACCCGGGGGGAAGCTCAGTCACTAAAGTAAAACTGTCTTGCTGAGCAACCGAACAGCCAGTAGCCCCAATCGCACCCAACCCGATCATGATGCTGCGAACAAACCCATTGGAAATATTGCGATGACGCATTTGATTGTCCTTTGACTCGGGCGATCGTTTCGAGCGAGCGACACCCAAAGTTTCGATATTAATTCAGTGCGTAGTCGTCGCTGTGTTTAGCAAAAAACCGTTCACACCGCTCAAAATGCTTCTCCGGCGTTTCTCCAGGTAAGGGCTGCCAAGCCAGGTCCTCGGCATTCCTGGGGTCGAGGCGCAGGGTCAACATGAACTCCCGCTGCTCTGGCGTGTTCCATTGCCAGGCCTGGAGCAGGTCCATCTGCTCTTCCAGCCATTCGAGGATCGGGCGGGTTTCTGAGAGTTTTGCGGCGGTTTCGGCGTGATACACCAGCAACCAGCGCTTGAGGTTCGCACGCAAGATTTCGCGGGTTCGCTCTGGCGGCGTAGGGGCTTGAAGCCATGGTGCCGGGTTAGGTACGGCATACATGCCTGGTTTGCCGTTATCCGCACTTCTCCACTGATTCTCCTCCCAATACAGCACACTGCTGATCGGACCCAGCAGCAGCGGCCATTCGATTTCCTTCATGTTGCCCAGGCAGCGGGCCAGAACCCGGTTGTCTTGAAAACGGAACAGCGAGCGCTCGCCGTCTTCGTCGATGACCATGCGAGCGATCCAGTGCTGGGTCAGGCTGTCGAGATCAGCCTTGTCCATGCTGCCGATCCAGCCCCAGTTGCGCTGTGGGTCATCGAGTAGTTTGCGGAACGCATCGTTGCCCGGGTTCTGTAATTCGGTCAGCCATGGACTGATGGCGGCGAACTGCGCGTATTCGGTACGGCGGTAAAGTTGTACCGAGCGTTGCATGACGCCGGCGCTATACAGCGAGGTGACCGGATTGGGTTCGGCGAGGCTGTCCAGTGCCAGAATCAGCACGCGATTGAGTCTGGCCTGTTCGCCTAGCCAGTTGTTGAGTGCTTCGCTCATGCTGTAGCTCCCAGATCGCATTTGCCTTCGCGGCAGGCTTCGCAGATCGGGCAACGTATGTCGCCGGCAGCGCGAGCGGCTTTGGCCAAGGCCATCTGTGCGGCGACCGGGACGAGCAGGGCACCTGCTTTGTCTTTCGCTGCGGCCCACGGTATGACAGGTTCCAGAATCCCGATCCCGGTTCCCACCCCAGGCGCACCACCGGTATTCACCTTCACCTCAGCCCCGCTGATGGTCACACCACCGGCATCCACCTTCACAAAGCTCCCGCCCGCCTTGGCGGTCAGCTCCATGCCGCCCTCGATCACCACTTTCTCACCCGCGTGATAGTGAATCTCTGTCCCGGCCTCGACAAACTGCGCCGTACCTACTTTCACATGCTGAGTCACGCCCACGGTCAGGTGATCATCCGCGCGCATCTCACTGATACGATCCAGATGCGTAATCCGGTGCTCTTCAACCTTGAACTCACTCAGCGTATTGGCTTCAACGGTGTCGTGCCGTTCATTCCCGACACGAATCTTCTGATCGTGCTCAATGTTTTCGTCCCAGTCGCGTTGGGCGTGGATGTAGATCTGCTCGACGCCTTTCTTGTCTTCGATACGGAACTCGTTGTAGCCCTTGCCGCCCGGTGAGCTCAGGGTTTTGAAGGTGCTGCGGGTCTTGTTTGCCGGCAGGTCGTAGGGGACGACGTTTTCCTTGTGGTACAGGCAACCGGTGACCAGCGGCTGGTCGGGATCGCCTTCGAGGAAGGTAACGAGGACTTCCATGCCGATGCGCGGGATGGCGATGCCGCCGTACGCTGCGCCGGCCCAGCCGCTGGCGACGCGCATCCAGCAGGTGGTTTTGTCGTTGGACTGACCGTCGCGGTCCCAGTGGAATTGCACTTTGATGCGGCCGTACTGGTCGCAGTGGATTTCTTCGCCGGCCGGGCCGGTGACGACCGCGGTCTGGCTGCCGAGGACTTTTGGTTTCGGGTGTTCAAGGGCAGGGCGGTAGTGCGCATCCCACGGGGTGGCGAGGAAGCTGTTGCGGTAGCCCTGGTGGAAATCGCTTTTGTTCTCGGTGACGTCGCTGGTGACGTTTTCGCCGAGCACTTGCGGTTGTTTGCCTTCGTGGAAGACTTCCAGCAGCAGCCACAGCTCATTCCATTCGGCGCGCGGGTGTTCGGCGAGCGTGAGGAAATGGCCGCTGGTCAGCGTCGGTTCGTCACCTTTGCCTTCGGCGAGTTTGTAGTCGCTGCGATGGCGTTCGAGGGCGCGGGTGGAAAGGAACTTGCCGCGCTCGCGGGTGGTGAAGCGGCCGGGGTAGTCGTAGTCTTCGAGGTCCGGGGCAAAGGTGCTTTTCGCCGTGCCTTCGGGGAGGATCTGCGGTTTTTCGAAGTCGTAGTCGCGGCGGCTGACGCGGGTGGTGCGGGTTTCCAGACGCAGGTTGAAACGCTTGATCACCGGTTTGTCGGCGGCCATGCCGGAGTCTTGCTGGTAGCTCACCGGTTTCAGCTTACGGAACACGGTCTGGTCGTCGCCGAACACCAGTTTGTGGCCGCTGCTGCTGTGCTGGAAGTGGAAGTGAATGCCTTCTTCCTCGCACAGGCGCTGGATGAAATGCAGGTCGGATTCGTCGTACTGCACGCAGTACTCGCGTTCCGGGTATTCGGCGTTGAGCTGGAAGCTGTAGGCGTCGGCGAGGATGCCGCGATCTTCCAGGACCTGGGCGATGATTTTCGGCACGGTCAGTTGCTGGAAGATCTGCTGATCGTGGTTGTGCCGCAGGTAGGCCAGTTGTGGCACCAGGCTGAGGCTGTAACGGGTCAGGGTCTTGCCGGAGTCGCCTTGCTCGATGCGATAGACCAGACCGTGGATCTTGCCTTCGCCGGTCGGGCCGAAAGTCAGGACGCCGGGCTTGTGCAGCAGCTCTTCGAGTTTGAGGTCCGGGCGGGCGCTGACGAGTTCGAGGTCGAAACGGAACGGTTCGTTGAGGGCTTCGCGACCGGTGAAGCTGAGGACTTGCAGGTCGGCGTTGGCGCCTTCAAGCGTGAGGGTAATGTGGGTTGCGTTGGCGTCCAGCATGCCTTGAATTCCGTCCGTTGAATAAGCAGGTGACGGATGATGGAGGATTCAGCCGCCTCGTTCAAGGCACAAAAGCCGTAGGTCTGGCAGGTTTGCGGTATAGGGAAAACCCTTAGATGAGGTGTTTCGCCCAGTGAAACCGGGCGTTTCGTGCGAATTGGCGTTGATTGCCGGCAACTTTTCCCACGACCCGGGGTTGAAGAATCCTCAGTCAGATTCAGACTAAAGTCGCCTGTAGCACGTCAAAGCCATCTGCCATCATTGCCGCTCACCCCTGCGTGTTCACTTTCTCCTGGTTCAATCTGACCCGGGACGGGAGCTATTTTTCTGGCTTGTTGCGCGCTTGCGCAAACGCTGCATTGTTGGAGTTTTTCATGCGTCCCCCATTTTCCATCATCACCCCGCGCCAGTCGTTTGGCTTCGGAGCCTTTGTGCTGTGCGCAGGTTTTACCGCACAGGTTCAGGCCAGCGGATTTTTTGAAGACACCACGGCGAAAATCGAGTCGCGCACGGTGTACTTCAACCGCGATTTCCGTGATGGGCACACCACGAACGATCAGGGCGCCTCCAAGCGTGAAGAGTCGGCACAGGGCTTTATTCTCAACCTGCAATCGGGCTACACCGAAGGTACCGTGGGTTTTGGTATTGATGCGCTGGGCATGCTTGGCTTTCAACTCGATTCCAGCCCGGACCGCAGCAACAGCGGCTTGTTGCCATCGAGCGGCAACGACCCGCGCGGCTCGAAAGGTCAGTACGCGAAAATGGGCCTGACCGCCAAAGTGAAGGTCTCGGACACGGTGCTGAAGTACGGCGCACTGCTACCGGATCTGCCGTTGCTGAAATACAACGATGGCCGTTTGCTGCCGACCATGTTCAACGGCGCCATGTTGACCTCTAAAGAGCTGAAAGACCTGACCTTCATGGCCGCACGCCTGGACAAGTACACCGCGCGCGATTCCACCGATTCGCAAGACATCCGTGTGCATTGCAAAAACAAGCGCTACGCCTGCAACACCACTGCCGATCATTTCGACATGTACGGCTTCGACTACAAGATCAGCGATCGTCTGACTGCGCAGTATCACTACGCCGAACTGGAAGACATTTATCGTCAGCACTTTGTCGGGCTGTTGGGTAATCAACCGTTAGGTGGCGGTGTACTTAAAGCGGATCTGCGCGTGCTGAAAAGTGCCGACAGCGGTGATGCCAAGGCCGGTTCCATCGATAACCGTGCGTTGAGCGGCATGCTGTCGTACGCGCACAGCGGTCACACGTTCAGCGCCGGTTGGCAGCGCATGAACGGCGACAACTCGATGCCGTACCTCGATGGCAGCAACCCGTATCTGGTCAACTATGTGCAGGTCAACGACTTCGCCGCCGCGCAGGAACGCTCGTGGCAGTTGCGTTATGACTATGACTTCAAGGCCATTGGCATTAATGGTTTGAGCTTCCTGACCCGTTATGTGAACGGTGATCACATCAAGGTGTTGGGCAGTGATCAGGAAGGCAAGGAGTGGGAACGCGATAGCGAGTTGAAGTATGTGATTCAGACGGGCACGTTCAAGGATGTGAGTCTGCGTTTGAGGAATGCTACGTATCGCACCAATTATGAGAAGTTTGCCCGGGATGTGGATGAGACACGGTTGATTGTGAGTTATAGCTTTTCGGTGTTGTAAGGCGTGGCGGCGTAGCGTCTGATCGATTGCTTTCGCGAGCAGGCTCGCTCCCACATGGGTTCAATGCCGGACACAACATCTGTGTTCACTGAAGATCTATTGTGGGAGCGAGCCTGCTCGCGAAGGCGTCCTTACAACCAATGCCAGAACCGGCTCCAGAACCCCCGATTCAAATCCTCTTTGCACCCGGCATATTGCCGCGCATACACGTCCGAACGGTTCTGCACTTTGCGCGCCGTCGGCATCAGCCAGGCTTTGCTCGCGTAAGTCTTGTTGCGGAAGCCGCCCCAGCCTTCGTGGTAGTTGAGGTATTGGTTGTAGGCGTCGTACTTGTAGACGCCATTGATCGAATAGGTCTTGTCCATGTACCAGCCGACAAAGTCGATGGCGTCGTCGAAGTCTTCGCGGTCGGCGCCGCTGCGGCCGGTGCTTTTCTGGTAGTCGGCCCAGACTTCATCTTTGGCTTGCGCATAACCCGAGGCGGTCGAAACGCGGCCCCACGGGATCACCCAGAGCAAGTATTTGCGCGGAGTCTTGGCGTCGTAGCGGTAGCCGGATTCCTGATACATGATCGCGAAGGGCACCTGAATCGGCACGCCCCAGCGTTTTTGCGTGACTTGCGCAGCGTCGTACCAGTCGCTTTTTTCGCGGAAGATTTCGCAAATGTCTTCCGGCGAGCGGGGCGGCGAGGTGCCGCACCCGCTCAGTAGCGTTGCCAGTGTCAGTAGTCCAAGCGTCTGCCTGTAATTCAAAAGCCGTTATCCCGTCGTGCGCAAAAAGGCCGACAGTCTACGCGCTCAGCTCAATTGATGACGATAGGGCAGATCCGGGCCAGTCTTGCTGCAGGTCAGTGCGGCGGCTTGTACGGCGAACTTGAGCATGGCGTCGATCTGCTCGCGAGCGAGTTGCTGCACGCCTTCGACCGAATCCAGACCGTGCTCGGTCAGCCAGGTGATCAGCGCGGCCTGGAAGGTGTCACCGGCGCCAACGGTATCGGCGATCTTCACTGAGGCCGCCGGCACCGACCAGTTGCCATGCTGGCGGCTGAACACACTGGCGCCGTCGCCGCCCCGGGTGAGGAAAACGATCTGGCAGCGATGTTCGAGCCAGCCTTCGATCACCCGTTGCGGGTCCTGTTCGGGGTAGAGCAGGCTCAGGTCTTCGTCGCTGACCTTGATCAGGTCGGCGAGTGGTACCAGCGTCGCGATGCGCTCGCGCCACAGGTCGATATTCGGCTCGGGATTAAGGCGCACGTTGGGGTCGAGGGTGATCAGGCGTTTGCCGCTTTCGCGCTGTACCAGCGTCAGCAAGGTGTCGCCGATCGGCTGCACCACCAGCGAGAATGAGCCAATGTGCAAGCCGCGCACCTCAGCGCTCAGCTCTGGCAGATGCGCAAGACTCAGTTGCCGATCGGCACAGCCTTCACCGCGAAAGCTGTAATGCGGGGAGCCATTGGCACCGACGGCGACCATGGCCAGCGTGGTCGGCGCGGCGAAATCCACCAGATAGTCCGGGCGCACACCTTCATCCTGCAGCACTCGCTGCAAGCGGCGGCCGAGGTAGTCGGTGGACAGCCCGCCGAACAAGGCCGAGTCCACGCCCAGACGGCGCAAACCGACGGCGACGTTGAACGGCGAACCGCCGGCAATCGCGTTGAAATTCACTTTCGAGGCCAGACCGCTGGCGTCGTCTTCACTGAAAAAATCAAACAGGGCTTCGCCACACACCAAATACATAATTGTTTGCTCTTTATAGGGTTGCGACATGCTGTTGATAGCGTTCATAGGCATGCTGGAACGCCGCGACGTTGGCGGCGATCGGCAGGGTTTCACTGCTTGAATCGAGTTTCACGCAGCGCTGGCACAGATCGGCGAGGGTGTCTTCGTGGCCGTTCGACCAGGATTTGCACCACGCCGCTTGAATCGCTGCGCCGAGGGCGGCGGCTTCGCTTTGTTCGGTGCAGATCACCGGGGTGTTCATGATGTCGGCGACGATCTGCCGCCACACCGCGCTTTTCGAGCCGCCGCCGATCAGGCAAATGCTGCGGCTTTGTAAACCATTCTGGCGGAGCAAATCCAGTCCGTAACGTAGACCGAAGGTGGTGCCTTCGACGGCGGCGCGGCACAGATTGGCCTGGGTCAGGTTATCCAGCGTCAAGCCGTGCAGGCTGCCGGTGGCGTGGGGCAGGGCGGGCACCCGTTCACCGTTGAGGAATGGCAGCATGCTCACGCCGTCGGCGCCGATGGGAGCCTGGGCGACGAGGTCGTTGAACTGCTGCAGATCGAGGTCGAACAACTCGCGAATCGCGCCGGTGGCGTTGGTCAGGTTCATCGTGCAGATCAGCGGCAACCAACCGCCACTGGACGAGCAGAACGTCGCGACCGAGGCGTCCGGGCTGACTTTCGGCACCTCGGAATAGGCGTACACCGTGCCAGAGGAACCAAGGCTCATGGTGATCGCGCCGGGCTGGATATTGCCGGTGCCGATGGCGCCCATCATGTTGTCGCCGCCACCGCTTGATACCAATGCGTCGGGGTTGATGCCGAGGTGTTCGGCGATGGCCGGGAGGAGGGTGCCGACGCTTTGGTGCGCATCGATCAGCTCAGGTAGCGCCGCTTGCAGGCGTCCGCTGGCGTCGATGTCGCGCAGCAGTTGCAAGTCCCATTGGCGAGTGCGCACGTTGAAATAGCCGGTGCCGGAAGCGTCACCGTATTCGCTGCAGGCGCGGCCGGTGAGCCAGAAGTTCAGGTAGTCGTGCGGCAGCAGAATGCGTGCGATGCGTGAGAACACCACGGGGTGCTGTTCTTTGGTCCAGAGCAGTTTCGACACCGTGTAGCCCGGCGCGATGACCACGCCGAGGCGTTCCAGCGAGCCTTTTTCACCGCCCAGATGAGTGAGCAGACGGTCGTTTTCGGCGCTGGTTTCGGTGTCGCACCAGAGCTTGGCGGGGCGCAGGACTTCGCCTTGATCATCGAGCAGGACCAGACCGTGTTGCTGGCCGGAGACGCCGATGCCGAGGATCGCCTGGCCGTCGACATTCGCCGCCAGCAATGCCTGGCGGGTAGCGAGGGCGAAGGCTTCGAGCCATTGCTGGGTGTCTTGCTCGCGGCGGCCGTTGGCGCCGCTGATCATTGTGTGTGCGGCGGCGCCTTGGCCGAGGACTTGGCCGCTGATGGCGTCGAGGATGATGGCTTTGGTGCCTTGGGTGCCGCAGTCGATGCCTAGGAACAGTTGTTGTGTTGTCATGTGTGAACCACTCGGGTGTGGTGAAGATCAAGAGCTTACCCCCTCACCCCAGCCCTCTCCCCCAAGGGGGCGAGGGGGAAAGGGAGCCGATCGGGGGGCTGTTCAAAAGCTGAGTTCGACTCCGGTTCTCTCAACCGGGGCTGTTCAAAACCTGAGTTCGACTCCGGACTTTCAGGTCGATGTATTCCGCAAGAACGCCTCGGTCAGTCCCCTCTCCCTCCGGGAGAGGGCTAGGGTGAGGGGCTTTTCAATCCAGAATCCGCTGCAAAGTCCGCGTCACACCTTCTTCGCGCAAACTGTTGCAGCACCACTCAAACGCCGCGACAAACTCCGCCGAACGCGGAATCACCGTGCCAAAAATCTCCTCAACCGCCAACAACCGCTGCGTGATTAAAGCATCATCCTCCACCAACGCCTGACAAAACGCCGCGCGCGGATCCGGGATCGAATAGGTATCACCATTCTCATCGACCCCCTTCAAATACAACGCCCACGCAGCGACCACCAGAGCCGCACGCTTGGTCTCCTGCCCATCGGCAATCAAGCGATTGATCGTCGGAATAGTGAACTTGGGAAACTTCGACGAGCCGTCCGAACACACCCGCTCCAATTGATCGGCAATCGCTTGATTGGAAAAGCGCGCCACCAGCGTATTTTTGTAATCCGTCAGATCAATGCCCGGCACCGGCGCCAGTTGCGGGGTCACGTCCAGATCCATGTAAGCACGCATGTAACGCACGAACAGCGGGTCGTTCATGGTCTCGTGCACAAACCGGTAGCCCTTCAAAAAGCCCAGATAGGTCAGCGCCAAGTGGCTGCCGTTGAGCAGTTTGATTTTCATCTCTTCATAGGGCGAAACATCGTCGGTGAACTGCACGCCAACCTTTTCCCAGGCCGGGCGACCATTGACGAATTTGTCTTCCAGCACCCATTGCACGAACGGCTCGCAGACCACCGGCCAGGCATCGTCGACGCCGTGTTTGTCGGCCAGTTGCAGGCGATGCGCGGTGCTGGTCATCGGTGTGATGCGGTCGACCATGGCGTTGGGGAAACTGACGTTGGCGTCGATCCAGCTGCACAGATTGCTGTTACGCAGTGTGGCAAACGCCAGCAACGCCTTGCGCGTCACGGCGCCGTTGTGCGGCAGGTTATCGCAAGACATCACGGTAAACGCCGGGATACCCGCCGCGCGGCGTTTTTCCAAGGCTGCACATAAAAAACCGAACACGGTTTTCGGTGACTCGGGATGGGCCAGATCGTGTTGGATCTGCGGCAGGTGCGCCATGAACTCGCCGTTGCTGTCGTCGATGCAATAACCACCCTCGGTGATGGTCAGCGAGACGATGCGGATTTGCGGATCGGCGAGCTTGTCGATCAACGCCTGAGCGCCGTCCTCGGCCAGCAGCATGTCGCGAATCGCACCGATCACGCGGACTTCGGTGTCGTCGCTGTCACCGAGTTCGAACAGCGTGAACAGGTAATCCTGCTCCTTGAGATCGTCGCGGGCGCGGCGGTCCTCAGTGCGCAGGCCGACGCCGCAAATCGCCCAGTCGAGGGCTTCGCCGGTGTTCATTAGCGCATCGGTGTAATACGCCTGATGTGCGCGATGAAAGCCGCCGACGCCGATGTGGGCGATGCCTTGGCGCGTGTCGTTGAGGCTGTAGGCCGGCAGTTGCACTTCGCTGGCCAGACGATGGAGATTTTGTTGATTGAGTTTCATCGGGAGTTCTCGAAATCAGGCCGCAGCGCGCAGCGGACGGGTCAACGCGATACCTTCGGCATCGAATAAATGGCACTGAGCCGCGTCCAGGTGCAGGCTCAATTGTTCGCCGTAACGGCTGGCCAGATCACCGCGCACGCGCATGGTCAGGGCTTCGCCGGCGTTGGTGGTGACGTGGCAGAAGGTGTCGCTGCCCAGGCGTTCGCTGACGTCAGCGGTGACTTGCAGGGTGCAGTCGCCCGGTTGTGCGAGTTCCAGATGTTCCGGGCGAATGCCGAGGGTCACGGCGCTGCCGACACTCAAATTGGCGGTGTTGAAGGGCAGGGTGATGCGCGTACCAGCGTCCAGCGAGACTTCGCAGCTCTGGCCGTCGACGCGGGCAATCTTGCCTTTGAGGAAGCCCATTTTCGGCGTGCCGAGGAACCCGGCGACGAAGAGGTTCGCCGGGTTGTGATACAGGTCCAGCGGCGAGCCGACCTGTTCGATCTTGCCGCCATTGAGTACCACGACTTTATCGGCCATGGTCATCGCTTCGACCTGATCGTGGGTCACGTAGATCATCGTCGCTTGCAGGTCTTTGTGCAGGCGCAGCAGCTCAAGGCGCATCTGCACGCGCAGCGCGGCGTCGAGGTTGGACAACGGTTCGTCGAAGAGGAAGATTTTCGGATTGCGTACGATGGCACGGCCAATCGCCACGCGCTGGCGCTGGCCACCGGAAAGCTGTTTCGGCTTGCGCTCAAGCATCGGCCCGAGTTCGAGAATGCGCGCCGCTTCACCGACTTTCTTCTCGACTTCGGCTTTCGGTACGCCTGCGAGGTCGAGAGCGAACGACATGTTCTTTTTCACGGTCATGTGCGGGTACAGCGCGTAGGTCTGGAACACCATCGCCAGATCGCGCTTGGCCGGGCTGACTTCGGTGATGTCGCGGCCATCGAGTTCGATGGTGCCGTCGCTGACTTCTTCCAGACCGGCGATCAGCCGCAGCAGGGTGGATTTACCGCAGCCCGACGGGCCGACGAAGACCACGAATTCCTTGTCGTTCACCTCAAGGTCGATGCCTTTGATGATGGAGAAACCTTCGAAGCCTTTTTGCAGATTCTTGATTTTCAGGTTGGCCATGAGGATGGGCCTCCGCAATTTATTATTCAGTTGAATCGAACGCGTTTTTGTAGGAGCGAGCCTGCTCGCGATAGCGGAGTGTCATTCAACAATGATGGCGACTGACACGGCCTCATCGCGAGCAGGCTCACTCCTACAGGGGGATGTGTCGGGTTCGGGATCTTCATTTCACGGCACCGAAGGAGAGGCCGCGCACCAGTTGCTTCTGGCTGATCCAGCCGAAGATCAGGATCGGCGCACACGCCAGGGTCGAGACTGCCGACAACTTGGCCCAGAACAAGCCTTCCGGACTTGAATACGAGGCGATCAACGCGGTCAGTGGCGCGGCTTTCGACGAGGTCAGGTTCAGCGACCAGAACGCCTCGTTCCAGCACAGAATCAGCGAAAGCAGCACGGTCGAGGCGAGGCCGCCCTTGGCAATCGGCAACAGCACGCGGACCATTTCCTGCCACAGCGTGGCGCCGTCGAGGCGGGCGGCTTCGAGGATGTCTTTGGGGATGTCCTTGAAGTAGGTGTAAACCATCCAGACCACGATCGGCAGGTTGATCAGCGTGTAGATCACGATCAGCGCGATGCGTGTATCGAGCAGGCCGAAACTCTTCGCCAGCAGGTAGATCGGCATCAGCACGCCCACCGGCGGCAGCATCTTGGTCGAGAGCATCCACAGCAGCGTGCCTTTGGTGCGCTGGGTTTCGTAGAACGCCATCGAGTAAGCGGCGGGCACCGCGATCAGCAGGCACAACGCGGTGGCGCTAAAGGAAATCACCACCGAGTTCCAGGCGAAACTGAAGTAGTCGCTGCGCTCATTGATGTGCAGGTAGTTCTCCAGCGTCGGCGTGAAGATGAACTGCGGCGGCGTGGCGAACGCGTCGATTTCGGTTTTGAAACTGGTCATCACCATCCACAAGATCGGGAAGAAAATCACGATCGCGATGGCCCAGGCCAGGGTGCCGAGCAGCAGGCTTTGCAGCCGGCGGGATTGTTGAAGAGTCATGGCAGGCCTCAGGCTTTGTCAGTCAGGTTTTTGCCGATCATCCGCACCAGAATGATCGCGGCGATGTTGGCGATGACCACGGCAATCAAGCCGCCCGCCGAGGCCATGCCGACGTCGAACTGCACCAGCGCCTGGTTGTAGATCAGGTAGGCGAGGTTGGTCGAGGCGTAGCCGGGGCCGCCGTTGGTGGTGGTGAAAATCTCGGCGAACACCGACAGCAGGAAGATCGTTTCGATCATCACCACCACAGCAATCGGCCGCGCCAGATGCGGCAGGGTCAGGTGCCAGAAGATCGCGATCGGCCCGGCACCGTCGAGGCGCGCGGCTTCTTTTTGTTCCTGGTCGAGGGACTGCATCGCGGTCATCAGGATCAGGATGGCGAAGGGCAGCCACTGCCACGAAACAATGATGATGATCGACAGCAGCGGGTAGTGCGCCAGCCAGTCCACCGGTTGCGCGCCGAACAGTTTCCAGACGTAGGCGAGAATCCCCGAGACCGGATGGAAGATCAGGTTCTTCCAGATCAGCGCACCGACCGTGGGCATGATGAAGAACGGCGAGATCAGCATGACCCGGACGATGCCGCGACCAAGGAATTCACTGGCCTCCAGCAATGCACTGATCAATACGCCCAACACCACACTGATCAGCAAAACGCTACCGACCAGCAACAGCGTGTTGGTGGCACCGGGCATGAAGCCCGAGTCGGTCAGAAAGTAGGTGAAGTTCTCAAGCCCGACGAACTCGTTTTCGCCGGGGTAGAGCAGGTTGTAGCGGATCATCGAGAAGTAGATGGTCATGCCCAGCGGCACGATCATCCACAGCAGCAACAGGGCCACCGAAGGGCTGACCAGAAACCAGCCGGGATTGCGTACGCGGACCTTGCGCGCAGGTGGCGACAGGTCGAGGTGGGCTTTGGCAGTTGAAGTATTCATGGCGATCACAACCGAGTCATACAGACCTATGAAGATCTAATGTAGGAGTGAGCCTGCTCGCGATAGCGGTTTTCCATCCAACACCGTCGGTGACTGATACACCGCTATCGCGAGCAGGCTCACTCCTACAAAAGGCAGGAGCGAGCTGTTGCGGTTACTTGGGATAACCGGCGCGCTTCATCTCGCGTTCAGTGGTTTGCTGCGCGGCGGTCAGAGCTTGATCCACCGTGGTCTGGCCGATCAGCGCTGCCGAGAACAGCTTGCCAACCTGGGTGCCCACGGCCTGGAACTCAGGAATGGTCACCAGTTGAATGCCAATGTACGGCACCGGTTTCAGCGTCGGTTTGCTCGGGTCAGCCGCTTTCAACGATTCCAGCGTGACCTTGGCGAACGGCGCGGCGCTCATGTAAGCGTCGCTGTAGGTCGAGGCGCGGGTGCCCGGCGGAACGTTGGCGATGCCGTCAGTTTTGGCCACCAACTCACCGTATTCCTTGGAAGTTGCCCAGGCGCTGAACTCTTTCGCTGCATCCTTGGCTTTGGAACTGGTCGGAATCGCCAGCGCCCAGGAGTACAGCCAGGCCGAACCTTTGTCAGTCACTTGATGCGGGGCGAAGGTGAAGCCGACGTGATCGGCGACTTTGCTTTGAGTTTTGTCGGTAACGAACGAACCGGCGACGCTGGCATCGACCCACATTGCGCATTTGCCGCTGTTGAACAGTGCAAGGTTTTCGTTGAAACCGTTGCTGGAAGCGCCCGGCGGGCCAGATTTCTTCATGGTGTCGACGTAGAAGTTCAGCGCGTTTTTCCACTCAGGGCCGCTGAATTCCGGTTTCCACTGCTCATCGAACCAGCGCGCGCCATAGGCGTTAGCGACGGTGGTGATCAGCGCCATGTTCTCGCCCCAACCGGCCTTGCCGCGCAGGCAGATGCCGTACTGCTCTTTGTCTTTATTGGTGAGTTTTTCGGCGAAGCCGGCGATCTGTTCCCAGGTCGGACGCTCGGGCATGGTCAGCCCGGCATCCTTGAACAGGTCGGTGCGGTAATAGGTGATCGAGCTTTCCGCGTAGAACGGCAAGGCGTACAGCGAACCCTTGACTGACAGGCCTTCACGCACCGACGGGAACACGTCGTCGAGGGCGTAACTGGCCGGCAGATCCTTCATCGGTTCCAGCCAGCCTTTGGCGCCCCACAGTGCCGCTTCGTACATGCCGATGGTCAACACGTCGAACTGCCCGCCCTGAGTGGCGATGTCGGTGGTCAGGCGTTGGCGCAGGACGTTTTCTTCCAGCACGACCCAATTGAGTTTGATGTCCGGATGCTCGGTCTCGAAGGTTTTCGAGAGCTTTTGCATGCGGATCATGTCGCTGTTGTTGACGGTGGCGATGGTCAGGGTCTGGGCGCCAAGGCTGACGCTGCTGAGGGTCATGCAGGTGAGGGCAAGCAGAGCTTTTGCAGTCGGTTGCATCGTGCACTCCTTTTCTGCACCCAGCGGGTTACAGAAGGACAGTTATTGTTTTTGTGTCTTCCTGTGCAGGAAGAATGTGCGCTGATTACAGCCTTCAATTGCAGGACTGACAAATCATCCCTAGCACTTTTGTCGATACTTTTTTGCACTGGGCTTTGGTGTGGTGAATGCAAGGCAGGGCTTTCCAGCGTCGAGGTGTTATCGAATGCGTACAGGTTTCTGATGCCGACACAGCCCCTTGTAGGAGTGAGCCTGCTCGCGATAGCGGAATGTCAGCCAGCATTTCTGCAAGCTGTCACACCGCTATCGCGAGCAGGCTCACTCCTACAGGGGAATCGGGTTGTCAGTGGTGGTTCTGTTCAGTCAGGCGCTGCACCGCGAGCCGGCGGTAATGCGACGGCGTCATACCTTTGAGCTGCTGAAAGCGCCGATTGAAATTGGAAATATTGTTGAAGCCGGATTCGAAACACACCTCGGTCACCGGTTTGTCACCATCAGCCAGCAGCTCGCAGGATTTGCTGATGCGCAGGCGATTGACGAACTCGATGAAATTGCGCCCCGTGGTCTGCTTGAATACACGACTGAAATAAGTCGGCGTCATGCCCAGATGGTCGGCGACTTCTTCCAGCGAAATATCCCGGGCGTAGTGGCTGAAGATGTAATCGACCGCCCGGTTGGTGCGATCGATGTTGTGCTCATCGGCGAGTTGCGGGGTGGTGGCGCCGGACAACAACTGGAAATCATCGCTGGCGGCAAGCAACTCCATCAGGATGAAAAAGTGCCCGAGGCGGGTGATGCCCTTGCTGTCGGCGATTCGCTGCATGAGCGTCATGGCCTGGCGGATGGTACGCTTGCAGCGAAACTCGATGCCGTACTGCGCACGTTCCAGCAGGGGCGCCAGGGTTTTCAGTTCGGCAAACACCTGATGGCCACTCTCGAACAGCTCGTCGGTGAAGTTGACCAGCATGTCGCGCTTCTCAACGACCTCGTCCTCGGCCACCTGGCTGATCCAGTTGTGCGGCAAGTTAGGGCCGGTGAGAAACAGGGTTTCGGGGTAAAAATTGCCGATGTAGTCGCCGATGAACACCTTGCCGGAGCTGGCGACGATCAGGTGCAGCTCGTATTCCTTGTGGAAATGCCAGCGCACCAGCGGGCATGGAAAACCGTGCTGGCGGTAGATGATGGACAACCCGTTATGGTCATCCATCAACTCGTATGAAGGGTCGGTCACGCGGGCGGTTCGGGTCATGGCGGGGCGCTTTTTTTGTTCTCGCCGCCGATCATGCCTCTTTCCGGTCCGTTTGTGCCAGTAGGTAAAGTTGGCCGATCAGGCGTTACGCTGACGCACCTTGTTCAGGTTGGCTGCGCGGCAAAACTCGACAATGCGCGATTCTTCGATGAAATCAACATTGATGATATTGCACTGTTGCGCCCAGTCACTTTTCGCAGGGTCAAACCAGACGTCAAGATCGCTATGAATATCCACCGGCCCGCCGGCGATACTGTAGCTGGTTGCTGATAAAGACCAAGGGGCCCAGACGCTGAAAGAATTCTCCAGTACGTTGCCGATGAACTGTTGTAACTCTTTCGCAGTGGTAATGTCTTTTCCGGACCATTGGTGATTGATCGAATCGATAAAGACACCGCTGTGAAGAGCCTGATGAGAGCGCGCCGCAACCAAAACCCGCTGCATGGGGCTGATGCGTTTTAGTTGTTCCAGACTAAGCGAGCGGTTGCCTCTCGGTATCAGTCGTTCACCCAGAAAACGAATGATTATTTCGTTGAAGTATTTGAAGTCGAAGTTGCTGCCTGCCAAATCATGGAAGTCGACAATGATGAACTCGTCAGGGTTTTTAGCGAGAAAATCGTTGATGTCGGTTACCAGATGTCCTAGCGTCCGGGAGTTGCGGTGTCCACCGTGATGCATGGGGAATTTACCGAGACCCTCGGCGTTTTGATCGTAGGTCAAACGTATGTCGAGAACTCTGGAACCGTTTCGAAGCTGGCTGTAGAACGTATCGTGCTGACACGCCAGCCAGTGGCGCGGCGGGCCGAAAAAAGGGTAAGAGGCTTTCCAGTCAGTGCCAGCGTTGTGTGTGCCCGGCAAGGTCAGTTCGAAAAGCGACAGGGTGTCGATAGCGGGTGTCGCCGTCATCCATTGATTATTGCTGTATTGAGTGTTCATTGTTTTACCTGCATTAACTTGTTTAGAGGCGCGCTACCGTCATGATTTAGATAAGTAGCGCTTGCAGGTTTTTATAAGGGCAGGAGTTGTATGTTGGCAATATTAAAATTGATGCTGGTTGTTTTTGTTGTTTTGATATTGATTTAATGTTGGTTCGGCTGTTGTTTTTTTATAGAAGTTTATCTTTTGTGGTATGACGATTCTTTGCTTCGATCCATTGCGACATATATTGAGTGCTTTTATGTGAGTGATGGCGAAGCATGCTGCCCGTAAAGTTCTTGGCTCTGAGTTCCTGCAAGTTTAGTTGGCAATAACGCAGTTTCTCTATCAGCGCCAAACCATGTACTGACTGTGGGTAGCGTTGTTTCAATAGCGTATATCCTGCCAGACGGGCTTCCTGCCAACGCGCCTCGTTCTGGTAAAGCGCAACGGCATTGTTGGCGAATTCGATTGCACTGCTCGTGACACAGCCTGGCCAGGTCTGATCGCCGTGCATGCCCTCGGCGCCAACCGGTGTGGTGACGCTAGGCGTGCCGCACAGCATGGCATCGACCAGTTTGCCCTTGATCCCGGCCCCAAAGCGCAGCGGCGCCAAACAGACGCGGGCGGCAGACATGACCTGCAATGCATCTTCGGCCCAGTTCATGATGTGGAAACCGTCGCTGGCGTTATGCAGCGCGGTGGCTTTTGGCGGCGTATAAGCGCCGTAGATGTGCAGTTGTGCCTGGGGCAATTGCTGGCGAATCAGCGGCCAGATCGTGGTTTTCATCCATAGCACGGCATCCCAGTTGGGCGCATGACGGAAGTTGCCGATGCTCAGGAAGTTCGCCCGATCTGCAAAGTTTGCAGAGGTGGCCGCAGGCGGGTCGATCATTAACGGGCACCAGTGCAGCAACTGTCGAGGCAAACCGAACTGTTCGATCAACAGCTGGATTTCCACTTCGGAGATCATCAGGTTCAGATCGCAGCGATACAGCGCAGCGATTTCGCGTTTGGCCAGATCGGTCTCGGCCATCAGCCCGAATTCGTCGCGCAGGTCTGGAGCAAATACATCACTGAAATCATTCTGGTCCGGATTGACCTTGAGACGAGACTTCAGACGCTGATGACGCGCATGTCGCAGGCTTTGCAGGTCCGACGTTTCCAGCACTCGCAGGGCCTGAGGGCAGTATTTTTCCACCCGCCAGCCGAACTGCTCCTCCATCATGAACTGGTCAAACAAAACGATGTCCGGCGCCAGTTCGCTGATGAAGTGATCAAAGCTGCTGTTGTTGAGTTCGATGGCGACTTCGCGGATGCCGAGTGCGGCAAGATCCGCCTTGTGCTCGCCTGGGCCGGCCGGGCTGCTGAAGGTGATGTCCCAACCCTGTTGCAGGAATGTTTCGAGGATCTGCATGACGTGCCCGCTCGCCGCTGAGGAGCGTGGTTCTGGCCAGACGTAACCGATGACCAGGACTTTGGTAGCGAGAGGCAGAATCATGCAAAATTTTCCTATTCAGCAAACGAGTGGACGCAGTAAAAAGCGCGATTAAACCATGGTGGGAGATCGCGAGAGACGGGAGACTTACTTTGCAGGAACATTCTGGCAAATCGGCAAAGCGTTTGCAGAGGAAAAATGCCAGTCCCCGATCGGGACTGGCATTGACGTGTTCGACAATCGAGTCATAGGGGGCGGGCAGACCTAAAACTTACCGAGATTGATCTCCAGCGTCCCGAGGAATTTGTCAGCGGCAAGATTGTTTAATGCCCTATCGATGGTGATCATGTTGATACCAAATCCGGCGGGATTCGATTTTATTTGATCCATCAAGGAAACCGCTACTTCATAAGAATCTGCGTTGTATAAGGCAGGATTACGCTGGATCATGTTCGGAAGGCTGGCTCGAATTGACTGGAATTGATGTAAATGAGTAAAGCTGTCCGTGTCTGCTGTTCTGTAGGGGTTCGCAAAGGAAGGATCAACCATTTCAGGCTTGCGCGCGAGATCAATCAATGGTGCGGCGTCGTACTCCACACGATCGAGAGTCTTACCGTAGTAAAGGTCTAATGTGCCAGGTGCACCGTGTGACATCTCATGGATGAGAACATCTGCGACTCTGGATTCATCGTATTTCGTTGTACGATAAAAATCGTCCAAGTGATCAGAATAGATATTGACGAACCTCTTGATTGAACCGTTATTCACCGTCTTATTGTTCACCGTCTGTTTCCAGAGTTTGTAATCGGGGACATTCAGTGCCGCAACGGCTTTGATATTGGCTTTTTTGAATGACACGTTAGCCAAGGTGAAAGAGTCTAGATCCTTGCGCATTTCTCGCAACTTGCGTTCAATATGTTGGATGGCTTCGTCAGAGTCAGTTCCGAACAAATATTTGAACACTTGGCGAACTTCCTCTTTCCAATCTGGGTCGACCAATAAGCCAAGCGCGTTATCGAGTTTTGTTTTCGCAGCTGGAACGGCTTTTTTCATGTAACCGTGGGTGTAGCCTTTGGGCATGATTCGTCGCCAGTTCAGGGTCGGTAGTCTGAACTTGTAATCGAAATTTTGCAGTTTTGCTCCCCACGGCTCGCCCAGCCTGTTCAAAGCGTACCATTCGTCACTATGGCGTATGCCCCATACTTGAAAGAGGTCTTGGGATGATTGCGCAGGGCGCCAGGTGCCAAGTCGAATGGCATCAGTGTCGATAATACTTTTCAGCTGCGCCCGGGGCGTCACTCCCGACCAGTTACGCATGTCGGAGATAGCGTTTTCCACGGAGACAAAACTTTTGCTCAAACCTCTGCGCAAGAGTTTTTCGCCCTGCAAAAGAAGGTCCGTTGCTCCGTCGAGCGGGTTGAGCAGATTACTCACCAGCCCCAGCCCGGTTGTAGCCATTGCGCTGGCTTTGGTGGCCACGCTGATATTTCTTGCAGCAATGCTCGCTATCTGGGCCACGGCGCCGACGACCAACAGGACAGTCATAGCGATTTCCAACGCACATGTCGCCGCCCCTTGAAGCTGGCGATCCAGATCATCCGAGTTCAGATCCTCGATACATGATTTGAAAGGCACGACAAAGTTCAGAAACGTGTCCAGATCCTTTTCCCGCTTTGCGCGCAGGGCCTCGAGCCTGGTCTGACCCCAACATTCCCTGACCAGTTCGTCGTAACTGGCAATAGGGCAGTGCTTGAGCACATAGTTCACCAGAGGGTCCAACTCTGTGGAATATAAACTCTGGTAGTAACCGTTCACCATGACGTCATGAGCCAATATCGGCGCCGGCAACCCACCCACTTTCTCGATCACCCCCAAACTGCTGTCGACCAATCCAGGTGTAACCCCGTGGGTATAAGCCTCGATGTTAGTGGGTAATTGGAATATGGGCGCTGGCAGCGAGAATGCCTTCAGATTGCTGCGCAAACTTGTATCCAACAGGTTTTCGCGTTGGATGAGCGCTGCCAGTTCGGGGTTCTCACGACAGACACCGTGCAGAGTGAATAACTCGTAGCAAGTGACGCTACCTTCGAAGCGTGAACAGATGACTACGCCGTAGCGGCCAATCGCTGCCTCTATCTCCTTGTGACTTTCAGTCGGCTTTCGATTGGGCGCCTTCAGGAAAAGATCAACGGTTTGCGCCAATACGTTGGCGGGCAGTGGCTGGAGCGATTGTAGCTTTGCGACCGAAGCCCGGACGCTGAACAACGTCACCTGGCCTTTGAGCAAACGCGTCCGATCAGCCAGTGGCAATGCGGTGAGCGCCAATTTCAAGTGCATGTGCAGTGCACGCGAATGGCTGACGTACTCGCGGTTGAACTGACGGTAAAACTCGCCATCCGGCGAGATCAGGTTGGCTTGCATGCGTGGAAAAGCGCTATAGATACTTTCGCCTTTCTTCAAATCCCAGTCACCGGTTATCAAGTCGTTGGACATATGCAGTTCGACAGGCGAAATGAGGAACGAGTCAGCGTAAGCGTCCTCCAGCGACCTATTGGTTTTCTGATGCAAGACCTCGTCGTCGAGATAGGTACATCCTTTGGCAACTTGCTTGAGAATATCCCGCGAGATGCTTTTTCGGGTCGGCAAGGGGCGCGACAACGTTTCGGCAGTATCGGCCGCTGTCCGAGCATATCGGGCGTACGCATTTATCGCGGTTTCAAGCGCGTCCTTGGGGGAATTTTCCACGGTGTCCGGCGTGACAATTCTGTTGAACAGTGCCCAGTCCAGTACCGGGTCCATAGCTGCGAGGGCATCGAGTGTCTTTTGCGGTTCGGTCATTGCGTCAAAGCTTGAGCGGCGGTGCAGTTCCACATAGGTCATTGTGCGCGTGGATCCCGGCGCAATGACTTCCTGCGCCGCCACGATCCGGCAGAATTCGACCCATTGCGCTGTCCCCAGCAACAGGGCGGGAGGTAACTCTCTGACAAGAAATGCCGGTGCCGCCTCTGCCAGCAACAAGTGCGCTGCCAGTGCTGCATTTCGCTGAGTGATCCGGGTGTTTTCGATCAAATGGTTTTCAAAAGCCGTATGAACTTCGGCGAATGTCTTTTCACTGTGTTCAAGCGCATACAAGTTGAATCCAGCCACATGATTACGCGCTTCCTGTTCACCGGCCTTCGAATGCAGGTTTAGCAGAAGCGACGTCAGTATGACCAGTTGAAGTGACTCGTCAGTTTGCGGTTCATTGTCCTGAGCACCATACCAACCCAAGTCGCGGACATAGGCGTTGGCCCAGGTCAAGGCGATGGGACTGGCAACCATCTTTTCAAGTATATCGGCCGCTTCCGAGCGCTTGAATGGCGCTGTGCTGGCGCCGAATATGCTGTAAGAAAGGAGTTCCAGTAACGACTGGTCCTGAATGTACTCGCGAGTGAGTCTGCGTAATTGGGCGCGTTGAAGATTGGATAGAACGAGCGAGTTTTTCTCGTCTTTGATCATTTCCCAATAGCTACCGTGCAGCGGACTGACCGGTTGTGCAAGCTCCATAAAAGCAATGAGTTTTCGCCCTTCAGCAACTGTCTGAGGAATGATGTGCTGGTGGAACATCAACCATTGCTTTACCTCGATCTGATCCATGAGAGACACAGCGCCGCCGGTCAAGTGGGCTATTTGCGTTAACGTATCAAATTCGTCCTTGAGATTGGGTGCGAGTTTGAATGCGTTAGAAAAACTTAATGTTTTTCCTGAGTAAAAGGCATTAATCGTTCCAGAGGAAGTTATTTCAAAGTTCGAGTGATCGGGAAGTCCGAGCGTCAAACGCATTTTTTTGAAGGACACTTCATCCTGAATTTTTCGCAACAGGTCTCTGCCGGGTTCAAGAGTATCTTCAAGTGTCGAGCCGGACTCAAGAGAGACCATTGCCCGTTCAAGAATGATAGGTTCAGATGAGGAAAGGTTATGAGTACGGTCTTTCAGTTTTTGGATAACTTCAATTTTCTCTCGGAGATCGCTATTAACACGATCAGCTTGGGATTCGTTGCTAGAATCAGGTTTGGAAGAATATCGCTGTAGAGAAAAGCAGGTGTGTTGAAACTTCATGGTCAATCCATTTTCGGTTTTAGTGTTGCTTGATCCTCTTTTGTTAGTTGATGACTATCAATGTTTTGTGTGTAAGTTGTTTTTTCAGTTAATGTTTTTAGCAAGTTTTTTGATGGGGCTGCATAAAGCAATCCCATCATTCAAATGAAGAGTTGTATCTAATTAATGATGCTTCTGACTTTGTCGCGAAGTTGATCAATCGAAAACGGCTTGCCGATGACATGCATATCTTTAGGCACTTCAATGGATTCGGCATAACCGCTGGCAAACAGAATCGGCAGGGTGGGGCGCAGTTTGCGTGCTTCGGTCGCCAGCTCACGGCCGTCCATGCCCGGCAGGCCGACATCGGTCATCATCAGATCAATCTGCTGAGTTGAGTCTTTAAGCTTTTCCAGTGCCTGTTCGCTGCCATCCGCTTCGAGCACCGCGAACTCCAACTCCTCCAGCACATCGACAATCAGCATGCGCACGATGTTGTCGTCTTCTACGACAAGGATGATGGAGGCGGGGGTAGACATAATAAGGCTCTCAAAAGTCAGTTCAGGGTCGCCGGTCGATCAAAAGTGCCGGGCTTCTTCATGAGTAAGTGGCGCAGTGCCACAAGTTCCCCGCCCGACGCAAAAAAAGCATAGCCGCAGATGGGGGCGCAAGGATAACTGTTCAGAGGCGCGAACATGCCGGTGAGTGTAGGAATTTGCGGCGAAAGGTGTGAGAAAAATGGATCCACACCGCCGTTTTGGGGCAAACTCCCTGTTTTTCAACAGTTCGACAAGGCTGCCCCATGTCCTCTCCGTCTACGGTTGATGAGCAACGGTTTCGCAAACTCCTGAGCCGCAACATCAGTCTGCCCTTGGGCGTCGGTGTGCTCAGCGCCGTGTTTTTCGTATCGCTGATTACTTACCTGCTGTCGGTGATCCAGTGGGTGGAGCACACCGACCGGGTGATCAATAACGCCAATGAAGCGGTGAAGCTCACCGTGGACCTGGAAACCGGCATGCGTGGTTTTCTGCTGAGCGGTGATGAGCACTTCCTCGACCCGTACGAAACGGCCAAGCCGCGCATTACCGTGGCGCTCGATACGTTGCTCGAACTGACGGCCGATAACCCGGTGCAAACCGATCGTCTGCGCCGCCTGCAGGCGTTGCAGACCGAGTGGGCCAATTACGCGCAATCGATGATCGATCTGCAGCGATCCAGCGGCGATTACCGGGGCGCGGTCAAGGCCGGTCGCGGCAAGCGCCTGACCGACGAGATCCGCAAGCAATTCGAAGACGTCATCGAAACCGAACAGGTCCTGCGCACGACGCGCAATGAAGAGGTGCGCCGCACCACGATCTGGAGCATCAGCCTCTACCTCGTGTTCATCGCGGGTATCAGTGGTTTGCTGGCTTATATTGGCCGACGTGATCTGGTCAACCTTTCGACCAACTACAGCGCCAACCTGGCCGCACAGCAAGCCAGTGCCGTGCGTCTGGAGCAACAGGCGTGGTTGCGCAATGGTCAGACCGAACTGGCCGAGCAGGTGCTGGGGCAACTGACGCTGAATCTGTTGGGGCGCAACATTTTGCAATTTTGCGCGCAATACCTCGGCACCGCCGTCGCTGCGCTGTATGTGCGTGAAGAACATGGCGGCCTCAAGCGTGTGGCCACTTACGGGTTCTCCCGCGAGCAGGAAGAGCAAGACCAGTCGATCTACAGCGGCGAAGGCATCGTCGGTCAGGTGGCGCAACAGGCGCGGCTGATTCGTCTGGACTCCGTGCCGTCGGACTACTTCAAAGTCAGCTCAGGGCTGGGCGAAGGTTTGCCGCACAGCGTGCTGGTGGTGCCCACCAGTGATGACGATCGGGTCAATGGCGTGATCGAACTGGGTTTCCTGCGTCCGCTCAATGATCGCGATATCGAACTGCTGGAGCTGATTGCCGGCAACATCGGCACCTCCATCGAAGCTGCGCGCTACCGTCAACGCTTGCAGGAAGTGCTGGCCGAAACCCAACAGCTCAACGAAGAGTTGCAGGTGCAGCAGGAAGAGCTGAAAACCGCCAACGAAGAACTGGAAGAACAATCACGGATTCTAAAGGAATCCCAGGCGCATCTGGAAACCCAGCAAGTCGAACTGGAGCAGACCAACGAGCAACTTGCCGAACAGGCGCAGACCCTGGCCGAGCAGCGCGACGCCATGGACCTGAAGAACACCGAACTCAATCAGGCCCAGGTCCAGCTCGAAGAACGCGCCGAAGAGTTGCAGCGCTCGAGCAAGTACAAGTCCGAATTCCTCGCCAACATGTCCCACGAACTGCGCACGCCGCTGAACAGTTCGCTGATTCTGGCCAAGTTGCTGGCGGAGAATCCGCAGGACAACCTCAGCGCCGAGCAGGTCAAGTTTGCCGAGTCGATTTACTCGGCCGGTAATGATCTGCTCAACCTGATCAACGACATTCTGGACATCTCCAAAGTCGAGGCGGGCAAGCTCGAAGTGATTCCCGAGAACACCAGCGTCGCGCGTCTGGCCGAAGGCCTGCGCAATGTGTTCGAGCCCTTGGCGGCAGACAAACAGCTGACCTTCAGTGTCGATTTGCAACCCGGCACGCCGGCGATGTTGTTCACCGACCGTCAGCGTCTGGAACAGGTGATCAAGAACCTGCTGTCCAACGCTGTGAAGTTCACCGAAAAGGGCACCGTCAGTTTGACGATCGCTGGCCAGCCTGATGATCGGATTGCGTTCATCGTGCGCGATTCGGGTATCGGCATTGCCGCCGATCAGCAGGAAAGCATTTTCGAAGCGTTCCGCCAGGCTGACGGCACCACCAACCGCAAATACGGCGGCACGGGGCTGGGGCTGTCGATTTCGCGAGATCTGGCGACCCTGCTCGGCGGTTCGATCAGCGTCAGCAGCGCGCCGGGGCAGGGCAGTGTGTTCACGTTGGTGCTGCCGCAGCAGTACGACGAATCCAGTGAAGTCTCGTCCGCGCCGTTGACCTTCACCCCGCCGACGCAGTCCATAACACCGAGTATCGCGCCTGCCGTCGCGGTTTCGCCATTGGCGCCGGTGCACATTCCGCGCTTCGCCGACGACCGCGACAAGGCACCGTTCGCCACGCGCTGCATTCTGGTGGTGGAAGACGAGCCGAACTTTGCGCACATCCTCTACGATCTGGCGCATGAACTCGGTTATCAGTGCCTGGTAGCGCACGGTGCGGACGAAGGTTACGACCTGGCGAAAGAGTTCGTGCCTGACGCGATCCTGCTTGATATGCGCCTGCCCGATCACTCTGGCCTCACCGTGTTGCAGCGTCTGAAAGAACACGCCGAAACCCGCCATATTCCAGTGCATGTGATTTCCGTCGAAGACCGTGTCGAAGCGGCCATGCACATGGGCGCGATCGGTTACGCGGTCAAGCCGACCACTCGCGAAGAGCTCAAGGACGTGTTCGCCCGCCTCGAAGCCAAGCTGACCCAGAAGGTCAAACGTGTGCTGTTGGTCGAGGACGACGATTTGCAGCGCGAAAGCATTGCGCGGCTAATCGGCGACGAAGACATCGAAATCACCGCTGTCGGCCTCGCGCAAGATGCTTTGGAGCTGTTGCGCACGACGATCTACGACTGCATGGTTATCGATTTGAAGCTGCCGGACATGCTCGGCAATGACCTGCTCAAGCGCATGTCGACCGAGGACATATGCTCGTTCCCGCCAGTGATTGTCTATACCGGGCGCAACCTGACCCGCGATGAAGAAGCCGAACTGCGCAAGTATTCGCGTTCGATCATCATCAAGGGTGCACGTTCGCCAGAACGTCTGCTGGACGAGGTCACACTCTTTCTGCACAAAGTCGAATCGCAGTTGTCCCATGAACGGCAGAAGATGCTCAAGACTGCGCGCAGCCGCGACAAGGTCTTCGAGGGTCGCAAAGTGCTGTTGGTGGACGACGATGTGCGCAACATTTTCGCCCTGACCAGCGCGCTGGAGACCAAAGGTGCAGTCGTGGTGATCGGCCGGAACGGCCGTGAGGCGATTGAAAGACTCAATGAAGTCGAGGACATCGATCTAGTGTTGATGGACGTGATGATGCCGGAAATGGACGGTTTCGAAGCCACCATTGAAATCCGAAAGGATCCGCGCTGGCGCAAGCTGCCGATCATCGCGGTAACGGCCAAGGCCATGAAGGACGATCAGGAGCGCTGCCTGCAGGCGGGCGCCAATGATTACCTGGCCAAGCCCATCGATTTGGATCGGCTGTTCTCGTTGATTCGCGTGTGGTTACCGAAGATGGAACGCATTTAGTGGAACGCAGTACACCAGCCGAACGAAACAGTGAAATCGAACTGCGCTTGTTGATTGAGGCGATTTATCTCAAGTACAGCTACGATTTTCGCGATTATTCCGGTGCTTCAATCAAGCGCCGGGTACAGCACGCGCTGAGCCAGTTCGAGTGCGCGACGATTTCGGCATTGCAGGAAAAGGTTCTGCACGATCCGACGGCCTTCATGCAGCTGCTGCAATTGCTGACGATCCCGGTCAGCGAGATGTTTCGCGACCCTTCGCACTTCCTCGCGATCCGCAGGGAAGTGGTGCCGTTGCTGCGCACCTATCCGTCGATCAAGATCTGGATCGCCGGGTGCAGCACGGGCGAGGAGGTCTATTCGATGGCGATTTTGTTGCGCGAAGAAGGCCTGCTCGATCGCACGATCATCTATGCCACTGATATCAACCCGCGTTCGCTGGACAAGGCCAAGCAGGGGATTTTCTCGATGGAGAATGTTCGCGCGTACACGGCCAACTATCAGCAGGCCGGCGGTCAGCGATCGTTTGCCGACTACTACACGGCAGCGTACGGTTACGCGATTTTCGACAAGAGTCTGTGCGAGAACGTGACCTTCGCCGACCACAGTCTGGCGACGGACAGCGTGTTCTCCGAAACCCAATTGATTTCCTGCCGCAACGTGCTGATCTACTTCAACAAGAAGCTGCAGGATCGGGCGTTTGGCTTGTTCCATGAATCGCTTTGCCATCGCGGCTTTCTGGTGCTCGGCAGCAAAGAGACGCTGGATTTTTCCAGTTACGCCAACCAGTTCGAAGCATTGGTGAAACAAGAACGGATCTACCGCAAAACATGAACGAGGCCGTGGCTTTACCTCGCGTCGAGGCGATAGTGGTCGGTGCTTCCGCCGGTGGCGTTGAGGCCTTGCTCGCGCTGCTCGGGCCGCTGCGCCAAGGCTTCGTGCTGCCGATCATTGTTGTGCTGCACCTGCCTGAAGAGCGCCGCAGCCAGTTGGCTGAGGTGTTCGCCCGGCGCCTGATGCTGCCGGTCGAAGAGGCGACGGACAAGCAGGACATCACCCCCGGCACGGTTTATTTCGCCACACCGGGTTATCACCTTTCGGTGGAGCAGGATCGCAGCCTGTCGCTGAGTCTTGAGGACCGCGTGCATTATTCCCGGCCTTCGATCGACTACCTGTTTGAGTCGGCCGCCGACGCGTACGGTTCATCACTGGCCGCTGTCCTGCTCACCGGCGCCAATCACGATGGCGCGCGCGGGCTGGCGCAGGTCAAACGCTGTGGCGGATTGACCATTGTCCAGGATCCCGAAGAGGCGCAAGTCGCCACCATGCCCCAGGCTGCACTGAACATTCAGCAGCCGGATCATGTCCTACCCATTCACGGCATCGGCCGTCTGCTTGTCGAGCTGGAACGAATCGCATGCTGAGTAATATCCAAGCCAAACTGCTGATCGTCGACGATCTGCCGGAGAACCTGCTGGCACTCGAAGCGCTGATCAAGCGTGAAGACCGTACCGTCTATAAAGCGTTGTCGGCGGATGAGGCGCTGTCGTTGCTGCTGCAACACGAGTTCGCCATGGCCATCCTCGACGTGCAGATGCCGGGCATGAACGGCTTCGAACTCGCCGAGTTGATGCGCGGCACCGAGAAAACCAAGAACATCCCGATCATTTTCGTCAGCGCCGCCGGCCGTGAACTCAATTATGCGTTCAAGGGTTACGAGAGCGGGGCGGTGGACTTTCTGCACAAACCGCTGGATATCCATGCGGTGAAGAGCAAGGTCAATGTCTTCGTCGATCTGTACCGCCAGAGCAAGGCGATGAAGCAACAGCTCGAAGCGCTGGAACAGGCTCGACGCGAGCAGGAAGCGCTGCTGCAACAGCTGCAAAGCACCCAGCTGGAGCTGGAGCAGGCGGTGCGTATGCGTGATGACTTCATGTCCATCGTCGCTCACGAAGTGCGTACGCCGCTAAACGGCCTGATTCTCGAAACCCAGTTGCGCAAGATGCACCTGGCTCGGGACAACGCAGCGGCATTCACCCTGGACAAGATGCACGCCATGGTCGACCGCGATGAACGGCAGATCAAAAGCCTGATCCGCCTGATCGAAGACATGCTCGACGTGTCGCGCATTCGCACCGGCAAACTGTCGATCCGCCCGAGCCGTTTCGATCTGGTGCAATTGGTCAGCAACCTGCTGCAAAACTTCGCGCAACAGATTGAAGCTGCCGAAACTGAAGTGTCGTTTACCGCGCCAGCGCCGGTGGAAGGCAATTGGGACGAGTTCCGTATCGAGCAGGTGGTGACCAATTTGCTCACCAATGCCCTGCGCTATGGCGGTCGCAGCCCGATTCAGGTGCGCGTTTACCGTGAAGGCGATGAGGCGCGGGTCGAGGTGCAGGATCGCGGCATTGGCATCAGCCAGGAGAACCAGAAGCGTATTTTCCAACAGTTCGAACGGGTTTCCGCCAAGACGGTAGTGGCCGGGCTCGGGCTGGGTCTGTTCATTTCCGAACAGATCATCGCCGCCCATGGCGGCTCCATCGTCGTCGAGAGTGAAATCAACGAAGGCGCCCTGTTTCGCGTTTGTCTGCCAATTCAGGAAAACGGCACATCCGACGCAACCTCTGATTGACCGTACGGTCGTATCAGCAGCTATTGACCGAACAAAGGCTTCCCATGAGCGTAGATGCACAAGATGTAGTACTCGTCGTCGAGGACGAACCGGTTATCTTGATGGTCCTGACGGATTACTTGTCGGGGCAGGGGTATCGCGTGTTGCAGGCGGAAAACGGCGAGCAGGCGTTCGAGATTCTTGCGAGCAAGCCGCATCTGGACATGTTGATCACCGATTTCCGCTTGCCGGGCGGGATCTCCGGCGTGCAGATCGCTGAACCGGCGGTCAAATTGCGCCCGGACCTGAAGGTAATTTTCATCAGCGGTTACCCGCAGGAAATCCGCGAAACCGGCAGCCCGATCACGCGCAAGGCGCCGATCCTGGAAAAGCCGTTCGACCTGGATGTGTTGCAGGAAAAAATTCAGGAATTGCTCGCCTGAAGCCCTGTAGGAGCTGCCGAAGGCTGCGATCTTTTGATGTTGATGATCAAGAACAAGATCAAAAGATCGCAGCCTGCGGCAGCTCCTACAGTTTCAGCGTTTCAGCTTTTGATCATCTCCCGTACCTTGGCGGTCAGCAGATCGAAGGTGAACGGTTTGGTGATCATTTGCATTCCCGAATCGAGGAACCCGCCACGCACCGCTGCGTGCTCGGCGTATCCGGTGATGAACAAAACCTTCAGCCCCGGCCGATACTGACGGCCGACTTCTGCCAGTTGCCGGCCGTTCATACCCGGCAGTCCGACGTCGCTGATCAGCAGGTCGATGCGTTGCGTCGAGTTCAGAATCGGCACGGCGCTGTCGGCATCCCAGGCTTCGACGAAGGCATAACCCAACTCCCCAAGTACCGCGCAGACCAACACGCGCACGGCCGGGTCGTCTTCAACGATCAGCACGGTTTCGCCATCCAGCGCATCCGGGGCTTGTTGAATAGCGGAGTCCGGACTGGACAGTTCTTCGCCGCGAAAACGCGGCAGATAAAGCCGGACCGTGGTGCCTTCATCAATTTCGCTGTCGATCGAGACATGTCCGCGTGACTGCTTGCTGAACCCGTAAATCATCGACAGGCCCAGCCCGGTGCCCTGGCCAATCGGCTTGGTTGTGAAAAAAGGATCGAATGCACGGTTGATGACACTTTGCGGCATGCCGCTGCCGTTGTCGGTCACACTGAGCATCACGTAATCACCGGGTTCAAGGTTGCTGTAGGCCTCGGTGAATTCGCGCTTGAGCACCTGATTGCTGGTCTCGACCACCAATTTTCCGCCGTCGGGCATGGCGTCGCGGGCATTGATCACCAGGTTGAGCAGGGCACTTTCCAGTTGATTGGGGTCGGCCTCGGCCACCCACAGCTTGTCGTTGAGGCGCATGTCCAGCTGAATGCTTTCGTTGAGGCTGCGTTGCAGCAGCTCACCCATGGACAGCACCAGGGTGTTCATCTGCACGGCTTTTGAATCGAGCGATTGTCGGCGTGAAAACGCCAGCAGGCGGTGGGTCAGACTGGCGGCACGGTTGGCCGAGGTCACGCCCAGATCGATCAGGCTGTCGAGGTCGTCCAGACGCCCACGGGCCAAGCGCCGGCGCAGCAACTCAAGGCTGCCGATAATACCGGTGAGCATGTTGTTGAAGTCGTGGGCGATGCCGCCGGTGAGTTGGCCGACCGCTTCCATTTTCTGTGACTGGCGCAGCGCTTCTTCATTGTGGCGCAGCTGTGCGGTGCGCTCCTCGACCTGTTGCTCAAGGGTTTCCAGCGTCGATTGCAGGCGCCGTTCGCTTTCACTCAGGTCAATCAGCCGATCGCGGGCCTCGTACTGTCGTCGTCGGCCGCGCAATGCGGCAGAAACCATACTGACCAGTGTTGCCGGATGAAACGGACGCTCAAGAAATGTCACGTTGCCCAGCAGATCGCTAAGGCGTGAGGAGGGGCCTTGTTCCTGGCCGCCGTGATGGGTCAAGAGCACAATAGGCAGATCCGACCAGGCCGGCTGCTGCTCCAGATGCAGGAACAAAGCTTCCAGTTCCGGCCCGCGCAAGGCTTCGGCGGCGACCAGCAACAAACCGGCGCCCTGCTCGAGCTCCGTGCACAGCGAACCCAGACCGGGTGTGACGACTCCGCCGTAGCCGGCCTCTTTGAGGATCATCAGCGCAATCTGGCTGTCGCGACCCACGGGCGCCAGAATCAGCGCCCGTTCGGCCAGCGGCACCTGGACCGTCACAAGTGCTCTTCCTGCAGCAACGGATTACTCGCGCCGAGGTAGGTGGGGACGCCGCGTAGTACGCCCTGAAAGGCTTCCAGCGGTTCACCGATGGTCATGCCTTGCGTGGAAATGCGGTATTCACGAATGGTCGATTCGTGGCTGCCGGTGCGTTTCTTGATGATCGAGATCGCGCGGCGGACTTTGCCCAGTGCTTCGAAGTAGCGCAACAGAATCACCGTGTCAGCCAGATAAGTAATGTCGACCGGCGCTTGCATGTCGCCGACCAGACCATGCTGGGCAACTGTCATGAAGGTCGCCGCGCCTTTGCGGTTGAGGTACAGCAGCAGCTCGTGCATGTGCAGCACCAGCGCGTTTTCTTCTGGCATTGCCGCCTGATAGCCGTTGATGCTGTCGATAACCACGGTTTTGATTTGACCTTCATCGACGCAGCGGCGTACGCGATGAGAGAACTCACCCGGCGACAGTTCCGCGGCGTCGACCTGTTCGATCAACAAATTGCCGGTGGCTTGCAGCGCCTTGAGGTCGATGCCGATGTTTTTCATCCGTTCGAACAGCAGGCCGAGTTCTTCATCGAAGATAAACAGCGCGGCTTTTTCCCCGCGTAATACGGCAGCGGCGGCGAAGATCATCGAAATCAGCGACTTACCGGTACCGGCAGGGCCGAGAATCAGCGTACTGGAGCCGGTTTCGATGCCGCCGCCGAGCAGAGCGTCCATTTCCGGAATGCCGCTGGTCAACTGCAAGCGCGCATACTCGCCGCGGTGTTCAGCCGCCACCAGCCGCGGGAACACATGCACGCCATCGCCCATGATGGTGAAGTCGTGAAAACCACCGCGATACTTCTGGCCACGGTACTTGACCACCCGCACGCGTCGCCGCTCGGCGCCGTAGTTGGGTGTCAGTTCTTCAAGACGAATCACCCCGTGGGCCACGCTGTGCACGGTTTTGTCGAGGGACTCGGTGGTCAGGTCATCGAGCAGCAACACGGTCGCGTTGTAGCGCACGAAGTAATGCTTGATCGCCAGAATCTGCCGGCGATAACGCAAAGAGCTCTGCGCCAGCAAGCGGATCTCCGACAGGCTGTCGAGCACCAAACGCGTAGGTTTGAAGCGTTCGACTGCTTCGAAAATCTGCTTGGTGGCTTCGCCCAGTTCCAGGTCGGAGGAATACAGCAGGCTCTGCTGGTGTTCAGCATTGAGCAGGCTTTCCGGGGGTGTCAGCTCGAAGATCTTGATGTTGTCATCCAGCGTCCAGCCATGGGACAACGCCCCTTGCCTTAGTTCGCGCTCGGTTTCCGAGAGCGTGATGTACAACGAGCGTTCGCCGGCTTTCGCGCCGGCCAGGAGAAAATGCAAAGCGACCGTGGTTTTGCCGGTACCGGGTTCACCCTCCAGCAAAAAAACATGACCGCGAGACAGACCACCGGCGAGGATGTCATCCAGACCCACAATGCCGGTAGCGGCTTTCGCACTGATCAACTCGTTAGAAGTAGACAAAAAATGCCCTCTCATGACTAGGGGAAGCGAGGCCGTCGGGAGAATCGAGCGGCCTGATTAACTTGACCCTTTGGCGTGATGGCAGTTCCGAAATTCCTTGCGAGATGTGTCGATCGAGCTGTCGAAAGTGGCTCAGAGACCCTGCTGCAAGGCCGGATCATCCGGGTTGAGCTGTTCCAGCTGCGCCAACAGAATCTGCACGTTCTGCAATTGCCCGCTTTCTTTCCAGTAATTGATCAGCAAAACCCGCGCCTTGCGGTCAGCGGGGTGACGCTGAACGATTTCCTGCAACTGGTTTTGCGCCGCTTCCAGTTCTTCGGCGCTGTGCAGGGTGGTCGCGAGGTCGTAGCGGTAATCCTTGTTATCGGGTTCCAGCTCAACGGCTTTGGACAAACCGAGCAGAGCGTATTCGCGCTGATCGTGGTGCAACAGCCAAAGACCCAAGGCATGTTGCAGGTAGGCAGAATCAGGTTGCGCTTTGAGCTGTTTGACCAGCAGTTGCCGAGCGGCGTCGGTTTGGCCCTGGCGGTCGAGGACATCGATCTGCATCACCAGCGCCTGCAGATTGCCGGGCTCCAGGCGCAGCGTATTGTCGAGCGCGACCTGCGCCTCTTTGAGTTCTGCGTTGTGGATATGCAGCCGGGCCAGTTGCGCATAGTTGGCAGCGCTTTCCGGCAGCGCCTTGAGCGTTTGTTCCCAGCCGTCGATCGCTTGTTGTAGTGGCGCGAAGTAAAGGCCCAGTTCATCGGGGGTCAAACCGAGGAGGGCGTTGATCGCGGCAAAGCGCACGGTTTGATCTTCATCTTCGAGCATCGGCCCGAGCAACAGGCTGCGTTGCCCGCCCGGCACCAGTCCCACCACGCTTTTGATTGCCGCCAGCCGCACGGCGGGGGCTTCGTTCTGCAGGTCGGTGTCGGCCAGTTTCAACGCTTGCGGGCTGGGGTAATTGGCCAGCTCACCGTGCAGCCACACGCGACGTTTCACCGATATGTCCGGGCGGCCCAGTTGCTGATACAACTGACGCGCTGCGCCCGGTTGACCCTTACGGGCAGCATCGAGCGCTTCGCTATAACCGTGCTTGATTGCATCGGGTATGACCGGGACGGTGCTGCGCACCGACAACCAGGCTACGACGACGATAAGCACAAGGCCCAGGCTGATAAGCAGGTAGCGGCGAGACTGAGGCATGCAGGTTTCCGAAACAGGCGTTCTTGAGCAGAGCGGCAAGCTTCGGTCAGCGCGGGCCACGAGTCAAACCCTGTGCATGCGAATCGCCCTACAAGCTGCGTCGACTCAGTTACCCGTCAGGCTTTCGATGCAGTGTCTACGCTTGCAGAAGTCGTTTCGATGAGTGTGCCCATGCAAGCCCTGTTCAATTATTTCCGAGCCGTGATCCACCCCGGTCAGGCTGCACTGCTGTTTGCCCTGCGAACCATTGCGGCGGGCTTGCTGACGCTGTACCTGGCGTTCTTGTTCGATCTCGATCAGCCGAAGTGGTCGATCATGGCAGTGGTCATTGTCAGCCAGCCGTTGGCCGGGATGGCGCTGGCACGCAGCTTCGGTCAGGTGATCGGCACGACCCTCGGGGCGGCGGTGGCGGTATTGATCATGGCCATCTTTCCACAGGCACCGCTGCCATTCATTACCACTCTGGCCCTGTGGCTGGCGCTGTGCACGGCGGGCGGTACGTTGCTGCGCTACACCAGTTCGCAAGCCTTTGTGCTCAGTGGTTACACCGCCGTGGTGGTGGCGTTGCTGGCGATTCCGGATCAGGACGGCACCTTTTTATTGGCCGTCACCCGCGTTACCGAAACCTTGCTGGCCGTGGCCTGCGTGTGT
Source organism: Pseudomonas sp. MC6 (assembly GCF_054790575.1). Classification (NCBI taxonomy): domain Bacteria; kingdom Pseudomonadati; phylum Pseudomonadota; class Gammaproteobacteria; order Pseudomonadales; family Pseudomonadaceae; genus Pseudomonas; species Pseudomonas sp. MC6. The sequence continues at coordinate 1,445,444 of NZ_CP186504.1, forward strand.
GTGGTCAGCCTGTTGACGGCACGCCCGCAAGCGGTGGCCAAGGGGTATTTCGCCAAGGTCGATCAGGTCATCAAACTGGCCGCCAGTCACGCTGCGGCGGTGCTTCGCACGGAAGAAAGCGAGGCCGATTTCCAGCGCCGGCAAATGCAATTGCTCGGTGAGATCAGTGTCCTCGAAGGCCTGCGCCGGCACTTGTATTTCGATGCGCCACGGTTGCGCAGCGCCAACCATCTGGTACTGCTGTTGGGCAACCAGCTGATGTTGTTGACCTCGCGATTGACCGCGCTACGCCATCAGCGCGAACTGCTCACCGAGCGCTGGGAGGGTGATCTGCCGCTGGACATCCAGCGACTGCGTGCGGACGAACTGGCGCTTCTCGATCAGTTGGCGGAGCAGGGGCGATCGCTGCCCGAGCCCACACGCCAGCAATTCATCAAGCTGCAGCAACAGTTCGAGGCGTTGGCGTATCAAGCCGAGCAGTTGACCGAAGACATGAGCGCCACCTTGCGCTCGCTGGCCTGGGCGTTGCGCTGGGAGCAGGCGCGGCTGTTGCAGCAACTCGAGCAGATTCTCGAGTTGAGTGATGCCATTCAGGAAGGGCGCGAGGCCAGTTGTCTCTATCGTGGCCAGGTCAGCCCTCTGCATCTGGACTTCACTTTGGCGTCGATGAATGCGATCCGCGCCTTCACTGCGTTGCTGGTGGCCGGGTTGATCTGGATCGAAACCGCGTGGGACGGTGCGCGAGGCGGAATGATTCTGGTGGGAATCCTCTGCTCGCTGATGGCTACTTTCCCGCGTCCACTGATAGCCGCGCAGAGTTATGCGCGAGGCTTGGGGCTGGCGCTGGTGGTCTCGGCGTTCTATCAATTCATGCTGGTGCCGGCGATCAGTGATTTCGAGCTGTTGGCGTTGTTGCTGGCACCGCTGCTGTATGTGATCGCAATCGGTCTGGCCAGTCCGGCGACGGCGGGTATCGGTATGGGGTTGGGGTTGTCGAGTTTTCTGATGCTCGGCCCGCAGAATGTCGGTACCGGACAGAACACGGCGATTCAATGGTTCGAATTTGCCGGCGCCTATGTCAGTGCGGCCATGCTTGCCCTGATCGTTTACGCGTGGATTTTCCCGTTTCGCCCGGCGTGGCGCCTTCGCCGTTTGTATAACGAAGCGCGCGAGCAGGTGTATGCACTGAGCAAAACCCCGGCGACCGATGAACAACAGTTTGCCTTTGAAAGCCGCATGGTCGATCGCCTGACCAGCATGCTCGGCCTGCTGCCAGCGGTGAACAACCGGGCCATGCAGCAACTCTATGAAATCAGCCTGGCGTGCGTGGCACTGGGTGTGGCCATGCACCAGTTGCGGCAGCAAGCGCACAACAATGCGCTGCTGACAGATGTCTTTACTCAGCGTCTGGCATCGGCCGTGCGCAAGACCGGGCGCTATGTCGCCGGGCGACAGGATGTGCAATTGGCGCCACTGCTGACCACGCTGCACACACTGGGCGATGAACTGGATGAACTGCACGTCGCCAGTCATGAGCATGTCTGGTCGCTGTTTCGTATGCGTGTGGCCCTATTGATCGTCGTGTCATTTCTGCAACGCCACGGTGACGCTATCCAGCACTCTGTTCCGGAAGGAGAAGCAGCCCTTGCCCATTGATTTCGAAATTGGCGGCGTCTACCTGCCGCCCATTGCCCAGGCGTTACTGTTGGCCATACCGATTTTCATGTTGCTGGACTGGGGTTTGCGGCGACTTGGCGTACTGCGTCTGGTCTGGCATGAGGCGCTGTTCGAAGGCGCTTTGTATGCCTGCGTCTGTGCCACGCTGATTTTGCTGATGGGAGCCTGATGCCTTGAAAGTGTTATTCACGCGATTGATCACGTTGGCAGTGGTGCTGTTGGCGATCGTGCTCGGCTGGTTTGCCTGGGAGCATTACACCCGCGCGCCGTGGACTCGCGATGCCCGGGTCAGAGCCGATGTGGTGACGCTGTCGGCGGATGTCTCGGGGCGCATTGTCAGTCTGGCCGTGCAGGACAATCAGCATGTCGACAAGGGGCAATTGTTGATGGAGATCGACCCGGCGCGCTACCGCCTCGCGGTGGAACACTCGCGGCGTTCGGTGGAAGTGTCGAAGGCAACGCTGGGTCAGTCGCAAGCGGCAATTGTAGCCAGTGAGGCCTTGCTCAAGCAGCGGCAAAGCGAAGAACGCCGGCGGCGTACGCTCAAGCAGGGTTTTGCGATTTCCGGAGAAGAGTGGGAAAAATCCAGTACCGATGTCGCGGTGGCCCAAGCGGATCTTCTACGCAATCAGGCCAATCTCGGTCTGGCCGAGGCGAACGTGCAGTTGGCGATTGCCGCGCTGACCCAGGCCGAACTGGACTTGCAGCGCACCCGCGTCGAGTCCCCGGCGAGCGGTTATGTCACCAACCTGCTGACCCGTGAAGGTGACTACGCGGTGAGCGGCGGCGCTTTATTGGCACTGGTCGACAGTGATTCGTTCTACATCAGTGGTTATTTCGAAGAAACCAAACTGCCGCGAATTACAGAGGGCGATCGGGTGCGGGTGCAATTGATGAGCGGAGAGACCTTCGGCGGCAGGGTGCAAAGCATCGCCTTCGCCATCGCCGACCGGGAGAACGCGCCGGGCAGCCGGTTACTGGCCAACATCAACCCGAGTTACACGTGGGTAAAACTGGCACAGCGGGTACCGGTGCGGATCGACATTGATGGCGACTATGCCGGCAAGAACCGCCTGCGTGCTGGCACCACAGCGACCGTCACCGTGCTGGAAAACTGATCCCTGTAGGAGCTGCCGCAGGCTGCGATCTTTTGATCTGCTCTTTTAAAGCAAAGTCAAAAGATCGCAGCCTGCGGCAGCTCCTACAGAAGAGGGTGTGATTTTCGAGGCATAAAAAAACCCCGCGACCGAATGATACGCGGGGCAAAAAATTTGGTTGGTTGCGGCCAACCAAAGGAGCTCTTTAACAATCGATTACTTGCTGGCAACAGTCTCCGGTTGCCAGCCGCCGCCAAGGGCCTTGTAGATCGCGACAATGCCGCGATACAGGTCGACTTCAGCCTGGGCCTGACTGTCTTCGGCGTTCAACCGTTCGCGCTGCGCGTCGAGCAGCACGAGGAAGTCTGTCGTGCCTTCGCGATAGCGAATTTCAGCCAGGTCGGCAGCCTTGCGGCTCGATTCGCTCTGACGAATCAGCGAGATCAGGCGTTGCTGACGCTTGCCGTAATCGCTGAAGGCGTTTTCCGACTCTTCCAGGGCCAGCAGCACTTGTTGCTCGTAAGTCGCCAGTGCACCTTCGGCATCAGCATCGGCGCCACGCAAACGGGCGCGCACGCTGCCAAGGTCGAACGCCGCCCAAGTAATGCTTGGGCCCAGTGCCCAGGCGTTGGCCGCCGAGGAACCGATCTGCGAGCCACGCCCGGCCGTCCAGCCGAGGAAGCCGCTAAGGCTGACCCGTGGGAACAGATCGGCTTTCGCCACGCCGATACGTGCCGTGGCCGAGGCCAGTTGGCGTTCGGCGCTGAGAATGTCCGGACGACGCTGCAGCAGTTCGCCCGGGTCACCGATCGGCAAGGCTTTGGCAATCGCTGGCAGGTCTTTTGGACTCAGATCGACAGTCAGCTTGTCCGGACGCTCGCCCAAGAGGGTAGCAATACGGTTTTTCTGCCGAACCTGTTCTGCCTGCAATTGCGGCACGCTGGCTTCGACCGAAGCCAGACGTGCATCGGCACGTTCGACGTCGAGCTGATCGCCCACGCCGGCGTCACGCAGGCTGATGGTGATCTTGCGCGACTCCTGCTGGTTGTTCAGGTTGGCCACGGCAATCTTTTCGCGCAGTTGTGCACCGCGCAGTTGACCGTAAGCGTCGACCAGTTCGGCAATCATGGTGACTTGCAGTTGGTACAGATCGGCTTCGGCTGCCTGCTGGTCGGCGTCGCTGGCTTCCAGATTGCGCTGGATGCGCCCGAACAGGTCTAGCTCCCAGGCCATGTCCAGACCGAGGTCATAGCGTTCGCTATTGACCCGGTTGGTGGTTTGGCCGGGGATTTGCCCCTTGGCCAGATCACTGCTGGCGCGGCTGGTGATGGTCGGCATCGCATCGTTGCTGGCGTCGTCGCGGATCGCCCGGGCGGCTTTCCAGCGCGCGAACGCCACGCGCAGTTCACGGTTGCCTTGCAGCGATTGGGTCACCAACTGGTTGAGGGTCGGATCGTCGAATTGCTGCCACCAGATGCCTTCGAATTTAGAACGGTCGAAGTTCTTTTGCCCGGCGGCGCCGTCGGTGGCGGCCGTGATATTGGCCGCCTCCGTGGCTGGGGTCTTGTAGTCGGGGCCGACAGCGCAGGCGCTGAGAGCCAGCACCAGCAGACTCGGCAGGAAGACTTTCAGACTCATTGTTGCGCCTCCAGTTTCAGAGCTTTGGCCGCTTTGCGGGCTTCGCCGCGTTCAACAAAGTTACGGATCAGTACGTAGAACACTGGGGTCAGCAACAGACCGAAGAAGGTCACCCCGAGCATCCCGGAGAACACCGCCACACCCATGGCGTGACGCATCTCGGCACCGGCACCGCTGGAGAACACCAGTGGCACCACACCCATGATGAACGCGAAGGAGGTCATCAGGATCGGCCGCAGACGCAGACGGCAAGCTTCGAGTACCGCAGCGAGCGGGTCGAGGCCTTCTTCCTGTTTGTCCTTGGCGAACTCGACGATCAGAATCGCGTTCTTACAGGCAAGTCCCACCAGTACGATCAGACCGATCTGGGTGAAGATGTTGTTGTCACCGCCCGAGATGATCACACCGGTGATGGCCGACAGCAGGGTCATCGGTACGATCAGGATCACCGCCAGTGGCAGGCTCCAGCTTTCGTATTGAGCGGCCAGTACCAGGAACGCCAGCAATACGCAGAGCGGGAATACGAACAGCGCGGTGTTGCCGGACAGAATCTGCTGGTAGGTCAGGTCGGTCCACTCGTAGGTCATGCCGTTCGGCAGTTCATCCTTCAGCAGTTTCTCGATGGCTTTTTCCGCCTGGCCGGAGCTGTAGCCCGGGGCAGCCGCACCGTTGATTTCTGCGGTGATGAAGCCGTTGTAGTGCATCACGCGATCCGGGCCCGAGGTGTCGCTGACCTTGATGAAGGTCGCCAGCGGGATCATTTCGCCTTTGTTGTTACGTACTTTCAGCTGGCCGATCTGGTCGGATTCGAGGCGGAACTGTTGTTCGGCCTGAACGTTGACCTGATAGGTGCGCCCGAAGCGGTTGAAGTCGTTGGCATACAGCGACCCCAGGTAGATCTGCAGGGTGTCGAAGATGTCGCTGACGGCCACGCCGTGGGTCTTGGCTTTTTCACGGTCGATGGCGGCATCGACCTGAGGCACGTTCACTGTGTAGCTGGTGAACAGGCCCGCCAGTTCCGGAACGCTGTGGCTCTTGTTGATGATGTTCATGGTTTCTTTGTACAGCTCGTCGTAGCCCAGGTTGCCCCGGTCTTCGATTTGCAGACGGAAACCACCAATGGTGCCCAGACCTTGTACCGGCGGTGGCGGGAAGATCGCCATGTACGCCTCTTGAATGTTCGCGTACTGGCCGTTCAAGGCCCCGGCAATTGCACCGGCGGACATGCTCGGGTCTTTACGTTCGTCGAACGGTTTCAGGGTCACGAAGACGATGCCGGCGTTCGGACTGTTGGTGAAGCCGTTGATCGACAGGCCCGGGAACGCTACGGCGCTTTCCACGCCTGGCTGTTTCAGCGCCATGTCGGACATGCGCTTGATGACTTCTTCGGTGCGATCCAGGCTCGAAGCGTCCGGCAGTTGCGCGAAGGCCACCAGGTATTGCTTGTCCTGGCCCGGTACGAAGCCGGTCGGCGTGCTGGAGAAACCGAAGAAGGTCAGCACCATCAGGCCTGCGTACAACAGCAGGGCGATGCCGCTGCTCCGGATAACCCGGCGCACGGTGCCGACGTAACCATGGCTGGCACGATCGAAGAAGCGGTTGAACGGACGGAACAGCCAGCCACCGAAGATCTTGTCGAGCACTTTGGAGAAGCGGTCTTTCGGCGCGTCGTGGCTCTTCAGCAATACCGCGGCCAATGCTGGCGACAAGGTCAGCGAGTTGAACGCCGAGATCACGGTTGAGATCGCGATGGTCAGTGCAAACTGTTTGTAGAACTGCCCGGTGAGGCCGGAGATGAACGCCGCCGGAATGAACACCGCACACAGCACCAGAGCCGTGGCAACGATCGGACCGGTCACTTCACGCATGGCCCGCTTGGTGGCTTCGACCGGATTCAATCCGAGCTCGATATTGCGCTCGACGTTTTCCACCACCACGATGGCGTCGTCCACCACGATACCGATGGCCAGTACCAGACCGAATAGCGAGAGCGCGTTCAGCGAGAAGCCGAACAGGTGCATCACCGCAAACGTACCGATCAACGATACCGGCACCGCCACCAACGGAATGATCGAGGCGCGCCAGGTTTGCAGGAACAGGATCACCACCAGTACCACGAGGATCAGTGCTTCGAAGAGGGTGTGAACCACCGCTTCAATCGAACCGCGCACGAAGATTGTCGGGTCATAGACGATGCTGTAATCCATGCCTTGCGGGAAGCCTTTCTTCAGCTCGTCCATCTTTCCGCGAACTTCGTTCGAGATGTCGATGGCATTGGAGCCTGGACGCTGAAAGATCGGGATGGCTACGGCTGGTTGGTTGTCCAGCAACGAGCGCAGGGCGTATTGGCTGGAACCGAGTTCAACGCGAGCGATGTCTTTGAGGCGAGTGATTTCACCATTGTCGCCTGCGCGAATGATGATGTTCTCGAACTCTTCCTCGCTGACCAGTCGGCCCTGAGTGTTGACCGACAGCTGGAAGCTTTGGGCATTCGGGGCAGGGGGCGCGCCCAATTGACCGGCCGCGACCTGACGGTTCTGCTCACGAATAGCAGTGACCACATCGGTCGCGGTCAGATTGCGCGAAGCGGTCTTGTTCGGATCGAGCCAGACCCGCAGCGAGTAATCGCCCATACCAAACAACTGCACATCACCGACACCGTTCAGACGAGCGAGCTCATCCTTGATGTTGAGGATCGCGTAGTTGGACAGGTAGAGCATGTCGTAGCGCTTGTCCGGCGAGGTCAAGTGCACAACCATGGTCAGATCGGGCGAAGCCTTGTCGACGGTGATACCGATGCGCGTCACTTCCTCGGGAAGTTTCGGCTCGGTACGGGTTACCCGGTTTTGCACCTGCACTTGCGCGTTGTCCAGGTCAGTGCCCAGGGCGAAGGTGATGGTCAGGGTGATCTTGCCGTCGGCGGTCGATTGCGAGGACATGTACAGCATGTTCTCGACGCCGGTGATGGCTTGCTCCAGCGGAGCCGCCACGGTTTCACCGATGACTTTAGGGTTGGCGCCCGGGAAGTTGGCACGTACCACCACGGTCGGTGGCACGACTTCCGGGTATTCGCTGATCGGCAGCTGGAACAGCGAGATCGCACCGGCGATCAGGATCAACAGCGAGAGCACTGCTGCGAAGATCGGCCGTGAAATGAAGAATTGGGAAAAATTCATCGGAGTTGTCGTCCCTTAACCGCGTGGGGTCGTAGCAGCCAGCTTCACAACCGAACCGGACGCACCTTTGGCAGGGGCGACTTTGGGCAGGTTGCTGGCTTCCAGCGCTTGACGTTGTTGAGCGAGTGCCGCGATGGTCTGTTCGCTGGCCATTGGCACCACTTCAGGCGTGACCGGTGAGCCAGGACGAACCCGTTGCAGACCCTTGACGATGATCGTGTCGTCCTTGTTCAGGCCATTACGGACGATGCGCAGGCCTTCGATTTTCGGACCCAGTTCGACGGCGCGGTACGCGGTTTTGTTGTCCGCATCCATGACCAGTACGAACTTCTTGCCGAGGTCGGTACCGACCGCTTCGTCGTTGATCAACATGGCGTTGTAGGTGCCGCTGCCAACCAGCTTCAAGCGTGCGTAGAGGCCCGGGGTGTAGGTGCCGTCGCTGTTGTCGAACACCGCGCGACCACGGATGGTGCCGGTTTTCGGGTTGACCTGGTTGTCGACGAAGTTCATCTGGCCGAGGTGTGGGTTGCCGTCTTCGTTGGACAGGCCCATGTACACCGGAGTGGTGGCACCGCGCTGACCGTTACGAGCGAGTTGGGTGTATTTGAGGAATACACGCTCATCGGCGTCGAAGTAGGCATAAACGCGGTCGGTGGAAACTACGCTGGTCAGCGGCGTAGTGTCGGCGGTCACCAGGTTGCCGGCGGTGATTTCGGCACGGCTGACGCGGCCGCTGATCGGTGCGGTGACGCGGGTGAAGCTGAGGTTCAGTTTGGCCAGGTCCAGTTGCGCTTGCAGGGCACCGACGGCAGCGCGGGCTTCTTGAGCGGCGCTGGTGCGCGAGTCGGCCAGTTCGGCGGAAATGGCGTTGCTGGCACGCAGACGTTCGCCACGACCGGCTTCGTTTTCACTGCGGGTGGCGTTGGCGCGGGACTGGGCGACCAAGGCTTCGAGGCGGCGCACCTCAGCCTGGAACGGACGCGGGTCGATCTGGAACAGCAGGTCGCCTTTCTTGACGAGTGCGCCTTCAGTGAAAGCGACGTCGTCGATCTGGCCGGAGACCCGTGGACGGATTTCAACGGTTTCCGGCGCCTCGAGGCGCCCGGTGAATTCGTCCCACTCGTTGACCGGTTGTTCCAGCACCTTGGCAACGCTGACTTTCGCAGCAGGCATGGTGGCGGCAGTCTCGGGAGTCTTGCCGCAGGCGCTCATCACCAGTACGGCCAACATGGCCAACGGGAAGCGCAAATGTTTGAGTGACTGTTCCATGGATGCATCCGCCAATGTATTGAAGATGGGCGGATGATGCTCGGCGGGGTGTGATGGCACGAATCGAATGAAGCAAAGGTAACTATCATTCGGAATGATATAAGACCCGAACGAGCCCTCTAGCATGCACCTTTCGTTAGGTGGCTATCAATCTCTCTCAGGACAATTCAGTGTTGCCCGACGTGTAAAAGTCAGGAGCGAGGCTGCGCGGCGGGGATTATGCGGGGATTAAAAATGCCGAACCCGCCATGGCGGCGGGTTCGACAATGCGGTCAGAGTTTCGGCAACTGGCCGATGCGTCCGATCATTTCAGTCACGATCTGCAGATCCAGCTGGAATTGCTCCACAGTCTTGAATTCGCCGTCAGTGTGACCGGTGTATTTCACGTTCGGCATGGCCAGACCGAATTGCACGCCATTCGGCAGTTCATGCACCGAGGTAGCGCCGGCGGAGGTGCCGAACTCGTGTTTCATGCCGAGGTTTTCAGTCGATACCGCCAGCAGCGCCTTGACCCACTCACCCTCAGGATTACGGTACATCGGCTCGGCGATCGAATAATCGAAGGTTACGGCTACGTGGCTTTTCTTGTCCCACGCCGCCAGTTTATCGGCGATTTCAGCCTTGAGCTTCTCCGGCGACTTGCCCTTCGGCACGCGCAGGTTGACCGCGAGTTTGAAGGCTTTGTCATCCATGCCGACGTAGGTCAGCGACGTTGTCAGCGGCCCCATGAAGGCATCGGAGAAACCGACATTCAGCTTGTTGCCCAGGTAATCCAGCCCCCAGTTGTCGGCGGCATAACGCGCGGCATCGGTGATGTGGTTGTGCTTGAACGCGACTTTGCCATCAAGGCTATTGATAAAGACCAGCATCCGCGCGACCGGGTTGACCCCGGATTCTGGCTCGGAGGAGTGCGCAGATACGCCAGTCACGGTCAGTTTGACGTCTTTGCCGTCGACCTTGGCGCTGACCTGGAAATCGCCGCCATTGCGCTTGGCAAACTCATCACCGGCCTTTTGCAGACTGGCAGCCAGTTCAGCAGGTTTGTCGGTGATCAGGGTGGCGACCGACGCCGATGGAATCTGGTTGGTCGCCAGGCCACCGGTCATCGAGACGATTTCGGTACCTTTGCCTTCGCCTTTGCGCTTGGCAAAGTTGGCCATGACGGTGCCGTAGCCTTTCTCGGCAATCACCACCGGGTAGCCACCATCCAGCGCGAGGTTGTAGTTCGGTGTCGGATTGCGTTCGAAGTAGTAAGGGATCGCGTCGCCCGTGGTTTCTTCGGTGGTGTCGACCAGCAACTTGAAGTTGCGCACCAGCGGCAGTTTTTCTTCCTTGATGACTTTCATGGCATAGAGCGTAACCACGATGCCGTTCTTGTCATCCTCGGTGCCGCGACCATACATGCGATCGCCGATCAAGGTGATCTTGAACGGGTCGAGGCGGGTGCCATCCTTGAGCACCCAGTTTTCCGGCGTCACCGGCACCACGTCGGCATGCGCATGAATGCCAACCACTTCATCGCCGCTGCCGTCGAGAGAGATCTCGTACACGCGGTTGTCGATGTTGCGGAATTTCAGATTGAACGACTCGGCAAGGCTCTGAATCTTCGCCGCGATCTTGGTGAATTCCGGGTTGTCGTGCTGTTCGACGCCATCCTTGCGAAAGGTCGGGATCTCGACCAGTTCGCGCAGGGTTTCGGTAGCGGCGGCGCTGTATTTCGCTCGCGTGTAGAGACCCAGCAGACGATAGATTTCGTTCTGCTGCTCGGCGCTCAATGCCTTGTTGTCGAGGTAAGCACCAATGGCCGGGTCGATGTCGGCGGTTTTCGCCAGATCGCTTTTCCCCAGATTACCGAGGAATTGGCGGAAATCAGTGGCTTTGTCTGCGCTATAAGTATTGAGGATTTCAGCGCTCTGCTGCGGAGTGATATTGGCTTGTGCGGGCGCCGTGAACACGGCAAGACCGGCCAGCATCAAGGTGGTGGCAGCCAGTTTTTTGAAAGGGACATTCATTACGAAGGGCATTCCTTTGCAGGGCAGTGAGTTAGGCGTGTCTCAAGGTTGAGACATATACACTTACAAACTAACACCGTGCCAGAGCCTTGCGGGAGTCCTGAAAGGGGATCTGTCGCACAAAAATGCAAAAGAGGCGCAGAAATGAAAAAGCTCGGGGAAGGTTTCCGGGCTTTTTTATGGGGGCTCACCTGACGACCAGCGCTTCTCCAAATCCTTGCGCCAGGTTCAGCAAAGCGCGGCTATCTGAAGATATGTTCAATCATGATCCTGGAGGGGATGAATAACGTATTCGTGTAATAGGCCTCATACCCATAGGCGGTTATGCGAACTTTGCACGGGATTGAAGCTTGCGACGTCAGCAACGGTTTGATGGCGTCGTAGTCATTCAAGTCGCGTTGCGTACCATCCGGATTGGTGTAGTAGAAGATCAGGTCGGAGGAAAACTTGTAATTGGGCCTGGCTTGACCGCTTGCGTTCACTCGCCCTTCGGCTTTTACCGCGATTGAATGCTCGGATGAGAACTCCATGTCGCGATTGAGAGAGCAGATCAGGGTAGGGCTGAGTTGGTTGGAGTTTTCGTAATCATTGAATGCGTTCTGCAAATCCACAGTGGAGTTGAAGTGTGCCGTGAACAGATTGGCGGGGCCGAGCTCAAACGATGATAGCGTGAGGTCGGCGGGCGGAATGCTGGCCGTTTTTACGCAGCCGGTGCAGAGTAGAACGCCCAGGTATATGACCGCGCGGAAGCTGTTCATTGGCCGAAAATACCGTTGATTGAGTCAAAAATCAGATCGCAGGTGGACTTCGTCCCTTGCACGGGTTCTATAAACATCCAGTCAGCAGAAGCATGGTGCTTATCAATGGTCTTGTTGATGGTCGGATCTGCCTCGATATTCGAAGTGACGTTTCGAGTGAGTTTGGTTCTATCATGAGCTGGCGTTCATGTAAGCACTTTTCTGATAACTCACTGGATGCTGTCCTAATGAGAGACCTGCCGCCTACCGCGACCTTGCGCGCATTTGAAGCTGCCACCCGGCACTTGACCTTTACGTCGGCCGCACAAGAGCTGCATGTAACTCAAAGCGCGGTCAGTCATCAGCTCAAGCATCTTGAGGCCCTTTGGGGAGTGCAGTTGTTTGAACGTGGCAAGGCGTTACGTCTCACGGCAGCGGGGGCTGCGCTGGCGCCCATCGTACGCGAGTTTTTCATCAGCCTGGAGGCGACTTTGGGGGACTTGCGCGAGCAAAAAGGCAGAGTTCGACTCGGCGTCAGCACCACCTATTCCTTCGCGCTCAAATGGTTGCTGCCGCGCTTGCCGCGTCTCGCTCGTCAGCACCCCGAGCTGCTGGTCTCGCTGGACACCACGGATAAAATCATCCACTTCTCTCACGGCCAGGCTGATGTTGCGATCAGGCTGGGCAAGGGCGATTACCCCGGTCTGCATTCTGAGTTCCTGTTTGGGGAGCAGGTATTTCCGGTGGCCAGCCCCGAACTGTTGCGACGCGTCGGTACGCCGCTGAGCCCCGCAGAACTGTTGCATTTCCCGCTACTCACGCGCGATGGTGCTGAATTGGTGCCAAAATGGGAGGTGTGGTTTCAAGCCGTCGGGCTGGCCTATTTGCCGCTAAAGGAGTGTGTCAGATTTGGCGATACCAACATGACGGTCGAGGCCGCCTTGCTCGGCCAGGGCGTTGCATTGGTGCGCAGCGGGCATGTCGAGAACGAAATCAGCGATGGCCGTTTGGTGCGGTTGTTTGATGTGCCATTCCCTTCACCGCTGGCGTACTACTTCGTCTGCCCCAAGGGCATCGAAGCGCAACCGCATATCGCCAGCTTTCGCCAATGGTTGGTCAGTGAGGCGCTGAAGTCCAACGACCGGATGGGTGAGTCATGAGTATACGTTCATGCTGTGATGAGGAAGCTTCGCTTTAGTCCCGTTGCCGCATTGCCTAAAGTGGCGCATGCCTATTCATATCATCTTCCTCGTGCTTTTCGCCGCGCTCCTGCATGCCAGCTGGAATGCGCTGCTGCGTAGCGGCGCCGATCGGCTGTGGTCGATGACAGTGATGTGCATTGCCATCGCCATCACCAGTGTCGTCGCCGCAGCGTTCATGGTGCCCCCCGCGATTGAGAGCTGGGGCTACGCGGTGCTTTCAGGGTTGCTGCATGTCGGCTACAACCTGTTTCTGGTGCGCAGTTACCGGGTCGGCGACCTGGGGCAGATCTATCCGATTTCGCGTGGATCATCGCCGGTGTTGATCACTCTGGGGGCCGCCGTGTTTGCCGGAGAAAGCATCACGCCTGACGTGTTACTCGGTATTGCGCTGGTGTCAGGCGGGATTATGTCGCTGGCTTTCAGAGGGCGCAGTCTGTCGGTTCCCAGCCTGCCTTATGCGCTGGGAACGGGCGGCTTTATCGCGGCCTACAGCGTGGTTGACGGCATCGGCGCCAGGCTCTCGGGCGCGCCGCTAGCCTACACGGTGTGGATGTGTGCCCTGTGGGGCGTACTGATGCCAATGGTCTATATCGGCCTGCGCGATACCCGCAGCTTGTTCTCCGTCCGGCCCGGAACAGTGACCGCGCTGGTCGGCGGGCTGGTCTCTTTGCTCGCCTATGCAATGGTCATCTACGCCATGAACGAAGCGCCCCTGGGCGCGGTATCCGCATTGCGCGAAACCAGCGTGCTGTTTGCGGCGTTGATCGGCTATGTGTTTCTCGGCGAGAAGCTCACCGCGCGCCGGATACTGGCATGCGTAGTGATCGCCAGCGGCACTCTCATCATCGGCTGATACAGCCAACGGCTCAGGAGTTAAGTTTCATGGTCAACGTATCGCAGGCACCGCTGATTCTGATTACGGGCGGAAGTCGTGGAGTAGGGGCAGCAACTGCCCGGCTGGCCGCCGCAAGAGGTTATGACGTGGCGATCAGCTACGTTGCCAACGAACCCGCAGCGCTGGCTGTGGCTGCGGATGTGGAAGCATTGGGGCAGCGGGCGTTGGCGGTGCGCGCGGACAGTGCGGATCCGCAACAGGTGGTCGATTTGTTCGCGGCGATCGACCACTCGTTCGGACGCATCGACGTCCTGGTCAATAACGCCGGGATGCTGGCGCCGCAGTCACGCCTGGAGGACCTCGGCTTCGAGCGGATGCAGCGCATCTTTGCGGTCAACGCCATTGGCCCAATTCTCTGTGCCCAACAGGCGGTGAAGCGCATGTCTTACCGCCACAACGGCCCGGGCGGTGTGGTGATCAATGTCTCATCGGCCTCGGCGCGCCTTGGCAGCCCCAACGAGTACGTCGACTATGCGGCGTCAAAGGGCGCGTTGGAGACGTTCACCATTGGCTTTGCGAAGGAGGTCGCACGGGAAGGTATACGCGTCAACTGTATTCGCCCCGGACATATCTATACCGAAATGCATGCCAGTGGCGGTGAGCCGGGGCGGGTCGATCGTGTCAAGGACTCGATCCCGATGGGGCGGGGCGGACAGCCTGAGGAAGTGGCACGCGCAATTCTATGGTTGGCGAGCGCGGAGGCATCATTCGTTACCGGTACATTCCTCGATGTAACGGGAGGTAAATGAGTCGGCGGCAGGGATCATCGACTAGCCGCATTCGGCTTGCCTCACCTTGCGACTCAACCCAGGCGTCTTGCCCGTAATGCGCTTGAATGCACGACTGAAAGCGGCCTGGGAGGTATAGCCCAAACGCTGCGCCACCTCTTCAATCGGTAGCCTTTCGAGGGTCAGCCACTGGCTTGCAAGCCGCATCCGCAGTTCGGTGACATAGCGTAGCGGGGCCATGCCAATCGTAGCCTGAAAGCGGTCCGCGAAGACCGAGCGTGAGGTATTGCAGTGCTCTGCCAACTGCGCAACAGTCCAGTCGCGGCCCGGTTGTTGATGGAGCGCAAGCAGTGCACTGGCCAAGCGGGGATCGCGCAAGGCGGCGACCAGACCAGAGGCATTGCCGCAGGCGCACTCGACCCAGCCGCGAACGACCATGGCCGCCACCACGTCGGCCAACCGCGCGAGGATACCGGCGAAGCCGACGCGTGCGGCGCTGACCTCGCGTTCCATGGTGGTCAGGATCGGCACCAGCCCGGGGTAACGCTGGCCGCCGGCATCAATCAGCATCAGTCCCGGCATCAGCCGGCCAAGGCCATGGATACTGCCCAGTTCAAACTCCATACAAGCACTGAACAGAATAGTGCTCGGAGTGGCGCTGGCATCGGTTCCGGTATTCACCGCGCTGACGGTTTCACCCAAGGGCGCACCGTCTAGATGATCGATGTCCTGAACAGGCGCGCCCTGATGGGAAAACAGTTGATGGGCTGCGCCATGGGAAATAAACACGGCGTTGCCGGCAGACAGCGCGTACGTGGTCCCGTCCTCCATCCGCAACACCGCATTGCCGACGGCCATGAAGTGGAACCAGGCGTGCCCAGGTTTTTCCGCGAAGCCCAAACCGAAAGTTGGACCCGTCTGGATGCGCCGGTATTCAACACCACGCAGGCGCATGCCGCGCAACAGCTCGTTGATGAGGTCCGAGGAAAGAGCAAACTGATCTGCAGGCATCGTTCAGGTGTTTTGGTCAAAAAGTAGAGACTTTGGATCATAGATCATCCCGATTTCGGCGCCTAGACTTCGGCTCTTAATGAAGATTGGGAGATCCGTGCAATGACTGACTGTGTATGTAACACCGTATCCGACCGCCATTGCGGCGTCGGCGCGGACGTAGAACCTGCAACCCCGGCGTGGATGGCAGTATTTTCGTTGGCAATGGGTGTGTTCGGATTACTGACCGCTGAGTACCTTCCGGCCAGTTTGTTGACGCTGATGGCTACTGACCTGGGAGTGTCCGAAGCGCTGGCTGGCCAGGCGGTAACGGTAACTGCCGTGGTGGCGCTGTTCGCCGGCTTGTTGGTGCCAGGTCTGACCCGTGGTATCGACCGACGCTGGGTGTTGTTGGGTTTTTCGACGTTGATGGTCGCCTCCAATCTGTTGGTCGCCGTTTCCTCCAGCTTCGCGGTGCTGTTGTTGATGCGTATCTTGCTGGGCATTGCCCTTGGCGGGTTCTGGAGCATGGCGGCGGCGGTAGCGATGCGCTTGGTGCCGAGTGCCTTGTTGCCCCGGGCGCTGTCGATCATTTTCAGCGGCATCGCCATCGGCACGGTAGTGGCAGTGCCGCTGGGCAGCTATCTGGGCGGGCTGTATGGCTGGCGCAGCGCGTTCTTCGCAGCGGCGGCGGTAGGCATGGTGACCCTGGCTTTCCAGTCGTTCACTCTCCCGCGTCTTGCGCCGCGCCGGCCGGCACGTTTGCGCACTGTGCTCGAGGTGTTGCAGCGCCCAGGCATCGCCATGGGAATGTTCGGTTGTGTGCTGGTACACAGTGGGCACTTCGCGATGTTTACCTATGTTCGACCCTTCCTTGAAGGAACTACCGGTATCGGTCCGCAAGGGCTGTCACTGATGCTGCTGGGGTTCGGTGTGGCGAACTTCGTCGGCACGCTGTTGGCCGGTAGGCTGCTGGAGCGCCACCCGCTGGCCACTCTGGTGCTGATGCCCGCGCTGGTCGGCGTTGCAGCACTGGCGTTGGTGCTGTTGCCGGCCTCGGTGCCGGGACAGGCGCTACTGCTGGCGGTCTGGGGCATGGCCTTTGGTGGTGTGCCGGTGGCGTGGTCGAACTGGGTCGCCAGCGCGGTACCTGATCAGGCGGAAAGCGCCGGAGGCATGGTAGTGGCCTCTGTGCAGTCAGCCATCGCCACTGGCGCCGCCGCTGGCGGTGCAATGTTCAGCCTCAGTGGCAGCGCAGGCGTATTCGTAGCGGCAGCCGTGCTGATGCTGCTGGCCGCGTTGCTGATTGCCCTGCGTGTCCGCGTCCCTTCTGTTCATGGCGTTCGCCAGTCCAAGCCCGCGCTGCACCTTTGATCCGGTTTGCCAAGCCGCCTAAATCCGTCCGTAACCAGGGACGCAGCCGTGCTATCGAGCTGCAAGCGGGGCGAACCGATCCTGTTCTGCTACTAAACTCCCACGCCGCTAATGGGCCAATTGGATTGGGTCTAACTGGCGCAGAAGCCGGATCCCGAAATCTGGCAGGGTTGGGTCAGTGAAGCAGCGGCCAGGAAAATCGATGCGACGTTATGGAAGGTTTTCAATGGCAGGGAAGCCTTTCTTTAATCGCAGATAGATTGCCCTGAGTTTGCCGATGTTCGCCGTTCTAAAGTGCGCACCGTCGCGGTCGATAACTCAGAGTACGCATGGGCTCTATCTCCTCATAACAACACATGCGACGTTCACTTCTAGCGTTTCCCCTTGCCAAAACTATAAATATCCGCAGGTGAAGTCATGAATATCAAGCAGAAGCTGACCTGGGCGTTCGCAGCTATCGCGTGCGTCCCGGTCATCTTGGTCGCCGTTTTGGTAGTGCTGAATTTGCGAGAGGGGGCCCTGGCCAATTTTCTCGACAGCAGCGGTCGTGAGATCCGCCAGATCGACAATGGGATGAAGCAGTTTTTCGACGGCATAAGCCAAAACGTCGACTATGTAGCCAAGGACCCGCGCGTTGTCGCGGCCAAAGACCTCAAGAGCTACGCGGGTGCCGAAGCCGCGCAAATTCCACTTACTCAGGCCAACAAAGAGCTGCTGGCGATATTTGACCAGTTCGCCAAAAGTCATCCGAGTACTGCTTACCTGTCCCTGGGTCTGAGTGACGGCGGCTACGCCAGTTGGCCGGACGACACCAAGCTGAACAACTACGATCCGCGCGTCCGTCCCTGGTATAAAGCGGCCATCGCCACTCCAGGCGCCACTGTGCGCACGGGGGCCTACTATTGGGCGCCGGACGATGTGACGCTGATCGGCACTGTGCGTACTGTCGCCGACGCCGTCGGGAATATCCTGGGAGTGGTTGGTCTGGACGTGTCGCTCAAGCAACTCACCGAGCTGGTGCGCAACATCAAGCTGGGCGATAGCGGCTACCTGATGCTGGTGGAAGACAACGGTAACGTGCTGGTAGACGCCAGCGACGCGAAGCACAACTTCAAACCTCTGGCCGACCTGGGGCCCAACTACGCCGAACTAGCCAAAGGAGGCGACGGCGTGACCCAAATCGAGATTGATGGCGTGGCGTACATGGCCAACGTGGTCAGCTCCAAAGGCCTGGGCTGGCGCTTTATCGGCCTGATCAAGCGTGATGAAGTGATGGCCGACGTCACCCGCCTGACCTGGTTGATCGCCGCCATTGCCGCGGCATTGGCGTTGGTGTTCGCGATAGTAGGCGCCAGCTTTGCCAGCGTCATCGTGCGTCCGATTCGCGGCGTGGCCGACGGCCTGCAAGAAATCGCCGAAGGAGAAGGCGACCTGACGCGCCAACTCCAGGTGCAGGGCAAGGACGAAACCGCCAGCCTGGCGGGCTGGTTCAACCAGTTCCTGGGCATGATCGCACAATTGGTGCAGCGCATCGGCAACGCCTCATCTGACCTGCAGACCGCCGCCGCCGAGACTAGCGACGTGGCCAACAATATGAACCAGGCTGCAGGTCGCCAGCGTGAAGCCGTGGAGCTGGTGAGCACTGCGTTCAACGAAATGGTCGCTACTGCCAACGAAGTCGCACGTTCGTGCAGTGCTGCCGCGACGAGTGCCGACGAAGGCTACCGCGACGTACATGACGGCCAGCAGCACATCGGCGAAGCCACCGGCAGCGTGCTCAAGCTCAGCGAAGACCTGCAGAAGTCGACCCAGACCATGCAGATGCTGGAGCAGGACAGCCAGAACATCAACACCATTCTCGACACCATCCGCTCGATTGCCGAGCAGACCAACTTGCTGGCGCTCAACGCGGCGATTGAAGCGGCGCGCGCCGGTGACCAAGGCCGAGGTTTCGCCGTAGTCGCCGACGAAGTCCGCGCCCTGGCTCGCAGGACAGCCGACTCCACCGGCGAAATCGACAGCTTGCTGGGCAATCTCGCCCGCCGCACCCAAGAGGTCACGCAGCAGATGCAAGGCAGCCTGCAAGTGTCCCACGCCAGTGTGGAACGCATTCAGCAGGCGCGTGACAGCTTCGACAAGATCCGTGGCTCGGTGGACTCGATCCGCGACCAGAATACCCAGATCGCCACAGCCGCTGAGGAGCAGCACCAAGTGGCCGAAGAGATCAATCGCCACATCGCGCAGATCCATGCCGATGCCCAACTGGTCGAAGGCTTTGCTCAGTCGTCACAGGCTGGCTCGGGTCGATTGATAGACATTTCCGGTCAGCTCAAAGGCCTGGTGGGTCGTTTCAAATATTAGTATCCCGACCCGAATGAAAACGGTGAGCGCTCACCGTTTTCATTCGGCCGACATACGCAGTTTTATTGCTTCCACTGTTCCGCTGAAAGCCTCAGGCCGGTCTATCGAATAGCGGAGAATACCCCTAGAGACTATCCGGATCCCCAAAAAACATTTTGACTAGGCTCTAGGAAGGCGTTTTCAGGTCGATAATGCTGTTATTTGCCCCCCCTTTTGCCCCCAATCGCATTGAGTGTGCGAGTGATCTTGAATGGTGACCTGCGACTGACTCCAGTATGGCAGTACCTGGTATTCGGTGCACGCAAGCTAAAGCGGCGCTCCCGAGCAACGCAATCAGCGTGAGCGAGGATCTTTATTTGATCCGAAACACACTGGTTTTATGCTTGCCTCTCATTCAGCCCTGATTGTTTCGTGAAATATTTCTGCATAAAGCCGAGCGACGGTCGGTGTGAGGTTGTGTACTGAAGGAATCAGAAAATTTGAGTTGGGGGCGAGTCGTTTTGCGTAGATGACTTCGTAAACCCTGCGAACGATTCCTGGCTCTGTTTCCTCTTGGTCGAAGCCAGGCATTATTCCTACGGCTTTGTAACCCGCATGCTCCAGTGCTTGTTGCATATACGGAGCGCTGGTTGTCGCCATACCATAGATCAAGCCCGCTCCCATGAACCTTCCCATTTTTTCTCCGAGGTCTTGGGCAGCTACGGCCAGTTTGGTTTGTCTATGATGTTTGGCTACCGCGCCCACTCGCCCGAAGATGACATCAGCGCCGTCAATTTTTTCCCACGTTGCTATCGCGACGATTTCATGATTTCGGCGGACCACTATAGCGAACATCGCCCGCTCCAGATCGTCTTCGAGCACCACGTTGTCTTCATAAAATTGCTGGTTCAGAAAAGGGCTCCCTAACCCCACCGTAATGGAGGGAAACCACGTCTGGAAAAAAATTATCGCTACATCGATCTCCTCGCGTTTCAGGTAATCCCATGTGTAGCCAGAGGGTAAAACAGTGAAACTGCGAATCTGATCGATCATTGGCCATTTCATGCGGTTCTGCTCGTCTTGATAGTCTAATTGCCTTTCAGGAATCGGTCGGAGAAAGGGGCTTATTCAGTCGCTTCTCTATCGAGTTGTCTGCGATCTATCAGCAATTCCCGGGCGTCTAGTGAGGGGAGGCGGCGGGTTAGACGGCGGTGTTTTCAGGTTTGAGGACAGCGCCCTCGCAGAGTCCTGGGTTATGCCTGGCCGCAAATTGTCTGTGGCGGTCGACCACTTCACCGATGACAAACTGCATCAGCTTCTGGACGAAGGCCGTATCGAGGTTGGCCTCCTGGGCGAGGGCTGTCAGACGTTCGTATTGATGCTGCTCTCTCTTCTTGTCCACCGCTGGCAATTGATGTCGGGCTTTAAGCAAGCCGACCTCATCAG
The DNA here is from genome assembly GCF_054790575.1 of Pseudomonas sp. MC6. NCBI lineage: Bacteria > Pseudomonadati > Pseudomonadota > Gammaproteobacteria > Pseudomonadales > Pseudomonadaceae > Pseudomonas > Pseudomonas sp. MC6. The sequence goes on from NZ_CP186504.1 coordinate 1,466,025, forward strand.
TACAGCGGAACCGTTCAGCAAGCATGTGGATGAGCGCGGCGTCGATATTGTCGATGGTTTGTCTGAATGCCGAGAGTTGACGCGTGATGTCGGAATTGTCCATGGATAACCTCGTGGCAGTTGTTCTAAGGGGCTTGTCTGTACCCTTCCTTGGTCCTTCCATGATTGGACGGAGAACCTGAGCAGGCGCTTTACGCGGGATCGGGCATGTTCAACGATTCCTCCAGCCACTGCATGACTACCTTGAAAGCCGAGTCTGAATTGCGTTCATAGATCAATCCGTGGCCGTTGCCGTGAATACCCAGTGCCGGTAGATCAAGGTGGTGAATGTTGGCACCGGCATTTCGCAGGAAAGGGACAATGCTGGATGCGTAAGAAGCAAACGCTGATGTCTCACCTGTCATCAGCGCTACCGGAACGCCCTGCAATCCGGGAATTTTCAGGGTTGATGGTTCTGCTGTGCGGACTTGCTCCGCCGTCTCGCGAGGCGGATCAAAGGTCAAAGGGGCGGCGGTCAGTCCCCATTCGAGGCTGCCTATACCCGGCGTATGGCCAAATACCGGCCCCATAGGCTCCACTGCCACAATCCCTGCGATCAGGTCGGGTCGACGATCGGCGACCAACCAGCCACTGGGCCCGGAAGCGGAATGCGTAACGATGATGGCCTTACCGATTCTGTCGAGCAGTTCGGCCAGTCGGTCCGCGTCCAGGGTCTGCGAGGCCGCAAGGTCAGCCGGCATGGGGCCGTAAGCTGCAATGAAGGCGTCAAACGCTGCTTCGTCATCCGACTCAAACGGCCACTGCGTTTCTCCACCTCCCTCTGGAAAGTAAACTTCGCGGGCGCGTTCATAGGAGAACGCTGGCCCCATCGGTCCCATGATGTCGGGGTGATACGGCGATCGCCCGTGGCCGGGTCTGTCGACGCGAAAGACTACGAAGCCCGCTTCGAGGAACCGCTGCGCCCATCCCGGGCGACCATCGGGTGTATCCAGCCATTCGGTGCCCTGCAGCGTGCCGCCGTGCACCAGCACCACGGGATAGGCTTGAGTGATGTGCTCAGGGGATTCCCAGGCTACGTACATCGGACCCTTCTGGAAATTTTTACCGTTCTGGGTAACACGGGCGCCGGTCACCCAGAAGTTGCCACGCCGCGTACGTTTTATCGGTGCGCTTCGCCAGGGTTGCTGGGCATGATCGGCTGATTGGGTAAGTGTCTGCGTAGCGAAGACCGACCAGTCCTTGTGCCCGTCTCCCCGGGCAACTGCCGACGTCATTTTCGATCGCACTGCATCCGCAGCAGGCAGTTCCAGGTCCTTGAGACGGCCCGCATCAATAGCCAGATTTATATCCTTGAGGCCAAGAGACAGTTTGAAACCCGGTTCAAAGCTGTTGTTGGCGATGTTCTGCCCATACCGTTGATAACTGGGGCAGGCGAACAGGGTCTGGGTCATGAGGTTGACGAAAATCGAAGGTGTCAGTCCGTGGCGTTGAACGAGTCCGCTTGCTTCGCCCAGCGACTGGATGGCTTGAGTGATCATCATGTTGCCGGCGATTTTCGCGATACACGCGTGTTCAGGCTGATCGCCCAGATACCAGGTTTTTTTCCCGAGCAGGTCAAACAGCGGTTGAACCGTCGAGACAGCTAGCTGCGATCCGGCCGCCAGGATGTTCAACTCGCCGCTCGCGGCCACGGCGGGCACGCCGAAAACCGGTGCCGCGACCAATGCCATGCCGATTGCATCATGCATGCCCTGCAACTCGACCATGAGTGAAGGCGACAAAGTCGACATCACGACATGCACGCAGGCCTTGTCTGCATTTTCCAGAGCAGCGCTGGACAGCAGCACTTCCCTGACGGCGGCATCATCGGCCAGCAGGCTGATGACGACCTCTTGCTGAAAGGCCGAGGACGGGGATTCGAGAACGCTTACTCCTTCGAGATCCATAATCGCAGCGTGACTACGGTTCCATGCCGATACGTGATGGCCGGCCCGGATGAGCAACGGAATGATCGCTCTGGTCATGCTTCCCACACCGATAAAGCCAATCTTCATTTGCAGTCCCTCGGTTGGTGTTTCGACGAAGGTGTATGCAGAGAAGTATGTCGAGCCTGGGATTGCTACGGCACTGCCATTACTGCACTCTCACTGTTCATTTTTGTACGGGGTAGAGTATGGACTGGAGTGATGTGCGGATCTTTCTCGCGATTGCCCGCAGTGGGTCATTGGGCGCTGCTGCCAAGCTGTTGGGTGTTAGCCATCCGACCGTGGGGCGGCGCTTGCAGGTGCTTGAGCAGTCCAGTGGCCAGCCCATTTTCCTGCGTACCACCCAAGGTTTGGTACTGACCGACAGCGGAGAGAAGCTGCTCAGCCTAGCGCAGGAAATGGAGCAGAGTGCGTTGGCCATCGAAAGGCGCCTGGCGGGCGACAGCGCCCAGCCAGAAGGTGTGTTGCGCATTTCTTGCGCTGACTGGTTTGCCTGTTATGTGCTGGCCCCCGTCCTCAGTGAACTGGGGCGACGTTACCCTCTGATTGTGCCTGAGGTTATCGCCGGGCATCGATTGTTTGACCTGGCTCGTCGCGACGCCGATATCGCGTTTCGAATCGTCCCTTTCACCGAACCCGATATTGTTCACCGCAAGCTGATCTCCCTGAGCTATGGGTTATACACGGCCGTCGGATCTGCTGATCCCGAGCCACAGGGCGAGGGGGTTGGTTTGATTACCATGAGTGTTGCCCAGTCTCATTATCCCGATGTGCAGTGGCTGCAGCAGCGTTACCCTCTGGCGCGTACCTTGTTCACCAGTAGCAGCCGCACAGTCCAGGCGCAAATGTGCACGCAGGGGCAGGGCGTTGCCGTATTGCCCCGCGCCTTGGGTGACCAATTAACGGCGCTGCGGTTGATTGATCCGCACGAGCCGCCACCGGGTCGCGACATATGGATGGGCTACCACCAGGACATGCGCCAGATGGACAGCCTTCGTGCTCTTGCCGATCTTGCTTCCATCATGATCGGCAATCAGGCATGCGGTTGACTCACTCTGCTGGGTGCATGGCCGCCGTTTGCGGATCAGTAGCAGGTTGGCGCGTCAGGGTAAGGCTCAATCCCGCGCCTACCGCCAGGCATGCTGCGATGCAGAGTATGGAGACGGTGAAAGCGTGGGTGATGGCAGCCGCGTCCGTATCCGTGCCTAGAAGGGTGTAGAAAATGCCGCCTATTATTGCCACGCTCAGTGACGTGCTGATTTGCAGGGTGGAGCTGGTAATGCCTGCAATCATGCCGGAGTATGCGGGTGCCACACGTCCTGTGATCATGCGCATCAATGTCGGAAGGGCTAATCCTTGTCCGAAACCGATCAGAAACAGAATGACGGCAAGGGGCAGCGCAGCGGGGCTGGCGGACATAGGCGTGTGCGCCACGAGCCAGGCCAAGAGCACAAATCCCAACACTTCAAGCCCCATTCCGACGGGATTGACGTATGCCCCCAGAAAACGCCTGAACTGAGGGGTGGAAAGCGGTCCCAGCAAAAATCCCGCGCCGAAAGGAAGGAAGACGAGGCCTGCATTGAGTGGGCTCGTGTGCAGCGCTCCCTGTAGATAAATGGAAAGCAGCAGGAAAAACACGCCGATCGCGTAAAAGGTGAGGGCGACGAGCAGTGCCCGGGCAAGACCGGGCGCGCGCAGTGCGGCAGGATTCAGCAACGGAGCACCTTGCGCTTGATGCAGGCGGGCTTCGTAGCGCCAGAACAGCCAGGCCAGCAGCGGCACCGCTGCAAGCGACAGCCAGGCCCACAAAGGCCAACCCGATTCACGCCCCTCGATCAGAGGAATGATCAGAGCCGCAAGCGTCACCATCGACAATAGCGTTCCGCCCAGATCCAGCTTGCTTGTCTGTGGTGCGTGGGTTTCCTTGACCACTGGAATGGCGACAAGGATGACCAGTAACGCAATCGGTAAATTCACCAGAAATATCGCCCGCCAGCCCAGGTTCATCAGGTTGAGCGATATCAATATTCCGCCAAGTGCCTGGCCGACTACCGAAGCCAGACCAAAGACCGCGCCATACAGGCTCAGTGCCAAGGGCTTTTCGGAGTCGGGGAATATCGCCTGCACTGATGCGAGTGCCTGAGGTGCCATGATGGCTGCCGTCACGCCTTGCAGCGAACGTCCGGCGATCAACACCCAGGGTGACTCGGCTACACCGCAGATCAGTGAGGCAACGGCAAAGCCAACCAGACCAACGAAGAACATTCTCATGCGGCCATAGATGTCACCCAGCCGTCCACCGGTAATCAGTGTCACGGCATAAAGCGCCGCATACGAGGAGATGATCAACTGTTCGGCGGAGGAGGCCGTGCCTAGCGATTGCTGAATTGAAGGCAGCGCTACGTTGACGATGAAAAAATCCAGCGGCGGTAAAAATGCACCGACCAACAAGATGGTGAACATCAACCAACGCCGCGGTTCCGGGGGGGCGACTTTTGTCTTAGGCATAAGGTCTCCTTCCTGGAACCCTTCGGTTCCAGAATATTCTCGATTGCAGGTCATGCTCTGAATCAGCTGACTCCAATCTAAACGATCAAACCTTCCCTTACGCCTCACATAAATGAACGGCCAATGTTCATTTATGGCAGTGCCGCTCAGCCCCTGACTCCTCTCAAAATGGCCGCACTGTGGTTCCAGTCGAGCCACACAATCGAGACTGAGGAGTCAGATATGTCAGGCAAATTCGCTAATCAGGTTGCAGTCGTCACCGGGGCATCCACAGGGATCGGGTTTGCAATTGCGCAAGGTTTGATTGCCGAGGGAGCCAAGCGTGTTTACATCACGGGTCGTTCTGCAGCCACGCTGGAGGCGGCGGTGGCGAAGCTAGGCGACAGAGTCGTAGCGGTCATTTCCGATGTCGCCAGCCTGGCTGATCTCGATAAACTCAAAGCTACAATTGAGGCGCGCGACGATCAGCTGGACTCAGTGTTTGCCAACGCGGGTATTTGCGAAAAGAACCCGCTGGGCGAGACCACCGAGGCGGCTTATTTCAACATGTTCGACATTAACGTGAAGGGGGTTTTTTTTACCGTTCAAACGTTGATGCCATTGTTGAAAAACGGTGCGTCGATCGTGTTGACGGCCTCTATCTGTTCCAGCAATGGGATGGAAGGACTGAGCCTCTACAACGCATCCAAGGCCGCAGTAAGGTCCTTCGCCAGGACTTGGGCCAACGAACTCAAAGGTCGCAAGATTCGAGCGAATGTCCTGAGCCCTGGCTTCACCCGCACGCCTCTGATGGATAACGGCTTGAAGATGAGCGAAAGCGACATTGCCGCGCTGCGCCAACACGTCGAGCAGATCACTCCGCTGGGGTATATGGCCCAACCTGAAGAAATCGCCTCGTCGGCGCTGTTCCTTGCATCTGCCGATGCGAAATATGTCAACGGTGTGGAGCTGATGGTCGACGGCGGCCTGTCGCAGATCTGAACACGTGCTCAACCGTAGCGCAGCCCTCGCGGAGGGCTGCCTTCGTCGCTTATGCGAAGCCTCAGCAGGAAACCCCATCATGAACATGGAACAACTGACCGCCCGACTGGACGCCCTGGAAAGTCGCGCCGCCATCGAGTCGCTGATAAACGCCTACGCCAATGCCTTCGACCGCATCGACGCCTCGCTCCTGAGCGGTATCTGGCACGAAGAATCAACACTGGATCTACCGGGTTTTGGCCAAGCCGGAAACCGTGACGAAATCCTCGCGATGGCGCAAAACAGCTGGCGCCAGATGCCACATATGCATCACTGGATGGCCAACCCGCTGATCGATATTAAGGGTGACAGCGCGGTGGGTACGGTGGCTGCGGATTGCCTGTTTCACGACATTGAAAAAGGCCCGGTGCAAGTCAGCGGGCTGTACCACGACAGGTTTGAACGTCGGGACGGAAGATGGGCGTTCTTGTCACGTCGTTTTGAACTGCACTTTCTTACACCTTTGAAGGACTGGGTACCCGTTGCTGGCGAAGAAAAGTATGCGCCGGTCGAGCACCAGAGCCTGGGCAAGCCCTCAGACAGTTGACCTGCGCGCATGAGTTTCAGTTGGGGGCAGCGAACGACAAGCACTGTCCGCCGACGTCGTTCAAGCTCCAGGGAATGACAGCGAAAAACAGATAACCCCGGGCTTTGGCTGTTCGACACGCACGTGACCTTCATGCAGTTGCATGATTGCCACGACGATGGCGAGGCCAAGGCCGTAGGAGTCAGAGTTCTGGTGGCGAGACGCATCGCCGCGGTAAAAGCGGTCGAAGAGTTTGCCCACGGTTTCATCACTCAGCACAGGCCCTTGGTTCTTCACTTCAATGCGGGCTCCGCCGGGGGTTTCCATCACCCGGATCTGAATCTCGGTGCCCTCGTAGGCATAGCGAACGGCGTTTGCCACCAGGTTGCTCAAGGCTCTGCGCAGCAGCAAAGGGTCAGCGAGCACGTTTCCATCGCCTGTTATCTGTACGGTCATTCGCCGCTCTTCAGCCAAGCCTTCAAAATAGTCGGCAATGCGCTGCGATTCGTCATGCAGCGATAGTTGCTGGCGCTCCACCAGTGCGTGCGCTTCATCGGCGCGCGCAAGGAACAGAATGCTTTCGACGATGCGCGAGATCCGTTCGAGCTCTTCAAGGTTCGAAGCGATCAGTGCCTGATAGTCATCCTCGCTGCGGCGCTGGCGAAGGGCGACCTGGCAATGCCCCATCAGCGACCCCACCGGCGTGCGGATTTCATGGGCAAGGTCAGCGGAAAATTGCGTCAATCGTTGATAACCCCGGGCAAGACGATCGAGCATCGCGTTATAGGCGTCACTCAGCTGTTGCAGTTCAACCGGCGTATCGGAGCTGTCCATACGGCTGTGCAGACGCTCGGGTGTTATCGCTGCCGCATGCGCGGCCATCTTGCGTAACGGACGCAGCCCTCGACGCAGTACCAGGTAACCCAGCAACGCGGTGGCCAGAAACGCAAGGGCAACGGCCAGGTAGATACGTTCGCGATACGCCGCGAGCATAGCCATTTCCTTGCCCATGAGGTGCGCGGCGGTCAGGCGCACTTCACGTCCCCCCGACGTCGTGACGACGGAGGCGGCGCGCAGCATTGTTCCCGAGTCGGTCACGCCGCTACGCAGGTCACTGACGCTCAGCTTTGTATCCTGGCCGATCACGGGCAGTTCAGGCAACGTGACGTTCAGTGGATTTACCTGGATTACCGGTTGCTGTCCGGGCTCTTCAATGATGAAGATGTCGTCTTCGCTGTCGAGCATGTTCTTGAAAATCTGCGGGCTGTCGCGCAGCTTTTCGATGGCGAGCTCGTAGTGCAGCAGCTTGCGAAAATGTTCCAGGCGGCCCATGACCGCATGATCGCTGTACACCAATACCGAGGCTTTCATCGTCTGATACAGATAAACGCCTGCACCGGCCACGGCCAGCATCGCTACCATGGAAAACGCCACGGTCGATCGCAGGGTCAGAGAGGGTTGGCGTCGGGACCGCATGGCCTCACCTCGCAGACATAGCCGATACCGCGAATGGTATGGATCAGCTTGATAGGGTAGGGCTGATCGACCTTGCTGCGCAGGCGCTTGACCGCTACGTCCACCACGTTGGTATCGCTGTCAAAATTCATGTCCCAGACTTCCGAAGCGATCTGTGTCCTGGACAGCACATCGCCTGCCCGGCGCAGAAATAGATGCAGCAGGGCGAACTCCTTGTTGGTCAGCACGATCACCTGCTGCTGGCGTGTAACGCGGCGCCGGACCAGATCCAGCTCGAGGTCGGCGAGGTGGAAATGGTCGGCTTCGCGCACGACACCACGACGCAAGATGGTGCGGATGCGTAACAGCAGTTCAGTAAACGAAAAAGGTTTGACCAAGTAGTCATCGGCGCCCAGTTCCAGGCCGCGAATGCGGTCCTGCAACTGGTCGCGCGCGGTCAGGAACAGCACGGGGACGTCTTGTCTGGCGCGCAAAAGCTCGATGATCTGAAACCCGTCAATCCCGGGCAACATCACGTCCAGCACGATCAGATCGTAGGTCGTATGCAAGGCCATGTGCAGGCCGTCGGCGCCGTGCTGGGTCCAGTCGACGTTGTAACCGGACTCGCCGAGCCCCTTTTTGAGGTACTCACCTGTTTTGGTGTCATCTTCGATTAGCAGGATATGCATCGTGAGGCGCGCTCGGGTCTCTTCATGACAGGATTCAGCCCGCGACATCGGTATCTCGGCTGTGCAGTGTAACGGGATGAGCGGGCGCAGTCGGTTACATTTCTGTCATTCATGGGCAGGGCTGACGAATGACAAAAATGTCATTCGGCGGTCATCGTGACGTCCCGGTCTGCGGTCGAGGATGGCGGCACATCACCCCATGAGGAATCGTCACCATGCAACTAAAAAACGCCTTGTCTACCACATTCGGTTTGTTGATGCTCAGTGCTGCCGTCATTGCTACCGCGGCTGACATGCCGGTGATCAAACCGCTGCGTGGCACGGTGGAAAGCGTCAGCAACAATACGCTGACATTCACTGTCCGCTCCGGCGCCCAGCAGACTATCGGACTGACTGACAAGACCGGTATCAACCGGGTATCGAAGGCCAATATCGAATCGATCAAATCCGACAGCTTCATTGGCTCGGCGGCCATCCCGCAGGCCAACGGAACATTGAAGGCGCTGGAGGTGACGGTTTTTGACGCCAGCCTGAAGGGCAGCGGCGAAGGTCATTATGGCTGGCAGAACGCGGATGGCAGCACAGGCACCATGACCAACGGTACAGTGGGGAAACTGTCCAAAGCTGACGGCCGCACATTGACCGTCAACTACAAGGGTGGCGAGAAACAAATCGTCGTACCGGACGATGTGCCAATTGCCTACGTCGAGCCAGGCAAAGCCGATGAACTGGTCAAAGGTACGAAAATTGTCGTGTTCCCCGCCGCAGATGGAACCACCGCGCGCGGCATTGCAGTTGGCAAGGATGGCTTCCAGCCACCGATGTAATCACCTGAAAAGGCAGGGGCGCTGCCGCTTGGCAACGCTCCGCTACATGGCTGGTTTCGAGGGGGAAACACGTGAGACAGAAAAAGCTTCATCCCTGGCCGGTTCGCCTCACCCACTGGCTCAACGCCGCCTGCATGGTCTGCATGTTCATGAGCGGTTGGGCCATTTACAACGCCTCGCCACTGTTCGGCTTCAGGTTTCCAGTGTCGGTAACCGTGGGCGGGTGGTTGGGTGGGGCGCTGGCCTGGCACTTTGCATTCATGTGGCTGCTGCTGATCAACGGCGCAATCTATGTGCTGTATGGCGTCGTCAGTCGCCATTTCAAACGTGAGTTGCTGCCCATTGGGCTTGTCGCATTGAAGCGTGATTTTACGGACGCTTTGCGCTTCCGGCTCGTGCATGAAAAGGGTGTCTATAACGCTGTGCAGCGCCTGATGTACTGGATGGTGCTGGCAGCAGGCGCACTCGTCGTCATTTCGGGTGTGGCGATCTGGAAACCCATTCAACTTCAAGAGCTGGTCGCGCTACTGGGCGGCTATGACGTCGCTCGCTACGTACATTTTGCGGCGATGGCGGTAATTGCTGCATTCGTCGTGATTCATCTTGGGTTGGTAATGCTGGTACCCAAAACCCTGCTGCCAATGATTTCAGGTGGGGTGCGGTCGCTTGATATCAGGAGAAATGGCCATGACTGAATCCAGAAAAGGAACTGTTCAGCGCGTCAGGCTTGAACCTGCGCAACAGCTTGAGTTGGAGAATATCCAGCGCCGGCATTTCCTTCGTGCCGGCTTGACCGTGGGTGCGATGTCGATGCTGACCGGCTGCAACCTGCAGGACGGCGATCAGGTTGACAAGGTCCTTTGGGCCATGTCGCGCTGGAACGATAGGGTCCAGGCATGGCTGTTCAGCGGACAGAAACTGGCGCCGACCTTCACCCGCGCGCAGATCACTACGCCATTTCCGTTCAACGCATTCTATGGCCAGGACGATATCCCTGAAGTGGACCTCGCCAGTTACTCGCTCGCCGTCTCCGGCCGGGTCAGGGACAAGGCTCCATGGACACTCGAAAGCTTGCGCAAACTGCCGCAACGTAGCGATATCACCCGTTTGATCTGTGTTGAAGGTTGGAGCGCCATAGGACAATGGGGAGGTGTACCGCTCAAAACCTTTCTGGAACACATCGGTGCCGATACCACAGCGAAATTCGTCGGTTTCAAATGTGCTGATCGCTATTACTCCAGTCTGGACATGCCGACGGCCTTGCACCCACAGACACTGCTGGCGCTGGATTACGCTGATGTCGCGTTGCCGCCCGAGTACGGCTATCCGCTGCGGGTTCGAGTACCCACCAAATTGGGCTTCAAAAACCCCAAGCATGTTGTCGAGATTTTCGTGAGCAACGACAACCCGGGCGGGTATTGGGAAGACCAGGGATACAACTGGTTCAGCGGGATCTGATGGCGCAAAAACTGAACAGCCACGCCAGGAATGCTGGCGAGACTCATGACACCAGACCTGATATGAGGCGTCCCCATGACCTATATATCTGCGGTACCGCCAGCTTCATCAGTGTTACCGACTTCAGAAAACAAGAAGCGGGCAACGACCCATAGTGCAGATTTCCAATCCCAATTGCAGGCTCAGTCCAGATCACCTGTGCAGGAGCCGGATACAACCCGCGCTCATCTGTTATCGGAATCGACCACAAACCTGTCATGCCGGCCGGAGATGCGAGCGCTGCTTCAATTGTTGCCATGGCGAAGGAACGCCGACGGTTCTTTCAGCAGACCGGGCCGATCAGTGCCAGGTACGCGAGCCAGTGGCTTGGATATTGCGGACTTCAACTTCCCTGATCGAAACATTCTGGATAGCAGTGAGATTATCAAACACACCTGCGGAAATGAGGAGGGTAGACGGCCCTACTCAAAGTCCTTTGATGAGCGAATCGTGTGTACTTTCAATGGCGAGGAAAGCGAATTCTCTTCTGATGTGATCTGCAAAGAGGGATTGAATGCGTTCGCTACCGCAGTGGCTCTTTCCCCGATAACCCTCACCTGGTTACCGATTGAGATTGTTAGAGCACCGCTACGGTCGCCTGGCGTACGGATTTTTCGCCGTCGCAAGTCCTCTTCAGTCGAGAGCCACCTTCTCGACAAGTCAATTTCAGAGTAAGGGCGTTAAACGGGCGGATCTCGATAGCTCTTTCGCCGCGGGGCTAGTATTTCTATCGAGAAAGCAGCTACGCCAATGCGCGTCTTTATTTATTAGTGGTCTGTCGTTCGCTTACTGGCCGGGGTTTCTAGAGTGGCGAATGCGGTTTTATGAGGCTGAGTCCCAGTGACCCGATTGGACGCCGTTCTGGCACGTGAGTTAGCTTTCGTATCCGTTTATATTTTGGGCTCCACAACCATGACTGATCGTCAGATCATTGTTCCAGATGGCATGAGATTGCTCTGCGAGCATGCTGGTTATGCACCAGCTGTAAAGGTAGGAAAGACTCTTTACTGCGCTGGTCAGGTAGGCCGGACGCCGGAATTATCAGTTATCGAAGACCCAGAGCAGCAGTTTTTGGCAGCTTGGGACAATCTCCGGCTCGTCTTGGAAGCCGGCGGGTGCGAATTTGAAGATGTCGTCGAAATGACAACTTATCACGTCGATATGCACCGCCACATGCCAATTTTTAGACGCGTGAAGGATAAAGTCTTTCCTCGGAGTACTTGTGCATGGACATGCATAGGTGTCGGTGAACTGGCTCGCCCCGGCCTTCTCGTGGAGATCAAATGCATCGCCGTAGAGCGATAGCTTTTCTGATAGGCCCCTGAATATACAAATCCTGGATGGGTGTTTATCTATGCGGCAGCAGATGTGACACTTCACTCGCCCGTTGTGTCGGCAGGCACGCCATCCGCACGTTCCCACGCCTACTGGCGACGGGCAAGACAGGATTGTTTGAAACTCAGTGTGATGACACGAAGGGCGACGGGGTTGTCGGTGCCGGCAACGTATAAGCCTGCTTCATCCGCGCCACCTCCGCTATTGGCGTGCGTCCGAAGAGGCGCTTGAAATCGCGGCTAAATTGCGAAGCACTTTCATAACCCACCAGAAATGCCGACTTGGCCGCTGTCAGGTCGTTACGCAGCATCAGTAATCGCGCTTGATGCAACCGCGTCGACTTGAGGTACTGCATAGGCGAGGAATCGGTCACCTTGCGAAAATGCAGATGAAAGTTAGGCACGCTCATCTGCGCTTCCTGGGCGAGGATTTCTACATCCAGATGCTCGTGGTAACAGCGGTGGATTTTGTGAATGGCGCGCGTCACCTTGCCGAACTGACCCTGCTGGGCGATAGCCGCGCGTAGGGTACCGCCTTGTTCGCCAGTGAGAATGCGGTAGTAGAGTTCGCGCAACATCGCTGGTCCGAGGATTTGCGCGTCGGTGCAGTCGCCCATGACTTCCAGAAAACGCAGGGTCGACTGGCGCAGCGGTTCGTCCATGGGCGAGGCGTACATACCCATAGGCTGAGCCACGCGGATGTTCCATACCTCATCTACCTGCTGAATCAGCTCGCCGGCCAGATTGAAATCCAGACGTATGTACACCGCCAGCATTGGCTCCGCCTCGCTAGCGTCGGTCTCCATTGTAAAAGGCACTGGCACTGACACCACCAGATAATGCTGGGCGTCATAGATGTAAATTTCATCACCCAGATAGCCGCGTTTCTGCCCCTGACAGAGGATGACGATGCCCGGCTCATATAGAACCGGGGTGCGCTTCAGCGGCCGGTTGGAACGCAGAAAACGCACATCATCCAGCGGACTCAGGTTGTAACCCTCCAGCGGTGCAAGCTGGCCCATCAACTGCACCATACGCGCAGTGCTCGGGTCCTTGGATTTCGGCATCGATTGTACGTTCTCCACTTTTATGCTCAGCCGTCCGTGGAACAGCTCAGCGCTTCCCATTGCTCAATACTCTCCGCCGTCCGCTGCAGCTTGTCACGCACCAGAGCCAGGGCGTCGCTGCCCAGCAGCAGTTGAGCCGGCGGATTAGGGCTGGTGATAATAGTCATCATGGCGCGTGCGGCTTTCTGCGGGTCGCCCAGTTGAAGGCCGCTTTTTTCCTCACGGGCTTTTCGCACCGGGTCGAAAGTCGCATCGTAGTCACTGATGCTGCGCGGCGTACGCTGCATCGAACGACCTGCCCAGTCCGTTCGGAAAGACCCCGGCGCCACGGCCGTTACAAAAATATTGAAGGGCGCAAGCTCTTTGTTCAACGTATCAGAGATGCCCTCCAGGGCAAATTTGCTGCCGCAGTAGTAAGCAATACCTGGCATGGTGATATAGCCACCCATGGACGTGATATTAAGGATACGTCCCGCCCGCCGCTGGCGAAAAAATGGCACAAACGCCTTGGTCATCGCCACCGCGCCGAATACATTGACGTCGAACTGACGGCGCATTTCCTCCAGCGACGACTCCTCGAAAACCCCTTCGTGGCCATAACCCGCGTTGTTAACCAGCACGTCCACCGGGCCATACTGACCCTCAATAGCGGCGACGACGGCGTCGATGGCATTAAAGTGGGTAACGTCCAGCACCACGCCATGGGCTCTCTCAGGCAAGAGCGCCTGGAACGTTGCCAGAGAGGATTCGCTGCGAACAGTGCCGATCACTCGATGGCCCTGAGCGAGAGCTTCCTTAGCCAGGGCCTGGCCAAAGCCGCTACTAACGCCCGTGATAAAAATGGTTTTTTCTGCACGCATGGGGCGCACTCCTGAATATATAAGGTCAGGCTATGCTAGGGCGGAGAGTGGGTGGGAACTATGCCTGATTCGATTTTAGTATTGCCTGATTCTATCGGAGTGCTCGGTGAGCAACCTGAAATCTGCTGGCAAAAAACGAGGCCAAAGGAAGAAAAACGACGGGCTTATTTACCTGCTCTAATGTCTGCTTCGTGTCGCAAGTCGTTTTTCGGTAACGCTGATGTGCATGCGGTCTGGCCGAAGGTGTCGCACCTGCGCTCCAAGGTTTTCGCATTGGCAGTAAAGGCTGCGCGCGCAGTTAATCGCCGAACAGATCGAACATCAGGTGCCTGAACCATTTATTGACGGGGCGCGGTTGTATTTGCTGGGCCAGAATAAATTGATGGCGATTTCGGTGAGGCAACGGGACTGGCGGGCTTGCAAATGAATGGATCTCCATGCCCATGAAAAGCCAGAAATGCTCAGCTAAACAGCCTGCCAGACGAAGCCTAAAGGCTCTCAGGGTCGCCAAAAAACATCTGAATCCGCGACCGTAACCACCGCTCACCCGGGTCATTATCCTGCGACCCCCGCCACGCCATATGCAGCTCAAACGTGCGCGTCGGCAACGGCGGATCTTCCGCCCGAACGCCACCAGCCGCCGTCAGCGCCTCCGCCGTGTAATCCGGTACAGTCGCCACGATGTCGGTGCCCGCCAGCAACGTACTCAAACCATTGAACTGCGGCACGGCCAGCACCACGTGCCGCTTGCGCCCGAGTTTCTCAAGCTCTTCATCAATGAAACCACTGAGGTCGCCGGCGAACGACACCAGTGCATGCGGACGCGCGCAGTAGTCATCCAGGCTCAGCGGCCCCGGCACGGTGTCGGCACGCAGCAGTTTTGGTGCGCTGCGACGCAGGACCTTGCGCTTGGCGTTGGCCGGCAGGTCGGTGGTGTAGCTGACTCCAATGGATATCTCGCCGGAGGCCAACAGGCCCGGCATCAATATGTAGTTGACGCGACGGATCACCAGCACGATCCCCGGGGATTCGGCGCGCAGGCGTTTGAGCAGCATCGGCAGCAGGGCGAATTCAACGTCGTCGGACAAGCCAATACGGAAAACCGAGGTGCTGGTCGCCGGGTCGAATTCGGCCGCGCGGCTGACAGCGGTTGAAATCGAATCGAGGGCCGGCGAGAGCAGGGCGAAGATTTCCACCGCGCGGGCGGACGGTTCCATGCTGCGACCGGTGCGCACGAATAGCGGGTCATCGAACAGGCTGCGCAGGCGCGAGAGCGCCGCACTGATCGCCGGTTGACCGAGAAACAGTTTTTCTGCCGCCCGGGTCACACTGCGTTCGTGCATCAATGTTTCGAATACGATCAACAGGTTCAGGTCGACACGACGCAGGTCATTACGATTCATCTGGAGTCCTGGCAGAGTCATCAAGCTTGACGAGAGCGGCCATATGAGAACAATGGCCGGCATGAATCTTACGGGGAAAGGCTGGTACTCTGCACCGGAAAATTCAGCTTAACTGAGACGGTGGCAGCAGTTTTTTCATGGATTTTGCCAATGCCGCCCCTGCTGCGGAATCAATGACAGGCATGTCGACTATTAATAGCCACTGATGGTCTTGGGTCAAAAGCCCAGATAGAGTTCATGGCATTAGAGGTTACTTTGACGAGGTTTGCGATGTCCCGCACGATCCGTTTTCACAAGTTTGGTCCGGCCGAGGTGCTCAAATGCGAAGAGCATGCGGCCGCTCAGCCAGGTCCTGGCGAAGTGCAGGTGCGCGTCGAGGCGATCGGCATCAGCTGGTACGACACCCTCTGGCGTCAGAACCTGGCCTCGTCTCAGGCGCGACTGCCTGCGGGTCTTGGTCACGAGATGGCCGGTGTGATCACCGCTGTCGGCGACGGTGTCGATGATCTGGCAGTGGGTGACAAGGTCGCCAGCTTTCCGGCCGAGAGTGCGAACGACTACCCGGTCTACGGCGAATCAATCGTGCTGCCGCGTACTGCGCTGACCCGTTATCCGGATGTGCTCAGCCCGATCGAAGCCAGCGTGCACTACACGCCGCTACTGATCGCCTATTTTGCCTACGCCGATCTGGCGCGGGTCAAGCCAGGGCAGTTCGCTCTGGTCACGGACGCCAGCCATTGCGCCGGTCCTTCGTTTGTCCAGTTGGGCAAGGCAATGGGTGTGCGGGTGATTGCCGCGACCAAAGAAGCCGAAGAGCGCGAGTACCTGCTGTCCCTTGGTGCGGAAAAGGTCATTGTCACCGAAGAGGAAGATCTGTTGATGCGAATCAACAAGATCACCGACAACCGCGGTGTCGACGTGGTGTTCGACGGCCTCGGCGGCCCGCAGATGTCGTTGCTTGGCGATGTGCTGGCGCCGCGTGGCAGCCTGGTGTTGTATGGCTTGCAGGGCGGCAATCAGACGCCGTTCCCGGCCTGTGCAGCGTTCCAGAAGAACATCCAGTTTTTCGTGCATTGCATCGGCAACTTCACCGGCAAGCCGGAACTGGGCATCACTCAGGATCACGTCGCCTTGCAACGTGCCTTGCGTGACATCAACCAGTTGACCGCCGACCGCGTGTTGCTGCCGCTGAAGACGCGTGTATTCCCGTTCAACGAGTTCGTCGAAGCGCATCGCTACATGGACGAATGCCCATGCCGCGAACGGGTCGCGCTGCAGGTCGAACCGGCGTAAGCCCTGTCATCAGAGTCCGTGGCCCCACGGACTCTCGTGCGTTTACCTTCCCTCCTGAAAAACAGAGCTCCCTGGCGCTATGCCCGGGACCGTTCAGCAACTGAACTGGTTTTTGCTCTCGATCTGTATCTTCTAATCACAATGTAAGCCCTGATAATTGAATGATTACTTTCATCTCAAGGAATGAGCCATGGCTGTGCATTCAATTTGTCCTGCGCTATATCAATCGGCTAAATCCGTTGGTTGCGCCAACTTCTGTTTAATTGTTGTAGGGCTATTCGGAAACTGCTTCTCTTTTTCTTGTACTCACTTGTCGTGGGACATTGTGGGAAGTTTCCTAGGATCGCGTCCCAAAAAAAATATCTCAACAATTACAGGGGTTTGAGGCTGCGTCTCGGCGACGGCAGGGGTTTAATCAGCTCAAGTGTTTCAAATAACTACAAACTTGTAAGTGTTAGCATTCGAACGTCTATTACTTATTGATGAATTGTCGCCTGACTGATTTTTCAGTCCGCGCGGCATGAAACTTTCGATACCGGGTAAATACCGATGAGCACGATCCATGATCAGGCAATGAACTATGTCTACCAGCAAGTATTGCAGCGTTTGCTGAGTTTCTTTTCTCGCGCAGAACGCACGGCGTTGCAGTTGCTGATCCAGCGACTGGCAGTGGCTGCCGGCGGTATGGAGAACATCGGTCATTTCAAGGTTCTGGTGAGCCAGTCAGGGTCGCGCGACAGTTGTTATACGCTGGCCCTGTTACGGGCCGCACAACTGACCATCGCTGGCCGCTCGCCCGCGACCTTTCAGTTGCGGGTCGCCAACCTGCGCTGGAACGGCAGCAGCCAGGCGTCCCTGCAAAACATGCACCGCAGCTACAGCGCGCTGTTTCTGTATGACGATCCTCGAGTCGAACTGGTGATGGTGGATCACCGCGAGGTTCTGCCGTTTGACCATCAGGCACCCATTGGCGAGGCGGGGCGTGAGGCCAACCGCATCAATTTGCTGCTGATCGGACATCGTCGAACCTGGAACGAAACGCTCGAACTATGGGATGACGCTTATCTGGCCACTGCCGAGTTCTACGGTCAGGTGGCCCGCTGGAACAATGGCGTCGATGCGATGATTGGCAGTGAATCCGTGCGCCGTCAGGGGCACTTCCTTGAGGGATTGGGGCGCGCCGCGCAGAAAGCCGCAATTGCCGGGCCGCAAGTGAGTCCTGTCGGCTTTGACATGCTGTTCCCGCTTCTCGATGGACTGGGCGGCGATTATTACCGCGAGTTTTATCCCGAAGAAGAGCGGGTAGCCTGGCGTCCCGAAGGTCAATTCGAGGCCTGTCGGCGCACCAGTTTCATCAGTATCAACGACATGATTGTCGGCAAGCTCGAAGAACGCTGGCCTTTGTTGAGCGATTTTCTCGGTTTCCAGGCTGATGAACTGACGCTTTATCAAGTTGACAACGAACATGTGGAGCCTCTGGTAGCCGCGCATCTTCGAGGCTTGCAGGCGCACTTCATCGAGGGACAGACCTACGAGGCTGGCGTCGCCGATTACCTGAAAAACTGCCTGATATCCATGCGAGAGAAACAGGTTCCCGAACCTGTTTGCGAACAGTTGCTGGCGAGTTTCGGCAATCTGCAGGAGCCCGAGTATCTGCGCAAGCAGGCAGAAAGCGCCTTGCTTGCCAATTTTGAACTGAATGAAATCCAGCTGACGTGCCTGCTGTTTTCACCGTTCATCAATGCTGGCGCCGGACTCGAGCGCTTCTTGCGCAATTGTCACCCTGGCATGTTGGTGGCGTTGCCGGATCTGCACCGGGCGATGCAGGGCCTGCATGCGCCGGAACAGGTCATGAAATGGATGACGGATGTCAGTGGACTGCCGGTCAGGTTGATTGTGCGGCTGTATGCGATGGGACCTGTTCATATGCCTGCTGCCGCTGAAACGGCCTCGCAGGACCCGGTCGTTGAATCGGCAGATGATCGATCAGCGGAGGGGTGAACGTGAGCTTCGTGCAGGGAGATGGAGCCATGCCAACGGATGCGAGCTTGTGAAAGCGGCGAGGCAGAATGACTTTGTTTATCAGGCGGTATATCGATACCTCACGCTGCTGATAGACGAGGCGGGAAGTGGCTCGGCGGTGCGTTTGCCATCACTGCGACAATTGGCGGATCGGCTCAATGTGTCGATCTCGACGGTCCAGTACGCATATTCGCTGCTGGAAAAGGAAGGCCGGGTCTATTCAATCGCCAAATCCGGATACTACGCGCAAGCGCTACACGTAACGGACTCACCCGATAGCGGCAGTGATTTGCTGGAAACCGTTTACGTCAATGCCAGGCGCCCGGGCATGTGCGTGCTGAGCGCCGATGAGCCGGCCTCTCTGCAACCGCTGGACAGTCCATTATTGATGCTGGAGCGGGAACTGCTGCGTCAATATCCGCGGCAGCCGCAAGCGCTGGTGCAACCTTGCGGAGAACTTGAACTGCGTACGGTAATGGCCGCGCGTTATACCTCGTCCACCGCCAATTACTGGCGTGCGGATGACGTCTACATCGGCGCAGATCTGCGCGGTGTCCTGGACATTCTGATTTCCGTGCTTGAGTTACGTCGCGCCACCGTGGTCGTCGAGTCGCCCTGTGACTGGGTGATCCTGCGTCTGCTGGAAGCCGCCGAGGTGCGTGTGATCGAACTGCCGTTTGCCGCTGGCGCGATTGATCTGCAGCGGCTGGAGTCGGTACTCAAGAGTGAGCCGGTGCGTTTGATCCTGTTGTCTTCGGCGTTGAGCATGCCACGGGGCAGCCTGATACCGCTGAGCAACCAACAGGCAGTCGCGCATTTGCTCGGGCGCCATGGCACTTGGGTGCTGGAAAACGATTGTTACAGCGAACTCCACGAAGGAGGGAGCGCCCAACGATTGCGCGACTGGCTGGACCCTGATCGTCTGCTGGTGTTTTCCACGTTCGAGAAGTTCATCGGTGCCGAGGCACCTTTCGGCATATTGCTCTCACGGCAGTGGCGCAACGAGTTGCAGCGGCATTTTCTGTTGCGCGCGTTTCGCTTGTCGCCGATCCGTCAGAAGGCCGTTGCCAGGCTGTTGGCGGGTGGTCGGCTGGATCAGCATTTGTTGATCTTGAGACGAATGCTCAAGGAGCGTCGCACGCAATTGATTGAGCTGCTGCGCGAACGCCTCGGCGATGCGTTGCAGGTTGTCGAGCCCCAAGGTGGCGCGACCGTGTGGGTGCGTTCTCTGCGGCCGGTCAACATGGCGCAGGTGTTCCAGTGCCTGTTGAGGCAGCAGATCATTATTGCGCCGGGCGAACTGTTCAGCCTGCAAGGCCTGCATGCGCAGCATGTGCGGTTGAGTCCGCTGAGCCACGGCGATCATGACCTGACCCGCGTGGTCGGCCTGCTCGGTGACGCCTTGCGCCTGGCACCCGGTGAATAACGTTAAAAAACATCGAGAGCGTCCCGGATAGATCCCATCGCACTGCGGTCAAACTGCCAGTAAACTGCGCTCTATTCCTGAACCACTCTATTTCAGAGGTTTTGCATGACACTCAGTCCTTTTGCGGGCAAACCGGCACCGGCAGAATTGTTGGTCGATATCCCGCGACTGGTAACGGCTTACTACACCGGACAGCCCGACGCCTCGATTTCCACCCAGCGTGTGGCGTTCGGTACATCCGGACACCGGGGCAGCTCGTTCGACTTGAGTTTCAACGAATGGCACGTTCTGGCCATCAGCCAGGCGATCTGCCTGTACCGCGAAGCCCAGGGCATCACCGGGCCGCTGTTTGTCGGCATCGACACTCACGCACTGTCGACCCCGGCCGGGGCCAGTGCGCTGGAAGTTCTGGCCGCCAACGGTGTGACGGTGATGATCGCCGAAGGTGATGAATACACGCCGACACCGGCCATTTCCCACGCCATTCTCTGCTACAACCGTGGCCGCACCTCGGGCCTGGCGGACGGCATCGTCATCACGCCGTCGCACAACCCGCCACAAAGCGGTGGTTACAAATACAACCCAACCAACGGCGGGCCGGCTGACACCCACATCACCAAATGGATCGAAGCCAAGGCCAATGAACTGCTGGCTGCCAAACTGACCGGTGTGAAGCGCATCAGTTACGAGCAGGCGCTCAAGGCCAGCACCACGCATCGTCACGATTACCTGAACAGCTACGTAGCCGACCTGATCAACGTGATCGACTTCGACGCCATTCGTGACGCCAAACTGCGTCTGGGCGTTGATCCGCTGGGCGGAGCAGGGGTGCGCTACTGGTCGGCGATTGCCGAGCATTACCGCCTCGATCTGCAAGTGGTTAACAAGGAAGTCGACGCGACGTTCCGTTTCATGACCGTCGACTGGGATGGCCAGATTCGTATGGACCCGTCGTCCAGCCATGCGATGCAAGGCCTGATCGGCTTGAAAGAGCGTTTCGACGTTGCCTTCGCTTGCGACCCTGATCACGACCGTCATGGAATCGTGACGCCGTCCGGTGGTTTGCTCGCGCCGAACAACTATCTCGCCGTCTCGATCGATTACCTGTTCCAGAACCGCCCACAATGGCGCGCGGACGCTGGCGTGGGTAAAACCGTGGTCAGCAGCGGTCTGATCGATCGCGTGGCCAAGCGTCTGGGGCGTCGTTTGTACGAAGTTCCGGTCGGTTTCAAGTGGTTCGCCGACGGCTTGTTCGATGGCTCGTTGGGTTTCGGTGGCGAAGAGAGCGCGGGTGCATCGTTCCTGCGCAAGGACGGCGGCGTGTGGAGCACCGACAAGGACGGTCTGATCCCGGCATTGCTCGCCGCCGAAATGACCGCGCGCACCGGTCGCGATCCGAGCCAGGCCTACAAGGCATTGACCGATGAGCTGGGCGAACCGTTCTCGGTGCGCGTCGACGCCAAGGCCAATCCGGAGCAGAAAGCACTGCTAAGCAAGCTGTCACCTGACCAGGTCACCTCGACCGAACTGGCCGGTGAGAAAATTCAAAGCATTCTCAGCCATGCGCCGGGCAACGATCAGGCGATCGGCGGTCTGAAAGTGATGACTGAAAACGGCTGGTTCGCCGCGCGTCCGTCGGGCACCGAAGACATCTACAAGATCTACGCTGAAAGCTTCATCAGTGACGACCACCTCAAGCAATTGGTCGTTGAAGCGCAGACGCTGGTGGATGGCGCCATCTCCAGCAAGTGATGCTCGCAAGCGCATGATAAAAGGGGCAACCGTGATGGTTGCCCCTTTTTTTTGTCTGCCCTTCAGGCGATCAAGCCAAATCCACCAAGACGATTTCACTGTCCTCAATGGCCGTGACGCTCAGCACTTGCTCATGCGCCACTGCCACACCGTCTCGAGCTTGTGCACGCAAGCCGTTGACTTCAATCACGCCTGTGGCCGGTACCAGATAGGCGCGACGGCCCTCGTCCAGGTGATATTCCGCGGTTTCACCCGCCTTGAGATTGGCCGCGACCAACCTGGCATCGGCGCGAATCCGCAGACTTTGGTCATCGCCATCCTTGCCGCTGGCCAGTGTGACAAAGCCTTCACGCTGGCCTTTCGGAAAGGGTTTGGCACCCCAAGATGGCGGGGCGCCGGTTTCCGTCGGCAGAATCCAGATCTGGAAGATCTTGCTGTCTTTCGCTTCCAGGTTGTATTCGCTGTGAGCGATGCCGGTGCCGGCGCTCATCACTTGCACATCGCCAGCCTCGGTGCGGCCCTTGTTGCCCAGGTTGTCTTGGTGAGTAATCGCACCTTCACGGACATAGGTGATGATTTCCATGTCGCGGTGCGGATGCTGCGGGAAGCCAGTGCCGGCAGCGATCACGTCATCGTTCCACACCCGCAGGTTGCCCCAGTTCATGCGCTGTGGGTCGTAGTACTCGGCGAACGAAAAGTGGTGATGGGCATCCAACCAGCCGTGATGGGCGCCGCCTAGCGAGCTGAAAGGTCTGAGTTCAAGCATGATCGTCTCCTCAAAAGGTTCGTCATGGGGTGTGAATGGTTGACACCCGACGCGACACCGGTGGTTTATGACGGCCATCATCTATCAGTTAATGATCGATAAAAAGCGTAAAAAGTGCGGCGTTATGATCGAAATTCCAGATAAGAAAGCAGCTCGAAAGCGTCTCATCTCACCTTCAGTTCATCGCCTAAACCAATGACCTGTAAGCATTTCGCTAGAACTGAACGGCAAATACAGACACCATAGCCGCAACAGCCTCACACACTGGAGCCCGTCAGCGTGACGCAACACACCCCCGATCTTCCTCCCGAACTTCGCCCCTTGGCCGAGATGCCCTGGTTCAAACGCCTGGCTGCACGCTTCTTCGGCCATGGTTTGACGCGTCTGCGCGCGCAGCACCGGGCATCGTGGCTGCACGGCCAGGCCGATGGTTTCCGCAGCGGCCACACCGCTGGCGTCGAATATGGCTTTAAGGAAGGCAAGCTGGAGGGGCTGGAAGAAGGCCGGCAGGTACTGCTGATCCGTGACAGCCGCAACACTGAGCATCGCCCGCCGAGCGTTGATAATCATCTGTTTGACGATTGGCGCCTGCCGCTAACGGCCGAGCTGAAAAAGCGCATGAAGGCCGATGTCGCGCGTTTATTGCCTGAGCATGCTCAGCCAAGCGTCGCGCAATGGAAGATGATTTTCAGCGAAACCCCCTCGACATCCGTGGTCGCCGGCGCTGGCGCGGGCAAGTCCACCACGCTGGTGCTGCGCATCCTGCTGCTCAACCACTATCTGGGCTTTGAGCTGGATTCGATGACCGTGGTGACCTTCACCCGCGAGTCGCGCAAGGATTTCATCAACAAATTGATTGAGCTGTTCGCGCTCTGGGGCCAGGCGCTGAATCTGCGCCAGGCGCGCGAACTGGTGCGTACATTCCACTCGCGCATTCTGCCGATGGTGCGCAGCTTGCCGGGATTTGAGCGCTTGCAGGCCTTTGAAAACCTCAGTCATCGAGCGCAAGGTGCTGACGAGGAGGTCGACAGTAACCCATTCGACCTGCGCATCAACGATGCGCAACGCCAGCAACTCAACGCCTGCTATCACCGCTTGTTCAACCAGGACGAGCGTTTTCGCCAATTGATTCAGCCATTGTCTCGCGCCGGTTTGCAGCTCAAGGAGCTGGAGCGTGATCACCCGGACGTGCAGAAGCGCGTAGCGGTAACGCAGCTGGCCTCCCAGCGCGACGAAGAACTGTGCGATGCCATCGAAGATCTGTGGTTCCGTGCCGGTGCCTGGCCGATCAAGGGCATTGAGCCGAACCGGCAGAGTTTCGACATCAACGGCGCAAAATTCCATTGCCACGGCTACATTCCGAGTCTGGATGCGTGGGTAGTGTTAGGTTTCGACCCGCGGGAAAACCCGCAGGTGAGCCGGCCAAATGCCAAGCTCGGCATACGCGCAGAATGGGCGGTGAAGCGCACCCTGTTCCAAGCTTTCTGTCGTAAGCCGTTGATTTGGCTTGATAGTTATGAGTCTTCAAGGCGTGTTCTAGCAACCTTGGCGGGCGATGCGAGTGCCGGGCCGGGCTTCGATTACAAGGTCAAGGGCGAGTTGGCTTCCGCTCCTTTGCTCGACTGTTTTGTCGCAGCGGCAGGCTTCATCGAGAACCTGGGCCTGGATGTGCCTGACGCCGTCAGCCGCATGAGCTTTGCCAAGGATGACCCGGACCGGTTTTTCTTTGAGGCCCTGAGTCTGTTCTGGCGGACTTTTGAAGATCATCTGCTCGATCAGAAACCGCCGGTCATGACTTACAACCGCATGTTCGCGCTGTTCAGCGAGCATTCGCCGGAGAACCTCAAGCTGTTGAGCGACGAGTTACTCAGGCCGTTGTCGCACTTGATGATCGACGAATTTCAGGACGTTTCGCCACAGATCGTCTCGTGGATTCGCGCAAGTCTGACGGAAATCCGCAGTCGTGGCCCGGCCATGCACGTCGGGCGGGGCGCGCAGCGTTCGTCGTTGCTGTGCGTCGGTGATGACTGGCAGTCGATTTACGGCTGGCGCGGCAGTTCGCCGAGCTACTTCATGGCGTTCGACAAGGAATTCCCGTCGCCGAGCACCACGCGGGTGATGCTCAGCGATAACTACCGCAGCCACCAGCACATCATTGATGCCGCTGAACATATCGTCCGCGCCGCCCCAGCGATCCCCGGCAAAAAGGCCAAGGCCAGCGGCGCACCCAAGCCGCTGCAGCCGGTCAATGTGCTGGAGCGCGACGATCAGGCTTTGGGTCAGCGCCTCGCCGAACACTATCGTCAAGGTCATTCAATCTTGATGTTGTATCGAAAAAGCAGCGATAAGTTATTGATTGAACAGCATATTCAGTCCGTAGTTAATGTAGATTCGAGCTTGCCATACGCGGCGCGGCGCCTGAAACAACTGACCTACCACAGCGCCAAAGGCCTGCAGGCAGATGCAGTGTTCTTGCTCGGTGACTGTCAGCACCTGACCAGCTCGCCCTACAAGAACCAGGTTTATCGCATGGCAGGTTTGGGTAAATCGGGTGACAGCGAACCGTACGACAGTGCGCAAAAGGACGAGATCCTGCGCCTGGCCTACGTCGGTATTACACGGGCTGTCAGCCATTGCTACTGGTATGTCGAACCGCAGGAAGCGCAAACGGTGAATATGCCCAGGGCGTCTGACCGGGTGGCCAAGGGTAAGCCGTTCTTCGTTGATCACCGCATCACCAAACAAACCGCATAGGCACAAAAAAGCCCACAGAAATGTGGGCTTTTTTGTTTTAAATCATAAGTTTAAGCGTAACTCCTGAGAGACTCCGGAGGTACGAAAGCTTCCAGCTCATCCTCCACAGCCTCGATGATTCGCTCGACATCCGCTGCATTCATCACCGTCGCGCACGGGATGCCGGCGATGGCGATCATGGTTTCGCCACTGGCGCGATCAAACAGACGGGCGATCATGCTGCCCGGCGCGTCCATCGTCGCCTCGAAACCCATGGGATGAAAATGCCAGCGCATCAGTTGGCATGCATTGGGGAACGTGACTTTGCTTGACCCTTTATTCATGTGTTGCCCGCCTTCTTCATCGAGCGCTTCCGTTTGCTCATGTTAGGTGGGAAGAGCCTTCATTGGCTCAACCGGTGACTGACATTAAAAGTAGCATCCGGATGTGAAATTCCTGTGAGATTTTTCAGTTCATTTTGCGATTGCTTCGCATTTTTTGATGTAAGTCACGGCCTACGCAATCGTCGCCAAATGGCCACTACGGATTAGTCATTGAAGCCCGCGCCGAACTTCGGCAAGCTCGATTCTTTTGCGCCGAGCCCTTTATGTACGCCGACGACGACGGCCCAGAACAGACCCAGGCCACGGCCGCCACGGTCATGCGCTATCACCTGAGCTGGAAGCACCGTGACCTCGACAGCGTCATGGCGCTGTACCACCCGGACATCCAGTACAACGATTTCTTCCAGAACCGCGTGCTCGGCCTCGACGAGTTACGCGAATACGTGCGCGTCAGCATGCCGCGCGAATCCGACGAACTGCTTGAGCATTGCGACCGCATTCGCGTCGACGGCAACACCGCGTTCATTCAATACGAAGTGACCTTGCGCGGCGGCGACGGGCTGGTGTCGTTTCGCTCCAGCGAGGCGATCACGGTCAGGGACGGCTTGATTTGGCGGGTCAACGAATATGCCTCGCTGGTGCGCACGCAAACTGCCGGCACGGCCTCGTCAAGTCAGCGCCCGGCGGTCAGCCGCCTGGGTCTGTCGCCGCGCCAGTTGAGTTTCATGGCTGAAGACCTGCAACAGTACTTCGAAAAGCAGCAGCCGTACCTCGATCCCGAACTCGACTTGCAGCGAGTGGCGAAGGAGTGCGGTTACAGCCGCAATCAGATTTCCTATCTGCTCAATCAGGTGCTCGGGCAAAGCTTCTACCGCTATGTCAATCAGGCACGCCTGCAACATCTGCTGCGCTCCCTCGACAACGCCACGCCGCCGGTGCGCATCGATGAACTGGCGTTCGCTGCCGGTTTCAACTCGTTGTCGGCGTTCTACAGCTGTTTTCGACAGCACACTGGCCAGTCACCGAAGGCTTACGTTAAACAAATTTCTTTGCGGACACGCGCGCAAGACTTCTCCTGAGCCCGAGCACTAGGATCGACGCCATCGAAGAATTTCAGTGGCGGAGTCTTGCATGCCGGCGTGGCGCACTATCAGTTTGTGGATGGATCAACTCGATGAGCCGCTGACCGCGCGGCCCGAGCTTGAGCGGGATCTGGACGTCGATGTGGCGATCATCGGCGCCGGTTACACCGGGCTGTGGACGGCGTACTACCTGAAAAAACTCGCGCCGGGCCTCGACATTGCGATTGTCGAAGCGCAGACCGCCGGATTTGGCGCCTCTGGGCGTAATGGCGGCTGGTTGATGGGCAATCTGCTTGGCGAGGACCGTCTGCTGGCCGGGCTGTCGCCGCAGCAGCGCCGCGCTTCTTTTGATCTGCTGCACAGCATTCCCGATGAAGTGGAGATTGTCCTCGAACGCGAAGGCATTGACTGTGATTACCGCAAGGGCGGGGTGCTGTATTGCGCCGCTCGCTATCCAGAACAGGAAGCCACGCTGCGTGAATATCTGGCCAAACTGCACGCCCAGGGCCTGACCGACGACGATTACCGCTGGCTCAGCCCCGAGCAACTGGCGCAGCAGATCCGCGTGGCCAAGCCTTATGGTGGGATTTACGCGCCGCACGTGGCGACCATTCATCCGGCGAAACTGGTCCGCGGTCTGGCGCGCACCGTGCAGAACATGGGCGTGAAGATCTACGAAAACAGCCCCGTCATCCATTGGCAGTCGGGCAGTTTGCGCACCGCGAAAGCCAGCGTGCGCAGTCGCTGGATCGTGCCGGCCGTCGAAGGCTATTCGGTGACCTTGCCGCCGCTGGGCCGTTATCAATTGCCGGTACAGAGTCTGATCGTCGCCACCGAACCCTTGTCTGCCGCGACCTGGGATGAGATCGGCCTCAATCGTGGCCAAGCGTTCAGCGAATTCAGTCGTCAGGTCACTTATGGCCAGCGCAGCGCCGACAACCGCCTGATCTTCGGCGCACGCGGCGGTTATCAGTTTGCCGGCAAGTTGCGCCACAACTTCGATCTGACCCGCGATGAAGTCGAGCTGCGCCGTTATCTGTTCGGCGAACTGTTCCCGCAACTGAAAAACGTGCAGATCACCCACGCCTGGGGCGGCAATCTCGGCATGTCGCGGCACTTCAAACCGCACATGCTCTGTGATCGCGCCAATGGCGTCGCGCTGTCCGGCGGTTATGGCGGGGAGGGCGTCGGCGCCAGCAATCTCGGCGGGCGCACGCTGGCCGATCTGATTCTTGAGCGCGACACCGAATTGACTCAGCAGCCGTGGGTGCTGCCGGACGGCGGCATTCATGCACTGCGTGCGTGGGAACCGGAGCCGTGCCGCTGGCTCGGTTACAACGCGATCATCAAAAGTTTCGTCCACGAAGACCAGACCCTGGCCAACCCGGCGACTGCGCCATGGCGGCGCAAACTTGCCAGCCAGGTCGCCGGTTTCATGGAAGGTTTCATGCACTAAGCGCCGATTTACTTGAAGAAAGCCCAAAAGACAGGTCAGACCATGAGCATTACCCAGTTTAAAAACACTGCAACCCTGCAACTGGATGAGTCCAGCCCGGTGGCCGTGCCCCTCGGCGAGCCGATCGCGGTTGCCTCGACCACCAGCGTCGAGCGCGACGACGGCGTCGAAACCGGCGTCTGGGAATGCACGCCCGGGCGCTGGCGCCGGCAGATCACCGCACAGGAGTTCTGCCATTTCATTTCCGGGCGCTGCACGTTCACCCCCGACGGTGGCGGCGAAACCCTGCACATACAAGGTGGCGACGCACTGATGTTGCCGGCCAACACGCTCGGTGTCTGGGATATCCAGGAAACCGTGCGCAAGAGCTACGTGCTGATTTTCTGATTGTTTGATCCTTTGATTGCCTGCCAACAAAAAAGAAAACCCACACAGGAATCGATCCATGATCCGCAAGACCCTCGCTCTGGCACCGCTGATGCTCGCCGTTTCCCTTGCTCAGGCAGCGGAAACGGTCAAGGTTTACAACTGGTCCGACTACATCGCGCCGGACACCACCAAGAACTTCGAGAAAGAGACCGGCGTCGGTGTCACCTATGACGTCTACGACAGCAACGAAACCCTCGACGGCAAGTTGATGACCGGCAAATCCGGTTACGACGTGGTGTTCCCGTCCAACCACTTCATGGCCCGGCAGATTCAGGGCGGGGCTCTGAAGAAACTCGACAAGAGTCAGTTGCCGAACTGGAAAAACCTCAATCCGGTGCTGCTCAAAGCCCTGCAGACCAACGACCCGAACAACGAACACGGCTTTCCGTATCTGTGGGGCAGCACCGGCATCGGCTACAACATCGCCAAAGTCAAAGCCGTGCTCGGCGACAACGCGCCGGTGGACTCCTGGGACCTGATCTTCAAGCCCGAGTACATGGAAAAGCTGCAGAAGTGCGGCGTGGCGATCCTCGACAACGGCCCGGAATTACTGCCCGCGGCGCTAAACTACCTGGGCCTGCCGCACCACAGCAAAAATCCCGAGGACTATAAAAAGGCTGAAGCGCTGCTGATGAAAGTGCGGCCTTACGTCAGTTACTTCCACTCGTCGAAATACACCAGCGACCTGGCCAACGGCGACATCTGCGTGGCAGTCGGTTTCTCCGGCGACATCCTGCAGGCCGAGAACCGCGCCAAAGAAGCAAAAAACGGTGTCGACATCGGTTACGCGATTCCCAAGGAAGGCGCGGCCATCTGGTTCGACATGGTCGCCATGCCCGCCGATGCCCCGGACGAGAAGGCCGGTTATGCGTTCATGAACTACCTGCTGCGCCCGGACGTGATGGCCGGCATCAGTAACTACGTGCACTACGCCAATGGCAATGAGCAGGCCGACAGCCTGATCGACCCGGCGATCAAGAACGACACCAAGGTGTATCCGAGCCCGGAGATGATGGGCAAGCTGTTTGCGCTGGAGGCGATGCCGTTGAACATTGACCGGATTCGCACGCGGGTGTGGAACAAGATCCGGACCGGTAGCTGACTCGCTTTTCCCCTGTAGGAGCTGCCGCAGGCTGCGATCTTTTGATCTTGCTTTTGAAAGGCAAAGTCAAAAGATCGCAGCCTCGTTTCACTCGTCAGCTCCTACAGTTTGGGTGAGCCATTTGGTTGATATCAATACACTGGCATCGCACTAATAAAGTGCAGCAAAGTGAGACGCGCCTAACAGAAAACAACTTACCCATATTTAATATTTAAATAGAAAATCGTCAGACAATTAGGCAAAAGCCGCGCAACTAAAACATTCTTTCACCTCCGCACGCTTTGTTTACGGCAGTTTTGCGAAACAGCCCGATTTGATCTCAAAAAAATCCTTTACGGCAGATTTCAAATTGTGTCAGGTTTCTTACGCCTTCATTGGGCGAGTGATAGGACGATCTCGCCAGAGAGAGTCCTATCGGACAAAAACTGTTCCATTGCTAAACAAGGAAGTGTGTTTATGTCGAAAGTAAAAGCGAATGCTATTGATACCGCCGAACAGGCTTTTCTGCTGTCCGCGGCGCCTCAACCACTGGCCGCAGCCAGTTCGGCGTACAACCAGATCAATAGCTTCAGCCATCAGTACGATCGTGGCGGCAACCTCACGGTCAATGGCAAACCCTCCTTCTCCGTCGACCAGGCCGCAACCCAGTTGCTGCGCGACGGCGCTGCCTACCAGGACAAGGACGGCAGCGGCAAGATCGAACTCACCTACACGTTCCTGACTTCGGTATCGTCCAGCACGATGAACAAGCACGGGATCAGCGGGTTCAGTCAGTTCAGTGCTCAACAACAAGCCCAGGCCAAGCTCGCCATGCAATCCTGGGCTGACGTGGCCAACGTGACCTTCACCGAGAAAGCCTCGGGCGGTGACGGCCACATGACCTTCGGTAACTACAGCGGTGGCCAGGATGGCGCTGCAGCGTTCGCCTATCTGCCAGGCACTGGCGCCGGTTATGACGGCACCTCGTGGTACCTGATCAACAGTGGCTACACGCAGAACAAGAACCCGGATCTGAACAACTACGGTCGTCAGACTCTGACTCACGAGATCGGCCACAGCCTGGGTCTCGCTCACCCTGGCGACTACAACGCCGGCAATGGCAACCCGACCTACAACGACGCTTCCTACGGGCAAGACACCCGCGGCTACAGCGTCATGAGCTACTGGAGCGAAAGCAACACCAATCAGAACTTCAGCAAGGGCGGTGTCGAAGCGTATTCGTCCGGCCCGCTGATGGACGATATTGCTGCCATCCAGAAGCTTTACGGTGCCAACACCACCACCCGCACCGGTGACACCACCTACGGCTTCAACTCCAACACTGGTCGCGATTTCCTCAGCGCTTCGTCGTCAAGTGACAAAGTGGTGTTCTCGGTGTGGGATGCCGGCGGCAAGGATACTCTGGACTTCTCGGGTTTCACCCAGAACCAGAAGATCAACCTCAATGACGCCTCGTTCTCCGACGTTGGCGGCCTGGTGGGCAACGTGTCCATCGCCAAGGGCGCGATCATCGAGAACGCCATCGGCGGTTCGGGTAACGATCTGCTGATCGGCAACAGCGTGGCCAACGAGCTGAAGGGCGGTGCCGGCAACGACATCCTCTACGGCGCTGGTGGTGCCGACAAACTTTGGGGCGGCGCCGGTTCGGACACCTTTGTGTTCGCGGCCAGTTCTGACTCCAAGCCGGGTGCGATCGATCAGATCCTCGATTTCGTCAGCGGTCTGGACAAAATCGACCTGACTGGCATCACCAACGGTTCCGGCCTGCACTTCGTCAGCAGCTTCACCGGTTCCGCCGGTGACGCGATTCTGACGTCGTCGGGCGGCAACAGCCTGTTGTCGGTGGACTTTTCCGGGCACGGCGTGGCGGACTTCCAGGTCAGCACCGTTGGCCAGGCAGCCACCAGCGACATCGTCGCGTGATGTAGCAGTGGAAAGCGGCGTGTGATGCGCCGCTTTCTTTGCTTGCATCGTGTTGGTCGGTAAGCAAGGCTACACGCCGGAGCGAATATTCCCATGAACAGTAAAGCTATTACCTACAAGGTGGCGGCGTGGCTTTCGGCGGCGCTCATGATGATTTCAGGAGAAACCAGTATGGCCAGCAGCCTCAGACTTGAAGAACCCTCGATGTTTGCGGGGCAATGGCAAGCGACGTTGTCTACCCGGGATGATGGTCGAGAAGCGCAAAAGCTGCAGGACAAGCCCTCGAACACTTGCCTGATCGACCTTGAATCCAATCAGACCTTGGGCAAAGGGGCCGACTGTCTCGGTGCATGGCTTGAGCAAACCCCGATCGGTTGGTTTCCCGATCCGGACGGCCTGTCGATTACTGGCAAGGAAGGCTCAAGAATCCAGTTTTTCAGCCGACAACGTGACGGGCTTTATCTGACCACTTTGAAGTCAGGTCTGGTGATTACGCTTGAGCGTGCAGCGCAATAGCCTTGATTATCCAGATGGCGACAAAGTTTTAATATAAAGCGCCAGGCTATGGTTATAAGTAACGCTGAGTGGCAACTGCACCGCATTTAATCGCTTGAGTTGTTATGAAAGTGTAAGCGGCAGACGAAAAAATCAAGTTCCGACGTTGTGCGGTTAATTAATTCGACTCTCGCCAATGAATGGCGGGAAATATTTTCCAGGAATAAACAATGAAGATGGCGAAGGCCCCAGCCACCGCGCCCTTATTCAAGGCATTGGGTGACTATAAAAGTATCCTGATCAGCGTCGGCTGCTTTACCGCGCTGATTAACGTGCTGATGCTGGTGCCTTCCATCTATATGCTTCAGGTCTATGACCGGGTGCTGTCCTCGCAGAACGAAACGACCCTGGCGATGCTGTCGCTGATGGTTGTCGGCTTCTTCGCCTTTATCGGCCTGCTGGAAGTGGTGCGCAGCTTTATCGTGATCCGCATCGGCAGTCAGTTGGAGCGCCGCTTCAACCTGCGCGTCTATCAAGCCGCGTTCGAGCGCAACCTGTTCAAAGGCGAGGGCAACGCCGGGCAGTCATTGGGTGACCTGACGCACATTCGCCAATTCGTTACGGGGCCTGCGCTGTTCGCGTTTTTCGATGCGCCGTGGTTCCCGGTCTATCTGTTCGTGATTTACCTGTTCAACGTCTGGCTCGGCGGACTCGCAACCGCGGGCGCACTGTTGCTGATCGGCTTGGCGTGCCTCAACGAATACATGACCAAAAAGCCGCTGGGCGAGGCCGCCGGTTATTCGCAGAAGTCCAGTCAGTTGGCCACCAGTCATCTACACAATGCCGAAACCATTCAGGCGATGGGCATGCTCGGTTCGCTGCGCAAACGCTGGTTCCAGGTGCACTCGCGGTTCCTCGGTCTGCAGAATCAGGCCAGCGACACCGGTGCAGTGATCAGCTCCTTGAGCAAAACCCTGCGCCTGTGCCTGCAATCGTTGGTCTTGGGGCTGGGCGCATTACTGGTGATCAAGGGTGACATGACCGCCGGGATGATGATTGCCGGTTCTATTCTGATGGGCCGCGTGCTCAGCCCTATCGACCAGTTGATCGCGGTGTGGAAGCAGTGGAGCGGGGCGAAGCTGGCTTACCGCCGTCTCGATGCGTTGTTGCAAGCGTTCCCGCCCAGCGACGACGCCATGGCGCTGCCGCCGCCGAAAGGCCAGATTACCTTCGAACAAGTCAGCGCCGGCCCACCGGGGCAACGCGCGGCTACGTTGCAGATGGTCAATTTCAATCTGAATGCCGGCGAAGTGCTCGGCGTGCTCGGTGCTTCCGGCTCCGGCAAATCGACACTGGCCCGCGTACTGGTGGGTGTCTGGCCAACCCTTGGCGGCACCGTGCGTCTCGATGGCGCCGATATTCATCGCTGGAACCGCGATGACCTTGGCCCGTACATCGGCTACCTGCCGCAAGACATCGAATTGTTCAGCGGCAGCATCGCCGAGAACATTGCCCGTTTCAGCGAGGCCGATCCGCAGAAAGTCGTCGCCGCCGCGCAACAGGCTGGCGTGCACGAAATGATCCTGCGCCTGCCACAAGGCTACGACACGCAACTGGGCGAGGATGGCAGTGGTTTGTCCGGCGGCCAGAAGCAGCGCGTGGCCCTGGCGCGTTCAATGTATGGCACGCCGAGTCTGGTGGTGCTGGACGAACCGAATTCCAACCTCGACACCGTCGGCGAAGCCGCATTGGCCAGCGCCATCGCTGCGCTTAAAGCGCAAGGCACCACAGTGGTGCTGGTGACGCACCGGTCTTCGGTACTGGCCCAGGCTGACAAGTTGCTGGTCCTCAATGACGGTCGTTTACAAGCCTTCGGCCCGAGTCAGGACGTGCTCAAGGCACTTTCCGGCCAGCAAGAACAACAACGGGAAAAAGCTGCACAGACACCGGGCGGGCTCAGCATGAGCCGACAGTATCAGCCCTCGACAAGGAATTCGGGTGTATGAGCAGCGCAAGCATGAACACTGAAAACGAAGCGAGCATGGAACACGCCTACATCACCGAACGCCCGGAGCGCGATGCGAAGTTTTTCGCGCGCATGGGCTGGATTCTGGCGATCGTCGGTGCTGGCAGCTTCTTCACCTGGGCGGCCCTGGCGCCGCTGGATCAAGGCATTCCGGTGCAGGGCACGGTCGTCGTGTCGGGCAAACGCAAAGCCGTGCAGTCGATGAGCAGCGGCGTGGTCAGCCGGATCCTGGTGCGCGAAGGCGAAATCGTCAAGCAGGGCCAGCCGCTGTTCCGCCTCGATCAGACGCAAGTCGCCGCTGACGTGCAATCGCTGCAAGCGCAGTACCGTATGGCGTGGGCCAGCCTTGCGCGTTGGCAGGCCGAGCGTGACAACCTCAAGCAAGTGACCTTTCCGGCCGAGCTGAGCAATGACCCGGATCCGCGTCTGGCACTGGTGCTGGAAGGTCAGCGCCAACTGTTCAGCAGCCGTCGCGAG
The DNA here is from genome assembly GCF_054790575.1 of Pseudomonas sp. MC6. Classification (NCBI taxonomy): domain Bacteria; kingdom Pseudomonadati; phylum Pseudomonadota; class Gammaproteobacteria; order Pseudomonadales; family Pseudomonadaceae; genus Pseudomonas; species Pseudomonas sp. MC6. Next base: position 1,500,522 of record NZ_CP186504.1, read on the forward strand.
GCGTACTACCGCGAGCAGGCCGGACTGCGTGCGAGCATCGAAGGCGCCACCGCGCAACTGGCCGGCATGCGTCGCGCGCGTACTGATCTGAATGCTCAGGCCAGCTCGCTGCAACAACAGTTGAGCAATCTGCAACCGCTCGCCGACAACGGCTACATCCCGCGCAACCGCTTGATGGAGTACCAGCGGCAACTGTCGCAAGTGCAGCAGCAACTGGCGGAAAACACCGGTGAAAGCGGCCGTGTGGAACAGGGCATCCTCGAGTCGCGGCTGAAGCTGCAACAGCATGCCGAGGAATACCAGAAGGAAGTTCGCACGCAACTGGCCGACGCGCAGCTGAAAAGCGTGACCCTGTCGGAGCAACTGACTTCCGCCGGTTTCGACCTGCAACACAGCGAAATCATCGCCACCGCTGACGGTGTGGCAGTCAACCTCGGCGTGCACACCGAAGGTGCCGTGGTGCGCCAGGGGGAAACGTTGCTGGAGATCGTCCCGCAAGGCACCACCCTGGAAGTGGAAGGGCACTTGCCAATCAACCTGATCGACAAAGTTGGTGCGCATTTGCCGGTGGACATCCTGTTTACCGCATTCAACCAGAGCAAAACCCCGCGCGTTCCGGGTGAGGTCAGCCTGATTTCCGCCGACCAGATGGTCGATGAGAAAACCGGCGTGCCGTACTACGTGTTGCGCAGCAGCGTCAGCGATCAGGCCATGGAAAAACTCAACGGTCTGGTGATCAAGCCCGGCATGCCGGCAGAAATGTTCGTGCGCACCGGCGAACGTTCACTCCTCAACTATCTGTTCAAACCGCTGCTCGACCGGGCCGGCTCCGCGTTGACCGAGGAATAAGGATGTTCGGCTGTATGAATAAGCTTTCCCTGCTCGGCGCGGCAATGATGCTGCTCGCGAGTCACTCAGCAGCAGCGGCCATGGGGCCGTTCGAGATCTACGAACAGGCGTTGCGCAATGACCCGGTGTTCCTCGGGGCGATCAAGGAACGTGACGCAGGCCTGGAAAACCGTGCGATTGGCCGCGCCGGCCTGCTGCCGCGCATCGGTTACACCTACAACAAGGGCCGCAACACCTCGAAAGCCACCTCTCTGGATGAGCGCGCGCGTAACCGTACCGATGAGCGCAACTACAGCAGTTACGGCTCGGCCTTGACCCTGCAGCAACCGCTGCTCGACTACGAGGCTTATGCCGCGTATCGCAAAGGTGTCGCGCAGTCGTTGTTTGCCGATGAAAATTTTCGCGGCAAGAGTCAGGAACTGCTGGTTCGCGTGCTGGATAACTACACCAAAGCGCTGTTCGCACAGGATCAGATCGACATCGCTCAAGCGAAGAAGAAGGCCTACGAGCAGCAGTTCCAGCAGAACGAACACATGTTCAAGCAAGGCGAGGGCACGCGCACCGATATTCTTGAGGCTGAGTCGCGCTATGAACTGGCGACGGCTGAAGAGATCGAAGCACGCAATGAACAAGACGCGGCGCTGCGGGAACTGGGCGCACTGGTTGGCGTGCCGGCGGTGGATATTGGTGATCTGGCGCCGCTGGGTCAAAACTTCGAGACCTTCGCGCTGATACCTGCCAATTACGACACCTGGCACGAAATGGCGGTGAGCAATAACCCGAATCTGGCCTCGCAGCGCCAGGCCGTGGAAGTTGCGCGTTATGAAGTGGAACGCAATCGCGCCGGGCATTTGCCGAAAGTCAGTGCTTACGCGTCGATGCGCCAGAACGAATCGGAAAGCGGCAACACCTACAACCAACGCTACGAAACCAACACCATCGGTTTTGAAGTCAGCGTGCCGTTGTATGCCGGTGGCGGTGTCTCGGCGTCCACGCGTCAGGCCAGCCGCACCATGGAGCAGGCGGAGTACGAGCTTGATGGCAAGACGCGCGAGACGCTGATCGAACTGCGTCGGCAGTTCAGCGCCTGTTTGTCGGGGGTGAGCAAACTGCGCGCTTATCAGAAGGCGTTGACCTCGGCGGAAGCGCTGGTGGTGTCGACCAAGCAGAGCATTCTCGGCGGTGAGCGGACCAACCTCGACGCGTTGAACGCCGAGCAGCAACTGTTCACCACGCGCCGCGATCTGGCGCAGGCGCGGTACGACTATCTGATGGCCTGGACCAAGTTGCATTACTACGCCGGGACATTGAACGAGCAGGATCTGGCGCGGGTGGATGAGGCTTTTGTGGTCGCTCAACAGCCCTCACCCTAACCCTCCCGAAACGTCGGACCGCCCAGAGGGAGAGGGGACTGATCGGAGGATATTTTAGAAGTACACCGACCTGATCGAGCGGCACCGAATCCAACACCGACGGGGTATTCCAGGTCGATGAATGACGCAACACACCTCGGTCAGCTCCCTCTCCTGGGGGAGAGGGCTGGGGTGAGGGGAACAGGCAACACCGCAAAACAACCTGCATAAAACAATAAAAGTGAGTGGTGAACATGGACGTACGCATCAAGCCGATTTCGGTCGGCACCCTGCTGCTTGTGATTTCTGCAACCCAGGCTCAGGCGCAATACCTCGAAAGCGGCCAACCCGGCGATCCCGCCAGTTGGCGCAGCGCTGAATTCCTCCGCGACTGGGGCCTGAGCCGCATGCAGGTCCGAGCAAGCCTACGCCGCCGGCATCACCGGCCAAGGCGTGAAAATCGGCGCGCTCGACTCCGGTTTCGATGCCGCCCACCCGGAATTCGCCACCAACCGTTATCACCCGGTACTGGCCAGCGGCAGCTACATCGACGGCTCACCGTTCAACGTCGATGGCACCATCAATCCCAACAACGACTCGCACGGCACTCACGTCGTCGGCACCATGGGCGCCTCGCGCGACGGTACCGGCATGCACGGCGTGGCGTACAACGCGCAGATCTACGTCGGCAACACCAACAAAAACGACAGCTTCCTCTTCGGCCCCAACCCCGATCCGCGCTATTTCAAAGCGGTATACGACGCCCTCGCCGATGCCGGCGTGCGCGCGATCAACAACAGTTGGGGCAGCCAGCCACCGGACGTCAGCTATCGCACTCTGGCGGATCTGCACGCCGCTTATGCGCAGCACTGGAACAAAGGCACCTGGCTCGATGCCGCCGCCGGTGTGTCCCGACGCGGCGTGATCAACGTGTTCAGCGCCGGTAACAGCGGCTATCCAAACGCCAGCGTGCGTTCCGCGCTGCCGTACTTTCAGCCGGATCTGGAAGGTCACTGGCTGGCCGTGTCGGGCCTCGATCAGAGCAATCAGCAAAAGTACAACCAGTGTGGCCTCGCCAAATACTGGTGCATCACCACGCCAGGGGCGAAGATCGACAGCACCATTCCCGGTGGCGGTTACGCGATCAAGTCCGGCACCTCGATGTCGGCGCCGCATGCGACCGGCGCGCTGGCGCTGGTGATGGAACGCTACCCGTACATGAACAATCAGCAGGCACTTGAAGTGTTGCTGACCACCGCCACGCAACTGGATGGTTCGGTCACCGATGCGCCGACCGAGCGGGTCGGTTGGGGCGTGGCCAATCTGAACCGGGCGATGCGCGGGCCGGGGCAATTACTCGGTGCGTTCGACGTCACCCTGGGGGCCGGGCAACGCGATGTCTGGAGCAATGACATCTCCGACAAGGCGCTGATTCAGCGTCAGACCGAAGATCTCGCCGAGCACAGCGCCTGGCAGCAAACACTGCAAGACAAGGGTTGGCAGAATGGCGTTGCTGCGGGCGCCAGCCAACAGGATCAGACCGATTACGCGGTCGGTACTGCCCGTGATGCAGCGGCGGCGAGTCGGGTGTATCAGGGCAGTCTGATCAAGTCCGGCGGCGGGCAGTTGATCCTCACCGGCGACAACACGTATCGCGGTGCGACCACGATCAATGGCGGTTTGCTCACGGTTAACGGCTCGCTGACGTCTGCGGTGACGGTGAATGACAGCGGCACCCTCGGCGGTACCGGGCGAATCGCCGCGCTGCTCGCCAACAGCGGCGGACGCGTGGCGCCGGGCAACTCCATCGGTACCTTGAATGTGGCCGGTGACGTGACCTTCGCACCGGGTTCGACCTACGCCGTTGAACTGTCGCCGACCAGCAGCGATCGCATCGTTGCCGGCGGCACGGCCAGCGTCAGCGGCGCCACTGTCAGCCTGTCGCTGGAAAACAGCCCGACGCTGCTCAGCACCACCGAAGCGCAAAGCCTGCTCGGTCGCCAGTACGACATCCTGCAAGCGGCCGGCGGCATTCAGGGTCAGTTTGGCGCGGTATTGCCGAACTACCTGTTTATCGGCGGCAGCCTCGACTACGCCGCCAACGCTATTCAACTGAACGTCGAACGTAACGCCACAACCTTCGCCAGCATCGGGCAAACACCGAATCAACGCTCGGTGGCGGCTGCCATCGAAGGCCTGGGCGCCGGCAACTCGGTGTACGAAAGCCTGTTGCGCTCACCCGATGCGAGTTCCGCGCAACAAGCCTTCCAGCAACTGAGTGGCGAAATCTACCCGGCATTGAGTTCGATGCTGAACAACGACAGCCGCCAATTGCGCGATGCGGTGGGCGAGCGTCTGCACGACACAACTGCTGCGCAAAGCAACGGCTGGATCAAAGCCCTCGGCGCTTGGGGCTCGACCGATTCAAGCCACGATACGGCAGGCTACAACACTTCGATCGGCGGTCTGCTGGCCGGTGTCGACGGCGCGCTGGACGAGCAGACCCGCATCGGTCTGGTCACCGGTTACAGCGATAGCTCATTGAGCATGGGCTCGGGTACGCATTCCTCGGCCAAGGTCGACAGCTATCACCTGGGCGCATACGCCGGTCGTGAAATCGGCGCCTGGCGCTTGAGCACCGGCGCGGCCTACAGCTGGCATCGCGCCGATGTGAAGCGCGACCTGCAATACGGCGACGTCAGTGGCAAACAGAAGGCCAAGGTCGATGCGGCAACCACGCAAGTGTTCGGCGAGGCGGCTTATCGCTTGCACCTGCAACCATTGGCGCTGGAGCCGTTCGCCAACCTGGCCTACGTGCATCTGGACACCGAAGGATTGACCGAGAAGGGCGACGCGGCCGCGCTGAAAAGCTCGGGCGATCAACGTGACGCGGTGCTGAGCACCCTCGGCGTGCGGGCGATCAAGACCTTCAATCTTTCGCCTGCGCAATCACTCGACGTCAGCGGCCACCTCGGCTGGCAGCACAGCCTGAGCGACATCGACTCTGAACAACATCTGCGTTTTGCCAGCGGTGGCACGCCGTATTCGGTGGAGAGCTCGGCGCTGGTGCGCGATGCCGCGCTGGTTGGCGTGCAGGCCAGCCTCGCGTTGAGCAAGGACGTACGGGTCAACCTTGATTACAACGGACAACTGGCCAGTCGCGAAAAGCTTCATGGCGTTGGCTTGAGCCTGAACTGGCAGTTCTAACCCCACGCGGAGCGTGGGAACGATCAGGATTTTTCGCAACATCACTAAGGAAGGTCGCTGGATGAATAACAACAATACCCCCGCGCAAACGGGAGGCCGCTTTGCCCTGAAAACCCTCACGCTCGCCGTGCTCTGTGCCATCGGCACAGCCCATGCCGCGCCCTTCGTGGAGAGCGGTCGCACGGGCGATCCGTCGAGTTGGCGCAGCAGCGAATTCAAGGCTGATTGGGGCCTGGGTGCCATCGGCGCGGATTACGCTTACGCCGCCGGCTATTCCGGCAAAGGCGTCAAACTCGGCATCTTCGACCAACCGGTCTATGCCGCGCACCCGGAGTTTTCCGGCAGCAACAAGGTGGTCACCCTGGTCACCAGCGGGATCCGCGAATACACCGACCCGTACATCCCGGTCAAAGCCGGTGATGCGTTCCGCTATGACGGTTCGCCCTCGGTCGGTTCCGACGGCAAACTCGGCGCCCACGGCACCCACGTTGGCGGCATCGCCGCCGGCAGTCGCGACGGCGGGCCGATGCACGGCGTGGCATTCGGGGCGCAGATCATCAGCGCCGACAACGGCGACCCGGGCCCGGAAGACGGCATCGTTCGCGGTAACGATGGCGCGGTGTACAAGGCCGGTTGGGACGCACTGATCGCCAGCGGCGCGCGGATCATCAACAACAGCTGGGGCATCGGCATCACTGACCGTTTCGACCTCGGTGGGCGCGATCCGGCGTACCCGCACTTCACCGTCAATGACGCGCAAGTGCAGTTCAACGAGATCCGCACACTGCTCGGCACCAAACCGGGCGGCGCCTATGACGGCGCAATTGCCGCCGCGCGCAGCGGCATCGTCACGATTTTCGCCGCCGGCAACGACTACAACCTCAACAACCCGGACGCCATCGCCGGCCTCGGCTATTTCGTGCCGGAAATCGCGCCGAACTGGATCACCGTCGCCGCGTTGCAGCAGAACCCGGACCAGGCCAGCGCCAACCCGTACATCATCAGTACGTTCTCTTCGCGCTGCGGCTACACCGCGAGTTTCTGCGTCTCGGCGCCAGGCACGAAAATCTTCAGCTCGATTATCGAAGGCACCAACGCCGACAACCTCACCACCGGCTACAAAAACTACAACGGCACCTCGATGGCCGCGCCGCACGTCGCCGGTTCCATGGCGGTGCTGATGGAGCGCTTCCCGTACATGACCGGCGATCAAGTCGCCACGGTCTTGCGCACCACCGCCACCGACCTCGGCGCGCCGGGCATCGACGCCTTGTACGGCTGGGGCATGATCAACCTGCGCAAAGGCATCGACGGCCCGTCGATGTTTGTCACCGAACAAGACATCCCGGCGGAATTCCGTATCGACGGCGCTTACGGCTCCGGCCAGTTTGTCGCGGATCTGCCGGGCATCGGCGCGATCATCGATCAGGGCAAGCCGACCGAACGCGTGTGCACCGATATCACCTGCGGCCTCGACACCTGGCGCAACGATATTTCCGGTCACGGCGGTTTGACCAAGCAAGGTCTCGGCACGCTGGTGCTGACCGGTAACAACACTTACAGCGGCCCGACCCTGGTCAATCAGGGCCGCCTGGCCATCAACGGCTCGCTGCAATCGGCGGTGACGGTGAATGACGGCGGTATCCTCGGCGGCAATGGCCATATCGGCGCGCTGTCGGTGAACAGCGGCGGTACGGTGGCGCCGGGTAACTCCATCGGCACCCTGAACGTGGCCGGTGACGTGACGTTTGCACCGGGTTCGACCTACGCCGTAGAGCTGTCGCCGACCAGCAGCGATCAGATTGTCGCGACTGGCAAAGCGGTCATTGAAGGCGCCACGGTGAGCATGTCACTGGAAAACAGCCCGACACTGCTGACCACCAACGAGGTGCAAAGCCTGCTCGGCACGCGCTACAACATCCTGCAAGCGGCGGGTGGCATTGAAGGGCGCTTCGGTCAGGTGTTGCCGGATTACGCCTTTCTCGGCGGCACGCTGGCGTACTCGGCCGATGGCATCCAGTTGGCGGTCGGGCGCAACGACGCCTCGTTCGCCAGCGTCGGTTTGACGCCAAACCAACGCGCTGTCGGTGCGGCGGCTGAACGGCTGGGCGCTGGCAATGCGCTGTTCGAAACCCTGTTGCTGTCGCCGAATGCGGCGTCGGCGCAGCAAGCCTTCCAGCAACTGTCCGGCGAGATCCATCCGGCCATTGGCACGATGCTGATCAACGACAGCCGTTACCTGCGTGAAGCGGTGGGCGAGCGTCTGCGCGAACGTGATCTGTTCAATGCCGGCGCACCGACGGATGACCGCAGCAACGCCTGGGTCAAGGTCTTGGGTTCGTGGGGCAAGAGCGATGGCGGGCATGACAATGCCGATTCCAACAGCTCCATCGGCGGCCTGCTGGCCGGTGTCGACGGCTTGATCGCTGAAGATACCCGTCTGGGATTCGTTACCGGTTATAGCGACAGCTCGTTGAGCATGGGCAGCGGCACGCATTCGTCGGCGTCGGTCGACAGCTACCACTTGGGTGCGTACCTGGGGCATCAGATCGATGCGCTGCGTCTGACCGTCGGCGGCGCCTACAGCTGGCACCGTGTCGACGTCAAACGTGATCTGCAGTTCGGGGACGTCAGCAGTAAACAAAAGACCAAGCACGATGCCGCCACCACTCAAGTGTTCACCGAGGCCGCTTATGATCTGGGCCTGCAACCGATGAACCTGGAGCCGTTCGCCAATCTGGCTTACGTGCACCTCAACACTGAAAGCTTCACCGAAAAGGGTGACGCGGCAGCGTTGAAGGGCGGCGAGGACAACCGTGATGTGGTGCTGTCGACCCTCGGCGTGCGCGCCAAGCGTTCGTTCGCTTTGTCGGATCAGCATCAGTTGGAACTGGGCGCAAGCCTGGGCTGGCAGCACAACCTCAACAATGTCGATGCCGACAGCCATCTGGCCTTCGCCAATGGCAACAGCGCGTTCACCGTGCAGGGCGTGTCGATGGATCGCGACGCGGCAGTGGTCGGCGTGCGTGCGGGTCTGGCGCTCAACCGCGATGTGCGGGTGAACCTGGATTACAACGGACTGATCGGCTCGAACGAGAAGGACCACGGCGTGGGTCTGACCCTCGACTGGCAGTTCTAAGGCGTACCGGCAGTTCTGCGGAACTGCCGGTTTTTGAAGGAAGAGAGAGCACAACATGGGACTGTTCGATTATAAAAATGCCGATGGCAAAGCGTTGTACAGCGACGCCATCGCACTCACGCTTTATGCCTACACGCCGACCGGCAAACCGTTGCCGGCCACCGCTTGGGCACCGGTCACGGCGACGGCACTGGGTTATCAGGGCAAGGTCGGGCCGCAGGGCACGTTCTTTGGCGAGAAGGACGGCTTTACCAGCGCCGAAGCCGAAGTGCTTGGCAAATACGACGCCGCCGGCAAACTGATCGGCATCGGCGTGGCCTTTCGTGGCACCGGTGGGCTGGGTTACAGCGACACCTTCGGCGACCTGAAAAACAATCTGCTGGCCGCCATCGGGCCGTCGGATTACGCGAGCAATTACGCGAAAAACGCCTTCGACAATCTGCTAAAGGCTGTCGCCGCGTTCGCGATTGCCAATGGCATCGCCGCCAAGGACGTGCTGATCAGTGGCCACAGCCTCGGCGGGCTCGGCGTCAACAGCGTGGCCGAGTTGAGCGCGAGCAACTGGGGCGGTTTCTTCAAGGACGCCAACTACATCACCTTCGCCTCGCCAACCCAAAGCAGCACCGGCAACAACGTGCTCAATATCGGTTACGAAAACGACCCGGTGTTCCGCGTGCTCGACGGCACCACGTTCAGCAGCGCGTCGATGGGCAAACATGACAAGCCGCACGATTCGACCACCGACAACATCGTCAATTTCAACGACAACTACGCGTCCACCGCACAGAACCTGGTGCCGTTCAGCATCATCAATCCGCTGAGCTGGTCGGCCCACAGCTCGCTGGGCTATGCCGATGGCTTGAATCGGGTCATCGATTCGAAGTTCTACAACCTGACGCATAAAGACTCGACGATCATCGTCTCCAACCTGGAAGAAGCTTCTCGCGGCAAGACCTGGGTTGAAGATCTTGGCCGCAGCGGTGAGCCGCACACCGGCAGCACCTTCATCATCGGCACGCAGAGCAACGACTGGCTCAAGGGCGGCGCGGGCAATGACTTCCTTGAAGGCCTGGGCGGCGATGACCGTTTCCGTGATGACGGCGGCTACAACATCCTGCTCGGTGGCCAGGGCCACAACACCTTCGAACTGCAGAAACCGTTGCAGAACTTCAGCTTCGCCAACGACGGGGACGGCACGCTGTACGTGCGCGACGCCTACGGCGGCATCAGCATGACCCGCGACATCGGCGCGCTGGTGAGCAAGGAGTCGGGTTCGTGGTGGGGCAGCAAGGAAATCACCTGGGGCGTCACGGCCAAGGGTTTGACCAACGGCAACGAGCTGACCCAGTACAACCATTCACTCAGCGGCGATGGCTACGGCAATGCGCTGCACGCCACGGCTGATGGTGACTGGCTGTTCGGCCTCGGTGGCGATGACAAGCTGATCAGCGACAAGGGCGATGTGACCTTTGTCGGTGGCGCGGGCAATGACGTGATGACCGCCGTGGGTGGCAACAACACCTTCCTGTTCAGCGGCGCGTTCGGTTTCGATGCCATCAACGGCTATCAGGGCAGCGACAAACTGGTGTTCATGGGCGTCGAAGGCGCGGGGCAGGGCTACGACTACAAGCAGCACGCGGCGCAGGCCGGCAACGATACCGTGCTGAAGATTGGCGACTATGCCGTGACCCTGATCGGGGTGGGAGTGGCTAACCTGTCGGACTCGGCGTTCGTGTTCGCCTAGTAACCCCTGTAGGAGTGAGCCTGCTCGCGATAGCGGTGTGTCAGACGAAGAAATGCAAACTGACACACCGCTATCGCGAGCAGGCTCACTCCTACATTAAAAGCTATTCGTAGTTTCTGAAATGCTCCGGGGCGTCCCCGTGGGGCGCCCTGGCTGTGAGCTATCTCTAACAATTCCAACAAGAGAGAGGCAATAGCAATGGGTGTGTATGACTACAAGAACTTCGGCACAGCCGATTCCAAGGCGTTGTTCAGCGATGCCATGGCGATCACGCTGTATTCCTATCACAACCTCGATAACGGCTTTGCCGCCGGTTATCAGCACAACGGTTTCGGCCTCGGGCTGCCTGCGACATTGGTCACGGCGCTGCTCGGCGGCACCGATTCGCAAGGTGTCATCCCCGGCATTCCGTGGAATCCCGACTCGGAAAAACTCGCCCTCGACGCCGTGAAACAGGCCGGCTGGACGCCGATCACGGCCTCGCAACTGGGCTATGACGGCAAGACCGATGCGCGGGGAACCTTCTTCGGCGAGAAGGCCGGTTACACCACCGCGCAAGTGGAAATCCTCGGCAAGTACGACGCCCAGGGCCATCTCACCGAACTCGGCATTGCCTTTCGCGGCACTAGCGGCCCGCGGGAAAACCTGATCCTCGACTCCATCGGCGACGTGATCAACGACCTGCTCGCCGCGTTCGGTCCCAAGGATTACGCGAAGAATTACGTCGGTGAAGCCTTCGGCAATCTGCTCAATGACGTGGTGGCATTTGCCAAGGCCAACGGCCTTAGCGGCAAGGACGTTCTCGTCAGTGGTCACAGCCTCGGTGGTCTGGCGGTCAACAGCATGGCGGATCTGAGTGGCGGCAAGTGGGGCGGTTTCTTTGCCGATTCCAACTACATCGCCTACGCCTCGCCAACCCAAAGCAGCACCGACAAAGTGCTCAACGTCGGCTACGAAAACGACCCGGTGTTCCGCGCCCTCGACGGCTCGACTTTTACCGGTGCCTCGATCGGCGTGCACGATGCACCGAAAGAGTCGGCCACCGACAACATCGTCAGCTTCAACGATCACTACGCCTCGACCGCGTGGAATCTGCTGCCGTACTCGATCCTCAACATTCCCACCTGGATCTCGCACTTGCCGACCGCTTACGGCGACGGCATGAACCGGGTGATCGACTCAAAATTCTATGACCTGACCAGCCGCGACTCGACGATCATCGTCGCCAACCTCTCGGACCCGGCGCGGGGCAACACCTGGGTGCAGGACCTCAACCGTAACGCTGAAACCCACAAGGGCAGCACGTTCATCATCGGCAGCGACGGCAATGATTTGATCCAGGGCGGCAGCGGCAACGATTATCTGGAAGGTCGCGCCGGCAATGACACCTTCCGCGATGGCGGTGGCTACAACGTCATTCTTGGCGGGCAGGGCAACAACACCCTCGATCTGCAAAGCGCGGTAAAAAACTTCGACTTCGCCAATGACGGTGCCGGCAATTTGTACGTGCGCGACGCCAACGGCGGGATCAGCATCACCCGCGACATAGGCAGCATTGTCACTAAGGAACCGGGCTTTCTCTGGGGCCTGTTCAAGGACGATGTGACCCACAGCGTCACGGCCAGCGGCTTGAAGGTCGGCAACAACGTCACTGCGTACGAGTCCAGCGTCAAAGGCACCAGCGGCGTCGATACGTTGAAGGCACATGCCGGTGGTGACTGGTTGTTCGGGCTGGACGGCAACGATCACCTGATTGGCGGCGCGGGCAATGACGTGTTTGTCGGCGGTGCCGGTAATGACCTGATGGAATCGGGGGGCGGGGCGGATACGTTTCTGTTCAACGGTGCGTTCGGGCAGGACCGGGTGGTCGGCTTCACGTCCAATGACAAACTGGTGTTTCTTGGTGTGCAGGGGGTGTTGCCGGCGGAGGATTTCCGGGCTCATGCTGCGACTGTCGGGCAGGACACGGTGCTGACGTTTGGCAACGACTCGGTGACGTTGGTCGGGGTGTCGCTGAATAGCCTGAGTGCTGACGGTGTTGTGATTGCCTGATGTTGATGGGGCGCCGGTAAGGGCCCTTTCGCGAGCCTGCTCGCTCCCACACTGGATCTGTGTCGTTTACAAAACCCCTGTGGGAGCGAGCCTGCTCGCGAAGAACGATAAAGCGGTTTCAAAAGTGACTCGACGGCCACGACCTGACTCAAACCCCTGCAAAACAGGAAATGCGGCCTAAAGCCAGCACGTGCACAAACGTTCTATAGCTAGCCGCCATTGAGTACAGGAGATTCAAACGTGAAAGGTTTCAAGGGGTATGTCGGGTTTGTTGCATTGGCGCTGTGTTCGGCCAATGTCTGCGCCGATCTGCCTCAAAGTTCGATTCTGAGCCGTTACGGCATCACCACCGACCAATTGCCGAGCCCGCCGAAAACCGAGGCAGTCGAACCGGTCGAAGAGAAGAGCCGCTTTCAGATTCAGCCCGAACAACCGTTCGTGACCCTGCGCCTGGGTGACGACAAACAGCCGCAGACCACCGGCAATCTGAGCATCGATCGCATGGCGCAACAGGATCTGGAACGCTGCCGGCGCTTGCAGGGTGAAGTGGTCAAGCGCGGTGGCACGTACATGCCGTGCGACGGTAGCCTGCCGGGTATGCCGACCTTCGAATAACACGCAATTCCTGTGTAGGAGCTGCCGAAGGCTGCGATCTTTTGAGGTTGATTTTCAAGATCCGGATCAAAAGATCGCAGCCTTCGGTAGCTCCTACAGAGTTCGCGGGGTGTCAATCTTCCTCGCGAACCGTGGCCACTTCATCGGCACGGACCTTGACCTTGGACCCGGAAATATCCTCGAACTCATAGAAGCCGTCCTTGGTTTTGGTCTTCGGCATGTCCTTGGTCAGATACTGGGTGCCGTTCTGCAGGGTGACCACCGTCGGCGTCGAGCAACCGGCCAGTGCCAGTGCGGCGGCGATGGCGAAAGGGATGCCCAGTGACTTGATTTTCATACCCACCTCTAAATCCTCATTCGATGTGATGCCGAGCATTGTCGGCCTTCTAACGCGGTTGGTGCCATCCCCGGGGGAAAAGTTCGATAGCCCGGTGAAAAAATGCCATTGATCATTTTCCGTTTGCACCGGGCGGCTCACAGCTGTTATCTGTACGCATAACCAGTACTCGTTCGCCATGGCCCAGAATTCCCGTGACTGCCAATCCCCTCGACGACCCGTTCTATTACCTTAACAACTTCCGGCAAGTGCTTGATTGGCTTGAATTTCGCTATGCCGATGTGATGGGCGAGACGGAACACGCATTCATCCGCGACTTCAACGCCTTGCCCCGCCCGAGTCAGGGGCTGCTGGTGCGGATGGTGATGCGCAAGGGCGTGCACTTTCGTGCCGGCAAACTCAATTACGTTGAGATCGGTGACATCGTCGAGGCCGCGCAACCCTTGCTGGAACAAGGCTGGATCGACGAGCACGCGCCGCTGGCCCTCGCCGAGTTGTTCGACGTGTTGCTCAAGGCCGAGATCCTGCAAGCGTTTGCAGCCTTTATCGAGCAGCCCAAGGGCCGCAAGGACGATTGGCTGCCAGTACTGGCCGAGCAGTTTGCAGACACCCGCAGCCTGCGCGACTGGGCGCCGCTGCTCGATGACCGCTTGTTCAGCCTGACCATCATGGACCTGTGCGACCGCTTGCGTCTGATGTTCTTCGGCAACCTGTATCAGGACTGGTCGGAATTCGTCCTCGCCGATCTGGGCATTTTCACCTATGAAAAAGTCGAGTTCTGCGCCGACTCGCGAGGCCTGCGCAGCCGTGAAGACGTCGACGCCTGCGTGTTCCTGCACAATTGCCAATTGCGCTTCGAGGCCGGCGAGCCGCTGCAAACCATCGCCGAGCAAGTCAATGCCTTGCACTTCGACAACCCGTGGCTGCAACGCCGGCGTGGCAAGGTGCTGTTCCAGATCGGCCAGTATTGCGAGCGCATCACCGAGTTCGCCCTGGCCCTGAGCATTTACCGCGACTGCGCCTATCCCGGCGCCCGTTTGCGCATGATTCGCGTGCTGGAACGCAGTGGCGAATACCCGTTGGCGCTGGAGCTCGCGACGCTGGCGGAACAAGCGCCGGAAAGCGCCGCCGAGCAGCAAGGCCTGCAACGGATATTGCCAAGGGTGCGGCGCAAGCTCGGCGGCCCGCCGCTCAAACGCGCGACGGCCAGACCGGTCGAGCGTCTGGACCTGCAATTGCCGCGCAGCGATCCCGGGTTGTCCGTGGAGTTTTACGTGCAGGCGCATCTGCACGATGACGATGGCCCGGTGCATTACGTGGAAAACAGCCTGATCAACTCGCTGTTCGGCCTGTTGTGCTGGCCGGCGATTTTCGCGCCGTTGCCCGGGGCTTTCTTTCACCCGTTCCAGCGTGGCCCGGTGGACCTGCTCAACGAAGACTTCCAGCAACGCCGCGCCGAGCTGTTTGAGGCGTGTCTGAGTGAACTCGACGACGGCCGCTATGCCGCGACCATTCGCCAGCGCTTTGTCGAAAAATGGGGCATCCAGTCTCCGTTCGTGTTCTGGGGTGCCATGAATGAACAACTGCTGGAGCAAGCGCTGGCCTGTCTGCCGGCCGAACACCTCAAGCACTGGTTCAACCGTTTATTGCTCGATATCAAGGCCAACCGTGCCGGCATGCCTGACCTGATCCAGTTCTGGCCGCAGCACAAAACTTACCGAATGATTGAAGTGAAAGGCCCCGGCGATCGCTTGCAGGACAACCAGCTGCGCTGGCTTGAGTTCTGTCACCAACACCAAATGCCGGTGGCCGTGTGTTATGTGCAATGGGCGGAGCAGAGCGCTTGAGCTACAGCATTGCCGTGCGCGCACTGTGCGAGTTCACCGCCAAGACCGGCGACCTCGACCTGCGCTTCACCCCATCACCCACGGCGCTGGAAGGCATCTCCGGCCACCGCACCGTGGCCTCACGGCGCAGCGAAAAGTATCAAAGCGAAGTGGCGCTGGAAGGCGAGTTCCGGCAATTGAAGGTGAAGGGCAGGGCGGACGGCTACGACCCGGCGCAAACCTGCCTGGAAGAAGTCAAAACCTACCGTGGCGATCTGAGCAAACAACCGGCCAATCACCGCCAGTTGCACTGGGCGCAGGCGAAGATCTACGGCTGGTTGATGTGCCGCAAACTCGAACTGGAACAGATCAATCTGGCGTTGGTGTATTTCGATATCGTCAGCGAGAAAGAGACCTGTCTGGTCGAAGCGTTCAACGCAGATGCGTTGAAAGGGTTTTTCGAGCAGCAATGCACGCTGTTCCTGCAATGGACCGAACAGGAAATGGCCCATCGCGAAGCGCGCAATCTGGCCGCGCAACAACTGGCGTTTCCCCATGCCGATTTTCGTCCCGGTCAGCGGCATCTGGCCGAGTCGGTGTTCAAGGCTGTCAGCACCGGGCGCTGCCTGATGGCCCAGGCACCGACCGGCATCGGCAAAACCCTTGGCACGCTGTTCCCTATGCTCAAAGCCCTGGCGCCGCAGCAACTGGACAAGGTGTTCTTCCTCACCGCCAAGACACCGGGGCGCAAACTGGCGCTGGACGCCAGTCAGGTGTTGTTCGACCAGTCGCCAGCCTTGCCCTTGCGGGTACTGGAAATGGTCGCCCGCGACAAGGCCTGCGAACACCCGGACAAAGCCTGTCACGGCGAGTCCTGCCCGCTGGCCCAAGGTTTTTATGATCGCCTGCCGGCCGCGCGGGAAGCGGCCAGTCGAATCCGCTTGCTCGATCAAACGGCCATGCGCGAGGTCGCCGCGCAACACGCGGTGTGCCCGTATTACCTGAGTCAGGAGATGGCCCGTTGGGTCGACGTGGTGATCGCCGACTACAACTATTACTTCGACTTCAGCGCCATGCTCTTCGGTCTCGCCCAGCTCAACCAATGGAAAGTCGCGGTACTGGCGGACGAGGCGCACAACCTCGTCGAGCGGGGCCGGCAGATGTACAGCGCCAGTCTCGATCAGTTCACCTTGGGCAGCGTGCGCAAAACCGCGCCGGCGGCGCTGAAAAACTCCCTGCAACGGATCAACCGTGAATGGAACGCCCTGCATGCGCCGCAACTGGCGGCCTATCAGGCTTACGACAAGGCTCCGGAAAAACTCCTGCAAGCGATTTCGCTGTGTTGCGCCGCGATTGGCGATTACCTCAATGACCATCCGCAGGGTCTCGACAGTGCCTTGCAGAATTTCTACTTCGACCTGCTGCAGTTCGCCCGGGTGGCGGAGCTGTATGACGAGCATTACCTGTTCGACATCAGCAAGCGTGACCTCGAGCGTAAAAAGCCGCTGTCGCAGTTGTGCCTGCGCAACGTGGTGCCGGCCGCGTTCATCGGCCCACGCCTGAAAGCGGCGCGCAGCAGCGTGCTGTTCTCCGCCACCCTCAGCCCGCGCCACTATTACGCGGACTTGCTCGGTACGCCCGCCGATACCGTGTGGATCGATGTCGAATCGCCGTTTTGCGCCGAACAATTGCAGGTGCAGATCGTCAGCCGCATCTCGACGCGCTTCAACCATCGTCAGGCGTCGCTGGAGCCGATCGTCGAATTGATCGCGCGGCAGTTCAGCGAGCGCCCGGGCAACTATCTGGCGTTTTTCAGCAGCTTCGATTACCTGCAACAAGTGGCGTCATTGATGGCCGAGCGCTATCCGCACATCACCCTCTGGCAGCAATCGCGGGGAATGCTCGAAGGCGCACGACAGGCCTTTCTCGATCAGTTCACCGCCCACAGCCAGGGCGTCGGCTTTGCCGTGTTGGGCGGCGCGTTCGGTGAGGGCATCGATTTGCCCGGCGCGCGACTGATCGGTGCGTTCATTGCCACACTGGGGCTGGCGCAGTTCAATCCTGTCAACGAACAACTGAAATACCGCATGGCGGCGATCTTCGGCGCCGGTTACGACTACACCTACCTGTACCCCGGCGTGCAGAAAGTGGTGCAGGCCGCCGGGCGGGTCATCCGTACCCGCGAGGATCGCGGCGTGGTGATGCTGATTGACGATCGCTTCGCCGAGAGCCGGATCAAACAACTGCTGCCGCGTTGGTGGGCAATCAATCATGAGTCGGCCGCTTCCCAATTCGCCGGATTGACGCATACTTCCGATCATGACAATGGCTGGTGAGTGTGATGAGCGAGAAAAACAAGACCGCGGCGATCGAAGAGATGCGTTTTCGTCTGCTGATCGATGCTGTGGTCGACTATGCGATCTACATGATCGATCCCGACGGCATTATCACCAGTTGGAACTCCGGCGCCAAACGCTTCAAGGGCTACGAAGAAGCGGAAATCCTCGGCGAACATTTCTCCCGCTTTTATACCGCTGACGACCGCGCCGCCGGTCTGCCGCAACGGGCGCTTGATACGGCGATCCGTGAAGGGCGTTTCGAAGGCGAGGGCTGGCGGGTGCGCAAGGACGGCACCAACTTCTGGTCGCACGTGGTGATCGATCCGATCATTGATCCCAGCGGCAAGTTGCTCGGTTTCGCCAAGATCACCCGCGACCTGACCGACCGCAAAATGGCCGAGGAAACCCTCAAGCAAAGCGAACAGCAATTCCGCTTGCTGGTGCAGGGCGTCACCGATTACGCGATCTACATGCTCAGCCCCGAAGGTCGGGTCAGCAACTGGAACCAGGGCGCCCAGCGGATCAAGGGCTATCTGCCGGCAGAAATCATCGGCCAGCACTTTTCGATCTTTTACACCCCCGAAGACCGCGAACTCGGCGAGCCGCAACGGGCGCTGGAAATCGCCACCCGCGAGGGCCGCTTCGAGAACAAGAGCTGGCGCATGCGCAAGGACGGCACGCGGTTTCTCGCCCATGTAGTGGTCGATGCGATTCGTGGCGATACCGGCACTTTGCTCGGTTTCGCCAAGATCACCCGCGACATCACCGAAGCCCACCAGGCGCAGCAAGCGCTGGAGAAAACCCGGGAAGCGTTGTTCCAGGCGCAGAAGATGCAGGCGATCGGTCAGCTTAGCGGTGGCATCGCCCATGACTTCAATAATCTGCTGACGGTGATTCTCGGTAATCTGGAAATCGTGCAAAAGCGCATGGGCGACGATGCGAAAATCAGCCGCCTGCTGGAAAACGCCACTCAGGGCGCACTGCGCGGTGTGTCACTGACCCAGCGCATGCTGGCCTTCGCCCGCCGTCAGGAACTGAAAACCGAGTCGGTCGATATTGCGCAATTGGTCCAGGGCATCACCGGTTTGCTGCGCAGCTCCCTCGGTCCGGGTATCCGCATCGACACACGGTTTCCCGAAGATCTGGAGCCGGTGCTGGCGGACACCAATCAGCTGGAACTGGCCTTGCTCAACCTGGCAACCAACGCCCGCGACGCCATGCCCGACGGTGGCGCGGTGAGCATCACTGCTGAACCGCAAGTGGTGCTCGAACTGGGGCATTCGGATCTGCCGGCGGGGCGTTATGTTTGTCTCAGTGTGATCGATACCGGCGAGGGCATGGACGAGCACACCCTGGCCTCGGCCAGAGATCCGTTTTTCACCACCAAAGGCCTGGGCAAGGGCACCGGGCTGGGCTTGTCGATGGTCCACGGTTTTATGGAGCAACTCGGGGGGCGCTTCATTCTCAAGAGTGAAAAGGCCCGGGGCACCACGGCCGAACTGTGGATCCCGGTGGCCGTCGAGGGCATGATCAGCAAGCCGCTGCTTCCTCCCGCCGAACCGGTGACGGTGCCACGACTCAGCGTGTTGGTGGTGGATGACGATTCGCTGGTGTTGACCAGTACCAGCCTGCTGCTTGAAGACCTCGGCCATCGGGTGGTCAGTGCGACGTCCGGGGCGCGGGCGCTGGCATTGTTCGATCAGGGTGAAGTCATCGACCTGATGATCACCGACATGGCCATGCCGCAGATGAGTGGCGCGCAACTGGCCCATGCGGTGCGTCTGCTCAAACCGGATCTGCCGATTATCCTGGCCACCGGCTATGCCGAACGTCTGGAAGGTTTTGCTGCACAACTGCCACGCCTGCCCAAGCCGTTCACGCAAATGAATCTGGTGGCGATCATTGCTCAATCGATGAAGTGAGGCGCCGGTCAATCCGGCTGAACTTGCGCGCCAACGGGGGCTTCTAAACATTTTCCCCACCCCGGAGCCTGCGTCTTTTGTCTCGCATACTGACTGAGCCAACCGCTGAAGAAACCCTGACCGAACATGACGCCAAGATGTTCGGCTCGCCCAAGGAACGGCTGGATTTCTATCGGCGGGAGATCCAGTACGAAACCAGCATCCTCGCCAACCGCACCGATGCCTATCTGGCGGCGCAGTCGTTTCTGGTGATTGCCTTTGCGTCCTGCATGGCCAATCTCAACCCGGAGTGGGGCAAGTTATTTACGTTGGTGGTGCCGCCGTTTCTCGCCTTGCTCGGACTGCTCAGCTCGCTGAACGCCTGGCCGGGGATTCGCGCGGCGTACGACATCATCGATCACTGGCATTTCAAACAGAGCCACTTGCTGCACAGCGAGCCGCTGATGGGCCTGGCGTATGACGAATCGCCGCTGTTCAGCGAAATGGAGTCGAGCCACAAGGGTTATCGCAAGTCGCTGCTGTTTTCGGTGCGTACGCCTTGGATCTTTGCGACGTTTTGGGTGTTGTTGGGGAGTTATGCGGTGTTTATTCAGGTGACCAATCCTGGAGGGTGATGGGCAGGTATAGAAAAGCCCGGCTTGTGTGGCCGGGCTTTTTCATTCGCCTGGATTTTGTGTTGCCATTCAGATCGATCCCCCTCACCCCAGCCCTCTCCCCCAAAGGGGGCGAGGGGGAAGGGAGCAGATCTTCGTCGCGGTCAAAATCTGCGCTCAACTCGGTATCTCAAGTCGGTGTACCTCAACCAATTCACCGCGGTCAGTTCCCTCTCCCTCCGGGAGAGGGCTAGGGTGAGGGGCTGTCTGGCTCACTCCACCGTCTCAAGCTCTCGACGCAACGCCACCGAGTTCTGCGACGACATCGGGATCGGCGGAAAATCCTCGTTCAACACGCACAAATGATCGATGGCATCTTCAAACATCGAATCGGCTTTCTTGCGCAGCGCGCGATAGCGCTCAAACTGTTCGATGTCCAGATCCTTAACGTCAAGCAGCGCATTGGCCGCGCGGTTGAGGGTGTGGGCGTTATCGAACAATTGACGATTGCGTTCCAGAGCCAGTGCTCTGCAAGCCTTGATTTGTGCCGGAGTCGAGCATTCTTTCATGACCGTAACCTTATTCTTCAAGGATTCCTTCAACAGGCTTAAACGCCGCAGTGGAACCGAACCTGCCGGGCCCCGCCGGATGCATCTGGCGAGGGGTTATGCTTGTGACTGCCAGCGATTATCCCGCGATCCATTTTTTTACAGAAAGAAGTTCGATCAATTTCCTGGTGAAAACTGTAATCAATAATCAGGTTTTTTGTTTTTTACGCTGTTCGTAGCGGGCGAGGATCGGTTGCGTGCTGATGCCGTGGACCAAGATGCTTAATGCCACCACCGACAGGGTCAGGTCGGTACACACGCTGGCCACCGTGTCGGTCAGCCCATGATTCAACGCATAAAACAGATAGAACAGGCTGCCGATCCCGCGAATGCCAAACCAGCCGATCAATAGCCGTTGCCGTCCTTCCATCAGTGCGCCCCAAGGCATCAGCGTGACGCAGGCCGGGCGGATCAGGCAGAACAGCACGCCGCCGACCAGCAACGCCCGCCAATCCCAGTGCGCCACCAGCACCACGCCGAGCAGGGTCACCAGAAACACTTCCATGGCGCGTTCGACCAGACTGCCGAACGACAACATATCGCCCATCATGATCCCGGCGGCGACCTGGCTGCTTTCCAGGCGTTCGGTGTCACCGTGCACCGCGTGTTGCGGTTCGACGTTCTGATGGCCGACTACCGGTTGCACCAGATGCTCGGCGGGCGGTTGGCTGGCGCCGGTAGATTTGACTTCAACCTGACGCAAGCCCAAACCGGCGGCGAACACCGAGAGAAAGCCATAGCCGCCAATCGCCTCGGCGATGACGTAGGCCAGGGCAATCAGCGACAACGCCAGATAATCATTGGGGCTGAGCGTGCTGTCGTCATTGTGGATACGCAGCGATAAAGTCACGCGGCCAATACCGCGCCCCATCCAGTATCCAGTGAGCAATCCGGCGGGCACCGCCCACAATAAACTGCGCAAGACCCAGCCCTGCCAGTCGGCTGCAGAACCGTCCCCGTGGATCAGCAACAAGCCGAGAATCACAAAAGGAAAGGCCACCCCGTCATTGAGCCCGGCCTCACCGGACAGGCCGAAACGCACACTGTCGACATCTCGGGCATCGTTGACCTGCACCAGCGCCGCCAGCACCGGGTCGGTCGGCGCCAGAATCGCGCCAATCAACAGTGACGGCCCCCACGGCAAGCTCAAGCCAAAGTGCAGCAGCAGACAAACGCCGGCGATGGTCAGCACCATCACCGGCCCGACCAGACCAAAGGCGATCCGCCAACGCTTGTCGCGCAGGGGTAAACGCAATTTCAAACCGCAGACGAACAGGGAAAACAGCACCGCGACTTCCGTTAGATGCTCCATCCACAGGGAGGCATTTTCCAGGGACAGTTTCAGCAAGTCGAGGCCGCTGGGGCCGATGCCGATCCCCAGCAACAGACAAACGGCCGAGGTGGTGACCGGCATCCAGCGCAGGTACGACGAGGTCAGTGCCAGGGTCAGCAGCACGGCGCCGAGCACCGCTACCCACACGATAAAACTCATGATGTGCCGCCCTCAGTGATTAATGACGGCCGCCTGCAGAGACCCTTTCGCTTCTGACGCCGCCACTGTAGGAGCTGCCGCAGACTGCGATCCTTTGACCTTGTTTTTAACATCGAAATCAAAAGATCGCAGCCTGCGGCAGCTCCTACAGTGCGTTTACTCAAAGCATCGGTTTGCCACCGGTGACGCCATAGCGCTGACCGGTGATGTAACTGGCTTCGTCCGAGGCCAGCAGCACGTAGATCGGCGCGACTTCCACTGGTTGGCCGGGGCGGCCGAGCGGGGTGTTGCCGCCGAAGTTCTGCACTTCTTCATCGGGCATGGTCGAGACGATCAGCGGCGTCCAGATCGGCCCCGGTGCCACGCAGTTCACGCGGATTTCCTTGGGCCCGAGCATCTGCGCCAGGCCGCCGGTGAAATTGGCGATCGCGCCTTTGGTGGTGGCGTAGGCGAGCAGGGTGGGCTTGGGCATGTCCGAGTTGACCGAGCTGGTATTGATAATCGACGAGCCGGCGCGCATGTGTTTGATCGCCGCCTGACACAGGCGGAAGATCGCGGTGATGTTGACGTCGAAGGTCATCACCCACTCCTCGTCGGGGATTTCCTCGAAGTTTTCGTGAGTCATCTGGAATGCGGCGTTGTTGACCAGCACGTCGATGCGGCCAAAGCGTTCGACGGTCTTGTCGACCAAGGCCTGGCACTGGGCCTTTTGTGCGATATCGCCCGGTAGCAGCAAGCACTGACGCCCGGCCTGTTCGACCCAGCGAGCGGTTTCCTTGGCATCTTCGTGTTCATTCAGATACGCCACCGCAACGTCGGCGCCTTCCCGGGCGAATGCGATGGCCACGGCGCGGCCGATACCGCTGTCGGCGCCGGTGATCAGGGCGATCTTGCCGGCCAGTCGCCCGGAACCGACATAGCTTTGCTCACCGCAATCGGGATAGGGCTCCATTTTGCGCTGCGAACCGGGAACGGCTTGGGCTTGTGCGGGGAAGGGTGGTTTTGGATAGTCGGTCATCGCGGGTCTCCGAGGTCTCAGGGCTGGTATGGGTGGTTGACCCGGGGTGTTTGCCGTGAGTTCGATCGGATTTCCAACGAATTTCCCGAGTTGGAAATGCAAATCCCCTGTAGGAGTGAGCCTGCTCGCGATAGCGGTATTTCAGTCAACAATGATGTTGGATGTCAGGACGCTATCGCGAGCAGGCTCACTCCTACACGGGGGATTTGGTGCTCTTAAATGTTGCGGTGGGTCAGGGCGCGCTCCATCCGGGCGATGCCTTCTTCCAGTAACGAGCGCGGGCAGCCGAAGTTCAGGCGCACAAACTGCTGGTGTTGATCGCCGAAGTCCAGACCGGCGCTGAGGCCCACCTTGCCCTGCTCAAGGAAGAACTGCTGCGGGTTGTCCAGATCCAGCGCCGAGCAATCCAGCCAGGCCAGATACGTGCCCTGCGGTACGTTGATGCTCACGCCCGGCAGGCGGCTGCGCACCGCTTCCACCAACCAGTCACGGTTGGCCTGCAGATAGGTTTTCAACTCGGCCAGCCATGGCGCACCTTCGCTGTAAGCGACGCGGGTGGCTTCCATGCCCAGCGGGTTGACGCTGTCGACCATGCCGCAGCGGGCATGATTGACGCGTTCGCGCAGCGCGGCGTTCTGGATGATCATGAACGAAGTCTTCAAGCCGGCGATGTTGTAGGCCTTGCTCGCCGACATCAGGGTGATGGTGCGCTCGGCGATCTCCGTGCTCAGCGACGCCGTCGGAATATGCACGCGACCGTCGAAGCACAGCTCGGCGTGGATTTCGTCGGAGATGATCCAGGCGTCCTGCGCCGCGCAGATATCGGCCACGGCTTGCAGCTCTTCACGGCCGAAGACCTTGCCGATCGGGTTGTGCGGGTTGCTCAGCAACAGCGCGCCGCCACCGTTCAGCGACTCACGCAGCACGTCGAGCGGCGTCAGGTAAGTACCGTCAGCCTGTGCGACGAACTCCAGCTCGACCTTGTTCAACCCCCAGTGCCCCGGCGCATGGCGCAGCGGCGGATAGTTCGGCACTTGCACCACGACGTTCTGTTGTGGCTGCACCAGCGCTTTCAAAGCCATGTTGAAACCGGACTCGACGCCCGGCAGGAAGATCAGCTCTTGCGGTTTGACCTTCCAGGAAAACTTGTTCCAGAGGTCGGCGACGATGGCTTCACGCAGGTTCTCCTGCGCCACGCTGTAGCCCACCAACGGGTGCAGCAAGCGTTGCTGCAGCGCCTCGATCACCACCGGCGGCGCGGCGAAATCCATATCAGCGACCCACATCGGCAACACGTCGGCCGAATAGCGGCTCCACTTGGTGCTGCCGGTGTTGTGGCGGTCGAATACCTGATCAAAATCGAAAGTCATGCGCGGTCTCGTGAAGGCGGGATTGGTCCTGCGGGCATGATAAACCTACAACCCGTGTAGGAGCTGCCGAAGGCTGCGATCTTTTGATTTTGTTTTTAAAGAGCAACATCAAAAGATCGCAGCCTTCGGCAGCTCCTACACAGATTCGTGTATTGCCCGACAAACGGCCGACGGTCGGTTTTCACACAGATCGTATGGTCATTGTCTACAGTGAAAAGGTCGGCAGACGTTTGCCGCAACCGTGATTGTCCAGATAAAACCCGGCACAAGTACCGGGTTCCACCTGATCAGGAGTGCACGATGGATCTCAGCCGTCGTCAGTTCTTCAAGGTCGCCGGTATCGGCCTTGCAGGCTCGAGCCTGGGCGCGTTGGGCATGGCCCCAACGCTGGCCTTCGCCGAGCAGGTGCGCCACTTCAAGCTTGCCCACACCCATGAAACCCGCAACACCTGCCCGTATTGCTCGGTCGGTTGCGGTTTGATCATGTACAGCCAGGGCGATACCGCGAAGAACGTAGCGCAAAGCATCATTCACATCGAGGGCGACGCAGACCACCCGGTCAACCGCGGCACCCTCTGCCCGAAAGGCGCAGGCCTGCTCGACTTCATTCACAGCCCCGGCCGCTTGCTCTACCCGCAAACGCGCAAGCCGGGCAGCAGTGAATGGACGCGGATCAGTTGGGACGAAGCGCTCGACCGCATCGTCGACCTGATGAAAGCCGACCGCGACGCCAACTTCATCGAGAAAAATGCCAACGGGCAAACGGTGAATCGCTGGCTGAGCACCGGTTTTCTCGCCGCATCGGCGGCGTCCAACGAAGCCGGTTACATCACCCAGAAGGTGATTCGCAGTCTCGGCATGCTGGGGTTCGATAACCAGGCGCGTGTCTGACACGGCCCGACGGTGGCAAGTCTTGCCCCGACTTACGGCCGTGGAGCCATGACCAATACCTGGACCGATATCGCCAACGCGAATCTGATCCTGGTGATGGGTGGCAACGCAGCAGAAGCGCACCCGTGCGGCTTCAAATGGGTGACCGAGGCCAAAGCGCACAACGCTGCGCGGCTGATCGTGGTCGATCCGCGTTTTACCCGGACCGCTTCGGTGGCCGACTACTACGCGCCGATCCGCACCGGCACCGACATCGCCTTCATGGGCGGCCTGATCAATTACCTGCTGACCGAGGACAAAATCCAGCACGAATACGTGCGCAATTACACCGACGTCTCGTTCATCGTCAAAGCAGGCTACGGCTTCGAAGACGGCATCTTCAGCGGCTACGACGTCGCCAAGCGCAGCTATACCGACAAATCCGGCTGGGGTTACGAACTGGGCGAGGACGGCTTCGCCAAAGTCGACCCGACCCTGCAAGACCCGCGCTGCGTCTATCAATTGATGAAGCAGCATTACAGCCGCTACAACATCGACCTCGCCAGCCAGATCTGCGGGATGCCGGTCGATGCGATGCAGAAAATCTGGGAAGAGATCGCCACTTGCTCGACCCCGGGCAAGACCATGACGATTCTCTACGCCCTCGGCTGGACCCAACACTCGATCGGCGCGCAGATCATTCGCAGCGCGGCGATGGTGCAACTGCTGCTGGGCAACGTCGGCATGCCCGGTGGCGGCGTCAACGCTTTGCGCGGTCACTCGAACATTCAGGGCCTGACCGATCTTGGCTTGCTCTCCAATGCACTGCCGGGCTATCTGACCTTGGGTCAGGACAGCGAGCAGGACTACAACGCCTTCATCCATAAACGCACGCAAGTGCCACTGCGGCCGGGACAACTGTCGTACTGGCAGAACTACAGCAAATTCCACGTCAGCCTGATGAAGTCGTGGTACGGCGCCAACGCCACCGTCGAAAACAATTGGTGCTACGACCATTTGCCGAAGCTCGACATCCCCAACTACGACGTCCTGAAGATGTTCGACCTGATGAGCCAGGGCAAGGTCAACGGCTACTTCTGCCAAGGCTTCAACCCGATCGCTGCGCTGCCGGACAAGAACCGCGTGATGGGCGCACTGGCCAAGCTGAAATGGCTGGTGGTGATGGATCCGCTGGCCACCGAAACCTCTGAGTTCTGGCACAACGTCGGGCCGTACAACGATGTGAAAAGCGCGGAGATCCAGACCGAAGTCATTCGCCTGCCGACCACCTGTTTTGCCGAAGAGGACGGCTCGCTGGTCAACAGCAGCCGCTGGCTGCAATGGCACTGGAAAGGCGCCGACGGCCCGGGCGAAGCGCAGACCGACATTCGCATCATGAGCGAATTGTTCCTGCGCTTGCGCAAGCGCTATCAGGCCGAGGGCGGCAAATTCCCTGATCCACTGCTGAAACTGACGTGGCCATACAAGATCCCCGACGAGCCTTCGCCGGAAGAACTGGCCAAGGAAATCAACGGCAGCGCCGTGGCTGATTTCACCGATGCCACTGGCGTCGCGGTCAAGGCCGGCTCGCAACTGGCCGGGTTTGGTTTGCTCAAGGATGACGGCAGCACCGCGTCCGGTTGCTGGATCTTCGCCGGCAGCTGGACCGAGGCCGGCAACCAGATGGCCCGCCGCGACAACAGCGATCCGTTCGGCATGCACCAGCATCTGGGCTGGGCGTGGGCCTGGCCGGCCAACCGGCGGATTCTCTACAACCGTGCTTCGGCGGATGTCGCTGGCAAGCCGTGGGACCCGAAAAAGCGTCTGGTCTGGTGGAATGGCAAGGCCTGGGGCGGCACCGATGTGCCGGACTACAAGGCCGATGTACCGCCGGAAGCCGGGATGAACCCGTTCATCATGAACCCCGAAGGCGTGGCGCGGTTCTTCGCCGTCGACAAGATGAACGAGGGGCCATTCCCCGAGCACTACGAGCCGTTCGAAACGCCGATCGGCATCAACCCGCTGCACCCGCAGAACAAGAAAGCCACCAGCAACCCGGCGGCGCGGATCTTCGATTCGGTCTGGGAAACCCTCGGCGAGGCCAAGGACTTCCCGTACGCCGGTACCAGTTACCGGCTCACCGAGCATTTCCACTTCTGGAGCAAGCACTGCAAGTTGAACGCAATTGCCCAACCCGAGCAGTTCGTGGAAATCGGCGAAGTGCTGGCGAAAGAGAAGGGCATTGCTGCCGGAGATCGGGTGCGGGTCAGTTGCAAACGCGGCTTTATCGAGGCGGTGGCGGTGGTGACAAAAAGGATCCGGCCGCTGCAGGTCAACGGCCAGGTCGTGCATCAGATCGGCATCCCGCTGCACTGGGGTTTCACCGGCCTGACGCGTCACGGTTACCTGACCAACACCCTGGTGCCGTTCCTCGGCGATGGCAACACCCAGACCCCGGAATCCAAGTCATTCCTGGTCAACGTGGAGAAACTATAGATGGCCAGCCAAGACATCATTGCCCGCTCGACCACCACCACGGTGCCGCCGTCGGTGAGGAATCAGGAGGCGGTGGCCAAGCTGATCGACACCACCAAATGCATCGGCTGCAAAGCCTGCCAGGTCGCCTGCTCGGAATGGAACGAGCTGCGCGACGAGGTCGGCCACAACCACGGCACCTACGACAACCCGCAAGACCTGAGCGCGGAAACCTGGACGTTGATGCGCTTCACCGAGCACGAAACCGACGCCGGCAATCTCGAATGGTTGATCCGCAAGGACGGCTGCATGCACTGCGCCGAGCCCGGTTGTCTGGCGGCGTGCCCAAGCCCCGGCGCGATCATCAAGCACGCCAACGGCATCGTCGATTTCGATCAGGATCACTGCATCGGTTGCGGTTATTGCATCACCGGTTGCCCGTTCAACATTCCGCGTATTTCGCAGAAGGATCACAAGGCCTACAAGTGCACCTTGTGTTCGGATCGCGTGGCGGTAGGGCTGGAACCGGCCTGCGTGAAAACCTGCCCGACCGGCGCCATCGTCTTCGGCACCAAGGAAGACATGAAGGAACACGCTGCCGAACGCATTGTCGACCTGAAAAGCCGTGGCTTCGAGAATGCAGGTCTGTATGACCCGGCAGGTGTTGGCGGTACGCACGTGATGTACGTGTTGCACCACGCCGACACGCCAACCATCTACGCCAACCTGCCGCAGGATCCGGCAATCAGTCCGTTGGTGGGCTTGTGGAAAGGCATCAGCAAACCTCTGGGCCTGCTGGCCATGGGCGCGGCGGTGTTGGCCGGGTTCTTCCATTACGTGCGCATCGGCCCGAACCGGGTTGAAGAGGATGAGCATCCGGCGCCACCCGACACCTCGGTGCATGTCGTCGATCCGGCGGTGCACACCTTCGATCCACGCGGGGAGGACCGGTCATGAGCAACAAGACGATCCTGCGTTACACCGCCAACCAGCGCACCAATCACTGGCTGGTGGCGATCCTGTTTTTCATGGCCGGGCTGTCCGGGCTGGCGTTGTTTCATCCGTCGCTGTTCTGGCTGAGCAATCTGTTCGGCGGCGGGCCGTGGACGCGAATTCTGCACCCGTACATGGGCATCGCCATGTTCGTGTTGTTCCTTGGCTTGGTGTTCAGCTTCTGGCGCAGCAATTTCTTCATCGCCAATGACCGGCGGTGGCTGCGACGGATCAATCGGGTGATGGTCAACGACGAGGAAAGCGTGCCGCCGGTGGGTAAATATAACGCCGGGCAAAAGCTGCTTTTCTGGACTTTACTGCTGTGCATGCTCGGTTTGCTGTTCACCGGGCTGGTGATCTGGCGCGCCTGGTTCAGTGCGTATTTCGGCATCACCGTGATTCGCTGGGCGATGCTCCTGCATGCGCTGGCCGGGTTCATTCTGGTGCTGAGCATCATCATTCACATCTACGCCGGGCTGTGGATCAAGGGTTCGGTGGACGCGATGATGCATGGCTGGGTCAGTCGCGCCTGGGCGAAGAAACACCATGAACTGTGGTATCGCGACATCAGCCGCGATGAGCGTCAACCAGACGCGCCGGAGCGACCGATCACCAAAAAGGGCTGACTTTTGCCAACCATTCTGGAACCCGGGGAAATCGAAGCGGCGGCCAGTTCGCCGCCGTTTCTGTATCTACCGCCTTCGAATCTGTTTGCGCTGCGGGCTGATCGACTGGAGCAACTGGCCGAGGGGCATGCGCTGGCCGAGTATCTGCGGCTGATTGCCGGATTGTGCCGGGTGCAGCAGCAGGTGTTTGACGATCCGCCGCTGACGGCTCCGTTTGATCAGCAACGGATCGAGGCTTGTCAGCAACATGGTTTGCCGCCGTTTGCGGCTGATACCTTGGTGCGCGAAGAGGGCTGGCAGGCTTATCTCGAAGCTTTGCTGCAGCGTTATGAACCTGATGAACAGCCCGCCGTCATTGAGGCGCTGACAACGTTGCGGGTCGCCAGTCCCGGCCAGTTACGTGCATGGGCCGTGGCGTTGGTCAGTGGCCAATACTCAATGGTGCCGGCGCAACTGGTGCCGTTTCTTGGCGCGGCGCTGCAAGTGGCGTGGAGTCACTGGCTGCTCAGCGCGCCGGACCTGAAACTCAAACCCGGCGACAGCCTCAGCCAATGCCCGGCCTGCGGTTCACCGGCGATGGCCGGGGTGATCCGCCATCGCGGCAAGCACAACGGTTTGCGTTATCTGGTCTGCTCGCTGTGTACCTGTGAATGGCATGTGGTGCGGGTCAAGTGTGTGTATTGCGAGTCGAGCAAGGGCCTTGATTATCTGAGCCTTGAGGATGATCGCCACGCCGCCAATCAGGCGCCGTTAAGGGCGGAGGTCTGTCCGGGTTGTAACAGTTATCTGAAACTGGTGTATCTGGAAAACGATGCCGATGCTGAGGCGTTGTCGGCTGATTTGAGCAGTCTGCTGTTGGACATGCGTCTGGCGCAGGACGGTTATCAGCGCTTGGCGCCTAATCTATTGCTGGCCCCCGGAGACGAATGACTACAACGTCTACACTCTTGTTTTTCACTGCGGGGCGCAGTGAACTGTCTCCAGGAGTGGCTGATGTCCCTGCGGTTACCTTCCATTGATGGTTTGTTGCGTCACCCGGCATGTGTGCCTTTGCTTGAGCGTCACGGGCGTGAGTGGTTGCTGGCGAGTTTGCGGCAATTGCTCGATGAACTGCGGCCCAGCGTGTTGAACGGGCAATTATCAGCCGTCGAAATCAGCCCCGAAGTACTCGCCGGCCGTGTCGGGGAACGCTTGGCCCAGCAACAACGCAGCAACGTACGCCGAGTCTTCAACCTCACCGGCACCGTCCTGCACACCAACCTCGGCCGCGCCTTGTTGCCGGACGAAGCCATCGATGCGGTGCAAATGGCTGCGCGTTATCCGCTCAATCTGGAATTCGATCTGGCCAGTGGCAAACGCGGCGATCGCGATGATCTGATCGAAGGCCTGATCCGCGAACTGACCGGCGCCGAAGCCGTCACGGTGGTCAACAACAATGCCGCCGCCGTGCTGCTGACGCTGAACAGTCTGGGCGCGCGCAAGGAAGGCATCATTTCCCGTGGCGAGCTGATCGAAATCGGCGGCGCCTTCCGCATTCCCGACATCATGGCCCGCGCCGGCGTGCGTCTGCACGAAGTGGGTACGACCAATCGCACCCATGCTCGTGACTATGAAGCGGCGATCAGCCCACGCAGCGGTTTGATCATGCGTGTGCATGCGAGCAACTACAGCCTCGAAGGTTTTACCGCTCGGGTGCCGACGGCTGAGCTGGCCGACTTGGCGCATCGACATGGCTTGCCGTTGCTGGAGGATCTGGGCAGCGGTAGTCTGTTGGATCTGACTCGTTGGGGGTTGCCGGCAGAGCCGACGGTGCGTCAGGCGCTGCTGGATGGCGCCGATATCGTCACTTTCAGTGGCGACAAGTTGCTTGGCGGCCCGCAGGCCGGGTTGATCGTCGGGCGTAAAGAGCTGATCGCAAAGATCAAGAAGAACCCGCTGAAACGCGCGCTGCGGGTGGACAAATTGACCTTGGCGGCGCTGGAGGCGGTGCTGGGGTTGTACCGCGATCCGGATCGCCTCGCAGAACGTCTGCCGAGTTTGCGTCTGCTGACCCGTCCGCAAGCTGACATCTTCATCCAGGCTTCACGGTTGCAACCGGCGTTGGCTGAAGTCTTGGGTTCGCTGTGGCAGGTCAGCGCAGTTGACGCCTTGGGCATGATCGGCAGCGGCAGCCAACCGGTGGCGCGTTTGCCGAGTGCGGCGCTGTGCATGCGTCCGCAGGTGTCGAAGCGTTTGCGCGGTCGCTTTCTGCTTAATCTGGAAGGGGCGCTGCGCGCCTTGCCGATCCCGGTGCTTGGTCGTATCGATGACGATGCGCTGTGGCTGGATCTGCGCCAGCTCGACGATGAACCGGCATGGCTCGCGCAGTTGCCGCAGTTGCAGGTCGAACCGTGATCGTCGGCACGGCAGGGCACATCGACCACGGCAAGACTTCGCTACTGCAAGCCCTGACCGGACAAACTGGCGACCGTCGCCCGCAGGAGCGCGAGCGGGGGATGACCATCGACCTTGGCTATCTCTATGCCGAACTTGAACCCGGCGCCGGCTTGACCGGGTTTATCGACGTGCCCGGCCACGAGAAATTCACCCACAACATGCTCGCCGGCGCACAGGGCATCGATCTGGTGTTGCTGGTGGTCGCCGCAGATGACGGCGTGATGCCGCAGACCCGCGAGCATCTGGCGATTGTCGAATTGCTCGGCATTCCGCGCGCTTTGGTGGCGATCAGCAAATGCGACCGGGCCGAGGCGGGCAGGGTGGAAGAGGTGCAGCGGCAGGTGCTGGACCTGCTCGCTCCGGGGCCGTTTGACGAGGCGCCGATCCTAACCGTGTCGAGCCTGAGCGGGCAGGGCGTTGATGGGTTACGCCAGTTGTTGCTACAGACGCAAAGTGAAGTGCATGAACGCAGCCGTGAAGGTGGTTTTCGCCTGGCCATCGACCGCTCGTTCAGCGTCGCCGGCGCGGGGATTGTGGTCACCGGCACGGCGTTGTCGGGCGCGGTGGCCATCGGCGACAAACTCAGCCTCGGGCCATCCGGGAAAACCGTGCGAGTGCGCGGCTTGCATGCGCAGAATCAGCCCGCCGAACAGGCCTTCGCCGGCCAGCGAGTGGCGTTGAACCTGACCGGCGAACGCCTCGAACTGGCGCAGATCCATCGCGGCCAGTGGCTGCTGAGCGAATGGCTACACGCGCCGACGCAACGGGTCGATATCGACTTTCATCTATTGCCCGGTGAACGCACCTTCGAACACTTTCACCCGGTGCATGTGCACCTCGGCACGCAAGATGTCGTCGCTCGGGTGGCCTTGCTCGAAGGGCCGCGCTTGAGTGCCGGTGAGCGCATGTTTGCGCAACTGCTGATCAATGCGCCGGTGCACGCGGTGAAGGGCGATCGGCTGATCCTGCGCGACCAGAGCGCGCAACGCACCTTGGGCGGCGGACAGGTGCTTGACCCGTTCGCCCCGGCGCGACAACGTCGCAGCCCCGAACGTCTCGCGCAACTGCGCGCCTTGGTTTCGGGCGACGAGTTCGAACAGGTCCTGCCCGTGTTGCTCAACTACAGCGCGGGCGGCCTCGATCCGCTGAGGCTCGAACGTCAGTTCAATCGCCCGTGCGCAACCTGGTCGTTAGCGGAAAACGTGCGCCTGATCGACACCCGCCAAGGCCCGCTGCTGTTCAATGTGCAACGCTGGGCGCAATTGAAATTCACCCTGTTGGAACAACTGGCGCAGTTCCATGAACTGGAGCCCGACCAGATGGGCCCGGACCGCGATCGCTTGCGCCGCTTCAGTGGTTTGGCACTGGAGCGCTCGACGTTTGTGAGTTTGCTGGATGAGTTGCTCAACGCCGGATCGATCCAGGCGAGCGGGCCGTGGCTGCATCTGGCGGATCATCAGGTGCGCCTGAATGCCGAGGACGAAGCCCTCTGGCATCAGATGCAACCGCTGTTCGAAAACGCCGAATTCGACCCACCGTGGGTGCGCGACATCGCGAAAATGCTCGGCCAGGACGACGCCGTCGTACGCCTGCTGCTGCGCAAACTGGCCCGGCTCGGTCTGATGCATCAAGTGGTGCGCGACCTGTTCTTGAGCGACGTGCAACTGCGCCGAATGGCTGACGTGTTAATCAAACTGGCAAAGGAAAATCCGCAGATCCAGGTGACATCCTTTCGCGATGCGCTAGGCTTGGGACGCAAACGCTGCATTCAGTATCTGGAATATTTCGACCGCGTCGACCTGACCCGACGCCTCGGCGAATCCCGCCAGATCCGCCCCGACAACGCGCTGGCCAACGCCTGCGCACAATGAGTTCAAGGAAGGCAATCGCGCCCGGTGGCGCGGCCGGGCTTCAAACCCGGTTGGGGACGGCATCCGTTCCCGGGCAGGTTCGACTCCGGCTGCCTTCCGCCAGTTTTACCTCCGGACCTCCCCGGTCCAGTGTGGGAGCGAGCAGGCTCGCTCCCGCAAATTCGGCGGTGGAACCGCACCCGCGTGAGCGACACGAATCCCTGTGGGAGCGAGCCTGCTCGCGAAGGCGTCGGCACTGCCGGCGCCTTACTCGGAGTCTGTCGCGAGGCCCGCTACTGCGGCAACTCCAGATTATCCATCACCCGATTCACCGCCAGCTCGCCGAGCATGATCAACTGCGCGATCCCCAACAGCGTCCTGCGCTGTGACGCCGGTATCAGATGGGCGAAGTCATGGGCGATGGTTCTGTCTGAGGCGAGTGTTTCGCTGGCATCGGCCAGCAGTTCCTCGTTTTTGAAGTCTGCGGTGACGGCGTACATCCTGCGGGTTTTACGTGGTGGTGGGGTGGAGCCAGGTGGGCAGAGATAGTGATCGAGGGCGCGCTCGGCGGCGTCGTTGAGCTTTTTTGAATCGAGAGATTCGTAGGGGGAGGCGAGGTCGGTTTCGGGTGGGTTGGGTGTTGGTTTGATCATGGTAAAGCTCCTTGAGATGTGGAGCCGTCATCCATCGCTGCTAAACGGATAGGGTGGCGGCTGTACGCGGGTTAGCAGACCAGGCTCAAGGATCCCGGCGCACCGAAGTGCCCCACGCAAAGCCGCCATAACGTAATGGCGGGACGCCCCCAAGGCGCACAAGCCGGCGGATTCTGGCGTAGCTGTAGGCAAAGGCGCAAGAATTTGTAGCCTCAGAGACGTGTCTGGAGGTGTCTTTTAAACATTCCAGTTTAAAACGCGAAAAGTCGCGCGAATCTCTGGGGGAAAGGTGGTCTGTCCCTGATAACGCACTTCGCTTGCGGTGGACATGAAAAAAGGGGCCGTTTCCGGCCCCTTCTGGTTTTACTGCTGCGCGACACCCGCCGGTGCTGCGTCGGGCTTTTTCGGCTTCATCAAACTGAAGTCGATCAGCGCGCGCTGTTCAGTCTGGTACGGATCGCCGATCAGCAATGGCCGCGCCTTGAAGCTGTCGCTGACCAGACTCTTGCTGTGGTCGAGTTCATCGAAGCTCAATCCGGCGAGGTCGGCCCAGGTGTGGATCAGGTGCGAGCTGCTGTAGGGGCGATCGAGATCACCGGCGAAGTTCCAGTCATGGTTGGCTTTCCACTTCGGTGATGCCCAGGCCATGAACGGGATGGTGTACATCGGCGCGGTCGGTTTGTTTTCGTTGCGGCCCAGGGTCTTGTGGCCCACCGAGTCGAACACGTCTTCACCGTGGTCGGAGAGGTACAGCAGGAAGCCGTTCGGATCGGATTTGGCGTAATCCTTGATCAGGCTCGACACCACGAAGTCGTTGTACAGCACGGCGTTGTCGTAGCTGTTGTAGGTCGGCACCTGATCATCACGTACGCCCGGTGGCACGCCGTTGCGATCCTGAAACTTGTCGAACGTCGGCGGATAGCGGTACTGGTAGCTCATGTGCGTGCCGAGCAAATGCACGACGATCAGCTTGCGCGGTGCCGCGTCAGCCAGCGCCTTGTTGAACGGCTCAATCACGTCGCCATCGTACTGCGCGGCGTTCTGGTTGCGGTTGTTGTTCAGGTACACCTGCTCGTCGGCCTGCTCGGAGAAGGTCGTGAGCATGGTGTTGCGCTTGGTCATGGTCTGCTGGTTGGTGATCCAGAAAGTCTTGTAACCGGCCTGTTTCATCATGCTGACCAGCGACGGTGTCGACAGGTACAGATCCGGATGCTCTTCGTCAGCGAAGGTCAGGACCTGCTGCAGCGCCTCGATTGTGTACGGACGTGGAGTGACGACGTTGTCGAACACTGCCAGTTGATCCTTGAGCTTGTCCAGTTCCGGCGTGGTGTTGCGCTGATAGCCGTAGAGGCTCATGCGCTGA
This sequence comes from Pseudomonas sp. MC6, assembly GCF_054790575.1. Taxonomy (NCBI): domain Bacteria; kingdom Pseudomonadati; phylum Pseudomonadota; class Gammaproteobacteria; order Pseudomonadales; family Pseudomonadaceae; genus Pseudomonas; species Pseudomonas sp. MC6. Next base: position 1,536,251 of record NZ_CP186504.1, read on the forward strand.
CGGTTGGTCGATTCGCCGATCACCAGCACAAGGGTCTTCGGTTGATCGGCCGAGGCGTCCTGAAGGTTTTTCAGCGGCGGGATCTTGCTGACGTTGTGCAGCATGCCCTGCATGTCGGCGAGGGTTTCCTGGTAACGGTGGTAGGCCACGACCATCTGCCATGGCACGGCCGGCTCAATGCGGGTTTCGAATTTTTCGAAGCCTTGGGCGAAGGTGCCCATGCGCAGCGTTTGTTTGACCAGCGGATAGCCGATTACGGCAATCAGAATTGCCATTGCTGCGACGAATGCGCGGCCACGGGGCATGTACACCGGGCGCAGACGCGTCCACAGGAAGTAAGCGAAGGCGGTGTGTGCGAGGAACGCCGGCACCATCCACCAGGCAAAGTACTGGGTCATGTACTCGCCGGCTTCAGAGATGTTCGACTCGAACATGATGAAGATGACGCTCTGGGAGAATTCCTGCTCATAGATGAAGAAATAACCCAGGCTGGCCATCGAGCAGGCCCACAGCACCAAGCCAATGATGGCGGCGAGCAGTTTGGTGCGCTTGGGGAACAGCAACATCGGTGCCAGCCAGATCGCGCTCATGACGAACGCCTGACGGAACCCGGTGAAGCCGGAGGTACCAGTCAGTTGGATCAGCAGTTGGGTGATACCCGAGAAGTACCAGAAGAATACAAACAGCCAGAGAAAACCGGCCCAGTCGAAACCTGTCGCAGTCGTTTTGCTGCGTTTGAACAATGCCATTCGGCGCTCCAGCTCACTCGTTACAACCACCGCCGGAACATCCATGAAACCGACGAACGAAAGCCGTACGCGCAGGTACGGCCAGAATGGGGCGGAGTATTACGAAGAGAATGTGAAAAGTTTGTTAGTTGCCGCTTTTTGGCTTTCGCCCGGCGGGCAGGGGTGCATCATGTCGGGAACAGCGGCGGCCGTTCCCGAATCAGGCGGGGGATCAGGCGTGGGGGTGACGCTGAACGACCGGCAAAGGTTGCGGTTGCGCACCTTGGGTCAAGAGGCGCAGCTGCGCCAGTTCCTGCTTCAACTGGTCACGTTCGTCTTTCAACTGACGCAATTCATCGCGACGGATTGTCACGTACAGGGTTTGTGGCGGCATTGCTGTGTGTACTGTGCCCATTGCTCACCTCGCAAATGGCGTGCATCAAATGTAAGGCCCCCGCTCTGGGGTGCTGACTTACTATCGGCGCCGATTTTGATTTCTTTTGCCTGGGAATGGAACTTTTTTATTTTTCAGGGTCGGTGTGTCTTCTGCATGATTCGGGGCGTTATCAGTCTGGATCGGGCACAATGCCCGGAAACTTCATCGCAACGCTCTGGACTAACCTCCATCAGTCGCGTTGGGCTATAACCAATGACACACATTTATTTGTAGTAAGGAGCATCAGCACATGCAACTCGGGATTATTGGACTGGGCCGCATGGGCGGCAATATTGCGCGACGTCTGATGCTCAACGGTCACACCACCGTTGTTTACGACCGCAATACCGCTTTCATCGATAACCTGGTCGCCGAGGGCTCCACCGGCGTCGCCGACTTGCCGGCACTGGTTGCCGGCCTTGCCAAGCCGCGTGCGGTCTGGGTCATGTTGCCGGCCGGCGCGCCAACCGAAGACACCATCAACACCCTGAGCGCTTTGCTCGAAGCCGGCGATACCATCATCGACGGCGGCAACACCAACTATAAGGATGATATCCGCCGGGCCAGGACCCTGGCCGAAAAGGGCCTGCACTACATCGACGTCGGCACCTCCGGAGGCGTTTGGGGCCTGGAGCGCGGCTATTGCATGATGATCGGCGGCGACGCTGAAACCGTGCAGCGCCTCGATCCGCTGTTCGCCGCACTGGCACCGGGCATGGGTGACATCCCGCGCACCAAGGATCGCAAATCCGACGACCACCGCGCCGAACATGGCTACATTCACGCCGGTCCCGCCGGTGCCGGGCACTTCGTGAAGATGATTCACAACGGTATCGAGTACGGCATGATGGCCGCGTTCGCCGAGGGCTTCGACATCCTCAAGACCAAGTCCAGCGAGCGCCTGCCGGAAGATCAGCGTTTTGATCTGAACGTGGCCGATATCGCTGAAGTGTGGCGTCGTGGCAGCGTGGTGTCGTCGTGGTTGCTCGATCTGACCGCCGATGCGCTGGCCAGCGATCCGAAGCTTGACGGCTACTCCGGCTCTGTTGCGGACAGCGGCGAAGGTCAATGGACCATCGAGGCGGCCATGGAACAAGCGGTGCCGGTACCGGTGCTGTCGAACTCGCTGTTCTCGCGCTACCGCTCGCGCGGTCAGGGCACCTTTGGCGACAAGATTCTTTCGGCCCAGCGCTTCGGCTTCGGCGGCCACGTGGAGACACCGAAGAAATGACCCATACGATCCGCAGAAAATCCAAGGCAGAACCCGCACCACCGACCACGCTGTTTTTGTTCGGTGCCCACGGCGACCTGGTCAAGCGCTTGCTGATGCCGGCGCTGTACAACCTCAGTCGCGACGGCTTGCTTGACGAAAATCTGCGGATCGTCGGCGTTGACCACAACGCCATTACCGATGAAGCCTTCGCGCAGAAGCTCGAAGACTTCATCCGTACCGAAGTGGCGGCCAAGGTCGGCAAGGGCGATCAGATGCTTGATCCGGTCTTGTGGGCCAAGCTCGCCAAAGGTATCAGCTACGTCCAGGGCGACTTCCTCGACGACAGCACTTATTCCGCGCTGGCGGCGAAGATCGCCGACAGCGGCACTGGCAATGCGGTGTTCTACCTGGCCACCGCGCCGCGTTTCTTCAGTGAAGTGGTGCGCCGACTGGGCGCCGCGAAACTGCTCGAAGAAACCCCGGAAGCGTTCAGAAGGGTGGTGATCGAGAAGCCGTTCGGCTCCGATCTGCAAACCGCCGAAGCGCTGAACGCCTGTTTGCTCAAGGTGATGTCCGAGAAGCAGATCTATCGGATCGACCATTATCTGGGCAAGGAAACCGTGCAGAACATTCTGGTCAGCCGGTTCTCCAACAGCCTCTTCGAAGCGTTCTGGAACAACCATTACATCGACCACGTGCAGATCACCGCCGCGGAAACCGTCGGTGTCGAAACCCGTGGCAGTTTTTACGAACACACCGGTGCACTGCGCGACATGGTGCCCAATCACCTGTTCCAGTTGCTCGCCATGGTTGCCATGGAACCACCGGCGGCATTCGGCGCGGATGCGGTTCGCGGCGAGAAGGCCAAAGTGGTTGGCGCGATTCGTCCGTGGACCACTGAAGAGGCGCGTGCCAACTCGGTGCGCGGTCAGTACAGTGCCGGCGAAGTCGACGGCAAAGCGCTGAACGGCTATCGCCAAGAGCCTAACGTTTCGCCTGACAGCAGCACCGAAACCTACGTCGCGCTGAAAGTGATGATCGACAACTGGCGTTGGGTCGGCGTGCCGTTCTACCTGCGCACCGGCAAGCGTATGAGCGTGCGCGACACCGAGATCGTCATCTGCTTCAAACCGGCGCCGTACGCGCAATTCCGTGACACTGAAGTCGACGAATTACAGCCGACTTATCTGCGTATTCAGATCCAGCCGAACGAAGGCATGTGGTTCGACCTGCTGGCCAAACGGCCGGGGCCGGCGTTGAACATGGCCAACATCGAACTGGGTTTTGCTTACAAAGACTTTTTCGAGATGCAGCCGTCGACCGGTTACGAAACCCTGATCTACGACTGCCTGACCGGCGATCAGACGCTGTTCCAGCGTGCCGACAACATCGAGAACGGTTGGCGCGCCGTGCAACCGTTCCTCGACGCCTGGCAACAGGACGCCAGCGTGCAGACTTATGCCGCTGGTGAAGACGGCCCGCAAGCCGCCGAAGATCTGCTGACTCGCGATGGTCGCGTCTGGCATGGCCTCGGATGAGTGACGTGCCGAAACAACCTGTGCGTTTTCTGCTCAGCGACATGGACGGCACACTGTTGCTGCCGGATCACACGCTGAGTCAGCGCACCATTGACGCGGTGCGTGCGCTGCGTGAGGCCGGCGTGCTGTTCAGTCTCGCCACCGGGCGACCGCCGAAAGCCATGCTGCAGCAGATCGAAGCCTTGGGCGTTGATTTGCCGACGGCAGCGTTCAATGGCGGCACGATCGTCAATCCGGACGGCAGTTTGCTGGTTGCACATTACCTGCCGGCGACCACCGCGCTCATTGCGCTGGCAACGTTTGCCGATCAACCGGACGTGGAAATCTGGGTGTTCAGCGGCGGCGACTGGCTGCTCAAGGATCCGCACGGGCCGATGGTGCCGCGAGAACAGCATGGCCTCGGTTATCCGCCGGTTGTGGTCGAGAGTTTCGAACCGTATCTGGAGCGCATCGACAAGATCGTGGCCACCAGCAACAACACTGAACTGTTGATCGAACTGGAGGCGCGCCTGTTGCCCAAGGTTAACGGCATGGCGCAAGTATCGCGTTCCCAACCCGTGTATCTCGACGTGACCGCGCTGGAAGCCAACAAGGGCACCGCACTGGCGACCCTGGCCGAGCATCTCGGCATTGCGCTCGAGCAGACGGCGGCCATCGGCGATGGCGGCAACGACCCGGCAATGTTCCATTGCGCAGGCTTGTCGATCGCCATGGGCCAAGCGGAGGAGGCAGTAAAACGTCAAGCCGACGTGGTTACCGCGCCCAACACCGAAGACGGCGTGGCCCAAGCGATCAAAAAATACATCCTCCCTCACTGACACCCCATAACCAAATGTGGGAGCAAGCCTGCTCGCGAAAGCGGTGTGTCATTCAACGAATCTGTCGTCTGACACTCCCTTCGCGAGCAAGCTCGCTCCCACAGGTTTATTCTGTGCTTGTCAGAGCCAGTAGCTGACGGCATACCAGCCCAACAACCCCATCACGAAGGTGTACGGCAACGCCATCCACACCATCCGCCCGTACGACAAGCGCACCAGCGGCGCAATCGCCGAAGTCAGCAGGAACAGAAACGCAGCCTGACCATTCGGCGTCGCCACGCTTGGCAGGTTGGTGCCGGTGTTGATCGCGATTGCCAGTGTCTCGAAATGCTCGCGGCTCATGTGCCCGGCGAGGAACGCCTGTTTCACTTCGGTGATGTAGATCGTGGCGACAAACACGTTGTCACTGATCGCCGACAACAGGCCGTTGGCAATAAACAGCATGCCCGGTTGTTGCTCGACGGGCAGCGCCAGCACCCACTGGATCAACGGCGCGAACAGCTGCTGATCATGAATCACCGCGACCACCGCAAAAAACACCACCAGCAATGCGGTGAACGGCATGGCGTCCTTGAATGCACTGCCCAGACGATGCTCGTCGGTGATGCCGGTAAACGCGGTGATCAACACAATCACCATCAAACCAATCAGGCCGACTTCAGCGATGTGAAAGGCCAGGCAGCCGATCAGGATCAATGCCGCCGCGCCTTGCACCAGCAGCGCAGCGCGTTGGCGAGCTGTGCGCTCGGCGTTGTCTTCGGCGGCGTAGTTGGCCAGCACGGCGCGAACGTTGTCCGGCAGCAGCGTGCCGTAACCGAACCAACGCAGTTTCTCCAGCAGCACACAGGTGACCAGACCCGCTGCCAGCACTGGCAACGAAACCGGTGCAACCTTGGTGAAAAACTCGCCGAAGTGCCAGCCCATTTCATGGCCGATCAGCAGGTTCTGCGGCTCGCCCACCAGTGTGCACACGCCACCCAGAGCCGTACCGACAGCGCCGTGCATCAACAGACTGCGCAGGAAGGCGCGGAATTGTTCCAGGTCGTCGTGATGCAGTATCGGCAGATTCTGGTCGTCGCCAAACTCGCTGTCCTGGCGCGGATCATTGCCGGACGCGACGCGGTGATAGACGGAATAGAAACCGACCGCCGCACTGATTATCACAGCGGTCACTGTCAGAGCATCGAGAAACGCCGACAGAAACGCCGAAAGAAAGCAGAACATCAACGCCAGCGCCGCTTTTGAACGCACGCCCAGCAGCAGCCGCGAGAACAGAAACAGCAACAAGTCCTTCATGAAATAGATGCCCGCCACCATGAACATCAGCAGCAGGATCACCGGGAAGTTGTGCACCAGCTCATCGTAAAGTGCCTGCGGTGTAGTCATCTTCAACAGTAGCGCTTCGATCAACAACAAGCCGCCGGGCATCAGCGGATAGCACTTGAGCGCCATCGCCAGGGTGAAGATGAATTCGATCACCAGCAGCCAGCCGGCCGCGACCGGGCCAACCGTGAACAGCACCAGCGCATTGAGGATCAGAAAACCGACGATGGTCGCCTTGTACCAGCGTGGCGATTGCCCGAGAAAATTGTGCGCGAACGCCTGGGCCATTGAACCGGACATCGGTTGCTCCTTGTTTTATCGAAGCGCGCAAGTTGCCGGATGCGTTACGGAAGATCAAGTACAGTCCGTGTTTTTCAATGGTTCAGGTAACGCGCGACCATCGCTCGGTAGTTGCCATCCAGCGAATAACCGCCGACAAGGATCGCGTCATCCGCCTGCAGAGCCAGCGAATTAGCCGTGTCGAGGCTGCGCCCCAAACGCGTGCGCAACCAGCCTTTGCCGTCGCCGAAGCTGTGGTCCAGGCAGCCATCACTCAAGTATCGCGCAACGATAAAATCCGCCTCGATTCCACCAATGGTTGCACCGACCGCGATAATGCGGCCGTCCGCCATGCGCTGCGCGGCGCTCCATTGGCAGCCACTGGGGCCGATTTCCAATAATTGTGGCTGGCCGCCATGGTTGTGCAGGTTGGGCCGACCGTTTGTGTGCGGGCTGAATGCCAGACAGCGAATCGGGTCGCGACTGCTGCCGAAACAGTGCAGTGCATCTGAGGTTTCAATCACCTGACTGACCTGAGCACTTTTACCGTGCGCCTTGAAGGCCATGAAGCCGTCCACGGCGAAACGCTCGTCGAGGCGGCCGTCGGGCAGGTAGCGCGCCAACAGACCTTCCTGCGGAAAGTCGATGGAGCCTGCCACCACAATCCGCCCGTCCTTTTGCAATATCAGGCTGCTGAGCCAGGTATTGAGCAGCAAGTGGCGAATCATCACAAAGCCGCGGCCGTTGAAGGTTTCATCGAGACTGCCATCGGGCTTGAGGCGAATCAGCATGCCGGCATGGTCGGCGAGTTCGAAGTGGTGATTGGCGATCAGCAGAATATGCCCGTCGTCCTGCACGACGAAGTCGCAGGCTTCGGCGCCCGGTACGCCCGGCGGTAGCCAGCTGTCGCGGCTGCCCATGGACAAATCACCCGCCAGGCGCACCACCTGGCGACCATTGTCACCGAAGCGCAGATCCGGTTTGCCCTGTGCATCGAACAAGGCCAGCGCCGGTAGGGTGCGATGAGTGTTTTCATAATGCAGGCCGGCGAGCAGGATGCGCCCGTCGGGCAGTGCCTGGACTTTGCCGGCGGTGGCTTCGAAGCCAGGGGCGAAGGCATCGATCACGCTGCCTTGAACACCGAAGGACAGATCGGCGGAGCCATCGGCGAGCATGCGGGCCAGTCCGAATCGGCTGCCGGCGGTGACGCCGACTTTCGCTGCGACGAGAATGCGACCCTGGGCATCGACGGCGACATCCTCCGTCAGGCTCGACACGCTGCGAGCGAAATACACTTGGGCAACGCCAGTCCCGGCAAATGTCCTGTCGAGTTGACCGGTCCGGTTCAATAACGTCGTTGATAACGCCGGGAGCGTAAAAGTGTTCAGAGTGGACATGCACGCATCTCCTTGCGAGTTGACCCGTACCGGGAACCGGGCGGGTAACTGCATGAGCGAAACATTCAATCCCTGAACCGGGAGAAGTACAACTGTAAGAACTAACAGGTGGAGGGTCGCACTGTGCCAGAACAGTGTCTTTTTGAACCAATAGCAAGCCGCCCAAGCAGTTAAGCCTGAACACCTTGGAAATAGTTGTACAAAAGTACGAAGGGTTAAAAAGAAAACAACTAATAGAAGAGGGCGGATGACCTGAATGTCATCCGCATTGCCCGACTGTTAGTGTGGCATCGACCAGGATTGCAGGCTGTGACCTTCTTCGCTGAGTTCAGCGCGAGCCTGCTGCAGCAGTTGCTCGAGTTGCGCCGGATCGGAGTAGGTGCTGCTGGGAATCTGCTTGCGACCGATATGGGAATTGGTCCGGTCGATCACGGTCAGGCTCAGTTCGCCATTGCCGTCTTGTGGTGCCCAGGCCACGCACTGGAAAGGTTTGAACGCGTGGTTGGCAATCAGAAGAGCTTCGTTGATACGGAGCGGGGCGGTCATGGATTTTTCTCTCTGTCGTGCCCAATCAATTGATCTGCCGTCGGTTGGGCTTACCGTTCGGCTGGTACTTGTACTGATGCACCGAACCCGCAGGCAGGTCACACATGAAACAAAGAAATTTCAACTTTCTTTCATGGAGTTGCTTTATAGACAGGTTTTTGGAAGCTTCCTGAAAGGTTAAGGCTGGAATTAGTCGATAGCTTACTAACAACTTCTGTTCTTATAACGTGTTTGCTTGTACGCCTATAAGCAATCGATACAAGGCCCTGTCAAAATCTTGCTAATGTTACAGTCGGGTCTGCCAAATGACTGTTTTTACAATCATTTCTAATAATTTGGCGCCAAGGAACAGTCATGAGCGAAGCGCCTGCGTTACGACGTTTATTGGTGGTCGATCCCTGCGACGATTGCCACCGCTTATTGCCCGGATTACGCGCCGTAGGTTGGGATGTTGATAGCTGCACCCTGGAAAATGCCGCTGACCGCAGTTGTGATGTCGGCCTGCTGCGCTTGCAGCCGTTTCACCTCGAACGTCCCGAAGCCGTCAAGGAACTGATCAGTCGCAGCGGCACCGAATGGATCGCGGTGCTCAATCAGGAAGTCCTGCGTTTACAAAACGTCGGTGATTTCGTCTGTGAATGGTTCTTCGATTTCCACACCTTGCCGTTCGACGTATCACGGGTGCAGGTCACCCTTGGCCGGGCATTCGGCATGGCTCGTTTGCGCGGACAAGGCACGATTCATGTGGATCAGCCCGAACATGAACTGCTCGGCGACAGCAAACCGATCCGCGAACTGCGCAAATTACTGAGCAAACTGGCACCCACGGAATCGCCGGTATTGATCCGCGGTGAAAGTGGCACCGGTAAAGAACTGGTTGCGCGCACGCTGCATCGACAATCCCAGCGTCACAGTAAACCGTTTGTGGCAATCAATTGCGGGGCGATTCCCGAGCACCTGATTCAGTCCGAGCTGTTCGGCCACGAGAAAGGCGCGTTTACCGGCGCCCATCAGCGCAAGGTCGGGCGCATTGAAGCGGCCAATGGCGGCACGCTGTTTCTCGATGAAATCGGCGATCTGCCGCTGGAGCTACAAGCCAATCTGCTGCGCTTCCTGCAAGAAAGGCACATTGAACGTGTCGGTGGCAGTCAGCCGATCCCGGTCGATGTGCGCGTTCTGGCGGCGACCCACGTCGACCTCGAAGCGGCCATCGAGAAGAAGCGATTTCGCGAAGATTTGTATTACCGGCTAAACGTCCTGCAAGTGGTCACTGCGCCTTTGCGCGAACGCCACGGCGATCTATCGATGTTGGCCAACCACTTTTCCCATTTCTACAGCCATGAAACCGGCCGGCGCCCACGCAGTTTCAGCGAAGATGCGCTGATTGCCATGGGCAAACATGACTGGCCGGGCAACGTCCGTGAACTGGCCAACCGTGTGCGGCGCGGGCTGGTGTTGGCCGAAGGCCGGCAGATCGAGGCCCGAGACCTGGGGCTGATCAGCCAGCACTCGATCGCTACCCCAATGGGCACGCTGGAAGATTACAAGACCCGCGCCGAGCGCCAGGCACTTTGCGATGTGTTGAACCGGCACAGCGACAACCTGAGTGTGGCGGCCAAAGTCCTTGGCGTGTCCCGGCCGACGTTTTATCGCCTGCTGCATAAACACCAGATTCGCTAGATACCTGAAGATCAAAAGATCGCAGCCTTCGGCAGCTCCTACAGGGATTACACAAATCCGATGTAGGAGCTGCCGAAGGCTGCGATCTTTTGCTTTTGCCTAGAAGTAATACGGGAATTTCAGACTGAAGGAAAAGTCCGGTGCATCATCCGTCATGCCGATGGACAAGTTGGGTACGATGGTCAGGTTGTCGGTGGCCGCAATGGTCATGCCGACGTTGAAGTAACCGGCGTTGGCGTCGCTGGACACCACCGATTCCCAATCCCCGCCATCCTGTTTCAGCTTGCTCTTGCGTTGCACCAGATCAGACACCGAGAACGACATACTCATCTTCTCGTTCAGCGCAAACGCAATACCGGCGCCGATCTGGAAGCTGTCGCCGATCTTTACCTTGCCCGGGTTTTTCTGGTTGACCGTCGAACTGATGTCGTCAAACGACTCCTCCAGGTTGTGGGTGTAGGACAGGCTGCCGAACAGCACGGCCGGGTCGAACGTCTTGACCAGCGAGATGCCCGGTGTGATCGACCAGACGCCGTTGCCGGTGGGCAGGGTGTCAGGTACAAACAGATTGGAGTTGGCATCGGTCTGGCGTAGTTTGATCCCGAACGGATCTTTGCCGGTTGGCGCCTTGACCCGCAGTGTGACTACCGCGTCCGGCGTATTGACCGACTCGTCCAGGAACTTGTAAGCGATGCCGAAGTTGACGTCGCCGATGGTTGGATCCTTGGTGACAGTTTCTTCTGTGGTGACACCCGCCGCGCCCTCATTGCCGCCGCCCGACTGATAAGTCGATTCGCGATACACCACGGGCACGTTCAGGTCGAACTGCCAGCGATTATCGAAGTTGTAGCGCCCCGTCAGGTCGAGTGTCCAGGTATCGGCCTTGATCCGGTCGAGGTTGATGTTGCCGAGAAAGATCGAATCGAGTGCCAGGAAGCCATTGAGAATCAGCTGGCGGGTGTCATAGCGCGAGTAGGTGATGCCGGTTTCGACGCTGAACTTGCCGCCGCCGAAGAAGCCGCTGGCCTCGTCGTACAGGTTGGAAACGCTCTGCGCCGGTTGCGAATCGTCCGCCAGCGACTGCCCGTAAGAAGCGCCACTGCCCCCGGCGGCGCCTCCTGATGCTGCTGCCGCACCGGTGCCGGTGGCGACGCGATTGCCTTTCATGTCCGATGGCGATTTGGCCAGACGTTTTGGTGGTGGGGCGGCGGGTTGTTCTTCAACCTGGCGGACTCGTTGTTCGAGAACCGCCAGGGCCTTTTGTTGTACTTCGTATCGTTGTTTCAGCTCCAGAAGTTCCTGTTTCAGGGCCTCTACATCTGCGTCGGGTGCTGCTTGCAGCATCGCCGCAGGGAGAAGAGCGCTCAAACACACTGCGGCACGCAGTGATACTGATCGATACATGAATAAGCCGTCCCTTTAAGCCCAATGATCGAGACTCAGCGTAGTTCAATATCCAATACTGCGTAGGGCCCCGAGTTGAGTCAGGTTGCAATCCAGTGCGCCGGCGCTTCTGCCGTTATTATTGAGTACGACGTTAAGTTGAGTCAGGTTGTTGACCACATTGGCACTCCCGAGCAGACGGGTGTTTTGCAGGAGACCGCTCGAAGCGACCTGTTGCAGTGCCGTGCCTTGATTGCCGCTGGCTTGTATCGCCATTTGCACGCCACCCGTACCGGTTGCCGACACTGCGACATTGCCGGCGGCATTACTGCCGGAAATAGTCTGGCCGGCCATCAGGGCTTGGCCCTGTACGGGGGCGAGTGCTGGCGCCTGATTGGCTTCCTTGACGTTAATGGCGACGTTGTTGTTCGCCGTGTTGCCGTCACCCGCCGCGCGTACGCTCTGCGTCACGCCCGACGATGAGTTAAGGCCGGCACCGCCGATAATCGATCCCGTGCCCTGTTGCGGCGTATTGCCGTTGCCCATCTCCTTGATGGTCGACACGTAAAATTCCGGTTTGATGGTGGTCTGTTGCACCTGCATTGATGCAGACGCCCCGATCAGATCGCCACTGGCGTTGCGCCAGGTACTGCTCATGACAATGCCGAAGCTGATAATTCGCCCCGGCATCACATAACGACCACGCAACTCGGCGAGCTCCTGGTCCTTGATTTCTATGGGTTTGAATCCTGCATTGGCATAGCCTGACGCACTCGCTGCCAGGCAGGCGGCGGCCAGCCAGTATGAGGTTTTCATCTGCTGCTCCCGGGACATCCAGTCCCATTTTCTATAATCGGCGATTAAAAGAAGTCGCTCTGAATGAACCCGAAATCCATCAATTCAGCATCTTTGACCGGGTTGAAACCATCCAGCTTGTTCTTGGCCGTCAAGGGCACCGGAGGGCTGCGCAAGGCGTTGGCCTTGTCATATCCGGGACCGACGATCGCGAAGACAATGCCGTTCCAACCTTTGACAAAGTCATCATGTTTGTAGCGTTTATGGCCGAGCACCGGGTCTCCGATGTAAACCCAATCCTTGTCCGAACGCTGCAACACGACGAAATGCTTGTAGCCGCGAATTTCCATCAGTACCACCACCGGGATGGTTACCGCTTCGAGCTTTTCCGGTGGAATCTTGTAACCCCTGGCGCGCATGCCGATGCTTTCTATGTAGCGCTTCATGTCCAGCATGGAAAAACCTTGAGTACGAACAAGGTCCTGGTCAGCGTTGACCAGCATGCCTTTGATGATGTGCTCCTCATCGACGTCGAGCCAATAGGCTTGGCGTAATACCGTTGCCAGTGCAGCGGCGCCGCAGCTGAAATCGGTTTTCTGTTCGACGATGTCGGCAAACTTGCGCTCACGGATGCTCTGCACGTTTTTGTAGACGAGCGTGCCACCCGGCAGGGCAGCGACGGGCATCTGACCGGCCTGAGTCAGGCCACAGACGAAAAGCAGAGCGAGGAGGGCCGTCTTACGCATGATCGATACGCCTTTGCGGACTGAGGAAAAGCCCCGTTTCCGGGGCTTTCGTTTCGATCGCGATTACAGGCAGGCTCTGCAGCCAGCAGCGATGGACAGCGAGTTGCTTTGTTGGTTGCCCACACCAGACGAGACGTTGGCTCCGCCGTTGCCGGAGAAGTTGTTCATCGAGTTGGTCATGTTGGCATTGTTGACCACAGGGGCTTTCCAGCCGTCTTTGGTCATCACTTGCTGAGTGGTTACGCCAGCGAGGCCAAAGGTACCGACGGCTTCGAATTTGGCTTTCTGGTCATCGTTGCCACCGTGGCCGCCGCCACGATTGCCATAACCGCCGTGGTGGTCATCATCTTCGATGGTTGCAGTGCCTTTGGCTTTGAACACGCCAGCGGCCGCGTAGGTGCCGGTGAGGGTGTCGGTTTTGTAGGTCTGCACGCCTTTGTTGTCTACAACCAGGCCGGTGGAGGACTGATTGGCGGCTGCGGCGGCAGTGGCTACACGGCCACCGGATACGGCGATCGCCAGGTTGTTTTTCTGCTGGTTGAAGTTGCCGGCAGAGACGTTGATGCCGATGTTGCCGGAACCATTGTTGCCTGCATTGTTGAGAGTGGCGTTATTGAAGGTGGACGAGTTTTTCACGTAGTTGTTGTTGTTGACTTGAGTTGCACTCGAGGCAGCAACAGCGGTGCCGAAGATGAAGCTTTCGTCGGCAGTAGCCAGGGCGGCGGCGTTGTCTTGTTGGTTGCCGTCGCCGGCTGCAACGTTGGCGCCCATGTTGCCATTGGAGCCATTAAGCGAGTCGCTGGCGTTGGCGTTGTTGAGGGTGCCCTGGTTTTTCACCACGTTGCCGTCACTGTTTTGCGCGTCGAGTACAGCGGCGCCGGCGCCTGCGGTGATCTGCAGCAGTTGTTCAAGATTTGGACCTTGTGGCTGGCCGTGACCGTTGCCGTGTCCATTGCCATGCCCGTTACCATGACCGTTGTTGTCATCACGACCGCCTGCCTGTGCTGCGATTGCCATCACTGCTGCAAGTGCGAAAACCAGTGGTTTGAGAGCCATTGTAGGTTTCATGGTGTTTCTCCATCGTGCTTATTAGTTGGTTAAGTGTTGGTACTTTCTAATTGCACTGCTTTTGTTGTTTGGGTCAGTCAGCGACCCGGATGCTCAGGGTGTTAGCCATACGGTTCCCCACCCCGGCACTCTGGTTCACCTGAATTACCCCGCGGCTGCCGGTGAAGGCCTGATCACTTGTCGTGACATGGCGACTGCCGGGTGAGGTACCAGTTGCTCCTGAGCTCGGTAAAAGCGCCACGTTCTGTTGTGAAAGGGCACTGTCGTCAACGCTCTGCGGGGCAGCACTGATGCTGACGCGCGTGACGTTGGCCATCTGGTTGTTGGCCCCGGCACCCTGGTTCACGCCCAGGATCCCGTTGCCATTGCTGAAAGAGGTGCCGCCGATGGTTGCGCTGGCGTCCATCGAGCGCGAGGCAGGTGTATCGATTTTCTGCATAACGCTGGTAGTGGCGTGGGACTCGGTGCCGATCGCCACAGCCTTGACGTTGGTCTGCTGCATTTGATCGCCAGCGGCCTGGTTGACGTTGAAATTGCCGCGGTACTGAACCCCGGAATCTTGAATGTTGGCCTTGTTCACTGAACCAGGATCAGCAGCCATGGCAGTGGTGCAACCGAGCAGGGCAAGCAGAAGGAGTGAACGATTCATTTCATTGGCCTCCGGCCATGCGGGTCAGGGGGGCAAGGCCGGAACTCATGGCGCGGTTGATCGTGCCGGAAATCGCGCCACCGGAACCGCCGCCGTGTCCTGCGCTCATGCCGGGCATGCCATTGGGATTGGTGACGGTATTGAGGCCTGGCAGATTGCTGCCGACCTGGACATTGTTGACGGTGCGGAACGCGCTGCCGCTGGCGACACCGGCGAAGTCGCCGTCGCTCAATTCGGTGCTGTTCATGGTGGAGTTGATGCGTGCGGACGGATTGGCATTGACGGTGGTCGGGTAGGGGTCTTTGCCGCCATTGCGACCAATCGGGATCGGCTGGACATCGCGGTTGAGGACGATGACGCCATTGCCTTCTGCGTGGACATTGAAACTGAGCAATGTGCTGGCTGCTGATCCGATCAGCAGAAGGCAGGTCAAACCTTTTTGGATATTCCCCACGGCTGCAATTCCTTCTTCAGTGGGCTGGCCCGAGTCAGCGTTGTGAAGAAGAGAGCGAAAGCTGTGCCGCTTTTTAAATGTTGTTTGGTTTCAGATGCTTGCAAAAATCAGCCGCGCAGCTGATACGCACACTGTTTCAGGATTGATACACGCGTGCGCGCGCCGACCTGTCTATTGGCTGAACAAAGCTCTGGAACGAGGGTTTGCGACGATGTGTTTCAACCGTGAAACAACGGCGATGACAAAACAGTGAACAGTGCTGAGACGGGCACTTTGCACCTCACGGAGTGTTTCAGGATTGGACACTTTGCCCCCAAAACAGGGGGAATCTTTGGGGAAACTGACCCGTTGGCCGGGTCACTCCGCCAGCAGTTGCTCGACGGCGGCAAAAGCCTGTCGTTGGCGTTCGGCCCAATTGCCCTGAATGATCAGAAAGCGCTGATGGTGGGTTTCCAGCCAGTTTTGCGTGGACTGGTAAAACGCCAGACGCTCGTCCAGATCCGGTTGGCAGCGCTGACCGTCATCGGTCCAGTCGATCTGTTCTGGCGAGAGTAAAAGGTGCAGGTCGTAATGCCGCCCCAACAATTCCGATTCCAGCCAGTCCGGGCAGTCGCCGAACAGCGTCTGACTCCACAGCATATTGCTCAGCAAATGGGTGTCGAGAATCAGCAGCGGCGGCTGTTGCGCCCGTGCCTGGTCTTCCCAATGCAGCTGACCGCGAGCGATTTCGGGGATGTCAGCCAGGCAGGTGTCACGGGGATTGAGTTCGATAAAGCGGCGCACGTACTCATCCACGCGCACACCGCCAAAGCGTTGTTGCAGGCCCGCCGCCAGCCAGCTCTTGCCGGTGGATTCGGGCCCGGTCAGGACCACGACCTTCATGTGCGCAACGCCGGATCGGCGCGCCATTCGCGAAAGCCTTGAATTGCCAGCAGGGTGAACAGAGCGTACAGCGCAGCGGTGAGGTACAGCCCTTTATAGATGAACAGGCCGACAAAAATCACATCGAGCACGAACCACAACGCCCAGCATTGCAGGCGTTTCTGCGCCATCCACAATTGCGCGACCAGGCTGAAACCGGTCAGCGCCGCATCCAGCCACGGTTGCGCGGCGTCGGTCCAATGGGCCATGGCCGCGCCGAGCAAGACACTGCCGACAGCGCCAACGCTGAGGCCGAGCAAAAGTGACCGATGATCGAGGCGAGTGACCTCGCGGCCGTCATGCATCGTCCCGGCGCGGGTCCATTGCCACCAGCCATAGACTTGCAGCGCGGCGTAAATCACTTGCAGCAACATGTCCGAGTACAACTTCACTTCAAAGAAGATCCAGCTGTAGAGCAACACCATGACCAGCCCGATCGGCCAGCACCACGGATTCTGTTTGACCGTCAGCCAGACGGCGATCACACCGAGGGCGGCGGCAAACAGTTCAAGCCCGGACATGGGGGTTCCTTGGGGAAATAAAAAGAAGGGGGCGGATTGTACCCAAAAACGTGTAGGAGTGAGCCTGCTCGCGATAGCGGTGTGTCAGCGAAATTTATAGTGGCTTACACACCGCTATCGCGAGCAGGCTCACTCCTACAGGGGGTGGTGTCTAGACGCGGAACTGGCGCAGCAGGGCGTTGAGTTGTTCGCTCAACTGGCCAAGTTTCAGGCTGGCCGCACTCGACTGCTCGGCCGCGATCGCCGTGCTGTGCGAGAGGCCAGCAGCCTGCGTCACGTTCTGATTGATGTCCTCGACTACGTGGGCCTGTTGCAACGTAGCGCTGGCAATCGAGGCATTCAGGCCGTTGAGATTGCGCAATGCCTGGCCAATGGCGTTCAGACTGGCGCCGGCCAGCCCGGCTTGCTCGATGGTCAATTGCGACGCCTTGCTACTGTCGCCGATCACCTTTACGGCGGCTTCGGAATGGTTCTGCAGGCGCTCGATCATCGACTGGATTTCCGCTGTCGACTTCTGCGTCCGCTGCGCCAGCAGGCGTACTTCATCGGCCACCACGGCAAACCCGCGACCTTGCTCACCGGCCCGCGCCGCTTCGATCGCGGCGTTGAGCGCGAGCAGGTTGGTCTGCTCGGCAATCGAGCGGATCACTTCCAGTACGCTGCCGATCTGCGTGCTTTCGGCAGCCAGGGTGCGAATCACTTCGACCGCTTGATCAATGGTCCCGGACAGCTTGTCGATCTGCTGCAAGCTGCCATCGATGTTGATCTGGCCCTGTTGCGCTTGCGCTTCGGCGTCACGCATTTCGGCGGCGGCGTGCTCGGCGTTCTTCGCCACATCTTGCACGCCGTAGGTCACTTCGTTGATCGCCGTGGCCACCAGTTCCATCTGTTGCGATTGCTGCTGGCTGCGTTGCTGGGCCTGCGACGCATCGTTGCCCAGTTCACTGGACGACTGGCCCAAAGCGCTGGCCGACACCTGCAAATCGCCGATCACCCGGCGCAGTTTGGCGGTAAAGGCGTTGAAGTGATGCGCAAGCTCGGTGACTTCATCCTTGCCGTGGGTATCGAGGCTGCGGGTCAGGTCGCTTTCACCGCTGGCAATGTTGGCCATGGCGTTCACGGTTTCCTGCAACGGGCGGACGATGCTGCGCGCGATCAGGATCACCAGCAGTGCCATGATCAGCGCAATCGCCAAGCCGATGACCGAAGCCTTGATCATTTGGCCCTGGAATTCGGCCTGGACGTCGTCGACGTAAACCCCGGAGCCGAGCACCCAGCCCCAAGGCTCGAACAGTTTGACGTAGGAGGTCTTGGCCACCGGCTCGCTGGCGCCCGGTTTCGGCCAACGGTAATCGACCATGCCGGCGCCTTTGGCCTTGGCGATGGCAACCATTTCGTTGAACACCGCAAAGCCGTCCGGATCGCGGATCGCCGAGAGGTTCTGGCCTTCCAGTTTGGGGTTGGTCGGGTGCATGACCATCACGGGCGTGAGATCGTTGATCCAGAAGTAATCGCTCTGGTCGTAGCGCAGACCACGAATGGCGGTGAGGGCCTGTTTCTGCGCGGCATCTTTTGTCAGCGTGCCGGCGGTTTCAAGGTCGTGGTAATAGGTCAGCAGGCCGCTGGCGGTCTGCACCACGTGTTGGGTTTTCTGGGCTTTGGCATGATAGAGATCGTCGTGGATCTGCTTGAGCATCAACACGCCCAAGGTCAGCAACATGACCACCGCCACAATCAAGATGAGCCACAAGCGTCGGCTGATCGACACACTGCGCAAGCTGTTCATAACGCTGTCACTCCGGATTCTTTTTCTTGTAATAAACGACCGCCAGCATCCAACCACGATTTCGTGAGCGGGCATACGCGACCCAAGTCGTATAACGCGGCAGCGCTATTAAGGCTTGTCTGTTAGGATTTCGGCCCCGCGCGTGAAAACCTGAATCCAAATTGATATTTCACGGAATTTTGACCGTTTCGTGTGGATCCTGTGCGCGCGGAATCGGTACAGCCATAACCAGCTACGCTGATCGCAGTGAACGCTAGAAAAATACTATCGGGGCATGCCGACGCGCATCGCTCTTTGGGGGATTGATGGATCTTTGGACGGCCTTGCAGGCACTGATACTAGGAGTTGTAGAAGGGCTGACGGAGTTTTTGCCCATTTCCAGTACCGGACACCAGATCATCGTTGCCGACTTGCTCGATTTCGGCGGCGAACGGGCCATGGCGTTCAATATCATCATCCAGCTCGGCGCGATCCTCGCGGTGGTCTGGGAGTTTCGACGCAAGATTCTTGATGTGGTCATCGGTTTGCCGACGCAGCCGAGCGCACGGCGTTTTACCGCCAACCTGCTGATCGCGTTTCTGCCCGCGGTGGTGTTGGGTGTGATCTTTGCCGACCTGATCCACGAATACCTGTTCAACCCGATCACCGTTGCGACAGCACTGGTGGTGGGCGGCATCATCATGTTGTGGGCGGAAAAGCGTCAGCATGAAGTGCACGCCGAAACGGTCGACGAGATCACCTGGAAAGATGCCTTGAAGGTCGGCTTCGCCCAGTGTCTGGCGATGATCCCCGGCACCTCGCGGTCCGGCTCGACGATTATTGGCGGGTTGCTGTTCGGTCTGTCGCGCAAGACCGCCACCGAGTTCTCGTTCTTCCTCGCGATGCCGACCATGGTGGGTGCGGCGGTTTACTCGGGCTACAAATACCGCGACCTGTTTGTGCCGGCGGACTTCCCAGTGTTTGCCATCGGTTTTGTCACGGCGTTCATCTTCGCCATGATCGCCGTGCGCGGTTTGCTCAAGTTCATCGCCAGCCACAGCTATGCGGCGTTCGCCTGGTATCGGATCGTGTTTGGCCTGGTGATTCTGGCGACGTGGCAGTTTGGCTGGATCGATTGGGCAGCGGCCAAACCATGAGTGATTCCCGCGCACGCCGGCCGGATGGTCGACCTTCGGGCGGCAACAATATCCAGCATCTGAAGCTGAAACTGCTGGTTCTGCTGATCGTCTGCGCGCTGCCGCTGTTCGGCTCTGTATCGATGTGGCTGCGCGGGATTTCGCTGGTGCCGTTGGCAGCCTATGGGGTTGTCAGCGTGCTGGCGTTCTTCATGTATTGGGCCGACAAGCGCAAGGCGCGCACCGATGCCTGGCGCACCCCGGAGAACATCCTGCATGCCGTGGAACTGGCCGGCGGCTGGCCGGGCGCGTTGATTGCCCAGCAGGTGTTCCGGCACAAGACGCGCAAGGTCTCGTTTCAGATCCTGTTCTGGGTGATTGTCGTGTTGCACCAAGTGTTCTGGATCGACCAGCTGTTTCTCGGCTCGAATCTGCTGACACTGTTCTGAATACACCGCAATTCCCTATGTAGGAGTGAGCCTGCTCGCGATAGCGGAGTGTCAGTTGGAATTTCTTTGACTGACACTCCGCTATCGCGAGCAGGCTCACTCCTACAGGGATTGGGGTTAGAGCAATAATCCCACCTGGGTTTTCTTTGGCAACTTGCCCACCACCAATTGATGCGAACGCTGCAACAACCCGCGCAATTCCTCGGCACCCAGCGGGTAGGGCGGGTGCATGATGATCCACTGCGCCCGCGCCAGATATGGCGCCGGGTGAATGCCGGGGCGGTCGCAATGGCAGAGAAACAGATCCTTGTCGACCTTGAATGCCAACGAATCCCCACGGAGCCCCTGCAAGGCAAACATCTTGTTGCCGGCAATCGAAAACACCCGCACACCACCCCACTTGTAATCTTCCCGAGCGCCCGGCAGTTCCAGGCAGAACGCCGCGACGTCGGTTTCACTCATTTTTCCCTTGCTCATAACAACCGCTCCCCACAGGCATTGAACGACTCGACCAGATGATCAATCCACGCGCGCACCGCCGGCATGACCCCGCGTCGATGCGGATACACCGCTTGCAACCAGCCGCCGGGTAGCGACCACTCTGGCAGCAACTGCACCAGGGTGCCGTTTCTCAGTTCCTCTTCGCAGTACATCATCGGCAGCAAAGTGAAACCCTGACCCGCCAGTACGCAGGCTTTGCGCACAATAAAGTCATCGATGCCCAAGCGTGCTTCCATGTTCAACTCGAAGCCTTCACCCTGTTGATCAAGCAAGCGCACATGCACCATGCGATCGGCCTCCAGAGCGCCGAGCACCGGCAGATTTTTCAGGTCTTGCGGATGGTTGATCGATTGGTCCTGTACAAAATCCGGACTGGCAACCACGACCATTTGCGCCTGACGCAAGCGGCGGGTCACCAGCAACGGATCTTCGTCACCGTGCTCGCGCACACGCAATGCGACATCAAAGCCTTCGCCAACCAGATCGACCCGGCGATTGAGCAAGACGACTTCCAGTTGCACCTGAGGAAATTTGCCGAGGAACTCGCTGATGACCCACGGCAACATTTCCCGTGCCAGACCGGTGGGGCAGGAGACCCGCAGGCGGCCACGCGGCTCGCTGGACATGCTCGCCACCGCTTCATCGGCCATCTCCGCCTCAAGCAACATCGCCTGACAATGACGCAGATAGCGCTCACCCACCGCCGTGAGGTTGAGTTGCCGGGTGGTGCGTTGCAGCAAACGCGCGCCAAGGCGCTCTTCCAGTTCGGCAATACGCCGCGACAGCCGTGACTTGGGAATGCCCAACAAACGCCCGGCCGCGGCAAAACCGCCGGCCTCGACAACTTTGGCGAAGTAGTAGAGATCGTTGAGGTCTTGCATAGGGAAATCCAACTGTTCTATCAGTGGGACAAACTATCGCATTTCAGGCGGCTAATCATCCATTGGTTTCTTGCGTAGGATTGTCTCCATTCCGTCGCCACCGGCGATTCATTCCAGGAGATTCCACATGAAACTGCTGCATATCGATTCGAGCATTCTGGGCGACAACTCGGCCTCCCGTCAGTTGAGCGGCGAAGTCGTCAAAGCCTGGCAGGCCGCCGATCCAAGCGCCGTGGTGACCTACCGTGACCTGGCCGCCGATGCCATCAGCCACTTCTCGTCGACCACGCTGGTCGCCGCCGGTACCACCGCTGAACTGCGCAACGCCGCACAACAGCACGAAGCCGAACTGAGCGCTTCGACCCTGGCCGAATTCATCGCTGCCGACGCCGTCGTCATCGCCGCACCGATGTACAACTTCACTGTGCCGACCCAACTGAAAGCGTGGATCGATCGCGTTGCAGTTGCTGGTCAAACCTTCCGTTACACCGAAGCCGGCCCGGAAGGCCTGTGCGGTGGCAAGAAAGTGGTGATCGTTTCCACCTCGGGTGGCATCCACGCTGGCCAGGCCAGCGGCATCGCTCACGAAGAGTATCTGAAGCTGGTGCTGGGCTTCCTCGGCATCACCGACATCGAAATCGTCCGTGCCGAAGGCCTGGCGTATGGCGACGAAGTGCGCAACAACGCCATGACTGCTGCTCAAGCGAAGATCAGCGAGCAACTGTTCGCCGCTGCGTAAGGCTTGCGTAAAGAACAGCTGTTGTTCAGGTAATACTCAAAAAACTCTGTATTCTGGTTCCGCAAGGGGCGAATACAGAGTTTTTTGTTTCTGGCTGTTACATAATCTGGCCCGGGTTATGCAGTCACACAATCAGCGTCTGAGTGCATTGTCGTACCGAAATACCGAATCCCCGGCGTTTCAGGCCCGCAACGCAACGGAACTTTCGATTGAGTCACAACAGGGTGGAGCATCCCATGATGCGTCTTTGTGCAACGTTACTGATTTGCCTGCTTGGCAGCTTTAACACAGTGCACGCTGCGCCTGGGCGACACCCGGTGTGGAGCGTCGGCTACCACGAGATGACCTTCCTCGATCCGCTGGACCTGCAACCGATGCGCGCCATCGCCTTCTATCCTTCCAGCGACCGCGAACACATGAGTCTGCTCGAGGGTTACTCCGTCGAGGCTGGCGAAGACACCAAAGTTGCCATCGGCCGCTTTCCGATGCTGATGCTTTCCCACGGCAACACCGGCACGCCGCTGGCGCTGCACGATCTCGCGACCTCGCTGGCACGCAAAGGCTTTGTGGTGGTGGCGGTGATTCATCCCGGCGACAACTCCAAAGACCACAGCCGACTCGGCACCCTGAGCAATCTCTACGGGCGGCCGATCCAGATTTCCGAAGCCATCACCGCAACCCTGGGCGACCGTATGCTCGCGCCGTATGTCAACGCGGATCAGGTCGGGGTGATCGGTTATTCAGCGGGCGGCGAGACGGCGTTGATCCTGTCGGGCGCGCAACCGGATCTCGATCGTCTGCGTCGTTATTGTCAGGAGCGTCCGGATGATCGTGATGCCTGCAATACGCAAGGTGAGCTGATCGTTGATCGCGATGACCTGCAACCGGTGGCCGATCCGCGTGTTCACGCTTTGCTGTTAATGGCGCCGCTGAGCCTCAAGTTCGGTCGTCACACCCTGGCTGACGTGCATGTGCCGGTGCTGCTCTACAGCGGTGATGGCGACAAACTGGTGGCCTTCGACAAAAACGCGGCAGCGCTGGCGCGCAAACTGCCGACCGCGCCGGATTTCAAATTACTGGCCGGGGCAGGGCACTTCGTCTTTATGGCACCGTGTAATGAAGAGCAGATTCGCGCCATGCCGGCGTTGTGTACCGATGCGGATGGCGTGGATCGCGAGGATATTCACCGCAATCTGATCTCCGAAGCCGGACGGTTTTTCTCCCATGCGCTGGGCAAGCCGACGCGGGCCGGCATGCAAACCGCGGATCAATAACCCCGCAAATCCCCTGTAGGAGTGAGCCTGCTCGCGATAGCGGTGTGTCAGTCGACATTTCCTTTTCTGATACACCGCTATCGCGAGCAGGCTCACTCCTACAGGGGATCGCGGCGAACTTCAGGAAATCGCCCGGCGCTGGAGCAGCAACGTCAGGCCCAGCCCGATCACCGACAACAGCGCCGCACTGAAGAATATCCACGAATAGCCCAGATTCAGCGCCACCGCGCCCATCAGCGGCCCGGCAATCGCCAGCGCCAGATCGAAGAACACCGCATAAGCGCCCAAACCAGATCCTCGGCTGGAGCTGGGCACCTGTTTGATCGCCTCGACACCCAGCGCCGGATAGACCAGCGACAGGCCAAACCCCGCCAGCCCTGCGCCGATCAAAGCGAATGCGGTGGAGGGGGCCAGCCACAACATCACCAGGCCCACGGTTTCGATGGTCATGCAGGCGATCGCCGATTTGAAGCCGCCGAAGCGACTGATCGCCGAGATAAACATCAGCCGTGACAGGATGAAGCACACGCCGAACACGGTCAGGCAGTACGCCGCGCCGGTCCAGCCACGGTTCAGGTAATACAAGGTGATGAACGTGGTCAGCGTGCCGTAGCCGATCGAGGCCAGGGTCAGGCTGGCGCCATACGGGGCGATTCGCCCGAACACCGCCCAGAACGGCAGGCGTTCGCCACGGATCACCGGCACCGACGGCTTGTTGCGAATCAGCAGCAGTGCACCGGCCGCCAGCACGGCCAACGCGATGCCGAGGCTGGTGAAGCCGTATTCGGCGACCATCACCACCCCTAATGGCGCACCAATGGCAATCGCGCCATAGGAAGCGATGCCGTTCCAGCCAATCGATTTTGCGGTGTGTTCGACGCCGACCTGGCCCATGCACCAACTGATGGTGCCGACGCCGATCAGCCCTTGTGCGATGCCGAGCAGCAAGCGGCCGATAATCAGAATGATCAGGCTGGTCAGCGCAAAGTCCTGTAGCAGCGTAGATACCAGCGTCAGCAAGCCGCTGAGGACAATCCCCCACAAACCATAAATGATCGCCCGCTTAGTCCCGATCGTATCCGACATACGCCCGGCCATTGGCCGGCTGAGCAGGGTGGCCAGGTACTGCGAGCCGATCACCAGCCCGGCAACCACCGCGCTGAAACCCAGTTGTTCATGCACATAACCGGGCAACACCGCGATCGGCAGACCGATGCAGAGGAAGGCAATAAAGGTGTAGAACACGATGGAAACGATCTGCAGGGTGATCGCCATGGAGCTTTGCGGTGGCAGTTGCTGCGCAGACATGAGGACTCGTTCGCGGGCGGCGGTGGGAGAGTTCGCATCATGGCTTGGGTGTCAGATAAAAGAAAGCAGGCTAACTACTTTCCCCGAGGATTGATGTAGCGGCTGATGGCCCCTTCGCGAGCAGGCTCGCTCCCACCTTTGGAATGCATTCCCTTGTGGGAGCGAGCCTGCTCGCGAAGGTAGCCGCACCCGCAAATCCCTCACCTTGGAATGCAAAAAGCCCCGTCACATGGACAGGGCTTTAGCTTGAAGCTAGCAGCTCAACACTTGAAGCCGCTTTTAGAACACTACACCTTGGCTACGCAGGTAGTCATCGTAAGTGCCGCTGAAGTCGGTCACGCCGTCCGGGCTCAGCTCGATGATGCGCGTGGCCAGGGACGATACGAACTCACGGTCGTGGCTGACGAAGATCAGCGTGCCCGGGTAGTTTTCCAGCGCCAGGTTTAGTGCCTCGATCGATTCCATGTCCAAGTGGTTGGTCGGTTCATCCATGATCAGCACGTTCGGCTTTTGCAGGATCAGCTTGCCGAACAGCATGCGACCTTGCTCACCACCGGAAATCACTTTGACCGACTTGAGGATCTCGTCGTTGGAGAACAGCATGCGGCCCAACGTGCCGCGAATCATCTGCTCGCCCTGAGTCCACTGACCCATCCAGTCGAACAGGGTGACGTCGTCTTCGAAGTCGTGCGCGTGGTCCTGGGCGTAGTAGCCCAGTTCCGCGGCGTCGGTCCACTTGATGCTGCCGGCGTCCGGGGTCAGTTCGTTGACCAGGGTGCGCAGCAGGGTGGTTTTGCCGATACCGTTCGGGCCGATGATCGCCACGCGCTCGCCGGCTTCGACCTGAAAGCTGAAGTCTTTGAACAGTGGTTTGCCGTCGAAGCCTTTGGCCATTTTTTCGACGATGACCGCCTGGCGGTGCAGCTTTTTGTTCTGGTCAAAGCGGATGAACGGGCTCACGCGGCTCGAAGGCTTGACCTCGGCCAGCTGGATCTTGTCGATCGCCTTGGCGCGGGAGGTGGCCTGCTTGGCTTTCGAGGCGTTGGCCGAGAAGCGGCTGACGAACGATTGCAGCTCGGAAATCTGCGCTTTCTTCTTGGCGTTGTCCGACAGCAGTTGCTCGCGGGACTGGGTCGCCACGGTCATGTACTCGTCGTAGTTGCCCGGGAACAGACGCAGCTCGCCGTAATCCAGGTCAGCCATGTGCGTGCACACGCTGTTCAGGAAGTGACGGTCGTGAGAGATGATGATCATCAGGCTGTTGCGCTGGGTCAGCACGTTTTCCAGCCAGCGGATGGTGTTGATGTCCAGGTGGTTGGTCGGTTCGTCGAGCAACAGCACTTCCGGATCGGAGAACAGCGCCTGCGCCAGCAATACGCGCAGTTTCCAGCCCGGGGAAACTTCGCTCATCGGGCCGAAGTGCTGCTCGATGCCGATACCCAGACCCAGCAACAGCTCACCGGCGCGGGATTCGGCGGTGTAGCCGTCCATCTCGGCGAATTCGGTTTCCAGCTCGGCCACGGCCATGCCGTCTTCTTCGCTCATTTCCGGCAGCGAGTAGATGCGATCGCGCTCGGCCTTGACCTTCCACAGCTCTTCATGACCCATGATCACCGTATCGATCACGGTGAATTCTTCGTAAGCGAACTGGTCCTGGCGCAATTTACCCAGACGCACGTTCGGCTCGAGCATGACCTGACCGCCGGACGGATCGAGGTCACCGCCGAGGATTTTCATGAAGGTCGACTTGCCGCAACCGTTGGCGCCGATCAGGCCGTAGCGGTTGCCCGCGCCGAATTTGACCGAAACGTTTTCGAAGAGCGGCTTGGCGCCGAACTGCATCGTGATGTTAGCTGTAGAAATCAAGAGTTATTCCTGCGAAGCATTCTTAAAAAGCGAGGGTGCGGCTGCAGCGCTTGGCCCGAGTCAAAGTGCGCTGAAGCGGGAGAGTCCCGTCATCAACCAAGGGGGGCGCGTAAAGTTTGGCGGCGATTGTACTGGTCTGGCTCTTTAAACGATAGGGCGATCACGCCACGATCGCCGATTGGCATGATCGCGGGACAGTTTTTCACAGTTGAAGATTCACTATCGGTTACAAACTGTGGCTAAAATGCCACCTTTCACCGAGCGTCCGGTTACGGCGCGGGCCAAGGACGTGCCATTTGTATTCAGACCACTGCATAAGACGTTGAGCCTCAGGCCGCACGGCGCGCAGTTTGTTCACTTCTGACATGTGACGATTTCCGTGAAACTCATCATTGCTGCTATTTATGTCATTTCCATTGCATACGTTCATTTGCGTGGGCGCGTGCGCCACAAGCTTGGTCGACAACTGAGTGACCATTCGACGTTTCTCGCGCCGATCAACTGCTTCCTTTATCTGTTCTCGAAAAAGCCGAACAAACCATACCTGGATCCTAGCGAGTTTCCTGACTTGAGCCCTTTGCAGGCGCACTGGGAAGAAATCCGCGAAGAAGGGCAGAATTTGCTGCGTGCCGGCGAGATCAAGCGTTCCAACCAGTACGACGATGTCGGTTTCAACTCGTTCTTCAAAAGCGGCTGGAAGCGTTTTTATCTGAAGTGGTACGGCGAGAGCCATCCGTCGGCGATGAAGCTGTGTCCGCGCACCACCGAGTTGGTGCAGAGCATCGGTTCGATCAAGGCCGCGATGTTTGCCGAGCTGCCACCGGGTTCGAAGCTGGTGCGTCACCGCGACCCGTATGCCGGTTCCTATCGCTATCACCTGGGCCTGGACACGCCGAACGATGCCGGCTGTTATATCAACGTCGACGGTGAGAGCTACCACTGGCGTGACGGCGAAGCGGTGATGTTCGACGAGACCTTTATCCATTACGCCGAAAACACCACCGACAAGAACCGCATCATCCTGTTCTGCGACATTGAACGACCGATGAAGTACCGCTGGGCGGCGGCGTTCAACAGCTGGTTCAGCCGTACCGTCATGTCGGCGGCAGGAGCGCCGAATGATGCTGGTGATCGGACCGGTGGCATCAACCGCTTGTTTACCCGGATCTACAAGATTCGTCTGCGTGGTAAAGAGCTGAAAAAGCGTAACCGTAAGCGCTATTACATGGAAAAGTGGGCGATCTTCGGTGGTTTGCTGGCGATCTTCATTCTGATCTGATCAATGTGGTGAATTAACTTACGCCTTCGCGAGCAAGCTCGCTCCCACAATGGAATTGGGTGAATGCGCATTTAGCACTCGACTCAGAACCCTGTGGGAGCGAGCTTGCTCGCGAAGACTCTCTCAAATACAACCTGTCAGTTGCCTGACGATCCTTGGATTGTCATTCTCCGGAGGCCTTCTTGGTCCTCTTGGCTGGCGCTGCCTTGGTCGCGGCTTTCGCTTTCGGTTTAGCCGCCGCTTTCCCGCCCAGACTGCGTTTAAGCAGCTCGGTCAAGTCGATCACATCAGCAGTTTTGCGCTCTTCCTCGCCACCCACCGTTTCAACATCCTCGATTTTGCCTTCATGGGCCTTTTTCTCGACCAGGGCCATGATCTTGTCTTCGAACTCATCCTTGTAGTCTTCGGGTTTCCAGTCCGCGCTCATGTCCTGCACCAGCCGTTTGGCCATGTCCAGTTCACCCTTGGCCAACTGCGGCTTGGTCACTTCGCTGCCCAGTTCCAGCTCGTCGAGGCCACGTACCTCCTGCGGCCAACGCAGTTTCACCAGCACCAGCGCCGACTCCAGTGGCATCAACGCAGCCAGGTATTGGCGCGTATGCAGCACTACGCGGGCGAGGGCGACTTTATTGGTTTTGCTCAGGGTTTCGCGCAGTAGCGCGTAGACCTTGCCACCGCGTTTGTCGGGTGCCAGGTAGTATGGCGTGTCGATGTTTTGCAGGGGAATCTGTTCGGCGTCGACAAAGGAAAAGATGTCGATGGTCTGCGTTGAAACAGGGTGCGCCGAGCGGATTTCCTCTTCGCTGAGCACCACATAGCGGCCTTTTTCATAAGCAACACCTTTGACGATATTCTCCTTGGTGACTTCCTTGCCGGTAACCTTGTTGACCCGTTTATAACCCACTGGGTCCATGCTGCGGCTGTCGAGCCAATCGAAATCCACACCCTGCGACGAGGTCGCCGAGACCAGTGCGACAGGGATGTGAACCAGTCCGAAACTGATCGCGCCTTTCCAGATTGCCCGAGCCATGGTGAGTTCTCCGAGTGATGATCGGATGACCTGCGGCTGTGACTGAAAGTTTCCCCGGAATGCGCGGGTTTCCAGGGACTCGGTCAAGCCGTGTTACATGTTGTTTAAGGCATGCGGGTTAACAAATCCGAACCCTGAGCGTAGCGTGGACTCGAAGGCTCTATCCCTGGCCCATCGAGAGGCAGCGTCATGAACCGAATTCTGCTTGGCATCGTCGTCCTGACCCTCAGTGGCGGTCTGGTTCATGCCGACGTCCTGTTGGCGCAAAGCCCTACCGGCAACAGCAACAACCCCTACAACAGCCCGATACGCCGGGCTAACCCCAACAGCATGCAGGGCACCCAGCCCAGCGCTCCACCCATTCGGGGGCCGAACACTGTGCCGACGCCACGTCAGCCTACGGTCGAGAACCGAGGCATCGGCAACGGCCAGCCGATCCGCTCGGTGCCGAGCTCGCCGCCCACATTTATCCCCAATCCACCTTCGCGCAGCGGAGGCAGCAACCGTTGAGCGGCAGGACTGAGCTTCTGTCGACCCTTCAAGCGAACAAAAGGAATCGTGCATGTTGCGTAAAACCCTTCTAGCCACACTGTGTGCCGGTGCGCTGCTCAGTGCACCGGCCTTTGCCGCCGCCCCCAAAAAGCTGCAAAGCGAACAGGGCACCCTCGAAGTCACGACCATCACCGCTGGCCTTGAGCATCCGTGGGCGCTGGCGTTTCTGCCGGATCGCCAAGGCATGCTGGTCACCGAACGTCCGGGCAATCTGCGCGTGGTCGCGGCCGACGGCAAACTATCGGCGCCGATTTCCGGTGTGCCGCAGGTCTGGGCCAAGGGGCAGGGCGGTTTGCTGGATGTCGCGTTGTCGCCGGATTTCAAACAGGATCGGCTGGTCTATCTGTCCTATGCCGAAGGGGGTGGGGCCGGCGACAAGGCGGGCACCGCCGTCGGGCGTGGGCGGCTCTCGGATGACTTGAAGACACTGAAGGATTTCAAAGTGATCTTCCGTCAGGAACCGAAGCTTTCGGTTGGCAACCATTTCGGCTCGCGGCTGGTGTTTGATCGCGACGGTTATTTGTTCATTACTCTGGGCGAAAACAACGACCGGCCGACCGCACAGGATCTCGACAAGCTGCAAGGCAAGGTTGCGCGTATCTACCCGGACGGCAAGGTGCCGGATGACAACCCCTTTGTCGGTCAGTCTGGCGTACGGCCGGAGATCTGGGCCTACGGCCTGCGTAACCCGCAGGGCGCGGCACTCAATCCTTGGACAGGCACGTTGTGGGAAAACGAACACGGCCCGCGCGGTGGCGATGAGGTCAACATCATCGAACGCGGCAAGAACTACGGCTGGCCGCTGGCGACCCACGGCATCAATTACTCGATGCAGCCGATCCCGGAAGCCCAGGGTAAAACGGCCGAAGGCACCGTTGCACCGCACCATGTCTGGGAGAAGTCGCCGGGCGTCACCGGTATGGCGTTTTACGATGCCGATCGCTTTAAACCGTGGCAACACAATGCGTTTGTCGGTGCACTGGTGACTCAGGAACTGATTCGTTTGCAGTTCGATGGCGACAAGGTCGTGCATGAAGAGCGCTTGTTGGGCGAACTCAAGCAGCGGATTCGTGATGTGCGGCAAGGGCCGGATGGTTACTTGTACGTGCTGACGGATGAAGAGAACGGCTCGCTGTACAAGATCGGTCTGAAGCCCGCACCTTGACGGGTATTCCCCTGTAGGAGCTGTCGAGTGCAACGAGGCTGCGATCTTTTGATCTTGATTCTCAGAATCAAGATCAAAAGATCGCAGCCTTTGGCAGCTCCTGCATGTGGACGCTTACGTTTCGCGGGAATACAGCACCACCGCCGCACGCAGTTTGCCCCGGCCAAACCGGCACATTTTCTCGAATTCGCCATGGCTGACCGGCACATGCTGGCAATCCATTGGCTGTCGATGCTGGCTATGGTCGACATCCGGGTCGTGCAGGTAAACGAAATCTTCGTCGCAGTCGGTCACGATTACCCAGTGCGGCGACTTGGATCGCGTCAGTCGATAGCTGCTGATCAACAACAGCGGCTGTCCACCGGCATCCAGCAGTCGCGGCAGGTCCAGAGACGCACCGATCAAACACTCAACATCGGTCTCCTGCAATTGCCCCGTGAACTCTTCGTGTACCAGGCGCATGACGTCTTTTTTATGCGCATCCCGCACACCGTCGAGAAACAATGGCCCGGCCAGGCTTAGTTGCAAACCCACCTTGTAGCCTCGACGCCACGCCGCCAACGCCAATCCCTGCGGGCTGCACCCGCCATGGCCGGAGGTCATGAACACCGTGGTCGCTTCCCGCCAGATCTGCAGTTCTTCTCCACGCTCCAGTAAACGTTCCGATTGCAGAGCACCCATGGCCATCAGCAGGCACGCCGGGCCACAGGTGAAATCAGTGGTTTGTCGGTAGTAGGGCACTTTGATGCTGCGCGAATCACGATGCTGGACGATGCGTTTCTCCAGGCGCAGCGCATCGGCGTGGTCTTCGTAGTAATCGTGAATCAGCGCAAAACGCCGGTAGCCACTACGTTCGTACAGCGCGATGGCCGCAGGATTGTCGGTGCGTACCTCCAGACGCAGGTACGCACAGTCGTGCTCCAGCGCCATCGCTTCAATGCGTTGCAGCAGTTGCTTGCTCAGGCCCGTGCCTCGCGCCTCAACCGCGATCGCGATGGAATATAGCCGCGCGAGCGAAGTACCACGATGAAACAACACCAATCCGTAACCGAGCAGTTGGCCGCCGCACTCGGCCACCAGCAACTGCCCGTGAGCACGAGTGATCATCCATTGAAAACTGCGACTGGTGAGCCGGTCCGTGGTGAAACATTGCTTTTCCAGTGCCAGCAGCGCCGGCAAGTCTTCAACTATCGCCAAACGAAAAACAGCCTTCATATGACCACCGTAAAAGTTGCGTAACGAAACGAGACTTTCGAAAAACTTCGTGCTTAATAGAAAAGGTCTTGTTCTCCAACGGATCAATCTCTATGTCAGCGGTACAGGGTCATTGGCGCGAAGTATCCGAGCAAAGTTTGCCGGCGGCAACTTATTTAAGTTCGGCGGTTAAGGCATCCAGTCAAGTGTTGATAATTGTCGAGCGCAAGGAAGACTGGGCCTCCTATTTTCCCAGTGAAGACATCCTGACGGCGCAGGAATATCTCGAGCACAGCTGCGACAGCGAGCCGGGCAAGCGCGTGCAGGTGATCAATCTGTGCCGCAGCTACAAGTACCTTGGCCATGGCTATTACTGCTCGCTGCTGGCCGAAGCCCGCGGGCATAAGGTGATTCCTTCGGTGCGTACCATTAGCGAGCTGACGAAAAAATCACTTTACGGCCTGGCGCTGGACGATCTCGATAAAACCCTGGAGAAAGCCCTCAGTCATCATCTCTACAGTGATACCGAAGGCTTTACTCTGACCCTGTATTTTGGCCGAACACATATCGAGCCATTACAGGATCTGGCCCGGCAGTTGTTTGAAGTATTTCCCTGTCCGATCCTGTTAGTTGAGTTTCGCCGAACTAACGGCTGGCACATCGAAGGTATAAAGTCCGGCGCCTTGCACAAGTTGCGCGATGATCAGGAAGATCAGTTCGCCAATGCGCTGGACGGTTTCAGTCGCAAAGTCTGGCGAGTGCCGCGCTCGCCGCAAGTGGCGCGCTACGACTTGGCGATACTGCACGATCCGCAGGAGGCGTTACCGCCATCCAACGCCAAGGCACTGGCGAATTTCGTCCGGGTCGGCAAGGGCATGGGTATCGATGTTGAACTGATTGAACGAAAGGATTACGCGCGTCTGGCCGAGTACGACGGCTTGCTGATCCGCGAGACCACCAGCGTCGACAACCACACTTATCGCTTCGCCAAGAAGGCCGAGAGCGAAGGTCTGGTGGTAATGGACGACCCGACATCGATCCTCCGCTGCACCAACAAGGTCTACCTGACCGATCTGCTCAACAGCCATCAACTGGGCATGCCCGCCACCGAAATTCTCTACAAGGAGCGACCCGAGGACTTCGAGCGCGTGGGCGAGCGCCTCGGCTTTCCGCTGGTATTGAAAATCCCCGACGGTTGTTTTTCCCGTGGCGTGATCAAGGTCGAAAGCCAGCAGGCTTTGCTCGAAGCCACCGCCGAACTGTTCGAACACTCGGTGTTGCTGCTGGCTCAGGAGTTTTTCTACACCGAATACGACTGGCGCATCGGCGTACTCAACCGCAAACCGATCTTCGCCTGCCAATACTTCATGTCCAAGGGCCACTGGCAAATCTATAACCACAAGGCCAAAGGTCAGGATGTCAACGGCGAATGCCGGACCATGGCGATCCACGAGGCGCCGCGTGCGGTGGTGGAGTTAGCGGTGAAGACCGCCAATCTGATCGGCGACGGCCTCTACGGTGTCGATCTGAAGCAGGCCGGCGACAAGGTGGTGGTAATCGAAGTCAACGACAACCCCAACCTCGACGCCGGTATTGAAGACGCTTATTTGCACGACGATCTGTATTCACTGGTGCTGGAAGAATTCGTGCGTCGTCTGGAACTCAAGCGTCGCGGTCAGGCCTGGTGAGGCGCCGATGATCAACAGCTTCGCACTGAGCCACGGCGCCTTGCAGCGGGTCGAGCGACTGGACGCCGAGGTCATGCTGTTCAGCAACCCGGATGCCGCCGAGCGCGACTTGCTGCACAGTCATTTCAAGGTCGACGAGCATGCACTGGCGTCAGCGCTGGACCCGGACGAGGTGTCACGCATCGAGTTCCATCCGGACCATCTGTTCCTGATCTGGAAGCGCCCGGAAAACTATTCCGGCGGTGGCAGTCTGGCGTTTGAAGTGTCGTCGTGCGGATTGCTGTTCGCCCCGGGACAACTACTGGTGATCGCCACCGACGACACGCCGCTGCACGGCCTCGGCACCCGCCAGCCGCTGAATACGCCGCTGGATGTCTTGCTCGACCTGCTGTTCAACAACATCCACCACTACCTCGGGCACCTGAAGGTGATCAAACTGGTCGCCCGCGAGCTGCAGCAGAAATTCAATGCATCGATGCAGAACCAGCACTTGGTGCAGATGTTCAACCTCAGCGAAAGCCTGATCTATTACATCAACGCGCTGCACAGCAACGGCGCGGTCCTTACACGCTTGCGTAATCATGCCGAGAAGCAGCATTTCGGCAGTGAGGCGATCGGCCTGATCGACGACCTGATCATCGAAAACAACCAGTGCTATAAGCAGGCGGAAATCTACTCCACAGTATTTTCCGGGCTGATCGATGCGCGTGGCAATCTGATGAACAACAGCATGAACAACCTCCTGCGCAAGCTGACGTTGATCAACGTGGTGTTTCTGCCGTTGAACCTGATTGCCAGTATTGGCGGGATGTCGGAGTTCAGCATGATGACGGCGGGGACGCCGTGGTGGGTTTCCTATCCGCTGTTTCTGGCGGCGATGTTGTTGGGGGCGGGGGGGATGTTGTTTGGGCTGCGGCGTTTGGCCAGATGATTTGTAGTGCCTGATCGGACGCTTTCGCGAGCAGGCTCGCTCCCACATTTTGAAATGCATTCCCCCCTGTGGGAGCGAGCCTGCTCGCGAAGAGGTCAGTACAGGCAAAGTAAAACTCAGGACAGTCCCGCATTTGGCCGAACCGCCACTGTGATGCCTTGTTATAGTTCGGGCCTCATTTTCAGCCCGGTAAAGGATCACTGCCATGACTCAATACTCCGCCTTCAGCGTCGAACTGGCCGACAACATCGCCCATGTGCAGATCAATCGCCCGGAAAAGATCAATTCGATGAACGCGGCGTTCTGGAGCGAGATCGTCGAGATCTTCCAGTGGATCGACGACACCGACGAAGTGCGCGTGGTGGTGCTCAGTGGCAACGGTAAGCACTTTTCCTCGGGCATCGACCTGATGATGCTCGCCGGCGTGGCCAATGAATTGGGCAAGGACGTTGGCCGCAATGCGCGCCTGCTGCGGCGCAAGATCCTCACCCTGCAAGCCTCGTTCAACGCCGTCGACAACTGCCGCAAACCGGTCATCGCGGCCATTCAAGGTTATTGCCTGGGTGGCGCCATCGATCTGATCGCCGCGTGCGATATGCGCTACGCCGCTGAAGACGCGCAATTCTCGATCAAGGAAATCGATATCGGCATGGCCGCCGATGTTGGCACTTTGCAACGGTTGCCACGGATCATCGGTGACGGCATGCTGCGTGAACTGGCTTACACCGGTCGCACTTTCGGCGCTGATGAGGCGCGCAGCATTGGCCTGGTCAACCGCGTCTACAGCGACAAGGACGCGCTGCTCGAAGGCGTGTTGGACATCGCTCGCGAGATCGCTTCGAAATCGCCGATCGCGGTTACCGGCACCAAGGAAATGATCAGCTACATGCGCGACCATCGCATCGACGACGGTCTCGAATACGTTGCCACCTGGAACGCCGCCATGTTGCAATCCACTGACTTGCGCGTGGCCATGGCCGCCCATATGAGCAAACAGAAACCCGAATTTCTGGACTGAGAAACCATGACATCTCGCTGGACCACTGCAGTACTGGACACCGATCAACCCGGCGGCTGGGCCGTGGCGCGCAGCCCGGAAGGCTTTTTGTTCGATGACAACGGCGCGCTGTTCCCTCGGGAATGGCTCAAGCGTCAGGACCTGTCAGTTCTCGCCGAGCACGGCATTGGCCATCTCGATGGCGAGCCGGTGTACCTGTTGGAGTTGCGCAGTGCCGGTGAGGTGCCGGGTTGCAACTGGAAAGGCCTGCGGGCGTTCATGCTCGATGGCGAGCACACGATCTACAAAGTGCTCGGTTACGCCGCGCAGATCGGCACTTGGGCTCGCGAACACCGCTTCTGCGGCAACTGCGGGCAGGCGATGACGCAGGTGCCGCGCGAGCGGGCGATGTATTGCCAGCCGTGCGACCTGCGCAGTTATCCGCGGATTTCACCGAGCATGATCGTGCTGATCACTCGGGGCGACGAGATTCTGTTGGCGCGCTCGCCGCGATTCGTCACCGGGGTCTACAGCACGCTGGCCGGATTCGCCGAGCCGGGTGAGTCGGCCGAGGATTGCCTGATTCGGGAAGTGCGTGAAGAAGTGCAGATCGAGGTGAAGAACATTCAGTATCTGGGCAGCCAGTGCTGGCCGTTCCCGCACTCGATGATGCTCGGCTTCCATGCCGAATACGCCGGTGGCGAGATTGTCTGTCAGGAAGACGAGATCGAAGACGCCCAGTGGTTCAACGTGCACGATCTGCCGCCGTTGCCGGCGTCCAAGTCGATTGCCCGTTACTTGATCGATGTCTACGTGGCGCGGCGCTTAGGCCACGCTGAACCAGTGCTGCCAGGCTAGGCGCACGGTCAAACCCAGTACCACGGTGATGAACACCGGGCGAATGAATTTGGCGCCACCGCTGATCGCGGTGCGCGCGCCAAAGAACGCGCCGACCATCACCGACAGGCCCATGCTCAGGCCGATGATCCAGTCCACCTGCCCGGAAAACACGAACACCGACAGCGCCGCAATGTTGCTGACGAAGTTCATGCTGCGCGCCACACCGCTGGCCTTGACCAAGTCGATCGGGTAGAGCAGCAGGCTGCTCACCGTCCAGAATGCGCCCGTGCCGGGACCGGCCACGCCGTCATAGAAACCGAGGCTGAAGCCTTGGGTCGATTGCCATTTCTTCTTGATCGGAGCGTCGCTGTCCAGCGGTGCTTTTGGCGTACCGCCGAACAACAGGTACAGACCGCAAGCGAAGACGATTACCGGAAGCATCTTGTTCAGCCATTCTGCTGGCAGGTAATGAGCGATGACAGCGCCAGTCAGTGCGCCGATCAAAGTGCCGACAATCGCATGCGTCCACTGCCTTGGGTGGAACAGCTTGCGGCGGTAGAAGGTGAAACTGGCGGTGGCCGAACCGAAGGTCGAACTCAACTTGTTGGTGCCCAACACCAGATGCGGTGGCAGGCCAGCGGTCAACAGCGCAGGGGTGGTCAACAGACCGCCACCGCCGGCGATGGCGTCGATGAAACCGGCAATGAAAGCGACAAGGGCCAGAATGGCCAGGGTGGTGAGGTCAACGCTGAGTTCGAAAGGCATGGAATCGGCTTATTCGGCAGGGCGCAGATTTGGCTGCGGGGAGGGCGGTCATGTTACTCATTTCCAAGTGTTGCGGCGACCCGTCTGACGCCTTCGCGAGCAGGCTCGCTCCCACATTTTGAAATGCATTCCACCCTGTGGGAGCGAGCCTGCTCGCGAAGGCGGCTTTCCAGCCACTGCAAAATCTACTGTTGCCCACTCAACATCCAGCCAACAAATCTCTCCTCTACAAAACATCTATTCAACGCCGAACACCAATAAAACCAGGCATTCCAACCCTGGCACGCTTGCTGCTCTATCACCCACATCTCCGCAAATGTCCCGAGGACACGCCAATGAGTCAGCAAGCCGTTAAATTTGCCTACTGGGTGCCGAACGTCAGCGGTGGGCTGGTGGTCAGCAAGATCGAACAGCGCACTGATTGGGGCATCGACTACAACCGCAAACTGGCGCAGATCGCTGAGGCGGCCGGGTTCGAATACGCGCTGACGCAGATCCGCTTCACCGCCGGTTATGGTGCGGAGTTCCAGCACGAGTCCGTCGCATTCAGCCACGCCTTGCTCGCGGCCACCAGCAAACTCAAAGTGATCGCGGCGATCCTGCCCGGTCCTTGGCAACCAGCGCTGGCGGCCAAACAACTGGCGACGATCGATCAACTCACCAACGGCCGCATCGCGGTGAACATCGTCAGTGGCTGGTTCAAGGGCGAATTCCAGGCCATCGGCGAGCATTGGCTGGAGCACGACGAGCGTTATCGTCGTTCCGAAGAGTTCATCCGCTCACTGCGAGGCGTGTGGAGTGAGGACAACTTCACCTTTCGCGGCGACTTCTACCGCTTCGACAATTACAGTCTGAAACCGAAGCCGCTGGGCCGTCCGGAGATCTTTCAGGGCGGCAGTTCCCGTGCGGCGCGAGACATGGCGGCGCGGGTTTCGGACTGGTATTTCACCAATGGCAACAGCGTTGAAGGGATCAAGGCACAGGTTGACGATATTCGTCAGAAAGCGGCGGCGAATAATCATTCGGTGAAAGTTGGCGTCAACGCTTTTGTCATCGCCCGTGATACCGAAGAAGAGGCGCGGGCGGTACTTGCGCAGATCATCGATCAGGCGGATCCGGAAGCGGTAAACGCCTTTGGCGATGCGGCGAAACAAGCGGGCCGGGCATCGCCGGAGGGTGAGGGCAACTGGGCGAAATCGACGTTCGAGGATCTGGTGCAGTACAACGATGGCTTCAAGACCAATCTGATTGGTACGCCGCTGCAGATTGCCGAGCGGATTGTCGCGTTGAAGGCGGTGGGGGTGGATCTGGTGCTGGCGGGGTTTCTGCACTTTCAGGAAGAGGTGGAATATTTCGGGCGGCGGGTGTTGCCGCTGGTGCGCGAACTGGAGGCCGAGAAGACCGCCGCTGTCGCCTGAACCCCACAAATCCCCTGTAGGAGCAGCCTTCGGCAGCTCCTACAGGGTCGATTGTTACAGACCGAGGTCGGACAGGCTTGGATGATCATCCGGGCGCCGGCCCAGTGGCCAGTGGAACTTGCGTTCGCTCTCTTTGATCGGCATGTCGTTGATGCACGCATAGCGCTGGAACATCAGGCCTTGCTCGTCGAATTCCCAGTTTTCATTGCCGTAAGAGCGGAACCAGTTACCCGAATCATCGTGCCATTCATAGGCGTAGCGCACGGCGATGCGGGTATCCGAGTAGGCCCAGAGCTCCTTGATCAAGCGGTAGTCCAGTTCTTTCGCCCATTTACGGGTGAGGAAGGCCTTGGCTTCTTCGCGATTGTTGGCGAACTCGGCGCGGTTACGCCACTTGGTGTCGAGGGTGTAGGCCAGCGATACCCGTTCCGGGTCGCGGGAGTTCCAGCCATCCTCGGCCAAACGAACTTTTTCGATCGCCGATTCACGGTTGAAGGGCGGCAATGGCGGACGTACCTGGGCTGCAGTAGACATGTTCAGTCTCCCGATCTAATTAATAATTGAACAACAAGTCCGGCTTATTAAGGCGTTACAGGTCCAATAACTTTCGCGCCATGCATTGCGCATTATCGGCGGCACTGTGATCACCCATCACAAGCGCTACGGTAATGGCACCGTCAATCAGGATCAGCAGCTGTCTGGCCAGCAGTTGCGGATCTTCGGCGCCATGTTCGGTACACAGCTCGCACACGTAGTCGAGCAGCTTCTGTTTGTGTTCTTTGGCGACCAGGCGCACCGGGTCCTGTGGATCGCCGGTTTCGCCGCTGGTGTTGATGAATGCGCAGCCACGAAAGCCTTCGGAGGCGAACCAGCTCTTGAGCACGGTGAACAGGTTGAGCAGGCGATCGGCCGGGGTTTCGGCCTGATCGACGGCGCTCCTGTACCAATGCATCCAGCGCACGTCACGGCGTTGCAGGGCGGCGACGGTCAGCGCGTCCTTGTCGGCAAAGTAACGGTAGATACTTTTTCTGGAGACGCCGGCGGTTTTCACCAGAAGATCCATGCTGGTGGCAGCGATGCCACTTTTGTAGATCAGCTTTTCGGTGACATCCAGAATGATGTCTCGTGTGTCGTTGCTAGTGATTTCGTTCATGTGGCGAACAGTAGAACGATTGTTCTCCTTTGGCAATGGTTTTTTAGGATCAAAAGATCGCAGCCTTCGGCAGCTCCTACATTGGCCCGTGTAGGAGCTGCCGAAGGCTGCGATCTTTTGATCTCTTTACGGGCACTAACAAGACCCGAAGGATGCGATGGTGTAAGCTCTCGGGTTCTTCGGATTCGACCCATTGCGAGCCCTATGCCGTTGCTTTTCAAACGTTCCCTGCTGCCTAAACTGCGCAGCTTTCCGCTGACCGCCGAGGCCGTGACCATTCTGTCCGGCGCCGCCGAGTTCCGTCGTTGCCTGCTGGAAAAAATCGCCACGGCGACCCAGCGCATCTACATCGTCGCGCTGTATCTGCAGCAAGACGAAGCCGGTCAGGAAATCCTCGATGCTCTCCACGCGGCCAAGCTTAAGCGCCCCGAGCTGGAAATCGCCGTGGTCGTCGATTGGTTGCGTGCCCAGCGCGGGCTGATCGGCGCCGGAAAGCAGCCGGGCAACTCGGCGTGGTATCAGGAAATGACCCGCACGCACCAGAGCGAAGTGCCGGTGTACGGCGTGCCGGTGCAGACCCGCGAGTTGTTTGGTGTGCTGCATTTGAAAGGCTTCGTGATCGACGACTGCGTGGTCTACAGCGGCGCGAGCCTGAACAACGTTTACCTGCACAAGTTCGACAAGTACCGTTTCGACCGTTATCACGTCCTGCAAAGTCGCGAACTGGCCGATTCGATGCATCACTTGGTCAAGCACGGCCTGATCGAATCGAAAGCGGTCCATCGCCTCGATCTGCCAAACCTGCCG
This sequence comes from Pseudomonas sp. MC6, assembly GCF_054790575.1. NCBI lineage: Bacteria > Pseudomonadati > Pseudomonadota > Gammaproteobacteria > Pseudomonadales > Pseudomonadaceae > Pseudomonas > Pseudomonas sp. MC6. Next base: position 1,576,484 of record NZ_CP186504.1, read on the forward strand.
ACTACGCGTAGCCTGCGCAACGACATCGGCGATCTGCGCAGCCGTCTCAAATACGCGACGTACGATACCGCCACCGGCAGCACGGCCAGAGAAGGCCTTTCAGTCACTCCGTTGCTCGGCGTCGGCAAGAACAACCCGTTGAACCGGGCGATTCTTGAGTTGATCGCCAGCGCGCAAAAGCAACTGACCATCTGCACGCCATACTTCAATCTGCCGCTGGGCGTGATCCGTGAGATCAACCGCGCGCTGGCCCGTGGCGTGAAGATCGATATCGTCGTCGGCGACAAGACCGCCAACGACTTCTATATCCCGCCGAGCGAGCCGTTCAAGGTGATCGCGGCGCTACCGTATCTGTACGAGATCAGCCTGCGCCGCTTTGCCAAACGGCACCAGCGCAATATCGACAGTGGTCAGTTGAACCTGCACTTGTGGCGTGATGGCGACAATACCTATCACCTCAAGGGCATGTGGATCGATCAGCGCTATACGTTGCTGACCGGCAACAACCTGAATCCACGGGCATTTCGCCTGGATCTGGAGAATGCGTTGTTGATCGATGACCCGAAGGGCGAATGGCTGGAGCCGCGGGCGAAGGAGCTGGAAGAGATTTTCCGCCATACCACGCGGATCGACGGCTTTCAGACTCTGGAGACGCTGCCGGAATACCCGGCCGGGGTGGCCAGGTTTCTCAAGCGCGTGAGTCGGGTGCGGATTGAGCGGTTGCTCTACCGGATCCTGTAAGGCTTAACATTTGTGGCGGTCATACAACCGCTATCGCGAGCAGGCTCACTCCTACAGGGGAACGCATTCCTAATGTAGGAGTGAGCCTGCTCGCGATAGGGCTTCAACAGGCGCTACAAAAAAATCAGTTGAGACCCAACTTGCCACGCAACGTGGACAGGTCTTCCGCCAGTGTATTCACCGGCCCGACCAGCGCTTTACGGTCGTTATCCTTCACCTTGTCATAAGTCTCGAAACCACCATCCTTGGTTTTGTACTTGGCCAGAATCTTGTCGACCGTGGCAAAGTTCTTGTCGACCTTCGCGACGAAAGCCTTGTCCTGCTTCTCGATCTGCGGACGGAACAGATCAACGATTTTCTTCGCGCCGTCAATGTTGCCCTGGAAGTCATACAGGTCGGTGTGGCTGTAGCGATCTTCTTCGCCGGAGATCTTGGTGGCGGCCACTTCTTCCAGCAGCGCAGCAGCACCGCCGACGACTTTCTCAGGCGGGAAGGTCAGACCGGCCACGCGAGTCTGCAGGTCTTTGACGTCGCTGTTGAGCTTGTCCGCCAGTTGGTTCAGGCCCTGAGTGCTTTTCTCCGAGAACAGCGAGTATTCGATGCGGTGGAAACCGGTGAAGTCATCCGCTTTCACGCCTTTCTCGTGGTCGTCGACGCGGGAGTCGATGGATGCATCGAGGTCACTGAACAGCTCGGCAATCGGCTCGATCGACTCGTAATAAACGCGGGTCGGTGCGTAGAGTTTTTGCGCGGTGGCCAGGTCGCCTTTCTTCACCGCATCGGTGAATTGCTGGGTGTGGCTGCCCAGTTCATCCAATTGTTCGGTAACGTAGATCTTGTAGTCCGACACCGGCCCGACCAGATCCAGCGGTGCCGTGGCGGCGAACGCCGACAGCGTGGTGTTGAGCAAACCTAGGGTCAGCAATAACGCGAGTGGCGTCTTTTTCATGGGGGCGGCTCCAGTGTTGGGATGTTGTTTCAGGCAGCAGTTTTTGGTTGTGTGGCGTTGAGCAGCGAGCGGCCGATGAAGTCCTTGTCGCCGGTGACACCCGGCAGGGTGAAGAAGTAGCCGCCGCCGACCGGTTTGAGGTATTCCTCCAGTGGTTCGCCGTTGAGGCGGGTCTGCACGGTGATGAAGCCTTTTTCCAGATCGGCCTGGTAACAGATGAACAACAGGCCCATGTCGAGCTGACCGTTCTTGTTCACGCCGTTGGAGTAGTTGAACGGCCGGCGCAGGATCAGGTTGGCGTCCTGCGTCGCGGCAGTGCGCGGGTTGGCCAGACGAATGTGCGCGTCGAGTTTGGTCAGCTTGCCGGCCGGGTCTTTGCTGTAATCCGGGACTTCGCTTTCATGCTGGCCACCCATCGGTGCCCCGGTAGTTTTGACCCGGCCAAGGATGCTTTCCTGTTCCTGCAACGGCGTGCGATCCCAACGCTCGACGAAGTTGCGGATGATCCGCACCGCTTGATAGCTGCCGTGCGCGGCCCAGGCCGGTTCGTCACTGCCCGGTTGCACCCACACCAGGCGATCCATGGCCTTGCTGTCGTTAGAGTCGGGGTTGGCCGAGCCATCACGGAAACCGAGAAAATTGCGCGCCGACTGTGCCGGCACACCGGGTTTCGCCGGGGCTTGCGGCGGCACGCTGCCTTCCTGCTTCCAGCGCACCAGCAGCAGGTCGGGCAGGTTTTTGACGATGTCGCGCAGGGCGTGAATATTGGTGTCAGCAGTGTTCGAACAGAACTGCAGGCTCAGGTCGCCATGGCAGCAATCGGCGTCCAGCGCGTCGTTGGGGAAACCGACCATGCGCATCAGTCGTTTGGGTTTAGCATCGGCCAGACCGAAGCGCTCGTCGAACAGTGACTCGCCGACAGAAACGGTGATGGTCAGGTTGTCCGGCGTCACGTTCGGGCCGAGGATGCCGGAATCCGGCGGCGGCAGTTTCGGATCGATCTGTGCGACCGGGCCACCCTTCATCAGAAACGCGATGCGTTCGTTGAGCGTGCGGAACAACCGCTCCAGATCTTCACGATCACTGGCCAATACGTCGAACGAAACCAGCATGCCCGAGGCCGGACGCGGGGTGACGATGCCGGTCTGGTGCACGCCGTGGAAATCGTGGCGGTCTTCGGTCTTGTCGCTGCTCGGTGCTTCGGTGACTTGCGCCGGCGCTGCGGCCATGGCCGGGCAGCTCAAGGCTGAACCGGCGAGGGCAACACCCGCGGCGCCCATGCCCATCAAGACACGGCGACGTTGCAGGTTAAGTGGTTCGATATCTTTCATCGGGAATTCGTCTTCTGCTTACAGGCCGGAGAGGCCGAGGGCGGGATCGATGCCATCCAATGCGTCGGCCAGGGCCTGGGCCTTGTCGGCAATCTGCTTGCGTTGCGCGCCGCTGACGGAGTCGTAGCTGGCGTAGCCGTCCTTGATCTTGTAGGCGTCGAGTTCGCTGTCGAAATCCGTCAGTGCCTTGTCGATTTTCGGCAGCAGGTCAGCGGCGGACTTGCTCAACATTGGCCGCAGCAGATCGACGACTTTGTGTGCGGTTTGCGCGTTGGCTGCAAAACCGTTGAGGTCGCTGTGGCTGTAGCGTTCTTCTTCACCGCTGGCGGCGCGGACGTCGGCCAGGGTGTTGAGGTTGCGCACGATGATGCTGACCAATTGCTCGGGTGGCAGGCTCTGCGCGAGCAATTGCTGTTTGAGTGTGGTGACATCGCTGAGCAGGCGCTTGGCGACCGGTGTCAGTTCGTCGAGTTTGCGTTGCTGGAACAGGGCGTATTCGACGCGGTGGAAACCGACGAACGCCGGATCCTCTTCGCGCTTTTCGAAGTAGTCGGCGCGGGCGTTGATGCTGTTGTCCAGTTCGGCGAGGCGCTGCGCGGCCGGGGCCAGACGTTGATAAGCCGCACGTGCCGGCAGGTACAGCGCCTGCGCCTGGCTCAAGTCGCCGCTTTCAATCGCTTGATCGAGCGCGGTCACGGCTTTGATCAGCGCGCTGCTCTGGCTGGCCAGGTACACACGGAACTCCGACAACGGCCCGACGAAGGTGACCATCGACGGTTTGGCCTTCGCGGCAGCATCAGAAGCGGCAGTCGGCGTCACATGCAGGGTGCCACGCGGATTGCTCAGCAGGCCGCAGGTGATCGCGTAATCGCCCGGTTGCAGGTTGGCATTGATCACCTGACTCAGGCCCGGCGCAATGTTTTCGCGCTCCTCAACGACGAGCACGCCGTCGAGAATTTCCCATTCCACCGCCCGGTCGGAGCGGTTGACGATGCGGAAACTGGCGCGACCGGCCGGCACTGTCAGCGCGTTCGGCTCGCATTTGCCCGGATGAATGTTCACCACCACTTCATCGTGATTGTGCTGACGCTTGGCCGCAGCCATTTTCGAGGCGTAATAAAACAGACCACCTGCGGCGATCATCACCACCACCGAACCGGCCACCGCCCAGCGCAAGGCGCGGGGAGGGGAGGCCTGAGGAGTATTAGGCTTTGACATGAATGCCCTTATTGGCTGGAAACAGAAGACGATTGAGCGGACGGCTTGGGCGCCGGCAGAAAGAACATCACCAGCGCGACGAGCAGATAGATCAGATACGCGCCGAGGGTGCTGACGGTCGGCGCATCCTGGTAACCGAACATGCCGGCCAGCACCGAGCCCAAGGGGCCGTCCATCGGCAGCGTCGCGCTGAAGTCGAACAGCACGGTTTGCAGGTGATTCCACAGCCCGGCTTCATGCAGGGCTTGCACGGAATTGGCGAGAATCCCGGCGGCGACCACCAGAATGAACAGGCCGGTCCACTTGAAGAACGCCGAAAGATTGAGACGCATGCTGCCGCTGTAGATCAGGAAGCCGACGATGATCGCCAGAATCAACCCGAGCAGGGCACCGATCGGCGCGCCCGGGCCTTCGCTCTGCTGGAACACCGCGAGCAGGAAGAACACCGTTTCCAGACCTTCCCGGGCGACAGCGAAAAACACCATGGCGATCAGCGCAATGACCTGATGCTTCGAAGAAGTCAGCGCGTGATCCAGCGAGGCTTGCAGCGAATGCTTGATCGAACGCGCGACTTTACGCATCCAGAACACCATGGAACTGAGAATGCCAACGGCCACCAGGCCGACGATGCCTTCGAACAGTTCTTGCTGTTTTTGCGGGAATTCGGCACTGACCAGTTCCAGGCCACCACCGACCAGCAGGGCGAGGGCGGCGGCGAGAAACACGCCGATCCACACGGCGGGCATCCATTGACCACGGCCGGTTTGCTGGAGGTAACTGGCGATAATGCCAACGATCAGCGCGGCTTCAATGCCTTCGCGCAGCATGATCAGAAAGGGAACGAGCATTCGGTATCCAACAAGTCATTCGAAGAGGTTACAAGTTGTAACATAATGACAACCATTCTCACATGACATTGATTGACATAAACCTGAACACAAGCTGAACAACCTGTTTTTTGCCCCAGCACAGAACCCTGTGGGAGCGAGCCTGCTCGCGATGGCGTCGTGTCAGTCAGCGCTGATTTTTCAGACCCACCGCTATCGCGAGCAGGCTCACTCCTACAGGGGGTTCGTGTTGAATTCGCCACCTGCGGTAAGATGCCTGCCACTCAAAACAACAAGGTTCACCGCGCTCCATGTCGGAAAAAGACACCATCGCTGTTCAACTGGTGCGTGAAGCACTGCTGCAAAGTTGTGCCCCGGGCGTGGCCACGGAAGAAGCCTTGAACAAGGTCGGGATTGATCCGGCGTTGCTGCAAACCGATCACGGTCGGGTACCGGCCTCGCAGTACGCGAAGCTATGGCGGTTATTGGCGCGCCGTGGCGATGACGAGTTCTTTGGTATGGACCCGCGCAAGCTCAAGTCCGGCAGCCTTGAATTCCTCTGTCGCAGTGCGATGGCGCAACCGACACTCGCAGCGGGTTTGAGCACGGGGTTGAGCTTTCTCTCACTGATGCTCGAACGTCTGCCTGCACAACTGGTGCACCAGCAAAGTCTGGCGGAAATCGTTCTGCTTGAAGACGATCCCGAACCACGCCGTGCCTTCAGCTATTTCACCTACTGGATGATCGTCCACGGCGTCGCGTGCTGGCTGGCCGGGCGACGGATACCGATTCTGGCGATTGAATTGCGCTGTGCGGCGCCGGACTTCACCGATGATTACCGGGTAATGTTCTCGGAAAACCTGCGTTTCGAGCGGCCACGGACACGGATGATTTTCTCCGCCGATTGCCTCGATCTGCCGATCAAGCGCAGTGCCGAGGAGTTGAAACGCTTTCTCGCCCACGCCCCGGCCAATATTCTGGTGAAGTACCGCGATCCGCAAAGTCTTGCCAGCCGGGTCAAGCAGGATCTACGGCAACTGCCCGCTGAACAATGGCCGGAAACCGAGGCACTGGCGCAACAGTTGTGCATGTCGGCCTCGACCTTGCGCCGGCGACTGGCGGAGGAAGGGCAGACCTATCAAGGCCTCAAGGACAGTGTGCGCAAGGAGTTGGCCATTGTCTGGCTGGCGGAACCTTCGATCAGTTTTGTCGAAATTGCCAGCCGCTTGGGATTTGCCGATGTCAGCTCATTTTATAAAGCGTTCCGCAAATGGGCGGGCTCCAATCCTGGTCACTACCGCAGCCTGATCCTCAGCCAGCCAGCCGAAGCTGGCTCGACCGAGGGAACAGTTACAGTTCTTTCACACTGACCAGCGAGGTGGTACCGGTACCGAACGTCGAAGCCTTGATGCGCAACTGCAAGTCATTCTTCGCACCGCGCAGGACATAGATATGATCCGTCAGCTTCGGGCTTTCGAGCTTGAACAGTTTCACACTGCCCTCTGGATAAAGCGTGGGGTCAAGTTCCAGTACCGCGTGGATCTTGTTGGCACGGGATGAAATGTTGTAGCGGTTTTTCCCGAACAGCGTCTCCGAAAGCTGCTGCAGAGGCATGGAATCCGGAGCGAGATCGGTCACATACAGTCCGACGATGTTGCGTTGCGGTCTGCCGTACGCATCGTTGGACGAATTGTCGATAAACGCGCTTCTTGTGGCTTTGATCGTCGCTAATTTATCCCGGTTCACGTAGTGATACAGTCGCTTGGGCAAGGGTTTGATTTCGGTTTCGATAACCGACGGAAACCCGCTACTGTCAGCGATTGCCCGCCGTGAAGGCCCCGGTGCCTCAGTGTTGGAATCATCATGGCCGCGCTTGCTTGGCGCGCCCCCTTTCAGGTGCATCCGGTTATCCACTGTCCATCGCCCCTGACCGTCGGAGATCAGGAAGGGGCCGGGCCGCTGGTAATCCACCGGGTCAATGATCAGCACCGGCCCTTCTTCAATCGAAACCCGAAAAAACTGACCTTCCACCAATGCATGCCATTTGTTGTTGTACCGATAAAGGCCTTTGTTGCGTCCTTGCGCCTCGGGTTCTCCGAGGTCTACCGGCTTTTCCATCGCGAAACTGTCGAGTATCGCTTGCTGCGCCCGGGAAAAGGATGAGCGCGGTGTCGCCAACGCGTTTTCGGTAATCGACAGGTCCACCTGTGGATGTTGCTCACTCGGTAAACTACGGTTTTCAAGGACCGGCACGTCGGGCGTAGCGGGGGCGGGACTTTCGACGGAATAGTCGAACACTTCCGGTTCGATCGACAGGTGCGGCACACTCTCGGCGTTTTGGGACCTCGTCGTGACGCGCCCGGCGTGCATGAGTACGGCCGCCAGGTTAAGCAACAGGTCAGCCACGGCGAACGACTTGTCCTGACCATCCGATTGCGACAGTGCCTCAAGATCGGCCTTGAGACTCACCGCCAATTGCACTAACCATCCGGCGGTGGCTGCCGGCCCGGTCACCAGCGGCAACAACGACTCGAATATCAACCAGCTCAGTGTTTTGAAGTGGGCCCAGCGACTTTCTGCATTGGACACTGATTGGCGGTCTGCCAACTCGACAAGCGCCCGGCTGTTCGCCTCATACAAGTGCTGAAATACATCGCCCTGCAGTGGGGACACGTTTTTCAGTTCCCAACGCAGGCGTATTTCGTTAGCGCCCAGCAGCCCGGTGTGCCTGACCACGGCTTGGTACCAGTCATGAATGCTCTTCTGCAGCGGGGCGTCGGACTGAATTGCCTGCTCCAGATGCCTGCGCGAAGGGTATTGAATCAACGAAGGGGAATAGAAGGGGCGATAGAGGATAACCGGAGCATCGCTCAGGTCGCCGGCAGCAATGACGAACATATTCAGAACTGATCCGAGCCGCAGGTGCAAGGGGCTGACGACGATCTGTCGAGCGGCGTCGCCATCAGCCAGCGCGATGATCAGACGTACACCGTCATCGTCAAAACCATGGGCGCCCGTCAGTTTTGCCTCTAGTGCCTGGAGCGGCAATTGATTGCGCAGGTGAACCGTGAACAGATTTTGTCGGGACGACGCCTCGGTACGATTATCAAGCAAATGCTGTTTCAGATACGCCGGGTAGGTACGGCCAATGTCCACCGACTGGATGAGACTCTTGACGTAATCGGGGGTCATCCACGCTGGTACATTACGCTGGTGCAAGCCATTGACGGTCATCGTGCCCCATGGCAGGCCGGCAAGATTCTCCAGCGCAAAATCGATGATGCCCAGCCTGATGGTTTCCACGCTTCCCCATCCACCGGGTACACCTCGCGCCACCTTGACGTTGAGTTCCATGTCATCAGGGTTTACCGGTTCATGCCCGTCATGGCTCATCTGATCGACGAGTGCTTGACTGGCAAAGTCGCGAATGGAATCCAGATCGGTGAAAAACGTCGCACCGTCGTACTCCAGATGAGTTGCCGCCATGGCCGATACATAGCGCCGATAAGTACGGCGATCACCAGAGTCTGCATTCTTTAGCCATTGCGGCAAATGCTGGTCGACATTTGCCGTTTGGTAAACATGCGGCTGTTTGCCGGCCAGCAGGCGAAGTGGATCGGTGATCTGGTCGAACAGTTGCTCAGCGCCCTCGAATATTTCGTTGACCGGAATCTGGATGCACTCAAGTTCCAACAGTTGCTGATCGATCAGGACCCGCACCAGCTCATCAAAAATATCCGCATCAGGCTCATAACGATCAACGCTCAGGGTGGTGAACTCCCAGCTTCGCTGCAAGTCTCGGGCAATATTCTGTATGCAGTCAGACTCGGATTCAAATCGCTCCCAGGCACCTGAAGATTGAATCAACACTGTTCCTGATTTGTCCGTAATCAACAGAGCAGGATAGATTAGCGAGAGATTATCAGCCTCGTTATTCAAGGTGATTTTCAACAGATAAGCCGGCGCCCGTAAATGCTCGTTAAAAATTTCTCGATGGTGTTTTTCTGATTTTATGACCAAGCCAGTCAAAGCAAAATAAAAGTCTTGATCTGACTGGTGAAGTAATTCATTGATGTTCGATGCGCAGGCATCTTTTACAACCTCAGCCAGCCACTGCCAACGCGTCATGCCGTTATCGGCTGGTTGCTGCCAATAATCCAGCAACTGTTGCTGCAACGCAGGAACCAGTGCTTGGCACAGTTCTTCCTGAGCCAGGTGGAATTCGGCGAGATCGATTGCAGAGTGGCTCTCGGCATTTACCGGAATGATCAGGTTTTCGTCGGCCAGAACAACACTGCGCCCTTCAGTGAAGGCCTGAATGAATGCATCCAGAAAAGGTACTGGTTCGGCGTCCAGAACAAAACGGGTATCACGATAAAATATCGAATCAAGCGTTAGTGAGCCCGATTCAAGACAGTGTTCCAGATAGTTTTCCAGTTGCGATCTGGCAACACTGCGTAACGTCGGGTGATTTTTGAATTGAGCGCGTATCGATTGTTCGAAAATAAAGCTTTTGTCATCAAATGAGTTTTCTTGGGGCGACACTGTGCGTTCCTTTTGGATCAAGATAGAAGTTGGGTGTTCGTCATCGCAAACTATCAAGGCATCCAACTTTCTACCACTGCATATAATTATCAACTTGTAAGTAAACGGTTGTACGCCAGTCAGGGTTGGCCAAACCAGTCAGCCACATTGATAGCTTTGACCATTGCCCCAGTCCCCGCACGGCGCGACTATCCCTGTGTTGTTTACGGTTCCCAGCCTAATAAAAAACAGAGGGATTCTGGCAATGCGCGATTACTTGTCTGCCACCGCACAGTTCAACTATCAGCACACCGTGGATGCCGCGCTCAGCGGTACGCTTGCGGCGCTCAACGCCTGCGTCGAATGCTGCGACCGCCATGCCTTGCCGGGGCGCATTGCGCTGTTCTGGGAAGGCCGCGATGGCGCCAGTGCGACGTACACTTTCTGCGAGCTGCAGGACAAAGCCGCGCGTTTCGCCAATTTCCTTCTCGCCCAGGGCGTGCAGAAGGGCGACAAGGTCGCCGGTCTGCTGCCACGCAACATCGAATTGCTCATCACTGTGCTCGCCACCTGGCGCATCGGCGCGGTGTATCAGCCGCTGTTTACCGCGTTCGGCCCAAAAGCCCTTGAACATCGCCTGAACAGCTCAGGCGCCAAAGTGGTGGTCACTGACGCGGTCAACCGGCCGAAACTCGCTGAAGTCGCCGATTGTCCGACACTCGTCACCGTTGGCGGCGCGAAAGGCCAGGGCATTGTCCGTGGCGACTTCAGTTTCTGGGCCGAACTGGCCAACCATTCCAGCGTCTGCGAACCGGTATCACTGAGCGGTGAAGACCCGTTTTTGCTGATGTTCACCTCAGGCACCACCGGCCCGTCGAAAGCGCTGTCGGTACCGCTCAAAGCCATCGTCGCGTTCCAGAGCTACACCCGTGATGCCGTCGATCTGCGCCCGGAAGATTCGTTCTGGAACGTCGCCGATCCGGGTTGGGCCTACGGCATTTATTTCGGCGTCACCGGCCCGTTGTCGATGGGGCACCCGATCACTTTTTACGATGGCCCGTTCACCCTCGAAAGCACCTGCCGGGTGATCAACAAATACGGCATCACCAACCTCACCGGTTCGCCAACCGCTTACCGCTTGCTGATTGCCGGCGGCGACGAGTTCGCCAACTCGATCAAAGGCAAATTGCGCATCGTCAGCAGTGCCGGCGAACCGCTGAACCCGGAAGTGATCCGCTGGTTCGCCGACAACCTCGACGTGGTCATTCATGACCATTACGGCCAGACCGAACTGGGCATGGTGCTGTGCAACCACCACGGCCTCGACCACGCGGTTCATCTCGGTGCGGCCGGTTTCGCCTCGCCTGGCCACCGCATTGTTGTGCTCGATGAGCAATACAAAGAACTTGGCGTCGGCCAGCCCGGCATTCTCGCCATCGACCGCCCGCAATCGCCGATGTGCTGGTTTGGCGGTTACGAAGGCGCGCCCACCAAGGCGTTCGTCGGCGATTACTACCTCAGTGGCGATACCGTGGAATGGAACCCGGACGGCAGCATCAGCTTCGTCGGCCGCAGCGACGACGTGATTACCACGTCGGGCTACCGCGTCGGTCCGTTTGATGTTGAAAGTGCATTGATTGAGCACCCGGCAGTGGTCGAAGCGGCGGTGGTCGGCAAACCCGATCCGGAGCGCACCGAACTGGTCAAAGCCTTCGTGGTGCTGAGCGCCCAATACCGCGCCGCGCCGGAGTTGGCCGAAGAATTGCGCCAACACGTGCGCAAACGTCTGGCCGCGCATTCATACCCGCGTGAAATCGAATTTGTCAGCGAATTGCCCAAGACCCCGAGTGGCAAATTGCAGCGCTTTATCTTGCGCAACCAGGAAATCGCCAAGGCTCAAGAGGCCGCGGCGCACAACGTTTCAGCTTGAACCGAAGGAAACAGTCATGCAGATCGAGAACAAGGTTTTTATCGTCACCGGTGGCGCGTCCGGCCTGGGTGCCGCTACCGCTGAATTGCTGGTCAGTGCCGGCGCCAAAGTGATGCTGGTGGACATGAATGCCGAAGCCGTCGCCGCTCAGGCTCAGCGTCTTGGCGCGCAAAGCGTGGTCGCCGACATCAGCAACGAAGCCGCCGCTGAAGCTGCCGTGCAGGCTACCGTCAAAGCCTTTGGCAGCCTCAACGGTCTGGTCAACTGCGCCGGTATCGTCCGTGGCGAGAAGATCCTCGGCAAGAGCGGCCCACATGCGCTGAGCAGCTTCGCGCAAGTGATCAACGTCAACCTGATCGGCAGCTTCAATATGCTGCGTCTGGCCGCTGCGGCCATCGCTGAATCCGAGGCAAACGCTGATGGCGAACGCGGTGTGATCATCAACACTGCATCTGTCGCGGCGTTCGACGGCCAGATCGGCCAAGCGGCGTACTCTGCTTCGAAAGGCGCGATCGCCAGCCTGACCCTGCCGGCTGCCCGTGAACTGGCGCGTTTCGGCATCCGCGTGATGACCATCGCCCCAGGCATTTTTGAAACGCCGATGATGGCCGGCATGACCCCGGAAGTCCGCGAGTCGCTGGCCGCCGGCGTACCGTTCCCGCCACGTCTGGGCAAGCCTGCCGAGTACGCCGCGCTGGTTCGGCATATCATCGAAAACAGCATGCTCAACGGCGAGGTGATCCGTCTCGACGGCGCCTTGCGCATGGCCGCCAAGTAAGGAGGATTTGTCATGACCATTTCCAACGATCCGATTGTTATCGTTAGCGCCGTGCGCACGCCCATGGGCGGTTTTCAGGGCGAGCTGAAAAGCCTCACTGCACCGCAACTCGGCGCTGCGGCGATCAAAGCCGCAGTGGAACGTGCCGGTGTCGCCAGCGACTCGGTCGATGAAGTGCTGTTCGGTTGTGTGCTGCCTGCCGGGCTCGGCCAGGCACCTGCACGTCAGGCTGCGCTGGGCGCCGGGCTGGATAAATCGACCCGTTGCACCACCGTCAACAAGATGTGCGGCTCGGGCATGGAAACCACCATTCTCGCTCACGACATGCTGTTGGCTGGCAGTGCCGATGTGGTGATCACCGGTGGCATGGAAAGCATGTCCAATTCGCCGTATCTGCTGGATCGCGCGCGCGCCGGTTACCGCATGGGCCATGGTCGCGTGCTTGACTCGATGTTCCTCGACGGCCTTGAAGACGCTTACGACAAGGGCCGCCTGATGGGCACCTTCGCCGAAGACTGCGCCGAGACCAACCACTTCAGTCGTGAAGCGCAGGATGCCTTTGCCATCGCCTCGACCACCCGCGCGCAGCAGGCGATCAAGGACGGCAGCTTCAAGGACGAAATCGTCCCGCTGACCGTGACCGTCGGCAAAGAGCAGGTACTGATCAGCCACGACGAGCAGCCACCGAAAGCCAAACTCGACAAAATCGCCTCGCTGAAACCGGCATTCCGTGAAGGCGGCACGGTGACGGCGGCGAACTCCAGTTCGATTTCTGACGGTGCGGCGGCGCTGGTGCTGATGCGTCAGTCGCAGGCGCAGAAACTCGGACTGAAACCGCTGGCGGTGATCCATGGCCACGCCGCGTTCGCTGATACTCCGGGCTTGTTCCCGGTGGCGCCGATTGGTGCGATCAAGAAACTGATCAAGAAAACCGGTTGGTCGCTGGGTGACGTCGATCTGTTCGAGGTCAACGAAGCGTTTGCCGTGGTCGGCATGGCGGCGATGACGCATCTGGAAATCCCCCATGACAAGTTGAATGTGCATGGTGGCGCCTGTGCCTTGGGTCACCCGATCGGTGCATCGGGGGCGCGGATTCTGGTGACGCTACTGTCGGCCCTGCGCCAGAGAAAGCACAAACGCGGCATCGCAGCGATCTGTATCGGCGGCGGCGAAGCCGCGGCCATGGCCGTGGAATGCCTTTACTGAGCCCAACACCAATCCCCTTGTAGGAGTGAGCCTGCTCGCGATAGCGTCTTTTCAGTCAATAATGATCTGTCTGATCCACCGCTATCGCGAGCAGGCTCACTCCTACAGGGAAAGCGGTGCGACTGATATTTAAGGATTCACCATGATTCCCAACGAAGACCAAACCCAGATCCGTGACATGGCCCGGCAGTTCGCCGAGGAACGACTCAAACCGTTCGCCGCCGAATGGGATCGCGAGCACTGTTTCCCCAAGGAAGCCATTGGTCATATGGCTGAGCTGGGCTTCTTCGGCATGCTCGTGCCGGAACAGTGGGGCGGCTGCGACACCGGTTACCTGGCGTACGCGATGGCCCTGGAAGAAATCGCCGCCGGCGACGGCGCCTGCTCGACGATCATGAGCGTGCACAACTCGGTCGGCTGCGTGCCGATCCTCAAGTTCGGCAACGACGATCAGCGCGAACGCTTCCTCAAACCCTTGGCCAGCGGCGCCATGCTCGGCGCATTTGCGCTGACCGAACCGCAAGCCGGTTCCGATGCCAGCAGCCTGAAAACCCGTGCACGGCTGGAAGGCGATCACTACGTGCTCAACGGCTGCAAACAGTTCATCACCTCCGGGCAAAACGCCGGGATCGTGATTGTGTTTGCGGTGACCGATCCGAGTGCCGGCAAACGCGGCATCAGCGCGTTTATCGTGCCGACCGATTCGCCGGGCTACAAAGTCGCTCGCGTCGAAGACAAACTCGGCCAGCACGCTTCCGACACCTGTCAGATTCTTTTCGAAGATGTGCAAGTGCCGGTGGCCAACCGCCTGGGTGAAGAGGGCGAGGGCTACAGAATCGCCTTGGCCAACCTTGAAGGCGGCCGTGTCGGCATCGCTTCGCAATCGGTGGGCATGGCCCGCGCGGCGTTTGAAGCGGCGCGTGATTACGCCCGTGAGCGCGACACCTTCGGCAAACCGATCATCGAGCATCAGGCCGTGGCATTCCGTTTGGCCGACATGGCCACGCAAATTGCCGTCGCCCGGCAGATGGTGCATTACGCGGCGGCCCTGCGTGACAGCGGCCAACCGGCGCTGGTCGAGGCCTCCATGGCGAAACTGTTCGCTTCGGAAATGGCCGAAAAGGTCTGTTCAATGGCGTTGCAAACGCTCGGTGGTTACGGTTACCTCAACGACTTCCCGCTGGAGCGCATCTACCGCGACGTGCGCGTCTGCCAGATCTACGAAGGCACCAGCGATATTCAGCGCATGGTCATTTCGCGCAATCTTTAAGAAGGAATTTTTATTCATGACGTACGAAACCATTCTGCTGGAAATCCATGGCCGCGTTGGCTTGATTACCCTCAACCGTCCGCAGGCGTTGAACGCGCTGAATGCGCAACTGGTCAGCGAAGTGAACCAGGCTCTTGATGCACTTGAAGCCGATGCGAACATCGGTTGCATCGTCCTCACGGGTTCGAAAAAGGCCTTCGCCGCCGGCGCCGACATCAAGGAAATGGCCGAACTGACTTACCCGCAGATCTACATGGACGACTTGTTCAGTGACAGCGATCGCGTGGCCAATCGCCGTAAGCCGATCATCGCCGCCGTTAACGGTTTTGCCCTCGGTGGTGGCTGTGAGCTGGCGTTGATGTGCGACTTCATTCTGGCTGGCGACAACGCCAGATTCGGCCAGCCGGAAATCAACCTCGGCGTGCTGCCGGGCATGGGCGGCACCCAGCGTCTGACCCGCGCCGTGGGTAAAGCGAAAGCCATGGAGATGTGCCTGAGCGGGCGCATGATCGATGCGGTGGAAGCCGAGCGTTGCGGCATCGTTGCGCGAATTGTACCGAGTGATGAGTTGTTGGACGAAGCGCTGAAAGTGGCGGCGGTGATTGCCAGCAAGTCGCTGCCGATTGCGATGATGGTCAAAGAGAGCGTGAATCGTGCCTTTGAAGTGAACCTGACTGAGGGCGTTCGCTTCGAGCGTCGGGTGTTCCATGCGGCGTTTGCCACGCAGGATCAGAAGGAAGGGATGGCGGCGTTTATTGCCAAGCGTGAGGCGGCATTCCAAGGCAAGTAATGCGGCAAAAGCGAAAAGCCCCTCACCCTAGCCCTCTCCCAGAGGGAGAGGGGACTGATTGGGGGATGCTTTAGATATACGCCGACCTGAAAGTGCTTTAATGAATCCATAATCGACACAATCTTCCAGGTCGATGTATAACGCCAGACACCTCGGTCGGCTCCCTCTCCCTCTGGGCGGTCCGACGTTTCGGGAGGGCTGGGGAGAGGGAAAGGGGCCAACACCATTACAACTGGTAGTTCTTCAGCTCCCGCGCAATCACCATCCGCTGAATCTCGCTCGAGCCTTCATAGATCTGGGTAATCCGCGCATCGCGGTAGTACTTCTCGACCGGATAATCCTCCAGATACCCATACCCGCCATGAATCTGAATCGCTGACGAGCAGACCTTCTCGGCCATTTCCGAAGCAAACAGCTTGGCCTGCGAAGCCTCGGACAAGCAAGGTTTGCCCGCCGTGCGCAGACGCGCTGCATGCAGGATCATCAGCCGCGCGGCGTTGATTTGCATGTGCATATCGGCCAGCAGGTTGGCGATGCTCTGGTGCTCATTGATCGGTTTGCCGAACTGGATGCGATCACGCGAATACACCAACGCCGCTTCAAATGCCGCACGAGCAATACCCAGCGCCTGAGCCGCGATACCGATACGTCCGCCTTCGAGGTTGGACAGGGCAATCGCCAGACCTTTACCGCGCTCACCCAGCAGATTGGCCTCGGGGATGCTGCAGTTATTCAGCGTCACCGCGCAGGTATCAGAAGCGCGGATGCCCATCTTGTGTTCGGTGCGATCGACGATAAAACCGGCGGTATCGGTCGGCACCAGAAACGCCGAAATACCTTTCTTGCCCAGATCCGGATCGGTCACCGCAAACACGATCGCCAGCTTCGCGCGTTTGCCATTGCTGACAAATTGCTTGGCGCCGTTGATCACCCACTGGCCGTCACGCAGTTCGGCGCGGGTGCGCAGGTTGTGCGCTTCGGAACCGGCCTGTGGTTCGGTCAGGCAGAAGCAGCCGATGGTTTTCCCGCTGGCCAGATCCGCCAGCCAGGTCTGTTTCTGTGCTTCGCTGCCGTAGTTGAGCACCGGGCCGCAGCCGACCGAGTTGTGGATGCTCATGAACGCGCCGGTCGCGCCGTCACCGGCGGAAATCTCTTCCACGGCCAAGGCGTAGGCGACGTAATCGACGTAGGTGCCGCCCCATTCCTCAGGCACCACCATGCCGAGCAAACCGAGTTCGCCCATTTTCGCGACGAGCGCATCGTCGATCCAGCCAGCCTTTTCCCAAGCCTGCGCGTGCGGTGCGATTTCGCCACGGGCAAAGTCCCGGGCCATGTCGCGGATCATCACTTGTTCTTCAGTCAGTTCGAGATCGTGCATGGCTCAGCTCCCGCTCTCAGGAAAACCGTGGAAGAAACTCGCGACATGCTCTGCGTCCAGCGCAGCGAGGGTCGGCGGGTTCCAGCGAGGTGTCTTGTCTTTGTCGATCAGCAGGGCGCGTACGCCTTCGATCAGGTCGCCACGGGCGAACCACTGACGATCCAGATGCAGCTCCAGCGCGAAGCAGTGCTCCAGACTCAAGTGTCGGCCACGACGGAGCATCTGCAGGGTAACGGCCATGGCCAACGGCGAGCGGGTTTCCAGCAAGTCTGCCGTGGTGGTCGCCCATTCGTGGCTGTCGGCGACGGTCACCGCGCGCAATTGCTCGACCATGCTCGGCACGTCCGGCAGGGCGAAAAAATGATCGATGGCCGGGCGCAAGGCTTCGAGCGGAGCATCGGGCAGGGTTTGCACGGCGTGTTTGGCCAGCAGGTTTTGCAGCGCCTTCAGCGGTGTCTCCTGCCATTCCATCTGATCGAATTTTTCGTCGAGCAGCGCCAGTTTGCTGCTGTCCAGGTACCAGTCGGCGAGCCCGCAATAAAGCGCATCGGCGGCACGGATCTGCACGCCGCTGACGCCCAGATAAATCCCCAGCTCACCGGGAATGCGCGGCAGGAAATAACTGCCACCGACATCGGGGAAATAACCGATGGCCACTTCCGGCATCGCCAGTCGGCTCTTCTCGGTGACCACGCGCAGATCGGCGCCTTGCACCAGGCCCATGCCGCCGCCGAGGACGAAACCGTCCATCAGCGCCAATACCGGTTTGCGGTAGTGATGAATCGTCAGGTCGAGGGCGTATTCCTCGACGAAGAAATCTTCGTGCAGCGTGTCGCCGCTTTTGAAACTGTCGTACAGCGAGCGAATGTCTCCACCGGCGCAGAAGGCTTTTTCACCGGCACCGCGCAGGACTACCGCGTGAACATCGGCGTCAGTCGCCCAGGCGTCGAGCTGCTGCTGCAGCAAACGCACCATGTCGAGGGTGATGGCATTAAGACCGGCGGGGCGGTTGAGGGTCAGGTGACCGATGTGGTTGCGAACCTCGGCCAGCACTTCGTTTTGCGTGGCATCCATGGACGGGGTCCGCGGGGATGAAGCCTGAGCTGTCATCAGTAACTCCCTGCTTTTATTGTCTTTATTCGAGAAGCTCGCGCGCGAGCGTTAGCCGATCGTAACAGTGCAAATTTGCCCTGTACAACCGGGATATTCGCAGGGGGAGTTTGCGTTTTTACCTTGGTCGAAAATGTGCGCGCTCATGTAGGAGCTGCCGCAGGCTGCGATCTTTTGACTTTGATTTTAAAGATCAAAAGATCGCAGCCTGCGGCAGCTCCTACACGGAGTCAGCGGAAGGTTTGGGTAATGCTGCGGCGCTTGGCGTGCAGTTCGCTGGCGTGGATCAGTTGTTCGAGGTCTTCAGGGGTGATGTCGATGAAGGCTTCCATGTCGGCCAACGCCAGTTTGAGGTCTTCAGCGGTGATCGCCTGACTGTCGACCGGGGCCACCAGCGGTGCCGGTTCAGCCGGACGTTTCGGATAACGAATCCGTGTCAGGTTGTTGTAGGCGAGGGCACTGAGCAGCATGCACGCCGCGCCGAGCATCACCGGTTCCATGGCTTTCCAGTCCAGGGCGATGGTCGCGGGATCCGCCAGCACCAGCGTCAGGGCCAACGCGCCAGCGGGCGGATGCAAGCAACGCAGCCAGCACATCAGAATCAGCGCCATGCCCGCCGCCAGACACGCGCTGCCAAGGGTCCGGCCGAGCACGTGAGCGACCAGCAATGCGACAACGCCGGCACATAAATACCCGCCGAGAATCGACCACGGCTGAGCGAGAGCACCGGAGGACACGGCAAATAGCAGCACGGCCGAGGCGCCCAGCGGACCGATCAGGTGATAGGCGACTTCATGGCCGAATACTTGTGCACACAACCACACACTGAACAACGTGCCCAAGGCCATGCCGATGGCGGCGCGGCTCCATTCGGTCGGGCGGGTATTGATGGCGGCGGGCAACCAGCGAGCGAGCATGTGAATCCGATCCTTGCAGCAAATTCGAGGCAAAAAAAAGGACTTGTCCGGCATATCCGGAAAGCCCTCGAAGCGTTCCAACATTGGGGGAGGAACGTGCACAGTGTGCCGGGCAAACTCGATGCTGACAAATTCATATTAATGCATATTTAGTGCATTAATTTTGTATTGAAGCGACGCGGCGGCCACTCACAAAGCATAAATAGCCGCCCACCGCCGCCAGTGCGCTCAAGGCGTAGAACATGCTCGGCGCGGGTGTGTGCATCAGCAGAAACCCGCACATCACCGGGCTCGCCGCACCGCCCAGCGCTGCGAGGTTCTGCGCGCCGTAATAGCTGCCGCGCAGTTCTTCCGGGGCGAGGGTGTCGACAAACAGAAAGTCGGCCGGGTAAATGATCATCTCGCCCAAGGTGAAGATGAACATCGCCACGCACCAACCGACCAGACTGTCGGCCAGACTGAAGCCGATCAGGCCGATGATGAACAACGCGGTACCGCCGGCGATCCAGTGGCGCAGGTGCTCCCGGGTGAGTAATCGGCCGACTTGGTACTGCAACAGAATCACCGTGACCGCGTTGCAGGCGAGCAGGGCGGCCATGGTGTCCAGCGTTTGTTGCTGGGTGTGGGTCACCAGCAGGTATTGCGACAGGTACAGGGTGAAACGCCCGTGCACCAGCGTGCTGAGCAGGCAACCCAGAGTGAACAGAATCATCGTGCGGTCGTTTTTCAGGATGATCAGGGTTTTCAGAAAACTTTGTGGCTGAGCGACCGCGGCGACCGGGTTCACTTCGCGCGCGGCACCGAACAGCAGAAAAATGCTGCCGATGGCAATCGCGCCCGCGACGATAAACGGCGCTGACGGCTGAACGCCGGCAATCACCACGCCAATCATCGGGCCGACGGCGTAACCGATGTTGGTCAGCGTGTAGTTCAGGGAAAACGCCTTGACCCGCTGGCCCACCGGCAGGTTTTCACTGAGGATGGCTTTAGAGCAGATGAGGAACAGCGCCGACGCCGTTTCGCTGATGATCAGCACCAGGGTGACCAGATACAGATTCTGCGCGAAGGTCAGCAGGATCAGACCGATACCGCTGGAAAGCATGGTCAGGATCAGCAACTGGCGTTTGTCGAGCCGATCAATGATGTAACCGCCGTACAGCGACAACAACGTGGCGCTGAACACCGCAATGCCCAGCAGCAGACCGACATCTTGCGGGTTGAGGCCGAGCTTGTTGCTGAGGAACAGCGTCAGCAGTGGGCTGATCAGGGCGCGGCTGATGACGACGGTCAGCGAGCTGATCATCAACCGGCGGATGAGGCGCGAGTAGGTGGCCACGAAGGGTCAATGTCCTTATTTCAAATGCCTGGCGGGGGTACGCCATCCTTACCGGGCGGCCATCACCGGTCAAGCTGCCACACCGCATTTCCTCTGTAGGAGTGAGCCTGCTCGCGATAGCGGTAGATCTGCCAATGAAGTGTTGAATGTGCAGACGCTATCGCGAGCAGGCTCACTCCTACAGGGGATTTGTGTTGTCTTCAGGAAAGGGGCAGGCGCATCGCGCAGCGGCGCTCTGCGGGAAAGCCGAAGAGGACCTCGGCTTGCAGCGCATCGCGCAAATGGCGATCGGTGTGTGCATGCGTCAACTCGACAAACCCCAACCTCTGATAAAACGGCGCATTCCACGGCAGATCGCGAAAAGTGGTCAGCGTCACTGAGTTCAACTGCATCGCGCGCGCTTGTTCAATGACGGCCGCAACCAGTGCACGACCCATGCCTTGTCCTTGAAAAGCCTGACTGACGGAGAGCTCCTCAATGTGCAGGTGCTGATCGATGTCTACAGCACGAACAAATCCAGTCAGTTGCCCATCGCTATTTTCAGCAACCCAGACGTACGCCTGTTCGATGGCCTGCCGATGTCGGGCAGCATCGAGTACCTCGGCATTAGCCAGCCACGCCAACGGCGGATCAAGACGAAACAATTGCGCTGCCGAACGCTCGATCGCGGGGAGGGCAACCGCGTCAGCAAGGCTGGCGCGGCGTACGTCGAAGGTCATGTTGAGGCGCATCCTGTCGGTCTAGAGCTGGACAGGTTACGGTTTCAGCCACAGCAATACATAGTCGTTTTTGTCGAAACGCCCGTTCAACACCGGTTGCGCGCTTTCCAGCGGCGTGCCCTTGAGGGAGGGTAGATCACTGCGATCCATCATCAGCCACGCCGGACCTTTGATCGCCTCCAGTTGCTGGATCGAGTCGCTGAACTGCGGTTGCAGGTCCTGCGAGAGATTGACCATGAACTTGATCGCTTTCGCGTCCTTGCCCATGCCATGCAACACCAGCGGCGCCGGGTTTTGCTGAACCTGGGCGAACACCGCGTGGCTGAATGACTGGGTGTCGTACAAACGCCGTTCCACCGGTTCGAAGACCGCCGCATACACCATCCACAGCGCCAACACGGCACACAACGCCAACAGTTCGGCGCGCCAACGCGTGATCAACAATCTCGACAGAGCCAGCAGTTGAAGAACGCCCAGCGCGAGCAAAACAATGGAAACTTCACTCAATTGCTCGGGAAAGCGCCGTTGCGCGACCAGTAAAACCACCAGCAACAAGCCCGGTGTGACCAGCCACAAGCCCATGATCAACCCGCGCAAGCAGCGAAACACCCGCCCATGCGCCACCTGAAACGGATACGCCGCAATGACCGCCGCCATGGGCAGCATCGGCAGCAGATACCGTGCCTTCTTCGCCTGGGGAATCGACAACCCGACCATCACAATCAGGGCCGCCGCCGCGCAGTACTGCACCAGACGCAGCGCCGGGCCACGCTGTTGCGGCTTGCTCAGCCAGGCCGCTGCCAGCACCAGCAATGCCAACGGATAGGCCAGCGCATAGTTACCGAAGGAGCTGGTGAAGTAATACAGCGAACCGCTGACGCCTTCGCTGCCGTCCATGCGCCCCATGAACTGCATGCGGATCACGTCCTGCAGGAACACCGGGCCACCGCTGACCTGTGCCAGCCATAACAACAACCCGACACAGGCGGCCAGCAACAGCGAAGCCAACGCGCCGAACACCAGCAACCGCGACCATTCACGGTTAAGCAGGTAATAGCTGCACAGCATTCCGGTCGGCACCACCAGACCAATCGGCCCGCGTATGCCGAAACCGAGCAGCAGCAATACGAAGATCAACGGCCAACGACGCCCGCCGCCAAAATGATCATGGGCATAGCCCAGATAAAACACTGCGAACGCCGCACCCGCGAGCATCAAGTCCTGCGACACCGCGCGCACTTCAGTGACAAAGCCACTGGTGAGCATTAGCAAGGCAATACTGATCAACGCCCAGGGCCGTGAGTACGGTGCCAGCAGGCGATACATCAACGTCACGATCAACGCGCCCGCGATTGCGCTCGGCGCCCACGCGGTCAACGCATTCACCGCGCCAAACGGCAACGACAACAGCCAGATGAACAGCGTCGAAACCGCTGAGTAATCCGCGTAAGGCTGACCATAGGTGGTCGGAAACACCGTCGGCTCATGGCGTAGCATCTCTTGCGCGAACAACACAAATCGCGAGTCGAAACCGATCGGGGCCTGCCCGTGGACCCCGGCCATGAACAATAAAAACGCCAGCAGCCCTGCGATCAGGGACTGCCGGCGAATCTCAGGCGATAACGCGATCAAGCAACGTCGGACGCATTCGGCCACTGTTGCAGCGGGATCGGCAGTTTGCGCGATTCGCCACGGCCCATCGGGAAGTATTGGAAGCCATTGCGCGCCAGACGCTCGGCGTCGTAAAGGTTGCGCCCGTCGAAAATCACCGGGCTGTTGAGGCGCTGTTTGATCAGGTCGAAATCCGGTGCTTTGAACTGCTGCCACTCGGTGCAGATGATCAACGCATCGGCGCCGGGCAAGACCGATTCCGGTGTGCCCATCAGCATCAGTTTCGATTCGTTCGGGTAAAGGTTCTGGGTTTCCTGCATGGCTTCCGGGTCGAAGGCGCGCACGCTGGCACCGGCGGCCCACAGTTCTTCCAGCAACACGCGGCTCGGCGCGTCGCGCATGTCATCAGTGTTGGGTTTGAACGCCAGGCCCCACAGGGCGAAGGTCTTGCCGCGCAGGTCGCCCTTGTAGAACGCGTTGATGCGCTCGAACAATTTGTGTTTCTGGCGCTGGTTGATCGCCTCGACCGCTTGCAGCAAGTCGCTGGAGCAATGCGCTTCTTCGGCGCTGTGGATCAACGCGCGCATGTCTTTCGGGAAGCACGAACCGCCATAACCGCAGCCTGGGTAGATGAAGTGATAACCGATGCGCGTGTCGGCACCGATGCCCTGGCGTACCGACTCGATGTCGGCACCCAAGTGTTCGGCGAGTTCGGCGATCTGGTTGATGAAGCTGATCTTGGTCGCCAGCATGCAGTTGGCGGCGTACTTGGTCAGCTCAGCGCTGCGCAGGTCCATGAACATGATGCGGTCGTGGTTGCGGTTGAACGGCGAATACAGATCGCGCATCACGTCGCGCACGTCATCGCCTTCGCAACCGATAACGATACGGTCCGGCCGACGGCAGTCGGCAACGGCGGAGCCTTCCTTGAGAAACTCCGGGTTGGAAACGATATCGAATTGCAGCAGGCGGCCGACCTTGATCAAGGCTTTTTCAATGTGCGTGCGCAGGGTGTCGCCCGTGCCCACCGGCACCGTGGATTTTTCCACGAGAATCAATGGCTGCTCACGATGGCGGGCAATGGCATCGCCGACCGAAAGCACATAACGCAGATCCGCCGAACCGTCCTCACGCGACGGCGTACCCACGGCAATAAACGCCACCCGAGCGTGCTGCACGGCGAGCTTTTCATCGGTGGTGAATTGCAGGCGTTTCGAATCCAGACCTTCGCGTACCAGGCTGGTCCAGCCCCGGTTCGAAGATGCTGACATGACCCTGGCGCAACAGGTCGACCTTCTTCTGGTCGACGTCCATGCACACGACATCGTGGCCGACTTCGGCCAACACAGCCGCTTGCACCAGACCGACGTAACCGCTGCCAAATACTGTGATTTTCATGGAGCACTCCTGAATTCGGGCGCACGAGCCGGACGAGTGTTGATGGTGATGACCCCGAGCATGACCAGCGCCACGCCCAGTGATTTGGTGAAACTGAAGGATTCGTTGAACAGCGGCAGACTGGCCGCCAGCAGATACACCAGCGCATAGCTGATGCTCAGCAGCGAGTAAGCCCGGCCCAGCGGCAGATCGCGCAGGGCGGCGAGCCAGCAGAGCATCGACAGCGCGTAGGCAAAAATCGCCGCAACGACCACGGCCAATGCACGCAGGTCGAGGCTGTCGATGTGCAGCCATTGTTCCGGCACGGGCAGACGGGTCATGCTCCAGCGCATGCCCAGTTGCGCAGCGCTGACGAGTAACACGCTGCCCAGCGCGAAAGTGATGCCGCGACGTTGATTCATGACTGTTGCCCCAGCAACGCCACGCCGCCGATCACCAACGCCACGCCGAGCCAATGCTGGCGGTCGATGGGTTCACGGAAGACGAAGCGCGCGATCAGGGTGATCAGGACAAAGTTGAGGCTGAGCATCGGATAAGCGACGCCGACTTCCAGCCGCTGCAGCACCAGCAACCAGACCAACAGACCGGAACCGAGGGCGAGCAGCGCCAGCCACAACCACGGCGAGCGCAGTTTGCCGGTCAGCGAAGAATCGCTCCCGCGCCAGCTCTCCACGGCGTACTTCTGCGCAATCTGCCCGAGACAGGTCAGCAGGCACGCGGCCAACAGCAGCAACAGGCTCATGACGCCTCCTTGGGCAGGATCATGATCACCAGGTTGCCCTGCTCGTAACGGACGCCGTCCTTTGGCAACTTGTCGATTTCGTCCAGTTCGTCCTGCCCCTTGACGCGCATCACCACGCCGACCGCACCGCTGCGGCGTGCCTCGCGCATCCACTGTTGTACGTGTTCGGGATCGACCCGCTGTTGAATGCCGTCAGGATAGGCAAGGCCATATTTCAATTCGCCTATCGTGTTGTACAACGCCACTTGCGGGGTTTTCAGGCGCCAGGCCAGTGCCGAAGCAGCACCCAGATCGTTGCTCAACAGGTGTGTGGTTTGCGCCAGTTCCGTGACGTGATGCTTGATGAACTGATCGGGCATCTTGTTGGCGACCACCGATTTCGGCAGCGCCGCTGGCAACACCGCGATCAGCAACAGGCTGCCCAGCGCCGGAGCCGCCCAGCATTGCAGCGGAAGCAAGGCTTGCAGCAGATTGGCGATGATCCAGCCGATCAGCGCGATAAACACCAGCACCATGCTGTGTAGTTCGTGGTCGTACACCGGTTTGCTCAGTTGCAGGTACACCAGCGCGATCAGCGTGACGACGCCCAGCAGCAGATTGAGCAACCCATTGATGCTCAGTGCCCGACCTTGCTCCAGACGCAAACGATCGGCCAACGCATCGCCCAGCAACAACGCCAGCGGCAGCAGGCACGGCAGTATGTAAGTCGGCAATTTGCCGTTGCTCAGGCTGAAAAACAGTAGCGGCATCAGCAGCCACAGCAGCAGGAACACGATTTTCGGCTGAGCGCGGGTTTGCCAGGCTTGCCTGAACGCCGTCGGCAACAGGCCGGCCCACGGCAGACTGAACGCCACCAGCAGCGGCAGGTAAAACCACCACGGCGCGTCGTGTTGCGCATCGTCCCCGGCAAAGCGACGAATGTGCTCGTGCCAGAAGAAGAATCGCCAGTAATCGGGCTCCTGCGCATGCACCGAGAGCACCCAAGGCAAGCTGATGAGGATCGCGATGGCAATCGCCACCTGGCCGAACATCAGCAGTTCTCGCCAGCGTTTTTGCCAGAGCATCCACGGTACGGCGATCAGCACCGGCAGCAGCCAGGCGAGAAAACCCTTGGTCATGAAACCCATGCCGCAGGCCAGCCCCAGCACGGCCCAAGCGGCCATGCGCTTGCCGCCGGTTTGACTGTCGAGGGCAAACCACAGCGCCACCAGACTCAGATTGACCCAGAAGGTGAATTGCGGATCGAGGTTGGCGTAGCCCGCCTGACCGGCAACGATGGTGAAACTCATGTAGAGCAGGGCGCAGACGAAACTTTTGCGCGGCTCGCTCCACAAGCGCCGGGCAACCAGATAGCACAGCAGCACGCTCAAGCCAGTGCTCAGCGCCGAAGCGAAGCGCACGCCGAACAGGTTCTGCCCGAACACTTGCTGACCCAGCGCGATCATCCAGTAACCGGCAATCGGCTTCTCGAAGTAGCGCAGGCTCATGAAGTGCGGCGACACCCAGTTACCGCTCAGCAGCATGTTCTGACTGATCTGTGCGTAACGGGTTTCGTCGGGAATCCACAAGCCGTGCGTGCCCAGCGGCAGCAGATAGGCCAGCAAGCAAATGACCAGCAACAGCAGTGGCAGCGTCCAGCGTTTAGTCATGCGTCTTGCACTCCCAGCCAGCCTTCACGGCCGTCGAGGGCGCCACGTTGTACGCGACCCATGGGCAAGGTGTTGAAGAACTCGGGCAACAAGTCGCCCAGCGGTTTGAAAGCGATGTTGCGCTGGCGTGCATCGACCAGCAGTTGACGAAAATCCTCAGCCATCAGAATCCCTTCTACTTCGGCGTGAATGGTGTAGACGTTGAGCTGTTGCGGACGAAAGTGGTCAAGGATAAACCCGTTGAAGTCCCGCGCTGCGACGATCGGGCCGACGACTTCATCGAAGGTCGGCAGATCCACCGGAATCTGCGGCGTGCCCGGCGTGCCGTCGGCCAGCAGCGGACGAAACAGGCGGTCGCCTCGGCAATCGCTGTTGTAGCGAAAGCCGAAGGCTTGCTTGGCCTCGATCACGCGCTCGTCCGCACGCCAACCAGCGGCGGCGGAACAGTCGACTTTCGCGCCGAGGATGTCGCTCAACGAGTCGACGCCCTGACGAATCTGCTCGATCAGTTGCTTGTCGCTCCAGGTCCCGGCGTTGGCCTGCCAGCCGTGGTGATCCCATGCATGCAGGCCAACCTCATGACCGGCATCGCGGGCCTGACGCATCAGGTGCCCGAGATCACGGCCAATCGGTTTGCCCGGCCACGCGGTGCCGGCCAGCAGAATGTCCCAGCCATACAGGCCGGCCGCATTGGAGCGGAGCATCTTCCAGAGAAACTGCGGGCGGATCAGGCGCCACAGATGCCGGCCCATGTTGTCGGGGCCGACACTGAAGAAAAACGTTGCCTTGATCTGCGCCTCGTCGAGCATTTCCAGCAAGCGCGGCACACCTTCACGGGTGCCGCGAAAGGTGTCGACGTCGATGCGTAGACCGGCCTGCATTAGCGCTTGTCCGCGATTTCGAGCATCGCTTCACGCAGGAAGAAGTCGAGCGTATTGCCAATGGTCTCGCGCATTTCCACGGTTGGCGTCCAGTCGAGCAGACGCTTGGCGTTGGCGATGCTGGGTTTGCGGTGCTCAACATCCTGATAGCCAGCGCCATAGAACGCCTTGCTCTCGACGTCGCGAAAACCGGCGAACGGCGGGAAGTTATCGCGCAGCGGATGCGCTTCGAACTGACGCAGCAGTTCTTCACCCAGCTGACGGATGCTCGCTTCGTTGTCCGGGTTGCCGATGTTGATGATTTGACCGTTGCAGACATCGTTGTCGTTATCGATGATCCGCGCCAGGGCCTCGACGCCGTCGGCGATGTCGGTGAAGCAGCGTTTTTGCTCGCCACCGTCGAACAGGCGAATCGGCGTGCCTTCCACCAGATTCAAAATCAACTGAGTGATGGCGCGGGAGCTGCCGATGCGGGCCGAATCCAGACGATCAAGGCGCGGGCCCATCCAGTTGAACGGGCGGAACAGGGTGAAATTCAGACCTTTGGCGCCGTACGCCCAGATCACGCGGTCCAGCAATTGCTTGGACACCGAGTAGATCCAGCGCTGCTTGTTGATCGGGCCGACCACCAGGTTGGAGGTGTCTTCGTCGAAATGCTTGTCCTGGCACATGCCATAGACTTCCGAGGTCGACGGGAAGATCACGCGCTTGTTGTACTTGACGCAGTAGCGCACCAGCTTGAGGTTTTCTTCGAAGTCGAGTTCGAACACGCGCAACGGGTTGCGGGTGTATTCGATCGGCGTGGCGATGGCCACCAGCGGCAGGACCACGTCGCACTTCTTGATGTGGTACTCGATCCACTCGGAGTGAATGCTGATGTCGCCTTCGACGTAGTGGAAGTGCGGATGGCTGCGCAGACGGTCGATGGCGTCGGAACCGATGTCCAGTCCATAGACTTCGTAGCGGTCATCGCGCAGGAGGCGTTCGGACAAGTGATTGCCGATAAAACCGTTAACGCCAAGGATCAGCACGCGAGTGCGACGTGGCGCACGGCCGGATTCGGCACCGCGCAACAGCGAGCCGTCGACCAGACCCAGTTCACTGGCCAGTTGCGGGCCACTGAGGAACAGGCCGTTGTCGTTGCGCTGACCGGAGAGGATTACCAGCGAGTCTTCGCCGCAGGCAATGCGCAGCGGATCGACGCTGATCACCCGGCCCGGCGCCTGGCTGTCGTTGCCCTTGGCAACTTCAGCGCTCCAGACGATCAGTTTGTGCTCGCCCACAGCGCAGAACGCGCCCGGGTAAGGTTGGGTGACGGCGCGCACAAGGTTGAACAACTGCTCGGCCGGTTTCGCCCAAAGCAGTTTGCCGTCCGCCGCCGTGCGACGCCCGAATACTGTGGCTTTCGATTCGTCCTGCGCGGTTTCACTGATCTTGCCTTGCAGCATGGCTGGCAAAGTGTCGCGCAGCAGATCCGTCGCGGCGATGCGCAGCTTGCCGTGCAGGCTCAGCGCGGTGTCGCTGCGTTCAATGGCCACACGCTGTTGGGCAACGATGGCGCCGGCATCGGCACGTTTGACCATGCGGTGCAGAGTCACGCCGGTTGCGGTCTCGCCGTTGACCAGCACCCAGTTGGCTGGGGCGCGGCCACGGTAGCTTGGCAGCAACGAGCCGTGCAGATTGAACGCGCCTTTTTTCGCGGTGGCCAGCAACGACTCGCTCAGCAGGTGGCGATAGTAGAAGGAGAACAGGTAGTCCGGATTCAGTTTGGCGATCCGCTCGATCCACAGTGGGTGATTGACGTCTTCGGGGGCGTGCACCGGAATGCCTTTGCGTGCGCACAGTTGTGCGACCGAGGCGTAGAAGGCGTTCTCTTTCGGGTCGTCGGCATGGGTGAATACCGCCGCAATCTCATAGCCGCTGTCGAGCAGGGTTTGAATGCCGGCGCAGCCGATATCGTGATAAGCGAAGACAACCGTTTTTGCGCTCATGAGAGAACCTGATCATTGGAGGAGGAGAGACCGTCGACGGTGATGGCGCGCGGCGGCATGGCGGGTTGGCCGCGCAAGACTTTTTCAACGAAGAAACGCGGGCGGGCGCGCACGTCGCTGTACATGCGCCCCAGGTATTCGCCGAGCAGGCCCATGCCGATGAACTGGCCACCGGTGAACACGAACAACACCGCGAACAGCACGAACATGCCGTCACCGGCCCAGCCGGCACCGAACACCAGGCGCAACAAGATCAGTGCGGCGGCAAACAACACGCCGAGGCCAGCCATAGCGAAACCGACGATGCTCAACAGACGCAGCGGCGTAGTGGTCATGCAGGTGATCAGGTCGAACATCAGGTTGATCAAACGCATCGGGCTGTACTTCGAATCGCCGTGCTCACGTTCGGCGTGGGCCACGACGATTTCGGTGGTGTGGCGGGCGAAGCTGTTGGCCAGAATCGGGATGAACGTGCTGCGTTCACGGCAGGCGAGCATCGCGTCGATGATCGTCCGCCGGTAAGCGCGGAGCATGCAGCCGTAGTCGCTCATGGCGACGCCGGTGGAGCGTTGCACGGCGAGGTTGATCAGCTTCGACGGATAGCGGCGCAGGGCCGAGTCCTGGCGGTTGCCGCGCACAGTGCCGACCACGTCGTAACCCTTTTCCGCTTCGGCGACCAGGCGCGGGATTTCTTCCGGCGGGTTCTGCAGGTCGGCGTCGAGGGTGATCACCACATCGCCTTTGCATTGTTCGAAACCGGCCATGATTGCCGCGTGCTGGCCGTAGTTGCGGTTGAGGATGACCGCCACGAACGGGCTGTCCTCACGGGTTGCGGCTTCTTCAAGAAGCAGGGCGGACTGGTCACGGCTGCCGTCGTCGACGAGGACGATTTCATAGTCGTGACGCAGCATCCGGCACGCCGCTTCAGTGCGGCGCAACAGTTCCGGCAGGCTGTCCTGTTCGTTGTAGACCGGGATGACGATCGACACACAGCGGATCGGATAGGTTTTCACAGGCGTTTGTCCATAAGGGTGGCGATGGCGCCGACCACGCGATCGAGGTCTTGATCGCTCATGTCGGGGAACAACGGAATCGAGCACAGCCGCGCCGAGTTCCATTCGGTGTCGGGCAGATACAGGTCGGGGGCACGCTGGCGATACCAGGTGTGCAGGTGAGTGGCGATGAAATGGATACCGGTGCCGATGCCCTGGTCCTGCAAGCATTTCATGAAGGCTTCGCGGTCCATGCCGCAGCGCTCGCTGTCGATGCGCAGGATGAACAGGTGCCAGGCGTGGGTTTGTGCGTAAGCGGGCAGGGCCAGCGGTAGCACCGGCAAGCCTTCGAGTTTTTGCCGGTAGGCGGCAGCCAGTTCGGTGCGGCGGGCGTTGATTGCGTCCAGACGCTCAAGCTGCACCAAGGCAATTGCAGCGTTGATGTCGGCGAGGTTGTATTTGAACCCCGGCTCCATCACTTGCGCCTGCGGCTTGCGGCCACCGGTCAGCCGGTCGTAGGCGTCAACGCCCAAACCATGGAATTTGAGCATGCGCACGCGGCTGGCCAGGGCTTCGTCGTCGGTGACGAACATTGCGCCTTCGGCACAGGTCATGTTCTTGATCGCGTGGAAGGAGAAAATCGCCGTGCCCTGCGCGCCGACTTGGCGGCCCTTGTAACGGCTGCCAGCGGCGTGGGCGGCGTCTTCGATGACGGCGATACCGTGCTTGTCGGCCAGCGCGTACAGCGGATCAAGATCAAACGCGGCGCCGGCGTAATGCACCGGGATGATTGCTTTGGTGCGCGGGGTGATGGCGGCTTCGATACGCAAGGCGTCGGTCATCAAGGTGCCGCGATCAACGTCGACGAACACTGGTGTAGCGCCGAGCAGCGAGATCATGTTGGCGGTCGAGACCCAGGTCTGCGACGGGGTGATGACTTCGTCACCCGGACCAATGCCCAAAGCCAACAAGGTGATGTGCATGCCGCCGGTGGCCGAGGAAAGTGCCACGGCGTGCTTGCAACCGACATAGTTGGCGAAGTGTTCTTCCAGTGCCTGGCTTTTAGGCCCGGTGGTAATCCACCCCGAACGCAATACTTGTTCAACGGCGGCTATTTCTTCATCGCCGATACTCGGACGGGAAAACGGCAGAAACGCTTGACTCATAAGAACCTCGGGGCGACAGCCATCCTTCAGCCGATTGTCTGAAAAACACGGAATTTCAAAGGGTTGAGATACCGGCCGGGGAATGCCTGATTGACTTTTAAGTCCACGGACGGCAGGGTTGCAGGCCTTTCGGGGCAACCTGTTGTAACTAAGGTTATGCGCGTTTTTGTCAAAGGAACATGAAAAAACGGTCGGCGATTCGTCTATCTCTAAGCCATACAGCCACCGTTCAGACTTCTTCCGTTCATCGGCTGTTTTAGTCGAAAAGTCTTACGAAAGAGTCGCTCTTTATATAAGTTTGTTTGCACTTTTAAGTTGTTTTGTTGAACTGTTTTCTATTCAAGGCCGTTTCGTTTGATTGACTTGTCGAGTACTGAATCCACCCCGTCCAACACTAATCCGCTGACGCTTTATCTGGCGCGACTGGCGCCTTCCAGCCAACTGACCATGCGCTATGTCTTGCAGGATGCTGCGGACCGCCTCGGTTTCGAAGACGTGGATATCGAAGAAATCCCCTGGCACGGGCTGCAACCGGAAGACGTCGTGGCACTGGTCGCCGCATTGCGCGCCGACGGTTATGCGCCGAATACCTCGTCGCTGTACGTGAATGCCGTGCGCGGTGTGATGAATGAAGCCTGGCGCATGAGCCTGATCAGCCAGGATCATCTTTTGAAGATGCGCTCGGTCAAAGGTATTGCCGGCACGCGCTTGTCCCAGGGGCGCAACTTGAAGCGCACCTTGATCCACGAATTGATGGAAGTCTGCGCCGCCGATCCGCGTCCGCAAGGGCTGCGCGACGCAGCGGTGATTGCGCTGTTGTACGGCACCGGCATGCGTAAATCGGAGTCGGTTGATCTGGACCTGAATCAGGTCGACTTCACCGAACGCAGCCTGACCGTCACCGGCAAGGGCAACAAGCAACTGATCAAGTACGCACCGGCGTGGGCGTTCGCCAAACTTGATGCGTGGCTGGAACTGCGGCGTTCAGAACTCAAGGAGGGCGAGAGTGACGATGCCTTTCTGTTCAACCGCATCCGTCGCGGCAGCCATATCACCCGTGAGCGCATCACCAAACACGCGATTTATTACATTGCCCGTCAGCGGGGTACTCAGGTCGGGGTGAAGATCATGCCCCACGATTTCCGCCGCTCGTTTATCACGCGGGTGATCGAGGAACATGATTTGTCGATTGCGCAGAAACTGGCGCACCACAGCAACATCCAGACCACCGCCAACTACGATGTGCGTGATGACAACGAGCGGCGGCGTGCGGTCGATCGCTTCGATCTGTAGGCCCCGTCAGGACGGGGAAGGGCAGGTGCGCGCGTTGCCGGTGGCCGCCCGACTGATCTGCACGGCCAAGCGTTTGACGTTGTTCTGCTGGGCACCCACCAGATCATCGATGGTCGGGCCGGACGGTGTTTGCAGGGTCGAACGGCAGGTCAGCGAGCCATTGTCAGTGGCGCCGACGGGACGCAAGCGCCATTTGGCGTCGATCAGGCCGTACTGACCGGGGATCGAGTCGAAGCGTTGCACTTCGATGCGAACCGAAACGTTGCCTTGGCCACTGGTATTGCTCAACTGGTCGGCCAATGCACCGCGCAACTCATCCGCCAGTGTCGCCCCCCACCAATCGGTTTCCAGAATCGCCAGGCCGCTGTTGCCCTGGCGGATAACGATTTGCGCCCGGTCGACCTGCGGCGGCACGCTCAGCGCTTCAATCGGAATCTGCGCGCCGGTCCGGGTGTTGGCGATCTGCACCGGCGTCAGCGTGTGAAAGCTGATCGGGTCGCTGCGGCAGGCGCCAAGCAGCATGAACGCAGCGAGCACGGTGATTTTCAGCGGTACAGCCATGGTTCAGCTCCTGTGCTCAGTTACGTGGCGGGCCTTTCAGATCGATAGGCGCGGCGTTATCGGGGCGACCGCGGATCAGCGATTCAGGATGCCGGCCCAGGTAATCCGACAGCTCACGCAGCGAGCGCGACATGCGCCCGAGCTCGTCGAGGGTTTCCGTGAGTTTCTCGCGTTGCGGCGAATCTTCGGCCAAGGTGGAGCTGGCGGACTGCAAGGTCTTGCTGACGTCGGCCAGAGTGCTCTGCACGCCCGGCAGGGTCTTGGCGTTGAACTGGGTCAGGCCTTTGCGCAGCTCGATCAGATTGCTGTCGAGGTTGGTGGCGATGCGATCAACCGGCAGCTTGTTGAGCTTGTCGACCACGGCTTCGAGTTTTTCCTGCAGCTGTTCGAGGCTGCCCGGCACGGTTGGAATCACCACCGGGCGCGCCGTGGGGTCAAACGCGACTTTTTCGGCTTTCGGGAAGAAGTCCAGGGCCACGTACAGTTGCCCCGTCAGCAGGTTGCCACTGCGGGCCTGGGCGCGCAGGCCATTGTCGATGAAGGTGCCCATCAGGCGAATGCCGGCGGCCTCATCGTTGGGATCATGCTTGAACGCAGTGAGCATTTTTCCATAAGCCATGCCCAAACGTTGCGGGTAAATGACGATGCCGACGTTAAGCGGGAAGCTGCGTTTTTTCGCATCGAAATCCAGATTGATCGCCACCACCCGACCGATTTCCATGCCGAGGAACTCCACCGGTGCGCCAACCTTGAGGCCGCGCAGGGACTGGTCGAAGCGCAGACTCAGATACTGCGCCTTGCCGTTGGGTGGGGCGAGGGCGGTTTGCTGGTCTTCGAACAGTTCGAATTCCTTGTCATCGGCGGCGGCCACGTCGTTGGGGCTGTAATCCGGCGCACGGAAAGCGATACCGCCCACCAGCATGGAGGACAGGGATTCGGTTTTCACCTGGAAACCGTTGGCGCCGACGCTGACGTCAATGCCACTGGCGTTCCAGAATCGGGTGTTTTCAGTGACGAACGCATCGTTGGGCGCGTGAATGAACACTTCGATATTCACGCCTTTACCGTCAGGCGCCAGCTCGTAGGTGACGACCTGGCCGACAGGGATCTTGCGGTAATACACCGGCGAACCGATGTCCAGCGAACCGAGATCCTGGGTGTGCAGCATGAAACGCTTGCCGGGTTCGCCGTAGGTAATCGGCGGCGGGTTTTCCAGGCCCTTGAATTGTTTGGCGCGGTTGTTGGCCTGTCCGATGTCGGCACCGATATAGTCGCCGGAAAGCAGGGTGTCGATACCTGAAACGCCACCGGCACCGATTCGCGGGCGTACCACCCAGAACTGTGAATCTTCACGAGTAAACGTCTCGGCCTGTTTGGCCAGTTTGATCGTGGCGTTGACGCTTTTCTGGTCGTCGCTCAAGTCGACATCGGT
Organism: Pseudomonas sp. MC6; assembly: GCF_054790575.1. Taxonomy (NCBI): domain Bacteria; kingdom Pseudomonadati; phylum Pseudomonadota; class Gammaproteobacteria; order Pseudomonadales; family Pseudomonadaceae; genus Pseudomonas; species Pseudomonas sp. MC6. The sequence continues at coordinate 1,611,224 of NZ_CP186504.1, forward strand.
GACCTGACCAATCACCACGTTGCGGTATTTGACTTCGGTCTTATTGGCTGTCAGACCGCTGCCGGTCTTGAAGGTGACCACGATGGTCGGCCCTTCCTGCAGGATGTTGTGCACCACCAGCGAAATACCCACCAGCACCGCCACGATCGGTACGATCCAGACGAGGGAGATGCCGAAGCGGCGGGTTTTCACGGGGGCTTGGCCTGGCGCTCGCGGCTCGTCGGTGGCTGACGACTTCATCCATGTCTCCTCGATTGAATGGGCACTGAGCGTCAGGAACGCAAAAGCACCTCATCAATATAGAAGTGCTTGGCGATAGAGCAAATGTGTATAGCTCGCATCGTTGACAGTTTCCATGTAGGAGCTGTCGAGTGAAACGAGGCTGCGATCTTTTGATCTTGCTTTTTCAGGGCCAAAAGATCGCAGCCTTCGGCAGCTCCTACTTGGGCATGGTGTCGGAGCGGGTTGCGGGTTATCCGAGCATTTCCCGCAGGCGATACCAGAACATGCCCAGTGCCAGCAGTGGCGAGCGCAGGGACGGGCCGCCAGGGAAGGTCATGTGCGGCACGCCGCTGAACACGTCCATGCCCTGACTGTGACCGGCATGAATCGCCTCACCGAGCAGCTTCGCGCACCAGTGCGTGACGTTCAGGCCATGGCCGGAATAGCCCTGTGCGTAGAACACGTTCGGCTGTTGCTTGAGCCGGCCGACCTGCGGAAAGCGGTTAGCAGTGATGCCGATCTTGCCGCCCCACTGGTAATCGATGCGCACGTCGGCCAGTTGCGGGAAGACTTTGAGCATCTTCGGTCGCATATAAGCGGCGATGTCCGCCGGATCGCGCCCGGAATAGTGGCAGGCACCGCCGAACAGCAAGCGCCGATCGGCGGAGAGCCGGTAGTAATCGAGGCCGACTTTTTGGTCGCACACCGCCAGATTGTGCGGGATCAGTTGCGCGGCGCGCGCCTCGGACAACGGTTCGGTGGCGATGATGTAACTGCCGGCCGGCAGCACCTTGCCACTGAGTTGCTGTTCGAGTTCGTCCAGATGCGCATTGCAGCCGAGCACCAGACTGCCAGCCCGCACCGTGCCGCTTGCGCAGCGGACCTGCACGGTCGGGCCATGGATGATTTCCAGCACTTCACTCTGCTCGAAAATCCTTACGCCCAACGATGCTGCAAGTCGCGCTTCGCCTTGCACCAGATCCAGCGGATGCAAATGACCGGACCCCATGTCCACCAAGCCGCCGGCGTAAATGTCGGAGTTGACCACCTGCTGGCGCACCTGCTCCGGGCCGATCAGCCGGGTTTCGTGGGCGTAACCGAGTTCGGCGAGGTCGACCAATTCATCCTTGAAGGCAGCGAACTGCGCCGGGGTATTGGCCAGATCGCAGAAGCCCCAGCGCAGGTCGCAATCGATGGCGTTGTCGCCGATGCGCTGACGCACCAGTTCGACCGAATCGATGCCGGCGCGCTGCAAATAACGCACGCCTTCCTGACCGACATACTTGGCGAATCCCGTGACCTCATGACCGATCCCGCGAATCAACTGGCCGCCATTGCGCCCACTGGCGCCCCAGCCGATGCGCCGGGCTTCGATCAACACCACCGACAATCCGCGCTGAGCCAGCTCGATGGCGGTGTTGACCCCGGTGAAGCCGCCACCGATCACACAGACGTCGGCGGTCAAGTCACCGTCCAGTAGCGGATAGGGTGTGCTCGCCCGGGCCGAAGCGGCGTAATAGGAGCGGGCGTGTTCCTGGGTGTACTGATTCATTTGTTCGACTTCACTTTGCTCCAGGATCGGGTCATCAGTCGCATGATCGCCTGGGGCGGGGTGGTAGAGATGTAGAGCTTGTCGAGAACTTCTTGAGGCGGATAGACCTCAGGATTGTTGACCAGCTCCGGATCCATGTATTGCTTGGCGGCCGGGTTCGGGTTGGCGTAACCGACCGAAGCGCTGACTTTGGCGATCACTTGCGGATCGAGCAGGTAATTGATGAAAGCGTGCGCTTCTTTGGTGTTGCTCGCATCGGCGGGGATGGCCAACAGATCAAACCAGAGATTGGCGCCTTCCTTCGGAATGGCGTAAGCGATGTTCACGCCGTTCTTGGCTTCCTTGGCACGGTTGGCGGCCTGGAACACGTCGCCGGAGTAACCGAAGGCTACGCAGATGTCACCGTTGGCCAGATCCGACACGTATTTCGAGGAATGGAAATAGGTGATGTACGGGCGGATGCTCAGCAGTTTCGCTTCAGCCTTTTTATAGTCTTCCGGGTTTTCGCTGCGCGGGTCCATGCCCATGTAGTTGAGCACGGCCGGGAAGACTTCGTCGGCGGAATCCATCATCGACACGCCGCACTGGCTGAGTTTTTTCAGGTTTTCGGGTTCGAACAGCACGGCCCAGGAATCGATGTGGTCAATGCCCAGCACTTGCTTGACCTTGTCGACGTTGTAGCCGATGCCGTTGGTGCCCCACAGGTACGGCACCGAGTGCTCGTTGCCCGGGTCGTTTTTCTCCAGCAGCTCGAGCAGTTTCGGGTCGAGGTTTTTGAAGTTCGGCAGTTGCGCACGGTCGAGTTTGAGGAAGGCGCCGGCCTTCACCTGACGCGCGAGGAAGTGGTTGGACGGCACGACCACGTCATACCCGGTGCGACCGGCGAGCAGTTTGCCTTCGAGGGTTTCGTTGGAGTCGAAAACGTCGTAGATCACCTTGATCCCGCTTTGGCTCTGGAAATCGGCGAGGGTGGTTTCGCCGATGTAGTCGGTCCAGTTGTAGACGCTGACCTGGGGTTGGGCGTTTGCTACGGCGCTGCACATCAGGGCCAGAGCGGCGGGAATCATGGTTTTCAACAGACGCATTTCGACACCTCTTAAATTGTTGGATTTTTCAGGTGGTTCGCTAATCCCTTGTGGGAGCGAGCCTGCTCCGGGCGGCGTTCCGACGAAAGCGGTGGGTCAGGCAACATAAATGGCGACTGTGCTGACGCCTTCGCGAGCAGGCTCGCTCCCACAGGGTCTGTGCAAATCTGAATTACACGCTGAGCATCAGGAACTCACGCTCCCACGAGCTGATCACGCGCTTGAAGTTTTCATGCTCGGCACGCTTTACCGCGACGTAGCCCCGGACGAATTTGTCGCCCAGGTACTGCCCAACGGTTTCGCACTCTTCCATCTGCGTCAGCGCTTCTTCGATGGTGATCGGCAGGCGCAGGTTGCGACGCTCGTAAGCGCGGCCTTGTACCGCAGCGCTCGGTGCGATGCCTTCAACCATGCCGATGTAACCGCAGAGCAGGCTCGCGGCGATTGCCAGGTACGGGTTGGCATCGGCGCCCGGCAGACGGTTTTCTACGCGCATGGCTTCCGGGCTGGAAGTCGGTACACGCAGACCAACAGTGCGGTTTTCTTCGCCCCATTCGACGTTGACCGGTGCCGAGGTGTCCGGCAGAAAGCGGCGGAACGAATTGACGTTGGGCGCAAACATCGGCAGCACTTTCGGGATGTACTTCTGCAAACCGCCGATGTAATGCAGGAACAGCTCGCTCATCTGCCCGTCTTCATTGGCGAAAATCGGTTTGCCAGTGGCGATGTCCACCACGCTCTGGTGGATGTGCATGGCGCTGCCCGGCTCATCACCGATCGGCTTGGCCATGAACGTCGCCGCAACGTTGTGCTTGAGCGCCGCCTCACGCATGGTGCGTTTGAACACGGTGATCTGGTCGGCCAGATCAAGGGCGTCGCCGTGACGGAAGTTGATTTCCATCTGCGCCGGGCCGTCTTCGTGGATCAGCGTGTCGAGGTCCAGGCCTTGCAGTTCGCACCAGTCGTAGACGTCTTCGAACAACGGATCGAATTCGTTGGCGGCATCGATCGAGAACGACTGCCGACCGCTTTCAGCACGGCCCGAGCGGCCCAGCGGTGCCTTCAGCGGCAGATCCGGGTCTTCGCAGCGTTGGGTCAGGTAGAACTCCATTTCCGGCGCCACAATCGGCTTCCAGCCTTTGTCGGTGTAGAGCTGCAAGACTTTCTTCAGCACGTTGCGCGGCGACAGTTCGATCGGGTTGCCGAACTTGTCGAAGGTGTCGTGGATGACGATGGCGGTCGGTTCGATCGCCCATGGAATCACGTAGACCGCGTCAGCCACGGGCTTGCACACCATGTCGATGTCGGCAGGATCGAGCAGGTCGTAGTAGATGTCGTCGTCGACAAAATCCCCGGTTACCGTTTGCAGCAGCACACTTTCCGGCAGGCGCATGCCTCGCTCATGCAGGAACTTGTTGGTCGGTGCGATCTTGCCGCGGGCAATGCCGGTCAGGTCGCTGACCACACATTCGACTTCGGTAATCTTGTGATCTTTCAGCCACGTGAACAGCTGATCGAAAGGGGCATTCATAAAGACCTCGTTATTGGTTTTATAGACGCCGGGGAGGGCGGGTTTCATCTTCCGCCCCTTCCCCTGTGGCGCGTTGACGACTATCTTGGGCGAGCCATGCAGTTCCATCTATCCACTTTAAGCAGCACCAAAGCGCACCAAAAGAGTGCGCAAGGTCACCCCATGACAACGTGCAATTCGTTACAGGTCCAAGCGTTCAACACCGCCGATGTCGCCGAACAAGTCCGTGCCACACCGGGCTGGGTCCAGCATTACCAACAGATGTCACCGGGGCATTTTGCCGGGCAGATCCGCTATCTGGATCTGCAGGGCGTCGAGGTCTATGAAGAGCAGATGAACACCCGGGTCGAGCAGAATTTCAGCGCGCCGTCGGGTGCTTTGGCGTTCTGTTTTGATCGCAGTGACAACGCGCTGTATCTGCTCAACGAAGAAAGCCGCAATATCTGGATCACCCCGGAGAACTACCAGGAAATCGCCGTGGTGTTCGGTCCGGAGTTTGTCCGTCAGCACGGTCTGAATGTGGCGAAACTCGAAGGGTTGTTCATGACACAACTCAATTGCGGACAGAACGCTCTGTTCAGTCGCTGGTTAAGCTCCACTCTCACGAAGTTGTCGCAAGCTGTTGATCTGTTTGATAAAGATGCGTTGACGCAGCAACTCTTGGAAGACTGTTTGTTCATTCTCGATAACGCTCACACCAGTCTTGATCGCGGCGGATTACAGCGGCGCAGCGAAGAGCGGATGATCATGAAACGCGTTGGAGAGTGGGCGGCGGATTCGCCGGAAGACACGGTCAATCTGCTTGAGCTGTCGCACGTGGCCGGCGTGCCATTGCGACAATTGCAGCAGGCGTTCAAAGCCTACACCGGGATGACCCCTAGCCATTGGTTGCGCCTGCGCCGGTTGAACAGTGCACACCGTGAATTGCTCAAGCGCCGGCCGACGGAAACTACGGTTGCCGAGGTGGCGATGCAGTGGTCGTTCTGGCATTTGGGAAGGTTTTCGAGCAGTTACCGGGCGTTGTTCAAGGAGTTGCCGAGCGAGACGCTGAAACGCTCACCAGTGATTTGAACTGACAGCGCCCTGTTTCCCGGGCGCGCAGCTTTTCTGCCGGTTTCGATTGTTACGGATTCTTGCTGACAACCTTCGCTGCGGTGACTGGATACAGTGTCAACAAGCTGTGTTTGAGCAATACAACAGATCCTGCGAGCAAAACTGCATCCTTGATCAGAAAACTGGTTGCGCCGCCCATTGCCGGAAAGCCGCCGGCAGACGCTTCCCACGCATCCGGGGTGGTCAGGATCAGGGTGAGCGTGGTCAGGTAAGTGATCGCAGATCCGGCCGAGGCCCACAGCGATACTCGGGGAAACCAGGCGCCCACAATCAAACCGAGGCCAATGGCCCATTCGGCTACACCCAAGGCATAGCTGGCCCCCTGAATTCCGAACACACTGTGCATCCAGCTCAGTAGAGGGCTGTTGCCCAACAGAGGAATCAAGCCTTCAGCTTCGTACGCAAACCATTTGCTATAGCCAAAGATCGCGAAGATCAGTACGAGTGTCCAGCGCATCAATCTGATCTCGAAGTCATTCGAAAGCAGGCGAGACAAAGTGCAAGTGTTCATGGTTGTTCCTTTTCTTTGAGGTGATGACACCCGCTAGAGAAGGTCCCGTTGCAAAAATTACAGCCCGACGCAGACTAAAGCGCGACAAAAAACAGGCTGCTTGCGCGAAATTTTGTTGCAGGCCGACATCAATGGGCAAAAAGACCTTTGTGTCAGCGTTGAAGTTAAATAGAATCAGTCTCATTTGAATTCTTACTTCGCGCAGGGCCTCTTGAGATGACTGAAGCAGCGACGCCATCGGAGCAGAGCCTGCATGAGTTGTACCGCGATCATCAGGGCTGGCTGGAAACCTGGTTGCGGCGGCGCATGGGCAATGCGTGGGATGCGGCGGATTTGAGTCAGGACACCTTCCTGCGCGTGCTGTGCAGCGCTCAGCCGATTACCGATATGCGCGAGCCTCGGGCGTATTTGCTGACTGTCGGCAAACGCCTGCTGAGCAACTTCTACACACGTCGCAGCCTGGAAAAAGCCTACCTCGAAGCCCTCGCGCAATTGCCCGAAGAATGCGTGCCGTCGCCCGAGCAACGTTGGGTGCTGCTGGAAACCCTGCAAGCGCTGGATGAGTTGCTTGATGGTTTGCCCCGAGCAGTGCGCCGGGCGTTTTTATGGAGTCAGCTTGAAGGCCTCGGTTACCGCGAAATCGCCGAGCGCCTGCAGGTCTCCGAACGCACCATAAAACGTTATATGGCGCAGGCTTACGAGCATTGTTTGATGTTGGATCTATGATGCGCGTATCGTCCAACTCAGAAGCGCGCGAAGTGGCTCGTGCCGCCGCGCAATGGTTGGCACTGCTCGAATCGGGCGACGCCACGGATGCTGATCACGCGCGCCTGCAGTATTGGCGCAACAGCGACAGTCGTCACGAGAACGCCTGGCAGAAGATTCAACTGCTGCGCCAACGCTTTTCCGCGGTGCCGGCGGCGTTGGCCATGGCCACGCTGGATCGTCCGGATCTGGAACGTCGTGCCGCGCTGAAACGTGCGCTCGGACTCGCCGCGCTGGTGCCAGCAGCGTGGCTGATCAGTCGACAATTGCCGATGGATGCATGGCGTGCCGATCTGCACACCAGCACTGGAGAGCGCCAGCGTTTGTCGTTGGGTGACGGCAGTTCGTTACAACTGAACACCGCCAGCGCAGTGAACGTCGATCTGCCGGCACGGCAATTGACGCTGGTGCGTGGCGAGATAGCACTCAACGTGCCGGGCAGTTCGGCGCTGACGATCAACGCACCTTACGGGCGAATCATCGTCAGTCGCAGCGAGGTGTGCGTGCGTATCAATGAGCGTGACTGCAACGTTTCGGTCGTCAGCGGCAAGGTGCAGTTACAACCGTTGCACGGGGCGGCGCTGGTGTTGAATCAAGGTCAGCAGGTTAGCCTGAAAGCATCTGGTTCCGGTTCCGTTACAGCGTTCGATGCGCTGATGCCGGGTTGGCGCGACGGTGTGTTGATGGCGCAAAACCAACCGCTGGGGGATTTTTTGCGCGAGCTGAGTCGCTATCGTTCGGGCTTGTTGCGCTGGGATCCGGCCTTGGAAACGCTGCGCATCACCGGCAGTTTCCGCCTCGACAATACTGATCAAATCCTCACACTGCTCGCGGCCAGCTTGCCGATCGACGTTCATACGCGTACACGGTTCTGGGTGTCTCTCACGCCTCGAAACATTCCCTCCTCAGAAAAAACTGGCTGAAGCCTGTCCCTTTTTTTCGCCTCGCTGGTCATTCCAGGCAAGTGAACAAAATCGAGAGCTTCTTCCAATGCCCGCAGTATTCCCAAGTCGTTTGCGTCCGTTGTTGCAGTTGAGCCTCCTGCTGAGCCTGAGTGCCAGCCCTGTGTTGATTCAATCCAGTTGGGCCGAAGACGCCGCTCGGCGCAGTTACCAGGTGCCGGCCGGTAGTTTGAGTGCAGCACTGACCCGCTTTGCCGGGTTGGCCGGGGTCAATCTGTCGGTCGATCCGGCGCTGGTCAGCGGGCGCAACAGTAATGGTTTGTCCGGCGAGTTTGGCGTGGAGGAGGGGTTTACCCGGTTGTTGCTGGGCTCTGGCTTGCAACTGCAACCGCTGGGCGATCAGGCTTACACCTTGGTGCCTGCAGCGGAGGGCAGCAGCCTGCAATTGGCGCCGACGTCGATCCTCGGCGCCAGTGATTCGACAGGCGCCGATTTATTTGCCGGAGGGCAGGTAGCACGACGCGGTTCGCAGGGTTTGCTCGGGTCCAAGGACTTCATGGAAACCCCGTTCAGCATGACCACCTACACCAGTGAAACCGTGAAAAACCAACAGGCGCGCACGCTGGGTGATCTGATTGCCAGCGACCCTTCGGTGCGCGCGACCAACCCGGCCGGGGGCCGCTATGAGCAGTTCACCATCCGTGGCTTCAGCCTGTTCAACAGCGACGTGGCCTATAACGGCCTCTACGGTGTGTTGCCGACTTACACGATCGACATGGAAATGGCCGATCGCGTCGATATTCTCAAAGGCCCGAGCCAGCTCATCAACGGCATTTCGCCGCGGGGCAGTGTGGGCGGGGGGATCAACGTGGTGCCCAAGCGCGCTAGCGATCAGCCGATCACTTCACTGACTGCCAATTACGCGTCGAATAATCAGGTCGGTGGAGCGGTGGATGTCGGGCGCCGGTTTGGTGAGGACAACCAGTTCGGCCTGCGTTTCAACGGCGTCAAGCAGTCCGGTGATACCGAGTGGGATCATCAAAGTGTCGACCGTGACATGGCCGTGCTCGGCCTGGATTTTCGCGGTGAGCGCTTGCGACTTTCGACCGATATCGGCCACACCGAGCGCGATACCGACGCACCGCAAGAGCGCGTACAAGTCGCCGCCAGTGCCAAGGTTCCGAGCGCAAATAGCGTGCATCGCAATTATGCGCAACCGTGGAGCCAGGCGAAAACCGAGGACACCTTCGGCACAGTCAACGCCGAGTTCGACGTCAATGATTCGGTGATGCTGTACGGCGGCGTCGGCGCGCGCAAAAGTAATCATGACTTCTTGCGCCACGCCGTTTCCGTCACCAACGATGCCGGTGATTTCAGCGTACTGCCGCGCGACTTCACCCGCGACGAGAATGTCCGTACCGCCACGGCCGGCGTGCGCAACTGGTTCCACACGGGGCCAGTGAGCCATGAGGTCAACCTCGCGGCCAGCTACTTCTACATGGATTTCGAGAACGGCGGCGCGCGTTACGCGGCAGGGCGCAGCAACCTGTATGACCCGGTTGAAACAGCAAAACCCGGCACGCCGACACGCAATGACGCCAAGGTCTATACCGAGAACCGCTTCAGCGGCGTGGCGTTGTCCGACACCCTGGGCTTTTTCGACGATCGATTGCTGCTGACCCTCGGTGCTCGCTGGCAGCGGGTGAAAGTCGACGACTGGAGCGATGACGTAAAAGGCGACACGGCTTACGACGAAGAAAAGGTCTCGCCATCGGGCGGGATTCTGTTCAAGGCCACGGACCGATTGTCGCTGTACGCCAACTACATGGAAGGCCTGAGTCAGGGCAAGATCGCGCCGTCGACCTCGGTGAACGAAGATGAAATCTTCCCGCCGTTTATCAGTCGGCAGGTCGAGGTGGGTGCCAAGTACGACGCCGGCTCGTATGCCTTGACGGCAGCGGTGTTCAGGATCAAACAGCCCGCTTATGAAACCAACGCAACGACCCGAGTCTTCGGACCCAACGGCAAGCGACAGAACGACGGCGTGGAATTGAGCGTGTTCGGCGAACCGCTCAAAGGCTTCCGTTTGCTTGGCGGTGTGATGTACATCGACAGCGAATTGACCAAGACCACCAATGGCACCTTCGACGGAAACCGGGCGCCGGCGACGCCGAAATACAACGTCAATCTGGGCGCAGAGTGGGACGTGCCGACTGTGCAGGGGCTGACGCTGACAGCGCGGGGCATCTATTCGAGTTCGCAGTACCTGGATCAGTCCAACGACAAGGAAATCGATTCCTGGGAGCGCTTCGACGTAGGTACGCGGTATGCCTTCAAGGTCGATGAGAAAACCGTCACCTTGCGCGCCAATGTCGAAAACGTACTGGATAAACGCTACTGGAGTTCGGCAGGCGCTTCGGACGATAGTGAGCCAGGATTGACGTTGTCGACACCGAGAACTTATCTGCTTTCAGCGACGGTGGACTTCTGATTCCACTCGGCAAATCGAAAGCAATCGGGAGTGCTATCAGCGAGCTGACCCACTCTCAGAGTGATGTCCTGACCACCAATGGACAGTCAACGCGCTGGGTTCCCGATAGCTCCAGGGTTTCGATCAGATGCCGTGCAGCCTGGCGCCCAATTTCGTAGTACGGCAATTGCACGGTGGTCAGCGGCGGGATGAACAACTCGGCAATGCCGATCATGTTGTCGTAGCCGAGCACGGCGACATCGTCGGGAATTTTCAGGCCACGCCCCAACAACAGTTGATAGGCACAAAAGGCGATACGGTCGTTGCCACAGATCAGAATATCGAATTGGGGACGACCATCAATGACATGCCGGTCGAGGATGGCGGCTGTTTCACTGTAGGCATCATGATCGGAAAGGTCATATTGCAGGAGCGTTTCAGGCGCCAGTCCGAATGCCTGACAGGCACGCTGCAGACCTTGTTGTCGCAGCCCCCATGCCAGACTCTGTTTCGGCAGATTGATACACAGAGGACGTTTGTAGCCGAGGCTCAATGCGTGGTGTACGGCGCGATACTGGCCCATTTCGTCGTCGGGTACATAGCTGACGAGGCTGCTGTCATCTGCCAGACAATTGGCGAGCACCAGAGGCTTGCTCTTCAAGCGCTCGGGAATGCTGACCTGGCGAAACCCCATGGCGCTGAAGATCAAACCGTCCGGACGGTGCGACAGCATCAGGTCGATGTTCTGGTCGGTGGGCGGGTTGCTTAGCAGGTTGAGGATAAAGACATTCCAGCCAGCTTGCTGCGCAGTCTGTTCAATGGACAGCAGCAGCTCGACCGCGAAGGGCGTGGTCGCAGTGTCCAGCGCGAACACGCCGATGGTGCGCGACTGCAGGTTGTCACCGCGCATCTTGCGCGCTGACAGGCTGGGTACGAATTGCAGTTCATCAATGGCACGACGCACCCGTAGAAGGGTTTCGGGGCTCAGTTTTTCCGGAGTATTGAGCGCTCGAGACACCGTCATCAGGGACACGCCGGCCAGTTGTGCAACGTCTTTCACTGAAGTCATGCGAAGTGCGGCCGGTCAGGTTGACGCAGAATCATGACACAGGGCCCGGGCTTCTCGCGACCCGAATGACGCCGCTCATGACCATGCAGAACCGAGCGGCCATGCCTTGGCAATCGAGACGCGTCCGCCACTCCCACTGGCCATCAGCTTCACACCCAGACTGTCGGAGCGCGGATAGAGGCGACTGCTGAGACTGAAGCGGCCGTTTTCGTCGAACACTTCGATGGATGAGCGATCAAGAAACACGCGCAGTTCCAGGCGCTCTTGTGTCGGGTCTATCGCCACGCTGCGCTGGCCGGTGACTTGCGCACCCGAACGGCTGCGATCAAGCATCAGGCGCTGCAGTGACGGATCATAGTAGAGCAGGGTTTCTTCACGGCCATCGTCGCTGCAGCGCAAGGCGACTCCCAGGTGGCCGTCAGTGCAGCCGAGCAGATCCAGATGCACATGGATTTCCAGCATGTCGCCGTTTACTTGCGGTACCCAGCGAGTTCCTGAATCTCCCCACCACGGCGTCCCCGGCCATTGCGCCATTCGCAGCGCGCTGAGCTCCCGTGCCGGATACACGCGAAGGCGATCGGCGCACAGTTCCAGTTCGCGGGGTAATCCGAGCATGCCGCACCAGTGATGGGTCTGGCTCGGCATCGGGCTTTCCCACATGTCCAGCCATGCCCATAGGAGGCGCCGACCATCGGCGGCCAACAGCGTCTGCGCCGCATAGAAATCGTGGCCGTTATCCAGCTCGATAAAAGGCCCGCCGGTGAACTGCCATTGGTTGTCGAGATGGCCCACTCGATAACCGGTCTGGTACTTGTTGAGCCGGTCATAACCGTCGGCTTGCATGCCTTGCGGAGAGTACAGCAGCACATCGCGTCCATTCAGTCGAAACAGGTCCGGGCATTCCCACATATAGCCATCGCCCTCGCTGCCGGCGGACACATAGTCGAGGAATTCCCAGGCGTGCAGATCCGTGGAGCGGTACAACGGCAGCAGCGGCCTGTCGCCCAGACGTGCGCCGGCAATCAGGTACCAATGGCCATCTTCCTGCCAGACCTTGGGATCGCGGAAATGCATGATGGCGTCTTGCGGCGCGCTGTCGATCACTGCGCCGTGTTTGACGAAGCGGATGCCGTCGTTGCTGGTTGCCAGGCACTGGACCTGTTTGATCAAGCGCTCGTCACCCACTTCGCCCAGCCAGGTGTGTCCGGTGTAGATCAGCGCCAGGGTATCGCCACAGACCACGGCGCTCCCGGAAAAACAGCCGTCGCGGTCGCAGTCATCGCCGGGTGCCAGCGCAATGGGCAGGTGCTGCCAATGCACCAGATCGGCACTCTTGGCGTGGCCCCAATACATCGGCCCCCATTTCGCGTCGAAGGGGTGATGCTGATAGAACACGTGGTACTCGCCACGGAAGTACACGACCCCGTTCGGGTCGTTCATCCAGCCTGCCGGCGGGGCAATATGATAACCGGGTCGATAATCCTCGATGACGCGGGACTGGCTGTCAGCCAGTGCGCGCTGCGCAAGGTCAAGGGTCGAAGGCATGTGATCGCTCGCGGTATTCAAAGACAAGGTCATAGGGCGTGTGCTCGGATTGAGCGTAGAGAGAGGTCATCCGCCACGGACTCAATGGCGTGCGGGTGGCGCTTCAATGCCGTGCCGTCGCTGTCGAACAGGTGGATCGTGTCGATGTCCAGTTGCAGCTCGACCCGATCGCCTGCCTGCCAACCGGCGTTGACTTCACAACGACAGATCAGTGGCTCGTCCTGCCCGGTATCGAGGTGCACATAGGTTTCACTGCCCAGGTATTCGACCCCGGTCACAACGACGCCAGCCGTTCCCTGCGCCGCCTTGAGCGACAGGTGTTCCGGGCGAACGCCCAGGCTCAGCGCGGCGTCTGCCGCCAGGTTCGAGCTGTCAAAGGGCAGGGTGGTGATCCCCAAAACGGCAGCATCGACCAGGCTGGTTTCGCCCGGCGCCTGCAGGCGTGCCGGCAGGAAATTCATTTTCGGCGAACCGAGAAAACCGGCGACAAAGCGGCTGGCCGGGCGTTCATACAGTTCGCGCGGTGAGCCGACCTGCTCAATATGGCCGCCATTGAGCACGACAATTTTGTCGGCCAGGGTCATCGCCTCCACCTGATCGTGAGTGACGTAGATCATGGTCGAGCCCAATCGGTCATGCAGTCGGGCGACTTCGTTGCGCATCTGCACCCGCAAGGAGGCATCCAGATTGGACAGCGGCTCATCGAACAACAGAATGTCCGGCTCCCGCGCCATGGCCCGGCCCATGGCCACACGCTGACGCTGCCCCCCAGACAGTTCTTTTGGTTTGCGTTGCAGCAGTTTGTCCAATTGCAGGATTTGCGCGGTTTTCAGTACGCGCTCGCGCAGGCTGGTCTTTTCAGTCTTCGCCAGTTTTAGACCAAAACTGATGTTGTCGTAGACGCTCATGTGCGGGTACAACGCGTAGGACTGAAACACCATGCCGACGCCACGCTCGCGCGGTTCCAAGTCATTGACCCGGCGCCCGTCGATCAGCAGATCACCGGCGCAGATAGAATCCAGCCCGGCGATCAGGCGCAGCAGCGTCGACTTTCCGCAGCCCGAAGGACCGACGAACACCACGAATTCACCCGCCGCAATCTCCAGGCTGATGTCGCGAAGAATCCGCACGCCGCCCAATTGTTTGCTCACGTTGTCCAGTTTCAATTTGATCACGATGCGGTTCCTTGTCTTTATTGGGCATCAACCCTTTAACGCGCCGGCAGTGAGACCGGAAACGATTCGGCGCTGGAAAATCAGCACCAGAATCACCAGTGGGACGGTGACCAGCACCGAGGCAGCCATCAACAAGCCCCAAGGCAACTCATGGGGGCTGCCGCCGGAAATCAAGGCGATGGCCACCGGCACCGTGCGTTGGCTGTCGGTGAGGGTGAAGGTCAGGGCAAACAGAAACTCGTTCCACGCGGCGATGAAGGCCAGCAAACCAGTGGTGACGAGGGCTGGCCAGAGCAGCGGCAACAGCACGCGGGTCAGCGTCACCCAGGGCGACGCACCATCCATGATTGCCGCTTCCTCCAGTTCATGGGGCAGTTGTCCCATGAACGTGGTCAGCACCCAGACGGTGAAGGGCAGGGTGAAAATCGTGTAGCTGAGGATCAACGCCCACGACGTGTTGTACAGGCCCAAGGCGCGGATCACTTCGAACAGTCCCGACAGCACCGCGACCTGAGGAAACATCGACACGCCAAGGACCAACATCAACACCGTGCCACGTCCACGGAATTTGACCCGGCCCAAGGCATAGGCAGCGGTCAGGCTGAGGAACAGCGCCAGCGTCACCACGCACAGCGCAACCACCAGCGAATTACCGATCGCTCGCAGGAATGAAGCCTGGTGGAGGACCGCCGCGTAATTGGAGAAGTTGGGATTTTCGATCCAGTAGCTCACCTCGAACAACGCGCTGGAGGGCTTCAGCGAGGTCACGATGGCGTAATAGAAAGGAAAAACCGCATACAGCAGCAACACCCCGATCAGGCACCAGAAGCCGAGGCGCAACAGCGCTTTTTTCAGCAGGCGCGGGCTCATGCGCGGACCTCCAGTTGACGGCGTCCGAGGTAGAGATAAAGCATTGCGATCACCGCGACCACCAGAAACAACAGTGTCGAAGCGGCGCTGCCGTAACCGACGTCCTGGAACTCCACCAGGTGCTGGCGGGCATACACCGACATGCTCATGGTGCTCGACGAGTTCGAGGTCAGCACATAGATGACGTCGAACACCCGCAGGGAATCGAGGATGCGGAAGATCGCCGCCACCAGCAGTGCAGGCATCAACAGTGGCAGCGTGACGCGCCAGAACACCTTCAGCGGGTGAATGCCATCGACCCTGGCCGCTTCGTAGCAATCGCTCGGCAACATCTGCAAGGCCGCCAGCATCAACAGCGTGACAAAGGGCACGGTCTTCCAGACGTCAACGATGATCACCGCCCACATCGACAGGTCGGCATCTGCCGTCCAGGTCCAGAGGCGCGTCAATCAGACCGAGGCTGAGCATCAGGTGATTGATGATGCCGAACTGATCGTTGAGCATCCATGACCAGATCTTCGCCGAGACAATCGTCGGAATCGCCCACGGAATCAGAATCAACGCCCGCACCAGAGAACGGCCGGTGAACTTGATGTTCAGCAGCAACGCCACCAACAACCCCAGCACGACCTCCAGTCCCACCGAGACCACCGTGAAATACAACGTGTTGCGCACCGCATTCCACCACTGTGGATCGACGAGGATGCCCGACCAGCCGGAACCGCTGAACGACAGATAATTGCTCACGCCTATGAAGGTTGCGCCACCGGTATCCGCCAGGCTGGCGTCGGTCAGGCTGAACCAGAAAGTGCGCAGCAACGGCCACGCTGCCACCAGGGCCAGGCAGATCAGCATTGGCGTCAGAAACAGCCAGGCGGCGCGCACCCGGCGACGTTGTACAGGCGTTTCCCTCGCGAGCAGCAGCTCGTCAAACGGGGCATGGGTCGTAGAGACAGACATGGTGTTTCCTTCCTTGTGGCTTACCAGTTCCGGCGTTTGATGCGCGTGAGTTCGCTTTCCAGTTCGGCCAGTGCCTGATCGACGGGCAACTCGCCGGCCAGCACGCCATGCACCCGATCGAAGAACGCATTGGAGACCCGTGGATAGCGCTCGGCGGTGATGGCGGCGGGGCGCATGACCCCAGCGTTGAGAATGCTGTGCAACTGAGCGTAATAAGGCATGGCCGCGAGCAACTCGGGATCTTGATACAGCGACTCGATCACCGGGTTATAGCCGCCTTTCAGCGCGCGACGTTTTTGCTCTTGGGCACTGCTCAGGTAGCTCACCAGCTCGGCGGCAAGTTTCGGATGCGTGCTGTAACGCGATACCGCCAGGCCCCAGCCACCGAGGGTAGAGGCATGCTCGCCGGTCTCGCCGCCGCGGGGCAGGGGAGCGACGCCGACCTGGTCTTTTACGGCACTGTCCTGGCTTTGCACCAGGGCCCAGACATAAGGCCAGTTACGCATGAACAGCGCATTGCCCGACTGGAATACGCCACGTCCTTCTTCCTCGGTGTAATTGAGCACGCCACGCGGGGAGATATCTCCGACCCAGCTTTTCGCCAGGGTCAACGCCGCTCTAGAGGCCTGGCTGTTGACCACGATGTCGCCGCGCTGATTGATCAGTCCGCCTTGCGGCTGACTGCTGATCCATTCCAGCGCATTGCACGTCAGCCCCTCGTAGGCACGTCCCTGAAAAATATAACCCCAGGCATTGGCGTTGCCAGCGTTGCGCTCGGCCTGTTGCACATCCCTGGCGGTAGCGGTCATTTCCTCCCACGTCTGGGGAACCTGTTTGTTGTATTTCTCAAGCAAGTCCTTGCGGTAATACAGCAGCCCCGAGTCGGTGAACCACGGCATCGTCACCAGCCGTCCGTTGACCGTGGCGTTATCGACCTGGGCCTGGAAGTAGCCTTGGGTCGCGTTGGCGGAAAGCACTTCACGCAGATCCATCAGGTGTTTGGCCAGCATCCCCGGCCACACCATGTCGATTTGAATGATGTCGATGTCGGTGGACTGCGCACTGAGGATCTGTTGGTAGAACGACAACCTCTCGGTTGCCGAGTTAGGCGTGGAGACCACCTCAACGTTGTTGCCGGTCTGTTTCGACCATGTCTCGACGGCCTCTTTGCACAGTTGCAACTCCGCACCCACCGCACCGCAAGAGATCGTCAGATCGGTTGCGTTCGACACGGATGGCAGTGCGGCAGACAGGGTGATCAATATAACGGGCAGGAGCGATTTCAGGTGTTTCATCGAGCGTCCTTTATTTTTGTTTTTAGAAAAGTTAACGTTAACATCGCCAAATGTAGCAGCGTATTTGCGAGGAGGCATCCTTTTTTTGTCGTTTGTGACAACTCGCCACTTACACAAAAAAGGCAATTGCGGCAACCAAAAAATAAAAACAAAACAGGGAATCAACATGCAGAAAGGATCAAGCTGGCTGCTGGTCGGCGTGCTCGGCACATCGGCGGCGGATTCTCAGGGCGCGACGCTGGAAGAGCGCATGGCCGCACTTGAAGCGCGTGCCAGCGCAGCGGAAAAGCGTGCGGCCACGGCCGAACAGCAGACCCAGGCACTTGCCCGTGAATTGCAGCAGGTCAAACGCGCGACGCCGCCCTTGCAACCCGTCGCCTCTAACGCAACAGCCATTTCGGCGCCTGCTCTGGACACCCGACTGGCAAAACTCGAAGCCCGCCAGCAAAGCCTGGAGAAGGAGGGCGGTGCCGGAAACCTCACCGATGGGTTCAGCTTCAACGGCTATGCGCGCTCCGGATTGCTGGTCGACGAGGGGCTGGGTGGCGGGCGTGGCGGCCCTTATACAACGCCGGCCGGCTCGGTGGGCGGGGCAGTCGGGCGACTCGGCAACGAGGACGACACCTACCTGCGTATCGACCTGTCGAAAGAGATCTATGCGCAAAACGGTACCCGTTCCAAATTCACCGTCTCCATCGCCGACGGTGTAGAAAGCTCCAATGACTGGACGGCCGACGAAAGCAAACTCAACTTACGCCAGGTGTTCGCCACGCTCGACCATGTCGCTGCATTCAAAGGCAATTCAGTCTTCGAGAACGCTGCGTTGTGGGCGGGCAAGCGCTTCGATAGAGATAATTTCGATATCCACTGGCTGGACTCCGACGTCGTTTACCTCGCCGGCACTGGCGGTGGAATTTACGATGTGCAGATGAACCAGCATTGGCGCTCGAATTACTCGTTGATTGGGCGTAGCTACGGGGATTTCAGTCAAGGCGGAATTAATGCCGACGTGGAAAGCTACATCCTGACCTCCAACCAGTTCTTCGAGGATGGCCAGTGGCAGTGGATGTACAACGCCATCGGCGCAAAGAAAAACGATGTCGGCACCCGCACCAATAAAGCCGGTTTGACGCCTGCGGATTCCGGTTTGCACAGCATGCTGGCCAATCACCAGAAAAGCTTTTTCGGCAGGGAAGGCTTCTTCAAAACGGCGCTGCTTTATGGGCAAGGTCTGGGGGCCGAGGTCAAGAACGTTGGCTCGGATGGTGAACTGATCGACGATGCCCGCGCGCTGCGTCTGGCGCTTTACGGTGAGACCCCGCTGACCTCTGACTGGCGCATCGGGCCCAGCTTGCTGGCTGAACAGAGCAAGGATCGATACGTTAAAGGTGACGACTACCGCTGGCTGACTCTCAACGTGCGCTTGGCCAACAAAATCAACAGCAACTTCGAAATGGCCTACGAAATGAGCTGGCAAACCATGAACCTCGACCCCAAAGGCTATCTACAACGTAATGCGGTCGATGGTAACTTCTGGAAGTTCACGGTCGCCCCGACATTCAAACTCGACGTCGGCGATCTACTCACGCGTCCGGAGTTGCGAGTGTTCGCCAGCTACATGAACTGGTCTTCGGATCTGGACAGGTTCAGTACTAACGACTCCTTTGGCATGTCCGACTTCCAGGCGGGAGGGGTGTGGCAATACGGTATACAGATGGAAACCTGGTTTTAATTGTTGAACGCACTTGCGATAGTGCAGTGCTGGAGCGGCGAAGGATACTCCAGGCTGATGATGTCGTTTCTTCCCAGGATGGATGATTACCCAATGCTCAAGTTCAATGCTCATCTCGGTTTCCAATTCAATGAATTGCCTTTTCTGCAGCGCATCGAAGCCGCCGCAGCCGCCGGTTTCCGGGCAGTTGAATTCCCCTCGCCGTATGAATTCGACGCCAGTCTGCTTGCCGACCATCTAGCCCAATACAGTTTGCCGTTGATTCAGTTCGCCGCCCCGGCTGGCGTGACCAAAGGCATCGCCGCGTTACAGGGCAGGGGAGAGGAGTTTCGTGACGGGTTGCTCCAGGCCGCCCGCTACGCAAAGACCTTGGCGTGTGCGGATGTCCACATCATGTCGGGCGTTACCACGCAGAATGACGCTGAGCGAACCTACGCGGGCAACCTGGAATATGCGGTTAAGTACTTGGAGGACCAGGGGCTGCGGCCGCTGATCGAAGTGATCAGCGCGCAGGCGATGCCGGGCTATTACAAGTCTGACTTCAGCAAGGCGCAACAGGTACTGGAGACCTTCCCGAGTGTCGGGCTGATTCTTGATCTTTACCATGCCCAGCTTTTGACTGGAGACGCAGCGGATGTGCTGGCGCGGTTTTATGACAGAACCGTCCATGTACAAATCGCCGATTGCCCGGGGCGTCACGAGCCGGGAACGGGGAATATCGACTTTGCTGTGTTGTTCGCGGCGCTGGAGCAGCGCGGCTACGCCGGATGGATCGGGTGTGAATATCGTCCTTCTGGCTCTACCGTTGAGAGTCTTGACTGGATCAAGCAGATGAGTGCTTAGGTCCCAGGTGAAAATCTTTGAGTCACTGATGTGGGGACAATCGCCGCCATCAAAGGCAGAAGCCCTTGATGGCCGAGCGAGAAGAACTCATCGATAACGGACTGACGCTGGCGAGTAGGGGGGATTTATGCCTGAGGCGGTTTTTGTAAGTCGAACAATTTTGTTCGGGGATTGTGATCCGGCAGGGGTGGTTTACACCCCGCGATTCTCATATTTTGCTGTAGAGGCCATTGGTGTAGCACTCGACAGATGGGTAGGGGGCCCGGGGCTTAGGGCTGTGATGAGTTTTAATATATTGCCGCCGGTGCGTGCGATGTCGATCGAGTTGCTGGCTCCGGTGACGTGGGATGACGAATTGACTATTAAAGTCAGCGTGGCCAGGTTGGGGGAGCACTCTTTTACTTTTTTGGTTGAGGGGTTTATCGGCGAAGGCGTGCTGTCATTTACAGCGAATGTCACACATGTATGTGTCTCACCGGAAAGTAAGGAAGTTGTACCCATTCCAGCTCCGTTGCGAGCGCTTCTTTCATAGATGATCAGACGGACTCAACAAACGTTCGGGGGGGCGGTCAAGTGTCCGGTTGTGGTCAAAATCTACCGTTCCTCACCGGGAGCTATGGGCGATTGCGGCCTTGGTGACCGGCAGCAATCGGCCAGAAGCGGACGTTCACGAATGACCGCTCCCGCCCCGTAACCACCGTTTTCGCGGCTCAATGATCGCTATCGTTCCAACCAGTCAGAATGAAGCTGCGGAAAACGCTTTTGCAGCCACTCAATAAACACTTGAACCTGGGGTGCCAAATGAGTCCGGCTCGGGTATAGCATCGACACGGGGCGAGGGGCTGGCCGATAGGGCTTTAGAATTTCTACCAAACCTCGACTGGCCAAATGTTCGGCCACGGTACTCCCGGGTGCCTGAATTATTCCGAAACCCGACACGCCACACTGAACGTACGCATTTGACTCAGTGACGGTGATGCCGGCGTTACTCACAAATGATCGATCTTGGCCTTTTACCGAAAAATGCCAGGGCAGCGTTCTGTTGCTCTGACCGGACAAGCAAAAAAGGGGACTGATTTATTTTCTGAAAAATAAATCAGTCCCCTTTTTGATTCGAGAGGCAGAAATGAAATCGGCCAAAAGCAGTCGGTATCTACGAAATCGGCGGGCTATTCAGCGCCCAGCTTCTTTTCGGCAGCTTTCACTTCGAGTAAAGCGGCCGGTATGATGAGGCGAAACGGATGTGGCCTATTTGTGATGAGGACTGCTATGAACGTGTTTATCAGCTCTGTAGTACGTAATTTTGAGCACTATCGTGCGGCGGCTAAAAAAGCAGTTTCTCTGTTGGGGCACACCCCAGTGATGTGTGAGGATTTTGGTGCAAGACCCTATTCCTCTGAAGTCGCATGCATGACTGAGGTTGACCAGGCCGACGTAGTGGTGCTGATTCTTGGCGCGGACTTCGGTTTCAAAACCAACACAGGTGAGTCCGTCACTCAGCAGGAGTTCCATCGCGCCAAAGCTGCCAATAAACCCATCCTAGCTTTTCTGGAAGAGGTTCCGGTCGAGGATGATCAAAAGCGTTTTCACTGGGAGGTTTCCGATTACGTCGACGGCCTTTTCCGTTCCACCTTCACAGGTGATCGCGATCTCTCAGACAAAATCATCCAGGGGCTAAGCCAACTTGCAGCTAGTCGCAGTGCCATTTCCGAGCAGGAGTTCGTTCAGCACCTGCAGAATCGTAGCAACAGCCGAAATTGGAGTAGCCGGCCTCGTGAAGATCGCCTAGAGCTCGTGTTTCTGCCGCAGCCCATCCTCTCGAGTACGTTGCGTTCCATGCACACCCAGCATGATGAATTCTTCCTCAAGCTTTCTCAAGCGGGCTTGGTTTCTATCAAGGGTGGTTACAAGTCATTTAACGAGGGAGATATCACCGGCTTAGATGCGGATGAGGCCTCTTGGCGGCATCACGATAATGGGATGAGCTGGCTCACTATTCCTCTGGCAGCCCCAGGAAAGGGCGGCGAATTTTTTGCCTCCTATTACATCTCGCCCAGCCGGCTAAAACGCTTTGCGGAAGAAGCTTTTAGTTTGATTAGCCGAGGTAAGGGAGGCTGGTTCCAGCTGGGGATCTACGGAATTTCTCACCAAGTTTACGCAGAGCCGCCAACCACCCCTGCATCGTCGATGTCCATGCCGCATCGCAGTGAGAAAAACATTGAGGAAAGAAAACTGCTGATTCCAGCGTCACAGGGCGTTTTCAACCAGTGGCTGGAAGACGTCTTGTTCCGAATCGGACGCAAGCTTTCCTAAAGAATTGAGCGTGGCCAGCAGGCGGAAGGGGGAGAGGCAACAATGAACCCTTCGTTCTTAGCTTGGCAGTTCTTCTAGCTTGAAGATCCGGTTGTCAGCCTTGAGCGCTGGAAAGGCTTCGCAATATGCATAGGGCTCGCTGAATGAAGTGCTGGGCGCATGAATGTTGAAGACCTTAACGTGGGGAGGGTGGCCGCTTTGCCGTTCATGGCGAAGGTCGTTCAGAGATCCAGGTGTCTCACCATTTTGTTCGGCAATCGAAATCACTAGATCTCGAAGGGTTTCGATTTCTGCATCCGGTGCTTCTGCATAGGTGGTCAGTCGCTTATGACTTCCAAACCCGCCACGGGTAGAGCCGATTCGATTCAGGTGCACGTGAACCACTGTTACGATCTTCATGCTGAATACCTTATTGAAGCCCAAGATGCGCCTCCTTCCGGAGGCGCTGTGAGGTCGTAATCAGCCTTTGGGAGGATGGGGGTCGTTGCCATAGGAGTCACGTTCACGGATCAGGTTGTCCCGGCCGTGGATGAGCACCTCGCTTTTTTGGTTTTGAGCTATCTGACGAGCCGCGTCAGCAGCTTCCTTTTGAGTTCGATGGTGGGAGGTGTCTTTAGTATTGCCCTCACCCCGAACCGCCCAGCCTTCATCACGTTTCACGACGTGCTGATTTTTGCCTGCCATGGAGCACCTCTTCTAGTGGGTTGCATGCTTAATAGAAGATAGCATCGAAACGGATAAGCACAACATGTAGTGATGGATCGACTAATAATGCATGTATGTTGTGCTTTGTCTCGGCGAGTCGGTCTGGGTGGCTCAAGCTTACGTACAGAAGCAGAAGTGCCTAGCCGGTTCGCGACGCGGCTGCTCCTCTACTATATCCATGAAAAAGGGTGATCGGGCTAGCTAACTTCTGGGCTTAGGGAATGCAGAAATATACGCCAAGGTGGTCGACAGGGTTTTGGACTATCCGCCGCTGGAGGACAGTCTGCTTTTGGCCGATTGCCGTCATCCACGAGCATCGATTTTCGAGCAACCTATAAGTTGCTCTCGATCAAAAGTGGTGCTTACCTGCTATAGCGCGCATTGGCGCTTGGTATCTTCGTTAGCGATACCTCCCAACGACGCACGCGATTGGCGCATTGCTACACAGCTCGCTAAGGTCATGATTCGTTTTTGATCCTGCCCGCAAACCGGGCGCAAAGACGTCACCATCACCTTCAGCGGAACCCACATGCGATATCGACGCCTCGACCTTAATCTGTTGGTTGCGCTCGACGCCTTGTTGAGCGAATGCAGTGTCAGCCGGGCGGCCGAGCGCCTGTGCCTGGGACAGTCAGCGACCAGTTCGGCATTGGGCCGCCTGCGTGAACATTTCAACGACCCGTTACTGGTACAAGTGGGCCGCCGCCTGGAACCCACTGCGCTGGGTCTGGAGTTGCTGCCAAAAGTGCGTGCAGCGTTGGCGTTGACCCGGGAGATCGTCAACGCACCGCTGAACTTTGACCCGGCGAACTGCGACCGACACATCACTCTGGTAGCCTCCGATTACGTCGCCGATGTGCTGCTCCCTGCGGTCAGCCATGCATTGGCGCGTATCGCTCCGAATATTCGCTTGAGCCTGCGCGACATGCCTGTCCCGCGCGACGGTGATGTCGTCAGCGAAGCGCTGGATTATCGGCGCAGTGATTGCGTGATCGTGCCGCAGCGACGGCTGAACCCGGCCTATCCCCATGTGCCGCTCATGACTGACCAGCTCTGTTGCATCGTCTGCGCGCAACAGCCACAGTTTGCCGAGCAACTGAGCATGGCTGACTATCGCGCGGCAGCGCACGTGGTGCGTGAGTTTGCCGACGGGCACAACCTGGCGATGGATGCCATGCACCTGGATGAACTCGGCATTGAGCGGCGAGTGGCGGTGACCGTTGAAAGCTTTGTGCTGATGCCGCAATTCATTGTCGGTACCGCACGCATTGCCACGGTGTTTCGACGACAGGCGCAACGCTTCGCCCAGTGTTATCCATTGCGCGTCCATCCAGCACCGCTGGCGTTTCCCGAGGCCGTTCAAGTCTTGCAATGGCATCCCTATCAAGAACATGACCCGGTCATGCAATGGTTTCGCGGCCTGCTCATGGAACAGGCCGCGTTACTCGATCAGCCCTCTGGTTGATCGCCGCTGTCGGCGATTAATCCTGCCTTGGCGATGGCCAGTAACGCGCAGCGTTCGTCATTGTCCGAGGTATCGCCACTGATGCCGATGGCCCCGAGAATCATGCCCTCGGCATTTCGAATCAGCACGCCGCCCGCCACCGGAATCACCTCACCACCGGTCAAACTGTTGATCGCGTCGAAAAACGCCGGCATGGCTTGCGCGCGTCGCGCCAATTCACGTCCACCAAAACCCATGCCCAGGCAACCGCGTGCCTTGCCGGTGGCGATTTGCGGGCGCAGGAAAGTGGCGTGTTCGTCGCGCAGAACCGCCAAGGGATGGCCGGCGGCATCCAGTACGGCGACGCCCAGCGGTTTGATCCCGGTTTCCCGAGCGATGCGGATGGCATCGCTGGCCATGTTCGTCGCAGTCTGTAAATCAAGTCGTTGCATGGCCTCAGTCCTCATACAGCCCACTTGCCCAGTTGGGCCACGCGGTCGCGGGTGTAAAGATCCGTCCATTTCAGCGAGTTGAAATCGGACACTTGCTTGGGGTTGTAGGGGCTGCGATCCATGCGTACCGGTTGGCCGGCCTTGTACACCGCTTTGAGGCGCGAACGATCCTGAAGGATGCGGATGTCATCCAGCGGTGAACCGTCGAGCACGAGAAAGTCGGCCTGTTTGCCCACTTGCAGCGAGCCGAGGGTTTCACCGCGCGGCATACAGCGCGCACCGACAGCCGTCGCTGCGTATAACGCTTCGGCCGGAGTGAATCCCAAGCGCGTAACCAACAGCTCCAGTTCGCGCGCATGCCATTCGCCATAGGGCGTCACCGCAAAACCGCTGTCACTGCCGCAGGCGAACGGTACGCCGGCCGCTTTGGCGCGTTTGAGTACCGCCGAACCGATTTCCAGTGTGCGTGCACAATAACCGGCATAACCGGTGCTGATCGCCGGATCATGGGGCTGGCAGAAATCCACGGTGTTCTGCGGGAACGTCATGGTCGGGGCAAGAATGCTGCCGGCTTCAAGCAGCGCCTCGATGCACGCGTCGTCCATGTAAAAGGCGTGGAAAACCAGATCAACGCCGGCGCGCGCCGCGTACATCACGGCTTCGCGACCGTAGGCATGGGTGGCGACCTTGCAGCCCAGACGATGCGCTTCCTCAACCATTTCGAAAGTTTCGTCGGCAGTGAAGGCCGCAATGATTTCGCCGTTGGGACGGCGGTGCGTGCCGTCCATGGCGATCTTGATCAGGTCGACGCCGTCCTTGGCCTGCTTGCGGATCTCCGCGAGGGCATCGCTACGGCTGGTGACCAGTTGGGCGGTGAAGTATTCCGGGGCGCCGACCCGACTCGGGAACCAGTCATTCAGACTCTGGCGATTGGTGATGACGCGGCTGCTGGCCGCGATCCTCGGACCTTCAAATAAACCAGCGGTCACCGCATTGCGCACGGCGATACTGAGCTGGCCGCTGTCGCCGGGGCAGACCATGCTGGTGACGCCGGCGGCCAGTACGTGTTGCGCGAAGAACATCCCGCGCAACGCGCGAAATTCGTCGCTGGTCCACAGATCAATGTCCTCTTCGCTCTGCGCGTTGCCGAAGGCCAGATGCGTGTGCACATCCACCAGCCCTGGCATCACGAAATCATCCCCCGCATCCACCTGTGTATCGCCTGGCTGGGGAGCGGGTGCCAACGCGGTAGCGCCGACGTAACTGAGCAGGCCGTTTTCGACGATCAATGTCTGTTGTTGGCGGGTCTCCATTCCAGTGCCGTCGAACAGGGTCTGGCATTTCAGGTGCAGGGCAGTCATGGCGTCTTCGCTCTGTGATTGTTATGCAAAGAGAGGCTAGAGAGCAGGCGAGGGGACGACCAGCAGATTGCATCGATGGCTGCGTATTGACGGCATCAATAGCTGCGCCAGCGCTTGAATCCGGTAATGCAAAACGCCGGACAATCGAAAGATTGTCCGGCGTTTTTTTGTGCGTGTTTTTCAGTGATCAGGCGGTACGGCCGCCCAGAGTTTCGGCGATCCAGTCAGCAATGTAATGCCCGGCATTGATGCTGTTGTCGAAGCTCGAATGCTGCACGCCACCTTCACGTTCGGTGAAGACTTTCAGTTCACATTTGGGACTGTTGACCAGTTGTTCGTAGGTGCGATGCGCCCACTTCAATGGAATCTGCGAATCCTGCTCACCATGGGTCACCAGGAACGGCACCTTGATCCGGTCGAGCACGCCATCGAGGTGGACGTTTTCGGCGATGGTCATGAACTCTTCGACGTTCTTGGCGCCCCACACCCAGCAGACATGCGCCCAGTAATGCGGTACCGGGAAGCTGCCTTCTTTTTCCAGTCGACGCTTTTGCACATCACGCCAGTCATGGTTGGCCCCCCACACGACGCCGCAGGCGAAGCGTGGTTCGAAGGCAACCGCGCGCGGGCAGTAATAACCGCCCAACGAGACACCTTCGAGGCCGATACGTTTGGCATCAACATCGCTTCGGGTTTCCAGCCAATCCACCACGCGACTGGCCCAGTGTTCACTGTCGAATCGTGCAGTCAGGCCATGCAGGCGCAGCGCTTCGCCAGTGCCGGGCTGGTCGATGATCAGCGAAGAGATGCCGCGTTTCGCCAGCCAGGCTGGCAGGCCCACGCGGTATTTCATTTCTTTGGTCGAGTCCAGACCGTTGACCTGCACCAGTATCGGCGCCGGACCCTCGACGCCTTCGGCGCGCACCAGCAAGCCGGAAAGATGTTTGCCCTCGTAGGGGATTTCCACCCGTTCACAGTTTTCACGCGACAGTTCGATGCCGCGCTTGAAGGTTTGCAGGAAGCGTTGATAGAGCTCGGTACGGCCCGGCGCGCCGTGGGCCTGCAGGCGCTCGCAGGTCAGATAGTAAGTGGCGGCGCGGTTGTATTTTTCGCCAGCCGAGAGCATCCGGCCATTGCCTTCGTCTTCCTCGGCCAGACCGCAGAGCTTGTCAGCCATTTTCGCCCAGGTTTCGCGAAAGGCGCGGGTGCCGGCCGCGTCCGGCTGCTTGGCCGCCTCTTGCAGTGGGGCGCACATCTCTTCGATTTCACCCATGCGGGCGCCCATTTCAATGGCCAGGTCGACAGAGAGATTCCAAACGTAGTTGGTCGGGAAATAGCGAAACATGATTATTGTTGTCCTTGTGGTTGCCTTGGCATTCCCAAGGCACGTTAAGGATCACCTGACTAATTGGCCAATCGTGACGGCGGATACGAGGTATCGCGAGATACGATGGGCACGTGTTGTAGATGCTGGATGGATTCGCTGATGCGTTCGCGCAGCCAGCGGTGCATCGGGTCGCCGTCAACGCTGCGATGCCACAACATGTACTCGCGCATGACCGGAATTTTCACCGGCGGCGGCAGAATGCGCAGCGGCAGATAGTGCGCGTAGAGGTTCGCCAGACGCTGGTGCATCGTGGCGATGCGCTGCGTGCCGACAATCAGTTGCGGCAGGGTATTGAAGTCGCTGGTGATCACTTCAATGCGCCGATTGAAGCCGTATTGATTCATGAACCATTCTTCGATGCTCATGTGTCGTGTACGGCCGAAGCCCACCGAAACATGGCCCATCTCCATGTACTGCTCAAGGGTCAGGGTGTCGCCGACTTGCGTATTGCCTTGCCACACCACGCACACGTGTTCTTCCTCGAACAGCAGGCGCGAAGGGTGGCCCTCAATGATGTAGCGCTCGGGAACAATCATCAGATCGACCTCGCCACGTACCAGCAACTCGCCGGAATTGTCGCTGGGGCCAAGCATTTCGAAGGTGATGTTGGGCGCTTGCTGATGAATGTTCTGGATCACCTGGGCGAACAGCACGCTGATCAGATAGTCCGAGGTCACCAAGCGAAAATGGCGCTTGCTGGTGGCCGGGTCGAACACCGGTTTGGCGGTGATTGAGGACTGGATCGTCAGCAGCACTTCACGCACCGGTTTGGCCAGTTCCGTGGCGTAGGGCGTGGGCTGCATCTTGCGTCCCACCTGGACCAGCAGCTCATCCTCAAAGTAGGTGCGCAAACGCGCGAGCACGCCGCTGGTGGCGGATTGGGTCATGTGCAGGCGTTCGGCAGCGCGGGTGATGTTCTGCTCTTCGAGCAATACATCGAGCGCGACCAGCAGGTTCAGGTCCAGATGGTTGAAACGCATGGGCAGGTCCGTTTTTGTATTTATTTTCGCAATACATTCGAACGAATCCATCGACACGTCAACCTTCGGCGCAGGTATCGCGTTTGCCGATAGGTCGCATCCCGACTCGCGATTAGTCAGCGCTCAGCCCGTACGCCAATCTTCGCCGCAGTCGGCCCTGCTGCCGACACCACCACCGGTTTCCAGTCAGGCCCGGCGCGCTGCAAAGCGTCCATGGCGACAGTCACCGGATCATAATTTCAATGGAGTGGTAAGCCATGAACATCATTGGCCTTGATGCCCTGATTTTTGGCGTCGATGACATTCAAGCCTGCACCGCTTGCCTGCGCGACTACGGCCTTGCGCCGGTCGGCGTAGACAGCGAAGGCGGGCGTTTCGAAGCGCTGGACGGCACCGCCGTGATTATCCGTCGAGCCGACGATCCTGATTTGCCAGCGGCAATCGGCCCGGCGCCGTCGATTCGCGAGACGGTTTACGGGGTCGCTGCGATCAGCGATCTGGATGCTATCGAAGATGAGCTGGCCCGTGATCGCATCGTCTGTCGCGATCAGCACGGCGTGCTGCACAGCGTTGATGACATGGGTTTCGCCATCGCTTTTCAGGTCAGCGTACGCAGGCCTTACAGCGCACCGGATGACCTGACCAATGCCGCCGGCCATGCGCCACAGCGGCCGCTTAACCAGCCGGGCATTACCCTCGATATGGGCGCTTTCCCGCGCACTTTGTCGCACGTGGTGTATTTCGTGCCCGACGCAGCGAAAGCAGAAGCTTTCTACGCCGAGCGCCTGGGTTTTCGCACCACCGACACCTTCATTGGCGCCGGGCCGTTCATGCGCCCGGCAGGCTCTGACGATCACCATTGCCTGTTCATGATCCAGACCCCGCCGCACATGAAAGGCTGCGAACACTTCACCTTCCACATGGGCAGTGGCACCGAAGTGCTGCTGGCCGGGACGCGATTCGAGCAAAAAGGCTGGACCAGTTTCTGGGGCCCGGGCCGTCACCTGTTTGGCTCCAACTGGTTCTGGTACTTCAACAGTCCGTTGGGCTGCCACATCGAATACGACGCCGACATGGACAAGCACGATGACGCCTGGGAGGCCCGTCGCGCGCCGCTGTCGGCGGATAACTCGCAGCTGTTCCTGTTCAGCGCCAAAGAAAAATGGGCTCCCGGTGGCCCGCCGCCAAAACTCGGTTGATGGCGGCGCTGATCATGAGCGCAATTTCGCAGCCACTGTGTCGGCTGGACGAATTGGAGGAGGGCCGGGCGCGCGGATTCGATCCGTTGGCGCAGGGACGCGACAGCGTGTTTGCCCTGCGTCATGACCATCAGGTGCGGGTCTATCGCAACCGTTGTCCGCATCTGGACGTGCGCCTGGAGTATCGCAAGGACAAGTTCCTGTCCGCCGATGGCCAGTTGATCGTCTGCTATGCCCACGGTGCGCAATTTCTGCCGGCGACAGGCGAGTGCATCTACGGCCCGTGTCTGGGCCAGACGCTGGAGGCGCTGCCGAGCTGCGAGAAGGACGGCTGGCTGCTGGTGCAAATGCCTGAAGGGTTGCCGCTGCCGGGATAAATCGAGGTATCGCGTACGGCGATACATCGCATCCTTACTCGCGATTAGTCAAATCCCTGCTTTGCCGGGAAGCTTCATCCAACGATGCCGTGCCCGACGCAGCATCGATCACAAGAATAAAAAGAGAGAACACCATGAGTGCAGTGAACAACGTTCTGATCGTGGGCGGTGGTATCGGCGGCTTGTGCGCGGCCATCGCCTTGCGGCGTAAAGGTATCGAGGTCGACCTGATCGAGCTCAAGTCCGAATGGACAGTCTATGGCGTCGGGATTATTCAGCAGAGCAACGTCGTTCGTGAAATGGCCAAGCTAGGCGTTCTCGACGGCTATCTCGATGCCGCTTATGCGTTTGAAGACGTCGCCATCTACGGCCCGGGCGGACAGCAACTGGCGCGCATCCCGGGTCAACGCCTCGCTGGCCCGCAATACCCCGCCAACGTCGGGATTTCCCGCTTGGCGCTGCATAAAGTCCTCAGTGAAACCGCCTTGCAACTCGGTGCCAACGTGCGTTTGGGCCTGAGTGTGGAAACGCTGGACGACAACGGCACAGAGGTCGACGTGTTGTTTACCGACGGTAATCGCGGCCACTACGACCTGGTGGTCGGTGCCGACGGACTGTTCTCGAAAGTGCGCAGCCTGGTCTTCGGCGATGCCTACACCCCGCGTTTCACTGGTCAGTCGGTGTGGCGCTACAACTTTCCCCGCGCGCCGCAGATCGATCATCTGGCCAACTATCAAAGTGCTGACGGCAACGCCGGGCTGGTGCCGCTGGCCGGTAACTTGATGTACCTGTTTCTGACGTCCCACGAACCGTCCAATCCGTGGATGGATCCTGCCGATCTGGCCGCGCAGATGCGCCAGCGCCTGCAAGGCTTTACTGGGCTGATCGGCGAGCTGCGTGAGCAAATCACTGACAACAGCCAGGTCGTCTACAAGCCGATGGAAGTGGTGTTCGTTGATGAGCCATGGCATCGCGGACGCGTCCTGCTGATTGGCGATGCGGCCCACGCCACCACGCCGCATCTCGGTCAAGGCGCCGGCATGGCCATCGAAGACGCGATTGTGCTCAGCGAAGAACTCACTCGCGAGCAGCCCGCCTCCAGCAGCGTCGAGCAGCAGTTGCAGCGCTTTATGGCGCGGCGCTTCGAGCGATGCAAATACATCAGCGAAAGCTCGGTGCTGGCCGGCGACAAGGAGATGCAGCACGACCGCGCCTTCGATCGCATTGGCCTGGTCAAGCAAATGCTCGCGCGCACTGCCGAGCCAATCTAAGCCCACCTGCAACGCATCCACAGCAGTTACCACTATAAAAACAAGAGGTTAACGCGATGGTTAGTTCTACGACTGCGGCGCTCGCGCGTCGCCCGGTCTGCTCGTCTGCACCCTTTGGTTTGAGCGTTGCTGCGCTGCTGGTGCTGTGCAGCCAGGCCGCTCAGGCTTTCGACATCGATACTGGCAACCCGGATTTCAAGCTGCGCTGGGACAACACGGTCAAGTACAGCGCTGCCTGGCGCACGCAGAATCCGAGCAGCAAGTTGACCGAGGGGCAGGTGGCACTCAATCAGGACGATGGCGATCGTGCGTTCAAAAAAGGCCTGATCTCCAATCGCACCGACATCCTCTCGGAGCTGGATCTGTCGTTTCAGGATTTCGGCGCACGTTTGAGCGGCGCAGCGTGGTACGACAGCGAGTACCAGGGCAACAACGACAATAACGATCCGTCCCGCGCCAACGCACGTTCCGTGGGCTACGACGAGTTCACCGATGACACCCGTCATCTGCATGGTGGCGATGGTGAAATCCTCGACGCGTTCGTCTACTGGAACGGTGAACTGGCCGACCGTGCAACGTCGGTGCGCGCCGGTCGTCATGGTCTGATCTGGGGCGAGAGCCTGTTCTTCGGCGCCAACGGCATTGCCGGTGGCATGGCCCCGGTTGATGTGGTCAAGGCGCAGTCGGTGCCTAATACGCAGTTCAAGGAAATCACCCGTCCGGTCAATCAACTATCTGGCACCTTCCAACTGACTGACGACGTCTCGCTCGGGGCGTACTACCAACTCGAGTGGGAAGAAACCCGACTGCCCGCCGCCGGCAGCTATTTCTCCACCAGCGACACCATTGGCGAAGGCAATGAGCGCTTGATCGTCGGTGCGCCGTTTCCGGCATTCCTCGGCGGCAACCCGGCCAGTCCCGCCGCTTTTTTCCACGGTAATGACAAGGAAGCGCGCAGTTCGGGGCAGGGCGGTCTGCAACTGAAATACAGCGCCGAGACCGTCGAGTACGGCCTCTACGCCATCCAGTACCACGACAAGACGCCGAAGCTGTATCTGAAACCGTCGACGGCGGCGCCGAACTTCAGCACCGGCCAGATCGGCGAGTACTACTGGGTTTACCCCGAAGATATTCGCGCGCTGGGCGCGAGTTTTTCCACTACCGTGGACGAGTACAGCTTCGCCGGTGAAGCATCGATGCGCTGGAACATGCCGCTGGTTTCAAACGGTCAGACCGTGCTGCCCGGCGTCATTGCCGACAACGATGATGACGCGCTCTACGCCGTGGGTCGCACCGCTCACGTCAACTTGAACGTGTTGGCATCGTTTGGCCCCAACTTCATCGCCCGCGAGTCCGGACTGGTCGGCGAAGTGGCGTGGAACCGCCTGCTCAGCGTCAGCAAAAATCGCGCCGCGCTGGACCCGAACGCCACCGATGATGGCCTCGGTTTCAAAGTCGTCTATACGCCGACCTACCGCCAGTTCTTTTCCGGCATCGATATCAGCATTCCGGTCGGCGTCAGTTATTTCCCGCTGGGCAAATCAGCGGTGGTCAGTTCGTTCGGCCCGGACAACGGTGGCGACATCAACATCGGCATCACCGCTACTTACCTCGATCGCGTCACGGCCGGCCTGACCTACACGCATTACTACGGCGCCGAGGACACCAACCTCAACGGCCTCAGCCAGTTCAATTACAAGCAATCGCTGAAGGATCGGGATTACCTCGCCTTCTCCGTCAAGACCACGTTTTAAGAGGACTTGCGCATGAATTCTCACCACCACAATCGTCTCCCGAGCTTCACGGCCCTATGCTTTGCCTTGCTCGGAACGCTGACCGTCCTGAGCCAGGTTGCGACTGCGGCCACCGCAGAAGAGGCGGCCAAACTGTCGAGCAGCCTCACGCCAATGGGTGCCGAGCGCGCAGGCAATGCCGACGGCAGCATTCCAGCCTGGCAGGGCGGTTACACCAAGGTCGACCCGGCGTACAAAGCGGGCGGCAAACGCAGCGATCCGTTTGCGGCCGACAAGCCGCTGTTCAGCATCACCTCGAAGAATCTGGCGCAATACGCCGGCAAGCTTAGCGATGGCACCAAGGAAATGTTCAAGCGTTTTCCCGACACCTATCGCATCGACGTCTATCCGACCCGGCGCACGGCCGCCGCACCGCAATGGGTGTACGACAACACCCTGAAAAATGCCACCCGCGCCAAGCTGGTCGAGAGCAGCGCCGGACCGGTGCCCGAAGGTGCGTTTGGCGGTATTCCATTCCCGATTCCGCATAACGGCGCCGAAGCCATGTGGAACCACATCCTCAACTGGCGCGGCACGTCACTCGCCATGCACTTTCGCCATTACCTGATGACTGCAGACGGCAAACAGGTGATGACCACCGACGGCCAGGCGATCCAGGACATGCCTTATTACTACCAGGACGGCACGCCGGAAAGCTTCGCCGGTGATTACTGGCTGTTCCGCCTGCTTAACGTCGGCCCGCCGTTGCGTGCTGGCGAGCAGATCATGGGCCGCACCAATATCAACGGCGACAAGTCCCAGACCCACGTCTATCTGACCGGCCAGCGCCGCGTGCGCAAGTTGCCGAATGCCTGCTGCGATACACCGACGCCGGCAACCGCCGGGGTGATGTCGTTCGATGAGTTGAGCGTGTTCCAGGGGCGCATCGATCGCTTCGACTGGAAACTGGTCGGCAAGCAGGAAATGTATATCCCCTACAACACCAACAAGGTTCTGACGGCCGGCAAACCGGAAGACCTGTTTCTGGCCCATCACATGAATCCTGATTACGTGCGCTGGGAGTTGCACCGCGTGTGGGTGGTAGACGCCGAACTCGCGCCGGGCAAGCGTCACCAACTGCCGAAGGGCCGCTACTACCTCGACGAAGACACCTGGCAAGCGATGCTCGGCGATCGCTGGGACGCCAACGGCCAACTCGCCAAAACCTTGTGGTCGCTGCCAGCAGTGCTGCCGGATCTGCCAGCGCAGGCGCAGCTGTCTTCGGGTTTCTACGACCTGACCTCCGGCGCCTGGTTTATCCAGAACGTCTACACCGGCCTGCCTGAGCAATACGGCGTGGTCGATCGCTACAAGGCGTCGGAATTCTCGCCAGCGGCGATGGCGGGTGCCGGGGTTCGTTGAATCGGGCCGGATCGCCACACGCTGTGGCGATCCGGTTTCACAGGTGGTTTCGAGGTCGGTATGAACAGAATCTGTCAGGTGCTCGGGCGGTTGTTAGCGTTACTGGCGCTGCCTTGCGTATTACCCGTAAGCCAGGCTCAGGCTGCTGTTGTCGGTGATGTATTGCACACCCCGGCAATGCGCGCGCCAAAGGCCCGGCAAGCGGTCTTGCTTGATCTGGCGCGGGCAGGTGCGCGGTTGGTGGCGGTCGGCGAACGCGGCATCGTCTTGCTTTCCGATGACAACGGCATCAATTGGCGGCAGGCGCAGGTGCCGGTCTCCGTCAGCCTTACGGCGGTGCAATTTGTCGATGCGAACACGGGCTGGGCGGTCGGTCATGCCGGTGCGGTGCTGGTCTCCCATGACGGTGGCGAAAACTGGGCGTTGCAACTGGACGGCAACCGCGCTGCGCAACTGGAATTGCACGCCGCACGCGAGCAATTGCCGACAGCCACTGACCCCGACGCAGCGGCGGCACGCGTGCAAACCGCCGAGCGGATGGTCAGCGAAGGCGCGGACAAACCCTTTCTGAGCCTCAAGTTCACCGATGCGCGTCACGGCCTGATCGTCGGCGCCTACGGCCTCGCGTTTACCACCGAGGACGGCGGCGTGAGCTGGCAGTCGCTGATGGGCCATATCGACAATCCGATGGGCGCGCACCTGTATGCCATCGCGCAACAAGGCGAGCGTTGGTTCATCGCCGGCGAGCAAGGCTATGTGGCGCGTTCCGAGGACGGTGGACAATCCTTCGTCGCGCTCGACAGCCCGTACAGCGGCAGCTTTTTCGCCCTGCAAGTACGCGATGACGGCGCGCTGCTGGCGGCTGGGTTGAAAGGCAACGCGTTCATTTCCACCGACGACGGCAGCAGCTTCGTGCCCGCGCCCGTACCGATGCCGGTGTCCTTCAGTGATGCGATCCGCAGCGCTGACGGCCAGCTGTTGTTGGTCAATCAGGCGGGCGCAATGTTTCGCACCACGGGCGACGCACCCACCCTGCAGCCTTTCGGCAAACCGCTGGGCAAACCGATTGCCAGCGTCGTGCAGGCCGCCGATGGCAGCCTGGTGCTGGCCGGTTTCACCGGGGTGACGCGCCTGGCGTCGCCCACTGCTACAGCTTCGGAGTGAGGTTATGAAACCATTCGACAACGCCACGGCCAGCCTGGCGAGTTTCGATCCGCGCTCCGGCTCGGTCGTGGAACGCTCTTTGTTCAATCACCGGTTGTGGGTGTTGCTGGTGTGCTTGGTGACCACGCTCTTCCTGGGCTATCAGGCCACGCGCGTCGAGCTGAACGCCAGTTTCGAAAAGATGATTCCCACGCAACAGCCTTACATCGCCAATTATCTGCAACATCAAAAGCAGCTCAGCGGTCTGGGCAACTCCTTGCGCATCGTCGTCGCCAATCGCCAGGGTGATATCTACGACGCTGATTATCTGAAAACCTTGCAGGCCTTGAGCGACAAGCTTTACCTGCTGCCCGGCGTCGATCGTGCCTACATGAAGTCGCTGTGGACGCCCGCAACACGCTGGGTTGCAGTGACTGAAGACGGACTGGATGGCGGCCCGGTGATCCCGGACGATTATGCCGGCACACCGGCCAGTCTCGAGGACTTGCGCCGCAACGTGCAGCGTTCCAACGAACTCGGCCAACTGGTAGCGTTCGATCAAACCTCGAGCATCATTTACGTGCCGTTGCTGGCGACGACTGCTGACGGCCAGGCGCTGAATTACTCGGTGCTGTCCGAGCAACTGGAGGCGTTGCGTAGCCAGTACCAGAACGAAAAGATCGACATTCACATCACCGGTTTCGCGAAAAAAGTCGGTGACCTGATTGCCGGACTCAAGCAGATCCTGTTGTTTTTCGCCGTCGCAATCCTGATCACCACCGCCGTGCTGTTCTGGTACACGCGCTGCCTGCGCAGCACGGTGCTGGTGGTGTTCTGCTCGCTGGTGGCGGTGGTCTGGCAACTGGGTCTGTTGCCGTTGCTCGACTATCAGCTGGATCCGTATTCGGTGCTGGTGCCGTTTCTGGTGTTCGCCATCGGCATGAGCCACGGCGCGCAGAAAATGAACGGGATCATGCAGGACATCGGTCGCGGCATGCACCGGGTGGTGGCCGCACGCTTCACCTTCCGCCGGCTGTTTCTGGCCGGGCTGACGGCATTGCTCTGCGATGCAGTGGGTTTCGCCGTGCTGATGCTGATCAAGATCCAGGTGATTCAGGATCTGGCGGTGATCGCCAGTATCGGTGTGGCGGTGCTGATTTTCACCAACCTGATTCTGTTGCCGGTGTTGCTGTCCTATGTCGGCGTAACGCCGCGTGCGGCGCAACTTAGCCTGAAGAGCGAGCAGAACGACCAGACCGGCGCGCGGCGTCATGGCTTCTGGCGTTTTCTCGATCTGTTTACCCGACGTCGCTGGGCCAGTCTGTGCATTGCCATCAGCCTGGCGTTGGCGGCATTGGGTTTTGTGGTCAGCCTGCAATTGAAGATCGGTGATCTGGATGCCGGCGCACCGGAGCTGCGGGCCGACTCACGCTACAACCAGGATGACGCGTTTCTGACCCGGCATTACGGCGCCAGCAGTGATTTGTTCGCAGTGATGGTGAAGACCCCGGCCGGGCAGTGTGCGCGTTACGACATCCTCGCCAAGGTCGATGCGCTGGACTGGCAACTGCGCGCGCTGCCGGGGGTGGATTCGACCAACTCGTTGGCCTTGCTCAACCGCCGCATGCTGGTTGGCCTCAGCGAAGGCAGCGCCAAGTGGTACGAGCTGCAGAACAATCAGGCGATGCTCAACATGATCACCGCCAGTGCGCCACGCGGCTTGTACAACGAGGATTGCAGCCTGCTCACGCTGTACGCCTACCTCACCGACCACAAGGCTGAAACGCTGACGCGGCTGGTCGAACACGTCGAGCAATTCGCCGCAGCCAATAACGACAAGGATGTGCAGTTCCTGCTGGCAGCGGGCAATGCCGGCATTGAGGCGGCGACCAATATCGTGGTCAAGCAAGCCAATCGCGAGATGCTGTTCTGGGTTTACGGAGCGGTGATCGTGCTGTGCCTGATCACCTTCCGCTCGTGGCGCGCCACGCTGTGCGCGGTGATTCCGCTGATGGTCACCTCGATCCTCTGCGAAGCGTTGATGGTCTGGCTGAACATCGGCGTGAAGGTCGCGACGTTGCCAGTGATCGCGTTGGGTGTCGGCATTGGCGTCGACTATGCGTTGTATGTGATGAGCATCCTGCTCGGTCATCTGCGCCAGGGTGCGAGCCTGTCAGAAGCCTATTACCGCGCCCTGGTGTCCACCGGCAAAGTGGTGATGCTCACTGGCATCACGCTCGCCATTGGCGTGGCCACGTGGATCTTCTCGCCGATCAAATTCCAGGCTGACATGGGCGTGCTGCTGGCGTTCATGTTCGTCTGGAACATGGTCGGCGCACTGCTGCTGTTACCAGCGCTGGCGTACTTCCTGCTGCCTGCTCGGCGCACGAACACCGACGCAGAAACGCCGGAGGAGGCGATCAATCTGAGCCTGCTGCCGCGAGCGGTGGCGGTAGATGTTCATCAATCGCGTCATCGGGAGACCTGTCATGGCCGTTGAGTCTTCATTGGAAAACAGCGGCCGTCGCGCCGGTTTGACGCAATCGTTGCTGTTGCTGCTCGGCAGCTGTCTGCCAGTGCTCGGCGCGGTATTGCTCGCACCGGTATTGCCGCGCATGCAGGCCCATTTTGCCGAGGTCGCGGGCAGCGCGGTGCTGGTGCCGATCGTATTGACCTTGCCGGCATTGATGATTGCACTACTGGCGCCGTTTGCCGGGGTCATCGCTGATCGGCTCGGACGCAAATCTTTGTTGTTGGCGAGCATGGCCCTGTACACGCTCTGCGGTGTGTTGCCGCTGTGGCTGGATTCGCTGGCGGCGATTGTCGCCAGCCGCGCCGGGATCGGTCTGGCGGAGGCGGGGATCATGACCTGCTGCACGACGCTGATGGGCGACTACTACAGCGGCGCACGCCGTGAACGCCTGTTTGCGTTGCAGATGGTCGCGACGTCGCTGTCCGCTGCGGTGTTTATCGCCCTGGGTGGTTTTCTCGGACAGGACGACTGGCGCACGCCGTTTGCGTTGTACGCAGTCGGACTGATTTTCCTGCCGCTGATGGCGTGGAAACTCTGGGAACCGCAACCCCGCGTGCAACCGGCAGCAACGGTGCCGACGCCAGTCCCGCGCCTGTTTCCGTGGCGCGCACTGACACCCCTGTATGCGTTGTCGCTGCTCGCGGGCCTGAGCCTATTCATCGTGCCGGTGCAGGCCGGCTACTTGCTCAACCTGTTGCACGTGGATGCGCCGCAGCAGATCGGCATGACCATGGGCGCCAATCAACTCGGTGTGCTCGCTGGGGCCTTGAGTTTTCGTTTATTGAGCGGTCTGCGCAGCCAGCATGTGTTGCTGATTGCCTATGGCCTGGCCGGCATCGGCGGGCTGTTGATGGCCGCTGCCGGCAGCCACGCGCAAGTAGTGGTCGCGGTCTTGATCAACGGTCTGGGCATCGGCCTGATGTTGCCGACGTTGATCACCTGGATCATGGCGCAAGTCGGCTTTGCTCAGCGGGGGCGAGCGGCGGGGTGTTTCACCGCCGCGATTTTTGCCGGCGAGTTCATCAGCCCGCTGGTGGTACTCGCCATCACTTCCGGGGCTTCCACGGCGTTGCCTCAAGCCTTGGCCATGATCGGTTGGTTGCAACTGGTCGTGGCGCTGTTTTGTCTGTCCGTGCCGAGGCTCGGTGGACTGTTGACCCGCAGCCATGTCGGCGGTCATGACTCCATCGGCAACGGCCATTGAACGAGGATATTCCATGCAAGCGCTTCCCCCTTTCAAACGCGTGGTCACCGGGCATGATGCCCACGGCCGCGCGGTCGTCGCCAGTCACGCAGCAACTACCAACGTCTTCGCACTGCAAGCGGTGCCGGGCACGGTGTTTCATGAAATATGGAACAGCAGCGGCAGTCCGGCACTGCTCGACAATGCCGATGATCCAACCAGCAAACCCTTACAGCTGAGCCCCGGCCCGCTGGGCAGTGTGATTCGTGTCGTCGACATTCCGCCGGACAGCGTGCAGAACCAGGTCAGCGCTGCCGATGCAGCCGCCGCATTCGCCGAGATTGGCCAGGCGCATGCCGGCACCGGCCAGGCGAACTCGCGGCACAAACTGATGCACCGCACCGAAACCCTCGATTACGGCATCGTCACCGAAGGCGAAGTCTGGCTGGTGCTCGACGAGACAGAAGTCCACCTCAAACGCGGTGACGTGGTGGTTCAACGCGGTACGAATCACGCGTGGAGCAACCGTACCGAGGCCATGGCACGCATGGTTTTTATCCTGCTCGACGGGCGCTTTGCCGCTGAACTGCAAGACTGCCCGGGAGAAAAATCATGAAACTCGCAACCTTGAAAAACGCTAGCCGTGACGGCCAATTGGTGGTGGTTTCGCGCGACATGGCCCGGGCGCTGGACGCGCGTTTGGTGGCGCCGACCTTGCAGCACGCCATCGAAAACTGGCGCGAAGCCGAGCCGCGTTTGCAGGCCCTGGCGCGTGAGCTTGAAAACCACGATTGCCGCGAGGCCTTTGCCTTCGACCCGGCGCAGGTGATGGCGCCGTTGCCGCGTGCTTATCAATGGTGCGACGGTTCGGCGTTTCTCAGTCACGGTGCACTGATGCAGAAAGCGTTCAATCTCGATCCGATTGAAGGCGCTGACCGTACGCCGTTGATGTATCAGGGTGCAGGTGATGACTTCATCGGCGCACACGATGACATCGAACTGCCGAGCGAAAGCCAGGGCATCGATTTCGAA
The DNA here is from genome assembly GCF_054790575.1 of Pseudomonas sp. MC6. NCBI lineage: Bacteria > Pseudomonadati > Pseudomonadota > Gammaproteobacteria > Pseudomonadales > Pseudomonadaceae > Pseudomonas > Pseudomonas sp. MC6. Next base: position 1,651,399 of record NZ_CP186504.1, read on the forward strand.
GGCGAATTTGTCGTGCTGGTCGATGATGTGCCGATGGGCTGTTCGGCCGAGCGCGCGTTGCAGCACATCAAACTGATCCTGCAGATCAACGATGTCAGCCTGCGTGCGCTGGCACCGCGTGAAATGCGCACCGGGTTCGGTTTTCTACAAGCCAAACCGTCCTCCAGTTTTGCCCCGCTGGCGATTACCCCGGATGAACTCGGCGAAGCCTGGCGAGACGGCCGCGTCAATTTGCCCCTGCAAGTGCAGTGGAACGGCGAGTGGTTCGGCCAACCGCACGGCGCACAGATGAACTTTCATTTTGGCGAGCTGATCGCCCACGCGGCCCTGACCCGTCGCCTGCGCGCCGGCACGCTGATCGGTTCCGGCACGGTGTCGAACGCCGAGCGCAACGTCGGCTCGGCATGCATCGCCGAACGTCGGGCCATTGAGATGATCGAGCACGGCGCGCCGGTGACAGGATTTATGCGTTTCGGTGATCGTGTGCGCATGGACGTCACCGGCAGCGATGGTCGGTCGTTGTTTGGTGCGATCGATCAACGCGTCGTCAAGGCCCACGGCTAAGGAACGCCCATGCGTGTACTGATTACCGGAGCCAATGGCTTTGTCGGCCGCGAACTGCTGCGTTGTCTGCTCGCGCGCGGCAGTTTGCGCGGGCAAGTCATTCGTTCGTTGCTGGTGCTCGACACTGATGTCCAAGGCCTGCCAGACGATCCCCGCCTGCGTCGGCACAGCGGCAGCGTGACGGATGCGGCGTTGATGCGCCGTGTCCTGGCCGATGGCATCGACGTGGTGTTTCACTTGGTCAGCATTCCCGGCGGAGCGGCGGAGGCGCATTACGAATCGGGTTATCAGGTCAACCTGCTAGCCAGCCTCGAACTGCTTGATCAATTGCGCAACAAGGCGCGACCACCGGTGTTGGTGTATGCCAGCAGCGTCGCGGTGTACGGCGCTGATCTGCCAGCGAAGATGAACGAGCAGGCTGAACTGCACCCGCAACTGTCGTACGGCACACACAAGTTGATGGTCGAGCGCGCGCTGATCGATCTGGGTCGGCGCGGTGAAGTCGACAGCCGTGCGGTGCGCCTGCCGGGCATTGTCGCTCGCCCGCGCGAACCCAACGGCTTGCGCTCGGCCTTTATGAGCGACTTGATGCGTGCCTTTGCCGAGGGCGCTGAGTATTGCTGCCCGGTGTCACCGCAAGCTACAGCGTGGTGGATGTCGGCGCGCTGTTGCGTGAACAACCTGATCCACGCCGCCGAACTGGACGACGCCGCCGCGCAACAGCGGGTCTGGCAACTGCCGGTGCTGCATTTGTCCATCGCCCAGGTCATCGATGCCCTGGCGGCCAATTACGGCGAGCAACGCCGGGCACTCATCAGTTTCGCCGCTGACCTTGATCTCGAAACCCTGTTCGGGCGCATGCCGCCCTTGAAAACCCCGCAGGCCCGCGCTGCCGGCTTCAGCCATGACGGCAACGTCGCCACACTTATTCGCAACGCCCTCAACCCAGCCCCATATCGGCCTCTGCCGTTGAACGGAGACACGCCTCATGTCACAGCCCATCCAGCGTAAACGTCGTCTGGTCGACCTTTCGGTGACCCTCGATAACAACCCGTACACAGACCCGCCGCCGCTGTTGCCGAAAATCGATTACATGGACCACCAGCAAGGCTGGCCGGAGATGGCGGCAATGTTCCCGGGGTTGCAGCTTGAACAGATGCCCGGCAATGAATCGTGGGCCGCCGAGCGTTTGCAGATCACCACCCACAGCGGCACCCACATGGATGCGCCGTGGCATTACGCCTCGACCACCGATGGCGGCGAGCCGGCGTTTGGCATTGATGAGTTGCCGCTGGACTGGTGCTTGCAGCAGGGGGTCAAACTGGATTTTCGCCATTTGCCCGACGGTCACGTGGTCACGGCAGAAGAGGTTGAAGCGGAACTGGCGCGCATCGAGCACACGTTGCAACCACTGGATATCGTGTTGATTAACACACGCGCCGGTGCGCTGTTCGGTGAGCCCGGGTATCTCGACGCAGGCATTGGCATGGGACGCGAAGCGACGATGTATCTGCTGGAACGTGGTGTGCGCGTGGTCGGCACTGATGCCTGGAGCTGGGACGCGCCGTTCAAATACACCCGTGAACGTTTTGCTGCCAGCGGCGATGCCTCGATCATCTGGGAAGGGCATAAGGCCGGGCGCGATATCGGCTACGGGCAAATGGAAAAACTGGCCAACCTTGAGTCCCTGCCTACGAGTGGTTTCACTGTGTCGTGCTTTCCCTACAAGATCCGGCATGCGTCGGCAGGTTTTGTGCGCGCAGTGGCTATTTTCGAAGAGTGATCGGGCTGTTTGAGGCATTCTTTCAACGACAGTAAGAGAACGGCAGGCTTTGAACACAGTGGACGGCGTTTGCCGCCGCCACTGTTCTGAGGCAATCAACCCGCTGGATTGCGCAGTCGCTCGATGATTCTGCGGGCACGATTGGCTCCGACATCGACATGAATATCAATCATCGGGCGCGTACCGAACCGGCACATGTTCTGGTACTGCGCTTCGATCACCACTTTGTCTTCGTCGAACGTCAATCGCGTCTGATGCAGAACTTTGGCTGTGACGGCTTCGGGATCATGTTCAGGGTTGGTGGCCATGGTCCAGAAGTAATGGCTTGTGGTGTCTGTTTCAGGTGTCACGCCGTGAAAACCACGCATGTGGAAACCGCCTCGATCCGGGTTGTTCAGATCGTCCGTGCCTGCGTCTATCGCGCCGGTCCAGATGCGCAGGTGATTGATGTGAAATTCGATCTCCTGCCAGCGGTCAATGTTGCCTTTGAACGGGTAGGCCGCGGTGTAGGTCGGCGGCGGGACGGAATCGGGCATGTGGCGAACCACACGAACCATTGAGTCATCACCATCGACGTTCATCTTCGCGTTCATATGAATGCTGGCGTTGCCGCCAATGGTGTGCAAATGGACGTAGCCCAGATGACTGAGATCCATGAGGTTGTCATGGATGAGTTGATAGGGCGCGTCGTAGTGATAGACATCACCGTCGAACAGGTATTTGCCGCTGCTGTGCACGTCGTAGACCGGTGGCGCGAATGTCGGCTCAGGATGCTCAGCGCTGCCAAACCAGATCCAGATGATCTGATCCTGCTCTCGGACTGGGTAGGCAGGGACTTTGGCTTTGCTGGGGATCTTGTCCTGGCCCGGAATTTCGATGCATTTACCGCCTTCATTGAACAGCAGACCGTGGTAACCGCAGCGTAAACCGCGTGCTTCCACAGTGCCGCCAGACAGGGGCAATGCACGATGGCAGCAGCGGTCTTCCAGCGCGGCGACCTGGTTATCTGCCGTGCGGAAAAGCACCACAGGTTTATTCAGTAACGTACGGCCAAGGGGTTGGTTTGTGAGTTCTCGGCTCAAGGCTGCGACGTACCATTGATCGAGAGGGAAACTCGGCGCAGTGGCCGGGGCAATTTCATGGGCAAGGGGTTGGGCAGCGGTTGTCATGATGTTCTCCGGCGAGCGGTCGATGCTCGGTTCAGGTCAAAGATCCAATACCAGGCGGGGCGATTTGGCACGTGAGCAGCACGGGGTGAAACGGTCATTGGCAGCGTGTTCTGCAGCCGTCATGAACTGATCACGATGATCGGCAATGCCTTCGAGCAAGCCCGTGACACAGGTGCCGCAGACGCCTTGCTCGCACGATGATTCGATGGCAATCCCGGCCTCATCGAGCACTTCGAAAACGGTGCGATCGGCGGGGATGTAAAAAATCTGCCCTGTGCTCGCCAGCTGAACTTCGAAAGGCGAATCAGCGCTTGCATCGACAGGTGCGGCGGCGAAGAACTCTCTGTGCACGCGATCTTCGGGCCAGCCAGCGGCCTGCGCGGTGTCGAGGATGAAAGTCATGAAGCCGGCCGGGCCACACACGTAGAGGTGAGTCGCGGTCTCGGGCACGGCGAGGAGGGCGGTTGCATCGAGTTTCTGTTCGGGCGATCCGCTGTCGTCATGCAAGTGCACGTCGTTGGCGAAAGGCGCTTGCTTGAGCCATTGGATAAACGCGGCACGCTTGCTGGATCGGAAGCTGTAATGCAGTTCGAAATCCGCGCCTTGATGATGGAGTTCATGGGCCATTGCCAGCATCGGCGTAATGCCGATACCGCCGCCGAACAGCAGGTGACGCTTCGCTGAATCGGCGATTGGGAAGAGGTTGCGGGGTTCGCTGATGCTGAGTGTCTGTCCCTGACTGATGGTGTCGTGCATCGCAGTGGAACCGCCGCGCGAGGCGGGGTCCTTCAGCACACTGATCACGTAGCGATTACGTTCTCGGGAATCATTGCACAGCGAGTATTGCCGGGTGAGGCCGCCGGCAATGTGGATGTCGATGTGAGCACCGGCATTGAACGGTGGTAACGGCTTATCGTCCACTGCGCACAGCTCGAAACTGCAGATGCCCTCGGCCTCGACGACCTTGCGGGTGACGTTGACTTGAAGCATGACTTCTCCCTCCACATTGAAGTGGCTGCTGAAAAACGAAAGGGGCTTGCGGGTGACGAATCAGCCAGGCAAGAAGAAGTAGAAAGGCTGGGTAATCAAGGGCGCCAAGGAAGGGCACAGTTGGGGAGCGTTCATAAGCAAGACCTGTTAATTATTTTTTTGAGGTTGTGCTACGGCGTATCATGCGGCGCATCGTCCGCAATGCCAGCCTGAGTGAATCCTCAGATAATTTAGTTGCGGTGTCAACCAAATTGCAAGATCTTCGATCTACGGTGTTTTCTCGATGCCTACCGATACACAACTGAACCTGTCGCGTTATGTACCTGGCCTGGTGACATTCCTGGCGAACAAACTCGCCACCGGAGCCTCCCAGTGCTATCGCAAACACTTCGGCATCGGCGTGGTTGAATGGCGAATGCTTTCGATGCTTGCCGTTGAATCCGACATCACCGCCAATCGAATCTGTCAGGCGATCGGTCTCGACAAGAGCGCGGTTAGTCGTTCATTGCAGACGCTGGAAGCGGCGGGGCGGATCACCAGTCAGCTGGATCCCAAGGACGCGCGGCGTTACACCGTGCGATTGACGGCCAGCGGCAAAGAACTGCATGACCGCGTGCTCAAAGTCGCACTTGAGCGTGAGTCGCGTCTGCTCAGCGGATTGACCCCGGCTGAGGTCGACACGTTGGTTGACTTGCTTGGGCGCCTGCACCTGCAAGTGCCCAATGTGAACAGTTATGACCCGAGTGAGGAGTGAGTCTCGGCAGACTGCAGCGTGAAATTGAGGGCTGCAGCCCGACGCGAGCTGGCGGGTTGCTGATTGGATCAGAGGTTGTAGACCGCTCAAAAGGCTGGGAGGCTAGCGTGACATTTACCATAAGGACATGCCGAAATGAGCTCAGGAAAAATCCTCGTCACAGGTGCGGCAGGAAAAATCGGCACTGCTTTCTGGCAAGAGCGCGATGATCAATCCGATTTGCGTTTGGCCGATCTAGACGTAACAGCACTTCCGGACTCGGCACAGCGTTTCGCTCTGGATGTCACGGATCAAGCCAGTTGCCTTCGAGCTTGCGAAGGTATCCACACCGTCATCCATCTAGCTGCTGACCCTGACCCAGACGCCGATTTCATGGCCTCACTGCTTCCAGTGAACATCGTGGGCACTTACAACATGCTGTTCGCCGCAAAGGCGCAAGGCTGCGAGCGCTTCATATTTGCGAGCAGTGCCCAAGTGATCGAAGGATATCCAACGGATGTTCAGGTACAGGAATGCATGGCACCTAAACCAGGCAATCTTTACGGCGTCAGCAAGGCGTTTGGAGAAGCATTGGCTTCGATGTATGCAAACGACGGACAGATGACGACCATCGCAGTCCGTATTGCCAACGTAGCCAAATTTCAACAAGGGGAGACCCACAGTCCCAGAGACGTCGCCGCCTTCATCAGTTTTAGAGATGTTGTCGCGCTACTCAATAATTGCGTTGAAGCCGAGCTAAAGGGGTTTCACGTTATCCATGGGGTCTCAGATAACCGCTATAAGCGCCTCTCTATTGATCAGAGCAGAAAAGTGGTCGGATATGCTCCCATTGATGATGGGTTTGAGATTTTGGAAGGAGGCGCTCAATCTGATTGAACGCAAACTTCCTCTGAGAAGGTCACATCAAGCAGGGGAGTTCTCATGTCCACACTCACGCTGACCTCACGCACTTTCAGTACCCCGCGCCATACGACGCATTATTTGGAGTCCGGGCCAGACGACGGGCCGCTGATGATGTTCCTGCATGGTTGGCCGGAGATTAGCCTGGTCTGGCGCGCGCAGATGGAAGCGTTCGCTGCAAAAGGCTGGCACTGCGTTGCACCGGATATGCGCGGCTATGGCCGTTCTGCCGCGGCAGAATCCACCCGCGAATATACGTTGGAAAAAATCGTGGCGGACATGGCCGAACTTCATGACCATCTCGACGGCAAGCCCGCCATCTGGGTTGGCCACGACTGGGGCAGTGTAGTGGCCGGTGAATTGGTGGCTCATGAACCACAGCGCAGTCGTGGCGTGGTGCTGATCTCCGTGCCGTATTTCCCCGACACGAACGCTTTGTCGACGCTGATTCCACTGGTTGACCGGGCGATCTATCCAGCCAATCAGTATCCTGATGGTCAATGGGACTATTACCGCTACTACAACACGCACTTCACATCCGCCGTCGCTGATCTGGACGCGGACAAAGCGGCATCGCTGGCTTCGATTTATCGACGAGGAGACCCGGCGAATATTGGCAAGGTCGCGTCGAATGCCGAAGTGACACGCAAAGGAGGGCGGTTCGGCGTCAGTCATCGTGCGCCGCCTATGCAGCCTGATCTGGCGCTCTGGCCAGTGACGGACTTCTCCGCACTGCTGCAGGCATTCGAGGAGCGAGGCTTCCGCTCTCCCTGCGCGTGGTACCTAAACGATGACGCCAACATCGCCTACGCTCGTCGCGCGCCGGATGGCGGCAGGTTGTCATTGCCTGTGCTGTTTGTGAACGGCGACTACGATCAGATGAACAACATCAACGGCAATCGATTGGGCGACCCGATGCGGGCGGCTTGTGCAGACCTCACCATAACGAGCCTGCCAGGCGCGCACTGGCTGCCGCTGGAATGCAAGTCAGGACTCGTTGTTGCCATTGATAACTGGCTTCAAAGCAAAAAGCTTTGATGCCTGGGCGTAGCCAGCTTCGATGAAAGCGCCCATCGATTTGGCCGGGAATATAAACGGCTGTTGGACGAGCCGCCTCGAGATCGTGTCTCGAATACCAGGAAAAGCCTGTCTGTCGGATAGGGTTCTGAAAGTGTTATCAATAGGTCTGGCATCGGATGATGAGAGGGTAATCATGAACAACCGCCGAACCGCACTGATCACGGGTGCAACCAAAGGAATCGGTTTCGCACTCAGTACTCAGTTGAATCAGGCAGGCTGGAATGTGGTCGGCATTGCCAGGCATCCGGTTAATGATTTTCCCGGAAAGCTGTTGCTCTGTGATTTAAGCGATGCTCAACAAACGAGGGAAATGCTTGAGAAACTCCTGGAGCGGACTTCTATTGATGCCGTCGTCAATAACGCAGGCGTTGCATCTCCGCAAAGCCTGGAAACGCTTGAACTCGAAACACTCCAAAACGTTTTTGACCTGAATGTCAGAGCCTCGGTACAAGTCACCCAGGCTTGCCTGCCGTCTCTCAAGCGATCTTCTGCAGGACGCATCGTGAATGTCTGCAGCCGAGCCATTTTTGGAGCCCGGGACAGAACCGCTTACGCGGCCGCAAAAAGCGCATTGGTGGGTGTCACGCGTACGTGGGCACTTGAACTGGCGCCCATTGGCATTACGGTCAATGCGGTCGCACCTGGCCCGATAGACACCGAGCTTTTCCGAAAAAACCGACCCGTGGGCAGAGAGGGCGAGCGTCAGATACTCTCCACGATTCCGATGCAAAGACTGGGAACGCCATCAGAAGTGGCCTCGCTGATTACCTTCCTGCTCAGCGAGGCGGCATCCTTCGTAACGGGCCAAGTGATCAGCGTCGATGGGGGAGGGAGTCTCGGTGGGAAATAGCGATACGAAGCAGCTTTAAGAGTTGTTGATTCATCTGGCCAGAGAGAGCAACCCCACACTACTGCGGCATTGCCGCAGCGCTGTGGGGTTGGTATGACAGGGCCTACACCGCCCCGAAACGCACCTCCACCGACAGGCTGCCCTGGTTATCGCTCAGCCCAGCCCCGAAACGCCCGTCCAGGTCGTCATTGATGCACAATTGCAACTCTCCCTGCTGGCCACGCGGCAATTGCGCCTGGTTGCCGACCAGGAACGGCACGCCGCTGGTGCCGATCCGCCCGATCAACGCTCCTTCTGGTTGACCGGGCAAGGTATAGCCGGGTTTGGCGATCAACCTCGGATTGCCCGCCGCGCTGACCTTCCCGGTGTCCGGGTTGGCCGTCCACTCCCCACCGGTGCACACCGCCAGTTGCCAGCTCTGCCCGTTGACCTGCACACCGGTACCCTGCCAGGCCTGGTTGGCGCTGCACCTGCACGGTATGCTTGATCAGATCATTGGCGATTACGTCGGCGGCCTGGAAGGTCAGCGCGGTGATGGTCAAGGTCGGATTGGCAGTGCCGCTGGTGGGGAATACGCCGGCACCAACCAGGAACAGATTGGAGTGGTCCCAGGTGCGCTGGTCCTTGTCCACCACCGAATTCTTGCGGTCCGAGCCCATGCGGTAGGTGCCCATCAGGTGGCCAGCGCCGAAGAACGTGTAGTTCTGGTGGTCGTACTCGAACACCGTTTGCGAACCGGTCTTGAGCGTGGGGTTCAGGTCGGTCAGCTCGGTGGCGCCCATCAGCTCGGTGATGATGTGCGTGGCGGCCAGGCGCGCCTGCTTGAAACCCTCCTTGGTGTATTCGGAGAAATTGTAGGTGATCTGCGGCCGAGGCAGGCCCAGGCCATCAGTGAGCGTCTTGGACAGCTCCACCTGGCAGATCGCCTTGGGTGGCTTCCCCGGGCGGGCAGGCTCGTCTGGGTCTTTCTCCAACTGCTCGACCAAGAATCCCAGGCGGAACTGGCGGGTCAGCACGCTGTTGAGCTGCTGCACCAGCGCCTTGCCGGACAGCGCCAGACCTTTGGGATTAGCGCCGCCGTTGTTGCTGCCGTCGATGAAATCGCAGACCGTGTTGTACGGATCATTCGCCGACCAGTTCCAGCCCTCGTTGCCGATCTCGATACGCCAGGCGGCGCGCTGGCTGCGGAACGGGCCATCGCGCATGTCCTCGATCCCCGAGGTGGACAGTGGCCCGCGGAACGGGAACAACGGCTTGCCTTCGGGCATCAGACCCCAGGCCAGGTAAACCGGGTGGTCGGATAACCCCAGGCCGACCTGCTTGCTGTTGTTGGCGACGCCGTGGGGGCTGTCCGGGCTGACCGAGTTGAGCAGCAGTTTCGGCGTTTCGATCGCGTGGGCGGCGATCACGTAGCGTTTACCCTGAGCCTCGCCGTTCTGGCGCGTGCCATCGTTCTGGTACTGGATGTACTCGATACCGGTGACGCCGCTGGCATCGACCTTCACCCTGCTCGCCACACTCTGGTAGAGGATGCGTACGTTGCCGGTATCCAACGCCTTGGCCATGGTCACGGTGGCGTCATACTTGGCCTGGATTGGGCAGATCGGCGTGCAACTGGTGTTGCCGGCACACACCCGGCGGCCATTGTCGTTCTGCGAGTTGCGCCCGGCCGGGGTCTGCCGGACGTTGAGGGTGACACCCGGGTAAGGCTTGCCGTCGGGGGCCTTCTCCGGACTCTGGTAAACCTTGCCCGTGACATTCTTGCTCAGGCCCTGGTCGACCAGCGACGGCGGGATGCCGTGCATGCTGTATTCGTAGCCCTTGGGGAAGGTCACGCCCAGGTAGGTCTGCGAGGCGACATCGGCGGACACGCCCATCTCTTCCTCGGCACGGCAGTAGGCAGTCTGCAGGTCGTCGTAGCTGATTGGCCAGTCGACCCCGACGTTGTACGCAGTGCGCATGCGAAAGTCGTTGGGCAACAGGCGCAGGGCTGTGCCCATCCAGTGCCACATGGTGCCGCCGCCTACCCGCTCGTAGGTGCTGGCGAACAGGAGATTCCCCTGCTGCACCAGGTAGCTCTTCTGCGCCTTGTTCTCTTCTTCGCTGCCGGCGGTAATCAGGTCCTGGATGGTCGCCCGTGGCGCGAACTGCGTGGCTGGGGTCTGCTCGGTCTGCTCGGGGGGGTATGGCGACTCGGGCGACTTGAGCACGGCGGTGTAGAAGCGCTCCAGGTACTCGCTGCGGTTAGGTGGAATCGCCGGGCCCGACTCGAGCACCAGCACTTTCAATCCGGCCAGGCCCAACTGATAGGCCATGACGCTGCCGGCCATACCGGCGCCGACGACGATCACATCGGCGGTTTCGATGTTCTGGGTTTTTAGATTGCTCATGGCTGCTGCCCTTCCTTGGCGTCGACACCGGTGAATTGCTTGAGGGTCGGTGGCTGTTCGGCCCAGTAGCCGAAATGGTACTGGCTGTAGCCCATGGGGTGGGACTGGGCGATCTTCCACGCCCAGCTTTCCTTGTAGGCCTGGTCGGAAACCACGCGGATAGAACCCTTTTTGGCGTTGCCTTGGTCATAAGGCTGGTACCAGCTGCCGAGCAGCCACAGCTTCATGATCGAGCGGGCGCCTTGAGCGATCTGCGGATCCGAATGGCCGCGTATGGCGCTGGCGATTTGCTCATCTGATTGGCCCTTGTGGCTGGCGATTTCCTGCTCTGACTGGCTCTTGAGACTGGCGATTTGCTGATCTGATTGGCTCTTGAGGCTGGCGTACAGCTCCAGCAGGTTGCTGAACGCTACGGTGCCCATCCCTTGCTGGGCGGTGGCGAAGAACAGCGGAGGCAGGTTGATCGGGTCGACGGACGGCGCGAGCTTGTCGGCCGCAAGGCCGGTGAGCGTGGCGGACAGGTCGATGAAGTTCTGCAGGTTCGGGTCGCTCATGGCATCACTCCTTGGCGCCGGTGGATTGGGCACGTTCAAGCAGGAAGGTGAAATCGGCGAAGCTGGTTCGCGGTGACTGGGTGACGCGGGTGGTCGCGTTGTTGTGGCATTCCATGCAACTGGATGAAGCCTGCGGCGTGGTGCCCTGGTTGTAGGTTTCCAGCGTGGCGTTGGCCAGGAAGCTCGGCGCAGGCGTGCCCAGCGGGTTGGTTGGCGACGGCTCTTCGCAACCCTTGGCCGGGGCGGTCGGCCATTGGGTGCTGATCAACTGGTAGTTGGCCCACACAGTGCCCTTGAGCGAGGCTTGCCATTGTGCGTTGAGCTGGTGGGTCGCGGCGGTGAGCGGGATTTCCCGCACGATCTGCGAGGGCGTGGCTTTCTTTGATGGGTCCCACGGTTGCGCGGGCGGTTCGTTCACCGGGCGGTCGCTGGCTTGGGCGTCGTAGAACAGGTAGGGGCCCTTGCGCTCGTTCATCGGCGTGGTCTTCTCCGGCACGTTGCGCACGTGCTCGAAGCTCGACCACACCCACTGCGGCGCACTTTCGGTTTTGTGCACGATGTGCAGGCCGACCAGCCCGACCTTATGCGCGCTGCACGACTCGGGGATCACCGCGCCCTTATTCGGGTCGGCGTTGCCGGGGGTGTAGACCAAGGCGTCAATGGCGTGGAATTCCTGCGGGTTGTCGCTGCCGCCGAGTACCTTCCAGGCCGACTTGACCATGATCGCGCCGACCTGCTGGGGCTTATTCGTACCGCAGGCGAAGGCGATGCCGTTGCTGGCCTTGCTCAGGAACGCTTGCTGGCCTTCCTTGCTGTACAGGCCATTGTTGACGATGTCATCGAACATCGGCTGGTTGACCATGATCGCGTTGCGCGTGTAAGTGCCGTTCTGATCCACCAGTGGGCCGGTCTTGAATGGCTGGATGATCTCGTCGAGTACACCGGCGACCTTGCCCATCTGCTGCAACACGGGCAGATCACCCTTGCCTTGGCAGGCGGCGGGTAGCGGCGCCTTCTGGTTCCAGGCGACCGGTTTCTGGCCTTGGGGCAAGAAAATCTCGTAGCTCTCCTTCCACGACTCCCACACCGTCTGCCCCGGCGCGCCGATCATCGCCGAGGTGTTGGCGCTGCCGTCAGCGTTGGCGGGCCAGTTCAGGGCGACGAAGGTCTGCCACGAAAGCACGTCGAAATCGTGTTGCAGGTTGTCCAGAGTGAAGGGGGGGTTGGCGGTGACGTCGTGGGGAATCGCAGATAACAGCACCGGCGGGCCAGCCGCATCGGCTATGGCGAGCGCGCTGGTGAAACTTGCACTCAGGCACGCCAGCCGTTTCAGGGTTATTTTCATTATCGTCTCCTCAGCAGATAAAGCGTCGGGACGACGAGGCGTACTGGCCCTTCATGGACCGAATGATCAGCGTTATCCCTGACGCTAGGCTGCAGGCTAGCTGTTGCGCTAAACCCCTCAGAAATATCCGACTAACGGTAGGGGTAAACGAGGGGGCATCGCACCGCGGCAGACGCTCTCGGGCGATCAGCCACCCGTGGCAATGATCACTGGAACGATTTTTTTCCGCCGTTCTCCAGCGGGATCAACTGATGAGTTTGATGCGATAGTTTGATGAGGCAAATTCATCAAAATACGTTGATGTGATCCGTAGAATCATCTGACGTGGTCGCTCGTCCGGCTTCCATCCAGAATTCAAGTTGTGAGGTCTCATGAATGTAAGCCGCGCCAACCTCGCAGATTTTGTCTACTTTCTTGCCATTGCCCGCCATCAAAGCTTCAATCGCGCAGGCAAAGAGGTGGGGATCAGCGCCTCCGCGCTGAGCCACGCGATCAAGGGCCTGGAAAGCAGAATCGGTGTTCGTCTACTCAATCGCACCACTCGCAGCGTTACTCTCACTGCGGCGGGCGAAGAACTGCACAAGCTGATCAGTGAGCCCATGCTGGAGATGGGGCAGGCCATGGAGGTTCTCAATCGTTTCCGCGATGAGCCTACTGGTCGTATTCGCTTGAACTTGCTCAGCGACGCCGCAGATCTTCTGCTCGGCCCGGTATTGCCCGTCTTCAACGACCGCTACCCGGAAATCCAGATTGACCTGACGGTGACCAACCTGATCGTCGATATCATCGGCGGTGGCCATGACGCAGGTATACGCTACGGCGGCACTGTGCCGGAGGACATGATCGCGCAACGTTTGTCTCCGGACATACGCTGGGTCGTGGCTGGCGCTCCGCAATACCTGGAGCGCTTTGGTGTTCCAGAGCATCCGCAGGATTTGCTCAAGCATCGTTGTTTACGCATTCGCTTGGGCAACGGCTGTATGTACGACTGGGAGTTCGAGAAAGGCGAGGAAGCCGTTTCGATTGCGGTGCCTGGGTTGATCACCATCGACGAAACCCGTGTCGGCCTGTCTTTAGCTCGCCAGGGCGCCGGTTTGATGTATGCCCCAGAGCCGGCCATGGCGCCGCTTATCGAGAGCGGGTATGTCACGACAGTTCTTGATGATTGGGCCAGCATCGCACCCGGTTTTCACATGTATTACTCAAGTCACCGGCAGTTACCGATGGGCCTGCGTCTGCTGATCGATCTCATCCGTGAACTGCAGCCCCTTGATGAGCCATGAGAGGCCTCATCGCGATGCCTCATATTGCGCCTCGCTGACCGGCTCCATCCATACGACATTCTTGCCATCCACGGCCTCTTGGATCGCGATATGGGTCATACCCGTGGTCGCGGTCGCCCCGTGCCAGTGTTTAACGCCGGGCGGTGTCCAGATCACATCGCCTGGCCTTATCACGGTTTTTTCACCGCCCACCTGCTGAATCCAACCCACGCCGGCGGTGACGACAAGCGCCTGGCCTTTAGGATGTGTATGCCATGCAGACCGAGCCCCCGGCTGGAAGGTCACCGCACCTGCAGAAACAGTAGAAGGTTCCGGCGCGGCGAAAAGAGGGTCGATCCTTGCGTTGCCGACGAAATTACCTGGAGCCCCCATCAGTGAGGCTTGGTCGCCATTCCTGACAATGCTCATGGCTTGATCCTTAGGGAGATCCGCTGCGTGCGCAGAGGCGTCGGACAGGATCGCGGCAGTCAGCATCGAGGCGGTGACGAGTGTTCTCATGAGGCAAGCTCCTGCTGGATATGCAATAGAGCTGACAAACTATTCCAAGACCCACCTGAGGACTACACGGCAAAACCGACATGAAGCGATGAATATCTCTCATTAGTCCGGCTGTGTGCCTGCTCCTGTTGACTCGAGTCCTCTAGCGCAGTCGCTACCTGGATTGCTGAGTATCACTCATCAGCACATCCCGGATTTGCCCCATATTCATCTTCTTTCTCCTTGATTAGCGTGGGTGGCCTCACCAGCCCCATTCACTGGCTGTGATTCCTACGGCGCCTGACGGAGGCTTATTGATGATCCCCACACGCTTATCCAGCTCGGCGATAGTCGCTTTAAAACTGCTCGGCGGCTCTGCTCTGGATAAAACATGGGCGTATTACCGCACCAAATACAGCGCTAGTCGGTACATAGCTTCGAAGGTTAGCAAGCGCTCCCATACGGCCACTGTGCGTTTCTCACGGACAAGGAGTGCCCGGTGAGCCAGACCAGCATTGCAACGACAAAGCAACCGGGTCTAGGCGAAGGCAGCCAGCAAGGCGAGCGAGAGCACGGCTTGAGCATCCTGCTGATCCTCAGCGCGCTGCTCGCGTTTGCATCCATCTCCACGGATCTCTATTTGCCTGGGATGCCCGTGATGGCTGCCGATCTGCATGCGGACGGCGGCACGATGGAGTTGACCATCAGCGGTTACCTGGCGGGCTTCAGTGTGGGGCAGCTTTTCTGGGGGCCGTTCAGCGACCGGTTTGGCAGAAGACTACCCGTAGCACTTGGCTGCCTGTTGTTCATAGCCGGTTCTGCTGGCTGTGCACTCTCGACCAGCGGGACAACCCTGATCGCCTGGCGCCTGGTTCAAGCATTTGGCGCTTGTGCGAATGTGGTACTTGCACGCGCCATGGTGCGGGATTTGTATGAAGGTCAGCGGGCCGCACAGAAGATGTCGACGCTGATGACAGTCATGGCAATCGCACCGCTCGCGGGGCCGACAGTGGGTGGACAGATTCTCCATCTGTGGTCGTGGCACGCGATCTTCTGGACATTGGTGCTATTGGGTGGAGCGACACTGATGAGTTTGCTTTGGTTGCCAGAGACATTATCGCCGGTGCGCCGCGTTATTGCTGGTACCACGTGGGCAGATTGGGGGGGGGGCGCTCTTGATCTGCGGCTGTTTTCTATTCGTATCGGCCACCGGTTTCGTGCTGGCCAACGCGATCACTGGTGCGCTCAACTGTCTCCCTGAATTTGCCGGGTCGGCGTCGGCACTCGCCGGCGCATTGCAGTACGGATCGGGGATTTTGGGCTCGGCATTGGTCGCCGTTTTTGCTGATGGTACGCCTTGGCCCATGGGGTGGGTTGTAGCCATTTGCGGCTTGGGATGCGCACTGAGTGCAGCCTTCGCCCTGCGCCTTTCGCAACCGATTCAACAGCCTTGGCATTAGAGGAAAAATCGATGAACTTCGCATTTGAAAATAGAGTCGCCCTGATTACTGGCGCCGCCTCCGGTATCGGGCTGGCAACGGCCAAGGCATTCGCCCAGGCTGGCGCTGCCGTCGCGTTGGCCGATGTCGATGGCGACGCGGCCAATGCTGCCGCTGAGGCCTTGGTGAAGGCCGGTCATCGAGCCATCGGGATCCGCTGCGATGTCGCGCAAATCGACCAGGTCGAAGCCATGGTGCAAGAAGTCATCGCAACGTTCGGTCGCCTCGATGCTGCCTTCAATAATGCCGGTATCCAGAACCTTCTTGCAGAAACCGCTGATGCCACAGTGGAGGATTACGACAAAGTAATGTCGGTTAACCTTCGCGGCGTTTGGAGCTGCATGAAGTTTGAGCTGGAGCACATGCGCCGCCAAGGTAGCGGCACCATCGTCAACTGCTCGTCTCTGGGCGGACTGATCGGGGGTGCCGAACGTGCCAACTACCACGCTGCCAAGCATGGAGTGATAGGGCTGACCAAAAGTGCAGCATTGGAATATGCAGCTCGGAATATTCGCGTCAACGCGGTTTGCCCAGGGCTGATCTGGACGCCGATGGTCGATCAGATGGTCGCGGCCGGGCAGGGCGAGGCGCTTGAGGGCATGACCAGAGCGGTGCCAATGGGGCGGCATGGCAAGCCGGAAGAGATCGCCGACGCGGTTCTCTGGTTAAGCAGTAGCGCCTCCAGTTATGTCACAGGCCAGTCCATTTCAGTGGATGGCGGATTCGTTATGCGGTGATCGTGCGGCGAAATGACTCTTTAGCAGTGCGCTGATTTTTCAATGCTTGATCAGCGCGATTGATTTGGCGACGCGTAAGGTCGCCTGGTCTATGCCGTTGGGAACGACCGAGCAAACTGGCCCACTGGGAATCGCTACTCACCTTCCTATGCCAATCGGCATGCCAACCCGTGGCGGGCCAATTACCACCTCCAGTGGATTGGTATTCATCGCGGCAGCGCAGGACTTTTACATCTGCGCTTTTGATGTTCGTAGCGGCAAAGAACTGTGGAAAGGGCGTTTGCCTGTCGGGGCAGAGGCAACACCGATGACGTTCGTATCGCCAAAGAGTGGCCGACAATATTTAGTCGTCAGCGCTGGCGGTAATTCAGCAACGACGCAGAAGGGTGATTACGTGGTGGCGTATGCGCTGCCGCAGTGAAAAAGGGGAAAACTGATGGGTAAACGTTTATTAGGAGTGCTCGCATTGGCTGGATTACTGGCAGGACAAGCGCTGGCCGCCGAAGAAAATGGCTTAGTGGTGCGCATCGCGCAACTCGAAATCGATCCTGCACAGGTTGCGGCCTATCAAGCCGCAGTCAAAGAAGAAATCTCAGAGTCGACTCGAACAGAGCCGGGCGTCATATCAATCTACGCTGTCGCCGAAGTCGACCGCCCAAATTGGTTTCATTTCTTCGAAATCTACGCCAGCGACTCGGCATACCGAAGCCATATCGAATCGCCGCACTTCAAAAAGTACGCCGTTACCACGCAGTCGATGATTGTGTCGAAACGCTTGATTGAATCCACACCAATCGAACTTAGCCCCCGGCCTGGCCCGTAATCAGCTGGTTCGAAAGAGATTTGCGCGCTGGGCAAGCTGGTTTTTCAATGGAGCAAAGTGATGAAAAATTTAAAAGTGATGGTAATTGCAATGGCGGGACTGGCGTTTTTTGCGGCGGGCAGTTGTCGCGTGATGGCTTCGGACGACCACGCGGCAGCAGCACCGGCCTACTATGTCGCCGAGTTTGAAGTAACCGATCCCGAGGGGATGAAGCCTTACAGTGCACAGGTCGAATCAACCTTCAAACCCTATGGCGGACATTTCATCGTGCGCGGCGGAAAGACCATCTCGCTTGAAGGTGAAGCGCCAAAGCGACGCCGTGTTGTCATCGAGTTCGCCAGCGTCGAAAAAGCCCAGGCTTGGTACAACTCTGCGCAGTACACCGAACTGAGGAAAGTCCGCCAGCGCTCAGCCAGGACGGATGTCTACTTGATCGAGGGAGTACCGGCGCGATAGTCACCGAGTTGCCTTTTAACTCCACCTGATGAGGTTTGCATTGAGGGTAGGGCGGCTCCGTCATGATTGCCTGAAGATGCCACCGGCGTAGTGAATTTCAAAAGCAGTGGCACGAGCATGAACCTGTATTTATTAGAAATAATGTTTAACTACACTAAATGGTCGTTTAGTCGAGTTAACGTAAGTTAGCAGCATATTCGGCGGAGAAGAGTCCATGATCATGCGTGAAGCCAAAGCTGGAGACATTATTAGAACATTGGATCTGCAGCCTCACCTCGAAGGTGGCTATTTCCGTAGAACCTATCAGGCCGATCATCGCGACCCACTCGAAACCCCCAGCGGCCCACGGTATCTGATGACCTCGATTTACTATCTGTTGGATCAGCAATCACCGGTGGGCCAGTTTCATTTCAATCGATCCGACATCCTGCATTATTTCCACCTGGGCGACACCATTGAGTACAGCCTGATTCATGCTAACGGCTCATTGCAGACATTGGTGATGGGCACCGACATTCTGGCAGGACAGCTTTTGCAATTACACGTACCGGGTGGAATATGGAAAGCTTCGCGGTTGCTCGAAGGCGAAAACGGATTTGGGCTGATCAGCGAAGCCGTTTCGCCAGGGTTTGATTTTGCCGATATGGAAATGGGTGATCGGCAGAAACTTACGCTGCAATTTCCACAGCATCGAACGCTGATTGAAAAGCTGACGCGTGATGAGCGTTGAGCGCCGTCGAATTCAAGGAAAAGCAGTGGACCGGCTTCAGGGCGATTCTGCAGGTTGAAATCCACTGTGCAACCGGGCTAATCTCGAAACATCTTGTTACGTGTAATGTATATTATGTTAAACTAGATGCCATGTTAGAAATGTTCATGAGGCTCATAAGGTACTGATTCGACAAACCGGCTTCTGACGTCCAATCTATCAACGGGCCATGTCCTTCGTGCTCATGGCGAGTCATTCAATGAGGTGGCTGCCGATGAAGCTGATTCAGTGCCGTTTCTCTTCAGGTCAGCGTGTGCCGCTGCTCGTGCAAGCTGGGTACGTGCCTCGGCCGGTGACATTATCGGATATCAATATAGCGCTCGGCTCAAATCCCCATCGTTCATCAATATTTTCCAGGCGCTCCCTAGTGGAAATAAACGGAGAGCCTATCAAGCTTACTAGCCATCAGCCTCGTCATTGGCGTAACACTATCTACCACTTGGCAGGAATGAGTAATGTTCAGCAAGCGTTGGCGTTGGGGCGAAAAAGCCTAGACCAGAATACTTATTATCAACACACGAGCATTGAAGAAAATACCGCTGCCCATCAGAAGTTTCTGGCGTTCAATAGTCATCACGAGCGCATCGATTTCTTACATGCAGGCATAAGAAATAAGCGCATTCAGGGCTCTTTGACCGACAGTTACCATGCGTTGCTCTTAGATAAAGGCACGGCTACGGCAGAAGCTTTCCTCACCGTACATGCCACGGCGTTGCACGTGACACCCTTCGGAGGCTGCATTCACGATTTCTCACAGGCGCCCTGCCCTAAACATCTTCAGTGCTGGAATGGCTGCTCGCATCTCCATCTGATGGGCACTTTATCGGAGCGGGCCAATCTTCAGAAGCAAGCCGAGAATCTCGCTACGGCAATTACCATCATGCGTGATGCCGGTACCGGAGAGGCAGGCAGCGATGTATGGCTGGCGGACCAGAAAAACAAGCTAAACAATTTAAAATCCGTCCTCGCACGCGAGACCGATGTAGGTATGCAACGCGTGTTTCCAAATGGGCATCCAATGACAATTGCGGACACGGATAAACGACACAGTTCGGTTTCGGATGATTAGAGGCGACCATGGCGCAACGGCAAACCTTGAGAGGCAGCAACTTGGACGAGGCAATCGACGCCCTCCTCGCTCAAATGATTAGCTTAGGGCTGGAGCTCGCGCCTATTTCACGCCCCGAAGTGCAGCGACGATTGGGCCTGACTAGCCGCGCTACCCTGGTAGGTGATCGTGGGAGGCGAATTGAATCCGCCCGTATCGCACAACTCAAGGAGAGTGGGAGAGATCCAGACGGTGCCCGCCGCCGAAGAAGCCTCGAAGAACGAATTGCCAATCTGCAAATGGAGAATGCTGAGTTAATAAAGATGCGGGACCAACTCTATGAAGCACTGTCGGCAATTACACATAATTGCCTGCTTAAAGGATTGGATGTCGAACAAATCCTAGCCCCGTTGCGAAAGCGTTAAGTTTTAAGGTTGCCATCGCGGCCGGTCAACGTGCCGCATGACACTTGCGAAATTGCACTCTACTTCACCACCAAGTTGTATTCGACCTGACCAGTCATTTTCATTCGTTCTGACACCAATTGCACCGGATTTGACCCGCACGCTTTGTAACCGTGATCGGCAGAGAACGACCAAGAGCGGACGTTCCCATGCGACTGCATACGGCCAAAAGCGGACATTCGAACACGAGACAATACGATGAACAAAAAAGCAAAAATGACTGCATTTCTGCTCAGTAAAGTAGTAGCCCAACCTTTGATTGGCCGGACGTTTGACCCTGATCGCATGATCCGAATCCCCGATTGTCATTCGATCGTCGAAGTACTTCGCCTCATCAAACACGGAGGGCCAGAATGGGCACATCGTTACGTCACTATGTACTTTTCCGGTCCATCGAATGCTTGGGCTCTGGTGTACTCGCTTCAGGATACCAGCGCCCCGTATTTTGACTTCATGTACACCTGCAAAGAGCCGCCTCAGAAGACCCTGGTCGCACTGCTAGGGAAGTATCCACAGTGCTCTGTCATCGACTGGTCACCCGGACGCCTGGCCTGCATCGAAGCTCAGGGGGTGGATGTTGATACTCTTGCTGAAATAATCCGGGATGTAACTGAAGCCGCTTGGGATGAGCACATCATGTTCGTTGATGCTTCGTACGAGGAAATGGGTAGAGCGTGACTCAAGAGCGGGCGATCGACCTTGACTTTCCATTTTCGGCCGTCACTTATCTGTCATAGCTTTATCGGAACGCTTATAGGCGGATGTACAAAAAATCACACCATACGGCGCGCTGTCCCATCCGCCTGGAAGCGATGGCTTATCTTTTGCGATAGGTAGCCGCTAGCTATCCGCGTGCCATTCATAACGGCCGCTTCTCGGCAACAGTGTGGGGTTCGACTTAATCCGCTTTCGGCCCTTGGCTGCAGCTCATGATGTCGTGTCCCAATAAAAATGGATGTACTCCTCTTCATACTCCGCGAACAGTGAAACGATGAACTCCGTCTTCATTGAATACATCAACAACGCTCCGATGAAGCCGTTCGGCTCATGCAGCGGCTGTTTGAGGGGAGCAATCAAATCCCGCGCCTGATCCGCGACCATCTGATTGAAAACAGCTTCCGAAATCTCCTCAAACTTAGCGTCAGAAACGTAGCCCAGGAAGTAGCTTTCTCTATCGGGATGCCAAGCTACACATTCCGCATGAAGCCAGAATTTCAATCCGTTCTCGCCTTGCTGTTTGGGCGCGCGAGTTATGCGAATGGTCTCTTCAGAGTCGGGGTATTCAAAGGCAACTGCTGGATAGGTGACGTAATAGAGACCGCGCCAACGACCGCACGCGTTCCAATAAGTCATTCCTTCCCCGGAGAGTTTGTCAAAATCGCTTCTGTTAAACATGGAAAAACCTAATGCGGAAAAGGGGACGATTTTATTTTCAGAAAACGGATTCTAATAGCAAAAAAGGGGACTAAAAAGTAAATCAGCCCCCTTTCCCAACGCGCACTTGATTCAAGAGACGGAAATTTTTAACTTGAACTAAATTTTATCTCAGGCTCACTTACCTTTCACCTTTTCGATGATTTTTGCTAATCCGTCCAGACCATCAAAAGTCGAGGGCAACTCATTTTCACCAGTTACCAATCCACTGAAAATCACTTGTTCAAATCGGTCTAAAGTCAGCTCCTTAGAAGAGCCTTCACCATTGGATTTGGAAACTGTTTTTCTAGCCTCGCCTGAAAACTTCACATAACTTTGAATAAACTGAAGTAGAGCTATACGAAGATCAAGTTGGAGCATCTGCGCTTTCACGCCTCTAAAATTGTGAAGCGCCACGCGAAAAAAGTATACGAACACCAATTCCAAAGCAGCAATCGATACAGCTGTATAGACATCAATCTCCGGGATTTTTAGTTCAGCATAATAGACATATACTTTCAGCGCCGCCGGGGAGATCATCATCGCTGCCAAAAGCAGTAAACACGCAAAATTGAAATGCTTTTCGATTGCCTTGCCAGCTCTCATTTTTGAAAACCCTGATACCAGCTCTACAAAATCCGAACCAATCTTAAGTTTTTTTAGACCTTCCGCCAAGTGTGCTACTTTTTGCTGTCCTTCGTTGAGGGTGCGCTCATTGTCAGCATTAACTCTCACCGCACGCTCAATAGTTTCTGGAAGTTTTTTTATAGCAACAATATCCTCATGATGAAGATACTTCTTCAACACTCCAATCAGCATTGAGTGCTGACCGTAAATTATGTGACTTCCTGCAGGGTGATCTAATTTCAGCCCCCGGATCATCCTGAGTCCATGTGCTAATTCTTCAGAAAGACCGCTGGAATTCGATACCTCATACTCCTGCACAAAGCGAAATATAAAAGCAGCCAACAGTTCAGAATCTTTGGAATCTTGAGGATCTATCGTCTCCAATTTCTCTTTAAATTCACGACCGATCATTTCAATGTTAAACAGGCAGCCGCGCTCAAAAGCAATATAATTATTTCGCATCGCGGCTAGTGATCTAATTATAAAAATATTGATACCACTAGTGTCCATCCCGTCAGTATCGATAGCACTTCTGTACCGACTCTCAGTCTCTAGAAGGAGACGATGCATCTCGTCATCCTTAAAATACCCCTTAGAAGACTCAGTGTCTTTTACTTCCATTTGTTGAGACATGTCCATTCCAAAATTCATCAGTGGCCTATCATGATGCCGGCCAGAAGCCATCATCCTACCATCTGTAAAGCTCCATCGCGAAATGACGACCGAAAGGAACTGAAAAGGGACAAACTTATTTAATTGTCATCGCCCTCTTCTGGCCGTTTTCTGCCGGTCATGGCCACGCTTGATGGTCAGATCCGATGCAAATGATGGTCAGGTCGAATGCAAATGGGTGGGCAAGTCCGTGCAATTACCCAACACTGGGATACCACTGCCGCGTTCGCAAGCTGATCACAAGGTTGCGAGCAGTCATTAGCAACTGAGCCCTCACGTCAAAAGCATACTCCCCTAGCTCCAGCGGTACACAAATAGCACAGTTGTTCGGTCCAATCATCCCTGGGTACGCCTTAGCGAGGTCTACCCGGCGCGGCCTTAGGGTATACACGAGAGCGTCGGTGATATCAGACCAACAGCAGGCGTGAATGGTGCGCTTGGGACGAGGCAGATTCCGGCATTAGGCTACTTCCAGGACCAGCGACAGACGCCGACCCAGCAATGCAAGCGCACGCTCCATCTGCTCAATTTTCGAGGCGTGGATGAAGTCCAGCAAACGGTCGACAACCTGCCGCGAACAAGCCATTCGACGGGCAAGCTCGGCGCGGCTCACGCCTTCATCACACATGGCATTCCATAGCAAGATCTTGGCCACAGTCAGCACCGGCAAGTGCAGCACCATCGCAGGGGCGCTTGGCACCGAGGGTGCTGGAATCTTGCGCCGCTGCTCTACGTACAACGACAGCGCCGACTCCAAACCATTTAGGGCTTCGGCAAATGCTTCGCACAGCGTACTGCCTTCGGCGTTCATTTCCGGAATATCGGTGCATGACAACCACACACCGGTGGGCTCGCTATGCTGCACTAGCGAGTAGTGATACATGGCTTTACGCCTCTCTAAATTGCCCAAGCTTTCGTTGATCCCCCGTAGCCTTTAACGTCGAGTTTCGCCGGTCGCTCACGGGCTATGATCGGCAGCGCAAACGCAATCTGTAGCACATCTGGAGCTGATTGTGCTCAGGGTCGTATTCCCCGCGACCTCCCGTCGGCAATCAATAAATGCGACCTACTAATCAATTGGACTACTCTTATTCCAGCCCGCTGGGTCATCGCTTCGCAGGAAGCATGTACATGCATGAAATTCAGCGCTGCAATCAGTTGCCGGAAGGCCCACAGACGATTGAGCAAATAGGTAGTCAGCGAGCTTGCCAGCTGTCATTTGCATCGGGGATGCCCATGCTGTGATTACATTGCCCGTCATTCTTCTGAAGCCTTGTCGAATCGGCTTTTCAGCTTGGTCAATTCACGTCCCTTCCCAAACGTGTCCGAGATTATCTGCATGTCCTCTTCGCTGAGTGTGGATGCGTCGACCGATGCCAGCGCTGCATGGGTACCCAGGCTATAAGACAAACGAGCCATATTTGTTTTGATCTTGATCGAGGAGCAGCGCGGCAGTGTTCTCAATAAGGTCTGGGCCGTAGCGAGCTTGCTCTCTTGGTTGGTCAGGCGGACGCAGAAGGACTCCAGGTTTTCGTTGACCGCGCTGGCTGTTTCCGGCGCTGAGCCGAGTGCCAAGATCCGGATACCAAGATCGATAAGTTCTTGCGGTGCCTGCATTGGATCAAGTGATGTGATCTGACGCCAGATTCGGCGTCGTCCATTGTCGGTTGCTTCGGCGGTAAGTAGGGTTTGCGCCAATACTCGATAAGCAGTCTTGTCCAAGCACTTCGACCACAACGACAACAATTGATCGGGCGCGTCCACAGTGCCTGAATGCGCTAGCGCAAGCACCTCTAATGTCGATGCGACGCTTTTCGGCAGATCCAGCACCGATACCGCTTTTTTCCAGACTGCTGCCAACCAGGCCACCTCTTGCTCCGAATTCCAACTGATGGGCGCTGGTAGTTGGGCGATCTGACTTGGCGAAAAATGCCTGGCGGCACAGGTGAAGAAATGCTCTGCTTCGGCTGGGTGGGTTTGCCATACCTGGCAGGCGAATTCGACGAGATCAGCTTCACGCTCGGCAGTCACACGTTTGGCAGTGATCATGGAATCAAGGGACGCCAGCAAACCGCGCTTCGCTTCCTTGAGGTCGCGCCGGCCGGTACTGATCGCCTCCGTAAAGATCGTGTCAGGCACGTACCCTGGATGTACCTGATCGACCGATGGCCATGTGTCTGCGAAATGCTGATGGAGCTGATTATTCTGAGCGGGGTAGCTGCTAGCGGAAGAAAACGTATCACGCAGACAGGATGCGATTGTCGCTGGAGATCCATTGAGGTAGATTTTTGAAAGGCCGGCCATAACGCTGTCGAGATCGTCGGCTGATCGTGATACGAATGACGGCAGCCGGCTCAGCGCTCTATCAAGATGTGCTTGCAGATTCCCGGTAGCCCAGGATTGACTCGGAATTTCCACGGAGGCCATCGTGTAAATTTCGCCAAAGCCTTCAGGCATCGGAGCGGTAAACCCGGAGTCGAAATAAGTGGTGATCTTAATTTGAACCTCGTCCGGCAATTTGTCGAAGCCCTTCATCAGAGAGCGACAGCAGTCTATCGGCAGTTCGTCAGCCAAACGCTCAACCCAGTTCGTGCTGACCTGGGCGGCAAGATCAGGGGCACGCTGGATCATTAGCTCGAAAAGCGCTACCGCATCGACTTGATAGTCTTCTCCAGTGGATAGGTTGTTGCACAGTAAAACAAGATTCGATTGTGCGTCTGCTGTCAACTCACCAAAACGAGCTGAAGCCACAGCCATTGTCCATTGGAACCCTCGACGGTAATCGATCTCAGGTTTTGGACGAGCCAGAAGATTTTTCGCCACCGCGATCACGCATCCCGAAAGCGTTTGTGCGTCCGCCTTTTGATGTGCTGCCTCTAGCACAGTCAGTGCGCAAGCCTGCAGCTCAATTCGCGGTAGAGCCAAATATCTCAGCACGAGTGGCCACAAAATGGATCTGCTCTCTTCACCTTGGGACACCAACTCGGCAAACAGACGACCGACTCGCCCTGCGACCACTGGCAACTTCATCACTTCGCCACGGTTTGCATCCAACTCGTCGGCAACAAGTGTCACGTAGTCCGTACCCAACATCGATAGCAACATAGCTTCATGATCATCTAACCACCGCTCCAGCTCTTGGAACTCGAACTGGTAGGAGCCGCCACTGAGATTGACATCTCTGACCTTGAGCCAATCGATCAACTTGCGTTCCTGAGCAGCTGGCAGTCCGTGCTCTGAGCGGACGCTGAGCACGATGTCACAGGCCTTACTAACCATCACCCGGGCTTCGTCCAAGCTCGGAGTCTGCATGGTTTCTAGGCGAAATTCGATGGTTTGGCTGGTCGAGAGTAGATCGTCAATCAACTCTGCAGCGATTTGGCGTTGTTCCTGAGTATTGGCACTTGAGACGATGTTGCCAATTCTGTCCAGACCAATCATTGACCGGAGATCGAGTGACGCCGTGAGCTCGTTGCACAGTTTGCCCAGCATCAGACGCACTGTCCGCGGTGGTAGCCGATCAAGGAGGTTGGCGATCACCCGCATTGCATTATGACGGCGGGCAGTCGTCTCCAAGTGTAGATCACTGACCAGCTCGTGGAGCAGGTGAGCGTGGTCATCGCTTAGGGCGGCATTATCGGCGCGCGTTGACAGTTGCTCAACCACACCACGAGTATCGCCAGACATCAGCAGATTGTATATAACGCTGGTCCCGGCACCAAACTTTCGACTTATTGGATCTTCAGACAGCAGAAGCAGACTCTGAAGAGAGTCCGGCCAACGAATACCAACAAGGCTGGACAGGAATTGACGAAGGTCCCTACAGTCATCGCGAATCGTTGTTGTCTTACTATCCTTGTCCAAGGTTACATAACGCTTACCCAGTAACGCTTGGGCTTCAACTGGTTGATCCAGAAGCGAACCTTCATTCACAAGCAACTGGGTCAGTCGACCTAGCAGCAAGGGGTCATCCTGAAGATCACGATAGAAGTCCGGGAAGCTCACCCGTGCTGCACTGAGTGCACCCAAGGAGATGGGGTGGGCAGTCACCGATCCCTCGTGCAGACCGCCTGGCCGCTCCCCTGCACTGCCTTCATACTCACGACGTTTCGCCAACCACCAGGACTGTGCAAAAGCGTTGACGATTTGCAAAGCGTTCCGAGGATCCGCGACATTCACGTGAATCATCCGATCAATCACTTGCTCGGGGCTGGAGCCCGAAGTCTTCAGGTCGCTGACAATCTCAGTAAATGACAGGAGATTTTTCAGCGCGAATTGCCTCATGTCGCCTCGAGGTACTGGCGGGATTTCAAGTCGAAATTGGAAGATGCGATCAAGGTACCGACGAGCGTCCATGTGCGTGAAAACGGTACCTGGCTGCTCAGGGTTTTTGCCGCGACCCCGCGCCAGCGCATCGGCAACTTTTGCTTCGTCACACGAGATCACAAACACTAGGCCCAACCCGTGTGGAAGCTTTTCAGGGGGGATTTCCATGAACGCCCGGACGGCGTCGAGGCCGAGTACCATTTCTTCTGCTGAGAGCCTATCCAGATCATCGACGAAGATCACCAAGCGCTCGCAAGGGTTTACTTTTCGAAATATCCCTGAGGGCTCCTTGAACGCCTTCAACTGTTCGAGGAGCATTTCTTCGTATTGTTCTGCGCTGGCGCTGGGAAGAGAAACCTTTGTGATCGACCGGAAGCTATCGACCTTTGAGGGCTTCAGGTTCTTGAGTAGATAGCTGTAGGCACCGCTTATTGCCAAGATGAAGGTCGATCGAACATAGGGGTCGCTCCAAGGGAGGACGGCTAGCCCAACCCACAGCAAACCAAAAAGCAACAGCATGGCCACCAGGAAGGCAGGCAACGGCATCGACCACGCGCGCCACAACTGACAAGCGTACTCTCGAAATCCTTTCCACTGATGCTCAACCTGTGTGATGTTTCGGAAGAGCTTGTCATGAAGCGCCTGTTCGTCTCCCCCAAGCTCGATAAAAACGTGGCGCAGAAGCGCGCGTTTGATGTCCTGATCTTTACCGCCGAAACGCCAGGCATTAAAAGTGATGCTCTTGATGCTAGACCTACGTGAAGGCTTACCGGAACCGTCGGATGCGCCGTCGGCGAGGCCTTGGGTGTAAAGCTCTTTGATAGAGCTTTTCCCGGTACCCCATCCGCCGAGTAGTCCAATGCTGAACGGAGGCTTATGGTGATCGGCCTCAATCAGGCTCTGGAGTGCCTGGGAAAAATGCCTGTGACCAAATGCATCCTGAGCTTCGTTTTCGATTTGCCGATCGAGCACTGCCGGCATTGGCTTGTAGGATTCAGGCATGCGTTGCGTCCTTCAACGTGTTACTGGCGGGCTGCCACTATCGGTCAAGCCTACTGGAAGGATGGAGGACAACACAACTTTGCCCTTGGTACAAATTTGGGCTTGAACTCGGGCTGAGCATCTAAGCCAAATGCAAAGGCCGTCATCGCAACTTCTTAGTTGCCTCAAGACATGCGGTTTGGTGCGAGCATTTAGAAGTGCCGTTACCTTCTTACGACAGTCAATGAACAACGCTGAGCGAGCCGTGAATCGGCACCCTCTGAAGTGGCAAAATGACATTCCTAATGGAGTCCTGTTGTAATTGGGCTAGAGTCGTCTCCACACATCTATCGGCTTGGCAAACCGCCAAAGTGCGGTCACAAGGAAGAGGCTATGCAAATCCAGCACCTGGAGATCGCGAACTTCCGCAAGCTCCTGTCAGTTCGAATCGACCTGGCGAGCACTACTACCCTTCTGGTCGGAGCGAACAACAGCGGTAAATCCTCCGCGATGTTGGCGCTACGCAAGTTCCTTCTTTCAAAAGCGACCGCGTTCCGGCTCCAAGATCTGACGCTCTCGCATCTCAGAACTATTGATGCCATTGGCGTCGATTGGGAAGCTGATGATGAAAGTCTCGAAGCCCCCGCGGCGAACGAGTGGGCGCACTGGTTACCCACCCTGGATCTGTGGGTGGAAGCCTCACAAGGCGAACTCCACCACATCAGAGATCTGATTCCCAATTTTGCCTGGAAAGGCGGCCACGTTGGCATGCGCTTCCGACTCGAGCCAAAGGACATGGCTAAGCTCTTTACTGATTACCGGAAGGAGCGGAAGCGCGTAAAGCTGCTGCAAGAGGAAATTGAGAAACAGGCCGAGGTGGGAAAGACTCCGCTCACCCTGCAACTGTGGCCGCAAAGTTTGCACGATTACCTCAACCGGCGCCTGGGAACGATGTTCGCGATTCGCTGGTACCGTCTCGATCCTACGCAACTCAGCGCACCAGATCCCAAGACTCGTCACGCCAAACTTCAAGGACTGTCCGTGACCGCTATTCCGCTGGAAAGCAACCCCCTGACCGATCTCATCCGAGTTCACGAAATCAACGCCCAACGCGGCTTTGGAGACAGCGCGGAAGAATCCATCACCGAAGGCAGAGGTGGTTCGGGGAAAAAGTTGACGGAGCAATTGCGCACTTACTACAACCGGCATCTGGATCCGGGTGACAGTCCAGATATCTCGGACCTGGAGGCGCTGACAGCCATCCAGGCTGCCCAATCTGCATTCGATTCCCGACTCACCTCCAGCTTCGCCCCTGCCCTCGACGAAGTCGCAGGCCTTGGATACCCTAACAATTCTGACCCTGCTATCAGGGTAGAAACCCGGCTGTCTCCTACAGACGGGATGAACCACGAAGCAGCAGTACTATTCGAGCTGGACTCAGCCGCAGGCGCGCCCGGCGCCCCTCCCATGCGCTTGCCCGAGACGTCCAACGGTTTGGGTTACCAAAACCTCATCTCAATGATTTTCCAGTTGATGGCGTTTCGAGATGAATGGCTGAGAAAGTACAAGAACGCGGAGGAGCAGTCCGACACTGGTGTCGAACCAATCCACCTAGTGCTGATCGAGGAGCCTGAGGCTCACCTACACGTCCAGGTGCAGCAAGCCTTCATCAAGCATGCGTATCACGTCCTGTGTAATGACCCTCTGCTTAAGAAATATCCGAAGCTCAAAACTCAACTGATTGTCAGCTCTCATTCGAGCCACGTCGCGCATGAGACGGAGTACGCGAATCTTCGGTATTTCCGTAGGCTGCCCGCGGGCATGGCCGGCGTACCTATTCCAGTGTCCACAGTCTCCAACCTAAGCACTGTTTTCGGGCAGAAAAACCCTCACAAGCAAACAAAGGAGTTCGTGACCCGTTACCTCAGGGCGCAACATGCCGATCTCTTCTTCGCCGACGCGGTCATTTTGGTAGAAGGTGCTGCAGAGCGAATGATGCTGCCTCACTTCCTGCGCAACCACTTCCCCTTCCTGGATCGATGCTACATCACCATCTTGGATATCGGGGGCAGCCACGCTCACCGACTCCGGCCGCTGGTAGACGCATTGGGCATCGTGACTTTGGTGATCACTGATCTGGACGCTGGCCACAAGAAATCAGCGGTACCGGTTAGGCGCCAGGCAGAGCAGTCAACCAATAACCCTACCCTCCGGCACTGGGTGGCGGCCCGACAACTGGGTCATGACGTGGACACTCTGCTGGATCTGGATAGTGAGCAAAAAGCTGTTCAGATCGATGATTTGTTTGCTATCAGAGTGGCGTATCAGACACCCATCACCATTCGTCTTCCTAAGACTCAAGTTGATGTAGAGGCCCTGCCCAATACCTTCGAGGACAGCCTGGTAATGAGCAACGTGAAGCATTTTGCGACTAAGCAAGGCCGGGGTTTGACCAAGGCAGTTTCCAAAGCGCTGCGTGAGTCGGAAACCGCGGACGATCTGGGTCAGGCGTTGTTCGACGCTCTCAAGAATGGAGACAAGGCGGAGTTTGCTTTACAGATACTGGGAGATCCCAACTTTGCCAAGGTGGCGATTCCCGAGTACATCCGCGAAGGGCTCACCTGGTTAGAGACCAAGCTCAAGAAAAAGAGTAAGGAACTCCTGATAATTCCAACGGCCAGCATCGAGGTGACTGGACAGTGAGCGCCATTACCGAGGTTGTTGATGAAATGAAGCCGACTGCTGATGAGGTTATCAGGGAATGTCTAAACCTAGAGCAGCCACGCAGCTTCTTCCTTTACGCCGGGGCCGGCTCTGGCAAGACCCACTCGCTCGTAGAAGCAGTGAAATCGCTCAAAGGGCGTGAGCGACAACGTCTCACATTTGAAGGTCGGCAGATCGCGATCATTACCTATACCAATGCGGCCTGCGAGGAGATCGAGCGCCGACTCGAGCACGATCCTCTGGTTGAAGTCTCAACGATCCACGCTTTCTCCTGGAGGATGATCAAGGGCTTCAACGATGACATTCGTGATTGGTTGCGCGTTAAGCTCGCCGCCGACATTGACGAACTGGATGACAAACTCCGTAGGGCGCAAGGAGAGAATAAGACGTCTCGTGCTAATCGGGCGAGCCGGGACAGCAAGGCCCGTCGCCTCGCGAGCCTGGATGAAATCACCGACTTCACCTATAGCCCGACGGGAGACAACCGAAGCAGGCAATCTTTGAACCATAGCGAGGTCATCCAGATGGCCGCGGCGTTCATCCCGAAGCCGCCCTTGCTTGATGTGATGGCCGACCGGCACCCGGTGCTCTTGATCGATGAAAGTCAGGATACGTACGGCCCGCTAATGGATACCTTTCTGCAAGCTCAAGCGGCAATCCCTGAAAGGTTCTGCCTAGGGCTTCTCGGCGACACGATGCAACGCATCTACAACGACGGGAAAGTTGGGTTGGATGATGCCATTCCTGCGGATTGGGCCAAGCCAGAAAAGCGCGTGAACCGTCGCTGCCCAACTCGAGTTGTCGACTTAATCAATGTGATCCGTGCGAGCGTTGATGGTCATCAGCAAATACCTAAGCCGGGGGCTGCCAGAGGCACAGTACGAATGTTCTGCACACGGCAGGTACCGGGTCAGGATTTCAGCCTGGAAGAGCAGATTGCTAAGCAAATGGCTGACGTCACCGGCGATGTTCAGTGGGCAACCGGTATGCAAGGCCGCAAGACGCTCATCCTGGAACACAAGATGGCTGGGCGGCGTATGGGGTTTGAAGGTGTATTCACGCCGTTGTATGCCGTTGAACACCTAAACACGGGCCTACTGGACGGAACGCTACCCATACTCAAGCTTTTCTTTGAGGGGGTCGCCCCAATAGTAGAAGCGGCTCGAGCGGATGATTTCACGCTCATGGAAGCGGTGCGGCTGCGCTCCCCCTTGCTTGATCCCAAATACTTGGAGTCGGCTGGCACCAACCAACTAGAGGTGCTGGAGGCTGCTGGAAAAGCGACCCAGTCGCTCTGTGAGATGCTTACGGACAATGATCCACTCATTGGGGAGGTGGCTCAAGTTCTTCAAAGGACTGGCCTGCTAGACCTGCCTGCTCGCTTCGTCGAAGCGATGGCTCTGGGCGCAACGGCTGACGATGCCCCGGAAACATCGGATCGCGAAGCGCTTGAGATTCATGCTTATCGGATCGTCCTGGGACGCTCTTACTCGGAGATGGAGGCGTTCGCTGGCTACGCAAATGGGCTCTCACCGTTCGGCACCCACCAGGGGGTGAAAGGCCTAGAGTTTCCGCGTGTGATGGTCATCCTGAACGATGAAGAGGCAGGCGGTTTTCTGTTTAGCTATGAGAAGCTGCTCGGCGTTACGCCTGCTTCGTCAACCGACATGAAGAATCAGCGCGCGGGCAAGGATGATTCCTTATCGCGCACGCGCAGGCTTCTTTATGTGACCTGCAGTCGTGCAGAGGAGAGCTTGGCAATCGTGATTTATAGCGCCCAGCCAGAGACTGCCAAAACGAACGTCATTGAAGCCGGCTGGCTGAAGGCAGACGAGATTGTCGTGCTGTGAGAGGTGTAAGAAGTTGAACCGTGTGGGGCACACTCCACTTAGCCCGGTTAATCAGCTCATGTATGGCGAGAAATTTATGTTTCTGGTCTCAAGATAAAAACAGGATGTGAGATGCGTACCGCTTTTAAATTATTGGTTCACGAATCTGAAGGACAGAAATATGAGGATCTTTTTGTAAAGATCATGTCCTACAGTGACCCGGGGTTTAAGCCGGTGAAAGCCTACGGGAATATTGGTGATCGGGGGAATGACGGGTGGGTGGCCAATAATGGTCGATACTATCAGTCATACGCTCCTGAAACGTTAACCAGCAATACGAAAAATGCGCTGAGAAAACTCAATGATGATTTCGAGAAGCTAAAAAGCTTCTGGGATCACATATCGTCTGTACGAGAATTTTATTTCGTCATAAACGATAAGTTTAAAGGTGTCTCTCCTCATATTTATGAAGCTGTCGAGCAACTAAAGCACATGCATGGTTTAGACCACGCTGAGGTATTCTTAGCAAGCCAGTTAGAAAGAAAGCTGTTCTTACTGAGTAACGATCAAATCAAGCAAGTGTTGAATTCTTTTGAGTCTACACCACCCGCTCACAATCTCAAGGTAGTGGACTTTTACGAAGTTCAGGACGACGACCAAGATGATGGGGATGAGGTAGCTACCGAAGTCGAATTAAAGCTCAGAAATGCGGGATCTGAAGTCGCTTTTGTCAAGGAAGTATCCTTCTATACTGTTAAGCATTGGCAACTTTTGACGGACAGGCATCATCGCGCTGTGGATGTCTCAGCGACGTATGATATTACTATCTCCGAGAACCCCGGAAGCTTAGCAACGAAGAAAGTCCACCATGAAGTCAAGCCCCAGGAAACAGATAGGATTCGATTTAAGCTTCATTCGAAATTTAGCGCAGATCCTGATGGATTGTCGCTTTATCTCATTCAGGTTAATGTTCACTATAACGAGGATGCGGCGCCAATGTCGTTTCGGCAGACTATAGTAAATATTCGTCCGCCGCAGGTTAGCGAGGCTTCGTACTTTGGAGGTTATTCAAACAAAACGTTAAAAAATAATAAGAGCTTGGCTCGAGAGATTCTTAAACTTCATGCGGATGGTGTTGGTGTCGAGGATTATGTTGTCGAAGTCTTGGAGTCATGGATGTTAGCACCTGACACGCTCTAGTTTATATTTCGATCGCGCGGATCAAAAGGCGGTCAACGGTTAGCATTTTAATTTTTTAGAAAATACAATTGCCGCGATTTCTCATGCTCAAAAACGGTGCTCTTCCGTGAATTCAAATAATAGAATACCCCCTCCTACAACACTATATAGATACCGCCCTCTGGGCAATGCAGAGCTCGTGAAACGAGAGCTTGACGCTATCTTCAACAGCTATCTGTACGCGCCACGCTTTGATCAAATGAATGACCCGATGGAGGCACTGTTCGAATATCCCCGCGAAGATCGGATGGCGGTTTTGATGCCAAAAAACCTTCTTGAGTTTGCTAGCAAGGCTCTCGAAGGGGCAGCAGCGACAGCAAAAAAATCAGGCTTGATATCCATGTCGACTACCCATTTGGACTACCCACTGTGGGCGTACTACGCTAGCAATTTCGAAGGTATGTGCTTAGAGTTTGATACTCAAGAGTTAGCCATTGCAGATCTGTACCAGCATTTATTGGTGCCCGTTGTCTACAACTCCATCGCTCCTCCTCCTGTGACCTTTGAACTGCTTGGATATTCTGATCCAATGGATGTAGTCAACGGTCGGCTAATGCAGAAGCGACAAGAGTGGCAGCATGAAAATGAGTGGCGATATCTCGCTGGAAGAGAGGGTCGCAAGCTGTATACGGACCCAGCGCTAAAGCGAATTTATCTAGGGCCACGTATTGCCCCGAAAACGAAGTCACGGATTCTTTATAAAATGAAGAATCGTCCTGTCGAGATTTATGAAGGTTCCGTACGCGGATACGAAGTTGAGTTCAAGTGCATCCAGAAGAGCACTGCTCGGGAGGCGTGCGAACGAACGGGAGCAGGTATTTTTGACCGGCACCTAATATTATCTTCCGCGAAGGAGCTGCGTGCTGCTCTTGGCGATAATTTTGATACCCTGGAGCGAAAATGTCACGAGCTCAGTGCCCACCCAAATCTAGAGCGCATAGATGGAGTCCGCGCGACCAATAACCAAACTATCGTTTGTGTAACCGCAACGTATCGCTTAAGAGGTGGACGTGACATCTCTCGAAACCATCTCTTTGATGCTGATATGAACCTACTGCCCTAGACGAGCGCAGTAGCCTCTTGTGATGCCGGAGCCAGTGAGACGGGCTCCGCCTCACCAGTGACAAGGAATATGGTCAGGCATCAATCTTCTCTTCTTGCTGCTTCCAATCCGTCCTCATGAAACGGTATCTATGAACACTGGACTTAAAAAACTGTAGGTAAAGCCAACATTGATCGGTGTTTGGATCACTTTATGAACATCTGACATCGCCCACTTGTAAAATCATGTATTACGCAATGCGCCCTTGCAGAGCGGCAATTGCCTAAAACCAAAACCCCGCTTTGCAGACGCGACTCTCACTCAAGTGCAACTTTGAGCGCACGGTCATGCAATTCTTTACCCCTAGCCGTCAAGAAAAGTCGTTGAGGCCGAAGGTCTTTGCAGTTTTGAACTGTGCTCAGCAGACGGTAGCCCGTTACCACCGTTCAACGCCGTTGCTCACATCGACATCCACATTGCCTGCGGCCTCACTCAACAATATTCGCTGTGCGCGGACTCAGCCAAACGCCACCTGTTGTTTGCCGGCGGAATTGACATTACGCCAATGCTGGCGATGGCCCATGAACTCCATCATCAAGGGGCCGATTTCAGCTGCACTACAGCTTTCGATCCAGCGAACGCGCCGCGTTTATCCGATACCAGCGGCAAGCGCCTTTTACCTGCCACGTGCATTTGCATGAAGACAGCGGATCTTCCGAACAGAAACTCGATGCTACCGCCCTCCTCGCCGCGCCAGACAACTCGAGCCACCTCTAGGTGTGCGGCCCAATTCCATCCTGGACACCGCGCAGGCTGCTGCCTGGGCCGGAGAGTCATATAGAACGCGGTTTATCGTTGCCCACTCGGGCCCAGAATTCCTCTGCTGACGGACTAATGGGGGCAGTCGGACGCGTGAGGTGAATTTCCAGAGGAATATCCCAACTTTCGTCGAGCGCCCGAACGAGACGTCCATCAATCATTTCCTGTTCAGTCAGGCTTTTTGGTAACCAGGCAACCCCTTTGCTCTCCAGTGCCATAGACATCAGGACGGCAGCAAGATGGCTGCTGAAAAGAGGTTTCAGATGAAGATAATCTTCTTTGCCGTGGAGTCGGTGAGCGACGATTCGGCCAAGCCCCGATTCGTGCGTATAGGCCAAGTAAGGCAGTGTTTCAGGGGAGGAACCAAAATTGGCAGAGGGACTCGCCAGTGGCACGAGTACATCCTCGCCAATCTTCTTTCCAGTGAACTGATCAGGGGCTAGCAAAGGCGGCACATCTGGGTGGCGGTGGCAAAGCAGAAACTGAACCTGGCCGTGAATTAGCATCTGTTCGCAAACAGCCATGCTGTCTGAATGCAGGCGTACCGCATCTATCGGTGCGCCATTTTCTGCACTTCTCAGCCATCTTGGGAAGAAGGTGAATGACAAGGAGTGAGTAGCTGCGAATTGCAGTGTTTTTGCGGCCATCCCCGCCACTTCCTGAGCCTCAGATCGCATCCGGTACAAACGTCTGGCTGCCTCTTGAGCGCTAGGCAAAATCTGTCTTCCAGCCTCGGTCAGGGTCGCTCCTTGGGGGGTGCGCACGAACAATTCGACGCCCATCCAGTTCTCCAGAGACCGGACTCTGCGACTGAATGCGGGCTGAGTTACGTGGCGCGCTTCAGCCGCCCGTACAAAGCTGCCGTATTCCGCAAGCGCTGAAAAATCCTCAAGCCAAACGAGTTCCAAGGGCAATGCCTCCTGTGCATAGGGCGCGGCATTAATAGCATTGGGCGGGTCACATCGCAAAGCATAACGTGGGGCCACAAACAACAAGAGGAACCCGTTATGCGTATCGTAGACATCCGTGAAAAAACTGTTTCCATTGCCTCCCCAATTGCCAACGCCTATATCGATTTTTCCAAAATGACCTGCTCGGTCGTCGCTGTTATCACGGATGTGATTCGCGATGGTAAACCTGTCATCGGCTACGGTTTCAACTCCAACGGTCGTTATGGCCAAGGCGCTCTGATGCGTGATCGCTTCCTGGCGCGTATCACCGAAGCTGATCCAGACACGCTTGTCGACCATGAAAACAATAACCTGGATCCGTTTGCCATCTGGAAAGCCCTGATGACCAACGAGAAGCCTGGCGGTCACGGTGAGCGCTCAGTAGCAGTTGGCACTATCGACATGGCGGTATGGGATGCCGTCGCCAAGATCGAAGGCAAACCTCTCTATCGTCTGCTGGCTGATCGTTACCGTAACGGCGTGGCCGATGACAAGGTCTGGGTCTATGCGGCGGGTGGCTACTACTACCCAGGTAAAGACCAGACCAAACTCAAAGCAGAAATGCAGAGCTACCTGGATCGTGGCTACGACGTTGTCAAAATGAAGATCGGTGCGGTGCCACTGGACGAAGATATCCGTCGTATCGAAGCGGTACTCGAAGTAGTTGGCGACGGTCGTCGACTGGCGGTCGATGCCAACGGTCGTTTCGATCTTCAGACCGGTATTGCTTACGCGGAAGCCATCAAGAAGTACAACCTGTTCTGGTACGAGGAGATCGGCGACCCACTCGATTACGCACTTCAGGCTGAGCTTGCCAATCACTATGAACTGCCTATGGCGACCGGGGAGAACCTGTTTTCCCACCAGGACGCCCGTAACTTGCTGCGTCACGGCGGCATGCGCCCGGATCGCGACTTCCTCCAGTTCGACTGTGCGCTGTCTTATGGACTCGTGGAGTACATGCGCACTCTGAAAGTGATGGAAGAAATGGGCTGGTCTTCGCGCCGCGTAGTGCCGCACGGTGGTCACCAGATGTCCCTGAACATCGCAGCCGGTCTGCACTTGGGCGGCAACGAATCTTACCCCGATGTGTTCCAGCCTTTCGGCGGCTTCGCCGACGGAATCAAGGTGGAAAATGGATATGTCGGCCTGCCAGATATTCCAGGTGTTGGCTTCGAAGCCAAGTCCGCCTTGTACGCAGTTATGCGCGAGCTAGGCGAAGGCTGATCAACCTCGATCTGCGGTTTCTTTTAAAGAGACCGCAGACTCAGGCGTCATCCGTTGACGCCAAACCACATGCCCATCACAAAAATAAAATGAGGTGCTTCCGTGGAAATTTCCAAATCCCGCTGGTACAGCCAGCTATATGTGCAGGTGCTGATCGGTATCGTCATCGGCGCAGCGATTGGTCACTTTGAACCGCAATTCGGAGCCAAGCTTCAACCTTTTGCGGATGGCTTTATCAAACTCATCAAAATGCTGTTGGCGCCTATTATTTTCGGTACCGTCGTGGTTGGTATCGCAAAGATGGGCAGCATCAAGGAGGTCGGACGGATCGGCGTCAAGGCGCTGCTCTACTTTGAAATCCTTTCCACCATTGCGCTAGTCATCGGCCTTATTGTGGTCAATATCGCAAAGCCAGGCGCCGGGATGAATATCAACGCTACCACGCTTGATGCCAGCGCTATCGCCAAGTACAGCCAAGCCGCCACGGAACAGGGTGGCACTATCGATTTCTTTCTAAACATCATCCCGAGCACCTTCATTGGCGCATTCTCGAATGGTGTCATGCTTCAGGTCATTCTGATTTCGGTATTGATGGGCGTTGCCCTTGTCCAGATGGGCGAAACCAGCAAACCGCTGATCAATACCATCGACTTGTTTCTGCAAGGGCTGTTCAAGATCGTGGCAATGGTGATGCGCCTGGCTCCCCTTGGCGCTGGCGCCGCGATGGCTTTCACTATAGGCAAGTACGGCATTGGTACCTTGCTGTCACTCGGCCAGTTGCTGGTCGCGCTCTACATCACCACCTTGATTTTCATCGTGGTAGTACTGGGTACGGTTGCCAGATGGTCGGGCATGCCGCTGATGCAATTTCTTCGTTATTTCAAAGATGAAATTCTCATCACGCTTGGCACCTGCTCAACCGAAGCCGTGCTTCCGCGAATGATGGTGAAACTTGAAAAGCTGGGCTGCAAGAAGTCAGTGGTAGGCATGGTGCTACCCACTGGATATGCCTTCAATGCAGATGGCACCTGCATTTACCTCACCATGGCGGCGATTTTTATCGCACAGGCAACAAATACGCCACTGACGTTTATGGATCAGATGATTCTGTTGGGCGTCTTCCTGCTGACCTCAAAAGGCTCCGCTGGCGTGGCGGGTGCCGGGTTCATAACCCTTGCGGCAACGCTAACAACCATCCACTCCATTCCTCTGGTCGGCCTCGTCTTGCTACTGGGCATTGACCGATTCCTGAACGAAGCACGGGCCGTGACCAACCTGATCGGTAATGGCATCGGCACCATCGCCATTGCCAAGTGGGATAACTCGTTCGATGTCGAGGCCTGCGAGCGTGAAATCGCCGCCATGAAACACGAAAAAGCGGCCAGGAAGGCATTGCTGGCGCAGAAATAAACTGCAAAGGGAGTCGGTCATCTCGTCTTGAAACGGTTATGACCGGTAGTGCCGTCCAGGTGTCGTTCAACTCGAATGAGACCAACAAATTACTTGTAAGAATTTGATGGAGCCAAAAATGATTGAGCGATCACATCATGAACTGCGCAAGGCGTTTGGTGATTTACTTCAGGGTACCGTCTGCAAATTCGCTGCTTCAGTATTCGACCCGATCTCGGTTCGTATGGCTTGCGACCTTGGCTTTGAGGTCGCCATTCAAGGTGGTTCCGTCGCCTCGCTTCAGGTGCTCGGGGCACCGGACATCGCACTGCTCACGCTGGATGAGTATGTCGAGCAGGTTTCCAGAGTCGGACGAGCTAGCCAAATCCCAATCATTGGGGATGCTGACCATGGATTCGGAAACGCGCTGAATGTAATGCGAACTGTGACCGAGCTGCAGAAAGCCGGCGTCGCTGCCCTAACGCTGGAGGACACCCACCTACCGGCCAAGTACGACGAGCAATCGCATGTGCTCATCGAGAGGGAAGAAGCCGCGAGCAAGATTTACGCTGCGCGGTTTGCCCGATCAGATGATGCGCTCAGCATCATCGCCCGAACGAATGTGGCCGTTACCACTTTGGAAGATTCCATTGCACGTACCACGGCCTATGAAAAAGCCGGGGCCGACGCGATTTGCCTCGTCGGAGTAAAAGACTTCCAACATTTGGAAGCACTCACAGCACACCTCAGCGTGCCGATCATGCTGATCAATTATGGAAATCCGGCTCTTAGTGATGTTGAGAAACTGAGTGCTGCCAATGTGCGGATTGTCGTCAATGGGCATGCTCCGTATTTGTCCGCAATCAAAGCGACGTACGAGGCGCTGCGCGAACAAAGCGGCACAGACGGAAGTGAGCTTTCGCTTCCTGATCTGCTTTCTAAATACACACTCTCGGACAATTACCGTGAGTGGGCGAAAACCTATTTGAAGTCAGGACACGATTCAAATTGAGTTTGAAACAGGTGAAATAAAGCGTCATGAAAAAGACAAGTGAGTTCAGGTCTTTTCAAATTGAAGAACGTTGTCACCGTGCCTCAAATCGGCTCTGCAACAGGCGATACACGCAATGCGATGGCACTGCGCGCATTGGAAAATTTGCTTACGGGTCTCGAAGGACGGCAACCAAGAGACCTCGTGAACACTCACGGGCTAGGACGCAGATGGACGCAGCAGTGACGACAAGGACGCTGGCGGTATGGCCACCGCTCAGGATGGATCGCGGCTATAGGTTGAGTCGCCTACTCAAGCTTAAGCCGCTCTAAACAAGATCGACTATTTGCCGATGCGCTCCGTTTCCTGTTCTCGCCGACGCGTGTCCTGATTTTGATGCTAGGCGTTATTCTTTTTCAGGCTCTCAGGGCTGCCAGCGCACAGACCATCCATCACCAAATTCATCAATCTGGCGAGACGTAAGCGCCATTCGCTCTGGGCATCCATTTGCCATATTCCCGCGATGGCTAGAAAAAAGTCGTCGTTTGTAATCCCGCTACGAATCGTTCCTGCCTTTTCATTTGCCCTCAAAAGCAACTCGGCGGCTCCTTGGACAGGAGCGTATCCCGACTTCCCAGGGAACTCGTAAACGCAAGCAGCTTGTTGGATCGCAGTAGCGAGTCCTGCCTTTGTCATTGCATATTCAGCGAGGCAGTCCATCCACTCTCGGAGGGCTTCCTTAGGTGGTTTTGTCGCGAGTAACTCTTCCGCCAAGGAGGCCACCTGCTGCATTTCGAATTGATAGACCTCGAACACCAACTTCTCCCTGGTAGGGAAATGGCGATAGAACGTGCCCTGCCCTACCCCTGCCTTCTTCGCAATCGTGCTTAAAGGCATCGCAGGGTCGCTTGTCAGCTCTACCACCGCGACCGCCAAAATCCGTTCCCGGTTTTTTTTTGCGTCAGAACGCATCACCAACTCGTCAGTCATGAAAAAGTTTTCCTTCACTGCATTGCTAAGCGGACAATTGTCCGGTACGGTCGAAAAGTGGACAGCTGTCCGCTTAGGCATCGTTTCTGGAGTTTACTATGAACAGCACTGGCAACACGATTCTGGTTACTGGCGGCACCTCAGGCATCGGCCTCGGTCTGGCGCTGAGATTTCACAAGGCGGGCAACAAAGTCATCATCGCTGGGCGTCGCAAGGCTCTGCTCGACAAGGTCGTGTCAGAACACCCTGGCATTGAATCAGTATTGCTTGACGTCTCAAATCCCCAATCCATCCAGCGTACCAGCGAAGCGCTTGCGATCAGCCATCCGAATCTGAACGTTCTCATAAACAACGCTGGGATCATGCACTGGGAGGATCTGACTGATCCGGAAAGCCTGAGCACCGCCGAAGATATCGTGACAACGAACTTGCTTGGCACGATTCGAATGGTGTACGCATTCACTCCCCAGCTGATCAAGCAGATCAGTGCAACGATAGTGAATGTCAGCTCGGCGTTGGCATTCGTACCGCTGCCAGCCACACCGACCTACAGCGCAACTAAAGCGGCGGTTCACTCGTTCACTCAAAGTCTTCGAGTGCAGCTAGAAGCCTCGTCTGTCGAGGTCATCGAGCTTGTGCCGCCAGGGGTACGTACCACATTGCTTGGACAGGAAAACGACGAAAATGCTATGCCTTTGGAGGAGTTTTTGGATGAAATCTTCGAACTGCTCAAGATTTCTCCGACCCCGCCTGAACTTGTCGTTGAACGCGCGAAGCCATTACGATTTGCGGAAGCGAGCGGATCACATGGTGATGTCTTGAAAATGCTCGCGGGATACAAGCCACCGACAGAGTAACGTTTACCTTGTGGGCACACCTGATGCGTCCAAATAAGCAGCTAGCATCTGCCTACTGGGCGCACAGTTTTTTGTTGCTCCTATTCATCAAGGGAAAATGGCGGCAAAGCTGATCATCCAATTGGAGCGCGTAGATGGATGCAGTGCGCAATCTCACGCCCGTAAATTTGGCTACCCAGCGGAGCAGTCCGATGCAGCCTGAAACGCTGGCCTACCCCTCTGGCAAGTGGGATTGGCCATTTCCTACCGCATGACCAGGCGTCCGCCTCAAATCACAGCAAGTGCAAGGCATATGCTACTTAGCTAGATGAGCCATTCGTCGAGCGCCGAAGGCGTCGGTTGACAGAGCGACTCTCCTACTTAAATATATAGTGCACTATACAATAGCGAGCTATGAAATGACCTCAAACCTGAAACGGGTGGGTACCCAGCTGTCTTTTTCACTCTACGCGGCGGCAAATCGGGTCGTGCGATTGCACAAACCCTATCTGGAGCCGTTGGGCCTAACCTTCCCTCAGTATCTGGTCATCCTGGAGCTTCTAAACGGTTCGCCACTCACTGTGGGAGCACTCGGAACCCGGCTTGCGATGGACGCTGGAACCATAACGCCATTGCTGAAAAGGCTTGAGGCTGCCGAACTCGTCAGCCGCACACGGGATCCTGCCGACGAGCGCCGCGTGATGATCGACCTGACGCCTAATAGCCGCATGTTGGAAGCTGACATTCGGGGAATCACTAGCAAAATTAAGTCAGCTTGCCAGCTTGATGAGCGGGGTATCGATGAGCTTCGACAAACACTCGATGCGCTCGGTCATCCGGCAACCGACTGAGTATTTTTCACGCCTTGCACAAAGAGGAAATCATGACTATTTCAATATCTAGATTCGATGCTGATACAGCGATGGATGACACCCTTCAATTTCAAAAGACGGCACGTACTCGGCGGTCGTTTCGAGGGTTTCTGGACACCTCCGTACCCGATCACATCATTCAGGAGGTGTTGAAGGATGCCCAGTGCGCCCCCTCCAACTGCAATACCCAACCTTGGGACGTGCACATCGTTCGCGGTCAAAAACTAAAAGAGCTTTCGCAAATCCTCCACGCAAAAAATACTGCAGGCGAATTCACGCCAGACTTTTCGTTCGATATGGATGCTTTTTACGGCATGTATGGGGATCGTAAGAATGCGCAAGGCAAAGCCTACTACGAGGCTATGAATGTTATGCGCGAAGACAAGGAGGGGCGTCGGCGGGCCGCAGCCCTGAACTTGTCTTTTTTCAATGCTCCCCAGGCAGTTTTTTTATTCATGCCGGTGTTTGGCGACAGCGTTCGAACTGCTGGCGACATTGGTATGTACGGCCAAACCTTCCTACTGTCACTCGCTGCCCGTGGGTTAGGCGGCATCCCGCAAACCTCGCTTGGTTTCTATGCAGAAACGATCCGCGAGGTGTTAGGCATTTCTGAAGAAATGAAAATGCTGTTTGGCATGTCATTTGGCTACCCAGACGAGAGTGCTCCAGGCAACCGCATGCATATGGATCGCGTGCCAATTACTGACAGCGTGACCTTTCACTCTTGAAGAGTCGTATTTACCTGAGCCAGGCGACATGCGTGCCCCAGAGCGAAGTGGCTGCGTGACATGCTTAATTCATTCGTATATCCAACCAAGCGGTCACTCAAGTATTGGTTGTAGATAAGGAGGTTGAAGTGAAAATCGGAATTATTGGCGCCGGTAATATTGGGGCTACGCTTGCCCGCAAGCTTGCTGCGTGCGGCCATGAAGTTAAGCTGGCAAACTCGAAAGACCCTGAGAGCATTCAGAACCTTGCCAATGAAATCGGCGTGAGCGCGGTAACCAAGGAAGATGCGGTGTCCGGAGTAGAAGTTGTAATCCTCTCGATCCCCTTCGCAAAATACCCTGATCTCAAACAGACATTGAGCAGTGTCCCTGAGAAGACCGTCGTCATTGACACGTCCAATTATTATCCGGGGCGCGACGGGGCGATCAAAGAAGTTGACGACGGCAAGCCTGAGAGCATCTGGGTAAGCGAACAGATTGGCCGACCGGTGATTAAGGCTTGGAACGCCGTTCTCGCAGCGACTCTTGCCGACAAGGGTCAACCAGCGCGGTCGTCAGAACGCATTGCCTTACCTGTAGCCGGCGATGATATTAATGCTGAGGCAATTGCACAG
The DNA here is from genome assembly GCF_054790575.1 of Pseudomonas sp. MC6. Taxonomy (NCBI): domain Bacteria; kingdom Pseudomonadati; phylum Pseudomonadota; class Gammaproteobacteria; order Pseudomonadales; family Pseudomonadaceae; genus Pseudomonas; species Pseudomonas sp. MC6. The sequence goes on from NZ_CP186504.1 coordinate 1,695,603, forward strand.
GATCTCGTAGAGGACACTGGCTTTATCGCTCTGGCCGCAGGCAACCTTGAGGATTCATGGCGCCAGCAACCAGGTACACCTGCTTACTGCACTGAACTGACCTTGCCAGAACTCAAATTAGCACTGAAAGCTGCAGACAAGGTACGAGCACCTCAAAACCGCGACGCACTGCTCGCAAAGTTCATGACTCCCGGCAGTCAGTTTACTCACCAGCAAATTATTGCCACCAATCGGGCAATGACAGCCTGACTTTTCGGATTGGGTGGAATCTGCATTTAGAGCAACGTAATGAAGCGCACTGCGCTCAGCCTCTACACCCGCTAGGCGGGAAATGAACCAGGCGGCCAGATACTGCGATGCCAGGCCGCCGCCAGCGGTTGCGACATTGCCCTGCTATGGGTCGTTTTCTGCCTCTCGCGACGGGCAGAAAACGGCCAATAGCAGACATTCGCTTACGCGAGTCCGCTATATCCACTTTTCAAAACGTCAAAACTTCCGCGCCCAGCTTCCGAACATCACATCACCGACGTAGATGCCTGAAAAGGCTGAACGCTCCTGATCCAGACGCTCTTGCAACGCTTCGATTTCTACTTCTTCTGCACTGGCTACCCCTAACGCAATGATTCGCGGCAAGCACGCTCGAACAATAGCGCCGAGTCCGTAGGGTATTCCCTTAGCGCATCCCTGCCCCTTGCTGATACTCCCGCGGCGTACAACCAAACTCCCTTCGAAACACCGTGTGCAGATACTGCGCAGATTTAAACCCACAACTGCGCGCAACGTCGGCAATCACTGAATCTGCATCTTTAAGGCCGCTAGTCGCCGCTGCCAATTTGAAACGCAAAATCTCGTCATGCACGCTACAACCTCGCTCAGCACGAAAATGCGCTTCAAGTGACGAACGCGACACGCCGACATAAGCCGCCACCTGCGCCGTTTTGATGCCTTGGCAAGCATATTGGCGAATGAACAGCAGCGCCTGCATGACATAGGGATTGCCCAATGGCTGGTGCAAGCTCGACACCTGCACGTTTACCGCATCGGGAGGAACCAGGATTTGCGTGCCGGTGGACGGCATGCCGTGCAGCATCTGGTGAAGCAATTGCGCGGCGGTGCGTCCCATGGTTTCCGTGCCCTGAATAACCGAGCTCAGCGGCACTCGAGTCAGGCTGCGGGTCAGCGGGTCGTTGTCGATGCCGATCAATGCCACCTGCTCCGGCACGGCAATCCCGGCCGTGAGGCAGGCTTGCAGCAACTGGCGCGCACGGGCGTCGCTGACGGCGATGATGCCAATGGGTTTGGGCAGGCTTTGCAGCCAGGCGATCAGTTGTTCGACGGCGCTGTCCCAGAGCGGTGCGCTGGTGCCCATGCCGCGATAGATTTCGCCGTGCAAGCCGTCGCGTTTCATCAGTTTGCGAAAGGCTTTTTCCCGCTCCTGTGCCCAACGATTGGCTTGCGCTTCCGGCAGGCTGAAGCAGGCAAAACGCTGCAGTCCTGCCTCGATCAAGTGCGTGTAAGCCAGCGTCATCAGCGCATTGTTATCGGTGGCGACGTAGGGAATCGCTTTCGGATAGGCGCGTTTATCCTCGTACGAGCCCCCTACTGCTACCACCGGCATCTGGATATCAGCCAACGCCTCGCCAATCAGCGGATCGTCGAAGTCGGCAATGATCCCGTCCCCCTGCCAGCGTTCGATGCCTTTCAAGCGACAGAGAAAATCCTCTTCGAGAAACAGGTCCCAAGAGGCACGGGTGCTGCTCAGGTAGTTGCCGATGCCGCTGATGATGCCACGGTCGTAGATCTTGCTGCCGTTGAACAACAGAGCGATGCGGTGAACAGGCGGTACGGTTTTCATTGTTCTTATGTTTGTCCCGGGCCCCTTTTCACAGAGGCGATTGACACAGACTAGGCGCCTGGCCGGAGAAGCTCAATACGCAAAATCGCACTCCGTGTTGATGTTTTTCATAATCAGCAGGGCCGGGGCCGTTGCTAGTATCGAGACACCGCCAAGAACAACAAGGACAAGGTCCATGCAGTATTTCCCCGATGTCGATGCGATTCGCTACGAAGGCCCGGACAGCGATTCTCCCCTCTCCTTTCGTCACTACGACGCCGACAAACTCATCCTCGGCAAACCCATGCGCGAACACCTGCGCATGGCCGCCTGTTACTGGCACACGTTCGTCTGGCCGGGTTCCGATGTGTTCGGCGCGGGGACGTTCAAGCGCCCATGGCAACACGCCGGCGACCCGATGGAAATGGCGATCGGCAAGGCAGCCGCCGCCTTCGAATTTTTCTCCAAACTGGGTATCGACTACTACTGCTTCCATGACACCGATGTCGCCCCGGAAGGCCAGTCACTGAGGGAATACCGCAACCACTTCGCGCAAATGGTTGATCACCTCGAGCAACACCAGGAACAAAGCGGAATCAAGCTGCTGTGGGGCACCGCCAATTGTTTCAGCAATCCGCGTTTTGCGGCAGGTGCCGCGAGCAACCCAGATCCGGAAGTGTTCGCCTGCGCTGCAGCGCAAGTGTTCAGCGCCATGAACGCGACCCATCGCCTGAAAGGCGCCAACTACGTGTTGTGGGGCGGTCGCGAAGGCTATGAAACCCTGCTCAACACAGACTTGAAACGGGAACGCGAACAACTGGGCCGCTTTATGCGCATGGTGGTCGAGCACAAGCACAAGATCGGTTTCACCGGCGACCTGTTGATCGAACCCAAGCCACAGGAGCCGACCAAGCACCAATACGATTACGACAGCGCCACCGTGTTTGGCTTTCTCCAGCAGTTCGGGCTGGAGCACGAAATCAAGGTCAACATCGAGGCCAACCACGCGACCCTCGCCGGGCATAGTTTTCATCACGAGATCGCGACGGCGGTCTCGCTGGGGATTTTCGGCAGCATCGACGCCAACCGGGGTGATCCGCAAAACGGTTGGGATACCGATCAATTTCCCAACAGCGTCGAAGAAATGACCCTGGCCACCTATGAAATTCTCAAGGCCGGCGGCTTCAAGAATGGCGGCTTCAACTTCGACTCCAAGGTGCGCCGGCAAAGCCTCGATCAGATCGATCTGTTCCATGGTCACGTCGGCGCGATGGACGTTCTGGCCCTGTCTCTGGAACGCGCCGCGGCCATGGTGCAGAACGATGAACTGCAACGGCTCAAGGATCAGCGCTACGCCGGTTGGCAGCAGCCGTTCGGGCAAGCGGTGATGGCCGGCGACTTCAACCTTGAATCGCTGGCCGAGCACGCATTCACCAACGAGTTGAACCCGCAAGCCGTCAGCGGCCGCCAGGAAATGCTTGAGAACATCGTCAACCGGTTTATCTATCGCTGATCACACAGGGAGTCTGCGGGCGCATTAACGCGGTGACATTTCTACGACAAATCTGTGCCTGCGGCGTCTGCGGATTCTCTACAGTTTTACCAGCCCGATACTCATCGTCAGGCCGTGTCTTTCCAACAACAATAAAAGGACGCCCCACATGAAGAACGTAAAACGCACGCTGTTGGCCTCTGCCCTGGCGCTGCTGTCACTGCCGGTGATGGCTGACGCTGCCCACCCGAAAATCGGTTTCTCCATTGATGACCTGCGCCTGGAACGCTGGTCGCGTGACCGTGACTACTTTGTCGCGGCGGCAGAAAAAATGGACGCCAAGGTCTTCGTGCAATCGGCTGATGCCAACGAGCAGAAGCAGATTTCCCAGATCGAAAACCTGATTTCCCGAGGCGTCGATGTCATCGTCATCGTGCCGTTCAACGCCACGGTGCTGACCAACGCGGTGGCCGAAGCGAAGAAAGCCGGGATCAAAGTTGTGTCCTATGATCGGCTCATTCTCAACGCTGATGTCGACGCCTACATTTCCTTCGATAACGAAAAGGTCGGTGAGATGCAGGCCAGCGGCGTGCTGAATGCCGCGCCCAAGGGCAATTACTTTTTGCTCGGCGGAGCGCCCACCGACAACAACGCCAAGATCCTGCGTGAAGGCCAGATGAAAGTGCTGCAACCGGCCATCGACAAGGGCGATATCAAGATCGTCGGCCAACAGTGGGTAAAGGAATGGAACCCGACCGAAGCGCTGAGCATTGTTGAAAACGCCCTGACCCGCAACGACAACAAAATCGACGGCATCGTTGCCTCCAACGACGCCACGGCCGGCGGCGCTATCCAGGCACTGGCGGCGCAGCAACTAGCCGGAAAGGTGCCGATTTCCGGGCAGGACGCTGACCTTGCTGCAGTCAAACGTGTGATCGCCGGCACGCAAACCATGACCGTGTACAAACCGCTGAAACTCATCGCCACCGAAGCGGCCAAACTCTCGGTGCAACTGGCGCGCAACGAAAAACCCGCCTTCAGCTCGCAGTACGACAACGGCAGCAAAAAAGTCGACACCATCCTGCTCACGCCAACCCCGCTGACCAAGGACAACATCGACCTGCTCGAACAGGACGGCTTCTACACCAAGGCGCAAATTGCCGGGAAGTGATTGACGCTGTTTGTGCGTAACTCCTGTGGGAGCGAGCCTGCTCGCGAAGGCGGAGTGTCAGTCAGTACAGCTCTGTCTGAAAAGACGCCTTCGCGAGCAGGCTCGCTCCCACAGGGTTAAGTGTCTGATCCTTTTGGAATACGAGCCCTGTCCATGTCCGACTATCTGCTGCAAATGAACGGCATCGTCAAAACCTTCGGCGGTGTCAAAGCGCTCAACGGCATCGACATCAAGGTCAGACCCGGCGAGTGCGTTGGCCTGTGCGGCGAGAATGGCGCCGGCAAGTCGACGCTGATGAAGATCCTTTCGGCGGTCTACCCGCACGGCACCTGGGACGGTGAAATCCTCTGGGACGGGCAACCACTCAGAGCGCAATCGATCAGTGAAACGGAAGCTGCCGGCATCGTCATCATTCACCAGGAACTGACCCTGGTGCCCGACCTGTCGGTGGCCGAAAACATTTTCATGGGCCACGAGCTGACACTGCCCGGCGGACGCATGAATTACCCGGCGATGATTCACCGCGCCGAAGCCCTGATGCGCGAATTGAAAGTCCCCGACATGAACGTATCGCTGCCGGTTTCGCAGTACGGCGGCGGCTATCAGCAACTGGTGGAAATCGCCAAGGCCCTGAACAAAAAGGCCCGACTGCTGATCCTCGACGAGCCTTCATCGGCCCTGAGCCGCTCGGAAATCGAGGTGTTGCTGGACATCATCCGTGACCTCAAAGCCAAAGGCGTCGCCTGCGTCTACATCTCGCACAAACTCGATGAAGTGGCCGCCGTGTGTGACACCATTTCAGTGATCCGTGACGGCAAACACATCGCCACCACCGCCATGGCCGACATGGACATTGCGCAGATCATCACGCAAATGGTCGGGCGGGAAATGAGCAACCTCTACCCCTCCGAGCCGCACGACATTGGCGAGGTGATTTTCGAGGCCCGCCACATCAATTGCTACGACGTCGACAACCCCAAGCGCAAACGGGTCGACGATATTTCCTTCGTCCTCAAGCGCGGGGAAATCCTCGGCATAGCCGGGCTGGTCGGTGCCGGCCGCACTGAACTGGTCACCGCGCTGTACGGCGCTTACCCCGGCCGTCATGAGGGCGAAGTCTGGCTCGATGGCCAACCCATCGACACCCGCACGCCACTCAAGTCCATCCGTGCTGGCCTGTGCCTGGTGCCCGAGGACCGCAAGCGCCAAGGCATCATTCCCGATCTGGGCGTCGGTCAGAACATCACCCTCGCCGTGCTGGACAACTATTCGAAACTGACCCGCATCGATGCCGAAGCCGAACTGGGCAGCATCGATAAGGAAATTTCGCGCCTGCACCTCAAAACCGCCAGCCCGTTCCTGCCGATCACCAGCCTGTCGGGCGGCAATCAACAAAAAGCCGTGCTGGCGAAGATGCTGCTGGCCAAACCCCGGGTATTGATTCTCGACGAGCCCACCCGAGGTGTGGACGTCGGCGCCAAATACGAAATCTACAAGTTGATGGGCGCGCTGGCCGCCGCCGGCGTGTCGATCATCATGGTCTCGTCGGAGCTGGCCGAAGTGCTCGGCGTTTCCGACCGCGTGCTGGTGATCGGCGAAGGCCAGTTGCGCGGCGACTTCATCAACCATGAGCTCACCCAGGAACAGGTACTCGCCGCCGCCCTCACCCCGCCTGGTAGCCATAACAATAATGATCGGAAATCCGCGTAAATGAATCAGGTCAAACAACTGTTCACCCGCTACAAAATGCTCGCGCTGGTGTTTGCCGTGGTGCTGATCTGGTTGTTCTTCAGCTGGCAGACCGAGGGCGGATTTTTGACCCCGCGCAACCTTTCCAATCTGCTGCGGCAGATGTCGATTACCGGGATTCTCGCCTGTGGCATGGTGCTGGTAATCATCAGCGGCGAGATCGATTTGTCTGTCGGCTCGTTGCTCGGCCTGCTCGGTGGTCTCGCGGCGATTCTTGATGTGGTCTATCACATTCCGCTGCTGGCGAATCTGAGTCTGGTCGCCTTGTGCGGGCTGATGATCGGCCTCGCCAACGGCTACATGACGGCTTACCTGCGCATCCCCTCATTCATCGTCGGCCTGGGCGGCATGCTGGCGTTTCGCGGGATTCTGCTGGGGATTACCGGCGGCACGACCATCGCACCGGTATCGCCGGAGCTGGTTTACATTGGCCAGGGTTACTTGCCCCACGCAATTGGCACTGGCCTGGGCATTGTGCTGTTCGCGCTGACCGTGTTCCTGACTTGGAAACAACGACGCAATCGTGCCCTGCACGGCCTCGCGGCGCATTCATTGCTGCGTGACGTCGTCCGCGTGTTGGTGATCGGCGCCGTGCTCGCCGGTTTCGTGCAGACGCTCAACAGCTATGACGGCATTCCCGTGCCGGTCTTGTTGCTGCTGATTCTGCTGGGCGTGTTCAGCTACGTGACCAGTCAGACGGTTTTCGGCCGCCGCGTTTATGCGGTGGGCAGCAATATGGAAGCGACGCGCTTGTCTGGCATCAATGTACAGGCCGTGAAATTGTGGATTTTCGGGATCATGGGCGTGATGTGCGCCCTCGCCGGCGTGGTCAACACCGCGCGCCTGGCCGCCGGCTCGCCTTCGGCTGGCAGCATGGGTGAACTCGACGCCATCGCCGCGTGCTTTATCGGCGGCACCTCCATGCGCGGCGGCTCCGGCACGGTGTACGGCGCCCTCCTCGGCGCGCTGGTCATCACCAGCCTGGACAACGGCATGTCGATGCTCGACGTCGACAGCTATTGGCAGATGATCGTCAAGGGCAGCATCTTGGTGTTGGCCGTTTGGGTAGATGTCAGTACGCGGACCGGGCGCCGTTGAGCCGCAGGCATCACGCAGCGGGCGTGGTCGCGGGCGCCGGGTTGAGAACTTCCATCAGGAAGTCGATAAACACATTGATCCGGCTGGACCCACGGTGATTGGGTAAATACAACGCGTTGATGCACGTGCTGGCACTGCCGGGATTGACCTCGTAGTGCTCAAGCAAGCGGGTCAGCCGGCCGGCTGCGACGTCGTCGCGTACCAGCCAGTCAGCCAGCAGCGTCACCCCGCCGCCGCCGATGGCGGCCTCGCGCAGGATGTCGGCGTTGTTGCTTTGCAGGCGCCCATGGACGTTGAGTTGAATGGGCGCGTCTTCATTCTGGAAGGTCCAGTGCTGGTGCGTGCCGCCGTAATCGAAACGCAGGCACTGATGCTCCAGCAAGTCCCGTGGATGACAGAGCGTGGCGCTACGCGCCAGATACGCCGGACTCGCCACCACCCAGCGCTCGAACTGCCCCACGCGTTTGCTGACGATGTCTTCACTGACCACGGAGGATCCCAGCCGCACCGAAACATCGATCTGCTCGCTGAGCAGGTCGCTGACCTGATCACTCAGCGACAGACTGATCTCCAGCCCCGGATGCCGCTCGAGCAAACGGCTCAGGTGCGGCGCGATCAGGCGTCGGCCGAACTCCACCGGCACGCTGATGCGCAGACGGCCCTGCGCTTCGGCGCCACGATCGGCGACAACAGCATCGGCTTCGTCGATCGCGTCGAGAATCGCCACGGCTTTTTCGAAATAGGTCTGGCCGGCAACGGTCACGCTGGTGTTGCGCGTGGTGCGATTGAGCAGGCTCGCGCCCAGCTCGTGTTCCAGCCCTGCCACTTGCCGTGTCACTGACGACGTGGATATCCCGAGTTTGCGCGCTGCCGAGGAATAGCCCCCGCAGCGCACGGTTTCCACAAACATCTTCAGTGCCAGCAACTTGTCCATAAGCGGGGTCCGGTCGAAAGGGAACGCGGATGATTGTGCATCACTGTTCGCCCTTCGTCTTGTGCCGCCGTGCTTGCCCGCACTCGTCGGCTGTTCAGACATCGCTCTTGCGGCTCAGAAACAACCCGAGCGCCAGCGCTGGCAGTAGCGCCACCGTGACGGCGGACAGGTTCCAGCCGAAGTGCTCGTACAGCGGACTGGCGACCAGTGAGCCCACGGCGCCGCCGACGAAAATACTGGTCATGTACACGGCGTTCAGGCGCGCACGGCTGTGGGGATCGAGGGCGTACACCTCACGCTGGCCGAGCACCATGTTCAATTGCACGGCGAAATCCAGCAGCACCGCGCACACCACCAACCAGATATAGCCGCTGCCCGGGAGCGCAGCGATCAGCAGCGAAACCGGCGCCAGCAGCAATGCGACCAGCGTGCCGCGACGACCATGCCCGGCATCGGCCAGACGTCCGGCAATCGGCGCGGCAATGGCACCCACCGCACCGACCAGCGCGAAGATCGCCACGTGTGCCTGAGTGAAACCGTGGTGACGCATCAGTTCAATCGGCGCGAGGGTCCAGAACAGGCTGAAACTGGCAAACAGCAACCCTTGATACAGCGAGCGCTGACGCAACAGTGGATAGCGCCGGGCCAAGGCAAACACCGAACCGATCAGCGCAGCATAGGTGGCTTTATGCGTCGGCAGCCGACGCGGCAGTGCCACGGCGGTAATCAGCGCGATGACGGCCATCAGGGCTGATGCGCTGTAAAACACTCCGCGCCAGCCGAACACTTCAACCAACAAACTCGACAGTGGCCGCGACAACAGAATCCCCAGCAGCAGACCGCTCATGATATTGCCGACAACGCGGCCACGGCTGGCCTCGGGCGCCAGGTGCGCCGCCAGCGGCACAAGGATCTGCACAGCCACCGACGTCAGACCGATGAGCAAAGACAACACCAGGAACATCGACGGCGAATGGGTCAGTCCGGCGCACAACAGCGTGACGCTGGCCGCTAGCGTGAAGCCGACCACCAGCCGACGGTTTTCCATCAGATCGGCCAGCGGTACCAGCAGCATCAGGCCCAGCGCGTAGCCAAACTGCGTGAGCGAAACGATCAGGCTGGCATTGGCGCTGGACAGACCGATCTGCGGTGCAATGAGTTCGACGATCGGCTGCGCGTAATAAAGATTGGCCACGACCGCGCCACAGCAAAATGCCAGGAACGCGACCATCAGGCCGGAAAGTCCAGCCGGCTGTTCGGCGTTGGTCGCAATGACCGGATTGCTCGTGAGCATGATGACACCTCATTGAGTTCAGGAAAGTGCTGCCAAGGCTACGGCCCTGTGGCGATGCGCAGAATCCATGCGGCGGGCAACGCAGTGATGCGTCTGGCGCAACGGCGCAGGCGTTGCTTCTCGCGCAACGCGCTGTTGCGTGCGCCGCTGATTCTCCGACGCTGGTGGTTTCTCTACGCTTTGGCCTCTGGCGCTGTCGTCCCCGGCGGCGCCCTTCCCCGGCTATCACAAGGAGCGTTTCCATGACCCGCAGCCCATCCGTCCTGTCATCGCCTGCCGCGTTTCTTCCTGTGCCATGAACAACTCATTTCTGAAATCCAGAACGCTTTGGATCAGCGTGGCCGTCGTCGCCGTGCTCGGCCTGATCGGTGCCGCTTGGCTGATGTGGCGCCCGGTGATTGCGCCGATCGAGCGCCCGACGATGTTCGACACTTCGCAGTTGCAACGCGGGGCGAGGGTGGTCGAGGCCGGCGATTGTGCGGTCTGCCATACGCGCCCCGGCGGTGAATATCTGGCCGGCGGGCTGCCGCTGGTAACGCCGTTCGGCACGCTGTACAGCACCAACATCACCCCGGACGCAGAGACCGGTATCGGCCAATGGTCGCTGCCGGCCTTCGAGCGGGCGATGCGTCAGGGCATCGCTCGCGATGGTCACTTGCTCTATCCGGCATTCCCCTACGTACATTACCGGCGCATGAGCGCAGCAGACATCGCCGACGCCTATGCCTACTTGATGAGCGGCCCCGCCGTGCACGCGCCGGCCGCGCAGAACCAGATGAACTTTCCGATGAACATTCGCCCGTTGGTGTCGTTCTGGAACCTGCTGTTCCTGCACGGAGAACCACTGACGCCGCTGGCGGGGCGCAGCGAAGCGTGGAATCGAGGGCGTTATCTGGCCGACGGTCCGGGCCATTGCGCTGGCTGCCATTCGCCGCTGAACCTGATCGGCGCGGAAAAGTCCTCGGAATACCTACAGGGCGGCAGCGTTGACGGCTGGCATGCGCCCGCACTGGTCGGTATGGGCCAACGCGTCAACCCGTGGAGTCGCGCGCAACTGGTCGGCTATCTGCGCGCCGAGATCGTCGATGGCCACGGCACACCCGCCGGGCCGATGCGGCCGGTCAGCTTGAGTCTGGCCCGCTTGCCCGCCAGTGAAGCCGAGGCAATTGCCGAGTATTTGCTCAGCCTGGAAAACCCGCCTTCGGTGACAGAGACGACGGCGAAGACGCCTGCCAGTGAGCCGGCAGACTATTCGAGCGGCGCCCTGCTCTTCAGCAGTGCCTGCGCCGGCTGCCATGGCCCGGCGGCGCCGATGCGCACCATCGATGGTCGCCCGGGGTTGCAAAGCACCTCGGCGCTGCAAGCGGCCAGTTCGCGCAACTTCCTCAAAACCGTGCTTGAAGGCTTGCCCGCCACGCCAGGATCGCCCGGCCCGCTGATGCCGGCGTTCGCCGCCAGCCTCGACAACGCGCAGCTCGGTGCACTGGCCGCGTATCTGCGTCAGCAAGCCAGCCCCGATCAGCCGTGGGCCGACCTCCCTTCCACTATTGAAGCGTTACGTCAGGAGACGAAATGAGCCAGATCACCCTCAACGTCAACGGAGCCGCGCAACCGCTTGAGCTGGAGCCGGACATGCCGCTGCTGTATGCGCTGCGCAATCACTTGAACCTCAACGGCGCCAAATACGGTTGCGGTCTCGGTCAATGTGGCGCCTGCACCGTGATCGTCGATGATCGACCGGTGTTCGCCTGCCTGACGCCCTGCGCCGGCCTCGAAGGCAAAAAGATCCGCACCGTGGAAAGCCTCGGCAGCACGGAAAAACCAGGCCCTCTGCAAGCCGCGTTCATCGAGAAACAGGCCGCACAATGCGGCTACTGCATCGCCGGCATGCTGATGCGCGCGCAAGCTTTGCTTGAGCGTAATCGCCACCCGGATGAGGCGACCATTCTCGAGCACATGGCCGGCAACCTGTGCCGCTGCGGTACGCACTTGCGGATCATCGAGGCGATCAAACAGGTGGCCGGGCACAACGGGAGCCTGAAATGAGCGAGTCGAATGGTTTGAACCCTAGTCGGCGCGCCTTTCTGCGCGGTGGTGCGTTGCTGATGGCGTTCACCCTGATGCCGGTGGCGCGACGTGTGTTGGCGGATACGGAAGTCGATACGCTCGGCACCGTGGTCCTCGCACCCGACCTGCCCGGAAGCCTGCGCACCAACCCGTTTCTCGACGCCTGGATCCGCATCGGCGCCGATGGCATTACCGTCTACACCGGCAAGGTCGAATTGGGCACCGGAGTGAAAACCGCGCTGCTGCAAATTGCCGCTGAGCGTTTGCAGGTGCCGACAACCTCCATAAACCTGCTCACCGCCGACACCGCGCTGACACCCAACGAAGGCTACACCGCCGGCAGCCACAGCATTTTCGACAGCGGTACCGCGTTGTATAACGCCGCTGCGCAGGTACGCGAAATGCTCGTCGATGCCGCCGCGCGCCGTTGGCAGGTTGATGCGGCGCTGCTGAGCACCCGCGACGGTGTGATCGAAGGTCCGGCCAGTCAGCGGATGAGTTATGCCGACGCGGTCGGGCATGTCGATGTGCACCAATACGCCAAGGCCCAGTCACCGGCGATGGCCGCCGCTGACTTCAAACTGATCGGCCATTCTTTGCCGCGCCTCGACATCCCGGCGAAGGTCAGCGGTGGCGCAGCATTCGTCCAGGACATGCGCCTGCCGGGCATTCTGCACGCGCGGGTGATCCGCCCGCCTCGTCCGGGCTGCACGCTGCAAGCATTCGATGCGGCGTCCATCGAAGCGCTGGCTGGCGTGGTCAAGGTGATCCGCGACGGCAACTATCTGGCGGTGGTCGCCGGTGATGAGTGGCAAGCGATCAAAGCCATGCGCCGTGCCAGCGAGGTGACGCAATGGAGCGAGGGCGAGGCGATTCCCGATGCGGCCGAAATTCATGGTCTGCTTAAACGCCTGCCCTCACGGCGCTATCCGATCAGCCACAGCGGCACGCCGAGCGGCGCGGCCGACACGCGTTTTCAGGCGCGGGTTACCAAGCAATATCTGATGCACGGCTCGATCGGCCCGTCTTGCGCAGTGGCCTGGTTCAAGGACGGCAATCTCACGGTCTGGACCCACACCCAAGGCGTTTACCCGCTGCGCGCCGGCATTGCCGAAATGCTCGATCTGCCACCTGAGCGGGTGCGCTGTATTCATACCGAAGGCTCAGGGTGTTACGGCCACAACGGCGCCGATGATGCCGCCGCCGATGCGGCATTGATTGCCCTGCGCGTGCCCGGGACGCCGGTGCGCGTGCAATGGATGCGCGAACAGGAAAATCTTTGGGAGCCGTATAGCTCGGCGATGGTCACCGAAGTCGACGCCAGCCTCAGCCAAGGCCGCCTGCAGGACTGGGCCTACGAACTCTGGACCACGCCGCACAACGAACGCATCGTCAACGCCGGGCGTCTGCTGCCGGCACGCTTGCTCGCGCGGCCCTTCACGTCAGCGCCATCCGTGCCGATCGCCCAGCCCGAAGGCGATGGTGATCGCAACGCGGTGCCGCTGTACGAGTTGAACTCGACGCGCATCAACATGACCTTTGTCACCGAAATGCCCTTTCGCACCTCGGCCATGCGTTCGCTGGGTGCGCACATCAATATCTTCGCCATCGAGGCGAGTATCGACGAACTCGCGATCCGGGCCGGCCTCGACGCGGTCGCCTTGCGTCTGGCCCATCTCAGCGACCCGCGTGCTCGCGCGGTCGTTGAACGTGTGCGTGATGAGATCGGTTGGCCCCAAAAAGGCAGCGAGCCCGGCGCCGGTATCGGTTTCGCCTTTGCCCGCTACAAAAACATCATGGGTTACTGCGCCATCGCCGTGAAGCTGCGGGTGCATCCGCAGACCGGCGAGATTCGCATCGATCACGTGGTGACGGCGGTTGACGTCGGCCAGATCGTCAGCCCAGACGGCCTGCGCAATCAGGTCGAGGGCGGCATCGTGCAGTCCGCGAGCTGGACCCTGTACGAAAAAGTTGCCTACGACGCGGGGGGTATTCGCAGCTACGACTGGAGCGGTTATCCGATTCTGCGTTTCACACAACTGCCGAAAAAAGTCGATGTGCATTTGCTCGACCAACCGGGAGAACCGTTCCTCGGTGCCGCTGAAATCGTCCAGGGGCCGATGGCCGCCGCCCTTGGCAACGCTGTCGCCAACGCCACCGGCCGGCGTTGGCTGAACCTTCCGCTGACGCGCTCAAACCCACCCGCCTGAGCCACGCCCGTGTCCATCGCTGATGAGCACGGGCGCCGTTGCGTTGCGCGCAAAACAGCATAGCGCCGGTCACCGATTATCAGCCCCGCTGAGCGCGGTTAAGTTAGCGGCAATGGTTCGCGGCACCGCTGCCGCGCTTGAATTCCTTCTATTGAAATCTGGAGCTACCCATGACCCGTCGTCTGTTCCAACCCCTCGCACTCGGTCCTTACACCCTCGCCCATCGCGTGGCGATGGCGCCGTTAACGCGCTCCCGCGCCGGCCAACCGGGCGATGTGCCGACACCGATGAACGCCGAGTACTACCGCCAGCGGGCCAGTGCCGCGCTGATCATCACCGAAGCCACACAGATCTCCCGGCAGGCTCAGGGTTACGCCTGGACGCCGGGCATCTACAGCCCAGAGCAGGTCCGGGCGTGGCGTGACGTCAGCGCGGCGGTGCATGAGGCCGGCGGCTTGATCTTTATGCAGCTGTGGCATGTTGGCCGGGTGTCCCACCCCAGCTTTCAACCCGATGCCGGCCTGCCGGTTGCGCCCAGCGCGCTGCCGGTGCCTGGCAAGACGTTTATCGTCGATGAAAACGGTAACGGCGTCTGGGGTGATGTGCCGGTGCCGCGTGCGCTGGAAACCACGGAAATCGCCGGTATCGTCGAGGACTACCGCGTGGCCGCGCGCAACGCATTGCAGGCAGGCATGGACGGCGTGGAAATTCATGCCGGCAACGGTTACCTGCTCGATCAGTTTCTTAACAGCAACAGCAATCAGCGTAACGATGCCTATGGCGGCAGCGTGGCGAATCGCGCGCGGTTTCTGCTGGAAGTGGTGGCGGCCGTCACTGAAGAAGTCGGTGCCGAACGGGTCGGCGTACGCCTGACGCCGATGGGGCGCTTTATGGGCATGGGTGATGACACTCCGGAGGCAACCTTCGGCCACCTCGTCGAAGCGCTTAACCAATGGAATCTGGCCTATCTGCACCTGGTCGAGCCAGCAATGGTCGGCACAGTCAAAGATGAGAACTTCGACCCGCGCTGGGACGCGATCATTGCGCAGTTGCGCAAGACGTGGAACGGCGTGCTGATCCTGGCGGGCGGCTACGATGCGCAATCTGCCGAACAGGCGCTGATTGCCGATCGTGCCGACATCATTGCGTTTGGCCGTCCGTTCCTGGCCAACCCTGACTTGCCGCGTCGGCTGCATGATGGTCTGGCGCTCAACGCGCCAGACCCGAGCAGCTTTTTCGGCGGGGATCAGCGTGGGTACATCGATTATCCATTTCATGCCTGAACAAATGCAGACCTATGGGAGGGGCGGACTCGCCCCTTTTTATTAGGTCATACGATCTCTGTGCCTAATCAAAGGCGTGGGAAATCCACCGTAACGTCAAGCATATGCGTAGCTGTGCGCTTTCAGGTCTATTGCCCGACGTCGCCGAATGCGATAAAACGGGCTAGTTGTACGACAACCAATAAAAACCAAGTCGTTCGAACGGCTAACAATCCTGAGATCTGCCATGCCTCGCCCTACCGCTACGCAAACCGTACCGCCGCCCTACCCCCGTTATCTGGCGGTGATCATTCTGTTGTGCATGGGCTGTGCATTTGCCGGCAATCATGTGGCGGCGCGGGTCGCATTTGATGATGGTGCGGGTGTGTTGCTGGCTATTTTGATGCGTTCCGGCGGGACCCTGCTGGTGCTCGCCATCCTGGTGCTGTGGCAAAGACAAAGCCGGCGCTTGCCGGCCGGTGCCTGGCGCTGGCAACTGTTGCTGGGGTTGCTGATCACTGCGCAGAGTCTGTGCCTTTACTCTGCTGTCGCACGGGTGCCGGTGGCGCTGGCCCTGCTGGTGGCGAACGTATTTCCTATTCTGCTGGCATTGCTCACCTGGGCGCTGGGTGGCCAGCGACCGAGCGCACGCACTGCGACGTTGATGGGTTTGATTCTGTTGGGTCTGGTGTTTGTGCTGGACGTCCCCGGGCGTCTCTCGACCACGACAGACGTCAGTGCGCAATGGCTGACCGGCGTCGCGCTCGCGTTCTGTGCCGCCAGCGTGTTCGCCTGCGCGTTGTGGATCACCGACCACAAACTGTCTCAGGTACGCGGCTCGGTGCGCAGTCTGCTGACCATTTTCATCGTGTTCAGCAGCGTCAACCTGGCAGGACTGACGGGCGCCCTTCCTGGCGGCTTGAACCTGCCCGCCACCTCGACCGGATGGCTGGCCCTTGCCACCCTGGTGGTGCTGTACGGCACAGGTTTTATCGTCCTGTTCATTTCCGTGCCTCGCCTCGACATGCCGCGCAATGCGCCGGTCATGAACATCGAGCCACTAGCAACGCTGTTGATGGGCTGGATTGTGCTGGACCAAATGCTCAGTACAGGACAGATTTTCGGCGGGGTGATTGTGGTCACGGGCATCGTTTTGCTGACTTACCGTAAATCAGTAGTCAAGGCTGAGGTTAAAGCCAGTGCGTGAGGGTTTCTCTCCAGTGGTCAGGTTCGTGATTAACCCAAAGCAGTATCGAGAAACATCATCACCCCAAAGCCGAGCATCAGTCCCAAGGTAGCCGGGGTCTCATGACCGTTGCGATGGGTCTCGGGAATGACCTCATGGGAGACCACAAAAATCATCGCCCCGGCGGCCAAACCGAGCGCAACGGGATATCCCAACGCAAAGCTGCTAGAAATGCCCAGTCCGACAATGGCGCCAATCGGTTCCATCAACCCCGAACCCACTGCAATAAGCGCTGCGCGAAGTGCAGAGATGCCTGTCACGCGTAACGCTAGAGCGACAGCCAGGCCTTCGGGAATATCCTGGATGGCGATCGCCGTGGTCAGCGGGAGTCCCACCTTCATGTCGCCGTTGGCGAAGCTCACGCCAATGGCCATGCCTTCCGGCAGGTTATGCAGTGTGATTGCCAGGACGAACAACCAGACACGATTGATGCGCTGCGCGTCCGGCCCTCGGCGTCCGCTTTTCTCGTGTTCGTGAGGCACGAAACGATCAAGGCCGACCATCAGCGCTACGCCCAATCCCAACCCTGCGACGACGACGCAGGCCGCGAGCAACTGGTTATCGCAAAGCGCCCGAGCCGCTTCTATGCCAGGCAGAATGAGCGAAAACGAACTCGCGGCGAGCATCATCCCGGCGGCGAAGCCGAGCATGATGTCTTGGGTTCGGGCGGCGATGTCTCGCAACGCGATCGCTACGACAGCACCGATTGCTGTCGCAGCGAAGCCAGTCATGCCACCGATAAAAGCGAAGTGCAGATTTTGTTTGTTGGCCCCGACAAAGGCGCCATACCCGCTTATCAGCAGGAAGATTGTCACGCCGATCAGAATTGACCAGAAGACCCGCCCGCCCCATCCAGACCCTGAGAAACGAGCGAACCAGGAGCGAGTTGGTGCACCTGATGAGGACAACGGCTCGGGCATGGAAATCTCCTGTTTTGTTGATTCGATCTTTTCAGTGGATGCGGATAACGACCGTACATGACCTCAGTGGTAATCGTCTCCAGCGACTGCGCGCAGATAGGCGACATCTGCTTCTCTACGCAGGTCGCGCCACTCGTTCCAACTGAGTATGCCCAAGCGGTCCATTTCATCCGACTGGCGCAGCAGTTCGTCGTGATAGGCGTCTGGGCAGTCCATTCGCAGTTCAAGGTTTTCCAGTGCACGTTGCCAGGCCGCCAACGCGAGTAATTTGGTTTCTTGTGCGAATGTCAGTTGATTCTTGAACGCGTTCATGTCGCTCACCCCGAACATTTCCCGGTTGAGCGACCGACTTCGGGTTAGGTTCAAAATGTCTGACGAAAAGCGGATGACTGAAAGCTTTCTGCTGACGTGGCCACCAACCAATACAGCTCATGGATTGGGTAAATCGCCCCGCCACTGAATCCAGTGTCGGGGGCGATGTGGTTTCTTGCGTCAAGGCGCTATCAGGAAGCGTCAATCCAGATGGTTTTGATTTCAGTGTATTGGTCGTGCGCCCAGATCGACTTGTCGCGCCCGCCGAACCCTGATTCCTTGTAGCCGCCGAATGGCGTGGAGGCGTCGCCCTCACCGAAGCAGTTCACCGTGACGATCCCGGCGCGAATCCCGCGTGAGAGTTTCAGGGCATGGCGCAGGTTGCCGGTGTAAGCCGATGCTGCCAGACCGTAGGCTGTGTCGTTGGCCAGCGCAATGGCTTCGTCAACGGTCTGGAAGGTGGTGACGCTCAGTACCGGGCCGAAGATCTCTTCCTGGAACAAACGGCTATCGCGACTCACGCCGTCAACGATAGTCGGTTCGACGAAAATATCCTGGCGGGTTTTGCCGCCCACCAGTACGCACAGATTTTCGTCGCGGGCCACGTCAAGGTAGGAGCGCACCTTGTCGAAATGCGCCTTGCTGATCATCGAGCCCAAGCGATTTTCAGGGTCCAATGGATCGCCCATTTTCCAGTCGCCCAGATGCACCTGGACACGCTGCAACAGTTCATCCTTGACGTCAGCGTGGACGATCAGCCGCGATGAGGCCGAACAGTTTTCACCCATGTTCCAGAAGGCGCCGTTGACCACATGCTGGGCGACGTGGTCGATGTCTTCGACATCATTCATCACCACAGCAGGGTTCTTGCCGCCACATTCCAGCACGATGCGTTTCAGGTTCGATTCGCTGGAATATTTGAGGAACAGCCGGCCGGTATCGGTTGAACCGGTGAAGCTGACCATCGCCACATCCGGATGACGACCCAGCGGCTCACCGGCCTCCTTGCCTCCCCCGGGCACGACGTTGAACACGCCGGCGGGAATCCCCGCCTGATACGCCAGTTCGGCGACACGCAAGGTGCTCAAGGTGGTTTCCTTGGCCGGTTTGACCACGATCGAACAGCCTGCGGCCAGCGACGGGCCGATTTTCCAGGCGAGCATCAGCAGCGGGAAGTTCCACGGCAACACCAGGCCGACAACGCCGATCGGTTCACGCACGACCATGGTTACCGCACCCGAGCCGACCGGTGCCGTAGCGTCGTAGATCTTGTCGATCAGCTCGGCATGCCAACGTAACGTATGAATCGTTTCCGGCACGTCGATGTTCTGGCATTCACGAATCGGCTTGCCACTGTCCAGGCTTTCCAGCACCGCCAGCTCATGGGCGTGGTCTTCCAGTAATTGGGCGAAGCGCAGCAATACCGATTTGCGTGCGGACGGCGCCAGTGAATGCCAGCGTGCGTCATCGAAGGCTTCCTTCGCCGCCGCTACGGCCGCGTCGACATCATCGGCGTTGCACGCAGCAATCTCAGTCAGCACCTGGTCGGTAGCCGGGTTGGTTGTGGTGAATGTCTTGCCTGAACGCGAGGCGCAAAACTGGCCGTTGATGAACGCTTGATTGCGAAATTCGAGCTTCGCAGCCAGCTCGAGGTATTGCTCTTTACTCAGCAGGTCTGCCATTTCAAGCCTCCTCGACGATACGCGCGACGTTTTTCTGCAGGGTTTTGATCACACCTTCCAGCGCTTGCTTCTCGGAAGGCTCCAGTGCTTGCAGTGGCGCACGGACGCCGCCGGCACGCAGGCCACTGAGTTCGCTGCCATGTTTGATTGACTGCACGAACTTGCCGCTCTCGAGGAAATCCATCAACGGCAGCATCGCCGACATGATCCGCCGACCTTTATCGAAGTTCTTTTCCAGCACGCAGGCTTCGTAAAGCGCGATGTGTTCGCGCGGGATGAAGTTCGAACCGGCGCAAACCCAGCTGCGCGCACCCCAGGCGAAAAACTCCAGCGCCTGATCATCCCAGCCACAGGACAATTGGATCGACGGATGAGCGTGAGCCAGACGGTGCAGGCGACTCATCTCGCCCGAACTTTCCTTGATCGCGGCGATATTCTTGCAGCCAGCGATGGCTTCGAAAAACTCGTCGCCCATCGCCACGCCCATTCGCGACGGATAGTTGTAAAGCATGATCGGCAGCCCGGCCGCCTTGTCCACGGCGAGCACATGGGCGGCAATTTCCTTCTGCGTCGGCAAGGCATACGGTGGCGAACCGACCAGAATCGCGTCCGCTTTCAGGGATTTGGCCTTTTCGGCGAAGTACACCGAGTCTTCGGTACGAATGCCGCCGGTGCCGATGACCAGAGGCAAGCGTCCGCGGATCACCTCTTTGGCGCGCTCGGCCACGGCCACGCGCTCCTCGGCGGTGTGCGCGTAATACTCGCCGGTGGAGCCGCCAATAACGATGCCGTGAACCTTGGACTCGATCAGATATTCGAGCACGTCGGCGAACGCCGAATAGTCGATCTGGCCATCAGCGGACAACGGGGTAATGGCAGGGGTAAAAATTCCGTCAAAGTTCATAGCGTTTTCTCCAGTGGTTCAATGTTCAATCCGTGCGCCCGACGGCATGCCGGGCAGACCGTGGTTATTGGCGGCGCAAGCCTTCAGGACGGCAGCAGAGCGACGAGGCTTCGGCGACTAGTCACCTCAGACTCAGCTTTCTCTCCCGGCGCGGTACTGCCCCCACTTGAGGTTCATGTTCACCCCAAGCGAAAGAAACGGTTCTGGCGGGTTGCTGTTGGGACCTGGCGCCTGCAACAGGAAATCAATCAGTGGGTCACGCTGCCCCGCCAGCCAGTCAGCGAGCAACTTGCCGGTGACGGTTCCGCGCGTGACGCCCAGACCGTTGCATCCGAGCGCGGCATAAACGTTGGGCGCCAGTTCACCGAAGAAGCCGTTGTGGTTGCGCGACATGGCCAAGGCGCCGCCCCAGGTGTAGTCGAACGTTACGTCCGGCAACATCGGAAAACGCTGATCGAATGACGCCTTGTGCCGGCGCACGAAACGTTCGTTGTATTTGCTGTTGCTGCGACCATCCGGGTTGAAGGTGAAACTGTTGCGAATCAGCAGGCGGTTATCCGGGGTGCGGCGCACCGTGGTGCCGAACGGATCCGCCGGAATGGCGCCCCAGAACGGTTTACCGCCAAGGCGCGCCTGTTCCTCTTCGGTCAGCGGCCGCGTGATGCTCGCGTAGGTGTAGATCGGCAACATGCGCCCTTGCAGGAAACCGAAGCGCATGCCGAACGAGTTGTTCGCCAGAATCAGTTTGTCGGCGGTGATGCTGCCGTGGGCATGTTTGAGGAGCGTCTTGGCGCCGTATTCCACTTCCAGAATCGGGGTGCGCTCATACAGCGTGACGTTCGATGGCAAATTGTCGGCCAGGCCTTTCACCAGTCCGGACGGTTGCAATAACACTGCGCCCGGCGTGAACAACGCCTTGCGGTAAAACCGCGTGCCCAAATGTTCGGGCAACTCATCGGCATCAATCATCTGAAAAGGCTGATCGAGTTTTTCCAGGCCCCGGCGATAGGCATCGAGTACGGCGATACCGCGGGTCTCTACCGCTGCCTGATATTTGCCGCAGGCTTTCATCTGGCATTCGATGCGGTATTGATCGACCAGCTCGCGAAGTATCGATTGGCCGGCCAGATTGAGTTTCAAACTGGTGCGGGCCAGTGCGATGTCACCGATGTAATCCTCAGCGCCAATGTCATGGGGAAGGTCAATGGCAAAACCGGCATTGCGACCCGACGGGCCCAGTCCGACTTCCTGCGCTTCGATAAGTACCACTTCGTCGTCGGGAAAATTCAACGCCAGTTGCCGCGCGCAGGCCAGTCCCGTGAAGCCGGCACCGATGATCACCCAGCGGGCTGAACGGTGCCCACGGTGAGCCGGCTCGGGACTGCGTGGCGTGCTCAGATGAAACCAGCCACAACTATCATCATCGGCGGGTAATGAACTGACTTTCATAGTGTTAAACCGTTAATCGTTGAAGTTGCAAAACGCACGCGGCACAAAGCAAACGCACGCAGTAGCGTCGATCCGGAAACTTGCAAAACTGGCACTTGCGCAAACAGTGACGATTGACTGCTTGTTTTAAAAACTGGCCGCTACGGCATAACGTCCGCTACTGGCACAGTCGTTGGCGTAGTAATAATCCCGGAAGGTCATGGGCGGTAAGCCGAACAGGTCCTTGAAGCGTTTATAGAAGTGCGGATAACTGACAAACCCGGTGGCCAGAGCGACATCCGTCAACGAGCGATCACTTTGCACAATCAGTTGCCGGGCCCGAGTCAAACGCAGTTCCAGGTAGTAACGATTCGGTGCCGCATTGAGATAGCGGGCAAACCTTCTTTCCAGTTGCCGGCGTGACACGCCGACCTGGCTGGCGATTGCATCGATTTCCAGCGGTTCCTCAATGTTCTTTTCCATCAAGTCGAGCGCGATGTTCAAAGGCTTTGGAATCGATGAACAGCGAAGGCTGTCGGCATTTGCCGAGAACTTCGGACGAGCTTGTGCGGGCTGGTGAACACGTTTTATCTCATCGACCAGTACCGCATCGTTGTGCGCACCCAGTTCCTGCATGATCGCCAGGGTCATATCCAGCGCCGAATGAGCGTTGGCGCAAGTGGCCCGACGCTGTGTGCAAATAAACTCGCGAGTCGAAACTTTCAACTGCGGGAAATATTCATGGACCAGACCGCAGCTGTCGCTGTGGCAGGCGAACTCCTGAGTATCGAGCAAACCGGCATCGGCGAGATAAAACGCGGCATTCCAGCAACCGGCAACGATCCCTTTGTTCGCGGACTTCTTGAGTACTCGGCGCAGCACTGGCTGCGTGGCGAGCCTCACACGCTGGCCTCCGACGACAATCACTGCATCATGACTGAAGCCTTCTGCGACCAGCCTTTGCGAAGCCAGCGACACGCCGATATCACTTTCAACCAGTCCACCCTGAAGTGAGTAGGTCGATACCGTGTAAATCGTCTCAGCGTTGATCAGGTTTCCAGTGGCCAGGGCATCCATCGCCGTTGAAAGGGTCGTCAACGAAAAATGATCGAGCAGGATAAACGCCACCCGCACCATGCGTTCATGGCCCGACATCACGGTGGATGGGCGAAAGCCGATGTTCTGTTGTTTCAACGGACTCTGGAACGTTTCCATCTTGCGTCACCCGCTCGCCTTCACTTGAAACGACAACCCTGTGGCTTGGCGACTGGCACCGCCCGCCGCCAACCCGTGTTCGAACCGATTACTTCGCTACCGCCCGGGCGTCACTCAACCAACCGTCATAGGCTTGCTGGTTGGCCTTGATCCATTCCGCGGCATGGCGCTTGATGTCGGCCAGCGACTTTTCACCGTTTTGCATGCGCAGGTTTTGCGCACTTTCAGCGGCCGTCGGGATGCTGACTTCAGAGAGGAATTTGCGCGCCACCGGGTTCTTCTCAGCGAACTCTTTGTTCATGACGGCATTGATCGTGTCCACCGGGAAACCGAGGTTCTTGCCGTCATGGAAGGTGTCCTTGCTTTCCTTGCCATCCGGCAGCGAGGTGAAAGGTACCGGCAACCAGACCACGTCACGCCCTTCCACCAATACACTGGCAATCCACTGCGGAACCCAAGTGAAAAACAGCACGGGCTTGCCTTGCTGAAGCCGCGCAATGGTGTCAGCCATCAACGCGAAGTAGGAGCCGCGGTTGTCGACTACGGTTGGACCCAAGCCATAGGCTTTCATGTGGTGTTCGATCATGATCTCGCAGCCCCAGCCCGGGTTGCAGCCCGTCAGGTCGGCCTTGCCGTCACCGTTACTGTCAAAGAGTTTGGCGATTTCGGGTTTCTTCAGGTCCGACAGATCCTTGATCTGATAAGCGTCGGCAGTTTTCTTGTCGATCATGTAGCCCTGGAGCACGCCTTTCATGACTTGCCCGACTTTGACCATCACGTCATCGCCGCCGGCCTTTTCATAAAACGCTTGGTGCAGGTGTTCCCATTCATGCACGGTGAAGTCCGCATCGCCGTAAGACAGCGCGAGAAACATCGCCGGGTAGTCGACTTCTTTTGGCTGTTTGACGTCGTAGCCCAACTCCTTAAGGCCGGCGATCACCACCTCACCACGAAAGCGTTCTTCAGCAATGGTCGGGAAAATCGGTGTAATCGAAACACCGGCACCCGGTTTGTTGGCATCGGCCGCGTAGGCCGCCGAGCACAGCAAAGTCCCAAACACTGAAGCTACCAGGCTCGCAACCACGCTTTTCTTGAGATTTGTCAGTTTCATGTTTCACCACGCTTGGAGTTTTTAATGGGGTGAGCAGGCCAACTCAATTCGTCACTGGACGTGCAACGTTCTTCTTTTTCTTCAGTTTCATGACCAGCCCCACCGGGCCGCTTTCATACCAGCGCTGACCAGTGGCCAGATCGCTGCTGCGCTCACCCATTGCCTGGGTCAGTCGGTCAAGGAATACCGCGAGCAGCACCAGCCCCGCGCCGCCGACGCTAGCCAGGCCCATGTCGAGGCGACCGATGCCGCTCAACACCATCAAGCCCAGACCGCCCACCGAAATCATCGAGGCGACCACCACCATCGACAGCGACAGCATCAACGTCTGGTTGAGACCGGCCATCATCGTTGGCGCCGCCAACGGCAACTGCACCTTCATCAGCATTTGCGTGGCCGTGCAGCCAAACGCGCGGGCAGCTTCGACCTTGTCCGCAGGGACTTGGCGAATACCAAGGTTGGTCAGCCGCACCAGCGGCGCGACGGAAAAGATGATGGTGACGATCACACCGGGGACGTTGCCGATACCAAAGAGCATCACCACCGGCACCAGATAGACGAACGCGGGCAGTGTTTGCATGGCATCCAGTACCGGACGGATGATCATTTCCGTGCGATCACTGCGTGCACACAGGATGCCCAGCGGTATGCCGATCACTGCGCAGAACAACAGCGATGTCAGCACCAGGGCCAGCGTGACCATCGCATCGCTCCACACACCGATCAGTCCAAGCCCGGTGAGGGTGGCGACGCTGAAAATGGCGATGCGTTTGCCGCCAATCTGCCAACTGATCAGTCCGGCGATGATGATGAACACCGTCGGCGGAACCGACAGCAGTCCCCACTGCACACCGTCGAGCACTTGATCGACCGGCCAGCGGATCGAGCGAAACACTTCCCTGAAGTTATGCACCAGGTATTTAAGGGCGGTTTCCACCCAGGATCCCAAAGGAATATTGAGACTTTGAAAGGGATCTAAAAAGTTGAAGTCTGACATGATGCTACCTCGCACTCAGAAACGGCATATCAATGCTGATTATTCGCAATTCAGCTGTTACACAGACAACTCAGAAGATGGCCTTGCGAAATCGAGCCTTTATAAAGCCCAACTTCATCCACAACCGGCATGGGAGTTGCCGAGGCAGCAACAAGATGAAAGATGTCGCGAAGAGACGCTTCCGCTTTAATCGGTGTTTGCCCGCCCGGTATGTAAGCGACATTGCAATCCTGTTGCGCGATATCGCCCGCTTTCAGAATGCGACTGGTGTCGAATCCATTAAAGAAATCACGAACATATTTATTCACCGGGTTGCACAGAAGTTCACGCGGCGTGCCGATTTGCACCACGCGCCCGCCTTCCATGATCGCAATGCGGTGACCGATGCGAACCGCTTCTTCAATATCGTGGGAGATGAAAATGATCGTGCGATCCTGCTCAGCCTGCAGCTTGATCAGCTCGCCCTGCATCTCGCTGCGAATCATCGGATCGAGTGCCGAGAAGGCTTCGTCCATCAGCAGAATGGCGGGATCGTTGGCCAGCGCGCGGGCCAGGCCGACACGTTGTTGCATGCCGCCGGAGAGTTGGTGAGGAAAGCTCAGCTCCTGCCCCGAGAGCCCGACCTGCTCCAGTGCGCCCATCGCACGGCAATAGCGCTCTTTCTCGCTGACCCCGCTGATTTCCAGGCCGAAGCTGACGTTGTCGATGACACTCATGTGCGGCATCAAAGCAAACGACTGGAAGACCATGCCCATGTCTTTGCGACGAACCTGCAACAAGTCCTTGTCGCCCAGGCCGGTGATTTCCTTGCCATTGAGAAAGATCTGTCCGGAGGTCGGTTCAATCAACCGGTTGAACAATCGGACCATGGTCGATTTGCCCGAGCCGGACAAACCCATGATCACGAAAATCTCACCGCGGCGAACCGAGAAGTTGGCATCAAAAACACCAATCGCCTGACCGGTCTTTTTAAACACTTCAGCTTTTGATGCGCCTTCTTTAACCATTTTCATGGCAAGTGCTGGCTGCGTACCGAAGACTTTGAAAACATTCTTTACGCAGATGATCTCGTCGGAACTTGTCATACCTTGCCTCCTTCGCATCGTGCATCTTTCGCATCAAGCGACAGGCAAACGAGCAAAAATAATTGTAAGCGGCAGCGGTAATGAATAGATGTCTTCACGACGGGCTTCCTTTTATTATTTTTGAGGTCCCAGGAAAAAGGGATGTTTCAAATCTATTAGCATCACCCCGCTTAATCCAACTACATTTACAGGGGCAATTCGATAACGTCGGGTTATCGGTTGCGACGGCTGCCATTGCCGAGTGCCGCGTCAACACCATGAGCGACCGGGTCTATCCCCACAGCGACGCTCGCGTAGCCCTCCCCGCACGGTTCCGTTACCCTCCTCGCGCTTCGTTGGGGAGCTGTATCGTTAGGAGAGTGTACGAATGAGCAAGCATGTCGACCCTGACACCATCCTGCTGAAAATGCCGTCCTTGAGGGCTGTGAAGGCATTTGTCGCCGCGGCCAAGTACGAAAGCTTCACCCGTGCGGCGGAGGCGTTGTGCGTTTCGCAAGCCGCGATCAGCCGGCAGATCCGTGAGCTGGAAAGCTATCTGGGCGCGCAACTGTTTACCCGGGTCGGCCGGGCGGTGGAACTGACGGCCGCCGGCGCGGTGTTCTTCGATGCCGCGCAACTGTCGTTCGTCAACATCGCCCAAGCTGCCGAACGTATCCGCAGCAGCCAGTCGACCAAGAAGGTGCTCACCGTCTGTTGCTCGCCGGCCTTTTCCGCGCTGTGGCTGTCGAATCATTTGCAGGAGTTCTTCGCGCAATGCCCGGACATCGAACTCAACCTGATCACCACGCAGAACTTTCTGACCATGGAACCCGGTGTGCAGCCGGACATCTTCATCACCAAGATTTCGCGCATTCGTGATGGTTATAGAAGCTACCCGTTGTGCCACGACGTGATTTACCCAGTGTGCACCCCGCAGTATCTGGAGAAACACCCGGAGATTGCGACGATCGAAGGCGTGCGCGATTCGTCATTGCTCAACCTCAGCCCTTACGGCCGCTCGCAAGTCGCCGAACATGTCGACTGGGGCGTGTGGCTGGCGTTTCAGGCCATCGATATTGACGATCGCCCGGCGAACAGTCCGCAGATCTTCAACGCCAACGACTACAACCTGCTCATCAGCATGGTCCTGACCCATCAGGGCATTGCGTTGGGCTGGAATCACTTGGTCACGGGATTGGTACAGCAAGGTCTGCTGGTGCGACCGATCGAGCAACAGGTGCAATTGCGTAACAGCTGGCACTACCTGAGCTGTCGCGAAAGCTCCGAAAACGAAGACGAACTGCGGCGTTTCCGCGAATGGATTCTGGCGAAGTTTCCCCGCCGTTAATTCAGTCCGCACAGGCGTCGGCTGATTTGGTTATCAATAGCCCGCCGAAAATGTTGCTAGAGCGGCACCCTCCCCCTGGCTCATTGTTGAGCCGCGCCGGCCATGATCGGTTCGGCTCAACTCACAGGAAGGGATTGTTGAATGTCACTCTTCGAATTCTGTCGCGACTTTGATTTCCTCGATGCCCCGTTCAAGACTCGTGCAATCGTGCAGGACAGTCTGCTGGATATCGTCGGCGTCATGGCCGGTGCGGCCAGCAATGACACCACCAGCGCGATGCGACGTTTTGCCGAACGGCATTACCCGGCGGGCGCTTACAGCAGTCGCCTGATCTTTGCCGGGCAGCGCGTCAACGTACTCGGTGCAGCTTGGGCCGGAGGGTTCAGTGCTGACAGCCTCGACGCCCACGAAGGCCACTTCAAATCCAAGGGTCATGCCGGTGCCACCGTTGTTCCCGCCGTGCTCGCCCTCGCCGATGCGCTGCATCATCAAGGCCAGGCGATCAGCGGCCATGAACTGCTAACCGCGTTGTGCATCGGTTATGAAACGGCGCTGCGAGCCGGTTCCGCATTGATGGCGACCTCGCCGACTTATCACGCATCGGGTGGTTTTTCCGCGCTGGGCGTTGTCTGCGCCGGCGCGCGCTTGCTGGGCTTGGATGAGCCGACCTTTCGCCACGCCTTGGGCATCGCCGAGTACTTCAGCGCACGCTGCCCGATGATGCGCGTGGTGCAAGCGCCGACGATGCTGCGCGATGCCCACGGAGCAGGCGCATTTGCGGGTTTGAACGCGCTGTTCATGGCCCGGGAAGGCATCACCGGTGCACCGGCAGAAACGGTTGAAGACGTCACCGTCGCCGAATACTGGACCGACATCGGAACACGCTGGGAGATCGACAGTCAGTACTTCAAACCCTGGCCGGTCTGCCGTTGGGCGCAACCGGCGCTGACCGCCATGCTCGAACTGCAGCGGGAAAATCCTCAGCTCGATGCCGACTCGATTGAAACCGTTCGTGTGGAAACGTTCTACGAATCAATGTGTTTGCAAGGGCATACGCCGAGTGACGCCGACCAGGCGCAGTACGCCCTCGCCTTTCCGCTGGCCGCATTGATTGTGCGGGGCAAGGTCGGTCCGGAAGAAGTCACCGGGGCGGTGATTTTTGCCGAAGACATTCTGGCACTGAGCCGCCGTATCGAAGTCGTCGAAGCCGCCGATATCTCCGCCCGATTCCCCGACGAAATCCTCTCCCGATTGACCATTACCCTGAAGAACGGTGCCGTGCTGGTCAGTCCGGTCACCGCCGCACGTGGCGATCCCGAAACCGCCCTCAGCGCTGAAGAGCTGAGTCAGAAATTTGATCTGTTCGCCAGCGGTCTCGGTGTAGAACGCAGTGCCGAGGTGAAAACAGCGATCAAACACATCGCTCAATCCAGCTGCGCCATAACCGCCCTGGAACCGATTTTCCACCCGCTTCCGGCACTCCAGTCAGGCCCTCATCGATAACGCCAACGCATGAATTGCCCACAGCAAATATCGTTTGTGACGTCTGTCCTGAGCCATATAGGCTGAGAACCATGTCGCCTATGGGAGGATAACAATGAACAATAAAGAAAGCGTTTTTGACCTGATCGCTCAGCGCAAACCCTGGCACTCGCTGCCGGGTGCTCTTTACAGCAGTGAAAGCGTTTACCGTCAGGACCTTGAGCAGATCTGGCACAAGGACTGGATCTTCGCCGGCCATACCTTTGAAATTACCAAGCCAGGGCAGTATTTCACTCTGCAGATCGGTGACTATCCCGTCGCAGTGGTCCGCGGCAAAGACGGCGAGGTTCGGGCGTTCCATAACGCCTGCCGTCACCGTGGCGCAAAAATCTGCGAGGCCGATCATGGCAAAGTGGCGAAGATGGTTTGCCCGTATCACAAGTGGACGTATGAGCTAGATGGCAACCTGTTGTTCGCCGGCAACATGGGCCAGGATTTCGACAAGTCCCAATACAGTCTGAAAAGCGTTCACTGCGAGATCGTCGATACCTACATTTATGTCTGCGTGGCCGCCAAGGCCCCGGACTTCGAGGGTTTCCGCAAAGCCGTCAGCCCTTTCGTAGCGCCGCATTATCTTGAAAACTGCAAAGTGGCGTTCGAGTCGAACATCATCGAGAAAGGCAACTGGAAACTGGTCTTCGAAAACAATCGCGAGTGCTACCACTGCGACGGCTCACACCCGGAGCTGCTGCATTCGTTCGTCGATAACCTGTCGGTGGGCGGCGTCAGTGGCGAAGATGATCCAGAGCTGTCGGCTTACTGGTCCAAGTGCGAGAGCGCCGGGCTGCCAAGCCGTTTGGTGATGGACATCAATGGCCAGTTCCGCATGACCCGTATTCCGCTGTCATCCGGTGCCGTCAGCTACACCATGGATGGCAAACCGGCCGTTGCCGGTCGCCTGGACAAGACAGCTGAAGCGGACATCGGCGCGCTGCTTTACTTCCACTACCCCTCCACCTGGAATCACTTCCTCGGTGACCATGCGCTGAGCTTCCGCGTGCTGCCGATCAGCGCCACCGAAACCTTGGTCACCACCAAATGGCTGGTACCCGACAGCGCAGTGGAAGGCGTTGATTACGAAATCGAACGCCTGACCAAAGTCTGGATTGCCACCAACGATCAGGACCGCACGCTGGTCGAGGGCACCCAGCGTGGCGTGACCTCGCCTTCGTACGAGCCGGGGCCTTATTCGGAAACCGCCGAGACCGGCGTTTGCCAGTTCGATGACTGGTACTGCGCCACCATGATGGATCGGCTCAAAGGCCCTATCCCGTTGAAGTCTGTTGGCTGACCTGCGTTAACCCTGCTCCCTGCCAGCATCCCGACGGATGCTGGCAGGGACTCTTTCGTCTCGAAAAGCTGTTATTCCGGTTCGTCGCCAAAAAAGCCGGGAGGCACCGATAAGGATGTCCGCATCAATGAACGCCTCGACGTCATCCCTGGCAGCTTACGCAAACCACGGCGAACGCGTATCCACGCGCATCGTATTTTGATCACCGGCATTGTGATGTCGGCCTGGGCGCCGCTCGTTCCGTTGGTGAAGGCGCGTACCGGACTGGACGACGGTGGACTGGGCCTGTTGTTGCTGGGGTTCGGTATCGGCTCGATCGTCGCCATGCCGTTTGCCGGTTATCTGACTGCACGGTTTGGCTGTCGGCCAGTGATCATCTGCTCAACCCTCGCGTTGTGTTCGGTGCTGCCTATGCTGAGCCATCTGACATGGCTGCCGGGGCTGGCGCTTGCGGTGCTGGGGTTCGGCGCCAGCATGGGCATGCTCGATTGCGCGATCAATATCCAGTCCATCATCGTTGAAAAGAACAGCGGCGAAACCCTGCAATCCGGGTTCCACGGGCTCTACAGTGTCGGTGGCATCGCCGGCGCAGGTGCCATGACGGCGATGCTCAGCCTGGGTCTGGATCCGCTGTTGTCGGTGCTGTGTCTGGTGGCGATCATCCTCGCCGCGCTGTACAAGGCTGCGCCGAGTTTGTTGCCCTATGGCACGGAGAGAGACGGCCCGTTGTTGGCGCTGCCAAGGGGGATCGTGCTGCTGTTGGGCTGTCTGTGTTTCATTGTTTTCCTGACGGAAGGCGCCATGCTCGACTGGAGCGCGGTTTTCCTCGCCTCGCAACGCGCAATGGAACCCAGCTACGCCGGTTTGGGCTATGCGAGTTTTGCGGCGGCGATGACGCTCGGGCGCCTGACCGGAGATGCCATCGTCAGCCGGCTGGGTGGCGTTCGCGTGGTGGCGCTGGGCGGGATCTGCGCGGCGGCCGGCATGTTGGTTTCTCTTGTGTTCGATAGCTGGCAAGCGTCCTTGCTGGGTTATGCCTTGGTCGGCATCGGCTGCTCGAACATTGTTCCGGTGCTGTTTACGGCGGCGGGTCGGCAACAGCGCATGCCCCAGCGCACCGCCATCCCGGCGATCATTTCCATGGGCTACGCCGGCATTCTCATGGGGCCGGCGTTTATCGGCATGGTTGCGCATCTCAGTACGCTGGTCATTGCATTGGGGGGATTGGTATTTCTGTTGTTGTTTGTCAGCTACGCCGCGAGATTTTTGAAAGCCTGATGCGCTGGTCACAAGCCTTTGGAACATTGATCGGCTTGAAGGAAATCTTTTAGCGAAGCCTGATAAAGGGTCAGTGGTCGATTGTCGGGCTGCGACAGTGCAAATGGAATCACAACGAGATGTGAAACCGTTGTGGCGTTTACTGAATAGGTTTTTTGCCTGCAAACGCCGTTTTCTTTATTCAGGATGAAATCAAACTTGAACAGGTCTGGCCTTGTGCACCAGCTCGGAATCAAACCAAAACTCAACCCCGTCAAATACTCTTGTGTGCAAGCGCCACCCAATGAAAATTCCGAGACTTTTATTTCCAGTGCAGGGAGTCTCGAGGCTGCAGGTCTGGAGCTGAGATCCTGTGCATTTGGAAACATGCTTTTTGTCTGCGCGTAGGCGTCTTTGCCAAGGCGACTGTTTTTCCAGGGAGAGTCTATTTGGTAGCTGAAGCTAGAGATGATTTCCTGTGTTCCAGTTCCAGCGTGCTCGTTGATTGTCGGCACGGTCGCATAGGAGGTACAGCCGGAACACAGCATCGCGATACTGACAACAACACATCCATGAGCTATTAAGCGGCGCATTCTAAATTTCAGTCCTGGTTATTGATTAGCCATTGCACTGGCGTTTTTCTGGCCTGCTTCGGCCAGCTTCTTTTGCACATAAAAAAGCATCAGCACCGAGTTTCTCTGAGCTTGCCGAGACTGTTGTTCGAACAACGTCACAAGTTCTTCTTCACGCTTGCACCCAGCATTGACATTGCCCTTTGCAAATTCGCAGGTACCGTATTGGCCCCAGCCTTTGCGGGCTTCATCGGTGTCTCGTGCGGGGTAAACCCAATACGCGTTCCATGCACCGTCGACGACAGGTTTACCGGCCGCGTCTATCTGCCCTATCGCTTGCAAGGTTGCTGTGGCAGCGGCGTCCAGAAAACGTCGAGGGTTGGCATCGGCTTTACCCGCCCCATCACGAAGCGCCTGACACTGCGCGTCAGACAAGTCGAACACTGGCAGGGCTTCAATACTTTCGAACTCATCAAACGGATCGGCAGGATTGCCCGGTAACTTTGCGTGGTAAGCCGGCACCACATGGCCGGGTACGCTCATGTCCTGTATGTAGTGCAAGACCCTTCCCGCTTGCTCGTAGACCTCAAACGGGTCGGCATCAGGTTTCACCAGCAACTCGTTCAGCTTCTTGATGCGTTTGTTGAAAATCGCGTCCAGATTGCGCTCGAAGAACCAGAATGGCTCAAGCTTTTCGTTGCGGTTGTAGAAATGCCAGTGGGTAGCGCGCTGAAGGATCGTCCGCGGGCTTGAGTCTTCTGCATCCGTGCCTTTAACCAACGCCTCGCCCAACTGCACAGGTAGCTTTACTCCGGGGCAGCGCTGAAACGCCTGCGCTGCTTTTAGCGCGTAGGCCGAATGCAGCTCGGGGGTAAAGGCCATGGCCGGGGTTGAGGGGTTGAACAGCAGTGACAAGCCCAGTACTGCCCAGTAACGGATCGGGGCTGAACGGTCTACCGGGGTGGCTTCCATGCTGTTGCTCTCCATAAACCCGCGTGATTGCGGGAGACTTGCGTTGCGACGCTAATTTAGCATCGTTAAGGGAGGCCGCTAAGGCCTCTTTCAGTGAGGGTTTTCGCCCACGCTGACCTTGATCGGAGTTGCTTGGGAAATCTTGTGCTGCCGGGTCGCCTGCCAACACAGTAGCGAACCCACCGTCACCAGCACGGCGCCCTGCCAGAACTGCATCTGCAAACTGACGCCAAGCCACACCGCAGCGAATGCCGACGACAGCACGGGCGCGGAGTAGGACGCGGTCGCCAGCAAGGTCAGGTTTCCCCGCAGAATGCCGATGTTCCAGAGTGCGTAGCCACCGGCCATGGCGATTCCCGCCGCCAGCAGTTCCAGAGAGTTTGCCCAGGTGAATGGCGGAATCTGTTCGAGGCTGAGGAACCACTTCAACCACAACACCACGGACGTCAGTACGAAAAACAGCACCACCAGATTCTGCCCGCCGGCATAACGACGCGTGACATTGCAATACAGCGCAAAAGTAATCGCACAGGTCAGGGCCAGGCTGTAGCTCAACGGGTTGGACTGAACATTGCGCACAATCCCCGGCAACGATAATCCCTCGCCACTGACCACCCACAAGATGCCGAAAATCGCCAGCGCGGAGCCTGGGATGATGAACCACCGGGTCTTCTGCCCGTTCATGACAATCGCCAGCACCACGGTCAGGCACGGCCACAGATAATTGACCACGCCCAGTTCGATGGCTTGATGACGATCACTGGCGAAACCCAACGCCAACGACAGGCACACCTCATAAGCGACGAACAAAGCGCTGCCCAGCACCAGATAGAGCCTGGAGGGCGAGCGAATCCGCGGGCGGCCGAGGAACACCAGCAAGAGCATCGCGCCCAGCGAATAGATCAGCGCAGCGCCCCCCAGCGGGCCGAAGTGCTCGCTGACGCCTCTGATCAATCCGGCTGCGGTACTCCACAAAACGATCGCTACCAAACCACACGCCGTGGCGGCCCGCTCACCTTTGATCAGCATCATGACTCCTGGCACAAAATGGCAAACCGACCGCACAGGCTAACCAGCGCAAGAGGATCAATAAAGGAACATTTTTGCCGTGCAAACCATGAGCTGTCGTTATGTCATGACCTTGATTGACCTGCGTCCAACTGTCGCAGCAAACAGCCATTGGAAAATTCCATACAAGCCTTAGAATCCGCGCGCTCTTGCCGTCGCCAGAGTTGGCGCCCGACTTGAAGGGCTAGCCACACCTCATTGACGAGTGGCCGACTCAACCGCCCTGCCCGTTCGGCAGGCATTCGCACCACACATTTTTTCGGCTTGGCAATCGCATGCGCAGAGGCGCACGTTCTGCTGTTCGATCTCCAGAGGTTTTTATGTCTCCGCGTTTGCTGGCCATGGCGCTGGCGCCCCTGCTCGGGCTGTTCATTGTTGCGCTGGGCAACGGTTTTCTATCTTCGCTGACCACCCTTCGACTCGACGCCGCCGGTGCCTCGGCGACGATGATCGGTGTCGTTTCATCGGCCTACTTCATCGGTCTGACCCTGGGTGCGGTGTTCAATGACCGTTTGATTCTGCGCATCGGTCATATCCGCGCCTACGGCAGCTTTGCTTCGCTGATCGCCGTGACCATCCTGCTGCAGGGCTTGTTCTATGACACCTGGGGCTGGTTCGCCCTGCGCCTGATCAACGGCTGGGCCACGGTCGGTGTGTTTCTGGTGATCGAAAGCTGGCTGCTGCTGGCGGGCGACGCGAAGATTCGCGGGCGCTTGCTCGCGTTGTACATGATCGTCTTGTACGGCGCCGGTGTGCTGGGTCAGGCAACGCTGGGCAAAATCACCGGGCTCAGCGACAGCGCGCCGTTCATGGTCGCCGGCATGCTCGCCTCGTTGTCGGTGCTGCCGATCGTGATCCTGCCGCGCGTGTCGCCGCTGCTCGATCAGGTCGAGCCGCTCAAGCCACGGCAACTGCTGGGCGTGACGCCGACCGGGCTGGTCGGTTGTTTCGGCTCGGGTGTGACCATCGCGGCGATCTACACCTTGCTGCCGTTGTATCTGCAACGCAGCGGTCTGAATGTCGGGGAAGTCGGCAGCATGATGGCCTGGACGATTCTCGGCGCCATGCTCCTGCAATACCCGGTCGGGCGCTGGTCCGATCGCAAGGATCGCTTGCAAGTGCTGACCATTCTGACGGTGGCGTGCACGCTGTTATCGCTGGTGATCGTCCTGGTGCCCTTGTCCAAGACGATGCTCGCGGTGATGTTGTTTCTGCTTGGCGGTGGTGTGTTCGCGCTGTACCCGGTCGCGGTCAGCCACGCCGCAGACCGCGCCCCTGCCGAAGCCTTGGTGCCAATGATTCAGGGCTTGCTGCTGATCAATTCGCTGGGCTCGGCGATCAGCCCGATGATGATCTCTCCGGTGATGAATTCGTTCGGCGCCAATGGTTTGTTCTGGGTATTTGCGCTGGTCAATCTGTGCATGGTCACCTTCTTCCTGTGGCGCCGTGGCAAACGTCCGGTTCCGGCAAATCCCGCGCCGTTTGCAGCGGCAGCAACCTTCTCGCCGACAGGTGCGGAATTGCGAGTGACCGAAGATCTGCGTCAGGCAGTGCAGGAGCATCCGCCAATGGTTGATGCACTGAGCGGCGAACCTTCGCCACAATGTGAGACGCGCTAAGGGTTGCGCCAGTCTGCGTCAAGCGCAGGCTGGCTCGCAGCACTATTCCGATTCGTGGGTGATGTCCACGAGCGGAATCGGCTCAATGGCCCAAGCGCGAATCTGACGACGTTCAGGGCTGGGTATTGCGCAGGCTTTGCGTCCAGTGAACGTTCGCGCGAGGCGGCCTTCATCAATGCGCCAGCCGCGCTGCTCCAGTGCCTGCACGTCTTTGCGAAAAGCAATCTGCAGCGCATCGGATTTCAACGAAACCTCCTGCTGGAAAGAGTCCGGCACACGTTCGGGCCGGACGTTTTTCAGCACGGCATGATCTTGTTCGAAGATGCGGATATTGCTCGCAATGAACCTGCGATCCAGCAGTCGGGTGCGCAGGAACGTTCTGCCCATCATCCACCAGGTGCGCGTGCGATTGGCGTCAATCGGAACATGCGCCGAGACGATGTAGATCCGCCAGCCGTTGGGCAACTGAAGCTCAAGCGTTGTACAAGGGCCGGACAGGTGAAACCCCGGAACAGTGCCGACGCTGACAAACTCAGTGGAGGATTTGCGCCGCAGCAGCCCCTTGCGTGCCGGCCTGCGCATGACTATTTGCGCGCTGCCGCTCCACGCATCGCTTGCGACCTCGAATGATTCAATCTCGGGATGATCCGGATCGCCGAAGGTTGAACCATGGACAAACGGTGCGTGCGCGAAGTCCAGACCGTTTTCAATAATCCGGTCCCAACTGGCCTGCCAGTCAAAGTGGCCCGAGACCACGCGGATGGCGGGATCATCGATCCAGTCGAGCGCGGGCAAGGGTGGACGTTCAGACTCAGGCAGATCACCTAAAAACGCCCAGATCCATCCGTATCGCTCCAGCGTCGGGTACGCATCGACGCGGGCCTTGGCGGGAATCCGCAGGTCGGGCTGCGCCGGTATCAGCGTGCACACTCCATCAGTGCCAAACCGCCAGCCGTGATAAGGGCACTGCACGCTATTGCCCACTTTGCTGCCGGCGGACAGCGAGCCGCCGCGATGCACGCAAATATCCGACAGCAAGTGAGCGACACCCGCGTCATCGCGGAACGCAACGAACGGTAGTCCGAGCAATTGAACCGGCATCAATCCATCAGTCAGCTGTGACGATGGGAGAACGACATACCAGAGGTTTGTGAGCATGGGGGCGTTTGATCCGTCAGTACAGTTAGCTCAGATCAGAAAAACCTGAAATTCAAATTAAACCAGCGCCTGCACAGCGACAATCAGCCAAGCACTTTATAGATCTCTGCAACTACCTGAGTCGTTGCGGCTTCGATGGTTCCCTCATTACGGCACAACACCCAGCCATGATCGGCAACCGCCTGCTCGAACATCTCGCTACACACGACATGCTCGGCGTGTTTCTGGATCACTGTGCCGCCCAGTCCTCGTGATCGGGCCGTTGCCCGTGCCCATGAAATGTCCGGCGCGGTGACGACGCCGACATGCAGATCCGGCACGCGCACGCCTCGCTGCATGTTCAGATGCAGAATCTCGGCAAACGGCACGCTATGGCGAAATGCGGCATCCGACGGATACCAGCGGTCGATCAGAATGATGCTGTCCAGCGGCTGTTTGGGCAGCACCCGCTCAGAAATCCAGCGACGGCTATCGGCAAGGCGCTGACACACCGCCCACTCCAGATCCCGGGACGGATGTCTGGCGAGTTGGTTGACCAGGGCCATGGTTTCGCCGCGGTACGGATCGCTTTTTCTCTCGCACAGGCGGATGACTTTCTGGTTGTTTGCCCGCAGTGCAGCGGTAACGGCCTCCAGCAGTGTGGTTTTGCCGGTGCCCTTGGGCCCATCCAGAGAAATAAACAGCGGCAGCTTCATGGTTCACGCAACGACAGAGACATTGCTGAGCACTCTAACCTCATTTGCGCATTTCGATGAGCTGATCCCTGCCCTTTGCCTACACTTGCTTGCCAAAGATGTTTAGCCCTGCCAAAGGAGTCACCATGTCCAAGCTCTATCCGAGCATCGATCCCGAGGGATTGGTCGAGTATTCCGTGGTCTACACCGACCGCTCGCTGAACCACATGTCGCAGTCCTTTCAAGGCGTGATGAAGAACATTTCCATGACCCTGAAACAGGTCTACCACGCCGAGGCGGTGGCGGTGGTTCCGGGCAGCGGCACATTCGGCATGGAAGCGGTGGCGCGACAATTCGCCACCGGCCAGCAGTGCCTGGTGATACGCAACGGCTGGTTCAGTTATCGCTGGAGCCAGATTCTGGAGATGGGCAACATCCCGGCGGCCACTACGGTGCTCAAAGCCCGGCCGGTTGAGACGGGTCGCCAAGCCGCCTACGCCCCGCCACCTCTGGACGAAGTGCTGGCCGCCATTGCAGCGCACAAGCCGAAAGTGGTTTTCGCGCCCCACGTTGAAACTTCATCCGGAATCCTCCTGCCGGACGAGTACCTGCGAGCCGTTGGCGACGCCGTGCATGCGGTGGGTGGTCTGTTCGTACTGGACTGCATTGCCTCCGGCACCATTTGGGTGGATATGCACCAATGCGCGGTCGACCTGCTGATCAGCGCACCGCAGAAAGGCTGGAGCGCCTCACCTTGCTGTGCCTTGGTGATGTTCAGTGCTGCGGCGCTTGAGCGTATCGAACAGACGCAAAGCAGCAGCTTCGCTTGCGACCTGAAAAAGTGGCTGCAGATCATGCAGGCCTACGAACAGGGCGGACATGCCTATCACGCGACCATGCCCAGCGATTCCCTCGCGCGGTTCAACGACGTGATGAAAGAGACGCAAGCGTACGGCTTCGACAAGGTTCGCGACGAGCAACAGGCGCTGGGCGATCGGGTGCGTGCGCTGTTGACCGGCAAAGGCATCAAAAGCGTGGCGGCTGCGGGCTTTCAGGCCCCCGGCGTGGTGGTGAGCTACACCGATGATGCCGATATCAAAAGCGGCAAGAAATTTGCCCAACACGGCCTGCAGATCGCTGCCGGCGTGCCGCTGCAATGCGACGAGCCGGCCGACTTCCAGACCTTCCGCCTCGGTCTGTTCGGACTCGAAAAACTGCAGAATATCGAGCGCACGGTCAGCCTGCTGGAGCAGGCACTGGATGAGGTGATGGTTGAGTAAGCCCTCCTCTGCCCGCCGCAGATAACCAACGTTTGAACGCCAGGAAGGCGAAATAGAACCCCTCCTGGCAAGAAGGGTCTGCTCTCCTATGCCCCCTTCAGGAATACACCTCATGTCCGCACAACACAGCCTCGTCATACTTGCTCGGGGAGGCTACGCCGCTCGGGGAGTGCTGTATCTGATCATCGGTATCTTCGCATTGCTCGCCGCCCGGGATTCGACCCGACCCAAGGACAGCCACAAGAGTCTGGAGGCCTTGCTAGGCCAGCCATTCGGCTACTTTTTAGTTGGGTTGGTGGTGGCGGGTCTGCTCGCCTTTGCGGCCTGGCGTGTCCTGCAAGCTACGCGTGATGTCGATCATCACGGCAAACAGCTCAAAGGCCTGGTGATTCGCGCCGGCCTGTTGGCGGGAGGTCTGGTCAATGGGGCTCTGGCGTTTTTTGCCTTGGGCCTGCTCGTAAGCGGTATTCGAAGCTCGGGCAATACCGGAGGGCAGACCAAAGATTGGCTAGCGCATCTCTTGTCGTGGGAATACTCGAATGTGTTGGTGTATGTGATCGCCCTCGTTCCGCTCGGTGTTGGCATTGCTCACATCATCAAGGGCTGGAAAGCGTCGTTCGAAAGGTATTTTGAGGCCGATGAAGAAGTCATGCGCTACGTCCGCCCGGTATCCCGGTTTGGTCTGATCGCTCGCGGACTGGTGTTTATAGAGATTGCATTGCTCCTGGCAATCAGCGGTTCCACCTATCAAGCCATGGATCCACCGGGTCTGAAAGAAGCGCTCGATGCGCTGCAGAGTCTGCCCGCTGGGTGGCTGGTTTTGATGATGATGGCCCTGGGGTTGATTGCCTTCTCGGTTTACAGTTTTTCTGAAGCGTTCTGGCGCAAGATCAATATGGATGTGCCAGGCGTCTCCAGGCAGTAGGGCTTCATAAAACAGCCGAAAATGCAGCGCATCCTCAGATGCGCTGCAGGCTGTTTTTACAACGCAAACGTAGTCCCGCGAGTATTCACAAACAGTGAGTAGATCGAGTGACTGCTGGCCATGAACAGCCGATTCCCTTCGCGTCCCCCAAAGCACAGGTTCGGGCAGCGCTCCGGCAGGGAAATGTGCCCGATGGCCTTGCCCTGCGGATTGAAAACGCGCACACCGTCGAGTTTTTCCAGGTCGGCCTTGGGATCACCATTGCCGCCCCAGCCGCACCAGAGGTTGCCCGCTTCATCACATTTGATGCCGTCGATCGCGGCATACTCCAGCCCTTCGATGTGCTTGCGACGTTCGCCCAGTGTGCCGTCGTCCTTTACGGCAATTGCCCAGATCAGACGATTGGGCTTGGCCCGACCTTCAACGACGTACAGGGTTTTTTCATCGGGCGAAAAGCACAGGCCGTTGGGGCCGTTGAGGTCATCGATGACCCGGGTGACTTTTTTGCTCTCGCCGTCGATGCGGTACACGGCGTGGGGTTGGCTCGGAGTGATTTTGTGGCCTTCGTAGTTGTTGCTGGTCTGGAATGGCGGATCGGTAAACCAGATCGATCCGTCACTTTTGCAGACGATATCGTTGGGCGAGTTGAAGGGCTTGCCGTCGAAGCTGTCGGCCAGCACGCTGATCGTGCCATTGGCTTCGGTGCGCGTGATGCGCCTGCCTTCGCTGGTCGTGGTGGAGCCTTCGCAGACAATCAGGCGCCCTTGGCGATCCCGGCACATGCCGTTGGAAAAGTTCGAATGTTCGCGGTACACACTGAAGGTGTCGGTGATCTCGTCCCAGCGCATGATGCGATTGTTGGGGATGTCGCTGACCAACAAATAGCGGCCATCACCGATCCAAACCGGCCCTTCGGCCCAGCGCATGCCCGTGGCAAGTTTTTCAACACTGGCGTTGAAAACACGTAGTTCGAGAAAGCTGTCGTCGAGGATGTGGATCAGCGGATCAGGGTAGCGCTGACTCAAGGGTTCGGCGGCCTCGGCGAGTCGGGTTAGCGCGGTACTGCCGACGGTGGCGAGCGTGGCGGAAACGGCGAGGGATTTTTTCAGGAAGCTGCGGCGGGTGTTGCCTTTCGCTGGGTCAAGGCTTTCAGAACTGGCGGACAGGGATGAGTCCATGTAGCGATCTCCGTGATTTTATTTTTTTTGGGGGAGACACAGTAATACCTTGTGATAGGACATCGTACAAGTGCTGCTTTGCGACGGCTGTATGGCGTATACAGCGGTGAAAACCTCTCCCTGCGCTTTGCGTTACTCCATCCAAGATAATGCTCGCGATGCGCTGCTCGGGTCGGCAAGTCGTTAGCCAAACATTGTTTTATAGCGTTGAAGCGTTAAGTCTCTCGATAGTTGCTGAAGCATTGCTGCCTCATGCTGCAGTAAGCCGATTATCTCAACGACGCTGTTTGCCTCCTTGTTCGTCAGTTTTTGCAGAATGCTTAACAAGTCAGCGGCGCAGCTTTCGTTCACAGCGGCAGACTCAACCAGTCTTAGCTGAAGATTTTGAAGGTCACGCAGAGGTTTCATCGGCTTAATCCTTCGACGAGGGCATTATCTGAGGTCTCACCCCCATTCTCAGGACTCATCAAGAGTTTTCCTATCAGACTGTTCCTAAAATCGCGCTGAACTTGATTTGAAACGGGTTGAGTTCTCGATTGATAACGGTGCCCTGGATGGGCACCGTTTTTGAAAGGCCTGGCCGAAGTCACGGGGGCGTGGAACACGCCAAAACGATACGTTCCAACGCTACTTTCCCTCCACCGGCATGGCCCAAAAATGGAAATGGCGTTAGCATTTCACCCATTCGGCTTAACAAGCCTGTTTTTTCAGATCAGGGTCGCAAAGTGGAAAAGCTAAAACGCCTTCAAAGCGGAATCGAAGGGCTCGACGCGCTGCTTCAGGGTGGCCTGGTCGCGGGTGCTTCGTACATCGTTCAGGGCCGCCCCGGTTCCGGCAAGACCATCCTCGCCAATCAGCTCGGCTTCAATCATGCCCGCAATGGCGGTCGCGTTCTGGTCGCCACGTTGCT
Source organism: Pseudomonas sp. MC6 (assembly GCF_054790575.1). NCBI lineage: Bacteria > Pseudomonadati > Pseudomonadota > Gammaproteobacteria > Pseudomonadales > Pseudomonadaceae > Pseudomonas > Pseudomonas sp. MC6. The sequence continues at coordinate 1,737,387 of NZ_CP186504.1, forward strand.
GGCCGAGTCTCACGACCGACTGTTTCAGTTTCTGTCGACCATGAGTTTTTTCGACGCATCCCGAGTGGGCGCTGAAATACAGTTTGTCAGCGCTTTCGATACGCTGGAAAACGAAGGCCTCGATGAAGTGGTGAAACTGCTGCGGCGCGAAATCAGCCGGCAGAAAGCGACGGTCATGGTCGTCGACGGTTTGCTCAACGCCCGCTCGAAGGCCGACTCACCGATCGACACGAAAAAATTCATCTCCGAACTGCAAGGCCATGCGGCATTCGCCGGTTGCACCGTGCTGTTTCTCACTAGCTCGCGCCTGGACGACGGCAGCCCGGAACACACGATGGTCGACGGCGTCATCGAAATGGGCGAAGAGCTGTTCGGCACGCGATCGGTGCGACGCATTCACCTGCGCAAGACCCGCGGCAGCGGCGCCTTGACCGGTGTTCACGAGTGTGAGATCACCGAAAACGGCCTGGTGGTCTATCCGCGCCTGGAAAGTCTGTACAAGCGCCCTTCCGCCCCCGACAGTGCAGACATGACACGCATTCCCAGCGGCATCGCTTCGCTGGATGACATTCTCGGTGGCGGCTTGCACAGCTCCAGCGTCACGCTCGTCATGGGGCCTTCCGGGATCGGCAAAACCACGCTGGGGCTGAAGTTTCTCGCGCAGTCGACGGCCGAAGCGCCGGGCCTGCATTTCGGTTTCTATGAGAGCCCGCAACGGCTACGACTCAAAGGCCATTCGCTGGGCATCGATATTGAACAAATGGAACACAGCGGTGCGCTGAGCATTGCCTGGCAGCCGACCACCGAGGGCTTGCTGGACGCCCTCGGTGCGCGCCTGCTGAGCCTGGTCGATGAAAAAGGTATCAAACGCCTGTTCATCGACAGCCTCAGCGGCATGACTCGGGTTTCAACCACACCGGAACGCATCACCGACTTTTTCAGTGCACTGATGAACGAGCTGCGATCCCGAGGCGTTACGGTCTTCGCCTCCTGGGAAATGCGCGATCTGTTCGGCTCCGAGGTCAGCGCACCGAATTCCGACCTGTCCAGTATTGCCGACAACCTGATTCTCATGCGTTTCTTTGAAAATCACGCTGAACTTCGCAGGACGCTTTCCATTCTCAAGATACGTGATAGCTCCTATAACCCTTCGCGGTTCGAGGTAGTCATCCGTGATCAAGATGTGTTCCTGGAAAAGGCTTTGAGAAATGAACCTTCCGTCTCATCTGAGTCATTGCCTGGTTCAATATCGTAAGTCTTCGAGCGGGTTGAAATAACATGACCACCATCCTGGTAGTCGACGACGAGTATCTGATTGCTGACATTCTTGGCTTTGCGCTGGAGGATGAAGGCTTCATGACGGTGACGGCCAGCAATGGCAAGAAAGCCCTCGAAGTGCTGGAGAGAGAACGGCCAGCACTGATCATCACGGACTTCATGATGCCGGTCATGGACGGCCTCGAATTCGCCGAAGCCGTGCGTGCCCAGCCTTGCGTCAAACACCTGCCGATCATTCTCATGAGTGGAGCGCAGGCGCACATTGGCATGCAGCGCTCGGATCTGTTTGACGTGGTGCTGCCCAAGCCTTTCGACATTGAAGTGATTGTGGCTGAGGTGAAGAAGCTGTTGGCCTCCTCATAGATACTCAACGACAAAGGCAATTTCGGCATTGGCATTGCCCGCTCTCATTTGTGAATTGGCGGGTTCAATGCGCACGAAGCGCGCTTGCAAGTCTACAGCTGCATTCCCGCCTTCCGATGTAGGCGCTTTCGTTATGTAGTTCTGATTCAGCTTGAGTGGCTTCCCGTCTCTGAAGCGCATCTGCAATGCCAAACCTTTGGCAGTGGAGCTACTGTTCAGATTTACCATGCCAGTATTAGCGTCCCACGCAGGGCTGCCCGCAGTGGGCGAAAAGGAGTAGCGGAAGTTATTTATTCCGGCAGGACAGTTTTTCATACTGAGAAAAAAGTATTGCTCCTTGGCATAGGCACCGTTCTTCGGGAAATCGCTCAAGTTATAACTACCCATATCAACTTTCACATCAGGTGTTTCGCAAGACTGTGAGACGACCCTGGTGCCATTTGTATTCATTGCCAGAGGCTCGATTTCAGCGGCGACAAAGACTCCCAATTGGCCTGAGGGTATCGTCGCACTCCCTGAAATAGTGCCCGTCTTTACGAGCCGCAAGATGTGCTCACTGCCATTCCAACCCCAACCGCCAGCAACGTCGCTGTCTCCCGGAAAGCCTTTCCATGCTTTACCCGAGGGTGGTCGAATCCATTGCCAGCCGATCCCGGTATTTCCAACAGGAAAAATCTGCGCGCCTGATTGGGTGACACCCACAGAGTTGCGCACACCTTCATTGTGTACCGCAGAGCACCTGAACGAACTGGGAATGGCTCCCAGGGTCACGATTGGGCTTTCATAGATAACCGTGCCGTTCGGTGTGTCCTGCGGCACCGAGATCGTGGCCGGAAGGACAATGTGGACATTGCCCTTGGAGTTGTCGGGATAGAACTCGCATACCGCCGCCATTGCATTTGACGACAGCACATACAAGAGCCCGACAATTAATATATAGCATAACTTCATAACACTCTCTCTGACTCTGCGTTGCATGCAAACAACTGAATGATTGACGATGGTGCGAATATTCAACCGGCAGCAAAATCACCACAACCGGAGCGAGAAGATAATGAATAAATAGCACTTGGGCAAAAAGTTTATTTATTCAACAATCAGACAATTCTCATGGATTTATAGTCAACTAACTAAATCTTGAAACCTATAAAAAGGACGCGTTGTTGAACACCTCCTTTACCAGCGCAAATAACCAACACCCAATTTAAGACTCGTCTTAAAGGCGCAACCGAACTCGGCCATTACACTGGCCGCTCGTGATAGGAGAAACGATTCCGTGAGAGCCCTCGATACCCTCAATAGTCCAAACCCCCAGAGCAACGCCGCCATCTACTGCCTGACGATTCTGGCACTGGCGCTGATCGCCATGACTGTGGTCGCCGGTTACCAGCTCAATGAACTGTTTCCACTGAAGGCTGTGGTGCAACAACAGGAGGTCCAGCTCACCCACCGCGCCGATGCTATCCAGTCAATGAGCGCAGAACTCAAGCGTCTGGCAGAACAGAAGCAAGCCCTGGAAACCGATCTGCTTACCACGAAGGAACAAGTGAAGGCCGCCGAGGCGGCAAAGACGGAGCTCGAAAACACTCAACGCGCGGCGCAAACCAGCGCCGCGTTAGAGGACGAAGATTCTCTGTGCGCGATCATCGAGCAAAATATCCGCCTCGTAGCGGATCAGCTCAGTCGCGACGACTTCTTTCGCTTGCGTGATGAGCGCGAAGCTGAAGCCGAAGCCGTGCTTGAAAGCTATGAAAAACAACTCGCCACCTGCATTGAACAACTGACGGCACAAACCGCATCGCCAGCTCAGAATTCTGCACCCGATGCGCAAGACTTCACTTCACCGATCAAGCACTGATAAAAAAGCCCTGGCAACCAGGGCTTTATGCTCACAGTCAGAGCTTGAATTCCTTGGTCAATTTGTTCAGCGACGCCGCTAACTGCGAGAGCTCCGCCGATGCAACCGCCGTCTGTTTCGAGCCTTCTGCGGTTTCGCAAGACAGGTCGCGAATGCTGATCAGGCTGCGATCCACTTCGCGCGCAACCTGAGCCTGCTCTTCGGCAGCGGTCGCCATCAGCAGGTTTCGTTCATTGATAAGATTCAGAGAGCCAGTGATGTCGGTCAGCACTTCGCCGGCGATATTGGCCATCTCGAGCGTTCTTTCGGCCTGAGAGCGGGTGTGGCTCATGGAAGAAACCGCCCTGCTGGTGCCCGATTGAATGGAGCTGACCATGGACTCGATGTCTTCGGTCGATTTCTGCGTACGCTGGGCCAGCCCTCTCACCTCATCTGCGACCACGGCAAAGCCACGGCCCGCCTCCCCCGCCCGCGCAGCTTCGATCGCTGCGTTCAAGGCAAGCAGATTGGTTTGTTCGGCGACTTCTCGGATGACGTCCAGCACGCTGCTGATATCGCTCGCCATCGTAGAAAGCGCCTGCACTTCTGCCGAGGTGCTATGCACGCTGGAAACCATCAGGTTAATTGCCGCAACCGTTTCGCTGACCCGGGTTTTACCGGCGATGGCTGCGGCGCTTGATTCCGACGTCAGTTGCGAGGTCGATGCGGCGTTGTCCGCAACCTGTTCCACCGCTGCACTCATTTGCGTCACGGCCGTGGCGGCCATTTCGATTTCATGGCTCTGACGCTGAGTGATACGCGAGATATCTTCGGTGACGCCGTGCATGACTTCCGAGGTTTCGGCCAACTGCGTGGACGAGTCACGGATCATGATCAGCGCATCACGCAAACTGGTTTGCATCGCCGCCAGTGACGACAGCATCTGCGCCGCCTCATCGGAACCATCCAGCGCGATGGTTTCGCTCAAATCGTTGGCGGCGATGCATTCCGCAACCCTTAGCGAGCCTGCAATCGGCACCGTCAGGCTGCGGGTGTACAACACTGCCAAGGCCAAGGAAGCACCGATGGCAATGACAATGAACACACTGACGATCAACAGCGTGTGTTCGTAAACATTGTCGGCCTGCTTGCCCGCTTCATAAGCTTCAATTTCGTTGAGAGCAATCAGCTTCTTGAGCGCGACCTGCACGCCGTCCGAGGCGGCACGCATCTGATTCTTTGACAGCGCAATGGCCGCTTCAAGCTGCCCTTTCGCCACGGTTTCAAGGTATTGGTCCTGCGCCTGATCATTGACCTGTTGTGCTTTGGCGAACGCCTCGAAGGCCTCACGCCCAGCGTCAGTTGCCAGCAGATCAATGAGTGCTCGCTGATGATTTTTGATGAGCTGACGCGACTGCTGAATGTCCATCAGAGCCTGAGCCTTGCGCTCAGGGGTTTCGATAGGGTTGCGCAGGCGGGCGTTATTACCCTTGATTTCGATGAACTCACGATCCAGTTGGCCGAGCAGCTTGATGCTTGGCACGATGGTCGTCTCGACATAGGTCTCTGCCTTGTTGAGCAAGTCGACTTGCTGCAAGGCGATCAGTCCGATCGCGATAATCATGAGACAGAACAAGCCAAAACACAGCGCCGAACGCGGCGCGAGATTGAGTTTACGAAGCAGCATGATGCCTTACCTTAGAGTGTATTCAAGACAATGGGGCAAACGAGTGGGCAGCACAGCAGGCGCTGGGCAATAGCACCTCAAAGCACAAGCGGATTACCGCGCGAAGGCGCAACAGCTAGCGGTTTGCACCTGAAGGAAGCGTGGAATCGGATGAGGCCGGCTCCGCCAGTTCCTTGAGCGTCGGGTCGGCCAGCATCAGAAAATCCGCCAATCGCGGCAGATTGATTTTCGAGACCAGACGCATCCAGCGTTGCGGATGCGGGTTGAAGAAGGTCTTCGACCACTGATGATCATCACTGGGGTTGAAAATCAGCAGGTGACGAATCAGCGGGTTTTCCCCAAAAAAATCGAGCGGATCCATTGCCATCTCGTTGAGCAACTCAGCATTGACGACGACCAGGCTTAGCCGTTGGGGGCAGTAATACGTCAGTACTCTCAGGTCACGATAAGTACAGACATTCACTACGCTGAGACAGCCCAGCTTGTTGAACTGTTGTTCAATCGACAGACCTCTACGCACGTCGTTATCGGCGATCAGGATCCGCAAGGATCGACTTCGGTTATTTTCAAGAAACATCGGACACCTTTGGCAGCTCCATTCTTCCTTTCAAGAAAATAACCAAGGGCCAACCTGTCCGATATGAGACTTGTCTCAAAATGACCACGGGGATCGCTGAACGAAAACCACACCTTGATGACACGCCCACGCTAGCGGGGCCCGGCCTGGTTCAAAGTCTTTGGAGGGAGGGGGTTTGCAACGGTGGCGAGCGGCGCAATGCCAGAAGCGCGGGACGGTTGTGTACGAACCAGACAATTCTCATTATTAACGCCCCTTGTTGTCAGTAACCTTGAAACAAGAGGCGCAAACTCATTCTTTCTCAGTCCATCAAGGCAGCGTCAGCGTCACGACGTAATTGCCAGTCGTTATCTGATGGCCCTTGTTGTCCGTGAGCAGCAAACGCTGGTCGTAATATTTTTCCTGCTCGTGGGTATCGGCAATCATCCTCACGAACACTTGCTGGCGCGGCTCACCCCGCCCTGTCGCACTGACGTTGGTCACCGAGAACATCTGACCAGTGCTCGCCTGCGGACAATCAAGCAGCTCGACAGAAGCAGAAGCACGGCTGGCGCCACTCGCCATGCAACTTGCCTCGACGATCTGTCCGCTGAAGCGAATCACTCCGCTGACGGGTGCAGACTGGGCCGCGCTGACGGTGTCAAAACCCAGCAGGCAGAGACAGGCAATCAATAAAGGACGTCGAATGATCATCGCGAAACTCCATGGTTATTAACCAAGGTATCGCCCGTTGCAAAATGATCTTTAGCATCCCCCTTCAATGCAAGGCCAGTCAGCAGAGCCCTGCGCCAATACGGTTACAGCTCGACCCGTTTGATTTTCTTGATCAGATCAGCCTGTGCATGCTCCAGCTTCAACGCGCTGCGATTGATATCCAGTGGATCGATGACCGGCGCTTCGCACTCGGCCTCAAGCTCGTTACACGCCTCAATGACCTGATGCTCGGCGACGATGCGCGCCGCGCCCTTGATCCGATGTGCCAGGTCAGCCAACAGCCCGGGATCGCTTTCGGGTATCAGCGAATGCAGTTCCTCCAGATCCTTCTCACAACTCGACAGCGCCTCGCGCAGCAGTTCTTTCATCATGTCGAGATCGCCTCCGGTGAGCTCGTTCAGACGCTCGCGAATCGATCCCAGCTCCTTGATACCCGCCGCAGGCGGGCTTTCCACTGGCTCGGTTTCGACGTTCTTTTCCCAGCCGGCAAGCAGGGTCGACAAGGTGCTGAGGCTGATCGGTTTGAACAGACAGTCATCCATCCCCGCCTCTCGGCATTTCACTTTTTCTTCCGGCTGCGCGTTGGCTGTGAAGCCCAGCACGATACACGGCGCTTCACCACTACCGCGTTCGTCCTGGCGAATGGTGCGGGCCAGTTCATAGCCGTTCATGACCGGCATGTTGCAGTCCGTGATCACAATGTCGAACGGCTCCGAGCGCCACAACGCCAATGCCTGGGCACCATCGGCAGCATCACGCACCGCCTGGCCAAGAAAGCTGAGCTGCTGCGTCAGCAGCAGACGGTTGGCGCTCTGGTCGTCCACTACCAGAATCCGCAGCGTCGGCACTGGCTTGTCCTGGACAACCGAAACAGGCAGCACCTTGCCGCCGAGCGGACTGAGGATATTGAAGAACAGCGACACTTCCAGGCAGGTGCCTTTGCCCAGCGTACTGGTGATGTTCAGCCGCCCGCCCATCAACTCGCACAACGAACGTGAAATCGCCAATCCCAGACCGGTGCCGCCCCGGTTCGAGGGGCCGTGATTGGCTTGCGAAAACGGCTGGAACAGGTTCTGCAGATCAGCACTGGAAATACCGATGCCGGTGTCTTCGACTTTGAGGTCGACTTGCAAACGTTCGTCAGCAAGGCGTTGGCCGCGAATCGAGACGCTGACATGCCCGGTATCGGTAAACTTGATGGCGTTGCCCACCAGGTTCGAGAGCACCTGCTGGAAGCGCATCGGATCAACCAGTACGTCACAGCCGACAGTGGCGTCGATGTCGAGCTTCAATACCAGACTCTTCTGCCTGGCCAGGCCGTCGAACACTCGCGCCACGGATTCGACCAGCTCGCGCAGGTTGGCACGTTTCGGCGAAAGACTGACATGCCCAGACTCGATGCGAACCACATCGAGGATATCGCCGATCAGCTCCAGCAGGCCTTTCGCCGAGTCGTAGGCCACTTCAATCGCCGGTCGATCGAAGTGGCCCTGCTCGGCACGCTTGAGAGTGAGTTCGAGCATGCCGATTACAGCACTCATCGGCGTACGGATCTCGTGGCTCATGGTCGCCAGGAACGTGGTTTTGGCACGGCTCGACTCATCGGCCAGTTCTTTCGCCGAACGCAACTCCTCGATCAGTTCGCGGCGTTCGCTGATGTCGATCCAGCCGCAGATCACGCCTCTGACTTCCCCCGTCGTGTCGTGATACGGCTGGATCCAGTGATAAATGATCAGCCGCGTATCACCGACATGCAGTGTGCGATCCACCTCGTAAGGTTCGTCCCGCTCGATGACGCGCAGATAGTCATCGTGAAATTGCAACGCTTCCTGGCGATTGCGCTTGCCGCTTTCGAGCACGGTCTTGCCAATCACGTCCTTTTCCAACAGGCCAAACGTCTGCAGATAATTGTTATTGCAGGTGACAAGCCGACCTTCCCGATCGCGAACGTAAATGGGATGCGGCGTGCCGTTGATCAGCGCCCCCATGAACTTCAGTTGATCGCCGAGCAAGCGCTCTGCCCGACTGCGCTCGCGGATCTGCCGGCGGATATAGAAATTCCACGCCAGCGACCCGAGGATAATCAAGAAAGCGCCAGCGCTGATCTGGTAGATCAACGTCTTGTAATCGCGCCATGACAAGCCCGAGAACGCAGCAATGGGGCGCCAACGGTTGAGAATCACGTCCAGCTCATCGGGTGGAATGCTCAGCAGAGCCTTGTTCAGAATGCTGACCAGTTCGGTATCTGCACGTCGGGCGGCGAAGGCGAGGAAACCCTTGTTCATGCCGACGATGTTGGAGATGCGCAAACTGTCACTGTAGATGTGAGCGATGTAGTAGCGCGCACCGTGCAGCGTGGTAATCATCGCGTCCGCTCGGCCATCCTTCACGTCAGCCAGCGCACCCAGCACTGTTTCGCTGTCGACAATTTCAATGTCGGGATAATCCTTGAGCAGCTCACGCTCCGCCGAACTCTCGGGGACGGCGACACGCTTGCCGCGTAGCTCCTGCAGGCTTGACGGCGCGCCTGCGTCCTTGGCGGTGACGATCACAAAGGGACTGGCGAGGAACGGATGGGTGAAACGCATACCGACTTCACGGGAGACGGTTGGCGTCAGCAACGAGATATCGGCGCTGCCATCCAGCAGGCGGGTGCTCAAGCTGGAAAAACTGTCGGTGCGCTTCACATCGATCTGCAAACCGGTGCGCCGCTGAATCAGTTCCAGCAGATCGGCGCCGATCCCGCCAAAATTGCCATCGCCATCAAAGAACGCAAATGGCGCCTGATCGTCATTGATCACGAACCGCGCGACCGGGTGCAGCTCAAGCCAGCGTGCTTCGCCGGGTGTCAGATCGATACGTTTGGGTGTCAGTGCCCCGCCGCCACCGGACCAGCGCTTGGTGATTTCGGCTATCTTGCCCTCACCCATCGACTCGATGACCGAGTCGATCAGACGCAGCAGTTGATCATTACCTCGGCGCAGGGCAAAGCTGAAACCGTTGGTTTGCGTTTTGACGAAAGAGTGCAGGCGCACATAATTGAAGTAGTTGAGGTTGATCAGATAGTTGCTGGACACCGTGTCGCCCAGAAACAGATCGACTTTGCCAAACGCCAGCGCAGCCAGTGCCAACTCGTTGGATGGGAAGAGTACGAACTCGGCGTTGGGATACAAGCCATGCAGCTGACTGGATGGCAGGTAATCGTCGGCAACCGCAATACGCAAACCGGCCAGATTGGCAGGCATCGGTCGCCGATCATCGCCGCGCATGAACATTGCCGGCACGTCTTCGACATAAGGTTTGCTGAGCGTGACGAGGCCGTCGATCAACTCGAAACTGTTGGAGCTGCCCAACATGTCGATGTCGCCGCGTTCAAGCGCCGCCATGGCATCGCGACGGTCGGGATATGCCTTGACAGTAACTTCGACATGCAGGGCCTGACCGATAATGCAGGCGATGTCGGCGGCAATTCCCTCGTAACGCGTACCGCTGGCGGTCATGACATAAGGCGGGAAATCCGGAAGCGCCGATCCCAATACGAGACTGCGTTTCTGCCGTAGCCAACTCCAGTCTTCATTGCCCAGATCGACCTGCACCTCCTTGCAGTCTGATCGACCGAAAACCTGCAGAGTGCGCGGCTCTGCTGCCCACAACGACCCGCTACCGACTACGAAAAGCACACTGACTAGCAAAACACCGCGCAACAGATGAAACATAAGCGTGTTATCCCTGGTTATCGGCTGTCAGGCTGTGCTGCAACTTGAACAGCTCTGCATCACCACGAATGCCAAGCTTTTTGAAAGCGGCCTGTTTTTGCCCACTGATGGTTTTGCGACTTCGGGAGAACTTCAAAGCGATCTGCGTCACCCCCATACCCTCGAGGCAGCAGCGCAAGACTTCTTTTTCTTTCGGCGACAGCAAAGGATTGCTCAGGAAATCGTCGCTGTGCGCCGCGCCGTCATCACTGGCACCAGCAGGCTCATCGACCGACGCAGGCAGCACATCAAGTTCGAAGGCCATTGCCGGCGACAGGTACAACTGGCCGGACGCTGCGCAGCGGATACCCGTGATCAGATCATCGACTGGCTGGGACTTGCCGAAGAATCCGCTGACGCCCGCTCCGATCGCCATGTTCACCACCGCCGGGCGCTCTTCAGAGGATGAAACGAGGATGCGCATGCCCGGATATTGCTTGCGCAGCAGGCGAATCAGATTAAGCCCGTCCAGTTCGCCATCATGCAGCTTGTAGTCGAGTATCAGCAGGTCGATGTCGATCTCGCGCAATCCAGCGAGCAACTGCGCACTGCTCCCGTACACGCCCACGACACTGAACTCGGCTTCGCGCGTCAGCCGCGATTTCATCGCCAGACGTATGAGCGAGTGATCATCAAGGATGGCAACGCGTAACGGATTCACGACTGACCAATGCATGAGCAGCTCCATGATGAGGAGGGTTGAAGGATCATCAGCACTTGGCAACCGCAGCAGATCCCGGGCATCACCGAAGCTTTCAGGTGCATCTGATTGATTTCTCGGCACATGATGATTGTTTTGAAGATGTGACGAAATAGGGCTTTGTCCCAAAAGTCAGACCGCGTGCGCTCATTAAACGTCCGACGTGCCTATTGCGCGGCGCCAGGACGACTTTTGACCCTCGAAACGCCAATCGACCAGGTGCGCCCAATTCATGGGTCGGGCATAGAAGAAACCCTGCCCCCACTGGCAACCGAGTCGAGCCAGGTGATGAACCTGGTCTGCGGTTTCAATGCCTTCTGCCACCACACGCATGTCCAGTTCGCGCGCCAGGGCCAGAGCACCGTGGATGACCGCACTGTAGCGAGCCTGCTGGAAATTCTGCACGAAGCCGGCGTCGAGTTTGATTTCGTTGAACGGCATCTGACACAGTCGCTCCAGCGAAGAATAGCCGACACCGAAATCATCGATCGCCAGGCTGAAGCCGAGCATGCGCAGACGCACCATGTTTTCCATGCTGATCTCGGGCATCTGCAGCAGACCGGTTTCCGTCAGCTCGAATATGAGCCCGGCTGGCGAGGCGCCGTGTATGCGCAACAGTGCCTTGATCCGGTCGACAAGATTCGGGTTGGCCATCTGCGTCACGTCGAGATTGAATGCCAGCTTGAACGGCTTGCCGTGGGACTGCACAAAACGCTGCAGACTCAGTCCTTGCGTGAGCAGGCTGAAAAACATTTCGTCGAGCAGCCCGCAACGCTCGATCGTTGGCAGGAACATACCCGGTGAAAGTAGCCCGCGACTGGGGCTTTGCCAGCGCACCAGGACCTCGGCGCCATCCACCTCACCACTGCGCAGATGGAACTTGGGCTGGAAGTACGCGCGAAATTCCTGCCGACGTATCGCTTCGAGCACTTCGTTCTCCGAAGGCTGATCCAGATGACTTTCCGCCACTTTGGCATCGACCTGGCTGTGCGGCCGATAGCGCGCCAGCAATGGCGCCAGCACATCGACCATCAACGGCTTTGCGACACTGCCGAGCAATTCCAGGCCCTGCAACGTGACAATTCGATCAACCGTGCGCAACAAGTCTTCAGGCAATGAACTGCAGATGATCACTGCGCGAATCAATCCGGCCTCTCTCGCCAGGCGCAAAAAGGTCAAACCATCCATCCCCGCCATGCTCAAGTCACACAACGCAATGTCCACGCCCCCTGCCTGGGATATCACAGCCAGCGCATCCTTGCCGTCAGCCGCCTGAAAGATATTTTTGTAACCCAGACTATTAAGCGCGCTGACCGCAGCCGTGCGCTGGAAGGCGTGATCTTCCAATACCAATATACGAAGCGTGTTCACAAACCGGGAACCTCTTTCTATCAGTCATTAATAGCAAAACATCTGAATTATCTTTCAAGCAGAAAGAACACTGACAAACTTTGCATTGACTGAGAATTTCTGCATCCGCGAATACTAACCAAATAGAACCCGTGCGACTTTGAGAATTGTCTCATTTGATCCGTCATACAATTGACTGAAAATATAAATACGCACTTCCGATGTTACTGACTTGCTCGAACTTGCCACGCTTTAAGACAAATCTCAAAGACCCGCCACCATCACCGACCTAAGATGGCCGGGCATTTCAAATGCAGCACTTCACAATAACTTCGGATATAAACATGAAAAAGTTCGCTTTCGCAGTACTCACTCTTTCCGTGCTGGCTGCCTCCACTGGTGCACTGGCTGAAGAAGCCGCTAAAGCCGTCAAGGGCGGCAGCGGTCAAATCAGCTTCACCGGCGTCATCAACAATGATGCGTGCTCGGTAGATGGCGCTTCGGGTAACGACAAGATGATCGCCGTGGACATGGGCAGCGTATCGATCAAAGACATGGGCACCGATTCTGCTCCGGGTGCTGGTCGCGTGGCTGCCAACGATTTCAACCTGAAAGTGAACTGCAACGCCGGCACCAAGGTGTCGATGCTGTTCAAACCAACCGTCAACGGCGGTTCGGGCCTGGTTGATGGCAAGAAAGTGCTCAAGCTGCAAGGCACTGATGCGGCCAAAGGCGTAGGTATCGCGCTGCTGGACAGCAACGGCCAGTTGATCGACCTGAGCTCCGAAGCCACAGCCAAAGTACAGACCAGCCTGACCGGCGACGGCACCACTGGCGGCGACGGCACCCTGTCGTTCGCAGCCGCTTACGTCACCACCGGCGACAAGACCACCGCTACTGCAGGTACCGGTAACGCCACTCTGCCGTTCGTTCTCGAATACGAATAAGCAGCGCGTAATACCTGGACGGGGCCGCTGTGCCTCGTCCTTCCCGACCAGATCAATCGGTGAAAACTATGTTAAGTCGCTATTTTCCGCTCTGCCTGGGGCTTGCCGGGTTGTTGATGACGCACTCGGCATTCGCCAGCATCTCCTTGAGTTCCACCCGGATCATCTTCGATGGCGCGCACAAAGAGGCAAACGTCACCGTGCGCAACGGCGGGCAAACCATCCTCGCGCAATCGTGGCTGGATGCCGGCGACACGGCTGGCAGCGCGCCGCCATTTGCGGTGACTCCACCGCTGGCCCGACTCGAACCCAATCAACAGCAACTGTTGAGGATTCTGTATGAAGGCCGCGGCATGCCTGCGGACAAAGAGTCGGTGGTGTGGCTGAACGTGCAGGAAATCCCTCAGGCCAGCGCTGCCGATGTCAATACCCTGCAACTGGCGGTGCGTCAGCGCATCAAGGTTTTTTTCCGCCCGAACGGACTCACCGGTGACGCCGCGCAAGCGCCGGTGCAACTTGTATGGCAATTGGTCACGCAAGCTGGCAAGTCGGTACTGAAAGTAAAAAATCAAAGTAATTACCACGTATCGCTGGCCGACCTGAAAGTCGCTGCAGGAAAAAAAGCAGAGTTGGTGATTGATTCGACAATGATCGTTCCGGGCGAAGTTCGTTCATTCAACTTGAAAGAGTTGCCACCTGGATCTCCGCGTCTGACGTTTTCAGCCATTAACGATTACGGCGCACAACAACGATTCGATGCACCACTCAGCGCTACCGAAAGTCATGCCGAGCGCTTGAAAGATGCATCCGCCCAATAACTTCCCCGCCCCACCCCGCCAATTTACAAGCTATTTACGAGTTCCGGACTCCGGTTGAAGCAACACGGACTGATAAGGCAAATTGCATGTTTTCCTCCCAACACCACACATCTTCAAGTTGTGTAAAGCATCACGTTGCGCGCCATAAAAACAAAACGGCGTTGGGCTGCCTGCATCCATTGTGCTTTGCCATCAATATGGCCATTTGTGGATTCGCCATGGGTGCCGAAGCCCCCGCCGCGGTAGCGGGTGAGGCGTTCAATACCTTGTTTCTGGAAGGTTCATCGGCGGTCGATCTGCAACCCTTGTTGAATGCCAACAGCGTTCTTCCAGGCCGATATCGCGTTGACGTGTTCAGCAACGGCACGCTGGTCGGTCGTCGCGACGTTGATTTCGCGGCCAACCCGCTCAACGGCAAAGTCGAGCCACGTATCACCCTGGAATTGTTACAGCAGCTGGGTGTGGACATGCGCAAACTGCGTGAGCAAGGTCTGGTTGATGAGCAACGGCCTGCCGATCACTACGATCTTGCGTCGATGATCGAGCAAGCCAGTATCAGTTTTGACGCCAACCGCCTGCGCCTCAATATCAGCGTGCCGCAGGTTGCGATGGCGCGTGGCATGCGCGGCTATGTTGACCCAGAACTTTGGGACGATGGCGTGGCCGCCGGGTTCATCAACTATCAGTTGAGCAGCACCCGCAGCAAAACCGATTACTCGACGCAAATCTCCAATAATCTGGGGCTGCGCAACGGCATCAACTTCGGTGCCTGGCGTTTGCGCAACGAGTCCAACCTCAGCAGTGCCACCGGCCGGCCCAATCGGTTTGTCAGCAATCGCACGTTCATCCAGCGCGACCTCACGGCGATCAAGGGGCAACTGAGCGCGGGTGAAATCTTTTCCGACTCAGACCTGTTCGACAGCGTGCGCTATCAAGGCGTCAAGGTGGCCTCTGATGAGGGCATGCGTGCAGACAGCGAGCGCGGCTATGCGCCGATCATTCGTGGCGTGGCTGAAACCAATGCGAAGATCGAGGTCCGCCAGGATAACTACATTCTTTACACCACCAACGTGCCGCCGGGGCCGTTCGAGATCAGTGATATCTATCCGTCGGGTTCCAATGGCGATCTGGAGATCACCATTGTCGAGGCGGATGGTCGGCGCAAGGTCACCCGACAGGCGTTCTCCGCCCTGCCGACGATGGTGCGTGAGGGACAGTTGAAGTACAGCCTGTCGAGCGGCAAATTCAACAACAACAGCGAGGGCTACGACAAGCCGGCCTTCCTGGGCGGCACTTTCGCCTACGGTCTGACCAGCAACCTGACAGGCATTGCCGGCATTCAGGCCAGCAACGGTTTCAAGGCGCTTTCCGTCGGTGCGGCGAAGAACACTTCGATTGGCGCGATGTCACTGGACGTCACGCAATCGTCCAGCAAGGCATTCGGCAAAACGACCCAGGGCAGCAGCGTACGCGCGCTCTATGCAAAGACCTTCACCGGCACCGATACCAGCTTCACCCTCGCCGCCTATCGTTATTCGACCGAGGGTTACCGCACGCTGACCGACCACGTTCAGGACACCAGCACCGGCGCTACGCGGCGCGCAGGTAACGCCAAAACCCGTACCGACCTCACGGTCAACCAGACCCTGGGCGAAGCGCGCCAGTACGGCTCGCTGTACTTGAATGCCAGTGATCAGCGCTATTGGGATCGCGGTGGCTCGCGCAGCTTTTCTGCCGGTTACAACAATAATTGGCGCGACCTGAACTACAACATCAGTTTGAGTAAAACCGAAGAGTTCGGCGCACGCGGTGACACCACTCACGACACCCAACTGAGCGTTTCGATCTCATTCCCGCTCGGATCGACACCTCGCGCACCTCGCGCCTATATTTCCAGCAATCATCAGAATACCGGCACCAGTACACAAGCCGGGATTAATGGTTATCTGACTGAAGACAGTGACACCTACTATTCCGTACAGACCGGGCGCAGTGTGCAAGGTGACCGCTCCGGCTCGCTTAGCTTGAGTACACGTACAGCGATGGGTGATCTGGGATTGGGCTACAGCCGAGGCAGCGGTTATGAATCACAGAACCTGAGCGCGGCCGGATCGATCGTGGCCCACGCGGGGGGCATCAACATGGGCCAGACCGTGGGCGAAACATTCGCACTGGTGGCGGTGCCTGGCATGTCAGGGGTAGAAGTCAGCAGCTACTCCGGCGTGAAAACCGGCCTCAACGGCTATGCCGTCGTTCCAAATGCACAGCCCTATCGCGTGAACTGGGTGACGTTGGATACACGCAATCTCGGCGGTGAAATCGAGTTGGACAACGCCACTCAACAACTCGTACCGAGACGAGGTTCAGTCGTGCTCGCGCGCTTTGAAGGCAGCAAAGGGAGGCGGATCCAGTTCGAACTCTACGATGCCGAGGGCAAACCCCTCCCATTCGGAGCGGTTTTGATGGACGCCGATGGTAAACAACTGGCACTTTCTGACCCCACCGGCAAGGCGTTAGCGCTTGTTACCAAAGATCAAGGCATCATTACAATCAAGTGGCAGGGTAAAAGTTGCCCCGCCCCTTACAAGCTTCCAGAACGACTGAAGGATTTGAACTATGAGCATTACCGGCTTTCTTGCTCTACCAGCGTAGACACATCGAAATAACACGTTCAATTCGTCAATCTTCAACATCAAGGCTCTGATTTATTCAGAGCCTTGTCGTTTCTGCGCGTCTAGCCATGGCGCATAAAAACAAGACAATTCCTATGTCCATGCGCAGAAGGCTCATTACCATAAAAGGCGTAGTGAGCACTCCCGCGCAACCGTGTGAGATCAATAGCCCCACCGCCCTATAGGCGAGAAAGCCAAGAGAATTAGCCATGCCAAAAATCAGCGCAGTCAGCGTAACCACCTATAAGAAAAAACCAGAGGACAACCAACACATAAAATCAGATTCGCAAAGCCATCTATCACTCACGAAGAAAACCACAAGCGACGACAAGTTTAGAATTGATTCCAGCGAAGAAGGAGTTAATACGGTCAAACAGCCGATTAGTGCAGTCGAGCTCATAAAAAAACAAATTGCCGAGATCCAGCAACAACTTGCAACTCGCAAAGCTGAGCTGGCTAAAACCGAAAGAATGAATATGCCAGAAGAAGAGAAGGCTCAAAGAACAATCGAGATTCAAAATCAGATTTCTGTATGCGCTGGCAACCTCCACGCGCTGCAGGCAACATTGATCCAAATGACACTCAGCGTTGACACACACGCTTGAAATCCCCGCCGATGGCCGCACTGGCGGGCCAACGCCTCATGGCGCGTCGCACGCGACGAGCCGAAGGTACGTGGCCCGCGCCAGTGCCTACCCATCAGCAGCTGCCGGGCGGGATGCCTTCCTTGTTAAAATCTTTAAGGCGCTTTTGCTCTTCCTCTGTGGAATGCGCAGGCGTCGATTGATCCGGTACTTCTTCCTCTGGAAATTGTGCTGTTTCTTCAGTCATTGCTTTGCCCTCGTTCTGGTTACGCATTCGGCATCGGCCGAGGGCTGGCAGTTCCAAAACTTCGCTCTTCTCCCTCTCGGCGAGCAAGTGCTCTTAAGTCTCTGGATAGCGCAACCTCACACCACTCGCGCTTCGTTTCAAAGCGGTTACGACCAAAAACCCTTGTGCGGCTCAGCCGCCTCCCCCTCCAGCATCGGCCCCAACACACTGACCTTGCGCTGCCCCTTGGCGAACACCTCGCGGCACGGCAAGGAGAACGTCGGGTTCTCCGGATGGTCACCGGTCAATCCCAGTAACGCATGCTCCGACAAGGCATAAACCACCCGCCCGATGCCGGTCCAGTACACCGCGCCGGCGCACATGCAGCAAGGTTCGGCGCTGGTGTACAGCGTGCACAGTTCCAGCTCTTGCGGTGACAGCAATTTTGCCGCTGCGGCGGCTGCTACCAACTCCGCGTGCTGCGTCGGATCGCCTTCCGGCGGCATCGAGTTGTTTCCCGCTTCGACAATCACCTTGCCGTTGCGGTCGGCCACCAATGCCGCGAATGGATGGCGGCCGCGTTGCTTCGATGCCTCGGACAAGGCGATGGTCTGGCGCAGCAAGGTCAGATCAAGCGCGCTGACGCCGGCCGGAATGAGCTGAGTGAATTGATTCATGGGTAACTCCTGGGCAGTGGAAAACAAAAGTCAGTCGGCCAGTTCAGCGCCGAGGGTTTCGGTCGATTTTTTGTCGTTGTTGAGCAGGACGTTGAGGACGATGGCGGTGATTGCGCCGAGGAAAATCCCGCTGTCGAGCACCAGTTTCAGGGTCGGGCCGACGTGTTCGAACAATGCCGGAAACGACATCGGTAGCACGCCGACGCTCACCGATACGGCGACGATGATGCCGTTGCGCGTCCCTTCGAATTGCACCCGTGACAATTCCTGAATCCCCGCCACCGTGGTCATGCCGAACATCACGATCGCGCAGCCACCGAGCACAGGCGTCGGCACGGCGGCGATCAACGCACCGAGTTTCGGGAACAGGCCCATCAGCACCATGATTGCCCCGGCCGCAGCGACGACGAAGCGGCTTTTCACGTTGGAAAGCGCGATCAAACCGGTGTTCTGAGTGAAGGCGTTGTAGGGAAAGCTGTTGAACAAACCACCGAGCATGGTCGATAAACCGTCGGCGCGAAATGCGTTGCCGAGGGTTTGTTGCGTGGTCGGTCTGCCGGTCAGTTTGCCGATCGCCAGGCAGTTGCCGGTGGTCTCGGCCATGATCACCAGCATCGCCAGGGTCATGATCAGAATCGGCACCGGCGCGAATTCCGGGGCGCCGAAGGCCATCGGCGCACTCAGCTCAAACCACGCGGCTTCGCTGACCTGATTGAAGTGAGTCATACCGCAAGCCGCGGCGATCAGGCTGCCGACGAACAAGCCAATCAGCACGCTGAGGTTGCCGATGAAACCCTTGAATTTGGCGTAGATCACCAGCGTCACGCTGACCGTGGCCAGGCCCAGCAACAAGTTCGCGGGATTGCCGAAATCCGCCGAGTCGGGATTGCCGCCGCCCAGCCAGATCGCCGCTGCCGGCATCAGCGAGATGCCGATAATGGTGATCAGACTGCCAATCACCACCGGTGGAAAAAAACGCAGCAAGCGGCTGAACACCGGCGCCAGCGCAATGGTGATAAAGCCAGCGGCGATCACCGCACCGAAAATCTGACTGAGACCGAATTCCTTGCCGATCATGATCATCGGCGCCAGAGCAATGAACGAGCAGCCCTGAATCAGCGGCAGACGCGCGCCGAACTTCCAGAAACCGAGGGTTTGAATCAACGTCGCCACACCCGAGGTCAACAGGTTGGCGTTGATCAGCAACACCACCTGCGCCGAAGTCAGCCCCATCGCACTGCCGAGAATCAGCGGCACCGCCACCGCTCCCGCGTACATCACCAGTACATGCTGCAAGCCAAACGTGAACAACTGTCGCAGTGGCAAAACCTCGTCCACCGGATGAATGCGTTGTGTGGTCATTTCACACGCTCCTGAAGGTGCGGCATCTGTTGAGATCGCGGGCATGCTCAGGGGCGTTTGAAAGTCAGATCCACCCCGGAGATCGTTTGACGCGGGGCCATAGTTGAACGTTTATTACGATGAAACAAATTAGCAACCATCGCTTTTTTCGATGGCACAATCAGGCATTCGTTAGCCGCTCCAAACCTTCATTTTCGACCCGGGAGTTCACCGCTTGCGCTTCTCACTCGATCAACTGTTGATGTTCGTCCAAGTGGTCAAAAGCGGATCGTTTTCCGCCGCCGGGCGCCAACTGGGCAAGACCCAATCGACCATCAGCGCGGCGATTGCCAACCTCGAAACCGACCTTGGCGTCGACCTGTTCGACCGCAGCAATCGCAGCCCTGCCCTCACCGCCAGCGGCCACAAATTGCTGGTGCAGGCCGAAGCCGTGCTCGAACGCTGCATGACCTTCGAAGCCCACGCCGATTGCCTGTCGGACAACGTCGAAACCAGCCTGACGCTCGCCATTGAAACGCCGTACGGCCCGATCATGCCGGTGCTCAAAGCCTTCGAAGCCGCGTTCCCCTTCGTCGACCTGATCATCCGCCATCCGGTGTATGGCGACGTCAGCGAACTGGTCAGCAGCGGCGAAGCGGTACTCGGTGTGGCGTTTTCGCAGCCCGGCTACCCCAAGGAACTGGTGTTCCAGCAACTGGGCAAACTGATCATGCTCCACGTCTGCCATCCCGATCATCCACTGGCGCAACTCGATGACGTCACCTTCGACGACCTGCACGTCCATCGCCGCCTGGCTTTCAGCGCTCATGCGAGCAAACTGCCAAGCAGCGAATACCTGCGCTCGACCCAGTTGTGGCAAGCGGAAAGCTATCTGGCGTTACTGGAAATGGTCCGCGCCGGGCTCGGCTGGGCCACCCTGCCCCGCCAGCTCGTTCAGCGTGAACTGGCCAAGGGTGAACTGGTGGAACTGCAGCTCTCGGCGTATCCGCATACGGACTGGCAGATTGGTGTCGATTTGCTCTGGGCGCGGCAACGGCCGCTGGGTAAAGCCGAACGTTGGTTGAAGGAGAAATTGCAGGGCAACAAGGTGTATGAACTGGATCGCAACGGGCAGATCACTACGCTTTGACGGGGGGACAAAGAGGCCCGCGAAAGCGGGCCTCGATTTCAGGCCAGTTTGACTGTTTCAGTCTGAGCCTGGTGCTCAGGGCGGATCTTGAACCAGATGGAATACATCGCCGGCAGAAACACCAGCGTAATGATAGTGCCGACGAACGTGCCGCCAATCAGGGTGTAAGCCAGCGTGCCCCAGAACACCGAGTGTGTCAGGGGAATAAACGCCAGGATGGCCGCCATTGCCGTCAGCAGTACCGGCCGCGCACGTTGCACCGTGGCTTCGACCACGGCGTGGAACGGGTCCAGTCCTTCCTGTGTGTTGTGGTGGATCTGCCCGATCAGAATCAGCGTATTGCGCATCAGGATCCCCGACAACGCAATCAACCCGACCAGCGCATTGATGCCAAACGGCTGATTGAAGATCAGCAGCGTCGGCACCACACCTATCAAGCCTAACGGCGAAGTGAGGAAGACCATGATCATCGCCGCGATCGAACGAACCTGCACAATGATGATGAGCAACGTCATGGCGATCATGATCGGCAGCAGGGGCAAGATTGCCTTGCCCGCTTTGCCGGACTCCTCGATGGCACCCGCCTGCTCGATCCGGTAACCGGAAGGCAGTGTTTCGATGATCGGCTGCAACTGCTTGAGGATCGCACTCGAAACATCCGGTGGCTGCAAGCCTTCGGCAATGTCTCCACGCACGGTGATGGTTGGCGTGCGATCACGGCGCCGCAGAATCGGATCCTCCATGCGCACATCGACCTCGCCGATCTGCGACAACGGGATGCGTTGCCCCGTCGCGCCGACCAAGGTGAAACCTTTGATCTGCGCCGGGTCGAGCCGGATATTACCGGCGGCACGCCCGACGACCTGCACAGAACGAATATCCTCGCGCACCGCCGTGATCGGCACTCCGCTCAGCAGGAACTGCAGTTGCTGGGCAACCGCGCTGGAGGTCAGCCCCACTGCCTGCAGACGGTCCTGATCGAGACTGAAATGCAATGTCGGGGTCAGCGGTCCCCAGTCAGTGTTCACCGTTCTCATCATCGGGCTGTCTTGCATCACGCCGCGGACTTGCTCGGCGATATCGCGCAACTTCGCCGGATCAGGGCCCATCACCCGGTAGGCAACCGGAAACGGCGAATAAGGACCAAAGACAATTTGCGTTGCCCGCACACGAGCCTCCGGCGCGAGGCCTTCAGCAACTGCTTCGCGCAGCCGGAACTTGAGGGTTTCGCGTGCTTCCTGACTGTCCGTCAGCACCACGATTTTGGCGAACGAAGGATCAGGTAATTCCGGCGCCATCGCCAGAAAGAAACGTGGCGCACCCTGGCCGATATAGGCCGTGACGATTTTTGCCTCATCCTGCTTGTGCAACCAGGCTTCGACCTTGGCGGCTGCGGCGCTGGTCTGCTCGATCGAAGTGCCGTAGGGCATCTGCACCTCGATCATCACCTCGGGGCGGTCGGAGGTCGGGAAGAACTGCTTCTTCACCAGCCCCATGCCTGGCACGGCGACGAAAAACAGCGTGACCACCGTGCCCGCCACCAGCCATTTGCGCGCGATCACCGCGGTCAGCAGCCGGCGGAAACGGTTGTAATTCGGCGTGTTGTAGATCGCCGCGTGGCCACCTTCGACCTTCTTGATGTCCGGCAACAACTTCACGCCCAGATACGGGGTGAACGCCACCGCGACGACCCAGGAAGCGATCAGCGCAATGCCGACGATCCAGAACATATTGCTGGTGTACTCACCGGCAGTGGACTGGGCAAAACCGTTCGGCAAGAAACCGATTGCCGTCACCAGCGTTCCGGACAGCATCGGCGCCGCCGTATGGCTCCAGGCATACGCGGACGCTTTGATGCGGTCGTAGCCCTCCTCCATTTTCACCACCATCATTTCAATGGCGATGATCGCGTCATCAACCAACAGCCCGAGCGCGAGGATCAATGAGCCGAGGGTGATGCGATCAAAGTTCTTGCCGGTGGCGGCCATCACCACGAACACGATCGCCAGGGTCAACGGCACAGCTGCAGCGACCACCACCCCCACCCGCCAGCCCATGCTGAGAAAACACACGAGCATGACCACCAGCAGCGCGACAAAAAACTTGACCATGAACTCGCCGACCGCCGAGTCGATATTCACTGCCTGGTCGGTGACTTTGGCGAGGGTCATGCCCAATGGCATTTCTGCATTGATCCTCGCGGTCTCCGCATCCAGCGCCTTGCCCAGATCCAGACCGTTCCAGCCCTCGCGCATCACCACACCCAGCAGCAACGCGTCTTCGCCGTTATTGCGCACAAAAAAAGTCGCCGGATCTTCATAACCGCGTTCGACCGTCGCTACATCAGAGAGCTTGAGTGTGCGCCCCTGCACGGAGACCGGGGTGTCGCGAATTTTCTGCACCTTGTCGAAGGCACCGTCGAGACGCAGAAAAACCTGTGGCCCGTTGGTTTCGATGGAGCCGGCGGGAGTCAGCACGTTCTGACTGTTCAGCGCGGCGAAGATGTCCTGCGGTGACAGGCCGAGGGTCGCCAAGCGCTCATGGGAAAACGAAACGTAGATGCGCTCGGCTTGCTCACCGATGATGTTGACCTTCTTCACCCCCGGTACATGCAGCAGACGCTGGCGCATGGCTTCCGCATCACGCACCAGCAAGCGCTGTGGCTCGCCTTTGGCTTTCAAGGCGAACAGCGCGAAGGTCACGTCGGAAAACTCATCGTTGACCATCGGCCCGATCACACCGGCCGGCAACCTGATGGCTTCATCGTCGAGTTTCTTGCGTGCTTGATAGAACTCTTCCTGCACTTGCGCGGGCGGCGTGCTGTCGAGCAACGACACCATCGTGAACGCCAGTCCAGGTCGGGTGTAGGTTTCCGAGCGGTCGTACCACTTGAGTTCCTGCAGGCGCTTTTCAAGGGGTTCTGCGACCTGATCCTGCATCTCTTGCGCCGTCGCGCCGGGCCACGCGGTAATCACGGTCAACTGCTTGACCGTAAACGGTGGATCCTCCGCACGCCCCAATTGAAAGAACGACAACGTCCCGGCAACGGCAATCAGGAAAATCAGGAACACGGTGATCGCCCGCTCGCGAACGGCGATGACGGACAGGTTGAATCGCCCCTGGCTCATGGACGACTCCCGGCAACGCTGGCTTCGCTCTGTTGCGGTAATCGCACCTCTTCGCCATCGCGCAGCAGATGGGCGCCCAACGCTACAACCTGCTCACCAGCAGTGAGGTCGCCGGCGATGCGCGCCGAATCATCGCTCAACCCGAGCACCTGAACCGCGCGCCAGGTCACTGTTGCCGGCGTCCCGGCGATGACCCACACACCGGGACCTTTGCCCGGGTCGTAAATCGCTGCGATGGGGACTTGTAACGCCTGTGTCTGGGTGGCGCCCTCGGCAATTCTGAGGGTCACGGTCGCACCGATCGGCGCGTTGGCCAGAGGCCCCTCGAGCACATAGCGCGCCTCGAACGTGCGCGTTGTGCGGTCTGCCGAATCTGAAAGCAGCCGCAGTTTTGCCGTCACCGCCGCTGAATTGACCCCGTAGAGGCTGGCTTGCGCGGTGGCGCCGGCAGCCGGGCGCAGGGTTTCGGGCAGATGCACGATGGCTTCGCGCTGACCTGCGCGCGCCAGTCGAACCACCGGTTGTCCCGGGCTGACGACTTGTCCAGGTTCGGCGAGTGTTTCCACCACTACGCCGTCCGCATCAGCGACCAGCAGCGCATAACCCGACGCATTGCGGGCCACGTCGGCTTGCGCTTGCGCGGCATTGAGCTGCGCCTTTGCAGTCTCCGCAGCGGCTCTGTACTGGTCGTAGGCTGATGCCGAAATGGCGCCAACGCCGACCAGTTTGCGATAGCGAGCCTCGTCGTCGGCTGTCTGTTTGGCGCGAGCACGAGCAGCTATGACCTCCGCCTGCTGCGCCCGCGCTTGCAGTCCGAGGTCACTCGGGTCGAGACGCATCAGCGGCTGCCCTTGCTTCACGGCCTGTCCTGTATCAACCAGGCGTTCGAGCACCTTGCCCGATACGCGAAACCCCAGGTCGCCCTGAACGCGCGCCGCCACGACACCGGTGAAAGAACGAGCGATGTCAGGTGACGCTTGTACCGCAGCGGATCTGACCAGCGGCGCCTGTGTACGGGGATCTGCAACACTGGAAGATTCGCCACAGGCGGTCAGTGCAAGAGGCAACAAGCATGCGGCAATGGGGAAAAGTCGGAGCCGGCGCATAGGTTCACTTACTGAGGAATAGGATGATCATCATATTCTCAGTCTTGTGACCAATATCGTCAATAGTCACAACCTGCATCCTGACCACCTGCGAGATCGAACCACGAATCGACCGACAGGCCTGACTAAAAACGGTAGCTCACCGAAGTCCCGAGCCCGCTCGCACTGTTCTTGTATCTGGCACTGTAGGTACCTCTCGATGCCGAGGTGTCGTTGACCTCGACGCTCTCCTCCCAAAGGTAGGAATAAGCCAGGTCGATCGTGACATTTTCCACGGGCGTCCAGCCGGCACCGAAGCTGAGCACCTTGCGGTCGCCCGTCGGAATGCGCGGCCCCCGATTGGTGTTGTTGGCCGGTGACTGATCAACCGAGAAACCGGCGCGCAGCACCCATTGGTTATTCAATTGATAGGCTGCACCGATCGCGTGAGCCCAAGTGTCATGCCAGTTCTGCTCTTCGCTGATCGTGCCCAATTGGCCACTCAGCAACGGCGGCAAGCCACTGTTCTCGATCGTCAGTTCCTTGAAGCGGCTCCAGCGCGTCCAGGTACTGCCGACATAAAGCGTCCAGTCGTTATTGAATTGATGCGTGACCGAAACGTCCACCGACTCCGGCGTGTCCACGTCCAGCGACGCGTCATAGCTGCGGCCGCTGACACCCAGCACGCTGAAAATGCCATCGGTGACCTTGGTTTTCGCATCCAGGTGGTAACTGACCTTGGAGTGATAGGTCAGCCCCAAGCGAGTCTGGTCTGTCGCCTGCACCAGCACGCCAGCGTTGAAGCCCAGCGCGGTGTCATCGCCGGTGCTTTTCAGCTTGCCGTCATTACGCCCCGGGCTGAGCGGATTGGGGACCATGCCCGATATCTCGCCGCTGATACGGTTAATGGTCGGACCGAAACCGATCGAGACTTTTTCGTTAAAGGCGTAGCTGATGGTCGGCTGGAAAGTCAGCGTGGTGACTTCGCTCTTGTTGGCGTAATAGCGTCCGGCAAAGCCACTGCCGTAGTCGGTGATCAGCCCGAACGGTACATAAAATCCGACGCCGAATGCCCAGTGGTCATCAATGGGTTTGACGTAATACCCCATCGGCACTGTGGTCGTCGGCACCATGTCGCCATCTTCATTGCCGCCGAACGTACTGCGCGTGCGGCTGATATCTGACTTGGCGAACAGCGTCGCCGCGCCCACGCTGACCTGCTCTCGTTTAAGCCGCGCCATGCCCGCCGGGTTGCCGTAGATCGTACTGGCGTCTTCGGCTGATGAAGATCGCCCGGCAAAACCGGAGCCCATCCCGCTGATGCTTTGTTCGTTGAGTGCAAAGCCACCGGCAAACACATTGGAAGACGCAAGCACGACGGCTAGGCCCACGGGGCTCTTGAGCATTGTTTTTTTCATTATCGGGACTCTATGGAGATCACTGGAATAGAACATCGAGCACTACAGCGCAGCCATATTATCCATGTGACCAATTCAGTCAATGGTCACGACGAGCTAAATTCGACGCCCTCCCGGCACTGATGTGCCGGTGGTCAGGAAACGTAATGGGGGGATGTCGTTTGACTCGAATCGCCTGGAAACCGTGCTCAGCGATGGGTCAAGGCATGAGGCTGCGCAGGATGAGGTTTGTAGTCAGCGTGGGCGCTTGCTCGATCAGATCCAGATTGTGTTGCAGCAGCAGCGGGTTGACGAAAGGTCGCAACGCCAGATTGATCGCTTCGACGGTCTCGTCCAACGGCGTCTTGCGCTCGAACTCCCCCGCTTCTCGACCTTGACGCACGATATCGAGGATAAAGCCCTTGATCTGCGCCTCATACACCTGGGCGCTGTTCCAGCGCTCCGATGCGGAAAACGCCGCGATGTCGTAGAGCTTGCGATCGTTGAAGAACAGGTCCACACCCGTGGCGATCACAGTTTTGACCAACCTGCGCAAACGCTCGGTCGCTGAAAGCGCTTCTGCGTTAATCGCTTGTTCGACTGCTGCAGCGATTTGCCCCAGGCAGTTGGCGCAAATGGCCTCGCCAATTGCCTGCTTGGAATCAAAGAATTTGTAGATATAGGCCTTGGAAAAACCGATGGCCTTGGCCAAGTCGGAAACCGTGGTTTTACCGTAGCCGTATTGGCTGAAATGCTCGTTGGCCGCGGCGACAATCTGGTCACGAATGTCGTGTTCGGCGGGGCCGCGAGTGCTCGGCGAGGAGGTAGAGAGGGATGGCTGATTCATGGGGGCAGCTTACTCACCCTGTCGGTGACTGACAACGTGTGATGCTCTATGAACAGCGCATTTCACCCCCACCCCTGCGCCTCTTCAATGAAGTGCAGCACCGCGCTGGACCTTTCATCAATGCGCGAAATCAGCGAAAGCTCGCTGACCATTTCCGCTTGCGCCAGCGGTACGATGCGTATGCCCGGCATGGTCAACCGCGTCATCGTTTCCGGGACGATGCTCAGGCCGATGCCGGCCGCCACCAGCCCCGGAATGCTCATCAGCGACGGCACGTGCATGATGTTCTCGGGGTGCAACTGGTTCTGCCGGCACGCCTGGAGGGTGTGTGAGGTCAGGCCGATGCCGGCGCTGTCCTGCAGGAACACGAATTTCTCATGGCGCAGCGTCGCCAGTTCGCCGGTAAAACTGTCCGCCATGTCATGGTTGTCCGGCATCAGCAGCACCAGCCTCGATTGACTGAAATGATGGGTGCGCAGGCGATCCGGCAGGTGGTCCTTGAAAACCCGGGCGAAGGCCAGGTCAAGCTTGTGGTCGAGCAACATGTCGAACTGCGCGCGAATACCGGCGTCCACCAGCGACACTTTGACTTCCGGGAAGGTGCTGAAGTAATGCCGCAGCAACTGCGGCAAATTGGCCTCGAACAGCGCCGAGTGATAGCCGATGTTGATCTCGCCCACCTCACCACGGCGCGCTCGCCGTGCAGCAGCAATCGCCAGTTCACTGGATTCGATGGACTGCCGCGCATGGGGCAGAAATGCCTCGCCGGCAGCGGTCAACGCGACGCCACGGTTTTCCCGCCGGAACAATGCCAAGCCCAGTTCGGACTCGAGGGTTCGCATTAACTGGCTCAGTGCCGGCTGTGCAACACCCAACTGTTCAGCCGCGCGACTGAAGTGCTGCAGGTCAGCGGCAACGACAAAGGCTTTCAGGTGACGCAGTTCCATACTCGCTACTCATAAGGTCGGCTTATCTATTTGTCGTGATTTCGATAATTATTCTGCAAGCAGGATGCGCTAACGTCTAGCCACCTCGACGATTCCTGCCCATTGCGTCGTTACTGCGCAGAACCGTCCGGGCATCCCGACACTATAAAAATAATGACGAGCACCCTTATGAGCACAATCAGTCACGAGACTCATGATTCGCGCATGCCTCGCAAAGCGGTGACCGCTGCGACGATCGGCACGGCCCTCGAATGGTTCGACTTCACGCTGTATGGCGCGATGTCTGCGACCATTTTGCCCAAGTTGTTTTTCCCCGCCATGGAACCAACCGCCGGCCTGCTCGCGTCTCTGGCAACGTTCGGTGTCGGCCTGGCCGCTCGGCCATTGGGCGCCATTACCTGTGGCTACCTGGGAGACAAACTTGGCCGCCGTAACCTGATGCTGGCCACCGTGACCATGATGGGGCTGGCTTCGGTGCTCATGGGTTTGTTGCCCACCTACGCTCAGGTGGGCATCTGGGCGCCGATCCTGCTGGTGCTGCTGCGGATCATTCAGGGCTTTGCGCTGGGTGGCGAGTCCACCGGTGCGCAACTGATGGCGCTGGAACACGCCTCCCCCGATCGCCGCGGACGTTATTCCGGCATGCTCGGCTTGTGCTCACCGCTCAGCCAGATATTGGCCAACGGCGTGTTGATGGGTCTGGCGGCGACACTTTCAGGCGAGCAATTCGAAACCGTTGGCTGGCGAATTCCTTTCCTGATGAGCTTCGTGCTGGTCGTGGTGGCGATTTTCATTCGCCTGAAAATCGATGAGACCCCGGCTTTCGTGGCCTTGAAAAAGACTCCGGTCAAACAGGAAAAAAGCCCGCTCAAATCCGCGGTCGGCAGCCACTACAAAACCATCCTGCGCCTGATGCTGTTTTTCTGCTCGCCCGCTGCGCTGTTCTATCTGATCGTGATTTTTTCCCTCAGCTACCTGACCAAGCACCTGGGTTTCAGCCAATCGACGGGGTTCATGTCACTGATGGTGGCTAACGTCTGCGCGATTTTCGGTGCGCTGGCCGGCGGTTATCTGTCCGATCGCTGGGGCCGAAAAAAGGCATTGGCGCTGGGTTCATGCATGACCCTGCTGATCCTGTTCGTGTACTTCCCGATCCTCAACACGCTGAACGTTGCGGCGATCATGGCAATCATGGGGCTGTTTCTGGGCTTCACCCAATTCCAGAGCGGAATCCAGCCTGTGGCTTTCGCCGAGGCGTTCCCGACCCAGGTTCGCTATTCGGGTTCGGCACTGGCTTACACCGGCGCCAACCTGGTGATTGGTGGGCCGATACCGATGATCGCTGTATGGCTGATGAGCCAGTCGAACAACTCGCCGTGGCCGCTGGTGACCTTGTGCGCGGTCATCAACCTGATCTCCCTGGCGATGATTGTCATCGGCCCGGAAACCCGCGGCATTGACCTCAACGCCGTCGCCAGTGACGACACTCTCGACACCCGCGCCACCGCCCTTCTTTCCAAATAACGCAGCAGGACAACCATGAACCGCACCGTCTTCATCCTCAACGGCCCAAACCTCAACCTGCTGGGTCGCCGTGAGCCGCACATTTACGGCCACACCACACTCGAGCAGATCCGCCAACGCAGTGAAACACTGGCCGCGGAACTTGACCTGATCTGCGACTTTCGCCAGACCAACCACGAAGGCGTGATGGTCGACTGGATTCAGCAGGCGTTCGAGCAAGGTGCGGCCGTCATCATCAACCCGGCCGGACTGTCGTTCCACTCGATTCCGGTACTGGATGCGCTGAAGCTGCTCGACACACCGCTGATTGAACTGCACCTGTCGAACATCCATGCACGGGACGAACTGCACCGCCATTCGATCATGTCTGGGGTGGCCAATGCGGTAATTTGCGGCATGGGCGCCGACGGATATCCCCTCGCCATCCGCGCCGTCGATGACTTGTTGCGGCGTCAGGCAGGCGACCGCTAACCAGCCTTTGCCGGACAGTTAGTTGGCGGTCGTTTTCGTCTCTTGGCTTAAATTCAACAACCGGCGAAGCCTCGACCGAACCCTCATTGGTGGTGTATGCGCCGGCCCGGGCTTCGAAAGGAGGAAGAACCTCAGCGGACTTGGGCAGTTCAATGCATCCAACGCAACCAATTGTCCATTGAATGCCTCAAGAGAGTGAATCGCCGGATTCCAGAGTGCGATGCCCAACCCTGAGCGGGCGGCTTCGATTGCCTGGGCGTAATCACCCAGCACCCTGTCGGCGGGCCTGGAGGTCAGGCGTTTGCCGTGATGGCTCATCCACGCTCGCCACAATGTCGTATCGCCGGTGTGCAGCAGTGCAGTGTTCTGTATCAAGGACAACGGCTGTTCATTCATGGAGATGACGTCAGGTGATGCCACAGGGCAAAGCGATTCGTCGAATAACGGCTCTTCGTCACCATCATTCCATTGTCCGCGCCCGTACCTGATGGCCAGATCGACCTCGCCTGAGGAAAGGCTGGCATTCAGCGCAGAGGTGACCAGTTCGATACGCAGATCCTGAGGCGAGCCTTCCAGTTCGATCAAACGCGGGATCAACCAGAAACGCGCAAAGGATGCCGTCGTGGCCAATTTGACGACGGGCAACGTCTGGCCGCCGGGCCGCAGCTGTCGCGCTTGCTTAAGCTGATCGAAGGCATGAGCAACCTTGACCAGCGCGATTTGTCCCGTGGCCGTAACGGTGACACCGCGCGCATGCCGGTCGAACAAGGCGCATTGAAACCATTTTTCAGCCATTTCAACACGTCGGCTGATGGTCGCATGGGTAACCTCCAGTTCCTCCGCTGCTGCAGTGAAGGAGCCGGTTCTGGCGGCAGCAAGGGCAGCTTGCAGCGCTTCAAAGGGCGGGAGAATATCGTCTGAGCTGTACGTCATATGCACAGCTTATGGATAAGTTGCGCTATAGGTCAACAGCTCGAGGTTGCCTATGCTGCGCTGCCTTGTACATTGAGATAGCAGCATGTCGTCTTTCAAAGCGCTTATTTCGCTACTGATGCTCATCGCGCCAGCGCTGGGGCTGTGGGCGGGCAATTATTGTTACGCCGACTCCAGCGTACAAAGGCCCATCGTACGAGGTTACGAAGGGAATGGCGGCGTCACCGTTGAACTGGTCATGTCAGGTACGCCTGCAAAAGAATGGGCATTGCTCAGGATTCGAGGAGTGGCAACGGAAACGGAGTCAGTAGTGCATCAAGCCAGCGTTCAACGCTCGCCGGTGTCGACGTCCTTCGTAGAAACTATCAACGGGGTTTCACGGACCATTTTTGAGGTGCGGATGCATCAGGGTTTTCTTCCGCGTCAAGATCAGGAGAACCATGTCCTGGGAGAAAGCGCTCGCCTGGAGCGCCTGAGTGATATCGGCAGTGAACTTCCGAGGTTCGAGTCAGAGCGTTATTCCACTCACGCGGCAGGCACTCAGACGGTGATATCCGCAAGCCGTCCTTGAGGAGGCCGTTTTGCTGCCTTGCGCGACTGGCAGAAAACGGCCCAAAGCTGTTGGTACATTCAGTCACCGGTGGAGTTAACTGTACGCAGTCACACCACGGCGGCTTCAATCGTTCTGGAACGCCACGCAAACCCCAACACCATCAGCAACCCCAGGCCCGCCATTGCGGCGCCGGCGAGGGAGATCGCCGGATAACCCAGCCCGCTGCTGATCACCGCGCCGCCCAGCGCTGCGCCAATCGCATTGCCGAAGTTGAAGGCGCCGATGTTCACCGCCGAGGCCAGATTGGGCGCGTCCTTGGCCGCTTCCATGACGCGCATCTGTAGCGGCGGCACGAGGGCGAAGCTGGCGATACCCCAGATCAGGATGGCCACGGCGGCCGGCAGCGGCCAGCGCATCAGTACGGTAAACGCCAACAAGACCACAATCAGCACGCTCAGCGAGACGATCAGAGTGCGATCTATCGAGCGGTCAGCGGCCTTGCCGCCCCACATGTTGCCCAGCGTCAAACCGACACCGTAAAGCATCAGCATGGCGGTGATGAAGGCGGTGGACGCATGGGTCTCGCTGCTGAGAATCGGCGCGATGTAGGTGAAAACGGTGAACATGGCACTTGAACCGACGACGGTCAGGGCCAGCGCGGCCAGCACCGGGCCGCGCCCCAATACGCGGATTTCCGCCATGACACCGACGCTTTGCGGCGCCCGCACGTTGGGCAGAGCGAACCACAACGCGGCCATGGTCACCACGCCGAGGCCGGTAATCCCCCAGAAAGCCGTGCGCCAACCGAACAGTTCGCCAAACCAGGCGGCCAGCGGCACACCGCCGATGGTCGCCAGGGTCAGGCCCATGAACATCGCCGCAACCGCCCCGGCACGTTTTTCCGGGGCGACCAGGGTGGCGGCGACAACTGAGCCAACGCCAAAGAAGGCTCCGTGGTTCAGTGACGTCACCACCCTGGCGACCATGAGGCTGTAGTAATCGGTGGCCAGGGCAGACATCAGATTACCCAGAGTGAAAATCGCCATAAGCCCGATCAGCAAATAACGCCGGGGAATCTTGCCGGTGGTCAGGGTCATCAGTGGTGCGCCGAGCAATACGCCCAGCGCATAAGCACTGACCAGCAAACCGGCAGCGGGAATGGAAACGCCCAGATCCGCAGCGATACCCGGCAACATGCCCATGGGGGCGAATTCTGTGACGCCGATGCCGAAGGCACCGATGGCGAGTGCGACAAGTGGTGGATTGATACGCATGGAAAGCTCCTTATCTATGCCGCCAATGCTACGATCCTGTCTTTTCAGGCGGTAGATAGTATTTTTGGCAATCACCTTTGCGTAGGAGGCACAAGTGGATTTCAACGGCAGGTCAGGTGAAATGAGCGTGTTCACCACCGTGGCGCAGGAAGGTAGCCTGTCGGCCGCCGCGCGTGCGCTGGGCCTGACGCCCTCGGCCGTCAGTCGGATCATCGCGCGCACCGAGCAGCGGCTTGGCACCCGCCTGCTGTTGCGCACCACCCGAGCGATCACCTTCACCGCCGAGGGCGAGGCGTTCCTGCGCGGCGCTCGACGTATCCTCGCCGACATGGACGAGGTCGAAGAAGCCATCGCCGATCAGGGCGTGCCCAAGGGGCGTTTGCGCGTCAGTGCCGCCCTTGGCCATGGACGCTTGGCCATTGTTCCGTTGGTCGCAGCCTTCAGCGCGCGTTACCCGAACATCGTCGTCGACCTCACCCTCGGCGACGAAGTGGTCGACATTCTTGGCGGGCAGGCCGACGTCGCAGTGCGCTTTGGCCATCTGCCCGACAGCCCGCTAACCGCACGCAGGATCGGCACCACCGGCCAGGTCGTGGTGGCATCGCCCGAGTATCTGCAGCGTCACGGCGTCCCGCAGGAACCGGAGGACCTGCTGCAGCACAACTGCCTGCGCTTCAATTTCAAGCGTGCCGAACCCAACTGGCCATTTATCCGCGATGGCAAAGCGTTTTCCCTGAAGGTCAGCGGTAACATCGAATGCAGCAGTGGTGAAGCGCTGGCACAACTCGCGCGAGTGGGCGCCGGTATTGCCCGTATCGGCGCGTTCAGCGTGAGCGAGGATCTGCAGCGCGGCGATCTGATTGCGCTGTTGGAAGCGTGGAACCCGGGGGATCAGGAGCCGATTCATGCGGTGTTCGTCGGCGGCGCGGCAATGCCAGCACGGGTGCGATTATTCGTCGACTTCTTGCTGGAGCATCACCGGATGTCAGCGCAGGTATAAGCTGATATTTGCGCAGTTGTATTGCGGACAATTCGGCGCGTGTGAATGACCTCCCAAACACAAGGTGCGAGCAAGGAAGCCACCCATTGAGTACATTTCGAAAGTATCTTTGCCTGGACTTGTTACTTTGGATCTACCTCGGTTGTTGGAATACCACGCTACCTCTGATCATCTTGCAGCGAGGAAGCCTGCTGGAGCTGGCCGCATACGAAACAGCGCTCGCGCTCGCGGCGATCATTTCAATGTTGTGCCTGGCGCCGCGTGTTGAGTCGATGCGCCGCAGTACGGCGCTTAAGGTCGGCTGTTTTGCGGTATTGATAGCTAGCGTATTGCGATACTTTTTTGCCGCAAACTGGTATTCGCTTGATGCGCTGATACTGATCGATGTGATCGGCGCATCAGCTTTTGGAATGATCCAGCCTCTCTTGGGCATCTATCCTGCGGAAACCGTTGATAAACATCGTGCGGACGCTGCTTTTCGCGTCCGGCGCATCGTTGTTACTGTCGCCAGGGTTACGGGGCCTTTGTTGGCGGGTATTGTGATAACGGTTTCTTCACTGGAAATCTCGCTGCTATTTGTGTCGTTGCTCGGACTCGTCATTTTGCACTCTGTGCAGCGACACAAGCCGACGAAATCTGGCTGTTGAGTGCTTGCCTGTTTTTCGCCGGGGCGGCGAGTGCATGTATTACGATGGTCGGAATGGACAAGAGACTCATGTCGATCCCCTCCGGCGTCCGCGTACGACTGATGGCATCCACATTAGTGATCAGTCAACTGGGAAGCTCGGTTTCATTCATGATGACGGGCGCCATCATGTCCCAATCCGGCGCAACCAGTTTGATGTGGCTTTATCTCGGGGTATTTCTGATTATCGTCATGTATTCCATGGGATCAAAAAAGGTATGGCACTTCCTGGAAGATGACGCTGAGTCAGAGTTGTATTACGCAAACAACCATCCAAAACTGGCTGCGATCATGAGTTCATGAAGTGCGCTTGAGACATTACTCAGCGAACCCAAAGTGGGCACCAAACTTCGAATTGATCACTCCCGCCATCTCTCAACATCGCCATGACTCACGCCAGAGATTGCAGTTTGTCATCACAGACAGCAGAGCGCCTGAGCTCCAGGATCGTGCGTTCATGCACTGCTCCCCACTCTCGCATCGCACTCACCAATGGCGCGAGTGAGTGACCTAACGCTGTAAGCGAATACTCCACTTTGGGTGGCACCTCGCGGTAGATTTCGCGATGAATCACCCCGTCAGTCTCCAGTTCTCTCAGCTGGAGTGTGAGCATTCTCTGCGTGATATCTGGAATTAGCCGACGCAGCTCGTTGAAGCGCTTCGTGCCTGACATCAGGTGAAAAAGTATGAGCGATTTCCATTTTCCACCAATGACATCGACAGTGAACGCCACGGGGCACGCGAAAGCCTCGATTTCGTCTTGAGGGTTACATTTTTTCACTGTTATCACCTAGGTATAAAAAGTGTGCCTACCGCACAAAATTGTGCGTACTTACGTCAATGTGCTGCAAAAGTTAGCATGGATTCCATATTCACCACTATGGAATCGGACAGATGAGTTTGTTGTTATCACCCTATGAAATTAAGGGCCTCACCCTGAAAAACCGGGTCGTCATGTCCCCTATGTGCATGCATATGGCGGCGGATGACGGTTTCGTCACTGACTGGCACCGCGTTCATTACGGCGCTCGTGCTTTGGGTCAGGCGGCGCTGATTTTTCCCGAAACGCTGGCCATTCAGGCTGACGGTCGTATTGGAGCCGGTGACCTTGGCATCTGGAGCGATGAGCACGTTGTCGGCTTGAAGGCGCTAACAGAGTTGCTTCACGGCTTTGGTGCAAAAGCGGGCGCTCAGATCGGCCATGCGGGTCGCAATGCTGACCTGCCCGGTCTGATTCACATCGCGCCGTCGGCGATTCCATTCACGGAAACCAGCCCTGTTCCTCGCGAACTTGCGGCTGACGAGATTCCGGGGCTGGTTAAACTTTTTGGCGATGCCGCACGGCGTGCCAGCGACGCTGGATTCGATGTGCTAGAGATCCATGCCGCGCACGGCTACCTATTGAGTGAGTTCCTCTCCCCGCTGGCCAACAACCGTGATGATGAATATGGCGGTGATGCCAAGCGTCGTTACCGCTTCCTGCGCGAGGTACTGGAAGAGGTCAAAACTCATTGGGGGGATCGCCCTCTATTCGTACGCATCTCGAGTTCTGATTACGCCGAAGGCGGAAACACGCCCGAGTCGTTTCTCGAATACGGTCGCTGGATGAAAGAACAGGGAGTTGACTTGATCGACTGCAGCTCAGGTGGGATCAAGATGGTGAAGGTCGAGACTTACCCAGGTTATCAAGTACCGGCCGCTGAATTACTCCGCAAGGAGTTGCATATTGCGACAGGCGCAGTGGGTGTGATCCAGAGTGGGCGTCAGGCGGAAGAAATCTTGCAGAACGGCCGAGCTGATCTGGTGTTTGTCGGGCGGCAAATGCTCCGAGATCCATTCTGGGTTCGCACCGCTGCAGATGATCTTGGAGAAATCATTGAAATTCCTGCCGCCTACACACGATATGGATCTGTCTGGCTTGATACCAAAGCCTGATGCCTTCGTTGCACTAATCCTATGAAGCAGGAGCAAGCACATGAGCAAACCGACTTACGTGGAAGAATACCAAGCCATTACCGAGGTACTTAACAAGTACATTGAGGGCTGCAAGCAGGCCAAAAGCAGCATCATGAAGCCAGCGTTCAGTGAGCAAGCAACCATGTTCAGCGTCGATGGCGACGGTAAGCTGGCTGGAGGGGCGATTTCAATACTGTTCGAAGGGATCGACAAGGGTTTCCGCCCTTCTCCTGACGCACCGGCAGCTATCGTCCGCGTCGAAGTCGTCGGTACGGCGGCTAGCGCTCGCATTGACGCCAACGACATGTCAGGTATCTCTTTCACTGACTTTTTTCATCTGCTGAAAGTTGATGGAAAGTGGACTGTGATCAGCAAGATTTTTCAAACGCATGCAGCGCCTTGATGACTTGCGCCGTCCGGCGGCTTAGTTTTCCACTCTCCCTGCTTATGCGTTGACATTAGGATCTGCGGGAGAATCAGCTGCGATGGGCGAGAAAAAAGGCGCCAAATTGGCGCCTTTACGTTATTAAGCGACTTTGATCACAACCTTGCCAAATGCTCCCCTCGCGAGATGCTCGTAAGCTTCTCGTGCTTTCTCGAACGGATATACCTGATCGATCACGGGACGGATCTTGTGCTCGTTGAGGAAAGCGTTCATCCGGTCGAATGATGAGCGCGGCGCCACGGCGATTCCGCGAATGGTCGTCTGGCGGAAAATGAGGGGCATCAGATTCAGTTCGACAGTTTGCCCTGTCAGAAAGCCGATCTGTGCAATACGCCCCGATGCTTTGGTTGCTGCGACCGATTGATTGATACCACTGCCACCGGCGACATCGAGTAGCAGATCCACACCCTTGCCGTCGGTTAGCTTGAGCACCTCGTCCGCCCACTTCGGGGTGGTTCGGTAGTTGATGCCAGCCACGGCCCCCAGCCCCGTCACGGTTTGCAGATTCTGGTCGCTGCTCGATGTTGCGATGACCTTTGCGCCAAGTGCAGTAGCAATCTGCACGGCAAATATCGATACCCCTCCAGTGCCTTGAACCAATACGGTTTGACCCGGCTGGATCTGTCCAAAGTCCACCAGCGAATACCAGGCTGTGAGCGCAGCAATAGGCAGTGTTGCCGCCTCCTCGTCGCTCATGTTGTCGGGGGCACCGACGGCGCTGTCTTCATGGATGATCATGTATTCGGCCAGACCGCCTGGCAACGGCGAACCGAAGCAGTAATCGGGTTCGTTCGGCCCTGGCTCACCATCCAGCCAGCGTGAATAAAGGTGGGAGTTGACGCGATCACCGACTTTAAAACGCGTGACGTTGTCACCAATCACGACCACCGTGCCGGCTGCATCGCTTACGGGAATCAGCGGTTTGGGCACCATGTGGGGTTCATAAATGCCGTCGACGATAGCCTTGTCGCGAAAGTTGAGCGAGACAGCACCGACTTTCACCAGTAACTCGCCAGCCTTGGGTTGCGGGGTCGCCACCTCTCCCAATTGCAGGTTGTCGAGTCCGAAATCTTTTAATAACCAGGCTTTCATTGCGAATCTCCAATTACACATCAATGGCCACGAACCAGAGCCGGTTCCGCCTTGGGTGCATTTTTCGCTGTTGATGGCGCGCAATAAATGCGTGAGAAAAGACATGATTGTTCTATTCTTGGATAACAATCATGCTCAACCTCTTGATTCAATCGGGGTTCACGGGAAAGCGTCATGGAATTGCTTCAATCAATGCGCCTGTTCGCCAGGCTTGCCGAACTTGGCAGCTTCACCAAAGCCGCCGAATCGCTAGACATTGGCCGACCTCAGGTCACTCGGTATATCCAGGAACTGGAAACGTCATTGGGCGTGCGGTTGTTCCAGCGCACCACGCGAAAGGTGGCACTCACCGCCGAGGGCGAGAGGTTCTATGAGCGGGTACAGGAAATTCTGGCGGGTATTTCTGCTGCGACCTCAATGTTCGATCGATCCGGAGTCACGCTCACTGGCCGGCTTCGCGTCGATATTCCAAGCGCCTTCGCGCAAATGAAATTCATCAATAGCCTTAAAGAATTCACCGTCTCCTACCCAGGCATCAACATGATTCTGGGCGTGACTGATCGGGCCGTCGACTTGATCGGCGAAGGCGTCGACTGTGCGTTGCGTATCGGCGATCTACCAGATTCGAGCTTGATCGCTCGCCCTGTCGCGATGGCGACGATGGTGACGTGTGCCGCGCCCGAGTATTTGAACGAGCATGGCGAACCCAAGACACTCGACGATCTGGCCTCCCATCGAGGCGTCAACTTCTTGTCCGGTCAGAGCAACAGAACATTGCCCTGGCATTTTTCGCTAAAAGGTCAGAATCGATCCTTTGTGCCTGATGCCGGCATCACCGTCACCGAGTCGAATGCGTACGTCCAGTGTGGCGTGTCGGGCTTCGGAATAATCCAGGCGCCCGGGATCGCCGTGGCCGACCATTTGGAAAGTCGCGGTTTGGTGGAGATTCTAAAGCCCTATCGGCCAGCCCCTCGCCCTGTGTCGTTGGTATACCCGAGCCGGACTCATCTGGCACCGCAGGTTCAAGCTTTTATCGAGTGGCTGCAAGAGCGTTTTCCGCAGCTTGATTCTGACTGGCTGGAACGTGCTATCCACGACCCGATCACTCATACCCGATAATACTCGCGATACCAGCGTACAAACTGCTGCACACCGGCTTCAACCTCCACCTGCGGCGAAAACCCGATCCAGTCTGCCAGCGCCGAAACATCCGCCCAGGTCTTGATGACATCGCCTGCCTGCATCGGCAACAAATTGCGCTGAGCTTTTATGCCCAATGCCGTCTCCAGGCAGTCGACAAAATCCAGCAGCGCTATCGGCCTGCCCCGCCCCAGATTGAAAATCCGGTGGCAACCCTTGGCGTCTTTGTCCGGCATCGGCGGCTTCGGGCACAGGCGGAAGATGCTTTCGACAACGTCATCGACGTAGGTAAAGTCCCGCGCCATCTGGCCCTGGTTGTAGATATCAATCGGCCGCCCCTGCAGGATCGCTTCGGTGAACTTGAACAGCGCCATGTCCGGTCGACCCCATGGCCCATAGACGGTAAAAAACCGCAGCCCGCTGGCCTTGAGGCCGTAGAGATGGCAGTAACTGTCGGCAAGCAATTCATTGGCGCGTTTGGTGGCGGCATACAGCGAAACCGGATGCTCGACCGCGTCATCGACGCTGTATGGCAGCTTGCTGTTGGCCCCATACACCGAACTGCTCGACGCGTAGATCAGATGCGCGGGTGCATAGTGGCGGCAGGCTTCCAGCACATTGAGAAAGCCCAGCAGATTCGATTGCGCATAGGCATCCGGGTTGTCGAGCGAATAGCGGACACCCGCTTGCGCGGCCAAATGCACGACTTCGGTGAACCCCTGCTCTTCGAAAAGTGCCATCAAGGCTGGCTTATCAACAATGTCCATGGTCTGGAAACGGAAACCTTTTAGCTCGCTCAACTGCTTGAGGCGCGCCTGTTTGAGTTCCACGCTGTAGTAATCGTTAAGATTGTCGATGCCGATTACTTGATGGCCTTGCAATATCAATCGTCTGACCGTGTGATATCCAATAAAGCCTGCAGCACCTGTAACAAGAACGGACATATTCGCCTCTCCAGCCAAGTCGCCAGGCGATTAGTTATAGCGTTGGTCGACTTGCGCAGTCCAGACTTTATAACTTCCCCCAACGATAGGAATTAACACCCGATCTAAATAGCGAGCGACGACTCTGAAGTGACAGTAAAGTTTCTTGCCTTCCGACAAAAGGCTGACGCCTTAGAAAACAATAACCTGCGTGCGAGTGCCATCATTAGCAGATAAATGGCGTGTTTTTTGACTGGGATCGTTTGACAGACCGCAAAGACTGGCCGATAACTACCAAGGTTCATTTTTACAGGGCGCGAGCAATCTTCTACTCGCGCCCTGTCGTTTCAGAGACAACTACTTAGTTACCTATCGTTAAAGCTGCATGAGCAGACCGTGCGGTAGCTTTGCCTTCTGAAAAGTTAAGCCGCGGCTTATTCCCCATGCGCCGCACAATATAGCGTCACGCCGCAGTTCAACGCACCTTAATGAAACGCTGTGTGATTCAAGTTTGAAACACTTCAGTGTTAATAAAATAAGAATAGATCTTCACCCCTTGCCCTTACTTAGCCCTCGATAGAGCTTCTGCCTGCATAAACTTTCGATCATTACAGAGTTTACCAGCATGCCAGTTATCAGCTCCGAACGTCCCTTTTGGTACCTTTTGCAATGCAAGCCACGTCAGGATGAGCGTGCTCACCTGAACCTGCTCCAACAGGATTACGTGGTATTCCATCCCCAACTACTCAGTGAACGCATCATTCGCGGGAAACGACAGCGAGTGCGCGAATCGCTGTTCCCCGGGTATCTGTTTATCCAACTCAGTCGTAACGACAATTGGGGACCCTTGCGTTCTACACGCGGGGTCAGTCGTATCGTCGAATTCAATCACGGGCCTGCGACGGTGGCAGAGCATGTCATCGAGCACCTGCGTGTGCGCTGTATCGAATCATCCCTGGCGGAGCCGGATCAGGCCCTGAAACCAGGGCAGAACCTGCAGATCGTCAGCGGCCCGCTGGCTCCCTTGGAGGGCGTGTTTCTCGGCTTGCACGGCAACGACCGGGTGATGGTCCTCTTGCAGTTTCTGAATCGCGAACAATCCGTTTGCTTGCCACTCAGCGTGATCGAACGTCAACAACCCAACGTTCAGAACTATCACTAACCCTTTGCCTTATAAGCCTTTGCTCAGGAGCTATAACATGGCTTTGAAGTCACGATGCCCTGTCGCACTGCTGATGGCCTCTCTCTATCCTGGAATGGCCTGGAGTATCGATCCGCAAGCCATTAATGTTTACGGATTCGATTTCACACCATCCTTTTTGTTTTCAGAAAGTTATGACGATAACTTTCGCGAAGTGGAAAACAGTAAACAGTCATCGATGGTCACCAAACTGGCGCCGACCTTCGAGCTCAAGGCCGAAGATCGCAACAGCGCCACTCGACTGATCTGGCAGCCCACGCGTTATATCTATCACGACGATTCCGATGCCTCGAACACCGCCCAGCGCGTGCGTGCCGACAGCATCATGGAGTTCACCGACCGCCATCGTCTCAAACTCGACGCCGAATACCGTAAATGGGAGCGCACCGAGTCGACGGCAGTCGAGGGCATCAACGACAAGCTCAACAATAAACGCGTGGGCGGTCTCTACACCTTCGGCGCTAAAAGTGCCGACAACCAAATCGATGTCGGCGCCAGTTACGCGCAACTTCGCTACGACAATGCCGACGGCATCAACGACGACAAGGAACGCAATACCACCGCCCTCACCAGCACCTGGTACCACCGCATCGGCAGTAACACCCGCGGCCTGCTGGAATATGACCACACCGACTTTGATTACCAACAGGCCAACAGCCCGCGCAGCAGTAAATCCGATGCGGTACTGGCCGGCGCCGTGTGGGACTTCACCGCACGTACGACGGGCAAAGTGCGCCTCGGTTATGAGCGCAAGAACTTCGACAACAGCGAATCCAAAGACCTCAACAACCCGACCTGGCAAGTGGACTTGCAATGGAAACCGCGAACCTATTCGACGTTTACCTTTGTCGCCCGTCAGGCCCTCGCCGAAGGCGACGATGGCGCTGATGCCGTGAAGTCGACGTTCACTCAGGTCGGTTGGCGCCACGGCTGGACCGAACGCATCACCACCGTGGCACAAGCCGGGTTTGGCCGTTATGTCTACGAAGGCCAAAGCCGTACCGACAATCTTCAGGACTACAACCTGGCCGTGGTGTACGCGATGCGCCGCTGGCTGGATATCGAATTGGGCTATCGGTACCGCGACAACGATTCCGATGCCGACGATGAAAGCTTCACCCGCAACGTGTTCCAGATCAGTTTCAACGTCAGCCTTTAAGAGGGTCTCGACATGAACACACGCACACTCGTCTTGCTGTTCGCCCTGTGTTTTGTACCCCATACCTTTGCCGCAGACCCCAGCACCCAATACAAACTGGCCGCTGGCGATGTCTTGCGCATCATCGTCTTCGGTGAGCCGGAATTGAGCCTGAAAAAGATCCGTCTCAGTGATGCCGGCACTTTTTCCTACCCTTTTCTCGGTGAGATCTCCGCCAAGGGGCTGACCCCCGGCCAAGTCGAAAAAATCATCGTCGACGGGCTGAAGCAGGGTTACCTGATCGACCCGAAAGTCAGCCTCAGCCAGATCGAATACCGGTCTTTCTACATCAACGGCGAAGTGAAGAAACCCGGCAGCTACCCGTTCGTGCCCGGTCTGACTCTGGAGAAAGCCATCGCCTTGGGCGGTGGCCTGACCGAGCGGGCCTCGATCAAGCGCGTGACCATTTTGCGCGGCGATGGTGGCGCGACCCTCACCGATGACGTGACGCGCAACACCACGATTGCCCCCGGCGACACCATTTCCATTGCACAAGGCTTTTTCTAATCATGGACAACAGCCCTAGCACCTACGTCGAACGTCCTTTGCAAGCGCATCTGCATCAGCAGTACAGCGAAGACAAGGACACCCTTGACCTGTTAAAGCTCTGGAGAGTGATCTGGCGCGCCAAATGGAGCATCGCCTGGCTGGTGCTGGCGAGCGCTGCGCTGGCCGCGATTGTGGTCTCGAACATCACGCCGCAATACATCGGCAGCACTACCTTGCTGTTCAACGATAAAACCCCGCCGCTGATGTCGTTCCAGCAAGTCAAGGATTCCGGCGGCAACGCCACGGATTACTTGCAGACTCAGCAGGCACTCCTGCAATCGCGCGATCTTGCCGAACGCGCAGTGAAAAAACTCGGCCTGACCACCCACCCGGTCACCGACCCGCGCCAACAAGCAAAGCCCTGGTTCACACCGCGCCAGTGGCTGGCGGATCTCGACCTTGATCAATGGATCCCGGAGCTGAGCCGGGTGATGCCGCTGACCAACAAAGAGCAGCCCACTGAAGAAGATGTTTTCAATCAGGTCACGCAGAACCTCATGCTGCACACCAGCGTCAAGTTCGTCGGCAAGAGCCAGTTGCTCGAAATCGAGGTCGAGTTGCCCGATCCGGTTCTCGCAGCCGCAGCGGCCAATGCGTTGGCCCAAGGCTTCACCGACAGCCAGCTCGACACCAGCGAAAAGTCCTCGCAAACCACCACAGCCTGGATGAACACACGGCTGGTGAAGTTGCGCGACAACTTGCGCGTCGCCGAGAAAAAGCTTCAGGGCTACCGCGAAGAACAAGGTCTGGTGGACGTTGGCGGCGTTGCCACCATCAGTGCCAACGAACTGGAAATGACCGGCAATCGCATGGTCGACGCCCGGCGCAACCGCGCTGAAGCCGAGAGTGAGTACCGCCAGGCGAAGGCTTTGGGCAACGGTGATCTGAGCCGACTGTCCAGCGTGCCTGCGGTGCTGAGCAATCCCTTGGTGCAGAAATTCCAGGCCGACCGCGCTGTGGCGCAAGCCAAGGTGGATGAACTGGCGGGCCGCTATGGGCCAAAACACCCGAGCCTGCTTTCTGCGCAGACCGAATTGCGCACCGCCACCACCAGTCTGCAATTGCAGGTGCAGCAAGTGGTCGCCGGTATTGAGCGGCAATACCAACTCGCTACCGCCAGTGAAGCCTCGCTGCGTCAGTCGTTCAACAGCAACAAGGCGCAAATCCAGGACATTGCGCGCAAAGAGTTCCAGTTGCGCGAGTTCCAGCGTGAGGTCGACAGCTCCCGCGCGCTGTATGAAACCTTCGTCACCCGCTTGAAAGAAACCACCGCCACCGCCGACATGGACTCGACCAAGGTGCGCATCGTCGACCCAGCCATTGTCCCGGTCGATGCGAGCAAACCGCGTAAAACCCTGATTGTCGCGATCGTCGGGTTGATCGCTGCGGTGATCGGCGTTGCCTTGGCGCTGCTCTTCGACAGCCTGAGCAATACCTTCAAAACCGATGAGTCGATCGAAAACGCGCTGAACATTCCGTTGCTCAGCGTCGTACCACTGGTGACGAAGAAAACCCGTCGGCAACTGGCGCGCTTGTTCGAGGATAACGACAACCCGCGCTTTTCCGAGACCATTCGCAACCTGCGCACCTGGTTGATGTTGCAAAGCAGCGAAATGCCCTCGCAGGTGGTGCTGGTGACATCGACCGTTGCCGGTGAGGGTAAAAGCACCATTGCCAACAATCTG
Organism: Pseudomonas sp. MC6; assembly: GCF_054790575.1. Classification (NCBI taxonomy): domain Bacteria; kingdom Pseudomonadati; phylum Pseudomonadota; class Gammaproteobacteria; order Pseudomonadales; family Pseudomonadaceae; genus Pseudomonas; species Pseudomonas sp. MC6. Next base: position 1,782,096 of record NZ_CP186504.1, read on the forward strand.
GCCAGCTCGCTGACGTCACTCGAACGAGTGCTGTTGATCGATGCCGACATGCGTCAGCCAACCCTGTCGCTGAACTTCGATTTCCCACCGGACAGCCCGGGGCTGGCGAATGTCATTGCCGGCACCGCCAGACTTGAAGACTGTATTGTTTCGGTGGGCAATCTGGACATGTTGCCGGCCGGCAAGGTCCTGCCGTCACCGCTGGACATGTTCGCCGCCCCGCGCCTGCCATCCCCGGCCGATACGCTCAATCCGTTACAGCCACCGCCGCAGGATCTGCTCAGCTCACCGCGCATGGCGCGCATGCTTGAGGCGCTGAGGTCGCGTTATCGCCACATCATTATTGACTCCCCTCCTGCGGAGATGATCAGCGACGCGCTGTTGCTGGCGCGGCATTCGGATGCCGTGATCTATGTGGTCAAGGCCGACAGCACGCCGATCAGCCAGGTGCAGCGCGGCTTGGCCGTGTTGCAGCAGAGCCATGTGCCGGTGTTTGGCACCGTGCTCAATCAGGTCGACCTGCGCAAGGCGCGCAAGTACGGCTATCACCACTCCCGGGCGTTCTATAACTACGATTTCGCGCCCAGGTAACACCAGGCGAATACGCCAACCGCTACGCCCCCTTCTGCCCACGCACAACCCGCTTCACCTCTGCCGAGCTACGGAATAGCCATCGGGCGACACGTCCTGTCCGTTCGATTAGCGCTGATGCATGACTGCTGCCTTGAGGTTAAGCCCATGACGCCGCTCTATACCGCTCACCTGACGCATCGCCGAGGCCTGACCTTCTGGGGCCAGTGGCTGTGTGCACTGTCGCTGACCACCGTATTGCTGATGTTGCTGGTGCATTGGCGCGTCGGCAGTCTGAACAGCGAATACCGCATCCTGATCATTCTCGCCGTGCTCGGCTCGGTGCCGATCTACAGCGTGATGCAGGTTTACCACAAGCGCCATGGCCTGTTGGTCGGCCTGGGCCGATTGCTCGCAGCGTGGCTGATTCTGCTGGCCGTGCTGGCGGCGATTGCCTTCATTACCCAGACCAGCGCGATCTACTCGCGGCAAGTGATCATGGTCTGGGCGGTGCTGGGTTTCGTCGTCCAGGCTTTGAGCTTTCTGCCCTTGCATTATCTGGCCCGATTGCACTCGCGCAGGGTCTGCAAAGAGCGCCGTTCAGTGATCATCGGCACCTGCCCGACGGCCCATGAGCTGGCGAAAAAACTCTCGCGACCGAACCGCGCGCTGGTGCTCGGTTTCATCGCCGCCGCCGACAATAGCGGCCCGGCCCCGAGCATTCTGCCGCTGCTCGGCCACGTTGCCGCGATCCGCGAAATCATCACGCGTCTGGAAGTGCGCCGCGTCTACATCGTCCTGACCATGGCGCATGCCGCGACCATCGAAGCGCTGTACATCGACCTCTTGGACATGAATGTCGACGTGGTGTGGATTCCGGATTTCGGCAGCATGGTCTTGCTCAACCATTCGATCTCGGAAATCGAACGGATGCCGGCGATCTACCTCAATGAAAGCCTGATCAGCTCGCACCCGGCCAGCCTGTTTTGCAAAGACCTGTTCGAGCGCAGTCTGGCGGCGCTGGCAATTGTGCTGCTCAGTCCTTTGCTGCTGGCGGTGGCCGTCGCCGTCAAGCTGACCTCCGCAGGCCCGGTGCTGTTCAAGCAGGCCCGCCACGGTTGCAACGGTGAAGTGATCAAGGTCTGGAAGTTTCGTTCGATGCACGTCCACGATGATCGCGAGGTACGCCAGGCCACCCGCGACGATGACCGCCTCACCCCGATCGGCGGCTTTCTGCGCCGCAGTTCCATCGACGAATTGCCGCAATTATTCAATGTCGTGTCCGGGCAGATGGCCCTCGTCGGCCCGCGCCCGCACGCCGTCACCCACAACATTTATTACACCGGCAAAGTGCGCGCCTACATGGCCCGCCATCGCCTCAAGCCGGGCATCACCGGCCTCGCCCAGATCACCGGTCATCGCGGCGAAACCGAGACCGTGGAAAAGATGCAGCTGCGCGTCGCCCAGGACCTCAACTACATCAACCAATGGTCGCTGTGGCTCGACATCAAAATCCTCATCAAGACGCCCTTCACGCTGTTCTCGAAAAACATCTACTGACCCCTGCCCGACCGCTTCAACCCCGCCCTGCCCCTGCATTGACAACCTTCACCACGATCTGAGGTTTGACCATGAATGTGAGCGTATTCGGTATTGGTTACGTGGGCCTGGTCCAGGGCGCCGCACTGGCCGAGGTCGGGCACAACGTGCTCTGCGTCGATGTCGACGCGGCCCGGGTCGAGGCGCTGAAACAAGGCACGCTGCCGATCTACGAGCCGGGCCTGAAAAGCCTTGTGCGTGACAATTATCAAAGTGGTCGCCTGCGCTTCGGCACCGACCTGGCCGACGCCGTTCAGCATGGCGATGTGCTGTTGATCGCCGTCGGCACACCGCCCGACGAAGACGGTTCGGCCGATCTGCAATACGTGTTGAGCGTGGCGCAGACCATCGCGCTGAACATGGATCGGCATCAGATCATCGTCGACAAATCGACAGTACCGGTCGGCACGGGCGATCAGGTACGTGCGTGTATCGAGCAGGTGCTGGCAGACAATGATCGCCGTCACCTGACGTTCGATGTGGTGTCAAACCCGGAATTTCTCAAGGAAGGCTGCGCGGTCGAAGACTGCATGCGCCCGGACCGGATCATCATCGGCACCGACAGCGCGCATGCCGAAGCGGTCATGCGCGAGCTGTATGAACCGTTCAATCGCAGCCGCGACAAAATCATTGTCATGGACCTTCGCAGCGCTGAGCTGAGCAAGTACGCCGCCAACTGCATGCTGGCGACCAAGATCAGCTTCATGAACGAAATGGCCTGCCTCGCGGAAAAGCTCGGCGCCGACATCGAAAAAGTCCGCCACGGCATCGGCGCCGACCCGCGCATCGGTTACCAGTTTATCTACCCGGGCGTGGGCTACGGCGGCTCGTGCTTTCCCAAAGACGTCAAAGCGCTGATCCATGCCGCGACAAGTGTCGATATCGACGCCCGGCTGCTCAAGGCTGTAGAGGCGCGCAACCAGGACCAGAAGGCCAGTCTGTACAGCAAGATTTTCAATCACTTCGACGGCCATCTGCGCGGCAAGACGTTTGCCCTCTGGGGCTTGAGTTTCAAACCCAATACCGACGACATGCGCGAAGCCCCCAGCCGCGTATTGATGGAAGCCTTGTGGCACGCCGGCGCGAGCGTTCAGGCGTTTGATCCGAAAGCCATGGAAGAGGCCCAGCGCCTGTATGGCGCCCGCGATGATCTGACCCTGTCGGGCACCAAGGAAGCGGCGCTGAAAAATGCCGACGCATTGATCATCGTCACCGAGTGGCAAGCGTTCCGCGCGCCGGACTTTGACTTGCTCAGCCAGCAGCTCAAACAACCGTTGATTTTCGACGGACGCAATCTGTTCGATCCGCAGCGTTTGAGCAAACGCGGCTTCACCTACATCTCCGTGGGGCGGCCAACCCCTTCAGTCATTTGAAGGAGCCGCGCCATGTTGCAGCTGGAACTGGTCGGGCATTACTCGGCGAAATTACTGGAGGCCAACCAGGCCTATTCCTTTATCAACTTTGCCTCCATCGGCAGCGTTTTCCAGCAGACTCCGGGCAGCGTCGCCTATTTCTGCGACGGCATGCTGATGTCGACCTTCATGTCGCGGGTGACCGGCAGGGCCATTGGCCGGGTCAGCTTCGACTTCACCTCGATCGCCGATCTTGTCCTCGGCAGCGCCGAGCAACTGGGCAAGCGCGTGTACTTCGTCGGTGCCCGGCAAGCCGAGCTGGAGCTGTTTATCGTCAAGATCAGGGCGCTTTATCCGCGGCTGATTATCGCCGGTTACCACAACGGCTATTTCGACGCCGTCGAGGCTGAAGATATTCAAGCGGACATCTGTCGCAGCGCCGCCGACATCCTGATTGTTGGCCTCGGCGCCGGGCTGCAAGAACAGTTCGAACAGGATGCCCTGCGCGCAGGCTTTCGCGGTGTTGCCTTCACCTGTGGCGGGTTCATCCGCCAGGAAGCCCTGGCCACGCGGCAATACTACCCGGCGCTGATCAATCGCCTGCACCTGCGCGCGTTCTATCGAATGTACCGCGAGCCGCACACGATCAAACGCTACCTCGTCGATTACCCCAGCAACTTCTTGCACTTGCTGACAATGCTCGCCCGGCACAAAGTCGCCATCAGCGTGGGGGAATGACCATGCACATCCTGTTTATCCTCAAGGATTTCAAGCTGGGCGGTGGCGTCGAGCGCGTTCAGCAACGGCTGTCCGAGCAGTTTCTCAAGGACGGTCGCCGGGTGAGTTTTTTCGTTATCAACGCAGACGTGCCAGATACGCCCGGTGTGCAGCGCTTCAACGGCGGCGGCAGCGGTCTTGTCGGTTTGCTCAAGTCCATCGTTTTGTTGCGCCGGCTCATACAGCGTGAAGGCGTCACACACCTGATCGCCGCCAAGGAGCAGGCCAATCTCTGCACCTGGTTCGCCACCTGGGGCCGTTTGTGCAAAGTCATCTATTGCCGCCACGCGACCCTCGATTGCAGTGAACAGAATACCGGTCCCGCCAGCCTGCGCTTGCTCTACAGCTTGTACCTGTGTGGCAGCGGCAAGGTCGTCACCGTCTCCAATGCCTTGCGCCAGACGCTTATCGAATTGCTGCCCTGGGGTCAGCAGCGCATCCGTTATTGCCCCAATGCGGTGGTCACCGAGCAACTGTTTCAAGCCTCGCAGGCGCCGCTACCCGCCGGAATGCCCGGTGCTTACTGGCTGGGCCTGGGCCGTTTGGTCGAACCGAAAGGTTTTCAGCTGTTGCTCGATGCTTATGCGCTGGCGTTGCGCAGCGCTGCGCTGCCGGATCTGCTGATCGTCGGCGATGGCCCATTGCGCGACGCACTGACGGCTCAGGCCAGTCGTCTGGGCATCGCCTCGCGGGTGCATTTCACCGGGTTCCTGAGCAACCCCTATCCGCTGCTCCGGCACGCGCAGCTGTTCATTTTGAGCTCCGTGCAAGAAGGCATGCCGACGGTGTTGATCGAGGCGCTGGCACTGGGCACGCCGGTGTTGGCCAGCGATTGTGAAACCGGCCCGAGAGAACTGCTGGACAACGGCCGACTTGGCCAACTGGTGAAGGTCAACGACGTACCGGCGCTGGCCGCCGGCATGCTGCGCAGCCTGACGCCACTCGATGACGTTGCCTTCAGCGAAACCAGACTCACTGACACCCTGCGTCAGTACACCAGCCAGTACGCGGCGCAGGCGTATTACCAGGTATGGAATCAATGAAAAAACTGCTGATCATCCTGCATGACCTCAGCGCCGGCGGGGCTGAAAAAATGATGGCGCGTCTGGCCGGAGCGCTGGTGGACGCAGGCAATGACGTGACCTTGCTGATGCTCACCGGCGGCGGCATTCACGCCGCGCACCTCGATCCGCGAGTGAAAAAGGTTGAGCTGAATAGTCCGCGCAGCGTCCGTGCAGTGCCGGCACTCACGCGTTTTCTGCGGGCAAATCGCTTTGACGCACAACTGGCAGCCCTCACCCACGTCAACGTGGTGGCGATCGCGGCGTCGATTTTGTCCGGCACGCTGGCACGCCTGCACGTCAGCGAGCGCAATGCCTTTTCCCATGACAAGCACGTCAATCCCGACTTCATGGTGCGCGTCGCGTACCTGCTGGCGCCGCTGCTGTATCGGCTGATTCCCAACCCGGTGATCTGTGTTTCGCGGGGTGTCGCCCAGGACCTGGTCGACACCACCGTCGCCCGCCGCCAGGACGTGACCATTGCCGATAACCCGGTGCTCGACAACGACTTTCGCCAGAAAGCCCCGGGGCTGCCCAGCCACCGCTGGCTGCTGGAAAAGTCCGGCCCGGTGATTGTCGCCGTGGGTCGACTGGCGCCGCAAAAAGGCTTCGACACCTTGATCAGCGCGTTCGCCGCATTAGCGGACAGCAATGCCCGCCTGATCATTTTTGGCGAGGGCGCACTCAGGCCGAATCTGCTGGAACAGGCGCGCGCACTGGGCATGGCGGACCGCTTCGATCTGCCGGGCTATGCCCATGCCCCTCTGGCGGAGGTCGCCGCCGCCGATTGCTTCGTGCTGTCGTCGCGCTTCGAGGGCAGCCCAAACGCCTTGGTAGAGGCGTTATCCACGGGCACGCCGGTGGTGGCAACCCGCTGCCCCCATGGCCCGCAAGACATCCTCATTGGTGGTGTGGTCGCGCCACTGGTAGACGTCGACGATCCGCTCGCCCTGGCTCAGGCGATTGCCCTGCAACTGGCTACACCGCGCAATCTGCAACGTGAATTGCGCCTGGAGGCCGCGGCCCGATTCATCAATGCCAGCGCGGTGCAGACCTATCTCAAAGCGTTGATCGGGAGCCCGTCATCATGAGCACATTGGCGATCAGGTATTCAACATTACGCGACGGCTTCACCTTGTTCGGCATCCTGTTCTACATCCAGGTGATTACCTTTGTCCTCGGCCTGGGCGGCGCCGCCAGCTTCGGCGATATCGATAAAGACCTCGAAGGCAACGTGGCCAATCAGATCTGCGGACTGATCACGCTGCTGGTGCCGTTATTCTTCTTCATCCGCAACAAGGTCTTCCTCAGCAAAACCTTCTATCGCAGCAACTTCTTTCTGTTGCTGTTCATGTTTTCTGTCATCGCCTCGATCGGCTGGTCCCACGACCCGATGCTGAGTTTCAAGCGCTTTATCGCGATGCTCAGCATGGTGTTTTTCGCCGGTTTCATTGCCTACAACTATTCGCTGGAAAAAATCACCTTCATGCTCGGCTGCGCCATCGGCGGGGCGGCGTTGATCGGCTTGATCCTCGCGGTTGTCATGCCTGACGTCGCGTTCCTCTCCGGTGGGATTCGCGACGGCGCCTTCAAAGGGATTTTTGCCGAAAAGAATGCCGGTGCGCGGCTCAACGCGATCGCTATTCTGTTGTTGCTACCGATGATTCGCCGACGCAATCACTGGGCGCTGTTCTGTGCATTCTTTTCGCTGGTCGCGATCCTGCTCGCGCAGTCTGCAACCGGGGTAGCGCTGATTGTTTCAGGCGCGATCAGCTACTGGTACTTCCTGACCTTGATCCGTTTGCGCGTCAACCATTCGCCGCTGATGTTCCTCGGCTGCACCCTCCTCTACCTGCTGGTGTGCCTGTTCCTCTACAGCAACTTCGCGGTGTTGCTGGAAATGGCCGGTCGTGACCCGTCACTGACCGATCGTACCTTGATCTGGGAACTGCTCGGGCCGTTTATCGACGGGCAGTTCCTCAAGGGTTACGGCTTCGGTGCCTTCTGGTCCAGCCCCGATGCCGATGGCTTCATTACCCGTTGGGGTTACATCGGTAACGCCCACAGCGGCTACGTTGAAACCCTGCTCAACGGCGGAGTCATCCAACTGACCGCTCTGGCCCTGATGTTTGGCGAAGCCCTGCTCAAGCAGTACCGCGCTGTTACCGCGAATCAAACGGCGCAGTTTCGCGCCAGTGCGCTGGTGATCATCGGTTTGTTCGCCGTCACCAATTATGTGGCGTACGTGATCCCCAACTATCGCTCCGCCGAGTTTCTGGTGTTCTGCACCCTCGCCCTGTCTTTCCGCCATCACCTCGCGACCTACCCCGCAACCTCACCGGCAACACAGCGTCAGCGTTTGTCTGGCAGAGCACTGCCGCGCGATTCAGCCAACGCGTAACCCAAGGAGAACCACCCGTGCCCAATCAAGCCCTCCCTTCCGTGGATTCAGTGTGCGTCGTCATCCCGATGTACAACGGTGCCGACAGCATCGAGCAGACATTGGCGTCGCTGGTCGGGCAAACCCGCCTGCCGGATCACGTCATCGTTATTGACGATGGCTCCACCGATGACGGACCGCAACGGGTCAGAGACTTTGTCGCGCCGTTTCGCCTGACGCTGCTGCAGCAAGCCAACGAAGGCCAGGCCAGCGCGCGTAATCACGGCATGCGGCACTCGCAAGAAACCTTTGTGGCGATGCTCGATGCCGATGACCAGTGGCACCCGCAAAAGCTTGAGCTGCAACTGGCCCTGTACGAAGAACTCAGTCGTCAGGGCCGGCCGGTGGGGTTGATCGACTGCTACGCGCAGGTCAATTACAGCGACGGCCGGCGGCAGCTGGACAACCGGCGCAAAAGCGGCAGGCACTTCTACGACTTCATTCACGCCAACGTCGTCAATGGCGTCTCCACCGCGCTGGTCAGACGCGAGGTGATCATGCAGCTCGGTGGTTTCGATGCCAGCCTGCGTTACTCCGAAGACCGCTACATGTGGACGCGGATCGCCGAACATTGGGAGGTTCACACAGTGCCGCAGGTACTGCTGGAGCGCACGGTCAACGGCGGCAACATGACCGCGCAACCGAAGAAGTACTACCAGAACAAGATCCATTTTATCGAGGTGTACCTCGCCCGCTACGGCGAGATGCTCAGCCAGCAGCAACGGATCAATTTCGTCCTGAGCAACCACACCGATTTTCTCGAAGCGTTTTCCCGACGCGGCGAGCATGACCAAGTGCTCGGCGTGTACCGGCGAATGCTCGAGTGCTCCTGGCAAGCGCTGATCTTCGCCAACGGCAAAGCGACCTTGCGCTATCTCTATGCGCGCGCCAGAACATGGCGCAAGGCAACGGCGTCAACTCCAGCTCATTGAATCGGTAACCGCCATGGCCAATCACCGTCTGGTGACATTGAGCTGGATCTTCACCGAGAAATTCGGCCTGATCCTGCTGTCGATGATCACCTTTGTCGTCTACGCGAAACTGCTCTCGCCGGCCGAGCTGGGTGTGGGCACGATCATCATTGCCATCGTCGAGCTGATTGGTCTGGTGTACTCATCGGTGCTGGAAGATCCGCTGGTACGCCTTGAACGGCTGGAAGACAAACACATCTGCACGGCTTTCTGGGCCGGGGTGCTCGTCAGTCTGGTGTCGATTGTCATCATCTCGCTCGCGGCATTCCTGTACACGCCCGACCCGCTGCTGCAATGGCTGACCGCGGTGGCCTCGGTGAAAATCCTGTTTACCATGATGGCGCGGGTCTATGTGGCGCAAATGCGCCGTAGCGGTAACTTCAAGATGCTCGCGTCGCGCACGTTACTGGGCAAAGTCGCCGGCGGTGTCGGCGGCATCGCGGTGGCGCTGTGCGGATGGGGTGCGTGGGCAGTGATTGCCCAGGCGCTGATCATGGAATGGGTGTCGATCATTGTCCTGATGCATGCAGACCGGCGACGCATCGCGTTTGCCATCGACCGGACGGTCTTGCGCGAACTGTTGAAGGCTGGTGCACCGGTTGCAATCAATTCACTCAGTTCACAAACCTTGCAGCGCGGCGTCAACGTGGTGCTGGGGATGACGGCCGGGGCGAATGCGGTCGGCATGTTCAACATGGCGATGCGCATCATCGAACTGCCGCGCACGGCGATTTATAACGGTCTGCTGAGTTATGCGCTGCCGGCGTTCGCCCGGCGCAGTGCAGAACCCAAGCGCCTGCTCGGGATCATTGGCGACTCGACCGCGGTCAGCGGCTTTGTGTTGACGCCGCTGTTCATCGGCCTCGCGCTCACCGCCAACGACCTCATCCTGTTGATCTTCGGCGCCAAGTGGGCTGACGCCATTCCATTGTTGCAAGTGCTGGCTTGCACGGCGGCCATTGGCAACACCGCCATGTACGCCACCACCGCACTGGTGGCGGTCAACCGCAGTCACCTGACGATCAAGGCAGAAGTGCTCACCACTGTTCTGGCTCTCGCGCTGGTCTACAGCCTCGGCAATGTTTATGGCGGCATGGCCGCAGCCGGCGCTCTGCTCGTGCGCATGCTGCTGATCACGCCGCTGCAGATCCGCGGCCTCAACCTGGCCATCGGTTACAGCTGGCGACGGTTTGTCGAGGCCAATTACCGCAGCGTGATTGCCTCACTGGTCATGGCCGCGACCGTGCTGCTGGTGTCACCGCAACTGGGCTTTCAAGGCTACTTGCACCTGATCGGCAACATCGCGCTGGGCGCGCTGAGCTACGCCGTGGCGTACAGCCTGATCCACCCGCACTGGCCGCAGGAATTCAAATCGGTTTTCACCGCCCGCTGATTCAGTCCCTGAGACAGGAAGACCTCACCATGCGCAAAACCACGTTGATTACTGGCGGGGCCGGTTACATCGGCTCGCACACCGCTTTGGCGCTCATCAATGCCGGGCACCGGGTGCTGGTGCTCGATAACCTGTGCAACAGCTGTCAGGAGTGCATCGCGCGCCTTGAGCAACTGACCTTGACCCGGATCGATTTCATCAAGGGCGACATCCGTGACTCCGACCTGCTGGACGACATCTTCCGGCGCTATGACATCGATGCCGTGGTGCATTTTGCCAGCCTCAAATCCGTCGCCGAAAGCGTGCGCAAGCCGCTCGACTACTACGCCAACAACGTGGCCGGTACGCTTGACCTGTGCCGGGCCATGGCGCGCAACAACGTCTTCCGTCTGGTGTTCAGCTCATCGGCCACGGTTTACGGCGAGCCGACCCGTACGCCGATTGCCGAAGACTTCGGCACCGGTAAACCGGTCAATCCCTATGGCCGCACCAAGCTAATGATCGAAGAGTTGCTGACGGATTTGTGCGAGTCCGATCCGCGCTGGAGCATTGGCCTATTGCGCTACTTCAATCCGATTGGCGCCCACGAAAGCGGGATGATCGGTGAAGACCCGCGCGGCCGACCCAACAACCTGCTGCCGTGCCTGACCCAGGTCGCCATTGGCCGGATACCGGAACTCACGGTGTACGGCAGCGACTATCCCACCGTCGACGGCACCTGCGTGCGCGACTACATCCATGTTGTCGACCTTGCCATTGGCCACCTCAAGGCACTGCTGGTGTTGCAGCAGAACCACGGCATCCGTTTCTGGAACCTCGGCACGGGGGTCGGCTACAGCGTGCTGCAGATCATCCACAGTTTCGAGGACATCACCGGCATCAGCATTCCCTACCGCTTTGCACCGCGCCGCGAAGGTGATATCGCCAAGTGCTGGGCTGACCCCGCCAAGGCCGGACGCGAGCTGGGCTGGACCGCGCAACGCGACCTGCACCAGATGATTGTCGATGCCTGGCGCTGGCAGTCGTGTAATCCGCAGGGGTATCAGTCTTCCTTCGAAATCCCCGCGCTGCTTGCCTTCAAATGATGTGCGTACGATCGCTGCCGGCGCTGCTGCTGTGGGTTGCGCTGACTGGCAACGCCGCACAAGCGCCGCCCAATGCCGGGCTGGTGCTGTGGCTGGACGCCGCCGATGCATCCAGCCTGAGCGTGAATGCGCAGAACCGTGTGCAGCGCTGGAGCGATAAATCCGGCCAGTCCCATGACGCCAGGGTCGACGAAGGTGCCGAGCAGCCGCAACGTCTGGAAAATGCCGTGAATGGCCATGCGGTCGTGCGTTTCAGTGGAGGGTCGGCGTTTCTGGGCAAGAGCATTCGTAGCGCAAAAGGACCTGTCACGGTGTTGATCGTGTCCCGCCGATTGCCCGAACAGGCCGGCGTCGATCCGTGGCAGCGGTTGTTCAGTTCACGTGCGCAAATCGCTGACAACGATAACGTGTTGCCGAACTTCGCCATCAGCCTGGCGCAAACCACCGCGTATGAACCGACGGTTTCCGTCCTGGAACTACAGGGTGTGCCGATCGGCCCGTATGCGGTCGGGCGCAATGCCGTCGGTACTTCAGAAAATTTTCGCGGCGATATCGCCGAGGTGCTGGTTTACGACCGCCCGTTTGCGTCCCTCGCCGAGCGTCAGCAGGCTTTCCAGTACCTTGCGCACAAGTGGTCAGTGGCCGTTCCCAGCCATGCCGATACGTGGACCCGTGTCGGTCCGCTGGGCACGGTGCCGACCCGCACTCACGTTTATCTGCCACTGTCCGATCAAAACAATACCGGACGCTGGGAACTCGACACGAACCTGTCCGATGACTTCAACGGCAACACCGTCGACCCTGCGCGCTGGCACGTCAACAATGCCATCGGCAATGAATCGCTCGGGCGCAAACCGGCGCTGTTCACTCCACGCAATGCCAGCGTCAGCAACGGCAACCTGAACATTGTCTTTCGCAAGGAAACCTTGCCGCAGAAGTACGTCGAGCTTGGCTTCAAGGATTACACCTCAGCGATGGTTCGTACCCGTGAACGCGGTTTCTACGGTTATTACGAAGCACGCGCCAAACCGATGAACTCCGCAGCGTCGAGCGCATTCTGGCTGGCCTGGACGGGCTTCACGGACAACGCCACCGAAATCGATATCTTTGAAATTGGCGGTAAAACCAAAGGCGCAGCCTTGGACCGTTCTTACAACATGAACGCGCATTTATGGGCGACGCCGCACAGTAAAGAACATATCGCCAGCGGCAGCACCTGGATCAGCCCTTGGCGCCTGGCCAGTGACTTTCATGTCTACGGCTTCGACTGGCAGCCCGACACCCTGCGCTGGTACGTCGATGGCGTGCTGGTCAGGGAATCGAAGAACCGCCACTTCTTCTTTCCGATGCAAATCGTCTTTGACAGTGAGGCCATGTGGAAATGGTTCGGCGTGGTCGACGACGCTGACCTGCCGTCCACCTTCGAGGTCGACTACATCCGCATGTGGCAACGCGGTCCATAACCGTCACACCCAGCCTGGGACAGTCGACGCCCTCCTGCTGCCATAGCTTGCGCCTTGGGTCGAAATTCACTCGGCAAAGTCGTCAGTTCTCGATCAGCGCTAACACCTCCGGAGCGCCCAAACATGAACAACCGACGACTGAAGGAGCTGGATTTGCTGCGTTTCCTGGCAGCGCTCGCCGTGGTGATTTTTCACTACGCCTTTCGCGGTTATGCGCGGGGCGACATGTCGGTCATGCCCTATCCGATGTTGGCCGAGGTGGCCAAATACGGTTACCTGGGCGTCGAACTGTTTTTCATGATCAGCGGATTTGTCATCCTGATGACGGCTTCCAGCAACAACCTGCAAGTGTTTTTCATCTCCCGCGTGGTGCGCCTGTGCCCGGCGTTCTGGGTCTGCTGCACGCTCACCTTTCTGATCACACTGGCCTTCGGTCAGCCGAGGTTCAGCGCGGATCTTTATCAATATCTGATCAATATGACCTTCCTTGGCGACCTGCTCGGCGTCCCGCCCATCGACGGCGTGTACTGGTCGCTGTTTGTAGAAATCAAGTTCTACCTGATGATCTCGATTCTCCTGGCCTTGAAGAAAATAGACAAAATCGAACCCTGCCTCGTGCTCTGGCTACTGGTCTCGGCCACCGCGGAAGTCCTCGCTTTTGAAAAGCTGCGCTCGATATTGATCACCGATTACGCGGCCTATTTCATCGCCGGTGCCACGTTCTACCTGATCTGGGCGAAGGGTATGACAAAACTGCGCATTGCCCTGGTGGCGGGAGCATTGGCCTTGGCCACCTTCACCGCCATTACCTGGGCCGAGTCGATCGAAAGCAAATATGCGACGGAGTACGATCCGTCGATCATCGCCAGCTTCATTATCGTGTTCTTCATGACCTTCCTGTTGATCGCAACCAACAAAACAGCCGCCATCGGGCAATTGAACTGGACGACCCTGGGAGCGCTCACATACCCGCTGTACCTGCTCCATCAAATGATCGGTTTCATCATCTTCAACATGGCCTATCCGGCGGTGAATGCTCACCTTCTGCTGTGGGGCACCGTGGCTTTGATGATCGCTGCGTCCTATGTCATTCACGAAAAGATCGAAACGCCGATGGCCAGACTGATGAAAAGGTCCCTGTCATTTTCCTTCAATCGTCTCCGGGCCGATTAGCCCGAGCCGACGAAAGCTGAAGCGATTTAGCGAACCTTTCCCGCGAAAACAGCGTCCGAGCTAAGGCGTTAACGCTTACCGCTCACCACGAGGTTTCCGTTTGAAAGCAGCCATCGTCAGAAAATACCGTTTGATCATCAAGACTCTGGGCTATGTCGGCTGGGCGTTGTTCTGGCTGCTGCTCTGGGACATCGCCGTCACCGTCGATTTCATGCTGTTCCTCAACGCCAAGCTGAATCTGCCATTGATGCCCCTGACGTTATTGGGTTCGGCATTGATCGTGCTGATCAGTTTCCGCAACAGCAGCGCTTACAACCGCTGGTGGGAAGCACGCACGTTGTGGGGTTCGATGATCAACAATTCGCGCAGCTTCGCCCGCCAGGTGCTGACGCTGCTGGATGATCCCGATGGCGAGGTCAATCCGGTCAAGTCGACCCTGTTGCGCCGCCACGTCGCCTATGTGAACTGCCTCGCGGCGCATCTGCAAGGTCAGCCTTGCCCTGAGGAAGTTCGGGCGTTTATTCCCGCCGAAGAATTCGCGCGCAGTGGCACGACCAATAACTTTGCCAACGATATCCTCACCGGATCAGCGACTTTGCTTGCGCGCGAATACAAGGCCGGGCGCCTGGACAGCATTCGTCTGGCGCGGCTGGAGTCGACGCTGGTGGATTTGTCCAACAGTCAGGGCGGCATGGAACGGATCGCGAATACGCCGCTGCCCTACCCTTATGTGTATTTTCCGCGACTGTTTATTTCGCTGTTCTGCCTGATCGTCCCGGTCGGTCTGGTGGAATCGCTGGGCTGGTTCACACCGCTGGCCTCGACCGTGGTGGGCTTTATGCTGCTGGCCATCGAACGTATCGGCACCGATCTGCAAAGCCCGTTTCGCCACAGCGAACACCAGATTCAGATGGAGGCGCTGTGCGAAACCATCGAGAAAAACCTGCAATCGATGCAGCGTGATTCCTTGGGCGATGTGCGCCGGCTTGAAGAGAACGCTTGAAGATGTCGGGAGCCGTCAGCATTTCTGGCGGCTCCCGACTGAGTCAGAACGCCGGCACCACATCGCCGTGATAACGCTCAAGAATGAACTGCTTCACTTGCGGTGAGTTAAGCAGCGCGCCGAGCTTCTGCACGGCCGGGGCGTTGGCCTTGTCGCGACGCACGTACAGGTAATTGGCGTACGGCGACTCCGAGCTTTCGATAAACAGCGCGTCTTTGTGCGGCACCAGTTTGGCTTCCAGTGCGTAGTTGGCGTTGATCAACGCCATGTCGACCTGATTCAACACCCGCGGCAACATCGCCGCTTCCAGTTCCTGGAACTTCAGATGCTTGGGATTGCTGACGATGTCCAGGCGCGTCGCCATGATGTTGTCGGGATCCTTCAGGGTGATCAGGCCTTGCTTGGCGATCAGCAGCAGCGCCCGACCGGAGTTGGTCGGGTCGTTGGGAATGGCGATCGTCGCGCCATCCTTGAGTTCGCTGATGTTGTTGATCTTCTTCGAATAGGCGCCAAACGGTTCGATGTGCACGGCCACAATCGGCACTTGATCGCTGCTCGGCCGGTCTTTTTTGTAGGCCTCGTAATACGGTTTGCTCTGGAAGTAATTGGCGTCGAGCAAGCCTTCATCCGTCTGCCGGTCGGGCTGGATGTAGTCAGAGAAGACTTTGACATCCAGCGTCACCCCTTCCTTGGCCAGCTCCGGTTTCAAGAACTCGAGGATTTCGGCGTGGGGCACAGGCACCACGGCGATTTTCAGGGTTTCGGCATAGGCATTGCCCAGGGCGGCGACCAGCAGTGCTACGGAGAGCGCGACGCGTTTCACGATAGTTTTCCTTCGAAGCGTTTCAGGGAGAAAGAGGACAGATCCAGGTCGCTCGAGCCGCGCATGCACCACTGCGCAAATGCTTCGCCGAGCGCGGCGGAATGCTTGAAACCGTGCCCGGAACAGGCCGAGACGAACAGGGTGTGTTGCAGCGACGGATGCTCATCGATGATGAAATGGCGATCCGGGGTCACGGTGTAGGCGCAAACCGCCGACTTGAGCACTTTCGAGGTCACGCCGGCGATGCGCTCGTGCACCTGGCGCTCGTACATGTCCTGCGCTTCGGCCGCTGAAACCGTGCGGTCGATGGCCTGAGGTGACGTTGCGGTGTGGTACTGCGCGGTGGCGATTTTCATGCTGCTTTCGCCGGGTAGCGCGGGAAAGCCGTAGTTGATTTTGTCGTCGCCGCGGCCGTGGGTGAAGATGAACGTCGGTGAGTGGCCGACCAGTCCGGCGTTCTCTTCCAGTTCGAACCAGAACAGCTTTTGCCGGTAAACACTCAGCAGATTCTCATACGGCTCACCGAGCAACTCGCCGTTCCAGTTGCCCGCGCTGATCACCAGTTTGTCGGCGCGTAGCGTGCGCTGGTTGGTCGTGACCGTAACCCCCTCTTCGTTCGAGCTGATAGCGGTGACGGTCTCGCCTTTATAAAGCATCGTCCCGTGTTGCTCGGCCAGTTTGAGCTGCACATCGATGCAGCGTTCCGGGCGCACGAAGCCGCCGCCCGGTTCAAAATAGCCGATGGCTGAGTCGTGCACGTTGGCGAATTGCGGGAAGCGCTGGCGAATCTGTCCGGCGGACAGGACTTCGTGCTCGATGCCGTAAGTCTGCGCGAGGCCGATGGTGCGCAGGGTGAAGTCGGTCCCATCTTGAGGATCGAACTCGGCGCTCGACGTCAAAACCAACAGACCCGATTGCTCGAACAAAGACTCTCCCGTCAGAGCCTCAAGCTCACGCCAGATACGATGTGAATTGCGCACGATCGGCACGTATTGCGCGCCTTCTCCGACCGAAAGCCGGGTAATGCGCGTATCGCCGTGGCTGGAACCGAGGTTGTGCGGTGGATGATGACGATCAATACCGACAACGTTCACTCCCGCTTTCGCCAACTGATAAACCGTCGCCGCGCCCATCGCGCCCAAGCCCAGAACCACTACCTCACATCGCTCGGACATAAATAGCCACCTATCAAAAAGGCGCCAGTTGAGCGGTAAACCGTGGCGAATTCCAAGATTAAAAAAGCATATCCATATAGCTCGATGCGTCCGTCGACCGCTCTGGAACGGGCTGACTGGCGGTTATTCGTCGCATTTACAACCCTGTGAAAATGGATTACGCCTGAGGTCGCGGCATCCGATATCTGTCACAACTCACAATCAATCTGACAGAACAGCGATTTTTGTGCGCATTTCGACAGACATTTCCACATCTCAGTCCTCTGCAGGCGCGAGCCGAAACCTCGAACTACGCTTCACGTTGAAATTTGTGATTTAACTAGGTAGTTACCTAACTATATAATGCGCGCCTCATTTCAACGGGACACTCAACGTGAAGCAGAGTCAACGCCTCTCGGGCATATCGAAATTCATTCTGATCGGGCTGGGCGTCGTCATCGCCCTGCTCGGCTTGGCGCTGGCTGCGGGCGGCGTGAAGTTGGTCAGCCTGGGAGGCTCGTGGTACTTCCTGGTGGGTGGCTTGGTCATGGCCGTTTCCGGTCTGCTGATCGCGCGCTTCAAGCTGGCCGGTGCGTGGTTGTTCGCCGCGTTCCTGGTGGGCACCGCGATCTGGGCGGTGAGTGATGCCGGCCTGGTGTTCTGGCCGGTGTTCTCGCGCCTGTTCATGTTCAGTGTGATCGGCCTGGTCGTTGCACTGGTCTATCCGCTGCTCAAGCGTGCCAACGGCGGTGTTGCCGGTCGCGGCGCTTACGCCGTGGCTGCGGTGCTGGCGGTCGGCGTGGTTGTAGCGGCCGGCAATATGTTTGTCGCCCACCCGACCGTTGCCGCCACCGGCACCGGCCCGGGCCTGACCCCGGTCGAGCCGGACAAGGCGCAAAAGGACTGGGCGCACTACGGGAATACCGAAGGTGGCAGCCGCTTCGCTGCGCTGGACCAGATCAACCGCACCAACGTCGACAAGCTGAAAGTGGCGTGGACCTACCACACCGGTGACGTCGCCGAGAGCGATGGCAACGGCGCTGAAGATCAGCTCACCCCGCTGCAGGTTGGCAACAAGGTGTTCATCTGCACCCCGCACAACAACCTGATCGCCCTCGATGCCGACACCGGTAAAGAGCTGTGGAAGAACGCAATCAACGCTCAGTCGAAAGTCTGGCAGCGCTGCCGTGGCATGGCCTATTTCGACGCCACCAAAGCGATTGCTCAGCCGAGCAACTCGTCGATCATCGAAGCCAAACCGGCGCCGGCCGCCAATTGCCAGCGTCGCCTGCTGACCAACACCATTGATGCGCGCATGATCGCGGTCGATGCTGACACCGGCGAGTTCTGCCAGGGTTTCGGCAACAACGGCCAGGTTGATCTGAAGGCCGGTCTGGGTAACGTGCCGGACAGCTACTATCAGTTGTCTTCCGCGCCGTTGATGGCCGGCACCACCGTGGTGGTTGGCGGTCGCGTAGCTGACAACGTGCAGACCGACATGCCAGGCGGGGTGATTCGTGGTTTCGACGTGATGACCGGCGCCATGCGCTGGGCGTTCGACCCGGGCAATCCGCAGGATAAAAACGCACCAGCCGACGGCAGCACTTATGTGCGCAGCACGCCGAACAGCTGGGCGCCGATGTCCTATGACCCGGCGACCAACACCGTGTTCCTGCCGATGGGCAGTTCGTCGACCGACATCTATGGTGTCGAGCGCAGCAAACTCGATCACACCTACGGTGCTTCGATCCTCGCGCTGGACGCCACCAGCGGTGACGAGCGCTGGGTATTCCAGACCGTGCACAACGATCTCTGGGACTTCGACCTGCCGATGCAGCCGAGCCTGATCGACTTCACCAAAGACGGCAAAAGCATTCCGGCGCTGGTCATCGGCACCAAGGCCGGGCAGATCTACGTGCTCGACCGCGCCACCGGCAAACCGCTGACCGACGTGAAAGAAGTGCCGGTGAAAGCGGCGAACATTCCGAACGAACCGTACTCCCCTACCCAGCCGAAATCGGTGGGCATGCCAGAAATCGGTGCTCAGCACCTGACTGAATCGGACATGTGGGGCGCCACTCCGTACGATCAGTTGCTCTGCCGCATCGACTTCAAAGGCATGCGCTACGACGGCCTGTACACCGCGCCGGGCATGGATAAATCGCTGAGCTTCCCGGGTTCGCTGGGCGGCATGAACTGGGGCAGCATTTCCACTGACCCGGTGCACGGTTTCATCTTCGTCAACGACATGCGTCTGGGTCTGTGGATTCAGATGATTCCGTCGCAGAACAATGGCCAGGCCGCTGGCGGTGGCGAAGCGCTCAACACCGGCATGGGCGCCGTGCCGCTGAAAGGCACGCCTTACGCGGTGAACAAAAACCGCTTCCTGTCGGTAGCCGGCATTCCTTGCCAGGCACCACCGTTCGGCACGCTGACCGCGATCGACATGAAGACCCAGAAAATCGCCTGGCAGGTTCCGGTCGGTACCGTTGAAGACACCGGTCCACTGGGCATCCGCATGCACCTGCCGATCAAGATCGGTCTACCAACCCTCGGCGGCACCCTGTCGACCCAAGGTGGTTTGATCTTCATCGCCGGCACCCAGGACTTCTACTTGCGCGCGTTCAACAGCGGCAACGGTGAAGAAGTCTGGAAAGCACGTCTGCCAGTCGGCAGCCAGGGCGGCCCGATGACCTATGTGTCGCCTAAGACCGGCAAGCAGTACATCGTCATCACCGCTGGCGGCGCGCGTCAGTCGACCGATCGTGGCGACTACGTGATGGCTTACGCCCTGCCATAAATCACGGTGTCCACGTAAAGCGCGGCACCTTCGGGTGCCGCGCTGCTTTCCCCCCTATTGCTCATGTTTTCTGCAGGAAGATTTACATGCTATCGGCTGTTGGTTTTTCCCGTTCCGACCTGTTCAAAGGCCTGTTGCTGGGCGTCGCGTGCACCACCACCCTCCCCGCGTTGGCCGACAACGATTCCGATCTGTTGACCCGCAGCACCCTCACCGGTGACTGGGGTGGCTTGCGTCACCAGATGGATAAACAAGGCATCAAGTTCACCGGCGATTACAGCGGTGAAATGGCATACAACGCCGACGGCGGCCTGCATCGCTCGGCGCGCTACTCGCAAAACATCAAACTCGGCGTGCAGTTCGACCTGAGCAAACTGTACGGCGTCGACAATGCCGGCAAAGTCCAGTTGACCATCAACGACCGTCGCGGCAACAGCGCCTCGGAAGACCTTGTCGGCAACCGCTTGCCGATCCAGGAAAACTACGGTGGCCTGTACACGCGCCTGACCGAGTTGAGCTACGAGCGCAGCCTGTTTACCCCGGCGCTCAATGTGAAACTCGGTTACATGGCCATGGGCAACGACCTCGGCGGCCTCGACAGCGGCATTCTGTGCAACTTCATGAACGCCGGTTTCTGCGGCCATCCGCTGAACATGTCCGGCGGCAGCGGCTGGACCAACTACCCCAATGCCCATTTGGGCGTGCGGGTGAAATACGATCTGTCGTCCTCGTGGCAACTGCGCGTGGCCGCATTCAACGTCGATCCGCAAAGCAACGGCAACTCCAGCCGCGCCTGGCACCTTGGCCCGAAACACACCACTGGCACCGTGTTGCCGATCGAGCTGGTGTACAAACATGCGGGTGAATTGCCCGGCGAATACAAGCTCGGTTACTACTACGACAGCTCTGATGTAAAACGCATCGGCAGCGATAAAGAAGTGTCCGGTCGCGGCGGTCATTACCTGCTGATCGATCAGGCCGTCTGGAACTCGCCAACGTCCGAAGGCCGCAGCCTGCATGCCTTCGGTCAGTACTCGGCGGCCAGCGAAGCGGCTTCGCCGTTCAGCAAGTGGTACGGCACCGGCGTGGTTCTGTACAAACCGTTCGAAGGTCGTCCGCGTGACACCGTAGCGCTGGGTTATGGTCGCGCCGTACCGAACCCGCGCAGCCGCGACGTGCTGCAGGACGCCGCATTGAACAATGGCACGGCATTCCCGAACCTGGACAGCGCCGAGCAATTGATCGAACTCGGCTACGGTTATCAGGCCACGCCTTGGCTGACCCTGCGGCCGAATCTGCAGTACATCATCGAGCCGGGCGCGTTCTCCGGGCAGGACATCGACAATGCGCTGGTGTTTGGTTTGCAGGTCAAAGCGGCGCTCTGATCTGCAAATAGCAGGCAATAAAAAACCCGGTTTGAATGCCGGGTTTTTTATTGCCTTCAAGATCACTTTTTCTTTTTAGCCGGCTTGTCAGCCTTCTTTGAATCCTTGGCCTTCTCAGGCTTGCTATCGGCTTTCTTGGCAGACTTCTTCGGCTCGGCATCTTTCTTCTTGTCTTTCTTGTCCTTGTCGGAGGACTTTGAAAGCGCCGAAGCCGCTGCTGATTTCTTCTCAGGCGATGACTTTTTGTCCTTCAAATCCTTGCTGGCTTTCGAAGCGTCACCTTTGTCTTTGCTTTTCTTTTTGTCTTTAGCCACGTTGACCACCTCTCGGAGTGTGCCGTGATTGACACAGGGCCTGTGCGATTGACCACAAGCTAATCATTAGGCGAGCAGGCCTCGGAGCGGTTCAGATTATTTTGCGGCATTAGAAACAAGCTAAATGAAGGCCGCGCCAGCTGTCGCCAGCGCCACCTTCAACAACAGCCCGTTAATCAGGCCTTGTTGCCCGCCGCCTCCAGCGCCTTTTCAGCGTTGAAGCCGTCGAAGTTTTCGAACACGCCCATGAAACCTGGCACGGTTACCTCTCGCGCCCAGTCGCGTTGCAGTTCGCAGTACATTTGCACGCGGCTGATGAGCTTCGCACCCGCCTGCTCCATTCGGCGCAACGCCGCGTCGTGCGCAGCGAGCGACGTGCCTCCCACCGCATCGACCGGCACGTAAACCTCATAGCCTTCCTGGATCGCATCGAGCACCGGGAAGGTCAGGCACGCTTCGGTCCACAGCGCGGTCATAATCAGTTTCTTGCGCCCGAGCGCCTTGACCGCTTGCTTGAACTCGGTGTCCTCCCAACTGTTGATCGATGTGCGGTCATAGGTCGGCAGATGACCGAGCACCGCTTGCAACTCTTGAATCGGTGGTTTGTTGCGGCCGGTCGCGACATTGACGGTCGAGTGGATGATCGGCAGGTTGTAGTTGAGCGCCGCCTTCGCAACACTGGTGATATTGAAGACCAGTTCATCCCGTGGCATCGAGCGGATCGAGGACACCTGAACCGGTTGATAGTCGATGATGATCAACGCTGAATTGTCGGGCGTCAGCAGTTGATCGGTGTGGGGGTTGCGGATTGTTTCGCTTGCCATTTGCAGGTCCTTTTGTATGGGTAACGCACGTCGGTGCAGCGGCCGTGGCCCGTGCGGCTGATGGGTTCCAGAACACTGGCGTGTGACGCCGCGGCTGGAAAAGCCATTGTGCTGTTCCCCTATTCGCTGCAGTAGTAGCATCCCGAGGCGAACTGTGTCGCGCCAAGGGGAACGCGAAAATGGATATCGAAGAACTGCAAACCTTTGTCGAAGTGGCGGATGCCGGGGGTATTTCACAGGCTGCGCTGCGGCTCGGGGTTTCGAAATCAATCGTCAGCCGCCGGCTGGCCCGGCTTGAAGCAGAACTGGGCGTGCAACTGCTGGCACGCTCGACGCGCGGGGCATCACTCACCGAGGCCGGCGCGACGTTCCGCGATTACGCCGCCCGAGTCTGCAGCGAAATCGACATCGCCAAGGAAACCATCTTGCCCGCCGGCGCCCTTCGCGGTCGCTTGCGCGTAGCAGTGCCGTTGTCGTTCGGGCCGACACACTTCGCCCCGGTGCTGGCGGAAATGGCGCGCCGTCACCCTCAATTGCACATGCAGACCTGCTACAGCGATCGCTTCGTTGACCTGATTACCGAGGGCTACGATTGCGCCATTCGCGTGGGTTATCTGCAGGACTCCAACTTGATCGCAAGACGTATCGGCCCGGTCTTCACCAAGCTCGTCGCAAGCCCCGACTACATCAAAGCGCACGGCGCCCCCGAAACCCCGGACGAACTGCACGCCCATCAGGCACTCATGCAAGGCACCGAAGCCTGGCAATTCATGGAGGCTGACAAGATCATCACGGTTCGCCCGCAAGGACGCTTCAAGGCTGACAACGGCACTGCCCTCGCCGCAGCCGCGACTGCCGGCCTCGGCGTCGCCTACTTGCCCGATTGCCTCACCCACGAACACATCGCCTCGGGTGCACTCGTACCGATCATGACCAACCATCCACCACCCCCGGCCGGTGCCTACCTCCTCCGCGCGCCAGGCCCGCATCCCGCGCGCAAGATCCGCGTGCTCACGGATCTGCTGATCGAGTACTTCGGCGAATCCCCGCACCTCGCGGTGCAGCCGCTGTCACAGCACGATGAAGCGCAAGCGTTTAGCTGAGGAAGAATCAATGCTGAAGCCAAGAAAGGAGAATTGAGGTGCCGCAATGGCCACTTTCAGCGGATCAAACTCTTGTTCCAGTTTGATAAAAGTGGTCAACGCAATAGGCTCTTCCTTTGAGTGCATGTTGTTTGCAGTCCTTCGCCAGGCAAGAAGACGTATCCAGACCGCCATGATTCTCGACGATGCGTAGCTTTATCAAGGATTCCATATCAACTGATTCCCAGCCTTCGGGCGAGTCCAACTTGCGGGCGTACAGGGTTTGATACTTATCCCACTCATCGGTGCGCCAAAGCTGCCCACACTCGGGGCATTGCAATAGTTTGACCCAGTCCGCCGTTGCACGGCAGCGCATTCCTGCGACAAACGCCGTGTAATGCTGACCAATCTCTACCAGATCGCTTCTGCCACTGCAGGTACAATGCACTGTTTAACTCCTGATCTTCTTGCTTCTACTCGCTGTAGGGCAAACCTCGGCTTCTGCCCGAACCCCTTGCTTAAGGCGTTCTCTGCGCATTATCGAAGCGGCGATCGAAAGCGTTATTCCTATAGTGGCTTTACTTATGGAAAAATGTATAGCCGACGATGTAGCTACCTATTTTGCTTGCTCGGGCCCTCACCCACACAGCATTCGTGCCTTGTTTTATTTTTTCATTCAAGTCCGCTTTATTCGTACAAAGCTTAATTTTTTGGTGCGTGCGTGAATCTACGATCCATAATCCTGCCTCGCAATGACCGAACCTTGAAGAGGAAGGGCCAGGATAGGTTATTTCATAGGCGGATTCATATTCAATGATCTCGCCAGGCATAAGGTAGGCGGCGGCTTCATAACTATTTACAGATAAAATCAAACCTAAGCAAAACCAACCAATAAAAGAATCGAAAACTTTTCTTGCGGTGTTACCGTCAGGGCGCCTGTGCATTGTTCGACCCGCCGCAACAAGTCCAGCAATAGCGCTTATCAGCAAATACGTCTGCCACTCGGGGACTTCAGGCATTAAAACTGTTCGCGCTGAAATGCCGACAGACCAAAACGCATAACTAAGCCATGCACCAAAAAGCAAAGTCACTATAATTTTAACGACTATTCTTTTCGATTTTTTCTCAGGCGAGCTTAGTTTCATCTATGTCTGCTCTGCCATGTAAATAGCTTGAATATTTTTTCAAAACTTTATTTGAGTTAAAGAAGAATTTCAGGGGCTGACAGCCTCTGCCCTAGTGCTTATTCTTTCTGCGCAGGACTGGCCCACTGCCCGATAAAGTCGCCAACTTTGCGCTCAATGTCACTCTCAACTGTGCGCAGCCGCAGAATGGGAATGCCACTTCTAGCCAGAATCTCATTTTTCATGGCGTCCCGAGCAGCCTGCACAGGTTGGTCGTGGTACCCGCCATCGACCTCGATCACACCTATCGGTTGCTTGCCCACTTTGAAATAGATCACGAAATCGCAACTGGCGCGCCGCATGAACGCCCGCTGCGGCTCCGTCCAGTCGAGGCCAGCCGGCGATGCAAGCTTATCCAGCTGGATCTGTGTGTGGTACTTCAATGCCTGGCACGCCGGGGCGGACAGCGCTTCGCGCAGCAACTGTGCCACGATCTGCTCGGACTTGTAGCGTGAATCCTCGGGCCGCAAGCGGGCATCCAGTCGTGCCAGAGACTGGTCGTACTCGCGGTACAGCAAGTCGAATGCCGACACCACCGGCGCGCGTACGATCTGCTCATCCTGCGCGTAATAGCTGATGTAGCGGATCAGCGCGGCGATGTGGCCATTGTTGTCCGTGAACACCTCGTCCCCGGTCACCAGAGTGAAGCGATGTTTGGCCCGCGAAACGGCCACGTTGATCATGCGGGGGTCGTCGACAAAATCCAGGCGTGTTCGCGCCTGGTTGTAGCGTTTCTTGTCGAGCACGCTGGAGAACACGATTTCATCACACTCGCGCCCCTGAAACTTGTGCACGGTGTCCTTGACGAAATCCGCCGGCAAGTGCGTGCCGGACAAATTGACTTGTGCCCTGAACGGGGCAATGTAACCTCGGCCCTCGCCGTCTATTCCGATGGGCTGCCCCTCCTCCTCAAGCACCTTCAGCAGGGAGTCCAGTTCCCGAAGGTTGGTGTTCTGCCTGGCGTGGTTGCCCTTGGCGGTCACCACCAGTCGCAGGGGCTCTTCGCCGTTGTCCTCGGTCATCGGCACCAGTGCATTGTCGTAAAACTGCTGGTTGCAGAACTGAATGATCCGGGGGTGGCAGCGGTAATGTTCTTTCAGCAGGGTTCTGGGCAGCGCGTCCTGGAACACGGCAATGCACGAATCCAGCAAGCTGTAGCGCTCGCAATCGTAGGCCTCGGCGGGCGCTTGAAGCCCCAGTGCCACGGGGATATGCGGCAACTGGCGGTTGTCACCCACGACGATCAGGTTCTTGGCGCAACCCAGTGGCAGGATGCCCGGCACGATGTCCTGCAAAGAGGCTTCATCGATGATCACGTAGTCGAGGACTGCTCCCGGCGCGATCGAATTGACGATCGAGTGCGTGCCGCTGCCAAGGATAGGGAAGCGCTGCAGGAAGGCATCGAAATGCCTGCGGTAAGTTTTGACATCGAAGCTGTCCGACGGCGGTACCTGAAGTTGCAGGTGGTGCTTGAGATGCTGCATCGATGCGGTTGTCAGTTCTTTCAGCAGCGCCGTGAAATTCGCGCGTGCCAACGTTTCACGGCACGCCCGCAACTGCGCTTCCTTGTCCCGCAGCGACTTGTCGTAATAATGCATTTGCAGTGCATGGAAAACGGCCATCCGCGCCTCGGCGTCGGCGAATGGCCTGGTGCGAAAGATCCTGAATTTGAACAGTAGCTCGATACGGTCTTTGAGATGAATGCGCTGCTCGCCGAGGTAAGCCAGGTAGGCCATGAGGTCCGCCGTCTTGCGCGGTGTCAGGCCGTACTTGTCGAGCGAACCGTTGGCCTGCACCTCGCTTTCTGCCTGCCACTGCTGCAGGTAGCGCCGCTCGATGACCAGCTCGTCCAGCTCGATTTGCAGTTGCGCCGCCCTGTTGTGGTCTTGCAGGTGCTGCTTCAAGCGGGCCAGCAAGGCCTGGATCTCATCCAGGGACAGTGCTGGCTCGGGCAGACTTGATGGCCACGCAGGCAAGTCGGCGAAGAAGGCCTGGCGTTTGTCTTGGTTGCCAAGCTTGGCGACCAAGTGGCCCAGGCCGTATTTCTCCAGCTTTTCGTAGACGTTTTCCACGGCAGCATTGTTGTTGGACAACACCGCTACCGTCTGCCCACGTAACAGAATATTGGCGAGGATGTTGAGGATCGTCTGGGTCTTGCCGGTTCCTGGCGGACCCTCGATCACGCTGACTTGCGCGCTGAACGCCCGCTCGACTGCCTGAAGCTGACTCTCATTGAGCCCGAACGGATAGATGAGCCCCTGCCCCGGAGCCAGCGTGCCGTTGCGCCCCGTACAGTAGGCTTGCAAAGCAGTGCCAGCGATGGCGGGCAGAGCTTCGAGTTGGCGCAGCACATTGTCGGCAATCTCACGATCAGTCTGCGACGCAGCGTGATCCTTTCGGGCGTTCGCCACTGTATTGAAATAGCGGAAGACCGGCGTGTCCTTCATCGGTGTCGGAACGGAAAAGCCAATGCCGTCCATCTTGTAGACATAGGGCTTTTTGCTGCCCGGGTAGTGCACAACGGCATAGCGTTCGCCGTAAATCGTAGCGCTGGCAATGGGCTTGACGATCATACTGCCGCGCTTGTGCAGCAAGACATTGGTCAGCTCGCGGGTGGGCGAAACCAGGCAATCACTGAGCGGACGGGTGTCTTTTTTTCTGGAGGGATAATGACAGGTCAGCTGCAGAAATGCGTCCCTGTCGCTCCAGCGAATCGCCCAGTCGCTGATCTTTGCGGTCTTGTCCTCACCATCCATTTGAATCGAAGCCATATTCCTCGTCCCTATACGCATGACATCCGGCTTCGCTTCGCGCCGAATGCTACCTCTCCAGTAGCTGCCATATTGCCATCATTGCATGCAAGGTCGATAGCCCGGCCTTTAACGCCTGCGCAGCGCCGGACGCATTGAAGAATCGCCGAGCAGATGCAGGGTTTCGTCAAGGACGTCGACATCGGCAATGACGCTGGCAAAATCCCAGTAGCGGTTGAACCTATCGGATGTGTGGTGGTAGGTATTCGAGTCATAGAAATCATGCCGCTTCATGCCTTCCTCAACGCCTCCTTTGAGCAAGTCGCTGCCGGTGCTCACCTGCACCGTGGGGATATCAATCCTGGCAAAACTCGCCTGATCGGAGCGGAAAAAATATCCCGCCGAAGGCTCTTCATCGAGACTGATTGTGCGCCCCAGGGTGTGGGCGGCACTGACAAAGGCATTGGGCAAATCGGACTGATCGCCGTCCACCAGAAACAGATCACGGGTTCTGCCAATCGGTACGAAACCATCGACGTTAAGCGCCGCCACCACCTCCAGCCCCGTCTCGCGGATCAACTGTGCGACCCGTGCGGAACCGTGCATGCCGACCTCTTCAGCAGACGTCCAGGCAAAGAGTACCGTGCGCCGCAGCGGCGTGGAGTCGGCCAGACGTCTGGCCAGCTCAAGCAAGACCGCCACACCGATCGCGTTATCGACAGCGCCCGGGTAATAACCGCTGCCGTCGGCGGTTTTGCCTAGGTGATCCAGGTGCGCGCAGAACAGGACACATTGGCGGGGAAACAGTCGGCCCTTTTGCATCGCCAGCACATTCCGGCAATGCCGGATGCCAATGTCGCAATCGAGCCGCAGTTGCAGGTGTGCATCGAGACGGCACAGGCGCCCCGCCATTGGCCTGGGTGCGGCGATGAATGCATCAAGGTCAACACCGCCGTCAGCTAGCAATCGCCGTGCGAACCTTTCGCTGCAGAACCCTTCGAAATCCAGCCGACTGCGCACCGCGTGCGGAAGAAAGCGAAACGGCCGGCGCATTTCGTCCTGCACCAGATGAAACGCGCTGCCGAACAGTTCATCGGTGTGGACGATGATTACGCCCGCCGCACCTTGGCGGGCCGCTTCCTCGTATTTGTACTCCCAGCGCCCGTAGTAACTCATGCGTTGGCCGAGGAACAGTTCGCCTTCCGGGCTGTTGCGTCCGGGATCGTTGGGCAACACCACGACCACTTTGCCAACGACATCCAGTCCGGCGTAATCGTCCCAGTCAAACTGCGCTGCGACAATGCCATAGCCGACAAACACCAAAGGCGCGTGGTCGAGCGAAACCCTGGTTTGCTGTGAGCGGATCAGCAGTTCATCGTCCTGTTCGAGGTTGTAGCGGGTATCACCCTGAATGATCGTCCGGCAGCTTTCTGCATCGGATCGCACCGTGGCGCAACCGAGGGGGACTGACTGGAACAGGCCCCGGCGGCCCTGCCAGGGCGTCAACCCTAGCGCTCGGACTTTTCGCGCAATCCACAGTGATGCTCGCCACGCACCGGGTTCCCCTGCCCCGCGCCCGGCAAAACGGGCGCTGGACAAGGTCCGACAAACTTCGGCGAGTGCTGCCGCATGGAGCTTGTTTTTCAGGTAACCGCGAAAGACCGGAGCGCGAGCGTTTTTTTGCCTGGCTTTTTTCAGGAGCGCGCGTCGCATGTCGGCTCCCCTTCGCCCGGCCACTTGAACAGCCGTGCGGCGTTGTCAAAGAACACCTGCCGGTGGTGCTGCTCGTCGATGGCACTGGCGCACGCGGCAACGTACCCAGGGTAATCGACGCTGGGCCAGCCCGAACCGAAGAGGAACCGCTCCGGTTTGCCGGTGTAATCGAGCATCCAGCGGATCGGTTCGACCATCAACCGACCAAGCGTGGCTTGCGAAACGTCGCTTAGCGAACCTTCGATGATCGAACTGAGTTCGAGCCAGACGTTGTGGTTTTTCGCCGCCAGCACAGCGGCATCGGTAAACCACGGGTTAGCGCTGTGAACCAGAACGAAATTCACGTCCGGATGGTCGACGATGACCTCGTCCAGACTGAGCGGGTGGGCGTACTTGAGCTTGGAGCGATGCCAGCCTGTGTCGCCACTGTGGAACAGCACCGGGACATCAAACTGGCGCGCCAGGGTGTACAGCGGCATGAGCCTGTGATCGTCAGCATGCACATGCATGAATCCCAGATTGATTTTGATGGCCCCATAGACACCGCACGCCAGGTCCTGCGCCAGCGACTCTGGCGACCACTCAGGCTGAGCGATGACCGCGCACCTGGTCACGCCCAGCGCCTGCAACTGCCCGGCATCGCAACCGGGGTTATGCGAATCCGTTACGGATGCGCGGATGTCGAAGCGCGCTTGCAGCGCCTTGAAAGCTTGCAGACTGTCCGCCCGCGCAAATTCGGTATGCACGTGCGCATCGAAAACAGGCCCGGAATAACGACTCATCGAGAACTTCCCTGTGTGGACGATCGCAATTGCCGCGCATTCAGTTGCGCGGCGGCTCAAACGCTAGCTGCTGGCACTGCTGTAGGAACGCAGCGCAAACAGCCAGAACACCCGTGACAGACAAACAAACGCGACGGCAAAAAGCAGCGCGCCCATGACCTCCTGCCAGCCGACCATGCCCATGGCCGCTGCTACCGGGACATTCGAAACGAAATACACCGGGACCAGAAACGTCAGGATCATGCGGATCGTCTGCGGAAACGCCGTGACCGGAAACCGCGCGATCTCCATGAGCGTGTAGCTGATGATCCAGACATCACCAATCTTCACAAACCAGATCGACAAGGTGCAGGTGATCAGAAACAACGAGTAGAAGATCGCCACTCCTGCCGCCATCAACCCCAGAAACGCCGCGAGATTGCCCACCCCTAGCGCACCTTCGCTGTGCATCGCATACACAACGACCGCAAGCCCGATCAATACACGAGGCAGTTCCCAAAGGCTGACTTTCGAGCATGACACCAGAAACTGGCTGTCGACCGGGCGCACCAGCATGTAGTCCAGATCCCCGGTGCGCACTTGCTCCGACAGCGCGTGCAGGCTGGGAAACAGCCAGACCTCAAGCAAACCTTCCAGCACCAGGGCCACGCCGAACAGCGCGAGTACCTGATGCAGGTTCCAGCCCCCCAGACTTCCGACTTCGCTGAACATGGCATCGAGGAAGTACAGCGCCAGGAGCATCCCGACCACCGTGTTCAGGGCATTGGTGACGGCATTGATACGAAATTCCAACTCCGCAAGCATCGAATGCCTGATCAGGGCCAGCAGCACTTTCAACGGTCGCAGGTTCATATGCCGGCCCCCGAAAAACGCTTCAACCCTTGGCGCCACAGCCTTCGGCGCAGCCCCACCAGCAGCACCACCCAGAACAGCTGCACCGCGAAACCCTGCAGCAGATCGCCGTCGGCCGCCTTGCCGATCAATACCTTGACCGGAAAATCCAGTGAGGCAGAAAACGGCAGCAACGCCACCAGATGACGGGTCGCTTCGGGAAACAGGTCGACCGGAATCAGCATCCCGCCCAGCACCGTGTACATCGACCAGACCATTGCATCCAGCGCCAGCGAATTGGCCATCCAGAACGCAAACAGGCCGACGCAGTAATAGATATGGAAAATAATGATCCAGGCCAGCACCAGCGAGACGAGGAACAACGGTAATCGCCAGGCGACCGCTGCCAGGTCGATGGCAAACAACGAGGCCCCGATGCAGAACACGGTGATGACGATCGGTGCGCGCACCACCATCTGCCCCAAATGCTCCGCCACATGAAACCAGAAAGGTGCGACCGGTTTCAGCAGGCGACCGGACAGCGTGCCTTGGCGGATTTCGTCGTTCAAAACGAAGATGACCCATACGGCAGTCAGCTGTCTGACCAGATAGATGCCGAGGAAATACGCTACGAAATCACTGGGCGCATAGCCGCCGATGACCTTGTCCCGAGACAGCTCCCACCAGATCATCATCATGAACAACGGTGCAACGCCGCTGATCAACCAGACAAACAACTGCGCCCGGTAGACCACCGTCACCAGCACGCTTGTGCGCAGCAGGCGCCCGGCGATGCCGGGCCACGAAGCCAGAGCAACCATCACGCGTGCTCCTTTGGCAGCAACAGGCGCGGAAACGCCTGCTCCAGGGATGGCGTCTGGATCGAGATGTCCGTCACCGGAAAGTTCGCCAGCAGTTGCGCCACGGTGGCGGCGAACTGCTCTTCAGGCACCAGCAGCTCGGCGCTTTCACTGTCCAGGCTGAGCAGAGTGCCGTAAACGCTCAGTTCGTCGCTGCCGACTTGCGAGGAAAAGCGCAGGCTGACCTGGCGTTCGTTGACGTGCGCCTTGACCAGTGCCTGACGTGCGCCATCGAACACCACGCGTCCTTGGTCCAGCACAATGACGCGGTTGGCCAATGCCTCGATGTCCGCCATGTAATGGGAGGTGAGAATGATCGTGGCGCCAGACTCGCGGTTGTACTCGAGGAGGAATTTGCGAATGGCGACCTGCATTTCCAGGTCAAGGCCGATGGTCGGCTCGTCGAGAAACAGGATACTCGGGCGATGCAGCAGCGAAAGAATGAGCTCGCATTTCATCCGTTCGCCCAACGACAGCTTCCTGACTGGACGCCGAATGATGTCGCCGGCGGACAGCAACTGGCACAGCTCATCGATCCGGCGCCTGCATTCGACAGGCGCAATATCGTATAGCGCACCATGAAGATGGAAGGACTCCAGCGCCGGCAGATCCCAGGTCAACTGCTGCTTTTGCCCCATGACCAGCGCGATCGACTTGAGAAACTCCGCGCGCCGCTTGAACGGGTCATGGCCCAGTACCGAGAGGTGCCCTGCGCTGGGTCGCACGATACCCGAGAGCATTTTCAGCGTGGTGGTCTTGCCCGCGCCATTACCGCCGAGAAAGCCAACCACCTCACCCGCGTCTATCGAGAAGGAAACATCCGTAACAGCCGGCACGTACGTCTTCTCGCGACGAAAGTAACGCAGCAGGCTGCGCGACTGGTCATCACGGGCCCGGTAAACTTCGTAAACCTTGCTGATACCACACAGCTCGATTGCTTTTGACATACCTTTCCTTGAAATCCCGCATCCTTCACTTCAGTCAACACGCCAGCATGTAGCGGTGGCGATCCCTGTATGTTGGCGTACTCAGCCACGGCGAGCCAGCAGTTGATCGTGATGGGCTTGCACAGACAAACCGTCGTCGATCACCAGGCAAACCGCAGGCACCAGACTCGATTGCGCCAACAGGCCGAGGCCGAGTACTTCTTGCAGTTTGAAACCGGCCGCCAGCAGCGTCGCCTTCGTCCGATCGACGTCAACCGTGATCAGGTGCACCAGACACGGCGCCGCCATCAGCGCGGTCGACGCGTTGCCAGGTAATGTCTGACGATCAAGAAAGGCCAGACGCTGCTGGCCGATCATCAAGCGTCCCGGCTCCATTGCGATGCTGATCCGGTCATCCAGGTGTGTGAAGTAATGGTGTTGTTCCTGCTCGGGCCGGGCACAGAGCAAGGACACCCCGCCGAGCGCAAACAAACCGTTATCCGAGACTTGAGTGGCAAGGTCGCCACCGATGCCGCGCACGTACTCGATGAGCGACAGACTGACATCGTCCGTACTGCCAGTGGGTACGTTGGCGATCAGCCAGGCCGGCGCCGTCTCCCCCGCCGGAGCCTTGGCCGACATGGACAGGGCCGCGCGTTGCGACGGCAAAAGGCACGCCAGATGTGCCACCAGATCCGTTGAACACAGCCAGATTGAACAACCTCGATCGCTCCCATCCAGATTGCCCGAGCAGAACTCCAGATACCCGCCACTCAACCGGAAGAATGCGCTGACGCGGCCATCATCGTGACGCACTTGTCGCGTATGCGCCGTGAAGCCTGCACGGGCAAACTGGCCGATGACCTCATCGAACAGGCCTTGCGACACAGGGTAGACGACGTGATCCAGATGGGAAATCACCGGCGCCTTCCCGGCAACGCGCATGGCTCACCCGCTACACCTGGCGACCGCGGCAATGGTTTTTTGCGCTGCGTCACGCGGCTACGCCTGTCGAGGTTTTTGTACCTCGGGTGCACAGCGTTACGCCATGCTCTTGCACGCCACCACTTTTTTCCTCTTGGCTGACACCTTGCAGGCCCGCCGCTTTGAAGGCTTCGAGGTATCGGCTTCGTGGCCAGCGTGTCAGCTTGACCTCCAGCTCTTGCTCCCATCCCTGCGACTCTTCGCTTTCTTCGTAATAGTCCACCATGACAATCAGCTCGCCACCGGGCGCCAGCAGGCCGGCGGCTTTTTCGATGGCGGCGGTGATGTCTTCGAAGTAATAGAACACCTCCATGGAAAATATCAGATCAAACTGCATGCCCGCCGGCGGCTGCCAGTTCATGAAGCTTTCGACATCGATGTCGACGTTGTCGTAGTTCTTGACCTTGGTTTGGCAAATAATCGCCATTTCCTGACTGAGCTCCACAGCCCGGCAATAGCCGTTGGCAAACTTCGAGCGGGCCATATACTCCAGGGCATATCCGTTGCCCGGACCGATCTCCAGGTAGCGACCTGTAGAGGGTTCAAGCGCGGACAATACCGGTTCGACCCGCGCCCAATGCTCGCGGGCCATGTCCACCGCGCCATCCTCGATGGCCCATTCGTCGAAGAGCGTCTCGACTTCCTGTTCGTGACTCATCCAACACTCCTGTTTACTGCCGGGGTTCGATCCACGCTAGCGGATCCATTGATAAAAATGCACAGCGTTACGGTGCGAGCCAATCACCAGGTGCCCATCATCCGTGAGCAACGGCGAGGAATGAAATCCCGTGTCGTGCTCCAGTTGCCACAAGGTTTGTCCGCTATGTTGGGCCAGGCAGTGCAAGCGCTCGTCGGTGCCAACGAACAACGCGTCGCCGCTTGGCAGCACGGTAAAGGGTGTGTAGCGGAATTCGCAGGCGAGATTGACCCGCCACAACATCTTCAGGCTGTGCAGATCAATGCCGTACACGTGACCGTCATTGCTGCCGACATACGCCACACCTTCGGGCGACAGGCTCGGGCAGGACACCACGAAACCGTCGGTGTGAAATTGCTGCAGCACCGTGCCGTCGGCAGCATTGAAGACAATGATCTTGCCGTCGACTTCGGTGCCGATGATCCCGCGTCCCGAGGCATGGTCGATCGCAGCAGTGCCTTCAAACCGGCTGGTTTCGGTGATTCTCCAGCGCTCCTCGCCTTCGGGGCTGAAGCACATCAGCACATTGTCCGTACCGACGATGACATTGCCGTTCCCGTCCAGTGCCGGTGAACTGTAGAGGTCGTCCTCAACCTGATCGTCGAAGGATTGCTTCCACAGCAACGTGCCCGAAGCATGATCGACGGCGTAGAGCGTATGGTCGTAGCTGCCGGCGTAGACGATATCCCTGGCCGAGTCGATGGTCGGGCTGGCGTGAAACGGCCCCTGCGCCTGAAACGTCCACAGGCATTCGCCGTCACGGGAGATGCGACGTAGCAGATGGTCCTCGCAGCCCACGACGAAACTGCCGTCTGCCGACACGGCTGGCGAGCTGTAGACCGGTCCCTGAGTCGCAAACCGCCACTGTGGCTCGCCGTCACTCAAGCGTACGCACTGCAAGCTGTTATCCCAGCAGCCGAACAGAATCCGGTCATCAGCGATCCTGCCGGGAATGCTCCAAACCCTCTCGTCGCAGGACACCGTGCGTTGAAAAGTCGGAGGAGCCTGCCAGTCCTTGTGCGAGCTTTCCCGCCAGGGTCTGTGACTGCGCAGCGCCTGGTTGTTTTTGTACCAGGTGCTTAGCAGGTGCTGCGCATACACCGTTCCGGGTGCCGCGCGATCCGCGGTAGCGCTCAGCATGAGGTGTACCTGGCACTTTCGATACCGCCGCCGTACTTCTCGGAAATTTCGACCTTGTAACCGTTAGGGTCAATAAAATAAACGGAACGTGAAGAATGATATTGAACTTCATAGTCTGGCAGCAACTTGACGCCATGATCGCGAAGTTGCGTCAATACTCGATCAAAGTCCTCCACCAAAATCCCGAAGTGAGTAATTTCCAGTCCGTCGTTTTTTACGCCGCGACCTTCTGCATATTCATGCATGCATAAATAAAGTGTTTCATTGGCCCCGATCGTCATCCAGCGAGTAAATGCGCGAATACCCACTTCCTTGACTTCGAAGCCAAACACTCGCGCATAAAAATCGCGACTCTCTTCAATGTCAGCGACGTCCAGTTGAATATGATCGACAGCGACTATCCTGATCTTGTCGAGTGCGACGCTCATTGGACTAACCCTCGATATTCGTCGGGCAATATACCGTCAGCATGCCAGCGGTCGATGCAGGACTTGAAGTAAGGCAACTGTTCTGAAACATGTTCTCGGGCTACCCCATAACCGGCGACGCCTGCGGATATATTGGTATTGTCCAGCGACAAGGTGTCCTTGAATGCCGCCAATGCCTGATCGAAGTTGCCCATTTGCTGATGACAGGCACCGATCATGTACTGCGAGTAAGTCACTCGTGGAAAACCGATATCGTAAGCTTGCTGGTAACGTTGCAACGCACGCTGCCATTGCTGATCCTTGACTTCGATCTCGGCAGCCTCGTGGTAGGAGATGCTCCAGTGGGGATCGTAGGCGATCAACTCGTCAGCCACCTGGCGGGCGCTCTCGATGTCGCGGGCGACATAGAGCATTTCCTTGAGCTTGGATTCATAAACAGTCTTGCGCGCTTCCCTTGCCGGGATACTCGCGCCTTTTTCACCACGTATGACGGCATCGGCATATTCTTCGGCCAGCAGCATGTATTGCCGCGTGGTTGCCACATCGCCCCGGGCTGCCGGCACCATGGCCAGTCCGCGATAGAACGATGACAGCGAAACCAGATCCACCGGCGCGTCGCTCGAGGCAATCTGCCGGGCAGCCTTTTCGCCAGCGTCGATGAACCATTTGTTCAGCTCATCATCGATGGAGTCGCCTTTCAATTTCCAGACAATCGCCTGCGAGCAAACGTCCAGAACCCGCGACGGTGGCATACGCTGAGCCTGCAGCAATGCTTTGAGCGCAGTGAAGTCTTCCTGATGCGATGTGGTCATTTCAAGACGGTTCTGGATGGCGAACCGGGTCAGATGAAATGTCACACGCTGGTCGGGAAACAGTGCCTCGTAAGGGATTTTCGTCAGGACCTGATTGGCGTAGCGGTACCTGCAACTGGCGGCCAGACATTGCGCGAGGCTCAATTTCTGCACTGGCGGGGCCCACTCCAGCATGTCGGCCAACCACTTGACCTTGGTCACCGGGCCATCCATCGGGTAGGAAAAAAACTCCAGTTCGTCGACACCTATGGCGTGGCGCTGCGCCACTTCAATCAACGTCGAGGGTTCAAGCAGTTGAGGCACCCGATAAGGCACCTCATCGAAGTTCTGTTCCGCCAGCCCCGCACACACGGAGCGCGACCAATTCGTCGGATGAGCGCCTGAGTCATCATAGAAAAACACGGCGCGCGAAAACGCATCGTCCAATTTGCTGTGCATATCACTTTCCCTAATGACATGTAGAAACTGCGCTGTCGAGATTAAATACGGCCGAAGCAACGCTTCGGCCGTACCTCACAAGACACCGGTATCTTGTGTACAGCGGACAATCAGAGGATGAACAGTGCCGAAAGAATTCGGTTCTGTACGCTATTGAACTTAATCATGTTGAAGCTCCTTTTTTGAAAGTATGCATGGAGTATCCATGCGATTCCGTTACTTCATTCGCAGCCAAGTCTTTCAACACGACCGGAATAAAAGTTACCGCTTCTCAGAGGATGAACAGCGCCGACAGCATCCGATTTTGTACGCTTTGATATTTGATCATTTCACTATCTCCATGTGATTTAAAGTTTGCTGCAAATTGCAGCGCCGTAAGATTTAGCTGTCATCCGAAGATACGTCAAGAAAGTTTGTGAAAGGCACTTGCCAGGTTAAAACGAACCTTCTAGTTAGTTCCAATGGCGTTTTTCGACGTGTATCAATGGTTTAAATGAAAAATAACCCGATCATGTTTTTTGCGATTTTTGACGGTGTACAGAAAGTTACCCGCCGTCGCGCCTCGCGATTTCGGCACCTTCCGCGTTGAAAGGTACAGCAGAAACAAATTGCAACATTCCGTGGTGAATTGACGCACCTGCAAACCTCAACTAGTTTAAACAACCGTCAGCGGTGGTAACTGGAAGTATCCGCCGTGAGACAGCGCATTCGAATGGAGTTCGACCGGCCGACAACCGCCTCGTCAGCCGTATGATCAGGAGCGATCAACCATGAAGTCCCTTAATCTGGGAATCCTCGCGCACGTCGATGCCGGCAAGACCAGCCTTACCGAACGGATCCTGTTCGATGCCGGTGCGCGTCTGCGCCTGGGCAGTGTGGATTCGGGCAACACCTGCACCGACAACCTGCTGCTGGAGCGGGAGCGCGGCATCACGATCAAATCCGCCGTGGCCTCGTTCGAGTTCAACCACCTGCTGGTCAATCTGCTGGACACCCCCGGACACCCGGATTTCATTGCCGAAGTGGAGCGTACGCTTGCCTTGCTGGACCTCGCCGTCGTCGTGGTGTCGGCCGTCGAGGGAGTTCAGGCGCAAACCCGAGTACTGGTCAATGCCCTGCAACGCATGGCGATACCTCATGTGTTCTTCATCAACAAGGTTGATCGCAAAGGCGCCGATTTTCTGCGCGTTCTGGAGGCTCTCGAAGTACAACTCAAGAGTCGCCCGCTGGCCTTGTACGCTGTGCACGAGACCGGAACGGCGCAGGCGACGGTCGAGCGCATTGACCCGGCGTCAGCCGAGGTCACTTCACAGTGGCTGGACGTGTTGTGCGAACACGATGAGACGTTGTTGCACGACTACGTGACGGCGGCGCAAACAATCGACGGTTCGCGTCTTGAGCAAGCAGTGCGCGAGCAACTGGGCAGAGGACTGATCAATCCGGTGTTTGCCGGGTCCGCCATTACTGGAGTAGGTGTCGCACAGATGATCGAGACGCTCACGCGGTTGGCCCCGGCCAAATGTCACGATGCCGAGGCGCCCGTGCTCGCCTCGGTATTCAAAATCGACCGGGGCTGGGGTGGGCACCGGCGTTTTCATGTTTGCGTCCAGGCCGGCACGCTGCACGTACGCCAATCAATCGAGACGCCGCAAGGCACCAGCAGAATCACCGCCATTCAGGTCTCCGAGAGCGGCGGTCTGCAACCGGCAACCCTCGCCCGCGCAGGCCAGATCGCTTGTATCAGCGGGCTTGAAGGCGTGCGCATCGGTGATCGGATCGGCGCGTGCAAAGAACGAAACACCGCCTCGCACACCTTTACCCCACCGGCGATCGAAACCCATGTTTCAGCCGCTTTGCCAGCGCAGACCAAAGCCCTCTGGGAAGCCTTGAGCCTGCTGGCAGAACAGGACCCGCTGATCGATTTGCGTCGAAATCCAGCAGGGCAAATGTTCGTCTCGCTGTACGGCGAGGTGCAAAAGGAAATCATCCAGGCCACGTTGCAAGAGGAGTGCGCCATAGAGGCGGTCTTCGAGGAAAGCTCGGCGATCTGCGTTGAAACCCTGCAAGCGCCTGGTCAAGCCCAGGAATCTATCGATGAACCCGACAACCCGTTTCTCGCCACCGTCGGTATTCGTGTCAGTCCAGGGGCCGCGGGCTCGGGGCTCACGTTTATTCGGCAGGCCCATGCAGGGCTGATGCCGACGAGTTTCTACAAAGCGATCGAAGAATCCGTCTTCGAGAGTCTCAAGGAAGGCCCGTGCGGCTGGATGGTTCACGATTGCGAGGTGACATTGACCACCGTCGACTATGCATCGCCCTCAAGCACTGCAGCTGATTTTCGACACCTCACACCGCTGGTACTGGCAGCAGCGATCACTCGCGCCGGCACCGAGGTCTGCGAGCCACGCAGCCAATTCAGCATCGAAGTGCCGGCGGCCATGAGCAGCGCGGTTCATGGTTTGCTGGCCAAGGCTGGAGCCACAATCCATGGCACCACGCTGGACGCAGAGACCGCGCGGATCGAAGGCTCGATCGTCACCACGCGAATCTACAAGTTGCAACACCAGATACCCGATGTCACCAGTGGCCTCGGTTTTATGGAGAGCCAACTGGCCACGTATACGCCGATCGCGGGTACCGCGCCTCGACGGGAGCGCACCCTGGCCAACCCTTACAACCGCCAGGATTACCTGCGGCAAGTCAGGCTGGGCTTGCGCGTCGGACGGCCGGCAAGCAGTGCCTGATGGCTATGTAACCGGCGGCTGGCTGATCTGGTTGAGATGACTGACATCGGCGGCCGGCAGGTGCAGTTGCGGGGACGCCATGATCTCGCGCAATTGCTCGACAGTACTGGCCCCCACCACGGGCGCCACCACCGCTGGTTGCGCCAGCAGCCAGGCGAGTGCCACTTGCGTACAGGTACTGTCGCAGTCCCGCGCAATCCGACGCAGTGATTCAAGGATCTGCCAGTTGCGCTCATTGAAGTAGTCTCTCTGTACACCCGGCGCGCGCGGAGAATCCGGCAATCCTGCCTGCGGGTGGTACAGGCCAGACAAAAAGCCCTTGGCGAGCGGGTTGTACGGCAGCAGCCCGACGCCCTCTTCCACGCACAATGGCTGCAGTTCGGATTCGACTCGACGCCGTTCGAGCAGGTTGTAGCGCTCTTGAACACTGACATAGCCGACCAGTGCGTTGCGCTCGCTGATCGCCAGTGACTTCATCAGGCGCCAGGCTTTGAAGTTGGAGCAACCGATGTAACGCACCATCCCCCGCTGCACCAGATGTTCGAAGGCGCGCAGGGTTTCTTCGACCGGAACGTCATCGTAGTCATCATGGGCCTGATACAAATCGATGCAGTCGACTTGCAAACGCGCAAGCGAACCCTCCACAGCCTTGACGATATGTCGCCAGGAAAGCCCCTCGTCATTCGGCCCGGCCCCCATGCGCCCGGAAACCTTCGTTGCGAGCAATACCTGGTTGCGGCTGGCCGTGGTTTTCAACCAGCGCCCGACGAACTCTTCCGAGGCCTTGCCACCGACACCGTCGCCCAGGACCGGGTAGACATCCGCCGTGTCGATCAGGTTACCGCCCGCTTCCACATAGGCATCGAACAAGCGGCGTGAAGTAGGCTCATCCACCCACCAGTTGCATTGCGCGGTTCCCATCGCAATTGCGGAAACCTTGAGTCCCGAGCGTCCCAGTCGTCTGTAGTTCATGATCAATATCGCCGTCCCTGTTACGAAGCTTCCATGATGTCGCGGGGCAGTATAGTGGAGTCGCGGCGCCTGCCCCCTTCAAGGCTGACTGCTTTTGCAGGTGTCACAAATACCACCGATACTCCCGCGCACTGATGTCCTGCATGAACGCCAAATGATCCTGGCGTTTATTCTCGCAATACACATCCACAAACTCTGCCCCCAAGCCCTCACGCAACTGCGGCTGATGCTGCATCGCGCGCACGGCCTCGAACATCTCTTTGGGGAAATCGATCCCGCTGTTGCGGTCTTCATTCAGCGGTACGATCGGTTCTTTGCCCGACTCCAGCCCGTGTTCAAGCCCGACCAGAATCGCCGCCAGCACCAGATATGGATTGGCATCCGCGCCCGCCAAGCGATATTCAACCCGCAGGTTTTTCGCGTCCGACTCGGGAATCCGCAGGCACGCATCACGGTCTTCAAAACCCCAACTGGCCTTGGTCGCCGTATTCACTGTGCCGCCCAAACGGCGCATCGAGTTCTGGTTCGGCGCGAAGATCGGCATGCTGTGCGGCAGCAATTCCAGGCACCCGGCGACCGCGTGGCGCAACGCCTGTTGCTGATTCGCGGCCAACAGATTATTTCCCTCAGCGTCGTAGAGGCTGACATGCACATGCATGCCGCTGCCCGGATGCTGCAAGTACGGCTTGGCCATGAAACTGACGCGATAGCCGTGTTTAAGCGCAACACCGCGCGTGCTGCGGCAGAACAACGCTGCCCAATCCGCCGCACGTAAACCGTCGTCGAGATGGCCGAAGTTGATTTCAAACTGGCCGGGGCCAAGCTCAGCGGTAATCACCGTGGCGTCGATGCCCTGCGCCCGTGTGGCTTCGACCATGTCATCCAGCACCGGCGCGAAGCGTGAAAGCCGCTCGATGTGCAGGTTCGGTTGATCATCGGCGTCGTCAGTCAGGTCGTCGCGGGGGAATTGCGGCAGGCCGTCGCGCAGCTTTTTGTCGAACAGATAGAACTCCAGCTCGAACGCCACCACCGGGTGAATGCCTTTGCGTGCCAGACGCTTAAGCACCTGCGCGAGGACTTCACGCGGTTCGAACTCGATCGGTTTTTCAGTGCCGTCGGAAGTGATCAGCATCTGCCCCAGCGGCTGCGCTTCCCAGGTCACCGGCGTCAAGGTGCCCGGCACCAAACGGCGCACGGCATCCGGGTCGCCATCGTTGAAGCAGTAATCGCCAATCGGAAACAAACCACCCTGCACGCCCAGCAGTACGCAGTTCTGCGGCAACTTCAGGACGCTGCCAGCGGCGACTTTTTCGAGCATGTCGACTGGATAACGCTTGCCGTAAAAGTGCCCGGGAATGTCCAGGGAAATCAGGTCGACATAACGCACCTCGGGGTAGCGTTGGCGAAAGGCACGCACTTCGGCGAGCAGGTCAGCGCAGACAGCGTCCATCGTGTTCATCCTTTGTTGTGATCAGGTGTAGACCCAGAGCACGCGGGTCAGCTGCTCGGTTAGGTTGCCATAGCGGCACCGGGTGTGGCTGTCGAACTGGAAGCTGTCGCCGGCCGTCAGCGTGGTCGGTTCTTCGTCGTCGCCCAACCATAAAGTCAGTTCGCCTTCGAGGACGTAACCGCCCTGCTCCGAACTGTCGGTCAGATGGCGATCACCGCTACTCGCGCCGGCTTCGAGATGGCTTTCGAGCATGGAGAACGAGGCGCGGATCTGCGGCGATACCAGAATGTCGGTGATGCCGTTGGCGTAATACAGCGTGCGGCGCTCGTCCGGGCGCGTCACCCACGGCAACTCCTTGGGCTTGGGCAGGCTATAGAAGTAGGTGGTCGGCACGCCGAAGGTTTCGCTGATTGCGGTCAGGTCTGCCACCGTCGGCCGCGACAAACCGCGCTCGACCTGCGAGAGAAAACCCACTGAACGGCCGATCTTGTCGGCCAGTTCCTTGAGGGTCCACTTCTTGTGCTTGCGCAGGTCGTGGATAAGGATCGCCAGCGCGGCGATTTCTTCTTGCTTGTTCATGGACGCGATTCCGAAAAAAGTCTCATCAAATGCTGTCGCGCAGTCGATACCAGGCCTTGCCGATGGCCTCCAGCGGTGCAGCGAAATGCTTGCCACCGGGGAAGCTGCCATTGCTCAAGCCCTGATACAACCCCAGTTCATCCGCGTCGCCAAGAATCGCATCGGACACCGCGCGTGCGGCGGCCAATGTCGGCAATACGCCGTGGCCTGAATAGCCTTGCAGCCAATAACGATGGTCCGCGCCGCCGACATCCGGCGTGCGCTTGATCGTCAGGTCGATATGCCCACCCCAGGCGAACTCGATGCCGACACCTTTAAGCTGCGGGAACACCCGCTCGAGAAACGGCCGCGTCGCCGCCGCAATGTCCTTGGGCATGCCACCGAGATACGTGCAGCCGCCGCCAAACAACAAACGGTTATCCGGCGTGCGCCGAAAGTAATCGAGGACGAATTGGTTATCGGTCACGCAGACATTGCGCGGCAACAGCGCCGTGGCCTGCTCAGGTGTCAGCGGTGCGGTGGCGACCTGGTAAGTACCTACTGGCAGAATGCAGCTGGACAGTGGCGGGTCGAGTTCATCGAGATAAGCGTTGCACGCCAGCACCAGCACATCGGCGCGCACCGAGCCGCGCTCGCTGTTGACCCGGAAACCACCGCCCTGCTCCTGATAACTCAAGGCTTTGCTTTGTTCATGGATACGCCCGCCGGCTCGTTCGATGGCATCCGCCAGGCCCAGTGCCAGTTTCAGTGGATTGAGGTGCGCGCCCTCAGGATCGTAAAGCCCGGCCTGATAGCGATCGGTGGCCACCCATTCCGGCAATTGTTCACGAGGAATGAATTGCAACACATCGTGGCCCCACTTGTGGCTGGCCTCATGTTGCCATTCGCGGAGCAGACTGACCCGCCGTGGTATTACCGATGTCCAGAGGTGCCCAGGGCGATAATCGATATCGAAGCCGTGACGACCCGGTAATTCACGCAATTCCCGAGCAGCCCAACGCATGCCGTCCCACAAGCGTTTCGCCCGCTCATGACCGAGCGCAGCTTCCAGCGGCGGCATATCGCACGACCAGCCGAGAATCGCCTGCCCGCCATTGCGCCCCGACGCTGCCCACGCCACGCGACTGGCTTCCAGTACCGTCACGCGTTTGCCAGCCAAGGCCAGACGCAGCGCCGTGTGCAGGCCACTGAAACCGCCGCCGATGATCACCACGTCGGCGTCATGTTCAACGTCCAGAACAGCGCGATGGCGCAGAATATCGGCGCAACTGTGGGCGTAATAGCTGTCGACGTGCTGGCTGGATTGCAGGAACATTCGCGACCTCATGAAATTATCTTTTTATAATTTCATGAAAATTTATAGAGATATTTTCACCAAAGCAACTCTGAAATCATGGACGGACGATGGTCCAGCCACGCTTAGGGAATACAGCCAGTCATTCGTAAGCAAAAAAAATTGCCATCACTTTGACAGCAACCAAAGTCGAGGCTAAGCCTTATGCAGGTTCAAGGATGGAGAAATGAATGCGCCTGACAGGGATATTTCTTGCGGCCTGCCTGACCAGTGGTTGTTCCGTTGTCACTGTAAAGGGCGCTCAAACGCAGCAACGCTTCATCAACATCGGCCCGGTCAATCTACAGACCGACATGCCTGCGCGAGCCATTGTCACCAGCGCCTTCGGTGTCGGTGCCACCAGCGTTCAGGGCACCAACAATATTGGTTACCTGAATCAGGAAGTTGTTGTTATCCCCTCCCCATCCTCCTGCAACCTGATCCTGATCGTTCGCGACCACAAAGAAATTGAAAACATCAAAAGAGCATTGGGTGAAACCATCAACCACGTGTGCTCGAACTCTGCAGAGGTCTCCCCTTGAAACGCTATCTTGTTCTTTCGCTTGCACTGGTCGCCACCGGCTGTACCAGCAAAACACCTTTGGTCTTCGTATCGAAAACATCCGTGGGTGTAGAGGTCTCAGCTCCCGGCACGGGCACCGGAGAGTTCGTAGCGTCGATTGGCGTGAATACGCTTGATGCGGCGTATGTTCCGGTTGTCGAACGCATCAAAAACGGAACCTCTGAATCAGTCCACGAGGTGAAATCTGGCGAGTCGTTAACCGAGGAGCAGCGTGCAAACCTTGCAGCTTTCCTGGCTAATCAGATCA
Source organism: Pseudomonas sp. MC6 (assembly GCF_054790575.1). Taxonomy (NCBI): domain Bacteria; kingdom Pseudomonadati; phylum Pseudomonadota; class Gammaproteobacteria; order Pseudomonadales; family Pseudomonadaceae; genus Pseudomonas; species Pseudomonas sp. MC6. Next base: position 1,826,818 of record NZ_CP186504.1, read on the forward strand.
GTATCGAAAAAAACAACATCAGCGCCGCCCAAGCAACGCTTGCAGGGAAGGTAACGCCTGAAACACGGGAACAAGGCGAGAAAGCTATTAACGAGGCAAACCAAAAGATCCAGAATCTGAGTGAGGACTTGAGCAACGTATTGAGTCGGGTTGACGCTCTTTCCGTGTTCTCGGCATTCGACTCAAACACACTCCTGCGAGCAGACGCTGCGGACCAGGGAATAGGCAAAGTGTTTGCCACCGGGTTGGCGGCACAGCATGTGGCTCGAAACTTTAGTCAACAAGCCCAGGCACAAGCGAGCTGCAAAGATAAAATCGCGCCCACTGTGGCTAAACTGGCGGAGGTAGGCGACCAGACCAACAGGGACTACGCGATCAAATTACTGGAAGCTTGTGAATAGCATCAGAGTGCCTTTAAAAGCTTTTTGAGGAATTCATTGATTTCACTATCGGCGATCTTGGTATTCAGGCTATCGCACAATTTATCGTTCTTTTTCCAATCAAAGGTGGGTGATCCGCTTTTGATTGTGATGACGACCGTTTTGTCTGGATCGTCCCCCTGAGCGGCCTGTTGTGCGATCTCTTTGGTAAAGGCATCCAGCGCTCGTGGGTCCGGCGCTGCATCGGGATGACCACTGGAGAGTGCAGCAAACAGTGATTTCACATAGGCGTTGTACTTTTCGTAGTGTCCGTTGATGAAAATTGCATCGGGATCGTCGCCGAACAACGAATCCAATAAATGTCCGAATGCTGGACCGTATGCCTCAGGCGGTGTGCCTTTCACATGCGCAAAACTGTCACCAAATGCATGAATCAGAAAACCTAACTGCCAGTCCGAAACTCCAGAATCGGATTTCACGGCGTCCTCTATCATTTTCTTTAGGCGCACTCTGCGCTCATTGACCGCTTGGGTATCTCCCCCGTGCAAAGAATGAAGTCCATCTACGATCTGCTGCCGATAGGACCACAACCCGGGTGTGACTCCATATATGGAGACGGGCACAGCGTTTAACTTCCATAACTCCTGGTCGGGAGTCTGAGTAAAGCAGGAGATACGTTGTAATTTATCGAGATCGTGATACCCCGCCAGATAAGCAACGTAACCTGCTGTGTAAAAATGGCCATCCTTTGCGAAAAACACGCTGGCTGCACCGTCGACGGTCTTTGCGTTAATCGAAGTGTCGGAAGCGGGTTTTGCCTGGAGAGCTTTCAAACTATGAATCTGCTGTGTCTGGGAAAGGCAGCCTGCTTGCAAAACTAACGCGGCAAACAATGGAATTGTTCTTGCGAGCGTTTTAAAGGGCGTCATCTCATGCATCCTTGCTGTGGTTTACAGCGATAAGTTGCTCTGAACATTAGTACAAGTTTGCGATAAATGCGGTCCGTCCCGCCGATCACCGCCTCAGGCCATTGCGTTCAGTTGCCGTCCGCCAACGCACTCAGCCGGTGATTTCCGTGCAGATTTCAGCAGTCAGCGAGACTCTTCGACGTACTCAGTCATTACAAAATGCCAGCATGCAGACCAAAACCTTCTACTCTGCAAATCAGGACGCAACTTATAGAGGACGTTAGCAATGCGCGCACTCATTACCATCATTGCTTTGGGCCTGATTCTTCAGGGTTGTGCCCCACTGAAACAGTACCACCCTGCTCCGCCCTACTTTAAAACCTATGATCTCGACACTCCTCTGGCCTCCTGCCCGAATGACAGCGCGAAGAAGGCAGGCTTTCAGCATGGGTTCATCGAGTTCGACGAATACGGCAATCTGTTGAACCCTGACGCCTTCGAAAGGCAGATGGCCGACATCAGGGCGGTCAACGGGCCACTTCTACTTGTGACGTACTTGCATGGCTGGCGACACTCCGCAGCGCCAGATGATGACGATGTTCGTGAGTTCAAGCTGGCAATGCGCAACATCGCCGCCATGGACGGTTGCAAACGTACCGTTGTCGGGCTGTACATGGGCTGGCGGGGCCAGGTATTTGCGTGGAACTCACCGCTGGATCTGATTACGTTTTGGGATCGTAAACAAACAGCGCACAGCGTCGGTAGCGGAGCAGTCACCGAGGTGTTGCTGCGCCTGGATAAAGAACGCGTTCGACGCAATGACAACAGCCAACTGCAAGCAAAGAGCAACACGCAGACCCGCTTGGTATTCATTGGCCACAGCTTCGGGGCGGCAGTGCTCTATACAGCGCTTGCACCGATTCTGATCGAGCGTTTCACGCAAAGCAGTGGTTTCGATCCAGCCAACGACCTTGCGACCACCGGCTGCGAGAAAAACCCGCGGGAGCCTCTTAAAACGGTTGGTGATCTCGTGGTATTGATCAACCCGGCATTTGAGGCGATGCGTTTGGCGACCTTGCAGAAGATGAGCATGGGTTGTCATTACACCGAACATCAAGCACCCGCTGTGGCAATCGTAACCGGGACCACTGACCTTGCGACGAAGTGGGCTTTTCACATTGCACGCGCGCCCAGGGCAAGATTTCAAAAATACACGGACGATGTCGTTGAAGGTTATTCCGCCAATTCGACAGCCGTCGGTCACTATGAGCCTTACCAGACCCACTTTCTTTCTTCGCCAACTTTTTCGCCTGACAACGCTGACCGGGAAACTTTCAACGGTTGCGAGCAATACATCGACCCCCTCAAATCTGACTTGCGCATCAGCCTGACAACGCTTTCCACTTCAGAACCGTCGCGCACAGTCCGTTTTACATCGCAACAGAAGCAGATTGACGGTTCGCAGAAGTTCTTTGATCTGCATCTGGAAAAAAATCCGCAGCTGAAAAATTCTCCAGACCACAATCCGGTACTAAACGTCAAAGCTTCCGCTCCGATCATTAATGGACACGGAGGGATTTACAGTTGCCAGCTCATGACGTTCATCGGTGGCCTGATTACTCAAACGATAACCAACTGAGTCTGGAGATCAGCAATGGACATGAGTGAATATCAGTCTTTTGATTTTGAGCATTCAGACTACACGCATACCGTCTATAAAAAGGGCGACGGAGCTCCTGTCCTGGTCATGCATGAACTGCCGGGGCTGACCCGCGATACCCTGCGATTCGCCGAACGGTTGATCAGCGCCGGTTTTCAAGTCTACTTGCCGCTGTTGTTCGGGAAACCGGAAGAAACGGGGTGCTTGGTCAAGGGGCGCCTCCATTGCATCAGCAAAGAATTTGCGTACCTCAAAGCCGGGCGCAGTGCACCGGTCAGTGACTGGTTGCGAGCGCTGGTACGAAAGCTGGGCGTTGACCATGGCCACCAACGTATCGGGGTCATTGGAATGTGCGTCACCGGTGCATTCGTGATTCCACTGATTCTCGAAACCAATGTGGCCGCCGCAGTCGCTTCCCAGCCAGCCATACCCTTTAAATTCAGGTACTGGCTAACGGGCCGAGGCAAAGGTCCGTGGATGAGCGAACTGAACATTGCCGATACCGAACTGGAGGCGGCAAGCCAGGCTGCCGCGACGAGAGGCTGCGCCGTGCTCATTCAGCACTTCAGCGATGATCGACTGTGTACGCCGGCGCGGATCAATCGACTTGGACAAGCATTTGCTGCGACCGGCGTTGTTTACACATACGCCCCACCAGCAGATGGTCGTAGCACCCATCATGCGTTACTGACGTACGAATACGATTCGGCGAAAGCCCCCACGCCAAACCATCCAACACGAGTGGCTTTAAAGCGTGTGATTGATTTCCTGCATGCTCATTTATAGGGAAGAGCATTGTTCGACAGCAAAAAACCTCCGACGGATCTGCGCGGGCGCGCGGGCCCGCAAGAGATTGTCGGAACTATCCGCATCTAAATCGGTAATTCCACACGAGCCACCACTCCCCCAGCGCTGTGATTACTCAACGTCAGATCGCCGCCCTGTTCTCGAATGATTGCCCTGGCTGCCGAAAGCCCCAGCCCAACACCGCCCGTGTCTCGATTGCGTGAGGTTTCCAGGCGCAGGAATGGGTCGAACACACGCTCCAGCGATTCCTCGGGAATGCCGGGCCCCTGATCAATGACCTCAATGCGTATCGCATAGGCATCACTGCGCAGGGAAATGCGCGGGGCACACGCGTACTTCACGGCGTTTTCCAGCAAATTGACGATCACCCGTTTGATCCCCAGCGGCCGACCCTCGTACACCAGATGCGCCGGGCCTTCGAAATCGACATTGATCTGCTGGTCACGGTAATCATCAACGATGGTTTGCAGCAGCTCCGACAGATCGAACGCAGTGGTCTCCTCGCGATGCGTGTCCTCACGGAAGAACGCCAACGCAGCGTTGATCATCGACTGCATCTCTTCAACGTCACGAATCAGTTTGCCCTGATGATCGAGGTCTTCCATGAATTCGCTGCGCAAGCGCATGCGGGTCAGCGGTGCACGCAGGTCGTGGGAAATCGACGCGAGCATGTGCGTGCGCTCGGCGATGAAATGCTGGATCTGCGCCTGCATGGTGTTGAAGGCGATGATCGCCTGGCGGATTTCGTCGGGGCCTTCGAGCTTGATCGGCGGTGCGCGCAGATCGGTGCCGAAACGTTTGGCGGCACGCGTGAAACGCTGCAGAGGGTTGGCCAGTTGCCGGGTGGCGACCCAGGCGACGAGCAATGTGGCAATCAGTCCCAAGGCGATGACGATCGCGATACGCACGCCAAATTCCAGGCCCCAGCTGCGCTCCGGCGGGATAAATGACAACCAGCTGCCATCGACCAATTGCACGACGGCGGCGTAATGCGCCTGGGGACTGCCGTTCGGCCAGTCGCCTGGGCTGAACACCTCGATTTTTCGATCATTGCCCAACAGTTGCTGCAGCACCGGCACCCTGCTCGCTGGCAGGCGAAGGCCGTCATTGGGCAGATCGAAGTCGGCGCGCTGTGCTTTCCACGACACTTGCAGCATGGCGCTGCTCGCCGCTGCGGCCAGTTGCGGGCGCAGGTTGGCCGGGGCGGCTTCGATCACCCGCGAGGTCGCGGCAATCTGCTCCAGCAGGCCGGTGCGTTCGATCGGCGGCCGGGCCCAGATGCCGGCGACTTGCACGAACAGCGCATTCAACGCCAGCGAAGCGACCATCGCCGCCACGATGGTCAGGGCGATGTGCCGGCGCAGAGTGTCGCCGCGCCACAGTCGGCGGATCACGAGCGAGTGACCTTGGCCGTAAACAGATAACCGCCGTTGCGCACTGTACGAATCAGGTCCGGGCACTTGCTGTCCGGTTCGATCTTGCGGCGCAAGCGGCTGACTTGCACATCGATGCTGCGATCGAACGCGTCATGGCCGTGGCCGTGGGTCATATCGATCAACTGCTCGCGGGTCAGAATGCGCTGTGGATGGTCGAGGAACACCACCAGCAAATCGAACTCGCCACCGGACAGCGGAATCATCACGTTTTCCGGGGAGCGCAGTTCGCGGCAGGTGATGTCCAGATGCCAACCGGCGAAGCCGATCACCGGCCGCGAAGGTTCAACCGTTTGGCGCTGTTCGCCGGCGCGACGTTGCAAGGCACGCACTCGCGCGAGCAATTCCTGCGGCGCGAACGGCTTGGTCAGGTAATCGTCCGCGCCCAGTTCCAGACCGACAATGCGATCGCTCAGTTCGGCCATGGCTGTAAGCATGATGATCGGAATGCCCAGTTGCGTATGCACCTTCTGGCACAGGCTCAGGCCGCTTTCGCCGGGCATCATCAGATCAAGAATGATCGTGTCCGGGCGCTGCTGCGCAATGGCCGCCCACATCGCCTCGCCGTTGGCGGCAACGTCGACCTCATAAGCATGCTGCACGAAGAACTTCTTCAGCAGCGCGAGAATTTCCACGTCGTCGTCGACGAACAGCAGTCTGCTCACAGTGACAGGATCCATGCACCAAAAAAAGCCAATCTAAAGCCATTTCGCCGCCCGGGTCATTTATTTCAATCGAGCAACATTTCTACGCGCCAGACATCAAGCGGACATCCTCCGGCAAAACCGCGCGGGCACTCTGCAGCTATTTCCAACGGGGGGATTGGCATGAAGGTATTGAACAGCAAACCGGGAATCACGCAGCACAACGGTAATCGGCCGTTGATTCTCAGCCAGCGCACCGCAGCGCTCGGCCCGGACACACCGGTGGTGTTTCAGGAATCGTGCATGGGGGTTTCCCCTGATCAAAGCACAGTGGTGCTGCGCCGTTACTTCGAGCATTTCAGTCCGACCAACGCGCACTGGGTGGAATACGTGCACAGCGTCAACACGGCTGATCTGATGAACTGGATCATGGCCCAAGGCCGATTGCACATCGAATGCTCGGACAACCTGGTGCAGAACAAGGAAGCCGTTTGATGTCGCGCATTCGTTCGCTGTCGCTGTCCATTGCCACCACGTTGAGCCTGTCGGCGTGCAGCAGCAAAACGCCGGAACACTCAGGCTTTCTGCATGACTACAGCGTGTTGAGCGAGCGCCAGTCGCCGTCCGGTCAGCCCGTGTTGGCGTGGGTCAGCCCGGCCCTCGTCCGGGGTCGATACACCCAGGTTTATCTGGCGCCGAGTCAGTTCTACCCGAGTGCCGAGCCGACGCAACGGATTCCTCTGAGCACTCTGTCCGGCGTCACTGACTACTACGATGCGGCGCTGCGGCTGGAATTGAGCAAAGTGCTGCATCTGGTCAGTCAACCCGGGCCGAACACCCTGATAGTGCGCCCCGCTATCACCCAAGTGGCGACCAGCACTCAGGGTTTGCGCTTTTATGAGTGGTTGCCGGTCACCCTCGTCGCTGCCGGTGTGAGCACCGCCACCGGCATCCGTGATCAGGACAGTGAAGTCGCCACCGAGGTGTCGTTCGAGGACGGTTCGACTGGCGAAGTGATTGCCGAAGTGGTGCGCAAAGGCACTGGTGTGCCGCTGGAGAACGACCAACAGGTGTTGACTGCCGACGACGTCAAGGTGGTGCTGGATGGCTGGGCCAGCGACCTGCGGCAATCGTATACGGCCATCCGCCGGTAAACACATTTCCCCTTCTTGATCGTTCCCACGCTCTGCGTGGGAATGCAGCCGGGGACGCTCCGCGTCCCAACAAGATCGCAGCCTTCGGCAGCTCCTACAGGGAAAATCAGGGTGCGCCAGGAAAAAAAACGCCGGGCAGTGAATTATTTCGTGTCCTCATGTATCTGAGCCAAAGAGTACGCGCCATCAAAAAGATGGCATCTACGCGGCACGATGGATCAGCAAAGAGAAGACCCGGATGAAATCACGCAAGAAAACCGTCAAGCCGATCGGCCTGAAAGACATCACCATTGTCGACGACGCCAAGATGCGCAAGGCGATCACCGCCGCCGCACTCGGCAATGCCATGGAATGGTTCGACTTTGGTGTCTATGGCTTCGTCGCCTATGTGCTCGGCAAAGTGTTCTTCCCCGGCGCCGACCCCGGAACGCAAATGATCGCCGCGCTGGCGACGTTCTCGGTGCCCTTCCTGATCCGACCGCTGGGTGGTCTGTTCTTCGGCGCATTGGGCGACAAGTACGGACGGCAGAAAGTCCTCGCCGCGACCATCGTGATCATGTCGCTGAGCACCTTCGCCATCGGCTTGATTCCGTCCTATGCCTCGATTGGCATCTGGGCGCCGATCCTGCTGTTGCTGGCAAAAATGGCTCAGGGTTTCTCGGTCGGTGGCGAATACACCGGCGCGTCGATCTTCGTCGCCGAATACGCGCCGGACCGCAAGCGCGGCTTCCTCGGCAGTTGGCTGGACTTCGGCTCGATTGCCGGTTTCGTCCTCGGTGCCGGTGTGGTGGTGTTGATCTCGACGACGCTCGGCGAAGCCAAGTTCGAGGAATGGGGCTGGCGTCTGCCGTTCTTCCTCGCCTTGCCACTGGGCATGATCGGCCTGTACTTGCGTCACGCCCTGGAAGAAACCCCGGCGTTCCAGCAGCACGTTGAAAAGCTTGAACAAGGCGATCGCGAAGGCCTCGCCGGTGGCCCGAAAGTTTCGTTCAAGGAAGTCGCGACCAAACACTGGCGCAGCCTGATGACCTGCATCGGCGTGGTCGCGGTGACCAACGTCACCTACTACATGCTGCTCACCTACATGCCGAGCTACCTGTCGCACAACCTGCATTACAGCGAAAACCGTGGTGTGCTGATCATCATCGCGATCATGGTCGGCATGCTGTTCGTGCAGCCGGCAATCGGTTTCATCAGCGACAAGATTGGCCGTAAACCTTTCATCGTCGTCGGCAGCATTGGTTTGTTCATTCTGGCGATCCCGGCCTTCATGCTGATCAACAGCGGCAAGATCGGCTTGATCTTCGCCGGCCTGCTGATGCTGGCCGTGCTGCTGAACTTCTTCATCGGCGTCATGGCCTCCACGCTGCCGGCGATGTTCCCCACGCACATTCGCTACAGTGCGCTGGCGGCGGCTTTCAACGTTTCGGTATTGATCGCCGGCCTGACCCCGACCGTGGTGGCCTGGCTGGTCGAAAGCACCAACGATCTGTACATGCCGGCGTATTACCTGATGGTCATCGCCGTGGTCGGTCTGGTCACCGGTGTAACCATGAAGGAAACCGCCAACAAGCCGTTGCGTGGTGCCGCGCCTGCAGCGTCCGACCTAGAAGAAGCCAAGGAACTGCTGCAAGAACACCACGACAACATCGAGCAGAAAATCGAAGACATCGACGCTGAAATCGCCGCACTGGAAGCCAAGCGCAAGGAACTGGTTCAACAGCATCCGCGAATTAACTGAGCCGGATGCCGCGGTCAGGCAAAGCGCCTGACCGCGGCATCGATGAACTGACGAACCTTCGCGGTCTTCTGTCGATGCGACGTGTACAGCAGATGCATTTGTCTGCTCGGCGCTTCGAATCCCTCCAGCAACCTGACCAGCTCACCTCTGCACAACGCCGGCTCAAGAAAATCGGCAGGCCCCAGCACAATCCCGAAACCATCTACCGCCGCTGATAACAACGCCTTGCTCTCGTTGACGTGTAAGCGACTGCTGACCGGCACGCGCTCGACCTGCGCACCGTTGAAAAACGACCACTCGTGATCGGCGGGCCGCGACCAATAGGCATAACCCAGGCACTCATGCTGTTGCAGATCGGCGGGCACCTGCGGCGTGCCGTGTTCGGCCAGATAGCGTGGCGCCGCGCAGACGATCAGTCGATACGGAGACAATGGCCTCGCGGTCAGGCTGGCCGTCGCCAGCGGGCCGATCCGAAAAGCCACCTCAAAACCCTCCTCCACCAGATCCACGGCGCGGTCGGTCAAGTGCAGGTCGATTTCCACCTCGGGGTACTCGCGCAAGAAAGCGGTCACGAACGGCATCAGACTGTAAGAGCCAAAGCTCACCGGCGCGCTGACCCTGAGCTTGCCGCGCGGTGTGTCGTTCATGATTTGCGCCAGTGAATCAGCGGCTGATGCCTCACTGACGATGTGCTTGCAGCGCTCGTAGTAGGCCTGGCCCAGCTCGGTCAGGCTCTGCCGGCGCGTGGTGCGGTTGAGCAAGCGTGCGCCGAGCCGCTGCTCAAGGGCGGCCACGTGCTTGGCGACCATTTGCGCTGACATGTCCAGGCGTTGCGCGGCGCTGGCATACGAGCCGGCTTCAGCCGCCATCACGAAAGCCGCCATGCTGGTCAGCCGATCCATTCGATACTCCTGTTAGCGAAAGTAAGTAACGGAGTGCGATTTATCTGCATCTGATCAGGAATCATCATAGTCGCTCCCCACCTGACAGAGGACACACCATGCGCATTGGAATCGTTGGAGCCGGCTTCATCGGGCGCGCTGTCGCGCAAATCGCCCTCGCCGCCGGGCACGAAGTGATGCTCAGTAACTCACGCGGCCCGCAGACCATGAGCAGCGTGCTCGCCGGCATCACCGGCTGCCAGATCGGCACGGCCGAACAGGCCACACAGTTTGCCGACGTGGTGTTGGTGGCCATCCCCTACGAACACATCCCGAGCCTGCAACCCGCCTGGTTCGAGGGCAAAACCGTGCTCGACGCCAACAACTATTACCCGGATCGCGACGGCCACATCGCTGCGCTCGACACGTTCCAGAGCACCACCAGCCGCTTGCTCGCCGAGCATTTGCGCGGTGCCACGGTGGTCAAGGTGTTCAACGCCATTCTCGCAGCGGATTTGCTTACGGATGGCCGCCCGCATGATTCCAGCGAGCGGCGCGCACTGCCCATTGCAGCGGATGACGCGCAGGCCAAGGCGTTGGTCGCGGGTTTGCTGGATGACCTCGGTTTTGATGCGGTCGACACCGGAGGCCTTGATGACAGTTGGCGATTCGAGCGGGCAAAACCGGCCTACTGCGCGCCGCTGGACAAGTCCGGGCTGGAACAGGCGTTGGCTGCGGCCGAGCGCGAGGTCGAATTGCCGTTGGGCAGTTGGCGGCACGGGTAACGCCCGGTCGCTCCCGCGCTTAACCCTTCCGGCAGGTGGATCGAGATCAGTGCGGCTGGCACCGGCCGCACACGTCACCGTTACCGAACTGTCGTGGCTGACCCTGGCCACCGGGTTGCGCCGTGGCGGCCGAGGCATGCTCGCGCAGATGCAACCCTGGGTGCCGAAAGCCTGATCAAGGCGCGTTGACCACCACATACGTGACGTCACTGCCCTGATACTGCGGCTGGTACCAGGTCGAACCGCACTGCATATACGCGACGTTGTACTGAATCACCTGCACACAACTGCTGGGCATTTGCGCCGGGGTGAAGATCGCGCCCACCACTGCCGCAGTGGCCGCGACGGTGGCCGTCACTGCCACTGCGGCCGCTACCGGATGGTAGTGATCGTCGTAGCCGTAGCGACCATGGCCGTCGACATCAATATCGACATCGCGACTGTTGTCGATGTTGACGTTTCGGTTGCCGTTGTTGACGTTCGTGCGGTTGCCAACGTTGTTGCCGGCATTGACCCGATTGCCCGAATTGACCCGATTGCCGGCGCTGACATTGTTGGTGCGCTGCGGCGCATTGATGCGCTGCGCACGTTGCGCGTTCGGCGCCGGCGCCCGGTTGACGTTGGCGCGCGCATGTCCCTGAGCGCGTTGCCCCCGGGCATCGGCTTCGGCGACATAACCGGCGGTCAGCAGCGTGGCAGTGGCCAGCGACAACAACAGACTCCACGTCATCGACTTGTTCATGTCACTGTCCTCCCTGATCGCTGGCTTTTTTAAACGCAATCGCCACATCGCCTTTGCCCGGTTTGAAAGTGAATTGCGTGTCCGGGATGGTCGGTTTGAGGTTCCACTGATACACCGCGCTGTACTCGGGAAAGCTCTTCTCGTCAGTAGTAGTGATCACCAGTTTGCAGGGCAAAGGTTTGTCGGAACGGGTCAGCCACAATTGCCAGTCGATGCCTTCCTGGCGAAACGCCAAATGGTCGCAGAGCTGGCCCTTGATGACCGACGGCCCGACATACAGCGCGGCTTTCAAGGCATCGATCTGCGCCTGATCACTGCCGAACAGAAACAGGTCCTCCATCGGTACCTGCACACCGTAGAAGTTCTCGATCTTGTGCAGGGTTTCCGCCACGGTGGCCGGGGCGTCGACGGTGGTGTAGTACTTCAGGTACGGCGAATACTGGGTGAGTTTTTTACCGTTATAGAAGAACTCGCGGGTGCGCACATCGCCTTCGCTTTTCGCATACAGGCGATCGTGGCCGAGCACTTTCAGGGTATTGGCGGACTCGGTCTTGATCTTCTGCCCGGACTCCAGAACCGTGTCGCGCGAGACTTGGGCATCGACCTGAAATTTCGGCAGGCTGCGCAGGTAATTGCCCATGTCGATGAGCTTGTCGACCACTTGCGGGTTGATCAACGGCGCATCGTCCGTGGCCTCGGCAGTGGGTGCAGCCGGCGGGTCTTCGGCGCGGGCTCCCGGCGCGAGAACCAGTGTGAACATCAGGCAGACAATACTGGCTGTGGCTTTCATCGGTTCCGCTCCTGTCCCTGGGTGGGCGTTGCGCCCGAAGGGCGACTGATTGACCAGCCTAGACCTCAGTGTGGGGGTACGCCAATGCGTCAGCGAGAGGGATGAGTGTCACGGCAGATGTTCTTTGCGCTGGCTCTCCAGAAGCTCGCTGACATCGGCCGGTTGATACACCCAGCCGATGAACAATTCGTAGCCAACCGCCAGAATCACCGGCCCAGTGAACAAACCAATAATGCCGCTGGTGACCATGCCCCCGAGCGCACCGATCAGCACCACTGGCATCGGCACCGCGACGCCGCGACCCAGCAACATCGGTTTGAGCACGTTGTCGGCAAGCCCGGCAATCGCCATCCACACCGCAAAGATAATCGTCCCGGCGCTGACCCCGTCCACGGCGAAGACGTAAATCACGATGGGCAGCGTGATAAGCAACACCGGCAATTGGGTGATGCCCAGCAGCAACACCATCAAGGCGAGAATGCCGGCAGCCGGGACGCCCATGACCACCAGTGCCACGCCGACCAGCAGCATCTGAATAAACGCGATGCCGACCACACCCTGCGCCACGGCGCGGATGGTTGCGGTGCACAATTGGGCAATCTGCGGGCCACGCACGGGGCCGGAAATGCGCGTGGTGACAGCCACCGCTGTGCGGTGGCCGCGCTCGCCGTGGTGCATGATCAACCCGGCGACGATCAACGCGACCACAAACACCACGATGCCCGCCCCGACACCGGCGGCTTGATGCAACACCACTTTGCTCCAGTCCTTGAGGTGTGGCGCCAGTTCCTGAAACACCCAGCTCAGGTCCTGTGATGCATGCATCCAGATACCGTACAGCGGCGCGCCAACCAGCGGCCAGTCTTCGACACTGGCCGGGGGCGGCGGTATCTCGAACTGCCCGGCTTCGAACGTGTGCATGCTGCCCTTGATCGACTCGGCGATCGACGCGCCCAGCAGGCTTAACGGCAGCATCAGAATCACCAGGCCCAGCAACACCAGAATGATCGCCGCCCAGCCGTAGCGATTACCGAGTTTCGCGCCCAGCAGCTGATTCAGCGGATACAGCGTGACAGCCAGGATCAGCGCCCAGAGCATGACATTGAGAAACGGATGAAAAATGTCGTAGCAGAACAGCACCAGAACGGTGATCAGACCCGCTCGAATGAGCACGTCGAGCAATGCTCTGGAACTCTGAAACGCTATCAGCGGTTTGTCTTCCATGTCGGCGCTCCTGGGTGGGCCATCGATGAACCGCTGTGAGCCTAGTTCACAACCGGCATATCGTCTCGACGGGGGCCCGACACGAGTCGCACATGATGGCGGCGATCAGCGCTCCAGCATGCCGTGACACAACAGATTCAAAACCCCGCGCATATGCAAGGCGTGCGCGGCCCGATCCGGGACTTCCTGCGTGGCGAGGCGAATGAACGCCATGTTCGCGTATTGGTTGAACAGCGTCGCCACCACGTCGAGATCGATCGATTCGCGCACTTTTCCCGCTTGCTGAAAATGCAGGAGCAGCGCTTTGGTTTCTTCGATCACGGCCGCGTTCCACGGACTCATCGCTTCGGCCAGTTCACCGGTCAGCAGAAATGGCGCCAGTTCCCGCCACAACGAAGCCGGCATCGCCTGTAGCTGGTAATCGGTCATCAGCCCTTCGAACTCGCACAACGCCTCCAGCGGATCGCTGTCCTCGTCCAGATTCGCCCGCGCCTCGCGCATGGCTTGCTCGTCGGGTTGCTTGAGCAAGGCCAGCAGAATCTCCTGCTTGCCGCCGAAATAGTTCACCACCGTGGGCGCCGAAACCCCCGCCTGCACGGCGATCTGGTCCAGCGTGGTGGCCGCAAAGCCGTTGCGCTTGAACAACTCGAGCGCCGCCTCGGCAATCACCTGCCGGCGCTGTTCCTTTTGCCGCTCTCTGAGTCCGCTCATGTTGCCTCTGATGATCCCTGCCAATGGCCCTCAGCCTACTGATATTTTTTTCACCAACAAATATTTTATTTACAAAAATATTTTTAGATGACAAAACTTTATCCGTGCAGCGCTGCGACGAACGCACCCACTTACCATTTGCTCTGGAGATCCGCCATGTCCGCCGAATTCGATTCGACCCGCAGTACCCGCGATTACCAAGCCTCTGACGCCGCTCACCACATCCACGCGTTCGTTGATCAGAAGGCCCTCAACGAGGAAGGCCCGCGAGTGATGGTCAGCGGCGATCGCCTGGCATTGTGGGACAACGACGGCAATCGCTATCTGGACGGCATGTCGGGTTTGTGGTGCACCAACCTCGGTTACGGGCGCAAGGATCTCGCCGCCGCCGCGACTGCGCAGCTGGAACAACTGCCCTACTACAACATGTTCTTCCACACCACTCACCCGGCGGTGATCGAGCTGTCCGAACTGCTCTTCAGCCTGTTGCCCAAGCACTACAGCCACGCGATCTACACCAACTCCGGTTCCGAAGCCAACGAAGTGCTGATCCGCACCGTGCGCAAGTTCTGGCAGGTGATGGGCCAGCCCGAGAAGAAAATCATGATCGGCCGCTGGAACGGCTACCACGGCTCGACCCTGGCGGCGACGGCGCTAGGCGGGATGAAGTTCATGCACGAGATGGGCGGCACCATCCCTGATGTAGCGCACATTGATGAGCCGTATTGGTTCGCCCACGAAGGTAATCTCAGCCCGGAAGAATTCGGCCTGCAAGCCGCGCGGCAACTGGAAGACAAGATTCTCGAACTGGGCGCCGACAAGGTCGCTGCGTTCGTCGCCGAACCTTTTCAGGGTGCGGGCGGCATGATCATTCCGCCGGCGACTTACTGGCCGGAAATTCAGCGTATCTGCCGTAAGTACGATGTGTTGTTGTGTGCGGACGAAGTGATTGGCGGTTTCGGCCGCACTGGTGAATGGTTCGCGCATCAGACGTTCGGCTTTGAGCCGGACACGCTGTCGATCGCCAAGGGCCTGACCTCCGGTTACATCCCAATGGGCGGTTTGATTCTGTCGCGACGCATGGCCGAGGCGCTGGTGGAAAAAGGCGGCGTGTTTGCCCACGGCCTGACCTATTCCGGCCACCCGGTGGCGGCCGCTGTGGCGATTGCCAACCTCAAGGCCTTGCGCGATGAAGGCGTGGTCACCCGGGTGAAAACCGACACCGGCCCGTACCTGCAAAACTGCCTGCGCGAAGTGTTCGGCAATCACCCGCTGGTGGGTGAGATTCAGGGCGTCGGGCTGGTGGCGGCGTTGCAGTTTGCTGAGGACAAAGCGACGCGCAAGCGTTTTGCCAATGAAAACGACATTGCCTGGCGTTGCCGCACGATTGGTTTTGAGGAAGGCTTGATCATTCGTTCGACATTGGGGCGGATGATCATGGCGCCGGCGTTGGTGGCCATGCGCACGGAGCTGGATGAGCTGATCGACAAGACGCGGATTGCGGTGGATCGGACGGCGCGGGAGTACGGCGTTTTGTGATCGGCTGAAGGAATATGGCGGCCGGAATACAGCTATCGCGAGCAGGCTCACTCCTACATTTGAAATGCGTTCCCCTGTAGGAGTGAGCCTGCTCGCGATGGCGTCAGTCGGGTTGAAAACAGGCAAGATTCAATCCCGCCGATTACTCCGCACGCCGCTTGGTGTTAAATAGGCGCCAGTCTTAACCTTGTCGCTTATAGCTGTGCAACGAGAACCGATATGAACACCCATTCCAGGAAAAACACCCAAATTCAAACAGCGGTGAGCGCATGATCGAAGTCACCGAAGTTTCCATTGCCCAACTGCGCGCCGCCCTTGAGTCCGGCCAGACCACCGCAGTCGAACTGGTGCAGGCGTATCTGGCGCGTATCGACGCCTACGACGGCGCCGACACACCGACGGCGCTGAATGCCGTGGTCGTGCGCAACCCGGAAGCGTTGAACGAGGCACGGGCGTCCGATGCCCGTCGCGCCAAAGGCGAAACCCTCGGCCCGCTCGATGGCATTCCCTACACCGCCAAAGACAGTTATCTGGTCAAGGGCCTGACCGCTGCGTCCGGCAGCCCGGCCTTCGCTGATCTGGTCGCTTATCGCGATGCCTTCACCATCGAACGCTTGCGCGGCGCCGGGGCGATTTGCCTGGGCAAGACCAACATGCCGCCGATGGCCAATGGCGGCATGCAACGCGGCGTCTACGGTCGCGCCGAAAGTCCTTACAACGCCGCTTACCTGACCGCGCCGTTTGCCTCCGGCTCGTCGAACGGTGCCGGCACCGCTACCGCCGCCAGTTTCGCCGCATTCGGTCTGGCCGAAGAAACCTGGTCGAGCGGGCGTGGCCCGGCGTCGAATAATGGTTTGTGCGCCTACACCCCATCGCGCGGGGTGATCTCGGTGCGCGGCAACTGGCCGTTGACGCCGACCATGGACGTGGTCGTGCCTTACGCGCGGACCATGGCTGACCTGCTCGAAGTCCTCGACATTGTGGTGGCAGAAGACCCGGACACCCGTGGCGACCTGTGGCGCCTGCAACCGTGGGTGCCGATCCCGAGCGTCAGCGAAGTGCGTCCCGCCACTTACGCCGATCTGGCCGCTGACGCCAAAGCGCTGACCGGCAAACGTTTCGCCGTGCCGCGCATGTTCATCAATGCTGACTCTGAAGCCGGCACCAGTGAAACCCCGGGTATCGGTGGCCCGACCGGCCAGCGCATCAACACCCGCGCTTCGGTGATCGACCTGTGGAAGCAGGCGCGTCAGGCCCTCGAAGCCGCCGGTGCCGAAGTCATCGAAACCGATTTCCCGCTGGTCTCCAACTGCGAAGGCGATCGTCCCGGCGCCCCGACCGTGTTCACCCGGGGTCTGGTCTCCAAAGAGTTCCTCCACCATGAACTGTGGGACCTGACCGCGTGGGCGTTCGATGACTTCCTGCAAGCCAACGGTGACCCGAAACTCAATCGTCTGGTCGACGTCGACGGGCCGAAAATCTTCCCGCACGAACCAGGCACGCTGCCTAACCGTGAGGGCGATCTGGTGGCGGGCATGGATGAATACGTGCGCATGGCCGAGCGTGGCATCACGCCGTGGAATGAAATCTCCACCGTGCCCGATGGCCTGCGTGGCCTCGAACAGACTCGACGCCTCGACCTCGAAGACTGGATGGACAACCTAGGCCTCGACGCCGTGCTGTTCCCGACGGTCGCTGACGTTGGCCCGGCGGACGCTGATGTCAATCCTGAGTCGGCCGACATCGCCTGGAGCAACGGCATCTGGGTGGCCAATGGCAACCTCGCGATCCGCCACCTCGGCGTGCCAACCGTCACCGTGCCGATGGGCGTGATGGCCGACATCGGCATGCCGGTCGGCCTGACCTTCGCCGGCCGCGCCTACGACGACTCGAACCTGCTGCGCCTGGCCGCCGCGTTTGAATCGACCGGCAGCAAACGCCAGATCCCGCCGCGCACGCCGCCATTGTCGTAACGCGATCAAAACTGTAGGAGCGAGCCTGCTCGCGAAAGCGGTGTGTCAGCCTGAATAAACTTGACTGACACGCCGCCATCGCTGGCAAGCCAACTGCCACAGGTTTCAGCTCCAGTCACAAAATCCTCATTCAACCCAAATCCCCTGTAGGAGCGAGCCTGCTCGCGAAAGCGGTGTGTCAGCTGATAGAAATGTTGCCTGATGTACCGCATTCGCGAGCAGGCTCGCTCCCACAGGTTTTGTGTGATGCCGTTCATTGAGCACATCCGCTCAATCTCTCACGCTGCAATCCCTCGATCATTCCAGCCACCTTAATTGCCGCTGGCCACTGACCATGATCGACCGCTTCCCCTCGCGCCTCACCCTGCTCGCGCTGCTCTGCGGTCTGAACCCAACCGCCCACGCCAGCGGTTTTTTCGACGATGCCCAAAGCGAAGTGCTCAGCCGCAACTTCTACCTGAGCAACGACTATCGCTCGCCTTCGCCCTCCGGAAAAAACTATAAACAGGAATGGGCTCAAGGCTTTATCGGCACTTTCTCATCCGGTTTCACATCCGGTGCAGTCGGTTTCGGCATCGATGCCCACGCCTTCGCCGGGTTGAAACTGGACGGCGGCAAGGGGCATTCCGGGACCGGTCTGCTGCCGGTCGACAGCGACGGTCGCAGCGCAAACGACTACTCCAGCGTCGGCGGCGCGCTCAAGCTGAAAGCCTCGCGGACCACCCTCGCCTTCGGTGAAATGACCGTCGAAACCCCGGTATTCGACACCTCCGACAAACGCCTGCAACCGGAGTACGCCACCGGTTTCCTGCTCAACAGCGCCGAGTTCGACCACGTCAATCTGGTGGCCGGGCATTTCACCGCGTTCAAGAATCAGGACAGCTCATCTGGCAAAGGCGACTTTTACGGTTACGGCGCCAATACCGAGGCCGGCGGCATCAGTTTTCTCGGCGCCGACCTGTTCGCTGATAACCCGATTGGCGGCGCGTTGTACGCGTCTGAACTCAGCGACACGTGGCACCAGTACTACGGCAATCTGCATTTCAAGCAATCCGGCATATTGCTCGACGCCAACCTCTACCACACCCGCGACACCGGCCGCGCACTGGCCGGTGCCATCGACAACAGCGCGTTCAGCCTGTCCGGCAAATACGCCTTCGGCCCTCACGCGGTAATGCTTGGCTGGCAACGGATCAATGGCGACACGCCGTTCGACTTCGTTGGCGGCGACTCGATCTACCTCGCCAACTCGATCAAATACGCCGACTTCAACGGCGCCAACGAACGCTCCTGGCAAGCGCGCTACGACCTCGACCTCGGCGCCTTCGGCATTCCCGGGCTGAACTTCATGACCCGCTACGTCACCGGCAGGCACATCGACGGTACTCACGCCCCTAGGGGCGGCGCCTATAACCCGTTTGATCCTGACAGCGGAAACTTTCAGCCGCAGCAAGGCAATGGCGGCAAGCACTGGGAGCGCGATATCGATTTGAAATACATCGTGCAATCGGGCGCGGCGAAGGATTTGTCGGTGCAGCTATCGCACGTATCGCACCGGGCCAATGAGGCGCAGGCGGGTGATGATATCGACCGGATCTACGTAGTCGTCCAGTACCCCTTGAGTTTCTGACAGAACGCGATCGATGGAATTGAAACATCCTCAAATAATAATATTTCTCGTTTGGCACTAAATCCCAGCCCTACCCCTCGTCTTTGAACAAACGGAATTTTTCCCTCGAAGACAAGGAGTCGGCTGCGATGTTCGCGCCCATTACCCGTTCCATGACCCTGACCCTCGGCCTGTGCAGCGCTGCGTTCAGTGCCGATCTGCTAGCTGAAACCGAAGCCGAAAAAACGCCACAGCCTGCCAACACGGCGCTTGAGCTGGCGGCGACCAACGTCAGCGCACAAGGCTTGGGTACCACCACCGAAAACACTGAGTCCTACACCACCGGCGCCATGAGCACGGCTACGCGCCTGAACCTGTCGATCAAGGAAACCCCGCAATCGGTGTCGGTGATCACCCGCCAGCAAATGGATGATTTCAAACTCGGTACATTGTCTGAAGCGATGCGCCAGACCACGGGTGTGGTGGTGCAGCATCTGGATTCGGACCGAGTCAGCTATTCCTCGCGCGGTTATGCGATCAACAACTTCCAGATCGACGGGATGCTCAACACCTTCGATCGCATGAAGTCCGATTCCGACACCATCATTTACGACCGTATCGAGGTGGTGCGCGGTGCCACTGGGCTGACCACGGGGGCCGGTGATCCATCGGCGACCATCAACATGGTGCGCAAGCGTCCGACCGCGCAATGGCAGGCGCTGGCCGGGGTCAGTGGTGGCAGCTACGACAATTACTACAGCTACGTCGACGTCGGTGGGCCGTTGGCTTTCGAGGGTCGCCTGCGCGGTCGCACGGTGTTGGCCTATCGCGACAACCAGTCGATCAAAGACAAATACGCGCTGCAACGGGAGGTCGGTTATGGCGTACTGGAAGCCGATCTGACTGACTCCACCGTGCTGGCAGTCGGTTACGACTATCAGAACAAACACGTGCAAGGCTCGTCCTGGGGCACCGTGCCCTACTGGAATGCCGATGGCAGCAAGGCCGGTCTCGGGCGCTCGACCAACATGGCGACGTCGTGGAGTTCCTGGCCGCTGCAAGACAAGACCGCGTTTGCCACCCTCGATCAGCAACTGGGCGGCGGCTGGCGCCTGAAAGCCGCGTACACCCACCGCGAGAGCAATACCGACGGCAAGGTCTATTACGGTGGTGCCGGTTTTCCCGCAGCGGACCGCAGCGGCATGATCGCCTACACCTCGCACATGATCGGCACGCAGAAAATGCAGGCGTATGACTTCAATGTCTCCGGCCCTTACTCCCTGTTGGGCCGTGAGCACGAAATGATGTTCGGCTACGGTGAGGCCGAACGCCGCTCGAACTCTCCGTACACCATTGCCGGCGCACGTTCCAAGGACTACGGGACCATCCGCGACTGGAAATACATGGGCGACATCGCCAAGTTCAGCGACACCGTCACCGACCTCACCGGGTCCAAGGACGATACCCGGCAGAAAGCCGGGTACATCGCCACGCGCCTGAGCCTGACCGATGATCTGCACGCCGTGCTCGGCAGCCGATATGGCAGTTGGCAAGCGTCCAGTACCAGCAACAGTTACGACGCCAATCGGCAGCTGACGGAGGTCGATTACACCAGCCAGAAACAGAACGACGTCTGGACGCCTTACGCCGGGCTGCTGTATGACCTGACCCCGGAATACACGGCGTACGTGAGTTACACCGACATCTTCAAGCCCCAGGGCAACCGCGACAAGAATCGCAAATACATCGACCCGGTGGTCGGCAAAAACTATGAAGTGGGCATCAAGGGTAGCCTGCTCGAGGAACGCCTGAACCTGTCCACGGCGGTGTTCTGGAGCAAGCAGGATAACGTCGCCGAACTCGACAACTCGGTCCCGGCAGATCCGGTTACCCGCGAGCAGTTCTACAAATCCGGCGGCAAGGGCAACAAGGTCAACGGCTTTGAAGCCGAAGTGTCCGGGGAAATCCTTCAGGGCTGGAACATGACCGCCGGTTACACCTACACCCACTCGGTCAACGGCGAAAGCGCGCGCACCAACACCAATCAGCCGATGAACCTGTTGCGCGTGTCCACGGCGTACCGTTTGCCGGGCGAATGGCAGGCGCTGACCGTGGGCGGCGCGGTGAACTGGCAAAGCGATGTGTATGGCACGTCGAGCCGACCGGTTGCCGGCGACACCGAAGAAGCGCGAATCGCCCAGAGCGCCTACACCGTGGTCAATCTGATGTCGCGCTACGAGTTCGATCGGCATCTGTCGGCATCACTGAACGTCAACAACCTGTTCGACAAGAAGTATTACGACAACGTCGGCTTCTATAACGGCGTGTACTGGGGTGATCCGCGCACGTTGACGGTGAGTCTCGACTGGAAGCTCTAAGCCTTCCCCTTCGACGCGGCGTGCCTTCGCCTGATGGCCGCCGCGTCTGTCAGATATCGCGCCGCAACATGCTGCAAAACCTACACTGAACCGGCGTTAACCCCGTGTTAATTCATGCCACCCAGACTCTCTTCCGAGATCTGCTTCATGGACGAACAGCTCCCACTTGTTCAGTAGGAGGCACCATGAAAATCACCACCGTAATCCTTGCCGGGCTGTTTGCCCTGGGTTCTGCCAGCGTCTTTGCCGAAGGCGGCGCTGAGCGCATGCGTTATTACTACGACAACTTCCCGGTTCACCACGCCCAGAGCGAGCAGAAGAGCGACGCCAACGCGAAAGAAATTCGCGTTCCCGCCGACCAGACGGCGCAAGTGACCGAGTCCTATCGCGACTGAGACTGACCGAGCAACCGATGGACCTCCCGTGGCTCCGCTCTGGCCCGGGAGAAGACAGTTTGGCGCCCTGATTGGGGCGCCTTTTTTTTGGGGCATTGAGATGGGTGTTCGGCATTCTACTGTGGCGCACTCGCCCCTCATCGGAACGCCGCCCGCCCAGCCCTCTCCCGAGGGAGAGGGAGAGGGAGAGGGAGAGGGAGCTGTTTTGTGGTGTTTTCAAGCCTGAGTTCGACTCGATATTTCAGGTCGGCGTACCTCGTCCAAACACCTCGGTCAGTCCCCTCTCCCCCTGGGAGAGGGTTAGGGTGAGGGGCTTTTCAGGCTTTCAGGTCTGCAGATTCTTGATCCAGAACAGCATGCGCCCGTGATTCGGGTCGAACATGCCCGGCGCGAAGCCGAATTTGCTGTAGGCATTCTGCGCCACGGCGTTGCCTTCCAGCACTTCGAGGGTGATCTTGCAGCAGCCGCGCTGGCGAGAGATTTCCTCGACTTTCTGCAGCATTTTCTGGCTCAGACCGAGGCCGCGAAACTTGCCCACCACCGCCACGTCGTGGACGTTGACCAAGGGTTTGCAGGCAAACGTGGAGAACCCTTCAAAGCAGTTCACCAGACCTGCCGGCTCGCCACCGACGAAGGCCAACACGCTGAACGCATGCGAGCGTCGGGCCAGTTCTTCGGGCAGTCGACGCAGCAGATCGGGGTCGAGCGAATGACCGCCGCCCATAGGGTCTTCTGCGTAATGATTGAGCACGATACCGATGGCTTCGGCATGCGTTGGATTGCTGTAGCTGGCTTGAAGCACAAGAATTTCTGCGGAATCCATTTCCATCCCCGAACACACAAAAGCCCCGGCGCGCAAAGTGCGCACTGAAAGGCTGTCTGACCTTAGCGCGAGTGTGGACCGGCCGACAATCTTTTGTCTCGTCAGTGGCCCCAGATCAGTTCTTCAGTCCAGCCCAGTTCGGCAAAATCCTCGGCGCGCAGGCCGCTCTCACCGACACAGAAGAACTCATCCAGTTGCGGCGGCTTCACCGCGGTGTCGCTAAGCATCGCATGCACCTGACCACGGTGATGAAGCTGATGCTCGAACAGGTGCGACAGCATGCGCAAACGACTGTCGTGCTGCGGCGTATCTCGGGCGATGGTGACGATTCGAGGCAGATCGGCATCGCGCAGTTGCTCGCAATAAGCAATCAGCCGTCGATCAACGTGAGCCTGCTCTTTACGCAATTGCGGGCCGTCGGTAAACGGCTCGTCGACATTGAAAAACACATAGCAGTCGGGATGCGGCTCGGCCCCGCGCAGTTCGCGCTCCAGTGCATCGACGTAGAACCAGTCGCAGGTGAGGATGTGATTGAGGGTCAGACGAATGCTCGGGAAGAAGCTCACCCGGGGCGCGGCCAGATCTGCCGCGCCGAGCTGGCTCCAGGCCTTGGCCAGACGATGATTGGCCCAGGCATTCTGGTAAGCCATGGTCAACAAATGATGGGATAACGCTTGGCTCATGTCGGCGCCCTCTTCACTCAAGCTTCGGCAAAACGCTGCAGCTGCATTTCCTGCAAGCGACTGAGGGTGCGGCGGAACGGGAATTCCAGATAACCCTCGGTGTACAGCGCGTCCATCGGCACTTGGGCCTCGATGTACAGCGGCACCTTGCGGTCGTAGCACTCGTCGACCAGCGCGATGAAACGCCGCACGCCGTCGTCGTGAACCGACAATTGCGGCAACTCGCGATCACCGGCCACCACACGTTGCGCGCCGTCTTCAGTGCCGCGAGCGATGCGCCCTTCACGTTTTTGGGCGCTGAGGTTCGGCACTTCGCTCAACAGAATAGCTGTGTAGCGATCGCACAGCGCGATGAAATCCATGGCGGCGAACGGTTGCTCGCAGAGATCGGCGTAGCGGCACCACACCACCGTTTCACTGGCCTGCACCACGTTCAACTGGCGATGCCCGACCGACACCGGTTCAACGCTCGCCGGTTGCCCGGCGGTCAGTGCCTGAAAGACTTCGTCCAGCGCACTGAGCGAGGACGTGGCCACAAAGTAGCGTTGCAGACCCGCCCCCGGATGCAGGCGATGATCCTCGGCGCCATTCACCGCGACCACCTGCATATGCGCCTTGATCGCGGCAATTGCCGGTACAAAGCGGTCGCGATTGAAACCATCGGCGTACAAGTCATCCGGCGGCAGATTGGAGGTGCAAACGATCACCACGCCTTCGTCGAACATCACCTGAAACAACCGACCGAGAATGATCGCGTCGCCGATGTCGTTGACGAACAGCTCGTCGAAGCACAGCACCCGCACCTCGGCCGCCAGCTCTTTGGCCAGCGCGCGCAACGGATCGGCAATCCCGGTCAACTGGAACGAGCGCTGATGCACCCAGCCCATGAAGTGATGAAAGTGTTGGCGTCGCGCCGGCACCCGCAGGCTCTGATAGAACTGATCCATCAGCCAGGTCTTGCCGCGTCCGACCGGCCCCCACAGATAAACGCCGGTGACCGAACGGGCACCGGTGTGCAGGGCTTCGTGGCATTTTTGCAGCGCCCAGACTGCGTGTTCCTGGGCTTCATCCTGGATAAAGCCCTTGTGTTGCACGGCGTGTTGCCAGGCGCTGAGAGGAGAGTCGAAAGTCATGCGCGGCAGTATGCCACGACTGTTACTACGCCAAAGACCAGCATTGGCAAATGCCCGTTCATCATCACGCCGCGCAGCTCGAATGACCGATGAGCAACAAGGCACTTGACGCTGAATATTATCAGCATCATATTGACGAAAATATGTTGCTCGTAATTTTTACTCTTGCCACGCTTTCTATCTGGAGCATCGCCATGCATTACAAGGTTTTCGGCCGCAAAACCGGCCTGCGCGTATCGGAACTGGCGTTGGGCGCCGGCAATTTCGGCACCGGTTGGGGTCACGGCGCCGAACGTGACGAAGCCAAGCGGATCTTTGATGGCTTTCTCGATGCCGGCGGCAACTTCATTGATACCGCCAACGGCTATCAAGGTGGACAGTCGGAGTCGATGCTCAGCGAATTCATCGCCCCGGAGCGTGATCGGCTGGTGATCGCCACCAAGTACAGCATGGGCACGACCCCGGCCGACGGTATTTCCCACACCGGCAACAGCCGGAAAAACATGGTTCGCGCAGTAGAAGAAAGCCTCAAACGCTTGAACACCGATCACATCGATCTGTTCTGGGCCCACGTAACTGATGGCGTGACACCCATGGAGGAAATCCTGCGCGGTTTTGATGACCTGGTGCGCGCCGGCAAGATTCACTATGCCGGCTTGTCGAACTTCCCGGCGTGGCGCGTTTCCCGCGCTGACGTGTTGGCGGAACTGCGCGGCTTTGCGCCGATCGCCGCGATTCAGGTTGAATACAGCCTCGCCGAACGCAGCGCCGAGCGCGAATTGCTGCCGATGGCCGAGGCGCTCGGACTCGCGGCGACGCTGTGGTCGCCGCTGGCCGGTGGCTTCCTTACTGGCAAGTATCGCGGCGGCGATGACAACAACCGTGCGAGCAAACTCGGCATGCTGGTGCACGCGGAAAAAAGCGCCCGAGAAACCGCCCTGCTCGATACGTTGCTGGCGGTGGCCGCAGAAATCGGCGTCAGCCCGACCCATGTCGCTATTGCCTGGTTACGCGAGAAGGCCCGGCGCTCGACGACCGCGCTGATTCCGATCCTCGGCTCGCGTACCCGCGAACAACTCGACAAAACCCTGGGCGCACTCGAGGTGCAACTGAGCGAGCAACACATGGCGCGGCTTGAGGAGATCAGCGTCGTGCCGGCCGGCGTACCGCACGAGACGATTGCCAGTGCCACACCTCGCTTTACCGGCCCGCAAACGTTGGACCTGCCGATCATCCCGGTAGCCTGACCCGGCTGTGAGTGCTTGCTCGCGAAAGCGGCGGGTCAGTCGACAAGAGGTTGGCTGATCCGACGCCTTCGCGAGCAGGCTCGCTCCCACAGGGGTACGCCGTGTTGCGTCAAATATCGACCTTGTGGCGGGCGGCGTAGAGGCAGAGCATTTCCATCGCCAATGTGGCGGCGGCCAATGAAGTGACCTCGGCATGGTCGTAGGCCGGGGCGACTTCCACCACGTCCATGCCGACCAGGTTGATCCCGCGCAAACCACCGAGAATTTCCAGCGCTTGCACGGTGCTCAAGCCTCCACAGACAGGGGTGCCGGTGCCCGGTGCGAAGGCCGGATCCAGGCAATCGATGTCGAACGTCAGGTACACCGGGTTATCGCCCACCCGCGCGCGGATCGCTTCGACAATCGCTTCGCAACCACGGCGATGCACCTGCCGGGCATCCAGTACCTGAAAGCCCATGTGATCGTCATTGGTGGTGCGCAAACCGATCTGTACCGAGCGCGCCGGATCAACCAGCCCTTCGCGCACCGCGTGCCAGAACATGGTGCCGTGGTCGACCCGCTTGCCCTCCTCGTCCGGCCAGGTGTCGCTGTGCGCATCGAAGTGGATCAGCGACAGCGTGCCGTGCTTGCGAGCATGGGCCTTGAGCAGCGGATAGCTGATGAAGTGATCACCGCCAAACGTCAGCATCGCGCTGCCGGCGTTGAGAATCTGCTCGGCGTGAGCTTCGATGCTTTCCGGGACGCTGTGCGGCGAGCCGAAATCAAAATCGCAGTCGCCATAGTCGATGACCGCCAGATGATCGAACGGATCAAACGTCCAAGGCCAGTGGCGCTCCCAGGCAATGCCGGTGGACGCGGCGCGAATCCCCCGTGGCCCGAAACGTGCGCCGGGGCGATTGCTGGTGGCGGTGTCGAACGGCACGCCGCTGACCGCGACATCAACGCCGCGCAGATCACGGCTGTAGCGGCGGCGCATGAAACTGGTGATGCCGGCGTAGGTGCTTTCGGCAGCGGTGCCGTAGAGGCTGTCGCGGGTCATCGCCTGATCGTTTTGCATGGGCACATCCATCGTGGTGCTCCTGTTGTTATTGATGGCTACGGAAAGTGGTCCACAGACGCGTGCGCTGACGCATGTCCTTGAGGCTCATGCTGCGGTCGGCGTAGAGCCGCGCACGCACGTCGCTCGGCGGATAGATGTCGGGATCGTTGCGCACGGCTTCATCCACCAATGGCGTGGCGGCCTGGTTGGCGGTGGCAAAAAACAACGTGTTGGTCAGTTCGGCCACAGAGTCCGGGCGCAGCATGAATTCGATGAACGCCCGCGCGGCTTCGGGGTGCGGCGCGTCTTTGGGGATGGCCAGATTGTCCTGCCACACCAGCGTGCCTTCCTTGGGAATGCGGTAGGCCACTTCGTACTGTTTATTGGCCTTGCGGGCCTGATCAGCGGCCATGCTCGCGTCGCCGTTGTAGGTCAGCGCGAGACACACATTGCCGCTGGCCAGATCATTGATCTGCCGACCGCTGGCGACGTACAGCACCGACGGCTGAAGTTTCTGCAACAACGCCTCGGCGGCAGCCAGATCATTCTTGTCGGTGCTGTAGGGATCTTTACCCAAGTAATGCAGAGCCAGACCAATGACCTCCTGCGGCGAATCGAGAATGGCGATGCCGCAATCCTTGAGCTTGCTGGCGTTCTCGGGTTTGAACAGCAGATCCAGGCTGTTCAGCGGCACCTCGGGCAACCGTTTCTTCACGGCCTCGACGTTCATACCCAGACCCAGCGTGCCCCAGGTGTATGGCACGCCGAAGCGATTGCCGGGGTCGACAGCGGCCATTTTTTCGAGCAAATCCGGATCAAGATTGGCGTAGCCCTTGAGGCTCTCATGGGAGATTTCCTTCAATGCGCCGGCCGCCAGTCCACGCGCCAGAACGCTGGACGACGGCACCACCACGTCGTAACCGCTGCCGCCGGTGAGCAATTTGGTCTCCAGCACCTCGGAGGTATCAAAGGTGTCGTAGCGCACATGAATGCCGGTTTCCTGCTCGAACCGTTGCAGGGTTCGCGGCGGCACGTAGTCGGCCCAGCTGTAGAGGTTGAGGGTGTTGTCCTCGGCCTGAGCCTGAACAGCTACGGACAACAGCAGCGCGGGTAAACACAGCTTGAACACGGGAGCCATGACGAACACCTGACCGGAGGAAGTGGTTGCAGGATGCGTCGTCGGATACATTAGAAAAATAGCCGAATAATTATCCTGACTTTATCCCGGAGTAATGTGATGTTGGGTCAATTGCACGACGTCGATTTGCAGCTGTTGCGCTTGTTTGTGCGGGTGGTCGAGTGCGGTGGCTTCAGCGCTGCCCAAGGTGATCTGGGCCTGAGCCAATCGAGCATCAGCCAGCAAATGGCCAAACTGGAAACCCGCCTTGGTTACCGTTTATGCAGCCGTGGCAAGGCTGGTTTCAGCGTTACGCCCAAGGGCGAGCAATTGCTGATCGCGGTGCGTGCATTGTTTGAATCGATCGAAACCTTCCGCCATCAATCCAACGGCGTCGCCGGGCGTTTGATCGGTGAAGTGCGTCTGGGGATTTCCGAGTCGGTCGATCAATCGGTATTGCAACGGGTGGCGGTGGCGATCCGGCGCTTTCGCGAGCGTGATGAGTCGGTGCGCATCGAACTGATCAGTGCCATGCCCGGCGAGATGGAACGGTTGTTGTTACAACAGCGGCTGGATCTGGCCATCGGTTATTTCTCGCAAGTGCAAAGTGCCTTCGACTATCAGCAGTTGTTCAGCGAAACCCAGCATCTGTACTGCGCTGCCGGCCATCCCTTGTTTACCGATGAGAAGCCCAGCGATGCAGCCTTGCAGACCTGCGATCGTGTCGATCACCCCTATCGGTTTTTTCGCAGTGACGAACCGTTTCAGGGCAAGGTCTGCTCGGCGCGCTCGGAGCAGGTTGAGGGCACGCTGACGTTTATTCTGTCCGGCAAACATGTGGGTTATCTGCCGGATCACTATGCACGGAGCTGGCAGGAAAAGGGCCTGTTGCGGCCAATTCGTGAGGGCGAGTTGAGTTTCGAGGTGGCGTTTCATCTGGCCCGGCATCGGGCGCAGGTGCCGGGGGATGCGCAAAAGGCGTTTGAAGAAGATCTGCTCAGCGCATTTGCATGCATCGATTTAGCGGGCAACACCCGAAAAACCTGACCTTTCAGGCAGTTATTGCTCGTTGCCCTCGCCGCCCTCTTCCGGCATCCTGCGCCTCCATTTTCTGACCCGGCCCCGCCTCGCGGCGCGCAAAACACCATGACCGCCTCTGAAAAAGCCCCGCGCAACAACGACCTGATCTACGGTCTCAACGACCGCCCACACCTGACTGCCACCGTGTTTGCCGCGCTGCAACACGTATTGGCGAGCTTCGTCGGCATCATCACCCCGACCCTGATCATGGGCGGCGCCCTCGGTCTGCACAGTGAAATCCCCTACCTGATCAGCATGGCGCTGTTCGTCTCCGGCCTCGGCACGTTCGTTCAGGCCAAGCGCTTCGGCCCGGTCGGTTCGGGATTGTTGTGCCTGCAAGGCACCAGTTTTTCCTTTATCAGCGTGATTCTCAGCGCCGGGTTCATGGTCAAGGCTCGCGGTGGCGGCACCGATGAAATTCTCTCGACGATCTTCGGCGTGTGCTTTTTCGCCGCCTTCATCGAAGTGGTGTTGAGTCAGTTCATCGGCAAACTGCGCATGCTGATCACCCCGGTGGTCACCGGCACCATCATCACGTTGATGGGCCTGTCGCTGATCAAAGTGGCAATGACCGACATCGCCGGCGGCTTCGGCGCGCCGGATCTGGGTGCGGCCAGCCATGTGTTTCTGGCGGCGCTGGTGATCGGCACTATCGTCGTGTTGAACCGCGTCGACGTGCCGTTTCTGCGCTTGGGCGCGATCGTTATCGGCCTGACTTTGGGCTATGTGGTCGCGTGGCTGATGGGCACGGTGGATTTCGCCTCGATGCCCGAGGTGCCGTTGGTCAGCGTGCCGGTGCCGTTCAAGTACGGTTTCAACTTCGACTGGGTGGCGTTCGTGCCGGTCGCGGTGATTTTCCTCGTGTCGCCGCTGGAGGCTGCCGGTGATCTGACCGCCAACTCGATGATCTCGCGGCAACCGGTCAAAGGCCCGCTGTACATCCGCCGGATCAAATCCGGCCTGCTCGCCGACGGCCTCAACTCGGCGATGGCTGCCGTGTTCAACAGCATGCCGATGGTGACCTTCGCGCAGAACAACGGCGTGATTCAGCTGACCGGCGTGGCCAGCCGTTACGTGGCCTTCTTCATTGCCGGTTTGCTGGTGCTGCTGGGGCTGTTCCCGATGATTGGCGCGGTATTGCAACTGATGCCGAAACCGGTACTCGGCGGCGCCGAACTGGTGATGTTCGGCACCGTCGCGGTGGCCGGGATCAAGATCCTCGCCGAGGCCGGCCTGCATCGGCGCAATATGCTGATCGTGGCGATTTCGCTAGGCATGGGCCTGGGCATCGCGGCGGTCCCGGAAGTCCTGCGCGAGTTGCCGCAAGCGCTGCGCAACATCTTCGAATCGCCAATCACCGTCGGTGCGTTGTGCGCTATCGTGCTGAACATCTTCCTGCCGGAAGAGTTCATCGAGCTGGAAGAAGACGATTTCGATCCGGAAGCTTCAATTCTTCAGGTCATGGAAAACCCGGACATGCCGGCCAAAGGTGAACCTGCCCCAGCGGCGGCTGTCGCACAGTTGAACCGCTAACGTCTGGCCTTTGCTAGAAAGGGCTGAGCCGGAGACGGTTCAGCCCTTTTTTGTTGAGAGACTGTTTATGCGCCGCTTCCAAGCCGTCATTCTGTCACTGCTCCTGCTGTCGCTCAGCGCCTGTGCGCTATTCCCCAACCGTGATCCGGTCAACATCAACGTGGTCGGTCTGGAGCCGTTGCCGAGTCAGGATCTGGAAGTGCGCTTCGCCATCAAGATTCGCGTCCAGAATCCCAATGAGACGGCCATCGACTACAACGGCATTGCGCTGGATCTGGAGGTCAACGGCCATTCACTGGCCTCGGGTGTCAGCGATCAGAGCGGTTCGATCCCACGCTTTTCCGAAAGCATCGTCACAGTACCGGTCAGCATCTCGGCGTTCTCGGTGCTGCGCCAGACCTTGGGCCTGAGCCAGACGCAAACCCTCGACAACCTCCCCTATGTGCTGCGCGGCAAGCTTGCCGGCGGTCTGTTTGGCACCATGCGTTTTGTCGACAGCGGCAAGCTCAGCCTGCCCAAGGCTACCGCCGCCACCTGGTAAAAATGCGCTAACCTGCTTCGTTCATTGAAGACATTCAGGGAGGCTGCAGGTTTATGGAAGACATGCCGACGCTGTACACCGAACGACTGATCCTGCGCCCATTGCAACTGGCCGATGCCGACGCCGTGCAGCGCGAATTTCCGCATTGGGACGTGGTGCGCTATCTGAACGCTGCCGTGCCATGGCCGTACCCGGAGGACGGTGCCCTCGCCTATCTGCGCGACATTGTCTTGCCGGCGGTTGCGGCGGGCAAGGAATGGCCTTGGACGATCCGCCTGAAATCGGCACCGGAACTATTGATCGGCAAGATCAGCCTGATGGATCAGGCGGACAACCACCGCGGCTTCTGGCTGGCCCCGGCGTGGCAAGGCAAGGGCTTAATGACTGAAGCCAGCGCGGCGGTGACCAATTACTGGTTCAACGTTCTGCAACGCCCAGTGATGCGCGTGCCGAAAGCGGCGCCGAACATCGGCTCGCGCAAGCTCTCGGAGCGCGCGGGGATGCGCTTGATTCGGACCGATGAAGGCGATTTCGTCGGTGGGCGTTTCCCTCGGGAAATCTGGGAAATCACCCGCGAAGAATGGCAGCAACGCCACTGACTCCCAGACACACCACCGATCCATTGTAGGAGTGAGCCTGCTCGCGATAGCAATCTGTCAGTTAACGATTATGGTGTCTGGCAGACCGCTATCGCGAGCAGGCTCACTCCTACAGGTTTTGTGTCAGCCAGTGGGTTATGTGTTGAATCGCACCCCGGGTTTGGTGCGTTCATCCACTGACAACTCAAACACATCCGGCCGCGCATAGTGGCCGACCACATCGTAGTCATAGCGCGCACGCACCAGTTCATCGGTGTCGATTTCAGCCGTGAGCAACCCCGCCTCCCCGCGCAACGGCCCTGCCAGTATGTCGCCCATCGGCCCGACAATCACGCTGCCACCGGCAATCAGCGGTCGCTCCGCCGGCCAATTGGCAATCTCCACACCCATTTCATTGGGCGAAGCCTGCACCTGACAGGCACTGACTACAAAGCAGCGGCCTTCATGAGCAATGTGGCGCATGCTGACTTGCCACATTTCACGCTCGTCCACGGTCGGCGCGCACCAGACTTCAATGCCTTTGGCGTACATCGCCGTGCGCAGCAGCGGCATCATGTTTTCCCAGCACACCACGGCGCCGAGCTTGCCAACCGGGGTGTCGAACACCGGCAAGGTCGAACCATCGCCCTTGCCCCAGATCAGCCGCTCGGTGCCGGTGGGCATCAGTTTGCGGTGTTTGCCGAAGAGGCCGGCCTGCGGGTCGAAATACAGCGCGGTGCAATACAGCGTGCTGCCGGAGCGTTCGATCACACCGATTACCAGATTAGCCCCGGTGCGCGCCGACAGGCCGGCCAGTGCTTGGGTCTCGGCACCGGGCACGTCGATCGCATTGGCAAAATAACGGGCGTAGGCTTCACGCCCTTCCGGCAGGCGATAACCCAATTGCGTGCCGAAACCCTCGCCTTTCGGATACCCGCCCAGCAGCGCTTCGGGCATCACCACCAATGCCGCTCCGGATTCAATGATCGCGCCTTCCCAACTGAGAATCTGTTCCAGAGTCGCGTCTTTGCCTTCGGGCAAGGCGCCGATTTGCAGCGCAGCAACGATTGATTTGGCCATCGCGGTAACTCCATCAGGTTCAGTGGTTGCTGATTCTGCGGCGTCACGCGATCATGAATAAAGCCCCGCTCGCTGCTGAATGATATGAGCCAAATGAATATCGCCACCGTCGACCTCAATCTGCTGAAAGTCTTTGAAGCCCTGCATGAAGAATCCAGCGCCAGCCGCGCAGCGTTGCGTCTGGGCGTCACGCAATCGGCGGTCAGTGCGGCGCTGCGCCGGTTGCGCGAGGTCTACGGCGATCAGTTGTTCGTGCGCACCGGCCGCGGACTGGCGCCGACGCTCCAGGCCAATCAATTGAAACCGGTGGTCAGCGAAGCGCTGAACAAATGCCGGCAGAGCCTGGCAATGGTCGACCCGGCGGCCAACCAATACGAGGGCCGTTCGGTCACAGTCGGGCTGTCGGATGACTTCGAGATTGCCTACGGTCGCCGCCTGATCGAGGAAATTGCCCGCAGTGCGCCGAAGCTGCGCCTGATCTTTCGTCAGACCCACAGCCAGATCGTCGCCCGCGCGCTGATGGAGCGCAGTATCGACCTGGCAATCACTGCTGGTGGCTTTGCCGAGCGTTTGCTCAGCCGTCAGGTGTTGGGCGAAGGTGGATATGCGTGTCTGGTCGATCCAGCGAGCCTTGCGCCCGGTCAGCAGTTGATTGATCTTGAGGCATTCGTCGCCCGCGAGCACATCCTGGTGTCGTCCGGCGGTTTTATCGGGATCACCGATGAGGGCTTGGCGGCGCTGGGCCTGAGTCGACGGGTGTGCGCCTCGACCACGCATTTCGCCGCGTTGCCGTATCTGCTCAAGGGCAGCCGGGCGGTGGCGACGATTCCGGCGCATGCCGCCGAAAGCATCGCAGCACTCAGCGGTCTGGCGCTGCTGCCCTGCCCGCTGAAGTTGCCGCGCTATCCGATCGAACTGGGCTGGCGCACCAGCACGCAGATCGATCCGGTGGTGGTCAAAGTGCGTGAAGCGATTGCCGCGACGTTCAGTTGAGGCGTTACTTGTTGGCGGCCATCAGGCGATTGACTTCACTGCGCACCATGTTGGCGAACTCCGGCGGCGACATGCCGTCCAGTTCCGCGCGGACCCACTCGGCCCATTTGCCTTTGCGCTTGCCGCGCTCGCCGAACAAACGCGCGGCTTCGCCTTTGGCTTTGCCCAGATTGTTCTGCCAGAGTTCGAACAGACGGGATTTCTCGTCTTCCAGCGCAGCGCGCTCTGCGAGGGATTTGTCGGCCAGATTGAAACTCATGGGGAATTATCCTGCTGCGTAAAATGGCGACATCTTACACGCTCGACGGAAATCTCCCGCGCAGGTTTTTCTTTCTGGCCTAAATTCAGTGCAACTTTTCAGCAAGCGCCACACTCCATTGATCACTGTCCATTCAACTGCAAGGAGTCACCCAATGGCCCGCAAATCCGCCGTGCAAGCCGCCGAAGATCAAATCAAGGATCAGGCCTTCAGCGAACTTCAGGCTCTGATTCAAGAGTCCGACAAACTGCTCAAGAGCAGCGCCTCACTGGTCGGCGAAGAAGCGGAAACGCTGCGCGGACAAATCGCCCTGAAACTGCAGCAGGCACTGGATTCGGTCTCGAGTGTACGTGACCGCACCAAACCGGCAGTCGATGCCACCGAAAGCTACATTGGCGGTCATCCATGGCAGACCGTGGCGATCTCCGCCGGTTTCGGTCTGGTGGTCGGTTTGCTGCTCGGCCGTCGCTGAGTCAAACGCAAACAAAAAGGCGAACCCACTGGGTTCGCCTTTTTTATGCCTGCCTGATTTTTGCTGTTCAAATCCTGAATTCAGCTCGGTATCCCACGTCGGCGTACCTCGCCCATTCACCGCGGTCAGTCCCCTCTCCCTCCGGGAGAGGGTAAGGGTGAGGGGCCTTTGCTCTTCGCTCACACCCCCGCCAACTCACGCAACTGCGCCAATGTCTGCCCATCCAGCACAATCCCCTCCGCCAGCGACTTGCTGCGCTGCCAATGCCGACGATCCCCCGGCAAACGCTTGAGCCCGACGCCGTGCATCTGCCGCACCAATTCCCCACTGCGCTCGGCAAAACTCTGCCCGGCGGCTTTGCTCGGGTCGATGACGATCAACAATTGCCCGGTCCACGGCGTTTTCGCCCCAGGATGATTGGACCAGTCGAACTCGAAAGAAAAATTCCCCCCGGTCAGCGCTGCGGCCAACAGTTCGACCATCATCGACAGCGCCGAGCCTTTATGGCCGCCAAACGGCAACAACGCCCCGCCCTCAAGAATCGCCTTGGGATCCTGAGTCGGTTGACCGAGGCTGTCCACGCCCATCCCGGCCGGCAGCCGCTCACCTTTGCGCGCAGCAATCTGCACGTCGCCATGGGCGATCGCACTGGTGGCGAGGTCGAAGACAATCGGCGCCGCACCGGCCCGTGGCGCGGCGAACGCGATCGGGTTGGTGCCGAACAGCGGCCGGTCGGCGCCGTGGGGCACCACGCAGGTCATGCTGTTGACCACGCTGAGCGCCACCAGACCTTCATCGGCAAATGGCTCGACGTCCGGCCACAGTGCGGCGAAGTGGTGAGAGTTGCGAATCGCCAACACGGCAATCCCGGCGTTGCGCGCCTTCTCCACCAACAACGGCCGGGCGGCGGCAAGTGCCGGTTGAGCGAACCCGTTGCCGGCATCGACACGGACAAATCCCGACGCGACATCTTCGACGTGTGGCACCGCTTGGCCGTTGGCCCAGCCGCTCTTGAGGGTCGAGACATACCCGGGCATGCGGAACACGCCATGGCTGTGGGCGCCGTCGCGCTCGGCCCCGGCGCAGTTGGCGGCCAGTACTTGCGCGACGTCGGCGGAGGTACCGTGGCGCAGGAAAATCGTTTCAAGCAATTGCGTCAGCGCTTCGAGGGATAACGAGGACGAGACAGCAGAGGACACCTGATCGTGTGGCGCAGACATCTGAAGCTCCAGAATGATTATTGGAGGGAACAACAGCGTACGGACGACTTGCTCGCCGATTAACCATGCCCTGACAACTGCCTGTCAACCCTTGGCCGTGAGATCAGCAAACTTCGCCGCCAGTGCGATAACTATCTACCACCGACGCAGCACCTGTGCTTTGTAGGCTGGGCCTCACTTGCGTGCCGAACACGCGCGCCCTACCGAGGCTTGATCATGTCTGAACCGGCGTCCCCCCTGTTTTTCTCCGAAACCTTGAATTCGCCCGGCTTGTGGCCATCGCTGCGCAAAACCCACGGCCTCGACGAGGCGGACTTCAAATGGCTCGCCCATATCAAACTGGCCACCCATGCGATGCGCAGCAAACAATCCCCGCCGATGCATGCCCAACGTATCCGCCTCAATGCCGGCAAACTGGCCCCCGTCACATTGGCGGGCAGTTTTATCCTCAGTGAAAACGCAGAGGACAAACGAGCGATTCTCTACACGCCCTACGAGGGCATCAAACAATACGAAGACCTGAAAACCCTTAAAACCTTGCTCGAAATACGCGTGAACAAAGCCGATGAAGAGGATGACATTCTGGCGTTTCTGGCGTTATCCGAGCGCAGAAACGTCGCCGAACAGAGTGGCATTACCCTGACCTACGAAACCCTCGACGGCGATATTTTCGACACCCAGATCGAAGTTGTTCGCGCCGCCCAGCGCCTCAATGCCGAGGCTGTACTTGGCGAATTGAAGCAACTGCCATCGCTCTCGTCCCTGCTGGAAACAATCCTCGATAATCTGTTGCGCGAGGACTTTCCCAACGTCCGCCAGGCCCTCACCCGGGTGAATTTCTATACCGATGCGTCTGCCGGCGACACCCGCTCCACGGCGGTAGCGAACAAGCATTGGCACGCCTCCATGAGTTTAAGCGAAGCACTGCTGATGTTTTATCGGCACCCGCAATGGCCTGCCGAGCAGTTGCACGAATTCTCCAACCCCGGGCGCGCAGCGTTTGCCGGCGATCAGGCGCTATGGGAAAACGCGCTCAAGCAAGCCTCGGAAAAACTCCAGGTGCTGCTGTTTGGCGAAATGGAAAAATACTGGAGCTCGCCGGCCATCGCGGGATCCGCGCGCCGCGCTTTTTTCAGTCAGGTACTGGAGGAACAGGCTCGCGCCGAACTGTTGATCAAACGCGAAAGCGGGATCATCGACGCCACGCAGTTCGCCATATTGCATCACATCATCAAACCCACAGCGGTGCCGGCACGCCGCCCGACCATCGAGAACGTGCGCTTGTGGGAGTACGAGCCCAATTACGTCGAACTCGCGGGATCGTTGATGATCACTCAAGCCAACGCGTGCCTCTACACGCCGACCATGGGCCTGCAAGTCCTGCACGATTATCTGGATCTGAAAAACACCGTGTTGAGCAAATTCCGCGCCCCCGGTCACGAGGATGAGCTGTATGGGCTGCTGAACCTCGAAGAGCGCAAACGCTTCGTCGGCTTCGACCACCCGCATGTCACCGGAGAAAACATCGGTGGCGAGACCTTCAAAGTATTGTTCGAAGCCATCATCACCAAGCAGCGGCAAAACATTGCCTACGCCACGCAAGTGTTCCGGCAAAGCGATGGCACCGTGGATATCCATGCTCTGTTCGACAAGGCCTTGGACATCCGCGCGATGGTTCATGAGCGCTTGCTGGAACTGGACGCCGGCGAACGCTGGTCGACCCGGCCGGTACTGGCCGGCGTCCAGCAGCCGTCCGTGGTGCTCGCCCACAAGGCAGAAGAGGTGATTCGGTCCTTTTCGGGAATCGATGCCTTGCTCACGGGCATGTTCAGAAGCCAGCCGTTGGTGACGCCGACGTTGCAACGGCGCTTTCTTGAAAACATGAAGGACAAACTCGCCCACTCACTGTTTGTCGGCGTCACAGGGGAAGCCGCGCTACGAGTGCTCAGTGGCTCGCTCGACACGGCTGCGCAGGCCATTGTCGATACCGTGTTCCATCCTGATCAACCGAGCCGTGACACTCGGCGTTCACTCAATGGCTTTCGCCCTGACGCCTGGTCGCTCACAGTGCAGCACCCCAAGACCCAGGCGCCACTGCCACTGGCTCACTGTGTCTTGCTGACCGAGCGCGGTGGTCTTGACGACGTGCATTCAGGTCGGGCGATTGTGTGGACGCCCGCTCAGGGGCTGGAAGTTTTCCCGAGAGTTACCCGTGCGCGACGGGCACTGGAGCGACGCCTGAAGGACAGTGTCGGACGCCTGTCGCTGCTGGAAAACCTGGCCCCCGAGGACTGGCTGTTCCATCAGGACTACACCTTGGGCGCGTTGCGCCTGATCGAAGACAATGTGCTGCACAACCGCGTGCAATCCGGCATTGAGCACTTCCTTGCGCGTTGCGATCGCGCGCGCGAGTGGTTCAAAGACCAGTCCGGACTGACTCCGACACTCAATGGTCTGAAAAAAACGCCTATTGCTACCAACCTGCTGCGCGGCATCGACCTCGCCAAGGCGATCAATCAACAGCAGTCACTTCCCGCCTGGCTCGGCATGGCGCAAGTCGAAGAGCAGCAAATGCACCTCGAACTGCTGGAGCAATGGCGTCACAGCGTCGTCGACCACAAGGATTACCTCAGCGGCCTGACCGCCCTGCCCGACTACGTCAACAAAACGCTGAAAACGCTCCTCGATGGACGATTTCCCGGGCAGCAACTCGACCCGCAGGACATCGAGATCATTCCCAACCTGGCTTTGGCGGGTCCCGCCCGCATGCTGAGCGAATTTGCCCTTAACCACGTCAACATCGCCCAAGGCACAGGCTTCTCGGTCATCTCGAAAACCGCGAAAGCGTTGCCGCCTGATCTCGATCAAAACGCGGTACGGCAACTGTTGCTGTCACTGGATATACCGACGACCTACGCCAACGCCGTGACCGCCGCGCTGTCGGCTGGCCACGCCGAGGCCGACGAACGCCAACAGCGTTTCTTTCGCCAGTTGCCCTGGCAATTGCTGCAGCACGCCCATGAACTGAAGCTACAACAACAGTTGTCGAGTGGTGCGTTCGATCAACTCTGTCAGGTGCTCGACATGCCGGACGGCATTGCGCGTGCCGCGGTTGAGGGCGCCCATGCCATCGTCTCGCCTTTGTCACTGATCAAAACCGCCGGCGCCAGCGCGGTGCAAACCCTGGGTCTGTACGTGATCGGCCCCGGCAAGGGCCATCCAGGGCCACTGGTGCTGTACGCGCCGTATGCCGATCAGGTGCTACGAGAATTCACTGACGAGGCCAGCCTTATCGCCGCGGTAAACACGCCGGGCGTCTTTCAGGATCTGCTGATTCGCCGACTGCCGGCCGCGCAGCAATCGGTGTTTACAGGGTTATTGCAATCGAGCGAGGGTGAAACCAGTGAGATGACTGTGTCGAGCAACGCCATCACCGGCAATCTCCTGCACAGGTTCTACGCGGACAATCTCAAGCTCCTGCCCCAGTTGCTCGCCTGTCAGTTGAAGAGCCATGCACAAGCCGACTGGGAGGCTGCGAAGCACCTGTTCAGTCGAGGTTTCCAGGTAACCGCAGGGCTGCTGCCGGGCAAAATTTCGTACGTAACGTTTCTATGGCAGGCCTACAAAGCGTTCAAGGATTCGGCGGAAAACCTGCAGGATCATCACTGGTCTCGCGCGTTGAAGTCGTTTATCGAAGGTGCCATCCAGATGATCAGCCTGGGGCGGCTGAGTATCGAGTCCACGGAAGCCACTGCTGCAGCGACGACTACCGCGTCCCCGCCTGAAGAGAGCGACATTATCGACACGACCTCCAAGCCGCCCGCGCCAGCGCCCGCTGCCTGGTCGCAGCTGAAGATCACTTCGCCCTGGCGCACTGAACTGCAGACCTTTGAAACGCCCGCCGTGGCACTGGAAGACCTCAAGCGCCAGACTAAAAAAGGCACTTTCGAAGACCCGGTCAGCAGGCGTACTTACACCGCCGTTGATGGCAAGGTTGTGCAGATAAAACAGCCAGGCGCCATGTGGCAGATGGTCAATGACGGCATCGCCGGCCCGTCATTGACCCAGGTGGGATCGCGACTTTTGCTGGCGCCCGACCGCCATGCGGTGCATTACGGCAAAGCCATGTCGACCTTGTACAAACGCTACAGTGTGAATCAGGATCGCCGTGCCCTGATCAATATCGAGGCGATGGGCATGAACGAAATCCGGCGCAATTATCCGCATAAGGCCCGTGTTATCCAGCACGCCGTCGACCTCGCCCGTTTTTATGCTTTCAACTGCCTGCATAACCTCGCGCAACTGAAAGCCAACGTACCCGGTACGCGGCTGGACGGCTTTCTCAGGGTGTTTTTCGGTGTTCCCCAGGTTGATCTGAACCTGCTGAGCAAACTCAACACAGCGATCGTGCCCATCTGCAAGGCGTTGGTGGACCCTGACGATGACCTGATGAATACCGAACGCTTCGTGGTCGGCTCCAACACCTATTTTTCCTCGATCATTGCGTTTGTGCTGAACAACGACGACCAGAAAAAAGTGCATTTCACCGAGAACTTCTTTCACCCGCAACTCGATGGGTACAAACCGGTCATGCCTGCCGATTTCAACATTGATGGCCATGCCCAAGCGGCGACACTCATCCACGAGTTTGCCCATCAGTTTTCCAACGCTGAAGATATCGCTTCGCTGGAGGCGCGCCGACCGTTTCACGACCTGATCACCACCCTCACCTCATATGGGCGGGCCATTCAGGAGGAGCTGGTGCGGTTCCAGGCCGATGCCCTGTCCATCACAACACCTCGCGATGAACTGTTTGCGCGATGGAGCAGGCAAGAAGATTCCTTCGTAGACCTGGATCAGTTTGTGGGGGGCGAGGACCTCGGCAAGGAAATCCTCACATTGACCCGCAGCCCTGATATGGAGAAGGCTCGGGATGCGTTTCTGGATCAGGGTTCACCCGATGTTCGTATCGACGTGATCTTGCGCAACGCTGATTCGATTGCCCGTTTGGTCTGCGAAATGGGCCGGCAACTTGACCCGGTGCCGCTGCCCTGAAACAGGCGCAAAAAAAAGGCGCAGGTCGAAACCTGCGCCTTTTGCCAATCAGCGGCGGGCGCGTTGATCAGTCTTTCTGATCCCGCAGTATATTGCCCGACGCGCCGTCGATGCGGAACTCGTAGACAACGCCATCAGCCTTGCGCCCCTCGCCCTTCCAGTAGCCGTTGTTGTCGGCCTCGATCTCATAAACCTCTACATAACCGGCCTTGGTCTTGATGGTCTCGATGGCTTTTTCGATGGTGATCCAGCCCGCACCCGGCCGATCGGCCAACGCGGCACCAGCGCTGAGCAAACTGGCGGTGGCAATTAACGCTGCGAATGTCTTTTTGATCATTTTTTCACTCCATTTGTGGATAGTGTTCATAAGCGTCCTGCTTTTTGGGTGCCGGAGCGAAAAATAAGTTCCAATTTGATGGGTAAATGCCATGACGGATGTTCTCGGCCACTTCCCGACAAGGTTAGAATGTGCGAAATCAGGACGAGTCAATGACCCAAGACACCCTCTCGGAAGCCGAATACGATGCGATCACCGATGCCGCTGCGCATTGGTGCATGCGTGTGCACGCCGCCGACTGCACGGACGAAGAGCATCGCGCATTCAAGCAATGGCACGACGCACATCCACTGCATGCGTTCGAATATGAAGCCATGCTGGAAATCTGGGACGTGGCGGAACACTTGCCTCGTCCGGAATCTGCGTCAGTCGTGCCAGCCCCGCGACCTTCGCGCTCATGGCGTCAATTTGCTATTGCAGCCGGTGTCTGTGCGCTCGCCCTGCCCCTGGCCGCTTACACTGGCTGGAACCTGGGTTGGCTGCCCGACAGCTATGAGCATTTCGCCGCCACCGATAATGTCCGGCAGGTCACACTGAGTGACGGCAGCCAGATCGAACTGAACCTGAACACCGATCTGACCTTCAGCAATTACAAGGACGAACGCCGCGTCACCCTGAAAAAAGGTGAAGCGTTCTTTACGGTCAGTCACGACACGGCCCACCCGTTTGTCGTCCGCGCAGGCGAAGGCAATATTCGGGTCACGGGAACACGGTTCAACGTCTGGATGTATCAGGACCAGGTGCGCGTGAACCTGATCGAAGGTTCGGTGCTGGTCACCAGCAATCGTTCATTGCCAGGTGACGGCTTGCGCCTCGGCCCGTCGATGCAGGCGCGCTACAAGCAAGGCGATTACATGCCGCAGATCAGCCAGACCTACTCCGATGACAGTTCATTGGCTTGGCGCAACGGCAAACTGGTGTTGGATAACCTCGCGCTGAGCGAAGCACTGCCACTGATCAACCGTTATCTGAGCAATCCACTCGAACTGGCTGATAACAGCACCGGTTCGATTCGCGTGGGTGGCATCTACAACATCAAAGAGCTGAACAACCTCGCCAACAGCCTGCCCAAGGTGCTCCCGGTCTACCTGAGCCGCAACAAGGAAGGTAACCCGGTGATCAACTCGATACCGCAACAGCCGCCAAAAAGCTGAAGGCCGCAACCCTTGCAGGATGCGGCCTTCAGGCTCGTCGCCACTAACGCTCGGGTTTATTGAGCGGCAACGTTCCCCGCCTTGTCCAACGTCTCACGAACAGTCTGCACCTGATACTGCGGATCAGCCTGAATCTGCTGTTCGGTGAACGGCAACACACTCCACTGCTTCTTCGAGAACGCCTCGGTCTGGTCCCGCGAATACTTCGACGCAGGATCGCTCGACAGCGAGAACGCCAGCAGCCCTTGGGCGTGCGGGCCCTTGTCGTCAAAGGTCACGACTTGCAGGTAGCTGGTGCCACTGACCACTTCGAGTTTACCGTCCTCACGGGGCACGCTCTGGATGGCGTTGTAGATTCCCAGGGTAGCCGGCCCGCCGTGAATCGGCGTCTGTTGCCCGCCACTGCTGACCACCTGGATATCACCCCAGCGGGTTTGCGGCTTGAGACCCATTTTTGTAGTCGATTCGACCGACGCCAGCATGGCCTCACGCAATGCCTTGGCCACCGCCGGCTGCTCGACGGCCAGGCCACGCGGAGTGTGTTGCGCATCCTTGGGATCGAACGCCACGCGCCAGACATCCGGCGAAGCCTGCAACGCTTGCATGATGTTCTGGAAGTGCACCAGGCCCACACCCGAATCGAGATTGGCCCGGCCATCCCAGGCCTTGAGGCTGACGCAAACCGGTTTAAGGGCCTGAGCATCGGCGCCAAGGTCAGCAGCACAGAACTTCAGTAGATCCGGCACCACTTGCGTCGCCAGATACACCTGATCGTCCATCACCATCTGCTGCAGATCCTTCACCGCCAACGGCCCTTTCTTGCTCAGCGTGCTCAAACGATCCAGAGCAAACCGGGCGCGCAAGCCCAGCGGCTGGCCATCCTGACTGATCAACGGCGAGAAACCGGTTAGCGGTTGCGCCGGGTTGGCCAGCCATGCCGAGTCATTGGAGTGCTGGACGAAATCCTTGCGCAGCAGTTGCGGCAGTTGGCTGGAGGCATAAATGCCTTTCTGTGCAGCTTGCGGGTCGATGTCCCATGCGCACGCACTGTTGGAACCGTCCAGCACGATCATTTGTGTGCCGATACGCGGGTCGCTGCACTTGGCTAGCTTCTCGGCGTTGACGTTTGGCACCACCGACAGGTTCATGTACAGCGTCTGGCCCTTGTCATCGACGGCCAGGGTGTTGACCCACGGAATACCCTGAATCTTGTGCACCGAATCCTGCAGCTCCGAAAGTGTGGACGCCTGA
Organism: Pseudomonas sp. MC6; assembly: GCF_054790575.1. Taxonomy (NCBI): domain Bacteria; kingdom Pseudomonadati; phylum Pseudomonadota; class Gammaproteobacteria; order Pseudomonadales; family Pseudomonadaceae; genus Pseudomonas; species Pseudomonas sp. MC6. The sequence continues at coordinate 1,870,167 of NZ_CP186504.1, forward strand.
TTCATCGTGTACCACTGGTTCAGCACCCGATCATTGTCGATATTGGCGTCGCGCAAGCTGTAGGCGAACTGGTTGTCCCAGTCGAGCTTGCCCGGCCATTGCACAATCGGCCCGAATTGTGAGCTGTAGACATCACGCGAGACCGGCACCACTTGCCCGTCGGCCTGTTTCACCTGCACGGTGACGGTCTGCTTGTTCAATGGCAGAGATTTGCCATCGAGCAGATAGCGCGTGGAATCCTTCGGATCGAGTTGCAGACGATAGAGTGTGAAATGTTTCGATGAATCGACCGTGTGCGTCCAGGCCAGGTGCTGATTGAAGCCGATATTGATCATCGGCAGGCCTGGCAAGGCAGCGCCCATGACGTCGAGCTTGCCCGGAATGGTCAGGTGCATCTGATAAAAGCGCATGCCACCGACCCAAGGGAAGTGCGGATTGGCCAGTAACATCCCGCGCCCGTTGAACGAGCGCTCGCTGCCCACCGCGACAGCGTTACTGCCACGGTCCAGGGCAAAACGCTGCTGACGCGCATCGGCCAACTGATAGGCCTGCGAGTTTTGTTCGATTGCGGCGCTCGCATGCGGCGGTGTAGCACCCGCCAAGGCCTCGGCGAACTGACCAACACCGCCCTCGACCAACAGACGGCGGGTCAGCTTCACCAGATCTTCCGGTGCAATCTCTCGCACCCACTCGCCCTGACACTGTTGCGGCAAGCCTTGCGGACGGCGCTCGGCCAGATAACGGTTGTAACCGGCCGCATAGCCCTCGACCAGATCACGCACCTGCGCAGGTTGCGCCTGCCAGAATGCTCTGACCGCTTCAGGCGTATTGAGCCAGGTAAAGAACACATCGCTGACGCGGTTTTCGCGTTGTTCGACGGTGAACTGATCCGGGCCGAAGTAACGTGAGCGCTGGCCGTTGACCGTCACGATCTCGTTGGCCAACAGGCACAGATTGTCCTGCGCATAGGCATAGCCGATGCCAAAACCCAGCCCGCGCTCGTCTTGCGCGCGGATATGCGGCACGCCAAAAGCAGTGCGGCGAATATCGGCGCTGACATCCGTGGCCGGGCTAAACGCATGGGCTGAACAACTCAGACCAAAAACCGTGCTGGCCACTGTAAGTTGCAAGCTGCGAGCGACAAGCTTCGAGCAAAAGCCATATTTGACATTCGAACCGAAGTTTTCAACTTGCCGCTCGAAGCTCGAAGCTTGCAGCTGCTTCAATCCCGTTAACTGTCTGGAAATAATCACGCTCGCTCCTGATCGACATGCCAAAGAGCGGGTCCGGCGCTGACGCGGACCCACCCTGGAAACACCCACGCGTCCACGCGCAATGAGCCTGTCGAAGAAACGAAGTCAGAGGAAAAAATTTAGGCTCTCCACGCAACCCCCCAAAGCGGAATCAAAAGCCCCTCACCCTAGCCCTCTCCCGGAGGGAGAAGGAACTGACCGAGGTGATTGCGAGAGATACCGCGACATGAAATACCGAGCCGCACTCGAATTCGGAGCAAATCAAAAGCCCCTCACCCTAGCCCTCTCCCGGAGGGAGAGGGAACTGACCGAGGTGATGGCGAGAGATACACCGACATGAAATACCGAGCCGCACTCGAATTCGGAGCAAATCAAAAGCCCCTCACCCTGGCCCTCTCCCGGAGGTAGAAGGAACTGACCGAGGTGATGGCGAGAGATACCGCGACATGAAATACCGAGCCGCACTCGAATTCGGAGCAAATCAAAAGCCCCTCACCCTAGCCCTCTCCCGGAGGGAGAAGGAACTGACCGAGGTGATGGCGAGAGATACAGCGACATGAAATACCGAGCCGCACTCAAATTCGGAAGCAAATCAAAAGCCCCTCACCCTAGCCCTCTCCCGGAGGGAGAGGGAACTGACCGAGGTGATGGCGAGAGATACAGCGACATGAAATACCGAGCCGCACTCAAATTCGGAAGCAAATCAAAAGCCCCTACCCTAGCCCTCTCCCGGAGGGAGAGGGAACTGACCGAGGTGATTGGGGAAGCTGCGCCTACATAAAAAACCGAGCCGCACTCGAACCCAGAAACAAATCAAAAACTACACCCTCCCCGCTCCTCACCACTCAACAGGATGAGCGTTAGCTCGGCTGCAGCTTTTGATCTTGCCGTGCTGGCCCCTTCGGCAGGCTGAGTGGAGGGATTTATCCGGGGGTGGGAGCGCAGCGACCGTTCGACGAAGTCGAATGCATCGAGAGGAGGTGCAGCGAAGCAAACCGTAGGCGATGCCCCCGGATAGATCCCGTAACGAAGGAACCCGAGCCACGGCGAGGGCCGAACGCCGGGGCCCAGACCTTTGGTTCCTTTGGGGCGTTTGCCAAAGGGACTCGCTGTAAGAGCGAAACCGCCAGCGGCAACACCCGCAGCAACGGATATTCCCCCAAAACCCAACAGCATGGTCGGCCCAAAGGCCGCCAAGGCCAACCCAATTCCAACCCGCAATCACAAGAAAAAGACAAACCCCCGACAAATTTTCTACATTTTTTCTTTCATGATTTGTCGTGCTGAAACGTCTTGTTTAGAGAGAGCAAAAAAACCCTCCCCGATCAGGCTCTGAAAAGGAGTAATCGCATGTACAACTCGCAACTACCAACGGACGGTAGCCAGGCACCCAAAGGAGTTTCCATGAGCCCCCACGCGAGCGATTTCGGGCAACGCGTCGAGCGTCACGGTAACGAACGCATCCGCTTGCTGCTGAAAAGTTTCGGGCTGCGCACCAGCCTGATTCGTCTGAAAGTCATTGATGCCCTGCTGGTCGCCGCACAAAGCGAGCGGCGTCTGGGCGTGCGCGGCGTCCACAGCCAATTGCTGGACCTGGATATTCCGCTGTCATTCCTCAGTGTGCGCGAAGTGCTAAAGCGTCTGTGCGCCGAAGGGGTGATCACCTTCAATGAAGACAAGAGCTACAGCCTGCATCCACAGGCTGCGGCAGTCCTCAACAACGATTGAAGCGTGCGGCAAACGCCGTCAAGGCTTGACCTTGCGGCGCATGACGCCGTTGATGACGACCACGATCACCGCCACACCGATGGCGACGAACTGGAAAGTCTTCTCCGAAATCATGCCGGCGTTTTGCAGCCAGGACAGACCAAGCATGATGACCAGGACCGACACGGCGATCAGAATCGAATAAATCAAGCGTTGCTTGTGGGTCATTACGGCTTCCTGAAACGTTGAAATGTATCCGTTTTGTATCCGTTTGCATGCCATGCACATACCGTTCTACGGGGATGCGCCGCTGCAATCGGGGTCTCATGTTACAGCCGATGAAGAGTTTTGGCTTCATGACGGCGTAACCATGAGGAATTTTCAAAATGCTGCGTCGAATCACCTGGCTGATTCCCGTTCTTGCCCTGCTGACCCTGAGTGGCTGCATCATCTTCCCCCACGGCGGCTGGCATGACGATCACCACCGTTATTACCAGGGTGGCCCTGGTTATTACCAACATCGCTAGAACAGGATTGTTCGCCCTGCCCGCTTACCCACAAACAGATTGAGGCAGGAAATCAACAAGCCCGATCAACTTCAAACAAAGCCCGCCCTGTTGCGGGCTTTTCTGTTTTTTGCCGACGGCTTCTGGCGCGCAGTTGAAACTTGCCTGACAAGCAAAGCGGACTTGCTAAACAAGTTGCAAGCATTTGAAATCTAATGTCGCAGCAAAAGAATAGGTGACACAAGCCTCTGCAACTAGTCTCTGCCAACTTTCTCCCACTTACTGACAGGGACGTTTATGCAGAGAACACTTATAGCGATCGGGCCACGGCAAGTACTCGGATTTTGTTTGGCACTGAGTGCTTTTGAACTTCTGACGTATATGGCAAGTGACTTGATCATGCCAGCCATGTTGGGTGTGACAACAGAACTTCAGGCCGATGTACGACATGTTCCAAACGCGTTCAACTTGTATCTGATCGGCGGAGTCTGCCTGCAATGGCTGATTGGGCCGCTGTCCGATCAATGGGGCCGGCGGCGGGTACTGTTGATCGGCTGCGCATTGTTTGCGGTGGCCTGCGCAAGTGCATTTGCCACTCAGAACATTGAAACCTTCAATCTGCTGCGACTGTTGCAAGGCATGGGCCTGGGTTTCGTGGTCGCGGTCAGTTATCCCGCCCTTCAGGAAGTATTCTGCGAGGCCGATGCGGTGCGCTTGATGGCGCTGCTCGGCAATATCGCGCTGCTTTCACCGCTGATGGGGCCGCTACTGGGCATTGTCTTGCTGCAGTGGCTGTCTTGGCGCGAACTGTTTCTGGGCTTGGGTTTTGCCGCATCAATGGTCTGGCTGGGGCTTTTCGTCTGCATGCCGGAAACGGTCGGGGTCACTCGCCACGATGGGCAAGTGCAGGCCGCCGTACGTTTTTCCTGGCGCCAGACCGGTCAGCGCTACCGAGCCCTCTTGAGTAATCGTCGCTTCCTCGCTGCCAGTCTTGCACTGGGGCTCATGAGCCTGCCGCTGATCGCCTGGATCGGCCTGGCACCGTTGCTGCTGATCCAGCTGCTCGGGCTGACGCCGCTGGAATATGCCTTGTGGCAGATTCCGGTTTTTTCTGCCGTTATCACCGGCAATCTGATCCTCGACCGCTTGCTGGACACGCATTCTTTGTCCCGGTTGATCCGGTTGGCGCTCTGGCCTTTTGGTCTGGGTCTTATGGCATTGATCGCCTGCGCGCTGTCAGGTGCCGGACTGGGCGCAGTGGTTGCCAGTCTGGGGCTGTACGCGGTCGGGCTGGGAATGAGCAACGCTGCGCTGTATCGGTTGGCGCTGTTTGCCAGCGACGACAGCAAGGGGTTGGTTTCGGCGCTGGCCGGCATGATTTCGATTGCGGTGATGGGGCTCGGCGGCTCCCTGATTGCCGCCATCGGCGGCGGCACCCAACTCGAACTCTTCGCACTCTGCGCCGCCTTCAGTGGCCTGATGTGCCTGCCCCTGTTGCACGGCTTGTTGCAACGCAAACATCCCGACTCCGCCTCTACTCAATAAAGGAGTATTGAATGAATCAGTTCCCCGCCAGCGATGCGCTTTGCGCATTGCCACACCCCTATTGCCCGGCTTCCGTGCCAGCAGGCCTGTTCGATCAGGCCATGACCGAGATCAGTCGCTTTCATTGCCAGCACACTCCCGGCTATGAACATTGGCTGAACGCCAACGGCCTCGATGTGAAGGATCTGGACAGCCTCGATGACTGGTCCCGGCTCCCGCCGATTCTGGCCAATTTTTTCAAGCAGCAAATGCTGCTCAGCCCCACCGCAGAGAATGCCCTGGAACTGACATCGTCCGGCACCAGTGGCCAAAAAAGCCGCATGCGCTATGACCCGCGCAGTCTGTCGGCCGCGCAGTTCATGGTCGAGCGAATCTTTAGTCATTACGGTTGGCATTCAGCGCAGACGCCGTGCAACTACTTGCTGCTGAGCTACGAACCGCAGGGAGCGATCACACTGGGGACGTCCTTCACCGACCAATTTCTCTGCCGCTTTGCGCCCGTCAACCGAGTTGTCTACGCCTTGCGTTGCAACGGCGATGGCCACCAGTTCGATGTGTTCGGGGTCATCGCGGCTCTGCAATCGTTCGCCGAAGAAGGCCTGCCTGTGCGCATTTTCGGCTTCCCGGCGTTTCTTTGGCAGACCTTGCAGCAGATGCAGGCCACCGGCGTGCCTGCGCTGAAACTGCCAAGTGATTCATTGGTGTTTTTCGGCGGTGGCTGGAAAACCCTCGCGAGCAAGGAAATTCCAAAACAACAACTGTATGGGCGTATCGTCCGGCAACTGGGCATCGAACTGTCGCAGTGCCGCGACGGTTACGGCGCCGTCGAGCATGCGGTGCCCTACATCGAATGTGCCCAGCATCATTTTCATGTCCCCGTTTACGCCAAGGCTTACGTGCGCAATCCGCAGGATTTTTCCATCCAGCCCTACGGTCAGCAAGGCTTGCTGGGATTCGTCTCCCCCTACATCTCGTCCAGCCCCGCGCACGCGGTGGTCATGAGCGATCTGGCGACGCTGCATCCCGGGTCGAGTTGTGATTGCGGCCTCGCCAGTGACTGGTTCGAACTGCAAGGTCGCGCAGGCACCACGGCCAGTAGAAGCTGTGCGATGGCCGCTTCCGAATTGCTGGGGGGGCACTGACATGTACCTGATCAACGGAGAACTGCTAGCAGACGTCGACCTCGACAATGCACTGGCGCTGCTGCATCAGACTTTGCCGCAACACCTCTCTACACCGCTGGACAACGCCACCGTACTAAGCGCCGCCGCACAGTTTGCGCAGCAATTGCACAACGCCGAACTGCCGCTGGACGATGAACAACGCCAGGCGCTGATCGCCTTCTGTCAGCCTCACGCCTTGCAACTCAAGCTTGAGCGCGAACTCGGCGATCAGGCTGAATCGTTGCGACGTGTCGATTATCGGCAATCGCGTTTTGAGCGCTGGAGTCCGCTCGGCCTGGTGGTCCACGTCACGCCGGCCAACGCGCCGCTGCTGGCGTGCTGCGCAATGATTGAAAGTCTCTTGGCCGGCAACATCAACTGGCTACGGCCCAGCAGCAGTGACCAAGGCCTGACGGCGCGCCTTTTACATACCCTGGTGCAATGCGACCCAAGTGGTGAGTTGCGCCATTACGTCGCTGTGTTGCCGGTGGCGACAGCTCAGATCGGCAGTTTGTGCAAAATGGCCAACGGTGTTTCGGCATGGGGTGGCGAAGCGGCGCTGCACGCGATCCGCCAACAGTTGCCGCCCGGATGTCGCTGGATCGACTGGGGGCACCGCATCAGTTTTGCCTACCTGACGCCGGACGCGGCCTCGCCACAGGCGCTGGACGCGCTGGTCGATGAGGTCTGCCGACTGGATCAGCAAGCCTGCTCCAGCCCGCAATGGTTGTTGGTCGATAGCGACGACCCCGCCGTTCTACAAGCAATCGGCGGCGAATTGGCCAAGGCGTTCGAGCGCCGCGCCGGGCAATGGCCGGCACTGATCCCGACGGCTCAGGAGGCCAGCGAAATCACTACCCGCACCCTGATGACGCGCCTGAGCCAGAGTTTTTCCGAGGTGACGGCGCAGGTCTGGAGCGCACCGGGATGGCGGGTGATCTGGAGCCATGATCAGCTGCTTGCGCCCTCGCCGCTGTTTCGCACGGTGTTGCTCAAACCCCTGCCACGTACGCGTCTGGCGCAAAACCTGCTGCCTTGGCGCAATGTTTTACAGAGCTGCGCACTGGTGTGTAACGAAGCGCAGATCGGTGCATTGTCGCGAACATTGATTGCCGCCGGCGTCAGCCGAATTGCGCCGATTGATGCAATCCATGATGGCTACGATGGCGAACCCCACGACGGTGTCTATGCACTGCAACGCCTGAGCCGGCGGGTGTCGGTCAGCGTCGCCGCGACGCAGTTGTCCACCCACATGACCCTCGACCGGCCACCTTGCAAACCGACGATGGCGGGCGTGGCGATCACCGACAAAGAGGCGTTTATCGCGCGACCGACAACAGCAGCCGCGCAACTGTTTTTCCGCTCTGGCGGCAGCAGCGGCACACCAGCGTTGGCGGGATACAGCTACCGCGATTTTCAACGGCAAATGCGCGCAACGGCCGACGGGTTGTTTGCGGCGGGGCTCGATCCGAGCCGTGACAAGGTGATGAACCTGTTCTTCAGTGGGGGTCTGTACGGCGGCTTCTTCAGTTTTGCCAAAGTGCTGGAAACGCTGGGTGTCAGCCACCTGCCAATGGGCGCTCCCGCCGACGATGACTACCGCGATATTGCACAAGTCATTATCGAGCAACAGGTCACCGTGCTGATCGGCATGCCCAGCACCCTGCATCGTTTGTTCCTCAACGAACAGCAGCGCCTGAGCCGTTATGGCGCCATCGAAAAAGTCTTTCTCGGCGGTGAACACATCAGTGATCAGTGCCGCGAACTGTTGCAGCGCTGTGGCGTTGCCAGCATCCGCTCGGCGGTGTACGGCAGTGTCGATGCCGGCCCCTTCGGGCATGCCTGCGCCGCGACCGGCGATGGTGTGTTTCATCTGATGGACGCGATCCAGCATCTGGAAATCGTTGCGCTGGAGGAGGACGTACCTGTCGTTGGCAATGAAGTCGGCCGTTTACTGTTCACCTCAAAAGCACGCGAAGGTCAGCAGGTACAGCGTTATGACGTCGGCGACACGGGGCGCTGGTTGCCCGGCGATTGTCCGTGCGGGCTGAGTTCGCCGCGTTTCGAGTTGCTGCAACGGCACGGCAGACTGCTGCGTATCGGCACCGATTTCATCTGCCTGAACGAGCTCGCCAAACACCTGCAAGCACCGTTTCAGTTACATCTCGATCACGCCCCTGATGGCCTCGAACGCCTGCTGATTCGCAGCCCCGCTGCCCCCGCCGACATCCTCCGCCGACTGGAAGGCTACGTGACGCTGGCGACCCTCGTGCGAACCGGGCTGCTCACCGTGCAAGGGCAAACCTGCGAGCCACAACAGTTCGACAGAAACAGACACAGCGGAAAGATACCGGCAGTGGTCGACGCTCGCCGCTGAAGGCCAAACATCGTCCATTATCAGAACAATTAAAGAGAACACCATGAACACCACACTTGAACTGAACAAGTTGCTCGCCTTCGCCCGACAGCACTCAACTTATTACGCCAGACATTGGCAAGGCGTTAAGCCGCAGATCAGCACACTGGATGAACTTCCGCCGATTGATCCGCAACAATACTGGGCCAGCAGCAATAACTTCGATCAATGGCCAGTACTGACTTCAACGGTCGAACGCGCACTGGTGTTCAAGACTGGTGGAACAACCAGCGCGGGTAAGCTTTCGGTATTCACTCGTGAGGAATGGCAGACACTTGTGCGCGACTTCGGGCGCCATCTGGCGAGCCAACTCAATCCGGGAGACCGGGTTGCAAATCTGTTTTTTGTCGGCGATCTGTATGCCAGTTTCATCTTTATCCACGACGCCTTGGCGCACGAAACATCGGGTATTACCGAATACCCCTTCACCGGCGACGTCGACTTTACGGTGCTGGCTGACTCGATCCGCCAACACCGGATCAATGTGTTGGCCGGCGTGCCTGCACAACTGCTGACCTTCGCCAGCGTGCTGGAGCGCCAGGGACAAACCCTGGTCGAGGTCGAAAGCGTACTTTACGGCGGCGAAAGCCTGTTCGCCGGGCAATTGCAGATGTTGCACCGAGTGTTCCCCAACGCACGGATCGCCTCCATCGGCTACGCCAGTGTCGACGCAGGGTTCATCGGCGCCACAAGCCGCGATTGTGCCTTGGGCGAACACCGCATGCTGGCCAGCCACAGCGTGCTGGAAATCATCGACGAGCACACCGGTGAAGTGATTGAAGAATGCGATCGCACCGGGCGTTTGCTGATCACCAACCTCACTCGTCGGCTTATGCCATTGATTCGTTATCCCGTGGGTGACCTCGCCTGCTGGCGAGAACCGGCCACGGCGCCCATGCGCAAATTTGCCCTGATGGGTCGCAGCATGAGCAGTCAGCGCGTACGAGTCAGCAGCCTGACCCTGCTGATCGAAGACATCGACACAATCATTCAGCGCAATACCGTCAGCGACGACTGGCAACTGGTCATCAGCCAATCGGCAAACGTCGATATCTTGTGTCTGAAGTGGGTGCCCGAGGCGCTGAAACCCGAGACGACTCAGGCCAGTACAGCCTTGCAAAACGGCTTGATCGAACATTATCCGCTGATCGCGCAACTCTGTGCTGATGGCCAACTTGAGCTACAGGTCGCCCATTGCACAGCCGATGAGCTCGCTCGCCATCCGCGCTCTGGCAAACGCCAACGAGTCGTCGACCTTCGCGACTACAACGCCCCACGTCCGGAGCAACGCCCATGGACAACGTGACGCTGCGCAGCTATCGCCGCTCCGATGCCGCAGCGGTCAGCCGTCTGTTCCGGGAAGCCTATGGTGACCATTACGTGCAGCCGCACGTGTATATGCCGCTGATGATCAACCAGAACCACGGCGATGGTAGATGGCATTCACTGGTGGCGGAATCCGGGAAGAAAATTCTCGGCCACGCCACGTTGTGCAGAAATGTGGGAACGCGCACGGCGGAACTGGCGTTGAGCGTGGTCCATCCTTCAACACGCGGGCAAAACATTGCGACGCAGTTGGGCATGCGGCTGTTGATCCATGCCCAGGCACTCGGTTGCCACGGCGTGACCATCAAACAGGTGACGCAGCACCCCTACACACAACGCATGGCTGACCGCCTCGGTTTTTGCAGCACCGGGTTATTGCTCGACTACGTACCCTCACCGTTTGGCGAGCCACTGCCGGAGTCCATCGTCATCGGCTACACCCCTGTCGAAGGCTATCGCCGCCCGCTCCCGGCATTGTCCTGGCCGCAAAGCTGCCACGATTTCATGGCGCATTTGTGCGGCATATACGGGACCCAGGAAAAAGAGGCGCTTTGGGTGGGAGAGTCGATGCAGGTTGAACAATGCTCAGGGCGTTATGACGTGATACTGAAAAAACTCGACGCCGGCTTGCTTCAGCAACTACGACGACTGCCCGAACACTGGATGATCTCGATCAGACTCAGGCTGGCAACGGGTTTCGCCAGTGCCGTGGAAAGCCTCTCGGCGATGGGTTTCGTCTTCACCGGGATTGCCCCGAATGAACGTTGCGCGGGATGGCTGGCGTTGTTTCATCGTGGATATCAGCCGCGTACGCTGGAGTTGCGCTGCCCGCACATCCAGCGACTGCATGATCAGGCGCAACAACACATTGCCCCGAGCGCCAGCGAGGCGCCGCCGCTGTCTTGAACCAAAAGTCTTTACCTCGACCAGCCCGTTCAAGCGTTGGACGGGCTACACCGGTGGGGCTCAAGCCTTGGCTTTGACACCCTCGTCGGCCGGTTTCGCGGCGTTGCCTTCACCGTAGGTCTTGAGGTTCTGCAGAACATAGATCGCTTTCTTGAACTCGGGAATCAGGTTCTTGCCGTAGGCGTTGCCATTGAGCCCGTTGGTCTGGATGGCATCGAGTTGGGTGGCGAAATATTCCAGCGCATTGAATTTCGCATCGACATCGGTCGTCACGCCGAAACGGTCGAACTTGTCACCGGCGTTCATCAACGTAAACGAAGTGATCTCGGAGATCAGCCCGCGGCCACGCAGAAACGCGCTCAGGTTACCCAGTTGTTTGACCGACACATTCGCAGGATCAAAACCCTTGATCTGCTTGCGCAAACCCTGCTTGTCCATTTCAGCAGTATTCAGTGCGTTGGGATCGTTGCCGACCATGGTCAGCATCTGCTGCACCTTGACGCTCTGGGCCACCTGTTTTTTTGCGCCGGTGTTACGAACCAGAACCCCTGCCTTGCTCTCCCAACCACCGACAATACCGATCGTCATGAGAAGACTCCCTGTGAAATGACCACGAAAATGTAGGTGCCAAGCACCATTAATGGGCGCGAGTATCGACGGGCGAACTGATGGCACCAACCTTTTTCTGAACTTTTTTACAATTCTTGTACATTCTCGATACAAAAGCCAAACACCCCGCAAATCCTGACCCAGAGCTGTCATGACAATGAAATGAAAATCGGGGTTACGCGCACTGGGGCGGGCTGATACGCGTTTGTGTATCGAACCTGATACTGACCAGTCATCGGCACCTGCATGTTTTAGGACGTGAGTACCTAAAGCTTCCCGTCGCAACGACGATACGCTGTGGATACCCGCACTGTTTTAACCCTGCCCCCTAATAAGAAACGCTGCTCAAGGACCGGTCTCCATGCCCGCATTCCGCACTATTCAGGCTCGCTATACGCTGTTTCTGGTTCTGTTCATCCTGCTGCTGTCGGTGTTGACCGTGGTCGGCATCAGCCAACTGGTCGCCCCCAAGCTGCGGCATACCGAAGAACAGGTAGTCCTCAACCGCATCGCCGAAGTGGCCGAGCAGATTCAGGGCGAGTTGAACAAAGTGCAGGCGCAACAGCGCAGCATCACCCAGACCATCCCGCTGCTCGACAGCGCCGCCATCGACACGGTGCTGCCAGGCTTGGTTGATCAGTACGGCGAGTTGAAGGTGTTCGGCGGCGGGATCTGGCCACTGCCGGGGCAGCGTGAGGCCGGGCGCAACAAATTCAGTACGTTCTGGCACCGCGACGCGTCGGGCAAACTCGCCGTGAACACCTTCTGGAATAGCGACGCGGCCCCCAACTATTACGATCAGAGCTGGTACAAGGGCGGCATGGCCACACCGCGCGGCCAATGCGCGTGGGCGGCAGCGTATAAAGATGACGCCAGCGCCGAGCCGCGCACCAACTGCGCCATGGCCATCCAGAAAAACGGTAGCGCCTGGGGTGTTTCAACCATCGACGTAACCCTCGGCTTCTTCAACGATCTGGTGGCGCGCAAGGAGAAAGACCTCAATGCCGAAATGCTGATCATCGAAGCCGACGGCAAGATCATCAGTAACAGCTCGCGCATCAGTGGCCCGATTGTGCTGAAAAACATCAACGAACTGGCTGGCACGTCGACCTTCGCCAGTCAGGTCAAAGCCGCGTTGCAGAACCGCGATCAGGCACAACGCATCGAGTTCGACAACAACGGTGAAGCCAGCACCTTCTTCATGCGCCCGATTGAAGGCACGCCGTGGTTCCTCGCCAGCGCCCTGCCGACGAAAATGCTTACCGCACAGCGTGATGACGTCCTCAGCACCTTGAGCCTGTTGCAGATTCCGCTGGTGATCCTGCTGGTGCTGTTGCAGGTCTACGCGATTCGCCAGTTGGTGCAGCGCATGAAAGCGTTGAAAGCCAACATCGATTTGCTGTCCAGCGGCGATGCCGACCTGACCCGCCGCATTACCATTCGCGCCGAAGATGAACTGGGTGCTATCGGTCATTCGGTCAACACCTTTATTGCCTACCTGCAAAACATGATCGGCGAAGTCACCCAGGCTACCGGTGCCATGGCCTCGAGCCTCGATAACCTGCAACGCACTTCGGCGAACACCAGCCAGATCCTGCTGCGTCACGCCTCGGAAACCGATCAGACCGTTACCGCCATCACCGAGATGAGTTCGACGGCAGAAAGCGTCGCGCAGAATGCCGCCGAAACCGCCGCGTTCACCCAGCGTGCCAATGAAAACGCCGACCGTTCCCGGGTGGTGGTGGGCGAAGCGACCAACAGCGTCGTGGCGCTGATCGATGAAGTGGCCAGCGCCACACACAAAGTTGAAAACATGCAGCAGGACGCCCAGCGCATCACCGAGATCCTCGGGGTGATCGGTGCGATCGCCGGGCAGACCAATCTGCTGGCGCTCAACGCCGCGATCGAAGCAGCACGCGCCGGTGAACAAGGCCGTGGTTTTGCCGTGGTCGCCGATGAAGTCCGCGCCCTCGCCGCCCGCACCCAGGCCAGCACTTCGGAAATCAACGAGATGTTGACCCGCCTGACCCAAGGCGTGAGCTCGTCAGTCAGCGCCATGGAAAACACCCAGGCCAGTTGTCAGTCTGCCGCCGACGCCACCGCGCGGGTCAACTCCGGTCTGGATGAAATGGCCGGTTCGGTCAGCCACATCAACAGCCTCAGCACCCAGATCGCCACCGCCGCCGAACAACAAAGCGCGGTGACCGAAGAGATCAACCGCAGCATGGTGCAGATCCGCCACATGGTTGATGAACTGGTGCAGAGCGGCAAAGCCAGCGAACTGAATACCCATCAGTTGCTCGAAGCCAACAGCCGGGTGAGCGCAATCATGGGGCGTTTCAAAGTCCGCTGATTCATGCCGGGGTTACTGCCAACCAGATAACCCCTGTGGGAGCGAGCCTGCTCGCGAAAGCGTCCTGTCAGTCACTGCATCCATTGCCTGACACACTGCCTTCGCGAGCAGGCTCGCTCCCACAGGTTGGTGCTGCGTTTTGCAACAACTGGAAACATTGCGTTGATGCCAAGCAGGAAAAACCGGTCAAAATGCGTTCTTTTCTGATCGTCAACCGAGCCGAGAATCCGCTATGCGAACCCACCTGCGTCTGGTCGCCCTGAGCGCCCTCTTCATCTCCTCCCTGGCCCAGGCCGCCGATCTGATCCCGATCGAAGTGCACCGCGACGCCAATTGCGGTTGCTGTAAAAAATGGATCAGCCACCTCGAAGCCAACGGTTTCAAAGTCGAAGACCACGTCGAAAGCGACATGAGCAGCTTCAAGCAACAACATGGCGTACCGCCGCGCCTGGCCTCGTGCCACACCGCAATCATCAACGGCAAATTCGTCGAAGGCCACGTGCCGGCGGAGCAGGTCTTGGCTCTGAGCAAGCGTGACGATCTGCTCGGCGTCGCCGCACCGGGTATGCCGATGGGCTCGCCGGGCATGGAAATGGACGGCACGAGCGATGCTTATCAGGTCATCGACCTGAAGAAGGATGGCGCTGACGTCGTCGTGGCGGACTACCCGGCCCATTGATCGGCGCCGCTTACTTCGGGCTGTTCTTTGCCGCGTTCGGTGCGGCCACCTTATTGCCGTTGCAGTCCGAAGCATTGCTGGTCGGCTTGATCGTCAGCGAGCGTTACTGGCTGTGGGGTCTGCTCGCGGTGGCAACGCTAGGCAACGTACTCGGCTCGCTGGTCAACTGGTGGCTGGGCCGTGGCATCGAGCGCTTTCAGGATCGACGCTGGTTTCCGGTCAGCCCCGCGCACATGGCCCGGGCGCGCAAACACTATGAGCGCTACGGCCACTGGTCGTTGCTTCTGAGTTGGTTGCCGATCATTGGCGACCCACTGACACTGATTGCCGGTGTCATGCGCGAGCCGCTCGGGCGCTTTCTGTTGATTGTCACCCTGGCCAAAGGCGCCCGTTACGGCGTGCTGGCCATGCTGACCCTGGGCTGGCTGGGTTGAACGTTCGGGTGCGGGCATTGCCTGTGTTTAACGTCGGCATAATCCAGCCATTCCAGCATCGGCCGATTTCAAACGGAGTTTGACCTTATGTCTGTCACGTTTTCCCGTTGGCTCCCCTCCCTGCTCCTCTGCGCCGCCCTGCCCCTGTCGGTGCAAGCTGCGACGTCAAGCGCAGCCGCGCCGGAAGGCCCGGCCTATGGCCCGGAGCTGCAAGGCTTTGAATACCCCTACACACTTAAACACTTTGCCTTTCAGTCTCAGGGCAAATCCTTGCAGATGGGTTACATGGACGTCGCCGCCCACGGCAAGGCCAATGGCCGCACCGTGGTGCTGATGCACGGCAAGAATTTTTGCGCAGCGACCTGGGACAGTTCGATCAAGGCCTTGAGCGAGTCCGGTTACCGGGTGATCGCGCCGGATCAGATCGGCTTCTGCACCTCCAGCAAACCTGACAACTATCAGTACAGCTTTCAGCAACTGGCGACCAACACTCAACAGTTGCTCAAAGCGCTGGGCATTCAGAAATCCACGTTGCTCGGTCACTCCACCGGCGGCATGCTCGCCACCCGCTATGCCTTGCTGTTCCCCGAGCAGGTCGAGCAATTGGCACTGGTCAACCCGATCGGTCTGGAAGACTGGAAAGCCCTCGGCGTGCCCTATCGCACGGTAGATCAGTGGTATCAACGTGAGCTGAAAGTCAGCGCTCAAGGCATTCGCGATTACGAACGCACCACTTACTACGACGGCCGCTGGAAACCGGAATTCGACCGCTGGGTGGACATGCTCGCCGGGCTGAGCAAAGGCCCGGGCAAGCCCCAGGTCGCCTGGAACTCGGCGCTGATCTACGACATGATTTTCACCCAGCCGGTGTACTACGAGTTCAAGGACCTGAAGATGCCGACCCTGCTGCTGATCGGCACCTCCGACACCACCGCCATCGGCAAGGACCTTGCACCGCCTGAGGTGAAAGCGAAAATCGGCCACTATGATGTGCTCGGCAAACAAGTGGCCAAGCTGATCCCGCAGTCGACGCTGGTGGAATTTCCCGGCATGGGCCACGCGCCGCAAATGGAAGAACCGGCACAGTTCCACAAGGCCCTGCTCGACTGGCTCGATACATCCAATCCCGTTCGTTGATGAGGTAAGGCTGATGGCGGTGCAGATTGCAGTGATCGATGACTGGCAGGACGTGGCCAGCGACGTGGTCGACTGGTCAGTGCTCGATAGCCTCGGTGAGGTGACGTTCGAGCACGATTACCCGGCGGACAACGCGACACTGGCCGAGCGACTGGGCCGCTATCAGGTGATCTGCGTGATGCGCGAGCGCACGCGGTTCGACGAAGACTTGCTCAAGCGCTTGCCCAATCTGAAGTTGCTGGTCACCGGCGGCATGCGCAACGCGGCGCTGGATATGCAAGCCGCAGCAAAACTGGGCATCAAGGTCTGCGGCACCGACAGTTACAAGCATGCCGCGCCGGAATTGACCTGGGCGCTGATCATGGCGGCCACGCGCAATCTGGTGAATGAGGCCAATGCCCTGCGCGCCGGTAAGTGGCAGCAAGGGCTGGGCGGTGACCTGCATGGCAAGACCCTCGGGATTCTTGGTCTGGGCAGCATCGGCCAGCGGGTTGCACAGTTCGGTCAGGTGTTCGGCATGAAGGTCATCGCCTGGAGCGAAAACCTCACCGCCGAACGGGCTGAACAGGTTGGCGTTACGTACGTGGACAAGCAGCAACTGTTCGAGCAGGCCGATGTGTTGTCGGTGCATCTGGTGCTCAGCGAGCGCAGTCACGGGCTGGTCGATGCGCAGGCCCTGGGGTGGATGAAACCGACGGCACTGCTGGTCAACACCGCACGCGGGCCGATTGTCGATGAAGCGGCGCTGATAAAGGCCTTGCAGAAACAGCACATCGCCGGGGCAGCGCTGGATGTGTTCGAACAGGAGCCGTTGCCGGCCATGCACCCGTTTCGCACACTGGACAATGTCTTGGCGACGCCGCATGTCGGGTATGTCAGCCGGCAGAATTATGAGCAGTTCTTTTCGCAGATGATCGAAGATATTCAGGCTTGGGCGGCTGGGGAGCCGGTTCGCCTGTTGAATTGAGACCTTCATGAATACGGTGGTGTAGCGACCATTGCTTTCGCGAGCAGGCTCGCTCCCACAGGGGATCTTCAGTGGGCAGAAAATCTGTTCCCGGCGCAGATCCAATGTGGGAGCGAGCCTGCTCGCGAAGGGGCACTCGCTGTCCCCCCATCAACAAACTGCCCGCACCACAACAGTGCAACCACCCTTCCCGCTAGCACAAAATCGTGACCGCCCAGTCACCGTTTTGGCCCTCCCTCACAGAAAAACCTGCACTTCGTCGGTGCGTTTCCCCTTCAAAAGTTCGGTTTACGCGGCATGCCAACCGATTGTCGAACAATTTACCCATTTGCGCCGCCCCGCTCTAGGATCTGGCCTAGACTGACTTTCGCGGGGTAAAACCGACCAGTCACATTGCCGAAAAAAAGTCGAAACTTTTGCGCGCGGCGGCGGGTCATCTGAAAGGCAGGGCCAAAGCGACTGGTGCAATCCTTGCAACGGCCCGATCACCCATTCTGCTTGCGCGTGTTGGGTAGCGTTTGCTCACCGATGCGTGGCGCGTTTGCGCCCGGCCACAGGACTTGGCCATGGACATCGCTTGTTCAAGACAAGAATCAGATCAACGATACGGGAGATTCATATGATCAGTGCGGCATTGGATATTCAGGGAGAGCGTGCTCAGCAGGCGGTTGGAGAATCGAGCACCGTCAGTGTTCCCGGCAGCCGACAGATCAACGTCCCCGGCACCAAAACGCTGACTCCAGTAGCGAGCCAGAACCCCAACAAGAAAAAAGTATTGTTCGTCACCTCGGAAATCGCCGATCTGGTCAAGACCGGTGGCTTGGGTGACGTTTCCGCCGCCCTGCCGCGGGCCATGGCCCATCTGCACGATGTGCGCGTGTTGATCCCCGGCTACCCGCAAGTGATGCACAGCGAGAACCCGATCCACATCATCGGCGAACTCGGTGGCCATGCCGCTCTGCCACCGTGCAAGATCGGCCGTATGGACATGCCCGACGGTCTGGTCATCTACGTGCTGATCTGCCCGGAACTTTACGAGCGCGAAGGCTCGCCCTACGGCGCCAACAACGGTCGCGACTGGCCGGACAACCACATTCGTTTCGCCCGTCTGGGCCTGGCCGCTGCGGACATCGCCGCCAATCTCGCGCAAATTCACTGGTGCCCGGATCTGGTGCACGCCCACGACTGGCCGGCCGGTCTCGCCCCCGCCTATATGCACTGGCGCGGGCAGCGCACGCCGACCCTGTTCACCATTCACAACCTCGCCTATCAAGGCGTGACCAGCCTCGGCTCCTGCCCTGAACTGGGGATTCCCAACCATGCTCTGCAACAGGAAGGCATGGAGTTCTACGGCAAGATGTCGTTCCTCAAGGCCGGCATGGCCTATTCGAGCCACATCACCACAGTCAGCGCCACGTATGCGCAGGAAATCACCACCCCGGATTTCGGCTGCGGCCTCGACGGCTTTCTCGCCGCCAAGACCCAGCAAGGCTTGCTCAGCGGCATCCCCAACGGCATCGATGAGAGCTGGGACGCCGCCACCGATCCGCACCTGTTCGCACCGTTTGCCATCGGTGACTGGGAAGGCAAAGCGGTCAACGCCGCGCATGTGCGTGAGCTGTTTGAATTGAATGACTCAGAAGGCCCGCTGTTCGCCGTGGTTTCGCGACTGGTCTATCAGAAAGGTCTCGACCTGACGATCGCGGTATCCGAGTACATCGTTAAAAACGGCGGACAGATCGCCATCATCGGTCGCGGTGAGCCGGAAGAAGAACAAGCCATGCGCGAACTGGCGCTACGCTTCCCCGGGCAGATCGGTGTGCGCATCGGCTTCAATGAAACCGACGCCCGCAGGATGTTCGCCGGGAGCGACTTCCTGTTGATGCCATCGCGTTACGAGCCTTGTGGTTTGAGCCAGATGTATGCCCAGCGTTTCGGCTCGCTGCCGGTCGCACGCAATACCGGCGGGCTGGCCGACACCATTGAAAACGGCGTCACCGGTTTCCTCTTCGACGAATCCACTGCCGAGAGCTACCAGGAAGCCCTGAGCCGCGCGTTCAAGGTGTTCGCCTTCCCCGAACTGCTCAACGCCATGCGTTGCCGGGCGATGGCTGCGCCGTTCAACTGGTGCAAAGCGGTTGAACCGTACGCCGAACTCTACGAACAACTGGTCGCCAAGGCGCTGGGTAAAGCTCATCACAAATAACCAGGGAGGTTCACCACGATGCCGTTACGGTCTACTGAAACCTGGCCCCACGGCGCGATCATGCTGGACGCCGAACACACACAGTTCGCGCTGTGGGCACCCGATGCGTTTTACGTCAGTGTCGAGCTTGAAAATGGCCAGTCGCTGCCGATGCTGTCTCAGGCAGACGGCTGGTTTGTGATCAAGACTCGCTGCCCGGCGGGCACGCGTTACCGCTACAACATCGACGGCGAACTGGAAGTGCCCGACCCGGCCTCCAGAGCACAGGATGGCGACCTCGACCGCCACAGCGTGGTGGTCGATCCGCTGGCTTATCAATGGCGCCACACTGCCTGGCAAGGTCGGCCGTGGAGCGAAGCGGTGATCTACGAGTTGCACGTCGGTGCGCTCGGCGGTTTCGCTGAAGTCGAACAACATCTGGCGCGCCTCGCGGGCCTGGGCATCACCGCCATCGAACTGATGCCGCTGGCGCAGTTTCCAGGCGATCGCAATTGGGGTTACGACGGTGTTTTGCCCTACGCACCGCAAGCTTCCTACGGCACCCCGGAACAACTCAAACACCTGATCGACAGTGCCCACGGCCACGGTTTGGCGGTCATTCTTGATGTGGTCTACAACCACTTCGGTCCCGACGGCAATTACCTGCATCGTTACGCCAAAGGCTTTTTCCGCGAGGACAAACACACGCCATGGGGCGCGGCGATCGATTTTCGCCGCAGCGAAGTTCGCGAATTCTTTATTGAAAACGCCCTGATGTGGTTGCTTGAATATCGCTTCGACGGTCTGCGCCTGGATGCGGTGCATGCCATCGAAGACCCGGACTTCCTCACGGAAATGGCCCAGCGTGTCCGCGCGCAGATTGACCCGAGCCGGCATGTCTGGCTGACCGTGGAAAACGAACTGAACCAGTCGAGCCTGCTCGAATACGACTACGACGCGCAGTGGAACGACGACGGCCACAACGCCTTGCACGTCTTGCTCACTGGCGAAACCGACGCCTATTACGCCGACTACGCCGCGCAACCCACCGAACAACTGGTGCGCTGCCTCAGTCAGGGTTTTGTTTTCCAGGGGCACATCACCCGTCACGGCGAACCGCGCGGCGAGCCCAGCGAACATCTGCCCTCCACCGCGTTCGTGCTGTTCCTGCAAAACCACGATCAGATCGGCAACCGCGCGTTCGGCGAACGCCTGCATCACCTGGCCGATCCGCGTGCCGTGCAGGCAGCGACCGTGTTGTTGCTGCTGTCACCGATGATTCCGCTGATGTTCATGGGCGACGAGTTCGCCGCCGAGCAGCCATTCCTGTTTTTCACCAGTCACCACGGCGAACTGGCGAAACTGGTGCGCGAGGGTCGACGCAATGAATTCGCCGCGTTCAGCGCCTTCACCGATCCGCGCAAGCGCGAGCAGATTCCTGACCCGAATGCTGAAAAAACCTTCCACGCCTCACAGCCAAGGTTGATCGGCCATGGCAGCGAAAAACAGCAGGAAACCCTCGCGCTGTATCAAAAGCTCCTGCAATTTCGCCATCAATACATCATTCCCCATCTGTCCGGCACCCAAGCGCTCGGTGCGCATATGCTCGGTTATGGCGCGGTCAGTGCGCGCTGGCGTCTGGGCAATGGCAGCGAGCTGCGAATTGACCTGAACCTCAGCGACACGCCAGTGGTCAACCCTCCACAGACCGAGGCCGTGTGGTTGTTTCAACAGCCACCCAGCGTCGATCTATCGGAATCGGGCGTACTGCCCGCGTATTGCGCGCTTGTCAGCCTCACGGCCGCAACCCCTTTGCAACCTCTGAATGGAGAGCGCCTATGAGCGATGCGCAACTGGAAATTCTCGCCAGCCGAGCCGGCCTCGCCGTCGACTGGATCGACGCCAACGGCCGCCCGCAGAAAGTCGCCCCGGCGGTGCTGCGCAATGTCCTGATCGGACTCGGCCACCCGGCCAGCACCGCGCAGGAAATCGACGCCAGCCTGCTGGAACTGCAAGCCGTGCAACAGGACCGCCACTTGCCGCCGCTGTTGACCGCCGATGTCGGTGTCGGCGTTGATCTGGCGCGTTATTTCGCTCCGCAAACGCCGTGTGAAATCCACCTTGAAGACGGCTCGCGGCTGAACCTGAAACTCGATTCCGAGGCGATACTGCCGGGGCTGATCCCGGTCGGCTATCAACAGGTGCACATCAGCGACCAGTATTTCACCCTGGCCGTGGCGCCGGAGCGCTGCTTCAGCGTCGGCGATGCGGTGGATAATCCGATTCCCCGCGTCTGGGGGCTGAGTGCGCAACTGTATGCCTTGCGCCGCGCCGGCGACGGCGGCTTCGGCGACACTCAAGCACTGGAAGACCTGGTCCGCGTGGCTGGTGAGCGCGGCGCCGATGCCTTGGCGATCAGCCCGCTGCACGCCATGTTCAGCGCCGATACCGGGCGCTACAGCCCTTATTCGCCATCCAGTCGGTTGTTCCTCAACTCTCTTTACGCCGCACCCGGGGCCATTCTCGGTGAGCGCGCCTTGCGTGATGCGATCGACGCGGCCGGCCTGGCCGAGCAGTTCGCGCAACTGGAAGACCTGACACTGATCGACTGGCCGAGCGCCGCCGACGCCAAGCAAAAGCTCCTGCAAGCGTTGTACGAAGGTTTCATTGCTGGTGACCATCCGTTGCACCCGGATTTCGCCAGTTTCCGCCACGCCGGCGGCGAAGCACTGGAAAATCACTGCCGTTTCGAAGCGATTCAGGAAATGCGCGCCGCCCGAGGTGAAAACCTCGACTGGCGGCAATGGCCGGAACACTGGCACGACCCACGCGGCGCGGCGCTGGAGGCCTTTGCCGAGGAGTACGCCGAGCGCATCGGCTATTTCGCGTTTTGCCAATGGCTGATCCACCGTTGCCTGGAACGTGCGCAAACCGCCGCACGCAGCGCCGGCATGGGCATTGGTCTGATCGCCGACCTGGCAGTGGGCGCCGACGGTGCTGGCAGTCAGGCCTGGAGTTTTCAAGATGAACTGCTCGCCTCGCTCACCGTCGGTGCGCCGCCGGACATTCTCAATCGCTCGGGTCAGGGCTGGGGCATTTCCGCGTTCTCTCCGGAAGGCCTGATCCGCAACGGTTTTCGCGCCTTCATCGACATGCTGCGCGCCAACTTCGCCCACGCCGGTGGTTTGCGCATCGACCATGTCATGGGCCTGCAACGTTTGTGGGTGATCCCCAATGGCGCCGCGCCGGCCGATGGTGCGTACCTGTATTACCCGGTCGATGACTTGCTGCGCTTGTTGTCCCTCGAATCCCATCGTCATCAGGCGATCGTCCTTGGCGAAGACCTCGGCACCGTGCCCGACGGCCTGCGCGAGAAACTCATCGCCCGCTCCATGCTCGGCATGCGCGTGTTGCTGTTCGAGCAGGACAACACCCATTTCAAACCGATTCTCGACTGGCCGGACAACGCACTGGCGACCACCAGCACCCACGATCTGCCGACGCTCAACGGTTGGTGGCATGGCCGCGACATCGACTGGAACGCGCGGTTGGGATTTGTCGATGCCAACGGTGAAATCGAATGGCGCCAGCATCGTCAGCGTGAACGTGAAGGCCTGCGCAGTGCCTTGAGTCAGGACCCGCAGAATTTTCGCGAGGAATCCCACGAGGCCGATCAAGTGGTCGATGCCGCGGTGCGTTTCCTCGGCCACACCCGCGCGCCGCTGGTGCTGCTGCCACTCGAAGACGCGCTGGGCATCAACGAGCAAGCGAATCTGCCGGGCACTATCGACAGCCATCCGAACTGGTCACGGCGCTTGCCCGGCACCAGTGAGGCGCTGCTCGACGGCGCGGATGCGGCGCGACGCCTGGAACTACTCGCGTGCGCGCGTCTTCAGGCTGCCGAGCGTGACCAATGAATCAAGCGCTCATCCAGCCCCTGCGCGCGACATTGCGCCTGCAATTTCATAAAGGTTTTACCCTCGAACAAGCCGTACCATTGGTGCCGTACTTCGCCCGGCTCGGCATCAGCCATATTTATGCCTCGCCGCTGCTCGCGGCGCGGGCGGGCTCGATGCACGGCTACGACGTGGTCGACCCGACCCAGGTCAACCCGGAACTCGGCGGTGAGCCGGCGCTTCGGCGCTTGGTCAGCACCCTGCGCGAACACAACATGGGGCTGATCCTCGACATCGTCTCCAATCACATGGCCGTCGGTGGCAACGACAACCCGTGGTGGCTCGACCTGCTGGAATGGGGGCGACTCAGTCCTTACGGCGAGTTCTTCGACATTCAGTGGCATTCGCCGGACCCGTTGATGGAAGGCCAGTTACTGCTGCCGTTTCTCGGCAGCGATTACGGTGTGGCCTTGCAGGAAGGCACGCTGAAGCTGCATTTCAATCAACGAACAGGCAGCTTTTACGTCGAGCACTACGACCATCACTTCCCGATCTGCCCCAGTGACTACGGTGAGATCCTCAAACACCAAGAGACGCTGAAATCCCTCGCTGACCGGTTCAGCACGCTCAGTTATCAAACCGATGCACATTCGCTGGCGATGCCACTGAAGGAAGAGTTGCGCGAACTGGCGAGCGATCCGCAGACGCTTGAAGCGATTCACAGCAACCTGCAGCATTTCGACTCAACGACCGAAGCAGGCTTCCAGGCGCTGCATCAGTTGCTCGAGCGCCAGAGCTATCGCCTCGCGAGCTGGCGCACCGCAGCGGACGATATCAACTGGCGGCGTTTTTTCGACATCAACGAACTCGGCGGCCTGCGTGTCGAACGTCCGGCGGTGTTCGAAGCCACCCACGGCAAAATCTTCCAGTTGATCGCCGAAGGCTTGGTCGACGGTTTGCGCATCGACCACATCGACGGCCTCGCCGACCCGCGCGGCTACTGCCGCAAACTGCGCCGCCGCGTTGACCTGCTGGCACCGGGCAGGCATTTGCCGATCTACGTCGAGAAGATCCTCGGCGCCGGCGAAACCCTGCACCGCGACTGGGCGGTGGACGGCACCACCGGTTACGAATTCATGAATCAGCTTTCGTTGCTGCAACACGATCCGGACGGCGAATACGTCCTCGGTGATCTGTGGCAACGGCGCACCGAACGCTCGGCCGCGTTTATCGAAGAAGCGCAACTGGCGCGTCAGCAGATTCTCAACGGCTCGCTGGCGAGCGACTGCGAAAGCGTCGCCCAAGCGCTGCTGCAAGTCGCCCGCGATGACCTGATGACCCGCGACCTGACCCTCGGCGCGATCCGCCGGGTGTTGCAGGCGTTGATCGTGCATTTCCCGGTGTATCGCACTTACATCAGCGCCATGGGCCGCTCGGCGCAGGACGAGGTGTTTTTCCAGCAGGCCATGGACGGTGCGCGGCAAACGCTGAGCGAAGCCGATTGGCCGGTACTCGACTGTGTCGCTGCGTGGCTCGGTGGCACACCGTGGCGGCGCAAACCGCGCGGCCGCTCGCGCAAAATCCTCAAACACGCCTGCGTACGCTTTCAGCAACTGACCTCACCGGCAGCCGCCAAAGCCGTGGAAGACACCGCGCTGTATCGCTCGGCGGTACTGTTGGCGCGTAATGACGTTGGCTACAACACCGAGCAGTTCAGCGCCCCGGTCAGCGATTTTCATGCAGTCAATCAGCAACGGCTGGACGCGTTCCCCGACAACTTGCTGGCCACTGCCACCCACGATCACAAACGTGGCGAAGACACTCGCGCACGGCTGGCTGTGCTCAGCGAGCGCAGTCACTGGTACGCCGAGCAGATCGAATTGTGGCGCGCCCTCGCCCGTCCCGTTCGGGTTGACGAGCAGATGCCGTCGAGCGGCGATGAACTGATCCTCTATCAAGCATTGCTCGGCAGTTGGCCGCTGCAACTGCGCGATGACGATCAGGCCGGGTTCGCCGACTACGCCAAACGTATCTGGCAATGGCAGCAGAAAGCCCTGCGCGAAGCCAAGCTGCAAAGCAGTTGGAGCGCGCCTAACGAAAGCTATGAAAACGCCGCACAGGCGTTCACCGAAAAACTCCTCACCGGTGAAGAAGGCGAACTGCTGCGCGCCGCGCTGAGCAAGACCGTCAACAGCATCGCCGCTGCCGGCGCCCTCAATGGTTTGGCGCAAACCTTGCTGCGTATGACCGTGCCGGGGGTGCCGGATCTGTATCAGGGCAATGAGTTCTGGGACTTCAGCCTGGTCGATCCGGACAATCGCCGGCCGGTGGATTACGCCGCTCGCGAGCACGCCTTGCAGGCGCCATTGCCACCTGTGGAGTTGCTGGCGAACTGGCGTGACGGACGCATCAAGCAAGCCTTGATCGCCGAGGTGCTGAACCTGCGTGTCGAGCATGCCGAGCTGTTCCGCCGGGGCACTTACCAGGCCCTGGAAGTGCTCGGCAGTCAGGCGCACAACGTGCTCGCGTTTGCCCGCGAGCACGAGGGCAAGCAGGCCATCGTGATCGTGCCGATCCGTTGCGCAACCCTGCTGGAAAACGGTGCTGTACCTCAGGTCGATGCGCTGCGCTGGGGCGATACGCGGGTGGTTTTACCGTTCGCCGCCTCTGCGACAAACCTGAAGGGACTTTTTTCAAGCAGCGCAGTCACAAAAAACAGGGAGCTGAATATCAGCGACGCGCTGGGGGATGTCCCGGTCAATCTCTTTATCCAACACTTAACACAAGCATGAGTTCAGTTCAGGAGCATTGCGATGAGTACCGACGATAAACGCATCCGCGAATTCGCCTATCAAATCTGGGAATCGGAAGGCCAGCCTGACGGTCAGGAGGCGCGCCATTGGGAGATGGCACGCAAGCTCGCTGAAGCTGAGGCGCTGGCACCGAAGAAACCGCCAAAAGCCGCTGGCAGCAAAACCGCGGGCAAGGCCACTGAGGCCAAGGCCCCGGCCGCCAAACCGAAACCTGCGGCCAAAGCCAAACCGGCCAGCGCCGCCAAAGTGATTCCCCCGGGCGAAAAAGCCGCCGAGAAAAAGCCTAAAGCGCCGCGAAAGCCTTCGGCGATCTGACGCTCACCGGAAATATGAATTGAATGACCGTGTGGCGGGTCCGCTCGCCACCGAGGACGCGTTCGTCCTCAAGAAACACACAAACCCCCCTGTAGGAGTGAGCCTGCTCGCGATAGCTATCTGACATTCAACATTGATGTCGCCTGATAGACCGCTATCGCGAGCAGGCTCACTCCTACAGGGGGATGTGTAAGCCCAGAATTTACCCGTTTTGCAGGAGCAATCATGACCCGTCCAAAGAAAGCCGAACCCACCGCGCACGCCGAGCCGTCGAGAATCCGTGAAGGTCTGCCCTTCCCGCTCGGTGCGACCTGGGATGGTCTGGGGGTGAACTTTGCTCTGTTTTCCGCCAACGCCACCAAAGTCGAACTGTGCATCTTCGACGATGCCGGCGAGGTCGAACTCGAACGCATCGAACTGCCGGAATACACCGACGAGATCTACCACGGCTACCTGCCTGATGCGCACCCGGGGCTTATCTACGGTTACCGTGTCTACGGCCCGTACGACCCGGCCAACGGTCACCGCTTCAACCACAACAAATTGCTCATCGACCCGTACGCCAAGCAATTGGTCGGCCAATTGAAATGGTCAGAAGCACTGTTCGGCTACACCATCGGCCACCCCGACGCCGACCTCAGTTTCGACGAACGCGACAGCGCGCCGTTCGTGCCCAAGTGCAAAGTCATCGACCCGGCGCACACGTGGGGCAATGACCACCGCGTCAGCGTGCCGTGGGACAAAACCATCATTTACGAAACCCACGTGCGCGGCATCAGCATGCGTCACCCGTCGGTGCCGGAGAACGTGCGCGGCACTTTTGCCGGGCTGATGGTCGACGATGTCCTCGAACACATCCGCAAGCTCGGCGTGTCCACCGTCGAGTTGTTGCCGATCCATGCCTTCGTCAACGACCAGCACTTGCTGCAAAAAGGCATGACCAATTACTGGGGCTACAACAGCATTGCGTTTTTCGCCCCGGACCCGCGCTATCTGGCCAGCGGCAAGATTGCCGAGTTCAAGGAGATGGTCGCGCACCTGCACGAAGCTAACCTCGAAGTGATTCTCGACGTGGTCTACAACCACACCGCCGAGGGCAACGAGCAAGGTCCGACCCTGTCGATGCGTGGCATCGACAACGCTTCGTACTACCGCTTGATGCCCGACGACAAGCGCTACTACATCAACGACTCCGGCACCGGCAACACCCTCGACCTGAGCCACCCGTGCGTGTTGCAAATGGTCACCGACTCGCTGCGTTACTGGGCCAGCGAAATGCACGTCGACGGTTTCCGCTTCGACCTGGCGACCATTCTCGGTCGCTACCACGACGGTTTCGATGAGCGTCACAGCTTCCTCGTCGCTTGCCGTCAGGATCCGGTGCTGCGTCAGGTGAAGATGATCGCCGAGCCGTGGGACTGCGGCCCTGGCGGCTATCAGGTCGGCAACTTCCCGCCGGGCTGGGTCGAGTGGAACGACAAGTTCCGCGACACCGTGCGCGCCTTCTGGAAAGGAGACGACGGCCAGGTCGCCGATTTCGCCAGCCGCATGACCGCTTCCGGTGAGATGTTCAACCAGCGTGGGCGGCGTCCGTATTCCTCGGTGAACTTCATCACCGCGCACGACGGTTTCACCCTCAACGACCTGGTCTCGTACAACGACAAACACAACGAAGCCAACGACGAGAACAATCAGGACGGCAGCAACAACAACCTGTCGTGGAACCACGGTGTCGAAGGTCCGACCGACGACCCGGAGATCAACGCCCTGCGCCATCGGCAGATGCGCAATTTCTTCGCCACCCTGCTGCTTGCCCAAGGCACGCCGATGATCGTCGCCGGGGACGAATTCGCCCGCACCCAGGACGGCAACAACAACGCCTATTGCCAGGACAGTGAGATCGGTTGGGTCAACTGGGACCTGAGCGAGGACGGCAAGGCACTGCTGAAATTCGTCAAACGCCTGATCAAGTTGCGCCTGACCTATCCGATTCTGCGCCGTGGACGTTTTCTGGTCGGCGAGTACAACGAGGACATCGGCGTCAAGGACGTCACCTGGCTGGCACCTGACGCTACCGAGATGACCACCGAGCATTGGCACGATGCGCACAATCGCTGCCTGGGCATGTTGCTCGACGGTCGCGCGCAGGAAACCGGGATTCGCCGCAAAGGTGCGGATGCGACATTGCTGCTGGTGGTCAACGCCCATCACGACATCGTCAATTTCACCTTGCCGGAAGTACCGGAAGGCAGTTTCTGGACTTGCATGATCGACACCAATCAACCGTCGATCCGTGGCCAGGAACGCTTCGATTTCGGCCACGAGTACTCGGTGACCGGCCGCTCGTTGCTGCTGTTCGAACTGCAACGTGATGAAGAAGATTGATATGGACCTGCACCGTTATCTCGCCCGGCGTCCGGCGGATTATCCGCACACCGTAGCGCTCGGCAATTGCCTGCGAGCGCTGGTCGAAGCCGGGCTGGATCGTTTGCCGTTGCCGGGCAGTGGCCACACGCTGGAACGTTTCCAGCAATTGGCGGAAGTCGGCGGGCATGATCTCGGTTTGTGCAAACTGTTCGAAGGCCACACCGACGCACTGGCGATCATCGAACAACTGGGCGGCTCGCCGACACCGGGCAGCACCTGGGGCATGTGGGCAGCGGAACCGCCGCAAGCGAGGGTCAAGATCAGCCCGGCCGGGCACATGGTCGCGCTGCACGGGCGCAAGGCTTGGTGCTCCGGGGCCGCTGTGCTCAGCCATGCCTTGCTCACCGCGTGGGATGCCGATGATCAGCAACAACTGGTCGCCGTTGCCCTCGACCAACCGGGCGTGACTGTAACGGAGCAAGGCTGGGAAGCGGTGGGCATGGCCGCCACTGGCAGCGTGGAGGTGCTGTTCGACGGCGCCGAAGCGCAGGCCATCGGCAATCCCGGCGACTATCTGCAACGCCCGGGTTTCTGGCAAGGCGGGATCGGCATTGCCGCGTGCTGGTACGGCGCCGCGCGGCAAATCGGAGAAGCGTTGCGCGCGCAGTGTGGTCAGCGCCCGGAACCGCACGCCCTCGCCCATCTCGGCGCGGTCGACAGTGCCTTGCAGGCGGCCGCCGATGTGCTGCGTTTCAGCGCGCTGCACATCGATGCCCATCCCGAAGAAAACGCCGAATTGCTCGCTCGTCGGGCCCGCGCGGTGGTCGAGCAGTCTGCCGAACAGGTAACGCGTGAAGTCGGTCGCGCTCTCGGCGCCGGGCCGTTTTGCAAGGATCGACACTTTGCCCGGCTCAGCGCCGACCTGCCGGTGTTCTTGCGCCAGAGTCATGCCGAACGTGATCTGGCGGCACTCGGGCAGTTGATTGCCGAACAAAGCGGCGAGGCATGGACGTTATGAAAACCAACCCGATTGTCGGTCAGGGCACGAGCCTGCATCAGTGGCAGGCTTCGCGGCATCTGGCGGAACTGGACAGCATCGACATCCTCAGTCTGGTGCCACCGGGCGCACGGGCAGTGATTATCGCGCCACACCCGGACGACGAAGTGCTTGGCTGTGGCGGCCTGCTGCAATTGCTCGCCGAAGCTGGCCGACCTCTTCAACTAATCTCGGTGACAGACGGCAGCGCGAGTCACCCCGGTTCCAGTCTTTGGCCGGTTGAACGTTTGAGCGTGGTACGGCCGCAAGAGTCCGCCGAAGCGCTGCGCCGACTCGGTCTGCCGATGCATCGTATGAAATGGCTGCGCGGCGGTTTCAGCGACACGCAGGTCGCCGATCAGGAAGCTGAACTGGTCGATTTCATCGCGCGTCATCTGCGTCCCGACGACGTGCTCTTCACCACCTGGAGCGAGGACGGTCATTGCGACCACGAGGCCGTCGGCCGCGCCAGTGCCGAGGCTGCCCGTCGCGTCGGTGCGACTTGCCATGAATTGCCGGTGTGGACCTGGCACTGGGCAACCCCGGAGGACGCCTTCGTACCGTGGCAACGAGCACGCAAGATTCTCCTGACGCCGGCGCAAGTCGCGCGCAAGCGTCACGCGGTGTACGCCTTTGCCAGTCAACTGGAAGGCGATCCTGACGCCGGACTCGGCCCGGTGCTCGCGCCCTATGTGCTCGATCGCCTGCTGCAACCCTTCGAAGTGGTGTTTCTATGAGTGTCGACGATCGCTATTTCGACGGTCTGTTTGCCGGCAACGACGACCCCTGGGCCTTCCGCGAGCGCTGGTACGAGCAGCGCAAACGCGCGATCACCCTCGCCGCCCTGCCGCGTCCGCACTACCGGGCAATCTTCGAACCGGGCTGCGCCAACGGCGAGTTGAGCGCCGAACTCGCCGCGCGTTGTGATCGCTTGCTGTCCTGCGACACCGCCGGTGCGGCGGTTACGTTGGCGCGCACCCGTTTGAGTCTTTTCGATCACGCCGAAGTGCGGCAAAACCGTCTTCCCGGCGACTGGCCGGAGGAAAAATTCGACCTGATCGTATTTAGCGAGATCGGCTACTACCTCGACGGCCAGGATCTGACAGAAGTGATCCGTCGAGCCAGTGATTGCCTGACTGCCGACGGCCAGTTCCTCGCCTGTCACTGGCGTCCGCCCATCGACGGCTGCCCGCTGAATGCGCGGCAGGTGCACGACCTGATCCACGAAAAACTGCGTCTGCCGCGAGTGGTTCTGCATCAGGAAGCGGACTTCATTCTTGAGGTGTGGAGCCGCGAACCGCGCTCGGTGGCGGCACTGGAGGGCTTGCGATGATCGGCATTCTGATCCCGGCGCACAACGAGGAAGAGTTGCTCGACGAATGCCTGAGTGCGGCCGTGCGCGCCAGCCGGCATGGCTTGCTGGCCGGCGAGCGCGTCGAAGTGCTGGTGGTGCTCGACAGTTGCACCGATCGCTCGGCGCAGATTGTCAGTCGCTATCCGGTGCTGAGCCTGCACATCGACGCGCGCAACGTCGGCCAGGCACGGGCGGCCGGTGCACAGCTGTTGCTGGAGCGCGGCGCGCGCTGGATATCCTGCTCGGACGCCGACAGTCGCGTGGCCGACGACTGGCTGGTGGCGCAGTTGGGCTTGGGTGCGGACGCCGTCTGCGGTACCGTCACCGTCGAGCGCTGGCACGAGTCGTTCGATGCAGCGGCGCAAATCCGCTACCACCGGCATTACCGGGCCTGCGATGGCCATCGGCACATTCACGGCGCCAATCTGGGCATCAGCGCCGATGCTTATCGCTGGGCCGGAGGCTTTAAACCGTTGGCATGCGACGAAGATGTGCAATTGGTGCGGGAGCTGGAGCGGGATGGCGCCAACATCGCCTGGAGTCATCGCCCACAAGTGCTCACCAGCGCTCGCTTCGACAGCCGTGCACGCGGTGGCTTTGGTGACTATCTGCGAAATCTGGCACAGATAGAGCAAAAAAAAGCGGATCAGATTGATCTGTGACGCGACGAAGTTCGCTTCATGAGCAATACTCTGCTGCGCGGCAATCCAGGGTTCGGAGCGTCGCAGGGCAATCAACCAGCCTTCACGGGTCGGTAGCGTCGGGCAATCACTGTCACGCGCACGACTGAGGGCGAGTCAACACAAGGACGTCATATCATGAAACCGTTAACCCTCAGCGACAGCAGTTCGTCGACGCAAATCTGGAACAGCGCCGCGCAACTGGACAACATCCCCGTGATTAATACCCGCAGTCTGGTGCCCGACGGTGCCCGCGCCGTGGTCATCGCGCCGCATCCGGGCGATGAAGTGGTCACCTGCGGCGGTCTGCTGCAATTGCTCTCCAGCCTAGGTCATCCGCTGCAATTGCTCTCGATTACCGATGGCAGTGCCAGCCATCCGGGCTCGCGACAGTGGTCGGAAAAGCGCCTGAGCGTATTCCGCCCGCAGGAAAGCGTCGAAGCCCTGCGCCGCCTCGGCCTGCCGATGCACAGCCTGAAATGGGTGCGCGGCGGCTTCACCGACAACGCCCTGTGCGACCAGCAGGCACAAGTGACCGAATTCATCAGCCGCTACCTGCGCCCCGGTGACGTGGTGTTCAGCACCTGGCGCGGTGATGGCAACGACGACCATGAAGCGGTGGGCCGGGCCAGTGCGCAAGCGGCTGAACAGGCCGGCGCGACCTTTCATGATGTACCGGTGTGGGCCTGGCATTGGCCCGAGCGCGACCAGCAACTGATCCCTTGGGAACGCGCGCGCAAATTGCGCCTCGACACCTGGACCGTGGCGCGCAAGAGCCACGCGACCCACGCCTATGCCAGCCAGCTCAAGGGCGAACCGGCGATCGGCATTGCGCCGATGCTGCCGCCGGTGATTCTCGAAAGAATGCGTTTGCCCTACGAAATCGTCTTCGTCTGAATCTTTACGACACTGCCGAGCTCTTTGTAGGAGTGAGCCTGCTCGCGATAGCGGTGTGTCATTGACGCAAATGTTGATTGATCCACCGCTATCGCGAGCAGGCTCACTCCTACAAGGTTTTGTGGATTGATCAGAAGGAACTGCCGCCCCTCCCCATCAGTCGCATGAATAAGCGGCCCGCAATCCAGAGGAGTGAACGTGTCCAGCGATCCCGAGCGTCATGTTGTCGACGCGCCCGTCATCCATCGTCTCCGGGTGTTGACGGTCAACACCCACAAAGGCTTCACCGCGCTCAATCGGCGATTCATCCTGCCGGAACTGCGCGAAGCGGTGCGCAGCACCTCCGCTGACCTGGTGTTTCTGCAGGAAGTAGTGGGAGAACACGAACGGCATTCGAGCCGTTACAACGAATGGCCGCAAACCTCGCAATACGAATTTCTCGCCGACAGCATGTGGAGCGACTTCGCCTACGGGCGCAACGCCGTCTACCCCGACGGTCACCATGGCAATGCCCTACTGTCGAAATACCCGATCCGTGAATACCGCAACCTCGACGTCTCGATCACCGGCCCCGAACGCCGGGGTCTGCTGCACTGTGTACTGGACGTGCCGGGGCATGCCGAAGTGCATGCGATCTGCGTGCATTTGAGTCTGCTGGAAAGTCATCGGCAGTTGCAGTTGCAGCTGCTCTGCCAGTTACTCGAATCCCTGCCCGATGACGCCCCGGTAATCATCGCTGGCGATTTCAATGACTGGCAGTTGCAGGGCAATGTCGCGCTCGCTCGTCGCGACTATCTGCACGAAGCCTTCGAGCGTCATCACGGACGCCCGGCCAAGACTTACCCGGCACGTTTTCCGTTGCTGCGGCTGGACCGGATCTACCTGCGCAATGCCAGCAGCCATGACCCACAGATCCTCGGCAACAAGCCGTGGACCCATCTGTCGGATCATCTGCCGCTCGCTGTAGAGGTGCACTTGTAGCCGCAATAGTGACAGCAATACAGGACGGAATGGGGCAACTCATTCGGCGGTTAAAAATTACCGGCAGACCATCTGTCGGTAACTGAATGCCTCTGGATCGGGGCTTTCGCTGCGTTTATCCATGCAAACAACCACTTAGTTATGTGCAGAAAAACAAACGCTTGCAAAGCCCGTTTTACCACTACCGCTCATCGTTCAATTTCTTGACGGGGGCGCGCGACTCTTCTTATCTCTACCTTACTACCCCCGGAATCACTACCCGGGACGAGCCTTCGGACACTCGCGAAATCGAGCGGCCACGGTTCGCCCCGCTCCATTCGGTCGCCCCTCGTTCGGGGTAGGAGAGACGCCACACAGAGAGAATGCATGCGCCTGCAAGGTAGACCTCCATGAAAATTTCCATCAGCCCACACGAGATCAAAATCACTTTCTGCACAGTGTCGAGCTCTATCTTGCTGTGCTCATCCATGGAGGCGCAGGCCGGCCCTGCGGCGGATGAAACGACCCCGTGGTATCGCGCGGATGTGCCCGTGATGACGTTGCCCACCACCGTCATCACCCCCGGGCCACAACGCTTCAGCCCACGGCCCGATCTGCAAGGCACACGCCTGATTACCGAAGACCTCGCACCGTCGGCCTGGGATGAGCTGTACGGCAGAAGCGCCCGGCAGGCGCAGACCGATGTGCTGTCGTCAGGCTACGCGATGCCCGGCAGTGGCGACTTCAAAGGCCCCGCCGTGCTGACTCTGCAAAGTGCTAGCCATACCCAGAAAATCGGCCTGATTGGTGGTCTCAACCAGATTCAAGCCAATGGCAACGGCGTGCTCACCAGTCGCGCGTTGGCCGATCCGAACAGTGACACGCTCAATCTGCAAGGCCAGAGCCTCGGCGCTTATTACAGCCTGATCGGCGCCCAGGGCTGGCACGTGGATTTATCCGCCAGCGGCGGCCGGGTCAGCGGTTTCAGTCGCAACGGCCAAGGCGCGCGGCAAGCCACCGAAGGCAGCGCAATGACTTTCTCGGTGGAAGGCGGTTTTCCGATTGGCCTGAGTGACAACTGGGTGGTCGAACCGCAGGCGCAATTGATCAATCAACGCATCACCCTCGATACGCCATACGCCGGCTCGGGCAATGCTTCTTCCACCGATCTGACGGCGTGGAGCGGTCGCGTCGGTGCACGGTTGAAAGGCAGTTACGATTTGAATGGCTTGCCGGTCGAACCCTATGTGCGCACCAACCTCTGGCACACGGTCTACACCGGCAGCACGGTGACGCTGGATCAGGTCGACAAGATCAGCAGCAGCCGCAAATCATCCACCGTTGAGTTGGGCCTGGGCCTGGTGGCGCGGGTGACGCCGGCGGTGAGTCTGTATGTCAGTGCCGATTACAGCAGTGATGTCGATGACAATGATCTGAACGGGATCATTGGCAGCCTTGGGGTGCGGATGCGCTGGTAGAGTTTGGCTTGGCGGCGATAGTGTTTGTGCTGACGCCATCGCGAGCAGGCTGACTCCTACAAGGGGAACGCATTCCAAGTGTAGGAGTGAGCCTGCTCGCGATAGCAGCAACTCGGTACTGGATCAGCCTTCCGGTTTGAGGATCAACACGGCCAACGGCGGCAGGTTCAGTTCCAGCGACAACGATTGGCCATGGCTCGGCACTTCCTCGGTAAACGCCCCGCCGCCATTGCCATAATTGGAACCGGCATAGGTGTCGGCATCG
Source organism: Pseudomonas sp. MC6 (assembly GCF_054790575.1). Taxonomy (NCBI): domain Bacteria; kingdom Pseudomonadati; phylum Pseudomonadota; class Gammaproteobacteria; order Pseudomonadales; family Pseudomonadaceae; genus Pseudomonas; species Pseudomonas sp. MC6. Next base: position 1,905,414 of record NZ_CP186504.1, read on the forward strand.
CTGTTGAGCAATTCAGTCCAGCGCCCGGCAAACGGCACACCGACGCGATGACGCCTGACGCGGCACCGGCGTGAAGTTGGCCACCACCAGCACTGGCTTGCCGTCCTTGCTCCAGCGCAGCCAGGCATAAACGCTGTTGATCGCATCGTCACCGATCAACCATTGAAAGCCCTGCGGCGCGTCGTCCTGATCGTGCAGCGCTGGCTCGTCGCGATACAGCCGATTGAGGTCGCCCACCAGTTTCTGCACGCCCTTGTGCTCGGAATACTGCAACAGATACCAATCCAGTTGCTGATCGTGATTCCACTCGCGCCACTGGCCAAACTCGCAGCCCATGAACAACAGTTTTTTGCCCGGATGCGTCCACATGAAGCTCAGATAAGCGCGCAGGTTGGCGAATTTCTGCCAGCGATCACCCGGCATCTTGTCGATCAGCGAATGCTTGCCGTGCACCACTTCATCGTGGGAGATCGGCAGGATGAAACGCTCGGACCAGGCGTAGACCAAGCCAAAACTCAACTCGTTGTGATGGTGCGCGCGGTACACCGGGTCCTGCTGGATGTAATGCAACGAATCGTGCATCCAGCCCATGTTCCATTTATAGGCAAAGCCCAAGCCGCCCTGCTGCGTACTTTGGCTGACACCGGGCCACGCGGTGGATTCTTCGGCGATGACCAGCGCACCCGGCGCTTCCAGTTCGACCACGTCGTTCAAATGCCGGAGAAAGTCGATGGCTTCCAGATTCTCGCGGCCACCGTGGCGGTTGGGCACCCATTCACCAGCCTTGCGCGAATAGTCGCGATAAAGCATCGAAGCCACCGCATCGACGCGCAAACCATCGACATGGAAATGCTTCAACCAGTGCAGCCCCGAAGCCAGCATGTAGCCATGCACCTCGGTGCGCCCGAGGTTGTAGATCAGCGTGTCCCAGTCCTGATGAAAACCTTCCAGCGGGTTGCCGTACTCGTACAGCGCAGTGCCGTCGAACTGCGCCAGACCATGGGTATCGGTGGGGAAATGCGCCGGCACCCAGTCAAGGATCACGCCGATCTCGGCCCGGTGGCAGGCGTCGACGAATTCGGCGAATTGCGCAGGCGAGCCATACCGCGCGCTCGGCGCGAATTGCGAGAGCAGTTGATAACCCCAGGAGCCGCCAAACGGGTGCTCCATGATCGGCATCAGTTCGATATGGGTAAAACCCAGTTCCTTGACGTACGGAATCAACCGCTCGGCGAGTTCCGGCCAGGTGTACTGGCGCGCCACTTCGCCCAGATCGTCCAGCTCGCATTGCCAGGAACCGGCGTGCAGTTCGTAGATAGACAGTGGCGCCGAATGCTTGTGACGGTCACGGCGGCTGCTCATCCAGTCCTGATCCTGCCAGTCGATCTGCAGGGGTTCCGCGACTTTTGACGCGGTATCCGGCGGCAGGCTGGTGGCCAGCGCCATCGGGTCGGCCTTGAGCGGCAGAATGCCGTGGGCACCGAGAATCTCGTATTTGTACAACTCCCCAGCTTGCAGGCGCGGGATGAACAACTCCCAGACCCCGGACGGATGACGCAAACGCATTGGATGCCGGCGACCGTCCCAGACGTTGAAATCCCCCACCACTGACACGCGTCGGGCATTCGGCGCCCACACGGCGAAACGCACGCCGTCGACGCCATCCACGGTTTTCAGTTGGGCGCCGAGGCACGCACTGAGGTCGCGGTGATTGCCCTCGGCGAACAGATACAAATCCATTTCACCGAGCAGTTGACCGAAGCTATACGGGTCTTCGGCGACTTGCTCGCCGCCGGCCCAGCGCGTGCGCAACTGGTACGGTCGCGCCTGATCGAAATGGCCGACAAACAGCCCCGGCGTTTCGGTCTGCTCCAACGGACCGCGCTCTTCACCGCTGTCCTTGTCCAGCACCACGACGCTCAACGCACCGGGTAGATAAGCGCGAATGAACTGCCCGCCAGCGCCATCGCCGTGCGGGCCAAGAATGGAAAAAGGGTCGTGATGTTCAGCGCGGACCAAGGCGTCGATATCTTTTGCCGAGGGCAACAGTGCTTCTTTGACCTGACCCTGTTCCTTGTTCGAGAAACTCATGACTACTCTCCACCAAGATCGGAAAAGGGTTTAAGCCCCGTCAATAACCCGTACAAACCGTGCAACGGCACGGGCAGCCACGTGGGGCGATTTTCGGCTTCATAGGCCACTTCATAGGCCGCCTTCTCCAGTCCGAACAACGCAAGTGCTGCGTCGGCACCTTCAGGATCTTGCCAGGCATGATCAAGACTAGCTGCCGCACGGCGATATGCCTGCACAAATGCCTCACGGGCCTCACGCAGATAGCGCTCGGCGACCAGACGCCGCGCGGTTTCAGACTCCGCGCTGTGGTCAACGTTGTGCACGTTGATGGTCATCGCTGCCGCGTAATCGAAAGAGCGCAGCACGCCGCTGACATCCTTGTACGGACTGTGTTTGCCACGGCGCTCGCTCAATGGCCGCGCGGGTTCGCCCTCGAAGTCGATCAGATAGGCATCGCCCTTGATCACCAGCACCTGGCCCAAATGCAGATCGCCATGGACGCGAATGCGCAAACCGCCAACGGCTTTTTTCGCCAGATCCTGCACGTGGGCGAGGATGGTTTTTTTCTCGTCGACCAGACGCTTGACCAGTTTCTGATCCGCTGCGCTGAGTTCGCCCTGATGCTGCTTGAGCAGTTTCAAGGCGTGCTCGACCTGGGCCACAACATCCTTGCCCGTCGCCTGCATATCCTTGGCCGTCGACACCTGCGGCGCGAAGTCGGGATTGTCGGTGGGCGCGGCGAGCACCTTGTGCATCTCGCCCAGGCGCTGACCGAGCATCCCGGCAAAATCCTTCAGCTCGCCGAGGGCGTTGTAATGCTGTTCCTGCTCGGACATGGCATCGGCCAGTTCATCGCGCAGCGCCCGTTCGAGGTTGTTCTGCGTCCACTCCCAAGCGTCGCCCTGATTGCTCAGATAGCCTTGGGCGATCATCAGCAGGTTGTCTTCGCCCTTGGCATCGTGGCGAATCACCGAGCCGAGCAGCGGAGAGATATTGGCAAATCCGGCCTCGGTCAGGTAAGCGCTCATCTCCAGTTCCGGGTGTACGCCAGAAGCGACTTTACGTATCAGCTTGAGCACCAGGCTGTTGCCGATTACCACCGAACTGTTCGATTGCTCGGCGGACAGATAACGCACTTCCGACTCTGCACCGAGGCCGAGTTTTTCCAGATGCGGCGTCGGTGCGAAGCGGATTTCACCCTCATTCGACTCCAATACCGTGTTGTTCTGCATGCCTTGCAGCACCGCACGAACAAACGCTTCAAGGCTGAACGCGTCGGTGATCAGGCCGACTTGTCGCACGCGTCTTACACGGGACAGAGCCAATTGCTGCGGCAACGCCGGGCCAACCTGATCTTCGGCAATAAAACCAAACGGCAATTGATAACGACTGGTCTGCCCAGCGCTGGTGACTTCGATTTCGCTGAGCAGCACCGGATGCTGCGCATCGCCAAAGCGCACGCCGTAGGCCAGATGCACCTTGTCGATGGCCGCATCCTTGCCGGCGAACCAGCGACGATTTTGCAGCCAGCTCGGCAGAATGCTCTGCTCCAGCGTCGTACGCGACGGCGCTTCGAGCAATTCTTCCATGCGTTTTTTCAGCACCAGCGTGGTGAAGTCCGGCAGGCTCTGCGCCGGTTCGACGTGCCAGCTCGGCATCTGGTTTTCTGCCGCCAGGGCGAACCAGTAGAAACCGTAGGGGGCCAGGGTCAGGAGGAAATTCAACTGGCCAATCGGCGGGAACGCATTACCGCCGAGCATCTCCACCGGCACCATGCCGACATAGGCCGACAGATCCAGCTCCACCGCTTGCGCACTGCGCGAGACGTTGGCCACGCACAGAATGATTTCGTGTTTGCCGTCGACATCGGTGAATTCGCGGGTGTAGGCCAGCACGCGACGGTTGTTCGGCGAGAGCATTTTCAAGGTGCCACGGCCAAAAGCCTTGGACTGCTTGCGCACCGCAAGCAGACGGCGGGTCCAGTTCAACAGCGAATGCGGATCGCCGGACTGGGTTTCGACGTTGACCGACAAATAGCCGTACTGCGGGTCCATGATCGGCGGCAGTACCAGACTCGCCGGATCGGCGCGGGAGAAGCCGCCGTTGCGGTCGATCGACCATTGCATCGGCGTACGCACGCCATCACGGTCGCCGAGATAAATGTTGTCGCCCATGCCGATCTCATCGCCGTAATACAAAGTCGGCGTGCCAGGCATCGACAGCAGCAGACTGTTGAGCAGCTCGATGCGGCGGCGATCACGCTCCATCAACGGCGCCAGACGCCGGCGGATGCCAAGGTTGATCCGCGCACGGCGGTCAGCGGCGTAGTAATTCCATAGATAGTCACGTTCTTTGTCGGTGACCATCTCCAGCGTCAGTTCATCGTGGTTGCGCAGGAAAATCGCCCACTGGCAGTTGGCAGGAATTTCCGGGGTCTGGCGCAGAATATCGGTGATCGGGAAGCGATCTTCCTGGGCCAGCGCCATGTACATGCGCGGCATCAGCGGGAAGTGAAACGCCATGTGGCATTCGTCACCGTTGAGGCCTGCCGCATCCGTGTCGCCGAAATACAGCTGCGTGTCTTCGGGCCATTGGTTGGCCTCGGCGAGCAGCATGCGGTCGGGATAATTGGCGTCGATCTCAGCGCGGATCTGCTTGAGGACGTCGTGGGTCTCGGGGAGGTTTTCGTTGTTGGTGCCGTCGCGCTCGATCAGGTACGGAATCGCGTCGAGACGCAGGCCATCGATACCCATGTCCAGCCAGTAACGCATCACCGACAGCACGGCTTTCATCACTTGCGGGTTGTCGAAATTCAGATCCGGTTGGTGCGAATAGAAACGGTGCCAGAAGTACTGGCCGGCGACCGGATCCCAGGTCCAGTTGGATTTTTCCGTGTCGAGGAAAATGATCCGCGTGCCGTCGTACTTCTGATCGTCATCCGACCACACATAAAAGTCCCGCGCCGCCGAACCGGGTTTGGCCTTGCGCGCACGCTGGAACCACGGGTGCTGGTCGGAGGTGTGGTTGATGACCAGCTCGGTAATCACCCGCAAGCCGCGTTTGTGCGCTTCGGCGATAAAGCGCTTGGCGTCGGCCATAGTCCCGTAATCGCTGTGCACGCCACGGTATTCGGCAATGTCGTAGCCGTCATCGCGGCGTGGCGAGGGATAGAACGGCAACAGCCAGATGGTATTGACGCCGAGGTCGGCAATGTAATCGAGTTTGGCGATCAGGCCGGGAAAGTCGCCGATCCCGTCGTTGTTGGAGTCGAAAAACGATTTGACGTGAACTTGATAGATCACCGCGTCCTTGTACCAGAGCGGGTCTTTGATAAAGGTGGCTGCCTTGGGTTTCTTCGCCATGTGAAACTCCTGTTCAATTCTAGAAAAACCGTGAGCCGATCACCTGACTCGAAAACGCTGAGCAACCTGTAGGAGTGAGCCTGCTCGCGATCGCGGTTTCATATTCGGCAGAGTTGTCGCCTGCAAGATTGCTATCGCGAGCAGGCTCACTCCTACAATGGATCTGTGTTCAGGCAGTGATTCGCCAGATGCCAAACGGTTGATACGCCGGGTCCAAACGCATGAACTGGTATTTGCCATGCCAGTCCCAGCGATGCCCGTTCATCAAGTCTTCACCGTGGGTCGTCGCATCGTCGGGCAGGCCCATTTCCCACAGCGGCAGTTCGAAATTCGCTTCCTGCACGTTATGCGGATCGAGGCTGACCGCGACCAGAATGAAGTTGCTGCCGTCAAAACTGCGTTTGCCGAAGTACAGAATGTTGTCGTTCCACGCGTTGTAGATCTTCAGACCCAAGTGCGTGTGCAACGCCGGGTTCTGCCGGCGAATGCGGTTGAGTTGGGCAATCTCGGCAATGATGTTGCCCGGCGCTGTGAAGTCGCGGACGCGGATCTCGTATTTCTCCGAGTCGAGGTATTCCTCCTTGCCCGGCACCGGCGCCGACTCGCACAGCTCAAACCCCGAATACATGCCCCACAAGCCCGAACCCATGGTTGCCAGCGCCGCGCGGATCAGAAACCCCGGACGCCCGGACTCGTGCAGGAACGCCGGATTGATATCGGGCGTATTGACGAAGAAGTTCGGCCGGTAGCATTCGCGCCACGGCGATTCATTCAGCTCGGTGAGGTACGTGGCCAGTTCGTTTTTGGTATTGCGCCAGGTGAAGTAGGTGTAGCTCTGTGTGTAGCCGACCTTGCCCAGACGCGCCATCATTGCCGGTGTGGTGAAGGCCTCGGCAAGGAAGATCACTTCCGGGTACAGCGCCCGCACATCGGCGATCAGCCATTGCCAGAACGGCAACGGTTTGGTGTGCGGATTGTCGACGCGGAAGATTTTCACACCCTCCTCTACCCAGCCGATGACGATGTCACGCAGCTCGATCCACAGACTCGGAATTGCGTCCGGCGCATAGAAGTCGACGTTGACGATGTCCTGGTATTTCTTCGGCGGGTTTTCCGCGTATTTGATCGTGCCGTCGGGGCGCCAGTTGAACCAGCCCGGATGCTGCTTGAGCCACGGATGATCCTGGGAACACTGGATGGCGAAATCGAGAGCGATTTCCAGTCCGTGATCGGCGGCAGCGGCCACCAGTCGGCGGAAGTCTTCACGAGTGCCCAGTTGCGAGTGAATCGCCTCGTGACCGCCCTCCTCACTGCCGATGGCGTATGGACTGCCGGGATCATCGGGGCCGGCGGTCAATGAGTTGTTGCGACCCTTGCGATGGGCGCGGTCGATCGGGTGGATCGGCGTGAAGTACAGCACGTCGAAGCCCATGTCCTGAATCATTGGCAGACGTGAGTGCACATCGTTAAAAGTGCCGTGACGGTGGGGATCGTCGGTGATCGAACGTGGAAACAATTCATACCAACTGGCGAACTCGGCCAGTTCGCGTTCGACGTCCATGGGGAATTCAGGACTGACGCTCAAGTAGGCGCGGTGATCGGCCTCAGCCATCAATTGCGCACTGCGCGAGTGCAAAAACAGCGCGACCTGCTCGGTTTCGAGCAACCCGGACAACTCGTGGTGCAACGCGGCAAGCTGTTCGCTGAGCTGGCCTTCGCTGCGTTCAGCGGCCTGTTGCACCATCGTGCGGCCTTCTTGCAACTCGAGCGAAACCGGTACGGCGGCGGTGTGTTTTTTCTCCAGTTCGTACTGGAAACTCGCGAAGTGATCGATCCAAGCTTCGATGCAATAGAGAAAACGGCCCTGCTGTTCAGGGCGGAACTGGCCTTGCCAGCCGTTATTGCCCTGATCAGTCATGACTTCGCTTTGCCAAGTCTCTTCACCTTCCTCGCGCCACCGGATGCGCACGGCGAGTTTGTCGTGACCGTCGGCAAACACCTTGCTGGTGACCACCACTTCACGGCCGGCAATCGACTTCACGGCGAACTGTCCGCCATCGAGCGTCGGCATGGTGTTTTCAATGACAATGCGCGGCAGCAGCAACGCCTGCGACAGTGGCATGTGCGGGTTGTAGCTTTGTTCAGAGGGTTTTTCAGCAGTCATTGAGCATCTCTCCTTAACGCCCCAAGGACGCTCTTGTGCCGGTTCGGCGTTCACAATCGAGCGCCTGCCCGGAATGAACTCACTTAGGTTCCGAGCGACCGGCGCCGGGAAAAGTTCAGATGAAATTGCCGTGTCAGGAAAGCGGATCGAATTGCGCGCAGGGTGGTCAATCCACTTAAGCACTTCTCACGCCATGTGCCACACGGAGGTCATCAGATGAACATCCCTATCCCGGCCGAAACGCCCGATCCGAACATCGACAAACCCACCCTGCCCGAGACCGAGCCGCAACCGGTTCCCGAACAGGAACCGCCCGGCACCACGCCACCGCCGAAAGAAGAACCGCCGAGCACGATGCCGCCCGTGATCGTTTAACTTCGCGAACTGATCATTCCCACGCTCCGCGCAGGAATGATCAGTGGTCGTCAGTCTTCTCCTCTTCTTTTTCGAAGAGTTTTACGATGCGTGGCATCACGCTGAAAATTGCCAGCGCCAGAAAGGTGCTGAGCAATGCCGTAGCCTCTCTGCCCAACCCGGCCGCCACACCAATGGCCGCCGTCATCCACAGCCCGGCAGCAGTAGTCAAGCCTTTGACATGGCCTTCATCGCCTTCCTTGTTTTTCAGGATAGTCCCGGCACCGAGAAAGCCGATCCCGGCAATCACCCCCTGCACCACCCGGCTCATCGCATCGGACTCGGCCCCGGACGTCTGCGGTACCAGCACAAACAACGCCGCCCCCAGCGCTACCAGCATGTGCGTGCGCACCCCGGCCGCCTTGCCCTTGTGCTCGCGCTCGAAGCCGAGAATTCCACCGAGTACCGCCGCCATCAGCAGGCGCACGGTGATGCGCGTCAATTGCGAAGCATCTCCGACGTCGGCGAATTCCGCTTGCAGGGTTTGCCACACTTCATGCCACCACGCGTTCATCGTGCAGTCCTTGTTATTGGCTGGATAAACGATGGACAGCGGCGACCATTAATCAGTTGCGCAGAACGATCGGCGAAGTGTGCGCCCTAACCTTGCAGACCTCCCTGAAAAAAGGACTGCTCCTATGCCTCTTCGAGTCGATGAATCCAACCCCGAGCAAAAAGTGTGTTTTTTCACCGTTGAACATGGCGAGGAAATTCGCATTTGCGACACCTTGGAAGTCATGACGGATAGCGAAAAATCCATGTCGTTCGTGGAAATAGAAGGCCGGCGCGTTTACATCACCGAGGCAGAAGCTGACGCCTTGACCGTCGCAGGCGCCAAGGACGGTCGCAAACACCTGAAAGCCGACGAGAGTGATTCGGTGATTTGACTGACCTTGATCAACACCGCGCGCAAACGTCTGCGATAGGCGTTTGCGCCCACGCCTGCGGGCTGCTTCAACTTGTCGCAGGCGCCGCGCGAAAACGCATCTGATCCGCTTTTTATTGAAATACCTGAGTCTGTTATGCAAACAGATCGACGCTCATAGTGCTCTGGCCTGATGGAGGCTGATGAGCGAATGACCATGAGCGAACAAATCCCCGTCCGAACCGTAGAAGTAACGCCCACTATAAAGAGTGTGCCCGCACGCCCAATGAAGGCGACGGCCAAATCCAGCGACAACCAGATCCACACCCGCAGCTTCACCGGCCTGTTCCGCACCCTGCGCATGAGCGGCGCGGGTTTTCTGTTTGTGCTGTTTTTCGGCACGGTGTGGCTGAACTGGGGCGGACGTCAGGCGGTGCTCTGGGATCTTTCCGAAAGCAAATTCCACATCTTTGGCGCGACATTCTGGCCGCAGGATTTCATTCTGCTTTCGGCTCTGCTGATCATCGCCGCGTTCGGCCTGTTCGCCATCACCGTGTTTGCCGGTCGGGTCTGGTGCGGCTACACCTGCCCGCAGAGTTCGTGGACGTGGATCTTCATGTGGTGCGAGAAGATCACCGAAGGCGAGCGCAACCAGCGAATCAAACTGCAAGCCGCGCCGTGGAGTCTGAACAAGCTGGCTCGGCGCGCGGCCAAGCACACCCTGTGGCTGGCGATCAGCGTGCTCACCGGCCTGACTTTCGTCGGTTACTTCACGCCGATCCGGCCATTGGCCGAAGAACTGCTGACCCTGCAAATCGGCGGCGTCAGCCTGTTCTGGGTGCTGTTCTTCACTGCTGCCACTTACATCAACGCCGGTTGGCTGCGCGAGGCGGTGTGCATGCACATGTGTCCGTATGCGCGGTTCCAGAGCGTGATGTTCGACAAGGACACCCTGGCGATTTCCTACGACGTCGCCCGTGGCGAGAACCGTGGCCCGCGTAAACGCGACGTGAAACCGCTGGAAGCCGGCCTGGGTGATTGCATCGACTGTCAGTTGTGCGTGCAGGTCTGCCCGACCGGCATCGACATTCGCGACGGCTTGCAGATGGAGTGCATCGGCTGCGCCGCGTGCATCGATGCCTGTGACTCGATCATGGACAAAATGAATTACCCGCGTGGTTTGATCCGCTACAGTTCCGAGCGCGAATTGCAGGGTGGCAAGACCCATCTGCTGCGCCCCCGACTGATTGGCTACAGCGTGGTGCTGGTGGCGATGATCGGCGCGCTGGCATGGGCGCTGGTCGAGCGGCCGATGGTCTCGCTGGACGTGACCAAGGATCGTGGGCTGTTCCGCGAGAACGGTCAGGGGCAGATCGAAAACATCTATAGCCTGAAAGTCATCAACAAGACCCAGCAGCGCCAGGATTACAACCTGAGCCTGGTCGATGGCGACGGCTTCCAGTTGCAAGGCAAGACGGAGTTGAGCCTGGCCCCGGGTGAGATTGTCGATGTGCCGGTGTCGGTGGCGATGACCACGGAACGCCCGGCCAGCAGCTCGCAAACCTTGAGTTTCAAGATTGCCGACAGTGATGAGCCTGAGGTTTACAGCGTGGCGAAGAGCAGGTTTGTTGCGCCGATGAATCGTTGAGCCGTTAGAATCTTTTCCCCTCACCCCAGCCCTCTCCCAGGGGTAGAGGGGGCCGACCGAGGTGTCTGTCGCTATACATCGACCTGAGAAACCGAGTCGATTATGGATTCAACAAAGCATTCTCAGGTCGAGTCGATTACGGATTCGGCGAAGCACTTTCAGGTCGGTGTAGTTCACAAGCATCCCCCAATCAGTCCCCTCTCCCTCTGGGAGAGGGCTAGGGTGAGGGCTTCCTCCCTGACACACCTCAATAACACCAGCACCAAGGTACTCGATGAAACGCTACGAAAAATTCGCCGACGACATCGCTGAACTGATCCGCTCCGGCGTTCTTGGCCCCGGCCAGCGCGTGCCTTCGGTGCGCTACGCCAGCCAGACCTACGGCGTCAGCCCGTCCACGGTGTTTCAGGCCTACTACCTGCTTGAACGTCGTGGCCTGATCCGCGCCCGACCGCGCTCCGGCTACTTCGTCAACACCCATGCACCGAGCCCGTTTTCCGAGCCGGTGATCAGTAGCCACGTCAACGACTCCACCGAAGTCGACGTCAGCGAACTGGTGTTCTCGGTACTCGATTCGATCAAGGACCCAAGCACCATCCCCTTCGGCTCGGCATTCCCCAGCCCTACCCTGTTCCCGCTGCAACGTCTGTCGCGCTCGCTGGCCAGCGCTGCCCGCGAGATGGATCCGCGCATGGTCGTCACCGACATGTCGCCGGGCAACCCGCAACTGCGCCGGCAGATCGCCCTGCGCTACATGGTTGGCGGCCTGATGCTGCCGATGGAAGAATTGCTGATCACCAACGGCGCCCTCGAAGCGCTGAACCTGTGCCTGCAAGCCGTGACCGAACCGGGCGATCTGGTGGCGATCGAAGCCCCGGCCTTCTACGCCAGCCTGCAAGTACTCGAACGGCTGAAACTCAAAGCAGTGGAAATCCCCGTACATCCACGCGACGGCATCGACCTCGGCGTGCTCGCGCAAACCCTCGAACGTCACCCGATCAAGGCCTGCTGGTGCATGACCAGTTTCCAGAACCCGATGGGCGCCACCATGCCCGAGGCGAAGAAACAGGAACTGGTCGAACTGCTGCGCCGCCATCAGGTGCCGCTGATTGAAGACGATGTCTACGCTGAACTCTATTACGGTCAACAGGCACCAAAACCGGCCAAGGCTTTCGACACTGAAGGTCTGGTGATGCACTGCGGCTCGTTCGCCAAGAGCCTGGCCCCCGGTTATCGCATCGGCTGGGTCGCTGCCGGGCGCTATGCGCAGAAAATCGAACGACTGAAACTGATGACCTCGCTGTGTGCCTCGATGCCAGCGCAAGCAGCGATTGCCGACTACCTGCAACACGGCGGCTACGACCGGCATCTGCGCAAACTGCGTTACGCCCTGGAAGAACAGCAGAGCGCGATGTTAGCGGCCATCGCCCGTTACTTCCCGGCGCAGACGCGGGTCAGCCAGCCGGCGGGCGGTTACTTCTTGTGGCTGGAACTGCCACCGCAGATGGATTCGCTGAAGCTGTTTCAGATGGCACTGGCGCAAGGCATCAGCATCGCGCCGGGGCCGATTTTCTCGCCGACGCAGCGCTTCAGGAATTGTATTCGGTTGAATTATGGCAGCCCTTGGACCGAGGATTCGGAGAAGGCCATGGAGACGTTGGGGCGGATTGTGCGGTCGTTCTGACAGATTATTGCTGCCCCGTCAGAAGCTATCGCGAGCAGGCTCACTCCTACAGGGGAACGCATTCCAAATGTAGGAGTGAGCCTGCTCGCGATAGGGCCAGAGCGGTCACCGCTGAATTAACGCCCGCCCCCCAAATCAACAAACGTCCCGGTCGCATACGACGCCTTGTCCGACAACAACCAGACAATCGCCTCCGCCACCTCATCCGGCCGCCCGCCACGGGCCATCGGAATCGCCGACTCCAGCTTGCTGACCCGATCCGGATCGCCGCTCAAGGCATGGAAATCGGTATAGATGTAACCCGGGCGCACCGCGTTGACCCGAATCCCCTCACCCGCCACTTCCTTGGACAAACCGATGGTGAAGGTATCGAGTGCACCTTTGGACGCGGCGTAATCAACGTATTCGTTTGGCGAACCGAGACGCGAGGCCACCGACGACACATTGACGATACTGCCGCCCTGCCCGCCGTGCTTGGGCGACATGCGCAGGATCGCGTGCTTGGCGCAGAGGATCGGCGCCAGGACATTGGTTTTCATGATCTTGAGAATGCGAAATTCGGACATTTCGTCGACCCGCGACTTTTGCCCGACGGTGCCAGCATTGTTCACCAGGGCGGTGACCCGGCCCAACTCGGTGTCGACCCGATGGAACAGCGCGATCACTTCGTCTTCGATGCTGACGTCGGCGCGCACTGCGATGGCTTGGGCGCCCAATGCGCGAACTTGCTCCAGCACGCTTTGCGCGGCTTGCTCATCCGACTGATAGTTGATGCAGATCCGATAGCCTTGCTCGGCAGCCAACAACGCCGTAGCGGCGCCAATCCCGCGCCCGCCACCGGTGATCACAATGACTTTATCCATGCTGGCCTTTCCCCCCAATGCACACGTAACAGTCGGGGGGAAGAATAACCGCCATTGGCGGGTTTTGCATGGAGTCTGTGGTGTCTGGACAGACGTCTTCGCGAGCAGGCTCGCTCCCACAGGGGTATGCATTCCAAATGTGGGAGCGAGCTTGCTCGCGAAGAACGATAATGCGGTCGATCAGACCACCGCCACCTGCTCGCCCCGCGCAATATCCCGCATGAATTTATCTGCCGGCATCGGATGCCCCAGCAGATAACCCTGCAACGAATCACAGCCCAACTCAGTCAGAAACGCCTGCTGCACACCGGTTTCCACGCCTTCAGCGACAATCCGCAACCCAAGCGCCTGCCCCAACGCAACGATCGCCGAGACGATCGCCGCATCATCACTGTCATGCTCAAGATCGCGCACAAAACCACGGTCGATCTTCAGCTCGTTGGCCGGCAAACGCTTGAGGTACATCAGGCTGGAATAACCGGTACCGAAGTCATCGATCGACAGATCGACGCCCATGTCCGACAACTCCTGCAGTACCGTCATGCTCGCATCGGCATCGCTCATCGCCGTGGTTTCGGTGATTTCCAGGGTCAGACTGTTGGCCGGCAAGTGGTGGGTGGCCAGCGCCTTGGCCACGCTGCGCACCAGACCGGTGTGGCAGAACTGCAACGCCGACAGGTTCACCGCAATCCGCCAATCGGTGTAACCGAGCACGTACCACTCGCGCATCTGCCGGCAGGCTTCATTGAGCACCCATTCACCGATCGGAATGATCAGCCCGGATTTCTCCGCCAGTTCGATGAATTTGTCCGGCATCAGCATGCCGTGAATCGGATGCTGCCAGCGCAGCAACGCTTCCGCGCCGACCGGACGGCCATTGGCGGCGTCGAACTTCGGCTGGTAATACAGACTGAACTGGCTGTGCTCCAGCGCCGCGCGCAGATCTTGCAACAACTGCAATTGCTTGCGCGCGTTGTTGTTCATCGACGCGTCGAAGAAGCTGTAACCATTTTTGCCGCCGCCCTTGGCGTGGTACATCGCCGCGTCGGCGTTCATCAGCAGTTCCTGCGCGTTCTGGCCATTGCCCGGATACAAGGCGATGCCGACGCTGGCGGAGATCTGCAAGTCATGCTCGGCGACACGAAACGATTGCGCAATCAGACCGACCTGACGTGCCGCCAGCCCGAGCGCGTCATTGGGTTCGGTCAGGCGCACCAGCAACACGAATTCATCGCCACCGATGCGCGCCAGTGTGTCCGGGCCGCGCAAGTCTTCACGCAGACGCAACCCCACTTCGCGCAACAACTGGTCGCCCATATGGTGACCGAAGGCATCGTTGACCGGTTTGAAGCCGTCCAGATCGATGAACATCAAGGCAAAACAGCCGCCCTGCTCGTGGACCTTTTTCATCGCCTGATTGATGCGGTCGTCCAGCAGCATGCGGTTCGGCAGGCCGGTCAGGGTGTCGTGCAGAGCCAGTTGCGTGAGTTCGCGGTTGGCCACAGTCAATGAGTGCGCCAGATCAGCGGTGCGCGCTTCCAGGCGTGCGTCGAGAATCGAGGTCAGCAAGGCAATCGACAGCACCGCCAACGTAGTGATCAACACCAGGCTGTCGAGGCCGTTGCCTTTCAAGCCATTGACAGTGGCACCGCAGAAACTGCCGTCAGGAAATTGTGCAGCCGCCATGCCGGTGTAATGCATGCCGACAATGGCGATGCCCATGATGATCGCCGCGCCGCCACGAATCAGGCGCACGTACGGCGAGTGCTGACGCAGGCGGAAAGCGATCCACAGTGCCGCAGCCGAGGCGCCGACGGCAATCAGCAACGAAGCGCCAAACAGCGTCGGGTCGTAATCGATCCCAGGCGTCATGCGCATCGCCGCCATACCGGTGTAATGCATGGCACTGATTCCGGTGCCCATGATCAACGCGCCAAACGCCAGTTGCAGAATCGGCAGCTTCGGCTGGCTGACCAGCCACAAGGCGAACCCGCAGGACAACACGGCAATGAGCAGTGACAGCGCGGTCAGAGTGATGTCGTAGCCAAGGTCGATCGGCAGTTTGAAGGCGAGCATGCCGATGAAGTGCATCGACCAAACGCCGATGCCCATGGCAAACGCACCACCGGCGGTCCAGAAATGCACCGCACGGCCCTTGGCCGTGGCAATGCGACCGGTGAGGTCGAGCGCGGTGTAGGAAGCGAGAATCGCCACGCACAACGAAATGAAAACCAGGGTGGAGGAATAACTACCGATGAGCATGGGATTTCTCGTGGCCACCCAACGCGGATTGCGTCCATTCTCGGTCGGGCAAATGCGGCGATTGTACTGATTGCGCAGAAGAACGCACTGACAAAGTAAGCAATTGGCCATCAACCCGATGAAACGCTCGTTTGATCGGCCGACGAGGCTCTGGCGCGGCGTTCATAGCTTTGCTCAAAACTGAAATACATACCCGTAGGAGGCACATGGCGTCAGTTGGAGTTGCTTACATCCAGTTGCCCGTCCCAGCCACCGCCCAGCGCCGCTATCAGTTGCACACTGGCGATCAAGCGGCTTTGCAGAATGTTCAGCACGCTGCGCTCGTTGCTTAACGCTGTCGCTTGCACCACCACCACATCGATGTAGGCAATCAACCCGGCCTTGTACTGGTTTTCCGTCAGGCGCAGGGAGTCGCGGGCGGCATCGAGGGCTTCCTGACGCACCGCTGCTTCGTCTTCGTACACCTTGAGCTGCACCAGATAGTTTTCCACCTCGCGGAAACCGTCGAGCACGGTCTGGCGGTACTTGGCCACGGTCTGGTCGTACACCGCCTCGGTGCGCTCGACTTCTGCCGAGCGTATGCCACCGTCGAACAGCGGCAGCGCCAGTTTCGGCCCGACCGACCAGAAACGGTTCGGCAGGCTAACCAGATTCTGCGAGGTACTGCTGCTGTAGCCGCCGCTCAGGCTCAGGCTCAGGTCCGGGTAATACGCCGCTTTGGCCACGCCGATGTTGGCGTTGGCGGCAATCACCGAACGCTCTGCCGAAGCAATGTCCGGGCGGCGCTCGAGCAATTGCGATGGCAGGCTCAACGGCACCTGCGGCAGCTTTGGAATGGTCTGCACTTCGGCAATGTTGAAATCCGCCGGCGCTTGCCCGGTCAGCACGGCAATCGCATTTTCGAACTGCGCGCGTTGCCAGATCAGATCGACCAGATCGGCCTGGGTGCTTTTCAGTTGTGTCTGCGCTTGCGCTACCGCATCGCGCCCGGAAACCCCGGCGCGGTATTGGTTCTGGGTCATTTTCAGCGAGCGCTCATACGCCGCCACCGTGGCTTCGAGCAGACGTTTTTGCTGATCGATCACGCGCAATTGCAGGTAGTTCTGCACCAGCTCCGATTGCTGGCTCAGACGCATGGCCGCCAAGTCGGCAAAACTGGCCTGGGCGCTGGCCTCATCGGCTTCCAGTCCACGGCGCAGCTTGCCCCACACATCGGCTTCCCAACTGACACCCAGCTCAGCGTTATAGGTATCGCGAATACCACTGGACGAACTGCTCAGACTCGAACTGCTGCTGCCGGTGCCCTGACTGGAGCGGGTCTTGCCCAGGCTCAAGTCAACGCTGGGATAAAACGCTCCGCGAGCACTGCGCACCAAGGCCTGGGCCTGACGGTACTGGGCTTCCGACTGCGCGACGGTCTGGTTGGAATTGTTGAGTTTTTCGATCAGCCCGTTGAGCTGCTGATCGCCGTATAACTCCCACCACGCACCACGGGCCAGCGAATCGCTCGGGTTGGCCTGAGTCCAGCCCTCGGCTTCCTTGTACTGGGCAATTTCAGCGGTCTGCGGACGCTGGTAGTCCGGGCCGACAGCGCAGGCGCTGAGCATCGCCACGCACAGCGACAGGCTCAGCAGACGCGAGCCGCGAGCAGTGGCCAGATTGAAAAGCGAACGGTCAGTCATAGCGGAGTTTCCAGAGCGGCGTCAGTACGCACGCCACGCCATTTGTTGAAACGATGGCGCAGCTTGTCGAGATAGAGGTAAACCACAGGTGTGGTGTAGAGCGTCAGCACCTGGCTGAAAATCAGTCCACCGATGATGGTCAAACCGAGCGGCTGGCGCATTTCCGCGCCTTCGGCCCGGCTGAGCAGCAACGGCAAGGCGCCGAGAATCGCCGCCAGCGTGGTCATCAGAATCGGCCGCAGGCGTTGCAGACAGGCACTGCGGATCGATTCCAGCGGCGACAGCCCTTGATGCCGTTCCAGTTGCAGCGCGAGGTCGATCATCAGAATGGCGTTTTTCTTCACCACGCCAATCAGCAGGAACAACCCGAGCAACGAGATCAGACTGAACTCGCCGCCCAGCGCATAGATCGACAGCAACGCGCCGACACCGGCCGACGGCAAGGTCGACAGAATCGTCAGCGGGTGGATGTAGCTTTCGTACAGCACGCCCAATACCAGATACACCGCCAACAACGCCCCGAGAATCATGAACGGTTGGCTCTTCTGCGTAGCGGCAAAGGCGTCGGCCGTGCCGGCCATTTTCGCGATGACATCTTCCGGCAGGCCGAGCTTGGCAATCGCCCGCTCGATGGCGGCACTGCCCTGCTCCACTGTCACACCTTCGGCCATGTCGAAGGAAATGTCTTCGGAGGCGAACTGGCCTTCGTGGCTGACGCGATCATCTTCCAGGCTGCTCTCATAATGAGCGATCGTCGACAGCGGCACCCGCGCACCGTCAGCGGTGATCACCTGCACTTGCTTGAGAGTCACCGGGTCCTGGGCGTATTTCGGATTGACCTCCATCACCACCTGATACTGGTTGAGGCTGTCATAGATCGTCGAAATCTGCCGCTGGCTGTAGGCGTTGTTCAACACCGAGGTAACCATGTCCATGTCGATCCCCAGGCGCTTGGCCTGATCGCGGTCGACAATCAACGTCACTTGCTGGGCACCCTTGCCTTCACGCGCATCGATCGCGGTCAGTTCGGGCAACGCCCTTAACGCGGCAACCACTTTTGGATACCACTTGCGTAACTCGCCCAGATCGCCACTCTGCAGGATGTAGCTGTACTGCGAGGTAGTCTGTTCGCGGCCGCCGCCAAATTGCAGATCCTGATCCGCCATCAGCATCAGTTGCGCGCCGGGCACCTTGGGCATTTCCTTGCGCAGGCGCTCGATGACTTTCTGCGCGTTGAGCTGGCGCTCCTTGATCGGCTTCAGACGCACCAGCATGAAAGCGTTATTGGTGCCGTTGGAGCCACCGATGAACCCGGCGACACTTTCCACCGCTTCGTCCTTGAGCACGGCGCGGCGGAAGATTTCCATTTTCGGCTGCATCACACTGAACGACAGACCGTCGTCACCGCGCACGAAACCGATCAACTGGCCGGTGTCCTGCTGCGGCATGAAGGTTTTCGGCACCACCACGTACAGCGCGACGTTGACGCCGACGGTGATCAGCAAGCTGAGTAACGTCAGGCGCCGGTGGCGCAACACCCAGTCGAGGCTGGTGGCGTATTTGCCAACCATCCAGTCGTTGGTGCGGCGGCTCCAGCGTTGCAGGCGGTTTTCCTGCCCCGGTGTGTGCGGTTTGAGCCAACGGGCGCAAAGCATCGGCGTCAGCGTCAGCGAAACCACCAGCGAGACGACGATGGCCGCGGCCAGGGTGATGGAAAATTCGCGGAACAGACTTTCGACAATCCCACCCATGAACAGAATCGACAGAAACACCGCGACCAGCGAGACGTTCATCGACAGCAAGGTGAAACCGACTTCCTTGGCCCCGAGGTACGCGGCCTGCATCGGTTTGACGCCTTCGTCGATGTGCCGGGAAATGTTCTCCAGCACCACAATGGCGTCGTCCACCACCAGCCCGGTGGCCAGAATCAGCGCCATCAGTGACAGGTTGTTCAGCGAGAAACCGTAGAGGTACATCACCGCAAAGGTGCCGACCAGCGACACCGGCACGGCCAATGTCGGAATCAGCGAGGCGCGGAAGTTACCGAGGAACAGGAACACCACCAGAATCACCAGCGCCACGGCAATCAGCAGGGTCATCTCGGCTTCATGCAGAGTGGCCTTGATCACCGGCGAACGGTCCATGGCCAGATTCAGTTTCACACTGGCCGGCAACACCGCTTGCAGGGCCGGCAGTTGCGCCTTGATCTCGTTGACCGTCTCGATGATGTTAGCGCCGGCCTGGCGGTTGATCACCAGCAGCACCGCCGCGTCATCGTTGAAGAAGCCGCTGTTGTAGCGGTCTTCGACGCCGTCGCTGACTTTGGCCACATCCTTGAGGCGCAGCGCGGCGCCGTCGGCATAGTGGATGATAAGTGACTCGTAATCCTTGGCTTTTTCCAGCTGGTCATTGGCCTGGATCTGCCACAACCGTTGGCCGTCCTCAACCGAACCTTTGGGCCGGCGCACGTTGGCATCGGCGATAGTCTTGCGCACATCGTCGAGCGCCACGCCGTATTGGTTCAGCGCTTGCGGTTCGAGTTCGATACGCACCGCCGGCAACGAACTGCCGCCGATCTGCACTTCACCGACGCCCTGCACCTGCGACAGGCTCTGGGACAGAATGGTCGAAGCCAAATCGTAGAGCTGGCCTTTTTCCAGCACATCGGAGGTCAGCGACAGCACCATGATCGGCGCTTGCGACGGATTGACCTTCTTGTAGGTCGGCATGCTGCGCATACCGCTCGGCAACAGGTTGCGCGAGGCGTTGATCGCCGCCTGCACTTCCCGCGCGGCACCGTTGATGTCGCGGTCGAGATCAAATTGCAGAATGACCCGGGTCGAACCCTGACTGGAGCGGCTGCTCATGGTGTTGACGCCGGCGATTGCGCCGAACGAGCGCTCCAGTGGCGTCGCCACGGTGGACGCCATGACCTCCGGACTGGCGCCGGGCAGGCTCGCCTGCACGACGATCACAGGGAAATCCATTTGCGGTAACGGCGCCACCGGCAGCAGACCGAAGCTGACGCCGCCGAGCAGCATGATTGCCAGGCTCAGCAGCATCGTTGCGACTGGACGCTTGATGAAAGGACCGGAGAGGTTCATTGACCGCGATCCCCGACTTCACACCCATCCCCTGTAGGAGTGAGCCTGCTCGCGATAGCGGTGTGTCTGTTTACATAGATGTTGCAGGTGCCGGCCTCATCGCGAGCAGGCTCACTCCTACAGGGGTTATGTGTTCGGACAGTCATACCGACACCTCTTCAGCATCCGCATTGGTCTTGCCAAAGCGTCGCCCGAGGCGGTCGAAATACAGGTAAATCACTGGCGTGGTGAACAGCGTCAGCACCTGACTCACCAGCAGACCGCCAACCATCACCAGACCCAGCGGCTGACGCAATTCAGCCCCGGAACCGGTCGCGAGCATCAACGGCACCGCACCAAACAGCGCCGCCAGCGTGGTCATGAGGATTGGCCGGAAGCGCAGCAACGCCGCCTGATAGATCGCCTGTTCCGGCGCCATGCCCTGATTGCGCTCAGCATCGAGGGCGAAGTCGATCATCATGATCGCGTTCTTCTTGACGATACCGATCAGCAGGATGATGCCGATGATCGCGATCATGCCCAGGTCATTGCCACTGAGCAGCAGCGCCAGCAAGGCGCCGACCGCCGCCGACGGCAGGGTCGAGAGAATGGTGATCGGGTGAATGTAGCTCTCGTAGAGCACGCCGAGCACGATGTACATGGTCACTACCGCCGCCAGAATCAGCAGCAAGGTGCTCGACAGCGACGCCTGGAATGCTTCGGCCGCGCCTTGGAACTGGGTCTGCACGCCGACGGGCATGCCGATGTCTTTCTGCACCTGTTCAATGATGTCGACCGCATGCCCCAGCGCCACACCGGGGGCGAGGTTGAACGACATCATCACCGCCGGGAACTGGCCGATATGGGTGATCGCCAGTTGCGCCTGACGTTCCTCGATATGAGCCAGACTCGACAGGCGTACCTGCGCGTCATCGGTGGTCTTGACGTGAATCTGGTCCAACGCCTGCGGGCCGATTTTCTCACCGGCCTGGGCTTGCAGCACCACGCGGTACTGGCTGGCCTGGGTATAAATGGTCGAGATCTGCCGCTGGCCAAAAGCGTCATAAAGCGCATCGGTGATGTTCGCCACCGAAACGCCAAGGCGTGAGGCGGCATCGCGATCGATCACCAGATAAACCTGCAAACCCTTGTCCTGCAAATCACTGGCAACGTCGGTCAGTTCCGGACGCTGGGCCAGCGCTTCGACGAGACGGCCGCTCCACTGGCTGAGCAGTTCGGAGTCCGGCGAGGACATGCTGAACTGGTATTGCGTACGGCTGACACGGTCTTCGATGGTCAGGTCCTGCACGGGCTGCATGAACAGGCGGATGCCGACCAATTTGTCCAGTTGTGGCTGCAGGCGCGCAATCACTTCAGTAGCGCTCAGATCGCGATCGCCATGGGGTTTGAGGTTGATCAGCAAGCGCCCGCTGTTGAGCGTGGCGTTATCGCCGTCGACACCGATATAGGACGACAGGCTCTGCACCGCCGGATCTTCGAGAATGATTTTCGCCAGTTCCTGTTGACGCTCGCCCATGGCCGCAAAGGAAATCGACTGCGGCGCCTCGGAAATGCCCTGAATCACCCCGGTGTCCTGCACCGGGAAGAAACCCTTCGGCACGACCATATAGAGGAACACGGTCAACGCCAGTGTGCCGATCGCCACCAGCAAGGTCAGTGGCTGGTGCTTGAGCACCCAGCGCAGCATCCGACCGTACTCAGCGATCATCCAGTCGATGACAGCGCCGCTGGCACGGTAGAAACGGCCCTGTTCATGTTCCTCGGGTTCACGTTTGAGCAAACGTGCGCACATCATCGGCGTCAGGGTCAGTGAGACCACCAGCGAAATCAGGATCGCAACGGCCAGGGTGATGGCGAATTCGCGGAACAATCGCCCGACCACGTCCGCCATGAACAGCAGCGGAATCAGTACTGCAATCAGCGACAGGGTCAAGGAGATCAGGGTGAAGCCGATCTGCTTGGCGCCCTTGAGCGCGGCCTGCATCGGGCTGTCGCCCTCTTCGATAAAGCGCGAAATGTTTTCCAGCATGACGATGGCATCGTCGACCACAAAACCGGTGGCAATGGTCAGCGCCATCAAGGTCAGGTTGTTTACCGAGAACCCGGCCAGATACATCACGCCAAAGGTGCCGATCAGCGACAGCGGCACGGCCACCGACGGAATGATCGTGGCACTGGCGCGACGCAGGAACAGGAAGGTCACCATCACCACCAGGGCGATGGCGATGAGCAATTCGTGTTGTACGTCGGTGACCGAGGCGCGGATGGTCTGCGTGCGGTCAGTCAGCACCGTCACTTCGAGGCCGGCCGGCAGGTTGTCGGTGATGCTCGGCAGCAGCGCCTTGATGCGGTCGACCACCTCGATCACGTTGGCACCCGGCTGCCGCTGGATGTTCAGCAACACCGCCTGATTCTGGTTGGCCCATGCAGCGAGGCGTTCGTTTTCGGCGCCATCGACGATTTCCGCCACGTCCTTGAGCCGCAACGGTGCGCCGTTCTTGTAGGCGAGGATCAGGTTGGCGTAATCCTTGGGCGAGGTCAGTTGATCATTGGCGTCGAGCATCGACACCCGCGTCGGGCCGTCAAAGTTGCCTTTCGGCTGGTTGACGTTGGAGGCGCTGATCAAGGTGCGCACGTCCGACAGGTTCAGACTGTTGGCCGCCAGCGCTTCCGGGTTGACCTTGATCCGCACGGCCTGGCGCTGACCACCGGCAATGCTGACCATGCCGACGCCGCTGATCTGGGCGATTTTCTGCGCCATGCGCGTATCGACCAGATCGTTGAGCTTGGGCAGCAGCATGGTTTTCGAGGTGATCGCCAGGGTCAGCACCGGGGTGTCTGCCGGGTTGACCTTGTTGTACACCGGCGGCGCCGGCAAATCAGTCGGCAGCAGATTGGTCGCGGCGTTGATTGCGGCTTGCACCTGTTGTTCAGCGACGTCCATGTTGATGTCGAGGCTGAAACGCAGGGTCAGCACCGACGCACCGCCGGAACTGGTCGAGGCCATTTGCGTCAGGCCCGGCATCTGCCCGAACTGGCGCTCGAGCGGCGCGGTCACGGCACTGGTCATCACATCCGGGCTGGCGCCGGGATACAGGGTCATGACACGGATGGTCGGGTAATCGACCTGTGGCAACGCCGATACCGGCAACAAGCGATAAGCAATCAGGCCGGCCAGAACTATGGCCAGCATGCTCAGGGTAGTGGCTACCGGTCGGAGGATGAACAGCCGCGAAATGTTCATGCGCCCTTCTTGGCCTTGTCAGTGACCACAGCGTCTGGCGTCTGGGCAGCGGACTTGCCTTGCAGGTGTTCGGTCGGCGTGGTCGGTACTTGATTGCTGTCGTTGACCACTTCCACTTCACTGCCTTCCTTCAGGCGGTCGGTGCCTTCCAGTACCACGCGGTCGCCGGCAGTCAGACCTTCGGTGATGACGGTGTTTTCGCCGTCGCTGGCACCAATCTTCAACTGGCGAATGGTGACTTTCTTGTCGCCGTCCAGCGCATAGACGAAGGTCCCGTTGGTGCCGAACTGGATGGCCGCCGATGGTGCCAGCACCACGCCTTTCAGCGTGTCAGCGAGCAAGTGAACGTTGACGAACTGGTTGGGGAACAGCGCCTGATCGCGGTTGTCGTAGCGGGCCTTGAACTTCAGGGTGCCGGTGGCGACGTCGATCTGGTTGTCGAGGCTTTGCAATACGCCGGTCGCTTGCAGTTTGCTGTCACCGCGATCCCAGGCTTCAGCCGGCAGCTTGGCGCCACTGCGATAACGCGCGAGTACGGTTTCAAGGCTGTTTTCCGGCAAGGTGAAAGCCACGCTGATCGGCTGGGTTTGCGTGATCACCGCGAGGAACGTGGTGTCGTTGGCGGTAACGAGGTTGCCGACGTCAACCTGACGCAGACCGACGCGACCGGCAATTGGCGCGCGGATTTTGGTGAATTCAAGATTGAGCTTGGCGTCATTGACCGCAGCCTGGTTAGTCTTGACCGTGCCCAGATACTGGCCGACCAGTGCTTCGGCGGTGTCCAGCGTCTGTTTGGCGATGCTGTCCTCTTTGTACAGACCGCGATAACGCTCGACGTCGACCTGAGCGTTTTTCAGTTGTGCCTGATTCTGCAGCAACGTGCCTTCAGCCTGCAGCAAGGCATTCTGGTACGGGCGCGGGTCGATCTCGGCCAACAGGTCGCCAGCCTTGACCATCTGCCCTTCTTCGAAATTGATTTTCACCAGTTCGCCGCCCACCCGGCTGCGCACGTTGATGGTGTTGAGCGCGGTCACCGTGCCCAGAGCCTTGTAATACAGCGGGAAGTCGCCGGTGACCGCCGGCGCCACGCGCACCGGAATCGGCCCGGTGCCGCCACCGAAGCCCGGCCGCATCATCCCCGAACGCCCGGTGTGCCCGGCCGCCGCCTTGTCAGCGCCCTCTTTGTGGGCTGAACCGGCGGGCCAGAATTTCCAGCACAGGACGGCGATCACCAACAAGACAAGCAGGCTGATCAGCCAGCGACGGGAGTTACGAGGGGACGATTGCATGGAGTCATTAACCATTGGGCGCGTGGGCTTCTTTTACGGGAGGCTGAACGATAAGCACTGGTGGGAAAATAGCAAAGCAGCTTTACCGGCAATTTACTTACACCTTACGTTTCAAGGTGTGAGGCAAAACACTGATACACAAATGAAAACGGCCTGGACAGGGCCAGGCCGTTAACAATTGTAAAAGCGCTTACTTGAGAACGGACAGTGCCGCTTCGTAGTTAGGCTCTTCAGCGATTTCCTTGACCAGTTCGCTGTGCAGGACGTTGTCGTTTTCGTCCAGAACCACAACGGCGCGAGCGGTCAGGCCTTTCAGCGGACCGTCAGCAATGGCCACGCCGTAGTTCTCGATGAACTCGGCACCGCGCAGGGTCGACAGGTTCTGGACGTTTTCCAGACCTTCAGCGCCGCAGAAACGCGCTTGAGCAAACGGCAGGTCAGCGGAGATGCACAGCACCACGGTGTTAGCCACTTCGTTGGCCTGAGCGTTGAACTTGCGCACCGAGGTGGCGCAGGTCGGGGTGTCAACGCTTGGGAAAATGTTCAGCACTTTGCGCTTGCCGGCGAAGTCTTTCAGGGTGACGTCGGACAGATTGCCGGCAACCAGAGAAAAGGCTGGCGCCTTGGAACCGGCTTGTGGCAACTGGCCGTTGACTTGAACCGGATTGCCTTTAAGGGTGACTTGAGCCATGACTTGAGTCCTTCTGATGTTTTGATTGGAAAGCATGCAAGAGGCCGAAGTTAACCACGAAATTGTCCGACGACCTATGCCCTGTTTGGAAATTGTTGGGTGCCTGCGCGAAAAATTGTATACAAAACCAAAACCATTCCCCTGTAGGAGTGAGCCTGCTCGCGATAGCGGTCTTTCATATACGCAAATGTTGACTGACATACCGCTATCGCGAGCAGGCTCACTCCTACAATGGATCTGCGGTGTGAAAAATTCTCTGCATCTTTTACCAGAGACCCTGTCGATTCGATCCCGGCTCGTTCGACTAAGCAATGAATCCCAACAATCCACGGAGTACCTGCCATGCGATTCATGATCCTTGTCAAAGCCAGCGCCGACTCGGAAGCCGGCATCATGCCCAGCGAAGAGCTGATCACCGCGATGGGCAACTTCAACGAAGAACTGGTCAAGGCCGGCATCCTGATCGATTGCGATGGCCTGCATCCGAGCAGCAAAGGCGCCCGCGTGCGCTTCTCCGGGGACAAACGCACGGTCATCGACGGGCCGTTCATCGAGACCAAAGAACTGGTGGCGGGTTACTGGATCTGGGAAGTGAAATCCAAAGAAGAAGCCATCGAATGGGTCAAGCGCTGCCCTAATCCAATGTCAGGCGATTCTGATATTGAAATCCGCCAGATATTTTCTGCCGAAGACTTCGGCGCCGAATTCACCCCCGAAGCACGTGCGCAAGAAGAACGCGCTCGCGAACAAGCCAAGAAAAACAGCTGAACCGGATATCCCCATGTAGGAGCTGCCGAAGGCTGCGATCTTTTGATTCTGTTCTTAAAACACAAGATCAAAAGATCGCAGCGTCGTTTCACACGACAGCTAAAGATTCGATCAGTCGGGCATAGAGCGGATGATGTCAGCCAGATCATCCTTGGTTATTTCATTGGCCTTGATCGCAGCGGCGACATCTATTCTGGAAAGCGGAAAACGTTTGAAAGTTTCTTTCAAGGTTTCCTCATCAACATTGTCCAGCCAGAGCGGATCGATAAATGAACCGCCATATTCAGGCTTCATGGGAATTTCTTCGTGTGCAATTGCACCTCTATGGTTGAGATACACCACATAGCGGTCATGCCCTTCAGGAAAGCTTTTATCGTGATAAAGCGTAGTGCCCAAAGGCAGAACATAGTAGTTCTCGTCGCCATTTGGGCCTTCAATCAGCAACGGCTCTTTGGTTTTGATCATTTTCCTGTCGTGCCCTTTCCCGATATCACCAAAAATCAGAAAAGCCAAAAAAACTGCATTGACGGATAAAACTACCGCCAGCCATAGGCTAATTCGCCTGTTTGTAACCATCTTCCTTATCAAACCTTTGCTCCTGCAATTGTCACGGTTATGCCCGACCGTAATTCAAGGGACGCTCCGCGTTCCAGCTTGCGAATTTGACGCAGAGCGTCAGGGGCTGCATTCCCACGCAGAGCGTGGGAATGATCATTCAATGGATCAGTTCTTGAGTTCGACGTGATCCAAGGCTTGATTCACCGCCAGTTCCCCCAGCATGACGACCTGTGCGATCCCCAATGCAGTCTTGCGCTGAGAAGTTTCCAGCGAGGCGGCGAAGTTGATCAGCATTTCGCTGGCCGAGCCGAGGGTTTCGCTGGCGTTGGCGAGCAGGGATTCAGTGTTGTACCTGGGATTGGCGAGGTACATGGGTTCCGGCTCGTTGGCGCTGGACATGATGCAGGCGGCGGGGTTGAGATAGTAGTCGAGGGCGCGGTCGGCGGCTTCGTGAAGTTTTTTACTGTCGACTGAGGCGTAGGGGGATGTGCTGTCTGCGTCTGATTCTGGGGGATTGGGTGTTGGTTTTTTCATGGTGGAACTCCACTGGAAAGTTGGAGCTGCCCCATTCGGTTTCCGGACGAAGAGGTGGCAGCTGTACGCAGGTTGGAAACCCGGGCAGCGGCGACCCGGTCGACCCGAAGGTCTCCCGCGCACAGCCGCCATAACGGAGTGCACACATTCGAAGTGCGCAAGGATACGTTATGAAAAGCGTGTACGCGCCACTAATACCCGTCGGGGTTTCCAGTCCCGGTCGCTGATTTGGCAGCGACGAACACAGGCTAGAGACCCGACGTCCGACGGACAACCTGAAAACCTTGTGGGAACGTTCCGCAAATTCGAAACAACGTTTAAACATCCCGAATTGAAATACGCATAGGTAGCTGCCAAATGCTCGGGCCGTGATCGGAGGATCTTTTGATTTCGCATTTAAAAAACAAGCGCAGTCTCGTGTCACTCGAAAGCTCTTGTCGCCAGTGCGCCATCCGCTTGCAGGGTCAGTTGGCGGGTGATGCGCGGCGATGGCGGCAACCCGTATTTCCGCTGGTTCGTCGGCAAATAAACGACGGCTGAGGACTTTTCGACGCGAAACAGGTAGGGTGCGCACAATCAAAGTGCCACCACTGGACCGCGTCGAAGGTTTTCATGGAGTTGTACACGCAATGAGTTGCTGGACCGTCCTTGGCCTTACGGCCGACGCCGATACGCGCAGTATCAAACGACAATATGCTGCCCTGCTCAAACAGACCCGTCCAGACGAAGACGCCGAGGGCTTCCAGCGCCTGCGTGACGCCTATGAGCAAGCCCTGAATTACAAGGAATGGGCGCAGGCCAACGAAGACCTGGAGGCTGAAGAAGACGCCTGGGACTTGACCGGCCTGACGGTAGTCGAGGTCGATGCCTTGCAACAGGCGACCCGCTCGCTGCACGGCACCAGCCTTGCGCAGTTGCAACAACGCCATGCCCTCGCCGTCGAGCAGGGTTGCGCGCACATCCTCGAAGAGACCCTGCTGCAGCATTGCATCGAGCACCCTGAAACATCGGCGTCGATGGTTGATTGGGCGGTTCAGACCTATCACTGGTTCAGTGCCTGGCAGCGGCTTGAGCTGGATGAAGAGTCGATCGAGCTGTTGCTCGATCAGCAGCGGGAACGCATCACTCGACCGCTGCGTGATGCCCTCGAAAGTGAAGACACTGCAGCCTTTTTGCAGGCCTACGCACAGTGCGCCGAATGCCTCTGGCTCGACGCTGAAGTACACCGACTGTGGTTCAACCTGTTCCTGAGTCGATTGCTGCTGGACAGCGAACACTGGTCCTCCGCTATTTTCGAGCAGGTTTGTGCGGGCCAGGGCTGGCACACCGGCCCGGCCAACCGTTGCCCGCAAGACGAATGGAAGCGTCTGATCGCTCGCCATGAAGCTCCGCTTTTTATCGCGCAGCAACGACAACTTGCCCAAGAGCCGCCAGCCACTGCCGAACACCGCGCCGCGCGCCTGTTGCTCGGCAGCGGCCCGTTCAGTCAGCGTCGCGCGCTGGCCCGACGCCTGCGCGAAGAGGATTGGGCGCAATGCCGCCAATTGAGCTCGGCACTCTATGCCAATCACCCAATGGTCTGCGCAGAGTTGCCCGGTGGCACCGCGTTTTTCTGGCGCGACTGGGAGCTCGGCCGTGGCGAATGGCCGACATACCTTGGCGTGGTGCTGGCCTGCCTGATCGGTGCTTTTGCGCACTTCATCCCGCTGGGGCTACGCGTCACCGGCCTGTTCAATATTTTCATGGTATCGATCGTGGTGTTCGGTGTAATTGCCGCCGGCCTCAATTGGCTGGCGCACGATCTGGCGCACCGTTATTGGCTGCTGGATGACTGGCTCAGCGCGCGGCTGTGTCCGGGGATCGTGGCGCCATTCGGTGTACTTCGCGACTTGATTCCCTGTGCGCTGATGGCGGCCGGACTCACTTGGCTATTCGGCCCCGTCGGCGGGGTGGTCTATGCGACGACGTTGGCGATTGTCGGTCTGGTACGGCGGCGCCAGATCCAGCCACATGTGTCCTGGGAACAACGCAATCCACTGCTGAAGATTTGCCTGGTGATCCTCGGCGTTGTTGCCCTGGTGATCGCCCTCGGCGTGCTCAATGTGATTGCCAGCAAAGACACGGTTACCCGCAATCAGGGACTGCAACCCTGGGCCGAGCGCTTGTGCAGTCGTCTGCCCGCCTCGGCGACCGGCTGCGGTGCGCCAGCCACCCGTGAGCAATGGTATGGCGCGGAGGCAAAACCATGAGTTCGAGAATGATGTTTGGCAGTGGCCTGCTGATCGCGCTGCTGGTGATGGGATTGTCGGGAGCAACCACGCCGTTCCTGCAACTCGATCTGTGGCTGGACAATCGCGACGCGCCCGTCACCGCTCAGGCCAACGCACTCAGCCCGATCATCACCTGCGTCAACCGTGTCGACGTGCATTGGCAGGTGGCCTATGAGCAATACAAAAATCCGAAACCGCCCAAGGATTATTCTGCCGCCAATTGGGTCCCCGAACCACGGGACTTCGAGGACAGTGATGCGCGCATCGTGCAGGACATCCAGAAGGATGTCTGTCTTTCCAACATGAACCTGAAGCTCGATCTTCTGGGCTATCAGCCGGGCCTCTCGCAAAGCGCCCGGGCCTATGCGAAAGCACTGCAGGGTGTAGCAACGGTATCGATGCCTTCACGATTCGATAGAAGTGCAAGTTTCGTTTCGGTGTTCCCGAATCCGTCAGGGGGCTACCGGGAGCGGTACCTGAGCGCCATCGCTGACTACCTCCAAACATCGGCGGCTCTGAGAAAAGACCTTGTGGCGCTCGATGTCGCCCAGCGCAACGAACAACTGAAACGCCTCGAAGCACGTGTGGGCAAGGATATCCACTGGTCTCTGCTGGCTTTCATGATTGAGGCCCGGGAGACACTGGAGCGACTGGAAGACGGGATGAAGCACCGAACGCTGACACCGCAAACCGTGGCGGACACCACCGCCAGCCTGCAACGAGCGTGGGATCGCCGCGAGCCTTTCATGCGCTTGCCCGAGCGCGGATTACGCACCAAGGACGACGACGCGAGGGAACTGTGGGAGTACATCCGTGAGCCATCGCAACAGTACCTTGAGGCGCTGAACACACTGCACAAGGACTGGCAAAACCACGCCGAGCCGCAACGCTTGAGCGACGACTACTACGCCGTCACTCGCGGTTACGACGCCCTGCTCAGTCACTACAACCGCCGGGCGCGCGCTGACTTTTGAGGGTGTGCACAGGCCGGAGAATCCTCGCGGACCTCCGGCCGTATGCACTTATTTGCCGGCCTTGAGCTTCAGATACGACTGACGCAGGTCTGCGGCCCAGCCATCGATGACGGGTTTGACGTCATTGGCGCTCATTGCCTGCGAATCATTTTCCAGTGGCTTGCCGGTACCTTTGCGCACCACTTGCGCGACGACCTTGTTATTCGCGCCATCGAGGAACACCGCTTCGGTGGCCAACGTGGTTTCCTGATCGCGAATACCGCTGGCCGTGCTGACCGCAGCGGCGACCAACGCAATCGGAATCACCTCGTAAGCGTGCAGGCCTTCGGTGGAACTGCTCACGGCGGTGATCGCCGCACGCACCACAATCACACCTGGACCTGGGCCAGTCGCCAACGGCAGATCTTTGCCGATTTCACGCTTGAGCGCTTGATCGTAGTAGGAAGTGATGCCATTGAGGGTTTGCTGGGAGATCTTCGCGGTCGGTTGCGGTTTCGGGTAGAGCTGGGTCGGCTCGATATAAACGCTGGTGAATTTCCTGACGTCGACCTTCGGATCGATCCAGCGCATCACCTCGGCACCTGACGGGGATTTGGCCTCCTTGAGTTGGCTGTAGTCTTTGAGGAAGCCGGAGTACTCTTTCGGGTCGACGGTTTTGCTGGAACAACCTACCACTGCGAGGGTGGCAAAACACAGTGTGCCCATCATCACTGCTAGCTTCATGCTGTAACTCCTGTCAGAAGGCCGAAAACTTTGCCTGGGGGAGTTACAGGTATAGCTAAAACCTCAGCAATTGCGATTGCAAAGCACAATATTCACGCAAGGCTGCGCGGCGGATCACATGCATCATTTGAAAGACGTCGCGCATCCGGCAACGCTGCCTCGAGCACTTGGCCATTGGTGAGCTTCAAGAATCCGCTGCATTGGAGCAATCTGAGCCAGGACGCCCGCAGATGCTGTTGCAGGGGTGGAAGAAGATGAACTAAGTGATTGGCTGGAGATTGTCTTCCCTCACCCTAGCCCTCTCCCAGTGGGAGAGGGGACCGATTGGGGGAGATTCTAGAGATGCACCGACGTGAGCGATTGGCGTTGAATCCATGATCGACTCGGTCTTTCACGTCGGTCGCTCGCCAGACAACTCGGTCAGTCCCCTCTCCCTCCGGGCGGTCCGACGTTTCGGGAGGGTTAGGGTGAGGGGCTTTTCTGGGGTTCACCCCGTTACCAGGACGAAGTCTCACCACTGCGCAACGCCATCTCCCGCCGGCTGTTGATGTGCATCGCCTTGATCAACGACACCGTGCCCACCAGCAAAATCGCCGCACCCAACAGGAAGTCGATGTTGTACAGCTGGAAATCCTGGACCGGCCCGATCAACAGCACCCGCACGATCGCGGCGCCCAACAGCGTGGCAAGGAAGTCGATCCCCGGTTCATTACGGTAAAACACCAGCAGCAACGGCAGACACAGCACCAACAGCAGCAACAACACGACTACCTTGAATGAACCTTTACGCTCCACGCTGAAGGCACATTCGTGCGGCCCGTAAGCCTTGTAATCGTCGTCGCGGATCATCGAGTTGTTCTCGTTGATGTAGTCGACGCGGTTGTACTTCTGGATCGGTGTGAAGGTGTTGGACATCTCCATCAGCGTGGTGATGTTCTTGAAGCGCAGATCAATGCGCTCACTGCCCTTGAGGTAATAGAGCACCGGTTTGTAGCCGTAGCGATAGGTGTCGAAGGGGAATTCGGTGACCTGACCCTGCACACCGATCGGGCGCGGTTCGAGTTCGGCGTAGGCGCTTTTGTTGGTCGCGGAAAGGTTGCGGCTCAGCGGCTGCACCTTGACCTGCTCAAGGAAGATCGGCGTGACGCCGTAGGACCATTGCAACGGCTCCAGACGCAAACGCAGTTCATTGCGAGCGAGGTCATAGCGGTTGAAGGTACGTTCCGAGACCACCAGCGAACCACTGAGCATGAACTCGCCGCGCAGGTTATTGGTGACGCGCAAGGTCAGTTGATCCTTGCCCAGCAACGCCGCTTCCGTGGACGGCGGCGTGCCGCACCACGCGGTGCTTTCGCCGACACCGCCGAGCTGGCCGCTGCGGTTTTCCTTGAATACGTAAAAGTAACTGGCCCACAGCGTCACCATTAACAGCAACGCTGTGAGGCCGAGGATTTTTTTGCCCGGACTCACTGATCAGACTCCCTTCTTCGGTTCCATCGTCCAGCCGAAAACCCGCTGGCGACGGCGACTCTACCAAAAGGCCACCATCGACCCAAGGGAAAATGCCCGATTCATGAGGTTTCTAGGGGTTTCCCCGGTGTACATCGAAGATCAAAAGATCGCAGCCTGCGATCTTTTTTAACCGTCAACGCCGACGAAAAAGCGGACGCGGCTCGATCACCGAACGCCCATACAACACGCTCATGCCGGCCAACCCCTTCAGCGCATCCTCGGCAGACTTGTCCTCGCGCACCGCGAAACTGTCGAACCCGCACTGGCGCATATGGCTGAGCTGATCGCGCAACACATCGCCAATCGCGCGCAACTCCCCTGCCCAGCCGAACCGACTGCGCAGCAGATACGCCTGACTGTAGGCTCGACCGTCGCGAAAACTTGGAAAATCCAAGGCAATCAGCGGCAACGAACCCAGCCACGGCACCAGGCTCTCGACCTCATCGTCCGGGCCGAGCCACACGGCGTGGGTCGACGGCGATTGCAGCCAGTGCATCAGCGGCAAGATCAGCAAACCTGCAGGCCTTGGCGTCGATGGTTCACGCACCAGCGTCCACGGATCGTCCTTCGCAATCCGCGCCACACCCTGCTCCAGCCGCAACAGATTGTTCATGCCGTGGCCTCCAGCGTTTTCGGATAGACCCGTTCCTTGAACGGCTCCAGGCCAATCCGTGCCACGGTATCGACAAACAATTCTTCGTGCTCGCGATAGCGCACGAAGGTGCCAATGATCCGCTCGATCACCTGCGGCACTTCGGCGGCGCTGAACGACGGGCCGATGACTTTGCCCAATGCGCTGTTTTTACCTTGGGCGCCACCGAGGGTGATCTGATACCACTCGCTGCCATTCTTATCGACGCCGAGGATGCCGATATTGCCGATGTGATGATGGCCGCAAGCGTTCATGCAACCGGAGATGTTCAGGCTGATATCGCCCAGATCATGCAGGTAATCGAGGTTGTCGAAGCGCGCCTGAATCGCCTGGGCGATCGGAATCGATTTGGCGTTGGCCAGTGCGCAGAAATCGCCACCCGGGCAGGCAATGATGTCGGTGAGCAGGCCGACGTTGGCGCTGCCCAGATCATGTTTGCACGCCAGTTGCCACAGCGCGTAGAGGTCGGTTTTCGGCACACCGGGCAAGACGATGTTCTGCTCATGGGCGATACGAATTTCGCCAAACCCGAAACGCTGCGACCAGTCGGCCACCGCCAGCATCTGCACAGCGGTCACATCTCCCGGCGGCGAAGCCATGCCCGGTTTGGTCGACAGCACCACGCTGGTGTAACCCGGCACCTTGTGCGGTTGCACATTGCGCGCGACCCAACAGGCGAACGCCGGGCTTTCCGCCAGGCGCGTGCCGAAGTCCAGATCGGTGTCGGCCAGGGTGTGATAAACCGGCGGCACGAAGGCACTGGCGACCCGTTGATATTCGGCCTCGGTCAGTTGCGCCGGGCCGTCCTTGAGGTGCTGCCATTCCTCTTCGACTTCCTTGGCAAACGCTTCGATGCCGAGTGCCTTGACCAGAATCTTGATGCGCGCCTTGTACTTGTTGTCGCGCCGGCCGTGCCGGTTGTACACGCGCAAAACCGCTTCGACGTAGGACAGCAAATGCTGCCACGGCAAACCTTCGCGGATCTGCAGACCGAGAATCGGCGTGCGCCCCAGACCACCGCCGACGATCACTCGTAGGAGCATTTGCCCATCACGTCCGGGGTAAAGGTACAGACCGATGTCATGCATCATGATTGCCGCGCGATCCTCTTTGGCCGAGCAGATGGCGATCTTGAATTTGCGTGGCAGAAAGAGGAATTCCGGGTTGATCGTCGACCACTGCCGCAGGATTTCGGCCAACGGGCGCGGGTCGATCAACTCGTCCGCCGCGACCCCGGCGAA
Organism: Pseudomonas sp. MC6; assembly: GCF_054790575.1. Taxonomy (NCBI): domain Bacteria; kingdom Pseudomonadati; phylum Pseudomonadota; class Gammaproteobacteria; order Pseudomonadales; family Pseudomonadaceae; genus Pseudomonas; species Pseudomonas sp. MC6. Next base: position 1,939,991 of record NZ_CP186504.1, read on the forward strand.
GGCCTCGGTGGTGATGTTGCGCACGCAGTTGCCGGAGGTCTGGATCGCATGCATGTTGACCTGCGCCAGGCGTTCGAGGATGTCCGGCACCTCGGCCAGTTCGATCCAGTTGAACTGCATGTTCTGCCGCGTGGTGAAGTGGCCGTAACCGCGATCATAGTCGCTGGCGATGCTCGCCAGCGTGCGCATCTGCTTGGCGTTCAACGTGCCGTAGGGAATCGCCACGCGCAGCATGTAGGCGTGCTTTTGCATGTACAGGCCGTTTTGCAAGCGCAGCGGCAAAAACTCCTCTTCGCTCAGTTCCCCGGCCATGAAGCGCTCGACCTGATCGCGAAACTGCGCAACGCGCTCGAACACCAGCGCCCGGTCGTAATCATCGTATTGATACATGCCACTGCCACCTCATCAGGACGCACACAATTCCTGTAGGAGTGAGCCTGCTCGCGATAGCGGTGTGTCAGGCAACTGAGATGTTGACTGACACACCGCTATCGCGAGCAGGCTCACTCCTACAGTTTTTCCCAGACTATGGCCGAACGGCGCAGCACGTTACAGATTCACCTGAAGCGATAAAAACCATATCAGGGCGCGGCAGAACGCCGCAGTCAGCCCTTAAATCTGATCCGCATAAATGAAAGATTCCTGAGCCTGTTTTGTTTCTGGTGGGTTTTCTACAGTGCAGCTCATGCCAGACCGGGTGGCCTGGCAAGACTTTGCAACCGTGGATGAACTGACCATGAGTACAGCAACAATCGGACAGGCTTATAACTACAAGGTCGTCCGCCAATTCGTCATCGCCACAATTTTCTGGGGTGTGGTGGGCATGGCGATGGGGGTTTTTATCGCCTCGCAACTGGTGTGGCCGGAGATGAATCTGGACCTGCCGTGGACCACTTTCGGCCGCTTGCGCCCGCTGCACACCAGCCTGGTGATTTTCGGTTTCGCCGGCAGCGCGCAATTCGCCGCCAGTTACTACGCGGTGCAGCGTACCTGCCAGGTGCGGCTGTACTCGGACACCCTCGCCGCGTTCACCTTCTGGGGCTGGCAATCGGTGATCGTGATCATGCTGATCACCCTGCCGATGGGCTACACCACCACCAAGGAATACGCTGAGATCGAATTCTCCGGCGCGGTGTGGATGGCCGTGGTCTGGGTCGCCTACGCCGTGGTGTTTTTCACTACCGTGGTTCAACGCAAGACCAAGCATATCTATGTCGGCAACTGGTTTTTCGGCGCGTTCATTCTGGTGATCGCCATGCTCCATGTGGTCAATCACCTATCGATTCCGGTTGACTGGTTCAAGTCCTATCCGGTGTATTCCGGCGCCACCGATGCGATGGTGCAGTGGTGGTACGGGCACAACGCGGTGGGCTTCTTCCTGACCACCGGGTTCCTCGGGATGATGTATTACTTCGTGCCGAAACAGGTCAATCGACCGGTGTATTCGTATCGCCTGTCGATCGTGCATTTCTGGGCGCTGATCACCCTGTACATCTGGGCCGGCCCGCACCATTTGCACTACACCGCGCTGCCGGACTGGGCGCAATCACTGGGCATGGCCATGTCGCTGATCCTGCTCGCGCCGAGCTGGGGCGGGATGATCAACGGCATGATGACCTTGTCCGGCGCCTGGCATAAGTTGCGTACCGACCCGATTTTGCGCTTTCTGGTGTTGTCGCTGGCGTTCTACGGCATGTCGACATTTGAGGGGCCGATGATGGCGATCAAAACGGTCAATGCCCTCTCCCATTACACCGACTGGACCATCGGCCACGTGCACGCCGGGGCGTTGGGCTGGGTGGCGATGATCACCTTTGGCGCGACCTATCACATGGTGCCGAAAGTCTTTGGCCGCGAGCAGATGTACAGCACGCCGCTGATCAACCTGCACTTTTGGCTGGCGACCATCGGCACGGTGTTGTACATCGCCTCGATGTGGGTCAACGGCATCACCCAGGGCCTGATGTGGCGGGCGATCAACGAGGACGGCACGCTGACCTATTCGTTTGTCGAGGCGCTGCAGGCCAGTCATCCGGGCTTCATCGTGCGTTTTGCCGGTGGGGTGTTTTTCCTCACCGGGATGTTGCTGATGGCTTACAACGTCTGGCGCACGGTGCGGGTCGCCGATGTCGCGCTGGCGCACCGCGAAGCGCAGATTGCCTGAGGCAGGGAGCCGCTCGTGATGGATATTTTTTTCAATGTGTTGGGCGTGGTGTTTCTGTGGCTGGCGGTGGAGTACTGCTTGCGGCGGGAGACGGCGCAGAGTCTGGATGAGGCAAGCATGGTGCCGTTTGCCGATGACCCGGAGGTCGCTCGGCGGGTTGAGCTGGCCACTGGCAAGACAGTGAAAGCGGTGGCGCCTGAAGTAGCGAAGCCGGGGTGGGTCAATCTCGATATGTGAGGGTGTCAGGTGGGCTGCCCTCACCCTAGCCCTCTCCCAGAGGGAGAGGGAACTGACCGAGTGGTTTATGCGAACTACATCGACCTGAAATATCTAAGGTGAATGCAATCTCAAAAACGATGAAGATCGGCCCCCTTTCCCCCTCGCCCCCTTGGGGGAGAGGGCTGGGGTGAGGGGGTAAGCTCTTGATCTTAACTACGATCCCGAGGGATCAGGCTCTGCAACTGCTGGGCGAGGAAGTTGGCATCAAAGGCAAACGTATCCGGATCCTTCAAACCATTGGTCTTGCGCCACTGCCACTCACCATTCGCCAGTCCCACCAACGAAATGCTGCCATAACGCGCCGCCGTCAGCCCCATCACCGCAAGCGAAATCTGCCCCGCACTGCCCATCACATCCGGCACGAACTCCACCGGCTTGCCGGCAATCACAATACTCAGTTTCTCGGTCTTGAAGGTCGAGGTCTCCACCGGGTTGCTCGGCCCGAACGCGACATACGCCTCACGACTCACCTCCAGCAGATTCGGTGTCTGCACCGGCTCCAGCCATTGCTGAATATCACCGAACAACGCGGTAATCCGTGTAGCCCAAGCCGCCGATTGCGTCTCGAACAGTTGCTTCTTGTGCGCTTCACTCTCGGCGTAATGACGAAGCATCTCGCCCAGTTGTTGTACGTCGTCCATAGCGGTGTTCCTCGGAAAGGAGCTGCAAAGGTCGATAGTGGCAGATACCAGCCTCTGCGTACGTTTAACCTGCAGCATGCCCGATGAAGCACCATGACACTTGCGTGAAAGATCGGCAGTACAGTCACTTGTTACTGGCATCGAACGCTGAACAAAAGGAAACTCCGCGCAAACCTGAACGTTCGACACTGTCATATGCCTGAGGACATCCAATGCGCACCATCGGCCTGATCGGCGGCATGAGCTGGGAATCCAGCGCCGAATACTATCGACTCATCAATCAGCAAGTCCGTGATCGTCTCGGCCCGTTGCGCTCGGCACAATTGCTGATGTACAGCGTCGACTTCGGCCCTGTCGAACAGGCCCAGCACGCCGGGCGCTGGGACGATGCCGCCGCCATTCTGGTGGACGCCGCGCGCAGGCTCGAAGCCGGCGGCGCCGAATGCGTGGTGCTGTGTACCAACACCATGCACAAGGTTGCCGAACAGATTCAGGCGGCGATCAGCATTCCGTTCCTGCACATTGCCGAACCGGCCGCGCAGGCTGCCCTGTCGATCGACGCACGCACGGTGGGATTGCTCGGTACGGCATTCACGATGGAGCAGGACTTTCTCAAGCAACGCTTGGTCGCCAAGGGTTTGACCGTATTGGTGCCGGACGAAACAGAGCGCAAGGACGTGCACCGGATCATCTACGACGAACTCTGCGTCGGTGTGATCAGCGATCAGTCGCGAGAAATCTATCAGCGGGTGATCGAATCCCTCACCGCGCGCGGCGCGCAGGCGATCATCCTCGGCTGCACGGAAATCGGCCTGTTGCTCAAACCCGAACACAGCGCCCTGCCCCTGCTCGACACCACCGAGCTGCATGCGCAGTCGGCGGTGGCCTTCGCTTTGGGCGAGTGAGTCAGGTTTTCGGACGACTGCGCAGACGGGCCATGCTCAGGGTGTCGACCCACTGCCCGTCGCGCACCGCGTAATCGCGAAACAGGCCTTCGGTCTCGAAACCGAATTTGCGGTAGAGCGCGATGGCGGCCTCATTGTCGGCGTAAACCGAGAGTTCGACGCGGTGCAGGTTCATCCAGTTGTCGGCGATATCCAGCGCCGCCGCCAACAATCTCGAACCGACGCCTTTGCCCTGCCACGCCACAGCGACTGCCATACCGACGCTGCCGGCGTGGCTGCGACGAATCCGTGAATAGTTTTCCAGCCCCAGATGGCCGATGACCTGCCCCTGATGCAGCGCGACCAGCTTCAACACCCGTTCATTTTCCGCCAGCAGCCGTTGGCGCCAGACGTCGACGGACTGAAACGGCATCTGCAACACCTGCCGGGTGACGGCCCGCTCGTTGTAGAGCGCAGTGACAGCCTCGAGGTGCGACTCGCTGAAGCGTTCGATGTGAATGGCGGCGTTGTGGTCGGGCATGACGGATCCTTCCTGGATCGATGTGTGGCTGACCACTCTAAACCGCCAAACACGACATCAGCCATAGGTAAATACTTGTAGGAGTGAGCCTGCTCGCGATAGCGGTGTGTCAGTCAACATTGATCAATCTGACACACCGCTATCGCGAGCAGGCTCACTCCTACAGGGGAATGTGGGCACAGGAGGATTGCGTCAGGGCTGGAACCATTCGTGGCGTTCGTTGAAGGTGTGGTGGATGAGGTCGGTCAGGGTTTGGACTTCGCTGATATTTTGTGAGTCCGCGTTGACCGCCAGCCATGCCTGCAATTGCATGGGCTCGGCGAACAATCCGGGCAGCGCGATCAGGCCCCGATCAAAGCGGCTCATATACGCCGGTAATAAACCGATGCACGCGCTGCAACGAATCATCTCCAGCATCAATTCATAAGACTGCATCTGCACCACCCCGGCCAAGCGCTGTTCAACCAGTTCATTCCATGGGCGAAAGCTGTCGATCTGCCGATCATGTTGCCATTGCACCAGCATGAAATCGGCAAGGTCATCAGGGGTGTCCGGCCGCGCGGTGACGCGGGAGTAGCGTTTGGCGATGTGCGGCAGGTAGTCGAGACGCGCCAGCGCTTGTGGTTCGCTGGTGGCGAACGTCGGGCCGGGGTGTGGGGTTTCGCCGTTGGCCAGCCAGAGGACGATGTCGGCACTGACGGCGCGCAGCGACAGTTCGCTGTCCAGCGCGATGATTTCCAGACGTACGCTGGCGTTGCGGCGCAGCAGTGCGATGAGGTCGCGGCCGAGAATGTCGTGGAGGATCGATTCGGCGACGGCGAGGCGAATCAATGGTTGTTCGATCACCGGGAGTTTGCGTTCGTTGGCCAGCGCTATCAGTTTGGCCTGCAATTGCTGGCCTTCGCGGGTCAGGCTCAGGGCGCTGCCCTGGAAGCTGAACAGGGTGTGTTGCAGTTCTTGCTCAAGCTGCGCCAGTTGTTTACGCAGCAGGGTCGAGCGCACGTTGAGGCTGCGTGCGGCTTGCATGAAGCAGCCGCAGCGGGCGCTGACCAGGAAGTATTGCGCGACGTCGGCGTCGATGGTCGTGGCATGTGCGAGCCACGGTTCGCTGTTGTCCTGTGGCCAGCGGTAATCGTTGGTGCCCGGTCGTCCTGCGGGTTCGGTGTATGACATCGATGACTCCCTGTCGATCTTTGTATTTGTCTTAACGCAGCTCCCTGTAGGAGTGAGCCTGCTCGCGATAGCTGTGTGTCAGTCGATATTTCTTAACCTGCCACACCGCCATCGCGAGCAGGCTCACTCCTACAGGGGGGGGTTGGTGAAACTGAGATTAGTGTTTTTCCTCGAGGACTTTGTTGAGTTCGGCGCCATCGATGCTCAGTGTTGCGGTGTTGAGCATGCCGTCGAGATAAGCCTGGGCAATCTGCTCCTGGCGCTGCGCACGCAAGGCCTGGGTCAGTTGATCGCGCAGTTCATCGAGGGTCGCGGTGCGTGCCGGTTGTTGCTCGGTGAGTTTGATCACATGGAAACCGGCCGCGCTTTGTACAGGATCGGAAACCGCACCGAGCTTGAGCCGCGCCACGGCACCACGCACCTCAGGCACCAGTTGCTGCAACGGTTGAAGGCCGGTATCGCCACCGCGTTCAGCGGTGACGCGATCCTGCGAATACTGAGTCGCCAGCGCGGCAAACTCCGCTGGCGTCGCCTGCGCTTTCTTGCTCAGGTCAAGCGCCTGCTTGCGCACCGATTCAAGATTCTGCGGATCATTTACGCCGAGGAAAATCTGACTGACCCGATACAACGCCGGCGTCTGCCAGTTCGTCTTGCCGGCGTCATAAGCCTGCTGCAATTCAGCCGCACTCGGATAATCCGCCGGCACTTGACTGACCGAACGCAAGTAATCACGGAACACGATCTGCTCAGTCGCCGCCCGGGTCTGCCGCGCAACCTCCGGGCGCTGCGCCCAACCCTGTGCATCGGCCTGCTCCAGCACCGCTTTCTCGGCGAGACGCGTGCGAATCCAGCGCTCCAGCGCCTCACGGTTGCCGCGCAATTGTTCGCGGGTCTCTGGCGGGACTGTCGCCAGCAACGCCTGCAGTTCGTCAGGCGAAACCTGCTGATTACCCAACCGCGCCACCGCTGGCCCCGTTGCAACCGTCGCCAGCGGCGACGATTGCTGGGCGGCGACCGGGTCACTGCCCGGCCGCACCACCAGTGCCACGGCCACCACCAACAGCGCCACTGCCGCAGCGCTGATCACCATGGCAGGCTTTTTCACAGCGCGACTTCCTCTTGCTCGGCGACGGCGACTTTGGCGGTGGATGTTTGCGCGGCTTGAGTGAAATCACGCAGATAGACGATGAACTCCTGCAACAGGCGATCCCACAACTCCAGGTTGCCACGCAGGTGCTCGTTGCTCACGCCTGCTGCCACGACCACATCCATTTCCATCACCAGAAACTCACCCTGCAACGACAAGCGCGCAAAACGGCGCGTGGCGTTCCATTGCTCGGCCACACCCTGTGGCAACTCACCCTGCACCCGCAGCGCACAGCTGAAAGTGAAATCGACGTAGCTGCCCTGCTCCACCGCCGGGTTGCCGAAACGCACGGCGTAGCCGATGCCCTGGCTGGCGCTGAGCAACTGGACGATGCCGTTCTGTTCGGTCTGGTTCACGCGATAACCGGCGGCTTGCAGGACGTCGGTCAGGGATTGTGGGGAAACATGGCTGATCAATTGAGTCATTACTTCTTCCTTGTCTATCAGTGCGAGAGCGCAGCTTGCGGCGCGTCGAATTGAGTCTTGTAGAGCTCGTCACCGAACCCCTGGGCCAGTTCATCGAACTTGACCCGGGCGCTGCCCGCGAAGGGTTGGCGGATCTTCATCACCTCGGCCACGTCGATGTTTTCGTAGGCAGTGAGGATCTGTTTGGCGACGCCGTACATCTGCTGATTCTTGACTGAACATTGCTGCACTTGTGTGTCACGTTCAGTCAATTGCGCTTGAAGCTTAGACCGTTCTGCCTCTTTGGCACGGGCCATGACCAGCAATTCGTCATAGGCCTTTTTGAACTTGCCGGTCTGCTCGGCACTGGCCGCCACTTGTGCCTGCGCCTGGCTGTGCAGGCTCTGTTGCTGTCCGGTCAGTTGCTCGGCAACGCCTTTGGCCTTGGCCAGTTCGGCAGTCAATTGCTTGATTTGCGCCTGCGCAGCCTTGGCCTCGTTCTGCGCCGCCAGTTGCGCGGCGCTGGCCTGGGCCTGCTGACTTTGCAGGGCCTGCAACTGTTGCGTGGTGCTGCGCAATTGCGTGCGCAGGCGTTCTTCCATGCCTTCGGCATGCGCTCCAGTGGCGATCAAAAGCCCGAGCCCGAGCCACACAAATCGCGTTTTCATAACCCTCTCCCGGCGCCTTAGAAGCGCGTGTTGATCTCAAGCTGCAAGACGTCGATGTCGAACGGCGCGCCGTACACCGCTTCGGTGCTCATCCAGCGCCCGGTGGCATAAACGTTCTTCGCCAGACCGTAGTTGCCGCCAATGAAATAACCCTTGGCGTTGGTGCCGCCGAGGTGGAACGACGAGTCGTTGAAGCCGTCCGGCAAGGCGTCGGGCTGGATGTATTTGTAACCAGCGAACATGTTCCAGTCGCCCTGCTTTTTCAGGTCCAGCGCGCTGCCGAGGGTGAACTGCACCATCCACGCATTGGCGCCGCTTTCGATGTCGCCGTTGCTGTCGAGGTTGTTGACGATCTGCCCGGCCGAACGCTTGCGCATGTCGCCTTCGTCGTAGGCGAGGTTGTGGATATAGTTGCCCTGGCTACGCAGTTTGAAATCTTCCGGCAGATCGGCGTCCCAGACCACGTTCAAGTCCAGCAGATTGAATTCCGAAGCAAGGCCAACGAACTGCGGCTGCGGCGTGGTGGTCGGGTTGAGCGGGTTCGGCGTGATGTCGCGCAGCAGGAACACGCTGTTGCCCTTCTGCATGAACGCTGCGCGGCTGCCATCGCTGTCGCAACCCGGTGCGCCGGCCCACGGTTCGCAAGGGCTGGAGCGCTGGCCTTGAATGTCGTCGAAGCGGTAGTAAGCCAGTGCGCCTTTCAAGCGGTTGTTGCTGTTGATCGCCCACTTGGCGCCGATCTGCGCGCCGTACAGCCACTTGTTGTCACTCTCTTCCTTGTCAAAGCCGTTGCTGCTGGCGGTGTCGTTGGTGTAATCCACCGGGAACGCACCGACGGTGCCGAACACGCCCCAATCGCGGTTGAGTTTGTGGTCGAAAATCGCTGCCACGCCGTCGAAATTCAAGTCGTTGGAATAGAGCATGTCGGTGGACATGAACGGGTTGGCGAAACGCCCGCCAGTCAAGGTCAGCTCATCGGTCGGCTTCCAGTTCAGGTAACCCTGATCGAGCCAGATGTCCTTCTTGGCGAAACCGCCACCGAGGTTTTGCGTGGTCGACACCGGGTTGTTGTCCGAACCGGTGCCGATACGAATACCGGCGGTCCATTGCGGCGAAATCTCTGCTTTCATGCCCAACCGTGCGCGGATGCGAAACTGATTGGTGCGGTCTTCGCGGGTGTTGAGCAATGGCGGCAGACTGGTGCTGCTGTTGGGATTCACGTCGTACGGGCCGTTGTTGTTGAGCTTGGCGAAGTCGACGATCTCGTTGCTGTTGCTGTCCGAGTAGTAGCGCGATTCGTTGCGCAAGCGAATGTCGCCGTCGAAACTGATGCGCGCAGCCCATTCCGGGAAGCTGTTGGGCGCGGCCCAGTTTTCCTGTTTGGCGGTAGCCATGACTTCGGCTTTGACCTGATCGCGAATCTGGTCACGCACCGCTGCCGGTACGTATTGCACACGGACATCGCCCGGTGCCGCCACTGGCCCGGCCGCCACGGCGGTGGATGTCGCTGCTTGTTTAGCCTGGGCCGCTTCGTTCTGCGCCTGAGCGATAAGCGCGTCGGCCTTGTCCTGTTTCAGAATGCCCTGCTCGACCAGCAAGCGGATCAGATTGATCGTGGCGTTCTCCGAGGGCGCGGGCGCTGCCACGGCCTGACCGACCAGGGTCGCAATGACCATGCCGACCGCCAGGGACAATCGATTCACGTTGGAAATCATCTGCACACAACTCCTTTTGGCAAAGCGTAAATAAGTGAATTAACCCGGACGCCGCCCTTGCAGGGACAGGCGCACAGGCAAAGTGATGGAGGCCGGTGGCCGTTCGCTCAGTGCCGGCGCGCCACGCAGCGCGGCCAACACTTGCGTATCAATCTCGGGGTTGCCGCTGGACTTGATCAGCTCGACCCGGGTGATCTCGCCAACGCTGCTCAGCCAGACATCGGCCTGCAGCGAGAACGCGAGGTTGCGCAGTTCAGGGTTCTCACGGAGCAAACGCTGGAAGGTGAACGCCAGAAACTGGCTGTATGTCCCCGTGCCCAGACGCCCGCCGCCAGCCCCGGCCATGCCGCCGCCCTTGCCCGCGCCGATATTGAAAGCGTCGTTGCCGCTTTGAGCATCACCGTCCATTTGCATCGGGTTGGCCAGATCGTCCGCCGGCGATGGCGGCGCTTCCTCCTCGGGCTTGACCTCTTCTGGCTCGGGCGTTGGCTCCGGCTCGACGACTTTTTCTTCCACTGGGGTTTCCGGTTCCGGCGGTTTTTCTGGCGGCGGTGGTGGCGGTGGCGGCAATGGAATGATCGTCGGCACCTTCGGCGCTTCGCGGCGGATGCCACTCATGTCGTTGGCCCACTGCCACAAAAAACACGCAGCGAGCGCGCCGATGAGCAAGCCGGCGCCCCACTTCGCATAACGCAGCGCTGGTTTTTTCACCGGCAACGGCTCGATCGGGAGTTGTGCGGTCATGACTCAGCCCTGACTCGGTTTGCCGGTGACGAGACCGACCTGGGACAGTTCGAGCCGGCGCAACAGATCCAGCACTTCGATGACTTTCTGGTATTGCACCGTCGCGTCGCCGCGCACGATTACCGGGAAATCCGGACTCTGCGCCTTCTCGATGCGCAGGCGTTCTTCCAGTTCAGCCAGGGTCACCGGGTAAGCGTCGAGGAACACCTGGCCGCCGTCGTTGACCGAAATCGCCTTGGTCTTGGCCTCGGACAGCGACACCGAAGCGCTGGCCTTGGGCAGGTTGATCTGGATCCCTGAGACCTGCGCGGTGGCGGTGAGGATGAACATCACCAGCACCACCATCAGCACGTCGACCAGCGGGGTGATGTTGATGCTGTCCACCGCGGCATCTTCGTCATCGTCGTGGGAGGCATTTACGGACGCCATGTCAGTGCTCCTCAGGCCGGTACAGAGTGGTTGGCGTGATGGCCGCGATGCGACGCCTCACTGAACTGGCTCTCGCCATGCATCTCCGCCAGCCGGGTGATGAACTCGTCGACGAACACACGCATGTCGGCGCTGACTTCCTTGTTGCGGGTGATCAGGCGGTTGTAGCCAAACAGCGCGGGGATCGCGACGAACAGGCCCATCGCCGTGGCCAACAACGCGGCAGCCATACCCGGCGCAATGGCATTGATATTCACGTCACCGGCCATCGCCGTGCCGAGGAACACCACCATGATCCCCAGCACGGTGCCGAGCAGGCCGATGTATGGGCCGCCAGCGATGGCGTTGGACAGGGTCGAGAGTTTCGAACTCAGTTGCTGGTTTTCGCGGGTGCGCACGCCGTCCATCGAGCAGCGAATGGCTTCGATAGTCGCCGCTGACACCGAGGAGGTATCGGCGCCCTGCTCGCGGCGGGTACGGATCTCTTTGACCGCCACCAGATACAGCCGCCACAGCGACGAATGCTGCAAACGCTGCGCGAGTTGGGCGTCGTCGGCGAACATCTCCAGACGCGTGCCAACCTTGGCGAACTGCACGCGGAAGTCTTCGTTGGCGGCAGACACGCGGCTGAGGCTGCGGTTCTTGCGCAGCATGATGATCCACGACTGGAACATCATCAGCACCAGCACGGCGATGATCACCCAGGCGTCGATTGGCACCGCATTGAGCAGGAAGCCGAGGCTGCCGAAACCGAAACCGGACTGTTCTTCGTCGACACCGTAAGCGACCAGTTTCGACTCGGCACCTTGCGAGGTAGCGTCGGCCAGCAACAGCGCTGCCGGGCGCGAAACCTTCGACAGGCGCAATTCATCGATAGCGCCCACGAACGGCTGGAACGGGCCTTCGTGCACGTCAGCGCCGATGGCCATGACCGAGTTGAATGCCGGCATCGCCTGAGCAAGCGTGGCCGCTTCGCGACCGTTGATGAACAGGGTCACTTTGGAACCTTCAGCGGTCAGCGCGACATGCTGCCATTGGCCCGGATTCAGCGCTTGCGTGGCGACGGCGCGTTGGCCATCGATCTCCACAAACGGCACGCCTTGGTTTGCTCCGATCAATAGACTGTTGGCGCCTTCGCGACGGGCGAGAATCAGTTGCTCGCCACTGGCCTTATCAAGTCGCAGCCAGGCACTGAAGGTGAATGCGCTACCAGCGTTGTGTTGCAGCGAAGGACTTGCCGGCAGCAGCAACGGCTGGCCGCTGAACTGCAAGGCGCGCCCGACGACGCCGTCAATCGCCGCGCCGGTCGCGCTTTGTGCGGTATTGCCGTAGGCGGTGGTGTCTTTGGCCGGAGTGCCGGTGGCGCCGTCGAAGTGATACAGCGCGGTGTAATTGGGGTCGAAGGTCAGTTGGCCGTTGCCGGTCGCCGGAGCCTTTTGATTGCCGTAGTACATCCAGATGTCCTGGCGCTGACCGCCCTCGACATTCGGCACATCGACCCAGATCAGCGCCATGCCCATCAGTGCGTCGAAGCTTTCGATCTGGTGGTTGAGCACGGTCTTGTCATCGGCAGCGACGAAGCGCAGATCCGCGCCGTCCTCCTTCACGCCATCGAAGGTGAAGTTGCCAGTGTGCAGGCGCACCAATAACGCGGTACGGCCGAGGGCCTGATTGATCGCCGCGCCTTGTGGCGTGGTGTCGACGGCGATCTGTTTGCGGTAATGCCAGTCGTCCTGCCACCAGGCCTGAGCCGTGGCCGGGAGCACGAAGCCCAGGCAGATCAACAACGAAAGAATGAGGCGCTGCATGAACGTGCTCCTTGTTAGAAAGTGGCTTGAAGGTTGAAATGCAGGCGCGATTCCTGCTTCGAGGTGTTCGGCCCTTCGAGTAGCGGGTAGCCCCAGTCGAGGCTGCCGGACAGCCATTTGCTCAGGCTGGCGCGGGTGCCGAGGCCGACGCTGGCCAGGGCGTAATTGGCGTCCTGATCCGGCAGTTCGTCGCGCAGATACAGTTGCGCGCCTTCGGCAAAGGCATAGAAGCGCCAGTCCTGCATCCACGTGCCGGCGTATTTGACCAGCGACGGCGAGCGCACTTCCTGGCTGAGCAGCAAGCCGTCATCGCCGGTGCGTTCGGCGGCCAGATAGCCACGCACCGAGGTCGCGCCGCCGGCGGAGAATTGTTCGTTGGAAACCAGCGGCCCGGACGCGAGCTGGAACGCGGCTTTGCTTGCGCTCTGCCAGTCGCTGTCGAAGGTCCAGGTGTAATTGGTGTCGCCCTTGAGCACGGCGAAACTCGGTTTGGCGCGGTAGCGTTTGTAGTCGAAATCTTCGTCGGAGCTGCCGTAGCCGAAAATGCTGCGAGTGGCGGCGACCAGACTCAGGCCGAGGCCGAGCTGGCTCTTCTCGGTGTAGCGATAGCCGTTGTAGGCGAAGGTGAACGGCGCGTATTGCAGCGGGACTTTGTCGCTATCACCGGACAGGGTCAGGCGTTCGTCGAAGTCCTTGAAGTCGATGCCGGCCGACAGCGAGTTCGACCAGTTGCCGCTGGAGGGCAGCGTATAAATCGCCGAGACGCCATAGGAATGGCCCTTGCCCAACACGTTGCTGCCGCCGATGGTGGCGACGTTGCTGTCGGACTGGTAACCGGAGAACTGCACGCTCCAGCGCTCGGTCAGCGGCGCGGTGTAGGAGCCGGACCAGACCTTGGCGTTGTCGGTTTCCTGCGGCGCGGTGAAGTACGTCAGCGAGATGCTATGGCCAAGTTGCCAGAGGTTGTTGTAGCCAAGGCTGGTGACAGTGCGCAGCTTTTCCGTGTCGGCGCTGTAGTCGTTGTTGAGGCCAACGCTCGCGGTCCACGGGTTCTGGTCTTCGACCTGCAGATCGACGTCCATGGTGCCGGGGCGCTGACCTTCGCGCACCAGCGGCATGACTTGCCGGCCCGGGGTTTTGTTGAGTTGTGCGAGTTCGCCTTGAACCTTGGCGAAGTCCGGCACCTCGCCTTCCTTCAGCGCCGGGACGTCGTCGCGAATATCCAGCGGCGAATAGTGTTTGGCGCCGACCACACGTACCCGGCCGACCTTGGTTTCGCTGACTTGCAGATAGACGATACCGTCGGCGACGGCTTGCTCCGGCAGCTCGACGAACACCGACTGATAACCGCGTTGCTGATAGGCCTTTTGCAACGCGTCCCGAGCGCCTTCGATATCCGTGAGGGCTTTTTGCGGGCCGAGGAACGGGTACACCGCTTCTTCAATCGCCCGCGCATCGAGCACGGTGTTGCCGCGCACGAAGTATTCGTTGACGTCGACCAGACGCTGCGCTGCGGTGTTTTGCGCAGCCTCTTCGGCCAACGCCGGCTGCACGCCCGCCGTCACCAGCAGCCAGCCCCACAGCGCCAGCCGTGACTTGAAAATCGGTTCCACACTACCCCCTGAATTCGCGATGACCTGTTGGCGTTTCGAACGCCGCGTGTATGGCGTCAATTGCTGGCTGTCGAGGCGCAGGCGTGTTTGCCCAGCCACGTGTGCAAAAGCGCGAAGTTCAGCGAGAACTCGGGCATTTGCAGCAGCGCGCCGCAGAACACTTCGCCGATGATTTTTTGAATAAGCAGCACCGCGCGCGGCTCGTTGAGCAGCGTGGCGATGTCGCGACTGAGGGCGTTGAAGCTCCAGACTTTCTGGTTCAGGCCAAGACCGACGAACCAGCGGAACAACAGGTTGTAATTGAGCTGTTCATACAGTTGCTGCTCGCTGGGCACCGAATACAGCAGTTGCAGGAGCAGGATGTGCATCACCGTTTGCGCGGGAATCAGCATGCCCGGCTCGGCATTGAGGTCGTGCAGGAGGTCGCGGTGGGCATCGAGCAGGTCGTCGATCTGCGGGCGCAGCAACACCAGCGAATGGCCCGGCGGAATGTAGCTCGACACCTCTTTCAAGGCGCCCTGCCAGTCATCCTGCGAGACGATCCAGACCCACGGCGCGCCGTAGCGATACACCGAAACCGGCTTCTTGCGCGCGGCTTCGACGATCTTCGACAGGCGTTGATCGAGTTCCTGCATGCCCACTTTCGAGTAGCGTTCCATAGTCCCCATTGCCTCACTCCCGGCGTCCCGCCTCGGCTTGTGAAAAGCGCCCCGTTGGGCCCCTCAAGCGCGTTACATAGGCATGACCGGACTGGCGATGTGCTACCGAACTTTTGTCATAAAAGCTTCATTACGGCGTATGGGTGTACACACATCCAATGTAGGAGTGAGCCTGCTCGCGATAGCGGTGTGTCAGCCAAAGAAATATCAACTGACAGGACGCTATCGCGAGCAGGCTCACTCCTACAGGGGATTTGTGGTGATTTTGGGTCAGGTGTAGACGGGCCAGGTGTCGACGATTTTGCCACCGCGCACGGCGAGCAGATCGCCGAATTGCAGCAGTACGGCCTCGGTCTGGGTCGGGCGCAGGAAGACTTGATCTTCGATGGTCAGGCCCACGGCATTGGAACCGTTAACCATCTCCTGATTAGAACTGCGACCGTAGACGCTGTTGCTCTGTAAACCCTTCGGCGATTCGAACTCGGCCATCCAGTTGCCGCCATAGATGAAGAAGGTCTGACGCTGATTCTGATCCCACCACGAGAACAGCTTCGACTTGTCATCCAATGCAGGAATGTTCACCGCGCCAGTGCTTTTCAACACGGGCGTGGCGATGTAGGTCGCGGGGACATGTTCGGTGAGCGATGGCAAATCGTAGTGCGTCGGTTTGAGCATCGCCGTGCCCACCGACACTTCCGTGCTGAGTTTTTCGTTTTCGTGAATGCGATAACTCGGGCTGCCGGCGGTGTTCAGGCACAAACCGTCGTGCCACAACGCGGGGAACTGCTGCCGGGTGAAATCGACGCAACGCTGATAAATCACCATGACCTTGGCGAACAACTCTTCCGGCGAGCCGAGAATCCCCGGCACGCCCATACCCACGAACGGGTCATAGCCCATGAACCCGGCGAATTCCAGATGCTGGGGGTTGGCGCTGATCAACGTGAGCATCTGCCCCAGCGCATTCACATCACTGACGCCGCCGCGATGCAGGCCGACATCCAGCTCGATGTTGATGCGCATCCGTGTGCCGAGTCCTTGAGCCAGCGCAAGGTATTGCTGCAAACGTTCGGGGCCGTCGAGCAGCCATTGCAGTTGCTTCGCGGGATCAAACGGGCCTTTGTGGGTTTGGTAGAACAGCGCTGCCGAGCGCACCGGTAATGGCTTGCCGAGCAGAATGTCGGACTGCGGAAAAACCTGCGCATCGTGATTGAGAAACGGCTGATGAAACGACATCAGCTTTTGCGTGCCGGCACGTTGCGCGATGTAGCTCAACAGCCCCGGCGAAGGCAGTGACTTCTCCACCAGCCGCAGGTGTTTGCCCCCGCGTTTGACCGACTGCATCACCACATCGATGTTGTGATCGAGGCGATACAGATCGATCAACAGCACCGGGCGCATCGGGCCTTTTTCCTTTAACTCTTTGTTCAGTGCGCGGAAATATTCGCTGTACGGCGCGCCTCGATCGCCCGGTCGCAGCCATGCTCCAGCCCCCACCAGCAACGCACCGACACCCAGCGTACCCAGTAGAAAATTGCGCCGATTGACCGCCATCAGCTCACCCCCAAAATCGACGACAAATGCGCATTGAGAAACCGCCCGCTCGGATCCAGCGCCTGGCGCACGTCGACAAACTCGCGCCAGCGCGGATACAGCGGTTGCAGGTTTTTTGCGTTGAGCGAGTGCAACTTGCCCCAGTGCGGACGCCCGTTGTACTTCCAGAAGATCGGTTCGACCGCCGCAAAGAAGTTGTGATGATCCATCTGATAATGCTGGTGCACCGAGATCGAACAGCTGTCGCGACCTTCGAACATGCTCAGCGGAATATCGTCAGCTTTGACGTAGCGGTACTCAATCGGAAACCAGGTGCGCAGATCCTTGTCCTGAATCAGCTTGAGAATCTCGCGCAGGCACGCCGGGCCGTGTTCGGCGGGCACCGAGTATTCCATCTCATTGAAACGCACCGTGCGCACATTGGCATAGATGTCGAACGAGTCACCGACGCGGTCATCGAAACTGGCCAGATGACGCAAGTTGTTGAGCAGCGTGCGGCGCAGGTCAGGGAAGTCGCTGCCGTACTTGTCGATCTTCTCGATCAGGGTGACGAACTCGTTGCCACCCTCCTCTTCAGGCGGGATCGGCGGTGTAGCCGGGTCATCGGTTTCGTTGAGGGCAATGGACAAGGCGTAGTCGGAATGGGTGACGACGAGCATTTCCCAGTGCTGGTTTTCTCGGGTGTTCTTGTCGAGGTCTTCGAGCAGTTCTTCGGTCTTGGCGATCCACTGGCGTTCGTGCAGGCGATAGGCCGGGCGGTTTTGCAGGCGGATTTTAGTGGCGACACCGAGTGCACCGAGGGAGACGCGGGCGGCGTTGAATACTTCGGGATGCCGTTGGCTGTCGCAGTCGAGCACCTCGCCATTGGCGGTCACCAGTTGCATGCCGCAGACGTGGGCCGAGTAGGACTGGAAGTTTTTGCCGGTGCCGTGGGTCGACGTGGCAATGGCTCCGGCGAGGGTCTGATAATCGATGTCGGCCATGTTCTGCAAACCTTGGCCGATGTTTTTCAGCGGCTGGCCCATGCGTGACATCGGTGTGCCGGCAGCAAATTCGGCTTGCAGGGTTTTCGCATCGTGCTCGAGCAGACCGTTGAAGTAGCTCAGCGACAACAGCGTGCCGTCGGTGGGCACCAAGGCGCTAAACGAGTGCGCCGAGCCGACCGGGCGGATCTTGCCTTGCGCCTGCTGGATAGCGGCCACCAGCTCATCAAGATTCTTCGGCGCCAGTCGCGCCGCCGGCAGGCAACTCTGCCCGCCCGACCAGTTGCGCCACGGAATCAAGCGCGGCGCACGCAGCAATTGACCCAATGCCGGACAGCTCGCCAACGCACTGAATGCGCCGACAATACTTGTCCGTTGCAACAACTGACGCCGTGTCAGATCCATCGTCATGCCGGGCACCTTATTGAGGGAGGGGCTGGTCGGCCATGAAACCGATCAACTGCAGGAATTGTTCTTCCGAGCACTCGACGCACTGCCCCATCGGCGGCATGCCGTTGTAGCCGTTGATGGCGTGGTCGAGCAGTGTGTCGGTGCCTTGCTGGACGCGTGGCTCCCAGGCTTTGCGATCACCGGTCAGTGGTGCGTTGGCGGCGGGGTTGGCGTGGCAGAGTTGGCAGCTGTTGGCGTAGATCTGCGCCAGTGCCGGGTCTTTCGGCGTGGCGTTGCTATTGACGCTGGCCGGGGGTTTGGGGGCTTCGCCGCAACCGGGCAGAGCCAGGGCCAACACCAGCAGTAGAGTGAGTCGGATTGCCCGCATAACGGCCTCGCTTATTGTTGTGCTCACACCTTAAGGCAGCAACTGCAACGGGTTGAGGGCATTGCAGACCAGAGAGGGGGCATCCGGGGACATGACCTCCCATGCAGGAGCTGCCGAAGGCTGCGATCTTTTGATCTTGACCTTCCAAAAGCAAAATCAAAAGATCGCAGCCTTCGGCAGCTACAGGGTTTTCGGTGGGAATCACCGCTCTGCTGTGCGCCTTTGCGTGACATTCGGGTGACATTTGCGGGTTTAAATTTCGGCGCATTCAGGCGTATAACCTGTAGAGACTTTTTTGATCTGCATGCGGACATCAACACGGGGTAGCGACATGACCACAGCAAACATCCTTGGCAACCTGTTCTCTTCTGTCAGCGACATCCCGGAAAAATACCGCCTCGACGGTCAGGTCGAGCAACGCGAATATTTGGTAGACGGCCAGTTGCGCCGCTGGGACGGCCCGCTCGCCACCGTGCGCAGCCCGGTCTACCTGAAAGGTGACAACGGTGACGAACAAGTCATCCTCGGCAGCACGCCGCTGCTCGATGCCGACACCGCCCTCACCGCCCTCGACGCCGCCGTCCGCGCCTACGACCGTGGCCAGGGCCTGTGGCCGACCATGCGCGTAGCCGAACGTATTCAGCACGTCGAAGCCTTCCTCGGCCGCATGCGCCAACAGCGCGATGCCGTGGTCAAGTTGCTGATGTGGGAAATCGGCAAAAACCTCAAGGACTCGGAAAAAGAGTTTGATCGCACCTGCGACTACATCGTCGACACCATCAATGCGCTCAAGGAACTCGACCGCCGCTCCAGCCGTTTCGAACTGGAACAGGACACACTCGGGCAGATCCGCCGCGTGCCGCTCGGCGTCGCCCTGTGCATGGGCCCTTACAACTATCCGCTGAACGAAACCTTCACCACGCTGATCCCGGCGCTGATCATGGGCAACACCGTGGTGTTCAAACCGGCCAAGCTCGGCGTGCTGTTGATTCGCCCGCTGCTGGAAGCGTTCCGCGACAGCTTTCCGACCGGTGTTATCAACGTGATCTACGGCAGCGGCCGGGAAACCGTCAGCGCCTTGATGGCCAGCGGCAAGATCGACATCTTCGCCTTCATCGGCACCAACAAGGCCGCCAGCGACCTGAAGAAACTGCACCCGAAACCTCACCGCTTGCGTGCTGCGCTGGGTCTGGATGCGAAAAACCCGGGCATCGTCTTGCCGGAAGTCGATCTCGACAATGCTGTCAGCGAAGCGGTGACCGGTTCGCTGTCGTTCAACGGCCAGCGCTGCACAGCACTGAAAATCCTCTTCGTGCATGAAGATGTCGTCGACAGCTTCATCGAGAAATTCAACGCCAAACTGGCCACGCTGAAACCGGGCATGCCGTGGGACAGCGGCGTGTCGCTGACGCCATTGCCGGAGTCGGGCAAGGTCGATTATCTGCATGGCTTGGTGGCCGACGCGCGCGCCAAGGGTGCCGAAGTGGTCAACCCGAATGGCGGCGAATCACGCGAGTCGTTCTTCTACCCAGCGGTGCTGTACCCGGTGAACCCGCAAATGCGCGTCTATCAGGAAGAGCAATTCGGCCCAGTCGTGCCAATCGTGCCGTACCGTCATCTCGATACCGTGATCGACTATGTACTGGAGTCGGACTTCGGTCAGCAGTTGAGCATTTTCGGCACCAACCCGGTGGCGGTCGGCCGTCTGGTCGACACCTTTGCCAACCAGGTCGGGCGGATCAACCTCAACGCACAATGCCAGCGCGGCCCGGATACTTACCCGTTCAACGGCCGCAAGAATTCCGCGGAAGGTACGCTCTCGGTACACGATGCGTTGCGCGTGTTCTCGATCCGTACGCTGGTGGCGACCAAATTCCAGGACAGCAACAAGGACCTGATCAGCGAAATCATTCGCGGGCGTGATTCGAGCTTCCTGACCACCGATTACATCTTCTGATCAACTGTCACGCGGATCGTGAATAAGCAAAAAGGCGACGGCAACCGCTTCTGATCCAAAGTCGCCAAGCGCCCGGCAAATCAGTGGCTACACTGATGCCAGCACTGTGCTGGATGCCGGGAGCTGGACCATGCTGGATTACTTTGCGCTAGGGGTTTTGGTGTTTGCCGGGCTCGTACTGTTTTACGGGATCATCGTGTTGCACGACATTCCCTATGAGATTGCCGTCCATCGTAAACACCCGCATCAGGATGCGATCCATGCCACTGGCTGGGTCAGTCTGTTCACGCTGCATGCGCTCTGGCCTTTCCTGTGGATCTGGGCGATGGCCTATCGAGAAGATCGCGGCTGGGGATTCGGTGACGGCAAATCAGTGCAAAACCATGTCGTTCGCCTGGAGCAACAGGTGGTCGAACTGCAAGGACGCCTCGAACGACTCGAAGCGCTGAATGCCACTGCCCCCCACAACCGGGAGGGCTGAACACTATGGATCTGCTCCTTGTCCTGACTTACGCCGCGATCTGCGTCGCAGTGTTCAAGATCTTCCGTATCCCGCTGAACAAATGGACGGTGCCCACCGCCGTACTGGGCGGCATCCTGATGATCGGCGCCCTGATTTTCACCATGAACTACAACCATCCCTACTCCGAGGTGGCGCGCACTTACTTCGTTTCCGTGCCGGTGATTCCCATCGTCAGTGGCCAGGTAATCGACGTGCCGGTGAAGGGGAACGAGCCGCTGGAAAAAGGCGACGTGCTGTTTCGCATCGACCCCACACCGTTTCAAAACCGGGTGAAATCGCTCAAGGCGCAATTGATCGCCGCCAAGGGTGATCGCTATCGCATCACCGAACTGATCCGCCGTAATTTCGGCACCCAACGCGAACTAGATGCGGCCATCGCCCGCACCGATGATCTGCAGGCGCAACTCGACAACGCCCAGTTCGAGCTGGACAACACCACCGTTCGCGCGCCAAGCAAAGGCTTCGTCACTCATGTTTCGCTGCGGCCGGGGATGATGGCGAGCAAGTTGCCGTTGCGCCCGTCGATGGTGTTCATTCCCGAGGAAGGCCAATATTTTGCTGCGTGGATGCGCCAGAACAGCCTGCTGCGCCTGACCGTCGGTGATGAGGCGGAAGTCGCGTTCGACGGCATTCCCGGCAAGGTGTTCGCCGGCCGGGTGAAAAACGTCATCGGGGTGATTGCCGAAGGTCAGGTGCAACCTTCCGGCACCCTGATCGGCTACACCGGTTCGCCGCCGGCCGGGCGTGTGCCGGTGATCATCGAAATCACCGATCCCGAGTTCGCCCAGTACAGCAAGCTGATGCCGGGCGGTGCTTACGGGCAGGCCGCGTTGTACAGTCAGCACTTCCATCACATTGGCACGATGCGCAAAATCCTCCTGCGTATGGCAGCATGGATGAATTACATTTTCCCTTTCCATTGACCCGAAGCCCAATCACGAGAGGCCCGCACTGAGTACTTACAGCACCCATCGACTTCCGCCCTTGCTGCGCCGTGTCTTGCGTCCGTTGCTTGATCCTTATCGACGTTACCGGCACGCGCGGCTGATTCATGCGGTGCGCGTGGCCCTCGGGTTGCTGGCAACGATCCTGCTGACCACCGGCATCAACCTGCCCCACGGCGAATGGGCATCAGTGACCATGCTGGTGGTGATCGGTGGTTTGCAGCACCACGGCAACATCGGTAAAAAAGCCGCCGAACGCGCCACCGGCACCTTGATCGGTGCTGGCGTCGGCTTGCTGCTGGTGGCGCAGCAGGCGTGGCTCGGCATGCCATGGCTGACGTACTTTGCGATGGCGGTGGTCTGCGGTTTCTTCTCTTATCACGCCATCGGCAAGGGTGGTTACACCGCCCTGCTTTCGGCGATTACCGTGTTCATCGTCGCCGGGCATGGCGACAATCCAATCACCGACGGCTTATGGCGCGGGGTGGATATTCTGATCGGTATCGCCCTCGCTCTGGCCTTCTCTTTCGCCCTGCCGCTCTACGCGGTGTATTCGTGGCGCTACAACCTCGCCGATGCCCTGCGCGATTGCGCCACGGTGTATGGGCGGATCATCAGCGGCCAACCGATCAGCGCCGATGAGCATTTGAAACTGATGGGCCGACTCGGCGCGGTGATGGTGCAATTGCGCTCGCTGATGCCGTCGGTGTCCAAGGAAGTGAAGATTTCCATGACCGAACTCGATGCCATCCAGCGCAACCTGCGCATGTGCATCAGCACATTGGAAATCCTCGGCAACACGCGACCGGATGCCAACGATCCAGAAGCCATGGCGCATCTGCAATCAGCGCTGAAGGCCGAGCACCGGCAGATTCGCGTGCAACTGATCGGTATGGCCCGGGCGCTGAAAACCGGCGCTTCGCAACGCCTGGACAAGCCGCTCGAGTTGCCGGAAGCCAACCTCGATGCGCCGGTTTACAGCGCGCTGGATGGCTACCGACTGTTGACCCGGCAACTGGCGTCGAATATCGGCGAGATGCGCCAGCGCTTGGCGAAAACCGCAGCGCACTGGAACATCTGAGGGTTACTGCGCGGCCAGTCGCCGGCTCTTCAGGCCCCAGCCCTGCTGCATGCCGGCAGCGGCCAGCAGGATCGCCGCGACACCGATCCATTGCAGGATTTCCAGGCGATGGCCGAACGCAAACCAGTCAACGAAGATCGCCGCAATCGGGTAGATGAACGACAGTGCGCCGGTCAACGCGGTCGGCAACTTCTGGATCGCGCCGTACAGCAGCACATACATGAGACCGGTGTGGACGATGCCCAATGTGACCAGACTGGTCCAGGCACTCGGCGCTTGCGGCAATGCGCTGAAATGCGCAAACGGCGCCAGCAACAAAATCCCGGTGCAGACTTGAATCAATGCAATCAGATGCGGTGGCGTGCCGGTCAGGCGTTTGATGATCAGCGCGGCAATGGCATAGAGAAACGCCGCACCCAACGCCAATGCAATGCCCATCAGATAGTCGTTGCCGCTCTCGCCCTGAGTGCCGTGGGCACTGACGATTGCCAGCATGCCCATGAACGAAATCGCCAGCCAGAACAGCTTCTGCAAAGTGATTTTTTCGCCGAGAAACAGCGCCGCCAAGCCGACCAACATGAACGGCTGCACGTTGTACACCGCTGTGCCGATGGCAATTGAGGCCTTTGAGTAAGAGGCAAACAACAACACCCAGTTACCGACAATCGCCACCCCGCTGAGCACTGCGAGCAGAAATGTGCTGCGGGTCAGAATGCCCGGGCGCAGAAAGCCGAAAGCGGCACAGATCAACAGCAAGGTGCCTGCGCCGAACACGCAGCGCCAGAACACCACGTCGAGCACCGGTTGCCCGGAGACCAGCACGAACCAGCCGATCGTCCCGGAAATCAGCATGGCAGCGGTCATTTCAAATGAGCCGCGCCGGATTGTATTGTCCATCTTCAATCTCCTGTCTTTGTGACAAAAGTATGCCAAGCAAACCCGCAGGCGCTCCAGCGCAAAAAGCAGGCTAAACTCGACATCTGCCTTTTTTATCGTGGGTAGTTTTTATCAATTGCCTAATGCTGGAGTTTTTTCATGACTGACGATATTGATCAGATCCTCATCGGCGCATTGATGGAGGATTCGCGGCGCTCGCTCAAAGCCTTGGCGCAAATCAGCGGATTGTCGTCGCCGAGCGTGGCTGAACGCTTGCGTCGACTGGAAGAGCGCGGTGTGCTCAAGGGCTACACCGTCGAGATCGATCCGAAGTGTTTTGGTTATCAATTGCAGGCCATCGTCCGGGTGCGTCCGCTGCCGGGGCAGTTACAGGAAGTCGAACGGCAGATCCTGTCGATTCCCGAATTCACCGAGTGCGACAAGGTGACGGGCGAAGACTGCTTTATCGCGCGCCTGCATGTGCGCTCGATGGAACAGCTCGACACCCTGCTCGACCGCCTCAATACCTTGGCCGAAACCAACACTGCAATCGTCAAGAAGACCCCGGTCAAGCGCCGCTTGCCACCGATGGCCTAAGTGCATTTGCTGCACGTTCAGCGTAGATTGAGGTTTTTCCGGCGAAGGATTGGCGGTATGAAAGTTCAGGCAATGATGCTGAGCGCATTAATGTTAAGTGGTTGCGGGACAGTGCAAACGGTCATGCGCGACGACCAGGTCGCCGTGGACGATTTGAGATCGAACAAATCCTATTGCGGGGCGGTGCCGAGAATCTACAGCGGTGTGATGTATGACTTTTGTAGCCTGCATGCGCCGATAGACGAAGGTAACAAGTACAACGCCGCCCTGCCCGGCTGGGCGATTGATGCGGTGGCGTCCGGGGTGCTCGACACGTTGTTGTTGCCTTACACCATTTACAAACAGCAGACTGACGGTAGCATCGTGATCAACTGAAAAAGCCTGCGCACGCCGCAACGTGCGCAGGCTTTTCGCTGCTTACTCCAGCAGTTGCTGCAGGCTCGGGTCACGAATGACTTTCTGCAATGGCTGCGGCGTGGCGTTGTTGGTGGAATTGAGCATTTTCAGTTTCATGTCCGACGCTTTGCTGCACGCGTTCTTGCCGTCGGCGTAGATGCCGCTCATGTTGCATTTCCACTTGAAGTAATTCACCAGACCGCCGGACAACTGCAGGCTGTAGTCAGTGCTTTGAGTGCCCGGCGTAAAAGCATGGCCGGCCGGAATGTTCTGGAACCACTTCATCCATTCAGGCGAACCCGGCTGCGGCGCATTGGCCTGGAACGTTGGATTCATGATCGCCACTTGCGGCGTTTCGGCGGTTGCATGGCAGCTCAGGCAGGAACTGTTGGGGTTATCCACCGGACCATTGAGGCGACCGTTCCAGCCCAGATGGGTGGGTGGCAACTCCTGGGTCTTGGCGTTGATCGCGGTCTGTTGCAACGCGGGATTGATCTTGGTCTGCGTTGGTTGCGGGTTGGTGAAGTCGTTGCCGGTTTCTTCCGGATCGTTGCCCCACATGATCCCAACCGGGACGAGGTTGTCCCAGCCCGGCTTGCCGGTTTTCGCGCCGTTGTACTGAAAGGTGCCGAAGATCCAGCCAGTGGCGCTCATGCGCTGATCGCGCACGGCGATGTCCATCTGGATCAATGCGACATCTTTGACCTTGCGATTGGCCGACGTGAACGTTTCGGTGATGTAGCCCTTCCACAACACCGGATTCACCAGGAACGGCACGGTGCTGCGATCGATATCGGCGAACAGGGCTTTGCAGACTACGGTGCCGTCGGGGAAGCTGTTGGGTGCCGATGTGTACTTCGGATCAGGGTTGTTCGGGTCTTTCCAGACCTCTCCGATGGTATACGCACCGATGTCATTATAGATGCCCACCGCGTAAGTCTGGCCGGTGGAGGTCTGCGTGGCGGCGAGTTGCTTGACCTGGATCTGCGCCTCTTTGGTCAGGCCGTGAATTCCTTCGCGTCCCAGCGGGCCGTAGTGCTGCCACGGCATGTGATACCACTGACGTTTTTTATTGTTCTGCACGTACCAATCAGCCTCGACGTTGCCTTCGAGGCAATAGGTTTTGACTTCCTCCATGTACGCACGCCAAGTCTCAAAATTGTTATCTGGCTTGGTCGGTAGATTCTTGAAAAAACCGGGTAGCGGTACTTGCGGCGCGGTTGCCGGGTAACTCTGGCTCAACTCGAACAATGGGCCAGAGTATTGGCTGGAAGGTGGCTGATAGCCGAAGTCAGGATAGACGCCGGCGAAGGTTGACGCGCTGAACAGCGCGGTGGTGACGGCCAGTACAGCCAGTTTTCCTTGGGGCTGGTTCATCGATGATCTCCTTGATTGGGACAACGCCCGCAATGGCAGGGCCTCCATTATTTTTCTGGTATCAGGGTCCCGGTCGTTCGCCGGGATACGGTCACGGTGCATGGCATTTGGCGTGGTTCACCTCCCGGTTTTCACTGGACGAACGAATACAGTCGCTCTCGACCGAAAGGCCTGGCGATCAACAGCGAGGGAAGTGAATGCGAGGGACGCAGGAATTACACGAGGGGGGCTGGTTACCGACTCCTGTCGATCAGGCTACTGCTCTTCCTTGGTAATTAGGTGTAGGTGATTTCCAAAAAGACGCCACTATTTTCAGATCATTTTATAGGTAAAAGGCCACTACGCTTTTCGGCGAGCAACAAAAAACCCGCCGAAGCGGGTTTTTTGTTGAAACGACTAACGATCAGTCGTCGCGGCTCATGATGCCGAAGATCTGCAACAAGCTGATGAACAGGTTGTAGATCGATACATACAGGCTGATGGTCGCCATGATGTAGTTGCGCTCACCGCCGTGGATGATGGCGCTGGTCTGGAACAGGATGCACACCGACGAGAACAGCACGAAACCTGCGCTGATCGCCAGTTGCAGACCGCTGACCTGGAAGAAGAAGCTCGCCAGCGTTGCACCCAGCAACACGAAGAAACCAGCGGTGATGAAACCACCGAGGAAGCTCATGTCCTTACGGGTGATCAGCACGTAGGCCGACAGACCACCGAACACCAGCGCGGTCATCGCGAACGCCGAGCTGACCACTTCAGCGCCGCCCTGCATACCCAGGTAACGGTTGAGGATCGGGCCGAGCAGGAAACCCATGAAACCGGTCAGCGCAAAAGCGGACACCAGGCCCCACGCGGAATCACGGAGTTTGTTGGTGAGGAAGAACAGCCCGTAGAAGCCGATCAGCACCACGAAAATGTTCGGGTAGCCAACACGCATCTGCTGGGCAACGAAAGCCATGACGCCGCTGAATGCGAGGGTCAGAGCCAGTAGGCCGTAAGTGTTGCGCAGGACGCGGCTAACCTCTAGCTGCTCAGCCTGCACGCTGTTATTAACTGCGTAATCCTGTTCGCGCATGGCGACACTCCTGTTGGTTTGAAACGTTCAGTCGCAAAGATCATAACAGACGCTCTGTAACAAGCCATGCAGAGAGTTTGACAGTGTGTTTCATTCAGGTATTATGGCGCCCGCAACGCAACGGAGGTGTGGCCGAGTGGTTTAAGGCAACGGTCTTGAAAACCGTCGACTGTAACAGGTCCATGAGTTCGAATCCCATCGCCTCCGCCATCTTAAGTACGACAAAGCCCTGATTATTCAGGGCTTTGTCGTTTCTGGGGTTTGAGATTTCTGCCGCGCTGATTGAAAAACTACAAAACTTTCTGACCTTCTCTGCCGTCCTGCCGACCGTCACCAATCCAAAATCCTGCATCTCGTCGAAGTGCTGTAGCCAGATCGCTACCTCGGCAAGCTGCACGCGTTACTGCATCAGCAAGATGTTGAAGCCGCCGGTTACGCTGACATTTAATCAAAAGCCTCATCGAACCAACCTCCCTGCTTCGACCTAGCGATTGCAGCTTTTCTAGCTACGCTTGCCGACAAGAGTCTGGCGAAAGTACGCCTACTGCTTATCAGTGAAGGGAGCCAACATCCATGGATAGCATGCAGGGCGTTTATCCATCAGCAACCGTTCTGGTGGTCGACGATACCCCCGACAACCTGATGCTGATCGCCGAGTTACTCAAGGACAAATACCGGGTCAAGGCCGCCAACAGCGGTGAAAAAGCCTTGCGCCTTCTGCAGGCCGACCCGCTCCCCGATCTGATTCTGCTGGACATCATGATGCCGGGCCTGTCTGGTTACGACGTTGCCGAACGGCTCCAGCATGACGCCCGCCTCGCTCACATACCGATCATTTTCCTGACCTCCATGACGGCCACAGAGGACGAGATTCGCGGCTTGAGCCTCGGCGCTGCCGACTACATCACCAAGCCGATCATTCCTCCGGTGCTCATGGCCAGGGTCGAGACTCAGGTCAAGCTCAAGGCCGTCGCTGACTTTCTGCGCAATCAAAACGATTTTCTGGAACAGGAAGTGCAACGCCGTACCCGCGAGGTGATTGCCATCCAGGATGTCACCATCCACGCCATGGCCTCACTGGCCGAAACCCGCGACAACGAAACCGGCAACCACATTCGCCGCACCCAGCACTACATAAAGGTGCTGGCCGAACGGCTGCGCGAGCACCCGCGCTTCCGTCACTTCCTCGACGAGGAAACCATCAAGCTGCTATTCAAATCGGCACCGCTGCACGATATCGGCAAGATCGGCATTCCTGATCGCATCCTGCTCAAGCCCGGACGACTCACTCCGGAAGAATTCGAAATCATGAAGACCCACACGACCTTGGGACGCGACGCCATCCAGCACGCCGAGGACCAGTTGGGAATCGACGTCGACTTCCTTCGCCTGGCCAAGGAAATCGCCTACGGCCATCAAGAAAAATGGGATGGCAGTGGCTATCCGCAAGGGCTGGCCACCGACGATATTCCTATCAGCGCGCGTTTGATGGCTGTGGCGGATGTCTACGATGCGCTGATCAGCCGCCGCGTATACAAGCCCGGCATGCCCCATGAGCAAGCAGTGGAAATAATCCGCGAAGGCCGAGGCAAACATTTCGACCCGGACATCTGCGATGCATTTCTGGCCAATGCCGGGCAGTTCCAGAACATTGCCGTGCAGTTCGCCGACAGTGACCAGGACATGGCCAGACAACTGGCCTTGCTTGAACAGATCGCTGACCAACCCTGAACCCTGTGTAGCACTCTGCCCCCTGTTGAACGAGGCCCTTTATGAACAGACTGTTCGAGATGCTCGAGCGCCTGTCCCTGCGCAGTAAATTGATCATCGGCTTCGCCGCGTTGCTGATATTGGTTCTGATACTGGGGGTGCAAAGCCTGCGTGCCCAGTATTCGCTCAGGAACGAAATGCAGCAGTTGTACCAGCAGGATCTGGTGGGTATCCAGCATGTGCAGGAAGTCCGGGTGCAGTTGCCGCATCTTTTGCTGGCCATGCAACGTGCGATCTCGACCAACAACGCGGACATCCGCATCAGCGCCAGAGCGCAGATGAATGTTGCCCAGGAACGACTCCACGAAGCCCTGGAACAGGTGCGCCCGACGCTGCGGCGACAGAGCAGTCTCAGCAGTCTGCTGGAATTCGAAATGCTCTTGCGGCGTCTGCAAAAAGACGGCGATGACGCCTTGGAATTCGCCGGCAAGGGCTCGCTGGGTCAAGCCTGGATGTTGCTCAACAGTAAGGATTTTCTCGCGCTGGAACAGGGCAGCGACGGGCTGCTCACGCAAATAGAGAACAACAAGCAAGCCGACATCCACGATACGGCGAAGAATCTGGCCGAATATGCGCAGCGCAGTACCACGATCACGTATGTGTTGCTGCTGGGCGGGTCGACGCTGGCGTTGCTGTTGACCTGGCTGGTCAGTTATTCCATTCGCGTGCCGCTCAATCGTGTCCGCGTGGCGGTGGACGAATTGGCGTCCGGCAAGCTGGACGGGCAAATCCCCCACACCGACCTTCGCAACGAAACCGGTGACCTCGCCCGTGCCATCGCCACGTTGCAGGTGGAGGCTTGTCAGCTTGAGCGCCAGCGCTGGGTTAAAAACCACACTTCACTACTGCAAGTGGCTCTGCAACAGGCGGAAACGCCGCAGCAGTTGGCCCAGGCTTTTTTTAGCCAAATCGCGCCGCAACTGGGCATGTGCCAAGGGGCGCTTTACGTCCTCTATGAAGGCGCCTCGCGCCTTCGACTGGTTGGCGGTTACGCGGTGGACAATGAGCATCCTCTGCCCGTTGAACTTGAGCTCGGTGACGGCTTGCTTGGCCAGTGCGCACTGGATCGCCAACCCCGCCACCTGCAGAATCTGCCCGAAGCGTTTTGGCATGTACGCACGCAGTTGGGCGCAGCCCCCGCCAGCGTGCTGATGGTTCAACCCGTGCTGCGTGGCGAACGCCTGCTCGGGGTGGTGGAAATGGCCGGTTTTCGCCAACTGGAAGAGAACGAAGCGCTGCTCTTGCAAGAAGTGCTGCCCAGGCTGGCCGGTGCCATGGCCATCATGGAACGCAGTGAAGCAGCCCAGGCGCTGCTGCTGGAGACTCGCCGTCAGGCGGACGAAATGGGCGCGCAGACCTTGCAACTGGAACATCAGGCCAGCGAACTGGAGGCCCAGCAGGCAGCATTGCGCGCCACCGAGGCCTGGTATCGCGGCATCATCGAGGCCGCACCGGACGGTATGCTGGTGCTGGGGGCTGACGGTCGTATTCTGATGACCAACCCGCAAATGGACAGCCTGTTTGGTTATGCCCCCGGCGAGTTGATTGGCGCCAGCATCGAGCGTCTGGTGCCGCAGGCTGCGCGCGAGCGCCATGTCAAATTGCGCGACGGGTTCATTGCCAGCGGCGGCACCCGGCAGATGGGTGGCGACCTGGAGGATCTGAGCGGCGTGCGCAAAGACGGCAGCCTGTTCTCCGTGGAAATTGGCCTGTCCCACCTGCCCCGCCTGGAGGGTCGTGGCGTCTGCGTCTGTGCCTCGGTGCGCGACGTGAGTGAACGCCGGGCGATGGAAGCCAGACTGCGCACTGCCAGCGATCGCCTGAACCTGGCGCAAGAGGCTGGCGACATCGGTCTGTTCGATGTGGATCTTATCAGCGGCACAAACTATTGGACGCCCCAGCTCGAAACCCTGTTTGGTCTTGAACCTGGCAACTTCGGTGGCACCCTGGAGCACTGGCGGGCGCTGGTGCATCCCGAGGATGTGGCGCGGGTCAGCAGCACCTTCGAGAGCGCCGTGCAGAGTGGCGATGATCGCGTCGAATTCGACTTTCGCATCGTGCGCAAAAATGACGGGCAGATACGCACGTTCCGCTCGCTCAACCGTTTCTCACGCACACCGGACGGCAAACCATTGCGCGCAACCGGCATCAACATCGACGTGACAGCGCTGGCAGAAGCAAGAGCAGCGGCCGAAGAGGCCACTCAGGCAAAAAGCGAATTCCTTGCCAACATGAGCCATGAGATCCGCACGCCAATGAACGCCATCATCGGCATGAGCCACCTGGCGCTGCGTACTCACTTGGATAATCGCCAGCGCAACTACATTGAAAAGGTGCATCGCTCGGCGGAGAACCTGCTGGGAATCATCAACGACATTCTCGATTTTTCCAAGATCGAGGCCGGCAGGATGAGCCTCGAACAGGCGCCATTTCGCCTGGAGGACGTGCTCGACAGCTTTGCCGCCATGATTGGTCTGAAGACCGAGGACAAGGGTCTGGAGTTGTTGTTCCAGATCCCGCCTGACCTGCCCACGGCCCTGCTCGGCGATCCCCTGCGGCTGGGGCAAGTGCTGATCAATCTGGGCAACAACGCGGCCAAGTTCACCGAGCACGGTGACATCGTGGTCGGCGTGGAAGAAGTGGGTTCAGACAACGAACACGTGCAACTGCACTTCTGGGTGCGCGACACGGGCATCGGCATGACTGCCGAGCAGTGTTCACGCCTGTTCGAGTCGTTCAGTCAGGCTGACAGTTCGATCACTCGCAAGTACGGCGGCACCGGGCTCGGCTTGTCCATCTCGAAGAAGCTGGTGGAGCTGATGGCCGGCCGAATCTGGGTGGAAAGCCAACCGGGAGTCGGCTCGACATTCCATTTCCAGGTGCAACTCGGCGTGCAGCAAGGCGCGCAACCGCGCCGTATGTTCAAAGCCGGCGAGCTACTGGGGATGCGGGTACTGGTCGTGGATGACAATGCCAGTGCGCGTGAAATTCTCTCGGGCATGGCGCGCAGCTTTGGCCTGGAAGTGGATGTCGCGCAGAGCGGTAGTCTGGCCCTGCGCATGTTGGCCGACGCCGAGCACAAGGCACTGCCTTACAATCTGGTCTTGATGGACTGGCGGATGCCCGGCATGGATGGCATGGAAGCCGTGAGCAAAATGCATTCCGCCAGCCTGATGCGCACGCCATCGGTGATCATGATCACCGCATTTGGACGCGAAGAAGCCCGCGAAGAAGCCGAGCGTCAAGGCATCCAGTTGCCGGTGGTGCTGACCAAGCCCGTCACGCCGTCCTCGCTGCTCGAAGCCATCGGCGTGGTGCTGGGCCGAGAAACACTGAGTGACACGCGAACGGGCGAACGCTCCCAGCACAATGCCAACACCGTCGCCAGCCTCAATGGCGCGCGGCTGCTTCTGGTCGAAGACAACGATCTCAATCAGGAACTGGCCAGCGAGCTGCTGGAGAGTGTCGGGATACGCCTGCGACTCGCCACACACGGTCAGGAGGCGCTGGACATCCTCGCCGAGGATGGCGACTTCGATGGCGTGTTGATGGATTGCCAGATGCCGGTGATGGATGGCTACACGGCAACCCGACAAATCCGCCAACAAGCGCGCTTCAACACGTTGCCAGTGATCGCCATGACCGCCAACGCGATGGACGGTGACCGCGAGCGCGCCCTCGAATGCGGCATGAACGACCATATCTCCAAGCCACTCAATGTCGAAGCGATGTTCGCCACCCTGGCAAAATGGATCAAGCCACAAACCGCTCAAGCATCGCTGAACGCAGGGTTCGCCGATGGCTTGCCAGA
This sequence comes from Pseudomonas sp. MC6, assembly GCF_054790575.1. NCBI lineage: Bacteria > Pseudomonadati > Pseudomonadota > Gammaproteobacteria > Pseudomonadales > Pseudomonadaceae > Pseudomonas > Pseudomonas sp. MC6. The sequence goes on from NZ_CP186504.1 coordinate 1,972,582, forward strand.
GCGTCTTGAGGGCATCGACCTCGCGGCGGGTCTCGCCACCTGCATGGGGCGGCGGGATCTCTACTTGCGCCTGCTCTGCAAGTTTCGCGACACACAGACAGGCTTTATCGAGCAGTTCCACGCCGCACAGATCGATCCGGATGTGGGCGCCGCTGAACGACTGGCGCACAGCTTGCGCGGCACCGCCGGCAACATCGGCGCCAAGGCCTTGGCTCAAGCGTGCGGTTTGCTGGAACAGGCCTGCCATGCGGGTGAACCGGATACGGTGCTGCAAGGGCTGGCGATGCAGGTCGAATATTGCCTGCACCCGATTCTGGCGGCTCTGGCCGACCTCAAGGCAGACACACCGGCCGGCACAGGTGATGACCTGCTGAACGACTCGGCAATCAACGAGCAACTGAACAGACTCGTGGGTCTTTTGGACGAAGGTGACACGGCGGCTTTGGACGCGCTTGCGGGACTGCGCAACATGCGACTTGATCGGGCGTTAGAAGAACGTCTGGCACGGGTCGCGGTACAGGTGGAACGGTTCGATTTTGATCGGGCTTTGAAACTTTTGCAGGATGGGTGATTTGAGGAAGGACTGTAGCTGAGCTTTTTTGGTCGGAAGCGGACGTCCGTGAGGGGCCACTATCGGCCAAGACCGGACGTTGAAACACCACGAAAATACATGGAGTATAGAATTCAGTTTGCTTTGGATACTTGGGACGATGGTCTAGGGATTGAGCTACTGAGAAGATTCCGAATGTTCTCGCTGGAGTGTCTAGATGTGAATCTGAAAACGAATATGGAAGCCTTGTACCCGGTTTCCATTCTTGGTAAGAGTGATACCGCCGTACTCACTGCAATGGTGGGCAACACGGTCGCAGCCCAAGGCGGACGATCATGCGAATCCTCACGTACAAACGAACTCACATAGGCGACCCCGACAGAAATGGTCGATTTGGCATTCACGACTGTATGGGGAAGGTGCGGAACTGGGACTTTGATGCGGTAATTGGTATTGGAGGAATCGGTGACGAACCTCAGAGCCACGGAATTGCAGGGCGCGTTACGTGGGTAGGTCGACATCCGAAAAAACAGCTAAATCCGTCTGGCTCAGGACTGCTCGTTACCTTTGAGTCGTTTATCCTTCTGGATAGCAAAGGCCCACTGGTTTGGGACATTGCCCCCCACCTTGCTCGGAGGATGTACGAAGGCCGAGTCCGTACACTCCTTGTCGGCTATTCAGTTGACGAACAAGCCGATGCCGAGTACGTCCTGGAAGAACTCCTTAGATCTCCCATGCCGCTCCAAGGGTTAAAGGCAACCGACTATATCGATTTAATTGAAGGGAAAACTAACTGTTCCAAATTTAGCTGTGGACCACGGCGGCAATTATCAGCTAAAAATTCATGAGCGAGAAAATAGCCGCAGCACGGTTGACGTATTACTTTTTGCTGCAGCAGGTGCGCCAAAAATTATGGTCCGACTGCAACGCTTAATGTGGGGATGCGTAAATGATTTTAAGCACAATCACACTCTTCATCGGCGCCCCCATAGAAGAAGAGTCTGAACGAGTAGTTCTTCGAAATCTCTTGGCAATACTGGAGGGGCGTGCCGTTCCTGCTACGGTGCTAGTGACATGAACAGAGTGCAATTACCATTTTTCAAGCTATGAACCGATGCACAAATCTGATTTATAAACTTTCTTTGATAGAGATCCGGGATGACTTTTAAGAGAAAAAAACCAACCTTAAGCTTTGCCGGGCTTGGCATTCCCTTGCTCACTATTGCTGCAAGCTTAGGGGGCGTATACATGGGGCAGAGAATGATTGCTGTGGGTGAAAGCAACAAAATTATCAGGGAGAAACTCGCCATGGCCTATAATATGAATTTGGAGGTATCTGACTTGGCGTTAGCGGTAAACATGTCTGCAACTGAAGTCACCACTCCTGCCAACGTTGGATTTAACGGCGGCACTTACAATAAAGCGCTCAACGCCTATAGAGCCAAACTGACTGAAATCAAGACAATTAACGAGTTGTATGTCGATGAAATTACACAATCCGTAACAGCGCTTTCCCGGTGCTCAGAGGCTTTCATCAATTATGCGGCGAACCATATGCTCCTGGAGGCCAGAGATGCAGGTATACCGATCACTCACGCCCTTATGTCGTATCGAGACCCAAGTAAAAAACTTGAGCGAAATGAGTCGTTAGATACCACCGCTCATACGAGAGTTAAATGTGAATTCGTGGGTGATCAGCTAAACGAAAACATAGCCAAAGTAATGAAGAAATACATATAAAGCATGCTCAACTCCTTTTCTACATTTGCAAGATGGGTGATTTGAGTAAGGCGGTCGCCGCAGAACCTTTCTGCATCTGAGCTTTTTTTGGCCGGTATCGGCCGCTCACGAACGACCGCTTTCGGCAAAAAAAGCGGACGTTTTGAGTAGAGAAATTAAACCATCTCCCTTTATCGTTCTTTATCCCTCTTTACGCCTAAAATATTAAGTACGCTTGTTTTGCTTCTGCTTCACTTTCGCCTTTTTGCTTGTTTCTGGCTGTGGATATTCAATGTGGAGAAAAAACTCAGATTGACCCATTAGTTCATATAGGTATTCTTGCTGATCCCTATTCTTAAATACGTCTGCCGAATGTTGGTCCTTACGATATTGAATCTCTTCAGCCAAAATAGAGCACAACTCCGAAAGATCTTCGAAGCTTCCTGCCACAGAGAAACCCGTGCTTAAAGCTGGGTAAAGGGTTAAGGCTTCATTGTCGGGCAAAAAAACCACTACACCGCATATCAATTCGTGATTACTCTTTCCGCCATGCCCGGCCCAATTGTGTCGAAGATCCATAAATTTCGCGTGATTTTTTTGCTGAAACTCTGACATCCTCTTTAATATTTGAGTTTCTTGTAGTTGGGCAATTCTTCCCTCGGCCGAGGTGAAGCACTTTCCGTACAGGGTAATTGCGGAAAGATATAGGCTACTGCAAATCAATTGGTTTGGGTCATCGAATTTAAACTCTCTAACCGGTAGATCTTTTTGCAGCTTTTCGTTGACTATTTTGCTACCGAGTTCTGTATAAGCCTGGATTTTGTACACGTCGTTGAGCATTGCTTGATATCCTGCCGTCAATCTCGCAGGGTGAGAATCGATCTTTGCTATTTTGCATAATATGTCATTATGATATATTTTTAGAACCTGGCCACCATCAACCAAGTCAGAGCCAATTCTAATTCCATTATCCTTGAGTGACTTATTGATATCTTCCATAGCAATTCCGAATATTTAGAAAATTACAAAAAAATAGACTGATTTATTTTCTGGAAATAAATCAGCCCACTTTTTATTGTATCACGCGACTACACTAGAACTCAGACTTCAAACTCACGGGCGGCCTCAGGATCAACTTTGTATCGATCACAGAGAGTGACGTACTGAACTATAGTTTCGACCAACCCTTGTAGTCTTAGCATATTCCCCTCAGTTGTTTGCCTAGAGTAGCCTAGTGCTTCTGACTCACGAAGAACGTCCCTGGACAACTCTTGCCTTATGCTACTCAGGAGAAGCTCTCCGCAATTAAAAACTTCTCGAAAGTCGTATAGCGTATCTAGCCTGCCCTCCGTCAGCATTCGAACAAGATAACCGTACTCGCGCACAACCTGCCTATTTATATTCAACCCACCAAACCCATCAAACTTCATTTCATGTTTTACTATGAACTCCTTGATCTCTTTTGGAAGAGGGTTCGGCTTGGCGTTGCGGAAAACACTGAGAACTCTTTTTAGCATGATTTCTTTGCCTTGCTTTGAGTAATCTTATATAAATCCTGGCTGGCAAAAGCCAACTCCTTTTGCTTCGACGCATGGCTTATTCAAACCCTATTTCGAAACTTGGCTCCGCAGACTGTAGTTATTATTCAAGAGTCTTACATTATTGTCGGCCTCGCACCTGAAAACTTTAAATAGGTATGCGAAGAGCCGTGCGGGCCTTTTGGTTCAAGCGTTAGAATCCACTTTGGAGCGGAAGTGGTGACGAATGAATGGCAGCCCAATTCACACAACAACCCTTATGTAACCCAAAAACACGCCGATACCGTCGAGCAGCACGGAAGCACCGCAGCAGCACTGACTCCCTAGAAGGAAGGAACCCGATCAATGTTAGAATACCTCTGGCGCAGCATTCATTCCCCGGACTACTTGCCCAACGTACTGGAGTGGATGCTCCATATTCTCCTCAGCCCGTTCATGGTGATCATGTGCCTGATGGTCGGCGCGCTGGCCGGTAAATGGTGGCGGGCACTGCCCTACGGGAGTCTGATTTGTTATGTGGTCTTTCTGAGCCGGTCCTCTTTCTATCGGTGGGAAAGCATTTTCCCCTCAGCCGGCTTGCCTGCGCTGGCGATAGATGGCGCGCTGTTGGCGCTCCTTGGTTTTTATTTGAAAGGAGTACTCAGAACCCGCGCAGACGCAAAACCCGAAGGCCATTGGCTGCGCAGGCTTTATCAAGGCCTTAAGATCTTTCTGCTGACGGTCATGGTGATGTTCTGGGGGTTGGTCGTGCTGTTTGTCGTGGTCTTCACTATCTCGGTCGCGACCCAACCGTCAGTGGCCCATTGATCAGCCTTCTGCTTGATCAGACAAATCGGGACTCCGGATCGCCGGAAACAGCGCTCGTATGAGCTGCCGACTCAACAAGATGAACTTCAGTGGCGTTGCGACCCGCCAGCCAGGCAAGTACAGACGCGGCGACCAGCACCGCAGCACTGAGCTCGAATGTGGCTTTGTATCCGCTCAGGTCAAAAGCCAGACCGCCAATGATTGCGCCTCCGGCGATCGCCAGTTGCACAATGGCGACGAGCAAACCGCCTCCGGCTTCCGCATCATCCGGCAGCGTCTGCGCCAGCCATGTCCACCAGCCGACCGGCGCGGCCGTGGCTACCAATCCCCAGAGTCCGAGCAACATGGCGGTCAGCACCGCTGATTTGCCGAAGCTGACCAACGCCAGCGCGATGGCCGCCATGATCAGCGGGATGACGGTCAACGTGCGGTACAGGCCACGGCCCATAAACCTTTCGATCAGAAAGGTGCCGATAAAACCGGCCAGTCCCAGCCCCAGCAGCATCAAGGACAAGGTTGAGACACTGACGCCCGTTACGCCTTCAAGAAAGGGCCGCAGGTAGGTGAACAGCATGAACTGGCCCATGAAAAAAACGCTGACGGCGACCATGCCCAAGGCCACTGGCAATTGCTTCATCAGCCGCAAAACGTTGCCGCTGCCTGCCTGACGCTCCGCCTTGAAGGACGGCATACTCATCAGCAGCCACACGGCGGCCAGCACTGCGACCGGAACCACGCAAAAGAATGCCCCGCGCCAGCCGATCAGCGAGCCGAGAAAGCTCCCCGCCGGAGCGGCGATGACCGTCGCCAGGGCGTTACCGCCATTGACGATGGCCAGCGCTCGCGAAACCTGTTCAGGCTGCACCAGACGCATTGCAGTCGCCGCCGACAATGACCAGAAACCGCCGATCGCGATCCCGATCAGCGCACGTCCGAACATGAATGACGGGTAGCCTGGCGCGACCGCGACGACCGTACCAGAGACGATCATCAGCAAGGTCAGGCCCAGCAGCAGCTTCTTGCGTTCGACGCGAGCAGCGACCGAGGCAATCAACAGGCTGGTGATCAAGGCAAAGGCACCGGACACGGAAATCCCCTGCCCGGCCTGGCCTTCAGTGATGTGCAGGTCTGCGGCGATCGGCGTCAGCAGGCTGACCGGCATGAATTCTGAAGCTACCAAAGCGAATGCGGCCAACGACATGGCCAGCACAGCGCTCCAGCCGCCTGTTCTTTTAGAAGGATCTGTAGAAGGAATCGTCATGGGAACTACCTGTGGTGCGAAAACGTGTGGGTGTGATGCGCAGGGGCTCAGGCCTTTTTTCGCCTTTGCGGGCACTGCCCCTGTAACAGATAGACACATTCTCCCGGTCAATCCGGCCCTTCCCTAGCGCATTCCTCTTGAATGCTTGCCTGATCCTCTGAGGATGCAGGGTGATGGATAGGAAACGTCTCGCGCGCGGATTAGAGTTCGGTCAACAGGAGTGACCCGCCATGATCGATACCCCACTGCGTCAGGAATCACCGTTGGCGCTGAACATTGACCCGCGCGTGAGCGCACCGGGTGACTTCGCCACGGCCATCCCCGGCTTGTCGCTGTTTCGTCGCGACCAACCGGCGCCCCCGGCCGTGTGCATGATCGAACCGAGCCTGATTCTCGTCGGTCGCGGCGAAAAGCGCTTGTGGGTGGGTGGCGAGGGTTACAGCTATGACCCTTCGCGGTTTCTGGTGACCTCACTGGATCTACCCGCCAACTCCGAAGTGATGCTTGCCAGTCCCGAACAGCCCTGTGTCGGCCTCGTGCTGAAACTGGATGTGAGCATGCTCGCCGAAGTCATCACCAAGAGCGGCTTGCCGGCCAAGCGGCAGCCAGCAACGGGCACGGGCGCCGCGATTGGCAGCCTGTCGTCTGCGCTGGAGGGCGCGCTCGATCGGCTGCTGGCATTGCTCGATGAGCCCGAGGCCATCCCGGTGCTGGCGCCGCTGGTTCTGCGCGAAATCCACTATCGGTTGCTCCACACCGATCAAGGCACACGCCTGCGGCAGATCACTGCCGTCGATGGCCAGGGTTATCGCATTGCCAAGGCCATTGACTGGCTCAAGGTCAACTACACCGATGCCCTGCGCATCGACGATCTGGCCGCGCGGGTGCAGATGAGCGCGCCGACCTTTCACCATCATTTCCGCCAGCTCACTGGCATGAGTCCGCTGCAGTACCAGAAATGGCTGCGGCTCAACGAAGCGCGGCGGCTGATGCTGGTCGAGCGCCTCGACGTTTCGCGGGCGGCGTTTGCGGTCGGCTATGAAAGCCCTTCGCAGTTCAGCCGCGAATATGGCCGCCTGTTCGGCACCGCGCCGAGTCGAGACATTGCCCTGTTGCGCGGGCAGCCGTTCGATACAGAAGCGCTCGGCACAGTAGCGAATTGAACGAAAAACGCTGATGCGCCTCGCCGCGCGTCACCGAACATAACAATGCAAGTCAACCGATGATCAGCGGGTGAACCATGGAACTACGAATCAACCAGAAGACCTATCAGGTCGATGCCGACGCCGATACGCCCTTGCTGTGGGTGATCCGCGATGATCTGGGCATGACCGGGACCAAATACGGCTGCGGATTGGCGCAGTGCGGCGCCTGTTCGGTGCTGGTGGATGGCAACGTCGTGCGCTCGTGCGTCACGCCGGTGGCCGGTGTGGTCGGCCGCGAGGTCACCACCATTGAGGCCATCGAAAGCGATGACGTGGGCAAACGGGTGGTCGCGACCTGGGTCGATCTGCAGGTCGCGCAGTGCGGCTATTGCCAGTCCGGGCAAGTGATGGCCGCCACCGCGCTGCTCAAACAAAACCCTAAACCGAGTGATGCGCAGATCGAAGCGGCGATGGTCAATCTGTGCCGCTGCGGCACTTACAACGCCATCCATGCCGCCGTGCATGAGCTGGCCGGCAAGGGAGACGCGTGATGAACGTTCGAATCGACCCTGCACTGCAAGCCTCGGCACTGGATCTGCACGAACCGATCAATGTTTCGCGCCGACATTTTCTCACCGGTACCGCCGTCGGCGCACTGGTCCTCGGCTTCGGCCTGCCGCTGGGGGCGACACGCGTACAAGCTGCCGTTGCAGCGGCGACGGCCGAGCGCGGCACGCAGGTGCCGGCGTTTCTCGAGATCCGTCCGGACAACCGCGTGCGTCTGCTCTGCCCGTTCATGGAAGGCGGGCAAGGCACGTTCACCGCTATGGCGCAAATCGTCGGCGAAGAACTGGATGCCGATCCGTCGACCTTCCTGGTCGAAGCCGCACCGCCCGGCGAAGCCTATGTGGTGCTGGAAAACGGCATGCGCATCACCGGCGGCAGCATGTCGGTGCGCATGAGTTACCCGGTCATGCGCCGCCTCGGCGCCCTCGCCCGCGCCATGTTATTGCAGGCCGGCGCGCAGCAACTTGGCGTGCCGGTGAGCGAGTTGGGCACCGAGCCTGGCAAAGTCGTGCACGCCAAGTCGGGCCGCTCGCTGGCCTACGGTGAACTGGCTGAGCGGGCGATGGATCTGCCGGTTCCCGATCCTGCTTCGGTGCAACTGCGTGATCCGAGCCAGTTCCGCTGGATCGGCAAACCGGTGAAGCGCCTCGATGCTTACGACAAGTCCACCGGCAAGGCGCTGTACAGCATCGATCTGAAAGTCGACGACATGCTCCATGCTGCCGTGCAACATGCCCCGCGCTTGGGCATGACGGTCGGCAACCTGCGCAACGAAGAGCAGGTCAAGGCAATGAAAGGCGTGCATTCCGTGCATCGTCTACCGGGTGCCGTGGCGGTGGTCGCCGAGCGCTGGTGGCATGCCAAACGTGCCGTCGAGGCGATCCAGGTCGACTGGCAAGAGCCAACGGCCGAGAGCAAAGTGCGGCCGATGCCCGCCGACTTTTCCAGCGATGCCTGGTTCAAGCGCCTCGCTGAAGATAAAGGCCCGGCCAAAGATGATGAAAACCAAGGCGACGTGGCTTCGATCCTCAAGGATTCCAAGACCCGCATCGACGCCACTTACCACAACCAATACCTGAACCACGGTCAACTGGAACCGCCTTCGGCGCTGGCCCGATTCAACCCGGACGGTTCGCTGGAAGTCTGGTTGCCGAATCAGGCGCCGGACATGTTCCGTGCCGACATCGCCAAACGCACGGGCCTCGATCTTTCGCGCATCACCTTGCATTCGCCGCTGCTGGGCGGGTTCTTTGGCCGGCATTTCCTCTACGATTCGGCTAGTCCCTACCCTCAGGCGATTGCGCTGTCCAAGGCCGTTGGCCGTCCGGTCAAACTGATCTGGAGTCGCGAGGAAGAGTTCCTGCGTGACGTGCTCCGTCCCGTGGCTGCGGTGAACTTCCGCGCCGCGCTGGACAACGACGGCTGGCCGCTGGCAATCGAAGCGATCAGTGCCACCGAAGGCCCGACCGAAGCCCTCGCCGGCAAGCAAGGAGAAAAACTCGACCCCACGGCGCTTGAAGGGTTGTCGGGCAAAACCTATGCGATCCCCAACAAACGCATCGCGCAGATCTACGTCAAAGGCCCGGCGATGCTCGGTTACTGGCGTTCGGTGGGCAATTCGCTCAACGACTTCTTTTATGAATCGTTCCTCGATGAACTGGCCGACAAGGGCGGCAAGGACCCGTTCGACCTGCGCCTGCATCTGCTGCGTGACAACAAACGCCTGACCACTTTGCTGCAAGCGGTGGGTGAACTGTCGGGTGGCTGGAAGCGCGGGCCGTTTACCGCCGAAGACGGCAGCAAACGTGCGCGCGGCGTGGCCATGGCTTCGCCGTTCGGAACGGAGACAGCGGTGATCGCCGAGGTGTCCATCGAGAACGGCCAGGTCAAGGTGCACGACATCTGGCAGGCGATTGACCCGGGCAGCATCGTCAACCCGGCGATTGTCGAGGCGCAGGTCAATGGCGCTGTAGCGCTGGGGTTGTCGCAAACGCTGGTGGAAGAAGCCGTGTGGATTGATGGCAAACCCCGGGCGCGCAACTACGACTTGTATCCGATTCTGCCGCCTGCGCGGATGGCGCGGGTCCACGTGCGGGTGGTCGAGAGTGGAGAAAAAATGGGCGGCATCGGTGAACCGCCGTTGCCCGCGGTCGCGCCCGCCGTCGCTAACGCGGTGGCAAGGCTAACCGGTCAGCGGGTGCGCAGCCTGCCCATGAGCCGACACACCTTCACTTGATCAGCGCCGGAGCGTCCATGAATAACAGCCGATTCGCAAGAACCGCTGGCTGGCTGGCAGTGCCGTGCCTGGTCGCGGCAGGCCTGCTGGCCTGGTATGTCACCCGCGAGCCTGTCTCGCGCCTGGAAAACCATCAGATCGCCGTGGCCGACATTGACCCGGCGCTGGTCGCCCGTGGCGAATACGTCGCCAGGCTCAGCGATTGCGTGGCCTGTCACAGCGTGCCAGGGGGCGCGCCATTCGCTGGCGGCCTGGAAATGGCCACGCCGCTGGGCTCGATCCATGCGACCAATATCACCCCGGACACGGAAACCGGCATTGGCCACTACAGCCTGGCGGACTTCGACCGAGCGGTGCGCCACGGCGTGGCACCCGACAGTCGCCGTTTGTACCCGGCGATGCCCTACCCGTCCTACGCCAAGCTCAGTGACGATGATGTGCGTGCGTTGTATGCGTTCTTCATGAAAGGCGTGGCGCCGGTCAAACAGGCGAACATCCCGAGTGCGATTCCGTTCCCGCTGAACCTGCGCTGGCCGATTGCACTGTGGAACGGTGTGTTTGTCGACGCCGAACCGTATGCGGCCAAACCGTCGCAGGATGAACAGTGGAACCGTGGTGCTTACCTTGTTCAGGGTGCCGGGCACTGCGGCAGTTGCCATACGCCGCGTGGCTTGGCGTTCAACGAGAAGGCACTGGATGAATCCGGTAAACCGTACCTCGCTGGCGCCCTGCTGGATGGCTGGTACGCGCCGAGCCTGCGTGATGACCACAACACTGGTCTGGGCCGCTGGAGCGAGCCGGAGATCGTGCAGTTCCTCAAGACCGGTCGCAACCAACACGCGGTGGTCTACGGCTCGATGACCGAAGCGTTCAACAACTCCACGCAGTTCATGAGCGATGACGATCTGAGCGCGATTGCGCACTATCTGAAGTCACTTCCCGGGGATCGCGAACGCGATGGCGCACCTTGGCAGTATCAAGCGGTGTCGGCAGCGCAACGTCTGGATTCGCCCGGTGCGCATACCTACGTGGCGCGCTGCGCTTCGTGCCATGGCCTGGACGGCAAGGGGCAACCTGAATGGATGCCGCCGCTGGCCGGCGCCACCTCGGCACTGGCCAAGGAAAGCGCCTCGGCGATCAACATCACCCTGAATGGTTCGCAGCGTGTCGTAGCCGCCGGTGTACCGGACGCCTATCGCATGCCGGCCTTCCGTGAGCAGTTGTCGGATCAGCAGATCGCCGAAGTGCTGACCTTCATGCGCAGCACCTGGGGCAATCAGGCCAGTGCTGTCGATGCGCAGACGGTGAGCAAACTGCGTGAACATACTGATCCGGCCAGCAGCAGCCCGATCATTCTGCAGATGCGCTAAGAGGAGACACTGATGGAAAGCATCGACTTGCTGGTCCTGCGCACGGCGCGGGACTGGCTCGCCGCTGGCGAACGTGTGTTACTCGCCACAGTGGCACGCACCTGGGGTTCGTCACCACGGCCGACGGGGTCGATGATGGCTTTGCGTGACGATGGTCGCGTGGTGGGCAGCGTGTCCGGCGGCTGCATCGAGGACGATCTGATCCATCGCTACACCACGGCCCATGGCGGCAGCGCTTTTAGTGACAGCGTACCGCAAGTCGTTCGATATGGCGTCAGCGCCGATGAAGCGCATCGCTTCGGCTTGCCGTGCGGTGGCACGCTGGAACTGATCCTTGAGTTCAACCCGGGGTGGCAGTCACTCGATGAACTGCTGGTGCAGCTGGATACCGGGCAACTGGTTCGCCGTCGCTTGGTGTTGGAGTCCGGCCAGGTCACGCTCGAACCGACCGCGACGCCGGAACAATTCAGCTTCGATGGCGCGCAGATGCTCAACACCTTGGGACCGGGCTATCGGATGCTGATGATCGGGGCCGGCGCGCTGGCCGAGTATCTGGCGACCATGGCCTTGTTCAACGGTTTCAAAGTGGCGGTGTGCGATCCGCGTCCCGAGTACATCGAGACGTGGGCAGTAGACGGCGTGGAGCGCATCGTCGGTATGCCGGATGACGTGGTCCGCGACTTCGCGGTCGATCTGCGCACCTGCATCGTTGCCTTGAGTCATGACCCGAAACTCGACGATCTGGCTCTGCTCGAAGCGCTGCACAGCCCGGCGTTCTACATCGGCGCCATCGGCTCGCGGCGCAACAGCCAGCTGCGCCGCGAACGCCTGATCGAGCATTTTGGCGAGACCGAGGCGTCACTTCAGCGTCTGCACGGACCGATCGGCGTCTACATCGGCAGCAAGACGCCTGCAGAAATCGCCGTCAGCGTGATGGCCGAGATTCTTGCAGCCAAGAACGGTGCGAACTTGCCGAGTGAACTCAGCATCGCCCAGGCTAAACATGCCATCGACGCGGTGGCGATTGATTGAGCGAACGCTCCGACTCGAGTCGAGCCTTGAATCAATCAGTGATCCGCCACTCACGACAGTCCATCGAACCAGCCCAGCACGCGCATGACCTTGGTGTAGGTTTTTTGATTGGCGAGGAGTGTCAACAGCACCAAAGCGCCGCCCAACACCGTGAAAAGCACGCCGCCGGTGCCATCGATGAACAGCAGAAACACGCCCAAGGTCGCGAATGCCGCCCCTAGCGCGCCCATCACCTGTCGGCTCTGCTTCTGCTCGGGATACTTGCCAAACATCGTCCTGATCTCATTCAGTCGTTGGTATCGATCACTCTAGAACAGGTGCACACGGCCCCTGATCGTTTTTGCGTCACGGAGGCGCACATCCGTCGCAGTAAAGCGTTTGCAGATGTGCTGCAATAGGCGTCGAAAAAGTCGCATGACGGGTTAACTGGCCTGATCCGTTAACCGTCACCAAAGGAGCCCTGAATGCCGAAAAAACCGCCGGTCAATAAAGAGGCCGCCACCGCAGCAGACATCGAACGCTCTATTCAGGCCTTGAACAAAATGGCCGAGCGTCTGTGGGGGGATGGGCGTGAAGCCGAGGCCAAAGCGCTGCTCGATGCGCTTGATGCCTTGAACCGCGCACTCGACAGAATCCGTATCGGAGAGAGCCGCCGCGTTGTCACCCTGCATTGAATTGCGTATTGATCATCAGCCCTGCCAGCGTGGCAGGGCCCGATCTGCGCCTTAGGGTTTGAGTATCAGCACCGGCTCACCCTTCTTGACGATGTACGTCGCCAGCTCTGAGCCTTTGTCTTTTCCGACATTGCGGGCGATATGCGCTACGCCCTCAGGGATGAACAGCGAATCCCCGGCCTTCAATGTGACCGGCGCCCTGCCCTCCAGTTGATATTCGAACGTGCCGCTGATCACATAGGCGACTTCCACACCCGGATGGGCGTGTCGGGGCGAGGTCACGCCCGGCTCGAAATCAACCCGTGCCTGAATCACTTCGCGCTCGGCCGCGCCGAGATCCTCGCGGACCAGATCGGTGCGGCTCAGCCCATGCTGCCAGCTCTTGGGTTGAGCGTCAGCCGCGTGTGCGAAGCCGATCATCGAAGCGAAGATTGCTGCGGTAGCCAGAAACAGTGGACGGTGCATGGCGGTGCCTCTCAAAGGTCATGTTGGGGTGACCTCTACTGTGGGCGCGGCATGTAGAAGGGATGTGTCGCAAATCCTCGTTTTGTTGTTCAGGTGTGTCCTTGCACGGGATTGATACACGCTTATACAAATGCCTCGCTGGAGGAGCATTGCGCCAACAGCCATGTCCTGAACGCCACGATCTTGCGGGTATCGGCGGTTTCATGGGGCGTCACCAGGTAGAACCCCAAGTCGTCCTTCAATCGCAGATTAAACGGGGCGACCAGCCGGCCCGCACGCAGATCATCGTCGACATACGTCGAACGCCCGATGCACACCCCCTGCCCGTCCACCGCCGCTTGCACGGCCATCATTGCCAGATCGAAGGTCAGGCGCGGACGCTCGGCGAATTGCGCAGGCTCACCGGCGGCGCTCAGCCAGTTGTTCCAGTCGCCGGCGGTCATGCCGCTGACTTGCAGCAACGCGTGCTCAAGCAAATCGGCCGGTGTGCTCAGGCTTTTCGACGCGCCGAGCAACGCCGGACTGCACACCGGAAAAATCTCATCGGACATCAGGAAATCGGCGCGCAGCCCTTTCCAGTCGCCACGCCCGTAACGAATCGCGGCATCGATGCCGCCCCGGCGAAAATCCATCAATTCAGTGGACGCGCTAATGCGCACATCGATCGCAGGAAACACCTGCTGAAATGCCGGCAATCGCGGCAACAACCATTTGGAGGCGACCGACACCAAAGTATTGATGGTCAACACACTGTGATAGTGCGACTCCAGTAACGCCTGCGTCGAAAAGCGTAACTCGTGGAAGGCCGCACGAATGCCGGGTAAGTAAGTCTGGCCGTGCTCAGTCAGCGTCAGCCCATCCTTCAGCCGCAGAAACAGACTCACGCCCAATTCTTCTTCCAGACGACGGATCTGATGGCTGATGGCGGTTTGCGTGACGTTCAGTTCTTCGGCAGCCTTGGTGAAACTCATGTGCCGAGCGGCACACTCAAACGCTTTCAAGCCATTGAGCGAAGGGAGTCTGGCGACCATGACGAGTTCGGTACTCATGAGATTTTGTCATACGCTAACACTGCAAATGACCTTTGCGAAGGCCTGCCCCGCCGATGGATGCTGACACTTCCTCATTCACTGGAAGTGCCATGAAACTGTATTTTGCCCCCATGACCTGCTCGCTGGCGCCACACATTGTGTTGCGCGAAACGGGCCTGCCTTTCGAGCTGATTCGCGTCAACAACCAGAGCAAGCGCACGGCCGATGGACAAGACTTTCGCGACATCAACCCCAAGGGCTACGTCGCTGCGCTGGTTCTGAATAACGGCGAAGTGCTGACAGAGGGTCCGGCGATCTTGCAGTTCCTCGCCGATCTAGTCCCCGAAAGCGCGCTGGCGCCGAAACCCGGCAGTTGGCAGCGGACACGCCTACAGGAAGACCTGAATTTCATCAGCACGGAGATTCACGGCGGCTGCGCACCGCTGTTTGATGCACAGATCCCACAGGCTACCAAAGCGATTTTTACGCAAAAACTGTTCAAACGCCTCGACCACCTGGACCGCAAACTGGCGGATCAGGACTATTTACTGGGCACGTTCGGTGTCGCCGATGCCTACCTGTTCAGCGTGCTGACGTGGCTGCCCAGCTTCAGTATCGACCTGCAGGACTGGCCAGCGCTGGCCGCTCACTCCCGCCGTATCGCCGCCCGCCCCAGCGTCCTTGCGGCCATGGCGGCTGAAGCGGCGACGCAGCCTGTTTGATCGCCCTCTACGCTTTCACTGCGGTGGCGGCTGATCATTTGTCCGTTGGCCGTGAATCTGTAAACTGGCGCGATTTACTCGCTCAAACAAGGGATCCGCATGGCTAACCAAGACATCACTTTTACCCCCGATCCGGACGCAGACTCGATTTCCTCGGACGTCACCACGTTCAACGGGATCATGATGTCCACGCAGATCCCGACCCGCGCCGATGGCAGCCTGGAACTGGGCGATATCACCCTGCAAAGCGAATGCACCCTGCAAGCGCTGAAAGTTGCGCTGGAACGCGCCGGCAGCTCGATGGACCGGGTGATGCACTTGACCATTTACCTGACAGACATGGCGGATCGCGCCGCGTTCAACGAGGTTTACAAGCGCTACTTCGCCAAGCCATGGCCGGTACGTGCGGCGGTAGGTGTGGCGTCGCTGGCGGTTGAAGGCATGCGTGTGGAAGTGACTGCGATGGCCGCCAAGGCCTGACCCACCACCCCAGCCCCTGTAGGAGCTGTCGAGTGAAACGAGGCTGCGATCTTTTGATCTGAGCTTCAAGATCAAAGATCGCAGCGTGCCGCAGTTCCTACAGGTCTGGAGTGCAAGTTCACCATCGGGCAGCACGGGCGTGCCGGGCGCGCGTTTCACGGGTAGAATGCGCGCCTAACCGTGACAGCCTGACTAAAAAAACTATGTCCTTGCCCAAGCATCATCTGGAATTGCTCAGCCCTGCCCGCGATGTCGCTATCGCCCGTGAGGCGATCCTGCACGGCGCTGATGCCGTGTACATCGGCGGCCCGAGCTTCGGCGCGCGCCACAACGCCTGCAACGAAGTTGGTGAAATCGCCGAACTGGTGGAATTTGCCCGCAAGTATCACGCGCGCATTTTCACCACCATCAACACCATCCTGCACGACAACGAACTGGAACCGGCGCGCAAGCTGATCCATCAGTTGTACGACGCTGGTGTCGACGCGCTGATCGTTCAGGATCTGGGCGTGATGGAGCTGGACATTCCGCCGATCGAGCTGCATGCCTCGACCCAGACTGACATCCGTACGCTAGAGCGAGCGAAGTTCCTCGATCAGGCCGGTTTCTCGCAGCTTGTTCTGGCCCGTGAGCTGAACCTGCAGGAAATCCGCGCGATCGCCGATGAAACCGACGCCGCCATCGAGTTCTTCATCCATGGCGCGTTGTGCGTGGCCTTCTCCGGCCAGTGCAACATTTCCCACGCGCAAACCGGGCGCAGCGCCAACCGTGGCGATTGCTCGCAGGCCTGCCGCTTGCCGTACACCCTCAAAGATGAAAAGGGTGGCGTGATCGCCTACGAAAAACACCTGCTGTCGATGAAAGACAACAACCAGAGCGCCAACATCCGCGCCTTGGTTGAAGCCGGTGTGCGTTCGTTCAAAATCGAAGGTCGCTACAAGGACATGGGCTATGTGAAGAACATCACCGCCTACTACCGTCAGCGCCTCGACGACGTACTCGAAGATCGCCCGGACCTGGCCCGCGCCTCCAGCGGCCGCACCGCGCACTTCTTCCTGCCCGATCCGGAAAAGACCTTCCACCGTGGCAGCACCGACTACTTCGTCACCGATCGCAAGATCGACATCGGCGCTTTCGACTCGCCGACCTTCACCGGCCTGCCAGTCGGCACCGTCGAGAAAGTCGGCAAACGCGACATGCAGGTCATCACCCACGAGCCGCTGTCCAACGGCGACGGCTTGAACGTGTTGGTCAAGCGCGAAGTGGTCGGTTTCCGCGCCAACATCGCCGAAGCCAAAGGCGAGTTCGAAGAAGACGGCGAGAAGCGCTACCGCTATCGCGTCGAGCCGAACGAAATGCCCGAAGGCCTGTACAAGCTGCGCCCGAACCACCCGTTGAATCGCAACCTCGACCACAACTGGCAACAGGCGCTGCAAAAGACCTCGTCCGAGCGTCGCGTGGCCCTGAGCTGGGTCGCACGCCTGCGTGAAGAGCAACTGGAAGTCACCGCCACCAGCGAAGAAGGCATCAGCGCCAGCGTTACCCTCAACGGCCCGTTCGGTGTGGCCAACAAGCCTGAGCAAGCGCTGGAACAGTTGCGCGACCTGCTCGGCCAACTCGGCACCACGCAGTACCACGCCACCGACATCAAACTGGATGCGCCACAGGCGTTCTTCATCCCTAACTCGCAGCTCAAAGCCCTGCGCCGTGAAGTGATCGAGAACCTGACCACCGCCCGTGTCGCTGCGCACCCGCGTGGAGGCCGTAAGGCTGAAACCAGTCCGCCGCCGGTGTACCCGGATTCGCACCTGACCTTCCTCGCCAACGTCTACAACCAGAAGGCGCGCGACTTCTACCACCGTCACGGCGTGAAGCTGATCGACGCCGCGTATGAAGCCCACGAAGAGCCGGGCGAAGTGCCGGTGATGATCACCAAGCACTGCCTGCGTTTCTCCTTCAACCTGTGCCCGAAACAGGCCAAAGGCGTGACCGGCGTGCGCACCAAGGTTGCACCAATGCAGTTGATCCACGGCGATGAAGTGCTGACGCTGAAGTTCGATTGCAAGCCGTGCGAAATGCACATCATCGGCAAGATGAAGGGCCACATCCTCAACCTGCCGCAACCGGGCAGCGTGGTCGGCCACATCAGCCCCGAAGACCTGATGAAAACCATTCCGCGCGCACCGCACTGAGTGGACGGCGTGCGCGGTGCTTCGGCGCCGCGCACGCCTGCTGTACCAAGCCTGGCCAAATCGCAGGCATAAAAAAACGCCAACTTCTTGCGAAGTTGGCGTTTTTTCGAATATGGCAGGGGCGGCTGGATTCGAACCAACGCATGGCAGGATCAAAACCTGCTGCCTTACCGCTTGGCGACGCCCCTACTGCTCTTTCCAGCTACTCCGTTAGTTTCGCTGTGAGAACGGGGCGCAATTTACCAAGGTTTTTTGGCTTTGGGAAGCGCTAAGTGAAATATTTTTTGTTTTAAAACAGCGACTTATTATTTTGGCCTGAATCAGGTCCAGGGTGAGTCGGTTTCGCGCCGTGTATCACACTGTGTACGAACCCCACCGCGACACATCGACTTTCAACTAAGCCGTTCTTCGACACAGGCCAGATACGTCCCAACGCTCAAATGCACTCAAGGTTTCAAGGGCTCACCAAGACCCCTCGGCCAACGGTTCGCAAAGGAGACGTCATCATGAAAAAGGCACTGCACACCCGCAACACCGCATTCGGCTTGTCGATCCTGGCGCTGTCGCTGTTCGGCGCTTTTGGCACCACACAAGCGCAAACCACTGAACCTGCGGCCGTCAGCTATTCCGCGCCCTCGCCTTTCGGCCCGCTCAAGCATGTGAAGGCCGGCGTGCTCGACGTCGCCTACGCCGAAACCGGCCCTGCGAATGGCCCAGTGGTGATCCTGCTGCACGGCTGGCCCTACGACATTCACAGCTACGACGAAGTCGCGCCGTTCCTCGCGGCCAAGGGTTATCGGGTGTTGATGCCGTATGCGCGCGGTTATGGCGATACGCAGTTCCTTTCCAAAGACACCCTGCGCAATGGCCAACCGGCGGCGCTGGCCAGTGACGTCATCGACTTCATGGACGCGCTGAAGATCAAGCAAGCGGTGCTCGGTGGTTATGACTGGGGCGCGCGTTCGGCGGACATCGTCTCGGCGCTGTGGCCGGAACGGGTGAAGGCGCTGGTGTCGGTGAGCGGTTATTTGATCGGCAATCAGGCCGCCGGGCAAAACCCGCTGCCGCCCAAGGCTGAGTTGCAGTGGTGGTACCAGTTCTACTTTGCGACTGACCGTGGCCGTGCCGGTTACGCGAAGAACACCCATGATTTCGCCAAACTGATCTGGCAGACCGCGTCGCCGCAGTGGAAGTTTGATGACGCCACGTTCGACCGCAGCGCCAAGGCGCTGGAGAACCCCGATCACGTCGACATCACCGTGTTCAACTACCGCTGGCGTCTAGGGTTGGTCCAAGGCGAAGAGAAGTACGCAGCGCTGGAACAGAAGCTCGCCACCGCACCGTCGATCAGCGTGCCGACCATCACCCTTGAAGGCGATGCCAACGGTGCGCCGCACCCGGCGCCGGAGGATTACGCCAAGCGCTTTACCGGCAAATATCAGTTCCGTTTGATCAATGGCGGGATTGGCCACAACTTGCCGCAGGAAGATCCGCAGGCGTTTGCCAAGGCTGTGATCGACGCCGATCACCTGTAGAAACAAAAAAGCAGTCAGCCGCTCAGGCTGACTGCTTGATTATTTGAGGGTGGAGGGATGGTCACGTTTTGCAGATGCTTTGCCTGAACGGACGCCATCGCGAGCAGGCGAACGCCTACAGGGGGAACGCATTTCAAATGTAGGAGTGAGCCTGCTCGCGATCACGCCCGACCAGACACCCTCAACCCCGACTAACGTGCGCGATCACTCGGTTGGCACGACCAGATCCAACGCCTTGTTCACTGCCAACTCCCCCAACATGACCACTTGCGCAATGCCCAGAAGCGTATGGCGGTTTGATCCCTCCAGCACGCCGGCAAAATTGCCCAGCATGACCGACGCGGACGCCAACGACCCGCAAGCATTGGTCAGCAACGACTCGGTGTCTGCTTGCGGGTTGGCCATGAACAGAGCGTTTGGCGTATAGGGTTCGGCCATGATCGCGGCAGGCAACAGGTAATGGTCGAGTGCACGCTCTGCCGCTTCGTGCAGCTTTCTTGAATTGGGCGAGGCGTACGGCGATACCAGATCTGTGACCGGTGGTTCGGGTGGCTGAGACATCAGCTGAAACTCCAGACAAGAACCGTTGGCGGCTCTTTAATAGAAGGCCTGAAGCGCCCCGATTGCGGACGCTTCTGTGCAATGAGGGAGCGAGCCCCCTCACCCATCTGCATCGTGACTAGTGCGGCAATCGCTGGTTATCCAGGACTCGTCCGACTACCAACTCACTGAGCATGATCACCTGTTGCAGGATCAGCATCTTTTTGCGCTGTGAAGGATCAATCGAATCGGCGAGTTCACGGGCCATGTCAGTGGCGGAGGACAATGTTTCAGTGGCTTCGACGAGCAGGGTTTCGTTATCTACTGTGGGGTCGATGAGGTAGATCTTGCCGGTCTTGCGGGTGGGTACTGAGGTCTTCAGCGCCGAGGGATTGAGGTAGAAGTTGATCGCGCGGTCGGTGGCCTCTTTGATGTTTTGAGGCTCGAGTGCGGCGTCGTAGGGGATTGGATCGGTTTCTGGCGGGTTTGGCGTAATTTTGAACATAGATGAATTGCTACCTTGAAGGAATGAGGAGCCGACACTCTCGCTACCAAACGAAGGGTGGCGGCCATACGTGGGTTGGTAGACCGGTCAAGACAGCGAACCCGGCGCTCACGAATGAGCCCCACGCATGGTCACCATATAAAGCTGAGCCCAAATAAATGGCTGAATAAGGTGACGCAATACGGCTATCAAGAAACGGGCTACCAAACCCGATCACTGTTTTGCAGTGACAGGGAAACGATACAGCCCGCCTCAAGGCGCGTAAGCCGGCGGATTCTGGCGTACGCGTAGGCAACGGCGCAAGGTGTTGTAGCCGTTATGGCGTAACAGTGCGTGTAAGTTAAACTTGCGTGGGTGATGGCGTTTAAAAGCCCCTCACCCTAGCCCTCTCCCCGAGGGAGAGGGGACTGACCGTGGTGTTTGGAAGAGGTACGCCGACGTGGGATACCGAGGTGATCTCAGGTTGGGAAACGGCTGTTGCTATTTGACCAGTCGTTTTTCTTTGGAAGGTCTGTAGCCGAATATGAGCTGTAGCATTTGCTGAAATGGCTTGGCTGGCCCGATTTCCGGTACCGCAGCAGTTTTCAGTGCTCGGGTTCTATCAGAGAGGACTCACAGCGCTCATATGACAAGCCCATGCCTGAGTTGCCGGTTCCTAAAATATGTTTCTTAATTCGCTTTGAGCACGAACTCGAATCCGATACCCACGCCCTTCAGTGTCTCGGCAACGCGATCAATGAACAACTCGCCTTGCTCGGGTAACTCGTACTTGCCTTGAATACGAATGACAGGTGATTTTCCGAGTGCACCGGGTATCTCAGTGTAGATTTCACCGCTTTCGATGAAAGCGATGTAGTTGTTGATTTTCTCTTGAAGCACCAACAGGTGCTCGCCTTGTTCGGCCTTGCAACCCCATTCCAGGTGGTCAGTGATACCCAAGATGATCTTGTTGTAGTCCCATTTGGGGATACCCCATATGTCGATGGTTTTGGCGTCTGTTACGGACATAGCGGATCCTTGGCTCCTTGATAGCAGGGTTGTTCAATCCTTCTCGGGAAACAGAGCTTGAGCTCTGTTGCCGCTATCCGAACTCACAATTAGTGGCGAACTGCAAAGTCGTCCTTGAGTACAAACTCCATTCCAATGCCCACGCCTTTGAGTACCTCGGTCACTCGGTCGATAAAGGTTTCACCTTGCTCGGGCAGTTCATAGAGGCCGTTGATGCGAATCTTTGGATTCTTGCCTTCGGCTGGCGGATAGCTTTCCAGCAGTTCGCCGCTCTCGATGAAGGCGATGTAGGTGTTGATTTTCTCTTGAAGCAACAACAGGTGCTCCCCCTGTTGGGCTTTGTCGCCCCATTCCAGGTGATCGGTGATGACGAGCACGACGTTATCTGGCTCCCACTCGGGTACTGCGATGATGTCGACGACTTTGGTTTCGGTGATGGACATGTCTGCTCCCTCAGAGGGTCGGGTCAGGTCGAATGATGTCGACTCTGGTGGGTGGAATTCTGGTGCCTCCGGTGAAGCCGGGTTTACCTTTGCCGACGACGGTTGCACCGGTCTTTTCTATTTCTGGAAAGCCGAGTTTCTGGTTGCGGGTCAGCGGCGCTGTTTCTGACGATTTGCATTCGACGCATGAGAGGTTGCCATCGGCGTCGCGGCCCATCATATCAATGCGTGTGCGTACACCGCTGTCGGTTTTGACTGTGACCTCTCGGGCGGCTTCAGGTTTGGTCTTGCTGAATTCGTCAAAGGACGCTTCTTCAAACGCTTTGCCCTTTTGTTTGTTCTTCTCTAGTTGTGTGCTGAGCACGATGTAGATGGGTTCAAGGCCAGCGTCATCCGGGAACCAGATGATCGCATCCTGAAACTCGGGAGGATGTGCTGGATTAGCCAAAAGCGTGTCCGACTTTTCTGTCGGCGGATATACCCATACGGGAGGTAATTGCGGCACGCCTTCAAGTGCTGGAATACCCAGCACACCATCTGGGTTTGCTGCTGGCGTCCAGGTAAGGCCAATGCCATTACCTACGTCGGCCACGTATTTCTCGCCGTCCTTTTCCTTTTCCGCTTTGATGACAGGGACATTTTCCCAGTCCTTTTTGCCGCCCGTGTAAAAGCCGTAAGCACTGACGGAACCGTCCGGCAAAGTCTTTACGTTGACGCGGACGCGCGTGCGGCCCGTTTCGAGCGTGGCGTACTGGTCGGTTTTGTAGAAGGCACTGTCGGGTGCAAGGTTGGTATTAGGCATTAATAGCGCAACGGTGCCGACGGCGGCACCTGTTGCCAATGCACCAGCACTTTCGAGCAAGCCCAGCGCGAGGGACCCACCCAGTCTCTGAGCGATGGCACTGCCGGTTGTGGAGCCGCTGACCAGTTGAAGCGCTGTGCCGTGGGCGGTAATTGCTGCATCTGTGGCAAGAACAGCCCACAAACCGTAATCCGCCAGTTTCTCTACAGGGACGAATCCAGCTTGGTTTGTGTGGTTGATTTCGCCGTCGGGAAGGTTACAGCTTTTGGCAAAGACGCAGCCCAAGGGTTCTGGTTTAACGATCGGTGCCGCTGGAAGATCTTTGTATTGCGCCCAGTGCTGAGCGTTGACGTCGACGGGTTCGACGCCGGTGTTGCGATAACCCTTGGAAGGGTTGGGGCGTAGCCACTCAATCCTTGATTCCTTGTCCTGATCCTTTGAACGAGGCGCAGGGTGACAGGTGGTGTTTGGGGTGGCAATCAGTGGCACTTTGACGCCACTTTCAATGGCTCGGCATGACTTATCTGCAAACTGGAGGGACTCCCGCCTGCAACAACTGGGGCATATGGCGCGGTTCGGTGATGGAGATCGTCTTTTAAAAGCCCCTCACCCTAGCCCTCTCCCAGAGGGAGAGGGAACTGACCGAGGGGTTTGGGGGGAGGTTCGCCGACGTGGGATATCGAGGTGAATTCAGGTGGGTGACGGCTTGGGTTATTTGACCAGGCGTTTTTCTTTGGAAGGTCTGTAGCCGAAATATGAGCTGTAGCATTTGCTGAAATGACTTGGGGAAACGAAGCCGCACGCGACCAGCACTTCCACTTGTGACAGCTCCGTGTGTTGCAACAACCGCCGTGCTTCAGTGATGCGCAGTTCCAGGTAATAGCGTTGCGGCGTGGTGCCGAGTTGCTCTTTGAACAAGCGCTCCAACTGCCGACGTGAGCGTCCGGCATACACCGCCAGTTGCTCCAGCTCCAGCGGCTCTTCCAGATTTGCATCCATCAGTTTCACCACTTCACGCAGCGGCGCACTGACGCAGATGTTTTCATCCGGTTTGATCCGCCGGTAACGCGACTCCTCGAACGCCAGAATGTCTTCGATGCCCTCGACCAAGGCTTTGCCGTGAAGGCTTTTGATCCAGTCCAGCGCCATGTGGAAAGCCCCGGACGGACTCGATGCCGTGAGGCGGTCGCGATCAATTACGTAGGGTTCACTGCTGACGTGGGTGGTTTTGGCGATTTCGGTGAGTGCCGGGCGGTGCTCCGGGTGGATTGCGCAGCGATAGCCATCGAGCAACCCGGCGCGGCCGAGAAACCACGAGCCATTCCATAACCCGGCGAGCGAGATGCCGCGCTCCGCTGCTGATCTGAGCAAGCCGATAAACTCATCACTCGCGCGCAGCTCGGTGCGATACCCGCCACACACCACCAGCAGATCCAGTTGCTGAAGCGCGGCCGAATCCAGCCGTGCATCGGGGCGGATCACCAGGCCCAGGTCACTGATGACTTCGCCGTCGCCCAAGCCAAACGTGCGCGAGGAAAACAGTCCCGGGCGCAGCAAATTAGTGGTGACAACCGTGTCCAGCGCCTGGGTAAACGCCGGCAGTGAAAAATGTTCGAGCAGCAGAAAACCGGTGCGGGTCATGCGCGGGTCTTCCGCGCTTTGCTCATTCAGATAGCGGAGGTTTTTCCCCTTCATGCCTCCGCTGAATTGGCGTCGTTCGATCAAGTTATGGTCCATCGGTCATGTTGTTATGCGCCGATAGTTGGCTTGATCCGCCAAAGAGTCAATCACGCTGGTGAATGGCGAACAGTTTCACTGGGTGGTTGTCCGCCAATCCATCTCTGACTCAAACGGCCGAGAAAACCCCGGCACCTAGTCGTCCCTCAAGCCGACCACAGAGCACGTAGTGCTGATAGGCGCTGGAGAAGCCTCCCTGGGCGACCGCGATCCTGACATCGTCATTCAATCGAAGGTATTGGGCTTCATCAAAGTTTTCTGCGCTGACTTCGCCGGCACGCCCCAGTTGCTCGCTTTCCACCGGCAGACCCTGGCTGGCACGCTGCTCGAAATCGATGATGCGATTCACCGCGTGCCGCTCCAGCACTCCCTGATTGGGATGCATCGAGTAGATATGCAGGCCTTTATTGGCGCAGCGGTCGCACATGTCGACACAGTTTTTCTGCGTCGATTTGCGTCGTGTCAGTTCTGCAAGCGGCATGTCGAGATACTTGCCGACCTGATACTCGGTCTGATTGAAGATCGTGCAGCACAGCACCGTGTTGCCATTGCAGTCGATGACCAGCCAGTCATCCTTGAGCGTGCACGCCATCTTGGGAAAGTTCTGGATGACGTTGACGAGATCGTCGTACGGCGGCAGTGCGAGGCGTTTCAGGGTGTCGATGTCCGTAGCCGTGACAGACGGGTCACGCTCGACAATGGCCAGTGTCTTCTCCAGCGGCATCATCACGGAGTACCCGGTGGTGAACATGAAGCCAAGACGCTCACTGAACTCGCGCATCAGTGATTCTTCTTCGATGTTATCCAGGTAGCGGTGATAGTAAACATCAACGCGGGTCCTCAGACCCAGGCGCTGCTTGATCTCCTGCAGGGCGATCATGTTTTGTTTTACAACTTCGATATCGCCGCCGACATGGCCCTTTTCGTAGGTCTCCTGGTAAAAACCGGAGAGCGAAATACGGAAGTAACTCGGCTCGGCCATCAAGGCCTTTTCCATATTCTTGGCGAGGTTCAGGTTGGTGCTGATGCCGCTGCCCATGCCGGCAGCATTGATGACCTCGATAAACTCGCCAATTTTTGGATGAATCAGCGGCTCGGTCCAGTTATAGAGGTAGATCGTGTTGACGCCCTCTGTCTTGGCCTTATCGACAATCTGCTTGAACATCTCGAGCTGCATGGCTTTTTTGAAATTGAGATTTTCCGAGTTGCCCATTGGGCAGGACGGGCAGCTCAGATTGCACGCACCGACGATATCGATGTACATATTCATGCGGGTGAAGCTCCTAGAATTGAAAGCCATGCATCTCATCACTACGGGCTTTCAAGTCGCCTGATTGTGTTGGTATTTTGACGGCACTGGCACAGCAGCTAGCAATAACTGCACCACAATGCTGCTACGCCATCAATTCAACGACCCAATCGATGAACACGCGCAATTTCAGGCTGACATGCCGGTTCGGCGGATACGCGATGTAGAGCGGCATCGGCGCGAGTTTCCAGTCTTCGAACAGCGGCACCAGTTCGCCGCGCGCCTCGTGGGCGGCAGACATGTATTTGGGCAGCCACAGCACGCCCATGCCCGCCAGACCTGCCGCGAGATAAGCGTTGCCGTCATCGACTGCCAACACGTGACGCCCCTTGATCTGCAGGTTTTCGCTGGTGTTGTGCAAGGCGTACGGTACTGGTCTTCCGGTGCGTGCCCAGAGAAAAGCGACGACCCGATGATGGCTGTCTTCCAGGTCCCGTGGGTGCGCAGGCGTACCGGCGCGGGCCAGATATTGCGGTGCGGCAAACACCCCCAACTGCAGATCGGCAACCTTGCGCGCCATCAGCGACAGGTCCATGAGTTCGCCCCCGCGCACCACGCAGTCGACGTTCTCATCAATGATGTCGACGATGCGGTCGCTGACGCCCATGTCGATCTGGATGTCCGGATAACGCGCGTGAAACTCAGGCAGGGCCGGCACCAGAATCAACCGTGCGAACGGACTCGGCACATCCACGCGCAGCCGGCCCGAAGGCAATGCCGCCGCACCCGGCAAGCTGCTTTCGGCATCCTCCAGATCGGCGAGCAACTTGATCACCCGCTGGTAATACGCCGCGCCATCGGCGGTGACGTTGACCTTGCGCGTGGTGCGATTGAGCAATTTCACCCGCAACCGTGCCTCCAGTTGCTGAACCAGTTGAGTCACGGTGGTCTTGCTCATGTGCAAGGTTTCCGCCGCTTTGGTGAAACTCCCCGCCTCGACCACCCGGGCAAAGGCCTGCATTGCGTCAAAACGGTCCAAGGTGTGCCCTCGATTGTTTGGATTTCACAAACAGTGAACGCCAAGCTTGCGCGTTTATCGGTCGACTGCAAATACCTAAAGTGGCCCCATCAACTCACTGATGGAGACACACCCCATGACCCAGCGCGATGTTGTTTTCCCACCCGCACGACGCACGCTCTATGAACGCCATCGCTACTCGCCGGCGATTCGTTCCAACGGATTCCTGTTTGTCTCAGGGCAAGTTGGCAGCACCGAGGACGGTACGCCCGAACCGGACTTGGAGAATCAGGTGCGCCAAGCCTTCAACAACCTGAATGCGATTCTCACCGAGGCCGGATGCAGCTTTGACGATGTGGTCGATGTCACCGTGTTCATCGTCGACCCGCCGTCAAAATTCGAGACGATCTGGAATATCGTGCTGACAGAGTTCTGGGGCGAAGCGCCGCATCCGACGGTGACGGCGGTGGGCGTGACCTGGCTGTATGGGTTTGATTTTGAGATCAAGGTGATTGCGAAGCTGCCTGGATCCTGACATGCATAAAACCTGAGCTGCGGCACGCTGCGATCTGTTGATGTTGATCTTTAAAATCAAAATCAACAGATCGCAGCGTGCCGCAGCTCCTACAAGGGACAGGGCGTAAAACATCGTGAAGCTCCAATGCTGGCCTTTGCCGCCTCGAATGCGTATAACCTCGCCGTTTCGTCTACCCTGAGTTTGCGCCTCACGTCGCCACTTCAGCCCTTTTGACGCTTACGAAACGGAGAATTCCATGCTCAAACGAACCCTGGCACTGACCGCCGGCCTGGCCCTGTCCTTTTCTACGTTGATGGTGCAAGCCGCCGACGTTTTGCGGGTCAGCGCGATTCCCGATGAAGCCCCGACCGAGTTGCTGCGCAAGTTCGAACCGCTGGGTGCCTATCTGGAACAGCAACTGGGCATGAAGGTGCAATTCGTGCCGGTGGCCGATTACCCGGCAGTGGTTGAAGCGCTCGCGACCGATCGCCTCGACATGGCCTGGCTCGGCGGTTTCACTTTTGTACAGGCACGTTTGAAAACTGACGCAACGACGCCAGTCATTCCGCTGGTTCAGCGCGAGCAGGACGCGCAGTTCACCAGCAAATTCATCACTGCCGACCCGAACGTGAAGAGCCTCGCCGACCTGAAGGGCAAGACCTTCGCTTTCGGTTCGGTGTCATCGACTTCCGGCAGCCTGATGCCGCGTTACTTCATGCTGAAAAACGACAACATCAAGCCTGAGGGCTATTTCAGCCGTGTCGCCTACTCCGGCGCCCACGACGCCACCGTGGCATGGGTGCAGGCTGGCAAGGTTGACGCCGGTGTACTGAACGCCAGCGTCTGGCAGAAACTGGTCGATGCCGGCAAGGTCGACACCAACAAGGTCAAGGTCTTCGCCACCACCCCGACCTACTTCGATTACAACTGGACCGTGCGCGGCACTCTCGACCCGGCTCTGGCAGCGAAAATCAAGAAAGCTTTCCTCGATCTGGACCCGGCCAACCCTGAGCAGAAAAAGATTCTGGATCTGCAAGCGGCCAGCCGTTTTATCGACACCAAGCCCGAGAACTACAAAGGCATCGAGGAAGCCGCCCGCGCCGCCGAACTGCTGAAATGACCCTACGCCTCAAACAAGGCAGCCTGCGCCACGCCAATGGAGTCGACGCCCTGCGCGGTGTCGACTTGCAGATTGGCGTCGGCGAACAGGTCGCCATCATTGGCCCGTCCGGGGCCGGTAAATCGAGTTTGCTCAACCTGCTGGCCACCGCCCTGCGGCCCAGCAGCGGCGAGATTGAAGTGCTCGGCGAACGCGCCTGGCACTTGTCCGCCCGCCAGCGTCAACGCCTGCGTGCGCGAATCGGTCTGGTGCATCAGGCACCGCCGTTGCCGCCGCGTCAGCGCGTGATCACAGCGGTGCTGGCCGGCAAGCTCGGCCAATGGAGTCTGGGTAAAAGTCTTCTGAACCTGTTGCATCCACTGGATGTGGCGGGTGCGCGCGCGGCGTTGGCGCGGCTGGATCTGGGTGACAAGTTGTTCGCCCATTGTCAGCAATTGTCTGGCGGTCAGCTGCAACGTGTTGGCATCGCTCGCGTGTTGTATCAGGCGCCGGAAGTTCTCTTGGCTGACGAACCGGTGTCGGCGATGGACCCGGTTATGGCCGGGCACACCTTGTCGATCCTCTCGCGGCATGCCCGCGCACATAACGTCACGCTGGTGGCGAGCCTGCATGCGGTGGACCTGGCGCTGTCGCACTTCCCGCGAATCATCGGTCTGCGCGACGGGCAGATTCTGTTCGACAGCGCCTCCGATCAAGTCAGCCCCGAGATGCTCGACGCGCTGTACGCCAACGAAAAACTGCAATCGCCGACCGCTGCGGTGGCGCCTCTGACTGTGCAGATTCCACGATGCTGAAAGGCGATTCACGCGATCCCGCCGCATGGCCACGTCTGCTGCTGACGTTGCTGGCGATTGCTTTGCTGTGGCCGGGCATTCAGCTCAGCGAGCTGAATCTGGGCGTATTGCTCCCCGACAGCCAGAATGAAATGGGCCGTTTTGTCGCGCAATTCTGGCCACCGGCGCACGACGAAGCGTTTCTGCAGTTACTGCTCAAAGCCACCCTGCAAACTCTGGCCATCGCCACCGCCGGCATGGCTTTGGCGCTGGTGTTGGCGATACCGGCGGGCCTGGTTGCCAGTCGTGCGCTGTCGCTGTCCGCCGCTTCGCGCGGTGGCGTACCCAGCCGACTGGGGCGTCTGTTGCGCTGGCCGGTGCGCGGACTGTTGATTTTCCTGCGCAGCGTGCCGGAAATCGTCTGGGCACTGCTGTTTGTGCGCGCTGTAGGGTTGGGGCCGGCGGCCGGTGTGCTGGCCATCGCCATTACCTACAGCGGCATGCTTGGCAAGGTCTATGCGGAGATTTTTGAATCGACCGATCAGCGTCCGGCGCACGCACTGTTGCAGGCTGGCAGCGGCCGGCTGGCGGCGTTTGCTTATGGCACGTTGCCCAACGTCGGGTCAGAACTGCTCTCGTACACGGTCTATCGCTGGGAATGTGCGATTCGCGCTTCAGTGGTGATGGGGTTTGTCGGTGCGGGGGGCCTGGGTCAGCAGATCGACCTGTCGATCCGCATGTTCGCCGGCGGTGAGGTCGCCAGTATCCTGCTGTGCTTCCTGATTCTGGTCTTGGCCGCCGACCAACTCAGCCGCTTGCTGCGCTGGAGGCTGACATGAATCGCTTGATCAACTTGCTGCTGATCGCCGGCATCGCGCTGGCGGTCATCGCTTCCTTCGTTTATCTGGGGCTTGATCTTGGCGAACTGGGCAGCGCCACCAGTCTGAAGCAGATGGGCGCTTACGTGCAGCGTTTCCTCAGTCCGGACTTGAGCGCGGATTACCTCAAGGCAATCTTCCACGGTTCACTGGAAACGTTGGCGATGTCGGCCCTCGGCACGCTACTCGCGGCGGTGTTCGGCATCGTCCTGGCGCTGCCCGCCGCCGGGCGTTTCGGCTGGCCGCTGCAAAGTGCCTCGCGGCTGCTGCTCAACGCCTTGCGGGCGATTCCGGAACTGGTCTGGGCCGCGCTGATGGTAATTGCCGCCGGCCTCGGGCCGAACGCCGGCACCCTCGCCCTCGCCCTGCACACCACCGGCGTGCTCGGCCGCTTGTTCGCCGAAGCTCTGGAAAATACGCCACCGCAACCAGCCGAAGCGATTCGATTGCAGGGCGGCAACCCGCTTCTGGCCTTCTGCTACGGGACGTTGCCGAACCTTGCGCCGCAGTTGCTTGCGTACATTCTGTATCGTTGGGAAAACAACATCCGCATGGCCAGCGTGCTGGGTTTTGTCGGCGCCGGCGGGCTTGGGCAGATGCTCTATGTGAGCCTCAGCCTGTTTCAGGAAGCCCAGGCGAGCACGGTGATTCTGGCGATGCTGGTGCTGGTGTTCGTGGTCGACTGGCTGAGTGCCTGGAGCCGTCAGCGCTGGGTCAAGGCCTGATGCGCGGGCCGGCGGGTGGATATCTGGCAAAAGCTGATTATGCTTCAGGAAACCTTGCAGCCATGCGAGGCGGTCAGACTGTGCAAGTTTCACGCGAGAGCAGTTGCGGCATACGCCACAAGGCCAGAGTGCGATAAGCGGTAACGGGGGACTCCGGCCTTCAACAATAAGCACGACGGAGAACACCCATGGCCACAATCGACACAGCATCCACCGGCAGTCCACCACGCAGCGGCGGCATCACCAAAGAAGAGCGCAAGGTCATCTTCGCGTCTTCCCTGGGCACGGTTTTCGAGTGGTACGACTTTTATCTCTACGGCTCACTGGCAGCGATCATTGCCAAGCACTTTTTCGCCGGCGTCAACGAAACCACTGCGTTCATTTTTGCCCTGCTGGCCTTCGCGGCGGGGTTTGCGGTGCGGCCGTTCGGGGCGATTGTGTTTGGCCGGCTCGGTGACATGATCGGGCGCAAACACACGTTCCTCATCACCATTGTCATCATGGGCGTCTCGACGGCGATCGTCGGTCTGCTGCCCGGCTACGCGACCATTGGCGTCGCCGCCCCGGTCATTTTGATTACCCTGCGTTTGCTGCAAGGCCTGGCGCTCGGCGGCGAGTATGGCGGCGCAGCAACCTACGTGGCCGAGCACGCACCCCGCAACAGACGCGGCTTCTTCACTTCATGGATTCAAACCACTGCGACCCTCGGCCTGTTTCTATCGTTGCTGGTGATCCTCGCCTGCCGCACGGCGCTGGGCACTGAAGCCTTCGAAGCGTGGGGCTGGCGGATTCCGTTTCTGCTGTCGATCCTGTTGCTGATCGTCTCGGTGTACATCCGCCTGCAACTGAGCGAGTCGCCGGTATTCCAGAAGATGAAGGCTGAAGGCAAGGCGTCGAAAGCACCGCTGACCGAATCCTTCGCGCGCTGGGACAACCTCAAAGTGGTGATCATGTCGCTGCTTGGCGGCACGGCCGGGCAAGCGGTGGTCTGGTACACCGGGCAGTTCTATGCGCTGTTCTTCTTGCTGCAGACGCTGAAGATCGACCCGCAGACCGCGAACCTGCTGATTGCCGGTTCACTGCTGATCGGCACGCCGTTCTTCGTGATTTTCGGCAGCCTTTCTGACCGCATCGGGCGCAAGCCGATCATCATGGTCGGTTGCATTCTGGCGGCGCTGACCTACTTCCCGATCTTCCACGCGCTGACCCAGTACGGTAACCCTGACGTGTTCATCGCCCAAGAGAAGAACCCGGTCAAAGTGATCGCCAACCCCGACCAGTGCTCGTTCCAGTTCGACCCGGTGGGCAAGGCCAAATTCACCAGTTCCTGTGACCTGGCGAAGACCCTGCTGGCGAAACGGGCGATCCCCTATGAGAACGTGATCGCCGAACCGGGCACCGTCGCGCAAGTGCGCATCGGTGACAAAGTTGTCGAGAGTTTCGAAGGCAGCGCCCTGCCGGCCGCCGACTTCAAGACGCGCAATGATGCGTTCACCGCAACCCTCGGCACCGCACTCAAGGAAGCCGGTTATCCGGAAAAAGCCGACCCGGCGAAAACCAACTACCCGATGGTGCTGCTCCTGCTCACCGTGCTGGTGATCTACGTGACCATGGTCTACGGCCCGATTGCGGCGTGGCTGGTCGAGCTGTTCCCGACCCGCATCCGCTATACATCGATGTCGCTGCCGTATCACATCGGCAACGGCTGGTTCGGCGGTTTCCTGCCGACGGTAGCGTTCGCCATGGTTGCCGCGACCGGGGATATCTACTACGGCTTGTGGTACCCGATCGTGATCGCGGTGATGACGGCGATACTGGGCACGTTCTTCCTGCCGGAAACCAAGGATCGCGACATTCTCAAGGATTGAACACCGTGCGCGCCCTCTCCATCGCGGGAGGGCGCCATTCGGCATAACCTGGCAAAAATATCGAACGCCTGCCGCACTGCCTGCCTCCAATGTTTACACCACTGGAGGTCAGCAAAATGAACAGCGACGATAAAACCCCGAACGCACCGCCAACCGACACGTCCGGCAAACCGGTGAACGTAGTCGAGCGCGATCTTGAAGACAGGGACGATGACACCAAAGCCGTGGATGAAGTCATCACGCCCTCGTCCACAAGAGTTAAGGAACAGGACGCCGAGACGCTACAGCGCAAGATCGATGAGATTGAACGCAAAGTGGCCGATGGTAATTAGTGTTTTTCAGGCGATCGCAACAGTCTGCTGGCTCCACCCCCTCACCCCAGCCCTCTCCCCCAAGGGGGCGAGGGGGAAAGGGAGCCGATTTGTGCGCTTTTCAAATCTTGCGTTCAACTCGGTCTTTCAAGTCGGCGTAACTTGCACAAACACCTCGGTCTGTCCCCTCTCCCCCTGGGAGAGGGCTAGGGTGAGGGTTTTTTCGCCAGGTTGAGTTTCACGGCCGCCTGAATCTGCGCCAGCGTCAAGGCGTTGCCCAGCGCTGCGCCGCTGGCGGTGTTGTCGAAAATACACCAGGTCGCCGCACCTGCCGTGGCCGCTGATTGCAAGGCTTGTGCGAGATTTTGCAGGTAAGGTGAATCGTAGGCGCTGTGGTAAATGCGCGGTGAGCCGTGCAGGCGCCAGTAACGGGTTCCCGCCCAGCCACTGGGCGCTGCATCACCTCTGATGCGCGAGGGATCGACGGCCGCTAGGGCGATCTGACAAGTCTTCAACATTGGCTCAGCGCTGACCCACGATTCATGCCGTGGCTCGAGCACCACGGGGCCGGAGAACCGCTCGCGCAATGTTGTGAAGCAGGCTTCGGAGATCGCTTCGTCAAACGCCAGTGATGGCGGCAATTGCACCAATAGGCAGCCCAGCCGATCGCCCAACCCGCCGCACTCAGCCAGAAATGTGTCCAACGCTGACTCGCAGTTCGCCAGACGCATTTCATGGGTGATGTGTTTGGGCATTTTCACCGAAAAGCGAAAGTCCTCCGGTACGCCATCGGCCCAGCGCTCATAGGTTTGCCGACGATGCGGGCGGTAGAACGAACTGTTGATTTCCACGGCGTTGAGGCGCCCGGCATAGCGCTGCAAATGCGTGCCTTCCACGGGAAATGCCGGCCAATGCTCGCGCCCCAGACTCCAGCCTGCGCAGCCAATGAAAATCAAAAACACACCTCCTCACCTGTACGCGCTGATCGTTCCCACGCAGAGCGTGGGAACGATCAAATCAAGCCTGCGCTAACCGGTTATTTTTTGCCGGGCAACACGGCGCCAAGCACCTGCTTCGCGGTTTGCACGATCACCCCGGCCTCATCCGGGTCGCCCTTGAGCAGCGTCGTAGCGAACTTCTTCGCCTGCTCAAGCTTGATGTGCGGTGGCAATGGCGGCACGTTCGGGTCGGTCTTGAACTCGATCAGCACCGGCACTTCCGAGGCCAGTGCCTTTTCCCAGGCCGCGGCGACGTCTTCTTCGCGATCGACAAAAATGCCTTTCAGGCCAATGGAAATGGCAAACAAGTGGTAAGGCACATCGGGAATGCTTTGCGAAGCTTCGAACTTCGGATCACCCTCCATCACCCGCTGCTCCCACGTGACCTGATTGAGGTCCTCGTTGTTGAACACCGCGCAGATCCATTTCGGGCTCGCCCACTGTCGCCAGTATTTGGCGACAGTAATCAGCTCGGCCATGTTGTTCATCTGCATCGCACCGTCGCCTACCAGGGCAATGACCGCGCGCTCGGGGTGAGCGAATTTGGCGGCAATCGCGTAAGGCACCGCGGCGCCCATGGACGCAAGTCCGCCGGACAACGAGCATTGCATGCCACGGCGGATTTTCAGATCACGGGCAAACCAGTTGGCGCACGAGCCGGAGTCGCTGGTGATGATTGCCTGATCGGGCAGGCGCGGCGACAACTCATACACCACCCTTTGCGGGTTGACCGGATCGGCTTTGGCCATCGCGCGTTTTTCCAGGGTTTTCTCCCAGCTACCGCGCCAGCCTTCGATTTTCTTGCGCCACTTGCTGGAAGTTTTCTGTTCGAGCAGTGGCAACAACGCCGCGAGGGTTTCCGCCGAGTCGCCGACGAGATTGACCTCCATCGGGTAGCGCAGGCTGAGCATGTCGGGTTGCAAATCGATCTGCACACCGCGCGCCTGACCTTCCTTGGGCAGGAACTCCGAGTACGGAAAACCCGAACCGATCATCAGCAAAGTGTCGCATTCGCTCATCAGTTTGTAGCTCGGCTCGGTGCCGAGCAGGCCGATGCTGCCGGTGACCCAAGGCAGATCATCCGGCAACACGGCTTTGCCCAACAGAGCCTTGGCGACGCCGGCGCCGAGTTTTTCGGCGATGGCGATAACTTGCTCGGTTGCCTGCAAAGCACCCGCTCCAACTAGAATCGCGACCTTCTCTCCCGCATTCAAAACATCGGCGGCGCGCTGCAGATCGGCGTCATACGGCACTACTTTCGGTTTCGTGTAACCCACCCCGGAATGCGCGGTGCCATGGGCACGCGCTGGTGCTTGGTATTTCAGGTCCTGCAAATCGTTGGGCAGAATCAGCGCGGTCACCCGGCGTTCACCCACGGCCGTGCGCACTGCGCGATCGAGCAAATGCCGCACCTGCGAAGGCGCCGACGCCTGCTGCACAAAGGCCCCGGCGACGTCCTTGAACATCGACACCAGATCAAGCTCTTGCTGGTAGTGACTGCCCAGCGCCGTTCGCGCTTGCTGACCAACGATGGCCAGCACCGGCATGTGGTCCAAGCGCGCGTCGTAGAGGCCGGTGATCAGATGCGAGGCGCCGGGTCCGGAGGTGGCGATGCACACGCCCAACTCGCCGGTGAACTTGGCATGTGCGGAGGCCATGAACGCGGCCATTTCTTCATGCCGTGCCTGAACGAATTCGATCTTTCCCTTGGCCCGGCTGAGCGCGCCGAACACGCCGTTGATGCCATCCCCCGGATAGCCAAAAATCCGCGTAACGCCCCATTCGCTGAGCCGCTCAACCAGAAAATCTCCCACTGTCATCGTCATCTCGATCCTCGCCGTTCTCCGGTGCATGGAGCTGTCCCGGCAGAACATCCGCCGGGAGGTGTAAGGGTCTGGACAGTTGGGTTGTTGGCGAAGTTTCGATGGATTTCCCTGCGCGATCCTTGTTTGCGCACCAAACCGCCAGAGCGGCACAATGCGCGCATCGAAAATCGCAAGGACAAAGACATGGATTTCCCTGCAGCATGGCGCAGCCAATTTGCCGGTGCGGCCATCGAACAGCAGACCATTGGCGAATCGCGCGCTGATGTATGGCGGATTACGCCTGCCGGGGCAGCGCCGCAGTTCGTCAAAACCGAACTGGTGATGACCTGGGGCGAGTTGCCCGGTGAAGTGCAGCGGTTACGCTGGATGGCGACTCAGGATCTACCCGCACCGCGTGTGCTCGACACCAC
Source organism: Pseudomonas sp. MC6 (assembly GCF_054790575.1). Taxonomy (NCBI): domain Bacteria; kingdom Pseudomonadati; phylum Pseudomonadota; class Gammaproteobacteria; order Pseudomonadales; family Pseudomonadaceae; genus Pseudomonas; species Pseudomonas sp. MC6. The sequence goes on from NZ_CP186504.1 coordinate 2,008,634, forward strand.
CACGCAAACGCAACACAACTGGCTGTTGATGACTGCCGTGGCCGGTCGCGATCTGGCCAGCAGCGAGCACCTCTCGCCCCAGCAGATCGTCACGCTCGCAGCAGAGGCATTGCGCGCACTGCACACAGTCGCGATCGAAAGCTGCCCGTTCGATCACAGCCTGGAAGCAAAAATCAGACTGGCCCGCGAACACCTGCTCGCCGGGCTGATCGACGAAGAAGACTTCGACGACTCGCGCCTCGGGCAATCCGCCGAGGAAGTGTTCCAGCAGTTGCTCGCCACACGTCCGTCGCAGGAAGACTTGGTGGTGACTCATGGCGATGCGTGCCTGCCCAATCTGCTTGCTGCCAATGGCCGCTTCAGCGGGTTTGTAGACTGCGGACGGCTGGGTGTCGCTGACCGGTATCAGGATTTGGCCTTGGCAGCGCACAGCATCACGGACAACCTCGGCGCCCAGTGGCTGCCGTTGTTTTTCGAGGTGTATGGCGTGGAGCCGGATCTACAGCGGATCGCCTTTTATCAGCTGCTCGACGAGTTTTTCTGAGGCACCCCACAAGACCTGCCTATCGGTGGTGAGGCCATTCGCGAGCAGGCTCGCTCCCACAGGGGATCGCGGTTTAAATGTGGGAGCGAGCCTGCTCGCGAAGGCGCCAGAACAGTCACCGCTGAGGCGGGCCTTTCAACAATGCGGATGCACCGTCCACGCCACCAGTTTGATCACGATCGGCCGCACGACGAGGATGCACATAAACGCTGCGGGCATCGCCAGCTTGTAGGCATGCAAGGCATTGCTCAGGTAATCGTTATCAATGCCGGAGTTGGCAGCGGTGATCACCAGCGACATCAGAAACGCCATGATCGTCGCCATGTACAGTGCAAACACATACGGCGTGGCACGCGGCGACAGCTTGCGGCGGCTGATGATCAAAGCTTCGGCGTTGGTTCTTTGATTCATATGGCTTTTCCATCCAGTGACAGGGAGACCGCACGTTAGCAAGGCTGCCCCCGCGCAACTAGACGCTCAACTGCAGGTACTTTATAAAGCAGAACTTACGAATCAACCCTCAGCGGGCCATGGATGAATCTGTTAGCGGCGATTGCCAGTTTTATCAAAGTGGTGGAATCAGGCTCGATTGTCGGCGCCGCCAAGACCCTGGGCGTCAGTGCGGCGGCGGTGAGCCAGACGCTCAATCGGCTCGAAGTGCACCTCGGCGTGCGGTTGTTGCAACGCACCACGCGCAGCATGGCACTCACCGAAAACGGCGCGGTGTATTACGAGAAAGTCCGCCGGATTGCAGCGGATCTGGAGTCCGCGCAAAGCTCGATCAGCAGCGATGAAACCGAGTTGCAGGGCCGACTGAGCATTGCCTCGACATCTGCGTTCGGCCGTCATGTATTGGCATCGCTGATCGCTGGTTTCACCGAACTGCACCCGCGCTTGCTCATCGAACTGTCGACCACCAATGGCAAGATCAACCACATTCAGGACGGCATCGACCTAAGCCTGCGCATCAAGCCGCAACTGGAGGACGGCATCGTCGCGCGCAAGATCGTTTCGCTACCCTTCATCATGTGCGCCGCGCCGGCTTATCTTCAGCGCGCCGGGTGGCCGCAATCGCCGGATGATTTGCAAAACCATGCCTGCCTGGCCTTTCGTTATCCCTTGGACGGGCGCTTTCTGCGCTGGAGTTTTATCCGCGACGGCGAGCGTTTCGACGCCAATATCAATGCCACCGCCATCAGTGATGACATCGATGCCCTGGCGCAAATGGCGGTCCACGGTGCCGGGGTCACGCGACTGGCGGAGTTTGTTGCGGCGCCTTATCTGGCGAGCGGGCAATTGGTGCCGCTGTTTGAACACAGCGTTGTCGAGCCGATGGACATCTACGCCTGCGTACAAGAACGGGCGGCGATGACGCCGAAGGTCAGAGCCTTTCTGGATTATTTGACAGCGCATCTGGCCACGCGCTGGCCGATGGAAAATGTTTAACACGAAGCGTTCAAAGAGGCTCGCTGAAGCGCGCGAATTCGGGCAAAGTCCATCTCGCCCAAACGCCCCATCACGGAAGATAACAACAATGAAAAAATCTCTCGGCGCTCTGCTCCTGGTCTGCTTGAGCAGCCACGTATTCGCTGACGCCCAACCCGTTGGTTTCCAGTACGCCACGCTGGCCGATCCGCGCAACGAACGCCCGCTGAAAATGGTCGTCTGGTACCCGAGCTCGACCACCGCTGCGACGCCACAATTGTTCGGCGACAACCCGGTCTTCGTCGGCGCCCCTGCCGTGCTCGACGCTCCGGCCGCCAGCGGCGCGCATCCATTGGTGGTGCTTTCCCACGGCAATGGCGGTAGCTGGATCAACCAGACCTGGCTGGCCAGTGCACTGGCCCATCAAGGTTATATCGTCGCGGCAGTCAACCACCCCGGCACCACCAGCCGTGATCGTAGCGCGCAGGCAGCGGCGCAGTTGTGGCAACGCCCGGTCGACCTGAGCCGCGCCATCGATGCCGTGACGGCCCAGCCGGAAAAGTTCGGCGCGGTGGCGAAGGATCGAATTGCTGTTGTGGGCCATTCTCTCGGCGGCTGGACGGTGCTAGAAACCGGCGGCGCGCGCTTCGACCCCGAACGTTTTGCCAAAGACTGCAAGGTCCACACGCAACTGGCCAGTTGCACCGCCTACCAACAAATGAATACTGCAAGCACCGCGCAAGCCAAAGCTCAATTGGCCGCCGACTGGCGTGACAAACGCGTCACCGCCGTGGTGTCTCTGGACCTGGGGCTATCGCGCGGAATGACCGATGCAAGCCTGGCGGCCTACCCCGTGCCGATCCTGGTAATTGCTGCCGGTGTACCGTCGAAAGAGCTGCCTGCGGAACTGGAATCCGTCGATCTCGCCAAACGCCTGCCAAAAAACTCATCGCGTTATGTCGAGATCAGCGATGCCAGTCACTTCAGTTTCATGGCGAACTGCAAACCTGGCGCCGTGGCCATGCTCGACAAAGACGTACCGGGCGACAGCATCATCTGCACCGATGGCGAGGGTGGCCGTCCACGCCCGGTGATTCAGCAGCAGGTGATTTCCCTGATCACCGGATTTCTGGCGCAGTCACCTGACAGTTTGAAACAAGCCATCACCTACAAGGATCCGCAATAACAATGCTCACGCCCTCCCCTCAGACCTTCCGGGGCAGTTGCCTGTGCGGAGCGGTGAAGTACCAGATCCGTTCAAGGCCCAAGGCGCTTTCGCATTGCCATTGCAGCCAATGCCGCAAAAGCCACGGCGCGGCGTTTGCCAGCTATGGCAGCGTGCAGCGCCAGAACCTGGAATTGCTGGAGGGTGCCGACCAGCTGAAGTCGTATCAATCGTCTGAATCGGTACAACGCCAGTTCTGCACGCACTGCGGCTCGTCGCTGTTCTGGGCAAGCAATCAAGGGGAGTTCAGCGGCTGGATCTCGGTTGCGCTGGGCACGCTGGACACAACGTTCACCACAGAAAAACAGCAACACGTCGAAGTGACATCGAAGGCGCCGTGGTTTGAAATCAAGGATCAATGGCCGCAGCGCTGAGATTGATCGTGTGCCAACCGGTAATGAACGCCCAACGGAGGGATTGTAAAAAACACCTTCGACTCATTGGGCTGTGGAATACAAAGCGGGTTCTGTGGTGTCCTGTCTATTCTCAGCAGGTATTTTTCCACTCGCCAACGATGAGGCCCCTTAGATGAGCAAAGCGCCGTACGTTCCGCCCCAAGTCTGGCAACACGAAGCCCCGTCCGGTGGCCAGTTCGCCAGTATCAATCGGCCGATTGCCGGCCCCACCCATGACAAGCCCCTGCCAGTCGGCAAGCATCCATTGCAGCTCTACTCGCTGGCCACGCCCAACGGCGTCAAAGTGACGATTCTGCTGGAAGAGCTGCTGGCGCTGGGGCACAGCGCTGCCGAGTACGATGCCTGGCTGATCCGCATTGGCGAGGGCGATCAGTTTTCCAGCGGTTTTGTCGAGATCAATCCGAATTCGAAAATCCCCGCACTGCTGGACCGTAGCGTTGAGCCTCCGATTCGTGTGTTCGAATCGGGCTCGATCCTGCTGTATCTGGCCGAGAAGTTCGGTGCATTTCTGCCGAAAGACCACGCTGGCCGCACTGAAACGCTGAACTGGTTGTTCTGGCAAATGGGCGCCGCGCCGTATCTCGGCGGCGGTTTCGGACATTTCTATGCCTATGCGCCGGAGAAAATGGAGTATCCGATCAACCGCTTCACCATGGAAGCCAAGCGCCAACTGGATGTGCTTGATCGACGCCTGGCCGAAAGCGCTTATCTGGCCGGCGACAGCTACACCATCGCCGACATCGCGGTCTGGCCGTGGTACGGGCAACTGGTGCGCAACAATGTTTATTCGGCGGCCGAGTTTCTTGCGGCGCATGAATACACCCATGTGCAGCGCTGGGCAGAGGAGATTTCCAAGCGGCCGGCGGTCATTCGTGGGCAGCGCGTCAATCGCACATGGGGCGATGAAGCGACTCAAGTGCCGGAGCGGCACCAAGCCGAAGATCTGAACTGACACCCCTTGATTACCCTCGTCAGCGAGCCGATCACACGTTTCTGTGATCGGCCCGCTGTGCCTCGATTCGCCCCGCTCTCCTCCCCCGAAAAACCAGAACCCTGCGCTAACCCGCGACGCAGAGCGCCCGGCCAATTGTGAAAAATTCGTTAACTAACTGAACCGTACGACTTTCTTCGCCCGGAATGATCTGACACACTAATGCGAATAATTCCTACACGCACTCGCACCGGATTCGTTTTCGTATCATTTGGGGAAGCAGATTGATGTCGTTTCGCACCATTCACCGCCGCTCAAACCGTTCACCTAACCTGTTGGCGCTCGCCATCTGCATGGCCAGCATCGCGCCGGCATTGGCCGACGAGACAACGCCCGCCACGCCTGAAAAAACCGCGCCGACCACGCTGGAACTGGATGCGACGGAAATCGGCGCCACACAGATGAGCAGTACCACCGAAGACACCCAGTCCTATACCACTGGTCCGATGCGGACGGCGACCAAGCTGTCGCTGACCATGCGCGAAACGCCTCAGGCAGTGACGGTGATCACCCGTCAGCGCATGGACGACCAGAACATGACCAGCATCAACGATGTGGTGAAAGGCACACCGGGACTGTTTCTCAGCCAGACCAGCGGCCCGGGGCGGCAGACTTACAAGGCGCGCGGCTTCGACATCGACAACATCATGTACGACGGCCTGCCCAGCGCGTACTCGCCTTACTCCATGGCAGTGCAACCAAATCTGGCGATGTTCGACCGTGTCGAAATCGTCCGCGGTGCAACCGGGCTGGTCACCGGTGCCGGCAACCCGTCGGCAGCGATCAACATGGTGCGCAAACGTCCGACCGCCGATCAGCGCGTGACGCTCACCGGCGCGGCCGGCAGTTGGGACGACTACCGTGGCGAAATCGACGCCTCCAGCCCGCTGAACGACAGCGGCACCTTACGCGGTCGAGTGGTCAGTTCCTATCAAGGCGCCGACAGCTTTCGCGACAAGGAAGAGAACGATCATGGCTTGTTCTACGCCATCGGTGAAGCCGACTTGAGCGACAGCACCACCGCGACCCTCGGTTTCTCCCGGCAGAATGAACAGACCAACTATTTCTGGGGCGGTCTGCCGCTGGGCACCAATGGCCACCACCTCGATCTGCCCCGCTCCACCTACCCGGGCACCGATTGGGAAAACCGCAAGCTGCAAATCGACACCGTGTTCGGTGAAGTGGAGCATCGTTTCGACAACGACTGGAAACTTCACGTCGCCGGCTCCTCGTCGACCCTTGACGGCGAGTTCTCCGGAACTTACCTGTCGCGTTACGCCGGCCCGCTGGAAACCACCGCCTATCAATCCCATCACACCGACAAGCAGCGTGCGTTCGACGGCTTCGCCAGTGGCCCGTTCGAGGCGTTCGGACGTACCCACGAACTGGTCGTTGGCGCGAGCAACCGTGTGTATGACGCGACCACCAAAGAGTACGACCCGTACACCACCGCCTGGCCGATCGGCGCGCCAAAGCCCGACTTCGTCCGTGATGGCAAAACCCGCAGCGTCACCACCCAGGACGCCGTGTACCTGACCACCCGGCTGAGCCTGGCCGATCCGCTGACGCTGATTCTCGGTGGCCGGCTCGATTGGTACGACTACGATGACCGCACTGCCGATGGCGACTACAAAGTCACGCGCAACCTCACCCGCTATGCCGGCCTGATCTACAAACTCGACGACCACCACTCGGTGTACGCCAGCTACACCGACATCTTCACACCGCAAACCCAAAAGGATCTCGGCGGCAAGGTGCTCGAGCCGATCGTCGGTGAAAACTACGAAGTGGGCATCAAGGGCGAGTACTTCAACGGCGCCCTCAACGCCAGCCTGGCGGTGTTCCAGATGGACCAGACCGGCCGCGCTACACAGGCCGACACTCAGTTCGGCTGCCCGGTCCTGACCTGCTACAACTCATCGGGCAAAGTGCGCAGCCAAGGCGTCGACATGGAACTGCAAGGCGCTCTGACCGAGAACTGGCAGGTCGGTGCCGGCTACACCTACACCCGTGCGCACTACATCAAGGACGAGAACCCGGCGAACAACAATCAGCGTTTCGATACCGACACGCCAGAGCATCTGTTCAAAGTCTCCACCGTGTACCGCTTCCAGGGTCCGCTGCAACACCTGCGCGTAGGTGGCAACGTCTACTGGCAGAGCCGCATGTACAACGATGTCGCCCTGGCCAATAACGGCAGCTACCGCCTCGAACAGGGTGGCTACGCGGTCACCGACTTGATGGCTGGGTACGAGGTCAACAAACATCTGGATCTGCAGGTTAACGCGAACAATATCTTTGACCGCGTCTACTACTCCGCGATTGGCTCCAATGTCACGTGGGGTTCCAACGACAACTACGGCAACCCGCGCAGCTACATGCTGACGGCCAAGTACAAGTTCTGAGTCGTTGACGTTCGAACCAGCGATAAAAAAGGGCGCCCGGGAAATCCGTGGCGCCCTTGTTCTTTGTGGCTAGCGCATTGGTCATGTTCGGCAATAACAGATAGTCTCTGAGCGAACTCTTCACGAAGCATCACACCATGACCAATCCGGCATTTACCCCCGACATCGACGCGATCCGCAGCATTGACGCGGTGCCGGTCATCCTGAGCATGGTCAAACACCTCACCGGCATGCGTTTCGCCGCGGTGGCACGAGTCACTGAAAGCAACTGGGTGGCGTGTGCTGTCGATGACTCGATTGATTTCGGGCTCAAACCCGGTGGCGAACTGGTGCTCGAATCAACCATCTGCCACGAGATCCGCCAGCATCAACAGCCGGTGATCTTCGGTCACGCCAGCGCGCATCCGGTCTTTTCGCTTCACCACACGCCGAAAACCTATGGCCTGGAAAGCTACATCTCCATTCCCATCGTCAAAGCCAATGGCGATTTCTTCGGCACGCTGTGCGCCATCGATTCGGTCCCGGCCAATATCGATGAACCGGCCATTACCAAAACACTGACCTTGTTCGCTCAATTGATCGCCATGAACCTGGACACGCAACGCCATCTGGAAGCGACCCAAATCGAGCTGAACAATGCCAATGAACTCGGGCGCCTGCGCGAGCAATTCATCGCCGTACTGGGTCACGACTTGCGCACACCGCTGAGCGCCATTCGCATGAGCGCTGACCTGCTGGAAAGCAAAACCGAAGAAAAGCGCTCACTCAATCTGATTTCGGCGATTCGCACCAGCTCCGTGCGCATGGGTGTGTTGATCGAAAACATCCTCGACTTTGCCCGAGGACGACTGGGCGGCGGGATTCCGGTGCAGCGCAAGTTGGTGGATGACTTGCAGCACACCCTGCAATTGACCCTTGCCGAGGTACAAGCCTCCCATCCCCAAGCGGTGTTTATCCATGAGCTGGATGTGCCGGCAGGCATCTATTGCGATGCGCTGCGCATCAGCCAATTGCTCTCCAATCTGCTGGGCAACGCCGCGACCCATGGCTCGAACAGCGCGCCGATCGTTCTCAAAGCCTATGCGGAAAATGACGAGATCGTGATTTCCCTGACCAATCAGGGCACGCCGATTTCGGCGCAACTGATGCCACTGCTGTTCGAACCGTTCTCCCGAGCCGAAGCCGGGCAGCGTTGCGAAGGTTTGGGGTTGGGACTTTATATCGCGTCGCAGATAGCGACAGCACACAACGGCACGCTAAGCGTATCCTCAAGCGCCGAGTCGGGAACCTGCTTCGTGGCGAGATTCCCGGCCCGGTTCAAATGGGTTTAAGCCGCCTGCCGACGCATCGTCAGAATCGCCGCACCAAAACCGATAAAGGTCGAACCGACCACACGACTGACCCAACGGGACAAGGCCGGACGGGTCAGCACGCCCTTGGCCCGCGAGGCCAGCGCGGCATAAACGCTCAGTGACGATACCGACAACGCCATGAAAATCGAAGTCAGGATCAGAAACTGCGGCAGCAGCGTCGCGCCCTGATCAATGAACTGGGGAAACAACGCAGTAAAAAACATCGTCGCCTTGGGGTTGGTGACCGCCGTCAAAAAGGCCGATTTATACAACTTGCCGCGAGTCGGCCGCACCTTGCTCGCCTCCCCCTCAGTCCCTTCCGGCAACATCGGCCCCTTTTTGAACAACTGCCTGACCCCGAGGTAGAACAGATACCCCGCACCGATGATCTTCACCGCGTTGAACAGAATTTCGGAACTGGCCAACAACGCCCCCAACCCCAACATCGCCGCTGCCGACAGACAAAACAGCCCACTGGCATTGCCCAGCGACGACCAGATCGTACTGCGCTGCCCGTGAGCAAGGCTATTGTTGATCGCCATCAGCGTCGCCGGCCCCGGACTGGCGATGGCAATTGCGGCGACCAGAGTGAAGGTCAATATCGAGTGAGAATCCATTTTCGCTGCTCGTATGATTGAAGTAGCCGCATGTTACAACAACCGGCCACATAGCCCAGATCAAAAGCCCCTCACCCTAGCCCTCTCCCGGAGGGAGAAGAAACTGACCGAGGTGAGGGCGAGAGATACACCGACATGAAATACCGAGCCGCACTCGAATTCGGAGCAAATCAAAAGCCCCTCACCCTAACCCTCTCCCGGAGGGAGAGGGAACTGACCGAGGTGATGGCGAGAGATACAGCGACATGAAATACCGAGCCGCACTCAAATTCGGAAGCAAATCAAAAGCCCCTCACCCTAGCCCTCTCCCGGAGGGAGAAGGAACTGACCGAGGTGAGGGCGAGAGATACACCGACATGAAATACCGAGCCGCACTCGAATTCGGAGCAAATCAAAAGCCCCTCACCCTAGCCCTCTCCCGGAGGGAGAGGGAACTGACCGAGGTGATGGCGAGAGATACAGCGACATGAAATACCGAGTTGAACTCAATACTGCACCAGATCAAAAGCCCCTCACCCTAGCCCTCTCCCGGAGGGAGAAGGAACTGACCGAGGTGATGGCGAGAGATACAGCGACATGAAATACCGAGCCGCACTCAAATTCGGAAGCAAATCAAAAGCCCCTCACCCTAGCCCTCTCCCGGAGGGAGAAGGAACTGACCGAGGTGAGGGCGAGAGATACACCGACATGAAATACCGAGCCGCACTCGAACTCAGAATCAAATCAAAAACTACACCCTCCCCGCTCCTCACCACTCAACAGGATGAGCGTTAGCTCGGCTGCAGCTTTTGATCTTGCCGTGCTGGCCCCTTCGGCAGGCTGAGAGGAGGGATTTATCCGGGGGTCGGAGCGTAGCGACCGTTCGACGAAGTCGAATGCATCGAGAGGAGGTGCAGCGAAGCAAACCGTAGGCGATGCCCCCGGATAGATCCCGTAACGAAGGAACCCGAGCCACGGCGAGGGCCGAACGCCGGGGCCCAGACCTTTGGTTCCTTTGGGGCGTTTGCCATAGGGACTCGCTGTAAGAGCGAAACCGCCAGCGGCAACACCCGCAGCAACGGATATTCACCCAAAACCCAATAGCATGGTCGGCCCAAAGGCCGCCAAGCCCAAAGCCCGCCAAGCCCAAACAAAAAAAAACCCCACAACCCCATAAGGCCGCGAGGCAAAAAACTGGTTGGTTGCGGCCAACCAAAGGAGCTCAGTCAAATACGTACAAAAGCCAAAATCAGATGCAATCCTGCGCAGCCCGCTCAAAACTCGAAGGCAAAAGATTCGAAGCCAACAAATGCCGCTCGTAGATAAACACCTTGCCGCCATTACCTGCCTTGTACGCCTCCAACACGTTGTCAGCAGAAATCTTGCTCGGCACCACAATCCGGTAACTGCGCTGAGTCTGCGAAACCGTCGGGGTCAACGCACTGCCCTGCAACTTCGGCACAACACAGTCGGCGTACTGCGCAGGCGTCTTGCTGGTCTGCAGAGTAAGGCTCGGATTATTCGGCGCCGAAGCACAACCGGCGAGCAACAAAGAGGCAACGGCCAAAGCAGGCACAAAGAAAAGACGCATCGGTGTCATCCTGAAAATAAAGGTTCGGTTCAACCGGCAACGGTTCAGCCTCACGGAGCCGCCGTCGCCATTTATGTTTTAAGTAATCAGCTCGACGCCACCAGCGCCTTGAGCGACACATCGAATTGCTGCAACGCGTGGAGTTGCAGGTCACGCTGCTTATCGATCTGCGCAGCGATTGCGGTTGCTGCCTGGTTATGCACCCACACCGAAGGCAACTGCTTCTCGACAGCGCCTTCAGCCTTGCCGATGTATTGCAGGTCGGCGTCGTAGAAACGTGCGGTGAAATGCGCTTCGACCAGGCTGTTTTGCTGCGTCAGCAAACGATTGAAGGTGTCGAGCTTCACCACGATGTCCGGATGCGCCTGTACCAACGCATCAAGGTTGTCGTAAACCGTCACGGACAAGAACTGCTGTTGCAGCGAACTCACCAGCCAGTCGATGGCCAGTTCCGGATCAGAACTGCTGACAAAGGCTTCACGAATCCGCGAATCCAGCGCATCTTTAGCGCCATTGACCGCCATGTCGTGGTAACGCTCAAGGTATTGCAGGTTGTCCAGGGTATTCTCGCTGAGCAACACACCCACGGTTTGCGAGTGCTGCAACGTGGCGCTGCTGCCCGTGATGGTCTGGAAGTGACACGACCCGGCGTCGGCTGCGTAAGTCGGGGCTGTGAACAGTGCGCCGCCTGTCAGCAAGGCGACCAAAGCCAGTCGGGTCAATGTGTTCATCGCGCAAATTCCTTGAGCTGCGTATTCGATGGAAGTGATTTTCCGCCGATCGCCGACAAAGCAGAACTTGCGTTTCGTGATGGTCACTATTACTTCTAGCAATAGTTGCGCGACGTACAGACTGGTACACACTCAACTACAACGAGAAAAACATGAAATGAGGAGTTCGCCTTGAGAACGTTTGACCTGATCCGTGACGCCGTTCTGCCCGATTTCCGCGAGCGTGTGGCCGAGTATCTGGTTCAGTACGAAAGCGTATTGCTGAACGAAGGCATCACCGACCCGCAGCTCATCATCGACACCGCCAATCAGTTGCGCGGTTACCTGCGCGGGCTCAACACCACGCGCGTGCTGGGCATGGCCTACTGGGAGGAACTGGATCGTCGAGTCGTCGACACCTGGCTCACGCCCAAGTAATGACCGAACGGCATGTGGTCAGGGTGGCGGCTGACGACTGCGCCCTCCCGTAGCCAATGGTCTGCGCGGCAATAAGGCCTCTGCGAAAAAACCGCCCGAACGCTTACAATCGCCGGTCTAATTGCCAATCAGACAGGCTCATCAAGAAATGCCGCTCGACCCACCTACGATGTTGACCATTTCCATCGCCCTCGCAGCCGCTGCCGCGCTGTATCTGGCGATCGAATGGCGCAGCATTCGTGAGCCTTCGCTACTGTTCTGGAGCGCCGGTTTCGCCACCATCACCGTCGGCTCCACCCTGGCCCTGCTGCGCAGCAGCGGCTTTTTGCTGATCGGCATCTGGTTCGCCAACGGCTTGCTGGTGACCGCGCACTTCCTGTTCCTGCTCGGCGTAGCGCGCTTCACCCAGATACGGTTGTCGCCGGCCTGGTACCTGATCTTTGTCACTTGGCTGATCATGCTGTTGCTGCCGGACGGGCCACTGTGGTCGAAGGTCATGCTGGCGGCCAATTCGTTGCTGGTGGCGCTGGCGACCCTCAAGGCCAGCTCACTGCTGCGCCCCCATGGCAAATCGTTGAGCGTCGGCGCGGTGCAATTGCGCTATGTGCTGCTCGGTCACGGAATTTTCTACGTGGCCAAAGCCCTGACGGTGGTGATCCCCGGGACGTTGATCGATCTCGCGGCGTTTCGTGGCGAGATCATCCAGATTTCTCTGGTTGAAGGCGCGATGGCGATCATGTTGATCGCCCTGTCGATGACCGGCACCGAACGCTATCGCCGGGAAAAACAGATCGCCCGCCTCGCCGAGCGCGACCCACTGACCGCCCTGTACAACCGCCGCGCTCTGGAAAAACGCGCGCCGCGCCTGCTCGAACAGGTTTCGCCGGAGCATCCCGGCGCCCTGCTGCTGATCGACATCGACAACTTCAAACTGGTCAACGACCAGTACGGTCACACCGCCGGCGATCGTTTGCTGATCGCGTTGAGCGAGATGATCCGCTCGGTGCTGCCGCGCAATGCGCTGACAGCGCGTCTGGGCGGTGATGAGTTTGTCATCCTCCTCAACAGCGCATCGAGTGAGCGCGTCATGGAACTGGGCAACACATTGCGCGAGCAGTTTCTCAGCACCACTTCGCAGACATTCCCCACCACCGCTGCCGTGACCCTGAGCATCGGCGCCAGCCTGTTCGACAACCCGCCGGCCAACCTCACCGCTCTGATAGAACAAGGCGATGCCGCCCTCTACGAATCGAAACGCGGCGGACGCAATCGCCTGCGCCTGACCGGACTCACCACTCCAGGATAATAAAAACCATGTCCAGCCTCGTTACCCCTCTGCAAGACCTCGCCGCGCCAGAAGGCGTTTGCTACGGCTGCGGCGGCCGCAACCCCCACGGCCTGCACGTCAAAAGCCACTGGCATGAAGACGGCGAGCACGTGATCGCCGAACATCTGCCGGAGGCCAAGTACTGCGGCTGGCCAGATCTGGTCTACGGGGGCCTGATCGCGATGCTGGTCGACTGCCATTCCAACTGGACGGCGATGGCGTATCACTACCGCGCAGAAAACCGCGAACCCGGCAGCCTGCCGCGCATCGACTGCGTCACTGGCAACCTTGGCATCAAATTCATCAAGCCGACGCCGATGGGCGTGACGCTGGTTTTGCGGGCAAAGGTCGAGGGTGAAGTTGGGCGCAAGACGCGGGTTATCTGTGAGGTGTATGCCGGGGATGTGCTGACGGCAGTGGGTGATTCGGTGTTTGTGCGGGTCGATACCGGGCAACTGGCGGATTCGGCGCATGGGCGAAAAAGCAAAAGCCCCTCACCCTAACCCTCTCCCAGAGGGAGAGGGGACTGACCGAGTTGTTTGGTTGAAATACGCCGACTTGAGATATCGAGTCGAACTCGGGTTTTGAAAAGCTCACAGATCAGCTCCCTCTCCTAGGGGAGAGGGCTGGGGTGAGGGGTGAATCCACCGCCAAACTCAATGTGAAACAGCCTTAGCCCTGCTTCACATTCGCCCGCGCCGTGTGCAACTTCTTATAGCTCTCAATCAAGCGCAAATGCCGATCCAGCCCTTCCAGCTTCATGCTGGTCGGCGTCAGACCGTAGAAGCGCACACTGCCGTTGACCGAGCCAATCGCCGCATCCATCCGCTCATCGCCGAACATGCGACGGAAGTTGGCTTCGTAATCTTCCAGCTGCAGATCCTCGTCCAGTTCCATCTCCAGCACGACGTTGACCGCTTGATAGAACAAGCCGCGCTCAACGGTGTTGTCGTTGTATTGCAGGAAAGCTTCAACCAGATCCTTGGCCTGCTCGTACTTCTGCAGCGCGAGGCAGATCAGCAGGCGCAGTTCCAGAATGGTCAGCTTGCCCCACGGCGTGTTGTCGTCGAACTCGACGCCGATCAGCGTGGTGATTTCGGTGTAATCGTCCTGCTCGCTGTTTTCCAGGCCTTGGGCGAGGTTGCGCAGGCCGACCTTGCTGAGGTTGTGCAGGTTGAGGATGTCGGCACGGAATTGCAGGGCTTTGTTGGTGTTGTCCCAGATCAGGTCTTCGACCGGGTAGATCTCCGAGTAGTCCGGAACCAGGATGCGGCAAGCCTTGGCACCGATGTGCTCGTAGACTGCCATGTAGACTTCCTTGCCCATGTCTTCGAGGATGCCGAACAGCGTCGCGGCTTCTTCGGCGTTGGAGTTTTCGCCTTGGCCGGAAAAATCCCACTCGACGAATTCGAAGTCTGGCTTAGCGCTGAAGAAGCGCCACGACACCACACCGCTGGAGTCGATGAAGTGCTCGACGAAGTTGTTCGGTTCAGTGACGGCCTGACCGGAGAAGGTCGGCTGCGGCAAGTCGTTGAGGCCTTCGAAACTGCGGCCCTGCAACAGTTCGGTGAGGCTGCGTTCCAGCGCCACTTCCAGGCTCGGGTGCGCGCCGAACGAGGCGAACACGCCGCCGGTGCGCGGGTTCATCAGGGTCACGCACATCACCGGGAATTCACCGCCCAGCGAGGCGTCCTTGACCAGCACCGGGAAGCCCTGCTCTTCCAGACCTTTGATGCCGGCGAGGATGCTCGGGTATTTTTCCAGGACTTCCTGCGGCACGTCCGGCAGGGCCATTTCGCCTTCGAGGATTTCGCGCTTGACCGCGCGTTCGAAGATTTCCGACAGGCACTGCACCTGCGCTTCGGCGAGGGTGTTGCCGGCGCTCATGCCGTTGCTGAGGTAAAGGTTTTCAATCAGGTTGGACGGGAAGTACACCACTTCATTGTCGGACTGCCGCACAAACGGCAGCGAGCAGATGCCGCGCTGGGTGTTGCCGGAGTTGGTGTCGAACAGGTTCGAACCGCGCAACTCGCCATCACGGTTGTAAATCTTCCGGGTGTAGTCGTCGAGAATCTCGCTCGGCAACTCATCTTTCGGACCTGGTTTGAACCACTGTTCGTCCGGGTAGTGGACGAATTCGGCGTTGGCGATTTCTTCGCCCCAGAACTGGTCGTTGTAGAAGAAGTTGCAATTCAGGCGCTCAATGAATTCGCCCAGTGCCGAGGCCAGCGCGCCTTCTTTGGTCGCGCCCTTGCCGTTGGTGAAACACATTGGCGAATGCGCATCGCGGATATGCAGCGACCAGACGTTGGGCACAATATTGCGCCACGAAGCGATTTCGATCTTCATCCCCAGGTCGGCCAGAATCCCCGACATGTTGGCGATGGTCTGCTCCAGCGGCAGGTCCTTGCCGGCGATGAAGGTGCCTGCGTCCGAATCGGCCACCGGCATCAACAGCGCCTGAGCATCGGCGTCGAGATTCTCGACTTCCTCGATGATGAATTCCGGACCGGTCTGCACGACCTTCTTCACCGTGCAGCGATCGATGGAACGCAGGATGCCCAGGCGATCTTTCTCGGAGATGTCCGCCGGCAACTCGACCTGGATCTTGAAGATCTGGTTGTAGCGGTTTTCCGGGTCGACGATGTTGTTTTGCGACAGGCGAATGTTTTCAGTCGGAATGTTGCGGGTGTCGCAGTACAACTTCACAAAGTACGCCGCACACAACGCCGACGATGCCAGAAAGTAGTCGAACGGCCCCGGTGCCGAGCCATCGCCCTTGTAGCGGATGGGCTGATCGGCGATCACCGTGAAGTCGTCGAACTTGGCTTCAAGTCGAAGGTTGTCGAGAAAGTTGACCTTGATTTCCATGCGGGATTACCAGAATACGGCTAAACGAATGGCGGCCATTATCCGGTTTTTACGCGGGAAGTCTTGCCCTTTCGGGATTGGCCGCTGATCGGCGTCCTGCACTTGGGAAGACAAATCACGCGGGGTTCACTACGCTTTCAGAGCAGTCGCCGAGAACAATCTGAACATTGCGCCCGCGCCGTGGATCTAGATTCAGAAGACAGCGGATCAAGGACGAGCACATGGACCTTTCCAGCTATGCAGCCCCGCTTCCACCACGCCAGAGCGCCGTCACTCGCCGCCTGGCCTTCGCGGTCGGAGCGCTGTTCGTCAGTGGCGTGATTGCGGCGGCGGTCGCTTTGCTGGGTATCGCCGAGCGCCTGGACAGCGAAGAGGTCACCAAAACCCGCTTTTACTCGGCTCGCGCGCTGGAAAACCGCATCACGGCCTCGAAAAACTACATCACCAGCTACGCCTACTGGACCACCGCCTACGAGCATTTGAGCGGTCAGGTCGACACCGATTGGGCCTACACCGAGCAGAACCTCGGCAAAACCCTGTTCACCAGTGACGGCTATGACGGCGTGTTCGTGCTGAACCGCGAAGGCACCCGTTACGCGGTGGTGCGCGGGCAAATGGTCGATGCCGAGCTGTCCGCGTTCGTTCAGGTCAGCGCCACGGAGTTACTCGATCAAGTGTTGGGCCAAGGTGATCTGACCAAACCGGTCAGCCGCTATTCACTGTTCGAAGGCTGGCCGGCGCTGGTGTCGGCGGCGACGATCATTCCCAACGATGAACGACCACTCGGCGATCCGCAGACTTCTTCGGTGCTGGTCTTCGTCGACAAACTCACGCCGACCAAATTGCGTCTGATTGGCAGCGGTTACGGCTTGAACAACCTGACTCTGGCGCCGGACGAGACGATCGACCCGCAGCGCCCTCGGGTGCCGCTGGACAGCACCGGTTACAGTCTGGTCGCTGATCTGGAGCGACCCGGGCAACATTTATTGTGGTCCTTGCTGCCGCCACTCGGCGCGACGATTGTGGTGCTGATGCTGCTGACCGCGTACTTCTTCCGTCACGCCTTGCGTTCATCGCAGTACGTCGACCAGAGTTTCGCCGTCATGCAAACCTCCAATCAGGCGCTGGAAAACGCCAACCGTGAGCTCGAAGCGAGCGAAGAACGCTTTCGCGCGGTGGCCGAAGCCGCGTCGGACTGGATCTGGGAGGTCGATCGCGCCCTGGCGCTGACGTATCTGTCGGCGCGCTTCAGCGAAGTGACCGGTTACCCGCAAACCCTGTGGCTGGGGCAAGACATCGGCCACCTGTTGAATTGCGACACCACGCCACTGGAACTGTGGCTGAGAAACCTCACCGAGGAGAACAGCGCCAGTGACTTGCGTTGCACCTACCGTGACCACTCCGGCCAGCAGCGCCACTGCCGGCTGTCCGCGCGGCCGATCTTCGACAAGCACACGGTCATCGGCTATCGCGGCACCGCCAGCGACATCACCGACGAAGTCGCCGCTCATGCGCAGATTCAGCATCTGTCGATGCACGACGCCCTCACCGGCCTGCCCAACCGCAACAAGCTTGCGCGTTATCTGGATGAAGCGCTGCTGCTCAAGGAACACGCGCCACCGCTGTCGCTGCTGATGATCGACCTCGACAACTTCAAACCGATCAACGATTCGCTCGGCCACCCGGCCGGTGACGCCGTGCTGCAGGAAGTCGCCGTGCGCCTGCGTGAGTGCACCCGCGAACACGACATCGTCGCGCGTCTGGGCGGCGACGAATTCATCGTGGTGCTTAACGGTATGGACAGTCCGCACGAAATCGACAAATTCTGCACCCGCCTGATCGGCAGCCTGCATCAACCGGTGGTCTTCGAACAACATCCGCTGCACATCGGCGCCAGCATCGGCATCGCACTCAGCCGGCGCCACGGGTATGTGCCCAGCGATTTGATCCGTTACGCCGACATCGCCCTCTATCAGGCCAAATCCGAAGGCAAGAACACCTGGTGCTATTTCGAAGCGCACATGAGCGATCAGATCCAGACCCGCCGGCAAATGGAAGACGACCTGCGCCACGCGCTCAAGCACAACGAGTTCATCCTGCACTATCAGCCGCGCTACAAGGTCGATGGCAAACACATTGTTTCGGTCGAGGCGCTGGTGCGCTGGCAGCATCCGACCAAGGGATTGCTTGGCCCGGACTTGTTCATCCCGTTGGCGGAGCAGACCGACCTGATCGTCCCGCTCGGCCGCTGGGTGCTTCGCGAGGCCTGCGAAACCGCGCTGGGCTGGCCGGAAGACATCCTGCTGTCGGTAAATCTGTCGCCCGCGCAGTTTGCCGTCAGCGATGTGGTCGAGGATGTTCGCGAAGTGCTGGTGCAAACCCGCTTCCCAGCCAGTCGCCTGGAACTGGAGATCACCGAGAACGTGATGCTCAACGACACCGACGGCGCCCTGACCACCATGAATGCCCTGAAAGAACTCGGCGTGCGCCTGAACATGGACGACTTCGGCACCGGCTACTCGTCCCTCGGTTACCTGCGCGCTTATCCTTTTGACGGGATCAAGATCGACAAGCGCTTCATCGCCTCGATCAGCAGCGGCACCAATGATCGCGCGGTGGTGCAGGCGATCATCGGCCTGGGCAAAGCCATGGGCCTGACCGTGACGGCCGAAGGGGTCGAGACCGAAGAGCAACTGGATATTCTCGGGGTCGATCAATGCAATGAGGTGCAGGGTTACTTCATGAGTCGGCCGATCGACAAAGTGGCGTTTGCGCGGCTTTTGCGCGACTCCAGAGGCGCGCAACAGAAGCTGAAGAAAGGCCGGGTGATCTGAGCGTTTTGAGATCTCCGCGCACTGATTAGCTGTGTGTTCGTCCCGGGTCACCGGTAAACACATTGCCCGCATCGCGCACCAACTGCCGCCACTCGGCGCTGGTGATCAGCCCCTGTTCCTCCATTTCATCGGCGGCCTTGAGCAGTTCGTCGTACTGTTGTTCCGGGTCCAGACGCATCTGCGCTTGCGTCGCCAGTTTGCGCCATGCCGCCAGTTTTTCTCGTTTACGCTGATCGAACATCGGGGATGATCTCGTGGGGGACGTCCTCCATAGAAAGACATGAGCCCCCAGTGGTTCAGCGTAATCGACGGATGGACTGCTCACTTCAAAGGGGTAGTACTTGTCAGCAATGCAGGAAACTCCACCAAACCCTGTGGGAGCGAGCCTGCTCGCGAAAGCGGATTGTCTGCCCCGAAAATATTGGCTGACCCACCGCCATCGCTTGCAGGCAAGCTCCCACAGAGATCGGGGTGGTTTGTCAGAACTTCCCGGCCACGCGCCGGTACGGATAATCCGGATCGCGGTACTTGCCCGGCTTCTGCCGTTTGGGTAATTCGACCTTGTCGCGCTTCACATCCTCATACGGAATACGACTGAGCACATCGGTGATGATGTTCAGCCGTGCGCGGCGCTTGTCGTTGGAGTCGGCCACCAGCCACGGCGCGTGTTCGGTATCGGAGTGTTTGAACATTTCGTCCCGCGCCCGTGAGTAGTCGTACCAGCGGCTGTAGGACTTAAGGTCCATGGGTGTCAGTTTCCAGGTCTTGCGCCCGTCGTTGATGCGCGCTTCAAGTCGACGGGTCTGCTCTTCGGGGCTGACTTCCAGCCAGTACTTGAGCAGGATCACCCCGGACTGAACGATGGCGTGTTCGACCAAGGGAATCGATTTGAGGAATTTGTCCGCCTGCTCGTCGGTGCAGAAGCCCATCACCCGCTCGACACCGGCGCGGTTGTACCAACTGCGATCGAAGATCACCACTTCACCGGCCGCCGGTAGATAAGGCAGATAACGCTGCACATGCATCTGGCTTTTCTCGCGATCGGTCGGCGCCGGCAGCGCCACCACGCGAAAGACACGCGGGCTGACGCGCTCGGTCAATGCCTTGATGGTCCCGCCCTTGCCAGCGCCGTCGCGGCCTTCGAAAACGATGCAGACCTTGACGCCCTTGGCGATCACCCATTCCTGCAACTTGACCAGTTCGACGTGCAGTTTGCGCAAATGCTCGAGGTATTCCTTGTTTTTCAGCTTCAGACTTTCAGGCGCCGTGGCGGCCTTCTTTTTGCCTTTTGCCATGACCTTGGCCTCTCTCCAATAAATGCAGAAACAGAGTGTTGATTGACGGGACAAACCAGACACGTGAGGTTAGTTCATGACGTGCCGTTTGCCATGACCGGGCAAAAAGCAAAATTGCCATGTGTTTCCTTCGTTCTTTCTTGCGTCGCACTGTTCATTGCCCTGCCCTTGTCTGCCTGGAGTTTTCTCGATGCCCGCGTCCAAATCCCTGCCCACCGCCCTGCTCGGCCTGGCCCTCGCCTGCCCGGCGATGGCCGAGACTCAAGGTCTGGAACTGGGGCAAGTGCTGATTTCGGCCGAGGATCGCAACGGCAGTGATGTCTCTGTTGAGGAGGCCAAGGCCCGCCTCGATCAGGTGCCCGGCGGCACTAGCGTGGTCGACATGCGCCAGCCATTGCAGGGCCGCGTGGCGAGCAATCAGGATGTGCTGGCGTATCAACCTGGGGTTTATGCGCAGTCGGCGGGCAACGAAGGCGTGAAAATCTCGGTCCGTGGCTCGGGCATCAACCGCGCGCCGGGCGCCCATGCGTCGGGGCTGTACACCCTGCTCGACGGTCTGCCGCTGACCGGCCCGGGCGGTACGCCATATGAATTGCTCGAGCCGCTGTGGGTCGATCACGTTGAAGTGCTGCGCGGCGCCAACGGCTTCGATCGCGGCTCGCTGGCGCTGGGTGGCGCCATCGATTACGTCAGCCACACCGGTTACAACGCACCGAAACTTCAGGTGCGTTATGCCACCGGCAGCCACGGCTATCAGCAGCGTCAGGTCAGTTCCGGGCAGGTGCTCGGCGACTTCGATTACTACGTGTCGCTCACCGATTCCAACGCCGACGGCTATCAGGATCACACCGCCAGCGAAAGCAAAGGTGTGATCGCCAATTTCGGCTATCGCTTCAACCCGAACCTGGAAACGCGCTTCTATATTCGTTACCGCGAGACCGACAACGACCTCGCCGGCCGCGTGACCAAGCACTCCATCGAACACTCGCCACGGGCGGCCAATCCGTCCTATGTGGCTCGCGATGACAGTCGCAAGCAGCCGGGCAGCACCTTCATCGGCAACAAGACTACTTATTACATCGACGACGATTCGAGCATCCAGACCGGCCTCGTTTACCACGACTACCCGATGGACCTGCGCGAGGGCCCGAACCGCTTGAAGGTCGCCTATACCGACGTCAGCGGCACCTTCGACTACAAACGCCGCGACACGATTTTCGGCATGGAAAGCCACAGCAACGTCGGCCTGCGCATCACCAAACACCTGCCCAACGATGGCGCCAGCGAGTTCGTGCGCATTCCTTCTGGCAACACCGCCAGCTACGTGCCCGGCACGCGCATGCGCAACTTCACCTATCAGGGTTCGGACACCGTTCTGCACTTGGGCAACGACCTGGAAATCGCCGACGACCTGTGGCTGACTACGGGTCTCGCCGCCATCTACACCCGCCGCGAAAGTGCTGTGACCTACCCGCAGAGCGGCGGCAAAACCAGCATGAACGACTGGGATTACGCGCCGCGCCTCGGCCTGCGTTACCAGATCACCCCGGACCTGCAAGTGTTCGGCAACCTCAGCCGCTCGGTTGAAGCGCCGCACCCGTGGTCGCTGATCTACAGCTCCAACGTGCGCTTTCCGGCTGGCAATGGCGCCGCGAGCGGTACACAGAAAGACCCGATCAAACTGCAGAACCAGACCGCGACCACGCTGGAGCTGGGCGGTCGTGGCGACAGCGTCGTCGGTGAATGGAGTCTGGCGTGGTACTACGCGCAGGTGCGGCATGAACTGCTGTCGGTGTTGCCGGATGCCAATGCCGTCACGCCGTATGAACTTAACGCCAGCCCGACCGTGCACCAAGGCGTGGAAGCCAGCCTCAACAGCAAACTCTGGTCGGCTGATGATGGCCGTCAGTTGAGTTTGCGTCAGGCGTATACCTTCAGTGATTTCCACTATCGCGATGATGATCGCTTCGGCGACAACCGCCTGCCCGGTCTGCCGATGCACTATTACCAAGGCGAAGTGCGTTACGACTGGCCGCAGGGGTTCTTTGCGGCAGTGAATACGCAACTGGTGTCTAAAGTGGCGGTGGATTACGCCAACAGTTATTACGCCGATCCTTACGCACTGTTTGGCGCGACGCTGGGTTACAACGCGCCGAAAGGTGACTGGCAGACGTGGGTGGATATGCGCAACCTGACCAACAAACACTACGCGGCAACGGTCACGCCGGGGTATGACGACAAAGGGCTGGATGCGGCGCGGTCTACTCCGGGTGAAGGGATGGGGGTTTATGTCGGGGTGTCGTGGAGCCTGCTCTGACACCTAACCCTGTGGGAGCCAGCCTGCTGGGGAAGGCGGCGTGTCTGTTGCGAAGAAGCTAACTGACCGATCGCTATCGCTTGCAGGCAAGCTCCCACAGTGACCAGTGTTTCACCCCACTCGCATCGACAGCTCAATATCATCCGCAAACGGCACAGACAGATAACCGCTCTGCGGCGCGCGCACGTAAGTCAGATACTCAGGGCAATAGTCGGTGTTGTCCGCCACCACCAACGCGCCCGGCTTCAGGTGTTTTTCGACCAGACTCAACACGTCGCCATACAACGCCTTCGCGCCATCAAGCAGGAGCAGATCGACCGAGTCCGGCAGATCCGTCGCCAGCGTCACCAGTGCATCGCCTTGACGAATCTCCACCAGATCGCTGACACCGCCTTCAACAAGTGATGCCGCGCCAATTCGATCTTCGAAGGCTCGAACTCACTGCCGATCAGCACACCGCCACCGTTATCGCGCAACGCGGCCGCCAGGTGCAGCGTCGAAAGGCCGAATGAGGTGCCGAACTCGACAATGGCTTTGGCTTGGGTGTTGCGCGCCAGCATGTACAACAGTTTGCCGGTATCGCGGGAGACCGGCAGCCACAGGTCTTTGAGCATTTCATAGAGTTTCAGGTATTCGGTTTTGCTGTGCATCAGGCGTTCGCGTTCTTCGCCAGACACTGTTTGCAGCACCGGGCTGGTGGCAGCGCTGGCTTGGGTGTAGAGGCGTTCGATCAGGCTCGCCAAGGGTTCAGTGGTCAGGGTGGTCATGATTGCTTTCCGTTAGTTGGGGATTAAAATGCGAGTGATTCGTCGCATTTAAATAATGCGAGCGATTCGCTTCTTGCGCTATTCGCATTCCCACGGACGCCCGAGCTGCCCATGACCAACCGCAAGACTGCCCTTATTTCCTCACGCAAACAGCCGCAGCAGGCTCGCTCCAGCGAACTGGTGGCGGCGATTCTGCAAGCGGCTATTCAGGTTTTGAGCGAGCATGGGGCCAGCCGTTTCACCACCGCACGGGTGGCAGAAAAGGCCGGTGTGAGCATCGGCTCGCTGTATCAGTACTTCCCCAACAAGGCCGCAATCCTGTTCCGATTGCAGAGCGATGAATGGCTGCACACCACGCAGATGCTGCAGCGGATTCTGCAAGACTTTGAGCAGCCGCCACTCACTCGCCTGCGCACCCTGGTGCAGGCATTCATTCGTTCAGAGTGCGACGAAGCGCAGATGCGCGGCGCACTGAACGACGCCGCCCCGCTCTACCGCAACGCCCCCGAGGCCCACGAAGTGCGCGCGGCCGGGCGGCGGATTTTCGCCACGTTCATGGACGAATTGCTGCCTGAGGTCGGTGAACAAATCCGCACGTCGGCGTGCGATTTGATCCTGACCACGCTCAGTTCGGTGGGGAAAGACTTTTCCAGCAGCCCCCGTACAGAGGAAGAAATCTCGGTATGCGCCGACGGGCTGGCGGATATGTTCAGTGCTTACGTGCTGGCGCTGAATGAGCAGCGTGCACCGCTCACGCGCGCTTCGGCAGCTTCCAGTTCGGGCGAATGAAATGGCAGGTGTAGCCATTCGGAATACGCTCAAGGTAATCCTGATGCTCCGGCTCTGCTTCCCAGAACGGCCCCGCCGGTTCGATTTCGGTCACCACGCGGCCCGGCCATAGTTTTGACGCATCAACATCGGCAGCGGTGTCCTCGGCGATATCACGTTGCGCTTCGCTGAGATAATAAATCGCCGAGCGATAGCTGCGACCGAGGTCATTGCCCTGACGGTTTGACGTGCTCGGGTCGTGGATCTGGAAGAAAAACTCAAGGATCTGTCGGTAGCTGATCACGGCAGGATCGAAGGTGATTTCGATGGCTTCGGCGTGGTCGCCATGGTTGCGATAGGTGGCATTCGGCACGTCGCCGCCGGTGTAACCGACGCGAGTCTGCAACACGCCGGGATAGCGCCGCAGCAGATCCTGCATGCCCCAGAAGCAGCCACCGGCGAGGATGGCGGTTTCGGTTTGAGTGGTCATGGCGTGTCGTTCCTCTTCGGGGTGTTGGGTATAGCGATGGTTATGAGGGCGGGTTGGCGGATTCCAAGGGGCTGAGCCAATACAACTCCATCAAGCACCTGCAGCGGAATAAAAAACGCTCGCAATCAGCGAGCGTTTTTCGAGCCGGGCCACAAGGTCGGACTCACTTACAAACCTACTTGCCTCAAGCCATTACGCATGCCTTGATCCGCCTGTTCGCACCACTGCTTGAGACTGAGCGTCGGCGGCAGGTTACCCTCGAGCTTTTGGTATTCACCGTTCATAAACATCTCACCCTTGCGTCCCTGAGCTTCGATTTTGTCGCCGTCACTTTTGTCCACTGGCCCAGGCATGCCCTTAATAAAGTCGCTCATCTTCTTGGCGTTCTCAGTACTGTCAGCTTTCAAGAATCCCTTGTCGACGCAGTGGTTGATCAAACCAACCGAGTTGCGCCCCATGTCATAGGCATTTTTCAGCGCTGCAGGATCCATCTCTTCCGCATGGGCGAAACTGGCGGTGCCCAGGGCTGCGGTCATGGCGAAGATCAAAGCGGTGTATTTCATGTTTAGTCCTTTAAGGTTTACAGCGGGGGTATTGATTGAATCCAGAATGATTGAGTACCTAGCTGATCACGGCGCCTTTCGGCCCGCTCGCAATCAGCGCAGCGCCGCAGGCGGTTTTCATGCCGTCGAGGGCGATGGGCGTGCCATCGACGGTGTAGGTGCTGCTGCCCTCGGCGATCGGAAAAATCCCCTTGCACAACGGGCAACTGACCTTGTGACCAACCCCGGCAATCGGTTTGCCGTTGAGGTCGGTCTGAGAGAAGGCTTCGAGCACCTTGCCACCGTGGGTGGTGGAGTCGCCCAGGCGAATCGCGTCTTTCATGTTGTCACTCCTTTGACTTGTGGTCCGGAAACAATCAGCCCGGCCGTCCCGGCATTGCAAGAAACGCTGCAAAACTTTCCGCTACCTGATCAATCTCACCCGTTTCATGGGACCACAACACAACGACAGGCTCTCCGGTTTGCCCATTTACCGCATAGTTGAAGCAGTAATAGTCGCCTGTGCCAAACTCGGCGAACGGTAGAAGTGCCGAGAAATCGGTGGAGGTATCGGAAAAATTCTCCAACCACTCCTGCCAGTCTTTTTTAAAGTGGTGAACGATCGACTCCCACGTCTTCCGTGGGTCACGAGCGTCACGCACAGGAAATATCGTTAACGCCCCCAAGGACTTTCCGTTATTTGCCAAAAGCCAATCCGAAACGGATTTTGGCAGTGTTCGGCCGAGTTCCTTTTCTGCCGCTTGAATAGCGTCTGTCGATGTACCGATTACACGTGTCTTGGACATAAATTCTCCGTTACGGCAGCGCCCCTCGTTTAGGCAGACTTAACTTACCCGTTCCAGGAGTATTAATAGGGACAGACTACGATTAATAAACTCCAGCTCACGGCCTGTCTCCATGCCCCCTTAGGGCTTACTCAATCAATGAGCTAGTAGTGG
The DNA here is from genome assembly GCF_054790575.1 of Pseudomonas sp. MC6. Classification (NCBI taxonomy): domain Bacteria; kingdom Pseudomonadati; phylum Pseudomonadota; class Gammaproteobacteria; order Pseudomonadales; family Pseudomonadaceae; genus Pseudomonas; species Pseudomonas sp. MC6. The sequence goes on from NZ_CP186504.1 coordinate 2,034,497, forward strand.
CAAAGAAGCCAATGACAGGCACTCACCCAGACGAGATGATTTAATATGTGAGTGCTGCAGACAAGCATCCTCATATGCAATATTTTCCCCATCAGCAATATCAGACAAATATCTGTCGATCGCGAAAAAATCACAATCCGAGGGGATATCCACTGCAAACAGCGACATTTCCTGACTAACTGAGCACGAGGCACCCAACTGATGAAGATGAGCGATTATTTTACTTCTCTCTTCAGTATCACTGGCAAAGGCAAAAACTCTGACAGTCGAATGGCCACCCTGTTTTGCGACACGCACAGCTATCATCTCATCGCCACTGGACTTTACCTGCACGGAATCTCCCTTACTCACGCCATAAACGTAATAGGGAGTATTGTCTAAGATATGGGTACCATCACCGGCATAGATGCCCCAAATAGACTCAGCGGATACAGGAGGATAACCATCCTCGCCAGGCGTTAACTCAAAGACAATCTTGTGAAAAATTTCGTTCATGTCCATACACTCCGGGTGAGGAGCCGCAGGCAGACTGTGCTTGACTAACAGTCAAAAAACTTGATCTGCCCGTTAAAAACTCTTCATTCGTAAAACTGTTTCATAGTAGGCCTGACCAGCTCTACGTAACCCTTATCGATTTTTTCCATTTCCAAGAAAGCTTCATCTTCAATGGCCTTAATCAGAGTCATAAAGTGTTTTCTTGACAATCTTTCACTCCAGACATTCAGATAACTTAAAGAAAGCGGCGAGTTGTAAAGATCGTTAAATATCGCACAGATCGCGTCAGGAACGTCTTTCATAATATTTTTTATGTATTTGTCCCACTCGGATGATGAATACTCCCATCGCTCATGAATTTCTTCCCAAGCAAGATCTGTTTCTGTGTCTAAAGGCACTTCCATAAGCTGAGCCTGAATGACTGCCTCGATTAATTCGTCAGAAATTTCAATCTGGAAGTCATCGGTATTCAACCAATATGTTCTGGCAGACACACTCTTTATAAGTTGAATAGAATTGGCGCTCTGGCTTAGTGCTCGCTGGCTAGCAATTGAGTCAAGCTCAGCAAATCTTCCAGAAATTGAATCGCTAAGCTTTGAGAGCTTTTGGACAAAATCGTTTTTTGTCTTATTTATTCTTTCCTCTCTAAAATCTGCATCGTAGTAATAGTCAGCATCTCCATTCATTAACTCCAGAGTCGCCGCTCTGGCGATATTTTTTATACCATCAAGATTATCAGCAAAACGGTCCCCTAAGAGCTTTGCTGAAAAGCAGTCGGTGCTCGCAATAAAAATAATATGATCAAAATTCATTTATCGGCCCGCTGGAGCTATGGGATCTTTGTAAGATTGGCGCATGCCGTACAGCCTGAACAACAGGAAAAGTGCACGTTCACAGACGTAGCGAACGGTGCGACCTGGTTCTCCGTCGCTTTGTGTCGGGCGGCGTTCATAGGTAAGCTTGTCGCCGTCCCAGCGCAACCGGCAAGTTTCGCCTCATATTGCTACTACGCTGTTCCCTGCCTAGCGATCTTTAAATTCATTTAAATTCAAAATACTCAATCATCATTCTCATTGGCATCGTCATATCCACTTTCAAGAATCCCAGCACCTCAAAAAACCATGAAAGATTATCTCCCATTACAGAAACATCATCTTCATCATTTGACAGCAGGCAGATAGCTAGCCGCGCCAGTAATACGTCCCTGTCTTGAAAGCCTCGTATTGCGCCTTTCTCATCGATTTTTGCCCACCAAACCGCAGCCTCAGCCTTACAGGTTTCAATGGGTATCCTGCCATCCACATAGCCCTTAGCAAGACGCAAAGGATCATTCTCGCAATCAGAGAGTTTGATATCCTATGCATCCACAGCTTTTACCAAAAATCCGATCTACTGCTTAAGCGCGACGGAATTATCTGCTGGACGAATAACCGAGCCGACGTTACATCTCTTAAAATCAATTGAATTCATCCCAGTTTTATTCACCCATAGCGCTTTAAGGTATAAGACTTCGGAAGCTCGACTTGCCAACCCTATTATCCACCTCTTTGGGTACGGCAAAGACCCTAACAATTTCCTCATCACATGCGGGGTCATAAAATCTACTTTCATAAAAATCGAAGATAGCTTCGCCACCTATTTTATGAAATTTATTTATCACCTCTTTCACTTCTTTCGACACGGTTATTGCGCTTTTTTCTTTTATCTTATCGATAAATCCAACTGAAGCCGCCCCGGGACAAACAAAAATATTGGGGACAATAACCTCCCGCTCATCTATTCCATAAAAATCCGTAAAAGTGATGGCATAGAAACTACACTTATCCGTTTCGCGCATTATCTTTATCAGATTCATCAAAAAGATAGCCCCCCCCGCCAGCACTTCCGAAACCTTATCGTTGCTCATCTCTTTTTTTAGAAAATCCAACCGCTTGTATCTAGACACAAGCGGTATCTCTTCGAAGCTCTCGTAACTTTCAAAGAATACACCCATATCTTTATAGGGTTCTTTGCTTATAATTTTTCTATAAATTTCAGCCAGCATCATTTAAAGATTGCTCATCCGGGATAGTTCAACCACTCCAAGTCTGATCAAAGTCTTCGATAGGCGCCCGGTCGCTATGACGTATTGATACCGAGTCAGGGTGGCCATTCATTACCGTGCTAGACATTGAACTTTTGGTAATATCTCTCAAAGATTCAAAAAACCCGGTCTATCCACGAACAATTCAAGCTTTCGAATAAGGCAAACCACGCTTAAAAAACCTTCAGAAACGTGGTCTGTCCCAGAGCAGTTTTCATCAACTCGTGCACAGGTGATTTTCTTCAGAGACCGGTTTAGGGCTAAATCGCATGACGACGCTCCCATTTCTCACTGCTAGCGCGCCAAACGCTAACCCCATCAATTTTTGGTTCATCACGCTCTACGATCACGGTGTATCGATAACGTTGTTTCAGCCCTTTTTTTCTGACTGCCTGAATATTCGTTTCCTTATCTAGCTGTTCTTCGGTATCAGTCAAAATGGTCTGTTCATACTCCGGAGGCTGTCCAGTACCTAATGTATCGAGCCTTGCTGATCCAAGGGCAATTGAAGCTTTCACACTCAGATTTTCAGAGAATATCGCTTCCAACCTTGATTTTGCCGCTTCATTCGCCTTAGTCCGATACCCCGAATCCGTCTTATATGCGTCGCATCGCTTCTCGGCATGAAATCCCACCTCCCACTCATGCATCTGCGAAAGAAAATTTTGTAATCGCTCACTAGGTGACATAAAACGCTCCTATCAACAATCGCACGAACAAGGGTTGTGGAATAGCCGACTTTCAGTATTCCCGTCAACTCTCGCCTGGTACAGAACAGAATGAGGTCGAGTGGCACCTTCATCGTACTGAGGGGTGACACGTACTATTACGTTACTACCGCCTTTAACAGCTTCGGCAATATCTCCCTCAAAGTCACGGAACTCACCACGGTTAACACTAGGGGCTTGAGGAAAAATGTTCCCCTTACCACCGCTTCCACCCAGTCGATTTCCGATGGCATGGCCAGCGTCGTCCGTATTACAGCCCAAGTTACGCGCAAACCCCCGTGAACTGGTGTTGGTATTTGTCCCAGTTCCCAAATCTTCCGGTCGAATTTTCGCGGTTACGCTCTTCAGCGATCCGTTCTCATTGTGACGATATTTTGTTATCGGGTTTGAGCCCCAAAGGCCCAATGGATCCACCCACTCAACCGGATTCGCTGCATAGGCATAAAGGTTAATGCCTCCGGTATAACTTATCGGATCTTTGCTTATGAACCGACCAACCCCCGGATCATAGTACCGATACCGGTTGTAATGCAGCCCTGTCTCATGATCGTGATACTGCCCTTGGAATCTGATCGGGTTCACCACCCCATGCTGCCGCGCCCATTCCGAACGCTGTTCCGTCACCTGCCCCCACGCCTTGTACTGCGCGGTCCACGCCATGTTGCCTTGTGAATCAGTCAGCTCTTGCGGGGTGCCGAGGTGATCACACTGGTACCAGGCCAACGCGTCAAACGGTAATGCTGTGGCCTTGTGATTCCACAACGGGTCCTCGTCCAGACTGTACTCACCGCTGTAATCCGGCAGCCCAATCAGATCGATTGGCGCGTGCCGTACAGCCTGTGCAACAGGGACAAAAGTCCCCGGTTCGAAGACGTAGTGCACCGTGCGGCCGGGCTCGCCATCGCTTTGCGCTGGACTGCTTTCCCAGGCGAGGTTGTCGCCATCCCAACCGTACAAGGTGAAGCCGCAGCCGAGTTCGCGCTGTTTGCGCGCGTGTTCGTTTCTGTTCCAGAGAGAGCCTGCTTCTGGACGCTGTTTGTAGTGCGCGCGGGAGTTTTTGTGCAGGCGGCGTCCCAGTGCGTCGTAGGCGAATTCGACGGACAGGCGCGGGTCTTCGAAATGCACCAGTCGATCAAACAAATCCCACTGTAGGTCGCTGCGTTGGCCGTTGTGCCAGCGCTGGATCTGGTTGCCGCGTTCGTCGTAGTCGAAGTGGGTGCCGGCGTATTCGCGCAGCAGGTTGTCGACCAGTTTGCTGCGCGGTGGGGTCAGGTCCAGTGGGCGGCGAATTTCTGTCGCCTTGTCGTCGAGCAGGTTGCCGGCCGGGTCGAAGGCGAAGGTTTCCACGCCTTGACGTGTGGTGGCGCTGAGCAATCGGCCGACGGGATCGTAGCGATAGGCGAGCGGGCCGCGACGGCTGTCGTTGATGTCGGTCAGTTGGCCGGCGGCGTCGTAGCTGTATTCGCGTTTGAGCAGCGTAGATTTGTCGTCGCTGCGTCCCAGCAGTTGTTCTTGCAAACGGCCGGCCGGGTCCCAGCTTTGGGTTTGCAGCAGGTGGTTGCCTTGATGGCGAGCGACTTCGCGGTGCAGGTCGTCACGCTCGTAGCCGATCAGTTCGTGTTCATCTAGGCGCAGGCCGAGCAGGTGGCCGCTGCCGTAAGTCAGCCAACTGACGCGGTGGCCGTCGGGGCGCACGCTGGCTACTCGTTGGTTGAGCACGTCGTACTCGTGCTGCCAGATTGCGACGGTGGGCTTTTCCAGGCCGAGATAATGCTGGTGCTCGCGCAGCAGATTGCCGGCCGGGTCGTGGAACCATTGCAGGCGACTGTCGGCGTTGTCGGCCAGCACCAGGTTACCGTTGCCGTCGTAGGCAAAGATTTCGCTTTGCGACTGCTCGCCCAGGGTGGCGCGACGTTCGGTCAAGCGGCCCATCGAGTCGAAGCTCACCGAGATCACACGGTTGCCATTGATCGATTGGGCAAGGCGACCGGTTTGCGCATCGTATTGATAGCGTGTGGTGCGGCCGTCGAAGCCGCTTTCTTCCAACACGCGTCCGACCGGATCGTAATGGAAATGCGCGCGTTGTTCGTTTTCGTTTTCCAGCGCCAATAGCTGACCCAGGCGGTCCCAGCGATAGCGCAGGGTTTGCTCGGCAGCGTCCACGCGTTCGGCGATCAAACCGGCAGCGGTATAACTCCAAGTGGTGCAGCGATCCAGACCATCGACATGCGCCAACAATCGACCTTCGGCATCGCGCTCAAAGCGCTCCTCGGTCTTGTCCGGGTGCTTGATCAGCACCAGTTGGCCAGCCTTGTATTCGTACTCGGTGGTGTTTCCGGCGGCGTCGGTGAAGCAGATCATCTGCCCCAGTTCGTTGTACTCCCAGGCGCTGGTTTTGCCCGAGCAATCGACGTACTCGACCAGTTGCCCGGCGTCGTTGTAGTCCAACGTTTTTTCGTTGCCGTTGGCGTCCTTGATCGCGGTGGGCTGGCCGGATTTGTTGTAGGCGTATTCGGTTTTGTTGCCGAGCGGATCGAGCGCTTCGACCAGATTGCCTTGGTCGTCATAGGCGCGTTGCCACTGACCGCCCTCGGCATCGCTGATCTTGATCAGCAGGTCCTGATCGTCGTAGGCGTAATGCATCACCGTGTGATCGGCGCGGATGTGTTCGAGCAGGTTGCTGCGTTCATCGTAGCTGTAGCGATCGGTGCTGCCGTCGGCATTGACGCGGCGCACGATGTTCTTCGCCTCGTCGCGGAAGAACCATTCCGAACGTTCATCGGCGTAACGGATGCGGTAGGTGTAGCCAAGGATGTCGTAGTAGTGCCAGGTCTCGTTGCCGAGGGCATCGGTGACGTAGGTCAGACGGATGTTTTCGTCCCACTCCAGGCGCGTGTCGAAGTTGCCGTCGTCGGCCCATTCGCGCACGGCTTTGGCCTTGGCGCTCTGGCCATCCCACTGCAGATTCATGCCGCGCCCGGTGCGGTCGGTGTAGCGGGTGATCAGGTGATGCTCGAACTGATACGACCAGACTGCGCCATTCTCGTCCTGCGCCTGAATCAGGTCGCCATAGGCGTCGTACTGGTAGGCGCAGAGCTGGCGCAGTGGTTCGCCATCAACGATCTGCCAGAGACCGATAAACCGGCCGTGCTCGTCGATCATCGTGCCGAGGTGCAAGTGCACTTTGGTGAAGTCGTTTTCCTGATAGGTGATCAGGTCAGAGAGCACCGAGTGCTCGCCGTGACGATGCTCGTAATACAGCATTATCCCGGCGCCGTTGCGCAGTGAGATATTGCTCAGCACATAGCGCTGGCCACGGCGGACGTAGGTTTCCTTGCGTTCGAAACCACGGCACAGCAGCAGTTGATCTTCGCTGTTGCGGACTAGGGTGATGTCTTCGATGGCGTCGTAGTGGAACAGGCCGACCTTAGGCAACGGATAGCTGTGATCGCGGCCATCGGCGCCATAGAACATCAGGCCATCGTCAACGCAGTCAAAGCGTGTGGTGAACTCAGAAATCCAGCGAGCGCCGAGTTCGCTGTGATCGTAGGCATCGAGGCGTGAGTTGTATATGCGCGTCCACTCGACAGGGAAAGGCCCCGGCAAGCTGAAATCAGTATGACTGAGTCTTTCAGAACCCAAGGCAAAACTGATGCTGTTGCATGTGCCCGTGCAGGCGCCGTTTTTCTTCGGCTCGGGCGCGCCTTTCGCAGGAGCCTGTTGACCACTGGATCCCAATTGACCATCGGACGCCGTGTGCTTTGCCTCTCCAGTCTTGTCTGGATGGACCGCAGCGCTCTGACCATGGGCATTGCGCTTGCGCCACAGGGTGACGGCGCTGGAGAGGATCAGTAGCAACCAGCCAATGGAGTTCTGCACCGACTCATCGTCGAGTTTGCTCAATTGGGTGCGCAGCTCCGGACCCATTACCCGCAGTTTTTTGGTTTCTTCGGAGACGTTTTTCTTGAAGTCATCGGGTACCAGATTTTGCGCCACGCTGTTGGCAAGGCCCTTGCCAGCCGCTTTATAAGCACTCGCGGCAGCCCCGAAAACATTGCTGAATGAGGCCAGCGGATCATTCTTGAATTGATCGACTGCTGCGCTTGCCTGGGCGCTGGCCGCATTCAGATCACCTTTGGCATCCAGATTGCCGAAAGCGACCGCCTCGATACCCGTGGCAATCTCATTTATGACCTCTTCGCCGAGCTTGCCAGCGTCCGCCAGGATGCCGGGCAATTTGCCTTTGGCCTGTTCAACAAAATCATCCAGCGTGCCGACAATCGAAGCGTTCAGGTGCCCGACCAGCACCTCGATCACGGAGGTGCTGAGCAACAATTTGCTGCTGGCCTTCATCTCCTGGCGTACCAGAAACAGCGTCGGGCGCAGGGTCATGCGCGCAGCGGCCATGGCCGGCGGTAATGGCAATACGCCGATCAGGTTGATGCCCAGGCTGGCCCACGCGAGCAAGTCACGCTGCTTGGCGTTCGACAAGGTGACGATGTCACCCAACGCATCGACCAGCGCCATGATGTTGCCCACAACCGGCAAGGCGCCGGCGACGTTCTTGATCCGGTCGAGGGTGACCACACCATCGGTGGCTGATTGCAACCAGGCATCGAAGGTCGCTGCGCTGCTGGCAACGTCCTGGATGTCGATAGCGTTCAGTGGAACGATAGCAACCTGAGGTTCACGTTTTACGATTTCAGTGGTCATGACAGCATCTCACCCGCCAACAAGCCCGGGGTTTTCAAGGAAGGTTTTGGAAGCGTTGGTGCGGGAAGCGTCGGTAGCTGTCCGCCCTTGCTCGCGGCGCCGAGGATGCTCGACGCACTCGGCAACGCCGCACTCGCCAGTTTCGGCAACCCGGCCACCCCGCCCTGCACCACGCCTTTCACTTGCTGCGCCGTTTGCATCGCACCTTGCGCGGTCTGCATCGCACTCATCCCTGTCTGCGCCATGTCCTTTCCCTTCTCCAACATCTCCCAACTCTTGCTCGGCAACACCTGCGCGACCATGGCTTGCACCTGACTCGGCACGTCTTCAGCCCCCGGCGGATTCAACGGCCATTCCGGCTTACCGATGTAGCTGCCATCGCTCCAGGTGTCTGCTGGATCCTTGCCGAACAGCACGCGCGCCGGCCCCGGTGCAGCGCCGGCGACGCTGGCGAAACCCTTGCCGTCGAGCTTGCCCTTGATGCTTTTGCCCAGGGCGTCGATGACTTCGTAATCGCCCTCTTTGATGCCCTGACGCCCGGCGTATTGGTTGAACAGTTCCAGATTGCCCTTGCCCGGTTTCGGCGGTTCCGGGAACACTCCGGCGAGACTTTTCGCCCCGGTGTAGGCGAAGTTCGCCGCGTGCGCGGTGTACGGGCCGCTGGTGGCGTGGGTGATGCCGCCGGCGTTGTAGGTGGTGGCGCTGCCGCCGCCCTGGATCACCAGTTCGGTTTTCGCAGTGATGGTGATGCGGTCGGCATTGGCGGTGATGTTGAGTTTGGCCAGCAGGTTGATGCTGTCCTTCAGCGCTCGTACGTCGATGTCGCCGGACGCGGCTACCAGACGCCAACCCATGCTTTGCACAAACAGGCGCATGCCACGACTGGCGCTGGCCAGCAGGCGTTTGCCGATCGACAGGCTGGTGTGGCCGGTGCTGCTCAAGGCCAGGTGTTCGCCGGTGGCGATGTGGCTGGAGCGTGGCGTGGTCAGGGCGATGCCGGCTGGGCTGGCGAGCACCAGATGCGGTTCGGTGAATTCGGGGAATTCGTTGGCGGTGAGGTTCGCCGGACCGCTGCCGAGTACGCCTTGATGCTGGGCGTGCAACGCTTTAGCGACGTCGTCCTGATCGCCGGCTTCCTGGGCTTGCAGCTCTTTGGCTTGAACGGCGAATCCATCTTGCTGATCGCTGGCGGTGGCGAGGCGTTCAGCGGTTTCCGGCAGATCCTTGTGGTGCTTGGATTCGTTCGGACGCGGCTCAGTGGTGATGAGCAGACCGGCCGCCGCACGCACCGCACCGTGGCGGTCGGTTCTCAACTCAAACCCTTCGCCACGCGGCTGACCACCGCTAGGGCGCGGATGGGTCAGGTAACCGAGGTTGATCGCACTCGCACCGTGGTCACTGCGCAGCGCGATGCTGATCTCGCTGGTGGTGTCGTCGATGCGCAGTTCGTTGGCGCGGCTGCCCTTGTATTCCTTGCTCTTGACCGTCGCCAGGGTCTTGAAATCCGGCAGCTTGTACGGCGGCAGATTGGCGCCGTGGTACAGGCAACCGGTGATCAGCGGCTGATCGGGATCGCCTTCCAGAAAGGTGATCAACACCTCCATGCCGACCCGTGGAATATTGATCGAGCCAAAGGTCTCGGCCGCCCAGCTCGACGCGACGCGCATCCAGCAACTGGTCATGTCGTCGTGCTTGCCTTCGCGGTCCCAGAAGAACTGCACCTTCACCCGGCCGTACTGGTCGCAGTAGATCTCTTCGCCTTCAGGACCGCAGACCACCGCGCTTTGCGTGCCGAGGACTTTCGGTTTCGGGTGATCGAGCGGCGGACGATACGGCACGTCCCATGGGATGGCGCTGAAGCGGTTGCGATAGCCCTGGTGGAAATCATCCTTGAGGTCGGTGGTGTCGCTGGTCACCGACTCTTCGAGCACCTGCGGCTGCTTGCCTTCGTGGAAGATTTCGGTGAGCAGCCAGAGATCATTCCAGGTCGGGTTGGCGTGGTCGGTCAGGGCGAGGAAATGCCCGCTGACCAGAATCGGCTGATCGCTGTTGCCCTCGGCCAGACGGTAGTCGCTGCGATGGCGTTCCAAGGCGCGATTGGCCAGGTGTTTACCGCGCTCGCGATCAACGAAACGGCCCGGGTAATCGTAGTCTTCGAGGTCCGGTTGCGCGCTGCTTTTGGCGTCGCTTTCCAGCTCGATCTTCGGTTTGACGAAGTCGTAATCGCGGCGCGTGGTGCGACTGGTGCGGGTCGCCAGACGCAGGCCGAAACGCTTGACCACCGGTTTGTCGGCGACCAGTCCGGAGTCCTGCTGATAGGCCACTGGCGCGAGTTTCGGGAACACCGTCTGGTCATCGCCGAAGGTCAGTTTGTGGCCGCTGGACGTGTGCTGGAAGTGGTAGTGAATGCCCTCCTCCTCACACAAGCGCTGGATGAAATCCAGATCCGATTCGTCGTACTGCACGCAGTAGATCCGTTCCGGATAAATCGCGCTGAGCTGGAAGTGGTAATCGCTGGCGAGGATGCCGTGTTCTTCCAGCACTTGGCTGATGATCTGCTGCACGGTCATCTGCTGGAAAATGCGCTGGTTGACCCGGTGCGCGAGGTACGCCAGTTGCGGGCGCAGGGAAATCTTGTAGCGCGTCAGGCGCTTGCCCGCCTCGCCCTGGGCGATGCTGTAGACCAGCCCGTGAATGCCAGTGCCGGTTGGCGACAGCTGAAGAAATGCCAGTTTGTGCAGCACGCTTTCGAGGTTGATCGAGGCCTTTTCACTGACCAGTTCCAGCTCGAATTCGAACGGCGTGTTGAGGGCCTCACGACCGGTAAACGACAGCACTTGGAAATCGCTGTCGACGCCATCGACGGTCAGATTGAAATGAGGCTGGTTGGCCGGTGAGAACATCCCTTGTTCCTCGCGCAGTGCTGCGATGCGCAACAGCCCGCTGTGGGGCTATTGGCAAAAATTCTTTAGAAGTGAGTGCGCCCCAACCGGTCATGCCGGTCGGGGCGGTACAACCATCAGCCGTAATTAAACGACTGGAGCACGCCAGTCATCGGAACCCGAAGTACCGGATACTTCGTGGGTCCAGGTGATTTTACGGTAGGTGAACTGCACTTCTTCCAGGTGGGTGAAGTGCGAGTTGCCTGGATCCTGGCAGTTGTGCATTTTGTTGTTGATGGCGACGATGATCGCGTCTTCCAGTTTGGTGGTGTAGTAGTGCTCTTGGGTGCCTTGAGCAGAAGTACGGAACCACTGGATAACGATTTCGCTCATGCGCTCGCCGGAGGTCAGAGCAGCTTGCAGCAGAGGCGAAGCCTTGTCGTAGACCTTGGTGATCACAACTGGCTTGTGCACGCGCTGACCGGTTGGCTGACCGGATTGTGGGTCACGCGGGATGATCACGTCGTGGGTGAAAGCCTGAACCATGACCTGGTCTTCGTGGCCTTCCTGGTAGGTGTTGCCTACGGAGTCGGCGGTGAACGCGCCGGCAGTGATCAGGCCTTGTTTTTCGCCAGTGACGGACATGTACGCTGGTGTTGCCATGGGGATGCTCTCCTTGCTTGAAAGACATACCTCTCAGGCACCATTGCCTGAAAGGATGGCCATGCGCCATCAAAGTTCATGCCAGCTTTTATGCAACCCATACAGATCAAGGCTTTGCGGCCATCGATTCACTTTTCTTGACACTAAACCGATGAAAAACCAAGAGAAGTGCGCAACTTCTTGCGCAGTGGTGTGCAAGAAGTTGCGCACTTGGCTGGAGGCCAATAACGACGTGGGCTACAGGGCATTCACCCGAGAAAAAAAGAAAGTCACTGCGCAACTTCTTGCGCACTTCAAAAAATGAGCTGCGTTGAAAAACCTTCAGTGCCCAACCACGGCCGCCGCTTCCGCCCCACGCGGCCCAGCTCTGAACCCATGCGCTCGAGCACTCCAGGCAATCACAAAACCCACCGCCACCAACACCACCATCGCCCATGGGAAAGCGGCAACACCCCATCGATCCAGCAGCACACCGCCGACCACGCCGCTGCCCGCAATCGCGCTATTCCACGCCACCACATTCAACGACAACGCCACGTCCGCGCCATCCCCCGCCGCATCCGCCAGAGCCGTCTGCAACAGCGTCGCCGCACCGCCAAAACTCAATCCCCACACCAACACGCCCAGATAAATCACCTCCGGCACTCGTCCGTAAAAGCCGAATCCCACGCACACCAGTGCAAACGTGGCCAGACTCACCAGAACAGTCTTGCGCAACAACGGCTCAACCAACTTGGCCGTCAGCCAGATCCCCGCCAACGCCGCGAGACCAAACACCAACAACACCAGATCCACGCGATCCGCCAGCCCCGCCGGCGCCACAAACGGCGCGATGTAGGTGTAGAGAATGTTGTGCGCCAGCATCCAGCTGATCACCACCGCCAGCACCGGCCGCACACCCGGCGTGGTCAACACGCGGCGCAACGACAGGCGCTGATGCGCAGGCTGCGGCGGATAATCCGGCACTTTCACCAACACCCAAACGATCAGCATCAAAGTCAGGGCCGACATCAACCCGAACGTCGTGCGCCAACCGACCAGGCCACCCAGCCAAGTGCCGAGCGGCACGCCCAGTGACAGGGCAATCGGCGTGCCGACCATGGCCAGTGCCAACGCCTTTCCCTGTTGATCCGGCTCGACCATCCGCCGCGCATAACCAGCCAACAAACTCCACGCCAACCCTGCCGCCACCCCCGCAAAGAAGCGCGCTACGAGTGTCACGCCATAGTGCGACGACAGCGCCGTGATCGAGTTGAACAGCAGAAAACCAATGATGGTCAGCAACAACACATTGCGCCGACGCCAGCCGCGCGTGGCGATGGTCATCGGGATCACCGCCAACACCGAGCCCAGCGCATACGCGGTGACCATCTGCCCGGCCATCGAAGGCGAAATCGCCAAGCCTTCGCTGATCAGCGGCAACAGCCCGGCGGGCAGGGTTTCGGTGACGATGCAGATAAAACCGGTCATGGCCAGCGCCAGCAGCGCGCCGATGGGCAGGCGTTTGGGCGCCGCCGATAGAGTCAATGAAGGTGTCACGGGAAACTCCTTGTGAGCAGAATGTCAGACTTAAATACCGATCGATATAAAATACTGGCGGCAGCCGAGGCACGTTGTCAACGACTTATGTATCGACTAGTATCCAAATCACTTTCCGAGGAGTTTCAGCTATGGCCAGAACCGGCCGCCCCCGCGCATTCGATCGCGACGACGCCGTCGACCAGGCCATGCAATTGTTCTGGCAACACGGCTACGACTCGACATCCCTTTCACTGTTGAAGGCTGAACTGGGCGGCGGCATTTCCGCACCGAGTTTCTACGCCGCGTTCGGCTCCAAAGAAGCCTTGTTCGACGAATGCGTGCAGCGCTACCTGACGACCTTCGCCCAAGTCACCGAATGCCTGTGGGACGAAACCCTGCCGCCCCGCCAAGCCATCGAAACCGCACTGCGCCAGTCAGCACGCATGCAGTGCGACGACGGCCACCCCAAAGGCTGCATGGTCACCCTCGGCGTCATGAGCGCGCCGAGTCCGGAAAACGCCCACGTCGCTCAAGCCCTCACCCACTCCCGCGCCCGAACCCGCGCAGGGATTGTTGCGTGTGTCGAGCGTGGTGTGAGTGAAGGATTGTTAGCGGACGACACGAATGCAGCCGCCATGGCGACGGTGTTCGACAGTTTCCTGCAGGGGATTTCCATCCTTGCTCGGGATGACACGCCGATTGAGAGCATTGATGCGGCGATTACGCAGGTGATGCGGACATGGGATGTGGCGGCGGTGAGTTCGACTTAATTGGGTTTTGCGGTGATTGAAAGGCTCGCGTAGCTAAAAACCGGACGGTTACGCGACCACCTCAACATAATTCGACTCCCCACCACCCTCGGCCCCCGACAACCACCCCCACACAAACCGCAACGTCGTCCGCCCCGCCTCATCAACCCCCACCACACCCCGCGACCAACCCGCGCGGATCTCGCCATCGGTGGTGATGCATTGATAAAGCAGCTCGATACTGTCAGGCCCGGTCACCCGCCCGACCTGGTTACCCATGCGAATATGGCCACCCGCATAAGTCCCCCAAACCGCCGCGCCTTCGACGAAGTAGTGAAACACCGTGCGTGCATCGGACAAGCCCTGAGCGTTATTCGCCACGGAAAACCGACGGTTTTGCAAACGCTCGATGACTTGCGAAAAAGCAGATTCCATAAACCACACATCCTTAGTCGAGAAGATCCATTCCAGCCTTCGGGCATCCTAATCCATTACCTCCGCGCAGCAAGGCTCTACAGCCGTTTTCTGCCAACCCGACCGCACTGCCACGTTTGACGGTCCTACCCGCCGCACCTAGTCTGCCCAAACACCCTGACAGCCAAAACCGAGTTCACGAGAGGCAAGATGAACAACTTCCCAATCGTCGCCACCGTTCTCTCGATGATCCTCGGGCTCTCCGTCACCCGCCTCCTGCTCGGCGCATTAACGGTGTTCCGCATCCGCCGCGTCGCCAAGCCCGACTGGGTGGCACTGGTCTGGGCGGTGATGCTGTTTACCATGCAGCTGCAATTCTGGTGGGCGTCAACGCACTGTCGGCGGTGAAACAGAGCTTCTCGTTTCTCGAATTTCTATTGTTGGTGATGCTGACATTGTCGCTGTTCGTCACGGCCGCGTTGCTGCTGCCGAGCCGCAGTGAGGATGAGCAGAACGGATTGCGCGTGTATTTCGAGCAGGATGGGCGCTATGCATTGCTGTCGCTGTCCACGTATCTGTGCCTGGGGCTGATCGTCAATGTCACACTGTTTGAAGCATCGCCGGTGGCGCTTTGGGGTTTGCTGGATGTGATCATGATTGCGTTGCCGATTGGCGCGTTTATGGCTCGGTCGCGTAAAGCGTATGCGGTGATTACGCTGATTTACGTGCCCACCAATGTCATCGACACGCTGATTTCGCTGGCGAATTAGATCCCCCTGTAGCGACGGGACGTGCCCTGATGGATCGCTAAACGGCTCCCGCTCCTCCAGTCCAAAAAGACATTGCAAAAACAGCTCTAACTGCCCTGTTGAAGCAATTTCTAGACTTTGTTTAAAGACACCCCAAGTTACGTCATCCCAACCTACAACGCCTTGCGCCGTTGCCTACGACTACGCCAGAATCCGCCGGCTTGTGCGCCTTGGATGCGGATTCTATTGTGGGTCGGTCACTGAATAGCAGTGATCGGGTTTGGTAGCCCGTGTATACAAGGTGCGCAATTTCACTATTGGCGAAAGTCTTCGCCTGGCTTTTATGGTGGTCATGCGCAGGGCGCTTTCGAGCGCGCCGGTTTTCCTTGTGTCCCGGTCTACCAACCTGTGCATGGCCGCCACCCATCGTTTGGTAGCGAGTGGGTGATGGCTCCTTTTAAGCGACACAAGGGAGTTACATCATGTTCAAGATCACACCGAATCCGCCAGAAACCGACCCGATCGCGGGCGACGAATCCCCAGACGCAAAGAAATTCAACGAAGCCGTCGACCGCTCTCTCTCATTACCTCGGACCCGCTCCAGAAATCATGCTCACCCCGTACCAAACCAACACGATGTTTATCGCCAATCCAAAAACCAAGACTGAGGAGTTGCTGGTGAACGCCAGTGAATCGCTCGGCTCGGCCTCTGTAATGCTCGGCGATGTAATCGGTCTGGTTCACGGACCGGCACGCAAGACACTGCAAGGCATTGCGCAGGTGGTAATGCTAGGGGAGTTGGCGGTGAATCGGGCGTTGGATAACGTGGTGCCGACGGAGTAACGAAAATTCCTCCATGACGGTCGGGATGCCGTCATGGAGGTTGATCAGACCCACCCACGAAGCCAGAATGATTACCACCACTCAAGCCAAGGCCGGTATGAGATATTTATTATTCGCTTCTCTAATTTCACTTTTGCTTATTCTGAATACAGGCTTCTACAACGAAGTTTCAGACAGCGAAGTCACTCGAATATTTTTCATCAAAAAGCATCCGACCTTTCGAATGCAGTTTTTCAACATTCATGCGAATGACGGAAATTATCGACGTATAGAAAAACTCACGAACGAGCAGCGACAAGACATCATCGATTATTGTAAATACAGATTAGGCATTGACTCAGAGATAACCACTCAAGCCGACATCGAAACGTGTGCAAAGCGATAACACCAAAAAATAGACCCAGATGAAGTACTGAAAAATTCGGAACAAGACCGCCTCTTAATTATGCTTTGCATCGAAATATTGGCGATATGAACCCATTTTGCTCTGCAAACTACAGTCTGCTGGCGATCTCCTTCCAGATGTAGGCGTAGTTGTATTCCAACCAACGCACCAGCGCCTTGTCGAACTGCCGACGAAACCAATTACGCTCTCTCGCAGCCAACCTTTCTTCAATCGACTCTCTGAGCGTTTCGGGGTCGAAGCCTGTCCACACCGGAGGTACAGCGGCCACAAGATTAGTGAAACACACCGGCGCAACCTCTAAATAGAGGATTTCGTAAAGGACGTCAGGGTCGACGCCTCTAACCTTCCTCGCCAGATAGTCATATTCGACCGGAAAATCGTTGAATGGCTCGGAGAGTGCCGCTCTGACCTTGGTCAGTTGTGGTTCACTCAGAAGATGCCGCAATACGAAAACTCCATCTGTTCTTTATCCAATGAACTCGTAACCGCTTCGCCCGCGAAACCGCCGGCGACCATCCTTCGAATGCCAACCACTAAGGAATATCTAACGCCAGACCATTTTAGGTTATGGTGGTCTGGCGCAGTTTTGCTTAACTGTACCTACATCACTCTAGCCACATCACTGCAATGTTTACAAAAATCACTTACCACAAATTCAACGATAGAATCAGGCAGGCGATCCGGCTTATCGACACCCACTATAAAGATATGCTCACCATTGATGCCAATCCTGAAATTTGATGAAGAAAGCCTCCGATGCTTGATCTTGTTCAATAACTTCTCTAAAGACAGTGCACTCCCTGAAAATGGAAGTCCCCCATTACCCGGCCCCTTAGATAGGTCATCTTGCTGGACACGGCTTACGGGTGAAGCTGATAATGCTCTTGGAATATTAAGTTGAGCTTCCAGCAGAGACCCGATGTAGCAGCTATCAGACTTCATTTGGTCTCTGGCCCTCATGATTTCGTTCACAACATGATCTAGGTATTGCATTGCCTCCTGACTTGCCCGTGCGGCACGTTGAATGTCCATTCTTTCCCAAGCATTCAAAAAAACAACTGAAGTATTCTCCAGTTGATAGATGCACTCACCTATAGACGGAGGCGAACCCGATCCACCGCCGGTCAAAAAAGAAGCATTACCCATCACTACACCCCTCAATATCAACAGAGTACCAACGACTCTGTTCAACCTGTATAAACAGCACTTTTTTCGCCATCAAGAATTCAGTACTTTCAATCTAATGGAACGCACAAATAACTCAACGGCAAAATGAATTTATCCCTAAGCAAGTCAAGGTACTCGGCATCCTCAACTTCTAAAGGCTGCCGCCCCACGGCAACTAGCTTTATATCTTTTTTTCGTGCCTGCGCGTGATAAGCATACTCAAGCAGTTGCCCAATGGAGTGGCGCAAGACCGATCGCGGCAAAATATCCGATTTAATCTCATAGAGTATGAGTGAATCCTCTGTCTCCACAGCGATATCAATATATTCTCGCTCAGCGCGAACCATCTCATGAGGATAAACCCCCATAAGATGCTGAAGTAATTTCTCTTGCATCCTTGCATGCTCAAATGTGCGTTGATAGGTGACCGTTTTTGATGTGGATTTGATTTTTGGAATGGTAATGAAATCCTTGCCCGCAGGTTTACGCCTTATGCCCGAAGTTTGATCACCTTGTACAACCACCGAGTAAAGCTGATAACGCTTACATCGCTCTATAATCGGATCGCCTGCCTTAGAATATTCATCAGTATCGTAAAGTTTGACGTTATCCAGACGAAATCTGATGTTAAACACAAACGGCGCATACTTTTCATGACCTAAGTTCTCTGGGTCGTGACCAAGCTCAGCAATCTCTTCACACATCGTTTGGAACCAGCCGTTTCCTCGAAACAACTCAAGCGTGCCCTGCGC
Source organism: Pseudomonas sp. MC6 (assembly GCF_054790575.1). Lineage (NCBI taxonomy): Bacteria > Pseudomonadati > Pseudomonadota > Gammaproteobacteria > Pseudomonadales > Pseudomonadaceae > Pseudomonas > Pseudomonas sp. MC6. The sequence continues at coordinate 2,052,662 of NZ_CP186504.1, forward strand.
CTGTTGATCAGAAAGGCACTCGACCTCTTTAATCTCACCGACGTATCGACGCTTCGATTTTGGCTCAATACTAAAAAGGTGTAAGTCAAAGGGCTGCGCGTTTTTAAGCAATCGCTTGCGACTTTTGTTTACGCCCTGAACGAACGCGTAGCGCCAACCGTCAACGACCCACTCATCCCTGAACATCCATTCCTCGTGTCCAAACCCGAATTGGCGTGTGTATGAGCCTTTGACTTCCCTCGCTTGCGCAACGCCTGAGGGTTTTTTCCATCCGTCCGTGTTGTAACAAAGCCTCGTCAAATACTTCATCGTTGCTCCCTGCACAGGTGATATCAATTAGGCATCACTTTATAGAGCATCGAGACTTGAAGCCAGAGACGCATCGCATTGTCAGACCGCCCAGCACAGAAAACAGGCTGTTGCCGAATACTAATAGCCTCCTCACCCCGTCTTTTTGAACAATTTATTCACGTAATACCTCAAACTCCACCGATCCTTCGGCCGCGGCTTATAGTGCGTTTTATTCCTCTGCCCCGGATCAACCCCCACCCCACTCGCCGTGTAGTAATAAAGCGCAATCGACCGCCGAGTGATGTGTTCCGGCGTAGTCAACGGCTCCGGATGCCCGTGATTGCTGTCCTTGTCCGTATTAAAAATCACACACCGGTTATAGATCGGCAGCACCTTCTTCAGGCACTTTTTCATCCCCACATCCCAAAGCTCCAGGTTGCCGCCGTACGCCTCCTGCCAATCCTCGGTCAGGTAAATGATCACGTTCAACCGACGCTCAACGTTGAGCTTTTTGTTCAGGCGGAAATCCGAATGCACGCCGAGGAAGCCGCCGGTTTTGGTTTCGTGTAATCCACCGCCAGCAAAATAAGGATCAGGAATCAGCCCTTGAATGCCGGTGAGTTTTTCGAGGAATTCCAGCATGGGTGCGGAGTTGAAGGTGTTGAAGACGTTCTTCAGGTACGGGCTGCAGGCGTTGGGGCTGATCTGGCGTTTGAGTTGGCCTTTGTAGCCGCGCTCGTAGGTCTGTTCGTTGTCGGTCGGTTCGACGGGGAAGTGTTCGCGAATGCTGGCGATGACGTCTGCTTGCAGGAAGTTGTCGATGACGATGTGCGGGAATGGCGTGGCTTGGGTGTATTCGTGGGTCAGCGATTCGCCGAAAGCGCTGGCGGCGTTTTGGTCGAAGTCGAGTTCCGGGGTCAGGGTGATGGGGAGTGTTTGTGTGTTGGCTTGCATTGCCGCTCCAATGATCTTTATGGCTTTCAGGGCGGGTCAAACAGGGCCTGGGGCTTGGCGCGGTGCCTCTGTTTGTTCGCTGAGTAGAGTGGTGAGCAGGTTGCCATGTTGGCCATGGGCTGCCGAGTGTCCTTTGCTTAAACGTCGTGCCGCGCTGTAACGGCATGTTTCTAGCTGTCACAAACGCGTCATATTACGCCTGCTAATCTCCTTGGCGCCCTACCCTTCACCCCAGTCCTAGAGCCCCCAACCGAAGGTGCCGCCAAGGTGTTTCCGACTCCCGTTCGCCAGCAAATCATCCTGCGCTCCGACAACCTCCGTTCGGACGACTTCGGTGCACTGTTTTCCAGATTGTTTGGCAATCGTTATGCCGACAATCCACCGCTGCCGTCGAACATCATCATTGGCGGCGTTTACGGTCGGCACGATGGCGTGAGTTTTCGGCGGATGCATTATCACGGTGATTTCACCGTCGCTTTCCCCGATCCGCAGGATGAGATCACCTTCGTCATTCCCACTGCTGGCAAGATCGTTTTCAACCATGCCACCGAGTCTATCGGTATGTCGCACGTGGGGCTGGCGATCGATAAGGCGGATATCCGTTCGATGCACTTTCTGGATGATCACGCGCATCACGGGATGTCGATCAACCGCCATCAGCTCACCGAGCGGCTATCGGCGCTATTGGATAAACCGATTCTGCAGAAGATCGTTTTTGAGCCGAGCGTGGATCTGAATTCGGCGGCGTTTCAGGGGATCAAGGCGTTGATTGATCTGGCCACCGGCACCGAGTTTGATCTGTTGCTCAACAGCGGGACGTTGATGCCGTCGCGGTTGCGCGAGATGTTGATTGACGCGGTGCTGGAGGCATGGCCGCATAATTTTTCCGAGGCGTTGCGGCGGCCGACGGCGATGGTTGCGCCACGGCATGTGAAGTTGGCGGTGGAGTTTATTCAGGCGCATCCGGAGCAGTTGGTGAGCGGTGTGGATCTGGCGCGGTTGAGTCATGTGAGTCAGAGGGCGTTGCAGGAGGGCTTTCGGCGGTTTGTCGGGATGTCGATTGTGGCGTATCAGCGGCAGGTGCGGCTGGAGCGGGCTTATGAGGTTTTGAAACGGCGGGGTTCAGGGTCGGTGACGGAGGTGGCGTTGCGGTTCGGGTTTAGTAATGTGGGGCGGTTTTGTCAGTATTTTCGGGGGGCTTTTGGGGTGAGTCCGGCGGAGTTTCGGGCTCGGGGGTGATTGGGTAACAGGTTTGCAAGGTAACTTGTGGTGAGAAGATTTAGCTAAACGTCGCACCGCGCCGATGGGTCGCTAAGCGTGGGGGATGGCACGCCGGCGCGGTTGATCGAGGAGTGGGCGCGGAGGCGTTTGACCGAGTTGGCCAGTTGATTTTGCGGTAACTGCTTTCCCTTCATCCTAGCCCTCTCCCCAAGGAGAGGGAACCGAGCCGGGGATATTGAAGATCTACACCGACCTGAGAGTCTTGCTTTGAATCCATAATCGTCTCGATCTTTCAGGTCGATGCATGATGCAAGACGCCTCGGTCAGTCCCCTCTCCCACAACTTCATATACCAGCGCATGGGACACTCGCAGGTTTTGTGGTGGGGCTGCCCCCCAGCCCTCTCCCGAGGGAGAGGGATCCGATTGGTGGGCTTTTCAAAATTTGAGCTCGACTCGGTATGCCACGTCGGTGTAACTCTTCCAATCCACGCGGTCAGTCCCCTCTCCCTTCGGGAGAGGGTTAGGGTGAGGGGCTTTTGATTGGCTGCTATTGGATGGAATCAAATTTGTGGGAGCGAGCTTGCTCGCGAATGCGGTGGGTCAGTCGATGTTGATGTTGGCTGATCTGGCGCTTTCGCGAGCGAGCTCGCTCCCACATTGGGTTTTGGGGTGTTTGTTGGATTGGGGGGTCGTCCTTGATCCCGTGTATTTTTTAGAACGCGTAGCTGGCTTTCAGGCCGCCGTTGAAGCCGTGGCTGCCGCCGCCATTGGCGCCGACTTCTGCGCCCAGGCTGAGGGCGCCGAGGCTGGCCATGAGGTTGACGCCGCCGCTGAATTGGTCGCGGTTGTCGAAGGCGGCGCGTTGTTCGATGTCGAGGCCGAGCAAGTGGCTTTGGCTATCGACTTCGTTGTCGCCCAGTGTGCGTTCGTAACCGACTTGTACGCCGGGCACCAGTTGCCATGCGCCCATCGCTACCGGGGCGAAACCTACGTTGAGGTTGGCGACGGCGCTGCGGCGGGTGGCGCTGTTGTCGTCGACGTCGAGTGCCAGTTCGCTGCCCTTCTCTTTGAAGCCGCTGAGGTCGAGGTGGCTGACGCGCAAACCAAGGCTTGGTTCGAAAGTCATGCCGTTGACCGGGGCGCGGTAGCCGAGGGCGACAGTGGCGCCGGTGAGGTTGCCGTGGGTGTCGCCCTTCGCGGTGCCGAGGCCGCCGCCGAGGTCGCGTTTGCTGTCGTAGTCGACGTAGCCGGCGCTGGCGTTGGCGTCGAGAAACAGGCCTTGTTCGAGGCTGGTGAAACCGTAGCGGGCGCCGATGTTGAGGAAGGTGAAGTCGGTGTCGGCTTCGCCACCCGCGCCGCCGACGGTGCCTTTGCTGTAGCCGAAACCGCCGCGTGCGCTGAGTTGTTCGCTGAAGCGCTGGGTGATGCCGACCATCAGGCCTTGGCTGTGCTCATTGCTGCTCTCGGCGTGGGCCGAGCCGTCGGTGCCGAGGTAGCTGGCGAGCGCGGTGGTCCAGAGGCGATATTGGCCGACCTTGAGGTCAGTGCCGCTGGCGAATGGCGCGGCGGCTTGTTCGATCATTGCGTTTTGGCGCAGTAGGTAGCTGGCGGCGTCGGCGTGGACTTGGCCGCCGACCTGCGTTTCAACACCGCCGAGGGTGCCGGCATCGATGGCCGATTGCAGGTAGTAGTTGTAGGCGCTGTAGGTGCCGGACAGGTTGGTGTTCTGCAATTCGCGGAGCAATTCGGCGCCGGTGGCGGCGTTGCCGATCAGCCCGGCCTGACCCGGCAGGCTGTTGTATTCGACCAGTTTGCCGCGCAGGACGTAGATGGTTTCCTGCGACAGGCCGAGACCTTGTTTGAGGTAGTTGTCCATGCTGCCGTATTGCGCAGCGACCTCGTCGAAGCCGGCTTGCAGGTAGCTGGCCTGGACACCGAGCAGTGGCTCGTAGACGGTGGCCATGCTTGGCGGCATGGCTTTCAACGTGGCGGCGACGCGGGCGGCGGTGTAGTCGTTGGTCGCCAGATAATTGGCCATGATGGTCGCATTGTCGACACCGGCGATGCTCTGCAACACAGCGGCGGTCCAGCCGGTGCGGTCCTTGCCGGCGGTGCAATGGAACAGTTGTGCGCCGTCGGTGCTGGCCAGTTCGTTGAACAGTTTGTTGAACTGGCCGCGCATGCCAGCATCGCTGACGAACGCGCGATTGGTCTGCTCCATCATGGCGATGGCGTCGGCGGCGCTTTTGAAGGAGATGTTGCTGATGTTCGAGCCAGAGGTGGTGCTGCCGATGATGTCGATGTTCTGCCAGGTCGCGCCGCTGATCATTGTGTCAGGGGTGGCGGCAATTTCGCTGGGGGTGCGCAGGTCGTAGACGGCTTTGATGCCAAGGCTGTTGAGGGTCGACAGGTCAGACGCCGTCGGGGTTACCGCGTTGGCGCGGTAGAACACGCCAGCGCGCATGGTACCGTCGTGGGCGGTGGAATACGCGATGGTGGTGCCGGCGACATCGCGGAAATTGTCCATGCCCTGCAGGCGCGGCGTGTCGAGCAACACGGGCTCGGCAGCATGGGCGGCGGCGATGGACAGGCTCAGTACGGACAGCGAACACAGCAGACGTTGAAACACAGTGCAGCCTCATTGTTTAAGCGTTGGGCTGGTCACTATGGGTAGGCAAGTGATACTGAATATGACAGTTTCGCTTGGAATGGAAATGGCTGCGCGAATGGGCCGTGGGGTGCGTGTTTGGTCCATCCACCGGCAGGGAAAGTCTCAGGGACTAACGAAAATGGAAGATCAGATTCGAATGGCAACACGCGAAGATGCCGCCATGATCAGTAAACTCATCGTGAACACCTTGCGTGAGTCCAATGGGCGCGACTATTCGCCAGACATAATCGAGCAGGTGCAACGCAGCTTTTCGCCGCAGGCGGTTCTTGGCTTGCTAGACAAACGTCAGGTTTATGTGGCGACTTTCAATCAGCACATCGTGGCTACCGCCAGTCTTGATCAGGACGTGGTTCGCAGCGTGTTTGTCGAGCCGGGCTGTCAGGGTAAAGGGCTGGGTAAGCGGCTGATGGAAAAGCTTGAGTCGGTCGCTGTTAGCCAGGGTTTCACCACGCTGCATGTGCCCTCTTCGATCACGGCTGAAGGTTTTTACCGATCGCTTGGGTTCGACAGGATTCGGGATGAATATCACGGAGCCGAACGCACGATCATCATGCAAAAGAGGTTGTGACCAAGCGGCAGAACCACTGTAGGAGTGAGCCTGCTCGCGATAGCGGTGTGTCAGCCAACCGATGTGCAGGATGACACTGCGCTTTCGCGAGCAGGCTCGCTCCCACAAGGATCGGTGTCAGTTGGTTTGATTGACCACATTGATGTCCGTTATCCCTACTCGCTCGGCATGTTCGAGGATCTGCTCGGGTGTCGAATCTGCGGTGGGCATGAGCAGGCCGTTTTCCGCGTCGCCCAGATGTAACTCCAGCAGATGCATCGCGGCTTCGTGGACGGCCAACTGCTGTTCTTTGAGTTCAAGCAGAAAAGTCCGAGGCTCTCCGTTGAATCGATATTTGATGTGATAGGTGTACATGATGTCATCCGCGTCAGTAGAAAAAGGCAACTGACTATCCTGACGCAGTGGTCAGTTTTTAGTTCAAATTGAATCACTCCTCAGACCAATCCGGAATTCATGGCAAACTTTTCGCTCGCCGGGGCGTCCCTTTCTTAAACCCCAACCGGCTGATTTCAGCCAAGGACTGGCGATGACCTTCTTCATTTTTCTTCTGGCCTGCGCAGCAGCGGCAACCACTGGTGTCATGTTCAAGCCGGGGCCGTGGTACGAAGGGCTGAACAAACCCGGGTTCACCCCGCCTAACTGGGCGTTCCCGGTGGCCTGGACGATTATCTATCTACTGCTGGCGTGGGCCGGTTATCGCTTGAGCCTGATCCCCGGCAGCCAGACTGTGCTGGCGTTATGGGCAGCGCAGATTGCGTTGAACACACTGTGGACGCCGGTGTTCTTCGGCGCGCATCAGGTGCTGGCGGCGATGGTGATTCTCACCGTGTTGTGGCTGGTGGTCGCGGCGATGGTGGTGCTGGCGATACAACTGGATTTGATCACTGGCTTGATCCTGTTTCCCTATCTGGCGTGGCTGTGCGTTGCCGCTGCGTTGAATTTTTCCATTCTGATCAAGAACCGCTGATGACCGATGCCAATTGGGGTAGTGAAGCGCCGTGGCCGCAGGGCGAGCGTGAATTGGCGCAGGTGCGCGCCTTCAACCGCAAACTCGCCTGGCTGCCGCGTTTCAAGATCCGCAACCGCCTGACGCCACGCTTGATTCAAGCGCTGTTGCGTGTCAGCCAGATCGGCGGCTCCGGCGTGTTGCGCAAATTTGGCCTGACTGCTGAGCGCCAACTGATCGGTAAAGTGCCCGTGCGGATCATCCGCCCCAAGGGCCCGGCGAAAGGCGTGGTGCTGGATTTTCACGGCGGCGGCTGGGTGATCGGCAATGCGCAGATGGACGATAACTTCAACGCGGCCATCGTCAATACCTGCGAAGTGACGGTGGTTTCGGTCGACTATCGATTAGCGGTTTCAACGCCAATTGAAGGTCTGCTGCAAGACTGCCTCAACGCTACGCGCGGAGTATTGAGTGATGCCGAATTTGCCGGTCTGCCTGTTGTAGTGGTCGGTGAATCGGCGGGCGGTCATCTGGCGGCTGCGACCTTGCTGGCGCTGAAACAATGGCCCGATTTACTGCAACGCATCCGCGGCGCACTGCTGTATTACGGTGTCTACGACCTCACCGGAACGCCAAGCGTACGCAACGCGCCGGCGGACACCCTGGTGCTGGACGGCCCCGGCATGGTCGAGGCGCTACGTCTGCTCACACCCGAGTTGACTGACGAGCAGCGCCGTCAGCCACCACTCTCTCCGCTGTACGGCGACTTCAGCGGCTTCCCACGGGCGCTGCTGTTTGCCGGCGAACTCGATCCACTGCGCGACGACACCCTCGACATCGCCAGGCGCTGGGCGCAATCGGCGCCGGTCGAGATGTACCTGCTGCCCTCCTCGCCCCACGGTTTTATCCACTTTCCCACGGCCATCGCTCAAGGCGTACTGGCCTACAGTCGGAAGTGGATTTCGGCGCGTGTCGAGGCCGTTAAGGTGCCTGACGAACTGGCGTAAACGTTGAGGCTTAGGCGAGGTAAAAGAAGTACAGCGCCAAACCCAGCAACTGCATGATCAGCATGATTGAAAGAACATGATTGCAAGCCTTCCACGCCTGCTCACCGGTTTGCTCTTTGCCACCCGGTAGCGAAGATAACTGTCGAGTGAGAGCGATGCCGTGGGGATGAGCACGAACACAAACATCAAAAAGAAATTAAACATTTCCTTTGCCCATCGACTCCCAACATGAAACCGGATTTGTTCGCTGCATCGTGCGCTGCTCAAGTCGTTTGAGCAGACAGCTTAGCTGATCGGCATGCCCCCGAAATCCGTGGTGTGCTGCACCGCAGTGATCCCTGGCAATGACACTTGGTGGGGACAAGTCAGTGACATGCAAACCCTCAAGTCCGTCATTCAATGGCAGAATCCCCTAACCCTGATGATTTCGGAGACCACAATGCTGCGCGTGTTTGAACAACGGCTCGACCCATTCCCTCCCGACGAAGCACCACCTCCGCCCGTCGGCCTGATGCGGTTCCTGTGGGCCTGCACGCGCGGCGCACGCGGTTATATCCTCGCGCTGGCGCTGCTCAGTGCCGGTGTTTCAATCTACGAAGCCTGGCTGTTTTCCTTTCTCGGCCAGGTCGTCGATCTGCTCTCGACGTGGCAGGCCGGCGGCGGTGTCAACGCGCAGGAAAGTCGCGTGCTGTGGGGCATCGGCATTGTGTTGTTTATCAGCATCGGGCTGGTGGCGCTGCGCACCATGGTTCAGCACCAGATCCTGGCGATCAATTTACCGTTGCGGCTGCGCTGGGACTTCCATCGACTGATGCTGCGGCAAAGCCTTTCGTTCTTCTCCGATGAGTTCTCCGGGCGGGTCACGACCAAGGTCATGCAGACCGCGCTGGCCGTGCGCGAAGTCTTGTTCACGCTGATCGAAATCGCACCGGGCATTGGCGTTTACTTCATTGCGATCATCGCCCTGGCTGGCGGCTTCGCCCTGAAACTCATGCTGCCGTTCATTGCCTGGCTCGCATTATTCGGGCTGGCCATGGTTTATTTTGTGCCGCGCTTGGGGAAGGTCGGCCAGGAACAGGCCGATGCTCGATCATCGATGACCGGGCGCATTGCCGACGCCTACACCAACATCACCACGGTGAAACTGTTCTCGCACTCCAAGCGTGAAGCGCACTTCGCACGCGCCGCCATGGAGGATTTCAAGCTCACTGGTTTTCGCCAGATGCGTCTGGTCAGCCAGTTCGAAATCGTCAACCAGGCACTGGTGGTCGGGCTGATTATCGGTGCCGGCGGCTATGCCCTGTGGCTGTGGCATCTTGGCCAGGTCGGCACCGGCGCGGTGGCGGCGATCACCGCCATGGCGTTGCGCATCAACGGCATGTCGCACTGGATCATGTGGCAGATGACGTCGCTGTTCGAAAACATCGGCACCGTGCAGGACGGCATGGCCACCCTCACCCGTGGTCCCAAAGTGCAGGACGCGCCGAACGCCACTGTGTTGGTGCCGGCTGGCGGCGCGGTGTCTTTTGACAAGGTGAATTTCAACTACAACGGCGAACGCCAGGTCCTCGACAACTTGAGCCTGCACATTCGCCCCGGCGAAAAGATCGGTCTGGTCGGCCGTTCCGGCGCGGGCAAATCGACTTTGATCAATCTGCTACTGCGCTTTTACGATGTCGACAGCGGTGAGATCCGTATCGACGGGCAAAACATCGCACACGTGACGCAAGACAGTCTGCGCAGCGCGATCGGCATGGTCACTCAGGACACGTCCCTGCTGCACCGTTCGATTCGCGACAACATCGCCTACGGCCGCCCGGATGCCACCGACGAAGACATCCGCCGCGCCGCCGCCAACGCACAGGCCGACGGTTTCATCAGCCAACTCAGCGACAAACAAGGTCACAGCGGCTACGACACGCTGGTCGGCGAACGCGGCATCAAGCTCTCCGGCGGTCAGCGTCAACGCATTGCCATTGCGCGTGTGATGCTGAAGAACGCGCCGATCCTGCTGCTCGACGAAGCCACCAGTGCGCTGGACTCCGAAGTCGAAGTGGCCATTCAGGAAAGCCTCGATGAAATGATGCAGGGTAAAACCGTGATCGCCATTGCTCATCGGTTGTCGACGATTGCGGCGATGGATCGACTGATTGTCATGGATGAGGGGCGGATCATCGAACAGGGAACGCACTCGGAACTGCTGAGCAAAAACGGCATTTATGCACGGCTCTGGCAGCATCAGAGTGGTGGGTTTCTGGGTGAGGATCAGGGCGTGGCGGCGGCGATGGATCAGGCTTGAGGGTGTGGGGCTGGTTGGGAATGAAAATCGAATACCCTTGCTTTTCATCTCACAGATGTTGGCCAGGTTGACGGTGCCCGCAGTAAAGCGGGCACCGCTTCCTATCTGGGAAAAAGGTCTACACGTCTGCTTACCACTTGTAACTCACTTTGGCGGTAATCTCGCGACCCGGGTTGTAGAAGTTGGCGGTGCCGGAACCGACCACGTGCTGCTCATCCAGCAGGTTGCTGAGGTTCACCGCAAGGTCGGTGCCCTTGGCGATCTTGTAGTTGAACGCGGCGTCGAACAGCGTGGTGCCATCGCTTTTGCCGGAGTTGGCGGCATCGAAGTAGTAAGAGCCGACGTAGCGCGCACCCAAGCCAACGCTGACATCAGTGGCAGGCACGTCGTAATAACTCCAAAGCGAAGCTGAGTGCTTGGGTGCGGTGGCGAATTCATTACCCTTCAGGGAGCTGCCGTCGTACAACGAACCGCGCTGTACCTCGGACTCCATATAGGAGTAACCACCGATCAGGCTGAGGTTCTGCGTCACCTGCGCCTTGGCCTCCAGGTCGAGGCCACGCGCCCGCGACTCGCCCACTGTCTGTTGCTCAATAATGCCGCTCGGCAGCACCACGGCGATGGTGACGTTTTCCTGGGTCAGGTCATAAACGGCTGCGGAGAACAGTGCGTCCATCCCCATCGGCGCATACTTCACGCCTATCTCGTACTGCCTGCCCGTCTGCGGTGTGACGCCAACCTGCGGCGGCGAGACGGATTCGACCATGCTCACATAGGTGGACACTTCATCGTTGACGATATAGGTCAACGCACCTCGGTAGGAGGTTTCGGAGAAGGTGTCTTTCTCCGTGGACTCCAGACCTTTGCTGGTCAGGTCCATCGAGTCGTTGCGCACACCGCCGGTGACGATGAAACGCTCGTAGAACGACAGGTTTTGCTGCAGGAATACGGCCTTGGTGGTCGCGTCTCGCTTGTTCACGGCATACGGCGCGATTGAGCGTGAAACGCCAGTAAACACGGGGTTGGCAATGTCAATCGAGGTCGTCGGAGCGTAGACCGAGCTTTCCTTGGTGGTCGAATCGAGGTACTCCACGCCCACCAGGCTGCTGCTGTCGATGTTCTCGAAGCGGGCATCGTATTGCAGCATCAGATTGCCGTTGAACTGGTCGGCTTCGGTGTCCGTTCCAAACTGATAGCGGTCAACGGTGGTACCGACCCGTGCAGCGCTGTCGCTCAGATATACGTAGCCAAAATCATCGGTCAACTTGCTGTAGCGCAGATTGCTGCGCAGTACGAAGCCGTTGTCGAAGTCATGGGTGACGTTGCCGCTGAGGCTGGTGCGCTCGACATCGTGAAAGTTGTAGCTGGGCTCGCCATAAAACTTGCTGCGGTCGTATTCCTTGTCCAGCGGATAGCCACCACTGTTTGGCGAACTTTCGGTTTTCAGGTAGTCCAGAATCATCGTCGCCGACGTGTAATCCGTCGGTGCCCAGGTGAGCCCCCCCATGAACAACTGGTTGTCGTCCTGAGAGTGGTCGTATTCGCGGTCGCTGTTTTGGCCTTTGGCAGTAAAGCGGCCAGCCAGGGTTTTCTCGTCGTTCAGCGCATCCCCGACATCGATGCCCGTCTCGACATGGTCAAACGAACCGTAGGTCACATAGCCTTGGCCAAACTGCTCGAAGCGCGGCTGTTTGGTCACGAAATTCACCGAGCCGCCCGGGTCCGCGGGGCCAAACAGCGTGGAGTTGGCGCCACGCAGAATTTCGATACGCTCGTAAGCGAATGGATCTTCGCGTACGCCGCGCATCGAACTCAGGGTCAAGCCGTCACGGTAAGTGGTGGCCTGGAAGCCGCGGATCTGGAAATAGTCGTTGCGGTCATCCGTCCCATAGAAGTCCGTGATCACGCCCGGCGTGTATTGCAGCGCCTCTTCCGTGGTACTGACGCTACGTTGTTCCATTTCCTTGTTGGTAACAACCGATACCGATGCCGGGGTATTGAGAATGCTGGTTGCCACCTTGCCGCCAACCCAGAGCTCCTTGGCGACCACCGAGTTGGCGTCGTCGTCGGCACTGACCCTGACCTTGGCATTGATGATGAGGGGTGCAAGGCGGTAGTCCTCGACGTCTGTTGCGTCGAGCTCCAGCGGGCCGGCGGTCTTTGCTTGAGGGACCAACAGGTAGGCGTTCGGGCCTTGCTGTTCGATCTGCAATTCGCTCCCCTGCAGCAACGATGACAGCGCTGCCGACGTATCGAGCGAACCATTCACACCCGCGGTGGTGCGGTTCGCAACACTCGACGCGTCGAAGGAAAGACTGATGCCAGCCTCGCGCGCAAAGCGATCAAGCGCCGGCGCCAGTGGGCCGGCAGCGATGTTCCACTGCTTGACTTGATTGCTGTGGTCAGCACCCGACGTTTGCGCCAGCGATGGCAATGCGTAGCTGCTGACGATCAAACCCAACATCGCACCTTGCAAGGCACGATTTAATGGATGGCGCTGTGAAACCGGGGACGAACTCATTTTCTCGCTCCAAGAAAGGATATCGGCAGACTGGCCTGTATTCCGGCCTTCCTTAGAAGTCGAACGAGAATGTGAAACCACCTCATTATTTTTCAGGCAGCGCAAAAAAGTTGTGATGGACTCAGGTGGCAGCGGTCACGGTCACCCAATAACGAGTCCGATAATCAATGTGCAAGTGCAGTGATTGCGCGATCAATGCCAGTACCTGATCGTTGTCGGCGAGCTGGAAAGTGCCGGAAACGCGAAGATCGGCAACCTCTTCGGCGCAGCGCAATACCCCGGGGCGATAACGCGACAACTCCACGATGAAATCATTGAGGCGCATATTGCGCGCACTGATCACCCCGTCCGCCCAGCTCCATAGATCAAGGCCGTTGTCCCTGAACATTCGGGCGCCACTTGATGTGAACAGCAACTGATTGCCTGCCTGGACGCTGCGGCTCGCAGGCGTTTGACTGGAGCCGGGGAAAACCGTGACTGACCCTTCCTGAGCCGCGACCAGCGTGCCATCGTCACGTTCACGTGCCAGAAAGCGCGAACTCTGAGCGCGCATGATCCCGTCACGTGATTGCACCCAGAACGGTCGCGTTTGAGGTGAGTGTTGATCCGCACCGACATTCACGATGATTTCACCCCGTCGCAGGATGATCAGGCGTCGCTGGGAGTCGAAATCGCTGTCGACGGCGCTATCGCTATTGAGCTGGATAAGGCTGCCGTCATCGAGCTGGAAGCGTCGTTGCTCGCCGGTACTGCTGCGTTGTTGCGCAAGCATGGCGGGAACGGGTGTGTAGTCGCGGCCGAGCCAGGCTGCCGTGCCGACAGTCGCCAATATGCCCAGTAGCTTCAGGCTTTCCCGCCGGCGCATGCCTTGATTGCTGCCATTGAGGGTTTGTCGGGCCAGTTGGGCTGGCACGCCTGCGAGTTCATCCCCAAGCGTTTCCATGCGCTGCCACGCCAACACATGCTCGGGGCGCTGCTGCAGCCAGTGCTCAAAAGCGCGCTGTGTTTGTTCATCGGCTTGATTGAAGCGAAGGCGCACCAGCCATTGGATCGCCTGCTCAACAATGGCCGGATCCAGCGCCTGCGACTCACGCCTCGACATAACGCAAGCGATAGCAGTGTTGCAGGGCCGTGGCCAGGTCGCGTTCCACCGTCGCGCGGGAAACACCGAGCTTTTCGGCGATTTGCGCGCACGTCAGACCGTCGAGTCGGGCAAATAAAAACGCCTGGCGAACTCTCGGTTTAAGCAGACCGAGCATGCGGTCTATGCGCTCGAGCGCATCAAGAATCAGCAGCCGGCTTTCTTCCGAGGGAACCTCGTGTTGAGGCAGCAACGTGACGCTTTCCAGGTAGGCGCGTTCGAGTTCGCGACGACGATACTGATCGATCATCAATCCGCGGGCGATGCTGCTCAAGTAGGCGCGTGGCTCGCGCAAGGGGCTGGACTGACGGGATTTGAGCAGACGTACGAAGGTATCCTGCGCCAAATCTGCTGCGTTATCGCGACATCCAATGCGTCGGATCAGCCAGCCGTGTAACCACGAGTGGTGGGTGCGATAGAGCAGCCCTAGATCTGCAGTACCTAGCGTTTCGTCGCTGCGCATCGGAATTCCGGAAAGTACACAATTGATAATTAATCGCATTCTACTCACGCGACAGGGCCTTAGGCAAATACGCGGCACTCAGCGTTCGCATTTGTACGGATGGCGTCATTCTGTGGGGCTTCGAGTGAAAGAATGCATTTAGCGTCAGAAGAGTTTCAAAGTGCTTTCATTCCGCCAGCGAAATGGTGTTGGTCAGTGCGAGGATGGCAGGCAGGATCATGAGTACTCAGTGATGGTCATCGCCGAAGCAGCGTCGGTCGGAGTTTCGGAGTGCACGCCGTTGCGCTGGAAAAACATCGACAACTGAGTGACTGGATTTGGCCGATAGCAATCGTTCGTGAGCGGATATCGGCCAGAAGCAATCATCCGAGACATGGAAATATTTACCCACTATTCCCCAAGACGCAGTCTATCGATGGCCCAGCTCTTGATGGACACACATTTTCAACTCACCGGCACCGCAAACACCGCACTGGCCCGTGCAACGTTTCTCTCGCCGACATGCAAGCTGACAGCAGCAAACGCCAGTTGCCGGCCTTTTTTCGAGTACTCCAAACGCACTTCCAGCCACTCGTTCATTTTTACGGCGCCGAGATAATCCAGAGTCATGCTCGCCGTGATCAATGGCTGCGGAGGGTCGCTGGAAAAGGCCATGGCGTAGCCCATGCCGACATCGGCCAACGTCGCCAAGACACCGCCATGCAAGGTGCCACGGCCATTGGCATGGCGTGAGTCAGTCAATAAGCCCAGCTCCAATTGCAGCCCGCTACCCCTCGCGTAGATCGGGCCAAGCAAATCCAGCAACGGACTGCTGCGGGTAAACGGGGCGAAACCTTCGGGAATTGCGGTGACGTCCATGATCCCTCCTCGTGCCGGTGACTCACCGGCTTCATTGACCTGAACAGGAGGGTTTATGGGCAATCACCTGATGGAGCAAGAACTATACGGATGCGGAATCTGCAGTGATAACCCGTCCCGAGCGATCAGCCCGTCGACGCCAGATCCGTGCGCTCCATCATCCGAACACTGGCAAACGTCGATTCATTACGTGCCTGATCAAGCGTCGTCAGCGGCTTGAGCATTGACGGCGGCATTACCGGTTTACGACTCATCTCGGAACCTGAGCGCTCGTCACTCGGTGGCACGCCAAAGTGCTCGCGATAGCATTTGGAAAAATGCGGCGTTGAGACGAACCCACACACATACGCCAGCTCAACGATCGACAAAGACGTCTGCTTGAGCAGTTGTCGTGCGCGAATCAGCCGCAACTTCAAGTAGTAGCGCGACGGCGTGCATTGCAGGTATTTCTGAAATAGCCGCTCCAACTGTCGCCGTGACAGATCGACGTATTCGGCGAGGTTATCGAGATCGATCGGTTCCTCAAGATTGGCCTCCATCAACGCCACCACTTCCTGCAGCTTGGGCTGATGCGTACCGACCACATGCTTGAGCGGCACGCGCTGATGATCCTGCTCGTTGCGGATGCGCTCGTAGACGAACATCTCGGAAATGGCAGCGGACAGTTCACGGCCATGATCGCGGGCAATCAAGTGCAACATCATGTCCAGCGGCGCAGTCCCGCCGGAGCTGGTGAAGCGGTTGCGGTCGAGGGTAAACAGGCTGGTGCTGACGCTGACGCGCGGGAAAGCTTCCTGCATGGCCGCCAGAAATTCCCAATGCACGCTGCATTCGTAGCCATCGAGCAGCCCGGCTTTGGCCAGCGCCCAGCTACCCGTGCACACCCCGCCCAAGCGTTTCGATTGCCGCGCCAGCGCCTGCAGCCAGGTTGTGTGTTCGCGGGTTATCACGCTCTGGATGCCAACGCCACCGCAGACGATGACGGTGTCCGCCACGGTGGGATTGCTCCACGCCCCATCCGGGGTAATCGGCACGCCGTCGCTGGCCCAGACCTGCGCGCCACCGGGACTGTAGGTATGCCAGCGATACAGCGTCCGGCCCGTCAATTGATTGGCCATGCGCAAGGGCTCGACGGCGGACGCCAGCGACATGAGGGTGAACTTGTCCAGCAGCAGAAAACCCACGCATTGCGTTGTCGCGTCGGCCACGGAGGGGGTCGATGACATCATGTCCTCGTAAGAGTCGGTCTGAGACACAGGCGTCTGTCATGCCCCTCGGCATTCGCGAAGGGCGTATCAGGATCGGCGCAAACGCCTACCCCACCGACGTGACCCTCGCCGCCGGCGCAGGGTGACGCGACGTCACCAAGCCGATAAAGGAAATCGCCAGTGCCAGTCCGATGGTTGTAGTGACCTCGGTGCGGTGTTGCGGGGTGATCATCATCACCGCCAGCGCGGCGCAGATGAACACGATCACCAGCCACGTCAGCCACGGAAACAGCCACATGCGAAAGGTCAACTCGACGTTGCGCTGTTGCAAAATCCGCCGCATGCGCAACTGCGAAACCGCGATCGCCAAGTACACCAGCAAGGCAATCGCGCCGGAGCTGGCCAGCAGGAATTGAAACAGCCCGGCGGGCATGAAGTAGCTCCACACCGTGATCAACGCCCCCAGCACGGTGCTGGCGATAACGGCCGCGCGGGGCACGCCTGCCGATGAAGTCGCCTTGAGGATTTTCGGCGCATCGCCACGACGGCCCAGCGAGTAAAGCATGCGCGAGGCAATGTAGATCGAGGAGTTCATGCAACTGGCCACGGCGATCAGCACGACGACGTCGACCATGAACTTGGCGTGGGGAATGTTCATGATTTCCAGGGCACGCTGATAAGAGCCGACCGAGGCCAGCAACGGATCATTCCAGGGCACCACGGAGATCACGACGAAGATCGACAGCAGGTAAAACACGCCGATACGCCAGATCACCGAGCGCGTGGCCTTGGCAATGTTTCGCGACGGGTCGTTGGATTCGGCAGCGGCGATGGTCACCGCTTCGGTACCGATGAAACTGAACATGATAGTGATGAAAGCGCCGACCACCGCCGACAGACCGTTGGGCGCAAATCCGCCGTGGTCGGCCATCAACCCGCTCAACCCGCTGACTTCCCTGTCGGGAATCCAGCCCATCAACACGGCAAAACCGACACCGATAAAACCGATGATCGCCACAACCTTGGCCATGGCGAACCAGAATTCGAATTCACCGTACTTGGACACGCTGAAAAGGTTGGTCACCACCAGCGCAATGATCGAGCCCAAGGCGAACAACCAGGCATCGACCTGAGGAAACCACTGGTTCAAAACATGGCCGGCCGCCAACGCTTCGATGGGAATCACCAACACCCAGAACCACCAGTAGAGCCAACCGATGGTGAAGCCCGCCCAACGACCGATCGCCTGATCGGCATAAGTCGAGAACGAGCCGGTGTCCGGGTTAGCCACCGCCATTTCGCCGAGCATGCGCATGACCAGCACGACGAGCAGACCCGAGAACAGATAAGCCAGCAGAACCGCCGGCCCCGCTGCGGCAATGGCATGCCCTGAGCCTACGAACAAACCGGCACCGATAATCCCGGCGATGGATAGCATGGTGACGTGACGAGGCTTGAAGCCCTGCGCCAATTGGCTACTCGAATCCATGGAGTTAGGGCTGATCATTGGTTTTTTATTCTCTGCTGATCGACATTTAAGCGAGTTGCTGTGAGCAAACGATCATCATCGTTGCCTGTAAAACTCCCCGAAAGAAGCCCCCTCAACCGCCGCAGTTCTTATCAACCCCATGATCTGCATGGGGTTATCTTGACTTAAAGACACCTCACCTTACCCGGCCTGCCCGGTGAGTCAGTAGACTGATTGCGCCATGATCGTGTCTGATATCGACATTCGAGAACTACGTGTTCACGATGAAAACCAAGTGGTCACCGTGCGCACATTGCAACCTATGTTCGCTGCAATGCCTCATGACTCGGCAACGCAAACACAACCCGCGCCCCACAAGGCGCATTCGCCTCCGCCCACAAGCGTCCGCCATGCGCCTCAATGATCGTGCGACAGATCGACAGCCCCATCCCCAGCCCGGTGGCTTTGGTGGTGTAGAACGCGGTGAAGACTTCTTCCGCGCGCTCACAGGCAAACCCCGGCCCGGAGTCACTGACCGTGATCCGCACGTCTTCGCCGACGTAATCACTGGTGATGGACAGCCGGCGCTCGCCCTCCTCCCTCACAGCCATCGCCTCCAGGGCGTTGACGATCAGATTGAGCAGGACCTGTTGCAACTCGACCCGGTCCGCCAATACCGCCGGCAAGTCGCTGGCCAGTTGCACGGACACCACAGCCCCGTATCGAGTCGCCTCACCACGGGTAAACCCGACCATTTCGTCCACCACCGCATTGAGGTCCAGCGCTTGCCGTTGCGGCGGCGTCTTGCGGATCAATGCGCGGATTCGGCCGAGTACGTCGGCCGCGCGGTTGCCATCGCTGATGATGCACCTGAGGCCCTGCTCGACTTCATCGGTGTTCGGCGGTTGTGCGCCGAGCCAGCGCAGCGCGGCGTTGGCATTGGTAACGGTGGCGGCGATCGGCTGGTTGACTTCGTGAGCGATGGACGCCGCAAGCTGGCCCATGGTCGCCACGCGGTTGGCGTGGGCCAGTTCCGCTTGCACCTGACGATAGCGGCGTTCGCCTTCGCGCACTTGTTCTTCCGCTTGTTTGCGCTCGCTCAGGTCGAGGACGAACGCCACGCCCTGTTGCTGACTGGCTTCAAACGCGGCCAGACCGACGATCACCGGCAGGCAACTGCCGTCCTTGCGGATGTATTCCTTTTCGAACGGCTGAGTGCGCCCGGTGCGGATCGCCGTCGCCAGCGCCGCTTCGCTTTCGGCGCGCCGAGCCGGCGGGGTCATGTCGCGCCAATGCACGTTTCCCGAGAGCAGATCATCGCGCTGGTAGCCGACCATGCGCAGGAACGCGTCGTTGGCCTCGATGATTTCCCCTTCGACACTCCAGACGATGATGCCGATGATGTTGGCATCGACCAGCCGGCGAATCTTCGCTTCACGCTCGGCGACGTCGCGATACAGCCGCGCGTTGTCCAGCGAGATGGCAGCTTGTGAAGCGACCAGCCGCAGAATGGCAATACGCGCTGGGCTGAACACCCCCGCCGACAGATTGTTCTCCAGGTACAACGCCCCGGCGACCCGGCCCTGATTCATCAACGGCAGGCACAGGATCGAGCGGGCGCCGTGCTGGTGCATATAGGGGTCAGCGGCGAATGCCGGATCGGCGACGGCATCGTCCAGACACAGATTTTCGCCGGTGCGCAAGGTCTGGTAGAGCACCGACTCCGCCAAAGCCATCGCATTGACCGGTTCATTGCAAAGTAATGTGCTGCTGTCGCCAATGCGGGTGCGCGCGGCGATATACGGCGTCTCGCCTTCGGCAAGAATCAGCACACCCTGCTCGGCGCCGGCCTGTTCGATGGCGGTGCGCATGATCGTTTCGATCAGCCGGTCGAGAACAATTTCGCCAGACACGGCTTGGGAAACCTTGAGCACCGTGGCCAGATCCAGATGCTCGACGGCAGTGGTGATGGTCGCAGTCGGGCTGGGCAGCGCGTCTTCCTGGCGCAGAAAACGGTGCCGTCGCTCCAGTTGTCGCACCTTGCCATCGGCGCCCCAACGCAAGTAACCGTAGCGCGCATCTTGCAGGTAGACACGGGCGATTTTCGCCAGACCGCGAGCACCGTAGAAACGCGCCGCCAGTTCGTTGGCCAAAGCCTCGATGTGAACGAAACCGTTATCCGCCGCCAATTGAATCGCCCGTTCGTACAGCAACTCTGCTTCGATCAGTTGCCCCGCAACCCGCGCGATTTCCGCGCCGACCAGTGCCACGTGACTGGCGAAGGTTTCGGCACACTGTTGCGCCCAGGTCTGCAGTTGATCGTGGTGTTCTGCCAAGCGTTGCAGTTGATGGCTATTGGCATCGCCGTGGGCGGCCAATGTCAGCGCGGCGTAGAAATGGTATTCGGCTTCCTCGAAAAACGAGGAGATCACCCACATCAATTCCCGCGCTTGAGCCGCGCAGTCAGCGGCCGCCGCGTAATCCCCGGCCAGATAGCGCGCCTGCAACTTGCGCACCCAATACTTGCCCCGAGCCAGCGCCAGATCAGGCGCGGCGAGGTTCGCCTCGAAACGCGCTTCATCGAACTGTTCATCGTTGAAACTACCGAACTGCGCAGTCTGCCCGCGCAACATGCGGATCAGTGCCCGCTGGCAACTCATGAAGCTGATCACCAGCCCGAAGCGGATTTTCTGCGCATAAGCCAGCCCCGCCTCAGCTTGAACCTGCACTTCCGCCAGCGGTTCGCCAATAAACAGCAGGTCGGAAATCAGGCTGTTGCCGGCATAGGCTGCATAGGGCAAATCGCCGCTGCGGTTGCCGGCGCTGAGCGCGCGGCGCAGCAACTCACGGCACTCGCGCACCGGGCGCATCCAGCGCACCACGAAAATCGAGAAACACAGATACGTGCTCGCCTCGTAGCGTGTCAGGCCACGGCGGTCGACCAGATCGCAGCCCAAACGGCCAAAGCGGTAACCGCTGGTGTAGTCACCGAAGCGCCGCCCGGCGACCCGCACAACGTTGGCGTAGAGCATGCAGGAGGCGTCGCAATTGCCGTGCTCCAGACTCAGACTGACGGCTTTACAGATGGTCAGGCATGCGAGGTTCGCATCGGACTGCAACGCCGGGGCCAACAGTTTGCTCAACGCATCCAGCGTCACCAGTGAGGCCGGATCTTCCATCAGCGGCAGGTCGATCAATTGGTCGATGCTGCGCTCACCCAGTTGCGTCCAGATCTGCTGGTATTCCCGGCGCACTTGCTGATCGTCCGGATGCGCCGTCCAGTCGATGCCAACCTGACGCAGATAGGCCAGGCAGACTGCCACCGCGCGGTCGCTGCGATCGAGCAACAGGTAGACATCCATGTGCAAACACGTCACGGCCGCACGCTCCACGGTGGTTGCCGCGCGCTCGGCCAGACCCTGCAAACGGGCATCCGCCAGTGCCAATTGCCCGGTGAGAAATTCGCACTCGGCGCGGTTCAGCTCCAGGGCAAACGCCAACTCATGGCGGCTGTCGAAGCCTTGTGCGCCAAGCACTGTTGCACCCGCGCCCAGGTAGGTCAGCGCTGAGGTGTAAGCGGTCGAAGCCTTGGCGCGCTGACCGGCGAGCAGATTGAATTCGGCCAGTTGTTCACGCTCGGCCCGGGCGCTGATCAGGCTGGTGCCACGGTTGAGTTGGCCGACGATTTCAAAGATCGCCTCTTCGCGCCCCTCGCCCGGCGTTTGCAGCGCCAATAGCCGGCCGATGCGCAAATGCGTCTGCGCACGTTCGGCTTCGGCGATCAGCGAGTAAGCCGCCTCATGCACACGGTCGTGGGCAAACGCACAGGCGCCGTCCAGACGTTCAACCAGATCCTGGCGCACCGCCGGCCACAGCGCCGCGTGTACGCGCGCCGTGGACAGATCGAGCACGGTGGCCAGGGTGTCGATCCGCGCGACGTTGCCCAGGCACGCCAGTTGTTGCAGGGCCTGCCGGGTTTCCAGCGGCAAACGCGCAAGCTTGCCGACCATCAGATCGACAACGTTGTCGGTGTAGCCTTTGCCGTTGATCAGCTCAAGATCCCAGCGCCAACGATTGAGCTGATGGTCGTAAATCAGCAGTTCTTCCTCGGCGAGGGCTTGGAGGAACTGGATGACGAAAAACGGATTGCCGCCGGTCTTGTCCAGCACCAGTCGCGCCAACGTGACGATGCTCGCGGGTGGACAGCGCAACGATTCGGCGATCAGTTGTTCGATGTGCACACCCGCGAGCGGGGTCAGGCGAATCTCGGCGATGTGCGCGCCGGCACTACGAATGGCTTTGAGTTTGCTGCTGAGCGGGTGGTCGGCATCGACCTCGTTATTGCGGTAGGCGCCGACCAGCAGCAGGTGGCCAACCTCTGCGCGGGTCAGCAGCTCTTCGAGCAGATCCAGCGTCGCCGCATCCAGCCATTGCAGGTCATCAAGAAACAGCGCCAACGGGTGTTCCGGTCGGGCAAACACGCTGATAAAGCGCTGCAACACCCGCAGGAAACGCTGCTGCGCTTGTTGCGGTTCAAGCTCCGGCACCGCTGGCGGATCGCCGATGATCAGTTTCAGTTCGGGGATCAATTCGGTCATCAGCCGCGCGTTCGGCGACAGCGCCTGCAACAGCGCCGCGCGCCATTCAACGAGCACTTCGCGGCGCTTGCCCAGCAGCGTGCGCACCAGCCCTTGAAAGGCTTGAACCAGCGTCGCATAGGGAATATCGCGCTTGTACTGATCGAACTTGCCGGAGGCGAACAGCCCCCGCGACGGCACCAGCACTTTATGCAACTCGCTGACTACCGAGGATTTGCCAATGCCTGAGTAACCGGACACCAGCACCAGTTTCGGCGATTGGCTCTGCACCACGTGTGCGAACGCATCGATCAGCGTTTGCACTTCGCGCTCGCGCCCGTACAGTTTCTCCGGGATCAGCAGGCGATCGATCGCGCCCTGTTCGTTCAGGGTAAATGTCTCGATGTGCCGGGCGCGCTGCCAATCGTTCAGGCAACGACGCAGGTCATGCTCGACGCCGGCTGCGGTTTGATAGCGCTCTTCGGCGGTCTTGGCGAGCAACTTCATGACCACCCGCGAAAGCATCGCCGGCACGGTGGCCACCCGTTCGCACGCCGGCATCGGTAACCGCGCGATGTGGCAATGCACCCATTCCATCGGTTCATTGGCGCTGAATGGCAGTGAGCCGGTGAGCATCTGATAAAGGGTCACGCCAAAGGCATACAGATCACTGCGCGAATCGATCGAGCGGTTCATCCGCCCGGTTTGTTCCGGCGCCATGTACGCGAGGGTGCCGGCGATGGTTTCCGGTGGTTCCGGCGCCTGTCGTTCACGGGGCAGACGTGAGGCGAGGCCGAAGCCGGTCAGGCGTGTCTGGCCGTCGCTGCAATTGACCAGAATGTGTTGCGGCTTGAGGTCTTTGTGCACCAGCCCGCACTGGTGCAGGCGGCCCAGCGCCACGGCGATGTTGATGGCCAGCAGCAGGCCGGTTTCGGTGTCCAGCGGCGCGATCAATAAACGTGACAGCGGCTCGCCGCCGGGGTCGTCGAACAGCAGACGCGTGGTTGCGCCTGCGCGTTCAAGGGCTTGCGGTTGCAGCGCCCATTCACCGTTGAGATCGTCCTTGAGGTTGTATTCGTGCGCCAGTCGATCGAGGGTCGCAGGCAGCGGCTGAGCGAGGGTCGGGCGCATTACCAGAACATTGCGGCTGCCCTCCCCCTGGCCGCGTTCGCGGGTAAACACCCGCTCGCCGTCGTCCCACAAAATCTGTTTTTTGCTGGCCATCTGTGTCGACACCGTCAAAGGGTTTTCTGCCACGCGGTGGATGACCCGCGATTTTTAGCGAAGACCGCCGTTCAAGCGTTGCGCCGCGCCGGCTCGATGCCCAGGGCTTCGGCGATGCGCACCAGATCCGCCACCGAGCGTGCCGAAAGTTTCTTCATCATCTGGCCGCGATGAACTTTCACCGTCACTTCACTGAGGTTGAGTTGCGCGGCGATCTGTTTGTTCATCAGCCCGACAATGACAAAACTGAGCACCTCACGTTCGCGCACCGTCAATGTCTCGTAGGCCTGGCGCATAACCGCGCCAGACTGCTCGGCAAGCAACCGCGCACTGTCGCGGGCCAGCGCGCTGGCCACGGCGTCGAGCATGTCCTGATCGCGAAACGGCTTGGCGAGAAAGTCCACCGCGCCGGCCTTCATCGCCTTGACGGTCATGGCGATATCGCCGTGTCCGGTCATGAACACAATGGGAATGCGCACGCCGGTCTTTTCCATCTGCTCCTGTAAAGTCAGACCGCTTTCACCGCGCAGGCGCACATCGAGCACCAGGCAACCGGGCACGTCACGTTTGGCCGATGCGAGAAAATCCTGGGAGGTTTCGAAGGTCTGCACCTGCAGGCCGATGGAGCGCAGCAAACCGTCGAGGGCCTGGCGCATCGAGGCGTCGTCGTCGACCACATAAACCACTGGCTCGCGCAACGTCGGCGGGTTGGCGCTGGGGCTGGGGCTGGAATGCGACCACAGGGTCATGCTGTCTCCTCGGCGAGATCGCAACGCGTACGATGTGCAGGTGAATAAATCTAGTCCATGATGGCAAACGCAGCCAGAGGCCAGCCAAACGGTCGCGCAGCAGGCTAGCAGTCGGCGCGCGTTGCCGACAGGCCAGAAAACCCTGAAAATCGGCCATGTCGCCTCCGCCCCACTTCAGCCGATTGAACAGGCAGATTTTGATGTCCAGCGCCTTCCCACAGCCTCGCACTTCTGCCGCGCAATCACGCGACGTGGTGTTCATTGCCTACCCGCGCATGAGCCTGCTCGACCTCAGCGGCGCACAAACGGTGTTCTGGGCGGCGAGCAAAGCCTTGGCCGAACGCGGTCAACCCGGTTATCAACTGCACACCGCCAGCCTTGACGGCGGTTTGGTGTACACCGTCGAAGGTCTGGCCGTGGACACCCGCGCGCTACGCGATCTGGACATTGCCACGCTGGACACCCTCGTCGTCCCCGGTGCACCGGACATCTGCCAGACCCTCGACGAGCATGGTCAACTGACCGACTGGCTGCGTCGCAAGGCGCCAAGCGCGCAACGCGTGGTCTCGGTGTGCAGCGGCGCATTCCTGCTGGCCAAGGCCGGCCTGCTCGACGGCTGTCGCGCCGCGACGCATTGGGCCATGTGCGAAACGTTGCGCGAGCGCTTCCCGGCAATCGAGGTGGATGCCGATGCGATCTTCATCCAGCAAGGTTCGGTGTGGACATCGGCCGGGGTCACGGCCGGTATCGATCTGGCGCTGGCGCTGGTCGAGGCTGATGGCGGCCGCGAAGTGGCCTTGCAGGTCGCTCGCGAACTGGTGGTGTACCTCAAGCGCCCCGGTGGTCAGGCGCAATACAGCACGCTGCTGCAAGCGCAAGTGCAGGAAAGTCCGTTGTTCGACTCACTGCACCTGTGGCTGATGGACAACCTCGGCGATCCCAAGCTGAGTGTGGAGCGTCTCGCCGAGCAGGCCAGAATGAGCCTGCGCAACTTCACCCGGGTCTACAAACAGAGCACCGGCCGCACGCCGTCCAAAGCCATCGAATTGTTCCGCCTCGAAGCGGCCAAGCGTCTGCTGGAAAACTCAGCGCACAACATCGACAAGGTCGCGCGTCTCTGCGGCTTTGGTGACGAAGAGCGGCTGCGCGCCTGCTTTCAGCGGCACCTGTCGATTTCACCGCGTGATTACCGCAGCCGCTTCAGCCGTGAAGGCTGATGGCCCGAACGGCTGAGAGTCAAAGGGTCTCGACCGACTATACCTAGGTATAGTTTTGCGCCAGTGCGGACGGCGTATGGTGCAAGAACGACAGGAGTCGTAACGCGTGCCCATCCGGCCAGGGAGCCTTATGCACAACACGGTTGTCATTGCAGTGGTTGACGACGACGAGGCCATTCGCAGTGCGCTGAACAGCTTGCTGCGCGCCAGTGGCTACCGGGTGCTGAGCTATTCCAGCGCCTGCGCGTTTCTTCAATCAACAGGCCCCTCGCAGACGCACTGCCTGATTTCCGATATCCAGATGCCCGGCATGAGCGGCCTGCAACTCCATGAGGCATTGCACGCGCAAGGCTGGCGCATTCCGGTGATTTTCGTCACTGCTCATCCCGATGACGTGAACACCCGAGTCCCCGGAGTGGTGGCTTGCCTGCCCAAGCCCTTCCAGGCTGATGACTTGCTCAGCCATATCAAACAAACCCTGAATAAAACACCTCCCGCGTAGGAGCTGCCGAAGGCTGCGATCTTTTGCTGTTGCCCTTTAAAAGCAAGATCAACAGATCGCCGCCTTCGGCAGCGCCAACAGTTCGATACCTTCGTATACCTCCCCTCAACGCATGCGTAATCGACGCACACCGATGGACAACTGCGCCCGCAGCCCCGACGCCATAGCATTGTTTTCGACAGCGGGCGACTAAGCGCCATGCAGTACGGCAAGCAGTTTGCGGCGGCCAGTGATCGTCTCGCCAGAGTCGAAACCACGACTCGGTTTATCCAACCATCAGCGTCAGGGAGCATTTTATGAAACAGCAATTATTGGTGATCGGTGCAGGATTCGGCGGACTCTGGAGCACGTTGAGCGCCGCGCGTTTGCTGGACATGCATGACCGTCACGACGTGGAGATCACTCTGCTCGCCCCGCAAGCCGAACTGCGCATCCGTCCGCGTTTCTACGAACCCGACGTGCACAGCATGTATGCGCCGCTCGACGCACTTTTCGACGCTGTCGGTGTGCGCTTCGTCAAAGGCACCGCTGAAAGCATCGACGGCCAGGCACGTCGCGTCGGCTATCGCGATGAAAACGGTCGCCCGGGCGAACTTTCTTACGATCGCCTGGTGCTGGCCAGCGGCAGCCAACTGGCCCGTCCGCCAGTGCCGGGCCTGAAAGAACACGCCTTCGACGTTGACCAGATCGAATCTTCGGCGCGGCTGGAACGCCACCTGATCTCGCTGGCCAGTCAGCCGGCCAGCAAGGCCCGCAACACTGTGGTCATCGCCGGCGGAGGCTTCACCGGGATCGAAACCGCAACCGAAATGCCGGCCCGTTTGCGCGCCATTCTGGGTGAGGGTCAAGACGTTCGAGTGATCATCGTTGATCGCAGCAAAGACATCGCCGCGACCATGGGCGACGGGATTCGCCCGTCCATCATCGAAGCCTCGAAAGAACTGGGCATTGAGTGGATCGTCGACGCCTCGGTCGCCGGCGTGGATGCCAACGGCGTAACTCTCGCCGATGGCCGCCACATCGAAAGCAACACGGTGATCTGGACCGTGGGTTTCCGCGCCAGTCCATTGACTGAACAGCTCAACGCCGAACGCGACGTCCAGGGTCGTCTGCACGTCGATGGCAACCTCAAAGTGCAAGGTCTCGATCACGTATTCGCCGCCGGCGATGTCGCCCGCGCCGCCACCGACGACGTCGGTAACTTCTCGGTGATGTCTTGCCAGCACGCCATCAGCCTCGGTCGTCACGCTGGCAACAACGCCGTCGCCGATCTGCTCGGCGTGGCGCCAACCACTTACCGTCAGCCGAAGTACGTTACCTGCCTTGACCTGGGTGCCTGGGGCGCCGTGTACACCGAGGGCTGGGATCGCCAACTGAAACTGGTGAAAGCCGAAGCCAAAGAATTGAAGACGCAAATCAACAGCGTGTGGATCTACCCGCCGGCCGCCGAGCGCAGCGCCGCGCTGGCCGCTGCCGACCCGGCAATTCCGGTGGCTTGATCGCCCCCCTTCAACCTCGAACCGATGTCTTGCCTGAGTACAAGGAGAACACCATGACCGTGCATCTGGATTCCTTCACCGCCAATAGCGCAACCCTGCAAACCCCGCCCGAAGAACTGGTGCCGTCGCGCTACGCGCTGCGCCTGGGTGACATCGACGTGATGGTGATCAGCGACGGCGTCCTGCCGCTGCCGACCCAGACCATGTCGACCAACGCCGATCCCGAAGCCCGTGCTGCGTGGTTCAAGGAGATGTATCTGGGCCCCGACGCATTCGACTGGGCACTCAACGTGCTGGTGGTGCGTAGCGGCGAACAGGTGATCCTCGTCGACGCCGACCTCGGCGGGCAGTTCCCCGGGTTCCCCCGCGCCGGACAATTTCCCAAACGCCTCGCGGCGGCCGGTATCGACCTACGCGATGTCACCGACATCGTAATCACCCACATGCACATGGACCACATCGGCGGCCTGCTCGTCGACACCGTGAAAAACCGTCTGCGCGACGACGTGCGCATCCACGTCACCGCCACCGAAGTCGACTTCTGGACCTCGCCGGACTTCACTTATACCGACATGCCCGCACCGGTGCCGGATGTATTGCGCTCCACCGCCAACGCGTTCATCCAGCAATATCAAAGCAAACTGCGGATCTTCGAAGACACGTTCGAAGTCGCCCCTGGCGTCGTCGCCAAACTCACCGGCGGCCACACCCCGGGCCACTGCGTGGTCTACGTGAGCTCCGGCGACGAACGCCTGACCTTCGCCGGCGACGCCCTGTTCCCGGTGGCCTTCGACCACCCGGACTGGCACAACGGCTTCGAGCACGACCCGAATGAAGCGGTGCGCGTGCGCGTCCGGCTATTGCAGGAAGCTGCGGCCAGTGGCGAACTGTTTGTCGCCACGCACCTGCCGTTTCCATCGGTGGGCCGTGTTGCCGTGAATGGCGAGGCGTTTCGCTGGATTCCGGCGATCTGGGATTATTGATCGCGATTGCGTTGTGCACCTTCGCCCGGCCTGTGTCGGGCGAAGGTGTGTCTGGGCCATGGACAATCCATCCTGAATTATGGCGACGCGCCGTGGCTCGTCGCACTGCCCGGATGGCAGCGAAGATATTTTGTGCTCGGGCGCCAGTCGCGTAGGCTGACGCTTTTGCGCAAAACAATTTGCCCCCGCAAGGACGCACTGCCCGATGAACACCACACAAGAC
The DNA here is from genome assembly GCF_054790575.1 of Pseudomonas sp. MC6. Lineage (NCBI taxonomy): Bacteria > Pseudomonadati > Pseudomonadota > Gammaproteobacteria > Pseudomonadales > Pseudomonadaceae > Pseudomonas > Pseudomonas sp. MC6. The sequence continues at coordinate 2,081,253 of NZ_CP186504.1, forward strand.
TGGCTGACCCGGTTGGCACGCAAGCAAGGACAGCCTGCCACTTATGAGGACTACCGACGCAACGAGGCGCTGGAAATACTCGCTCACGTCGGCAGCACCGGCACATGGGCAGACGTAAGTAATCACGCCAACGGTTTTGTTCGTGAAGTCGCTGTGCGAGAAATGTGCAGGCAAGCGTCTGCCGAAGCATTGGCGGTGTTGATCGAACGCCTGAACGATTGGGTCCCGCAGGTGCGCGACCTCGCGGCGGCAGGCCTGCAACACTACTTGTCGCCCGCCCACACTCAGGCTTGGTTGTCCGCCCTTGGACCGTTGATGGCACTGGCAGCGCAACGCCGGGTCGACCACAGCCAGACGCTGTCGACGGTGCGCGCACTGCTGCAATCGGCGGAATGCCGGGATGAGGTGTATGCCGACTTCTTGCATCGTCAGGGTAAAACCGCGCGCTACCTGTTTACGCTGTTGCTGGAAAACCCTGAAAATCCCGAAACCCTGCTGCGCAGTGCTCTGGCGCATCGCGAGTTGACCGTACGCTTGATGGCAGTGCCGGCGAGTGCGATGTTGCCGGCGGCACAACGTCTGCCGTTGCTGCTTGAAGCGATGTCACACCCGGGCGCCAAAATCCGCGCGCTCGTGCTGTATGCGCTGCTCCCGCTCCTCGCCGATCCAAAACCTGTTCTGCGCGAAGCCTTATTGGATGTGTCACCCGCGGTGCGCAATCTGGCACTGTGGGCCGCACCGCGTAACGACGTTGAGGCGCATACGGTCCTCGCCGAGCGCTTGAGTCAACCTTTGCCCACAGCAAAACAACACTGGCTGGGCGTGCTCGGCCTGACCAATGAACTCGCTGACACGTTGCCAGAGCACTGGCATGCCCGCGCATTACGCTCGGCTTTTGTCACCGTGCGACAGGCAGCAGCGCGCCTGCTTCGCGATGATCAATTGCCTGAACTGTTCGCGGCACTCGACGATCCGTCGGATAAAGTTTTTTCGGTGGTGATTGCGCGACTGGACAAAGTGTCCTGGCCGCTGTTGATCCGTGGAGTGAAAGCCAAACTTGATCAAGACTGGCATGAACTCCCGTTGGCGCGGCGCAGCGCCATTTTCCAACTGCTGCCGACCTGGCAACAAGTCGGCTACTTGTTAAGCCGCCTCGACACGGGGCATGCCGGACAGAATTACTGGATCAGCCAAATCGAATCGTGGTGCGACAGGCAGTATCTGACTGCCGATCCGATAACGCCCAAGGCCGAGCGCGACGCATTGCGGGAAAAGATTCGGGAATTGACGTCAAAGGGGCTGATCCGCTCGGGTGTGCGTTTGCTCTCCTGAGTGATCCGGACTGATCAGCGCGGACGTTGTGAATCGCCTATTAGGCACCGGATCGAACAACCCACGCCGTAAATCGGGAGAGCGCTGGCTTGATCAATTACCTAATTCGAAAGGCTACGCATACAGATGCGCCGGCCATCAGTCGAACCATCACCCACACGCTGCGCGAGTCCAATGCGCAGGATTATTCTCCGGAAATCATCAATCAAGTGACGCAACACTTTACGCCTGAGGCGATCCTTCAATGGTTGACCGAACGCCAGGTACTCGTCGCAACAATCGACAGCCGAGTCGTCGCAACGGCAAGTATGGATAAGGACGTTGTCCGCAGCGTATTTGTCGACCCGCGCTATCAGGGCAAGGGCATTGGAAGACACCTGATGGCGCAGATTGAATCAAGCGCACTCGACGCAGGCGTGGAGGTGCTTCGTGTTCCCTCCTCAATCACCGCGGAGGGCTTTTACGCTTCGCTCGGCTTTCAGAAAATCCGCGACGAGTTCCACGGGGCGGAGCGCACGATCATCATGGCGAAAGCATTGGACCTGTAGCGCTGCTGCTTCGCCCGGCCTTCACCGGACGAAGTTGTTTTCACCGTTTGCCTGTCCGTTCCGGGACAACCGCTACCTTTCCTCATTTACATGGAACGACGGTCGATCCTTGTTCTCTACTGCTGAACCTACAGCGGAGGGATTGACCATGATTGCCCCTGAAACCGGTATGAAACCGGGTGAGCGTTATCGCATTGAAAGCGTCGAGCGCGCGCCGCAATTTGCTGGATTTTTCCTCGACGGCAAGTATTACCTGGGCCCCGAGTTGCAAACGGCCGTGGGCTGGCTCGAAGGGCAGAATTTCCTGTATGACCAACTCGATCCCAATGGCGAACCGGTTTATCCGGACAGAATCGTCGGCACTATCACCGCACGGACACTGGAGCTGACAGACGGCCTGCGTCTGAGCATCGAGGAAATGCCGTTTCAGGCAGAGGTCATTACGCCATTGCAGACGCTTGACGAAATAGCTATTGAAACCCGACCTCGGGCGATATCGCAGCGGCATACAGCAGCAGGCTTGCGCCAACCGATGCAACCTTCGGCGCTCCTGGTTGCAGGCGCTGCATTGCTGGTCGGGCTGTGCCTGTTGGCGATCAATCGTTCTGGTCGTCGAGTCAGGTAGCCTTCGCACGACGCGGGTAGTGGCCGCTGCTTTGTCACGGCCCGCGCTCAAAGGCTTATCGCAGAGCCTGCTTCGCGCATGAATATTTCCACGGTTTTCGGACCGATGCCGTCGAATTCTGCGAGGCGCTTTTCAAAGGCCTGACGATCAGCGCTGGCCTCGACCATATGGCTGACCGTGCCCGCGTACTCGTCGTTAAGCTTGCGTGCCAAGGCATGCAGCCGTACGGCGGTGGTCTCGTCGTAACGCACGTAATGCGCCTCCCCGAGCATCGCAACCAGCTCACGATGGCTGCACGCAGCGAGTTTGCGCGGTGTATCGCGCCCGTGTTTATCGACAATCACCCGATAGGCTTCGGCGGCGATTTCGGCCTGTATCCGCTTGCCCATCAGGAAACTGGCAAGCAGCCATTTGAACAGTGCAGCGTCATCGTTGTGCTTGAGCTGAATGTTCAAATCCTCGGCGCTGATCGTCTTGTTCACCGGTTATCTCCGGGGCTGAAATCGTGGGGTATTTTCGTCCGCGTGTGTGCTTGGCAGGCGCTTGATCTTTAGGCCGCCGCCGGTTCCAACCGTTCAAAGCAAAGCGTTTGTCAGCAGCCTGACACAAACCCCGAAAATCCTTTGAATTTTTTTCGTCGACAAAACTCATTTGCGTATGAGCGTAAGGAGGAACTCATGAGCAACGTCGACATCTTCGTCATCGAATACAAACTTCACGGCCAGCCAAAATCATTCGTCATCCGCGCGAAAACCATGCGCAATGCTGACGCATGGCATTGGGCGAGCTGCGATGCCGGCATTGCGCCGATTCCCAAACCTGGCAAGCCACCGTTGAAAGTCATCTCCAAACCCCAGGCCGAGCGGTTCGGCATTACCGAGGTGAAATGGCGCGAAACGGCAACGGTGGACTGGATGGAGGCTTAGTCATGCTCAAACAAATCGGCAACACGCTGATCCGCCGTGACCACCGCGCCAGTTGCCATTGCGGCGCCGTTATCCTCGAAATCCACTTGCCCGAAGGCCTGCCCACGCCCCACCGCTGCGACTGTTCGTTCTGCAAACGCCGAGGCGCGATCGTCGCAGCGGTGCCGGCTACGGACTTGAAGGTCATTCGCGGAAAATCTACGTTGTTGAAGTACAGCTTTGGCCAGCAAGTGGCCGAGCATTTTTTCTGCGGTAACTGCGGGATTTACACCCACCATCGACGCAGCACCAATCCGCATGAGTTTGGTTTCAATGTGGGGTGTCTAGAAGGGATCAATCCTTATGATCTGGGTGAGGTGCCTGTGGCGGATGGTGGGCCTTGGCAGTCGCCCTAGGGCTAATGGCCGCTGGCGAGCACATCGAGGCTCGCCAGCGGTTCAAAAAGCAAGATCGGCATTGCCGAAAGCGACCTGCCTTACTGCAGCACTTTCAGCTCAACCAGCTCACCGCCCTCCTTGCTCAGACGCCCCAGATAAGCACCGGCCTCCAGCAACTGATAAGGAAAGTACAGACCTGCCGGAGTGGGTGGCTTGCCATCCAGCCCGAGCAGTCGTTCCAGCAACATGGCCACGCTGAGCCCTGTCAACGCTGCGGCACCTGCCGGGTGAACGACGGCATGCCGTGTGTGCAACGTCCGACCCTGGCGATCCTCGCCGACCATTTCGATGAGAATTTCAGTCGACATCGGCCGACCCGCGCGCCGCGAAGAACTGACCCCGCTGGCCAGATTGAACTGCACATTTGGCGCGTCGGTAGCGGCAGCCAGCCCGCTAACATCAATGGACGAGAAGCCAGAGGCTTGCATCGACGTGCCGTCCAGCGCACGGAAGCTGACGCTCTGCTCCTCACCTTCACGCCAGATGTAATTGCCATCGCGCCGCGTCAGGGCAGCGGGCAGCATTCTGCTCAAATGCTCGAAATCTTTGGCCACGGTCGGCCCGCCGCCGTCCTCCTCGTCGACCAGCGCATCGATGCGAATATCGCGCACCCGGGCAAATGCCTCAGCAATATGCAGCGCCGCCACCGTCGTCGCGCCCACCATCCATTCGTAACCCAACACAATGGGCGACGCACCAGGTCGATGGATGAAATTGGCGATTTGCGGCGCAATCTCGAACACGCCAGAAGAAATGCTCAGGTGCGGCACCTTGCGCTTCTGCGCGAAACGCAGCCCGGCAAGAGAATGATCCATGTAGAAAACCGCCACAGCGCTGACCGGGCGATCGCCCAACCCCAGGTCATCGGCAGCAGGATCAATGACTACGCCCTGCGCCCCGCCCATTTCCTCGGCAGCCTGTTGAACCTTGGCCAGGTCGCGGCCGCCGATCAGTAACGGCACCTCAGGATAGGCAGCACGCAACGCTTCGGCAGAACGGTGGCCGATGGCGCCGGATCCGCCCAGAAACAAAATCGGATGAACTGACATGGGTATCCTTCCTCGTCTTTTTGGGTTGCAACTTAGTGTTGGTGCGTACCTTGGCGTGAGGGTTCCAACGCAATGATCTGAGTATTGACGCATGCCATTTTGAACGGCGTGTTGATGAGGCGTGTTTACGAGTTTTCCATCACTGTTTAAAAGACACGCCGCGTTACCGGCTCAAGGCTACAACGTCTTGCGCCATTGCCTACGACTACGCCAGAATCCGCCGGCTTGTGCGTCTGGGGCGCGGGTTTTATCGTTTCCGGGTCACTGAAAAACAGTGATCGGGTTTGGTAGCCCGGTATTTCCAGGCGCATCGCGCACCTCTCTCAGAGATCGTACCTCTTGATCTCCGTTTTATGGTGGCCATGCGTAGGGCGTCCTCGGGCGCGCCGGGTTCCTGGACCGGTCTACCAACCTGTGCATGGCCGCCACCCTTCGTTTGGTAGCGAATCGTGATGGCTCCTCAATTGTTTCCCAGGAGTGTCATCTATGTTCAAAGTCACACCCAACCCACCAGAAACCGACCCAGTTTCACCCTACAAATTCCCAGATTCCCGAACACTCAACGACGCGGCCGAACGCGCCCTCGACTACTACCTAACGCCAACCCAACGCATCATGGGCAGCGAAAAAAAACACGCTCCCATGTTTCTGGCCAACTCCGACTACGACAGCGAGTCCCTGCTCGTCAACGCCAGCGAGTCCCTCAGCTCAGCCACCGAAATGCTCTGCAACTTCGCCGCCCTCCTTGACCCAGGCCACCGCAAAACTGCGCTGGGGATTGCACAAGTGGTGATGCTGGGGGAATTGGCGGTGAATCAAGCGCTGGATAATGTTGTGCCGGTGGATTGATGGGTAATCCCTTTGTGGCGGGTCTCTGGCTGCTGCCACAAAGGGATCAAGATTGCATTGGGTGTCTGCTTTAGGCGAGCAGCGACCGGTCGCATGATAAATAAACCTTTCCCCATTCCACCCGGCAAAAAGTTCCCCTTCCTTGAACCATGAAGGCAATGTGATAGCATGCGTTCGCCCCCCGGAGAGGGGGAATTTTTCTACATCCTGCAAGGAATATGCCCCGTGAAAGACTTCGTCATCAGCGTCAACAACACCGTCCTCTATCTCTCCCTGGCGTTCATCTGGCTGGTCGCTATCGTCGCGATTTTCACCAGCGGGTTCCTCCCGGCACTGGGTATCTTCGTGGCTGGCACCCTGTGCTGGTGCATCATTTCCGGCTTCTGGTTCGTCCAGTCGGCGACCTACGAAGAACTGCGCAAGCTAAACGCGAACAAAGGCTGAAACGTCAGGGTGGAGCAATAAGTCCCCGCCCTACCCTGAGCGCTTGGTTCCGTGCCGAGCGCTCTCGCCCACTTTGAATGGCTCGCATAAATCCCGCATTCTCCGAAATCCTGAAATTCCCGCCATTCCTTTTCTGCCAATAAAAGCCCAGTACTATCTTTCAAGAAATATCCCCGTCCCTTGTTCTCATCCGCTGAGTGACGAACTAAAGGTGGTTTGGTTTGGGACATTTTCTGACTGTGCCATAGCTGACCGACATCAGAGCTGCACTCTCATGGCATCTCAACGATTTACCGGTCGAATACGACTATGTAGAACAAAAAGAAGAAATGGGACAGATTTATTCTCTGAAAATAAATCTGTCCCTTTTTTACTGATCGGCAGCAGGATCAATGACCACGCCCTGCGCCCCGCCCATTTCTTCTGCGGCTTGCTGAGCCTTGGCCAGGTCACGGCCGCCGATCAGTAAAGGTACGTCGGGATGGGCGGCGCGCAAGGCTTTGGTAGAAAGGTGGCCGATGGCGCCGGAGCCGCCCAGAAACAGAATTGGATGAACTGACATAGGTATCCCTCCTCGTCTTATTGGGTTGCAACTTAGTGTTGGTGCGTGCCTTGGCGTGAGGGGTTCCAAGCCATTGGCTGAGCTGGAGGATGGACCGACGAATGTCAGTTTGAACGGCGTGTTGATGAGGCGTGTTTAGGAGTTTTTCGTGGTTGTTTAAAAGACACGTCGCGTTACCTGCTTAAGGCTACAACGTCTTGCGCCATTGCCTACGACTACGCCAGAATCCGCCGGCTTGTGCGCCTCAAGGGCCACCGGTAACTTGGTTCGCATCACTGATTCCCAGTGATCGGGTTTAGTAGCCCGTGGTAAATGAAAGTGCACAAGCGTCCATCAAAAGGTATTCACGTACCTGCACTCGATGGCGGCTGTGCGTAGGGCGCCCTCGGGCGCGCCGGCTTTCTTCTTTTCCCCGGTCTACTAACCTGCGTACAGCTGCCACCCCCTGTTTAGTAGCTCGGTGCGGCGGCCACATAACAGGAAAAAGAAGAACATGTTCAAGATCACGCCGAACCCGCCGGAAACAGATCCGGCCTCCCCGTATGAATCCCCCAACTCCAAGAAATTCCACGAAGCCGCCGAGCGCGCCCTCGATTATTACCTCACGCCAACCCAACGCATCATGGGCAGCGACCAGAAACACGCGCCCATGTTTCTGGCCAACGCCGACTACGACAGCGAATCCCTACTCGTCAACGCCAGCGAGTCCCTTAGTTCAGCCACCGAAATGCTCTGCAACTTCGCCGCCCTCCTGGACCCATGCCACCGCAAAACTGCGCTGGGGATTGCGCAAGTGGTGATGTTGGGGGAATTGGCGGTGAATCGAGCGCTGGATAATGTTGTGCCGGTGGATTGAGGGGTAATCCTTTTGTGGCGGTGATCAGGTTGCTGTCACAAAGGGATCAAGGTTGTATTTTGTGTCTGCTTTCGGCCAAAAGCGGACGTTTGTGAGCGACAGCTTCCGGCCAGAAAGAGCCAGACGGAACTTCTGCGGTTTGGCGATCGCCCGGAGGGCCATATCTTCGTGGTCCAGGGAAGCAATGGAATCGCCGGTTTGACGTTGGGCTTACTATCCTTTAGGCCTGAATCGGCCTTTAAGGCTAAGTAGTGGGTTCGACTCTGTATTCAGTGTTGCGTAGCTCAGATATACACGCAGGGCAGATAGATCAAAGCCAAGTACAAAATACGACATGGTTAACCTTTTTTGTTCTGGCGGTTCTTGACTATTTCCCATGCGTCATCCAGTAATATTCGGAATGCGTTATCTTTTTCGGGCACTGGATGAATTAGGAGGTCATTGAGTGTGCCCTCATACAAAAACTGACCATCCAAATCAAGCGCATAAATCAGCTTTTCTTGAATGTCTGCGGCATCATTAGACTTGAGATACTCACAGTATGCTTGATTTCCCAGAATTGACCCCTCGTTAGGCCTTAACAATAATGCTTCACCGAGAAGAACTGCGGCTTTATTTAGAGTTTCTTGCCTGAATTCTTCATCAGACCATTGTTCTTTAGCATCGCACATATAGATGAATGCCTTACCGCTTTTAAGATCCCCCAGCTCTTGCTTAATCTCTAAATCCTCTGACCTTCCAAACTGAGCAAGAGTATCTTCATAAACACTATTAATTTCATGCTTTTGATTTAAATCCCATAGGTTTGAGATTTTATTGCAGCGTATCGTAATTAAATGGCTTTGTATTTCTAGTGTTTTTGTGTCATTAAATCGTTTCTCGAAGACCTCGCATAGCTCAAGCGCCTCTTGATGTTTTTTCAGGAGTCCTAATCCAACAACTTTATTAGTCATGGCATGTGCCATGTCCTCGCCATGCGATAGCATGTCATCTGCTTCAAGTTGCGAAATTAGCATATCTAAGAGTTGGTTTAGCTCTTCAAGCTTCCCCAATAACCCTAAACAAGTTGCCTTCCCATTTAACGAGGTTGCTACTGATTTTCTCAAGAGAGGATTATCAGTGACTGCGAATTTCTGGATGACCTCCTCATATATTCTAATCGCTTGGTCATATTGTTTTAAATCCGTTAGTGCGGAACCGGCGTTAGCGAGAGCTTGTGCAACTTGCTCTGGAGACGCTGAGCTATCATCAGCAGCATCACGCCAGAATCTTGCGGCGCGTTCATTATCTCCCACCCTGTAAGCATCAAATGCTCTGTTATTCCAATCTTTAAACGTATACTCTGACTCTGGTTTGTTTTTAGCCGCAATAGCTGCCTCAGAAAGCGCAGTTGCGGCAAGCTCTGAAATATTTTTCTTAAAAGAATGTTGCCCACTCACGGACAATTGCATTTCTTTAATAGCTAAATCCGCACCATGTTGTACACGCTGGATATGTGTATTGAAACCGACCTCCGCTTGTCCTTCCATTTGCTGCAGTTTACTTTGCAGAGCGTCTAACCGGCTTTGCAGTTCGTGTGCATGTAGTTGAAACCAGTCGTTAGCGGTGACCTCAGCCTCTTTTCTAGCTTCTTTTTGAGCTTCTATTTTGGCCTCATTTCTAGCTTTACGTGAGACCGAAAAGTATCCAGCCAAACCAGCTAGTGGTAGCGCAATACCCAGTGCAGAAAGCAGTATCCCCAAGATGCTGAGATTTTGATCTATGTGCGAGTTCTGAGTATCGAGCCGCTTATCTTGAATTTCTAAGCGTGATGAGAGAGACTGAATGTCTTTTTGAATACTTTCGCGAATGTTATCTAAGCGAATTTGAGTTAGATCTTTATAAGTTGCAAGATCCAATGCCTCTTGTTTGACGGTGGCAGCATAACTGAATGAACTTAAGCATAACCCGCCGCATAAAAAAGCTATGAGTGCGACTATTCTGAACTCTCGCTGATGAAATCCCGCCATCGGGTTCGACTCCTTTCATTTGGCTTAAATCTCACATTCTCGCCGGGTGTAATCTCGAATCACAGCTTTTTTTGTGACGCGCCTCGGTGGGCTCCGCTGCTAGCACCTCCTAACCTGCTCGTAAGGACAGCGGGCTAAGTAACGCGATAGCTGCTTTGTAAATTACGCAGGAGCTTTGGGAGCAGGGATATGACGAGTTGGGCAGCTACCTATCCCAATCCATCATCGGAGCTAGCCAGCTGCCGCTTTCGGCCAGAAGCGGACGTTCGCAAGCGGTCGCTGAAGGCCATAAGCAGCCATTCGTAAATGTCCGATTTCGACCCATAGCTGCCGCTCGATAATTAGCGGTAACGACCGAACCTTTAACCGGGAGCAAGGCTCAATGCCAATCCTTGGGGTCGCTCTGGAATAATTCTAGTTCAAGCCGACGAAGCTCCTCAAAGCCCCGTCTTACATAGTGGATATGCCCCTTGCTACCAATGGGCTGCATGGGGGCACCAACCGAGTATCATCGGGGGTCAAATAGAGCTTTGATCTGCGCTATCGGATAGTCGAGCTGATCATTGTAAAATACCGCAAGCGTGCAATGTTCTTGTTGATTGGCGTCTATTCTGTACGGAATGATTACACTCTCAATAGATAGCTCGACACTATTCGTAACTATAAGCATCAGCGCATGATCTCTAGTAAGCAGTTTTTCTGAAAGAAGACGATATTTGTTTTGGGGCTCAAATGCGGTATTAATAGGTTCGATCGTATCATTGGTAAACTGCAGGGCAAGTGCGCCCGGACGCTTACCGGTTAACTGTTTATTTAAGGCTCGCTTGGATAATTTCTCCACTTCCGTCCAGATCCGGACATCTCCAGCGTGTACAACCCTAATACCTTTCAACCTGTCTTCTGGGCTATGACACGCTACGAAAGCGGCTACTGAGCCAGGTAGGGACTGCGCAGCGTTAAAACACGCGTCCTCATCCATAGGGTCGCCAACCAGAGGACAAAAATCTTCAGTGACCGAGAAACCGATGCCTTCTAAATTGCTCCCCTTGGCTTCGATCTCGCTGGCTAGATTAACAACGAATGTCTTGAAGCTCTTTTCGTCCGTGGGCACGGATTCAGTCAAGGCAATGGTCAAGATGCTTGCGAAATCTTTCTTGGCTGGGAGAAGCCTTCCCAGCGAAATCTTTTCCAGCAAAGCACCTATCAAACGGTGCCCGTCAGCAAGGCGTACCGCGAATCCTTTATCGCCTGCGAAGGACTTGCACTCAAGCTCAAAGGGCTCTAAGCCTCCAGGCGGATAGACCAATAAGTCGAAGGTCTCCTTACCCTTGCTTTCTTCTGGCCAATCGATAGTGCATCCCCTAGACGTCAGCACATAGGCCATGTAGAGCTCATACTGCAAAGCACGCATATCGCTAGAAAGTTTGAATGCGCCCTCAAATCGTTTTTTCAGTTCCTTTGGCCCCGGCTCACCACGATCGACAGCTTCGCAGAGTTCTACTACCCGCTGAACGAATAGCATAGTCTGATACATTGTGTTCCATTCGTAACCTGTACTTAGTGCGTACTTATGCCTCTCCCAGAACGTCAGGCCAAAGGCGACTGAGCTATCTAATTCCTCTTGGCCGCCGCGACCAGCGAACTGCTTTGATAGTTTACTAATATTTTCTACAACTTTAAGCCAAGGTTTGGTGGGATATAGATTAGTCAGCCGGTTATAGATATCCGGAAAGCCTAATATGGTAAGGGTGATCAAGGCGTTGTTTCCTTACTTCAGCACTGGATCCGGGCGCAGCCAGAACGGGCGCGCCTCCTGAATCGCACTCTACCTCAGGGACCCTCGGTACACCACTGTCGGTGCTGGAGGGGATTTCGATGTCTAGGTCTCGCGCCGGCACATACGCTTCTCGGGACGCAGCATCCATCAACTTGCGTCCCCGCTCCCCCCGGAAGCTCCACAGCAGACAGAAGCGGCAGGCTCTAAATCTTTGAGGAAAACACCTCCGGTATATTCTTTTACCTATCCTTTTTCCTAGGGGTTTTAAGTGGCTTGTTCATCGATTTCTCACCTTCAATGACCCAATCTGGATCTCCTGATCTGTTATCAGCCACTGTTGGCTGTTTACTGCTCTCCGCGAACGTCCGCTCTGCGTGGATTCTGTTGAAAAAGTCGGCTTCGAATTCCACGCCAGAAAAGTACCGCCTGAGATTGAAATCTGAATTTTTGGCAGAAGGTTCAGTATTCGGATTTCACGTAACAGCGCGCAACAGAGGTGTTTTCATCCATCAATATTCGAATGTTTTGGGAGAACCGACTTTTTCAACACAATCCGTCGAAAGCACCCTTTAGTGACTGGCTGCTATTGGCCGAAAGCGGACATTCACGACGATCCGCTTCTGGCCAAAAACAGTCGAAAGCATTCATCGAATGGCACGATTGTGGCTACCTTTGACAAGATCAAATGACCAAGCGCAATGAGAAAACCCCAATGCAGCACGAAGCACAGCTAAAAACCCTGCTCACTCAGAATCCTGTAAGGATGAAAATCCTGCGCATAGCTCGCGATCTGAACTTGCCGGACTGCTGGATTGGCGCCGGCTTCGTGCGCAGCCTGGTGTGGGATCATCTGCATCAGCGCCAGTCTTCAGCGCTGCGCGCAGATATCGATATCATCTGGTTCGACCCGGCACGTGCCAGTGCGCAAACCGATTCGACACTGGAAGGCACACTATCGAGCCTCTGTAGCGAATTGAACTGGTCTGTAAAAAATCAGGCTCGAATGCACTTGCGCAACGCCGATGCTCCCTATCGCTCCGCTGCCGATGCAATGACCTATTGGCCCGAAACCGCAACCGCCGTCGCTGCCAGACTTGATCATCACGATGAGATAGAGGTTTTGGCGCCGTTCGGGCTGGAAGATCTGTTCTCGCTGGTGGTGCGGCCAACAGAGCGATTCAGAATCGAAAAACATGCCATGTTTCTGGACCGCATTCGAGCCAAAGCGTGGCGTGAGACTTGGCCCGACTTGATGTTTGTCACGGAGCGATGAGTTCCCCCCCCCGCCGGTTCTTGCCAGGTACGGCCATTCGCAGACAGCAACTTCTAAGGCTATGATCGCAACATTCCAGACTCTCCCGAACCCAACCCCATGCCCACCTCAAAAACCCGCCCTACCGCCGCCCCGCTCCTCAATCCCGGCGAATCCGTGGTCCTGTTCGACGGCGTCTGCAAACTCTGCAACGGCTGGGCACGCTTCCTGATCCGCCACGACCACCAACACCGCGTACGTCTGGCCGCCGTGCAATCCCCCGAGGGTCAGGAGCTTCTGGCATGGGCCGGCCTCCCCATCGACCAATTCGACACCATGGCCGTCATCCGCGACCGCCACTACTGGGAACGTTCCGACGCCTTCTTCGAAGTCATCCGCCAATTACCCGCCCGCTGGCAACCGTTGCAGTTGCTGCGCGTTTTCCCCCGCAGCCTGCGCGACTGGGCCTACGACCGTATCGCGCTAAACCGCTATCGCCTGTTCGGTAAATACGACACCTGCCTGCTACCCACTCCGGACCATGAACAGCGCTTCCTGAAAGCCGCAGCACCTACACCAGAAAGCTGAACAACTGCACCGGCGTCATCTTCGTGACCATCATCAGCACGATGACAAACATTCCGGCAAAACCCATCACGCCCATCCAGAACCATTTCCGGTACACGGCTTGATACTGCTCATCCAGCGCCGCGCCCACTTCGTTCGCACTCGCCGCCATCACGCACAGGCGTTTCTGCAACAGCAGCACCGGCAACCACAGCGAGCCGACGCAGAAGAAGATGATCAGCGACATCAGCACCCACTCGGTACTCATGCTCAGCCCAGAAAGCCGCATCAGCAGATAACCGGTGATGATCTGCACGAAACCGGCCGGCGTGGTGATCCACGTGTCGAAGCCGACGACCATGCGCGCGACGTGGGCGATCACTTGCGGGTTGCGCGTGCGGCTGGCGGCGATCAGGTAGAGGTAGGAGCCCATGCCGAAACCGAACAAAAAAATCGCGGCGATGATGTGCAGGTATTTCAGGCACAGGTAGAGCATGTCAGCGCTGCCCGTCCGAGAAGTTCACGACCAGACTCAGGTTGGCCGGGTCGTTGATCGCGGCCATGTACTCGGCGACGCTGATTTCGCCCACGCACGGTCGGGCGCCGGCGGCCGGTACGTAGCCCGAAGCCATTTTTGTTGCCAGGGCGACGGCGGCGCAGCTGGGGATTTCCGGGCCTTTGTCGTTCAGGGCGGTGAGTTGCGCGGTCATCGACAGCGGTTTGCCGTCAAACCCAAGGCCCCGAACGTCGATGTACATCGCGCTTTTGCCATCGCCGAAACGCTCGAAGCGCAGGCCCAGTCGATGCAGTCTGCCGGCCCACAGCGCATGGTCGCGCACCAGCCCCACCTTGAGAGCCTGCGCCAGCAAGCCGTTGGCGATGCCGCCGAGTTTCAGCCCGGCGCCGGCCTTGAACTTCAGGGTCTGCGCGCCATAACGGCTGGCGAAGATGTCCATGTCCGGGACATCGACGTTGGCCAGCAGCCGGGTGCCCATCTGCGGCATTTTGCGCAAGGTCAGGTCCAGCCAGCCGGACACTTCATGCACCTTGCCGTTCTTCAGCTGTTTGATCGGCTTGCCGGCATAGGCGAGTACGCCTTCGATGGTCGACAGCCCCGGCATTTTCGCCGATGAGGAAATGCCGTGTTCGATCGAGTCGATGCGGGAAAAGCGCTGGCGCTGTTCATCGATGATTGCCGACGACAGCGTTGGGACCGAACTGCAACCGCTGAGAATCGCCACGCCGGCCAGTTTCGCCCGCGCATCGAGCACGTCGATGCCATTGACGAAAGTTCGGCAGTCGGCCAGATCGCAGTAGTTCACGCCCGCGTCGATGCAGCTCTCGGCGACGGCATAGGATTGCCCCTGAAACGGCCCGCCGGTGTGGACGACCAACTGAATGTTCAGCGCCCGCAATGCGTCTTTGAAATCGGCGCCCATGGCATCGCCGCACCAGCCTTCGCAGACATTGCCCGATTGACCATTCAGTTCATCGACTTTGCGCTGCAATTTTTGCGGATCACGGCCGGAGAGTACCAGGCCGATCTGCGGCATCAACGCCAGATGCCGGCACACGATGCTGCCGAAATTTCCGTAACCACCGACCACCATCACCCTGAACGGCATGCAATTCTTCCCTAAGTCATTCCATCACACAGGCGTGCAGGATATAGGGCCGAACGTCGGCAAGCCATTCAGATCAAAGCGATCGCTCAGGCGTCCATAGGTGGTACTGGCAGATCCAGATTGAGGAGCACTCATCGGCAAGTTGACGAACGGTCTGTCGAATGTTCAGATGCCGGCCAGTTTCAGGTGTCCCATGCCGCCGTGCATGGGGTGAAACGGGAAACCGGTACGTTCTTTTCGAACCAGTCCGGTGCTGCCCCCGCAACGGTATGCGCGTGATGCTTTCGATACACCACTGTGGCCAGACGGCCATGGGAAGGTGAAAGCCTCGATACGCGCGAGCCCGGAGACCGGCCTGGAATTTCGTTTGGCAAAATCCTGCGGTGGGCGGGCATGGGCCGGTATTGGCTGTGCGCGATGCCTTCTCTTGCATGCTCTTCTGCGAAGATCCTTTTCGAGAAGACAATGATTCGACCTTTCAACACTTCTGCTCCAACCCTTTTGTGCGGCTGCCTGTTCAGCCCACTGCTGCTGGCCGACGACGCGCCGCTGGAACTCAATCAGCAAATCGTTTCTGCACCGTCGGTGGAGTCCACCACTGTCGCCGAGATGGCGAAGTTCGGCAGCAAGGTCGAGATCGTCAGCCGCGAGCAGATCGAACGCGCCGGCCCCAGCGCCGATGTCAGCCGCGTCATGCAGATGTTCATTCCCGGCTTGTACGTAGCGCCGAAAAACGGCCCGTTCGACTACGGCACCTATTCGCTGCTCGGCGGGCGCAACGACGACACGCTGATCCTGCTCGACGGCGTTCGATTGAACAATCGCCTGTACGGCGGCCTCTATCTGGACACCCTGCCGGCCAACGCTATCGAGCGCATCGAAGTGCTCAAGGGTGGCCAGAGTCTGTTGTTCGGCACTCAGGCCGTTTCCGGCGTGATCAACATCGTCACCCGCAGCCCGCAATCGCGCAAAACCTCTGGCGAAGTGAATCTGGGCGCCGACAGTTTCGGCGGCACCACCGAAGACGCGCGCGTCGAGAACATCTTCACGAACGGTTTCGGCGATCTCGGTCTGCTGGCGTATGTCAGCCACAACGTTTCCGACGGTTACCAGCCCTATCGCAACCGCGACATGAAAAACATCAGCGAGAAGCGCCGCGCCTACGAAGTCACCACGTTTGGCGGCAAGGCCATTCAGTCGTTCGGCGAGGATGCGCGGCTGGAACTGTTCTACCAATACGCCGACGCCAACCTCGACTTCGCCCGCCCGGTCGACAACCACAACACCACCAACGACCGCGTGCAACAGATCGCCACGGCGACCTTCGAGCAGACCATCAATGAGCGCCTGAGCTACTTTGTCAAAGGGCATATCAACGACTGGGACACGCGCTACACGCGGGTCAACAACGTCGTCGGCGGTGGCACCAAAGTCATTAACCACAACGACTATTGGGGCTTCACCGATTGGGGTGTGCAGGCCGAAGGCAAGGCTGAACTGCCCGGCGGCCATGTGCTGGTGTTCGGCACCGACAACCAGTGGTTCAAGGGCCAGGACGATGTGCTGATCATCGACAACGACAAGGCTGAAGCCCATGCGTTCTACACGCAATTGCGCCCGCAGATCGACGCCCTGCCCGACTGGCACCCGAGCATCGGCGTGCGTCATGAAGCCATGAGCGGCGGCGACAGTGCCACGGTCGGCATGCTCACTTCGCTGTACGATCTGAATGACAACTGGTCGGTGCGCGGTCAGTACGGCAGCGCTTACAAACTGCCGAACGCCGAGCAACTGTTCGTCAACGAACCGGGCGACGAGATCGGCAACCGTAATCTCAAACCGGAAAAAAGCCGCAACGTTGAACTCGGTGTCGACTACAAAGGCTTCTTGCTCGATCGCGAATTCAGCGCCAGCGTGACCCTGTTCAAACGCAAGATCGACGACTTGATCACCCTCGACGGCATTCAGTGGGTCAACGGTGAAGGCACGATCCAGATGCGCGGTTTCGAGGCCGACGCCAAACTGGCGCTCAACGATCAGTGGAGCCTGCAAGCGGACATGACGCGCAACCTCACCGAGTCGCGCACCGGTGTGACGATCAACGACATTCCAAGCTTTTTCGCCCGCTCGCGGGTGGGTTATGAATCGGAAAACCGCCTGTGGGGTGCCGGCGCTGCGATGCGCTACATTCGCGACATCAAAAGCTCGAAGCAAGTCGAATACGGCAACTATTCAGTGGTCGACGCCGACGCTTATCGCTACCTCGACAACGTCCACCAACACCGCGTAAGCGTGCTGGTAGAGAACCTGTTCGGCCGTGATTACGTCACCAGCCGTTCGAGCAACGTCGATAACCTCGGCCGGCCGTTCACCACCGAAGTGCGCTACACGTACCGCTTCTGATGAGTGAAATCACAACCGTCGACGGCGTCGACACGCACCCGGACTGGTCGCACGTGCCCGAGCATGCGCGCCATGTGTTCCTCTGCACCGGCCCGCGCTGCACCCAGCGCGGCGCCTTGCAGTTATGGAAAACCCTGCGTCGGCATTTGCTGGCGCACGATCGCATCGAGACGCCAGGCGGCGTCTTGCTGACCCGCACGCACTGCCAGTTTCCGTGCAATCTGGGGCCGATTGTGACGGTGTACCCGGAACGCTGCTGGTATGGCGTGCACAGCCATGAAGATGTGCAGCGGCTGGTCGAGGGGCATCTGGTGGGCGGTGAAATTGTCGCGGATTTGCTGATCAAGGCGCGGGGATGAGATCGATTATGTTGGCGCTTGGCGCCCTGCTCTGCTCAACGCCAGTGCTCGCCGACAGTTTCAGCAATTGCGCCGAGGACTGGCACTTTGCGACAACACCACCCTCGCGAATTGTTGCGCTCAACCAGCATGCGGCCGACATTGTGTTGGCGTTGGGCGCGGGGTCATCGTTGGTCGGGGTCGCCTATCTGGATGACAACGATGCCGGTCAGCGGCAAGCCGATTATTTCGGCGTGCCGGTAATCGCGCGGCAGTACCCGGCCAGCGAAGTGCTTTACGCTGCGAAGCCGGATCTGGTGATCGGCGGTTTTGCCACGGCGTTCGGCGACGGGGTGACCTCACGCTCGGGACTGGCGCGCAATGGCGTGGGTTCGTATCTGCTGGAATCTGCCTGCAACGGGCACTCGCTGGACTATTTCGCGCATGTACGCCATGACCTGCTGACGCTGGGCAAGCTGCTGCACCAGCCGCAAAAAGCCCAAGCGTTGATCGACTCCATGGAAAAGGACCTTGCCAGCGCCCGAGCCTTGGCCGGTGCCGGTAAACCGTTGTCCGTGTTCTATCTCGACAGCGAAGTCAAAGGCCTCGACAGCGAAGGTCAACGCGGGTTTGTCACCCCGCTGCTGGCGGCTGCCGGGGCACGCAATGTGTTCGCCGACATCAACCTCTATCGAGTCACCGTCAACAGCGAAACCCTGCTGGCCAGCGACCCGGACGTAATCCTGCTGGCCGACGCCGAATGGTCGCCCGCCAGGCGCAAACGCTATCTGCTGACCCACGACCCGGTGTTGTCGCAACTGCGCGCGGTGCGCGAGAACCGCATCATCGAGATCCCTTTCACCCACCTGCTGCCGACTTTCAACAGCGGCCGCGTAGCCTTGCAACTGACGCGGCAGCTCAATGCACTGAAGAAAAATAAATGAACCCGTCGCACCGCACGCCACCTAACGAACAGACCATCAGGAGGTAGCCAATGCAAATCGAAACCGTGTGGATCGTACTGGCGGCAGTTCTTCTGCTAATCGAACTCTGGGCCATCAATCGGGTGCGCAAGAGTGAGGGGAAATCGAGCAACAAAGGTGTATGGATTGTGCTGATCGTGTTTGTGCCGCTGTTCGGCTTGATTGCCTGGGCGTTGGCGGGGCCCAAGCATGTCAGTCATAACGCGTCGTCGTAACCTGATTCATTCGCTGTCGTGCGGGGCTTGCCACCGGCAGCGCCCCGCTGTTCAAGCTCGATTTAACTGGCGGGCACCAGCGGCGGCATCTCCTCCATCTGCGCCAGCGGCACTTCACTGCTGCCGGGGGTCAGAATGACCTTGCGGCAGTTTTCCTCTTTCTTGTCAAAGATCTTGTAACCCTCGGCGGCCTGCTCAAGGGACAGTCGATGAGTGATGATCGCTTCGGGTTGCAATGCGCCGGTTTCGATGTAGCCGAGCAACTCGGGCAAGTAGCGCTGCACATGGGTCTGGCCCATTTTGAACGTTAGTCCTTTGTCGAAGGCATCGCCAAACAGAAAGCCGTGGATGAAGCCCGAATACACACCCGGCACGCTCACTACCCCACCTCGACGCACGGCAGCAATGCACTGGCGCAACGCTTTGCCGCTGCTGCCTTCTAGCTTGAGGGTGGCGAGGATCGTTTCGGTGGTGCTGCCCTTGGCTTCAAACCCTACGGCATCAATTACTGCATCGACGCCACGACTGCCCGGAGTCTGGCGAATGATGGTATCTGCCGGGTCATCGTCGTCATCGAAGTTGATCGGTATCACGCCGTAGGTGCGTTGCGCGTAGTCAAGCCGATATGGGTGGTGATCGACCATGAAAATGCGCTCGGCGCCGAGCATTTTCGCGCATGCCGCGCTGAGCAGGCCAACCGGTCCGGCACCATAAATCGCAATGCTTGAACCCTGACCGATGCCAGTATTGGTCACGGCTTGCCAGGCGGTTGGCAGAATGTCCGAAAGGAACAACACCTTCTCGTCCGAGAGTGTCCCCGGCACTTTGAACGGCCCCATATTGGCCTTCGGCACCCGCACCAGTTCCGCTTGGCCTCCAGGGATTCCACCGTACAGACGGCTATAGCCAAACAGCGCGGCGGGTGGCGGGATGATTTTCTTGTTCATTGCCGAGCCGGGGCCGGTATTGGTGGTTTCGCACGCGGCATACAGTTCCTGCTGACAGAAAAAACAGTCGCCGCAGGCAATCACGAACGGAATCACCACCCGGTCACCGCGCTGCACTGCGGTCACCGCCGAACCGGTTTCCTCGACGATGCCCATGAACTCATGGCCGAAGATATCGCCATGCTCGACCGTCGGGATCTTGCCCCGATACAGGTGCAGATCCGAGCCGCAAATCGCCGTGGCCGTCACCCGCAGAATGATGTCGTCGGCGGCTTCCAGTTTCGGGTCCGGCACGGTTTCGACTCTGACGTCATGGGCGCCGTGATAGGTCATTGCTCGCATGGTGAGTTCCTCGATCATTTGAGTGAAATGGCTGCTGTTTCCATACGGCAGGGCAACGCCAAAACGAGTTCAGAAGGCTTTCGCACATTCGGATCAGCGGGCCATGAATTGACGCGAAGCGGTGATCTGCAATGCCTACGCCCCCCGCTTCATGCAGCCTGCACGAAGGCTTTTTGCCTCTGACCGCGCAAGCCCTTGATCCATAGCGCTTGAACATTTGCCACGAACTGGCACGGCAAATGCGGTTGAGTCAGGGCATTCACAGATCCGTGAGAAAACGGCCTGTGTCCACTCCGTGACAGCAGAGGCAATCCCATGAACGCCATCGACCTTCTCAAAGCCGATCATGCCAAAGTCAAAGATATCCTGAGCCAACTGAGCGACTCGACCGAGCGCGCGCTGAAAAAACGTGTCGAGCTGCTGGGCAAGCTGGAAATGGAAATTTCCATCCATACCCGACTCGAAGAGGAAATCCTCTACCCCGCCTTCAAGGCCGCCGGCAGCAAGGAACAGGACGTCATGTACTTCGAGGCCAAGGAAGAACACCGCACCGTCGACTCACTGGTTCTGCCCGATCTGAAACTGACCGACCCCGGCACACCGGAGTTTTCCGGTCGGGTGAAAGTGGTCAAGGAACTGCTTGAACACCATATCGAAGAGGAAGAAACGGAAATGTTTCCTCAGGCGAAAAAGCTCTTGGGCAAGGAAAAACTTGAAGAACTGGGTGCGCAGATGGAGGCCATGAAGGCCAGTTGCAAAAAGGAAATGGCCGCCGGAAACATGGCTGCTTAACCCGTTGAAAGCTGACGAGCCCGGCTTTCGCCGGGCTTTTTTCTGGTTGCCACTCGGCCCCCACCGCCCAGAGCGTTTTTTTCAGAATTGCGGAGGCGCTTGATTTAGACTTGGCGGCTTTTTGCAGCAAGGGATTTGCACATGCAACGCATCGTCATTCTGGGCAACTCGGGCAGCGGCAAATCCACCCTTGCTCGCGAGATGGGCAGGCGCCTGGGTCTGCCAGTGATTCACCTCGACCCGCTGTTCTGGGAACCGGACTGGGTAGAGCCGGACAATGAAGTGTTCCGCGAACGGGTTCGCCAAGCCGTGGCGGGCGACGCCTGGATCTGCGAAGGCAATTATTCGCGGCGAACCCTCGATCTGCGCCTGCCCCGTGCCGAGCTGGTTATCTGGCTGGATACGCCACGATTGACCTGCATCAAGCGGGTCATTCTGCGCAGCGCACTGAATCGCCCACGCGCTGATTTGCCGGTGGGCTGCACCGAGCGTCTGAACCGAGCCTTTCTGCATTTCCTGAAATACGTGTGGAATTTTGACCGTATCAATCGCCCGAGCATTGAAGCAATACGTGCTACCGTCGGACCGCAGATCCCGGTCATTCACGTGCGCGGCCCCCAGCAGATTTCAGCGTTTCTGGCTGAACTGGCCGATGTGCGAAAACCTCAATGCACCCGACGCTGACACACTGACATTCAAGGAGCGCAGCATTGACGTTACGCAAGGACGTGTCATTTGCCTATCAGGATGTCTACCACTACCTCGTCGGATTGATAGAGGCCTCAAGTGGCACGACTGAACAGAAACTGCCGTCCTTGCGACAACTGGCCCTGCGCCTTGGCGTTTCGGTGTCGACGACCAAATACGCCTATGCACTGCTTGAGGACGAAGGCAGAATCCAGGCCAAAGCCAGGTTCGGTTATTTCACCCGGGCAACACCGGCGGCGCGTGTGACAGGCAGCGCAGACAGCCTGCTGGACAACGTCTTCGCCAGTGCCCGTCAGCCGGCCATGCTGGCCCTGAGCAGCGATGCCCCGGCGATGCTGTTGTCGCTTCAAGGTCCGCTGTTGACGATCGAGCGCGAACTGACCCGCCAATACCCGCACTCGCACGCACCGCTTTATCAGCCCCTAGGTGAACCCGAATTGCGCGCGGCCCTGGCTGAACGCTATACCCGCTCCACTCACGACCACTGGCAGGCCGAGCAGGTGTATATCGGCGCGGACCTGCGCAGCGTGCTGGAATTGTCGCTCAGCGCCTTGAACCTCGGCGGCAGCGTAGCGCTGGTGGAATCGCCTTGCTCATGGGCGATTCTGCGCCAATTGCAGGCTGCCAACATCCGCGTCATCGAGATGCCCCTCGGCGAAGACGGCCGCTTCAACTTGCCTGCGTTCAACGAACTGCTCACGCGCGAACCGGTGCGCCTGG
Source organism: Pseudomonas sp. MC6 (assembly GCF_054790575.1). NCBI lineage: Bacteria > Pseudomonadati > Pseudomonadota > Gammaproteobacteria > Pseudomonadales > Pseudomonadaceae > Pseudomonas > Pseudomonas sp. MC6. The sequence continues at coordinate 2,103,559 of NZ_CP186504.1, forward strand.
CGGTGCTGTCCTCCACGGTGAATATTCCCCAAGGCCAGTTGATGCCAGCACAGGATAAACAGCAGATCTGTCACTGGCTGGCCGAGCACGATGTCTGGCTGTTCGAAAACGATGCTTGGGGCGAGTTGTGTTTCTCCGATTCTCCCGCGCGCTATCGCGATTTTGCCAACCCGGACAAGCTGCTGGTGTTCTCGACGTTCGACAAGATCATTGGCGGCGAAGCGCCGTACGGCTACGTGCTGTGTCGCCAGCAGAGCGCGCAATTTCATCGACTGTTTATGCAGCGCGGATTTCGTCTCTCGCCGATGCGGCAGAAAGCGATTGCCAGACTCTACAACTCCAGGCGCATTGACCAGCACCTGACTATGCTGCGCGCACTGTTGGTCAAGCGCATGCAACAGCTGCAGACCTTGCTGGAAAAGCACGGTAGCGGCCAGTGGCAGGTAGTCGCCCCTCAGGGCGGTGCGAGCTTCTGGCTCAAGGCTGTGCGGGCGATCGACATGCAACGGGTGTTCGAGCGCCTGCTGGCCGAGCGGATCGTCATCGCCCCCGGCGAAATCTTCAGCCAGCAAGGCGCCTGGAAGCAGCACCTGCGCCTGAGCTACACCCTCGACTGGGAAAAGGACATCGGCCACGCGGTGAAACAACTGGCGCAAGCTATCGGCACAGAACATCCGGCGTAATCAGAGCCCATAACAATGCCGCGCTTCCGGAAACCGCCCATGGCGCACATCCTCAGCAAACTGCGCGCAGGCCTCACTGATCACTGCGCCGACATCGGCGTAGCGTTTGACGAAACGCGGCAGATGCTCACCGCCCAGGCCGAGCACATCTTCGGTGACCAGCACCTGCCCGTCGCAGGCCGGTGAGGCGCCAATGCCGATGGTGGGCATTTTCGACTCCAGGGTAATCTGCCGCGCCACGCCCTCGGCCACACCTTCGAGCAACAAAGCGAAAGCGCCTGCCTCTAGATTGGCCCGGGCATCTTCGGCAATCACTGCACCGGTTTCAGCCGTCAGGCCCTGAGCCTTGAAACCGCCCATGACATTGACGAACTGCGGCATCAACCCGACATGGGCCATGACCGGAATCCCGCGCGCCACGAGAAACTCGACCGTCGGCGCCAAGGTCTTGTTGGCCTCCAGCTTCACCGCATCACAACCTGTCCGCGCCAGCACCTGAGCGCAATTGCGAAAGGCCTGTTCACTGGATTCCTGATAACTGCCAAACGGCATGTCGGCCACCACACAGGCCAGGCGCGTGCTATCGACCACCGCCCGCGTGTGGCCGATGATTTCTTCGAGCTGCATGCTCAGCGTCGAGGCGCGGCCATAACCGACCATGGCCGTGGAATCGCCGACCAGAATGAAGTCGACGATCGGGTCGATCAGTCTGGCGATACTGCTGGAGTACGCCGTCAGCGAGACGATTTTCTGTTTGCCTTTCATCGCGACCAGTTGCGGCACGGTCAGGCGTTTGGTGCGGGTATGCAGGCTCATGGGCGACTCCTTGAGGCAGCCGTCCGTAAACGATAGATGTCGTCAGAATCAACGCGGAAAACTTCCATACAGTGCTCATTCCAAAAGGTTTCGAGCGCTCGATTATTCGCCTGACGTAAAAACATTCAATGCACAGATTTTCCTGAAAAAGCGACCCAGGTGCACCCTGCTTCGGACGTTCTCGGTGAAATGCCGATAGCCGCCGGGATGTTTTATTCAGCCGGTTTACCGCAGGATACGACGCTTACGAAGGATTCAACCGATCGACTTTGATCACAGTTTACAACTCGAAACGGAAGTCACCTCATGCTCGAACGCAACAGACTGGTCCCGGAATTGATGGTGAGCAACCTGCAAGACAGCCTGCGGTTCTGGGTGTCTTGCCTGGGATTCAGCATCGCTTATCAGCGGCCCGAAGACGGTTTCGCCTACCTGAATCTGAATGGCGCACAGGTCATGCTCGAACAAGTTGATCCAGATGCAGGCCAATGGTTGACGGCACCGCTAAGCAAGCCCTTCGGACGCGGCATCAACCTGCAGATCGATGTTGCCGAAGTCGCTTCGATCATCCGTCTTCTCGGGCAGGCAGGTTTTGCGCTTTACCGTGATTGCCAAGACACTTGGTATCGCGCTGACAACATTGAAGTCGGCCAACGTGAATTCATCGTTCAGGATCCCGATGGGTATCTGATCAGACTGGTAGAACGCTTGGGTGAACGAGCAATTTGAGCTTTACCCTGACGCAACGCTACGATTGCCGAACAACACAGGAGCGCCATTCATGGAAGAAGTCATTACCTACCGAACCGCCACCGCCGAAGATGCTCTGGCGATGTGCGAACTAGGCCAATTGCTCAATTCGGTTCACCACGCCGCCCGCCCAGATATCTACGCCGCCGCGACCGAAGATTTTGTCCGCGACTTGCCGCACTGGTCTGGTGTTTTCGAGAAGCCCGGTCAGATCGTCTTCATTGCCAGCGCCGGTGACCGTCCCGTCGCGTTCATTACGGCCAACCTGTCCGCCAGTTCCGGGCCGTTGATGCAACCGCAGAATGTTGTTCGCATCGGTTCGGTGTGTGTCGCCGAGCCGTTCTGGGGCAAAGGCATTGGCCGCGCGCTGATTCAACGGATCAAGGACTGGGCCATCGAGCAGAATGCACAGGACTTGCGCCTGACGGTCTGGCCATTCAACGAGCGCGCGGTGCGCATGTATGCCGAGTTCGGCTTCGAGACCCGCGCCTTTGAGATGGGCGTGCGTTTGTCAGGAGCGCCCAGGTCCGATCATCAATAACCCCGGCGAAATATCCGCATGCCCCCTATCGAACGGTCCTATCCTGCCGACAACATCCTGTGTGGACGGCGAGAGGTTTCAACGATGCAAGTCCGTCCCGTATAAAGCTACTTTCAATGACGATTCAAGAGGCTGCACCCATGAGCAATGCCTGGAACGAAGGTTATTTCACCGACGAAGGCTACACCTACAGCTATAGCCGGGAAATCAATCCGGTTTTCCAGCGTTACTGCCTGTTGTTGCGCGGCTTTGCCGGTCTGGACAATCCCGACGGCTATCACTGCGAACTCGGTTTTGGTCAGGGTGTGTCGATCAATATCCACGCCACCGCCAACCCGGCAGGCTTCGTCGGTACCGACTTCCACCCCGGTCAGGCGGCCCATGCCATTGAACTCGCAGCGCTCGGCAACAACGGTGCGCGGCTGTATGACGACAGCTTCGAGCAACTGTTGGCGCGTCATGATCTGCCGCAGTTCGACAGCATCAGCCTGCATGGCATCTGGACCTGGGTCAGCCGTGACAACCAGAAGCTGATTGTCGAATTCGCCCGCCGCCACCTCAAACCGGGTGGTCATCTGTACGTCAGCTACAACGCCTTCCCGGGCTGGTCGCCTGCAGCGCCGTTGCGCCAGTTGTTCAGCCTGCACGACCGTTTTGCCAATCACTCGACGCGGGCGGATCAGCGCATCGATGCCGCGTTGCAGTTTTCCGAAGCGCTGCTGGCGGCCAACCCCAAGTACGCCATTGCTGCGCCAAGCCTGGGCGCGCGCCTGCAGACCATCAAAGGTCAGGATCGCCAATACGTCGCCCACGAATATTTCAATCGCGACTGGAACTGCATGTATTTCGCCGACATGGTCGATGCGCTGGCCCCGGCCAAGCTCGATTACGTTACGACGGCGGTGCCGCTGGATTCGGTCGACGTACTCAACCTGAGCGCCGAAGGCCTGGCCTTTCTCGACGGGATCGAACACCCGGTGATGCGCGAGCAGGCGCGTGACTACTTCGTCAACCAGGCTTTCCGTCGCGACCTGTACGTGCGCGGTGCCAACCGACTCAGCGCGACCGAGCGCCGGTCGCGCATGCTCAGTACGCGTTTTGTCCTGATGCAACCGACAGAAAACGTAGCGTCCAGCGTCACCGGCCCGGCTGGCGAAGCATCACTGCAAGCGGAAATTTATGGCCCGGTCCTCGATGCACTCGCCGGCCAGACGTATGAAGCCAAAACGATGCAGCAGTTGCTCGATGCGGTGTCACCAATGGCCTATGACGATCTCGAACAGGCCATCGCCATCCTGGTCAGTATGGGCGCGGTAGCCCCGTGCCAGAGCGAAGCCGCCGAGGCGCTGGTGTACGAACGCTGCGCCGCGTTCAACCTGCAATTGTGCAAGCGCGCGCTGCTCAACGCCGACATTCAGGTGCTGAGTAGCCCGGTTACCGGTGGCGGCGTTACCGTCAGTCGTTTCCAGCAACTGTTCCTGATTGCGATCCGTCAGGGCAAGCAGCACCCGGCGGAGTGGGCGCAACTGGCGTGGAGCGTCATCGCCGAACAAAACGAAGTGTTGGTCAAGGACGGCAAAGCGTTGACCACCGCCGAAGCCAACATCGCCGCGCTGACCGAACAGGCCCAGGCATTTGCCGAGCAATCACTGATCGTGCTGAGCGCGTTGAGAATCGTCTGATCGCCCTGTTGGCGCGCAGCGGTGCAGTCTGGAGTCTGCTGCCACTCGCGCCATCAGCACGCACCACTGCCGGTTTTCAAAAAGCCCACGGCGGCGCGGGCGCGAACTTCTCTTCGAGCCATTGCTTGAACGCGACGACCACCGCCGTTGGAAACCGCGCCGAAGGTCTGACCAGATAAACGCCTCCAGCGCTGTCGAGTTGCCAGTCAGGCAGGACATGAATCAGCTTTCCGGCGGCGATATCACGGCTCATCAACCAGTCTCCCGCGCCCAGAATGCCGGCATCCGCTCGGGCAGCGGCAAGCAGCGACTCGCTGTCACTGGCGGTCAGGTTGCCTTTGACGCTGACGGTTTGCAGTTCATGACCACGATGAAGGCGCCACAGCGGAAAAGAGGCCAACCCACTGAAGCGCAGGCAGTTGTGCTGAAGTAAATCCTCAGGTGTTGCGGGCACGTCATGCGCCTGGAGATAGGCTGGCGAGGCGCATAGAATCCGCCGGTGGTCGCAAAGCTTCGTCGCGATCAACCGATTATCCTCCAGCTCGCCAATACGAATGGCGGCGTCAAAACCCTGCTCGATGATGTCGACCAGCCCCTCGCTGTAGTCGGCAATAATCGAGACCTGCGGATGCGCCTTGAGAAACTCCGGCAACATCGGCCCCAGCCAGAGGCGGCCCATGGCAGCCGGCAATGCGAGGCGCAACGTGCCGCGAATTTCGCCGGCACCCTGCGCCGCTTGCTGCTGCGCGTCGTTCATCAGCTCAACGGCGGAGCGCAGGCGCTGTTCGAGTTGGGCGCCGGCCTCGGTGATGCGCACCCGGCGGGTCGAGCGCTCGACAAGGCGAACACCCAGGCGTTGCTCCATGGCGGCAAGGCGCTTGGAGATGATCGTCGGATGGCGTTGCAGCAGCCGCCCCGCCGCGGCAAAGGAATCCTGCGAGGCGACGGCGAGGAAGGCAGCGATTTCGTCGCCGTGCTGATTGCTCAAAACATCGAGATTCATGGTTTTAGAATGATCGCCCCTGAAGATCGGCCCGATTCCAGGTCGGCATGGGCCAACGCGGCATCGGCCAATGGATAGCTTGCCCAGATATGCGGTTGGATAATACCGGCTGCGACAGCGGCCAGAACATCTTGCGCGCGCGCCTGATACTCAGCGACCGTTGCCGTGTGCGCGGCCAGTGAGGGACGCGTCAAAAACAGCGAGCCCTTGCTGTTGAGTGTCGCCAGTTCCACCGCTGCCGGCGCACCGGATGAGGCGCCGAACGACACCATCAAACCACGTGGACGCAGGCTGTCCAGTGACGCCTGAAAAGACAACCGCCCGATCGGGTCATACACCACATCGACCTTCTGTCCATCGGTGAGTCGCGCGACGTCCGCTGCCAGGGTCTCGGCGTCGAACACCAGCACCTCATCACAACCCGACGCCCGAGCTTTTTCGACACTGGCCTGCTTCGACACGACACCGATCACCGTCGCTCCCAGATGCTTGGCCCATGACGCCATGATCGCCCCCACCCCCCCCGCCACCCCGTAAAGCAGAAGGGTGGTACCCGGCCCTACGGGATAAGTGGATTTCAACAGGTACTGCGCGGTGATGCCCTTGAACATGACTGCGGCTGCCTCATCGCATGACAAGGAGTCAGGAATTCTGACCAGGCGCTCAGCGGGGAAGAGCCGCGCCGAGGCGTAAGCCCCCAATGGCCCGGTGGCGTAGGCGACACGATCCCCGACGCTGATGTTGCTCACACCTGCACCAATCGCAGCCACACGTCCCGCGCCCTCCAGTCCAAGGCCGGAAGGCAGAGGAACCGCGACCGCGCCCTTGCGTTGGGTCACGTCGAGAAAGTTGACACCTACCGCTTCCTGCTCAAGCCAGACTTCACCGGGCCCTGGTGCCTGCCAATCGGTTATCTGCATTTGCAGTACGTCTTGATTGCCAAACTGCTCAAGCCGGATCACGGAAACCATGGTTATCTCTCCTTTCTGGAAGTTGCTTCAACGTCAGTGGTTCCAGTCTGATAACCGATGAGTCGACGAACAAGACCCTCAACATGCAGATCATTGCTGCGTATTTTGCAGCAATTCAATCGCACATCAATAACAGCTGACGGCGACCGTGGCTCAGCGCTACGGCTTAATCAAATGCGCCGTTGAGCACCTCATAAATCAGCCCGGTTGCCAGCGCGACCAGGATCAGATCCGTGCCCACCTGCTGCCATTCGTAGCCATCGTAATGCGGCAGGTGCCCTACCAGGCGTCCATCGAGCTTTTTCGCGATCCCGGGCGGCAGCGGTTTGCCGCGTGCAAGGTTCTTTTGGATGCCCGGCGGCAGCGCGGGGCCCGGGCTCCAGTAGTCGCGGTAGCCGCCAACAATTCCGAGCACATTGCCGCGATCGATGCTTGGGCCATGACTCCAGTCACCCCCAGCGTTGTTGCCCTTGTTGCCATTACCTTTCTGGTTACCGTGGCCCTGCATGTTCTGCGGATTACCCTTGCCATTGCCCTGCCCCTTTCCGTTGCCGGGATCGGCCAATGCCATCGCCGAGCTGAAAACCAGCGCCAGCGAAGAAACCGTTGCAATCAACCTGCGTGACTTGATCATGCGGCGCGCCTTCATGGTGGGTTGCTCCTGTGTCATCTTGACGTTACACATCAGCTTAGTTTATTCCGGCTGACCGTTCGTCGATGACAGCCCGGCCCATCGACACCGCCCGACAGGAGCTATTTCATGGATTTGAAGTTCAGCCACATCGACGTACTGGTCAAAGACCTTGAACAAGCTTGTGCCTATTACGCGCAGATACTGCAGGCGCGGATCTCCACAACGCAGATATGGAATCGCGGGGGCCTGCACGTACGCTATGCCGTCGCGTTGATCGGTCAGGAACGCTTCATGCTGGTCCAGCCGCTGACGGGCAATCTCAAGGATTTGTTGGATACGGTTGGCGAAGGCATGATTTACCGCCATTGCTACACGACCCCTGATATCGAATTGGCCTACGACGAACTGCTCGCCAGCGGGGTTCAGCCGGAGGACGAAAACGGCCAGCCGCTGACTCGCGAGAACCTGCAATCGCCGTCCGGAACGCGCATCATCTGGCTGCCGAAACGCTTCGGACATTTCTCGATCGAGATTCTTGAAGAGCAGGCGCTGGGGGCGTTTATCGAGGCAGCGTTCGCTTCTGAATGAAACTCCGCCAGCCCTGATCGATACGTCTACGCTCTCTCCATTCCCCCTACGCCCGGAGACTTCGTCATGACTCGTCCGCTACTGGCCGCCCTCGCCCTTACTGCCCTGAGTTTCCAGGCTTATGCCGACGTCGTCCCCTTCCCGCCGACCTTCCACACTCAGGACATCAAGGTCGAAGGCGCGACAATGCATGTGCGGGTCGGTGGCAAGGGTCCGGCCGTGGTGCTGTTGCATGGCTTCGGTGATACCGGCGACATGTGGGCGCCGCTGGCGGCGGATCTGGCCCGCGATCACACCGTGGTGGTGCCGGATCTGCGCGGCATGGGTTTGTCTTCGATTCCGGCGGACGGCTACGACAAGAAGACCCAGGCCGGCGACATTCGTCAGGTGTTGAGCGCGCTGAAGATCGAGCACTCGGTGGTCATCGGGCATGACATCGGCACCATGGTCGCGTTCGCCTATGCCGCGCGCTATCCCGAACTGACCGAGCGCCTGGTGGTGATGGACGCGCCCGTGCCCGGTATCACACCGTGGAACGATATCGTTCGTTCGCCGATGCTCTGGCACTTCGACTTTGGCGGTGCGGACATGGAGCGTCTGGTGGCTGGACGCGAGCGCATCTACCTCGACCGCTTCTGGAACGAGTTCGCCGGCACCCCGGCCAAAGTCGATGAGGGCACCCGCCAGCACTACGCCAGGCTTTACGCCCGCCCTGGCGCCATGCACGCCGCGTTCGCGCAGTTTCGCAGCATTCGTCAGGACGCCCTCGACAACGCCCCCGTCCTGCACAAACACTTGAGCATGCCAGTGCTGGCCGTGGGCGGTGAAAAGTCCTTCGGCAACAATGAAGCGATCGTCATGCGCAATGCTGCGGACAACGTCACCGAGGTGGTGATTCCGGCGGCAGGACATTGGTTGATGGAAGAAGCCCCGGCGCCGACCATCAAGGCTGTGCGCGACTTTATCGCGATGTGAAGAATTGGCATTGCCTTGGACGGAAGCTTACGTCAGGATTCGCGGCCTTTTTGAGGGCAAAGTGCATATCTTGTGGATCGCCCCTTGATGCATACGTTTACGCCCTTCGCTAGTCGCTATTCAAACTTGTAGGCCGGACAGAAAACATGAATCGTCAAAAGAAACTCAAGCAGTTATTCAAGGAAAAGGCCAAAAAGGCCAGCGCCAAACTCGCGCCGAAAAAGCCCAAGTACATCAGCAAGGCTGACCGGGCGAAACTGGAAGCTGAAGCCGCAGAGCCAGTCGAAACCAGCGAAAGCTGAAATCCCTCTCGCCTGGCGAAAATCCTCTGCATTCTCCAACGGTCTGTCCAAGGCACAATGGGTCGCATCAACTACTGAACGGTCAATGGCGCACACGAAGGCGAAGAAACATTGCGTGCAGGTGCCCTGATCCCAAGGCGATTGCCAGTAACACCAGCAAAATCAAAAACCAATCGCCCGGACTTGGGAATTGCCCGAATATCGCCATCGAGCTGAAGATCCCGAACACAGGGATCAACAGCGACAACGGCGCCACTCGCGACATCGGGTATTCGCGCAACAGCAGGTTCCATCCCCAGTAACTGAAGTGCGTCGCGGCGTAGACCTGAAACGCGAGTGAAAACACGGTTATCGCATTGAGCTGCGACGGCAATGCCGTGAACGGTGCCGAGCCATGCAGCAGCCACGTCAGCAGCATGAGCGGGATCGGAGGAAACAAGCTCGCCCACACCACGAATGCGAAAATCTCCCGCACCTTCGAGACTTTGATCACGACGTTGCCAATGCTCCACGCCACGGCGCTGCCAATGACCAACGCCAAACCCGCCGTTGATGCGTCGCCGGGGCGACTCAGTACGATGCCTATCAGGCCGGCGGCGGCCAGCAGAGTGCCAAGCCATTGCAGCCGTCCCAGGCGCTCGCCGAAGAAGACCACGCCCCAGCCCAAGGTGAAAAATGCACTGACCTGGATCAGCAACGATGCCGTTCCGGGGGGCACGCCCCACGCAATACCAAGGTTGATCAACGCCCACATCGCCACACCGAAAATCAATCCGTAAGCAGCCAGCCAGTGGAACGCTACGCGTGGACGCTCGACGAAAAACACCCAGGGCAATGCAGCCAACGTGAAACGCAGCGCGGTCAGCAACAGCGGGTCGATAGCGGCCAGTCCGAGTTTGGTCACGGGGAAATTCAATCCCCAGACAGCCGTCACCAGAACGGCGAGTACAAGATGCTTCTTTTGCATGGTCAATCTTTCCCGGCGCCGAGCGGAAGTACTCGGGCGCGGAGAAATATGCCGGCAATCTGCATGGCCTGCTTTCAGTCACAGGCCAACTTTCATTAGAATCGGGCCATGCGAGAAATCTCCAGCCATCCCTATCAGAACACCCCGCGCGATGCCGTCGTGACTGCCATTGACTACGCGGACGGCACGCTGTTCCCACTGCACGATCATCAGCGCGGCCAATTTGCCTACGCGGCCAGCGGCGTCATCACCGTTTTTACCGATGACGGCAACTGGGTCGTGCCGCCGCAACGCGGCATCTGGGTACCCGCGCAACTGCCGCACTCCATGCAAATGCGCGGGCCTGTCAAGCTGCACAACACCTATATCCGCAAACAAGCGGCGCAGCGCCTCGAACTGCCGGGGCACTGTCAGGTGCTGGAGGTGTCACCGTTGTTGCGCCATTTGCTGTTGAAAGCCATCGATGTACCCGCGCGCTATTCCACTCAAGGGCATGACGGCCATTTGATGGGCTTGCTGCTGCATGAAATCGCCAGCATGCCGGCGCTTTCGCTCAATGCGCCGTTACCGGCAGAACCTAGACTGGCAATGGTGTGCCGCGCGTTTCTGCAACAGCCTTCGCTGGAGGTCGGTATCGACGACATGGCGCAACGTGCTGGCATGAGTCGACGCACCTTCACCCGACACTTTCGACTGCACACCGGGATCAGCTACATCGAATGGCGGCAGCAAGCCTGTCTGCTGGCGGCGATTGTCATGCTGGGCAAAGGTCAGTCGGTCACAGAGGTCGCGATGGACTTGGGCTACAGCAGTTCCAGTGCGTTTGCGACGGTGTTCAAGCAAGTGTTGGGGGAAGTGCCGAGTCGGTACTTTTAGAGGCTGTCGCTTTTACACGTCAGCCACGCCTCCCAGAACAGGCAGCTGAAAAACCGCGGCGCCTCGCCAAACCCCGCCTCAGGCCGGTCGCGTACCTAGACTGGCCGCCACGCGAGGAAAAATTCATTCGCTTCATGCCCTGCATTCCTTGCGGGAATGAGGGCGTGTGAACCGTGTGTTGTTAAAGCTGAGCGAGCAATGCCTGCAGCCCGCTGTGCCCCTCAACGATCAGGCTTTGGATCAGTGCCTGATAGTGCTCAGCGGTATTCAGTTCTTGAGGATCGAAACTTGCCGACCAACTGATGAGCGTTTTGTTCTGTCCCGTTAAAGCGACCAACTTCACGCTGGCCACGTAGTTGTCCAGCGGTAAAGGTGCCTCTTCAAAGCGATAGGACAGCGATAATGCTGAGTCATCAAGCGCCAACAAGCGTTCTCTGACAACCGCGCCATCGGTCAGCGTGAGGGTGCGAATGCAACCCACCCTCTGCGCCGCCCCGCCTTCGATCTGGCTGCTCACGATCGAAGGATGCCAGTTCTGAATCTGGCCAAACTGCTTCAACACACTCCAGACCTGTTGTGCATCGCCGTCCACGACAGCGTCAAACTCAACCATCGGCATGACAAAAATCCTCTTATGTTGATCCCCGGCAGCGAGATGCCGGGAGCGGTCGGTAATTCAGACCTCGAACTGGTGATACACCTTGGCGATGACCTTCCAGGCTCCGTCGATTTTGATCAGGGTCAGGTAGTCGTTGTAGTCGGCGCCAATTGCATCCGTTTCCATGTCCACACGCACCACCGCAGTGGTCGGGGTGATCGCCAGCACGTCGAGTCGCGTGCTGATTTCGGGGGCTGCGCCGTTCTTCTCGACAAAATCAAACAGGTTCTTGATCGGGCCGCCGAGCAGTTCGCCGTTGGTGAAACCGTACATCACTGCCTCTTTATGGAAGGCTTGAGCGACGCCTTGCGCGCTGCCAATGCGAAGGCCTTCGACGTATTGATTGGCGGTCGCGATGACAGCGTTGTATTCAGCCGTCGGCACGGCTTTAATGTTCTTGGACATGGTTGTTTCCTATCGTTGGGGGTGAGTGACACAGGCTGCCAGGAACCAGGATTGGCACCCGGCAGCAGGAACAGCCGACGGTTACCAGTCCTGGCGCGTCGGCGAAATGATCAGGTCGTTGACGGTGACGTTTTCCGGCTGATTGAGCGCGTAGATCACGGCACGCGCGATATCGTCAGGTGCGATGGCGATGCGGTTCAGTTCCTGGGCAGCCTTGCGCCCTTGTGGATCACTGACCTTGTCCGCCCAGCCGGTATTGATGACACCGGGGCTGACCGTGTTGACGCGGATGCCGTGCTGCACACCCAGCTCTTTGCGCATGGACTCCGTCATGGCTTGCACGAAAAATTTGGTGGCGCTGTAAACACCCGCCGCCGGCCCGACCTGATGGCCGGCCACCGAGTCCATGTTGAGGATCTGCCCGGACTTGTGCTCCAGCATCATTGGCAGCACGGCTGCTGTGGCATTGAGATAGCCCTTGATGTTCACGTCGATCATCTTGTCCCAATCCGCCACGGCCAGATCGACCCAGTTGGAGAACAGCATCAGCCCGGCGTTGTTCACCAGAATGTCGACAGCGCCATAGGTGTCCTGCGCGAATCTGGCGAGCGCCCGGGTTTGATCCAGCCGGGTCACATCCGTGGTAAATGCAGCCACGTCATGACCGGCCTCACGCAACTCGGCGACGAAGGCTGCCAGACCGTGTTCATCCAGCGCGGCGGCAACGACGCGAACGCCGTGTGCTGCCAGCGCACGTGTGGTTGCCGCCCCGATACCGGACGATGCGCCGGTGACGATGGCGACTTTGTTGTGCAGATAGTTCATGTTCCGTTCCTCTTTACAATGAATGCGATTGCGTCAGGGCAGTCATTCAGGCGTTAGCGGTGGGCCAATCGATGTAGCCTTTGGCGCCCCCGCCGTAGTAACTCTCACGCGGCGCAATGGTCAGTTCGAAACCGCGCCGCAGACGCTCCACCAGGTCGGGGTTGGCAATAAACAGGCGACCAAACGCCACCGCGTCGATACGCCCCTGCGCCCGACGCTCAAGCGCCATCGCCAGGTCATAGTTGTTGTTGCCAATGAACGCGCCTTCGAACTGCGCACTCAGCGCGTCCAGGTCCACGCCCGCCGGCACGGTTCGAGATGTGGCGGTGGCGCCTTCGACGAAATGCAGGTAGGCCAGATTGAATCGATTGAGTTGCTGGATCAGGTAGCCGTATGTCGCCATGACATTGCTGTCGGGCGGCGTATTGCCGGCATCGGGGGTTACCGGTGAAAGGCGGATACCGACGCGGTCGCTGCCCCAGATGGACACCACCGCTTCGGTGACTTCCAGCGTCAGCCGCGCACGGTTTTCGATGGCGCCGCCGTATCGGTCCGTGCGCTGATTGGTCGAATCGCGCAGAAACTGGTCGAGCAGATAACTGTTGGCCGAATGCACTTCCACGCCATCGAAACCGGCGCGCTTGGCGTTCTCAGCAGCCAGTTTGTACTGCTCGATGATTCCCGGAATTTCCGAGGTCTCAAGCGCACGCGGCATCGACACTTCGACAAAACCTTTCTCGGTGTACGTGCTGCCCTCAGCCTTGATCGCCGAAGGTGCCACAGGCGATTCGCCATTGGGCTGCAACTCGACACTGGAGAAACGCCCGACATGCCACAACTGGCTGACGATTTTTCCGCCGGCCGCGTGTACGGCATCGGTGACTTTCTTCCACCCGGCGACCTGCGCTTGCGACCAGATTCCCGGGGTCATCGCATAGCCACGGCCCTGAGCGGAAATGTTCGTCGCTTCGGCGATGATCAAGCCTGCACTGGCGCGTTGGGCGTAATACGTCGCGTGCATTTCATTCGGCACACCGTCATCAGCCATCCGGCTGCGCGTGACGGGCGCCATGACAATTCGATTGGCCAATTGCAGCGCACCCATGGCCATGGGCGAAAAAAGGTCGGTATCCACAGCGTTATCAATCATAAACCCTCCAACTCAATAGACCGGTCGTCTAGTAAACAGACCGAAAAAAAACGCCCCTTTGTCAGCGAGCGTGCACTCGTCATCAGTGCGGTTTAACAAGCAGATATCCGTCGTGCCGAGGTGCGACTAAAGACTCACACTTCGGCCGCAGGACGAACGCGTGCAGGTTCAAGCGTTGCTCTTTCCCACTTGGCAATCACCAGCGGTGCAATGGCATTGCCCAATACATTCAGCGTGGTCGTACCGCTGTCGATGATCCTGAAAATACCCGCGATCAATGCCACACCCTCCAGGGGCAAACCGGCTGAAGCCAACGTTGCGGAGAGAATGATGATGGCAAACCCGGGCACACCTGCCGCGCCTTTCGATGTCAGTACCATCGTCACCACCAGCAGGATCTGCTGCGACAGCGACAGGTCGATGCCATAGAGTTGCGCGACGAAGATCGTCGCGACGCCAAGGAAAATCGAAGCGCCGTCCAGATTGAATGCATAACCCACCGGCACCACGAAACTGACGATCCGACGCGGTACACCGTAGCTCTCCAACCGGGTCATCAACTGCGGCATGACGGCGGCGGATGCGGCACTTGAAAACGCCAGAATCAATTCACTGCGGAAGTAGCGAATCAATTTGAAAATGTTCTCGCCAATCAAGTAGCAAATTCCGCCGAGTATCACCAAGGCGAAAACCACCAGCGCCAGGTAAACCACGCCGATCAACTTGAGCAACGGCAACAGCGAGGCAAACCCAAACGTCGCGACAGTCGCACCGATCATGCCGAAGACACCTATCGGTGCGTAGGCCATGACGATTGAGACAACCTTGAACATCGCATCGGAAATGCTCTGAACCAGCGCAATGGCCGGTGCACTTTTTTCTCTCGGCAGCGCGTTCAGGGCGAGGCCGAACAGCACGGCGAAGAACAGCACCGAGAGCAATTTCGCTTCCGACATCGCCACCAGAACATTGTCCGGCACGATGTTCTGCAGGATCACCAGCGCACCTTTTGACGGCTCCATGTTGATCGACGCCGTGCCGTGGGACAGGCCGGAAATATCGGTGCCAGTACCCGGCTCGAAGATATTTGCGAAACACAGGCCGACCACAATCGCCAGCGCGGTTATCGCAAAGAAATACCCCAGCGACTTGATGCCCATGCGGCCAAACGACTTGTTATCGCCACCGCCGGCAATGCCCAGGATCATGCAGCAGAACACAATCGGTACCACCACCATCTTCATCATCTTGATAAAGATGTCGCCCAGAGGCTTCAAGATCTCCGCACTCACCCATGTTTGATACTGCGGATGGGTGTTGAAATACCAACCGACGAGCACGCCAAGCAACAGCCCGGCAACGATTTGCCACACCAGGGGAATACGTTTCATGTCTAGCCTTTTTGTTGGAATGAAAGGTCTGCGCTAAGGGCAGTTGCTAGAGTCATGAGCTTCCAGCTCACTTGAGACCGAATGGCACAACCGGGTTGTGCCATGCCGCCTGTCATTTGGCGAAGAGCTGGCTCATATCCTTGAAAGCCTTGAATTCCAGAGCGTTGCCGCACGGATCAAAGAGAAACATGGTGGCTTGCTCGCCGACCTGCCCCTGAAAGCGAATGTACGGTTCGATCACAAACTCGGTGCCAAAGGACTTCAGGCGTTCGGCCAATGCTTCCCACTGTTGCCATCCCAGAATGATGCCGAAGTGCGGAACCGGAACGTCGTGACCGTCGACCGGGTTGCTGTGAACACTTTCCTGGGACGCGGTTTTCGGGTGTTCGTGGATGACCAGTTGGTGGCCATAAAAATCGAAGTCGACCCACTGAGTACTGGAGCGCCCTTCTGCAAGACCAAAGACTTCACCGTAAAAGGTGCGCGCTGCAGCCAGATCGTAAACGGGGATAGCGAGGTGAAAAGGCGAGAGGCTCATCAGAACTCCGATCATATTGTTGTGGGTTGGCGAACATTCCTGCCGTCATCGGCGCCTTAGGATTCAGCCGCTGCCGGGGAATGGGAAACATCCTAGGACGGAAAACCAAACATAAAAATCAATATATATTTCTTAGAAACACAATTAATATTTGTGAATGATCAAAGAACTGAAGACACTCATCACCGTCGCGCGCGAAGGTACTTTCGCTGCTGCAGGCAACAAAATCGGCCTCACGCAGGCCGCCGTCAGCGCACAGATCCAGCGCCTGGAAGCTGAACTCGGCTTCGAGCTTTTCGACAGGAAGGGGCGCTCGGCACACCTCAACAAAATGGGCCAGCAGATCCTCCTGCAGGCGCAAGAACTGCTCAGGCTCTACGACAGCCTCGGTTCGACAACGATGGGACTGCCGCCCAACGTGCTGGTCAACATTGGCGCGATTGCTTCAGTGCAGCGCTCTTACTTGCCGGACGCGTTGGCTAAGTTTCACCAGCACTGCCCGCAGTGCCGATCCCGCGTGGTGCCTGGATTGTCGATGGAACTGGTCAACCTGGTGGATGTTGGCGAGATCGACATGGCCGTGATCATCCGCCCACCCTTTTCACTGCAAAGCGACCTGCGCTGGACGACGCTGGCACTGGAGCCTTACCGGTTGATCGTGCCGCGTGATATGCCGGGAGATGACTGGACCCAGTTGCTTTCCAGCCAGCCGTTCATTCGATATGACCGATCTTCCTTTGGCGGCAGGCAGGTCGACCGCTTTTTGCGGCAGATGCATTTCACGCTGCGAGAGGTCTGCGAGCTGGATGAGCTGGAGGCGATTATCAGACTCGTCGAAAACGGTGTCGGAGTGGCACTGGTGCCGCAGACCGCGCCCGACTTTGCATGGCCTGCCGGTGTCCGGGTGCTGAACCTGGGGCAACACACTTTCCACCGCGATATCGGCCTGGTGCACCGGTCGCGGCAGACTTTTACAGAACCTGTGCGGATGCTGGCTGAACTGATCAGTGCTCAGGTGAAGATCGGTTATGCGTAAGCCTGATTTACGCCTTGATGACTTCAGAAAGCCCAATCATTAACCGCGTCAATAACAGCCATTGATTCAATGAAGTTCTCTTATCAGGCTCACGGCGTAAGATCGGCTCCAGACCCAACCACTACCCCACGGAGCACACACTCATGAAACGCCAAGCCCTTCTCAGCATCGCTTTCTCACTGTTCGCCCTGAATGCTTTTGCCGCTGAACCTGCCACCCAGACTGATCCACTGTTCAGCGATGCAGTCGCCGCTGCGACCCAGACTGATCCGCTGTTCAGCGACGCAGTTGCCGCCGCCACTGAAACCGACCCGCTGTTCAGTGATGCCGTTGCCGAAGGTGGTTCGGACCGCTTGATTGAACGCCGCGCCGTCTGAATGCAGTGCTTCAGCGCCGTCACCGAAGAAAGGCCCGACCTTACCCGTCGGGCTTTTTTCGTCTGGACACTTGCTCACCTGCCCTGCTTTGCCGGAAAGTTTTCCTCCCTGATCGGCTCGATCACCTAACCTCATAGACTGTGTGATCCATTCGAGCCGCCTCACCCATGCGCAACACACTGAAGTCGTTGTTTTTTGTCGCGTTCATGCTGCTTGTTTGCGGCAGTCCGCCGCTGTGGGCAGCCGATTTGCCGGCGCCGGCCACCGCCGCCGCGCCGTTGCCGGTGATTTCACAAAGCGATCTGCAGGCGTTGCAACAACGCCTCGACGGCCTCAAGCAACAGATTTCCGCAGCGAACAATTACAACCAGCTCGAAGGCCCGCAGGATCGGGTGCAGGCGTTTATTCTGGATGTCGATCGGTTGTCGGCAGCGTTGTTGCCGCAGCAGGCGCAACTGGCCGTGCAGCTTGGGGTGCTGGGGGCTGCGCCGGATGCCGATCTGGCGGCCGAGCAGGCAGATATCGTCGCGCAACGGGCATCGCTGGCCGAGCAAAAGAGCAAGGTCGACGGCACGCTGAAGAGCCTGGCTGCGCTGAAGCAGAGCGCAGCGGACCTTATTACGCAGATCGCTGGCATCCGTCGCACACTGCTTGAAAGTGAGCTGACGCTGGGCACTGACAGCGTGCTGAGCCCGAGTTTCTGGTCGCCGCTGGTGAGTCCGAGTGACGACGACCGTCAGCGTTTACGCTTTTTCGTCACACAGGTGCGCGATACATGGTCCACCGTGTGGGCGCCGGGCGAACGCGCCTACACCAGTGTACTGATGGCGTTGGCGCTGATCATCTGGACATTCGGCCGCAGACTGGCCGAACGCGGCCTGACCTGGGTGTGCATTTACCGCATGCCCGAGGGGCGTCTGCGCCGCAGTGCACTGGCGTTCGCCTCAGCGCTGGCGACCATCGCTACCACCGGCATTGCCTTGCAATTGTTGTTCTACGCCTGCACCCGCCACCAAAATTTGCCGCCGGTACTGGAAACATTCTCCGAAGAGTTCGAGAAGGTCGTCTATGCCTGCGTGCTGATCACCGGTTTGAGCCGCGCGTTGTTGTCGACCGAACATCCCTCGTGGCGCCTGCCGGCGATTGCCGATCAGGTGGCGCTGGCGCTCAGGCCCTACCCGCGCATCTTGTCCTGCACGTTATTGGTGCTGGTGACGCTGGTGCAGGTCAGCAACGCCACCGGCATGAGCAGCCAGATCGTGATTGCCGGGCGCGGGGTCATTTCGATCGTCGTGCTAGCGATCGTGACGGTCCTGCTGTTGCGCGTCGGCAAGGTGCGCAAGGCACTGGTCGCGGCCAATGATGCAGCGGCGGCCAACAGTACGTTTGCCGGGGTGATTTACACCATCGCGAGCATTTCGATGTTTGTCTCGGCGATTGCCCTGCTCACCGGTTACGTGTCGCTGGCGCGGTTCATCAGTTATGAGCTGGTGTGGGCGTACATAGTCTTGTCGGGGTTCTACTTGCTGATTCAATTGGTCAAGGACGCCTGCGAACACGTGTTTTCACCCAGACATGCGAGCGGCAAGGCACTTAAACAGTTGCTCGGCATTGGCGATCGCCGGCTTGATCAGATCGAGATTCTGCTGTCCGGTTTCAGCCGGGCCGCGCTGTTGTTGCTGGCGGTCATCGCCCTGTTTGTCGGCGGCATCGGCACCACGCTGGGACAACTGGCGAGCAACATCATGGCAATCCTCGGCGGCGCCGGGCTGCGCAAGCTGAACATCGTCCCCGGCCACCTGCTCAATGCCGTGCTGGCGCTGATGATCGGCATCTGGCTGATCCGCGCGCTGCGCCGTTGGCTCGACAACGAGTTCCTGCCCAAGACCGAGATGGACCCGGGCATGTGCGCCTCGCTGAGCACGCTGTTTTCCAACATCGGCTACGCCTTCGTGATTCTGCTGACGCTGTCGTCGCTGGGCGTGCAGTGGACCAATCTGGCGTGGATCGTCAGTGCATTATCGGTGGGCATCGGTTTCGGCTTGCAGGAGATCGTGAAGAATTTTGTCTCGGGGCTGATTTTGCTGACTGAACGGCCGGTGAAAGTCGGCGACTTGATCAGCATCAGTGGCGTCGAAGGCGATATTCGCCGCATCAATGTGCGCGCCACGGAAATCCAGCTCAGCGACCGCTCAATTGTCATCGTGCCCAACTCGCAACTGATCTCGCAGAACCTGCGCAACGTGACATTGGGTGGCAGCGCGCAAGGCGTGGCGTCGCTGGAACTGGTGTTCCCGCTGGACATCGATCCCGAAGAGGTGAAAGACCTGTTGCTCAACACTTATCGGGAGAACGAAACCATCCTCGATAAACCGGCACCGTTCGTGCGCTTCAGCAAGTTGTCGCCGGACGGGATTACTTTGACGGTGACCGGTTATGTGGGCAGCCCGCGGATTGTCGGGGTGACCAAAAGTGATTTGTTGTTTGAAATTCTCAAGCGGCTGGGTGCGGCAGAGATTGCGTTGGCGAAACCACCGGCGAGTGGGTAATGAATCGGTGAAGCTGTGGCATGGAATATTTTCGCTGTCTGAAAAATCGCTTTCGCGAGCAGGCTCGCTCCCACAATTTTTGCGCGGTGAAGGGTTATTCCGGAAGCGCCTAAATGCCGGCTTTTTAGGTCTTTATTGGCGGTCAGACAGCAACCTTATACTCGAGCGGTTTACTCATCGTTCAATAAGGATGTTCCATGCCTCGACGTTTTCTACTGGCGGCGCTGTTCCTCGCCGTCGCCGGTTGTGCCAGCCCTCCTCCTGCGTCCGTTCACACCCATGACCCCGCCAGTTCGACCCTGCAATGCGATGCTTCACGGCCGGCGCAGGCGCAGTGGATTCGCACCGAGTTGTACTTCTCCGTGGGTTCGATCGATGGCAAGGAAGGTGCGGTCAGCCCGGCGCGCTGGCGCGAGTTTCTTGATCAGGAGGTTACGTCGCGGTTTCCTGATGGATTCAGTGTGCTTGATGCTTATGGGCAGTGGCGGGATAAGGGCGCGAAGGAGCCTGAGCGCTTGAGCACCAAGGTGATTGTGATTTTGCATGAAAATAGTGCGAAGAATGGGGCCAGCATCGAAGCGATTCGTTTGGCTTACAAGCGTATTACGGGGGACTTGTCGGTGCTGCGGTTGTCGCAGCCGGCGGAGGTGTCCTTCTAGAATCAGAAGCCCCTCACCCTAGCCCTCTCCCAAAGGGAGAGGGAACCGATCCGGGGATATTGGAGAAGTACGCCGACCTGAACGTACTTCACTGAATCCATAATCGGCTTCGACCAGTATTTGCTTCACTGAATCCATAATCAACTCGGTCTTTCAGGTCGATGTATCCCCCAAGACACCTCGATCGGCCCCCTCTCCCTCTGGGAGAGGGCTGGGGTGAGGGTTTAGCGTCAGTCGGCTCAACCCGGCCAACAGCACCAAGCCCACCAGCAACACCGCAATCCCCAAAAATGCCCCAAACCCCACCACCGTCACGCTGGAATACAGCATGTACAGGCACAACCCGAAAAACAGCAGCGGCAACAGCGGATACAACGGCACCTTCACCGGCCTCGGCACCTCAGGAAAGCGCCGTCGCAGGATGATCAGCGCTACGCTGCTCAAACTCAGAAACAGCCAATAAACCGGGGTCAGGTACTCGACCATGGTGTTGAAGCCGCTCTGAGTAAAACTGCCAAACAGCACCAGCAACAATGCCACCGCTCCTTCCGCCAGTAACGCTTTGCGCGGTACACCATGGCGGTCATCCCAGGCGCCGAAGCTGCGCAGTTGTGGCACATCGCGCGCAGCAGCGTAAGTGGTGCGAGCGCCGACCAGCAGGGTCGAGTTGATGGTCGCGATCGCGGCGATACCGACCATCAGCAAAATCAGCATGACACCCGGTGCACCGAAAGCACGGTTCAACAACTCAACCGCCGGTGCATTGCTGGCGGCCAGTCCAGCGAATCCCAAGCCCTGAACGAACGCCCAATTGAGCGCCAGATAGATCGCCATCAACACGCTCAGCGCACCGAGCATGGCGATGAAAATCCCCCGCCGGCCATCACGCACTTCCGCCGACAACGTCGCCGCATCGCTCCAGCCGCCGAATGCCAGAAAGACGAAAATCATCGCCGCCGAGAACCCGGCCATGCCGGTGTTTTGCGCGACGGGCGCAAGACTCGGCGCAGGCGCTTCGATACCTTGCCAGGCCAGAAAAACACCGGCACTGGCGATGCTCAAAAAACCCAGCGCCAGCAGCCCCACCAACAAGGTCTGGGTAATAAAACCAGTGTGTTTACCGATGAGATTAAGCGACACCAATGCCGCAATCACCGCCCCGGCAAACAACCCGGAGCCGTACTGCCCCAGCGGCACCACCGCATCGACGTAATCGGCAAACATGAACGCCGATAACGCTATCCACCCGGTGTGCATCACCGAAAACCGCGACCAGGCGAACAAGAATCCCATGCGTTCGCCATACGCCGTGCGCAGAAAGTGATAGTCGCCGCCCGGATGCGGAAACGCCGTGGCCATCTCTGCAAAACACAGCGCGCCAATCATCGACGCGACGCCGCCCAGCACCCACACCAGGTAGAAATGCTCCGGCCCGACATTGAGGGCCACGGTCGGCGCGGTTTTCAGGATGTCGGTGGTGATCACCATGCCCAGCGTGATCAGCAACGCCTGAAACACCGGCAGATGCCGCCCCGGCCCCGCGTCAGAAACCATAGGTGACGCGGGCGTAGTAGTAGGCGCCGTTGGTGCCGATTGGCGAGAGCACGTCGTACGGCAGGTTGCCGCCGTAGTTGATCGCCGAACCGGAACGTTCCGGGTAGTTGTCGGTGAGGTTGTTGCCGCCCACGGCAATGTTGAATTTCGGGGTGAATTTGTAGGCCACCTCGGCGTCCAGCTGCCACACCGCGCCGTAAGTTTGCTCCGGTTGCGAATCGCCGAAATCGAACACGCGAGTGGTCTCGCCCTGGCGGGTCAGACGCCCGAGCAAGCCCCAATGCTCGCTGGCCCAATTGGCGGAAAAGATGAAGCGATCCTTCGGCGCCGCGTCGGTCAGGGTGTTGGTTTCTTCGACACCAACGAGCGCGTCATTGCCAACGCCCAGCGCCGTCAGTTGCGACGGCGTGCCTTTGGTGCTGGTGACTTTGGTGTGGTTGTAGGTGTACGCGGTGGTCAGGCCCAGTTGCCCTTCGTAGAACGGTTGGTGGTAGTTGAGCACCAATTCGGCACCGTCGGTGCTGGTGTCCGCCGCGTTGGTGAAGAAGTTGACGTCGTGCACGCCAGCAACGCCGAAGTTGTCGTTGATGTAGTTTTCCAGAGCATCGCTGCCAATGCGTTGCGACAGGGTGATGCGGTCTTTGACGTCGATGCGGAACACGTCCAGCGACGCGTCGAAGCGTTCGTTCAACTGGAAAGTCAGGCCAAGGCTAAAGTTCTTCGAGGTTTCCGGATCGAGTTTTTCAGCGCCCAGTGCGCGGGCGATCGGGTCGTTGACCGAGAGCACGCGGATGTCAGTCAGCGTGCCGCCATCGCCGAAGTTACTGGTGGTGTTCTGGAAGCCACTTTGCGCCAGCGACGGTGCACGGAAGTTGTTCGACACCGCACCGCGCAAGGCCCATTGCTCGGTGAGCTTGTAGCGACCGCTGAGTTTGCCGGTGAGTTTGCTGCCGGCATCGTCGTAATGCTCCCAGCGCGTAGCGGCGTCAACGAAGAAGCGGTCGGTGAGATCGCCGGAAAACTCGGCGTAAGTACCGAACACGTTGCGATCCAGATCCGATTCTTCGCTCGGGCGCAGGCCATTGGCGCCGTCGGCACCGGAGCCGATGTAGGAGGCCTCGTCACCGGCATAGGTCAGGTAGTTTTCGTAGCGGTATTCGCCGCCAACCGCGAGTACGAAGGAGCGCTCACCGAGACGCAGTTCGCGGCTCAAGTCGAGGTTGCTGGTGGTCTGGCGCAGCTCGTAATCGCCGGTGTCGAACTTCGTCGGTGAGTCTTCGCCGAGACTGGCGTTGAGCGTGTGCCGGGTCGATCCGTCGAAGCGGTTGCGACCGTGGGTGACGCTGCTGTCGAAGTCCCACTCGTCACCGATCAGGCCTTTGAAACCGGCGGTGGCGGAGATGTCTTTGTTGTCGCCGAGCGATTGCGGCAAGTAGCCGTTGGGGTAGAACTGCGGCTGTTCGTACGGGTAGCGATAGAACTCGGCGCCGGTGGTGTGGCGCTGGTTATAGGTGCCGAAGCTGTAGGCCTTGCCGCCGGCCAGTGGCAACTCACTGTTGAACCAGAGGTTGACGTCGCGCGCGACGCCGTCGCCCATCACATAGTTGCGCTGGCCAGGGCTGTCGGCAAAACCGTCGAAACCAGCGCGGTTGGTGGGGTTGCGATCCTTGTATTCGGTGCCGCCACGGATAAACCCGCCCTCCTCGCCCAAACGCGTGCCGATCTTCGCCGTGGTCACGCTGTTCTGGCCGTCGGTGGTGGTCTTGTCGATCGCGTCCTGACGGGTGTGATAGGCGCCATAACTGGTCGACACCTCACCGCCCTCGGGGGCGTCGTCGAGGATAATGTTGATCACCCCAGCAATCGCGTCGGAGCCGTACTGCGCGCCGGCACCGTCACGCAGCACTTCGATGCGTTTGATCGCGCTGATCGGTATCGAGTTGAAATCCACGGGGGCAGTACCGCGACCGATCTTCGACGAATCGTTGACCACCGCCGACGTGTGGCGGCGCTTGCCGTTGACCAGTACCAGCACCTGATCCGGGCTCATGCCGCGCAGTTGCGCCGCACGCACATGGTCGGCGCCGCCGGAGTTGGATTGGCGCGGCAGGCTGAAGGATGGCAACAAAGTCTGCAATGCCGCGCCCAGTTCACCGTCAGCGGCGCCGGCGGATTTGAGGTCTTCAGCGGTGAGCACATCGACCGGCACCGGCGAATCCAGCACGGTGCGCGAAGTGCCACGGGTGCCGGTGACCAACACGGTACCAAGTCGGGATTCGCTGTCAGCGCTTGCCGAAGTTTCTTCGGCGTTGGCCGGAAGTTGCCAGATAGCGGACACGACAGCAGCCGCCAGTAATGAACGGGAACGGTAATGCATATAACAGCTCCTTGAATCGCAGTTAATACCCGGCCGTTGCCGACAATAAAAGTTCGGCAAGCAATGCGCGGAAATGTCTGCTGTAGTTTTGGATTTCTGGAAGGCAGTGAAGGCTTTTTTACGGTGAGTTGCAGTTTCCCCAGCGTGAGACGTTTCCCCTTGAAAGCCGATGCTAGACGAGCTGCCGTCGATCGCAAAAGAACCAATAACGCTTAGGTTAGATCGCTCTAAAAAGTTGTTCTTAGTTCAACAGAAGTGTTGCTGAGCCAACACCTGAACCAACCAACACCAATTTTTTATATTGAAATGCAGTCCCCCTGTAGGAGTGAGCCTGCTCGCGATAGCGGTACATCTGTCGACATCACCGTTGAATTTAAAACCGCTATCGCGAGCAGGCTCACTCCTACAGTTTTGATCTGCGTCGGGCACTACTTAGTCGAACTCTTTTTCCAGCCAGGCATTCTCGGCAATATCCAGTTCATCCCCACTGAAACGCTGTTCGGCAAACGGATCGGCGTGCAGATGAAAGCCATTCTGCTCCCAGAACCCCGGTTGTTCCTGCTCGACGAATTCAAGCCCGCGCAGCCACTTCGCGCTCTTCCAGAAATACCGCCCCGCCACCACCAGCCGCAGTGGCCAGCCATGTTGTGCGGTCAGCGGTTGGCCGGCGTAATGGGTGGCCAGCAGACTGCCCGGATGCAACAGATCGTCGAGTCGCAAGTTGGTCTGGTAATCGTGGTCGGCATGGGCCATGACAAAATCCGATGTTGGCTGGATATCAAATGCCTGCAACAGGTCCTGCAGATGCACCCCGCTCCACTCGGTGTCGAACGTCGACCAGCGCGTCACGCAATGGATGTCGCAACGCAGTTTTCGTTGCGGCAATGCCTGCAGATCGGCGTAACGTAATTCGATTGGCTGGGGGAGCGTGCCGAACAGGCGTAGCGACCAGTTGGCGAGGTCATATTCCGGTACATCGCCTTCGTGGAGGATTGGAAATCGCTCCGTCAGTACCTGGCCTGGGGGTAGTCGTTCACCGAACGCCGGATCGGCTTTCGGCGAACGGCTTTTACGTAAGCGTGAGGCTTTGTTGTGCATAGTCACTCCATTTTCAAGGGCGCCCCCCATTCCCTGTAGGAGAGAGCCTGCTCGCGATAGCGCTGGGTCAGGCGCCAAAGATGTCGACAGACCTGACGCCATCGCGAGCAGGCGAAGGCCTACAGGGGATCGTTGTCGGCGGAGGATCTAGTTGGCCACTGGAATCCACGACGCCCGCGCAACATTCGCGGTATCACCGAAGCTGGGGAGTTTCTGCGCCAGATCACGAACATTCTTCACATCCAGATCCAGCAACTGCTGGCGGGTAATCAACGTCGGCGGTACCAGCACCTGATGCCCCGGGTTTTCCCCGGCAATCAACATCGCCAGACTGCGCACGCTGATCGCCCCGGCGACTTGCGGATTGACCGCCGCCGTCGCCGCCCAGGCACTGTCCGGTTCTTTCATGATCTGAATATCGGCGGTGGAAATATCGGCGCTGTAGATCTTCACCTTGCTGGTCAGCCCAGCCTCATCGACGGCGATTTTCGCACCTTTGGCGAACTCATCGAACGGTGCGAAGATCACGCTGATGCCTGGATTGGCTCGAAGCACGGCGCTGGCCTGATCCGCCACCGAGTTGGCAATCGGCGGATTCAGCGTGCCAAAGCGTGCCTTCTCGACGATCCCCGGATTGGCTTTCTTCACCTGACTCCAGATTTCATCGCGGCGCTCCATCGGCGTAAAGCCGCTAATGTACACGTAGCCGGCATCAAACTTTGTGCCGTTGTCCTTGATGGCCTGATCCAGTGCCAGACGCGCCAGCGCATGGTGATCCTGCTCGACCTGAGTCACTTGCGGGGTGTTCAGATCGACATCGAAAGCGACGACTTTGATGCCTTTGGCGATGGCCCGATCGATCGGCGCTTTCAGGGTTTCGGCCAGGCCGAGCTGGACGATGATGCCGTCGACGCCGAGATCGACCGCCTGATCGATCATCTCGCCCTGACTCGCCGCTTGCTGCCGGGCATCGAATACCCGCAGGTTGGCACCCAGCGCTTCGGTCTGTTTTTCGACGCCGCGCAAATACGCCTCGGGGAAGTCCCCGGAGAACAAATATCCCACCAGCGCGATCTGCACCTGACCTTTATCGAACGGTGCCGGCGCACCTGGCAAGGCTTTAGCCTGAGCGCCCAGCGCCACTGCCGAGAGCAACGCACCAGCGAGGCATTGACGGGCGAACTGTGTGATTGAACCGTGCATGCAACTTCCTTGAATAAAGCGGCTCAACGCGCCCGATGCGCGAGGCCGAACGTGAACATCAGGGCCAGCACCAGCACCAGTCCCTTGACGAAATCCTGCGCGTAATACGGCGCGTTGAGCATGGTCAGGCCATTGAGCAGCGCCGCCACCAGCAGCGCCCCGACCAGGGTGCCGAAGGCATTGGGCTTCTTCGCACCGAGCACGGCAAAACCGATCAGCGCCGCGCCGAGAGCATCCAGCACCAGACCGTTGCCCGAACTGACATCGCCGCGACCCAGGCGCGCTGCCAGCAACAACCCGCCGAGCGATGCGAGCAACGCCGAGAGCACGTAAGCCAACAACTTGAAGCGCTGCACCGGAGCACCGGCCAGACGCGCCGCTTGCTCGTTGCCGCCGATCGCATAGAACAAACGACCAATGCGCGTACGTTCGAGAAACAGCCACACCGCCACTGCTACCACCGCCGTGATCAACACCGGAATCGGCACCACCTCCCACAACCGTCCACGCCCCAGCGCCAGAAACGCAGCACTGAACGTACCTTCGGTTTCCTCACCGCTGGGCAGCGTCATGCCTACCGCAATCGAGCGCCCGCCAGTGGGAATCAGCTGCACGCCGATCACCAGAAACATGCTGCCCAGCGTCGCGAGAATGTCCGGCACCCGCAGTTTGACAATCAGCCAACCGTTGAGCAGGCCGACCAGCGCACCGCCCGCCAGACTGATCAACACCGCCGGCACCGCGCCCCAGCCGAGCACGACCATCACGTAACTGGCGATCATCAGGCTCATCGCCGCCACCGCGCCAATCGACAGATCGAGACCGCCGACCGCCATGGTCAGCGTCACGCCGAGCGCCAGCAGCGCGACAATCGAAACCGATTGCAGGATGCTGAACAGATTGCCGACTCGCAGGAATGCCGGCTCGGCCACACTGAAAAACACCACGATCAGCGCCAGCAGCCATAACAGACCATAGCGGATCAGCCCGTGCAGCAGACGTTCGGCGCGTGCCGGCTCGGTCGATAACAGTAAACTTGAATCAGGCACTCGCTCTGCTCCTTGGCGTGGCTTGAGGGGAATGTTCGGTCACGTCGCTGCCGGCCAGTGCAGCGACCAGATCAGCACGATTGAGGCCGGCACGCGGGTACTCGACGACCACGGCGTGATCGCGCACCAGCAGAATGCGGTCGGCAATTTCCAGGGCTTCATCGACGTCGGCGCAAATCACTAAAGTCGCGCGCCCCTCGGCGCTGTCGCGCAGCAGTTGGCCGATGTCGCGGCGGGCGCGCACGTCGACGCCTTGAAAGGGTTCATCAAGGATCAATACCCGCCCTTCGCCGAGCAGCCAGCGGCCGAGCACGACTTTCTGTTGATTGCCGCCCGACAACGCGCTCATCGGCACATCGATGCCGGCAGTCTTGATCCCCAGCGCCGCCACTTGTGCCTCGACCGCTGCGGCCTCGGCGCGGTTGCGGATAAAACCGCCACGTGTGAAGCGCTCCAGAAACGGCAAGGTCAACGTCCGGCGCAGGGAAAAATCCGCCACCATCGACTGACTGGCGCGGTCTTCGGCAGCAAAGAACACCCCGCTTTGAATGGCCTGGCGCGGTGAGTCCGCACGCCAGTCAGCGTTATCCAGTTGCACGCGGCCCGAGGTCGCTTTACGCAGGCCGAACAGCACCTCGGCGATTTCACTTTTACCGGCGCCCAACAGCCCAGTGAGCACCACCACTTCGTTTTCGTGCAGTGTCAGGTCGAACGCGGCGGAGCGCGGCAGAATTTGCATGGCGTTGAGTTTCAACACCTCGCGCCCGGCCACGCACGGCTGATAAACATGCTCGGCCAGCGCCTGCCCGAGCATGGCGCTCACCGCTTCCGGCAATTGCCGAGCGGTGAACTCACCCGCGAACTGACCATCACGCAGAACGATGGCGCGATCCGCCACGCGTTGCAGGTCGGAGAGTCGATGGGAGATGTACAGAATTGCCACGCCGCGATTGCGCAAGGTGTCGATCAATCCAAACAGCCGCTGCGCCTCGGCATCGGAAAGCGCCGCCGTCGGCTCATCCAGAATCAGCAGGCGCGGCTGCAAAGCCAAGGCTCGAGCGAGCACCACCAATTGCCGTTCGGCCTGACCGAGATGCTCGATTGGCTGCTCCAGCGGCAAGGTCAAACCCAGCCCGGCGGCGATGCTCGCGGCGCGTTCCAGCAGGCGTTTGCGATTGAGCCAGAAGTCCGCGTCTGGCTTGCACAGTTCATCGAGCAGGAGGTTTTCCGCGACGCTCAAACCGGGTGCAATGCCCTCGTTGATCTGTTGATGCACCGCGACAATGCCGAAGCGCCGCGCCGACAGCGGCGAGCTGAAATGCCGTGGCGCGCCTTCCAGCCAGATCTCGCCAGCGTCGGCAGTCTGGCTGCCCGCGAGGATCTTCACCAGGGTCGACTTGCCCGCGCCATTGGCACCGAGCAGCGCCACTACTTCGGCGGGATAGATGTCCAGGCTGACGGCATCCAGCGCCCGGCTCGCGCCAAATATTTTGCTCAACTCACGCACACGAATCAGTGGCTCGCGAACTACAGCGACCGGCACACTCATACAAATCCTTAGCGGCGATGCGCCAGCGAACGAACCAATCGATCACCCAGGCTTTGCACGCCTTGGACGAGGATCACCAACACCACCACCGTGGCCACCATCACTTCATTGTTGAACCGCTGATAGCCGTAACGGATCGCCAGATCACCGAGCCCGCCGCCACCGATCACCCCGGCCATCGAGGAAAAACCGATCAGCATCACCAGCGTCAAGGTGATCCCGGCCAGCAATGCCGGCAGCGCTTCGGGCAACAACACTTTGAAAATCACATGGCCGATGTCGCCGCCCATGGCGAGAATCGCTTCGATGCGGCCCTTGTCGACTTCGTCCAGCGCGTTTTCGACGATGCGGGCGAAGAACGGAAACGCGCCGATGGTGATCGGCACCACAGCGGCGGTGCTGCCCAGCGTTGTGCCGACCACCAGCCGTGTCAGCGGGATCAGGGCAATCAGCATCACCACGAATGGCAGTGAGCGGCCGAGGTTGACCACGCCACCCAGCGCGGCATTCAAGCGTGGCATCGGCAACAATCCGTCACGACGGCTGATAAACAGCAACACGCCCAGCGGCAAGCCGATCAGCAGCGTAAACAGCCCCGCAAGCAGGACCATGTACAGGGTTTCACCGGTGGCGTTGAACACCAGTTGCAGGATTTCATCCCAATTGACCGTGCGGTTCATGAATGCGCCGCCCGTACGCCGTATTGTTTAAGAAAACTCAGGCCCGGCTCAGCGTGACCCAGTGGCAAGCCGCAGGTCGGCCGCAGCGAAGCGCCCAGTTGCGATTGCGCATCGGCCAGCAGCCTTGGCACCGGCCCGGCTTCGACCAGACGTCCGTTGGCCATGAACGCAGCGTGATCGCAGATCGACTTGACCACCTCCAGTTCATGGGTGATCAACACGATGGTCACGCCCAATTGCCGATTGATGTCGCGAAGCAATTGCAGGATCGATTCGGTGGTCTCTGGGTCGAGCGCACTGGTGGCCTCGTCCGAGAGCAGGTACGCCGGCTCTGCGGCGAGGGCGCGGGCAATGCCGACGCGCTGTTTCTGGCCGCCGGACAATTGCGACGGGAAGGCCTGCGCCTTGTCACTTAAACCGACCAGTTCCAGTAATTCGCGAACCCGCACATGGCGCCACGGTTTGCCGATATTGGCAATCTCCAGCGGCACCGCGATGTTGTCGAACACCGTGCGCGAATGCAGCAGGTTGAAGCCCTGGAAGATCATGCCGATGCGCTGGCGTTGTTTGCGCAGGTCACTGTCGGACAGCGTCAGCAGATCCACACCGTCAATCAGAATCCGGCCGCTGTCCGGACGTTCGAGCAGATTGAGACAGCGCAGCAGCGTCGACTTGCCCGCCCCGCTACGCCCGAGAATCCCGAAGACCGCACCGTCGGGAATGCTCAGCGAGACCTGATCGAGTGCCGGTTGCGCGGCCGAAGGATACGTCTTGCTCAACTGCTCGACGGCGATCATGGCTTGCTGCCCGCCACCGGAATCACTGAACCGGCAAAGTTGTCGGTGATGTATTTGGCGACTTCTGGCGAAGTCAGGTCCTTGGCCAGTTGCGCGATACGCGGGTCGTGCTCCAGCTTCGGCGTGGTCACCAGAATATTGGCGTAGGGGTTGTGCTCGGCTTTCTCCAGGTCCAAGGCATCCTTGGCTGGCACCAAGCCTGCGTCGAGCGCGTAGTTGCCGTTGATCACGGCCAGATCGACGTCGTCCAGCGAGCGCGGAATCTGCGGTGATTCGATTTCGAGAATCTTCAGCTGTTTCGGGTTCTCGGCGATGTCCTTGGGCGTTGCCTGATCGGCCGCCGGGTCATTGAAACCGGATTTGAGTTTGATCAGGCCGTTGTCCTGCAACAGGTACAGCGCGCGGCTCAGGTTGGTGACGTTGTTGGGCACGGCGACGGTGCCTTTTACCGGCACGTCGGCGAAGCTTTTGTGCCGGTGCGAGTAGATGCCCAAGGGTTCGATATGCACCGTGGCCGCCACCGCAAGTTTCTCGCCGAGGGCCTTTTCCTGGGATTTCAGGTACGGCAGGTGCTGGAAGTAATTGGCGTCGACATCACCGTGCACCAACAGCTCATTGGAGTTCACCCCGTTGGGGATCTCGATGACTTTGAGATTCAGCTGCGGATCGATTTTCTGGATGTACGCCAGAATCTGCGCGTGGGGCACCGGGTCGGCGGCCACGCGCAACGGCTCCAGCGCCTGCGCACCGAACGACGTCACTAGTGCGCCGAGCACGGCCAGGGTCAAACCTGCTTTCTTGATCATGTGCGGAGTCCTTGAGCGAGTGATGAGTCAGGCGGATTTGCGAACCGGCGGTGGCGGCAGCAGCGCATCGGCGTAGAAGCGCTGCGCGACATCGGGATGCGAGCGCAAACGACCCTTGAGGTAGTTCCAGCCGACATCGCGAAACAGCGGATTGAGCGGATCACTCGCCGGCCCGCGCGCCTCGCGCAACAGTGCAGTAGGCAGCGGATACAGCGGCACCACGGCGTCCAGTTGCGCGCCGAGGAAGAACGCGACCGACAGGCGTTCGCTACCCGCCGGTGGCGAAACCACGCGATGCACCGTGGCCCGCAGATAACCGTTGCTGGCCAGTTCGAGCAGTTCGCCGATGTTCACCACCAGGGTGTTCTCACGCGGCAACGCGTCGATCCAGCGCCCCTCTTCGATCTCGACCTGCAGACCGGCCTGCTGGTCTTGCAGCAGGAAGCTGAGGAAACCGGAATCCTTGTGCGCGCCGACACCCTGGTGGCTCGACTCGCTGGACTGGCCGGGATAGCGCATCAACTTGATGTGTTCGTTGGGTTTGTCGCCGTAGAGCTGATCAAACGCGTCGGCCCGCAGCGACAGTGCCTGAGCGAACGCACGCAGCAGGCGCAACGACATCCGCGTCATCGCCTCTTGCCATTCCAGCAGCAAAGGTTTTAGTTCCGGCAGTGCCGCCGGCCATTGGTTGGGGCCTTGCAGCCGCGCCCAGAACGGGCTGTCCGCCGTCAATGGCAGCGCCTCGCGCTCGGCGCCCAGATCGAACTGTTCACGCAGATCAGGCTGGCCACGGGTGATCTCCGAGGCGGCACGGTTGTACCCGCGAAAGTGCGGTGAGTTGATCATGCCGACGGCGGTTTTCTCACTGTCGGGCAAGGCGAAGAATTGCCGGGCGTGGGCCTGCACCTGCTTGAGCAAGTCGCTGTCGATACCGTGGCCGGTCAGGTAGAAGAAGCCGACGTCGCGGGCGGCGTGGCGCAGGTTTTCGAGAAATTCGTAGCGCTGCTGAGCTGTGCCTTCGAACTGCGACAGGTCCAGCGTCGGTAATGCGGTGATATCGAGGGTATGCGGCATGATTCACTCCCGTGTGAATCAAACCTGAAGAACCTGTGATCGATTCAGCGTGTGCCGTCATGGCAATCGGGGTCTATCGGTTTGATGCGTTTTGATTCGTCGTTGCGACAAAACTAAACGATCTTAAAAATACGTAGCCAATATCTTTTTCGCATTACCTTAGGTCTGAATTCCCCTCACCCCAACCCTCTCCCGAGGAGAGGGAGCCGACCGAGTTGTCTTGCGGTATACATCGACCTGAACAACCGGGTTGGATTCGGCGAATATCGTTCACGTTGGCGTGACGCTCAAGATCACCTTGATCAGTTCCCCTCATCCCAGCCCTCTCCCAGAGGGAGAGGGAGCCGACCGTGTTGGCTTGCGGTGTACATCGACCTGAACAACCGGGTTGGATTCGGTACAAAGCGTTCAGGTCGACGTAGCGCTCTAGATCACCTCGGTCAGTCCCCTCTCCCTCTGGGAGAGGGTTAGGGTGAGGGGCACTGACGACTCGGTATCAAGCGTCCTGCAACGCACGCGGCCGTTGGCTGCGTTGTTCGGCACTGGCTTCAGGCGCCTGCTGCAACTGGAAGTCGAACTTCAGCTCCGCATAACGCCCCAAAACCGCGTCCTCACGGAACACCACTTCCCCGACCAAGCCTTCACGGGTCGCATAGGCGAAGTCATCCCACAGGTATTGATCGCCCGACAGATTGATCTGCGTGGTCAGGTGCCGATGCCCCGGTGCGCTGATGAAGAAATGCACATGGGCCGGGCGCTGGCCATGGCGGCCGAGCTGGTTCAGGCATTCCTGGGTCGGCCCTTGCGGGTCGCAGCCATAACCGGACGGAACGATGCTGCGAGCGCGGTAGCGGCCTTCGGCGTCAGTGATGATGCGTCGACGCAGGTTGTACTCGGACTGGCTCGGGTCGAAAAACGAGTACGTGCCCTTGGTGTTGGCGTGCCACAG
This sequence comes from Pseudomonas sp. MC6, assembly GCF_054790575.1. Lineage (NCBI taxonomy): Bacteria > Pseudomonadati > Pseudomonadota > Gammaproteobacteria > Pseudomonadales > Pseudomonadaceae > Pseudomonas > Pseudomonas sp. MC6. The sequence goes on from NZ_CP186504.1 coordinate 2,137,071, forward strand.
ATCAACGGTGGCACCGGCCAGCGGCTGGCCATGCAGATCGAACACTTGGCCTTCGAGGTGCATAACGGTGGCGACGCCCTCCTCGCTGCCGTCATCCATGCGGCACTCACCTTCGCACAACGGCGCGCCGGCCACGTACAGCGGGCCTTCGATGGTGCGTGGCGTGCCGCCGGTCAAGCCGATCTGTGCATCCTTGGCGTCCTGCAACAGGTCGAGAAAATGCTCGATTCCGAGGCCGGCGACCAGCAGCCCTGCTTCCGAGCGAGCGCCCAAACGGTTGAGATAGTCGACCGATTTCCAGAACTCGTCCTCGCTGATGTCGAGGTCTTCGATGATGTTGGCGCTGTCCTGCAAAATGCGCAGGACGATGGTTTTCAGCCGGGAGTTGCCGTCGACGTTGGCAAAACCGGCGGCTTCTTTGAAAAACGTTTGCAATTCGGCGGTGTGGGCAATTTTCACGGTCATGGTGGTTACCTCATCTTGTTGTTTTGTCGACGCAGTTCTTGAGTTCCAGCACCGTCCCTTGTAGGAGTGAGCCTGCTCGCGATAGCGGTCTGCCAGTTACCATCGATGCTGAATGACACACCGCTATCGCGAGCAGGCTCACTCCTACAGGGACCGGGTTGGGTCAGCGGTCGTCGCTGTGGATCGACGACGGATGCCGGCACAGGCCATCGACCTCGATGTCCATGTAGGGGAACAACGGCAGAAGCATCAGCGTGTCGTGCAGGGCCTCAACGCTCGGCACATCGAACACGCTGTAATTGGCGTAATGCCCGGCTATGCGCCATAGGTGTCGCCATACGCCGTCGCGTTGCAACCGTTGGGCCAGTTCCTTTTCGTCCGCCTTCAGCCGGGCGGCCAGCGACGGGTCCATATCGACGGGCAATTTCACGGTCATTTTTACGTGGAACAACATGCTGGTTCTCCTGATTCAGTGGCGACGAAAACGCGCCAGACGCTCTTCGTCCAGCGTCAGGCCAAGGCCCGGGGTTCGCGGGATGTGCAGGTGGAAATCGCGGTACTGCGGCGTTTCAATGACGATGTCTTCGGTCAGCAACAACGGGCCAAATAGCTCCGTGTCCCAGGTCAGCTGCTTGAGCGTGAGGAAGGCGTGCGCCGAGGCCAGCGTGCCGACGGAGCCTTCGAGCATGGTGCCGCCGTACAGCGCGATGCCGGCGGCCTCGGCGATCTGCGCGGTTCTGAGCACGGCACGCGGGCCGCCGTTCTTGGCGATTTTCAGGGCGAACACACTGGCAGCGCCGTCGGCGGCAAGGCTGAAAGCATCCTCGACGCTTTCGATCGATTCATCGGCCATGATCGGTGCCGGGCTGCGCTGATTCAGGCGAATCTGCCCTGAGCGGTTGACCCGCGAGATCGGCTGTTCAATCAGGTCGATGCCGTTGTCACCCAATACCTGACAGCCGCGAATCGCCTGGGATTCGTCCCAATACTGGTTAACGTCAACCCGCACACTGGCGCGCTCGCCCAAGGCTTTTTTGATCGCCACCACATGCTTGAGATCCTGCTCCAGCGGGTTGGCGCCGATCTTCAATTTGAAGATGCGATGGCGACGCGCTTCGAGCATTTGCTCGGCTTCAGCGATGTCGCGGGCGGTGTCGCCGCTGGCCAGGGTCCAGGCCACTTCTAGGCTGTCCCGTACGCGGCCGCCGAGCAGTTCGCTGACCGGCAGACCGAGGCGTTTGCCTTGCGCATCGAGCAGCGCGCTTTCGATGCCGGACTTGGCGAAAGTGTTGCCCTTGGCAATTTTGTCGAGCCGCTGCATCGCCGCGTTGATGTTGTTGGCCTCCATGCCTACCAGCGCCGGCGCCAGATGCGCATCGATATTGGCTTTGATGCTTTCCGGGCTTTCATAACCGTAAGCGAGGCCGCCAATGGTGGTGGCTTCGCCGATACCTTCAATGCCATCGCTGCAGCGCAGGCGCAGAATCACCAGGGTCTGCTTCTGCATCGTGTGCATCGCCAGTTTGTGCGGGCGGATGGTCGGCAGGTCGACGATGATCGTCGTCAGGTTTTCAATCAGGATTCGCTGCATTTCAATGTCCCTTGAAAACTAATCAACCGAGGTCGCCGCCACCAACCGGCAGAGTCACACCGGTGATGTAGGAAGCGTCGTCGGAGGCGAGAAAGAGGATCGCGCCAACCTGTTCGTCGAGGCTGCCGTAGCGTTTCATCAGGCTGCTGTCGAGGGTTTGCGCGACGATCTCCTGATACCAGGCCTGCTCCTGCGCCGACGGTTCGGCGGCATTGCGCGGGATCCGCCGGGGCGGTGCTTCGGTACCGCCCGGTGCGGTAGCGTTGACGCGAATCCCGCGCTCGGCGTTTTCAAAGGCCAGGCACGCGGTGAGCGCATTGATGCCGCCCTTGGCCGCGCCGTACGGCACGCGATTGACGCTGCGGGTAGCAATCGATGAAACGTTGACGATGGCGCCACGACCTTGCTTGAGCATGTACGGCAGCGCGGCGTGGCAACACCACAGCGTCGGGAACAGTGAGCGGCGCACTTCAGCCTCGATCTGTTCGACTTCGTAATGCTCGAAGGGCTTGGCCCAGATCGTGCCGCCGACGTTATTGATCAGGATGTCGAGTCGGCCGAAGGTGTTGATGGCTTCCGCCATCACCCGGGCGCAATCGGCGTATTGCTCAAGGTCAGCGGTCAGTGCGAGAACGCGCTCGCCTTGCAGCTCGTGAACCAGCTCTGAGCGGTCTACGGCGACCACTTGTGCGCCTTCGCGCAACAGGCGTTCGCACACGCGGCGGCCGATACCCTGCGCCGCGCCAGTGACCAGTGCGACCTTGTTGGAGAATCTGTTGTTCATGACAACCTCGAAAAAGGATTTCAGGCAGCCGCAGCGGCAAATTTTTCGTAGTAGAAATTCGCCGGGGTGATGCCCTGCTCGCGGATGTATTGGCTGACCGCCTCAACCATCGGCGGCGGCCCGCACAGGTACACGTCGACGTCGCCTTCATTGAGATGGCGCGGCTCGATGTGCTGGGTGACGTAACCCTTGAGCGGATGCGCGCTCTGCGGATTGGCCACGCACGCGCCGAAGCTGAAATTGGCGATACGTGCGGCAAAGGACTCGAGACGATCAAGTTCGACCAGATCGAAATCGTTGGTCACGCCGTAGATCAAATGCACGAGATGATCGCTGCCCTGCTCGGCGATCTTTTCCAGCATCGCGGTGAACGGTGCCAGGCCGGTGCCGCCAGCGAGCAGCAACAACGGCCGCTTGATCTCGCGCAGATAGAAGCTGCCCAAGGGACCGGCCAGCGTCATGCTGTCGCCAGCCTTGGCCAACCCGGTAAGGAAACTGCTCATCAAGCCGCCAGGCACGTTGCGAATCAGGAAGCTGACCTCGCCGTCCTTTTGCAACGAGCTGAAAGAATAGGCGCGACTCTGCGCGCTGCCCGGCACTTGCAGATTGACGTATTGACCCGGCAGAAACGCCAGTTTGCTCAGCGCCTCGCCCTTGATCGACAGCGCGATGGTGCTTTCGGACAACTGCCGGACATCGCTGATCGAGGCCTGGAAACTGGCCTGTTCGGTCTTGCACAGCTGCGAGCCTGCCGGCACTCGCACCACACAATCGCTTTCAGCGCGCATCTGGCAGGTCAGCACATAACCTTGTGCGAGTTCGTCGGCGCTCAAGGCGTCTTCGATGAAGTTGTCGCCCATGTCGTACCGCCCGGCCTCGGCGAAACATTTGCAGGTGCCGCAGGCGCCGTCACGGCAGTCCAGCGGGATGTTGATGCCTTGGCGATAAGCCGCATCGGCGACGGTTTCATGGCCGCCAGCCTCGATGAAACGGGTGACGCCGTCTTCAAAATTAAGCGCGATCTGGAAATTCATGGTGCACCTCGCCGTGTCGACTAGATGTGGTAGATGTCGATGACCTGACGGACGTAATCGTTTTTCAGCACGACTTTCTTGGCCTTGATCAGCGGCTGTTCGCCGCGCAGACCGAGGGTGTAGAAACTGCTGCCGAAGTAGCTGTCAGTGACCTGGTAACGAAAGCTCAGGGTGTGCCAGTTGAAGCGCACCTGACACTCGTCTGCGCTCTGCTCGACGATTTCGATGTTGCTCAGGTTGTGCGAGGTGCGGGTGTCGGGAATGGTCGCGCTGGAGCGCTCGGTCTTGATCCGGAAAATGCGGTCTTCGAGGCCGCCACGGTTGCCGTACCAGATCAGCGAGATTTCGCTTTGCGGGTCTTCGGTGAGGGTGTCGTTGTCGTCCCAGGCCGGCATCCAGAAAGTGGCGTCGGCGGCGTACAGCTCCAGCCATTGATCCCACTGGCCGTCATCGAGATAACGCGCCTCGCGGTAGAGAAAATCGCGCACGCAGTCGTAGAGGTTGCTCATCACACGGCCTCCACGGGGATCAATTGTGGCTCGGAGGCAGCGGCCTTTAGCATCGTTTCTTGCCAATACTTGTGCTGCAGTACAAACAGGCCTTCGTCTTCGGTGCGCATGCCGGAGAGCAACGGTTTGAGATCGATTTCTTCGGCCGCTGCGTCCGCGCCCTCGACCCAATGCGTCGCGCCACGGGACATGTCGTTCCAGCCACGGCCGGCGCCGTAACCGGTCTGGCACGAGCGGAACTCTTCGAGGTCATCCGGCGTGGCCATGCCGCTGACGTTGAAGAAGTCTTCGTACTGACGAATGCGCTTGGCCCGCGCTTCAGCGCTCTCGCCTTTGGGAGCGATGCAGTAGATGGTGATTTCGGTCTTGTCGACCGAGATTGGCCGGGCAATGCGGATCTGTGAGCTGAACTGATCCATCAAGTACACGTTCGGGTACAGGCACAGGTTGCGCGAGTTTTCGATCATCCAGTCAGCGCGGGCCTGACCGAAATCCCGGGCCAGTTCGTCACGGCGCTCATAAGCGGGACGGTCTTCGGGGTTGGCCCAGCGAGTCCAGAGCAGCAGATGGCCGTGATCGAAGGAATAGAAACCACCACCCTTTTTCGCCCAACTGCCGGCGCTCATGGTCTTGATCGCCTCACCTGCTTCGCGCTGTTGACGCTGGTTCTGGGTGGCGGCGTAGTTCCAGTGCACCGAGCTGACATGGTAGCCATCGGCGCCATTTTCAGCGGTGAGTTTCCAGTTGCCTTCGTAGATGTAAGAGCTGGAACCGCGCAGCACTTCCAGGCCTTCTGGCGACTGATCGACGATCATGTCGATGATCTTGGCGGACTCACCCAAGTGCTCGGCGAGGGATTTCACATCGGCATTCAGGCTGCCGAACAGAAAGCCGCGATAGGACTCGAAACGCGCGACTTTGGTCAGGTCATGGGAGCCTTCGCAATTGAAGCCTGCGGGATAGCCGGCTTCGCTCGGGTCTTTGACCTTGAGCAGTTTGCCGCTGTTGTTGAACGTCCAGCCGTGGAACGGGCAGGTGTAGCTGGAACGGTTGCCGGACTTGTGCCGGCAGAGCATGGCGCCACGATGGCTGCAGGCATTGAGGAACGCGTTGAGCACACAGTCCTTGTTGCGCGCGATGAAGATCGGCTGACGGCCCATGGTGGTGGTCAGAAAATCGTTATTGTTGGGGAGCTGGCTTTCGTGGGCGAGGTAGATCCAGTTGCCTTCGAAGATGTGCGCCATCTCCAGTTCGAACAGCCGCGGATCAGTGAACATCTCCCGCTTGCAGCGGTAGGCGCCCTTCTCCTTGTCTTCTTCAAGCATGGCATTGAGGTAGTCGATTCCCAGGGACATGGCCGGGGCCTCCATTGTTATTGTTCAGGCCAGGTCAGATTAGGGAGGCGATGCACGGGGCAATAGCCGAATCCTGCAGATCGCTATCCGTTTTGTGCAGGATGGCGCGGCAGATGATTCGGCGTGTTTCGGAGAGGGTTTTAGCGCTGTGTTTTAGTGGCGGCGTTTGAAGGTCTGCGACGGCAGTTCGCCGTACTGTTGGCGATAGCTTTCGGAGAAGCGACCGAGGTGCAGGAAGCCGTAGTCCAGGGCCAGTTCGGTGAGACTGCGCACCGGGCAACTTGGATCGCTGAGGCAGGTGTGGATGCGCGCCAGTTTGCGCTGGCGGATGTATTGCATCGGCGTGACGCCGAGTTGGCGTTCGAACAAAACGTACAGCGAGCGCGGGCTCATGCTCGCCTGTGCGGCCAGATGTTCGGCCGGCAAATCCAGTTTCAGATTGCGCTCGATGTAATCGACGATGCGCTCGAAGCTGACGTTCGGTGCGCTTAGGCACTCACGGCTGACATTGGTGTTCATCAGCGAGATCAGTTTGCTACCGATGATCTGCGCGTAATGCTCCTGCACCCGCAGCAACGGGTCGCTGGCCTCGGCTTCCTGACAGATCATCGCCAGCAGATTGGTGAAGCCTTCCAGCTCATCGAGCCGATAGTGATTGCGCAGGAAACGGATACCGCTTGCCGGACGCTGCCAGCGCTGCTCGTCGCACACCGATTCAAGCACGCTGACCGGCACCTTGAGGATGAATTTCTCGCAATCATCCGAGTAAGTCAGATCGACCGGATCATCCGGATTGATCAACAGCAACTCGCCCGGCACCAGATGCTGCTCGCGCTTGTGCCCGCGCCACAGGCAATTGCCTTGCAGCAGCACTTGCAGGTGGTAAACGGTCTCCAGGGCCACGGAGGTCACGCGTACGCTGCCGCCATAGCTGATGCGGGCCAGATCGAGATTGGCGAGTTTGCGATGGTTGAGGCTGGCTTGCGGGTGGGCGGTTCTGGACAGGCCGATGAAGTGCTGGCCGACGTGCTGATTGACGTAGTCGGAGACGGCATAAGGGTCAGCGTGACGAAACACGCTGCTGCGATCGCTCAGCAGATGGCTGTCCATGGGAGGTGCTCGTTGTTGTCGTTATTTTGGTTTCACGGGGTTTCAGGCATCACGTGTCACAGTACGCCGGAGTGTCAGGGTGGGCAATTGGACGAAGGTTTGGGTACTCGATAATCGAACACTTTTTGTGGATTACAGAGTGTGTTTGAACAACGCCTACACTTGCCGAAGAAATGCCCTACACGCCAAAAAAAACCGATAAAGAAAAATCCTACTTATGACAGCTTTATAAAACATAAAAAGCCCGTTTCAGTCGAAACTGGAACGGGCTTCTCCCACCTCAACAGCCGCTACTTCAGGTCGTCAAAGTGGTCTCGCAGGAACTCGTAAAAGCGAAATGCTTTAAACAATCTCCATACAAGGCTCAGCGTACGCAGCAAAAGCTTCATACGTTTTGGCCTCCAGGGCTGGGGGCCAAACCTCCGGCAAACTTACCGGATCATGCTTGCCTTCAGCCTGCACGTTAAAGCAGCTAGTGAGGCGGCCGGTTGAAATCCCTCCGAAACATCATTCCGGCACGGGTGCAAAACCGTGTCAAAGGGCATGAAACCGTTTAGTCACCAGCCTGGCCTCACCGCTGCTCGAACAAGTGAGCGCCCGCATCATAACCTTCATTCAAAGGCTTTCAGGAAAAGTAATTTTCTGTTTTGTTAACCATTATTTCTGCCAGCTTTTTCTGGAAATGAAATAGCACAAACAACCAGCTTCATACGAACTTTAACCTTGCAAGGGGGCACAAAGACTCCTACCATGAGCGAACGTTAAAGCAGCTAGTGAAGCAACAAACCTCGGTCGCAACCCAAGGTTTACAAAAGAACCGCCCCGCAAAGGCGGTTTTTTTTCGTCTGCCTTTTCACTGCACCCACCGATGAAAATCAGATCACAACGCCCGCGCCCATGTCTGACTCACCAGATCCTTGCCAAAGCTGTGAACAGCTTCTTCCTCCACCAGTTCAAACCCGGCCTGCTGATAAATCTTGCGTGCAGCCGTCAGGTTACTGGTCGTCCACAGGGTCATTTTCTGGTAGCCAATCTGCCGGGCAAAGCGCAGGCACTCCTCGACCAGACGACTGCCAATGCCCAAGCCCCGCGCGCTGGCGTCGACGTAGAGCATGCGCAGTTTGGCAGTGGTGGCGTCCTGGCGGACGATGAACACGGAGCCGATGACCTTGCCGTCCTTTTCCGCAATCCAGCAGCGCTCGCTCGTCGGGTCGTAATCACGCAGGTACTTGGCGACCACCTCCGCCACCAACACCTCGAACTCCGCGTTCCAACCGTATTCGCGGGTATAGAGTGCCGCTTGTTGTTGCATCACCGTGCCCATGTCGCCGGGCTGCGGATCGCGCAACAGGTAAGTTGAATCCTTGCTGCCCTCCAGCAGTGCCTGGATCAGCGTCATGGCGCCGATCAGTTGTTTTTGCTGCGGTTCAGGCAATCGCTCGAGCATGGCGACGATCTGTTCGCGGGAAGCCTTTTCCAGCGGGACCAGAATTTCGCGCCCGATGTCAGTGAGGTGCAATTGTGCAGCGCGGGCATCCGTAGGCGACGGGACTTTCTGGATCAAGCCGCGCTTCTCGAAACCGCTGATGATCCGGCTCATATAACCGGCGTCGAGGCCGAGCATCTGGCGCAGATCAGCGCTGGTCAGGTCACCACGCGAGGCGAGTTCATACAAAATGCGCAGCTCAGTCAGCGAGTAATCGCTTTGCAGCAGATGCTCCTGCAGTACGCCGATCTGATGGGTGTAGAAGCGGTTGAAGCCGCGCACAACGTCGGCTTGTTCGAGGAGATGGCTGCTGGACATGGCAGATACTCAAGTAGTTGCTTAAGGCAACTATATATTTGCCTGAAGCAACCATGTCAACAGAAAGCTATTTGCATTTGGCCAAGACCACCTGACAGGTATCCGGCGTGCCTCCAGACCGACCGGCATAGCGGATGCAGTTGTTCATCGACTTCTGCCGAGCCATGTTCAAACTGGAGCCCCAGGCCAGACCGCCCTCGCCGACCGACGGCAAGGCTTTGGCGTAGCAGGCATCGCCAACACCCGACGGTGGATAGTGTTTTCGGCTGGAACAGCCTGCGTTAAACGTCAGGCTGAGGCCGATCAGGGTAAGCATGCCCCAGAGCGAGCATCGGTTGAGCATCGTATTTCACCTGCCGCCAAAGGGGTCGTGACCTACAGAGTCTAGCCCCCTCACCTGCACAAATCTTCTAAACGCCCTTCACCATTGCGCGGTATTTTATGGAGCCGCACCTTTTAACGCCGAACACTGGAGACTTCGTGGATAAACGCAACTGGATCGATCTTTCCCAGGATGTCGACACCGGGATTGAATCGATTCGCGCTCACTTTGAGGGCCATGCCTACGATCCGCACTGGCATGACAGTTTCCTCGTCGGCGTCACCGAGCAAGGTGTGCAGCAGTTCAATTGCCGCCGCGTGCGCCATCGCAGTACGCCGGGCAACGTGTTCCTGCTGGAGCCGGGGGAAATCCACGATGGGCAAGCGCCGACCGAGGAAGGTTTTACCTATTCGATGCTCTACCTCGATCCGCACTGGCTGGAGCGTGAAATGCACGCGCTGTTCGAAGACGCCCCGGCCGACAGCCAGCCCGGTTTTGCCGACACGCTGAGTCAGGATCCGCGTCTGGCCACAGCGATCAGTCAAGCCTTCCATGCGCTGCATGACGGCGATCTGCGCATCGTCCGGCAGACCGCCGTCGATGGTTTGCTGAGCTCGCTCACGCGCCATCTCGACTGGCGCAAGCGCCAGGTTTTCGATCCGCGCCTGCCATTGGTGGCGCAACTGGCGCGGGATTATCTGCACGCGCACACCTATGAAGATATCGGTCTCGATGATCTCGCGCGGATCTGCGGGGTAGACCGTTTTCGTCTCAGCCGCGCCTTCAAGTCTGCTTTTGGCCTGGCGCCCCACGCGTATCTGATCCAGTTACGGCTGGCCAAGGCGCGGCAGTTGCTGGCCCGGGGTGAAACGCCGGCGCAGGTCGCCAGCGTGCTCGGTTTTGCTGACCAGAGTCATCTGGGCCGCTGGTTCCGCCGCGCCTACCAGCTTACCCCCGCCGACTACCGCAAGCGCTGCTCAAACCTTCCAGACTGATCCACAACGGCTGGCGATCATGGCTTCCTGTGTTTACTTCCAAGGAATCCGCCCATGGCGTCATTATTGCCCTTCCTGCTGTTTGCTTTCGTTGCCTCGATCACGCCGGGGCCGACCAATATTCTGGTGCTGAGCCACAGTTCGCGCCAAGGCTTGCTCGCCACATTGCCGATCATTTTTGGTGCCTGCGCGGCGGCGGCACTGATTGTATTGGTGGTCGGCCTCGGTGCCGGCGAAACCTTGCTGCGCTACCCGCGCGTGCAGCAAGCGATGGCCTGGGGCGGTGTGCTCTGGTTGAGCTGGCTGGCGTGGCAGATCTTTCGCAGTGCGCCGCCGTCGCTGGACCCGACGGATACGCAGGAAGAGGGTTTCAGCGTGCTCGGCGCGGCGATGCTGCAACTGGTCAACCCCAAAGTGTGGATGATGGCTGTGGCGGTGGTCAGCGTGTTTGTCGGCGGTGGTGACAAGACCCTGCGGCTGCTGGTGTTGTCGCTGGCGTTTCTGCTGGTGTCGTTGCCATGCATGACGTTGTGGGCGTTGCTGGGTGTGGGCAGTGCGCGATTGATGGGGTCGCCGAAAGCGTTCAAGCGGATGAACGCGACGCTTGCCTTGTTACTGCTGCTCTCGGCATGGCTGACTGTCCTGGCTTAACGCCCTCGTAGGAGCTGCCGAAGGCTGCGATCTTTTGATCTTGATCTTAAAAAACAAAATCAAAAGATCGCAGCCTTCGGCAGCTCCTACATTGCTTCTCAGTGCCATTTCATCAGGGTGAGGTGGCCTGCCGGTACTCACGCGGCGTAAACCCGGTCGACGCCTTGAACTGGCGGGTGAAGGCGCTGTGATCGGTATAGCCGCATTGCAGCGCCACTTCGGTAATCTGCAGGTCGGTGTGCAGCAATCGATGCGCGTGTTCGAGGCGTACTTTCTGGATCATCTGCCGTGGCGTCAGGTGAAACACGCGTTTGCAGTAACGCTCCAGCTGCGCCACGGAAATGCCAGCGATGCGGGTCAGCTCACCGAGGGTCACGCGGCGATTGAAATTCGCGCGGATATGCTCATCGACAGCCGCCAGCCGCTCGAATGCCGGGTGCGTTTCACTGGCCGATTGCAGGTCCACGGAAATCCCCGCCAGGCCAATGATCACTCCGTCACGGTTGTACAGCGGCTGCTTGTGCGTCAGGCACCAGCCTGGTTCGCGGCTGCCGTACAGATGCAGTTCAAGCTGATCCTCCAGCACAAAGCCCTCCTCCAGCACTTTGCGATCCTGCTCGGTGTAGCCCGGCCCGAGTTGCGCCGGGAATACCTGCGCGCTGGTTTTGCCAAGTAGCGGACGCAGATCCTTCAAGCCACAGCGTTGCACCAGCGTGCGGTTGGCGAGCACGTAACGGGCCTGCACATCCTTGATGAAAATCGCCGCGTTAGGGATCACATCGAGCATCGGCAGCAGCAGCGCCGCGCCGGCCAACAGCTCCTCAAGTGTCTGCGGACGATGCCCATCAATGCCTTGAGACAGGATCGAGAACGCCTGCTGCATCAAACAATCCCCTCGTAACGTGGATGGACGAAGCGCCCGCCATGCGGCCTTCGCGTGCAGATTGCAGCATGGTTCAAAGCATGTCGAGGGCCACGTTTATTCAGCGCGACTGTGCTGATTTCGTCATCGAAGCCGCCGCAAAACATCAATCGCCACAGCGTCGACACGTTCAAAGTCTGGGCGTCCCAGTGACACAACTGCCTATCCAATAACTCACAAGAAGGCGATGCCATGTCAGGCCAAGGCAAGTTCAAAAAACAGCTTTCACTGATCGACCTCACATTTATCGGACTCGGGGCGATTTTCGGCTCCGGCTGGTTGTTCGCGGCCAGTCATGTGTCCGCCATCGCCGGGCCGGCGGGGATTTTTTCCTGGCTGCTGGGTGGTTTTGCCGTGTTGTTGCTGGGCATCGTCTATTGCGAGCTGGGCGCTGCATTGCCGCGAGCCGGCGGTGTGGTGCGCTATCCGGTTTATTCCCACGGGCCTCTGCTCGGCTACTTGATGGGCTTCATTACCCTGATTGCGTTTTCCAGTCTGGTGGCGATCGAAGTGGTTGCCTCACGCCAATACGCAGCAGCGTGGTTTCCCGAGCTGACCAAGGCTGGCAGCGGCGATCCGACGATTCTCGGCTGGCTGGTGCAGTTCGGCCTTCTGTGCGTGTTTTTCCTGCTCAACTACCGCAGCGTGAAAACCTTCGCCAAGGCCAATAATCTGGTCAGCGTGTTCAAGTTCATCGTGCCGCTGTTGGTGATCGGCGTGCTGTTCACCTTCTTCAAACCGGCGAATTTCCAAGTACAAGGTTTCGCCCCGTTCGGCTTGTCCGGTATCGAAATGGCGGTGTCGGCGGGTGGCGTGATTTTCGCTTACCTGGGGCTGACGCCGATAATCTCCGTGGCCAGTGAAGTGAAGAATCCACAGCGCACCATTCCCATCGCACTGATCCTCTCGGTGCTGCTGTCGACGTTGATTTATGTGCTGCTGCAAATGGCCTTTCTCGGCAGCATCCCGACGGAAATGCTCGCCAATGGCTGGGCCGGTATCAGCAAGGAGTTTTCCCTGCCTTACCGCGACATCGCCCTGGCACTGGGTGTGGGCTGGCTGGCCTATCTGGTGGTCGCCGATGCAGTGATCTCGCCGAGCGGCTGCGGCAACATCTACATGAACGCCACCCCACGCGTGATCTATGGCTGGGCGCAGACCGGGACCTTTTTCAAAGTCTTCACTCATATCGATGAGAAGTCCGGGATTCCGCGTCCGGCGCTGTGGCTGACCTTTGCTCTGTCGGTGTTCTGGACCCTGCCATTTCCGTCGTGGGAAGCGCTGATCAACGTGGTTTCCGCTGCGCTGGTGTTGAGTTACGCCGTGGCGCCGGTGACCGTGGCCGCGCTGCGCCGTAATGCGCCAGACATGCCACGACCGTTCCGGGTCAAGTGCATGGGTCTGCTCGGGCCGGTGTCGTTCATCATCGCCGCGCTGATTGTCTACTGGTCGGGCTGGAACACTGTGTCGTGGCTGCTCGGCCTGCAAATCCTGATGTTCGTCGTCTATCTGCTCTGCGGTCGTTTTGTGCCGACCGCTCACCTGAATCTGGCCAGCCAAGTGCGTTCCTCGGCATGGTTGATCGCCTTCTATGCGGTGACCATCGTTCTGTCGAAACTCGGCACCTTTGGTGGCCTCGGCATCCTCGCTCATCCGTTCGACACCATCGTCGTCGCTGCTTGCGCCACCGGCATTTATTACTGGGGTGCCGCAACCGGTGTGCCGGCGCATCTGCTGCGTCTGGAAGAGGACGATGAGGAAAGCGAAGTCAACGCCCCTGCCTCGACCGTTTCTGCACGCCCTGCCGGCGCCTACTGAAATCATCCAACGGGATCTAATCATGAAAGAACTACACGTCATTGATTCCCACACCGGCGGTGAACCCACGCGTCTGGTGATGACAGGCTTCCCGAATCTGCCCGGCAACAGCATGGTGGAAAAACGCGATGCGCTGCGCACTCAGCATGATCAATGGCGCCGCGCCTGCCTGCTGGAACCGCGCGGCAACGATGTGCTGGTCGGCGCGTTGTATTGCGCGCCGGTCTCGCCGGACGCCACGTGCGGGGTGATTTTCTTCAACAATGCCGGTTATCTGGGTATGTGCGGCCACGGCACCATCGGCCTGATCAACTCGTTGCAGTACCTGGGGAAAATCGAGCCAGGCATCCACAAGATCGACACCCCGGTCGGCCCGGTCAGTGCCACGTTGCATGACGACGGAACCGTCACCTTGGGCAACGTCCCCGCTTATCGTCACCGCAAACAGGTATCGGTGGATGTGCCGGGTTACGGCCGTGTATTCGGCGATGTCGCTTACGGCGGCAACTGGTTTTTCCTCGTCTCCGAGCACGGCCAGACGCTGACCATGGACAACGTCGAACACCTCACGGCGTACACCTGGGCCATGCTCAAGGCCCTCGAAGATCAGGGCATTTTCGGCGAAGACGGTGCCGTCATCGATCACATCGAACTGTTCGCCGATGACGATCGGGCCGACAGCCGCAACTTCGTCATGTGCCCTGGCAAAGCCTACGACCGCTCCCCTTGCGGCACCGGCACCAGCGCCAAACTCGCCTGCCTTGCGGCCGACGAAAAACTGCAACCCGGCGCAACCTGGGTGCAGGCGAGCATCACCGGCAGCCAGTTCGAAGGCCGCTTTGAATGGCATGGCGAACGCATCCGCCCGTTCATCACCGGCCGTGCCTACATGACCGCCGACAGCACGTTGCTGATCGACGAAGCAGACCCGTTCGCGTGGGGCATCTGAGCCGCCGCGCTGACTTTTCACCTCAATTTGAACGATGTGCCAAGGAGTTAAAGCAATGAGCGACAACATCTTCACCGGTTGCATGCCGGCCCTGATGACCCCATGCACCGCCCAGCGCAAACCGGACTTCGACGCGTTGGTGGCCAAGGGTCGCGAGCTGATCGATGTCGGCATGAGCGCCGTGGTTTATTGCGGTTCGATGGGCGACTGGCCGTTGCTCACCGAGGCTGAACGGCAGGAAGGCGTGGCGCGTCTGGTCGCCGCCGGGATTCCAACCATTGTCGGAACCGGCGCAGTGAACTCGCGCGAAGCGGTTGCCCATGCGGCGCACGCGGCGAAAGTTGGCGCGCAGGGTTTAATGGTGATTCCACGCGTACTGTCCCGTGGTGCTTCGCCGGCCGCGCAAAAAGCCCACTTCGCCGCGGTTCTGCAAGCCGCGCCGAACCTGCCGGCAGTGATCTACAACAGCCCCTACTACGGCTTCGCCACCCGCGCCGACCTGTTCTTCGAACTGCGCCGCGAGCACCCGAACCTGATCGGCTTCAAGGAGTTTGGCGGTGGCGCCGACCTGCGTTACGCCGCCGAAAACATCACGTCGAAGGACGATGACGTGACCTTGATGGTCGGCGTCGACACGCAAGTGGTGCACGGTTTCGTCAACTGCAACGCCACCGGCGCGATCACCGGTATCGGCAACGCGCTGCCCCGCGAGGTGCTGCAACTGGTCGCGCTGAGCAAGCAAGCGGCCAAGGGTGATGCCAAGGCCCGTCGTCAGGCGCGGGAGCTGGAATCGGCGCTGGCCGTGTTGTCGTCGTTCGATGAAGGCTGCGACCTGGTGCTGTATTACAAACACCTGATGGTGCTCAACGGCGACAAGGAATACACCCTGCACTTCAACGAAACCGATGCGTTGAGCGATTCGCAGCGGCGTTATGCCGAGAAGCAGTACTCGCTGTTCCGTCACTGGTACGAGAACTGGTCGGCGGAACAGAGCTTCGCCTGACACTTCAGCCTCACCTGCCGCGATGCGTAGTGCTACGCGGCACGCATTTCCCTTTTCATCAGGAAGACACCATGACTCTGACGGGCCACATGCTGATCGGACAGCACTCGGTTGCGGGCAATCGCGCCGCCATTCACGGGATCAATCCGGCCACCGATGAAGCGCTGCAACCAGCGTATGCCGGTGGATCGGCCGAGCATGTCGAACAGGCCTGTGCTCTGGCTTGGGCAGCGTTCGATGTTTATCGCGAAACTACCCTGAATGTCCGCGCCGAATTTATCGAAAGCATTGCCAAGGAAATCGAAGCCCTCGGCGATGAACTGATCGAGCGTGCCCACACCGAAACCGGCCTGCCGCGTGCGCGTTTATTGGGCGAACGCGGGCGCACTTGCCAACAATTAAGAATGTTCGCCCGCACGGTCCGCGCTGGTGAGTGGCTGGATGTGCGCGTCGATAGCGCGCAACCGCAGCGCCAACCACTGCCGCGCGCGGATCTGCGTCAACGGCAGATTGCACTGGGGCCGGTTGCGGTGTTCGGCGCGAGCAATTTCCCGCTGGCGTTCTCCGTGGCCGGCGGTGACACCGCATCGGCGCTGGCCGCCGGTTGCCCGGTGATCGTCAAAGCGCACAGTGCGCATCCCGGCACCAGCGAACTGGTCGGCCGCGCAGTCGCTCGGGCGGTAAAAACCTGTGGTTTGCCGGAAGGCGTGTTCTCGTTGCTGTACGGTTCCGGCCGCGAAGTGGGCATTGCGCTGGTCACTGATCCACGGATCAAAGCAGTGGGTTTCACCGGCTCGCGCAGCGGCGGTCTGGCATTGATTCAAGCGGCACAAGCACGGCCCGAGCCGATTCCGGTATACGCGGAAATGAGTTCGATCAATCCGGTGCTGCTGTTTCCTGCGGCGCTGGAGAATCGCACGCAGGCGTTGGCTGAAGGGTTTGTGGCGTCGCTGACGCTGGGCGCGGGCCAGTTCTGCACTAATCCGGGCTTGGTGATTGCCTTGAAAGAACCGGCGCTGGACAGATTCATTGGCGCCACCACCGAAATTATTCAACGCAGTCCGGCGCAAACGATGCTCACACCGGGCATCTTCAGTGCTTACGAATCTGCCGTGAATGCGCTGGCCGAGAATGCCAGTGCGAACATCGCGGGTGTTGGTCTAAGCAGCAACGGCCCGAATCAATGTCAGGCCCGTGTATTCGTGACCGAAGCCGCCGAGTTTCTCGCCGATCACCGCCTGCAAGCTGAAGCCTTCGGTGCAGCTGCATTAATTGTGCAATGCGAAAGTGAAACTGAAATCCGCCAGGTCACCGAACATCTGGAGGGCCAGTTGACCGCGACATTGCATCTGGATGAGCAAGACCTGGAACAGGCACGCGACCTGCTGCCGACACTGGAACGCAAGGCCGGTCGGTTGCTGGTCAACGGCTGGCCCACCGGCGTCGAGGTGTGTGACGCAATGGTTCACGGCGGGCCGTTCCCGGCCACCTCAGACTCGCGCACTACATCCGTGGGTACAGCGGCAATTCTGCGTTTTCTGCGTCCGGTCTGCTATCAGGACTTCCCGGAGAACTTGCTGCCTGAAGCGTTGAAACATGACAACCCGCTGCAATTGCGACGTCTGCTCGATGGGCAAAGGGAAGCGCAGTACCATGACCAATAACGTCTCCCACGACATTGCTGTGGTCGGCGCCGGCATCATCGGCGTCGCCTGTGCACTGCGTCTGGCGCGCCAGGGATTGCGTGTGGTGGTGATCGATCAGCAGCCACCCGGCCACGGCGCCTCGTTCGGCAACGCCGGGCATCTGGCGACCGAGCAGGTGTTTCCGATTGCCGACGCGTCCATCCTCAAGCGCCTGCCAGCCATGCTGCTGGATCCGATGGGGCCATTGCGGCTGGACTGGAAATACCTGCCGCGCGCCTTGCCGTGGTTTACCCGGCTGTTGCTGAATCTGCGCCCGGCGCCTTTTCAGAATACCGTAGCAGGCTTGCGCGCCCTGAATGAAAGCAGTCTGGAGGCCTGGCAGCGCTTGCTCGCCGACATCCAGCGGCCGGACCTGCTGAAGATCGATGGATCGTTACTGGTATTCGAGCGCCCCGAATCGCGTCAGACCATCCAGGCATTACAGGCCCGGATGCATCAGCAGCAAGTGCCGGTCGACCTCTGGCAGGCCGGCGCCATACGCGACACCGCGCCGCAACTCAGCGAACAGATTCAGGGCGGCTTGTTCTTTCCGCGCACCGGGCACTTCATCGACCCGTATCGCGTGGTGTGTGAATTGGTCGAAGCGGCCAAGGCCAGCGGCGTGAGCTTCGTACAGCAGCAGGTTCAGGGTGGCTATGTGCAAGAGCACGGGGTGACGCTGACCACCGGCAATGGCGGTCTGACTGCACGCCGCGTGCTGATCGCCTGTGGCGCACATTCGGCGAAACTCACCGCCGCCCTCGCCGGCAAAAAAGTACCGCTGGACACCGAGCGCGGGTATCACCTGATGCTGCCTCAGGAACACGACCGACTGCCCTTCCCCGTGACCTCGCTGGAACGCAAGTTCATCATGACGCCGATGTCCGAAGGCTTGCGTCTGGCCGGCACCGTCGAATTCGCCGGTCTGGAAAAACCGCCGAGCATGGAACGCGCGTGGCAGTTGCATCGATTGAGTCAGGGCTTGTTTCGCAGGGATCTGAGCGCTGAAGCGGCGACGCCGTGGATGGGTTTTCGACCGTCGTTGCCGGATTCGTTGCCGGTGATTGATCGGGTCTGTGGAGGTAAGGTGTTGCTTGCTTTTGGGCATCAGCATCTGGGGCTGACACAGGCGGCGGTGACAGCGGAGATGGTGGTGCGGATGGCTCGGCCAGCAACGACGCATCAGGTGACTGATCTGACGGCAGATGAACGCTTCAGACTCGATCGTTTCTGAACGGCGGGTGCCGATGCGATTGAGCGTCTGCCCTCAAGTGATCGGTTGTAACGCTTCTATCAGCGCTCCTGACAACATTGCAACTAGCCGTTCCGCCGGGAGCATCAGCTCCCCTTTTCATACAGCGCCAATATCATCAACCAGACATTGTTCCCACGGCGGACAAGGAGACCACGCGTCTAAAAGCTTATCGATGAACAGGCGGATCTTGGGCGAAAGATGTCGTTTGCTGGGATAGATGATCCGGATGGGTTCTGCGGCCTCAGCGTATTCTTCGAGCAGTTGAACAAGCTTGCCGCTGCGTAGTTGGTGGCTCACTACGTACGACGGCAGTGTCGCAATACCCAAGCCCGCCATCGCGCACTCATGCAGCGCTTCCGCGCTGTCCATCTGTAGCCGCCCACCTTGAGTAAAGGCAACCGCTTGGCCGTCTACTCGAAAATTCCATGGAAGTAATCGTCCCCCGCTGACGAAATGCAGACATTCGTGCGTGGACAGTTCTTCGGGCGTTTGCGGCCGTGGATGCTCAGCCAGATAGTGGGGTGAAGCACAGGTGATCATCTGCTGGTACGCCACGGTGCGTGTCAGCAATCGAGAATCCTCTTTCGGCGGGCCAATTCGCATGGCCAGATCAACCCCCTCATCAATGAGGTCTACCAGTCGGTCGGAAAACGTAACGTCGACACTTAGCGAAGGCCAGTCCTTCAGACAGCATTCGATATGCGGGAGAACGTGAAGCCTACCCAGTGCGACCGGCAGACTCATACGCAATCGCCCACTGGGTGTCGAGCGACGAAACGCCAGTGCATCTTCGACATCGTCAAGATCTTGAAGGATGCCAACGCAGCGCTCGTAGAGAACCTGACCGTCGTCCGTCAGGCTCAGACTGCGGGTTGTGCGGTTGAGTAACCGCACTTGCAATCGAGCTTCCAGCCTGACAATCGATTTACCCACTGCCGAACGAGTGAGACCTAATTGCTTGGCAGCTGCGGTAAAGCTTCCGGCATTTACAGAACTCACAAAAGCCGCGATGTCGTTCAGGTTATGAATTTCCATACTTCCTCACTCGATCAACGTTCGGGCGCCCCGGCACTCGCTATGGGGAACCCTATTCCCCAATCAAGAGAATAGTATCTCAATTAGCTAATCCAACGCCCTCCTTCAATCGAGATCACTATGAATACGAAAGTAAAAGCAGCCGTTCAAACCTGGGCCAACAGCCTGAGCGATTTGATACCTGTCCTCAAAGGCATTGATACCACCACGAAAATGAGCGATATCCGCGACGCCTACGCAGGAATGCTCGCGCAAAATCCAGCGCCCACCGGCGTCAGGTTCGAAGCAGTCGACATGGGCGGTGTTCCAGGGACCCTGGTGACACCCGATGAAGTCAAGACCGACGCAGTTGTGATGTACATCCATGGCGGGGCGTATATTGTCGGCCGTCCAGATGGCTACCACGGCATTGGTGGCAACTACGCGAAAATGCTGGGTGCTCGTGTATACATGCCTGACTACCGCCTGGCCCCGGAGCACAAATTCCCCGCATCCATCGACGACACACTGCGCGCCTACGAATGGTTGCTTGAGCAGAAAATCCCGGCTGAAAAAATCGCGTTTTCCGGCGAGTCGGCTGGCGGCGCAATGGTAGTAAGCGTGATGGTGGCGGCCAAATCCAAAGGGCTTGCGTTACCTGCGGTGGGTTCTTCGATCTCGCCTTGGGCAAATCTCGAACACACCGGCGCCTCTATGAGCAACCGTGAGGGCCTGGATCCGCTGAATTCCAAGCCTGTTCTGGATATTCTTGCCAGAACATTCCTTGGCGAGACACTGGCCAACCATCCTCTGGCATCGCCGGTTTTCGCGGACGTCACTGGACTCCCACCCATTCTGATTCAGATTGGCGAGAACGAGCTGATGCTGAGTGACGCGATACGGCTTGCCAGCCATCTGGCGGACAACCGTGTCCGAGTCAATCTCGAGGTATGGCCTGCCATGTTCCACGCCTGGCACTTCTACTCTGCCATGCTGCCAGAAGGTCAACAGGCAATGGAGAGCTCAGTACGTTTCATTGAGGCGGGTCTGGTCGAAGCCAATCGCTGAATAGAAATTCAGACGGCGGGAGCTTTTCAGTTCCCGCCGTTCTGCCTTCAATAGAGCGTCGGCAAGGCAAAAAAAGTAAAGAGCGATTGACCGGTTACGTTGCCCGTCGCACTAATCGTAAAACGCTTCAACCGACACCCGACTGCCGACAAAGAAACTGTCCGCCACCAACCGTAACGGCTGCACATCCAGGTCACTGGCCTTGTCGCCAATCAACTGCTGAAAATGCCGATACACTGCCGCGTACTCACCCTCCTCCGACACGGCCTGACGCACGCCATCGATGCTCAACAACGCGCCGCCGTTATCCAGACGCAGAACACCCTCGGCGCAACGAACTTCGATACTCCACAGCTCATCATGGCCATGGTCGAAGTCGAACTCCGCACGCACATCGAGTTGATGCGCATCAGCCATTTTGATCGACGCAGCGATTGGCGATTGGCAGTTGCTCGGCACGCGCAGTTCGGCGGATTCGACAAACAGCGGCAGCGCCAGCAGATGGGTGACGATCGACAAGGCATTGATGCCCGGATCGAACACGCCGAGGCCGCCGGGTTGCCAGATCCAGGTCTGACCGGGGTGCCATTTGCGCACGTCTTCTTTCCAGTCGATCTGCACGCTTTGCAAAGTGCGCGAGGCGAGCCAGTCGCGCGCGGCTTCGATACCGGGCGCGTAGCGTGAATGCCAGGCAAACAACGCGCTGACACCCTGCTCCGCTGCCTGATCAACCAAGGCCAGCGCCTCGCCCAACGTGGCGCACGGTGGCTTCTCAACCAGCACGTGTTTGCCGGCGGCCAAGGCTTGCTGTACGAGTGCGAAGCGCCCTTGCGGCGGGGTGCAGAAGGCAATGGCGTCCACCGACGGGCCGTTTTCCAGCAACTCACTCAACGATTGGAAGTTTTCCACGCCAGCACAAGGCTTGCCTTGGGTGGCGACGGAGACCAACTGGAAAGCCGGATTGGCGTTGATTGCCGGGACGTGTTGATCCTGGGCTATCTTGCCGTAGCCCACCAGACCGAGACGGATTGGTTGCATCAATGACTCCTGTTTTGATTTTGTTGTCGTCAGTGAATCGGGAGATTACCTGCAAACGCCACCAGCGTCTGTCCGCGCAATGTCACAACAACGCACAGGATCAGGCAAGAATCGCACAGGAATGCACTAGTGCCCGCAGCGCTGAAAAAGAAACAATGCCTTACGACAAACCGATCGAGGATGTTCCCATGCTTGTACAAGCCTACGGCGCCCACGCGGGCGACAAACCCCTTGAGCCGATGCAGATCAACCGCCGCGCGCCGGCCGCCCATGATGTGCAGATCGACATCGCGTTCTGTGGCATCTGCCATTCCGACCTGCACCAGGTACGCGCCGAATGGGCCGGGACACAATTTCCTTGCGTACCGGGACACGAAATCGTCGGTCGCGTGTCGGCCGTCGGCGCACATGTGTCGGACTACAAGGTCGGTGATCTGGTCGGCGTCGGTTGCATCGTCGACAGCTGCAAACATTGCGATGACTGCGAAAGCGGCCTGGAAAATTACTGCGACGGCATGATCGGCACCTACAACTTCCCGACCCCGGACGCACCGGGCTGGACGCTGGGTGGCTATTCGCAAAACATCGTCGTGCATGAACGCTACGTGCTGCGCATCCGTCATCCCGAAGCGCAACTGGCCGCCGTCGCACCGCTGCTGTGTGCCGGTATTACCACCTACTCGCCGCTGCGCCACTGGAACGCCGGCCCCGGCAAGAAAGTCGGCGTGGTCGGCATCGGTGGCCTCGGTCACATGGGCATCAAACTGGCCCATGCTCTGGGCGCTCACGTGGTTGCATTCACTACGTCAGAATCCAAACGCGAAGCGGCCAAAGCGCTGGGCGCCGATGAGGTGGTGGTATCGCGCAATGCCGAAGAAATGGCCGCGCACGCCAAGAGTTTCGACTTGATCCTCAACACCGTCGCCGCGCCGCACGATCTCGATGCATTCCTGGTGCTGCTCAAGCGCGATGGTGCGTTGACGCTGGTCGGCGCACCGGCCACCTCGCACCCGTCGCCGAACGTGTTCAACCTGATCATGAAGCGCCGCACGATTGCCGGTTCGATGATCGGCGGCATCCCGGAAACCCAGGAGATGCTGGATTTCTGCGCCGAGCACGGCATCGTCTCCGACATCGAACTGATCCGCGCCGACCAGATCAACGACGCCTACGAGCGCATGCTCCAGGGCGATGTGAAATATCGTTTTGTGATCGACAACGCAACGTTGGCCGGCTAAACCTCAGCGCCCATTGGCCATTAAGCGCGGCCAATGGGCCATTGAATTCCGTCGCCGGGATTTGACAGGCCCGACGTTGCTCGCCAGAGTTGCACCCCTTTGCCTGCCATCAAGGGGTTGCCGTTGAACGAACAGACATTGTCCATGCGCCTCGAGCGGGTGGCTGCCCACGTACCTGCCGGTGCGCGACTGGCGGATATCGGCTCGGATCACGGCTATCTGCCGGTGGCGCTGATGCGTCGTGGTTTGATCAGCGCGGCCGTGGCTGGCGAGGTTGCGGCGACGCCGTTCCACGCGGCTGAACGCACTGTGCGCGAAAACGATTTGCAGCAGCACATCTGTGTGCGCAGGGCCGATGGTCTGGCAGCAATCAAACTTGACGACGGCATCACCGCCGTCAGCGTCTGCGGCATGGGCGGTGAAACCATCCGCGACATCCTCGACAGCGGCAAGGCTCACCTCAACGGCCAGGAACGTCTGATCCTGCAACCCAACGGCGGTGAACAACCCTTGCGCCAGTGGCTGATGGAAAACGGCTACCGCATCCTCAGTGAAGAAGTGCTGCGGGAAAACCGCTTCGACTACGAAATCATCGTCGCCGAACGCGCCGAACCGGTGAGCTATTCCGACCAGGAACTGTACTTCGGCCCGCTACAGATGCAGGCACGCAGGCCAGAGTTTCTGGCCAAGTGGCAACGCATACTGAACGAAAAGCAAAAGACCCTCGGTCAGTTCGCCCGGGCGCAGCAGGCTTTGCCCGAGGCGAAGGTACGAGAGATCACGCGACAGGCTGAATGGATCGCGCAGTTGCTGGCTTGAGAAGCCGTGGCCGGCAGGTGCGCATGCGCCAATTCCGCGGGCAGGCTCGCTTCCAGATTCTGGTATTGACCTCACGTCAACACTTCGCCCTTTCGTCCCTGGGCTTTGCTTTTGTCACCGTCACACTTGAACGGGAGTCCAAGTGTGACGGTGACGTGATGCTGCCCTCCCTTGAATTACAGTTGAGGGATAACGTTGTAAATCTCTGGCGGAGAGAGTTCTGAGTTCGCTTGAAAACCCTGACGTCATTGCCTTCCTCCGCAGCCGCTACCGCCCACTGCATTCAAATTACATTTCTTCACTAAGGTCAAACGCCACGCCGCTGGCTCTCCGTCAGCGGCATTACAGCACTCAGCTGACGACCGCACCCTTCGGGCCACTGGCAATCAGCGCAGCGCCACAGGCGGTTTTCATGCCATCGAGCGCGATGGGCGTGCCATCGACGGTGTAGGTGCTGCTGCCCTCGGCAATCGGGAATATCCCTTTGCACAACGGGCAACTGACCTTGTGACCGACACCGGCAATCGGCTTGCCATTGAGGTCAGTCCGGGAGAAGGCTTCGAGGACCTTGCCACCGTGAGTGGTGGAGTCGCCCAAGCGAATGGCGTCTTTCATGTTGTCACTCCTTTGACCAAGCCGCTGATATTCCAATTGATCCACGGGATCAATCAAACGCGAAACCGGTGGTGAACCGGCTTCAATACTCCTTACTCAGCCATCCAGACATCTTCATAGCCGGCTGTATCGATGATGAATTTTGCGCCAGTGGGCAGACAAAGATAATTCACAACCTGAGGCAACATTTCACTCAGGTGGTGAACATGGACAGGCTTGTAGAAGTCATCCGCGTCAGAGAACTCACCACAGTGAATAAACCAGCTGATATTGCCGTCTTCCGGCAATTGAACTCTTGTGCCATAAATCGGCGACTTGCCAAGCGAGTCAATAGCGATCGCGACCATCTCTTCGGGCGGTTGCACAGGCATTCCATACTTGCTACAGATTTCTGTTTGCGCCTGGTCCGGATAAACAGCGTCAGCCTTTTGCATAAATCAGATTCCCAGCTTGGTTTTCATACATTTTGAATACGATGATGCATGCCCACCCTGTTTTTTTGAGCAGACGGGGCAGTGTGACTGCACAGCCAACAACGAGGACTGATGCGTCACATCGTTAGTGCCCGTTCGATAATACTCCACCACCAAGGCATCTTTGTGATCAGCAACCATTTTAGGCGCCACGGTTCCACACACCACACAAGGTAGGCCCTGTACCGAGGCGGTTTGCGCCGTAGTAGGCCCACACGCCGAACTTCGAGCGTAAGGCTTTGTAATGCCAGGTTTTGGAGCAAATTGACTCTTGTCGGGAATACCCAGATTGTTCATCGGAACGGTTTTCCCCGTACCGTCTGGGGTATTCGTCAAGCCTAGAGGGTCAATCCAGCCTGTGGGGTTAGGCGCGTAAGCGTAGGTGTTCAAACCACCTGCATAACCTACCGGGTCCTTGCTTATGAATCGACCGACACCAGGGTCATAGTAGCGATGGCGGTTGTAATGCAGGCCGGTCTCGACATCGTGGTACTGCCCCTGGAAACGTATCGGGTTGGGTCCAACCCCAACTGCTGTGCTCGAGCGGAACGTTGCTCACGAACCTCTCCCCATGCCTTGTAGTGAGCACTCCAGGCAATCTCACCGTTCTCATCAGTGAGTTCTAATGGTGTCCCCATACGATCGCACTGGTACCAGGCAATCGCATCGAAACTTTGTACAGTCGGTTGGTGATTCCACAAGGGATCGTCGTCGAGCGTGTAGTCGCCAACATAATCGGGCAGTCCTGACAGTTGTATCGAGCCGTTGGAAACAGCCTGGGCTACCGGAATGTAAGTGCCTGGCTCAAAAACGTAATGAACCGTTCTCCCCGTTCCGTCATCTGCTTGAGCAGGACTGCTTTCCCACGCCAGGTTATCTCCGTCCCAGCCAAATAACGTGAAACCGCAGCCTAACTCTCTTTGTTTACGAGCATGTTCGTTGTGATTCCACTGAGACCCTGCCTCTGGACGCTCCTTGTAGTGAGCATTGGAGTTTTTGTACAGGCGCCGGCCCAACGCGTCATAAGCGAAATCGACACTCAAACGTGCATCGTCGAAATTCACCATTCGATCAAACAGATCCCAGCGCATACGGCTGTAACTTCCGTTGTGCCATCGCTGGATAAGATTGCCACGCTCGTCGTACTCATAGTGAGTACCGGCGTATTCACGCAGGAGGTTATCGAGCAACTTGCTGCGCGGCGTGTCCTGATCAAGCGGTCTTCGAACCTGCGTAACCGCGTCATCCAACAGATTACTGGCCGGATCGAATGCAAATGTTTCGGTGCCCAGTCGGCTGACGGCACTGATGAGACGGCCAACCGGGTCGTAGCGGTACGCCAATGGGCCCCGTCGAGTGTCGTTAATCTCGGTCAACTGGCCCACTGCATCGTACTTATACTCGCGCTTGAGTAGAGTCGATTTGTCGTCAGAGTGCCCCAGCAGTTGCTCCTGAAGCCGCCCAGCCGGGTCCCACTTCTGGGTTTGTAGTAGCCGATTACCTTGATGGCGTGCCACTTCACGGTGCAGATCGTCGCGCTCGTATGCAATCAGATCATGATCGTCCAGTCGTAACCCCAGAAGGTGGCCACTTCCGTAGGTCAACCAGCTCACCTTGTGCCCGTCTGGGCGAACCGTCGCTATGCGTAGATTGAGAACGTCGTATTCATGTTTCCAGACAGCGACAAGAGGCATGTCGAGATCCAGATAGTGCTGGTGTTCACGAATAAGATTGCCGGCAGGATCATGAAACCAGTTCAGGCGACTGTTGCCGTTGCTAGCCATGACCAGACGACCATTTCCGTCATAGGCATACGCTTCACTTTGAGACTCACCGCCCAGATTTGCATGACGATCAGTCAGGCGCCCCATGGAGTCGAAGTTGAACTTGATGACACGCTGGCCATTGAACTTGCTATCCAGGCGCCCGGTTTCAGGATTGTATTGATAGCGAGTCGTGCGTCCGTCGAACCCCCTCTCCTCCAACAAGCGGCCAAGCGGATCGTAGTGAAAGTGGGCGCGTTGTTCGTTCTCGTTCTCCAAGGCAACCAGACGACCCAAACGGTCCCAGCTGTAACGCAGGCTCTGCTCGGCGGCATCTACACGCTCACTGACGAACCCGGCCGCGGTATAACTCCAAGTCGTGCATTGCCCCAATGCATCAACGTGCGCCAGCAGTCGCCCCTCTGCGTCCCGCTCAAAACGCTCTTCCGTTTTGTCAGGATGTTTGATCAGCACCAGCTGACCATTTCTGTATTCGTATTCAGTGCTTTGTCCGGCGGCGTCAGTGAAGCAGATCATCTGGCCACGCGCATCGTACGCCCATGCGCTGGCCTTGCCAGAACAGTCAACGTACTTGGTCAGTTGGCCGGCCTCGTTGTATTCGATCGCTTTTTCATTGCCGTTGGCATCTTTGATGGCAATTGGCAGTCCGGCCTTGTTATAGGCGTACTCCGTCTTGTTGCCTAAAGGATCTATCGCCTCAACAAGGTTGCCGCGGTCGTCATACCCTCTTTGCCACTGACCACCTTCTGCGTCACTGATTTTGATCAGTTGATCATGGTCGTCAAACGCGTAGTACTCGACGCTGTCATCCGGGCGGATGTGTTCAACCATGTTCCCGCGGGCGTCGTAGCTGAAGCGATCGGTACTTCCATCTGTATGAACATGACGAACCAGATTTTTGGCGTCGTCACGAAAGTACCATTCAGAGCGCTCATCCGGATGACGGATGCGATAGGTATAGCCAAGTATGTCGTAGTAATGCCAGGTCTCGTTGCCATACGCGTCCGTCACATAGGTCAAACGAATATTGTCATCCCACTCAAGACGCGTATCGAAGCTGCCATCGTCCGCCCATTCCCGAATAGCCTTTGCGTCGGCGCCACGCCCCTGCCATTCGATGTTCATGCCCCGGGCGGTTCGATCGGTATAGCGAGTGATCAAGTGATGCTCGTACTGATACGACCAAGCGGCTCCATTTTCATCCTGGGCCAGAATCAGATTGCCGAAGGTGTCGTATTGATAACTGCACAGTTGACGCTGAGGCACGCCATCCTTGATCTCCCACAAACCGGTGAGACGTCCGTGATCATCAATTAACGTGCCCAGATGCGAAAGCACTTGAGTGACTTCGTCCTGATAAGTCATCAAGTCCGACAGGATCGATTCGTCACCGTGACGATGCTCGTAATGAAGCATGATCCCGGCACCGTTACGAAGTACAACGCCAGCCAACAGATAGCGCCGACCATGACGGACGTAGGTTTCCTTGCGCTCAAAGCCGTGGCATAACAGCAACTGATCTTCTCTGCTGCGGATCAGCGTGACGTTCTCTATAGGGTCATAGTGAAACAGTCCGACCTTGGGGAGTGGGTAGTCGTGGCTTCTGCCATCGGAGCCAAAAAAGACCAGACCCTCTTCTCGGCAATCGAAGCGTGTGCTCAGTTCGGTTACCCAGCGTGCACCCAATGAGCCTTGGTCATAGGCATCCAGTCGAGAGTTATAGGTTCTCGACCACTCGATTGGAAAGGCACCGGGCAGACTGAAGTCGATATGACGAAGTAGCTCTGAGCCCAGCGAAAAACTAATACTGTGGCAGGTCCCCGTACAAGCGACGTTCTTGTTTGGATTGGCTGCACCTTTGGCCGGTGCTTGATGACTGGAGGCCTCTAATCGACCTTCCCCGGCCTTGCGTTGTGCCTTGCTGGTCGCATTGGGTTTGACGCTCGCGCTCTGACCATGCCCACGGCGCTTGCGCCACGTCAAAACAGCACCGCTGAGCATTTGCAATAACCAGCCGATCGAATGACGTGTACCTGGATCCCCCAACTTGCTCAGTTGGGTTTTTATCTCAGGCCCCATGGCTCGCAAGGTTCCGGTATGCGTCAACACCAGCTTCTTGGCTTGATCCGGAAGCAGATTCCTGGCTGCACTGTTGGCGACACCCTTACCTACTGCTTTGTAAGCACTGAAGGCGGCACCAAAAATGTTCCCGATGGCCGCTTTAGGATCACTGAGCAGTTGATTGCCCGCCGTGGTGATTTTCTGACTGGCCGCGCGTGCATCGCCTTTCGCGTCAAGCTTGCCGTTGACGACGGCCTCAAGCCCTTTGGCAATTTCGCTGACCGCGCTTTCGCCCAGTTTTCCAGCGTCAGCGAGTATCCCGGAAAGCTTTCCTTGGGCTTGTTTGACGAAGTCATCAATCGTGCCGACGATGGTTGCATTCAAATGACCGACCAATACTTCAATCATTGAATCGCCCAACAGCATTTTGACGCTGTTGCGCAGTTCCTGACGAACAAGAAACAGGGTCGGACGCAAGCTCATGCGCGCTGCAGCCATCGTGGGAGGCGCGGGCAAGACACCAATCAGGTTGATGCCCAGGCTCACCCAGTCGAGCAGTTCGCGCTGCTTGCTTTTGGTGAGCGTCACGATATCGCCAAGCGCATCAACCAGCGCCATGATGTTGCCGACAACAGGCAGGGCTCCAGCTACACCCTTGATACGATCCAGCGTAACCACATCGCCACTGATAGATCGCAGCCAGGCATCAAATCGAGCCGCACCGCGCCCGACATCCTGCACATCCAGAGTGTTCAACGGTACAACGGCGACCTGTGGTTCACGTTTTTGCGCACCGGCTGCTTCAGTCATGACAGTACTTCTCCGGTCAGGAGGCTTGGAGTTTTAACAACAGATTTCGAAATCGTCGGCGCTGGCAGGCTCGGCAACTTGCCCGCCTTGCTCGCCGCCCCTAGAAGCCCCGAAGCACTCGGCATGGCCGCACTCGCCAATTTCGGCAACCCGGCCGCTCCGCCCTGCACCACACCCTTCACTTGCTGCGCTGTTTGCATCGCACCTTGCGCCGTCTGCATCGCACTCATCCCTGTTTGCGCCATGTCCTTGCCCTTCTCCAACATGTCCCAACTCTTGCTCGGCAACACCTGCGCGACCATCGCCTGCACCTGACTCGGTACTTCTTCGGCCCCCGGTGGATTCAACGGCCACTCCGGTTTGCCGATGTAACTGCCATCGCTCCAGGTATCCGCCGGATCCTTGCCGAACAGCACCCGCGCAGGCCCCGGTGCAGCACCGGCGACGCTGGCGAAACCCTTGCCGTCGAGCTTGCCCTTGATGCTTTTGCCCAGGGCATCGATGACTTCGTAATCGCCGTCCTTGATGCCTTGGCGCCCGGCGTATTGGTTGAACAATTCCAGATTGCCTTTGCCCGGCTTCGGCGGTTCCGGGAACACGCCGGCCAGA
Source organism: Pseudomonas sp. MC6 (assembly GCF_054790575.1). Classification (NCBI taxonomy): domain Bacteria; kingdom Pseudomonadati; phylum Pseudomonadota; class Gammaproteobacteria; order Pseudomonadales; family Pseudomonadaceae; genus Pseudomonas; species Pseudomonas sp. MC6. The sequence continues at coordinate 2,166,852 of NZ_CP186504.1, forward strand.
CTTTTCGCCCCGGTGTAGGCGAAGTTCGCCGCGTGCGCAGTGTACGGGCCGCTGGTGGCGTGGGTGATGCCGCCGGCGTTGTAGGTGGTGGCGCTGCCGCCGCCCTGGATCACCAGTTCGGTTTTCGCAGTGATGGTGATGCGGTCGGCATTGGCGGTGATGTTGAGTTTGGCCAGCAGGTTGATGCTGTCCTTCAGCGCTCGTACGTCGATGTCGCCGGACGCGGCTACCAGACGCCAGCCCATGCTCTGCACGAACAGGCGCATGCCACGGCTGGCACTGGCGAGCAGGCGTTTGCCGATCGACAGGCTGGTGTGGCCGGTACTGCTCAGCGCCAGGTGTTCGCCGGTGGCAATGTGGCTGGAGCGTGGCGTGGTCAGGGCGATGCCGGCCGGGCTGGCGAGCACCAGATGCGGCTCGGTGAATTCGGGGAATTCGTTGGCGGTGAGGTTCGCCGGACCGCTGCCGAGCACGCCTTGATGCTGGGCGTGCAACGCTTTGGCGACGTCGTCCTGGTCGCCCGCCTCTTGGGCTTGCAACTCTTTGGCTTGAACGGCGAATCCATCCTGCTGATCGCTGGCTGTGGCGAGACGTTCAGCGGTTTCCGGCAGATCCTTGTGGTGCTTGGATTCGTTCGGGCGCGGCTCAGTCGTGATGAGCAGACCGGCCGCCGCACGCACGGCGCCGTGGCGATCGGTTCTTAGTTCAAAACCTTCGCCGCGCGGCTGACCACCGCTCGGGCGCGGATGGGTCAGGTAACCGAGGTTGATTGCACTCGCACCGTGATCACTGCGCAGCGCAATGCTGATCTCGCTGGTGGTATCGTCGATGCGCAGTTCGTTGGCGCGGCTGCCCTTGTATTCCTTGCTCTTGACCGTGGCCAGGGTCTTGAAATCCGGCAGTTTGTACGGCGGCAGATTGGCGCCGTGGTACAGGCAACCGGTGATCAGCGGCTGATCGGGATCGCCTTCCAGAAAGGTGATCAACACCTCCATGCCGACCCGTGGAATATTGATCGAGCCAAAGGTTTCGGCCGCCCAGCTCGACGCGACGCGCATCCAGCAACTGGTCATGTCGTCGTGCTTGCCTTCGCGGTCCCAGAAGAACTGCACCTTCACCCGGCCGTACTGGTCGCAGTAGATCTCTTCGCCTTCAGGGCCGCAGACCACCGCGCTTTGCGTGCCGAGGACTTTCGGTTTCGGGTGATCGAGCGGCGGACGGTACGGGACGTCCCACGGGATGGCGCTGAAGCGATTGCGGTAGCCCTGGTGGAAATCGTCCTTGAGGTCGGTGGTGTCGCTGGTCACCGACTCTTCGAGCACCTGCGGCTGCTTGCCTTCGTGGAAGATTTCGGTGAGCAGCCACAGGTCGTTCCAGGTCGGGTTGGCGTGGTCGGTCAGGGCGAGGAAATGCCCGCTGACCAGAATCGGCTGATCGCTGTTGCCCTCGGCCAGTCGATAGTCGCTGCGATGGCGCTCCAAGGCGCGATTGGCCAGGTGTTTGCCGCGCTCGCGATCGACGAAACGGCCCGGGTAATCGTAGTCTTCGAGGTCTGGCTGGGCGCTGCTTTTGGCATCGCTTTCCAGCTCGATCTTCGGTTTGACGAAGTCGTAATCGCGGCGCGTGGTGCGACTGGTGCGGGTCGCCAGACGCAGGCCGAAACGCTTGACCACCGGTTTGTCGGCGACCAGTCCGGAGTCCTGCTGATAGGCCACTGGCGCGAGTTTCGGGAACACCGTCTGGTCATCGCCGAAAGTCAGTTTGTGGCCGCTGGACGTGTGCTGGAAGTGGTAGTGAATGCCCTCTTCTTCACACAGGCGCTGGATGAAATCCAGGTCGGACTCGTCGTACTGCACGCAGTAGATGCGCTCGGGGTAAATCGCGCTGAGTTGGAAGTGGTAATCGCTGGCGAGGATGCCGTGTTCTTCCAGCACTTGGCTGATGATCTGCTGCACGGTCATCTGCTGGAAAATGCGCTGGTTGACCCGGTGCGCGAGGTACGCCAGTTGCGGGCGCAGGGAAATCTTGTAGCGCGTCAGGCGCTTGCCCGCCTCGCCCTGGGCGATGCTGTAGACCAACCCGTGAATCCCCGTGCCGGTTGGCGACAGCTGAAGAAATGCCAGTTTGTGCAGCACGCTTTCGAGGTTGATCGAGGCCTTTTCACTGACCAGTTCCAGCTCGAATTCGAACGGCGTGTTGAGGGCCTCACGACCGGTGAACGACAGCACCTGGAAATCGCTGTCGATGCCATCGACGGTCAGATTGAAATGAGGCTGGTTGGCCGGTGAGAACATTCCCTTGTCCCTCGCGCAGTGCTGCAACACGCCTCAGGGTGCAAGAGCCTGAGGCGAAGAATTCCTTGATCGAACAGTGAACTCGACCAGTCAGACTGGTCGAGTCGGTATCACTATCAGCCGCGATTAAACGACCGGAGCACGCCAGTCATCGGAACCCGAAGTACCGGAGACTTCGTGGGTCCAGGTGATTTTACGGTAGGTGAACTGCACTTCTTCCAGATGGGTGAAGTGCGCGTTGCCTGGATCCTGGCAGTTGTGCATTTTGTTGTTGATGGCGACGATGATCGCGTCTTCCAGTTTGGTGGTGTAGTAGTGCTCTTGGGTGCCTTGAGCAGAAGTACGGAACCACTGGATAACGATTTCGCTCATGCGCTCGCCGGAGGTCAGAGCCGCTTGCAGCAGAGGCGAAGCCTTGTCGTAGACCTTGGTGATGACCACTGGCTTGTGCACGCGCTGACCGGTTGGCTGACCGGATTGCGGGTCACGCGGGATGATCACGTCGTGGGTGAAAGCCTGCACCATGACCTGGTCTTCATGACCTTCCTGAAAGGTGTTGCCAACGGAGTCGGCGGTGAATGCGCCGGCAGTGATCAGACCTTGTTTTTCGCCAGTAACGGACATGTACGCTGGTGTTGCCATGGGGATGCTCTCCTTGCTTAAAACACACAACCGACAGGCACCATTGCCTGTCCGGGCAGGCTTGAGCTATCAAACTCCATGCCAGCTATCACAAAACCATTATTCTTCAACGCCTTAAACAAACAGCCCGTACGCCGACCTTTGAATAAACGAGATTAAACAAATAAAAGTGCGCAACTTTTTGCGCAGTGGTGTGCAAGAAGTTGCGCACTTGTCTGAAAGCCGCGGTTCATAAGGCCTGCACAGACTTTCCCGGATGAAAACAGGCCAGGTACTGCGCAACTTCTTGCGCACTTCACCGCACGCAGCCATTTGATACACCACATCACAAATGATGTACCTCAAAGCCTATTTATCAATCTTGCGTGGCTTCTTAAAGTTCACTCCAACAGCGGCCCATCATCCTGACGGGCTGGCCAGTGGAGCGATCCCCATGCCTTTCATCAGCGTACGCATCACCCGTGACGGCGTGACCCGGGAGCAAAAAGCCCAGGTCATCAAGGAAATCACCGAAACGATGCAGCGGGTGCTGCACAAGGATCCGAAACTCACCCACATCGTGATCGAAGAAGTCGACACCGATAACTGGGGTTATGCCGGCATCACCACCACCGAATATCGCCAACAGTTGGCGGACTCGCAGTCATGAGCCGGGCCGTGAAAATCGATTTCGTCTCGGATGTCGTTTGCCCCTGGTGTGCGTTGGGCGCCACCGCTCTGGAGCAAGCGATCCGCAACCTGGCAGGCGAAGTCGACGTGGAGCTGACCTACAAACCGTTCGAACTGAACCCCGACATGCCCGCCGAAGGTGAGCACGCCATCGAGCACATGATGCGCAAATACGGGCGCAGCGCTGAGCAAGTGGCGGATCGCAACGCGATGATCATTGAGCGCGGCGAGCAGATCGGTTTTCACTTCGACCTGGAAAAACGCAGCCATTTCCACAACACCTTCGACGCCCATCGACTGCTGTTCTGGGCCGCCACACAAGGACGTCAGCGTGAGTTGAAGCAGGCGCTGCTCAAGGCCTACTTCACTGACGGCAAGAACCCGAATGACCACGCCACGCTGGTGACACTGGCAGGCGCAGTCGGACTCGACAGCCAGCGTGCACAAGAGGTGCTGGCCAACGCTGAGTTCAGCCAACCAGTGCGCGAACTCGAACGGTTTTACCGGCAGCGCGGCATCGATTCGGTTCCGGCCATGGTCCTGGATGACAAACAGGTCATCCCCGGTTCCCAGTCCGTTGCTTATTACCAGCAAGCGTTACGTCAGGCAGCACAGGTTGCGGCTCACGCCTGACCTGCGAAATCCGTTTATTCAAACCATCCAGATTGCATGAGGAAACATCATGAACACGTCCAAAAAAGTTGTAGTGATCACTGGCGCCTCGCAAGGCATTGGCGCAGGTCTGGTCAAAGGATTCCGTGAACGCGGCTATCAGGTTGTCGCGACCTCGCGCTCGATCAAACCATCCACTGACCCGGACATTCTCGCCGTCGCCGGCGACATCGCCGACCCGCAAACCGCCGAGCGGGTGATCCGCGAAGCCGTTGCACGCTTCGGTCGTATCGACACGCTGGTCAATAACGCCGGGATATTCGTCGCCAAACCCTTCACCGAATACAGCAAAGAAGACTACGCACAGGTCGTGGCGACCAACATGAGCGGCTTCTTCCATATCTCGCAACTGGCAATTGCCGAAATGGAGAAAAACGCCAGCGGCCATATCGTCAGCGTCACCACCAGCCTGGTCGACCACGCGATTGACGGCGTACCGTCGGTGCTCGCTTCGCTGACCAAGGGTGGCATCAACGCGGCGACCAAATCCCTGGCCATCGAGTACGCCAAGCGCGGCATTCGGGTCAACGCGGTGTCGCCGGGCATCATCAAGACACCGATGCACGGCGAAGAAACCCACGCCGCCCTCGGTAGCCTGCATCCGGTTGGTCATATGGGCGAAATCGACGACATCGTGCAAGCGATCCTTTACCTGGACAGTGCGAAGTTCGTGACCGGCGAAATCCTCCACGTTGACGGTGGTCAGAGCGCTGGCCATTGATACCTCACCACGGCACTGCCGGTGTGTACCGGCGGTGCCGCTTCATGAGATAAACCTGAGAATGAACCGTCAGTTGATCCTCAGGCTTACTCCATGAAGCGCCACTTTGAAGACTTGCAGTTAGGCAGCATCGAACTCTTTTGCCTCGCCGCTGAAGCCGGCAGTTTCACCGCTGCCGCCCAGCTTGCGGGTGTAACGCCGGCAGCGGTGAGCCGGTCGATTCTGCGTCTGGAACAGCGCTTGGGATCGCGCCTGTTTGCGCGAACCACGCGCAGCATTCGCTTGACCGAAGCTGGCAGAAACTTTTTCGTCCAGTGCAGCCAGGCGCTGACGCAACTGGTCGAAGCGCAACAGGAAGTCATGGGCGCACAGACGTCACCCTCAGGGCTGTTGCGCATCAGCCTGCCCACCACTTATGGGCATCACCGTATCCTGCCGCTGCTGCCAAAATTCCGCGCGCTCTACCCCGACGTCACCGTCGACATCCACTTGGGCAACCGCAATATCGACTTTGTCGGCGAAGGCTACGATCTGGCAATCCGCGTCCGCGCCCAACCGGATTCGACCATGGTCGCGCGCCTGCTGGAGGATGCAAAACTGGTGGTGGTCGCCTCTCCCGACTATCTGAAAAAGGCTGGCGTACCGCAGACGCTTGAGGATCTGGTGCAACACGAATGCATTCAGTTCGAACTGCCGAGCAGCGGACGGCGGATCTCCTGGCTGTTCCAGGAAAACGGCGATGATCGGGAAGTGATTTCCGAGGGAGGCTACTCCTGCTCAGACGATGTGCTTGGCGGCGTCACCCTGGCCAAACACGGCGCGGGGGTCTTCCAGACGTACAAGTTCATCGTCGAAAAGGAGCTGGCCGACGGCAGCCTCGTTGAGGTGCTACAGCCTTACGCCGGGCGTTCGCGACCTTACACCTTGCTCTACCCGCACGGCCGCTATGTGCCGCAACGGGTCAGGGCGTTTGTCGATTTTCTGCTGCAGTTTCGTGATGAGTGGGCCGGGGCTTAGCGCTGAAGTCCACGCGGTGGCAGTCACTGCAGTTCAATGCCGCAGCAATTTGCGCAGCGGCACGCCATCCTTGAGTACGGGCGACTTGATGACGATGTAACTGAAGTACTTGGAAATGCCGATATTTTTGTCCAGCAAGCTTTCGATCACTTCCTGATAATGCTGGATGCTGCGGGTCATGAAGCGCACCAGATAATCGTAGCCGCCGCTGATCAGATGACATTCAAGCACTTCGTCGACCAAACGAATATTCGATTCGAATTTGGCGAAATCCTCGCGTTTGTGATCGCTCAAGGTGATTTCGGTAAACACCGTGACCGAGTCGGTGATCTTCGCCAGATTCAGGTGCGCTTTGTAGCTGGAAATATAACCCGCTGATTCCAGTCGCTTGACCCGTTGCAGACACGGACTGGCCGACAGCCCGACGGCATCGGCCAGGCTGACGTTGGTCATGCGGCCATCCTTCTGCAACTCGACCAGAATGCTGATGTCGATCCGGTCCAGTTTTACTATCCCTTCCATTGCATACCTCTGACTGCCATTTGTAGGACAATCTTCTAGCAAAATCAGCGCCGTAATGACAGCTGATGCTGAGTCACCAGGTCCGCCATGCTGTTGATGCAGTATTGCGCCGAGCAGGGCGTGGGTTGCCTGCCCCGATCACGACTGATCAGGCACACGTCATTCTCCGACCCTCGGCGCGCACCTGCGCGCGTGATATGGAGAATGTCGCCCGGTACCAGTGCGTTGGCGCTCAGCCAATTGGCGTCCTGCAACGGTGCGTCAGCCAATGAAATGAAGTCGTCGGCATTGATCCCCAAACGCTCGCACAGCGGGCCACGATCTTCGGCATCGCGGTCACCCTGGACCAGCAGGCGGTAGAACTTGCGCAGGTACAACATCGCACCTGGCGCGTCTTCGAACAATGACCATGCCGCCACCGACCGGGCAAAGCTCATGCCCTCCTCCCAACTGGCATTCAAGCCCCAGCGTTCGGCGAGTTGACGATGGGCGAAACACAACATGCCACTGAAGCCTAGCTCAGCGAAACGCGGATACAGCGCATGCAGCACTTCACGGTATTCAGCCAGCACCTGATCCTTGTCCGGATGACCACCCCGACTGACCAGCAGCGGTAGCAATGCCGTCCAGACTCCCGAGTCGCGGTCGACCAGCGCTTCATCGCAATCAATGAGCAACGCTCGATAATCAATCAGTCCCATGGCGTGCGAAGCCTCCAATGATGCATTCCATCCGTCCATGCTCCACAAATGCTCACAAGCGATGCGCTGACGCACCGCCGCGAGCGCACAGGCACTCAGTTCAAGACGCGTGCCAAGGCGCTTTCGAGAATCTGCAAGGCTTCGTCGATCTGCGTCGGCGTGGCCACCAGTGGCGCGAGAAAACGCAGAACATTGCGGTGCACACCGCACTTGATCACCAGCAAGCCGCCCTTGCGCGCCTCATCGATCAAGCGTTGATTCAGATCCGCATCGGGTGTACGCGCGTCGTCAGGCTTGATCAACTCGATCGCCAGCATGAAACCGGTACCGCGCACGTCGCCGATTTGCGCGTAACGGCTCTGCAACTGCAACAAACCCTGACGCAAGTGCTCGCCCAGCGCCTCGCCGCGTGCCAGCAACTGCTCCTCCTCAAAGGCCTCGATCACCGCCAGCGCCGCTGCGCATGACAACGCGTTGCCGCCGTAAGTGCCACCCAGACCTCCGGGCAACGGCGCGTCCATGATGGCCGCTTTACCGACCACCCCCGACAGCGGCAAACCACCGGCCAGACTTTTCGCCACGGTTACCAGATCAGGCTGGATGCCCGCATGCTGGAAACCGAACCATTTGCCCGTGCGGCCGAACCCCGTCTGGATTTCATCGAGAATCAGCACGATGCCGTGCTTTTCGGTCAGCGCGCGCAGGGCCTGGAGGAACTCGGCCGGTGCCGCAAGAAAGCCGCCGTCGCCTTGCACGGGTTCGATGATGATGGCAGCCACCCGCTCAGGCGCCACTTGCGTTGCGAACAGTTCCTCGAGGGCCTTGAGCGCCATGTCACTGGTCAGGCCGCGATAGGCATTCGGGTAAGGCGTGTGAAAAACCTCCGGTGCAAACGGGCCGAAGTTCTGTTTGTAAGGCTGGCTCATGCCGGTCAGCGTGGTGCCCAGCAAGGTACGACCATGGAAGCCGCCACGAAAGGCAATCACCGCCGAACGGCCGGTGTGAGCCCTGGCGATTTTCACTGCGTTCTCGACCGCTTCGGCGCCGGAGGTGAAGAACGCGGCCTTATAGGCTTGCTGGCCGCCGATCATTTCACACAGACGCTGGGCCAGATCCAGATAAGGTTGATAGGCGACCACCTGGAAACAGGCGTGCGAAATCTTGTGCAATTGCTGCTGCACCGCCGCCACCACTTTGGGATGGTTGTGACCAATGTTCAACACGCCGATGCCGCCGACAAAATCCAGGTAGCGCTTGCCGTCCACGTCCCACAACTCGGCGCCCTGGCCGCGATCAATCACCAATGGGTGAGCGGTAACCAGGCCACGCGGCACGAATTGATCGCGCTGACGGAGCAAATGAGGGGTGTCGTCGACTTTGCTATTCATGGCATTTCCCATCGTGAGACCGGCAACCTGGAGGTGGTTGCGATGGTGTTCAGATTAAGGCTTGCGCGAAACGAACTACGCCGAACTTCCCCCCTGAGAAATTCGGATCGACTGTTTTGACCCTGCCAAACGGCAGATTCCTTCAGCCCGCCGAATCTGCCGCCGTCACGTTCATCGAGCGTGACGCAGACCGTTTGCACTGACGCTTTCGACAGATCCTGCGCCGGCATTGCGCGATCATGAAAGCACCTACCCCTTTCAGGAATTGCTCATGGCCCTGCTTTATAAAGCTGACCCTGTACGCGGCGAACAGTGGCAAGCGTTGTTCGCCGAACACGCCCCGGACATCGAATGGCGCGCCTGGCCAGATATCGGCGATCCGGCCGACATTGATTACCTGGCTGCGTGGCAAGCGCCGGACGATCTGGCTGCGGTGTTGCCAAACCTGAAAGTGTTGTTCGCGCTGTCGGCCGGTGTCGATCAACTCGATCTGAGCCGCCTTCCACCCAGCCTGCCGGTGGTGCGCCTGCTTGATCCCGGCATCACCCGTGGCATGTGCGAATACGCCAGTTTCGCCGTGCTCAGCCTGCACCGCGACATGCTGCGTTACCGTCAGCAACAAATCGCGCGTTGCTGGCAAGCGCATATGCTGCAACCGGCGCACACGCGGCGGGTCGGGGTAATGGGGCTCGGTGCGCAGGCGCAACAGATTCTGGCGACGTTGCAGCCGCTGGGGTTCGCGTTGAAAGGCTGGGCGCGCAGCCGCCATCAAATTGCCGGCGTGGATTGCTTCGCGGGTGACGCGCAACTGTCGGCGTTTCTCAGCCAGTGCGACATTCTCCTGTGCGTGTTACCGCTGACCGAACAGACCCAAGGGATTCTTGATCGTGACGTGTTCCGGCAACTGCCACACGGTGCGGCGCTGATCAATATGGGCCGGGGTGGGCATCTGGTGGAAAGCGATTTGTTGCAAGCACTGGACAGCGGACAGCTCAGTGGCGCGGTGCTTGATGTATTACAAGAAGAACCAGCACTGGCGGATCATCCGTTCTGGGCGCACCCAAAGATTCTGCTGACGCCGCACATTGCGGCGATGACGCAACCGCAAAGCGCATTTGCGGTGTTGCTGGAAAACATTCGCCGGTTTGAGCGCGGGGAGCCAATGGCGGGCCAGATCGACCGCCAGCAGGGTTACTGAAAACATCAATAACCCAAGTGTGCGAGCCTGCTCACGAATGCGCATCGTCAGTTGATCGTCTCCGGGCTGACACCGCTTTCGCGAGCAGGCTCGCTTCCCCAGGCTGATTGACGTGGGCTTAAAGGATGTCGGCGATGGCTTTACCGACGTCTTGCGTCGCGCCTTTTCCGCCGAGATCCGGGGTAATCGGGCCGTCGGCAATCACCTGCTCGATTGCCCGCAATATCCCGTCATGCGCGGCCCGATAACGCTCATCACCGTTGCCGAGAAAATCGAGCATCAACGCACCGGACCAGATCATCGCAATCGGATTGGCAATGTTCTGCCCGTAGATATCCGGCGCCGAACCATGCACCGGTTCGAACAACGAGGGAAAACGGCGCTCAGGATCGAGGTTGGCCGAAGGCGCAATGCCGATGGTTCCGGCACACGCCGGCCCCAGGTCGGACAGGATGTCGCCAAACAGATTCGAGGCCACGACCACATCAAATCGATCCGGTTGCAAGACGAACCGTGCGCAGAGGATATCGATGTGTTGCTTGTCCCAGGTAACTTGCGGGTAGTTCGCCGCCATCAACGCGGTGCGCTCGTCCCAGTAGGGCATGCTGATGGAAATGCCGTTGGACTTGGTCGCCGCCGTCAGACGCTGGCGCGGACGGGTCTGGGCCAGATCGAAGGCAAATTTCAGAATTCGGTCGACACCGCGACGGGTGAACACTGACTCTTGCAGCACGAACTCATGCTCGGTGCCTTCGAACATTTTTCCGCCTACCGAGGAATACTCGCCCTCCGTGTTCTCGCGGATCACCACGAAGTCGATGTCGCCCGGTTCGCGCCCGGCCAGCGGGCACGGGACACCGGGAAACAGACGCACCGGACGGATATTCACGTATTGGTCGAAATCACGGCGAAACTTCAGCAGTGATCCCCACAACGAAATGTGATCGGGCACCTTGTCCGGCCAGCCGACCGCGCCGAAATAAATCGCGTCGAAGCCCTTGAGCTGCTCAAACCAGTCATCGGGCATCATCTGCCCATGCTCCAGGTAGTAATCGCAGTTGGCCCATTCAAGAACTTCAATGTTCAAGTCCAACTGCCATTTTTTCGCAGCCTTCTCCAGCACACGCAAACCTTCGGGCAACACTTCCTTGCCAATGCCGTCGCCGGCAATCGCGGCGATCTTGAATGCCTTGCTCATTGAACCTGCCTCCCCATGCACGTGAATTACAGCCCGCCGATGTGGAAGGCTTTGACTTCAAGGTATTCATCCAGGCCGTACTTGCTGCCCTCGCGGCCCAGCCCCGATTGCTTGATACCGCCGAACGGCGCGACATCCATGGAGATGATTCCGGTATTAAGGCCGACCATGCCGAACTCCAGCGCTTCGCCGAACCGCCAGGAGCGGCGCAGATCCTGGGTGAAATAGTAGGCACCCAAGCCATACGGCGTGGCATTGGCCAGAGCGAGGGCTTGTGCCTCATTGTCAAACCGCATCAACGGCGCCACCGGGCCGAAGGTTTCTTCGTTGGCCAGCAGCATGCCGGCATGGGCATCGCCCAGAACGGTGGGTTGCACGAACTGGCTGCTGGCATCAGGCATGCCGCCACAGAGCAAACGCGCGCCCTGGGTCAGCGCATCGTCAATGTGCCGCGCGACTTTGCTTACTGCGGCCGGGTTGATCAGCGGGCCAATCGTGACATCAGCTTCCAGGCCATTACCAACCTTGAGCTTGCCGACCTCTTCCACCAGTCGCTGAGCGAAGCGTTCATAGATGCCGTTTTGCACAAGGATGCGGTTGGCACACACGCAAGTCTGGCCGGCATTGCGAAATTTGCTGAGCATGACCCCGGCCACGGCCTGCTCCAGATCGGCGTCATCGAAGACAATGAAGGGCGCGTTACCGCCCAACTCCAGACTCAAGCGCTTGATGTGCTCGGCGCTCTGGCGCATCAGCAAACGGCCTACAGGGGTCGAGCCGGTAAAGGAGATCTTGCGAACTGTCGGGTTGCCAGTCAGCTCTTCACCAATGCCGGCGGGCATTCCGGTCACCACATTGAACACACCGGCCGGAATACCGACACGTTCTGCCAATATCGCCAGCGCCAGCGCCGACAGCGGTGTGAGATCCGACGGTTTGACAATGATCGGGCAACCCGCCGCCAGCGCCGGCGCGCATTTTCGGGTGATCATCGCATTGGGGAAGTTCCACGGCGTGATCGCCGCGCAGACGCCGACCGGTTGTTTCAAGGTCAGCAGCCGACGGTCGCCGCCAGGTGCCGGCATGGTTTCGCCGTAGACACGGCGGGCCTCTTCAGCGAACCACTTGACGAACCCGGCACCGTAGCGGATTTCGCCTTTGGCCTCGTTCAGCGGCTTGCCCTGTTCGCAGGTCATGATCAGTGCCAGATCATCGAGGTTGTCGACCATGGCCTGATACCAACGCTCAAGCAAAGTGGCGCGTTCGGCGGCCGGGCGCGCACGCCAGGCGGGCCAGGCCTTGTCGGCGGCCTCGATGGCGCGGCGGGTCTCCGCGCCTTGCATGGCCGGCACCCGGGCAAGCAACTGACCGCTGGCCGGATCAATAACGTCGAGGGTCGCGGCGTCATCGGCGCCGATCCACTGCCCGTTTATATAAGCGAGTTCTGCCAAAAGGCTGGAGTCTTTCAAACGATTCTTGAGCATGGTCGAGTCCTGATTCGAGACATGCTCCAGTCTAGGGAGGTACTACGGGGGAGGATGCTGAAAGCGCTTTGAGGACGGCGTCGGATGCTGAAATTTTCGCCGCAACAGCAGATCAACACAAAACCCTGTAGGCGCGAGCTGGCTCGCACCTACAGGCACCGTCATTGTTTCAGCGACCCCAGCAAACCCTGAAGAAACCGCTCCCCGGCCTCCATCTGACTGACCTCGATAAACTCATCCGGCTTGTGCGCCTGCTCGATCGAACCCGGCCCGCACACCACCACCGGCACATCCAGACGCTGCTTGAACAAACCGCCTTCCGTGCCAAAAGACACCTTGGACACACCGGTATCCGGCGCGGCGAAGTTTTTCAGAAAGCGCACGGCTTCGACGCTTGGATGCGTGTCGAGCCCGGGATAGACGTTCAGCGTTTCGATCTCGATGGCGGCGACGCTCGACAGTAAACGCGCCTCGCGTACGATCAGCTCGGCGCGCTCCTGCATCTGCGCGAGAAACTGGTCCAGATCATCGGCCGGCAAGTTGCGCACCTCGAAGTCCAGAGTGCAGAGATTGGGCACGATGTTCAGGGCGCGCCCGCCACCAATCTGACCAACATGCACCGTGGTGTAAGGCACGTCGTAATCCGTATCCTGGGCGCCCTGCTCCTGCAATTGGCGCTGACTGTCGCGCAGTGCGGCGATAAAGTCGCAAGCCACGTGAATCGCATTGACCGAGCGAGGCGCCAGTGAGGAATGCGCTTCCAGGCCACGACAGTAGGTGCGATAGGAGCCCTTGCCCTTGTGCCCGAGTACGAACTGCATGTTGGTCGGCTCGCCAATCAGGCACAGAAACGGGCGCACCGGGGCCAGATGCAAAACGTCGAGCAAGCGCCGCACACCGACGCAGCCGGTTTCTTCGTCGTGGGACAATGCCAGTTGCAAAGGCCGGTTCAGCGAATGGTCGGCAGCGTCGAGCATCGCGTCGATGGCCAAGGCAATGAACCCTTTCATGTCGCAACTGCCGCGCCCGTAAATTCGCCCGTCCTGCAGCGTCGCCTGAAACGGCTCAAGCGTCCACGCCTGCCCTGCCGCCGGCACGACGTCGGTGTGCCCGGACAGCAGGATACCCGGCAAGCCTTGCGGGCCGGTGCTGGCGAACAGATTGGCTTTCCTGCCGGTTTCGTCTTTGACGATCAGCGACTCGATGCCCTTGCTCAGCAGCAATTCGCGGACGTAGTCAATCAGGGCCATGTTCGACTCCGAAGAGACTGTATCGAACGCCAACAAACGCTTGAGAATCTCCAGTACGCGCGGCTTCATGAGGCTTTGCTCCGTTGCTCGGTCAGGGTGGCGAACCGGCGGATGGAGAACGGTTCAATCGAGGTGCTGGTGCTGCCGGTGCTGATCAGTTCGGCCATGACGTCACCCACGCCAGGGCCGAGCTGGAAGCCGTGACCGCAGAACCCGAAGGCATAGAACAAACCGTCAACCGTGCCGCTCGGTCCCATGATCGGCAAGGAGTCCGGCAGATAACCTTCAATGCCACTCCAGACGCGGATGATGTTCAGATTGCCGACACCCGGCAGCAGGCGCCGCATCTGTTCCATCTGATTGAGCAGGCTGCGCGGCTCGAAATAGGCGCGGCGATTGAGCATGTCCGGCTTGCTGCGGTAGCCGCCACCAATGACGATGTTGCCGCGCGGAATCTGCCGAAAATAGATCACTTCCTCGGCGATTTTGGTGTAAACGCCAATCACCGTCGGCAACGCGTAAGGCACCGGCTCGGTCACGGCCATTTGCGGGCCGTGGGTGTCCAGCGGCACCGGTTCGCCGAACTGTTGTGACAGCTTCTGCCCCCACGCACCGGCAGTAATCAACAACTGCGCCGCGCTGAACTGGCGGCCATCGGTGGTGCTGACGCGAAAATCGCCAGCAACCTTTTGCACTTCGGCCACTTCAGTCTGTTCTTCGATCCGCGCCCCCAGACGCCGTGCTGCCCGGGCAAAGGCCGGTGCCGCCAGGCGTGGATTGGCGTGACCATCGTGCGGAGCGTAAGAGCCGCCCTTGACGTCCGGGCCGAGGAAGGGAAAGCGCTCATGCAACGCTTTGCCACGGTAGATTTGCAGATCCAGTTGCGCCGCTTCCGGCGCGTTGGCATACGCCTCCAGTTCGGCAATTTCGTCGTCGCGATAACACACGCGCATGTGCCCGCTGGCGATGAACTCCAGGTCGTCATCGATCAGTTCCGGCAAGCGCTTCCACAATGCCCATGAACGGTTGGCCAGTTCCAGTTGCCCCAGATAGCGGCCCTGACGACGGACGTTGCCGAAGTTGACACCGCTGGCGTACTGGCCGATCTGGTCACGCTCAAGCAGGATCACCGAGTGCCCGCGACGACGCAGGAAAAACGCTGCCGCCGAGCCCATCAAGCCACCGCCGACAATCACCACATCAGCTTTTTCAACAGTCATGGCGACACCTCCTCGGTGAACATCGAAAGCGGTTTGACCGGCGCCTGGCCGCGTTGTCGACCGACCTGCTGCACGCTGACACCCGCCGCTGCCGCGATCACCTCGGCCCCGGCCTGGGAACAATAACGGCCCTGACAGCGGCCCATGCCGACCCGGCTGAACGCTTTGGCACGGTTGAGCTCACAGGCGCCCTTCTCGCTGACAGTGCGGCGCAGCTCACCGGCGCTGATCATTTCGCACCGACAGACAATGGCAGCGTCCGGCAACGCCGAGGCTTGCTGCGCAGGCCAGGGAAAGGCTTGCGCCAGGCCAAGACGAAACTGATCCATCACCACCAGCGCCTGCCGTTGTTGCTCACGCAGACCGGCGTTTACCGGTTGGTTCAAATCTTCCAGCAAGGCCATGGCCACCAGTCGCCCGGCGTGCTCAGCCGCATCGGCACCGCGAATTTTCGCGCCGTCGCCGGCAGCGTAGACACCGCTGACCGACGTGCGCCCCGCTTCGTCGACCGCCAGCCACCACTGGCCGGACGCCTGGTCAAACGCCATCCGGCATCCCGCCAGATCCGCCAGCTGAGTTTCCGGACGCAAGTGATAACCCAGCGCCACGGCGTCGCAATCCAGACTCAGCGTTTCACCCTTACCGGTGCGTATCCGCACGCCGCTGACGCCGCTGGCTGCATCACCCAGTACCTGCAACGGCTCGACGCCGAGATGCACCGGTATCTTTGCCCGATACAACTGCGCCAACAACTTCATCCCGGTCCACAGCACGCCGGGGCGCGCGAGCAATTTCGGCAGTGCGCCGATACGCTTGTGCAGCGGCGAGGTGTCCAGCACCGCGGCCACCGTCGCCCCGGCTTTCACATACTGACTGGCAACCAGATACAACAACGGTCCGCTGCCCATGAACGCAACGCTGCGACCAATCGACACCGCTTGAGACTTGAGCGCAATCTGCGCCCCGCCAAGGCTGTAAGTGCCCGCCAGTTGCCAGCCTTCGATCGGCATCAGCCGGTCAGTGGCGCCCGTGCAGAGCAGCAACGCGTCGTAATCCAGCGTCGAGTGCCGGCCCTGACTGACGCAGCACAATTGTCCCGGCGTGAGGTTCCACACCAGGGTGTCCGGACGATAGTCGATCCGCTCGCGCAGGCGATCAAAGCTCTCATGCAGGTCTTGCGCCTTATGCGCTTCGCTGCCGTACAGCGTGGCGTAATTGCGGGTGAAACCCTCGGGCTGGCGACGATAGATTTGTCCGCCATCGCGACGATTTTCATCGATCAGCGTCGGCTTGAAACCGGCCGCCACCAGCGTTTCGGCACAACGAATGCCCGCAGGCCCAGCGCCGACAATGACTATGCGTGCAATGGCCATTTTGCCTCCGGTTGCGTGGTGACAATGTCCAGGCCTTCACGCACTTCATTGGAACAGGCGCGCAAACGCTCGCCGCTGCGCGTCCAGACCCAGCAATCCTGGCAGGCGCCCATCAGGCAAAACCCGGCGCGTCGACCTGAATCAAACTCCGATTGACGCAAGGCATTGCCGTGAGTCAGTAAGGCAACCATCAACGTGTCACCCTGCAACGCTTGCACCTGCGCACCATCCACCGTCAGGTTGACGCTAGGTCGCCCCTGTTCGGCCAGCCTTACAAAACGCCCGCTCATGCATAGGCTCCCTGACTCAGATTGATGACATCGCGCTGGGTTTTCAGCAGTTCGATGCTGTCGTGGTGACAGAGAATTTCACTGCCGCCGTCAATGTTGCGACGCGCAGGCGCGCTGCGATTGCACAGGCCATCGACCCGCACCGGACAGCGGTCGAGGAACGTACACAGTTCTGGTTCGTCGGATCTGGCCCCCACCGGCGGCAGTTCCCCACACGTCGTGCCGCAATTCTCCAGCCAGCCCTGGCGCAGTTCCGGGACAGAATGAATCAGCAAGTCGGTGTAGGGGTGAAACGGCGGCTGGGCAAATGCCTGACGCGTCCCGGCCTGAACTTTGTGGCCGCTGTACATCACCACAATGTCATCGCACAGCGCGCGCACGGTGGAGATGTCGTGACTGATAAACAGGTACGAAACACCCAGCTCCTGACGCAGATCGCGCAACAGTTCGAGAATCGCCGCACCCACCACCGTGTCCAGTGCCGAGGTTACTTCATCGCACAGGATCAAGTCCGGTTTTGCCGCCAGCGCACGCGCCAGGTTGACCCGTTGTTTTTGCCCGCCGGACAGTTCATTCGGGCGACGTTCGGCCAGGGTTCGGGGCAAACGCACCAGATCGAGCAGTTCGCCGATTCGTTCGTGCAACGCCGCGCCCTTGAGGCCGAAATACATTTTCAGCGGCCGACCGAGGATGGTGCTGACACTGTGCATAGGGTTAAGCGCGGTATCGGCGTTTTGAAAGACCATCTGTATCCGTCGGAACTGTTCATCGGTGCGCTCGGACAGGCAGCCGCCGAGTGGCTGACCATCGAAGGTCAACCCGCCCAGCGCCGGACACAGCAACCCCGCCACCACCCGCGCCAGCGTCGACTTGCCGGAACCGGACTCACCGATCACGCCGATGGCCTGCCCGCGACGCACGGTCAGATCAATGTCTTCCAATACGCGGATCGCCGGCATGCCGTGCGTGTTCTTGTTGCCGTAGCCTGCGGTCAGGCCTTTGATGGTCAGCAGCGGTTGCTCTTCAGCAATGCCGCAGGGCGGCCGGATCGAGGTGTCCGGGCGCGCGGCGGCCAACAGGCTGCGGGTGTATTCATGGGACGGCCCCTTCAACAACGGCGCGGTAGCGCTCTGTTCGAATATCTGGCCGCCATTGAGCACCACAATCTGGTCAGCCATTTGCGCCACCACCGCCAGATCGTGGGACACGTAGACAGCGGTCGCACCTCGTTCGCGAACCACCCGTTTGAAGGCACGCAACACGTCGATCTGGGTGGTCACATCGAGGGCGGTGGTCGGTTCATCGAGGACCACCAGCAACGGATCGCTGATCAGCGCCATCGCCGCCATCACCCGCTGCAATTGCCCGCCCGACACCTGATGCGGATAACGTTGGCCGATGCGCTCAGGGTTCGGTAATGCGAGGTCGCGAAACAACGCGATGGCTTTGGCTTCGAGCACCGCACGGGTGCCCAAACCGTGAATCAATGCGCCCTCCACCACTTGATCGAGCAGTCTTTTTGCCGGATTGAACGCGGCCGCCGCGCTTTGCGCGATGTACGACACACGGTTGCCGCGCAGTTTTTGCAGTTCTTTTTCGCTGAGGGCCAGCATGTCGTGCTCACCGACCTGCACCACTCCGCCGGACAACCGGCAGCCACGCCGGGCGTACCCGAGCAAGGCCAGGGCGATGGTGGTTTTGCCCGACCCGGACTCACCGATCAGCGCCAATACTTCGCCTTTTTCCAGAGCGAAACTCACGCCTTTGACGATTTCGCTTTCACCGCGCTCGCCACACGCGACCACCCGCAAGTCTTCGACTCGAATCAATTGGCTCATTTCAATGACCTCCCGAACGGCGACTGCGGCGAGACGACAGCCTGTCGATAAACAGATTCACGCCAATGGTCAGGGTGCCGATTGCCAGTGCCGGAATGACGATGGCCGGCGCGCCCTGATTGAGTCCACCGATATTTTCGCGCACCAGCGAGCCAAGGTCGGCGTCGGGTGGTTGCACGCCCAGGCCCAGGAAGCTCATGCCACTGAGCAGCAACACAATAAAGCCGAAGCGCAGGCCCAGATCGGTCAGCACCGGGTTGAGCATGTTCGGCAGGATTTCCACACAGGCAATGTACAGGCGCCGTTCGCCACGGGTACGCGCCACTTGTACGTACTCCAGAGCCTCGATGTTCACTGCCATGCTGCGGGCAATGCGAAAGGCCCCGGGAGCGAAGCTCAGCACGGCGGTGCATACCAGCAACATCACCGACGAACCAAACGCCGAGACCATGATCAGCGCGAGCATCTTGCTCGGGATCGAGATGAACGCGTCCATCAGGCGACTGATCACTTCGTCCAGCCATTTTGGCGACACCACCGCCAGCAGCGCGCAACTGGTGCCCAGGCCACTGGCCAATATCGCCGCAATCAACGCCAGGCCCACCGTGAAGCGGGCGCCGACGAGTACGCGGCTGAGCATGTCACGGCCCAGATAATCCGTGCCGAACGGGTACAGGGCACTGATGCTGTCAAAGACATTGTCCGACACCACTTCGCCCACCGGATGGGGTGCCAGCCACGGGCCGAACATTGCCACCAGCAACCACAGAAGGCACATTGCAGCACCGATCAGACCCAGCCAGGCCGGGCCATGGGACACCTTGCCCACCGACAGGTCGGGCGCTGAAGGCGTCGATTTCACAATGAGATTGTTCATTGGTTTCGCAGCCTCGGGTTGGACAGAATGGCGCACAGGTCGGCGAGCAGCACCAGCCCCAGGTACGCTGTACAGAACAACATGGTGCAGGCCTGAACCAGTGCCATGTCACGGTTGGTCACGGCATCGACCATCAGGCTGGCGATACCGGGATAGTTGAAGATGGTCTCGACGATGACCACCCCGCCCAGCAGGTAGGAAAGGCTCAGGGCGATGGCGTTGGCAATCGGCCCGATCGCGTTGGGCAAGGCGTGCCGCAGTACGATACGAATCGGGCTGACCCCTTTGAGCCGGGCCATTTCCACGTAAGGACTGTCGAGTTGATCGATCACCGCTGCGCGGGTCATGCGGGCCATTTGCGCGACGATCACGCAACACAGGGTCATCACCGGCAACGCGTAAGTGCGCATGAATTGCCACGGTGAAGTGATGTCGCTGGCATAGGACAGCGCCGATAACCAACCCAGGTTTACCGCGAAGATCAGCACCGCCAGGGTCGCCACCAGAAACTCCGGAACGGCGACCATGGCCAGGGTAAAAAAGCTCAACAGGCTGTCGAGTCGCCCGCCCCTACCCATCGCCGAACCGATGCCCAGAATCAGCGCCACCGGTACCGAAACCAGTGCGGTTGCGCCGGCCAGCATCAAGGTGTTGGGGACGCGCCCGGCCATCAGCTCACCCACCGGCATGGCGTTGGAAACCGACAGGCCCATGTCGCCACTGAGCAAGTTCATCAGCCAGTGCAAATAGCGCAACACGCCGGGCTGATCGAGTCCCAGTTTCAGGCGCAACGCCGCGACCTGCTCCGGCGTGGCGAACTGCCCCAGCGATTGTTGCGCGGCGTCGCCCGGCAATACCGCCGTGATCGCGAACACGACCATGGACACAATCAACAACGTCACGATCGCGGCGCCCATGCGCCTACCGATCAACCACAAGGTGTTGCTGTTCATCGCCTGTCCTCCTGCACTGTTACTGCCGCTCAAACCGACGGCTTATCAAGCGTCCAGCCAGACCTGCTCGGCGAACATGTAACCCATGAAGCCGCCCAGCGGATTGCTGCTGTAGCCTTTGATGCGTTGGTCAACGCCATCGATGTTGCTGATGAATACCGGCACGCCGATGCCGCTGTGGTCGTGCACCAGCGTTTGCATATCGGCGTACATCTTGCTGCGCTTGGCGTCGTCGGTTTCGGCGCGGGCGAGCATCAGCAATTGGTCGAACTGATCGTTCTGCCAACCGGACTCGTTCCACGGCGCTTTCGACTGGAAGAACTGCGAGAACATCACGTCGGCGTTCGGCCGCGGGTTGATGTTGCCGAAGCTCAGCGGGTGCTTCATCCAGTGGTTGGACCAATAGCCGTCGCTCGGCAGACGGTTGACGTCGAGTTTCAGCCCGGCCTGTTTCGCCGATTGCTGCAACAGCACCGCGATATCCACTGAACCGGTGGCGGCCGGCGATGCGACCAGCGGCATGCTGATGTTTTCCATCCCGGCTTTCTTCAGCAGGAACCGGGCTTTTTCCGGGTCATAGACGGTTTGTGGCAGGTCGGCGTTGTAATAGCGCGAACCCGGCGCAATCGGATGGTCGTTGCCGACCACGGCAAAGCCACGGAACACCGCCGATTTGACCTGCTCGCGGTCGAGCAGATACTTCATCGCCTGGGTGAATTCGGCGCTTTTGCCGGGCATCTGATCCTGACGAATGATCAAATCAGTGTAGTTGCCCGAAGGCGCATCAACGACCCGATGCTTGGCACTGGCTTTGATCCGGGTGGTAGAACGCGGATTGACCTCGTTGATCATGTGTACGTCGCCGGAAAGCAGCGCGTTGACCCGCGACGGTTCGTCACCAATGGCGATGAACTCGATTTCGTCGAGGTACGGCAGGCCTGGTTTCCAGTAACCGGTGTTGCGCGCAGCCACCGAACGCACGCCCGGTTTGAATTCCTTGACCTTGAACGGCCCGGTGCCGATGCCCTGATTGAAGTCGGTGGTGCCTTCGGGAACGATCAGCAGGTGCGACACCGCGAGAATCGACGGCAGCTCTGCGTTGGGTGCGCTCAGACGGATCTGTACTTCGTTGGTGCCGGTAGCCTTGATCTCGACGAACTGCTCCATCAGCGGCATGACTTTCGAACCGGTGAGCGGGTCCTTGTGTCGCGACAACGAAAACACCACGTCGGCGGCGCTCAGGGTCTTGCCGTTGTGGAAGGTAACGTCTTTGCGCAGGGTGATGGTCCACACGGTGGCGTCGGTGTTGTCGATGCGCTCGGCCAGTTCCAACTGTGGCACCAGATGCGAGTCGAATCGGGTCAGGCCGTTGTAGAACATGTAATGGCGCACATAGTCGGTGGACAACGCGCCTTTGGCCGGGTCGAGGGTGTCCGCCGTGGAACTGGACATCCCGGCGACACGAATGCGCCCGCCCGGTTTGCCTTTGCCCGGTGTTGCCGTTTCATCGGCGAACAGCTTGCCCGCGGCGCCAAACAGGCTGCTGGCGCCCGCCGCGGCAACCCCCGCGACACCGAGCATTTGCAGGGCATGACGGCGTGACATGCCACGATTGAGGCCCTCGAAAACCCGCAGGCTTTCTTCGCCGGAGATCAGGGGTGAGTCGTTCTTGTTGTCAGTCATATCAGTGCTACCTGTCGAAGATGAGAAGGCTCGAGTGTTCCGGTTGACCGGAACGTCCTGAAACGCAAACGACGGTGACGCCACAACAGCAACTCAATGCAGATAATCCTGAAAGCGGTAATACGCGCCCACGAACGGCAAAAACCACGGCTTGCCGAAATGCCCGGGGATGGCTGGCCATTCAAGTTCGCGCCATGGATTGGCCTCAACGTTACCCGCCATCACCTCGGCCATGACCTGGCCCATGTGTACCGACATCTGTACACCGTGGCCGCTGTAACCCATGGAGTGAAAAACCCCGCCATGCTGACCGGCCCGAGGTAGCCGATCGGAGGTCATGTCGACCAGCCCGCCCCAGCAGTAGTCGATTTCCACCTCGGCCAATTGCGGGAACATCTGCACCATGGCGGCTTGCAGGACCTTGCCGCTCTTGGCGTCGTTGACGCTGTCGGACATGGCGAACCGCGCGCGGCCGCCAAACAGCAAACGGTTGTCCGGGGTCAGGCGAAAGTAGTTACCGATCATGCGGCTGGTGACATAGGCACGACGACACGGCAGCAATTGGTCGATCAACGCGTCTGGCAATACCTCGGTAGCGATGACGAAACTGCCGACCGGAACGATGCGCCGCCGATACCAGCTCAAGCCGCCGTGTTGACAAGCGCCAGTGGCGAGCAGCACCTGCCCGGCGTGCAGCGAACCCTTGCTGGTATTGACCTGATAGCCGCCGGCCCTGGCCTTCCAGTCCAGTACCGAAGTGCCTTGATGGATCAGAGCACCGTGCCGCGCCGCCGCTTCGGCCAAGCCGACGCCGAAGCGGCCGACGTGCATTTGCACGCCGTTGCGTTGCAGCAGAGCGCCGTGAAACTGTGCCGAATTCACTTCAGCGCGGGTCTGCTCAGCGGACAACAACTCGACATCGGCATCGACCTCACGACGAATCAGCTCACAAGTGCGCGCCAGGCCTTCGTAGTGCATGGGTTTGGCGGCCAGTTTCAGCTTGCCGTTGCGGATCAGGTCGCAGGCGATCTGCTCCTGTTCCACCAGCGAAACAACACTTTGCACTGCTCGCTCATACGCCTGGTAATAGGCGCGCGCCTTGTCCGCACCGAGGCTGGCACTGAGGCCGGCGTAATCCTGGGCCACTCCGGTGTTGCATTGCCCACCGTTACGCCCCGAGGCTTCGCCGATCACTCGCCCGGCTTCGAGCACGACCACACTGGCACCCTTGAGCGCCAAGGCGCGGGCCGCCGCCAACCCGGTGAAACCACCCCCCACGACGGCCACATCGACCTGCGCGGGCAATGCGCCGAGTTGCCCACCGGTGAAAGCCGGCGCGGTGTCGAGCCAGTAGGATTCACTGCCCATGTCTGATTCGCCTATGCCAGAAAAAAAGCCGATGCCGATGCAACTCAGAGACCGACCAGCGCCGGCAGTCCGCCGATGTCAGTGATCTGCTGATAGCCGTAAAACGCATTGCCCGGAACTTCGTGACCACGGGCGACGAAGGCCTTGTTCTTGATCTTCATGTCGTGTGCCGGCATCAAGTCGTAACGGAAGCTGGAGGACACATGCAAGATGTCTTCCGGGCCGCAGTTGAGGTTGTCGAGCATGAACTCGAACGCCGCCAGGCGTGGCTTGTAGGCTTGTGCCTGTTCAGCGGTGAAGACCTTGTGAAACGGCGCGCCGAGTTTGTCGACGTTGGACATGATCTGACTGTCGCTGGCGTTGGAAAAAATCACCAGCGGGATCTTGTCGGCAATTTTCGCCAGACCGGCCGGCACATCCGCGTGTGGGCCCCAGGTTGGCACGGCGTCGTAGTACAGCTGACCTTCGTCGCGGTACTCGACGCCCCAACGCTTGCAGGTACGCGCCAGTGCTGTCTTGAGAATCTCGTCGTAAGGCATCCAGTCGCCCATGACCTGATCCAGGCGATAAGCCGAGAAATCCTTGACGAACTGGTCCATCTGCTCCGCTGGCACGCGATCGGCGAAGAGTTCGCGCGTCATGGTGCCCATGTGGAAATTGGTCAGCGTACCGTAGCAGTCGAACGTAATGAATTTGGGACGAAGAAAGCTCATTGGGTGCGATCCTGAAGTTCGTTGAGGTCATGGCGCGGCCAGCATTCGCTTGATTGGCAAGCGGTGATGCAACGCTGCAGCACACCGTCATTACAACACTGTGAATTCAGCAGATGGCGTTAAAAGCGACCTCTGCTCGATACAAACCACCGTTTTGGCCACCTGCCTCAGCAGACTTTGCGGCTCGCTCCAGCCTTGGGCAAACCCTGTATTTGTGCGCCCTTATGGACCTCCTTTGGCTGTTTGCGCGCTGGTTTTGCGGCATTCACCGCAGAAACTGCGCCGAGCAAAACGAAAACGGGCGCGTCCCTAAGGACGCGCCCGTTTGGCGACTGATGCAAGCGTTACTGATGCCACTGGATGACCCGATCTCTGCGAGCGCGAACCTGCTCGCAAAGCGCTGTGTCAGGCAACATCAATGTCGCCTCAGGCGCCCTCTTCGCGAGCAAACTCGCTCCCATGGCTTGATCGGCATTACTGAACAATATCGATCAGCACACTCTTGAAGCGCAGATTGGCCTCGAACGCCTCGCGCCCCAGGTCCTTGCCGATACCGGAGCGTTTATAGCCACCGGTGGGCAGGATGTAATCGTTACTGCGCCCGTAACGGTTGACCCACACCGTCCCCGCCTCCAGTTTGCGCACCAGGCGCAAGGCGCGATTGATATCAGCGGTGTGTACGCCCGCGGCCAGACCGTAAGTGGCGTGCGCAGCCAGACTGAGTGCCTGCTCCTCGTCATCGAACGCCTGCACCGTCAGCACTGGCCCGAAGATCTCTTCGCAGACCGCCGGATTCTGATTGTCGACGCCGGTCAGCAACGTCGGTTGATAGTAAGCACCGCCCATTTCTTCAAACAGTCCGCCGCCGGTCAACACCTCGGCCCCGGCCTGGCGCGAACGCTGAACGATGCCATCGATGCGACTGGCCTGCAGACGCGAAATGATCGGCGACAGCGTGCTTTGCGACGACCACGTAGGGCCGGGACGCAGCGTCTCGAAGTAAGTCTGCAAGTGCGCCAGGAAGGGTTCCATGATCGAGCGTTCAATCAACAGCCGTGAGCCGGAGACGCACACCTGGCCAGCGTTACCGGTAATTGCCAAGGCCACGGTGCGCGCGGTTTTGGCAATGTCGGGGATATCGGCGAAGACCAATTGTGGACTTTTGCCACCGAGTTCCAGTGTGACCGGTTTGGGCCCGACCAGCGCGCACGTCGACATGATGCTCGAACCGGTTGCCGTGGAGCCGGTGAACGTCACTTTACCCACACGCGGATGCCGACACAGTGCGTCGCCCGTCACACGGCCATCCCCCTGCACGACGTTGAAGATGCCGGCCGGCAGCCCGGCGAGCAACGCCAGTTCAGCAAAGCGCAGACTGGAGAACGGCGTCAGCTCTGAAGGTTTGAGCACCACGGCATTGCCCGCAGCCAAGGCTGGCGCGACCTTCCAGGACGCCATGCTCAGCGGAAAATTCCATGGTGCGATGGCGGCGATCACCCCATAGGGTTCTGCAATCTGCATGCCCAGGCGATCAGTCTGGGTGGCGGCGACCTGACCGCCATGCTTGTCCGCCAGCTCGGCAAAAAAACGAATGCCTTCGGCCACATAGGGAATATCCCAGGCAATCACATCTTTGTGCGGGCGGGTTGAGCCGACAGCTTCCAGAGGCGCAAGAATCTCCGCGTCCGCCTCAATCAGATCGGCCCAGCGCCGCATCACCCGCGCTCGCTCGCGCGGTGGACGGCTGGCCCAGTCACTGCGATTGAAGGCCTGCCAGGCATTATTGACGGCTTCGTCCACCAGGTCGGCATCCGCCACCGGCAGTTCGGCATAGACCTGGCCGTCGGAGGGGCGAACCACTTCCAGCCCTGAATGCGCATCGCGGTATTGACCGTCAATGAAGTGGGCGCTGCGAACAGCGATAAGGCGGGGATCGAAGCTATTCATGGAGCACTCCAGAAGAGGGGCCGGCGAGTCATTACTCAGGCCTCCATCGTAGAAAAAAAGCCCAAGCATTTGCTGCCGACCTTGCCGTGCAAATAAGTAGTAAGTGTGGTCTTGCGGGCATCGTCTCGCCGAATCTGCCGAATGCGCGATCGCCCCTTGTCAGCGCTTCACCCAGATGGGATACAGGCACCATCGCGCCGCAAAACCGGGCGCTCGCGCACATTGTTCAACGGAGACTCGCCATGTCCGCCTCACACCCGTCCGCGTATGTTTATCGCCCGATGACCGCCGCCGATCTCCCCGCCGCCCATGCCTTGTCCGTGCAGCTGAAATGGCCGCATCGACTGGACGACTGGGCGATGCTGCAACGGGTCAGTGCCGGTTTCGTCGTGCTTGATGGCGAACGGTTGATCGGTACGGCATTCGCCTGCCCGCAAGGTGATTTCGCCACCATCGGGCTGGTCATCGTCAGCGACGACTATCAAGGCAAAGGCATCGGACGCCAGTTGATGGAGCAAGCCCTTGATGCCTGCCAGGCGCGAACGCCCATGTTGAATGCGACCCTCGCCGGTGCGCCGCTGTATGCCAGTCAGGGTTTTGTCGAGTTTGGCAGGATCCAGCAACATCAGGGCCAGGCGCACGCACCGGCGCTGACCGCGCTGGCCGAGGGCGAAGCATGTCGTGCCCTGACGGCTGCGGATCAGCAACAACGGTTGACGCTGGCGAACGCGGCCAGCGGCCTGGATCGGCGCGCTGTGCTGGACGACCTGGCGCCGGTGGTGGAGCAGTCCGTCGGCATTCAACGCGACGGCCAGTTGCGCGCCTTCGCGCTGATGCGCCCGTTCGGACGCGGCCGCTGCATAGGCCCGGTGGTTGCTGAAAACCTCGAACAAGCAAAGTACTTGATCGGCACATTGTTGAACCAAGTACCGGACGCCTTTGTGCGCATCGACATTCCGGCCGATTGTGGCCTCGCCGAATGGCTGGAAACAGCCGGACTCAAGCAGATCGACACCGTCGCGCAAATGGCCCGAGGCACGCCTCCTGCGGCCGCCAATGGCATGCGCCAGTTTGCTCTGGTTACCCAAGCCATCGGTTGATTGCGCTGTTGCAGTGCCTCAAGGTTTTCTAATGGAGTGTTCTTCGTATGTCGCAACCTACTGTTCTGCTGTTGGCTCGCGCCGACGGTGGCCGCATCGCTACGTCTTTCGAACAGATGGCGCTGAGCGCCAGAGATCCTTTTGCCGCTGGCCGACGCGTTGCTTGGCACGGTGATGACGGCATCAGTGCAGGCATCGTTGAGGTTGGCGAGTCGATGGAAATCGAGGATTTTCCGCACACCGAAACCATTGTCGTGCACGCCGGGCACGTGCGGTTGAAATCCGGCGAACAGACATTGGCATTGGCATTGGCTGTCGGCGGCAGCGCAGTGATCGGCCGTGGCACCTCGCTGCGAATAGAGGCTCAGGTCGGAACGCAATGGGCTTTCTGTGCAATGACCACTGACACCCCGACACCCGGCCTCACCGGCCTCGATCCGTTGGCGATGCTATCGCCGTCGGCGGCACCGCAAGAACAGATTCTGATTGGCGCGACACCACAATGCCGTTCCCGCAATGCCTTCGAAGATCCGGTAACCGATCTGCGTGTCGGTGTGTGGGATTCGACGCCCTACGAACGCCACGGCCGAGCACACACACTCAATGAGTTGATGCACCTGATCGAAGGCAGCGTCGCATTACTCGCACCGGACGGATCGAGCGTTACAGTCGATACCGGCGACAGCGTGTTCGTACCGCGCGGCGCGTCCTGCGCGTGGAAGAGCACGCGCTATGTGCGCAAGGTTTACGCGGTTCGATAGTCGCCTGTTTTTTCAGAGCTCTGAGGATCCACCATGACTGTGGCGAGGGAGCAAGCGCACTCGCCACAGGTTTTTTTCTCTCGTGCTATCGCTTGGTTGCGTCGGCTTGGAATTCAGAGTTTCACCTGCCCGCTTGATCAACCCGCGCCGTGCTGTCGCGCTTGGTCAATGCGAACGGCAATACCACATGCCGTTGCGGCAACGGCTGTTTCTCGATCAGCGCGATCAGCATTTCCACGGCTTTCTCGCCGAACATTTCGGCGGGTTGGGAAATGGTCGTCAGCGGTGGATCGGAGTACGCGGCCATTGGAATATCGTCGAATCCGGCGAGAGAAATATCCTCCGGCACGCGCAGCCCCTGCTCTTTGATCCGCTTGAGCGCGCCGATGGCCATTTCGTCATTTTCACAAAACAGCGCGCTCGGTCGGCTGTCGAGCGCGAGTAGTTTGCCGGCACCCGAATAGCCCGCGTCGAGCGTGAAATCGCCGTGACAGATAAGCGTGTGATCCAGCGCGAGACCGGCATCGCGCAGGGCCGCCTCATACCCCGCCAGACGATCACGCGTGAGCGGGCTGCCTTTGGGTCCTTTGATCAGTCCGATGCGCTGATGCCCCATCGCGATCAGGTACTCGGTCATGGCTTTGGCCGCCGCAACGTTATCCAGACTGATCGTTGGATGCCGTCCGTGCCGGATGACTTCGCAGGCATTGACGATCGGGGTCAGTGCTGGCTCGGCGGCAGATTCTTCGAAGGGATCATAGGCGCGCAACTGTATGACGCCATCGGCTTGATGGGCGTGCACCAGATCAGCGAACTGGCGCTCAAGTGATGCCTGGCCCTGGGTGTCGCACAACAGCAACCGGTAACCGGCGGCCTGCGCGGCTTTTTGTGCGCCGCTGATCACTCTGGCGAAAAAGGTGTTGGCAATGGTCGGGACCAGAATCACCAGGTTTCCCGTTCTACGCGAGCGAAACTGCACCGCCATCAAATTCGGTCGATAGCCGGTTTGCTGGACGGCGGCCATGACCCGATCGCGGGTATCGGGCAGCACCCGCTCGGGGGACTTCAATGTTCTCGACACCGTTGCCACCGAGACACCCGCCAGCCGTGCCACTTCGCGGATATTGGACAAGACTGCCTCGCTCTTTCAATCAAATCGGCCGTCGAGCTTACCGCACAGCGTCACGCGCCGAAACGTTGGCATTCGTCAGATGCGGTTTGACACTCGCTGATTTCAGGCCTAGATTTTGCCGACAATGTAACCGGTTACATCATCAATGTTCCGCATGAATCCACTGAGACAATTGCCATGATTGCTGCAGGTCGAAAAATAAGAATGGGCTTCGTCGGCGGTGGTGAAGGCGCCTTCATCGCCCAGGCACACCGGCAAGCCGCCGGTCTTGATGGACGCTTCGAACTGGTCTGCGGTGCGTTCAGCCGCGACGCACACAACAATCAACGCAGTGGTGCGGCGCTCGGGCTGCCTGCGCAACGCTGCTATGACGACTGGCAGAACATGCTGGCCGCCGAACACGCACTGCCGGCCGATCAGCGCATGGAGCTGCTGGTGATTGTCACGCCCAATCATCTGCACGCCCCTATCGCCAGTGCAGCACTGAGTGCGGGTTTCCATGTGTTCAGTGAAAAGCCTGCAGCGCTGAATCTGGCGCAAGTGCAGGACCTGGCCCGCGTGGTCAACAACAGCCAGCGAATTTACGCCCTGGCGCACACCTACCTGGGGTATGCGATGGTCTGGCAGGCACGCGAGATGGTCGCCAGCGGTGAAATCGGGCGCCTGCGCAAAGTCCTCGTCGAATATCCGCAAGGCTGGCTCAGCAGCGATGTGGCTGGCCAAGGCAACAAACAGGCGGGCTGGCGCGACAATCCTGAACAATCCGGCATCGGTGGCTGCATCGGTGACATCGGCACGCACGCGTTCTCCCTCGCGGAGTTTGTCGCCGGTCAACCCATCCAGTTCATCAGCGCGATGCTCGGCTCACATTTGAGCAGTCGCCAACTGGATGACGACGCCTCGATGCTGTTCAAAATGGCCGACGGCGCCAGCGGCGTATTAATCGCCAGCCAAGTGTGCGCCGGCGAAGAGAACCCGCTGAAGATTCGTCTGTATGGCGATAAAGGCGGGCTGGAATGGCGTCAGGAAGAGCCCGCCAGTTTGATCCATCGACCCTTGAATGAACCGATGCGCGTGCTGCGCTCGGGCCTTGGTCAACCTTGGCTGTGCGCAAACGCCACGCGGCGCATGCGCTTGCCCGCCGGACACCCGGAAGGCTACCTGGAGGCCATGGCCAATCTCTACGGTGACCTCGCGCAGGCCATTTTCAACGGTGCGAGCGGCCCTGACGCACCGGGCGTTCCCGGTATAGCCACCGGGCTGCGCGGCATGGCCTTCATCGAGACCGCCATCGCCAATCATTGCGGCGAAGCCAAATGGACTGCAATACCTGACCTTGCCAATGGAGCAACCGCCAATGAACGTTAATCAACAACGCCCGAGCGGGATGCGCGGCCCCGGCATTTTTCTCGCCCAATTCATCGCCGACGAAGCGCCTTTCGATACCTTGGCCAACATCGCGCAATGGGCAGCTTCTCAAGGCTACAAAGCCATTCAGTTGCCAAC
The DNA here is from genome assembly GCF_054790575.1 of Pseudomonas sp. MC6. NCBI lineage: Bacteria > Pseudomonadati > Pseudomonadota > Gammaproteobacteria > Pseudomonadales > Pseudomonadaceae > Pseudomonas > Pseudomonas sp. MC6. The sequence goes on from NZ_CP186504.1 coordinate 2,197,369, forward strand.
CCTCGGCACGCGCTTCATCGACCTTGAACGCGCCGCCGACAGTCAGGATTATTGCGACGAACTCATCGCTGTATGCGCCAAGGCCGGTGTGGTGATCAGCGAGCTGTCGACACACCTGCAAGGCCAACTGGTCGCGGTGCATCCAGCGTTCGACGCACTTTTCGACGACTTTGCCCCAGCAGCGCTGCGTGGCAATCCGCAAGCACGCACCGAATGGGCGATCAACCAGTTGAAACTGGCGGCGCGCGCCAGTCAGCGCTTGGGGCTGACGGCCCACGCGACCTTTTCCGGCGCCCTGCTCTGGCCATACGTCTACCCGTGGCCGCAACGCCCGGCCGGCCTGGTGGAACAGGGCTTTGCCGAATTGGCGAAACGCTGGTTGCCGATCCTCGAGTGCTTCGATGAGGCCGGTGTCGACCTCTGCTACGAGATCCACCCCGGCGAGGATCTGCACGATGGCGCCTCTTTCGAGCAATTCCTCGAAGCGGTGAATCATCATCCCCGCGCAGCGATTCTGTATGACCCGAGCCATCTGTTGCTGCAGCAAATGGACTACCTGGGCTTCATCGATCGCTACCACGCGCGAATCCGCATGTTCCACGTCAAGGACGCGGAGTTTCACGCCGACGCGCGATCCGGCGTCTACGGCGGCTATCAGGGTTGGGTTGATCGCCCGGGCCGGTTTCGTTCACTGGGCGATGGCCAGATCGACTTCAAGGCGATCTTCAGCAAACTGACTCAATACGACTTCAACGGCTGGGCCGTGCTGGAGTGGGAATGCTGCCTGAAAGACGCGGCACAAGGCGCTGCCGAAGGGGCGGCCTTCATCGAACGCCACATGATCACCCGAACCCGCAAGGCATTCGACGATTTCGCCGGTGTGAGCGCTGACGAGCAATCCAACCGGCGTCTGCTGGGCCTTGGCGAACGCTGATTACCACGCTGTTACCGACATAAAAATAATACGGTGATTGAAATGAACGTAATGAATGCGCGACTCAGCGTCATGATGTTTTTGCAGTTTTTTATCTGGGGCGGCTGGTTCGTCACCCTCGGCACTTTCCTCACCACGACACTGGCAGCAAGCGGCGGCCAAGTGGGAATGGCGTTTTCCACACAGTCGTGGGGCGCGATCATTGCGCCGTTTGTCGTTGGGCTTGTTGCAGATCGATTTTTCAATGCCGAACGCATTCTGGCGGTGTTGCACCTGCTGGGCGCGGTGTTGCTCTTTCAGCTTTATCGGGCAGCTGATTTCAGCGCGTTTTATCCCTATGTGCTGGCCTACATGCTGGTCTACATGCCAACGCTGGCCTTGGTCAACGCAGTAGCCTTCCGCCAGATCAAAGACCCGGCCCGGGAGTTTTCCCGCATCCGCGTGTGGGGCACCGTTGGCTGGATCGTCGCCGGCATCGTGATCAGTTTCGGCTTTGCCTGGGACGCTCAACAGGCGATTGCTGCAGGCGGTTTGCGCAACACGTTCCTGATGTCTGCCGTGGCCTCGCTGGTGTTGGGGCTCTACAGCTTCAGCCTGCCGAAAACCGCACCGTTGAAATCCACCGCCGATGCGCCTGGCATCAAACAGATGCTGGGGCCTGACGCGTTGGGCCTGCTCAAGGATCGCAGCTATCTGGTGTTCTTTCTCGCGTCCATCCTGATCTGCATTCCTCTGGCGTTCTATTACCAGAATGCCAATCCGTTCCTGGCCGAAATCGGTGTCACCAATCCCACCGCGAAGATGGCCCTCGGTCAGGTCTCCGAAGTGCTGTTCATGCTTCTGCTACCCCTGTTCATCCAGCGTTTCGGCATCAAGATTGCGTTGCTGGTCGGCATGCTGGCCTGGGCCTTGCGCTATGTGTTGTTCGCCTACGGCAACAACGGTGACCAGGCTTTCATGCTGTTGATCGGTATTGCGCTGCATGGCGTGTGTTATGACTTTTTCTTCGTCTGTGGGCAGATCTACACCGATGCCAAAGCGCCCGAGCGCTTCCGCAGCTCGGCTCAGGGCCTGATCACCTTGGCGACTTATGGGGTGGGCATGCTGATCGGATTCTGGGTGGCGGGACAGATCACTGACCACTTCACCGCGCAAAACGGCCACGACTGGAGAAGTATATGGCTGTTCCCGGCAGGATTTTCGGTGGTGGTTCTGCTGTGTTTCGCACTGGCGTTCAAAAGCCGTGGCGGCGAAAAGGAAGGGATGCCGTCGACCGTCTAGAAACGCCGTTCTGATAGGCGCAGCGGCAGAAAACAGAAAAAGCCTGCTTTTCAGGGCAGGCTTTTCGTTTGCAGCGCGCAGGCTTACTTCTGCTGAGCGGTCAGCGCCGAGTAGCTGTTCATCAGGTTGCGGTAGTTCGGAATCCGCTGCGACAGCAGATTGCCCAGCCCTTCAATGTCGTTGCGCCAGTCGCGGTGCAGCTCACAGGCCACCGAGAACCAGTTCATCATCTGTGCGCCGGCCTGAGTCATGCGGCTCCACGCGGCTTGTTGCACGGTGGTGTTGAAGGTGCCGGACGCATCAGTCACCACAAACACCTCAAACCCTTCCGCCAGCGCCGACAAGGTCGGGAACGCTACGCACACATCCGTCACCACACCGGCAATGATGATCTGTTTACGGCCGGTAGCCTTGATCGCTTTCACAAAATCTTCGTTGTCCCACGCGTTGATCTGGCCTGGGCGAGCAATGTACGGCGCGTCCGGGAACATCTCCTTGAGCTCTGGCACCAGCGGGCCGTTCGGGCCTTGTTCGAAACTGGTGGTGAGGATGGTCGGCAGTTCGAAGAACTTCGCCAGATCAGCCAGGGCCAGCACGTTGTTCTTGAATTCGTTTGGCGAGAAGTCCTGCACCAGGGAAATCAGGCCGGTCTGGTGATCAACCAGCAGCACGATGGCGTCGTCTTTGTTGAGGCGGTTGTAGGTTGGAGTAGTCATGGTGTGCGTCCCTTTTGAGTTTTTGAAGTTGTTGTTGCGTTCAAGTTGGGTACAGATTACTGACGCACAGGGACGGGATAAATCGGCTGAAAAGCGTTTCACCGTCAACTCAAAAAGGACAATACCGATCAGCCAGGCACTTCTGCACTGTCGGCGGACATCAGCAACGACGCGGTCATTTCAGCGTGGCATACCGCAAGGATTTCATCGGCCAGCGCGGAATCAGCCGGGCAGGCCCGCGACAGGATGATCGCGCCAACCGCACGCGCCAGCATGTCGATCATTTTCACTCGCCCCTCACCAGATGCCGCGTCGGGCCCTGTCGGGTACTTGTCGCCAAGCGTCTGCAGCGTGCGCTCGATGCCGTCGGCAAACGCGGTTTTCACATCGTCAGACTGACGCGCTGCGTCGCCGCACAAAGCGGCCATGGTGCAACCGCTGCCCCGCCCGTCGCGATGTTCTTTCGACACATAGGCGTCGATGAAGCCTTGAACATCGACCATTTCGGCACCGGCTAACGAGCGCGCAAGGCTGTTTGCCGAGGCTTCGGACATCAGGTCGGCCTTCGAGCCGAAGTGTTTGTAAAAACCACCGTGGGTAAATCCGGCAGCCGCCATCAGGTCCGCGACGCCGACACCGTCAAAACCTCGCTCACGAAACAACACCGAAGCGGTCTCGACGATGTGCTCGCGGTTTGCCTGCGCCTGGGCTTTGCTCACTCTCACGTGCAATACCTCCGCTGAAAAATCATGCGCAGATGATACATAGATGTCAGCCATAATCAAAACCGTTGACAGTTTAGATTTAGATCATCATCCTAATTACAGACATTATCGCTGCTCATCCACAGGCACGGATCCAACCCCATGACCGATCAAAATCTGTTCACGCCGTACACGCTTGGCTCCCTGACGCTGGCGAATCGCATCGTTCTCGCGCCGCTGACCCGCAATCGAGCGGGCGAAGGCTTTGTGCCCAGTGAGTTCGCAGCCACCTATTACAGCCAGCGCGCCTCCGCTGGCCTGCTGATTTCTGAAGCGACGCAGATCTCCCGACAGGGCCAGGGCTATCAGGACACCCCGGGGATTTACACGCAGGCGCAGATCGATGGCTGGCGCAAGGTGACCGCTGCGGTACACGAAAAAGGCGCGAAGATCTTTCTGCAACTGTGGCATGTCGGCCGTGTTTCACACGTTGATCTTCAAGAAAACGGCGCCGCACCTGTAGCGCCATCGGCGATACGCCCGGCGACCAAAGTGTTCGTCAACAACCGCTTTGAAGACGTTTCCGCGCCGCGAGCACTGGACATCAGCGAACTCCCGGGGATCGTCAACGATTTCCGTCAGGCAGCGGTCAACGCGATCGCCGCGGGGTTTGATGGTGTGGAAATCCACGGTGCCAACGGCTATTTGCTCGATCAATTCATCAAGGATGGCGCCAACGTGCGCACCGATGCCTACGGCGGCTCGATTGAAAATCGTGCGCGCTTGTTGCTGGAAGTGACGGCCGCGGTCGTCGCCGAGATTGGCGCAGATCGCACTGGCATTCGCCTCTCGCCGGTGTCGCCGGCCAACGGGGTTTCAAGCAGCGACCCGCAAGGGCAATTCGACTACATCGTCGAGCAACTCGATGCGCTGGGCATCGTTTATCTGCACGTGGTCGAAGGCGCAACCGGTGGGCCGCGCGATATCGCGCCGTTCGATTTCGGCTCTCTGCGCCAGCGTTTCAAAAACACCTACATCGCCAACAACGGCTATGACCTCGACCTGGCGAACGCGCGAATTGCCGAGGACCACGCCGATCTGATCGCCTTCGGTCGCCCGTTCATTGGCAATCCCGATCTGGTCGAGCGCCTGGCGGCCGGTGCGCCATTGGCCGGTTTCAACCCCGCCACCCTGTATGGCGGTGGCGCGGAAGGCTACATCGACTACCCGACCCTGGCTGAATGGAGCGCTGCTGCTCAGTAAGCCGAGCTTCAGCGCATTTACTGCCTCTCCTTAATCGATGTTATTGAAAAGAGATGACCCTATGAACGCCCACCCTGCTGTTCTGATCACTGGCGCCTCTACCGGCATCGGCGCGGTCTATGCCAAACGCTTCGCTCAACGCGGGCACGATCTGGTGCTGGTCGCCCGCGATCTCGAGCGCTTGGAAACACTCGCCGCGAAACTGCGTAGCGAACACAGCGTCACCGTGGATGTGCTTCAGGCCGACCTGACCCAACTCAAAGACCTGACCACCGTCGAATCGCGCCTGCGCGACGATGCGCGTATTGGCATCCTCGTCAATAACGCGGGTGCCGCGCAGTCCGGCAACTTCATCGAGCAGAGCACCGACCAAGTGGCCAATCTGGTCGCCCTCAACACCACGGCACTGGTGCGGCTCGCCAGTGCCATCGCTCCCCGTCTGGCGAAGGCCGGTGACGGCGCCATTATCAACATCGGCTCGGTGGTCGGTCTGGCCCCGGAGTTCGGCATGTCGGTGTACGGCGCGACCAAAGCGTTTGTACTGTTTCTGTCGCAGGGCCTGAGCCTGGAACTGTCGCCACTGGGCGTCTACGTGCAAGCCGTGCTGCCGGCCGCGACGCGTACCGAGATCTGGGATCGCGCGGGCATCGACATCAACACCTTGAGCGAGATCATGGAAGTCACCGATCTGGTCGATGCAGCGTTGGTCGGCTTTGATCGTCGCGAGCCGGTGACCATTCCGCCGCTGCATGAAGGTGAGCGCTGGGATGCCTTGCAAACCGCGCGGCAGGGCCTGTTGGCGCAGATCCGCCAGTCGGCAGTCGCCCAGCGCTATCTGGCGTGAGTGCAATGAAGCAGATGCTTTTCGTCAACGCCGCCAACCAATCGATCAGGGTTGGCGGCACGGCGTTCACCTATCGAGACCTTGGTCCGAAAACGGCTGTGCCGCTGATCCTGCTCAACCATTGGGGCGCGGTACTGGACGACTTCGATCCGCGAATCGTCGATGGCTTGGCCAGAACCCGGCGCGTGCTCGCCATTGACTATCGCGGTGTCGGTGGCTCAGGCGGCACCGCGCCCCTGACCGTCGCGCAGATGGCCGACGACGTCATCAGCCTGATCGCAGCGCTGAAATTCACCAGCGTCGATCTGCTGGGTTTTTCCCTCGGCGGATTCGTTGCTCAGGACATCGCGCTCAAAGATCCCGCCTTGGTGCGGCGCCTGATTCTGACCGGCACCGGACCGGCTGGCGGAGTCGGTATCGCCAAGGTCGGTGCGGTTTCCTGGCCACTGATGTTCAAGGGTTTGCTGACCCTGCGCGATCCCAAGTTCCACCTGTTTTTCACCACGACCGCCAACGGACGGCGGGCCGCGACAGACTTTTTGCAACGCCTGAAAGAACGCCGCAAAGATCGCGACAAGCGCCCGACACCCAGCGCTTTTCTACGGCAGTTGAGAGCCATCAAGGCATGGGGAAAACAGACGCCACAGAACCTTGGCGGCCTGCAAATTCCGACATTGGTGGTCAACGGTGACAACGACATCATGGTGCCCACGGTCAATTCGATTGACCTGGCGAACCGGATTCCCTACGCGCAACTGATCATTTATGAGGACGCCGGACACGGCGCGATTTTCCAGAACTACGCTGACTTTGTCAGCAAGGCGCAGGCGTTTCTCGATCGCTGAACCAGTCTGCTCAGACAACACTGCCCTCCCCCAGAACCGTGAGAGCCGCCCCCACCATGAAAGCTTATTTTATCGATCGCTACGGCAAGCAGAACGGGCGTATTGGCGATATCTCCGAGCCTGTAGCCGGCGCCCATGACGTGCTGATTGAAGTACATGCTGCCAGCGTCAACGTACTCGATTCAAAGATTCGCAGCGGCGAATTCAAACTGATTTTGCCGTACTCATTCCCCTTGGTGCTGGGCAACGATTGTGCCGGCGTGGTGATTGCGGTTGGCGCAGCGGTCAAGGGTTTCAAGCCCGGCGACGCGGTGTATGCGCGCGTGCCCGAACAGCGAATCGGCACGTTCGCCGAGCGAATCGCCGTCGACCAAAACGCGGTGGCCTTGAAGCCCGCCAACCTCGATATGGAGCAAGCCGCGGCTATTCCTCTGGTCGCCCTGACAGCCTGGCAAGCGCTGGTCGACATCGCCCGTTTGCAAAAGGGTCAGAAGGTCTTGATTCACGCCGGTTCCGGCGGTGTCGGCACCATCGCCATTCAACTGGCCAAACACCTCGGCGCTATTGTCGCGACCACCACCAGCACGGCGAATGTCGAATGGGTTAAAGCGTTGGGCGTAGACGTGGTGATTGATTACAAACAGCAGCACTTCGAGGAGGAACTGCGCGATTACGACGTGGTGCTGAACAGCCTCGGCACCGACGTGCTGGGAAACTCGCTGAAGGTACTCAAACCGGGTGGTCAGCTGATTTCCATTTCAGGCCCGCCAACTGCCGAGTTCGCCAAGGCGCAAGGCCTGGCGTGGCCGCTGCGGCAAGTCATGCGCTTGTTGAGCCTGAGCATTCGGCGCAAGGCGCGCAAGCAGGATGTCCGTTACAGCTTCCTGTTTATGCGGGCCAACGGTGCACAGCTGCAAGAAATCACCACCCTGATTGAAGCCGGCGAAATAAAGCCCGTGCTGGATCGCACCTTCGCCTTCGAGTCAGCGGGCGAAGCCCTGACTTACGTCGAACAGGGCCGTGCGAAAGGCAAGGTAATCGTGCAGATCAAATAGTTGCCTGCCTGAAATCATCTGGCGAAAGACCCATGGATAATGTTGCCTGCGACACCGAAAAGCCCCCCGCCAACGAACGCCAAGACACGGAAAACAAACACCCACCTGAACCAGCGAACCACGAAACGCCCGACCCCAAGCAGCACAACGCAATACTTGGCGTTGCTCCGATCGTCTGGCGGCCCTTGATGCTTGAGCCCTAAGTGTTCAACGGCGATTGCGGTGTATCCGGATTGAGTTGCCGGCGGCGAAACTGTCCCGGCGGCTGACCGTGAATCTGCCGAAAGCGTCGCGAAAAATAGGCTTCGTCAGCGAAGCCGCACAACCGCGCCACCTCGCCCACCGAGCGCGTGCTGTTGAGCAGAAAATTGCGCGCCGCGTGCATCCTGCGTTCGAGCACCAGTTCGGTGAAGGTCTTGCCGATCTCCTTGCGCAACCAGTGCGTCAGATAGGTCGGCGACAGGTACGTCGCCGCAGCCACCTTGATCAGATTGAGATCGGGGTCGGCAATATTCTTGCGCAAATATTCGAACATGCGGCCCAGCGCATCCCGACGGCTGACCTCGGCCGCATTCTCTTCGGCCAGACGCTTGAGTGGCTCGGCGTAAAGAAAACACACGCTGCCAATCAGTTGCAGCAACAAGCCCTTGAGCATCTCGCGCGTCCCAAACTGACGGTTCTCGTCCAGCGTGCGCATCTGCTCGATCAAGGCACAGACCTTGGCGAAGTCCTCATCCCCAAGAATGAAATCCAGATGCTCCTGAAAGCGGAATGGCGATAACTCCGGCGCCAGCAGGATCGACACTTCTTCCAGATCCATCGGGTCGCACTGCAAATGCGGCAACAGAAAGGTCTGGGAAAAATTGATCACCATGAAATTGCTGTCCGCTGGATGCGGGATTACGTGCACCCGGTGCGGCAGGATGAATGCCAGGGTGTTGCGCGGGAACGGACGCTCGACGTTGCCGATGTGCTGCACGGTGTCGCCACCGAGGTTGATCTGAATCTGGAAATACTCGTGTCGATGGGGACTGGTCTCGGCGCGCCGGCCCTTTTTGTCGCGAATGTAGAAGTCGGTCAATTCGCTGCGCTGCTGCATGACATAGGTGGGAATACGGCTGAGTGACGACATCTGCGCAGAATCCTCGACAAGTATTGGCAGTGAGCTGACGACCCTAATCTTGCAGACATGTACGCAATACACGCAAGCAGTCATACGACGACCTGCCTTTCCAAGGATTTTTTATCCTCGATATGGCGTTTAGCCTGTCCAAAACCGTCGAGAACGCATCAAGATTTTTTATTGTTAATAATCAATGGATTAACAGCAATGTCTAAAAAGACACTTAGGAAATCATTCGATTTATTTTTTGGACAGGTTTAGCAACGCCGCTTCCATAGAAAAAAAACGTTCTAACCCCTCGGTTGCTTTACCAACGTTGTACGACCACTGTGAGCCGACGCAGCCCAACCTCTTCCAAAAACAATCACAGGTGTGCACGTCATGATTCTGCTATTCCCCCTCGCCACCCCTCCCGACATTGCCCCGATCACGCCGACTGGAAGACGTTTCTGAACGTCTGACGCTGGCTGCTCGCACCGTTCGTTTCAGTATCGATTGGCATGCCCCGACCATCGCGGGCAAACGCCTTCGGCTGCACGAAAACATCTCGACTCTTCTAACAATAACGAGGTCTCTTCATGTCGAATTCACATGCTTCCCAAGCCACCGTGCCGCCGGTGATAGACGGCGCCCGGGACGCCGTCGTGCCGCAACGCCTGCCCTCGCGGCGGCGCTGGTTCATGCTCTCGTTGCTGCTGATCGCGACGATCATCAACTACATCGACCGGGTCAATATCTCGATTGCCGCGCCGTTCATGGCCAAGGATCTTGGCTTGGACAAGATCGAGATGGGCCTGATTTTCTCGGCATTTGCCTGGACTTACGCCTTGGCCCTGGTGCCGGCCGGGTTCATCGCCGACCGCTTCGGTTCGCGCTTCACTTACGGGGTTTCCCTGATCAGTTGGTCGACGGTGACCGTGTGCCAGGGCTTTGCCACGGGCTTCGCGTCCTTGTTCGGGTTGCGTCTGGCGGTCGGTGCGATGGAAGCACCGGCGTTTCCGGCCAACAGTCGTGCGGTGACGGTGTGGTTTCCGGCGCGGGAACGCGGTCTGGCCAGCAGTATCTACGTCTGCGGGCAATATCTGGGGACGGCGCTGTTTACCGGTGCACTGCTCTGGCTGGCAACCACCTTCGACTGGCGTCACGTGTTCTACAGCACCGGCGTACTCGGCATCGTGTTCGGGGTGTTGTGGCTGTACCTGTATCGTGACCCGCTGAACTGCAAGAAAGTCAGCAAAGAAGAACTGAAGTACATCGAAGCCGGCGGCGGTCTGGTCAAAAGCAGCCAGGAGCGCACCCGCTTCAACTGGCGGCAAATCGCCGAATTGTTCAGCTACCGCCAGATCTGGGCGATTTGCATCGGCAAATTCGCCAGCACCTCGGCGCTGTACTTCTTCCTGACCTGGTTCCCCACCTACCTGATCGAAGAACGCAAGCTGACCATGATCAAGGCCGGGATCTTCGCTGTTCTGCCGTTTGTAGGCGCGACGGTCGGCATCCTCCTCGCCGGCATCGTCTCTGACTTGTTGATCCGCCGTGGCTACTCGATGTCGTTCGCCCGCAAGTTGCCGCTGGTGATCGGCTCGATGCTGGGCATGTCCATCGTGCTGGTGAATTTCACCGACTCGAACACGATCTGCATCGCCGTGCTGACCATTGCCTTCTTCGCCCAAGGCATCGCGTCGTCTTCGTGGGCGGCGGTGTCGGAAGTTGCGCCCAAGGAGTTGATCGGCTTGACCGGCGGGATCACCAGCCTTGCCGCCAACATCGGCGGCATCGTCACGCCGATCGTGATTGGCGCGATTGTGCATGCCACCGGTTCCTTCGCTTGGGCCTTCTGGTTCATTGGCGGCGTAGCCCTGATCGGCACCCTCTCCTACTCGCTGTTGCTCGGGCGCTTGTACCGCATCGAATTGAAGGTGCGCTGAAGCCAACAGCACCGTTTTCTCCAACTGCAGGCGGCTTTCGTCCAACTTCACCAACGACTGCCGCCGTACGCTGAAGCTACCAACAGGACTCTTAACAGGATGAACATGACCGAATACGTCTTCACCCCGGATCTGCCCGTGACTTTGCCGGTTGTCGGCAGTGAGCAGCGCTTTCCCGTCGGTCGGGTGTTTTGTGTCGGCCGCAACTACCCGTGGCCAGACGCCATCGGCCAGTCGCGCCAGCCGCCGGTGTTTTTCATGAAACCGGCGAGCAATGTCGTCGACGCCGTTGGTGAGGTGGCATTCCCTTCGCTGACCGATGATTTCGCCCACGAAATCGAACTGGTGGTAGCCATCGGTGAAGGTGGCGCGAATATCCCCGAAAGCGAAGCGCTGGCCTATGTCTGGGGTTACGCCGCCGGCCTCGACCTGACCCGCCGTGATGTTCAGCGCGCCGCCAAGAGCAATGGTTTGCCGTGGGAAGGTGCCAAGGTATTTGACGGGGCCGCGCCGATGACCGCGATTGTCCCGGTGACCCGCGCTGGCCATCCCGAAGGCGAATTGTGGTTGAACGTCAACGGCGAGGAGCGTCAGCGCGACAGTCTCGACAGCCAGATCTGGTCGGTGGCTGAAGTCATCAGCCGGATCTCCCGGTCAGTGGCGCTGAGGGCCGGCGACCTGATCATGACCGGCAGCCCGGCCGGCGTCGACGGCCTGCAACCGGGCGATGTGATCAACGCCGGAATCGACGGCATCGGCCAACTGGAAATGCGTGTCGGCCGCAAGGCTTGAACGCCCTGCACGCCTCAGTGATTTGAAGACAGGAGAACAACAAAATGTCCATCACTCAACCTTTGAAAGTCGCGCTGGTCACCGGCGCCGGCAGCGGAATCGGCCGCTCTGTGGCGCTTGGCCTGTTGGCCGACGGCTACACCCTGGTGCTTGCCGGTCGCCGGCCGGAACCGTTACAGGCGCTGGTCGAACTGGCGGCAAGCGAGGGGCACGAAGCCCTGGCGGTGCCCACCGATGTGCGCGACCCGGCCAGTGTCGATGCGCTGTTCGCAACCATTGCCGAGGTTTACGGACGGCTGGATGTGGTGTTCAACAATGCCGGGGTCAATGCCCCCGCCGTGCCCTTGGATGAGTTGACGTTCGAGCAGTGGCGCAACGTGATCGACACCAACCTCAACGGGGTTTTCCTGTGTGCTCGGGGTGCCTTCGGCCTGATGCGCCGTCAACAGCCTCAGGGCGGACGCATCATCAATAACGGTTCGATTTCGGCACACACGCCACGTCCATTCAGCAGCGCCTACACCGCCAGCAAACATGCGGTGCTGGGCCTGACCAAATCGCTGGCGCTGGACGGTCGTGAATTCAACATCGCTTGCAGCCAGATCGATATCGGCAACGCCCTCACCGAAATGTCGGTACGCATGACCAAAGGCGTGCGCCAGGCCAACGGCAGCATCGCCGTGGAGCCAATGGTCGACGTCAAGCATGTCGCCGATGCGGTGCGCTACATCGCCGGCCTGCCGTTGTCGGCCAACGTTCTGAACATGACCGTCATGGCCACCGCCATGCCGTTTGCCGGCCGCGGTTGATCCGGCCTTTTTATTCGGTAAGAGAGGTTTACATGAAGCCAGAAATCCTGCAGCTCAGCCCGATCCTGATTCCTGAAATCAATGCGCGTCTCGATGAACTGTTTACGGTCCGACGCTATTTCCAGCAGGCCGACAAACAGGCGTATTTGCAGGAACACGGCGCGAATATTCGCGGAGTGATCACCGGTGGCCATACCGGCATCACCCAAGCCGTCATGGCGCAACTGCCGAATCTTGAGGTGGTGGCGGTCAACGGAGTCGGCACCGACGCGGTTGACCTGGCTTACGCCCGTGATCGCGGCATCCGCGTGACCGCGACCATTGGCGCGCTGACCGAAGACGTCGCCGACCTTGCCATCGGTTTGCTGATTTCCGTGTGTCGCGGGCTGTGTACCAGTGATCGCTATGTACGCTCGGGTCAATGGCCGCACAGCGCCACACCGCTGGCGCCTCTGCCGCTGGCACGTCAGGTGTCCGGCATGCGTATCGGTATCGTCGGCATGGGCCGGGTTGGCCGCGCGGTGGCCAGCCGAGCGGCCGCCTTCGGCTGTCCGATCAGTTACACCGACCTGCAACCGATGAGCGATGTACCCCACACTTTCGTCGCCGACCTCAAGCAATTGGCCCGCGACAGCGATGCGCTGATTCTCGCCGCCGCTGCGGACAAGGCTGAAGCCATCATCGATGCCTCGGTGCTCCAGGCCTTGGGCAAGGACGGTTATCTGATCAATGTGGCACGGGGCAAACTGGTCAACGAGGCTGATCTGGTGGCGGCGCTGAATGCCGGAGAGATCGCCGGTGCGGGGCTGGATGTGTTTGTTGATGAGCCGAATGTGCCAGAAGCCTTGTTCGGTAACGAGCAGGTGGTGCTGCAGCCGCACCGTGCCAGCGCGACATTGCAGACGCGCACGCGCATGGGGGAAATGGTAGTGGCGAGTTTGCTGGACAGCTTTGCAGGGAAAACGCCGCAGGGTTGTATCACTGGTTAAGTGGCAGGTGCCGAACAGCGGCCCTCACCCTAGCCCTCTCCCCCAGGAGAGGGAACCGATTTGGGGATATTGACGATAAACGCCGACCTGAAATAACGCCTGTGAATCCAATGCCGTCAAGCATTACCGATGGGCCCGTAATCGACGCGATCTGTCAGGTCGATGCATAACCCAAGACACCTCGGTCGGCCCCCTCTCCCTCAGGGAGAGGGCTGGGGTGAGGGGCCGCCGTTGCAGCGTCGAACGCGGCTTACAAGGTGTAGGAAATCCCCACCTGCACCGTTCTCGGCGCACCCGGATAGGCGTAGACATTACCGAACGCGCCCTCTTCATAATCCCGATCAAACAGGTTCTTCACGTCAAGATTGAGCCGCACTTTCTCGTTGACCTTATAGAAACCGAGCAAATCGACAACGGTGTAGCTGTCCATCGAGAAGGCAGTATTGGCGGTTTGCCCGGCGCGTTCGTCGACATATTTGAGTCCGGTACCCAGGCCCAGGCCTTTTAGCGCGCCGTCCTGAAACTCGTAAACGTTGAGCAGGCTGAAGCTATTCTGCGGAATGTTCATCAGCCGCGTGCCCGAACGGATCACGTTGTCCTTGGTCACTTCGGCATCCACGTAGGCGTAGCCGCCGATGACGCGCCATTCGGGTGTCAGGTTGCCGGCGACGTTCAGGTCGAAACCACGGCTGCGCACTTCCCCGGCCGCCACACTGAAGGTCGAGTCCACCGGGTCGGTGGTCAGCACGTTGCGTTTTTCGATCTGATAGATCGCCGCGTCGACGCTCAACTGATGATCCAGCGCTTCCCACTTGATGCCCATTTCGTAAGACTTGCCTTTCTCCGGGGCGAAGCCTCCGCCCACGCGGCTTGCACCGGTATTGGGCTTGAACGAGCGCGCAGTGTCGGCGTAGACCGCCAGCGTGTCGGTCAGATCGTAGGTCACGCCGAGTCGTGGAGTCACCGCGTTGTCGCTGGCCTGCCAGTTTTTGCCGCCTGGCACGTAGGTTTCATAATCGTGCTCGAATCGTTCGAACCGCGCCCCGGCCAGCACTTTCAAGCGCTCGGTCAACGCCACTTGGTCCTGCACGAATGCGGCGTAGGTCTTGAGGTTTTCCTTGTCGTGGGTCGGCGTGCGGGTCAATGCCGGGCGTGGCTGACCGTAAACCGGATCAAAGATGTCGATCGGGTAGGCGCCGATCGCACCACTGGAGCGCTGAATGATCGACTTGTAGTCGTAATCTTCGTATTCGATACCGGTCAGCAAGGTGTGCTGCAAGCCACCGGTGCTGAAATGCCCGGTCAGATTGAGCTGGGTGTCCTTGTCGGTCCACTCCAGTTTGCGGTAGTTGAAATTGCGCCCCAGGGTTCGACCGTCATCGGCAATGCCGTTGGCTTCGATGGCATTGCCCTCAAGCGAGCCGTCGAGCCACTGGAAACCACCGCCCAGCGTCCAGTCATCATTGAGCAGATGTTCGAAGCGCAGTTGCGCCATGTTGTTGTCGTTGTGCAATTTGCCGGCGTCTTTTTCGCCGAAAAACGTGTCCCGCGAGGCGGTGCCAATCTGCTTGGCGTAACGCGTCACACCGCGATCCAGCGGATGATTGTTGCGCATGAAATCACCCTCGAAGATCACCCGGGTGGCATCGCTGGCCTGCCAGGTCAGCACTGGCGTGATGCCGTAGCGCTCAGTCTCGACGTGATCGCGGAAGGTATCGCCGCCCTCACCCACCACGTTCAGTCGATAGGCCAGGCGCCCCTCTTCATCCAAAGGGCCGGAGGCGTCCAGCGTGCCGCGCTTCATGCCTTGATCATTCAACTGGCTGCCCAACGTGACCGTGCGCTCGGCCAACGGCTGCTTGGACACGACATTGAAGGTGCCGCCCGGATCGCCACGGCCGTAGAGCATGGTTGCCGGTCCGCGCAGCACTTCCAGACGCTCGATGGTGTTGGCATCGGGCATGTTCGGGTAGCCACGATTGATCGGGAAGCCGTTGCGGTAGAACTCGCCGGTGGTGAAACCGCGCACGGTGAACGTCGTCAGGCCCTGCCCGCCAAAATTGTTCGCCCGGCCGACGCCGCCGGCGTAATCCAGCGCATCTTGCAGACGCGTGGCGCCGAGGTCTTCGACAGCATCTTTAGTCACTACACTGATCGATTGCGGGGTTTCATGGATCGAGGTGTCGGTACGGGTGGCACTGGCAGAACGTGTCGCGCGGTAACCCTGCACCGGGCCGTCGGCCCGTTCGTAATCCGCTGTACCGACCACGTCGGTCGCCTCCAGCTCTAGCGCTGCGGGTGTTGATTCGGCCTGTTCGGCCCATGAGGAAGAAGACAACGCCTGCAGCACGCAAATTGAAAGCAGAGTACGACGCATGAAATGAAAACCTTGTGAATAGGCCAGAACGAAGGGTGAAACCGCCAGAACAGCGGCGCGGATGGTATACCAGGGATCGTGTAATTGAAACTTATTCTTATTTGTCATGTTGGTCAGGATTCGTGAGCCGGACTCATGACTCCATCCTGGCAAGGCGTATTATCAGATGCGTTTCAATGGCCTAGTCTCGTGGGCGATATGGCCTGCAAACGCTGGCGCTGAGGCGCCCGGCGTTGTCCGCCAGCCCGCCTGAAGAGGAACTCAGCGATGAAATTCGACACACCGGCCGGCACTAATCCGATCGATCAATTGAACGTCATCGGCAAACCCGCCGACCGCATCGATGGCAAGTTGAAAACCACCGGGACCGCGCCCTACGCGTACGAACAACATGCCGCAGTGCCCAACTCCGCCTATGGCTATGTGGTCGGCGCCGGGATCGGCAAGGGACGAATGACCTCGATCGACTCGACGCAGGCGAGCAACAGTTCCGGGGTGATTGCCATCGTCACCTACGAGAATGCCGGGCCTTTGGCCAAGGGCGAGTTCTATGTTGCACGCGCCTTGGCCGGCCCGCAGGTGGACCACTATCACCAAGCCGTCGCGATTGTCGTCGCGCAGACATTTGAAGAGGCCCGCAGCGCCGCCCACCTGCTGGAAATCACCTATGTGGCCGAACCCGGCGCGTTCGATCTGGCGGCCGCCAAGGATTCGGCAACCCCGCCCCCACCTGCCGGCTTCGGCCCCCCGCCGCAGACGCAGACCGGAGATTTCGAAGGCGCCTTCAACACCGCACCGGTCCAGATCGACCAGCACTACAGCACGCCGGATCAGGCGCACGCGATGATGGAACCCCACGCCACCATCGCTCAGTGGAACGGTGACTCATTGACGTTGTGGACGTCGATCCAGCAGATCAACTGGGGCGTGCGCGATCTGGCCAGGACACTCGGCATACGCAAAGAAGATATTCGTTTGATATCGCCCTACATCGGCGGCGGTTTCGGTGGCAAAGGTACGATCCTGTGTGACGCGGTGCTGGCGTCGCTGGCGGCGCGACACGCCGGGCGTCCGGTGAAAGTCGCGCTGCCACGTCCGCTGATGTTCAACAATTTGACCCATCGCCCCGCGACGCTCCAACGCATTCGCCTCGGTGCCAGTCGCGAAGGTTTGATCACAGCCATCGGCCATGAGAGTTGGTCAGGCAACCTGCCCGGGGGCCGGGCCGAAGCCGCGACGGCCTCGACACGTTTGCTCTACGCTGGCGCCAACCGCATGACCCGCTTGAATCTTGCCGTGCTGGACCTGGCCGAAGGCTCGGCCATGCGCGCGCCGGGGGAAGCACCGGGGATGATGGCGCTGGAAATTGCCATGGATGAACTGGCGGAAAAACTCAGCATCGACCCACTGCAGTTGCGCCTGCTCAACGACACCCAGGTCGACCCCGAACAGCCATCACGACCGTTCTCGACACGGCAACTCGTCGAGTGCTTACAAACCGGCGCCGAGCACTTCGGCTGGCACCAGCGCAACGCAAGCGCCGGCCAACGTCTGGAGAATGGCTGGCTGATCGGCATCGGTCTGGCGTCTGCCATACGTGGCGCGCCAACCACCGCCTCGGCGGCCCGTGTGCGCCTTGACCGGCACGGCACAATCACCGTCGAAACCGACATGACTGATATCGGCACCGGCAGCTACACGATCATTGCGCAGACCGCCGCCGAGATGATGGGTGTGGAACTGGACCGGGTCGAAGTGCGCCTTGGCGACTCGCGCTTTCCGGAGTCGTCGGGATCGGGCGGGCAATGGGGTGCAGCGTCGTCTACCGCCGGGGTCTATGCCGCTTGCGTCAAGTTGCGCGAAGCCGCTGCCCGCGCCGTCGGACTTGATCCGCAAACGGCCGAATTTGCCCACGGCGAGGTGCACGATGGCACGCGGCATTTTCCTTTGGCTCACGCGGCGGCCGCAGGCGATCTCGTTGGCGAAGACCGCATGGAATTCGGCGATCTGGCCCAGCGCTTTGCCCAGCAGACCTTTGGCGCACATTTCGCCGAAGTCGAGGTCAACGCGGCGACCGGCGAGATTCGCCTGCGTCGCCAATTGGCGGTCTGCGCAGCAGGGCGGATTCTCAATCCGAAGACCGCGCGCAGCCAAATCATCGGCGGCATGACCATGGGCGCCGGGGCCGCACTGATGGAAGAACTGCAGGTCGACAAGCGCCTTGGTTTTTTCGTCAACCATGACCTCGCCGGTTACGAAGTGCCGGTGCACGCCGACATTCCCCATCAGCAGGTGATTTTTCTCGATGAGGTCGACCCCTACGCCACGCCGCTCAAGGCCAAAGGTGTCGGCGAGTTGGGCATCAGTGGCGCCGCAGCGGCCATTGCCAATGCGATTTACAACGCCACCGGCGTGCGCGTGCGCGATTATCCGATCACGCTGGACAAACTTATCGCGCACTTGCCGGAGCAGATTTGACGCCCTGTTCAGTCAGCCCGGCGCGCGCTGGCTGAACACTTCCTTGAACACCGGCACGG
This sequence comes from Pseudomonas sp. MC6, assembly GCF_054790575.1. Classification (NCBI taxonomy): domain Bacteria; kingdom Pseudomonadati; phylum Pseudomonadota; class Gammaproteobacteria; order Pseudomonadales; family Pseudomonadaceae; genus Pseudomonas; species Pseudomonas sp. MC6. The sequence goes on from NZ_CP186504.1 coordinate 2,215,566, forward strand.
CGGAAAACGCATTCGGCCATCCGGCATAGAACGCCAGTTGGGTAATCATTTCCGCCGCTTCGGTCTGGCTCAAACCGTTGTCCATCGCCCGACCCAGGTGATAGCCGACCTGGCCGGTCTGCCCGTTGGCCACCAACGAACTGACCGTGATCAGGCTGCGATCGCGAGGCGCCAGACCTGGCCGCAACCACAGATCGCGGAACAGCGCTTTGGTGGTGAACTCGACCAGCCCCGGCGCCACTGATCCCACCGCCGCATTCACGCGCTCCACGCGGTCAGCTTCGCGAGCCTGGTCCAGCGGCAGCAATGACGGCGCAACCGGTGCCAGTTTCTCAGCATCGATGTTGCGGGCGATGAACACCTCGGCGGCGATGGGCAGAGCCGCTGATGCATTGCCCCAACCGGAATAAAACGCCAGGTGATTGAGCGTTTCGGACAGCTCAAGCGGCGTGACACCGTTGTCCAGCGCAAGGTTGAATTGCGCGGCCATCTCGGCGGTTTGCCCGCGTGCGATCAACACCGCAACCGTCACCAGACTGCGGTCACGCGGTGACAAGCCCGGGCGTTTCCATACTTCGCCAAACAACATTGCGTCGGTGTTATGAGCCAGTGCCGGGGACACGGCAGCCGCGGCATCGGAGGTCATTGCAAGTGAACGTTTCATGGAGGTCGAACCTTTTTCAGTTGAAGCACAGGCTGTCAGCAACAGTGCGATGGCTGTCAACAGAAGTCGGCTGAAGTGGGTCACGCTACGAACCGGGTGTGCTGGCATCGCAAAGCTCCTGCTGGCGGGATAATCAGCCGCTACGTTAAACCGACGAGGATCCTGCGACTATCTGCGCTCAGCGTCATGAAGTCATGAACACCGTTCATCAATCTGCATAAAGCGAATGGTGCCAAAAACTGGCACTGCCCCGTTATAGAGTCGGTGTCATGTCCACTCTCGGAAGGCGAACCCAACATGTCAGCAGGCTATAAACGTATTCAGTACTCGTGCTACGGCGGCCCGGACGTGATGCGCGTCGAAGCATTCCCGCTGCCGGCCCCCGGCAAGGATGAAGTGCTGGTGCAGGTCAGATTTGCAGCGATCAACCCCATTGACTGGAAGTTGCGTCAGGGCCGGATGAAGCTGATCACCGGCAGAACGTTTCCGCGCGCGATGGGGATGGATTTCTCTGGCGTGGTTCTTGCGGTTGGCGCGAGCGTCAGCCGCTTCCAGGTCGGCGACGCGGTTTTCGGGCTATCCCGCTTCAAAGAAAGTGGCGCATTGGGTGAAGCCGTCGTGACCAGAGAGGACTTTCTGGCGAGCAAGCCGGATACTCTTTCCTTCGCCGATGCGGCGTGCCTTGGCACACCGGGCATTACCGCGTGGAACGGGCTGATCGACAAGGCCAGACTGCAAGCCGGTCAGCAGGTTTTCATCAATGGTTGCGCCGGGGCTGTCGGCGAAGCGGCGGTGCAGATCGCCCTGATGTCGGGGGCCACGGTATCGGGCAGTTGCAGCGCGTCGGACGCTGCCCGGGCACAGGCGCTGGGGGTATCGACCGTCTACGACTACCGGTTAACGGACCTGAAGAGGCTGCCGACGCGCTTCGATGTGGTGTATGACACGGCCGCGTCGATGACGGTCTCGACCGGTATCGGATTGCTGCGTCCGGGCGGCTGTTTGCTTGATCTCAATCCGGGTCCGGGTAAATTCCTGCGTGGCCTGATTGATCGGCGACTGAAACTGGTCATTGGCACACCGCGACACGAAATCCTCGAAACACTGGCCAGCGCCGCCAGTGAGGCACGCTTGAAGATTCGGCTAGGAGAAGTGGTGCCGCTGGACGGCGCCATACAATTGATCCGCGAGCTCGAACAGGGCCGCAAACTCGGCGGCAAAGGCGTCGTCGCCATGGAGCGTTAATGGCCAGAAGTCATCGTCTGTTTGAGCTGATGCAAGCGCTGCGGCGTCATCGTCGCACGGTGTCCGGCAAAGCCTTGGCGGCTGAATTGGGCGTGTCGTTGCGCACGATTCGCCGCGACATCGTCACGCTGCAAGGCATGGGGGCCGAGATCGACGGCGAGCCGGGTCTTGGGTATGTGCTCAAGCCCGGTTTTGTCCTGCCGCCGCTATCGTTCAGCGCCGAGGAAATACAAGCCTTGGTCATCGGCGCGCAATGGGTCAGCCGGCAGACCGACAGCCAACTCGCGGATGCCGTCAACAATGCCCTGGCGAAAATCAGTGCCGTGCTGCCCGCGCAGATGCGGCCGATCTTCGAAGACGAAACCTTTTACGTGGCCAAGCCGCACAAGCCCGGCACAACCATCGACCTCAGCGAGATTCGTCGGGCGCTGCGCGAGCAGAACAAGCTGCGCATCGCGCTAGCGCTCGAACATGCGGATGCCGCCGAACACATCATCTGGCCGATCATGTTGGGCTTTATCGAAGGCAAGCGCTGCATTGCGGCGTGGTGCGAAAGCGACAGCCGGTTTCGCGTGATCGATATGGCTGACCTTGCGACGGTGCAGGTGCTTGTCGAACACTACGCGCCTGACCGCCGGCGCTTGATCAAACAATGGCGCGCCGAGGATGTGCGGCCCTGCAACAGTCAGGGCGAGGCGTGTTGAGTCATGTAACCTGGGCCACAACGACCACAACGGCCCCACCGCTCATACCGCCAGCAGTTGTCGGGTCATCGCCATCGAGGTCTGCAACGACTGCCCGGTGCGCTGCAATTTGTTCAGCAAACTGGCGCCCAACCACAGCTGATACAAGGTTTCCGCCAGATGCCGGGCATCGCCCTGGGGCAGGCTGTTTTCGGCTTGACCCTGTTCTATACACAAGGAAATGCGCGCCACCACTTGCTCGGCACCATCGCGCAAGGTCAGGCGCATCGACTCCGACAAATCGGCGACTTCGGCGCTGAGCTTCACCACCAGACATTCGTCACCGTGGCCTTCGAGGGTGCAGCGGTTCTGCCAGCCCTGCCAGTAATCCATCAACCGCTCATAGGCGCTCAGCCCTGGCAGCGTCAGGCGCCGCTCCATGTCAGCGAGGTAGCCGACGAAGTAATCCGCAAGCAACGCCTGGCCGTACAGTTCTTTGGATTTGAAGTAGTGATAGAACGAACCCTTGGGCACACCGGCGGTTTGCAGGATTTCGTTGAGGCCGACACTGGTAAAGCCTTTCTCGGCCATCATCCGGTGGCCGGTGTCGAGCAAATGTTGGCGGGTGTCGTCGTAGGTCGGTTTCATGGGGCGCAAATTACCAGGCAATAGACCAGTCGTATTTTCGGAGGAACGGAAGTTTGCCATACCTGTCGATGAAAAACCGCAGGATAAAAAATTACTAGACGACCGGTCTAATTGGAATCTATGCTGCGCCCCGACAAACGTTTTCTGACCGGTGTGGCCGATGGGCGAATCCTTCGCTCAATCGAAGACACCTGATCGACTCAAGGTGCTCTATGAAAATCCTGATGGTTTTGACTTCCCACGATCAACTCGGCAACACCGGCAAGAAAACCGGCTTCTGGCTGGAAGAGTTCGCCGCGCCCTACTACGCCTTCAAGGACGCCGGTGCCGACGTCACCCTGGTCTCGCCGGCCGGTGGCCAACCGCCGCTGGACCCGAAAAGCGATGAGCCCGATGCGCAGACTGCCGAGACTGATCGCTTCCGCAAAGACTCCGCCGCGCAACAGGCACTGGCCAATACCGGCCTCCTGGCTGACGTCAGCGCTGATGATTTCGATGCGGTGTTCTACCCGGGCGGCCACGGCCCACTGTGGGACCTGGCCGAAGACAAGCAGTCGATCGCGTTGATCGAAGCGTTTGACCGCGCCAACAAACCCCACGGTTTTGTCTGCCATGCGCCGGGTGTGTTGCGTCACGCCCTCACCGCTGACGGCAAACCGCTGGTTCAGCATCGCCAGGTCACCGGTTTCACCAACTCCGAAGAAGAGGCCGTCGGGCTGACGGACGTGGTGCCGTTCCTGATCGAAGACGAGTTTCAGCGTCTCGGCGGTTATTACTCGAAAGTGGCTGACTGGCAGGTTCATGTGGTTGCCGATGGGCAACTGGTCACTGGCCAGAATCCGGCCAGCTCCGCCGCTGTTGCTAAAAAGCTTTTGGAAATGCTCGGCTAAAACCCTACAACCTCATCGAACGCCGGGGGCGTATCACCCGGCGTTATTTTTTCGCCCACCAATTAGTCGACTGGTCTAATAAACCCAAAGACAAGGTAATCCATGAATAGCAGCCCGTTCTTCACCCCGGCCAGACTCGGTCATCACACCCTGAAAAACCGCATCGTCCTGCCGCCACTCACCCGCCAGCGCAGCACCCAACCGGGCAACATTGCCAATGAGCTGATGGCCGAGTATTACCAACAGCGCGCCGGCGCCGGTTTGCTGGTCACCGAGGGCACGCAGATCGAGCCTCGTGGCCAGGGTTACGCGTGGACGCCGGGCATCCATACCGCAGAGCAAATCGCCGGATGGCGCAAAGTCACCGAAGCCGTACATGCCGTGGACGGGGTGATTTTCGCCCAGCTGTGGCACGTCGGCCGCGTCTCCCACACCGCGCTGCAACCCGACGGCGCAGCGCCGGTTTCCGCTTCCGCCGTGGCTACAGATCGGGTCAGCGTGTTTATCGAAACCGCCCCCGGCGCCGGTGAACTGGTGCCACCGTCGGCACCGCGTGCACTGAGCACCGACGAAGTGCAGGAACTGGTTCAGCTGTACATCCAGGCCGCACGCAACGCCATGGACGCGGGTTTCGATGGCATCGAATTGCACTGCGCCAACGGTTATCTGGTCAACCAGTTCATCTCCGCCCACAGCAATTTGCGCGACGATCAGTACGGCGGTTCGCTGCACAATCGCCTGCGCTTTTTGAAGGAAGTCGTCGCCGGCGTCGCCGAGTGCATCGGCAAGGAAAAAGTCGGCGTGCGTTTCGCCCCGCTGTTCACCACCACCGATGAAGCGCGCACTTACCTGGGCATGGTCGAGGAAGATCCGCACGCCACTTACATCGAAGCGATCAAAATCCTGCAAGACGTCGGCATTGCTTATCTGTCCATCGCCGAAGCCGATTGGGACAACGCCCCGGCGATGCCACAAACGTTCCGCCAGGCGGTGCGCGACACCTTCAGCGGCGCGATCATTTATGCCGGGCGTTACACCGCCGAATCCGGCGCGCAACTGCTCGATTCGGGGCTGGCAGACTTGGTCGCTTTTGGCCGCCCGTTCATGGCCAACCCCGATCTGCCTGCACGTATCGCCAATGACTGGCCGTTGAATGCGTTGAACCCGGCGACGGTGTATGGCGGCAACGCCGAAGGCTATACCGACTACCCCGTTTATCCCGGCTAAGCCTTTCCTCGCGGCGTCAAGCGCTCCCGCAACAGCGGGAACGTTCATCCGAGTCGGAGTGCAAGCCCTTGTGGGAGCGAGCCTGCTCGCGAAAGCGGCGTGTCAGTCAGCCAAAATGTTGAATGTGACGACGCCTTCGCGAGCAGGCTCGCTCCCACAGGGGAGATCTGAATATCACGCAATTCACCGCACAAAAACCTATACACATACTACAATCTGTACAACTATCTGGACTTGATGCTTAAACGTCCACTCGGCAGCCTGCTGCTCACTACGCTGAATCCGCGAAATGAACAAAACCCATCGGCTGTGCCTCGTTCTGGGTGACCAGCTCTCTTTTGATCTGGCTTCATTGGCAGGTCTGGATCGCGAACAGGATCGTGTGCTGCTGGTCGAGGTCATGGAAGAAGCCAGCCATGTTGCCCATCATCCGCAGAAGATCGCCTTGCTCTTCAGCGCCATGCGTCATTTCGCTCAGGCACTGAAAGACCAAGGCTTTCAGGTGCATTACGTGACCCTCGACGACCCGCACAACAGCGGCTCGGTGCCCGGCGAATTAAAGCGCTGGCAGGCGCTGCTGCAAGCGAACGAGGTGCACCTGACCGAATGCGGCGACTGGCGTCTGGAGCAATCACTGAAGGATTGTGGCTTGCCGATCCACTGGCATGCCGACAACCGTTTCCTGTGCAGCCGCGACGAATTTCGCGCGTGGGCCGCTGGCAAAAAGCAGCTGCGCATGGAGTTCTTCTATCGTGAGATGCGCCGCAAGAGTCGCCTGCTGCTCAACGGCGACGGCACCCCGGTCGGTGGCGCCTGGAACTTTGATGCCGACAATCGCAAAACCTTGCCCAAAACGGTAAAGGCGCCCTACCCGGCGGGTTTTACCAACGATGCAATCACCCTCGAAGTTCTCGCACTGGTCAAGGATCGCTTCGCCAGTCACTACGGCAGCCTGGATGATTTCAACTATCCGGTGACCCATGCCGATGCCCAGGCACTCTGGGCCTGGTTTCTCGATTACGGCCTGGCCGGATTCGGCGACTATCAGGACGCCATGGCCAGCGACGAACCGTTTCTGTTCCATGCCCGCATCAGCGCTGCGCTGAACATTGGCTTGCTCGATCTGCGTCAACTCTGCAGTGACGTGGAGTCTGCCTATTGGTCAGGCAACATTGCCCTGAATGCCGCCGAAGGCTTCATCCGCCAACTGATCGGCTGGCGCGAATACGTTCGGGGCGTCTACTGGCTGCACATGCCGGAATACGCCGAGGGCAATGCCTTTGGTAACACGCGGCGCTTGCCAGAGTTTTACTGGACCGGCGACACAAAGATGAACTGCATGCGCCAGGCCATCGGCCAAAGCCTCAAACACGCCTACGCCCATCACATTCAGCGCCTGATGGTGACTGGCAATTTCGCCCTGCTCTCCGGCATCGCACCGAGCCAGATTTGTGAATGGTATCTGGCGATTTATATGGACGCTTTCGACTGGGTCGAACTGCCCAACACCCTCGGCATGGTCATGCACGCCGACGGCGGTTACCTCGGCTCCAAGCCTTATTGCGCCAGCGGCCAGTACATCAACCGGATGTCCGACTACTGTCGCGGCTGTGCTTACTCGGTGCGCGAAACCACCACTGACAACGCCTGCCCGTTCAATGCGTTGTACTGGCATTTTCTCATGCGCCACGCTGACTTCCTGCGCGGCAATCAGCGCATGGGCATGATGTACAAAAACCTCGATCGCATGCCGCTGGAAAAACAGCAGGCTTTGTGGCAACGCGGGCAGAGTCTGCTCGACAGACTGGATCGCGGCGAATCGCTATGAAAACGCGTGTGCCTTTGGCCCGTGTGCAACTTAAACATGGGGCCCCGGGTCAATGGCTGACAAAGCTTGTGAGGCCGATGGTTTGAAACACGCCAATTGAACGCAAGCCAACCATCAACGCATGAAGGGTGAACATCCTGAAACAGCTTACTCGCGAGGAGCTTGAGTCTGAGGTCACGCGCCTGCGTCTGGCCGTCAAGGCGACCTGCGACGCCGTCTGGGACTGGGATCTGAAAACCAACCAGGTCATCTGGAACGACTCGCTGCAACAGGCGTATGGCTACGCGTCAGCAGCCATCGAGCCGACGTGTGACTGGCGATTTGCGCAGATTCACACGCAGGATCGCGCGCGCGTGACCACCTCGATTCGCTCGGCGATTGACGGCTCCGGGACGACCTGGAGCGCTGAGTACCGCTTCCTCTGCCAAGATGGTTCATACGCCGAAGTGCTGGATCGCGGCCATCTGATCCGCAATGCCGATGGCCAGGCCGAACGCATGATCGGCGCGATGCTCGACCTGACCCGCTCACGCAGCGCCGAAACCGCACTGCGCCAGAGTGAAGAGCGCTTCAGCACCATTCTGGAAACCATCGAGGCGGCGTTCGCCATCGTCAAAGTCAAATTCGACGCCGACGACCACCCCATCGACTATTACTTCGTCGAGGCCAACCCGGCATTCGAACGTCAGGCCGGGGTCAATCTGCGCGGCAAGTGGGTTACCGAGTTTGCGCCCAACCTGGAAAAATTCTGGTTCGAGACCTACGGCCATGTGGCCAAGACCGGCGAGCCGGCCAACTTCGAGAACTACGCCAATACCTTCGAACGCTGGTTCGATGTACGCGCCGTCCGCGTCGGCGACCCGGCCGATCGGCAGATTGCGATCTTCTTCAGCGATGTCACCGAGCGCCGCGACGCGCAAGAACGCTTGCGCATCAGCGAGGCCGTCGCCCGGGAAAACGTCGAGCGGGTACAACTCGCCCTGGCCGCCGGCGCCATTATCGGTACCTGGCACTGGCACCTGCCCAGCGATCGTTTCAGCGTCGATGAGGCCTTCGCGCGGGTTTTCGACCTCGATCCGGCCTGGGGTCTCGACGGTTTGAGCCTGGAACAAGTGGTAATGACCGTGCACCCGGACGACAGGGAAGGACTCACCACCGCGATCAACGAAGTCATTGCCCGTGGCGGTGCCTATTCGCACCAATACCGAGTGCGAGGCGCGGATGGCCAATACACCTGGATTGAAGCGAACGGCCGCGTCGAGTGCGCCGAAGACGGCACGCCTTTGCGCTTTCCCGGCGTGCTCATCGATGTCGAAGACCGGCGCAACGTCGAAGCCGAGCGCGACCGGGTCACCGCCGCGTTAAAAGCCCTCAACGACACACTGGAACAACGGGTCTCGGCGCGCACAGCGGACCTGATGCAGGCCGAAGAAAAGTTGCGGCAATCGCAGAAAATGGAAGCGGTCGGGCAACTCACCGGCGGTCTGGCCCATGACTTCAACAACCTGCTGGCGGGCATCTGCGCATCCCTTGAGCTGATGGACAAACGCATAGCCCAGGGTCGTTCGAACGACATCGACAAATACATGCAGATCGCCCAGGACGCCGCCAAACGCGCCACTGCCCTCACCCACCGTCTGCTGGCCTTCTCTCGACGTCAGACCCTCGATCCACGTCCGACTGAAGTCAACGCGCTGATTGCCGGCATGAGCGAACTGATCCAGCGCACCGTCGGCCCGAGTATTCGCCTGAAGACGGTCGCCGCCGCCGATCTGTGGCCGGCGCTGGTCGATGCCAGCCAACTGGAAAACGCCCTGCTCAACCTGTGCATCAACGCCCGCGATGCGATGCCCGATGGTGGCAGCATCATCGTCGAGACCGCCAATCGAACCCTGGATGCTGAATCAGCACGCTTACGGGAAATGCCCGAAGGACAATACCTGTGCCTGTCGGTCGCCGACACCGGTACCGGTATGAGTGCGGAAGTGATCGCCAAGGCCTTCGACCCGTTTTTCACCACCAAACCGCTGGGCCAGGGCACCGGGCTCGGGCTGTCGATGATCTACGGTTTCACCAAGCAATCCGGCGGGCAGGTGCGGGTGCAATCGACTGTGGGTCAAGGCACCACCATGTGCGTTTACCTGCCGCGCTACCTCGGCGAAGCGCAGCGCAATCACGATGACGCGCAAAGCTCGGCGACGCCTCATGCCAAGGCCGGTGAGACCATCCTGATTGTCGACGACGAACCCACCGTCCGCATGCTGCTCAAGGACGTGCTGAGCGACCTCGGCTACGACTTGCTCGAAGCGGGCGACAGCGTTGAAGGATTGGAAGTGCTGCGTTCCAGCGCGCACATCGATCTGCTCATTACCGATGTCGGTTTGCCCGGCGGCATGAACGGCCGGCAGATGGCCGATGCGGGCAGGCAAATCAGGCCGAAGTTGAAGACCTTGTTCATTACCGGGTACGCGGAAAACTCGGTGATCGGTAACGGTCAACTCGGCCCGGGCATGCAGGTGCTGACCAAACCGTTTGCCGTCGACACGTTGGTGTCACGCGTCTGTGGCCTGCTGTCCATCGAAGTCGAGTAAGGCTTGCGCGCGAGACGCCATGAAGCGGTTGCGCCCGGCCAACTTCGCTTGGTACAGCGCCTGATCGGCTGACTCGATCAAACCGTGCACCGGGTCCAGGTGCGACCCGCGCGCGGCGGCGATGCCAATGCTCAGGCTCACGCGGGCCACCGGGCTTGTCGGGTGGTCAATGTTGGCTTTCTGCAAGCGCTCGATAATCAACTGCGCTACCACGGCGGCACCGTCGATGTCGGTGGCGGGCATGATCACCGCGAACTCTTCACCGCCGTAGCGCGCGACCAGGTCTGACGGTCGCCGCACGCATTCATCCAGCACCCTGGCGACAGCTTGCAGACAAGCGTCGCCGGCAACGTGCCCGAGCGCATCATTGAACAGTTTGAAATAGTCGATATCGATCATCAGCAAGGCCAGCGATGAGCCGTCGCGCTGTGCCCGCCGCGCCTCTGTGGCCAGGGTCTGGTCGAAGCAGCGCCGATTCGCCAGACCGGTCAGTGCATCCTTCATGGCCAGCAGTTCCAGTTGTCGGTTCGAGCCGAGCAACTGCTGCTGAGCAATGCGCAGTTCGCCTTCAACCTGGGTCCGGCGCCGGATATCGAGGATCAAGCACCAGCCGATCAGGCCGGTCAGTCCCAACAGCCCCGCCACCACCACCGCCGACAACAGCGCCTCGGTTCGCCAGGCCGTGAGCGCTTCACGCTTGCCGATGGCGACCGTGGTGATCAGCGGCAATTTTTCACTTTTGCGGAAGGCGTAGAGGCGTTCGACGCCATCCAGGCTGGAGGTATACGACGCGGTGCCGACCGATTGATCGACCAGGTACTTGGCGTAGATCGGCGACTTGGAAAAGTTGCGGCCCATGTCCTGCTCGCGGAACGGATAGCGCACCAGCAACGTGCCGTCGGTATACGACAAACCGATGGCACCTTCCTGCCCGACGTCGAGTTTGCCGAACAGGCGCAGGAAGTTTTCCACGCCCAAGGTCACGGCCACGACCCCGGCAAACTCGCCGCGATCATCATTGAAACGGCGGCTGACGGTGATCACCCACTCCTGATTGGAGCGGCTACGGATGGGTGGCCCAATAAAGGGTTCGCGGCTCGGGTCGTCGCGATGATGAATGAAGTAGGCCCGATCACTGCTGTTGGCCCCCGCCGGAATCGGTCGGTTCGACGACATCAGCCAATGGCCCTGACGGTCATAGATGGTGATCCCGCTCATTTGTGGCATCAACGGCTGTTGGCGGTTGATCAACGCACCCAAGCGCTGGATCTGCGCGGGGCCACTGCCTTCGGTTTCCAGGCGCTCGACCAGCCCGAGCAACAGCAGCGAACTTTGCCGGACAATGCCCTCGGAATAGGTCTCGAGTGCCTGGGTCAGGTTCAACCCGTGCACGTTGACTTCCTCCAGCGCGCGATCGCGCGAGGACAGCACTTTCCAGATGGTCAGCGACGCCAGGGAGCAGCCGATGACCAGCAGCAAGAGGATGACGAGGTGGGTATCACGCTTCACGAAAGTACCTAATGGAAAGTCCGGTTTCCCGTTCCGGCCGTTACTGATTCAAGGCAATAACAGCGGTCGTATGTCCTCGACCGGCGCAAGGATACAAGTAGCGCGTCGAACGTGCAGCAACCGTATGACGGAACGTCGTTTTCAGCCCCTTGGCGTTGTTTCGCAACGACACGGCAGCGGCCTGCAACTTATATTCACGGCCGCAGGTCATTAGGCTTGCTGAGGTTGAATCCATCCGCAAACCTCGAACATTGAAGACACCGCCGTGGCCGCTGACCTCGATCGCCGCAACAACCTGTCCCTGGACAGCCTGAACTTTTTCCTCGCCGACGTGCGCGACGGCCTCGGCCCCTATCTGGCCATCTATCTGTTGGCGGTGCATCACTGGGAGCCGGCCAGCATTGGTCTGGTGATGACCATCGCCGGGGTCGCCGCGCTGATCACCCAGACACCCGCCGGCGCCTGGGTCGACAACAGCCGACGCAAACGTGCGTTGATTGCGATCGCCGCGCTGCTGGTGACCGGCAGTTGCCTGCTGCTGCCGTTCGTGACGTCGTTCACTTGGGTGGCGTTGACGCAAACCCTGAGTGCAATGGCCGCCTCGATATTCGCCCCGGCCATCTGCGCGATCACCCTGGGCATGACCGGACCACGGGCGTTCACCCGGCGAACCGGGCGCAATGAAACCTTCAATCATGCCGGCAACGCCTGCGCCGCCCTCCTCGCCGGTGTATTCGCTTATCTGTTCGGCCCGGTGGCAGTGTTCTACCTGATGGCGGCCATGGCCCTGGCCAGTGTCATCGCCATCGCCTGCGTGGCGCCAGAAGCGATCGACCATGATCAGGCCCGCGGACTGGACCCGGCCGACACTGGGCATCGCCAACCTTCCGGGTTATCCGTGCTGCTGGGTAACCGGTCGCTGCTGCTGTTCGCCATTTGCTGTGCACTGTTCCACCTCGCCAATGCGGCGATGTTGCCGCTGGTAAGCCAAAAACTTGCGCAAGCCAATCTGCAGATGGCCACCCCGCTGACCTCGGCCTGCATCGTCGCGGCGCAACTGGTGATGGTGCCGGCGGCATTACTGGTCGGGGCGAAAGCCGATCTATGGGGACGCAAGCCGCTGCTGCTGGCCGGATTCCTGATCCTGCCCTTGCGCGGCGTGCTCTACACGCTGTCGGACGATGCTTATTGGCTGGTCGCGGTGCAGCTGCTCGACGGCGTCGGCGCCGGTCTGTTCGGCGCCTTGTTTCCGATCATGGTCAAAGACCTCACCCAGGGCACCGGCCACTTCAACATCAGCCTCGGCGCGTTGACGACTGTGTTCGGGCTGGGCGCAGCACTGAGCAACGGACTTGCCGGGTTCGTTGTGCAGGAGGCCGGTTACAGCGCGGCATTTCTGACCCTGGCCGGTATTGCGGCGGTGGCGGTTGTGCTGCTTGGGATTGGGGTTCCGGAAACCCTGCGCAGTGGCCGTCAGGCTGAAACCGGAGTGGCCGACGCCAGCGCTGAATCCTCAGCGTAATCCATATCCCGTGCCTGCCCTCTGATCGCCGCCATATCGTGTCTGCGCGGCGTTGAAAATCCAGACTCAGTGGATCAGGCAAGCAATCCAGAGGAATGCACTTCGGCGCTGAGGCGCTGATCGAGAGAATGTTCGTGCACAGGCTCAGACGAATAAACCCTCAATCGCAAGGACATTCCAGTGAAAGGTTTTTGCTTGGCCTTCGGGCTGCTCTTCAGTACTTTTTCAGCCATGGGAGCCGATATGTCGAACGGCGCAGACAACTTCTACACCAGCGATAAAGTGACCGTGGAAAAGGTCACCTTCAAGAACCAGTACGGGATGAAGGTCGCAGGCAATCTGTTCAGCCTGAAAAACCTCGACCCACAGTCAAAAAATGCCGCGATCATCGTCGGCCACCCGATGGGCGCAGTGAAAGAGCAAAGCGCCAATCTCTACGCGACCAAAATGGCGGAACAGGGTTTCGTCACGCTGTCGTTCGACTTGTCCTTCTGGGGCGAAAGCGAGGGCCTGCCACGCCAGTCGGTTGCACCGGACATTTATGCCGAAGACTTCAGCGCGGCGGTGGACTTTCTCGGCACTCGTCCGCTGGTCGATCGCGAGCGTATCGGCGTTATCGGTATTTGCGGCAGCGGCAGCTTCGCCATCAGTGCCGCCAAGATCGACCCACGTTTGAAGGCGATTGCCACCGTGAGCATGTACGACATGGGCGCCGCCAACCGTAACGGCCTCAAGCATTCGCTCACGCCAGCGCAACGCCAATCCATCATTGAACAGGCGGCGCAGCAGCGTAACGCGCAGTCCTGGGGCGGCCCGGTGCGCTACACCGGCGGCACACCGCTGAAACTCACCGGCAACGCCGTGGGTGACGAGTTCTACGATTTCTACCGCACCCCGCGTGGCCAGGTCACCCCGGCCGGCGCTTCGCCGCAGACCACCACCATGCCCACACTGATCAGCAATGTGAAGTTCATGAACTTCTACCCGTTCAATGACATCGAGAGCATCTCCCCGCGCCCGCTGCTGTTCATTGCCGGCGCTCAGGCGCACTCCCGCGAGTTCAGTGAAGACGCGTACCAGCGCGCGGCCGAGCCCAAAGAGCTGCTGATCATTCCAGGGGCCGGCCATGTCGACTTGTACGACCGGGTCAACCTGATTCCCTTCGCCAAATTGACCACGTTCTTCAGCCATAACCTGAAGTAACGCCATCGCAACGCTGCCAGCGCTTTCAAGCGCAGACACGACAAAAGCCTGCTTTCAAGGCAGGCTTTTGTTCGGTCGCGTCAGCTTACTTCTGCTGGGCGGTCAGCGCCGAGTAGCTGTTCATCAGGTTGCGGTAGTTCGGAATCCGCTGCGACAGCAGATTGCCCAGCCCTTCAATGTCGTTGCGCCAGTCGCGATGCAGCTCACAGGCCACCGAGAACCAGTTCATCATCTGTGCGCCGGCCTGAGTCATGCGGCTCCACGCGGCTTGTTGCACGGTGGTGTTGAAGGTGCCGGACGCATCAGTCACCACAAACACCTCGAACCCTTCCGCCAGCGCCGACAAGGTCGGGAACGCTACGCAGACATCCGTTACTACACCGGCAATGATGATCTGTTTACGGCCGGTAGCCTTGATCGCTTTCACAAAATCTTCGTTGTCCCACGCGTTGATCTGGCCTGGACGAGCGATGTACGGCGCGTCCGGGAACATTTCTTTCAACTCTGGCACCAGCGGGCCGTTCGGGCCTTGTTCGAAACTAGTGGTGAGGATGGTCGGCAGTTCGAAGAACTTGGCCAGATCAGCCAGGGCCAGCACGTTGTTCTTGAATTCGTTTGGCGAGAAGTCCTGCACCAGGGAAATCAGGCCGGTCTGGTGGTCGACCAGCAGCACGATGGCGTCGTCTTTGTTCAGGCGGTTGTAGGTTGGAGTGGTCATGGTGTGCGTCCCTTTTGAGTTTTTGAAGTTGTTGTTGCGTTCAAGTTGGGTACAGATTACTGACGCACAGGGACGGGATAAATCGGCTGAAAAGCGTTTCACCGTCAACTCGAACAGGACAATCAGGCAATAAAACACGCTCCGCGCCGAACTTTCTGGCGATCCTTGTCATACTGTTGCGATGCATTACGTATGAAAAAAGGAGATGTTCATGCTCGGACGCCGTCCGCCAGAGCCGAACACCGTAGACCCAAGCAGAGCCGCCTCTGCCCGCAACGCCGTGCGCGCCGGCTCGACATTCCGCCTGACGGTCAGCTTTATGCTGGTGGTGGTATTGGCCTTTTTGACGGTCGAGAGCTGGCGCACCTGGCGCGACTATCGCGCTGCATTCGCCTCGGCGCGCGATTCGGTGACCAACCTGGCCCGCGCCACCGCGCAGCACGCCGAAGACACCATTCGGCAAATGGATGTGCTGACCGCCGCCCTGAGTGAGCGGATCGAAGGCGATGGCCTGCAGAATCTCGACGTGCCGCGTATTCACAAACTGCTGGTGCAGCAATCGAAAATCATGCCGCAGCTGCATGGCTTGTTTATCTACGGGGCGGATGGGCAGTGGCTCGTCACCGACAAGGAAGTCACGCCCGAGACCGCTAACAACGCCGATCGCGATTACTTTCAATACCACCGCAGCCATGATGATCGGCAGGTGCGCATCGGTGATGTGGTGGAAAGCCGATCGACCCATGACCTGATCATTCCCGTCTCCCGTCGTCTGAACAATCCCGACGGCTCGTTCGCCGGGGTGCTGCTGGGCACGGTCAAGGTCAGCTACTTTGTCGACTATTACGGCGACTTCAGAATCGATGACAAAGGCGCACTGGTGCTGGCCAGACGCGACGGCACCATCCTCGTGCGCCGGCCGTTCATCGCCTCGGTGATCGGCAAAAGCCTGGCCAACAGCGAGATCTTCAAGGTCTACCTGCCCAACGCCAACGCCGGTATTGCGCAAGTCCGCGCGGTGGTCGACGACACTGAGCGGTTGTATGGCTATCGCGCGCTCACCACCTATCCGCTGGTGGTCGAGGCCGGGCTTTCACGGGACTCGATCATCGAACCGTGGCAGCAGGATTTGCTGAAAAACGGCTTCGTGCTGGTGTTTCTGATTTTGGTGCTCAGCGGTTTCGGCCTGGTGGTGCTGCACCAGTTGCGCCAGCGCATGGCCATGGAGCGGGAAATTCGCTACGCGCACCAGACCATGCGTGACATGGCGCTGACTGACAGCCTGACCGGACTGGGCAACCGCCGACGTCTGGACAATGCGCTGGCGGACGAAATCCGTCTAGCGCGGCGACAAGGTTCGGCGCTGTCATTGATCATGCTCGATGTCGACCACTTCAAACGCTACAACGATCAGTATGGCCATGCGGCGGGTGATGATTGCCTGAGCGCTGTCGGGCAGGCGATCCAGCAAGCAGTCAAACGACCGAGCGACCTGGCGGTGCGCTACGGCGGCGAAGAGTTCACCGTGCTGCTGCCCAACACCGACAATGCCGGCGCCATTCAGGTTACCGAAGACATACTGCAGGCCATCCGTGCACTGAAACTGGAGCACGCCGGGCATCCTTTGGGTTATGTCACCGCCAGCGCCGGGATTACCACTTGGCATCCAGTCGATGACACGGTAACCCCGGCGACCCTGTTGAAAGCAGCCGATACCTGCCTGTATCAAGCCAAGCAGCAAGGCCGCAACCGCTGGTGCTCACAGGGCAAGCAACCCGACGTCGCGGTTATGAGCAAATAACACCTTCATTAAACCGTCGCTCAAACGTTGTACTAGGATAGGATCCAAGTCTGCGGTATTTCGTCGACCAAGGAGATCGTCGACAGTGCGGCAGATGTTTATGAATTAACGTCTCTCAGGGATGACACGCAAATGAATTCACACTTGTTCCCCCACATCGGCAAGGTTATTGCCAGCACCGGCAGCCGGCACTTTCCGCGCATGCTGCATGACCTGATCCTGACGCAACTGGCGGTCGACGCCACGCACATCCGGCAGATGCGTGTCGAACCGGTCGGCCGCACGTCGAGTCGCAGTGAGCCGGAGCCGCTGAAAGGGCCGGCCCTGATCGCCGAAACGGTGTTTTCCGAGCACAGCGCAGCGCCCGCCCATCATTTGCAGAACCCGCCAGCCGCGACCAGCGCAGACGCCTCGCAACTGCACCTGACCCGACGCAAGGACGGCTACCGCTACGTGATTTCGGTGTACCGCAACGGCGAATCGCAGCGCTTTTCCGCGCAGGAACGCAGCCTGTTGCAGGACATTTCCCCGGTGCTGCTGCCGATGGTGGAAAAACACATCAACGCCCTGCAACCGGCCACTCCTGATCCGCAAACCCCGCCCGAAGCAACCGAAGGCAACGGCCTGGAAACCTTGCGCCTGCGCTTTGACGAGCGCCTTGAGCAACTGGGGCTGAGCCTGTCGAACCGCGAAACCGAAGTGTGTGTCGGCCTGCTCGCCGGCCGCACGGCGCCGGAACTGGCGGAACAATTGGCGTTGAAGGTCAACACCGTGGAGAGTTATCTGAAACGGGCGGCGATCAAGTTGGGTATCAGCGGACGGCATTCGTTGATGCGCTGGATGTATTCGCCGTTGGAGGCGTTGGCGTCGAGTGCGGCTTGATACGCAGGGATTGAGAGGGTTTCGGTTTTTTGGGTGTGTCAGTGAGATTCCCCCCTCACCCCAGCCCTCTCCCCCCAAGGGGGCGAGGGGGAAAGGGAGCCGATCTCGGTTGAATTCGAAACTGAGTTCGACTTTTGAGCCGATTTTTGTGCTGTTCAAAACCTGAGTTCGACTCGTTATCCCACGTCGGTGTACCTCGAAAGAACACCTCGGTCAGTCCCCTCTCCCCCTGGGAGAGGGTTAGGGTGAGGGCAATCCAGCGACGTGCTCCAAAGCCTGATTCACCGCCAATTCCCCCAACATCACCACTTGCACGATGCGAGGGAGCAGGCTCCCTCACGCGGCTGTTTCGCAATTAGTTGGGCAAGCGCTGGTTGTCGAGGACGCGACTCACCACCAATTCACTCAGCATGATCACCTGTTGCAGGATCAGCATTTTTTTGCGGTGAGGACTGTCGACCAAGTCGGCAAGGTCGCGGGCCATGTCACTGGCCGATGACAACGATTCGTAGGCTTCAACGAGCAGGGTTTCGTCGTCGATGGTGGGGTCGATCAGGTAGATCTTGCCGGTTTTGCGAGTAGGTTTTGAGGTTTTGAACGCGGAAGGATTGAGGTAGAAATTGATCGCCCGTTCTGTGGCCTCTTTGATGTTTTGAGGTTCCAGTGCGGCGTCGTAGGGGATTGGATCGGTATCTGGTGGGTTGGGTGTGGCTTTGAACATAGATAAAGTCTCGTATCGAAATTAACCGGAGCCATCACTTTCGCTACCAAACGAAGGTGGCGGCCATGCGCGGGTTGGTAGACCGGTCGATACGGAAACCCGGCGCTCATGAATGAGCCCCACGCATGTCCACCATATAAAACGCAGCCGCAAAAAAGAGACTGCATAAGGGGGCGCCATACGGCGGTACCGAAGCGGGCTACCGAACCCGATCACTGATTTGCAGTGACAGGCAAACGATATATCCCGACCCATAGCCGCGTAAGCCGGCGGATTCTGGCGTACGCGTAGGTAACGACGCAAGGTGTTGTAGGCGGTATGACGTAACGGGTCGTGTAATTTAAACGCGCTCACGGTATCGTGTTTATTGATGGAAATTCTGGATGGCGGTGGTTCGAGTTTTTGCGGTGTGTCAGTTGGATCTACCCCCTCACCCCAGCCCTCTCCCCCAAGGGGGGCGAGGGGGAAAGGGAGCCGATTTTTGTGCTGTTCAAAACCTGAGTTCGACTCGGTATCCCACGTCGGCGTATCTCCAGCAAACACCGCGTTCAGTCCCCTCTCCCTCTGGGAGAGGGCTAGGGTGAGGGTCAGCTCTTAATCCCGTGCCAACGCCTCAATCGGATCAAGCCGCGAGGCATTCCGCGCCGGCACAAACCCGAACACAATCCCGATCAACGTCGAGCACACCACCGCCGTTAGCACCGACGCCAACGAAAACACCATCTCCCATTCCTTGATAAACACCGAAAACAGATGCCCGATCGCATACGACAGGGAAATTCCGATCGCCCCGCCCAACAAACAGACCATCACCGCCTCCACCAAAAACTGCTGACGAATGTCCGACTGCCGCGCGCCCACCGCCATGCGAATGCCAATCTCGCGGGTACGTTCGGTCACGGACACCAGCATGATGTTCATCACGCCGATACCGCCCACCACCAACGAAATCACCGCAATCAGCGACAGCAACAACGCCAGCGAGCGGCTGGTTTTCTGCACGGTCTGCAGGACGCTGTCGAGGTTGTTGGTGAAGAAATCCTTGGTGCCGTGGCGTTGCAGCAACAGTTGAGTGACGTGCTCTTCCACCACTTTGCTCGGCTGGCCGTCCTTCATGCGCACGCTGATGCTGTCCAGATAACGCTGACCCAACACCCGCCCGGCTGCCGTTTCGTAGGGCACCCAGACGTTGAGGGTCTTGCCCGAGGCGAACAGGCTTTTATCCTGCGCGGCCACGCCGATCACCGTGCAAGGCAGGTTACCGATCAGGATCACCTGGCCCAACGGGTCGACATCCTGGCCAAACAGGCGCTGCCGGGTGTTGTGATCTATGACCACCACCTGCGCCTGGCGCCGTGCATCGTTTTCGCTGAACGGGATACCCGCTGCCATCTTGATCTCGCGCACCTTGAAGTACTGATCGCTGACGCCGTTGACCTGCGCATCCAGGTCGATATTGCGATAGCGCAGCAACAGGCTGCGGCCGATCATCGGCGTGGCGCTGTCGACGTAGTACAGCTGATTCAGCGCGGTGACATCGGCCGGTGTCAGGGTTTCGATGGCCGCTGCACGTTTGTCGCCGTAACTGCTGCCGGGATAGACATCGATGGTGTTGCTGCCAATCGCGGCGATGTCCTTGAGCACGTAGTTCTTGGCGCCCTCGCCCACCGCTGAAATTGACACCACCGAGGTGATGCCAATGACGATGCCAAGCATGGTCAGCAAGGTGCGCATGCGATGGGAAATCAACGCCACCCACGCCATGGCGAACGCCTCTTTGAACAAACCGAGACTGGCAACAAGACGTCGAGAGGCGGTGGCTTTCGGCGTCACCGGTTCGTCGCTGAGCAGCTGCGTGGTGTCGCGTTCGTTGGCGCGGTCGCTGAGGATTTCGCCGTCGCTGACTTCGATGATGCGCTCAGCGTTGGCCGCGACTTTCGGGTCGTGGGTCACCAGAATCACCGTGTGCCCTGCCGCGTGCAGCTCCAGCAGGATGCGCATCACCTCTTTGCCGCTGGCCGTGTCGAGAGCGCCGGTCGGTTCGTCGGCGAGGATTACTTCGCCGCCATTCATCAAGGCCCGGGCGATACTCACCCGTTGCTGCTGACCGCCGGAAAGCTGGCTCGGCCGATGCGTCAGGTGCCCTTCCAGACCCAATCGCGCCAACAGCTCACGGGCGCGGGCATGGCGCTGAAGCTGCGGTGTGCCGGCGTAAATCGCCGGCATCTCGACGTTGTGCATCGCGCTCAAATGCGGCAGCAAGTGATAACGCTGGAAGATGAAGCCGAAGTAGTCACGGCGCAGCTCGGCCAGGGCCTGATTGTCCAGATCGCGGGTTTCCTGGCCGTTGATCCTGTAGCTGCCGGCGGTGGCGTAATCGAGGCAACCGAGGATATTCATCAGCGTCGATTTGCCGGAACCGGAGGCACCAATGATCGCCACCATTTCCCCGGCATTGATCGTCAGATTGATGTTGTTCAGCGCGAGAAACTCGCGGTCGCCAGCGGTGAAACTGCGGGTGATGCCGCTCAGCTGTAGCAGTGGCTCAGTCATGCTCAGGCCCCCGCCACATTGGTCAGCGGATCACCGATGACCACGCGATCACCTTCCGCTAAGCCATCATTGATCTGCACTTTGACGTTGTTGTTGATCCCGGTCTGCACGTTGCGCGACTGCGCGTGGCCCTTGGCGTCGAGCACCCGTACCGGAAAACTGCCATCGGCATTGCGCGGACCGAGCGCCGCCACCGGCACGGTCAGCACCGACTTGGCGGTGTCGAGGATAATGCGCACCTGCGCGGTCATCGAGATGCGCAAGCGATGATCGGGATTGGGCACCTCGAACAAGGCGTTGTAGAACACCGCGCTGCTTTGCTTAGGCGTGCCGGCGGGCGGTGTTTCAAGAAAGTTCTGCGGCGCCGGGTCGGTGCCGCGCAGCTTCGCGTAGTAGCGTTTGTCCTCGCCAAGAATGGTGAAATACACCTCTTGCCCCGGCGCAATGTGGATCACATCGGCCTCGGACACCTGCGCTTTCACCGTCATGGTGTCCAGATCCGCCAGTTTCAGCAGGACCGGCGCCAGTTGGCTGGCGATCACCGTTTGCCCTTCCTGTGTTACCACGCCGACCACATCGCCATCGATCGGCGCAACAATCCGCGTGTAGGCCAGATTGACCTTTGCCGTGTCGATCTGGATGTGCGCGCTTTTGATCTGCGCGTCCAGTGACATCAGATTGGCCTGCTGCACCTGATAGTTCGACTCGGCGGTTTCGAAATCCTGACGGGAGATCGAGGCGTCGTCCTGCAAGTTCTTGTAGCGCTCGTAAATCGCTTTGGTCTGCCTCAGTTGAGCCTGCGTGGCGCGTTTTTGCGCCTGCAGGTTCTCCTCATCGACCTGGGCCTGACGCAGGGTGTTCTGCAACACCAGCGGATCGATTTCCGCCAGCCACTGGCCCTTCTTCACCTTGTCGCCAACCTTGACCTTGAGCGACTTCAATTGCCCGGACACTTGCGCGCCGACGTCCACTTGTTTGATGCCTTCAAGCAACCCGGTGGCCAGCACCGCGTTTTCAATATCACTGCGTTCAACGGGCGCCGTCAGATATTGCGGCGCCTCGGCCGGTGCCTGCACCGCATAGAACGCCAATCCCGCGACCGCCACCAACGCCAGACCCATACCGACTTTGCGCAACTTCGACTTTTCCATAAATGACCACAAGTCCGTTCAGGGGTGAGCCCGGCCAGCGGCCGGGCTCTGGTAGATAAACAACAATCAGGAAACCACTTGGCCGGCCGGCACTTTCAGGCCGTCATGCCACCACGCCGCGAGACTGAAGACGTTGGGCGCCTTGAGAATCGTGAAGTGGTTGCCCGGCCCGTACCACACCGCCAGATCCGCAACCTGGCGCTGCCAACCCTCGACCATCGCCGCTTGCTCGCGCTGATTGCCCCACGCATCCAGCGTCGGGTCATCGACCAGCGCCAGCCGCACCGGGCCGGTGTAGGCCAGTTGCGGTTGATAGACCGTACGCAATGCCGTGGCGAAGGTGCGCACCGGGCCGTGCATCGCCTGCGCTGACGAACGCGCAGACAACACACCCGCACGCACCATGCCCTCGTGCAACAGGCGCATTTGCGTGGTGTCGTCAGCCTCGGCGAACGCCAGCGGATCGATGCCCAGGGACTTGCCGCTGGACAATTGCAGCGTCTCGATCAAGCGTTCCAGCGCGGCAGTCGTCGTGTACGGCTTGCCCGCCGTGCCATTGCCGCCGGGAGATTCGCTGTCGATCAGGGTCAACGACGCTACCTCACGTCCGATCGCCTGCAACTGCGTGGCCATGGCATGCGCGACCCAACCGCCGAACGAATGGCCGATCAAATGCACCGGGCCTTGCGGATACAGTTGCTCGACGGCTTGCAGATAACACGCCGCTGCCGCTTCTACCTGACTGTGCGGCACGCCGTGACCATCCAGGCCACGCGGTTGCAGACCATAGATCGGCCACTCAGGACCGAGCGCTTCGGTCAGGTGAATGAACCCGGTGACACTGTCGCCCGCCCCCGGCACACAGAAGATCGGCGCATGCCCGGCGTGCCCACTCTGGATCGTCAATACTGGCTGATACACCTGTGGTTGCGGGACCCGCGCCGCCGCCATGGCCTGACTCAAAGCCTGGCCGAGCGCCTGGATATCCGGGTTTTTCATCATGCTGCGGTGATCCCCCGGCACATCGATGCAGCGCAGCAAACCTGTACCGACCTTGTTCTCCCAACCACGGGTCGGACTCGGCTGTGCCTGTCCCGGCATCAATGCCTGGGCGCGGAACAAGTGCACCGGCTGGCTGGCCGGGCTGACGCGGTAATGCGCCAGTGCCAGGCCATGAGCGGCCTCACGATCAAAGTAACTCCAGGCATCCGCTGCGCTCAGTGCGGCCAGTTCCGGGTCAGGCAATTGCTGTTCGCAGCAGCGCTGGAACAGTTCGTCGAAGCCGGTCAGCTCGACTTCAGCCTCAAGCCTTTCGACGTCAGTCAATGCTTGCTGCCCTTCTTCACCGCGCATCTGTGAGCGCGCCCGGCAATGTTCGAGCAATTGACGCTTGTCGCGATGCTCGCCGCTCCAGCGGGTTTTATCCTGGCTGGCTGGATGCGGTGCGTAAGTATCAAGCAGGCCGACAAACGCCACCGCCTCATCGAGACCGAGCAATTGCTGCGCGACTTCGTACGCCAGCAAGCCGCCAAACGACCACCCGGCCAGATGATACGGCCCATGCGGCTGCACCGAGCGGATAATCCCGACCATCCGCGTGGCCATGCACTCAAGGGTGCGCAGTTGCGGCTGCCCCAGTGGCACACCGGGCAAGCCGTAAATCGGAAACTCGCCCTCGATATGCAGGCCCAATGCCGGGAAATATACGTCCCGGCCGCTGAATTCATGAATCAGGAATAGCGCATTACCGCCCTCGCCCGGCCGCACCACGACCAGTCCTTCCGGCTGTTCAGGCACGCCACTGCGCTGGCTGATCAGCGCTGCCAGTGATTCGATACTCGGCCGCTGGAACAGCTCCGCCAGCGTCACCTGTTGCCCCGCCCGCTGCAGCAAGTTGACCAGACGAATCGCCAGCAGCGAATGCCCGCCCAATTCGAAGAAATTGTCGTGACGTCCGACCTGCTCGACATTCAGCACCTCAGCCCAGAACCGTGCCAACACGGTTTCAACCTCGCCTTGCGGTGCTTCGTAGTGGCGGCTGAGCACGGCGTCGAGCCCCGGTGCCGGCAGTGCCTGACGATCGATTTTGCCATTGGGACTCAAGGGCAAGGCGTCGAGCGCAACAAACGCGCCCGGCACCATGTACTCCGGCAACTGCTCGAGAATGAACGCGCGCAACGTATCGATAGCGGGCACTGCACTGCCCTCGCGCACAGTAAAATACGCGACCAGACGCTCGTCGCGCATCAGCACCACCACCTCGCGCACCTGCGGGTGCTGGATCAATCGCGCTTCGATTTCACCGAGTTCCAGACGCAAGCCGTGCAGCTTGACCTGAAAGTCGTTGCGCCCGAGGAATTCGAGGTTGCCGTCGGCGCGGTAACGCACCAGATCGCCGGTGCGGTACAAGCGATCACCGGCCACGAACGGGCTGTCGATAAAGCGCTCGGCCTGCATCTGCGGCAGCCCCATGTAACCGCGCGCCACACCGATGCCGCCAATGTGCAACTGGCCGATGACGCCAATCGGCACCGGTTGGTCATGCGCATCGAGCACATACACACGGGTGTTACAGATGGCCTTGCCAATTGGCAATTCGGATGACGGTACCGGCATGTGCGGTTCCAGTGTCCATGCCGTGCTGTCGACCGTGGCTTCGGTCGGGCCATACACGTTATGCAGGCGCACCCACGGCAGTTGCTGGCGCACGGCAGCGGCCAGTGCCGCCGTGAGTTCGCCGCCACCACAGAAAATATCGCTGAGGCTGGTGCATTCACTGACCTCCTGCAGCTCAACAAACTGCTGCAACAGCGCCGGCACAAACTTGACTACGGTAATCCGTTGCTGACGAATCACTTGCGCCAGATACGCCGGTTCCCGATGACCGCCCGGCCGTGCCAGTACCAGGCGTACGCCGGCCGTCAGCGGCCAGAAGAACTCCCACACCGAGCCATCGAAACTGAATGGCGCTTTCTGCAACAGCGCGCCGTCTGTGGTCGGTGGGCAAATCTGCGAGCCCCAATGCACCAGATTGCACAAGCCACGGTGTTGGAGCATCACGCCTTTCGGTGTGCCGGTAGAACCTGAGGTGTAGATCATGTACGCCAGATTCGAAGGCGTCAGGCCAGGCACCTGCGGATTGCCCTCCGATTGCGCGTGCCAGTTGCATTGGTCAAAGTCGATCACAGCTACGTCGGTCCCGGCAAACAGCGATCGGGTGGCCGAGTGAACCAGCACTGCCACCGGCGCGCAGTCCCTGAGCATAAAGTCGAGGCGCTCCGTCGGGTAAGCCGGATCCAGCGGCACGTAGGCGCCACCGGCCTTGAGAATGCCGAGCAGCCCGACCACCAGATCGAGTCCACGCTCGACGCACAGCGCCACCCGCGCATCCGGCCCCACGCCCTGCTCGCGCAGGTGATGCGCGAGACGGTTGGCACGGGCGTTCAGCTCGCGATAGGTCAGGCTGTGTTCGCCAGCCTGCACGGCGATGGCATCCGGCTGACGCTGCGCCTGCGCTTCAAACAGGCTCTGAATCGGTTGTTCGACCGGGCAATCAACCGCCGTCGCGTTGAAGTCGCCGAGCAAGCGCTGCTGTTCATCCGCCGCGAGCAGGTTGACCTGCGCCAACACAGCTTGGTCATCGCTGACCAGCGCTTTCAGCAAGCGCTGCAAGTAACCACTAAAACGCCGCACGGTCGCCTCATCGAACAACGCCGTGGCGTAGCGCAGCGCGCCACGGATGCCTTGCGGGTTTTCCCCCAGGCTCAGCGACAGGTCGAACTTCACAAAGTGATTTTCCCCGGCCACGCCTTCCAGCGTCAGACCGCCCAATGCCAGGGCCGGCGCGACGCTGCTGTCCCAGCTCACCAGGGTCTGGAACAACGGGGAGTGGGAAAGGCTGCGCAGCGGTCGGGTGATTTCCACCACGTGTTCGAACGGCAGATCCTGATGCGCCTGCGCGGCCAGGGTCTGGGCCTTGACCCGCGCCAGCAGCGCTGCGCCCGTCAGATCACCTGAGGTATCGACACGCAACGCAAGGGTGTTGACGAACATGCCGATCAACCCTTCGATCTCGACGCGGGTACGGTTGGCCACCGGCGAGCCGATGACCACATCGGACTGCCCGGACAAACGAGCGAGCAACATTGCCCAGGCGCTCATGAGCACCATGTACGGTGTCACGGCGTGACGCTGACACAACGCCTTGAGACCGACGCTGGTCTGCTCGTCCAGCACGATCTCGACACTGCCACCGCGATGATCCTGTTGCGCCGGGCGCGGACGGTCGGTCGGCAGGCTCAACAAGGCCGGGGCGCCGGCCAGCGTCTGCTGCCAGTAATCGCTCTGGCGCTGCAGCACCTCACCGCTGAGCCAGCGACGTTGCCACACCGCGTAGTCGGCGTATTGCAAGGCCAGCGGCGGCAGCGGGTCGTCCTCGCCGTAACTGAACGCCTGATACAACGCCATCAATTCACGAGTCAGCACGCCCATCGACCAGCCGTCGGAGATGATGTGGTGCATCGTCAGCAAGAGCACATGGTGCTCATCGGCCAGCCGCACCAACCGTCCCCGAATCAACGGACCGTCCTGCAAATTAAACGGTCCGCGAGCTTCAGTTTCGATCAGCGCGCGCAATGCCTCGTCGGTCTGCGGCTGTTGCCGCCAATCCTCTTCAATCAGCGGCAGGCCACTGTCGACCGGAGCAATCAGCACCTGTGCTTCGTCGTTCAATTGCGCAAAACGACTGCGCAGGGTTTCGTGACGAGCGGCGATCCGCGCCAATGCCCGTTGCAGGGCCACGGCGTCGAGTCGGCCGCGCAAATGCAGGCCTAAAGGAATGTTGTAGGCGGTATTGCCGCCGTCCATCTGCGCGAGGAACCACAAGCGTTGCTGGGCGAACGACAACGGCAGCACCTGATCGCGCGGCGCCGGCAGAATCTGCGGCAAGCTGCTGCGTTCGGCCTGACTCAACACTTCGGCGACTGCCGCCAGTTCCGGGTTGGCGAACAGATCAGCCAGCGCCAGTTCCACACCCAATTGCTGGCGCACCTGGGACAGCATGCGCATGGCCAGCAATGAATGCCCGCCGAGTTCGAAGAAGTTGTCATGGCGCCCAACCTGTTCGACCTGCAACACCTCGGCCCAGACCTGTGCGAGGCTGATTTCCAGTGGATTGGCCGGCGCCTCGTAAACCCGGCTGAGCAGCGCCTCCTGCGTCGGTGCCGGCAGTGCCTTGCGGTCGACCTTGCCGTTGTTGTTCAACGGCAATACGTCGAGTTGCACCCACGCCGTCGGCAGCATGTATTCCGGCAGTCGTGCGTGCAGCTGCGCGTGCAGATCGGCGTTGTCCAAGGGTTCATCGTGCGCCGTGTAGTACGCCACCAAACGCGTGGCGTCCTGACCGTCGCGGCGCGCCAGCACCACCGCTTCCTTGATCCCCGGGCATTTCAACAGGCGGTTTTCGATTTCCCCCAGTTCGATGCGGAAGCCACGGATCTTCACCTGATCATCGTTACGCCCGATGCAGTCGAGTTGCCCCGGTGCCAGCCAGCGTGCGAGATCGCCGGTGCGATAGAGCAACGCACCAGGCGTCTCGCTGAACGGATCGCGGAGGAACTTCTCGGCGGTCAGATCCGGCCGGTTCAGGTAACCCAGCGCCACGCCCTGCCCGCCGATATACAGCTCCCCGGTGACGCCCATCGGCACCGGTTGCTGATACGCGTCGAGCACGTACACCTGCGTGTTGCCGATGGGGCCGCCAATCGGCACGTTCTCGGCGTCCTGCGCCACTTCCTGCACTTCGAATGTGGTGGCGTAGGTGGTGGTTTCGGTCGGGCCGTAGCAATGCACGATGCGCAACGCGGGTGCTTCGGCCAACAGTCGACGGAACGCCGCCGGATCACCACGTTCACCACCACACAAGAGGATGCGCAAGCCCTTGAGCGCCTGCGCAATCAGCTGCACGTACTGGTTGAACAGCGCGGTGGTGACGAACAGGATCGTCGCGCCACTGGCACTCAGTTCGCGGCCGAAGGCATTCGGATCGAGCAGGGTTTGATGGTCAATGATCACCACGCGACCGCCATTGAGCAGCGGCCCCCAGATGTCCATGGTGCTCGCATCGAACGCCGGATTCGAGGCGAACACCACGCGATCCTGTGCATTGAAATCGGCGTAACCGTTGTTGAGCACCAAGCGGCCGATGCCCCGGTGCGGCACCATTACCCCTTTCGGCGTGCCGGTGGAACCCGAGGTGTACATGATGTACGCCAGGGCCTCGGACGACTGCAGCAGGTTCGGGTTGTGCGTCGGCTGACCGTTGAGGGTCAGCGTGTCCAGATCGATACGCGGCGCGGCGTAGTCGATGACTTCGTTGCTCAAAGTCAGTAGCGCCACCGCCCGACAGTCCTCGACCATGAACGCCTGGCGCTCGCTCGGCGCATTGATGTCCAGTGGCACATAGGCCGCCGCGCACTTGGCGATCGCCAGTTGCGCCACCAGCAACTCCAGCGAACGTGGCAGCAGAATCGCCACGTGATCGCCCGGCTGCACGCCGTGAGCAATCAGGTGATGGGCCAAGCGGTTGGCTTGCGCGTTGAGTTCAAAGTAGCTCAGTGAATGTGCACCATGCACTGCCGCCACAGCCTTGGGATGCGCGGCTGCCTGCTGTTGGAAAACCCCGTGTACGGTCAGTGTTTGCGGGTAGTCACGCGCCGTGGCGTTGAAGTCGTACAGCAAGCGCTGGCGCTCATCGTTTGCCAGCAATGGCACACGTTCCAGCACCGTTTGATCATCGATAACCATCGCGTCGAGCAGACGTTCGAAGTAGCCGATGTAACGCTTGATCGTCAGCGCATCGAACAGCGCCGTGGCGTAGTTCAGCGTGCCACGAATCACCCCGTTGACCTCGCCCAGTGTCAGCGTCAGGTCAAACTTGGCGACATCGCCCGGCCCGGCAACACCCTCCAGTGTCAGCTCGCCCAACGCCAGTTGCGGGCCGACACTGCTGTCCCAGCTCAGCGTGGTCTGGAACAACGGGCTGTGCGCCAGACTGCGCAGCGGTCGGGCGATTTCCACCACTTGTTCAAACGGCAAATCCTGATGCGCTTGCGCCTCCAGTGTCCGCGCCTTTACCCGCGCCAGCAGCGCTTCGACACTCGGCGCGTCCGAGGTGTCGATGCGCAAAGCGAGTGTATTGACGAACATGCCGATCAGGCCTTCGATTTCAGCGCGGCTGCGGTTGGCCACCGGCGCACCGATCACCACATCGGTTTGCCCGGACAGACGACTCATCAGCAGCGCCCAGGCGCTCGTCAAGGTCATGAACAGGGTCGTGCCGTGACGCTGGCTCAACGTTTTAAGGCCAGTGCTCAAGCGTTCGTCCAGCAACACCTCGACGTTGCCGCCGGTGTAATCCTGCTGCGCCGGTCGCGGGCGATCGGTGGGCAACGTCAACAAGGCCGGCGCGCCGTCGAGGGTCTGCTGCCAATAGTCGCTTTGCCGCTGCAGCACTTCACCGCTGAGCCACTGACGTTGCCACACGGCGTAGTCACCGTATTGCAAGGTCAGTGGCGGCAGCGGATCAGGCTGACCGTGGCTGAACGCTTGATACAACGCCATCAACTCGCGGGTAAGCACGCCCATCGACCAGCCGTCGGCGACGATGTGATGCACGGTCAACAGCAACACACAGTGATCGTCGGCCAGGCGCACCAACCGTCCGCGAATCAACGGATCGTTGTGCAGATCAAACGCTGTCGAGGCTTCCTGCGCCATCAATCCCTGCACGGTGTGCTCGGCTTGCAAGTCCTGGCGCAGATCTTCCACGCGCAACAGTAAACCGCTGTCGACCGGGGCAATCGACACGTGTGCGCTGTCGTCGAGGCTGATGAAACGGCTGCGCAAGGTTTCGTGGCGGGCAACGATGCGTGCCAGCGCCGCTTGCAGGGCATCAACGTGGAGGTGGCCGCGCAGGCGCAAGCCGAGGGGAATGTTGTACGCCGAGTTGCCACCCGTCATCTGCGCCAGGAACCACAGGCGTTGTTGGGCGAAGGACATCGTTAACGGTTGATCACGCGGTACCGGCACAATGTCCGGTAGCGCGCTGCACCCGGCGCGATTCAATACTTCAGCGACTGCGCTCAATTGCGCGTCGGCAAACAGGTCACTCAGCGCCAGTTCGACGCCGAGGCGCTGACGGATCAGCGAGACCATGCGCATCGCCAACAGCGAATGACCGCCGAGTTCGAAGAAATGATCGTGACGGCCGACCTGCTCGACTTGCAGCACTTCGGCCCAGATCTGCGCCAGTGCGGTTTCCAGTTGGCCTTGCGGCGCCTCGTATTCGCGGGCCGGCAACGCGGCCAGATCCGGTTTCGGCAACGCTCGGCGGTCGACCTTGCCATTGGCGGTCAGCGGCAAAGCTTCGAGCCGGACAAACGCTGCCGGCACCATGTAGTCCGGCAACTGCGCCAGCAGATGCTCGCGCAACTCGCCCACCGCCAGTGGCTCGGCCCCCGTCTGTTCGGTGAAATAGGCCACCAGTCGCGGCTGACCGGGTTGGTCTTCGCGGGCCAGCAGCACCGCTTCGTTAATCCCGGGGAGCCGATTGAGGCGGGTCTCGATTTCACCCAATTCAATGCGCATGCCACGGATTTTCACCTGGTCGTCGTTACGCCCCAGGTAGGCGAGCGAGCCGTCTTCGCGCCAACGGGCAAGGTCACCGGTGCGGTACATGCGCGCATTCGGCGTGTTGCTGAACGGGTCTTGCAGAAAGCGCTCGGCGGTCAGGTCGGCGCGGTTCAGATAACCCCGGGCCACGCCCGCGCCACCGACGTACAACTCGCCCAGGACGCCCATGGGCACCGGACGTTGCTGCTCGTCGAGCAAGTACACCGCCGCGTTCGCCACCGGTTGGCCGATGTGCAACGCCGCACCGACTTCAATACGTCCTGAAGTGGCGACCACAGTGGCCTCGGTCGGGCCGTAGTTGTTGATCACCGCGAAGCGCTGCTGACGGCTGAACTGACGCAAGCGATCGCCACCGATCAACAGAGTGCGCAAAGTCGGGTGATCGAGGTTCTGGCTGAACGCGTATTCGGCGACCGGGGTCGGCAAAAAGCTCACGTCCAGCGGTTGCGCACGCCACCATTCGAGCAAGGCATCGACGTCTTCCGCGCCGTCGTGATTAGGTGCCAGATGCACCGTGGCGCCCGCGCACAGAGCCGGCCAGACTTCCCACGCCATCGCATCGAAGCCAAATCCGGCAAGGCTTGAGGTGTGGCTGCCGGCGTGTAAATCGAATGCATCACAGTGCCAGTCGACCAGATTGGACAGCGTCTGATGCTCGACCATGACCCCTTTGGGCAGACCGGTCGAACCCGAGGTGTAGATCACGTACGCCAGATGCGTAGCGCTCAGGCCCGGCACTGCAGGGTTGTGCTGCGCCTGCGCTGGCCAGGCGCACAGGTCGACATCGATCACTGGCACGGTCAGCAGTGGCAGTCTCTTGTGCAGATCGCTTTGCGTGAGCACCGCAGCCGGCGCGCTGTCGCCGAGCAAATAGCTGATCCGCTCGGCAGGATGCGCCGGATCGATCGGCACATAGCCGGCGCCGGCCTTGAGGATGGCGACCAGCCCGACCAATGTATCCAGCCCCCGGCGGGCGACAATGGCCACGCGGTCATCGGCTTTCACCCCGATGGCGATCAAGTGATGAGCCAAGGCATTGGCCTGGCGATTGAGCTGCAAGTAAGTCAGTGGCTGTCCGGCAAACAGCGCTGCAATAGCCTGCGGACGCTCGGTGACCTGCGATTCGAAGCGCTGGGCAATCGTCAGCTCACGCGGGTAGTCAGCCTCGGTCGCATTGAAATCCACCAGCAACTGTTCGCGCTCATCTGCCGGCAGGATCGACAACCGGTCAAAGCCCACGTGCGGCGTGTGCTCCAGTGCCTCCAGCAACGTCATCAACGCACCCTGCATGTACCCGCAGATACGCTGTGCATCAATCCCCGCACCGGCCAATACCTTCAGGCGGAAGTCTTCGCCGAGATCATCAACGCTGAGGGTCAGGCGATAGTTGCTGTGCTCCTCGGCTGCCAGCAATTGCATGCCCTGCCACGCCGCTTGCACCTCTGCGGATATCGGCCCGACCGGGGTGCTGTGACGATAGTTGAGCAGCGTGCTGAACAGCGGCGTGCCCGCCGGCATCG
Source organism: Pseudomonas sp. MC6 (assembly GCF_054790575.1). Lineage (NCBI taxonomy): Bacteria > Pseudomonadati > Pseudomonadota > Gammaproteobacteria > Pseudomonadales > Pseudomonadaceae > Pseudomonas > Pseudomonas sp. MC6. The sequence goes on from NZ_CP186504.1 coordinate 2,247,613, forward strand.
CGCTGCACTGTTGCACCTGCGCCAGTTGCGCGTGCTCGTGAGCGAGCAACTGACTCAAGCGTTGATGGGTCGCCAGCGCCGCACCTTTAACGCTGTGCGCATTCAGTTCGATGCACAGCGGCAAGGTGTTGATGAACACACCCAGCGCTCGCTCCGCTCCTTCGCCGCCCTGCAATCGGCCAAGCAAAACCGTGCCAAAGACCACGGCGTCGCGCCCGGACAATTGCCCCAGCACCTGCGCCCAGGCGAGGTGCATCAGGCTGGCGGCGCTGACACCCAAGCGCCGTGCCTGTTGCCGGACGCTGTGGCTGATTGTGTTTTCCAGCGCCAACTGCGCTTCTTGCGCGGGCCCGTCATGGGCCAGATTCTGGCCATAGGGCAAGGTCGGCTCATTGATCGCGCCGAGCATTTCGCGGAAGAAGCTTTCGTGCTCTTGCGCGCTAAGCCCGGCGCGGGTGTGCGCCACGTAATTGCGATACGGCACCGGCTCGCTCAAGTGTGCGGCGTTGCCCAGCAGAAACGCCTGCATCTCGTGCTGCAACACCTCAAGCGCCACGTGATCCATGACCAAATGATGAAACAGCAACAACGCAACCACGCGGTGATTGGACACATCGCGGCTGTACACCACGCGCATCAGCGGCGCCTCGGTGACGGGCATGCGGTAGTTATCGATGGTGAAGCGCTCACGCAACAGGCTCAGTGCGTCGCCCGCTTCGGTGTCCAGCTGCAAGGCCTCGCAGCCCAGCGAAGCCTCACGCCAGACCACTTGCACCGGTTCTTCAAGGCCTTCCCAGAACAGCGAAGTGCGCAGAATGTCATGGCGCTCGATCACCCGTTGCAGTGCCTCAGTGAATACCTGCAAACGCTGCTCGTCGGCGAAGGCAAACTGCGCCTGCAGCACATACGGATCACCCTGCGCAGCCGACAGATGATGGAACAGGATGCCGGTCTGCAACGGCGCCAGCGGGTAGATATCCTGCACGTTGCGCGCACCGCCGGGGATACTCGCAACGATTCGGTCAAGCGTCGCTTGATCCAGCGCCACCAGTGGCAGCAGTTCGGGCGTGATGCGCGTGCAATCGGCCGGAACAAGATTGGCCGGCACCGCTGCCTCAGGCTCTCCGCCCACCGCCGCAGCCAATGCGGCCAGCGTCGGTTGGCCGAACAGCACGCGGATATCCACCGACAGTCCGGCCCGGCGCATGCGCGCAACCAGATTGACCGCGAGCAACGAGTGGCCGCCCAGTTCGAAGAAATGATCAAAGCGCCCGACCAGCTCGACCTTCAGCAGCTCGGCCCAGAGGCCGGCAATGACCGTTTCAACTTCACCGAGCGGGGCTTCGTACTCGCGGGTCAGCAGTGCAGTCTGGTCGGGAGCCGGCAAGGCTTGACGATCCAGTTTGCCGTTGGGGCTCAGCGGCAAGGCCTGCAAATGCACAAACACGGCAGGCACCATGTAATCCGGCAGATGCTTGAGCAATTGGCTGCGTAGCTGATCTGTTTCCAGTGGCTCGCCGCTGTAATACGCCACCAGCCGCTGATCGCCCGGCACGTCTTCACGGGCCAGCACGGCCGCTTCACGCACGCCATCAATGTGCGCGAGATGCGCCTGAATCTCGCCCAGTTCAATGCGCAGACCACGGATCTTGACCTGATCGTCGTTGCGCCCCAGGTACTCGATGTTGCCATCAGCCAGATACCGTGCGACGTCCCCGGTGCGGTACAAACGCGCGTCGGCCTGATCGCTGAATGAGTCGTCAAGGAAGCGCTCGGCCGTCAGCTCCGGCCGATTCAGATACCCCCGCGCCACCTGCCCACCGCCCAGATACATCTCACCGACCACACCGAATGGCACCGGTTGCTGATGAGCATCAAGGATATACACGCGGGTATTGCACAGCGGTTTGCCGATCGGCGGCGTGCCGTCCGGCACCGGCGAATCCGCCTCCAGCGTCCACACGGTGCTGTCGACGGTGGCTTCGGTCGGGCCATACACGTTGTGCAGGCGTACCTGCGGCAGACGCTCGCGGACGCTGCGCACCAACGCGGCAGTCAGCTCACCGCCGCCACAAAACACATCAGTAAGACTGCGGCACTCGCCCACCTCTTCCACTTCAAGGAATTGCCGCAACAGCGCCGGTACAAACTGGACGACATTGACCTGTTGCTCACGAATCAGTTGCACCAGCGCGGCCGGATCGCGGTGATCATCCGGGCCGGCGAGAACCAGGCGCATCCCGCAGCTCAACGGCCAGAACAGTTCCCATACCGAGGCGTCGAAACTGAACGGGGTTTTCTGCAACAGCGCGGCGCCGGTAGAAAGCGGACACAGTCCGGCGCTCCAGTGCAGCAGATTGCCCAGGTTGCGGTGCTCGACCATCACGCCTTTCGGTGTACCGGTGGAGCCGGAGGTGTAAATCACATAAGCCAGGTTCGCGGCGCTCAGGCCGGGTACCTGCGGATTGTTTTGCGCCAGGTTTTGCCAGGTGCACTGGTCGAAATCGACCTGCACGCCCGCCCACTCGCCGATCAGCGCACGCGTCGGCGCATGCACCAGCAGCACCGTTGGTGCGCTGTCCTCAAGCATGTAGACCAGACGTTCGGCAGGATACCCCGGGTCGAGCGGCACATAAGCGCCGCCAGCCTTGAGAATCGCCAGCAGACCGACCAGCAACTGCGGCCCGCGTTCGACACAGATCGCCACCCGCGAATCGCTACCCACGCCGCACTGGCGCAGGTGATGGGCGAGTTGGTTGGCGCGGCGGTTCAGTTCGGAGTAACTCAAACGCAATTCACCGGCCACCACGGCATCAGCGTCTGGCGTGCGCAACACCTGCGCTTCGAAGCGACCATGAACGGTCTGCTCGAGATCGTGGGCGACGGCGGTTGCGTTGAGATCGAACAGCAGATGCTGACGCTCGTCATCCGCCAACAACGCCACCTGCTCCAGCACCGCTTGATCATTGCTGACCATCGCCTGCAACAGGCGCTGGAAGTAGCCGACGTAACGTTGAATAGTCGACTCATCGAACAAGGCAACGGCGTACTCCAGCACACCGCGAATCCCGTCCGGCACCTCTGCCAGCGTCAGTGACAGATCAAATTTGGCAAAGTGGCTTGGTTCGGCGACGCTTTCCAGCGTCAGCTCGCCCAGACTCAGGCTCGCGCCATGGCCGCTGTCCCAACTGAACATCGCTTGGAACAACGGGCTGTGCGCCATGCTGCGCTCAGGCCGGGTGATTTCCACCACTTGCTCGAACGGCAGATCCTGATGCGCTTGCGCATCCAACGTCCGCGCCTTGACCCGCGCCAGCAGCGCCTCGGTGCTCAAAGCGCCCGAGGTATCGATACGCAAGGCCAGCGTGTTGACGAACATGCCGATCAAGCCTTCGATCTCGGCGCGGGTACGGTTGGCCACCGGCGAACCGATGACCACTTCCGATTGCCCGGACAAACGACTCAACAGACTCGCCCAGGCACTGAGCATGAGCATGTACATGGTAACGCCGTGACGCTGGGCCAAGGCCTTGAGCCCGGCACTCAGGCGTTCGTCGAGCACCACGTCGACGGTGCTGCCGGCGTAATCCTGCTGTGCCGGCCGGACGCGGTCAGTCGGCAGCGTCAACAGTGCCGGAACGCCCGCCAAGGTCTGTTGCCAGTATTCACTCTGGCGCTGCAACACCTCGCCACTGAGCCAGCGTCGCTGCCACACCGCGTAATCGGTGTATTGCAGCGGCAGCGGCGGCAGTGGATCCGCCTGCCCCTGGCTGAAGGCCTGATACAGCGCCATCAGTTCGCGGGTCAAAACGCCCATCGACCAACCATCAGAAATAATGTGATGCATCGTCAGCAACAGCACGTGATGATCGTCGGCCAGACGCACCAGCCGTCCGCGAATCAGCGCATCGTCCTCCAAATCGAACGGCCCCGAGGCTTCGCCCTGAATCAGCGCCTGCAAGGCCTGGTCCGGTTGCGGGTGTTGGCGCAGGTCTTCAACGCGCAGCAGCAGACCGCTGTCGACCGGGGCGATCAGCACTTGCGCCTGGTCATTGAACTGGGCGAAACGGCTGCGCAGGGTTTCGTGACGCGCAACGATACGCGCCAAGGCTTGTTGCAGCGCATGCTCATTCAGTTGCCCACGCAGGCGCAGGCCGATGGGAATGTTGTACGCGGTGTTGGCACCTTCCATTTGTGCGAGAAACCACAAGCGTTGCTGGGCGAACGACAGCGGCAACGCGCCGTCACGGGCCACCGCGACAATCTCCGGTTGCGTGCTGCGCCCGGCCTGCGCCACCGCCTCGGCAACCGCTGCCAGTTCGGCGTTGGCGAACAGATCGCCCAGCGCCAGTTCCACGCCAAGACGCTGGCGAACCTGGGACACCATGCGCATGGCCAACAGCGAGTGACCACCGAGTTCGAAGAAATGGTCCTGACGCCCGACTCGCTCGACTTGCAGCACCTGCGCCCAGATCTGTGCCAAGGCGCTTTCCAGTTCGTTGTGCGGTGCCGCGTATTCGCGGGTGAACAGCGCCGCACGCTCGGGTTTCGGCAGGGCCTTGCGGTCGACCTTGCCATTGGCGGTCAACGGCAGTGCGTCGAGTTTGACGAAGGCCACCGGCACCATGTACTCCGGCAGCTGGGTCAACAGGTGCGCACGCAACTCGGCCACCGCCAGCGGTTCAACCTGACTCTGCTCGGTGAAATACGCCACCAGTCGCGGTTGGCCGGGTTCATCTTCACGCGCCAGCAACACCGCTTCCTGAATGCCGGGCAACTGATTGAGGCGGGTTTCGATTTCACCGAGTTCGATGCGCACGCCGCGGATTTTCACCTGATCGTCGTTACGCCCCAGGTACTCGATCGTGCCGTCGGCGCGCCAGCGTGCGAGATCGCCGGTGCGATACATGCGCGCATTCGGCAAGGCGCTGAACGGGTCATGGAGGAAGCGTTCGGCGCTCAGGTCGGCGCGGTTCAAATAACCGCGCGCCACCCCGGCGCCGCCGACATACAACTCGCCCATGACGCCAATCGGCACCGGACGCTGCTGTTCATCCAGCAGGTACACCGTGGCGTTGGTCACCGGTTTGCCGATGTGCAAGGCGTCACCCGCCTCGATTAGCCCGGAGGTCGCAACCACGGTGGCTTCGGTCGGGCCGTAGTTGTTGATCACATCGAATTGCTGATTGCGGCTGAACTGGCGCAAGCGGTCGCCACCGATCAGCAGTGTGCGTAGTGTCGGGTGTTCAAGGTTCTGGCTGAAAGCATATTCGGCGACTGGCGTTGGCAGAAAACTCACGTCCAGTGGCTGCGCGCGCCACCAGTCGAGCAGCGCATCGATGTCCTCGCTGCCTTCGTGAGTCGGTGCCAGGTGCAGGGTCGCGCCGGCACACAACGCCGGCCAGACCTCCCACGCCATCGCGTCGAAACCGAACCCGGCAAGGCTTGAGGTGTGGCGACCGGCGCACAGATCAAACGCGCTGGAATGCCAATCGACCAGATTCGACAAGGTGCGGTGTTCGACCATCACGCCTTTGGGCAGGCCGGTGGAACCGGAGGTGTAGATCACGTAGGCCAGATGAGCGGCGGTCAGAGCCAGCACCTGCGGATCAGGGGTCTCGCTCAGCGGCCAGGTGCGCGGGTCAAGATCGATCACCGGCACCGCCAGCGCCGGCAAGCGCTCCCGCAGATTATTCTGGGTGAGCACTGCGACGGGGGCGCTGTCGCTGAGCAAGTAGTGCAGACGCTCGGCCGGGTGCGCCGGGTCGACCGGTACATAACCGGCGCCGGCCTTGAGAATGGCGACCAGCCCGACCAGCGTATCGAGGCCACGGCGGGCGACGATGGCGACGCGATCATCGGGCTTCACACCCAGTGCGATCAGATGATGGGCCAAGGCATTGGCATGCCGGTTGAGTTCGGCGTAACTCAATTGCTCACCGAGGTATTGCGCGGCCACGGCTTCGGGCCGCTGCGCCACTTGCGCCTCGAAGCGTTGGGCGATGGTCAACGTCGCCGGGTAGTCGGCGTGAGTGGCATTGAACGTCAGCAGCACCTGCTCGCGCTCGGCCGTCGGCAGAATCGGCAATTGGTTGAGCGCGGTGTCCGGCGCCTGCTCCAGTGCCAACACCAGACTTTCCAGGGCGCAGTGCAGGTAATCGCAGATGCGCTGTGGATCGACCTCGGTGGTGGCCAGCAATGTCAGGCTGAACGCGTCGCCGAAATCATCGATGCTCAGGGTCAGCGGGTAGTTGGTACGTTCTTCGGAACTGATCGTGCTGATGCCTTCCCACGCCGCCAGGGTCTCGGCACTTGCGGTCGCCGCCGTGTGGCTGTGGCGGTAATTGAGCAAGGCACTGAACAACGGCGTCGGCGCGACCACGCCGCTGCAACGCTGGGCCAGTGCCAGCGGCGCATGCTCGTGGCGCATCAGTGTGGTCAGGCGTTTGTGCGTCGCCTCCACCGCGGCGCGCACGCCCTGCGCATCGACATCGACTCGCAGCGGCAAGGTATTGATGAAAATCCCCAGCGCCCGTTCGGTGGCTTCGGCGCCTTGCATACGGCCCATCAGCACAGTGCCGAACACCACGTTTGGCTTGCTGGTGAGCGCCGCCAGTACCTGCGCCCAGCCCAGATGAAACAGGCTCGCGGCACTCACGCCGAGCTGCCGCGCCTGCGCGCGCAGACGCTGGCCGAGCAACGGGTTGATCGGCAGGCTCAGTTCGGCGATGCCGAGGCCGTCACCCTGCACATCCTGCAAACCGTAGGGCAGCGTCGGCTCGGCAATGTCAGCGAGCATCTCGCGGAAAAAAACCTCGTGCTCGGCTTCGCTGATGCCCAGCCGCGCTTGCGCCACGTAATTGCGAAACGGCACCGGGCGCCCGAGCGTTTGATCCTGGCCGGTGAGGCAGGCGAGCAGTTCGTGACGCACTACATCGAGTGCCGAGTGGTCCAACGCCATGTGATGAAACAACAACGTCGCGACCACGCGCTGACCGTCCTCGTCCCATGCGTAGGCCAGACGCATCATCGGCGCGCACCGGACGTCCAGACGGAAATGCCGCGCATCGAAACGCTCGTGCAGTTGCTGCAGCGCAGCGCTTGCGCCGTCTGCCAGCACGACCTCTTCGATCGGCAACTGTGCCTGACGCCAGACCACTTGCAGCGGCACGTCCAGCCCCTCCCAATGCACCGCTGTGCGCAGGATGTCGTGGCGATCGATGACTTTTTGCAAGGCTTGAGCGAAGTCCTGCAGACGCTCATGGCTGCTGAACGCGAAGTACGATTGCATGACGTAGGGATCGCCCTGCTCGTTGCTCGCGTGGTGATAGAGAATGCCTTCCTGCAACGGCGCCAATGGGTAGATGTCCTGCACATTGACGGCGCCGCCCGGTACCTCGGCGAGCAAGCGGTCAAGGGTCGGCTGATCCACTTCGGCCAAGGTGACCATCGCCGGTGTGATGTGCGTGCTGCCGGGAAGAATGCCGTTGGCCGGCACATCGATCTGGCCAACGCGGGTGGCCGAGTATTGCCCGGCCTTGATCAGTTCGATCAGTGCCGGTTTGTGCTCGCGCAGCGCCGCCAGCAGCGCCGGATCGCTCAATGCCTGCTTGTTGCCATTGACGCGCAATTGATCGTCGGTCACCACCAACTGAATGTCTTTTGTCTTCAGGGTTGCCAACAGTTCGAGCACATTCACAGGACGATCTCCATTCTTTCCGTAATTGCGGCGTAGCCGGCCAGGGTCGGTTGTTCGAACAACGCCCTGACATCGGCTTCCATGCCTTCCTGACGTAACCGGCCGATCAGACTGACCGCCAGTAATGAGTGACCACCCAGTTCAAAGAAATGGTCGTGACGCCCTACCCGTTCGACGTTGAGCAGCTCGGCCCAGAGCCGTGCGAGGGTGATTTCGACGTCGCCGACCGGGGCTTCGTATTCGCGGGTTTTCAGCGCTTGCCGGTCCGGCGCCGGCAGGGCCTTGCGGTCGAGTTTGCCGTTGGGGCTCAGCGGCAAAGCGTCGAGATGCACAAACACCGCAGGCACCATGTAATCCGGCAAATTTTCCAACAGTTGGGCGCGCAGCACGTCGATTTCCAGGCGTTCACCGGTGTAATACGCGACCAGGCGTTTGTCGCCGGGCACCTCTTCGCGAGCGACCACCACGGCTTCCTGCACACCTTCGATCTGGGCCAGGCGTGCCTGAATTTCGCCCAGTTCAATACGCAGGCCGCGGATCTTCACCTGATCATCGTTACGCCCCAGGTACTCGATATTGCCGTCCGGCCGACAGCGCGCGACGTCGCCAGTTCGGTACATGCGCCCGTGCGGATGAAACGGATCCTCGAGGAAGCGTTCGGCCGTCAACTGCGGTCGGTTCAGATACCCGCGCGCCACCTGCACGCCGGCGATGTACAACTCGCCGATCACGCCTTGCGGCACCGGTTGCTGCTGCGCATCGAGGATGTACAGGCGGGTGTTGGCAATCGGTTTGCCGATCGGTGTGTTGTCCGGGGTCTGCTCGATGGATCCGGTGCAGTCCCATGCGGTGACATCGACGGCGGCTTCGGTCGGGCCGTAGAGGTTGTGCAAACCACTGCCCGGCAATTGCAGTTTGAAACGTCGCACCAGACTGCCCGGCAACGCCTCGCCGCTGCACATCACCTGCCGCACGCTGTCGCAGCGTGTGGTGTCGCTGTTGGCGAGGAACACGTCGAGCATCGACGGCACAAAGTGCAGCGTGGTGATGTTTTCGGTTTCGATCACTTCAGTGAGGTATTGCGGGTCCTTATGCCCGTCGGGCCGCGCCATGACCAGTCGCGCGCCGGTCATCAGCGGCCAGAAGAACTCCCACACCGACACGTCGAAACTGAACGGGGTTTTCTGCAATACCGAATCGGCTGCGCTCAGGCGATAGGCGTCCTGCATCCACAGCAAGCGGTTGACTACACCAGCATGCTCGTTGACCACGCCTTTCGGTTGGCCGGTCGAGCCGGAGGTGTAGATCACGTAGGCGCTGTGTTGTGGCGTCAGCGCCGAGATCTGTGGATTTTCGGCAGACAAGGATTGCCAAGTGTTCTGGTCGAGGTCGATTACCGGTGCCGAGATATCTCCCAACAGCGCGCGGGTCGCGCCGTGCACCAGCACCACGGCCGGCGCGCTGTCCTCGAGCATGTAGGCCAGGCGCTCCGGCGGATAGGCCGGATCGAGCGGCACATAACCAGCGCCGGCCTTGTTGATCGCCAGCAGACCGATGACCATTTCCAGGCTGCGTTCAACGCAGATCGCCACCCGTGAATCCACTTGCACGCCAAGGCTGATCAAGTGCAGGGCCAAGCGATTGGCGCGTTCGTTCAGCTGCGTGTAGCTCAATGCGTGTTCGCCGGCGACGACGGCCACAGCCTCTGGCGTACGCTGCACCTGCGCCTCGAACAAGCCATGCAGCGTCTGCTGCAAATCGTAATCGACGTTGGTGTCGTTGAGGCCGAACAGCAACGCCTGCCGTTCCTCCTCCGGCAACACCATCAAGCGGTTCAACGGTTGCAGTGGTGTTTGTTCCAGCGCTGCAACCAGTGCGATCAGCGCGTTGTGCATGTACTGACCGACGCGTGCCGCACCAATGCGCGACGGCGTCATCACTGTCAGTTGGAAGCCACTGCCCAGATCGTCGACGTTGAGGGTCAACGGGTAATTGGTCCGTTCCTCGCCGGTCAGCGATTCAATGCCTTGCCAGGCCTCACGCTTGGTATTTTGCTGAGTTTCACTTTCGCTATGCCGGTAATTGAGCATCGCGCTGAACAGTGGCGACGGTGCCGCGATACCACTGCAACGCTGGGCCAGTGCCAGTGAAGCATGTTCGTGGGCCAACAGTGCACTGAGCCGCGCATGGGTCGCCTTGACCCCGGCGCGCACGTTGCTTTCGTCGACATCCACGCGCAATGGCAAGGTGTTGATGAACATGCCCAAGCCGCGATCCGCGCCCGCGCCGCCCTGCATGCGCCCGAGTAACACGGTGCCAAAGACCACGCGTTCCTGACTGGACGTTACCGCCAGCACCCGCGCCCAGGCGAGATGGAACAGACTGGCGACGCTGACACCGAGCAAGCGTGCCTGACTGCGCAGACGCTGCGCCACCGCAGCAGGCAGTGGCTGGCAGACTTCCTCGATGTCATTGCCGTCGCCGTGCACGTCCTGCAAGCCGAATGGGAGCGTCGGTTCGTCGATGTCGCCGAGCATTTCGCGGAAGAACACTTCGTGCTCTTGTTCGCTGACGCCAAGGCGGGTCTGCGCGACATAATTGCGGTACGGCACTGCGGGCACAGGCAATCGTTCATCACCGCGCAAAATCGCCTGCATTTCTTCGCTGACCACCGCCAGCGCGGTGTGGTCCATGGCAATGTGATGGAACAACAGCATGGCGACGACACGCTGATTGTCCGGATCGAGGGCATACACCAAACGCAGCAACGGTGCCCGATCAAGTTCCAGACGCCAGTGCCGCGCATCGAAGCGCGCCCGCAGTTGATCGATGGCCTCTCCCTGCGCAGGCTCCAGCGCCACAGCTTGTACCGGCAACTCCGCCTGACGCCAGACCACTTGCACCGGCGCCGCAAGGCCTTGCCAGACTATCGAAGTGCGCAGGATATCGTGGCGCGCCATGACTTGACGCAGCGCCGCAGCGAACCCTTGAAAACGTTCGATACTGTCGAACGCCAGACACGATTGCAGCAGATACGGATCGCCTTTCACGGCGCTGAGGTGGTGATACAGAATCCCCTCCTGCAACGGCGCCAGCGGATAAATATCCTGCACATTGGCCGCGCCACCCGGCACCGTAGCGACGATGCGTTCGATGCTGGCCTGATTCAGTTGCACCAGCGGCAGCATGTCCGCGGTGATGTGCGTGAAATCGGTCGCAATCAGATTCTCCGGTACCGCAACCTCGCGCCCGCTGCCCACCGCTGCCGCCAGCGCGGCCAATGTCGGCTGGCTGAACAGCACGCGCACGTCCGTGCTCAGATCGACCTGCCGCATGCGTTCGATCAGCGTCACCGCCAGCAACGAATGCCCGCCCAATTCGAAGAAGTTATCGTGACGCCCGACCTGTTCAACGTTCAAGACGTCCGACCAGATCTGCGCCAGGGCGATTTCCACCGAACCTTGTGGCGCGGCGTATTCGCGGCTCAGCCACGCCGTTTGATCCGGCTCCGGCAACGCCTTGCGGTCGAGCTTGCCGTTGGCGGTCAGCGGCAGTGCTGGCAGGCGCACGTAAGCGGCGGGCACCAGGGCTTGCGGCAATTGCGTTTGCAGATGACTGCGCAGATCCTCGATGTCGACGCTCAGGCGTTCGGTAAACCACGCCAGCAACTGCCCGTCGCGCACCAGCACCACGCAATCCTGCACGGCCGCGTGACTGCTCAACGCCGCTTCGATTTCGCCCAGCTCGATGCGCACACCGCGTAGTTTCACCTGATCATCGTTGCGTCCCAGATACTCGATTGTGCCGTCGGCGAGCCAGCGCGCGAGGTCGCCGGTGCGGTACATGCGCGCCTGCGGTTCGTCGCTGAACGGGTCGTCGAGGAAGCGTTCGGCAGTCAGCTCGGGGCGATGCAGATAACCGCGCGCCACGCCGGCACCGCCGACATACAACTCGCCGGCGACGCCGAACGGTACCGGGCGCTGCTGGTCGTCAAGCAGGTAAATCTTCGCGTTGGCCATCGGCCGGCCGATATGCAGCACCTGCCCGGACTCGACCGCGCCGGAGGTGGCAACCACCGTGGCTTCGGTCGGGCCGTAGTTATTGATCACCGCGAAGGTCTGCTCGCGGGGGAACTGGCGCAGTTTGTCGCCACCGATCAACAGCGTGCGCAAAGTCGGGTGGCCGAGGTCGCGACTGAACGCGTATTCGGCGACGGGCGTTGGCAGGAAACTCACCTGCAACGGCTGCGCGCGCCACCATTTCAGCAACTCATCGAGGTGCTCGTTGCTCACCGTTTGCGGCGGCAGGTGCAGGGTCGCGCCGACACACAGCGCCGGCCAGACTTCCCACGCCATCGCATCGAAACCGAACCCGGCGACACTCGACGTGTGGCTGCCGGCGCGCAGGTCAAACGCCTCGCAGTGCCAGTGCACAAGGTTTTCCAGTGTTGCGTGTTCGACCATCACGCCTTTCGGCTGGCCGGTAGAACCCGAGGTGTAAATCACGTAGGCCAGATGCGCCGGGGTCAGCCTCGACAGTTGCGGATTGCTCTCGGACAAGTGCTGCCAGGTAGGATGGTCCAGATCGATCAGCGGCACGGCGCCAAGCAGATCAGCCGTCGCAGCCTGCGCCAGCACCGCCATCGGCGCGCTGTCCTGCAACAGATAGGCGATGCGTTCCGCCGGATACGCCGGGTCGACCGGCACATAACCGGCGCCGGCCTTGAGGATCGCCAGCAACGCGACGAGCATGTCCGGGCTGCGGCGCAGACACACGGCGATGCGGTCATCGGGCTGCACGCCGAGCCCGAGCAAGTGATGGGCCAGACGATTGGCGCGCTGATTGAGTTGAGCGTAAGTCAGTTGCTGCACGCCTTGAACCACCGCCAGTGCATCCGGCTGCTGCTCGGCCTGCGCCTCGACCATGCGCTGAATCGTCGCGCCAGGCGGATAAGCCGCTGAGTGCTGGTTGAAGCCGACCAGCAAGTGCTCGTACTCGGCCACCGAAAGCACTGGCAAACGGTTGAGCGGACATTGCGGCGCCTCTTCCAGTGCCGTCACCAGATGTTCGAGTGCGGTGTGCATGTGACTGCAGATCCGTTGCGCACCAATCTCGGCGACCGCCAGCACGTCGAGGACAAAACCTTCGCCCAGATCATCCACCGACAGGGTCAGCGGATAATTGCTGCGCTCCTCGCCGCCAAGCATGCGCACGCCTTGCCAGATGCCCTGGCCGTCATGCGGCTGTTGCTCGGCGGCACTGTGTCGATAGTTAAGCAACGCGCTGAACAGCGGCGCGGAACCGACCATGCCACTGCATCGTTGAGCCAGCGCCAGCGATGCGTGTTCATGGCCGAGCAGTGCCGTCAGACGCGCATGAGTGGACTTCACCCCGACGCGCACGCCTTCAGCGAGATCGACGCGCAGCGGCAAGGTATTGATGAATACCCCCAGCGTGCGGTCGGCACCCTCACCGCCCTGCATGCGCCCCATCAACACCGTGCCGAAGACCACGTCACGGCGTCCGGAGACCACGCCCAACACCTGCGCCCAGGCCATGTGCATCAGGCTCGCCGGGCTGACACCCAACTGTCGCGCCTGTTCACGCAGGCGCAGATTGAGACCGGCATCGACCGCTTGCAGCGCTTCTTCGATGCCCCGCCCATCGCCCTGAACATCCTGCAGACCGAAGGGCAAGGTCGGCTCGTCGATATCGCCGAGCATCTCGCGGAAGAACGCTTCATGTTCCTGCTCGTCGGCGCCCAGAAGGGCCTGCGCCACGTAGTTGCGGTACGGCATCGGCGGCGTCAGCGTGTCGAGTTGATCGAACATCAGCGTGTGCATTTCCCGGCCGATCACGTCCATGGCCGTGTGGTCGAGAATCGAGTGATGGAACAGCACGATGGCGACGACTTGCTGTTGCGCCGGATCCTCGGCGTAGACCATGCGAATCAGCGGTGCCTGATTGAGGTCGAGGCGGAAATGCCGGGCATCGAAACGCGCGTGCAACTGTTCGAGAATATCGCCGTCCTGTGCATCAAGTGACACTTGCTGGACGACCATCTGCGCCTCGCGCCACACCACTTGCTGTGGGTTGGGCAAGCCTTCCCAGACCACGCTGGTGCGCAGAATGTCGTGACGGGCGATGACCTGCTGCAAATGCGTGGCGAAGGTTTGTAAACGCTCGAGGCTGTCGAAGGCCAGACGTGATTGCAGCAGATACGGATCGCCCTGCTCGGCGCTGAGGTGGTGATAAAGAATGCCTTCCTGCAACGGCGCCAGTGGATAGATATCCTGCACATTGGCGGCGCCGCCCGGCACCGTGGCGACGATGCGTTCGATGCTGGCCTGATCGAGTGTGGTCAGGGTCAGCATGTCCGGTGTGATGTGCGTGCAACCGATCGGAATCAGATTGGCCGGCACCTCGATTTCCCGTCCACTGCCCAAGGCCCGTGCCAGCGCGGCCAGGTTCGGCTGATTGAACAGCACGCGCACATCGGCGCTCAGACCGACCTGACGCATGCGTTCGATCAGGCTAACCGCCAAAAGCGAATGGCCGCCCAGTTCGAAGAAATTGTCGTGGCGGCCGATCTGTTCGATGTTGAGTACGTCGGCCCAGATCTGCGCCAGCGCCATTTCGACCGGGCCTTGCGGCGCTTCATATTCATGGCTGAGCCACGCATCCTGATCCGGTTCGGGCAAGGCCTTACGGTCGAGTTTGCCGTGTGCGGTCAGCGGCAGGCTGTCCAGTCGCACGTAAGCCGCCGGCACTAAAGTGTCGGGCAGTCGCGTTTGCAGATGCTGGTGCAAGTCGCTGATCTCGACCGACTCGATCTCAGTGAACCAGGCGACCAATCGTCCGTCGCGCACCAGCACCACGCATTCGCGGACCGCATCATGTGCGCTCAGCGCCGCTTCGATTTCGCCGAGTTCAATGCGTACACCGCGCAATTTCACCTGATCGTCATTGCGTCCCAGGTATTCGATATTGCCGTCCGCCAGCCAACGCGCGAGGTCACCGGTGCGGTACATCCGTGCGTGCGGCTCGTCGCTGAACGGGTCGTCGAGAAATTGTTCAGCGGTCAGTTCCGGGCGATTCAGATAGCCGCGTGCGACCCCGGCACCCCCGACGTACAACTCACCCTGCACACCGGTCGGCACCGGCTGTTGCTGGCGGTCCAGCAAATAGACTTTGGCATTGGCAATCGGCCGGCCAATGTGCAAAACCCGCCCGGGCTCAATGCGCCCGGACGTCGCCACCACCGTGGCTTCGGTCGGGCCGTAGTTATTCATGACGTCGAAGGTCTGATCCCGTGGGAACTGGCGCAACTTGTCGCCCCCGATCAGCAGCGTGCGCAGGGTCGGATGGCCCAGCCCGCGACTGAAGGCATATTCGGCCACCGGGGTCGGCAGAAAGCTCACCTGCAACGGCTGCGCGCGCCACCATTCGAGGAGTTCATCAAGGTGTTCATTACCGATCGCGGGCGGTGGCAGGTGCACGGTCGCGCCGACGCACAGCGCGGGCCAGACTTCCCAGGCCATGGCATCGAAACCGCAACCGGCGACGCTGGCGGTGTGGCTGCCGGCGTGCAGGTCGAACGCTTCGGCGTGCCAGTGCACGAGGTTTTCCAGAGTGCGGTGCTCGACCATCACGCCTTTTGGCTGCCCGGTAGAACCCGAGGTGTAAATCACGTAGGCCAGATTTTCCGGGGTCAGTCCCGGCCGTTGCGGATTGTCGTCAGGCAGGTGCCGCCACTCGCTGGCATCCAGATCAATCACCGGTACAGCGCCGAGCAGGTCGCGCGTCGATGCCTGCGCCAGTACCGCAATCGGGTCGCTGTCCTGCAACAGGTAGGCGATGCGTTCTCGCGGATAATCAGGATCGATCGGCACGTAACCCGCGCCGGCCTTGAGAATCGCCAGCATTCCAACAAGCATGTTCGGGCCGCGACGCAGGCACAGCGCGACTCGGTCATCGGTTTGCACGCCGAGGCCGATCAAGTGATGAGCGAGACGATTGGCGCGCTGATTCAGTTCGCGGTAGCTGAACTGTTGCTCACCCTGCACCACCGCCAATGCTTCGGGATACGCCAAGACTTGCGCTTCAAAGAGCCGCGGCACTGTCTGCGCGGACGGGTATTCACGACCGCTGATGTTGAAACCAACCAGCACACGCTGCCGCTCGCCCGGCGACACGATCGATAGCTGCTGCAACGGCGCCGTTGGCGTGTACTCCAGTGCCGTGACCAGGCTGTGCAACGCGGTTTGCAAGAAGTCGCAGACCCGCGCGCCATCCACCTGAGGCACGGCTTGTACGCTCAAGCGGAACCCTTCGCCAAGGTCGTCGACACTGACCACCAGCGGATAATTGCTGCGCTCGCGCGAACTGAGAATCTGCACGCCATCCCACGTTACAGCGGCCGACTCCGGCGCACTGTGGCGGTAGTTGAGCAAGGTGCTGAACAGCGTCTGCGAACCGGCGACACCACTGCAACGCTGGGCCAGCGCCAACGAAGCTTGCTCATGGCCGAGCAATTGCGCCAGACGTGCATGGGTGGCACGCACGCCGAGTTCTACCGATTCAGTACCGACGCTGACACGCAGCGGCAAGGTGTTGATGAACATGCCCAGCGCCCGATCAGCGCCCTCCCCACCCTGCATGCGTCCGAGCAATACCGTGCCAAACACCACATCCTGCTGGCCGGACACCTGCGCCAACACCTGAGCCCAGGCCTGATGCACCAGACTGGCCACGCTGACACCCAGGCGCCGCGCCTGCTCGCGCAGGCGTTCGCCGAGGCCGACGTCCAGCTCGGCATGACTGTCGAGGATATCGCTGCCGTCGCCGTGCACGTCCTGCAAACCGAAGGCCACGGTCGGCTCGTCAATGTCGGCAAGCATTTCGCGGAAGAACGCCTCATGCGCCTGATCATCGGCGCCAAGGCGCGCCTGCGCGACAAAGTGGCGGTACTGCACCGGCGGCGGCAGGTCGCTGCTGCAGCCGAGCATGACGTCGCTCATTTCCGCCACCAGCACGTCCAGCGCGGTGTGATCGAGGACGATATGGTGCATCAGGAGAATGCCGACCCACCGGTTGTGCGGCTGATCTTCGGTGTAGACAAAACGCATCAGCGGCGCGCGATTGAGGTCCAGACGATAGTGGCGTGGATCGAAACGCGCCTGCATCTGCTCGAGCACGTCGCCGTCGAGGTCATCGGCATCGACGCGTTCCAGCGCGAGTGGCGCCTCGCGCCAGACCACTTGCACGGCTTCCTCAAGCCCCTCCCAGACCACGCCGGTGCGCAGAATGTCATGGCGTTTGATCACGCCGTTCAAGGCGCGGACGAAGGTTTTGATCTGTGCCAGACCGTCGAAGGCGAATTGCGCCTGCAACACATACGGGTCTCCGGCGCTGGTTGCCAAGTGGTGATAGAGAATCCCCGCCTGCAACGGCGCCAGAGCATAGATGTCCTGCACATTGGCGATACCACCCGGCACGGTTGCAACGACACGGTCGATCGCGGCCTGATCGAGATTGGCCAGCGGCAACATGGCCGGAGTAATGCGCGTGCAACCCGGTTCGATCAGGTTGTCCGGGACAACGATGGCACGTTCGCTGCTCAAGGTCGCTGCCAGCGCCGCCACGCTCGGCTGACCGAACAGTACGCGCACGTCGCAATGCAAATCCTGTTGGCGCATGCGCTCGATCAGCTTCACTGCCAACAGCGAGTGACCACCGAGTTCGAAGAAGTTGTCATGGCGGCCGACCTGCTCGACACTGAGCAATGTCTGCCAGAGACCGGCGATCAGATTCTCTACTGCTCCGACCGGCGCTTCGAAACCACGTCGGGCGAAGGCATCGCTGTCCGGTGCCGGCAAGGCTTTGCGGTCGAGCTTGCCATTGGTAGTCAGCGGAAAAGCGTCCAGGCGCACGAAAGCGCTTGGCACCATGTAGTCAGCCAGCGTCGCCAGCAAATGATCACGCAATTGCGCCACATCAGGCGCGGCATCGGCGTCAGCCAGCCAGTAGGCAACCAGACGCTGATCACCGGGGCTGTCCTCACGGGCGATCACCACGGCTTCGCGTACACCTTCGCAGGTAGACAGGCGCGCCTCGATCTCACCCAGCTCAATGCGGAAACCGCGAATTTTCACCTGATCGTCGTTGCGCCCCAGATATTCGAGGTTGCCATCAGCGGCCCAGCGCGCAAGGTCGCCGGTTTTATACAACCGCGCCTCGGCATTTGCGCCAAACGGATCATTGATAAAACGCTCCGCCGTCAGCGCTTCGCGATTCAGATAACCGCGCGCCACCCCGGCGCCACCGACATATAGCTCACCGATCACGCCGACGGGGACCGGTTCACGCTGCGCATCGAGGACATACAGTTGCAGGTCGGGAATGCGCACGCCAATCGGGCTGACGCCGAGCAATTGCGCGTCGGCGGCCTGCAACGGCCGATAGGTCACGTGCACCGTGGTTTCGGTGATGCCATACATGTTCACCAGCCGCGTTCCGGCATTGCCGACCCGCGCGTACCACGGCTTGAGCAGCCCAGGCTCCAGCGCTTCGCCGCCGAAAACCACTTCCCGCAAGGAATGCTGCAAGGTGCTGCGGCCCTGAGCGGCGATCAGTTGGCGGAATGCGCTCGGCGTCTGGTTGAGCACCGTGACGCCGGTTTCGCAGAGCAGTGCATAGCAGTCGTCCGGCGAGCGGCTGACGGCTTGCGGGACCAGCAGCAATTGCCCGCCGAACGCCAATGCACCCCAGATTTCCCACACCGAGAAGTCGAACGCGAAGGAATGGAACAGCACCCCGATGTCTTGCTGGTTGAACTGGAACCAGTCATGGGTGGCAGAAAACAGCCGCGCCACGTTGCGGTGCTCGACCATCACGCCTTTGGGCAAACCGGTGGAGCCGGAGGTGTAGATCACGTACGCCAGATGCGCCGGGGTCAGCTCGGGGATCTGCGGATTGCTGTCGAGTTCGGCCTTGAGGTGAGCGCTGCCGAGGTCGATCTGCGGCACATCGAGAGCGGCCACGCGATCGCGGGTCGCCGCCTGCATGAGAACCGCCGCCGGGGCGCTGTCCTGCAAGGTGAAACTGATTCTGTCGAGCGGATAGGCCGGATCGATCGGCACATAACCGGCGCCTGCCTTGAGCACGCCAAGCAGGCCGATGATCATTTGCGGGCCACGCTCGACGCAGATGGCGACACGGTCGTCAGGGCGAATGTTCAGCGCCAGCAAATGGTGGGCGACCTGATTGGCGCGGCGGTTGAGCTCGCCGTAGCTGAGCGTCTGCCCTTCGAAGATCAGCGCCGTGGCGTCCGGGCGGGCCTGTGCATGGATTTCAAATTGCTGGTGGATCAGCGGGGTGTCGGGGAACTGCGACAGCGGCAAATTGCTGCCGTACAGCAGGTGTTCGCGTTCGCTGGCGGGGAGGATTTTCAGCTCTTGCAGCGGCACATCGGCGCTGGTTTGCAGGGCCGCGAGCAGACTTTCCAGCGCCGTATTCAGGTACGCGGCCATGCGCTCGGCACCCAGCGCCGCATCTGCCAGCGCGGTAATGCGCAAATCTGCGCCGAGGTCATCGATGTTGATGGTCAGCGGGTAGTTGGTGCGCTCGCGGGCACCCAATACCTGCACACCGGGAGCAATGTCGACCACATCAGCGACTTCTTCGACGCTGCTGTGCCGGTAGTTGAGGATCGCGCTGAACAGCGGCGTCGGCACCGCGACGGCGCTGCAGCGTTGCGCCAAAGCCAGCGAGGCTTGCTCGTGCGCCAGCAACGCGGTCAGCCGCCGATGGGTCGCCAGGACCCCGGCGCGCACGCTTTGCTCACCGACATCAACGCGCAGCGGCAAGGTGTTGATGAACATCCCCAACGCCTGCTCACCGCCCTCGCCCGCGTCCATCCGCCCCAGCAGTACAGTGCCGAACACTATCGCTGTGCGCCCGGACAATTGCCCGAGCACCCGCGCCAGCGCCAGATGCGTCAGGCTCGCGACGCTCACGCCGAGCTGCCGCGCCTGCTCGCGCAACTGCCGGCTCAAGCGGCTGTCGAGCATCAACGAAGACTCCTCGATAGCATGGCCGTCACCCTGCACATCCTGCAAACCACACGGCAGCGTCGGCTCGTCGATATCGGCGAGCATCTCGCGGAAAAACGCTTCCTGTGCCTGCTCGTTGCCCGCACTGCGGGCCTTGGCCAAGTGATCACGATACGGCACCGCCGCTGGCACTTGCGCAGTCTGCCCGAGCAGACAGGCCTGAATTTCCCGGCGCAGTACGTCCAGCGCCACGTGATCCATGATCATGTGATGAAACAGCAACAGCGCGACCACGCGGCCCTGAGCAGGATCCTGCGCGTAGACCATGCGCAGCAAGGGCGCTTGCTGCATGTCCAGACGAAAGTGCTGCGGATCGTGACGTTCGAGCAATTGCGTTAGTACGTCGGCACCACTGTCGACGTTGATTTCCTCACACAGCAGCGGCGCCTCGCGCCAGACCACTTGCACCGCCTCGTCGAGGTATTCCCAGACAAACGAGGTGCGCAGGATGTCGTGACGTTTGACCACCCAACGCAGCGCGTCGGCGAAGGCGTCCAGCCGTTGCTGGCTGTCGAACACGAAGCGCGCCTGCGAGATGTAAGGGTCACCGGCAGCGGCCGAAAGATGGTGGTACAGCATGCCTTCCTGCAACGCCGACAGCGGATAAATGTCCTGCACATTGGCCGCGCCACCCGGCACCGTGGCAACGATGCGGTCAAGGGTGTGCTGATTCAGCGTCACCAGCGGCAGCATGTCCGGGGTAATGCGAAAGGCCGGGCTCAGCCAGTCGCCGCCATGTTGGGCTACTAGCTCCAGCAGTTGCGCCTTGTGCGCCGAAAGGCTGTCCCACAAAGCGTCATCCAGCGCGTCGTCGCTGCCCAGAATGACCAGGTCTTCATCTTCCTGTTGAAGGCGGATCGCATGGGTGGAAATAACAGCCATCAGTTCGCTGAAATGCATGAGGTAACCTGCTGTAAATACGGAAAAAAGGAGCGCGCAGCAGCGAGTCCGTGCAGACGGCGCGCAGCCTGGAAAAACTAAAACATCGGGGCGTGGGTGTCTGACATGGGAAGCGGGGACAAGCCATACCGGACAGGAGCCACACAACCCCCCGTGTAGGAGTGAGCCTGCTCGCGATGGCGTCAGGTCAGGCGATATGTTCGTGACTGACCCACCGCAATCGCGAGCAGGCTCACTCCTACAGGGTTTGTGTGCGCCGTTAGAGGCGGCGTTTGCGGTTGAGGTTGGGGATGGTGGTCGGGGCGATCTCGACCTGCCTGGCCTGCCGCGAGGTCTGTGCCGCCAGCGCGGCCAGTGTCGGCTGACTGAACAGCGTGCGCGCGTCGACATGCAGGCCGGCCAGACGCATGCGCGCGACCAGACTGACCGCCAATAGCGAATGCCCGCCCAGTTCGAAGAAGTTGTCGTGACGCCCCACCTGCTCGACGTTGAGCACCTGCGCCCAGATCTGCGCCAAAGCACTTTCCACGTCACCTTCGGGTGCCTCGTAAGGACGGCTGAGCAGTGCCTCCGCCCCCGGCTCCGGTAATGCCTTGCGATCGATTTTGTCGTTGGGCGTCAGGGGCAGCACCGCCAGCATCACATAGGCACCGGGCACCATGAACTCCGGCAACTGCGCCAATACATGCGCTCGCAATGCTTCAAGCGTCGGCGCAGCCAGCTCGGTACGCAGGGTGTAATAAGCCACCAGCCGCTCATCGCGCACCAGCACCACTGCCTCACGGATCGCCGGATGTTCCAGCAGGCGCGCTTCAATTTCGCCCAGCTCAAGACGCACCCCGCGCAGCTTGACCTGAAAGTCATTGCGACCGAGGAATTCGAGATTGCCGTCAGCGCCGTAACGCACCAGATCCCCAGTGCGATACAAGCGGTCACCGGCCACGAACGGACTGTCGATAAAGCGTTCGGCCTGCAATTGCGGCAGCCCCAGATAGCCGCGCGCCACGCCCACTCCACCAATGTGCAAATGCCCGCTGACGCCAAACGGCACCGGTTGATCGCTGGCATCGAGGACATACAGCCGCGTGTTGCTCAGCGCCTTGCCGATTGGCACCAGTGTCGGCGGCAGCGGCTCGCCGGGCTCCAGGGTCCAGCCGCTGCTGTCGACCGTGGTTTCGGTCGGCCCATAGACGTTGTGCAGACGCACCCACGGCAGGCGCTCGCGCACTTGCCGGGCCAGCGCAACGGTCAACTCGCCGCCACCGTTGAGCACGTCGGTGAGGCTGGTGCACTGGCTGACGTCGTCTTGTTCGATGAACTGCTGCAACAGCGCCGGCACGAATTTGACCACGGTAATATTCTGTTCGCGGATCACTTGCGTGACATACGCCGAATCACGGTTGCCGTCGGCCCGCGCCAAGACCAGGCGCATGCCCGAGCACAGCGGCCAGAAGATCTCCCACACCGAACTGTCGAAACTGTACGGCGCCTTTTGCAGCAACGCGCCGTGTTCAGTCGGCGGCGACAACTGCGAGCCCCAGTGCACCATGTTGCAAGCGCTGCGGTGTTCGATCATCACGCCCTTCGGCGTGCCGGTGGAGCCTGAGGTGTAGATCATGTAGGCCAGATTCGCCGCGCCGAGACCCGGAACCTGCGGATTATCGTGCGGCTGCTCCTGCCAGGCACCGAGGTCGAGATCGATCAGCGGCACGCCGGGTTCGCCGAGCAGATCGCGCGTCGCGGCATGCACCAGCAGCGCGACCGGTGCGCTGTCCTGCAACATGTAGTTCAGGCGTTGCAGCGGATAATCGGGATCGAGCGGCACATAGGCACCGCCCGCCTTGAGAATGCCCAGCAGACCGATCACCAGCTCCGGCCCGCGCTCGACGCAGATCGCTACCCGCGAATCCGGCTGCACGCCGAGCCCGCGCAGATGATGAGCCAAGCGGTTGGCCTGCTCATTCAACTCGCGATAGCTCAGGCGTTGCTCGGCGAACTGCACGGCGATGGCATTCGGTCTGCGCTGCACCTGTTGTTCGAACAGCGCCTGCAGCGGTTGCTCCATCGGGCAGTCGACTGCCGTATCGTTGAACTCGATCAGCAGCCGTTGCAGTTCTTCCGGTGGTAACAACGGCAGGCTATTCAGCGGCCGCTGCGGCGTGGTCTCCAGCGCTTCTACCAAACCGTTCAGCGCCGACTGCACATAACTGCAAATGCGCTGCGCACCAATGCTCGACAGGGTTCGGGTGGTCAGACGCAAGCCCGTGCCGAGATCATCGACACTCAGGGTAAACGGGTAATTGGTGCGTTCCTCGTTGGCCAGGGTCTCGATGCCCTGCCAGGTTTGCCGGGAAGTCTTTTGCTCGACATCATCGCTGTGCCGGTAGTTGAGCAAGGCACTGAACAGCGGCGCTGGCGCGGCAACGCCACTGCAACGCTGGGCCAGCGCCAAAGAGGCATGTTCATGGGCGAGCAAAGCGGTCAGCCGTGCATGGGTGGACTTCACCGCCGCGCGCGCGCCTTCACCGACGTCGACCCGCAGCGGCAAGGTGTTGATGAACACCCCCAGCGCCCGGTCGGCACCCTCGCCGCCCTGCATGCGCCCCATCAACACTGTGCCGAACACCACGCTTTGCTGGCCGGATGTCGTCGCCAACACTTGCGCCCAGGCGAGGTGGATCAGGCTGGCGACGCTGACGCCCGCCAGACGTGCCTGCTGCTGCATGCGCTGATAGAGATCGCTCGCCAGGGTTTGCTCGGCTTCTTCGATGTTGCTGCCGTCACCCTGTACGTTCTGCAAAGCGAACGGCAAGGTCGGCTCGTCGATGTCGGCGAGCATCTGGCGGAAAAACGCTTCATGCTCCTGTTCACTGACACCCAGTCGCGTCTGCGCCACATAGTTGCGGTATGGCACCGGCGGCGCCAGCGGTTCAGCGCTCCCGGACAGGCAGGCGTGGATTTCTTCGCGCATCGCCTCCAGCGCAATGTGATCCATCGCCAAATGATGGAACAGCAAGATGCCGACCACCCGGTTGTGCGCGGGATCACGGGCATACATCAGGCGCAGTAGCGGCGCCTGACTGACGTCGAGGCGATAACGCCGTGCATCGAAACGCTCGTGCAACTGATCGATGATCGCGCCGCCAACAGGGTCGAGTTCGACTTCCTCCACCGGCAAAATGGCCTCGCGCCACACCACTTGCACTGGCGACGTCAACCCTTCCCAAACCACCGCCGTACGCAGGATATCGTGCCGCGCCATGACCTGACGCAACGCAGCGGCGAAGGCCTCGACCCGTTCGAGGCTGTCGAACGCCAGCAGCGATTGCAGCAGGTACGGATCGCCCTGCGCGGCGGTGATGTGGTGATAGAGAATGCCTTCCTGCAACGGCGCCAAGGGGTAGATGTCCTGCACATTGGCGGCACCACCCGGCACCGTCGCGACAATGCGCTCGATCATCGGCTGATCCAGTTGCACCAGCGGCAGCAGATCCGGCGTGATGTGCGTGCAATCGGGCGCAATGCGGTTGGCCGGCACCTCGACTTCGCGGCCGCTGCCCTCCGCTGCAGCCAATGCGGCCAGTGTCGGTTGGCTGAACAACACGCGAACATCGCTGCTCATGCCAATCTGGCGCATGCGTTCGATCAGGCCGACGGCGAGCAAAGAGTGGCCGCCCAGCTCAAAGAAGTGGTCGTGACGCCCTACCCGTTCGACTTGCAAGACCTCGGCCCAGATCTGCGCCAAAGCGATTTCTACGTCACCTTGGGGCGCCTCGTATTGCCGCCGGATCAGCGCTTCCGGCCCCGGCGTCGGCAAGGCCTGGCGATCGAGCTTGCCGTTGGCCGTCAGCGGCAACGTCGCCAGACGGATATAGGCGGCCGGCAGCATCGCGGCTGGCAAGCGCGATGTCAGGTGCGCGTGCAGTTGCAGGATGTCCAGCGTTTCACGTTCGGTGAACCACGCCAATAGCTGGCCGTCACGCACCAACGCCACGGCTTCCTGCACCTCGTCATGGCTGGAGAGTGCCGCTTCGATTTCGCCCAGTTCGACACGCACGCCACGGACTTTCACCTGGTCATCGTTGCGACCGATGTACTCAAGATTGCCGTCGGCGCGCCAGCGGGCGAGATCGCCGGTGCGATACATGCGCGCATCCGGTTGCGCACTGAACGGGTCGTCGAGAAAGCGTTCGGCGGTCAGCTCCGGGCGATTCAGATAGCCCCGGGCAACCCCGGCGCCGCCGACATACAGCTCGCCGATGATGCCGATCGGCAGCGGGCGCTGCTGATCATCGAGCAAATACGCCGTGGCATTGCTCACTGGTTTGCCGATGTGCAACGCCTGCCCGGACATGATCAGCCCCGAGGTGGCGACCACCGTGGCTTCGGTCGGCCCGTAGTTGTTGACCACCGCAAAACCCGGCGCACGGTTGAACTGGCGCAGACGATCACCGCCGATCAGCAAGGTGCGCAAGGTCGGATGGTCGAGTTGTTTGCTGAAAGCGTATTCGGCAATCGGCGTTGGCAGGAAGCTGACGTCCAGCGGCTGCGCACGCCACCAGTCGAGCAGCGCGTCGATGTCTTCGTTGCCTTCGCTTGCGGGCGACAAGTGCAATGTCGCCCCGGCACACAACGCCGGCCAGACCTCCCACGCCATCGCGTCGAAACCGAAGCCGGCGAGGCTCGAAGTGTGCTGTCCGATGCCGAGCCCGAATGCCTCGCAGTGCCAGTCGACCAGATTGCCGAGTGTGCGGTGCTCGACCATCACACCTTTGGGCAATCCGGTTGAGCCGGAGGTGTAAATTACATAAGCGAGGTTTTTCGTGGTCAACCCCGGCACGTCAGGATCGACCATGTTATCGAGCGACCATTCGCGCCGATCGAGCTCGATCACCGGCAGCGCTGTGGCGGGCAAACGCTCACGCAGATCGCTTTGGCTCAGCAACGCCACCGGAGCGCTGTCACTGAGCAAATAGCTCAGGCGCTCGGGCGGATGCGCCGGGTCAATCGGCACATAAGCGGCGCCAGCCTTGAGAATCGCCAGCAACCCGACCAATGTATCGAGGCCTCTGCGGGCAACGATCGCTACCCGGTCATCCGGCCGTACACCGAGGCCCAGCAGATGATGGGCCAACGCGTTGGCTTGCCGGTTCAGTTCGGCGTAGCTCAGCGTCCGCCCCTGACAAGTCGCGACCACAGCGTCCGGTTGTTCGGTCACTCGGGATTCAAATCGCCGTTGAATCAGCTGGCCCTGCGGATAACTGACTCGGGTGTCGTTCCACTCATCGAGCAGGGCCAGCTCTGCCGGGCTATTGAGGTTGAAATCGGCGATTGCCAGCGCAGGGCATTCCAGGCCTTGCTCCAGTATCAACAACAAGTGTTCGGTCAACGACGCGATCTCGTCTGCCGTGAAACAGGCCGGCGAGTACACCAGATGCAACCAGGCCTTATCGGTGTAACGGTTGCTGCGCAGGTGAAGGGCCAGCGGTGTCGCCTCGTACTGGTTGGAGACCTTGACCGAGTGTCCCGACGCCTCACCGTAACGGTAGTCATGGTCGTCCTGTTCGTACGACACCGACAGTTCGAACAGTTGCGCACGGTCTTCACGCAACAGGCCCAGCGCGCGGTTCATCTCGCTCAGCGGGTAGCGCTGATGGCGGAAATCCTGCTTCAGGCCAGCGCCGATCGCCTTGATCAATTCACCAAATGACAGTGCCCGGCCAAACTCCATACGCATTGCACTGACCTGGGTGAATAACCCTAGAGTGCTTTTGAAGCGGGCACCGGAGCGATTGAGAATCGGCAACCCGACCACCCACTCGTCACGTTGCGCGGTGCGACTGAAATACACGTGCAGCGCCGCCAGCAACACGTGAAAGGCCGAGCCACCCAATTGCCGCGCGCAGTCCTTCATGCGCTCGTGCAGCACGGTTGGAAAAGCCTCGACGTGGATGCGACTGGGGGCGGCTTCAACGTCGAGGGATTCGCGATGGCGGGCAGTCAACAAGGGTTCGGGCAAGCTGCGGTACTTGTCCAGCCAGTAGCGTTGATCTCGCTCATAACGGGGTGACTGGTGGTAGCGCGCGTCATCTTCGATAAAGCCGACGTAGGACGGTGCCGCCCCACTCGGACGCTCGCCAAGGCACAACGCGCTGTAGATGTCGCCCAGCGACTTGAACAGCAGAGCGAAAGCCCAGCCATCGATAATCAAGTGGTGGGCCTGCGCTGCCAACCAGTGGCGATCGCGATCGAGGCGAATCAGAGTGAAGCGGAACAACGCTTGCCCGTGCAACACGAAGGCATGCGCCATCTGCTCTTCGACCAGCGTGCGGGCCGCCGACTGCGGATCGGGGTGCCCACTGAAGTCATGCAGCGGCATGGCCACCGGCAACACCTGGGCAAACCCTTGCAACGGCAGCCCGTCGTGACCAACATCCGATCGCAGAACAATGCGCAAGGCATCATTCGCTTCCACCAGACACTCAAGCGCCGATTGCAGCAATGCCGGATCCAGCGGCCCGGTCAGCTCCACATAACCGCCAATGTTATACAGCGGCGAATCTCCACGGCTCAGTTGGTCCAGCCAGATATCCCGTTGAGCGGCAGTCAGCGCGAATGTCTCGACAGGCACGGACAGATCGTCCGCCACGTTGGCAGAAGTAGGCTGCATAAGATCCTTCTCATGTGATTTTGCCGGTATTCAAGCATCGGCCCCGACGCTGACATGACACCTGAAACCCGGACAACCGCGAGGCTCGAACACGCCTGTCTGACGTTTACGGGCGTGTTTATCGTAGGCACTGTCGAAAAGCTCGGAGAGGAAAAACTGAAAAGCTTGTAGGAAAAAAACCACATAGCAGCGCCGCCATTTGCCCGAGCGCTGCCGATCAGAACTCCCCTTCGCCAGGTTTTCCGGGGCTTCAGCGTGACTGAACAGTCACTCATGCCGGTACACCTGGGTTCAGCGGCGTCAGAACCCCGGCGCCAAGATTCAGAAATAGTGGCACTTTGTGTCCCTGTTTTCCCCTACAGACGTAGGACAAATCCATAGGCTTAAATCCCGCTCCAGATCATGTTCAAGGAGAAATGACTGCGTGGGCGGCTTTTACAGAGACGGCAGACGATTCAGTGATGGCTCTGAACCAGGGATGAAGGATATGAATCTGACCGGCACTATTCGCAACACCGAAAACCCGCATTTCTACTGGCAACTCGGTGAACTGATTGCCAGTACCGGCGATGATCACTTCGCCACGAACATGTTCCAATTGGTCGACACACTGGTGCCGGTCAACCGGGTAGATCTCAGTGAGTGGACGCTGGATGAGCGTCAGGCCAGTGTGGTCGACATCAAACCCTTGGGCAGCGCCGGTCCGGCGCAGACGTGTGCCCCGCCCGATCCGCTGGAGAGCCCCGACGATCATCCGCTGTTGCAGAAAATGATCGAGATGAACGACTCGTTGCTGATTCAACTGAAAGCCTCGCTCCAGCCGCGCCATCCGCAACACAGCGCCCATCAATGCAATCTGGTCTCGCGCACGTCCAACCGCCGTTGCGTGATTTCGTTTTACCGACCGCATACACAACGGGTGTTTTCCCTGCCGGAGTTGTCGTTTCTGAAAAGTCTGTCCGACACCCTGCTGCCACTGATCGAACGCCACGCACAGATCAGCCGGCAGATCCTTGCCAGGCAACCTCGCCAACCCTTGGCCGAGCTGGATCAGGCACCGCTGGCGCAAGTGTTCGATGAGCGATTGGCGCTCAGCGACATCGCCCTGTCGGTGCGCGAGAAAGAAGTCTGCCTGGGCTTGTTGACCGGTGGCACCGTGCCGCAAATGGCGGAAAAACTGCGGGTCAAAAACAGTTCGATCGAGACGTATCTCAAGCGCGCCACCGCCAAACTCGGCGTCAGTGGCCGCCATGGTCTGGCGAAATGGATGGCCGGGGCCTGAGCACAACGCTCTTTATATGCATGAGGCAGTTCGATGTTGACGTTGCGACTTTCCCTGCTGTCCATCGCGGTGCTGATGGGCGGTTGTTCATTGATTCCCGAGTATCAGCGCCCCGCATCCCCCACCGCCGCGCAATATCCGACAGCAACGCAAGCGGCCAGGAACGGCGAAGACTGGCGCACACTGTTCACCGACCCGGCGCTGCAACAGCTGATTGAAAGCGCCTTGGTCAACAACCGCGACCTGCGCGTAGCGGCTCTTAACGTCGAAGCCTTTCAGGCGCAATACCGCATTCAGCGCGCCGACCTGTTCCCGGCGGTGTCGGCCAACGCCAACGAGTTGCGCCAGCGGATGCCGCCGAGCGTGACCCAGGGCAAAGCGCTGATCAACTCGACGTACTCGGCCAACCTCGGCATCAGCGCCTATGAACTGGATTTCTTCGGGCGCGTGCGCAGCCTCAGCGAGGAGGCCTTGCAGACCTGGCTCTCGACTGAAGAAGCGCGGCGCAGTGCCGAGCTGAGTCTGGTGGCCAGCGTCGCCAACGCTTACCTGACCTGGCGCGCCGATCAGGAACTGCTGGAACTGACCCGCGACACCCTTGCCGCCGATGAGCAGAGCCTGCACCTGACCACGCGCAATCGCGAGGCCGGCAAATCGTCGGCGCTGGAACAGGCGCAGGCGCGGACCAGCGTCGACAGTTCCCGGGCCAATCTGGCGCGCTACCAGCGTCAGGTCGCCCAAGACTTGAACAGCTTGACCTTGCTGGTCGGCGCACCGGTGCCGGACGCCCTGCCCGCCCGTCCGCTGGCCAGCGATCTGGTGCAACAACTGCCGGCCGGACTGCCTTCGGACCTGTTGCAGCGCCGTCCGGACATTCTCCAGGCTGAATACAAACTCAAGGCCGCCAACGCCAATATTGGCGCAGCGCGGGCGGCGTTTTTTCCCAGTGTCAGCCTGACGGCGAATGCCGGCACCTCCAGTCGTGACCTGTCCGGATTGTTCGGCGGTGGCTCGGGCGCGTGGAGCTTTCAACCGCAGATCAGCCTGCCGATCTTCAATGCCGGCAGCCTGCGCGCGAGTCTCGATTATTCGAAGTTGCAGAAAGACGTCGCAGTGGCCGAATACGAAAAATCGATTCAGACCGCGTTTCAGGAGGTCGCCGACGGCCTCGCCGCGCGCAGTACGTATCAGCAGCAATTGCAGGCGCAGCGCGATCTGGTCGCGGCCACGCAGACCTATTACAACCTGGCGCAGAACCGTTATCAGAATGGCGTCGACAGCAGCCTGACGTTCCTCGATGCGCAGCGTTCGTTGTTCAGTTCGCAGCAGGGTCTGATCACCGATCGCCTTGCGCAACTGGTCGCCGAGGTCAATCTGTACACCGCGCTGGGCGGTGGCTGGAGCGCTGACGAGTCGCGAATGCAGTGAGCCATCGTCACTTTTTCTTACACCTTTTGTCGCTCGATCCTGTGCCGTGCGGCGATCCGTGGCCGGCCTCTGCCCTCAGTTTGGTATCATGCGCCGCTTTTACGGTTAACCCCCCGCCAGTCCTGCTGACTGACGGGCTGCAAAAGGCGGTATTAGATGACGGCTTTGTTGACTCGCCGCAAGGTGCTTGCGGGAATGGGCGTGCTCGGGCTAGGCCTGCTCGCCGGCTGCGACACCCGCGGCCAACTGTCGTACAAGTACGGCAAGGATCTGAGTAACAAGATCATGGGGCGCACCTTCAAACTGAAGAACACCGACGGCGAAACCATGACGCTGTCGAGCTTTCGCGGCATGATGCCGATGGTCTTCTTCGGTTTCACCCAGTGCCCGGCGGTCTGCCCGACCACCCTCGCCCGCGCAGCAAAAATCAAGAAACTGATGGGCGCCGATGGCGATCGCTTGCAGGTGATCTTCATCAGCCTCGATCCCGAGCGCGACACCCCGGAAATCCTCGACGCCTACATGAAAGCCTTCGACCCGACCTTCGTTGCGCTGTACGGCACGCTTGAGGAAACCGCGGCCACGGCCAAGGAATTCGACGTGTTCTACGAGAAAGTCCCGGCCGGCGACACGTACACCATCTCGCACACCGCCACCAGTTACGTTTACGACTCCAATGGCGGCTTGCGCCTGGGTCTGTCCACCTCGCTTTCGGCAGAACAATGCACGGAAGATTTGCTTACTGTTATGGAGGTTTGCTGATGCAACCTGTTCTGAACCACCTCAAACGCGCTGTTATCGGTCTGTCTCTGCTGGGCCTGGCGTTCCAGGTCTCCGCGCAGACCAAAGTCGACGACGCCTGGGTGCGTGCCACCGTGCCAACCCAGACCGCCAGCGGCGCGTTCATGACCCTCACCGCCGACAGCGACAGCAAGTTGCTCAGCGTCGCGACGCCGGTGGCCAAAGATGTGCAGATCCACGAAATGACCATGAAGAACGACGTCATGAGCATGGGCCCGGTAAAGTTCGTCGAGCTGCCGGCCGGCAAAGCCGTCAAGCTTGATCCGAACGGCTACCACGTGATGCTGATGGGCCTGACCGGTCAGCTTAAGGAAGGCGAAACAGTGCCGCTGACCCTGACCGTGGAAAACGCCAAGGGCGAGAAAGAAACCATCGAAGTTAAGGCACCGGTTCGTGCGCTGACCAACATGGAAGGTCACGATCACAGCAAGATGCATTGATCACTGAGCGGCAGTAAAAAAGGGGCGGCCCGATCGATGATCAGGCCGCCCCTTTTTTTGTTTTTGATGTGTGCCGAATTAACGCTTGCGGGCCAATGCCTTGCGCACGCTTTCCCGTGACATCCCCGAGCCGGAACGGGTCACGGCTTTCTCTACGGGCGCCTTGGCCAACTGTCCCTTGCGCTTTTCCACCTCACGCCACTGGTAACCGAGATATCCGCCTGCCGCCACAATCCCCAGCCAACCGAACACCGAACTGACGAAGAACCACAGCCCGAGGGTGATCCACACGTTTTTCGAGGTGAACAGCTTCAAGCTGTCATCAGCAGGCAACGGTTCAACCGGTTCAACCGCTGCCTGCTGCGTCACCGGCACTCTATGCACGCCATCCAGATCAATGCGCCAAGCGAAGTCCGCCCCGGCCACCGGAATGTCTAGCTGATTGCCTTCAGCACGATGCCCCCGAATGTCGCCATCGACGAGCGACGTGGAGCTGAAACTGATCTGGGTTTCATAGTGAATCTCGCCGTTGACCTGGGTCACGACCGTTCGTTTTTGGTCAATGCGGGTGTCGCGCATGTCGATTCCTTGAGCGTTCCACGTCGGACGACGTGCGAAGGGATAATCCGTTGGGCTCGAATGCTACTGAGTGGTTATTACGCTGTCCAGAAGGCGTGCTTTTAAGCTACTGACCTAGGCGAAAATCCTCCGGCATGAGTCTGTTCTAGGCTACCAGCCATGATGGAAAGTGTGCTTTACATCGAATAAATCTTCAGCGACCATGTAAAGGGTCTTTTACATAGGAAGTGAAGAATGAACCGGTACTACCTCGAATTGGGCGCAGCATTAATCATCTACATGCTGGTCCTGACAGCCTCATTGATTGCCTCGCAATACCTGATGGACGCCCCCATCGTGCTGCGCTCGGCCGTCGCACTGACGCCGATCATTCCGGCGGGACTGATGTGCTGGGCCATTGTGCGCAACATGCGGCGCATGGACGAAATGCATCTGCGCATCCAGTTCGAAGCGCTGGGCTTCGCCTTCGCCGCCTCGGCACTGTTGACCTTCAGCTACGGTTTTCTGGAAAACGTCGGCGCTCCGCACATTCCGTGGACGTGTGTGTGGCCGGTGATGGGGCTGATGTGGATTGTCGGCCTGCAAATTGCGCGACGCCGCTACCAATGAAAAACCGCCTTAAGGAATTGCGCGCCGAGCGCAAGTGGTCGCAAGTCGATCTGGCTGAACGCCTGAGCGTGTCGCGTCAGACGATTAACGCTATAGAGAACGAACGCTACGACCCGAGTTTGCCGCTGGCATTCCAGATTGCCCGGGCGTTCGCGATGCCCATAGAAAGCATCTTCGATGATAGAGATACTGCGCAAGCTTAAGGGCCTGCGCATTAACCCCCGTTGTTCAACCGTTACGCGACAGCGCTTTGCGCACACTGCTGCTGGTCATGCCTGCAGGTTCGGCGGTTGCCTGAGGTTGCGCCTGAGCCTGAGGTTGCTCAGGCATTTGCACCTGGTCGGACCGCCCTGCGTGGTATTGGCTTTCGACCTGCTGGTTCAAACGGGCCAAAAAGGCTTCCAGTTCGGCAACCAACAGCTTCTTGCGCTTGGAGCCTTTGACGCACTCATAAATGTAATAGCCCGTCCCCACCAGAAAGCCCAACACACCGGCAACCAGACCGATGCCGATCCACAAGGCAAAGGCAATCAGCAAGGGCTTCCAGCGAAACGGCGACAACCCAAGCTCAGTGTTGAGCGCCTTGGCATCGCGAATCTGGTAGGTCTTGGCCGAGGCTTGGTTTTGCAGGTAGGTGTGCAGCGTCTTCTTGCCATCGCTGCTCAACGCGCTGATCAGCGAAATGTCCTGACCGCTGCGCAGAGGAATATCGAGCCCGCGGAAATTCACATCGTGCTCGATACCGTCCGCCGTTCTGATCCAGAACTCATGGTTGATAACCATCACCGAGTTGATGTGCACTGCGATGGGCTGACCATTGCTGTCGAATTGCCCGTTGCCACCGGTGGAGGTGATGTGGGTTTCGCTCATTTTCTCGCTGCCCACCACCTCACCGCTCAACACGGTGAAATCAACGGTTACATCGCCATGGGTGAACTTGTGCATTGGGGGTCCTTGATGCGTCGGTCGACGTTCGGGATAGAAATCCATAGGCCGCGAATGCTACTAAGTGGCCATCTCCCTGTCCAGAACGCCCCGCCCCCTCAGAATTAATCGCCCCCTTAGCTCCCCGCGCCACCATGCGCCTCTTCAAAGAAATAATCCTTCCAGCTATCGGCCTTGTTCTTCAGCACGCCCAGCTCCTGCAACTTCTCGGCATAAATAAAGGTGCGCTGCGGCACCACAGTGAAATCGATTTCGGGGTCTTTGACGATTTGCTCGACCAGGGCCAGCGGCAATTTCGACTGCTCGACACGAATGTACGCCTGAGCCGCTGCCGGCTTATCAGCCTTGATAATCTTCTCGACCTCGGCCAAAGCGTCGTAGAACGCCTTGTAGGTTTTCGGGTTTTCGTCGTGGAATTTTTCCGTGGTGTACAGCACGTTGAACGTCGCCTGCCCGCCAAGCACGTCGTAGGAACTCAACACTTTGTGCACGTTGGGATTCTGCAGGGCCTGGTACTGAAACGGCGGGCTGGAGAAGTGCGAGTTGATTTCCGAGCCGCCGGCGATCAGCGCGGCGGTCGCATCGGGGTGCGGCAGGCTGACTGAGATGTCATCGAATTTCTTGTACTGCGCGTCACCGAACTCCTTGGCGGTTTCGATCTGCAAAGTACGCGACTGGAAGCCGACACCGGCGGCCGGCACAGCAATTCGGTCCTTGTCGGTGAAGTCCTTGAGCGTCTTGATGTTCGGGTTATTGGTCAACAAATAGTTGGGCATCGAACCCAGTGCAGCGATGGCTTTGACGTTCTGTTTGCCTTTGGTGCGATCCCACACGGTGAGCATCGGCGGCACGCCCGCCGAAACCACATCGAGCGAACCAGTCAGCAGCGCCTCGTTCATTGCTGTAGCGCCGGAAATGCTGTTCCAGTCGACCTTGATATCGAGGCCCTGCTCCTTGCCGTGTTTTTCGATGAGGTTCTGATCGCGCACCACATCGAGAATCAGGTAACCGATGCCGAATTGCTGGGCGATGCTGATCTTGCCTTCGGCCTGAGCGCCGGTGCTGAACAACGCACTCGCGGCCAGAGAAGCGGCCAGCAGAGTCAGTGCGGAACGTTTGAACGGTGTGGCCATGACAACCTCGCAGCATGGGGTGGTTTGCTGAAAGGCCTGACTTTATCGCTATAAAAAATAGAAATTAAATATCTTTATCGCATATCGATAGCACGGGTTGTTGAGCGGAATGAGGCTGCAATCTTTTGATTCCGGGTTTCGATAACAAGATCAAAAGATCGCAGCGTCCCGCAGCTCCTACATTGGAATTCGGTGGCGGCTCGAAGGGTTAAACAGCCTGAAACAATAAATCCACCAGCCTCAATATCGTCGATTGCCGTGCCACGCGAGGGCCGGTCAGGGCTGCAGACGCGACATCACCTTCGAAAGCTCGCGCACCAGCGCATCAGTTGAGCGTTTAAAAGGGCGATCAGACAGCCCACCCTTGGTATCATCGCGCACACTTTTATGACGATTTAATGGCTGGAAGGTCTTTTTTTGTGAGCGCTCTTTTTAACCGGTTGCGGCAGCCGTATGCCCGCCTCTTTTCGCTGATTTTTCTCGTGTTGATTGTGCCGGTGTGCCTGCGTGCAGCACTGGGCTGGTCAACACCGCTGGGCTATGTGTCGGACCTGGCCATTGGCAGCCTGTTGGTGGTGTTGCTGCATCGCCGGGCGTGGTGGCTGGCCTTGCCGGTATTGGTGTTCTGGGGATTGCTGGCGGTGGCGACGGCTGAGCTGGTCAGCGCGGTCGGGCGTCTGCCGACACCTTCGGATATTCATTACCTGATCGATCCGCAGTTCGTCGAGAACTCCACCGGCGGCGGGCTGGCGCATCCGGCATTGGGCATCACCTTGCTGCTCGCCCTGCTGTTTTGGCTGCTGACTCAATTTGCCGGCCGTGGCATGCAGCGTCCAGCCCTGCCCCGCGCGGTCTGGGGCGCGCCGCTGGCGCTGTTCGCCGCGCACTGGGGCGCGCAAAACCTGTGGCCAAGCGAAGCGGATCCGTGGCGCCAGTACAATCTGCCGCACCAGTTGCTGGCGACCGAAGTGGCCGATCTGCAGATCCGGGCCGAGGAATGGCTCGATGGCGATGTCGAAGAACCCGCGCCGGCCATGGCCGGACTCACCGACGTCGACCTCAACGGGCAGAAACTGCTGGCCGTACCAGGTCAGGCGCGCAACGTACTGATCATCGCCCTCGAAGGCATTCCCGGCGCCTACATCCGCGCCAACCGCGAGGCCATCGGCAGCCACTATCAGGAAGACCTGATGCCCAACCTCAGCCGCTGGGCCGAGCGCGGCATGAACACCCCGGATTACGTGCTGCATACCCACCAGACCATTCGCGGTCTGTACGCGATGCTTTGCGGTGACTACGACAAACTCAACAACGGCACGCCCAAAGGCGTGGAAATGCTCACCCTCAACGAACGCAATCAGGCCTGCCTGCCGGCGCAACTGCGGGAGCACGGCTTCAGCACGCACTATCTGCAAGGTGCCGGCCTGCGTTTCATGGCCAAAGACAAGATCATGCCGCACATCGGTTTTGATGCGACCCACGGTCTGGAGTGGTTCAGCAACAGCAACTATCTGGAATTCCCGTGGGGCAAGGATGACAAGGCATTTTTCGAAGGCGCGCTGGACTATGTCGGCCAACTGAAAAAGCAGAAAAAGCCGTGGATGCTGACGTTGCTGACCGTCGGCACCCATCAGCCCTACTCCGCGCCTGAGGAATATCTGGAGCGCTACGAAACGCCAAAACAGGCTGCCGTCGGTTATCTCGACGATGCGCTGGAACAGTTCCTCAGCGGCCTCGAACATCAGGGCGTTCTGAAAGACACGCTGGTGGTGATCACTTCCGACGAATCCCACGGCATCGACGGCGTGCGCCTGGCCTCTTCATGGGGCTTCAATCTGACCTTGGCGCCGGAGCAAGAACAGCTGCCGCGGCTGAATAAAGGCGTGTATGGCCACGTCGATCTGAGCACCTCGATCCTCGACTACTTCGACTTGCCGGTGCCCTCCGCGCTGAGCGGTCGTTCGCTGTTTCGCGACTACGACAGCGGCCGCGAAATCATGTCGTTCACCAACGGCAAGCTGCGTTATCACAACGGTCAGGGGATCTTCTCCGAGTGCGACATGCCACGCCGTTGCCGCTATTACGAAAGCGCCGGCTTCATCGCCGAAAGTGCCACATACAAAGGCAACTACAGCGGCCACCCGGCCCGGCAGATCGCCGCCCGCGCCAATGCGCTGGACCTGTCACTGCTGCGTACGCCGCTCAATCATCGCTATCAGTTCGGCAGCACCAACGTCATCCCGCTGCAGGCGCAGATCAAGGATGACTGGGCCGACAATCTGATCGGCGCGCAGTACCTGGAAATGCCCAAAGGCTCGCACACCCGCGTGCGCCTGACCGTACGTTCAGTCGACCCGCAGCAGGCTGCGTACATTCAGCTCAAGGCCAAGGAGTTTGAACAGGACGTACAGATCGGTTTGCCACAGGAGATGGTGGCAACCGCCGACCAGCCACTGCAAATGAATTTCAGCTTCGACAACCCGCAAGAGCGCAAAGCGTTTTCTTTCCATTTGCTGGGGTATGGGTTGGGTGCGGTTGAGGTGACGGACTTCAGTGTGATTACTGAATTGCCGGGGCAAGAGGATATTCTCGACGACGTGCCGGAGGACGACACCGCCCAATCCACCTGACCAAGGTTCTATACGGGCGAGCGCGCAGTAAAAGGTTCTGACTATCAATGTCCAATAGTCGGCCTATTAGCTGACTCCCCAAGTCGGGTCTAGCCTTACTAGTCCGAAGTCGGCACGAGCCGGCCGTAGCAAACCTGATAAGGACCCGAACATGGCAAACGAATCGAAATGCCCGTTCAACCACGCCGCCGGTGGTGGTACGACGAACCGTGACTGGTGGCCGAATCAACTCAACCTGAAAATCCTCAGTCAGCATTCGCCAAAGTCCGACCCACTGGGCAAGGATTTCGACTACGCCAAAGCCTTCAAGAGCCTCGACTTTCAAGCCCTGAAACAAGATCTCAATGCGCTGATGACCGACTCCCAGGACTGGTGGCCGGCCGACTTCGGCCACTACGGCCCCCTCTTCATCCGCATGGCCTGGCACAGCGCCGGCACCTATCGCACCGCCGATGGCCGTGGTGGCGCCGGCTCCGGCCAGCAACGTTTTGCGCCGCTGAACAGCTGGCCGGACAACGTCAGCCTCGACAAGGCCCGCCGCCTGCTGTGGCCGATCAAACAGAAATATGGCCGCAATATTTCCTGGGCCGACCTGATCGTTCTGACCGGTAACGTTGCGCTGGAATCCATGGGCTTCAAGACCTTCGGTTTCTCCGGTGGCCGCCCCGATGTGTGGGAGCCGGACGAAGACGTCTACTGGGGTTCGGAACACGAATGGCTGGGTGGCGACAGCCGTTATGGCAAAGACAAGTCCGCCATGCAGGAGCCCGGAGACGGCACGCTGGTCGCCGAGCCGGATTTACACGGTAAAGAGGAAAGCCGCACCGATCAGGGCGAACGCAATCTGGAAAACCCGCTCGCTGCGGTGCAAATGGGCCTGATTTACGTAAACCCCGAAGGTCCGGAAGGCAATCCGGACCCGGTCGCGTCGGCCCACGATATCCGCGAAACCTTTGGCCGCATGGCCATGAACGATGAAGAAACCGTCGCGTTGATCGCCGGCGGCCACGCCTTCGGGAAAACCCACGGTGCCGGCCCTGCCGATAACGTCGGGCCGGAACCGGAAGCGGCCGGCCTCGAAGAACAGGGCCTCGGCTGGCGCAACGCGTTCGGCACCGGCAAGGGTGGCGATACCATCACCAGCGGCCTCGAAGTGACCTGGACCACCACACCGACAAAGTGGAGCAACAACTACCTGGAAAACCTGTTCGGTTTCGAGTGGGAGTTGAGCAAAAGCCCGGCTGGTGCGCACCAGTGGATTCCGAAAAACGGCGCCGGTGCTGGCACCGT
This sequence comes from Pseudomonas sp. MC6, assembly GCF_054790575.1. Classification (NCBI taxonomy): domain Bacteria; kingdom Pseudomonadati; phylum Pseudomonadota; class Gammaproteobacteria; order Pseudomonadales; family Pseudomonadaceae; genus Pseudomonas; species Pseudomonas sp. MC6. The sequence continues at coordinate 2,286,132 of NZ_CP186504.1, forward strand.
TCCGCATGCCCATGATCCGAGCAAAAAACTTTCGCCGACCATGCTTACCTCCGACCTGGCGCTGCGTTTCGACCCGGCCTACGAGCAGATCTCGCGGCGCTTCCTCGCCAACCCGGATCAATTGGCCGACGCCTTCGCCCGCGCCTGGTACAAACTGATCCACCGCGACATGGGCCCGCTGTCGCGCTACCTCGGCCCGGAACTGCCGAGCGAAGAATTGCTGTGGCAGGATCCGATTCCGGATGTCACTCATCCGCTGATCGACGACAGCGATGCGGCGGCGCTGAAAAGCAAAGTACTCGCCTCAGGCCTGTCGGTGTCGCAACTGGTCTCCACCGCCTGGGCGGCACTCTCGACGTTCCGCGGCTCAGACAAGCGCGGCGGCGCCAACGGTGGTCGCCTGCGTCTGGCACCGCAGAAGTTCTGGCAGGCCAACCAGCCTGAGCAACTGGCCAAAGTGCTGCAAACCCTTGAGGGCATTCAGGGCGAGTTCAATGGCGGCGGCGCTGGCAAGAAAGTCTCGCTGGCAGACCTGATCGTGTTGGCAGGGAATGCCGGGGTTGAGCAAGCAGCGAAAAACGCCGGGCACTCCGTCTCCGTGCCGTTCAATCCGGGCCGTACGGATGCCTCGCAAGAGCAAACGGATGTTGACTCGTTTGGCTTCCTTGAACCGATTGCCGATGGTTTCCGCAACTACAGCAAGGGCAAATATACCGTTTCGGCCGAAGCGCTGCTGATCGACAAGGCTCAACTGCTGACCCTCACCGCACCGGAGATGACTGTGCTGCTGGGTGGTTTGCGGGTGTTGAATACCAACGTCGGGCAGACCCGTCATGGTGTGTTCACATCGCAAACTGAAGCGCTGACCAACGACTTCTTCACCAACCTGCTGGACATGGGCGTGGAGTGGAAGCCGACTTCAAGGGATGCGGATGAGTTCGAGGGGCGCGACCGTAAAACCGGCAGCGTGAAGTGGACGGCGACGCGGGTGGATCTGGTGTTTGGTTCCAATGCGCAACTGCGGGCGTTGGCTGAGGTGTATGCCAGTTCGGATGCGAAGGAGCAGTTCGTTAAGGACTTTGTTGCGGCGTGGACGAAGGTGACAAATCTGGATCGTTTCGACCTGAAGTAACTTTCGGTCAATTAAAACGCCGCATCATTAATGCGGCGTTTTTTGTGTGTACGGTTTGGGATTTGTGGTGATGCTTGAATCCTACCCCCTCACCCCAGCCCTCTCCCCCAAGGGGGCGAGGGGGAAAGGGAGCCGATCTTCGTGCTGTTCAAAACCTGAGTTCGACTCCGGACTTTCAGGTCGGCGTAACTCGAACATTCACCTCGGTCAGTCCCCTCTCCCACTGGGAGAGGGTTAGGGTGAGGGGCCCATCAAGCCAGGCTCTTGCTCACCACCTCATACACATCACTCGACAGCTGCCCCGACGCCCGAATCCGCTCCAACTCGCCCTTCATCAAGGCCTGACGCGCATCGTCATATTTGCGCCAGCGGGTCAGCGGCGCCAGTTGCCGCGATGCAATCTGCGGGTTAAAGCCGTTCAGCTCGATCACCAGATCCGCGAGGAAGCGATAACCGGAACCGTCCGCCGCGTGGAAGTTGATCAGGTTCTGTCCGGCAAATGCACCGACCAGTGCACGCACCTTGTTCGGGTTCTTGATGTTGAACGCCGGGTGCTGCATCAACGCTTTCACGCGCTCCAGACCGCCTGGCAAAGTACTGCCGGCCTGCACGCTGAACCACTGATCCATGACCAGAGGATTGTCCTTGAAGTGCTCGGCGAAACTGGCCAGTGCCAGTGCTTTCTGCTCTTCGAACGGCGAGTTGACCAACACCGCCAGCGCCGTCAAGCGCTCGGTCATGTTGTCGGCGCTTTCGAATTGCTCCAGCGCCGCCGCCAGTACTTCCGGCTTGCCGCTGAGCATCAGGTAAGACAGCGCAATGTTCTGCAGCGCACGACGAGCAAAGTGCTCGGCCTCGGCCACATACGGGGTCTTTTTCGACAGATCACGATTGGCTTGATAACGCAGCCAAAGGGCTTCGAACAAACCTTCCGCCAGTTGCTGACGAGCGAACTCACGGGCGATGTGAATGGCATCGACATCAGCCACTTCGCTGATTTCAGTGAGGTACGCCTCACCCGGCAGCGAGAGCATTTCCGCGACCATCGCCTGATCCAGCGACTCATCCGACAGCACCGTGCGCAACGCTGAAACCAAACGCGGATCGAGCTTCAGGCTTTCGCCCTTCTGCTGCTGGCCAATCAGCTCTTGCAGCACTTGCACTGACAGTTGCTGACCGGCATCCCAGCGGTTGAAGCCGTCGCTGTCGTGTTGCATCAGGAACATCAACTGATCGCGGTTGTACGGGAAGCTCAGTTTCACCGGCGCCGAGAAGCCGCGCAGCAGCGATGGCAGCGGCTGTTCAGCGATATCAACGAAGGTGAAGGTCTGTTCGGCTTCGGTCACCGAGATCACGCGGGTGGTGCCTTGCGCCGATGCTTCGCCGCTCAGACGCAGGGCAATCTCGTTGCCTTGGCTGTCCAGCAGGCCCAACTCGACCGGAATCACGAACGGCAGCTTTTCAACTTTGTCCGGGGTTTCCGGGCAGCTCTGGCGGAAGGTCAGGCTGTAGGTTTTCGCGGCAGCGTCGTAAGACTCGCTCACCGCCAGACGCGGTGTGCCGGCCTGGCTGTACCAGCGCTTGAACTGGGTCAGGTCGACGCCGTTGGCATCTTCCATCGCCTTGATGAAGTCGTCGCACGTCACGGCTTGGCCGTCATGACGTTCAAAGTACAGATCGCTGCCCTTACGGAAACCTTCAGCGCCGAGCAAGGTATGGATCATGCCGACCACTTCCGAACCCTTCTCATAAACAGTCAGGGTGTAGAAGTTGGAGATTTCGATAAAGCTGTCCGGGCGCACAGCGTGAGCCATCGGGCCGGCATCTTCGGCGAACTGGTGGGTACGCAGGTAGGCGACGTCCTGAATGCGCTTGACCGTGGCCGAGTTCATGTCGGCGGAGAAGCCGGAATCACGGAACACGGTGAAACCTTCCTTCAGCGACAGCTGGAACCAGTCGCGGCAGGTCACGCGGTTGCCCGACCAGTTGTGGAAGTATTCGTGAGCAACGATCGCTTCAACGCGCTGGTGTGCGGCGTCGGTCGCGGTTTCGGCGCGGGCCAGTACGGCGCTGGAGTTGAAGATGTTGAGGCCTTTGTTCTCCATCGCGCCCATGTTGAAGTCGTTGACCGCGACGATCATGAAGATGTCCAGATCGTACTCGCGACCGTAAACCTCTTCGTCCCAGCGCATCGACTTCTTCAGGCTGTTCATCGCGTGCTGGCACTTGTCGATGTTTTCCGGCTCGACGTAAATGCGCAGTGCAACATCGCGGTTGGTCATGGTGGTGAAGCTGTCTTCAACGCACCACAAGTCACCGGCCACCAGCGCAAACAGGTACGCCGGTTTCATGAACGGGTCTTCCCACGTCGCCCAGTGCCGGCCGTCTTCGCCCGGGCCCGAGGCGATCGGGTTGCCGTTGGAGAGCAATACCGGATAGCTGTGCTGCTCGGCGACCACGGTGGTGGTGAACTTGCTCATCACGTCCGGGCGGTCAAGGTAGTAAGTGATCTTGCGGAAACCTTCAGCCTCGCACTGGGTGCAGAACATCGTGCCGGATTTGTACAGGCCTTCCAGCGCGGTGTTGGTTTCCGGGTGGATCCTGACGCTGGTGTCGACTGTGAACGTTTCGGCGGTCGGCTGCAGGGTCAGATGATTCTCGGACAATTCATAGTCAGCAGCGCCAAGCTCTTTATCAGCCAGCGTCACCGACAACAACTCCAACTGCTGGCCATCGAGCACCAGCGGCGGCAGGCCCGGGCCACGTGCCGGGTTGCGGCGCATCACCAACTGCGCGTGCACCAGGCTGTGATCCTCGAACAACTCGAAGGTCAGGTGTGTTTCGTCAATCAGGTACTCGGGCGCCTGATAGTCCTTCAGGTAAATCATCTTCGGTTGTTCGGTGCGCATGCTGGGGTCCTTATTGATGCACGGCGAGCTGATAAGCCGTGTACTTGCGAATATTGATCACGCCGGTATCGAAGATCAGGTACTGGCCTTTGATCCCCAACAACGTGCCTTCGGCAATCGGGTTCTTGTCCAGGTTGAAGCTGACGATTTTGGCCGGGTATTGCTCGACCGGATAGCGGATTTCCAGCGGTTCGACATCGGCAATGGTCTGAATCGCCTGCAGGCCGAATCGCTCTTGCAGGCCTTGCAGACCTTCAGCGCAACTGTCGAACAGTTGATCGCGCACTTGTGCCAGATCGACCGCCACCGCATCGCCCTTGAGCAACGCGCGCCAGTTGGTCTTGTCGGCCACTTGGCTGCGGAACAGGTCTTCAACGAAGCCCGACTGCTGCCGCGTCGACACGCGCATGATCGGCAAGGCCTGACACGCGCCCTGATCGATCCAGCGGGTCGGCAGTTGCGTTGCACGGGTGATGCCAACCTTGATGCCAGACGAGTTGGACAGGTAAACCACGTGATCGGTCATGCAGAACTGCTCGCCCCACGCAGGATCGCGGCACGTGCCGGCGTCATAGTGGCAGCGCTCCGGGCTCATGATGCACAGGTCGCACTGCGCCAGTTTGGTCATGCACGGGTAGCAATAGCCCTGACTGAAACTGGTCTTGGTTTTACGCCCACAATGGGTGCAGTGGATCGCCCCCAGGTACTCCAGACGCACCGTGGTGCCGATCAACGGGTTGACCGGCACCTCGACGTCATCCAGACGAAACGCGTATTGCACGTTCGGCCCGTCCAGGCGCGCCGACATTTTGCTGATTGCACCGCGGCCAATCTCGATCAATGGATCGCATCCGACTTGAACAGGATGTTCGGCACTTCGATCGACTTCGATGCACATTCCTGCGGGCCCATGTAACCGGTGCGCTGGTCTTCAGGCAGGTTCTGGATTTCCCAGGCGATCATCGCCTGCAACGACAGCTCGCGCTGTTCGGCGGTGAGCTTGCCACCGTCCGACCACTTGCCGATTTCCACAGCCAGTTTCAGGCTCTCGTAGATGTCCGGGGTAATGTTGTTGATCATGTCGTTAAAAGAGGACATCAGGGTCTCCGTGCTCTTTATCTACAGAAAAATTTCAGGCGGCCAGTTTACGGCGGTTATACAAACCACCCAACAAACCGGTGAAGCATCCGATGAGTAACCCGCCGACATGGGCGGCGTTGGCGATTTCGCCGAAACCGATCATCGAGATCAGCCCCGACATGCACACCAGCAACCACACCAGCATCATCACCAGCACGCCGCGCGGCAGGCGATAGGCCGGGTTCGGTGCCAGCAGCTGGAAGATCCAGCAATGCCCGAGCAAGCCATAAAGTACGCCGGACAGGCCGCCAAACAAGGTCGCGCCGCTCCAGACAAACTGTGCGTAGTTGGACACCAGACTGAACAGCAGCGTCAGCCCGATCAGATTGATGCTGCCCTGGCGCGACTCGATACGCCGCCCCAGCTCCCAGTACCACATGCCGTTCATGGCCAGATGGAGGATGCCGAAGTGGATCAGCATCGGTGTGACCAGACGCCACCACTGCCCCGCCGCCAGACTGTCGGCTAACGGCGTGAAATGGATGTACTCGCCAACTACCTGAAAATCGAGGAAGGTCAGCCAGCGCAGCGTTTGCAGGTTCTCACCGAGGTAGGTCAGCCCGCCAACGATCAGGCACAACAACAGGATGAACCCGGTGGCCTTGGCGTATTTCAGTTGCTCGGTGAAGCTCGGCCGCTTGAAGGTCGGCGCGACGGGAATGTCCATTTGCTGATCGGGATCGCCCGCCGGGAAGCGCTCGTACAGCGAGCGCACGTCTTCGCTGATTTCCGCCGGTGCCCACAGCACTTGTTCGCCCGCCTCTTCGCTGACGCGATGCGGCACTTGCATGCGTTGCAGCAGTTTGACGAAACCACTCAAGTCCACCGCCAACGGCAGACGCAATACTGCTACCGCACTCATTGCAGCACCTCCGGCCGCTCGACATCGACCCAGACAAATTTATGCGGATCCAGACGTGTTTCCTGATCCAGACGATAGGCGACCAGTTTGCCGTAGAGCACCGCGCTGTAATCCAGACACGCGAGGTTCGGGCGGATCGGCGCCGGTTTGCCGCTGCGCCAGTAGTGGCCGACGAACAGCAACGGCTCGTCGACACCGTAGCGCAGCAGGTTATTTTTTTCGCTGGAGGTCAGCGGCTTCTGCGCCACCGGATCGGGCAGCGCATCGGGCTGGAAGACGATATCGCCGTAGGTCTTCGGATCGTCTTCCCAGAACTTGGTGCGGAAGAACGAACGCACCAGGCCATCGCCGCTGGTCATGGTCAGACCATCCGGCAGACGCATGTCGGTGCCGCGCAACAGGCGGTCGAACACGGTGCAGGCGAAACTGTCCGGCACCGCCGAGGCCTGCAGGAAGTGTTCATCGATGCAGCCGTTGGGGAACAGCGCGCGCAACGGTTCGATCAGTCCGGCATCCCAACAGGCATGCACGACGCGGAAACGTCCGGCGTCGACAAACAGCGGCAGCTCATAGAACCAGCGCTGGAAATCATGCCAGTCGCCTGGATGGTCTTCGAACTGGGTCAGGGTTTCGTGCAGCAGACGCGCATGGCGCGGCGTGTGTTCGCGGACGAACTGCTTGCCGCTGCCCGGCGGCGCCGGCGTGCTCCAGCCGAGGGCGTTGAATTCGTGGTTGCCCATGATGCACAAGGCCTGGCCGGCCTCGACCATGTCGTGGACGATGTGCAGCGCCTCGCGAATGCGCGGGCCTCGGTCGATGATGTCGCCGACGAACACGGCCATGCGCGATGGATGCCGCCAGACCCCGCCCTGCTTGTGATAACCGAGGCGGTCGAGCAAGTGTTCGAGGGTCAGGGCGCATCCGTGCACGTCACCAATCAGGTCATAACTGCGCGCGGGATCGAGCATCAGTCGCCTCCACCGCCCAGCTTGCTGCCCCAGCCGAGCTTGGTGCGGCAGACTTCGTAGTAGTTGTGATCAAGCGGGTGAATCAGGCGCAGCTTCTGCGCTTTCTTGCTGACGGTGATGGTGTCGCCCGGCGCGCAGGTGAAATGGTTCTGCCCGTCACAGGAGACTTGCGGGTAAATCTGCATGTTTTTCGACACGACGATTTTCAGCTCACTGTTGCCATCGACCACAATTGGCCTGCTCGACAACATATGGGGGTACATCGGCACAATCACAATGGCATCGAGCTTGGGATGCATGATCGGCCCGCCGGCAGACAGCGCGTACGCGGTGGAACCGGTCGGCGTGGCGACGATCAGGCCGTCGGCCTTCTGGCTGCAGACGAACTGACCGTCGATGTACAGCTCGAACTCGATCATCCGCGTTGATTTGCCGGGGTGCAGCACGACATCGTTGAGCGCATCGCCCTGACCAATGGCCTCGGCGTGGCGGCGCACTTCGGCTTGCAGCAGGAAGCGGTTTTCCACCAGATAGTGGCCGTCGAGCACCTTGGCGACTTCGACTTCCAGCTCATCCGGGCGAATATCGGTGAGGAAACCGAGGCTGCCACGGTTGATCCCCAGCACCGGAATATTGTGTTTGGCCAGCGCTCGCGCGGCACCGAGCAGGCTGCCGTCACCGCCAACGACGATGACCATGTCGCAGACTTCGCCGAGCATCTTGCGCGACGAGGTTTGCAGGCCGTGGCCCGGCAGGACTTCGGCGATGGTGTCTTCGAGGATCACATGCAGGTGACGATCGAGCAGAAACCGTTTCAGTCGGCGGACGGTATCCAGCACCTGGGAACTGCCCAGGCGACCGATGATGCCGATATTACGAAATTGCTCCATGGGACCTCTGCGGACAATCGAAAACGCGAAAAACCCGATTATGGGCGAAAGCGCCGGTTAGACAAAATCCTTTCAGCCTCAAGGGTGTGCTCGTGTTTACGGCTATGCTCGCAAGATGATCCTATTTCCCGACTTGCTTCAGTTGCCTCACCAATTACGCCATCCGGAAGTGCGCGATCTGGCGTGGGTGATCCTCGCCCCGCCGATGCTTGCTACCACGCCGTGGCCGCAGCGCCATCCGCTGGCGGGCAGCGATTGGGTGCATGACCCGCAGCGACTGGAGCACTGGTTGCGCCAGCTCGACCGCGACAGTTATGGCTTATTGCATTGGCTGTCGCAGGCGCGCACGCGGCGTCTGGGCTTGTATTACGAACGGCTGTGGCAGTTTGCCGTGGAGCATGCGCCGGGCATTGAACTGATCGCCGCCAACCTGCCGATCCGCCGCGAGGGCCACACCCTCGGCGAGCTGGACATGCTGTTGCGTGACCGCGACGGCGTGCATCACCTGGAACTGGCGATCAAGCTTTATCTGGGCCCGCAAAATGGCGACGGTCGTGATCCCGCGCAGTGGCTAGGCCCGGGTTGTCATGATCGGCTGGATCGCAAACTAGCGCATCTGGCCGAGCATCAACTGCCGATCTCCGCGCGTCCGGAAAGCCGCGAAGTGCTGGCGGCGCTGGATATCGAGGTGTTCAGCGCGCAGCTGTGGCTGGGTGGTTATTTGCTGTACCCGTGGCCCGGGCAGGCTGAATCACCGAACGGTGCGCATCCGCAGCATTTACGCGGGAGCTGGTTGCATCAAAAGGATTGGCCGGCATTTGTTGCGCAACGTCCGGCCGGACGCTGGCAACCCCTGCCCCGCCATGCATGGCTGGCGCCGGCGCATTACCCGGCGGATCAGACCTGGACATTGGAGCATTTACGGATGTGGCTGGAAGACCTCGAGCCGCTGGCACCGGCACAACTGATGGTGCGCCTGATCGAGAATTCGCAGGGGGAATGGGAAGAGACTGAGCGGTTGTTTCTGGTCTCCGATCTTTGGCCGAATGTACCCGGCCAGCCCTGAAGTTTTTGTGGCGTTTGTACAGGCCCTATCGCGAGCAGGCTCACTCCTACATTGGAATGCGTTCCCCTGTAGGAGTGAGCCTGCTCGCGATAGGGTCACCTCGGTCTAAAGGGAAAGCCGCAAAGCCAAAGCCGCCAACGTCACCAACAACACCGGCACCGTCAGCACAATCCCGACCCGGAAGTAATAGCCCCAGCCAATGTGAATCCCCTTGCGCTCCAGCACATGCAGCCACAACAACGTGGCCAGACTGCCAATCGGCGTGATCTTCGGCCCCAGATCACTGCCAATCACGTTGGCATAAATCATCGCCTCCTTGACCACTCCGCTGGCCTGACTGGCATCGATCGACAACAAGCCAATCAACACCGTCGGCAAGTTGTTCATGATCGACGACAGCAACGCCGTCAGCACCCCGGTGCCCATTGCCGCACCCCAGACGCCATGACCGGCGAAGACATCCAGCCAACCGGCCAGATACCCGGTCAGTCCGGCGTTGCGCAGGCCATACACCACCAGGTACATGCCGAGCGAGAAAATCACGATCTGCCACGGCGCTTCTTTCATCACCTTGCGCGTGGAAATCTTGTGACCGCGAGCGGCGATGCCCAACAGCAGTGCGGCGCACACGGCGGATATCGCACTGATCGGAATGCCCAGCGGCTCCAGCGCAAAACAACCGATCAGCAGAATCACCAACACCGCCCAGCCGGTATAAAACGTGGCTTTGTCATGGATCGCGGTTTCTGGATGCTCAAGTTGCTCAGGGTCATACGTCGATGGAATGTCGCGGCGAAAAAACCACAGCAACATACCCAGCGTTGCCGCGACGCTGACGAAGTTGACCGGCACCATCACCGCTGCGTAGCGGTTGAAGCCGATGTGAAAGAAGTCCGCCGAAACGATGTTGACCAGGTTCGACACCACCAGCGGCAGGCTCGCGGTGTCCGCGATAAACCCCGCGCCCATGACGAAGGCCAGCGTCGCCGCCGGGGAAAACCGTAGCGCGAGCAACATCGAAATCACGATCGGGGTGAGGATCAGCGCCGCGCCGTCATTGGCAAACAACGCCGACACCAGCGCGCCGAGCAGCACCATGAAGGCAAAAAGCTTGCGCCCACTGCCGCGTCCCCAGCGCGCCACATGCAGCGCGGCCCAGTTGAAGAACCCGGCTTCGTCGAGCAACAGACTGATGATGATCAGCGCGACGAAGGTGCCGGTGGCATTCCAGATGATCTGCCACACCAGCGGGATATCGCTCAGGTGCACAACGCCGAAGATCAGCGCCAGCACCGCGCCAAGCGTGGCACTCCAGCCGACGCCGAGGCCTTTGGGTTGCCAGATGACAAGGGTGATGGTCAGCAGGAAAATCAGTGACGCAGCGAGCATCCGCAACAGCCTTAAATTGAAATGGGGTTATGAAGCCAACACAAAACCTGTAGGAGTGAGCCTGCTCGCGATAGCGGACTGTCAGTTACCAATTGGTCGACTGACACACCGCTATCGCGAGCAGGCTCACTCCTACATTGTTCCGTGTACAGGTTACTTCTTGTGTTGTTCTACGAATTGTCCGTAGGCATTGATAAAACTCTGCAGAAAAGGTTTCACCGATTCGCTCAATTTTCCCGCCTCATCAAACGCCGAACCCGCGCCGCCCAGGTACGCTTCTGGCTGCTGCATGCACGGCACATTGAGAAACACGAACGACTGGCGCAGATGCTGGTTCGCGCCGAAACCACCGATAGCGCCGGGCGATACACTGATCACCGCGCCCGGCTTACCACTCCAGACAGCTTTGCCATAAGGCCGCGAACCGACGTCAATGGCGTTTTTCAACGGCGCCGGCACCGACCGGTTGTATTCGGGCGTGACAAACAGCACCGCGTCGGATGAACCCACTTTTTCCCGGAAAGTGCTGTAGGCTGCCGGCGGTGAATCACCGTCGATGTCTTCGTTGTAAAGTGGCAGATCGCCAATTTCGACAATCTCAAGTTTGAGGTTCGCCGGTGCCAGCTCCGCCAGTGCCAGGGCGACCTTGCGATTGATCGATGCTTTACGCAGGCTACCGACCACTACAGCGACGTTGTAGACATTGCTCATGGAAGACTCTCGATGGTCCGTGGGAGGAGCCAGTAGTTATAGATGATCCGGTGACGATTCCACCAGCACACAATGGGAAATTCCCGCGCGCTGATTATTTTTTTCCTGTAGGAAAACTTACAGGCCTTGATGGCGGTCTACCAAGCCGCAAATCAAGCGTTTTATCTCCAGAGGTTCTAAGCAGATGGCAGCAGTACTCGTCGGTCAGTTCCATGCAAGAGATGCGGAAGGCCGCGTTTATTCCGTGCATGAGTTCCAGGAATCCACCCCGTCGGACGACGGTCTCACTGGCTCGGAGCCGATTTACCGACTGGCCATTGGCGATCGCATTAAAAAGATCGATGACCAGACATTCGAACTGGTTCAGTCCGGCATCACCCTGATCCGCGAACCCGAGCCAACCATCGCTTCATAACTGGCCGTTATGAGCAGAAGTCATATGCGCAGACTTGGGGTAGGATTCAGCCACTGACCCCACCTGCTGAACATGGACTTCACGCATGCGTTTACGTCATATCGAAGTGATTCAGGCGCTCTTGCAGACCGGTCACCTGGGCACCGCCGCCGAATGGCTGCAGTTGCCGGTGGCCGAGGTCGAAGAGCGTTTGCGCGAAGCCGAAAGTCAGTTGGGGTTCATGCTGTTCGCCAGCGTGCGCGGACGCCTGCAATCGACGCCCGAAGCACGGGCGTTGCAGGTGGAAATCGCCCACGTTTATGAAGCTCTGGAACCCGTGCAACGGTTGGCCAGCAGCCTCAAGCAATACCTCGCCCCGCCACTGCGCATCATCGGCACCCCGCCGCTGGCGCAACAGTTACTCCCGCAAAGTCTCGCCGCCCTGCGCCGACGTCTGCCCGACGCACCGTGCAGCCTGCTCAGCGCGCCGACCCGCGACATCGTCCGCAGCCTGTTGCTGCGCGAGAGCGATCTGGGCTTGAGCCTGCACGATCCCGAACACCCCGACATTGATTGCCGGCCACTGGCCCAGGGCAAGCTGCAATTGCTCGCGCCCCACGGTTGGTTGCAACCGAAGCAGAAATACATTTCTTTGCAGGATCTCGCTGGCCAGGCGATGGTCGGCCTAGAAGGTCAGGACCCGCTGAGCCCGGCGCTGGAAAACAAGCTGCAGGCCTTGCGCCCGGCGCCAAGCATCCAGACCCGCGTGCAAACCCATCAGATGATGCGCAGCATGGTCGAGGCCGGCGAAGGCCTGGCCATCGTCGACCCGTTCACTGCATTGGGCGCACGCTCTGCCGGGCTGGATGTCTGCCCGCTGTCGCCAGCGGTGCCGATCAGCCTGTACGCCCTGACCTTCAAGCACGCCGCGCCGTCAGCGGCGATTCAGACCCTGCTCGCCATCGTCACGGAACAAGCCGAGGCGATGCTGTCGAACTGAGCGGGTTTTCCAGTGGATTATCGAACAATCGGTACCAGAACAGCGCCACTTCGGCGGTGTTCGGATCAATGCCGCGATAGCGCAACTGGTCCACGCCACCAATCACGTAGCCGCAGCGCTCATACAACCGACAGGCGCCGAGGTTGTTGTTCTGGGTTTCGAGCATGATCCCCGGCAGCTTTTTCTTGCGGCTCCAGAACTGCGCGACATCGAGCAACGCCTTGGCCACACCATGCCGACGAGCCGGCGCGTGCACCGCCAGCTCGTCGATATGCGCGAAGCCGTTCCAGTTGGTGCTGATCACCAGATGGCCAACCGGCTCATCGTCGAGATAGGCCATGAAAATCGCGCTGTCCGGCGCGTTGTGAAAGGCGCTGAACTCCTCCGGATCGATGCCGTAACACTTGCGGTACGGGATGATCGGCGTCACCCGCCATTGCTCGACCGGCTGGCCAATCACGGCCGCGCCATAGGCGGCGACTTCGAAACTGAAGTCGCTGCCCCAGATATACGGCGCAAAGCCTTCATCGGCGACACGCACCGACAGCCCTGGGTATTTTGGATTCATGACCGGTTGCATACTGGGAAAAGTCCTCATTCCTTGACGCAATCGACGGTGTATTGCCGTCCATTGCCTTCGTCTTCGTGCTGCAATCCATGCACATCCACGACAAAACCGGGGAAGCTGCTATCGAACGTGCGAGCAAATTTCAGGTAATCAATGATCGAGCGCGTCGATTCGGTAAAGCGTTCGCCGGGCATGATCAGCGGAATCCCCGGCGGATACGGCACCAGCATCACTGCGGCAATGCGTCCTTCGAGCTCATCGATGGGCACCGCTTCGACTTCACCACGTACCAGATGATCGTAGGCATGAGCCGGTTTCATAGCAATTTCCGGGAGCACGGTGTACATGCGTTTAAGGTGTTTGGCCGTGGCGTTGCTGCGATAGCAGGCGTGCAGTTGATCGCACAAATCGCGCAGGCCCATGCCGCGATAACGCGCGGCGTCTTCTTGTGCCACGCACGGCAGGCAGGTTTCCAGACGCACGTTGGCATCGTAACTGCGTTTGAATTCCAGCAACTCGGTGAGCAGCGTGCTCCATTTGCCCTTGGTGATGCCCATGGAGAACAACACCAGAAATGAATACAGACCGGTTTTTTCAACAACCAGGCCACGCTCCCATAGAAACTTGCTGACCACCGCCGCCGGGATGCCCTTCTCGCTCAGTGCGCCGCCGGCGTTCAGCCCCGGCATTACCAGCGTGACCTTGATCGGATCGAGCAGGACGTAATCGTCACTGACTTCACCAAAACCGTGCCAGTCGGCCTGCGGTTGCAGCAGCCAGTCCTCCGTCTGTACGCGGTCAATGCCCTCGACACCCGGCGGCTGCCAGATCGAAAACCACCAGTCATCAGCGTCGATATGCTGGCGCAGTTTGGCCAGCGCGCGGCGGAAGCTCAGCGCTTCATCGAAGGTTTCCTGCAACAGCGAACGCCCGGCCGGGCCTTCCATCATCGCCGAGGCAACGTCCAGCGAGGCAATGATGCTGTACTGCGGCGACGTCGAGATATGCATCATGAACGCTTCATTGAAACGATCGCGATCCAGTTGCCGCGCGCCGCCGTCCTGCACATGAATCATCGACGCCTGACTAAACGCGGCAAGCAATTTGTGCGTGGAATGGGTGGTGAACACCAGCGGGCTGTCTGCGCTGCGCGAGGTGGCCATACCATAGCGCCCGGCGAAGAATTCGTGAAACGCCGCGTAGGCGTACCAGGCTTCGTCGAAATGCAGTACTTCGACACTGTTGCCGAGGCTTTGCTTGATCAGTTCGGCGTTGTAGCAGAGGCCGTCGTAGGTCGAGTTGGTGACCACCGCGAGTTTGACTTTTGGCGCACGGTCCTTGGTTAGCGGGCTGGCATCGATCTTCGCCTGAATCGATTCGCGGCTGAATTCGCTCAGTGGGATCGGGCCGATAATTCCCAGTTCATTACGCTCCGGGCACAGGTACAACGGAATCGCGCCGGTCATGATGATCGCGTGCAACACCGACTTGTGGCAGTTGCGATCGACCAACACCAGATCATCGCGGCCAACCATCGAATGCCAGACAATCTTGTTGGCGGTCGAGGTGCCATTTATCACGAAAAAGGTGTGATCAGCGCCGAAATTGCGCGCCGCACGCTCTTCGGCTTCGGCGAGCGGCCCGGTGTGATCGAGCAGCGAGCCAAGCTCCGGCACGGACACCGACAAGTCCGAACGCAAGGTGTTTTCGCCAAAAAACTGGTGAAACGCCTGCCCCACCGGACTCTTGTGATACGCCACGCCACCACCATGGCCAGGGGTGTGCCAGGAATAATTGGAATCGGCGGTGTGCTGCACCAACGCTTTGAAAAACGGCGGCAGCAAGCCGTCCAGATACTTGCGCGCCGCCCGCGCCACTTGCCGGGCCAGAAACGGCACGGTGTCTTCAAACAGATAGAGAATGCCGCGCAGTTGATTGAGCTCGGCCATGGCATCGGCCGGGGCATTTTCCAGGGTAACTTGCTCGCCCAAGGCAAAGATTGGCAAATCCGGTGCGCGCACCCGCGCCAGACCAATCAGTTCGGCCATGTTCTGCAGCAGATGGGAATTGGTGCTGGCGTCCTCGGCGGCAATCAGCATGCACGCGAGGCCGTGGTGGGTCGACGCCACCAACCGCCCTTCGGTGTAGTCGATAGCCGAAACGATATTGAAACCTTCCTGCTCCAACTCCCGGGCGATGCCACGGATACGGTCACCGGCGACCGTGTCGGCCTTGATGTCGCGATGGACGATCAACACCGGAAACTTCAAATCTTTGTACATGGGGCTCAGTGTCCTGAGGCGGCGGCTCAATGTCTGCCAATGCACTCAGGGTAGAGGGTTGCGGCGAATGTGGCGAGGGTGGCCACTTGGCTTCATACCGCCAAAAACAAAAGATCGCAGCCTTCGGCAGCTCCTACAGAGGATCGCATTCCAATGTAGGAGCTGCCGAAGGCTGCGATCTTTTGATTTTCAAGCCTGAGCGTCCGCCTCGGCGATTTGCGTCCACATCGCCGGGCCACCGGCAGACTTGGCAATAATTTCCAACCGCGCCAGATGCGCCGCCAGTTCATCTTCCGTCGCACGAATGATCCGCGCTGGCTGACGATCCGCCGGCAAACGACGAATCTCGGTCGCCGAGTTGTCCGCGCCATCGCCGGTGCCATTGCCGTCAGACGCATTGCCCGCCAGCGACAGACTGGTCTGGCCACCGGTCATGGTCAGGTAGACGTCGGCGAGAATCTCCGAGTCGAGCAAGGCGCCGTGCAGTTCACGGCCGGAGTTGTCGACGCCATAACGTTTGCACAAGGCATCGAGGCTGTTGCGCTGCCCCGGGTGACGTTCCCGGGCCATCATCAGGGTGTCGAGGATCGAGCAGTGCTGCGTGATGTCAGCGCGATCCTGCTGGCCCATCAAGGCGAATTCGTTGTTGATGAAGCCAACGTCGAACGCCGCGTTGTGGATGATCAGCTGCGCGCCTTTGATGAACTCGAAAAACTCATCGGCGACTTCGGCAAAACGCGGCTTGCCGACCAGGAATTCGTTGGTGATGCCGTGAACGCCGATGGCGCCTTCATCACTCTCGCGATCCGGTTGCAGGTAAACGTGAAAATGCCGGCCGGTCAGGCGTCGGCCGATCAGTTCGACGCAGCCGATTTCAATGATCCGGTGACCATCGGTCACCGGCATGCCGGTGGTTTCGGTATCGAGTACAACGGATCTGGTGGCCATCAGTGTTCAGCTCTCAACGGGTCGTTCTTGCAAAAAAACGCGGATGTTAGCACGCTCGGCGGGGTGTTTCAGGTGGACCGTGTCGCGCCCTTCGCGAGCAGGCTCCCACATTGGAATGCATTCCAACTTAGGGCATCAGATCTGGAATGCATTTCCCTGTGGGAGCGAGCCTGCTCGCGAAGGCCGCGACACGGTGTAACGACAAAATCAGCTCTGCTTGTAACCACGGACCTCATCCACCCCACGATTAGCCAACTGGTCCGCCCGTTCGTTACCATGATGGCCAATATGCCCACGCACCCATTTCCAGGTGACCTTGTGGCGGTTGACCTGCTCGTCCAGTTCTTTCCACAGATCAGCGTTCTTTACCGGTTCTTTCGCGGCGGTTTTCCAGCCACGCTTTTTCCAGTTGGCCATCCACTCGTTGATGCCCTTCATCACGTACTGCGAGTCGGTCACCAACAGCACTTCACACGGACGCTTCAAGGCTTCGAGGCCACGAATCGCGCCGAGCAGTTCCATGCGGTTGTTGGTGGTATTGGCTTCGCCGCCCCACAGTTCCTTTTCGACGCCCTTGCACACCAGCAAGGCGCCCCAGCCGCCCGGGCCGGGATTGCCCTTGCAGGCGCCGTCAGTGAACAGTTCTACGGTGTCGACGCTTTCAACGCTTTCGCTCATGCCAATCTATCCAGAAAAATGCCTGTCTTGCCGATCACGGACCGACAATGACCGAGGCCGGGACAAGCCCGACCACAAATAAAGAAGGTTTACGGTTCGATGCGCCGGCGATTGACCTTGGCCATGGGCAGCGGAATCAGCTTGCCCATCGGCTCGCGACGCTCCTGACGCAGCGGCCGCAACCCAACCACGATCTTGCGCGCGACCAGTAAATAGAAGCCGCCGCCCGACAACTGCCAGTCACCGGCCTTGCGTTCCCAGCCGGCCAGACGGGCCTGCCACTTGGGTGACGCGAGCGGCGGACGATAGCACCCGAAGCGGCGTTTCTCCAGCGCGAAGCCCAGCAGATTGAGCCAGTCAGCAACCCGCGACGGCGAGATGCAGCGTGCCTGGCGCAAGGCGTCGTGGGCGAAAACATGGCGCAATCCCCAGGTGCTCCACGGGTTGATGCCGATGATCAGCAAATGCCCGCCGGGGCGCACACTGCTCGCCGCTTCACGCAGCAAACCATGGGGCGACAGGCAGAAATCCAGACCGTGCTGCATCACTACCACGTCGGCAGCATGCTCGCTCAGCGGCCAGGCCTGTTCTTCGCAGACGATCTCGACGCCGGGCAACGGCGCGCCAAGGCGCACATTACGCTGCACTTGCGGCGCCGCCGGCGGGGTTTCGGCCGACGGCCCGTAATGCACCAGATAACCGCCAAAGAACCGACCCAACTCGTCTTCGAGCATGCGCCGCTCTTCATCGAGCAGAAATTGCCCGAGCGGGCCGGACAGCCATTCACGGGCTGCACCGATCAAGGCCAGCCAGTCAGGATCAGCCTGTGCGAACGCTTTATCACTCATCGCATTCTCCAAAGCGCCAGGAACTACTAAGATGCGCCAATGTTTCCCGCTTGGCGAATTCCGACAATGATACAGATCAGTGCCCTGCCCGCGTTCACCGACAACTACATCTGGTTGTTACAGGATCACCGCACCCAGCGCTGCGCTGTGGTCGACCCGGGCGATGCCGCGCCGGTTCAGGCGTGGCTTGCAGCGCATCCGGGCTGGGTGTTGAGCGATATCCTGATCACCCACCACCATCATGATCACGTCGGCGGCGTCGAACGCCTGAAAGCGGCGACCGGCGCCAAGGTCTACGGGCCGACCAGCGAAAACATTCCGGGACGCGATGTGGCGCTCAAGGATAACGACACAGTCAGCGTGCTCGGCTGGGACTTCGACGTCTATGCGGTGCCCGGTCACACCCTGGGACACATTGCCTATTACCACCACGGTCTGCTGTTCTGCGGCGACACGCTGTTCGCTGCCGGTTGCGGACGTTTGTTCGAAGGCACGCCGGAGCAAATGCACCACTCGCTCAGCCGCCTCGCCGCGTTACCGGAAGATACGCTGATCTACTGCACCCATGAATACACTCTGAGCAATCTGAAGTTTGCCGCCGCCGTCGAGCCGGGCAACCCGGACATTGCCGCCCGTCTGGAAAAAGTCACCCAGCAACGGCAAAACGGCGTGATGACCCTGCCTTCGACCCTGGCCCTGGAAAAACTCACCAACCCGTTTTTGCGCACCACTGAAACATTAGTTACACAAAAAGTGGACGAACGGGCAGGCGCTCAAAACCGGGCGCCGAGCGAGGTATTTGCGGCTCTGCGGGCCTGGAAAGATACGTTCTAAGTGACCCAGCACCTGATACAAAAATTCTGAATGGTTGACCTAGGGGGGTGCGCTTTCTAGAATCGCCCGACATTTTTGCCCGGAACTTACTTCCAGCCAATGTCGTCATCCATACGTAAGTCCGTCAATTCAGACGCATTGACCCGCCTGGCGCAAGCCATCGCGGTGGCTGTGTCCGCCACGCTGGCGGGCTGTTCCAGCCATGCTCCGCAGACTGAAGCGACCCATACGCCGAACATTGCTGCGCGAGCCAAGCAGAAGCCGATCTGGCTGACCGAAAAGCCCAGCCCACAGGTTCCTCAGGACATCTGGGAACGCATGCGCCAGGGCTTTCAGCTGCAGGAAGGCCTCGGCGTCAACCCGCGCATCGAGCAGCAGCGCCTGTGGTTCGCCAGCAATCCCTCTTTCCTCGAGAACGCCGGCGAACGCGGCAGTCTCTATATTCACTACATCGTCGAACGCCTCGAAGAACGCAACATGCCGCTGGAACTGGCCCTGCTGCCAGTGATTGAAAGCGCCTACAACCCGATGGCCTATTCACGGGCCGATGCTGTAGGGCTGTGGCAGTTCATTCCTTCCACCGGGCGTTACTTCAACCTGCGTCAGACCCGCTTCTATGATGGCCGTCGCGATATCACCGCTTCGACCACGGCAGCCATGGACTACCTGACCCGCCTGCACGACATGTTCAACGGCGACTGGTTGCTGGCCCTGGCGGCGTATAACGCCGGTGAAGGTACCGTCAGCCGCGCGATCGAACGTAACGAAAAGCTTGGCCTGCCAACCGACTACTGGAACCTGCCGCTGCCGGCGGAAACCCAGGCGTACGTGCCGAAACTGCTGGCATTGTCGCAAGTGGTACTGGCGCCGGAAGCCTACGGCGTGAACCTCAACCCGATCGCCAACGAACCGTACTTCCAGGTCGTCGAAATCAACCAGCGCATGGACCTGTCGAAAGTTGCTGCGGTGGCCAACATCGACGAAGACGAACTGTTCCAGCTCAACCCGGCCTTCAAGCAGCGCACCACCATCGACGGTCCTCAGCATTTGCTGGTGCCAACGTCGAAGGCGCAATTGCTCACTGCCAGTTTGCAGACCATGCGGCCTGACGAACTGATCAGCCCGCGCTCGCTGAAACCGGTGTTCGAAGGCGCCGATCCTTCCGAAGTGGCAAAACTCAAGCGTGCTTATCGCGTGAAGCGTGGCGATAACCTCGGTTCCATTGCCAAGGCCAACAAGGTCGAAGTCAAGGATCTGCAACGCTGGAACAAGCTGACCGGCAAGAACCTCAAGGTCGGCCAGACCCTGGTCATGCAGGACACCACCAAACGCGCACCGGCTCGCAAGTCCGGCCGGGTCAACACGGTGGTTGCGGCCAACAGCAAGAGCAAAGGCAAAGACGACAGCGCGCAGCAGACTCAGTACAAGGTCAAGCGCGGCGACACGCTGTACGTGGTGGCCAAGCGCTTCAACGTTGAGATGCAGCATCTCAAGCGCTGGAATCCGGGTGCGGGTAAAGCACTGAAGCCGGGGCAGATGCTCACGGTTTATCAGCCGCACTGACAGATGAGCCCCTGAGATTTCGGGGGCTTTTTTTTGGTGATGTTTTTGTGGTGTGCTTTAGATCCATCCCCCTCACCCCAGCCCTCTCCCCACGGGGGCGAGGGGGAAAGGGAGCCGATCGAGGGCTTTTCAAAACGTGAGTTCGACTCGGTATTGCACGTCGGTGCAACTCTCGCAAACACCGCAAACAGTCCCCTCTCCCCCCGGGAGAGGGTTAGGGTGAGGGGCTCTTCGCGCAAACGATTAACCGCGCATTAACCCGCATCTTTTTCCTGTCCAGACAAGCTGTTACTGTACGGCCCACTAAGCCCAAGCCGCCTGGATCGGATCTGACTTGAAGCGTCCCCTCCTCCTGCTCCTGATCAGCCTGGCCTTGAGCTCAACCGCAAGCGCGACGATTACCCAAAGTCACGGTTATGCGCAGTTCGGCACGCTCAAGTACCCGGCCAGATTTACCCACTTCGACTGGGTCAACCCGCAAGCGCCCAAGGGCGGTACGTTGCGGGTGATGGCGTTCGGCACCTTCGATACGGTCAACCCGTACACGTTCAAGGGCACCAGCCCGGTCACCACAGCGAATTTCCTCCAGTACGGCATCAATGAGCTGAACGAGCCGCTGATGGTCGGTACCGGTCAATATTCGCCGTCCGGCGACGAGCCGGCGTCGAGCTACGGCTTGATCGCGCAATCGGTGGAGTACAGCGAAGATCGCAGCTGGGTCGTCTTCAACCTGCGTCCTGAGGCGCGTTTTCACGACGGCACGCCGATCACCGCTTATGACGTAGCGTTCTCCTATCGAACGCTGCTCAAGGACGGCCATCCGCTGTACCGCACTGCGTTGCAGGAAGTACTGCGGGTCGACATTCTCAACAAACAGCGCATCCGCTTCGTGCTCAAGCGCTCGGGCAATCCGCTGCTGATCCTGCGCCTCGGTGAGTTACCGGTGCTGCCGCAACATTACTGGAAAGACCGCGACTTCAAGGCCACCACCTTCGAACCGCCACTGGGCAGTGGCCCCTATCGCATCACTTCGGTGACGCCGGGTCGACAGTTGATCTTCGAACGGGTCAAGGATTACTGGGGCAAGGACTTGCCGGTCAATCGCGGCAAGTACAACTTCGATCGCATGGAAGTCGAGTTCTACCGCGACAGCGATGTCGCCTTCGAAGCGTTCAAGGCTGGCGAGTTCGACATCTACATCGAGCATCAGGCGAAGAACTGGGCCAACGGCTACAACTTCCCCGCCGTACGCCGAGGCGACGTGATCAAGGCGCAGATCCCGCATCAGATCCCGACCCAGAGTCAGGGCCTGTTCATGAACACCCGCCGTGCGACGTTCTCGGACGTTAAGACCCGTGAAGCGCTGGGCCTGATGTTCGATTTCGAGTGGACCAACCGCGCACTGTTCAGCGATGCCTACAAACGCACCACCAGTTACTACCCCAACAGTGAATTCACAACCTCCGGCCTGCCGGTCGGGGGTGAATGGCTGATGCTCAAGCCGTACAAGGAACAACTGCCGGCCAAGCTGTTCACCGAGCCGTTCACCCTGCCAAAAACCGACGGGCGCGGCATTCCCCGGGAAACCATGCGCAAGGCATTGGCGTTGCTCGCCGAAGCCGGCTGGAAGCTCAACGGCCAGCGCCTGCAAAACGCTAACGGCCAACCGCTGCGGTTCGAGCTGCTGCTGGTCAATCCGAACCTGGAGCGCCTGTACCAACCCTACATCGAGAACCTCAACAGCATTGGCATCGACGCGCGCCTGCGCACCGTGGATCGGGCGCAATACAAACAGCGCCTCGATCAATTCGATTTCGACATGATCTCCATGACGCTCAACCAGACCCTAAGCCCGGGCCTTGAGCAGTGGCAGTACTTCCACTCCAGTCAGGTGAACGTCAAGGGCAGCAAGAATTACGCGGGCATCGCCAACCCGGTGGTCGATCACCTGCTCGAACAATTGCTCGCCGCGCGCACTCGCGACGAACAGGTCGCCGCTGGCAAGGCGCTCGACCGCGTGCTGCTCTGGCAGCATTACAGCATTCCCAACTGGTACCTCAATTATCACCGTCTGGCCTACCGCAACCGGTTGGCCTTCGTCACCACGCCGCCCTACACCCTGGGCCTGAGCGCATGGTGGCTGAAGTCTTCGGAGAAAGATCGATGAAACCCATCCGCGCCCTGCTCGTCCAGGCCAGCGGCTTGCTGTTCGCCGGGCTGGCCTTTGCCGCCCCGCAACACGCCGTGACCCTGTACAACGAGCCACCGAAGTACCCGGCTGATTTCAAGCAGTTCGATTACGTGAATCCCGATGCGCCCAAGGGCGGCGTTTTTCGTCAGGCCGGATTCGGCGGCTTCGACAGCCTCAACCCGTTTATCAGCAAAGGTGTGCCAGCCGATGACGTCGGGCAGATCTACGACACCCTGACCAAACACAGCCTCGACGAGCCGTTCACCGAATACGGCCTGATCGCCGGCAAAATCGAAAAAGCCCCGGACAACAGCTGGGTGCGTTTCTACCTGCGCCCCGAAGCACGTTTCCATGACGGCCACCCGGTGCGCGCCGACGACGTGGTATTCAGCTTCAATACGCTGACCAAGGAAGGCTCGCCGATGTTTCGCGGCTACTACAGCGACGTATCCGAAGTGATCGCCGAAGACCCGCTGAAAGTGCTGTTCAAGTTCAAACACAGCAACAACCGCGAATTGCCACTGATCCTCGGCCAGTTACCGGTGCTGCCGAAACACTGGTGGGCCGATCGCGATTTCAACAAGGGCAACCTGGAAATCCCGCTCGGTAGCGGCCCGTACAAGGTCGCCGAAGTGAAGGCTGGCCGTTCGGTGCGTTACGAGCGGGTCAAGGATTACTGGGGCAAGGACCTGCCGGTCAACCGTGGCTTCTACAATTTCGACACGATGACCACCGATTACTACCGCGACAACACCGTCGCCCTCGAAGCGCTGAAGGCCGGGCAGTTCGATTACTGGCTTGAAATGACCGCGAAGAACTGGGCCAACGCCTACAACATTCCGGCGGTCACCGAAGGTCGCCTGATCAAGGAACAGATCGCCAACAGCAACCCGACCGGCATGCAGGGTTTCGTCTTCAATCTGCGCCGCCCGCTGTTCCAGGACGCGCGAGTGCGTCAGGCGCTGGGTCTGCTGTTCGATTTCGAGTGGACCAATAAACAGCTGTTCAACGGTGCCTACTTCCGCACTCGCAGCTATTTCGAGAACTCGGAAATGGCCGCCACCGGCCTGCCCGATGCCGATCAACTGGCGATCCTCGACCCGTTCCGCAGCAAACTGCCGGCGCAAGTGTTCAGCGAAGCCTTCGAAAACCCGAGGACCGATGCCAGCGGCATGATCCGCGCCCAGCAGCGCGAGGCCTATCAACTGCTGCAGGAAGCCGGCTGGAAGATCGTCGACGACAAAATGGTCGACGCCACCGGCAAACCCGTGGTGATCGAGTTCCTGCTCGCGCAGACCGAATTCGAACGCGTACTGCTGCCGTTCAAGCGCAACCTCAGCGACCTCGGCATCGATCTGGTAATCCGCCGCGTCGACGTTTCGCAGTACATCAACCGCGTGCGTTCGCGTGATTTCGACTTGATGGTCGGCAGCTTCCCGCAGTCCAACTCGCCGGGCAACGAACAGCGCGAATACTGGATGAGTGCCGCCGCCGATAAACCGAGCAGCCGCAACACCATGGGCTTGAAGGATCCGATCGTCGATCAACTGGTCGAGAACCTGATCAACGCCGACTCGCGCAAAAGCCTGGTGGCCCACGCCCGTGCACTCGATCGAGTGCTGCAATGGGGTTATTACGTCGTGCCCAACTGGCACATCAAGACCTGGCGCGTGGCGTACTGGAACCACATCGGTCACCCGAAAGTCTCGCCCAAGTACGACATCGGGATTAACACCTGGTGGGTCAAGCCGAACGCAAAACCGGCGATAGAAGTCGAAACCAAACTGCAAGCCGACCCTGTGGGCACGGAGTAATCAGATGCTGGCGTATATTTTTCGGCGACTGCTGCTGATCATCCCGACGCTGTTCGGCATCTTGCTGATCAACTTCGTGATCATTCAGGCCGCGCCCGGTGGCCCGGTGGAACAGATGATCGCCAAGCTCGAAGGCTTCGAAGGCGCCACCAGCCGGATTGCCGGCGGCGGTGCCGAGGTGTCCGTGGCCGGTTCGTCCTATCGCGGCGCGCAGGGTCTGGATCCGGCGCTGATCAAGGAAATCGAGCACATGTACGGGTTCGACAAATCGGCCCCGGAACGCCTGTGGATCATGGTCAAGAACTACGCGACGCTGGATTTCGGCGACAGCTTTTTCCGCGACGCCAAGGTCATCGACCTGATCAAGGAAAAGATGCCAGTGTCGATCTCGCTGGGGCTGTGGAGCACGCTGATCATGTACCTGGTGTCGATCCCGCTGGGGATCGCCAAGGCCACGCGGCACGGCAGCCACTTCGACGTTTGGACCAGTTCGGCGATCATCGTCGGTTATGCGATCCCGGCGTTCCTCTTCGCGATCCTGCTGATCGTGGTGTTTGCCGGCGGCAGTTATCTCGACTGGTTCCCGCTAAGGGGCCTGACCTCGAACAACTTCGATGAACTGAGCATGGGCGGCAAGATCCTCGATTACTTCTGGCACTTGGCGCTGCCGGTGACGGCACTGGTGATCGGCAACTTTGCGACCATGACCCTGCTGACGAAAAACAGCTTCCTCGACGAGATCAACAAACAATACGTGGTCACCGCCAAGGCCAAAGGCCTGACCCGTCATCGCGTGCTCTACGGCCACGTGTTCCGCAACGCCATGCTGCTGGTAATTGCCGGGTTCCCGTCGGCGTTCATCGGCATTTTCTTCACAGGCTCTCTGCTGGTGGAAGTGATTTTCTCCCTCGACGGCCTCGGGCTGATGAGTTTCGAAGCGGCGATCAACCGCGACTACCCGGTGGTGTTCGGTACCCTGTTCATCTTCACCCTGCTCGGGCTGGTGGTGAAACTGATCGGCGACCTCACCTACACCCTGGTCGATCCGCGCATCGACTTCGAAAGCCGGGAGCATTGAGATGAACCTGTCCCCTCTCAACCGCCGCCGCTTCGAACTGTTCAAGGCCAACAAGCGTGGCTGGTGGTCGCTGTGGCTGTTTCTGATCCTGTTCGGCCTGAGCCTCGGCGCCGAGCTGATCGCCAACGACAAGCCATTGGTGGTGCATTACGACAACAACTGGTACTTCCCGGCGATCAAACGCTACCCGGAAACCACCTTCGGCGGCGAATTCCCGCTGGAAGCCAACTACAAGAGCCCGTACATCCGCGAATTGCTCAAGGCCAAGGACGCGTGGGTGCTGTGGGCGCCGATTCCCTACAGCTACCAGAGCATCAACTACGACCTGAAAGTCCCGGCCCCGGCCCCGCCCTCGGCGGACAACCTGCTCGGTACCGACGATCAGGGCCGCGACGTACTGGCGCGGGTGATTTACGGCTTCCGCATTTCCGTGCTGTTTGCGCTGACCTTGACTGTGTTGAGTTCGATCATCGGCGTGATTGCCGGTGCGTTGCAGGGCTTCTATGGCGGCTGGGTCGATCTGGCCGGGCAGCGTTTTCTGGAGATCTGGTCGGGGCTGCCGGTGCTGTATCTGCTGATCATTCTCGCCAGTTTCGTCCAGCCCAATTTCTGGTGGTTGCTGGGGATCATGCTGCTGTTCTCGTGGATGAGCCTGGTCGACGTGGTGCGCGCCGAGTTCCTCCGTGGACGTAACCTTGAATACGTGCGTGCGGCGCGGGCGCTGGGCATGCAGAACGGCGCGATCATGTTCCGCCATATCCTGCCCAACGCGATGGTCTCAACGATGACCTTCATGCCGTTTATCCTCACCGGCGCCATCGGCACCCTGACCGCTTTGGACTTCCTCGGTTTCGGCTTGCCGGCCGGCAGTCCGTCGCTGGGTGAACTGGTCGCGCAGGGCAAATCCAACCTGCAAGCGCCGTGGCTGGGCATGAGTGCCTTTGCCGTGCTGGCGCTGATGTTGAGTTTGCTGGTGTTTATCGGCGAGTCCGCTCGCGATGCCTTCGACCCGAGGAAGTGAAATGAATCAGGACAATCTGATCGAAGTGCGTGACCTCGCCGTCGAATTCGGTTTCGGCGAGCGCGTGCACCGGGTCGTCGAAGGCGTGAGTTTCGACATCAAGCGCGGTGAAACCCTGGCGCTGGTGGGCGAATCCGGCTCGGGCAAATCGGTGACCGCGCACTCGATCCTGCGCCTGCTGCCCTACCCGATGGCCCGTCATCCCGCCGGCAGCATCAACTATGCCGGGCAAAACCTGCTGGGCCTCAGCGAAAAGACCATCCGGCATATTCGCGGCAACCGCATCGCGATGATCTTTCAGGAGCCGATGACTTCGCTGAACCCGCTGCACTCGATCGAGAAGCAGATCAACGAAGTGCTCGGCATCCACAAAGGCCTGACCGGTAAAGTCGCGACCAAGCGCACGCTGGAGCTGCTGGAGATGGTCGGCATTCCCGAGCCGCACAAGCGCCTCAAGGCCCTGCCCCACGAATTGTCCGGCGGCCAGCGTCAGCGGGTGATGATCGCCATGGCTTTGGCCAATGAACCGGAACTGCTGATTGCCGACGAACCGACCACGGCGCTGGACGTGACCGTTCAGCTGAAAATCCTCGATTTGCTCAAGCAATTGCAGGCCCGATTGGGCATGTCGCTGTTACTGATCAGTCACGATTTGAACCTCGTGCGAAGAATTGCGCATCGCGTATGTGTCATGCAGCGCGGTTGCATCGTCGAACAGGCATCGTGCGCAGAGCTGTTCCGTTCGCCGCAGCATCCGTACACTCGCGAATTGCTCGGCGCGGAGCCCAGCGGAGGCCCGGCGAGCAATAAAATCGGTGCGCCGTTGCTCGAAGTCGAGGACTTGAAAGTCTGGTTCCCGATCAAGAAAGGCCTGCTCAAACGCACGGTGGATCACGTCAAGGCAGTGGACGGCATCAATTTCAGCCTGCCCCAGGGTCAGACCTTGGGGATTGTCGGGGAAAGCGGTTCCGGCAAATCCACCCTGGGTCTGGCGATTTTGCGGCTGATCGGTAGCAAAGGCGCGATCCGCTTTGAGGGCAAGCAGCTAGACTGCCTGACGCAGAACGAGGTTCGCCCGTTGCGGCGGGAGATGCAGGTCGTGTTTCAGGACCCGTTTGGCAGCCTGAGCCCGCGCATGTGCGTCGGCGATATCGTTGGCGAAGGCCTGCGGATTCACAAGATGGGCAGCGCCGAGGAGCAAGAAGCGGCGATTATTGCGGCATTGAAGGAGGTAGGTCTGGATCCGGAAACCCGGCACCGCTACCCCCACGAATTTTCCGGTGGGCAACGGCAACGAATCGCCATTGCCCGGGCCTTGGTGCTGAAACCGGCGCTGATCCTGCTGGACGAGCCGACTTCGGCGCTCGACCGGACGGTGCAGCGGCAAGTGGTGGAGCTGTTGCGTTCACTGCAAGCCAAGTACAACCTGACGTATTTGTTCATCAGCCATGACCTGGCTGTCGTCAAAGCGCTGAGCCACCAGTTGATGGTGGTCAAGCATGGCCAAGTGGTCGAACAGGGAGACGCGCAAAGTATTTTTGCCGCCCCCCAACATCCGTATACACAGCAGTTGCTGGAAGCCGCTTTTTTGGCACCAGCCACTGCGCAATAACCTGAAAGAGGAGCAACACATGGGTTTTCTCGCCGGTAAGCGCGTACTGATCGTCGGTGTCGCCAGCAAGCTGTCCATCGCATCCGGCATTGCTGCCGCCATGCATCGCGAGGGCGCTGAGCTTGCCTTCACTTATCAGAACGACAAACTGAAAGGTCGTGTTGAAGAATTCGCCCAAGGCTGGGGTTCGAGCCCTGAGCTGTGCTTCCCGTGCGACGTGGCCAGCGATGAAGAAATCGCCAAGGTCTTCGAAGCACTGAGCAAGAAGTGGGACGGCCTGGACTGCATCGTTCACTCCGTTGGTTTCGCCCCGGGCGACCAACTGGACGGCGACTTCACCGAAGCCACCACCCGTGACGGTTTCCGCATCGCTCACGACATCAGCGCCTACAGCTTCGTGGCCCTGGCCAAAGCCGGCCGCGAAATGATGAAAGGTCGCAACGGCAGCCTGCTGACCCTGTCGTACCTGGGCGCCGAGCGCACCATGCCGAACTACAACGTCATGGGCATGGCCAAGGCTTCGCTGGAAGCTGGCGTGCGTTACCTGGCCGGCTCTCTGGGCCCGGACGGCACCCGCGTCAACTGCGTATCGGCTGGCCCGATCCGTACCCTGGCAGCCTCCGGCATCAAGAACTTCCGCAAGATGCTGGCCGCCAACGAAGCGCAAACCCCGCTGCGTCGCAACGTCACCATCGACGAAGTCGGCAACGCCGGCGCCTTCCTGTGCTCCGACCTGGCGTCGGGCATCAGCGGTGAAATCATGTACGTCGACGGTGGCTTCAACACCACCGCCATGGGCAACATCGAAGAGTGATCTTCGCTTAGCCAATAAAAAACCCGCCTTTTCAGGCGGGTTTTTTATTGGCCGAAACACTGTCCCCTGTGGGAGCGAGCTTGCTCGCGAAGACGTATTCCGCCACACCGATAACCTTTCTGACGCGCCTCCGATTGGTCACCTGATCTTTCCGAATATTGGCCGTTTGAATGCGCCACCCTGCGGACTACTGTGATTGCACTCCCAACCCTCACAGGTAGCCTGCCATGAAAGCCCTGCCCTTCTTCGCCGCCGCCCTCGCCCTGAGCCTTTGCACCTCGGCCGCTTTCGCTCACGATCCCTCGGAAAAAGTCACGGTCCTGCAAGACCAGATGCTGAAAAACGCCCCGGGCAAAAAAGCCATGATGATCGAGGTCGACTACAAACCCGGCCAGTCTTCCATTGCCCACAAACACGACGGCACCGCCATGGCTTACGTGCTCGAAGGTGAAGTGATTTCCCAGGTCAAAGGTGAACAGGCGATCACCTACAAGAAAGGCCAGTTCTGGTACGAGCCCGCCGGCTCCGAACATCTGGTGTCAAAAAATGCCAGCAAAAGCAAACCTGCCAAGTTGCTGGTGTTCTTGGTGCTGTCCCCGGATGAACAGGTGTTGATCCCGCTGAAAAACTGATGGCTGTTTAATCAGCCATAAATAAACGGGCGCAAATCGACGATTAGCGCCTTTTTATTTCCCTGCGCAATTAGCCGCTACGGGTTAAAGCCAATCAAACTATTGCTCTGGTTTTATTACAGCAAATTGTCAGCTTGGCGGGTTTAGTCTGAATTAACTGTCGTCGCCGACGGCATTTCAAACTTTCCGACTGATGTTGTTTCACGGGAGAAACACCATGAAACTTGCGTTCACCAGTGTACTGGCGATATCGGTTTTGGCTCTGTCCGCCTGTTCGGTACCCACCGCGCCGCAAGCCGTTTCCTCACTGGATACCCTGCTCCCCCATCCCACCGGCCGCAGCAGCGCCGCGCAAGTGAAAAGCGGTCCCGGCGTGTCCTTGGGCGTGATCTACAGCCCAAGCACCCAGACCAACCGCGAATACCTGCGCGACTATCAGGCCAACGCTGGCACCGGTTTTGGCCAGAGCCTGCTGGTGCAACCGATCCATGACGCCTACGTCGCCAGCTCGAAACCAGACATGGCGGTGGAATGGGTCAACGCATCCTTGCAACGCCAGTTCGGCTCGGTGACGGTGTATCCGAATATGCAAAGCCTGCGTGCGGCCAGGCCGGATGTGGTAGCAATCGTCGACACCCACAGTCAGTTGATCACTTCGCGCAGTTCCGATATCAAGGCCGATGTCAGTGCCGACTTTTATGATGCGCAGTTGAACTATATCGGTACGGCGAAAGGTTCCGAGGCGAGAGAGTTGACGCCAGTATGGGCGGACTTCAAGCGGTCGGAAGAGATAGTTGCCGATATTAATCAGCAGCAGGATGTGCAAGTTCGGGCGCTGCAGAAGTTTGACCAGTCGCTCAACAATTTAGTCGCGCGGCCTGCGGATAAAGTGTCGATGCTTGATAGTAAACAAGGTCAGAAGTTGTATTGACAGTAAGGGCCTCTTCGCGAGCAAGCTCGCTCCCACAGGGGAACGCACTCCAAATGTGGGAGCGAGCCTGCTCGCGATGGCGCCGCAACAGGCACCAGAAACCCCTCAGACATAAAAAAGCCCCAGCATCTCTCGACGCCGGGGCTTTCTCATTCAAGCACTACTTACGCCAGTTCAAGCTCGGCATTCGCAGCAACAGCAGGCACTACCGCCTGCCCACTCAACGCCAGATCCAGCAGTTCCCGGTTGGCCACGGCATACATGGCGTAGTCCGTACCGCTCGCCGCACGGATTTCCACCAACATGGCGCGCCAGCGCGAGATCATGCTTTCGTGCTGTTCCATCCACAGCGCCAGGCGTGCTTCCACATCCAGCGTGCCGTCGCCCTGTTGCAGGACGGAGATGGTGATCGCACGTTGCTGCCAGTCGACATCGTCACGGAACGCTTCACGAGCCAGGGCTTGCCAGTTGTTTTCAACCGGCAGCGCGCTGATCTGTTGCAGGTACCAGGTGATGTCCAGCGCACTGCCCACAGCGAAGTAGGCCTTGGCCACTTCAGCAGGGTTCTGGCCAGTCACGTCGGAGGCTTCGATGATCGGCAGCAGCGTGTACAGGTGCGAGGTGCCCGCGACCATACGCGCCAGCAATTCCGGTACACCGGCTTCGACGTAAGCCTGATAACGCGCCTGCCAGTTTTCACGGATTTCGCCGCTCAGCAGTTCGTCGAGCTTCAGACCCAGCTCTTTCAGGTGCGGACCGAAGTGCGCGACGTCACGGGCAGCGTTCTGCTCGTTGCGACGGGCACGCAGGAACCAGCGCGTAGCGCGACGGCCCAGACGCATCAGTTCGTCCATCAGTTCCAACTGAACGTCAGCGCTGACTTGGTAGTCCAGCGCTTCGATCTGACGGAACCAGTGCGGGAGGTGGAAAATGTCGCGCACGATCACGTAAGCGCCAGCGACGTTCGCCGGGCTCATGCCGGTCGACTCTTTGAGTCGTTGAACGAAGGTGATGCCCATGTGGTTGACCAGGTCGTTGGCGATCTGGGTGCTGACGATTTCGCGCTTCAGACGGTGACGACGCATGGCTTCGGAGAACTTGCTGACCAGGGTCGGCGGGAACGCCGTTTCCATGTCGCGGGTCAGGTAATCGTCGTCCGGAACCAGCGAGCCCAACAGCTGCTCTTTGAGGTCGATCTTGCTGTAGGAGATCAGCACCGACAGCTCAGGACGGGTCAGACCGTGGCCTTCAGCAATACGCTCGGCCAGTTGCTCTTCGGTCGGCAGGAACTCGATGGCACGGTCCAGCTTGCCACGGCCTTCCAGATCGCCCATCAGACGCTTGTACTCAGCGATGCGCGCATAGGCACGGCGCGCCGCCAGGGACAGGGCCTGAGTCTGCTTGTAGTTGTTGCCCAGCACCAGATTACCGACTTCGTCGGTCATGCTCGCCAGCAACTGATTGCGTTGCTTGTCGGTCATGTCACCGGCCTGAACCACTTCGTTCAGCAGGATCTTGATGTTCACTTCGTGGTCGGAGCAGTCCACGCCACCGGCGTTGTCGATGAAGTCGGTGTTGGAACCGCCGCCATTCAGACCGAACTCCACACGACCCAGTTGGGTCATGCCGAGGTTACCGCCCTCGCCAACGACTTTGCAGCGCAGTTCGTTACCGTTCACGCGCAGCGCGTCGTTGGCCTTGTCGCCGACATCGGCGTGGCTTTCGGTGCTGGCCTTGACGTAAGTACCGATACCGCCGTTCCACAGCAGATCCACCGGCGCCTTGAGCAAGGCGTTCAGCAGTTCGGTCGGGGTCAGCTTGTCAGCCTTGATGTCGAAGCGTTCCTGCATTTGCGGAGAGATCGCGATGCTCTTCGCGCTGCGCGAGAAGATACCGCCACCTTCGGACATGATGCTGGTGTCGTAGTCGGTCCAGGCCGAACGCGGCAGGTCGAACATGCGCTGACGCTCGACGAAGCTGGTCGCCGGATTCGGGTTCGGGTCGATGAAGATGTGCATGTGGTTGAAGGCCGCGACCAGTTGCAGCTTGTCCGACATCAACAGGCCGTTACCGAACACGTCACCGGCCATGTCGCCGACGCCCACTACGGTGATGCTGTCTTCCTGAACATTGATGCCGCGCTCGCGGAAGTGGCGTTGTACGCCGACCCACGCGCCTTTGGCGGTAATGCCCATTTTCTTGTGGTCGTAACCGGCCGAACCACCGGACGCAAACGCGTCACCCAGCCAGAAGCCGTAATCGATGGCGATGCCGTTGGCGATGTCGGAGAAGGTTGCAGTGCCCTTGTCCGCTGCGACCACCAGGTACGGGTCGTCATCGTCGTGGCGAACCACGTTCAATGGCGGTACCAGCGCGCCGTCTTTCAGGTTGTCGGTGATGTCCAACAGACCGGAAATGAAGATGCGATAGCAGGCGATGCCCTCGGCTGCGATCTCGTCACGGCTGCCGCCCAGTGGCAGGCGACGCGGCAGGAAGCCGCCCTTCGCGCCCACTGGCACGATGACCGAGTTCTTCACTTGCTGGGCTTTTACCAGGCCGAGGACTTCAGTACGGAAGTCTTCTTCACGGTCGGACCAGCGCAGACCACCACGGGCGACGTTACCGAAGCGCAGGTGCACGCCTTCAACGCGTGGCGAGTAAACGAAAATTTCGAACTTCGGCACTGGCTTCGGCAGTTCAGGGATCGCGTGCGGGTTGAACTTGAAGCTGAAGTACGACTTGTTCTGGCCGTTGGCGTCAGTCTGATAGAAGTTGGTCCGCAGGGTGGCTTTGATCAGGTCGAGGTAACGACGCAGGATGCGGTCTTCGTTGAGCACCTGGACGTCGTCCAGTGCGGTCAGAATCGCTTGTTCCAGACGCAGTTGCTTGTCTTCCAGATCGTCGTCGCTGAGTTTGCGCGCCAGATAGAAGCGGGTCTTGAACAACCGGGTCAGCTCGCGAGCGATGTCGGTGTGGTTGTTCAGGGTGCTGGCGATATAACCGAGGTCGAAGCCCAGACGAATCTGCTTCAGGTAACGCGCGTAAGCACGCAGCAGCGCTACGTCGCGCCATGGCAGGCCGGCGGTCAGTACCAGACGGTTGAACGCATCGTTTTCGGCGTCGCCGCGAACGATGTGGACGAACGCGTCCTGCAGGGTGTCGTTGAGTTGCTGAATGTCGAGGTCGAGGCCTTCAGCGGCAGTGAACGCGAAGTCGTGAATCCAGAACTCGCGGCCATTGGTGTGACGCAGACGGTACGGGAATTCACCCAGTACGCGCAGGCCGAGGTTTTCCAGAATCGGCAACACGTCGGACAGCGCCAGCGGCGTGTCGGCGTGATACAGCTTGCAATGCAGCTCGCGCTGGCCGGAGACCTGACCGAGCGGCTGGTAGAAGCTCATCACCAACGGATTTTTTTCGTTGAGGCTCAGCAGGTGCTGCATGTCGACCACGGCCGAATGCGCAGCAAAACGCTCGCGGTAGCCAGCCGGGAAGCCTTTCGGGAAGTCGGCCAGCACGTTGGTGCCGTGGGCTTCGCCGAAGCTCTCGACGGTCAGTGCGGCGTAATCGTCCTGCCAGCTGCGGCAGGCTTGAACGACTTCTTTTTCCAGCAGCACCGGGTCGATGTCGAGACGGTTTTTCGGGTCGACACGCAGGATCAACTGCACGCGCGCCAGCACGGATTCGGAGAAGAACGTCCAGAATTCGCAATCGGAAGCCTTCAGGCGCTCCATCAGCACTTGCTGGATCTTCTGACGAACTTCGGTGGAGTAGATGTCGCGCGGCACGTAGGCCAGGCAGTAGCAGAAACGCCCGTACGGGTCTTTGCGCAGGAACACGCGGATCTTGTTGCGTTCCTGGATCTGCACGATCGACATCACGGTGGTGAACAGTTCGTCGACCGGGGTCTGGAACAGGTCATCACGCGGCAGCACTTCGAGAACCTGCGCCAGTTCCTTGCCCAGGTGAGCCTTGGACTGGAAGCCGGAGCGCGTTTCGATTTCTTCGACCTTGCGGCGGATGAACGGGATGACCCGCACGCTCTCGCCATACACCGACGAGGTGTACAGGCCCATGAAACGGTGTTCCTTGATGACTTTGCCGTCAGCGTCGATTTCACGGATCGACACGTAGTCCGGGTACGCCGGACGGTGGACACGGCTCGGGTGCGCAGCCTTGGCGAATGACAGCAGAGTCGGTTCGCGCAGGTAGGCAACGGCGTAGTCTTCGATGCGCAGGTCTTCGTAGGTCAGGCCGGTGCGCAGCAGTTTGGTCAGGCCAAGGAAGGAGTTCTGGTCGTACTCGATGTGGCCGCCATCGGCCTGATCGGTGACCACGAATTCTTCGTAGCCGAGGAAGGTGAAGTGGTTGCCCACCAGCCATTCCAGGAAGCTTTTGATTTCGTTCTTTTCGTCGGCATCAACGGCGAACGCGCTGTTATCGAGCTGGGTGAGGATGTCCTGCACCTTGGCTTTCATCGGTTCGAAATCGGCGACCGCGACGCGGACTTCACCGAGAACCTGTTCCAGCTCTTTGCTCAGCACATTCAGTTCGGCCGCGTTGGCGCAGCGGTCGATTTCCAGGTACATCAGCGATTCATGCAGAACGCCTTCGCCGGTGCTGCCCTTCGGCAGGATTTCCAGCAACTCGCCCTTGCTGCCACGACGCACGCTGAGCACGGTGGTTTGCAGGGTGTGGATGCTGTAGCCGCGGCGGTTCAGTTCGGTACGAACCGAGTCGACCAGGAATGGCAGGTCATGGTGCAGGACTTCGACCGCGGTGTGGGTCGACTGCCAGCCATGACGCTCGTAATCGGGGTTGTAGACGCGCACTTGCGGTTGCGCGTGATCGAAGCGCTCAAGCAGGCGCCACGCGGAAAGAGTACAGCCAGCGAGGTCGGAGAGGCGACGTTGAGTCAGCTCGTCCAGAGAAATGATGCCGAAGAATTGTTCAGCGAACAGCGCCACTTGTGGCAGTGCCTGTTCACTGATGTGCTGCGCCAGTGCCGCTTGCAGTTGGTGCTGGAAGTCGGCTTTGCTGGCTGCGGTGAAGAACGCCATCTGTGGTACTCCGCTTAAGCTTGTTATTGATGGAAAGCGTCGCGTGCAACACCCCTTTCGGGGCTTGTGTCGCCCTGTTCCTGATTCTCGGGCAGAGGAAACAGGGAGACAGGTGGGTGAAGCTGGACGGGACACTCAGGTCACATTCACCTTCCATAGAATGAGCATCTGCAAAAGCGACTGCCAGCGGTGCCGACAATGCCTTTACGGGTGCTCATCCGTTGCGCAGCTTAAAGGGTGCGACAATGTGTCTGCTTGCGGTGCTGCGACATATTCGGTCATTGGCACGTAAACCGAGGGTTTGGCACCGGTAAACACTAGCAGTCGTGGCGGAAAACGCCGGGCTACATGCCCGTATTTACGGGACATCCGTCCCAAGTGCAGACCTTTTCCCTCTACATATCCAGAAACCAAAACGCCCAAGGCCGTTCTATCGACCTTGAGCGTGGCATCGGGTTCAGCGCGAGCGGTTGACGCGGATCAGTCCCGCCACGTAAAAAATCCTACCTTCGCGTCAGCAATTTCATCTCCAACAATAAGAAAATATCGCAGGATATTTCTACCGCAGCTCTTTTTAAATCAAAAAAACACCAAAAATAACGACCACCAAAAAGCTTTTATAAAAACTTACAACCCGACAAGAATTGTCTCACAAAACTAAAAGACCGGACCCTACAGAATATTTCTGCCAGCAGCGCTATTAATATGAGACCGAACCACGGAACAGGTTCTTTATCAGGAACAGGAGTCAGCACATGAGACAACTGGAACTTCCGACAACTGTATTTTATGGCGACGGCACATGGGAAATAATCAATCTGAACCCAGGCTCCATTCGCGGTGACATTCTAAAGAATTATCCGCTTGGTAATCCAATGCATGGATTTACACTGGCCATCGAAAGCGACTATCTCGCGCAACAACAAAACCTTGAGCACAACTTGCAAATAGAGCTCAATCTGGCAGACAGCCGACAGCCACCATTGATTGATGCAACCCCGCAAGCATGGCTCGACAGAGCAACCAACACCGTCAACGAGTTACTCTTTCAGAAGAATACGGCACTGCAACAAAAGCTGAGAGACGTGCAGACTTCTCGACAGCATGCAAAGTTGCAAGCGACTTATGATGCGATGCTGTTGAATGCGCAAATTTCCAGCCTTCAATCAAGACAAGCACAACTGTATGCCGAGATAGCCCGTCGACAGGCCGAGGCGCTTGCGCAACAACAGGCTGCCGAAGCGGCGCGACGTGCTGAAGAAGCTCAGAGACACGCGGCAGAACAAGCTCATTTGGCCGCTCTGGCGGAAGCTCAACGACAGGACGACGAAAAAAAGCGAATTGCGGCCGAAGCAGAAGCCAAACGCATTGATGACTACAAACGCGCGGTGGCTTTCGTCGCCGACGCGAACAAATACATCTTCGAGAAATATGGCGCCAATCTGCACCAGGTGGTCATGGATCTTCAAAAGGATATTTCGGGGAAGAAGATCAGAAGCTATGCGGAGGCGATGCAGACTTTCGAGACAGTGCGGACCAATCCCAATGCGCGGCTCAGTCCGCAGGATACGCGTGCGGTTGTGGACGCGCTCAATGCGCTGGATAAAGCGACCTATATGGACAGTGTCAATAAGCTCGCCAAGGGGTTTGGCGTGACCGGAAAAATCGTTCAGGCCCATTCGGTGATCGAAAAGACGGTCATTGGCTTCCGGGACGGTAACTGGAAGCCCTTGATTCTGGAGCTTGAGAGTATCGCGCTCGGCGTGGGTGCTGGCGCGGCGGTGGCGACATTGCTCGCAGTGTTCAGCCCGGGTTTCGCCGCTAGCGCAATAGGTATCGTTGCCGTTGGCGTAGCGATTGCCACAATCGCATCTCTTTTAAATGCCAATAATGTAGAAAAAATAAACGCTTTCATCTCTGACCACCTAGAAACTGCACTGAAAGATCAGCGCTAAAGTCACTGTCGGGGTCGAGCACGCCTTGCCAGACCCCGATTACCAAAGCGGCATAAACCTCGATTCCAAAGAGTGCAGTTCATGACGAGTAAAAAACCAGATCAACCTTTACCTTTGATTGCATTCGGACTGTTCGCGACGCCCATTTTTCTAATTAACCTGATCCTTCCCGCCCACCCTCAGTCCAACTTGGATATGGCGATTGATCACTTTCTGGACAATCAGCTATTCGGACTGATTGGTTTCTGGTCATCCTTATTTCCTTTCAGCTCAAAAGCGACTGCAAATTATATTGCGCTTTTTGCCCCCCTGCTCGCTGCTGTCTCAACTTTTTATGCCTTCACGGAAAAGTTCGACTCAACGCAGTTCGATCAAATGACACTTAGACGATATCTGACCTTGCTTTTCGCAGGCGTAGCTCTCTCAGCACTTTTTATCTGGTGTTTTTATTTGACATCAACAGACCTCGGAACAACCAAAGGCAAATACGGAAATTTGTTCGGACTTAATGTCTTTTTCTTTTCCGCCCACAACGTGGCCATGTCTTTATTTCCATTTCTCGTTGTACCATTTATGGTGCAACGCTGCTTGTATTACATCCCATGTCGCATTCTAAAAAGGTGGTGGAACTCTAGAGAAAAAGCGTGAAGCAATAGCAGCAAAAACTTTTTTAGGGTGGCAAAATTACATTTTGTCCGCGCCAACTAGGAATACCCCGATGCAAATGACCACCGCCCTACTGATCGTCAACCCGTGCGATGACGAAGAAGACAACATGGCCATGCTCTGCTGCCACAGCGACAAGGGCGACATGTTCCTGATGAGCCGCTATCCGGATGAGGATGAGCTGGAGATCACCCTGGATGGCGAGCCTTCGACGCTCGACGGCGTAAAAATTACTTTGACCTCGACGCTGCTGAAGATCGAGATTGCGGCGGCGGATGCTGATGCGTTGAATGGGGATGATGTACTGGAGATCAGCTTTAACCCGGATATGGTGGATATGGATGAGGTTGTCGAGACCTTGACGAATATCCTCGACGGGACTGGCACCTTCATTAACGAAGTTTGATGGTTTCTGAATAGGCCTCTTCGCGAGCAAGCTCGCTCCCACATTTGAACTGCGTGTACACCGTCAATGTGGGAGCGAGCTTGCTCGCGAAGGGACCCTGAAGAACACAGCCCCTCCCCCGGCACTACAAAAACCCAACAATTCCCCCAGTCATTTCCCGCACTTTGCGCAAAATGCCGTTAGTCGCCACCCCCCGCGATGGATTAAAGTAACGCCCCCAGCCCCGGCGTTATCCGAACGCGCGTGGCCACCCCTTTCCAGGAACAGTCACCGATGGAACATCGTGAAGCGCTGCTGGCGCTGCGAACCTTTCTTTCAACGCAGATTCTCGGCCAGGAAAAACTCATCGAGCGTTTGCTCATCGCCCTGCTCGCCGACGGCCACATGCTGGTCGAGGGCGCTCCGGGTCTGGCCAAAACCAAAGCGATCAAAGAACTCGCCGAGGGCATCGAAGCCCAGTTCCATCGCATTCAGTTCACCCCTGACCTGCTGCCGGCCGACATCACCGGCACCGAGATCTATCGCCCGGAAACCGGCAGTTTCGTGTTCCAGCAAGGGCCGATCTTCCACAACCTGGTGCTGGCGGACGAAATCAACCGCGCCCCGGCCAAGGTGCAATCGGCGCTGCTCGAAGCCATGGCCGAGCGTCAGGTCAGTGTCGGCCGCAGCACTTACGAGCTGTCGCCGCTGTTTCTGGTGATGGCCACGCAGAACCCGATCGAGCAGGAAGGCACGTATCCGCTGCCGGAGGCCCAGCTCGATCGTTTCCTGATGCACGTAAAAATCGGTTTCCCGGACGCCGCCGTCGAGCGCCGCATCCTCCAGCAGGCCCGTGGCGAAGCGTTGAACGGCGAAACAAAACCCGAGCGCCGCGTCAGCCAGCAGGCAATCTTCGCCGCGCGCAAGGAAATCCTCGGTCTGTACATGGCCGACGCCGTGGAGGAATACCTCGTGCAACTGGTCATGGCCACGCGCAACCCGGCCAAGTTCGACCCGGAAATGGCCGAGTGGATCGCTTACGGCGCCAGCCCGCGCGGTTCGATTGCCCTCGACCGCTGCGCCCGCGCTCATGCCTGGCTGGCCGGTCGCGACTTCGTCAGCCCGGAAGACATTCAGGCGGTGCTGTTCGATGTGTTGCGTCACCGCATCATTTTGTCGTTTGAAGCCGAAGCCGCCGGCATCGATCAGGATCGGGTGGTGCAGCGGATTCTCGACGTCGTAGCCGTCGCTTGACCCCCATGAACGCTTCCCTGCCGTCCGAACCGGGCATCCGCGTCAGCCTCGCCGAGCTGATCGAGATGCGTCACCGCGTACGTGAAGTGCAGCTGTTTTCCACGCCGAGTCAGCGCAGCCCGCTGATCGGCCTGCATCACTCGAAATTCCGTGGCCGCGGCGTCGACTTCGATCAAGTGCGGGTCTATCAGGCCGGCGACGACGTGCGCACCATCGACTGGCGCGTGACGGCGCGCACGCAAGAGCCGCACACCAAGCTGTTCCATGAAGAACGCGAACGGCCGATTTTCATCATGGTCGAGCAAAGCACGCGGCTGTTTTTCGGTTCCGGGCTGATGTTCAAATCGGTGCTCGCGGCGCAAGTTGCGGCGTTGATCGGCTGGGCCGCGCTCGGCCACAACGATCGCGTTGGCGGGCTGGTGTTCGGCGACAACGAGCACTACGAAATCAAGCCACGGCGCAGCAAACAGAGCCTGCTGCAATTGCTCAATCGTCTGGTCAAGGTCAATCAGTCGCTGCACAGCGAGCGTGAACCGGATCGCGATGCGTTCGGCGTGGCCTTGCGCCGCGCCCGTGAAGTGCTGCGCCCGGGCAGTCTGGTGATCGTCATCTGCGATGAGCGCGCGCTGTCCGACAGCGCCGAACAGCAACTGAGCCTCCTGTCGCGCCATTGCGATCTGCTGATGTTGCCGCTGTCCGATCCCCTTGATCACGCCCTGCCCGCCGCCGGCCTTCTACGGTTCGCCGAACGTGGCGCACAGCTTGAACTCGACACCCTCAACTTCGACCTGCGCCAGACCTATCGCGCCCAGGCCGAAGCGCGCATCGCTCGCTGGGAACTGCTCGCGCAAAAGCTACGGGTGCTGCTGATGCCGCTAAGCACGCAAAGCGAAATGGTCGAGCAGATGCGCGAATTCCTCAATCCGCAGCGACCGGGGAAAGGTCGATGAGCGGCCTCGAACAACTGCAACCACTGATCTCGCCGCCACCGATCGCCTTCTGGCCGCCGGCGCCGGGTTGGTGGCTGCTGCTTCTGTTGCTGCCGCTGCTCGGTTATGCCGCGTGGCGTCTGCGCCGTTTCTTTCCGATGAAAAAGCGCCCGATCGTGCGCGCCGAACAGCCGCTCGACCCCGTGCGCATCGCCGCCCTCGCCGAACTGGCGCAAATGCCCAAACCCTACGACGGCGCTCCGGCTGGCGCGTGGCTGCAGCAACTCAACGGCCTGCTCAAACGCCTGTGCCGCAACCACTATCCCTACAGCCAGAGCCATACCCTCAACGGGCGCAAATGGCTGGCGTTCCTCGACAACCGCTGCCCGGCGGCGGGCCTGACGCGCTGGATGGTGCTGGTCGAAGGCGCGTACAAACCAGAATGCAAACTCGACGACAAAGCCATCGCCGGCCTGACCCAGGCTGTCGACACGTGGATTCGCAAACATGTTTGAGTTCGCCTGGCCGTGGATCTTCGTGCTGGTGCCGCTGCCGTGGCTGATGCGCCTCGTATTGCCAGTGGCCGACAGCGGCGAACCGGCACTGAAAGTCAGTTTCTTGTCCGACCTCGAAGGCCTTGCCCGCCGTCGCGCTCGCGCCAATCTCCCCGCATGGCGCCAACAAGCACCGTTCATGCTGTTGTGGCTGTTGCTGCTGACCGCCGCCGCGCGCCCGCAATGGCTCGGCGAACCACTGCCGATTGCTGCCAGTGGGCGTGATCTGCTGGTGGCGGTGGATGTGTCCGGCTCGATGGATTTCCCCGATATGCAGTGGCAGGACGAAGAGGTCAGTCGCCTGACGCTGGTGCAGCATCTGCTCGGTGATTTCCTTGAAAGCCGCGATGGCGACCGTGTCGGCCTGATCCTGTTCGGCAGTCAGGCTTATCTGCAAGCGCCGCTGACCTTTGATCGCCACACCGTGCGCGTCTGGCTCGACGAAGCGCGCATCGGCATTGCCGGCAAAAACACCGCCATCGGCGATGCCATCGGTCTGGCGCTGAAACGCCTGCGCATGCGCCCGGCGCAAAGTCGCGTGCTGATTCTGGTCACTGACGGCGCGAACAACGGCGGCGAAATCGATCCGCTGACGGCGGCAAAACTGGCCGCTAGCGAAGGCGTGAAGATTTACCCGATCGGCATCGGCGCCAATCCGGAGGACAGCGGTTCAACCGGCCTGCTCGGCGTCAATCCGAGCCTGGACCTCGACGAACCGGCGCTCAAAGCCATCGCCGAAGTCACCGGCGGCCAGTATTTCCGCGCCCACGACGGCAAGGAACTGCAAGCGATCAAGGACACCCTCGATCAACTCGAGCCGGTCACCCAGCAACCGACCCAGGCCCGCCCGGCGCAAGCCTTGTATCACTGGCCTCTGGCGCTGGCGTTATGGCTGAGCCTGTTGCTGGTCGCCCGGGAATTGTGGCCGGACAACCCGCTGCAACG
This sequence comes from Pseudomonas sp. MC6, assembly GCF_054790575.1. Classification (NCBI taxonomy): domain Bacteria; kingdom Pseudomonadati; phylum Pseudomonadota; class Gammaproteobacteria; order Pseudomonadales; family Pseudomonadaceae; genus Pseudomonas; species Pseudomonas sp. MC6. Next base: position 2,328,155 of record NZ_CP186504.1, read on the forward strand.
CCTGTTCAGCAAGGAGCTGTATCTGCAAAGTCCGCTGCCTGACTGGCGCGAGCGCCTCAAGCGCCTGCGTCTGCGGAGGCGCCGATGATCGCGCTCTGGCCGCACTGGTTCCGTCCGTGGTGGTTGTTGTTGCTGCCGCTGCTGGGCTGGCTGATCTGGCAACTCTGGCACCGACAGAAACGTGCCGGGCGCTGGCAGATGATCTTGCCGCCAGCGTTTCATGCCACCCTGCTCAGCGGCGGCAATGGTCGCGACAGCAAACTGCCGTGGGTCGCCCTCGGCGTGGCGTGGTTGCTGACGGTCCTGGCGCTGCTCGGGCCGAGCTGGGAACGCGTCGAACAGACCAGCCAGAAACCCGCCGATCCGTTGGTGGTGGTGCTGGAACTGACCCCGGAAATGCTCGCCACCGACTCGCCGCCAACGCGACTGGAACAGGCGCGGCGCAAGCTCTTCGACCTGTTGCAGGCGCGCAGCGATGCGCAGACCGCGATCATCGTCTACGCCGGTAGCGCGCACACGCTGGTGCCGCTGTCGGATGACCTGGCGACCAGTCGCAATTTGCTCGATGCGCTCAAGCCTTCGCTGATGCCGGAAAGCGGCCACCGTGCCGATCTCGCCGTGAGTAAAGCGCTGGCGCTGCTGAAACAGGGTGCGCTCGGTCAGGGGCGGATTCTGCTGATCGGCTCATCGCTCGATGAAGAAGAACGCCAAGGCATTCGCCGCGCACTCAGCGGACAATCGGCGCAGTTGTTGATGCTCGGCGTCGGCACCGCCGAAGGTGCGCCAATCGCTCAAGAGGACGGCAGTTTCCTCAAGGACGAACAAGGCGCGATTCGCGTGCCACAACTCGACAGTCCGGGCCTGAGCGCTTTCCTCAACAGCGTCGGTGGCGAATACCACCCTGCGCGCCTCGACGAAGCGGATCTTGGCGCGCTCGGCCTGCTCAACGGTCCACGCAGCCTGCGCGATGATGGCCAGACCGTGCGCCTCGATACCTGGGCCGATCAGGGTTACTGGCTGCTGTTGCCGCTGTTGTTACTCGCTGCGTGTGCCGGGCGTCGTGGCTGGTTGTTCTGCCTGCCGTTGCTGCTGTGCTTGCCACAGCCGAGCTACGCTTTTGATTTTGAGGACTTGTGGCTGCGCCCCGATCAACAGGGCCTGCACTTGCTCAAACAGAAGCGTCCGGCCGAAGCCGCGCAGCATTTTGACGATCACCAATGGCAAGGGGTGGCGTTGTACGAGGCCGGCGACTACAGTGGCGCCGCTCAGCGTTTCGCCGAAGGCAGCGATGCCCGCGCCCACTACAATCGTGGCAACGCTTTAGCGAAAAGCGGTGAGCTGGAAGCGGCAATCGACGCCTATGAACAGGCACTGGAACTGCAACCGGATTTGCGCCCGGCGCAGACCAACAAGGCGCTGGTGGAAAACCTGCTCAAACAGAAAAACACGCCGCCGCCCGCCGAACCGGACAACAAATCGACCGAACAGAGCCTGCCCGGCGACGAACCACCGCCTGCAACCGCACCACCACCGGCGGTAAAAAGTGAAACCCACAGCGAAGCGCAACCGAGCGAATCGGCCAGCGAACCGCCACCGACCACGCCGCCGCAGCCAGGCCCCAACGAAGTGCCGGGCAGCGACGAGGAAGAACAGACGGACACCGTGCCGACGCTGCGCCCGAGTGAAGATAACCTCGAAGGCGAGCAACGCCAGGCACTGGAACAATGGCTGGGCAAGATCCCGGATGATCCGGGCGAATTGCTGCGACGCAAATTCTGGTACGAACAGCAACAACATCAGGATCAGGAAAACACTCGATGACCCGCTTCACCGCTCTCTTGCTGCCCCTGCTGCTCTGCACGGCCACCGCCCAGGCGGCCGAGCTGACCGCCAGTGTGGATCGCAGTCGCCTGAACTCCGGCGAGACGGTCGAACTCACCCTCGAAACCAACGACGTCACCCAGTTCGGCAAACCCGACCTGACTGCGCTGGAAGCGTTGTTCGAAGTGCGCGGCACGCGGCAGGTCAACCAGCTCAACACCCTCAATGGTGACAACCCCGCGACCACGCGCTGGATCATCACCCTGCTGCCCAAAGAGAACGGCAGCGTGGTGATCCCGCCGCTGCAATTGGGCGACGCGCAGAGCCAGCCGATCACCGTACAAGTGGTCGAAAGCGACACCCGCGAGAATAAGAACAGCCTTGATCCGGTGTTCATCGAGGCCAGCCTCGATCAGTCCAGCGTGTATGTGCAGGCACAGGCAATTCTGACCCTGCGTATCTACCATTCGGTGTCGCTTTACGACGACAGCAGCCTGACGCCGCTGCAAATCGCCGATGCGCGCATCGAGCAACTCGGCGACACGCGCACCTACGAAAAAGACCTCAACGGTGTGCGCCACGGCGTGATCGAGATGCGCTATGCGATCTACCCGCAGCACAGCGGTTTGCTGACCATTGCGCCGCAAACGTTCAGCGCGACGCTGGTCGACACGCAGCCGTCTCAGGACGCGAATGCGCAGGGCCCCAAGCCGGGCAAACTGATGCGCGTCAGTTCGTCCGAAATCCCCCTGACGGTCAAACCCAAACCGCTGACCTATCCCGTCGACGCGCCTTGGCTGCCCGCGCGCAGCCTGAGCCTGAGCGAAAGCTGGAACCCGGAGCCGGAGCACACCCAGGTCGGTGATTCCCTGACACGCAGCCTGACGTTGAAAGTCGAAGGCCTCGCCAGCTCGCAACTGCCAGCGCTGCCCGCCACCGACGTCAACGGCCTGCGCCGCTACCCCGATCAACCGGTGCTGAGTAACCAGAGCACCGACCGCGGTATTGTCGGCAGCCGCGAAGAACGCGAAGCGCTGGTACCAAGTCGCAGCGGCGCCATCGACTTGCCGACGGTGGACGTGGTCTGGTGGAACACCTTCGAAGACCATCTGGAACACAGCAGCCTGCCCGCGCGCACCCTGCAAGTGGCCAACAATCCGAGCCTGCAAGTCGACACCCCGGCCGGCAATCTGCAACTGAGCGCCGTCGATAACGATGTGTTGTGGTGGTGGAAACTCAGCACGCTTATCCTCGCCTGCACCACCCTCCTCGGCTTCGGCCTGTGGTGGCGCGCACGCTGGCAACCAGCAGTGCATCGCGCCGCCCAAACCGGCCCGAGCCCGCGCACGTTGATGGATGACATCAAGCGGGCGAGCCAGGCGAATGATCCGCAGGCGACGCGGCAGGCGCTGGATGCGTGGGCGCGGCAGCAGCCGGAGACATTGGCGGACATGGCGGCGCGGTTTGTGCCGTTGTCGGATGCGCTGGATGGGCTTAATGGTGCGCTGTACAGCGAGACGGGGCAGCATTGGCAGGGTGAGGATTTGTGGCGGGCGATCCGGACTATTCCGGCGGCGGAACGGGTGCAGGACCCGGTGGGTGACAGCGGGTTGCCGCCGCTTTATCCGAAGTAAAAGCAAAAGATCGCAGCCTTCGGCAACTCCTACAGAGGGTATGTGTAGGCGCTGCCGAAGGCTGCGATCTTTCGATTCTACTTTAGGGAAAAAAGGCTGAAAACAATCGGAATCAATAGTCGAATTTCGTTTTCACTTGTTCGCCTTCGCGATAGGAGAGAACAAATGCCTTCCAGGGTTCACCGCGAGCGACCGCACGCTCGTGTAATTTTTCTACAAGCGCATAGATTTTCGAATGGTTGAAATCAGTTTCAGCGTCCCAGATTTCTGAGCCATTTTTTTCAACGGCGAGGTCTGCCTCCATATAGTTCCCCCCCCATTCAACGCGGTATCGAAAGGCGTCATAACCGTGAACAATTCCGGCCTCAACCAGCTGAAAAATGGCTGTCACAAGTTCAAAATCTTCAGCAATCACTCTCTGACCTCCGGAAATTTATTGTTCCAATCATCCCCTCTTTTAAGTGTGCGCGGAAAAGCTCGACACAGTTGGCCTCGACATCCTGTCAACTTCAATCGCCCAATCCCAAGCAACTAATTCACTTCCTTTATATAGGAAGAAAACTGTCCACCACCTTGGTCCACGTGCAGCCGCCCGCACTGCTGGCATCGATAAACCGTAACAGCCCCTTGGTCTATCGCTTCGTAGAATTCGTCTTCAGACAGCCAGCGATTTGATAGCGCATAGCCAATTTCATCTATCTTCTGTTCAGCGACCAGAGACATTTCACACTCGGACGTCCCTTGAGACAGGTTAATGACGTGACCGCATACACAAGCAAATTTTGGCATGGCTACTGAAGTGTCCTTTTTCTGTTCAAGTTGCCTTATGGCGATTTTGGAGTCACACCCACGAAAGATCCCTCATGGACAGTCCACGTTTTTTTTAAAAGAGGTCTGTCCCGTTATCCTCCGCCTATTCAACCTATGCCCGTAGTCTGGACATGCTGGTCGGCGCCTACAACTACCTCGACCTCACGCCCAAGGGCAGAAATGAGGACGAGATCATGGAGTGGGTGCGGCATCATGATCGGTATGATAATGAGACAAAATCCTGCGGATGCCATGAACGATAAAAGATTCCACCACTTCATGGAGATAGCACTGAACCTGGGAGATTTACGTTGAGTAAATCTCCCAGGGCTTTACAGGAAAAAAACACTCAACCTTCTTCTGGCGCAATGTAGTTGAAATCAATTTTCAACTTCCCCAGCACGGTATCCAACGTGATAACACAGCTGTTCCAAACCGGTAGCCCGGATGTCATGTTTTGCGCTTTATAGAGATTCCTCAGCGCTATCAGGTTTTCATGAATACCAACATCGACCTCTGGGCTGCCTGGGCTGAACCAATCTTTCTCTCCATTCTCATCAATATAGTCAAACAACAACTTACAATGATCATCCTCGGGTGAAAGTTCAGCCTCAACGATAACCGCACTCGCTGTATCAGGAGCAGTGTTAATCAGAATTTGGCCGATCTGGCGATAAATTTCGTCTTCACTCATCCTACCCCCCCGTTTACACCCCAGCCAGCGGCCTCTTAATCCGAAACTTTTTCGTAAACAAAACCTTTGGGGATTTCCGGCCAAATAGGTTTTTTTACCAGCGCATCGAGATCGTCATAAATATCGCGGAAAAAATTAGCCAGATCCATGAAGTCCACACGTGAATTCATCAGCGCAACTTTCAACATGACATCGTCTGCATTTTCCTTGGCGGATGCCGCTCTGGACATATTGTAGAGAGCGTTTCCCAACCTTTCGGAAAGTTCAACCTCCCAGTCCAGCTTGTAATCGGCCTCCAAACTATTGCCATCAAAGCTACCCGCCTTTTCTTTCATCAGCTCGATGATCAGCTGTTTCACCGACTCAAAATCATTCATCTCAATTTTCTCTCATAGTAAAACGGGGACAGACTACGTTTTCGGAGTACTTTCTAAAAGTGGTCTGTCCCCATCATTTACTCGTATGTCTCAAGAAATTGTCACTCGATTCAACGGTAAGAACTCTCTGTGCCGCTCTCCACTGATTCATTTTTCAACTATGGCAATTTCAGTATCACAACCTCATCGGAAGCTTTTGGCAGCTCTAAAGTATGCTTCCATTGTTTCAGGATCTTGCGCCACTCCTCCAACGTAAACCAGCTTTGCGGCTGACCAGTCCAGTCATCGTTGATCAGAATATCCACCTGTACTCCCTCGGAGCTCATATTCAGCAGAACATCGTTTCCCCCTTCAGTGACTGAGGTTTGCGCGCCCCGCTCTACTGTTGAAATAGCTGCCAGCAGACGATCACAATCCTCCGGAACTTGTGCGATGGCATCAAGAACACTGCATACATAAAGCTGGTAGCGTTGCGCGTCTTCCTGATCAGAATTCACTTCAACGATCGCGTGAAACAACTGTCCTTCGGGGTAGATACCGCCGGCGGTTTGATAAAATTTCAGTTCCATAAATGCCTTGGAATTTACGACTACTCCTCAGCGCGTGTGCTGAGGGTCAAAATTTTCTATGGCAGTTGGACTAACACAACCTCATCTGACCCCTGGGGCAACTCCAAAAGGTGTTTCCAGCCCTCAAGAATTTTTTGCCATTCCTGCAAGGTGAATTTGCTTTCTGGCTGACCGATCCAGTCGTCATTGATCGAAATGTCAACCTGCACACCCGCTGTATCAATATTCAAAACAACGTCGTTTCCACCCGCACAAATTGATCGCTCTGTGCCATCCAGTACAGCCGCCAGATACCCAAGCATTCGATCACAACTGGCCGGGGTTTGCGCAACGGCGCCCAGCACGCTGCAGACATAAAGCTCATAGCGTTGAGCCCCCTCCTGCCCCGAGCTCACTTGCGCCATTTCATAAAAGACCTCGCCCAAAACAGGGTGAGGACCGGCCGAGTGATAAAAAAACTTCAGCTCCATGAATGTGCCCGATATTTAGGATTCATAGACGGGAAAAACGTTGTGCCAGGATTCCATCAGGGTAAAACCGCACGACCCGTTAATTTGCGCTTTTTCCGTAATCAAACCCTTCAGGAATATCCGGCCAGACTGGTTTTACCAGCAGTGCATCGAGATCGTCAAAGATGTCCCTGAAAAAATTTGCGAGGTCCATGAAATTCATCCGGGAATGCACCAGCGCCGCCGTCAACATGACACCATCGCCACTCTCCCTCGCGGAGGCCATTTTAGACATACTGAAAAGAGCGCTCTCAAGCCTTTCCGCCAACTCGGACTCCCAATTCAGCTTGTAATCAGCCTCCCAACTGTCGGCATCAAAATCACCGGTTTTTTCTTTCACCAACTGGATGATCAGGTCTTTCACCGCCTCGAAATCATTCATCTCAATCTTCAACCTTATCTCCAGTACGACTCTGACTGTTACGTTTCGCGAAGCGACTGTTTAGTAGCTCTTCGGCGCTCAAGCATCGACTTCCATCTTCAAATTTTCTTTGAAACTGAGCACCTCCGACAGAGGGACGACCCACTCGGAAATCCTGTCGCCATCTTCGTTAACGACCTCTCGTGCACCGACGTAAGAATTAACATCATCCAGATTGAACCCGGAAACAACGTAGTCTAGAAAAACCACATTATTCTGAATGTGAACAGACTCTCCAACAAAGTATAAAACCCAGACCATCAGAAAATTTGCGGAGTCTGGATCAAGCATTGAAGTGACTAATACAGAATGCTGTCTCCTTTCGAGACCGAGACAAAGCGATGAGTACCAGCTACTCACGTATTCCTGCCTGCCCCAGAAGGAGATCGGAGCAAAGAAGTTTTCCTCTTCGTCACCCAGTCGTATCAATCCACGTAAGGCCTGGGTTCCAAAGTGCTCGAAAGGCTCTTTTTCCAGCAGGATTTCAAAACTCATTAGCTAATCCTTCACCCAGTTCAAATCTTTCAATCATGGCTACTCTTGAGTTATCAACCAGCACCCAATAGATATCTTCCCCTTGTTCAGGAACCCAATCCAGCACGAACGCAAGGTTGATAGCAGGAAAGCAAGACCTCAAAACCTCAAGCAAACCAGTATTCTTCTCACCGGAAAACAATGCGTCTTTTGCGCCCAACGACTCTTCCTTCCATTTCTCATCAACAGCAATTCCACCCCCCCCGGAAAGGCTGGAGAACCGGGGAATGACAACGTTTATTTAAACGTGGTCTATCCCATTCACCACCTATGGCTCTTCGGAAATGACGTCCAACTCGTCCCACAGCATTGAAAGCCCCATGCTTTGCATGTAAGTACCATAATCCATAAAAGGTCCAACGCCGATTTTCTCAATTGAAAACCAGATGGCGTCACACTCTGGGCATATAAATAACTCAGTCCCGGTAGCCCTGATACTGGCACCGACAATGTGGTCCTGCTCACACCTCGGGCAAAGTATCTTCACTGTCCGGATTCTCCGGGCGGAAAGCCTGCCGACCCACTATCAATAATTGCTTCACCTGATAAAACGTAATCACCGGACCGTAATTTTCGTCGGAGTTCGAGACCTCGACACTAAATGATTTGTCCAGGAATTTTTCCTTCAGCACCATGCGCCAGGCAAAACCAATGACCTCGCACAACTGCAGAAATATGCTGGCTGATACGCCATCCCCGTATTGACCAAAAACATCGTAGAGCTTCACATAATTCAACAGTCGCTCAGCCTCTGCCATGTCGTGAGAGGCCAGACTCAAGCAGCGCGCGAACGTTTCTACTGAAAAATTTCGCTCTAGAAAAACGCCCCCTTGAGACATGACGAACGTCGGGAAGAACAATGTCGAAAACACCAGCATCTGTTCCGGGTGGCATTGATCATTGATATACGAATGAATATCCAACCCTTCCTGCTTCGCCCACTGTTTCTTCCAGGCATCATATTTTTCAGTGTCGGTAACCGGGGAAATAGAGTTGATCAGTTGCACTGCATTTGCTCCATGCGGTCGAGGCAATGTCAATATGATGGCCAGATACTAGATAGCTGCTGTTTGGGCGTCAATGAAGGGATTCATCGACATGCCCTGCCGTACCCTGACCCGACAAGCCCTACTGGCGCAATAATCTGTAAACTCTCCCCTCTTTCGCCGCCCTTCATTTCTTCGCGGCCATCACCTCTTTAATTGTTGCGGAGTCCACCTTGCGTCTGTTCCACACCTCCGACTGGCACCTTGGGCAAAACCTGCACGGCCAGGAGCGCGATTTCGAGCATGCGTGCTTCCTCGAATGGCTGCTGCGCCAACTGCAACTGGCGCAGCCGGATGTGCTGCTGATTGCCGGGGACATCTTCGACACGGTCAATCCGCCGGTCAAAGCCCAGGAACGCCTCTACGATTTCATCGTCAGCGCCCACGAACAGCAGCCGTTGCTGACCATCGTGATGATTGCCGGCAACCACGATTCCGGCTCGCGGATCGAACTGCCCGCGCCGCTGATGCGCCGTTTGCGCACCCATGCGCTGGGTCGGGTGCTGTGGCTGGATGACGGTCAACTCGATGCCGAGCGTCTGCTGCTGCCGTTGCCCAATGCCCAAGGCGAAATTGCTGCGTGGTGTCTGGCGCTGCCGTTCCTGCGTCCGGCGGAGGTGACTGGCGCGCATCTGGGCGACAACTATCTGCGCGGCATCGGTCAGGTGCATGAATGGCTGATCGAAGCGGCCAACGCCAAGCGCAAACCCGGTCAGGCGCTGATCGCCATCAGCCACGCGCACATGGCCGGCGGTTCGGTGTCGGAAGACTCCGAGCGCAGCCTGATCATCGGCAACGCCGAAGCCCTGCCCGCCAGCCTGTTCGGGCCGAGCATCAGCTATGTCGCCCTCGGCCATTTGCACAAGCCGCAGAAGGTCAACGGTGAAGAACGCATTCGTTATAGCGGCTCGCCGATTCCGTTGTCGTTTTCGGAGATTGGCTATCAGCACCAGATCCTCGACGTCATTCTCGACGGTGAAACCCTGGTCAGCGTCGAGCCGAAACTGATCCCGCGCTCGGTCAATCTGCAACGCATCGGCCCGGCACCGCTGGCCGAGATTCTGCTGCAACTGGCCGATCTGCCGAACATCGACCTGCTCGCCGAAACCCAGCGTCAACCGTGGCTGGAAGTACGGGTAACCCTCGACGAGCCGCAGCCGGATTTGCGCCATCAAGTCGAAAGCGCCCTGCAAGGCAAAGCCGTGCGCCTGGTGCGCATCGCCGCCGAATACGCCGGCAATCGTGGAGCTGACGGTACCGAAGACGGCGCCGCACTGATCGAACTCGACCAACTTACTCCGCAAGAACTGTTCAGCCGCGCCTGGCTCGACAACTACGGCAACGAGGTCGATGAGCAGACGCTGAAGGACTTTGCCGAATTGCTGCAGGACGTACAACTGGAGGGCGAGCAGCCATGAAGATTCTCGCCATTCGCTTGAAGAACCTGGCCTCGCTGGCCGGCCCGTTCGAAATCGATTTCACCGCTGAACCATTGGCCAGCGCCGGTTTGTTCGCGATCACCGGCCCGACCGGCGCCGGTAAAAGCACCCTGCTCGACGCGTTGTGCCTGGCGTTGTTTGGCGCTGTGCCGCGTCTGAACAACACCGGACGTGACGCCAAAGTCCCGGATGCCGACGGTGAAATCGCCACCGGCGACCCGCGCACTCTGCTGCGTCGCGGTACCGGCGAAGGTTATGCCGAAGTGGATTTCGTCGGTGTCGATGGCCGTCGTTATCGTGCGCGCTGGGAGGCCAACCGCGCCCGCGAGAAGGCCGGCGGCAAGCTGCAGGCCAGCCGTCAGAGCCTGCGCGACATCGATCAGGATCAACTGCTCGCCAGCCAAAAAGGCGAATACAAAACTCAACTGGAAGCTGCGCTCGGCCTGAACTTCGAACAGTTCACCCGCGCCGTGCTGCTGGCCCAGAGCGAGTTCAGCGCATTCCTCAAGGCTGACGACAACGACCGCAGCGAGCTGCTGGAAAAGCTCACCGACACCGCGCTGTACACCCGCCTCGGCCGCCGCGCCTTCGACAAGACCAAAGAGGCCCGCGAAGCGCACAAGCTGTTGCAGGATCAGGCCACCGGCGTGACCCCGTTGGCACCTGAAGCCCGGGCCGAGCTGGATGAGCGTTTCAATGCTGCACAACAGCAAATGAAGTTGCAGCAGGCGCAGCTCAAACAACTTGAGCAACAACACAGCTGGCTCAAGGATTTGCGTGTGTTGCAGGACGCGCAGCAAGCCGCCACCGAGCAATTGCACAGCGCACAGCAGCAATCGGACAGTCTGGCCGGCGAGCGGGTGAAACTGACGCGACTGGAGCAACTCGGCCCGCAGCGACACCAGTTCGCCCGCAAAAGCGAACTCGATGCCCTGCTGACGCCACTGGCCGCGCAAATTGCCGCGCACACCCGGCAACATGCCGAACTGACTGAGCGCCAGACGCAACTGGAGCAAACTCTGGAAGCGGCGAAAGTTGCCCTGAGCGAAGCGCAGCAACGGCAAAGTGAAAACGCGCCGCTGTTGCGTCAGGCCTTTGATGAGCAAAGCACCCTCGCCCGTCTGGCCAAGGATGTCGCGCAAAGTACCGAAGCCAAGCTCAATGCGCAGCAGGCTTGCACCGAGGGCCAGAATGCCATTCAAGCCTTGCTGGATAAACAGACCCAAGTCGCCGAACGCCTACAACGCATCGCCGCTGAGCTGGAGCAAAGTACCCATCTGGCACCGCTGAGTGATGCGTGGAATGCCTACCGCGATCGCCTGCAACAGTTGATGTTGATCGGCAATCGCTTGAACAAGGGTCAGGCGGAACTGGCGAGCCTCGAAGAAAACGCCACTCGCAGCGCCGCAGAGCTGACCACGCAAAAGCAGCAACTGGAAATGCTATTCAAGGAGGCCGGCGCCGAACCTGATGCCGTCGCCGAACAGATCGGCCTCCTCAGCACGCTGTTGCAGGACAACCGCAAACAACTGCGCGCCTTCGAAGACCTGTCGCGTCTGTGGGCCACGCAGCAAGATCTCGACAAGCGCAGCAGCGAACTGCAACAACGCCAGCTCAGCGCCCAGCTGGAACGCGAGCGGCTGACTCAGGACGGCATAAAAACCAAGGCCGAGCTGACCGTTGCCGAGCAAACCCTCAACGTCACTCGCGAGCTGCTCGAACGTCAGCGGCTGGCGCGCAGTGCCAGCGTCGAAGAGTTGCGCGCGCAGTTGCAGGATGATCAGCCGTGTCCGGTCTGCGGCAGCAACGAGCATCCGTATCATCAGCCCGAAGCGCTGTTGCAAAGCCTCGGCCGCCACGACGAAAGCGAACAGGCCAACGCTCAGCAAGTAGTCGATCAGCTCAAGGAAAAACTCATCGAACTGCGCGCCGAAGTCGGTGGCGTGATAGCTCAGCAAAAAGAATTACTGCAACAGCAGGAACAACTGGCCACTCAGCAACAAGCGTTGGCGCCCAGCCTCGACGCGCATCCGCTGTCCGCGCAGTTGTTCAATCAGGACGCCGACAAGCGCGATGGCTGGCTCGCCCGGCAAAACGAGCAACTGAACCAGAGCATCACTCAGGACGAACAACGCCAGAGCGCCCTGCTCACCCTGCAACAGGATGCCGCGCGTCTGACCCAGCAATTGCGTCAGGCCGAAACTACGCATCAACAAGCGGCGCAGCACCTGAGCAATCAGCAGCGCGAGCTGAGCAGCGACCGTCAGCGCCTCGACGAAGAACTCACTGCGTTCGGCAGTCTACTGCCGGCCGACACCCTTGAGGCCTTGCGCCAGGAACCGGCGGCGACCTTCATGCAGCTCGACCGGCAGATTGCCGAGCGCCTGGCGCAGGTCGATCAGCAGAAGGAGGAGCAGACCGAACAGCAACAACGTCAGCAGACGCTAGAGAAGGAGCAGGATCGCCAGCAGACCCGCGCACAGCAGTTGCTCAGCGCCGAACAGCAATTCGCCGCGCTCACTGAGCAACAGCAAGCCTGCCAGCAAAAACTTGCACAGTTGCTCGGCGAGCACAGCAGCGCCGAACACTGGCAGCAGCAGCTTGAGCAAGCGGTTGAGCAGGCGCGCAATGCCGAAACCGGTACCGCGCAGGAACTGCAGAACGTGCGCACGCAACTCGTGCAGATCGCCGCCGAACTCAAGGCGCAGCAGGAACGTTTGCAGGCGCTGCAAAGCGAAGACCAGGATCTGGCCAGCAAGATTGCCGACTGGCGCGCTCGCCATCCTGAACTGGATGACGGCGGCCTCGAAGACCTGTTGCGGGTCGACGACGGGCAGGTCGCCGAGCTGCGCCAGCGCTTGCAGCACAACGAAAAAGCCATCGAACAGGCCAAGGTGTTGTTGCAGGAGCGTGACCAGCGTCTGCTCGATCATCAGGCGCAGCACAACGGCAATCTGGATGCCGAACAACTGGCCAGCGCCCTCGCGGACCTGCAAAACCAGTTCACCGTCAGCGAACAGCAGTGCGCCGAATTGCGCGCCGAACAGGTCGAAGACCAGCGCCGGCAGAACGCCAATCAGGCACTGGCGCAGCAGATTGCCTCGGCATATGCCGAGTATCAACGCTGGGCGCGACTCAGTGCCTTGATCGGCTCGGCCACCGGCGACACCTTCCGCAAGATCGCCCAGGCTTACAACCTCGACTTGCTGGTGCATCACGCCAACGTGCAACTGCGCCAACTGGTCAAACGCTATCGCTTGAAACGCGGCGGCAGCATGCTCGGCCTGCTGGTGATGGACACCGAAATGGGCGATGAACTGCGCTCGGTGCATTCGTTGTCTGGCGGCGAGACGTTCCTGGTGTCGCTGGCCTTGGCGCTGGGCCTGGCATCGATGGCGTCGAGCACGCTGAAAATCGAATCGCTGTTTATCGATGAAGGCTTTGGCAGCCTTGATCCGGAGTCGCTGCAACTGGCCATGGATGCGCTCGATGGCTTGCAAGCGCAGGGCCGCAAAGTGGCAGTGATTTCCCATGTGCAGGAAATGCACGAGCGGATTCCGGTGCAGATTCAGGTGCAGCGTCAGGGCAATGGTTTGAGCACACTGGAGGTGAAATGAACACGCTGTACTCCTTCCGCCGCTGCCCGTACGCGATGCGCGCGCGAATGGCGCTGCGCTATTCGGGTGTGCCCGTGGAGATCGTTGAAGTCAGCCTCAAGGCCAAACCGGCCGAGATGCTGGCGATCTCGCCCAAGGGTACGGTGCCGGTGCTGGATGCGGGTGGGCGGGTGATTGATGAGAGCCTGGAGATCATGCGCTGGGCGTTGGCGCAGAATGATCCGCAGGGTTGGTTGCTTGATGGCGACTCGCGGATTGCTGAATTGATCGAGGCGAATGATCAGGGGTTCAAGGTGCAGTTGAATCGCTACAAGTATGCCGAGCGTTATCCCGAGCAGCCAATGGAGGTTTATCGGGCTGAAGGCGCGGTGTATTTGCAGCGGCTGGAAGCGCTGCTCAACGATCGCGATTATCTTCTGGCCGACCATCCGAGCCTGGCAGATATCGCCCTGCTGCCCTTCGTTCGGCAGTTTGCCCATGTGGATCGCGAGTGGTTTGCACAGACGCCTTATGTTCGCTTACAGGCCTGGTTGCAGCGCTTCCTCGAATCCGAGCTCTTCACTTCGATCATGAAGAAGTAACTCACTGTAGGAGCTGCCGGAGGCTGCGATCTTTTGATTCTGATCTTTTAAAAACAAGATCAAAAGATCGCAGCCTTCGGCAGCTCCTACAGAGGTCAAGCCAGCGCATGGCACATGCCGAGTGCCATGCAATCGACTTCGAAAGGCCCGAGAAAATCCGCCGAAACCTTTACCGGCGGATTGCCTGCCATCAGCCCTAAGGTATTCGCCCGTTCGATGTTGTGCGCGATCGTGTGATTAGCCTCTATGGCCCGGGCCAATGCCCCCACCGAGCCTTGACCGATACCCAATAATGAAGCGCCGTTGGTGAAAAACGCCAAACCGGCGACTACCCAAAGTCTGTAGCCTTTCATGCTCCGCCGACTCCCGCGAGTTCGGCCCGGTCGACCATCACGCTTTGCGAGCGGACTTCGAACTGGACGCCGGGGTGGGCGACTTGAATCGGCGCTTCGAAGCTGTGTTCCATCTGTGAGGCGATGCTGACGACCAACACTACGGCCAGGTAAAGACCGATGGCCAGATAGGCGCCGCGTTTGGCTGAATGAATGATTGCGCTGGCCATGGTGTTCTCCCGTGGGCATGTTTCGATGTCCACAGAATCGATCAAAAAAGCCGTGGCAACCACTCAGGGTTTTCCATAGTAAACATCAGCTTCGTTGATTATTTAGCCAGTCTATTTGCGTGTTTGAAGAAACCTATCGGTTTGCGAAAAACACACTCACACGTGTAGGAGCTGCCGAAGGCTGCGATCTTTTGATTTTGCTTTTGCCGATCGTTCCCACGCTCTGCGTGGGAACGATCAAACAAGATCAAAAGATCGCAGCCTTCGGCAGCTCCTACAAGGGAGTTGTCTGCAGACTTTCAGTGTTGGGCTTTGTGATCCAGGGCGGCGTAGAAGTTGGCGCTTTGTTGCAGGTATTTCTGGGTGTAGCTCTGGGTGTGGGATTTTTTGCTGGCGATTTCAACGTTGGCACCGGCTGGCAGTACCACGGTGGCAGAGATGGCGGAAGCGGCAATTACGGAGAAGAGATTGAAGTTCATGGCGGTAACCCTCGTGTGCGGTTGGCTTGTTTGCCCGATTGGGCTGTGAAGCAAACTTAACGCTCGAGGGTTGATCGCTTGAAATGCTTTGTAGCATTACCGGATATCAGCGCGATTAATACAAAGAGACAGGCCCCGAAAACCGGGGCCTGTGGCTTATTGTCGCACTATGAACTTGAGGTCGCTGGGGGCGTCCATCGGCAGTTTCTGCACGGTTTTTCCGAGCAGACCGGTCTTGCCATCGCGCTCGACGACGACGATTTCGTTGCTTTTCTGGTTGGCGATCAGCAGGAATTTGCCACTCGGGTCGAGGCTGAACTCGCGCGGGTGATCGCCGTCCACCGAACGCTTTTGCAACTCTTTGAGCTGACCGGTAGCCGGATCGATCGCGAACACCATCAGTTGGTTGGCGGTACCGCGGTTGCTGACGTAGAGGAACTTGCCATCGGCCGAGGCATGCAGCGCCGCGCCGGCTTTATCCGACGTTGGCTGACCAGCGGCCAGATCGACCAGTTGCGTCTGGGTCAGCACGCCATCGTGGTAATCGAACACCGCGACTTGCGCGCTCATTTCCATGGTCAGCCAGGCGTGTTTGCCGTCAGCGCTGAACAGCAGATGACGCGGGCCGCTGCCGGCCGGCAAGGGCACTGCAGCGGTCATCGCCGGGGTCAGCGGCAAGTCCGGGTTGGCCTTCGGATCGAACAGGTAGACGAAGACCTTGTCCGCGCCCAGATCGTTGGAAAACACGTAGCGGCCGTCAGGCGAAGAAACCGTCGAGTGCACGTGGTTGGAGGCCTGGCGCTCAGGATTGATCCGACTCGCCGGGTGCGCGCTCATCTGCACGACGGGTTTGAGCTTGCCGTCGGCACCGACCGGCAATACCGCCAGCGTTCCACCCGGATCTTCCATCACCGAATAGTTGCTGACGAACAAGTGGCTGGCATCACCGCTGAGGCTTGAATGGGTGGGTTCGTTGCCCAGGCTCTGCACTTGATTGATCAGGGTCAGGGCGTGGGTTTTCGGATCGATCGAATAGCTGCTGACGCGACCGACCGGGTCTTTCTGGCCAGGACCGTTTTCGTTGACCACGTAAAGCCTGCGCTGGTCTTTGGACAGCGTCAGCCATGACGGATTTTCGCTTTTGACCACTTGCAGCGGTTTGGCAGCGATCTGGCCGGTGGCACTGTCGAAGTTCATTCGATAGAGGCCTTGGCTGGTGTTGGCGGTATAGGAACCGACCAGCAACTGGAAGCTTTCTGCAGAGGCCGTGGACAGGCCCATGGCGCCGACGCTGCCGGCCATCAGCAGCGGCCAGAATTTACGCATTTTCATCAGATTCTTCCTCGTCATCGCTGCTGCTGACTACATCGCCATGACAAACCAGGCGGTGTTCGCCGATCGCTTTGGTTTCATTGAAATAACCGACGATCAGCCAGCTTTGCAGGGAGTCATCAAACGTTGCCGCTGCAACCTGAGCCGGGGTGAATTCCCAATACTTGACCGCTCGGCCGTCGATGCATTCGATGTGCAGGTTGTCGTCTTCATCAAGGAAAAATTCGAAGGCGTGCAGGCCGTCGATTTCGACCATATCGGAGTGTTCGAGGACGTCGAGAAGGGTTTGGGCAGTCATGGCAAACAGTCTTTCTAGGGGGGAAAGGGCCAATGATAGCTCATGGCGCTCCACTCCCCCCTGTAGGAGCTGCCGAAGGCTGCGATCTTTTGATTTTGTTTTTAAGATCAAGAACAAAAGATCGCAGCCTTCGGCAGCTCCTACAGGGGTACCGTGTCAGAGGGCTTCGCGGCTAGGCTTGCCGTCGACCAGGCGCTGGATGCGCAGCGGGTTGGCGTTTTTCAGCGGCTCCGGCAGCAAGCTGTCCGGGTAGTTCTGGAAGCATACCGGGCGCAGGAAGCGATCGATAGCCAGGGTACCGACGGAGGTGCCGCGCGCATCGGACGTTGCCGGGTATGGGCCGCCGTGGACCATCGAATCGCACACCTCGACACCGGTCGGATAACCGTTGAGCAGGATCCGCCCGACCTTCTGTTCCAGCAGCGGTGTCAGTTCTGCGAAGCGCTCGAAGTCCGCCAGCTCACCAATAATAGTCGCAGTGAGCTGCCCGTGCAGGCCATGCAATGCCGCACTGAGTTGCGCCTGATCCGCCACTTCGACAATCACCGTGGTCGGGCCGAACACTTCTTCCTGCAGCACTTCATCGCCATCGATCAACAGGCTGGCATCGGCCTTGAACAACTGCGGCTGCGCTTGATTGCCCTGCTGCGGATTGCCGGCCAGATGTTCAATGCCCGGATGTGCCAACAGCTTCTGCAAACCTTTGCCGTAGCTGCCGAGGGTGCCGGCGTTGAGCATGGTTTGCGCTGGCTGATCACCGATCAGACCGGCGACTTGCTGTACGAACGCGCTGAACTCTGGCGAGCGGATGCCAATGACCAGTCCCGGATTGGTACAGAACTGACCGCAGCCCTGCACCACCGAAGCGGTCAGGTCGCGGGCAACCGTTTCCGAACGCTCGGCAAGGGCCTGCGGCAGGACGATCACCGGGTTGATGCTCGACATTTCGGCAAACACTGGGATCGGTTGCGGGCGTGCCGCGGCCATGTCGCACAGTGCGCGTCCGCCCTTGAGCGAACCGGTGAAACCGACCGCCTGGATCGCCGGATGCTTGACCAGCCATTCGCCGACGCCACCGCCGTAGATCATGTTGAATACGCCGGCCGGCATCGAGGTTTTTTCGGCGGCACGGATCAGTGCATCGGCGACCAGTTCAGCCGTGGCCATGTGACCGCTATGGGCCTTGAACACCACCGGGCAACCGGCGGCCAGCGCCGACGCGGTGTCGCCGCCAGCGGTGGAAAATGCCAGTGGAAAGTTGCTTGCGCCGAACACCGCGACAGGGCCGAGGCCGATGCGGTACTGGCGCAGATCCGGACGTGGCAGCGGTTGGCGACCCGGCAGCGGTAAATCGATTCGCGCACCATAAAAATCACCTCGACGCAGAACCTTGGCGAACAGGCGCATCTGCCCGCTGGTGCGTCCGCGCTCGCCTTGAATGCGTCCGGCCGGCAACGCGGTTTCGCGGCAGACCACAGCGACGAAATCATCACCGAGCGCATCCAGTTCATCGGCGATCGCATCAAGAAATTGCGCGCGGCGTTCGGCGCTGAGGCTGCGATAAGCAGGATACGCGGCAGCGGCGGCTTTAGCGGCGGCGTCGACTTCTTCAGCCGTGGCCTGGATAAAGTCGTGCGGTAGCTGTTCGCCCGTCGTGGCGTCGACCGATTGCAGTTTGACGGTGCCAGCGGCGCTGCGCTGACCGCCGAAGTAGTTGTGACCGAGAATCTGATTCATGGGATCTCCTTAAAGGGTGCCGATGCTGTCCGGCGCAAAAGCGCCTGCGATCGGCACGATGCCGTTGACCAGCGGTGCGCCGAATTCGGCCTGGCTGATTTCGAACAGGTCGCCCGGTTGCGTGCGGATGCCATCGGCGAACGACAGCGTCGCGGTGCCGAAGAAGTGAATGTGCACGTCGCCCGGACGCAAGAACTGACGGTATTTGAAGTGGTGGTATTCGAGGTTGGCGAGGCTGTGGCACATGTTCGCCTCGCCGCTGAGAAACTCGTTCTGCCAGAGCACTTCGCCGTCACGCAGAATTCGACTGGTGCCGGCAAGGTGTTGAGGCAATTCACCGGTGCGAAGTTCCGGGCCATAACTGCAACTGCGCAATTTCGAGTGCGCGAGGTACAGGTAATTCTTGCGCTCCATGACGTGGTCGGAGAACTCGTTGCCCACCGCGAAACCGAGACGATAAGGCTTACCGTCGTGACCGATCACATAGAGGCCGGCCATCTCCGGTTCTTCACCGGCATCCTCGGCGAACGGCGGCACCGGGAAAGGTTGGCCCGGACGCACGACGATGCTGCCATCGCCCTTGTAGAACCATTCCGGTTGCACACCGGCCTGCCCCGCCGCCGGTTTGCCGCCCTCCACGCCCCATTTGAAAATGCGCATGGTGTCGGTCATCGCCGCTTCGTCGCCGGCCTGCTGGTGCATTTTGTCCCGCGCCGAGGCGCTGCCCAGGTGGGTCAGGCCGGTACCGCTGACCAGCATATGTGCCGGGTCCGGATGGTCGAGTGGCGGCAGAATGCGCAGTTGCGACAGTAGTTCGGCGTAGTCGTGGCTGATGCCGAGGCCGAGGTTTTGCACTTGCTGCTCAAGGGAGTGGCCGGCCTCGATGGCGGCCAGCGCCAGATCGCGCACGCTGCGCGCATCCTGCACTTCGCGCACCAGAGCGTTGTCGACCACGCCGACGCGGCGCTCGCCGTTGCTTAATTCGAATTGAACCAGATGCATGTTTTTCTCCTGTGTTATTCGAAACACCGCAGATCCTTGTAGGAGTGAGCCTGCTCGCGATAGCGGTGTGTCAGCCAAAAAGTTGTCAACTGATAGACCGCTATCGCGAGCAGGCTCACTCCTACAGGGGACCGGTGTGGGTCTGTCAGGTGCGGGTTGCGCCACGGGCGCTGGCGGCAAATTGGTCAACCGGCAGGACGTGTTTGCGTTCCAGCACGCGGTAAACCACGCCCGTCAGGATCAAACCGAACACCATCACGCCCGACAGGAAATACAGGCCGGACGCCAAATTGCCGGTGTATTCCTTCAACGCGCCAATCACAAACGGCCCGATGTACCCACCCAGATTCCCCACCGAATTGATCAACGCAATCCCCGCCGCCGCACTCGCGCCGGCAAAGAACCGTCCCGGCAAGGTCCAGAACACCGCCGTGCAGGAAAACAGCGCAAACGCCACCAGACACAGCGCCGCCAACTGCGCTACCGGCAACGACAGCCAGGCACTGAGGAACAAGCCAATCGCACCCAGCACATACAGAACAGCCAGATGTCCGTAACGATCATTTAAACGATCGGAACTGCGCGGCACGATCAACAAACCGATAATCCCGAAGATGTACGGCACCGACGAGACGAAACCGGTGACCAGATCGCTGCCGCCAAACTGTTTGATCAGCGTCGGCAACCATAGACCGAGGCCATAAATGCTCAACGTCACCGGCAGATAGAACAGCGCCAAGAGCAAAACGCGTTTGTCTTTCAGCGCATGCAACGGGTTGCCGTGGCGGGTCTGGCCGTACTCCTGCAGGTCCTTTTTCAGCTCACCGGTCAGCCAGTCTTTCTCTGCCTGATCCATCCACTTCACTTGCTGCGGGCCGTCCGGCAACCAGCGCAACACCGGCCAGGTCAGCAGGATCGCCGGGGTGCCAATGACGATAAACAGCCACTGCCAGCCGTGCAGACCCAGAACGCCATCCATGCCGAGCAAACCGCCGGACACCGGGCCGGTGATCATCATCGCGATCGGCTGGGAAAGGATGAACAGGCCAAGGATCTTGCCGCGATGGCGTACCGGGAACCATTGGGTGATGTAGTAGAGAACGCCCGGAAAGAACCCCGCCTCGGCCGCGCCGAGCAGAAAGCGCATCACGTAGAAACTGTGCGGGCCCTGAACGAAGGCCATGCCGATGGTGATCGCGCCCCAGGTAATCATGATTCGCGCGAACCAACGCCGTGCGCCGAAGCGTTCAAGCATCAGATTGCTAGGGATTTCGAGGAGGAAATAACCAATAAAGAACAGCCCGGCGCCGAGGCCGTAGGCCGCGTCGCCGATACCGATGTCGGCGCCCATGTGCAGCTTGGCGAAGCCGACGGCGGAGCGATCCACATAGGCGATCAGGTACAGCAGGATCAGGAAGGGAATCAGTTTCAGCGTGATGCGCCGTATCAGCCGCAGTTCCTGGCTCATGAGATCGGTCTCCGATTGTTGTTTTTATAGAACCTCGGGGGACGCCTCTCACGGAAAACCGTCAGGGCCATCCCTCCGTCGAAAACGACTATATAGTAATACTAATTCACCAACAACACTTCCAAACCTAGGATTTTGCGCTTAGATTAAGCCGTAGCTGGAACACTATAGTCATACAATAAGAGAATCGATCATGTCTGATAAGAAACCCACCCTGCGCTCCGCCCAATGGTTTGGCACGGCCGACAAGAACGGCTTCATGTACCGCAGCTGGATGAAGAATCAGGGCATCGCCGACCACCAGTTTCACGGCAAGCCGATCATCGGCATCTGCAACACCTGGTCGGAACTGACCCCGTGCAACGCGCACTTCCGCCAGATCGCGGAGCACGTTAAACGCGGGGTGATCGAGGCCGGTGGCTTCCCGGTGGAATTCCCGGTGTTCTCCAACGGCGAATCGAACCTGCGCCCGACCGCCATGCTCACCCGCAACCTGGCGAGCATGGACGTTGAAGAAGCGATTCGCGGCAACCCGATCGACGGCGTAGTGCTGCTGACCGGCTGCGACAAAACCACCCCGGCGCTGCTGATGGGCGCAGCCAGTTGCGACGTGCCGGCGATTGTTGTCACCGGCGGGCCGATGTTGAACGGCAAGCACAAGGGCAAGGACATCGGCTCGGGCACGGTGGTCTGGCAGCTCAGCGAACAGGTCAAGGCCGGTACCATCACGATTGACGATTTCCTTGCAGCCGAGGGCGGCATGTCGCGCTCGGCGGGCACCTGCAACACCATGGGCACCGCGTCGACCATGGCTTGCATGGCTGAAGCGCTGGGCACTTCGCTGCCGCACAACGCGGCGATCCCGGCGGTGGATGCGCGGCGTTATGTGTTGGCGCACATGTCCGGCATGCGTGCGGTGGAGATGGTTCGCGAAGATCTGAAACTGTCGAAGATCCTCACTAAAGAAGCCTTCGAAAATGCTATCCGGGTCAACGCTGCCATCGGTGGTTCGACCAACGCGGTGATTCACTTGAAAGCCATCGCCGGGCGCATTGGTGTCGAGCTGGATCTGGATGACTGGACCCGTATCGGTCGTGGCATGCCAACCATTGTCGACCTGCAACCGTCGGGACGTTTCCTGATGGAAGAGTTTTATTACGCCGGCGGTTTGCCAGCGGTGCTGCGCCGTCTCGGTGAGGCCAATCTGATTCCAAACCCGAATGCACTGACCGTCAACGGCAAATCCATCGGCGAGAACACCAAGGACGCGCCGATCTATGGCGAAGACGAAGTGATCCGCACCCTCGACAATCCGATCCGCGCCGACGGTGGCATCTGCGTGCTGCGCGGCAATCTGGCGCCACTCGGCGCGGTGCTCAAGCCGTCCGCCGCGACACCGGAACTGATGCAGCATCGCGGCCGTGCGGTGGTGTTCGAGAACTTCGACATGTACAAGGCGCGGATCAACGATCCGGAGCTGGATGTCGACAAGGATTCGATTCTGGTGATGAAAAACTGCGGGCCGAAGGGTTATCCGGGCATGGCCGAAGTCGGCAACATGGGCTTGCCGGCCAAACTGCTCGCGCAGGGTGTGACGGACATGGTGCGCATTTCTGATGCGCGAATGAGCGGCACGGCGTACGGCACCGTGGTTCTGCATGTGGCGCCGGAAGCGGCGGCCGGCGGGCCTCTGGCGACGGTGAAGGAAGGCGACTGGATCGAGCTGGATTGCGCCACCGGGCGTCTGCATCTGGATATTCCGGATGCCGAACTGGCGGCACGCATGGCGGATCTGCAGCCACCGCAGCAGTTGCTGGTGGGCGGATATCGCCAGTTGTACATCGACCATGTGCTGCAGGCGGATCAGGGTTGTGACTTTGACTTCCTCGTCGGCTGCCGAGGCGCCGAAGTACCGCGCCACTCCCATTAACGGCCCAGCATCATAGCCTGCATTGGAATGTATTCCCCTGTAGGAGTGAGCCTGCTCGCGATAGCGGTGTGTCAGTTAGCAATTGTTCATCTGACACGCCGCTATCGCGAGCAGGCTCACTCCTACATTTGGTTTTGTGTACTCCCTCAGGATTGTGCCGTGCCTGCTATGATGCGCGGCATCTCCATCGCTCAGGATCGCGCCGTTCCCCATGGATTACCGCAAACCCTCCGACCGCAAAAGCATGCACTCGCGCATCGTCCAGGAACTGGGCATGCAGATCGTCTCCGGACGCTTCAAGCCCGACGACAAACTGCCCGCCGAAGCCTTGCTCTGCGAGGAGTACGCGGTCAGCCGGCCGGTATTGCGTGAAGCGACGCGGGTGTTGGTGGCCAAAGGTCTGGTGTATTCCAAGCCGCGTGTGGGAACTGTGGTCAAGGCCCGCCGCGAATGGCACATGCTCGACCCGGACGTGCTGCACTGGCTGATGCAAAGCAGCCCGCAGAATGAATTCTTCAATGTGCTGACCAGTGTGCGCAGCATTATCGAGCCGGCGGCTGCCGCCCTCGCCGCTCAACATGCGACCGAGGCTGATATTGCCGCGATCGGCGAGGCTTACCAGCGCATGGAAGCGGCGCCGACACCGGAAGCCTTGTTGCAGCCGGATCTGGATTTTCATAGCCGGATTGCCGATGCGACGCACAACGATTTGCTGGCGAACCTGTGCAATATGTTGTCGGTGGCGATTGCCGAAGCGTTGAAGCATTCGAATCAGCGGCCGAATCTGCATGAATTGGCGTTGCCGCGGCACAAAGCAATTCTTACCGCCATCGAAAACCGCGACGCCCTTGGCGCCCGGCATGCCACGCTGGTTCAGCTCGATGATGCGCGCAGTGCATTGAATGTTGTATTGGGCAACGACCCTGTGTAACCGCGCCCGCTTCAAGCTTTGAATGATTTGATGTGCGGTATCCCGTTACCGCACCTGAATACGTACTGCGTTTTACCGTGTGCAATCCCCAACGTGCCAAGGATTGCACTATGCCTACCTCCGACCCAACGGACTCAACCAATATCATCGCCCGGGCCGTCAGCGCCCGGTTCAGCAACCGCCCGACATTGCGCTCGGAAACCGCGCGTCTGCTCAAGGACGGCTTGCTGGAAAAATATCCCGACCTCGAGTTCGACCCCTATCTGACCCGAATTGCGCTGCCCATTCCCGGGGGCGCCTGGCGCCTGTCTTTATTACTCGACGAGGTACTGGAATACCTTGCCAGTGGCGTGAAACTCGACCTTTCCGATCAATACGATCGCAACTGTTTCCTGACCAACAAAGTCCCCAAGCAGATGCGCACCGGTAAGGGTTTCGCACCCTGGCCCGATATGCAGGTCATTTCCAACGTGATCCTCGAACTGCCGAGCATTGTGTACATCGGCTTGCAGGACGCTCTGACGAACTACTGGAGCGACGACAACAACACGGGGATCAGCCGCTGGCAATGGCTGGGTGACTTGCTTGCCGGGGTGTTGAAAACGGCAGCGGTTCGCCACGTCACTGTTGACGCCTTGCAGGCCGGAATACTGGCAGAGCTGGCTGAACACCCCGATCGCAGGCAGCGTCCGGGCAGTGCCCTGCAAGCCTGCACACTGCAAACGACACTGAGCAAAGGCAAGCGCTCGGCCACGTTGCAGGCACCCGATCTATTGGTCAGCTGCGGGCAAACCCATCTATTTTGCAGTTTGACCGGTCGCGTCGAGGCCTATACATCACTGGAGAGTTTTGGCCTGGCGTGGGCCAAGCGTTTTCAACGAGACTTTTCGGCCGACGTGACGACCTGGAAGCGCTTCGAGCCTGACGGCAATATCTTCGACCTGCAGGCCGCCCTGCTGCTGAATCAGCAGTTGGACAATCTGGCAGCACTCAAGCTGCCCGCTAACCAAACTCTGGACGAATTGCAAAGGCGGATTGACGCAATCACTGATCTCGCCCGCGTGTTCGTCGACGAGACGCCCGATCTGCACAACCTTGTCCCGATTCAGGCGGGCCTTCCGGACTGGTTGCAAACAGCGAGTGCAGATAATCGAATGGCCTACCGGCAACACGTTCTGGCGCTCGCGAGGACCCGGCAGCAAACCCGGGGGCGATCCTTCAGTGACGGGATTGACGACCTTCACACCTTTGCGAAAAAAGCACTGCACAAGCAGATGCTGGAGGACAAACCCCAGGCGCCCGGTTACAACGCCGACGAATTGGAGCTGACCTTTCACGTGCCTGTCGGTGACATGGGCAGCGGCTACATCGAAAAGGTGAAAATGTCCCTGACCGAACTGGCAATCAAGAACCTTGCGGGCAAGCCAAAAGGCCGGATGACCATTCGGCACACAGGTAATCAACTGATTCAGGACTGGACCACCGAGGCGTACCTGCTGGATTTGGTAAAACGCGTCGATGTCGGCAAACACTATCCGCAACTGATCGATACGTTATTGCTGGGACACAGTACCGAGACGCGCGAGCGCGAGCGACTGTTTGCGCTGGAGCTTGCCATTCAGTTACCGCTGCAGGCGCTCGAACATTCGATTCGGGGCGAGCACGGTTTTAACCGACTGGGCTACCGGTACGTCAACGCGCTGATGAAGGGCAGCAGCACCGACCGCCTTGTCGAAGGGCAGGCCATCGTCATCAGGCCATTGGCGTTTCAACGCAAAGCAGATGCCGCCATCGATACAGTCGCCAACATGTTTGTCATCGAAGCCAAAGACCTGAACGCCGAGGGTCCCCACATTCTTTATCGCCCGCTGTATACGCCTGCCCTTCAGCAATACGCGAGTCGCAGGGATCTATTCAAGGCGATCGCCCTTCCCGGACCGCTGCAAGACAGTGTGCTGACATGGCTCACTGATCGAGCCAGACCGATCTACGCCAACAACGGTTTCAATGAACCGCACATCCGCCATTTTCATATTGGCGACGAATTCCCTTCGTTCGAAAAACCTGCGCCCGCGATATTGGTTGGCAACGCAGCCGCCGCTGAATGGTTGAAGGCTGTCGAAGAGAATCGGGTATTGCGCAGCCTGTTCGTCAGCAATGCTCAGGCATTGGTCCAGTTTGCAGACCAGCAAGCTGTGTCCAATGCAGAGAGCCGCTGGGCGATCATGCTTGAAGGTGGCTGGCTGATCTTCAACCTCCTGCTCCTGCCGTTGCGCGGCCCGGCAATGATCGTCGGCTGGATGCTTCAGCTCACCCATAGCCTGATCAACGATATTCCGGCATTGGACAGTGATGATGCAACGACCCGGAACCAGGCGTGGACCGACCTTTTGTTGAATATTGGCCTGGTCGTGCTGCATGTGGCGAAGGAATCCAGTAGCGCCGCGTTGCCCGGTAGCGTCGACAGGGTCGTCCCGCTGGCTCTTGAACCGTTACGCCATCCATACCCGTCGCCATTTGATCCAGTGGTGCGTGAGGAGGCCCCCGGGTTGCCCTCCGCGTCACCTGGCGATGGCAATACGGTGCTGGATTTCAACTTCTCGACAGCCCGGGACTCGACTTCGGCCAGGTTGCTTGACACGTTTCGGGAGATGCATGTTCCGTGGCCGACACCTCTGCCCAGTCCGACCACAACCGGCCCTTTCAAAGGGTTATATCTGATTGCCAACGAGTGGCACGCCAGCCTTGCCGGCCTGCTGTTTCGCGTGCGTATCGTGCCGGGCTTCGGTGAGGTGTACCTGTTCCACCCGGACCATCCAGGCATCAAGTTACGAAGCAACGGCCAAGGGCAATGGCGTCTGGATCATGGCCTGAAACTGGGTGGCGGCGGTCCCAAAGCAAGAATCAGCAAGCAGCGAGACCAAAAAAATCGCCGCATCGAAAAACTGGATGAAAACTACGACAATTTTATCGCTCAGCAGGCGGGAGCTCAGGCACGCGTGGATTTCGCTGAACAGTTGATGAATCGCACGGGTATCACCGAGCCGGAACGAACGCGACTCAGGCAATTGTTCAGCGCCAAGCTGGAACAACAGACCGAAACCTACCTTCAGCAGATCGCCGAACAAAAGGAAATTGCCGAGCTGAAAAAAACCGATCCGGATGTTTCCCGCATCAGGCCATTGCTGAGAAACAGCATCAATAACCTCAGAAAACAGATCGTAATGGCTGACCTGGACCGTCGAGCCATAATCGTCAAATATCGCGAGTTCAACATTAATCGTGACCAAACCAGCGTAGCGTTGTTAACCGGAGGGGACGCCATGAGGAACCGCTACCTTGAGTTTCTCCGCGAAACCTCCACCGTCAATGAAACGATGATCAAGCTCTATGACGAAGTGGAAATCCGGTTGCAGGAATTGAAAAAGATCCCAGACAAAACCACGCCTTCTGCCTGGGAACAATTGACCAGTGGCCGCCCCGAAGAACTGACAGCCTTGCGACTCAGGGCTTTTCAACTTGGAGTACTGCGTCCGCTGAGTATCAAGACCCTGGAATTTGAAACCGTCGTCGGCCTGGACGACGCTGTTGAGCCTGTGGTGGTGCTGTCTCGTTCACACTCCGATCTGCAAGGCCTGGAAGTGTTTGACAGCAAGGAACGTATTGCCGTGTTTGACAACCTGGTCGAACGCTACGGCAAGGCGCAGGACGCGCTGGAAAGTATCGGCATTTTCAACAGCGAGGAACTGGAGCCGAGCAATTTCAGTCGCTTGCGCGAGATCATCGTCGAACTGCGCAACGACGCTGAACGTCGCTTGGCAGACGAACTGCAGCAACTGCCTGAACCGCCCGAGTCACCTGCTCCTCAAGCCGGCTCCAGCACTGCTGCGGCCAAACCTGCAAAACCTGCAAAACCCGCCAGACCGGTCAGGCCAAGGGCCAGTCACAAGCGCGTTATCAAAACCGACACAAAAGGTGTATTGATCGGCGACTTGCGTACCCCGGTAGCGGGTCAGGTCACGAACATCGTCGATGTCAGAAACCCGATGGACGAAGGCATCCTCGCTTCTTTCGAGGAAAAACAACCGGATGTCTGGAAGGAGATCACACCCCGCAGGGCCGACGCCGCGACGGTGGCAACGCCCTACTCACAACTGAAGGGTTATGCTCGAAAAGCCTTGGCCAAGGTTGACCAGGAGATGCTGAAAATCGAGGGGTATGCGCTCCGAGCCAGTTACCCCAAGGAGATTGAAGAACAGTTGCAGCGTGAGGCAACGAAACTCGCCGAATTTGCGAGCAAGCTCGAAAGCCATGTGCAGGCTCCAGCGAATAACGAGCCGGATGCCCGGCTGATCAGTCAACTAAGGGACAAGGCGACGGTTATCAATACCAAAGCCATTGAACTGCGCACACAGATGACGCTGGCCGCACCACCGACTAGCGAAGGAGTCGAGTATTTGCTGAACAAGAAAGTCATTTACGCTCGCACGGACGGTAAACGCGTTCAGCTGACAACCGGGCGAAAAGACTTCATGCAGGAATACACCTTGATGGTCAACGAGGACACTCCCCTTTGGTACGCGCACTTTCACTATGACAATCTCACTGACGCGAAGGCCAATTACAGACGCACACATCTGAAAACCAAAGATCAGCGATATGAAAACTACGAGACGGCGTTGGCGAAAGCCGCGGACTCACGGCAGAAAATCGACATCCATCGGGCGAACATCAGCGATGAACTGGCCCTGATATTCCTGCCAATTGAACCACGCTGAACCCAAAAAAAGCCGCAACCCTAAGGTTGCGGCTTTGTCGTTTCAGCGCTTCAGATCAATGCGCAAACAGCGAATTGCCCTTCTGCCCCGCCAGTTTCTCCGGCTTGATCAGGAACTTCGCCAGTGCCGGCAGCAGCCACAGCGCACCGAACATGTTCCACAGCAGCATGAAGGTCAGCATCAGGCCCATGTCGGCCTGGAACTTGATCGCCGAGAAGATCCAGGTGCACACGCCGATCGCCAGGCACAGGCCGGTGAACAGCACCGCTTTACCGGTGGATTTCAGCGTCTGGTAATAGGCCTCCTGCAACGGCAACCCGGCACGCAGGAAACTTTCCAGACGGCTGTAGATGTAGATGCCGTAGTCGACACCAATCCCCACACCCAACGCCACCACCGGTAAGGTCGCAACCTTCACGCCGATGCCCATGAACGCCATCAGCGCGTTGCCGAGTACCGAGGTCAGCACCAGCGGCAGGACGATGCACAAGGTCGCCGCCCACGAACGGAAGGTGATCATGCACATCACCGCCACGCAGATGTACACCAGAATCAGGATGGTCAGCTCAGCCTGTTTGATCACTTCGTTGGTGGCCGCTTCGATCCCGGCGTTACCGGCGGCGAGGATGAACTCCAGACCGTCCTTGTTATTCTCCTGGGCAAACTCCTGCACCGCATGTACCGCCCGATCGAGGGTTTCGGCCTTGTGATCGTTGAGGAACACCAGCACCGGCGCCAGCGAGCAACTGTTGTTGTACAGGCCGTCGGCACGGGCAATGGAGTTGTTCAGCACGTCCGGGTTGCGCGACAGGGTTTCCCATTTCAGGTTGCCTTCGTTCATGCCCTTGATCATCTGCTTGGACACGGTCACCAGCGAGATCGCCGACTGCACGCCCTCGGTGTTCTGCATCTTCCACATCAACTGATCGATCGGCGCCATGGCTTCATAACGCGAGCAGCCTTCAGCCTTGGTCTTGACCATCACCACCAGTACGTCAGAGCTGGTGGAGTAATTGCTGATGATGAAGTTGTTGTCTTTGTTGTAGCGCGAGTCCGGACGCAGTTCCGGTGCGCCCTGGTCGAGGTCGCCGATTTTCAGGTTCTGGCTGTACCAGAGGCCGCCGCCGAAGGCGATCAGCGCCAGCAGCACCGAGATGCGTGCGACTTTCGGGTTGGCAAAGTTCGACAGCAGGCGCCAGAACGGATGCTCGCGGTTGGCGTCCTTCTTGCTCCTGGCAATCGCACGTTTACTGATGCCGACATAGGAAATCGCCACCGGCAGCAGAATCAGGTTGGTGAACACGATCACCGCCACGCCGATCGACGCGCCAATGGCCAATTCACGGATCACGCCGATGTCGATGATCAGCAGCGTGATGAAGCCCACCGCATCCGCCAGAATCGCGATCATCCCCGGCAGAAACAGTTGCCGGAAGGTACGCCGCGCTGCGGTCAGTGCGTTGTCGGCCTCGCTGGATTGCAGGGCGATGCCGTTGATCTTCTGCACGCCGTGGGAAATACCGATGGCGAAGATCAGGAACGGCACCAGCATCGAATACGGATCGAGTCCGAAACCGAAGAAGTGCATCAAGCCGAGCTGCCAGACCACCGCCACCAGCGTCGTACTCAATACGGCGATGGTGCTGCGCACGCAGTTGGTGAACCACAGCAGCAGGATCAGGGTGATGACGAAGGCGATGCCGAAGAACAGCACCACCATCACCAGACCGTCGATCAGGTCACCGACCTTCTTGGCGAAACCGACGATGTGGATTTTGACGTTGGGATTCTGCGCTTCGAACTTGTTGCGGATCTTGTCTTCAAGCTCATGGGAGAACTTGCGGTAGTCCAGCGCCAGTAACTTGCCCTGGTCTTCCGGATCCGGGTAGGACTCCAGCAGCGGAATGTCGACGATGCTCGACTTGAAGTCGTTGGCCACCAGACGCCCGACCTGACCGGACTTGAGCACGTTGTTACGCAACAGATCGAGGCTGTCCTGCGAGCCGTTGTAGCTCTGCGGGATCACTTCACCGCCGGCAAAACCCTCTTCGGTCACTTCGGTCCAGCGCACGCTCGGACTCCACAGCGACTTCAGGCCGGAGCGGTCGACGCCGGAGATGTAGAACACCTCGTCGTTGATCTGCCGCAGGGTCTCCATGTACTCCTTGGAGAAGATGTCGCCGTCCTTGGCTTCCACCGAAATACGCACGGTATTGCCGAGATTCGCCAGATCGTTGCGGTGCTCCATCATCTTCTCGATGAACGGATGCTGGAGCGGGATCATTTTTTCGAAACTGGTGGAAGGCCGGATCAGCGTGGCCTGCCAGAACAGGAAAATGCTCACCACTAGACAGATCAGGATTACTGCCGGGCGGTTGTTGAAGATCAGGCGTTCAAGAAACGTCGCCTTGTCCTGCTGAGGAGTGATCAAGGAAGTCATAGCCCCGCCTTCTTGTTATTGATCTCGGCACCGTTCGGCAGTGTGGTGTGAACGCCGCCCTGCCCGCTCAGAATCAGGTTGCCGTCGCCGGCCGCAGTGACCGATGACAGCGAAATGCGGTCCGGACGGTTGAACACGCTGAAGGTCTCGCCATTGTCACTGCTGCTGATCACCGAGCCGCCGTTGCCGACGATGACGATCGAGCCGTCTTCGAGCAGGGTCGCACCTGACAGGCCGAACTCCAGCGCCCCACGTGCAGCTTTCAGTTCGACCTGCTCCCAGGTGCTGCCGAAATCCGTGGAGCGATAAAGATTGCCGCGCAAGCCGTAGGCCAGCAGGGTTTGCGGTTGTGCCGTGCCGATCACGCCAAACAGCGAGCCTTCGTACGGGCCTTCGAGTTTTTCCCAGGTCTGGCCGTCGTCGGCGGAGCGAAACATGCTGCCCGACTCGCCGACGATGAACAGCCCGGCATCCTTCACCGCCGCGATGGCGTTGAGGTGGAACTGGTCTTCGTTGTCGAGGCGGTCGCTGACGTCTTCCCAGTTTTTACCGCCGTCGGTGGTTTCCAGCAGCGCGCCGTACGCGCCCACGGCGAAGCCGCTGTTGACGTCCTTGAACCAGACGTCGAGCAGCGGCGATTCCCGTTTGAGGTCTTCGAATTGTTTGCTCCAGGTCAGACCGCCGTCTGCGCTGGCGAGGATTTGCGCGTCATGCCCGACCGCCCAGCCGTGCTTGTCGTCGACAAAATACACAGCCGTCAGCAGTTGCCGGGTCGGTACTTTGGCTTGCGTCCAGGTTTTGCCCTGGTCATCGGAATAGAGAATGTGCCCGCGATCGCCGACCGCGACC
The DNA here is from genome assembly GCF_054790575.1 of Pseudomonas sp. MC6. Classification (NCBI taxonomy): domain Bacteria; kingdom Pseudomonadati; phylum Pseudomonadota; class Gammaproteobacteria; order Pseudomonadales; family Pseudomonadaceae; genus Pseudomonas; species Pseudomonas sp. MC6. The sequence goes on from NZ_CP186504.1 coordinate 2,360,013, forward strand.
AGTCGCACACCGGCGTGGACGACATCGAGAATCAGGCTTTTCGCGGCTTTGGCGGATTCGGTGGCGTAGACCACGTCGGCTGGCGCCTCGGCGGCAATCACAGGTGCCGACAACGTGGCAAAGCCCAGCAGAGAGAGTGCTGTGGCCAGCAACGCGGTGTTGCGTAACGCCGGCGGGCGGCAACGACTCATAGACCTTCCCCTATTTATTATTGTTAGGCCATCTGACCTTCAAGGGCGCCGCAAGTGTGCTCCGCTGATGGCTGCTCAGGAGCATAGTCCTGAAACCCGCAATCCAGAGCCACTTCGGAAGCTGGCTCATCCTATCGGGCTTTCGAAACGTCTGACAATCGGCGCCACGTTATCTTTTGTTAACCGCATTGCCGACGGATTCCCCTGTAGGAGTGAGCCTGCTCGCGATAGCGGTGTATCAGGTAAGAAATCATTGACTGACACACCGCTATCGCGAGCAGGCTCACTCCTACAGGGGTTGTGGGGGCTTTGGGATTTGAATACATGACCATTCGCCGGGGTGATGCGGCAAAAGTCATCGAGGGGACTTGCACGATCGGTATTATGGTATACCATCAGACGCACAGACACTCTCAATACACCTACGGAGCAGCTCATGAGTTTCGAAATTCGCAAGATCGTCAGCTATGTCGAAGAAACCTTCATCGAAGGCGGCAAGGCCACTGACAAGCCCGTGACCATGGTCGGCCTCGCCGTGGTGATGAAAAATCCTTGGGTGGGCAACGGTTTCGTTGAAGACCTCAAGCCGCAGATCCGCGCCAACTGCTCCGACCTCGGTGCACTGATGGTCGAGCGTCTGGTCGGCATCATCGGCGGTGCCGAGAAGATCGAGGCCTACGGCAAAGCCGCTGTGGTCGGTGCTGATGGCGAGATCGAACACGCCTCCGCGGTGATCCACACCCTGCGCTTCGGCAACCACTACCGCGAAGCCGTCAACGCCAAGAGCTACCTGAGCTTCACCAACAAGCGCGGCGGCCCGGGCACCTCGATTCAGATCCCGATGATGCACAAGGACGACGAAGGTCAGCGTTCGCACTACATCACCCTGGAAATGCAGATCGAAGACGCGCCGCGCGCCGACGAAATCGTTGTGGTGCTGGGTTGCGCCGACGGTGGTCGCCTGCACCCGCGCATCGGCAACCGCTACATCGATCTGGAAGAACTGGCCGCCGAAAAAGCCCAGTAATCACAATAAAAAGGCATTGCAGGAGCGCTCCATGATTCGGCTCACCGCTGAACTCACCCCGGCTGGCACCAGTTACCTGGCGACCGGCCAAGGCCAGCCCGTGGTTTTGATCCACGGCGTGGGCCTCAATAAAGAAATGTGGGGCGGGCAGATTGTCGGCCTGTCCAGCCAATATCGGGTGATCGCCTACGACATGCTCGGTCATGGCGCCAGTCCGCGACCGGCCAGCGGCACCAACCTGCTCGGTTACGCCGATCAGTTGCTGGAGCTGCTCGACCACCTCAATCTGCCACAGGCAGCGGTGATCGGTTTCTCCATGGGCGGTCTGGTCGCGCGGGCCTTTGCCCTGCATTACCCGGAGCGCCTGCAAAGCCTGGTGGTCTTGAACAGCGTGTTCAATCGTAGCGAAGAACAGCGTGCCGGCGTCATCGCGCGCACCGCGCAAGCGGCCGAGCATGGCCCGGACGCCAATGCCGAAGCGGCGCTGTCACGCTGGTTCAGCCGTGAATATCAGGCGGCCAACCCGGCGCAGATCGCGGCGATCCGCCAGACTCTGGCCGGCAATGATCCGCAAGGCTATCTGACGACTTATGAATTGTTCGCCACCCAAGACATGTACCGCGCCGACGACCTGGGCAGCATTCAGGCGCCGACGCTGATCGCCACCGGCGAACTCGACCCCGGTTCGACCCCGGAAATGGCCGAGCAACTGGCCCGACGCATCCCCGGTGCGAAGGTTGCCGTGCTGTCTGAGCAACGGCATATGATGCCCGTAGAGTCGCCGCGTCTGGTCAATCAGACGTTGCTGGAGTTTCTCCAATTCGCACACTCCCGACAAAACCATATAAAGGGGATCGTTGCATGACACTCGCACGCTTCCAGATGTGCATCGGCGGAGAATGGGTCGACGCCCTCTCCGGCAAGACCTTCGAAAGCCTCAACCCGGCCACGGCACAAGCCTGGGCCCAACTGCCTGACGCTGATGAGGCGGACGTCGAACGCGCCGTGCAAGCGGCACAGACTGCTTTCGACAGCCCAGCGTGGCGTGACCTGACCGCCACCGCACGCGGCAAATTGCTGCGTCGTCTCGGTGACTTGATCGCGGAAAACAAGGAACAACTGGCGCAGCTGGAAAGCCGCGACAACGGCAAGCTGATTCGCGAAACCCGTGGCCAGGTCAGCTATCTGCCGGAGTTCTTCCACTACACCGCCGGTTTGGCCGACAAGCTCGAAGGCGGCACGCTGCCGCTGGATAAGCCCGATCTGTTCGCCTACACCGTGCACGAAGCGATGGGCGTGGTAGCCGCGATCATTCCGTGGAACAGCCCGCTTTATCTGACCGCAATCAAACTGGCGCCGGCCCTCGCCGCTGGCAACACGATTGTGATCAAGCCGTCCGAGCACGCCTCGGCGACCATTCTTGAGCTGGCGCGTCTGGCCCTCGAAGCGGGGATTCCGCCGGGTGTGGTCAACGTCGTCACCGGTTACGGGCCGAGCACTGGCGCCGCCCTCACCCGCCATCCGCTGATCCGCAAGATCGCCTTCACCGGCGGCGCGGCGACGGCCCGGCATGTGGTGCGCAGCAGCGCCGAGAACTTCGCCAAGCTGTCGCTGGAACTGGGCGGCAAGTCGCCGAACATCATCTTCGCCGACGCCGATCTGGACAGCGCGATCAACGGTGCGATTGCCGGGATCTATGCCGCGTCCGGGCAGAGCTGTGTATCGGGTTCACGGCTGTTGGTGCAGGACGAAATCTACGACGAATTCGTCAATCGACTGGTCGAACGCGCCCAGCGCATCCGCATCGGCAACCCGCAAGAAGACAACAGTGAGATGGGCCCGATGGCCACCGCGCAGCAACTGGCGGTGGTCGAAGGTCTGGTCGCTGATGCCATAGCTGAAGGCGCCCGTTTGCGTACTGGCGGCAAGCGGCCAACGGATCTCGGCGAAGGCTGGTTCTACGAGCCGACGCTGTTCGAATGCGACCGCAATTCGATGAAGATCATGCAGGAAGAAGTCTTCGGCCCGGTGGCTTCGGTGATTCGCTTCAAAGATGAAGCCGAGGCGCTGGCGATCGCCAACGACTCGCAGTTCGGCCTCGCCGCCGGCATCTGGACCCGCGATCTGGGCCGTGCTCACCGCCTCGCTCGCGATGTGCGCTCGGGGATTATCTGGGTCAACACTTACCGTGCGGTGTCGGCAATGGCGCCGATCGGCGGCTTCAAGAATAGTGGCTATGGACGCGAAAGCGGCATCGATTCGGTGCTGGCCTACACCGAACTGAAAACGGTGTGGATCAACCTGTCTCAGGCGCCAATGCCTGATCCGTTTGTGATGCGCTAGGAGTCCTGCGAAATGATCGAACCCGGCATTTACAAAGACGTCATGAGTTCCTTTCCGTCCGGCGTCACGGTGGTCACCACCGTTGACCCCGAAGGCGGGATCGTCGGCATCACCGCCAGCGCTTTTAGTGCGCTGTCGATTGATCCGGCGCTGGTGCTGTTCTGCCCTAACTATGCTTCCGACACGTATCCGGTGTTGCGTGACAGCAAGAAATTTGCGATCCATTTGCTGTCCGCTGACCAGACAGCTGAGGCCTACGCCTTCGCCGGAAAGGGCAAGGACAAGGCCAAGGACATCGAGTGGCATTTGAGCGAGTTGGGTAACCCGATTCTGGCCAAGGCCACGGCGATCATCGAATGCGAGTTGTGGCGGGAATACGACGGTGGTGATCACGCGATCATTGTTGGCGCGGTGAAGAACCTGATCCTGCCCGCGCAACCGGTGACACCGATGATTTACCACAAAGGCAAGCTCGGGCCCCTGCCAACCCTGGCCTGACGGATTCACACAAAACCCTGTAGGAGTGAGCCTGCTCGCGATAGCGGTGGATCAGTCGACATCCATGTTGAATGTCAGTCCGCTATCGCGAGCAGGCTCACTCCTACAAGGGATCTGTGGTCACAGGAGGAATGATGAATAACGAAAAGTACGAAAAAGGCCTGAAGATCCGCACGCAGGTGCTCGGCGAAGCCTACGTTCAGCGTTCAATCGACAACGCCGACGATTTCACCCGCCCTCTGCAGGAAATGGTCACCGAATACTGCTGGGGCCATGTCTGGGGTCGCGACGGTCTGTCGCTCAAGGAGCGCAGCATGATCAACCTGGCGATGATCTCGGCGCTCAACCGTCCGCATGAACTCAAGCTGCATGTGCGTGGCGCCTTGCGTAACGGCCTGAGTCGTGAGCAAATACGCGAAATTCTGCTTCAGGTCGGCATTTATTGCGGCGTTCCGGCAGCCGTGGACAGTTTCCGGCTGGCCCGTGAAGCCTTTGCCGAAGCCGACGCCGAAGCCTCAGTCAACCCCTCGGCTGTTTAGATGCCCGTCTGGCATGGACAGCCAACTTAAAGAGCGGACCCCATGAAACGCCAGCCACTCGACGACAGCTTCAAGGTCAATCGCAACCCCGTTACCCTGCGCGAAATCGTGCTGGATAAACTGCGTAGCGCGATCATGAATTTCCAGCTCATGCCCGGCGATCGTCTGGTCGAGCGCGATCTGTGTGATCGCCTTGGCGTCAGCCGCACCTCCGTGCGCGAGGCCTTGCGTCACCTGGAATCCGAAGGTCTGGTCGAGTTCGCCGATGCCAAAGGCCCGCGTGTCGCCATCATCACGTTGGCCGACGCCGTCGATATCTACGAATTGCGTTGCGTACTGGAAGGCCTGATCGTCCAGCTGTTCACCCTGCGTGCCAAGGCCAAGGACATCAAAGCCCTGGAAAAAGCCCTCGACGAAAATCGCAAGGCGCTCAAGGACGGCGAACTGCAACAGGTGATCGACTCGGTGCAGGGCTTCTACGATGTGCTGCTGGAAGGCTCGGGCAACCATGTCGCGGCGACTCAGCTGCGTCAGTTGCAGGCGCGCATCAGCTACTTGCGCGCGACCTCGGTGTCGCAGGAAAACCGTCGCGGCGCGAGTAATCAGGAAATGGAAAAAATGGTCGAAGCGATCAAGAGCGGTGATCCGCTGGTGGCGCATCAGGCCTGTGTTGATCACGTTCGCGCTGCCGCTGCGGTAGCGCTCGACTATCTCAAGCGCAAGCAGGAAGAGACCGGCTCTGTCGTTAAAGGCACGCCGGCCATGACCCTGCCGATCGCGCTGAAAGAACCGCGTATAGGTCACTGATATGTTCAGCCCGAGCTATTGCCCGAAATGCGGCGGCCCTGACCTCGGTCAGCAGGTACCAGCGGGCGATACGCACGAGCGCCTGATGTGTCGCGGTTGCGGCTACATCCACTACGTCAATCCGAAGATCATTGCCGGCTGCATCATCGAGCAGGACGGCAAATACCTGTTGTGCCAACGGGCGATCCCACCGCGCCCGGGCACCTGGACGCTGCCCGCCGGTTTCATGGAAAGCGGCGAGACCACCGAGCAAGCGGCCCTCCGAGAAGTCTGGGAAGAAAGCGGCGTGCGTGCGGAAATCGTCTCGCCGTATTCGATTTTCAGCGTGCCGAAGATCAGCGAGGTGTACATCATCTTCCGCGCGATCGCGCTGGAGATCACCGGGCAGTACGGGCCCGAGACCATGGATTACAAGTTCTTCGCGCCGGAAGACATCCCGTGGGAGCAGATCTATTACCCGGCGATCCGGCAGATTCTCGAACGCTATATCGAAGAGCGCCAGGCTGGGGTGTACGGGATTTACATGGGCAATGACGACAGCGGCAAGATCCACTTCATCCGCTGACAACGCAGCCCGCTCTTTGTAGGAGTGAGCCTGCTCGCGATAGCGGTGTGTCAGTCGGTGAAAATTTTGACTGATAAACCGCTATCGCGGGCAGGCTCACTCCTACAGGGGTTTTGTGGTGTGGCTTAAACTGGGGCGATGCCTTCAACGATGATGATCTCCGCCCTCGCCCATTCTTCCCGATAACTTTTCGCCTCCTGGTACGCCGCCGAGTGGTAGCAAGCCACAGCCTTCTCATAGCTCTCGAACTCGATCACCACGCTGCGCTGCGGCGTCTCGCGCCCTTCCATCGCCTCGCTGCGCCCGCCTCTGGCCAGAAACTTCGCGCCAAACTCAGCGAAGGCTGCCGGCGCGCGCTGGGTGTATTGGCTGTAGTGATCGGCATCGGCTATATCCACATGAGCAATCCAGTACGCCTTCATAGTGACCTCTCTGTTGATTTTGTATTATGGTATACCAATATATTTCCAACGAACCCTGAGAGTCCAGCATGGCCTTCAACAGCATTGAAGAAATCATCGAAGATTATCGTCTCGGCAAAATGGTTTTGCTGGTCGATGACGAAGACCGCGAAAACGAAGGCGACCTGTTGCTGGCCGCCGACCGTTGCACGCCCGAGGCCATCAGCTTCATGGCCCGAGAAGCGCGAGGGCTGATCTGCCTGACATTGACTGACGAACATTGCCAGCGTTTGGGCCTGGAGCAAATGGTCCCGGCCAATGGCAGCGTGTTCAGCACCGCGTTTACCGTGTCGATAGAAGCGGCGGTTGGCGTGACAACCGGCATTTCGGCGGCGGATCGCGCCTGCACGGTCGCCGCCGCCGTCGCACCGAATGCCCGTGCCGAAGACCTGGTGCAGCCGGGGCACATCTTCCCGCTGCGCGCCAAGGAAGGTGGCGTGCTGACTCGCGCGGGTCACACAGAAGCGGGTTGCGATCTGGCGCGTTTGGCCGGTTTCACCCCCGCCTCCGTGATCGTCGAGGTGATGAACGACGACGGCACCATGGCCCGGCGCCCGGATCTGGAATTATTTGCGCGCAAGCACGGGATCAAGATCGGCACCATCGCTGACCTGATCCACTATCGCCTGAGCACCGAGCACACCATCGAACGGATTGGCGAACGCGAGCTGCCGACGGTGCATGGCACGTTCCGTTTGATCACCTTTGAGGATCGCATCGAGGGCGGCGTGCACATGGCGATGGTCATGGGTGATCTGCGCCGTGAAGAGCCGACACTGGTGCGTGTGCATGTAATCGATCCGCTGCGTGATCTAGTCGGCGCGCAATACAGCGGGCCGACCAACTGGACGCTATGGGCGGCGCTGCAACGGGTTGCGGCTGAGGGGCATGGGGTTGTTGTGGTGCTGGTCCAATCACGAGTCTTCGCAGGCGTTGCTGGAGCGGGTGCCGCAATTGACTCAGCCGCCGAGGCAGTTCAGCCGTTCGCAATCGCGGATTTATTCCGAGGTGGGGACTGGGGCGCAGATTTTGCAGAATCTGGGGGTTGGCAAACTGCGTCACCTAGGCCCACCGCTGAAGTATGCGGGGTTGACGGGGTATGACCTGGAAGTGGTCGAGAGTATTCCGTTTACCGAGTGAAGCTGCCCTCACCCCAGCCCTCTCCCGGAGGGAGAGGGAGCTGACCGGGTTGTTTGAACGCTATACACCGACCTGAGATACCGAGCCGAACTCAGGTTTTGAACAGCCTCCGATCGGCCCCCTCTCCCGAAGGGAGAGGGCTGGGGTGAGGGGCTGGATCTAACATTCACAAAAAACATCCAAGCCGAACGCATCAAATAACCGCCCGGCCAGATAACCGGTAAGGCAAAGTGCTTGCACAAAGTTTGGAATACCATAATATGATATTCCATAGACCGGACGCTCCAATGAACGTCCAGCTACTGCTCCCGACAGGCGGGCAACAACGCAAGCCCGCTCAAAAACACAACAATGAGGGCGTGAACATGGTGTTGAACAAAGCTGCAACCGCGATCTTTTTTGCGGGACTGCTCAGCGTCACCGGCCAGGCTGCAATGGCTGCCGAAAGCGTGAACTTCGTCAGCTGGGGCGGAAGCACCCAGGATGCGCAGAAACAGGCCTGGGCCGATCCGTTCAGCAAGGCCAGCGGCATCACCGTCGTGCAGGATGGCCCGACCGACTACGGCAAACTCAAAGCCATGGTCGAAAGCGGCAACGTGCAATGGGACGTGGTCGATGTCGAAGCCGATTTCGCTCTGCGCGCCGCGGCTGAAGGCCTGCTCGAACCCCTCGATTTCAAAGTGATCCAGCGCGACAAGATCGACCCGCGATTCGTCAGCGATCATGGCGTCGGCTCGTTCTTTTTCTCCTTCGTCCTCGGCTACAACGAGGGCAAACTCGGCGCCAACAAGCCGCAGGACTGGAGCGCCCTGTTCGACACCAAAACCTGGCCCGGCAAACGCGCCCTGTACAAATGGCCAAGCCCTGGCGTGCTCGAACTGGCGCTGCTGGCCGACGGCGTAGCGGCTGACAAGCTCTACCCGCTGGATCTGGATCGCGCCTTCAAGAAACTCGACACCATCAAGAAAGACATCGTCTGGTGGGGCGGCGGCGCGCAGTCGCAGCAACTGCTGGCGTCCGGTGAAGCGAGCATGGGCCAGTTCTGGAACGGTCGCATTCACGCCCTGCAAGAAGACGGCGCACCGGTCGGTGTGAGCTGGAAACAGAACCTGGTCATGGCCGACATTCTGGTCATCCCAAAAGGCTCGAAAAACAAGGACGCGGCGATGAAGTTTCTCGCCGCCGCCAGCAGCGCCAAGGGCCAGGCCGACTTCTCCAACCTGACCGCCTACGCCCCGGTCAACCTCGACAGTGTGGAGCGTCTGGATTCGACGCTGGCCCCCAACCTGCCGACTGCCTACGCTAAGGATCAGATCACTCTTGATTTCGCGTACTGGGCCAAAAACGGCCAGGCCATCGCGACACGGTGGAACGAATGGCTGGTCAAATGAAAATGGCGGCCACCGCGTCCCGTCCCTCCACTGCCACCGGGAGCGCCGCAAGCGCTGCCGGTTCGGCCCACGGAACACAGGCGGTTGCGATGCAGCAAGCCCCGTCACTCAGACAACGCTGGCGCGGCGCCGGCAACCTCGCCCCGGCGCTGTTGTTCATCGGCCTGTTCTTTCTCGCGCCGTTGATTGGCCTGCTGTTGCGCGGCGTGCTCGAACCGACGCCAGGCCTCGGCAACTATGAACAACTGTTCGCCAACTCGGCCTATGCCCGCGTCCTGCTCAACACCTTTTCGGTGGCCGGGCTGGTGACGCTGTTCAGCCTGTTGCTGGGCTTTCCGCTGGCCTGGGCGATCACTCTGGTGCCGCGCGGCTGGGGACGCTGGATTCTCAACATCGTGCTGCTGTCGATGTGGACCAGCCTGCTCGCCCGCACGTATTCGTGGCTGGTGCTGCTGCAAGCGTCGGGCGTGATCAACAAGGCTCTGATGGCGATGGGCATCATCGATCAACCGCTGGAAATGGTCCATAACCTCACCGGCGTAGTGATCGGCATGAGCTACATCATGATCCCGTTCATCGTGCTGCCGTTGCAGGCGACCATGCAGGCCATCGATCCGATGATCCTGCAGGCCGGATCGATCTGCGGCGCCAGCCCATGGACCAACTTCTTCCGGGTGTTCCTGCCGCTGTGCCGGCCGGGTCTGGCCTCCGGTGGGCTGATGGTGTTCGTCATGTCGCTCGGTTACTACGTCACCCCGGCGCTGCTTGGTGGGGCGCAGAACATGATGCTGCCGGAGTTCATCATTCAGCAGGTGCAATCGTTCCTCAACTGGGGCCTGGCCAGTGCCGGCGCCGCGTTGCTGATCGCGATCACTTTGGTGCTGTTCTACTTCTACCTGAAGCTTCAGCCGGAATCCCCGGTTGGCGCCAGTAACGCGAGGTAAGCCGACATGCTCCTGACCCCCAATGCGATGAGCCGGCGCATGCGTTTCGGCCTCTACGCCACCACCGGGCTGATCGGTCTGTTCCTGCTGTTGCCGATCGTCTTCATCGTGCTTTTGTCGTTCGGTTCGTCGCAGTGGCTGGTGTTTCCACCGCCGGGCTGGACGCTGAAATGGTACGGCCAGTTCTTCTCCAACCCGGACTGGATGAACGCTGCAGCGGCGAGCCTCAAGGTTGCTGTGCTGACGACGATCTTTGCCGTGGCCCTTGGTTTGCCGACGGCGTTTGCGCTGGTGCGCGGACGCTTTCCCGGTCGGGAAATGCTCTACGGTCTGTTCACCCTGCCGATGATCGTGCCGCTGGTGATCATCGCCGTGGCGGTGTACGCGCTGTTCCTCAAGCTCGGTTACACCGGGACGATGTTCGCCTTCGTCGTCAGCCATGTGATCGTCGCGTTGCCGTTCACCATCATCTCGATCATCAACTCGCTGAAGCTGTTCGACCAGTCGATTGAAGACGCCGCGGTGATCTGCGGTGCTTCACGCCTGCAAGCGGTATTCAAAGTGACCTTTCCGGCGATTCGTCCGGGCATGGTCGCCGGCGCCCTCTTCGCCTTCCTCGTTTCGTGGGACGAAGTGGTGCTCAGCGTGATGATGGCCAGCCCGACCCTGCAAACCCTTCCCGTGAAAATGTGGACCACCCTGCGCCAAGACCTGACGCCAGTGATCGCCGTCGCCTCGACGCTGCTGATCGGCTTGTCTGTTTTGGTCATGGTCATCGCCGCCGCATTGCGCCGGCGCAACGAAATCAGCGCCTGAGCGCCCAGGAGTACGACATGAGTGCCGTGATCAAAGACGCTTCCCAGCAGAACGACAAACCCCTGGTCAGCCTGCGCAACCTGAACAAGCACTACGGTGATTTTGCCGCCGTCGACAACATCTCGCTGGACATCAAGGACGGCGAGTTCCTGACCTTCCTCGGCTCCAGCGGCTCGGGCAAAAGCACCACGCTGTCGATGCTCGCCGGGTTCGAAACACCGAGCAGCGGCGAGATCCTCGTCAACGGTCAATCGCTGGTCAATGTGCCGCCGCACAAGCGCGATATCGGCATGGTGTTCCAGCGTTATTCGCTGTTCCCGCATCTGTCGGTGCGCGACAACATCGCCTTCCCGTTGGCGATTCGCAAACTCGCGGCGGCTGAGCGCGACAAGCGTGTCGATGCAATGTTGAAACTGGTGCAGCTTGAGCAGTTCGCTCATCGCCGCCCTTCGCAATTGTCTGGTGGTCAGCAGCAACGTGTCGCCATCGCCCGGGCGCTGGTTTATGAGCCACGCATTCTGTTGATGGACGAACCGCTCGGCGCGTTGGATAAAAAGCTGCGGGAAGATCTGCAGGATGAATTGCGCCAATTGCATCGTCGTCTGGGCATCACCATTGTTTACGTAACCCACGACCAGGAAGAAGCCATGCGTTTGTCGCAGCGCATTGCGATTTTCAGTCACGGCAAGATTGTTGGATTGGGCAGCGGTTATGACCTTTATCAGAATCCGCCGAATGCGTTTGTGGCGTCGTTTCTGGGCAATTCGAACTTCCTCAAGCTCAAGGCGCAGGGCAATGCGGCGGCTTCGTTTGAAGGCCAGTCATTGTCGATTCGACTGACCGCTGGGCTGCACACCGATCAAGATGTTTTGTTGATGGTGCGGCCGGAAAAGGCACTGGCTTTGAGCGTGGCGCAAGCAATCAGCGAACCGCTGCCGTCGGGCTGGAATGAGGTTTCAGCGAAGGTCGTGGAGGTGTTGTTTCTGGGTGAGAGCCAGACCTGCAGCGTAGTCACCTCGGGCGGCACGTCGATGACGGTGAAAGCACTGTCGGCGGCGGGCATGCCGCTCGAGGCTGGCGACCCAGTGCAAGTGCGCTGGGCCACTGCCGACGCCTGCGTCTACACCGAATGGACCGAAAGCGACCTGAACAAGGCTGCCGGCGCTCACTGATAGCGTGTTGCCTGTGAGATTTACCCCCTCACCCCAGCCCTCTCCCCCAGGGGGCGAGGGAGAAAGGGAGCCGATCTCCATGTTGTTCAAAACCTGAGTTCGACGCTGCATTCTCAGGTCGGTGTAACTTGTCCAATCAACCCGGTCAGTCCCCTCTCCCTCTGGGAGAGGGCTAGGGTAAGGGAACCAGTCGACGCGGTATCAGACAATAGCGCGGTAGCCTTCAATCTCATCCGGCCACGCGGTCAAGATCTCAAACCCCGTCTCCGTCACCGCCACCATATGCTCCCACTGCGCCGACAACGAGCCGTCCTTGGTCAGCACCGTCCAGCCATCCGGCATGTTCTTCACATGACGCTTGCCGGCATTGAGCATCGGCTCTACGGTAAAAATCATCCCCGCCTTAAGCTTCATGCCCTGATCGGGAAAGCCGTAATGCAGAATCTGCGGCTCATCGTGATAGACCTTGCCGATCCCGTGCCCGCAATACTCGCGCACCACGCTGAAGCCTTCCTTCTCCGCCAACGTCTGGATCGCGTGGCCGATATCGCCCAAGGTGGCGCCTGGCTTGACCACGCGAATCCCCGCGCACATGGCGTCATAGGTAGTCTTGATCAGATGCTGCGCCTCAGGTGTCGCCTCGCCGACCACGTACATGCGGCTGGTGTCGCCGAACCAGCCATCCTTGATCACCGCGATATCGAGATTGACGATGTCGCCATCCTTCAACGGTGTGCCCGACGGAATGCCATGGCAGACCACGTCATTGACCGACGCGCAGACGGTTTTCGGAAAGCCGTGATAGCCAACGTTGGCCGGCACGGCTTTCTGCACCTTGACGATGTAGTCATTGCACAGTTGATCGAGCTGATCGGTGGTCACGCCCGCCTTCACATGGGGCACCAGCATTGCCAGTACTTCGGCGGCGAGTTTGCCGGCAGCGCGCGATTGAGCGATGTCGGCCGGGGTGTTGATCTTGATCTGGTTTCTCATGCGCTGACGGCTTCCTGAGTCAGTTGTTGCAAATCCAGCCCACCGTTCTGTTCGGCGCGGATCAGCAAGCGGCAAATGGCGCTGTGGTCGAGGTTGGGGTGCAGTTCGGCGAGCATGCCGATGCGCATCCAGTGTTCAGCCTGCGCGTTGATCGAGCGGCTGAGGGCGTTGCTGGAGATCCGCAGGTTCTCGTGCATGTCCTCTGAAATCTTTACGATACCCATATATGAATCCGATACGATGTGTATATGGATCGTATATTAGCCAACCTCTATTAAAAATTGCAAATACGACCCTTGGAGGAGCTGCCGAAGGCTGCGATCTTTTGATCTTGCTCTCCAAAAACAAAGTCAAAAAATCGCAGCCTTCGGCAGCTCCTACAGGGATTTCGCTGAATTTTGGGCAAAAAAAAGCTGCCAAAAATGGCAGCAAAAACTTTAAGAACACGCGATGTATTGGCCTCAGCATAAACGCCGGATAATGACAGTGTCATGACAGCCACACATTCACTGAACCGCCCCTGCCCCGTCATCAGGATGTCATCAAGATCACGGCAGAATCCTCGCAAACCGTCTCGCGCCTCCCGACGGAAGCTCTGCAAGGATTCCCATGAAAGACGACGCCTCGCTGTTTGCCGCCATCGACCTGGGTTCGAATGCCTTTCGCCTGATGATCGGCCAGTCGGTGCGCAGTCGAAAGGGCTTGCAGATTCAGGAGGTGAAAACCCTGCGTGAGCCGGTGCGCCTCGCCGAAGGATTTGACGGTGGCGCGCTGGACGCGTTGGCACTGGATCGCGGCTGGCAGGCGTTGGCGCGGTTCGGCAAGAAGCTGCGCGGCTTCGAGGCCGGCCGAGTCCGTGCGGTGGCGACCAGCGCGGTGCGTGAGGCGGACAACTCGCAACTGTTTCTGGCCAGTGCCGAGCGGCATCTGGGGTTTCCCATCGACGTCATCTGCGGCCATGAAGAGGCGCGGCTGGTCTACGCCGGCGTGACCCATGCCTTGCCAAGCGCTGAAGACCTGCGCCTGGTGGTCGACATCGGCGGTGGCTCCACAGAGCTGATCCTCGGTCAGGGTGCGCAACCGTTGCTCACCGAAAGCATCGCCATCGGCAGCGGCACCTTGAGCACGCGCTTTTTTCGCGGCGGCGATGTGTCCGCCGGCGCGCTGCAGGAAGCCGAACGCTTCGCCATCCTGCAGTTTGAAAAAGTTGCCCGGCGTTACCGTGCTCAGGGTTGGCAGCAAACCATCGGCTCTTCCGGCACTGCGCGCATGCTCGCCAAAGTGCTCAAGGCCAACCACCTGAATGACTTCGGCCAGGACGGCATCACCTACGGCGGGCTACTACGCCTGTCGCTGCTGCTGTTGAAAGTGAACAACGTCCAGCAACTGAAACTGACCGGTCTGCAAGCGCACCGCCAGAGCATTCTGCCCGGTGGTCTGGTGCTGATGCTGGCGGCGTTCAAAGTGTTCGGCATCGCGCAGATGGTGCCCTCCGAACCGGGTCTGCGTTTGGGCGTATTGCACGGTTTGATGAGCCAGCACTAATCCGCGCCACGACAGATTCGTCTCCCCTTCAGCGGCTCGATCGACTAACATGCCGCCGCTGGTTCCCGAACGGGACTAACAGGGAATCCGAGGTGCTTGCACAGCATTGATCGGAACTGCCCCCGCAACTGTAGGTGCCGAGCCTGCTCCACGACTGCCACTGGGTGAACCCCGGGAAGGCCGGAGCCAGGCGATGACGCATCAGTCAGGAGACCTGCCGGCACAGTGACTACTAACCGGCGGGGTGTCCGGGAAGGACATCGTGCCGTGCGCGTCTTTGTTTGCTGCCCGGCCTTGCGCGGTTGCCCTGACTGCGTTCGAAGATGTGTTTCCGATCCGTACTCTCCCGCTCCCCGTACGGTTCCCTCGGAGACTGCCCCATGCTGCTGCCCCGCATCGCCACCCTCATTACCGGCCTGAGCCTTTACGCCATGGCGCAGGCGGCCCCGACGGCCTATCCACTGACGATCGACAACTGCGGCAGCACCCTGACCTTCCAGCACGCACCGATGCGCACCGTGACCATCGGCCAGGCCGGCACGGAAATGCTCTACGCCATGGGCCTGAGCGATAAAGTCGTCGGCACCTCACTGTGGTTCAACAATGTGCTGGCCAAGTACAAAGCGCAGGACGACAAGATCCAGCGCCTGGCCGACAACGAGCCGAGTTTCGAATCGGTGATCGGCAAGCGCCCGGAACTGGTTGCCGTTGAACTGGAGTGGATGGTCGGCCCACAAGGTGCGGTGGGCACCCGCGAGCAGTTTCATGAACTTAAGATTCCGACCTACCTGCTGCCCTCCGATTGTGAGGCCAAGGACAACCTCGTCGGCGCCGATGGCACGCGACTGGCGCCGTTTCGCATCGAGACGATTTACAAAAGCGTGAGCCAACTGGCGCAGATCTTCGATGTTCAGGAGCATGGCCAGCAACTTAACGACGAGCTCAAGGCCAGCCTCGCCAAATCGATTGCCACCGCCCAAGGCAAACAGCTGAAGGACGCCAGCGCGCTGGTCTGGTTTTCCAGTGCACAAATGGACATCGAGCCGTTCGTGGCCGGGCACAAAGGCGTTCCCGATTTCATGCTCAGCACCCTCGGCGTGCGTAACGTGGTGGCGTCCGATGAAGAGTGGCCAACGGTCGGCTGGGAAACCATCGCCAAAGCCAATCCGACCTTCCTCGTCATCGCGCGCATGGACCGTCGGCGCTTCCCCGCTGACGACTATGAAAAGAAACTCGCCTTCCTGCGCAGCGACCCGGTGACACGCAACATGGACGCGGTGAAACACAACCGCATCATCATTCTCGACGCCATGGCCATGCAGGCGAGCCTGCGCATGTTCGACGGCATCGAGCAACTGGCCACGGCCATCAACGGCTATGACCTGTCGCAATGAGTGCCAGCCTGATCCGCACGTTACTGGCCCTGGCGACGCTGTTGATTGCAGTGGTTGCTGGCGTGGCCATTGGTGAGACGTCGATTGAACCTAGCGTGGTGATGCAAGTACTGGCGAACAAATTGTGCGGCGCCGGGTACGCGCTGGATCCTATCGATGAAGGCATCGTCTGGAACTACCGCCTGACCCGCGCACTGGTCGCGGCCGCGTGCGGTGCCGGTCTGGCGACGTGCGGGGTGATTTTGCAGTCGCTGTTGCGCAACCCGTTGGCCGATCCGTATCTGCTGGGGATTTCTGCCGGCGCCTCGACCGGAGCGGTGATGGTGGCGCTGCTCGGTGTTGGCGCAGGGATGATCTCGCTGTCAGTCGGTGCCTTCGCCGGCGCGGTCACGGCGTTCGTGTTGGTGATTCTGCTGGCGCGGGTCAGCGGTTCGGCCAGCGGCACCGGGCAGATCATTCTTGCCGGGATCGCCGGCTCGCAGCTGTTCAACGCGCTCACGGCGTTTCTGATCACCCGCTCGGCCAGTTCCGAGCAGGCACGCGGGATCATGTTCTGGCTGCTGGGCAATCTTGGCGGCGTGCGCTGGCCGTCGGTATGGCTGGCGGTGCCGGTGGCCGTGTTCGGTTTGGTCGTGTGCCTGTGGCATCGTCGCGCGCTGGATGCGTTTACCTTTGGTGCGGATTCGGCGGCATCCCTCGGCATTCCGGTGCGACGTGTGCAGATTTTGTTGATTGGCTGCGCGGCGCTGGTGACGGCGGTGATGGTGTCGATTGTCGGTTCGATCGGTTTTGTCGGGTTGGTGATTCCCCACGCCGCACGGCTGTTGCTCGGCACCGGGCATGCACGTTTGCTGCCGGCCAGTGCGTTGGGCGGCGCGGTGTTTCTGATTGCTGCCGATGTGTTGTCGCGCACCTTGATCAAGGGCCAGGTGATTCCGGTCGGGGTGATTACCGCGCTGGTCGGCGCGCCGGTGTTTGCCCTGATTCTGGTGGGTCGGAGATCGGCGCGATGAGCAGTGTTTTGAGTTGTTCTGGTCTGAGCTTCAAAGTGCGCGGCGCCGAGTTGCTCAACGGTGTCAGCCTTGAGGTTCAGCGTGGCGAAACCCTGGGCATCGTCGGGCCGAATGGATCCGGCAAATCCACCCTGCTTAAACTGCTGGCCGGGCTGCGCGAACCGAGCGCTGGCGAGGTCCTGCTCGAAGGTCAGCGCTTGGGCAAAATGGCCCGGCGCAGCATTGCGCAAAAGCTTGCGGTGGTCGAACAACAGGCCGACACCGACGACGGCATTCGCGTGTTCGATGCGGTGGCGTTGGGGCGCACGCCTTGGCTGTCGGCGCTGCAACCATGGTCGGCGGCGGACGACGCGATTGTTCAGCAGGCGCTGCACGACGTTGACGCCATGCACCTGCGCACGCGTCTCTGGCGCAGTCTGTCCGGCGGCGAGCGGCAGCGGGTGCACATTGCTCGGGCATTGGCGCAGCGACCGCAAATTCTATTGTTGGATGAGCCAGCCAACCACCTCGACATTCAGCATCAACTGACCATCCTCAATGTGGTGCAAGCGTTGCCGGTGACCACGCTGATCGCATTGCATGACCTTAATCAGGCGTTGAAATGTGATCGTCTGGCGGTGCTGGAGCGCGGGCGACTGGTGGCGCTGGGCGAACCGTTGGAGGTGCTGACACCACAGCGGTTACACGAGACTTTCGGGGTCAGGGCGCATTATCTGACGGACCCGTTTGATGGGGCGCAGATTCTCAGATTTCACTCATGACGTTGTGCATGTGGGTTGTTTGCCAGACCGGGTCAGCGTCGACATCGATTATCTCGAAGCCCTGCCGCTGCCAGAACTCGATGGCCCCCGGCAGAAACGGATGGGTGTGCAGGTAGATCACCTCGACTCCGTCGGCGAGTGCCAGGTCTTTGAGTGATCGATATATCGCACCGGCCAGCCCTGAGCGGCGCTGCGATGGCAGGACAAACAGACGGACGATTTCCACCACTTCAAGGTCCGGATAGGGCAAGTGCGGGAAGCGCCGGTCGTAAGGGAGATAGCCGATGGACGCGACGATGTGCCCTTCATGGCGAGCAATCAGAAAGCGCCCTGCCCCACGCAGATAAACCTCGGCAAAACGCGCCAGATCGTCAGGCATACCGGTCGCGCTGAGCTTGGGAAAAAGCTCGGCACGGGCCTTTAGAACAAAATCCAGAACTTCAGGAATGTCTGCGTCGGACACAGTCTGGATAACGGGTTGATCACTCATTTAGCGGCAAATACCTGAACTGCGGCTGACTACAGTAGCAACAGCTTTTCGGCGATGCCATGAGAATTCCCGTTTCTGAAAATACATACACAACCCCTGTAGGAGTGAGCCTGCTCGCGATAGCGGTGTGTCAGTCACCGATGAGTTGACTGACACACCGCTATCGCGAGCAGGCTCACTCCTACAAGGGGTTGTGTTTATTCAGGTGGTTAAGGTGTCAGGTCAACTCTTTACGCAATTGCCGGGCGGCAGTAACCATGTGCACCAGCGCCGCTTCCGTCTCCGGCCAGCCACGGGTTTTCAAACCGCAATCCGGGTTGACCCATAGGCGCTCAGCCGGAATCCGCTTGGCAGCCTTGCGCAGCAGATTAGCCATTTCCGAAGCATCCGGGATGCGTGGCGAGTGGATGTCGTAGACGCCCGGGCCGATGTCGTTCGGGTAAGCGAAGGCTTCGAACGCCTCCAGCAATTCCATGTCCGAGCGCGAAGTCTCGATGGTGATCACGTCGGCATCCATCGCCGCGATAGATTCGATCACATCGTTGAACTCGCTGTAGCACATGTGCGTGTGGATCTGCGTTTCGTCTCGCACACCCGAGGCGCACAGGCGGAACACTTCAGTCGCCCAATCCAGATACTGCTGCCACTGCGCCTGACGCAACGGCAGCCCCTCACGGAAGGCCGCTTCGTCGATCTGCACGATCTTGATGCCAGCGGCTTCCAGATCGACCACTTCATCGCGGATCGCCAAGGCCAGTTGTCGGGCCTGCACTTCGCGGCTCACGTCTTCACGCGGGAACGACCACATCAGCATGGTCACCGGGCCGGTCAGCATGCCTTTCATGACTTTGTCGGTCAGGCCTTGGGCGTAGCGGATCCACTCGACAGTCATGGCTTTCGGGCGGCTGAGGTCACCGAAGATCACCGCCGGTTTAACGCAACGCGAACCGTAACTTTGTACCCAGCCAAAACGGGTAAACACATAACCGTCGAGCTGCTCGGCGAAGTATTCGACCATGTCATTGCGCTCGGCTTCACCGTGCACCAGCACATCGAGGCCCAGACGCTCCTGGATTTCCACTGCGTGACGGATCTCGCTGTGCATGGCTTCGGTGTATTCGGCTTTGGTCAGCTTGCCCTGTTTGAACGACTGACGAGCGAGGCGGATCGACGCGGTTTGCGGGAACGAACCGATCGTCGTGGTCGGGAACAGCGGCAGGTCCAGGCCAGCGCGCTGTTTGGCAATGCGCTGGGCGAACAGCGACTGACGCTGACTGTCCTTGGCCGTGATAGCGGTAACCCGAGCCTGAACGGCAGGCTTGTGAATACGTGGCGACGCCGCGCGGGCGGCCTGCACCGAACGGCTTTCGGTCAGGGCACGCAGCACATTCGGCGCTTCCGGTTGGTTGACGGCTTGGGCCAGCACCGCCACTTCTTCGCACTTCTGTACGGCAAAGGCCAGCCAGCTTTTCAACTCGGCATCGAGCTTGTCTTCACGGCCCAGATCCACCGGGCTGTGCAGCAACGAACAGGACGGCGCGACCCACAGACGATCGCCCAGACGCTCGTGCGCATGCTGCAAAGTCGCCAAGGCATTTTCCAGATCGCAGCGCCAGACGTTACGGCCATTGACCACGCCCAAGGACAACACTTTATAGGCCGGCAGACGATCAAGAATGGTCGGGTATTGCTCTGGTGCGCGCACCAGATCGATGTGCAAACCGTCGACCGGCAGGTTGGCGGCCAGGCCGAGGTTTTCTTCCAGGCCCCCGAAGTAAGTCGCCAGCAGCTTCTTCAGCGGATCCCGCTGAATCTGGTTGTAGGCCCGCTCGAAAGCGTTCTTCCATTCCTGCGGCAGGTCGGGCACCAGAATCGGCTCGTCGATCTGCACCCACTCGACGCCTTGGGCGGCAAGACGCGCGAAGATCTGCCCGTACAGTGGCAGCAGACGATCAAGCAGTTCGAGCTTGTCGAATTCGGCGCCTTTGGCCTTGCCCAGCCACAGATACGTCAGCGGGCCGATGATCACCGGTTTGACGTTATGGCCCAGTGCACGGGCTTCTTCGACTTCTTCGAACAACTGCTCCCAGCCCAACTGGAACTGTTGATCCGCACTGAATTCCGGGACCAGATAGTGATAGTTGGTGTCGAACCACTTGGTCATTTCCTGGGCGTGTGCACCGCCACAGCAGCTGTCGCTGACACCACGGGCCATGGCGAACAAGGTCTGCAGATTGGCTTTGCCGTCATGCGGACGGAAGCGCTCGGGGATGACGCCGAACATCAGCGAGTGCGTCAGCACCTGGTCATACCAGGCGAAATCGCCAACCGGCAGCAACTCGATGCCGGCGTTTTTCTGCAAGTCCCAATGGGCCTTGCGCAACTCGCGACCGACGTCACGCAGGCCTGCCTCGTTCAGTTCTCCTTTCCAGAACGCCTCTTGCGCTTTTTTCAGTTCGCGGTCGCGACCGATGCGCGGAAATCCAAGGGAATGGGCCAGTGCCATAACAAACAACTCCAATGTTCTGTTGATGGCGGCCATTGTCGGCATCGGTCGCTAGTGAGACAAACTCAATTTAATCTTGATCAACACGAGTTTCCCTCATGATCAAATCATCCCAGCCTGTCAGTTGAAGACATTGCAGAGTTGAGCGCGCGGGCGACGGCTGGACGGTTTTTGCGGCAGTAAATTTCTTGGTAATTCAAGCTGTTCGTCGCCATGAAGACGCCCTTTGAAAACTCGATGACGCCTCCGTATAAACGCCCCCGAAAGCACCCCGGCAGGTCTTTGATTTCGATCTATCGTTAGATCGAAATGGCTGTATTTGCGACCGACTAAAGGTTGCGACAGCTGATGTCTGAGCCTATGTTGCACGCGAGTCTTTTCCCCGCGATTGGAACGCGATCAACACCACAAAGAGGTGAAGAAATGTCTAAGGAATCACGCCCTGCCGTACTTGGGCTGATCGGCAATACTCCACTGGTGCAAGTCACCCGCTTCGACACCGGGCCTTGCACGCTGTTTCTCAAACTTGAATCGCAGAACCCCGGTGGTTCGATCAAGGACCGCATCGGTCTGGCGATGATCGACGCCGCCGAACGTGATGGTCGCCTGCAACCCGGCGGCACCATCGTCGAAGCCACCGCCGGCAACACCGGCCTGGGCCTGGCACTGGTTGGCCGCGCCAAAGGCTATCGCGTGGTACTGGTGGTGCCGGACAAAATGTCCACCGAGAAAGTCCTGCACTTGAAGGCCATGGGCGCCGAGGTACACATCACCCGCTCCGACGTCGGCAAGGGCCATCCCGAGTATTACCAGGACGTCGCCGCCCGTTTGGCGAAAGACATCCCCGGCGCGTTTTTCGCCGATCAGTTCAACAACCCGGCCAACCCGCTGGCCCACGAATGCAGCACCGCGCCGGAAATCTGGGCGCAGACCGAACATGATCTGGACGCCATCGTCGTCGGTGTTGGTTCGGCCGGCACGCTGACGGGCCTGAGCCGTTTCTTCAAGCGTGTGCAGCCGGTTCTGGAAATGGTCCTGGCCGATCCGGTCGGTTCGGTGATGGCGCAATACAGCCGCGACGGCTCGCTGCCGACGCCCGGTTCATGGGCGGTGGAAGGCATTGGCGAAGACTTCATTCCATCGATCACCGACCTCTCCAGCGTGCGCCACGCCTACTCCATCAGCGATGAAGAAAGCTTCGATCACGCCCGCCAGTTGCTCAAGGCCGAAGGCATTCTCGGCGGCTCCTCGACTGGCACCCTGCTCGCAGCGGCGCTGCGTTATTGCCGCGAACAGACCGAGCCAAAACGTGTGGTCAGCTTCGTTTGCGACACCGGCACGCGCTATCTGTCGAAGGTTTACAACGACCAGTGGATGACCGATCAAGGCCTGTTGCAGCGCAAAGGCTATGGCGACCTGCGCGACCTTATCGCCCGCCGCTTTGAGGATGGCCGCGTGATCAGTGTCGGCCCTGACGACACCCTGCTCACCGCGTTCCAGCGCATGCGTCTGGCGGATGTTTCGCAGTTGCCGGTGCTGGTGGAAGGCAAGCAACTGGTCGGTGTGATCGATGAATCGGACATCCTCCTGCCGGTGCACGAAGACGCCGCCCGCTTCAGCCAATCGGTGTCCAGCGTGATGACCGACAAGCTGCAAACCCTCGCACCCGGCGCCAGCCTTGCCGAGCTGGAAGCGGTGCTCAGCCGTGGCCTCGTCGCCATCATTGCCGATGCATCGGGCTTCCATGGCCTGATCACCCGCACCGACATGCTCAACCAATTACGGAGATCCCTCGCATGAGTCAGCACGACGACAAATCCCAAGGCTTCGCGACCCGGGTGATCCACGCCGGGCAGACGCCGGACCCGACCACCGGCGCGCTGATGCCGCCGATCTACGCCAACTCCACGTACCTGCAAGACAGCCCCGGCGTGCACAAGGGTTTCGATTACGGCCGCTCGCACAACCCGACGCGTTTTGCCCTGGAGCGTTGCGTGGCGGACCTTGAAGGCGGCACCCAGGCGTTTGCGTTCGCCTCCGGGCTGGCGACGATTTCCACGGTGCTCGAACTGATCGATGCCGGTTCGCACGTGATCTCCGGCAATGACTTGTACGGCGGCACGTTCCGCCTGTTCGACAAGGTTCGTCAGCGCAGTGCCGGACACCGTTTCAGCTACGTCGATTTGACTGACCTGGCGGCGTTCGAAGCGGCGCTGCAGGACGACACACGTCTGGTGATTGTCGAGTCACCGACCAACCCACTGCTGAGCCTGTCGGATCTGGCCGCGATCGCGCGCATCTGCCGCGCTCGCGGGATCATCAGCGTGGCCGACAACACCTTTGCCAGCCCGTATATCCAGCGGCCGCTGGAGCTGGGTTTC
This sequence comes from Pseudomonas sp. MC6, assembly GCF_054790575.1. Classification (NCBI taxonomy): domain Bacteria; kingdom Pseudomonadati; phylum Pseudomonadota; class Gammaproteobacteria; order Pseudomonadales; family Pseudomonadaceae; genus Pseudomonas; species Pseudomonas sp. MC6. Next base: position 2,382,990 of record NZ_CP186504.1, read on the forward strand.
GACATCGTGCTGCACTCGACCACCAAGTACCTGAACGGTCACTCCGACGTCATCGGCGGCATCGCCGTGGTCGGGCAGAACGAAGCACTGGCCGAGAAACTGGGCTTCTTGCAGAACGCAGTCGGTGCGATTGCCGGGCCGTTCGATGCGTTTCTGACTCTGCGCGGGGTGAAAACCCTGGCGCTGCGCATGGAGCGTCATTGCAGCAACGCGCTGGATCTGGCGCAGTGGCTGGAACAGCAACCGCAGGTCAAACGCGTCTACTATCCGGGGCTGGCCTCGCATCCGCAGCATGAATTGGCCAAGCGCCAGATGCGCGGTTTTGGCGGGATGATTTCCGTGGATCTGAACAGTGATCTGGCGGGCGCGCGGCGCTTCCTTGAGAACGTGAAGATCTTCGCCCTGGCGGAAAGTCTCGGTGGCGTGGAAAGCCTGATCGAGCACCCGGCGATCATGACCCACGCGACTATTCCGGCTGATACCCGCGCCAAACTGGGGATCGGCGATGGTCTGGTGCGGCTGTCGGTTGGCGTTGAAGACGTCGAAGACCTGCGCGCCGATCTGGCGCAGGCGCTGCAATCGATCTGACCTTGCAGGAACGACAAAGCCCGCACGAAGCGGGCTTTGATGTTCGAGCAGGCGGCCAGTGCTGGTCTCTGGCTTACAAGGTTTATCGGGCTTCCCACAGTACCGGGCCAAATTGAAAAGGTACGGCCTCGGCTGCTTCACACGGCATAAGGGCTGGATCTCAGCGCGGAGATCTTTCTAACCGTGTACCTTTCGGAGCGCGCCCCACGCCCCCTTGCTATCCGATTGCGCATCAGTCTGCGTCTTCGCCTACATCTTTGAGCCTAGCAAAGGCTCGCCGACGCGGGTCAGTGTTTTTAGACTGATTCGAGCTTTGCCCCAATCGGGCAGGAAGAGAAGCGCCTAACGGCCGTCGATCCCCCACTGCACTAGCACATTTGTGCTAATCGACCGCCCTGTCCGCTGGCGCTATATTCCACCGCACCCCCGATGTTCCTCAACGTTGCCTGTTCGCAGCGTACGGGATCGTTGTGCCTGGAAATCAGAACAACACCAAGGAAGACACACCATGAAACTGCATGCAAACCTTTGCAAGATCACCCTGGTCGGCGCTGTGCTGTTCGGCGTTGCCGGCTGCCAGACCGTCAAACCCACTGAAGCGAGCATGAAAGAACGCGCGCAAACGGTGATCGGTAAACCGGTGTCGAAAATCGACAATATCCGCAACGACAGCACCCTCACCTACTACACCGCGTACACCCCGGCCGGGGAATACAACTGTGAATTGCCCAGCGGCGTAATTATCGCCGTGGCGAGCATGGGCATGATGTCGCCGCCGCTTTCCTGCCTGCCAAAAGGCGCTTCGCCAATCCCGCTGCAATAATTTCCCCGCCCGGTAAAGGACACCGTTTGCCCATGAAAACTCTGATCGCAACACTCACCCTCAGCGCCCTGTTCCTGACCGGCTGCGCCACACCCAAACAGTGGGAAGCTACCGGCGGCAGCAAAAACGATGGCGTCGTCCAGGTTTCCTATGAACTGGGCCAGTTCGAAAGCGGCCAGACCAGCGCCGAACAAGGTTTGACCGTTGCCACGCAACGCTGCAAGACCTGGGGCTACAAAAACGCCGAGGTCACCGGTTCCGAGAAAAACATCTGCCGCACCATGGGCCAGTACAACTGCCTGCAAACCACCATCACCCAGGATTATCTGTGCAAGCGCTGAACACGCACTAACCCTGTAGGAGCTGTCGAGTGCAACGAGGCTGCGATCTTTTGATTTTGATCCTGAAAATGAAGATCAAGAGATCGCAGCATGAACAGAGTATCTACAGGGTTTGGGTTTCGCAGTCGCGCAGCGCTCGCAGGGTCGCGCGCAGTTCGACCGGGCGCACCGGTTTGGACAGAATGGCAATCTGGCGATCGTGCAGGGCCGCCTGGATTTTTTCGACGTCGTGCCCGGTGATGATCATCGCCGGAACCGCCCAGCCTCTGCGCTTGCGGACATCGTCAATACACTCGATGCCAGTGGCGTGGGTGCCGAGGTCATAGTCGGCGACGATGATGTCGCAGTCGGTCATCAAATCCTGCCCGCTCAGTTCCGCTTGAACCACACAGCCCCAACGCTCCAATAACGCTGAAGTCGCGAGCAATACGTTGCGATCATCCTCCACCAGACACACCTTCAGCCCGGTCAGCAAACCGACCTGACGCGCCTCGTCGCGATTGACCGTTAACGGTGCGGGCGCAGCGATTGACAGGCCGTACAAGGTCACTGCCGTTCCCCGCCCAAGCCGCGAACGCAGGTCAACGCCGACACCGATCAACTCGCCCAGACGCTTGACGATCGACAACCCGAGCCCGACGCCTTCGACGTCTTTGTCGCGTACTTGGCGCACTCGATAAAACTCCTCGAACACCTTGGCCAGATGGTCTTCGGCGATACCGTTGCCGCGGTCATAAATCACGATGGCCAGCCCCGCTCCGCGCCGGCGCACGCCGATCAGCACCGGCCGATGCGCGCCATATTTGAAGCAGTTGGAAAGCACGTTCTGCACCAGGGTCGCGAGCAACGCCGGATCCGTGCGCACCCAATATTCACAGGGGCGCAACCGCAGCTCGACCCCGGCCCAACGTGCTGCTTCAGCGTTCTGGCGAATCAGATCCGCGAGCCATTCACCCAAATTGAAGGTTTGCAGTTTGGGCAGAATCCGGCCGTTATCGAGGGTGTACAGATCGAGAATCGAGCGGAACAGTTGCGAAACATTGAGCAGTGATCGGTCGATGTTATCGACCAGACGCCGCTCCTCATTCCCTAACCGCGACTCCCGCAGGCACGCGGTAAACAGGCCGATGGAGTGAATCGGCTGGCGCAGATCATGACTGGCCTGAGCGAGAAACCGCGACTTTTCCAGATTCGCTGCGACGGCTTCTTCGGAGGCTTTACGTGTGCGCTCCAACAGCAGATGCGCATAGAACGGAATCACCGTGCTGGTGAGCATCAGCATCAACACCATGAACGGTTGCGCTTGCCACACTGGCGTCAGGCGATAGACACACAGCAACGCCACTAACGCCAGCGCCGTGGCAATCGCCAGATAGCGCGAGCCGTAGCGCATGCCATTGCCGAGGTTGACCCAGATGATCACCGCATACAGCGGCAACGCCGCCTCACCACCGACCACCAGACCGAAACAGGTGCCGGTGTAATCGTGGACCATGGAAAAAATCCGCCGCGCCGGGTAATGCCCCGGCCAGCGTGCAATCGCCTGACGCAAACCGATCGAGGCCAGCAAAAACAGGCCAATGTAAGTGATCACGGGCAAATACGTATCGAAGCGCTGTCCCGGCAAAAAACCGAGGACGAGCATGTAAACCACGGCAATCGCGGCGATGATAATGCGAAGATTGGCCTGGTCCAGTTCGGTGTTTTTCTCGAACTTCATGGGAAACGTCCTTGTGCGGTATTCGTCAGATTCAGAAGCAGCCTACAGGCAACCCTTGCGCTCGGTGCTAATGTGCAGATCTTGAGCAACGCCTGACCCAGGGAGGGTCATGCCATGACATGCCGAATTATCATAGCCGACGATCACCCGCTGTTTCGCGAGGCAATGTTGCGCACGGTGCAGCGTTTACTCCCCGCAGCCGTCATCGACGAAGCCGGCGATCTCGACACGGTGCTGACGCTGCTGCTCTCGGGTGAAGAGCCCGACACCCTGATACTCGATCTGCGTTTTCCCGGACTGACCTGCGTCAGCCAGCTCGCCGGGCTGCGCCAGCGCTTGCCGCGCACCACGCTGATTGTGGTGTCGATGGTCGATGATGAGGCGTTGATCAGCGAAGTCATGGCCGCTGGCATTGACGGTTTTATCGGCAAAAATATTGCCCCCGATGAAATCGGTCAGGCGATTCTGGCGATTCGCGAAGGTGAAGTACTGGTGAAGTTCGCGCCGTCAGGCCTGCTACCGCTGGAAACCGACACCGCCCTCACACCCCGTCAGCAGGACGTGCTGCGCTTGATCGCCCAAGGCAAGACCAACAAGGAAATCGCCCGCGACCTGGATATCTCCCCGTTCACGGTGCGCATTCATGTGTCTTCTTTATTACGCACGCTCAATGTGCCCTCGCGAGCGGCCGCCGCCGTGAAATACACGGGGACTCTGTAGCAGCAATTCCATGGCCTCAGTGGAAAATCGGTAGGTCTTGTCACTCCCGAGCACGATCAGCCCCTCTTCACCCAGACGCTTGAGCACTTCACGCACACTGACGAACGACAGCTCGGGCGATGAAGACTCGACAAACGCATGCACTCCATTCACCCCGATCCCATGTCCGTCACGGTCGGCCACCACCAGTGCATTGATGACTTTGAAGCGGATCAGGCTGGTGCGCAGCCCAAAATGGCGCAGCAGTTCGCGAATATACGCATTGGCGCTGCGATCAAACTCAAGGGCCAATGGGTTGTTCGCTGTCCGAAACGCTGAAGGTGCGTTTACAGCACCAACGCCTGGGTGGTTAAACATGGCGAATACTCCTTTTCTGAAATGTTCAGGCGGGTTGCAGCTGCTTCCCGCCTGCCGACCACGTGTCGGACAGGCAACGTGATCGTGACTTTCTATATAGAAGGTGACGACAGCGCCGCCCTTCCCGCCCCGTCAGAAATCGACCGTGGCCGACAGCTGCAAGGTCCGTGGATAACCCGGAGAGAACGCGCCGTAGGACGCCACGCCCGACCAGTACTCACGATCGAAGACGTTCTGCACGGTGGCGCGGAACGTGGTGGGCCGGCCTTCGATTCTGGTCGCATAACGCGCGCCGGCGTCGATGCGGGTCCAGGCATCCAGTTCCTGAGTGTTGGCCTGGTTGACGTACTGGCTGTCGGTGTAAATCGCACCGCCGGTAAGGGTGAAGCCTTCAAGCCATGGCGTGTCCCATTCGGCCCATACGTTGGCTTGCACGTCCGGCACGCCAACCGGTTTGTTGCCGCGATTGGCTTGGGTCGCCGAATCGGTCAGCTCGCCGTCGAGCACGGTCACCCCGCCCATCAGGCGAGTGCCCGGTGCCACTTCGCCGAACATGCTCAACTCGACACCACGGTTGCGTTGTTCGGCCTGCACAGAGAACACGTTGTCGGCACCGACTTCACCGCTCGGCTTCTCGATCTGGAACAACGCCAACGTCGTCATGAACGTGCCGTGTTCATACTTGACGCCGATCTCATGCTGCTTGGATTCGTACGGGGCAAAGGTTTCGCCGGCATTGGACGCCGTGCCCGGGGCGATGTCGCCCTTGCTCAGACCTTCGACATAATTGTAGTAGAGCGAAACGTCCTCCCAAGGCTTGATCACCACGCCGACCAGCGGGCTCGTGGCGTTGTCCTTGTATTTCGAACTGACCGCACCGGCCGCGTTGTAGTTACGCGATTCGATGTCCTGGCGACGCACGCCGAGGGTCAACTGGAAGCGGTCATCGAGCATCGACATCGTGTCGGTCAACGCCACGCCGGACAGTTCCGATTCGGAAACGCGCAACACTTTCGGCGAATTGATGTACTGCTGCGGCCTGTCGATCGGATGGTAGATATTCGACAGGATGGCCGTGCCGTTGTTGATACCGCGTGACAGCTCATCCTGATACCGGGTCGCCATGACCGTGGTGGTGTGAGTGATCGGCCCAGTGGCAAACACACCACGCATACCGACGTCAGCCGTCGAGCGATCAACGTTGAATTTGTAGTAGCCGGGAATGTTGCTGGTATCACCGGCGTCATTGAGGATTCTCGGCACCTGGTCGGACAGGCGTTTGACGTCGGATCTACCACCGCCGGCATGAGCGAACACGGTGACGTTGTCGGTCAGGTCATATTCGCCACCGAGCAACGCCGACTGCTCTTTGGTATCCGACCAGCCCCAGTCCTGCGAGTGATTGGTGCGGCCGTTCGGCGCAGACGGCACATCAACGCCCGGCGCAATGGTGAAGGGCCGCGAAGCGCCCTCCCAGCTTTCTTTCTGGCTGATGTAATCGAGGTTCAGGCGCAGACGCTCGCCGCGATAATCCAGAGCGATCGCGCCGACACCGAGGTCGCGATGCTGATCATCGACGGCGGTATCGCCACCCTGCAGGTTGCCGTTGAAACGCACGCCGAACTGGTTCTCCGAACCGAAGCGCCGGCTCAGGTCCAGGTGCCCGCCGACCTGAGAATCCGAGGCATAGGTGCCGGTGAAACGGGTCAGGTCTTCATCCAGCGGGCGCTTGGGCACGATGTTGATCACGCCGCCGACGCCGCTGTTCGGCGAAATGCCGTACATCAGCGCGCCCGGCCCTTTGAGCACTTCGACGCGCTCGGCGTAGTCGGTGAACACCCGATAATTCGGCGCGACACCGTAGACGCCGTCGAACGCCAGCTCACCAAGGTTGCCTTCGCCAATCGGGAAGCCACGGATGAAAAACGAGTCGACGATACCACCGGTCTGCCCGGTCGAGCGCACCGAAGGATCGCGCTCCAAGGCGTCGGCGACGGTCACGGTTTGCAGATCAGCGAGGGTTTTGGCGGTGTAGCTGGTGACGCTGAACGGCGTGTCCATCACGTCTTTGTTGCCCATCATGCCCAGTCGTGCGCCGCGCGCCACCTGACCACCGGCGAGGGTTTCCGGCAAGGCAGTCGCGCCGTTGTAACGGGCGTTGACGTTGGTGGTGTCGAGGGTCAGCGCGTCCGGCGCGGCGTTCGCAGTCGGGTCGGCGGCAACGCCTGGTTGCTCGGGGCTGGCGGCCCAAGCGTTGGCGCTTCCTGCGACCAAAACGAAATTCAGCATGGCGGTACGCACGGCGAGTGCTAACACCCGCTCACCGCAAGGACGACTGACAACAGGCATGACGTGAGGATCCTTTTCATCGAGGGAAAATGGTAATCACTCCTATTGCCAGTCGATCTGCGAAAAAGTATCACCCCCAGTAAAGTTTTTTTCCGTCGCCCGATCAGGGTCAGGCGTAGAGGCGCTCCAGCGGAATCGCGACCAGCGGCAGCGCGGGGTCAAACGCGTGCCGGGTGGTCTTGTACGGAAAAATCTCGCCGCGAGCGATGGTGGTGAAAATCCGCGCCACCTCGAACGCCTGCCCGGTTTGCCAGTGCCGCACACAGACGCGCGGATCGGAGTAATCGAGCTGGATGCACGGCACCCGTCTCAAGCCCAACTGCAACGCTGCGGTGAAACGGTGATTGCCGTCCATGACGATGCCGCGCGAACGCTCGACGATGATCGGTTCCAGCCAATGCCCGGCGCGGACAATCGACTCGCGCAGCAGCGTCACGTTGACCGGGTCGACCTGCTCCGACTGCAACACTTCGCACAGCGGCCGCAGCGCAATCTGATAACCGTGGTCCATGATGATCTCCTGATTCGCCGGGGATTCAGCAGGCATCGGCGCGGGCCAATGGCGCATGCTGACTGGCCACATCGAGCAGGCGCTGGGCGTGTTCGATCAGCGGCAAGTCGACCATTTCGCCGTCCACTTGCACCGCGTGGCTGCCCGTGGCCACCGCCCGCATCACCCGATCGGCCCACGCCAGTTGGCGCGAGTCCGGCAGGAAGGCGCGCTGCACCGTCGCCAGTTGCCCGGGATGGATGCACAGCTTGGCGCCGAAGCCCAGCGAACGCGCGTATTGCGCGTCTTGGGCAACCACCGCCAAGTCGCTGATTGCCGGCGTCACGCCATCGATCGGCGACGGCAGATCAGCCGTGCGCGACGCCAGCACGATGCGGTTGCGGGCAAACAGAAACGCCTCGGGCACCTGGCTGCAGTTGATATCGAGCGAGAAATCCAGCGAGCCAAACGCCAGCCGCGCCACGCCCGCAATCGCAGCGATCGACTCGACCTGCTGCAGGCCTTTGGCGGTCTCGATGATCGCGACGATCGCCAGCGTCGGTTGCCACTCCAGCAAGCGCTCGACCGCCCGCGCCAGCGTCTCGGGACATTCGGCCTTGGGCAAAAAAATCCCATCGCAACGCTCGGGGTAACGCATGTCGCTGAGCCAGCTCAGGTCCTGGCGAAACAGCGAACTGCTGACGCTGTTGAGGCGGATGTAACGCTCACAAGCAACGCTCGGCGTTTTCTCCTGCCACGCCTGGATGGCGTCACGGGCGGCGGCTTTGCTGTCCGGATGAACGGCATCCTCAAGGTCGAGAATGATCGCGTCCGGCCCTGCTTCGCAGGCTTTGGAAAAACGCTCGGGACGGTTGCCCGGCACGAACAGGTAGCTGATCGCGAGTGGCGCTTTGCGGCTGAGTCGATCGGATTGCATGGCGTTGCTCCTTTGACGTGAACCCGTCGTGGTTTGTGAAAACTTTCAGGCCCGTTCAACGGCGGATTTGCCTGCCGTTCCGGGGCTTATCGCAACAGCCCTTAACGCCTTATTGATCAAGCAATTAAGAGACTTTTTAATCTCGGGACGAACGAGTCCTTGAGCGTGTAAATACACGTCCATGGATTCGCCTTGAGCAGGTCGTTATTGAAAAATATTTGAAAACCTTACTTGATAATCGTTCCTGCTCGCAATATTGTTCACGCCGCCAAGAGGAACTATTCTCGTATCAAAGCGAGTCATCGGTATCTGCAAAAGTACCTGTCAGTGATGTCACTTAAACATCAGCTACAGGCTGCTACAGGGCAATGGCCAGCAACTAATGGCCATTCAGTACATCCGCACAAACCTTATGGAATGGGGTTCTCATGCAATTGTTTTGTGAACCATTTATTACGATCAGGGCTACAGATCCAATAGCGGATTTCACTTGGCATCCGCCTCCAAGTTATTTAAAGGCTCGACGCTGACGAGCAAAAAAAGACGACCTGCATCGATAACGATCGGTGATCGAACTATCAATGGCGACGTAACTTTCGACGCCAGGGGTTAACTATGCCTACAACAAATAAATCTGCTGTTGAACAGCCGTATAAAGTTCATCACCCGGAGATGTTAACGCCGTTGATCGACCCGGTTATTTCCACGTTTATCAACAAGTTCCCGAACAAACTTACAGACTTGGTGGAACAACAGGGCTCACCGTTAAATCTGGTCTGGCCCCATGCGTTTGAATTAAACACGCAAGCGCTGCTGAACGTGTTGAAGCAATACCAGGTGCCCCATGCCATTTTCTACGGGGCCAAGGCCAACAAGTCGCAAAGCATGCTCGGCGCTGCAGCGAATTCGGGGATCGGCGTCGATGTGTCGAGCATTCACGAATTGAATGCTGCCCTGCGCGCAGGTGTGCCGGGCACCAGAATCTGCGCCACAGGACCGGCCAAAACAGCCGTTTTCCATCAAGCGCTGATCAGCGCCGGTTCATTGATTTGTGTGGATTCGCTGGAGGAATTCGATCACCTGCATAGCGTGTTCCCAACACAGCCAGGTCCGACGAAAACCAGAGTTTTACTGCGTTACAGACCGCAAAGCAGTCCGAAGAGCCGATTCGGAATGGGCTCGCAAGACCTGCTGCAATGCCTGCAAAGGCTGGCAGAAAAACCTGAGCTTTTTCACTTTGAAGGTTTCCATTTTCACCTCGGCGGCTATGGATTCGAATCCCGCGCACAAGCCTTTCGTGAGGTCAGCGGATTTATCGAGGCTGCCAGGGAAATGGGCTTGAATCCGCAGATAATCGATATCGGTGGCGGCTTGCCGATTCGTTATGTCGAACCGCAGGCCTACGCTCAATTCCTGCAGAACGACAATAACCCCAGCCACTATTACAATCAGAAAGTTCCCGCCGCTTATTATCCTTACGGCAGTGAACTGACCGCGACACAATGGCTGACGTTATTGCTCGAAGCCGAGCATTCGCCGGGCTTGTCGATTGCCAATTACTTGCAGACGCAGAATATAACCCTCGCACTCGAGCCAGGCCGAAGTCTGGTCGATCAAGCCGCCATGTCAGTATTTCGCGTCACGCGCAGCAAACAATTGGCTGACAATAAAACCGTCATCTTCGTTGAGGGCAGCAGTTTCAGCGCTTGCGAAACCTGGTTTACCTCGGAATATCTGGTAGATCCGATACTTGTCAGCACCAAACAACAGCCACACGCCCCGATCCAAGCTTATATCGCCGGCCATAGTTGCCTGGACGATGACGTCATTACCCATCGCCTGATCAACTTTGCAACGGCACCGCAAGCCGGTGACTTATTGATTTATATCAACACCGCCGGTTACCAGATGGACTTGCTGGAAAACGAGTTTCATCGCCATCCCCTGCCCCGGCGGTTGACGGCGACCTGTTGTACGGAAGGTAACTATGCGTTTTCACCTGACTACTAAAGGGAACAATTGCAATGATCTTGAATAAAGTTTCTGACCTTATCGGTAATACACCGATGTTGGGCATCGATGTTCCGGATACCAACGCGCGATTATTGTTGAAGATTGAAAAGAACAATCCCGGCGGCAGTATCAAAGACCGCATGGCGCGCAACATGGTGCTGGCGGCGCTCAAGTCCGGTCGCCTGAAACCCGGCGGTGTCGTTGTCGAATCGTCGTCGGGCAATACCGGGATTGGCTTGGCCATGGCCGCGGTCGAGTTCGGTCTGCATTTCATCGCCGTGGTCGATCACCACGCCGCGCAAGACAAGATCGCCGTGATGAAGGCCCTCGGTGCCGACATTCGTTTCGTCAAAGGCACTTATCGCGAAGACGAAGTCGCGGTGGTCGAGCGTCAACAGATGGCCGCCGAACTGGCCAGCGAGATTCCCGGCGCGGTATTCATGAACCAGTCCGACAATGCGGCGAATGCCGGCGGTTACAGTGATTTCGTCCGCGAAACCATTGTCCAGGCTGAAGGCGTGGTCGGCGCTTACGTCGGTTGCGTCGGCACCGGCGGTTCGATGACCGGCATCGCACGCGGCTTGAAAGTGCACAACCCGGAAACCGTCACCGTCGCGGTGGAACCGGCCGGTTCGATTGTCTTCGGTCACCCCGGCTACCCGTACTACCAATCCGGCACCGGCACGCCGGCCGGCGACACCGTGGGTCTGGTGCTCGACTACAGCTGCATCGATCTGGGCGTGCAAGTCACCGACTCGCAGGCATTCGAAACCGCGCGCTACATCGCGCGCAACTTCGCCCTGCTGGTCGGCGGCTCCACTGGCGGTGCAATTTTCAAGGCGCTGGAGCTGATCCACAAAGGTGTGCTGAGCGGCAACGTCGTGGTGCCGATTGCCGACGGCGGCGAGAAATACCTGCACACCGTGTTCGACGACAAGTGGCTGCAGGAGCGCGACCTGATCGATCCGAGCATCGCCCCGCAACTGGACGCCTGGCTGGGCAAGACCCACTGGCTGGACTCTGTTTCCGCGCCGCTGCAACTGAGCGTCGCATGACCCACCCTTCACACAGGAACGCCTCTCGATGAATCTATTGAAAGTCGCCATCTGTGGTGGCGGCAGGACCGGCCATCTCAACGCCATCCTGTTCAAGCAGCTACCCAATGTTCAGGTTTCGCTGCACACCCACAATCAGGAAGTCATCGAACAGCACGCCCGCCAGACGCCGATGCAGGCCTTGTTGCCGGACGGCTCGACGCTGAGCGCCCGACTGGATCGAGTGACCAGCGATGCCAGGGTTGCGGTGGAAGATGCCGACATCGTCATCATCACCGTGCCGGCCCATGCGCGTCCGCAAACATTGAAAGATATCGCGCCGCATCTGACCACCAGCAAACCCGTGTTCATCGGCGCTATTCCCGGCTTCTGCGGTTTCGACTGGCTGGCCGAAGCGACCCTGCCCGACCGGCCGAACGTGGTGATCTGGGGCATGAAAGATGTGCCGCACACGGCGTTCGAATTGACCCCGGGACGCTCGATCAAAATGGGCGGCGGTAAAAGCCAGTTGTACGTCGCGACCCATGCCCGAGAGCCGCAAACCGCGCGCCGCCAATTGGAGAAAACACTCACCCGGCTTTATGGCCCGTGCGTGACGATGCTCGACCACTTTCTGGAAATCACCCTGACGCCGGGCAACCCGATCATGCACAGCTCGGTGATCTACGGCCTCATCGGCCCTTACGGCCAATGGCATCGCAAGATCTTCCCGCAACGCATGTGCTGGTGGACCGAATGCCCGGAACTCGGCGCGTATTTCCTTGAACGCATGGATCAGGAAAGCCAGCAACTGTGCGCGGTGATCAGCCAGCGTCTGGGCATCGACCTGTCTTCGGTGAAATCCCTGAAACAGGAAATCGTCGAGGCCTACGGCGAGCAGATTCGCGACCCGAGCAGCATGCTGTCGATCCTGCGCACCAATCAGGCCTACAACGACATCCTTGCGCCGATGGTACCGGCCGCAGACAACCGCGCCGGTTACGTGATCGAGCGCGAGAGCCGCGCCTTCAACGAAGACGTCGCCTACGGCCTGGTGCTGCTGGTGGAAATGGCCAAACGCTTCGACCTCAAGGTGCCTTATATCGAGGAAGTCCTGCAGTGGAGCGTGGCCTACATGGAAGGCCTGCGCGGCTCGGCACTCGACTATTTCCCGCGCCAATGGCCGCACACGACAAGCGCCGCCGCTTGATCTTCTTACTCAATTTTCGACGAGCAGACCGCTGATATGGATGACTTCAAGACACTGATCGCCTACTCCCGCAAAAACGCCATGCGCCGTCTGGTGCGTTGCCTGTTTGCGGAAAACATCCTCGACCGTTCGGCCCTGAGCTTTTCCGTAGAGGGCCACCAGGCGACTTACCCGCTCAAGGGCGGTCGCGCCCATCTGGCCTTTTCCGACATAGCCAAAGGCCCGGCCGATACCGTGGTCAACGACGGCGACGTGGTGTTGGTCACCGATGAAGGCGTACGCCAGGTCATCACCAGCCACCAGGACATGCTCGATGTGCTGCGCGACAGCTTCGACTTCGCGCCGACCGACGACGGCATCGCGGGGCTCAAATCCGACATGGAAAACAGCCTGAGCAACGACGCCCACGCCCGTCAGCATCGTCAGCATTGGAACGCCCGACTGGCACAAGCCGCCAAGGATCAAGGACTGCACAGCTTCACTGATTACTTGCGCCAGCACGCCAAAACCAAGGACGCCGCCATTCTTCTCGACCAGTGGGGTTCGCTGGAAGGTCACCCGTATTACCCGACCTGGAAAGCCCGCCCGGGCCTGACCGATGAAGAGGTCGAGCTACTATCGCCCGAGTTCAACGCACAGGTGCCCCTGCGCATCGCCGCACTGCGCGCCGACAACGCGAAAAGCGAAAGCATGCCGCACGTGATCGATTACCGCGCCTGGTTCGCCGAGCATTTCCCGACGCAATGGGCGCAATGGAAAGCCTCGCTCAACAGCAAGGGACTGGACGAAAACCAGTGGCTGCCCTTGCCGATCCACAGCTGGCATTTACAAGCCTACGTGCTGGAAACCTTCGCGCAGGAAATCGCCGACGGCATTCTGATCACCGATGGCCCGGACCTGCCAACCCTGCCGACCATGTCCTATCGCACGATGATGCCGGTACTGGACGAATCCGCGCCGCTGATCAAACTGCCCATCGCGGTATGGATGACCAGCGAACTGCGCAGCCTGCAAGCCAAGTCGATTCACATGGGTCCGCGCATCAGTACGGTGATCAGCAAGATTCTCGAGACGGAAAACGGCTTCGATCAACGCCTGGAAATCTTCCCGGAAGAAATCGGTGTGCGTTACAAAAACGCGGTGACGCAGGACGATCACCCGGGCCGTCATCTGTCCGTGGTGTATCGCGCCAGCGCACCAGCGTTCGAACGCAACGATAAGTGTCTGCCGATAACCGTGGCTTCACTGTTCACCCGTTTGCCCGGCAGCGGTCGTCCGCTGTTCACTGATCTGATTGAACGCGACGGTGTGCGCGCCAATACTGCGCAGGTCGAGAACTGGTTCCGCGAGTACGCGAAAGTGGTGACTCACCCGGTGGTGGCGATCTACTTGATGTACGGCATCGGCCTTGAGGCGCACCAGCAAAACACCATGGTGCTGTTCTCCCCGGACGGCAAAGCACGTAGTCTGCTGATCCGCGATTTCGGCGATGGCCGCACTTACGCGCCGTTGCTCGAGGGCCGTGGTTACAGCCTGCAACCGCACGTGCAGCCGGGTATTCTGCCGACAGTGTTCTCCGGTGATATCGAGCCGGTGCGCATGTTTGTGCTCGACGCGGCGTTCCTCACGCACCTGCATGAGATCGCCCTGTGGCTGACCAAAGAGTACGGCTTCAATAACACGCGGCTGTGGCAGATTCTGCGCGAGGAAACCGACCTTGCCTTCGAGGCCGTGCGTGATCGTGTCGCGGCAGATGTGTGGGAAACCGAGCACAAGGCGTTCGTCGAAGAGCCATGGCCAACCCGTTCGCTGTTGCGCATGCACTTGATGCAGTACAGCAACTATCGTTTGCAACACACCCTGACCAACCCGCTCGCTAGCGTTTAACCGAGGCTGACTCATGTCCCAAGCAGGTGCCATCCAGGGTTCGAGAGTAAGAATCCTGATTTATCTTCTATTTGCGATCCAGTTGGTATCGATGGGCGCGATGGAAATGAGCGGGCCGTTCTGGCCTGTCCACCTGCGTGGGCTGACGACGTCAGAGTCGCTTTTCAGCTTCGCCAGCATCGCCGTGTACGTCGGGCCGATGCTGGGCATTATTCTCACCAGTGCATTCTGGGGCCGGATCGGTGATCGCTACGGCCACAAGTTGATGATGATCCGCGCCCTCGCCGGTTTGTCGTTGACCCAGCTTGGGCTGGCCCTCTTCAGTGATATCTGGGTGATTCTGATCCTGCGTTTTCTGCAAGGCGCGTTTGCCGGCTATATCGCGCCGGCACAGGCGCTACGGCGTGAGCATTGAAGCGCCGTCGCGGCGCGCACGGCTGTTCGCCATCCTGCAAATCTCGACCAACGTCGGCTCGCTGCTGGGTGCGGTGGTCGGCGGCTTGATCCTCGATTACGCGACGTTCTTCTGGATCAACATCATCGCTTCGGCGCTGTGTGCGGTGTGTACCGTGATCGCCGCCGTGACCTTGCCGGACGTGCCGCCTGTGAAGAAAGCCGTGGTCGCCGACAAAACTGCGCCGCCTCGTTCCGGCAGCCTCTGGCAAGGCTCGCCATTGCTGTCGCTACTCGGTGTGATGGGCATTCTGTTGCTGGCGCGGATGCTGCCGCAGACCTCGTTTTCGCTGTATGTCAGCTCGGTGTTCGAGGTCAGCAATTCGGTGGTCGGTCTGTGCTACGGCTTGCTGGCGCTGGGCTTCATTCTGTCGGCCACGGCGTGGTCGCGTTATTTCGAACACCGTGGTCAGCAGGACACCTTGCAGCGCATGACTTACGTGGTCATCGGCTGCATCGTCCTCACTGCGGTGGCAGGCGTCACCCACAACCCGGTGGTGTTCGTCATTGCCTACTTCATCTGGGGCGTGCTGCTCGGTGCGACTACACCCGTGTTGATGGCGCTGATCTCGAAAACCGCCGCCAGCTCGCAACAGGGTCATGTACTGGGCATCGCTCAGGGCACTGCGCAATTCGCTTCGATTGCGGGAATTTCCGCCGGCGGCCTGCTCAGTCAGGTCTACGGTTTGCAGTACACCTATCTGTTTGTTTGCCTCGCTTACGTCGTCGCACTGATCCCGATCGTCGCGTTGCGCTACTGGCCGGCGGCGATGCAAGCAAGCCCTGCCCCGGACGGGGAATGATCAAGGAGTCTGCTTTTGAATATTGAACAACTGCGCGCCGACACCCCCGCCGTCGCGCAACTGATCCACTTCAACAATGCCGGCGCGGCGCTGATGCCCGCGCCGGTGATCGAGACGATGACCCGTCATATTCAGCTTGAAGCGACTCAGGGCGGCTATGAAGCTGCCGGACGGCAATCGGCCAACCTGGAAAACGTGTATGGCGCCATCGGCCGTTTGATCAACGCCCAGCATGATGAAATTGCGGTGATCGAGAACGCGACCCGCGCATGGGATATGGCGTTCTACTCCTTGCCATTGCAACCCGGCGATGTGGTGCTGACGTCGACCACCGAATACGCCGGCAACTACATTCCCTATCTGCAAATGAAGCAGCGGCGTGGCATCGAGATTCGGGTCATTCCTAATGATGAACACGGCCAGGTTTCCCTGTCGGCACTAACGGCAATGCTCGACGATGATCGGGTTGCGCTGATTTCCCTGCCGGTGATCGCCACCAATGGCGGCCCGGTGCAACCCATCGAGCAGATTGGCGCACTCGCCCGTACGGCTGGCGTGCTGTTTCTGCTCGACGCGTGTCAGGGTGTCGGGCAGATGCCGATCGACGTGCAGAAAATCGGCTGCCACATGCTCGCGGCCACCAGTCGCAAATACCTGCGCGGACCGCGCGGGATGGGCTTCTTGTATGTCGAAAAGTCCCTGTGCCAGAACCTGGAACCGGCATTTCTCGACTTGCATGCCGCCTCATTGCAGGACGCCGAGACGTTCGAAATCCGCGCCGATGCCCGACGTTTCGAGAACTGGGAATGCAACGTCGCCGCCAAACTCGGTCTCGGTGCGGCAGTGGAATACGCGCTGGCGCAAGGCATCGAACCGATGTGGCTGCGGATTCAGCAACTGGCTGATTACCTGCGCCGACAACTGGCAGATATTCCTGGCATCACGCCGCGAGACCTCGGGGTGCAGAAGTCCGGCATCGTCACGTTTACTCATCTCGACAGCAGCGCTGCGCACGTTCAGCAGTGGCTGGCTGGCCAGGAAAAGCGCATCAACGTCAGCACCTCGACCGTGCGCTCGACTTTGCTCGACATGCAGCACAGGGACTTGCTGGAGGTCAGCCGTGCCTCGTTGCATGCGTACAACACCGAGGCGGAAATCGACACAATGGTTGCTGCGCTGCGCGGTTTGCAGGGCGCCTGAACAGGACGCCAATCGGCGCTTGCGTCAAAGAGGGGTTGTAAACTAGCATTGGGAATACTTCTCAATTGCATGAAAATCTGCAGCCATGAGCGAAACCCTTCCCGCGAATAATGCCAATCACCTGCGCGCGATCGAAGCCCTGTATAGCGGCCATCATGGCTGGCTGTACGCGACGCTGAGAAAAAAACTGGGAAACGCCATGGATGCGGCGGATCTGGCGCAGGATACCTTCACGCGCATTCTCGCCTCGCAAGTCACCGTCATTGAGCAGCCGCGCGCGTATCTGAGCTGCGTGGCCAAAGGCATTCTGGTCAACTGGTATCAACGCAAGGCGCTGGAACGTGCCTACCTGGACGCCCTCGCCCATGTGCCGGCGCCGGAAGTGCCTTCGCCGGAATTGCGTTTCATGGTGCTGGAAACCCTGCACGAAATCGACGCGATGCTCGACGCCCTGCCGCCGCTGGTCAAACGCGCCTTTCTGTTGTCGCAGATCAGCGGGCTGAAATACGACGACATCGCCGAGCAGTTGGGCGTATCGCTGATCACCGTCAAACGCTACATGAAGCAAGCCTTCGTGCAGTGCCTGTTGCTGGTGGAGTGAATGCTCAGCCGCCGCCATGAGCCGCACCTCGATCACCAGGCCCTGGAAGAAGCCGCGGACTGGTTGATCCGCATGAGTGAAGGCGAACTCAGCGACAGCGAGCGCGGCGAATGGGAATACTGGAAAGCCAGCACGCCCGAGCGCGGTCGTGCCTGGGCGCGGGCGCAGTTGTTGCAGAGCAAACTCGGCGGCCTGCCACCATCCTTGGCGATGTCCGCACTCGATCGCCCGAGCAGCCCGGAGCGCCGTGCGGCGTTGGGCAAACTGGCGATGATTCTGGCGATCCTGCCGGCCGGTTGGGGCAGCTGGAAGCTGGCAGAGTCGCAGCAATGGTCAGCCGACTACCGCACTGCGATTGGCCAGCAACGCGAGCTGACCCTCGCCGACGGATCGAAAATCACCCTGAACACCGACACCGCCATCGACGTGCTGTTCGACGCCAATCAACGCCTCATCCACCTGCGCGAAGGCGAAATACTGGTGCAGACCGCGCCGGACATTTCACCGTTGGCGCGACCGTTTCTGGTCAGCACCCGTCAAGGTCGCATGCAGGCACTGGGCACGCGTTTCACCGTGCGCGAACTGCAACCGCGCACGCACCTCGCGGTGCTCGAAGGCGCGGTCAAAGTCGAGCTCGCGGACAATCGCCAGACCACGCCGCTGATCGTCAACGCCGGTCAACGCACCGACTTCTCGTCCCACACTTTTGGCCAGATCAGCGTTGCCGACCGCTATGTCGGAGCCTGGAGTCAAGGCATGCTGATGGCCGACAAGATGCGTCTGGCCGACTTCGTCGAAGAACTGACGCGCTATCGCCGTGGCTTCGTGCGCCTCGATCCGGCGCTTGCCGATCTGCGCATTTCCGGCGCCTACCCGATCAGCGACAGCCAGCGCACCCTGAACATGCTGGCGCAAACCTACCCGATCCTCGTCAGCGGCCACCTGAATGGCTACTGGGTCATGCTTTCCCCCGCCTGAGTGAAAAAATATTTGCCGCAGCGGTGATACTTTTTCCGATCTCGACTGGCTACTGGGGAGAAGCACCTTTTCGTCCTGTTCATAGGCTCATTCATCCATGCTTGCCGCACGCCACCTGCGCCCGGAACGTCAGCTCAAACCCGTTGTTCGCAGTGCGTTGCTAAGCCTTGTCCTGATCGGTGCCGTTTGCCCGTTTGCCTTGGCCGCCGTGCCGGTGCAACTGGACGCTGTCGCGGTTCGTGCCTACAACATTCCTGCCGGGCCACTGGGTGCGACCCTGTCGAGCTTCGCCGTGGACGCCAACATTGCCCTGTCGTTCCAGCCCTCGCTGGCCGAAGGCCTGACCAGCCCTGCGCTGATCGGTCATTACTCGACGCAGGAGGCGGTCAATCGCTTGCTGGCCGGCAGTGGCCTGGACATGGTCTTACGCAGCGACGGCAGCTACACGCTGGTGCCACGCCGGGTGACGCTGGATGAAACATCGATCATCGGCACCGAAAAGCGCGCCGATTCCCTGCCAGAAGTGTATGCAGGTGGCCAGGTGGCCAACGGCGGACGTTTGGGCTTGCTCGGCAACACTGACGTGATGGACGCCCCCTTCAGCATCAGCACCTACACCTCGGCGCTGATCAAGGATCAACAGGCCGTCACCGTCGGCGATGTGCTGGAACGTGATTCTTCGGTGCGCTCCACTGGCCAGACCGGGGGGATTGTCGACTCGTTCTTCATCCGTGGCTTTCCCGTCGGCGAAGGCAACCTCGGTGAACTGGCCTTCGACGGCGTGTACGGAGTGGCGCCCAATTACCGCGTGTTCACCGAATACGCCGAGCGCATCGAACTGGTCAAAGGCCCCGGTGCCCTGCTCTATGGCATGTCACCCAACAACGCGGTGGGCGGCGTGATCAACGTGGTGCCGAAACGCTCCCTCGATGAAGACCTGACCCGTTTCACCGCCAGTTATGCCATGGATGCTCAGGCCGGTGGCCATCTCGATGTAAGTCGCCGCTTCGGTGAAGAGCGCCGTTTTGGCGTGCGCTTCAACGGCAGTACGCAACTGGGCAACACGGCGATCGACGATCAATCGCGCCACGTCGACATCGGCGCGATTTCCCTCGACTATCAGGGCGAACGCCTGCGCACAACCTTCGACTGGCTCAACCAGAAAGAAAGCTTCGACGCCGCTTCGCGGCCGTTCCTGATTGCTCCGGGCGTGGACATTCCTTCCGCCGCCAACGGCCGCAGCAACGTCAGTCAGGATTGGGGCTGGTCGAAAACCCGTGACAAATCGGCGCTGCTCAGCGGCGAATATGACCTCAGCGACGCATTGACGGTGTTCGCCCATGCCGGTGGCGGCAAATCCGATGTGGCGCGGATGTCCGACCAGACGCCGACCATTATCAATGCCGCTGGCGACACCTCGTCGATCCCCGGTTACTACAAGTTCGAAGTCGAGCGTTACACCGTTGATGCCGGTGCGCGGCTGCGCTTCGATACCGGGCCGATCAGTCACCGCACCACCGTGCAGGTCAGTCGCTATCGCGATGTGTTGTCGCGCGGGATCATTTCCGGAGCACCAATCCTGTCGAACATTTATCACCCGGTGGATCGCCCGCAACCTTACATTCCCAAGCCGGATACGCCGAAGGTCTCGCAGAGCGAACTGACTGGCGTGGCGCTTGCCGACACGCTGTCGATTCTCGATGATCGCGCGCAGGTAACCCTGGGCTTGCGCAAACAGAACATCAAATCCGACAACTACAACGCCGCCGGCGTGGTGACCACGTCCTATGACGACGGCCGGACGACCCCGTTGTTCGGCGCGGTGATCAAGCCTTGGGATCACGTTTCGTTCTACTACAACTACCTCGAAGGGCTGAGCAAGGGCGACATCGCGCCTTCCACCGCGTCCAACGCTGGCGAGATCTTTGCCCCTTATGTTTCCCGCCAGCACGAACTCGGGGTCAAAGCCGACTACGGCACGTTTACCTCCACCATCAGCCTGTTTCAGATCACCAAACCCAGCGGCGAACTGGCCTCCGGGGTGTTCTCGGTGCAGGGCGAACAACGCAATCGCGGGCTGGAGCTGAACGTGTTCGGCGAAGTCACGCCGGGCACTCGCCTGCTCGGCGGCGTGACCCTGCTCGATGCCGAACTGACGAAAACCGGCGTGGCCGCCAACCGCGGCAACAAACCGGTCGGCGTGCCCGAGGTTCAGGCCAACCTCTGGGCCGAATGGGACACCTCATGGGTCGAGGGGCTGACGCTGACCGGAGGCGCGATCCACACCGGCAGCCAGTACGTGAACCAGGCCAACACACAAAAACTCGATGACTGGACCCGCTTCGATGTCGGCGCCCGCTACAGCACGCGCATCGATGATCGACCGACCACGTTTCGCGCCACCGTGCAGAACGTGTTCGACCACGAGTATTGGTCGGGCGTCGCTTCCTACGGCGCGTTCTCCCAAGGCTCACCGCGCACCTTA
This sequence comes from Pseudomonas sp. MC6, assembly GCF_054790575.1. NCBI lineage: Bacteria > Pseudomonadati > Pseudomonadota > Gammaproteobacteria > Pseudomonadales > Pseudomonadaceae > Pseudomonas > Pseudomonas sp. MC6. The sequence continues at coordinate 2,403,979 of NZ_CP186504.1, forward strand.
TTACTGTCGGCGACTGTCGATTTCTGAAACGTTCAGCCGGCCAGCGGTGTGAGCCGTTGGCCGAACTGACCTTTGCAAAGGCTTTGACCATGGTGATTTTCGATCGACGCAGCCTCGCGATGGCTGCGCTGTTACTGGCAGGACTGCTGAGCCTGTCTGCGCTGGCGCCGCGCAATGCAAACGCCAGCGAAGCGGATACGGCGCGCACCGAAGTGACCGATCTGCTCGGGCGCAAGGTCAAGGTGCATCTGCCGGTCAGACGGGTCATTCTCGGTGAAGGCCGGCAGTTGTATCTGCTCGCCGCGCTGGACACACAGAATCCGATCGAACGCATCGTCGGCTGGCGCAAGGATCTGATCCAGTCCGACCCGGACACCTACAATGCCTACCTGCGCAAATTTCCCGGCATTGCCAAAATCCCCACCTTCGGCGGCTTTGAAGACGGCACCTTTGATATCGAACAAGCGATCTCGCAGCGCCCGGATGTGATCATCCTCAATATCGAAGCGCAGCACGCCACCGAAGATGCGCGCTACATCGAGAAGCTCGACGCTTTGGGCATCCCGGTGGTGTACGTAGATTTTCGCAACAACCCGATGCAGAACACCGAACCGACCATGCGCCTGTTCGGCAAACTGTTCGGTAAAGAGCAACGCGCCGAAGCCTTCATTGATTTTCGCAACCAGCAGATTCACCGCGTCACCGACGTCATCGAGAAACAGCACCCACCGCGTCCAAGCGTGTTCATCGAGCGCATCGGCGGCTATACCGACGATTGCTGCCTGAGTTTCGGCAACGAGAACTTTGGCCTGTTTGTCGATATGGCCGGCGGCAACAACATCGCCCGGGGGATCATTCCGACCACGTTCGGCCAGTTGAATCCCGAGCAGGTCATCGTCGCCAATCCGGCGCACGTGGTGGTCACCACGGCCAACTGGGAAGCCTTTGCACCCGGTGGCCATTGGGTCGGTGTCGGGCCCGGCGCCGACATGAACCAGGCACGGAAAAAACTCGCGTGGTATACGCAGCGTCCGGCCTACGCCGGGATCAAGGCTCAGGAGAAACAAGCCTTCCACGCCATCTGGCATCAGTTCTACAACAGCCCCTACCAGTTCGTGGCCATTCAGCAATTGGCCAAATGGTTTCACCCGGAGCTGTTTGCCGATCTCGACCCGGACGCCTCCTTCCGTGAACTGCACGAACGTTTTCTGCCCGTGCCGTATGAGTCGGGCTACTTCGTCAGCCTGCGTAATCCTGAGGTCAAACCATGAGTTCGTTGACCGACACCGTCGAGGTGCAGCGCGAAACCTACCGGCGACTGGTGCTGCGTAAACGCCTGATCCTCGCCGGGCTGGTGGTTCTGTTGCTGTGCAGTGTGCTGCTCGATCTGGCACTGGGCCCGGCGAGTTACAGTTTCAGCGAAGTGCTCGGCGCCCTGTTTTCGCCGGACAGCGCCTCGCCACAAGTGCGCGTGGTGATGTGGGACATTCGTCTGCCGGTGGCGTTGATGGCCGTGGCCGTCGGCGCGGCGTTATCGCTGGCCGGCGCGCAGATGCAGACCATCCTCAACAACCCGTTGGCCAGTCCATTCACCTTGGGCATTTCCGCCGCCGCCAGTTTCGGCGCGGCACTGGGCCTGGCCTTCGGCGTTGCGCTGTTCCCGCTGGCCGCGCAATTCATGGTGCCGCTCAACGCCTTCATCATGGCCATGCTCTCGGCGCTGTTGATTCACTTTCTGAGCATGCGTCGTGGCGTCACTGCCGAAACCATCGTACTGCTCGGCATCGCATTGGTGTTCACCTTCAATGCGCTGCTGGCGCTGGTGCAGTTCTTCGCCACCGAACAAGCCGTCGCCGCCGTGGTGTTCTGGACCATGGGCAGCCTGACCAAAGCCACCTGGCCGAAACTCGGGGTGATCTGCCTGGTGATCCTGATCACCCTGCCGATCTTCGCCAAACGCGCCTGGGCCCTGACCGCCCTGCGCCTGGGCGACGACAAGGCTGCCAGTTTCGGCATCAACGTGCGCAGCGTGCGCTTTCAGACGCTGATCATGGTCAGCCTGCTCGCCTCGTTTCCCGTGGCCTTCGTCGGCACCATCGGCTTCATCGGTCTGGTCGGTCCGCACATCGCGCGCATGCTGATCGGTGAAGATCAGCGCTTCTTTTTGCCGGCCTCCTTGCTCACCGGTTCGTTGATTCTCTCGGCCAGTTCGGTGGTCAGCAAGACCCTGATCCCCGGTGCGATTTTCCCTATCGGCGTGGTCACCTCGCTGATCGGCGTGCCGTTCTTCATTTCACTGATTCTCGGCGGGAAGAAAAACTCATGGTGACGCTGCAACTGGACAATCTGGGCGCGCGCTACGGTCAGCGCGAGATCATTCGTGGTGTCTCGACGGCGACGTTTTCTGGCGGTCAGGTGGTGGCCGTGGTCGGGCCCAATGCGGCCGGTAAATCGACCCTGTTCAAACGCATGGCCGGGCTGATCGATGGCCCCGGGCAGGTGATTTTGCAGGACTCGAAAAAAGGCCCGAGCGGCATCAGTTACATGCCGCAAGGCTTGAACGCCAGTGCGCGTTTGACGGTGTACGAATCGGTGCTGCTGGCGCGCAAGCAGCTGACGCCAGGCTGGGTGGTCCACGATGATGAGCTGAAACTGGTCGACGAGATTCTCGCCGCACTGGGCATCACCGGGCTGTCGTTCCGTAACCTTGGTGAACTCAGCGGCGGTCAGCAGCAGTTGGTCTCCATCGCCCAGACGCTGGTGCGCGAACCGGAAATCCTGCTGATGGACGAACCGACCAGCGCCCTCGACATGCATCGACAAGTGCAGGTGCTGAACTTCATGCGCAGCCTCGCGCGCAAACGCGAGGTGATTGTGTTCATTGCCATCCATGATCTGAATCAGGCGTTGCGCTTCGCCGATCAGGTGCTGGTGATTGCTGATGGCACCAGTCAGGGCAGCGGCCCGAGCAATGAGGTGATCACCGAACAGATGCTGCGCGATGTCTATCAGGTCGAGGCGAGGATCGAGCAGTGCAGCAAAGGGCTGTCGCATATCCTGATCGACGACATCGTCTGATCTGCGGTGATCATGGATCGACTTGCGCCATCAGCTCTGGCACCGATTCCGGGCGCTTGGCGTAGCGCTGAGCCAGCACCGCACAGACCATCAGTTGAATCTGATGGAACAGCATCAATGGCAGGATCAGCACGCCAATCGTGCTGCCGGCAAACAACACCTGCGCCATCGGCACGCCGGTGGCCAGGCTCTTTTTTGAACCGCAGAACAAAATGGTGATGCGGTCTTCCTGGCTGAAGCCGAATGCCTTGCCCAACAGCGTCGACGCCAACAGCACCAGCGTCAGCAGAATGCAGCAGACCACCACCAGCCCCAGCAGCTCGATGAGCGGAATCTGATGCCAGATACCTTCGTTGACCGCCTCGCTGAACGCGCCGTAAACCACCAACAGAATCGAACCCTGATCAACGAACTTCAGCCAGTTCTTGTTGCGCCCCACCCACGCGCCGATCCAGCGACGGGCGATCTGCCCGGCAATGAACGGCAGGAGCAATTGCACGCTGATTTTCAGGATCGCATCGAGGGTTGAGCCGCCATCACCGTGGACGTTGAGCAGCAGCGTCACCAACAGCGGCGTGAGGAAAATCCCGAACAGGCTCGATGCCGCCGCGCTGCAGATCGCCGCCGGAATATTGCCCCGGGCCAGCGAGGTGAACGCGATCGCCGACTGCACCGTGGCCGGCAACGCGCACAGGTAGAGCATGCCCATATAAAGCTTGTCGCCGATCAGCGGTGACAGCAGCGGTTTCAGCGCCAGGCCCAGTAACGGGAAAAGGACAAACGTCAGGCCAAACACCAGCAGATGCAGGCGCCAGTGGCCGGCACCGGCAATGATCGATTCGCGGGACAGTTTGGCGCCATGCAGGAAAAACAGCAGGGCGATGGCGATGTTGGTCAGCCAGCCGAAGCCGACGGCGACTTGGCCGCTGGCCGGTAGAAAACTGGCCAGCAGCACGACGCCAATCAGCGTCAGAGTGAAGTTATCGGGCAAAAAACGTGGGCGGGTCATGGTCGGTTCATCCGGGGGTTGCCAGTGCGTGCCGACGACTCTAACGTGACTGCCAATTACCGACTAACGCCGAAGGGCCACAAGATGCCGCCTAAAGGACATGACAAGAGCGTGCGCCGCAGCATTCCCGGGCTGCCCAGCCTGCCGCGTCCACTCTACGGGCGCACCGAATCGCTACCCAATCGCGCCCTGACCCGACGCCACAGCCACCCGTGGGTACAGTTGTCCTACGCGATTCAGGGGGTGCTGGAAATCCAGACCAGCGCCGGCCGCTTTGTCGCCCCGCCAGAGCGTGCCGTGTGGATCCCGGCCGGTGTGCCGCATCGGGTATTCAGCTCGCCGCACACGGAAATGCGCAGCCTGTACATCGATTGCAGCGTTGCCGGATGGGCAATCGAGCGTTGTCACGTACTCGGCGTCAGCGATCTGCTCAGGGAACTGATCCGCGCGTTCAGTCAGGTCCCGGTGGAATACGACCAGAGCGGCCCGCATGGACGCCTCGCTCAAGTGATCCTCGATCAACTGGCCGAGGCGCCGCAGATCGACCTGATGCTGCCGTTGCCGCAAGACGCGCGCTTGAAGCAGATCTATCAGAGCCTGGAACACCATCCGGAACAGCAAACCACGCTGAGCCACTGGAGCGAGAAGTTCGGCGTCACCGAAAAGACCCTTACGCGCCTGTTTCTGCGCGACACCGGCCTGACATTCCGCGCCTGGCGCCAGCGCTTGCGCCTGCTCGGTGCGCTGACACCGCTGGAGAAAGGTGAACGGGTTACCGATGTCGCACTGGCCTGTGGTTACGACTCGACGTCGGCGTTTATCGCGGCGTTTCGTCAGCAGTTTGGCGAAACACCGGGGGAGTTTTTTCGCTGATCAGCGATCCGCCAGTTCTTCCAGCAAATCCGCCGACGGCACGAAATACAGACTCCCAGTCACGGCCGTGCTGAAATCCAGCAACTTGTCGTAGTTGCCCGGTGGCTTGCCGACAAACATGTTTTCCAGCATCTGCTCCAGCGGCTCGGGCGAGCGCGCGTAGCCGATGAAGAAGGTACCGAACTCCCCTGCTCCCGGCCGGCCGAACGGCATGTTATCGCGGAGGATCTTCACTTCCTCACCGTCTGCGTTGGTGATGGTGGTCAGCGCACTGTGCGAGTTGCTCGGTTTGACCGCGTCATCCAGTTCGATATCGGAGAGCTTGGTGCGCCCGATAACGCGCTCCTGAGCTTCAACGCTCAAACCGTTCCACGCGGTCATGTTGTGCAGGTACTTCTGCACCAGCACGTAACTGCCGCCGCTGAAACCCGGATCTTCGTCACCGACGATGGTGAAGTTGAGCGCTTTGCGCCCGACCGGGTTTTCCGTGCCGTCGACAAATCCGATGATGCTGCGCATGTCGAAATAGCGGAAACCCTGCACCTCATCGACCACGGTCACCGCATCGCCGAGGGCCGCCATGATTTGTGTGGCCAGCTCAAAACACAGGTCCATTTGATCGGCGCGGATGTGCAGCAGGAGATCGCCAGGTGTCGCAGGGGCGTGGCGCCCTTCCCCGCCAAACTCGCGAAAACCATGCAGCGCCGCTGGCCGTGGATGGCCGAACAGGCGATCCCAGGCGTTCGAGGAAAAGCCGCAAATGCAGGTCAGATTGCCTGTCGGTACACGCTTGCCCACCGAGCGCACCAGCCCGGCGACATCGCCGCACCAGTCTTTCACGGTTTGCGCGGCTTCAGCCCCCGCATTCAGCGTCGCGACGATGAAAATCGCGCTGCTGGTGATCGGACTGCACACCGCTTGAGGTTCGAGAATGTCGGTATTCATCGCTGAAAAATTTGCTCCGTAAAGAGTGCCCGAGCTGTTAACGAGGGCAGATACTTCGTTTTTATCGAACTGTTGCGCAGAAATAAACGATTTTTCTTTGCTGCAAACTCGTCGCTAGCATGGCCTCGTCTGACCCCAATCCAAGAATAGACAGGGAGCGTGACATGCCAGCCACAAACATCAATATCGGCGAACCGTGGATGTGGGGCGCTTTCATCGTCTTCGTGCTTGCCATGCTGGCATTGGACCTGTTCGTCTTCGGTGGACGCAAGGCGCATCGGGTCTCTGTGCGCGAAGCCTTGTCCTGGGTCATCGCCTGGTGCTTGCTGGCACTGAGTTTCGCGGCACTGCTCTGGTGGTATTTGCACGGTGCGTTCGGCGCCGAGATCGCCCGGGAAAAGACCCTCGAGTTCCTCACCGGTTATCTGATCGAGCAATCGCTGTCTATCGACAACATGTTCGTCTTCGTAATGATCTTCAGCTACTTCGCCGTGCCGCCGGAGCTTCAGCGGCGTGTGCTGCTGTACGGTGTACTTGGGGCGATCGTGATGCGCGCGGTGATGATTTTTGCCGGCGTGTGGCTGGTGTCGCAGTTCGAATGGCTGCTGTATGCATTCGGCGTGTTCCTGATCCTCACCGGGATCAAGATGCTGGTGTTTGCCGACCACCAGCCGGACCTGGACAAGAATCCGTTGCTGCGCTGGGTGCGCGGGCATATGCGCATCACCAGTGGCTTTCATGGCGAACGCTTTTTCGTCCTGCAGAACGGCGTGCGCTGGGCCACGCCGATGTTTCTGGTGCTGGTGCTGATCGAGGCCAGTGACTTGATGTTTGCGGTCGACAGCATCCCGGCAATTTTCGCCGTGACGACTGACCCGTTCATTGTCTTCACGTCGAATATCTTCGCAATCATGGGCCTGCGGGCGTTGTATTTCCTGCTGGCGGACATGGCGGACCGCTTTCACTTGCTCAAGTATGGGCTGGCGATTGTGCTGGTGTTTATCGGAGGGAAGATGGTGTTGATGCCGTGGCTGCACATGCCGGTGGAGTGGTCGCTGGCGGTGGTGGGAGGGGTGATTCTGGGGTCGGTTTTGCTGAGCCTTGTCATCACCCGAAATGCTGAACGCAGCACCGAATGACACACCACAAAACCCTGTGGGAGCGAGCCTGCTCGCGAAGGCGTCGGACCAGTCAACATCGACGTTGAATGACACTCCGCTTTCGCGAGCAGGCTCGCTCCCACATTTGGATCGCGGTGATTGTTACTTGTCGGACTTGATGTTGGTCCACACCCGAGTACGCACGCGCTCAAGTTTCTGCGGCAATGGCTGCACGACGTAGAGATTTTTCAGCGCTTCCGGGGTCGGTGTCAGGTTCGGGTTGTCGGTGATTTCCTTATTGATCAGCGGTATCGAATCCTTGTTCGCATTCGGGTAGCCGAGGAAGTCGCTGATCGGCGCGATCACTTTCGGGTCGAGCAGGTTGTTGAGGAATTCATGCGCCTCGGCGACGTTCTTCGCGCTCTTCGGAATGGCGAAGGTATCGAACCAGATCGGCGCGCCCTCCTTGGGCAAGCGCCAGTCGACCACCACGCCGTTCTTCGCCTCTTTGGCGCGGTTGCCGAACTGGTAGAAGCTGCCGGAGTAACCGATGGCCACGCAGATGTCGCCGTTGGCGATGTCGGTCATGTATTTGGCCGAGTTGAAGTAGGTCACGTACGGACGAACCTTGAGCATCAGCTCCTTGGCTTTTTCATAGTCGGCGGGATTCTGGCTGTTCGGGTCGAGGCCCAGGTAATGCAGGGCCAACGGCAGGATTTCTGTCGGCGAATCAAGCATCGCTACACCGCAGGATTTGAGTTTTTCCATGTTCTCCGGTTTGAACACCAGATCCCAGCTGTCCACCGGCGCGTTGTCGCCCAATGCCGCTTTGACCTTGGCCGGGTTGAAGCCGATCAGCACGGTGCCGACCATGTAAGGCACGCCGTACTGGTTGCCCGGATCATTCTTGCCCAGCAGTTTCAACAGCTCCGGATCCTGGTGGCTCCAGTTCGGCAGTTTGGATTTATCCAGCTTCTGAAACACGCCAGCCTTGATCTGCGTTTCAAGGAACTGGTTCGACGGCACCACCAGGTCGTAGCCGGAGTTGCCGGTGAGCAGTTTGGCTTCCAGGGATTCATTGGTGTCGAAGGTGTCCCAAATCACTTTGATGCCGCTTTTGGCGGCGAAATCCTTGGGCACGGACGGCAGGATGTAGTCCGCCCAGTTGTACACGCGCAGTTCGCGTTGCTCGGCCTGGACCGCGCCGGCCAACAGCGACAGCCCACACACAGTGGCACCCAGAATGCGTTTCATCGTGACCATGGTTGTTCCCCAAAAGGCAGCGTGAGTTCGATGGTTTTTATGTTCTGTACACGGCAGCGGCTGTAAAGGTAGCCAAGGGTAAAAAAGGTTCAGCGTCTGGTTATGGTTTTGATTCTTGCTGACAGCGTAGCTGGAGCACAGTAGGGGATGGGCCAAAAGGGGATCGATGTGGCCAATTTGATTGACCGCCGGGATGCGGAAACAACAATGCCCGGCGAATGGCCGGGCATTGTCGTGAAGCGGATCAGCTCAGTCGGTGTAACCCAGCCTTGCCGCCCTGCTCTGCTGTGTCTGGCCGCGTGTGGCCAGGCAGTAATACAACGGCACGGTGACCACCAGTCCAACCAGCCAGGACAAGTCCGCGCCCTCGACCAGATTGGCGTAAGGGCCGACGTACAGAGAGGTATTGGCGAACGGCAACTGCACGAGGATGCCGATGAAGTAAGCAATGATCGCGTGCAGATTAAAGCGCCCGTAAACCCCGCCATCGGCGCAGAAGATCGAGGTGATGTCGTAGCACCCGCGCTTGATCAGGTAGAAGTCGATCAGGTTGATCGACGCCCACGGCACCAGCACCAACAGCAGTGCCAGAATCAAACCAATGAACTCGGAAATGAAATCCGCCGACGCACCCAGTGCTACCACGCAGCAACCCGCGAGCACCACGCTCGACAACACGACGCGCACCTTGATGCTCGGCGTCCATTGGCTGGCAAAGGTCTGGATCGAGGTGATGATCGACAGCACCGCACCATACAGATTCAGCGCGTTGTGGCTGATGATGTTGAGCAGAAACAGCACCATCAGAATCGGCCCGAGCCAACCCGTCGACTGCTTGACCGCGACCATCGCTTCAGTACCTTCCGGGGTCGCCAACACGGCAACGGCGCCGAAGCTGAACGACAGAATCGTGCCCAGCGTCGCGCCCAGATAGGTCGCCCAAAATGGTTTGGCAATGCCAATGTCCGCCGGCAAGTAACGCGAATAGTCAGACACGTACGGCGAGAAACTGATCTGCCAGATGATCCCCAGCGACACCGTTGCCAGCCAGCCGGACAAGTTGAAGCTGCCGCGAGTGAGAAAATCCGCCGGCAAGTCATGGGCAAAGATATAGATGAACCCCGCCAACAACGCGCTGCCCATCACCCAAGTGCCGATACGGTTCAGCGTGTGGATGAAGTTGTAGCCGATCACACCGATCGCCGTAGCTGCCAGTGCACCGATCAGAATGCTCAACGGCGCCGGCACCGACGGCGCGATGCCGACGATGGATTTGCCCGCCAGGACGATATTGGAAATAAAGAAACCAATGTAGATCAGTGCGGCAAAGAACACGATTAACAGCGCGCCATAACGGCCGAACTGGCCGCGACTCTGAACCATCTGCGGAATGCCCATGCGCGGGCCTTGCGCCGAGGCCAGCGCAATGATCACGCCGCCAATCATGTGCCCCAGCGCAATCGCCAGCAGCCCCCAAAGCAAATCGAGATGGAACACTTGAACCACCATGGCGCCGGTGACGATGGGCAGTGGCGCAATGTTGGTGCTGAACCAAAGGGTGAATAGGTCGCGGGCCTTCCCGTGGCGTTCCGCGAGTGGGACGTAGTCGACCGTATGGTTCTCGATCAACGGATCTTGCCGGGACATCTGGGACATATGCATGAACTCGAGTTTGTCTGTTCTTATCGTTGTATGAAGCCAAACCGGGGGGACTCTCTGGCCGCCCCTCAGATGCAGACCATATTATGGTATTCCAAACAATTCACAAGACTGATCCGTAGTTTGCGGCGCTATCTGATACGCCATCCTTACTGAAACCGCGGCTTGCAGACCAGCCGAAAGCCCCGTAAATGCTGAGTTTCCGACGAACGCGGCACGTTTATCGGTTCAGCTTAAAAGGCCTTGCAAAGATCGAATAGTGGTATACCATCAGACCAACAAACACATAAAAACAGCAGCACCACACCCGAGGACCGACCAATGATCGATGCCGCCATCTACAAACAAGTCATGGGCTCGTTCCCGTCCGGCGTAACCGTTATCACCACCCTGGACGATGACGGTCAGATCGTCGGCCTGACTGCCAGCGCGTTCAGCTCGCTGTCGATGGACCCGGCGCTGGTGCTGTTCTGCCCCAACTACAGCTCTGATTCCTACCCGGTACTGATCAAGAACAAGCGCTTTGCCATCCACGTTCTGTCCGGCGGCCAGCAAAGCGAAGCCTACGCCTTCGCCCGCAAAGGCAAAGACAAGGCGCAGGGCATCGAGTGGACCTTGAGCGAACTGGGTAACCCGATCCTGGCCAACGCGACAGCTATCATCGAGTGTGAACTGTGGCGCGAATACGAAGGCGGCGACCACGCCATCATGGTCGGCGCGGTGAAGAACCTGATCGTCCCCGAACAGCACAGCGGACCGCTGGTGTATTGCCACGGCAAGATGGGCGCCCTGCCCGTCCTGGCCTGATAAAAGAACAACGCATAACAATTGTGGGGGCGAGCTTGCTCGCTCCCACATGTAGCCTCAACAACAAAAGATCCGAGGAAGCGTCATGAAATTTTCCCTGTTCATCCACATGGAACGCTGGGACGAAAGCGTCAGCCACCGCCAACTGTTCGAAGACCTCACCGAACTGACCCTGATGGCCGAGGCCGGCGGTTTCAGCACCGTGTGGATTGGCGAACACCACGCGATGGAATACACCATCTCGCCAAGCCCGATGCCATTGCTCGCCTACCTCGCCGCCAAAACCACCACCATCCACCTCGGCGCCGGCACCATCATCGCGCCGTTCTGGCACCCGCTGCGCGTTGCCGGTGAATGCGCCTTGCTCGACGTGATCAGCAACGGCCGCATGGAAGTCGGCCTGGCCCGTGGCGCCTATCAGGTTGAATTCGATCGCATGGCCGGCGGCATGCCTGCCTCCAGCGGTGGCCAGGCATTGCGCGAAATGGTCCCGGTGGTCCGCGCCCTGTGGCAAGGCGACTACGCCCACGACGGCGACATCTGGAAATTCCCCACCTCGACCAGCGTGCCAAAACCGATCCAACAGCCGAACCCGCCAATGTGGATCGCCGCCCGCGACCCGGATTCGCACAACTTCGCCGTGGCCAACGGCTGCAATGTAATGGTCACGCCGCTGATGAAGGGCGACGAGGAAGTCCTCGACCTGAAGAACAAGTTCCAGACCGCGCTGGACAACAATCCAGACGTACCGCGCCCGCAACTGATGGTGCTGCGTCACACCCACGTGCACACCGCTGATAACCCGGACGGCTGGAAAGTCGGCGCGAAAGCCATCTCACGTTTCTATCGCACTTTTGATGCGTGGTTCGGCAACAAGCAGACACCGGTCAACGGCTTCCTCGCGCCAAGCCCGGAAGAGAAGTTTGCCGGGCGGCCGGAGTTTGAGCTGGAGAGTCTGCACAAGACGGCGATGATTGGTACGCCGGAAGAGATCATTCCGCGCATCAAGTACTACCAGGAACTGGGGGTGGATGAGTTCAGTTTCTGGTGTGACAACAGCTTGCCGCATGAAGAGAAAAAGAAATCACTGGAGCTGTTTATCAAGCATGTGGTGCCAGCGTTTCGGTAAACACTATGCTGGTTCAGCCCGTAAATGAAAACGCCCCGACATTGTTCGGGGCGTTTTCTAACCTGCGATTCAATTCCTGAACGTGAAGCCGAAATTGCAACGCATCGCCCAAGCAACAGACCACGTTTTCGGAGTGTTTTCTAAACGTGGTCTGTCCCCAGTCATTTTTCCCTCTTCATTCCCGAAAGAGCAGGAAGTTGGCCGATTATTACGATTCAATACTGGTAATCCAAAAAGAAGAATATTGCGTATAGAAAGAAAGCAAAAGACGCCAAACCGGCTCGCCAGGTGGGATCTGCATCTCTGCCCAGCCCACCCGGGGCGATTGAAATACCCGCGCCACGAAAGTAGCAATAGACACCTTGTGCAAACCATAACTGGGTTGCCAGCACAGTGAAAAAGCGCCCCCAGCTACCATTGAATTGCAGATAACCATTTATGACTGCGGCGACAAGCAATGCAACACCCACCATGTGGTGGTGTTTAAAAAGCGCTGCAATTATTGATTTAATGGGAATAGGCATCAGCCGCTTCCTTTACAAGATTGTCCCACACCTCTTGCGTTCCTAAGTAATTGGAGATCCTTCCCGCATCCACGGCCGGAATGCCCTTAGCTACCAGAAATTTCTCAAACCCTGTGCTCAAGATATTACTGGCGGTTGTTTTTGGCAGATCACTGTCCAAATATCCCGCGAGCATCGATGCAGCCATTGATGAGTTCGACAAAATTACCGATGCTTTCGCCGGCCCCATGACTGCTCCCCAACTCATCGCATACCCAACATCCTTGACCATTTGAATGTTTGCAGCTCTGATCCACTTGAGTGTCTGTGGATCCTTCAGATCAATATTACCTCCCGTTGCGATGCATTCAGCAGTTGCACAGGGATAAAACCGTGGTGTGTAGTTCTTGCCGTCGATGGTGATGGGTACACGATACCCGCCATTGCTATCCATGGGGTACCCAGTGAGCCGGTCACGACCGCCAGAACCATCAGAACTGAACTGAGACCATCCATCTTTGACGATTGATGAAAACCCCATCTCCGCTTCCAGTGTCCATGAATAGAGGTCGGTTTTCCCTTGTATGTACGCCACAACATCATGATCGCTACCAGTGAAGTTCTGTACAAAGAGTCCACTATTACCCAGCGGCAACCAATTACCATCGGGATCATACATACCTTCTTGAGTCGCTACGATATCGCTGCCTGGGCCGATCTTCGTCCCTTTGACAAAAGACAATCGCAACTGAGCTTCAATCTGCTCCACCGTGTACTTGCCATTGCTTTCAGCAGCCAGTCGCCGTGCCAGAGCCTTCTCTTCCGGGTGTAACTGGCGGTTGAACGTGGTGGCGTTCATGGCGATCTGAGCACCAGTGTCGACGTCCCCTCCCACCGCGGATGAAGCCAGAATACCGGTGAGTTGAGAAAGCACGCCTTCAATGTTTTTGTCGCCATTAGCCATACTGGCCAGCACGTTTATCATTGCCTGATTGAGCCCTGCCGAAGCCGCACCAGTGGCGAAGTCACTGCCTGTCGCTTTCGAAAGTAGCCCACCCATAATGGCGTGCGCGAGAATTTTCTGCGGACTGCCTTCAGGGTAAGAGACGTAGTCGCCTACCAGTTTGAATCCGATCGCCATGGCCGAGTTACCGGCCTGCGATGCTAAAGCGTTGCCTAGATTGCGCCCCAAATCCCCACCGTTCAGAGCAGTACTGATTGTTGCCTGAGTAGCGCCCTGACTCAACGAATAAGCCGTAAAGCCCAGCATCCCGTCGAGCGTACTAAGGTTGAATCCATGTTCAGGCTGAACGACTTCAATGCCTTGAACGCCGAAAAAATCATTCAAGAAGGAAGACGTGAAGCCGGCTGTTGCAGCCCCGGTCAGATAGTTCTTCAAATTGTCTTCAGCCAGGAGATCTTTGAAGACAGCACCTATATCTCCCTGGTTATTGATGAAACTGATTGAAGCAGTTCCGGCCATTGATGTCAGAACACTGGAGGCCATCACGTTACCCCATCCAGCTGCAGTGAACTGAGCGCCTGCCGCAACGGCCTGCGCGGTAGTCGCAGCCGCCATGGTGGTCCCTGATCCGGCAGTTGCACCTGCGGCTGCCCCTACAGCACCACTGGCAGCACCTGCAGTAAGAACAGTGATAATGATGAGCACCGCCAGCATCAAACCGGGCCCCATGCCGGAGCTACTGTACTGGTATGAGTCGTGCGTTTCCTTGACCAGACGCCAGTCCACGTCCCCGCGAGCTTCCAGATCCTTAAGCCACGCGAGCTTTGGGTCTGCGTTGACCATTACATCGATTGTCTGACTGATAGTGTGCTGGTCTAACTGCTTGATATCGACAGTCAATCCATTAACCGCATGAATGACCAGGTTACCTTCGGCAGTCAATTCACTCTGGCGTAAAGTCTCATCGGTTGTACCTTTGCCTTTGGCAGAATTCCAAGCAAGGCTGCTGCTGCTTTTATTGTGACTTTCCTGCTTGAGGTCTTTGACGCCTTCAAAAGTGATAGAGCCGCCACTGAAAAGGGACAGATCTTTTGCACTGGTGAGTTCAGCTGCTTGATAGCGCTGATCACCAGCGCTGACAAGAGTCAAATTGCCGCCACTGGAAATTTGCGTACCAATATTAGTTATCTTGGTGACTTCATCCCGCTTGGTTTCCTTTTTACCCCAGCTACTCTTTTTCTTTTTGTCATATAGAGAATAGTCACTGTCCTGTGCCGCCAGTAAATTGAGCTGATCTCCCGCGATCAAATAAGCCTCTTCGCCGGCGGTGACACGACTGGCTATCAGCGTCATGTCATCCCGAGCGCTAAGGGATATTTTCCCACCCGCTTCGACAGTCGTCTGAACCTGGTCAACGTGATCTTCCTTGCGGACAATTTTGCGATTTTTCGAGGCCGAGTGCTCTTCGTCGGCCGCAGAAGCAAAGAGAATATCTTGGCCCGCACTCATCGAGATATTCTGCTTGGCCGTAATTTCACTTGCGATTACAGCGATGTTTCGGCCACTTTCCACTGAAAGATTTCGACCCGCATCGACGTAAGAGCTCAACTGATCAACCGATTCTTTGAAATTTACAGAGTTACCTTTGTAGGAGCGCTCTTCCATCGACAGAATATTGACATCCCGCCCGGCATCCAAAAGCATGTCACGCCCACTCTGCAGTACTCCACCCGCAATAGTTACGTCACGCCCGGCTTTGATTGTCAGATCGTTTGCAGCCTCCACGCGCGCGGCAGAGTCGCCGTAGTCCTGATGTTGGGTTATACCAAGACCGCTGCGATCCATTCCGATAATCGTTCGCTCATTGATCACGTCGCCACGAACAGCCACCATGCTGACATCACCCCCGGTGATGATCCCGCCGGCCTTGTTCACCAGATTCTCACTGGCTAACAAATCCACTCGTCCGTTCGCTTCGATCAATCCACTGTTAACAAGATCTTTACTTGCGGTGGCCGACAGATTATTCGTCGCCTTCAACGTCCCGACGTTATCCAGGTTCTCACCGGCAATCAGCGTCACATCGTTACCGGCAATCAACGCCCCGGTCGGGCCCAAACGGCCATTGGCCTGCGCCAGATACACCACCGGCACCAGCACTTTTTCGCCATTCACTTCGTGCTCTTCGAGCCAGACGATGTCGTGGGTCAGTGCCGCGACTTGCTGCGACGTGAGGCCGACGCCTACCGACAGGTTGAGTGCGTCCTTGCTGGCGATGGCGTTGTTCATCAGGTACTTGAACATGCCCTCGTTGGAGGTCTGGCCGTCGATGAAAGCCTGGCCGGTGCGTGCGGTGACGGCTTGCTGGATCAGGCGTTGTTCGTAGAGACCGTCACCGAGGCGCTTGGCGCTTTGGTCGGGGTCATAGCCGAGTTTTTCCAGCAGGTAGTCGGAGCTCATGAACGACTTGAGGTCGGTCAGCACCGGGTTGGTTTCGATCAGGTATTTGTGCGCGTTGGACGGCGCCCTGGTGTCCGGCAGGCCGGTGACGCGGGTCACCGGGCGGTTGTCGATCGAGTCTTTGGCGTCGTTGCCAGCACTCGGCGTGCGACGGAATGTATCGACTGCGCGGGTGCTGTCGGAGACCTGAGCCGGCGCGTCAATGAACAGATTGCGCGGACCGCCACTGGTGGCGGCGACCATGTGGTCCTGAGCGCTGACCGCTTGACCGCCCACAGTCCAGGTTGGCGCGGGGCCGTTGCCGGGCGATGCGGTGCTACTGCCCTGCCCGCTCAAACGGAACAAACCGTTTTCGCCGGTGGGCAGGGAGAAACCGGGCAAGCTCAGCGGATTGACTTGCTGCTGCGCAAGATCTGGCGGCAATTGGCTGTTGATGCGGACAACGGTGGTGCCACTCTTGCCGACGTTGGTGTCGGCGATTTTGTTAGTACCCCCAGCGGAGTTGTAGTCCTCATGGATAACGCTGTTTTCGACTTCCCGGGTGGCCGTGATCGAGACTTTGCCGCCCGCCTGGATGACCGCGTTGCGACTGGTGACTGTACCGGTGGAGCCGGTGCTGTCAGTGGGTAGCTCGATGGTATCGCCTTGCTGGTATGGCGCCAGTTCGCTCGGTAACGCAACCAGGTTATTGGGGTCGTACAGCGATGGCATCGAGGTTTCAAAGCCATATTTCAGCCCCGATAGCCCCCGACCATACTTGCGATCACTGACGACTTCGCCTGTTTCACTGTCTGTGAGAATAACGACTCGAAACGTCTCCCCGTCTCGCCCGCCCTCCCTTTTACTGCCTGATTTCGCGATGGCTTTGCGCACCGTGCTATCAGGGGCGAGGTAATACACATACGGAAAATCGGGGTTGTTGTGCTGGTTGTAAGGCGCAACGTAGTTGGCCATGAAATTTTCCGTGCTGCCGGCGCCCATTTCAAAGGCGTACTCGCGGGTGACTTCGATAGTCCCGCTTTTTGCGCCGATATTCTTCAGACTCGTAGCGTTGATATCGATATTGCCACTGGCCGCCACCGTGCTTTTACTGTTGAGAAACGTGCCACCCTGAAATACAAAATCCTTGCCGACGTTGAGCACGGCAGAGGCGCTGGCGTCAGTGTCGACACTTTCATAAATCTCACGAGCCGTGAGGAAGTTGCTGAAAGTGCTGCCGACGCAGTCGCCACAACTGGCCGCGATATACCCCGATATCAGCTTGCGCTCAGACGAAGCCGCCGAGCCTTCAGTTCGGTTCTCGAACACATCGGCATTGAGCGTGAACCCGCCCACGCTCTCCATCGAGCCGGAAATGTTGTAGACCCCGGCAGCCCGCGCCGCACCGCCATATCCGCCGATGACTACATTGCCCAGGCTGTAGAAATCACCGTTCTGGTTGGTCAATGTGCTGACGCCGAGCGTCATGTCATTGCCGCTGAAAATCAGTCCGCGATCGTTGAGCAATGAAGGCGTGTTGATGGTCAGGTTCTGCGCCGCCCCCAGACTGCCGTAGTTGGCAACGCTGCCAGCGTTGACGGTCAGGTCTTCACTGGACGTGATGCGGCCCGAGTTGATCAGTTGCCCGCTGACACGAATGGTCGACGTCGCACCGGCGGCAAAACTGCCGCCTGCACCGATGTTCATCTGCGCGACAGACAGTTCGGTCCCTCGCTGGCTGGTCAAGCGGCCGCTGCCGCCGTAACTGCCCGACAGCTGCATGTCGATAATGCCGTCACTGGCGATCAAACCGTGGTTGGTCCAATTGCCGCCACGGGCCTGTAGAGACTCCGAAGCCAGCAGCTTGCCGCTGGCGCTCTGGCTGAACTCGCGCACGTTAACGTTCAGGCGACCGGCCTGAATCGTGCTGGTGTTATTCCAGGTATCTGCATTGAGCTCCAGCAGGCCGCCGGTCACGATGCTGCCGCCGGCCCCCAGCACATTGGCCGTAGAGATATCGAACTTGCCGCGCCCGACGTGGTTGAGTTGCCCACCGGCATTGAGGAAGCTACCGACCGCGAGGGTCATGTCAGTGTTGGCGGTTTCCAGTACGCCATTACGGTTGTCGAGCAAGCCGCCGAGCTGAAATTCGGTCTTGCCGGAGGTGCCCAGGGAGCGCAGGCGACCGTTCTGGTTGTCGACGCTGGCGGCTTTGACGCTCAGTTGGCTGTTGCTTTCGATGACGCCCGTGCCATTGCGCAGCGCACCACTGAGGCCGAAGTCGATACGCTCGGCGGCGATCTGGCCGCCACTGTTATCGAGGCTTGCGGCGGTAACACCCAGCAGCCCTTTCGCGTAAAGCACCCCAGCGCCGTTATCCAGCGCCGCCGTGGTGATGCTGCTGTCTGCCGCTTGCGCCGAGATCCGCCCGCCGTTGTTGTTCAGGCCGGCCAGTGCCGACAGCGTCAGGCCCTGTGCCTGAATGATGCCGCCCTGACGGTTGTTGTTCAGGTCGAAACCATTGCGCAGAACACCAACCGTGCGTGCTTCCAGTGCACCTTTGATGCTGGCGAGTGTGCCGCCACGGTTATCGATGTTGGCGGCTTTGATCAGCACATCGCCATTCTGGGCGATGACTTTGCCGCTCTGGTTGTCGAAATCGCCGCTGATCTCCAGCGTCAGCGCGCTGTCGCTCTGGATCGAGCCTTTAGCGTTGAGCAAGCTTGCCGCTTTCAGTTGCACATCGGCTTTCTGGCTGTAGATCAGGCCGTCGGCATTGTTGCTGACGGCGCCAGTGGCGGTGATCAGCAACTGGTCATTGGCGGCGACGGTGCCCTTGTTGCTGTTGTCCAGCGAACCCGTGCGCAGGTCCAGGGTTTTCTGGCTGGCGAGTTGGCCGTTCTGGTTGTGCAGATCGGTTACGCCCTTGATCAGCAGCGGACCGGCAGCAGCGAGTTTACCGGCGTTGTTGTTCAGGTCACCGCTCAGGTTGAGGTTGATAGCATTGTTGCTGGCGATCTGTCCGCCACGATTATCGAGGCTCGATGCCGTGGCATTGAAGACCTGCTGTGCATTGATCACACCGCCGATATTGCTGAATGCCGTGCTGACGATATCCAGCGCCGCGCCACTGGCAATCAGGCCGCCCTGATTGTTATCAAGCGCACCGGCCAACGTCAGGGTCTGCCCCGCCCCACTGCTGAGATTACCTTTGTTGCTGTTATCGACATTGTCAGCGTTGATACTCAGATTGCCCTGAGCGACCACAGCACCCGCGCCACTGTTGAGCAGCGCGCCCGTCAAATCTACGCTGACATCGGCGTACTTGCTGGACAGCGTGCCGCTGTCGCGGTTGTCCAGGCTGTTACCGTTGACGATGAGCCCTTGCCAGCCGGACATCAGGCCTTTCTGGTTGATCAGGTTCGTGCCGCGCACGAGCAGTTTTTCACCGCTGATGATTTTGCCGGCGCTGTTGTTCACCGCTCTGGCGATCACATCGAAACCGAGATTGCTCGATAGTTCGCCATTCTGGTTGCGCAGGTCGCGCAGACGCTGGAGGGTCAGCGGACCTTTGGCGGTGAGCTGACCGTTCTGGTTGTCGAGGTCGCCGTTGGCCAGATCCAGTGTGATCGATCTGTCACCCAGCAGTCGCCCGCCGTTCTGCGTCAGCGAGGTCAGCGTCAGGTCTATGTCGCCATTGCTGGAGACTTCGCCATCATTGCTGGAATCGAGACCGGTCGCCCTCAGCGTCAGGTTGCCTTTGCTGTTGATCAAGCCACTGTCGCGGTTGTTCAGTTCGGCACTGTCGATGTGCAGCGCCTGCGCGGCGCTAATCAAGCCTTTGGCATCGTTACGCAGCAGGCCATCGACCGTGAGTTCCAGGCCGCCACGGCTGATCAGGTTACCGCCGCTGTTGTTCAGGCTGGCGGCGCGGGCATCGATCGATGCGGCGCCGATCATGCCTTTGACGTTATCCAGCGCTGCGGCAATGCGCAGGATCAGCCCCTGATTGCTCAAAAGATTGCCGTTGCCGTTATCCAGACTTTGCGCGGTCAGCGTGAAGGCTTCAGCGCTGGAAATCGTACCGCCCTGGTTGTTGATGCCGTTGAGTTGTTTGAGCAGCAGAGTGCCAGGGGCGCTGATCAAACCACCATTGTTCAGCTGACCGTGATTCAAATCCAGACTCAGGCGCGTGTTGCTGAACAGCTTGCCGCCCTGTTGATCGAGTCCTGTAACCGAAGCCGTCAAAGCACCTTGACTGCCGATACTGCCGTCACCGGCATTGGTGACCTGAGCGGCGACGAGGTTCAGGGTGTCGGCACTGCTGAGCAGACCGTTGCTGTTATCGAAGGCGCCGGTAGTAACCGTGACTGCACCTTTACCGCTGAGCGTGCCGTGCTGGCGATTGTCGAGGCTGCCACTTTCAATGACCAGTGCACCGTCGGTAACAACCTTGCCGCCCTGGTTATCAACGCCGTCACGGCTGACCAGCTTCAAATCGGCGGCACTGGAAAGACTGCCCTGAGCGTTGGTCATCTGCGCGGTGTCGACCGTCAATGTCGCTTCACTGCTGACCTTGCCCTGGGTGTTATCAAGGGCTTCGGTGGCGGTCAGGAGCATGGTTTGCTGACTGCGCAATTCACCGCCGTTGTTGGCCAGGGTGCGCGATCTCAGCGTCAACAACGTGCCCGCATCGATCAGGCCTTTATTGCGGTTGAGCACGTCATCGACAGTCAGCGTCAAGGCTTTGCCGGTGAAGACCTTGCCGCCGTCACTGCTGTCGAGTTTTTTACCGGTGAGCAGCAGATCGCTGTTGGTGCTGATTTCACCGCCGCGGTTATCCAGTTCACCCACAGTCAGGGTCATGGCTTTGGTCGAACCCAACAGACCGCTCTGGCGGTTATCCAGTTGAGCGGCGTTCAGTTTGAGCACGCCGGTGGCGATCAACTTGCCTTTCTGGTTATAGACGTTCGGTGCCTGCACGCTGACGTCCGATTTGCCGGCGATGTTGCCGACCCGGTTGTCGAGAACACCGACCGTGAGCGTGAGCTGACCGTCGGCAATCACTGTGCCCAGCTGGTTATCCAGCGTTTTGTCGGTAGCCAACAGCAACACACCGCGACTGCTGATCAGACCTTCATGGTTATCGAGGCTGGCGCTGTGGCTGTCCACGGCGGCGGCGGAAATTACCCCTTTGACGTTGTTCAATGCTTGCGCCATGCGTAGCGTCAAGCCTTGTTGCCCGAGCAGTTGACCGTTGCTGTTGTCGAACAGGCCGGTATCAATCCGGCTGTTCTGTTTAGCGATGATCAGGCCTTTTTGACTGTTGTCCAGACTTGCGCTGTTGATGGCCAATGCGCTGTCGGTGCTGATCGAACCGGCCCGGTTGAGCAACGCTCCCGCGCTGGTGATCGTGAGCATGCCGGCACTGCTCAGATTGCCGGTGCTGTTATCGATACGCCCGGCATTGAGGGTCAGCGTGCCTTCACTGCTGATGACACCCGTGGCGTTGGTCAGTGCATCATCAAGAGTAATCACCAGACCGTTGAGGCTACTGAGGATGCCGCCGCTGTTGTTCAGTGTGCGCCCGCTCACAGACGTTGCGCCCTTGGCCGAGATCTCGCCTTTGTTGCGGTTGTCGAGCAATCCGCTGACACGCACCGTAAGGCCGCCATCGCTGACCACCACGCCGCCATCGCGGTTATCCAGACCGGCCGCTTTGAAGCTCACTGACCGTCCGGACCCGAGCATGCCGTCACGGTTGTCCAGCGCCCCGCTCAGATCAATGTTGAGGCCCAGATCGCCAAGAATCTGGCCGCTGCGATTGTCTACAGTCCCGCCGCCCATGGCGATGGCTTGTGCACTGAGCGAACCGCTGCGGTTGTTCAGAGTCGCAGCGTTGACCGCCAAATAGCGGCTCGCCACCAGGCTCTTGCCGGTGTTATCGAGGTTCTGCGCGGTCAGGCTCAAATCCCCCGTAGCATTGCGACTGCCATCAGCATTGATGCCGGCTTCAATCACACCGTTGTTGGTCAAGCGGCCGCCAGCACTGAGTGTGATGTTGTCGCGGGCCGCAAGGCTTTGCCGGTTATTCAGATCACCTTGGGTTTGCACGTTCAGTGCGGTCCCCGCATAGACCGGACCGCGCGCATCTAGGCTGGCGGCTTTGACGTTGACCGCGCCGGTGGCCGAGGTATCGACCAGACTCAGTTGCCCATTGGCATCAAGCTGGATGTCGCCACCGCTGGCGATCAGTTTGCCGTCGAGTTTCACCCCGACCCCGGCTTCGGTGCCGACCAGTTTGATCGCCCCGGCGTACATGCCGCCGAGTGCCGAGGAGTCGATGGCCAGCTGCGGTTTGCTGCTGCCGTCCTCAACGCGTGCGGTGGCGTTGAGGGTTTGCGCATTGACGTCGTTGCGACCTGCGACGATGGCCAGGTTCTGTGCCTGAATCTGTGCGTTGATTTTCGCGCTGCGGGTGATGATTTCGAAACGGTCGACGTTGCTGGCGTTAAGCCCGGCGCCCTCGATGGCCACCGAACTCTGATCAACCTGAAAGCGATCCAGCCGGCCGTTGTCGAGCACCGGTTTGCCAGTGGTCAGCGTCACTCGAGGCGAATTGATGAAGCCACAACCGTTGCAGGTGATGCCATACGGGTTGGCGACAATCACACGCGCCGACTGCCCCGCCACTTCCGTGTACCCGCGCAACTGGCTCGGGTTTCCGCTGATGACTTCATTGAGAATTGCTTGCGCCGAACCGCTGTTCTTCAGGTTTGGGTTGTCGACGATGTGCCCGCCCAATTGGGTGACGTTATTCTGCGTGGAGCCGTTGTTGAGGATCAGCCCCTGCGCACCGACGTTATAGTCGTGGAACTGGTTATGCGACAGGCCGCTGGCGTTGGGCGTTGCGATGTTGATGATCGGCACGCCATTGCCGGCGCGATCCAGCGAGGTGTTGGGGTTGGCTACGACAATGCCGTCAGCCTGCGCCCACATCGGTTGCCAGAACATCACGTTCGCCAACAGGAACGCCAACCCGCGTTTGGGCATGCCCAAAAAAGACTCACGTGTTTTCACGGCCGCAGAAGGTTGGTCTGCAAGGAAGGCGAACTGACGAACATCCATGTCGATGATCTCGAAAAGTTGTTTTAGATAAAAAAGTCGAGGCGGAAATAGATCGGTGCTTCACGCTCGGTCAGCGCGTCCGGTCGTTCCAGGGAATGGGCAAATGTCACGCTGGCGGCGACGTGCTGGCCACGGGTGAACAGTTCCAGCGAGTTGCTCGACATGCGCCCATGCTGATTGCCGTTGTACTGATTGTTCTGGATCACGCCTTGGTCGTAACCGAGGCTGGTGCCGTACTCGGCGAACACCGGTTGCAGCCACTCGGCAGTCACCGGACGGCTCCAGCGCAGGTCGTTGCGCCAGTAGCCGCCGCTGTCGCCGGACAGCGATTGATCCTTGTAGCCACGGATCGACGACGATCCGCCGAGACTGGTGCGCTGTGAGCTGAACAACACGTCTTCACTGCGTTGACCGGTCATCAAACTGCTGAAACTGAACGACTCGCCCCACACTTTGAAGGGCTGCAGATAGCTCAGGGTCGCGGTGTATTTGCGGTAGCGCGCATTCGGCTCGCCGGGGCCGGGGTCATGGCTACCCTGTGCGTCGAAGGCGCCGATGCCTTCCTGCATGCCCGCGTCAAAGTTGACGAAGGCACTGCCGACACGGCGACCGTGGTTGAAGCCAAATTGTGCTTCGCTGATGCGGTTGCTGCTCAGTTTGAGTTTGCTGTCTTCGATGAAGTTGTTGGTGCGCAGGTACGACAGGCCAGCGCTGAGCGAGGTTTTGCTGACGGCGTCGCGATGGATCACCCGCTCGGCGCGCAACTGATGGTTTTCGCTGTCGCCGGTCTGTTTGAAGTTGTAGCCATTGGCGGCGATTTGCGAGCGGTACTCGCTCTGGCTGTACGTGTAGCCAAATGTCCACCAACCCCATGGCAAGCTGTAATTGAGCATGGCGTTATTGGAGGTGTGTTGATGGTCAGTCATCGCATCGTGATCGCCGCGCAGGCTCAACTGATCCGCCAGGCCAAGCGGGCTATCCCAATCAAAAGTCGTGCCCCATTGCTGCTCACCGGTGCTGCGCTGACCGTCGTTGTTGCGCGACAGCCCGACTCGCCATGGCTTCTGCGGGGTGTTGGTGACCAACACTTTGCTGCCACCGACGTTCTGGCCGGGCGCCAGCTCCATTTTTGCCTGATTCGATGGCAGACGGTTGAGCTGATCGACCATTTGCTCGATCTCGCGCAGGTTGACCAGTTCACCGGTTTTGCCGGGAAAGGCCATGGCCAGTTCCCGCTCCGAGAGCTGGCTGTTTTCCGCGCCTTTCATGCCTTCGAGCTTGCCTTCGACCACCAGCACTTGCAGGTGCCCGCTGGACAGATCCTGCTGTGGCAAGTAGGCGCGGCTGGTGACCAGACCTTTCTCGATGTAGTGATCGGTGATGACTTTGAGCAGTTCGTTGAGCTGCGGCACACCGAGGCATTCACCGATATAGGGTTTGAGCAGGCGAGTCTTGTCGCGCTCGGAAAGGCTGTCGGCGCCTTTGAGTTCGATATCTTTGATCGGGAAACAGCGGGTATCGTTGGGGGCTGCCGGTTGCGCAGGCCTGGCGTCCTTGCCGGGCAGATCCTTGAGTTCTTCGAGGCGCCGCTGCTGCTCTTCGAGCAAGCGGTTCTGCCGGTCACGGATAAGGTCGGTGTCACCGGGAGTCGGAGCGGCGACGGCAATCTGAAGTGGAGACAGGCACAGCAACGCTACGCACAACCTCGCCACGAGGGCGGGTGAGGACATGTTCGATCCCTCGAGACGAAAAGTGACATCAAAATAGTGGCGCGATATTAGATGGCCATCATTTTGACGTCAAACAATCGTGTCGACCGCTTGTCGGGTTTGTATCGAGGAATGTACGACCGGTTTCGGTGTAGCGAGGGCCCGTTTTCATTGATCTGGCGGCAGCGGGTGACTCAGTCAAGCAGCCCCGCCTTTCAGTGTTCAACACCCAGTCGTGTGGCGACGTCCTCGGGGGCCAGCACGCGGCCATCGGCCGCCGTTAAGGTCAGCTTGCGAATCGGCTGACGATTCTTCGCATCGACCATCACCGAACCCGGCTCACCCGGCGCATACATGAATTCACCACCCCACTGCGACAGCGCGACGATCACCGTCTGCAAGGCTTTGCCGCGCTCAGTCAGCACGTATTCCTTATACGCGCCGCCATCGGCCGCTGGCAGCGCTTGCAGGATCCCCTGCTCCACCAGGCCTTTGAGGCGCGCGCTGAGCATGTTCTTGGCGATATCCAGACTCTTCTGAAAATCATTGAAACGGCGAATCCCGTCCAGCGCGTCACGAATGATCAGCAGTGACCACCAGTCGCCGATCAGGTCCAGCGTCCGGGCCACCGGGCAGGCATTGCCCTGCAAACTTTTGCGTTTCACGTAGGAGTACTCCATGCATTCGTCGATTGGCCTCGCGGCTCTCAGTTGCATCATACAACTCCAGGACACGTTCACGACTGGACCGACGCAAAACCAGCACCTGCATACAAGTAGCCGGAGCGCTTTGCGCTGATAGTGAATGCCGCCATTTCGGCAATGAACCCCGAAGCAGGAGTTTCCATGAGCACCTTCACCACGCAAGACGGCACCGATATCTACTACAAGGATTGGGGCAGCGGTAAACCCGTGCTGTTCAGCCACGGCTGGCCGCTGGATGCCGACATGTGGGAATACCAGATGGAATACCTGAGCAGCCGTGGCTATCGCACCATTGCCTTCGATCGCCGCGGTTTCGGTCGTTCCGACCAGCCGTGGACCGGTTATGACTACGACACTTTCGCCGATGACATCGCGCAACTGATCAATCATCTGGACCTGCGCGACGTGACGTTGGTGGGCTTCTCGATGGGCGGCGGCGACGTCAGCCGCTACATCGCCCGACATGGCAGCGAGCGGGTCGCCGGGCTGGTGTTGCTGGGCGCGGTGACGCCGTTGTTCGGCAAGAAAGCCGATTTCCCGCAGGGCGTCGACACCTCGGTGTTCGACGGCATCAAGGCCGGCCTGCTGCAGGATCGCGCGCAGTTCATTGCGGATTTCGCTGCGCCGTTCTATGGCACCAATCAGGGCCAGAAAGTATCTGACGGCGTGCTCACACAAACCCTGAATGTCGCCCTGCTAGCGTCGCTCAAAGGCACGGTGGATTGCGTAACCGCGTTCTCGGAAACCGACTTCCGTCCGGACATGGCGAAAATCGATGTACCGACGCTGGTGATCCATGGCGACGGCGATCAGATCGTGCCGCTCGAAACCACCGGCAAACAGGCTGCTGCACAAATCAAAGGCGCCGAGTTGAAGGTCTACGCAGGAGCGCCACACGGCTTTGCGGTGACACATGCGCAGGCCTTGAATGAGGATTTGCTAGCGTTTCTCAAACGCTGAAAATTCGGCATTAAAAAAGTCCGTCGGCATCGGCTTGACGGACTTTTTTGTTACCCTCGTTCAATGACCCCTTCCGACCGCAACGAAATGGACGAAGACATCTCTCTGCAAGCCGCCGATTGGTGCATGCGTCTGCACGATGATGAGTGTTCGCCGGCTGTACGCCAGGATTTCCAGCGCTGGGTACAACTCGACCCGCGCCACGCTTTCGAATACGCCAAAATGCTCGAGATCTGGGATCTCAGCGGCCAATTGCCGGATGAACCCGAGACGGCGAAAAAACTCCTCACCGGTCATGGTCTGGCGCTTGAGCGCAAGCGTGAAATTTAAGAGTCAGGTTCACCCCGACCTTCCCGCCTGCAAAGCTGTAGCCCGCATGGTTCAAGGCTTTCGCCCCTCTGCATCAGAATTTTATCTTCACATCCCAGCTTAATAATATTTTACCGATATCCCCCCTCTCCCTAGTCTGACCTCAAGCCAAACGGACAAGCCAACAGCGGCCCGAATCCCACTGCCTTGCTAGGAAGGATGTAGAGATGACCCCTGAAATAATAAAAACAGACACGTTGATCGTGGGTGCCGGCCAGGCAGGCGTCGCCATGAGCGAGCACCTGAGCAAACTCGGCGTGCCGCACCTTGTGCTGGAGCGCAATCGCATCGCCGAACGCTGGCGCACCGGGCGCTGGGACTCGCTGGTCGCCAACGGCCCGGCGTGGCACGACCGCTTCCCGGGCCTGGAATTCGATGACGTCGATCCCGACGGTTTCGCCCCGAAAGAACGTGTAGCCGACTACTTCGAAGCCTATGCGAAGAAATTCAATGCACCGATCCGCACCGGTGTTGAGGTGAAAAGCGTGGTGCGCAATGTCGGTCGCCCGGGTTTCACCGTCGAGACCTCCGAAGGTGTGATCGAAGCCAACCGCGTAGTCGCCGCGACCGGGCCGTTCCAGAAACCGGTGATCCCGGCGATTGCCCCGCAAGACGAACGTCTGCTGCAAATCCACTCCGCCGACTACCGCAACCCGCAGCAATTGCCGGCAGGCGCGGTGCTGGTGGTCGGTGCCGGTTCTTCCGGTGTGCAGATCGCCGATGAGCTACAACGTAGCGGCAAGCAGGTTTACCTGTCGGTCGGCGCTCACGACCGCCCGCCTCGCGCTTATCGCAACCGGGATTTCTGCTGGTGGCTGGGTGTGCTCGGCGAGTGGGATCAAGCGGCGATGAAACCCGGTCGCGAGCACGTGACCATCGCAGTCAGTGGTGCCCATGGCGGTCGCACCATCGATTTCCGTGGTCTGGCCCATCGCGGCATGACCCTGGTTGGCGTTACCGAGTCGTTCAATAAAGGCGTGGTGAGTTTCAAGCAGGACCTCGTCGGCAACCTTACTCGCGGCGACGAAAACTACCTGGCTCTGCTGGATGCTGCCGATGCCTACATCGAGCGTAACGGCCTCGATCTGCCGGAAGAACCGGAAGCGCGCGAAACCTATCCGGATCCCGAGTGCGTGAAAAACCCATTGGCCGATCTCGATCTGGCCAAGGCTGGCGTGACCTCAATCATCTGGGCCACCGGGTTCGCCGTGGATTACTCCTGGCTGCAAGTCGCCGCGTTCGACGACAAGGGCAAGCCTGTGCATCAGCGTGGCGTGTCGAGTGAGCCGGGGGTGTATTTCCTTGGTCTGCCGTGGCAGTCGCGTCGTGGCTCGTCGTTTATCTGGGGTGTTTGGCACGACGCCAAACACGTCGCCGATCACATCGCCACCCAGCGCAAGTATCTGGACTACCGCGATGCCGAGCAGCGTGAAGCGGAGTTGCACCAGAACACCCACAGCAAAGCTACCGACACCGTCGACGCTTGATGTCCCTTTTCGTACCGGCGCCGATGGCGCCGGGGCAAACCTTCTTCAGGAGCGCTCAATGAGCCAGCCAACCCACACTCGCATCCGCATGTTCAACACCAAAGACACCTACCCCAACCAGACGCTGGACAACGATTTGTGCCAGGCCGTGCGCGCCGGCAACACGGTGTATGTGCGCGGTCAGGTCGGCACTGATTTCGACGGCAATCTGATCGGTCTTGGCGATCCGCGCGCGCAGGCTGAACAAGCAATGCGCAACGTCAAGCAACTGCTCGAAGAAGCCGGCAGCGACATGAGTCATATCGTCAAGACCACGACGTACCTGATCGACCCGCGTTATCGCGAAGCGGTGTATGGCGAAGTCGGCAAATGGCTCAAGGGTGTGTTCCCGATTTCAACCGGACTGGTGGTGTCGGCGCTGGGGCAGCCGCAGTGGTTGATGGAGATTGATGTGATTGCGGTGATTCCTGAGTAAGGCATCACACCGAGTCGCGGCCTTCGCGAGCAGGCCAGCCCAGACACACAAGGAGTTCATTAGATGACCTTTTCAATCGCAGCCCGCTGCGCGGAAACCGGCCAGTTCGGTGTCGCCATCAGTTCCTCCAGCATCGCCGTCGGCGCGCGCTGCCCGTGGCTGCTGCCGGGTGTTGGCGCGGTGTCGAGCCAGAACATCACTCTGCCGTCCCTCGGCCCGGAAGTCCTCGCTTTGATGGAACAAGGCCTGGCACCCGACGATGCGCTGGACAAAGTCCTCACGCGCAACGGCTACAGCCAGTACCGTCAGATCACCGCGATCAACCACCTCGGCCAGACCGCACATTTCAGCGGTGCGCAAACCCTCGGCATACACAACGCCGTCAGCGGCGAACAGTGCGTCGCCGCTGGCAACATGCTCGCCGGGCGTTCGGTCATCGAAGCGATGGTCAGTGCCTTTGAGGGCGGCGAAGGTCAACTCGCTGATCGCCTGCTCCAAGCCCTGCACGCCGCGCAAGCACTCGGTGGCGAAGCCGGCCCGGTGCATTCGGCCGCTGTCGTGGTAGTCGGCGAACAGACCTGGCCGATCGTCAACCTGCGCGTCGACTGGGCTGATGAAGACCCGATCGGTCAGTTGCAAAAGCTCTGGGATGCCTACGAGCCGCAGCTTCAGGACTACATCGACCGCGCCCTCGATCCGGCCAAAGCGCCGGGTTATGGCGTGGCCGGTGATAACCGATGAACAGCGTCGAGTTGCTCAAAGCGTTGGTGGCGTTCGACACCACCAGCCGTGAATCCAACTTGCAGTTGATCGAATTCGTTCGCAATTACCTCGCGGGTTTCGACGTGCCGTGCGCGCTGATCTATAACGATGAGCGCAGCAAAGCCAACCTGTTCGCCACGATCGGCCCGGTGGATCAACCGGGCATTGTGCTGTCCGGGCATACCGATGTGGTGCCGGTCGATGGCCAGCCGTGGACGCTGCCGCCGTTCGAACTGACGGAACGCGACGGCAAAGTATTCGGGCGCGGTACCGCAGACATGAAGGGTTATATCGCCTGCGTGCTCGCCCTGGTGCCGTCACTGGTTAAAACGCCGCTGCGCATGCCGGTGCACATTGCCTTGTCCTATGACGAAGAAGTCGGCTGCCTCGGAGTACGTTCGCTGCTCAAGGTCTTGCAGCAACGTCCGATCAAACCGCTGCTGTGCATCATCGGCGAGCCGACCGAACTGAGACCGGTGCTCGGCCACAAGGGCAAACTGGCAATGCGCTGCGATGTGCACGGCCATCCGTGCCATTCGGCCTATGCCCCGCTCGGGGTCAACGCGATTGAATACGCCGCCGAACTGATCGGCGAACTGGGTCGTCTCGGCCAGCAGTTGAAAGCGCCGGAGCATCACGATGCGCGCTTCGATCCGCCCTACAGCACGGTGCAGACCGGCGTGATCAGCGGCGGCAAGGCCTTGAATATCGTCCCGGCCGATTGCCGTTTCGATTTCGAAATCCGTGCCCTGCCCTCGCAGGACCCGATCCTCGTTGCCGAAGCGCTGCAAGCCTATGCCGAACGCGAAGTGCTACCGCGTATGCGAGCGGTCAGTGCGCAGAGTGATATTCGCTTCAGCGCCTTGTCGGCGTATCCGGGGTTGGCCACTGATGCGCAAAGTCAGGCCGCCGAGTTGATTTCGGCTTTTTGCGGTTCGAAGGATTTCGGCACTGTGGCGTTCGGAACTGAAGGCGGTCTGTTTGATGCTGTCGGCATTCCGACCGTGGTCTGCGGGCCCGGTAGCATGGATCAGGGCCACAAACCCGATGAGTTTGTCAGCCTCGATCAGTTGCAGGCTTGCGATCAGATGCTCCAGCGCATGCTTGCGTTTATCAGAGCTTGAACCCTGGCCCGACCGCCCTCACGGGTGCTCTCGGGCCAGTTCTTCGCGGCAATGATTGACAAACAACTGCGCCGGTTTGGTCAATTGCACACGACGCAACCAGGCCGCCGACAAGCCCGAACCGGTGACGTTTTCCGCCAGCGGCACACAGACGACTTGCTGACCGTCGTAGGTGTAGTCGCTGAACGGTTTGGTCACCAGAATCGAAAAGCCGAAACCATTGCCGACCATGCCGCGCACCATCTCGATCGACGGTGAGCTGAAGACGATGTTCGGCGTCAGCCCGCGCTCTTCGAAGATACTCACGAAATAGGTGCGGCTCGGCACCACGTCGAGCAGGATCATCGGTTCCAGCACCAGATCATCCAGCGAGACTTTCGCCTGTTGCGCGAAGCGGTGGCTGGCCGGCAGCAACGCGTAAGGCTGTTGCGGCGGCATCAGCGGCGCAGTTTCGATAGTGCTGTCCAGATCGTGTTCGAACAGCATCGCCACGTCGATGCTGCCAGCGGTCAGGGCCTGCACCAGTTCTTGTTGCTCGCCATCACGAATGCGGATTTCCACCCCCGGCCAACGCGCCTTGAACCCGGCGATCAGACGCGGCAGGTACAGCGGAGCAACGGTTTCGAAACAGCCGATATCGATCTGCCCCGCGACCACATCATTGTCGGCCAGCGCGTTCTGCTCGAATTCGTGAGCCACGCGCAGCAGCTCCAGCGCCTTGCGATAGAACCGCGAACCGCTGGGCGTCAGAGAGACGCCTTGAGCGTGATGGCGGATGAACAACTGCACGCCGAAGCTTTCCTCCAGGTGCTTGATGGCCGTGGAGACCGACGGCTGCGCGATGTACAGCTTGCGCGAGGCTTCGGCGACGCTGCCGCAGTCGGCCGTGGTGACGAAGTATTTGAGCTGACGCAGGTTGTAGGCAGCCATGTGAGTCTCCCGAAGAGCGCGAGTGTTCGCCCTGTTCCCTGGCGCACGATCAGGTTTGAACATACCGGACGCGCGCATCCGTCGAAGCATATTTTTTTTAAGGTCTGAAGCAACAAACTTACTAATTTATCTATCCCGACGCTTTGCACATGATCACTTCAACAAGAAATGCGCCGCCCGTGCCGGCGCTTGCCGAAGTACGTCCACGTACTCATCCTTGCCTTGGAGTTCGTCATGGCTACCCCTGCAGCATCCTCCGCTCCGCTGATTGAAAAACACACGATAGGATACGTGCCCCACGAAGATCGCCACGGAAAGGTCAGGGATCTGTTCACGCTCTGGTTCGGCGGCAATATCGCGCCGTTGCCCATCGTCACCGGTGCGCTGGGCGTGCAGTTGTTTCACTTGAATCTGCTCTGGGGCATCGTCGCGATTCTGGTCGGCCATCTGGTCGGCGGCGTACTGATGGCGCTGCACTCGGCGCAAGGCCCGCAAATGGGCATCCCGCAAATGATCCAGAGCCGCGCGCAGTTCGGCTCCCTCGGTGCGTTGCTGGTGGTGTTGATTGCCGGCGTCATGTACATCGGCTTTTTCGCCTCCAACATCGTGCTGGCCGGCAAGTCGCTGCATGGCGTGGTCGACAGCGTTCCTGTGCCGGTCGGCATCGTCATTGGCGCAGTCGGTTCGGGAGTCATCGGGATCATCGGCTACCGCTTTATCCACGTGCTCAACCGCATCGGCACGTGGGTGTTGGGGATCGGCATCGTCGTCGGTTTCGGCTATATCTTCACGCATATTCAGACCGATGATTTCCTCACTCGTGGCAGCTTCAACCTCTCCGGTTGGCTCGCCACGGTGTCGCTGGCGGCTTTGTGGCAGATCGCGTTTGCGCCTTACGTGTCTGATTATTCGCGTTACCTGCCGGCGGACGTGAAAGTCTCGTCGACGTTCTGGACCACGTACCTCGGGTCGGCGCTGGGGTCGAGTCTGGCGTTCATCTTCGGTGCCGTCGCAGTGCTGGCGACGCCGGTGGGCATGGACACCATGGACGCGGTCAAACTCGCCACTGGCTCCATCGGCCCGCTGATGCTGGTGCTGTTCCTGCTCAGCGTGATCAGTCACAACGCTCTCAACCTGTACGGCGCGGTGCTGTCGCTGATCACCCTGGTGCAGACCTTCGCCTATCGCTGGATCCCCACCGCCAAGAGCCGCGCGGTGATCTCGATCATCGTCTTGCTGGCCTGCTGCTTTGCCGCCGTTGGCGCCTCGAAAGACTTCATCGGCCACTTCGTCGACATGGTGCTGGTGTTGTTGGTGGTGCTGGTGCCGTGGACGGCGATCAACCTGATCGACTTCTACGCGATCCACAAAGGCCAGTACGACATCCAGTCGATCTTCCAGGTCGATGGCGGTATTTACGGCCGGTACAACCCGCAAGCCCTGCTGGCCTACGCGATCGGTATCGCCGTGCAGATCCCGTTCATGAACACGCCGCTGTACGTCGGCCCGGTGTCGGCGCACATCAACGGCGCGGATCTGTCGTGGCTGGTGGGACTGCTGGTGACCTCGCCGTTGTATTTCTGGCTGGCCAATCGGGACACCTCCTATCGTCGGCGGATGATGGGCGGGAAACTGGCGAGCAGTCTGTGAGATTGTCCCGATGAAAAACCAAGGCCCGCCTAGTGCGGGCCTTCTTTATTTCGGTATGGTACTTCTTCAAGCCTGACGACTTTGGGGAAAGGGAAATCCAATGCTGCGAATACTCGGTAAAGCCTCATCGATCAACGTGCGCAAAGTGCTGTGGACTTGCGCTGAATTGCACATTCCTTTCGAGCGCGAAGACTGGGGGTCGGGCTTCAAATCGACCAACGATGCGGAGTTTCTAGTGCTCAATCCCTGTGCCATGGTGCCGGTAATTCAGGACGGGGATTTCACGCTATGGGAATCGAACACGATCATTCGTTATCTGGTGTCGCGCTATGACGGCGCGCAGTTTTATCCGACGGAGCCGATGGCTCGAGCGCGGATTGATCAGTGGATCGACTGGCAAGCGTCGGAGCTGAATCGTTCGTGGTCGTACGCCTTCATGTCACTGGTGCGTCAGTCGCCCGACTATCAGGACAATGCCACGCTGGCGGTCGGGATTGAGCAATGGTCGAAAAACATGGCCATCCTCGACCGGCAACTGGAAAAGACCGGCGCTTACGTCAGCGGCGAGCAGTTTTCCCTGGCGGACATTCCCATCGGGCTGTCGGTGAACCGCTGGTTCGAAACGCCACTGGCTCACCCGGATTTTGCCGCAGTGAAAGCCTATTACGAACGCTTGAGCCTGCGTCCCGGCTACGTGCTGCACGGTCGCAACGGCACGCCGTGATAGAGATCATTTGCCTTTGAATGCCTCACGCCGCGCCTGTCGTTCGGCGGCGTAGGCTGCTTGTGGCTGGCTGATCAGATCTTGCCGTCGCAACGGTTCGCCGCAGTGATCGCACAGTGGCCCGAGGCCGGCGCTGTGGTTGCAGTTTTTGTGGGTCATGATCACTGCCAGCCCTTCCTCCGGTGCTTTGCACCAGGTCTCACCCCAAGCCCGCAACGCGATGATCACGGGATAGAACGCCTCGCCTTTCGCGGTGAGGTGATACTCGTAGCGTTTCGGCCGCTCGTTGTACAAGCGTCGTTCGACCAACCCATCCGCTTCCAGACATTTCAGACGCGCGGCAACCATTTGCGGCGTACCGCCGGTCTGCGCCTGGATTTCGTCATAGCGATGATTGGCCATGAACAACTCGCGCAAAACCAGCACCGTCCAGCGGTCTCCGACGATCGTCTCGGCCCGGGAGATCGGGCACAGCGTGTCAGGAAGACTATTGTTTACTGCCATCAGGGCTTGCCTCTTTTATTGTTACTATGATTATCATATCTACAAAATGCCGGGACAAGCCCTGCGCACCGATAATCCCAATGCCGGAGCAAGCCGCCATGTCGAATACCCCCTATCCGCTGGACAGAACCGCCTACCTGTTGGTCGATCCGTACAACGATTTTCTTTCGGACGGCGGTAAGATTTTCCCTTTGATCAAACCCATGGCCGAACAGAATGGCCTGCTCGATAACCTGCGCAAACTCGACCGCACCGTGCGCGAGCTGAAAATGCCGGTGGTCATCGTACCCCATCATCGCTGGGAAAAAGGCGACTACGAAAGCTGGGACCACCCTACCCCGACCCAATGCAAGATCATGCACATGCACCACTTTGCCCGCGGAGAATGGGGCGGTGAATGGCACCCTGATTTCGCCCCGAAGGACGGCGATATCGTGGTTCAGGAACACTGGGGTTCGAGTGGTTTCGCCAACACTGACCTGGATTTTCGCCTGAAGCAGCAAGGCGTCACCCACGTGATCATCGTCGGCCTGCTGGCCAACACCTGCATCGAAGCCACCGCGCGCTATGCCGCGGAACTGGGCTACCACGTCACCCTCGTACGCGATGCAACAGCGGCCTTCAAAGCAGAAATGATGCACGCCGCCCACGAGCTCAACGGCCCGACATTCGCTCACGTGATTGCCAACACTGACGAACTGATTGCCAACCTCCAATCCCAAGGTGAAGCGCAATGAATCTGTCCGGCCATTTGCTGATCGGCGCGGCGGATGTCGCCGCCACCGCAGGCACGATGAAAGCGCTGAATCCGGCCACTGATCAGTTGATCGAACCCGACTTCGCCTTCGGCGGTGCCGCACAAGTTGATCAGGCTGCAACACTCGCCGATGCAGCGTTCGACCGCTACAGCCACACCTCGCTGGCCGAACGCGCGGCGTTCCTCGAAAGCATCGCTGACAATCTCGATGAAGTACGCCGCGAACTATCTGCACGCGCCGCACTGGAAACCGGACTGCCGCAAGCCCAGCTCGAAGGCGAAGCCGCGAAAGCGGCAACCCAGTTCCGCCAGTTCGCCGATGTGGTGCGCCGAGGCCGCTTTCTGCAATTGGCCATCGACCCGGCGCAACCCGAGCGTCAGCCGCGCCCACGGATGGATCATCGCCTGCAAAAAATCGCCATTGGCCCGGTGGCGATTTTCGGCGCGAGCAACTTCCCGATCTCCTACTCGGTGGCGGGTGGCGATACCGCGTCGGCACTGGCGGCCGGGGCGCCGGTGATTCTCAAAGCACACAACGCGCATCCCGGCGCTTCGGAAATCCAGGCGCAAGCCATTCGTAAAGCCGTGCAGGCACATGGCTTGCCCGAAGGTGTTTTCTCGATGGTGCGTGGTGGCGGCAATGCCATTGGCGAAGCGCTGGTCGATCATCCGTTGATCAAAGCCGTGACCTTCACCGGCTCCGAACAGGGCGGCATGGCGCTCTATCGCCGCGCGCAATTGCGCCCCGAGCCAATCCCGGTGTTCACCGAGATGACCAGCGTCAACCCGACCTTCATCCTGCCCAAAGCACTGGCGGCTCGCGGCGCCGAAATCGGTGACGGCTTTATCGAACGGATGTTGGTCAATGTCGGTCAGGCCTGCTTGTGTCCGTCGATCCTGATCGCCGTACGCGGTGCGGGGTTTGATGAACTGCGCAGCGCCATGCGTAAACGGGTCAGCGAGGCACCGGCACGGACGATGCTGACGCCGGGCATTCATGGCGCCTACGTCGAGGGCTTGATGGTGATGAAAAGTGCCGGCGCGCAGGTGATCGCGGCAGGCACACCGGCCGATGCCACATTCGCCGGACGTGCTGCGTTGCTGGAAGTCGAGGGACACCAATTGCTCAGCGAGCCGGGGTTGGCCCATGAAGTTTTCGGCCCGTCGGCGCTGCTGGTGGCGGTCAACGATGAAGCCGAACTGCTGGCGGTCGCCCGCTCATTCAAGGGTCAGCTCAGCGCGGCGATTCACCTTGAAAGTGTCGATCTGGAATTGGCGCGGCGCCTGCTGCCGATTCTGGAACGGCGCACCGGACGCATCGTGGTCAACGCCTTCGCCCACCCACAGGAAGTGACCTTTGCTACGGTGCACGGCGGCCCTTTTCCGGCCACATCGGACAGCCGCTTCACTTCGGTCGGCATGACCTCGATCGAACGCTTCTTGCGGCCCGTGGCTTATCAGGGTTTTCCGGATGAGTTGTTGCCGCAAGTGTTGCGCGAAGGTAATCCGCTGAATCTGCCGCGCAGCGTCGACGGGCAATAACAGGAGCCAGTGCGCGGCAGACGCGATCATGCATCTGCGCGCACGACCCCGCGCTCTTCCAGCAAGCGCACAAACATGCTCAAACTGCGCGACACCGTGCCCCGTCGCCACACCAGCCAAGTGGTCAAATAGCGAAAATCCGCCGCCAATGGCCAGACGCTGACGGTCGCACTCCCGGGCATGCTCTGCAGCATTTTGCGCGGCATCAGCGCCAGACCGGCGCCGGCGCTGACACAGGCGAGCATGCCGTGGTAGGACTCCATTTCGAAAATCTTGCCCGGCACAGCGGCGTCGGTGCTGAACCATTTTTCAAAGTGGTGACGGTAGGAGCAGTTGGAACGGAAGGCATAAATATTCTCGCCGTTTACGTCCGCTGCGCGCTTCACGGGCGGGTGGTTGATCGGGGCGATGATGACCATTTCTTCCTCGAACGCCGGCACGCCTTCCAGTGTTGGATGCAGCACCGGGCCGTCGACAAACGCTGCAGCCAGACGCCCGGACAGCACGCCGTCGATCATCGTGCCGGACGGTCCGGTGGACAGATCGAGATCGACTTTCGGGTGCAACTGGTTGTACGCCGCCAGCAATTCGGGAATGCGTACGGCGGCCGTACTTTCCAGCGAGCCCAATGGAAAAGCGCCCTGCGGTTCCTCGCCCGCCACCGTCGCCCGAGCCTCCTGCACCAGGTCGAGAATGCGCCGCGCGTATTCAAGAAAACTCCACCCCGCCGGGGACAAACGCAGACGGCTTTTCTCGCGAATAAACAGATCAACGCCCAAATCCTGCTCAAGTTGCTTGATCCGCGTGGTCAGGTTCGACGGCACGCGATGGATCTGCGCGGCGGCGGCGCTGATGCTGCCGTGTTCGGCAACGGCTTTGAAGATTTCCAGCTGCACCAGATCCACATTCATTCTCCAATCGTGAAAGAAACGATCTTTATTATTCAGTTTCCAGAAAACAAACACCACTCTACTCTAGGCTCATCCGACGAACACGCAGGACGATGCCATGAGCCAGATTTCCAGCCAGACCCACGCCATCTCGATCAACCCCGCCACTGGCGAGCAGATCGGTCATTACGCATTTGAATCCGCTGCCGCCCTCGACGCCGCGCTGACCCGCGCCGCCTACGGCTTCGGCAAATGGAAGCGCAAGCCGTTGCAGGATCGCTCGCGCTTGTTGACCGCCCTCGCCGGTGCGCTGCGTGAAACCAGCGAGGCCATGGCCACCATGATCACTCAGGAAATGGGCAAGCCAATCGCCCAGGCTCGTGGCGAAATCGAAAAATGCGCCAAGCTCTGCGAGTGGTACGCCGAACACGGCCCGGCCATGCTCGACGCCGAGCCGACGCAGGTTGAAGGTGGCAAGGCGCGCATCGAATACCGTCCGCTCGGCCCGATTCTCGCGGTGATGCCGTGGAACTTCCCGATCTGGCAAGTACTGCGCGGTGCCGTGCCGGCGCTGATCGCCGGCAACACTTACGTGCTCAAACATGCGCCGAACGTGATGGGCAGCGCCTATCTGTTGCGCGATGCCTTCACCCGCGCCGGTTTCGCCGAGGGTGTTTTTGAGGTGATCAACGTCACTCCGGAAGGCGTTTCCACCGCCATCGCTGATCCCCGCATTGCCGCCGTGACCCTGACCGGCAGCGTCCGTGCCGGCATGGCAATCGGCGCGCAGGCCGGTGCTGCGTTGAAGAAATGCGTGCTGGAACTGGGCGGTTCCGATCCGTTTATCGTGCTCAACGACGCCGATCTGGACGAAGCGGTGCAAGCGGCGGTCATTGGTCGCTACCAGAACTCCGGTCAGGTCTGCGCGGCAGCCAAACGCCTGATCATCGAAGAAGGCGTGGTTGAAGAATTCACCCGCAAGTTTGTCGAAGCCACGCGCAAGTTGAAGGTCGGGGATCCGCTGTCCGCCGACACATACATCGGCCCGATGGCGCGTTTCGACCTGCGCGATGAACTCGACCAGCAAGTGCGTGACACCCTGGAAGAAGGCGCCACCCTGCTGCTCGGCGGCGGCAAGTCCGCAGGCCCGGGCAACTACTACGAGCCAACCGTGCTGGCCGATGTCACCGATCGTATGACCTCGTTCAGACAGGAACTGTTCGGCCCGGTCGCGTCGATCATCACCGCCCGCGATTGCGCGCATGCCGTGGCCTTGGCCAATGACAGCGAGTTCGGCCTGACCGCTACGATCTACACCGCCAACGTGGCACTGGCCCAGCAACTGACCAGCGAACTGGACACTGGCGGCGTGTTCATCAACGGCTACTCCGCCAGCGATCCGCGTGTGACCTTTGGCGGCGTGAAGAAGAGTGGTTTCGGTCGCGAGCTGTCGCACTTCGGCGTGCGCGAGTTCTGCAACGCGCAAACTGTGTGGCTGGATCGCAAATAATCCAGACACCGGAAAACCCTGTGGGAGCGAGCCTGCTCGCGAAGAGGCAATGTCAGTCAACCCATCCGTTGCTGACTCACCGCTTTCGCGAGCAAGCTCGCTTCCACATTGGGTTTATGCAGCAGCCTGTTGTGGCTCGGCGACGCTGCGATCCTTGCTCAACAAGCCCAGCACCACCACCGCCGACACCAGCGTGATCACCGTCAGGATATGCAGTAGATATTGAAACGCTGACGCATAACCTTGCACCAGGCGTTCATTGGCCAGACCTGGTACGGTGTTGATCGCATGCGCCATATCACCCGTCGTCACCCGGTGCGCGGTCTCGGCAATCAGCGATGCCTCGGCGCTGCCTGTCACCACGTGCACGGCACTCGACAGATCAGCGTGCAGCAATGACGCCAGCAATGCCGCGACAATCGCCAGGGCAATCCCCTCACCCGCCACGCGCACAGTGCTGAAGATGCCCGCCGCCATGCCGGCGCGCTCTTTCGGCACGACGCTGACCGACAAACCATCCATCAGCCCCCAGGGCAAACCGGCGCCTACACCGATCAGCAGCATCGGCACCACTAGCGCGAATTTCGCCTCACCGACGCTGTACAAACTCAGCCAATGCAGACCCGAGGCGGCAGTCAGGAACCCGGCGCCGGACAAAATGCCAGCGGATACAAAGCGCGCCAGCGCGGCGGCCAGCATCGGTACCACCAGCATCGGCGCCGACAACGCCAGCAACAGCAGACCGGCATCGATCTCGCTCAAGCCCTCAACGCCGATAAAGCGCAGCGGCAACATCACCACCAGCACGATGTAGCAGAAACAGGTGCCGATCGGCAGCATCTGCACGCCAATGAATCGCGGATAACGAAACAGGGTCAAGTCCAGCATCGGCCGCTCGACACGCATTTCGACGCGCACGAACACCGCCAGCAATACTGCCGAAGCACCCAACAAACCGATGACCAGCGGACTGCCCCAACCACTGTCCGGCGCCTGAATCAGGCCAAACGTGAACAGCGCCAGCATTGTGCTGAACAGCAACGTGCCCGGCCAGTCCAGCCCTTTGGCATCGGGGTCACGGGTTTCGCGCATGCGTGGCAGACCGAAGACCATTGCGATCATTCCAACCAACGCCGTAAAGACAAAAATTGCTCGCCAGTTGAAAACCTCGATCAATGCCCCGGCCACTAAGGGTCCGAACGCCAGACCAATGCCGAACGTCGTGCCAAGCACGCTGTACGCGCGGGTCCGGGCGTGCCCTTCGAACTCTTGCGCCAACGCCGCCGAACCGCTGGCCAGCGCCGCTGCCCCCGCCACACCTTGAACGGCACGCAACACGTCCAGCCAGAACACCGAAGGCGCCAGACTCTGCGCAAACGACGCGGCGGTGAACAGCAGCATGCCAAAGGTGAACAGGCGTTTGCGCCCATAAACATCAGCCAATGCGCCGGCGGCCATCAGCAAACTGCCGAACGACAACATGAACGCATTGGTGATCCAGGTCAGCGCCACCGGGCTGCCGCCCAGATCGCGACCAATGGCCGGCGTCGCCACCGCGCCGCCGGTAAAACTCAACGGCAGGACCAGTGCCGAGAGACACACGGCCGCGAGTACGAGCAACTTGTCGCGCGCTCCGTGCGGCTGAGTCATAGAAATCATTCGTTCCATCCTTTGAGTTATCACAAAGCTGCGTCGCGCAGCGAATAAGGCGCAAAGCACACAGAAAAATCCACCGAAGTTTGCGCACGAAAAAGATGAGAGCGAGCAGCCTCGCTCTCACAGCTCTGGCGTTCAGTTGGCGAAGTCGGTGGACAGCGCCAGCTCATTCCACTCGGCCAACTCCTGCGCCACCAGGCGATTCTTCGCCTCGATCCGCGCCACCGTATCGCTGCCCAGCGCCAGGCGCAGCGGCGGGTTCGGTGCATTGACCAGCGCCAGCATCGCCTCGGCAAACTTCTGCGGATCACCCGGTTGTGCATGATTCGCAGCTTCGGCAAACACTCGCATCTTGCCCACGGTTTCGTCGTAGTCCGGCAGCTCAAGTTGCGTCTTGATCAACGACTGTTCATCAAGGAAATCAGTGCGAAAGAAACCCGGCTCGACCACCGTGGCTTGAATGCCCAGTGGCGCCAGTTCCTGATGCAATGCTTCGGTGATGCCTTCGACGGCGAACTTGGTCGAGCCGTAAACGCCCCAGCCCATGTACGCCTGATAGCCGCCAATCGACGAGATGTTGATCACCCGACCACTGCGATGCGCCCGCATATGCGGCAACACGGCGCGGGTGACATTGAGCAAACCGAACACATTGGTCGCGAACAAGCGCTCGGTCTCGCTGGCGCTGGTTTCTTCTACCGCGCCCAGTACGCCAAACCCGGCGTTGTTGATCAGCACATCGATACGGCCAAAACGCTTGATCCCTTCAGCGACCGCTTGATGCGCTTCGTCTTCACGGGTGACGTCGAGACGCAATGCCAGCAGGTTCGGTTGCTCGCCGAGGCGGTCAGTGATGTCTTGCGGGTTGCGCGCGGTAGCGATGACCGCGTCACCGGAACGCAGGGCCTGCTCGGCGATGAGAATGCCAAAGCCACGGGAAGCGCCAGTAATGAACCAGGTGCGCATAACAACTTCTCCTGTTAGAAACCCTGACATGGGTGCCGGGCCTGTTTGATAAGTTGATGCGACTTTAAAGCCGTGCTACTGATGCGATAATCCCAACAATTTTGCATGACTTTGTGAAAGGCATTCACAGATGAAATCACCTTCGGCGGCAGATCTCAGCGTTTTCCTCTGCACCGCGCAGTACCTGAACTTCAGTAAAGCCGCCATCGAACTCGGTCTGACGCCCTCCGCCCTGAGCCATTCGGTGAAGGCGCTGGAAAACCGTCTAGGCGTGCGCCTGTTCAATCGCACCACCCGCAGCGTGGCGTTGACCGAGGCTGGCGAGCGCCTGTACGCGCGATTGAAACCGGCCTTTCGTGATATCGACGATGCGCTGGAAGACCTCAACCATTTTCGCGATAAACCCTCGGGCAACTTGCGCATCACTTCGGGGCGGCAAGCCTGCGAACTGGTGTTGCTGCCGATTGCCAGTGAGTTTTTGCAGGTGTATCCGGACATTCGTCTGGAAGTGGTCGAGAGCGATGCGCTGCTGGATATCGTCGCCAATGGGTTCGATGCCGGCGTGCGCTTCGGTGATCGCCTGGAGGCCGACATGGTGTCGCTGCCGATTGGCCCGCCAATGCGTTCAGTGGTCGTTGGTTCACCGGCGTTTTTTGAACGTCACGCAGCACCGCAAAAGCCCGAAGACCTGCACGGACTGCCGTGCATCCGCCACCGCTACCCCAGCGGTTCGATGTATCGCTGGGAGTTCGAGCGCGGCGGCATTGCCCAGGAAATCGAAGTCAACGGCCCGCTGACCCTCGGCGATGTCAGCCTGATGGTCGGCCCAGCGCTGCAAGGGCTGGGCCTGGCCTATGTGTTCGAAGACATGGTCAGCGAACACCTCGCCAGCGGGCTTCTGGTGCAAGTGCTGGCAGACTGGTGCCCGTTCTATCCAGGTCTGCACCTGTACTACCCGAGCCGCCGTCATGTGCCGGCAGCGCTGAAGGCGTTTATCGACTTCGTGCGCAACCGGCGCTAGCGCTTACAGGTACTTCAACCAGGCGATGTCGCGACGACGGGCCTTCAACGCCGAGAACCAGCGCACGGCCGGGTACAGCGCTATCGACAGAAGCGCTGCCGCCAGCCAGATGGCCGCGACTGACGAGAAACCGAAATAGCTGCCCTGATTCAGCCCGAACAAGGCCACGCCGATCAGGTACAACACCTTCAACGCGTACAGGTGCAGCAGGTAGAAAAACATCGGCGCCGAACCGAATACGGTCAGCCAGCGAATCCAGCGACGAT
Organism: Pseudomonas sp. MC6; assembly: GCF_054790575.1. Lineage (NCBI taxonomy): Bacteria > Pseudomonadati > Pseudomonadota > Gammaproteobacteria > Pseudomonadales > Pseudomonadaceae > Pseudomonas > Pseudomonas sp. MC6. The sequence continues at coordinate 2,446,882 of NZ_CP186504.1, forward strand.
CCTGCAAACGTTCGAATGCCAGTAGCAGCAACAGGCCGACGCTCACGGTCAGCGCGATAAACAGCAACGACGGCGGGTACTTGGTGATGTTGAAAAAACTCATCAGGGTTTGCACCGACGTGTCGCCCACGGCCCACGGTTTTTCGCCATAGCCATTGATCAGCCGCAGCCCGACAAAGCCAAGCAGCCCGGCGCAACCCGCGATCAACAGGTGGCTCTGACGCAAACCCGCTTCAACGCCGCGAGCAAACCACGGCCCCAGTGCATAACCCAGACCAATCACACCGATCCATGGCAACAACGGATAGGAGGTGCGCAGGCGCAGAGTGTCGCTGACGTCGATCCAGCCGCGATCATGCAAAATCGCCCACGGCACATGCAGCGCCGACTCCACCGGGAAATGCACAGTGTCGAGCAGGTTGTGTCCGGCGATGATCGTCAGGCTTAACGTCAGCAACAGCCAGCGCGGCAGCCAGACCAGCAGCGACAAGGCGATCATGCTCAAACCGATCGCCCAGATCACTTGCAGATAAATCACGCTCGGTGGCAGCTGGAACGTCCACGCGAAGTTCACCAGGGTGAATTCCAGCAGCACCAGAAACAGACCACGCTTGAACAGAAAGGCGCTGACATCAGACTTGCCCGCGTACTTTTCACCGAACAACCACGCCGACAATCCCGTCAGCAGCACAAACACCGGCGCACACAGATGCGCCAACGTGCGGCTGAAAAACAGCGCCGGCTCGGTGCTGGCAATGTCCATCGGGTCGCTGACCTGACGGTGCAGCAAAAAGGTTTCGCGCACGTGGTCGAGCAGCATGAACAGAATGACCAAGCCTCTGAGGGCGTCAATGGACAGCAGCCGGCCAGCGGCCAACGGGGCAGAACGAGGGAGCACAATCGTCATGAGCGTTTCGCAATCGAAGGGTTAACACCGGATGCCCACAAGGACCACCCCTGAAAATTCGCGTTACCTTATAACAATAACCAGCAAAAACCCAAGCTCAATCGATAGTGATTCTCAGAAAAACCTCAGTTGATCACGCCGGGCAAGTTGCCCAATAGCCTCAGGCTTCTATAGTGATCAAGTCCCCTGCCCTTGCGGCTTGCTGTCGAGCGTTGTCCATGGTCAACACCGAACACCTGATCATCTGCGAGCACTGCGATTGTGTGTACGAAAAAACCGTGCTGGCCAAACACCAGAAAACCTCGTGCGTGCGCTGCGGCGGCGTACTCCAGCGCTTCAACGGTTTGACCGTCGAACAGCGCCTGGCACTGACCTTCACGGCGGCGATGCTGTGGCTGTTTGCCAATTTCTATCCGGTGATGAGCATCAGCCTCAAAGGCCTGAAAAACAGCGCGACACTGTGGGATTCGGTGCTGGCGCTGAGTCAGGGGCCGATCACCTTCATAGCGATGGTCGCGGCAATTTCGATCATCATTGCCCCGGCATTTCAACTGGTGCTGCTGATCTGGGTGCTCAGCTTCGCGCTGTCCTCCCGACGCGCGCCGGGCTTCAAGCTGTGCATGCGCTGGCTGGAAACCCTGCGGCCGTGGAGCATGCTCGAAGTGTGCCTGCTGGGGGCGATGGTCGCGGTGTTCAAACTGGCGGGATTGCTCGACGTGTTGCCCGGCATCGGCCTGTTCGCATTGGCCGTGCTGAGTTTGATGATGATCAGGATTGCCGGCCGCGATATCCGCGACCTATGGGACATTCCATGAACCGACCCGCGACTGCCAGCGAACTCAACCTGTGCCTGTGCCACAGCTGTGGCCTGGCCTGCGACATGACCGACGAGCCACATGAATGCCCGCGCTGCGATGCGCCGCTGCACCGGCGCAAAACCAATTCACTGGCGCGCACCTGGGCCTACATGCTCGCGGCGCTGGCGTTTTACGTGCCGGCCAATCTGCTGCCGGTGATGAACACCACCATGCTTGGCAGCGGCGCCGACAGCACGATCATGAGCGGCGTGCTGGAGTTCTGGCAGCATGGCGCGTGGGACATCGCACTGATCATCTTTATTGCCAGTATCGCCGTGCCGGGCGTCAAGTTCGTCGCCCTGTCGCTGTTGTTGATCACTGTGCAACGCGACAGTGGCTGGGCACGCCGGGAACGCTCGAAAATGTTCCGCTTCGTCGAGCTGATCGGCTACTGGTCAATGCTCGATGTGCTGGTGGTCGCACTGGTGGCAGCGTTGGTGAAGTTCCAGACACTGGGCGATATCGAACCGCGACCGGGCATCCTGTTCTTCGGCATGGTCGTGGTGCTGACCATGCTCTCGGCAATGAGCTTCGACCCTCGGCTGATCTGGGACAACGCTCCAGTCGATGAACCACTCAGCGACGCAGAGCCGTCAGCAACACCTGCAACGGATGGCGCAGTGCCTGATCCGACTGGCGCTTGACCTGACTGCGGCAGGAATACCCCGTGGCCAGTGCTTCGCCATGCTCTGCCGGCGCGTCTACCTGACGTGCCCACGACTGCTCGTAGATCACCGCTGAGGTTTGGCGGTTGCGCGCCTCGTGGCCATAAGTCCCGGACATGCCGCAGCAACCGGTGGCCTGCGTGGCCAGCTTCAAACCTGCGCGTTCGAACACCTGTTCCCACTGGTGGGTGGCGGCCGGGGCGTTGGTTTTCTCGGTGCAGTGCGCGAGCAGTCGGAACGCTGCGCTTTTATCCTGCACCGCCTGCTCTGGCATCACTTTGAGCAACCACTCCTGCACCAGCGCCACTTCCGGGCATTGCTCCATGCCCGGCACTTTCAGGTATTCCTGGCGATACACCAGCGTCATCGCCGGATCGAGGCCCAGCAACGGCACGCCCACATCGGCCAATTCACGCAACTGCCGAGCGTTGCGCAATGCCGCGCGGTTGAACGCCGAGAGGAAGCCCTGCACGTGAAGCGGCTTGCCGTTGGCGCTGAACGGTGCCAGATACACCTGATAACCCAGACGCGAAATCAACTCGACCAGATCGGCCAACAATGGCGCTTCGAAGTAGCGGGTGAAGGCATCCTGCACGATGACCACGCTGCGCTCGCGTTGCGCCGGGGTCAGCGCCGCCAAGGTCGACACCGTCGCCGGCTGCACCTGCCAACGGCGCATCGCCGCATGGAAATCAAAACGACTGAGCAACGGCACGTCGATCATGCCGCCGACCCGTTCCAGCAAGCTACGAACGAATGAAGCGCCCATCAAACCGTTGTACAGCGCCGGAATCCGCGCCATGTACGGGATGCTGTACTCCAGCGAAGCAATCAGATAATCCCGCGCCGGACGCAGATAACGGCTGTGATACAGCTCAAGAAATCGCGAACGAAACTCCGGCACATTGACCTTCACCGGACACTGCCCCGCGCAGGATTTGCACGCCAGGCAACCGGCCATGGCGTCGTAGACTTCGTGGGAGAAATCCTCGGACTGTGCACGGCTGTTGCGCCAGCGCTGCCACAACGTGCTGAAAAACGCCGGCTTGCGAATCGCATCGGACAACACATCAACGCCCGCCTCGCCCTGCAAACGCAGCCACTCACGGATCAACGAAGCGCGGCCCTTGGGCGATTGCGCGCGTTCGCGGGTGGCTTTCCACGACGGGCACATGGCGTCATCGGGATCGAAGTTGTAACAGGCGCCGTTGCCATTGCAATGCATCGCGGCGCCGTAGTCCTGCCAGACTTTTTCGTCGATCTGCCGATCCAGTTCACCGCGCAAAGTGACTTCATCGATTTTCAGCAGCGCCGCGCCGGTGTTGGCCGGGGTGGCGATCTTGCCCGGGTTGAACTGGTTGAACGGGTCGAACGCGGCCTTCAGCGCTTGCAGCGCCGGATACAACTCGCCGAAAAACGCCGGGGCATATTCCGAGCGCAACCCTTTACCGTGCTCGCCCCATAAAAGGCCACCGTAACGCTGAGTCAGCGCGGCAACGCCATCGGACACCGGGCGCACCAGCGCCGCTTGCTGCGGATCCTTCATGTCGAGAATCGGCCGCACGTGCAGCACGCCAGCATCGACGTGACCGAACATGCCGTACTGCAAACCGTGGCTGTCGAGCAGGTCGCGCAGTTCGGCAATGTATTCGGCCAAATGCTGCGGCGGCACCGCGGTGTCTTCAACGAACGGCTGCGGCCGCGCTTCACCGGCAACGTTGCCGAGCAGACCTACCGCGCGCTTGCGCATGCCGTAGACCTTGTTCACCGCCGCATGACCGACCGCCAGCGTATGACCCAGGCGCTCAACGGTTTGATCGCGGCTCAGGTGTTCGACGAATGCTTCGACCCGGCGCTGCAAATCCTCCGGATCGTCGCCGCAGAACTCCACCAGATTGATGCCCAAGGTCGGGCGCTCAGCGCTTTCCGGGAAATATTCGGCGACGCCGTGCCAGACGATGTCCTGCATCGCCAGCAATAGCACTTTCGAGTCGACGGTTTCGATCGACAGCGGCTTGAGCGTCATCAAGGCGCGAGCATCGCGCAGTGCGTCCATGAACCCGGCGTAGCGAATGTTCACCAACATCGTGTGCTTGGGAATCGGCAACACGTTCAGCCGCGCCTCGACGACAAACCCCAGCGAGCCTTCCGCGCCGCAGAGCACGCTGTTGAGGTTGAAACGGTTGTCCGCCTCACGCAAGTGCGCGAGGTCATAACCGGTCAGGCAACGGTTGAGATCGGGAAAACGCGCCTTGATCAGCTCGCCCTGCTCATCAATGATCTGCCGCGCGCAGCGATAGACTTCACCGACGCGATCTTCGCGGACGCACAGTGCTTCAAGTTCACTTTCCTCGAGCGGCAAACCGTGCAGACGTTCGCCGCCGCGCAGGATCATGTCGAGCTCAAGCACATGGTCGCGGGTCTTGCCGTAGGTGCAACTGCCCTGGCCGCTGGCGTCGGTGTTGATCATGCCGCCGACGGTGGCGCGGTTGGAGGTCGAGAGCTCCGGGGCAAAAAACAGCCCGGCGGATTTCAGTGCGGCGTTGAGCTGATCCTTGACCACCCCGGCCTGCACGCGCACCCAGCGTTCCTCGACGTTGATTTCGAGGATGCGGTTCATGTGCCGCGACAGATCGACGACGATGCCGTCGGTCAGCGATTGGCCGTTGGTACCGGTGCCGCCGCCACGCGGGGTGATCACCACGTTTGGATAGGCCGGCTCGGCGATCAGTCGCGCTACCCGTGCCACATCATCGGCGTCCATCGGAAACACCGCCGCTTGCGGCAGACGCTGATAGATCGAGTTGTCGGTCGCCAGCACCACGCGGCTGGCGTAATCGGCGCTGATTTCACCGCGAAAACCGCTGGCTTTCAGGGCTTGGAGGAACTGCTGGTAATCGCTGGTCAGGGCTTTGGCAGGGGACAGCTGGGCAATCATCGGTCAGGTTATCTCGGTCAAATCGGGCCGCGTGGCGGTGAACAGTTGTACGCAACGAATGATTGCGTCAGGCTCCGCCATCTCATGGTGCCCATGTTCATTGCTGGCGAACGCCGGGACAACCGTAAATTCGACCCGCTATTGATGACTTTTACGAATGAATCCGCGCACGCTCACCCCTTCCATGTCGTTATTGCTGGCCTTTGAGGCCGCCGCGCGCCACGAAAGCTACACCCGCGCCGCCCACGAACTGTCGCTGACGCAGAGTGCGGTCAGCCGTCAAGTGCAGATTCTGGAGAAAATGCTCGGCATGCGTTTGTTCACGCGCGAAGGCAGGCAAGTGGTGCTGACCGATGTCGGACGCATGTATCAGCGCGAACTCGCCGAAGCGCTCGGGCAGATTCGCAGTGCGACGTTGCAGGCGATGGCGTTTGGCTCGGGCATTCACAGTCTGCGCCTGGCGACGCTGCCGACTTTCGGTTCGAAATGGTTGCTGCCGCGCTTGAAGGATTTCTACACCGCACATCCAGGCATGACCGTGCACTTGCATTCGCGTATCGAAGCAATCGACTTCGATACCAGCGAAATCGATGCGGCGATCTGCGTCGGTGGTGGTGAATGGCCGGGGCTGACGGCCCTGCCCTTGCACACCGAGGAACTGGTGGTGATCGCCAGTGCGCAACTCTCTGACACTGAGCGCGACGACGCCGAGCAACACATCGCCGGGCAACTGTTGCTCAATGTCAGCAGCAATGCCCAGGCGTGGGCGGAATGGTTCAGCCATCAAGGTCTGCCGCACCGAAGCATGCGTATCGGGCCGAGCTTTGAAATGACCTCGCACCTGATTCAGGCGGTGCGGGCGAATATTGGCGTGGGTTTGGTGCCGCGGATTCTGGTCGAGGATGAGTTGCTCAGCGGTGAGTTGCTGCAACTGGGCGAGCCGATCACCAGTCGACGCAGCTATTACCTGGTGTATCCGCCGCGCAATGAGAATTTGCCGTCGCTGAAAGCGTTTCGGGATTGGCTGGTAAAAACGTTGTGAACATGAGGACGCCAATCGCGAGCAGGCTCACTCCTACAGGGAAGCGCATTCCAACTGTAGTAGTGAGCCTGCTCGCGATGGCGTCAAATCAAACACCTCAAAACCGTGGCTTGACCGCCTTCCAGTCCGGCTTGTAGCGCTGCATCTGCCGCACATCATCGCGCTGACGAATCCCGCACGTCAGATACTGATCATGCAGCTTGCCCAACTGATCCTGATCCAGCTCCAGCCCAAGCCCCGGCGCTCGCGTGATCTTCACGCAGCCATCGACAATCGGCAGTTTGCCGCCCTTGATCACCTCTTCATCCGGCTCCTGCCACGGGTAATGCGTATCGCAGGCGTAATCCAGATTCGGCACCGCCGCCGCCACATGTGCCATCGCCATCAGGCTGATGCCCAGGTGCGAATTGGAATGCATCGACACACCAACGCCAAATACATCGCACATCTTCGCCAGCGTCTGCGTGTCGCGCAGGCCGCCCCAGTAATGGTGGTCGGCGAGAACAATCTGCACGCTGTTTTGCGCGATGCTGCGGCGGAATTCGTCGAAATCGGTGACCACCATATTGGTCGCCAGCGGCAGACCAGTTCGCTTGTGCAGCTCGGCCATGCCGTCGAGGCCCGGGGTCGGGTCTTCGTAATATTGCAGATCATCGCCGAGCAACTCGGCCATGCGAATCGAGGTTTCCAGTGACCAGTTGCCGTTCGGATCGATGCGCAACGGATATCCCGGAAAGGCTTTTTTCAGTGCCTTGATGCATGCCACTTCATGCTCCGGCGGCAACGTGCCGGCTTTGAGCTTGATGCTCTTGAAACCGTACGCCTCGATCATCCGCGCAGCCTGCGCGACGATCTGCTGCTCGCTGAGCGCCTCGCCCCAATTGTCCGGTTTGTACGGCGAATCGACATGCTGTGCGTACTTGAAGAACAGGTAAGCGCTGAACGGCACTTCATCACGAATAGCACCGCCGAGCAGGTCCACCAGCGGCACATTCAGGTAATGCGCCTGCAAATCGAGAAACGCCACTTCGAACGCCGAGTAGGCATTGCTCACCGCTTTGCTGGCGTGGGAACCGGGTGCCAGTTCGGCGCCGGCAAGACTGGCCGGTTTGTTCGCGGCAACGGTGGCCTGCACGATCGCGCGTAACTGATTGAGGTTGAACGGGTCGAGGCCGATCAGCTGTGCCTGCAACTGCTGCTGAATCGCCAGCGCCGGGGCATCGCCATAGCTTTCGCCGAGGCCGATATAGCCGTTGTCGCTTTCGATCTCGATGATCGAGCGCAGAGCGAAGGGTTCGTGGATGCCGCTGGCGTTGAGCAGCGGCGGATCGCGAAAGGCAATCGGGGTCACAGTTACGCGGGTGATTTTCAAGATAACGCTCCTGACAGATCAACAATCAATTCAATGGCTCGCGGCCGGGCTGGCCGTCACGACAACGGCGGCCTCGTCATGCGGCTTTGCAAGGTTTTTACCTTTCGCGCCAGGCGCCGTGCGGGCAAAAAAGATCACCACCGCAGCGACCAGCGACGTCGCCGCCAGGCCGTACAGTCCGCCCTCGATGGAGCCGGTGGTTTCTTCGAGGATGCCGAACGCCGTCGGCGCAACGAAACCGCCGAGGTTGCCGATGGAGTTGATCAAAGCGATCACTGCAGCGGCGATACGCGCATCCAGATAGCTTTGCGGAATCGGCCAGAACAACGCCGACGCAGCCTTGAAGCCGATGGCGGCGAAGCAGATGGCGACGAAGGCGAAGATCGGCCCACCGGTGGTCGACATGAACATGCCAATCGCCGCAATCACCAGCGTCAGCGCGACCCAGGCTTGCTGGAACTTCCACTTGCCGGCCATCGCCGCAAAGCCATACATGGCGACAATCGAAATGATCCACGGGATCGAGTTGAGCAGGCCGACCTGGAAGTCGCCGAGATTGCCCATCTTCTTGATCATGCTCGGCAGCCAGAACGTCGCGCCGTAAATGGTCAGGGCGATAGAAAAGTAGATAAAGCAGAACAGCGCAATCTGCCGATCCGCCAACAGCTTGAACATCGACGGCTTGGCCACTTGCGACGCCTCACGAGCGCGCTGCTCTTCGGCAATTGCCGCCACCAGTGCTTCGCGCTCTTCTTCGCTCAGCCACTTGGCCTGACGCGGATGCGATTGCAGCCAGAACCAGACGAATGCGCAGAGCACCACTGAAGCCGCGCCCTCGATCAAAAACATCCATTGCCAGCCATGCAGGCCCAGGCCACTGATGTGCAGCAACGCACCGGAGACCGGGCCGGAGATCACCGAAGCAATGGCCGAACCGCTGAGAAATACCGCCATGGTCTTGCCGCGCTCGGAGGCCGGCAGCCACTGAGTGAAGTAATAAATAATCCCCGGGAAGAAACCCGCCTCGGCCGCACCGAGAATAAAGCGCAGCACATAGAAACTGGTTTCACCTCTGACGAAGGCCATGGCCATGGCCGCTGCACCCCACGTGAACATGATCCGCGTCAACCAGACCCGCGCGCCGTAACGCTGCAAAAGCATGTTCGACGGCACTTCGAACAGCGCGTAGCCAACAAAGAACAATCCAGCGCCGAGGCCGTAAGCCGCCGCGCCGATGCCCAGATCGGTTTCCATTTGGCTGCGCACAAAACCGATATTGACCCGATCGATGTAGTTGACGATGAACATCACCACGAACAGCGGCAGCACGTGGCGCTTGACCTTGGCGGCGGCACGGGCGAGAACCGTGACGTCCAGCGGACTCTGGAGGGTTTTCAAGGGGCGACTCCCGATCTTGTTTTTTTAGGGATGGCGTAAAGCGATGGACCGATCATGGACGGCGATCATTGATCCCGTCTAATCTAACTTGGCATTCGATTGATACCCGGATTAGATCAATGTTCGAACTGACCCAATTGCGCTGCTTCACCACCGTCGCCACCGAACTCAACTTTCGCCGCGCCGCCGAGCGACTGAACATGACGCAGCCGCCGCTGAGCCGGCAGATCCAGTTGCTGGAGCATCACCTTGGCGTCGAGTTGTTCACCCGCAGCACCCGCAGCGTCGCGCTGACCGCCGCTGGCCGTGCATTTTTCATCGAAGCACAGAACCTGCTGGAGCGCGCGCAGCAAGCAGCCGTCACCGCCCGACGCTTTGCCGAGGGCGATATCGGTTCGGTGAACATCAGTTTTGTCGGCAGCGCGGTGTACGAGTTTCTGCCCAAAGTGATCGCCGAGGCACGGCTGAAACAGCCGCAGGTGAAAATCGATTTGTCGGAGATGAACACTTACCAGCAACACGAAGCCCTGCGCGCTCGCCGCATCGATCTGGGCATTGCCCGTGCGCCGTTATTGGAGCCGGGCTACGCCACCGAATGCCTGGTACGCGAGCCGTTTGTATTGGCGGTGCCGAGTGGACATCCATTGGCAACGGCGGCTGAAGTGGCGGTCAGTGATCTGGATAAACAGCCGTTCCTGATGTATTCCCACGCCGCGTATCCGCCGTTCAATGAACTGCTGACCGGCATGCTGCGCTCGGCACGGGTCGCGCCGGATTATGTGCAGTGGCTGGGGTCATCGCTGACAATTCTGGCTTTGGTTAACGCCGGCATGGGCCTGGCGCTGGTGCCGCGTTGCGCCACCAGTGTGGTGTTCAAGAATGTGGTGTTTCGCGATATCGATCTAGGCGAAGGGGTGCAGAGCGAGCTGCATCTGATCTGGCGGGAGAACAACGACAACCCGGCGTTTGCGATGTTGCTGGAAGCGATTCGCCGGGCGGTGGCTGAGGGTTGGGGCTGAAGAAATACTAGTTCTTCAGAGGTGGTGGAGCACTGGGTGCCTTGGGCTGCGCATTTGCCACTGGCTTGCCATCTTTCGTGTAGCGACGCGCTACCCATTCCGGCATTGGTTGCGGTGCTCTGGCTGTCATATAGAAACCTCCGATTTCGGGCCGAATTCGACCCACTTGACCTTCCCGGAATCTATCAGCAAAAACTCAGCGCCAAAAGGCACTTCTGCCCCTTCCGCATCCAGCCAACAGGGATTCTGCATGACGAACTGGCCACTGCTGGATTCCGGTGGCCACTCCACGGGCCAGCCAAACACGCGCCTTTCATCGATCAAATGCAGTGTGACCAGACGATGGTGCTGGGCAAAAATGCTGAACCATTCGCTGGGGTAGGAAGTTTGTTTCGTGACATTTCGATTGCGTAACCAGCCGTGCAATTTGTCATTCGTGGCCAGATAACAGGAAAACAGCCCGAGCGTCACCGACACAACGAATGCCCACATCGTTTCGCTCTTGGCATCCCAGCGCCCGACAGAAAATCCCTTCGAACCCACCCACAAACACAGAGTGCCCACGCCCCAAACCGCGCCCTGAATCACAAACGTAAAAATCAGCGCCTGCACAATCTGCCCGAACGTATCCGGTCGCTTGAACGCCGTCAGCGAATAAAAAATCCACGCCGACAAAAACCCGGGAATCAGATACTGCAACAGCGGAATAACTTCTTTGACCAGATCATCCATGATCCGAGGCTCCTTGAAAGACCGGCCGACCTGACTATCGACCGCCCCGCAAAAGCCTAGTGCACACCGAGGAAACCCTTCGTGCGCAACTGTCACCGTTCATTTCGCGAATCAGATCCACACCTTATCAGCCTCCAGGCAGGCAAAAAAAAACAGAAACCGACGATACGGCTTCTGCTTTTTTTGTCTCTGCAGGCGTCATTACAGGCAGTCACGCACCGATTGGCGCAACGACCCGGACTTGGCCCACGGCGGGCCCTGATACAACGAAACCCGACTGCCATCCTTGTACTTGACGATGTCGAGGATCTCGTCCGCTGTGATGATGCTTGGCGCGGTGATGCGATAGCCGTTGGAAATCGATGTCTGGGAAGTCTTGGCCACATCCTTCTGCCACAACGGTAATAAACACGCAGCATAGTCCTTGGGCGACTTGTCGCTGGTCTTGCTGATATTCGGCTCACCCGGCACCAGCGATGCCGGCAACGAACAACCCGCCAACAGGGTCAACGCCAAACTCCCGATCCATATCCGCATGCTGTGTTCCTGATCTGAAAAAAAGTGAATGTAGCGTGTAAGCGGCGCTACATCCATCGTGGCACCGCGCCCTCGGCGCAATCTGCACAACTTTTCACAACCGTCCGGCTTACTGACGAACAGGCTTTGCCCATCGACGAAAAATGCGACTACTCTTTTCTACCGAGAATGTTCTGGAGGTGATCATGCGGCTCAATGAATACGAACACGAACTTCAACGCGACCTGCAAAGCGTTGCATCGGACTTGAGATGGTCGGCGGTCGACCTGAAACGAATCGCAGAACAGCTGCGCAAATCCGGCAATGAGGCGGACGCACAAACCGTGCTGAGATCCTGCGAGGTGCTGCAAAGCGACGAAGAACGGCTGCAACTGTATGCCAAGGAAGTGAAAGCCCGCGCCATCAGCCGAACCAAGGTCCACTGAGAGCACCCTCCCCCAAAACAGAAGCCCCGACAATTGCCGGGGCTCTTTCATTACAGGCAGCCTGTCAGTGGGTTTTGTGACTCTGCACGCGCGTCGAGCGTTTTTTGTAGCCAGGCAATGCGGCGGCGTAGGCCAGCGCCTCCTCCCGGCTGCCAAACGACGCCAGCCGATCACCCTGGGTGCAAACCCGCCATGGGCCATTGTTCACGCTAAGCACGTCATAGCCGTTCATGTGCATCTTGTTCAACATTGGCATGCTCATGGACACCTCCATTTTTGCTAACGGTCAGATCCAGCTTCACGCTTTTACCTTACACCCTGATCCGCCCGAAATGCCGACCGGGTGTCGCAAGCCGCATCCGTCATGGCTCTGGCACTTTTCGCCGCCGCGAACGCTCCAAACTCCAATGAAACCTTTGCCGCAAGCCTCGGCTCAAATATTGCAGTTTTATTTCTTTTTTGTGACAGGCAGTAAACAGGTAACAGATGAAAGTACGCGCCACCGTTATATGCGAACAGGATCGCCACATTCTCCTGGTGCGCAAACCCCACTGCCGCTGGACATTGCCCGGCGGCAAAGTAGAGCCCGGAGAAACCCGCGCGCAAGCCGCCGTACGCGAACTGCAGGAAGAAACCGGCCTGAACGCCGACGACGTGTTGTATTTGATGGAACTGCAGAGCGGCAGCACGCGACACCATGTCTACGAAGCGTCAGTGCAGGATCTCGAACAAGCGCGGCCGCAGAACGAGATCATCGATTGCATCTGGCATCCGCTGGACGCAGTGCGCAATTTGAATACCAGCGACGCGACGCTACGCATCGTTCAAGCGTTTCAGCGACGGTTATGAGGGATTAGCCAGCGAACGCACGACGACCGGCGCTCATTTCCGTGCGTAATTCACCGATGAAGTTGGAAATGTCACGAATCGTGACGAGGTGTTCCGGGGAGACGCCATTCAACAGCAACTCGACTCGCCCGCTGTCCGGTTCATACACCTTGATCTGCAATAGCCCCTGCGTGCTCGGAATGCAATCGCACTTGAACGCAGGAAAGCCGGATTCGACAATCCGGCAGATATCGTCAATGGCAAGCATGAGTGGACGCCTCGCAGGCGGTGGGTCGGTCGACTGGTTGAGCATAGATGAGCAATTTGTGTCTCGCTCGAGACAAAATGCCAACCCGATCACAACTTTCAAGCACGCCGTCAATGCGCGTCATGATCCCAGATCCAGTTCCACATCCCCGGCAAATTCACCGACTCCGAACTGTTCTCCACGGCACGCGCCAACGCGGCTTTCTCAAGTTCAGCGTGATCATCATAGAAAGGCTTGTCCGCCAGCTTCACGCCCGTGGCAGCGGCGCTATCCAGCAGAATCTGCAGGTATTCGCGGGTGTGCCGCGCGGTATAGCGGTTGAGATCATGAAACGTCACCACGACCGGGATGACCCCGTCCACGGCGGGCAATTCGCCACGGGCGATACGTTCACGGACTTCGGATAACTGTCGCAGCATGTTGGCCCGACGTCGCGGGCTGGCATTGAAGCCCCAGATCTTGCCGTCATTGGCGCTTAAATCGGTGAGCAATACATGCAAGCCATGCTGTTGATAGGCGGCGAAGGTGCGCTTGTCGTAATTCCAGAACGGCGGGCGCAGTAGCGTCGGCGGCGCCCCCGTAATGGCGGCAATATCAGCTGTGCCGTTGCTCAGCGACTCTTCCAGTTCTTGCGGGTCGAGCAAGCGATGATTGGTGTGCCAATGGGTCGCGGTGTGAAACGCGAGGATGTGCCCCTCTTCATACTCACGGTGCATGATGCCGCGACCGATGTCACTGTTGCCCGCTCGCGGTGCACGCGTCTGCACGAAGAACACCGCTTTGATGTCAGGCATCAGCGGATTGTCCTTGAGACTGTCGAGTACCGTGGCCGACGGATTCCACAAACTCGAGGCACTGGGGCCGTCGTCGAACGTCAGCAGAAAGCGCACTGGCGCCTGGGTCTTCAGGCGCGTTTCGGTTTGCGCGGTCATTTCGATCGGGGCGGCGATACAACCGGCCAGCCCGAGAGCAATCAGCGCGGCACAAAGAAGTTTGAATCCGGATGTCATGTTTTGCCTTGAGCACGGCGGCTGCCGTCATGTGGTCGACTGGCAAAACTCCCTCGCCCCTATCCATCCCTGCGCTCGGATATTCGAGCCGAGGTTGGATAAGGTACACAGGGTTTGGTTCCGGCGCTCGTTCAGTGAGCCAATGCCTGCTGAAAAGACGTGTCGATAATGCCAGCGGTGGCCAACGGAGCTGGCAGCGCTTTCACTTTGAACAGGAAATCGGCAGTGCTTTGCAGATCCGTCGCCGCTTGCGTGTCCACAGGGCCGACCGTCATGTGCGCCTGGCGCAACCAATGCCGCGACACTTGCTGATCGAGATTGGCTTTCTTCGCCCACAGATCGGCGTACTCATCGGTGTGGCTGTCGACCCAGGCCCGCGCCAGTTTCAAACGACCGAGAAAATCCGCAATCGCTGCACGTTTGCTGTCGATGGACGGTGTCGACGCCGCGATTGCACTGAGCCCCGGCATCAGGTTTTTTGCGGTCAGGATCGGCCGCGCACCGGAGAACACGATCTGCTGGGAAATATACGGTTCCCACACCGGGAAGGCATCAATACTGCCCTGTGGCAGGGCTGCGGCGGCATCGATCGGCATCAGCTTGACGAAGTCGACGTAGTTTTCCGGCAGACCGCCCTGCTCCAGCGCGCGCAAGGTCAACTGCTGACTCCAGGCTCCGGGCCAATAAGCGACCTTTTTGCCCTTCAAGTCGGCGATGGTTTTCACCGGAGAATCCTTGGGCACCAACAACGCGATGGTGTCCGGATTCTGCCGCGATACGCCGATCAGTTTCACCGGCGCCTGCTTGGCAGCCAGAAACAGAAAACCGGAATCGCCCAAAAAGCCCAGGTCGAGCGAACCGGTTTGCAAGGCTTCCGCCAAGGGTGCAGCGGCCTGGAAGTGTTTCCAGTCGACGGTATAAGGCGCGTCTTTCAACACACCGGATGCCTCCACCGAGGCACGGATGTTGTAGTAGTTCTGATCGCCCACATGCAGGACCAATGGCTCGGCTGCATAGGAAAGCGGCGAGGTGAATACTGCAGTGATTAACGCACGGCGGAGGAAACGAGAAAGCTTCATGGCGAGTCCTGCAAAGGTAATTGCATAGACCATAACGCTGTTGATTCAAGGTTTTGAAATTCGATAAATGCATAAGCTCATCACGGTTGATACTTGCTGTTTGCTTGGCAACAGTGGCAGATCACACTGTTGCCCACGCAACAGCTGAAATCCTGCACTTGACGTTAAAACCCTTACAAACCGGGGCTTTCAAGCACATGGCACAGAGCCTGCAATATTCCATTCATGCAGGAAGCATTCGATAAAAATATCTTTTTGGACATAAGAAACCTGTGCCTTTGCCGGAGCGCCCCATGACATCGTTCTTTCCTCGACTCAAAACCCTGCTGGCTGCCAGCGCAGTGGCACTGAGCCTGCAACCGCTCGCCCACGCGACTGAAACGGCGCCGGCAGAAGTGCATCTGGACTACGCCTATTACTCACCAGTCAGTCTGGTGCTCAAGCACTTCGGTTTCCTCGAAAAAGCCTTGCCGCAGACCAAGGTCAGCTGGGTCCTGAGCCAGGGCAGCAACCGCTCGCTGGAATACCTCAACAGCGGCGGCGTGGATTTCGCTTCCAGCGCCAGTCTCGCCGCCGTGCTGAGCCGAGCAAACGGCAGCCCGATCAAATCGGTCTATGTCTACAGCCGCGCCGAATGGACAGCATTGGTGGTGCGCAAGGATTCTCCTTACCAGACTGTCGCCGACCTCAAGGGCAAAAAGATCGCTGCCACCAAAGGCACCGACCCGTACCTGTTCACCCTGCGCAGCCTGCAACAGGCCGGGCTGAAAAAAGACGATGTCGAATTGGTCCATCTGCAACATCCAGATGGCCGCACCGCACTGGAAAAAGGCGATGTCGACGCCTGGGCCGGACTCGATCCGCACATGGCCGCCAGTCAGGTGCAGGCCGGTTCGCGCCTGCTCTACCGCAACCCGGCGTTCAACAGTTACGGCGTGGTCAGCGTCACCGAGCAATACGCCAAAGAACATCCGCAAACCATCGACACCGTCATCAAAGCCTACGAACAGGCCCGCGACTGGGCGCTGAAAAATCCCGATGAATTCGCCGCCCTTCTCGCCAAGGAGTCCGGATTGCCGCTGGATGTAGCCAAGTTGCAACTGTCGCGCACTGACCTGAGCAGCCCGCAACTCACTCAACAGGACATCAGCGCCTCCAAGGCAGCGGCGCCGATTCTGGTCTCCGAGGAACTGGTGCGCCGTGGGGTGAATGTCGATCAAGTCATCGATCAATTGCTCGACAGCGGTGTGCAGCAAGCCGTCGCCCACCAGTAACCGATCAGCCTCACGACAAATCCGCGCCCCGTCGCGGATTTGTCGTGAGCGGAGCCAAAACCATGACCACTCACAGCAAAGACTTGCCCGCGCCACTTGCCGTACCGCGCCAGCGTCCTGCGAGTTTGAATCCGACGTGGCAGCGCCGCGGCAAAGGCCTGGCCCTGCCGCTGCTGATCATCGTTGCACTGGAAATTATCGTCCGCATCGGTTGGCTGCCGTCCTACCAGATGCCGGCGCCGAGCGAAATCGCCCTAACCCTCACCGACCTTGCTGAGGGCGCGCTGTGGAAGCACATCGGCGCCAGCCTGATTCGCGTGTTGCTGGGTTTTGCCATTGGCGCCAGTCTGGCGCTGGTGTTTGCTGCCTGGGTCGGCTTGAGCCGTGAAGCCGAGGCCTATCTGGAGCCGACGTTCGCCGCCCTGCGCTCCATTCCGAGCCTGGCCTGGGTGCCACTGCTGCTGTTGTGGCTGGGCATCGACGAGACCTCGAAAATTGTCTTGATCGCGATCGGCGCGTTCTTTCCGGTGTATGTGAATGTCGTCGCGGCGATTCGAAATATTGATCGCAAACTGGTGGAAGTCGGCCGCATCTATGGTTTCAGCCGCTTGCAACTGGTGCGACGAATATTGCTGCCCGCCGCCCTGCCCGGCCTGTTCACCGGATTGCGCAGCGGCATGAGCCTGGCATGGATGTTTCTCGTGGCAGCAGAGTTGATCGCGGCCACCAAGGGTTTGGGCTATCTGCTCAGTGACGGCCGGGAAACCTCGCGGCCGGACATCGTGCTGGCCGCGATCATCGTGCTCGCCTTGCTCGGCAAACTCAGCGACGGCTTGCTGGCCATGCTCGAACGCCGCTGGCTGAACTGGCGTGACACCTTCACCGGGCAGGACGCCAGCGACTAAGCTGAACTCTCCAACCGGAGATTCAGCCCATGTGCGGAAGACTCTCGCAGTACCGGGGCATTCACGACTTCGTCGCGGTGCTGAGCATTCCCGACGCGTTGATCAATCACGTCGGCGACGCGCCGCTCGATCGCTACAACGCGGCGCCGACCACCGCGCTGGCCGTCCTGCATCAACAAGGGCAACACCTGCATGCCGACAATCTGCGCTGGGGCTGGCGCCCGCATTGGGCCAAGGATCGTCCACCACCGATCAATGCCCGGGTCGAGAAAGTCGCCCATGGACCATTCTTCCGGGCGATCTGGCGACATCGTTTGATTGTGCCCGTGGACAACTGGTTTGAATGGGTCGATAGCGCTGACAAAACACGACAACCATGGCTGATCCGTCGCGCGGATCACGAAGCGGTTTTCTGCGCAGCCATCGGGCAATTTCCTACAGCCGAAACGCCAGCTCGGGATGACGACGGTTTCGTGATAATCACCGCCGATGCTCTCGGCGGCATGCTCGATATCCATGATCGCCGACCCGTAGTCTTCTGCGCAGACTTGGTGCATGAATGGCTGGATCCGGCGACACCCTTTGAGCGCGCCGAGCAAATGCTGCTGTTCGAAGGTGAACGCAACGAAGTGTTCGAATGGTACAAAGTCGGCAAAGCTGTCGGTAACGTGCGCAATCAGGGGGCCAGTTTGATTATCGAGCAGACTTAAACATTTGCCGACTTCAAGCGTTTATCAATGTAGGAGCTGCCGAAGGCTGCGATCTTTTGACGCAGCGTTACAAGCAATAAAACTATTGCAAATTTTAGCGACTCATAAAGCGAATCACTGTTGTTACAAACACTGTTTCATTTTTGAGACGGAGCACATAAAACAGACGTTCGAATGAACTAACCGCCTGTCTGACATTTCAACCGTCATACATACATTTATATGCACTACGGCTAGCATGCGCGCCGCATTTCCATTTGGTATACCAGTTGACCAAAGAGTCAACAAACCAGGAACCCCTAACGTCTACAAGCCTTGCAGAGAAATAAGTTGCGCGACGATTTTGCAATCAAACAGGTCAGCGGCCTGGAGTGTATTCATCTGTCGATGACAGAACGCTTTGAACTCGACTGTTTTATCGGCCACTACATCAAGACCCGAAACCTGCGTTCCGTACCCGATATCGAACACATCCTGCGCACCACCCTCGAAGGGTATCCCGGCCACGCGCCGGTGATGGTCAACGAGCTGAATGCGTGGATTGATCGAACCTTGGGATATCGGGCCACACACCCCGATTTCACGCAGCTGGACGATCTCTGAACCACAAAAAAGCCCTGCATTTGCGGGGCTTTTTCGTGAAATTCACTCAAAACTTGCGGTCAGGGTCTGAAAGCTCTCTGCTGTCATCGTGCTTCCAGGTTTGCTCCTTGTGCTTTTCCCGCTCTATTTCCTCTTCAGTCGGCTCATAAGTCTCTTGCTCATTCGTCTCCGGATCCTTCTGCTCAGTCGCCATGTGCACCTCCCGTTATCAGTTAATCTCCATCCCTGAAGCGTAGAACAGACAACTTACAACCACCAGCGCAGCAAAAAGAAGAACGCCATGCTCAACAGCATGCTGAGCAAAGTACTGCGGGTGTATATCACCAGTGCGATCGCTACCAGCGAACTAAGCAGATAAGGATTATCCCACTGCAGATTCAGTTGTTTGTCGGGCATAAAGACAATCGGCCCACAGATAGCGGTCAACATCCCCGGTACCGCAAACCCGAGAAACTGTCGCGCATTGCTGCTCAGACGCACCGGCAAACGCGGTTCGAGAAACACGTAGCGATTAAGAAAGACCAGAATCCCCATGCCGAAAATCACCGCCCAAACCATCATGTGCGCTCCCGATACAGCTTGTTGCAGATAAACCCTGCGGTCATTCCGGCCAGCCCGGACAACACCAGGGCCGAGCCCCATTGCCAGTAACTGAACAACACCGAACAAAACAGCGACACCGCCACACACACCACCGTCGGCACGTTACGCACCACCGGCGTGATCAATGCGATAAACGTGGCGGCAATCGAAAAATCCAGCCCCAGGTGCTCAAGCCCCGGAATGCTGCTGCCGAGGACAATGCCGGCGAGAGTGAACAGATTCCACGCGATGTAGAACGTCAGGCCAACGCCGAGCGCATACCAGCGATTGAATTGTTGACGATCATGCTGACTGGTCAGTGCAAACAACTCATCGGTAAGCAAAAAACCCAGACCTATGCGCCAGCGCCCCGGCAGCGGCGAAATCACCGAACGCATGCTCATGCCATACAGCAAGTGCTGCGACGTCAGCAGCAGCGTGGTCAACAGAATCGAAAAAATCCCCGCGCCGCCCTTGAGCATGCCAATCGCCACCAATTGCGCCGCCCCGGCAAACACAATGCTCGACAAGCCTTGGCCTTGCAGCGGTGTGAGATTGGCTTCGATCGCCATGGAGCCGGCCAACAGCCCCCACGGCGCGGTGGCCAGAGACAACGGCATGATCGCCGCAGCGCCGCGAAGGAACGCACTGCGCGGCATGAGTGAGTCAGACATAAACGTTCTTCAACCAGGAAAACGGTCTAAGACTGTGCCAGCCATTTCGCCTTTCTGGCTTGAACAATCTTGCGCACTTGTGGGAAATCGGCCGGATGCGCGCGCAATTCGCTGATTTTCGCACTGACCTTTGATCCCCTGACCGGCGTAACATGGCGCTATTCACAATCGCGTCAGGGAGACGACATGCTGTACCGAATCGCAGCCGACGGGCTGGTGCTGTTCCATTTGTGCTTCATTTTGTTCGTGCTGTTTGGCGGGCTGCTGGTACTCAAATGGCCGCGTTTGATGTGGCTGCATCTGCCGGCAGCCGCCTGGGGCGTGGCGGTCGAAGTACTGCACTTGACCTGCCCGCTGACCTACTGGGAAAACCTTATGCGCCACGCGGCCGGGCAGACTGAATACGCCGGCGGCTTCATCGAGCATTACATCTGGCCGATCATTTACCCGGCCGGGCTCACCCCGCAGATTCAACTGGCGCTCGGCAGCGTGGTACTGGCGGTGAACCTGTTGGTTTACGGCCGTTTAATCCGGTCGTGGAAACTGCGCCGAGCACTGTAATCAACGCGCCGTTTGCTTCAAGGCCTCAAGCCAGGCCGGATCCAGGCGCGTCTGCGCGGTATCGAGCCCCAGCGCCTGCATCCGCTCCTTGTGTGCTTCAGCTTCCCGCCACAATTGCCCGTGATCGCTGGAGTTGCCATCCAGTTCGTGCATTTGTGTCAGCCCTAGATGGTAGAAGCGCAGCACCTTCATCGCCGTCGCATCGTTCTGCTCCACCGCCGCCTTGACCTGATGCATCACATTGGTGATGCTCATCAGGTTGCGCTTGAGTCGCCAGCTATACACCGCTGGCGCCATCCAGCTCTGATTCCAGAAGCGCCCGCGCAGTAATGCCGCAGTCAGCAGAAATGCCAGAAAAACCCCGCCGACATTGAAGCGCAGGTTATCGCCGCCAGGCTCGCCGAACAGCGCCACCGCGACGCTGGAAAACAGCATCGCCAGCACCAGGAACAGCACGGCGATGATGATCGTGCTGCGGCGTGTCTGCTGACGAAAAGTGGCGGCGTCCATCGGCTGAATCTCGAACATCACAAATGACTTCCTTGAGCGACAAAAGGGCTAACAGAAAAAACCGGCCGGCGCATTATCGCCTCTACCGCGGATTTAGCTATGCTGGGGCTCCTTTTCATCTTTTCAGCGTCCAACGGGGACATGGCGGTACAGCGCAGATCGTGCCATCTTCATTCATGGATACACACTATTCGGATGCCATTCGCCTGGTTTTGGGATGACATCGTTTTAAGGATCATTGCATGACCCAACGACACGTAATCAATGCCTCGGTCAGCCCGAAAGGCAGCCTGGAAACCCTTTCTCAACGTGAAGTTCAACAACTGAGCGAAGCCGGATCCGGCAGCACCTATACCCTCTTCCGCCAGTGCGCCCTGGCCATCCTCAATACCGGCGCCCATGTCGACAATGCCAAAACAATCCTCGAAGCCTACAAGGACTTCGAAATCCGCATTCACCAACAGGACCGCGGCGTACGCCTGGAGCTGCTGAACGCTCCGGCCGACGCCTTCGTCGACGGCGAAATGATCGCCAGCACCCGCGAAATGCTCTTCAGCGCCCTGCGCGACATCGTCTACACCGAAAACGAACTCGACAGCCAACGCATCGACCTGACCACCTCGCAAGGCATCAGCGACTACGTTTTCCACCTGCTGCGCAATGCGCGCACTTTGCGTCCGGGCGTCGAGCCGAAAATCGTCGTGTGCTGGGGCGGTCACTCGATCAACACCGAAGAATACAAATACACCAAGAAAGTCGGCCACGAACTCGGCCTGCGCAGCCTCGACATCTGCACCGGCTGCGGCCCCGGCGTGATGAAAGGCCCGATGAAAGGCGCGACCATCGCCCACGCCAAACAGCGTATTCACGGCGGTCGTTATCTCGGCCTCACCGAGCCGGGCATCATTGCCGCCGAAGCGCCGAACCCGATCGTCAATGAGCTGGTGATTCTGCCGGACATCGAAAAACGTCTGGAAGCCTTCGTCCGTGTTGGCCACGGCATCATCATCTTCCCGGGCGGTGCCGGTACCGCGGAAGAATTCCTCTACCTGCTGGGCATCCTGATGCACCCGGACAATAAAGGGCTGCCGTTCCCGGTAATCCTCACCGGGCCGAAACACGCCGCGCCGTATCTGGAACAACTCGATGCTTTCGTCACCGCGACCCTCGGTGAAGCGGCCAAGCAGCACTACGAAATCATCATTGACGACCCGGCCGAAGTGGCACGGCAGATGACTCAGGGGCTGAAAGCGGTGAAGCAGTTCCGTCGCGAGCGCAACGACGCGTTCCACTTCAACTGGCTGCTGAAAATCGACGAAGGCTTCCAGCGTCCGTTCGATCCAACCCACGAGAACATGGCCAACCTGAAACTGCACCGCGACCAGCCACCGCACGAACTGGCGGCCAATCTGCGCCGGGCGTTCTCCGGCATTGTCGCTGGCAACGTCAAGGACAAGGGCATTCGTCTGATCGAGGAACACGGGCCGTACCAGATCCGTGGGGATGCGGCGATCATGCAACCGCTCGATGCCCTGCTCAAAGCCTTCGTCGCCCAGCACCGGATGAAACTGCCGGGTGGCGCGGCGTATGTGCCGTGTTATCGAGTGGTGGCGTAATACTTTCAGCTACCACCTGACCTTGTAGGAGTGAGCCTGCTCGCGATAGCGGTATATCAGTCACCTTTTATATTGACTGAACCACCGCTTTCGCGAGCAGGCTCGCTCCCACAGGTTCTGTTATGTGGCGCAAATGGTATTTGCAACCTGAATCCCCCTGTGGGAGCGAGCCTGCTCGCGAAGAGGCCCGAAAGAACAACCTCAACCCACCAACCGCGCCGCCAACGCCTTGGCCTGCAACGCCACATCCGTCACCGCCGTACTCTCCCACCACATCCCGCGCAATGGCGGTCCCATTGCAAACAACCGGCTAGCCGCAAGCCCCTCGGCATCCAGCACCGCGCCATCCCCTGCCGCCGCAATCCCCAACGCCAACGGTCCCGGCTGCACCAGACCACGCGCCAGCACCTGCTGCGGCAACGGTCGCGCCACCCGACGCCAGTCGTATTCGATGCCACTGGAATTGATCAGCGCGGCGCCCTGCACCACGCAGATTTCCGACTCACCGCGCCGTCGAATACGAATGCTGACGCCATCTTCAGGGCTCGACTCAAGCCCCTTGAACGACGCTGCCTGAATACGCAATCGCCCTTCTTTATAAAGATGCTCAACCAGCGCCGCACTCAGCGGCGGCGAACGGTGATGATGGCTTTCCCACCACGGCCGCACATGCCGTACGAATTGTCGACGCTGCACGTCAGTCGCCTGACTCCACAACCGGGCGATGTGCACCCGCACCGTGTCCAGCGGCGCTTGCCAATCGATACCTTGGGCGATGGCTGCCCGGCATTGCCGACGCAACTCGCGCAATAACTGTCGGGGCGTGCGAGTACTGTGATCGTCGCCAAGAAAATCCACCCAGGCCGGCGGTTGTCGGCGCACATGGGGTAACAAGCCATGCCGCGAAAACACTTCGATCGGCCCGCGATGCCCCGCCTGCTCCAACGACACCACGGCATCGACCATGGTCAGGCCAGAGCCGATGATCAACACGGTCGATTGCGGGTCGAGTTGACGCATCGCCGCGACATCCCACGGATCAAGCGCGGCGGCGTTGAGGCCGCTGGAGGCTTTCTGCGGAGTTCGTGCGGCAGGGAACATTCCAGTCGCCAGCACTGCGCAGACTCCAGACAATGACTGACCATTGCTCAGCGTCAGCTGCACCGAATCGGCATCGACCTGCAGATCGACGACCTCTGCACGAATGTGTTCAACGCTCGAACCATAACGCGCCCCGACAGTGCAGGCTTCAGCCAGACGCTGCTGCACATAGACCCCGAACAATCCACGCGGCGGGAACAGTTCGCTGACCGGTACGTTCTGCTCTGCAGACTCCGGCCAGCCTCCGCCGGCAATGTGTTCAGTCAGCCATTGCGTCAGATCATCAGGATTATCCGGATCGACGCTCATGCGCGCCGCATTGCCGTTGAGTGTGTGGCCCAACTCGACTGCACTGTAGGCCTCGCCGCGTCCCAATTCAGCACGCGGCTCAATGATCAGGACCTTGCGCTGGCCGGGCAGACGCAACAATTGCACCGCCAGCATCGTGCCGCTGAGGCCGCCGCCGATGATCAGGATAGTTTCCTGTTTGTTTAAGGGGGAAAATTGCCTGTGCTGCGCTTCGTCCATGCTGATTTCGCCAGCCTGAGTCAACCTGATAGTTCCAACACTTTAGAGGTTTGGCTGAGGAAGAGACAATGATGAGATCTAATATTGAAACGCAAGTGATGACCATCTCACGAAGCGTTTATGCAGTCCCCCTATTGTCGGATCGGTTGTGTCTTCGACGTCAACATTCGAGACGTCGAAGACCGTGACCTTCTCTCTTTCAAGAAGGTAGAATGTCGTAAAAAACAACATCCGAATAATACGAATTGCCGAGTTGGTCATAACCGACATACGAAAATGACTTCTGTGGGCCGGTGTGATCATGCAGGTGGGCTCTTGGAATGAAAACCTCTGCACTTACAGGTTGAATTTCCACAACAATTTTATCGGAGATCAGGATTTCAATTTCACGAACATCACCATGTACAGTAATTTCCGCTGTCGCGCCCTGAGCGGGTACGTCCCCCATGCTGATCGCCCCCTCTTTTGCTTCTTTGATAGTGAGTGCGTAGGCCATTTTCCAACTCCTTTCCATTGCAGTTTGGTTTGAATACCGCGAAGAGAATATGGCCCGTATCCAAGATTAAGGTCTACCGTCAGAAATTACAGGTAGACACGTTTTACCGACAAACGGTCATATGACCACATTGCGCACAAACCGCGCCGCAACATCGCCATCATTGCGATAGGAATGCGGCTGGTTGCTGGCAAACATGAAAAACTCCCCAGTGCCGATGTGCTGCGGCTGATCGCCGAGCATCAGCGTCAGGCAACCTTCAAAGACGAAAATCTGCTCGCTCCAGCCCTCGGCATCCGCTTGCGACGGGTAGACCTCGCCCGGTTGCAGACACCATTCCCATTGCTCGACTTCGCGAGTCGCCGTCGCTTTGGAGAGCAGCACCGCTTTACTGCCCGGGATCGTGCCCGCCCAGGCCACCTCGTTGATGCGGCTTGGATCACGCGCATCCGGTGCCTGGATCAGATCGCTGAACGCCACATCAAGCGCCTCGGCAACGCGATCAAGCGTGGTCAGACTGACGTTCTTTTCGCCCGCCTCAATCGCCACCAGCATGCGCCGGCTGACGCCAGATTTTTCCGCCAGCGCGGTCTGGCTCATGTCAGCGGCATGGCGTAGACGTCGCACATTCAGGCTGACGTGTTGCAGGACGGACGCCCGTTGCGTTGAATCTTTGTGCACTATATTGCTCACTCGGTGAGGTTGGGCAGTATACTGCGCAACGTTGGGCGCATTGTGCGGCCTCCTTTTTATAGTGCGCAAGGTCATGACGTCGCAGAACAGCTCTCCCACTCCCCTTCGTTTCTCTCGTTTCAGCAAAGCCGAGTGCGTGCTGGTGCTGATCACCATGATCTGGGGCGGCACCTTTCTGCTGGTTCAGCATGCGATGACGGTCAGCGGGCCGATGTTTTTTGTCGGTCTGCGTTTTGCGGCGGCGGCTTGTATCGTGGCGCTGTTCTCGTGGCGGCATCTGCGCGCACTAACCCTATTCGAACTCAAGGCCGGCGCGTTTATTGGCGTGGCGATCATGCTCGGTTACGGCTTGCAGACGGTTGGCTTGCAAACCATTCCGAGCAGTCAGTCGGCGTTCATCACCGCGCTATACGTCCCGTTCGTGCCGTTGCTGCAATGGCTGGTGCTTGGACGCCGTCCGGGGTTGATGCCAAGCATCGGCATCATGTTGGCGTTCACCGGTTTGATGCTGCTGTCCGGGCCGTCCGGCGCAGCGCTGAATTTCAGTCCCGGCGAAATCGCCACGCTGATCAGCGCCATCGCCATTGCCGCCGAAATCATTCTGATCAGCACCTACGCCGGTCAAGTTGATGTGCGCCGAGTGACCGTCGTGCAACTGGCAACGACCTCCGTGCTGTCGTTCCTGCTGGTGGTGCCGACCGGGGAAATGATTCCGGACTTTTCCTGGACCCTGCTGGTGACCGCGCTGGGACTGGGCGCAGCGAGTGCAGCAATTCAGGTGGCGATGAACTGGGCGCAGAAGAGTGTTTCGCCAACCCGGGCGACGTTGATCTATGCCGGTGAGCCGGTATGGGCCGGGATTGTCGGACGGATTGCCGGGGAGCGCTTGCCGGCGATTGCGCTGGTGGGCGCGGGGTTGATTGTGGCGGCGGTGATTGTCAGTGAGTTGAAGACCAAGGGTAAGGTTGCTGAAGCCGAAGCTGGGTTGGAGCAGGAAACCCAAGGTTAACCCGCATCACCTTCAGCGTCTGGCCCAACGCTTTCGCGAGCAGGCTCGCTCCCACATTTTGAAATACATTCCAATGTGGGAGCGAGCCTGCTCGCGAAAGGGCCATCTGCCACAACATCGCTGCCCCTGAAACAATGCCAAACAGAAAATTCCAGACTACTTTGTAGGATTCTGAGACATCCTGGCGTTTGGTGATCGGGGAGCTGGCACGTATGATGCTTCACAAACTTCCGCAGATTAGAAGCCTATGTCCCTGATAGTTCTACTGCTTCTGCCATTCATTGGCAGCTGTCTGGCAGCGGTGCTGCCACACAACGCGCGTAATACCGAATCCCTGCTGGCAGGTCTGGTCGCTCTGATCGGCACCGTCCAGGTCGCGCTGTTGTACCCGCAAATTGCCCACGGCGGCGTGATCCGCGAAGAATTCATGTGGCTGCCCAGCCTCGGGCTGAACTTCGTTCTGCGCATGGACGGTTTCGCCTGGCTGTTCTCGATGCTGGTGCTCGGCATCGGCACGCTCGTTTCTCTCTATGCGCGTTATTACATGTCGCCGGACGATCCGGTGCCGCGCTTCTTTGCGTTTTTCCTGGCGTTCATGGGTGCCATGCTCGGTCTGGTGATCTCCGGCAACCTCATCCAGATGGTGTTTTTCTGGGAACTGACCAGCCTCTTTTCATTCCTGTTGATTGGCTACTGGCACCACCGCGCCGACGCCCGTCGCGGTGCCTATATGGCGTTGATGGTCACCGGTGCCGGCGGATTATGCCTGCTGGCGGGGGTCATGATTCTCGGCCATGTCGTCGGCAGCTATGACCTCGACGAGGTCCTGGCCGCCGGCGACATGATTCGTGCACACGCCCTCTACCCTATTCTTTTACCCCTGATTCTTATCGGCGCACTCAGCAAAAGTGCGCAGTTCCCTTTCCATTTCTGGTTGCCGCACGCAATGGCGGCGCCGACACCGGTTTCTGCCTATCTGCATTCGGCAACCATGGTCAAGGCCGGGGTGTTCCTGCTCGCGCGTCTGTGGCCATCGCTGTCTGGCAGTGAAGAATGGTTCTACATCGTCAGCGGCGCCGGCGCGTGCACGCTGTTGCTCGGCGCGTATTGCGCGATGTTCCAGAACGATCTCAAAGGTCTGCTCGCTTACTCGACCATCAGCCATCTCGGCTTGATCACCCTGTTACTGGGCCTGAACAGTCCGCTGGCTGCCGTGGCGGCGGTGTTCCACATCCTCAACCACGCTACGTTCAAGGCTTCGCTGTTCATGGCCGCAGGCATCATCGACCATGAAAGCGGTACCCGGGATATCCGCAAACTTAGCGGCCTGATCAAACTGATTCCGTTCACCGCGACGCTGGCCATGGTTGCCAGCGCCTCGATGGCGGGTGTGCCATTGCTCAACGGTTTCCTGTCGAAAGAGATGTTCTTCGCCGAAACCGTGTTCATCAACGCCACGGCGTGGGTTGAAGCGGCGCTGCCGATTGTCGCGACCATCGCCGGTACATTCAGCGTTGCCTACTCGCTGCGTTTCACCGTCGATGTGTTCTTCGGTCCACCGGCCACTGAACTGCCGCACACCCCGCATGAGCCGCCGCGCTGGATGCGTGCGCCGGTAGAACTGCTGGTGTTCACTTGCTTGCTGGTGGGGATTTTCCCCGCGCAGATCGTCGGCCCACTGCTCGCGGCAGCCGCCTTGCCTGTCGTCGGCGGCGAACTGCCGGAATACAGCCTGGCGATCTGGCATGGCCTCAACGCGCCAATGATCATGAGCCTGATCGCCATGTCCGGCGGCATCATCGTCTACCTGTTGCTGCGCAATCAGCTCAAGCGCGGTCGCTTCAAGTACCCGCCACTGGTAGGCCGCTTCAACGGCAAGCGCCTGTTCGAGCGCAGTCTGGTAGTGATGATGCGCATGGCCCGGCGCGTCGAGCGGCGACTCGGCACCAAGCGTCTGCAGATGCAATTGTTCCTGATGGTACTGGCGGCAGTGCTCGCCGGCCTGATCCCGATGCTGCACAGCAGTCTTAGCTGGGGCGACCGGCCGAAGATTCCTGGTTCGATCGTTTTCGTGACTCTTTGGCTGCTGGCAATTGCCTGTGCCCTCGGCGCCGCGTGGCAGGCCAAGTATCACCGTCTCGCGGCCCTGACCATGGTCAGCGTCTGCGGCTTGATGACCTGCGTGACCTTCGTCTGGTTCTCCGCGCCTGATCTGGCGCTGACACAACTCGCAGTCGAAGTGGTCACCACCGTGCTGATCCTGCTCGGCCTGCGCTGGTTGCCACGCCGTATCGAAGAAGTCTCGCCACTGCCAAGCAGCCTGCGCAAGGCGCGGATTCGTCGTCTGCGCGACTTGCTGCTGTCGATTGCCGTCGGCGGTGGCATGGCGCTGCTGTCCTACGCGATGCTGACGCGGCAGACGCCGAACGACATCTCCTCGTTCTACCTCAGCCGCGCCATGCCCGAGGGCGGCGGCAGCAACGTGGTCAACGTAATGCTGGTGGATTTCCGTGGCTTCGACACCCTCGGTGAAATCACCGTGCTGGTCGCCGTGGCGCTGACCGTGTTCGCCCTGCTGCGGCGTTTCCGCCCGCCGAAAGAAAGCCTGCAATTGCCAGCCCAGCAACGCTTGCTGGCGCCGGACGTGGTCACCGATCTGGTCAACCCGCGTTCAGCCAGCGACACCGCGCTCGGCTTCATGATGGTGCCTGCAGTGCTGGTGCGTCTGTTGCTGCCAATTGCGCTGGTGGTGTCGTTCTATCTGTTTATGCGCGGACACAACCAACCGGGCGGTGGTTTCGTCGCCGGTCTGGTGATGTCGGTGGCGTTCATCCTGCAATACATGGTCGCTGGCACACAGTGGGTCGAGGCGCAAATGAGCCTGCGGCCGCTGCGCTGGATGGGCACCGGGTTACTGTTCGCCACCGCCACCGGCCTGGGGGCGATGGTCGTCGGTTATCCGTTCCTGACCACGCACACCTGGCATTTCAGCTTGCCGGTGCTGGGTGACATCCATATCGCCAGCGCGTTGTTCTTCGACATTGGCGTATACGGTGTTGTGGTCGGCTCGACGCTGTTGATCCTCACCGCCCTCGCCCACCAATCGGTGCGAGGTCACAAGACCGCATCGCTGCCCAAGTCCGTCGCCAGCAAAGGAGCCGTCTGATGGAAGAAGTCATCGCAATCGCCATCGGCGTGCTCGCCGCGTCCGGCGTCTGGTTGATCCTGCGACCACGGACCTTCCAGGTGGTCATGGGCCTGTGCCTGCTGTCGTACGGCGTCAACCTGTTCATCTTCAGCATGGGCAGCCTGTTCATCGGCAAGGAGCCGGTGATCAAGGATGGCGTCACCCAGGATTTGCTGCATTACACCGACCCGCTGCCACAGGCACTGGTACTCACCGCGATCGTCATCAGTTTCGCCATGACCGCGCTGTTCCTCGTCGTTCTGCTCGCCTCGCGCGGCCTGACCGGCACCGACCACGTCGACGGCCGGGAGCCTAAAGAATGATGGCGATGACTCACCTGATCGCCGCACCGATTCTGCTGCCGCTGCTGACCGCCGCCATCATGCTGATGCTCGGCGAGCGGCACCGACCGCTGAAGGCGAAGATCAACCTGCTCTCCAGCCTCGTCGGCCTGTTCATTTCGGTGATGCTGCTGCAATGGACGCAAACCACTGGCGTCCCCGGTTCCATCGGCGTTTACCTGCCGGGCAACTGGCAGGCGCCGTTCGGCATTGTGCTGGTTGTCGATCGCCTGTCGGCGCTGATGCTGGTGCTGACCGGTATCATCGGCGTCAGCGCTTTGCTGTTTGCCATGGCCCGTTGGGACGGCGCCGGTTCGAGCTTTCACGCACTGTTCCAGATTCAGTTGATGGGCTTGTATGGCGCATTCCTGACCGCTGACCTGTTCAATCTGTTCGTGTTCTTCGAAGTGTTGCTCGCCGCGTCCTATGGCCTGTTGCTGCACGGCTCGGGGCGGGCGCGGGTTTCATCGGGGCTGCATTACATTTCGATCAACCTGCTCGCCTCGTCGCTGTTTCTGATTGGCGCCGCGCTGATCTATGGCGTGACAGGTACGCTGAACATGGCTGATCTGGCGCTGAAGATTCCGCTGGTGCCGGAAGCCGACCGGGGCTTGCTGCACGCCGGTGCGGGGATTCTCGCCGTCGCGTTCCTGGCCAAGGCCGGCATGTGGCCGCTGAACTTCTGGCTGGTGCCAGCCTACTCTTCGGCCAGTGCACCGGTGGCGGCGATGTTCGCGATCATGACCAAGGTCGGCGTCTACACCCTGCTGCGCCTGTGGACCCTTCTGTTTTCAGGCCAGGCTGGAGCGTCCGCGTTCTTTGGCGGCGAATGGCTGATCTACGGCGGCATGGCGACCATGGCCTGCGCGGCGCTGGCGATTCTCGCCGCGCAACGCCTGGAGCGCATGGCCAGCCTGAGCATTCTGGTGTCGGCCGGGATTCTGCTGTCCGCCGTCGGTTTCGCGCAGCCGAACCTGATCGGCGCGGCGCTGTTCTATCTGGTCAGCTCGACGCTGGCGATGAGTGCGCTGTTCCTGCTGGCCGAGTTGATCGAGCGTTCGCGCTCGGCCAACGAGATTCCGCTGGAAGACGAAAGCGAACTGCTGCCGCGCCCACAGGAATCCCTGCAGCCGCCCAAAGGCATCAACCTCGATGACGAGCAGAAAGCCGTGGTCGGTCAGGTCATTCCGTGGACCATGGCGTTTCTCGGCCTGAGCTTCATTGCTTGCGCGCTGCTGATCATTGGCATGCCGCCGCTGTCCGGCTTTATCGGCAAACTGAGCCTGATCGGTGCATTGCTCAATCCACTGGGGCTGGGCACTGGCGCGCCGATTTCCAACGCGGCCTGGGCATTGCTGGCGCTGCTGATCCTCACCGGGCTGGCGTCGTTGATGGCGTTCTCGCGTCTCGGCATTCAGCGCTTCTGGACGCCAGAAGAGCGCCCTTCACCGCTACTGCGCAAACTCGAATGCGCGCCGATTTTCCTTTTGCTCGGGCTGAGCATCGTCCTGACCTTTAAGGCTGAGCCTTTGTTGCGTTACACCCAGGCCACCGCCGAAGCGCTGAACAACCCGCAGCAATACGTCATGGCGGTGCTCGGCACCCGTGCCGTACCGAGCCCGGAAGCCAAATCGGCGATGCTGGAGGTGCAGCCATGAAGCGTGTGTTTCCTGCACCGTTGCTATCGCTGGCGCTGTGCGCCTTATGGCTGACCCTGAACCTGTCGGTCAGCCCGGGCAACCTGCTGCTCGGCGCAATATTGGGATTTGCTGCGCCGTTGATGATGCGCAAACTGCGTCCGAAACAAGTGCGCATTCGCCGTCCGGGAACGATTTTGCGCCTGTTCCTGCTCGTGGGCCGTGACGTGGTGATGTCCAACCTGATCGTCGCGTGGGGCGTGCTCAACGCCGGTCGCCGCCCGCCGCGGTCGGGTTTTGTCAAAGTCCCGCTGGAGCTGCGCGATGCCCACGGCCTGGCGACGCTGGCGATGATCTGCACGGTGGTGCCCGGCACGGTGTGGTCGGAGCTGTCGCTGGATCGCAGCATTCTGCTGTTGCACGTCTGGGATCTGGATGACGAAGCGCAATTCATCGAGCACTTCAAGAGCACCTACGAGCGGCCGTTGATGGAGATTTTCGAATGAGCCCATTACTGTCGAACGCGATCCTGCTGACGCTGTTCCTGTTCTCGCTGGCCATGGTGCTGACGCTGGTGCGCCTGTTCAAAGGCCCGTCGGCGCAGGATCGGGTCTTGGCGCTGGATTACCTGTACATCGTCGCCATGCTGATGATGCTGACCCTGGGCATTCGTTATGCCAGTGACACTTACTTCGAAGCGGCGCTGCTGATTGCGCTGTTCGGCTTCGTCGGCTCGTTTGCCCTGGCGAAATTCCTGCTGCGTGGCGAGGTGATCGAATGAATGCCGAATTGTCTCTGTGGGTCGAGATTCCGGTGGCGATCCTGCTGGTACTCAGCGGCCTGTTCGCGCTGATCGGTGCGGTCGGATTATTGCGCATGAAGGATTATTTCCAGCGCATGCACCCGCCGGCATTGGCTTCGACGCTGGGCGCATGGTGTGTGGCGCTGGCGTCGATCATCTGTTTTTCGGCGCTGAAGGCCGGGCCAGTCATACACGCCTGGCTGATTCCGATATTGCTGGCGATCACTGTACCGGTGACTACTTTGCTGCTGGCGCGGGCGGCGCTGTTCCGCAAGCGCATGGCTGGGGATGATGTGCCGGCTGAGGTCAGTAGCCGACGCACCGAGAGTGGTAGCTGAAGTTTTGTATTGTCTGCAATGACGCTATCGCGAGCAGGCTCACTCCTACATTTGGAATGCGTTCCCCTGTAGGAGTGAGCCTGCTCGCGATAGCAATCTCCAGATCACCTCAAATATCAAACCCAAGCCACCGCCAACAACCCGGCCCCCAACACCGCACACAACGGCGAATACACCCAGGTGTCCAGTCGCGCAAACCGCGAATCCTTCACTTCCTTGAAGAACCCGACCAGATTGGAATCACCAATCGCCCGGGCAAACATCAACAGCGCAATCGCGCTGATCACCCATTGCAGCGCCTTGTGCGTCACCGCCGGCATTCCCCAGCCAACCCGCATGCACACCAACGCCGCAATCACCAGTAACGCCGCCGCCACGATCAACGTGAGCCAGCCCGATGGCTTGAACGCCGGTCGCACCGTTGCGACAAATCCGCGCACCGGCACCTGCGGCACCACCACCGCTGCCGCCCATTGCCCACCCAACGCCCAATACACATGCATCAAGGCGATCACCGCAAACGTTGTCACCAGCCATTGAGCCAACACAAAGGTCATGGTTGAAATCCTTGGAAAGGGATTTGAACAAATCATCCTAGTCGGATTTTTTTCAAGTGCACGACCGATCAGCGGTACGGTAAAGTGCCGCCCCATGAAATTCTCCCGTTCCGATCGCTCACTGCTGGCCTGGATGCTTTATTGCTGCGTCCTGTTCAACGTGTTCGCCTGCAGCATCGGTCACGGACAAATGGTCGGCATGCAACTCAACGGCATCGGCGGCCAGTTCTGTACAGTCGACCCGGCCACTCAAGCGCCGCTCGCCAGCAATCCCACCGAAGAACAACTGCCGACGCTGTCCAAGGCGTTTGGCTGCCCGCTGTGCTCGGTCGGCGGCGGCATGGGCCCGGCGTTCAACTCCAGCCTCACGCTGGCGATCCTGCCGGAACAACACAGCCCGCCACTGGCGCCCATCGTCAGCGCTGACCTCCCTGCCCGCTTCACCTGGCCTTCGGCCAACCCCCGCGCCCCACCGCTCGCCTGAATATCCCTGCCTTTTTGATTTGTCAGCCCACTGCGCCAACGCGCGGCGTTTGCCTGTGCGCTGACTCCTAGACAAGCATTCAGGATTCAATGATGAAACAACTCACTCTGCTGGCGAGCCTGTGCGGCTGCCTGTCCGTTAACGTCTGGGCGCAATCCACTGTGGATCTGGCGCCGATCACCATCGATGGCGAGTCCGGCATAGAACCGGGCCTGAGCCTCGACCAATCCAGCGGCATGGCCTCGCGTCTGGGTTTGAGCGTGCGCGACACACCGGCTTCGGTGGCAATCGCCAAGCGCAACGACATCGAGCGCCACGGCGCGCAGAACTTCCAGGACGCCGCCAACACCCTGCCCGGGGTCAACGCCAGCGCGCCGCCGGGCTTCGGCGGATTCGTTTCCTACCGTGGTTTCACCAGCAGCCAGATCACCCAGATGTTCAACGGCATCAACGTTTCCGGCGGTCTCGCGCGGCCCGTCGATTCGTGGATCTATGACCGCGTTGAACTGGTCGGCGGCCCGTCATCGCTGATCAATGGCGCAGGCTCCGTCGGCGGCTCACTGAACTACGTGACCAAACTCGCCAGCCGCGACGAACAAGCTGTTGAAGGCCGGGTCAGCTACGGCACCTACGACACCACCGAAACCGCGTTCGGCCTCAACCATACCCTGACCGACCCAAGCGCCGACGTGCAGCACTACGCGCGACTCGACGTCAGCCACAACACCAGCAACGGCTACATCGACCGCCAGGAGCGCGATGCCTGGAGCGTGGCGTTCTCGCTGCTCAGCGATCTCACTCCGAACCTGTCGCACACGCTGGCGCTGGAATATCAGGACGAACACGAAGACAGCCCTTACTGGGGCACGCCCGTGCTCAATCCCAAGGCCGGCGAATTGAAGATCGACAAACACAATCGCTTCAACAACTACAACGTCGAGGACGGACGTTACGAGCAGCGAACGATCTGGGTACGCTCGATCATCGACTACCGCATCAACGACAACACCACCCTGCGCAACACGCTGTATCACCTCGACAGCCAGCGCGATTACCGCAACCTCGAAACCTACCAGTACAACGCCGACAACACCGCGGTGAACCGTTCGACCGCCTATCAGGTTCGCCATCAGGGCGAACAGAACGGCAACCAGTTCGAACTGCGCCACGACAACACGCTTTTAGGTCTCGACACCACGTGGTCGGGGGGCTTCGAATACAAGGTCAACCAGACCACCAACTCGCCGCTGAACATCAAAGGTGCGAGCACCGTTGACCCGAACAACTACCGCCCGGGGCACTTCTACGACATTCCCGGCACCAACCCGAAATTGATCAGCGACAAAACCAACGAGGTCACCACCAAGGCATTGTTTGTGGAAAACCGTTTGGCGTTGACCGACAAACTGTCGCTGCTCACCGGTCTGCGCTATGACGACATTGACCTCGATGTGACCAACCATCGCACCGTCACCGCCGCCAATCCCAAGCACCTCAAGCGCAGTTGGGAGCCAGTCACCGGCCGCGCCGGCCTGAGCTACCAGTTCATTCCGTCGGCCAACGTCTACGTGCAATACAGCACCGCCGCCGAGCAACCGAACGGCACGCAGGATTTCGACGTCTCGACCGGCAAGCAGTGGGAGATTGGTAGTAAATTCGATTATCTGAATGGGCGCGGCTCGGCGACGATTGCGGCCTACACCATCGAGCGAAAAGACTTCGCGGTGACCGACCCGCTAGATCCGGCCGGCAGCATTCCGGTCGGTCAACAGACGTCGAAAGGGGTGGAAATCGCCAGTTCGTTGCGGATCACCGATAAGCTTTTGGCCGAAGGCAACTTCGCCTGGGTCGATGCGCAGTACGATGATTTCACCGAAAAGAATGCCGCCGGCGTGGTGGTGTCACGCAAGGGCAACACGCCGACCAATGTGCCGGATCGGGTCGGTAATCTGTGGCTGACCTATGACTTTTCGCCGCAGTGGCACGGTGGGGTTGATGCACGATATGTGGCGTCGGTGTATGCCGATACTGCGAATACCATGACCGTGCCGTCGTACACACTGTTCGGCAGCTTCCTCAGCTACAAGGTGGATTCGCATACCACCGTGACCGGGCGCGTGCGTAACCTGACCAATGAGGTGTATGCCGAGTTTGCGCATGTTTCGCCGGCGTATTACCTCGGTACACCGCGCACCTTTGAATTGGCGGTGCAGACCCGATTCTAAAAGCATCGCGAGCAGGCTCACTCCTACAGGGGAATGCATTCCAATTGTAGGAGTGAGCCTGCTCGCGATGAGGCCAGCCGCATCAGCCTCTATTTCAAATCAGCCGAAACCTTCTCCGCCACATCCTTCGGCAACCAGGCCTGCCAAACGTCCGGGTGCGCCTTCATGAATGCCTCCGCCGCCTCACGCGGCGCCGTGTGCTTCTCGCTCATCTCGGCCAACGCCTTGTTCAGCGGCTCGATCGGGAAATCCACTTTGCTGAAAAACTCGGCAATCTGCGGATACTGCTTTTGAAACGGCGTAGACACACCAATCGACAGCTTCGACGCCAGCGACCGGGTCGGTTTCGGATTGGGATTATCGGCATCGGTCAGCGTTTTCCACGCCTCGGCATCAAACGGCGGCTCTTCCAGTTGCACCAGTTTGAACTTGCCCAGCAGCGGCGTCGGCGACCAGTAGTAAAACAACACCGGTTTGCCACGACGAATCGATGAGCTGATCTCGGCATCCAGCGCCGCCCCCGAGCCACTGCGGAAGTTGGTGTAGTCGTCCTGCAATCCGTAAGCCGTCAACTTCTGTTTGTTGACCACTTCCGAGGTCCAGCCGATCGGGCTGTTGAGGAACCGCCCCTTGTTCGGGGCTTCCGGATCCTTGAACACGTCCTTGTACTTCTTCAGATCACTGACACTGCGCAGATCCGGCGCCAGCGGCTTGATGCCTTTGGCTGGGTCGCCCTTGATCACGTATTCCGGCACCCACCAGCCCTCGGTAGCGCCCTTGACGGTATCACCGAGGCTGACGACTTTGCCTTCGGCCTCGGCTTTGACCCACACAGGACTGCGCCCGGCCCACTCCTCACCAATGACCTGAATGTCATTGTTGGCCAGTGCGGTTTCCAGCGTGATGGTGGTGCCAGGCAAGGTGTCGGTTGGCAAGCCGTAACCCTTCTCGACGATGATCCGCAGCACATCGGTAATCAGGCTGCCGCTTTCCCAGTTCAGGTCGGCAAAATGGATCGGCGCCTGGGCGGCCGTCACCGATTGCGCTGATATCAGCAAACCGAACGTGGCCACGCTGGCGGCCAGTAACCGTCGAAATCCGTTCATGCATTGCACCTCGTGCTGTTCACAGCAATGGCAGGATGGCCTGACAGAAGACCGCAAGCCTCTGAATACTCAGTCAACTGACTGTAGCCGAGGTTCCTGCTTTTTCCGGGCCATGCCCCAGACGAGGTTACGAATCAGAATTTTCCTGCAAGCTTTGCAGCTCGCGTCTGACCATGCTGGCGTATTCCGCGGGACGTAACTGGTAGATCTGCGCAGCCACCCAGTTCAGCCAGGCGCCCTGCAATTCGGCCTTGGCGGCGAACAAACGCAGGGCTTCCTCGCGTGCAGTGTCGAGGTTCTGCGAATGGAAATCTGAGCGACTCACTCGCTGGCCTTGAACGTCACCAGCTCGCCCTTGCGCCATTTGGCGGCTTTGGCGGTCACGGCTTTCAGGGTTTTGGTCAGGCCTTCCTGCAATTGCTGATGAGCGGCGAACACGGTCACCACGCTGTGGCCTTCCTTGAACAGGATCGCGTGCCCGTCAGCAGTTTCGACGAAGGCGTAATCGCCCAGTCCATAGACCGTGAGTTTGATTTCGCGAAAGCGGATATCCATCTTGCCGCCTTCACGGCTGGGCAAGACCGATGCACTGAAATGATCGCCGACCTTGAGCTTGAGCCCTGGTTTGTCATCGACCACCAAGGCGCTTTCGGTGTCGATCTCGGCCACGTAAATGCCTTCGGCGTTCTGCTCGGTGATGTAAACAAAACGCGACTGGAACAACTTGACCAGCTTTGCACGCAAATCACCCAACACGAACAAAGCATGCATATCGAGATTACTGACTGCCAAAGAAACATCCCCACATCTGAAAAAACCGCACACGGAAAACGCGCACGGCAAAAAAAAGCCAGGCCAATGCAACTACCAAATGACTCAAATAAATACCCGAATCGAGCAGAGTGCTGATTCAGCGCGAGGCCCCTAAGACTACTGGATTGTCACTCGCGAAACTCATCCAGATTTCGCCAAAGCTTGAAGGAAAAATCCTCACCGTTGGCAAGAGCAGTCTGACTACGAACTTTAGGGAAAATTCTCACGAAAAAAAGCACTTTTCCGACATATCGCTGGCGAAAAATTGCTTTAGATAAGCCCTGTCGTCAACAGGTACTGGCGATTCTAGAGCAGCGATGCTCATTCCGACTACCCGAAACGGCCTGTAAATATCGGCCAACTGATGAAAAGGACTTCATATGTGCACTCGGACTCACTTTGCCATGACCACAGACGCCCGTATCGAATCGCCGCTGATCCTGCATCTCAGCGCCATCAACGAGCATTGGCCACGCTTTCAAGTCGTACCGGCCGGCAACGCCTTCTTCCACATCAAGGAAACCTCGACCGGGCGTGTAAGAGGTTTCCGTGAAGATCACAACGAAGCCTGCGCCCTCGCCCGCTCACTTGAATCGAAGATCGAACTCCTGGCGAATGGCTGCCTCAGATAAAGAGAGTGATCGACCGCGCCGTACCGGCGCCCACCGAAGGAGTACACGATGGAACTGCCAGCATACGATCTAAAAACCCTGTTCGATCAACTGGGGTTGCCTTCAGATGGCACAGCAATCGACGATTTCATCGAAAAGCATCAGTTGACCTCTGAGACCAAACTGATCGACGCCGATTTCTGGACGCCGCAACAGGCGCAATTACTCAAGGAATGGTTAAGGGCCGACGGTGAAGAGGCGATCGTGGTTGATGAACTGAATGTGCGCCTGCACGACGGCAAGTAATCAGGAGTCAGTGAAGGCTGTCACCCGGCTCAGCGTGCAATTGCGCGAGCCACGCAGCCTTGCACTCCTCCGCCTCGTCGCGACTGGCAAACGCGGTACCGCGACGCTCGCCATTGAGCAACACCACCCAGCAGACGCTGCGGCCCATTGCGCGCAAACCGGCCGGCACGCCACTGCCGATCATCACGGCAACATCAACTCTGCACTGCATGCAGCCCTCCCGAAATCATTAGCTACCTAACTAAGCGGGCAGATTAATGGTTTCTTGCGGGCGGAAACAGCAAGCTCCGTGCACAGATTCATTGCACCGCAAGTAACAATCCCTCAGCGCGGACTTTCCGGTTTATAGCCCAGACGCAATCCGCCCCAGTGCCGGCCCTTGATCATGATCGGCACCGACAAGTCATGCATCAGCTCACCGGTGTCGCGAGTGTAGGTCTGCAACAACACCGGTTGCTGATGGCTGCCGCAGCGAATACCCGTGCGGTCGGCAAACTTGCGTTTGGTGCGATTGTTCACCGCGTCGACCTGCGCATCGCCCGTCAACGGTTGACTGAACAGTTGATTGTGCGTCGGCACATAACCCTGCTGCGTACAGGCAATGGCGAACACCAGCCCTTCGTGACGCGGCAACAATGGCTCCTGAATCGCCGGCAGCACCTGATCGGTGTAACGGTCGAAACGGGTCTGAAATTTCGCCGGTTGCGTATTCGGGATCGGCAGATACTGACGGTCGAACAAATCCTCAAGACTAATCCGCCCCTGCTCGACATCCGCCTCAAATCGCGCAGCAATCTGGCTCGCGCCTTCGCGGGCCAGGTCGTAGATGCGCTGGTGATAGTCATCCAGACCGACTTCGGCCAGACGCTCGCTGATGGTTTCCGCCTGCCCTTCCATTTGCACAGCGGCTTCGGCGAGGCGGCGCGTCTGTTGATCACTGATCGCCAAGTCGCTGCGCATTTGCTCGATGGCCTTGAACAGACTGTCGAGTTGCTCGCGATTGGTTTCTGCACCTTGGGCAATTTCACCGACCTGACTTTCCACCCCGGCTGCCAATCGCGCAATGTTCTGCAGATGCTGGCCGGTGTGCTCGACCTGCTCGACACCGGTCTGCAGATCGCTGGACAGCTCACGAATCTGCTCAACCACCTGCGCCGTGCGCTGTTGAATGTCCGCGACCATCTCGCCCACTTCACCGGTTGCCGAAGCTGTGCGTGCCGCCAACCCGCGAACTTCGTCCGCCACCACCGCGAAACCACGACCATGCTCACCGGCCCGCGCCGCTTCGATCGCCGCGTTCAATGCGAGCAGATTGGTCTGGCTGGCAATCGACTGAATTACCAGGGTCACGCGCTGAATATCATCGCTGCGCAGACTCAAGGCTTCGATCAATTCACGGCTGGCATTGGCGCGCTGACTGAGCTGATGCATGCGCGCGATCGAATCTACCAGTTCCGTGCGTCCCGCCGCGCTGCTGTGATGCGCCTGGCTGGCCGCCTCAAGCGCTGCACGGCTGAGCTGCGAAGTCGCATGTTCGGTGGCGATCATCACCTCGGCGTTGCTGACGATCTGCGCCGCCGCATCAAGTTGCGATTCGAGTTTGCTCGCCAGTTCCTTGACCGAAAATGCCACGCCCGCCGCCGACAAGGCGTTATGACTGGTGGTGTAGGAAAGGTCGCGGGTCAATTCAGACATGGCGCTGCCAGGGTCGGCAGGCTGAGATTCGGGGGTGGCTCGGGAGCGCAGGCGCGGCAGCCAGACGATCAGCACCGCCAGCGGCATGCCAATGTACAGCGACCATCCGGCAAGGGACATGCCGGCCAGCAACAGCATCAGGGCGATGCTTTGCAGGGTCGGTGCGATCCAGCGGTTTTTCGGCAAAAGCACTGGTGCAGGCAAAGCCCCAACCAGAGATCCATCTCTCGTCATATCAACACCCCACGCTTGTTCTCATTGTTGTGACTGCATTAAACGCCACTACAACGCCATTATCCATGGTCCGTTAGTCGTGGGGTCTGTGGCAGGTCAATGGAATCGCGGGGAAATATTGCGGACGAGCAAAAACAAAGATCGCAGCCTCCAGCAACGCCTGTGTAGGAGCTGCCGAAGGATGCGATCTTTTCAAGGCGCCCCTATCGAAAGGGTCACCTCACAGAATCAGGCCTGACGCTGGTGCTTGTCGATCTGCTCGTGACGCTCTTGAGCTTCGATGCAGTACTTGGTGGTCGGGCTGATCAGCAGGCGTTTCAGGCCAATGGCCTCGCCGCTGTCATCGCACCAGCCAAAGCTGTCTTCCTTGATGCGCTCAAGGGCTTGTTCCAGTTGCGGCAGCATGCGCTGGTCGCGATCGATCGCGTTCACCAGCCAAGTGCGCTCTTCTTCAACCGAAGCCGCGTCCGCCGGGTCAGCCGGGGTGTCCAGGCTTTCGATGGCGATACGGTTTTGCTCAATGCGCTCGTGGGTTTCGACTTTCATGTTCTGCAACAGCTCAGTGAAGAAAGCGTGCTGCTCGGCATTCATGTAGTCATCTGCCGGCATGGCCAGCAACTTGTCCTTTGTCATTGATATCTCTATAAAAAAACGTGCATTAAGGCGAATTAGGGAGCGTTTCGGCGAACCGCGTGCGGTCGGCGAAAAGGCATCGTTTATTGCAAATGCCACCCGGCACTCAATTTACGAGGGGCGGCAGTCTAAGGCCCGAATGAGGCCTCAGCAACTGTAAATACAGGGAATTTGTCCGACAACGTTCGGAAACTGCTCTGACACAGGGTTCACACGGCCATCGGAGTGCGTTTATAGCAAGAAATTCAGTCGAGCGGCTGTATATAGAAGACAAACGGCTAACCACGCAGCGCCCAGACGCAATTTTTTACCACGCACTGCATCGTTTCAGCAAAGCAGACCTGCAAAAGCCCCCCTACTATCAGGCCCACCGTGTGATCAACCAGCCTGAAGGATGACCTATGCCCCGCCCCGATCTGCCGGCCACCGACGAGGTTTCACTCGCCAGCCCCCCGATCAATGCCGAGCGCCTGCTGCAACTGATCACCGACGAATACGACGCGCTGCCGCGCCAGCTCAAACGCATCGCCAGCTACATCAGCCAGCAGAGCGACCGGATCATGGTCGACCGCATCAGCGACATCGCCCGCGAGTGCGAAGTCCACCCGTCCGCCATCGTGCGCTTCTCGCAACGCTTTGGTTTTAGCGGCTTCAGCGAAATGCAGGCGCTGTTCCGCAGCGCCTACACGCACAAAGCCTCGCCAGTGCAAAACTACCAGCAACGCATCCGCAGCATGATCGCCAACCAGTCGCAGCAAGCCAGCGCCGGCGACCTCGCCCGTGAATGCATCGACGCCACCGGCTCCGGCATCGAACGCCTGGGCCGCGAACTCGACGACGCCGCGTTCGAAAAAGCCGTCGACCTGATCGTCAACGCCGACAACATTTATGTCGTCGGCGTACGCCGCTCCTTCGCCGTCGCCGACTACCTCGCTTACAACTTGCAACACACTCAGAAAAAAATTCATCTGGTGTCCGGGCTAGGCGGTAGCTATCGAGAGCAAATGCGCAGCGTGCGCGCCAACGATCTGGTCATCGCCATCAGCTTCGTGCCCTACGCCAAAGAAACCCAACACTGCCTGCGCTTCGCCCGCCAGCAGCAGGCCAACACCCTGATCCTCACCGACAGCCACCTCTCGCCACTGGCAAAACTCGCCCACAGCGTATTGCTGGTCAACGAAGGCAGCGCCCTCGCCTTTCGTTCGCTGAGTGCGACGCTGTGTTTGTGTCAGGCGTTGTTTGTCGCGGTGGCGTATCGGCTGGAACTGAATGTCGATGAGATTCACGAACAACCCGGCTTCGACGACTGACAATTGCCTCAACGTCGGCTAGGTTATGCCTTCCCACCGGTTTGACTTGAAGGAACGCGTCATGAAACTGATCGGCATGCTGGACTCCCCTTACGTGCGTCGCGTGGCGATCTCCGCCAAACGCCTTGGCATCGACCTCGAACACGAGTCGGTCTCGGTGTTCCGCCACTTCGAGCAATTCCAGCAGATCAACCCGGTGGTCAAAGCGCCCACACTGATCCTCGACGACGGCCTGGTCCTGATGGACTCGACCCTCATTCTCGACTACCTCGAAGCTAGTTGCGGCAAAAGACTGCTGCCAACCGACCTGAAACAACGCGCCCAAGCCCTGCGCCTGATCGGCCTGAGCCTCGCCGCCTGCGAAAAAGCCGTGCAGCTTTATTACGAACGCAACCTGCGCCCGGTCGACATTCAATACCAGCCGTGGGTCGAACGCGTCGAAGGCCAACTCGCCGCCGCGTTCACCGCCCTCGAACACGAACTGGAAAAAACCGGCCTGCCCACCGACGGCACCCTCACCCAGGCCGGCATCAGCCTCGCCGTCGCCTGGAGCTTCACCGACCTCGTCGTCCCCGACCAGATCGACACCCGCCGCTACCCCCACATCGCCCAATACACCGCCTACGCCGAAACCCTCGAAGCGTTCGTCAGCACCCCGATGACCTGACCATGAGCACCACCGACACCGCCGCCCCGGCGTTAAAGGAAATCTTCAACGCCGAGCGCTTGCAACACATCGCCCGCGAAATGAGCGCCGTGTACCCGGCGTTCAAGGCCAAGGCGTTTCTCAAACATGCCCAAGACGGACTCGCCGAATTATCAGTGATGCAACGCATGGCGCGTGTCAGTGAAAGCCTGCATGCGGTGTTGCCGCTGGATTACGAAGATTCCCTCGATGTATTGCGTGAACTCGCGCCGAGGCTGAACAGCGGATTCGTCAGCATGTGCCTGCCGCATTACGTCGCAAGCTACGGCGGACACGCGTTCGACACCTCCATGGACGCCCTGAAGTACTTCACCACCTTCGGCTCCTCCGAATTCGCCATCCGCCACTTTTTGCGCAGCGATCTGGAACGCTCACTGGAACGGATGCACGACTGGACCCGCGACGAGAACCACCACGTCCGACGACTCGCCAGCGAAGGCAGCCGCCCTCGCTTGCCTTGGTCGTTTCGGTTGGACGCGGTTCAGGCCGATCCACAGTTGGCCGCCGGGATACTGGATCGATTGAAGGCGGATGAGAGTTTGTACGTGCGCAAGTCCGTGGCGAATCATTTGAATGATGTGACGAAAGTGCATCCGGAGTGGGTGTTGGACACGATTGAAGGTTGGTCGTTGGAGAACAAGCACACGGCCTGGATTGCGAAACATGCGTTGCGGAGTTTGATCAAGCAGGGGGATTTGCGGGCGCTGACGCTGATTGGGGCCGGGGCGAAGGCTGAGGTTGAGTTGTTGGATGTGCGGGTTGAGCCGGCGGTGGTTAGGTTGGGGGAAGCGATTACGTTGTCGTTTGTGGTGAAGTCGACGGTGGCGCATGAGCAGCGGTTGGTGATTGATTATGCGATTGACTATGTGAAGGCGAATGGCGGGGTTTCGGGGAAGGTTTTTAAGTTGAAGACGGTGGGGTTGGCGGGGTTTGAGAGTTTGGTTGTGGGGAGGCGGCAGGTGATTAAGGATTTTACGACTCGGAAGCATTTTGAGGGGCTGCATGGGGTGCGGGTGATGGTTAATGGGGAGGTGTTGGGTAGTGCTGAATTCAACGTCATCGCTGGAGGAAGCCAAAGATAAACATCGTTGATTTGGGCATTACTTACGCGGTATGGAATGTCGGATGGGGTAGCTTTCTGCAATTAGCTTCCATTAATGATCGCCTGCATTCGGCGAGAACCGTCGGTCCGTCAATGGGACCATAATAGATTCCGCTAATGGACGCTCCGAAGGTTCAGCTACATCGAGGGACATATGCTAGGAGTGTTATGGCCAAATTTCCCACCTAATCTCAATTTTTTTTAATATGAGGTCATTTGGCCACTAGCCAAAAGCGGTATAAAACTGTAATGATTATCGGAGGTTTTCA
Organism: Pseudomonas sp. MC6; assembly: GCF_054790575.1. Taxonomy (NCBI): domain Bacteria; kingdom Pseudomonadati; phylum Pseudomonadota; class Gammaproteobacteria; order Pseudomonadales; family Pseudomonadaceae; genus Pseudomonas; species Pseudomonas sp. MC6. The sequence goes on from NZ_CP186504.1 coordinate 2,491,577, forward strand.
GCCGTCCGCAGAGTCGAACCGTAACTAAGACCAATTGAAAATTATTTCACGCTCACGGCTAAATATCACAAGGAACGTACAGGATGTTGACCGAATTCAGAGTAAAAAACCTTAGAAGCTTAAAGGATACAGGCACGGTAAAACTTTCTCCAATAACTATTCTCCTGGGCGAAAACAGTTCTGGCAAAAGTACTTTTCTTCGGACATTCCCTCTTCTAAAACAAAGTGCTGAAACCACAACTCGGAGTTCAATTCTCTGGTTCGGGAAGTATGTCGATTTCGGAGATTTCGATCAAGCACTCATCAGGAAGCAAGGTGAAAAAGAAATCGTTTTTTCATTTGGGTTGACCGTTCCCGAGCTAATCTACCATCGACCGATCAGAGCTCAGAGTAATTCTCGCGATCGCAGCACCTCTAATATCACAGTAAATCTGAGACTAGCGTCTTTGGGAAAGGATGGCCTTACGAGAACTGCTGGAATTGATCTAGATATCGAAGGGAACTCAGTTAAAATTGATATCAACGAATCAAACAAAATTAGCTCCATAATTATTAACGGCGAAAACCACAGCCGGTATTGCGATAGTTACACGTACAGCTCAGCAGTCAGATTGCTTCCGCTCATTCGCGCCAAAAGTGACTCACCTAAAGAAGATTTATACAGAACATGGTGGAGTGGATTCTGGCCCGATGGAATTTTGGATGACCTGGTAGACTCTCTGAGAGTCTACTCAAATAAGCGGACAAGCCTAGAATCTCTTACCAATGCAGTTTACAAGGCTGCTATTGGCAAGCAGACAGATATGCTTATCAACTTCAAAAAAATGTTCAGCACTAACACTTGGAAAAGCAAAACTGTAAATACAGAGCGGGATGACGAAGTTTTTATTCGCTTTCAAAATCTTCTGATATTAGCTAGAACAGGAATGATACTCTACAATCTGGACGAGATCTTAGATCAAACATTCAGGCGAGTTTCTTATATTGAGCCTATTCGTGCATCAGCGCAGCGATACTATCGCTCACAAGATATCGGCGTAAAAGAGCTCGACTCAAAAGGCGAGAACTTAGCAATGTTTTTACGCAACCTAAGTGACCGGGAGAAAAACGCGCTTGATGAATGGTCTATGAAGGAGTTTGGATTTAGGACAGTAGTACAGTTCAACGGAGGCCATGTAAACTTGGGCGTCGCTTTCGACAAAAGCAAAGAGTCTTATAATCTTGCTGATATGGGCTTTGGTTACTCGCAAGTAATCCCAATCATAATACAACTTTGGACTATATTACATAAGCCTAGTCGCAATGGTATAGCGGGACTTTCTTACACCTGCGTCATTGAACAACCTGAGCTTCATCTTCACCCGCGCATGCAATCGAAACTTGCAGAAATGTTAGTTTCAGTAGTGAACACAGCTAAAGAATCTGATGTGATTCTGCATTTGATCATCGAAACGCACAGTGAGGTAATTGTCAATAAAATCGGACTGATGACGGCAATGGGGGTCTTGAAAAAAGATGACTCTACTATTGTGCTGTTCTCAAAAGAGCCCAATGCATCACAAACAATCGTTGAATTTAGTGGGTATCGTGAAAATGGGTCTCTTCACAACTGGCCGTATGGCTTCTTTGATTATGAGGCCTAAATGATTATTTATATTGACGAGTCTATTAAAGGCTGCGCAGTTAACGGAACCTTGAGTCCTACTGAGATAAGTGCACTTGAAGATATCGCATCTGCAGTGCGTTCTGGAGACCATTTAGTGCTCGGCGACGCTAAAGCGTTGATCTCTCTGAGCAAATTTGTAAAGCTGGGGGAATCTGCGCGGGCCGCATATAAAAGCGTATTTGTTAGAGTTCCCCAACAAGAATCAATTCTTGAAAAGGTTGAAGTCTATGTAAAGATCGTCCCAGGCGATGGTATTCCAACGCTTAGCACCGTTGCAGATCAGAAGATAATATCCATCCCCCTGATTTTTTGTGCGGACATGAACTTAAGAACCCCACTGGAAATAATCTTCGAAGAGATAAACGATCACTATATTTACGAAATAATTTCCAAATGGTATGTAAGCCAAACTTTGGCAGTAAAAACACTTAATCGTAAATATAGACCCATCCACGGCGGAGGCAATCGGACTTATGCGGTATTCGAAAGAGCGCAAAGAGACAATAATTTATTTTGTCTATGCATCACGGATTCGGACAAAAAGTATCCGACTGATAGCTGTGGACTGACCAGTGTAAAAGTTCGTGAGTCTAATGACTTGACTAAAGTCCTCGCGCACCACTTAGATTTAGATTTTCACGAAATAGAAAATCTCGTGCCATTATCTTTCATCTCAGAAAAATCAAATTCTCGCCATACCGATACGATGGTTACTGCTTTGAAATTCGCCGAGCAGAACGGACATCAAGAGGCAAAACTTTTTTTCGACTACAAGAAAGGCTTAAAGTTAGGCTATTTACGTACCTGCCCGGATGCTAGTATATATTGGAGCGCTGCATTACCCGAACTTCCTCAAGTTTGCTCTAAAGATTGCCTGCAAGCTAACTGCACATGCGAACTATTGAAACCATTACAGAATAGAGCTGAGATGCGGCTTCACATTGAGCAACTTGTGCCGCTACACCCAGATGAATGCCCTACTTTAAAAGCCTTGTGGAAAAGCATTGGATCTACGCTCACGAGCTGGAGTGTGGCGGGGCCGGCAAGATTGGTCTGATTCTTATTGAAAAAAAGGGACAGTTTTATTGTTTGAAAATCAATTCGTTGAGATCTATCTCTTCATAGGCCCCTACCTCCGTCTTATAGACGGAGATCGAGAATGCACAAAGTCTTGATTGTAAAAATCAACAAGCATTCTTAGGTTGCAGTTTTTATACATAGAAGTCGGACGTACTACCGTTGCCTTACCGAGGTCACCATCATAGGCTCTGACGTGAAACTCCTCCATTTCATTCCGAATCACGTAGTTGAAACCGCGGTACTCATATCCTGCGTCGTGGTCGACATCATCGAAGCGTGTAGTGTTTACAATTATCAAAACTAATTCCCATGATACGACTAGCGCCAACCAAACGTGTTGCGACACTCAGGTGGCATACGAGAACAGCCTCGTGAGGCGTTTCATACAGGGTGAGGTTGGAGGTCAGACGCACGCTACTCACCAACTACCGTAAGGGATACCGTACTTGTCGATATACCGCTTAGCCTTTTCACTCACCGGATAGGCGTATCGCCCTTCGTTCTTACCTTGGCTCGGCCCCAGTGGCTCAATTTCGGCCTGTGCTCGCGCGACCTTGACTGGGTGATGACATGAATCTCTTACCCAAACCTGCACGACACCGCCGGGAGCTAGACCTAAATAGACCGACGCCATGAATCTTGCTTCCCGATCGGGAGTCCGCGGGCAGCGCTGATTGACGGACGTCACCATCAACTTTCTGGCCTCCTCTGGAATATCTACCCATGCTTGCCAGGTTTTCTGTTCGACGATTGATTGCCAACGAACCCAGATGCGAACCGGCAAGTCTGCTCCCACCACCCTCCTCCCGCTGCCGCCAACCCCGCCTGTCCACCCCCGGGCTGACTCTGTTCCATCTTCAGGCTCTCCTCCAGCAGCGTTGCCGCCGCCGGCTTTGTAGAAAATCCTGTTGTTAACGTCTTGAACAGAACTGTTTTCAACCCAGACCTTCATGTAGTCCGGCTCAATAAACGCCAGCTCCCACCATTCGGACTTCGGGTCATTTTTGGCTGAGAGTGGATCAGTCGCTTGGCATCCTGTGATCAGCAAAACGCAAAGTATCGTTATGAGTTGTTTCATTGGTTAAGGATTACCAACTCCCGTACGGTATGCCGAATTTATCGATATACCGCTTGGACTTTTCGCTGACGGGATACGCATAGCGCCCTTGGTTCTTACCTTGACTAGGACCTAGTGGCTCAATCTCGGCCTGTGCTCTGGCGATCTTGACCGGACGATGGCATGAGTCCCGAACAAAAACCTGTACAACGCCCCCTGGAGCCAAACCCAAATAAATAGATGCGCTATAGCTGGCCTGTTGCTCCGGTGTTTCCGGGCAGCGCTGACTGACTGATTGCATCATCAGTTGCCTCGCCTCTTCAGGCAGATCCAACCAAATCTGATAGGTCTGCGGCTCAACAATGGATTGCCAGCGAACGTAAATGCGTTTGGGCAAGCCAGCGCCAATCACTGGTGTCGCAGCCGCACCTACCGCATGCCAACCGCGCGCGGACTCTTTGCCGTTTTCTGGCTCCCCGCCAGCGCCCGTCCCTCCTCCTGTGCGCATGAATAGCTTGCCGTTTATGTCTTCAACGGCACTGTCCTCAACCCAAACCTTCATGTAATAGGGTTCGGTGAACGCAAGCTCCCACGATTCGGATTTCGGGTCGTTTTTTAGGGATAGATGATAGGCAGACTGGCAGCCGCTCAGGAACAACACGCACACCGCAACAATGCATTGCTTCATTGGTTTACCGTCTACCAACTCCCGTAAGGGATACCGAATTTTTCGATATATCGCTTAGACTTTTCACTGAGGGGGTAAGCGTATCGCCCTTGGGTTTTCCCCTGACTCGGCCCCAACGGTTCGATATCGGCCTGCGCTTTCGCCACTTCGACCGGATGGTGACATGAGTCTCTTACCCAAACCTGGATGGCCCCGCCGGGAGCTAAACCCAGATAGACCGAAGATATATAGGTAGCTGTCTGATCTGGAGTTTTCGCGCAGCGCTGATTCACGGATGTCAGCATCAGTTGCCTAGCCTCTTCGGGTATATCCACCCAGGCTCGATAGGTCTGAGGTTCTACGATGGACTGCCAGCGAACGAAGATCCGTTTCGGGAGATCAGCACCCACTACTGCTTTCGCGGAACTGCCCACACCATGCCAACCTCGCGCCGACTCTGTTCCATCTTCTGGCTGCCCACCCGATGCGGATCCCTTTCCCGTACGAACAAACGTCTTTCCTTTGATGTCTTCGACGGAAGTGTCTTCAACCCACACCTTCATGTAGTCAGGTTCGGTGAAGCCTAGCTCCCACCAAGGAGATTTGGGGTCGTTTTTGGCTGATAGTGGATCGTTTGATTGGCAACCGCTAATCAACAGGACACAAAACATCGTTGTAAGTTGTTTCATCGGATGATGATTACCAACTTCCATACGGAATACCGTACTTGTCGATATAGCGCAGGGCCTTTTCACTCACCGGGTAGGCATAGCGCCCACCGTGCTTTCCCTGCTCCGGACCTAGCGGTTCATCTTCACCTTGGGCATGAGCGACTTGGACCGGGCGGTGGCATGAGTCTCTGACCCACGCTTGTAATACACCACCCGGGGCTAGGCCCACGTACAGAGAGGCCATATACCGTGCAGCTCTTTCAGGAGTTTCGGGGCAACGTTGGTGCGTTGAGTCCACCATCAACTGTCTGGCTGATTCTGGGATTTCGATGAATCCCTTGTAGGTCTTCTGCTCTGATATGGACTGCCAACGAACGAAGATGAGTTTGGGAAGATCGGCACCAATTACCGGAATACCAGAGCCACTGACAGTGCCCCAACCACGGGCGGACTCTGTGCCATCTTCGGGTTCACCTCCGGCAGCGGTTCTCCCTCCTGCCTTGAAAAACATCCTGTTTTGAATGTCCAGAACGGAGCTGTCCTCTACCCATATTTTCATGTAGTCCGGCTCAACAAACCCTAGTTGCCACCACGGGGACTTAGGGTCACTTTCGCCACTTTCTGCGGCTCTCGTCTGGCAACCCGCTAACAGAAAAACGCCCAGCAGAACAATCAACGCTCTCATTACCAAAGCTTCCAATCAGGTACGTGTGGGTGTTGTACGCGAATTGCGTCTGCCGTCGGCGCGTTGATGTAAACGGCTTCTATGCCGCTTGCATCCCTCCTGCCGAGGGGATGATTCCAGTTCGCGGAGGTGTGAATGTATTTGAGCTTTAGCAGCTTTTCTTCCTCAGCCGTGGTGCTGTAGTCGCCGGCGACAAAACGATTACACAATGCTTGCAAGTCATCTGGCACAGCGTACTCATCGCTCTCAGGCATATCGATGAACTGGACGCCCTTTTCCTTCGCCAGTTGATACATGACTCTCAAGTAGACGCGCGAGAGCTTGCCGCTCACTGGTCGCTTGAGTTGCAGCGCGGCGTACACACGCTTCTCTCGGGGTGCCAGTCGATCCTGATTGTCCGTAGGGAGTAAGAGCGCGGCCGGTGTGACAACTTCCAGTAGATTTGCAGGCCACCCTTTGGCAACCCACTGACTTTTCAGGCGTGCAGCATCCCGGTAGATCGATGTAGTTGCAACGTCAGTTTGGACTGAGACTTCAAGCGCTTGCATGGGACTGACCAACACGCATTCCTCGACTTCATCGAGGTAGCTTCCTCCGATATCCGAATGGACGCCGGGAAAGGTGTACTCCGGATGGTCGGGCTTAACCCGACTGAGCGCGAAGTTGGCGCGGCACTCATCGCGAGCTACGAGATGGACAACATCTTTGAAGAATCTGCGATCCAGATAAAGCTTCACACCGGGAGCGATAGGGCTCGTCACTTGACCAAGGTTGGTAAAACCGGCGATGGATGGCACTGTGTCGAACAGGCCGATAAATCCCATTTTGATACCGTTTCCGTATTGGCTATCAAAACTGCGGCTGAAATCTTTGGCGCTGTTGCTCAACAAGCTTCCTAGTGGTCCTTGCTTGCCTCGCACGATTTCATTTGAGAAATGCCGTGCAGCTGCTGCTCCACGACTGAAGCCAAACGTATCAAAAGTCAGAGACACTATTTCACTGCCAGGACTATCTAGCAGGGCTTCTTCGATGGTTTGTTTTATTTGTGCGAAAGACGCCTGAACACGTCCCACGACACCGGTATCACCGCGACCCATGCCAGAGCCTACGGCGCTGTCTTTCTCATTGTTTACAGTGCCAATACCGTCGACATAGACAGGACGTGATATGCATCTAAAGGCGCCAGCGCCCTCGGCTTTCTCGGTCTTTTTATATAGATCATGCAGTTTTTTAACATTGGTGAGTCCGGCTCCGTAACTGCTGTCCGGGTCACTCATGTACGGCATGCAACTGACGGGAATATCCTGAGGCGCAATCGGATGCTGCGCCCCACACAGCAATCCCGCCGCCGTGTTATTCGCATTATTCCCAGTGCCATCAAAGAAAACCCCAATCCTCAACGCAATCCCGATTTTCTCAGGTTCGCGCGCAGGTTCTTTCCCGTGTTTCTCATATTCCGCCCAACGCTGGGCGTGAATATCGACGGGTTTGGCTTCTTCGTAACGGTAATTTTTCGGGGGGTTGGGTACGTAGCCACTCATCCGTGATTCCTGGTTCTGATCCTTGAGAACGGCCCGAAGGGTGACAGCCGTGGCTGGGGGGCGCAAGCCGTGGCCGTGTGCCAGCCAGGCTGTGACAGCGGGGTTCGACGAGGGTTTCCCCTCGTCGGGGTGGGGGTTAGCTGGCGATTTCGACGTTATCCAGCGCTTGGTTTACGGCGATTTCGCCGAGCATCACCACCTGGGCGATGCCCAGTGCGGTTTTGCGGTGCGGGGTGTCGAGCATGGCGGCGAAGTTGAGGAGCATTTCGCTGGCGGAGCCGAGGGTTTCGCTGGCGTTGGCGAGCAGGGATTCGCTGTTGTACTTCGGGTTGGCGAGGTACATGCGTTCGGGCTGTTGGGTGCTGGCCATGATTTGGCTGGCGGGTTTGAGGTAGTGGTCGAGGGCGCGTTCGGCGGCTTCGTGGAATCGCTTGGAGTCGGGGGATTCGTAAGGGGATGTGGGGTCGGTTTCTGGTGGGTTGGGTGTTGGTTTGATCATTGATGAAGCTCCTACGTCAAAAAAAGGAGCCATCACTCTCGCTACCAAACGAGGGTGGCGGCCATGCGCAGGTTGGTAGACCGGGACGTAGAAAACCGGCGCGCCCGAAGACGCCCTGTGCATGACCACCATAAAGCCGTGTCGAACAGACACTGCGAATCATGATGCTTATGCAATCTACGAAAACTCAGGGCTACCAAACCCGATCGCTGTTTTCAGCGACCGACAGACGATAGAACCCGCGACCTAGACGCACAAGCCGGCGGATTCTGGCTTAGTCGTAGGTAACGGCGCAAGGCGTTGTAGGGTTTCGGTGGTTACTTGAGGCTTCGTTTAAACAGTGGTGGTTTTTACTGTTTATTTCGGTTAGTGGTTGATGGGGTGGCTGGGTGGGCGTCTTCGCGAGCAAGCTCGCTCCCACAGGGGGTTTGTGGGTGGCGCGAGACTTGTGGTGGCTGGGCTGGCGTCTTCGCGAGCAGGCTCGCTCCCACAGGTTTTGTGTCGGGCTCTGGGTTCGCGGTCGCTGGGCTGGCGTCATCGCGGGCAAGCCCGGCTCCCACAAGGATTGGGGGATGATTAGGGTCGGCGGCGCGTCATGTTGATCAGCGCTGAACGTCCACCATTCGGTGCCGGGCGCTCTTCGATGGAGTACGGCACGAAGCCGAGTTTTGGGTAGAGCAGCAGGCCTGCGGTGTTTTCGTTGAAGCAGGACAGTTGCACTTCCTTGGCCTGGTATTTTTCGAAACCCAGCGCGGTCATGGTTTCGAAGATGTACCGCGCAACACCCTGGCCTCGGGCGTAGGGCGCGACGATGACGTTGCCGATGCAGCAGATGCCATCGTGCTCAGCGCGGTAGAAATTGGCGAAGCCAACGAACTCGCCGTTGGCCAGAAAAGCCGTGGAGTCGAAGCGTTGGCTGATTGCACTGTGCATCTGCTCTTCCGTCAGCGGGAAGTTGGCTTTCGGGAACATGAAGAACAGTTCTTGTTCGCCCTGGGGAAAGCTGCAGAGGGTGTTGACGTCGTCGGCCGTCACGGGCCGGTGGGAGAAATTCATCGCTGCCTTGCCCTCACTTTTTACCCGCCAGATGATGCGCAACCAAGGCGTTGGCATGACCGTGGCCCATGCCGTGTTCTTCCTTGAGCCACGCCACCAGTTCCATGTGTTTCTTGTCGGTGATGCCGGCGAGCAGGTTCAGCCAGTGATCGATGGGCTGGCCGTATTTTTTCTCGATGGAGGGGAAGTACGACGCCGGGCCTTTTACCTTGTTGTCTTCGCTCATGCTGCAAGCTCCCTGTGGTCACGACGGAGGGTCGGCGGACGCTCCTTGTCGGCAGGGCATAGAGTGGACGCGAGACGCTGTTCCGGCAAGTGGCCCGCCGATCAGTTCGGGCCACACGGCACCCCTTATTTTTTCGATAGCGCTCTGAGTCGCTCTCTATCGGTCAGCCCATCGGTCCTGACGCTGGCGACAGTCGTGTGGTTTTTCTGCTGCGGCGAAAGGATCGGTTCGCCGGGGTATCGGTAATCGCTAAAGCCCTGCATGACTTTTTGGTCGATGGCACTGTTACCGCAACTTTGCCGCAAGGCAATCACTGGCACCAACGAGCCGGGGGTGTAAGTCAGTTCCAGCTGCACCGACTTGCGCTCGGGGGTCGACAGCTTTTCTTGCGCCAGCGCTTTCTCGATACCTTCAATCTTCGCCCTGACGCCGTACTGCATCCTATTGAGATAAACCTTGTTGTACTGCTGTTGTTGTTCGATCGTCATCACCACGCCTTTGGTGCGCAGGCGTTGGAGGTTGTCCCATGAGTCGGCTTTGAAATACAGCTTCAGCGCCCCCTGAAGGTCTTGCGGGCCGCCTTTGCCGCTCTCCAGAAACTCGGCGACTTTGAGCTCCATTGCGGTATTGCCGGGCTCCGCGATTGAGCGCTCATAAAAGTCCCGGGCAGCCACCAGATCGACCGGCCCGCCGACACCGGCTGCCGCCATATCGCCCAGTCGGCTGTAGACATTCGGCGCACGTCGGGCCACCGACTCATAGATGTCTTTGGCCTTCTCGATGTTTTTCGGCACGCCATGTCCCTGCTCGTACATCTCACCGAGGATCACCTTGCAGTTGGCGTTCTGGGTGCTGAGATAGCGGATCTCGTCGAACTGCTGCTCACTGATCGACGCTTGCTTGAAGTACGCCGCACAACGAAAGCTGGGGAATTCATCGTCCGCAAGATTGGGGCGATGATGGGATTTGCAGCCTGCAACGAGGGCAGTAAGCGCCAGTACAGCAACAACCTTGTTCATGAATGGCATCCGTTGAAATCGTGCAGATTTCATCGGCAGGCAGAAGCAAAACATGAAGTATCGGTTGCTCGAAAACACCAGAAAAAACCTGTGGGAGCGAGCCTGCTCGCGAAGGCGGTGTGTCAGCCAAGATCATCAACACCATCGCCACGCAGTTGGGCGGTCGAATCACCCTGGCCGACAGCGCTGAGGGCGGCCTGCGCGCCACCTTGTCGATGTCTAACCCGCTTCGCAACGTAGCACCCGCGAGCCGCCGCAGAGTGGTGTCTGCCGTCCCTCGCCGAGGGACGGCCTCAGATCGAACGCTGGTTGACCCGCGCCATCAATTGCTCAGCACTTTCCTTACGCTCGGAGTAACGATCGACCAGATGCGCCTGTTGATCGCGCAGCAGAACGGTGAACTTCACCAGTTCTTCCATCACATCGACCACACGATCGTAGAACGGCGACGCTTTCATCCGCCCGGCGTCGTCGAATTCCATGTAGGCCTTCGGCACCGAGGATTGGTTGGGGATGGTGAACATGCGCATCCAGCGGCCCAACACGCGCAACTGGTTGACCACGTTGAACGACTGCGAACCGCCGCAGACCTGCATCACGGCGAGGGTCTTGCCTTGGGTCGGGCGTACCGCGCCGAGTTCCAGCGGGACCCAGTCGATCTGCGCCTTGAACACGGCGGACATCGCGCCGTGCCGTTCTGGCGAACACCAGACCTGACCCTCCGACCACAGCACCAGATCACGCAGTTCCTGCACTTTGGGATGGTCGACCGGAACGTCGTCGGGCAGTGGCAGACCGGACGGGTTGAAGATGCGCGTCTCGGCGCCGAAGTGTTCGAGCAGGCGCGCGGCCTCCTCTACCAGCAAACGGCTGAAGGAGCGTTCGCGGGTCGAGCCGTAGAGCAGCAGGATGCGCGGTTTGTGTTCGCGCAAAGGGGAGACTCCTTCGAACAGCGAATGATCAAGATTGGGCAGTTGTTCTGACATGTGTCCTCCGACTCAGAGAGAGCCGATACGATCCAGCTCACGCTGGAGCTCAGCGCGGCTGAGTGCTTTAAATGGCAGGCCAAGGAAGGTCGCGCAGCGCCGCTCGATGATCGCCAGGGTTGCAGCAAATGCCGCGTCCACGGCGGCATCGTCGCCGGTCATATCCGAGGGATCTGCCAGGCCCCAATGGGCTTTGAGCGCGGGGCCGAAGTACACCGGGCAGCTCTCACCGGCGGCCTTGTCGCAGACGGTGATGACAATGTCTGGCGGATTGTCTTCGAACGCGTCATTGCCCTTGCTATACAGGCCATCGATGGCAATGCCGGCCTGTTGCAGCGTCGACAGGCTGCGCGGCAACACTTGGCCCTTGGGGAAACTTCCGGAGCTCACGGCCTCGAATCCGGGGCGCGCCAGATGATTGAACATGGCTTCGGACAGGATGCTGCGGCAGCTGTTGGCCGTGCACATAAACAGAATTCGCATGGTTTTTTGCTCCCTCAGCAGCAGGCGGTTTCGCGAACCGGACGACCGTCCATGTTCTGCAGACGCGCGGCGTTGTCCTTGAGCCAATCGGCGTTGGCTTTGGACGTCACTTGCAGGATTTCGCGTACCCACGCCGGCAGATTCGGGTTGAGACGGTAATAGACCCACTGGCCTTGACGGCGATCAAGCAGCAAACCATTGCTGCGCAGTTGCGCGAGGTGACGGCTGATTTTCGGTTGGCTGTCGTCGAGTGCACACATCAGCTCGCAGACGCAGAGTTCACCTTGATCGGCGATGAGCAGCATGGCTCGGACGCGGGTTTCGTCGGCGAGGCTCTTGAAGACTTCGGTGGGGGTGATCATGGGACGGGCTCATCACATACGGAAATCTGAATATACGGATATCCATATGTAAATCAACCCGGAGATGACACACATCTCGAGTGATATGCGCATACCCCCTGTGGGAGCGAGCCTGCTCGCGAAGGCGGTGGGTCAGGCGAGATTTGCGTATCAGATACACCGCTTTCGCGAGCAGGCTCGCTCCCACAGGGGGATTTGGATGCGGGGTTTAACCGCGTAAAAGCCCCTGCTCCGCCTCACACAACCCCACCACATAATCCCAGACCACCCGCAGCCGCACCGATTTGTGCAGCTCGCGCCGCGTGCTGATCCAGTAACTGCGCTCGATGCTTTCATCCGGCAGCAACGGCACCAGATCGGGATCCGACTCGGCCATGTAGCAAGGCAGCACCGCAATGCCCAATCCCGACCGCGCCGCTTCCTGCTGCGCAATGACACTGGTGCTATGAAACACCACGCGCGGGCTGCGGCAGAAGCTGTTGAGAAACATCAGTTCCTGGCTGAACAGCAAATCATCGACATAACCGATCCACGCATGCCGCCCGAGGTCTTCGCGGCTGTGCAGTGGCGGCGCCTTATCGAGATAGCGTTGGCTGGCATACAACGCGAGTCGATAGTCCGTGAGTTTGCGCGTGACGAGCATGTCCGCCGCCGGACGCTCCAGATGAATGCTGATTTCCGCCTCACGGTTAAGGATGCTGACAAAGCGCGGCACCGCGACCAGTTCCACTTCCAATCCCGGATAGCGCTCGAACAAGCCGATCATGCGGCTGGCGAGAAACTTGATGCCCAGTCCTTCGGTGACGCCGACACGAATCTTGCCCAGTGGCGCGGTGGATTGGGTGATCTCTTCCTGCGCCAACAGCGCAACGTTTTCCATCGCTTCGGCATGTTTGAGCAACGCCTCCCCCGCCGGGGTCATTTCGTAGCCTTGCGCGTGCTGGACGAACAGTGCGGTGCCGAGGCTTTTTTCGATGGCTTCGATATGGCGGGCGACGGTGGCGTGGGTGGTGTTGAGACGGCGGGCGGCGGTGAGCAGGCGGCCGCTGCGTTGCAGTTCGAGAAAAAACCGCAGGTCGTTCCAGTCGAACATGGTGTGTCCTTGTCGGCTATGGTCTATGCAGGCTGTTTGAAAACGCACAGCGGCTGCGCAAAAACTAACATTCTTTTAACGAAAGCTAACAACTAGAGTGTCCGACAATAAAAACAAAAAGCGAGGTCAGGGAATGCAGACTTCCCTCGATGAATACGACTACATCGTGGTCGGCGCCGGCCCTGCCGGGTGCTTGCTGGCCAATCGGCTGTCGGCAGATCCTCAGCAGCGCGTGCTGTTGCTCGAAGCCGGCGGGCGCGACAACTATGCGTGGATTCACATTCCTGTCGGTTACCTGTTCTGCATCGGTAACCCGCGCACCGACTGGTGCTTCAAGACTGAAGAACAACCGGGCCTCAACGGCCGCGCGCTGAGCTATCCGCGCGGCAAAGTGCTGGGCGGTTGTTCGTCCATCAACGGCATGATCTACATGCGTGGCCAGGCCAACGATTACGATGGCTGGGCTGCCGAGGGCAATCCGGGCTGGGCTTGGAATGATGTGCTGCCGCTGTTCAAAGAGAGCGAAAACCACTTTGCCGGCGCGGCTGAGTTTCACGGCGCCAAGGGTGAATGGCGGGTTGAACAGCAGCGCCTGTCGTGGCCGATTCTGGATGCCTTTCGCAGTGCGGCTGAGCAGAGCGGCATCGCCAGCATCGATGACTTCAATCAGGGCGACAACGAGGGTTGCGGCTACTTCCAGGTCAATCAGAAATCCGGCGTGCGCTGGAACGCGGCGAAGGCGTTTTTGAAACCGGTGCGCGACCGGACGAATCTGACGGTGCTGACCGGGGTTGAGGTGGATCGTGTTCTGCTGGAGGACGGTCGCGCCTCGAAAGTCAGCGCGCGTCACGAAGGTCAGGCCAAGCAGTTCAAGGCGCGCAAAGAGATTGTCTTGTGCGCCGGCGCGGTCGGTTCACCAAGTATTTTGCAACGCTCCGGGATTGGTCCACGGCCACTGCTCGAACGCTTGGGAATCGGCGTGATTCATGAGCTGCCAGGCGTCGGCGGCAACCTGCAGGATCACCTGCAACTGCGCCTGATCTACAAACTGGAAAACACCCGCACGCTCAACCAGATCGCTGGCAGCGTGTGGGGCAAAATGGGCATGGGCCTGCGTTATCTGTATGACCGTAGCGGGCCGCTGTCGATGGCGCCGAGTCAGTTGGGCGCGTTTGCGCGTTCGGGGCCGGAGCAGACCTCGGCGAATCTTGAGTACCACGTGCAGCCATTGTCCCTGGAGCGTTTTGGCGAGCCGTTGCACAGTTTCCCGGCGTTCACCGCTTCTGTGTGCGACCTGCGTCCGCAGAGTCGTGGGCGCATCGACATTCGTTCGGCGGATCCGCAGGAAGCGCCGTTGATTCAGCCCAACTACCTCAGTCATCCAGAGGATTTGCGCGTCGCGGCAGATGCGATTCGCCTGACCCGCCGCATCGTCAGCGCCCCTGCCCTGCAAGCGTTCAAACCGGTGGAGTACCTGCCCGGCGCCAACCTGCAAAGTGAAGAACAATTGCAGCAAGCAGCGGCGACGATCGGCACGACGATTTTCCATCCAGTCGGTACCTGCCGCATGGGCAATGACGGCGATGCGGTGGTCGACGCACAGCTGCGCGTCCACGGCGTGCCCGGTTTGCGCATTGCCGACGCGTCGATCATGCCGCGCATCACCTCGGGCAACACCTGTTCGCCTACGCTGATGATTGCCGAGAAAGCGGCACAACTCATCCTCAACCCTAATGCTGTGAACACAACCCCTGTAGGAGTGAGCCTGCTCGCGATGACTGAATAACATTCAACATCTGCGTTGGCTGATACACCGCTATCGCGAGCAGGCTCACTCCTACAAGGGACCGCGTTTAATTCAAGGCATCACCCGGACACGCAACACCAGTGGAACAACAAAAACAATCACTGTGAGGGATACCGATATGTCAGAACACGTTCAGCCGCTGGACGCCGTGCGCAGCGCGGAGACCAGCCCGGATACACGCAAAGTCATCTTCGCCTCATCACTGGGAACGGTGTTCGAGTGGTATGACTTCTTCCTCTACGGCGCCCTCGCGGCGGTGATCAGCAAGCAGTTTTTCGCCGGAGTCAACGACACCACGGCGTTCATCTTTGCGCTGATGGCTTTCGCCGCAGGCTTTATCGTGCGGCCGTTCGGGGCGCTGGTGTTTGGTCGGTTGGGCGACATGATCGGGCGTAAATACACCTTTCTCGCGACGATCATTCTGATGGGCGTGGCGACGTTCTGCGTCGGTCTGCTGCCGACCTACGCCAGCATTGGCATCGCCGCGCCGATCATTCTGGTGGTGCTGCGCATGCTGCAGGGCCTGGCGCTTGGCGGTGAATACGGCGGCGCGGCGACCTATGTGGCCGAGCATGCGCCAATCGGCAAACGCGGATTCCACACCAGTTGGATTCAATCCACCGCGACTCTCGGCCTGTTGCTGTCGCTGCTGGTGGTGCTCGGTTGCCGCTACTTCACCGGCGATCAGTTTGAGGTGTGGGGCTGGCGTATTCCCTTCCTGCTGTCGATCGTACTGCTGGGCATTTCCACTTGGATTCGCCTGAGCCTGCACGAGTCGCCGGCGTACCTGAAAATGAAAGAGGAAGGTAAAACCTCGAAAGCGCCGATACGCGAATCCTTCGGCAAATGGGAAAACCTCAAAGTTGTGCTGATCGCCCTGTTCAGCATCAACGCCGGGCAAGCGGTGACCTTTTACGCGGCGCAGTTCTACGTGCTGTTCTTCCTCACCCAGTTCCTGAAAATGGACCCGGCGGTGGCCAACACCTTGCTGATCATCAGCGTGGTCATCGGCGCGCCGTTCTTCATCTTTTTCGGCTGGCTGTCGGACAAGGTCGGGCGTAAACCGGTGCTGATGCTGGGCTTGCTGCTGGCCACCGCGTTGTACTTCCCGATCTTCAAATCCCTCGCGCACTACGCCAACCCGGCGATCGATCAGGCCAGCCGTCAGGCGCCGATCACCGTGCTGGCGGATCCGGCGACCTGCACCTTCCAGTTCGACCCGGTCGGCAAAGCCAAATTCGACAGCCCGTGCGACAAGGTCAAGACCTTCCTGGTCAAGCAAGGCCTGCCCTACTCCAGCGCCGCTGCGCCTGCTGGCAGCGCCGTGCAAGTGAGCGTCGGCGACGTCAAACTCGACGGCTTCGATGAGGCTGCACTGCGCGGTGCGATCACGCTGGCCGGCTACCCGCAACAGGCCGATCTGCAGCAGATCAACAAACCGATGATCGTCGCCCTGATCGTGGCGTTGATCATCATCTCGGCGATGTGCTACGGCCCGTTGGCGGCGCTGATGGTCGAACTGTTCCCGACGCGCATTCGCTACACCTCGATGTCGCTGCCATATCACATCGGCAACGGCTGGTTTGGCGGATTCCTGCCTACGGTGTCGTTCGCGTTGGTGGT
This sequence comes from Pseudomonas sp. MC6, assembly GCF_054790575.1. Taxonomy (NCBI): domain Bacteria; kingdom Pseudomonadati; phylum Pseudomonadota; class Gammaproteobacteria; order Pseudomonadales; family Pseudomonadaceae; genus Pseudomonas; species Pseudomonas sp. MC6. The sequence continues at coordinate 2,508,098 of NZ_CP186504.1, forward strand.
GTACACCGGGGACATCTTTTATGGGCTGTGGTATCCGGTGTTGATTACCGGGGTGAGCCTGGTGGTGGGGATGATCTGTTTGCGTGAGACGAAGAATATCGATCTCGACAAGAACTGAAACTCAACCAGATAATTCAATCGGCGAGGGTTTTTACTCTCGCCGATTTTTTTGCTCAGGCATCAGCCTTGATCACTTCGAATTTCACCTGATCCGGATAAAACGCCACGTAGTCCTTGATCGGCCCGACCGAGATTTTCGGCTTCTCATAAGTCCACACCGCGTTCGCCCCTTCATGCCCCGGCACTTGCAGGCTGAAGTAGTTGGCGTCGCCCTTGTACGGGCAATAACTGGTGTGGTCGGTGCGGGCGAAGTACTTTTCGTCGATGTCTTCGCGGGGGATGTAATAGACCGGCGGGTAGTTGGCTTCGTTGAGGATCAGTACGTGGGACGAGGCGGCGACCTGGATGCCGTGGAATTTCACTATCAGGCAGCCGGGAAGTTGTTCGAGGGCAATGACGGGACTAGGGCCGGAGCTTTTCATGGGGGTTCTCCTGGATACGGCGAAGAGACCGGTTCAGGTATAGCTCATTGGTTCTGGTTGGGGTGGGTTTGCAGCCGAACGGCCCTTCAACATCAAAAGCCCCTCACCCTAGCCCTCTCCCGGAGGGAGAGGGAACTGACCGAGTTGTCTGGCGAAATCCATCGACCTGAAAAATCGAGTCGATTATGGATTCAAAGCCAATCGTTCAAGTCGGTGAATTTCGCCAATATCCCCCAATCGGTCCCCTCTCCCACTGGGAGAGGGTTAGGGTGAGGGCCGTTCTTCAGGCATCACGCAACGATATCAGTTGCCACCGCTTGCCCCACCACGCCCACGGCAAAGTCCACCGCCCCCTGCCCCGTCAGGTCAACCATCAGGCTGGTCTGATTGGTCTGCGCGAAGTAGGTCAGGATCGCGTCGCCCGCATGCCCGGTGAAGCCGCTGACAAAGTTCAGCGACGCCGCGCCCGTGGCGAAACCGGCGATCCCCGACAGGTCGATCTTGTCCAGGCCGCTGGTGAAATCCATGATCCAGTCCGGCGCAGTCATGGTCGAATCACTGGCCGCGCCAAACACGAAGGTGTCCGCACCTGCACCACCCCACAAGGTGTCGCCACCGCCACCACCGTAAAGGATGTCATTGCCGGCACCGCCGACCAGTTCGTTGGCAACGGTGTTGCCGATCAGCAGGTCATTGCCTGAACCGCCGATGGCATTTTCCACGGTCACACCGTAAGCGATGGACACATTACCGACGAGGCCACCGATGTCGGAGAACGAACCTTCATTGAGGTTGATCTTCTGGTTCTGGTTGAAGCCGGAGAAGTCCAGCGTGTCGTTGCCGCCGCCATCCCACACCGAGAACACCACTTTGGAGGACGCCGAAGTGGCGCTGTAGAAATCGCGCTCGGCATTGGAGTTGAAGCCGTACGTGGTGTCATCGGCACGGGTCGCGTAGTTGGCGCCATACAGTTTCTGCACCGCGACGATATCGTCGAGCAACGGCGCCGAGGCGTACGCGCCGCTGCCGTCCTTGCTGAAGTTTTGCTCGGTGTTGGCTTCGCTCCAGTAGCTCATCAGGCTGTAGCCACGGGTGTCTTCGGCGTACTTGGCGTCGTTATAGGTCGGGTTGCCATTACCGGCGTTTTACGCGCCCGGATGCGACAGGCCAAGGGTGTGACCGATCTCGTGGGTCAGGGTCTGGCGCCCGTAGTTGTTGATGTCCGGGGTTTTGTTGACCTGGTATTGATCGTTGATCAGGTACCACGACTGGCCGTCATAGCTGCCACCGCTCGGTAAGTAAGCGAATGCCGCACCACCGGTGCTGACATCGTAGTTACCGAAGGTCATGTGGCCATCGCCGCCCTTGCCTTCAGTGAAGGTGACGTTGGCGACATCAGCCCAGGATTGCATGGCCAGCACGGCCTGGGCCTTTTGCTGGGCGCTGAACTCGCTGAAGTTGCCCAGTTTGACGTTGTAGTTCGTCGGTTTCTCGGTCAGGAAGGTGTAACTGAGGTCTACTTTGCCGTCAGCGTTCTTGTCGCCCCACGACAGGCCTTTGCGCAGGATTTCATCCGCAGCCTGATCGGCAGTGAATGAGGGTTTGCCATTGACCAGCCCGACGCCACGGTCATACAGATGGCTGAAGGTATCGATTTCGTCGAAGGCGCTGCTGGTGTTGGATTTGGCTTGAGCCATGATGGACTTCCTTGTTTCTGAGTAGTCAGTGTCGACAGACCACGGCGATCTTCTGGCGAGATCGTCCTGTCACTCGCGTGTTTTGAATCGGCGAAAAACCTGACACAGGCGCAAACCGGGCGCTAATCAATTTCTCGATAGCCGGGCCTGCGTCCCTGTATTGCCCGTCACCTGCTGCAATGTTTTTTATCTGTATATCCATACAGATAAAAGTTGCCCCTGACGCCAAGTCCGGCCATTCTGTGCACCTGTTCGGACCTTGATCGACGATGGTGGTTATGCGGCTGTACCTCTGTGAAAAACCCTCCCAGGCCAAAGACATTGCGGCCGTGCTCGGCGCCAAGCGTCGGGGCGACGGCTGCTGGCTGGGAACGGACGTCACGGTGACCTGGTGCATCGGCCACTTGCTCGAAACCGCGCCGCCGGATGCCTATGACGCCCGCTACAAGCGCTGGGTACTGGCCGATCTGCCGATCATTCCGGACAAGTGGAAAATGACCGTCAAACCGCGCACGGCCAGCCAGTACAAAGCGGTCAAGCGCCTGCTCGGCGAGGCCAGCGAGCTGATCATCGCCACCGACGCCGACCGTGAGGGCGAGATGATTGCCCGGGAACTGGTCGAGCATTGTCGTTATCGCGGGCCGATCCGCCGCTTGTGGCTGTCGGCGCTGGACGAAGCCTCGATCCGCAAGGCTCTGGCCGCATTGAAACCGGGGGCCGAGACCTTCAGCCTGTATCACTCGGCGCTGGGCCGCTCGCGGGCGGACTGGCTGATCGGCATGAACATGAGCCGACTGTTCACGCTGCTCGGTCGGCAATCGGGTTATCAGGGCGTGTTACCGGTTGGCCGGGTGCAGACACCGACCTTGCGGCTGGTGGTGGATCGCGACCGCAGCATCGCCGATTTCGTGCCGGTGCCGTTCTGGGCGATCGATGTCGATCTGCTGCACAACGGCATTCCGTTTACTGCGCAATGGCGTGCACCACCGGATGCCTGCGATGATCAGGAGCGCTGCCTGAATCAAACGCTGGCCCAACAAGCGGCCGCCGCCATCAACGGCGCTGCCAATGCCCGGGTGGCCAAGCTGAAAACCGAGCGCATGCGCGAAGTGGCGCCCCTGCCCTTCGATCTCGGCACCTTGCAGGAGGTCTGTTCGAAGAAGCTCGGCCTCGGCGCGCAGGAAACCCTCGACATTGCTCAGGCACTCTACGAAACCTACAAAGTCATCACCTACCCGCGCAGTGATTGCGGCTACTTGCCGCTAAGCCAGCACAGTGAGGCGCCGGGAATTCTCGCGGCGTTGCGTCAGGCCGACTCGAGTCTTGACGCACTGCAAGGCCATCTCGACCCCCAGCGCCGCTCCCGAGCGTGGAACGACGCCAAGGTCAGCGCGCACCACGGCATCATTCCCACCGCTGCAGCGAAGAATCTAGAGCGCCTGACAGGCAAACACCGTGCGGTCTACACCCTGATCCGCGCTCGCTATCTGGCGCAGTTCCTGCCCAATCACGAATACGATCGCACCCAGGCCGACTTCGATTGCGCCGGTGAAGCGTTGCGCGCGGTCGGCAAGCAGATCATCGAACCAGGCTGGAAACGCGCGCTGCCCGAGGCACTGGCGCCGGCCAAGGGCCGCGAAGCTCCCGCGCCGCAAACCTTGCCGGCGCTGAGCCAAGGCGTCGAATGCGCCATCGCCGCAGTGAAGTTCAAGGATCTGTGGACGCAACCACCGAAACCCTACACCGAGGGCGATCTGATCAAGGCGATGAAGAACGTCGCCAAACTGGTCGAGGATCCACTGCTCAAACAGAAACTCAAGGACACCACCGGCATTGGCACGGAAGCCACCCGCGCCTCGATCATTCAGGGCTTGATTGACCGTGGTTATCTGGTGAAAAACGGCAAGGCCCTCGCCGCCACACCGGCGGCGTTCAGCCTGATTGATGCGGTGCCACGCGCGATTGCCGACCCCGGCACTACGGCGATCTGGGAACAGGCGCTGGACATGGTGCAAAGTGGCGAAATGAGTCTTGAAGAGTTCGTCACCAAACAAGCGGCGTGGATGAGCAAACAGGTGACACGCTGCTCCAGCCTCAGCCTGACCATCAGCGGCCCGCCGCCGGCCGGTAAAGCGGCGGCCCCGTGGAAGAAGAAACGCAAATCATCGACCCGCAGCAAAACCACAGGCACCACCAAACGCACGCCGAAACCAGCTGCCAAATAAAACCCGCTAGTGTTTCTGCAAGGCTCATCACTTTCAGGAACCCGGCGTATGGCCAATATCGAACTGCACCCAGCCCGGCGCGATGAGCTGGAAATCATCGAAAACCTCATGCAGTTCTACATGTACGACTTCAGCGAATGGCTGCCGCTAAAGCTCGCTCCGCATGGTTTCTTCTCCATCCAGCCGAAAATCGACTACTGGCGCCACCCGGCCACCCAACCATTTCTGATTCGCGTCGACGGCGAACTCGCCGGTTTCGTGACCGTCGATAACGAAACGCATATCGCCGGGGCTGAGCACAACATCGGATACTTTTTCATCGCGCGACGCTTTCGTGGCCAAGGCGTCGCGCAGTTTGTCGTCTCTGCCCTCTTGAGCCAGATCCCCGGTCAATGGCAGATTTTCCATATCGACGCCAACCTGCCGGCCCAGCGCTTCTGGGCCAGGCTGATTCCGTTATTGAGCGACGCCCACTTCACCCTGCAGCAGCGCGAAGTAGGCGGTTATCCATGCACCTTCTATGCGCTGCGCACGCCTTTTTCCGTTGCCTGAACGGACTCTTTCTCATTCCAAAACTGCTTTGTCCGACAATATGTAGTGAGTAAAAATAATCACTACAAAACCGTTGACGGCATCGTTTTGCTTTTGCATGATGAAGACGTTCCCCGATCGGGAACATCGGTAACACGCTTGAGCAAACTCGTCTGACCGCCGAGTTGTTTTTTCCGGATACACGCTGCCCACAAGGCAGATTGAAGAAGCTGACCTGGCCTGAACGTCCAGTACAAGGACGAGAAGCGCTGGCGAAAATTCTCAAGACGCTTGTGGTCGACACGGTAAATGTCGTCAAGGAGCCTCCCGGTTTTCGCTGCTTCTCCTCGTTGTGACGCTATTGCGTAGCAGTTATTCAACACGACTACATGCAACAGATGCACGACCCCGTACTGCACACGGGCGAGCGCTGACGTCCTGGTTTCGGTGCCAGGGATCAACTAACCGATGGGCTACCTGTATTAGCGAATCAACTTTGAAAGATCACCAGACTGGTCAAGGGGCAATATCATGAATCTGAACAATCAACCAACTATCGAAGAACTGGCTCGTATGTTCGCTGCGCAGAAAGACAGCCACGACAGCCATATTCTGTGGATCAGCAAGTCGGGTCAGGTACATATCGACTGCCTGGCGACCCATGCTGACGAAGACGAGTTCGACCGCAACCATCAGAACCTGCTGGCCCGCCTGAAGATGTACCGTCGCGGCCACGGTTATGTTGGCAAGAAAGCCGCGGCCGACAAGGACTTCATCGGGAATGTTCTGCAAACGCTGAAACAGGCGTGGGGTTCGATGCAGAACAATAATGAAGTTCGGGTGATTGATCGGTTCTGCTGAGTTAGTCATTAAATAATTGAAAGGCCTGCTTCCTTAAAGGAAGCAGGCCTTTTTTTGTTCGCTTGCATTGATTTGGCGTGACTGGAATTGTAGCCCCTCACCCCAGCCCTCTCCCGAGGGAGAGGGAGCCGATTTATGGTGCTTTAAGAACCTGAGTTCGACTCAGGTTTCTCAGGTCGGCGTAGATCGCACAAACATCTCGGTCAGTCCCCTCTACCTCTGGGAGAGGGTTAGGGTGAGGGGCTTCCCATGCCCAACACCAATTCCACAAACGCCACCGCCGCCGCACTGTGATAATTATTGCGCCGCCGCAACAACGCCGCTCCACGCTGCGGCGCATCACTCTCCACGCGCAACCGGCGCAACGCCCGATCCTCCGTCGCAATCGCTTCCGGCAACATCGTCGCCAGCGGCGAATGCCGCACCACTTCCAGCAACGTACTCACCGAATTCACCTCGATCCGCACCTGTGGCGTAATCCCGTGCTGGCGGAAATACTCGTCCACCGATAACCGCGTGATGAAGTCGGGCGCCAACAAGGCAAAGTCCAGCGAAGCAATATCCCCCGGCGTCAGTACCGAGCGACTGTCATACAACGGATGCTCCCGCCCGACCATGATCCCCAAGGTTTCGGTAAACGCCGGAATACACTCGATATCGGCGCTGCGCACCGGCGTAAACGCAATCGCGATATCCAGAGAGTCATCCGCCAACCCCGCCTCAATGTCATCCATCGACAACTCGAAGATCTGCAAATGAATCCCCGGATACCGCGCGGCAAAGTCGCGCACCAATGGCCCGACCAGATACGCCATGAACGTCGGCGTCATCGCCAGACGCAACGTGCCGCGAGACAGATCCTTCACGTCATGCAGCGCGCGCTTGCCCGCCTCCAGCTCGACCAGCACCCGTCGCGCGCATTCGATGTAAGCCGCGCCGGCATCCGTCGGTTTTACCGTGCGCGAAGTGCGATCAAACAGGTTCACCCCCAGGGTTTCTTCCAGTTGGCGAATCTGCTGCGACAGGGTCGGCTGCGACACATGCAACGCCTCGGCGGCACGGGTGAAGCCGCCGTGATCGGCAACGGCCAGCAGATAACGCAAATGTCGCAGCAGCATGGCAATCACCATCTATAGGCAGGACTTATGCGAAGCATTGTATATCGGTCTTGGACGCTATGGATGAATCGGCAGAAGATCAATCCCACACAGCAAGCCAACCCCTGAAAGGAGTGACACCATGCAACAGTCCCACGCCTACAACGACACCAGCCTGGCCCTGACCACCCGCGTTCTCGACGCCAAGGCACGCAAAGATCTGTCGTGGCAGGATCTGGCCGACGGCACCGGCCTCAGCCTGGCATACGTCACCGCTGCCCTGCTCGGCCAGCACCCGCTGCCGGAAAACGCCGCCCAAGTGGTCGGCGACAAACTCGAACTGAGCACTGAAGACGTCGCGGCGATGCAGATCATCCCCCTGCGTGGCAGCCTCAGCGGCGTACCGACCGACCCGACCATCTACCGCTTCCACGAGATGATCCAGATCTACGGCACCACCCTCAAAGCGCTGGTTCACGAGCAGTTCGGCGACGGCATCATCAGCGCAATCAACTTCAAACTCGACATCAAGAAAGTCGAAGACCCGGAAGGCGGTTCCCGCGCTGTGGTCACCCTCGACGGCAAGTTCCTGCCCCTGCGTCCGTTCTGATCCGCCCCGGCCCGCACCGAGCGTGCGGGCCAACCCACCTCGAATGGCTACCCGTCACCCAACACATCTGGAGGCTGCCCCATGCAAAAAATTCTGTTGATTCTGGCCCTGCTCGGCGGCGTTTGCGCCCAGGCATCTGCCGCTGACGAGGTCGTCGCCTACCGCTACGGCATGCCACTGGACATCGCTCAAGTGCTGAGCATTACCCCGGTTACCGATGTGTGTGGCGTAGTGCCGGTGGAGATGACGTATCTGGACAGCCACGGTGGCAAACACATTCTTCAATACAGCGAATTCGGCAGCGGTTGCTCGAACTGAGAGGACAACACCATGAAAAACCTGATTGATGGCTTCCTGAAATTCCAGAACGAAGCGTTTCCGCAACGCACCGAACTGTTCAAACACCTGGCGACCACGCAACAGCCCGGCACCTTGTTCATCACCTGTTCCGACAGCCGAGTAGTGCCAGAATTATTGACCCAACAAGAACCCGGCGAACTGTTCGTGATCCGCAACGCCGGCAATATCGTGCCGTCCTACAGCCCGCATCCGGGCGGGGTTTCGGCGACGGTGGAGTACGCGGTGGCGGTGCTCGGGGTGACCGACATTGTGATCTGCGGGCATTCGGACTGCGGCGCGATGACCGCGATCGCGAAGTGCAAATGCATGGATCACTTACCTGCGGTCAGCGGCTGGCTGCAGCATGCCGAGTCGGCGAAAGTGGTTAACGAAGCGCGGCCACATGCCAATGACGCGGCGAAGTTGAGCTCGATGGTGCGCGAAAACGTGATCGCGCAACTGGCGAACATTCAGACCCACCCGAGCGTGCGTCTGGCGCAGGAGAAAGGCCTGCTGAACCTGCACGGCTGGGTGTATGACATCGAGACCGGCTCGATCGATGCGCTGTCCTCGGACCGCCGCACGTTTGTGCCACTGGCCGAGCAACCGGCGACTTGCGCGATTCATGCACAAACCACCCACGCGGCCTGAGCAACTGATCGTTCCCACGCTCTGCGTGGGAACGATCATTGTCCGCCAGATCAGCGTTTTACTGTGAGATCGATCTGGGTCATGCGGCTGCGCACAGTGAACACGCCGTCACCGGAAAGAATCGCACTGCGCGCAAACAAGCGCCCGCTCTCCCAGTTCGAAAGCCCCAGCTCCGGCTTGTTCAGCGCGTACTGGCCGTCGACCCAACGGGTAATGCCATTGCCCACGAACGGCGCATTCACCGCGTTGTAGAAACGCTCTTGTACGGCTGCATCCTCACTGATCAAAGACACAGTGAACTGCGGGCTGTAGCGGTTGAACAGCGCAATCGCCTGATCCAGATCGTCAACGATCATCAGGCTGACTTCCGGGGTTTCTTCCCATTCCCATTCGCGGCCCAGCGCCGACTCCGCCAAAGGTTCAGCCAACGCTTCGGTCTGAAAACCCTCGGCGCGATAGACCTCGACCGTCGCGTTCTGCCACTCACTCGGCAAGCATCCTTCACTGCCTTCAACGATGTGCAATTTGCAGCCCTGGCCACGCGCAGTACCGGCCTGTTGCAGCGCATCAAGAAACAGCGGCACCAGTTCCGCCGCGCGATCACGCTGGATCAGGCAGACGTTGAGGGTGTTGCACACTTTGCGGTCCAGCGAGTTGCGCACCACGGCGGCAAAACGTGTGGCATCGGCAGCACGATCGGCGATCAACCACGCGCCACCCGTGCCATGCAGGCTGACCGCGGTGCCAGCCTGCTGGGCAATGCTGCCCAACTGACTGACCGCACGACCCGAGCCGCGCGCCACCGCCAGCGACAAACGTCGATCAGCAAACATCGCCCAACCAGCCGCGTGATTGACGCTTTCCACCAACGAGACCGCGCCCGCCGGCAGACCGGCATCAGTCAGCGCCGGGTTCAGTGCGTGAGTGACGATGGCTTGCGCGGTGCCCAAGGCATCGCTGCCGATACGCAGCACAGCGGTGTTGCCGGTGCGCAAGACACCGGCCGCATCGGCGAACACGTTCGGCCGACCTTCAAAGACAAACGCGACAATGCCCAGCGGCGAGACCACTTGTTCGACCTTCCAGCCGTCGTGCTCGACACTGCTGATGACTTTACCGCGCGTGGCGGCGGCATCTCGCCAGGCACGCAGGCCGGCGATCATGTCGCCGCGCATGCGCTCGTCGGCGAGCAGCCGGGTGGTGGAGCGGCCGCGTGCCTTGGCGCGTTCGATGTCGGCAAGGTTGGCGGTTTCGATGTGCGCCCAGCACGCCGGGTTTTCCAGACGTTGCGCGAACAGGTCAAAAAACGTGCTGATCGCTTCATCGGATACAGCCGACAGCGCAGTGAATGCGGCGGCTGCGCGCTCGATCGCTACCGACGCCGCTTGCTGATCCGCCACGGGGATCAACAGCAGCTCGCCACTGACCTGCTCCACCAGCAGGTGATCACCGGGCTGAAAGCGCGCGGCCAGTTCGGGGCTGACCACGGTGACGCGGTTACCAGCGAAAGGGATCGGCGTGCCAGCGACTAGACGTTCGAGCGCAAGAGACATGAAGCGGATTCACCATGCAGGGAGCGGCCGGAAAATGTATAGGAACACCCTCTCCCCAGGCAACACAAAACCCCTTGTAGGAGTGAGCCTGCTCGCGATAACGGTGGATCAGATATACACATGTTGACTGACACTAAGCTATCGCGAGCAGGCTCACTCCTACAGGGATTGGGTTTCAGATCAAAATACTGACCAGCCAATCCGCGAACTGAGCATCTCCAGCGCCGCCATCCCCGCCAGCGAGTTCCCCGCCGCATTCAATTCCGGCGACCACACGCACACCGTGAACTGCCCTGGCACCACCGCGACAATCCCGCCACCAACGCCGCTCTTGCCCGGCAAGCCAACGCGGTAAGCGAAGTTACCCGCTTCGTCATACAGCCCGCTGGTGGCCATGATCGAGTTGACCTGCTGGGTTTGCCGACGCGTGAGGATCTGTTCGCCGCTGTGTTTGCAAAAACCGTCGTTGGCCAGAAAGCAGAACGCCCGCGCCAGATCAATGCAGTTCATGCGCAACGCGCAGTGGCTGAAATAGCTGCGCAGCACCGCTTCGACATCGTTGTGAAAATTGCCGAACGACTGCATCAGATACGCCATCGCCGCATTGCGCGCACGGTGTTGATATTCAGAATCGGCGACTTTGCCGTCGATCATGATCTGCGGATTGCCTGACAGGCGCCGGACGAAATCGCGCATCGACAGGGTCGGTGCGGCAAAGCGTGACTGGTTGATATCGCAGATCACCAGCGCACCGGCATTGATGAATGGGTTGCGTGGCCGACCGCGCTCGAATTCCAGCTGCACCAGCGAGTTGAACGGCTGCCCGGACGGCTCGTGACCAAGGCGCTCCCAGATCGCTTCGCCGGAATGATCGATCGCCTGCACCAGGCTGAACACCTTGGAAATACTCTGCACCGAGAACGGTGTCTCGGCGTCCCCGGCGCAATACATCTCGCCGTCGTTGCCGTACACGGCGATGCCCAGTTGATTGGCCGGCACAGTGCCGAGGGCGGGAATGTAGTCAGCCACCTTGCCTTGCCCGATCAGCGGGCGGACAGCGTCAAGAATCTCGTTCAACAGCGCTTGCATGCCGGGTTCCGAAGTCTCGCCCCATGGGATTGCGGGGACACTGGGGCTAGACGCTGCGCCCGCCCGTCGAATCACACCGACCGCCATCGCACTGAATGTTCTAGGCTCAACCGCACATTCAGAAACCGGAGAGCTCCCATGCATCTCGAAGGCTCCTGCCATTGCGGCGAGGTCACATTCAGCCTCACCAGCGCCCACCCCTACCCTTATCAACGCTGCTACTGCTCGATCTGCCGCAAGACCCAGGGCGGTGGCGGTTATGCGATAAACCTCGGCGGCGACGCGACCAGTCTCAAAGTGCGCGGGCGCAAACACATCAGCGTTTACCACGCGAAGATGAAAGACGAAGGCGACAAGCGCGCCCATCGCAGCACGGCCGAACGCCATTTCTGCTCACTGTGTGGCAGCGGTTTGTGGCTGTTCAGCCCTGAATGGCCGGAGCTGATCCACCCGTTCGCCTCGGCCATCGACACGCCTTTGCCGGTGCCGCCGGAGCACACACATCTGATGCTCGGTTCGAAAGCACCCTGGGTCGAAGTCGAGGCCAAAACCAAAGACCAACAGTTCGACGTCTACCCCGAAGAATCCATTGCCCAGTGGCATGAACGTCTCGGCTTGACCCGCTGAACCGTGCCCCCTGTAGGAGCGAGCCTGCTCGCGATAGCGGTGGATCAGACACACCCATGCTGACTGACCCGACGCTTTCGCGAGCAGGCTCGCTCCCACAGAAGAACGCATTCCATTTGTGGGAGCGAGCCTGCTCGCGAAGGGGCCGGCGCAGGCAACAGCATTCAATCCAGATGCGCCCAGGTCATCCGGAACGACGCCCCACCCCAAGCCGAATCGCCCACTTCAACCTGCCCGCCATGGGACTGCGACACTCGGCGCACCAACGCCAAACCCAAGCCAAACCCACCCGTACGCCGATCCCGGCTGGCATCCAGCCGCGAAAACGGTTCGAAGATCTTCTCCCGCCCATGCACCGGTACGCCCGGCCCATCGTCGTTGACCCGCACTTCGTAATAATCGCCGGTGCGCACCAGCGTCACCTCAACTCGCTGCTCGGCGTAACGAATCGCGTTGCGCAGCAGATTGATCACCGCCCGCGCCATGAATCGCGGCTCGATACGCACGGTGTCGAGCCGGCAATCACCGATCAGCAATTGCACTCCCGCCGCTTCGGCCTCCAGCGCCACGCTGCCAACCACACTGTCGAGCCAATTGGCAGCCTGAATGTTTTCGCGTTTGATTACCGTCGCACCGCGCTCGAGGCTGGCGTAGGTCAGCAGTTCCGAGACCATTTCCTCGAGTTCGCCGAGGTCGGCGTACATGTCGGCAATCAGCTCGCGGTTCTGACTGGCGTCCGGTTGCTGTTTGAGCTGGTCGAGTTCAAACGACAGCCGCGCAATCGGTGTGCGCAGTTCGTGGGAGACGGCGTTGGTCAGCTCACGCTGGTTGGCGATCAGGCCTTCGATGCGTGCGGCCATCAGGTTGAAGTGCTCGGCCAGATCGCGGATGTTCGAGCGCTTCGACAACTGGATGCGCACCGACAGATCGTTGTCGCCGAAACGCTCGGCGGCCAGACGCAGTTTCTCCAGATCGCGCCAGTGCGGACGCACCCAGAAAAACAGGACGATGCCGATCATCACGGCAATCATCAGGTAGGCGCCGGCGATGTAGAACGGCATCAGACTCGGCTCGGCCGGCAAGCGAATACTGAGTAATTGCGGCCCCTCATCAATCGCCGAAATGTACTGGGTGTACTTGTCGCGGATCACCAGCAACCCTTTGGCCAGTTCGGCCTTTTCCTCGTCACTCAGGGCGAGTTCAGAAGTGTCGACCAGCGTCAGCCCCAAGCCGTAATGCGGGCGGATCGTTTCTAGCTGCTTTTCCCGGGCCGGGCCGTCGAGGTCACGCAACTGCTGGCCCAATGTCCATGCCTGCCCGCGCACGGCCTCACGGTTGTAGTCCTGCATCTGGTAATCGAGCAAGGCATCAAAGGTACGTTCGACCGTCTGCAACGCCAGCACCAGACCAATTGTCATGACCAGAAACAGCCCGAGAAATAACCGCAGCATCTACAGCTCCCACGCGAACGGATTGAACAGATAACCCTTGCCCCACACGGTCTTGATGCACATCGGCTCACGGGGGTTGTCTTTGAGTTTGTTGCGCAACTTGCTGATGTAAACGTCGACGCTGCGATTGAGCCCGTCGAAGGCGATCCCGCGCATGCGATTGAGGATGTCATCACGCGACAGCACCTTGCCGGCCGCGCTGGCCAGCAACCACAGCAGCTCGAATTCCATGGTGGTCATTTCGATGACCTCGCCCGCCAGCCGCACTTCCCGACAACTGCGGTCGACGCTCAACTGGCCGAACTCCAGAAAACTGACGACATTGCTATCCGGCACCTGGCGCCGTTGCAGCGCCCGCAGCCGGGCCAGCAACACCGGCGGCTTGATCGGTTTGATCACATAGTCATCGGCGCCGGATTCCAGCCCGAGAATGTGGTCGAGATCGTCCTCCTTGGCAGTCAGAATCACGATCGGCGTGTCCGATACACTGCGAATCTCGCGGCACACGTGCAAACCGCTCTGCCCCGGCAACATCAGGTCGAGCACCACGACTTTCGGCTTGAATTCCAGAAAGGCAGCCACGGCCAGGTCGCCGCGCAGCACGGTGCGCACCTCGTAGCCGTGTTGTTCGAGAAAGTGCGCGATCAGCGCCGCCAGACGCTCATCGTCTTCCACCAACAGAACTTTGCCAAAACCCAGGTTATCCATAACGACCGTCTGCCACCCAAGTGTGAAGTGGTCGGCATTATGGCGGCAATCGCGCTGAAGGCGTTTGCTTCAGGCAGCAAAAACCGGCCGCTGGGGCCGGTTTTCGGTGATGTTTCATACTCTTAAGAGTTTTTAACATTCAAACGCAAAAGATCGCAGCCTTCGGCAGCTCCTACAGGGAAACGCATTTCCAAGTGTAGGAGCTGCCGAAGGCTCGGGCCGCGTTCGGACGATCTTTTGATCTTTAAGTGTTGGCAGGCACACCGCTGTGGAAGCGAAACTCTTCATCCGGCGACTCGATCAGTTCCTGCTCGGCGGCGCGGACCTTGTCGATGACCTGGGCAATATCTTTCGCATCACCGTACTGATAGGCCAGCTTCAAATACCCCTGAAAATGCCGCGCCTCGCTTTTCAGCAGGCCAAAGTAGAACTTGCCGAGTTCTTCGTCCAGATGCGGCACCAGCGCTTCGAACCGCTCGCAACTGCGCGCTTCGATAAACGCGCCGACCACCAGCGTATCCACCAGTTTCACCGGCTCGTGGCTGCGCACGACCTTGCGCAAGCCCGAGGCATAACGACCGGCGTGGAGCTGGCGCAGTTCGATCTTGCGCCGTTTCATGATGCGCATGACCTGCTCGTGGTGCACCAGTTCTTCTCGGGCCAGACGCGACATCATGTTGATCAGGTCGACGTGGGAATGGTACTTGGCAATCAGGCTCAGGGCGGTGCTGGCAGCCTTGAACTCGCAGTTCTTGTGGTCGATCAGCAGGGTTTCCTGATCGGCCAGTGCCGCCTGAACCCAGGCGTCGGGGGTGCGGCAGCCAAGGAATTCGTGGATTTCGGGAAGGATCATGGGGCTCACGGTAAAAGGTGTTCGAGCGAAGGGCGCCGATTATACCGGCCTGCCCGCAGACCACCAGCGGCTGGCGTTGATATGCATCAAGTCGCGCATGATCGAGCAGCAACTATAGTTGTGCAACGCCGTGCCTTTTCTTTGCTGGAGACTCCGCTCATGCAAGCCATTCGCAGCATTCTGGTGGTCATCGAACCCGAACATTCGGAAAGCCTGGCGCTCAAGCGCGCCAAGTTGATCGCGGGCGTGACCCAGGCCCATCTGCACCTGCTGGTGTGCGACAAGAAGCACGATCACGCCGGTATGCTCGGCGTGCTCAAAGCCGCACTGCTGGCCGACGGCTACAGCGTGACCACCGAGCAGGCGTGGAACGAGAGCCTGCACGAAACCATCATCGATGTGCAGCAGGCCGAAGGTTGCGGGTTGGTGATCAAACAGCATTTCCCTGACAGTTCGTTGAAAAAAGCCCTGCTGACCCCGGCGGACTGGAAGCTATTGCGCCACTGCCCTACCCCGGTGTTGCTGGTGAAAACCGCCGGTTCGTGGAAGGACAAGGTGATTCTGGCGGCGGTGGACGTGGGCAATGCCGATGGTGAGCACCGGCATCTGCACACAACGATCATTGATCATGGCTACGACATTGCCAGTCTGGCCAAAGCGCATTTGCATGTGATCGCCGCGCATCCATCGCCGATGCTGTCAGCTGCAGACCCGACGCTGCAACTGAGCGAAACCATCGAGGCGCGTTACCGCGAGCAATGTCGAGCGTTTCAGGCGGAATTCGATGTCGATGATGAACATCTGCACATCGAGGAAGGCCCGGCGGATGTGTTGATCCCGTTCATGGCGCACAAGCTGCAGGCGGCGGTGACCGTGATTGGCACCGTGGCGCGGACCGGGCTGTCAGGGGCATTGATCGGCAATACGGCGGAAGTTGTGCTGGATGCGCTGGAGAGCGATGTACTGGTGCTCAAGCCGCAGGAGGTTGAGGATCATCTGGTGGAGTTGGCGGTGAAACACTGAACAGCCACATTTGAAATGCGATCCCTGTAGGAGTGAGCCTGCTCGCGAAGCTTCTAGGCGCCGAAAGCGTCTTTCAAAAAGCCCGGGGCGATGTAGCGCTGATAATGCGCTTCCGACAGCAGGAAGAATTCCCGATCAATGGCATCGCGCAGTTCCGGCAGGTTCCAGTCGCGAAACTCCGGCAGCAACACCATTCCGTAGGCTTCCAGATTAATGATCACCCGCGCACCGCGAGCAATCAGCTGATACGCCCAGCAATATTCCGACTGATGCGGCACGAAGCGGATCTTGCGCTGCTCCAGTTGCTCGCGCAGGCGCGCCGAATCGAAAATCTCGACCTTGCCTGCCATCACTTGTGACAGCAATTGCTCCAGACGCAGCCACACCGCGCGTTTTTCCTCCTCGTTGTACCCATTCCAGTGGATCACTTCGTGGTGGAAACGCTTGCACCCACGGCACACCAGATCACCGTAAACAGTGGAGCAGAGGCCGACGCAGGGGGTCTTGATGGTCTGATTGGGCATAAGATAGGCAAAACACTGAAACGCGGAACAGGTCGGCATGTTAGCCCTTTGTCGGGCATTGATCACCCCTCAAACATCAGGGTCTCAGTCGCACCGCGCGTTTGACCCAGACACGCGCATTGCCACGAAAGTCCAATAGAGCCCGACTTACCTTTAAATTTTTTTTGCCGTAGAATCAGCCAGCCTTTTAAGGCGCCAATGTCCGTTAGAAGCTGTTTTCAAAGCGTCACGAGCACAGTCGTTCCTTCAGAGCGGTGTTGGCGAGGGATTTTTCCAGCGGGGAAAAATCCAGCGCCAACCCTCATCAGTTCCCCGTTCTGCAGGCGTAAAACTTTGAAAGCAGCTTCTGTAAGGAATTGCCGGTAATTCTGGCCGAACGACCCACAACGTCGTGAGGAGCATGAGTACGGCAATTTCGGGATGAGCGTCCCGGACACCCATTTGGGACCACTGATGAGGGTAATAACTGTGCTTGAAGCCTACCGCAAACATATCGAAGAGCGTGCAGCCCTGGGTATCGTTCCCCAGCCGCTTAACGCCGAACAAACAGCAGGCCTGGTCGAGCTGCTGAAAAACCCTCCGGCTGGCGAAGAAGAATTCCTCGTTGACCTGATCACCAATCGCATTCCACCAGGCGTGGACGAAGCGGCTTACGTTAAAGCCGGTTTCCTGTCTGCACTGGCCAAGGGCGAAGTTTCCTCCCCTCTGCTGGACAAAAAGCGCGCTGTAGAACTGCTCGGCACCATGCAGGGCGGCTACAACATCGTCACTCTGGTTGACCTGCTCGACGACGCCGAACTGGCGCCAGTCGCCGCCGCGCAACTCAAGCACACCCTGCTGATGTTCGATGCGTTCCACGACGTCGCGGAAAAAGCCAAGAACGGCAATGCTCACGCTAAAGCCGTGCTGCAATCCTGGGCTGACGGCGAGTGGTTCAAGAACCGCCCAACGCTGGAAGACAAGATCAGCCTGCGCGTATTCAAGGTCACCGGCGAAACCAACACCGACGACCTGTCCCCTGCTCCAGATGCCTGGTCGCGTCCAGACATCCCGCTGCACGCCCTGGCCATGCTGAAAATGGCCCGTGACGGCATCGTTCCTGATCAGCAGGGCGCCATCGGCCCGATGAAGCAGATCGAAGAAATGCGCGGTCAAGGCTTCCCGATCGCCTACGTCGGTGACGTGGTCGGTACCGGTTCCTCGCGTAAATCGGCCACCAACTCGGTGCTGTGGTTCTTCGGCGACGACGTTCCTTACGTGCCGAACAAGCGTGCTGGCGGTTTCTGCTTCGGCAGCAAAATCGCTCCGATCTTCTACAACACCATGGAAGATGCCGGCGCACTGCCAATCGAGTTCGACGTTTCCAACATGAACATGGGCGACGTGATCGACCTGTACCCGCATGCTGGCAAAGTCTGCAAACACGGCACCGACGAAGTCCTGACCACCTTCGAAATGAAAACCCCGGTGCTGTTGGACGAAGTCCGTGCCGGCGGCCGTATCCCGCTGATCATCGGCCGTGGCCTGACCGAGAAGGCTCGCGCCGAACTGGGTCTGCCACCGTTCGACCTGTTCAAGAAGCCTGATGCACCGATCGAAAGCACCAAGGGTTACACCCTGGCGCAGAAAATGGTCGGCAAGGCTTGCGGTCTGGCAGAAGGCAAAGGCATCCGTCCTGGCACCTACTGCGAACCGAAGATGACCACCGTAGGTTCTCAGGACACCACCGGTCCAATGACCCGTGACGAACTGAAAGACCTGGCGTGCCTGGGCTTCTCCGCTGATCTGGTGATGCAGTCGTTCTGCCACACCGCGGCGTATCCAAAGCCGATCGACGTGACCACCCACCATACCCTGCCTGACTTCATCATGACCCGCGGCGGCGTTTCCCTGCGTCCGGGCGACGGCATCATCCACTCGTGGCTGAACCGCATGCTGCTGCCAGACACCGTCGGTACCGGTGGTGACTCGCACACCCGTTTCCCGATGGGCATTTCGTTCCCGGCCGGTTCCGGTCTGGTTGCGTTTGCCGCTGCCACCGGCGTTATGCCGCTGGACATGCCGGAATCGATTCTGGTGCGTTTCAAAGGCAAAATGAAGCCTGGCATCACCCTGCGTGACCTGGTTCATGCCATTCCTTACTTCGCCATCCAGAACGGTCTGCTGACCGTCGAGAAGAAAGGCAAGAAAAACGCCTTCTCCGGCCGCATCCTGGAAATCGAAGGTCTGGAAGGTCTGACCCTGGAGCAGGCGTTCGAACTGTCCGACGCCTCGGCCGAACGTTCGGCTGCCGGTTGCACCATCAAGCTGTCGAAAGAGTCGATCACCGAGTACCTGAACTCCAACATCACCCTGCTGCGCTGGATGATCGGTGAAGGCTACGGCGATGCACGTACTCTGGAACGTCGCGCTCAAGCGATGGAAGCCTGGGTTGCCAACCCGGAACTGATGGAAGCCGATGCCGACGCCGAATACGCCGAAGTCATCGAAATCGATCTGGCCGACATCAACGAGCCGGTACTGTGCGCGCCGAATGATCCGGACGACGCCCGTCTGCTGTCCAGCGTTGCTGGCGAGAAGATCGACGAAGTGTTCATCGGTTCGTGCATGACCAACATCGGTCACTTCCGCGCTGCCGGTAAGTTGCTGGATCAGGTCAAGGGTCAGCTGCCAACCCGTCTGTGGCTGTCGCCGCCGACCAAAATGGACGCTCACCAACTGACCGAAGAAGGCTACTACGGCATCTACGGCAAGGCTGGCGCACGCATGGAAATGCCAGGCTGCTCGCTGTGCATGGGTAACCAGGCACGTGTAGAGCCGAACAGCACCGTGGTGTCGACGTCGACCCGTAACTTCCCGAACCGTCTGGGCGACGGCGCGAACGTCTACCTGGCTTCGGCCGAGCTGGCGTCCGTGGCTTCGATCCTGGGTCGCCTGCCGACCGTCGAGGAGTACATGGAATACGCTGGCAAGATCGACAGCATGGCGGCCGATATCTACCGCTATCTGTCCTTCGACCAGATCGCCGAGTTCCGTGAAGCTGCTGCGAACGCCAACATCCCGGTCGTTCAAGCCTAACGTTGCAACGCAATGAAAAACGCCGCCCATCGTGAGATGAGCGGCGTTTTTTTATGCCTTGGGGTCTGGTTTGAGGGCTTTCTGCACGGCGCCATCGACGCTCAAACCGCTGAGGATCACACCGTTGGCCTGCACTTCAGGCAATGCGTCCAACACCGTCAGCGCTTCATGCTTGAGCCGCGCCAGAATCAATCGCTTGCCTTCCTGATGCACCCGCAGGAAAAACTCCTGCATCGCCTCAATACTGGTGCCATCCAGGTCAGGCGTCTCCTCAAGACTCAGAATCACCGTGTGCACCGGCACCTCTGCATGGCGGATCAGCCGTAACGCCGCCCCCAGAATTCGTTCAACGTTGGCAAAAAACAACGCTTCACTCGGTCGAATGATCAGTACGCCGGGTTCCGTTTGCGCAATGGGATGACGCTGCACATCGACAAAATCGTGCCCGCCATCAATCCGTCCCAACACTTGAATGTCCGCTGCCGACATCTGCTTGAGCATCAACAGCACACTGATCGCCACCGAGACCAGCAAGCCGTCCAGCACGCCCAACATCAAAACGGCCGAGACCGCACAGATAACCAGCACACGATCCCGGCGCCAGATGAAGTAGCGGCCCAGCGGCTGCAAACTCAAACCGCGACCCAACGCATGCATGACAATCGCGGCAAGAACCGGCTCCGGCGTCAGGGCAATCCACGGCAACACCGTCAACACGATGATCAACACCACCAACGCGGCTACCCCGCCGGCCCAGCGAGACGTCGCCCCTGCGGCTTCATTTGCCGAGGTCGCCGAGTATCCAGCCCCTGCCGGCATGCCATGAAACAACCCGGAGAGCAGGTTCGACGCTCCCAGCGCCAACAGATCACGGTTTGAGGTGACGCGGTCGCCATGCTTGAGCGCATAGGAACTGATCGATCCGTAAGACTCCGCATACAGAATCATCGCCAACGCAAACCCCACCTCCCCCAGTCGTAGCCAGTCGGCGAACGGCAGCGCCGGCAGGTTGGGGACGTCCAGGCTGAGGTCGATAATGCCGATCATCTTCACACCATGCGCTGGCAGGTTCAGCCATTGCCCGGCGGCGATGCCGATCATTACCACCAGCAAGCCACCGGGTAGACGAGGGAATCGTGAAAACAGCCCGAGCAATACCAGCGCAACGGCAGCGACACCTGCGGCCGGCCAGTTCCATTGCGGCAGTTGCTCAAGCAGTTGCGGGGCGAAGCGCACCAGATTGGCGTCGGTCAGATGCACGCCGACCACACTGGCGACCTGCTTGAGAATGATCGTCAGCGCCAGACCGAAGGCGAATCCACGCAAAACCGGTTTGGCGATGAAGGACGTGACACTGCCCAGACGAAAGGCCCCGGCCAGCAAAAACAACACGCCCGTGACCAAGACCAGACCAACCGCCAACGTTGAGCGTAACTGCGGGTCTCCATTGGCCAGGGTCGCCGTTGCCGCAGCCAACACGGCGGCCGAAGAGGAAGTGGCCGAGACAATCGCAAAACGACTGGTGCCGAACACCCCGTAACACAACAGCCCGGCAAACAGGGCGATAACCCCGGCCTGTGGCGCCAGAGCGGCGATGGTCGAATACGCCACCGCTTCGGGCAGCAAGAGGCCGGCTATCGATAGGCCGGCCAGCACATCCTGCCAGCGATTGGGTGGTTCAACAGGTTGCGGGGCGCTCGACAATCCACTGTCTCCAGACGAAAAAAAGCCGCTGCATACACCGTATGCAGCGGCCACTGTAGCTGAGTATCTGGAGTTGTGGCTTACGCGGTCAGCGAATAAATCAGCGCCGAAATCGCCACCAGACCTACTGCGGTGACAAACACGTTAGACGCCTGACCACGATAACGCGCCATCGCCGGCACCTTACGGATGGCGTACATCGGCATCAGGAACAGAATCGCTGCGATCACCGGGCCGCCGATGGTTTCGATCATGCCCAGAATGCTTGGGTTCAGGGTCGCCACGATCCAGCACACCACCAGCATGAACGCCGCCACGATGCGATCCAGCGCCTTGGCGCCCGGACGTTTGCCGCTTTTGATGATCAGGCCTTTGAGACCTTCGCTGGCGCCGATGTAGTGACCGAGGAACGACTTGGAGATCGCCACAAACGCAATCAACGGCGCCGCGAAGGCGATGGTCGGATTGCTGAAATGGTTGGCCAGGTACGACAGGATCGACAGGTTCTGCGCCTTGGCTTCCGCCAGTTGCTCCGGCGTCAGGGTCAGCACGCAGCTGAAGACGAAGAACAGCACCATCGCCACCATCAGCAGGTGCGCGCGGGACAGGATCTGCGAGCTGCGCTCTTCAGCGTGGACGCCATAACGACGCTTCTGATCGACCGCAAACGCCGAGATGATCGGCGAATGGTTGAACGAGAACACCATCACCGGAATCGCCAGCCACAGTGTGTGCAGCAACGCCGACGGCGCTGGCACGTGCGAAGCAGTAGCAAGGATGCCGCCGTTCCAGTGCGGAATCAGGTACACCGCGAGGAACAGCAACGCGACGATAAACGGGTAAACCATCAGGCTCATCGCCTTGACGATCGCCTGCTCACCGCAGCGCACCACGGCCAGCAGACCGAGGATCAACACGAACGACAGCAGCGCGCGCGGTGGCGGTGTGATGTGCAGTTGGTGTTCGAGGAAACTGGCGACCGTGTTGGTCAGGCCAACACTGTAGATCAGCAGGATCGGGAAAATGGCGAAGAAGTACAGCAAGGTGATCAGCGCACCGGCCTTGATGCCGAAATGCTGCTCGACCACTTCCGTGATGTCGGCGCCTTCGCGACCGGAAAGTACGAAACGGGTCAGGCCACGGTGCGCGTAGAAGGTCATCGGGAACGCCAGCAGCGCGAGGACCACCAGCGGCCAGAAGCCACCCAGACCTGCGTTGATCGGCAGAAACAGGGTTCCGGCGCCGATGGCCGTCCCGAACAGTCCCAACATCCAGGTGGTGTCCTGGCGATTCCAGCTCGAAAGTTCAGCGGGTGCTGCTGCATCAAAGCGCTCTTCGACGCTATTGGCCTGATCATTCATCCGGTCGGATCTCCGCATTCCGGTCACTTGCCACTCGGTCAGGACGCGTCGGAAAAAACCGACAGACATGCTCCGGCCGAAACAGGGGCGCGATTCTCCGCGATAAATGAGCAGAAGCAAAGACTTAGCTGAGGAATGGTTGTGCGGAGCAGATCCGTTTGGTGTCGTTTTCGGGAAATTATCTGTCGTAAACAGGTATTCATGATGTCGTTAACAGGCACATGCAAGGGTATTCAGAGGGCTCGAGCCAACACCATCACGAAAGCGATCCCCACCGCACCCATCAGCATTCCAAGGCCAAACAGCAAAACCGTTTCACGCCTTTCGGCTTTGCGAAAGGGCTTCATGGCTTCTCTGAACTCAAACTCCTCTTGATACAGTCGGTCTATCCTGGCTCTGCTTTCCTCTGTGCTCATACTGCCCCCTTCCCTTTTTTTGGTGCTCTGAATCAACACGCATGCGCAACGGCAACCTGCTGCGCTCTCTTACAGCTTCAGATAAAGCCCAACGGCGGTGGCAATTGCAGTTAATGCCCCAGCCCCCACCACAAGGGGATACAAAAAAGTCTCAGGTTTCAGTTTTGCTTCCTCCGCCAAGAGCTTGCGCCTCTCCGCACCGAGCTTTTGGGTTTCCGTTTGTAGCCTTTCGAGCTCCACATTTTTGTGGTCATCAAGATGCATGAACCTTCCTTGGCTGCTGACAGTTAACGCTCGGGAAGCTTTTCCATCCTGGACCACCTCCCATTGCTGCCCCATGATTTCGCGTGGACCGTCTGCCCGATAGCAGATGGCTCTGCCAAATGCGTAGGTAAAATCCTCGAGTTTCGTAGGTAGCCTCATACAAAAACAGCAACGAGGTCATCACCCCATACTTTCAATCTGGTTGATATGTTCTAGCGTGAATGAGTCCCCTCCCACCGGAGTCTCTGCCCATGCCCCTCGTTCGCGTCGACATCAAACAAAACCCCGACCCAACTTTCGCCAAACGCATCGGTGAGCAGATCTATTCCGCCCTGCGCAGTTGTATCGATGTGCCGGAGCACGACAACTTCCAGATCCTCACCGAGCACGATGGCCAGCACTTCGTCTACGACCCGCAGTATCTGGGAATCCAGCGCAGCGACGGCGTGGTGTTCATTCAGATCACCATCAGCGAAGGGCGCTCGGTAGAGAAGAAACAGTTGCTGTTCAAAACCATCGCCGAAAGCCTGCACACCCAACTGGCGGTGCGCCTGGAAGACGTCTTCATCAATCTGGTGGAGGTGAAAAAAGAGAACTGGTCATTCGGTAACGGCGTTGCGCAATACGTCACTTGAGCGGGTGATTGACAGCCCGGCATCGGTGCCAGCATGATCGGTTCCATGAACATTCGCGCGCTGCAACGCACCCGCACCACCACGACCGCCACCGGCGGGCCGTGGTGTTTGTGCGTGAGGTAAACCCAGCGCAGCAAACCCAGGGCCCCGCCAGCAATGGACGGGGCCTTGTTGTTTCTCCCGTCCGTGCGGCATCTGCAGCACTCAAGGAGAAGCACCATGCCCGCAGCACTGTTGATCATCGATATGCAGGTCGGCCTGTTCCACGGCCCGGAAAAGCCCTGCGACGGCGAACGGATTCTGGCCAACATCCAGCGCCTGATCGCTCAGGCACGCGCCAGTCAAGTGCCAATCTTCGCCGTACGCCACACCGGCCCGGAAGACTCACCGATTGCCGCTGGCAGCCCATTCTGGCAATTGCTGCCAGCGCTTGAACTGGACGCTGATCTCGACACCCTCTTCGACAAATCCCGGCCGAATGCCTTCCATGGCACTCAATTGGCTCGGCAACTCGAATCCGCGCAAGTCGATGACCTTTATATCGTTGGCATGAAAAGCCAGTTCTGCATCGACAGCACCTGCCGCGCCGCCGCAGACCTCGGCTTCAAGCCACTGCTGGTCGTTGATGCTCACACTTGCATGGACACTGCTGCGCTACCGGCCGCAGCGATCATCGAGCATCACAACGCAACCCTCGGCGGCGCCTTCGCGCGGTTAATCGACAGCGCGCAAGTGACGTTCTGAAAAAGCGCCTCTTGAAATCGACGCAACTTCATTGACTGCAGTTGCGTCAATCAGGAATTTGTAACCCTATTCCCCGTCCTACAACACCGTGTAGGTCATTAATATAAATCGCGACATTAATGACAGAACTCGCCAACAAACAAGCTCATCACACACCCACTACTCAGAATTTTCCTACAACTAATAACACCGAAAAAACCTGCAACAAAACACGACCAGAAACCAAACAACAGGCATTTGTTACAAGCAACTACGCAGCCATTGAATATCCCTCCACAGCGGGTCTATATTTTTCACGCCGTGAGTTCAAAAAACCAATAGCAAGCGATCTTTAAAGTTTTTCAAGAGGATCACCGCATGCAAAAGAACCTGATGACCGGCCTGTTGTTGGCCGTACTGTTCTCCTCGCCCGCCAGCGCTGACGTCCGCGAACTGGCCTCCTCGCCCCGCTGGCTGACAACCCGGGTATATATCGACGGTGCCCCTGAAACCGACGTTAAAGCAAAGTATCCCGATGTCGTGGGGATATCGACGTGGGATCCCGAGCGTAATCGCTATGAGTTCTTTTACGCCGACACAGGCGAGTCAAAGTACAGCAAGGGTGGTGGAGGTTACTTCTTTGTCACCGGCGATCAAAAACAGCACGTACTGGTGCCTGATATCGGCCCCACCAAAACGATTGTCAGGCAGCTGGAAACAATGAACAGCGTTGAATTCACTTATTCTCGGGAAGTCCCTCGCGACATGATGGAAAACAACTCGCTGGTGCGCATTCATGTCGTTCATGCACCGTATACCGGAACTATTGAAACAAAGTCCGCCATCAAACAATAAAGCCAGGAGTCGATGATGCAAAAGTCACTTAAATCCCTGCTGATTTCCACGTTAGTTGTCTCATCGGTATATTGCGCCGGTGTCAACGCGCAAGCCGCCACCCAACCCGTCAAAAATGCAGTTGCCACGGCCGACAACGCCATGATGCTGACCGTGTTTCTCAAACATGATCAGACCCGTCCGTTGAACGAGCTCAAAGCCCAGCTGACGCAACAAGGCTTTTACAAAACCTTTCCTCCCGCCGGGGTCGAAGTGGTGAGCTGGAACATCATGATGGGCATTGGCCAGGTGGTGACCGTGCGCTTCCCCGCCTCCAGACTGGCAGAAGTGAACCTCGCCCTGGAAAACACCGCGTGGGGCAGTTACCGAACCGAGTTTTATCCGACCTACGATTTCAAGCCGATTGCCCTGGCTGAACAATCCAAAGCCCAAGCGGCCCAATGATGCCGACAGCACAGCGGATCACCGGTGTGCTGCCTCCCCTTGCTTCTTGCCCGAAGCCGTCCAGAATCAAAAGCACCACTGCGTGAATGACAATGATTGCCAAGCCGCTGCGGATTCAGCACTCTGAAACGACTTTCGCAACCAACCCGCCGACGTTCACAGGAGCCGCGCAATGCCCGCAACCGTTCTGGTACTGGTTGAAACCATCAATGACTATTTACCGATTCTCGAACATCAGGGCTTTCACCTGATCCTCGCTCCCACGCCCGCCGAACGTGCGCAGGCCATTGCCACCCAAGGCAGCCGCATCGACGCAGTGCTGACCCGTGGCCCGCTGGGCCTGACTACCGATGAAATCGCCGCCCTGCCCGCGCTGAAGATCATTACCGTCATCGGCGCCGGTTACGAACAGGTCGACCTGCAAGCCGCCAGCAACCGTGGCATTACCGTCACCAACGGCGCCGGCGTCAACGCCTCGTCGGTGACCGACCATGCGATGGCAATGTTGTTGGCACTGGTACGCGATATCCCGCGTTGCGACGCCGCCGTACGCCGGGGTGAATGGCCGAAGATCATGCGCCCGTCACTGGCGGGCAAACGCCTGGGTATTCTCGGACTGGGCGCAGTGGGTATGGCGATCGCCAAACGCGCCAATCTCGGCTTTGACATGGAAATCAGCTATCACAGCCGCCAGGTGCGCAGCGATGTGCCTTATGCGTTCTGCTCAACGCCGACCGAACTGGCGCGGGCATCGGACTTCCTGATCATTGCCACGCCTGGCGGAATCGGCACACAGCATCTGGTCACTCGTCCGGTGCTGGATGCGCTCGGGCCGAAGGGCTTTATCGTCAACATCGCCCGCGCCAGTGTGATTGCCACGACGGATCTGATCACGGCGCTTGAACAACGCCGAATTGCCGGTGCGGCACTGGATGTGTTCGACCACGAGCCGCAAGTGCCCGATGCGCTGAAAACCCTGAGTAACGTGCTGCTGACGCCACACGTCGCAGGCCTGTCACCGGAAGCGACGCAAGGCACAGTGGAACTGGTGGGCAAAAACCTCGTGGCATTCTTCTCCGGCGAACCGGTGCTGACGCCCATCGCTCTTCCACCGAAACTCAACAACCAGCGCGTGCACTGACCAACACCCGACCGCTGCAGAAACGCCGCAGCCTGCGGCGGCTTGTGCATAGGGCTTCTGCGCTTATTCGGAACGCTGATTATCCGGCAACACGCTAACCTATAAGACCGTACCGCGCTTGTGAGCAATCGGGCGCGCCATTAGATTAGCCAATGATGTCTGGCCTCCAAAATAAGCAGAAGGGATAAGCATGGCGCTTACTGACCAGTCCACCCGTATCCGCTCTGGCGAAGAACTCGATGCCAGCCTGATCGATCCGTACCTCAAGGCGCACATTCCGGGCCTCAGCGGCACACCTGCGATCAGCCAGTTCCCCGGCGGTGCGTCGAATCTGACCTACCTGCTGGAATACCCGGAACAGGAATTCGTCCTGCGCCGTCCGCCGTTCGGCCACAAGGCCAAATCCGCCCACGACATGGGCCGCGAATTCCGCATCCTCAATCAATTGCGTGACGGCTTCCCGTATTGCCCGAAAGCCTACGTGCACTGCACCGACGAATCGGTAATCGGCGCCGAGTTTTATGTGATGGAACGGGTCAAGGGGATCATCCTGCGCTCGGAACTGCCGCCGGAACTGGGCCTCGATTCGGCAAAAACCGAAGCGCTGTGCAAAAGCTTCATCGATCGCTTCGTCGAACTGCACCGCGTCGATTACAACGCCTGCGGCCTCGGCGACCTGGGCAAACCGGAGGGCTACGTCGCGCGCCAGATCAAAGGCTGGAGCGAACGCTACGAAAAAGCCCTGACCCCCGACGCGCCACACTGGGAAAAGGTCAAAGCCTGGCTCAACGACAAGATGCCGGCCGACCACCCGACTTCAAGCATCGTCCACAACGACTATCGCTTCGACAACGTCATCCTCGATCCGCAGAATCCGATGCAGATCATTGGTGTTCTGGATTGGGAACTGACCACCCTCGGCGACCCGCTGATGGACCTGGGCAACACCCTCGCCTATTGGATTCAGGCCGAGGACCCGGCGCCGGTGCAACTGATGCGCCGCCAGCCGAGCCACGCACCGGGCATGCTCACCCGCCGCGAGTTCGTCGATTACTACGCCGAGCGTTCGGGCATCCAGATCGACAATTTCGACTTCTACTACACCTACGGCCTGTTCCGTCTGGCCGGCATCGTGCAGCAGATCTACTACCGCTTCTACCATGGCCAGACCCAGGACAAACGCTTCGCGCAGTTCATTCACATGAACAAACTGCTGGAGCAGATGAGCTTGCAGGTCATTGCGAAATCGAGCCTCTGACGGCCCACACCCAGGAACCCTTATGTCCAAGACTCAGTTGTTCGACCTCGACGGCAAAATCGCTTTCGTTTCCGGCGCCAGCCGTGGCATCGGTGAAGCCATCGCCAAACTGTTGGCCCAGCAAGGCGCCCACGTGATCGTCTCGAGCCGCAAACTCGACGGCTGCCAGCACGTCGCCGATGCGATCATCGCTGCTGGCGGCAAAGCCACCGCAGTGGCCTGCCACATCGGTGAAATGGAGCAGATCAGCCAGGTCTTCGCCGGGATCAAGGAACAGTTCGGCCGCCTCGACATTCTGGTCAACAATGCCGCGACCAATCCGCAATTCTGCAACGTGCTGGATACTGACCTGAGCGCATTTCAGAAGACCGTCGACGTGAACATTCGCGGCTACTTCTTCATGTCGGTCGAGGCCGGCAAGCTGATGCGCGAAAACGGTGGCGGCAGCATCATCAACGTCGCGTCGATCAACGGCATTTCGCCGGGGATCTTCCAGGGCATCTACTCGGTGACCAAAGCGGCGGTGATCAACATGACCAAAGTGTTTGCCAAGGAATGCGCGCAGTTCGGCATCCGCTGCAACGCCCTGCTGCCGGGCCTGACCGACACCAAATTCGCCTCGGCGCTGGTGAAGAACGATGCGATTCTCAAGCAAGCGCTGACGCAGATCCCACTCAAGCGCGTGGCGGATCCGAGTGAAATGGCCGGTGCGGTGTTGTACCTGGCCAGTGATGCGTCGAGCTACACCACCGGGGTTGCGCTCAACGTCGACGGTGGATTTCTTTCCTGATCCGGATCTGAAATCGAATTTGTAGGAGCTGCCGAAGGCTGCGATCTTTTGATCTTGATCTGAATAAATCAAAGTCAAAAGATCGCAGCCTTCGGCAGCTCCTACAGGGATTTGTGTATCAGGCAATGACTCTGGGTAACTGCCAGCCAAAATGCACCGACAGCAAACGCAACATCAAACACCCCGCCCCCGCCAGCAACGCCGCCGCTACCGGTGAAACGCCCAACCTGCGCGCAACGATCAACACCGCCGCACCGACAAACGCCGAGCTCGCATACAAATCCGCCTGCAACACCACCGGTATCCGCGCCAGCACAATGTCACGAATCACCCCGCCGCCAACGCCGGTGATCGTGCCCATCAGCATCGCCACAAACGGCGTAATGCCGTAATTCAACGCCTTCTGCGCACCCGCCACGGCAAACAACGCCAACCCCGCAGCGTCCAGCACGATCAGGGTTGAACCGGACCAGCCCAGCACCTGCTCATGAAAGACAAACGCCAGCCCGCCCATGAAAAACGCCAGTGCCGGATAGCGCCAGTCGGCCACGGCATTGGGTGGCGTCGCACCAATCAGCAAGTCACGAGTAACCCCGCCGCCGAGGGCGACGATAAACGCAATCACCATCACCCCGAGCAAGTCGAGCTGACTGCGCATCGCCGCAATCGCACCTTCCACGGCAAACACCGCCGTACCGGCCAGATCGGCCACCAGCACAATCCGCTCAACCCGGGACTTGCGCCCCGCCGGCGCTACTGCGTGACGCAACGGGTGGTGGTGATGTGTCGAGTCACCTGCCCGTCGGCGTACACGTCACCGGCGACTTCAGTGTTTTCGAGCACCTGGCAAGTACGTTCCGGTGGCGGAGGTGGCGCTACCGGTGGAGGTGGCGGTGGACTGGCACAACCCGCCAGCAAAACGGTAAAAAAAACCAACGGCAACACGCGTTTCCCAAGATTGTTCATAGGACGACCCGCGATGAATGGAAGAGCAACTCCCGCGACCCAACCGACCACGGAAGACCTGACCACTCATTCTTTATAGCCGAGCGCCCTGCAAGCGCCAGTGAATCGGCCGGATCGGGAGAAAGTGGCTGTCGATTTTGCGTTCGGATTCGAGAGGATTGGCAACTTGAAATGTGCTTTGCCAGACAAGGCCTCTTCGCGAGCAGGCTCACTCCCACAGGGATCATGTACATCTGGAAGATATTGGTCGGCTGTCAGGCCGCCATCGCGAGCAGGCTCACTCCTACAGAAAAGCAAAAGCAAAAGCAAACCGCATCGGCTTCTAACCACTCAACAGGATGAGCGTTAGCTCGGCTGCAGCTCTTGATCTTGCCGTGCTGGCCCCTTCGGCAGGCTGAGTGGAGGGATTGATCCGGGGGTGGGAGCGCAGCGACCGTTTGGCGAAGCCAAACACAGCGAGAGGAGGTGCAGCGAAGCAAACCGTAGGCGCTGCCCCCGGATCGATCCCGGAACGAAGGAACCCCGAGCTTTAGCGAGTGGGCCGAACGCCGGGGCCCAGCCTTTTGGTTACTTTTTGGCGTCTGAAAAAGTGACCCGCTGTAAGAGCGGAACCGCCAGCCGCAGCCCCCGAAGAAACGGATATCCCCCCCAACCCCCAAGAGCATGGTCGGCCCAAAGGCCGCCAAGCTCAAAAGCCCTAAGCCAAACCCGAATCCCGAGACGAACGCAAAGAATTGCTCTCAAGCTCATACCGCAACTCTTCAACCAACGCCTCGACCGACTCAGGCGAACGCAACCCATCAAGCTTCAACCCACTGATCACCAGATCCACCTGCCCCGACACCGGGTGATAAAGCTTTACGGTAAGCGAATGATCACCATCCACCAGACACTCACACGCCAGCGGCGAAAAACTGCGTTCAAGCTGAGCGCGCAACTGCGCAAGATTCATCATTGCAGCTGTTCCTTTACCAACTTCGAAGGGACGCGACCACAAACCTCAAAAGGCTTGCACCGCACCCCACCAGACTAAGAACAGCCGCCGCCCGCCAACACCTCAAATTGCACCAGACCCACTAGTGCATTTGCACCCTATCGCTGACCCTTGCCACCCGACTCCCCGGAGAACAATCCACGCTCCCGCGCCCAGACAATCGCCTCACTGCGACTGTGCACATCCAGCTTGGAATACACCGTGGCGACATGATTACGCACCGTGTTCGGCGCGAGTTTCAGCCGCGCCGCGATCTCCTTGTCCGCCAGCCCTTCACAGATCAGCCCCAGCACATCACGTTCACGCGCCGTCAGATCGGTAAACGAAACGGTAGGCAATTGCGGCGAGTTGACCTTCTTCACATTGGCCAGTTTTTCGATCAGCGTCCGACTGAACCACGAAGCATCTTTCATCACCTCCTCAATCGCCGCCACCAGTTCAAGCTCGGTGCGCTTGCGCTCGGTGATGTCCATCAACACCAGCAAATAACACGGTGTGTCCTGAATATTCACGGTGTCGGCGGACAGCGCACATTCGAGCAGATCCGCATCCTTCCTGCGCACCCGCACATCCACCCGATCGACTCGCCCGTTTTTCGCCAGCGCCGCCAGCAACCGAGTACAAGCGCCGCTGTCATCGATGAAATCCAGCTGCGTGACGGTTTTGCCGAGTACGTCCTCGCTGTCGTAGGCCAGGGTTTCGAGGAAGGCCTGATTGACGTCGATCACCTGCTGCTCGTCGGCACTGCAAATCAGGATCGGCACCGGCGTCAGGCGAAACGCCTTGGCAAAACGCTCCTCACTCTGGCGCAACGCCACTTCCGCCTTGTGCCGCAGCTCCATGTCGACAAAGGAGAACAGCATGCAATCCTCATCGTTGAGCGTCAGCGGCTGGCCCGCCACGATCACCTGCTTGCTGCTGCCATCGGGCAGGCGCAATTCGGCCTGCATCTGCGGGATGGTCGCGACATCGCGCAGGCGCTGAATCGCCAGATCGCGGTGTTCGGCCTGCTCGAAAATATCGATTTCATAAGAGGACGTGCCAATCACTTGCTCACGGGTGTACCCGGTCATGTCCAGAAACCCCGAATTGACCTTGATGTAACGCAGATCACTGAGCCGGCAGATCACCGCCGGTGCCGGGTTGGCGTTGAACGTCCTTTCGAAGCGTTGCTCGGCGTTGGCCCAGTCGGTGACGTCGCTCATGATCAGCACCAACGACTCGGGCTGCCCTTCGCGATCGGTGAGAATCATGCTGCGCACGCTGTGCACCCAGATGCGCTCGGGGTCGTCGCTCGGCGACACTTCAATCAACACGTCATTGAAACTCTCACAGCGCGCTACCCGGCTGATCGGATAGTTTTCGGCGGTGATCGAGTGATTATTGCGATAGCGCAGGTTGAATTTCTTGGCGTATTCGTCGGCATTGTGGCCCAGATCGGTGATCCGCTTGACACCGTGCATGACCAGGGCCGCTTCGTTGGCCCAGAGAATTCTCTGATCCAGCTCCAGCAGAATCACACCGTCGGACAGCCCGGCGATAATCTGCTGCAACTGGCGGCGGTTGGTTTCGGTGGTCAGGACTTCCTGGCTCATTGGATCTCCACAAGTGATACGCCCATGTGAAGAGTACGACCGCGGCGACCTCTGATCGTGCCGAGCATAAATGTTCGCAACGGTACAAATCTCTTTGTAGGCCTTCGCGGCACATTCGCGACTTCCGGCTTTGTCGTCTAACGTTAATACCTCATCGGATTGAGCCCCTGCCCGCAACACCGGGCTCTTGATCAAGGAGAGACTGATGACGTCGCGTCGCAACATCGAACAGACCTACCGCGCCTGGTCCAGCCCGATTCTGCTGGAGCTGAAAAAGCGTGAACACCAAATGGCGCCGGTCGAGCGTCAGGCGCTTGAGAATGTCCTGGTGGAAAGAAGGTTGCTGGACAGCGGCGGCCCGGAGGGTATTGAACGTCGTCGCAACAACGGTGGCTGATACTCAGTTTTCGCGACCAGGCTCGCTCCCACCCTGATCGAGGTCGGTCACAAAACTTGTGTTCACCTGCAATCCTGTGGGAGCGAGCCTGCTCGCGAAGAGGCCGGTACAGAAACCGTCATCACTTGGGCCGCGATTGCCAAACTAACCACGGCGCCCCGATGAACCTCTCCTTCGCCGATTCTCAAACCAGCAATCCGGCATTCTCCAGCATATCGTGCAAACCTTTCGGTACCAAAGGCGCTAGCGCGCTGAAGCTTGAGCTGTCGTGCCAGCGCGCGGTGAAGGGAGCGCCGTCGCTTTCATGTCCATCGATCTGTGGGTGCGCGTAAACGCTACGGTCGATAAACGTCGCGTCATACACCTGAACGATTTCATGACCCGGTTTGCCGTTGTAGACGAAGAGGCTTTCGAGTGTGCCGAGCAGGCGCACGTCACTCACGGACAGGCCCAACTCCTCCTGCACTTCGCGCACGATCGCTTCGGCGCTGGTCTCGCCAAATTCAATACCGCCGCCAATAGGCCGAAAGCAGGTTTGCTGGCTGACCGGGTCACGGAACTCATTGACCAGAATTTTGCCGTTGTGATGAAAAACGCAAAGTGCGAGGGCGCGGATCCGTTGTTCGGCCATGGGTGACGTCCATTTCCAGCTCTGAAGGCGCGGCATTTAAACACGATTCGCGCGCAACTCCTCCGACATCACCCGGTGGCCATCTCAGACCGGAGAAATCGTTGCAAGCAGGCCGATCAGAATGGTCAGTGTCAGAAAGCCACCCAGAAAAATCGCCATCTTGTTCATGTTGCTCTCCTCAATGCTGAGCTTGCGGTGCACTGGGCGCTTCGGAATGAAGGACTGTCGCGAGTGACCGCACTGCCGGGGCATTTTGAGCGTTTGGCTGCGCCGGTAACAGCGTCAGATAAGACGAAAAAATACGGATCAGATACGCATCTGATCTGCACCGGCCATGGGCCGATATTCAGGTCGGCACACAAGGGTTTCCTTTCACTGAGATTGATCTAGAGTCATGGCGGTCGCCAGAAAACCAACAACATCGCGGAGTGCACATGACTGACCTGAACCTGCAAGCCAACGTCGCCGAATCCCTGAAGCAATGGCACGAAATGATCCGCACCGGCAGTTTGAGCGCCCTGCCCTCATTGCTTGATCCGCAAGCCGTGTTCCGCTCGCCGATGGCGCATACGCCTTACCCGGGTGCGCCGGTAGTGTCGATGATCCTCAATACCGTATTTGAGGTGTTTGAAGACTTCATCTACCACCGCGAACTGGCGACTGCCGATGGCTTGAATGTGATTCTGGAGTTCAGCGCCAAGGTGGGTTCGAAGGAGCTGAAAGGTATCGACATGATTCGCTTCAATGAGCACGGCAAGATTGTCGAATTCGAGGTAATGGTTCGCCCGCTGAGCGGATTGCAGGCGT
Organism: Pseudomonas sp. MC6; assembly: GCF_054790575.1. Lineage (NCBI taxonomy): Bacteria > Pseudomonadati > Pseudomonadota > Gammaproteobacteria > Pseudomonadales > Pseudomonadaceae > Pseudomonas > Pseudomonas sp. MC6. The sequence continues at coordinate 2,542,538 of NZ_CP186504.1, forward strand.
TGGGGGAAGAGATGGGGCGACGACTCGGCGCTTATCTGGCCAAGGCAAAAGCCTAAACACCTGAGCACAGATATAACCCCGTAGGAGCTGCCGAAGGCTGCGATCTTTGACTTTTCTTCAAGATCAAAAGATCGCAGCCTTCGGCAGTTCCTACAGGGACGTAAAGGGCAAATGCAAAAAAAAGCCCACTGACCGTCGCCGGTTCAGTGGGCTTTGTGTGTCAGGCGGCTAGTTACAGCGCCATGTCACGTGCAGCGTTTTCCTTCGGCGCTTCAGCTTTCTCAGCTGCAGGTGCCGCAGGAGCAGTCACCTGACCGATCACTGGAGGCGTCGGCAGTTCGAGGATCTTGGCGGTGTAGGCCCATTCTGCAGCCACTTTGGCTGGATCGCTGTTCAGCTGAGTGCCGTAGCTTGGCACGATCTGGTGCAGCTTGGTTTGCCACTCAGGCGATGCAACTTTGTCTTTGAAGACTTTCTGCAGCACGCTCAGCATGATCGGTGCAGCGGTCGACGCGCCTGGCGATGCGCCCAGCAGGCCGGCGATGGAGCCGTCTTGTGCAGCAACGATTTCGGTGCCCAGTTTCAGCACGCCACCAGCGGCTTCATCACGCTTGATGATTTGCACGCGTTGGCCGGCTTGCCACAGGCGCCAGTCTTCGGCTTTAGCGTTCGGGAAGTATTCCTTCAGCGCGTTCAGACGGTCTTCATCCGACAGCATCAGTTGACCAGCCAGGTACTCGACCAGCGGGTATTCCTTGATGCCGACCTTGGTCATAGGCCAGATGTTGTGAGTGGTGGTGCTGGTCAGCAGGTCCAGGTACGAACCTTCCTTCAGGAACTTGGTGCTGAAGGTCGCGAATGGGCCAAACAGGATGACGCGCTTGCCGTCCAGAACACGGGTGTCCAGGTGCGGAACGGACATCGGTGGTGCGCCAACCGAGGCTTTACCGTAGGCCTTGGCCAGGTGCTGTTCAGCGATGGCCGGGTTATCGGTCACCAGGAACGAGCCGCCTACCGGGAAGCCAGCGTATTCCTTGGCTTCAGGAATGCCCGACTTCTGCAGCAGGTGCAGTGCACCGCCGCCAGCGCCGATGAAGACGAACTTGGCGTCGGTTTCGGTTTTAGTGCCGTCTTTCAGGTTTTTGTAGCTGACGCGCCAAGTGCCGTCGGCATTCTTGGTGATGTCCTGCACTTCGCTCGACAGTTTCAGATCGAAGTTAGGCTTGGTCTGCAGGTGGGCAGCGAACTGGCGGGTGATTTCGCCGAAGTTCATGTCAGTACCCAGCGGGCTCCAGGTGGCCGCGATTTTCTGGTTCGGGTCACGCCCTTCCATCATCAGCGGAACCCACTTCTTGATCACAGCCGGGTCTTCGGAGTACTGCATGCCGGCGAACAGCGGGCTCGCTTGCAAGGCTTCGTAGCGCTTTTTCAGGAACTTGATGTTGTCATCGCCCCACACGAAGCTCATGTGCGGAGTGGTGTTGATGAACGAGCGAGGGTTCTTCAGAACGCCTTGCTGAACCTGCCAGGCCCAGAACTGACGGGAGACCTGGAACGCTTCGTTGATCTCGACGGCTTTCGGGATCGTTACGTTGCCTTTGTCGTCTTCCGGGGTGTAGTTCAGCTCAGCGAGCGCCGAGTGACCGGTACCGGCGTTGTTCCAGCCGTTGGAGCTTTCCAGGGCGACGCCGTCGAGGCGCTCGACCATTTCCATCGACCAGCTTGGCTCCAGCTCATTGATCCACACACCGAGGGTGGTGCTCATGATGCCGCCGCCGATCAGCAGGACGTCGACTTTCTTTGCTTCGTCAGCATTGGCGGATGTCATCCCCATCGCCAAAGCCAGACCCAGCAGGGCTGTGTTCACTTTCTTAAACATCTGTTGCACCTATGATAAAACGCCTTCCGCCCGCCGCTGTTATCTGTATGCGATCCGCTTTGATGACGCTCAGGCTAGCGTCGCAGATTCCGGCACACTTCAATTTTGACGGGTGGGCACACAAGGCCGACATGTTGCATCGACCTCAGTTAATGTCCCTTCTGAACTGACTTCTTATCATTATTGGCTCAGCTACTTGAGCGACAGGGATTCCGTCGGCCCGCCCTGAGGCAAGCAAACTGAATAAGGTCAAACCAAGTTGGCGCGAAGAATATCACGTCAGGGCAAACCCGCGCGTCTGTTCCCGACCTGAGAGTCTTTTTCCGCTCTGGACGGTATCGGCCGATGAAGGCTGAACATGACCCCGACGATTAGCGCTTTGGGGCAGTGCCTTATCCAATCATTATCTGCTAGGTTGTACGATGACTGACGAACCAGTCATCACCCATAACAACAAGGAAACACATGTCATGACCAAGACCCGACTCCTGATCGGCTTTCTCTGTGCCTTCAACGGTTACGCCATGGCTGCGTCTGCCCCGGCGGAAAAAGATGTCGCCCAAGCGGTGGATCATCTGACCCAGGCAATGCTGCACAAGGACATCGCCGAACTGAACGCCCTCACCGCGCCCAACCTGACCTACGGCCATTCCAGCGGCAAGATTCAGGACAAGAAAGAATTCATCGCCGATATCGAAACCGGCAAGAGCGCGTTCAAGACGCTAGAGATGCAGAACCAGACCATTACCCTGTCCGGCGATACCGCGCTGGTGCGCCACCACTTTTCCGCGCAGGCGTTGAAGGGGACCGAGGTGATACCGACCGAGATCGAGAATTTCCAGATCTGGCAGAAGCAGGACGGCAAGTGGTTGTTGGTGGGGCGGCAGGCGTTCAAGTTTTGATCGGGGTTAACTGACTCTGAATAGATGTTGACTGGGCTGCCCTCTTCGCGAGCAGGCTCGCTCCCACAGGGGAACGCATTCCAAAGGTGGGAGCGAGCCTGCTCGCGAAGGCGGCAGCCCAGGCACTACACATCTTTCTGGTCACAACCGAAACCGATCCACCGACTGCGCCAACTGCCCCGCCAGACTCGACAACTCATCGGTGGTATTCGCCGTTTGCCCGATCACACGGCTATTGCCCTCGGACATCCCGGCAATCATTTCCACCTGATGGGCAATTTCGTTACTGGCCTGACTCTGCTCGCCAATCGTGCGGGTGATGTCGTTGACCAGTTGCGTCGTGCTCAACGTCGCCTCGAGGATTTCGCGGATGGCCCGCTCGACATCCGCCGTCACCGCCATGCCCTTGTCGACCTGCGCGACACCCGCCTCCATGCTGCTGACTGCCTCGCGGGTGCTGTGCTGAATGCGCGCGACCATCGCGGCGATTTCCTGGGTAGAAGCGCTGGTGCGTGCCGCCAGACTACGCACTTCATCCGCGACCACCGCAAACCCCCTTCCCTGCTCGCCGGCCCGGGCCGCTTCAATGGCGGCGTTGAGCGCCAGCAGGTTGGTCTGGTCGGCGATGCTCTTGATCACCTGAATGATGTTGAAGATGGCTTCGGATTCCTGATCCAGCGTGCGGATCACCTGTGCCGACTGTTGCGCCGAGCGCGCGATATCGTCCATGTCGCTGACCACTTGATGAATCACACCACCGCCCTCTTTCGCCAGGGTTTCGGCTTGATTGGCCATGCTCAGGGCGCGTTCGGCGTGGCGGGTGATTTCCTCGATGCTCGCGGTCATCTGGCTGGCGGCGGCGGCCATGGTGCCGGCAGCCACGCTTTGCTGCTGACTGCTGTCGGCAACCTGATGGCAGCCGTGGCTGAGCTGTTCGCTCATGCCACTGACGCCGTGAGCATTGCGCCGCACCACATCGATCATGTTGCGCAAGTCGCGCTGCATGGTCGCCAATGTACGAATCAAGACACTGGCTTCATCCTTGCCGGACGGTTCGGCAATCAGCTCGCTGAGGTTGCCGTGGGCGATGCTTTCGGCGATGCGACTGGCGGTCTTCAACGGCCCCATGATGCTCAAAATGACCCAGCGCCCCTGGATCAAGAGCAGCACAAGACTGGCGATCAACACCACGCCGAGCGCAACGTTGGCGCTACGGATCGCTGATTCGGTTGCTGCGCTGGTCTGCAGCGTATTGGACTCGATCGACTCGCTTAACGCAGCCATTTGCTCTTCAAGCTGACCAAACGCCGTGTTGAAGGTGCCCAGTTCCTGTTGAGCGGCATCAGGATTGTCCAAGGCCAACCCGACGATCCGTTCACCCGCGTTGATGTAGGTATCGAGGCTCGGTTTGATCTTTTCCAGGGCCGTGCGCAATGTCGGGTTGATCGGCAGTTTGAGGTTCTCCTCGAGCACTTCGCGAAAATGCCCGGCATGTTCGTTGATCGAATCGCGCACCTCGCTCGCCGTGCTGGTGCTTTTGCCTAGCCCGACCAGCATCGCCGAGTAGACATCGGCGCGCAGGGCGTCGTGCATCATGTCGGCTTCCATGTGGTTGCGCAGCGCGCTCATGCTGACCGCGTTATCGCTGACCGCTGAGGCCATCCGCTGGTTGCCGACGTAACTGACCAGACTCACGATCAACGCGGTCAGCAGACTTGTCACAATCAGCAACACTAAACGCAGTTTGATCGACACCGGATTTTCCTCTCTCGTTACGCCCGTAAGCGCTTGTCAGCCTTCAGTTAAGCCTATTTGCGCAGGTCTGCCGCGCCAGAGCGTGTCAGCAGGTGTCGGCATGCTGGCTAAAGGCAGCAAAACTTTCGGATTGCGCAGCAAGTCTCACTTTTCAACGCGCACGGCCAACGCCTTCATCGCCGGTTAATGCCGTCAGGCTATTGAGTCCGTCGCTCTGAACATTCGTACAGCAAAAGGAAACGCCTATGAAACGCGCATTGTGGTTGGGTTTGCTCGGCACCTTCGCCATTGGTACCGCACAGGCGGCGACGGAAAAAGTCGCCATCAATCTGGTCAGCGCCGACGGTGCGCCGCAGGCGATCGGCTCGGTCACCATCAGTGAAACCGCCTATGGCCTGCTATTCACCCCGGATCTGAAATCCCTGCCTGCCGGCATCCATGGTTTTCACGTGCATGAAAACGGCAGCTGCGAAGCCGGCATGAAGGATGGCGTGAAAGGCGCCGCACTCGCCGCAGGCGGACATTTCGACCCGCAGAAAACCGGCAAGCACCTCGGCCCGTACGCTGATGGTCATTTGGGCGACCTTCCAGCGGTCTACGTGACTGCCGACGGCATCGCCAACTACCCGGTTCTGGCGCCGCGCCTGAAAAAAATCTCCGAAATCAAAGGCCACGCGCTGATGATTCACGCTGGCGGCGACAACCACGCCGACATGCCCAAACCGCTGGGCGGTGGCGGTGATCGCATGGCCTGTGGAGTGATCTGACTCATTACAGAGTGAAAGACGGGCAACCCGCCATGGCGTTGCCCGCGCCTGTTTGCAATAACGCAGACTTTGTTGCGCCACGGAACTCCCGCCGCGCGCGCCCCTCTCACATTATGTAGTCCTTCCCTTTTTGCTTCGCGCTTGTGGAGGAACACCGTCATGCGCAAGTTAGTGCTCGTTTCTTCTTTACTCCTATGCCTGCCCGTTGGTTCCGCTCTGGCCAAAGTCGATGCCGGAGATGTTGCCACTTCGGCCGGTGTCTCCGCGTCGCTGTACTCGACCTTCAAGGATCACAAAATGGTGATTCCGGCCCGTGACGACTTGTCTGCATTTGTCGCCAGTGGCGGGGCCATTCGTGGGGTTTATCTTGAGTCGGTGCTGCAACAGGTTCGCCAGGACAATCCTGGCATCAATGCCAGCGATGAAGATCTGGCCAACGCGATTCTGGTGCATTACGAAGGCCTGAATCAGTAGCTGTCACGGATAAAGCAGCCGATGGATGGCCGCTGAAGGCGCATAGGCAAAACTGTCCGACGGCCTCTATGATGGAGGCCATGACGACTTCTGTGCCCTTGCGCTCACCCTGCCCGCCCGGCGCCTGCAATTGCGGGCGCGACCCGTTGCTGGAGATGCCCGATGCAGATTTGCGCATCCTGCGTTTGACCCGAGAGGAAGAAAAACGCCTGCTCGCTCGCCTCGAAATGCTCAAAGACCTGAATGATCTCAAGCATCTGCAACAGCGGATGTTCGAGCAACTGGGCATCCGCGTCGAAGTCGCCCCCGGATTCAACGAAGTCCGCACCATGCGCGGCATCGCCATTCAAATCGATGAGTTACCCGGCCTGTGCCGCAAGACCCGTGCAGCGATTCCGGCCGCCATCCGCCGCGGACTGGAAAACCACCCGGAAATTGCCTTCGAACTGCTCAACGCCCACGACTTGCTGCGCGACACCTGATCACTTTTTCAGACCCAAGCGTTTGCGCATCTCGGCCGTGATGCTCTGGCGGGTTTTCTTCATGTCGGCCCATGGCTCGTCGCCAACTTCCGCCAACCGCTCATGAATGTTGTGCACGTTCCACTGATTGCCGCCCTTGATCTCGGCGACCTCCTCGCGAAACAGCGGCACCGACACCGGCAAGCCTTCGCGGGTGCGCGCGGCGTAGGCGCAGATGGTGGTGGCGCCCAGACCGTTGCGCAGGTAATCGATAAAGATTCGCCCGACGCGGTTTTTCGGCCCGGACACCGCCGAAAACCGCTCCGGCAACAGCTTGGCAATATGACGGACGATGGCGTGGCTGAAGTCCTTGACCTCGTCCCAGCCAAGTTTGCGGGTCAGCGGCACCACTAGGTGGATGCCCTTGCCGCCGCTGGTTTTGAGAAACGCTTTGAGGCCCAGTTCATCAAGTACGGTCAATGTCAGTGCCGTCGCTTCGACCATGCTTTTCCATGGCAGTGCCGGATCCGGGTCGAGGTCGAGAACGAAGCGATCGGGCTTGTCCAGATCGACCGTGGTGGCGTTCCAGGTGTGCAGTTCGACGGTGCTCATCTGTACCGCGCCGATCAGCGCTTCGGCGTTGTTGATCAACATCACCGGCTGCCCGGTAACGTCCTTGTCCAGCGTGGTGATGCCGGGGATCGCCAGGCGTTCGGCGTTTTTCTGGAAGAACAGTTCGCCGGCGATGCCGTCCGGGGCACGCACCAGGGCCACCGGGCGATCCTTGAGCTGCGGCAGAATCCATTCGGCAACGCTGGCGTAATACTCGGCCAGTTGCATCTTGGTGGTGCCACTGACTGCGTCGATCACCCGATCCGGGTGTGTGATGCGCACCTTGCCGTTGGCTAGTCCAAGTTGAGACGGCGCGGTTTCGGTGTTGCTCGCCGGGGCCTTTTTCGGCGCTTTCTTCGCAGGCGTTTTCTTCTCTGCAGTCTTCACCGGTTTCGCTCGCTCCTCTGTGATGCCCTTGGCCGGTTTGTCATCGCGCAAGCCATGGAACACAGCGTGGCGCACCGAACCGTCCTTGGTCATTTCGGCGAATGCGACTTCTGCCAGCAGTTTCGGCTTGAGCCAGTGCACGCCTTTGACCTCGAAGCCGCTGGGTGGATTGACCACCGCCGCCTTCTTCACCTGCAAGGGTTTGAGTTGGGCCAGAATGCTTTTCAACGTTGATTCGTTGAAACCGGTGCCGACCTTACCGGCATAGCGCAATTCGCCGCTGTCGCGATCGTGCAGCCCCAACAGCAATGCGCCAAAGGCACTGCGCGAACCTTTCGGATCGGTGTAACCAACGATCACGAACTCCTGACGGTGTTTGCACTTGAGCTTGATCCAGTCGCCACTGCGCCGCGACACATACGGCGAGCCTAGGCGTTTGCCGATCAGGCCTTCCATCTGCATCTGGCAGGCACTGTTGAGCAGTGCATCCGGGGTTTCGTCGAAGGCTTCAGAGAAACGCAGCAACGGTTGTTCGTGGACGCCGAGCACCGTGGCCAGCGCAGCGCGCCGCTCTTCAACCGGCACTTCACGCAGGTCGACACCGTTGAGATACGGCAGATCGAACAGGTAGTAGAGGATGTTGCCGCTACGCCCTGCTTCAAAGGCATTTTGCAGGGCCTGAAAATCCGGGACGCCCTGATCGTTGGCGACGACCATTTCCCCGTCCAGCCACGCCGATTCCAATCCCAGCGCCGCCAGAGCTGCGGCCTGTTGCGGCAACTTGTGCGTCCAGTCGTGACCGTTGCGGGTAAACAACTGCACCTGATCATGATCAATGCGCGCCATGATCCGGTAGCCGTCGAATTTGATCTCGTAACTCCACTGCCCTTCGGGCGCACTGTCGACCAGCGTGGCCAGTTCTGGCTTGAGTTGCGTCGGCAGTTTGGCCTTGTGCGCGCCGGTGAGCTTGCCGCTCACGGGCTTGCGGGTTTTCGCCGCAGGTTTCTTCAGCGGTTTGCTTTGCTCGGCGGCCAGTTTGGGTTTGTCGACGATCGTGCGTTCGCTCAGGACACTGTCCGGTTCGGCCAGCAACACGTCGTAGTCATCCTGCGGCCGTGCAGCGCTGTCCTGATGCTTGATCAGAAACCATTGCTCTTTCTTGCCTGGCATGTGCGTGCGCACCAGGTTCCAGATACCGCCGAGCTTTTCGCCTTGCAATTCGAACTTGAGCTTGCCCTTTTCGTAGGCCTTGTGCGGGTCCTCCAGCGGAATCCATACGCCACGATCCCAGACAATCACATCCCCGGCGCCGTAATGCCCTTCGGGAATGCTGCCTTCGAACGTCGCGTAATCCAGCGGATGATCCTCGACATGCACCGCCAGACGTTTGACCTTGGGGTCGAGCGACGGCCCTTTCGGCACTGCCCAGCTCTTCAAGGCGCCGTCGAGTTCCAGGCGAAAGTCGTAATGCAGGTGCGAAGCATCGTGCTTCTGGATGCAGAACTGCAACGCGTGATCCGTAGCGGTTTTACGCCCCGAGCGCTTGACGGCGGCCGGTTCCGAGGTCGCCGAAAAATCGCGCATGCGGTTGTAGTCGTCGAGGTTCCTGTTCATCGTCCACCTGCCTTGTTTCAACCCATTCGGGTCACGGTCAGCGCCACCACTGCGATGCGGTCGACTCGTTGATAGCCGGGGTTGAGCAACTCTTCGCCGAAGACATCCGGATCGAGTTCGCGGTACGTCCAGCCGAAGCGCTTTTCGTCGAGTCGCGGTAGCACGGTGTCGAGAAACGGATCGCGACCATCGACCATCGCCACGCCCGTGTAGAGCAGCAGCGAGCCACCAGGTGCCAGCCGATTCAGTGCCTGCTCGACGATGCGCAGCGACAACCCTGCCCCAAGCGTGCCGCCACCATGGCGATAGGCGCGCTCGGCCGGATCGGCCATGTACGGCGGGTTGGCGACGATCAGGTCGAACTCGCCGTCGACGCCCTGCAACAGATCACTGGCGTGCGCTTCAACGTTGGCAACTTCCGCCAGCGCGGCATTGATAGCAGTCAGACGCAGCGCGGCAGGGTTGATGTCCAGCGCCAGCACCTGTGCCTCGCGACGGGCGCGGCCGATGAGAATCGCACCGACGCCAGCCCCACAGCCGATGTCCACCGCGCGATGGATCGGCGCGAAGTTTTGCTGCAGGTGAGTGTGGATCAGTTGCGCAAAACGATAGGTGTCAGGGCCGAAAAACACCGCATCAGCCGCCTCGGTGGGGAATGCCGAATGCACGAACAGCAAATCATCCAGGCTCGACCAGCGCACGCGACTCTTCAGGTGGCCTTCGTAATTATCAATGACCTGCGCGTCGTGCAGTTGCCGCTGCTCATCGGCCGACAACAACCCCGGCGCGAATGGCCGCGACCAGCCGAACACATCGCGCAAAGAGTCGGCCATCTGACCCTCGTCACGCTGGTTGACCCTTTGATGGGTCAACGGCGTCGGGGTGGTGAACCGATATCCATCTGCCAACAAGCGCCGGCCGAGGTGCAGCAGCACAAGATCGTTGGGGCAGAGTTGTTCTTCCTGATTCATCGGCAAGGTCCTTAAGGCAAGCGGGATTTGAGTTCGATAAAACGCTGGGTAGCGAGCAGTCCGGCCGGGTGTGCATGGCGGGCCGGGGCGAGCCAGGGGATCAGGATCGCCATCTGCGCCAGTTCGTCCTGACCTTGCAGCGCGGCGTTGAGCGCCTGTACGTCGGGATCCTGCTCAAGCCCTTCGATGGCCGCTGCGGTCTGACTGTGCCGTCGAGCGGGTTTGGTTTTATCCGAAGAGGTCCAGTCACCCGCAATCCAGTCGTGCACCAGTTGTTTCTCGTAGGCATTGAACACGCCAAACATCGCCGCACCGTCGCCCGCGATCAGCTGCCAAAAGCGGCTCGCCTGCGGGTCTTCGTGGCGTTTGATCCAGCCTTTGTTCTGCAATGCCTGCAGAAATCCGGGCAATTGCTCCGGTGCAGCCAGCCACTGATTGACGGTCTGCCCTTCGAAGCGGCAGTAATCGGAATGCATGTGCTGGGCGAACGGACACTTGCGTTCGAGCATCGCCAGCAGCTCCCGCTCAAGGTCGAAACCTTCGATGATCGCGCGACTGCCCTGCCCCAGATCGTTGAGTCGATAGCCCAGCGCTACCCGGCGCAGAAATTCGCCGCGATCGGCCTCCAGCGGCAGCAGATCGAGCGCCGCCTGCACAGCCTTTTGCGCATGGCCGGTGCTGGCGTTGTCGATGGTCACATGCAGGGTGAAATAGTAAGGATCGATGCCCAGTTCGCTGAGTTCGTAGCTGCTGATCAACAAGTGCAACGGCAGCTGTTCATAGCCGAGGTTGTAGCCGATCACTTCGGGCAAGTAATCAGTGCCACAGACACCTAGGGCTAGTTGTATCGCGCCTTGCAGGTAGCGTTCATCGTCGATGGCGTTGCCATCCTGCAAATCGTGCTCGGCGAGCAATTTCTGGTAAATCACCACGTGATTTTGCGCCGGATTGCCTTCGCCCAGTTCTTCCAGAAAGGTGCGCAGCAAGCCTTGGAAACGCGGGTCCTGCCAGCGCGGCAACAGGCCAAAAAGCCAGGCGCCGTCGACCAGTTTGGTCGGTGCCACCGCTCGCAGGAAATACAGCGCCTGCGCTTTGCCACGGAAGAATTGCCGAGGCCCGCCGGACTTGCGTTGTTGCAGATAGTCGGCGTATTGCCGGGCGACATCGGCGCAATGTTCGGCCACCCAGGCGTGCCACGTCGTCGGGTCTTCAGGAAGAGCATCGGTGAGGGGCGCGGCGTGTTGCAGTTGCTCCTGCAAAAACGCCTGCGCAAGCTCTTGGGGATTGTCATCGCGCAACAGCGCTTCATAGACCTGGCGGATATTCCCGGCGGCATTCATAAGATGCGGTTGGGCAGGCGCGGCCTGCAGGTTTGTCAGGACAGTCATGGCAAAATTCTCGGTCGGTTGGCAGGACGCTGTTCCACACGCCTCTACAGCAGCAGAGAGGCGGCGCCTGTGAAAAATTCAATCGACGTGAAAATTGCCCGGACGGACGGCCGTCAAATGCACTGAAACACCGTGTAGGAGCTGCCGAAGGCTCGAGCCGCGATCGGACGATCTTTTGATTGTGATTTTAAAAACAAGATCAAAAGATCGCAGCCTTCGGCAGCTCAGGGTTACATCGTGCAATGGGTTGAGTTCGCGTAACGGTGAGGGATGGCTAACGTTCAGGGACGATGTTTTTGGGAGGGCAAAGGAATGCCTGTTGCTGCAAAGGCGTGTGGATTACGCAAGGGACGCTATAGCGAGGATGGACGTATTTATCTGCTTACCGCCGCCGTTCACGAACGTCAGTCGGTGTTTTCGGATTGCGTTTGGGAAGACTGCTGGTAGAGCAAATGCGTGCAGCCAATGACGAGGGAATGGTTCAGTCGCTGGCGTGGGTGGTGATGCCGGATCATCTGCATTGGCTGATTGAATTGAAACAAGGTTCATTGGCAGCGCTCATGTGCCGCGTGAAATCGCGCAGTTGTCGTTCGATCAATCTCAAGCGCGGCAGTCAGGGACGGTTATGGCAACGCGGTTACTACGACCGCGCGTTGCGTCGCGATGAAGATCTTAAAGCGGCGGCCCGATATATCGTTATGAACCCGAAACGCGCCGGATTGGTTCGGCGTGTGGGGGACTACCCGTTATGGGATGCAATCTGGTTTTGATGTTGCTTTCAGGCCTGGCCCTTGGCTTGCTGCTCCAGATGCACCTGCAACTGCGGGTCGATATTCAACGCTGCTGCCAGCTCATCCAGATAACTGCGCTCGGCGTCCTGCTGGTCGTCCACCAGCATCACGCTGGCCAGGTACATTTCGGCGGCGACGGCTGGGTCACCGTTTGCCGATTGCGCTACTTCCTCAGGATCCAGCGGCTTGGCGACTTCGGCATTGAGCCATTGCTGCAACTGCGGATCGTCGGTGTGTTTGCCGATTTCGCTGCTGATCAGGTGTTTCTCGGATTCATCGATACGCCCGTCAGCCTTGGCTGCTGCGATCAACGCGCGCAATACCGCGTGGCTGTGTTCTTCAATCTCCGGGCCAGCCAGGAGGTTAGCCGTTTGCGGCGTTTGTTGCGGTGCCGAGCTGGCCTGGCTGCGTTGCCAGGCCTGATACGCCTGGAACGCCATCATTCCCAGCGATGCCAGCGCCGCATAATTGGTACCGCCGGAACGACTTTGCGTACCGCCCCCGCCGCCCAGCGCCCCACCCAACGCGCCGCCCAGACCACCACCGGCACCGCCGCCGAGCAAACCACCGAGCAAGCCACCCAAGCCGCCAAGTCCACCGGCAGATCCGCCGCCGCTGGCCGCGCCCGAGCCGCCACCGAGCAGCCCACCCAGCAACCCACCCAAACCACCGCCGGCAGACGCTGAAGATTGTTGTCCCGCCGGGGCCTGGCCTCGCAGCAGTTGTTCAAGCAAATCGCTGGTGTTCATGACGTCATCCTCAAACATTGGCAGTGACTGCGTCTGGCAACGATAGACCCCTTAAGCCATAGCGCCAGCACCGTTTGGCTGACACTCAATGCCTTGGCGGATTTCGCCCGCGTATTTTTTCGCCGGCCAGCTAAGATTGATCATTGGTGAACCTTATCCCGGCCAGACCGGTCGATAGCTGCAACCCCGACCCGGTTTGCCGGCGCCCTGTTACTCAAGGGTGATACCCGGCTTGCTTCACTTTCTGGAGAACGCCCCCGTGATATCGACCGTACACATCGCCAGGCTCAAAGCATGGGGCGCCCATGGTTTTACCGCGACTGGCGTGGTCACTGCTTTTCTGGCCACCCTCGCCCTGTTGGAGAACCAGCCGACCCACTGCCTGATGTGGCTGGGCGTAGCGCTGATTGTCGACGGCCTCGACGGCGCGCTGGCGCGCAAGGTCAACGTGCAGTCGGTGCTGCCGAGCTTCGATGGTTCGATCCTCGATCTGGTGATCGATTACCTGACCTATGTATTCATTCCGGCACTGTTTATCTATCGCTACATTCCGTTGCCCGACTACACCCTGCTGCTGACCGTGTCGCTGATTCTGGTGTCGTCGCTGTTCTGTTTCTGCAACGTCAACATGAAGAGCAAGGACAACTACTTTGTCGGGTTTCCGGCGGCGTGGAATGTGGTCGCGCTGTGCCTGTACATCATCGGCCCGGGGCCGTGGATCACTTTTCTGACGGTGATTGGCCTGGCGTTGCTGACGGTGACGCGGATGAAATTCCTCCACCCGTTCCGTGTGCGCCGGTTCATGCCGATCAACATTGCGGTGACGGCAATCTGGCTGCTGTGCAGTTTGTCGCTGGTGCTCAACCACCCGGTGATCAACCCGTTGGTAATGGGCTTGTGGTTGCTGATGTCGGCGTATTTTCTGGGGATCTGCATCTGGCGCACGGCGCTGGAGTGGTTTGAACGGCCGCAGGTGAAATAGGCTCCAGAGCCCAACACAAATCCATTGTAGGAGTGAGCCTGCTCGCGATCGCGGTCTGTCAGCTGAATATTTTTGACTGAAAGACCGCTATCGCGAGCAGGCTCACTCCTACAGGGATCTTCATTCAGCGTTTAGTGATCACCACCTCCAGATATTCACTCGGCACCACCAGCGACTCCTCCCCTGCCCGGTTCAAACGGTTGAGCAAATCCGCCAGATCACTTTCCAGCGCCTGCCCGCTCTCCGGCGGCAGTGCCGCGAAGGCCTTGTGCACCGGCCCGTACCAATGGCGGAAGATGTCGATGAAATGCGCGGCCGAGCGATAGCGGAAGTTGAACTCGCGCCGCGTCACACGCAGCAGAAAATCGCGGTCATCGAAATGTTTGTGCAGCCACGCATCGGAGCCCCAATTCGAGGGAGGTTGTGCGCCGGCAGGTGGTGGCAGATGCCGGCCGAGGTTTTTGAACATCTGGCCGACGAAACCTTCCGGCGTCCAGTTGGCCAGACCGATCCGCCCGCCACGGCGACAAACCCGCCCCAGTTCGGCAGCGGCCTTGTCCTGATCCGGTGCGAACATCACGCCAAAGGTCGACAGCACGGCGTCGTAGCTCTCGTCGGCGAACGGCAGCGCTTCGGCATCGGCCACCTGAAACGTCACGTCCAGATGCTCCGCGCGGGCACGATCCTGGCCGCGTTCCAGCAGCGCCGCGACGTAATCGGTCGAGGTGACCAGGCAACCGCGCCGCGCCGCCGCCAGCGTTGCATTGCCATTGCCGGCAGCGACATCCAGCACCTCCTCGTCGCAACGCAGGTCGCAGGCTTCGGCAAGGTTTTCGCCAACGATTTGCAACGTCGTGCCAATCACGGCGTAGTCGCCACTGGCCCAGGCGATTTTCTGGCGTTCTTTCAAGGCAGTCAGATCAATCGGGGTACTCATAAGCGTGAACTCCGCTGCGGGTGGGGTCGGTGATCATTCGGCCGTCGTCGGATCGATGACCGTCATCACCCGCGCCACACTGTTGGCAGGAAATCCTCCAAGCCTGGCGTGTTCGCGTACCTGCTCTTCGTCAGGTGCGATGTACACGCAATAGATCTTGTCAGCGGTAACGTAGCTCTGCAGCCACTGCACTTGCGGACCGAGTTCACGCAAGACATCACAGGACGTTTTCGACACGGCTTTGAGTTCTGCGTCCGACAGCTTCCCGGCCCCTGGAATCTCGCGTTCAATCACGAATTTCGGCATGGCAACCTCGCGTTCTTTTTATGTGGCAAGGCCGGCAGTGACCCTGCTCCTGCACTATCGCGCCGAGTTCGGCCGGCGTCCCTGCCAATCGTCTGGCAAGCCCGGAAAACCGAGGGTTTGCCGATGAGTGGTGGATATCTGTAAAGCGTCTGGAACACCTTGACGATTGCCAAGGTTCGGAGATTGGTTTCTGATGCGCTCTCGCTTCTGGAACGGACTCGACTGATGTCACTGAAACTCGATTGGCTCGCGCACCACATGCACTACAGCGACCGTTATGCTCAATGGATCCACGAACAATTCCCCTACGAATACGTCGATCACCCGCTGGCCGAATGGCAGCGTGAATTTGCCGAGGGCCAAAGCAATGGCGACTGGTCCTGCCTGATCGCCATGGACGGTGATCATCTGGTCGGCGGCGCCGCGCTGGCACGCGATGACCTCGCCCTGCGGCCCGATCTCGGACCTTGGCTGGCCTGCGTGTTCGTCAGCCCTGAAGCACGCGGGCAAGGTCTGGCGGAGCGTTTGATTGCAGGGATTTGCCGAGAGGCGAAAGACTGCGGCTTTGCACGCCTGTATCTGCACACGCAGAACAAGCAGGACTACTACGCCAAGCGCGGCTGGCAAGTCCTGGAGCGTTTTCGCGCCTGGGACAACGAACAATGGCTCATGGTGCGTGACCTCTGAACCATTGCCTTTGCTGATCAAGCGGCAGGCGCTTTCGCCTCTTGCAGCAATTGCTGGATCATCTGCTCCTGCGCTTCGTAGCGACCTTCGCCGAAGTGGCTGTAACGCACTTGCCCTTTGGCGTCGATCAGGTAATGCGCCGGCCAGTATTGATTGTCGAAGTTGCGCCAGATCGCATAGTTGTTATCGATGGCCACCGGGTAAGTAATGCCGAGTTTTTTCACCTGATCCCGGACGTTGTCGATGATCCGCTCGTAGCCGTATTCCGGGGTGTGGACACCGATCACCACGAGCCCGTCCTTTTCGTATTTCTTAGCCCAGTCCTTTACGTACGGCAAGGTGTGCTGGCAGTTGATGCAGTCGTAGGTCCAGAAGTCCACCAGCACCACTTTGCCGCGCAGTGACTCAGCGCTCAGCTCGGGCGAGTTCAGCCATTGCACTGCGCCGGCCAGCGACGGCATCGCGCCTGTGCCCTCCTCCATCGGCGAGTCCGCACGGACTTTGCTGACGAAGTAGTCGACCACTTTCGGCACGTTTTCCAGCACGCTTTTCTCGACGCTGGCCACGCCTTGGGAGGACGTGTTCGCCAGCAAGGTTTTATCGAAGCCAGTGGCAATTACCGCCGCCGTCGCGAGTACCGCAACACCGGCACCACGACGCAACCAGCCGGTGAACGGAATCGACGGTTTCAGGCGATTGACCAAGCCGCGTCCGGTGAAGATCAACGTACCCAGCGACAATGCACTGCCGGCGCCGTAGGCCAGCAGCAACAGGCTAGTCTGCGCGTTGGCGCCTTGCAGCATGGCCCCGGTGAGGATCACGCCGAGAATCGGTCCGGCGCACGGAGCCCAAAGCAGTCCGGTAGCCACGCCGAGCATGATCGAAGCCATCGGTCCGGCCTTTTTCCGCGTGTCCGGGTCGAGACGGTTGCCGAGCATCACGAACGGTCGCGTCAGCCAGTCACCGATGCGCGCCGAGATCAGTGACAGGGCGAACACGCTCATTACGATCAGGGCGACGTAACGTCCGCTGTTGCTGGCCTGGATCACCCACTCGCTGCTGACCACGGCCAGGCTGGAGATGAGCGCGAAGGTCAAGGCCATGCCGCCGAGGGTCAGCAGTATCGAAGCGCGGCTGCGTTGGGCGCCGGCAAACAGAAACGGCACCACCGGCAGAATGCAGGGGCTGAGCACGGTCAGCAGACCGCCGAGAAATGCGATGAGGTACATAGTGAGTCACCCTTGATCAATGAATGTGACGAGCCATTCAGACGCTCTGACTTTCCAGCCAATGGCTCTGCGGCGTACGGCTGGCGCCGTTCTCGGCAAACATCTGGCCCTGCGGCGTGCGGCTGGAGCCATCGGCGGCAACCATCTGGCCTTGTGGCGTGCGGCTGGAACCGTCTGCAGCAACCATCTGGCCTTGTGGTGTGCGGCTGGAACCGTCCGCGGCAAACATCTGGCCCTGTGGCGTGCGGCTGGAACCGTCCGCGGCAATCAAGCCGTCGCTGCCCTGCTTGGCCACCGGCGTCAGTTGGAAGCAGGCGCTGCTGTGGCAGCTATGCTGTTCAACCGCGGCGTTGGCATGGGCGGCGACGCCGGCGAGAGAGAAAGCGATGGCGGTCAAAAAACGCGATACGTTGTTCATGGCTGTTTCCTTCTATAAAGAGTGATGGCTTAGTTGTCGTTGTTGCAGCCGTCGGCGAATTTGCTGTAATCGAGTACGCGGGTCTGACCGGCCGAATCGAGGTAGGTCATGCGCGCCTCGACAATCCCGCAATTCACTGAATTGTCCTGTTTCAGCGAGATCACTTTCTGGATATCCAGGTGGGTGCCGTAGGTGTAGGTTTGCGCGGTGACATCGGCTTCGGCGCGGGCCGACAGCGTGCAGATGTTCAGGGCGGCAAACAGGCAGGCGGCAATTACGGATTTGTTATTCATGGCGTGTTCCTCAAGGCTTCAGTGGGGTTTGAGCCGAGGCGATCTGTGTGGGCCTCGATGGAGCCTATTTGAGGCTCGCGAGGTATCGCGTCTGTGTCAGGAACAGGCGCGTTTCAATCGCTGTGTATCCCTGCCATCGGGGGATACACAGCGATACAAAACCCTGTAAAAATCGCGTTTTTGCGTCTCCGTGTATCCGCCGACATGGCAGATACACTGCAATACAAAGGCAGGCAGGCGAGCCACTGAAGGCTCTATAGACTGCACGGCATTCCCCTTCTGACTGAGGCTTGAACCGATGGATCATGTCGATCACATTCTCATCGTCGACGACGACCGCGAGATCCGTGAACTGGTAGGCAACTACCTGAAGAAAAACGGCCTGCGCACCACCGTGGTCGCCGATGGCCGGCAGATGCGCAGCTTTCTCGAAGCCAACACCGTCGACCTGATCGTGCTCGATATCATGATGCCCGGCGACGATGGCCTGCAGCTGTGCCGCGAACTGCGCGTGGGCAAACACAAGGCCACGCCAGTGTTGATGCTGACCGCACGCAACGATGAAACCGACCGCATCATCGGCCTGGAAATGGGCGCCGACGATTACCTGACCAAACCGTTCGCCGCCCGCGAATTGCTCGCGCGGATCAACGCCGTACTGCGCCGCACGCGCATGCTGCCGCCGAATCTGGTGGTCACCGAGGCCGGGCGCTTGCTGGCTTTCGGCCGTTGGCAATTGGACACCTCGGCCCGTCACTTGCTGGACAAGGACGGCACCATGGTCGCCCTCAGCGGTGCCGAGTATCGATTGCTGCGGGTCTTTCTCGATCACCCGCAACGGGTGCTCAGCCGCGATCAACTGCTCAATCTAACGCAGGGCCGTGACGCTGACCTGTTCGACCGCTCGATCGATTTGCTGGTCAGCCGTTTGCGCCAGCGTCTGCTCGATGATGCGCGCGAGCCGGCCTACATCAAGACCGTGCGCAGCGAGGGTTATGTGTTCTCGTTGCCGGTCGAAATTCTTGGTGCCCCGGCATGAGCGTCAATCTGCACTGGCCACGCACCCTCGCCTCGCGCCTGTCGCTGATTTTCCTGATTGGCTTGCTGCTCGCTCAGGCGCTGTCGTTCGGCGCGCAGTATTACGAGCGTTATCAAAGCGCGAAAAACACCATGCTCGGCAATCTCGAGACCGACGTGTCGACTTCGATTGCGATCCTTGATCGACTGCCTGCCGAAGAGCGCCCTGCCTGGCTCGAGCGTCTGGCGCGAAAAAATTACGGCTACTTGTTGAGCGAAGGCGAACCGGGCACGCCGATCGAGGTCGGAAATGTGCCGGTGGCCGTTACCTCGATCACCGAAGCCATCGGTGAACGCTATCCGCTGACCTTCACCGATATTCCCGGGCCGAAGAAACACTTTCAGGGCCATCTGCGCCTGAGCGACGGCAGTCCAGTGACCATCGACGTGCGCCCCGCCATGGTCCCGTTATCGCCCTGGTTGCCGGTGGTTTTGCTCGGCCAACTGGCGCTGATGATCGTCTGCACCTGGCTGGCGGTGCGTATTGCGGTTCGCCCGCTGACCCGTCTGGCCAACGCCGTGGAAACCCTTGACCCCAACGCCCACCCGATCAACCTCGACGAAAGCGGCCCGAACGAAGTGGTTTACGCGGCACGTGCATTCAACACGATGCAGGCGCGCATCGCCGCTTACCTCAAAGAGCGCATGCAACTACTGGCGGCGATTTCCCACGACCTGCAAACGCCGATCACGCGGATGAAACTGCGCGCCGAGCTTATGGACGATTGCGCTGAAAAAGACAAACTGTGGAATGACCTCAGCGAGATGGAACATCTGGTGCGCGAAGGCGTGGCGTATGCGCGCAGCATCCATGGCTCGACCGAAGAAAGTCGCCGCACCAACATGGATTCGTTCCTCGAAAGCCTGGTGTTCGACTATCAGGACATGGGCAAGCAGGTGCAACTGGTCGGCAAGAGTGCGGCGGTCATCGACACCCGTCCTCATGCGTTGCGCCGGGTGCTGGTGAACCTGACCGACAACGCACTGAAATTCGCCGGCGCCGCCGAAGTCTGGGTCGAAGCCAACAAAGGCAACCTGGCAATCACCGTCATGGACCGTGGCCCGGGCATCGCCGATGCCGAACTGGCGCAGGTGCTGCAACCGTTTTATCGCGTAGAAAATTCGCGCAATCGCGACACCGGCGGCACCGGACTGGGACTGGCCATCGCCCAGCAGCTGGCGATGGCGCTGGGTGGTTCGTTGACCTTGAGCAACCGCGAGGGTGGCGGATTGTGTGCGGAACTGAAACTCCCCCTGCACCCCTGAGAACAGCGAAAGTCCTTGTGGGAGCGAGCTTGCTCGCTCCCACAGTGTGCGGCGCAATATTAGTACTCAAGGTGCGAGACCGATCACTTGGTCCTCATGCATCTGGCGCAACAACACCAGGCCGTTATCCATGAACGAATTGCTGGCGGGCTGCCCGGCCTCCTGCGCCAGAGCTTGCAACTGCTCGCGCCCCGTCAACGACGCAAACTCAGTGATGCGCTGCAGCAAGCGCCAAGCCAGCGGACTCAGTTCGGAAAACTTCATACTCCAGTCTGCCGTACGCCGCACCAGCAACAGCGTCGGTTGCGCCGGGGGCGTGGCGGGTTGATGGTGCGGATCGAGTTCGTGCACCGGCCAGACATACGCCAACGGCCAGGCCAGTGCCGAGATCAGCAACGGGCGTTCCAGCAATAACGCCGGATCGGTCGGCAGCAGCGCTTGGGCATCAGATTGCTGCAAAACCATCTCAACCCATTCGTAATGTGCCAGCTCCAGCAAAAACGCCGGCCACTGACCTTCGCGCAACACCTGTGGTTGCGTGGCCAGGTAGTCGAGAAAGGTTCCGGCAATCTCGCCAAACTTCGGCGTCTGCGCCCGCCAGTCGCGCAAAAAGCCGCGCACCAGCAGACCCCAACGTTGCTCACCGACGATGCGGATCAACACCGGAAACGTGCCGCTCAACAGTTGCGATACGTTGTTGAACACCAGATCGCGATAGACATTGACCCGCGCCGCGTTCATCTCGGCCGGCGGCGATTGATGGTCGGGATCGCGCAAGTATCGGGTCAGTGCCTGTTGTTGCAGTATCAGGTTATCCACGATGGTCGCCCCCCGCCTGCAAGTGGCGAATGGTTTGCAACTCAGCGACCAGTTCGGAAAACGCCGGGAAGTTGAAGTCCCGCTCAAGCAGCGTTGGCTGCGCGCCAAACCGCCTGTAAGCCTCCGCCAGCAGAGACCACACGACCGGTTTGACTGAGGCACCATGGGTGTCGATTTTCAGCGTGTCGGACTCATCAAAATGCCCGGCCACATGCATGCTGACCACCCTGCTCGGCTCGATAGCGGCGAGAAACGCTTGCGGATCAAATCCGTGGTTGATCGCATTGACGTAGACATTGTTGACGTCCAGCAGCAGATCGCAATCGGCCTCGCGCAACACGGCGTTGGTGAAGCACACCTCGTCCATGTCCTGACGCGGTGCGGCGTAATAGGAGACATTTTCCACGGCCAGACGCCGGCCGAGAATGTCCTGAGCCTGACGGATCCGTGCGGCGACGTGGTGCACCGCGTCTTCGGTAAACGGCAATGGCAGCAAGTCATACAGATGCCCGTCATCGCTGCAATAACTCAGGTGTTCGCTGTACAGCGGCACGTTGTAATGGTCGAGAAACATCCGCACTTCCTGCAAGAACCCGACGTCCAGCGGCGCCGGTCCGCCAAGTGACAGCGACAAGCCGTGACAGGACAACGGGTAGCGTTCGGCCAGTTCACGCAACGCCGCGCCATGAGCGCCGCCAACGCCGATCCAGTTCTCCGGGGCGACTTCGAGAAAGTCGAAAGCGCCGGTGCGGGCCGCTTGCAGGTCTTTCAGCAGGCCACGGCGCAGGCCGAGGCCGACGCTCGGTTGCAGTGATGAGACAGGCGTTTGCATAGGGAGTACCTCAGCAGTGGGTTTTCTCCAGTTGAAGCGCTGGCTGTATCGCTGGTGTGTACAACTGAATAAACATTTGCAGCCCGATGTATCTCTCAACAACCGCGACACACAGTGATACACGCCAAAAAACCTGTGGGAGCGAGCCTGCTCGCGAAGACTGCTGAACAGTCGACAACGATGTTGACTGTACTGGCCTCTTCGCGAGCGGGCTCGCTCCCACAGGTTTTTTCAGTGTTTACAAATACAGCGGCAGTCGCGGACCGGGGCTAGACTCCTTTATTACCCAGTCGAGGGGGACGCAGGACGTCAGCCGTGCCCTGCCCAACTCCGTGACCACCGCCCGGTGGCGCACGCCTCGACCTTCGACGCCGCCGGACCGTGATCCTGTTTCAGGAGCACACATGATGGACGAGGCGAAGCTCAACCAATTCATGGCCAAACTGGTCAACGACATGGGCGGCGCGGCGATGCTGGCCAATGTCATCGTCGGCGAAGAGCTCGGCTTGTACCGGGCCATGGCCGACAGTCAGCCGGTCAGTGCCGATGCCCTCGCGGCAAAAACCACCTGCAACCCGCGTCTGGTGCGCGAATGGCTCAGCGCTCACGCGGCCTCCGGCTACATGGAACACCACGACGGCCAGTTTCGTTTACCGGAAGAACAGGCGCTGGCGTTGGCCGTCGAAGACTCGCCGGTTTACGTCGCCGGTGGCCTCGGCGTGGTGGCATCGTTTTTCCATGACAAAGACAAACTGGTCAAAGCCATGCGCGGCAATGGCGCCCTGCCCTGGGGCGATCACCATCCGTGCATGTTCACCGGCACCGAACGGTTCTTCCGGCCCGGCTACAAAGGTCACCTGATCGCCGAATGGCTGCCGGCGCTGGACGGTGTGGTGGCCAAGCTTGAAGAAGGCGCCAAAGTCGCCGACATCGGCTGCGGCCACGGCGCCTCGACGGTGATCATGGCCCAGGCATTCCCCAACTCGCGTTTCGTCGGCTACGACTATCACGCGCCGTCGATCACGGTCGCCACCCAGCGCGCCGAGGAAGGCGGAGTCAGCAGCCGGGCGAAGTTCTTCCAGGGCTCGGCGAAGAGCTACCCGGGCAATGACTACGACCTGATCTGCTATTTCGACTGCCTGCACGACATGGGCGACCCGGTCGGTGCAGCCCGCCACGCCTATGATTCACTGAAGGACGACGGCACGGTGTTGCTGGTCGAACCGTTCGCCAACGACACGCTGGACGACAACATCAACCCGGTAGGACGGCTGTTCTACGCGGCCTCGACATTTATCTGCACACCGAACTCGCTGTCGCAGGAAGTCGGCCTCGGACCTAGGTGCGCAAGCCGGGGAAATACGCTTGCGTAAAGTGTTTGTCGAGGCCGGGTTCAAGCACTTCCGCCGGGCCACGCAAACACCGTTCAACCTGATTCTGGAGGCGCGCAAGTAAGCCTCGCGGGTCGCGTGCTAACCTGCTGGCATCGTCCTTATCCGGAGCGCTGACCATGCTCGACAGCCCGACCCGCGAACACCTCGACACGCTCCAGCAAGTGATGGCGGACGGCGATTTCCTCGTATTGACCGGGGCCGGTATCAGCACGCCGTCGGGCATTCCGGATTACCGCGACAGCGACGGTGTACGCCGTGGGCGGCAACCGATGATGTATCAGGAGTTTCTGGCCGCCCCCGAATCACGCCGCCGCTACTGGGCGCGGGCCATGCTCGGCTGGCCAAGGGTACGTCAGGCGCAGCCGAATGCAGCGCACGAAGCGTTGGCCGGTTTGCAGCGCCATGGGCTGATCCACGACTTGATTACCCAGAACGTCGACACCCTGCACGATCAGGCTGGCAGTCACGATGTGATCGAACTGCACGGTAGCCTGCATCGCGTTGTGTGTCTGGACTGTGGCCAGCGCAGTGAGCGTGATTCGATTCAGCAATTGATGGAACGACAAAATCCGTATCTGGCCGGGGTCGATGCGGTGCAGGCACCGGATGGCGACACCCTGCTCGACCCGGCGTTCGAGGCGCGTTTTCAGGTACCGCACTGTCCGCATTGCTTTGGCGAGCGGATGAAACCGGACGTGGTGTTTTTCGGCGAAAACGTCGCGCAGCCCACGGCGGCTCGAGCGATGGCGGCAGCGGAAAATGCGGCGGGGATGTTGGTGGTGGGGTCGTCGTTGATGGCGTATTCGGCGTTTCGTTTGTGCCGGGTGATTGCCGATCGCGGCAAACCGTTGATTGCGATCAATCTGGGCAAGACACGGGCGGATGACTTGCTCGATTTGAAGATTGAAGCGTCGTGTGAACAGCTTCTACCCCTGTTGGTCAGGGAGCTGGATCGGTGAGTTGCTGCACTCTGCGCTCGACTCAGGACCCAGGCCCCTCACCCTAGCCCTCTCCCAAGGGAGAGGGAACTGACCGAGTTGTAGTCAAGCGATACATCGACCTGAAAATTTCGAGTCGAACCCATTTTCTGAAATACCCCCGATCAGCTCCCTTCCCCCTCGCCCCCTTGGGGGAGAGGGTTGGGGTGAGGGGGTAGATCTCACAGTCGCCCCAGATCTTCAGCTGTTAACGCGTGACCTAAATCATACCCAAAACGCGCGATAAACCCGACCCATTCCGGTCCACCCCGACCCAAACCGGGACACCCCCTGCAATTCCATTGCACCCAGCGCAACGAAAAACGCCCCGTCAGTCATCAACCGACGGGGCGAACATATCCACCTGACGACGCGCCACCTCATCCTTGCGCACCGCCTTCACAATCTTATAAATCCACTGCAGCGACACCGCATACTTCCTCGCCAGATCACTATGATTCGTCCCATTGAACTCCTCAAAAATCTGCCGATCCCGCCGACTAAGCTTCCCCGCCAGCCCCATCGGAAAATAGACATTCTGCCCACCCCAATGCGCCGCCATCCGATCAGCCACCTCTTTAGCCACATGCCGAGCCGCCTCATCCTCCATCGACACCAACTCAACCAACGAAGCCGCCACATGCTCCGTCAAATCAACCAACAACTCCGGCCCCTTACTGCGCAAGCCACTCATCCCAGCACCGCCGCACCCAAGAGGCCAACAATCATTGCACTTGCCCCCTAGCCAACGTCAGCCAAACCACATCCACCCCGCGAACCGTCACCGAACTACAAGTGAACTGCCCCGCAGACGAATAGCGAATCCCACTCAAACAATCCCCGAACCGCACCACAAACAAATCAGCACAGTCCTCATCAATCACCACCTTATTCTCTAATAGCACCTGCTCCTTGATCCCAATGCCGGCCCCACGCAACTCCCGCACCAACTCATTAAAAGCCGAAAGCATGACCGGAAACCCCTCAGCCAAAATACTCAGCGGCACACGCCTCAAGCGGCTGGTCAGATTCAAAGTCTCCAAATCACACCCCCTTGATGACATCAGCAGACACCTTCGGCACACCCAACTGCACCGCCAAATTCATCGCCGCAATCACCAGATTCCCGATCGCCAATGGATAAAGCAGCGAAACCGTCCCATCCCGCCCACCATGCCGAGTCGGCTGAGACAGGCGCGCCACAATCGCCTCAACAGCGCCAGGCTCGATGACATCTCCCAACGCCTTACCGATCCGATCAAACCGAAACGTCAAAAACTCCCCCAACCGCGAATGATCGACCGGCCCCAGCGTCACACGCTCACAGCGCTGCACAACCTCCCGCACATCCGCATTACGCTCACTTAACTTCACCCCCAACTCCGGCTGGCCGATCATGATGACGCTCACCAACTTCGTGAACCCCACCTCCAACTCCAAAATCCGCTTCAAATGCTTAAGCGTCGGCACTGGCAAACTATGCGCCTCCTCAATCACCAGACAATGGCGATACCCCGCCGCATGCGACTCCTTCAGCGCCCGATGCAACTGAGCAAAGCGCGCCTCAGGACTACTCTTCGGCTTAGCCAACGGCGCCACAGCCGCCATCATCGACTCAGCAATATGCGTACTCTTAAGCGACTTCCCCTTCGAATCGTTATCCTCAGACGCCAACACATACGGTTCAATAATCAACACCGGATCATTATTCTCAGCAAGCCGATTCACCAGATCCCGGCGAAGCGTACTTTTACCGGCCCCCGATTCCCCCTCAACCGCCAAAAACCCACCGTGCCGAGCCGTCTGATACATCGCCTCCCGCACGTAACGAATATCCGGACTCACCCACATATCCTGGGCACACTGCAACTCATCAAACGGATCACGAAACAGACCAAACGCCTTACGCGTAGCGGGCTGAAGCGTTTGCTTAGGCAACAACATCGAATCGTCCTCCTTGGACAGCACAACCACAGCGGCCGGAACATCGGCCATCAAACACGGCACAACCGCCTCATCAAAAGCACCCGCAATCGCAGCATCATTCGCCCCACAATCCGCCAGAAAAGAGCGAATACGCCCCCGCAACACCTCACCATCCAACTTGCGCGGCCAAAGATTGTGATTCACCAACTGCGCCACCGCCGCACTGCTCACACACAACGACTGCGCCAACGCCGCCTGAGGCCGGCCCATCTCCTGCAAAATCCCTTTCAACTTCAACATCACACACCCCCAACCGAACCGAACGGCCCACGCCTGACCTCAACAGGCCGCTTCAACTCAGCCTCAATCGCCTCAAGATCCTCCTCCGGAACACCCTGTGGAAAACGCTCCAACAACCACCCATAAGACTGCGGCGACCACAACTGACCCAGCCTCGGCCGCAACCACTTCGCCGCCTCAACCACACTCAACGGCGCCACCTCAACCGTCGGTGCCTCCACATTCAGCGTCGAACCGCGACGCGGCAGATAAGCCGGCAACACCGTATCCTTCACATACTTAAGCGGATCCACACGCCCACCAAACGGCACCGTCTTCGCCTTGCGCGCAGCCAAAGCATCCTCTTCAGAGCTCGTCCCCGTCGCCAACTGCTCCAACACCTTGCGTGACACCTGCGCCGGCGTCTGCGCATGCTGTTTAAACTGCTCGCCAATCACCGCCGCCGACTCAGCAAAGCCAAACGCATCCACCCCGATCCGCTCGATCACGTGGTACCGCTCACGCCCGTCATCACCCACCAACACCGCAATCGCCGAATCCTTATCCCGCCAGCAATTACGCGTCACCAACAACTTCTCACCCACCATCACACCCGGCACCGAACTCACATCAAACGACGCCCCGCGAAACGACACCCGCAGCAAATTACTCACCTTGCGGTACTCCGGCGTACACACCGCCAACTCCCGGCACACCTCAACACTCGGCGCCAAGCGCAACTGCTCAGGCGTAATCAACTGCCAAACCCCATACCGACTGCGGCGCGTGCGCGTATGAATCGACGTCGAATTGAAAAACCGCATCCACTGCGTCGCCCACGCATTAATCTGCTCAAGCGTCTTCGCCGGCTGAAACTTCAACGCACTCTCAAACTCCCGCTCCACCAAATTGTGCGCCTGCTCAACCTGGCCCTTCGCCCGCGCATTCCCGACCCGATTAATCACCAAATCAATCGACAACACCCGGCACAAATTGCGGAAAATCCCACTCGTCATCGCCGCCCCCGGGTCCGTCATCAACACCCAAGGCACTCCGTGAAAAGGATCCGCCGCACCGCGTTTCTGCATCGCATTAATCAACACACTGCACAAATTCTCAGCCGACTCTGCCCCCAGCACATACTCCACATACAGCGCACCGCTCGTATGATCCGTCACCACATACCGCCACAACCGCTGGCGCTCAATCCGCTTCAAATTCGCCGGCTTCCCCTCATAAAACTCAGCCTTATGCATCACCCGCGCACCGTCATCCGCCAAATAGAACTGCGTCGAAATCGACGCATCCACCTGCCACACATGATTAGGATGCAAACTGGCCAACGACACCGCCGGGGCGTCCTGCAACAACTGCGAGGGATGCAACTTATAAGCATGCAACGCCCGGCAAATTGCACTGCGGCTCAACGGGCGAAACACACCCGTCAACTCATCCACACGACCCGCCGTAATCAACCCATTACTGCGCAAGCGCTCAACCGCCCGCACAATCGTCGACAACTGCTTGTTATTCGCCCGAATCGACTCCAACAACATCGCCGAAATCAACCGAGCCTCCTCAATCGGCAAAACGCTGCTGCCCGCATCCCGACGGCGCTTACGCGGCTTCGCCACACACACCGACTTCAACAGCCGTTGCAACGTAGAAAGCGACACCCCTAGCTCCAACACACCCGCCTCATAAATCGCCGTACGTTCGCCATACCCCGCGGCATCAAGGCGGCGCGCAATTTCCATCAACTGCTGAGCCTGAACAGGATTCATCCCTCAACCTCCGCAGCCGACAACCAAACCGCAGCACCATCCGCCGCACCCAGCAAATTGAACTCACTGCGAACCACGCCCAGCGTCGTCTCCAACTGCCCAATCAACCCGGCCTGAAACACCCGATGATCCTCACCGTCACCCGCCAGCGCCGCCAACTTCGCAAACCCCTCCCGCAGCGGCCCCAACACACAACACTCCGCCTCAAACGCAATCGCCGTCACCTCAGAGCGCAACGCCTTCGCCATCTCATCGGCCGGCATCGCCTGCACCTGCTGGCGGGAGCACTCCAGCGCCCGGCGAGCGCCATCCAACTCACCGGACCGCTTCGCCAGCAACTCACTCTGCGCCGAAT
The DNA here is from genome assembly GCF_054790575.1 of Pseudomonas sp. MC6. Lineage (NCBI taxonomy): Bacteria > Pseudomonadati > Pseudomonadota > Gammaproteobacteria > Pseudomonadales > Pseudomonadaceae > Pseudomonas > Pseudomonas sp. MC6. The sequence continues at coordinate 2,570,849 of NZ_CP186504.1, forward strand.
AATCCGCCGTAGCCTCCTCAAGCCGTCGACCTAACACCGCCGTCTCCCGAGCATGCTGGCCGATCAACTCCTCAGCCAACTCAACAAACGCCTCCTTATCACCGGCCCTGGCCACCTCAACCAAAGCCGACTGCTGGTCCTGCGGCAACTGGCGAAACTGGCGCAACTCGCGATAGCCAAACCCCATCCGCGACATCGAATCCAGCGCCTCCTCACCGAAAGCCCGCACATTCGCAATATCGCGATCCACCTGATCAACCGAGCGCCCCAGCAGGCCGCAGAACTCCTCCCACGTCCCACTCAACACCTGCGCACCGTGCGGACTTTTACCCCCGGCAATCGCTCGATAAAGCTTCTTCTCCTTCACAAACGCCAACTTCGAAATCCGCACCGTGCGGGAAAACGCCTCCAACGCACCCGCCATCAGCGACTGACCCAACAACTGATTCACCACATCCCGCTCATCACCATGCAAAGCCTGCAACGACGCCATCGCATTCTGATCAGCCGTCAACCTCGCGCCATCCAACGCCGGCAACACCAACGCCTCAGCGCAAACACCCTTGCTCCTTGCCATACAGCCTCCTTAAACCCTCGAACCCGCGGCAATCCGCTGATTGATTTCCTGCATCCGTCCCGTCAAACGCGCCATGTGCTCGGCATGCGCCTGCGCCATCTGCAACACCTTCACCGAATGAGCAAAACGCCCGTTATCCAACTTCAGCGCCAAACCTTCCTCAATCAACGTCTGCATCGCCCGCGTAATATTGCTCGGACTGTCCTGCGTCAAAACCGCCAACTCCGCATTACTCAAGCCCGTCACCGTGTGCCCCTTCAACGCCAACAGCACACGCAACACCCGAGCAGACGCCGACACCGGCCGACTCATCGCAACACCCAAGCAAAAGCGGTCAAACACGACACAGCACGCACAACAAAATCAGGTAAATTGCCCCCCTCAAAACCGAAGGCCCGCACCTGCCACCTATTAAGCAGCCCACGCGTCACCGCAAAAAAAGTGGCAAATAGTGTGTTTTTTGTAGGAAAACTCTCTTTTTCACCCGCGCGCAGTCTCGGCAAACAAATAAAAGCGGTAGATTCCCCATAACCGATATGATTTTTCATCCAGAGCCTCACGCCACAAAACGCGAAGACTCAAGAGCCGACGCCGGGTCCACACAAATTTCCCCGGCCTTAAGCCCCAACTTGATCGCAATCTCATGCGTCTGACCGCGCACACACTTCTTGCGCCCACCCAACACCTCAAACACCAGGTTGGGCGAAAAACGATTCGCGATCGCCCACTGAGTAATCGAAACACCCTTGGCCCTAAGCTCAGCTTTAGCCTCATCCGCAGTACGTAGCGTCATAAAATCCCTCCGGGGAAACAGCACCCGCCTTGGTGCCGATAAAGTTGCCGTTCGTGGTCGGACGGTGTGAACGAATGATGGAACCGAACGGTTCCCATGTAAAAGGATTTTGGCAACCGAATGGTTTCCTTTTGTGAGCGACTACGCGGCGAGCGGACACGGCTAGGCCTCAACCAAACCGACTTCGCAGCCCTGGCCGGCGTAACCAAAAAAACCCAAATGCTCTACGAAGCAGGCGACCGCGTCCCCGACGCCCACTACATGGCCGCCATCGCCCAAGCCGGCGCCGACCTCTACTTCATCATCACCGGCCAAAAAATCCTCGTCCCCAACGCTGACGCAGCAGCCCCCACCTGGGCGCCCATCGACGGCGAAAAACTCGGACGAATCATCGAAATGCTCGAAACCGCCGCCAAACAAGCCGGCCGGCGTTGGCCATCAAAAAAACTGGCCGAAGTGGCCGCAGAGATCTACAACGCGCTGGGCCACGAACAACAGTTCGACCAGCCCCGCGTTGAGCGCATATTGAAATTGGTAATAAATCGCTGAAATAGCAAAGGAGAACTATGCCAAGCGAGGACGGAGACCTGGTCAGCAAACTATCAGCCAGGCTTTCAGAGGAAATACAAAACCTCCCCATGGATGGAAAAGACCATCAACTCACCATCAAAATCAAAGGCAACCGCGGCCAAATCAACCTCGGCCACCACACCCTCAAACACCCGCCACCCCAACCCAGCGAACGACAGTGCTTGTATTGCGACCACAACCCCCACGATGACATAGCCGCCCATAAAAGCGCCCTGACACAGCAACACAACAACCACCGGCTCATCCTCAAAACCTGCGTAGCCTGCATCGGCATCGCCGCCCTCAGCTACTCAATCAAAGACCACCTGCCCGAAGCCCTCAAAACCTACGCCCTCATCGCCACAGGCATATTCGCAGGCCTGGCCTTCATGCTCGTCGCATCCCACTAAATGCCCCAACCACAGACGGTGTCACCACCGTCGCCCACGCAGCACCCACGGACGAAACGCCCCAAGAAGGAAGCACCAATGGACCAGAATAAAAACAACGCAAAAACAGAAAAAACCATCGCTCAAAAAGTCGCGACGGCAGTGTCATGGGTCATCGTCGCCGCCAGCATTTGGTATTGGCTCAGCCCGAACGAACCCATCCCAGTGAAACCAGCCGTCGCCCCAACGGCCGAACAGCAGCAGACGCCAACCGTCTACACCAGCGCCAGTCCCCAAGCTCTGGCCAGCGCCACCCAATACTTGGCAGACCTCGATACCGCTATGAGCCGAGGTGTGCAGATTCTCAAAGCCAACAACCTCAAAGACCTATCAGCCCACAGCCAACACTTCAAAACCCTGCGCGAAACTGGCCAAGCACAGTTCGGCCGTTCCGTATTTGAACCGCTGGGCCACTGCGCCGCAGCGGGAATTTTCGCCAACAGCTGGTGGCAGGCCAAGGTCAGCGCAATACGTCAAAACGGTGGGGAAGCCGATCCAAGCACGGCTTATGCTCATTTTGATCAGTATCAAATCAATCGAAATGAATGCTTAAACCTTTCAGATCCAGCAGAGAAGGCCGTACCGGCGTAAGGAAAAGATACATATTTCGACGCGATCAAATTAGAGTGGATCTCGCCTCAATACCAAACCAAGAAAGGAGTCATCAATTGAGCAAGGACAAGAGTGGCAGCAATGACAAACACAAAGAACAAGGCAGCACCAACAAATCAGATCGGAGTGGTCCGCGTCCAAAGTTTGAAGACCACAATAAGCCGAGACATTCTGACGTGGTAGATACCCTCTCTCCGCCAAAGCGGCCTGGTCGGGGTCAGTGACGATGGACGCCACAACGGAAGACTTAGCCGACCGTTGGTATGCAACGCTCTTTAGCGTTCGTCGCTCAATTCGGTATCACCAACGCCGTCGTTCGTTCTTTGACCGGTTAGATAAAATATCTAACATGCTGTCACTGATATTCGGCTCCGTTGCGGTTTATGGCACGCTTCAAGACAACTCAAAAGACATCGCACTCATAGCATCCGGCCTCGTAACCGTTTTTGCTTCCATAAACTTAGTGCTCAGCAGCGCCACACGTGCCAGAGATCACACAGACTTTATGCGCAAGTACGTGGAATTAGAGAAGCTGATGCTCGGTGCTGAATCGGAACAGCTTTTGCTCGAAGTAGCAGCCAGACGACTCTCCATCGAAGCAGAAGAACCTCCCGTTTTGCATGTCCTGAATGCCATTTGCCATAACGAAACAATGCGCGCGATGGGATACGCGAAGGAAGACCTACCCAAAATCGGCCCCGTCCAGAAACTCGTAGCTCAGCTATTTGATTTGTGTGAGGGCGACATACAAAACCCGAAAGCCAAAGATCCTCCCCAAACCGCTCCCTAAACCCAATTAAAAGCCCTCCAACCCCACGCCGCCCACCATAGCGGCGTGAGTATTTCTGGCCCCCGAACCCCCGGGGCGCCCCGACCGGAGGCAACCCCATGCGCCCGCAATCCCCCCGCAACCCCCCGACACCCGCCGGGGCACCCCATGACCCACCAAGACCTCACCACCGTCCTGCAAATCGCCGAATGGCTCATCCTCGCCACCCTCAGCCTCTACACCTGGCTCGCCAAACGCCAAGCCGCCAGCGCCCACCAGTTGCTCCACCTTAACACCCGCATCGTCGCCCTCGAAGAACACGTCCGTCACCTCCCAGACCAAAGCGCCATCGCCGACCTGCTCGGCGACATGAAAGCCATCCGCGCCGAACTCACCGGCGTCAAAGACGCCCTCAGCCCACTGGCCCGCGCCCTCGACCGCATCAACGACTACCTGCTGCGAGAAAAACCATGAGCACCTACACCGACTACCTGCGCCACGACATCCGCCTCGTCCTCCTGCGCCTGCTCGCCGACATGCCCGGCTACCGCGCCAACAGCTCCGTCCTCAACACCGCCCTCGACCACCACGGCCACAGCACCAGCCGCGACCAGACCAAAACCGAACTCCACTGGCTCGCCGAACAGAGCGCCATCACCCTCAACGACATCGGCCCCATCCTCGTCGCCACCCTCACCGAACGCGGCCAAGACATCGCCGCCGGCCGCGCCCGCGTCCCCGGCATCCAACGGCCGGGCGCCTGACCATGGCCGGCAAATCCACCGTCAGCCGCCTGCCCGCCGACGTCAAAGCCTACCTGCACAAACTCCTGCGCGAAGACCGCCACACCCTCGACGCCATGCTCGCCGACCTCCAGGCCCGCTTCCCCAGCCAAACGCCCCCCAGTCGCAGCGCCCTCAGCCGCTTCAAAATCGGCTTCGACCAACTCACCGACAAAGCCCGCCAACAACGGCAAATGGCCGAAGCCTTCGTCGGCGCCTTTGGCGAAGATGCCACCGACAAAACCGGCGTCCTCCTCATCGAAGCCATCTCGACCCTGACCTACCAAGCCGCCCTCGGCGCCCACGAAAAAGACGACATCACCATCGCCGAAATCAGTGCCTTGGCCCGCGCCGCCAAAGCCACCATGGAAGCCCGCACCCTCAGCGTCAAAGAGCGCCAAGCCATCGAAAACGCCACCCGTCAACGCCTCCTGCAAGAACAAGCCGCCGCCCTCGACAACGCCGTCAAAGCCAAAGGCATGACCGAAGACCAAGCCCAGTACTGGCGCCAAACCTTCCTCGGCGTCAAACCATGACCCCAGCCGCCAGCACACTGCGCGTCATCGAATGGGACGAACTGCCGCCCAGCGTTCGCCAGATCCCCGAAGACTACAACCCGCAAGCCGAAGGCCTGCTAATGGCCCACCAAGCCCAATGGCTCGCCATCGACGCCCAAATCAAACTCTGCGAAAAAGGCCGGCGCACCGGCATCACCTTCGCCGAAGCCCTCGACAGCGTCATCACCGCCGCCTCCCAAAAAGCCGCCGCCGGCATGGACTGCTACTACATCGGCGACACCAAAGAAAAAGGCCTCGAATTCATCGGCTACTGCGCCAAATTCAGCCGCGTCATGGCCCAAGCCCAAGCCGCCGGCGCCAGCCAGATCGAAGAGTTCCTATTCCAGGACCAAGACCAAACCGGCCACACCCGGCACATCAATGCCTACCGCATCCGCTACGCCTCAGGCTTCAAAATCGTCGCACTCTCCAGCAACCCCGCCAGCGTCCGCGGTCTGCAAGGCAAAGTCATCATCGACGAAGCCGCCTTCCACCGAAACGTCTCCGCGGTCCTCGACGCCGCCACCGCGCTGCTCATCTGGGGCGGACGCATCGTCATCATCAGCACCCACAACGGCAAAGCCAACGCCTTCAACCAAATGGTCAGCGACATCCGCGACAAACGCTACGGCGACAGCGCCCAGGTCTACCGCGCCACCTTCGACGACGCCGTCGCCAACGGCCTCTACGAACGCGTCTGCTACATGGCCGGGGAGCCGCCCACAGCCGAAGGCAAACACACCTGGTACAAAAACATCCGCAACGCCTACGGCCCGCGCAAAGCGCAAATGCGCGAAGAACTCGACGCCATCCCCCGCGACGGCAACGGCGTCTGCATCCCCGGCGTCTGGATCGACGAAGCCATGCGCCCCGGCCGCAGCGTCCTGCGCCTGGCCCTCGACGACGCCTTCACCCAACAACCCATCCACCGCCGCGAAGCCTACGTAACCGACTGGATCGACCGCCACCTCAACCCCGTCATGCGCCAAACACTCGCGCCAACCCTGCGCCACTTCCTCGGCATGGACTACGCCCGGCACCGCGACTTTTCCATCATCTGCCCCATGTCCGTCGACCAAACCCGACACCGCGACATCCCCTTCGTCATCGAACTGCACAAAGTGCCCACCCGCCAACAAAAACAAATCCTTTTCCACCTCCTGCGCGGGCTGCCACGCTTCATCGGCGCCGCCCTCGACGCCACCGGCAACGGCGAAACCCTCGCCGAAGAAACCGCCGACACCTTCGGCCACAACCGCATCCACCAAATCAAAATCAGCCGCACTTGGTACGGCGCCTGGATGCCCAAATTCGTCCAACTCTTCGAAGACGCCCACCTCACGCTGCCGCGTGACGATTCCTTACACCAAGACCTGCGCGCCATCGAAACCATCGACGGCATCCCCATGATCAGCAAAGCCCGCCAACAAGACCTCAAAGACCCCGACCTTTACCGCCACGGCGACTTCGCCGGCGCCGGCGCCTTAGCCCACTTCGCCACACTCGAAGTCGCGTCCGGCCCCATCACCGTCAAATCACGGCGCCCACGCCAGGGCCCACGCATCACCCAAGGGTACGCATGAACAACCAAGGCCTATGGATCAGTCCCACCGAATTCGTCAGCTTCACCGAAGCCAAACGCAACCCCGCACTCAAGCGCCACATCGCCACCCGCAGCCGCGCCGAATCAGCCACCTTCGGCGCCCACCTGCCAAACCCCGACCCCATCCTCAAAGCCCAAGGCAAAGACATCAAGGTCTACCGCGACCTGCGCAGCAGCGCCCTTGTTGGCGGCAACATCCGCCGCCGCAAAGCCGCTGTCCTCTCACTGGAGCGCGGCCTCAAACGCGGCGACGCCAGCCCCAAAATCGAACGCTTCATCAGCGACTGGCTCGCCGACCTCGACCTCGATCGCATCCTGCGCGAACTGCTCGACGCCCCCTTATACGGCTACCAACCCCTCGAACTCATGTGGCAGCCCCTCGGCCGGCACCTCGTACCCCAAGACCTGCTCGGCAAACCCGCCGAGTGGTTCTACTACGACCAGCACAACGCACTGCGCTTTCGTGCCAAAGACGCCGGCCCCGACGGCCAACCCTGCGACCCGCAACGCATCATCGTCGCCCGCCAAGACGCCACCTACGCCAACCCCTACGGCTTCCCCGACCTCAGCATGTGCTTCTGGCCCGCCACCTTCATGCGCGGCGGCCTAAAATATTGGGTCCAATTCACCGAAAAATACGGCAGCCCCTGGGTCATCGGCAAACACCCACGCGGCGCCACCGACGACGAAACCAACCTGCTGCTCGACAGCCTCGAAGCCATGGTCCAAGACGCCGTCGCCGCCATCCCCGACGACGCCAGCGTCCAAATCATCGAAGCCGCCGGCAAAGCCGGCAGCGCCGACGTCTACCGCCAACTGCTCGAGTACTGCCGCAGCGAAATCAACGTCGCCATGCTCGGCCAAAACCAGACCACCGAAAAAGACAGCAACCGCGCCAGCGCCACCGCCGGTGCCGAAGTCACCCAAGACATCCGCGACGGCGACGCCAGCATCGTCGCCGCCGCACTCAACGCCTGCATCCGCCACGTCGTCGACCTCAACTTCGGCCCCCACATCGCCGCCCCCGACTACCACCTGTGGCAACAAGAAGAAATCGACAAAAGCCTCGCCCAACGCGACAAAGCCCTCACCGAATCCGGTGTCAAATTCAGCAACGCCTACTGGCAACGCACCTACAACCTGCAAGACGGCGACCTGCAACCACCACCAGCCACCACCGGTTCAGCCGCATTCGCCGAACCCACCACCAGCCTCGCACTCGACCAACTGGCCCTAGACCAAGCCATCAACAGCCTGCCGACCGCCACCCTGCAACAACACACCGAACACGCCATCACGCCACTGATCCAAGCCCTGCAACACAGCCACAACGACACCGACGCCTTAGGCCTGCTGGCCGAAGCCTACCCACACATGGACAGCCAAGCCCTCCCACAGCAACTGGCCCACCTCATCTTCATCGCCAACACCTGGGGCCACCTCAGCGCCACCGCCGACAAAGAAGACTGACATGGCCACCCAGACCCAACCCGTAAACCCCATCGACCTCAAAGCCGTTTTCGGCCTCGAACCCGCTAACGCCATCGCCTACCTCAAAGCCAAGGGCTACGCCATCACCTGGCACTGGCAAGACATGCTCGATCAAGCCCACGATCAAGCCTTCACCGTCGCCAAAGCCATGCACCTGGACCTGCTGTCCGACATCCGCGCCGCCCTCGAAACAGCCCTGCAACAAGGCCACACCCTCAAACAATTCACCAACAACCTCCAGCCGACCCTGCAAGACCAAGGCTGGTGGGGCAAACCCATCATCGTCGACAGCCAAGGCGCCGCCCAACCCGTCCAACTCGGCAGCCCACGCCGCCTCAAAACCATCTACCAAACCAACCTGCAAAGCGCCTACATGGCCGGTCGCAAAACCGCCATGGAACAAACCACCCAGACCCACCCGTACTGGATGTTCGTCGCCATCCTCGACAGCAAAACCCGCCCCAGCCACCGCGCACTCCACGGCCAGGTCTACCGCCATGACGACCCCATCTGGCAAACCATCTACCCACCCAACGGCTACAACTGCCGCTGCCGCGTCATCGCCCTGACCGAAGCCGCCGTCAAACGCAAAGGCCTGACCGTCCAAACCAGCCAAAACCAATCCATCACATTCCGTCCTGACCCCGGCTTCAACCACGCCCCAGGCGCAGGCCTGACCCAAGCCTTAAAACAAAAACAAACCGTCACTCAAAACCACACCCATTGACCCACCCCAATTCCCTGTGGGAGCTGGCTTGCCAGCGATCGCGGCCTACCAGCCCACAAAATTTCCTGACCGGAAAAAAAACCAAAATGCTCACCATCGAAATAAACCAACAACGTCTGCAACAAACCCTCAGCGAAATAGAATCGGCCGTCGGCGACCTCAACCCCCTGATGCAAACCATCGCCACCGAACTCGCCAGCCAGACCGAAGAAAACTTCGAACACGAAGGCCGCCCCCGATGGCCAGAACTCTCCGACGTCACCACCGAAAACCGAGCCAAACACGGCCACTGGCCGGGCCAGATCCTGCAGATCAGCGCCGCAGGCCTTGCAGCCTCAATTACCACCCACACAAAGGCCAGCTCGGCCATGGTCGGTAGTAACAAACCGTATGCGGCGATGATGCAGTTTGGAGGAGACCAGGCAGACTTTCCGCAGCTGTGGGGTGACATACCGGCGAGGCCATATTTACCGATGGACAGCGAAGGCCACCTGCAACCGCAAGCCGAAAGTGCTGTTTTATTGCTGGCTCTCAGTTATTTAGAAAGCGCAGCGCTCGGCTGAAGGACAGGAGAAAAGAGAGGAAGGCAAATTTTACCTGACCTGTAGCTGGAGCAAGCCGCAGCCCTTCGGACTAAAAATATTCGCTATTAGCGAATATTTTTGACTTGTCGCGAAGCCTCAGTTAGCCTGCATCTGCGGTAAGGAGATCATCTCGCTGTTGTGAGGGCTTCGGTCCAGTGGAGGCTTGCCTCTAAACCCTTTCCCAAGCGCTTCGGCACCCGGCAGCACAGGGATCCGGAGACGCGGGGATACTGCTTCCGTGCGAGTCGGAAGCAGGTGCTCAGAAGGGGGGAAAAGCGTCGTTTGCTCCAATTTTCTATCCAGTTGCATGCGAGACCTTCTCAACGTCTGAGAGGGGCAACTGAGGTAAAACCCATGAAAATTGCAAAACCCGCCAAACGACGTCCGGTTGTTAGAAAACGAAAGATTGTTAAGTGGTTAAGGCTGATGATGTGTGTTGTACGTTTGGTCGGATTTTTGTTTCCTCTGATCGACAAACACTGGCCAAAGCTAATGGAAAATCTTCGTGAGCTCTTCTAATGCCTAACCCCCGCTGTTGTCACTTATTAATGAGGATGCTGTGATGCTGAACCAGGCATTACGCTTGATTCGAACCTACCACGATCTGTCGCAAACAGAGCTGAGTAAGGAGCTGGGAATCTCAAATTCCCACCTTTCCGAGCTAGAGTCAGGCAAAAAGCAACCGACTATCGAATTGCTAGGAAAGTACAGCAATCGTTTCGATATTCCGTTGTCATCAATACTGTTCTTTTCTGAGAATCTCGACGCGCCTAAGCCTTCGAACAGATTGCGCCTGGGAGTAGCAAAAAAAGTAATTCATCTTCTCGAATGGATTGAAAATAAAAATGAAGCCAAAGCGAGTAAAAAAGGCTAAGCAAGAGAAAAAGTCCTACGAGATATCACAAAGCGCGTTGTACAAAACCACTTCACGATCGAAGTTAGCAGCTATTCTCTCTCTCAGCATCCATGACCTTCTATGCAGCATAGGAGATTACAAACGCTTTGAGATGACTCCCAAACCTGACCCTTTCAAAATTGGCAAGCCACCTAAATCCCGATGGGTGCAAAAGCCTAAAGGAAAACTACTAGCCATTCACGAGCGTATTCTGAAGTTACTGCGCTGTGTCAAAGTGCCTGAGTACATGCAATCAGCTTTAAAGGGAACATCATACAAGAGGAATGCCGAACAACATTTGAGCGGCTGCATGGTGGCGACGCTCGATATTAGCAATTTTTTTCGTTCCACTAAAAAGTCTCAGGCATTTAACTTCTTCAGGGATCGCCTTGAGTGCCCAGGTGATATCGCCAATCTTTATGCTGAACTCGTTACTTGTGATGACTGCATCCCGACGGGGAGCCCCTTAAGCCCTCTACTGTCGTTTTATTCTAACAAGCCATTATTTGACGAGCTGAGTGTCTTGGCGAAAAACTCAAACCTAAAATTCACTTGCTATGTTGACGACCTGACATTTTCGGGCACTCGCATAACCCACGGGCTCCTATGGGAAGTCGAAAAAATAGTGAAAAAATATGGACATTTGACCGCGGCCAAGAAAACACGTCTTTTCGGCGTAGAGGTTCCCAAGCATATTACTGGCACCGTGGTTTCTGAAGGTGCATTGAGGGTCCCCAATGCTAGGTTTAGAAAAATGAGATTAATTAAACTGGCCCTCGAAGGAAAGCGCGATAGCTTTGGCCTTACCAAAACTCAGCTGGAGTACAAACTGGGTGGATTACTAGGTGAAGCAGCGTACCTTGATAACGATTTCAAATCGTTGGCTAATACGTACAATAGGAGCATTAGAGATATTAATTCGGCGTCACTTGGAGACGGTGAGTATCGACCGTCTCTGAAGGCCACAGACTTGATTGACGATAAATTCATCCCTCCATGGGAAACGGAACAAAGCCCCAGTAAATCTTAGGTAGCTTTCGTTAGCAAGACATGCTTTCAAAGCTAAAAATGCTTCAGCTGAACATTGTTGCGCCGTTTCAGAAAGTGCATTTATTATCCTGCATTTCTAAAACATTCAGCTTGGCAAGGCAAGCACTTCCCACCGATCGACATCGTTAAATTGGTGTTCAATTAAAGTATTCTCCGTGGTGACTATCTCCATTTTGACTTGTTCTCTTTCCTCTAAGTCACAATACAAAACCGCCTCAACACCCGTATAAGTACTTGAGATTCTAGGTGCTTTCACCATTTGACCAAGCAGATTTATTTCCGGACGAATTTCATTTTGAAGAGTAATTCGCTGAACCTTATCATCTAAATCCTCAACTGAATAGCCATCATACCAATCGAAAGTCCCTCGACAGAGCATTGATGGAGCCCTTCGGCCAATGATTTTATTGTCTATTAGACGGGTGAGCTTTCTGAGAAAAATAATCACTTCCTCAGTAAAATTAATGTCCAACATAAATATGTTGTCTTCGCATTTCTCTGCAATTTTGCGGCACTGATCTATCATGGTTATAAAATAGGAAAAATGCTCTGCAAAACCATTTGATTCTGGGCTTTGCTTCGTATCTATTCGAACGAGTCGATTGGCCACCTCAAACTCTACAACGAAGCTGCCTTTTTCCAAGTATTGCAGTGCTTTTGTCAATCGCCCAAATAGTGGTAGTTCTAAAACATCAAGCCCTTGCCAAGCCTTAACGTCAATGCTCATATTCAGAAGGCTGCCACCATTATGTTCAAGTCTATGCTCAAACGTAAGAAAGCCACCAAGGCAACTTCCTTGAATTATGGTTCTTAATGTCCCGGAGGTATACTCCGCGTCAAATGAAACAATAAAGTGTTCGTGTCCTTCTCCATCGCACGCGAATAGGTTTGCGTTGATTTTTTTCTTGATCCCACCTAGGACTATGCTTCCGACGCGATCTGTATCAAGTCGCTGGTGGATTGCCTCGAATAACTTGGAACCAGCAAATTCAAAATTCGAGCTCGGGATACTCAGTTCTCGCCCCTCTTCAAAAAATGCTCTTTCGGCCGCTTCAAAATCCTTAAGTTCATCAACACCACGGATGAGTAAATTAAATTTCGCGTCTGGCGCCACTGCGAATATTTCGTGACTTATTCCGCTCGCACTCTTATTAACCCGAACTTTGAATCGCGGGTCAATTTCAGACATGCCAGACTCATAGGTGCTTAGCATCTCATTGACAGGTGTTCCAAGGGGATCAGTAAATCGGTTGATATATCTTCCCAATATATCGACGGATTCGTCTTTTACTGCCGACTTTAGCTCTCGCTCTGTAAATGCCCGCTGATTAACCATTTGGTTAGCACGGATTTCGGCTTGTCGCTTCCACTCGCGAAGCAACTCAACAGGATATGGGGAGTCGTCTGCGTCCACGAGCCTCGAATGCGTCTGACACATCCAGATACCATTGCTGACGTCTCTACGCTCTGCGGCGCTTTGGTTCTGATCATAGCGAGGACCTCCTGGAGCCGCAGCGGTGATATGGCAAGCGACACCGATACTGAATGCTCCATCTAGGGACCCTTTGGCCCCGTGGGTATGAACAGAGCAATCAGGAAACGAGCAAACATTGCCTGCCATATCTCGGAGGGTTCGAATTGTCGATTCTAGAAAATCATCCCGGCGTCTTACCCGAACGACGCCAGATTTTGCCTTCTGCGTAGGGGGCTTTCCTCGCTTGCCAGTTCCCATTTACAACTTGCTCCTATTGGTCGATTTTTTTCGGTGCAATTAACACCTATTTCCTTCGAAAAGATGAAACACACCGTCAAAAAATTTGGCAAAGAAAATTCCTAGCAGGATCAAGCACCAGGAATCATTGCGTAAAACTCTAATAGTCTCACGCTGGGGCAATCGAGATCAGTACCCGTATGCCTGAGTCTGGTTGGGGGCAACGCAAACAAATGTCAGGTCATATCTCTTTGCGCGCGACGACCGCTCGATCAAGCAGTACCTCCCACCAAAAAATGTTTGACAGATGCCGACTTCCGACCAACAATCCAGCTTCCGGTGTCGGAAGTTTAGCGTTTCATAGTCGCAGCAGCTTCAAGCCTGAAGCTGAATATAGAGGTGATTTATGTCTGAATTTGAAGGTGTCGCTCCGGAGGATCGGGGCAAATTGGTACTGAAATGGCGGACCACGGTCGGCTGGAGTGTTGGTGAAACTGCGAAACACGTTGGCGTGAGCACCCGCACGATCTCGTCCGTAGAAAGCGGAGCTCAGGTCATGTCGGACTCCCGGTGGCGGTTGTTCGTGCATGAGGTGCTCGCTGAACTCAATCATGAAAACGAGCAAGTGGTGGTTGTCTTGAGCGAGCAACAGTCGCCTCTTGACGTAGTGTCGAGCGGAAACTACGCGGGTTATGCAATTAGCGATGATGGTGCGACGGCGCTAATCGCATCGTATGGCATTAACCGTCTGTCCGGAGCTCCTGAGGTCCATCGCCAGCGTTTCCAAGTGAAGTCGAACCCGCACGTTATTCGTGCCATCGAAAAATGGGAGGCTGCCAGCCAAGGGGCAGCCCAGGACCACGCTGCATTTCAGATGCAACGCTGGCTGATGCGTCGTGTACTCAAAGGTGAACTGAACAACCCTGAATTGACGCAGCTTAAGGCAGCTATTAATGACGCCAAAGGCGAACTTGAAAAGGCCAGTGGTGAACCAGAAGAAGTCCGAGCACAACTAGCGCGCAAGCTCGATTTGGCAATCGCGGATCTTATGGAGGCCGTCGCTCAGGCAACAAAGAAGTAAACGGTGGTCGCTAATCTTGAAAAAGTGGTCGAGCCATAGAGGAGGCTCGACCACTTCATATCCGTAAACCAAACAGTCGGTTTGGGAAATCCATTATTGGATATTCGCCATGCACTGAATGCTTTCAATACTCGAATTGCGCGTTACACACCATTGACCACCACGTCCCTCCAGTGATTTAGAGCCATTTATGCCCCTATGGCGTCGGTGCATGGGTTCGCCGACAAAAGCCATTCTTAAAGGCTTTATAAAGCCGCACACTCCAGTTCGGCAGTGAATCTCAAGTGCACATCACTTACCAGCCCCATTCTTCGTGTTTCACCTTGGGCTTTGGCAAGTGGCCGTCTTGGATTTTTTCAGAAGGGGCCGTGAAACGCACCCCTTGAATGTCATGCAGTCGCAGGCTTTCTGGGACATATTGTATTCCTGGCTCTACTGGTTTCGGGTCCCAGAATCCGTCTTCATCTGGAATGGGATCCGTAGAGATGGCATGCGCAAAAAGTACAACATTGTTCCCGTTTTTTCGCTGCGCTGATCGAAAAATAACCCCATCAAAGCGTTGTGAATGCTGCCTAGCGAGGTACTCCGCAATTACTTGGGTGACTAGATAATTACTTTCCTGGCCGGGAAGCACAGGGGTAGTGATCTTCTGATGCAGCGCTCTCAGGATTTCTCTACGCGCGAAATTAGTTCTGAAGGTAGAGTCAAAGTAGCTAGGGTGAGGCCCCAAATATGCGTTCTCGAGATAGTGGAAATTCAAAACCCGCAACGAGCGTGTAACCTTGAATTTTCCACTGACAACAGTTCCACCTACCGGAGGCCGGAGCTCTGCGACACAGGTATTGCGCTCAAAAGAGCCATAAAAAGCGGGGACGCCTTCCGCATTCATTCGCCCTGACCGAGCCTTTTCTTTAGGGGGTGCCGCAAGCTTTTCGCGCGGCGCCTTGATGATCGGATTTAGGTCATCGTCTGAATTCGACAGGCGTGCGCGATAAATTGGCTTACCCGACGGCAGAAGCGTCTGAATAACACGCGAGCCTTTCAGGGAGCCATAACGATCCACGTCCTTGAAGAGCCATTTCAGGAAGTTCTGAGCGTCATGATTGAAAAAACGGGCGCCATGCTTCAAACCATCGGTGAAATTGATCCAATCGGTCTCGGCATCAATAGGCATCGCAGGCAGTCGAACGTAGCTATCGTCATCAGAGAATCTACGATGTCTTGAACCGTTATGCCTAACCAGTTCGCGGCAGATGGCACGCACAATTGGTACGTCATTGTCACACTGAAAAATTTCGCTGACCCAGTAGTCCAGATCATCTCCCGAGTATTGATAACCGTAGCGATGCGATTGGGACTCGGCTACGCAAATGTGATCGCTGAGAATGAGTTCAACATCATCAGCCAGCCCTTTCAAAGAAATACACCTTCTGGTGGCACCACATAGGCAACACACAGATTTGATGCCCTTGCGCTTTATTCGCGAAGCGAGAAAAGGCTCAACGACGCAGGTGGAGCAAACCACCTCCGACTTATCACTCATACGGCTATCCCTGTTCATTTAATAATCGCGAAAAATCAACAGGAATGATCTCATCCAAAACGCATTAGGCCCAAGCCGTTCCAGAAAACAATTACGTTCTCACCTCCCTAAACCCGATTAAAAGCCTCACCAAAACCACCACCCCAAACTGCGCACACCATCCCTCTGGCAGCGCACCCCATGAACCCCCTCCACATCTTCAAACCCGGCCTCCACACCGCCTCCTGCGGCACCACCCTAAACTTCACGCAATCCGACCTAACCGCCACCGTAGCCGCCTACAACCCAACCCTCCACGAAGCCCCGCTAGTCATCGGCCACCCCCAACACAACAGCCCCGCAGCCGGCTGGGTCCAAACCCTAACCGCCACCCCCGAAGGCCTAATCGCCACCCCCCAACAAATCGACCCCAGCTTCGCCGAACAACTCGCCGCCGGCCGCTACAAAAAAATCTCCGCCTCCTTCTACCACCCAACCGCCCCCAACAACCCCGTGCCCGGCGTCTACTACCTGCGCCACGTCGGCTTCCTCGGCGCCCAGCCGCCGGCCGTCAAAGGCCTGCGCCCCATAGAACTCGCCGAAAGCGAGCCCGGCGTCATCCACTTCAGCGAAAGCGCCCCCGCAGCGCCGCCACCACAAGCCAGCCCCCAAACGCCCCCAGCCAAGGTGCCCGACACCGACACCCTCCAGGCCGAAAACCAGCGCCTCAAAACCGAACTCGCCCAACGCGACCAAACCGCCCGCGCCGCCGCCCAACAAGCCATCAACACCACCAGCGTCGCCTACGCCGAACAACTCGTCGCCGCCGGCATGAAGCCGCTGCACGCGCCCGTCGTCATCGCCGCCCTCAACGCCGCCCAATCCGGAGCAACACCGTTGCAATTCGGCGAGGGCGAGCAGCGCCAACCGTTAACCGAAGGCCTCAAAACCCTCTTCAAAGACCTCACCGGCGCCATCAGCTTCACCGAAATCGCCACCCAACACCGCGCCAACAACACATCTAATCCAACCACCAACCCCTTGCTCGCCGACGCCGAATCCCGCACCCAAAGGCAGGGCTAACCATGGCCACCTTCAACCAACCCAAAGACCTCGGCGACCTCCTGCTCGTCCAAGTCAGCCCAGGCTGGACCAAAGACCGCATCACGCTGCTGGGCGGCAGCGACTACGCCCTCGGCCAAGTCCTCGCCAACATCGCCGGCAAATACCAGGCCCTCGACCCAGCCGGCACCGGCCCAGCCAACAAGGCCGTCGCCGTCCTCGCCGAACACATCGACGCCACTGCCGGCGACACACCCGCCGTCGTCATCGCCCGCGGCGCCGTCCTCGCGCTGCCCGAACTCGTCTGGCCGCCCGGCATCACCGAGCCGCAAAAAGCCGCCGCCCTCGACGACCTCAACGCCCAAGGCATCGTCGCCCGCGCCACCCTCTAACGGAGCCACCCCATGAACCTGCAAGACCTCTTCACCGTCGCCAACCTCACCGCCGCCGTCAACAAACTCCCGGCCATCCCCGGCAAAGTCGGCGCCATGGGCCTGTTCGACGAAAAAGGCGTCACCAGCACCAGCGTCATCATTGACGAGCGCGAAGGCCGCCTCGTTCTTGTGCCCAACACCTCACGCAACGACGACCCGGCCCCCGTCAAAGGCAACAAACGCAAACGCCGCACCTTCGAAACCCTGCACCTGCCCATCAGCCGGCCCATCCTGCCCAGCCAGTTGCAAGGCATTGCCGCCTTCGGCCAAGAGAGCGCCACCGCGCCCATCGCCACCGTCATCAACGACCACCTGCAAGACCTCAAAAACAGCATCGAAACCACCCGCGAATTCCAGCGCGTCGGCGCCTTGCGCGGCCAACTGCTCGACGCCGACGGCTCGCTGCTCTTCGACCTCTTCGACGAATTCGACGTCCAACAAAAAAGCGTCACCGTCGCCCTCGGCAGCCCCGGCACCAACGTGCGCAAAGCCTGCCTCGACGCCAAGCGCCACGCCGAATCCAAACTCGGCGGCGTCATGGTCACCGGCTTCCGGTCCTTTTGCGGGCCCGACTGGTTCGACGCCTTCACCGACCACGCCAAAGTCAAAGAAGCCTTCGCCCACTACCAAGAAGCCCAAGACCGCATCGGCGGCGACCTGCGCAACGGCTTCACCTTCGGCGGCATCCAATTCATCGAATACGACGTCACCGTCAGCGGCCAGCGCTTCATCCCCGCCGACGTCGCCCAAGTCTTCCCCGTCGCCCGTGGCGTCTTCCGCCTGTTCAACGCCCCGGCCAACTACAACGAAACCGTCAACACCCTTGGCCAGCCGTACTACAGCAAAGCCGAGCCTCGCAAGATGGGCAAAGGCTGGGACCTCGAAGCCCAAGCCAACCCCTTGGCCCTGTGCTTATTCCCCGAAGCCCTCGTCGAACTCAAGGCCGGCTGACCATGCGCTACTGCACCCGCGCCGACCTCGGCAACGCCATCCCGCTGATCACGCTCACCCAGCTCTCCAACGACGACCCGGCCGCCCGGCAGCCCGACGAAATTGTCATCGCCAACAGCGTCCGCCAGGCCGAAGAACTCGTCGACGGCTACCTGCGCGGCCGCTACCAATTACCGCTCGATCCAGTACCCACCGTCCTGCGCGACGCCGTGCTTTATCTGGCGCGGCACTGGCTCTACCAGCGTCGCCCCGAAGGCGCCTTGCCCGACGCCGTCATCAGCGCCCGCAAAGACACCCTAAAACTGCTCGAAAGTATCCGCGACGGCGTCATCACCCTCGGCCTGCCCAGCGGTCACGCCATGCCAGAACCCGGCGAAATTCGCGTACGCGCACGCCCGCAACAATTCACCGCACAGATCTGGCAGGGCTACCCATGACCCCAACGCCCAACACCCAGACCGAACAACTCATGGACGCCATGCTCGGCCGACTGCAAGCCGACTTCGGCCACCAACTCATCGTCGAACGCTTCCCCGAGAACCCCCAGCAATACCGCCTCAACCACCCCCGCGGCGCCGTCCTCCTGGCCTACGGCAAATCCACCTTCGGCCACACCGAAAGTCTCGACGCCACCGTCCAGGCCCGCCAGATCGTCCTGCGCCTGACCCTCATCTTTCGCCAACTCAACGGCACCGACGGCGTCATCAGTCACCTCGACCAACTGCGCGCCAGCCTCACCGGGTGGGTCCCGCCACACACCGACCAAGCCTGCCGTCCGCTCGCCGAACACTTCATTGGCCACAGCAACGGCGTCTGGCAATACGCCCAGGACTACGCCACCCGCGCCACCCAACTGCAAGCCAGCCCTGACCAGCACGGGCCCTTACTCAAACACCCCGAATTCGAGCAAACCCCATGACCCTCACGCGCTATCGCTACAACGGCCCACCCAGCGGCGTCTCGCTGCGTCTCGATCAACACGCCGAAACGCTCGACAGACAACTACACCCCGGCGAGCCCGTCGAACTGCCCGCCGACCACGATTACACCCGCGTCCTGCTCGCCCTCAACCACCTGCAACCGCTCCCGGTACACCCAAGACCGGCCGCCAAAGCACCCAAACCACAACTCCCGGCCAAGGACGAATAACCCATGCCCGCCAACTACCTGCACGGCATCGAAACCACCGAAATCGAGCGCGGCCCGCGCCCCATCCGCGTCGTCAAATCGGCCGTCATCGCCCTGGTCGGCACCGCGCCCACCGGCCCCATCAACGAACTCACCCTGTGCCTAAACGACACCCACGCTGCCCAATTCGGCCCGCACACCACCGGCCACAGCATCCCCGAAGCGCTGCAAGGCATTTATGACTTCGGCGCCGGCACCGTGCTGGTCGTCAACGTCCTCGACCCAGCCATCCACCACAGCACCGTCACCGGCCAACTAAAACAATTCGCCGACAACAACCAGCTACAACTCGAACACAACGCACTGCAACAACTGCAACTGATGCCCGCCGAAGGCACCGACGCCTACCTGCAGGGCACCGACTACACCGTCTCAATGTCCACCGGCCTCATCACCCGACAGGCCACCGGCACCATCCCCGCCAACGCCCCCATCAAGGTCAACTACACCTACACCGACCCCGCCAAAGTCAGCGCCGCCGACATCATCGGCAGCCTCAACCAAGCCGGCCGACGCACCGGCCTCAAAGCCTTTCAAGACAGCTACAACCACTTGGGCTTCTTCCCCAAACTCTTCATCGCCCCAGGCTTCAGCACCCTAAAACCCGTCACGGCAGAACTGACCGCCGCCGCCAGCCAAGTCGGCGGCGTCGCCTACATAGACGCCCCCATCGGCGCCACCGTCCAACAAGTGCTAGCGGGACGCGGCGCGGCCGGCGACATCAACTTCAACACCAGCAGCGATCGCGTGCGCCTCTGCTACCCCCACGTGCGCGTCTACGACGCCGCCAGCAACGGCGAACGCCTGCAACCGCTGTCCATCCGCGCCGCCGGCCTGCGCGCCAAAATCGACAACGACCACGGCTACTGGTGGAGCAGTTCCAACCAGCCACTGCTCGGCGTCATCGGCCTCGAACGCCCATTAACCGCACGCATCGACGACCCCCACAGCGAAGTTAATTTGCTTAACGAAAACGGCATCACCACCGTCTTCAACGCCTACGGCACCGGCCTGCGCCTGTGGGGTAACCGCACCGCCGCATGGCCCAGCGTCACCCACATGCGCAACTTCGAAAACGTACGCCGCACCAAAGACGTCATCGACGAATCCATCCGCTACAGCGCCTTACAGTTCGTCGACCAGCCCATCACCACCGCGCTCATCACCAGCCTCACCGAAAGCGTCAACCTGTTCCTGCGCAAACTCATCGGCGACGGCGCCCTGGTCGGCGGCGAATGCTGGTACGACCCGGCGCGCAACCCCAGCACCGAACTCGAACAGGGCCACGCACTGTTCAACTACAAACTCACCGTGCCGCTGCCGTTCGAACGCGGCACCTTCGAAACCGAAATCACCGGCGACTACCTCGTCAACCTGGGGACCGTATAAATGGCAGGCTTCAGCGCACACCGCATCTCCAACGCCAACCTCTACCTCGATGGCGCCAGCTTCTTTGGCAAGTGTGAAGAGATCGACTTGGGCACCATCAAAACCGTCATGAGCGACTTTCAAGGGCTGGGCATGGTCGGGCTGATCGAACTGCCGGATGGCATCGACAAACTGGAAGGGAAAATCACTTGGAACAGCTTGTATGTGGAGGCCGCCAGGAAGCTGGTGACGCCGTTCAAGAGCGTGCAGTTGCAGTGCCGGTCGAATGTGCAGGTGTTCAACAACGGCGGGCTGGTGAACGAAGTGCCGCTGGTGACGACCATGACCATCACCGGGAAGGAGTACCAGTTGGGCACGCATAAACCGCGGGATCCGACGAAGTACGAGACGCCGTTTTCGGCGACGTATGTGCGGCAGATGATCAATGGTGAAGAGGTGGTTTTGTTGGATTATCTAGCCAATATTTTTCGAGTGGGTGGGGAGGATCAGTTGGCGAAGTATCGCAGAAATATTGGGCAGGCTTAACCCCTCGACCTTGCAGCGGATGGAGACCATTACTCACGAAACCTGAATACCTGCCGATGTAAAACATGAATTAATAAAGATAGGTAATTGTTGATGGCTGATTTGTCGTGGTCCCAGACACTGTCGGTTTCACTCCTCACTGCTGCTATAACGCTCGCAGGTACAAGCTACTTACAGGCGCGACAAGAAAAACGAGCTGACGACGTAAGGTTTCTAGACAATGCTCAGGCAACGGCTCAGGAAACTAGCCGGATTTTGGATAACGGCTATAACGCCCTTGCCAAATTAGTGAAAGAGATGGAGCACAAGGGCTCGAAAGAATTTTCTGAAGGGCCGCTAGAGGAATACATGGAATTCCGACGAGGCTGGCGCCAGCAGTTAATATCGGAACATTTCAAACTCTCAAGATACTTCGGAAAAAATACTGCAAACTCACTTATTCATATTGATGAGATTGATATCAGCCCCACTAACAACTTGGCTTCGCCTGATCCATGCACTCCACCTGGAGAAGAGGAAGACTATGACATTGAGAAGCTCTCTTCGGAAATTAAGTGCTACGCGAGATCTGTAACCAAGAGACAGGACGCAATCAACGACGTCGGAGACGATAAAGATACTGACGAATTATTTGAAAAAATCAATTCAAAAGCATCCTTGCAAAAGCACACCAAAAAACTGCTTCAGCACTATGACCGATCGGCAGTTTCTTACTTAAGAATATTAGATTCAAAACTGACCGAACTCGGCGCTTCACAGGTGTCGCCTTTGTAGCCTTATCACTCACTGGGGGCGAGGCGGTTATCTAAGAAGGCGCTGCAATAAAAAAACAGCGCCTTGATCTACACTGGAACGGCGTTCAGTTAAACTTTCACCGAGCCTTACCACCTAAAAGGATATCTCGAATTAATCTGTCGGGATCTGCAATCTCGCGTTTCAATCTCTCCCACTCCGCCTTCAAAATAATTTTAGTGCATTCTTTTGCCGCATCCAGGTTTTTTCTCACGGCATCTAGAGGTGCTTGATTCGAATAGTTCCCTTTTGATGCAGACACCGCGAGATCACTCATGCAAGTCCGCAGCGCATCAAGTGTGAACATCAGTTTCAAATGATCCTCCTCGTCGTTGTTCAAGCGTAAAACTATGCGCATATACAGTTGATGGTGTTCACTGTCACGCGCTGCATTTTCGCTAATAAACTTTATACGTAAAGCTTCGCAAGCGCGAAATACGCCTTGAGGATCGTGATGATAATGCTCGTCGTACTCAATGTTGCACTTCCAATAAAGCTGCTTCCATGCCTCGGAAATCTCTAAAGATAAAGACAGGTACTTTGAAGCGTCGTTACGGAGGTCGTCTATCCATTTTTGCCGTTTTTCTGCGATAAACGTAGATGCTGATCGCACATTTGTCAGGCGTTGGATGTCGAGCGATCCACGTTGCACCTCAAGCACTCTGCGCGCAATTAGATTATTCACAAATACTGTGAGAAGAACAGCCACTAAAGGCCCAATCACGGCCCAGGCACCGATAGGAATTTCCGTAAAACTCATCCAGATACGCGCGAGCAACTCCGTCACTTTGCATACTCCAAACTCGGTTAAATATCACAGAATTTTTTAGAAGCTCTACACATTCAATGACTGTTTTAATGCCTTATCAAAGTCGCCTATATCAAATTTTAGAGCAGGATCTAGCATCTGGTAAATTCTATTGAGTTCTTGCTTGTAGCTGTCCTTAACATATCCATCCCCTACAATCATTAAACTGATGAATTTTTGTGAAATTTTTCCAGCGATTTTTTTACCATGAAAGCGCTTAAATCGCTCCAAGCAGATCCCTAGAACGTGACCTTTGAACCTGTCGTCAATTTTTGGCGAAATCAAAATCATTTGAACAATTGCCGCTAGCGTTGAGACAGCTTTTTGGGGGATGTACTGATTATCAAAGCCGCGTTCCTTTTGGACCTCCTCAGAGATAAGTGACACATCTACCTCAATGCACTCATCAATCCAATTGGATGTAATTGTGACAATCTTGCAGATTAGATAGTGAAAAGGTGTTGGCCATTCTGAGTTAGTGTCATCTGGCTGCTGATCACGAAGCTGATTCAAAATTTTGTCGGTGAAAAATCTGTAATATGATAGCCAAAGATGATCTTGTATACCTTGGTGAATCGCCTCGTGGATCATGATCTCAAAAAGCTTTATGCCGGCGTAAATCGGGCACTTATATTTCCCCGACTCATCGTAGTATCCCAATGGTAAATTGTAGGCATCAGCGAGCGTGCGGTCCTCATCAATGCACCTGCATACACTTTCGCCGATGGGTTGGTACAACGCTAGATTCTGCGCTACTGTTACATCTTTAAACAAGAAGTATAAAATTCGATTCGAGCTTGGCAGTGCGAGTCGATAACGGCCGTTTAAATTCTCATTATTCTTCAACTCGCTGTAAAGCAGACTATTGTTATCAGCAATAAGACTGGTCACAAAGAAATCTGTAAAATCCTCCCGAACCACCTCAGGTATTCCCAATATTTTCAAGCAAAAATGGGGGTGATACACGCCGAGATAAGCTACAAACTGTGGGTGGTTAAGCAGGCTTTTTACAAGATCCCGCGCCTGATCAGCAAGATGATTTTGAAAGTAGGAACTCGATTTCAGTTTGGCGAGCACTGAGCGATAACGCGTGTAGATGATATTCTCATGCTCCGACTGAACCACTAGATTTCCGTCGTCCCAGTAAAACGTCGAAGCAATTGGCTTGAAGCTGATTTTATCGAGCCATTTCATAAGCAACGGACGATGCTTCGTGAGCTTAAACAGCTTGAATATATGGGGTTCTATCAGGGTAAAAAGTTCATCGTAACGCTTTGTTAAAAGCAGGGTATTCGCGAGTGCTTCGAACACCCCCACTTTCCCGTTTGCAAGTTTTGGCTTTCGAGCACGAAAAAGTATGTAGAAACCCAGACCTACTAACAGCAAGTAAACCGAGCTTCCCTTATCTAGCCCCCACTTCCAAGGGCCAAAGCTGTAATACAGCCCGATAGATCGAAAAAACGCCTCAAAAACAAGATAGTGCACAACGAGAAAAACGCCGATCGCTACGCACCAGTCAACCCATGACATACCCAGCCGAAAGCGCAGGCGCGTACTGGCCGGAACGACAGCCCAGACAGCAGCTATCAGCCCTAAAATCGTAATCAGTACAGTCGTGTCTATTGCGGGATTGTTCGGCATGGGGGCAAAGGTCGATTGAAATAATGGTGCACATTGAAGCATGCCATTCCGCATCTCGCGATGCCGATTGGTGCAAAGAGCTGCACGCGACTATCTTGGGTTGGGTAGTCACTTCTTACCCATAAACGTGAGTGCGCCCCGTGGAACACATAGACCCGGCATTGGCTGAAGAAGCCATTCCCAACAAGTACGTCGCCTTCTGCGACGTGCTCGGCTTCTCCCATGCTGTAGAAAATGAGTTCGAAGCCACGCTAAGTCTCTATAGAGAATTCAGTGAACGCATTTCTGATTGGCCATTCCCGAAAAAA
The DNA here is from genome assembly GCF_054790575.1 of Pseudomonas sp. MC6. Lineage (NCBI taxonomy): Bacteria > Pseudomonadati > Pseudomonadota > Gammaproteobacteria > Pseudomonadales > Pseudomonadaceae > Pseudomonas > Pseudomonas sp. MC6. Next base: position 2,595,720 of record NZ_CP186504.1, read on the forward strand.
GCCAATATCTCTATGTATTCGGACTCGATCCTCATCGTATGTGATGAGCTGCCTCCACTCCTGTACGCAGTGCAAGGCTTATGGTTCGCCACCCTCGCTCAGAATTGGTTGATAAGAGGAGGCATCGCTTATGGCAAATATTGGGAGGATAGGAGCAACGGGAATCTTTTTGTCGTCAGCGATGCTCTGGTGAGGGCGGTGCGGCTCGAATCCAACGTAAAGATTCCCGGCGTCGCACTATCACCTGAAGTGGAAATACCCTTAGGTCTTTGGGTACTTCGATTTCGAGATGGTCCATACATGGCGCCGCTCTTGCACTTCGAGGGCCTCAATCTGGTCAATCCGTTCAACAGTGTTTGGTTCAGATCTGCCAAAAACCGAGTGCAACAGTTAAAGATTCGGTTCCCTCAGCACGTCGACAAGTATGACTGGTTTCTAAATCTGGCAGATCAGGTCGAGGCGGACGAACCTCTAATTTCGGATTCGGTTTTAGATGAATTGCTTGCGAAAGGCATCATTGGACCTTTAGGTGTCTGAGATTTGCAGAAAGGAGCTTGAGAACAGATGTGCCGGTTAACGCAACGCATCTGGACTCAAGCGCACCGATCTCACTCAGTCTCGCCATTCCCAAACGGCAACTCGGCAATTTCCTTCCAAGCTGACCGATAGCCCTCCAACCAGTCATCCGGATCCTGTCCATCAAACAACATACGTAACCAGTTGGCCGTGCTGGCGGCACGAATGTAGTACACAGGATGGTGAGTACCTTGCTCCGTATTCACTTCAGTTTCTTCATAGTTATAGGCTTTGAAAGCTCGATCACCGCACTGTGTTTTCAGGAAGCGAATAAACTGGCTAAGTTTGTGATGCCCGCCAGAACCCATCCCGCCCTTTAAATTGAAGTTGGCGTACATGTACCCACTGGCATAGGTCTGCTTCACTGAATCGTGCCGAAAGCATAACAGCATCCCCTCACAGCGCCCGCCGCAGACGCGTAGCAGATGGAAAGTAATGTGTTTGCTCTTCCGATCATGCAAGAAAAAATCGTGGTAGTCGTTACCGAGGTTTTCCACAGGAAAGACCGTCCCCAGACCGCTAACCAACCATTCGTAGGATCCACCGGACCAAGCGACAACACGATCAAGCATTTCAAAGGAGGGAGAGGCAATACCCTCCATGCAGTCCAACAAGTGGGCAGGTGTGTCTTCGCCAATCGTTCGCGCAATACCCACCAGGCTTTGACGATCACCAAAACCAAAAACCTGATCTTTACGCACGCAAGCAAACAGTTGGTCCAAGCGATTGCCTACGCCTTTTTGCCAACTCTGCCGAAGGGTCTCGATGGGGGCAGGTTTGACCTCTAAGCTCGAAACGTAGCTCTGCAGAATGGATCGAACTTCCCCTTCGGTCGAACGATTGTTTCTTTCCGCTGAATCGCTGATTGCTTTGTGAATGTGGTCAGGTAATTCACGAATGTTAATTCTCGCCATAAAAATCACTCCTTACGCAAAACAAACACTGACACCATTTTGGTGTCAAAATGAAGTCTTAAAGACAAAAATATGCCCTCGTTACGAGGGCGAACTGCCACTATTCTATATTTTATGAAGCTCCGCAAGCCCAATCAGGGCGAAACGAAGAATGGTAAAAGCGACTTTAGACTGCAGATGGATTGGCAGAAGCGAAGGGGCGTGGTGCCTTGCTGAAATGTCACGCCATTCTGTAGGTCACACTCCCTGATCAATCAGTCTGATCTGCGATGCTACATCCTTCAGCGCCATTGCCTACAACCAACACAGAATCCCCCGGCAGCGCATCTGTCAGCCCACCGGTATCTTGTCTCCCGTCACCGCCCACAGTGACCAGGCAGAGCAACCAGTAGCACGCAAGTGCCTCTATGGACAGAACCGGTTGCTCACTGCCTGAGCTTTGATGACGACTGTACGCCGGGCCCCCTTGGTCACTCCGGCATTGCAAAATCCGCGACTCAATCGCAGGCGTACAGTCGGCATCTTTTTGCAGACCGGCCACTTTTATGGTGGCTGTGCGAGGGTGTTACTGTCGCATTGATTAGGGCCTTTGTCGGTGCCTCGCATAGCTGCCTCCCTTTGCCTTAAAGGGAATGCGCCATTCCCGACCGCATTAAATACCTACCTACCAACAATCTGCTTTGGGTGAACGCCCAATGCTAGCGCCCGTGCAAAAAAACCGCGCCCGTCTACGTCATCCACTGCCTTCCTAGACAGGGTGGGTGTCGTGCAGCGGTATCCAACCCAGCACCATGCTCGCTTTAAACCGCCAAATAACTACGGAAGATTCTTACAATCCGCCGCGCTTAAACACGACCAAGCGATCGCGTTTAAATTACACCAACTGTTACGCCATAAAGGCTACAGCACCTTGCGCCATTGCCTACGGGTGCTTCAGAATCCGCCGGCTTGTGCGGCTTTGAGGCGGGCTATATCGTTTCCCTGTCACTGCAAAACAGTGGTCGGGTTTGGTAGCCCGTATTCAAAATTACAGCCGCATCCCGTCGCCTTAATTGCAGCCTCTTTTAGGCTCTACATTATGGTGTCCATGCGTGGGGCTCATTCGTGAGCGCCGGGGTTTGCTGTTTTTGACCGGTCTACCAACCTGCGTATGGCCACCACCCTTCGTTTGGTAGCGAGAGTGATGGCTCCTTAAATATCAAAAAACAGGTGTCATCTATGTTCAAAGTTACGCCAAACCCACCGGAAACCGATTCCGGTCCAATCCCGTACGACCCAGCGCTTGAACCGCAGAAGATAAAAGAGGCGACTAACCGCGCCATCAACTTCTATCTCAACCCCGACGCGCTAAAGACCTCAATTCCTACACGAAAAACCGGCAGAATCTTCCTCATCGACCCCACCGTGGATGAAGAAACGCTGCTCGTCGAAGCCAGTGAAACGTTAGCGGCGGCCAGTGACATGGCCCGTGATATCGGCGGCGCCGTCGACACCCCTCAGCGCCGATCGATGCTGATCCTGCAACAGGTGATCATGCTCAGTGAGCTCATCGTCAACCGGGTATTGGATGCCCGACGCTTACCGAGCTAGTGGCAAGTCAGCCAGTCTGGGGGGCGTTCCCCTGACTGGCACGCAAGCCATCAACGATCGAGATGAACAGGCGTCACGCCTGTTCTCAAACCTCAAGCAGCGTTTACACGGAGTTAAAGCTGATGTCCAAGACACCACCCAAGCCGCCAGTCACAGACCCGGCGTCGCCTTACGAATCGTTCAATTCCAAAAAGCTCCATGAAGCAGCCGAGCGTGCGCTCGACCATTACCTCGTGCCCGTGCAAATCATGGCCACGCCCTACATCCCCAACAACCTGTTCATGGTCAACCCGCAATCCGATACCGAGTCCTTGCTGGTCAATGCCTGCGAATCCCTGGCCTGGACCACGGTCATGCTCGGGAATTTTGCGGGGACGTTGGAGGGGTCGAACCGCAATGCGCTGTTAGGCATTGCGCAGGTCGTTATGTTGGGGGAGTTGGCGGTGAACCAAGCACTGGATAACGTGGTGCCACCAGAATAGTCGGCGCATGGTGAAGGGGTGTGATGCGAAGTAAGGCGGTCAGCCCAAGGCTGACCGCCTTTTGATCATCAAGAAAGGGCGTTTGGAATAGCGCCAGCAAGTGTCAGCGCTTTCAGAGTGGCGACGTAGTGGTCACTGGCGGGGGACCTAATATAGCCCTCATCCTGAAGCCACCTCAACGTACTACCCAGAAACTCCTCCTCAGGGGACTCGCTGTAAAAACCACTAGCAAAAAGCCCTGAAATACTTACTTCCTCCATTTTGCCTTTAGGAAGCTCAAACGTCTCACCCGTAATTTTGATGGCGGCGGGGCATGCGCTCACAAGAAGCTCGATGATCTTGCGGGTCAGCAGATTAAATTGAGTTTTGGTATCAGTACTCATCCAGCTATCTCCTTGAAGGCCACAGACCTGTGCCTTGGCCGCATGATCATAGGCAATTTCTCCGCTCAATGCCGCCTCTTTAAATCCGATTAAAAGCCAGTCGCTCAATGCTGCTCCAACATCAGGCTTCCACTGCAGACCACTGATGAACCCGGAGCAATGACATGGACGACGCACACACCTTCACCCTCAAATTCCCCTTCACCAGCGCCAGCGGCGACCGGCTGGCAACGCTGCCCATCAAGCGCCTCAAACGCAAAGACATCAGCGCCGCGCAAGCGGTGACCAAAGACGAAGGCGCCATGGAAGACCAACTGGTCGCCAAGCTGCTGGGCATTACCTTAGAAGACCTGGGCGAGTTCGACATCGCCGACTCAACCCTCGCCACCGAGGTGTTGCGGGAAATGGCGGCCGGCCGAAACCTTGCTCCAGTCCTGGGACGAGGCGCTGCTGTTAGTCCTGAGATTGCCGCCGTCTGAAATCGAACGGCTCGACATGGTCGATTACTGGCGGTGGGTCGACGTCTGTCAGCGCGAAATCAATCGCCGGCTCGAACTCGCCGAGCCATCGCGTAGCTGATCAGCGTCACCGCGCCCACCGCCAGCCCCGCCAGCAAGGCGCCGCCCGCCGCAACAGGGGCGGCGGCCAGGGCCAGTAACGGTAACCCCAAGCAGAACGCCACGATCGCCGCCCACCATGGCAAATGCACCAGGCACAGCCACGCCAGCCAGATCACACCGGCGCCGATGGCCAGTGCATAGAGTGTTTTAGCGGTGCGCAGTGCGATTTTTTCAAACATGCCGGAAGCGTAGCAACGATGGCCAACGAAGTCCTCATCGGTTTAAAAATTGGTGCCGTTGTTTCCGGCAGCCTCAACGCAGCGTTTGGCTCGGCCAAGTCCACCGTGCGCCAATTGGGCCGCGCCGTCGACGGGCTAGCGCTCAAGCAACAGCACATCGGTAATGAGCTGTCGGCGTCATTGGCCCGGGGCGGCACGGGCATCGAGCGCTTACGTCGTCAGTACGACGCGGTCGGCCACACCCTCGACCAGCTCAACGCCAAGCAATTACGTCTCACGGCCAGCATGGCGCGCGGCAAGGCCCTCCGCACCGAACGCGGTGAGTTACGCGGTCAGGCCATGGAGGTCGTCGGTACCGGCGCGGCATTGGGCGCGCCGATCGTTCAATCGATGAAAACCGCCATCAACTTTCAAGACCAGACCCGCGACCTCGCCATCGGCGCAGGCTTCAACCCGGCGCAAGAACAGCGCCTCAGCATGGCCATGCGCGGCGCGGCGATCACCTGGAACCAGACCCAAACCGACGTCGCCCAAGGTACCGCCGTGTTGATCGCCGGCGGCATCGACAACCTCAAGCAATTAACGGCCTACGCCCCGATCATGGCCAAAACCGCGACCGCCACCCGCGCCAGTATGGACCACCTCGGCGCGGTGGCCATCGCCCTCAGTGACAACCTCAACATCGGCGCCGTCGGCTTTGAGCGCTCGATGAACATGCTGGCCTTTGCCGGTAAAAGCGGCCAGTTCGAGCTGGCCGACATGGCCAAATGGCTGCCGCAATTAACGCCCCAGTTCGCCGCCCTCGGCATCACCGGCGAGCGCGCCGTGGCGGAAATCGGCGCGTCGCTGCAGATCGCCCGTCGCGGTGCCGGCAGCAATGACGAGGCCGCCAACAACTTCAAAAACTTCCTCTCCAAACTCACCGCACCAGACACCCTCAAGGCGTTTGAAAAGGCCGGCATCGACCTCAAAGGCAGCCTCAAAAATCTGGTCGGCGAAGGGTTGTCACCGGCCCAAGCCATGCTCAGCGTCCTCACCCAACACTTGGGCCAAAAAGCGCCAGCCGCTGCCGCGCAATACGGCAAGGCGCTGCACATCAAGGACCAGCACGAGCAGCAAATCGCACTGGCTCGACTGGACGAGGCCTACAAGCTCGGCGAGCTGTTCGCCGACCAGCAGGTGTTGTCCTTCATCCGACCGGCACTGGCCAACCAAAAAGACTTGGCCGGCATCCAGCAAGGCAGTCAAAACGCAGCGGATCAGGGCGTACTCGATGACGACTGGATCAAGCGGATGGGCAGCACCAAAGAGCAATTAAAATCCCTGCGCATCAATCTGGCGGACATCGGCATTTCCGTCGGCAATGCGTTGTTGCCCGCGATCATCGAGGTCACCCGCGCCGTCGTGCCGCTGATGCGTTCGTTCTCGGTCTGGGCAGGTGAAAATCCGGCGCTGATCAAAGGCGTGGTCGGGTTGGTCGGTGGTCTGTTGCTCGGCAAATTGGCGTTCATCGGTCTGGCCTACGGCATCAATTTGATCATGGCGCCGTTTGTGGCCATGACCACCACCGTCACGGCGCTGTCGGCGAAATTCACCTTGCTGCGCAGTGCGTGGCAGATGGGAAAATTCACGCCGCTGATCAGCGTATTAAAACGAGTCGGCGCGGGCCTGCTCACGGTGGCGAAATACAGCGGGTTGTTCGTGCGCGGCATGCTCTTCGCGCTGGTCAGTCCACTCAAGTTGGCCGCTAAAGGCGGGTTGTTATTGGGCAAGGTTCTGGGCGGCACGTTGTTGTTCGGTTTGAAGCTGGCAGGCCAAGCCATCCTCTGGCTGGGCAGAGCCCTGATGCTCAACCCGATCGGCCTGCTGATCACCGGCATCGCGCTGGCCGCCTATTTGATCTATCGCTATTGGCAGCCGATCAAAACCTTCTTCACCGGTTTGTGGGCCGAAGTGAAGGCCGGTTTCAGCGGTGGCCTGTCGGGCATCCTCGGGGTACTGGTCAACTTCTCCCCGTTGGGTTGGCTGTACCGCGCATTCGCCGGCGTGATGAGTTACTTGGGTGTTGAGTTGCCCGGCAAATTCACCGAGTTCGGCAGCTTGCTCATCAGCGGTTTGGTCAACGGTATCCGCAACAACGCCGGCCAGCTGAAAGACAGCGTCATCGGCATCGGCTCAGCCGTCAAAGACTGGTTCACCGACACCCTCGGCATCGAGTCGCCCAGCCGTGTGTTCATCGGCTACGGCGCCAACATCAGCCAGGGCGCCGCCTTGGGCATCAGCAGCCAGGCGGGGTTGGTGCGACAGGCCGCACTGGGCATGGCCGCACAAAGCCGCGTCGACATGGCGCCCCCCAATCTGATGCAAGTCACCCAAGCCAGCAGAATGGGGGCCGGCACATCGGCATCCGCCGCCACGCCCACCATGACCTTTCATTTCTCGCCGCAGATCAACGTGCCCGCCGGCGCCGGCATGGACGCGATTCATCAAGGGCTGCAAGCCAGTTACACCGAATGGATGCGCATGATGGAACGCTATCTGCACGACACCCGCCGCCGTTGTTACGGCCCGTCAGCGCAGGGCGACGTCTGATGTTTGCCATCTTGGGCAACATTGAGTTCACCGTTGCCGGTGGCATCAGTGCCCTTGAGCACAGTGGCACCGCCGACTGGGCCGAGCACCCACGCATTCAGGGCAAGCCCTTATTGGAGTGGGTCGGCGAAGGGCTCGACGAATGTCACCTCAGCATCGAATTGCACCCGCTGTTGGGCGACCCGGAACAACGCTTGCGCGCACTGCGCGTGGCCAAAAGTCAGCATCAACCATTGGCCTTTGTCATGGGCAACGGCGAATACCTCGGGCCTTACGTCATCACCCACCTGAGCAATACCGTTCGCCGTGCCACCGCCAGCGGCCAATTGATGGCCGCCACCGTGCAACTCAGCCTGCGCGAATACACCGGCGCCTTCGTCCGCAAACCCCATCACCCCGGATTGCTCGATCCCACCGTCGACGACCCGGCAACGGCCCTCGGCTCACCGGGGGTGATCTCGCGCCAGGCGTCGACGCCCAGCACTGCCCAACGCGTGCTCAGCCACGCCCGAACCGCCGGCAACGTCTTGCGCGCAGGCAAACAACTTTACGACGCCGCGCAAAGCGGCAACCCCTCGATCATCCTCGGCCAGGTCCCGCACTTGCTCGGCGTCACGGCCCGCGCCCTCGAACCGTTGCAAGGCTTCGTCACCGTCGCCGGCCTGCTGCGTGACGGCGCCGACTTGTCCCGCGTGGGTGAGGACGTCTTGGCCAGCGTCATCGGCGCCCGCGCCAGCCTCAACCCCGTCGACCTCGCCAACATCATCGATCGCCTCAGCGCCTCACACGCCACCCTCGACCAGGCCATCACCGTACTCGACAGCGCCAACGAGCGGCTGGCCGGGCTGGCGGCCGACGTCCTCACCCGGAGAATCTGATGTTCATTCCGCACCACACCACCGAAGGCGAGCGCTGGGACCAATTGGCCTGGCGCTATTACGGCGACGCCCATCGCTACGGCCCCATCGCCGACGCCAACCCCAACGTGCCCCTCAATGCCACGCTGCCCTCGGGGCTGACCTTGGCCATTCCGCTACTCGCCGCACGGCCCACCGCACAGGACGTTCCGCCATGGATGCGCTAACCCACCAACACGCCCCGCAGGCCCGCTTTGTGCTCACCTACCAACAACACAACATCACCCGCGACGTCAGCCAACACCTGCTGTCACTGACCTACACCGACCACCTGACCGGTCAGGCCGACAGCCTCGAAGTCGAACTCGAAGACACCCAAGGCCACTGGCGCAGCACCTGGTACCCCGGCCACGGCGACACCCTGACCGTGGCCATCGGCTGGGAGGGCACACCGTTGCGCACCCTCGGCCGCCTCGAAATCGACGAAGTCGAACTCAACGGCCCACCCTCGACCATCACCATCCACGCCCTGGCCACCGGCATCAACAGCCCACTGCGCACCCTCGAACACCGCGCCTACGAAAACCTCACCTTGGCCGCCATCGCCCAACAAATCGCCACCCGCCAAGGCCTCACATTAGTCGGCCACATCGAACCCATCCCACTCGACCGCCTGACCCAACAAGACACCGACCTGACCTTCCTGCGCGACCTCGCCAACACCTACGACTACGCCTTCAAAATCACCGGCCAGCAACTCGTCTTCCACGCCATCCAACACCTGGCCAACACCACACCCGTCGCCACCCACCACCTCACAGACCTGGCCAACATCCACCTGCGCGACCAAATCAAAACCCTGCCCAAAGCCATCCAGATCCAACACAAAGACCCCGCCAAAAAACAACTCATCACCTACACGCTAGTCAACCACCAAACCGTCGCCGTCCCCAGCAGCATCACCCAAACCACCACCAGCGCCGACACCAAAAAAAACCGCCAACGCACCACCTCCACCGCACAAACCCACGCCAAAGCCAAAGCCCAACTCGCCCAAGCCAACCGCCAACGCACCACCGGCAAATGGACCACAACAGGCCAACCCCACCTCACCAGCGGCAACACCATCACCCTCAACGCCAGCGGCCAACTCAACGGCCACTACCTCATCACCTCATCCACCCACCGCATCACCCGCCAAGGCGGCTACACCACCACCCAACACGTCTCAAAAATCCAACCCAACCCCTGACACAACACAATCCCCTGTGGGAGCGAGCCTGCTCGCGAAGAGGCCAGCCCAAACACCCAACAATTAACCAGACCAAAACGAGCCCCCATGCCCACCCAACTCGAATACGGCGAAGTCACCGCCCTGGACCACAAAACCTGCCGCCTACGCGTCCGCCTAGACGACCGCGACGGCCTCCAGACCCACTGGCTCAACATCCCCCAACGCAACACCCAAGGCACCCAACGCCGCCCACTCATGCCTGAAATCGGCGAACAGGTGGCAGTGCTGCTGGATGCGGACGGCGTGGGCGGGGTTTATCTGGGCGGGATTTATTCAACGGCGGAGCCACCACCGGTGGTGGATGAGGACACGGAGTACGTGCGGTATAGCGATGGGACGGTGGCGACTTACGACCGGACGGCTGGGGTAATGCAGTTGGAGTGTGTGGGGACGTTGATGGTGAAGTGCGAGGGGAATATTACGATTGAGGCCAGCGGGCCGTTAATTTTAAACGCACCTTCAGCAACGCTAGGCATCCCGCAGGTCACGCTGAAGGGTGACCTGCGGTTGAGCGGAAATCTGAGTGTGGAGGGGAATGTCGAGGCAAAAGGGACAGTCATGGATGTCCGCGGGAATTCGAACAACCATAAACATTAAAAGAACCCACTAGAGAGCCTTGGCCATTCTCTCAAGATCGTCTGCCACAAAATTGAAGCCAAAGAAATTGGTAGGCCGCTCATATGAGAATGCGGCTTCGGCTTGGGGTTCGTAGTCAGGCAAACGGCTGCGTAATTCGTCGCGTAACATGATCGCTTCAACTTTGAATCGGCGGTCATATTCATCGTTGCGTTCGTAACTGTTGTTTATCGTCGCACGAGCATACTCATCCCACACGCGACTTTTTTCCTCATCGGTGGCATTCCACGGACGGAAAAATCGGGAGTCACCAGCCGATGTCTCAAGACGCCGGTAACGACCGACAAACTCTCTTAGATCGGCGACTAGCTTTAGCGTCTTATCTCTCAAATCACCCTCTCCAGAGTCGACGACTTCAGCGAGCATTTCGTCGTATTTGGATGCTTTCTCTCGTAAAGACTCACTCTGCTCTGACCTCAAGTGCAACCGCTCCTTGAGGGTTTCACAGGTCGCTTTCACTTGATCAACAACAGCTGTATACCGCCATCGGGCCACGAAATAGGCAGCGCCAAACATTAATGCAGCCAGTATCAAGAAGGAGAAAGGAGCCATCGCGATGACAGACCATTCAGCTTTGATTACTTTCAGTAATTCCATGGTTTTCCCTGTAAGCATTAATGCCAATGGCTTCCGAACGCCGAACCCAAGTCATTCCGTCTGCTGAGATCAGATGTTAGATCATCGTTGAAGGCAGATTCTGAGGTGAGGTCGATTCTTCATCCGAGTCAAAGCTGAATACAGGTCCAGCCCAATCGAAATTTCCGTCTTTGTCTAGCAGTTGAGGTGGTACGACCTCCTTCAAAATGGTGTCATTCCTCATCACCCTATAGGCAACGGAAAGCATCCCTTTTACCCGTTTAAAACGAACCTCTTGGTAAATTCGTCCATTCCGAGCGTCAATAGAAATATTGAAGCTACGATCGCCTGTCTCACCAAGATCCGCTCCCTCGATCATCGTCTTGAAGTCACGAGGCATATCACCGATCTCGATACGTTGCGAATACCCAGAGTCTTCGCCAGGCTGAAACTGGGGAGTAACAACCATGGCTTCCAAGTCGATAATTCTTACGTTCACTTGATAGAGAGAGTACTCGCCAGAATTCATCGCTAGCCAGGAAGCATTGTTTGCCATTGTACGGAAAGGTAACAAAAAGCAAAAACTGTCGCCGCCTGTCACATGGTTAATCATGTGCGAGGATTTGGCTTCGAGCTCCGCTACCAGATTCTCAAGACGGTTTTCGACATTAGTCAGGGTTGACTCAACGCTCGCCTGCTTGCGAACGCGGAAAAACTGACCAGTCATCCAGCTTGCCAAAAAAAATGACGGGCCAAAATTGGCTAAAACGCTTTTAACCGTGACGTCCTCTCCCCAGACCGAATAGATCGTCCATCCACTGGCAGCAATAAAAGGAATCCAGAACTCCCTAACTAGCTGATGCAATGTTTTCTTTGAGATTCCAAACACTGAAGCGACTCCTTTCGATATTTCAGTGATTTTGCCTTATCCGCAGCCCGCACAGCATCCTTAAACCTAATTAAAAGCGGTAGTCATAAGAGATCCTCACCATGGGCGCCATGACAACGCCCATCCCCCACACCAGCATCACCGCCGCCCACTGGCAACCCGCACTCGGTACCACCGGCGAAGTCGTCGAGGGCCTGCGCGACATAGACCAATCCCTGCGCATCATCCTCACCACCCCAAAAGCCAGCGACCCACACCGCCCGGAATTCGGCAGCAACCTGCACCTGTACCTCGACTGGCCCACCCACCGCGTCACCCCACACTTGGTGCGCGAAGCCATCGAAGCTATCCGCCGCTGGGAACCACGCGTGGCCGTGGATCAAGTCCACATCCAGATCAACACCCAACACATCATCGTCCGCGTGCAATGGCGCGTCACCGGCCAGCGCCCCCAGCGCACCGAGGTCCCCTATGCGCGAACTCCCTAAACCCGAATTCATCAAAATCGACCCCGCCGCACTAGAAGCCGAACTCATCGCCCGCTACGAACACAAGTCCGGCAAAACCCTGTACCCAGCCCAGATCGAACGCCTGTACATCGACCAGATCGCCTACGCCGTCTCCCGGTTGCAGATAAGCATCCAGCACGCCGGCGAACAACTCCTGGTGCGCTTCGCCCGCGGCCCCATCCTCGACTACCTCGGCGAGTTGGTCGCCACTCCGCGCCTGCAGGCAAAAGCCGCCCGGTGCACATTGCGCTTCAACCTGCCGGCAAAACCAGCCCAGCCGGTGTTGATCCCGATCGGCACACGGGTCAGTACCCAAGATGCCAAACTGACCTTCATCACTGATCGCGACGTGACCATCCCCGCTGACCAAACACACGTGACCGTCACGGCAACGTGCCTGACCGTCGGCGAGCAAGGCAATGGCTGGACCATCGGCCAGATCAACGTGCTGGGCAACTCGCCAGTCGCCGCGTTGACGGTCAGCAACATCACAACAACCGCTGACGGTGCCGCACACGAAAATGACGAGCGCTACCGCGAACGAATCATCTTGGCTCCGGAAGCCTTCAGCAATGCTGGCAGCCGCGCGGCGTACCGCTACCACACACTGGCCGTACATCAATCCATCATCGACGTCGCCGTTCACGGCCCAGACGAAGGTCAACCAGACGGTCATGTCGCGCTGTATCCCCTGACCCTCGACGGCCTGCCAACAGACTCACTGCTTCAAGACATCACACGCCAGGTCAGCGGCGAAAAGCTGCGTCCTCTGTGCGACACCGTCAATGCACTGGCCCCTGTCGAAGTCAGCTTCCAAATCAAAGCAAACCTGACGTTCTACGCAGCCGTCGACCGCAGCGCGACAATGGCTGCGGCCCAAGCGGCTGCCAACGCTTACGCGCAAGAATGCAGCGCCACACTCGGTCACGATCTGGTCCCAGAACAACTGACCGCCGCGCTACAAGTCCCCGGCGTTTACCGTGCAGACCTGACCGTGCCGCAGAAAATTCGCGAGTTAAGCGGCAACGAATGGGCCCACTGCACCTCAATCGAATTGACCGATGCCGGGGTGGCCCATGGCTGACCCAATGCCGCCCCCCGCATTGGCCGGCGATGAACGTTTCACACTGCTGTGCGAACTGCTCGACCAGTCATTGGCCAAGCTCGACATCAACACCATGCTGGTCTACCTGATCGACTTGGTGCAGCCCAAATTACTGCCGCACCTAGCCGACCAATTCTCATTGCTCGACGAAGCCGCCTGGCAACTCGCCGAGTCCGAACAAGCCAAACGCAACCTCATCAAAAACGCCATCGAACTGCACCGATTCAAGGGCACTCCTTGGGCGATTCGAGAAGTTATCCGCCTACTGGGTTTTGGTGAGGTCAGTCTTCAAGAGGGGCCTGCAATACAGCCCGATATTGAACAGAGCAAAAAGCCGATCTGGCCGCTATACCGCGTCATCCTCAAACGCCCACTCACCAACGACCAAGCGGTGCTCCTGCGCCGCGTCCTCCTATCCGTCGCACCGGCACGTTGTCGCCTGGTCTCGCTCGACTATCAGACCGTCGCCATCCGCTACAACGCAGTCGCCCGCTACGACGGCCAATACAACCACGGAAGCAGCTAATGGCCGACCTACCCGAAGCCAACCAATGGACGCCCGGCGTCTACCAGATCGAAACCTCCGACCCCGTCGTCGGCGGCCCGGAAGGCGTCACCAACCTCCCAATAAAACAACTGACCAACCGCACGCTGTGGCTCAAAGGAAAAATCGAATCACTGAAAACCATGACCGACAAAGTGATCCAGGCCACCGAGCGAGCCGCCGGCATTGCGCGCATCGCCTCACAAAACGCCGTCAAAGCCGGAACAGAGACCAATACAACCGTGACGCCCAAAACGCTCGCCAGCCTTTACCCGTTCCGTGGGCGCGCCGTTTTTTTTACCCCCGGCACCCACGTCTGGGACGTGCCTTCGGGCGTCACTCAAGCATGGGTCGTCGTCATTGGCGGTGGCGGCGGAGGCGCTCGGTCCAAAACATTACCCGGGCCCTCAGGCGGGTCGGGCGCTGGCGTCGCTAGAAAACTCGTCGACTTACGCGGCATTACCTCGGTAACCATCACTGTAGGCGCGGGCGGTAAGGGGGCGTCCGATATCGACACCAAAGGAGGAGACGGCGGCACGACGCTTTTCGGAACGTTTGTCTACGCGACCGCTGGAAGAGGCGGATTGCTCGATGGTCAAGCGCCACATGGGGGCACCGGCTACGGGGGAAATGAAAACGATTGCATCGGCGTCGCGGGTCACCCTGTCGGCAACGCTTCAAACACCGGTTTTCTAGGCGGTGCCGGCGGGGGCGGCGAGTCAGGAGCCTCTTCGGACGATACCCGCAAACCCATTACGCCAGGACACGGAGGTGGCGGCCGCACCTCCAGCGCAGCACCGGATGGCGCTGACGGACGGGTAACCATTCAATGGTGACACTTACGCGCGGGCGAACAACCGCTGAACTGTTTCTTATGCACCAATCAGGGGCCCCGACACACCCTATAACGGCTGGCCCACAGCCAAAGGGACATAAACATGCAAGACATCCGCTGTGGCCAATGCCACCGCAAACTCGCCACAGCGCGAGGCTTCACCGACCTACAAATCAAGTGCCCGCGCTGCCGGACACTCAACCACCTGAAGGCCCCGAGCCTCCTATCCGAATGCCCTGAGCATCTGCCCACACGAGCGCAGACATGCCCCAGCCCACCATTGGAAGCCTGTTCGCAGGCATAGGAGGATTTGATGAAGGATTCGAAAACGCAGGCTACCGCACCGCCTGGCAAGTGGAACTCAACCCCACCAACCGGGCTGTCCTTACCGACCGATTTCCACACGCCACCCAACACGAAGACGTCCGCCACTGCGGCGCCCACAACCTCCAAACCGTCGACGTCATCACCGCAGGCTTTCCCTGCCAAGACATCAGCATCGCCGGCAGCCGCCCCGGCAACCAAACCAACCGAGGCCTACGCGGCGAACGCAGCGGTTTATTTTGGGAAGTCATACGCATCCTCCAAGAGACACAACCTCGCTGGGTGGTGCTTGAGAATGTCGTTAACCTGCTCGCTATCAACGATAGCCAAGACTTTGAAACAGTCATCCGGGCCCTTGCGGACAGCGGGTATGTGGGATGCTGGCGAGTGCTTAATGCTCAATATTTCGGAGTCCCCCAACAACGTCGTCGAATATTCCTGGTCGCAGGTCATCAACGAATGCCCCCCATCGAGCTGCTGGCTGACGCCGCGCCAGTGGAAGCAATACCTCCAGCGTCTCAGTCGCAGCAATGGCCACGCCCCGCGGATGCATGGGCTGCCAATACTCTATTGGCAAACAAAGCCGGCTCCCAAATCGCTATGGGCTGTACCACTTTCGTCGCTCACCCGAACGGATGGCATCAGATGGCTGAGCGGCAGCGAACGTCTGAACATGATGGGCTTTGTCTCGGACTGGATGCGTCCAACCTTGCAGAGGCTTTCGCTGCCGGAAACGCCGTCGTCCCGCAAATCGCCCAATGGATCGCCGAAAAACTAATAAAAACCAACTAACCCCACCAGCGGGAACCCAGTTCCCGCTACCATCCTGCAATTCCATTGCACCCAGTGCAAAAGAATCCACCTACAAATACCGCGCGCTAACACCCAAGTTTTACGCGCGCGGCATCATTCAGCCTTGAGAATATCGAACAACGCCTGCGCCGCCGCCGACAGTTCATTGCCCGGCTCGGTCAACACACCAATCGCCCGTTCCACCGAGTCGTCCAGCGTCAGGCAATGGGCGCCAAGCTCCTGCATCTGCCCGGCGCACAACGCTGGGACGGCACTGACACCCAGCCCGCTGGCGACCATGCGCCCGACGGTCGCTAATTGATGGCTTTCAAATTCCACCGGCAACTTCATGCCGCGAGCCTGCAAGTGCTCTTCGAGCATCACCCGCACCGTCGATGGCCGCTGCAAGGTGATAAACGGCTCCTGAAGCAACGTCTGCCAATCGATCTCAGCACGCTGGGCCAACGGCGAATCCTTCGATACCACCGCAACAAAGCGATCCATATACAACGGCGTGAACGTCATCGCAGTGTTTTGCATCGGCTCGAACGCCACCCCCAGTTCCACCTGACGATCACGAACCATCTCCAGCACCTGCTCGTTGATCACGTCATTGACCGTGACGTTGACGTTCGGATAACGCGCGCGAAAGGTCTTGAGGATCGGCGGAAGCAGATTGCCGGCAAACGACGGCATCGCCGCTAGCGTCACCCGCCCGCGTTGCAGGCTGAAACGCTGGCGCATTTCATCTTCGGCGTTGTCCCAGTCGGCGATCAGCCGCCGCGCCAGCGGTAGCAGCGACTCACCTTCTGCGGTCAGCGCCACATTGCGGGTGTTGCGGCTGAACAGGCGACCGCCCAAGCCCTCTTCCAGCGCTTTGATGGTCAGGCTCAAGGCTGATTGCGACAGGTGCAGACGCTCGCAGGCCACGGCAAAACTCAGGCTCTGTGCCACGGCGAGGAAGGCGCGGATCTGTTTGATGGTCATGGTCGCTTCGCTCCAGTTGTAAGCTACAAGCGTTAAGCGGCAAGCCATGATGATCGTTCCCACGCTCCTGCGTGGGAATGCAGCCCGGGACGCTCCGCGTCACTGGACGGGGAGCGTCCCTAGAGGCATTCCCACGCGGAGCGTGGGATCGATCAAAGCAGCCGCCATAACGCGACTATTGAGCTTTATCAATCAATCAACCTTAAAAATCAACTTAACAAATATATCCTTCAGCGAGACACTCCAACTATTCGGCTAGCCAGCCGCCCGCAAATAATAAAAGAGGTGCATATGGCAGGTTTCGACAAGCGCGTGAGTTCCTACGAGGAAGCCCTCGCCGGGCTTGAGGACGGCATGACCGTCATCGCCGGCGGGTTCGGTCTGTGCGGCATTCCGGAAAACCTGATCGCCGAGATCAAGCGCAAAGGCACCCGCGACCTCACCGTCGTCTCCAACAACTGCGGCGTCGACGGCTTTGGCCTCGGCGTGCTGCTCACCGATCGTCAAATCAGCAAAGTCATCGCCTCCTACGTCGGCGAAAACAAGCTGTTCGAAGAGCAACTGCTCAAAGGCGACATCGAAGTCATCCTGACCCCGCAAGGCACTCTCGCCGAGAAAATGCGCGCGGGCGGCGCCGGCATTCCGGCCTTCTTCACCGCCACCGGCGTCGGCACCCCGGTCGCCGAAGGCAAGGAAGTGCGTGAGTTCAAAGGGCGCAAGTACCTGATGGAAGAATCCATCACCGGCGACTTCGCTATCGTCAAAGGCTGGAAAGCCGACCACTTCGGCAACGTCATCTACCGTCACACCGCGCAGAACTTCAATCCGCTGGCCGCCACCGCCGGCAAGATCACCGTGGTTGAAGTCGAAGAAATCGTCGAACCCGGCGAACTCGATCCATCGCAGATCCACACCCCGGGCATCTACGTCGATCGGGTCATTTGCGGCACGTTCGAAAAACGCATCGAACAGCGCACCATCCGCAAATAATTCAGGCTGACGGAGAATAAAAACATGGCACTTTCCCGCGAACAAATGGCTCAGCGTGTCGCCCGCGAAATGCAGGACGGCTTCTACGTAAACCTCGGCATCGGCATTCCGACCCTGGTCGCCAACTACATTCCCGACGGCATGGAAGTCATGCTGCAATCGGAAAACGGCCTGCTCGGCATGGGTCCGTTCCCGACGGAAGACACCATCGACGCCGACATGATCAACGCTGGCAAACAGACCGTGACCGCGCGCATCGGCGCGTCGATTTTCAACTCCGCCGAGTCCTTTGCAATGATTCGCGGCGGCCACGTCGACCTGACCGTGCTCGGCGCGTTCGAAGTCGACGTCGAAGGCAACATCGCTTCGTGGATGATCCCCGGCAAACTGGTCAAGGGCATGGGCGGCGCGATGGATCTGGTGGCTGGCGCCGACAACATCATCGTAATCATGACCCACGCATCCAAGGACGGAGAGTCCAAGCTGCTCGCCAAATGCAGCCTGCCGCTGACCGGCGCCGGTTGCATCAAACGTGTGCTGACCGACCTCGCGTACCTGGAAATCGAAAATGGCGCTTTTGTCCTCAAGGAACGCGCACCTGGCGTCAGCGTCGAGGAAATCGTCGCCAAAACCGCTGGTAAACTGATCGTCCCGGATCACGTACCGGAAATGCAGTTCGCTGCCCAGTGAGGAATTCGAAAATGCAAGACGTCGTAATTGTTGCCGCCACGCGTACCGCGATCGGCAGTTTCCAGGGTTCCCTGGCCAGCGTTTCCGCCGTTGATCTGGGCGCGGCGGTGATCCGCCAGTTGCTCGAACAAACCGGCCTGGACGGTGCTCAAGTCGATGAAGTGATCATGGGCCAAGTTCTTACCGCCGGCGCTGGCCAGAACCCGGCGCGTCAGTCGGCGATCAAGGCTGGCTTGCCCCACGCCGTACCAGCGCTGACCCTGAACAAAGTGTGCGGCTCGGGCCTGAAAGCCCTGCACCTCGGCGCACAGGCGATCCGTTGCGGCGACGCTGAGGTGATCATCGCCGGCGGCCAGGAAAACATGAGCCTGTCCAACTACGTGATGCCGGGCGCACGCACCGGTCTGCGCATGGGCCACGCGCAAATCGTCGACACCATGATCAGTGACGGTCTGTGGGATGCGTTCAACGATTACCACATGGGCATCACCGCCGAGAACCTCGTCGACAAGTACGACATCAGCCGCGAACAGCAGGACGCGTTCGCCGCAGCCTCGCAGCAGAAAGCCGCTGCCGCGATTGAGGCCGGTCGCTTTGTCGATGAGATCACCCCGATCCTGATCCCGCAGCGCAAAGGCGATCCTGTTGCCTTCAAGGTCGACGAACAGCCGCGTGGCGACACCACCGCAGAATCCCTGGCGAAACTGCGCCCGGCGTTCAAAAAGGACGGCAGCGTCACCGCTGGCAACGCCTCGTCGCTGAACGACGGCGCCGCTGCGGTGATTCTGATGAGTGCCGAAAAAGCCAAATCCCTCGGCCTGCCTGTGCTGGCAAAAATCGCCGCCTATGCCAACGCAGGCGTTGATCCAGCAATTATGGGCATCGGCCCGGTATCGGCGACCCGCCGCTGCCTGGACAAGGCTGGCTGGAATATCGATCAGCTCGACCTGATCGAGGCCAACGAAGCCTTCGCCGCACAATCGCTGGCAGTGGCCAAGGATCTCCAGTGGGATCTGGACAAGGTCAACGTCAACGGCGGCGCCATCGCCTTGGGGCACCCGATCGGTGCCTCGGGTTGCCGCGTGCTGGTGACCCTGCTGCATGAAATGATCAAGCGTGATGCGAAAAAGGGTCTGGCGACCCTGTGCATCGGCGGTGGCCAAGGTGTGGCGCTGGCGCTGGAACGCGCATAACCAGAGTTCAACAGTGATCGGCGGATCCACGACATCCGTCGTTGGCTGGCAACAAAAACCCGGTGCGACTTGCGTTGCACCGGGTGTTTTTTGCCTGCTCGAAATGTGCGTTGAATGTTCCGGCGCCTTCGCGAGCAGGCTCGCTCCCACAGGGAAATGCATTTCAAAATGTGGGAGCGAACCTGCTCGCGAAGAAGCCATCCCAGCCAGCGAAAATCTATGGCTTGCGTAACAAATACGTATCCATGATCCACCCATGCTCCGCCCGCGCAGCCTTGCGCACCCGCTCGATCTCATCCGCGACATCGGCAAGCCTGCCACTGATCAGAATCTCATCCGGCGTGCCCAGGTAGGCCCCCCAGTAAATCTCGGTCTGCTGATCGGCGACATGGTGATAAGAGTCTTCAGCATCGAGCATCACCACCAGACTGTCCGTATCACTCACCTGCCCGGCCGCCAAACGCCGCCCGGTAGTGATTTCGATGGAACGACCGATCGTGTTCAGCGGCACCTTATGCTGCGCCGCCAACGCCTGAACGCTGGTGATCCCGGGAATCACGTCAAACTCGAAGGCACACGTGCCCGAGGCCAGTATTGCCTGGAGGATACGCACAGTGCTGTCGTACAACGCCGGGTCGCCCCACACCAGGAAACCGCCGCACTGACCATCAGACAATTCGTCATTGATCAGGCGTTCGAAGGTCTGCTGCTTGGCGCGGTTCAGATCATCGACACTGGCCGTGTAGTCGACATCGCCCCGTTCGCGTTCCGGGCTGTGGGCTTCGACGAAGCGGTAGTCGGGGTCGTCAATGTAGCGCTCACAGATCCCACGACGCAGGTCGATCAGCTTGTCCTTGCTCTGGCCTTTATCCATCAGAAAAAACACGTCGACCCGGTTCAGCGCCTTCACGGCCTGCATCGTGATGTAGTCGGGGTTACCGGCCCCGATGCCGATTACCAGCAGTTGTTTCATCAAGGTGCTCCTTTAACCTCCAGACTTGGCAGAAGCAGGCGCCAGCGCCCGGTGAAGCGTAGTTCGACCATCGACAGCGGTTCGACATCAATGTCATGAAACGCCGAACCGCGCATCACGTGGATGAGCGCCGCGCGGATGACAAACGGATGCGTCACCGCTACCACATGCCCCGGCGTGGCTTGCAGGCTGGCCAGCCACTGCGCCACGCGCTCACACAACTGCGCCACCGACTCACCACCATGGGGCGTGGCGTGGGGATCTTCCAGCCAAGCCTGCAGCGCGGCGTCTTCCGAGCGTTGCAGATCCTTGATCGACATCCCGTGCCAACGTCCCCAGTCACAATCGCGCAGCGTCTCATCCACTTGCGCATCCGCGCCAAGCCACGCCGCCGTCTGCCGCGTGCGCAATTCCGGCGCGCAAATCAAGCGTCGCGCAGCGTCGAAACGCTGGGCCAATGCAGCCGACGCCAACTCGCCATTTTCAACAGGCTCATTCGTAGGAAAACACGCCAGTTTCTGTGCGACGGTTCGCGCATGGCAAATCAATGTCAAACGGGTGGTTTGCACAGGGATCGCTCCGGAAGGCCTTCATGTAAATCAACGACACAAAGCCGTTCTGTCGGCAATTGTGCCGTAAACGGAGGGCTGCGGGACTGTTTGTTCACCCCGGCAACAGCGGACAAAGGCAGAAATACGGCAATGTCTGACACGGTTATGGGCGATGGACTACAAAATCAGTCGAATTCGGTGTAGCCCTTGTTAAACGGGCATCTCGGCCCATTTTGCAGGCCTTTCAACATGCAAAAAAATTCACTAGACATGTAACGCTAGTTACATAAATACTGTTTTAATGGATTTTGAAGCGAATTCAACACCTCATCCAGCAGGAGCCCGGATGCCCCCTCTCAGAGACCTGATCACCGATCCCGGCCTGGATCTTACGCCGTCGGAGCGCAAAGTCGTTCGCGCCTTGCTTGATCAGTACCCACGCAACGGTCTGGGGCCGATGGCGCGTCTGGCCGAACATGCCGGGGTCAGCGATCCGACTATTGTGCGGCTGGTGAAAAAACTCGGTTTCGGTGGTTATGCCGAATTCCAGGATGCACTGCTCAGCGACATGGATCACCGCCTGCGCTCGCCGCGCACGCTGTTGCAACCGCGCGCCCATCAGCACAAGGATGACGCCTGGAGCCACTACCTGGGCGACAGCCATCGCCTGCTGGTCGACACCCAATCGCTGACCCAACCCGAAGACGTGCGCATTCTCACCGACTGGCTGCTCGATGCCCGGCATCAGGTGTACTGCTTCGGCGGTCGCTTCAGCAGCCTGATGGCCACCTACCTGCTCAATCACCTGCGCCTGCTGCGCCCCGGTTGCTTTGCCCTGGAAGACAACGCGCAACTGCCCGATCGTTTGTTTGATCTGCAGCGCCAGGACGTAGTGCTGGTGTTCGATTATCGCCGCTACCAGACGCAGGCCCTGCGCGTCGCCAGTGCTGCGAAGAACAACAACGCGCGCGTGGTGCTGTTCACCGACATCTATGCCTCGCCGCTGCGCGAACTGGCCGACCTGATCATCAGCGCACCGGTCGAATCGGCCTCGCCGTTCGACACCATGGTGCCGGCGCTGGCTCAGGTCGAAGCGCTGATCGCCTGCCTGACCCTGCGCACCGAAAACCTCGCCGATCGCCTGGAAGGCATCGATGCCCTGCGCAATGACTTCAACACCCACCTGCTGGAGGATAAATAAGGATGTTCAGCCTTCCCCACCGCTCGCCGCGAGACTTGCCGTTTGTCAGCGATCACACCGCACTGTTGCTGGTGGACATGCAGCGTGCCTGGCTCGAACCGCAGTTCGACGCGCACCTCAACGGGCCTGACGCCGAGTATTTCCTGACCCGCGCGCACATGCAGGTGGTGCCCAACCAACGTCGCCTGCTCAGCGCTTTTCGCGAAGCGCGGCAGAACGTGCTGCACACCATTATCGAAAGCCTCACCGCGGATGGCCGCGACCGCTCGCTTGATCACAAACTTTCGGACATGCACCTGCCCAAAGGCAGCGTGCAGGCCAGGATCATTGAAGACCTGACCCCGGTGGAAAACGAAATCGTCCTGCCGAAGACCTCGTCCGGGGTGTTCAACTCGACCAACATCGACTACGTGCTGCGCAACCTGGAAACCCGTCATCTGATTATCGCCGGCATCGTCACCGACCAATGTGTGGATATGGCCGTGCGCGACGCTGCTGATCGCGGCTATCTGGTCACGCTGGTCGAAGATGCCTGCGCCACCTATAGCGCCGAACGCCATCACGCCTGCCTGAATGCGATCAAGGGTTACTGCTGGATCACCGACACCGACACCGTGCTCGCCCGCCTGCAGGAGATGCGGCCATGAGCGCCTGCCTGACGCCGCTGCCGATGACCACTCTGGTCACCACCGACCTGATCGGCATCACCCGTGGCCGCTCGTTTCCCACCGATGAGCTGGAGCATTATCAGGCCGCCGGTTGCGGCTGGGTGCCGGCCAACAGCGCGTTGACGCCGCAGGACATCATTGCTTCAACCAATCCGTGGGGCGCCTATGGCGATTTGCGGCTGATTCCCGATCTGAGCAGCCGCGTCACCGTCAGCAACGGCCCGGACGTCAACGCGCCGGCGCTGGATTTCATCCACGGCGATATCCGCGAAACCGATGGCCGCCCTTGGGGCGCCTGCCCGCGCACGCTGTTGCGCGAGGAAATCGAGCGATATCGCGATGGGTTGGGCTTGCAGGTCAACGCCGCGTTCGAACACGAATTCAACCTGCACGCCGGTTTCGCCGAGCATCTGGCATTTTCCCTCGAAGCTCAGCGTCAGGGCGCCGAGTTCGGCGGCTGGCTGCTCAGCGCCCTGCGCGCCGGCGGTGTCGAGCCGGAAATGTTTCTGCCCGAATACGGCAAGCACCAATACGAAATCACCTGCCGCCCGACGCTCGGCGTGGCGGCGGCGGATCGCGCCGTCAATGTGCGCGAGATCAGCCGCGAGATCGCCCGGCAAATGGGCCTGGACTTGAGCTTTGCGCCGAAAACCGCCGCCGACGCGGTGTGCAACGGCGTACACCTGCACGTCAGCCTGCTCGATCTGGCCGGTGTGCCGATGCTCTACGACGCAGGCACCAGCAATGGTCTGTCGAGCCTCGGTCAGCATTGGGCGGCGGGAATCCTGCATTACTTGCCGGCACTCTGTGCCTTCACCGCGCCGACGCCGGTGTCGTACGAGCGCTTGCAGCCGCATCACTGGAGCGCTTCCTACGCGTGTCTGGGCCAACAGAACCGCGAGGCGGCGCTGCGCATCTGCCCGACCGTGACCCTCGGCGGCAAGTCCGTGGCCAACCAGTTCAACCTCGAATTCCGCGCCATGGACGCCACCGCCTCGCCGCATCTGGCGATGGCCGCCCTGTTGATCGCCGGACGGCTGGGCATCGAACAGCGCCTGGCGCTGAACGCGATCACCAACGAAATTCCCGATTCACTCAACGACGAGCAACGCCAGGCCCGGGGCATCGTCGCCCTGCCCGCCTCGCTGGCCCAGGCGCTGGATTGCCTGCGCAACAGTGGCGCCTTCACCGAATGGCTGCCCAAGCCGCTGCTCGACACCTATTACGCCCTGAAAACCGAGGAACTGGCGCTGACGGAACAGCTCTCGCCCGCTGACTTGTGTGAGCACTATGCACGCCTGTACTGAATCCGCCGAGCTGGGGTTGTACACCCGACCGGCCTATAACCTGAGCCGCGAAGACTCGACGCACCCGTTGATTCTGGTGTGCGAACACGCCAGCCGCTACATCCCCGAAACCCTGAACAATCTGGGCCTGGACGCCGCCGCCGCTGCTGAACACATCGCTTGGGACATTGGCGCGCTGCAACTGGCCGAGCAACTATCGAAGATGCTCGGCGCAACCCTGTTGAGCGCCAACTATTCGCGCCTGCTGATAGATCTGAACCGGCCACGCCACGCCCCGGACAGCATTCCGGCGCAGAGCGAGATTTATCAGGTGCCGGGCAACCGCGAGCTGGACGAAGCCACCCGCGAATACCGACGTCAGATCCTGTTCAAACCGTTTCACGCGCGCTTGCAAACGTTGATCGACGAACGTGTTGCTAAAGGCCAAGCAGTTCGTGTGGTGGGGATTCACAGTTTCACCCCGGTGTATTACGGCCAGCCGCGTCCGCTGGAGGTCGGCGTGCTGTTCGGTCAGGCCAAGGCTTACGCGCAACGTTTGCTCGATGGCCTCGGCGAACATCCGCTGAAAGTGGCCGGCAACCAGCCCTACAAGATTGATCCGCTGGGCGACATGACCGTGCCGGTACACGGCGATGCCCGTGGCCTCGACTCGGTGCTGATCGAGGTGCGCAACGACTTGCTGCGCAGCCCCGAAGCCGTATCGCGCTGGGCCGGATACCTCGCGCCATTGCTGTAATGAATAAAAGACGGCTGATGCTGTAAACGATGGACCGATAACAACTAAAACGACCGACTGGCTGACAAGGAGTTGCGCTTCATGGAAATTGAAGAATTCGGCTACAAGCAAGAGTTGAAACGTAGCCTGACGCTGACCGACCTGGTGGTGTACGGGATGATCTTCATGATCCCCATCGCCCCGTTCGGTGTGTATGGCTACGTCAACGCCGAGGCCCCGGGGATGGTGCCGCTGGCGTACATCATCGGCATGGTGGCGATGCTGTTCACCGCGCTGAGCTACGGCAGCATGGCCAAGGCTTTTCCGATTGCCGGCTCGGTGTATTCCTACGCGCAACGCGGCCTCAATCAACACGTCGGCTTCATCGCCGGTTGGCTGATGCTGCTCGATTACCTGCTGATTCCGCCGCTGCTCTACGTTTACGCGGCGATGGCGCTCAACCATTTGTACCCGGACATTCCGAAAGTCGGCTTCATTCTGGCGTTTCTGGTCAGCGCGACCTTCGTCAACCTGCGCGGCATCACTTTCACCGCGCGGATGAACATCATCTTCCTTCTGGCGCAACTGGTAGTACTCGGCATCTTCCTGTTCTACGCCTGGAATGCCTTGCACAACGGTGGCGGTAACGGCGAGCTGACCCTGGCGCCGCTGTATCACGCGGAAACCTTCAACTTCGCCCTACTGATGCAAGCGGTGTCGATTGCGGTGCTGTCGTTCCTCGGCTTCGATGCGATTTCGACGCTGGCCGAAGAAATCAAAGGCGATCCGGGCAAGAGCGTCGGCAAAGCCGCGTTGATAACCCTGGTGGTCATGGGCGTGATTTTCGTCGCACAAACCTGGATCGCCACCGATCTGGCAGCCGGCATGGGCTTCAAATCCGCTGACACTGCGTTCTATGAAATCGCCGAAATCGCCGCCGGCAGCTGGCTGGCGACCCTGACCGCTGTTGCGACGGCGCTGGCCTGGGGCGTGGCCGTGGCCATCACCTCGCAAGCCGCTGTTTCGCGCCTGCTGTTCGGCATGGCGCGCGACGGCAAGCTGCCGAAAGTGCTGGCCAAGGTGCACCCAAAACACAACACACCGTACCTGAGCATTTATCTGGTGGCGGTGCTGTCGCTGGTGATCTGCTACCTGTTCATCAACTCGGTCGACACCCTGACCTCGCTGGTCAACTTCGGCGCGCTCAGCGGCTTCATGCTGCTGCACCTGACAGTGATCAACTACTACTGGCGTCGGCAAAAGTCCGGTCAGGTCGTGCGTCACCTGATCTGCCCGGTGATCGGCTTCATTATCGTCGCGGCCATCATGTACAACATGGGCGTCGATGCGCAGAAACTCGGGCTGATCTGGATTGCTCTGGGTCTGGTGTACCTGTTCTTCCTTAACAAGCTCGGCGCCAGCACCGCGCTGCCCGACCCGAGCAACGGCTGACAAGAAAAAGAGCGGCGTCTGACAACAAATCAGGCGACCGCCGATTTATCGCGTGGAAACCGACAGTGATAGTCAGGTTCAGCGACTTTGCCGAACCTTTTGATACAGGAGTACATCCATGCTGGTCCTACGCCCAGTCGAGCAGACTGACCTGCCCCAGCTCCAACAATTGGCCCGCGACAGTCTGGTGGGCGTGACCTCCCTGCCGGACGACAGCGAGCGCCTGCGCGCGAAAATCGCCGGTTCCTGTGCCTCGTTCGCCAGCGCAGCGACGGCCCACGGCCCGGAGAATTACTTCTTTGTGCTGGAGGATCTGGACGATCAGCGGCTGGTTGGCTGCTCGGAAATTCTCGCGACTGCAGGCTTCGACGAGCCGTTCTACAGCCTGCGCAACCGCCACTTCACCAGTGCGTCCCGCGAGCTGAACATCGAACACGGCGTGCCAGCGCTGTCGCTGTGCCATGACCTCAACGATCACACGCTGCTGCGCGGTTTTCATATCGACGCCGGGCTGGTGCGCACGCCATTTTCCGAATTGCTGTCCCGCGCGCGCCTGTTGTTCATCGCTGCCCATGCGCCGCGCTTTGCCGAAGCGGTGATTACCGAAATCGTCGGCTACAGCGACGAGACCGGCAATTCACCGTTCTGGGATGCGCTGGGCAAACATTTCTTCGATCTGCCCTACGCCGAGGCCGAACGTCTTTGCGGCCTGCAGAGCCGCTCGTTCCTGGCTGAACTGATGCCGCAATACCCGATCTACGTGCCGATGCTGCCGCAAGCGGCGCAGGATTGTATCGGTCGTATTCACCCGGACGGTCAGGAAGCGTTCGACATTCTTGAGCGCGAAGGCTTCGAAACCAATAGCTACATCGACCTGTTCGACGCCGGCCCGACCCTGTATGCGCGCACGTCGAATATCCGTTCGATTGCCCGCAGCCAGACCGCAACGGTGCAGCAACGGCCACAGATCGATGCCCGTGGCCGTTATCTGCTGAGCAACGATGCGCTGCACGGCTTCCGCGCAATCATGGCCGAACTCGATTACCAGACCGATCAACCGCTGCCCCTCACCCCTGCAATGTGTGCGGCGCTGAACGTGACCGATGGCAGCCCGATCCGGCTGATTGCCCTGTGAAACCCGCGCGGTTGCGCAGTCAACGACAGTGCCCGAACAGGCGCGCAGAAGGAGTTACAGCATGATTGTCCGCCCGGTCAAAGTCAGCGACCTGCCAGCCTTGATGGCGCTGGTGCAACAGGCCGGCCCGGGGTTCACCACCCTGCCGGCCAACGAAGATCGCCTGTCCCACCGGGTCCGTTGGGCACAACGGGCGTTCGCCGAACAGGTGGAGCGGGCCGACGCGGACTATCTCTTTGTACTCGAAGACGACGACATGCGCGTGGTCGGCGTCAGCGCATTGGCCGGGGCGGTCGGCCTGCGCGAGCCCTGGTACAACTACCGGGTCGGGTTGACCGTGAGTTCGGCGCCGGACCTGGGTATTCAACGACAGATCCCGACGCTGTTTCTCAACAACGAACTGACCGGCCAATCGGAACTGTGCTCGCTGTTTCTCGGCCATGATCAGCGTCACGGCAGTAATGGCCGCTTGTTGTCACTGGGGCGCTTGCTGTTCGTTGCCGAATTCCCGCACCTGTTCGGCGAGAAGATGATTGCCGAATTGCGCGGCAGTGCCGATGAACACGGTTGTTCGCCGTTCTGGGACAGCCTGGGCCGGCATTTCTTTCAAATGGACTTCAGCCATGCCGATCACTTGTCCGGGCTGGGTAACAAATCGTTCATCGCCGAACTGATGCCGCGCCAGCCGTTGTACACCTGCATGCTCACCGAACAGGCGCAGGCGGCGATCGGCCAGGCACACCCGAATACCGAGCCGGCACTGAAAATCCTCCAGGCCGAAGGGTTTACCCACAAAGGCTACATTGACATTTTCGACGGCGGCCCGGTGATCGAGGCGCCAGTGCGCAATATCCGCACCGTGCGCGAAAGTCTTGAGCTGACCTTGAGCCTCGGCAGCCCGGATGAACAGGCACCGTTGTGGCTGATTCACAATCGTCGTCTGGAAAACTGCCGCATCACCGTCGCCCGCGCCCGCCGGGTCGGCAGCAGCCTGGTGATTGACCGCCTCACGGCCAAGCGCCTGCAACTGCAACCGGGCAATTCGGTGCGCGCGGCGATGCTGCCCAATCAACAGCAACAGGCGGTGGCGGCCTGACGGTCATCATCGCAAAAAGGTAAATCCTTTCAGCAAAAGCGTCCGCGACAACCTGTCCCTTGCAAATTCGTCATGATCATTGACCCATTCGCGTGATAGCCTTTTCATTCTTCGGCGTTGACACCTTTGTTCAAGCCTTTCCATTCCTTTGTATTGGTGGAACTCGTATGACCAGGCTTTCCCATCAAGATTTGCGCCGTAACTTCCGTCAACTGCTGGCTTCCGACACCTGCTATCACACGGCGTCGGTGTTCGATCCGATGTCCGCGCGCATTGCCGCTGACCTGGGTTTTGAAGTGGGGATTCTCGGCGGTTCCGTGGCCTCGTTGCAGGTGCTCGGTGCCCCGGACTTTGCCCTGATCACCCTCAGCGAGTTCGCCGAACAGGCCACCCGCATCGGCCGCGTCGCCCAATTGCCGGTGATCGCCGACGCCGACCACGGCTACGGCAACGCCCTCAACGTGATGCGCACCATCGTCGAACTGGAACGCGCCGGGGTCGCCGCCCTGACCATCGAAGACACCTTGCTGCCGGCACAATTCGGCCGCAAATCCACCGACCTGATCACCGTGGCCGAAGGCGTCGGCAAGATCCGCGCAGCGCTGGAAGCCCGGGTTGATACGGAAATGGCGATCATCGCCCGTACCAACGCCGGCATCCTGCCGAACCAGGAAATCATCAGCCGCACTCGCCAGTATCAGGCGGCCGGGGCTGACGGTATTTGCATGGTCGGGATTCAGGATTTCGATCAGCTCGAGCAAATCGCCGAACACCTGACCGTACCGCTGATGCTGGTGACCTACGGCAACCCGGCGCTGCGCGACGACAAGCGTCTGGCCGAACTCGGTGTGCGCGTGACCATTGATGGGCATGGCGCTTACTTTGCCGCGATCAAAGCGACGTATGACAGCCTGCGCGAACAGCGGCAGATCTTTACCCAGGCGTCCGACCTGAGCGCTACCGAGTTGACGCACACCTATACCCAGCCGGAGGAATACATTCTCTGGGCCAAGGAATACATGAGCGTCAAGGAGTGATGGGTTGGCCGGGCTGACGCCATCGCGAGCAGGCTCACTCCTACAATTGATCAGTGTTGAACACAAATACTGTGTGCACTGAAGATCTACTGTAGGAGTGAGCCTGCTCGCGATAGCAACAGCCGCTACACCGCTAAACCAGCGTCTTGTAAGCCTCCTCCCGCTGCACCGCCCGCGCCTGAATCACATTCAGAATCGCACAGCCCTCGCGCATCAACAGATGTACCGCACTGGTCACTCACAGCTTCCACTTTTCCCACAAAAGCCCCTCACCCTAGCCCTCCCGAAACGTCGGACCGCCCAGAGGGAGAGGGAACTGATTGGGGGATGCTCGGGAGCTACGCCGACTTGTGATACCGCGCTGAATCCGATTTTGAATTCAAAATGGATCTTTCAGGTCGCCGTGTTAATCACACACAACACGGTCAGTCCCCTCTCCCTCTGGGAGAGGGTTAGGGTGAGGGCAAATGCACCTGACACCCCACCCGCATCAGTCACACCACGAACCCACTCACCGCGACTTGGCCAACTCCATAATCATCCGCGACAACAGATAAATCCGCGGCGCCACGCTCGCCACTTCGGCGTATTCCTCCGGCGTATGAATATTGCCACCAACAATCCCGAAGCCATCCAGTGTCGGCGTGCCGACCCCGGCGGACAGACTGGCATCCGCCGCACCGCCACTGCCCTCCTCCGTCAACTTGCGGCCAATCTCGCCGTAAATCCCCTGAGCCATGGCCATCAGGCGATCCGACTCAGGCGTCTGCGGCATCGGTGGCAAGCCGCGCTGCAGAGACGTCTTCACTTCCGTATCAGCAATCAGCTTGTCCTGGGACACCCGCGCCAGATCCTTCTCGATCCGGTCGAACTCCTCCGGCACCGCCGCGCGCACGTCGGCCTTGGCCGTGGCTTGATCGGGAATCACGTTGGTGCGGTCGCCGGCCTTGAGCACGGTGAAGTTGATGGTGGTTTTCTTCGCTTCATCGCCGAGTTTGCCCAGTTGCAGAATCTGGTGCGCCGCTTCCATTGCGGCATTGCGCCCCAGTTCCGGAGCGACGCCGGCGTGTGCGGCTTTGCCCTTGACCTCGACCAGCGCCGTCGCGCTGCCCTTGCGCCACACCACCAGACCATCGGCCGGGCGCCCCGGCTCCAGATTGAGGGTCACGTCGTGCTGTTTGGCGGTTTTCTTGATCAGGTCGGTGGCGACGTCCGAGCCGGTTTCTTCGCTGGCGTCGAGCAGAAAAGTGATTTGCGCGTAGTCCTTGAAGTCGAGGTTTTTCAGGACTTTCAGCGCATAGATCCCGGCGACGATGCCGCCCTTGTCATCCATCACCCCCGGCCCGTAAGCACGACCATCCTTGATGTGAAACGGCCGCTCGGCCGCTGAACCTTCCTTGAACACCGTGTCCATGTGCGCCATCAGCAGGATTTTCGCCTTGCCGGTGCCTTTCAGCGTCGCGAGTACATGGTTGGATTTTTCCGGTGTGTTCGGTACCAGTTCGATGGTGGCGCCGAGTTTTTTCAGCTCATCGATGGCGATATCGCCGACTTGCTTGAGGCCCGGCTCGTAACCTGAACCGGAGTCGATATTGACCAGCCGCTCCAGCAGTTTCAGGGCTTCTGGCTGGTATTGTTCGGCATCGGCGAGCACTTGTTTGTGCGGTTCGGCGAAGGCGTAGGCAGCGGAGAAAGCAAGAGACAGGCCGAGACTGGCGGCCAACAGGGAGCGAGAAAATGAGAACGTCATGAAGCGATCCTTGTTTCGCGTCGGGGGGATTTAACCGTACCCGACATCGGCGCGAGGCTCTACACCGAATGCGACACTGATCTAACCGACAACACACAAACCCTGTGGGAGCGAGCCTGCTCGCGAAGGCGTCGTGTCAGGCGATATCAATGTTGGCTGACCCAGCGCTTTCGCGAGCAGGCTCGCTCCCACAGGGGATCTACGGTGTAGCGGTCAAACCGAATCCAGCAACGTCCGCCGGGGCTTGTCATCACAATTGCAGATCACCCGATTACGCCCGCTCGCCTTGGCCTCGTACAACGCCTGATCGGCATCATTGAGCCAGCGTGTCGCGTCGGCATGCGCCGGATCGTACGCCGCCAGGCCGATACTCAAACTGACCTTCAACGCCGGATTCTGCTCATAACCCAGAATCGCGAAACGCTCGCGCAACGCTTCCATGGCTTGCGCGGCGTTGAACAGCGGCAGATCCGGCAAAATCACGCAGAACTCATCACCGCCGTAACGCCCGGCAACGTCAGTCGCCCGCAGGTTTTGTTTAAGTAATTTGCTCAACTGGCGCAACACGATGTCGCCCGCAACATGGCCGTAAGTGTCGTTGATTGCCTTGAAGTGATCGATGTCGATCAACGCAATCGCTGCGCCCTGCTTCTGCCGTTTGCAACGCTGAAAAGCGATCTCCAGTTGATCCTTCCAGGCGCCGTGATTGAGCAACCCGGTGAGGCTGTCGGTGCGGCTCAGGGCAAGCAATTCGCGTTTATGCCGACCCAAGGTGTAGGCCTGGCGAAAGCAGATCCAGCCCAGCGCCAACGGGTACAGCAGCAGTAACGGGAAACAGGCATACATTTGCGCAGGCGTGGTCTGAGGAACGAATGCCGGAGCAAACACCACCAGCCCGACGCCGACCCCGAGCAATTGCGCCGCCGAGCCTGCCAATAGAAAACGTGAACCACCGATAGCGACGTTGTTCATCGCCATCATCGAAATGGTCGTCGCCGTGGGCAGCGGATTGAAATGCATGGCGGCAAGCCAAAAGCCGCCGAAAAAGGCGTCGATCAACAGATTGCGGTGTTCAGCGTGGTAAGGAACCCGGGCGCGGCGTGCCCATTGAAACGCCAGATGCGGCCAGACCAGGCCGTTGAAAAACATCAGTGCCCAGACCCACAGCGGCGGATCGAGCGAGTACATCGCCACGCTCACGCACACGAGCCCCAGAATCAACCCGAGGATGCGCGACGTATAAAGCCTCCTGGCCAATGAAAGTCCCTTTCCTCCGGTATTTCCCATAAGGACCTCGATCACGCACACCGCAGGACGGATGTGCTGGAAGTCTAACAGGGCGACGTTAAATAGCCATCACCGGCCAGCGGGCTGAATAGAGCGACATCATGGCCGCACACAGTGCAAATATTTGGCTATACATGAAAGGAGCAAAATGGAAAAACAACTATAAGAAGGAGGCCCATGCACACCTATCACGTGTTGATCATTGGCAGCGGTTTTGGCGGTCAATGTGCTGCGGTCAACCTGCTCAAGGCCGGGATCGACGATTTTCGCCTGCTGGAGCGACGGGACTTCTTTGGCGGCACCTGGTGCCAGAACACCTATCCCGGCGCGGCGGTGGACGTGCCGTCGCCGCTGTATTCGCTGTCGTTCGCGCCGTACCGCTGGTCGCAGATGTTCGCCGGACAGGCCGAACTGCAGCACTACACCGAGCATGTGATCGAGCAGTTCGATTTGCGCAAATGCGTGGAGCTGCAAGCCAATGTCGAGCGCGTCGAATGGGACGATACGGAAAAACGCTGGGCCGTGCATACCGCCAGCAAAGGCACCTTTTATGCGCAGTTCCTGATCAATGCCACCGGGCCGCTGAGCCAACCGGTCATCCCGCACTTTCCCGGCCGGGATCGCTTTCAAGGCAAGACGTTTCATACAAACAACTGGGATCACAGCTACGACTATCGCGGTAAACGTGTGGCGATTGTCGGCAGCGGCGCCAGTGCCGTGCAGGTGATTCCGGCGATTGCGCCGCAAGTCGAGCAACTGCACGTGTTCCAACGCACGCCGCATTGGGTGCTGCCCCGCGCTGATCGCCAGTTCGGGCCGCTGCAACGCTGGCTGCTCGGTCTGAAACCGGCCTACAAGCTGTTGCGCTGGCTGATTTACTGGCAATTCGAAACCCGGGTCATCGCGTTCAAATACTCAAAAGCGGCGATCCACATGGTGCAGCAGCACGCCCTGCGCTTTCTAAAACGCCAGGTGCCGGACCCGGTATTGCGAGAAAAACTCACCCCGGACTTCACCATTGGCTGCAAACGGGTGCTGGTTTCCAGCACCTATTACCCGGCGCTGAGTCGCGCCAACGTCACCTTGCATACCCGCGAGCAAGGCATCGCTTCCATCGACGAAACCGGCATCAACACTCAGGACGGTCAGCACATCGATGTTGATCTGATCGTCTGGTCGACCGGTTACGCCGCCACCGACGGGGTGATTTCCTACCCGGTCAGCGGAAAAAACGCCGTACAACTCAGAGAGGTCTGGGCGCAATACCCGCGCGCCTATCTGGGCACCAGCCTGCCGGACTTTCCCAACTTGTTTATCGTCACCGGGCCCAACACCGGCATTGGGCACACCTCGGCGCTGTTCATCATCGAGTCGCAGATGAACTACATCCTCGACTGCATTCGCACCGTGCAGGCCAAAGGTCTGCGCAGCATCGAAGTGCGCCGTGATGCGGAACGTACCTACACTGAGATGATTCATCGGGAGATGGAGCGCACGGTCTGGAAGTCCGGCGGCTGCCACAGTTGGTATCAAAGCAAGAGCGGTCATGTGATCGCGATGTTTCCCGGCTTCAGTTTCAGCTATCACCGCTTGACCCGAGCGCTGAAACCGGCCGACCACATTCTGTCCTGAACACGTAAAAGGAAGACGTCGATGCTTTTGCTGTTTGTCGCCCTCGCGGTTTTCGTGGCCTGGAGCTGGTTGAGTTATCCGGCGGTCGGTCATTGGCTGTACGACCTGAACATGGCCATCGAGGCCAAGTTGTACAAATTGCACAAGATCGAAGTGCCGATCGCCGAGATGACCGTCTCGACCTGGCAGGGCGGGCCGTACGAAGCGGCCAGCGCGATTCTGATGCTGCATGGCTACAGCGGCGAGAAGAACCTGTGGCTGCGCTTTTCCCGGCACTTTGTGCGCCAGTATCGGGTGATCATCCCGGACCTCGCCGGCCATGGTGAAACCGGCTTCAAGGCGGGCGGCGGTTATGACATTCCGCTGCAAGCCAAACGCATGATCCAGTTGCTCGACGTCTGCGGCGTGGAGAAAGTCCATGTGATCGGCAACTCGATGGGCGGCTACATCGCCGCGTGGCTGGCGGCGACTTATCCGGACCGCATCGCTTCGATGGCATTGATCGACCCGGCGGGCGTCACCGCGCCCGAGGTCAGCGACATGGAGCGGCATCTGGCGCGCGGGCATAACCCGTTTCTGATCAACTCCCGGGAAGAATTTCGCCAGTTTTACGCGATGACCATGGAGTCGCCACCGTGGGTGCCGAACCTGGTGCTGGACGCCATCGCCCAGCGCTACGAGCAACAACGCGATGAACTGGAAGAGATCTTCCGCGATTTTCGCGCCAGCCCGCCGATGGAGCCGAAACTGCCCGACATCAAGTGCCCGGCGCTGTTGCTCTGGGGGCGCAAGGATCGGCTGATCGATGTCAGCAGCGTGCCGGTGTGGAGCAAGGGCATCGCCAATTTGCGCGTGGATGTCTGGGATCATGTCGGGCACATGCCGATGGTTGAACAGCCGGGGAATACTGCACGCCTGTATCGTGAATTCCTCGGAAGCCAGAAATGACACTCAACACATCCTGTGTAGGAGCTGCCGAAGGCTGCGATCTTTTGATTCTGCTTGTAAAAAACAAGATCAAAAGATCGCAGCCTCGTTTCACTCGACAGCTCCTACAAGCTGACGAGGTCTGAGGTGTAGATGAACATTCTTTATGACGAACGCCTCGACGGCCCGTTACCGAAGGTGAACAAGGCCGAATTCCTCAAGGCATTGCAGCAAGCGCTGCCTGATCTGGATATTCTGTGGCGCGAGGAAGAACTCAAACCCTATGAATGCGACGGCCTCTCCGCCTACCGCACCACGCCGATGCTGGTCGCCCTGCCCCGACGACTTGAGCAAGTGCAAACCCTGCTCAAACTCTGCCATCAGAAGAACGTCCCGGTGGTTGCGCGTGGCGCCGGCACCGGCTTGTCCGGCGGCGCCTTGCCGCTGGAACAGGGCCTGCTGCTGGTGATGGCGCGCTTCAACAATATCCTGCACATCGACCCCGCCGCCCGCACCGCGCGGGTTCAACCGGGGGTGCGCAATCTGGCGATCTCTCAGGCAGCCGCGCCTTTCGGTCTGTATTACGCGCCGGATCCGTCCTCGCAAATCGCCTGCTCGATCGGCGGCAACGTCGCCGAAAACGCTGGCGGCGTGCATTGCCTCAAGTACGGATTGACCGTGCACAACCTGCTGAAAATCGAAGTGCTGACCATTGAAGGCGAACGCCTGACCCTGGGTTCGGACGCGCTCGACTCAGCGGGTTTCGATCTGCTCGCGTTGTTCACCGGTTCCGAAGGCCTGCTGGGGATCATCACCGAAGTCACGGTCAAGCTGCTGCCCAAACCGCAAGTCGCAAAAGTCCTGCTGGCCAGTTTCGACTCCGTGGAAAAGGCTGGCCGCGCGGTCGCCGAAATCATCGCGGCGGGGATCATTCCCGGCGGGCTGGAGATGATGGACAACCTCGCCATTCGCGCCGCTGAAGACTTTATCCACGCCGGTTACCCGGTCGATGCCGAGGCGATTCTGCTGTGCGAACTCGATGGCGTCGAAGCCGATGTCCACGACGATTGCCAACGGGTGCGCGACGTCATGACCGCGGCCGGCGCCACCGAAGTGCGTCAGGCCCGTGACGAAGCCGAGCGCGTGCGCTTCTGGGCCGGGCGCAAAAATGCTTTCCCGGCCATTGGCCGTTTGTCACCGGACTATTACTGCATGGACGGCACCATCCCGCGCCGCGAATTGCCCGGCGTCCTGCAAGGCATCGCCCGCCTCGGTGAAGAATACGGTTTGCGCGTGGCCAACGTGTTCCATGCCGGCGATGGCAACATGCACCCGCTGATTCTGTTCGACGCCAACCAACCCGGCGAACTGCATCGCGCCGAAGCCTTGGGCGGCAAGATCCTTGAACTGTGCGTGCAGGTCGGCGGCAGCATCACCGGCGAACACGGCGTCGGCCGCGAGAAAATCAACCAGATGTGCGCGCAGTTCAACAGCGACGAACTGAGCCTGTTCCATGCGGTAAAAGCCGCGTTCGACCCACAAGGCCTGCTCAACCCCGGCAAGAATATTCCGACCCTGCACCGCTGCGCCGAATTCGGCGCGATGCACATTCACGCCGGGCAATTGCCCTTCCCCGAACTGGAGCGTTTCTGATGGCCGATGTCGACGCCGCCAGCGCCCTGCTCGATCAGGTCAACGAGGCGCGGGCCAATGCCACGCCGCTGAAAATTCAGGGTGGCAACAGCAAAGCGTTTCTCGGCCGCGAGGTCGCCGGGGAAGTGCTCGACACCCGCGCCCACTGCGGCATCGTCCGTTATGAGCCTACCGAACTGGTGGTCACGGCGCGCGCCGGCACGCCTTTGTCCGAGCTGTTTGCAGCGCTGGATGCCGCCGGACAAATGCTGCCGTGCGAACCGCCGGCGTTCGGTGAAGGCGCGACAGTCGGCGGCATGATCGCCACCGGTTTGTCCGGGCCACGACGACCGTGGTCGGGCTCGGTGCGCGACTTCGTCCTTGGCACGCGGGTGATCACTGGCCTCGGTCAGCACCTGCGCTTCGGCGGCGAAGTGATGAAGAACGTCGCCGGTTATGACCTGTCGCGGTTGATGGCCGGCAGTTACGGCTGCCTCGGCGTGCTCACCGAAGTGTCGCTGAAAGTCCTGCCGAAACCACGCCAGTGTCTGAGCATTCGTCTCGATATGGACTGCTCGCGGGCACTGGCCAAGCTTGCCGAATGGGGTCAGCAACCGCTGCCGATCAGTGCCGCGTGTCACGATGGTCAGAGTCTGTATCTGCGGCTTGAAGGCGGCGAAGGTTCGGTGACGGCGGCGCATCAACGACTCGGTGGTGAGCCGCTGGATTCAGGGTTCTGGCGAGATCTGAATGAGCAGCGTCTAGCCTTTTTCAACGAAGGTCTGCCGCTGTGGCGCTTGTCGTTGCCGAACAATCTCGGGCCACTGGATCTGCCCGGCGAGCAACTGATCGACTGGGCCGGGGCACAACGCTGGCTGAAATCCGACGTTGAGCACATTCATATTCTCGCTCAGGAACTCGGCGGCCATGCCACCTGCTTCACCCACGGCGCCAGCTCTTCGCCATTCCAGCCGCTAGCCTGGACACTGCTGCGCTATCACCGACAACTCAAAGCGCAACTCGACCCGCAAGGGCTGTTCAACCCCGGGCGCATGTACGCGGAGTTCTAGCCATGCAAACCACCCTCAGCGAACAATCGCGACAACTGCCCCGCGCCGCCGAGGCGGAAAAGATTCTGCGCACCTGCGTGCATTGCGGCTTTTGCAACGCGACCTGCCCGACCTATCAATTGCTCGGTGATGAACTCGATGGCCCGCGCGGGCGCATCTACCTGATCAAACAAGTGCTCGAAGGCGCGCCCGCGACGGCGCAGACGCAACTGCACCTGGACCGCTGCCTGTCATGCCGCAACTGTGAAACCACCTGCCCGTCCGGTGTCGACTATCACAACCTGCTCGACATTGGCCGCGCGGTGGTCGATCACGCGGTGCCGCGTCCGGCGGCGCAACGCCTGTTGCGTGAGAGCTTGCGCGCATTGGCGCCGAATCAGGGGTTGTTCAAAGGCTTGCTGCGGGTGGGCACGACTTTTCGGCCGTTGTTGCCGCGTTTGCTTGAAAGCAAACTTCCGCAGCACTTGCCGGTTAACGGCTCGCGCCCTGCCCCTCGGCATGCCCGTCGCGTGTTGTTGCTTGAAGGCTGCGTGCAACCGGGGTTGTCGCCAAACACCAATGACGCCACGGCGCGGGTGCTGGATCGCTTGGGCATCAGCGTCACCCCGGTGGCCGAGGCCGGGTGTTGCGGCGCGTTGGACTATCACCTCGACGCACAGGCCAAAGGCCTCGACCGCGCGCGGCAGAACATCGATGCCTGGTGGCCGCACCTGCAAAACGGCGCCGAAGCGATTGTGCAGACCGCCAGCGGTTGCGGCGCATTCATCAAGGATTACGGGCATTTGCTGGCAGACGATCCGCTGTATGCAGCCAAGGCACGGGAAATCAGCGAGCGGACGCTGGATCTGGTGCAGATACTTGCGCAGGAACCGCTCGAACAGATCTGCGCCGCCACTGAACGGCGGATTGCCGTGCATTGCCCCTGCACTTTGCAGCACGCGTTGAAATTGGGCGGCGCGGTGGAAGCCGTGCTGACACGCCTGGGTTTCAATCTTACCGCCGTGCCCGACGGCCATTTGTGCTGCGGCTCGGCGGGCACCTATTCGCTGACGCAACCGGTGCTGGCCCGGCAATTGCGCGACCACCGCCTCAATGCGCTGGAGAGCGGCCGACCTGAGCTGATCGTCACCTCCAACGTCGGCTGCCAGAGCCATCTGGCCAGTGCCGGACGCACGCGGGTGATGCACTGGATCGAACTGGTGGATCAGTCGTTGGCAGAATGAAGTTCGTAGGATTCTTCGTTTGCCCGCGTGCGAGAAGGCTGCGATCTTTTCTCTAATCCATTCCGTGACCGTGGCAGGAATTTTTTTCATGACCGTGCAGCCGTTCGTCAGCCCCGAGCTGATCCGCC
This sequence comes from Pseudomonas sp. MC6, assembly GCF_054790575.1. Lineage (NCBI taxonomy): Bacteria > Pseudomonadati > Pseudomonadota > Gammaproteobacteria > Pseudomonadales > Pseudomonadaceae > Pseudomonas > Pseudomonas sp. MC6. The sequence continues at coordinate 2,635,061 of NZ_CP186504.1, forward strand.
AACGCTTCTCCAAAGCGATGTCCGACATGTACCGCGAAGAAGTGCCGCTGTACGGCGCGCTGATGCAATTGGTCGAGCAAACCAACCGCGAGGTGCTTGCCGATCAGCCGGACATCGCCCGGCAGCTCGACAGCACCGGTGAAATCCAACGGCTGGACATGGAGCGCCATGGCGCCATTCGCGTCGGCACCGCGACGGAACTGGCCACCCTCGCCCGCCTGTTTGCGGTGATGGGCATGCAGCCTGTGGGCTATTACGACCTGACCCCGGCGGGCGTGCCGGTGCACTCCACTGCGTTTCGCGCGGTGCATGAAGAGGCGCTGCAAGTCAGCCCGTTTCGGGTGTTTACGTCGCTGTTGCGCCTCGAGTTGATTGAGGATGCACAACTGCGTGCCTTTGCCGAATCAGTGCTGGCCAAGCGTTCGATCTTTACCTCGGAGGCGTTGCGCTTGATCGCGCAAGCTGAAAACGCAGGTGGACTGAATGAAAGCGAGGCCGAGGCATTCGTACTGCAGGCACTGGAAACCTTTCGTTGGCATCACAGCGCCACGGTTACCGCTACGCAATATCAGACGTTGAGCGCGCAACATCGCTTGATCGCCGACGTGGTCGCATTCAAAGGCCCACACATCAATCACCTGACGCCGCGCACGCTGGACATCGACCGCGTCCAGGAACAGATGCCGGCCCATGGCATCACCCCGAAAGCCGTGATCGAAGGACCGCCGCGCCGGCAGTGCCCGATCCTCTTGCGCCAGACCAGTTTCAAGGCGCTGGACGAGCCGATTGCCTTCACCGATCAAAACCAGACCCGTGGCAGCCACAGCGCGCGTTTCGGCGAAATCGAACAGCGCGGCGCGGCGCTCACGCCCAAAGGTCGGGCGCTGTATGACCGCTTGCTGAATGCCGCACGCGATGAACTCGGCGACTTCCCCAACGAGGGCAATGCCGCACGCTACAACGCGCTGATGGCTCAGCACTTTGGCGAATTTCCTGACAGTGTCGAGGGCATGCGTGAACAAGAGCTGGCGTACTTTCGCTATTTCGCCACGGAAAAAGGGCAGGCTGCTGGAGGGCTTGGGCAGTCGTCTCTGGAGGACTTGTTGCGCGGTGGTTATGTGAAAGCGGAACCGTTGGTGTACGAAGACTTCCTGCCGGTGAGTGCGGCGGGGATTTTTCAGTCGAACCTTGGCGATGCGGCGCAGGCGCATTATGGCGAGCATTCCAATCGGCAGGCTTTTGAGCAGGCGTTGGGGCGCGCGACTATTGATGAGTTGGGGTTGTATGCCGCGACGCAGCAGCGTTCGATCGATAATTGTCTGTCCACACTTTCCCGGTAACGGCCGAAAAGATCGCAGTCTTCGGCAGCTCCTACAGGAAAAATACATTCCAAATGTAGGAGCTGCCGAAGGCTGCGATCTTTTGATCTAAAAGTTTTAAGCAGCCGCTTCGACCAAATGATGGCGCGTGGCCATTGTGCGCAAGAAGTTGCGCACTTGTTTTGCAAAAAAGCCTGATAAAACCGCTGAGAGCCACGTCGCACAAGGCCTGCAGCCAAGTGCGCAAGAAGTTGCGCAGTACTGCGCAACTTCTTGCGCACTTTTGCCTTGAGCGAGCGCTTTATTTCGCACAAGCGCCTGAAAAATCAGACAAACACCCCGGCCCGCATGGTCGCCACAATTGTTGGCACGCTCCTTGATAACAGTCAGGCACCCACCGGGCGATTTCGCCTCCCGGGCACCTTAAATTATTCCGCAAGGAGAGCACCCCATGGCAACACCAGCGTACATGTCGGTTACCGGCGAAAAACAAGGCCTGATCACTGCAGGCGCTTTCACCGCTGACTCCGTAGGCAACACCTACCAGGAAGGCCACGAAGACCAGGTTATGGTTCAGGCTTTCAGCCACGACGTGATCATCCCGCGTGACCCACAATCCGGTCAGCCAACCGGTCAGCGCGTTCACAAGCCAGTTGTGATCACCAAGGTCTACGACAAGGCTTCGCCTCTGCTGCAAGCTGCTCTGACCTCCGGCGAGCGCATGAGCGAAATCGTTATCCAGTGGTTCCGTACTTCTGCTCAAGGCACCCAAGAGCACTACTACACCACCAAACTGGAAGACGCGATCATCGTCGCCATCAACAACAAAATGCACAACTGCCAGGATCCAGGCAACTCGCACTTCACCCACCTGGAAGAAGTGCAGTTCACCTACCGTAAAATCACCTGGACCCACGAAGTATCCGGTACTTCGGGTTCCGATGACTGGCGTGCTCCAGTCGTTTAATTACGGCTGATCGTTACAAGCATCGGCCAGCTCTGCTGGTCGATGTTGTTTTCGCCCTCCAGAATTTCGCGTAAGTTGAGCCGCTTTGCGGTCGTCGACGTACGCCGCTGTACAGCACGAGGAACAAGGGATGTTCGCGCCGGCCAATGAAACCCACTTTGCCCTGACCATCGAAGGCCTTTCCGCCGATTTCCAGGTGTTTACCCTCACCGGTCGGGAAGCCATCAGCCAGCCTTTTGTGTTCGAGGTGGAGCTGGTCAGTGAGCAGCCGTCGCTGGACCTCGAAACCCTGTTGCACAAACCGGCCTTCCTGCAACTGTCGCCCGACGGCAGCGGCATCCACGGCCAGATCTACCGCGCCGCGCAAGGCGACTCGGGCAAACGCCTGACCCGTTACTCGGTGACCCTGCGCCCGCAACTGTCGTACCTGGCACACCGCATCAACCAGCGCATCTTCCAGAACCTCAGCGTGCCGAAAATCATCGGCATGGTCCTCGAAGAGCACGGCATCCAAAGCAACGCCTACGAATTCAAGACCGGTTCGATTTATCCCGAGCGCATCTACTGCGTGCAATACGATGAGTCGGACCTGCATTTCATCCAGCGCCTGTGCGAAGAAGAAGGTATCCACTACCACTTCGAGCACACGGCAACGGCGCACAAACTGCTGTTCGGCGATGACCAGACGGTGTTCCCGAAACTCAAGCCTGTGGCCTATCAGCAAGACTCCGGCATGGTCGCCAGCGACCCGGTGATCAAGCGTTTCGACCTGCGCCTGGAAACCCGCACCAGCCGCACCACCCGCCGCGATTACGACTTCGAGAAACCGCGCCTCACCCTCGAAAGCGAAAACCGCGGCGACGCCCTGCCCGACCTCGAAGACTACGATTACCCAGGTCGTTTCATCGACCGCGAGCGCGGCAAACACCTGGCCAAACGCGCCCTCGAACGTCATCGCAGTGATTTCAAGCTGGCTGAAGGCAAGAGCGATCAACCGTTGCTGGTCAGCGGCCACTTCCTCGCCCTGACCGCGCACCCGAAAGCCAAATGGAATGACCTCTGGCTGCTCACCGAAGTCCACCACGAAGGCAAGCAGCCGCAGGTCCTCGAAGAGTCGGTGACCAGCGACACCACCGCACTCAAAGACGATTTCCACCAGGGCTACCGCAACCGCTTCCAGGCCACCCCGTGGGACGTGCCGAACCGCCCGCCCCTGCGCCACCCGAAACCGCGCATCCTCGGCAGCCAGAGCGCTGTGGTCACCGGCCCGAAAGGTGAAGAGATCCACTGCGACGAATACGGCCGCGTCAAAGTCCAGTTCCACTGGGACCGCGAAGGCGAAGCCGACGACAAAACCAGCTGCTGGCTGCGCGTCTCCAGCGCCTGGGCCGGCGCCCAATACGGCGGCATCGCCATCCCACGCATCGGCATGGAAGTGCTGGTCACCTTCCTTGAAGGCGACCCCGATCAACCGCTGATCAGCGGCTGCCTGTACCACAAGGAAAACACCGTCCCCTATCCACTGCCGGCGAACAAAACCCGCAGCACCTTCAAGACCCTCAGCTCCATGGGCGGTGGCGGCTACAACGAACTGCGCATCGAAGACAAAAAAGGTCAGGAACAGATCTACCTGCACGCCCAGCGCGACTGGGACGAAAACATCGAGCACGACCAGAAAATCCGCGTCGGCAACGAACGCCACGACACCGTCGAACAGAACAGCTACAGCGAGTTCAAGGCCGAAGAACACCACACCGTCTACGCCGACCGCAAAGTCGAAACCCGCGCCAACGACCACCTGACCGTCGGCGTCAATCAGCACATCAAGATCGGCACCGGCCAGTACATCGATGCCGACCAGGAAATCCACCTCAGCAGCGGCATGAAAGTGGTGATGGAAGCAGGCGCAGAGCTGACCCTGATCGGCGGCGGCAGCTTCATCAAGATTGATGCTGGCGGCGTGACGATGAGCGGGCCGGTGATCAATATGAACTCCGGGGGTAGTCCGGGGAGTGGCACGGGGGCGGCGCCGTTGTTGCCGGGGCCGTTGAAGCAGGCGGATGCGGATAAAGCTGGGCAGGTCGTGAAACCCTCCCTCGGCTCCTTCAAGGTTCAGTCAAAAGCTGGCGTGTTGCTACCGACCCCGTCATGTCATCTGGATGCGACAGGTTGCTGCCCTATTCACCAACCGGGTGCGTCAGCATGATTGTCTCCATCGCGTCACCCTTCGAACAGTCTGCCGCATCCGGTGTTATGTGCCTGATTCTAGATCGCAGTTTTGATACGGATCTATTGAACCACCTGTTTCAAGATGAAGCATATTTCCGGCCCGAATGCATTCCACTGTTTACTAACACACCGTATGCCGACCTGCAGCCCGCGGGCCCCTATGTGGTCGTGTACCCGGAAAAACAATCAGCAGCGACCTATGCCAGTAAGTTACTGAAACAGTTCGACGCTGGATGTGTTGCTTGGTTAGAAAGTCCCTCCTTGCTGGATCAGGCTATTGAACACTGGCGCAGCCTGCTGACAGTGAGAACCGATGAAGACCCGCTGCAAATGATGCGTTTTTTTGATCCGCGCTGGATGGAGCCATTACTGCTTTCGCTCAGTGAACCTGAAAAAGCCCAGTTTTTCGGACCATTCAGCGGTCTCGCATGGAGAAACGAGATCGGCTGGCGGTATTACGCCAAGTCGCCCCAAAACCAGAAGAATGTGCCTCAGCCTCCCGCTTGGTTGTACCTGAGCCCAGAGCGTCAGGCGTTGATTGAGCAGAACCGGTTGAAGGTCATAGCGACCCGCTTTGCTACCGACTACCACGAAGTTTTACCCGCAGAAGGCAGCATCGAGTTCGTTTACCGCCAGTTACTGGCCGGAAGAGACCAGGGCTATGACCAAATGGCTGATCAAGAGCGATGGCTTCGTTTAGCCATCCAACGCGGGGACAGCTTCTGGGATAGCCCCCCCGCCGCCGAATTGCTAGCACATGAAGATATCGCACTGGGCGACAAGCTGATCCAACTGGAAAGTCTGTAATCACAAGGACGACGAGCAATGAGCAACACTTACACCGTTAAGAGCGGCGACACTCTTGGCAGCATTGCCGCCGCCAACAAATGCTCCGTGGCAGATCTGCGGGCACTGAACCCGATCATTACCGACCCCAACCACATCAAGACCGGTTGGGCGTTGAAGTTGCCTGCGGCCAAGAGCCTGCCACCGCCCAAGCACGCCGATAACCAGAGCACAACGGCCGTCAAAGGTGCCGTCGAGTGCAAGGACGAACTGGTCGATATCATCCATATCACCGGTGAAAAGCACTTCTACATACTGACGGAAAAAGAGTCGAACGCACTCAAGCAGCAGTCCGACCTCGTCAAAAAACTGATGGATGAGCTACATCAAAATCTCGCCAGCGCGACCGAAGCCAGCAAGTGCGCCAAACACAAAGATCCTCAGGCTTCTTGCTCCTGCACGAGTTGCGTTAAAGACAAGTGGAACGCCAAGGCAGAAGAAGCCGGCCTGTTACAGCGCTCCCCTCCCGTGGAGGCAAAACCGAAAACCGTCATCGAGCGCAAGGAAGATCTGCAGGGCCAACTGGCGACCGTGCAAAAGGCTCGCGATTGGTATAACCGTTACACGCCCCAGCCGGCCTTTGAAGGCAACTATCTGGAAACCAATTGGGAAGGCTTGCGAGACAAAAAGGTCGCCGAACTGAACGCCGAAATACAATCGCTGCGGACCCGGATCGCCGCGCAAGGCAAAGCCGAAGCTGGCGACAGCTCCACCAGTGCTAACGGGGCGGCCCCTGACATCAAACATGGGAAGGGCCAAGGCACTGATATTCAGAAGGGCAAACAGATAAAAACCGGTATCACTCCGGTCGAATACATTTCCTTCCGTGATCCGACCCGGCGCCACTACATCCCGGTTCGGGATCGGGAGCGGTTCACATGGAGTGTCAAGGTCCCTACCACAGTGATGCAAGGCAAGCCTTTCGATAAGAATCTCGCGAAGAACCTGATAAAGGACATCAGAGCGGCCGTCTCCGACGCCCGCAAAACCAGCCCTCTCGGCAGCCTGGAAGCCAAACTCACCTCGTGGACGAGCAAAGAGGACAATTTACTCAACGCACTCCACAAAGAGTGCTCCTGGACCTCCAATGAGGCTGACTCGGCGATATACGCAGTCTCCGCTGAGGCTCACGCCTTTCGCTTTGCCGCTACCGCCAGTGCCGGAATCAATAGTTGGGAACCAGGCAAGGGCAATGTCGAAATCGGCGTCAAAGGCAGTGCGGCGATCTCATTGGCCGAAGGCTCTGCAGCGATCAAGGGTTTTTTCCCCGATCAGGGTGGGTATGTGGTGCGCATGCCTTACCGCAATGCCGAGGGTAAGGAAGTCGTCAGCGATATCGGTGTCTTCCGACTCGAAGGCAAGGTGGAGTTGTCGTGTTTCGTTGGAGCAACGGCGCAAGGTCAGGCCGGTGTCAAAGCCCAATACAAACCAAAGGAAGCGGAAGCCTCCGGTGCGACCGCGTTTCTAAGCACCCCCGATATTGCAGTCGACAAACGACGCGGCGGCAGCTTGGGGGTGAAGGGTAATGCTTTCGCCGGAGTGCAAGGCGGCGGCACTTTGACAGGCACATTGAAGTGGCTTGATTCGACCAAACTAGGGGTAGGAAAAATCGTCGCAGGACAGGCAAACGATAGCGGCAGCACTGATTGGTCGAGCCTGGTTGAAATCAAGGCTGAAGGAAATGTGGCTCTGGGTATTGGGGCGGGTTTTGATTTTGGTATTGAGATCAGTGCAGACCGTTTGGCGATCAACTGCAAAGCCAGCCTGGTTTTTGGACCTGGAGCGGGTGGTGGTTTCGGTACTTCTGTGGACCTTGAGAAGATTGGTGATTTGATCTATGTGTTCTGTAATGCTCTATCTAAAGCAGACTTCCACTACCAGTTGGCGGTAACGAAAGACGCTTTCAATTATATGGCACAAGGGCTTTTCAGGATCACGACGCAGCCCGGACAAATCGCGCAAGAAGCGTTCTCGAAGGGAGCTGAAAACATGAGAGACTGGTGGGCCGATAGAGAAGGAACTAAGCAGGAAGCGCAAAAACTGGCGACATACTTGCTAAAAAACCAGTCAGTTATAGTTAACAAAAAGAGAATCCCACTCAGCAGCTTACCGCCAGAAACAATCGGCCCCATGGTGTATCTATTAACTGAAAGCTTTGTAGAAAGCTGGGCAGAAGAGCAAGAAAAAGCAGTCGTACTTTTATTATCCCATTTGCGCAGTTGGCGGCATTTCATTGAGGTCTTAGAACACTGCTCAAAAGATGGCAGCAAGGTCAATTCCATAAACAGTCTAAACCGTTTAAATATGCTTCTTGACGGGGCAGAGCAACAGCAATTCAATAGCTTTATTAAAACCTTAGCCGTAAACACTGATACATCGGCATTGGATTATGGAGCACTTGCGTGGAGCCCAGGCCCTTCATGGCGGAAAGAAAGAACACTTCTCGCAGCAAAACGCAGTGATCACTTCGAAGGCCTTGTTTAAGCAAAGGCGCCAAAGGCGCCTTAAAATATCTAAATAAAAACAGCCAGCTCTAAATACACAGAAAGACTTACCATCATCCTATAATTTTTGATCTGACTGGATAGAGCAACGAAAGCTTGTTCCGCCAGAGTATCGATCACTGGACGGATCTACTGCCCAACGACGAACAAGCGGCGCAGAAGATAATGGCGCCTCCAAAACGGTTGACCCGCGCCGAATTCGTTTGAGACCAGTGCTTGGGCCTTTGGGGTTTTCTAGAGGGGAGTTCTCATAGTAGTCTTTGCTGTACCAGTCATTTACCCAGTCAGTCGAATTTCCAGCAACGCCATAAATACCTAATGGGCTTGGAGCGAACCTACTAATCGGAAAATTATTCCCCTCATCATCAAGTGGAAAATTCTTCCCATAATCAAGACTTCCGCTATCAGTTGGAAAAAGTATATGCTGCCCTCTATTACGGGCCGCGTATTCCCACTGTGCTTCTGATGGCAAATCAACAGCGTACGCGCTTAATTCTCCAAGCCATTCACAGTAGTCTTTTGCCTGCTGCCAACTCTGAGTCGGAGCTGGCAAGTCCGGTTGGTAGCGAAACTTTAAATCCTCACGCTTACGTTTTTCAGCGTCAAAAAGAGGCAACCCTTTTGCAGTAAAAAACACATCAAATTCACCCAGCGAAACCTGGAACTTTGAGAGGTAGTATGAGGTGAGCGTGACAGGATGAACAAAATCATCATCACCATTACGACTGATATTACAAAGCTGCTCCGGCTCCTGCCCACAGGGCCAGGCACACACATCCTTTTCGTCGTATTCGCAAGCCCAGCCGAAGTCCCCCATATCAAACTGGCCGCCTTCGACGAACACCATATTGTCGATCGACTGCACAACCGTTTTGAGCACCTTGTCACGCATTTCGCTGGATAAGGCAGGATATTTCGTCTTGATCGTCGTCGCGATGGACGCCACCTTTTCAGGAGAGAGGCTTTTGCTGCTAGGTAGGGGACCGGATTCGGCCTCGCAGCCGACCAGGAACAGCATGGCTGGCAGGGCAAGTACAAACTGACGTAACACAGGCAATATCCTTATAGGGTGCGTCAAAGTGTAAACTTTACCATTCCCTACGATGACAACAAACTGCTGAAACGGGCTGGGCATGCTTACCGAAGCTCCCCCTTTGGCAGGCGGAGACTTTTGGTCGCCTCCTGAGGTGGCAAGCTCTATCGATGACTGCGTTTTGTCCTGCACATGCATGGCAAGCTCACCCAGCTCACCAGTGCCCCAACAGCATTCCGCAAGCACCGTGAAAAGACCACGCTTTCTCGAAATTAAGCGTCGCGTGCCTCCGAATAAACCCAAAATAACCGACACCGCCACTTTGTCGGAGAAGTAAAAGTGCTAACCGATGAACAAGCTCGCGTATTACTCAAAGAGCTGATCGAAGAATATCTCAAGGAAAACGACCCAGGTTACGACCATATGATCGAAGTCGTTGAGAATCCATCGCGGCAAATCCCGTTCAGAGGAATACTTGAAGGCATTCTACGTTACAACAAGGTTCAGCGCACCCAGCAAGAACTTGAACTGATGAATGACCTTTTGTACATGTATGAGTAAGTCAGCCCATCTTTGACAATCAAACTACGCGCAGATTACAAACATCCAGTTGTAGTAAGCACTCGAAAGCCGACGGAAGCCGTCGGGGAGGAAGCCGTCGGGGACAGACTACGTTTTCGTTCTTCTAGCATGGTCTACCCGAGAATTACTCTTTAATCGCTGCAAAAAGAAGCGACTTATATGACGGATCAGCTTAAAAAGACGCACTCAAGGGCGCCCTTAATCAAGTCTACAATGGTGCACTTGTTTGAATTGCACACCGAAAACCAGTATCACTAGTATGATATTTCTGCACGGGACTTGTAGCCCAACGACGGATCATTGGTGCAGAGGATAAAGGCGCTTCTAAAACGGTTGAACCGCGTCTAATTCTTTGAGTTCCAGACTCTGGGCCTTGCGGATTTTCAAGCGGAGAGTTTTTGTAATAATTATCATCATACCAGTCACTAACCCAATCAGTTGAATTACCCGAAAGTCCATATATTCCTAATTGGTTAGGTGCAAAGCGACCGACTGGGAAATTATGCTCTTCGTCTTCGATAGGAAAATTCTTTCCATAATCCAAGCTACCAGTATCAGTCGGAAATAATAAATGCTGTCCTCGACTGCGAGCGGCGTACTCCCACTGAGCCTCAGTAGGCAAATCCACCACATAACCGCTAAGATCGCCTAGCCATTGGCAATAGTCGTTAGCTTCCTGCCATCTTTTAGTTGGGGCAGGTAAATCAGACTGATAGCGAAATTTTAGATCCTCGCGCTTTCGATACTCCTCATCATAGAGCGGTTCACCATTGGCCACGAAAAACAGATCAAAATCCCCCAGCGTAGCTTGGTATTTCGAAAGATAATAACTGCTCAATTTAATCGGATGGACGAAATCATCATTGCCTTTGCTACTAATATTACAAAGCTGCTCCGGCTCCTGCCCGCAAGGCCAGGTACAAACATCTTTCTCGTCATACTCACAAATCCAGCCAAAATCCCCCATATCAAATTGCCCGCCCTCAACAAAAACCATATTGTCGATCGACTGCACAACCGTGTTGAGAACCTTGTCACGAAGTTCGCTGGAAAGGTCAGGGTATTTCGTTTTGATTGTCGTCGCGATCGAGGCCACCTTTTCAGGGGACATACTTTGACTGCTGGGTAAAGAACCCGACTCTGCACCGCATCCGGTCAAAAGCATCGTGCTTGCCAGGGCTAACGCATACGGACGTATCACTAAAAATTCCTTATAAAGTGCCCGAAAGGCAACGGCTAACCCGCATAAAAATCCACGAAAAACTGAAGAGCAAAAGTCACATCATCGAAGCTGAAGCCTCACATTCACAATGCATCTACTCAACCAGTTCGCCCGCCACGTCATACTTCACCACGACCCGATTCCGATAAAGCCTCTCCCTTTCCACCAACTGCCCCACCTGCCCCTTTTCCCTGACCTCTCGCCAAATCTCGTTCTCCCGATACACCCGCGCACCCTCCCGCACAAACCGATGCGCCTCCTGGAACACGTGATAGCGATATTCCCTCACCCGATCACACAACAACTCCCCTTCGAGTTGTGTCTCGCCGACGTTCAATTTCAACTGAAAGCTCCGATCCGTCGGGTTATGCAGCACCAGATCAACGTAGTTGTAGAAAATCGCCGCCCCGGACCCGAACGGCAGCACCCTCCCCTCATCCGGAAACGGGTCGAAGCTGTGGTTGGAGCGTTCGACCACCACCAGCGGCGAATGAATGGCCATCCAGTGAATCAGGTTGCTCAGTTGGCAAATGCCTCCGCCTACCCCGCGTCTAGCCTCGCCGAAGGACAGTTCCATGCCTTCAACGTAGCCACGCTTCAACGTCGGGCGGCCGACGAGGCGGCAGAAGGAGAAGTGTTCGCCGGGGCCGATGATGACGCCGTCGATGGCGGCGACGGCGAGTTTGAGGTTGATGACTTTGTTGTGTTGCAGGGCGAGGTCGGAGTCGCCGAGTTTGCGGATGAGTTTCGAGGTGTGTTTGAGGTAGCGATATGGCAGACGCTCAGCTGCAGCAACGGGGCGTGCGTAGCGTTTGCTGGAACAGTGCCAGGCAATCTGGCGGAACAGTCTTTTTTGCCACACGCGCAGCCAGTACAAGGCCGGGTGGTAAAGGGAAAGTGGTTTCATCCGTGACACAACGGCGTGCGCCGTTTCTTCCTTGAACCGTGAGAGGGGCGCGCATTTTATCCGGTAATGATCGGCAGCACCCCATGCATTTCATAAGACCAGCAGCCTATCTTCGGCATACATCTACCGTCACATCCGCAAATTAAGGTTCGACTAAGGTTGCCTCGCTACGATCGCGGCAACGAAACCCTGTTGTCTTTGAATCGCAGATGAGTCCTTCCGACATGAAAGCGTTTGATTTACCAGCCCAGCCAGCGTCGAATTTCAGCCTTGTCTTGGTAAATTACAAAACCCCGGACATCACCCGAATGTGCCTCGAGCTTTTGCGTGAGCATGTCCAGGAACAACGCATTCCTGTGTGGGTGGTGGACAACGATTCGGCGGATGCCAGTCTCGATTACTTGCGTTCGCTCGACTGGATCAACTTGATTGAACGGCCTTCCCCGGGTAAGGAAATCGGCCATATTGCGCACGGCAAGGCGCTGGATCTGGCACTGGAAAAAGTCGACACCGATTACTTGTTCCTGTTGCACACCGACACCTTTGTCTACGACAAAGAAGTGTTCGCCATGATGATGCGTGAATGCACGAAAAACCCGGATATGGCCGCAGTCGGTTGTGTCGAACAACTCAATCGCGGGATTGTGCGTGACACCTGGCGTTTAACTTCGCGTTTCTGCAAGCACTATGTTCGTAAAGCAAAAGTGCGTCTTGGCCTGCGTTCGAAAATGCCAAGACCCTACAAAGAAACTCATCTGAAAAGTTTCTGCACATTGTGGAACGCACGTTTGATGAAGTCCCTGGGCTTGCACTTCTGCATGGATGAGCAGGTGCCCGGTTATGCGCTGCAAGATCGCATGAGCAGCCTGGGCTATGGCATCAAGTTTCTGTCGCCACGCAAGATTTTTAGCTATCTGGATCACATTCAGTCAGGAACTGTCGCGGCTGCCGGCACCTACGGGGAAAATCACCGCAGGACAAAAATGTATCAGGCCACGTTGAAGCGCTTTCAAGGGGCAGCTAGACACAGCTGAAGCGCACACCTCGGACTAATTCACAGCAAACAAAAAGGGCGACTATAAAGTCGCCCTTTTTGTTTGCAGAAATTGTATACATCCACTCCGAAGAGGTGTTCGCCCAGTGTAATGGCCTGGCAATCCATGCACCGGTAAAGAGCCCTGACACTGGGCGAACGGGGTGGATTTTAATAGAAGTTGGCGCTTATGTCCTCATTCTTGAATATGAAATTTATGTACGGAAACGTTAATAGATATTTATCGGCGATTCCTTTCATGAAACTTTCAATGAGGTCAAACCACACTAATAGTATGACTACTCTCATACAAAAACTGTACAAGAGCAGTCATCCTGTAGAGTTAAAGCTCAACTTTCGTGTTGACTGGTCACTTTCAAGATATCGGTGTAAGTGACAATAACGCTCTGCCCTTCTTTCAGATCTTTCAGCTTGGCTTGAATTTCAGGCTGTTTCACGTCGAGGACTTTCGATACGCCCGCCGGGTTTTGCAGGGTCACCTGATTTGTTTTCAAATCAATTTTGGTGATTTTCAGTTGCACCTGAACCTGACGGTACGCTTCGCCACCGGGGTTATCGCTGCCCGGAGCCTTACGCAACTCACCGGTACGTTCGGTGGTGCCAGGCAGACCTTTATCCACATCGGTGTCGAGGTAAGCAGCGACGGAACGCTGTACGTGGATGTTGACCTGATCGCCGGCCTTGAGATTGGCGAGGTTTTTCGCCTTGTCGCTGAGCTGAACGTGAACCGGCTTGCCTTCCGCGCCTTCGAGCACAACCTGATGGTTGGCGGCATCGACGGAGATCACTTTGGTGGTGACCTGATCGGCTTCAACTGTGGCAGACAGCGGAATATCGGCAGCCAGTGCGCCGAAGCTGGTGGCGGACAGTACGGTTGCGAGGGTGATGGCCTTGGCCAGTGCGTCGAGCTTCATAAGCGATACCTTCCCTGTGATTAATGGCAGCACTCGCCGCCGAATCGACTTCGGCGACGAGCGTGACACTGAGCATAGACGCAGTTCAGGGCTTGGCTTTGGTTTGTGACGGCGAGGTTTGTTGCTTAGCGATGTCTTGCGCGGTGGATTCGCCACTGGGCGTGCCTTTGCCATTGTTTTCACGCTGTTTCGGGTCGGTGGGCCGTAGGGCGTCGTTGTCACGTTCGGTCTCGCCCGGTGGCCGGGGTTCGTCGGGGTGTTCGCCTTGGGTGATGGGTTTCATGGGGTTGTCCTCAGGCTTCGGGGTCGTCGAGTTCACGGGTGACGTTGATGGCGGGGGAATCCTTATGCAGGTCGTCGGCTTTGCCGCGCAGGATCTGCCATTGCTCAAGATCGATGGCGCCTTGGCCGAGCATATCGTCGGCGATGCGCTGCAGGTCGAAATAATGCGCGTCGGGGGATTGCTGCCAGTAGGTTTCGTCGTCGAACAGGCGCTGCCAGGTGGTCATGTCTGGGGGTTGCAGGTCGTCGCTCATGGCTAATCCTCGGCAGATTTTTCTGTAGAGGACAACACACCAAGCCAAGTTCAAACCGATCCATTGTAGGAGCTGCCGAAGGCTGCGATCTTTTGATTTTGCTTTTAAAAAACAAGATCAAAAGATCGCAGCCTTCGGCAGCTCCTACAGGGATTCGTGGGTACCTTTCAGTACCCGGTCATTTCCAGATAGCCCTGGCCGGAATGACTGCCGCTGATGTGCACCGGGCCTTCCCAGTAAGGGATGCGCAGGTTCATCCAGGCGTTGGGGTTGAGCGCGTCGAGGCTGATGTCGAGGTGTTTGTCGGGGATTTTGATCGACCATTTCACCGGCATCGCCCGGCCGGCTACTTTAGAGGTTTTTTGCGGGGTGAGCTGAATCTGCGAACTGCGCAGGGTTTGCGTCTGGCCATCGGCGGCTATCCACGTGCCGGTGAGATACGGCGCGCCGTCCTTCTGGCGCATGCGGTACAGCATCACGTGTTCGCCGCTGTCCAGATGCAGGGAAAACCAGTCCCAACCGGTTTGATTGGCGGTCAGCGGCTGGCTGCTCCATTCGCGATCAAGCCACGCCGGGCCGCTGACGGTGTAGCTCTGGCCGTTAATCTGCAACGTTCCGCTGGCCTGAAAAAACGGCTGACTGTAGTAATACGACGCCTGACCTTCTTCGGATTTCTGACTGAAACCCTTGTCGCCCTGCAACACCAACGGACGACTGGACGTGAGGTGCAGTTGATAGGCGAAATCCTTGTCGCGAGCGCTGAGTTGCAGGTCGCTCAACGGATCCTGCGCTTGACTGGCGAATCGCCAATCATCAATCCACGCCTCGAACGGCGCCAGCAGCACACCGGCCTGCCCTACTCCACCTCGGGCGTAACGTTCGGCAGCGTGATGCACCGTGCTGGAAGTAACCGCCGCGTGCCCCAGCCAGATCGTCTGGTTGCCCCACCCCGCCTGCTCCGCCACGGGTTTCAGCGCACTGCGAAACAACGTCCACTGCAAGCCGAATTCATTGCCCTGCTGATCCTTGAGATTGGCGGTGACGTACCACCACTCAATGCGAAACCCCTCATGCGCAGCGTGATCCGCCGGAAAACTGAACACTCGCCCCGGCACCACCGGCGTAAATGCCAACGCCTGATCGCCCATCCCGGCGAAGCCTTCCTGTTCAGGCGCCGATTGATCGCAACCACCGAGCAGCAACAAAACCATCAGCACAACGAAGTTAATCCTCATGGGCAAACGTCCTCAGCAGGTCCGCCGGTTGCGTGCGGTACAGCGAGTACAGTGGCCATGCCGAAGCCAGTAACGTCGCCAGCAACGCCAGCCCCATCAATTGCAGCAATTGCAGCGGAAACACCCGCAATGGCAGCCGCCAGCCAAACGCCTGGACATTGATCACCGCATCCAGGCACCACGCCAGCGCGATGCCCAGTGGCAACGCCAACACCAGCGTCAGCACCGCCAGCAACCACGTCTGTCCCAGATTGAGCAGCATCAATTGCCGCCGCGTTACGCCCAGCGCCCAAAGCGGTGCGAGTTGGCCGAGGCGACTTTGACTTTGCGTCAGCAGGCTGATGAACAGCGCCACGCCCGCCACCGCCAAGGTCAGACTGTTCAACGCCGCCGTCGCCGCAAAGGTCCGCTCGAAAACCTGCACCGACCAGCCCTTGAGCCGCGCCTGATCGACGATGCGGCTGTCATCGAGTTGAAAGCGCGCCTGCAAGCCATTCAACAACGGCGGAATGTTCCGCGGCTCAATGCGCAGATTGAACCGGTTCGGCGTCAACTGCGGCCAGCCGCGCAGCAGGTGGTTGATGTTGACCAGCAAGTGCCCCTTGGGATTGCCGTAGTCGGCGTAGATGCCGACGATGCGCGGCGACCACGCACCATTCGGCGCAGGAATCGTCAGTCGATCACCCGCGCGCACCTTCAGTCGACGCGCCAGCTGTTCGCTGAGCATCACCGCATCGTCGGTGGCCAGATGCGCCCATGGGTCGCTGCCACTGACATCGAGCAACGGCCAATGCTGGCGATAATGCGCGTGATCGATAATGCCGAACACCTCCGCCGGCCAGCCCTGCAATGTCACCGCGACCTGCCAGTTGGGCAGCACTGCCGCGACGTTCGGCTGCTGCTTGAGCCAGCTGTACATTTCCCGCGACTGCGCCGGATTGCTCGGATTGATATACAGCTCGGCACTAAGGCGTTGTTCGAGCCAGTCATCGAAGGTCTGGCGAAAACCGGCGGTCATGCTCCCCGCGCCGATGTTGGCGGCAAGCGCCAGGAGCAACGCCATCAGCGCCAGACTCAGTGCTGGCAATTGCTGACGGCAATCGGCGAGAAACCACTGCCCCAGCACCGAGCGACTGCGCCCGAGCAACTGATTCAACAACGCGCTGAGCAACACCGGCAGCGCCAATGCAGCGCCGATCAGCAACCCGGCCATGAGGACAAAACCGCTAGCCAGACTGTCGCCCCAGATCAATGCCGCCAACGCAATCAAACCCAACCCTGCCGCCAACCAGCCCTGCCGACGCAACCAACGCGCATATTGCTGATGCCAGGCTTGCGGATCCGCCACGGCCAACAACGGCAAACGGGCGGCGCGCAGCAGACTGTTGGCCCCGGCGAGCAAGGCGCCGAGCAGGCTCAAACCGATGCCGCTGAACCACCACCAAGAACTCAGACGCAACTGCCCCGCCACTTCTGCGCCGTACAAACCGCGCAGGCTGGCGGCGACGTCCGGCAGCAACACACTCGCCAGCCAATAGCCGCTGATCACGCCGAACAATCCGCCGATCAGTGCAAGAACCCCCAACTCAACGATCAAGCAACAGATCAACATCCGCGCGCTGACCCCGCAGGCGCGCAGCGTACGCAGCAGACCGCGCCGTTGCTCAAGAGCCAGGCCAATCGCGGCGTGGACGATGAACAAGCCGACCACGAACGAGAGAAATCCCAACGCATCGAGATTGAGGTGAAAACTCTCGGTCAGTCGCGCCAGATTGTTTTCCTCACCGCTGCTTTTTAGCTGCAACTGACCTTTGAACACGGCAGGCAACTCGGCGTGAAAATCCTTGGGCAGCAACAGCCGCGACAATTGCCCGGGCTGTTCCAACAGGGTTTGTGCGACGCCGATGTCCACCAGCAACACGCCCGGCGCCATTTCCTTCTGCGCGAGCAGCGGTGGCAGTTTCAAGCCATTGAGCGTTTGCGGCGTGTCACCTTCGCGCAGATTCAGCGCCTGCAAGGTATCCGGTGAAATCCACGTACTGCCCGGCGGCGTGAAAAACTCGACAACGCGCTCAATCGGCAGCGCCTGCCCGGCCACCGCCGAATCGGCCGGCAGCGACACCGGTTCGATGCCCATCAATTGCAGCCGCTGATTGTCGAAGCCCTTGAGCAACACCCGACCTTGCAACACTGGCGACACCGGCCAGCCCTGTCGGCGCAGATCAACGAACCATTGCTGCGCGAACGTCGCGCCATTCGGCGTACCGAGACTGGCCTGCGGTTCGCCGCCGATCAACTGGCTGGCCCGCGCGTAACTGTCGCGCGCCTGACTGTTCAGCGCTTCGACGCCGGTGAGCAGACTGGTCGCCAGCCACAACCCGGTCAGCACACTGAAAAACTGCACCGGATGGCGCCGCCAATGGCTGAGCAGAGCACGCAGGGTCTGACGGAAAACGATCACGTCAGCCGCCCACTAGACAACACCACTCGCTGCGCCAGACGCGCCGCGACCCGTTGGCTGTGGGTGACCATTAACAACGTGGTCGGCGTGTCGTCGAGCAATTCCAGCAACAGCCGCAGGACTTCATCACTGGTCGCTTCATCGAGGCTACCGGTGGGTTCATCGGCCAGCAGCAATTTTGGCTGCGACGCCAATGCCCGGCCCAACGCGACCCGCTGCTGCTGACCACCGGAAAGTTGCTCGGGATAACGCTTGAGCAAATCGCCCAGCCCTAAGCGTTGCACCAGATGCGCCTGCCAGCGCGGCTCATGGCGCCCGGCAAGACGCGCCTGAAACGCCAGATTGTCTTCGACGCGCAAACTGCCGATCAGGTTGAACTGCTGGAACACCAGACCGATTTCCGTTCGCCGCCAATTCGCCAGTTGCGCCTCGTTCATCGCTTCCAATCGATGCTCGCCACTGCGGATGCTGCCGCTGTCGACTTTGTCGAGACCGGCCACGAGGTGCAGCAACGTGCTTTTGCCACTGCCGGATTCGCCCATCAACGCCAGGCTGCTGCCGGATGCCAGCGTCAGGTCGACACCTTGCAGCACCGGCAATGGACCTTGCGGGGTGAGATAGCTTTTGAAGACGTTTTCAACACGAAGCATGCCGCCACCTGATCAGTCAGTGTGGGGCAAGGATAGCGGATGGCGATGACAGACCTGAATCTTGCGTTGAAGCAAATGGCCCCTTCGCGAGCAGGCTCGCTCCCACAGGTTGATCGCATTACAGAGGTGGGAGCGAGCCTGCTCGCGAAAGCGTCAGCCCAGCCAACTCAAAACTTACTGCCCCGCCGCCACACTCGCCGGCGCCTGCGACGGCGTGACAATGCTGCCCAGATCAATGTGCTTCCACTCAGGCTTGGCCCCCAACCGCGCGTTGAAGCGGTAGTTGAAGGTGAACTCATCCGCCGTCGCGACACTCAGTGGCTTGCCATAAACAGCCTCGATCCCCGCCAGGTCGTAGCCCATCAACTGCAGCAGGGTCGGAAAAATGTTGTAGTGGCTGGAACGATCCTTGTTCGCCGCCAATTGCGCCGACCAGTCCAGCGTTTTCAGATCGCGGCCCTGAATCACCACCAACGGCACCAATCCTTCCTCCTCCACCGGGTCGCCACCGCAGTGAGTGTTCAAGCCCGGATTACCGCGTTCATGCAGATCCTGGCCATGATCAGAGGTATAGATCAGCAACGCATTGTTCAGACTGGCCTCGGCGAACACCCGCGCAAAAAACTCGCCGACATTCCACAACACGGTGTTCTTGTAGGCATTGCGGTACAGCACCCAGTCATCCGGCTGGCCATTGAAACCGTTGCGCTCGCCGGTATCGGCCACCTCGGTGAACTGCCCGCGCGGCAAGGTCGGGCGGTAAGCCATGAACGCATCCGGATATTTGTCATGCACCGGGAAGTGCGCGCCGACCTTGTTGATCACCACCAGCTCCGGCTTGTCATCGTTGAGCAATTCGATGAGCTTCGCCGCTGCCGCCATGTCGCGATCGCGCACGCTGGTCTGGTCGAATTGCACGAACTGGTCGATGTCCTTCTTTTCGGTATCGGTCATCAGATTCTGCAGATTGCCGGCGGTGCGCTGGGCGTCGATGTACACGGTGCGCAGCCCAGCCTTCTTGGCGTACTGCCAGATCGACGGCAGCGTGGTGTTGATGCGCATGTAATCGGCGCGGGTGCCGCCGTAACGCAGGGTCACGTTGGTGTCGGCGCTGCAATTGGCAATGGACGCGGCGTAGCCGTAATTGAAGATGTCGACGCCGGGGTGCGCCTGCTTGAGATTGCTGTGCACACCGAACGGCGCGTTGATATCCAGATAATTGCCGGAGATGCTTTCGTCGATGATCAGCACGATGTCATGGCCGACCGCTTGCGAGGTGCGCGCCAGGGTCACCGGTTCACGCGGGCCGACGGTGTTGTGCAGCGCTTCATAGGCAAACAGGTTCAGATAGGCCAGCGGCGTGTACATGATCGGCAAGCCACGAGCGCCCTCTCCCGCACGCAAGAACAGCACGGCACTGAGCAGCAACACGCCGCACAACGGCGCCGCCACACGCAGCGCGTTGGGAATCGCCAGACCATGGCGGGGCTTCAGACCGATGCCGAGTAGCAACAGCAAACCGCTGAGCATGCCACGCAGGAGCGCGTCCCGGTACTGGTACGCCGCCTCCTGGATGAAACCGCCGGAGTAAACCAATGAGACGAAACCGCTGTAGGTCAGGTAATCCGCCGTGACCCGGGTATAGACATCGAAAAACACTGCCGAGACAAACATTGCCAATGCGAACACGTGGCGAATGAGAGCCTGCCTTATATACGCCATTAGATATAACGCAAAAGTAAGCGCCAAAAACATCGCGCCAAAAAGAAGTACAGCAAAACCGAGGCCGATAGCATTTAACCGATCAATGTAATATTCGGAATAAATCAACAAATAAACAATTAAGAACAATTCTTTGGCATATCTGAACATGGCGATACCGATCGGGCAAAACGGCAGGGAGTCAAAGGTTTGTCAGTCAGAACCTGACACTAGCACCCAGCCATCAAAGCGCAAGAATTGACTGTTTTCTGTAGAAAGCGTCAAAAAAACGGTGACTCAAATCTGACACAACCGAGACGCTACAAGCCTTTAAATTAGCGGCCTACGACCGTTTATCGCATATTTTAAATCTGAACAAATCTGCACAAAAGCAACAAATTCAATCGCAGCAATGACTTGATGGCCAATCGCCAAAAAATGCTCAAGTGTTATACAGATGCAACATGTCATTTTGCTGACACGCTTTTCAAACGCTGCGCTATACCCCTTTAACTATCTCATTCCGTAGTTAACTTTTGGTGTTATTGAGGTGCGCAGATGGACGTGAGCGTATTTGGCACTGGCTATGTCGGACTTATACAAGCCGCCGCACTTGCAGATGTCGGTCATCGCGTTTTATGCGTGGACATTGACCCAAACAAAATTAAACAACTGCAACAAGCAGTGCCGCCCATTAGCGAGCCAGGTTTATCGAGCACGCTTGAGGAAAACATCAAGGCCGGCCGTCTGTTGTTCAGTACTCAGGCCAGCGACGCGGTCGAGCATGCCGAGTTGATTTTCATCGCCGTCGGCACCCCGGCCGATGAGGATGGCTCTGCCGACCTCAGTCACGTGCTCAACGTTGCCCGGCAAATCGCCTCGTACATGGAGGCCGATCGCACATTGATCATCAAATCGACGGTGCCGGTCGGCACGGCGGATCAGGTGCTGGCCGCCGCCAACAGCGAACTGCAACGCCGCGACAAGAGCAGCCTGACAGTGCGCGTGGTGTCCAACCCGGAATTCCTCAAGGAAGGTAGCGCCCTCGCCGACTGCATGCGCCCGGATCGGATCATCGTCGGCACCCGTGACGATGTAGCCCGCGAGCAGATGAGCGAGTTGTACGCACCGTTCTGCCGCAACCGCGAAAAACTGATGTTCATGGACAACCGCAGCGCCGAGCTGACCAAGTACGCGGCCAACGCCATGCTTGCCACGCGCATCAGCTTCATGAATGAGCTGGCCAATCTCACCGAATTGCTTGGCGCCGACATCGAAGCGGTGCGCAAAGGCATCGGCTCTGATCCGCGCATCGGCTACCACTTCATCTATCCGGGCTGCGGCTTCGGTGGCTCGTGCTTTCCCAAAGACCTGCGCGCCCTGCTGCACACCGCCGAACACAACGGCATGCCGCTGAAATTGCTGCGCAGCGTCACCGACGTCAACGACCTGCAGCGGCACATCCTCTTCAGCAAACTCAAAGCACAGTTCCCGCAGGGCCTGGCGGGTAAATCGATCGCGATCTGGGGCCTGGCATTCAAGCCAAACACCGATGACATGCGCGAAGCCCCGAGCCGTTATCTGATGGATGCGCTGTGGGCCGAAGGTGCCAGCGTGCAAGCCTACGACCCGGAGGCCATGTCCGAATGCCGGCGCATTTACGGTTACCGTAACGATTTGCACCTGTGCGCGACCCGCGACGACACCCTGGAAGACGCCGACGCACTGGTGATCTGCACCGAGTGGAAAAACTTCCGTGTGGTCGATTTCGAGTTGCTCGCCGAAAAGCTGCGCTCGAAGGTAATCATCGACGGCCGCAATCTGTACAACCCGGAACAAGTGGCGGCCGCCGGCCTGCATTACAGCGGCATCGGCTTGCGCCACATTGCCCCTGAAGGACTACGGCCATGAAGGTCTTGGTCACCGGTGCGGCCGGTTTCATTGGTGCCCATTGCGTACTGCGGCTGCTGCGCGACGGGCATTCAGTGGTCGGTCTGGACAATTTCAACGGCTACTACGACCCGCAGCTCAAGCACGACCGCGTGCAGTGGGTGCGTGAGCAGGCCGGCGATTTCCAGCTCGCGACGGTTGACCTGGCCGATGCCTCGGCCATCGAAGCACTGTTTGTCCGTGAACGTCCGCAAGTGGTGATTCACCTCGCGGCGCAGGCCGGGGTGCGTTACTCGCTGGAAAATCCACGTGCGTATCTGGACAGCAATCTCAACGGTTTTCTGAACATTCTGGAAAGCTGCCGGCATCACCCGGTCGAGCACCTGATCTACGCGTCGTCGAGTTCAGTCTACGGCGCCAACCAGCACACACCTTACTCGGTGCAGGACGGCGTCAATCACCCGTTGTCGCTGTACGCCGCGACCAAGAAAGCCAATGAACTGATGGCGCACAGTTACAGCCACCTGTTCGGCATTCCCTGCACCGGCCTGCGTTTTTTTACCGTGTACGGGCCGTGGGGCCGGCCAGACATGTCGCCGATCCAGTTCGCCCGGGCGATCAGCGAAGGCACGCCGCTGAAGCTGTTCAACTACGGCGAGCACCAGCGCGACTTCACCTACATCGACGACATCATCGAAAGCATCGCCCGCCTCATCAAGCAGCCACCGCAGGTCAATCCGCAGTGGGATCGCGAGCAGCCCGACCCGGCCAGCAGCATGGCGCCGTGGCGCCTGTTCAATATCGGCGGGCAGCACCCGGTCGAGCTGAAAACCTATCTGGCGCTGCTGGAAAAGCACCTCGGTCAGACCGCCATTGTCGAGTTGCTGCCGCTGCAACCGGGCGACGTGCTCAACACTTGCGCCGAGGCCAGCGATCTGGCCCAGGCCACCGGATTTCAGCCCCGGATAGAGCTGGATGAGGGACTCGGACGCTTTATCGCCTGGTTCCGCGACTACTACCCCACTGCCTATCGCCCACGCGCCGTTCGCGGCTGAATTACTGTGGAGGACTCCATGACTGGACATGAGAAAGGTGTACCGATCCTAGAAATGCGCCGCGACAAGCGCGTGGATCCCGAGCACCGAATGCGGCTCGACGCGGCGATTCATCGCCAGGGTCGCGGCTGGTTCACGGGCCGCGACGGCGGTCGCCCATGGCAACTGTCACGCACCAATCGCGTGGTCGCTTGCCTCGGTGCGCTGATGATTCTGCTGCTGATTTCGCCGTTGTTGATTGGTCTGGCGCTGACCATCAAATTCACCAGCGAAGGCCCGGTGATGTTCGTGCAGAAACGCACCGGTTATCGCGGGCGCAAATTCGGCATGTACAAATTCCGCACCATGGTCGCCAACGCCGAAGAGTTGAAAGAGTCACTGCGTCACCTCAACAAGCACGGTGCCGACGCCATCGATTTCAAGATCGACCACGACCCGCGCATCACCCGCATCGGCGGTTTCCTGCGGCGCACCAGCCTTGATGAACTGCCCAACCTGATCAATGTAGTGACCGGCGACATGCGCCTGGTCGGCCCGCGTCCGACCTCGTTCAACGCCTATCGCTACAAGGACAATCACCTCGCGCGTCTGGCGATCTACCCCGGCATGACCGGCCTGTGGCAGATCTCCGGACGCAGCAATATCGACTTCGACCAGCGCGTTGAGTTGGACCTCAGCTACATCGCCGAGCAGAGCCTTCTGCTTGATCTGAAGATTCTGTTGAAAACCCCCTTCAAAGTATTCAGCGGCCACGGAGCAAGCTAATGGACGGTTCAACCAACAAAAGCCTGAGCATCGCCACCCCCAGCGAATCGAACCTGACCTCGACCGTGCTGGATCTCGATCTGCGGATCCTGTTCCTGACCGCCGCCAACCCCGGCTCAGGCACCACCACCAGTGCGCTGGCGCTGGCCAGCCAACTGGCGCAAATGAGCAGCGGCCAAGTGCTGCTGGTCGATGCCAGTCAGTCGGCAAACAATCTCACCCAGCAGTTGAACCTGAGCAAGGAGCGCGGCCTGCGCGACTTGCTGTTCAACCCCGACAAACCGCCGCTGTTGCAGGACTGCGTGGTGCAGGTCTCGAGCCTGCCGTTCCACGTGCTGCCCAATGGCCGGCCGATCCGCACCCTGGAGCACCTGACCGCCGAGCGTCTGAGCCCGTTGCTTGATCAATTGGGCAGCCAGTATCGCTTTGTGGTGATCGATGGCGACGCGGTGTACTCCGACGCCGACACGCTGGTCATCAGCACGCAAGTCGATGGCGTGGTGCTTGTCGTACGCGCCGAAGACACCCGCTGGGAAGTCGCGCAAGCCGCCGTGCAACGCCTGACTCAGGCCGGGGCAAAAGTGGTCGGTAGCGTGTTCAACCGGCGCAAGTACTACATGCCCAAATGGCTTTACAAAAACCTGTAAGCGAACGCAAAGGATGACGCCATGAACGCCAAAATGCTTGTCCTGCTGTTGCTGCCGCTTGCAGGCTGCTCCAGCAATTCCGACACCCGCAACATGCCGGTGAATATCCTCACCGCCACACCGGCCAATGCGCAAGCCACCGACATGCCGAGGGTCGAGCAGACCCTGCGCCCGAAAGACGTGCTGGATGTGATTTTCCACATCAGTACCAGCGGCTCGGACGCTTATCGCGTGCAGTCGGGTGACCAGATCGGCCTGAACTTCACCGCCGCCAGTCAGCTCAACGGCACGCAACTGGTGCTGCCTGACGGCACCATCGAACTGCCGGGCGCCAACACCTCGGTGAAAATTGCCGGGCTGACCAGCGACGAGGCGCGGCAGGAAATCCAGCGCGCCTATCAACGCAAGCAGTTGTTCCAGCCCAACCGCAATCAACTCTCGGTGCAGATTCTCAGCCCGCTGAGCAACGAGCAAAACCTCAAAAGCGCGCTTAACCACCCGGCCACCGGCATGAGCCGCGAAATCACCGTCGGCACCGATGGCTATGCGAGTTTTCCGGAAATAGGCGCCGTGCCGCTGCAAGGCATGACGGTCAATCAACTGGAAACCTTCCTCAACAGCAAATACGCGCAACTGCCGGGACGGATGACGGTGGATGTGCTGCTGAAATCCACCGCCGGCAACGAGATCTACGTGCTCGGCGAAGTCGCTCAGCCGGGCTCGTACCCGATCCGCCGGCCGGTGTCGGTGCTTGAGGCGCTGACCCTGGCACGCGGTACCAATGTCAAGGCGCGTCTCGATTCGGTGGTGATCATGCGGCGCAACGGCAATCAGGTGCAGGCCATGAACTACGACGTCGAGAAAGCGCTGTCGGGCGATGCGCCACAGATCGCCTACCTGCAACCGGACGACATGCTCTACGTACCGAAAACCAAACTGGCCAGCGCCGGCGAACTCGCCCGCCAACTGGCCGATGTGGTGCTGTTCCAGGGCGTGGGGTTCAGCTTCGGCTACCGCGTCGACAACAAAGGCAGTGACAACTGACTCTCAGGTGAACGACATGAACCCAAAAGAAAATTACCTGCACGAGTTCTTCAGGATTTTCTTCGCCAACAAGCAACTGGTGAAGCGCATCTTCCTGATCTTTGCAGTGATCGCGCTGTTGCTGCCGCTGTTGCTCAAACAGAGCTTCGATATCACCGCGCAGGTGATCGTGCAGTCGAAAAAACTGTCTCAGGGCGATGCGACCACCTCGCTGACCCAGGACAACGCCACCTTCATTCCGCCATCGCTGGCGGACATGGAAACCGAAAGCAACATCCTCCGTTCGCCGGCACTGATTCGTCAGACCATCAGCGAACTGCGCGACCAGGGTCAGTACAACCCGCCGCCGGGGATGCTCAGCAAACTGGCCGAACCGTTCAAGCGTTATGTCAGCACGCCGCTGCGCGAATACGTGATCAATCCGCTGCGTGATGCACTGGGCATGGAAACCGATCCGGTGCGCGACACGGCACTGGACGGCTTGACCCAGGAGGCCATCGACAATCTGAAGATCGAAACCCTGCCGGGTTCCAATGTCATCTCGATCGTCTACAGCTTCCCCGATCCCGCCCAGGGCACGACGTTCGTTGCCACGCTGTTGCGCAACTATCTGGTCGATCGTCAGGCGTTGCAGTCGATCGAGCTGCCGCACTCGTTCTACGAGACCAAGAAGCTTCAGTATCAGGTCCGCCTCGACGGTCTGGAAGGCGAGCGGCTGAGCCTGCTGGAAAGCGTCGGTTCGTCCGATCCGAAAGAGGAAATCACCTTTCGCCTCAACGCGATCAACACCGAAGAGCAGGCACTCAACCTGTATCGCGATCGCTTGCTGCAAAGCCAGCGCTGGCTCGATTACCTGAAAACCAGCCTGGCCACCGCCAACACCAACAAACTCAATGACTACACCTTTCCGTTCACCTTCACGACGACGGTGGACAACATCGCGTTCGAGGATCGCGAGATCCGGCAGATGGGCGAGGCGCTGACCACTCAGGTCAGCCGCTATATGAACGACCTCGCGATATTTCAGCCCAGCAGCGAACCGATGTTGCTGGCCCGCGAGCAGATTGCCCGGACACGCCAGCAGTTCCTCAAAGTGGTCAACAACCGCATCCAGGAACGCACGATCGACCTGTCGGTGGTCAGCCAGGTCATCGAGCAGAAAACCGCGCGCATTGCCGAGTTCAAGAATCGCATCCATCAATTGCAGCAGACCCAAAGCAAGCTGCGCCAGATGGACACCGAGATCGGCGCATTGCATGCAGCGTTCTCAACCTATGCGCAACGCTTTGCCGAAAGCAGCACGACGCGAGCGCTGGATAACGACTTGTCCAACGCCCGTGTCTTGAGCCCGCCGTATGAACCGACCGAGGCGGCGTTTCCGAAACCGATGCTGATCATTCCGTTTGGTCTGCTCACCGGTCTGCTGCTGGCCATTGCCTTCGTCTATGTACGTGAGTTCTTCGATCACCGCTTCAAGCATCCTGCGCAAATCAGCCATGAACTGGGCCTGCCGGTGCTGTTGGTGCTCAACGAAGAAACATCGCAGCCGGGCAATCCGCACAAGAACTGGACCGTGCCGAGCCTGGTTCACTGGGTGCGCAATTGAACGCGGCGTCTACCCCGTGCGTCGCCCTGCCGATCATTCATTTGCTCAGCAGCGGCGGCTTCTACGGAGCCGAGCGGATGTTGCTGGATCATTGCCTGGCGACGCCGGGGCAGCACCAGGTGCTGTTCCTCGATGCGCCACCAGAGCTGATCGAGCGCTTTCGCGAGGCCGGGGTGGACGCTCGCGCCTGTGCCGGGCTCGGCGGACTGCTGTGGCACTTGCATCAGCGCCGTAGTGACAAGCCGTTGCTCAACACGCACAACTTCAAAGGGCTACTGTTCGGCTGGTTCGGCGCCACTGTGTTGCGCCTGCCGCTGGTGATCACTCAGCACGGTTTCACCCCGCGCAGTCGCAAGCAGAAGTTCTACACCTGGCTAAGCCTGCAACTGTGCCGCACGGCCTCGGTGAAGCGGGTGGTCTGCGTCGCGCAAAGCATCGCTGTGCTGCACCGTCAGGCCGGCGTCCGTGCCGAGAAGTTGCAGGTGATTCCCAACGGTTTGCCAGCGGCGCCTGCGCTGCCGCCGGCACTGGAACGACAACGCTGGCTGGTCGGTTACGTCGGTCGGTTGAGCAGCGAGAAAGGCCCGGATCTGTTTCTCGATGCGCTGATTGCGTTGTGTCACCAGCATCCGCAACTGGACGCCGTGATGCTCGGTGACGGTCCGGAACGTGAGGCCTTGCAGGCGCGTATCGACGCTGCCGGTTTACCACAGCGGATTCGCTTGCCGGGCTATCAGACGGCGATGCAAGGCTGGTGGCAGCAACTCGATGCGCTGGTGATCAGCTCGCGCACCGAGGGTACGCCGATGATTCTGCTCGAAGCGATGCAGGCCGGTGTGCCGGTGGTGGCGTTCGCGATCGGTGGCATTCCCGATGTCTTGCAGGACCGCCACAACGGCCTGCTCGCCGCACCGACCGATACCGCCGCCCTCGCCCGTCAGCTCGACACGTTGCTGGCCGAACCGAAGCTGGCCGCACAACTACGCGACAACGCCAGACGCACACAACAGGAACGCTACGACCTCAAGGCTTTGGCTGAACGCTGGTCGCAGCTGTACATCCACACGGCACCGGAGGCACGCGCATGATTTTCCCGCTCTCGATCGTCAGCCTGCTGGCACTGGTCTGCATGGCTTTGCTGGTCAGTCCTTATCCGTATCTGGCGCCGGGGGCGGTGTTGGGGCTGCTGGGTTTCACGGTGCTGTACCGCAAACCGTCGTGGGGCCTGCTGGGCATTGCCGCGCTGGTGCCGTTTGAAGGGTTCTTCAAGGACAGCGCGTTATCCGGGAGCAAATTGATCGGTGCTTCGCTGGCGCTGATCCTGGCGTTGCAACTGGCATTGCATCAGATTCCATCGCAGCGCCTGCGCAGCAATCTGTGGCGCTACCTGATCGGCTTCATGGCGCTGTACCTGCTGAGCCTGCTCGCCACCGACAACATGGGCATGTCACAGAGTCATCTGCGTGAACTGAGCGTGGGCCTGATTCTGTTCGTGATCACCTTGTTGGTCGGCCGCGAGCTGAACCTCGATCTGTTCGCCCGGCTGGTCACGCTCAGCGTCAGCGCCACCTGCGCGATGGCGATGTTTTCCAGCCGATTCCAGGACAAGGGCCGCGCCGCCGGCCTGCTCGAAGACCCGAATGCCTTTGCTCTGCTGATTGCCTTCGCCGTGCCGCTGGGCCTGCTGTTGGTGATTCGCGGCCCGAATCTGCTCCACCGTCTGTTCTGGGCGGGCTGCTGTCTTTTGCTGCTCGGCGGCATGACCAAAACGGAGTCGCGCTCGGGCTTGGTGGTACTGGCCTTGAGTCTGGCGATCGGGGTCTGGCATTACCGCCAGCACCTCAACCGCATCCGCCCCCGGCATTTCGGATTCGCCATGCTCGGCGCGGCCATCGTGCTGCCATTGGCGATGTATGCGATGCCTGCCGGTTACCTGGCGCGCATCCAGTCGCTGAGTATCTTGAGCGCCGGGGCCAAGGCTCAGGATGAATCCCTCGGCCGTCGCGCCTCGTACATTGTCGTCGGCAGCCAGATCATCCGCGAACATCCGCTGCTCGGCTCCGGCCCCGGGACCTTCCCGTTGCACTATGCGACCACCGGTTATGCCAAGGCATTCTCGGCCAACCGCAAGATCGGCGACCTGTATCGCCGGGCGCATAACACTTATCTGGAGATTTTCAGCGAATTGGGGATTCCCGCCGGCCTGCTGTTTGTCGGCATGCTCGTGCAGGGTTTCTACAACCTGATCCGCGCACGACGCGAATGGCTGCAACGGCGCGAGTGGCAGCACGCCGACCTGATGACCCATCTGGGCATGAGTTTTCTGTCGTTGACGTTGTTCCTGATGTTTCTCAGCGCGCCGAACCTCAAATACCTGTGGATCATGCTTGCACTGACCTGGGTGCTGCGCCTGAAAGCCGAGCAAGCGCCGCTGACGGAGGCCAGAGCATGAGCCGGATCAGCATCGTCATTCCGATGTACAACGAGGCACGGCACATCGGCCGCACCCTTCTGGCCGCTCGCAAAGCCGCGAACGCCGCCGACATCGACTGTGAACTGATCGTCGTCGACAACGGTTCCACTGATGACGGGCCACAGATCGCTCGCGCCTTCGGCGCACAGGTGCTGGTGCTCCCCGGCCTGCTGATCGGCGCCTTGCGCAATCGTGGCGCAACGGTTGCCAGCGGTGAATGGCTGGCGTTCATTGATGCCGATATCGAAATGCCCGAAGACTGGCTGAGCGAATTGTTCGCTCTCGAAGCGCAGAATCAGGGCGACATTTTTGGCTTGGATCTGCACACCCCCGCCGCCGCGCCGTGGTACGCGACCGCCTGGCAACGGCGCATGTTGCGTCCATCAGCGCACGCCAGTCGCACCGTGGACTGGCTGCCCAGCGCCAACCTGTTGATGCGCAAACGGTGGTTTGACGTCGTCGGCGGATTCAACGAAACCCTGCGCACCGGCGAAGACAAGGAATACACCTTGCGTCTGAGCACGCAGGGCGCTCGGCTGCTGTCGACCAGTCACAGCATCGCCCTGCATTGGGGCTACGAAATGAACTGGCGCGAGTGGATGGGCAAGGAGCTGTGGCGCCAGGGCAGCCACCTGCAGTTGCTGCGCACCCATGGCATGAGCCTGCGCCTGCTGCGTTTTCCGCTGCTGTCCTTGCTGGTCTGGATGACGGATTTTTTACTGATCGTTGCCTTGCTCGCCGGCCTCGCGCAGCTCGCGATGATCCTGCTGGTGCTGACCCTGCTGCCGAGTCTGGCGCTCAGCGTGCGACAGAGTATCAAGCACCACAATGCTCGCCTCACCGTGCAACTGTGGGGTCTGCACTGGTTACGCCTGCACCTGCCCAGCGCGGCACTTGTTCTCAGTCTGTGTCATTGGAACGCCAGGAGGCCCGCCCGTGGCTGAATTCATTTTTTGCCTGTGCCTTGTGCTGCCGGCGTACGCCTACATTGGCTATCCGCTGCTGCTGACCTTGCTGGCGCCACTGTTCCCGGCCTGGCGGCACGCGCCGGCACCGCCGCTGAACGTCAGCATCGTCATCGCCGCGCACAACGAGGCGCGACACATCGAGCACAAGTTGCGCACCCTGCTGGCCCAGGATTATCAGCCTGCCACGCTGCAGATCATTCTCGCCAGCGACGGTTCGAGCGATGACACTGTGGCCTGCGCGCACAAAGTGATCGATCCGCGCATCACCGTCCTCGACCTGCCGCGCCAGGGCAAGGCCGCCACACTGAATGCCGGCGTCGCCGTGAGCAGCGGCGACATTCTGGTGTTCACCGACGCCGACAACCAATGGTCGCGCGACACCCTCGGCCATTTGCTCGCGCCGTTGAGCGATCCGCAGGTCGGTGCCTGCGCCGGGCACATGGTGATCCCGGTCACCGGTGGCGGCCTGAGTATTGGCGACAGCCTCTATCGGCATTACGAAGGCTGGTTGCGCCGGGTCGAGAATCGCACCGGCTGCATGGTCTCCGCCGACGGCGCCCTGCTCGCCTTGCGCCGCGAGCTGTTCCAGAACGTACCGGCCGAGGTCAACGACGACTTCTTCATCAGTACCTGCGCGCCGGTCGCGCACAAACGCATTGTTTACGTCCCCCAGGCGCAAGTGATCGACCAGGGCGTCGACGAAGCGGGCAAGCAATGGCGCCGCCGCCAGCGGGTCACGGTCGGTGGCCTGCAAAGCCTGGCGCAACGCAGCGCCCTGCTGAACCCGTTCAAGTACGGCCTTTATTCCATCGCCTTGATCAGCCACAAACTGATCCGCCGCCTCGCGCCGATTCTCTTGCTGCCGCTGCTGCTGAGCAATTTCTGGCTGTGGAACGAGCACGGTTTCTATCGCCTGAGCCTGGTGGCGCAATTGCTCGGCTACGCGGTGGCCATCGCCGGCCTGCTGGATTCGCAACACCGTTTACCCAAACCGTTCCGCCTCGCAGCATTCCTGCTGGTGACGCTGGCCGGCATGAGCGTCGGTCTGTGGCAGTTCCTGCGCGGGCAACGCTACGCACAGTGGAATCCTGACCAGAATCGTTGAGAGGACTCATGCCATGGCGATCAAACAACTGCTAAAACGCACCAGCGGCTGGCTTTATCTCAACTCGTCAGTGGGGCGCAACCAGTTGCACGGTGCCGGGGTCATTCTGATGCTGCACCGGGTGCTGGCCAACGACCGTGCCGCCAACCTCCCGCACCGCAATGAACTGTGCGTCGGGCCCAAGGCCTTCGAGCATTTACTGCTGTGGCTGCGTCGGCATTTCGATTGCGTGCCGCTGATGGAAATCCTCCAGCCCAATTCGCTGCGCAGCGAGCGCCCACGGGTGGCGCTGACCTTTGATGACGGCTGGCGCGACAACGCCGTCAACGCCTTCCCCCTGCTGCAGAAACATCAGGTGCCGGCGAGCATTTTCCTCTCCACCGATTTCATCGGCAGCCGTCAGCGTTTCTGGTGGGAAAGCCTTGGCGAAACCCTGTGGGGCAGCCACGGTGAAAAAGCGCGGATGCACTTGATCGAGAGCCTGCAGTTCATGCATCACCCATTGCCGGTAATGCTCGATGACATCGATGTCGACCGCCGCAGCCTGGCGCTGCTGCATTTCCTCCAAGGGTTGAAGACGCTTGACCCGCAGGAACTGGAAAAACTCACCGATGAGTGCCCAGCCGAATCACAGCCGCAAGCGCTGGACTGGCATCAAGTGCGCGCGCTGGAGGCTTCCGGTCTGGTGCGCTTTGGCCCGCACGGTGCCAGCCACGCCATCCTCACCGGCCTTGATGATCAGCGCCTGAACGAAGAAATCAGCCGCAGCCGCGATGCCTTGTACAACGGCTGCAACCGCCCACTGCCGGTGTATTGCTACCCCAACGGCGACAACGATGAACGCGTGCGCGAGCAGATCGCCAATCACGATTATCCGTTCGCCCTCGGCACCGGCACCGGCATTTATCGCGGCGCAGGCGACCCGCTGAACCTGCCGCGCTTCGGCGTCAGTCAGCGCATCGCGTGCAATCCGGCGTTGTTGTCGTGGCGCATTTATCGCGGGGCACGGCCATGAGTCGCGGCAGCTACCTCAAGCATCTGGCCCTGAGCATGGGCACCAAACTGGCAATGATTGCCTTGCGCCTGCTGCGCAATGTGTTGCTGGCGCGGATTCTCGGCCCGAGTGAACGCGGTTTGTTCGCCCTGCTCAGCACCCTGCCGGATCTGATCAGCGCGGCTACCAGCGGCGGTTTGAATTCGGCAGTCGGTTATCAAGCGGCCAATCAGCGGCCGATGGGCTTGTTGCTCGCTCAGGTGTTGGTGTTCGGCTGTGTTCTGGCCGGACTGCTGACCTTGCTGGTGGTCGCGTTGGCCCGTGAGTTCGGCAGCGAACTGGATGTGACGATGCAGCTTGGTCTGTTGGCGTGGCTGTTGCTGCTGGCGGTGCCGTTGACCGTCCTTAAGAGCGGCTTGCTGACCTTGCACAACGCGTCGGGTGGTGTGGTCGCCTTCAATGTTCTGCGGCTGATCGAATCCCTGGCGCCGCTGCTGTTGTTTGTTGCGCTGTTCTGGATGTGGAAAGAGGCAGCACTCGAAGCCGCGCTGATCAGTTGGCTGGCCGGCATCAGTCTGGTGGTGCTGGTCGGCTGGATGTGGCTAAAACGCGCGCAGCCGCTGCAACTGCAATGGGACCGTGCGAGCCAGAACGAGCTGCTGCGATTCAGTGCGCGCAGCCATCCGGACCTGCTGTTTCAACAGATCATTCTGCGCTCCGACTACTTGTTTATCGGCGCCCTGCTGGGCAGTACCGCGCTCGGCCACTACGCCATGGCCAGCGCCGCCGCCGAACTGTTGCTGATCGTTCCGGAGGCGGTCACCACACCGCTGATGAAGCGACTGCTGCAACAGGACAAAGGCATGGACAAGGTCACTCCGCTGGCGCTGCGCCTGACCGCCACGGTGATGCTCGGCGCCTGCATCACCATGGCAGTGATCGGCGAATGGTTGATCGTCACGCTGTTCGGTGCGGCGTATCAACCGGCGTATCCGGCGCTGCTCGCGTTGCTGCCCGGTCTGCTGGGCCTGTGCTATGCGAGCATTCTGCGCCTGGATCTGATTGGCAAGGATCGCCCGGGCACGGTGTCGTTGCTGATGGGCATCGGCGCTCTGTTCAACCTGGCGCTGAATCTGCTGTTGATCCCTGCCTTCGGCATTGTCGGTGCAGCGGGGGCTTCATCAATCGCCTATCTGGCGGTGACGGTGGCGATGCTGGTGCTTTATTGCCGCTTGAGCAACGTGCCGTTCTGGCAAACCTTGATCATCCTGCCCAGCGACATCACCCCGATGTGGTTGATGCTGCAACGTCGGAAGACAGCATGAAACGCCTTGCCCTGCTGTTCGGACTCGGCCTGACGCTGGACGCCTACGCGGCGTCGATGCGCTGGGGCGATATCCGCGACGGCAGTTTGTATCTGCAGGCTGATCGCGCGGACACCGTGACCGTCAGCTGGGTGCCGGCGTGGCAGGCCGAGGCTAACGAAGAGCATCTTTACCTGCTCGACGGTCAGGGCAAGTTGCAGGGCGAACGGTTGATCAAGGCCAATGAAACCCGTGGCAGCCAGAGCTGGCCGCTGGCACCTGGCGCTGCGAGTTATCAACTGGAGATTCCCGGCTACAGCTTCCGCGGTTACCGGATCGAACATGACGAAAAAACCGTGGCGCTGTTTGCCCCGGCCAAGGTGCATTTCAGCGCGGAAGTACGTAACGCCACTGAGCTGTATTTCAGAGTCGCACCCGGCGAACACGCGGTGCTGGCCGGCAAGTTCCATGGCGGCGTCAGCGGTTTGCAGGCACAGCGGGTTGGCGATGGACAGCAACTGTCATTGGCACTGAAACCCTATCGTGCCTATTGGCAGTTCGATCAAGTTGCGCTGCCCGTCAGCGAACAACCGCAGGTCTGGCGCCTGCTTCTGCAAGGTAGGGGCAAAGCAGCATTCTGGCTCGACGGCACGGCCAATCTGTTTGCGCAAAATCCGCAGCAGTTGCAGCCCTTGCGCGAAGATCCGGGGCAAACGCATTTGACCCTGCACGACAAAATTATCGGCCGCACGCCGGATCTGGGCATTGCTCTGCCGTACCTCGTGCCGCCACCCGCCAGCCATGCTTTACTTGATGCGCTGAGGCCTGGGGCAGCGAGTTACTACAGCTTCGTTGACGTCACCGCGAAGAATCCGCATTTCGAAGACGCGTTCCGTCAGCTTTATCAAAATCGCTTCGGCATTCGCCAGGACATCACCCTGCTCGCCGGCACCGGGCGTCAAGCCGATCTGCGCGCCGATGGACAAAGCAACAGCGGCCTCGACGCCTGGCTCGCCGGCACTCGCGCCCTGGGTGGCAAAGGCACGCATTACATCGGGTTCGCCGACGAGCCTAATCTCAACTATTCAAGCTACGAACAATACCGGGCGATCTTCAACAGCATGGCGCGGCAGGTGCGCAGCGACCCGGCCAACGCCAAGGCCGGCGTGCGCATCGCAATGCCGGCCAGTTCACGGCTGGTCAACGGACCGTTCACCGAAAACGCAGCGGACAAGCGCGGCATCGATTGGGCGCGGCGTCTACTCAGTGAATCCGCCGATCAGGTCGATGCCTTGGCCTGGCATGAATGGATGATTCGCGACTTGCTGGCGACCCGGGTTTACCGCGATAGCGTACGCCGCGCAGCAGACTTGGTGGGGCTGGACGCTAAAGGTCAGCCACGCAAAGCGTTGCTGCTCGACCAGACCAATCTGTCCAGTGGCTCAGCCCTGAGCCCCTACGATCAGGAAACCCATTACACCGCGCTGTGGTGGGCCTCGGTGGTGATCAACGCCTCTCAGGATGGCCTGCTGAGCATGCTCAACTGGTTTCAGGCCGCCGACGAACCGCCCTACGGCAAGGGCATGGTGCGCATACATGACGATGGTCGCTTCGAGCTGAAACCGGTGGGTCTTGCCCAGCAATTCATCGCCCGGCATTGGCTGCCGCAAGTGCTGCGACTGGATAACGACGCTTTTGAGGTGGATGTTCTGGCGATGGCCGGCGACGAGCAGCGCGCACTGCTCGGGGTGAACAAAGGCACGCGCCTGCAACGGGTTGATCTGAGCGGTGCCAAGTGCCCGCTGAACCAAAGCGCCCTGCGTTTCTTCGGCGCTGACAATCGCAGCCGCGACATACCGTTTGCCTGCGAAAACGGGCGCGTACGTTTCGAATTACCGGGGCAAACCCTGTTTGCCCTGAACTGGAGCGCTTCATGAACCGCCCTTCGATGTTCTGTCCCGCGAGCCTCTTGCTGTGCGCGGGACCCTCAACAGGAGAAGAGACCATGGATGTTTTGCAAAAACTCAGCGGACATATCCGTCGTAAAGGCCTGCGAGCGACCTTGGCGAAGATCCGCAGAATGTACATTTTTGCCCATCAGGAACTGCTGTGGATGGAGCGCGATCTGGTCAGCCCAGTGCCGCCACACAGCCTCAAGCCCTACCCGCCACTGCGCATGTTGAAGATCACCGAAAGCAACGCCAGCGCCTTTACCCGCTACTTCGGCAACCGCGTCGGCGTCATGGCCGAGCTGGCCAGTGACGGTCACACCGGGCACATGCATATCGACGACAACGGCGATGCCGTGGCGTTTATCTGGGGCACGCCACGCGACTATTTCGATCGGCATTACTACCGTTGCCGGTTCCCGGTTAAACCCGGCGAATTTTTCGAGTTCGGCGGCGAACTGACCCGTGCCTACTGGGGCACCGAATTGTCGGTAGATCTGCAACTGCGCCTGTGGGAAGCCATGGCCTTGAAAGGCTGCCGCAAAGTGGTCGATGTCTGTGACTCGAGCAATGTCCCGGCGCTCAAGCTGCACCTGCGCATGGGCTATACCGAACAACAGCGGATCATGAATATCTACACGCTGTTCGGCCGCTGGCGCTTTTATCGCGAAACCCGCTACAGCGGTTCGCGCCTGGCGGCGCTGGGTAAAACTTCCCGTCCACCTGTCAAAGCAACGGCGGCCTGAACCTATGGTGATGCGATTCGAATGGCGCACGTCCCTGTGCGCTGCCGACTTCCCGGCCACAGCCTACGAAGCACTGCGCCTGCGCGTGGCCGACCACACGCCGTTCAACAACCTTGGCTGGTTGTGCGCGGCAGAGCAGGCCATGGACGAGGATCAGCGCCTGCACATTCTGCTCGGCTGGGAAGCAGAGCAATTGCTGCTGTGCCTGCCACTGGTGGCCAGCCGCGAACGCTTCGCTGGCGTACCGTTTCGCGTTTTGCATCACTTGGGTTATCCAATGGCCGATCGCCTGGCCTTGCTGTCGCTGCTCGGCAGCGAAGACATGCACAAGGCACTGGTGCTGATCCGTAAACATCTGCCCCATGCGCTGCTGCAACTCAATGAACTGTCGGAACCTGCCGGTGAAGAAAGTGCGCTCACCGAATGGATGGCGCGCAGTTCCACGGCTGAACGACGCCTGAGTTGCCGGGTGCCGGTGCATCTGATCAGCGATGCCGATCATCAGGAGATCTCCGGCGACCCGCGCTACAAGCTGCGTCGGGCACGCAAACGGATTGCCGCATGCGGTGCGCAAGTGCGGCGAATCACCCCCGATGCGCTGTCGATGCCTACGATTTTGGAAGCGCTGCAGGAAGTCGAGTCGGTCAGTTGGAAAGGTGACGAGGGCGTCGGGATATTCGCCACCGAACGCAGTCGTCAGTGGATGCAAAGCGCCTTCACCGCCCTCGCCGACCAAGGCCTGGTGCGGGTCGTGACGCTGGAGCTGAACGGCCGCTGCATCAGCTATCGCCTCGGCCTGCTCGAACAGGGCCGGCTCTACGATTACAACCTGGCGTTTTTGCCGCAGTACGCCGACCTCGGTAGCGGCCGGGTGTTGCTGGAGGAATGGATTCGCTGGGGGCTGGATGAGCACTGGCGCTGGATCGACGCGTCGCGGGTCAGCCTGGAAAACTCCAGCCATCAACTGCACGAACGCATGACCGGGCAACTGGAACACTGGCGCTGGAGTTTCTACTCGTGGCGCCCAAGCGGCTTGCTGCTGGGCCTGGGGTTACGCCTTTGGCACCACGTCAAACCGGCCCTGCAAAAATGGCGCGCACAGCGTGCCGGCAACTCAACAGCGAACACATCCGAAATTCAACCGGCAACACCATCCAACACACCTGGGCTAGCGCCTCGGAGGGCATCATGAGCGTCATCGAAAATCTGCTTTTGCGCATCAGACAAAAAGGCCTGCGCCGCACCCTTGCCGCGCTGTGGAAACGTTACGTGTTCGCTCACCGTGAATTGCTGTGGATGGAGCGCGACCTGGTCACGCCGATTGCCGCGAACAAACTGCGCCCCTGCGAAGGTTTGCGCAGAGTCGACATCACCGAGGACAACGCCAAGGCATTCGGCAAGTACTTTGGTGACCGCGTGGAGACCATGGCCGAGCTGGCCGCTGAAGGGCATACGGGGCACATGTACCTGGACCAGGACGATCACACCGTCGGGTTCGTCTGGGCCAGCACTCGCGACTATTACGACCGCCACTTCTACCGCTGCACGTTCCCGGTCAAGCCCGGTGAATACTTCCAGTTCGGTGCCGAAATTACCCGGCACTATTTCGGCAGTAGCTTGACCGTCGATGCACAGACCGCACTCTGGCAAGTCATGGCTGCCCGAGGCTTTAAAAAAGTCGTGGATATCTGCGACAACGCCAATGTACAGGCGCTGAAGATGCATATTCGCCTGGGCTATCAGGAACAAGGGCATATCACGCATGTTTACGACCTGTTCGGGCACTGGCGTTTCTTCCGCGAATCGAACTACAGCGATTCAAGGCTGGAGGCACTGCGCAAGCCGGAAAGACCAGCAGTGACGGTGGCGGCGCAGGCTTGATTCAGTCTGGATATTTGTGGCGGCTTTGATGCCGCCATCGCGAGCAGGCTCACTCCTACAGGGGTATGCATTTCAAATGTAGGAGTGAGCCTGCTCGCGAAGAGGCCGGTTGTCGCGATCAAGAATTCAGGACTTGGTGGCGATCAGGGTAA
The DNA here is from genome assembly GCF_054790575.1 of Pseudomonas sp. MC6. Taxonomy (NCBI): domain Bacteria; kingdom Pseudomonadati; phylum Pseudomonadota; class Gammaproteobacteria; order Pseudomonadales; family Pseudomonadaceae; genus Pseudomonas; species Pseudomonas sp. MC6. Next base: position 2,673,800 of record NZ_CP186504.1, read on the forward strand.
AACACATCGGCATCTGCGCCTCTCGATTCAGATACTGGTCATACACCTCTTCCCGATTCGAATGCGCGTACTCCCTGAAGTGCGCAATATTCAGCCCCGCCCCGATGGCACCACTGAAAATCGCCCCCAGCGTATGCACAAACCAATACGACTTTGCCGACTGCTGCTCGACCTTGCCGACATAGACAATAGGTTCTTCCTGGACAAACGGCTCGGCGCGAAAGTACGAACTGGCGAGGCGATAAGGATCCTCCGCCTCCGGATCGACCATTTCCAGAAACGGATGGGTTTCGTAGATCACCAGTTTGCCACCCGGTTTCAGGGTCGAGGCGACATGGCGGAAGAACTCGCCGATGTCCGGCATCCAGTTGAGAACACCGATGGTGATCAGCGCCACATCGAAGCGATTGTGCAAAGACACCGGCAGATGATGGATATCGCTTTCGATGAACTCGGCATTGTGCGGTGAACGCTTGTTCAGCTCACGCGCCTGATCGAGAAACGCCGCCGACTGATCGACACCGACCACGCTTCTGGCACCCAGCGCAAACAGCGAAAGACTCTCACGGCCATTGTTGCAGCCCAGTTGAATCACATCCTTGCCATCGACCTCCAGCAACCCGCTCAACGTCTCATCGAGACAAGAGAAATCCACCTGCACGACCTCGCCGAGCAAAGCCTGCCAGTCAGGCGAATCCTGATGATGGCGGGCGGAATCGTTCCACGCCTGTCGATTGCTCTCGATGGCGATTTTATTGTTGGGCACTTCCATGGCGGACTCCGGACGATGCTCGTGATTGAGCGGATCCGAGTCTAGATCAGCCCGGCAATTGCGGTTGTTGCAAACTTGTAAGCCAATTCGTGTAGGAGCTGCCGCAGGCTGCGATCTTTTGATCTTGTTTTTAAAGGTCAAGATCAAAAGATCGCAGCCTGCGGCAGCTCCTACAGAGATCCGATGTGGATCGAGCGTTGGGGGCGTGGGCAGCTATAGTTAATAGCCTTGGGGAAAACCGCACTCGCAGGTGCCGCCATGCAAATGCTCGAACGGCTGTTGTTGACCGGCTGTCTGCTCGCTGCCACACAGGCGCAAGCGCTGGACAGCAATTTCAATTATTACGGGCCTAACCAGCCCTTCGCCCACCCTGCTCCGTATTCACTGAGTTCCACGCCGCCCAAGCCTTACGACGATACGGCGCCGCAGGATTTTGTGGTGATTCCGGGTGACCATGAGTTCTACGATTCGCAGTTGCCCACCGTGGCGGATGCGACGGTGCGGGTGTTTATCCGCACCTACGATGCCGAACGCGGGATTTATGTGAATGATGAGGTGCTGGATCCGGGTTGTTTGCTGGAATGTTTGAGTCGGCAGCAGCATTGATTCTGACGACCAAGTATTAACCAGACACCACAAAACCCTGTGGGAGCGAGCCTGCTCGCGAAGGCGGTGGACCAGTCAACATTGATGTCGGCTGACATGCCCTCTTCGCGAGCAGGCTCGCTCCCACAGGGGAAATGCGGTGTGTCTGGGTTACCACTGGCGTTTATCCGGGCGGGCGAGGCCGAGCTTTTCGATGCGGTAGCGCAACATGTCGCGGCTCAGGCCCAGCAGGCGCGCGGACTTGGTGACGTTCCAGTCGGTCTTGTCGAGCATCTTGCGCACCATGTCGCGTTCGACTTCCGGCAGGTTCATCGATTCGGTGTTGCTCGCCGGGCGCGGTTCGTAGTGCATCGGGGCTTCATGAATATGCAGCGGCGGCTCGTCGACCAGGCTCATGCACACGTTGAGCTGATGCGCGGCGATGGTGTCGCTCGGCGCCAACAGCACGGTCTGCTCGAGCATGTTGCGCAGCTCACGCACGTTGCCCGGCCAGGTATAACTGAGCAGCAATTCTTCGGCCTGCTGGCTGAAGTGAAGATTCGGTTTGCCGTAGCGTTTGCCGTGACTGGCGAGGAAGTGCCGCGCCAGCAACAGAATGTCATCGCCACGGGCGTAAAGCCGCGGCACTTTGATCGAAATGATCCGCAGACGGAAAAACAGATCGCGACGGAATTTGCCCTGCTGCACCATCTGCTCCAGATTGCAGTTGGTCGCGCTGATCACCCGCAGATTGACCTTACGCTCCTTCACCGAGCCGACGCGGCGAATGGTGCGGTCCTCCAGCAACTTCAAAATCTTTGCCTGCAACAGCAGATCCATCTCGCCAATCTCATCGAGAAACAGCGTGCCGCCATCCGCCGCTTCCACCAGCCCGACCCGGCGATCCTTGGCATCGGTGAACGCACCCTTCTCATGCCCGAACAGCTCAGATTCCACCAGATTCGACGGGATCGACGCGCAGTTGAACTCGATAAACGGACCTTTGCTGCGCGGGCCGTCGAAATGCAGCGCCCGCGCCACCAATTCCTTGCCGGTACCGGTCTCACCTTCCACCAAAACCGGGGGCAGATCGGTGTTGGCCATGCGCCGCTCGGCATCGAGCAACTGGCCGATAGTATTTTTTAGATATTGCATCGGTGCCGAGTCGCCGATCAGCGCCTGCACCCCGGATTTCTGCGCCTCGCGTTCCTGATAAAACGACAGCGTGCGCTCCATCCGTTCGGTGGCCAGAGCCTTGTCGAGCAGCAGTTTGAGTTCCTGCAGCGCGACCGGTTTGGTGACGTAATGAAAGGCGCCCTCCTTCATCGCCACCACCGCATCTTCGACGTTGCCGTACCCGGTCATCATGATCACTTTGAGATCCGGCGCGCTGATGCGCAGCTTCTGGATCAGCTCGTGACCGCTCATGCCCGGCAGCGAGTTGTCGGTCAGCACGATGTCGGGCATGAAGCTGCCCAATTGCTCCAGCGCGTCTTCGGCGGAATGGCAGACGGTCACCTCGAAGTCTTTGCGCTCAAGGTAGGTCTGAATATTTTCGGCCAACAGTTCGTCATCCTCGACCAGCAGAATGCTGTGTTCCATATTCCCCTCCCGATGCCACTTTGAAGTTGAGACTGACGCGGGTTCCTTCCTGCTCGCGGCTGGTCAGCACGACCGAACCTTCAAAACGCTCCATAATTCTTTTGACCAACGCCAGACCAACCCCGAGGCCGCCCTGTTTGGTGGTGAAAAACGGTTTGAACACCAACAGTTGCTGCTGTGCGCTCATGCCCTTGCCGGTGTCGCTCAGGGTCATGCGTACGCGGTCCGGCTGCGGCGTTTCGAATTCGACGCTGAGCACACCGCCCTTGGGCATGGCTTCCAGGGCATTGGCAAACAGGCTATTGAGTATTTGCGTGAGCAACACCTTTTGACTGACGACCGGCGCGCAGTTTTGCGGACTGAATCGCACTTCGACGCCACTGCGTTTAATCAATGCATCAAATGCGCCAAAGGTGTCTTCTACTGCCATTACCAGATCCACCGCCTCGCCGTCGTCATTCATCGGCCGCAGTGAGACGAGCAATTCGCGCACCCAGCGCGACATACGATCGACCTGACTGATGATGTCGCCGATGTTGCGCTGCGCACCGGGGCTGGCGATCTCTTGCGCCAGTTCGGCGCTGGAGCGAATGGTCGCCAATGGATTGCGCAGACTGTGCGCCACCGCCGAGGACATCTCGCCGAGGGCGACAAAGGTTTCGTTGCTGATCAGTTGTTGCTGCTGGCTCTGCAGCAATTTCGCGGCACGGCGGACGATCCAGAACAACGCGAGAAAGATCGCCGCACCGCCGAAGCAAGTCGCCGCCCAGATCGAGGCGAAGCCACGGTCGATGCGGTCGACCAGATCCGCCGGCTCCTTGTAGACCTCAACCATGGCGACGACTTTGCTTTTGTCGGCGTTGAACATCGGGATGTAGTTCTCGATGAACAGGTATTTCGGTTCGCGCAACATTTGCTGTTCGGGTTTCTCATCGTTGATCTTGTGGTAGCTGGAAGACACCGGCACTTTCATCTCGAATGATTCGTCGAGCTCATCGTCATCCTTGATGTGCACACCGATAAGCTCAGCGTTGGTCGACCAGATCACCGTGCGATCCAGCGCATAAACCGTCGCGAGCAAAATGTCCGGCAAGTGTTCGACGTGATCGAGAAACTCGGTGCGTGCCGAAGCCTGTAACGCCGGGTCAACATCGGGATATTGGTTGTCCTGGCGCGGGTCGAGCATTTCGCCCATCGTTCGGTTCGGATTGATTTTGGCGTGACGCATTTCCGCCGCGCCGATGGCCTGAACGAATTGCGCGGTCAGCAGCGCATCGCGCTCGACGCTTTCGGTGACCACGAAGCGCGTGGAGATATAACCCAGCCCCAGCGCCACGGCGGCGATGATGAAAAAACTCGCGAGCGAGAACCAGCGCAGCAGATTGAACTGCTCGCGCCAGCCCTTGCCTGCGACCGATGGGTTCGGTGCAGAGGTTTTTTGTGCTTCCAGTCGCTGCATGGGAGTGCCCTGGAGTTTTTCAATCGAGTCGCGTACAGACATCAGTGTAGGTGGCTCTGACCGCGACACACGGTTCAATGATGCTATTTCGCCGCTACTGCATACGACTCAACGTCGCGGCGCTATCGCCCGGTTTTACTGGCGTCAAAGCGCCGTCGGCCAAGGCTTTCGCGGATGGTTGCTGACGCTCGGTTTCATCGCTGAGGAAGTCGATGATCGACTGCGCGGACTGCTCGTCGAGGCGCAGGTTGGGCATCGGAATTCGCTCGAACTGTTCGTACATCTGCAGGGCAATCGGGTCTTTTTCCGCGAGCAGGCGATCCGGCTCACGAATCCAGCGATTCAGCCATTTCGGATCTCGACTACGCGTTACGCCAATCAGATCCGGGCCGATGCTGCGCATGCCGATGCCCTGCCCGTCCATGGGGCCGAGGCTGTGGCACGAGGCGCAGCGGGTGCGGAACAGTTCTTCGCCATTGCTCGGCGGGCGAATGTCCGGGGCGTTGGCGTAACTTTCTTCGATGCTCGGCTGCTTCCAGTTCTGCAAGGTGTTGGCCAGTTGATCGGCAAGGATCCACGGGTTCTCGAACGGCGAGGCTTTCATCCAGCGACCGGTGCTCTGGTTGCCGACGATCAGGCTGAGGTTGTGATCCTTGTTGCGGCCGTTGTCGACGCCTTCGATGAACAACCCGAGTTTCTTGCGCAGGTCGGTGACGTCTTCGAATTCGCCGGTGAGAAACTTCCAGCCGGCGCCGACCTTGAAGCGCTGCGAATAGGCCTTGAGCACTTCGGGAGTGTCGCTGAGCGGATCGATGCTGATCGAGTAGAAGAAGATGTCCTGGCCGACCCGATCGCCGAGCAGTTTCTGCACCTGACGCAGCCGTGCGGTTTCCAGTGGGCAGGAGTCGCTGCACGACGTGAAGATGAAATTGATCACCACCACTTTGTCTTTGATCAGGTCATCGAAGAAATGCACCTGCCGACCGTCCTGATCGGTCAGCAAGGTGTTGGGGAAATAGTCGCCACCCCACGGGGTGGCGGATTCACTGGCCGCTGGCGGCTCGCCGAGGCTGGCCTGGTGTGCCAGTAGCACACGGCTGGCGAGCACACAGACCACCAGCATCAGCACCAGGTGCATGCCCAACGCCCGGGAGCGCGGGGTATGCAGCGGTTGGCGGTCACCGTGGCGGCGGTTCATGGCTTGACCACCACTTGTGGGCCAACACCGTCACCGTTGCGGAAGGTAGGCAGCGCGGCAGAGTTGACGTAGCGCACACCGTCCCAGCTTGGCAGTGGGGTTGGCATCAGTTGCAGTTGCCCGGGCTTCTCCAGGTCCCAACGCAGCAGCATCGAGTTGTCCTCATGCTGAGTGTTGTGACAGTGCTCCATGTAGGTCCCGGCGAACTCGCGGAAGTTGATCGCCATTTCGACGCTGTCCAGACCGTCCTTTTCGGAGCCGATGCGATAGACGTCCTTGCGTGCCCATTTTTCCCACTCTGGCGGGGCCTTGCCGCCGCGACTGAGGATGATCCCCTCCTCGAAGTGCACATGCACCGGATGGCTCCAGCCCGTGCCACCAGCCTTGATGTTCCACACCTCCAGAGTGCCGAACCCGGTGACACCGGCATCGGTCGGGCCGCTCGACAGTTGCGTCGAAGCGTTCAGGCGACGCGGGTCCATGTGGAAGCCGAAGCCGCCATCGGTCTTGACCGTCCACGGCGCTTCATCGGTGCCGTCGGAACGGCCGAAGGTGAAGGTGCGGTGGCGAGCCTTGGCCAGCACGGCTTTATCGGCGGCGTTGTCGCGATGGAGCTTCAGCGGGATCATCACCAGCCCTTCCGCCTTGCCCGGTTTCGCCGGTTCGTAGGCTGCCGGGTTCATCGCCAGATCCTGACCGGTGTAAGACTTGACGTTGAGCTGCAAGACCTTGCCCACCGCCGGGTCGCCTCTGTCCCACTGCGGACCCTTGCTGGTCTGCTTGATCACCGCCAGGTATTTCTCCGACAGAATGTCGCCTAACGGGATGACGTCTTTGGGTCCCTTGCCGTCGTCGTGAGCCTGCAGGTTGACGAAGAACAGCTTGTCGCCTGGCTTGATGCCGTTTTTCGAGAAGTTGACGATGATGTCGAAGCGCTCGGCGATGCCCTGAGTCGGCAGGATCGCGTTGTGGTTCTGTTTGTCGCCATCGGCATCGAGATCCATGCTGCCGTCGAACGGCACGCTGTGTTCCATGATGTTGCCGTCGTTAGCGATCATGTGGAACGGCACACGGCTGTACGACACACCGGAGTTTTTCGGCCCCTGGAACTCGCCGCTGGTGCCTTTGATTTCCCGCACCAGCGCCAGTTTGAAGTAGCGCGACACCGAGCCGTTGAGGATGCGGAAGCGATAACTGCGCGCACGCACATCGAGGACCGGTTTCCACTGCCAGTTGACCAGCAACTGATCACCGAGGAAGCCGTCGGTGTTGAAAGGGTTGAACCACAACTGCCCTTCCTGATCCCAGGCCTTGTCGGCGAACACCAGGTTGACGTCGTAGTCACGGTTGCCCCATGGCAAGGCGCTGCCGCTGGGCAGACGCAGGTTCACGCCGTCGTCCACCGACTCGTTGCCGCGATCCAGGGCGCTGTAGTAATTCATCATCGCCGCGTTGCCCTTGTAGACATTCTGCGCGGTGAAATCGAGCATGTGATCGTGGAACCAGTGGGTGCTCATGGTCTCGCGCCAGTCGCCACGGATTTTGATCGTGCCGTGGTCGCAGGTTTTCTTCGCGGGGGCCAGGTCGTTGACCCACAAGGTTTCACCCGGTGCACACGGGAACGCCGCACGCGGGTCTTCAGCCTTGGTGTTGATGCTGTCGTAACCGGCAAGCTGGATCGGCCAGCGATAGTCATAGAACTGCCCAGGAAAGAAGAACGCGTTGGCATAGCCGTCGCTTTCCGCCGGCGCGTGACCGTTGTGCTCGTGGGTGCTGATGGTGTGCAGACCGAATCCACGGTTGGCCGACGGGTCGATCGGCAAGCCGTTGTAGTGGCGCATCATCACCGGTTGGCCGTAGCGCACCATCAACAGTTTGGGCGGCAACGTGCCGTCGAAGGTCCACACCGAATTGTGGTTTTGCGCCGGCATGGCCGGGTGGAAACGCGGGTCGACACCTTTGGCGGTGCCATCGGTCGCTGGTACGCCAGCGACGTTGTGGTACAGGCCGCCGGGGCCGAATTCGCCCACCGCGTAATGGTGCATTTGCACGCTGTCACGCAGGCCACCATTGAGGCGTGCACCGGTCTGCGCGGTTTTGTAGGCGACTTGCGGGTAGAACTCGTTCCAGCGCTGGTGCGCCCAGCCTTTTCCTGGCGGCCGACCTTCGGCGGACGAGCCGATATGCCGGTTGAGGTACACCTCGATCTGCGCCTGCCACGGGTTGCGGTCGACCACGTTGGCGAACTGGCTGGGGAATGGTGTCAGCCCCGGTTGGCGCAGGAACGCATCAAGGGCGGTGCCGGGTGGCGCGCTGCGGGCGATGTTGTTCGGGTCCTGAGCCGGTGCCGGGCCAATCGCGGCCGGCGGAAACGGCAGCGGCGCGGCCGGGGTGGTCGGGTCGAGTTTTTCCGGCCCGAACTCTTCGAACAGGGTCAACTGCTGGGTGAACGGCTGCGCGCCATAGAGCGGGCTCGGCTTGCCGTTGGTGGGGTAATTGAAACTGGTCTGCACGGACGGCGGCAGGACGTTTTCGACACGCGTTTCAGCGCGGTCGCCTTTGACCCCGTCGGGCAAATCGAAAGAGTCTTCGTTCGCCTCCGGCATGGTCAGAATGGCATTGAGCGCACCGGCGCGGTCAGCCGGTTCGTCGTAGTACGCCGAAGGGTCGGAGGTTTCTGGCTGTCGCTCGTCATCGATCGGGCTGGCGCGAACGCCGGCCATGCTGCCGAGGGTCAACATCAGAAAGACGCTCAAGGGCGTCAGCGAAAAGGTGTTGCTTGGGGCACGCGTTGTTCTGTCCATCACCAGCCGCCTCATCAAGGAAGGGGTGATGGTGTTTTGCAACTACTGCGCCAATAAATTATTTCCAGTTGTAACAGGGGCTTGGGGATGCTGTGAGTTTCCCCACTCCCCGGTGACCGGGGCTTGACACCCACTGATGGGGGAAGTTCACATTTTTTTGTTCATACAAATCCCCCTGTAGGAGCTGCCGAAGGCTGCGATCTTTTGATCTTAAAAACAGAATCAAAAGATCGCAGCCTTCGGCAGCTCCTACAGGGGAATGTGTTTATCAGGGGACGAGTTGGAAGGCCAGACGAACGGTGGTGCCCTCGCCTTCGCGGCTGTCGAGGGTCACGCCGCCGCCGAAGCGTTCCATGATGCGTTTGACCAGGACCAGACCGACACCCAAACCACCCGATTTGGTCGTGAAAAACGGCCGGAAGGCCATGGTCCGTTGTTCTTCATTCATGCCTTTACCAGTGTCGCTGAGCACCACGCAGACGCCACGGTCGTCGCTCGGTTCCAGGCTGACGGTCAGCGTGCCGCCCTTGTCCATCGCCTCCAGTGCATTAGCCAGCAGGCTGTTGAGGATTTGTGTCAGTTGTACCGGCTGGCTGAGCACCATCGGCGTGTGCTGGGGATGAAACACCACCTGCACGCTCGCTCTGGCAATCTGCTGTTCGAACGCCACCAGGCTTTCGTGCAACGCGGCCACCAGATTCACCGGTTCCGGATCATCGTTGAGCGGTCGCAGCGATTGCAGCAGCTCGCGCACCCACTTCGACATGCGGTCGACCTGGCCGATGATGTCGTTGATGTTCTTCTGCGCCGGGCCGGCATCGAACTCCAGCGCCAGTTCGGCGCTGGAGCGAATCGTCGCCAACGGATTGCGCAAACTGTGCGCCACGGCGGAAGACATCTCACCCAGAGCGACAAAGGTTTCGTTGGCAATCAGTTGTTTTTGCTGAGCGGCGAGCAGAATCGCCGCGCGCCGGACGATCCAGTACAGCCCCAGATAAATCAGCCCGCCGCCGAGCGCGGTGGCCAGCCAGATCAGAACCAATCCGCGCTCCATGCGTGCGATCAGATCCTTGGGCTCCTTGTAGATCTCGACCATCGCCGTGACGTTCTTGCCCTCGGCGTCGAACAGCGGAATGTAGTTCTCGATGAAGATGTAATCCGGCGGCGTGATGAATTTCTGTTCTTCACGGGCCTTGTCGACGTCGTGGTAGCTGGCGGATACCGGAATCTTTTCGTTGAAGGCGCGATCAAGGTCTTCGTCGGCATGAATGCTGGTACCGATCAGCACGGGATTGGTTGACCAGATTACCTGGCGGTCCGGCGCGTAAATATTAGCCAGAATCACGTCCGGCAAGTGTTCGATGTGATCGAGAAACTCGCCCCGTGCATCGGCCCGGGCTTGCGGACTGACGTCGGGAAAGTGCATGTCCTGACGCGGATCGAGCAATTCGCCCATGGTCCGCACATTGGGAATCGACACATGGCGCACCTCGGCCGAGGCGATCGCCTGAATGAACTGCGCGGTGAGCAAGGCATCGCGCTGTACGCTTTCATCAATGACAAAACGCGTCGACACCGCCCCAAGCGCCACCGCCACCGTGCCAATCACCGCCATGCTGATCAGCGAAAACCAGCGCAGCAGGTTGAACGACTGCTTGCGCGAGTTCAAGCGCAGATTGCCCTCCTCGACCGGTAGCGATTTCGACTGCATGTTCATGGCGGCGACTTCTCTATACGTCCCTATAGGGTTATAGCCCACCGTTGGGTGTTTGCCCGGTTGCGGGGGTATCGACCCGGTTGAGTTGATCCCACAGACACCGCCAATCCCTTGTAGGAGTGAGCCTGCTCGCGATCGCGGTGGGCCAGTCGACATTTTCATTACAGACACATCGCTATCGCGAGCAGGCTCACTCCTACAAGGGTTCGGTGTACGACAGGTATTCAGTTTTCATCCCCACCGTCCCCGATTCTGGGGAATGACGCCCTTTCCCCGCTGACCAAAAACCTCACGCCCATACCCGCCAAGCCTTCTACCCCGGCCCTCTGCCGCCCATTCACCGCACCTTGGCATGGAAGGTGTACAGGCCCTGTGCAACTGACCCATCCCCAAGGGGCAGGTACTTTGATAGAGGGATTAACTCATGCACCCTTTACTGTCCAAAACCGCGACTGTCCTGGTCGTGAGCGCATTGGCCCAAGGCATTGCCCAAGCCGCTTTGTTTGCTGTTGATCCGGGTCCGTACACGCCGGCCAACGGTGGTTTCGCCAGTTGGTATCAGGACTCCCACGGTCGCACTCTGGATCTGTGCCTGTCCAAAGCGCTCAGCTCCCGAGTACCCAGCGCCCCCGGCGCGCCGTCGTACATGTGCTCGCTGCTGCCAACCCCCGGCGTATTCGATGACGCGCAACCGATTGTCTTCCCGACAAACTTTCCCGACGAAGCGTTCTGGTTCACCGGCGAAACGGCCCTCGTCGACGCCGCCCGTGGAATCGACCTGACCTACGTCAGCGCCATCGAAGCCGCATTCGCTGCCGAAGAACCGGTTGAGGGCGATCAAGTCAGCTTCGCCCGCATCCGCATTCGCGTCGACGTGCCCACGGCCGGCACCTACGTCATCACCCACCCGTATGGCGTCGATGTGTTCAACATCGACACCCCCGGCCGCCGCGCGATCAACATGACCCGCGACATCGGTATCGGTACGCCGAAAACCTATGACGGCGCGCTCAAGGGTGACATCGGGCCGTTCCTGCGCAGCGTCAACGGCCCGTACACCGAGACCAATCCGCTGACCGGTGCCGCCGAACAATTCGTCGGCGACCCAAACCTCAACGAGGCAGTCACCGGCAGCCCGTTCAACACCAACTACGTGCGCATCGAAGGCCCTAACGGCCTCGACCTGCGGACGAATGTGTTCGCCGTCTCCGGCAAGTTGTCGACGGTGGTCCGGCCAACGCCAATGATCACCCAGCGCAGCACCTACTCGCGTAAAGCGGGAACCAGCGCGCCGGTCGCACAGCAAGACGTGTTCGTTCTCGCGCCACCCGCGCCGGGCACCGTCGCCGTAACCAGCAGCACCCCGGTGCTGAACATGACCGAAGCCAACAGCACCGGCAGCTGGTACGCGCAGTCCTCGGTCAACCCGACCTTGCCAACCACTTTGCAAGTGACCGCCGACAACCACCTGGCCATCGCCAGCAGCACGCCGACCACTCTGCCCATGACCCTGACCGATCTGGTGGTGATCCAGAGCGCGCAATACAGCCTGAGCTCCGGGCAACTGACCGTGGTCGCCTCGACCAGTGACGAAACTTCGCCACCCGTACTCACCGCCACCTCCGGCAGCGGCGCCGCCATCGGTGCGCTGGGCGGCGACGGCGCGGTGAAAACCCTCGCCACCGGGATCTCGCCAATACCGCCGGCCAAGGTCCGCGTGACGTCGTCCAACGGCGGCAGCGATACCGAAGAAGTGGTCATCGTGCAATGAACGCTCACATGCCCAGATCCGCATCAGGAGGCATCATGAATAAGTGGCCACGCTTTGCGCTCAACGCGCTCGGGCTCGCTCTCTCGCTGACCGGCAGTGCCTATGCGCAACTCGCCGCCGTCGACCCCGGCCCCTACACCTTCGCCACCGGGAAATTCCCGATGTGGTATCAGGACAACAATCTGCTGTCGATGGAACTGTGCCAGTCGCGTGCTGCCAGTTCGCGCGTTGCCGCGACCACGCCGCCGGCCTACATGTGCATTCTCTTGGCCGAGCCGGGTATCTACGACGACGCCCAGCCGATGATCTTCCCGGACAACTGGCCGCCGGAAGCCTTCTGGTTCCTCGCCGAAACCACGATTGCCGACAACGCTGCCGGTTATGGCGTGGACGCTTATGTCGCCGGGATCGAAGCGGCATTCGCCTCGGAAAATCCGGCCGATGGTGATCAGCAAAGCTTCGCGCGGATTCGCATCCGGGTGAACGTGCCCGTTGCCGGCACCTATACGATCACTCACCCGTATGGCGTCGAGACGGTCAATGTCACCGCGCCTGGACGCCGCGCGATCAACATTACCCGTGACATCGGCATCGGCGCACCGGGCAATTTCACCGGTGCCGTCAATGGCGCCATCGGACCGTTCCTGCGCAGCGTCAACGGCCCGTACACCGAAGTGAACCCCGACACCGGCGCCACGGAAACTTTCGTCGGTGACCCGAACCTCAACGAAGCGGTGACCGGCAGCCCGTTCAACACCAACTTCCTGCGCATCACCGGGCCTGCAGGGACGATCCAGTCGAACGTGTTCAGCCTGTCCGGCAAAGTGCTCGACAACCGTCAGCAGACCCAAGTGGAAATCGACCGCGCCACCTATCGCCGCACCGCCGCCGGCGTGCGTGCCGAAGTGTTTGCCAAGGCCAGTAACAGCTCGACCCTGTGCTTCCGCGAAACCGTGGCGCTGCTCCCCGGCCCACCGCCAACGCCGTGCCAGACCACTCTGCTAGGTGACAACAATGGTCTGTTCTTCGGCCACCGCTTGGGCATTGGCGCGGTACCTCCGGTAGTCGTCGTGACCGCCACCAACCCCGCCGGCACCACGCGTCCGACGGCCGTATCAGCCAAGCTCACCGACGTGGTGAAAGTGCAGACTGCCCGTTACAACTGGGCCAACCATAGCTTGCTGATCGAGGCCACTTCGAGCGATGAAGTGGCGATCCCCGACATGGTTGCCCAAGGCTACGGACGTCTGTCGAAGACCGGCACCCTGCAGCGCATCACCGTCGCCGACCTGACTCAGCCACCCGCTACCGTGACGGTGAAATCTGCCGCTGGCGGTGGTGACACTGAAGCGGTCGTCGTGGTCGGCAGCGCGCCGGACACGGGTGAAAATCAAGCGCCGATCAGCAATGCCGACACCGGCAGCACAAGCTTCGGTGTGCCGATCACCCTCAGCCTGTTGACCAACGACAGCGATCCCGATGGCGATAATCCACTGGGCATCACCGCGTTGACTCAACCGGCCGCGGGCCAAGGCACCGTAGCGCTCAACGGCACCACATCGGTGGTCTACACGCCGCCAGCGGTAGTCAACGCGCCACTGACCACGACCTTCACCTACAAGGCGCAGGACGCCAAAGGTCTGGCCTCGGCCAACCCGGCGACCGTAACCATCACCGTCGCACCGAACCAGGCCCCGACCGCCGTCGCCGACAGTGTCGCCACTCTGGGCGTAGCGATCCCGATCAACGTGCTGGCCAACGACACCGATCCGGAAGGCAACGTGCCACTGGCCGTCAACAGTCTGACCCAACCCGCCGCCGGGCGCGGCACGGTTAGCAGCAACGGCACGGTGATCACCTACACCCCACCGGCCACCGTGACCACGGCATTCACCACGACCTTCACCTACATCGCCCGGGACGCCTTCGGTGCCCTGTCGACGCCGGCCACGGTCACGGTGCAAGTTTCGCCACGGCCAGCAGCGGAAACGTTCGCCGTCACCGCGTCGACGGTGCAGGCACGCTCCGGCGGGCGCTTCAACTGGGACTTCACCGGCACCTCGTCAGTGACCACCGGCAACACCATCACTGTGCAGGTCACCACCCCTTCCGGGCTGGTCACCCTTGGCACCACCACGGTGCCGTTAACCGGACGCTGGCGGCTGACGCTGAACAACACGCTGGTAGTGCCTTCGGCCAACCCGACCGCGACGATCCGCTCGTCCCAAGGCACCGTGCGCACGGTCTCGGTGACCACGCTGTAAGCCAGATCCCCAGCCACTTTCGGGTGGCTGGGGCACGGTTCTAAACCGGATAACGCCACACAGGATTTTCGCCATGAACACGCCGATCGCAGCCCTGCTTTGCCTGCTCCTGCTGTGCAGCACTGCGAGCGTGCGCGCCGACGACCTGATGGAAAACGACGACCTGGCCCCAACCAGCAGCGATCTCGGCGAACTGCCCCCACCGGTGGGTCAGCAAGCCCTGATCGACCAGCTCGGCCAGGCCAACGTCGCCCTGCTGCAACAGAACGGTCAGTCGCTGCTCGGGCAGATCGTGCAGTCGGGCAGCAATCAGGAGGCGTACATCCTGCAACAGGGCAGCGACCTGATGGCGCTGATCAACCAGAACGGTTCCGGCAACGCCGCCTCAATCACGCAAAACGGCAGCCACAACCGCGCGCAGATTTCGCAAAACGGCAACAACAACAACGCCAGCATCGAGCAGGCCGGCGCGGGGCTGCAAAGCGCCGTGACCCAGTCGGGCAACGGCATGAGCGTTTCGGTCAAGCAATATCGCTAAGCACTGCAAATCATCGGAGAGTTCATCATGTTCAAACTGACGCCCCTCACCGCCGCCATCCTGGTCATGATCAGTGCCCAGGCCATGGCCGACGACAGCCTGTCCAACCAAAGCCAGGTCGGTACCGCCAACATCGCGGATGTGAAACAGACCCAGGCCCCATTCAGCACCGCAACCCAGACCCAACTGGGCCAGGGCAACGACGCCGCCGCCGTGCAAGACCATGCCACTAGCGTGATCACCCAGGACGCGGTCGGCGACTACAACGCCGCTTACGCGGAACAACTTTACGAAAACAACGCCACCATCACCCAGCAACAGGTCGGCGCCTTCAACACCGCCCACGCCAGCCAGTCGCTGGGCTTCGGCTCACCGAACAATGCGCTGCAACAACAGCAAGGCACTGGCAATTTCTCGTTCATCTATCAGGATTCGCAGAACGGCAGCGAAGGCAAAACCTTCCAGTTCGGCGACAGTAACGAAGCCAACATCGAACAACTCTATGAAGGCACCGGCAACAGCGCCGTGATCACCCAGTACGGCACCGCCAACTACGGCACCGCCGAACAAGTGCTGCACAACGGTGGCCAGATCGGCATCAACCAGGCCGGCGAAGGCAACTACGCCTACGGCGACCAGCGCAATGGCACCGGCGGCAACATCACCATCAACCAGTTCGGCAACCTCAACGGCACTGAAATCTGGCAGGACGCGCAACTCGCCAGCCAGGCCACCGTCAACCAGTACGGTGACAGCAACGAAACCGTGGTCGACCAAAGCTTCGGCGAAAACAACACCGCCGCCGTTACCCAGGTCGGCAACACCAACGCGATCTACGCCGACCAGTTCGAATCGGTCAACTCGACACTGGCGCTGTATCAGGTCGGTAACGGCAACGTGCACTTCACCTACCAGAACGGCGACAGCCACGTGCTCAACGCCACCTCCGTGGGCAACGACAACAAGGTCTACGCCAGCAACTGGAAAGGCCCGCAATCCGGCGGCCAGTTCGGCAGCGGCCAACGCGCGACCGTTACTCAGGCGGGCAATGGCAACATCGCCAGCTTCACTCAGGATGGCGTCGGGCAAGTCATGACCACGCATCAGACCGGGACGGGCAACAAGACCACGGTCAGTCAGGCTGATTCGTATAACGAGCTGTATTTTGATCAGAATGGCAGTGACAACATTTTGATCTCGGATCAGCGCGGGACGGGCAACCTGGTGCAGGGTTCTTCGAATGGCACGGGGAACAGTGCTGAGTTTGATCAGTCTGGGTCGGGGAACCAGGCGTATACCGCGCAGTTGTATGGCAGCGACAACATGATCACTGTTAAGCAGGCGGATACGATGAACGTGGCGTATGTGACCCAGGGCGGCACGGGGAACATTGCCAATGTCGATCAGAGTGGGGTTACGCAGACGGCGAATATTCAGCAGTTCGGGTCAGCTAACCAGGCGACGGTGTTGCAGCAGTAGGGGGTGGGTGTTGATGGGCCGCGATTCTCTGGTGAGGGGGTCGCGGTTTTTTTTGCGCTTACGCTTGAGTTGCGTCCTACGGAAAACGGAACGTTTTCAGAAATTCGGGGAGTTTTCTGACAAGTTCTGGCGGTTGGCCGTCGGAAGTGCAGGCTCTAGGATTTGCCAGGACAACTTGATCCTAATGGAGCTTGGCCTACATGCAATTCATCCAGACAGCGACGACAGCGATACCGTTAACGAATAGACTTCGAGGCACCAAACCCGGAGGCTCTATGATCGACCCGTCCTTGATCGACCCACTGTGCCCAGTCGTCTCGGATCTTGATCCTGAAGAACAGGCTGCGAGTTATGACCGCTGGTTCAGGGCGGAAGTACAAGCGTCTCTCGATGATCCGCGCCCGAGTATTCCCCATGAGCAAGTGATGGAGGAAATCAATGCCTTGATGGAATCAATGCGCAAAAGCGCTGATGCAGATTAAGTGGCGACCCAAGGCTCGGGTCGAACTCTCGAAAATCCTGAAGTACATTGGCGAACGAAATTTTGTAGCGGCGACTGCACTTCACACGTCCGTCGTAAAAACTACATCTGCGCTTTGTTGGCATCCACACCTGTATCGCAAAGGCCGCTCTCCTGGCACTCGAGAGATTGTGGTAAGCCCGAACTATCTCGTCGTTTATCAAGTGGCGGACCAAATTGAGATTGTGAGCATCTTGCATGCGCGTCAGGAGTACCCTCGACGCGACCCCGGTTAAGATCGCTTCCTCGTCTCAACACAAAAAACCGTGCCTCCCGTGGAGGTACGGTTTTTTTGATCGTTCCCACGCTCTGCGTGGGAATGCCTCTCGGGACGCTCCGCGTTCCAACTCGCGAATTTGACGCAGAGCGTCAGGGGCTGCATTCCTTTGCTGCGCGTGGGAACGATCAATCAGCCATCCTTCAGCTCGACGTGATCGAGAGCTTGATTCACCGCCAGTTCGCCCAGCATGACGACTTGTGCGATACCCAGTGCAGTCTTGCGCTGTGAGGTTTCCAGCGAGGCGGCGAAGTTGATGAGCATTTCGCTGGCTGAACCGAGGGTTTCGCTGGCGTTGGCCAACAGGGATTCGGTGTTGTACCTGGGGTTGGCGAGGTACATGGGTTCCGGCTCGTTGGCGCTGGACATGATGTGGGCGGTGGGGTTGAGGTAGAAATCGAGGGCGCGGTCGGCGGCTTCGTGGAGTTTTTTGCAGTCGACTGAGGCGTAGGGGGATGTGGTGTTGGTGTCTGGTTCTGGGGGGTTGGGTGTTGGTTTTTTCATGGTTATTTACCCTGTATGACGGTTATAGCTGGCCCCCCATTCGGTTTCCAAGCGAATAGGTGGCAGCTGTACGCAGGTTGGAAACCCGGGACAGAGGCAACCCGGCAGACACAAGGTCTCCCACGCACAGCCGCCATAACAAAGTGCACACAGTGAGGTGCGCAAGGATACGTTATGAATGGCGCTTGTGCGCTCTGTAGTTACTCGGGTTTCCACGCCCGGTCGCTGAATTGACAGCGACGAACATAGGCTAGAGACCGGACGTCCGACGGACAACCTGAAAACATTGTGGGAAGGTTCCGCCGATTCAGACACTTCTTTAAACACACTTCAGATCGCAGCCCTCACCCTAGCCCTCTCCCGGAGGGAGAGGGGACTGACCGGGGTGTTTGGAAGAGGTACGCCGACGTGAAATACCGAGTCGAACTCAGGCTTTGAAAAGCCCACAAATCGGCTGCCTCTCCCTCGGGAGAGGGCTGGGGTGAGGGGCGAATCCACCACAAATCCAAAGCCGACCACGCTGTGCTCCTCACCACTCAATAGGCCGAGTGTCAGCTCGCCTGCTCTTGATCTTGATCCACGGGCGACGTCGGAAGGCTGAGTGGAGGGATTGATCCGGGCGTGGGAGCGCAGCGACCGTTTGGCGCAGCCAAACACAGCGAGAGGAGGTGCAGCGAAGCAAACCGTAGGCGCTGCGCCCGGATCGATCCCGGAGCGAAGGAACCCCGAGCTTTAGCGAGTGGGCCGCACGTAGGAGCAAGCGTTTTTTTGCTTACTTTTTTTAGGCGTTTGTAAAAAAAGTGAGTCGCCGTCAGGGCGAAACCCTAAGCAGCCGTTACCGCAAGAATGGATATGTACTCAGCCAGCCAGAAAATCATCGCCAGCAGGCTGGCTCCCACAGTTGGAACTGGGTACATCTGCCAGAGATTGGTCGGCTGTAAGGCCGCCATCGCTGGCAAGCCAGCTCCCACAAGGATTTGGGTACATCCGCAATAGCTCCTGTGTCTGAGAAATAGCTATCGCGAGCAGGCTCACTCCTACAGGTTTGAACCGGTTTCGACCGAGAGAGCCTGGTCGGCTATCAGGCCGCCAAGCTCAACAGCAAAAACCTCACTCGGCATCCGGATCAATCTTGTTCTGGCTCAAATACCGATTCAACACATCATCCTGCCCCGGCACAGAAGCGTCCCCCGCCACCTGCCACAACCGCCGCTCAATCCCCTGCGCCACCATATGCCCCACCGCCGCCTCAATCGCCGACAGAACACAAAGCTGCGCCGGCTCATTCGTCGTATACCCAACCTCAGCCTCAAGCAACTTCTTGAACTCGATAAACTTGAAAATCCCCGCACTGCGCGCCACCGAATAAATCGTCTTGCTGGTCATCACATTCGCCAACACCTGCCCGCTACGCACATCCACCGCCCGCAAATTCACCGTCACCTGATCCACCCGATACTCACGCTGCAAATCAATCCCCAGATACCGCGCCCCTTCCCCACCGCTACGCACATTCGTGTCATACGCGATGATCCCGCCCTCGAGCATCATGTTCGCCGCCTGCAACGGTGGCAGCTCACCCTGAATATTCACCGGCGTATTCGGCTTCTTCTGCGACGCGCGAATGATCTTGCGTTCAGTCAACAGGTTCTGCAGCCCTTCCCGCTCCAACACCACAAACCAGCCACTGGCCTGCATCGCGTCCATCAACATCGACGCCGCGCCCTGAGTCACACTGGTGGAAAACGAACTCGCCGGCGTCGGCTTGTACTGCCCGGTCTGATCACGGAAGCCGTACACCACCGCCATCAACCGCCCCTTGGGTCGCGGCATCTTCAGCAAGTCGTAATAAGTCGAGGCCCTTGGAGTCAGGGTCGGGGTTTCGGTGTCCTGCTCGGCCGACATCGGCTCACGCAGACTGCACCCTTGTAATGTCGCCAACAGCAGCCCTAACGCGATGATCTTTTTCATGTCCGTTCTCCCCGGAACCGTCAGCCCGTCACGGGTTGAGGCCGTTCACCTGAATTTCCGAAACCTCACCGGTCGCTCGATCGGTCACTTCAATACTCAGTGCCCCAGAGTCGTCGATGACGTTGACGATAAAAGAGTCGGTGGACAGGCTCCCCGTATTGCCAGTGGAGATGTTGTCCAGCAACTGCCCTAGCAGCCGCGATTGCAATTGACTGGTGAAGCGCTCCAGCGCCGAGGTGCCGGCCACGCTCGAACGGCTTTTCAGGTCCGGATCGTCGTGATCGTTTTGCGCCTGCGCGTTATTGAGTAACCAGGTGCCGTTGAGCGGGTTGCCGCCGAACGACGGGTTGACCGGCGTGTAGACCAGTTCAGTGGCCTGGACAGCCGCGGCGCTGGCGAGCCCGATCAACAACCCCGAGATCCAGAATCCGCTGCGCCGTGAGAACGTTGTGCTGTTCATAGTTCGTCCTTCTCAAGGTCGGTGGTGTCCTGCAACAGAGCCTCCAGCTTGCGCTGGACAACCTGGCGTCGAACCCAGTCGGCGGCCGCGTAGGCCTCGTCCTTCAGTTCCACGGTGTTCGGCGGCAGGAAGCGCCGATAAACCAGGCGTTGCTGATATTCCACGGTCACCAGGCTGCCCCAGCGCGCGTCGGGCCGCTCGCGCACCACCAGGTTGAAATCCATCCGGCTGGTGTCGCGCAGGCGTTCACTGAACGAGTAGTAAAAGTCGTGTCCGATGTGCGAGATCGTGTCATCGACGATGAAACCCATCATTTCGTCTTCTTCACCGGCCTGGGCGCAGCCCGCCACCACGGTGAGGACCAACGCGCACCACCATTGGCGAGTCATGGCTGCAACGCCTGTGGCAGATTCGACTGGCCTTTGGCCGGGCCATTGGTGCCGTCGAGGAAGGCTTTTTCGGCGACGAACTGCCAGTCCGAATAACGCTGCATGCCGTCGAAATCCGACCACTGCGTCGGGAAGCCCGATTGCTTCAAAGGCAGCTCGGCCGAAGGGCTGTTGAGACCGGTAATGCGTCCATCGAAACCGCGTTGCAGCGCCCATTCACCTTGGCCGATCGGGTCCGGATAGAGCTGACGCAGGTGATGCTTGGCCTCGGGAAAGCGCTGATCTTCAAGCAGATCCGCCAGTTCTTTCGGGTACTGCGCCAACCCCGGTGAACTGCGGTAGTAGCTGCGCAACGCCTGGGCGTACTGAGTGCCGACCCAGAGCAACTGGCGTTCACGGTCACGGCGCGAAGCGGTCGACCACAACTCACCGGCACTGGCCAGGCCCATGCCCATCACCACAATCAGGAACAGCACGCCGAGATAGGTGAAGCCACCCTGCTGCGCGCGGTTACCACTCGGAAAATTGGCTGCCATCACGCGCCCTCCCGGAAGCACCGCTTTTGATGTCGGCCACGCCACCGGCAACGCCATCCGGTGGCGCGATCAGCACCCACTGATCTTTACGTTCGGTGATCGGATCGAGTGGCGCGTTGCGCAGGTAACGCTGTTCGATCAGTTGCTCGATGGAATCCGGATAGCGCCCGGTGTCACCGTAGAAGTGATCCAGCGCCTCGCGCATCGCCGACAGACTTTGGCGCAACGTGGTTTCCTTCGACGCTTCGAGGCTATTGAAGTAGCGCGGCAGCGCGATGGTCATCAGCGTGGCGATGATCGTCATCACCACCATCAACTCCAGCAAGGTAAAACCTTTTTCCCGGCGCATGAGGTTCACCACTCGCGGTAGGCGATGCCGTTGAGGCCCTTGCCGCGGGCGTGGGAGTAGACGTCGAACACGTCCTCGCCATCGCGCGGGTTCTGAGCCGAACTGTTGTAGGCGCGCACGCCCCAACCCCCTTCGTCATCACGTTTGGCCGGCACCAGCGGATCGCGCGGGATGCGGCGTAAAAAGTAGAACTTGGCGCCTTTGGCACTGCGCACATCGCGCACGCCTTCGACCAGTACTTGCAGGTTCGGCGGGTAGCCGCTGCTGTTCAGCGACTTCTCGATGTACCCGGCATCGAAGGCACGCTTGTAGGCGTCGATGCCATCGCGAATCTGGTACAGCGCGTTGCGCAATTCCTGCTCCTTGCCACGCCGCACCAAAGTCTCGGTCAGCGGCGCGGCCATGCTCGCCAACAGGCCGATCAGGGCCAGCGTCACCACGACTTCGATCAGGCTGAAACCGCGTTGGGAGGCGTTCATGATCAAGGCTTCTCGACAGTGACGCGGGTGGTGGCCACGGCCGATTCACCGACTGCACGCGGCTGCGCGGCAGGCGATGGCATCACGTAACTCTGCGAACGATCCGGTGCCTGGATGTGCATGCTGGTTTCAGTGCCGGTGGAGAACTCCATGTCCGACGGGCTCTGGTACGGCAAGTTGCGCACGATCCGTGGGGTGATCGACAGCACCAGTTCGGATTTGCCGACGGTGTCCTTGTTGCTGCCGAACAAGCGGCCAATCCCGGGAATGTCGCCGAGGCCGGGAATCTTGTTGCCGGTGGCGCCGTGGTCGTTGCGCATCAGGCCGGCGAGGATCTGCGTTTCGCCGTCATGCAGGCGCAGCGAGGTTTGTGCGTTGCGGGTGTCGACCTGCACCGGGATCGTGCCCTGACGGGTCGGCTCCAGCGGCGTCGCATTACTGACTTCGAGGGCAATCTTGATCGCCACTTCGTTGTTCAGGTGCACGGTCGGTTGCACTTCGAGCTTCAGACCGACGTCGAGGTAAGTGACGCTTTCAGTGATCACCGGGCCTTGCGTCGACGGCACCGACGTGGCGCTGATGATCGGCACGCGCTGACCGATGTGGATCCGTGCCTGCTCGCGGTTGCTGACGCGAATCACCGGGCTGGCCAGGGTGTTGATGTCGTTGTCCTGGGCGTTGATCTTGGCTTGCGGTGACGGTGAAATCGAAATCCGGCTGGAGTTGATGCCTTTCAGTTGATCAAGCAGGGTCACCGCCGAACCGTCGCTGTTGACCACGCCGAAGGTGTTCGGCCATTGCAGGCCGAGGTCGAGAATGCGCTGGGTGGCGACTTCCATCACTTCCACTTCGAGCACCACTTCCGGGTTGGACTGGTCTTGCGACTGCAGAAGTTTTTCGGCCATGCGCACGGCGTCTTCGGTGTCGCGCATGGTCAGGGTGTTGAGGCGTTCATCAACGAACACGTCGCGGGTCTTGAGCATGGTTTTGACCATGTTCAGCGCGGTGTTGGCGTCGATGCTGGTCAAGTAGAAGGTGCGCATCACCAATTCCTGGTAATCCTTCACTTTCTGCGGCGAGTCCGGGTAGATCAGCAAGGTGTTTTCGTTCACCACTTTCTGGTGCAACTGGTTCTGTTGCAGCAGCAGGGTCACCGCATCTTCGATGCGCACGTCACGCACGAAGATCGTGGCTTTCATGTCCGGGCGCAGGTCTTTGTCGAAAATGAAATTGAGCCCGGCGACCTGCGACAGCACCTCGAAAATGGTCTTGAGGTTGGCGTCGCGAAATTCCAAAGTCACTGGCCGATCTAGCTTGGTGCGCAGTTGCGGATAGGCAATCACGTTGCGGCTCTGCACCAGACGAATGTTGCCTTGCAGCTCCAGCGCACCCTCGTTGTTCGGGTCGAGTTCGAGGATCTGTTTGACCTGGCGATCAGCGCCGTAGATGTCGCCGCGACGCAGGTCGCCACGGGCCAGTTCCAGTTTTTCGTCCATGCTGCGCAGGTAATCCATCTGCTTCAGGGCATCCTGAGCGCGGCGGTTGTTCGGCTCGATGGTCAGCGCGCGGTTGTAGGCCACCCGTGCCGAAGCAAAGTCGCGGCGCGAACGGTCAGTGTCGCCAGTCGTCAGCAACGCCGTGATCGCCTTGGCCCGACCGCTGTTGAGCAACAGATGCAGTTCGGTGTCCCGTGGGTTTTCGCGCAGGCCTTCTTCGATTCGGGCCAGACCCGCCTCGTACTGACCCTGTTCAATCAGGTCGGCGGCCTCCTTGTTCGCCACTTGTGCAGAACTGCACGCGGCCAGCCCGGCGCACAGGCCCAGGCTCATCAGCAAACGGCAACGGTTCATTGCGTACTCCCCACAGACAGGGTCTGCGACAAATGCAAGGGCAGGTAGACCAGACTCAGTTCCAGATCGGAAATGCCGGTGATCTTCCAGGTGTCGTCGATCACATCCCCGTTGCGCACGACGTAGATCTTTTCGCCGTTCTGCAAAAACACTTGCAGGTCGCTGCGGTCATGCAGCCTGCCGACGAACTGAAACGGCACCGGTGGCAGGCTCGGGGCTTGCACCACTGTTGCTGGATTGATGGCCATTTCGGTGACCGTGGCCAGAGTCGGCGCGGCCTTCCAGGATTTGGCCGCGAACAGGTCGCCGGCCGGGCTCAGGTCCTTGATCGGGGCGTCTTTAGCCTTGGCGGTGCTGGCCGGCAGCGCGCCTCGGGTCTTCCCCGGCGTAGCGACAGCCACTTCGTTCGAGTCGGCGTCTTCGCTCGGCGAGAAATATTCCGGCAACCACGCCAGCGCGGCCGCTACGCCGAAGAACGCCAACCAACCTGTCACGCGTTTGGTATTCATCACGACCTCGACAGGTAAAGGGTCATACGGATCCGGCCATTGAGGTCGGTGTCGCCAATCTTCTTGCGTTGCAACTCGAGGTCTTCCACCACCACCGCCGGCAACTGACCGAGCAAGGCATGCAGAAAGCGGCGCAGTTGCGGGTAGCTGCCGCGCACTGGCAGGAGGATCTGATAGCGCGCCAGATGGGTTTTAGGGTCGACGCCGAGGGCGTATTCGCCGCGAGCCAAGGTGATGTGCTCCTGGGCTGCGAGGGCGTAGATGCGGTCGATGGCGACGGTGGCTTGCGGCTGCGTCGGCAGTTTGTTGCGGAAGTCGTCGAGCTGACGCTGCGGCACCACCGGCGGCGCGATGCTGCCGTCTTCAACCTTGGCCAGATACGAGGTGGCTTCCTGAGTCTGTTGGCTGATGTGCTGCAACGATTGCCAGCCCGGCAGTAAACCGCCGAGTGCCCAAGCCACGGCGACCAGCAGCAGCGCCAGTCCGGCGAGGCCCGGAATGCCAAGGCCTTGCAGGTATTCGTGGACGATCAGTCTAGGGATTCGCATCGCCAATCTCCCAAGTCGCCGACAGGTTGAATTGCACCGGTTGTTCCGGCGATTTGACGACGATTTCATGGCTCAGCAGCGACACGTCGGACAGCTCGTCGCTGGCTTCCAGCCGTTTGTGGAAGTCGAGCATCGCTTGCAGATCCCGTGCTTCGGCGCTGATCCGTACCTGGCCTTTGCGCGCATCCGGGGTCAGGGTCAGCAGCGCGACGTCATCGCGCGGCATCGCTTCGAGCATGGCGAACAGGCGTTCCCACGGCCGGCGCAGTTGCTGCGAGACCTTGCGCATTTCGGCGAGGTTTGCCGCTTGCTCGCGGATTTGCGCCGGGCTCAGGGTTGACTTGGCGCCGCTGTCACCGTTGAGCTGACGCTGGGTGGTTTGCAGGTGGCCCTGTTGCTGTTCGGTGTGCGCGTCGAGGTGCTGTTGCACGCCGAAGCACAGCGCCGCCAACAACACACCGCCGCCAAGCAGGCTCCAACCCAACGGGCCGGAACGGGGACGCGGTTGAAAATCCAGATTCAGGGCGCGCATATCAGGCCACCGCCCGGGACATGACGTACAAGCCGTCACGCACGTTCATCGAGGCGTCTTCAAGGGTGCGCAGTTGCACCCCCGCCACGTCCGGATGCGCATCGAGGCGCGCCGGGGCATGCAGATAAACGTTGAAGGCGCGTTCACTGGTCGAGGCTTGCAGCTGCCGCTCGCGACCGATCAGGGCATTCAACGCGCCATCGCTGTCGCTGCCGCCCACTGAGCGCACACCGGCCCAGCGCCCTTCCCTCGCCAGCAACAACACGCTGCGTTGCGGCTCGGCGACGACGAAGAGGAAGTCGCCGGCATCGAGGCTTTTGTCGAAGCGGTTGAACGCCGTCATCAGGTACGGCTGCACCGAGCGCAGGCGCAAACCGCGACCGTTGACCAGCGCGCGCAGACGTTCAAGCAAGTCTTGCGGCAAGGCGCTGGCAATGCGGTCGTAACCGGCAGGCTCGGCGGACAGCACCAGACTCCAGGCTTGGCTTGGCGCTCCGAACAGGTCTTCGAAACACAGTTGGGCGAAACCACGCAGTTCTTCAGGGCTGCTGATCTGCGCGCTCCACGGCACCAGGCAGAAGCGGCTGAAGTGCCCGGAGATGACCACACTCAATTCGGCACCGGCGCGAGCGTGTTCACCGAGCAGGCGATCGAGGGTATCCAGCGCCACCGCGTAGCTCTGGAAGCCTTCGTCGATGTAACCGACGCTGCCCAGCCACAGGGTGTCGCTGCCACGCCGCTGACCGAGGCCAACACCGCTGGCGCCGAGCACGGCGACAAAACGCTCACGAGATAAAAGTGACACGATTGATCTCCTCCAGCGTGGTGCGACCTTGTTCCACCAGTTCCAGCGCCGATTCACGCAGCAGGCGCAAACCTCGGGCACAGGCCAGGGCTTTGATTTGTTTGATCGGTTGGCGCTCGACGATCATCTGGCGCAGCTCGTCGTCGAGGTGCAGCAGTTCGGCAATCGCCGTGCGCCCGCGGTAACCGCTGCCCCGGCAGTGGCCGCAGCCCTTGCCATGAACGAAGTGGTAATGGTCGACTTTCTGTGGATCGAGGCCTGAGGCGCGCAGCTCTTCATCGCTTGGATTGACCGGCGCGCTGCAACTGGCGCAGACCAGACGGATCAGGCGCTGGGCAAGAATCGCGTTGAGCGCCGAGACCAGGCTATAGGGGTCGATTTCCATTTGGGTGAAGCGGCCAATCACGTCAAAGACGTTGTTGGCGTGGATGGTGGTGAACACCAAGTGACCGGTGAGCGCCGATTGCACAGCGATCTGCGCGGTGTCCGGGTCACGGATCTCGCCGACCATGATCTTGTCCGGGTCGTGGCGCAGGATCGAGCGCAGGCCTCGGGCGAAGGTCAGGCCTTTTTTCTCGTTGACCGGGATTTGCAGTACCCCCGGCAATTGATATTCGACCGGGTCTTCGATGGTGATGATCTTGTCCACGCCGTGGTTGATCTCGGTGATCATCGCGTACAGCGTGGTGGTCTTGCCGCTGCCGGTCGGGCCGGTGACCAGGACCATGCCGTAGGGTTCAGCGGCGAGGCGGCGCAACTGGCGCAGGGTTTCGTCTTCAAAGCCCAGCGCCTGCAATTGCACGCCGCAGACCTTGTCGGCGAGATCCTGTTTGTCGAGTACACGCAGCACCGCGTCTTCGCCAAAAATGCTCGGCATGATCGACACGCGAAAGTCGATCTGACGGCCACTGATGCCGATCTTGAAGCGTCCGTCCTGCGGCACACGCTTCTCGCCGATGTCCAGTTCAGCCATGACCTTGACCCGCGAGATCACCTGCTCGGCGAACTCGTTGCCCTGGACTTTGCTGATGTTGTTGAGCACGCCGTCGATACGGTACTTGATTACCAGACCGTGGCCGGTGGTGCCGAGGTGAATGTCGCTGGCGTGCATTTTCAGCGCGTCGTAGAGGGTCGAGTTGACCAGTTTCACCACGCTGCTGGCGTCTTCGCTGATGCTGGTCAGCGACAGGCTTTGCAGGGTGTCGATTTCGCTGTGAGTGTCGCCCTGGGCGTTCAGCGATTCGACGGCGTGGAAGCTTTCTTCGTGGCGGGCCAGATAGGCCTTGAGGTCATCGGCGTGCACCAGATGCAGCGGCGCGCCATGCAGGCAATCGTCGATCCAGGCCAGCCGCGCCGGGTCGAAAGGGTCGGCGAACACGCCAATGACTTCGTCGTTGTGGCGCAGCAGGATGAATTCACGTTTAAGGCATTGTGCGAGGGTGACCCGGTCGAACACCGGCGTCGCTTGAAACAGGCTGTCGGTGTCGAGCACCGGGTAATGCAGGGTAGCGCCGAGGGTGTGAATGAACCGCATCGGCGCCAATTCACAGAGTACGCCAAGGGCTTCAAGCACGCGTTCGCCGGAGGTGGCGGCCCGCGCCCGGGCCTGAGCAAGCTGTTCACTGGAAAAGCGCGCGGGGACGCTTTCGGCCAACAGCGGTTCGACGACAACGGACAGACGTTCCATAGCTTGCTCTCCAACCGGGGCTTAGAGCCCTGTCGGCGCGGCAAACCTTGGCGGCAAGTGCCGGAACGTCTGTTCGCGCCATTACTCCCCGGTGAGCATTTGATCGTCGTCCGGTGCCATGGCGTGCAACTGTCGTCGCCGATCCGCCAACACCCAACTGCCATCGTACAACTGCAACGGGAAGCTCTCGGTCCTGCTCTGGCGTCGTTCGACGAAACCCTCGGAAGGGTTTGCACCGGGTTTCGCTTCGCGCTTGAACCCCAGAAGGTCGCAGACAGCTCGGGCCAGTTCCGCCAAAGGAAACGGTTTGAACAGGATGTGGCTGACCCCCAGTTGCCGCGCCCGCTCACAGACTTCAGCGGTCGGGTGACCCGTTATCAGCACAAAATGGCACGTCCTGTTCTGGCGGACCGCGTCGAGCACCTCAAAGCCTTCCATATCGGGCAAGCGGTAATCGAACACCAGCACGTCGGGGGCAAAGGTTTCGGCCAGGCCGATCGCCGTCGCTCCGTCATGTGCAATCCGGACGTCCAGCCCCTGCGCCGACAGATAATCCTGAAGGTTCTGTGCAAGCAGCTGTTCGTCTTCGACAACCAGTACTTTGTTAACCAAGGTCGACTCCTTGAAACAGCAGGTCCGATGACCCCGCCCTGAGAGTGCGCCTTACCATCGGTAACGCACACTTCATGCCAGGCTGAGTGCCGGTAATTTTACGTCTTCATGTCCTTGAATTTAAAGACAATGCCCGCTCGTCCCGGTACCCCGTTCCCCAGAAACGGGGAAGCACCTGAACGGGCATCGAAGCCATTCCCCACTATTGGGGGGGAACCTTCAGTCGTCGTCAATTCGTTCGATCCTGTTCTGCACCCGTAATTGCGCGAGCACTTGGCGACGAGCCTGGGTCTGTTGCTGTCGGGCGAGCTGTGCCCTGACTGTGTCCAGCCCCTGCAAATCTGGGACATCGGCGGCCTCCAAGTGGTTCGGCAAATAAATCACATGCCAGCCAAACGGTGAACGCACCGGTTCGCTGGCGAAACTCGCCCCGCTGACAATCGAGGCGCGCATTTGCAACAAGCGTAGACGCGCTGCGGCGACTGTGGCTGTATCCGCTTGCGCGGGCACACGGATCAGCAGGTGGCGTGGTTGCAAGGTATTGGCGCGAATCAGTTCGGCGAACATCTGCTGCGCCGCCAGTTCGCGGCGGGTGTACTCGGTGAAGGATGCCTCATCGAAACCGGCGTCCTGCAAGCGCCGGACGAATTTATCCGCGCCGCCGATGGCCATGCGGGTTTGCTCGATTTGCTCGCGCACCACTTGATCGTCAATCTGCACACCGCGTTTTTGCGACTCCTGCCATAGCAGTTCTTTGTCGATCAACGTTTGCAGCGCTGCCTGACGCAGCTCTTTATAGGCCCTGGGGCTACGAATGCTCGCCACGGCGCGCCCCTGATCTTCCAGGTATTCGGCGAAGAAGCGCTCAAAGCGAAACCCGGAAATCTCCTCGCCGTTGACTCGCGCCACGGCCGGTTCGTTATTGGCCCACGCCAGCGGCAGCCAACAGGTCAGCAGCATTATCAGCGTTGTGAGCTTCATGATCGGGCCCTCCATTCAGGGGCTGGCAACAATCGGTTTATAAGGCGCGACCAGATAGAAACGCTGATCGGGCAAATCCACGGTGACCACGTGGGCGCCGCTCAAGCCCAAGCGTCGGCCTGGGCCGAAACTCAGGCGCGGGGTCAGGCCGGTGTCGAAGTCGTGCAGGCCTTCCAGCGCCGTCACCAGTTTTTCGCGGCTGGCGTCGCGGCCAGCCTGTTTCATGCCTTCGCTGAGCAGCAACATCGAGGCGTAAGCGCCGACTTGCAGCACGGCGTGCTGGGCGCCAAGGCCCTGGCCTTCGCGCAGCAGTGTCAGGGCCATGCGTCCGGTCTGGGTCCAGTCGCTGGGCACGAACGGATAGGCGAGAAACACACGCCGGGTGAAGCCGTCGGGCACTTGCAGCAGATCGCCGGCCACTTGGCTTGAAGCGGCGAACAGATACGGCACTTGCCCGGCGCTTTGCAGGCGCGTCGCCAGACGACTGAAACCGCCGCCATTGCCCAGATAAAACACTGATCGCGAGCCCAGCGGCAGTGCATCCGCTGCTGGGTCGTAGGCTTGCAGATGGACGTTCTGCCAGCCGTGATCCTGCAAGTACTGGCCGAGGTTTTGCGCGGCCAGCGTTTGTGCAGGGTCATCGGGATAGGCAATCAGCGTCGGCCCTTGCAGCACGCGCAAACTCACCGTGGCATAGTCGGCCAGGGCGATCAGTTGCTCGCGCAGGCCGGGCAACGGTTCGAAAATCTGTGGACTGGTCTGCAGGGTGCCGAGGATCGACATCGGCCCGATCAGCGGCATGCCGGCCTGTTCCAGACGCGGCCCGAGTTCGCCGTCGAGGGCCGGCGCCAGCGGCGCGATCAGGGCAAACACTTGTTCCTGCTCGATCAAACGCTGCAATGCCTGCTCGGCACTGGCGCGATCCGGACCGGGATCGATCACCGTCAACCGCAACTGGCGGCCGTGAATGCCACCGGCCTGATTGATCCGCGCGACACTGCCGTTGAGTACGGCTGCTACTGTCGCGCCCTCCTCGGCCAAAGGGCCTTGGCTGGGCAGCAAGGTGCCCAGGTGCAGGGTCTCGGCATCGAGGCCCGGGTCGCGCTCATCGGCCAGACGCTTGAGGTACGCGGTGAGATTGCGCTGATCCTTCATCGACAGCAGAAAGCGCGGCATGCTCGGGTCGAGGCGATTGTGGCCGGGGTCGCGGCCCTGCTCGATGACAGTCGCCAGACTGCTTTCGGTGTACGCCGGATAGCTGCGCCCGTTGACCTGTTGCTGACCGTAGGTGCTGGTCAGTCGCGCCCAGTTCAGGGGCGGCGGACGCACCCCGCCTTCCGGTCGCCCGAGGCCATCGGCGCCGTGGCAATTGGCGCACGGCAGGCTGGTTGCCGGCAGCAACATATCCGCCGCGCCAACCCGCGCCATGATCGCTTCGCCGCTGGCCGACAGACCCTGGCGGTACAGGCGCTTGCCTGCCGCTTCCTCCGAAGTCAGCGGCGCAGCACTCGCGCCAAGGCTGACGCCAGCGAGCAGGATCAGGGCGAGTACATCGCTCAGGTTCATGGCGCGGACTCAGCGGCCAGCCACGGGCATTGTCAGCAACTGCAAGCGCTGGGCAATGGCGGCAGCCGGGGCGTCGGGGCGGATTTTGCTCCAGCGTTTATTGGCGACATCGCCGACGATCAACTGTGTGGAATGCTGTTCGGGAGTCGGCACGATCTGGCCGATGCGGCTCAATACCAGGTCCATCTGCGCCTTGTCGCCGGTAAGAAAAAGCCAATGAGGGTCATCGGAACCCTGCTTCAAGGTGTAAGCCTTGAGCACCGCCGGCGTGTCGCGCAGCGGGTCACTGGTAAGGGAAATAAAAGTGATGTCTTGAGCCTTGTCGCCCAGCAGCTCGCGGACCTCCTTGAGCTTTTGGGTGATCAGCGGGCAGGCATCGTTGCAACTGGTGAAGATCACGTTGAGCAGGACTATGCGGTTTTGCAGTGCGTCGCTGTAGAAGCGCAGGGTTTCACCGTTCTGATCCTGCAACGGCGTGTCGGTGAACCAGGTTTTTGCGTCGTGAGTGCCTTTGGCCGGCGCGGCAGCCACAGCGGCTGGCGGCTCAGAGACGTGGCCTTCGTGAGCGAACGCGACGTTACCAAGAATCCAGAAGCACACGGTCAGGGAGATCCAGTCGAGCAGTCTCATGGCTGTTGCTCCATGGCGATGGCGGTGTGTTTGGCGTGGGTGCGCAGGCCGCTGAGTTTTTCCACTTCCTTGGCCAGCAGCGCCGGATCAGTGAAGCCGTAGTAGCGCATCCAGTGGCGGCTGTCGCCGTCGCCGACGAGGATCAGCGGTTGATGACTTTTCAGGTCGCCACTGAAACTGCCAAGGCCCTTGAGGGTTTCATTGATCGACTGCGGCGAGCCGGTCAGCCAGCTCCAGCCCGGCCCGCTCTGGAAGGTACGGGCATAATCCTGCAGGCGTTTCGGGTCGTCGCGCTGCGGGTCGATGCTGATTGAGACCAACTGCACTTCTTCGCCGACCCGCGCGCCGAGCTGCTTCTGCACCTTGCCCATGATCGACGAGACCACCGGGCACACCGTGGTGCAACTGGTGTAGATAAAGCTCATGACGACGATTTTGCCCTGCACCAGGTCTTGTTCGAGGCGTACGGTTTTACCGTTCTGGTCGAGCAACGGCACATTGGCGAATTTCACCTGGGCATGTTCCTGGGTGTTGCTGGCCGGGGCTTTGTGACCGGCGTGTTCGTCGGCCGAGTGGGCCTGGGCTTGTTGGATGCCGAGGCTCAACAGGCACAGGGTCAACAGGCCAGCGGATGCAAATCGGTTCATGTCGAAACTCCTCTTCAACGGGCCTGGCCGGGGGCGACCCGAACACTGGCAAAGGTCTTGTCATCGAAACCGGCACCCAGCGACGCCGCACGCACATGCAGATACCAGGCGCCGCTGCGGTCGAGGGTGATTGGCGCTTCGTATACGCCATCGGCGACTTCCAGCGCCGCCACTTCGCGGGGGTGCGAGGTGGGCGCGAGGTAGTAGCGCAGTTGCACGTCTTTGACGCCGCTGCGCTGGGTTTTGTCTTTGCCTTGGACGATGCGGAAACGCACGACGTAAGGGTCGTTGAGTGCCACGGCAGTCTTGTCGAGGAGGAACTCGACTTTCGGCTGGCCGAGGTGTTTTTGCGGTTTGCCGTCAGGATCAATCTGCGCGGTAAAGCAGTGAATGATGTTCGGCTGGTTGAGCAGGAACGCCACGTCGAAGCGCCCTGCTGCCGGCAGTTTCACCCGGGCGCTGTAGAGCCCCGGCGAGACTTCGCGCAGGCTGCGATCAATAACCATGGCGGCGCGGGCGATCTGGCCACGGTTGGGGTAACCGGACATCGGCGCGTTCATGCCTTCGGCGTAGAAATAGGTGGTGTTGTCGACCGGATTGACCACGAACACCGCGTTGTCGTCACGCGACACCGCGAGGCTTGAGGCCAGCGGCAAATCCCCGGCCAGGCGCGGCGCTTGCGGGCCGGCCTCGAAGCCTTGACTGATCGGTTGGCGGCCCTCTCCGAGGGAGGACAGGTTGATCATGGTGACTTTTGGTGAAGCGAGTCCGCGGATATAGGCGTAGGCCTGGGTAAACACCACTTGGTAGGGTTCGGCGCTGACGTCGAGGTCGTGGATCGCGCTGTTGGTGGAGGCGTCGATAACCGTGGCGCGGTTTTCCACGGTGTTGAGCACTACACCGAAGCGGCCGTCGGCGCTGAAGCCCATCGGGCCGAGGCCTTGTTGCAGTTTGATCACCCGGCGGATGGCGTGGGTGCTGGCGTCGATCACGCTCACGGTGCCGTCCTTGCCATCGGCCACGTAGACCGCGCCGGACAGCGGCGAATAGGCGACTGACAACGGATGGGAGCCGGTCTTGATCTGCTGGACGATGGTCAGGCTGGCGATGTCGATCACGCTGACGGTGCCGTCGTCGCGATTGCTGACGAAGGCGTAGCGGCTGTCTTTGCTGAAGCTGATTTCGTGGTGGCCGCGTCCGGTATTCAGATGTTTGAGGGCTTTTAGGCTTTGCGTGTCGATCACCGTCACGCCGGAGTCCTCGGCTTTGCTCGCGTTGTTGCCGACCCACAGTAGACGTTCATCGGGTTGCAGCGCCGCGCGCACCGGTTGGCTGCCGGCCTTGATCGAATCGAGAACCTTGAATTGCTCGCTGTCGATAACGGCCACTTCGCCGGCGGTCGGCATCGAGACGAACACGCGTTTGTTGTCTTTGGGCGTGACCCAATCCATCGGCGGTTGTTTGAGTTCGATCCGTGCGAGGGTGCTGGTGATGCCGCCGACCGAGACCGACGGATCGACCACGGCGATGCTGGCGTCACGGTTCATCACCAGCAGGAAATAGCTGTTGAGGTCGAGTAACGGCCGCGCGCCGATGTTGGATTTGAGGAACACGCCGACCCGGGCTTTGCAGCTCTGGTCGCGGCCCTGGGCCTGATCGGCGGCGAGGGTCTGCGGATCGACCCAGGCGCCCGGCGCCACGCCGGACAGAGCCTGGCCGGAGGCGCTGTCAGTGACGCGGAACTGCACATCGGCGAATTCGCCTTCGCGCAGCTTGCCGTCGACGGCCAGTGGCTTGAGGTTGAAGTCCACCGCCACTCCGTCACGATTGAGCATCTGATCGCCAGCGGTTTGCGCCAGCGCAATCTCACTCAGCGTCAGCACCGCCCCGGCCATGGCCAGCGAGCAAATACCAATGATGTTGATGATCCTGTTCATCTAACTCTCCCCTACCTCTTCACCTGGCAAAACACCGTCCCCCATGTGGGAGCGAGCCTGCTCGCGAAAGCGTCTTCAGCCTCACCCTCACAAACCGAGTTGCTCCCATTCGCGAGCAGGCTCGCTCCCACAAGGGATTTGCATTCCTACCGCATCCTCACTGCCCACCACCGGCCCCTGTAGGCCTTCGCCTGCTTGCGATGGCGTCATCCGCCTCACCATCCGAAACCGAGTTGCCCCAATCGCGAGCAGGCTCACTCCTACAAGGCTCTTCGTTGTGCCTACTGGCTTGGCGGCGCCGGCTCCGGTTCGTTGGTCACGCGCAGCAGTCCCCATAAACCGGAGGTGTTGCCGTAGGCGGCGTAGTCGCGGAACAGGTAATCCCCCGGGATCGCATTGCTGCCGCCAGCGCTCGGAATCATGAAGCTGAAGTGCGCAGCCGGCAGGATGCTTTCGTGGGCGCCGATGTACATCGACATCGGGTTGTAGCCGAAGCGCACCGAGCCTACGCCCGGCGAGCCCATCGGATAGCCACCGACATCACTCTTCTCGGCCTGGAACGGGTTCACCGACCAGACGTGCCCGTCGAGTTGGAACGTGGTGCCACGACTGCCACCGCTCGGCATCAGAATATGCGTGCGGAACGGTTGCCCCGGTTTGGCGTAGAGCACAGGCGTCTGCGGATCACCGCCGACCAGCGCATTGCTGTAAGCCATGTGCGCGTTGACCATGTCGCCGTAACCCGCGCCGTCGGCATGACCAAACGGTGCGTCCGGGGCGAGGCCGAAGCGATACCACAGCGGTTCGGTCTTGTAGTTGATCGCCATGCTCGAGTTGTCCTGCGGATCAGTCGGCACGCCGAAGCCCTCAGCGGCAATCCCTTCCACTGGCCGGCCATTGGCCCAACGGGTGTTCAACGCCTTGTGCCAGACCATCGCAAAATCGCGGTAGCTGGTTTGCCCAGGCGCCGTAACCGTGGCGTTGACCTTGCGTGCATCATCAACCCAGGTCGCGCCGATCGGCAGAATGCTCATCGCCCCACCGAGGCCTTTTTGCGGCTGCTTGATCACGTCCGCCGGGGTGATGTTCAAGCCGCCGAACTCCACCGCCGTGGCGTTGATGTTGTCGACGCTGCGGCCCAGTTGAGTCACCGGTTTGCCTTCACGCTCCAGATGCCCGGCGTAGTACTGATAGGTACGGGTCGGGTACGCGCCGCTGTTGCCAACACGCGGTGGCACGGTCTGGATCGGGTTGGCGCCGACGTTGGCACCGTCGGATTTGGTGATGTCGTAGGCCAGCAATTGCGCGTGCAGGCCGACGTGGCTGGACGGCCGCATCAGGTTGTTACTGAAGGTGGTCGAACCCAGACCGCTGTTGCGATCACGCTTGACCATGCCTTGCATCACCGCCGTCTGGGTCAGGTCAGGCATCACGCTCGGCAGACGGTTTTCCAGAGTGATATTGATGCAATCCCCTGCGGCTGCACGCAACACCAGCGGTTCGACCGGGATTCCGGGTTTGAGCTTGCCACTGACCGGATCGAGATCGGATTTACGCACATACAGAATCGCGGTCGGGTCATGCAACGGCCCGCTCTGCCCGCCGATGGTGATGGTTTCGCCATCCTCCGGGTCGGTCACTGTGACTTGTGGAATGCTCACCGTGCGCGAGTTCAGCACCAAGGTGCCACCCGCCGGATTCAGCGGCCCGCCGACATGCTGGCCGAGCCCTTCGGGATCGCCGATGGTCAGGCCCAGCGTATTGCCGAGGATGTCATTGGCCAGCGCCGCGACCACTTCATAGTTGCGCTGCACAGTGGGCCGGGTGCCAATGCCGTTAGGGTTGGCGCCATAGCGCGGGCAACTGCCCTCGAACGCTACGGTGTTGCGCATGCCCGCCGGGCTCGGGTTGTTCGGGATGGCGAACAGGTCGGCGCGTTTGGCGGTGTAGTTGCGCATCACGCCCCAGATACCGCTCCAGTAGCCTTCGATCGAAGCGTCCATCGAGTACAGATAATCGCCCGTGGTCGCCGCCGAACTGGAGAGCATCGACACCGGCGCAATGAAGCCCATCTGCTCGGAGATGCCGATCATCTGCGACGCGCGCCAGCCGGAGTTGGAGCTGTTACCGAAGCCGGAACCGCTCTGCAGCCACTTCACACCGTGCAGGGTGACGTTGTGCTCTTCTTCATGGCCGCCGGCATGCACCCGCAGCCGCACATTGTCGCCAGTATAGGTGCGCAGCATCGGCGTGAACGGGTCACCCGGTTCGGCGCCGCCCTTGTTGATGTGCGGCGGAAACAGCGTAGTGCCGCCGGTTGGGCCGGTCGCTGAGGTGAGCAGATTCGGCGCCAGGTTCATCGCCGGGATCGCCCGGTCGGTGCGGCTTTGCATGGCGAACGACAGATCGCCACCGAGGCCATCAGCCTGCATGCCGCGCTTGCCATCCGGACCGACCTTGTTCGGGTCGTACACGCGCAGCGCCAGTGGCTCGTTGCGATAGTTGACGACGAACATCCCAGGATCATCCACCGAAATCGCCTGCGGACATGGCCGGCTCGGGCAGCCAGGGACCTGACCGCCCTGCACTTCCAGTACGCCTTCAAGCAAGTTGCTGGCGTTGTTGCGCACCGGCGGGTTGATCGCGTAGCGGAAGCTGTCGGCGGTGGCCGGGAACGCCTGCGCATTCGGCACACCGTTAGGACCCGCTCCCACATAGACGCCAGCTTCATAGGCGTGCTGGAAGTCGCTGTATTCGAGGAAGAACTCGCGGAAGCTGTCGTTCTTGCCGTCGCCATCAAGGTCACCGGTGTTGATCACCGCTTGCCACGAGGTCGGCCCGCCGTCCTGACGCGCGCCGCTATAGAGAGGCTCGCCGGTTTCGGCGTGGAACCAGGTCGAACCGGCCGGCTCAGCAAGCACAGTCGCGTACAGACCAATCTGTTGGTGCGTCGATGGGCCTAAGTGGTCGTGGGTGAAGATCGTGCCGAGGCCGCGATCGACGCCTTTGGCATTGACCACCGGATCGACGAACCAGCGCTGCATCGCCGTGCGCGCACCGAGCCAATCGGCGCGGCCGTACTGGCCGAAGAACGGATGGTTCTTGGCTTTCGGGCAGGCCTGGGTGCCGTCGCGCGGGTCAGTACCGGCGCATTGATTGAACTCGCGGATCGCGTGAATGCGTTCCTGCACGGCGCCGGGCGAGAGCACGCCGTCCTCGTAGTTCCAGCCGTTGGACGAGCCGTCCGCCGAGGTCAGATCCCATTTCGGCAAGTGGATGTGCTGGCCGATCACGTCGGTTGGCGTACGCACCTGATAGTCGTCCATCTCATAGGTGGCCGGCACCAGGTTGGTTTGCTGGTATTGCACGCAATCGAAGGTGTTCATGCGCATCACCAGCGGCTCTGGCGGACGTTGCTTGGTAATCACCGGCCAGGCGTCTTCCCACAGCGCGAGAATGCGCGCTTGCGGAAAGTGATAACCGACTTTGTTGTACACCGCGTCGAACTGGATGTTGGCGGCTTTGTAGATGCGTGGGCGGTCGGCGGTGAAGCTCGAGGCGCCGACAAAGGACATGCCGTCGATGCGTTCACCGCTGGCGAACTCACCGCTGCCAGCGCTGCTGGTCAGGCGTTTTTGCCGATCGTCCATGCACGGTTCGTAGTACGGCGCGCCGGCCATTGGCAAGGCGCCGTTGGTGCGGAACGCCTTGGCCACCACTTGATTGCCGGGCAGCAAGGCATAGCTTGGATGGTCTTTTTTCGCGTGGAAAGCCATCGCGGCCTGTTCGACTTCGGTGCCTTCTTCCGGCAGATAAATTGGTTTGGCGCGAGTGACTTCCTTGGAGAAGTCCAGCGAAGTGGTGACGGTGTGCGCCTCGCCACCGGCCGCGACGCCGTCGAGTGCGTGCCGTTGCAAGCCGCCATCCCAACCGCCGGACTGCGCCGGGTCAAGGTTGGCCCACAGCGCTTTGCCGCTGGCCTTGAGCGCTTGCGCGGTGGCGGCGTCGAGCATGTCCAGTGGCGGAGTTGGCGGGCGCTGGCCGACCGAACTTTCCATGCCGCCGATCCAGAATGGGTAGCCAGGGTTTTTCAGACTGCCGTCGGCATTGCGGTTGGCTTCGCTGCGATCGACCAGCGCCAGCGAGCCGATGGCTTGACCGCCGGCGTTGCCGCCATGGTGCTCGCCGTCATCATCGCCCTCTTCTTCGTCATCGTCGTCATCATTGCCGGCGATCAGGGTTTCACCGATTTTCGGCACCACCACGACTTTGCCCGGCATTGGCGCCATGGCTTTGCCCGGAAGCGGCACGATGGCCGGAATTGGCGTACCGGCGACGATTTCGCCATCGGGCAAGGCCCGTGCACCCGCCGCCGGTTTGCCGCTGCGTAAGGCAAACGGTTCGCTGTGATAGCCATCGGCGCCCTGCTGCGAAACATCGAGTCGGGTGCCTTCTTCGAACACATCGTGCACCCGCCACATGGCCCACATGCCCTGGGCGAAGTGCGGATAGAAATGGCAGTGATAGATCGCATCACCGGCAACGCGGTTGCGGTTGCCCGAACCACCGTTGGCGATTTCATAGGTATAACCGGCGCCCGGCCCGATGCCCTGGGCGTCGACGTAATCGGAGTTGTCGTCGTTGGGGTTGAACAACCACTGATGGCCGTGCAGGTGGAAGATGTGCTGCTCGTGGCCATTGTGGGTATTGCGGAATTTGACGAAGTCACCGATGTAGCTGTGGTTGACGTTCGACGGCTCCGACGGATACAGCGCCATGGTGGCTTTCACGCCGATCTGATCGGCGCGCGGTATCTGGCCGGGGGCGATGTTCTCAAGCCCGGTGTTGGCCGGCACATCCACCAGCATTGCCACATCACCAACCGTGTGCGAGCTGAGGAAGAATTCTTCATAGGCGCACGACAGGCAGTCGTGCATCGGCCCCACGCCCAAGCGGTTGGCGACCACTTCGGCCCCCATGCCGCCGGAGCCATAGTTAATCATGAACGAGTCGCGGGTCGGCTCCAGCACATGGGCCATCACCGGGTCGGTCCAATACGCCGGGAACGCTTGAGTGGCAGCGGTTTCATCCTGGAATTGCGAGGCGAAATCGCGGAACGCTTCGAGGCGGTTGGGGATTGCCGGGTTGCGTTTGCCCACCGACTCCAGCGGATAAGTGCTGGATGGGAAACTGCCGTCGGCGTTGCTGCCCATGACAATCGCATCGCTCTCGCTGGAAATGATTTCATTGCCGTCGACCATGCCGATGATCGGCGTACCAGCCTTGCCTTCGCGCAACCACGGTTCGCGTTGTGGGTAACGCGCCTGGTAATCAACGATCGGTTGGCCGGTGGGTGCGCGGCCAGTCGTGGCCAGACGCATTTCTTCTTCGGTGAGGGTATTGCGATAGGTGCGACCGCCCTTGGGCAGCACGACGACCTGGCCGAACAGACCGTTGGCAACGTTGCCGGCCGCGCCCTCGCCGCCAAACGTTGCGCCACGGCTGCTCACGGCAAACGCGCCTTCACGTTCGGCGTACAAGGTGTAAGAACGACTGGCGCCCGGTGGCACCAGCGTATTGGCGTTCCGCCCCGTGAACGAGGAAATGTCATCGATGCTGTTCACCGCTTGCAGGCCGTTGACCTGAAAACCGACGTGACGATCCGCCACCTGCTCATCGACTTTGAAGGCTTCGGCGCCGTTGGTGTTCTCGGCCCCCTCCTCTTCGCCCTCGTTTTCAAAGTGCTTGTTCGGGTTGGCCTGATAGTCGAGCAGGTTCTGCAGATTGATCGTCAGGCAATCGCCGGCAGCCACACGCAGCACCAGCGGCCGTGGACGCTTGTCCGGGCGCAGCGAAACTTTGCCTGGCACTGCGGCGCCGCCGTAAGCCAGCGACTGCTCATGCTCATCCACCACGTCGCGACGCAGGGCGAACATCATGCCGTTGATGTTCTGCGCGCCGAGGCGGTTGAACATCAGCGGTTGATCGAAGGCGACGACGTTGGCCACCAGGTTGCGCTCGCAACGTACGGCTGCGCCGGCCAGCTCGACGCTGAGCATCGAGACCAGAATCAGCAACCAGTTAATCAGGGACGGAGCGTGAGGAAAGCCAGCCATGATCAGTAACCTCGTAGTGGGTGCTCTTGGGAACACTTCTCGACAAATGCCTCGGAGCAATCCGCGTGCCACAAAAAATTGCATTAGCGTTCAATCAGTTACTGCGGCCACTTGAGAATCCGGGGGATATTCCCCACCCGTTTTCCCCACTTTTCGGGCCTCCACGGTTTACCCCGAAAGTGGGGAAAACCGGGTTGGGGGTCACAACGGCGCGTCCATCGCCAGGCCCTGCAAACGCCGGTACTGACGCAACACATTCGGTACATAACGCTGGGTTTCGGCGAACGGCGGAATCACCCGGCCACGGCTGAGCACCGCGTCTGGCCCGGCGTTGTAGGCCGCCACGGCGAGAGCAATGTCGTTGTCGAACAGGGTCATCAGGCGCTTGAGGTATCTGGCCCCACCCTGGATGTTGGCCTTGGGGTCGTAGACGTCAGTGACGCCCAGCTCCCGTGCGGTGTCGGGCATCAACTGCATCAGCCCGCCGGCGCCTTTGGCCGATGTCGCGCCGGGGTTGTAATGCGACTCGGCGTTAATCACTGCATGCAGCAACGCCTCGGGTAATTGATTGACCTTGGCTGCCGCTGAGACCAGTTCCGCGTAGGGCTGGTTGGCGATCATTTGCGGCTGTTGATCGAGGCTGGCCACAGGCATTTCAGCCTCGTGGATCACCCGTTCGTAAGTGCGTCCGGGCCGGTGAACGTTGGACAGTACATAGCTGCCCTTGGCGTCCACCGAAATGAACACATCGGCCTGCGCAACGCCGCTGAGCAGCACACAACCGAGCAATCCGCTGGCGATAATTTTCATGTCGGGCCTCCCCGGATCGACCCCGATAAATTGGGGGAAATGCCCCAATGGCCGATCACGTTTGAGCCATACGCAAGCACTGTGCCGATTCTTGAAAGGCCCGTATTTCAAGGGTTTCAGCGCACAAGCGGGTTTTCAGTGGGGGCTGAGCATGGCAATTGCATAAGCCCTCTTCGCGACACGGCTGCCACTCACGGGAGGTCATCATGAAGCTGCAATTTCGTCCGCGTGGCCAACGCGGTTTTACCCTGCTCGAATTGCTCGTGGTGCTGGTGGTGCTCGGCCTGTTGGCCGGGATCGTCGCGCCAAAATACTTCGCCCAACTCGGTCGCTCGGAAGTGAAAGTGGCCAAGGCGCAGATCGAAGGGCTGAGCAAAGCGCTGGATATCTATCGGCTGGAAGTCGGTCACTACCCGTCCACCGAGCAGGGCCTGCAGGCATTGGTCACCGCGCCGAGCGACGAGGCGAAATGGACCGGCCCGTACTTGCAGAAAAAGCTCCCGCAGGACCCGTGGGGGCGTAACTACGCCTACCGCTATCCCGGCGAAAACAGCGAGTACGACTTGCTGTCGATGGGCAAGGACGGCCAGCCCGGCGGCGAAGGTGAAAACGCTGAAGTGACCAACTGGCAGTAAGCGGAGCGCGGCCCATGCGATTTCATTTGAAAGCGGTCGGCAAGACGGGCGTGGTGTCCTTGAGCGTCGAAGCGCCGGGCGACAGCGAGGCACGGCGAATCGCCGAGGATCAGGGTTTACGTGTGCTCAGCTCGCACGCCGACAAGCATTGGCGCTCGCTGAAACTGCGCCAGCGCGAGACGTTCAATCTGGTGTTGTTCAGTCAGGAACTGACCACCCTGCTGAATGCCGGCCTGCCGTTGATCGATGCGCTGGAAAGCCTCGCCGAAAAAGAAACCGCCCCCGCTGCCCGGAAAACCTTGAGTGAGCTGGTGCGCCTGCTTTATGAGGGCAAATCCTTCTCGCAGGCATTAGGCCAGTTGTCGGCGGTATTCCCGCCGCTGTACGTGGCGCTGGTGCAGTCCAGCGAGAAGACCGGCGCGGTCGGCGATGCGCTCGGTCGCTACGTCAGCTATCGGCAGCGCATGGACGAGGTGCGACAGAAGATCATCAGCGCCTCGATCTACCCGCTGCTGTTGCTGCTGGTCGGCGGTGGCGTGGTGCTGTTCTTGATGGGTTATGTGGTGCCGCGTTTCAGTCTGGTGTTTGAAGGGCTGGGCAATAACCTGCCGTGGCTGTCGCAGGTGTTGATGAGCAGTGGCATGTTTTTACATGCGCATCAGGCTGAACTCTTCGCTGGGCTGGCAGGGATTGTCATCGCCCTCGCCGTGCTGCAAAAGCAACCGGCGTTTCGCCGTGGTCTGGATCGGCTGGTGGAAAAACTGCCGGCCGTACATCAGCGGATTTTCATGTATGAGCTGGCACGGTTTTATCGTTCGCTGGGGATTCTGCTGCAAGGCGGGATTCCGCTGGTGACCGCCATGAGCATGGTGCGCGGCTTGCTCACCGTGGCCTCACGGACGCGGCTGGATCAGGCCTGCGAACGGGTGCGCGAGGGACAGTCGCTGTCGACCGCGCTGGAGCTCAATCATCTGGTGACACCGGTGTCTCTGCGCCTGCTGCGCGCCGGTGAACAGTCCGGCAATCTCGGGCAGATGATGGAACGCAGTGCCGACTTCTACGACGAGGAAATCAGCCGCTGGCTGGAGTGGTTCGTGAAGCTGTTCGAGCCGCTGCTGATGACGTTTATCGGCCTGCTGATCGGGGTCATCGTGATCCTGATGTACATCCCGATTTTCGAACTGGCTTCGAGTATTCACTGACTCCGGGAACGGGTCCGATCCCTGCAACAACACACTTTTACGTTCCCAACAAAACCACAAAGACGGAGAACGATATGCACATTAAAAAGCTCGTGCTCGCAATGGCCATCGGCGCAGTTCTGTCGGCGTCCACCGTATTGATTCCCGACAGCCTGTCGGGCGTGTCCAGTGCTTATGCCAAGGATGGGGGGAGCG
Source organism: Pseudomonas sp. MC6 (assembly GCF_054790575.1). Classification (NCBI taxonomy): domain Bacteria; kingdom Pseudomonadati; phylum Pseudomonadota; class Gammaproteobacteria; order Pseudomonadales; family Pseudomonadaceae; genus Pseudomonas; species Pseudomonas sp. MC6. The sequence goes on from NZ_CP186504.1 coordinate 2,716,736, forward strand.
GTGGTGGCGGCGGAGCAAATGGTGGCGGGGGCGGCGGTAGCCATGGCGGAAATGGAGGTGGCACCGGCGGGGGCGGAAGTGGTGGCGGTGGCAGTCACGGCGGCGGTGGAAACAGCGGCCACAGCGGCAGCGACCACGGCACCGGACACTCAGGCAACACCGCCTCCTCCGGTCGCAACGGCGCCCATACCGAACCCGGGGATGATCACGGAGTACATCATGCAGGTGAAGTCGGGGATGACCATGGCCTGCATGCTGCAGGTGAACCGGGAGACAATCGCGGTGTGCATGTCGGCGGTGAGCCTGGCGATGACAAACGCGCCAATTGAGTATTGTTGTTCAAAAAGGCCGGAAGAGATGATCATCCGGCCTTCTGGAGTGTGAGGAGTAAAAGGATTTAGGCCCTACTGACCGAACGACAGAATTCTTTCGCACAGCTCATCCAGACTTTTTTCGGCAGCGATACCGCGTTCGATACGCCGCTGCACTGCCCCCCTCACCGCAGACTGGATTTTCTCGGCCTCCTCTCGGCCAACGACCGGCAGGCGTGCGAGAAAAGCGCTGGCTGCCTGATAGCCCGGGAACGCGGGCTCAACCACCAGCCGCTCAGCCAGCCAATCGATATAGGTCGGATCAAAGCGCATTTGCAACGCAATAATGGCAGCAAGTCGTTCACCGGGTGACGGACTCTGCGTCAATACCGGAAGATACCGAGTCGCCAACAAACCGAAAAACGTCATCTTCTTGGCAATTTCTGCCATCTTTCTGGTTCGCAAGTTGCCATAGGGAGTATCCCGCCGCAATTGCTCATACTCGGCTGCGAGGCTGCGCAGGGGCGCCAGAGCGACCTCTGGATCATCTGCGGGCGCTACCTGCAGGACATGCTGCGCGGACTTTCGATCTTCCTCAGTCGGCACAACCGGTTCACCCAGATGCGTCTCATTGGTTTCACCAGTGCTCGACAAAACGCGCATAGACAGGGTTTTGAATGCTGCATGCATGTTGGAATCTGAACGCTGGAAGGCACCCTGTAAAAACAATCGGGTATACAGGTACCCAAATAGAAAACCGAGCACGAGGAAACCAATCACCATAGCCATTGCCACCGACACATGGCCTGGCGTGGGTACCGGTTGATTGCCCAAGGACGCAGCAATGGTCTGGCTGATCTTGGCGACATACGCATTAATGTCCTTGAGATGAACCAGACTGAGACCAACAATTATCTTTGTCAGCCAGTCAGACACTTCCTCCAGATTGGTGTTTGGCCTGCCACCGCTGGTGTTTTCGTGAACAGTTCCTTCCGAGCCGGAATGAGGTGCAGAGACAACGGGGACAGCAGACTTGGGTATACCGAAAAGAAACCCTAATGTTGCCCCGGTTGCCAGACACGCAACCACCCAAAGCAAAACGCCGGCAACAGCATTTGCAGACCAACCCAGCCAGATTGCTGCCAACACGCCAATCGCCAGTACCGGCATCAGGACATTGATGGACTTGTTCAGATCACCATCAGCCGGACTCGCACTATCTGTCGTTTTCTTACACTCGCCTTCCTTGTACTCCTCGGCTTTTTTACCAAAAAGAATTCGAATCGCCATGAGCTATATCCTTAGTTCGAGCTTGTACGTTGTTCGTCGTAGTCAAGTGCGTTCCACGTTTCCAATATCACTTCAAGCTCGGGCGGAAGTTGATCGAAAGGCAGCCAGTCGACGATGTAAGGGGCATAAGTGGTGGAAGCTTTCCACTCCCACCACTCGAAATTATTGTGGTAACGCCAGCCATTAAAGTAATAGTCAGGCGGGGTCGAGAAGTAGATCGCAGTGGCCAGCAACAAAGGCATCACATCGGTCAACGGTACCCGCGCCGCTAACGTCCGATCAGCAGCGAAGAAAAACATCGCATCGTTGAGACTTCCAACTTTTTTCGGCACCCCGTTGGGACGAACATACTGGTGTGATAGCCAGGCGATTCTCCGTGGCGTTCGATCTGAGAATAAATGACGGCGGCCGCGTCTGGAGTCCCATTGGATTTGCTCCAGGATTTGCACAGCGTCTTCGAAAACAGACTTGTCCAGTTGCGCCCTGACACCGTTCAATCGCTCAGCTTCAGGCAAATCCAGTAACGCCCCGTAAGATTCACCAAGGCGCTCATTACCGTTATCACCGCCAGCGTCTGGATTGCCATCAACAGGAGAGCCACCGCCCTCTCCTCCCGAACCCGGCCCACCTCCCAGATAGATCCTGCGAACAAACGTGGTCAGATACTCAAGGGAAGCAAACTCATACTCCTGCCTGGATTCAACCAGCCCGAAACGCTCCTGGAAATTTCTGAGTGTTGCACCGAAGGCAATGCTTCGATCAACAGGGCTGATCACAAAATCGGGAGCACGCAACAGGAAGGTTTGCGTTTGCTCCAGAGCCCACGGGTCTTCGCAAGGTTCTCGTTGTGAAACAAATGCAATGCCTTCAGTCGGCGACCAACTATCGATGAACCATTTCAACTCCACCGGTAGCCCCTCCCGCTGCCTCTGACAACTCGATGAACAATGCCTTTTTCATGCATTTCCTGACGTGCGATTTGCCGCTGCTGCAACCAGAGGATTTGCGCGGGGGTGCTACCGCCTTCGCGAAATTGGCGTGACTCGATCACCGTTTCGGTCATGTCATCTTCGGGGTGCGAGCGAACCTCCAGAATTGTGTCCCGACGAATTTTGCCCTTATGGAATAACTCGACGTAGTCTTCATCGCTCAATACAGCGTCGCCGATGTTGCCTATGGTCAGCCGTCGCGGTCGCATGGCTTGGTGCTGCAAAACCTTTATCGCCAACATATCGGCGAACTCGGGCTCACGAAACCGGAACTTCAAACTGTCGACTCGGCTCTTGCAACCCATCAGCGCATCCAGTGGAGGGACTACCAGGTCGTAGGAATTGCGATCCAGGCCCTGCGTGACTGATGCCTTGTCTGCCGGTGATTTGAGTGCAACACAAAAATCGCCATAGAAGCGGATACCGGTTCCGGCGATGGAAGCGGCACAGAAATAAAAGTTTTCTGCAGGTTTGAGCCCGAGCATCTCATCGACTGTGCGGCGCTTTTTCGAAGGTTCAAGCACCTTCGAACCCACTACCGGACGTTCGTAGGCATTTTGGTAGTTATCGGTGCGCATGTATTGAGCAAGTGCATCGGCACCCAGATTGAAGATCACATGCACATGAGCGTTTTTGCCGTCGGCAAGCGCAATCCGCGCAACTTCTGCACTGTTGGCCGCAGCGAAGCCGCCCAGGAAAGAATCATCAATACTGGTGAGTAACTGTTGCTTGCGTTGGGCCCAATCCAGGCTGAAATAGTCCGGCGGACTGTGCGGTAGTGTCGCGGACAGGGGCTCATCAGCCTCTGCTACGCAGGACGCTGGCTCAGAAAACCCAAGCCAGGCCAGCAACCTTTTGATAATCATGCGACATCCCTGTGCTGCGATTGTCCTCGAATGCTGGGCATACTAGCGAAGATAAATCAAAATGCCATCACTTCCTTGTTAACAGATCCAGACCGCCATCCAGACGCTCGCGCAAAAACTCGACCAACGCCTGCACCGGCCTTGAAGCCTGACGATGTTGCGGATACACCGCCGACAACGTCAGCGGCTCCGGCCGCAAATCATCCAGCACCGGCACCAACCGGCCATCTCTCAACGCCGCGCCAACGATGAACGTCGGCAAATAGGTAATCCCCATCCCCTGCACCGCCGCATCCCTGAGCAACTCGCCGTTGTTAACGCGCATGCGCCCGGTGACATTGACCAACAACGGCTTGCCCTGCCCGGCATTGAAACGCCATTGCACCGAGCGACCGTGCCCATACGGCAAGCAATCATGGCTATGCAGATCTTCAGGCTTGAGTGGCGTGCCGCGCTCGGCGAGGTACGCCGGGCTGGCGCAGTACACCCGTTCGATCGACGCGATGCGCCGGGCAATCAGCGTCGAGTCTTCGAGCACGCCAATGCGCAGCGCCAGATCGTAGCCCTCCCCGAGCAAATCCACCGGGCGATCGCTCAAATCCACTTCCACCGTGACCTCGCGATAACGCTGCAAGAACAGCGGCAGCAGACACCCCAGATGCGCCACGGCAAACGACAGCGGCGCGCTCAGGCGAATCGTCCCGCGTGGCTCCGCGGTTTGCCCGGCGATGCCCTGCTCGACCTGTTCGACTTCGCCTAACAGGCGCAACGCCGATTCGTAATAACTCTGCCCCAGCGGCGTGACGTCCAGACGCCGGGTCGAGCGGTTCAACAGGCGCACGCCAAGACGTTCCTCCAATTGCATCAAGCGCCGGCTGACGAACTGCTTGGACAGGCCCAATTGATCGGCCGCTGAGGTGAAGCTGCCGGAGTCCATGACCTGGCAAAAAATACGCATGTCTTCGAACGGGTTCATTGTCACTCTCTGGTGGACAGTTAAACGCTTTATAGCCGCTTTTTCACTTTCAAGCAGCTCATTAATCTGTGCTCACGGTGTTGCTGAGGCCTGAAGCCCAGCGCCACAGCAGCCCGCAACTCAGGCAAAAAATCAAAATTATTCAAAAGGATTTCCACCCATGAACATCGTCAAGAAAACCCTCGCTGCGTCCCTCCTCGCCCTTTCCGTCAGCAGCGCTTTTGCCGCCGGCAGCCCTGGCGTGGAACACAACACTCAGGCCTTCCTCGATGCCCTCGCCGCTGGCGGTGGTCGTCCCCTGGAGCAACTGAGCCCGAAAGACGCCCGTGCGGTGCTGACCGGTGCGCAGGCTTCGGTGAAAGTGGACTTGTCCGGAGTTGAAGTCAGCGACAAAGCGATCAAGGTCGACGGCCAGACGATCAACCTGAAAGTCGTGCGGCCGGCCAAGGTCAAAGGCGAGTTGCCGGTGTTCATGTTCTTCCACGGTGGCGGCTGGGTGCTCGGTGATTACCCAACGCACCAGCGCTTGATTCGTGACTTGGTGGTGGGCTCTGGCGCCGTAGCGGTGTACGTCGATTACACGCCGTCGCCGGAAGCGCAGTACCCGACCGCGATCAACCAGGCCTACGCCGCGACCAAATGGGTGGCTGAGCACGGCAAAGACATTGGTGTCGACGGTAAGCGCCTGGCAGTGGCCGGCAACAGCGTCGGCGGCAACATGGCGGCGGTCGTCGCGTTGATGGCCAAGGAACAGAAAGCCCCGGCGCTGCGCTTCCAGTTGCTGATGTGGCCGGTGACCAACGCGCAGTTCGACGACGGTTCGTATCAGCAATTTGCCGAGGGCCACTTCCTCACCAAAGGCATGATGCAGTGGTTCTGGGACAACTACACCACCAACCCGGCCGAACGTGCGCAGATCCACGCCTCGCCGCTCAACGCCAGCGCCGAACAGCTCAAGGGCTTGCCTGCCGCATTGGTGCAGACCGCCGAATTCGACGTGCTGCGGGATGAAGGCGAAGGCTATGCACGGCACCTCGATGCAGCCGGCGTGGCGGTGACCTCGGTGCGTTACAACGGGATGATTCATGACTTTGGCCTGCTCAATCCGTTGAGCCAGATTCCTGAGGTGAAAGCAGCGGTGCGTCAGGCGGCGGCTGAGTTGAAAACCCATCTGAATCCATAACGGCAAAAGATCGCAGCCTTCGGCAGCTCCTACTTGGGAATGCAATTTTCTGTAGGAGCTGCCGCAGGCTGCGATCTTTTTATTGGCAGACATTGCGGAGCTTCGGTCATGACCCTTTTCTACACTCACCTGCTGTCCTGGAGCGCTGCCCTGCTGCTGCTCGACGCTGTGCTCTGGCACTTCTCGCCCTTCACCCATCGCGCCCCGAGAGTCGGTGTGCGGCTGGTGCTGTTTCTCGCGTTCACGGCGCTGGTGATCAACGCCGGCGTCAGTCCGTTGCAGGCACCACAGTTTGTCGATGACCGGGTGGCGCAATTGGGTGCGACGGCGCTGGGCATTCTCTGGTGGCTGTACGCCGCGCGGGTGCTGACCGAAGTTATCGGCCTGGCGCTGATGCGTCGCATCGGCCACAGCGGTCGTTTGCTGCAGGACGTGATCGGCGCCCTGGTGTTTCTGGTCGCAACGGTCGCCGCTGCCGGTTACGTGCTGGAGCTGCCGGTGAAAGGTTTGCTGGCGACCTCCGGCGTGGTCGCCATCGTTGTCGGTCTGGCTCTGCAAAGCACCCTGGCTGACGTGTTTTCCGGGATCGTGCTCAACACCACCAAGCCGTATCAGGTGGATGATTTCGTGGTGATCGACGGCGTCGAAGGCAAGGTCTTCGACATCGACTGGCGCGCTACGCACCTGCTGACCAGCGCCGGGACCATGGCGGTAGTGCCGAACTCGGTCGCGGCCAAGGCGAAGATCGTCAACCTCAGCCGTCCGAACAACATGCATGGCGTGTCGATCAGCATCAAAGTGCCGAATCACATCCGCCCACGTCGGGTACTCGATGCGCTTGATCGCACCTTGCAGGGCAGCAGTTCGCTGTTGCTGACGCCAGCGCCAAAAGCCGTGCTGAAAGAGGCCGGCGAAACCATGTCGGAGTACGTCGCCAGCGGTTTCATCGCCGAGCTCGGCAAAAAAAGCGAAGTGCGCAATCAACTGTTCGACCTCGCCCACCGGCATCTTGAAGCAGCAGGCATTTCGCGCCATCCCGACGGCGTGATCGAGCCGTCGACCCGCGCCCGCGCATTGCTCGATGAAGTGAAAGTCTTCCGCTCGCTGAGCAGTGAGGAGCGTGATCGCCTCGCCGAATCGATGGTTGCGCAGCAGTACGCGGCGGGCCAGGTGGTGCTGGATCTGGACGAAGTGCCGGACAGTCTGTTTGTGATTGCTACCGGCGTCGTCAGTGCGACTGTGCCTGACGGTGACAGCAAGGTCGAGGCCGGGCGAATGGGACCGAGTGAGGTCATGGGTGAACAGAGCATTCTGGCCGATACACCGTCGCAGGCGACGTTCACGGCACTGACGTCGAGCATCATTTATCGACTCGACAAGAATCTGACCCGCGAGTGCATGGCGCAGCGCACGGAGGTCGGTCGGGCGTTGAACAAGTTGCAGGCGGTGCGTCAGCAGAACAGTCGCCTCGCGTTGATGGCCAAGCCGGTGGTGGTGAGGAAAGGTGGGTTTTTGGGTTGGTTGCAGAAGCGTTGAAGCGGCAGGATCAAGATCAAAAGCCTCCCCCTCACCCCAGCCCTCTCCCCCAGGGGGGCGAGGGGGAAGGGAGCCGATCTTCATGCGGTTCAAAACTGAAGTTCGGCTCGAAGTTTCAGGTCGGCGTATCTAGAAAACACCTCGGTCAGTGCCCTCTCCCCAAGACATCAAAGGGAAAGGGAGCAGACTGCATGCAATTCAGACCTGAGTTCGGCTCGGTATTGCAGGTCGGCGTACCTCGAAAGAGCCCCTCGGTCAGTCCCCTCTCCCTCCGGGAGAGGGTTAGGGTGAGGGGCTTTTCAGGATCAGCCGATTACTTGGCAGTGAACTTGGTATAGCTGTTGATCAAATTGCGGTAGTTAGGCAGACGCTCCGACAGCAGATGCGCCAGGCCTTCCATGTCGTTGCGCCAGTCACCCTGCAGCTCGCACGCCACCGAGAACCAGTTCAACAGATGAGCACCCGCTGCCGACATCCGCGCCCACGCCGCTTGTTGCACAGTGGTGTTGAAGGTGCCGGACGAGTCGGTCACGACAAACACTTCGTAGCCTTCAGCAATCGCCGACAGCGTCGGGAACGCTACGCAAACGTCCGTCACCACACCGGCGATGATCAGTTGCTTGCGACCGGTGGCCTTGATTGCCTTGACGAAGTCTTCGTTGTCCCAGGCATTGATCTGGCCCGGGCGCTGAATGAACGGCGCGTCCGGGAACTGCTCACGCAACTCAGGCACGATCGGGCCGTTGGGGCCTGCGTCAAAACTGGTGGTCAGGATGGTTGGCAGCTTGAAGAATTTGGCGATGTCGCCCAGCGCCAGCACGTTGTTCTTGAATTCGTTCGGGGTGAAATCCTGTACCAGCGAGATCAGGCCGGTCTGGTGATCGACCAGCAGTACAACCGCATCATCTTTGTTCAGACGTGTGTAAGGAACGCTCATGGGAAAACTCCTGATGGACGGATGGATGAAGCGTTGAGCGCCGACCGGATGGCCGGCGCTTCAGGGGAAATCAGAAAGCGAAGCAGGAACAGCCGAACGCACCCCAGAAACCGGCGAAGTCGCTGACCGGCGCGTTCGACATCCGCGCCTTTTCATGGCTGTGGGTATGCACCGCGCACGGGCCGCTGCACTGGTGGACCTGCGCCTGCAATGGCGAATTCGGCCGCCAGTGGCCTGGGACTTTCACCACCGGTGACCAGTCCGGCAGCACCGGAATCGAGCGTGGGCCGAGGTCTTCAAAGTCGCCGGCGGCGTAGACAATTTTGCCGCCAACCACGGTCATTACCGACTCGATCCACTTGATCGCCTCTTCCTCGACATGGAAGAAGTCCGCGCTCAGCGCCGCCAGATCCGCCAGTTGCCCGACCTTGATCTGGCCTTTCTTGCCCTGCTCCGAGGAGAACCAGGCGCTGCCGTGGGTGAACAGTTCCAGCGCCGTGGTGCGCGGCAGACCTTCTTCGTACAAGGCCAGACCGCCGACGGTGCGGCCGCTGACCATCCAGTACAGCGAGGTCCACGGGTTGTAGCTCGACACCCGCGTTGCATCGGTGCCCGCACCGACCGGCACACCTTCGGCGAGCATGCGCTTGATCGGCGGAGTCGCTTCGGCGGCTTGCTTGCCGTAGCGGTCGACAAAGTACTCGCCCTGGAACGCCATGCGATCCTGGATCGCAATGCCGCCGCCCAACGCTTTCACCCGCTCGATGTTCTGCGGGGTGATGGTTTCGGCGTGGTCGAAGAACCACGGCAGACCGTTGAACGGAATGTCACGGTTAACCTTCTCGAACACGTCGAGCATACGGCTGATCGATTCGTTGTAGGTCGCGTGCAAACGGAACGGCCAGCGCTGCTCGACCAGGTGGCGCACCACCGGCTCCAGCTCTTCTTCCATGGTTTGCGGCAGATCGGGCCGCGGTTCGAGGAAGTCTTCGAAGTCCGCTGCGGAGAACACCAGCATCTCGCCGGCGCCGTTGTGGCGCAGGAAGTCGTCGCCCTGGTGCAACTTGACGCTGCCGGTCCAGTTCTGGAAATCGCTCAGCTCTTCTTTCGGCTTCTGGGTGAACAGGTTGTAGGCGATGCGCACGGTCAACTGGTCGTCTTTGGCCAGTTGCTCGATCACCTGATAATCGTCGGGGTAGTTCTGGAAACCACCGCCGGCATCGATCGCGCTGGTCAGGCCGAGACGATTGAGTTCGCGCATGAACTGGCGAGTCGAGTTGACCTGATATTCCAGCGGCAGCTTCGGCCCCTTGGCCAGCGTCGAGTAGAGGATCATCGCGTTCGGCCGCGCGACCAGCATGCCAGTCGGGTTGCCATTGCTGTCACGGACGATCTCGCCACCCGGCGGGTTCGGCGTGTCACGGGTGTAACCGGCCACGCGCAGCGCGGCGCGGTTGAGCAGCGCGCGGTCATACAGGTGCAGGATAAACACCGGGGTGTCCGGCGCGGCCTGGTTGATCTCTTCGAGGGTCGGCATGCGTTTTTCGGCGAACTGGAATTCGTTCCAGCCACCGACCACGCGCACCCATTGCGGAGTCGGTGTGCGATCGGCCTGATCCTTGAGCATGCGCAGCGCATCGGCCAGCGACGGTACGCCTTCCCAGCGCAGTTCGAGGTTGTAGTTCAAACCGCCACGGATCAGGTGCAAGTGCGAGTCGTTGAGACCCGGAATAACGCAGCGACCATGCATATCGACCACTTGCGTGTTCGGCCCGCGCAGGGCCATCGCTTGATTGTCGTTGCCAACAACCACGAAGCGGCCATCGGTGATTGCCACGGCACTGGCCAGCGGTTTGGTGCGGTCAACGGTGTGAAATTGACCATTGAACAGAATCAGATCGGCGCTCATCGCAGTTCCTCAAGCAAAGTGAAAAGGAGCGAACCTCGCGCGCTCAGCGTGGCGAGGTTTCTTGGGAATCGAGGTGTTCATGGGCCTGGCTGGCTTCGAGCCACGGCGTAAACAAACGGGTGACCGGCGGCATCACCACGTACACCACCGACAGGACGATGGTCAGGGTGATCAGGAACGTGGCGACCACGTAATTGGAAAGCAGCGGATGCAACGCCAACAGCGGCCCCCAGATCAGCGGCACCAGCAAGGTGTGCGGCAGAATCACCAGCAGCGTGATGACGGCTTGTTTCCAGCGCGGCGGTGGCGTAGCGGCGTCGGCCAGCGGCGTAAACCAGAATTCCTTGATCGGCGCGACTTCGGTCTGATCGCCATCAGCCAGCATTGGCGCGGCTTCGGCGACCAGTGCCTGACGCTGCGGCGACTCCAGCCAGCCTTGCATCGCTTCGGTGGTGCTGAAGCGCAGCACGCAAGTGTAGAAATCGAGACGGCCGCGCTTGCCGCGCACCACGTCCACACCCAAATGCCCCTCACGCTGCCCCGCCACGCGGACGATATTGCGCAGCCAGGCCTCGTACGCCGACTCGAAACCGGCCTTGACCCGGTGCTTGATGATCAGCGTGACCGTCTCATCGGCCCCCGGTGTTTGTGGATTGAGGACTTCAGGCATAACGCAGCACTCCGGGCAAACGAACAGGAATCACCAGCCGTCCCGGCCCGGCGATCAGCACAGTGGTAAACAGGATCAACAGCAACCAGCCGAACTGCCCCTCGGCCACACTCCATTGCGGATGCACGACCAGCAGCGCCACCAGCAGCACAAAGAGAATAGGCACGCAGGCCAATCGCGCCAGTAACCCGGCGACGATCAGTAGCGGACAGAGGACTTCAGCGAAGATCGCCAGGATCAACGTGAGGTGAGATCCGAGGTGGAACGGGTCTTCGATCAGTTGCAGTTGCGCGGTGAAATCCAGCAGCTTGGGCAAGCCGTGGACCCAGAGCAAAAACAACCCGCCGCTGACCCGCAGGAACAGCAAACCGATGTCGCGCGACCGTTCTTCTCGTTGCCAAGCGTTCATGACCCCACCCTTGTAATGTCATTGGCCTGAATCATGCCAATGATGGGTGGGGGGAAATTGCACGGATGTGCTCAGTTGCGATGGCGGTTACACGAGTTCAAGGCACCGCGCGAATAGTGTATTCACGTGTCTGAAAATCCGTCGCGGTATCCGGGTTCGCCACCTTGTCCAGATTGACACTGAAATAAATGAACAGCCTGCTGCCATCAATCAGCAACCTCAGGTAATTGGCAGAAACACTGGGGCTGTAAGCACTGTTCGTAATCCAACTTCGATGCACCGCGTGACTGGTGCCGATCCACATCTGGAGATCGTGCTGTCCCAAATCGCTTTGCCCTTCAAATCTGAGCCAGACCGGTTGATTCACAGAAATATGCGGCCAAAGACCAAACAACATCCTCCCGCCGGACTGGACATCTTTCAGATCGAGAATATCCGTGCCGTTGGCCTGAGTGATCACGGGGGCCAGGAGTCGATCCCTCGAAATCGGCAACACGTTGAGGCGCAAAGGTTCTGAGGTCACCTGAGCAGAAGCACCTCGGGTATAGGTAAAACTCACCTGCATTATTTTTCCAATGCTGAATGCCACCAGCCGTGGGGGCAAAGGAATCCTTATCGGCCTTGTGGTACCGGCCTCAACCGGCGTAGTTGTATGTGAACCTGCAGGAAGAGTGCCGTCAGCGGCTGTCACCGTCACTGAAACCATATCGGTGGGTTGCAGGTCGAGATACAACAACGCAGTCAGGGTCGTTATTGCTCTCAGCGGATCAAGGTTGATGTTACCGGGGGCCTCGACAATGGTCAGCACCGAGCTTTGCATCAAGACGTTGATTCGCCATGGATTTGAGACGCTCCCGCTACCATCGGCCAACCTCACCGTAAATTCATGCGATCCTGGTGTCAGGTCAGTCGCAACGTACTGCCAGTTACCATCAACAACATCGGCCGTGTCGAGCCTGGTCGCGCCATCGAACACAGCCACTGTGTCGCTAGCGCTGCCGCTCAGCGTGACAGTGGAGTATCGGGTGTCCGCGCCATTGAGTATCTCGCCTCCATCAGGATCGGTGACTGACGATATCCTCGGCCCGCTGGGGGCTCCTGTCAGTACGATGTAGTTTCGATGTGCAAATGGCTGTGAGAGGAGCGGATCCTGACTGCCTTGCAGCCCGGCCATGAAGCTCAGCGACAGCACGCTGCGATTCTGCAGACGTTGCAGTGGTGCAGCGGGGAAGTTCTGCTCGAAGAAACCGAAGCGGTTGAATTCGTCATCGACCACATTGTCCGGCGCTTGCCAGTACGTCGCCTCGAAATCACTGCCATCGGCATTTGTGCCTTTGAGCTTTAGCCAGAAGGGATTGCCGCGCCTGCCCAGTAGCCACGCATTTATACGCAAGGTGAACTCAGACAGGCTGCTGACATTCAGCTCACTTCCCTGACCGTCGTTGTCGGCCTGTCGGATAAATGGCCGAGGCAGATTCAACTGATTGATGCGTGTTATGTAAAGCGGCAAAGGCTGTGAAGTAACAGGCGGTTCTGAGCCACGATAAACCGTGTAAGTGACGATGACGGTTCGCTCGAAGTTGAAAACCACCAAGAGGTTATCAATATGGGTCTGGAAAGGTCGGGAAAATCCGCCGATCGGAATACGCGGTGAAGTGTAGGACCCAGGTCCTGGCGTACCCGCCCACGTGATCGTGAGACTGTCTCCTGCCTGCCAATCGAAGTCGATTTTTACCGTCAGGTTGTACCGAGCGGCTTCCGGGTCCAACAAACCGTCAGGGCGACTTTCTATGATTGAGAGCGGCGGAAGACTGCTGCTGTCCAGCGCGGGTGTCAGCGTGTCCATGTTCACGTCCTTTTTGGCTACCTTTCGACATCGGCCAATCAGACATCGGAACACGGTGATGCGCCACTGTCAGAACTAACAGGTCAAGCCCTGTTTCAGACGAATGGACACTCACGTCAGGGGAATATCCAGCGGCGCCGCCATGAACTGGCTGATTCGTGAGCGCAACCATTTCTCCGCCGGATCGTTGTCATGCACCCCGCTCCAGGCCATCGACAATTGCGCCGCATCAATCGGCAACGGTGGATCTTCGGCGCGCAACGCACACCCTTCCACCAGCGCGCAGGCGGCGTAATCGGGCACGGTGGCGATCATTTCGGTGTCGGCCAGCAAGGCGCGCAAGCCGCTGAATTGCGGCACGCCGAGGACGACCCGGCGGCTGCGTCCGACCTTGGCCAGGTCCATGTCGATGTTGCCGCTCAAGTCGCCGGAGAACGACACCATCGCATGCGGGCGCTCGCAGTATTCGTCGAGAGTCAGCGGCCCCGGACGGTCGTCGCCGCGCAGGACCTTGCAGGGAATGTCGCGCAGTTTTTTGCGCTTGGCGTTGGCCGGCAACTCAGTGGTGTAACTGACGCCGACGGAGATTTCTCCAGAGGCCAACAGTGCCGGCATCAGCAGGTAATTGGCGCGGCGCACTACCACGACTATTCCCGGCGCCTCTTGTTGAAGCTGGCGCAGCAACGGCGGAAACAGGCCGAATTCGGCGTCGTCCGACAAACCGATGCGGAACACGTCGCAACTGCTCGCCGGTTCGAACTCCTTGGCCCGGCTGACCGCGCCGGAGATGACGTCCATCGCCGGTTGCAGCTCCTTGAGAATTGCCAGCGCTCGCGCGGTCGGCTCCATGCCGCGACCGTTGCGCAGCAGTAATGGATCGTCGAACAGATCGCGCAAACGCCCCAACGCAGCGCTGACGGCCGGCTGGCCCATGAACAGTTTTTCGGCGACGCGGGTCAGGTTCTTTTCGAACATCAGCGCTTCGAAAATCACCAGCAGGTTCATGTCAACGCGACGCAGGTCGTTACGGTTCATGGGCACGGGTTCCTTATAGCCAGCCAGACGCAAGTGCTACGCACTTTACGCGATCAACGAGACTTTTAGCGCCGTTTCGCAGCGAAATTAACAACGATTAACTCGTCAGTCCCCCGCCCTCGCCCAACAATGAATCCCTCTGCGCAGCGTTGCTTTTTTGACCTGAGGGGATGCGCCGACCGTGCATTCCCCATCGACACGGACTTTGGCCATGGCTCATTTACAGCACAGCGTCGCCCTCGCCCCTGCCAACGAACCACGCAAGACCGGGATCGGCGGGCTCAGTCCGCAGCGCGAACGACAGGTCAAACAACTGATCCTCGAACGTCTGGGCGAAAGCCTTGAGGTCACCGAACTGGCCCGCGCCTGTTCGCTGTCGCGCAGCCATTTTTCCCGTGCCTTCAAATGCAGCACAGGGCTGTCGCCGCAGGACTGGATTCGCACCCAGCGCCTCGCGCGGGCCAAGCTGCTGATCCGCCACACCGACCTGAGCCTGACGCAAATCAGCCTGGAGTGCGGGTTCTGCGATCAGGCGCACTTCTGCCATATGTTTACCCGCAGCGAAGGCATCAATCCGTTTGCCTGGCGCTGCCAGATCACGAGAGAACCCAAAGCCCACCCTTCACAGCCCGCCGCGTTTTGATCGCGACGCCCGTTGCACTGAAGCTAAAACCTGAGGATTATGCCGGGACACCCCGGAATAGAAGGCCTGCGCACGCGCCCGGCACTACTCCGCCCTGTCCGCCGCAGCACCGCAGGAGTGAGCTGTTGAGTCTTTCCCCGAATCAGGCCCTCGGTTTTGGCCCCTATCGGATACATCCCGGACAACGGCGGGTGCTCGAAGGCGAGCAGCCGTTGCGCCTCGGTCGACGGGCGATGGACATCCTCCTGATTCTGCTGGCCCATGCCGGCGAAGTGGTGAGCAAGCAGCAATTGATGGCCGGGGTCTGGCCGGACAGCGTGGTCGAAGACATTAACCTGCGGGTGCACATGGCGGCGCTGCGCAAGGCGCTCGGTGACGGTCAGGCCGGCCAGCGCTACATCATCACCGTGGCGCAACGCGGTTACAGTTTTGTCGCACCGGTTTTACTGCAATCCATGGAGGAGCGTCCTGTGGGCGATGCTGGCGGTCGGCACAATCTGCCCTTGCGGCGCACGCGGATGATCGGCCGCCAACCGCTGGTCGACAGCTTGATGAGGCAGTTGCCGCGCCGACGCTGCATCACCCTGGTCGGCCCTGGCGGGATCGGCAAGACCACCGTGGCCCTGCGCGTGGCCGAGCAGTTGATCGGGCACTATCGCGATGGCATTCGTCTCGTGGATCTGGCACCTCTGAGCGATCCCCAACTGATCTGTTCACACCTGGCCGCCCTGCTTGATCTGGCGCTTCTCGAAGGCGACCCGCAGACAGCACTGGTCAAAGGCCTGCAACAGCGGCGGATGCTGTTGCTGCTCGACAACTGCGAGCATTTGATTGATGCCGTTGCGGCGCTCAGTGAACGCATTCTGCGCGGGGCGCCGCACGTGCATATCCTCGCCACCAGCCGCGAAAGTCTGCGGGCCGAAGGCGAATACGTGCAGCGTCTGGACTCCCTCGAATACCCGCCGATGACAGCGACGCTGGATCGTGAGCAAACGCTGAATTTCTCGGCGCTGCAGTTGTTCGTCGAACGAGCGACGGCCGCGCAGGAAAGCTTCGAACTGAGCGATGCACAGTTGCCGCAAGCGATCGAGATCTGCCACCGACTCGACGGTATTCCACTGGCGCTGGAACTGGCCGCAGCGCAGGTCGCCGAACTGGGTCTGGACGGTCTGTTGAGTCAGTTACAGGGCCGCTTGCCGCCGCTGGCAGCGGGCAATCAAAACAGTCTTGAGCGCCATCTCACCCTGCGCGCCACGCTGGACTGGAGTTTCAATCTGCTCGACCGTTGCGAACAAACCTGCCTGCGCCGTTTGGGCGTGTTTCGAGGGGGTTTCACCTTGGAGTCCGCGGCGGCCGTTATCGTCGGCCAACATATCGACCCCAGCATGGTATTTGTATCGATCAGCCAACTGGTGGCGAAATCCCTGCTCAGCGTCGAGGTCGGTGACGAACAGGTGTTTTATCGCCTGCTCGACACGACCCGCCGCTACGCCCTGGAAAAACTCGATCACGCCGCCGAATGCGCGGATACCCGTGAGCGCCATGCCGAACGCTGTCTGGCGTTGATGCAGCAGGCGCAAAACGATTGGGAAAATACCCCAACGCTGTTGTGGATCGATCGCTACGCCCGAGGCCTGGAAGATCTGCGCGCGGCACTGGACTGGAGTCTGAACGGTGTCGGCCACGGTAGTTTGGGGATTCGCCTGACAGCGGCGTCGGCGCCCTTGTGGCAAGAGTTGTCGCTGCTCAAGGAATACGGCAGCTATGTACGGCGGGCGCTGAGCCTGCTTGATGAACTCGGCGAACCTTGCCTGCGTCTGAAAGTTGCGCTGAAACTGGCTCTTGGCAGCGCCTGCTACCACACATGGGGCGGCACTGCAGAAACCATCGAAGCCTTCGTCGATGCCCGCCGGTTGGCGCACGAAAACGATGATGTTGCCGGGCAGTTGCGCGCGGTGTCCGGGCACATGGCGGTCAACCTCAGTTGCGGGCACTACCGCATGGCGCTGGCACAGAGCGAGCACTTCGACCGCCTCGGCCTGCACGGCGACCCGCTGTTGTCACTGAGTACCCACCGCTTGCGCGTTTTGGCCCTGCATTATGCCGGCGATCAATTGCAGGCGCGCATTCACGCCGAACAGGTACTCCAGCGCATGGCGCACAGCGGCCATGTCAACCGCTTCACTCATGGCTTTGGCGTGCAATACGACCAGAGCGTCGCGTCGCTGACGGTGCTGGCGCGGGTCTTATGGATGCAAGGTCTGCCGGAACAAGCCTGGCGCACGGCGCGGCAGGCCCTGAACATTGCCGTACAGATCGACCATGGCACCTCGATTTGCTACACCCTCGCGCTGGCGAGTTGCCTGATCGCCCATTACAACGGCGATGAGCAAAACGCCCGGGCGCTGTTGCAGTTACTGCTCGAGCAGTCGCAGAAACATTCGGTGCTGCTGTTCAACACGTGGGCGCGGCACTACGCGCAGGTGCTCAATGCGCCCAACATCACGCCAGTGCCGAAGGACAGTAGCGGGCTGATTCGGGAAATCATGGTCACGCTGGATGGCCGTTTTGTGGATGACGCGCTGGTTGAGCGGGCGTTGAGTGGTGATGCGGGGTGGAGCACGGCGGAGATTCTACGGGTGCGGGCGGATGCCTTATTGAATGGAGAGATGGTTTGTCTGGGTGGTCCTCTTCGCGAGCAGGCTCGCTCCCACAGGGATTTTGGGTGTAGTCAGACCCCATGTGGGAGCAAGCCTGCTCGCGAAGGGGCCATTCAGGAAGCCGAAGCACTCCTGCAACAGTCCCTGACCATCGCTCGCACCCAAGGCGCGCTCGCCTGGGAACTGCGCAGCGCTACTTCATTGGCGCAACTCTGGCAGCGCCAAATGCGCTATCGCGAGGCGCTGGATTTGCTCAGTCCGATCTATCAACGCTTCACTGAGGGCTACGCGACCCCGGATCTGCGCAAGGTGCACTTGCTGATCGACGAATTACGCGAGTGCGTGCACTCCTGAGGCCAGACGAATCCGCTTGATGTAACGTGCATGCCGGCGTTCAAGATCAATTCCTTCACCGCTGCGCTCAAGTTGCTCGCGGGCATAGCATCGGATGGTATTGAACATCCGGTACCGGCCTGAAGTGCCGCCCCGCTCCACCGTCAACAATGACTTTTGCGCCAGGCCGTCGATGATCGCGGAAAGCCTCTGCGGAGCCAGTTGCGGGCAACTGATCACCGCCAGCGCCGCCTCCAGCGTAAACGCCAGTTTGAACACCGATAAGCGTTGTAGCACACGTTGTTCCTGCTCACTCAAGCGCTGATAGCTCCAGTCGAGCGCCGCCTGCATGGATTGGTGCCGTGGCACAGCCGTGCGCCGCCCATGGCTGAGCACTTGCAGACCGTTGGCCATTTGCGCCTGCAAGCCGACCAACGCCAGTGCATCGATCTGCGCCGCAGCCAATTCGATTGCCAGCGGCAAACCGTCGAGTTGCCGACAGATCTCGACCACGACTTTGACGTCCTGCTCGCGCAGGCTGAAATCATGCTGTCGCGCCCGAGCCCGGCTGACAAACAACTGCACCGCAGAATGGCCCATGGCTTCAGTGATGCAATCAGCCGCCGAGCGTTTCGGGATGGCCAGCGGTGGCACACACTGCTGGGTTTCCAGACTGACCTGCAAGGCTTCACGGCTGGAGGCGAGAATCGACAGCCGAGGCGCCACTTCAAGCAACGTTTCAACCGCTGCTCTGCAAGCGTCGCGGCGCTGGTCACAGTTATCCAGCAGCAACAAGGCATGGCGAGTCGAGAGCCCGGTCAAATCGCTGTCCAGGGTGCGCAGCACATGATCGAGCAGCGACGTCTCGCCATCGATCAAGCTCAGATCGATCTGCCACACGCCGTCCCTGTAGTACTGCAACAGCAGTTCCGCAACCCGCAGCGCCACCGTTGACTTACCGACGCCAGGCGCTCCCGTCACGGTCATCAGCCGATACAGCGGCATTTTCCGCACCAGCCCACCGACCAATGAGTCGCGTCCGGCAACCGGGGTCAGTCGCGCAGGCAAATTATGCTGGGGCGTTTGCAGACCCTCGAAGACCACTTGCGCGGCGCTGTCGCAACGCACCGGGGCAATAAAGCTGTATCCACATTGCGGCACGTTGACGATGTAGCGCTGACCGTTTTCGCCGTCACCCAAGGCCCGCCGGAGCGCAGCGATGTGCACGCGCAGGTTGATCTCCTCGACCACCGACGTCGGCCATACCAGAGCAATCAATTGCTCCTTCCTGACCACTCGACCGGCACGCTCGACCAGCACTTGCAGAATGTCCAGCGCGCGCCCGCCCATACGCAAGGGCCGATCTCCATCGAGTATCAGCCGTTGCCGCAGGTGGAACGCGTAAGGGCCGAAATGTAGCACCGACGCCGTGTTCAAATCATTGAGGCTATCCATGCCAACTATCTTGGCAGCCTCAGATGACGCGACAACCGCTAGACGAGGCGCAGCACGGACATCCGGGTGCGCCAGACGGACACAAGCGCTCTAGCTGAACTGTTCGCGGTACTGCGCAGGGGTCAGGCCGAGCTTTTCAGCGAACAGTGAACGCATGTGCCGCACACTGCCGAAACCACTTTTGTAAGCCACGGTTTTAAGCGGCAGATCGCTGGTTTCGAGCAGGTTGCGCGCGCAGTCGATGCGCGCACTTTGCAGAAACTCCATCGGCGTCATATTGATTTCGCGGGTGAACACGCGTGCAAAGTGCCGCGCACTCATGTTGGCAATGGCGGCCATGCGTTCGACCGTGAACGCTTCGTCGAGGTGCTCCAGCACGTAGCTTTGCGCGCGGGTGATCGGCGTTTCCTGCGGTGCCACAGCGGCCATCAGCGGACTGAACTGGGCCTGCCCGCCCTGCCGTTTCATCACCACCAGCAGGACTTTGGCGACATCCTGGGCGAGTTTCTTCCCGTGATCGCGGGCGATGACAGCGAGCGCCATATCGATTCCGGCCGTGACACCGCCCGAGGTGATCAGATTGCGATCTTCGACATAGATCTGATCCGTGGTGACATGGGCCTTCGGGAACCCCTTGATCAGACGTTCGGTGTAGTTCCAGTGGGTGGTCACCCGGTAGCCATCCAGCAACCCGGCATGCCCGAGCACGAAGGCGCCGGTGCAGATCGAACCGTAATGTTCGACGCGCTGAACAGCACCTTTGAGCCAGGCGAACAACGACGGAAATTGTTGGTTGTAGGCACCCGGACCGCCCGGCACCAACAGCAGATCATAATGTTCGGTGTTGTCGTCAATGGTCGCATCGGCATGCACCAACACGCCATTGGATGCCCGAAGTGGGCCACGCTCGGTGCCAAGCGTGACCAATTGATAATGCGCTTCGGCTTTCAGGTAGCGGTTGGCAACCGAAAAAACCTCCAATGGCCCGGCCATATCGAGCAGGAGAAAGTCGGGGAACAGCACCATTGCCACGGTTTTCATGGGCAGACATCACTTAAATCAGGGAGACATGAGACAGGCCAGACATTATGGCCAAGTGCGGCACTCCGGGCATAAAAGTTTGTGTGAACAGCATCGCACAACTGTCAACCTGATCAGGACAGTCTTTCAATTTTCATCTACTTATTGCGCCGAACAGTAACCAGTAACCTTCTCCTCACTCGGACGAATTCACGTCCTGCAAGGAGATTTCATCATGCTGACCCTTCGCAAAGCCTCCGATCGTGGCCTCGCCAATCATGGCTGGTTGAAGTCCTTTCACACATTTTCCTTCGCCAGCTATCGTGACCCACGTGAACAGGGTTTTTCCGACCTTCTGGTGATTAACGACGACCGCGTTGCCGCCGGTAAAGGCTTCGGCCAGCACCCGCATCGCGACATGGAGATCTTTTCCTACGTGCTGGAAGGTGCGCTGGAACACAAGGACACGCTGGGTACCGGCTCGGTCATCCGCCCGGGTGACGTGCAATTGATGAGCGCTGGCAGCGGCGTGGCGCACAGTGAGTTCAACCATTCGGCGAGCAAACCGGTGCACTTCCTGCAGATCTGGATTGTGCCGGAGGTTGCCGGCGCCAAACCGCGCTACCAACAGGAGCATTTCAGCGCCGAGAAAAAACGCGGTCGCCTCCAGTTGATCATTTCGCCGGACGGCAAGCACGGTTCGCTCAAGGTGCGTCAGGATGCACGGGTCTTCGCCGGGCTGTTCGACGGCAAGGAAAGCGCCACGCTGGAACTGGCGGCCAACCGCTATGCCTATGTGCATGTCGCACGTGGCAGCGTTGAACTCAACGGCCAGTCACTGCGCGAAGGTGACGGCGTGCGGATTCGCGAGGAACAGTTGCTGACTTTGAGCAACGGTGTCGATGCCGAAGTGCTGGTATTCGACCTGCGGCCGCAGGAATTGCCAGAGATGCCATAACGCGGTGTTTCAATGCTCACGAAAAACGGCCTTCTTTGAAGGCCGTTTTCTATTGTGCTGATTCGGGTGCTTGTTGCGAAGCAGGTCTTGGTGCGCCTATATCTTTACCTGCCTGGATCGCAGCGAGTGTCGTCTGCAAGGTGGTTAACACCGCTGCCTGATTGGCGAAGTGCGCCCCCACGACGACGGTGATCATTCCAAGGAAATGGACGGCTGTCGTCGCCCAGTAATGCGCCTTCACTGTCGAGGCTTGTTTGATGGCTTCTTTTGAGTCTTCGGCGATTTTTTGTACACCGTCCCACATCAGATCGTATCGTTTGTCCCTCTCCGCCTGAGTCAAAAGATAAGCATCGATTTTTGCCGACACACCCTCGAACCGAGCATCCATCCTCGTCTCAATGGTCTCGATCCTGGCATTGAACTCTTCACGGCTTATAGCGTTCATGGTTTGAGTATTCCGACCTTTACTCGATAGGTCACTGACTGGATTTTGACTGAATTCCGTGGTTCTCAATTCGGCACCTTCCTGGGTTTACCAATACCTTCCCTGGTATCAACATCAGTGCGAGTCCTGCGCCCCTCACCGACATGCCGAAACAATAGGCCCCATCCAACAGGCTCACAAGCCGGGAGATTCTGCCTCTGGTGTAGGCCGTTTCGTCAGAGGTTGTAGCCCTGCCAAAACAGCATCTACCTACTCATTCTCCGACGCGAACACGTCGACAATCTGCTCAATCACCGCCCTCACCCGCGCGGTATGGCGCAGGTCCGCGTGGGTTACCAGCCATACCTCATAGGGCAATGGCGTGGTGCGCTCCGGCCAAAGCCTGATCAGGCCATCGCGCTCGCCCATGTACACCGGGATTTCTCCTACACCCAACCCTACTGCAATCGAACGACGCACGAGCAAACTGGAACTGAGGCTGGCGACTATCCGGCCGCGGCTCAGCGGTTCCGATACCAGGGTCAGGTCCTTTTTGCTTTGCAGATACGGTTGATAGACCACCAGATCATGCCCTTCGAACGCCGTGCCCGGCGGCGGCACGCCATTGGCGTCTATATACGCTTGGGAAGCAAACAGCCCCACCGGCCATCGAGCAATTCGCCGAGCGATCAGATCCGGATTGTCCGGTCGGGTGTTGCGCACGGCGATATCCGCCTCGCGCTTGGCCAGGCTGAGGATTTGCGTGGACGCATCCAGTTGCACCCGCACGTCCGGGTGCTGCTCGTGCAAACGGGCGATCGCCGGAATCAGGAAATCGATGGCCAGCGAATCCGTGGTGCTGACGCGCACCGTGCCGGTCAGGCGATCGTCCAGGCCTTGAATCTGCCGCTCCAGCTCCAGTGCCGAATGCTCCATCTTCTCCACGCTTTTGAGCGCCGCTTCGCCGACGGCCGTCAACGCGTAGCCGTCGGAGGTGCGCAAAAACAACGTCGCACCCAGGGACTTTTCCAGCGCCGTGATCCGCCGCCCGACGGTTGCCTGATCTACCCCCAGAATCCGTGCGGCCCCGCGCAGCGTCGACTCGCGGCAAACGGCGAGAAATACCCGTGCGTCATCCCAATTCATGCTGCCTCCGTATGATGCAAATACGCATCAGCGTGCCGCTTAATCGCTGCATTAACGCAGCAAAGATAGCCGATATGCTGAACGCCATAAACCTTCCGCGAGATCGCTATCATGCGCACTTCAACCTCCACCGGTATCTGGCTGCCGATCTTCGCCGGCCTCTGCGCCAGCCTGGTCAGCATCGGACTGGCACGTTTCGCTTACACGCCGTTGATTCCTGCGCTGATTGAAGCGCAGTGGTTCAGCGCCGATGATGTGGTCTACCTCGGTGCGGCCAATCTGGTCGGCTATCTGATCGGCGCCCTGCTCGGCCGGCCGACAGCGCGCCAGTTCGGCAATAGAAATGCCTTGCGCTTGATGATGCTGATCGTCACCGCCGCATTTTTTGCCTGTGCATTTCCCTTGTCGGTGCGCTGGTTCTTCGGCTGGCGGCTGCTGTCGGGGATTGCCGGTGGCGCGATCATGGTGTTGGTTGCGGCGACGGTATTGCCGCATGTTCCAGCCGCACGCAAAGGGTTGGCCAGTGGTGCGATTTTTCTCGGCATCGGTCTCGGCATTGCCGGCTCCGGGACGCTGGTGCCGCCGCTGTTGGGCCTGGGTTTGCAGGCGACTTGGCTGGGCCTGGGCGCATTGGCCCTGTTGCTGACTGCGCTGAGCTGGTTCGGCTGGCCGTCCGATTTTGCGCACCCGGTGGCTGCGCACGAAACGGCGTCCGTTGAACCGACGCCGCGCGCGGTCTACGTGCTGTTCGCCCAATATGCCTTTATGGCCGCCGGTCTGGTGCCGGCGATGGTGTTTCTGGTGGATTACGTGGCGCGTGGACTCGGCGCCGGCGCGCATATCGGTGCGCTGGTATGGGTGATGTATGGCTTGGGTGCGATTGTCGGGCCAGTGACTTATGGCTTTCTCGCCGATCAGTTGGGTGCACGGTCGAGCATTCGTCTGGTGCTGGTAGTGCAGGCGATTACCCTCGGACTGCTGGCGATCTCCCACTCGTTTCTGGCGTTGGCGTTGCTGGCGGTGATTCTCGGTTCATTTCCGCCCGGCATCGTGCCGCTGGCGCTGGCCCGGGTGCATGAACTGGTGCCGGAGCACCATCGCCAGCAAATCGCCTGGAGCCGCGCCACGGTGTCGTTCGCCACGTTTCAGGCGTTGGCCGGATTTGCCTATTCGGCGCTGTTCAATGCCAGCGGCGGCCACCACGCGTTGTTGTTCGTTATTGCCGCTGGTGCGATCGTCGTGGCGTTGCTGCTGGAGCAGGCCATGAAATGGCTGCCCGCCCCGGTTGAGCCGCGCTGCTGCGCAAATTGAAGGGAATCATTGCCTGCCCGGCAGGCTCCCACCTACACAACTCAAGCCAAGAGAAACGATATGTCCCTGCCCAATGAAATGACCCGAATCGAAATTACCGAACCCGGAGGCCCCGAAGTCTTGCAACCGCGACGCGTGCCGCTGCCGGTCGCGGCACAAGGCGAAGTGCTGATCCGCGTACACGCCGCCGGGATCAACCGGCCGGACGCCTTGCAGCGTGCCGGTAAATACCCGATGAAACCCGGCATCAACCCGATCCCCGGGCTGGAGGTTGCCGGCGAAGTCGTTGCACTCGGGGCGGGTGTCAGTCAATTCGCCGTGGGCGACAAAGTCTGCGCGTTGACCAATGGCGGCGGTTATGCCGAATACTGCGCCGTACCGGCCGGCCAAACCCTGCCGATTCCTGATGGCGTGGACTGGGTCCAGGCGGCCGCGATCCCGGAAACGTTCTTCACCGTGTGGGCCAACCTGTTCGGCCTTGGCGGCGCCAGCCGTGGTCAACGCGCGCTGATTCACGGTGGCACCAGCGGTATAGGCACTACTGCGCTGATGCTTTGCCGCGAGTTCGGTATAGAAGCGTTTGCCACCGCCGGCAGCCCGGACAAATGCGCGGCAATTCGCGATCTGGGTGGCGAAGCGATCAATTACCGCGATGAGAAATTCGCACAGGTCATCACCGATAAAACTGCTGGCCAAGGTGTGAATGTGATCCTCGACATCATGGGAGGCTCGTATCTCAACGATAACGTCAGCGCCCTGGCGATGGATGGCCGTCTGGTCATGCTCGGTTTCCTTGGCGGCGCACGGGCCAATGACTTTGATCTGCTGGCGATGATGGCCAAACGCGCGGTCATTACCGGATCTCTCCTTCGCGCCCGCACCGCTGCCGAAAAAGCCGCGATTGCCGATCAACTGCGTGAGCACGGATGGCCGGCACTGTCTGCCGGGCGCTGCCTGCCGATGATCGACAAGGTTTATTCACTCAACGACGCGGCTCAGGCCCACGCGCACATGGAGGCTGGCGACCATATCGGCAAGATCGTTCTGCAGGTCGTGTGAGTCCTTGCAGCATTTGGTAATCGTTGCGCCGGGGCGGTGGTCGAAAAATTCACGCGCAGGCCGAGCCATCTGGTAAAAAGCGTTCTTTGGCTGCGCCTTGGTGAAACGTTTAATGTTCCAGTCCTTCATGACGCGTCTACGACGCCGCCGTTTGGCGTTCGCCTGCATGGCCGCGCTGATTATCGGCGTGCCGGCGAGTTGTGGTGTGCTGCAACACACCGAGCGCAAATTGCTGTTTCGCATTGAGCCGGGCACCGCCGGCTGGTATCACGGCTTGCCCGGCAGCGTGCAGGAACTCGACCTGCAACCGAAGAGTTTCAAGGCCGGGCAGAACATTCATGCCTGGTGGTGGCCGGCGGAAAAGGCCAGTGCGCCGGCCATTCTTTATTTGCACGGCGTACGCTGGAACCTCACCGGGCAACTGTTCCGCATCGAACAATTGCGCGCGGCGGGTTATTCGGTGCTGGCCATCGACTACCGTGGTTTTGGCAAGAGCCACGGTGATCTGCCGTCGGAAAGCAGTGTTTACGAAGATGCGCGAGTAGCGTGGGAGCGCTTCAAGCTGCTGCAACCGGATCCGGCCAAACGCCTGATCTACGGGCACTCCCTGGGCGGCGCCGTGGCGATCGATCTGGCGGCGGAACTCGGGCAAACAGCCGCCCGCGATCATTCCGCACTGCCAGTGCGCGGACTGGTCATCGAGTCGACGTTCACGACACTGGCCGACGTTGCCGCGTCCGTGGCCAACACTTCACTGCCGGTGCGCTGGCTGCTCTCGCAGAAATTCGATTCGATCGACAAGATCGCCGACATTCACATGCCGCTGCTGGTGGTGCACGGTCTGGCTGACGCTTTCGTGCCACCACGTTTCAGTGAGCAATTGTTCAACGCCGCGCAACAACCCAAGCGCCTGCTGTTGGTGCCGGGGGCGACGCACAACAACAGCATGGCGCTCGGCGGGCAGAATTACCGCAAGGCGCTCGACAGCCTGATGCAGAGCAAGCCCGTCCCTAGGGTGGCCGGGCCGACAACCGTGCGCAGCGGACGGGACACTTAACGGTAGCCGCGCGCCTGCAAATCAAACAGTTGCGCGTAATGCCCGGCAGCGGCTATCAGTTGATCGTGGCCGCCCTGCTCGAGGATTTGGCCTTGTTGCAGCACGATGATGTGGTCGGCATTGCGCACGCTGGAAAAGCGATGGGAAATCAGCAAGGTCATGCGCCCTTCGCTGTGCTGGCTGAAATGCTCGAACACCGCGGCTTCAGCTGCCGGGTCGAGCGCCGAAGTCGGCTCATCAAGGATCAGAATGTCGGCCTCACGGCGCATGTACGCGCGGGACAAGGCAATCTTCTGCCACTGCCCGCCAGACAATTCCTGGCCACCGGCAAACCAGCGTCCCAACTGCGTGGCATAGCCCTTGTCCAGTCCTTCGATAAAGGGCGCCGCCATGCCTTGGGCAGCCGCCTCTTTCCATCGTTGCGAATCGTTGAACGCCAAGGTGTCGCCGACGCCGATGTTTTCGCCGACGCTGAACTGGTAGCGAATATAGTCCTGGAAAATTACGCCAATACGCCGACGCAATGCGGTCTCCTGCCAATCCTGCAAATCGCTGCCGTCGAGCAGAATGCGCCCTTGATCAGGGCGGTAGAGCCGGGTCAGTAACTTGATCAGCGTGGTCTTGCCAGAACCGTTCTCGCCGACCAGCGCCATGCTTTGGCCTGGCACCAGTTGCAGGTCAATGTTTTCCAGTGCTGGCCGACTGGCACCGGGATAACGGAAACCGACATTTTCGAAGCGCAAACCATCACCCGGGCAGGCTCCAACCGTCAGGTGGCCGGCATCCGCCTGCACCGGTTCGGCCAAGTATTCATAAAGACTCGTCAGGTAGAGTCCGTCTTCATACAGGCCGCTGATCGCACTCAAACTGCTGCTCACCGCACTTTGGCCTTGCTTGAACAGCACCAGATACATGGTCATCTGGCCGAGGCTGATCTGGCCATGCACGGCATCGATCACCACCCAGGCATAGGCCACGTAAAATGCCGCAGTACCGAGCAGACCGAGGCCGAAACCCCAGCCATCGCGCCGTAACGTCAAACGGCGGTCTTCGGCATACAACCTGGCGAACGTGTCGCGGTAGCGTTGCAGCAACAGTGGGGCAAAGCCGAACAGCTTGACCTCTTTGATATAGGTTTCGTGGGACAGCAAGGTTTCGATGTAATTCTGCTGCCGACTCTCCGGCGCGCGGCGGGTGAACAACCGAAAGGCATCCCCGGAAAAATGCGCCTCGGCAAAGAACACCGGCAACGCCCCCACCACCAGCAGCACCAGCGCCCAAGGCGAAAAATGCACCAGCAGCACGCCGAAGCTGATCAGCATGATCAGGTTCTGAATCAGTCCCAGCGACTTCATGACCAGCGCCAGTGGCCGGGTCGAAGCCTCGCGACGCACGCGCACGAGTTTGTCGTAGAACTCGGAGTTCTCGAACTGCACCAGTGACAGGGTCTGCGCTTTTTCCAGGATCAGCGTATTGACCTTCTGCCCCAGTTGCACCCGCAACAACGACTGCTGCACCGACAGTGCTCGTTGTGTGCCGGACAATAGCGCCAACACCCCGGCCTCCAACAACACATAACGCAACACCGGCCACAGCGGCGCACTGCCGTGTTGCGCGTGCAACTGCATCGCCGCCACCACGGCATCGACAATCCGCTGCCCCAACCACGCCGCCAGTGCCGGCAGCAACCCGGCCACCAGCGTTGCCAGCACCAGCCCGAGAAACAAGCCACGCGATGTCCCCCAAACCAAGCGCAAGGCTCGCTGCGCCTGATCGAACAAAGAGGTGAAACGCGATAGATCAGGCATGGGGCATGGGACTCGGCAGGCGATGGCGGTGCGTTATGGTACTCCAGCGCTACGACTGAATTTCACACGAAGAGCGCGTTATCGTCGAGGCGCTTTTCAGAACAAAAACATCTGGAAGACTCTGGCCTTTCCGGCGTCCAACGCTCTGCTATGTTTTAACCGCCCTACGCGGAACCCGACGAACCCCCGCCACTCTCCGCGCCTGACTGCCGGGAGCAGAGACATGAGAATCGACCCGTACCTGATCTTCAACGGTGACTGCCGCGAGGCCTTCACCTTTTACGAGCAAGCCTTGCAGGGAAAACTCGAGGCGATGATGACGTTCGGCGAAACGCCCGCCGCCGAGCATGTGCCCAAAGAGCACCACTCTCTGATCATCCATACCTGTCTGAAGGTCGGAGATCAGATGATCATGGCCTCGGACACCACGCCCGACCGCCCGACCCAAGGCATGAGCGGCTGCTCGATTTCGCTGAATGTCGACAGCATTGCTGAAGCCGATCGAGTGTTTAACGCCTTGGCCAAGGACGGGCGCGTCGACATGCCGTTAGAAGCGACGTTCTGGGCGGTGCGCTTCGGCATGCTGGTGGATCGTTTTGGCGTATCGTGGATGGTCAATTGCGAGAGCGAAAAGTAATCCTGACATTTCCTCAGGCATGAAAAAGCCCAACCTGAAAAAATTGGGCTTTCTGCGTTATCGCTGGGCCAATTCGTGGCGTACGCATTGTTCGTAATAGGTCTGCTTGACCGCCGCAGGCTTGAGCTTCGACGTGCTGTTGTAGGTTTGCTCGGTAATCCCCATCGCGGTCATGCGCATCCACGGTTGCTGGAAGCGGCGCACCTGCAATTGTTTGCGTGCGCCGTACAGCGAGACGCCCGCCAACTTCGATTGCTGGGCACCGGCAGCAATGTCCGAGCCCCAGGTGCAGGCAAAGCGATGGCTTTTACTCAGCTCTTTCGCCTGCACTCCCACCGCGAAAACAGCCAGGGAAAGCGTTGCAACGGTGATGACAATCGTCCGCATAAGCCAACCTAACCTTCTGAAAAAAGGCGATTTTGCCGGGGAAGCAAAAATCCGGGGGCCAGCAATTTGCCGCCTTTCGCGATTTTTTACGGACGTAAAAAGGCAGTGGGGTTTCCTGATGAAATCCCACCGCCCCTAGGCTGACTATCAATTGGCGCTGACCTCAACACGCAATCGACCCGCGCCCTCCACCCGACAATCGATGCGATCCGGCAAAAACACCTCGCTCACTCGGCCGGTTCGGGCTTGAGTGGAGCCAGATCGTCGACCTCGCGTGATGCGAACAGCAGCGACTGACCGCCCGTCCAGCAGCGGGCACCTTCGCTTGCCGGGCGCCTCCAATGATCACCATCCGCCTCGACCGGAAGACGACCATCATGAACAGCAAAATTGCAGCGATCACCTTGGCCAGCCTGCTCGCGGCCTGCCCGCTTTTCGCCTCGGCAGCCGCTAAGACGGCTGACGAGTCTGCCGCGCCGCCCACCGCGCTTCCCGGCGTGAATCAAGCCGGCAAAGCTCAATCCAACGCAGACAAGGCCGACAAGAAAGGTGAAGAGGCGTCGGGCTCGAATTCCGGCGCCGAGTCGCATGAAACGGCAAAAGATGCTGCTACTTCGAGCGACTCGGAAGACCTCGGTAAATCGCCGAAACCTTGATCAGGGTTCTACGGTGGTGGTGGCTGCACATCCTTGAACGTCAGCCCGACACTCCCGGTGACTTGCCACGGGTTGGCAGCACCGTACTCGCTGAACGACACATGGTCGAACAGCGAATCCTTCAACCCGTCGATCTGCGCCTGTGCCGGACCACTGAAGCGCACGCGCTCGAACACCAATCCCTGATGCCAGGCATTGTGCTGACTGTCGCCCTTGACCTCGATCGCTTTGCCCTGGGCATTTTCGATGCTCACGTCGGCGATGCGGATATCACGGAATTGCCCGGGAATGGTTGAGCGCTGGTAATCCAGCTTGGCATTCGGATCGTTGTAGTCGAGGGTAAAAATGAACGCCTGCTTGAGCGTATTGCGGATCGCCGAGTCGCGGAAGATCACGTTACGCGCGCCGCCGCCCATGAAGTTGGTGCTCTTCATGCGCAGGCCGGCATCGGTGCCATCGGAAACGTTGTCTTCGGCGAGGATGTTTTGAATCCACGCGCCGGTATGGCTGCCGGCAACCACCATGCCGTGACCCTTGCGAAAGTAGTTATTGAAGATCCAGGCATCTTCCTGCGGCTTTTGCTGCACGGCATCCGCCCCGGTACCCGCAGCAAAATTGACGCAGTCATCGCCGGTATCAAAGAAGTTGTTGAAGACCATTGCGCCCTTGCTGTTGGCGAATTCGATGCCGTCGCCGTTATTGGCGTCGTAGGTTTTATGCGTGGTGTTGGCCAGCACTACGTTTTCGGTTTCCAGGTTCATGATTCCGTGGAAGGCCGGGTTCACCACGGTGAAACCGCCGTAGAACACGTTTTTGACGTTGCGCAGGGTGATCAGCGACGAGCGCATCTGCCCGTAGGCGTCCTTGACGTTCATGCCGCGCGCCACCGCTTGCTCGACTTGCGCCTTGGCCAGAATGCCGTCCTGTTGGTAGCGAGTGTTGTCGCTGGGCAGGTAGAACGGCAATGGCTGACCGCGTTCGTCGACGACATCGGCGCGGCGCTTCCAGCCGTTGCCGTCAATCGTGCCTTTGCCGACGATACGGATGTTTTCGAACGACTGGTGCTGCCGCGGGTCGCGCGGCAAGGCGTTGATCAGCGACGCCGGGCGCACGGTGCTCGAATACGGATACTGGATGTAGCCAGCCAACGGATAGTCTTCGGCACGCTCGGAACCCAACAGCGTTGCACCCTCGGCGATTTCCACGGTGATGTTGCTCTTCAGGTAAAGCGCCCCGCTTTTGTAGGTGCCCTTGGGCAACCATACTTTGCAGCCGGGTGTGCAGGCGTCGATGGCGTTCTGGATCGCCAAAGTATCGAGGCTTTTGCCGTCACCCTTGGCCCCATATTTCCTCACATCGAACACGGCGGCGACCTTGCTCGTCCGTTGTACAACGGCCGGACTGTCGGCCGACTCTGTGCCATCGGTGCCCACCGAACGCACGGTGAATCGATAGGCCGTATCCGCTTTCAAGCCTTGCGCGGTGTAACTGTGAATGCCAATGCGATGATGAAAACCGGCAACATCCTGTTCGTAGAATCGATCAATGTAAGGTTTGGCCGGCGAGACGCGGTCATTGTTGGCGTTGCTGCCGCCCAGCAACACACCGTTGGCGTAGACTCGGTAGTCGCTGATATCGGCGTGATCGGCGGGCTTCTCCCAGACCAGGATGATCTGCTGATCATCGTAGGCCAGCGTCGGCACCTGCAGTTTTACCGGCGCCTCCAGCGCCCACGACGGCACACTGCAAACCAGCGTCAACGTGGCTGCCAGCGACAAGGCCAAAGGCTTTTTGCGCTGCGTCGGAACAACATATCGATAAGGCATGAGCACTCCTTGTTCAGGCCGACAATCCGGCTTCTTGCAAATATTGGCTGCGGTTGACGAACGTCTCGCGGGGCATTTCCACAACCTCCATCGACAGCGATTCGACGTCCGGCAGCAAAGCGACCAGCGCCGCCACGGTCGCCGAGGCCAGACGCCGGCGCTGTTCAGCACTGCGCCCGGACAACACCGACAGGACGACATGGACAAAATCGTCCGCGCCCGCACCGCAGCGGTAATGCTCGAACGTGTTGAGGCGCACCTTGATGTCCCCGGCCTTGAACAGGCCGAAGGCATCGAGGGCGTCATGCACGGCAGCGAGCAGGGTTTGCTCGCCGACACGCTGGGCCAGGCTTTGCGGGCAATCGATAAGACAATGCGGCATGTCGCGCTCCTTGATGGATCGGCTCAACCAGCGAGCTGGCGCGCCGATTCCTGGCTGAAATCACGACTGGCTTGTACCAGCATCCGCGTGTAGGCGTGGCTTGCCAGATCCTGGCTGAGCGCCTGACTGTCGAGCAGCTCCACGATCTTGCCCAGCTGCATCACCGCCACCCGATCACACAGATGCGTGACCACGCCCAGATCGTGAGTGACCATCAGGTAGGTGAGTTTCTCGCGCCGGCGCAAATCCGCCAGCAGATTGAGAATCTCCGCCTGCACCGAGACATCCAGCGCCGAAGTCGGCTCATCGAGCAGCAACACGCGCGGCTCGAGAATCAGCGCACGGGCAATCGCCACGCGCTGGCGCTGGCCACCGGACAACTGATGCGGATAGCGAAAACGGTAACTGTCGTTCAGACCGACCTTGAGCAGGATCTCGTTGATCCGGTCGTCCTTGTCGCGCACGCCGTGAATAATCAGCGGCTCACGCAGGGCCGTGTCGACGGTGTGGCGCGGATGCAGCGAGCCGTAAGGGTCCTGGAACACCATCTGCACCTGACGGAAATGTTCCTTGGGAATCTTGTGCTGCAGCGGCGCGCCGGCAATGCTCAACTCGCCGGTCCAGTGCCGGTACTGCCCGGCCAGGCAGCGCAATACCGTGGTCTTGCCGGAGCCGGACTCCCCTACCAGGCCGAAGGATTCGCCGTCGGCGACACTGAGGCTGACGTCGTGCAGCACCTGATTGAGGGCCGGGCCGGCGCCGAAACTCAGGTTCAGCGCGTGTGCTTGGATCATGGACATGGTCGATTCCTCAGCAAGTCAGCCACAGTGGATCGCGTTGCAACACCGGCAACCGTTCGCGACGGTTGTCCATGCTCGGCAACGCCGCCATCAGGCCGCGGGTATAGGGATGTTGCGCATGTTGCAGGTCACCGGCGGCGAGCGATTCGACCACCCTGCCGGCGTACATCACCAACACGCGGTCGCAGTAATTGCGCACAAGGTTGAGGTCGTGACTGACGAAAATCAGACCCATTTCCTGCTGTTCGACCAGTTCTTCCAGCACGTTGAGCACTTGCTGACGCACCGACACATCAAGGGCCGAGGTCGGCTCGTCGGCGATGATCACCTGTGGCCGGGTGATGACCATCATCGCGATCATGATGCGCTGACCCATACCACCGGAAACCTCATGCGGGTAAAGGTTGTAGACCCGTTGCGGATCACGGATATGCACCTTTTCGAGCATTTCCAGCACCCGCTCGCGGGCCTCGCTGCGGCTGGCCTTGTGGTGCGCCAGATACGCCTCGGCAATCTGATCGCCGACCTTGACCACCGGGTTCAGCGAGTATTTCGGGTCCTGCATGATCATCGAAATGCGCTGACCACGAATCTTCTGCATGACCTTTTCGCCGGCTGAGAGCAGATCGACTTCACCGAACTGCATTGCCTTGGCGGTGATCCGCGCGCTGGCCGGGTGCAGCTTCAGCAAGCTGCGACCGACCGTCGATTTGCCCGAGCCCGACTCACCGACAATGGCGAGTTTTTCCCGCCCGAGGGTGAAGGACACGTCGCGCACGGCATGGGTTTCTTTCTGAGCATTGACGAAGCGCACATTGAGCCCTTCGACGTTCAATTTGATTGCAGACATACAGCCTCCGATTACTCGCTGCGCGGATCAAGAATGTCCCGCAGGCCGTCGCCCAACAGGTTGAAAGCCAGGCTGACCAACATGATTGCGGCCCCCGGAACAGCCACCAGCCACCAGCACTCGAGCATGTAGCGGCGCCCGGTGGAAATCATCGCGCCCCACTCCGGCGACGGCGCTTGCGCACCGAGGCCGAGAAAGCCCAAAGCCGCTGCGGTGAGGATGATCCCGGCCATGTTCATGGTCAGGCGGATGATCACCGACGACATGCACATCGGCACAATGTGCCGCAGGATGATTCGCGTGGACGAAGCCCCTTGCAGCTCGACCGCCACGACGAAGTCAGCCTTGCGCAACGACAGGGTTTCAGCCCGCGCCAGTCGCGCAATCGGCGGCCACGACGTCAGCGCAATCGCTACCACCGCGTGTTCCAGGCCCGGACCGAGCGCAGCGATGAACGCCAGCGCCAGCACCAGGCTGGGGAAGGAAATGAAGATGTCGGTCAGACGCATGAATACCGTGTCGACCACACCACCGTAGTAGCCGGAGACGGTGCCGATAAACAGGCCGATCGGGCCGACGATCACGGTCACCAGGGTGATGATGTACAGCGTGATGCGCGAGCCGTAGACCAGCCGACTGAAGATATCCCGGCCGTATTCATCGGTGCCGAACCAGTGCGCGGCGCCCGGTGCCTGCAGGGCATTGGCGAGGTTTTGCGCCACCGGATCATGGGTAGCGATCCACGGCGCAAACAACGCCACCACCACCAGCACCAGCGCGACCAGCAATCCGGCCAGGGTCATCGGGTTGCGCAGCAGGTGCCGCAAGACTTTCAGGGCACTTTTGCAGAAGGCGTCGAAGCTGGATCCGGGGGTACGATCCGACCGCCGCTTGGCGCTCGAATCAGTAGAAGACATGTTGGCAATCATGGGCATGTTCTCGGATTGAATTGAGGATCACCCGGCGCGTACGCCGACGCACCGGGCAGCGTTCAGCGTTCAGCGTTGTTTGTAGACACCCAGATAGCGCGTGGCCTCGGCATCATCACCGGCGAAGCCCTTGACGTCGGCGGCGCTGACCACGGTGTCGGTCATCTGCGAAATCATCATGATCGGGCCGACCTGCTCGTCGTAGATTTTCTGCGCCTGGTGATACAGGTTCAGGCGCTGGCCGGCATCGCGTTCGACCCCGGCCTGATCAATCAGGCTATTGAGCTGCGGGCTGAAAAACGACGCGCGCCAGCCCTGGAAATTCGGCAGGCCGGCGTCATCGCTGTTGTTGGGGTTGTAGGCAAACGTACGCAGGCTGAAATACGGATGCGGATAGCGCTCGGCCCCGCGCGCAACGATGATGTCGAAGTTGCGCGCGCGCATGGCGCCATACACCTGGTTGCCAGTGCCGTTGACGATGCTGGCCTTGATCCCGCCCTCGGCCAGCGTCGCTTGCAGACGCGCGGCGATGTCGATGAAGGGCGGCTCTGACAAGGTGCGAATGGTCGTGCTGAAGCCGTCCGGATAACCCGCTTCGGCGAGGAGTTTTTTCGCCTTGGCGACGTCCATGTGATAACCCGGATCCGGCAGGCGCGCCGCCAGACCGAGTTGCATCGGCTGCTGATTCAGCTGGCCGTAATACGGCATCACCTGTTCGTCGAGGCCCTTGTAGTCGATCAGGTTGCGCACCGCTTCGCGCACTTTGGGATTGGCAAATTCGGGCTGTTTCATGCTCAACGCGACGTAGTACATGGTGCCGCGCGGCAGTGACTGCACGTGGATTTTTTCCGAACCGTCGATGGCGCGGATGTCCGGTGCGGCCATGCCATACGCCAGATCGAGGTCACCGCGCTCCAGCATCAGGCGCAGCGACTGCGATTCGGTCATGTGCCGCACCACCACGCGCTTGAGCTTGGCAGCACCACCCCAGTAACCGTCGAAGCGGGTCAGTAACAACGAGTCGTTCGCGGTCCATTTGCTCAGTACAAAGGGGCCGCTGCCGGCCTCGTTGGTCACCAGCCAGTTAGCACCGAGGTCAGCGTTTTTCTCATGCGCCAAAGCCGTTTTGCGATCGATCACCACCGCGCTCGGCGAGATCGCCAGCGAGTCAATCAATAACAGTGGGTCCATGGTTTGCGGCAAGTCGATAACCAGCGTGTGGGCATCGCTGGCACGGATCAGTGACTGGATGTTGTCGACGTTATAACCGTAGGCTTTCCAGGTCGTGGCCAGGCCGAAATTCAGTTTCATCACCCGGTACAACGACCAGGCCACGTCTTCAGCGGTCAGCGGATTGCCGGAGTGAAACTTCACGTTCTGACGCAAATGAAAGGTTATCTGCTTGCCGTCGTCGCTGATCGTCCAGCGCTCGGCCAGTTGCGGCAGATGCTGTTCCGGATTGCCCTGATCACGCTTGACCAGGGTGTCGTAAAGATTGGCATTGACGCCGGAAGCGTCGAGGCCCGGCGCGTTGGCCGGATCGATGGAAAACAGGTTGACCATGCTCATGCCGACGATCAGTTGATCGGCCGGCGTCTTGGCGCTGGCCTGGGTCATCGGCACCAGCGCCAGGACCGCCGCCAACAGGCCAGCGTGCAGTTTGGTAAATGCAGTCGTCATTGAAAAATCCTTGTTTTTATAGTTTTGGTGCCGCAGCCAGGCGTGTTAACGGGTGCGCGGATCGAAGACCTTGTACAAGGCATCGCTGATCAGGTTGAGCGCGACAAAAATCAAACCGATTACCAGCACACAGCCCATCACCGCGTTCATGTCGCCGAGCATCAGGCTGCTGGTCAGGTACTGGCCGAAACCCGGCCAGGCAAAGACCGTTTCGATCAGCACCGCGCCTTCGAGCAGCGAGCCGTAAGCCAGCGCCACCACTGTGAGCAGTTGCACGAGGATGTTGCGAAAGGCGTGACCCCAGACCACCTGGCGACGCGACAAACCCTTGACCCGAGCGGTGATGATGTATTCCTGAGACAGTTGCTCGAGCATGAAGCTGCGGGTCATCCGACTGATGTAAGCCACCGAGTTCAGCCCAAGGATCAGCGCCGGCAAGACGATGTGGCGCAAGGCGCTGGCGAAGGCTTCCCAATCACCGGCCAGGCTCGAATCGATCAGCAATAGCCCGGTGACCTCGGGCACCATGCCGTCGTACGTCAGGTCGATGCGACCGGCGCCACCGGCCCAGCCGAGCCAGGCGTAAAACACCAGCAAGCCCATCATGCCCAGCCAGAAAATCGGCGTGGAATAGCCGAACAGGGTTATCACTCGCGCGACATGATCGCCCAGTCGCCCTTGATTACTCGCCGCGCAGACGCCCAGCGGCAAACCGATCAGCACACCGAAGAGGATGGCCAGAGTCGCCAGTTCGATGGTGGCAGGGAACACTCGGCGGATATCATCGAGCACCGGGTGCCCGGTCAACAGCGCGTTGCCGAAATTGCCGTGCAGCAAGTCATTGAGGTACAGGCCGAACTGGGTCCAGATCGGCTTGTCCAGCCCCATCGCCCGGTACACCTGATCGTAAGTCGAGCTGTCGGCATCCGGCCCGACAACCGCCAGCACCGGATCGAGCGGCATGACCCGACCGATGATAAACGTCAGCGCCAGCAGGCCCAGCAACGTCACCAGTACCGTGCTGGCACGCCGCGCAGTATTGGAGGCGCGGGCTCCCATGGCAGAGGCAGTCATAACAAACATAGTCAGCTCCTGATAAAACGGTCACCGGTGCACCCGGCACGCGAAGTTCGTCCGTGCATTTCAGCGTTTTTTGTAGACGTCTTTGTAGCGCGTGGTCGCGGCCGTGTGCCCCTGAAAATCGGCAACATCGGCGTAGACCAGCACCGTGTCGGTCATCTGCGAGACCGGCAGAATCGCGCCCACTTGCTGATCGAGTTGCTGTTGGATGTCCTGATACTGCGCCTGCTGTTTCTGCGCATCGGGCTCGACTTCGGCACTCTCGATCAACTGATTCAACTCGGGACTGTAGAACGAAGTGCGCCAGCCCTGAAAGTTGCTCAGCTTGGCCTCGTCACGGTTATCCGGGTTGTACACCAGCGTGCGCAGGCTCGAATGAGGATGACGTTCGGCGCCGCCACCGCCACGGCCGACGATGATGTCGAAACTGCGCTCACGCATGGCGCCGTAGATCTGGTTACCGGTGCCAGTGATGATGCTGGCTTCGATCCCGGCCTGCGCCAGCGTCGATTGCAGGTTGGAGGCAATGTTGATGAAGGGCGGCTCGGCCAGCACGCGGATGCTGGTCTTGAACCCGTTGGGGTAACCGGCGTCAGCGAGAAGTTTTTTTGCCTCATCGACATTCAGTCGATAACCGGGATCCGGCAGGCGCGCGGCCAGTCCCAACGGCATCGGCCGCTGATTGATCACGCCGTAGTGCGGCATGACGGTCTGGTTGATGCCTTGATAGTCGATCAACGAGCGCACGGCTTTGCGCACGCGCGCGTCGGCAAACATTGGCTGCTTCACGCTCAGCGCGACGTAATACAGCGTGCCGCGTTGCAGGGTTTGCGTGCGGACCTTGTCGCTTTTCTGCAAGGCCTGGATGTCCGGCGCCGACATGCCTTTGGCGATGTCGAGGTCACCGCGCTCGATCATCAGCCGCAACGACTGCGACTCGGTCATGTTGCGCATGACGATGCGTTTGAGCTTGGCCGGGCCACCCCAGTAGCCGTCGAAACGGCTCATCAGGATCACGTCGTTGGCCCGCCAGTCATTGAGCACGAAGGCACCACTGCCGGCGGCGTGCGTCACCAGCCAGGCGGCGCCGAGGTCATTGTTCTTCTGATGTTCGAGGACTTTTTTGCGGTCGAGAATGAAGGCGCTTGGCGAGGTCGCCAGCGTGTTGAGCACCAACTGTGGATCGGTGGGGCGCGGCAATTCGATGACGAAGGTATTGGCATCAGTCGCGCGCATCGAACGCTCGACATTCTCGGCGGTAAAACCGTAAGCCTTCCAGGTCGACGCCAATGCGAGATTGAGTTTGAGCACGCGCTGCAACGACCAGGCGACGTCTTCGGCGCTCAACGGGTTGCCCGATTGAAATTGCACGCCCTGGCGCAGATTGAAGGTCAGGGTCTTGCGGTCGTCGCTGACTTGCCAGCGCTCGGCGAGTGCCGGCAACAGCTGATCCGGCGCAGCGACGTCCTGCACCAGCAACATGTCATAGAGATTGGCATTGATCTCCGACACGTCCAGGCCGGTGGCGGCCGCCGGGTCGAGGGACAGCAGATTGATCATGCTCATGCCGACGATCAATTGATCGGCCGGGGTTTTGGCATGCACGACAGGTAGCGCGGTCACCGTCAGGGTAGCCGCCAGAACCCGCGCCCACAGCGAAGGAAGAATGTTCATAGCGAGAGTGCCTTTCTTATATTTATAGGGCTCTCGGACAACCCGGCATGCACCGGGCAGCCCGCGTACACGTCAGAAGCTTTTAAGCGTGTTCATCTCGATGAAGTTGAAGTCGATGTCTTCGCCCAGACCCGGCAGGTCGGACAAATGCACAAAACCGTCGCTGTCCATCGGGTCGACCAGGCGCTTGAGGTACGCCGGCACCTCGTCGTAATCCAGGTACGGGTGCAGCAAACCGCGCTCGTACCAGGTGCAGTTCTTGATCGCGCCAACCACTGTCAGGTTGGCTGCGCCGTTGCCGTGAATTTCGCAATCCATGCCAAACGACTCGGCCATGTGCGCGACTTTCAGGCAAGGCCCGATCCCGCCGACCCCGGCGACGCCGGCACGCAGGATGTCGCAAACGTCGTGCTTGACCCAACTGGCCCGGCTCAGGTGTTTGCCGGACAGGGTCTCCGGGCCGAGCACCGGAATGTCCAGTTGCCCCGCCAGCCAGGCATAGGATTCGGCGGACTCTTCCATCATCGGTTCTTCGAACCAGGCGAAGTCGAGTTTTTCCAGTTCACGTCCGATGTACAGCGCTTCGGTGCGGCTGTACCAGTGATAACCGTCGAGCATCAAGGCGATGTCCGGGCCCACCGCTTCGCGCACCGCCGCGCAGGCTTTGACGTCAATGCGCGGGCTCGGTGCGAACGAGACCGGCGGCATCCAGGTGTGCAACTTGATCGCCTTGTAGCCGCGCTTGACCAGCGTTTCGGCAAAGCGTCCGTAATCTTCCGGCGTCGCCAGGCCCTCGGGCAATTCATCGCCGCACATGGTTGAGCCGTATGCCGGCACCTTGTCGCGAAAACCACCGATCAACTTGTGCACCGGTACGCCGAGCTTGCGCCCCGCCCAATCCCACAACGCCTGCTCGACCAACGCCAGCGCGCGATCAGTCAACTGGCTGGCGCTGCCACGCTGCCAATGCGCCAGGTCATGCCAGATCTTTTCGCGATCAAAGGCGTTCTGCCCGACCAGCACCTTGCGCACAAAACCATCCAGCACATAAGGACGAATCAGTTCCGGCGCACCGAGGGCGTAACCCTCCTTGCCGTCTTCGGTCTGGATGCGCAGCAACGCCATTTGCGCCTGACTGACATCACCAGGATGAGCATGACCGGCGCTGTCGACTGCGCGGCGGGTGGGATAGGAAAAAACCTGGACGTTGACTGCTGTGATTCTCATGGACGTCTTGAGCCTTCTTATTGGATTTGTGACAGGAGTGTCGTCGGTTGCGACCGATCATAGGTCATCGTACAACACTTGAAAAGACCCAATAACACCTCTTCCAATCGAAGCCTTTGCGGCTAAACGTCCAGCAAAGCGCCATATTTAAAGATGACTACGGAATAACAGGACTTGCTTTAGAACCCTATTCATAGGGCATATATGTATCAATATGTTTCTAAACAAGCAAAATCACGTAGACGAGTCATCTTGTCGTACGATAACTTATATCTGCGGCTCAAATGAGAGCCATACGCAACATCGCGGTGCCTGTAGTACTCGTCAAACGACCCTAACAAAAACAAAAAAAGAAGACCGTATGAACACCACCCTACGCACGCTCGTCACTGTCGCGGCCCTCGGCCTGCCCTTCGCTGTCAACGCTGACTCCGCCAGCCTCAACTACCGCCACCAGTACACCGAGGAGGACAGCGCCCACGCCGACCGAATCAAGCTCAACTACCGCCTGGACAGTGGACTGGGGTTTGAGGCGGAGATGAAATACCGCACGGCCGGTGACCGCAAAGATGTCGCCTACGACAACATGGTCAACAACGGCCATGAGTTCACGGTGAGCTACAACTACAAGCTCAGCGCACAGTCGACGCTGACCCCGGCGTTTCAGATGGACAGCTCCAAGGATGCGACCGCCTACAAGTTCGGCCTCAAGTACAACTACAAAATCGACGACGCCTTTTACGTTGCGACGCGCTATCGCCTGGACCTGCGCAAACTCGATCGCGATCAGGTCAACAAAGACATGCCCGATCACTACAAGGATGACCAGACCACCCACCGCTTCGAAGGCTGGCTCGGCTATACGCCAGCCAACAAGTGGGCCTACGAATATCAGTTCATCTATTTCAAGACCGACTACATCCGCTACGACAACAAGAAGAGCGACTACGAACAGAACCTGATCGTCAAATACAAGCTCACCAAACAATGGGCGCCCTTCATGGAAATCGGCGACATCAAAGTCGAGTCCACCTCACCCGACCGCCAGGCTCGCTGGCGTCTGGGCGTGCAGTACAACTTCATGTAAGCCGCGTGCAGCTTTGCCTGGCGAGCGCGCATCGCTTGTCGGGCAGCCCCCCCGCCGCTCCCCCTTTCTCCCCCGCGTAATGGAAGACCCGACCATGACCACACACGCTACGCAAGCCAAACCCTTCAACCGTATTCTGCTGACCGGCGCCGCCGGTGGGCTCGGCCAGATTCTGCGCGAAACCCTGCAGGTTCACGCCGACATCGTCCGCGCCTCGGACATCAGTGCGATGGCGCCGAGTCGCGGCGCGCATGACGAAGTGATCAACTGCAATCTAAGCGACAAGGCCGCTGTCGCCGCGCTGGTCGAGGGCGTCGATGCCATCGTGCATTTGGGCGGGATCTCGGTGGAGCGATCCTTCGAAGAAATCCTCGAGGCGAATATTCGCGGCACCTTTCATGTTTATGAGGCCGCGCGTCTGCACGGAGTCAAGCGCATCGTCTTCGCCAGCTCCAACCACGTCACCGGTTTCTACTCGCAGGACGAACAGATCGACGCCCATTCGCCGCGGCGCCCGGACGGTTATTACGGCTTGTCGAAGGCTTACGGCGAGGACTTGGCAACGTTCTATTTCCACCGCTATGGCATTGAAACAGTGAGCCTGCGCATCGGCTCCTCATTTCCCGAACCGCGCAACCTGCGCATGCTGGCGACCTGGCTGAGCTATACCGATCTGGAGCATCTGATCGCCCGCGCACTATTGGCCAGCGATGTCGGGCACAGCGTGGTGTACGGGGTGTCCGCCAACCGTGATCAGTGGTGGAGCAACCGTTACGCCGCGCACCTGGGCTTTGCGCCGCAGGACAGTTCCGAAGCCTTTCGCGCAAAGGTCGAACAACAACCGGCACTCGCTGCCGACCACCCCGACCGCTTGTATCAGGGCGGCGCCTTTACCGCTGCAGGTCCGTTTGAAACGCCGGCGCAGACGCACTCATGAGTGCCGAACTGATTGTCGATGCGCGCAACGCCACCGGTGAAAGCCCGGTCTGGCAAGCCGACGAAAATGCCTTGTATTGGGTGGATATTCCGGCCGGCCGCTTGCATCGCTGGCAGCTCGACGGCCAGACCGACTGCTGGCAGGCGGACGAAATGCTCGCCTGTATCGCCCGCAGCGAAGCGGGACATTGGCTGGGCGCGCAGGAAAGTGGCCTGTTCAAACTGTGCCCGCAGGCTGACGGACGTCTGGCTGCCGAAAAGCTCATCGGCGTCGAGCACGCCCGCCCGCGCATGCGTTTCAATGATGGTCGCTGCGATCGTCAGGGACGCTTCTGGGCCAGCTCGATGCCAACCGCCATGGGTGCCGAGGCGGTCGGCGGGCTGTATCGCTACGACGCGCAAAACCCGAATGATGCATCGATGCTCGCGCCGCAACTGGAGGACCTCGTAGTGCCCAACGGCCTGGCGTTCAGTCCCGACGGGAGCATCCTGTATCTGTCCGATTCGCACCCGAGTCGTCAACTGATCTGGGCCTTCGATTACGACATCGACAGCGGCACGCCGCACAACCGCCGGTTGTTCGTCGACATGAACGACCACCCCGGTCGACCGGACGGTGCCGCCGTCGACTCAAACGGCTGTTACTGGATCTGCGCGATTGATGCCGGCCTGGTGCTGCGCTTTACCCCGCAGGGGAAACTGGATCGCGCGCTGCCGGTACCGGTGAAGAAACCGACGATGTGTGCCTTTGGTGGCCCTCGGCTCGACACCCTGTTTGTCACCTCGATTCGCCCGCAAGGCATCGACCTCGCCGACCAGCCATTGGCGGGCGGGGTGTTCGCCCTCAATCCGGGCGTTCAAGGCCTGCCCGAACCCAAGGCCCGCGCCTGAGGCTTCAGACGTTCAACGCCGCCGCGTCTGCGGCCTCGTAGGCACGGCGCAGACGCTCGCGGCTGTTGGACAGATGCAAGCGCATGGCTGCGCGTGCGGCGTCGGAATCACGCCGGACAATCGCAATGTAAATGTCTTCATGCTCGCGACTGAGGCGCTCCAGATAGGGCTCCTTGCGGTCATTCTCCAGGCGTTTGGAATGCAGGCGTGTGCGCGGCAGAATGTTCGCGCCTAGGTGCAGCATGATGTCGGTGAAATAGCGGTTGCCGGTGGCCAGCGCAATTTGCTGGTGGAACTGGAAATCCGCCGACACGGCATAGTCGACACTGACGGCGCGGGAATTGATGGCGTCCAGCGAGTCACGCATCAGTTGCAGCTGCTCATCGGTACGTCGCGCGCACGCAAGGCCGGCAGCCTCGACCTCCAAAGTGATGCGCAATTCAAGCACCGCGAGGACATCCTGAAGCGTGACGATGCTGTCCGGATCAATGCGAAAACCGCTCGGGCTGGGAATGTCCTGAACAAAGGTGCCGATACCGTGCCGGGTTTCCACCAGGCCTGCTGCCTGCAGACGCGATATCGCCTCGCGCACGACCGTGCGACTGACGCCGTGCTCGGCCATGACCTGAGATTCAGTCGGCAGCTTCGTCGCGCGCGCGAGTTCGCCACTGCAAATGCGTCGGGACAGCTCGGTGACCAGGTCCTCCGCCAGGCTGCGATGCCGGCGACGAACATTGGGTGTGGCGTTGGATCTGTCCATCAGCAACAAAAATCTCGAGTTTTCGAATAATTACGCATCATAGCCCATTCAGTTGTACGACAACGCACCAGTTCAATGATAGGATTTCTCATGCAGCGGACGTTCGATTCGCTGCAATGGCGATAAGGACGTCCGCTCGAGAAACACGTCGAGACATCGCGTGTAAAACACTCAAGTTAATCAAGGATCTGATTACTCATGACAAAACCAACAACCTTCACGGCCTGCAAACTGGCCAGCGCCATCGTCGGCAGCCTGCTGTTTTCCAGCCTGCCTGCACAAGCAGCCGATATCTGGCTGGATGTTGCAACGACTGGCTGGGCCACGCAAAACGGTGGCACCAAGGGTGGCTCCAGAGCGGCAGCCAACAACATCTACACCGTGAAGAACGCTGCCGAACTGAAGACCGCACTCAGCGCTTCGGTCGGCACCAACGGTCGCATCATCAAGATTACCGGGCCGATCGACATCAGCGAAGGCAAAGCTTATACGACGACCGCCGATATGAAAAAGCGCGGTCGTCTGGATATCCCGGGCAAGACGACCATCGTCGGTACGAGCAGCACGGCGGAGATCCGCGAGGGTTTC
The DNA here is from genome assembly GCF_054790575.1 of Pseudomonas sp. MC6. Lineage (NCBI taxonomy): Bacteria > Pseudomonadati > Pseudomonadota > Gammaproteobacteria > Pseudomonadales > Pseudomonadaceae > Pseudomonas > Pseudomonas sp. MC6. The sequence goes on from NZ_CP186504.1 coordinate 2,760,957, forward strand.
TTCTATGCCAAGGAAAACGATGTGATCATCCGCAACATCACCATCGAAAACCCGTGGGATCCCGAGCCGATCTGGGACGCCAATGACGGCAGCGCCGGCAACTGGAACTCCGAGTACGACGGGCTGACCATCGAAGGCGCCAACAATGTGTGGGTCGACCATGTCACCTTCACCGATGGCCGCCGCACCGATGACCAGAACGGCACTGCCAACGGTCGTCCAAAGCAACATCACGACGGCGCACTGGACGTGAAAAACGGTGCCAACTACGTGACCATTTCCTACTCGGCGTTCAAGTCGCACGAGAAGAACAACCTGATCGGTTCCAGCGACAGCCGTACCACCGATGATGGCAAGCTCAAGGTCACGATCCACAACACCCTGTTCGAAAACATCTCCGCCCGCGCGCCACGCGTTCGCTTCGGCCAGGTGCATCTGTACAACAACTATCACGTGGGCAGCACCAGCCATAAGGTCTACCCGTTCAGCTACGCGCACGGTGTGGGCAAGAGCTCGAAGATTTTCTCCGAGAAAAACGCCTTCGAAATCTCCGGCATCAGCGGCTGCGACAAAATCGCCGGCGACTACGGTGGCAGCACCTACCTTGATCAGGGTTCTACGCTCAATGGCTCCTTGCTGACCTGCAAGTGGGGCACCAACATCGGCTGGACCCCGCCTTACAGCTACACCCCGCTGAACGCAGACAAAGTCGCGGCCGACGTTAAGGCCAAGGCTGGCGCAGGCAAGATCTGATTGGTCGATGTAACCGTGTTAATGAAAAGCCCTCGGTAACGAGGGCTTTTTCATGTCTGTTTGCAGACCGTGCGGGGGTGAAGTCCTGACAAAAATCTGGATTTTTTGTTGCCCTGACTGGCCCCTTCGCGAGCAGGCTCGCTCCCACATTTCGAAATGCATTCCCCCTGTGAGAGCGAGCCTGCTCGCGAAGGGGCCCGATCAGACACCATCAAAAGCGGCTACTGGACCAGTTGATTAATCTCAATGATCGGCAGCAGCACCGCCATCACAATCACCAGCACCACCCCGCCCATCACCACAATCATCAGCGGCTCCAGCAACGCGGTCATGCCCATCGCTCGCCGCTCGATATCACGCGACAGGGTCTGCGCCGCGCGCTCAAGCATCGGTGGCAATGAACCGGTTTTCTCGCCACTGGCGATCAGATGAATCAGCACGGGTGGGAAGACATTTTCCACGCGCAACGCGGCGGCGAGGTTGACGCCCTCACGTACCTTGGCCGTGGCCTCAGTGACGCTCAAACTCAAGCGGTCGTTGGACAGCGTCTGCCGCGCCGCCTCCAGTGCGCGTAACAATGGCACCCCGGCGCCGCCGAGAATCGCCAGCGTCGAGGCGAAACGTGCGGTGTTCAGGCCCAAGATGAAGCGCCCGAACAGCGGCAACTTCAGCACCCGATGATGCCAACTCAAACGCGCCGCCGGATTGCGCAGATACAGGCGCCAACTCCAGAACGCGCCGGCCATGATCGCTGCGCACAGCCAGCCCCAACTGCGGATGAAATCACTGGCGTTGAGCATCGCCAGGGTCAACCCCGGCAAATCCTGCCGCGCCTGGGAAAACGCGCTGACCACCTGCGGCACTACGTAACTGAGCAGGAAAATCACAATGCCGATCGACACCAACCCAACCACGCCCGGATAGATAAACGCCGTGAGAATCTTGCCACGCAGGTTGTTGCGCTCCTCGATGTAATCAGCCAGTCGCTCCATGACCTGTGCCAGATCGCCGGACTCTTCCCCGGCCGCAATCAGCGCGCGGTAAATCTCGGGAAAGTCTCTCGGTCGCGCGGCCAGCGATTCCGCCAGTCGCATGCCGCTGCGCACATCGGCGCGCACGGCGCTAAGAGTGTGGGCGATGTGTTTTTTCTCGGCCTGTTCGACCGTGGCACTCAGCGCCGCTTCCAACGGCAGACTCGCGCCCAACAGACTCGCCAGTTGCCGTGTGGCCCAGGCCAGATCGTTATCGGAAAGTTTGGCACTGAACAACCCGCCGCCGCCGTGCTGGGCAACGTTGCTTTCTTTGTTTACCGACAGTGCAGTCAAACCGCGTCCACGCAAAACGCTGAACGCCGCACTCTGGCTCTCGGCCTCAAGATGCCCGGACTCAATCTTGCCGGTCACGTCGGCAGCTTCAAAACGATAGCGATTCATCAGGCGTCCCGTGTCACACGGAGGATTTCTTCAGGCGCGGTGGCGCCGCTGCGGATCCATCGCTCACCGTCCTCGCGCAGGCTGAACATCCCGGCCTTGGCGGCTGATGCGCGCAGAGCCTGCTCCCCTGCCCCTTGGTGAATCAGTGTGCGGATGTCGTCGTCGATGCAAAACAATTCGTGGATGCCGGTGCGGCCGCTGTAGCCAGTCTGATTGCACGCTGGACAACCGACCGGGCGCCAAGTGCCCGGTGTCGCCGGGTCTTCCTCTTTGCATTGATTACAGAGGCGGCGCACCAATCTTTGCGCGAGCACGCCGAGCATCGACGAGGCCAGCAGAAACGGTTCGACGCCCATGTCGATCAAGCGGTTGACTGCCGACACCGCGTCGTTGGTGTGCAGCGTCGCCAGCACCAAGTGGCCGGTCAACGAAGCCTGCACAGCGATTTGCGCAGTTTCGAGATCGCGGATTTCGCCGATCATGATGATGTCCGGGTCCTGGCGCAGAATCGCTCGCAGCGCCAACGCAAAAGTCATGTCGATCTTGGCATTGACCTGGATCTGGCTGATGCCCGGCAGGTCGTATTCCACCGGGTCTTCCACGGTAAGGATGTTGCTGGTACTCGCATCGAGCCGAGCCAGTGCGGCGTAGAGGCTGGTGGTTTTGCCGCTGCCGGTGGGTCCAGTGACCAAAACAATGCCGTGGGGCTGGCGAATCAGGTGATCGAGTTTGGCCAGCACCTGCGCGTCCATGCCCAGGGTTTCCAGATGCAGACGCCCGGCCTGTTTGTCGAGCAGACGCATCACCACCCTTTCGCCATGCCCGGTTGGCACCGTGGAAACACGGATATCGATCGGCCGCCCGGCCACGCGCAAGGCGATGCGACCGTCCTGCGGCAGGCGTTTTTCGGCGATGTCGAGCTGGGCCATGATCTTGATCCGCGACACCAGCGCACCATGCAACGCCTTGCGCGGTGAGACCACATCGCGCAAGGTTCCGTCGACGCGATAGCGCACCACCGAATGGGTTTCGAACGGTTCGATGTGAATGTCGCTGGCCTCATCGCGCGCGGCCTGGGTGAGCAAGGCGTTGATCATGCGGATCACCGGCGCGCCGTCCTGGGTGTCGAGCAGGTCGGTGATTTCCGGCATGTCCTGCATCAGCCGATCCAGATCAACTTCGTTTTCCGCAGCCCCAACCACCGCCGCCGCACTGCCGGTGTCGGCGTACGCGCTGGCGAGCAAACCGTCGAGTTCGTCATCGCGCACCCGCTGAATCGTGGTCGCGCCGAACTGCCGCCGCGCCTCGCTGATCGACCAGCCCGGCGTTGACGGGCACACCGTCAACACGCCATCGCACAACAGAATCCGCTGCGCCTTGGCCCAGGCGTAGGGCAGCGCACTCATTGGATGGGCACCGCTTTGATAGTGGCGCGCGGACCCGCCCCTGGTAAAACCGCCGGCACACCCTGCGCCGCCGTCGGCAACTGCGGCGCCTGCATGTCTGGCATCGCCCAGCTGCGTTCCGGCTGCAAACCACCCTGAGCGCGGCGCATGAAGTCGTAGCGGTTCAACGTAATGCTGCGCCCCGCCTCACTGTCGCGAATGATGTACGGCCGCAAAAAAACCATCAGGTTGGTCTTGGTGATCGCCCGGCGTTCATTGCGAAACAGCGCGCCGATGCCCGGCAAACTGCCCAGCCACGGCACCGCGTCATTGCTCTGGCTGTAGCCATCCTGCAGCAAGCCACCAAGGACCATGATCTGCCCGTCATCGAGCAGAATGCTGGTGTCGATCGCGCGTTTGTTGGTGACAATCCCCGCCGAATTGGCACTGGCCGAAGCCCGCTCATCAATGCTGCTGACTTCCTGATAGATGTCGAGCTTGACCGTACCACCCTCGGAAATCTGCGGGCGCACGTTGAGCTTCAAACCGACCTCTTCACGGGTCACGGTCTGGAACGGGTTATTGCTGGTGCCCCCGCCGCCCGTCACATAACTGCCGCTGACAAACGGAATGGTTTGGCCGACAAAAATACTCGCCGCTTCGTTGTCGAGGGTCAGCAGGTTCGGCGTCGACAACACGTTGGTGCCGCCCTTGCTCTTCAACGCCCGGGCCAGCACTTTCAGGTCAAGGATCTTGCCGATCCCGGGGATATCGACGGTGCCGTTGACGTAGCCCAGATTCAACCCCTGAGGCAGCACATCGATGCTGGTTTTGCCGTTGGTGTTGAGCCCCGAACCACCGAGATTCGCGCCACCGATCACGCCATTGCCACCGAGATTGCCGGTCTGCCACTGCACACCGAACTCACTGGCATCGTCCTCGCCGACTTCGACGATCAGGCTCTCGATCACCACTTGCGCGCGGCGCTGGTCAAGCAGATCGATCACCTCGCGCAAGTTGCGATACAAAGGCTCCGGCGCGGAAATCAGCAAGGTGTTGGTGGTGGCGTCCGCCTGAATGGTCACGCCGCCGGCACTGAAAGCGACGTTCTGATCGCTGCTTTGCGCGCCGCCGCTACCAGTTGTGCCGCCACTGCTGCCCTGGGCGTAACTGCCGCCCGTGCTGCCGCTGCTATTAGTCGATGTAGTGCCGCTGCTTTGCGTACTACTTTGGCCATTTTGCCCAGCGCTGCCACCGGTACTTGCGCCCATGGCACTGAGCACCGAACGCGCACTGTCACTGCTGCCGCTGTCACTCTCGCCGGTGAGCAAACCGCGCAAGGCCTGCGCCAGTTTCGCCGCCTGCGCATTACGCAGATAAACCACGTGCAGATTGCTCGGATTGCTCTGCGCGTTATCCAGTTTGTAAATCAGGTTACGCGCCAGCTCGGTGCGCTCCGGGCTGCCGGCGCGAATGATGATGGTGTTGGAACGCGGATCACCAATCACCGCAATTTTCTGCGTCGGATCATTGCCCGGCGCATCAAGCAAATCCGCGACCATCGGCGCAATGTCGGCAGCGATGCCGTTCTGGATCTGCACCACATCGGTGTCGATCGCACTCGGCGAATCAATGCTCGCGATCAACTGCGCAACGCGGGTCAGGTTCTCGGCGTAATCGGTGATGACGATGGTGTTATTGCCCGGATAGGCGTTGATCGGATTGTTCGGCGAAACGATCGGCCGCAGCACCGGAATCAGGTTCACCGCGTTTTCGTATTGCAAACGAAACGTGCGCGTGAGCATGCCGTTGCCGGCCGGTTTGTCGGCACTGTAGATCGGCCCGCCGAGCAACTTCGCATCCGCCTCCGGCACCACCTGCGCCACACCGCCAACATCGACCACACTGAAACCCTGCATGCGCAACGCCGCCAGCAACATGTCGTAAGCCTGCCGCGCCGGCACCTGACCTTCCGACACCAGCGTCAACGTGCCCTTGACCCGAGGGTCGACCAAAAACTGCTGCCCGGTAGAACGCGCCAACGCGCGCACCACCGCTTGAATATCGGCGTCGACAAAATTCAGCGTCACCGGTTGATCGCCCAAAGGATTACTCGGCAAGGCAATGCCCGACGCCGCCGCCCCACTGCGCGCACTCTTGCTGATGTTGTGCAATTGCTTCGGCACAGGTCGCGCTTGGGCCTGCGCACGTTCGCGGTCGAGCACCGCGTCGCCGCTGCGCTGGGTGTTGGCCAGCGGCCGCCCGAGTTCACTGTCGACCAGCAACGGCGGCTGGTTCTGCGGCGTGGTGCTGGTATTGCTGCACGCGCTCAACGCCATCAGCAGCATCGGCAACGCCAGACGTGCCGGTTTGGATCCTGACCACTTCATGAAGCTTCCTTAGCGCCCAGCGCCTGATCCATGCGAACGGTTCCCGACAGAGTGCCTGCCGTATCATCGACCTTGACCTCACTTGCACGCTGCAAACGAGCCTCGACCACTTCAAGTGAAAACCGCACGGGGTGGATTAACAGCCAACTGATGACGGCATCAGCGGGTGCATCCTCGAACGTCAACTGCCAAGCGGTGCCAACTGTCTGCAACTGGTAGTGACCAAGCAGCCCGCTGCCATCGAGAGATTGCTGCAATGACCGCTCGAAGTTTTGCCCAATGGGCGCTGTCGCCACCTCGCGCAACAACAGATCCAGCGCTTCGGCCTGGCCACGCAACTTCGGCGTTTCGGTCTGCCAATGCTCAATCTTTTTCAGCGGTGGCTGGACGAGCAGCAGCCAGATCAGCACACCCCCTAACATCAATGCGGTGCCCGCAACCAGGCGTTTTTCGCGTAAGGTCAGCGGCGCCCAATGCCGATGAATCTGTGCACGCAGCAGCAGCCAGCGAGCCCGATAGATCGCCAGTAGATTATTCATCGTCGCTGTCCATGTCGGCATCGTCCTCAACCGCTGCCGGCTCAATCTGCGGGCTGAAAATCCACACGTTGTCTTCGCGTCTGGCGACCAATCCTGCCTGCGTCAGCGCCCCCGGCAATGCGCCGTCGGCGGGTGCCTGCGCAGTGTCGGCGGCCAACTCCAACTGCAAACGTCCCTGCTCATAGGTCATACGCTGGACGCTGCCCGCCATAAACGGCAGCGCGCTCGCGGCGTTTTGCACCAGGTAGGCAAACCCGTGATTCGCCTCGGCCGCCACCCCATTGTGTCGAGCCGCCAGTTGCTGGCGAGCCTGCTGCAACGGATTGAGAATCACCGGTAACTCTGGAAAAGCCTGCTTCACCCGTTGGCTCATTTGCGCCTTGAGCTGCTCGCCCTGGGTCACTTCACGGGCCGCGTAAAGGTTCAGCCCTGACACCCAGATCGCAATCGCCAAGGCACAACAGAAGACGGCCTTGCCCCAACCGCGAGCGGGGCCGGCAGCCTTGCCGATGCCTGCATGCAACCCCCATCCCGGCGCAACGCCACACCAGCGCTGCTCCGCAGGTTGTGGTTCGAAGACTGTTGCAGGAGCATCCGCGCCGATCCACTGCAAGCCGCGACCACTGGTGACGAGTTCATCCAGACGCTCCTGCGCCAAGGGTTCTACCGAAGCCTGCGCACCGCTGAAGCGCAGCAGCAATTGCCCGTCCAGCACGCAGGCGCTGACCTGCCCCTGCGTGGGCACCGGCAGAGCATAAGGCGCCGGGTAAAGGCCTCGCAGCTTCAATCGGTGCTGAGCCAATAACAGCCCGAAACGATCCAGAGATGCCTGCGCGAGCCAGGCCAGCGACACTTGCCCCGAGACCTCACGAGCACTGTGTGCAACGTACATTTGTTCAGTGCCACCCAGAATCAGCGCCTGCGCGGCACACTTCACCGCCGCCTCGATCTTCACCGGAGCCAGCGGTGGCAACTGCAAACTGGTCAGTACACTGTCCGCCGGATGCAGAAAAAACTCGACGGGCTGTAACGGCCACTCCTGTTCAATCAGCAACAGCGTGCTGACACCGGTCTGACTGACCTGGTCATGCCGATCCAGGCGCGCAAATTCAACCTCAGAGTCTGAGGTCAAACCCGCCAGCGGCGGCAAGGCGACTCGCAGGCGAGTCATACGCCGAGCCTCGACCAGACCACTTTCGGCAGGTCGTCGGCGGGTCGATGCAGCAGCGCATCCAGGCTGACGCGGCGCTGGTCACGACGCGCGTGTCCGCGCAGCAGAAACCAATCGCTGCTGATGCCGACGTTCAGTCCGTCGACGGTCAGATGCGGCAAGTGCAGACGGTTGACGAAGTCCCCGCGATTGATGAACCACTGACCACGATCGCGCTCTCCCACCACAGCCCTGGCCTGCGCCAGCGATAAACCCGGTACCACCGCCACCAATACCTCGGCGCTGGCAGTATTACCGTTGACCCAGGTCTTGGCCGGAATCAGGCTGACATACTGATTCAAGCGCCCAAGCAGCTCCTCGTTCATGCCTTCGAGGCCACGTAAATCATCAAGGCTGCGCAACATCGGCTGAGTGGCCGGCAAGGGGCTTCGACGCGCACTCGGCGACGTCGCGCGGACGCCGTCGAAACCGGTCTGCGCCATACTCTGCCCGGCGGCTTGCAGGTCGGGCATTCTCGGGTAGGAGGCAATGACTCGCTGGCTGATGCGCTGGCTGAGGGCAGCATCGATTCCGATCATTTCGCAGAGGCGTTCGAAGCTGCGCAACTGTCCGCCATCGACGCGCTCATTGCTGAGTAAATTGCGCAAATTGAACTTGCCCTGCTGATCCTCGATGCGCCCCTCGAAACCGCCCCCCGGCGAACTCAACAAATGGCTTTTGACAGGCTGCGCCCAAGGTTGATCGAGCCGGGTCAGCGCGTCCTGTTGACGCGTGTCTCTGAGCAGTTGCCGACTGAGCTCCAGCCCCGCCAACAGCGCAGCAGCGCCCTGCACTCGCGACTGTTCCGCTTCAAGAGAACGGGTAAAGACGCTCTGACGGGTGAGCATGCCAGCGGCGATCACCGCAACCACGGCGGCAATCAGCAAGGCGCTGATAATGGCCATGCCGCGCTGTTTCTGCGCCTGTGGCGACGATGATTTCATGGCCGCTCTCAGAGCTGCCAGGAACCAATATCGGCATTGACGCCGTCGCCGTCGGGTTGGCCGTCTGCGCCGAGGGAGAAGATGTCGATCTCACCGTTCGCGCCAGGATTCAGATAGTTGTAAGGACGCCCCCACGGGTCGTTGGGCAAGCGTTCCAGATAAGAGCGCCAGTTGCTGTTTTTCGCATCCGCCGGACGCTCCACCAACACCTTCAGCCCCTGATTCAGCGTCGGGTAATTGCCGTGGTCGAGGCGGTAGAGTTTGAGCGCCTGCATCAGGCCGGCGATGTCTTGTTTCGCCGCAGTGGCTCGGGCCTGATCAGGTCGGTCGAGCACCTTGGGCACGACCATCGCCGCCAGAATGCCGAGGATGACTACCACCACCATGATCTCGATCAGGGTAAAACCCTGCTGACCTCGACGACCTGCGGACTGAGATTTGACGCGCGCGAAATCCATTTCAACCTTCCTTGGCATGATTACATTCGGCGCGCAGTGTAACAAAAGCCAGTCATCGTACAACAATCATTAACGCACTGTTTTTCTGCACATTCGCCAAAGGACGGGTGTTATTCTGCGGGCCGGTTTCAACCGCAGAGACAAGCATGGAAGCGTTGCGCAAGGAGCGAGGTTTCACCCTCATCGAGGTTCTGGTGGCTTTGGCAATCATCGCCGTGGCCATGTCTGCGGCCGTGCGCGTTGCGGGCCTGATGACCCAGAGCAATGGCCTGTTGCGCGATCGCTCGATCGCTTTGCTGGCGGCGCAGACCCGACTCGCCGAGTTGCGTCTGGAAGAAGACTTTGCCCCGGGACTGAAAACCTTCGAGTGTGATCAAGGTCGCCTGCAACTGCGCTGTGATCAACGCGTGACCCCGAGCACCGATGGACGACTGATGCGCGTGACGCTGCTGGTTTCGGATCGCGAACGTCAGGCACCGCCCTTGGCGCGACTCGAAACCTTACTCGGCCGGCCGCAGGAAAAGCGCCAATGACACAGCTCAGGGTCGAGTCAACCGAGGCAGCGACGGGGAGTCTGGCAGCGTGCTGACTTTTAATCGGCTCTTTTCTGCGCCACGCTCAATGACCACCGCATCCTGTTCAATAGCTATCACGTGCACACCCAGAGCCAAGCGATCACCCACCAGAAAACTGCGCGGCGGACCGTCGTTGAGACTCAGGATTGCTACTGCAGCGTGCGCCCCTGCCAGCACTCCGGAAACCTTGATATCCAACGGTGCCGGCTGGTTGGAAAACCACTGCAAAGCCGCTGTGTCGGCGCGCGCCGGCAGCACTTGGGGGTCCACCGCCGGAACGTGGGACTGTGCCTGCGTCAGCAACAGCGCAGACCAGAATAGTCCGCCTGCCAGCGCCGTGATCAGCGCCGCCGACTGCACAAGCTGCGTTGCGGATAAGCGAAAAGTAAATGCCAAGACCCAACCTCCCTGTTGTCTTGCGTCGCAGTCTACAGGACAACATTCGCTTTTCTATCGGGATTGATGGTTCGAATCCGCCAGGATGGATTCACAACGAAGGAACGTTGCGGTATGAACAAGGACAGACAAACAGGCTTCACCCTCATCGAATTGATGGTGGTGTTGATCATCATCGGTATTGCCAGCGCCGCCGTCAGCCTGAGTATCAAGCCTGACCCAGCACAACTGCTGCGCAAGGACGCCAATCGCTTGATCCAGTTGCTGCAAATCGCCCATGCCGAAGCCCTGGCCGATGGACGCCCGATCACTTGGCTGGCGGACAAAAACGGCTTTCATTTCATTCGTCGCAATGAACAAGGCCCCGGCTTCGATCACTTTCTCGCCGATCCGCAACTGCGCCCCCGTCACTGGGAAACGCCATCGCTGAAGGTGCAAGTGACACCTAGGCAGCCGCTGATACTGAACGCCGAGTGGTTCGATTCACCCGCACAACTGCAACTCTCGGACGGCCAGAACACGCTCACCGTGCAGCGCACAGCCACGGGCAAATTGACCTTGGCCAACCAGCCATGAATAACCGGCAAGAGGGTTTTACCCTGATCGAAGTGATGGTCGCGATCATGCTCATGGCGATCGTCAGCCTGATTGCCTGGCGCGGTCTGGACAGCGTGAGCCGCGCCGACACGCACCTGCAGGCGAGCACCGAACACACCGAAGCACTGCTGCGCACGCTGCATCAACTGGAACGAGATATCGCCTTGCGCGCCAGCATCGAACTGCGCGAGCCACTGTTGAACGACAACGATGACGAACGATCCGGGCAGCCAGCGGCAATCAGCGTGCGCAGCGCCGACGACCAGCGCTTTCGTCTTGACGTGATCCGCAGTGCTGCCACCTCGCACAACGGCTTGCAGCGCGTGCGCTGGTGGTTGAAAGATCAAACCCTGTACCGCGCCGCCGCCACGCCACGTGATCACTACCCGCTGCCCGCGCCGAAACAGGCAGTGGCGGTGCTCGACAGCATCAGCGACCTGCAAGTACGCGTCTGGGAACCCGAGATGGGCTGGCGCCAGCTCAGCGGCAACCGCAAAGAAAACCCCCAAGGCCTGGAAATCCGCCTGACCCGGCAGACGCTTCAAGGCGAAGAACACTACCGCCAGGTCTTGGGCCCACTGGATTAGTCTCTGGGCAATATTGCGTATTGCCCTGACACGCACAGCAACTGTAACGTCGAACGTCAGTTACCGAGGAAATCTCATTGCACGACTCTAAACTTCTCGAAGATCTACGCGCTCGCTTCAACGCTGGAGAGCCTCTGGATTTCACTTTTTTCTGGGGACACCAGCGAAGCAAAAACGCCGTCACGGCTTCGTGCTTCAGCCAGTGGTATGAAGCCGAATTCGTTGTCGAGGGGCAACGCTACCCGACAGCCGAACACTTCATGATGGCCGAGAAGGCAGCCTTGTTCGACGATCAGGAAATTCGTGCACAAGTACTCCAGGCCCCGACCCCGAACGCCGCCAAAGCCCTCGGCCGCAAGGTGCACGGGTTCAACGACCAGCTCTGGCTGCACCACCGATACGACATCGTCGTCCGGGCAAACCAAGCCAAGGTTTCCCAAAATCCGGAGCTGAACGAATACCTGATGCGCACTGGATCTCGGGTCATCGTCGAAGCGAGCCCGGTTGATGACATTTGGGGAATTGGGCTCGCGCAGGATCACGCAGATGTGAACGATCCGAATCTGTGGAAAGGTCTGAATCTTCTGGGGTTTGCATTGATGCAGGTGCGGGACTGCAGGGTTGGATCGTCCTGAGTTTTATCGGCGGAGGCGTCAGCAACGAAAAAGCCTTGGCACATGCCAAGACTTTTCTAAGGGAGTTTTACATTGCTTTGGGTTGCACTACCCGCCAGTCAGAAATTGCAGGTGTATTGATATTCGAAGGGGAAGAATACGGTATCGACCACCAATGAAAATGGCGCGTCGATCAGTAAAAAGGGAATCAACTTGCCTTTGGATGTACCGACCAACCACCAGTCGAGCCGAACACCGATGTAGGGACATCGGTGCTTGTCATAATCCATCCGCATGGCCGTTGCTGCACAGCCGCTTGAACTGGCGATCAACGCCAGTAATATCAGTTTGTGAAACACTTAATATCCTTATTAGTTGTTGATGCTGAGCTGCATAGACAGAGTTGCAGATGACTTTCCCTCTACGACGGGCCACCCCCGTGGGTGGAGTAGAGCCCTACGCCGACTACCGAGGCCGACCGTAAGGACAATGAGAAACTTCAACCAGACTGGAATTGGCAAGATGCGTGAAGCGTGCAGGCGAGGATGCAGATCTGATGGATTTTATTGATTTTCTGGGAAACCTTTGCAGCGCATTCAGTAACTATCAAGGCTATGAAAAGCCTCGCAGGGTGTTTACCCGGGGATTCGTTACGTTCTGCGTATTTGTGGCTGTGTTTGAGCTGATTGCGCTGAACCTTTACTACGCATAGACGAGATGGAATCAGATGCTGAGGAAGGCATCAATTCTCGTGCGGAGGGGATGTCTGGTTTTTAATGGTGTTTTACGCTTGCTGAATGCCAGCAAAGATCGTCGGGACGGAGTGAATCCAGGCCTTCTCAACGAAATTACCGGGTAGTTTTGCGCAGGCACAAAAAAGCCGATCCATCTGATCGGCTTAACTGTCTGATTTTACTCAGGAATAATGGTCGGGACGGAGTGATTCGAACACTCGACCCCTAGCACCCCATGCTAGTGCGCTACCGGACTGCGCTACGCCCCGACTGGTTTTGCAACTGTTCTTCACCTCGAAGAACGCTCAAGAATATAGCGCAAGCGTTTGAAAACTGGAAGTATTCAAACGCTGCTTTTTATTTCTTGAGAACCACCAGTACGTCTTCCAGTTCGGCAATCATCTGCCGAATCATCTGCTTGTATTGGGTCGTGTCGTCTTTGGCTTCATCGCCGGACAAACGCAAGCGTGCGCCGCCGATGGTGAAACCCTGATCGTAAAGGAGCGCGCGGATCTGCCGGATCATCAGCACGTCTTGGCGCTGATAATACCGGCGGTTTCCGCGGCGTTTGACGGGGTTGAGCTGAGGAAACTCCTGCTCCCAGTAGCGCAGCACGTGTGGCTTTACGGCACACAGCTCGCTGACTTCACCGATGGTGAAGTAGCGTTTGCCCGGGATGACGGGTAGTTCGTCGTTATGACTTGGTTCCAGCATAAGCCTCAACTCGGGCCTTCAACTTCTGCCCTGGACGAAAGGTGACCACACGGCGAGCCGTGATCGGGATTTCTTCCCCCGTTTTCGGGTTGCGGCCAGGCCGCTGGCGTTTGTCCCGAAGGTCGAAATTGCCGAAACCGGACAATTTGACCTGCTCGTTGTCTTCAAGAGCGTGCCTGATTTCCTCGAAAAACAGTTCGACCAATTCCTTGGCTTCCCGCTTGTTCAGGCCCAGCTCTTCATACAGACGTTCCGCCATCTCAGCTTTCGTCAAAGCCCCCATACGTCACTTCCTTAACGTGGCGTTCAACCTTTGTTCGAGCGAGGTGAGGATATTTTGCGTCGTCGAATTCACCTCATCGTCATTAAGAGTGCGCGATGGATGCTGCCAGGTCAAGCCAACTGCAAGGCTTTTTCTATCAGGATCAATACCTTTACCCTGATACACGTCAAACAGCCTGAGATCTGTGAGCCATTCGCCTGCATTTTCACGGATTACGTCCAGTACGGCTGCGGACGCGACGTCTTTGTGCGCAATCAGTGCAAGGTCACGACGCACTTCAGGAAAGCGCGACAACTCGTGGAATTTCGGCATTTTACCGAGTGCCACTTCAGCCAGAACCAGCTCGAAAACGAAGACTGGACGATCCAGACCCAATGCTTTCGACAATTCCGGGTGAATAGCACCGATGAAGCCGACTTCACGCCCTTCCCGCTCGATGCGCGCGGTTTGACCCGGGTGCAGCGCCGGGTGTTTGCCCGGAGCGAAAGTGAACGAATCCAGTGCGCCGGCGAAGCCCAGCACCGCTTCCACGTCAGCTTTGACGTCGAAGAAGTCGACGGTGTCGCGACCTTGTGCCCAGCCTTCCGGCAGACGGCTACCGCAAACCACACCGGACAGCATCGGCTCTTGCTTCAGGCCTTCGAGCTGACCGACGAAACGCAGACCGCTTTCGAACAGACGCACGCGATCCTGCTGACGGTTGAGGTTGTGCTGCAGCGCTTTGACCAGACCCGGCCACAGCGACGAACGCATGGCAGCCATGTCATTGGAGATCGGATTGGCCAGCAACAACGGCTCGACGCCCGGGCTGAACAGTTCGAACTGACGCGGATCGATGAAGCTGTAAGTGATCGCTTCCTGATAACCACGCGCCACCAGCAGACGACGCAGCTCCGGCAGATCGCTACGTGCTTCAGCTTTGGCTTGTGGCGCCAGGCGCGCTTGCGGGTAACGAACCGGCAGACGGTTGTAGCCGTACAGACGCGCCAGTTCTTCGATCAGATCGACTTCCAGGCTGATGTCGAAGCGATGGCTTGGCACTTCTACGCGCCACTGGCCTTCACCGTCGGCGGAAATACCGAGACCCAGGCCGCCGAGCAAACGCTCAACCTGGGCGGAGTCCATTTCCATACCGAGCATCTGGGTGATGCGCTGGGAACGCAGGGTGATCGGTGCGATCGACGGCAGATGCTGCTCGCTGACGGTCTCGATGATCGGGCCTGCTTCGCCGCCAGTGATATCCAGCAGCAGGCCGGTGGCGCGCTCCATGGCTTCACGGGCCAGTTGCCAGTCGACGCCACGCTCGTAGCGGTGCGATGCGTCGGTGTGCAGGCCGTAGGAACGAGCCTTGCCCGCCACAGCGATCTGGTCGAAGAACGCACTTTCCAGGAATACATCGCGAGTGGTCGCGGAGACACCACTGTGCTCACCACCCATGACACCGGCAATCGCCAGCGCGCGGGTGTGGTCGGCAATCACCAGCGTATCGCTACGCAGGCTGACTTCCTGACCGTCGAGCAGTACCAGCTTCTCGCCCTCTTCCGCCATGCGCACACGGATGCCGCCATTGATTTCGGCGAGATCGAAGGCATGCAGCGGCTGACCCAGTTCGAGCATCACATAGTTGGTGATGTCGACGGCAGCGTCGATGCTGCGCACGTCGGCGCGGCGCAGACGTTCAACCATCCACAGCGGCGTCGGCTTGGACAGATCAACGTTACGGATAACGCGACCCAGGTAACGCGGGCATGCTGCTGGCGCCAGCACTTCTACCGAACGCACTTCATCGTGCACGGCAGGAATGCTCATGACCACTGGACGGGTCACCGGCGCGTCGTACAGCGCGCCGACTTCACGGGCCAGACCGGCCAGGGACAAGCAGTCGCCGCGGTTCGGGGTCAAGTCGACCTCGATGCTGGCGTCTTCCAGATCTAGGTACACACGGAAATCTTCGCCCACCGGCGCATCGGCCGGCAGTTCCATCAGACCGTCATTGCCTTCACCGACCTGCAGTTCGGCTTGCGAGCAGAGCATGCCGTTGGACTCAACGCCGCGCAGCTTGGCTTTCTTGATCTTGAAGTCGCCCGGCAGCTCAGCACCGATCATGGCGAACGGAATCTTCAGGCCCGGACGCACGTTTGGCGCACCGCACACGACCTGGAAGGTTTCCGCACCATTGCTGACTTGGCACACGCGCAACTTGTCGGCATCAGGGTGTTGCTCGGTGCTCAGCACCTCGCCCACCACAACACCACTGAAAACACCGGCGGCCGGGGTCACGCTATCGACCTCAAGGCCAGCCATCGACAGACGAGCAACCAGCTCGTCGCGATTTACCTGCGGGCTAACCCAGCCACGCAGCCATTGTTCACTGAATTTCATCCTGCTCTCCTAAGAATTCGTTACGACTAGCGAAATTGCGCGAGGAACCGCAAGTCGTTGTCGAAGAACAGACGCAAGTCGTTCACGCCGTAACGGAGCATGGCCAGACGCTCGACGCCCATGCCGAAGGCAAAACCGGAGAACTCTTCCGGATCGATGCCGGACATACGCAGCACGTTCGGGTGAACCATGCCGCAGCCCATCACTTCCAGCCAGCCAGTCTGCTTGCAGACGCGGCAGCCTTTACCGCTGCACATCACGCATTCCATGTCGACTTCAGCGGATGGCTCGGTGAACGGGAAGTACGAAGGACGGAACCGTACGGCCAGTTCTTTCTCGAAGAACACCCGCAGGAATTCTTCGATGGTGCCTTTGAGATCGGCAAAATTGATGTCGCGATCAACCAGCAGGCCTTCGACCTGGTGGAACATCGGCGAGTGGGTGATATCGGAGTCACTGCGATACACGCGGCCTGGGCAGACGATGCGGATCGGCGGCTGCTTCGATTCCATGGTGCGGACCTGTACCGGCGAGGTATGGGTGCGCAACAGCATGTTGGCGTTGAAATAGAAGGTGTCATGCATCGACCGGGCCGGGTGATGGCCTGGGATGTTGAGCGCTTCGAAGTTGTGATAGTCGTCTTCGACCTCAGGGCCTTCGGCAATGCCGTAGCCGATGCGGGTGAAGAACTGCTCGACACGTTCCAGAGTCCGGGTCACCGGATGCAGACCACCGGAGGTCTGGCCACGGCCCGGCAATGTCACGTCAATGGATTCGGCAGACAGTTTGGCAGCCAGTTCGGCTTCTTCAAACAGAGCCATGCGCGCATTGAGAACGCCTGTAACACGCTCCTTGGCAACGTTGATCAGCGCACCGACTTGCGGACGCTCTTCTGCCGGCAAATTCCCCAGGGTCTTCATCACCTGAGTCAATTCACCCTTTTTGCCAAGGTATTGAACCCGGATTTGCTCCAGGGCATTGATATCTTCAGCGCTTTGCACAGCCTCTAGTGCTTGAGAGACCAGCGCATCCAGGTTTTCCATGTACAGACTCCAGATACAAAATAGGGGAAGAGCTTGAAGGCTCTTCCCCTATTTAAGACGTTTACCACCTGGCCCCACGGAAGTGAGGCCGGGTGATTGTCGGGGGTACTTAAGCCAAGGTGGCTTTAGCTTTCTCGACAATCGCAGCAAACACCGCTTTTTCGTTCACTGCCAGATCAGCCAGAACCTTACGGTCGATCTCGATGGACGCTTTTTTCAGGCCAGCGATGAAACGGCTGTAGGACAGACCGTTAACACGAGCACCAGCATTGATACGAGCGATCCACAGAGCGCGGAACTGACGTTTTTTCTGACGACGGTCACGGTAGGCGTATTGGCCTGCCTTGATTACCGCTTGCTTGGCAACACGGAATACGCGGGAGCGTGCGCCGTAGTAGCCTTTAGCAAGTTTCAGAATTTTTTTGTGACGCTTACGGGCAATGACGCCACGCTTTACACGAGCCATGAGTTACTTCCTCTATTCTTGACTAAAATTAACGAAGGCGCAGCATGCGCTCGACTTTTGCCACGTCAGACGGATGCAGCAAGCTGCTACCGCGCAGTTGACGCTTACGCTTGGTCGACATTTTAGTCAGGATGTGGCTCTTGAAAGCGTGCTTGTGCTTGATACCGTTAGCAGTTTTCAGAAACCGCTTAGCAGCACCACTTTTGGTTTTCATTTTTGGCATGTTCGGATACTCCGCATTCAGTTGATAAACATAATCAGAAGGCCTGCCGTGCCCTGTTGATTACTTCTTCTTTTTCGGGGCGATGACCATGATCAGCTGGCGTCCTTCCATCTTAGGATGCTGTTCGACCGAACCGTACTCGAGCAGGTCAGCTTCAACCCGCTTGAGGAGTTCCATCCCCAGCTCCTGGTGGGCCATCTCACGGCCGCGGAATCGCAAGGATACCTTGGCCCTGTCCCCATCACTCAGGAAACGTACCAGGTTGCGCAGTTTTACCTGGTAATCCCCTTCCTCCGTCCCTGGACGAAACTTGATTTCTTTAACCTGAATCTGCTTCTGGTTTTTCTTGGCTGCGGCAACCTGTTTCTTCTTCTCGAAGATCGATTTGCCGTAGTCCATCAGTTTGCAAACAGGGGGTACTGCATCGGCGGAAATTTCCACCAAATCCAGTTTGGCCTCTTCAGCCTTAAGAAGCGCGTCTTCAATTGACACAATCCCAAGCTGTTCACCTTCAGCCCCAATTAACCGAACCTCGCGTGCCGAGATATTCTCGTTGATCGGGGCTTTCGGTGCAGCTCGTTTATCTTGTCTCATTTCACGCTTAATAATAATTACTCCGAATCTGGGCGACCACGCCGGGAAACCGCTTGCGCGAGAAACTCAGCGAACTGGGCGACGGGCATCGAGCCCAGGTCAGCACCTTCACGAGTACGCACAGCGACAGTCTGCATCTCGACTTCCTTATCTCCGATTACCAAGAGATAGGGAACCTTGAGCAAAGTATGCTCGCGGATTTTAAAGCCGATCTTTTCATTTCTCAAGTCGGACTTGGCACGAAATCCGCTTTCGTTGAGAGTTTTTTCTACTTCTGCAACAAAATCTGCCTGTTTATCAGTGATATTCATGATCACCGCCTGCGTTGGCGCGAGCCAGGCAGGGAACGCACCTTCATAGTGCTCGATCAGAATCCCGACGAAACGCTCGAAGGAACCGAGGATCGCGCGGTGCAACATCACTGGGTGTTTGCGGCTGTTGTCTTCGGAGACGTATTCAGCGCCCAAACGGACAGGCAGGTTAAAATCGAGCTGCAGAGTACCACATTGCCAGACCCGACCAAGGCAGTCTTTCAGCGAGAACTCGATCTTCGGACCGTAGAACGCCCCCTCGCCCGGCTGTAGATCGTACGGCAGGCCCGCAGAATCAAGGGCTGCAGCCAATGCAGCTTCAGCGCGATCCCACAGCTCGTCGGAACCGACGCGTTTTTCCGGACGAGTGGACAGTTTCATCTCGACATCGGTAAAACCGAAGTCGCGGTAAACGTCCATGGTCAACTTGATGAACGCAGCGGACTCAGCCTGCATCTGCTCTTCGGTGCAGAAGATGTGGGCGTCGTCCTGAGTGAACGCACGTACGCGCATGATGCCGTGCAGCGCACCCGACGGCTCGTTACGGTGGCAAGCACCGAACTCGGCCAGACGCATCGGCAGTTCGCGGTAGCTCTTCAGGCCCTGATTGAACACCTGCACGTGGCACGGGCAGTTCATTGGCTTGATGGCGTAGTCGCGGTTTTCCGACTGCGTGGTGAACATGTTGTCGGCGTAGTTGGCCCAGTGCCCGGATTTCTCCCACAGGCTGCGGTCAACGACTTGAGGGGTTTTGATCTCAAGGTAGCCGTTGTCGCGCTGGATCTTGCGCATGTACTGCTCGAGCACCTGGTACAGAGTCCAGCCGTTCGGGTGCCAGAACACCATACCCGGGGATTCTTCCTGGGTATGGAACAGGCCCAGACGCTTGCCGATCTTGCGGTGATCGCGCTTTTCAGCTTCTTCGATGCGCTGGATGTAAGCGGCCAGCTGCTTTTTGTCTGCCCAAGCGGTGCCGTAAACGCGCTGCAGTTGCTCGTTCTTGGCGTCGCCGCGCCAGTAGGCACCGGACAGCTTGGTCAGCTTGAAGGATTTCAGGAAGCGTGTGTTCGGCACGTGCGGACCGCGGCACATGTCGACGTATTCTTCGTGATAGTACAGCCCCATGGCCTGCTCGTTCGGCATGTCCTCGACCAGGCGCAACTTGTAGTCTTCGCCACGGGCCTTGAACACTTCGATCACTTCGGCGCGCGGAGTGACTTTCTTGATCACGTCGTAATCTTTTTCGATCAGCTGCTGCATGCGCTGTTCGATAGCGGCCATGTCGTCCGGAGTAAAAGGACGTTCGAAGGCGATGTCGTAATAGAAGCCTTCGTCGATGACCGGCCCGATCACCATTTTCGCGGTCGGATACAGCTGCTTGACCGCATGACCCACCAAGTGAGCGCAAGAGTGGCGAATGATCTCCAACCCCTCTTCATCCTTTGGCGTGATGATTTGCAGGGTCGAGTCGCTGCTGATGATGTCGCTGGCGTCGACCAGTTGGCCATTGACCTTGCCGGCCAGAGTGGCTTTGGCCAGACCGGCACCAATGGATGCGGCGACCTCGGCTACGGAAACCGGGTGATCGAATGAACGTTGACTGCCGTCGGGAAGAGTAATAGTTGGCATGGCGCCTCCTCTCCTAGTGGTGACCCCTACCAAAGGTCACGTGGGTTGGGATGAGCCAGTACAAGATCCGATCCAGGCCATTCAATGACGAACGCCTGCCTTACAGCGGCAGGAGCCTTGCGGCCAACCGGAAAACCGAACCAGAGTGACTGGGATTCAAATCGAAATATTCGCACGTCGACCGCTGCCGGGACTGTGGGTCATCCGGAGCCTGAGAACGCTTGAGCCCGGCATGCTAGCACAGATGAGCGGTCACTTATGCCTCTGTTTGATCACAAGGCAAATCGTCTGTTTTTATGCCAGAGTGCTGAACTTGATGGCCCCTTCAGCCCTCAGATAACAAGACATTGACCCACAAGGAGCATCCTCGCATGCGTCTGAATACCCTGTTCGCCGTCGTCGCCCCTATTGTTATGTTGCTGCCGCTGAGTGCCCACGCCGACTGGCCGAAGGGCGAGCGCGAGAAGTACATGGCCCAGTGCACCCAGGCGGCGACCCAACAAATCGGTGCTGCAGCTGCCAAATCCCATTGTGCTTGCGGCGCTGACGCCATCAAGTCTTATCCAGCGAGCGACATTCAGGCGCTGATGGACAACAAAGCCACTCCTGAATTGCAGCAGAAAGCACTGGGCCAAATCGCCAAATGCAAGGCAAATACTCCGGCGAAAAAGTGATCAAAAAAGCATTCTGAGTCCGCTCAGCGCCTGTAAAAAGGGCTGAATTTGAGCCTTTTCAGACGATTTATGCAGGTTTTACAGGTTTTTTTATTGTCTTTACGTTCCGCGCAAAGCCTTGTAAACCGGGGCTTTCAGCAGAAAAAGGCAGTAAAGAAAACACGACTGATTGGCAAACAGCACGTCCGGGGGGCTACCAAAGCGAACATTTCGACTATGATACCCGGGTGTGCCCAGTTGGCCTGAGCAGCACAGTACTGAAAAATATATGTTTCTTGGAGATACACCATGTCTAATCGCCAAACCGGCACCGTTAAGTGGTTCAACGATGAAAAAGGCTTCGGCTTCATCACTCCTCAAGGTGGCGGTGACGACCTGTTCGTACACTTCAAAGCTATCGAATCCGACGGTTTCAAAAGCCTGAAAGAAGGCCAGACCGTCTCTTTCGTGGCTGAGAAAGGCCAAAAGGGTATGCAAGCTGCACAGGTTCGCCCAGAGTAATTTCTGCGCGCACTAAAAAAACCCCGTCCATGTGACGGGGTTTTTTATGCCTGCAACAAAAGCCTTCGCTCATCAGCCACAGTTGACGCGAGTGATCACCAGGTTGTTGTCGGTGTTCAGATTCAAGCGGTCAGAGCGGTACTCGAGCGTGATCATATCGTTCGGCTTGAGGAAGCGGGCATTTTGCGCCCCGGCCTTGTTGCGCGCCTGCTCCAGCAGCTCTGGCGAAGCTTTCTTGCCAATGGCGAACTCCGCCGCCGTTGCTTCACAGCGGCTGTGACCGGCTTCGGTCGCCGCAGATTCCTTTGCCGACTCGCTGGAGGTCGTGCTGCAACCGGCCAACATGGCAGCGGCCATAAGTGCACCCAGTGTCGCGAACTTCAAAGGCATGAAGCCTCCTTGTTTTCAAAATGGTTAAGCTGAGATCGTGCGACCGCCATTCCGGCTTTTGGTTTCACAGCCAAGGCCATCACCCTGCCCCACGATCAGAAAAACGCCGAGTGTGCCTGAGCGGCATGCGTCACTTCAGCAATCAATCGTGACTGAATATTAACAGCGCTCAGTAAACGTCGATGTAGTCATACGGCGGATTCGGCCAGTTGTCCTTCAGCGCATTGAAAATCTGCATTACCCACACCTCGTCACTGGCCGCGACATTGCCCACGTAGCCCGAGCCCTTGGCCCAGGTTTCCAGGCGAAACAACAGACCATCGATATCCTGCCCGCCGGTAACGCCGGAAGAAATGTAAGCGATACCGCCCTTGGTCACGCGCAGTTGCGTGTGCTCGTCATCACTGGCCGAAGCAAGCAACTGGCGCACAGCGTCGAGCGTCAATCCGTCAGGGGTGTTCAAATCGATCTGCACAGCACGGTCCTTGGAAAGCCTTGAAAGACCAAGTGTCGCATAGCGCTCCGTTCATGCCTAAGTCGCAGTGCCAAACGCCCGACAAAATGGTTAACTCGAAACTCAGACTTTCCGACTTTTCGAGCGCTCCCATGACCACCATCAGCATCGACGCCGCCATTAATGCCAAATGGGCAGACGGACACAGCTCTTACAGCCCGGGAACCACCGAGGAGCTTGCGCTGATTGGTATCGATCTATTGGTCAAGGAGTTGGGTACGGAGGCGGCTCAGCAATTCATCAAGCAGATTTTCGAGCGTTACCCGACCGAGCAGGTTGAACACACTGAGAGGGTGTAGAAACCCGCAGGCTGGCACCTGCGGGCGAATGATTTACTTCAGGCGCTTCAGGCGCTCGGTCAGCAAATCAAAGAAGCCTTGCGCGTCGCCGTTTTCCACCCAGAAGGCGTTCTTCGGCGCTTTCAGGCCATCGTACCAATCGACGATGGTCTGACCGAAAGTCGGCCCTTCACGGCTATCCACCACGACATTCACCGAACGACCGGTGAACAGTTCCGGCTTGAGCAGATAGGCCACAACGGTAGCGTCATGCACCGGGCCACCCGGAATACCGTAGTGCTCCATGTCGCCTTTGATGTACTCATTAAGGATGTCGCCGACAATCTTGCTCGCGTTATTGTTCAGCGCCGCGATCTGTTTCAGGCGCGCATCACTGGTGAGAATCTTGTGGGTCACGTCCAGTGGCAGGTAGGTCAGTTTCACGCCGCTTTTCAGCACGACTTCAGCCGCTTGCGGGTCAGCAAACAGGTTGAATTCAGCCACCGGGGTGATGTTGCCGCCGTTGAAGTGCGCACCACCCATGATCACCACTTCCTTGATGCCCTGAACAATTTCAGGCTCCTGGATCAGCGCCAATGCCAGGTTGGTCTGCGGACCGAGCATGGCGATCGTGATGCTGTGCGGCTTGGCTTTTTTCAGGGTATCGATCAGGTAATTGACCGCATTGCCTTCAGCCAGACCCTGTTTCGGTTCGTGCACGGTGACACCCGACAGGCCTTCCTTGCCATGGATGTTCTCGGCGTAGATCGGCGTGCGCATCAGCGGCTTTGGCGCACCGGCATAAACCGGTACGTCTTCGCGCCCTGCCCACTCGCGCGCCAGTCGGGCGTTACGCGAAGTCTTGTCGAGGCGCACGTTGCCGGCGACGGTGGTCAGCGCGCGAATATTCAGCTCGTCCGGCGAGGCCAGAGCGAACAGCAAGGCGACTACATCGTCAGCACCTGGGTCGGTGTCGATGATCAGGTCGATTTTCTCCGCCGCCTGAGCGCCGGTGGCAGTTATCACGGACAAAAGCAGTAGGCTCCGGATGAATTGATGCAGTTTCTGAGCATAGCGTTGCATGGCGCATTCCTTGTGCTTGTGAAATCAAAAGTTAAAAGGTGACTCCAGCGACCAGCACGATGTTGCAGTACGGCTGACATTCACCTGTACGAACAATCGCCCGAGCCTGTCGGCTGAGAACCTTGAATTGCTCATGACTGAGCAGATCGCGACGACCCAGGGCCCCCTCTTCATTCAACTCATCCAGCGTATTAAGCGCGGTCGGTTGTTTGTCGAAGATTTCTTTGGCCAGCGCATGGCTTTCCACCTGCATCTCGCTGAGCACGACTTTCAGAGTGCTGATGAAATCCGGGACGCCGTGGGTCAGCGCCAAGTCAATCAGCTCGACACCCGGCGGCACTGGCAACCCGGCATCACCAATAACCACCATGTCGCCATGGCCCAGGGACGCGATCAGCCGCGACAAGGCGACGTTAAGCAAAGGAGTCTTTTTCATACGGGTTCAAAGGCCTGTACGTCGGATTGGGTTGGAATGGACGGCTGCGCGCCGGCACGAGTTACCGACAGCGCAGCGGCAATCTGTCCGTAGCGAATAGCCTCGGCCTCGGACTTGCCATTGGCCAGCGCAGCGGCAAAACCACCGACGAAGGTGTCACCTGCCGCTGTAGTGTCGACGGCCTTCACTTTCGGCGCAGGGAAATGCTCGAAGCCCTTGCCATTGGCGAACAGCGAGCCTTGAGCCCCCAGAGTAATGATGACTTTGCCCGCCCCCATGGCGATCAACTGGCTGGCAGCAGCTTCTGCGGCTTCCAGCGAATCCACCGGCAATCCGCTCAATGCGCTCGCTTCGCTCTCGTTGGGAATCAGGTAGTCGATCGCGGCAAACCAGTCTGCCGGCAACGGACGACTGGCCGGTGCCGGATTGAGAATGACGATTTTGCCGAGGGCGCGGGCACGCTTGAGCGCATGCCCCACCGTGGCATCCGGAATTTCCAGCTGGCAGATGATCACGTCGGCGTCTTTCAGCACCGCATCAAACCGATCGATCACTGCGGGTGTCATGGCACCGTTAGCACCGGCGACAATGACAATGGCGTTCTGACTGTTGTCATCGACCACAATCAACGCCACACCGCTGGAATCCTCGACCGTGCTCACGGCCTGACAATCGATCTGCTCAGCCAGCAGAGCGTCACGCAATTGCACGCCATAGTCGTCATTGCCAACGCAGCCGACCATTGCCACCTGTGCGCCCAAACGCGCTGCGGCCACCGCCTGATTGGCGCCCTTGCCACCGGAAACCGTGGCAAACGAATGACCGATCAGCGTTTCACCACCTACGGGCAACCGTGGCGCCCGGGTCACCAGGTCCATGTTCAGGCTGCCTATTACCACTACATTTGCTGGCATACATCATTACTCGTCAATTCGGTTTCAGCGGTATTCGGTGAACACGCCGGACAACGGTGCGGTCGATTCGCGCAAGACAATACTCGGGGTCACGATCCGCTGATCGGTACCCAGAGTCGGCGTAGCAATCCTTCGCAACAGCACTTCGGCCGCCATCTCGCCCAACTGCAGGATCGATTGCCCCACAGTGGTGAGTGCCGGATATACGTAACGGCTCATCTGGATATCGTCGAAACCGATCACCGACAACTCGCTCGGCACGCGGACATTACGTTCCGCCGCCGCACGCAGCACACCGATGCCGATCATGTCGTTACCGGCAAAGATCGCGCTCGGTGGATTGCTCTCAAGAAGAATCGCCGCCGCGTTGTATCCACCCGTACTGGTGAAGTCGCTTTCCAGCATGCGCTCCTGGCGGACGTCGATGCCCGCCTCTTTCAGCGCCCGGCAATAACCGGCCTGACGCATCTGCGCCACACTGGTACTGGCCGGGCCGCCGATGGTGGCAATGTCGCGGTGACCCAATTCCAGCAAATGACGGGTCGCCAGGTATGCACCGTATTCGTGGTCGATGCGCACCAGATCGGCATCGACACCGTCTAGACCACGGTCGACGATGACCATCGGCGTTTTCACCCCGGCCAGTCCCTGCGCGAGACCGCTGTCACCGCCAGCGGAGGCGACGATCAAACCGTCGATGCGCTTCTCCAGCAACACACGCAAATAGCTGCGCTGCTTGTCAGGATTGTCATCGGAGTTGCAGAGGATCACGCAGTAGCCGTTACGCTCGCAGTAATCCTCGATGCCCCGCGCCAACTCCGCGAAGTACGGGTTGAGACTGTTCGGCACCAGCAGGCCAATGGTTGCAGTGGTCTTGGCCTTTAACGAGCGCGCCACTGCACTTGGCACATAGTCGAGGCTCTTGATCGCTGCCTCGACTTTCAGCCGCACTTCCTGACTGACCGGCCGCGTGTTGTTCACCACATGCGACACCGTCGTGTAGGAAATTCCCGCGAGGGCTGCCACGTCCTTGATCGTTGCCATTTCTTAGCCCCGGCGACTGGCGCGCTGACTGCGATAAGTATCGAGTACCACCGCTATCACGATGACCGCGCCAGTGATGATTCGTTTGGTCGGTTCGGTCGCCCCGATCTGCGCCAGACCCGCCGCCAGCACGGAGATGATCAACACGCCGAAGAACGTGCTGATCACCGAACCGCGCCCGCCCATCAGGCTGGTGCCGCCGATCACCACAGCGGCGATCACCTGCAACTCCAGACCAGAACCGGCATTCGGGTCAGCGGCTTCCAGACGGGAAATCTGAAACAGCGCGGCGATACCGGCCAGCAGGCCCATCAGGCTGAAAACCAGAATCTTGTAGGGTTTCGGATTGATCCCCGCCAGACGCACCGCCTCTTCGTTGGTGCCGATGCCGATCAGGTAGCGACCGAACACGGTGCGGGTCAAAACCGCTTGAGCAATGATGATCACCAGCAGGGCAATGATGAACGACGGCGAGATGCCGAACGCGATCGGATTCGACAGCCAAGCGAACGAGTCACCGATGTACGCGGTGCGCGATCCGGTCATCTGATAGGCCAGTCCCCGAGCCATTTCCAGCACACCCAGGGAAACGATGAACGATGGAATGCGCCACGCCACTGTGATCGAACCAGTGACCGTACCGGCCAGTGCCGCCACTGCCATGCCGAGCAATGCTGACGGCAACACGCCCCAGCCCCAGCCAAGAATGGCGACGCTGACCGTCGAAGCGGCGAGCGCCAGAACCGAACCCACCGAAAGGTCGATGCCACCGATGATCAACACGAAGGTCATGCCGACCGCTAGCACCATCAGATCGGGAATCTGGTTGGCCAAGGTACTGAAGGTGTTATAGGACAGAAAGTGGCTGCTCAAGACCGAGAACAGCGCAATCATCGCCAGCAAGGCACCGGCCAGGCCCAGATAAGTGCCCAGGCCATAGAAGTTGCCACCACGTTTGCCGGCAGGAGAAGCAGTTTTCATGGGAGATCCCTAGGCGCCGCTTCATTGAGCAGCGCATCACGTTTTTGGTAGCCGGCGAACGCGGCGGCAAGCAAGTCATCCTGGGTCCAGCTATCGCGCTCGAAGGTGTCGATCAAGCGCCCTGCCGATAGCACGCCGATCCGGTCGCAGATCAGCATCAGTTCACGCAGATCACTGGACACCACCACCAGTGCTTTGCCTTGGCGCGTCAGTTCGCCGAGCAGGGCATAAATGTCGAACTTGGCACCAACGTCGATGCCTCGGGTCGGCTCATCGAACAGCAGCACCGAACAGTCACGCTCCAGCCAGCGGCCGATCACGACCTTCTGCTGGTTGCCGCCAGACAACTCTGAGACCAGTTGTGTCGGACTTGAACTGCGGATGCGCATGGCGTCGATCTGACGCTGCGCCAGAGCGATCTCTTCGCCGTTGTTGACGACCCCACCAGTGGAAATTTCCGGCATGTTGCCGAGGGCGATGTTGGCGCTGATCGACTGACTGAGCAGCAGGCCTTCACCTTTGCGATCTTCAGTAATCAACGCGATGCCATTACGCACCGCATCAACCGGCGAACGTACGCTGACGACCTTGGCTGGCGAACCGAGGGCGATGGTGCCGCTGTCGGCGGTGTCTGCACCGAAGATCAGGCGCAGCAATTCTGTGCGCCCTGCCCCGATCAATCCGGAAATCCCGAAGATCTCGCCGGCACGGACTTCGAACGAGACATCGCGAACTTTGTCGGAGCGCGTCAGTCCTTTGATCGTCAGCGCCGGGGCACCAATCTTGCGCGGGCCCATGTCGATATGCTCACCCAACTCGCGACCGACCATCAGCGTTACCAGTTGCTCGCTGTTGTAATTGGCCATCGGCTCGACGCAGACCAGATTGCCGTCACGCAGCACGGCAATGCGCTGTGCGACTCGGGCCAGCTCTTCGAGACGGTGGGAAATGTAGATGATCGAAACGCCGCGCGCCTGCAAGCGGGTGATCTGCTCAAAGAGCATTTCAACTTCGCGCGCGGTGAGCATCGCGGTCGGTTCGTCGAGAATCAGCACATGGCAGTCGCCAATCAGGTTGCGGGCGATTTCGACCATCTGCTGATGGCCGATACCCAACTCGCCAACCAGCGTATCCGGATCAATGGCGTCGAGACCGACTTGCGCCATGGCTTCGATCGCCGCTTTGCGCAGTTGCTTGCGGCTGATCCAGCCGCCATTGCTTGGCAGATTGTCGAGAAACAGGTTTTCCGCGACCGACAAGGTCGGCAGCAGATTGAGTTCTTGCATGACCATACGCACGCCGAGATCTTCAGCCTGGGTACGACTGCCCGGACGGTAGTCCTTGCCTTGGAATTGCATCTGGCCGGTGGTCGGGGTGACCAGTCCGCCGATGATTTTCGACAGGGTACTTTTACCGGCACCATTCTCGCCGGTCAGCGCCAGCACTTCACCGCGCATCAGCGTCAGATCGATGCCGCTGAGCACCGGCTGCGCATAGGTCTTACCGATACCGCTGACCGAGAGGACAGCGTTCGGGGCGGAAACTGACATAAAAACTCTCCATGCGCTCGCCCGGACGGACGAGCGCCGTTGTGTCGCCAGAAGACTTACTTGGTGACCAGCTCGACCGGTGTTTCGATCACGCCGTTGGCGCCGCTGTCAACTTTCTCACCCTTGATGATTTTCAGCGCGGTTTCGATGCCGAACACCGCTTGTCGGGCAGCGAACTGGTCAGCCGTGGCCAACACGCGACCGTCTTTCAGCATTGGCTTGATCGCGTTGATGTTGTCGTAACCGACGACCTGAACCTGACCAGCCTTGCCGGCGGCACGTACGGCGGAAACAGCACCGACGGCCATGCTGTCGTTACCGGCCAGCAGTGCTTTGACGTCTGGGTATTCGCTGAGGATAGAGGCGGCAACCTTGTTACCCTTGTCAATCTCCCAGTCACCGGACTGCAGGGAAACGATCTTGATTTGCGCCGCATCCATCGCATCCTTGAAGCCAGCAGTGCGCTGCTGGGCATTGGTCGTGGTGGACACGCCTTCAATGATGCCGACTTCGTCACCGGCCTTCAGCTGCTTGGCCAGGTACTCACCGACCAGACGCGCACCTTTGCGGTTGTCCGGACCTACGAAAGGCACGCTGATGTTTTTGCTTTTGACGATTGCCGGATCGAGTTGGTTATCGATGTTGATCACGGTGATGCCAGCGTCGACGGCTTTCTTGATCACCGGCACCATGGCCTTGGAATCGGAAGGCGCAATGACCAGTGCATTGACCTTGGCCAGAATCATTTGCTCGACGATGCGGGTCTGGCCAGCAGTGTCGGTTTCATCCTTGATGCCGTTGGAGATCAGGTCGAAATCGGCGGAGTGTTCTTTCTGGTAGGCCTTGGCACCATCTTCCATGGTCAAAAAGAATTCGTTGGCCAGAGACTTCATGACCAGCGCGACTTTAGGTTTTTCGGCGGATTCGGCGAATGCCGAAGAGACAGGTAGTGCGGCGGCTGTGGCAGCCAGCATAGCGACAGCAAGAAGACGTCCAGCGAATGGCAGCTTCATGGGTTCACTCCGATCTTATGATTATTGTGAGCAACGCTTGCGCTGGCGTAAGCTACTTGGCTATCTGCGGGCCATATAGCGCCGGGAGAGCCGCGCAAACGTTTGCGTAGACCGAACTATGCGAATCCCGCCGACATTTGTCAACAATCAGAAATCGTCATTTTTTTTAGGGCGAATCGTCCGACTCGCCCTCCGCTGCTTATGCCGTGGTGCTGACAAGATTACCGCTGGTGGAACTCTTCGTCATTTCCTTGACCAGTGCACCGGCCACTTCTGCCATCGCAGCGCTGGTTTGCGCGATTTGCCCCTGAATGGACATCACCGCCTGCGATTTGGCCTCAGGCGTCGGATAGCTCTTGGCCTGTGCGGCCGCCAGTTGTTGTTGCTGCTCCTGAAGTTGCTTCTGCAATTCCTGCATGCGCTTGAGCAACATCTTGACCGTGACGCTCAGGTTGTCGCCGCTTTCAGCCTTGCTGTCTTCTGGCGCAGCAGCACCACCGGTCCGGACCTGATTGTTCGATTCTTTCTCAGTGCCCAGCGCCTCGGTGGAAGCCTCAGCTCCCGCCTCGCTCAATGCATTGATTGTCGCTGCGGTTTTGCCGCCGATGGTGACTGCAGCAGGATTAGATAAACCGACCGTCAGTGACATGTGAACTCCCTAGATTCTGTTTACTTGAACAACCATCGGCCCCCGCGAAGGTTTCTTTAGCACAAAAGCCGAAACCGGCCACTGGAATCACTCGACAAAAGCAGTAGTCCTTTTCGGAGAGCCGAACGAGAAAGCGCCCATTGTTCGGAAACCCGGATAAACGATTCGTCCCGCGATTTGCCAACTAATAAAATCTTGATGTAAATCATCGAGTTAAACATTTCTCTGACGCAAAGTACGGCTGGTACAGATCCTGCTCCCTTCACCGCACCCCGGGCATCCAGATCGGCTCGGAGTGCATCTAGATGAACCTGCATCAGCACCGTCTCACTACTAGAGAGAAAAATAATGAAATCTGCTTTCAACACTTTGGTTCCGGGCGCTTTGGCCCTCCTCCTGCTCCTGCCCACCGCCCTTCAGGCGAAAGAAGTCGAAACCCAGACCAAGCTCGCTAACGTCGTAGTACTAGCCACCGGCGGCACCATCGCCGGCGCTGGCGCGAGCGCCGCCAACAGCGCCACCTACCAGGCGGCGAAGGTTGGCGTCGAACAATTGATCGCCGGCATTCCCGAACTGAGCAAACTGGCGAACGTGCGTGGCGAACAAGTCATGCAGATTGCCTCGGAAAGCATCACCAACGAAAACCTGCTGCAATTGGGTCGTCGTGTAGCCGAACTGGCCGACAGCAAAGACGTCGACGGCATCGTCATCACCCACGGCACCGACACCCTGGAAGAAACCGCCTACTTCCTCAACCTCGTGGAAAAAACCGACAAGCCGATCATCGTGGTTGGCTCGATGCGTCCGGGCACCGCAATGTCTGCAGACGGCATGCTCAACCTGTACAACGCCGTGGCCGTAGCCAGCAGCAAAGAAGCGCACGGCAAAGGCGTACTGGTGACCATGAATGATGAAATCCAGTCCGGTCGCGACGTCAGCAAGATGATCAACATCAAGACCGAAGCCTTCAAAAGTGCCTGGGGCCCACTGGGCATGGTGGTAGAAGGCAAATCCTACTGGTTCCGCTTGCCAGCCAAGCGTCACACCATGGATTCTGAATTCGACATCAAAAACATCAAGAGCCTTCCTGACGTAGAAATCGCTTATTCCTACGGCAACGTCAGCGATACTGCCTACAAGGCCCTCGCACAATCCGGTGCCAAGGCAATCATCCACGCCGGTACCGGCAACGGCTCGGTGTCCTCTCGCGTAGTTCCGAGCCTGCAAGCACTGCGCAAGGATGGCGTGCAAATCATTCGTTCCTCCCACGTCAACGCTGGCGGCTTCGTCCTGCGTAACGCCGAACAGCCAGATGATAAGTACGACTGGGTTGTGGCTCACGACCTGAACCCGCAAAAAGCCCGCATCCTGGCAATGGTCGCCCTGACCAAAACCAACGACAGCAAAGAGCTGCAACGGATGTTCTGGGAATATTGATGGGCCTTCGCCCAATCAATTCTTGATTGGGCACCCTGCGCCATTCGCCTGTCGGGCGGGTGGTGCATCGCTCACAACGCTCTCGCACTTTTCCCACAAAAAATTCGACACGACCTACACCAAAATCGGAAAAGCGCTGTCAGAGGATTTTCTTGAATTTTAAGCAGTTGCGAAAATGCTTACAGTTAAATACTGTATGCACGTACAGCTTAATAAGGATAACCTCGTGGCCACCTCCCCTGATGCTCCTGACGCTTACGAACGCATGGGCATGCGCGTTCAGAAAATCATCAATTCCCCCACCGCACAGAAAGCCAAAGCGGCACTGATCTTCCGTCTGCCGGACGAGCCGATGGACGAGTGGGAGCGCCTGCTCGAGGAAATCGACGAGAACGACAACGTTACCCTTGCCTATCGCGACGACGGTGGCGTGCAGATTTTTTGGGTTGTGCCGAAGGAAGATTGATTCAATGAGTGTCCGCTGTTTTGCTCTGCTGTTGCTGTTCATCGCCATGGGTGCCCAGGCTGGCGCCCCCCGCACATTTACCGAAGCCAAGAAGGTTGCCTGGAAGCTTTATGCACCGCAGTCCACAGAGTTTTATTGCGGGTGCAAGTACACCGGCAACAAGGTTGACCTGAAGGCTTGCGGTTACGTACCGCGCAAGAATGCCAAACGTGCGTCACGTATTGAATGGGAACACATCGTGCCGGCCTGGCAGTTCGGCCATCAGCGTCAGTGTTGGCAGGAAGGCGGCCGCAAGAACTGCACCCGATACGACCCAAGCTATCAAAAGGCTGAAGCCGATCTGCATAACCTGGTGCCGAGCATTGGCGAGGTCAATGGCGATCGCAGCAATTTCAGCTACGGCTGGCTGCCAGTGCAATCCGGGCAATACGGTTCGTGCCTGACCCAGGTCGACTTCAAGGCGAAGAAGGTCATGCCTCGCCCGTCGATTCGCGGCATGATTGCCCGCACATACTTCTACATGAGCAAGCAGTACGGCTTGCGCCTGTCGAAGCAGGATCGGCAATTGTATGAGGCATGGGACAAGACTTACCCGGTGCAAGACTGGGAGCGCCAGCGCAATCAGAGCGTGGCGTGCGTGATGGGGCGCGGCAATGAATTTGTCGGTCCGGTGAATATGAAAGCCTGCGGTTGATCGACCACTTAAACGAAAAGGCCTCGAACGTCATGTCCGAGGCCTTTTTTGTGGCTAGCTGCCCGCCTTGTTGTAGCGCCAGTAACCCATCAGGTTGAGCGACTCCCTCGGGATCCCGCACTCTTTGATCAGGTATCTGCGCAGGCTCATCACTGCAGCGCTTTCTCCAGCGATCCAGCCATAGAAACCCTCACTGGCTGTCTCGGCTATTTCCCAAAGAATCTCTTTATCGATATCGACCTCGGCCAACTCGACAGCCTTGCCGATGGATGAGGCATGAATGGCTGGAACGACTTTCTGTACCGCCGCCGCCATCAACGTACCGGCGCTGGCCTGGTCCCGGATCAGCCACTGCACCGTCAGCCCGGCCCAATCGGGAACTGCCAGCATATCCTCGACACTGTCGACTTCGAAAAACACTTGAGTCAGAGGTGGCTCGGCCATAGCGGCCAACTCATCGAGAATGCCCATGGCCGCAGGTAGCGCGGTGCTGTCGGCGACCAGCAAAACCTGCTTGAGGGTCTGCGGCGGCTTCCATTCGAATCCTCCGGCGTCCCGTGCTGAAAACCGGCGATCCGGAGCGAGAACCTGCATCGAATCACCGGGCTGCGCCCGAAGCGCCCAACGCGAAGCAGGTCCGGTTTCGCCATGCAGGACGAAATCAATATCCACTTCGCCTTGTTCTGCACGCAAATGGCGAATGGTGTAAGTGCGCATGGCCGGACGTCGATCGGCAATCATTGCCTTGAACCGGGCGTACCAACCCTCTCCCTGAGCAAGCCTGGCAGGCGAACCATCAGCCGCAGGAAAAAACAGCTTCACCCTTTGATCAGGCGCCCAAGTGGCCATTTCTTTAACAGCAGGACTGGCCAGCGTGATCCGCATCATGTGCGGGCTGAGTAAGGTTTTGCGATGCAGGATGACGTCGAACAGCTTGTAAGGATTGGCGGAGGCCATGCGGAGCTCCTTCGGAAAATCGTGACTGACTCGTATAAGACGAGCCACATCCAAGGTCCTTTAGGTCGCTCCGCTGAAACGCAGCGTTTACGGCGTGATCGGGTGCTCGATCACTACCGATTCAATATTCTGCTTCTTGGCTTTCACCAGAGCAGCATCCACTTGTACTTTTCGGGCCTCAGCGTCGGCTTGCGAGTTGAAAGGACCAATCAGAATTCGCGCTTTGCCACTGCTGTCCTTGATCACCGTAGGTACGAAGGCGTGCTCGATCAACCAGCCACTCAGGTCGCTGATAGCCTGTGGCGTTTCACCGCGCACTTCGAGATCCCATTGTGGTGCAGCGGCCGCCGCCGGCGCCGTCACTGCTGCCGACTGTGGTTTTGGTGCGTCTGCATTCTTGCCTTCACCACACCCTGCCAATACCAGTGCCGCGACTACCCAAACCAATTTGCGCACAACGCTTTCCTCGAAATTCTCAAAGCCGCGATCTTATCATTCATAAATACTTCGCGAGCCCCGCAAAATGGGCACAAAACAACGAGATTGATGCCTGCAGCCTCTGTATAGTTACGCCCTGGGAATTAATGCCGCATCTGCGCGTCAGAAAGAGGCACCCAAACCGTGAGACTTCGCACTAATCTATACGTACCACCGACCTCTGCACTGTCTGAATCAGGTGCCCTACAAAGCAATCAAGGAGAAGACCATGCTGATACTCACCCGCAAAGTCGGTGAAAGCATAAACATCGGTGATGACATCACTATCACCATTCTGGGCGTAAGCGGCCAACAGGTCCGCATTGGTATCAACGCTCCGAAAAACGTTGCCGTGCACAGAGAAGAGATTTACCAGCGCATTCAGGCTGGCCTGACCGCCCCGGACAAACCACAAACTCCCTGAGCCGCCTCGCAGTCAGTAGCCAGTCCGTTTACCTTGTGGAATGACTGGCTAGAGCTTCATGCGCCGTTTTGCCATCCGCTCCCCACTCTGCTGGGTACGGCGCCTGACACGATAAGCCGATTCTACTTCCCCCCTCTATTCCCTTGCCGCACGATACTACCTGCCCTCCCCCTGGCTGGCTGTCGGACGTTTCCGATAGACCGCAGAGAATTTGCCCTCTAACCGAATGTCACGCCACGCGCCATCCCCGTCGCCGCAACCACCATCAGCACCAGCAACAATGCCTCGACATGACTGATTCGGGCGTACAGCCTCGCGCGCCCGGTATCGAGTACCGCGCCGCGCGCAGATGCGATCCGCCACTTGATCAACGTGATCATCGGGGCGAGCTCTACAATCAAAATCAGCACAAACAGGGTCATCTTCAGATGAAACAGTGACTGGTGAAGATAATAGTCAGTGCCTTTTTCAAAGCCGCCAAAAGCCCGCATCCCGCCTGTCACCAGCAGAATCAACGCAGAAATGCCCCACAGGTTATCGGCCAGTAAAACGCGCTTGGCCTCGCCTGAACCGGCAGCCAGGCGACTAAATGCCGCCCCGCGAGTCAGAACCGCCCAAAAGCCCAAAGCAAAAGCCAGCAGATGAACAGCTGCGAGAAACCAGTGAACCAGCATCGACACACCTCCACCAGAAAGAGTTGAAAATCGGCCAGTCAGTAGTAGTCGAAAAAGCAGGGATTTGCTTGCGACGGAATCGTCGGGCGCGATGAGGCATTGCGAGGAGAATTTGAAACAGCAGATGCCAAATCGCAGGCAAAAAAAATCCCAAGCAGCTGATGGAAGCTTGGGATTTAAAAATGCATAAACCGTGGTGGTGAACGCGGGGCGAATGTTACTTAATTCCACGAACAGTAACAACATTTTTTTGATAACTGGCTGGTTAGTAACAATCGTAACCTATTCAATATCCACACTTTTTCAAAGGACGCTGGCGACGAACGGCGATTCCTCAATCTTCCGCCACCCGACCTGCTCAGGGAAGTTTGGCGTAGAAAACATCGTAAAGAGAAAAGGCTTCGTAGAAATTGAATCCTGCACCATGGGAATTCAACACATCAGCTCAACTACACCGAACAGAGAACCTGCCTTGGAGCAGGAACCGTGGGCGAAGATATAAAAACCATGAAGGTCTACTCATGGAATTTGGAATGCCCGGAGATCGATTAAGCGCGGAGTCGAACTGGCACTCTACGGAGGGTTTTGCAAAAGTTTTGCAAATCGCAGACAACAAAAAAGGGCCCACCTTTCGGTGAGCCCTTCCAGACCGCCCAGCAGAGCGGATTTTGTTTGGTAGGCGCGATTGGACTCGAACCAACGACCCCCACCATGTCAAGGTCTGCTAGGAGCGAGCTCCGAGCCCTGCTGCTCTTGGATTTCTCAGAACGCCCATTCACATCATGAGGCGTCAAAAATGGCTAATTTTCGCTTACTCCCATCCGGCAACTGGAACGCTCAGGTACGGGTTAAAAGTAAATCCCCCCAGTCAAAGACCTTCAGCACGAAGGCCGAAGCAGAACTATGGGCGAGACAGATCGAAGCCGTGACGGTGGATCGCAAGCATCACACTATATATACGCTGGGCATGACCTACTGCGAAACCATGCTCAAGGGCAAAGGCAGCTACGACCACGCACTGAAAATCGTGGAGCATCTGGGCAGACACTTCACGCAGCCCATTCACGAAATCACGCCTCAGATGATCAACGACTTCAAGATCATGCGACTGAAAAAAGTGAAGCCATCGACGTGCAGGACGCAGCTTGCATTCATGTCACGTTTCTACAGGTTCGCTAAACGCGGATTGCTGATCGACATTCACAACCCTGTGAGTGATATCGCCCTACCGAAGCCAGACCGATCTTCTGACAAGGTGATCCGAGCGAGTGAGCTTGAGCGACTATTGGCGAAGCTCTCACCCACCATGAAGCTCATCGTTGAACTGGCTTATGAGACTGCCATGAGACGATCCGAAATTCTGAAGCTGACAAAAGACTGCCTCCACCTCAAGGACCGTATCGCTGATGTTATCGACGGGAAGAACGGTACACGGTCAGTTCCCCTCACCCACCGTGCGGTAGAGATTCTTGAACTCGCCCAACTTTGTGCCATTGTGGCACGCCACCCAAACGGTCAAGTGTTTACAGTTACACCGCACGCCGTTACTCAAGCCGTGCGCTTGGCACGTGTGAAGGCTGGCTTAGACAGCAGTGTCAGGCTACATCAACTCAGGCACACCAGAATCACCAACGTTGCAAAGAAAGGCTTCAACAATGCTCAGATCATGATTGTGTCAGGGCATAGAGATACACGATCCGTGGCGCGATACTCCCACCTCAATGTTAGGGACGTGCTGCACCTGATCGACTGATCAAACAGGGCGGGCAGCCATGATGAGATAGGAGTTGGCTGCCTCTCCCCTTCCAAATGATTCGTCAGCTCCAATGCGGCATGCTAAGCCACGAACCCAACGAAACCCATTCACAGTTTCTGTCACACAATGATCGATGACCTACGGGATGCTGGAGTACAAGATTCCCTGATCAAGCGTATCGCTGGTCACGAAGACTCTGCCGTCACCATCGGTGTTTACGGCAGCCGTATCCCGATAAAAGCTATGGTCGAAGCATTGGGACACCTTTCGCTGCCAAGCGACATCAACTCAACTTTTATACTGAAAGCAACTTTTATACTGAAAGATAGTTGAAGAAAGCGCTTGACAAAGTTGCTCAACATATTGACAAAGTGCGCTTGCTAGTGTAGAATGGTACATATAAGGAGAGAGGCAACACCGCCTATCTGAGCACCATTTTCCAAACTTAGCCATGTCCTTAGCCCCCCTAATTTCAAAAGGTCTTACTTAACGGTTAGACCTTTTTTAATGTCTCGAAAACAGACTGCTTAACAAACACCAAGCCTTTATTACCACCAATCCAACGGAGGGTCTATTATGTCCAAAACAAAACAATGTTCCAGTTGCGGAACAGCGCTAGCCAATAAAAGGAGTCATGCCCGAACATGTTCAAATACTTGCCGCTGGCGGATTTGGTATGCAAAGCAATCAGCAATGATTTCAGTTAAGTTGATATTTAGCGTCACCGACTATGAAGTTATTAAAGGTAATGCTGAAGCTGGTGGCGTGTCGGTAAGTGATCATCTACAAGCTCAAGCAATTGCGGGATGTAAGCAATGAGAGTGCAATTGAACGACAGGGCGGTCGCACAGCTTGAGTTCATCATGGATCGTACGGGCTACACAAATAAGCAACACACACTCCAAGTAATGCTAACGACGATTGCAAACAACCTAAGAGACACTGATCGGAAGAAAATGAATAACAAGAATGAATTGCTATGAGTGCTAATTCGGATTACTTCAGTCGTGGTATTGCGAGAGCTTTTGAGCGACATGCAAAGGAAAAGGCACGACAACATATCACTCAGATTGCACAGAATATTGATGATGGTGCAGCCATCACAATCACTCAACTAGATCGTGACGAGCAATACAGAATAACCACCATTAAGAATATGCTAGATTTTATTAAACGGAAAAGGAAGAAGTGAAAAATGACTGATGCAAAAATCATTGTGAAGGGGGTCCCGCCTAAATGGGATAATGCTGAATTCGAAGCTCGTGTTGATAGCTGGGTAAATGTTTATCGGGGTACTACTCAGTGTATGGAATTTATACGATCACCACTGCCTCATGACTTTCTTGAGTTGGTAGCTTCGAAAGTTGCAGAGGACTATAGAGTCGCTCGCAACCAAGGTGTCACGCACGAAGCACTCAATCATTCGTGCTGGATGATCAAGCCAGATAACAAACAGCAGAAAGATATTGATGACATCCGAGTGCGAGTGAAAGCTGAGTATGTTGAATTCTTGCAAGGTGAACAAGTTCGATATCAAGACTTGCTACGTCAACAACTTATTCAAGCAGCGCAAGCGAAAGAACAAAAGAAGGTTGATGACGCTCGCAGCAGACGAATGTCAGAGATAGACAAAGAAGTGCTAAATACATTTACTCCGTTGGTCATTCCTGAGTAACCGAATGATCCAGTGACAGACGCCGACCGCGACACCAGACAGAACCTCGTATAACGCGATACAGGTAGTTTCCCAATGCAACCCTACCCACCATTGCCCAGACAGCTCAATAGGGCTGTGCAGGGCTTTTGCTTGCCGTCAGTTCCTCATGCGAGTATAGCCGACTTCATTTACAGAACTCGTTTTCTTTAGAAAACTTTTTTATTTAGAAAAGATAAAGATGCTTGACGCCATTTTTAGAGAATGTTTTCATTCGCTGGAGACGAAAACTTAGACCGGCTTGAATATCTTAACTTCGCCCAAACCCACTGGCAGCTACCGTGAGGAATTGCCTATTAAATAAAACATTATCAAGGAGAAAACCTATGCAACAACAAGCTACAGCCCATTCATTGGCGAACGCGCTCAATACGCCCTTAGTAGCAGCGAACGACTCCTGCATAAGCCACGATCAAACACTCAAGCGAAAGCGCGGTCGTCCACGTATCGTGACAGTTAATCCAGTGTCTGTGATTCTCCCTTCTCTGTTGGCAGAGAAAAAAAGACCAGAGTGGCTTGATGATATTCTGTTTGGTAGCACCCTCACCGCAGTAGGACAATCTCGGAATGTTTCTAATGTTTCGATGAAGGACGTGCGTGCTGCTCTCTGGCTGCCCACTTTTGAAACAGAACCGCTACAAAAACTCGGATATGAAAAACGTCAATCTGAAAGAATTATTAAGGCTGCCCGCTTCGTAGCGCACGGAATAATCAAATACCTCGAGCGTAGCCAGCCCAAAACTCTCGAGCGTCTCAGTGCTGATGCCGAGGTTGAGGTTAGTCAGTCTTATTACATCACGAGACTTGAGACATATCGCCCTCTCAAACAAGTACCCGATGAGATACTTGAGCTTTATCGACAGGGCGACTACTACAGCTATGGAAAAGCCTTACGCGATTTCCGACGAGCGGATTAACGTCGGAAAGAAAGAGAGCAAAGCGAACGATGCTTTTTTTTAGGGTGAACACCCTGCGTACGTGACCAGTAAGCCAGGCTTGGTCACGATTGATCATTTTTTAATTAACGACGGAAAGAGAGAGAAAGCGAAAGCGAACGACTGGGCCGTTAAAGCGTAAGCTTTGAATAGGTTAATGAGAATAGTATAATCTTCTGTGTGGGACACACGCTAATGTGTATTAGTAAAATCAAGAAAGAGGAGAGGCTAGACCTCTCAAACCAAAAAGCATTTTCTCTTTAGAGCGAACATTCTGTCGCATACGACAGGAAGTGCATATTCTGTATTCACAGAAGAAAGTTCAAAAGCGAGAGGGGTTTATCACCCTTTCCTCTCTAAGAGCACTTCACTCCGTTCAGCTTGCTATCATGTCTATGTATTAGAGTTGATAAACTCTAGAAGTTATTTCTGATTGACAATCAGAACATGTCAGCAATCTGCTGTGTGAAAACACACAGAAACAAGTTTGAACAATCATCAGGGAAACAGGATTATTATCAGAGCCAAAATCAGGTGTGACAGAGAGTCAGAACAGTCTGATGTGTATGCGGTAATGTCCCACAACCCTGATTATACCTGGCCTTCAACCATTCTCGGTTAAGCACGTTTCACTTTCTCCCTAGATTCCCTCACAGATGAAAGCAATCTGATTGAATCTAAGACAAAACCACGTCGAAGTCGGTGATGAACGTGGTATAGACTTTTGGCGGAAACCTTATCCATGATGGCATCCAAACCAGACAGTGGTAGCGGCTTTCACACGGTTGACCTAGAGCGAACGCACCATACCAACTGGCTTGGTTATCAGATGCTGAATGAAGCTCATCACAGACATGCTGTGACCTCCGCTACACGGTGTTGCCATCAACCATGACTGGTATATCAATTTCACCTCAGATGCCACTATACGCCGTACCCATGTGCTGAACTACGATCTCTACATCACCTATCAAGGACGAAAGCCATGCCAGACAACAACATCACCACAGCTGATGTACTGACCCTGTTGCTGCACAACCAACATGGGATCGCTGCTGCGCTAGAAGAGCTTGCAAGCTGGGCAACACGCCAAGGAGGCGCATACGTGGCTGAAAACGTGTTGGGCTCGCTTCAGGTGTTGGACACCAACGCCCAAGCAATCAGCGACGGCATCAATCGAATACGGCAAGCATGATTGTCGTGTTCAATTGGGTTTAGTCCATGACCACTAGTCGGTGAATACAAAAAACGCGTATTCATAGGGTTGTTTTCAGTTTGATACAGGCACACAATGAAAACCTCTAGACCCTATGACTACAGAGGTACACCAAATGGTTGACGTTGCGTACATTCGAGTTTCATCTGCTGACCAGAATACCGACCGTCAACTTGATGGCCTGACCTTCGCCAAGACATTCACAGACAAAGTGAGTGGTGCAACAACAGACCGTCCCCAGCTACAACAGATGATTGAGTTTGTGCGTGAAGGTGACGTTATCCACGTGCACTCTATTGACCGTCTCGCTCGCAGCCTCCCAGACCTCCTGAGCCTTGTCAAAGACATCAATGCCAAAGGTGTGTCAGTCAAGTTTCACAAGGAGTCTCTTGAGTTCACTGGTGAAACGAATGCCAGTCAGAACCTAATGTTACAGGTGATGGGT
This sequence comes from Pseudomonas sp. MC6, assembly GCF_054790575.1. Classification (NCBI taxonomy): domain Bacteria; kingdom Pseudomonadati; phylum Pseudomonadota; class Gammaproteobacteria; order Pseudomonadales; family Pseudomonadaceae; genus Pseudomonas; species Pseudomonas sp. MC6. The sequence goes on from NZ_CP186504.1 coordinate 2,802,439, forward strand.
GCTGTAGCTGAGTTTGAACGCTCCATGATAAAAGAGCGTCAACGTGAAGGCATCGCTAAAGCAAAGGCCAAAGGGGTTTACAAGGGACGCACCAAGGCGGTATCCAATGATGATATCCGTGCTTGCATTGCTAGTGGTAAGAGCTACAGAGTCACTGCTGAATCCCTTGGTGTATCACTGTCGTCTGTTCAACGTGCCATGAAGGAATAGCACTTGGTAATAAGTTCTCACCAATGGCAGTTAAACGTGTGATGGAGCGATTCAACCTTACTTTTTCTGTAGTGCTCACAGAGCAACGATAAACGGCAAGGCAGTGCGCCGTGTAATCACATCGCATTAAAACAGCCTGTACGCGATCCTGCGCAGCCTCAGACCGCATAAAGACCATCATCCTACGGATTCTGATAAAGATTGGGCACTCAGCGGCCCACATTGTCATGCCGGTTGGAAACGTCAGACCGATATCCAAACATTCACTACCGGATTTCATCAGCGTGGACTTCTGATTTCAACTTGAAGTCGAGATTCCAAAATAGGGAGGATTAGAGTTTTGGGTAAAAGTAAGAGTGTTGTAAAATTCTCTCGCTTGCTCACACCTTCAGTTTAACCGTTGTGCAGGATGACAGACCTTTGGTGTGAGCAAGCTCCTTTCAGGGAGCAGATTTATCCGTGGTGCATTGCTTGAGGTAGTCAGCTATCATCCGCCGTGTCGAACGCTCACGCCCAGTATCGTTGGGTATCACGACTCCATCAACGAGTGAAGAATGAAAACTATCTCAATATTATTCAACATTGCTTCATTGCTAACCCTTGGCTATCTGATGGTTGATAAAGGAATGCCGAGGAATGATGAGTGGGGAATCATCATTGCTTTTGCTGGTGCAAGTGTCAGCTCATTGATTTATATATTTACTCATACCGGTAACAGCACTTCGTATTTGGGTCTTTGGCTTCAACGTAAGAAGCTTGAAGAGCAGAAGAAAATAGACCTGTTGAAGTGAGAGCAATAAATTCACAGCAGCACAATACCCATTAGACTGAGAATCAGATTCCGAAATACAAGGGTTTGGTATTTCTCAATAGAAAGGAGTCTGCGTAAAAATGAATTTAGGACGCAACGATCCATGCTGGTGCGGATCAAAACTTAAGTTTAAGAAATGCCATCTTGATCGTGAGAAGCAGCCCGCCGCTAGTCTTGCTGACGCTTACAAAACCTTGAAAAAGTTCAACGTGTCGAAAACGTGCAGCGTGCCGCCAACTTTACGTTCAGAATGCACCAACAAAATAATAAACGCACATACAGTATCCAAAAGCTCCTCACTCAAAGAGATATCAGTTGATGGTCATGTTTTATCATTTTATTCTAACGCGCAGAAAAACATAAAAGCAGGAAAGCTTAGTCCTACAAAAATAGGAATCAATAAAGCTTCGACCTTTACTGGCTTTTGCTCTCACCACGACAAAACATTGTTTTCCCCCATTGAAGACAGTGCTTTTGGCATTAACTCTGAACACTGTTTTCTTGTGGCTTATCGTGCAGTTTCGAGTGAGGTATATGTTAAAAGTGCCGCCTCGAAGGTTTTCCATGATGTTAAAGGCTTTGATAAAGGGCTCCCACTAAATCAGCAAATAGACTTCCAGCAGTTTGCGGGAAGCGCCTACAACGGAAATGACCTGACAAAAAACGACCTTGCGTATATAAAAGGCAAGCTAGACATGATGTTTACAGAAGAGAAAGCCTCTCAACTAAAACATGTGGTATTCGAACTGGAACGACCACCAGCCATAATGGGAAGCGCTATTGTAGCTCCAAAATTTGGCTTTGATGGAAAGTCGATACAGCGCTTCTCTCAAAATGTTAAGGATATTCCAGACTATATAGTCATCAATTCTTTTTCGAATACAGAGAAAGGCTATATAGTTATTTCGTGGCTACAAGAGCACGCCACTACCGCACATAAACTTATAAAACAATTTGCAGAAAAAAACCTTACATCAGACCACCTCGCGATTTTTATGATCAGCTTGATCGAAAATATATATATGCATCCCGCTTGGTGGGAAAGTTTGGAAAGCAAGCTGCAAAAGTATGTTTGTGATGTGTTTTCTGAGGGGATTACTAGCGAACATACCGGTCGCTCATTAGCCAACGTACCCACCCTAAATATTGCCAGAATCACGCATGTGGATAAATCGTTGATGCTCTGACCTGATTATCCACCTAACCTCGTGGACATCTCGTTTAACACGAGCACCTGGAATCGCTGCTGGAGCTGAGGCTTGTGGCTCTATGGTACGCACGACATCACCACGCGGTTGAACACCGATTGCCAACTCAGATTCTGGGGAAGTGACGTCGTTATCCAACATAATGATTTCTAATTAACTTATCTAAGGTGTACCTTTAGCTCCATTAATCTGACCTAAAATATTGATAAAACACCTGTTCACGAAGCCGGGTAAATCTACCTAACATCTCCGGAAAATAAATTTCCAGCGTAGTACAACGCATCGTAAGGGGCCGAGCTCTTATTCAACTTGGCAAACGCGAAACCTTCAACGGCCTTACACTCCCCGCCAATGGAAGCAAGCGTGTTTAAGGCCATTTGTTGCCGGAGTGGATAGGCAATATCCCGATCCATATAAATACCGCATATTGTAAAGTCACCTAGCAACCCACGTATTGTCGAGAATACGACAGGCGTATCGCACTCGTTAGGCTTACCTATGAAGCGTCGTTTTATCTCACGTTCAAAAGTCAACTGCTCTTCGTACGGCATATCCAATATCAAGAGCCCTACCTCTAATAAAGCCGAGGACTTTCTTGTTCGCATCAAAGACAGAAGCGACTCGAAATATGATGAATTTCGCAACGCGCTATCCTTGGGGATTTTCAACTTACCATCTTGCCGCTTATATTCAGATAGCTGGTAGGACTCACCGAGAATCATCATAAAATCTTCGGATGCAAGTAGCCCGGCAAAGCCTGTTCGTAGGTAAATGGAAAACACATCCATTTCGTCCCCGAAAATTTGATTTCTATTGCAAACTGCGAAGCGGCGAGTCAAATAGTGCAACCGATGCAATTCATCCCTCAGCACTTCAAGAAGATTCGCCAGCTCGGAAAGTATAATGCATGGTGCTGGCTGCATATCCTCATCAATGATGTTTAGATCACGTAACATTCTTGGCGAGTTCATTAGCGGACCAACTTGCTCCAGTGAAACGCTAAACCGTGAAACCGTACGTATTTCATTTGGATCAAGAACTAATTGCACGACCCCTTTGCCATCCACAATATTCACGGACTGCTTAGCGTATTTAAGATGATCGGATAAAGCAGCGCCCTGCTGAGTCGACTTCCCCCATGTTTTTTTAAGAAACTGCTGTGCGGCACCAGCCGCGCCCGACCTCATACGATCAGTTATAAGTGCACCTTTTGCTTCAAATATCAACAAATGTCGTGAGACCAAAACTACAAGATCGGACTCAATTCGTTCTTCTTTGTTTCTAAACCAATACCCGGAGGATACGTGTTTGGCTGAGGGAAAAGCCTCATTAAGAATTCGTGCCGTTTCTCGCTCGGCGAAAAAACCTCGGATTTTTTCCATTTTAGTTTTCGCATCTGGATTGTTGTCCAGAATCGTCAACAATGAAGAAAATGGAAGACTCATCAAGGTCAAAAGGCAGTAGATTGAATAACCGTCGTCAGACTTGATAAAGGGACGATCAGCTATAGGGTTGAACCTACATAACCCGTTAAACCCCTCAAGTCCTTCTAGCCTAGACAGGCTCAGCTTGTCCAAGATAGCTATTGATAAATCGCAATCGAAATTTGAATTCTTAATCCAATCATGATCAAGCTTAAACATATTCTTTACTGCATGATCCTCAACAAGATTTCTAAGGTGGTTTCTAAGCGAAGTATTACTGACCGACTTCCAATCACTTATCGGCTCTTCGCATTCGATTAGCTGGGTATATCGTGAAATCTCACTTATTAGTCGCTTTCGACTATAGCCAAACATCTCAATCCAAAGACCGTAGAAGGATTGAAATCTTTCCCATATAGTTTTTCTAATGAAAACAAGTAGTTTGCCAGCAGTCGCAAAATGCCCAGTTCTCAAATAGCGACTATCATACTCGGAAGTGATTTCAACAAGCATCCTGTCAAAAAAATCGTCACCGTATGGGTTTCGATAATACGCAATATGGCTATCTGCAAGCACCTCAATAGGGGATTGATCTTTTCTCTTATTATTGTGCGACGCAGCATAGTTCTGCTTCATTAACTCCAACCAAAACTCGCTTATTTCATTACGAGGAAGCGGTTTCTTAGAAAGAACTCCTTCATAGCCAAGCAGTAGTGCCTGCAAGACCTCAAGATCAGCATGTTCAGGATAGCTGGACTTATGCCCGTCCTTTATGACAGCCTTTATAAAGGTATAGAGCGCAGTAAGACCTAGCGCATCGTGCAGCTCATAGCTTTTTATTTTTTCGAGAAACTCATTTGTTGTAGCTATTATTTCCGAATGCCTACCCTCCTTGAGAACTTCTTTTTGCCAGTCTGCAATCATATGCTCAGGAATGGAATCGGTGGTGAGGAATGTCAAATTTCCTGGCATGTGAAAAGCAATTTTTTCAGGCATCCCTCACCTCTGTTTATGTGATGAAATTTGATTTTCACTAACGCTAACACCAAACACAACAGAGGCGCGATCAGGATCGGAATTTTTCGCACTTAACATGCTTGCAACGCGCGTGCTCATTTGGTCGAGCGGTGTAGCTATCCCTATAGAGTTTCCCAGCATCATCAGCACGCGGTTGAACACCGATTGCCAACTTGGTTTTTGGCGGGGTTGCGAGAATAGTTTCTTCCCCAAACGATCAGTCCCCCCCCGAAACAGGGGCTTTTTCCATCAGAGTAATGCTGTATTCGCCATGAGTAAGCGTTTCATGCAGGTCGATTTCTGCCGTCGCAAGCCATTCATTCCAAATTTTATCGATGTCGTCGGAACATTGCCGCATGAAGTCAGTGGTAAGAAAAGCTTCCCACGCGCCTTTAAGATCAAAGTCGTCGTAGTCGGCGCCCGGCTGGAAATCTACCGCTTCATTTACCTCAACCTTGCTTGGCTTACCGTGTGCAATGATGTTGCGGAAGTCCTGCAATTGCTTGACGGAAGAGTACGGGCGTACCGAGTAGTTGGGCGCAAGATTCAGTGCCTTTTGTATATTTTTCAACTTCTCGGGGAAGCGATCTCTTTCAATCCAACCATCCACCTTTTTCTCACCAATGAAGTTGAGCCGCGATTCAAATGTGAATGCCAGCATCACGAGACAAGCAGTGATGTCTAACGCTATACCTTCGCGATTCCCGGCCCTTTCCATTTCCTCGATTCGTTTCTTGAGGTGGTTAGCTGTGTTGGAAATGTCGTTGTGAATGTGAATGTTTTTCTTGGCAGTCTTCTGCACCAGACGCTTTGTCATGTCGCCTCCTCTGCGGTAGTTCTTAGCTTCTGTGGAAAGCGATCTTGGTTATTCGTCCTCATCATCCTCATCATCAGACACAGAGGCAGCGTTCTCTTCGACGTAGGACTCACACCCTTGGTTGAATGAGGGTGATGGCGTGCTGCATGACGATTCGTCGTCAACATCGTTTTGCTCAGCCCAGTCATACCCGGCCTGATGACCCGAGCAGTCGCCAAGGCATGTATTGCCGTCGAACGTAGCAGAGGTGACTGGTGCGCTGCCCAGCACGGATGCCATTAGCGCTGTTGCAAATAACATCTTCATGATGGTGAACCTCCTTGTGCGTCACCCGATCCTACTCCTTCGGCGTGTCCTGTCGTCACCTAGAACACGTCTTGACTGGCTCGAGTCGTCAGAGATGCGATTGCAGTACAGTGCAAAACCGTGCTGATGCGCTCACCAAGGGTCGTGCTGTCGCAGGCATCACAGTCGCCAATGACCGCGCTTGAAGAGCGTCAACCCCCATTAGGCAGCCTTACAACCCCACCTGCTCGCCTGTGTCTACAACAAAGTGAATACGCTCCAGTCAGTAGCCTATTGCCTTAACACCAAAGGCTTGCGTACCTCTCGTGGCAGTTAGTTCACACCAACGGCAATACGTCGTCTGATGCTCGCTTTCAACGACTCGTTCTGAGGCTGTAGGAGCTTCCAGCGACCTAGGTTTATTTCAAGATTCCGCAGCTTTTTATTTGAGCCCGTCGCTTCTTGCTTAACACCTAGCTCGCCGTGACGGCTTCCAGATTATATTTCTCAGAACGCCCCCCTCTTCCTGAAAGTGCTCATCAAAAATTTGGGCAATTTGGGATTTGTGTAAAAACAATCTTTCGACATTGCCTACTCTTTGGCGAGGGCGACAGCCCACGGATACCCCAAGGAGAGAAACTGATGGTGCGGCCCATTCTGATAAGCGCAATGTTTTCATTCTCGGTCGCCTCTCAAGCAGCGGACCCACCTGAGACATTTGGCCCTCCTGTTGTCGTGTACGGGCTGGGAACTACGAACACTTGCGGGGCTTTCATACGCTCGCTGAATACACCGGAGTACACCCGCTACTTCGACTACACCGCTGGCTACATCACAGGGCAGAACGTGGCACTACCCAATGGAGGTAATGTGCTGGGCACTGCCAACCTGAACGACGCAATGCTAGTGGTAGAAAAGTTCTGCCGAGATAACCCTCTGAAGGCATTCATAAGCGGGCTTACTACGCTGGTCTACGGAGCCGCCAAGGGAAGTTAGGCTCAGAAGACGCCTCGACCCACTCAACACAATACATGGAGTAACCAATGAAAAACTTGATCGCAGGGTTCGCACTGCTCCTGGGACTGACTTGCACGACAGTGAATGCTGACAGCCTGATTCAGAATGCAGGAATGAAACCACCCGTGAGCAATGACGCACGCGCCACCTCATCACGATTCGCCATTGCACTGAAGGCTATGGCTGTGCGGATACCCGGCTAGATCGCATGTGCAACAATCCAAGAGCGTGCGATTCAGCCAGAAGAGACGCTATCGTGTACTTCCTGATGGCAGATGTTGAGAAGGGAATTGAAGGCCACACCGTTTCTTACAGTTGCTCATAAGTGAATCACTAGCCAAGCCCCCAAACCTGCACTGGTAATACTTCCTATGACTGTGGCTATATAGCATCACTTTCAACAACGAACAGCAGAAAAGCAAGGAAGAGTATGCGGATACCACAGGAAATTTTGGATAAGGTGATGGATGATCCGCTAGCCGGAACCATCGAAGCATTAACTTTTGTACTTTCGTTCGACGAAGGCGAATGGGAGGACCGCGACGAGGAGATAATGCTTGAGGCTTATGCCCTTGTATCCAGCTTGTCAGAGACAGGACGCATAAGCGTCAACGCACTCCCCCCCACCATAAACTCAGTTCTGAAAACAACGTGCTCCCAACTACAAAGATTCCTTGTTGAAGTGAAGCATCAGGTTGAGGCTAAGCTACGGATTGACACGAACCAGCGAAAGCTCGACCAGATGAAAAACCATTTCTCCGTCACCCTCAATAACGCGTTCGGCTATGAGTTTACTGATGGCGACCTTAAGCGAATTCAACAACTGCTGAATGAGTTAAGAGAATTGGTTTCCGCGAACACGGAACTGGATGCAGATCATAAGCAGCGACTTCTGAAGCGACTGGAAGAAATGCAGAGGGAGATGCACAAAAAGGTTTCCGACCTCAGCAGATTTTACGCTTTGGTAGGTGACGCCGGAGTGATGCTCGGGAAGCTGGGAACAAACGCCAAACCGCTTGTTGATCGAATGAAAGAGCTTGCTGGAATTGCATGGACTGCTCAAGCTCGGGCAGAGGAACTGCCAAGTGGCAGCGATCATCCAATGCTAGGAAATGATTCAGAGCCAGCCGCAATCGAGTGATACGCACTCGCCAAATAAGCTATACAGCTTTGTTTACCACCCTTCTCAGCAGTAGCCGCAGGCATAAGCGCCATTGCTTGCGGCACGCCAAAAACCCACGGAAATCAGCGTTCACATTGCCCAGTGTGAACGAACCCGATATTTTGTGAACGTTCTGAAGAAACCCCAGACAACAAAAAAGGGCCCACCTTTCGGTGAGCCCTTCCAGACCGCCCAGCAGAGCGGATTTTGTTTGGTAGGCGCGATTGGACTCGAACCAACGACCCCCACCATGTCAAGGTGGTGCTCTAACCAACTGAGCTACGTGCCTGCTGTGAGGCGGCATTCTACGGAATTCCGGAGGGGTGTCAACACCTTTTTTTCACCTAACCCTATGAATATGCAAAATATTTAATTTCGGGTCGTTGGCGAAGATTTTCCGGTGGCTAGCGGAGGTTTTTCAACTCGGGTAGGATCGACGCACTCGTAAAATATATTAAACAGAGGCTGCAGGATGGCGAACACCCTTTACCCAGAGTCCTATTACGCTGCGTCGGCCAATGCCGTACCGCCCCGCCCTGCCTTGCAGGATGATGTGGAGACGGACGTCTGTGTGATCGGCGCCGGGTATACCGGATTGTCGTCTGCCCTGTTTCTGCTGGAAAACGGTTTTCGCGTCACCGTGCTGGAAGCGGCCAAGGTCGGTTTCGGCGCTTCCGGGCGTAATGGCGGGCAGATCGTCAACAGTTATAGCCGTGACATCGATGTGATCGAACGCAGTGTCGGCCCGAAGCAGGCGCAACTACTCGGACATATGGCGTTCGAGGGCGGCCGGATCATTCGCGAGCGTGTGGCCAAGTACAACATCCAGTGCGACCTGAAGGACGGCGGCGTGTTCGCCGCGCTGACGGCCAAGCAGATGGGCCACCTGGAATCGCAGAAGCGCCTCTGGGAGCGCTTCGGCCATACACAACTGGAATTGCTCGATCAACGCCGCATCCGCGAAGTGGTTGCCTGCGATCAGTACGTCGGCGGCATGCTTGATATGAGCGGCGGGCACATCCATCCACTGAACCTCGCGCTTGGCGAAGCGGCGGCGATTGAATCCCTCGGCGGCACTATCTATGAACAATCGCCTGCCGTGCGCATCGAGCGCGGCGCCAACCCGGTGGTGCATACACCGCAAGGCAAAGTCAGGGCGAAATTCATCATCGTCGCGGGCAACGCCTACCTCGGCAATCTGGTGCCGGAACTGGCGGCCAAATCGATGCCATGCGGCACGCAAGTGATCACCACCGAACCGCTAGGTGATGAACTGGCGAAAGCGCTGCTGCCGCAGGATTACTGTGTCGAGGACTGTAACTACCTGCTCGACTACTACCGACTGACCGGCGACAAGCGCCTGATCTTCGGCGGCGGCGTGGTGTATGGCGCGCGTGATCCGGCGAACATCGAAGCGATCATTCGCCCGAAGATGCTCAAGGCTTTCCCGCAACTCAAGGATGTGAAGATTGATTACGCTTGGACAGGAAATTTTCTGCTGACCCTGTCGCGTTTGCCGCAAGTCGGCCGTTTGGGCGACAACATCTATTACTCGCAGGGTTGCAGCGGCCATGGTGTGACTTACACGCATCTGGCAGGCAAGGTGCTGGCTGAGGCGCTGCGCGGTCAGGCTGAGCGCTTCGATGCGTTTGCCGACTTGCCACACTACCCGTTCCCCGGCGGGCAACTGTTGCGCACGCCGTTTGCCGCACTGGGTGCGTGGTATTACGGGCTACGCGATAAATTCGGGATGTAAAAAAAGGGCCGCTGGTCGCGGCCCTTTTTATTAAATACAGCACTCAGAGCTGATCCCGAGCAATCCCGCTGCGGATGCGCAGGATATCGGCCAGCACCGCCAAAGCAATTTCCGCCGGGGTCTTGCTGCCGAGGTTCAGACCGATCGGCGCATGAATCCGCGCCAGCTCAGCCTCGCCCAAGCCACCAATACGACGCAACCGCTCGAAGCGCTTCTGCGACGTCTGCTGCGACCCCATCACGCCGATGTAGAACGCTTCGGTGCGCACTGCTTCCATCATCGCCAGGTCGTCGATGCGCGGATCATGCGTCAGCGCCACCACCGCCGTATCACGATGACAGCCACCATCAGCAATAAACACCGACGGCAATTGCCGACGAATTTCCACGCCATCCAGCACCACGCCTTCAAGCACCTCGTCACGCGGATCGCAGAGAATCACATCAAAACCCAATCCAACGGCAAACTCGGCACACGCCTGCGCCACGCTGGAGTAGCCGGCGAGCAACAGACGCTGTGCCGCGCCGACACGGATGCGCACCCGATCAATCTCACGCTCGATCCGCGCACCCTGCTCGCGATCAGCGAACAAACTGCGCGCACCGCTGACCAGATCGACCTCGCGAATCAAGCGACGCTGACCGAGCAGCGCCGATTCCAATTCACGCAGATGCGCCTGCACCTCGCAGTCAGCGTCAAATTTCTCAACCAGCACGTCGAGAATGCCGCCACAAGGCAGGCTGACTCGCGAACGCGGATCGTCGCCTTCCCCGTAACGCACGACGTTGACCGCATCGAGAAACGCACCTTCGGCGACGCGCTCCAGGAAATCTTCCTCGACGCAACCGCCGGACAGCGAGCCGATCCACTGTCCGCCATCGTTCACCGCCAGCAGCGAACCCGGCGCACGCGGTGCCGAACCGTAAGTGGTGAGCACGGTGCAGAGCCAGATGCGCTGCCCCGCCACCGACCACTCCAGCGCTCGCCGCACCACTTGTAGATCGAGATGCTGCATGTCAGTGCGCCTTGTGCTCGATGGACGGTGCGTCGGCTTGCAGCTTCTGCACCTCACTCACCGCCAACTCAGCGGACTGACCACCCCAACCTTGACGCAGATAGTTGAGCAGATCCGTCAGCTGTTCAGGACTGAGCTTGTCGGCGAAACCCGGCATCGGTTGCATATGCTCGAAGCCGGAGAACTTCTGTTCGCCAATACCATCTTCGATCACCCGCAACAGGTTACGTGGGTCTTCCAGGCGCAGCGTAGTGTTGCCGCGCATGGCCACCGCGATGTGCGGCTTGCCTTCGCCACCAACCGCATGGCAACCGGCGCAAACGTTGAGGTATTCCTGACGACCGCGCTGGGCACTGGCGCTGAGCTTCTCGACTGGCACTTCAACCAGCGTTTTGGCTGCAGGAGGTTGGTCGCCGAGCAGGAACGTCGCCATCGCTGCCAGATCCGCATCGCTCAGGCCCTGGGTGCTGTTGTGGAACACCGGGAACATCTCATTGAACATCGTCCCCTGCGCACTCATGCCGTGCTTGAGGAACGTGCTCAGATCCTGCTCATTCCAGCCGCGCGCAGCCAGATCAGTGGCCAGCAGACTCGGCGCCAGATAACCATTGAGGATGCCGCCGGTCAGGCGTTTATCCAACTGCATCGCGCCCGGCAGGCCGCGTGGCGTGTGGCATTCGCCGCAGTGGCCGAGCACCTCGACCATGTACTGGCCGCGCGTCCAGGCCTCACTTTTACCTTCGGCTGGCTCCAGTTTCAGGGCTTTGCCGTACATCATGTTCCAGCCCATCAGGCCCAGACGCACGTTGAACGGAAAGCTCAGGCTGGTAACCGGCGCTGCGCGCTCGATTGGCTCGATGGTTTTCAGGTACGCATGAATCGCATCCGAATCTGCACGCGGCATCAAGTGATACGAGGTGTACGGCATCGCCGGATACAGGTTCGCGCCATCGCGGCGTTTGCCTTCGGTCAGCGCAGCGAAGAACTCGTCATCGTTGTACAGACCGATGCCGTGCTCCTTGCTCGGGGTGATGTTGGTGCCATAGATCGTTCCGAATGGCGAGACGATCGGCAGGCCGCCGGCAAACGGCGCGCCACCCGCTGCGGTGTGGCAAGCCATGCAGTCAGCGGCGCGAGCGAGGTATTCGCCGCGTTTGACCTGATCATCGGCGTGGGCAAACAACACCGGCGCGGCGAGGCCGACCGCCAGGGTCAGGCGGGTCAGAAAAAGCTTCATGCTTAACCCTCCTTGACCAGGCCGAGATCGGTCAGCACGTTGCGGGTCGCGTTGTAATAACGCACGTACCCGGTGCAACGGCAGACGTGATGCCCGAGGCTGTCCTCGATGACTTGTTCGAGCTTGCTTTGCACGGTCGGCTGACGCTGCAGCTTTTCAACCAGCACGGTCGCAGCGTTGACGAAGCCCGGCGCGCAGTAACTGCACTGGAAGGCGAACTCATCAACGAAGCGCTGCTGGATCGGGTTCAGTTCGGTGACCTGGCCCGCCTCATCACGCTTGGCGTGAGCTTCGATGGTGCGGACTTTCTTGCCTTCGAAGTAATGCGCGCCGGTGATGCAGGTGCGCACTTCTTCGCTGGTGCCGTCCGGGTTGTCGACGATCACCACACAGGCGTGGCAGATGCCCTGGCCGCAGCCCAGACGCGAGCCGGTGAGGTTTTTGTATTCGTGCAGGTAGTCGATCATCGGCAGGTCATCAGGGATGTCCACCGGGCCGACGGATTGACCATTGAGGGTCAGTTGAAGCGGACGGTTAGCCATTGAGGGCCTCCTTGATGCGCGCAGCAGTGATTGGCAGATCGCGAACACGTTTACCGATGGCGTGGGCCACGGCGTTACCGATGGCACCGACAATCGGGATCATCACCACTTCGGCGATGCCTTTGGACGGATCACTTAGCGACAGCGCCGGCAGAATCTCCGACGTCTGTTTCCACACGGCAACGTGACGTGCCATCGGCAGACGGTAACGGTTGAAGTTCCAGTCACCCTCTCCCGGTCCACCTTCGTACAGAGGCATCTCTTCCATCAAGGCGTGGCCGATGCCCATGGCAATACCGCCTTCGAGCTGGCCCTTGACCAATTCTTCCACCAACACACGACCGCACTCGACCCACGAATGGTGGTTGAGCACTTCGACTTCAGCAGAACCCTTGTTGACCTTCAGCTCGACCAGCGTGGCGACCGGGCTGTAGTAAGTCACGGCAGCGTTGTTCAGCTGAACAACCGGATAATTGATGTTCTGGCGGTCCAACAGATGGAAACCAGACGTGGTCATCAACGCTTTCTTCGCCTTCGGCGCACCATCGCCATACTTCACTGCCAGACCATCCAGCGGCAGACGCTCGCGCACGCCGTCGATGCTGTATTCAGCTTCTGCCCAGCTCCAGCGGTTGAATGCGTGAACGGTGGCGCCGGTCACCAGACCACGCTCGTGAGCGTGTTTGGCCAGCTCTTCGAAGCTCAACGGCTGCATGCCGTTGGCCGTGAGTTTGCCGTTGACCCAATGCGCATCTTCGCGACGCACGACGTAGGGGTTGGCTTGACCGCCGTAAGGACCCTGACGCCAGATCTCCATTGCCGCCGGCCACAAACCGTTGTTGAACAGCACGCGCGCTGCTTCACGGGTAGCGTGACTGAAGTAGTAAGCCGAGTTGGTCGCCGACGAGGCCGAAGCCAGTTTGCCGACCCAACGCGGGTTGCGCAGCAGGTTGTCCTGCTCGGCCTGACTCATGATGTAAGGATTGCCGCTGGTGATCAGCTGCATTTCCTTCCACTCGGTTTCGCCGGTTTTCACTTCGTGCGCCGGGCTGCCGAGGAAGTCGGCCACGACCAAGGCTTGCGAGGTGGACATGCCGGTGCCGATCTCAATGCCGATATGGCGCAGAGTAATGCGACCGTCAGCGGTGAATTCGATGCTGGCCATCGGCGCTTCGGAACCGGTGCCGAAGTCTTTCTGGCAAATGGCAAAACCAACGCCGTACCAGTTGTCCGGGTCGGCAGCTTCGCGCTGTTTCTTGATCGCGTCGCGGTTTTTCCAGACCTCGTGCACCGAGGCCTTGTCGAGAATTTCATGCAGGCGCAAAGCACCGGCGGGGATCGCGCCCTGGGTGTTTTTCATGCCCGAACGCAGGGCGTTCTTGCGACGCAGGTCGATGGCATCGACACCGAGGCGATTGGCGATTTCGTCGACCATCATTTCGGTCGCCGCCATGCTCTGCAGGGTGCCGTAACCACGCATCGAACCGGCCTCGACACCACGCGAGTGGTAGGCGGTGACCTGCAGGTCATTCTGCGGCATGTAGTAGATCGACTGCGCCGCCGTGGCACCAACCGCCGCTACCGATGGGCTGTAGTTGACCCGGCCGCCACCGTCGACGCTCATGTCAGCGCGGAAAATCTTGAAGCTGTAGTCGTTCTTGTCCACGGCCAATTGGTAGCGGATGTCGAACGGGTGGCGCTTGATGCCACTCTGGAATTGCTCGTAGCGGTCGTTGGCCAGACGCACTGGCACGCCAGCGCCGTACAGTGCAGCAAGGGCTGCGTAGTAGACGAAAATGTTGTGGTCTTTGGAACCGTAACCCACGGTGTAACCCGGGTGCATGCTCAGGTTGTCGAGGCCGAAGCGCGACGGCGCGATCATTTTCGCGGTCTCGGTCGCAGCTTCCAATGGGCACTGGGTGGCCACGACGAAGTGCAGGGTTTTGGTTTTCGGGTCGTACCAGCCATTGCCGTTGTCCGGCTCCATCGCGGCCGGTTCGATCGACGGGGTTTTGTAGCGCTCGTCGAACACCAGCCAGTTGTCCGGCGGGGTGTCGATCTCTTTCTTCATGCGGTCGGCGTAGAACAGGCCGCGCTCGGTCAGGCTGCCATGCAGATTGGGCTGAGAATTCCACACTGGACGACGGTTTTTCAGCATCGGGAACAGGATCGAATCCTTGAGGCTGGCAAATTCATCTTCGTCTGCCGAGGTCGCGCCGCCCACACGTACGTAGCGGAAGCTGCCATACGGATCGCCTTCGTAGAACGGCACTTTCGCACCGTAACGAATCGCTTTGTCATTGAATTTGAGTTTGTTCTTGGCCTGACGGAAACGCTCGAAATCGTTCCAGATCAGGATCGCTACCGGGTGACCGATGAACATCGGCACCTTGCCTTCCGGCAGCAACGGATCCGGGGCGTGCTCTTCCGGGAAGACGATGCCGTCCTTGTCCAGGTCAGCCGCGGTGACGATGCGGTCCGGCTGCAAATCGGCGCCGAGCCACGATAGGTCGTAACCGGCGTAGATGCGGTCAGCCTTGATGGTTTTCAGCAGCATGGCGTGGCCTTGCTGTTCAGGCCAGCCCGGCATGTCCTTGGAGCGGATGTCGCGGGCGAAGACCTTGCTGCCGCAGACTTTGGACAGTGCATCGTTACGCTGACGCGCCTTGCCGTTATTGCCGAGCCATTTTTCGGACGGCACGGTGACAGTGTTTTCCATCAAGGCAGCCAGCGCCTGGGTGCTGAGCGGCGTGAGCGTGACGCTCACACCCGCCACCAGCCCGCCCTGGAGGAACGAGCGCCGGGATATATCACGGTTGGACATGGATCATCCTCTGGGCGGTTATGTGTCCGCCCTTCTGGTTATCTACTGGGGAATCTCGAGTCTTGCAGAAGCCCTTTCTGGCGAAACAAAGGGCGTGTTGACAGTGCAAAGCTGACCGAAAGGTTAACTTTAAAGGTTTCTGCGCTCGCAGCAAACAACCAGTTACAAAAATTTGACTAAAGAATCAAAAAATCAATGCGACGTGGCACCGCAGCAGATTACCGAACCAATAGATATCCCCCCCTGTGGGAGCGAGCCTGCTCGCGAAGGCGTAGTGTCAGCCAGCACATTATTAGCTGACACACCGCTTTCGCGAGCAGGCTCACTCCTACAGGGATTTGTATTGGATTCAGGATTTAGGCAGGAGAAAAAGAGGTGGATAGCCAAATTTCAGACACAAAAAACCCCAGTCTTTCGACCAGGGTCTTTGCTATCGATTCCGAATCAACCAAGGGTTGCTTTCGGTGCTTCAAGGCGTTCAGTGGTCCTTGAAGCAGATATGGCGCAGCGGACGGGACTCGAACCCGCGACCCCCGGCGTGACAGGCCGGTATTCTAACCGACTGAACTACCGCTGCGTATCGCTTTGAGCTTACGCTCAAGTAACTCGTTTTGACTGCAAGCTTCGGTGCTTTGCAATCGCGAACCAGACAAGCCTGATTCGTAAAATATGGCGCAGCGGACGGGACTCGAACCCGCGACCCCCGGCGTGACAGGCCGGTATTCTAACCGACTGAACTACCGCTGCGCGTCGGTGCAGGCACTTTCAGCCTACGCTCTTGCTTACGCAAGTTTCTCGGGGAGTGGTGGGTGATGACGGGATCGAACCGCCGACATTCTGCTTGTAAGGCAGACGCTCTCCCAGCTGAGCTAATCACCCGTTTGCATCTCCGAGGCCGCGAAATTTACGCAGGTAGCGAACCTAAGTCAATAGCAGGATTGAAGTTTTTCTTAAAAAGACGAATTTTTTCCATCCTGCAAGACCGCCTTCGCGAGCAAGCTCGCCCCCACAGGGGGTATGCATTCCAAATGTGGGAGCGAGCCTGCTCGCGAAGGCGTCAGTTCATCCAACGCAAATTCAGAGAAAAAGGCGATCTACTCGCTATAGATCATCTTTTTCGTCATACCGCCATCGACGACGAATTCCTGCCCAGTGACAAACCCGGCATTCCTCGACAGCAACCAGGCGACCATGGCCGCCACATCTTCAACCGTCCCTACCCTGCCCGCCGGATGCTGAGCATGATCGGCATCGGCCAAAGGCTCGGCCCGACGCGCAGAGGGATCCCGCGCATCGATCCAGCCCGGGCTGACTGCGTTGACGCGAATCTCCGGCCCGAGGCTGATGGCCAGCGCATGCGTCAGCGCCAACAAGCCGCCCTTACTCGCCGCATACGCCTCGGAGTCCGCCTCCGACTGCCGCGCACGGGTCGAGGCCAGGTTGACGATCGAACCGTTGTGCGCGCGCAGATACGGCGCACAGTGCTTAGCCAGTAACATCGGCCCGCTGAGATTCACCGCCAACACACGATTCCAGTACGCCAGATCGAGGCTTTCCAGGGTGATGTTGTGCGGATCGGCGACCGCCGCGTTGCACACCAGCGCATCGAGGCGACCAAACTGCCCCAGCACTTCGGCAACGCCGAGCGCGACCTGGCCCTCATCGGCGACGTCCATGGCGATGAACCAGGCGTTTTCGCCCAGCACCTTCGCCACTTTCGAACCGCGCGCACGATCCAGATCAGTCAGCACCACTTGCCAGCCTTCGCTGATCAGCCATGCCGCGATCCCCAGACCGATACCGCGCGCGGCTCCCGTGACCAGCGCAACGCGGCCATGGGTACCCGCTGTCGGCGTAGACAACTCGATCACAACGCTGCCAGACCGCGCGCCAGATCGGCCTGCAGGTCCGCCACATCTTCCAGACCGACCGCAATGCGGATCAGGCTGTCACGGATGCCTGCCGCTTCACGCTCCTGCGGCGCCAGACGGCCGTGGGAGGTGGTGCTCGGGTGCGTGATGGTGGTTTTGCTGTCACCGAGGTTGGCAGTGATCGAAATCAACCGGGTGGCATCGATAAAGCGCCACGCGCCCTCTTTGCCGTCCTTGACCTCGAAACTCACTACCGCACCGAAGCCCTTCTGCTGACGCTGGGCCAGTTCGTGCTGCGGATGGCTCTTGAGACCGGCGTAATGCACCTTCTCGATGCCGTCCTGCTGCTCCAGCCATTCGGCCAGCTCCTGGGCGTTGGCGCAGTGGGCCTTCATCCGCAGGTTCAGGGTTTCCAGACCTTTGAGGAAGATCCACGCATTGAACGGGCTCAAGGTCGGCCCGGCGGTGCGCAGGAAGCCGACGATCTCTTTCATCTGCTCACTGCGACCGGCAACCACGCCGCCCATGCAACGGCCCTGACCGTCGATAAACTTGGTCGCCGAGTGCACAACGATATCTGCGCCCATTTTCAGCGGCTGCTGCAACGCTGGCGTGCAGAAGCAGTTATCGACCACCAGCATCGCGCCTTTGGCGTGAGCGATTTCCGCCAGTGCGGCAATGTCGACCAGTTCAGCCAGAGGGTTGGATGGCGATTCGACGAAAAGCAGCTTGGTATTCGACTTGATCGCCGAATCCCATGCCGACAGATCAGCCAACGGAACGTAATCGACTTCAACGCCAAAACGCTTGAAGTACTTCTCGAACAGGCTGATGGTCGAACCGAATACGCTGCGCGAAACCAGTACGTGATCACCGGCACTGCACAGGCTCATCACCACTGCCATGATCGCGGCCATGCCGGTTGCGGTGGCAACGGCCTGCTCGGCGCTTTCCAGCGCGGCAATGCGCTCTTCGAACGCGCGCACGGTCGGGTTGGTGTAACGCGAGTAAACGTTGCCCGGCACTTCGCCGGCAAACCGCGCGGCTGCGTCGGCAGCGGTGCGGAACACGTAGCTGGAGGTGAAGAACATCGGATCACCGTGCTCGCCTTCCGGCGTACGGTGCTGACCGGCACGTACGGCCAGGGTGTCGAACGCTACGCCTTCGAGGTCGCTATCCAGTCGACCGGCATCCCATTCCTGACTCATGCTGTCACTCCTTGCCCTGTTCGCGAAAATTGAAAGTCAGATACAAAACCGGCCCCTCAGGGCCGGTGATAACTCAGTTGTTGTACAGATCGATGATCGCACTGACCGCTTGGGTCTTGATCTTCGAGGAGTCGTTACGCGCCTGCTCGATCTTGTTCAGGTACGCCTCGTCGACGTCGCCGGTGACGTACTTGCCGTCGAACACCGCGCAATCGAAGTTCTCGATCTTGATCTTGCCGCCACCGACCGCCTCGATCAAGTCAGGCAGGTCCTGATAGATCAGCCAATCAGCGCCGATCAGATCCGCCACGTCCTGAGTCGAACGATTGTGCGCGATCAGTTCGTGGGCGCTTGGCATGTCGATGCCATACACGTTCGGGAAGCGTACCGCTGGGGCTGCCGAGCAGAAGTAGACGTTTTTCGCGCCGGCTTCGCGGGCCATCTGGATGATCTGCTTGCAGGTGGTACCGCGCACGATCGAGTCATCGACCAGCATCACGTTCTTGCCGCGGAATTCCAGCTCGATAGCGTTGAGTTTCTGGCGAACCGACTTCTTGCGAGCCGCCTGGCCCGGCATGATGAAGGTACGACCGATGTAACGGTTCTTGACGAAACCTTCGCGGAATTTCACGCCCAAGTGGTTGGCCAGCTCCAGTGCCGCAGTGCGGCTGGTGTCCGGAATCGGGATAACCACGTCGATGTCGTGCTCTGGACGCTCGCGCAGGATCTTCTCGGCGAGCTTCTCGCCCATGCGCAGACGGGCCTTATAGACCGACACGCCGTCGATGATCGAATCCGGACGCGCCAGGTAGACGTGCTCGAAGATGCACGGTGTCAGGGACGGGTTGGTCGCGCACTGACGGGTGTGCAGCTTGCCGTCTTCAGTGATATAGACCGCTTCGCCCGGGGCCAGGTCGCGAATCAGGGTAAAACCGAGCACGTCCAGCGAAACGCTTTCCGAGGCGATCATGTACTCGACGCCTTCGTCGGTATGACGCTGGCCAAACACGATTGGGCGGATGCCGTGCGGGTCACGGAAACCGACGATGCCGTAACCGGTCACCATCGCCACAACGGCGTAACCACCAACACAACGGTTGTGCACGTCGGTCACGGCGGCAAACACGTCTTCTTCAGTCGGTTGCAGCTTGCCGCGCTGGGCCAGTTCGTGAGCGAACACGTTAAGCAGCACTTCCGAGTCGGAACTGGTGTTGACGTGACGCAGATCGGATTCGTAGATCTCTTTGGCCAACTGTTCAACGTTGGTCAGGTTACCGTTGTGCGCCAGCGTAATGCCGTAAGGCGAGTTGACGTAAAACGGTTGGGCTTCGGCCGAAGTCGAGCTGCCCGCGGTCGGGTAACGAACGTGGCCGATACCCATGTGGCCGACCAGACGCTGCATGTGACGCTGCTGAAACACGTCACGCACCAGGCCATTGTCCTTGCGCAGGAACAACCGGCCATCATGGCTGGTCACGATACCGGCAGCGTCCTGGCCGCGGTGCTGGAGCACGGTTAGCGCGTCATACAGCGCCTGATTGACGTTCGACTTACCGACGATACCGACGATGCCACACATGCGACGCAACCCCTACTTAATGGATCTGAACTGAACAACACTCACTGGGGCGTTTTCGCCGACGGCAAGAGTTGCTCCTTGAACGGAATATCAGCGGGTACGCTGATTCCGCTGGCAAGCCACTGACTGCTCCACCCGAGAATCAGGTTTTTGGACCAATCAGCGACCAATAGAAATTTTGGTACGAGCTGTGATTCTTTCCACCACCCGTCCTGCTGTACCGGCCCCAGACTCAACAGCCCGACCGCCACGACCACCAGCAACACGCCACGCGCTGCGCCGAAGGCCATGCCGAGGAATCGATCGGTCCCGGACAACCCGGTGACGCGAACCAACTCGCCGATAAGATAATTGATCATTGCGCCCACGATCAGCGTGGCGACAAACATGATGGCACAGCCCGCGATCACGCGAGCCGATGGGGTTTCGATGTATCCGGCGAGGTACTCGGACAATGAGCCACCGAACATCCAGGCGACGACTCCTGCGATGATCCAGGTCACCAGCGATAATGCTTCCTTGACGAAGCCGCGGCTCAAACTGATCAAAGCGGAGATGGCGATGATTGCAACGATCGCCCAGTCAACCCAGGTAAATGGCACAGTGCAGCCTACAGACGGATAAGGCGGCGCATTTTAGCAGAGCGCATGCCTCTCGGTAAGCTGCGATTGTCAGTGCATTTCAATCGGCGCGATAGTTTTTAGCCGCGCTCAGGCTGGAAGCGCACGACAAACCCTTTGAGGTTCTGCTGACGACCCAACAGATCACGTAGACGATCAGCCTCGGCACGCTCGATCAGCGGACCGACAAACACCCGATTCTTGCCATCGGCGGAGCGGATGTAAGCGTTATAGCCCTGACTGCGCAGGGTCTTCTGCAGGCTTTCGGCGCTGGCACGACTCGACAGACTGGCCAGTTGCACCGACCAGCTCACCGACAGACCGTTGGCATCGACGCGGCTTTGCGTCGTGTCAGGCTTACTCGATGCAGAGGTAATCGGCTGGGCAGGCGCAGGAATCGGCTTGGCCACCGCCGGCGGCGCAACAGGCTTGGTAATCATAATGGGAGCCGCCGGCGCAGGCGCAACAGGTGCAGTATCTTCTGCGACTTCTTCATCCGTCGGCACCGGTTCTTGCGGCAAGGCTTGCGGCTCGGGAACAGCCACGGTTTCCATTTGCACTTGCGGCACGACAGGTACTTGTGGTGCGGCGGGCGATTCGACAGTTACCTGACGCTGCTCGTCCTGACGGGAAAACAGCATTGGCAGGAAGATCACCGCCAGCGCGACCAGCACCAAAGCGCCAACCATGCGCTGCTTGTACGCTTTATCCAGCAAAGCCATTTGCCGCTTCCTCCGTGGAGCGCCGGGCCAGCCATTCAAGGGCCTCGGCGACACAATAAAATGATCCGAACAACAGAATCTCGTCGTCACTGGTTGCCACGGCGCACTGCCCTTCCAGCGCGGACGCGACACTGTCGTAAGACGTGACCGCAGCGCCAAGGTTCTGCAATGCAGCGCTTAATTCAGCCACTGGACGTGTGCGCGGTGAATCCAGCGGTGCAACGGCCCAATGCTCGACACTAGCATTCAATTCGCTGACAACACCATCCAGATCCTTGTCGGCCAACAGGCCGAATACCGCCAAGCGCTTGCCGACCGGTGACTGCGAGGCCAGACGACGGGCCAGATACTCGGCAGCATGCGGGTTGTGACCAACATCGAGCAACAGATTCAGGCGCTTGCCGTTCCACTCGAACGCGCGGCGATCCAGTCGCCCGACCACGCGAGTGGCCCGCAACGCAGCGACGATCTGCTGGGCATTCCATGGCAAACCGAGCAGCAAATACGCCTGCAACGCCAGCGCGGCGTTTTCCATCGGCAGATCGAGCAGCGGCAAGTCGCGCAACTCGACAACCTGACCTTGCGCATCAGTGCCGCGCCATTGCCAGTGCTGATCAGTGATACCGAGGTCGAAATCACGCCCACGCAGGAAGAACGGACATGCCAGTTCACGCGCCTTGTCGAGCAGTGGTTGCGGTGGATTGAGGTCTCCACACAGAGCAGGCTTGCCCTGGCGGAAGATCCCGGCCTTTTCGAAGGCCACAGATTCGCGGGTGTCGCCCAGATAATCGGCGTGATCGACGCCAATGCTGGTGACCAGTGCGATATCGGCATCGACCACGTTGACCGTGTCCAGACGCCCGCCCAGCCCGACTTCCAGCACCACCGCATCCAGCCCGGCCTGCTGAAACAGCCAGAACGCCGCGAGGGTGCCCATTTCGAAGTAAGTCAGGGAAGTGTCGCCGCGCCCGGCCTCGACTGCTGAAAAGGCTTCGCACAGTTGCGCGTCAGTGGCTTCGACGCCATTGAGCTGCACCCGCTCGTTGTAACGCAGCAGGTGCGGAGAATTGTAGACACCAACGCTCAGGCCCTGCGCCCGCAGCAATGAAGCCACGAAAGCGCAGGTGGAACCCTTGCCGTTGGTGCCGGTGACCGTGATCACCCGAGGCGCCGGCTGGCCCAGCCCCATACGGGACGCTACCTGTTGTGAACGTTCCAGACCCATGTCGATGGCCGACGGATGCAACTGCTCAAGGTAGGCGAGCCATTCGCCAAGGGTGCGCTCGGTCATAGGCCAGCAGGTACCGGTGGAACCACGATCGGCTCGATTGGCGCGGCGACGAATTTCGGCGTCGGCTTGCCAGTCATTTGTGCCAGCAGGTTACCCAGACGCGGGCGCAGTTCCTGACGGTGGATGATCATGTCGATCGCGCCGTGCTCCAGCAGGAACTCGCTGCGCTGGAAGCCTTCCGGCAGTTTTTCACGCACGGTTTGTTCGATAACGCGCGGACCGGCGAAGCCGATCAGGGCTTTCGGCTCACCGACGATGACGTCGCCGAGCATCGCCAGACTCGCCGAAACACCGCCGTAGACCGGGTCGGTCAGTACGGAGATGAACGGAATGCCTTCTTCACGCAGACGCGCCAGCACAGCCGAAGTCTTGGCCATCTGCATTAGCGAGATCAGCGCTTCCTGCATGCGCGCACCACCAGAGGCGGCGAAGCAGATCATCGGGCAGCGGTTTTCCAGCGCGTAGTTGGCGGCGCGCACGAAGCGCTCACCGACGATGGCACCCATGGAACCGCCCATGAAGGCGAATTCAAAAGCCGAGACCACCACTGGCATGCCCAGCAAGGTGCCGCTGACGGAGATCAGCGCATCTTTTTCGCCGGTCTGCTTCTGTGCGGCGGTCAGACGATCCTTGTACTTCTTGCCGTCGCGGAATTTCAGACGGTCAACCGGTTCCAGATCGGCGCCCAGTTCGTTGCGACCTTCGGCATCGAGGAAGATGTCAATGCGCGCACGTGCGCCGATGCGCATGTGGTGGTTGCATTTAGGGCAAACGTCCAGGGTCTTTTCCAGCTCTGGACGATACAACACCGCCTCGCAAGACGGGCATTTGTGCCACAGACCTTCAGGGACCGAGCTCTTCTTGACCTCGGAACGCATGATCGAAGGGATCAGTTTGTCTACTAACCAGTTGCTCATGCTTTCTTTCTCCAGTACCGGCGGCCCGAACGCTCTGGTTCGCAGCCCCGCGTATGCCCTTCAGCTAAATTCATGTGTGTGGCGATGGTTGGTGGACAGCCACGGTCAGCGCGAAACATGACCTGCGTGCGATCCAGAAACCCTCAGCCGCGCCTGCTTTGTGCAAGTGCATTGATGGACGGCGGCAGACTGCCAGCCGTCACATCAATATGGCGCTTTGCGTACCGCGTTGATGAACGCCCGAACCTTTGCGTGATCCTTGATGCCTTTGCTCGCCTCTACCCCGCCGCTGACATCCACCGCGTAGGGTTTTACCCGAGCCACGGCCTCTGCGACGTTCTCTGGGGTTAAACCACCCGCCAGAATCAATGGCTTGCTCAACCCCTGCGGAATCAAAGACCAGTCGAACGCCTCACCGGTTCCGCCGGGCACGCCTTCAACGTAGGTATCGAGCAGAACACCGCTGGCGCTGGGATAAGCGTCAACGGCAGCCGCTATGTCATCACCGGCCTTGACCCGCAACGCCTTGATATACGGACGATGCCAGCCTTCACAATCTTCAGCGGCTTCATCGCCATGGAACTGCAACAGATCCAGCGGCACGGCATCGAGGATTTCCCCCAACTCGCAGCGACTGGCGTTGACGAACAGGCCAACGGTGGTCACGAACGGCGGCAATGCCTGAATAATCGCCCGCGCCTGCTGCACGGTGACCGCACGCGGACTCTTGGCATAGAACACGAACCCGATCGCATCTGCCCCGGCCTCAACGGCGGCCAGCGCATCTTCTATGCGGGTAATCCCGCAGATCTTGCTGCGAACGGCTGACATATCGAGAAAAACTCCGAGGCAAAATCCGGGAAAGTCCCGGATGGTAACAAAAGCGTTCGAGGGCGTCAGCCGTCAAGTTCGGAGAAACCCGTAAGGAAATGTGGCCCGATAAAACGCTCGGGCAACGGGAATTCGTCGTGGTACTCGACCTGCACCAGATACAGACCGTACGGATGCGCCGTAACGCCACCGGAACGGCGCTCGCGGCTTTCCAGCACTTCCTTCATCCACTCCACCGGGCGCTCACCGGCACCAATGGTCATCAGCACGCCGGCGATATTGCGCACCATGTGATGCAGGAACGCGTTGGCGCGTATATCGAGCACGATCATCTTGCCGTGACGGGTCACGCGCAGGTGATGCATTTTTTTGATCGGCGACTTGGCTTGGCACTGGCCGGCGCGGAACGCACTGAAATCGTGGGTGCCAATCAGGTACTGCGCGGCCTCGGCCATGCGCTCGACGTCCAGCGGACGGTGGTTCCAGGTGATTTCTTCGTTGAGATGCGCCGGGCGAATCTGATCGTTGTAGATCACATAGCGATAACGCCGCGCGATAGCTTTGAACCGCGCGTGAAAATGCGCCGGCATCACCCGCGCCCAACTGACGCTGATGTCATGGGGCAGATTGATATTGGCGCCCATGACCCAGGCTTTCAGTGAACGATCGACCGTCGTATCGAAATGCACCACTTGTCCGCAGGCATGCACGCCCGCGTCGGTGCGACCAGCGCACTGTAGCGAAACCGGCGAATTGGCGACTTTCGACAGGGCTTTTTCGAGTTCTTCCTGCACCGTCGCCACACCCGCCAATTGACGCTGCCAGCCGCTGTAGCGCGAGCCTTTGTACTCAACGCCCAGCGCGACGCGGTAAAAGCCGTCGGGGGCCATTTCGGCGACCGGGTTATCTATGTTTGCCAAGGTGGGACAGCCTGCTGTTTGTGCAAAGGCGGGCATTATAAGGCGGCGGTTCAGGGATACCAGAGTTCTCTATCAGCAGTGCCGCCCTCTTCGCGAGCAGGCTCGCTCCCACAGGGGAATGCATTTCAAAGGTGGGAGCGAGCCTGCTCGCGAAGACGGCAAATCAGACAACCCATAATCCAACCGAAACAAAAACGGCAGCCTCACCGGGCTGCCGTTTTCGTTTACCGCTGGACTTACTACAGGCTCGAGAGCATGTCCTTGGCCTCGCCACGCTGCTTCTCGTCACCCTCGGTCAACACTTCGTTGAGGATGTCGCGCGCACCGTCGCTGTCGCCCATGTCGATGTAGGCCTGAGCCAGATCGAGCTTGGTCGCCGCTTCATCGGTGCCAGCGAGGAAGTCGAAATCATCCTCGCCAAGATCATCACCCTTCATTGCATCGGCTTCAGTGAAGGTCGGCTCTGCAATGCTTTGCGACAGACGATCCAGCTCGGCGTTGACGTCGTCCAGTTCAGCAGCGAACGCATCAGGCTCGGCCGCTGGGTTGCTGTCCATTTCATCGGCCAGCGACAGATCGAAATCGGCCGGCAGCTCCAGATCATCCTGCGGCACATCGGCCACCACCGGCGCCTCGACCGGCGGCAGATCCTTCACGCCTTCGTCCAGATCCAGCAGGAAGTCATCGTCCGCCAGATCAACCGCAGGAGCCGCCGGCTCGGCACCGAGGTCCAGATCGAGGTCGAAGTCCGACAGATCATCCAGGTTCTCTTTGATATCGGTCTGCTGTTGCAGCACCGACTCAAAGCTCAGGTCGTCGTCCGCCGGAAATTCGTCCAGCTCGACCGGTGCTTCAGGCTCAACCACCGGCGCAGGCTCTACCGGCGTGATGTTGTCGAGATCGTCCAGGCTCAGATCAAACGCGCTGTCGAGGTCGTCTTCCACTGGCGCTGGCGCAGGTGCTTCTGGCTCATCCAGCAGCAGATCCTTGACGTATTGCGCGTCCAGTTCGGCAGCCACGGCGGCAGCGGCCAGACCACTGGCAGCAACGACGGCCATGGCCGGGAAGCGGCTTTTCAGCTCTTCGACCTTGGCGAAGTTGTCGCCATTGGCCACCAGTTGACGCTCCTGACCGACGAAGGCATCGCGGTCGCCCTGCTGACCGTAAACTTCCATCAGCTTCAGACGCAGGTCACTGCGCTGCGGCTCCAGGCTGACGCCCTCTTCGAGCAGCGCGGCTGCCTGATTCAGGCGACCGGCGTTGATGTGCGATTGCGCCTTGTCGAGCACGTCGTCCGAACGTTCGGCGGCCGGCGCCACCAGTGGCGCAGCAATCGGTTCGGCCATCACTATCGGGGCGACTACCGGAGCCACTACGGGGGCCGGAGCAGGTGCCGGAGTGTTGAGCTTGACGCTCGCCGCAGGAGTTTCCAGACCTTCGAAGCTGCTTTCCGGCAGATCCTGCTCGGCGGAGAACTCTTGCTCTTCCGACAAGGCACGGGCCATGCGCAGATGTTTCTCGGCTTCCTGCTGAGCTTTGCGGCGACGCGCCAGCAGCAACAGCAGGAGCAGCAGAACGACTGCGCCACCACCGATCAGCCCCAGCAGAATCGGGTTGGTCAGCAGATCGTTGAAGGTTTTCTCTTCATCGACAGGCGGCTTCGGTGCGACCACTGGCTCAACTGGCGCTTCAGCCGGTGGTGCAATCGCGGACTCTGGCGTCGGCGCCGCTTCTGCCGGGGTGGCCGGCGGGGTGGCAGCCAGTTCAGCCGTGATTGCAGGCACCGTCGGTGCAGCAGCGTTTGCGGCTGGCGCAGCGCCCGCCCCTTCGGCCTGCAGTTTCGCCAGCTGATTGTTTTTCAGCTCGATCAGTTTTTGCAGCTTGTCCATCTGGCTTTGCAGATCGGACACGCGGCTTTTCAGTTCCTCATTGTCACGACGGGTCGTGTCGAGGCTTTCCTGAGTGACCGCGAGCTTGTTGCTCAGCGCCTTGGCGTCACCCGCCGGGCCCTTGCCGCGCGCCTTGGCGCTTTCAGCGGAGACCAGACTCAGATTGTCTTGGGCATTCTGTGCACCAGCGGTATTGCCGCGACCACGGTTGGTCGCATCGAGCTGCTGCTGACCAGTGCCCGGTTTGGCCACATAACGACGGCCCTGACGCCAGGCTTCGTTCTGCGCCGCCACTTCGGCAATCGCTTTCGATTGTGGCAACGCAGTGCTTTGCACCGAATCCGGCAGGCGCAGCACTTGACCGGTTTTCAGGCGGTTGATGTTGCCGCCGATGAACGCATCCGGGTTCAGCGCTTGAATGGCCAGCATGGTCTGCTGCACCGAACCGCCGGTACGCGCCTTCGCGGCGATTTCCCACAGGGTATCGCGCGGCGTGGTGGTGTACTGCGTCGGGTGCGTGGCGCCAGTAGTCGGCGCAGCAACGGTCTGCGACGGCGCCGGTTGCGCGGCGGCGTCAGCGGTCTGCGGCGAGAACTTCGACGGATCGAGCAGCACACTGTAGTCGCGCAGCAGACGGCCGTTCGGCCACATCACCTGCACGAGGAATTTCACCATCGGTTCCGACAGCGGCTTGCTCGACGTCACGCGCAGCACGCTTTTGCCGCTGGCGTTGAGCACCGGAGTGAAAGTCAGGTCATTGAGGAAGGCCTGGCGATCGACGCCGGCCTTGGCAAAATCTTCAGGTGAAGCCAGGCTCGGCACCACTTCGGCAGCGGTGAGATCCTTGACGTCGAGCAGCTCGATTTCAGCCACCAGCGGCTGGTTCAGGGTCGACTTCAGGGTCAGCTCCCCGAGCCCGAGGGCATGCGCCATACCGGAGGACAGCGCCGAGGCGGCCGCTATTGCTAACACCAGTTTGCGAACTTGAACCATAGCCTCATCCTTTGTTTGAACGTTCCTCGGCCAGCGAGAAGATGTTGAATACCGCTGCCGTAAGGCATTGCGCGCGACGACAGATGTCGCGCGCGATTATTTCTTTGATGCCCCGGAATGTCCCGGAGGGTGACACGTTATCGATCAATCTGGGCAAGCATAGCGCTCACCTAGAATCAGTCGACAAATTGTTGCCAAGTATCTTTTACAGCAGGTCTTTTATCAACAATTCAGCCACCTGCACAGCGTTAAGGGCCGCGCCTTTGCGTACGTTATCTGACGTCAGCCACAGATTTAGTTCCGCCGGGTCGTCGACACCACTGCGCACGCGACCGACATAGACAACATCCTGCCCTACCGCGTCACCGACTGCAGTCGGGTAATCACCGGCTTCGACCAGCTCGATACCCGGCGCATCTTCGAGTGCAGCGTTGACTTTCGCCAGGTCGACAGCCGACGTTGACTGCAAGGTCACGCTAAAGCTATCGCCAAAAAACACCGGGGCTTGAACGCAAGTTGCGGAAATCTTTAATAAAGGCTTGGCCAGCACCTGACGCAACTCGCGCACCAGACGTTTTTCCAGCAGCGTATGGCCCTGCGCGTCGGGCGTGCCGACCTGAGCCAGCAAGTTGAACGCCATCTGCCGATCAAAGAAAGTCGGCTCCAGCGGGCGCATGTTCAACAGCTCGGCGGTCTGCCGCGCCAGCTCGGAAACGGCTTCGCGACCCTGGGCGGAAACGGCCAGATTGGCGGTGACATTGACGTATTGCAGGTCAATGAGATCGAGCAGCGGCGCCAGTACCACGGCCAGCGAAGTAGCCGACGGGCTTGGGCTGCTGACCTGGAACGGTGCTTTCAAACCAGCGAGCACTTCGGCGTTGGCTTCCGGTACCACTTGCGGCGCTTGATCGGCCGGCAAGGCGCCGGACAGGTCGATCAGCGAGCAGCCGGCAGCGTGGGCACGGGCGGCGTAACTCAGGGTAATGGCCGGGCCGGCGGCGAAGAACACCAGTTTGACCTTGCTGAAATCGAACTCGTCGACTTCGCGAACGCGCACGTTCTTGTTGCGGTACAGCACCGAGCTGCCGGCGGATTCGCTGCTCGCCAGCAGGTGCAGGGTGCCGACCGGGAAGCTGCGCTCTTCGAGAATCTGTACGAGGGTTTCGCCGACAGTACCGGTGGCGCCGATCACGGCAATATCTAGGGTCTGGGTCATGGTGCGAGCCTCTGGCGAAACGGGGGGAGCGGCACTTTACCGGGTGACTGGCGCACAGGCAATTTCTGCCGGGATTTGCGGTGTCTGGACCGGCCTCTTCGCGAGCAGGCTCGCTCCCACATTTGAAATGCATTCCCCCTGTGGGAGCGAGCCTGCTCGCGAAGGGGCCAGACTAGGCAACCGAGAAATCCAAGGCATAAAAAAACCCGCACCTCTCACAAGGCACGGGCTCTTTCATTGCCGCAAACGATCAACGCTCAAGCAAAATCCGCAGCATGCGACGCAGCGGTTCGGCCGCACCCCACAGCAGTTGGTCGCCGACGGTGAAAGCACCGACGAATTGCGAACCCATGTTCAGCTTGCGCAGACGACCCACCGGAACATTCAGGGTGCCGGTGACCTTGGTCGGACTCAGCTCCTGCATGCTGATTTCGCGCTGGTTCGGGACCAGCTTGACCCAAGGGTTGTGCTGGCTGATCAGCCCTTCGATATCGGCGATCGGTACGTCTTTGTTCAGCTTGATGGTCAGCGCCTGGCTGTGGCAGCGCATGGCGCCGATGCGCACGCAGATGCCGTCGACCGGGATCGGGCTCTTGAAGCGACCGAGAATCTTGTTGGTCTCGGCCTGAGCTTTCCACTCTTCGCGGCTCTGGCCGTTCGGCAGTTCCTTGTCGATCCACGGGATCAGGCTGCCGGCCAGCGGCACACCGAAGTTTTCGGTCGGGTACGCTTCGCTGCGCATGGCATCCGCTACGCGACGGTCGATGTCGAGGATCGCGCTGGCAGGATCGGCCAGTTGATCGGCGACAGCGGCGTGGGTTGCGCCCATTTGCTTGATCAGTTCACGCATGTTCTGCGCGCCGGCACCGGAGGCCGCCTGATAGGTCATGGCGCTCATCCACTCGACCAGACCGGCTTCGAACAGACCGCCCAGGCCCATCAGCATCAGGCTGACGGTGCAGTTGCCGCCGATGTAGTTCTTGGTGCCCGCGTCGAGCTGCTGGTCGATGACCTTGCGGTTGACGGGATCGAGAATGATCACCGCGTCATCGTTCATGCGCAGGCTCGAGGCCGCGTCGATCCAGTAACCCTGCCAGCCGGCTTCGCGCAGTTTCGGGAACACTTCGCTGGTGTAGTCGCCGCCCTGGCAGGTCAGAATCACGTCGAGGGTCTTCAGCTCATCAATGCTGTAAGCATCCTTGAGCGGAGCAATGTCCTTGCCCACGGACGGGCCTTGGCCACCGACGTTGGACGTGGTGAAAAACACCGGCTCGATTAGATCGAAATCCTGCTCTTCCAGCATCCGCTGCATGAGCACGGAACCGACCATCCCGCGCCAACCGATCAGACCTACACGTTTCATCGCAACTACACCTTCTTGAAAAGTGGGCCGCTGCTTTGTATTGAATTTCGCAGCGGGCCCGAGAGATTACAGATTCCGCAGCGCGGCGACTACTGCGTCGCCCATTTCCTGCGTACCGACTTTGCTGCAACCGGCCGAATAGATGTCGCCAGTGCGCAGGCCTTGATCCAGCACGACGCTGACGGCTTTCTCGATGGCATCGGCCGCGTCATGCAGATTGAAGCTGTAACGCAGCATCATCGACACCGACAAAATGGTTGCCAGCGGGTTGGCAATGCCTTTACCGGCGATGTCCGGAGCGGAACCGTGGCAAGGCTCGTACATGCCCTTGTTGTTGGAATCCAGCGAGGCCGACGGCAGCATGCCGATGGAACCGGTGAGCATCGACGCTTCGTCGGACAGAATGTCGCCGAACATGTTGTCGGTGACGATCACGTCGAACTGCTTCGGCGCGCGCACCAGTTGCATCGCGGCGTTGTCGACGTACATGTGGCTGAGTTCGACTTCTGGATAGTCTTTCGCTACTTCTTCAACAATTTCACGCCACAGTTGGCTGGACGCCAGCACGTTGGCTTTGTCCACCGAGCAGAGTTTCTTGCCGCGAACCATGGCCATGTCGAAACCGACGCGGGCGATGCGGCGGATTTCGCTTTCGCTGTAAGGCAGCGTGTCGTAGGACTGACGCTCGCCGTTATCCAGAGTGCGGGTGCCGCGCGGCGCGCCGAAGTAGATGCCGCCGGTCAGCTCACGGACGATCAGGATGTCCAGACCAGCGACGATTTCCGGCTTAAGGCTCGAAGCGTCGGCCAGTTGCGGGTACAGGATCGCCGGACGCAGGTTGCCGAACAGGCCCAGTTGCGCACGGATTTTCAGCAGACCACGCTCAGGGCGGATGTCACGCTCGATGGTGTCCCATTTCGGACCACCCACAGCGCCCAGCAGCACAGCATCGGCAGCACGAGCGCGGTCGAGGGTTTCGTCGGCCAGCGGCACGCCGTGCTTGTCGATGGCGGCGCCACCGATCACGTCATGACTCAGCTCGAAACCCAGGCTGTACTTGTCGTTGGCAAGTGTAAGAACCTTGACCGCTTCGGCCATGATTTCCGGACCAATACCGTCACCTGGGAGAATCAGAATCTGCTTGCTCATGCTTTCCTCGTGTCTTCAGTCGGTGCGCCATATTAGACGCGCCCGGAAAAATTCTTATCGCTCGGCCATCAGCACGATGACA
The DNA here is from genome assembly GCF_054790575.1 of Pseudomonas sp. MC6. Classification (NCBI taxonomy): domain Bacteria; kingdom Pseudomonadati; phylum Pseudomonadota; class Gammaproteobacteria; order Pseudomonadales; family Pseudomonadaceae; genus Pseudomonas; species Pseudomonas sp. MC6. The sequence continues at coordinate 2,834,415 of NZ_CP186504.1, forward strand.
TCTGTACTGAAAGAGCCGTCGGCATCAATCTCGAAATATTCGCGCACTTCGTGGCCCATCGACTGCTGCAACTGGCGGATCGCGGCGCGCATCACTTCCGGTGTACGCATGCGTTCAACCCAACTGGTGTATTCCAGACGCAGGCGCTGACGGGTGGTGCTGCGCACGTGCAAACCGGCCTCGCTGACCTGACGCAGCCATTCGGCGGCGGAATAATCGCGCACGTGGCTGGTGTCGCGCAGCACTTCGACGCTTTGCAGGTAAGTGTCGAACAATGGGCTGCCCGGTGACAACACGTCAACGAACGCCGCCACACCGCCCGGCTTCAGCACCCGGCGCACTTCACGCAGGGCCACGCCGAGATCGCTCCAGTGATGCGCCGAATAACGGCTGAACACGAAGTCGAACTCGCCATCGGCAAACGGCAGACGCTCGGCGGCGCCGTTGACCGTGGCAATGTTGCTCATCCCCCGATCAACGGCAGCGGCGGCGACCACGTCGAGCATTTGCTGCGACAGGTCGTAGGCGACCACTTCCGCGACCAGCGGTGCGACGTGGAAACTGACGTGACCGGCGCCGCACCCCAAATCCAGTACCCGGGCGTTGCCCTGCCCGGCCAGCTCAGCCTGTAGCAGTGCGAATTCGCTGCCCTGCGCGTGAACAGCGCTGCTCAGGTAGGCGGCGGCCTGCTCACCGAATTGCTTTTGTACGACCTGAGTGTGCTGGGCGGTGCTGGTCATGGTCACATCCTGATATTTGTGTTGTTCGAGCTGCCGTCTTCGCGAGCAAGCTCGCTCCCACACTTGAAATGCATTCCCTGTGGGAGCGAACTTGCTCGCGAAGAGGCCAGCCTGAACTGCATCAATTCAAAACTTGCTTACGCGTCGCGGAACAACCACGGCTGGCTCACACGATGCTTGGCCTCAAACGTCGCAATCGCATCACCGTCCTGCAAGGTCAAACCGATATCGTCCAGACCGTTCAACAAGCAATGCTTGCGGAACGCATCGATTTCAAAGCTATACACCTTGCCATCCGGACGCGTCACAGTCTGCGCTTGCAGATCGACCTGCAATTGATAGCCCGGCTCGGCCTCAACCTGCTTAAACAATTCATCCACTTCAGCATCGCTCAAGATGATTGGCAGCAAGCCGTTCTTGAAGCTGTTGTTGAAGAAAATGTCGGCGTAGCTCGGCGCGATGATGCTGCGGAAACCGTATTCTTCCAGCGCCCACGGCGCGTGTTCACGGCTGGAGCCGCAACCGAAGTTCTCGCGAGCGAGCAAGACGCTGGCGCCTTGGTAACGCTCGGCGTTGAGGACGAAGTCCTTGTTCAGCGGACGCTTGGAGTTGTCCTGATACGGCTGGCCGACATCGAGGTAGCGCCACTCGTCGAACAGGTTCGGGCCGAAACCAGTGCGTTTGATCGACTTCAAGAACTGTTTCGGAATGATCTGATCGGTGTCGACGTTGGCACGATCCAGAGGCGCGACAAGACCAGTGTGCTGAGTAAAAGCTTTCATGCTGCGCTCCTTAAATCAATTCGCGAACGTCGATGAAACGACCGTTCACCGCTGCCGCCGCCGCCATGGCCGGGCTGACAAGGTGGGTACGGCCACCGGCGCCCTGACGGCCTTCGAAGTTACGGTTGGATGTCGAGGCGCAATGCTCGCCGGACTCCAAACGGTCCGGGTTCATCGCCAGGCACATCGAGCAACCCGGCTCACGCCATTCGAAACCGGCTTCGAGGAAAATCTTGTCGAGACCTTCGGCTTCGGCTTGCGCCTTGACCAGACCCGAGCCCGGCACCACGATCGCTTGCTTGATGGTCGAAGCGACTTTGCGACCCTTGGCAATCACCGCCGCAGCGCGCAAGTCTTCGATCCGCGAGTTGGTGCAGGAACCGATGAACACGCGATCCAATTGAATGTCGGTGATCGCCTGATTGGCGGTCAAACCCATGTATTTCAAGGCACGGACGATCGAGTCGCGCTTGACCAGGTCCATTTCTTTGGCCGGGTCCGGCACGTTCTGATCAACGGCCAGAACCATTTCCGGGGAAGTACCCCAGCTGACTTGCGGCTTGATCTGCGCAGCGTCGAGCTCAACCACGGTGTCGAACTTGGCGTCAGCGTCGGAGACCAGGTCTTTCCAGGCTTCGACGGCCATGTCCCATTCCGCGCCTTTCGGGGCGAATGGACGGCCCTTCACATAGTCGACGGTCTTCTGATCCGCTGCCACCAGGCCAACGCGGGCGCCGGCTTCGATGGACATGTTGCAGATGGTCATGCGGCCTTCGACGGACAAGTCGCGGATCGCGCTGCCAGCGAACTCGATAGCGTGGCCATTGCCGCCGGCGGTGCCGATCTTGCCGATCACCGCGAGGACGATGTCCTTGGCGGTCACGCCGAACGGCAGTTGCCCTTCAACGCGCACCAGCATGTTTTTCATTTTCTTCGCGACCAGGCACTGGGTGGCGAGCACGTGCTCGACCTCGGAAGTGCCGATACCGTGAGCCAGAGCGCCGAAGGCGCCGTGGGTCGAGGTGTGCGAGTCGCCGCAGACCACGGTCATCCCCGGCAAGGTTGCGCCCTGCTCCGGGCTGATCACGTGGACGATGCCTTGGCGCACGTCGTTCATCTTGAATTCGACGATGCCGTATTCATCACAGTTGTCATCGAGGGTCTGAACCTGCAAACGCGAGACCTGATCGGCAATGGCTTCAATGCCGCCCTTGCGCTCCGGGGTGGTCGGTACGTTGTGGTCCGGGGTCGCGATGTTGGCATCGATGCGCCAAGGCTTGCGCCCGGCCAGACGCAGGCCTTCGAAGGCTTGCGGCGAGGTCACTTCGTGAATGATGTGACGATCGATATAGATCAGCGCCGAGCCATCGTCGCGCTGCTTGACCAAATGCGAATCCCAGAGCTTGTCGTAGAGCGTTTTGCCGGCCATCAGACGGTTCCTCATCAGCTTGTTTCTATGCCCTGGGCTTATCAATAACCCTTTGGCTTGTGAGGCCGATCCTATGGGGTTAGATTAAATAACTCAAATTCATATTTTTTATGCTTTGGATAACCAACTGGAATACGACGATGGATCTGGCCAACCTCAACGCGTTTATCGCGATTGCCGAGACCGGCAGCTTCTCCGGCGCCGGCGAACGGCTGCACCTGACGCAGCCGGCGATCAGCAAACGCATCGCCGGGCTGGAACAGCAATTGAAGGTGCGCCTGTTCGATCGGCTGGGCCGTGAAGTCGGCCTGACCGAAGCGGGTCGCGCCTTGTTGCCACGGGCTTACCAGATACTCAACGTGCTGGATGACACCCGCCGCGCGCTGACCAACCTCACCGGTGAAGTCAGTGGGCGCCTGACCCTGGCCACCAGTCACCACATCGGCTTGCACCGTTTGCCGCCACTTTTAAGGGAGTTCACCCGCCGTTACCCACGGGTGGCGCTGGATATACAGTTCCTCGATTCGGAAGTGGCCTACGAAGAAATACTCCACGGCCGCGCCGAATTGGCGGTCATTACCCTGGCGCCGGAGCCTCACGCACTGGTCAAAGCCAAGCCAGTGTGGGACGACCCGCTGGATTTCGTGGTCGCGCCCGAGCATTCGCTGATCAATAACGGAGCCGTCAGTCTGGCGGACATTGCCGGTCATCCGGCAGTTTTCCCCGGCGGCAACACCTTTACCCACCATATTGTCCAACGCCTGTTCGAGGCCCAGGGACTGACGCCGAACATCGCCATGAGCACCAATTACCTGGAAACCATCAAGATGATGGTCTCCATCGGTCTGGCCTGGAGCGTTCTGCCACGCACCATGCTCGACGAACAGGTGGCAAGCATCGTATTGCCGGGCATACAGCTCAGTCGCCAGCTAGGCTATATCCTGCACACTGAACGGACGCTATCGAATGCGGCAAGAGCATTTATGGCCTTGCTGGATGCACAAATCGATCTGCCAGGGACTTAAGGCCAACTTGTGCTACTCCTATAGAGCCGCTACCCCTGTGCCTAACGCCACCATCAGCTCAAGGCCTGTCCACAATGCCGAAATCTGTTGACCGAATTCCGCCGATGCCGCGTATTCAGGCGATTGACCCGCGACATTCCGAGCAGAGCTGGGAGAGTGCGCCGCAATTGCTGGCGGCGCTCAACGGCGCGCGGCTCGGCGCCTGGTATTGGGACATCGAGCGCGGGCAGATCAGTTGGTCGCGTGGCACCCAGGCATTGTTCGGCTTCGATCCTCGGCAACCGCTGCCCGAAGATCTGGAATACCTCGATCTGCTGCCGCCGGAAGACCGCGCGAAAACCGTCCGCGCCTTCCACGCGGTGATTGCCGGGGCGCCGCTGGAACAGGCGATGCACCACCGCATCCGCTGGCCCGACGGCAGCCTGCACTGGCTGGAGATCAGCGGCAGCTTGCTGCCGGATAAACACGGCCGCCCCCGAATGATCGGGGTGATTCGTGAAATCACCCACCAGAGACAACGCGAACAGGCCCTGAGCAGTTCGGAGAAACGTTTCGCGACACTTTTCCACCTGTGCCCGAACATGGTCCTGCTGACCCGCCAGGAAGACGGCCTGATCAGCGAAGCCAACCAGTATTTCGAAAGCCTGTTTGGCTGGCCGGTACAAAGCGCCATCGGTCGTACCACGCTAGAGCTGGGCTTGTGGGTGCACCCCGAGCAGCGCGCAGAACTGGTCAAGAAGACCAACACCAAGGGCGAATTGATCAGCATGGAGGTGCAATTTCGCGCCAGCAATGGGCAAATTCACGACGGCATTCTCAGTGCGCAGAAAGTCGAACTTGAAGGTCAGCCGTATCTGCTCAGCACCTTCCTCGACACTACCGAGCGCAAAGCCGCCGAACACGCCTTGAAGGACAGCCAGGAACGCCTCGATCTCGCACTGGACTCGGCGCAGCTCGGCACCTGGGACTGGCATATTCCCAGCGGCATGCTCTACGGCTCGGCGCGGGCCGCGCAACTGCACGGCCTGGAACCGAAACCGTTTCACGAGTCGTTCGATGAGTTTTTCGAGGGCGTGCCCGGCGAAGAGCGCGACAGCATGCGCGACGCCTACCGCAGCCTGCGCGAAGGCCCGGCGGGCAATTATCAGCTGACCTATCGCGTGCAACTGCCCGACGGCAGCTCGCGCTATCTGGAAAGCCGTGCCCGCCTCTACCGTGACGACAACGGCGCGCCACTGCGCATGGCCGGCACGTTGCTCGACATCACCGATCAGGTCGAACGTGAACAGCGGCTGGTGGCCTCGGAAGAGAAATTCGCCACGCTGTTCCAGGTCAGCCCCGACCCGATCTGCGTCACCCGCCAGGACAGTGGCGAGTTCATCGAAATCAATAACAGCTTTACTCAGACCTTTGGCTGGAGCGCCCCCGACGTCATCGGCCACACCGCCGAAGAAATCGGCCTGTGGGACGCCTCGGCAAAAAGCCTGCAACGCATTGAACGGGTCATCCGCGAACAGGGTTTGAGCAATGTCGCGATCATCGTCCAGCACAAGGACGGGCAGTCGCTGACCTGCGTGATTTCCAGTCGGCAGATCAGCGTCGGCGACCAGCCATGCATCGTCACCACCCTGCGCGACATCACCCAGCAGCAGCGCTCGGAAGCGGCGCTCAAAGCCAGCGAGGAAAAGTTCGCCAAGGCGTTCCACTCCAGCCCCGACGCGATCACCATCACCGAGCGCGACACCGGACGTTATCTGGAGGTCAACGACGGTTTCTGCCGTCTCACTGGCTACCGCGCAGAAGAAGTCGTGGGTAAAACGGTTTATCAGGTGGGGATTTGGGCTGAGGAAAAACAGCGCTCGGCATTACTCGCCGAATTGCAGATCAAGGGCCGCGTGCACCATCAGGAAATGCTCGGGCGCAACAAACGCGGGGAGATGCTGACCGTGGAAGTCTCGGTCGAGCCGATCACCCTCAATGAAACTGCTTGCCTGCTGCTGACCGCGCGGGACGTCAGCCTGCTGAAAAACGCCGAAGCGCAAATTCGTCATCTGGCCTATCACGACCCGCTGACCAACCTGCCCAACCGCGCCTTGCTGATGGATCGCCTGAGCCAGCAGATCGCCTTGCTCAAGCGCCACAATTTGCGTGGCGCGCTACTTTTCCTCGATCTCGATCACTTCAAGCACATCAACGATTCCCTAGGCCATCCGGTCGGCGACACCGTGCTGAAGATCATTACCGCGCGGCTCGAAGCCAGCGTGCGCATGGAAGACACGGTCGCGCGCCTCGGCGGCGATGAGTTTGTCGTACTGCTCAGCGGCCTCGAAGGCTCGCGCAATGAAGTCAGCGCGCAAGTGCGCAATCTGGCCGACACCCTGCGCGAACTGCTCTCGGAACCGATGTTCCTCGACGGCCAGCGCCTGCAAGTGACCCCAAGTATCGGCGTGGCGCTGATCCCCGATCACGGCTCGACGCCGACCGACCTGCTCAAACGCGCCGATATTGCCCTGTACCGGGCCAAGGATTCCGGGCGTAACACCACGCAGATGTATCACAACACCATGCAGAAAGCCGCCAGCGAGCGGCTGCGCATGGAGACCGACTTGCGCCTGGCGCTGTCGCGCGGGGAATTCAATGTGCACTTTCAACCGCAGGTCGATGCCCGCGACAACCGCATCATCGGCGCCGAAGCCCTGGTGCGCTGGAATCACCCGGAACTGGGCGCGCAGTCGCCTACCGAGTTCATCAAGGTGCTGGAAGACAGCGGCCTGATTCTCGAAGTCGGCACCTGGATCCTCGACGAGGCCTGCAATGCCTTCAAACAACTGATCGCGCTGAAACTGGTCGACCCGCTGAACTTCAGCCTGTGCGTCAACATCAGTCCGCGCCAGTTCCGCCAGAACGACTTTGTCGAGCGCGTCGAACACAGCATGAGCAGCCATGGCCTGCCCTGCTCGCTGCTGAAACTGGAAATCACCGAAGGCATCGTCATCCAGAACCTGGAAGACACCATCAGCAAAATGCGCCGGTTGAAAAAGCTCGGCGTGAGTTTCGCCATGGACGACTTCGGCACCGGTTATTCGTCACTGACCTACCTCAAGCGCCTGCCGCTAGACACGCTGAAAATCGATCAGTCGTTTATCCGCGATGCAACGACCGACCCGAACGATGCCGAGATCATCCGCGCGATTGTTGCCATGGCGCGCAGCCTGGAGCTGGAAGTTATTGCCGAGGGCGTGGAAACCCCCGAACAACTGGCGTTCCTGCAAGGTCTGGGCTGCCATTTGTATCAGGGTTATCTGCACAGTCGACCGGTTGCGCTGGAGGATCTGAAAAAACTCCTGCCATAACCGGTGCACGTTGCAACAGACGCGTAATTGCCACGGTTTGCGGCAACCTGTAGGGTCGCGTTTTTTGCGCCGTTTCGAGATCTGTCATGCAGGATGCAACCCTCCCCCGCCCGGCTCTGCTGGGCATCGACCTTGGCACCACCAACAGTCTGATCGCCGTCTGGCAGGACGGTCAGGCCCGCCTGATTCCCAACGCCCTGGGTGATGTGCTGACGCCCTCGGTGATCAGCCTCGATGAAGACGACACGATTCTGGTCGGCAAAGCCGCCCGCGCCCGCCTGACCACGCACCCGGAACGAACCGCTGCAGCATTCAAGCGTTTTATGGGCAGCGACAAACAAGTTCAGCTCGGCACACGTCGGTTCAGCCCGGAAGAGTTGTCAGCGCTGGTACTCGGCTCACTCAAGCAAGACGCCGAAGCCTTTCTCGGCCACGCCGTTTCGGAAGCGGTGATTTCCGTGCCGGCGTATTTCAGTGATGAGCAACGCAAACGCACGCTGTTTGCCGCCGAACTGGCCGGGCTCTCGGTGACGCGTCTGATCAACGAACCGACGGCCGCCGCCATGGCTTACGGGCTGCATGAGCAGAAGTTCGAACGCACGCTGATCTTCGATCTCGGCGGCGGCACCTTCGACGTTACGGTGCTGGAATACGCTTTGCCACTGATCGAAGTGCACGCCTCCACCGGCGACAACTTTTTGGGCGGCGAAGACTTCACGGCGGCGCTGTTGCAGGCCTGCCTGAAACACTGGCAACTGACCCCGGCAATGGTCGATGCGCAAAGCATGGCCAGCCTCGGTGATGCCCTTGAGCAGCTCAAATGCAAACTCGGCGAAGGCACTCAACACCTGAGCTGGCGCCACGCCGACAAGACCTTCGAATGGTCACTGGACGAAGCCGCTGCGGTAAAAATCTGGGAACCGTTGCTGGCGCGTTTGCGCGCGCCGATCGAACAGGCCCTGCGCGACGCCCGACTCAAGCCCCGCGACCTCGACAGCCTGGTGCTGGTCGGCGGCGCCACGCGCATGCCGGCGGTGCAGCAAATGGTCGCCACGCTGTTCGGGCGTTTGCCTTACCGGCATCTTGATCCGGATACCATCGTTGCGCTCGGGGCGGCGACGCAAGCGGCGTGCAAGGCGCGTGACGGGGCGGTTGAAGAGTTGATTCTGACGGATGTCTGCCCGTATACGCTGGGCATCGAGACCATCCGCGGCAAAGACATCGATGGCGCGTTTTCGCCGATCATCGAACGTAACACCATCATTCCGACCTCACGGGTGGAGCGCTATTACACCACCCGCCCTCAGCAGGCAGTGCTGCGCATCGCGGTCTATCAGGGTGAGCGGCCGTGGGTATGCGACAACATTCTCATTGATGCTTTCGATGTCACCTTGACGCCCACCGCGCACATTCAGGCGCTGGATGTGCGCTTCAGTTATGACATCAACGGTTTGCTCGAGGTGGACGTCACCCTGCTCGAAACCGGCGAGCGTCACAGTCATAGCATCGACCGCAGCCCCACGGGCCTGGATGAGCAAGCGCGCCGCGACAGCCATAACCGGCTGTCGACGCTGAAGGTCCATCCACGCGATGCGCTGCCCAACCGCACATTGCTGGCTCGTCTGGAACGGGCATGGATGCAGAGCCTCGGCGCGCAACGCGAGCACATTGCCGAATGGCTGCACAACTTCACCACGGTGCTCGGCGGCCAGCAATCAGCGGAGATTGCCAGCCATCGCTCGGAGCTGAACAAGGCGCTGGATCAACTGCGCCTCTAGCCGTTGAGCCGCCGTAAAGCAGCCTGTAGGCCGCTGGACAGCATCTCGCTATCGCCGCTGTCCGGCGGCACACCATAACGGTTGGGCAGCTTGTCACCGGGAAAGCCGAACAGCACCAATGGCAGGAATGGCAAAACCGGCGTCAGCGCCAGGAAGATCAGCAACGTCGGGATGCCCCGGCCCATGTCGTGCAAGCGACGCAGAATGGCGCCGAACAACAACAGCACGGCCAATAGCAAGATAAGAATGCCAGCGCCCGTGGTGCCACTGATCAGCCCTGCCACCGGCGCAATCACCAGACACCCCAAGACCTGAGCGATAAAAGCCTTGCGCCCCAACCGCGATCCCAGGCGCCAGATCGCTGTCGCCGCTACCGGCTGAACATCGCTTTTCGCCAGCAGTAATCGTTCCGACCAGGACAATATCGCGCACAGGGCCAGGCGCAGGCCGATGCTGTTCTGCACATCGTCCTTGCCCTGTTGCAGTTGGCGCAAGACGCGCGTTTTCGGCACCCCGGCAGCGCCATAGCGAAGCAAGCCCTTGAGCGCATCCAGCGCTTCATACGCCAGCAGTTTGTCGACACCAAAATCGTTCAGCACTTTGCGCGGCGGCCACACCGGTTCGCCTTTGATCAAACCGTCGCGGAAGCCTTCGAACCATTCGTCCTCACAACTGATTGCCGCAATCGATTGCAACAATGCGCGATGCTGCTCGGCACTCAGGCTCGGGTCGTGATAGAGCACGCCCCAGAACATCATCAACCCCAGCAAATCATCGCCGCAGGCAGCACGATCGCTTTCGAGGCAGGTGTAAAGCAGGGTATTGGCCGGCAACCGGGCACTGTCGAGTGCCTGCTGTACGCTGAACAATTGCTGCACCAACAAACCGTGCACCGGGTCATTGCCTTGCAGCCATCCGAGCAAACCGTGGAAATTGCCTTGCTCGCGCAGCAAGCGCCGCAACAAAGGTTGCAGGCGACTCAACGGATGGGCCGGATTGAAAGGCAGGCGCTCCACGCACTGCATATCAATCATTTGCAACCAGCGTTCGGGCTGGTCCAGCAATGCCAGCAAGAACAAGGTCTGCGCGTGCCACTCCCAGGTGGCCTCACCCAGCCCGACCGGTGGCAACTGAATCCCGCGCCGGCTCAACTGCAGAATCAAATCGAGTTCGGACAAGTCGCAATCATCTTTGACCGCGGCCAGCGTGAACGCGTCTGCCAGTCGTTCCAGCGCAGCGTCGCTGTAAGGCCGCAAGCGACGCAACCACAAACGACAGACCTTGTGCGGCTCGCCTTGTGTCAGCACCTGCGGCAATGGCCGCGAACCTGAATCCACGTCGCTGAACGCGCTCATGGCCAGCGCAATCGGCGCCCTGCCCAACCAACGCAAGTGTTGGGCGGACTGATATTTGAATCCGCTCATCACCAGGCTTTCGAGGGCATCGATCGGCAGCGGTGCATCCACAATCTGCTGCAACAACGCCGAATCACCCCGATGCAGCGCCCAGGCGTAGCGGTACAGATGCAGCAATCGGCTGTCGGCATTTTCGCCCAGCAATTGCGCGAGCAATGGCAGCTCATCACCGCTCATGCGCCAATCGACAAAACTTTGCGCAAGGCTCTCAAGCTTCAACCGCCCGACACCCAGCCAGCGGTTCAGCGTCTCGGGATGTTGAGACGGACAGCCATACACTTGGGCGTCATCCCCAAGATCCTCTGGCCAGTCAGAAATAGCCTGCAGGCGATCGAATGCCTGAATCAGCAGCGGCAGAAAAGTCGGCTGGCGCTTGGCGCACAACTCCAGCAGACGACTTTCAGCCATCGGATGGCGGTGCTCGTTCCACAGCCGGATCCAGCACGGTAATGCCTGATCGTCGCGCCCCTGCAGACTGTTCTGACATGCCAACAGGTAAAGCCAGTCGACATCATCCGGTGCAGCAAGCTGCTGTTCGACACAGCACTGCAAAAATGTCGGCCCGCCAATACCTGCCTGAGTGAACTGCACCAACAGACGCTTGAGGAACGCGGCATCATTCGGCAATGGCAGACAGGTGTGCCGACTGGCGAAGTCGGCGAACTCCTGCAGTGGACGCTGATTGAAGATGAAGTCGAGACTACGGGCGTACCACAGCGCTTCAGTCTGGGCGGCCTCTGACCATGTGCACATCAGATCCGTATCGAACGGGTCCGGCGTTTCGATTCGCTGGAGAAAGAAGCCCACCTGATGCGCGTCGTCGAAGCCCAGATCCAGCAGCTGTTGATCCCAGGCCATACGCTTGGCCAACAGATTCGCGCAGCGGTACGACAACGGACCGGCGTCGGCCATCCGGTGGTACAGCGGCCAGCTGAGTTCATCGAGCACGTCCAGCGACAGCTCATCCAGCCCTCGGACAAAGGCCTGCCACGCGGCGAAATTGAACCGGCGCGCGGGATCATCCAGCAGCTCGCAAAAATCCCCGAGCACTGGAGGGACCTCAACCACAGTCTGTTCTGAGGCTTGGGACTCGTACTCGTCCTCGGGCTCTTCTTCCTCGTCTTCACGCGCCAGACGCAGGGCGTTTTCGTAGGCCATGCGCAGCGTCTGGAAGCCTTGCGGGTCAGTCTCCGGGTGATGTGCCGGCAAGCGTGCGCGGTAGGCGTTGCGAATCAGGGTTTCGTCGTTAGTAGGCTCGATGCCCAAGCGGATCCAGCAACTCATGACCAGTCGAACTCCTTGAGCGATGCCGGGCGTGGCGGCAAATAGATTTCCATATGCCACGGCAAATCAGCAAGGAACCGAGGGATGTTTTCGGCAAGGCCGCGGGCAATCCGCAGGTTAAGGGCGTTGGCGCCTTGTCGATCGAGTTCGCGCGCCAGCTCATCGTCGCTGGCGCTCAGGCAGGACCAAAACGTCCGACCCACCACAAAGCCGTCGAAGTAAGCCATCCAGCTACCGTAGTGAAATTGCGCTCTGAGGGCCAAACGACTGTGCAGCCAGTTGCTTTCGTCCAGGTCGACCCACTGATTGCGCACCGCGCAACGCAAAAGAAAACCCATGCGGCCATAGTCCCAGGACAAAATCCCGCCCGGCCCGCAACTGCCGAAGGTGCGACTGGCAAACTCATGCAGGATGCGTTCGCGGGGACTCAGGTCGTCGAGCAAGGCCTGCCATTCACTCGGCAGACAGCGCTGCCACACCATATAGGCTGCACTGAGGTGTTTGGCATGGCCGTCGTCGGTCATCCGTTCGAGCATGTCGAACAGCTGCCCACGGTCATCGATCCCCCAACTGTCTTTCAGGTCGATGTAGCGATCGTCGCAGAACGCCGGGTCGTCGTAGCTGGCGCCGGTATTGATCGCCGCCATTGGCGCAGACAGGGCGCACAGCCAGCGCTGTTGAATCTCGTCCATGAAAAAAGGCTCCAGGCCGACCGGTGCGGAATGGGGGTCGGCAAAACTGCCGCGGATTGTAGAGAAACCGCCGCCTGCGGCAAAGCCGAACAACGGTTTTCTTGCGCGCACAAAAAAGGCCCCGACGTATCGGGGCCTTCATTCAGCGGCTCATCGCCTGTTCAGACGATTGTGTTGCGGCACATGAATCAGTGCTGCAGCGCCGGCTTCTGCACCCCATTGATCGGGATGCGTTTGGCTTTCGCTTCTTCCGGGATCACGCGCAGCAGGTCGATGCTCAGCAGGCCGTTACTCAGATCGGCAGCCTTGATCTCGATGTGATCGGCCAGACGGAAGGACAGCTTGAAAGCACGCTGGGCGATGCCTTGGTGCAGGAAGGTCACGCCTTCGTTGGCATCACGCTTGCCACCACTGATGGTCAGCACACCTTTCTCGACTTGCAGTTCCAGGTCTTCTTCCTGGAAGCCGGCGGCCGCTACGACGATGCGGTATTGGTCGTCACCGTGTTTTTCCACGTTGTAAGGTGGATAGCTGCTGCCTGGCTCGTTGCGCAGGGCGGTTTCGAACAGGTCGTTGAAACGGTCGAAACCCACCGAGGAACGGAACAGTGGCGCGAGGGAAAATGCAGTACTCATGGTTCAAATCTCCTGAAAACAATCAGCAAGGTTTTTTGACTCCGCGACCCGAATTCGGCATCGCGTAACCCTTAGATAGGGACCGCTGATTTGATTTCAAGAGATTATTTGCAGATTTTTTTCAGGCCGCTTCGGCGACCGGCAGACCGAGCAAACGCGAGACGTGATCCGGCTCGGTCTCACGGCGCAGGACGGTGAACAGCTCGGTGGCCTCGGGATAATTACGCGTCAGCATGGCCAGCCATTGCTTCAAACGGCCCGGCGATTGGCGTGCGGTCATCTGCGCTTTGGCTTGCAGCCAGAAGTCCTGGATCAGCGGCATCAGCTCGGCCCAGCTCATCTCGACGACTTCTTCACCGGCGCGGGCGGCAGCAATCTGTTTGGCCAGATCCGGGCGCGACACCAGACCGCGACCGAGCATGATGTCTTCGACGCCGCTGATTTCGCGGCAGCGGCGCCAGTCTTCGACGCTCCAGATATCGCCATTGGCGAACACCGGGACTTTGACCACGTCCTGCACGCGCGGAATCCACTCCCAATGCGCCGGTGGTTTGTAGCCGTCCATTTTGGTTCGGGCGTGGACCACGATGTGTTCGGCGCCGCCTTCGGCCAGCGCTGTGGCGCAGACCAGCGAACCGTCGGGGCTATCGAAGCCAAGACGCATCTTCGCGGTCACGGGAATGTGCGCGGGTACGGCGCGGCGCACGTGCTCGACGATCTGGTTGAGCAGTTCCGGCTCTTTGAGCAGAACCGCACCACCACGAGATTTGTTGACGGTCTTGGCCGGGCAGCCGAAGTTCAAGTCAATGACTTCGGAGCCGAGTTCGCAGGCCAGTGCAGCGTTTTCCGCCAGGCACACCGGGTCGGAACCGAGCAATTGCACGCGCAATGGCACACCGGAGGCGGTGCGGGCACCGTTGAGCAACTCTGGGCCGAACTTGTGGAAATAGGCCGGCGTGAGCAACTGATCGTTGACCCGGATGAATTCGGTCACGCACCAGTCGATGCCGCCAACACGGGTCAGCACGTCGCGGAGAATGTCGTCGACCAACCCCTCCATGGGCGCCAGAGCAATTTGCATGGGAAAACACTACTTGAAGAAAAACGTGCGGCAGTTTACTGGATATCGCGCAAATCCGCAGAACAACACATTTCCCTTGTAGGAGTGAGCCTGCTCGCGATAGCGGTGTGTCAGTCAAAAATAAGTGACTGACACACCGCTATCGCGAGCAGGCTCACTCCTACATTAGATTTTCGCAGATTCTGAAATATGGATCGCCGGACCATAACCGTCAATGAATTCGGCCGGCATGCGCTTGGGCTTGCCGGTGGACAGCTCGATACAGACGAAAGTGGTTTGCGCACGCAGCAGCGTGGTGTTGTCGCTCGGGCGCTTGAGCTGGAAATGCCGGGTCATTTTCAGGCGCTGATCCCAATCGACGATCCAGGTCGCCAATTGCAGTTCGTCGCCTTCATAGGCGGCAGCCAGATAATCGATCTCGTGACGGACCACGGCCATCGCCCGATCCAATCGCCGATACTCCACCAGATCCAGGCCCAGACGCTGCGAGTGGCGCCAGGCGCAGCGCTCGAGCCAGGTCACGTACACCGCGTTGTTCGCGTGGCCCAGCCCATCGATGTCCTCGGCGCCTACTTGCAGATCAATGGTAAACGGCGTTGCCCGATCCCAGCCCATGCCACACTCCCGGTCAATGTATTCAACCGGGGCAGTGTAACGGAGCTCACGCCGATTGGCGCGCTTGAAGGCTGCGGCCAGCCAGCAGTGATAACACGCCATCAACCACGCGCGGGTCGGCCAGCACACGCTGATGCCCGCCTCCTTCAAGGCGCAGCAAGCGGCTGTCGAACCAGGATTCGTGGATCAGTTGCGACTCCTTGACCGAGACGAAGTTGTCGTCCTCGGCATGCACGATCAGACCGGGCATATCCAGCTGATAGTGAGCGACATCGAGCGTGGCAGCGCGCATGCCAACGTCTTGCTCGACCTGACGGATGAACGCGGAACGCGCTCGAGGGGGCATGCCGACATAGCGAGCGAACCCGCGCAGTACGCCAAGAATGCGTGCAGGCGCGGCGATGCTGACGAGGGTTTCGGTGCGCAAGCCCAATTGCACGGCGAGCATGGCACTGGCGCCGCCCATGGAATGACCGATCACCGCTTGCAGCGGCGGCAATTCGGCAGCGGCTTCGAGCATTGCCCGAGCGAACAACACGACATTGGCTTCACGCCCCGGCGAGCGCCCGTGGGCCGGACCATCCAGCGCGACGACGGTATACCCGGCATCGACCAGTGCAGTGATCAGCGCAGCGAACTGAGTGGGCCGCCCTTCCCAGCCATGCATCAGCAACACCGCCGGGCCTTGGCCCCAGCGCAGCGCCGAGAGACCGAAGCGCAAAGTGATCCGCTCGGAACTTGCCAGCAGCGGCAGCTCCCAATCGCGCAGTGGCAGCGCGCGCGGCGTCATGAACGCCAGACGCATTTTGCTCGCTACCCGTTGCGGTGCAATCCAGCCCAAGGTGCCATTAACGCCACGAACCCACTTCAACGTGTTCATCGCTCTCTCCTCAGGCCTGCTGCCTTCAGGTCAACGCACCGCCGACTTGGCAGCGCGCAGCAATCGATCGGATAAATCTCCCGGGCCCAGCGCCCTGGCGAGGGCCAGACCACCCACCATCAAGGCCACGTCGGCCAGGGCTTTGTCGGTGTCCTCAGGGCTGGACGCCAACTGCGCAATCATCAATTCCAGGTGCTCGTTCAGCGCGATGCGGAACGACTCCGGCAAACGGCCCAATTCACCGATCGAAGCTGGAATCGGGCACGCCGCGTCGCTGGAGTCACGATGCTTGCGCGACAGGTAGAACGCAGCGACCAGGGCGCGGCGCTCTTCGCCGGTCAACTCGGCATCCATGTCGGCAATCAGGTCGCGGCGGCGACCGAGCAATTGCTTGAACGCTTCGAGCATCATTGCGTCCTTGCTTTCGAAGTGCGCATAGAAGCCACCGACGGTGAGGCCGGCGGCGCCCATCACTTCGCCCACGCTCGGGTCAGCCGGGCCGCGCTGAATCAGTGCGGCGCTGGCAGCCTTGAGGATGCGTTCGCGGGTTTGAGCTTTTTTATCGTTCATCGTAGCCTCCGAATATTACGACTAGAATATTATTCGCATAATAATATTCTGCAAGTCAAGGATATGACCGCTGGTCTGAAGCACAGTGTAAGGAAAAAGGAGAGTTGGCCAAACGCCAGACAAACAAAAGGGCCATTCAATAATTGAATGACCCTTATAAAATCCCGCAGAGCGGGTAATCGTGGCGTCCCCTAGGGGACTCGAACCCCTGTTACCGCCGTGAAAGGGCGGTGTCCTAGGCCACTAGACGAAGGGGACACAAACCTTCTATACAACTGATCAGTGCTGAGATCTGATCGATTCAAGGCCGGTGTGGCCAGACCTTGAACTGTAAATTGGTGGAGCTAAGCGGGATCGAACCGCTGACCTCCTGCATGCCATGCAGGCGCTCTCCCAGCTGAGCTATAGCCCCGGATTTTTCGCCTCGCGGCGGAGCGAAGTTTTGCAACATCGCTTCTGTAAAACTGGCGTCCCCTAGGGGACTCGAACCCCTGTTACCGCCGTGAAAGGGCGGTGTCCTAGGCCACTAGACGAAGGGGACGCAAACCCTTCTATACAACTGATCAACGCTGAGTGTTGATCGCTTCGGAGCCGGTGTGGCCAGGCTTCGAAGTGTAAATTGGTGGAGCTAAACGGGATCGAACCGTTGACCTCCTGCATGCCATGCAGGCGCTCTCCCAGCTGAGCTATAGCCCCTCATCGTTGATGTCATCGCTGAGGACGGGGCGAATCTTAAGGGCGTATCGAAAGCCTGTCAAACTTATTTTTGAAAAATTTCAAAGTTTTTCGTCGGCATAACAATCACTTACCGCCCTCCTCCCGAAAAACCGGGACTTGGGATAAAGCATGCCCCTGTAGGAGCTGCCGCAGGCTGCGATCTTTTGATCTGGTTTTTAAAAGCCAACATCAAAAGATCGCAGCCTTCGGCAGCTCCTACAGGGGGGTTAAGCTATCAGGCGATAGCGCCCAGCAGCTTTTCCCACTCTTTGTTTTCTTTCTTCGATACGCCGCCCAGCAGGTCGATCGCCTGACGCAGACGATAACGCGTCAGATCCGGGCCAATGATTTCCATCGCATCGAGTACCGACACCGAACTCGCCTGCCCGGTGATCGCGGCAAACATCAACGGCATCGCATCGCGCAGTTTCAGCTCCAGCGATTCAACCACCGCCTGAATCGTTGCGGTGATGTTGTCCTTCTCCCACTGACGCAGGCTTTCCAGTTTCCACAGGATCAACTGCATCAACTGACGAACCTGATCACCCGAGAGTTTCTTCGACTCAAAAAGCTTGGCATCCGGATTGACGCCACCAGCGAAGAAGAACCCGCCCAGCGGCGCAACCTGGCTGAAGGTTTCAACGCGCCCCTGCACCAGCGGCGCGATCTTCATCATGTATTCCGGGTTCAGCGCCCAGGTCTGCAGACGGCTGGCAAACTCTTCCACCGGCAGATCACGCAGCCACTGGCCGTTGAGCCACGACAGTTTCTCGATGTCGAAGATCGGCCCGCCCAGCGAGACACGCTTGAGGTCGAAGTTGTCGACCATTTCCTGCAGCGAGAACTTCTCGCGCTCGTCCGGCATCGACCAGCCCATGCGACCGAGGTAGTTGAGCATCGCTTCCGGCATGAAGCCCATGCGTTCGTAGAAAGTCACCGAAGTCGGGTTCTTGCGCTTGGACAGCTTGCTCTTGTCCGGGTTACGCAGCAGCGGCATGTAGCACAGCTCTGGTTGTTCCCAGCCGAAGTATTCGTACAGCAGAATCAGTTTCGGCGCCGATGGCAGCCATTCTTCGCCACGCAGCACGTGGGTGATGCCCATCAGGTGATCGTCGACGACGTTGGCGAGGAAGTACGTCGGCAAGCCGTCGGTCTTCATCAGCACTTGCATGTCCATGCGATCCCACGGGATCTCGACATCGCCACGGAGCATGTCCGGCACCACGCAAACGCCTTCGCTTGGCACTTTCATGCGGATTACGTGCGGTTCGCCAGCGGCCAGGCGGGACGCGACTTCTTCTTTCGACAGCAGCAGCGCGCGGCCGTCATAGCGTGGGGTTTCGCCGCGAGCCATTTGCTCGGCGCGCATCTGATCGAGTTCTTCAGCGGTGCAGAAGCATGGGAACGCGTGCCCCATGTCGACCAGTTGCTGGCAGTACTTCTGGTAGATGTCGCCGCGTTCGCTCTGCCGGTATGGACCGTGCGGGCCGCCAACGTCCGGACCTTCGCTCCAGTCGATACCCAACCAGCGCAGGGCGTCGAAGATCTGCTGTTCGGACTCGCGGGTCGAACGCAACTGGTCGGTGTCTTCGATCCGCAGGATGAACTCACCGCCATGCTGCTTGGCAAAGCAGTAGTTGAACAATGCGATGTAAGCGGTACCTACGTGGGGGTCCCCGGTAGGCGATGGCGCGATGCGAGTGCGGACGGTGGTCATGGCATGTCTCGAAAAGAATGAAAAGCAAAACAATCAAGCGGCGAATGGTAACAGGCGACACCCGCCCCGCTCCAGCGGGCAGGGCATTTAAGCCAAGTTTGCGTCTGTAACGCCCGTAAGCCGTGGTGAATGGGCAAATATCAACGGATGGCATTTACCGTTTATCGGCTGTATGCCAGATTCGCCTGCTGATAACTTTCCTTACAATTCCTCGACTACAGTTTGCCCATGCCTGCCCAACTCAAGCGTCGCCTGCTGATTTTCCTGCTGCTCGTCCTGCTGATCGCCGGGGGCTTTTTCGCCCATTGGTTTTTCAAGGGACGCTTTTATGAAAGCACCGACAACGCCTATGTCCAGGGCGAAATCACCCGTGTCTCGAGCCAATTGAGCGCGCGCATCGACGAAGTGCTGGTGCAGGACAATCAACACGTGGAAAAAGGCCAACTGCTGGTGCGCCTGGAGCCGAATGATTTCCGTCTGGCCATTGATCGGGCCAACGCCGCCCTCGCGACGCGCGAGGCGGAACGCCTGCAAGCGCAAAGCAAATTGACTCAGCAAGCCAGTCTGATTGCTTCCAGTGACGCGCAAGTGGCGACTACACAAGCAACGCTGGGCCGCTCGCAGATGGATTTGTCGCGCGCCGAAACCCTGCGCAAACCCGGTTATGTTTCCGAAGAACGCGTGACCACCCTCTCCGCTGACGCGCATATCGCCCGTTCGCAAGTAGCCAAGGCGCAAGCCGACGCACAGGGCCAGCGCCAACAGGTCAACGCCCTGAACGCGGAAATCAAACGCCTCGACGCACAAATCGCCAACGCCCGCGCCGATCTCGCGCAAGCCGAACTCAACCTGACCCGCAGCGAAATCCACGCGCCAATCAGTGGTCTGGTCGGCCAGCGCGCCGCGCGTAATGGTCAAGTGGTGCAGGCCGGCGCCTATCTGCTGTCGATCGTCCCGGACGAAGACATCTGGGTGCAGGCCAACTTCAAGGAAACCCAGATCGGCCACATGCAGCCCGGGCAAAAAGCCGAGCTGACCTTTGATGCGTATGGCGACACGCCAATCGAAGCGCGGGTCGACAGCCTGTTCGCTGCTTCCGGCGCGCAGTTCAGCCTGCTGCCGCCGGACAACGCCACCGGCAACTTCACCAAAGTCGTGCAACGAATTCCGGTGAAACTGACCTTCAAGGCCGACAACCCGCTGCACGGCAAGATCCGTCCGGGCATGTCGGTGACCGCCACCGTGAATATCAAAGACGCCCCGGACAATGGCCGGTGATTCGCTGATCCGCCCGGTCGGCGAACCGACCCGGCGCGATTGGATTGCAGTGATGAGCGTGATGCTCGGCGCCTTTATGGCGGTGCTCGACATCCAGATCACCAACTCGTCGCTGAAAGATATTCAGGGCGCGCTGTCGGCGACGCTGGAAGAAGGCTCATGGATTTCCACCTCTTATCTGGTCGCGGAAATCATCATGATTCCGCTGACCGCGTGGCTGGTGCAGTTGCTCTCGGCGCGACGTCTGGCGGTGTGGGTGTCACTGGGCTTTCTGGTTTCATCGCTGCTGTGCTCGATGGCCTGGAGCCTGGAGAGCATGATCGTCTTCCGCGCCATGCAGGGTTTTACCGGCGGCGCGCTGATCCCGCTGGCGTTCACCCTGACCCTGATCAAACTCCCCGAACACCACCGCGCCAAAGGCATGGCGATGTTCGCCATGACCGCCACCTTCGCGCCGTCCATCGGCCCGACGCTGGG
Organism: Pseudomonas sp. MC6; assembly: GCF_054790575.1. Lineage (NCBI taxonomy): Bacteria > Pseudomonadati > Pseudomonadota > Gammaproteobacteria > Pseudomonadales > Pseudomonadaceae > Pseudomonas > Pseudomonas sp. MC6. The sequence continues at coordinate 2,854,883 of NZ_CP186504.1, forward strand.
CGGCTGGCTCACGGAAAACTGGGGCTGGGAATACATCTTCTACATCAACATCCCACCGGGCCTGATCATGATCGCCGGCCTGATGTACGGGCTGGAGAAGAAAGAAGCGCACTGGGAACTGCTGAAAAGCACCGACTACACCGGCATCCTCACGCTGGGGATTGGCCTCGGCTGCTTGCAGGTGTTTCTGGAAGAAGGCCATCGCAAGGACTGGCTGGAATCAAGCCTGATCGTGACGCTGGGCAGCATTGCGCTGGTGAGCCTGATCACTTTTGTGATCGTGCAGATATCCAAACCCAATCCGTTGATCAACCTCGGCATTCTGCGCAATCGCAACTTCGGTTTATCGAGTATTTCCAGCCTGGGCATGGGTGTCGGGTTGTACGGCTCAATTTATCTGTTGCCGTTGTACCTGGCGCAGATCCAGAACTACAACGCGCTGCAGATCGGCGAAGTGATCATGTGGATGGGCGTGCCGCAGCTGTTTCTGATTCCGCTGGTGCCGAAGCTGATGAAGATTGTTTCGCCGAAATGGCTGTGCACGCTTGGCTTTGGATTGTTCGGGCTGGCGAGTTTTTCGTCGGGAGTGCTAAACCCGGATTTCGCCGGGCCGCAGTTCAATCAGATCCAGATCATTCGCGCGCTGGGGCAGCCGTTGATCATGGTGACCATCTCGCTGATCGCCACGGCGTACATCCTGCCGCAGGACGCAGGGTCGGCGTCGAGTCTGTTCAATATCCTGCGTAACCTGGGCGGTGCGATCGGGATTGCTCTGTTGGCGACGCTGCTGGATGCGCGCACCAAGACTTACTTCGACTATTTGCGCGAGGCGGTGGTGCCGACCAATCCGCAGGTGGCGGAACGGTTAGCGTCGATGACGGATCGGTTTGGTAGTGACACGGCAGCGTTGGGCAAGTTGAGCGAGATCGTCCATCAGCAGGCGGCGATCATGGCCTACAACGATGCATTTCACTTTGTCGGGATTGCGTTGGGGATCAGCATGTTGGCGATTTTGTTGACCAAAAAACTGCCGCAAGGGCTGAAGGCTGGGGAGTCTCATTAAGACCGAGTCGCCCCATTCGCGAGCAGGCTCGCTCCCACAGGGGTTTTGTGAACGACACAGATCCAAGGTGGGAGCGAACCTGCTCGCGAAGAGGCCCGCTCAGGCAATGAAGATCAAACAGCCAAAAGCCGCTCACGCAGTTTGGCAATCTCATCGCGCATCTGCGCCGCCGCTTCAAACTCCAGATCCCGCGCCAGTTGATACATCTTCTCTTCCAGCGCACGAATGCGCTTGGTGATCTCGCTCGGCGAGCGCAATTCGGCTTCGTACTTGGCGTTCTCTTCGGCGGCCTTGGCCATGCCTTTGCGCTTCTTGCTGCGCGAGCCCGGCACGGTGGCGCCTTCCATGATGTCGGCGACGTCCTTGAACACGCCTTTCGGGGTAATGCCGTTTTCCAGGTTGAAGGCGATTTGCTTGTCGCGACGACGCTCGGTCTCGCCAATCGCTCGCTCCATCGACCCGGTCATGCGGTCGGCGTAAAGAATCGCCCGGCCATTGAGGTTACGCGCCGCGCGGCCGATGGTCTGGATTAACGAACGTTCGGAGCGCAAAAAACCCTCCTTGTCCGCATCAAGAATCGCCACCAGCGACACTTCCGGCATGTCCAGGCCTTCGCGCAGAAGGTTGATACCGACCAGTACATCAAAAGTGCCGAGACGCAGATCGCGGATGATCTCGACCCGCTCGACGGTGTCGATGTCCGAGTGCAGGTAACGTACGCGCACGCCGTGGTCAGCGAGGTAATCGGTCAAATCTTCAGCCATACGCTTGGTCAGCGTGGTGACCAGCACACGCTCTTCGATTGCCACGCGCTTGGAGATTTCCGACAGCAGATCGTCGACCTGCGTCAGCGCCGGACGCACTTCAATCTGCGGATCGACCAGCCCGGTCGGACGCACCAGTTGCTCGACCACACGCCCGGCGTGCTCGGCTTCGTAGTTGCCCGGCGTCGCCGAGACAAAAATGGTCTGCGGGCTGACCCCTTCCCACTCGTCAAAACGCATTGGCCGGTTATCCAGCGCCGACGGCAAGCGGAAACCGTATTCGACGAGGGTTTCCTTACGCGAACGGTCGCCCTTATACATCGCGCCGACCTGCGGCACGCTGACGTGGGATTCGTCGATCACCAGCAAAGCGTCAGCAGGCAGGTAATCGTAAAGGGTTGGCGGCGCGGCACCGGCCGGACGCCCGGACAGGTAGCGCGAGTAGTTTTCGATGCCGTTGCAGTAACCCAGTTCGAGGATCATTTCCAGGTCAAAACGGGTGCGCTGCTCCAGCCGCTGGGCTTCCACCAGTTTGTTGTTGCTGCGCAGATATTCGAGACGCTCCTGCAGTTCGACCTTGATGTGTTCGATGGCGTCGAGCAGGGTTTCCCGTGGCGTCACGTAGTGGCTCTTCGGGTAGAAGGTGAAGCGCGGCATCTTGCGGATGACTTCGCCAGTCAGCGGGTCGAATGCGGAAATGCTTTCGACTTCGTCATCGAACAACTCGATGCGTATCGCTTCCAGGTCGGATTCCGCTGGGTAAATGTCGATCACATCGCCGCGTACACGGAACGTCGCACGGGCAAAATCCATGTCGTTGCGGGTGTATTGCAGGTCGGCCAGACGCCGTAGCAACGCACGCTGATCGAGTTTGTCACCGCGATCGACGTGCAGCACCATCTTCAAATAGGTTTCCGGGCTACCGAGACCGTAGATGCATGACACCGTGGTAACGATGATCGCGTCCTTGCGCTCAAGCAGCGCTTTGGTCGCGGACAGGCGCATCTGTTCGATGTGGTCGTTGATCGACGCGTCCTTCTCGATGAAGGTGTCGGACGACGGCACATAGGCTTCGGGCTGGTAGTAGTCGTAGTAGGAAACGAAGTATTCGACGGCATTGTTCGGGAAAAACGCCTTGAACTCACCGTACAACTGCGCGGCGAGGGTTTTGTTCGGCGCCAGCACCAGCGTCGGGCGCTGAATCTGCGAGATGACATTGGCGATGCTGAAGGTCTTGCCCGAGCCGGTCACACCGAGCAGCGTCTGGTGCGCCAGGCCGGCTTCGATGCCCTCCACCAGTTGGCGAATGGCCTCCGGCTGGTCGCCGGCGGGTTCGAAGCGGGTGACGAGCTGGAATTCGGACATAAACACCTCTGGAATCGCGGCATTCCGAGTAAAACGGAGCACCACGGGGACGACCGCAAACGACCAGTGTCGCGCAAGAAAAAAGCTGGATTGTGCTCAATGTGGTGGCGATTGCCTCACCTTTCAAGGCAAACGTCCTACATCCGGTAAAGACTCTGACACGAGCAGTCGACTAACGGTCAAGAAATAATCGGAAAAACTTGGCCTAAAAGCCGAATCGCCTGTCGCCATTGTTCAGTAATGGCCTCTATACTAGCTCCCCGTTTGTGCACCGCTCTAGTGCATCCGGCTGGAGCGCGACACGTCCCTCCATTCTCCATTCAGAGCCGCCGCAATAATGAGCCTGTTCTCCGCTGTCGAAATGGCACCCCGCGATCCAATCCTGGGCCTCAACGAAGCATTCAACGCCGATACCCGGACCACCAAGGTCAACCTGGGCGTGGGTGTTTACTGCAACGAAGAGGGGCGAATTCCACTTCTGCGCGCCGTGATCGAAGCCGAGACGATTCGCGTCGCTCAACACGCTTCGCGCGGTTACCTGCCGATCGATGGCATCGCTGCCTACGACCAGGCCGTACAAAAGCTGCTGTTCGGTAACGACTCGCCGCTGATCAGCGCCGGTCGCGTCATCACCACTCAGGCTGTCGGCGGGACCGGCGCACTGAAAATCGGTGCCGACTTCCTCAAGCAACTGCTGCCGAACGCCGTTGTGGCGATCAGCGACCCAAGCTGGGAAAACCACCGCGCGCTGTTCGAAACCGCCGGTTTCCCGGTGCAGAATTACCGTTACTACGACGCCGCCACCCACGACGTTAACCGTGCCGGCATGCTCGAAGACCTCAACGCCCTGCCGAACGGCTCGATCGTTATCCTCCACGCGTGCTGCCACAACCCGACCGGCGTCGACCTGACCCCGGCGGACTGGAACAACGTACTGGAAGTGGTCAAGACCAAAGGTCACGTGCCGTTCCTCGACATGGCTTATCAGGGTTTTGGCGACGGTATCGACGAAGACGCCGCTGCCGTGCGTCTGTTCGCTGAATCCGGCCTGACCTTCTTCGTCTCGAGCTCGTTCTCCAAGTCGTTCTCGCTGTACGGCGAGCGCGTTGGCGCCTTGTCGATCATCAGCGAATCGAAAGAAGAAAGCGCGCGCGTGCTGTCGCAAGTCAAACGCGTGATCCGCACCAACTACTCCAACCCGCCGACCCACGGTGCAAGCATCGTCGCTGCTGTACTGAACAGCCCGGAACTGCGTGCGCAGTGGGAAGCCGAGCTGGCCGAAATGCGCCTGCGCATTCGCGGCATGCGCGAGCAGATGGTTGCCCTGCTGACCGAGAAAGCACCGGGCCGCGATTTCAGCTTCGTTGGTCGTCAACGCGGCATGTTCTCCTACTCCGGCCTGACCACTGAGCAAGTGCATCGCCTGCGTAACGAGTTCGGCATCTACGCCCTGGACACCGGCCGCATCTGCGTGGCGGCGCTGAACCAGAGCAACATCAAGGCTGTAACGGATGCGATTGTTCAGGTCATCTGATTTCGCCGCGTGATGAAAAACGGGAAGCCTTGGGGCTTCCCGTTTTTTATTGTCACGAATAACGCCCCATACCCTCTAGACTGCACACAAATCAAACTGTAGGAGTGAGCCTGCTCGCGATAGCGGCGTGTCAGGTAATGAATCTTCGGCTGACACGACGCTATCGCGAGCAGGCGAAGGCCTACAGGTTTTGTGTACACCCGAGATTTCTGAAGAGACCCCATATGAAAAACGACAACCTGCGCGCCGACCGTGACGATCTGGATGATTTCATCCCTCGCGCCTCGGCCAAACGCGAAAAAAGCCTGGTGCTGCAAGTCGCCGCCGGGGTGTTCCTGGGTGGCCTGGTCCTGTGGCTGGTGCAACTGGCAGCCACAGCGGCTTACGCCAAACTGATGCTGGGCACCATTACCTTCGGCAGTTAAGCCAGTTCGCTCGCGCGCTGAGTGGCGGCATCGTCATAAGCGACATACAGCGATTCGGCGATCTGGCTTTTGATCGCCTTGGTGCTTTCCAGGCCGAGGACAAAACCTTCAGCCTTGCCGCCGGCGCGGTTCAATTCTTCAGCGGTGCCAGCCTGAGTGATTGCGTCGAAGAGTTTTTCGGCGTGTGGACCGACGCCTTTAGGCAGGCTGATTTGCGCGATGCTCATGCGAACACCTCGTTGTTGCGGGACAAATGGTTCATGACGCGGACCTTTTTCGGCGAATGGCCGGCAGCGCGTGTGACCACTTCCGGGCGGCCATGGTAGACCTCTGCTACGGTTCTGGTAACCGCCAATCGCTGACAAACCACCGTCCGTCCCGAGAATTCACTCGTTTTTGCAACCGGCGCTTGACTTCTCTTTTTGAATCAGTAACATACGCACCAATTCCGCAATAGCTCAGTTGGTAGAGCAAATGACTGTTAATCATTGGGTCCCTGGTTCGAGTCCAGGTTGTGGAGCCAAATAGCAAAGCCCCTGAATCGAGAGATTCAGGGGCTTTTTTGTGGGCGCTCGAAAAGCTCAAAAGATCGCAGCCTTCGGCAGCTACAGGTTCAGCGTTCATCCGCAGAATCGGCAAAGTATGAGATCTGTGTAGGAGCTGCCGAAGGCTGCGATCTTTTGATCTTGAAATGAAGAAGGGCCGATCTGTGGTTAACAGATCGACCCTTTTCTATTCAGCCACAGCGGTCAGACATGCTCGCTGCTTTTCACCTGCACCTTCGGCGCACCGTGCCCATGATCGTGATCATCAGGCTCGATGACTGGCACTTCCTTGCCATCGCAGTCGTGCAACTTGCCGTCGCTGAAGTAATCGCCTTCACGCAGCGCTGCCAGATCGCGATAACGCAACGTCCGCTCTTCGGCTGCGGCAAACACCGATTGCTGATCCGAGTTACCGGCGGTGAAGTGGTTGAAGGCCAGGTTGAGCAGGATCGCCATGATCGCCGACGAGCTGATGCCCGAGTGGAAAATGGTCGCGAACCAGCTTGGGAAGTGATCGTAGAAGTTCGGCGCAGCAATCGGGATCATGCCGAAACCGATCGAGGTGGCGACAATGATCAGGTTGACGTTGTTGCGATAATCAACCTTTGACAAGGTACGGATGCCGCTCGCTGCCACGGTGCCGAACAGCACGATACCGGCACCACCGAGTACCGAAGTCGGCACTGCCGCAATGACCCGACCCATGAATGGCAGCAGGCCGAGGATGACCAGGAAGATACCGCCTGTGGCCACCACGTAACGGCTCTTGATCCCGGTGACCGCCACCAGCCCGACGTTCTGGGCGAACGCACTCTGGGTGAACGAACCGAAGATCGGCGCAAACATGCTCGACAGCATGTCCGCCCGCAGTCCATTGCCCAGACGTTTGGAATCGACCTTGGTGCCGATGATTTCACCGACCGCCAGAATGTCCGCCGAAGTTTCCACCAGCGTCACCATGACCACGATGCACATCGACAGGATTGCGGCGAAGTGGAAGGTTGGCATACCGAAATGGAACGGCGTCGGGAAGCCGAACATCGGGCCGGTGGTGACGCTGGAGAAATCCGCCATGCCAAGGAACACCGCCAGCACCGTACCGATCACCATGGCCAACAGGATTGACAGACGCGAGATGGTCGAGCTGCCGACCTTGCTCAGCAGCAGCACCAATACCAGCGTGACCGCCGCCAGACCGATGTTCTGCATGCTGCCGAAGTCCGGCGCATGGCTGTTACCGCCCATGGCCCAGCGTGCGGCCACCGGCATCAGCGTCAAGCCGATGGTGGTGATCACGATTCCGGTGACCAAGGGCGGGAAGAACTTGGTGATGCGCGAGAACACCGGTGTGATCAATAAGCCTATCAAGGACGCCGCAATCACTGCGCCCAGCACCGACTGAAAGCCGCCCTCCCCGCCACTGCTGACGATCGCGACCATGGTCGCCACGCCGGAGAACGACACGCCCTGTACCAGCGGCAACTGACAGCCAAAAAACGGCAGACCCAGGGTTTGCAGCAGTGTCGCCAGCCCCCCGGCAAACAATGAAGCAGCAATCAGCAAACCAATGTCCGCCGGCGACAGGCCGGCCGCCTGGCCGATGATCAGTGGCACCGCAACGATACCGCCGTACATGGTCAGAACATGTTGCAGGCCGTAAGCCATATTCGCGCCGACCCCGAGATTTTCGTCCTCGGGCCGTTGGTGTGAAACATGGGGCGTTTTCATGGTGGGGGGTTCCCTGGTTTTTGTTATGCGCACACTGTATTCAAAACTCGCGACAAGTGTCCATGGTTTTGTATACAAAAAACAGCGGAGGGTTACTCATCACTCAAACGGCCTGACCACTTGAGTGCTCCCCTATCACGTGGCAGGATCAAGCACCACGCCGTACGGATTAATGGATGCCCGCTGCCGGGCAAGAAAAGGACATCACCATGAGTGGAAAGCCCGCTGCACGCGCAACAGATGCCACGACATGCCCTGCCCATGCGGCACAGAAAATAGTTGCCGGCTCCCCCGACGTATTCTTCGATGGTTTGCCAGCCGCGCGCCTCGGCGACCCCGCCTCTTGCGGCAGCTCCATCAGCGGCAACATTTCCGCGACCGTTTTCATCAATGGTAAAAACGCCGCCACGCAAGGCAGCCTGGGCAGCCACGGCGACGTTATCGTCGGCGGTTCCGGCACCGTCATCATTGGCCAGAGCGGCGGTGGCGCAGCGATCAGCCCCGTTCCGCCGATCAACTTGGGTTTCGACGAACAGTTCACGTTGCTGGACGCCGATGGCGAGCCCGTACCCGACTTCGCTTACAAGATCACCACCGCGTCGGGCAAGGTAATCCGCGGTGTCACCAATGAGCGCGGACTGACTCAAAGAGTGTCGACCCGCGCGAGCGAAATGCTGCATCTGGAGCCTGACGACCTAGCCTGAGCAGAAAAAAACCAGCGGCTGAATTCACCTGAAAGGAGCTGTAACCAGCATGGCGCAGGCAATCCTCAACAATAACCAGGCTCCCTCGAACCGACAGGGTGGCAGTACGCATCCGGCGGTCGTTGTCACCAAATACACCAAACGGGCTGACGAAAACGGTTGGCTGAGTGTCAAACTCGAGCCTAAGGGCACACTTGTCGCCCTCTGCGAATACACCAAAGTGACCTTCACCAAGGAATCCGGTGGTCGGACCTACTTCCGCATCGCCGACGGCAATTCTGAGTTCGTCGGGCAGACGGCCAGCCTGAAAACCGAAAATGCCTTGAAGTACCTGATGGATACCCCGCCAACGGCGCCGGCCACCGTCAAGGTCAAGTACACCGGTGCACCGGCTCATGCGGTCTCGGAGTTCAAAGGCAAACTCCTGCAGCAATGGGCACAGGTCAGCTTCAATGGAAAAACGGCGAAGGTGACGCTGAACAGCCAGTGGGGCGGCGAATTTACCCCGATTCCTCCCGGACGCCACCGGATCATGGCACCCGACCGCTCCCACGGAAATATCTCCACAGGTGGCTACAAGGCACAAGGTAATCTGCATTGCACCGACGTCTGGTTTCCCATTGAACTGCAAGGCACAAAAGGCAACAGCAGTCGTTACATCCACGTCGGCCATTTGTCCGACGGCTGTGTAACCTTTTATGAGCTGATCAAATGGAACGATGTTTACGACTACCTGATCTGCCGGCGAGTCAAAGGTGAAGGCGGGAAATATGTCGGTGAATTGCTGGTGGAGAAATAATTGAAACGGTTGCTACTTATCCGATTGATACCCGCGCTGTTGCTGGTCATTGCCAACAGCGCCAGTGCCGACTTTGGCTGTGATGACTTTCTGTCGAAGCTCGCAGACAAGCCATCGTTTGTTGAATTCAAAGGCTGCACACAGGCGCTTGATCGCATGGGCCAGCCATTTTCCGCCAGCTATGAAGTATCCGGGGCCAATGCTTCGAAAGCCGAACAGTACCTTGAACAGCACTTCGGGATTTCGCCGATCACGCGCGCCTGTTGTGTCTGGGACTCGACCCAAAATGGATTCAGAGATCCAGCAACAGGCATCAACTACCTGATCAGCATTGGCTCAGAGGAAACAGAGGTCAGGCAACGGGAGTCGTGGGCGAAGATCAATCGCTTCACGATCCAGGTCGATGCTTACGCTGAGGATCCCTGACCAGGCTGGATAAGGTGTCCGAGCACCGGCCTTAACAACTCTGGGCGCGCGACACGTATCCCGAACTCAACCTCAAGCAGATCGAGTAGATCCTCGACGTCCGCGACCTCACGCCGCTCGCTCTCGGCGCCCATGCGGTGAACAGCGAAACTGCCGTTATTCAGCGTCTTGCGCCAGCCCTCCCCGGTGCGCGCCACCATCAGACGCTGGCTGAACGGTGACTCAGGGTGAGTCGAGACATACCAATTGCCGACGGTGTAATCGATGTCTTCCTGGCGTTGCAGATCGAACAGGTACATCGGCCGCCATTCCCCCGCCACGTTGGCACGCAGCATGTAGCCGTCGGCCTGTTTTTCAATGCGATAAGGTTCGTGTGGCGTTGGTTGCTCCGCTTCGGTGTCGAGCAGCAGCGGTGCAGTCGGCACCATGCCACCAAAACCGACATCGGTGATGTAGCGCACATCGTCGATGGTCACCAGACTCAAGCGGTGCGTGCGCGCCGTCCAGCTGCCTTCCGGCTGATTCATCACCACGCGCCCGCTGATGGCCCGTGTATCGAAGCCCAGCTCCAGCAACAGGGCAAAGAACAGGTTATTCAGTTCATAGCAGTACCCACCGCGCCCACCGAGCAAGACTTTTTCTTCAATGGACGGCAGATCAATCAGCACCGGTGCACCGGTTATCGTCGCCAGATTCTCGAAAGGGAAGACGCCGGTATGGCGCAGTTGCAACTGCCGCAGGCTGTCCAGCGCCGGCGCGGGCGGTGTGTCGAAGCCCAAACGTTGCAGGTACAGCTTCAGATTCGTCAGGCGTGGCTCACTCATTGCTCGATCCTTATGCATGGGGCCGCAGGTCACTGCGTTGATGGTCGCCATGTATACGGGATCGGGCACTGTTTTCGACAATTGATTTCGCCAATCGCCCGCTAGCGTTTCTTGCGTGAACCGATACGAATCCACGTCGGCGCATGGTCGCTGGCATGCGGCTCGTTGCGCACCCAGGCGTCGACCCCGGCCTCGTGCAAATAGGAACTCAGCGCCGGGTTGAGCAGCAGATGATCGATGCGCAGTCCGGAGTTGGTTTGCCAGTGCTGGCGAAAGTAGTCCCAAAACGTATAGAGGCGATCCTCGGGGTACAGATGCCGCAGCGAATCGGTCCAGCCTTGATCGAGCAGGCGCTGGTAGCACTCGCGACTCTGCGGTTGCAGCAGCGCATCCTTGAGCCAGGAGCGGGTGTTGTAGATGTCCATATCAGTGGGCACGACGTTGTAATCACCGGCCAGCACCACCGGGTGATCGCTGCTTTGCAGGTCTTTCGCATAGCTGATCAGCCGCTCGAACCAAGCCAGTTTGTAATCGAATTTCGGACCGGGCTGCGGATTGCCGTTGGGCAGGTACAGGCACCCGACCAGAACGCCGTGCACCGCTGCTTCCAGATAACGGCTGTGCTTGTCATCCGGATCGCCCGGCAGACCGCGTCGACTCTCCAGCGGTTGCGCATCACGGGCGAGAATCGCCACGCCGTTCCACGACGCCTGGCCTTGCCAGATCGCGCCATAACCGGCGGCTTCCAGTTCTGCGGCGGGGAATGCCGTGTCGACAGATTTGAGTTCTTGCAGGCAGGCGATGTCCGGTTGTTCGCGCTTGAGCCAATCCAGCAGATTTGGCAGACGCGCGCGCAGGCCGTTGACGTTGTAGGTGGCGATCCGCAGGTTTTTCATCGGCTGAGGCTCCTGCCCATGGGCTGTGAAAATTGTGACCTCGTGAACATCGCCACGGTTGCATCGGATCCACCCACTGCGGCGTAATAGACACTCGTCATTCGCCCGTTCCGCCGAGACCTGAATCCCATGCCAACCACGCTGCAAGGTCAGCGCATCCTGTTGCGCCCGCTTCAGTATTCAGATGCCGCCGCCCTGCTCCAGGCTGCCGCCGATGGCGAGTTGTGGAACCTCACCGTCACGGTTGTGCCTTCAGCAAGCATCGTCGACAGCTACCTGAAAAAAGCCCTCGACGGCCGTGACGCCGGCACGGTGCTGCCGTTTGTCATTGTCTTGAAAGACACCGGGGAAGTGATCGGCTCAACCCGCTTCTGGAAGATTGACCCGCTCAATCGCAAGCTGGAAATCGGCAGCAGCTGGATCGCGGCGAGCTGGCAGAAATCCTTCGTCAATACCGAAGCCAAGTACCTGATGCTGCGCCACGCCTTCGAAGTGCTCGATTGCGTGCGCGTGCAGTTCACCACCGACGAGACCAACCAGAAGTCGCGCAACGCGATTCTGCGCCTTGGCGCGCAACAGGAAGGCATCGTCCGCCATGAGCGGATCATGCCGGATGGACGCAAGCGCAACTCGGTGCGCTTCAGCATCATCGACGACGAGTGGCCGCAGGTGCGCTTGCATCTGGAGCAGAAACTCGGCGCCTGACCCTTCAGGCGCGATTGCGCAGCCACTGCAAAAAGCCTCTTTTCGGTACCACCGCCGGCGCTTCCTCGGTCAGGGACTGCGCCTTGTGCAGGCGGAAATCGAGCAGCGTCTGCATCGCGTCGTGGATGTCATGGCGCGCATCGAGGCACGGTTTAAGGTAGGACTTCTCGATGCGATACAACGCGCAAAAGGTCTTCGCCGAAAAGTCCGCCGGCAACGCGGTGTCGGACAAGATCCCAGCCTCGCCAATCACCTCGCCCGGCCCCATGCGCCCGGACTCGAATGGTGTGCCGTGGCGCTTCAATGTCACCGAAACCACTCCGGACTCGATAATGAACAGGTGATCGCTGACCTCGCCGCCCGCAAGAATGATTTCACCGGCGCGAAAGGTTTGCAGGCTCATGTTCTGGCTGAAGGTGTCTTTCTCTTCCTGACGCAGGGTGGAAAAAATCGGCGAGCTGTCGAGCAACGCCCGGGGCCGCGACAAATTGGTCGGTGCAGAGCTTTCATCGCTCGACAGCAGATTGACCCCGGACGCCTGCAAGTGCCGATAGGCCAGATCGAACAGCTGATTGCGCACTACACGCTTCTCGCCCATCGACGCGACGAACCCGCTGATTTCGTATTCCGCACCGCTGCTGCTGGAGCTTTTCAGTGCCACGCTCGGCGCTGGCGTATCGAGCAGCTGCCGACAGCCCTGCATTGCCCGCTCCAGCGCATCGATTACCGAACTGGGCCGGGCATGCGGGCTGACCTGCACGCTGACCGCGACACCGAACATATTGCTCGGTCGACTGAAGTTGATGATCTTGGCCTTGGCCGCCAGCGAGTTAGGGATCACCGCCATGCTGCCCTGACTGGTTTGCAGACGCGTAGCGCGCCAGTCGATGTCGGTGACCCGCCCTTCCGTGCCGTCGATGGAAATCCAGTCATCCAGTTGATATGGCTTGGTGGTGTTGAGGACGATCCCGGAGAACACATCGCTGAGTGTGCTCTGCAAAGCCAGACCGACGATGATCGCCAAGGCGCCAGACGTCGCCAGCACGCCTTTGACCGGCAGATCCAGCACATAGGCCAGCGCGGCAATGATTGCGATGAGGAAAATCACCGCGCCGAGCAAGTCCTGCAACAGCCGCCCGGTGTGGCCGACCCGCTGCATCATTACCGCGCCGATCAACACCGTCAGAGTGCGCGCGCCGAACAGCCACCAGCCAATCTGCAATCCGGTCGCCGCCAGATGCAGCGGCACGTTGTCGGCCCACGGCGCCGGCTCCATCGGGTTGAGGCCTTCGTTGAACAGCAGCACGCTGAACAGCGTGAAAATCAGCACCCGCACCAGCAGTTTCCACTCGCTGCCGTGGGAGGAGATCAGACGCCACAGGCCCAGATCGAGGAGGATCAGGATCAACGCGCAGAACAACGGATGTTCGGTGAGCAGAGACAGCATCAAACAACTCCGACGGGGGCCAATCGCGAGAAGATCGCACAGATTGAGCAAGTGTAGGAGCAATTGATTTCAGAGCCTGAACACCCACGCCAAAACACCGCGAAACCCATGTAGGAGCTGCCGCAGGCTGCGATCTTTTGATCTTTAAAAAACAACATCAAAAGATCGCAGCCTGCGGCAGCTCCTACACAGGTTTACGGGGTGGCAGATTACTTACCGTTAGTCAGGGTGCTGTAGCTGGTCATCAGGTTACGGTAGTCCGGGATGTGGTTGGAGAACAGCGTGCCCAACCCTTCGATGTCGTTGCGCCAGTCGCGATGCAGCTCGCAGGCCAGACCGAACCAGGTCATCAATTGCGCACCGGCGCTGGACATGCGGTTCCACGCCGATTCGCTGGTCAGTTCGTTGAACGTACCGGACGCGCCTTCAGCTCTGGCACCAACGGGCGTTGGAGCCGGTTTCGAAACTGGTGGTGAGGATCGTCGGCAGTTTGAAGTACTTGGCCAGATCGGCCAGCGCCAGCACGTTGTTCTTGAATTTGTCCGGTTCAATGTCGCGCACCAGTGACAGCAGTCCGGCTTGATGGTCGACCAGCAGCACCGCAGCGTTGTTCTTGTCCAGACGTTTGTATTGAGTGGTCATGTGCGTTTCCTCTTTTCTATAGGCAACAGCCATCCCTGGCCTGCGAACCGGCCTACGCGTCCTGTGTAGAGCGGAGTGGTGATGCGTTAAGCGTGCATCTGACCGAAGCGGCCGGACTGGAAGTCGGCGAAGGCCTGGTGAATTTCCTGCTCGGTGTTCATCACGAACGGGCCGTGGCCGACGATCGGTTCGTCGATCGGCTCGCCGCTGAGCAGCAACACCACCGCGTCCTGGCTGGCTTCGAGCGTCATCTGATGGCCGTCACGTTCGAACAGCGCCAACTGCCCTTCACGCACCGATTCCACACCGTTGACCTGCACCGAGCCTTTCAACACCACCAGCGCGGTATTGCGGCCTTCGTGCAGATCCTGCGTCAGCAACTTGCCGGCGTTGAGGCGCAGATCCCACACGTCGATCGGTGTGAAGGTGCGCGACGGGCCTTTGTACCCCTCGAATTCACCGGCGATCAGGCGCAGGCTGCCGGCGTTGTCCTTGAGCGCAATGCTCGGGATGTCGCTGTCGAGAATCGTCTGGTAGCCCGGCGCGGCCATTTTGTCCTTGGCCGGCAGGTTGACCCACAGCTGGACCATTTCCAGTTTGCCGCCGGTTCTGGCGAAGTTTTCCGAATGGAATTCCTCGTGGAGGATCCCGGAAGCCGCAGTCATCCATTGCACATCGCCCGGGCCGATCACGCCGCCACTGCCGGTCGAATCGCGATGCTGCACTTCGCCTTCATACACGATAGTCACGGTTTCGAAACCACGGTGCGGATGCTGACCAACGCCACGCCGTTCAGTCGTCGGGGTGAAGTCGGCCGGGCCGGCATGATCGAGCAGCAGGAACGGGCTGATGTGTTTGCCCAGGTTGTCGTAGGAAAACAGCGTGCGAACCGGGAAACCATCGCCGACCCAATGGCCGCGCGGGCTGGTGTAGATACCGATGATGTTTTTCATGGTTGTCTCCAATGGGGTGAGTGATGTGATGGATTAAGCTTAAATCCATGACCATTAATGCACTAGACTGCAAAAATCAGCCTTAGCGTTCTATCTGGAGAACGATGGTGGAGTTGTTTATCGAGAGCACCAACCGCCGTGTCGATCTGTTGCATGAAGGCATTGACATTGCCTTGCGCGTGCGTTTCCCGCCGCTGGAAAACACCGACATGGTCATGAAAGTGCTGGGCAACAGTACGCAATCAGTGGTCGGCAGCCCGTAGTTCGTCGAACGTCTGTCATCACCGCCCTCGCCTGCTGACCTCAATGGCCTGCCGAGCCTGCATTGGGGGGCGGCGCAGCGCGAATATCAATGGGAACTGCTCGGGCCGAATGGCAACACGGCGCTGAATCGGCATACGCCGCGGATGGTCACCGATGATTTGATTGCCTTGCGTCAGGCGGTGATTGCCGGCGTTGGCGTGGCGCATCTGCCGAGCGTAGTCGTGCGAGAGGACATTGCTACCGGACGAGTCGTGGAGTTGATTCCGGGCTGGGCTCCGAAATGCGGGGTGGTGCATGCGATCTTTCCGTCGCGGCGCGGGTTGTTGCCGTCGGTGCGCACGTTGATTGATTTTCTCGGGGAGGAGTTTGCGCAGAGCGATATAGCCTGAGACCGAGTCGCGACCATCGCGAGCAGGCTCACTCCTACAGGAGACCGCGTTCCAATGTAGGAGTGAGCCTGCTCGCGATAGGGCCAGTCCAAACAACAAAAATCAATGGGTGGATTCATGACTTGCGGTCAACAGTGCTTTGCCCCGCCAGCGGTTTTTCTCAACGATGCAGACGCGGATACTCCCGGCCATTCCCACTGCAACCCCTGGAGTCTTTCATGTCTGTTCCCGCTTTTGGCCTTGGCACGTTTCGCTTGCAAGGCCAGGTCGTCATTGACTCAGTGAGCACCGCCCTCGAACTCGGCTACCGGGTCATCGACACCGCGCAAATCTACGAAAACGAAGCCGATGTCGGCCAGGCCATCGCAGCCAGCGGCATCCCGCGTGAAGAGCTGTTCATCACCAGCAAGATCTGGGTCGCCAACTTCGCCAAGGATCGCCTGATCGACAGCCTCAAGGAAAGCCTGGAAAAACTGCAGACCGGCTACCTCGACCTGACGCTGATTCACTGGCCATCGCCGGAAAACCAGGTCCCGGTCGAAGAGTTCATGGCCGCCCTGCTGGAAGCCAAACGCCTGGGCCTGACCCGGCAGATCGGTGTGTCCAACTTCACCATCGAGCTGATGCAACAGGCGATCGCCGCGGTCGGTGCCGACCACATCGCGACCAACCAGATCGAACTGCACCCGTACCTGCAAAACGGTAAAGTCGTCGAGTTTGCACAGAGCCAAGGCATCCACATCACGTCGTACATGACCCTCGCCTACGGTGAAGTGCTGAACGATCCGCTGATCCTGCAAATCGCCGAGCGCCTGCAGGCTACTCCGGCGCAAGTCACTCTCACCTGGGCAATGCAGTCGGGCTATGCCGTGATTCCTTCGTCGACCAAACAGGCCAATCTACAAAGCAACCTCGCCGCCACGGCGCTGACGTTGAGCGACGCCGACATGGCACTGATTGCCAAACTGGATCGCGGCCATCGCCTGACCAGTCCGAAAGGCATCGCGCCAGACTGGGACTGATCCAGCGATATTGCCCGTTCAGGCCTGCAGACGTTGCGCGAGACCGGTCATGGCCTTGCGCAACGTCTCGACTGCGATGCCCAGCGTGGCCGCTTGCGCCTGTTGACTCGCCAGTTCCAGATCAACACACGCCGCCACTACTTGCGCCGCGCCCACCATCTGCGCCCCGCCCTTGATGTGATGAGTGAGTTCACGCAGCCCTGCACGATCCAGCTCAGGCTGCAAATCATCAAGACGTTGCAGATCGAGTTGCAAACTGTTCAACACTTCCTTGCGCAACTGTTCGATCATGGCACGATTATCCCCGGCCATTTGCTCCAGGGTGCTCAGGTCGATTTCCGCCAGCGCCAGCACCTCAACGGGGTCAACCGCGATGTCGCAATGACTGGCCGCCGCCAACGCCTGCGCCAGGTCGTGCAAGCGGATCGGTTTGAACAGACATTCGTCCATGCCGGCATGCAGGCAACGCGTTCTTTCTTCGGCCTGTGCATTGGCGGTAAACCCGAGAATCAGACAGGGTTCGCGACCGGTAATAGCTTCTTCATCACGAATGGTCCGCGCCAGTTGATAACCGTTGCGCCGCGGCATGTTGCAGTCGGTGATCACCACATCAAACGCCTGCGCCCGCCAGCGCTCCAACCCTTCATCGCCGTTCTCGGTGTCGACCGTGTGATGGCCGAGTTCACTCAACTGCCAGCACAACAGCAAACGGTTCACCGGGTGATCGTCCACCACCAGCACGCTCAGTGAACACGTATCAGCAGCCGCAGTTCGTGGGGTTGCCGGGGGCTGAGCGAGGACGACCAACAGTGGCAGTTCGAGACTCACTTCGACCTGCGTTCCCTCGCCCGGCGTACTGTCGAGCCGCAGCGTGCCGCCCATCATTTCGCAGAGGCTGCGACTGATGACCAGCCCAAGTCCGGAACCACTGCGTACCGACTGCGAGTGATTGCTCGCCTGCACGAAAGGGCTGAACAGCCGCTGCCGATCATCGTGGCTGATCCCTATTCCGCTGTCCTCAATCAGCACCTTCACGGCCAGGCGCTCAGTCATTCTTGCACTCACCGTCAGCCGTAGACTGACCTCACCCTCCTCGGTGAACTTGATCGCGTTGCTGAGCAAATTAGACAGCACCTGTTTGAAGCGCGTCGGATCAATCAGCACGTCCACATTGCTGCGCGCATCGAGTTCGATGTGCCACAGCAAGCGTTTCTGCCGCGCCAGCCCTTCAAACACCCGACACACCGACACCACCAGTTCACGCAGGTTGGCGCGTTCGGGCGCGAGTGACAAATGCCCGGTTTCGATCCGTGCGATGTCAAGAATGTCGCCGATCAGCGCCAGCAATTGTTGCCCGGCGTTGGACGCCACCTGAATGGCCAAACGATCGGTCACACCCTCTTCTGCGCGCTTCAAGGCCAGTTCGAGCATACCGATCAAGGCATTCATCGGCGTGCGGATTTCATGGCTCATGGTCGCCAGAAAGGTGGTTTTCGCCCGATTGGCGTCGTCCGCCGCATCCTTGGCTTCCTGCAATTGCTGCAACCATTGCTGGCGCCGGCGAATCTGCTGGCGCTGAAAAACGATCCAGGCCAGTGCCAGCGCCAACAAGACCGCTGCACCGGCAAAGCCAAGCAGGATTTCCTGGCGATGTTTTAACCAGTAACTGTCATCGACCACCACATCGTGGCTCCAGCGTTCAACCAGTTCGTCCATCTGTTGCGGGGCGATACTCAGGAGTGCCTTGTTCAGGATCGAATGCAGCGCGGGCATTTGCGGTGCGGTCGCCAGCGCAATGCGCGCCGGTTGATCGCCGACGGTGCCGCTGATCCGCAGGTGTTCACGGTAGTGACGGGCGATCAGAAAGCGTGCGACCAGTAGAGAGCTCACCGTGGCGTCGACTTGACCTTTGGCAATCATCGCCATGCCTTCAGCGGGACTTTTGACGTCGACCAGACGAACGCGCGGCACGCGTCCCAGGAGATAACTGCGCAACGGATGGCCGCGATAAATCGCTAGTCGCTTGCCTGCCAGGTCATCAAGGTTGAGCGGCCCCTGCGCAGTGTTTGCGCTGACCAGCACAAACGGATTGTTCAGATAGGCGCGAGTAAATTGCAGTTCGGTTTCGCGCTCGCTGCTCGGCGTCACCACCGGCAATACATCGAGTTCACCGGCCTTGAGCTGTTCTATCTGGCGATCGAGCGATGCTCCGCGCACGATATCGAACTTCAGGCCGCTGCGCTGGCTGATCAAGTTCAGCAGTTGCGCCGACAGCCCGCTGAAACGGCCATCGGCATCAAAAAAAGTCAGCGGTGCGAAATCTTCGATGGCACCGACGCGCACCACCGGATGCTGCTCCAGCCACTCCCGCTCACTGGCACTGAGTTGCACCCGCGACTGTTCAGCCATTTCGGCAAGGCCAGCGCTCCAGCGTTGCTCGATACGTTGACGGCGCTCCATGGGGATGGCCGCCAACGCTTTATCGACGATGCGTTTGAGGTGCGGGTCGCTGCGCAACAGGGCAAAGCCGAACGCATTGGCGTCCAGTCCCGCCGGGCCGGCCAATTGCAGGTCGTTACGATAATTGGTGTTGATCAGGTAGTTGGCGCTGATGAAGTCACCCAGATAAACGTCATCCGCGCCAAAGGCCACCGCGCCCAGCGCATCCATCGCCGAAGGATAACGCTGCACGCTGGCGTGGGGATAAAACGCTTGCACGCTCGCCAGCGGCAGATAGTCCTCGACCATGGCCAGACGCTTGCCGGCCAGATCGCTCGGCAATTGTTCTTCGAGCCGGGTCACCAGCATCGGCTGATCTTCGGCGTAAGCACGGGACAGGATGATGTCCGGGTCGGCGGTCTCAAAACTGTTGGAAGTCCCCAACACATCGAGATCGCCGCGCTTGAGCGCCGCCATCACCGCATCGCGATTGGCAAAACGCAGGACTTCGATGCGCACGCCGAGTAATTGCGCCAGCAGATCGGCGTAATCAGCGGTCAGCCCTTCGAGTTCCTGTTGATTGCGGGAGATCTCGAACGGCGGGTAATCCGGTCCGGAAATGCCCATGCGCAACACCGGGTGCAAACGCAGCCATTGCCGATCCTGTTCGTCCAGACGTAGCTGGACATTTCCCGGTCCCGTGCGGGTCAGCACTTGCAGCACTTGCGGCGCTTCACTCGCCCAACAGGTGGCCATCAGGCTCAACCACCACCAGACAATCCAGCATCCTGGCTTCATGTGCGATCGCTCAGATCAAATGATTGCGCTTGGCGAAGTCGCGCAAGTGCATCGCCGAAATCACCCCGAGTTTTTTCATCAGGCGGGTCTTGTAAGTACTCACGGTCTTGTGGCTCAGGTGCATGTCCTCGGCAATCGCCTTGTTGGACTTGCCCTGCGCCAGCTGCTGGAAAATGCTCATCTCACGATCAGAGAGCTGATCGATCATCTGTTTTTCCGTGGCCTGCACGGCATTCAGCGTGCTGAAATAGTCCGGGAGTGCGGCAAAATAGGTATGCCCTGACATCACCGCACGAATGGCATTGCGCAACTGCTCCAGTTGATTGGTTTTGGTCACGTAAGCCATGGCCCCGGCACGCACACAGCGCTCCTGATAGAACGCAGGTTCGTATGTACTGAAAACCACCACCGGGCTTTGAAGATTATTGACCCTGATTCGCTCCAGAACGTCCAGTCCATCGAGTACTGGCAAATTCAGATCGAGTATCACCAGTTGAGGCTTGTGTTCACGAATAAGCGACACCACCTCGTTGCCTTGAGATGCTTCGTAGATCAGTTTGAAACCCGCAGCTATTAACACGATTCGGATGGCGGCGCGCACCACCGGATGATCATCGACGATCAGCGCTGACTTCATGGCCACTCCCGATGCAAAGTCTGGCGAACGAGCCACCGATGGGGGCTGATCCAGACTCAGTGGCTGCGCAGGGACTGTTACATGGAACGGCGAGCGAATCACCTGTCAGACCTGACAGTTGTGGTCAGGGATTTTTTATGCATGTGCAGCATTTTGCACCGACGGGCACACCTTGCGCACGGCCGGTTCGTGTGGCTTTGCGGGTACATCGACCAGCGCCATCAACTGGCGGATCGACTGCTTTGAGGGCAGTGACAAATGACTGACGTGTACATTTTCCTGAGCGAAGCCCGAAGCCTGCTGTAGCGGTGCCGTGCCTTCGTTGTAGATCAACGCCTGACGAACCTGCGGGTTATCGAGGAAGAACCCCAGCAGATCCAGCGAGCCCGCCGCCAGTTCGGCGTTGATGACCACCACATCGAAGGGCTCGCAACCGTAATCCACCAGCGTCATCAGTTCGATAAGGCTTTGCGCCGGCGCCACGCGGTAATAGTCGAGGCTGTTGAACAAGCGCTCGACTTTCATCCGGTGGAAGTGCTGCGAGTCGGCGATCAGGATGCGCAGGGCTTTATTGATCATGGTCAATCTCCCGGGGTCACGGTTTCTGGGTGCGGCAAGACTACGCAAGCCTCGTGGCGGGATCTGTAGGAATATTCCGAAAAAAACAGCTACTCATCGGAGGGTGAGGCAGTTTACTCAGTGGTACTCGGACTCCAGAACGCCTGCACTACCAGCGCCGACGTGGAAATTCGCGCCACCAGTGCGTCGAGTTCATCGCCATCGACCGAAGTTGTCGCCAGCGTCGCTTCGATCTCGATTTCATCGGCACCGAACGCATGCACATCAACATCGCTGGCCGGGTAGTTGCTGCGTTCAAGCTCGGCTTCGAGCAAGGCAAACACGGCGGTTTGCTGTGAGCGTCGGGCGATGACATAGACGATGTTGGTGACTTCCGCCGAGACCACGTCCAGTGGCTGGCGGTTGATGTTGTTGACGATCGGCCGCAGCAAGGTGTTGGCGGCCAGAATGAACAGCGTGCCGAGTACGGCTTCGGCGAGCAGATCGGCGCCGGCACAGGCGCCGACCGCCGCTGAAGTCCACAGAGTCGCGGCGGTGTTGAGGCCGCGCACGTTGCCCTCTTCGCGCATGATCACCCCGGCGCCGAGAAAACCGATGCCGGACACCACGTAGGCGACCACACGCACCGCGCCTTCAGCGCCGGCGAGACGGTTGGCCATGTCGACGAAAATCGCCGCACCGACCGCGACCAGCACATTGGTGCGCAGGCCGGCGGTGCGTTGCCGGTACTGGCGCTCGAAGCCGATCAGACCGCCGAGAATGAACGCAGCGCTGAGGCTGACGAGGGTGTCGAGCAGCGAATCGAGGTTGAGGTTGTTGATGGCTTGCATCGTCATCTCCCTGAAAAAATACACAGCCCTGTAGGAGCTGCCGAAGGCTGCGATCTTTTGATCTTTGGAAGCAGAATCAAAAGATCGCAGCCTTCGGCAGCTCCTACAGGGGGCAGCGTTCTAGCTGTTTATTGCCAGCCGAACCGGCGGATGTAAAAACCTTTCACCGCCTGGGTCAGCGCCATGTACGCCAGCAGAATCACCGGCAGGAACACGAAGTACAGCGACGGCAGCGCCTGCAATTTGAAGTAGTGCGCCAGCGGCCCCATCGGCAGGAAGATGCCAACCGCCATGATGATCCCGGTCATCACCAGCAGCGGCATGGCGGCACGGCTTTGCAGGAACGGAATCTTCGGCGTGCGAATCATGTGCACGATCAGCGTCTGGGTCAGCAAGCCGACCACGAACCAGCCGGACTGGAACAGCGTCTGGTGATCCGGCGTGTTGGCGTCAAACACGTACCACATCAAGGCGAACGTGGTGATGTCAAAGATCGAACTGATCGGGCCGAAGAACAGCATGAAGCGCCCGACATCGCCCGGCTGCCAGCGTTGTGGTTTTTTCAGCATTTCCTCGTCGACGTTATCGAATGGAATGGCGATCTGCGAAATGTCGTAGAGCAGGTTCTGCACCAGCAGGTGCATCGGAAGCATCGGCAGGAACGGAATGAACGCACTGGCGACCAGCACCGAGAACACGTTGCCGAAGTTGGAACTGGCAGTCATTTTGATGTACTTGAGCATGTTGGCGAAGGTGCGCCGGCCTTCGAGCACGCCCTCCTCCAGCACCATCAGGCTCTTTTCGAGGAGGATGATGTCGGCCGCTTCCTTGGCGATGTCCACCGCACTGTCTACCGAGATACCGATGTCAGCCGTACGCAGCGCGGGTGCGTCGTTGATGCCGTCACCCATGAAACCGACCACGTGACCGTTGCCTTTGAGGATGCGCACGATGCGCTCCTTGTGCGACGGCGTCAGTTTGGCGAACACATTGGTGGTTTCCACGGCTACCGCCAGTTCGGCATCGCTCATGCGCTCAACGTCATTGCCCAGCAGCAGGCCTTGTTGCGCGAGGCCGACTTCGCGGCAGATCTTCGCAGTCACCAGTTCGTTGTCACCGGTCAGCACCTTCACTGCCACACCATGTTCGGCCAAGGCCTTGAGCGCTGGCGCGGTGCTTTCCTTCGGTGGATCGAGGAACGCCACGTAACCGATCAGCGTCAGGTCCTGCTCATCGGCCAGGCTGTAAATCTCGCGACCTTCGGGCATTGAGCGGGCGGCCACCGCCACCACGCGCAAGCCTTCAGCGTTGAATGCTGCGGTGACCTGACGAATCCGGGTCAGCAATTCATCGCTCAAGGCTTCATCGACCTCGCCGTGACGCACGCGGCTGCACACCGCCAACACTTCTTCCACCGCACCTTTGCAGATCAACTGGTGTGGCTGGCCACGCCCTTCGACCACCACCGACATACGCCGACGATTGAAGTCGAACGGAATCTCATCGACCTTGCGAAACGCCGTGCCGACTTTCAGTTCACGGTGAATTTCCACGTGTTCCAGCACCGCGACATCCAGCAGGTTTTTCAGGCCGGTCTGGTAGTAGCTGTTGAGGTAAGCCATTTCCAGCACGTCATCGGAGTCTTCACCCCAGACATCGACATTGCGCGCCAGGAAGATCTTGTCCTGAGTCAGCGTGCCGGTCTTGTCGGTGCACAGCACGTCCATGGCACCGAAGTTCTGAATCGCGTCCAGACGTTTGACGATGACCTTTTTGCGTGACAGAAACACCGCGCCTTTGGCCAACGTCGAGGTGACGATCATCGGCAGCATTTCCGGGGTCAGGCCGACGGCAATCGACAGTGCGAACAGCAGCGCTTCGGTCCAGTCACCCTTGGTGAAACCGTTGATGAACAGCACCAGCGGCGCCATCACGAACATGAAACGGATCAACAGCCAGCTGACTTTGTTGACGCCTTGCTGGAAGGAAGTCACTGCGCGATCAGTAGCGCCAACACGCTGGGCCAACGCACCGAAATAAGTGCTGTTGCCGGTGGTGAGAATCACCGCCACCGCTGTGCCGGAGACGACGTTGGTGCCCATGAACAGGATGTTGTCCAGCTCCAGAGGATTGCGCGTGTCGCGATCAGCCTGACGTGGAAACTTTTCCACCGGCATCGATTCGCCGGTCATCGCCGCTTGGCTGACGAACAGATCCTTGGCGCTGAGCACCCGGCAATCGGCAGGAATCATGTCACCAGCCGATAGCACGATCAGATCGCCCGGCACCAATTGCTTGATCGGCAACTCGCTGCGTGGCGCGTCACGGCGCATCACCGTCGCGGTGTTGCTGACCATGGCTTTGAGCGCATCGGCGGCTTGGTTGGATTTGCTTTCCTGCCAGAAACGCAGCAGCGTCGACAGCACCACCATGGAGAAAATCACCACGGCGGCTTTGAGGTCTTCGGTCAACCACGAGATCACCGCCAACAGGGTCAGCAGCAGGTTGAACGGATTTTTGTAGCAGTGCCACAGGTGAATCCACCATGGCAGCGGCTGCTCGTGTTCGACTTCGTTGAGGCCGTATTGCGCACGCAGCGCATCGACTTCGAAATCGGTCAGGCCATCGGAATGCGTACCCAGTGACGACAGCAACATACCGCTGTCGCACTGCGCGGCATCGACCAGGGTGTTGGCCAGAGTGGGCGGGACTTCACGGCTGACCGTGGAGTCGCTGATCGATTCCAGCAGCGCCAGGCGACGGAAGTGCCGGGCGATGTGGCGGGTCCGCAGAAAACCTGCGAAGAATTCCTTGAGCGTAAGTTTCATGGCTGTTGCCCCTATGGTCAGCCGGGAAACTGTCAAGCAGGTACCGCCGCGCCTCGTCCGCCGGAAAACCGGCACGGCAAGGCTTGGCGCGCCGGTCAGAAAAGACAGGCGTGTCGATAGGGCTGCGATCACAACAATGAAGTCGCAATCACGCTCTGTTCAGCGTCGATGAGAAGGACGTCTAGCCATGGCCCAGGACGGGTCATGCACGGGATGCCGCTGCTCGCTTTTACGGCGAGACAACGACAGAGAAAGTCTGCGCGTTATCTTGCCGAGAATCTGCCGGTTACCGAGACCGGCCGACAACTGTCACTCGAACAAGTACCCACTGTGGGTCTCCGCTATTGATGAAAACGCGCGAAGCTTACGCCCCGATGATGGGAGAGTAAACCGGCAAAAGGAGGTGTGTCGGGGAATGTGGCGGGTGTTCAGGAAGGGTTCAGGATTCGGATTTTGCGGTGATTTTGATGGCCCCTTCGCGAGCAGGCTCGCTCCCACATTTTGTCCTGCGTACACAGAACCATTGTGGGAGCGAGCCTGCTCGCGATAGCGGTGTATCAGGCGCCGCTGATCTTAGCTGGCGGTTGCCAACAGCAGATCCGCCATCGAACGATGCCCACGGTTCTTGCCATGCTCATACAAAGAACCGGCAATCTCGTCCGCACGAATCGGTAGCACCGATAGCAACGTATCGCTCAGACCGTGGCTGGCCTGGCAGAAGCCCTGCATGTAGATGCCGGCCTTGCAGCGTTCGTCGGTGATCACTTTGTAGTTGCGATCAACCTCGAAGTCGCCCAGGTATTCTTCCAGCGGTGCCAGCAGTTTGCGGTGCATCTGCCGTTCGTAGCCGGTCGCCAGAACAACGGCATCGTAGTTGCGCACGGTGACTTCGCCGGTGGCGTTGTTGCGCACGGCCAGTTCGATACCGTTTTCGGTCGCGGTAGCGCTCTCGACAGTGGTCAACGTACGGAACGCGTGACGGGCAACCCCGGACACCTTCTGACGATAGAAGATGCCGTAGATGCGCTCGATCAGGTCGATGTCGACCACCGAATAGTTGGTGTTGTGGTACTCGTTGACCAGACGCTCACGCTCGGCGCTGTTCTGCTGGAACACCAGGTCGGTGAACTCCGGGGAGAACACTTCGTTGACGAACGGACTGTCGTCGGCAGGCTTGAGTGCCGAGCCGCGCAGGATCATGTCGACCTGTACCGACGGGAACGAATCGTTCAGATCGATAAAGGCTTCCGCCGCACTCTGTCCGCCACCGATGATCGCGATGCTCATCGGTTTATTGTTGACGCATGGCTGCTTGGCCATTTGCGACAAGTACTGCGAATGGTGGAACACACGAGTGTCGCCCTTCAGCGCCTTGAACGCCTCCGGAATGCGCGGCGTGCCGCCGGCGCTGACCACCACCGAACGGGTGGTCCGCACATGCTGCTGGCCATCGCTGCCACGGGAAATCACCCGCAGCGCTTCAACCTGGTGGTTGTGCAGGACCGGCTCGATGGTCAGCACTTCTTCGCCGTAACGGCTCTGCTCGGCGAATTGCCCGGCAACCCAGCGCAGGTAGTCGTTGTACTCCATACGGCACGGATAGAAGGTGCCGAGGTTGATGAAGTCGACCAGACGACCGTGATATTTGAGGTAATTGACGAACGAGTACGGGCTGGTTGGATTGCGCAGGGTCACCAGATCCTTGAGGAAGGAAATCTGCAACTCGCTCTGCGTCGACAGGGTGTTGCCATGCCAGCTGTAGTTGGCCTGCTTGTCGAGGAACAGCACATCCAGCTCGCCTTGGGTCGGGCCGCGCTCTTGCAGAGCGATGGCCAGTGCCAGGTTCGAAGGGCCGAAACCGACGCCGATCAGGTCGTGAACGATGGGCGATGCAATTGCCTGAGTCATTTCCAGTGTCCTCTGGATGAACCCCTCAACAAGGGGCAAGGAGAGCCTAAGTGACCTGACTGGCCTTGAGCAGGACAGCAGGTCGTCTGTTGAGTAGGAACGAGGACAGTGAATTAAAATTTAACGCGGACGGCTCAATGGGCATCCCATTGCTTGATGCGCAGGCGGCAATGCTTCATGGCATTGACGATGTGCTTTTCCACCAGAGCCTTGGAAATGCCGAGCTGCCCGGCGATTTCCGGGTGTGACAGGCCTTCGATCTTGCGCAGCAGAAAACTTTCGCGACACAGCGGTGACAACTCGGCCAACGCACGCTGAAGCATCTCCAGGCGCTGGCCATGATCAAGGTTGCCGTGGGGAGACGGGGTGAAATAGCGCTCTTCATTATCGAGCACGTCGAGTGACTCGACCTGGCGCAAAGCGTTGCGCCGATGATCGTCGATGACCAGATTCAGCGCGGTTCGGTAGAGAAAGGCGCGGGGTTGCTCGATCGGTGTGTCGCTGGAACGTTCCAGCACTCGCAGATAGGCGTCATGCACCACATCTTCGGCAACCTGACGGTTGCCGAGCTTGGCGTTCAGGAAACACACCAGCTCGCGATAGTAGTTTTCCAACATGACTCCCGGCCGCAAACCTGCGGGTTCTGTCCTTGAGCTCACTGATTGACCCCTGCGCAAAACGCAGTAGCAAGATAGTGGCAACTTGAGGTGCGTAATTTATAGTAATTCTCATATAGATTTAAAGTGGTGTTTATCGTTGACCGACAAATAGTGCTGCTCTATAGCTGTAACTTCGTATGTCCGCAGTTAAATTCTCCTGCACTTCCATCGTTTACAGGACAGCTCCCCGTGTCTGTCGCACCTTGCGACAGCGTTCAGTGCTGCCCGAATCTGTGTGCCAGCCGAACGACGGGCCGATTTTCACTGGCCGGAACCCTGCATGAAACGTCCCCGCCCCGCCCGACGCGCCCTGCTCGTAGTCCTTTGTCTGATCCCCGCTGTCGCGTACGCTGCGTGGCAGATCCTGCCGCCAGGTCGGGATAAATTCACCACTGTGCAAGTGACCCGTGGCGACATCGAAAGCAGCGTCACCGCGCTTGGCACACTGCAACCGCGTCGTTACGTGGATGTTGGCGCGCAAGCCTCCGGGCAGATTCAGAAAATCCATGTCGAAGTCGGCGACGTGGTCAAGGAAGGACAGTTGTTGGTGGAAATCGATCCATCAACGCAAAAGGCCAAGCTTGACGCCGGCCGCTTCTCGGTCGAGAACCTCAAGGCGCAATTGCAGGAACAACGTGCCCAGCACGAATTGGCGCAACAGAAGTATCAGCGCCAACAGAATCTGGCGGCTGGCGGTGCAACCCGCGAGGAAGACGTGCAGACCGCCCGCGCCGAACTGAAAGCCACGCAAGCGCGCATCGACATGTTCCAGGCGCAAATCCGTCAGGCTGAAGCCAGCCTGCGCAGCGATCAGGCCGAGCTCGGCTACACGCGGATCTATGCGCCAATGGCCGGCACCGTGGTCGCCCTCGATGCCCGCGAAGGCCAGACCCTCAACGCGCAACAGCAGACACCGCTGATCCTGCGCATCGCCAAGCTGTCACCGATGACCGTTTGGGCCGAGGTTTCCGAGGCAGATATCGGCCATGTCAAACCGGGCATGACGGCTTATTTCACCACCCTCAGCGGCGGCAACCGGCGCTGGAGCAGCACCGTGCGGCAAATTCTGCCGGTGCCACCAAAACCGCTCGATCAGACCAGCCAGGGCGGCGGCAGCCCGGCCAGCAGCAGTAAAAGCGGCAGCGCTCGCGTCGTGCTGTACACGGTTTTGCTCGACGTCGATAACGCCGATAACGCCTTGATGGCCGAGATGACTACCCAGGTGTTTTTCGTCGCTGATCAGGCCAGGGACGTCCTCACTGCCCCAGTGGCTGCTCTGCAAGGCAGCGCTACCGCCAACCTGCAAACAGCCCAAGTGGTCGCTGCCAACGGCAAGATCCAGTCGCGCGAGGTACGTACCGGGATCAGCGATCGGCTCAAGGTGCAGGTTCTCGAAGGACTTGACGAAGGTGATCACCTGCTCATCGGCCCCGCTGACGGCAGTGGTGGTTGAATGCAAACGCCCTTGATCGATCTGCAGGACATCCGCAAATCCTACGGCGGCGGCGACGCACCTGAAGTTCATGTACTGCGCGGCATCGACCTGTCGATCCACGCCGGCGAATTCGTGGCAATTGTCGGCGCATCCGGTTCCGGCAAATCGACACTGATGAACATCCTCGGCTGCCTCGACCGCCCGACGTCCGGCGAATACCGCTTCGCCGGGGAAAACGTCGCCGGCCTCGACAGCGACGAACTCGCATGGCTGCGCCGCGAAGCCTTTGGTTTCGTGTTCCAGGGTTATCACCTGATTCCGTCAGGCTCAGCCCAGGAAAACGTCGAGATGCCGGCGATCTATGCCGGCACTCCGGCCGCCGAGCGCCACGCCCGCGCGGCCGCCCTGCTAGACCGCCTCGGCCTGGCCTCACGCACCGGCAACCGTCCGCACCAGCTCTCGGGCGGCCAGCAACAACGGGTGTCGATTGCCCGTGCGTTGATGAACGGCGGCCACATTATTCTTGCCGACGAACCGACCGGCGCCCTCGACAGCCACAGCGGCAAGGAAGTCATGGCGCTGCTCGACGAACTGGCGAGTCAGGGCCACGTCGTCATTCTCATCACCCACGATCGCGAAGTGGCGGCGCGGGCCAAACGCATCATTGAAATTCGCGACGGCCTGATCATCAGTGACAGCGCCAAGGACAACCCCGAAGCCCAGACCAGCGCCAACCCTGGCGCCTTGCAAGCCGTCGATCTGCGCAAACGCCTGGTCGAAGGCGCCGAAGCCACCGGCGCCTGGAAAGGCGAACTAGTCGACGCCTTGCACGCCGCTTGGCGGGTGATGTGGATCAATCGCTTCCGCACCGCGCTGACCCTGCTCGGCATCATCATCGGCGTAGCCTCGGTAGTGGTAATGCTTGCGGTCGGCGAAGGCAGCAAGCGTCAGGTCATGGCGCAGATGGGCGCGTTCGGTTCGAACATCATTTACCTCAGCGGCTCGGCGCCCAATCCGCGCACGCCACCGGGGATCATCACCCTCGACGACGTCCGCGCACTGGCGAGCCTGCCGCAAGTGCAACGGATCATGCCGGTCAACGGCGCCGAGGCCGGTGTGCGGTTCGGCAATGCCGACCACTTGAGTTACGTCGGCGGCAACGACACCAACTTCCCGGCGATCTTCAACTGGCCGGTGGTGCAAGGCAGCTATTTCACCGAGGCCGACGAGGCGAACGCCGCCGCAGTGGCGGTGATTGGCCACAAAGTCCGGAGCAAACTGCTCAAGGACGTGATCAACCCGATCGGCCAATACATCCTGATCGAGAACGTACCGTTTCAGGTGGTCGGTGTACTGGCGGAAAAAGGCGCCAGCTCTGGCGACTCCGACAGCGACAACCGCATCGCCATCCCCTACTCGGCCGCCAGCGTCAGGCTGTTCGGCACCCGCGATCCGGAATACGTGGCCATCGCCGCCACCGACGCACGCAAGGTCAAGGACGCCGAAGAAGCCATCGAGCAGCTCATGCTGCGCTTGCACAACGGCAAGAAGGATTTCGAGCTGACCAACAATGCCGCAATGATCCAGGCCGAGGCGCGCACGCAAAATACCCTGTCGCTGATGCTCGGCTCGATTGCCGCGATTTCCCTGCTGGTCGGCGGCATCGGCGTGATGAACATCATGCTCATGACCGTGCGTGAACGTACCCGCGAGATCGGTATCCGCATGGCCACCGGTGCGCGGCAGCGCGACATATTGCGCCAGTTTCTCACCGAGGCAGTGATGCTCTCGGTGGTCGGCGGCATTGCCGGCATCGCCCTGGCGTTGATCGTTGGCGGCGTGCTGATTCTGAGCGAAGTGGCCGTCGCGTTCTCGTTGATGGCAGTGCTCGGCGCTTTCGGCTGCGCCCTTGTCACCGGTGTTGTCTTCGGCTTCATGCCAGCCCGCAAAGCTGCCCGGCTCGACCCGGTCACGGCCCTTACCAGTGAATGATCGATCTATGAAACCGCGCCTCAGTTTATTGACCGTGTGCCTGATCCTCAGCGCCTGCGGCAGTCCCGTGCAACGCCCCGACAGTGGCGTGCAAGCGCCCGCGATCTGGCAGTCGCCGCACAGCGCCAGCAGCGCCCGCAACAACCTGCAGTGGTGGACGCAGTTCGGCAGCCCCGAGCTGGATCGCCTGATCGAACAGGCCCGCGTCGGCAGTTTCGACCTCGCGGCCGCCGTTGCCCGCGTGCGCCAGGCGCAGGCCGGCACGGTGATCGCCGGCGGCTCACTGCTGCCGGAGGTCAAGGCCGGGCTCAATGCCAATCGGCAGAAACTGCTGCGCGGCAATGGCTACAGCCAGCTCGATGCCAACAGCAGCAACAAAGCCGTGGACTACTTCGACACCAATCTGAGTGCCACTTACGAAATCGATTTCTGGGGCGGCAAACGCGCCTCGCGGGACAGCGCGCAGTTCACTTTGCAGGCCAGCGAATTCGACCGGGCAACCGTCGAGCTGACATTGCTCAGCGGCGTAGCCAGCACGTATGCGCAAACCCTGTCACTGCGCGAGCAGAGCCGCATCGCCGAACTCAATCTGGCCAACGCACAAAGCGTGCTGAAATTGGTGCAGACGCGTTTTGATTCAGGCTCGGCGACCGCGCTGGAACTGGCACAGCAGAAGAGCCTGGTCGCCGCCCAGCAGTGGCAATTGCCGCGCGTGCAACAGCAAGCCCAGGAAGCGTTGATCAGCCTCGCCGCCCTGCTCGGCCGACCGGTGCAGCAACTGTCGCCGACAGAGTCCTTCGATCACCTGCAATGGCCTGATATTGCCGCCGGCGTGCCCAGCGAGTTGCTCTCTCATCGTCCGGACATCGCGCGCGCCGAAGCACAACTGGCCGCCGCCGAAGCTGACGTCAAAGTCGCCCGAGCGGCGATGTTGCCAGCACTGACCCTGACCGCCCAGCTCGGCTCAGGCGCCAACCAGTTCGACGATTTGATTCGCAGCCCGTTCTACAACCTGACCGCCGGGCTGGTCGCACCGATCTTCAACAACGGTCGCCTCGGCGCGGAACGCGACAAGGCCACGGCACGCCAGCAAGAGCTGCTGGAAACCTATCGTGGCGCGATCATTAACGGTTTCGCCGACGTGGAAAAAGCCCTCAACAGCATTCGTCGGCTGGACGAGCAGCGGTTGTGGCAGAACGAAGAATTGAATCAGGCGCAGACCGCTTTCAACATTGCGCAAAGTCGATACGAGGCCGGTGCTGAAGATTTGCTCACGGTATTGGAAACCCAGCGCACGCTGTATGCCGCGCAGGACCAGAATGCGCAACTGCGGCTGTCACGAGTGCAGGCAAGCATTGCGCTGTACAAGGCGCTGGGCGGTGGGTGGACGCAGTAATAGCTTTGCCTGACAGACCGCTTTCGCGAGCAGGCTCGCTCCCACAATGAATGGCTGTGTTTGCGCAATCTGCGAGCAACACCTGATCCTGTGGGAGCAAGCCTGCTCGCGAATGAACGATGACGCAGCCCTCAAGCCGGGCTGGTTTTAGGCTTCAGATTGCGCGCATACCACGGTCGTTGCGGCACGCGGCGGAACAGCCCGGCAAGTTTTTCTTCGTCGGTGATGAAGGTGATGCGCAGCGCCAGTTTCATGGTTTCCGGATCCATTTCCACCGACTTGCCCACCTGCAGACCCGGCGTGGTGCTGCAGCCATGGGTGATCGGCCCCAGCCACGGATCATCAACCTCGACCCAACGCCCTGGCGCAAACCACTGCACGCCATTGACCTGCAGGCGGCTGACTTCACCCGGATGAAAACGCTCATGGGCGCGGAACCAGTCTTCGATGCGATCGTCGATCCAGCCATGAAAGTGCCAGAACGCCGGGTTGACGTGGGATGAAAACGGGTCACCGAGGAAGTCGTTTTCAGCGTTGTACCAGCGCGCAGCGAAGTCTGCCGGATCCCGTGCAAACGGCACCGGTTGCCCATTGGAAGGATCGCGCGGCACCGAAGCCCAACGCATGTGCAGCCAGTCGTGCAGCCCCAGCTCCACTTCGGAGCCGAACTGCCCCAACGTGAGTTTCGCCAGATACGCCGGATCGCGGTATTGCGACTCCCAGACCTGGAAGTTGCTTTCATAGGTTTCAGCAGTCTTGATGTCGCTGACCCACTGACTGAACTCATCGTCGCCCGCCGCCGTCCACGTTGGCGGCAAAGCCGTGCCGTCGTGGTTGTCGAAGTAGCGGGCGAAACCGATGCGATCGCGGATCAACTCCGGCTGCGGTAGCGGGAAATACTCCCAGGACGGCAGGTCCTGCATGGAACGCGCCGTACCGAGCATGTGCCGGTGCATGAAAAAGAAGTCCACGCCGGAGCCGTTGCGATCTTTGCGCGGGCCACGGGCATCTCGCTCCTTGTCACGCGGCCCGGGCTGCCAGCCAATCCCGCGCAGCGCCTCGCGCTTGTCCTCGGGAAGCTTGTGCCATTTGTCGCGCGTCGCATGCCACAACTGGTGGAACAGGCGATGCTCAGGAGAAATCAACCACGCCAGCAGCGTCGCGTTCAGCGGCGTGCGCTCGCGGGCTTCGGGAAACAGCTGCTTGACCGCGACGAAGCGGTTGTCCTGCGCAGGCAAATTCAACGGCCGGTCGAGGCGCAGCGCTTTGCCGCTGAGAGTGCCGCTGCCGGCATTGCCGAAATCGGCCCAGACCTCATCGAGGATCATGTCCAGCTCATAGCTGATCTGGCCATCGGCGCCGATCAACCGCCAACTCAGTTTCGCCGCATCGGCCTTGGCCAGATCACCGAGAATTCGGTAACGAGGTGTTTCGCCAGAGCGCAAACGCTCCGGCGTATCGAGAAAACCGCACACGCCCCGACCTTTATGGCCAATGTCGAGAAGCACCTGCAGACCTTTCTGCGGCAAGCCTGCAAGGCCCGCGTCAGCGCCTTCGAAACGGATATCCCAGACCCCGCGCAAGGCGTTCGCCAGGCGCTGACCGGCCATGTCCGCCACATCAAAAGAGGCCTCGCCCGGCGTGATCGTCGGATCCGGCTTCGTCCATTCACGATGCCCAAAATAAGCCGCCGGCACGGCAGCGCCAGTCAGCGCCAGGCCTGCCATGAACCATCGTCGAGAAATCTTCATTGCCCTACCTGTGTCAGCCATGAAGCAGGCTTTATCCAAGCTAGAACGTTTGTTGCGCAGGTAAATTTATGTGGGTTTGAAAAGATCGCAGCCTTTGGCAGCTCCTACATGGAATGTATATCCCTGTAGGAGCTGCCAAAGGCTGCGATCTTTTAACCTGGCAACCTAAATTCCACGGCCATCCACTCGTTCTTCCCAGATAGCAAAGGCCCCCGCGCCTGCACCTCAATGGCGAACCCGACTGAGATGGCAATGACAAAACCACGTTCGAAAAAGGCTCTATTCATTGGCCTGCCGTTAGCCTTGGCGATCAGCGCCGGCGCAGGCTTTGCCGTATGGCAACACTGGTTCAAGGATGACCTGGGCTACCCGGTCAAAGTCATGAAACAGGCAGATGAGCTGCACGAACGCATGCTCTCTTTCGATAGCCATGTCAGCCTGACGCAGAACTTCGGCACCGACGGCCACGAGGCCGACAAGGACGGTGACGGCCAGTTCGATCTGGCCAAAGCCAATCGCGGTCGCCTGTCCGGCGCGGCACTGACCATCTTCGGCTGGCCAGAAATGTGGAACGGTCCGAACGCACCGCACAAGCCAACACCCGGCTTCGTTGACGAGGCGCGCAACCAGCAGGAAATTCGCTTCAAGATCATCTCCGGCATGGTCCGCGACTATCCCAATCAGGTCGCCATCGCCTACACCCCGGATGATTTCCGTCGTCTGCACGGCGAAGGCAAATTCGCGATTTTCATCAGCATGCTCAACGCCTACCCGCTGGGCCACGATCTGAGCCTGCTGGATATGTGGACGGCGCGCGGCATGCGCATGTTCGGTTTCAGCTACATCGGCAATAACGACTGGGCTGATTCATCGCGTCCGTTGCCGTTCCTCAATGATTCACCGGACGCCCTCGACGGTCTCTCGGATCTGGGCAAGCAAGCGGTCAAGCGCCTGAACGATCTGGGCGTGATCATCGACGTCTCGCAAATGTCGACCAAGGCCCTTGAGCAAGTCGCGCAACTGAGCCGCACGCCGCTGATCGCCTCGCACTCGGCGCCACGCGCGATGGTCGATATTCCACGCAACCTCAGCGACAAGGAAATGCAGCTGATCAAGAACAGTGGCGGCGTGGTGCAGATCGTCGCATTCTCGCAATACCTGCGCCCACTGACGCAGACCACGCAAGACAAACTCAATGAGATGCGCAAGGACTTCGATCTGCCGCCCCTGCCAAACCTGGCCATGGCGTTGATGCCCGGTGATCCGATCATTGCCGCGTGGTCCGAACAGAAGTTCGGCCAGTACGCTGGCCGCCTCTACGGCATCCTCGAAGAAGAGCCGAAAGCCAGCCTCAAGGACCTGGGCGACGCCATCGATTACGCGGTGCGCAAGATCGGCATCGATCATGTCGGCATCAGCTCCGACTTCAACGAAGGTGGCGGCGTCAAAGGTTTCGAGAACGTTGGCGAGATCCGTAACGTCACCGCCGAGTTGATCTCGCGCGGTTATTCCGAGGCGGATATCGCCAAACTGTGGGGCGGCAACTTCCTGCGGGTCTGGGATCAGGTCGAGAAAGCCGCGAAACCGGCAC
This sequence comes from Pseudomonas sp. MC6, assembly GCF_054790575.1. Classification (NCBI taxonomy): domain Bacteria; kingdom Pseudomonadati; phylum Pseudomonadota; class Gammaproteobacteria; order Pseudomonadales; family Pseudomonadaceae; genus Pseudomonas; species Pseudomonas sp. MC6. Next base: position 2,890,221 of record NZ_CP186504.1, read on the forward strand.
TGGCCGCTGCACCGGGAACCGCTAGGCCATGAGCAATCGTCGTGCTTTTCTCAAGCAGGCCGGGATACTGGCTGCGGCGCTGCCACTGGGTGCGAGCCTGCCCACGCTCGCCAGTGCTTCAGCCGTTGCGCCGCTGCCGCGCAACAAGTGGGCGCAGCTGCAACAGCTGTTCGATCAGGACCCGGACTGGCTGCACTTCTCCAATTTTCTGATCACCTCGCACCCCAAACCGGTGCGCGAGGCCATCGAGCAGCATCGCGCGGCCCTCGACAAAAACCCCGGTCTGGCGATGGATTGGGACCTGGGCGTGATCGAACAGCGCGAGGAAAACGTGCGGGTCTGGGCCGCTCGCTACTTGCAGGCCAACGCCAAGCAGATCGCGCTGACCGGCAGCACCACCGAAGGCCTGGCGACGATTTATGGCGGCGTGCATGTGCGCGCCGACCAGGAAATTCTCACCACCGTCCACGAACATTACGCCACCCACACCATCCTCGCCTTGCGCACCGAACGCGATGGCACGCGGGTGCGCAAGATCCCGTTGTTCAAGGATGTGTACAGCGCCAGCAAAGCCGAAATCCTCGCCAACATCGACAACGCCATACGCCCCGAAACCCGCGTGCTGGGCATGTGCTGGGTACATTCGGGCAGCGGCCTGAAACTGCCAATCGGCGAGATCGGCGCAATCGTCGACAAGCACAATCGCGGTCGCAGCGATGCCGACCGGATCGTCTATGTGGTCGACGGCGTGCACGGCTTCGGCGTGGACAACCTCAACTTCGCGCAAATGAACTGCGACTTCTTCATCGCCGGCACACATAAATGGATGTTCGGCCCACGCGGTACCGGGATCATCTGCAGCCGCTTCGAAGACGTCAGATACGTCACGCCGGTTATTCCGACGTTCTCCGAAGCCACAGCGTTTTCCACCACCATGACCCCGGGTGGCTACCACGCGTTCGAGCATCGCTGGGCACTGGACGAGGCGTTCAAGTTGCACCTGCAACTGGGCAAGGCTGATGTCGAAGCACGCATTCACGCGCTCAACAGTTACTTGAAACAGCGCCTGCAACAACGTCCGCAAATCGAACTCGTCACGCCGTTGAGTCCTGCGCTGTCCGCCGGTTTCACATTCTTCCGGGTCAAGGGCAAGGACAGCGACAAGATCGCTGCGCACCTGATGGCCAACCGTGTGGTCGCCGATGCCGTCCACCGCGATGTCGGCCCGGTGATCCGCACCGCCCCCGGGCTGCTCAACGACGAAGCACAAATCGACCGTCTGCTGGCCGTGCTCGACCAAGCCCTCTGAGCGCTCCCTTTTTCTTTTAGCGAGACCCGCCATGAACAGTGAACTGCGTCGTTTTCCTCTCAAGACCCTGCCGGCGCTGATGCTCACCGCCCTCGCCGCTGGCCTGCTGCCTGGCGTTGCCCTGGCCGCCACGCCTGCGGCGCCGGGCAAGGTGTTCAAGGACTGCAAGGACTGCCCGGAAATGGTTGTGCTGCCCACCGGCACCTTCACCATGGGCACCCCGGATGACGAGGTCGGCCGTGAGCCTGACGAAGGCCCGATGCACCCGGTGACGTTTGCCCAACCGTTGGCGATCAGCCGCTTTCAGGTGCTGCGCGGCGAGTGGGATGCGTACCTCAAGGACAGCGGCTACAAGATGCCCGACGGCGACACCCGCCCCGGTCGCGCGTGCAAGGCCGGCATCCCCGACTATCAGGGTAGCGACCCGCGCAAACAGTACACCGACAAGCACCCAGCAGTGTGCATGGACTTTCCTGAAATCGAAGCGTACGTGGCGTGGCTGTCGAAAAAGACCGGCAAGCAATATCGACTGGTCAGCGAATCCCTGCGTGAATACGCCGCACGTGGTGGCAGCACCGGGCCGTTCCCCTTCCCATTCGATGAGGGGAAGGAATACAGCATCGCCAAACACGCCAACACTTACGGCGCCGCCGATGGCTACAACTTCACGGCGCCGGCCGGCAGCTTTCCAGCCAATGCCTTCGGCGTGTACGACATGCACGGCAACATCTATGAATGGACCGCCGACTGCTACAACGAAAACTACGTCGGCGCACCGAGCGACGGCAGCGCCTGGCTGAGCGGCAAATGCGAGATCCGCCGCATCCGAGGCAACGACTGGGGCGAAGCGCCAGTGTTCTCCCGCTCCGGTAACCGCAATGCCACCTACACCGACACGCGCGGCGACTGGATCGGCTTTCGCGTCGCCCGCGATCTGTAACGCCATCGCCGGCTAAATTAGCCGTCCTGCCAGTCGTTTTACAGGTGAGCGCGAACCGCCACGGTGCGCCACCGCCCTCTACGTCATCCAGGCGAAGTCCGCGATCAATAGCGGCCTTCGCCGCTCTTTCAAGCAGGGAACCTCCATGAGCAAACCAACACGCGGGGTGATCAAAGAATTGTTCGCCCTGCTCAAACCCTTTCGGCTGATCGTGACCGTCTCGACCCTGCTCGGCATGGTCGGTGGTCTGAGTGTCACCGCGCTGCTGGCGACCATCAACAGCGTGCTGCACACCGAAGGCGACCTGAGCAACACCGTGGTCGTTATCTTCGCCGGGTTGTGCCTGCTGGCCCTGACCAGTTCGATTTTCTCCGACATCGGCACCAACTATGTCGGCCAGCACATCATTGCCAAACTGCGTAAGGAGCTGGGCGAGAAAGTCCTCTCGGCCCCCATTGAACAGATCGAGCGCTATCGCAGCCATCGTCTGATCCCGGTGCTGACCCACGACGTCGACACCATCAGCGACTTCGCTTTCGCTTTCGCCCCGCTGGCGATTTCCATGACCGTCACCCTGGGCTGCATGGGCTATCTGGCGATGTTGTCATGGCCGATGTTTTTGATGGTGGTGGTCGCGATTCTGCTGAGCACGATCATTCAGTACATTGCTCGCGGGCGTGGCATGCAGGGCTTCATGAAGGCCCGCGACTACGAAGACGAGTTGCAGAAAAACTACCACGCCGTGGCTGAAGGCGCGAAAGAACTGCGCATCCACCGCCCTCGCCGCCACCGTATGTTCGTTGCCGGTATCGAAGGAACGGCGAACAAGATCTGCGACACCCAGGTGCGCTCGGTGAATACGTTCGTCATCGCCAAAACCCTCGGTTCGATGCTGTTTTTTGTGGTCATCGGCTTGGCGCTGGGCTTGCAATCGCTGTGGCCGAGCGCCGATAAAGCGGTGATCAGCGGTTTCGTGCTGGTGTTGCTGTACATGAAAGGTCCGCTGGAACACCTGATCAGCACCTTGCCGATTGTCAGCCGCGCACAGATCGCCTTCCGCCGCATCGCCGATCTGTCGGAGCAGTTCTCCTCGCCCGAACCGCATCTGTTGCTCAGCGATCAAGGCCCGAAAAACAACGTTGTGCACAGCCTCGAACTGACCGATGTGTCGTACAGCTTCCCGACCGTGGAAGGTGCGGCACCGTTCCGTCTCGGCCCGGTGAACCTGAAAATCGAACAGGGCGACATCATCTTCATCGTCGGTGAAAACGGCTGTGGCAAGACCACCCTGATCAAGCTGCTGCTGGGCCTGTACGCGCCGCAACAGGGTGAGATCCGCCTTAACCAGCAGATCATCGACGCCGCGACCCGCGATGATTATCGTCAGTTGTTCACGACGATTTTCGCCGACTATTACTTGTTCGACGACGTGGTCCAGGGCGACACGCATATCCCGGAAGACGCCAACAAATACCTGCAGCGTCTGGAAATCGCCCACAAGGTCAGCGTGCGTGACGGTTCGTTCACCACCACCGACCTGTCCACCGGCCAGCGCAAGCGTCTGGCGTTGATCAACGCATGGCTGGAAGAGCGTCCGGTGCTGGTGTTCGACGAATGGGCCGCCGACCAGGACCCGACCTTCCGCCGCATTTTCTACACCGAGCTGCTGCCTGACCTGAAGCGTCTGGGCAAAACCATCATCGTCATTTCCCACGACGATCGTTACTTCGATGTCGCCGACCAATTGGTGCGCATGAGCGCCGGCAAAGTGGTCACCGAGCTTCAACCCGCCTGATTGTGAAAAATTTGTAAAAAAAGTGCGTTGAGCCTTTCCGGTTTTCGGAAGGTTCAACGTCTTATTTACAGTTAATAGAAATAGTTCTCAGTCAACACTTTGAAGAGTAGAAGAATAATGCCCGCACCGCACGGACTCCACCCGCTCGCCAAGGCTCTGCTGATCCGCCGTTCTTTCCGTTCCACGTTGCCAGCGCTGTGCGCCATGGTTCTGACCTTGCCGATGATCGGCCAGGCGCAGGCTGCGGCCGTGGCGATCAATATTCCTGCCCAGTCGCTGGGGAGCGCTTTGCAGGAATTCGGCCGCCAGACCAACCTTCAGGTGCTGTACAGCCCGGATGAAGTGAGTGGTCTGCGCAGCAGCGCGGTCAGCGGCAACCTGGAACCGACTGCCGCCATCGCGCAGTTGCTCAACGGCACCGACATTGCCTACAGCGTTGAAGGCAATAACGTCGCGTTGCGCTCGCGCAGCAACAGCGGCGCCAGTCTGGATCTGGCACCGACCAACATCTCCGCCACCGCGGAATCGGCCTGGGGTCCGGTCGACGGGATCGTCGCCAAACGCAGCGCCACGGGTTCGAAAACCGATACGGCAATCAAGGTCATCCCGCAGACGATCAACGTCGTCACCCAGGACGAAATCAAGATGCGCGGTTCGCAATCGGTCACCGAGGCCCTGCGTTATACCCCGGGCATCACTGGTGGCGGATTCGCCGACCGCGTGAAGATTTTTGACGAGCCGACTTCCCGCGGCTTCTCCCCGACTCCGCTGTACCTCGACGGCCTGCACATGCCTTACGGCGGCGGCAGCACCGGCGGTTCGCTGCAGATCGACCCATACACCCTGGAGCGCATCGAAGTGCTCAAAGGTCCGGCCTCGGTGCTCTATGGTCAGAACCAGCCTGGCGGCATCGTCAACATGGTCAGCAAGCGTCCGACCGCGACACCGCTGCACGAAGTGAAGATCGGTGGCGGCAGCTACGACCGCGCCTACGGTGCCTTCGACCTCGGCGGCCCGATCGACGATCAGGGTGAATTCCTCTATCGCCTGACCGGTGTGGTCAACGACAGCAACTCGGCCATCGACTACGCCAGCCAGAACCGCATGATGCTGGCGCCAAGCCTGACCTGGCTGCCGAACGACCGCACCACCATCACCGTGTTCGGCCAGTACCAGAAGGACCACGACGTACCGGAAGCCCAGGGCCTGCCAGCGTTCGGCACAGTCAAGAGCACCTCCAATGGTCGCATCAGCCGCAGCCGCTTCATCGGCGAGCCGGACGTGAACAAATACCATCGCGAGCAGTTTGTCGTCGGTTACGAAATCGCTCACGAACTCAACGACGTCTGGACCTTCAAGCAGAATGCCCGTTACGCCGACGTCAACGACCAGTACGTCGCGCCGCTGCACGGCTATTCGTTCCCGACCAACCCGGTCACCGGCCTCAACGACAGCAGCTTCCAGAGCCGTTACGCCGTGGACTGGTCGCAGCACAACAAGGTCTACGGCCTCGATAACATTGCCCAGGCCAAGTTCAAGACTGCCGATATCGACCACACCGTGCTGTTGGGCGTGGACTACTACCACTTCAACTCGAAGTTCCTTGGCCTGTATGACCGCACTGCTCCGGGTATCGACCTGTACAACCCGGTGTATGGCAGCGCGATCAACTTCCGCCAGCCGTACAAATGGGATAACACCATCACCCAGACCGGTCTGTACGCTCAGGATCAACTGCGCTGGAACCAGTGGTTCCTGACCCTCGGCGGTCGTTACGACTTCGCCGAAACCGACAACAAGCAACCGCTGACCGGTGGTCACAGCAACCAGAAAGACGAGAAGTTCACCGGTCGCGCCGGCCTTGGCTACGAGTTCGAGAACGGCATCACCCCTTACGTGAGCTACGCCGAATCGTTCCTGCCGCAAACCGGTACTGACATCGGCGGTGGTGCGTTCGAACCGACCACCGGCAAGCAGTACGAAGTCGGTATCAAGTACGAACCGACCTTCGTCGACGGTTTCATTCAGCTGTCGGCTTACCAGATCGACCAGGACAACATGCTGACCACCGACCTCAACAACCCGGGGTTCAGCGTGCAGAGCGGTACGGTGCGTTCGCGTGGCGTAGAGTTGGAAGGCAAGGTCAATGTCACGCAGAACCTGCGCGTACTGGCCGCCGTGTCGCGTAACCAGACCAAGTGGCACAGCGCCAACGACGGTCGCGAAGGTCGCACCGTGGCCATGGCTCCGCCGCTGACCGCATCGGCGTGGATCAACTACGACTTCGACATTTCTACTGCTCTGGCCGGTTTCGGCATGGGCCTGGGTGCTCGTTACGTACAACAAAGCTACGGCTCGGACTACGAGTCGGATTCCTTCCAGGTACCGTCGTACACCGTGTATGACGCGATGGTTTCCTATGATCTGGAAAAATCGCCTCTACATGTCAAAGGTGTGAAGCTGCAGGCTAACCTGCAGAACATCACCGACGAGAAGTATGTTGCCGCGTGCAACGGGACCCTCGACTGCTACTACGGCGAAGGCCGTACCATGACTGCTGACGTGACCTACAACTGGTAATACGTTTTGCGCTCACTGAAACGCCGGCATTTGCCGGCGTTTTTTTTGGGGCTGATTTGGGCTTGGCGGCCTGTGGGCCGACCAGGCTTTTGGGGGGTTGGGATCTTGGGTTTTGGGTGTATATCCGTTGCTTCGGGTGCTGCCGCTGGCGGTTTCGCTCTTACAGCGACTCACTTTTTCAAACGCCAAAAAGTAAGCAAAAGGCTTTGCCCCTGGCGTACGGCACTTCGCTTAGGCTCAGTGTTCCCTCGCTACGGTGTCCATCCGGGGGCATCGCCTACGGTTTGCTTCGCTGCACCTCCTCTCGATGTGTGCGGCTGCGCCGCACGGCGCTGCGCGCCTAACCCCCGGGATGAACACCTACGCTCGGCCTGCCGATGGGGCAAAAGATCAAAAGCCGAAGCAAGATCAAAAGCCAGATCAAGAGCCCCTCACCCTAGCCCTCTCCCTGAGGGAGAGGGGACTGATCGGGCTGTTTGGGAGGGATACGCCGACGTGAAATACCGAGTCGAACTCAGATCTTGAAAAACACCCAAATCGGCTCCCTCTCCCTCGGGAGAGGGCTGGGGTGAGGGGCAAATCCACCACCAAACCCAAAGCCGACCACGCTGTGCTCTTCACCACTCAATAGGCCGAGTGTCAGCTCGCCTGCTTTTGATCTTGATCTGTAAGGCGACGTCGGAAGGCTGAGTGGAGGGATTGATCCGGGGGTGGGAGCGCAGCGACCGTTTGGCGCAGCCAAACACAGCGAGAGTAGGTGCAGCGAAGCAAACCGGAGACGCTGCGCCCGGATCGATCCCGGAGCGAAGGAACCCCGAGCCCCAGCGAGCGGGCCGCACGCAGGAGCAAGCCTTTTTGGTTACTTTTTCGGCGTCTGGAAAAAGTGACCCGCCGTAAGGGCGGAACCCTAATCAGCAACACCCGCAGCAACGGATATTCCCCCCCCCTCGTCAAGCCAAAGCAAACACCTCTACCAAGCACCCAGCAATATGCTCCTGCGCCTCTTCAGCCTCATCAATAATCGCCCCCATGCGCATGAAGTCGTGGGTCATTCCCTCATAAACCTTCAGCTCCACCGCAACCCCCGCCGCCTGCAAGTGACGCGCATACGCCACGCCCTCATCGTGCAACGGATCACACTCGGCCAACACCAACAGCACCGGCGCAACGTTAGCGTTAACCTCAGCCAGCAACGGCGAGAAACGCGGATCGAGACGATCACTGGCATCACGCTGATAGTGCTCATAAAACCACTGCAGCGAAGCCTTCTCCAACAGATACCCTTCGCCGAACTGCTCGATGGAAGGCGTGCTGCGACTGGCATCGGTGACCGGATAGATCAGCACCTGCAAGCGCGGCTGCACAGCCGCATCCGTCAGTTGCGCGGCGAGCACCGTGGTCAGGCTGCCACCGACGCTGTCACCGGCAATCGCCAGACGCGCGGCATCGATGCCCAGATCCGCAGCACGGGCCACCAGCCAGTCCCAGGCATCGCGGGCGTCGTTGGCTGCCGTCGGAAAGCGAAACTCCGGCGCCAGCCGATACGCCACCGACAACACCACACAATCAGCCATCGAAGCCAACGCCCGGCACAGAGAATCGTGGGAATCGAGGCTGCCGACCACATAACCGCCACCATGGAAATACAACAGCGCCGGACGCCCGGCACCGCTACTCAAAGGCTGATTGCTGTAGATCCGCGCGTTCAGACGCGTGCCATCGCGCACCGGCAATTGCAGTTCATCCACCACAACCAGCTCTTCGCCGCCGGCGTCCATCAACAACGACGACTGATCAAACTGTTCGCGAGCCTCTGCCGGGCTCAGCTCATGCATGCCAACGCGCTTGCCACTGGCCCGGCCGTTGCCGACCAGTTGCAGGAACGCGGCGATATCAGGGTTCAACGACATTCGTATCTCTCCAGACAGGTCGAGCGCCATAAAGGCGCCCGACCGTTTTTTCAGGTTCAGAACATAGTTCAGGACATGGCTACTGGTTCAACGATCTCGCCGAGCATTTCTTCAGCCTCGGACAGGAAAGTTTCATCGCGCGGGATCTGGAAGTGCCCGCAATCGAGCCATTCGCCGCCCATACCCGGTTGCTCAAGTTGCGCCGCCAGTTCCACAGCCTCCTCTTCGCGACCCAGCGTCCACCAGCAGATCGGATTGACCGCCAACGGAGCACAGCGATCCAGTTGCAACGACAATTGCTTGAGCCGGCGTGCCACGCTGAACACATGGGCCAGTTCATCGGCGCCGAGTGCCACGTAGGTTGAAGCGCCACGTTCGACACTCATGGCGCCGGCGAACAGTGCCCGCAGGTTCTGCGGTGTTTCCTCACCGTCGATGCTCAAGTCCTGCGCAGCATCCGGCAGGGTCACCCGCAGGAAATCGCGCAGATCAGCCTGCCAGTCATCCACTGCGCCTTCGTTGACCTTGGCCGACGGCACGAAGCTGTCCACCAGGCCGACGAATTTCACGGTCTGACCAGCCTGTTCCAATTGCGCGGCCATCAACATCGCCAACGTCCCGCCCAGCGACCAGCCCAACAAGTGATACGGCCCGTGTGGCTGCTTCTCGCGAATCTGCGCCACGTAAGCGCTGGCCATGCTCTGCAACGACACATCGTTGAATGCCGGGTCCAAGAGCATGCGCGACTGAATTGCCAACACCTGACGACGACCGCTCAAACGGCGCGCCAACGGCTCGTAGTCGAACACCGTGCCGAAGCCTGCGTGGATGCAGAACAGCGGCGCAACGCCCTTGACCTCTGCGTTCATCGCCAACAGCCCGGAAGCTTTTTCGGCGCTGCCCTGCACACTGGCGACCAGTTCGGCGATGCTCGGTTTCTGCATCAGGTCGCGCAGTTTCAGGCTCAGCCCCTGAGCCTTGAGCACACGACTACGGGCCACCACTTGCAGGCTGAGAATCGAATCACCGCCCAGTTCGAAGAAGTTGTCGGTGAGGCCGACGCGTTCGATTTTCAGCACCTCCTGCCAAATCTTCGCCAGGGCCTTTTCCAGCTCAGTGCGCGGCGCCAGGTAATCCTGACGCTGTTCAGCGTCCGGGTTCGGCAGCGCCTTGCGGTCAAGCTTGCCGTTCGGCGTCAATGGCATGCGGTCGAGCAACATCAGGTGCGCAGGCACCATGTAGTCCGGCAAGCTGGCCTTGAGCTGCTCGCGCAGGCGTTCGCACAAACCATCGGTTTGCGTATCGGCATTCGCCAACACGTAGCCGAGCAATTGCTTGCCACTGGCCCCCTCACGGGCCACCACGGCCGCGTCGCGCACGCCTGGCTGCTGCTTGAGACGCGCCTCGACTTCACCCAGCTCAATGCGGAAACCACGGATTTTTACCTGATGGTCGATCCGTCCCAAGTAGTCGACAGTGCCGTCCTCGCGCTGGCGAACCAGGTCACCGGTGCGATACAGACGACTGCCGTCGGTGCTGAACGGGTTGGCCACAAAGCGCTCGGCGGTGCCGCCGGCACGGCCCAGATAACCACGGGCCAGCGCGCCGCCCAGGTACAGTTCACCGGCAACGCCCGCGGGTAATGGATTGAGGTCAGCGTCGAGCACATAACCGCTGCGCTCGCCGACCACACTGCCGATTGGCGCGTAGGCCGCACCGCACTGATCATCCGCACCGGCCTTCCAGATCAGCGGTGTGACCACGGTTTCCGTCGGCCCGTAACCGTTGATGATGTATTGCGGCTTGAGCGCACGTTTGGCCAGTTCGAAACTCGCCAACGGCACGGCATCGCCACCGAAGCAGTAAATACGCACCGCCGGCGGATTGCCGTCTTGCTCGGCGTGTTCGGCCAGTTGCTGCAAATACACTGGCGGGAACGCGGCCACGGTTACGTCGTATTCATGCAGAGCGCTGTACGTCTGCTCGGCGGTCCACAGGCTGTCGTCACGGATCAGCAAACGCGCGCCGTGTGTCAGAGTGGTCAACCAGCGCTCATGCGCGCCGTCGAACGCGAACGACATGAAGTGCAGCTCGCAATCGGCCTCACTCATTTCATAACGCTGACCGATCGCCTGGCAGTGCATCGCCAACGGGCCGTGAGCGACACCGACGCCTTTCGGCTGGCCGGTCGAACCGGAGGTATAGATCACGTAGGCGAGATTGCCCGGTTGCACCGCAACATCCGGTGCGCTGGCGGAGTGCGCGCTCAGATCCAGTTGATCGAGCTCCAGCACATGCAGGTTGTCCTGCGTTGGCAGCACCTGACGCAGACTCGAATCACTGAGCAGCAAGGCAATTCCGGAATCGCGCATCAGATAACTCAGGCGCTCACGCGGATAGGTCGCATCCAGCGGCACATAAGCGCCACCAGCCTTGAGCACCGCGAGCAACGCCACGATCATGTTTTCGCTACGCGGCAACGCCACGCCGACGCGTATTTCCGGGCCGACGCCTTCAGCGATCAGCGCATGGGCCAGACGGTTGGCGCGGGCGTCGATCTGCCCGTAACTGAAGGTCTGGCCATTGAAGATCAGCGCCGTCTGCTCACCACGCTGCGCCGCCCATTGAGCGATCCGCTGATGCACGGCCGGTGCTTGCGAAGCGGCCGGCACAACCTGCGCGGTAGCCGCCTGCCCCGTTGGCAGACCAATGCGCCCCAGCGGTTGCGCCGCATCCTGTGCCAACGCCGCAAGCAAGCCTTCCATGTTGCTGCGAATGCCTTCAACGGTCGCCCGGTCGAAATGCTCGCGCAGGAACATGTACTCGATCACCAGCCCCTCTTCGAGGGTGACCATCAAGTCCATCGGGAAGTTGGTCAGGCCGGCGTTGCTGATCTCGCCGAACTTCAGCGAGTCATCGCGCCACTCGCGCAGCGCTTGGTCGATCGGGTGGTTCTCGAACACGATGATGCTGTCGAACAGCGATTGCCCGGCACGTCCGGCCCAGCGCTGCACGTCGGTGAGCGGGGTGTATTCGCGCTCACGCATTTCCAGGTTGAAGTCCTGCAAGTCGCGCAGCCAGTCGCCGACCGCCTGCTCGGCCGGTACATCCTTGATCACCGGCAAGGTGTTGATGAACAGACCGAGGATCGATTCCGACGCCCGCAGACTCGCCGGGCGCCCCGCCACCGTGGCGCCGAACGCCACACAACGCTGACCGCTGTAACGGCTGAGCAGCATCAGCCACGCGCCCTGCACCAAGGTATTGAGGGTGACTTGCTGTGCTTGCGCGAAGGCTTTGAGCTGTTCGGTACGTTCTTCGCCCAGGCGGCTGTACAACGCTTCGTGGCCACGACCGCTGCCGGTGCGCGCCACGGCGTCGGCCAGATAAGTCGGCTCGTCGAGCTGACTCAGGTGCTGACGCCAGAACCCTTCACTGGCGTTGCCATCCTGCTGTTGCAGCCAGTTGATATAGCGGCGGTACGGCACGGCGTCGGCCAATGGCTTGCCGGAGTATTGGCTCAACACCTCACCGATCAACTGCGAACTGCTCCAGCCGTCGAGCAGAATGTGGTGGTAGGTCCAGATCAGTTGATAGCTGTCCTCGCCCACTTGCACCAGCGTCAGGCGTTGCAGCGGCGGCTGATCGAGATCGAAGCCCTTGGCTCGCTCGGCATCGGCCAACGCTTGCAGCGCTTCGGCCGAGTGATTCTGCTCGCGCCAGTCAAGCAGGCTGATTGGCAATTGCGGATCGGCGAGGACGAATTGCAGCGGCTCGGCCATGTCCTGCCAGAGGAATCCGGTGCGCAGGATATCGTGGCGTCGGCTGACGGTTGCCCAGGCGTCTTTCAACCGCGCGGGGTCAAGGCCCTGCACCGGAATGCACAACTGGTTGATGTAGAGATCCGACTCCGGCGCGTTCAGGCCGAGGAACAGCATGCCCTGCTGCATCGGCGACAGACGATAAAGACCTGCCAACTGATCTTGCGGCAGCGGCAATTGCGCGACTTGCACCTCACTCAGACCATGCAGCGGCACCTCGATCAGTGCTGCCACCGGCTTATCGCAGGAGGCTTCGACGCGCAGGGCCAATTGCGCAATCGTCGGGTGCTGGAACAGGTCCTTCGGACTCAGTTCCAGGCCTTGCTGACGGGCGCGGCTGACCACTTGAATCGAAATGATCGAATCGCCGCCCAGGGCGAAGAAGCTGTCGCTGGTGCTGACCTGTGCCAGCCCCAGCACGTCTTTCCAGATCTCCACCAACGCCTGCTCGGTGGCATTGACCGGGTCGACGTGTTGTTGCGCCGCCGTGAGTTCCAGAATCGGCAAGCGCTTGCGATCAATCTTGCCATTGGGCGTGAGCGGCATTTGCGCCAGCCACAGACGATGGGTCGGCACCATGTAATCCGGCAGCGTTGCGCCCAGCCAGGTACTGAGGCTGTCATGCAACTGACGTTGCTGCTCGGCGCTGGCGTCGACCGTCGCCGGATCACTCGGCACAAGGTAGGCGATCAACTGCTGGCTGCCCTGCACTTCACTGGCCACCACGACCGCTTCGCGTACGCCGTCATGCGCCACCAGGCGCGCTTCGATTTCGCCGAGTTCGATACGCAAACCGCGAATCTTCACCTGATGGTCGATCCGCCCCATGTACTCCAGCTCACCCTCTTCGCGTTCACGAATCAGGTCGCCAGTGCGGTACATGCGCTCACCGTTGCTGGCGAGTGGATTGGGCACAAACCGCTCGGCGGTCATGGCCGCACGGCCCAGATAACCGCGCGTTATGCCGGCACCGGAGAGGTACAGCTCCGCCGACACACCTTGCGGCACAACGTGCAGATCGGCATCGAGCAGATGGCTGGCGGTGTAGTTCAGGGCACGACCAATGCGCGCCTGACCACCGGCAACGCGGCGGGTCCAGGTCGAATAGGTGGTGTCTTCCGACGGGCCATAGAGGTCGTAGACGTGCTCGACCGTCGACTGCTGATACAACGCGTCGACCAGGCCTTGCTTGAGCGGTTCGCCGGCCAGATTGATGATGCGCACGCTCGCGGGGATCTGTCCGGCGCGTTGCAGTGCAGCGATGGCCGACGGCACGGTGTTGATCAGGCGTACCTGATCACGCGCTGGCAACTGCGGCAGTTCGAGAGCATTGCGCGCAATGATCAGCGAACCACCATTGGCCAAGGTGACAAACAGCTCCCACACCGACAGGTCGAAGCACACCGAAGTCGAGGCCAGCACGCCTTGGATGTCGTCGCGGCTGTAAACCTTGGCCGACCAGCCAATCAGCGCCATGACGTTGCGATGGGCAATCGCCACGCCTTTCGGTTTGCCAGTGGAACCGGAGGTGTAGATCACGTAGGCGAGGTTGTCCGGTATGACCGATGTTTGAGGTGCGCTAGCCGGATAAGCGTTCAGCGAAACCTGATCCATCAGCAGCACTTGCGTATCGCCCGGTACGCTCAGCGTCGCAGCGACCGCTTGCTCGGTGAGCAGCACCCGCGCACGGCTGTCTTCGAGCATGTAGGCAACGCGATCCGCCGGGTAATCCGGGTCCAGCGGCACATACGCGCCACCCGACTTGAGCACTGCCAACAGCGCAATCAGCAACTGCTCGGAACGCGGCATCGCCACGCCCACGCGCACTTCCGGGCCGACACCCAACTCGACCAACTTGTGCGCCAGACGATTGGCCTGCGCATCCAGTTCAGCGTAGGTCAGTTGTGTATCGGCGAAGGTCACCGCAAGCGCATCCGGAGTCGCCGCCACTTGGCGAGCGATGGCTTGATGAATGCACCGCTCGGCGACGAAATCGGTCTCGACGCTCGTGACATTATCGATCAGGTTCAACTCGCTGAGCGTACGTTCGCCCGACTCGCTCATTTGCCCGAGCAGGTGCTGCAAGAACCCGCCGAGCTGCACAATGCTGTGCGCCGCAAAGCTGTCGCACTGGTAGCTGAAGTGCATCGACAACTCATCGCTCAGATGTACCAACAGCGTCAGCGGATAGTTGGTCTGCTCATGGTTGTTGATCTCGCCGAAGCGCAATTCCTGCGGCGCGCCCTGCTCCAGCGCCTCGGACACCGGGTAGTTTTCAAACACCAGAATGTTGTCGAACAACGCTTCACCGTTGCGCGCCGCCCACCGCTGAATGTCGAACAACGGCGTGTGTTCATGCTCGCGCAACGTCAGATTCTGCGCCTGCACGCTCTGCAACCACTCACCTACGCTCGATTGCGAACGTGGGCTGGCGATCACCGGCAAGGTATTGATGAACAAACCGATCTGCTGCTCGACACCTTTGAGTTCCGCCGGACGCCCCGCCACCGTAGCGCCGAATGCGACGTTCTGTTGACCGGTCAAGCGCTGCAACAACAGCAACCAGGCCGCTTGAATCAGCGTGTTGAGGGTGACTTTCTGCTGCCGGGCAAACTCGCCCAACTGCCGGGTTTGCGCCGCGTCGAGCACACAGAAATGTTCGCCATGACCGTCTCGCGGGGCGTCGCCACGCTGCGCCTGAAGTGCTTGCGCCAACAGGGTTGGCGCTTCCAGGTCAGCCAGTTGCGCGGTCCAGTAATGTTCGCTGGCCTGCACGTCCTGACGCTGCAGCCATTCGATGTAATCGCGATAACGCCCGGCCAGCGTCGGCTGGGCAATGCCGCTGTAGCGCTGCAGCACTTCGCCGAGCAACTGCGAGTTGCTCCAGCCGTCCATCAGGATGTGGTGGTTGGTGTAGATCAAATGGCAGCGCTGATCGTCCAGGCGCACCACGACCATACGCAATAGCGGCCCCTGACTCAGGTCGAAACCTTGCGCCTGCTCGGCACTGGCCAGCGTGTCCAGTTCAGTCCGGCAGTCGCCCCGCTCGCGCCAGTCGAGCACGCTGAATGGCATGTCCAGTTGCTTGTGCACCACTTGCACCGGGCGCGCCAGTTCACCTTGCCAGACAAAACTGGTGCGCAGGATGTCGTGGTTATCCACCGCCGCTTGCCAGGCCTGCTGGAAGCGCTGCGGGTCGAGGCCTTCGACGTCGAGACGGACCTGGTTGATGTAATCACCGGTGGCCTGTTCGTAGAGACTGTGGAACAACATGCCCTGCTGCATCGCCGACAGCGGATAGACATCGGCAATCTGCTGGACCGGCAAAGGCAAGCCGTCGAGTTGTGCCTGGGTCAGCGCCGCCAAAGGGAAGTCCGACGGCGTCAGGCCTTCGACGCCCGGGGTCAGGCAATGCTCGATCAAAGCGGCCAGTTCTTTGGCGTAATCCGCCGCCAGTGCTTCGATCACGGCGTTGTCGAAACGCTCGCTGCTGAAGGTCCAGCCCACGCGCAGTTCACCGCCATACACCTGACCGTTGAGGGTCAGCCAGTTACCCATTGGCGCGTCCGGGCTCTGGTCGAGACCGGCATTGTCCGGCGCCGGAGCGAACAGCGCGCCGTCATCGCCCTCGAAACTGCCGTCGAACTGGCCGAGGTAGTTGAAGGTGATGCGCGGGGTCGGCAAGGTGCGCAGGCTCTGTTGTGCCTGAGCATCGCCAAGGTGACGCAGCGCACCGAAACCGATGCCCTTGTTGGGGATCGAGCGCAGTTGTTCCTTGATCTGCTTGATCGACTCGCCCGGCGTAGCCGCCGGGGTCAGACGCACCGGGAACAGACTGGTGAACCAGCCCACGGTGCGGGTCAGATCGACGCCGTCGAACAGCTCTTCACGGCCATGGCCTTCGAGCTGAATCAGCGTCGATGACTGCCCGCTCCAGCGCCCGATCACCCGCGCCAGCGCCGTCAACAACAGGTCGTTGACCTGAGTGCGATAAGCCGCCGGCGCTTCTTGCAACAGTTGTCGGGTCAGCTCCGCGCCCAGTTTGGTCTGTACCGTCTGCGCCAGTCTGTTCTGCTGACCGGCGTCCATCCGCTTGCACGGCAGATCGCTGCCGACATCACTCAGGCATGCCTGCCAGTAAGCCAGTTCCTGTTGCAACGCCGCGCTGTTGGCGTAGCGCTGCAAGTGCTCGCTCCAGTCCTTGAAGGCACTGGTTTTGGACGGCAGGTTCAGGGGCTGACCGTCGAGCACTTGTTGATAAGCGTTTTGCAGATCCTCCAGCAGAATCCGCCACGACACACCGTCGACAGCCAGGTGATGGATCACCAGCTGCAAACGCTGAGTACCATCGGCCAGATTCACCAGCACCGCCCGTAGCAACGGCCCGCTCTGCAGGTCGAGGCTGCGCTGGGCACGATTGCCCAAGGCTTCCAGCGCAGCGGCATCGGTGACGTCTTCTTGCCACAGCAGGTTGTGCGGCTGCGCTTCAATCGCGCGGTGCTCGGCCTGCCACACGCCGTTGTGCAGAGTGAAGCTCAGGCGCAAGGCATCGTGATGCGCGACCAGCGCGCGCAATACTTGCTCGATTTTCTCCGCGTCCAGCGGCTGACGCGGCTTGAGCAACACCGACTGGTTCCAGTGCTGACGCTCAGGGATATCGTCTTCGAAAAACTGCTGCTGGATCGGCAGCAACAACGCCGCGCCGGTGACCGCTTGCTGGTCGATGCTCGTTTCATCGTCGCCCAACTGCGCGACCAGCGCCAGACGCTGAATGGTCTGGTGCTGGAACAAGTCTTTCGGATTCAGCCGAATGCCGGCCTGCCGTGCGCGGCTGACCACCTGAATCGAAATGATCGAGTCGCCACCCAATTCGAAGAAGTTATCGTTGAGGCCCACTTGCGGCAGCTTCAGCACGTCTTGCCAGATCGCCGCCAAGCGCTGTTCCAGCTCGCTTTGCGGCGCCTGATAGGCCTGCTGCGCCTGACTGGCATCCGGCGACGGCAACGCGCTGCGGTTGAGCTTGCCGTTGGCCGTCAGCGGCAATTGCCCGAGCAGCAACAGGTGCGCCGGGATCATGTGATCCGGCAGGTTTTCCTTGAGCTCGGCACGCACGCTGTCGCGCCATTGCGCTTGCTCAGCGGCGCTGGCGTCGAGCAACGCCGCATCGTTCGGCACTAGCCAAGCAACCAGTTGCTGACCACTGAGGCCCGGTTGCGCCAGCACCACCGCCTGACGCACGGCAGTCTGTTCGAGCAGTTGCGCTTCGATCTCACCGAGTTCGATACGGAAACCGCGAATCTTCACCTGATGGTCGATCCGCCCGATGTATTCGATCACGCCGTCAGCGCGATAACGCGCCAGGTCGCCGGTGCGGTACAGACGACCGCCGTCAGCGGCAAACGGATCGGGGATGAAGCGCAACGTAGTCAGATCGGCACGGTTCAGATAACCGCGCGCCAGACCGGCGCGACCAACATACAGCTCGCCGATGCAGCCCTTGGCTACCGGGTTCAGGTCGCCGTCGAGCAGGTACCACGACAGGTCAGGAATCGGCTCGCCGATCGGGCTGCTCGCGTCACGCTGCAAATCGGCCATCGACAACGGCCGGTAGGTCACGTGCACGGTGGTTTCAGTGATGCCGTACATGTTGATCAGTTGCGGCGCCTGATCGCCGAAACGCTCGAACCATGGACGCAGGCTCTTCACTTCCAGTGCTTCACCGCCAAACACCACGTAACGCAGCGCCAGTTGTTGCGCGGCGTGCTCCGGAGCACAGGCGACTTGCATCAACTGCTTGAACGCCGAAGGCGTCTGGTTGAGCACGGTGATGCCTTCGCGGCACAGCAAGGCAAAGAAATCTTCCGGCGCACGGCTGACCTCGTAAGGCACCACCACCAGTTTGCCGCCGTACAGCAACGCGCCGAAAATCTCCCACACGGAGAAGTCGAACGCATAGGAGTGGAACAGGCTCCACACATCTGAAGGGCCGAAATCGAACCAGGCATCAGTGGCTTCGAACAGGCGCAGCACATTGCGATGGGCGAGCAAGGTGCCTTTGGGCTGGCCGGTCGATCCCGAGGTGTAGATCACGTACGCCAGGTTATCCGCGCTCATGCTCACGTGCGGATTGCTGTCGCTGTAGCCCTCGAGGTCTTCGCGATCCTGATCGAGCATCAGGCTGCGCACCGAATCCGGCACCGGCAGACGACCGAGCAGATGGCTTTGGGTCAACAGCAGGCCAATGCCGCTGTCGCCAATCATGTAGCTCAGGCGCTCTTCCGGGTAGCTTGGGTCCAGCGGCACGTAAGCACCGCCCGCCTTGAGAATGGCGAGCAGTCCGACCAGCATGTCGAGACTGCGTTCGGCTGCCAGACCGACGCGCACGTCCGGGCCGACGCCGCTGGCAATCAGCTTGTGCGCCAACTGGTTGGCGCGGCTGTTGAGCTCAAAGTAGCTCAAGGACTGCTCGGCATACGTCACGGCAACCGCGTACGGTGCGCGGGCGGCCTGGGCTTCGATCAAGTGATGCAGGCACTGCTCGCTTGGGAAGTCGGCCACGGCCGGGTTCCATTGCAGCAGGGTCGCGCCGCGCTCGGTGGCATCGTGCAGTGGCAGTTCGGCGATACGCTGGGCGCTGTCGGCGACGATGCCTTGCAGCAGATTCGTCCAGTGTTGCGACAGACGCTCGATGGTCTCGACGTCGAACAGGTCGGTGGCGTAAGTCAGCTCGGCCCAGACATTGTCGGTCGACTCAAAGGTGTTCAGCGTCAGATCGAACTGCGCGGTATTGGACGCCCAAGGCAAGCCTTCGATCTGCAGTTGCGGCAGGCGTGTCGCGCCCTGCGCCTGACGCGCCTGGCTCTGGTGGTTGTGCATCACCTGGAACAGCGGGCTGTGGCTGAGGCTGCGTTCCGGTTGCAGCGCGTCGACCAGTTGCTCGAACGGCAGATCCTGATGGGCCTGAGCGCCGAGCACGGTGTTCTTCACTTGTTGCAACAGGCTGCGGAACGTCTGCTGGCTGTCGAATTCGGCCTTGAGTACCTGAGTGTTGACGAAAAAGCCAATCAGCCCTTCAGTCTCGACCCGATTACGGTTGGCCACTGGCACGCCGACACGGATGTCGGCCTGACCGCTGTAGCGGTGCAGCAAGGTCTGGAACGACGCCAGCAGCAGCGCGAACAGGGTGACGTTTTCACGCTGCGCGACGTGCTTGAGGGCAGTGGCCAGTTCGAGGCTCAGCGGGATGTCGCGACGCGCGCCGCGATAGCTTTGCTCGGCGGGACGCGGACGATCGGTCGGCAGCTCCAGCAACGGCTGATCGCCATCGCCGAGTTGCGCGGTCCAGTAGCTCAGTTGACGCTCGCGCTCGCCGGCGTCCATCCACTGTTTCTGCCACACGGCGTAGTCGGCGTATTGCACCGGCAGCGCGGGCAATGTCGCGGTCTGCCTCTGGCTGTAGGCGGCATAGAGCGCCACCAGTTCATCGACCATGATGTTCATCGACCAGCCATCGGAGACGATGTGGTGCAAGGTGATCACCAGCGCATGGTCATCGGCGGCCAGGCGCAGCAGTTTCACCCGCAGCAACGGGCCTTGCTGCAAATTGAACAGGTGCAGGGTTTCTGCGGCGACCAGCGCTTGCAACGCTGCATCGTCCAGCCCGGCAACGTCCTGCACTTGCAGATTCAGCGTGCCGTGGGCCTGAATCACTTGCAGGGTCTGGCCCTGCTCTTCGACGAAGCAGGTGCGCAGGGACTCGTGGCGCTCGATCAGCGCATTGAAGCTTTGCTGCAACGCCGGCAGATCCAGTTCGCCACGCAGACGCAGTGCCGCCGGAACGTGATAAGCGCTGCTGGTCGGTTCCAGCTGCCAGAGGAACCATTGGCGTTCCTGTGCATAGGAAAGCGCCAGCGGTTGCAGGCGTGGCAAGGCAACAATCGGTGGTTCCTGAGTGGCTTGATCGACACCCAATGCAGCAACGAAATCTTCCAGCGTGCTGTGTTCGAACAGCGTGCGCAGCGGCACCTGAACGTTCAGCGCCTGACGCACACGGGAGACCACTTGCGTTACCAGCAAGGAATGGCCGCCGAGTTCGAAGAAGTTGTCACTGAGGCTGACACGCTCAAGCTTGAGCACCGCTTGCCAGATCTCGGCGACGGTGTGTTGGGTGGCGGTTTGCGGCGCGCTGTAAGTCGATTGCAACTGGCTGGCGTCGGGTGCCGGCAAGGCTTTGCGGTCGACTTTGCCGTTGGGCGTCAGCGGCAGTTGCGCGAGGAACAACAGGTGCGCCGGCACCATGTATTCCGGCAGCTCAGCCTTGAGGCTGGCTTTCAGTGCGGCGCGCAGTTCGACTTCGTCAACAGCACTGGCGGACGGCACCACATAGCCGACCAGTTGCGGACCGGTCGGGCCGTCCTGAGCGACGACGACGGTTTCACGCACGCTGTCCAACGCAAGCAAGCGCGCTTCGATCTCGCCAAGCTCGATACGGAAACCACGGATTTTCACTTGATGGTCGATGCGCCCGATGTACTCGATCACGCCTTCTGCGCGATAACGGGTCAGGTCGCCGGTGCGGTACAGACGCGCGCCGTTTGCCGAAAACGGATCCGGCACAAAACGTTCAGCGGTCAGGCTCGGACGCTGGAAATAACCACGCGCCAGACCGTCACCACCAATCAGCAATTCACCGGGTGCGCCGAGCGGATTCAACTCAAGGTCGCTGCCGAGGATGTACAGCGCGGTGTTGTCGATCGGCGTGCCAAGGAATGGACGACTGTCGTCCACGCTCAGCGCATGTTGCGCCGACCAGATCGTGGTTTCGGTCGGGCCATACAGGTTCCACACACTCGGCGTCAGCGCCAGCATGCGCTGGGCCAGTTCCTGCGGCAGCGCTTCACCGCCACAGAGGAACGTGCGGCCCTTGAGAATCGCTGCGTGTTCGTTGTCGAGCAGCATGCGCCAGGTCGATGGCGTGGCTTGCAGCACGCTGACGGCATGACGCTCGATCAGTTCGAGCACCGCTTGCGGGTCTTGATGCACGTCCTTGCCGGTCAGTACCACACAGGCGCCGGCGAGCAGCGGGCCGTAGATTTCCAGGCCGAAAATATCGAAGGAGAACGTGGTCAGCGACAGCATGCGATCCGCAGCGGCAATCCCCGGCTGCTTGATCATGCTCGCGACAAAGTTGCGCAGCGCCGCGTGGCGTACCATCACGCCTTTCGGTTTGCCGGTAGAGCCAGAGGTGTAGATCGTGTACGCCAAGTGTTCGCCATTGACGGCAACGTCCGGCGCGGTCTGTGGGTAAGCCGCCAGCCAGTCACCGGGCTGATCGAGCAACAGGGTTTGCACACCCGCCGGGATCGGCAATTGCGCCTGCAAGTGCGTTTGGGTCAGCAGCAATTGCAGACCGCTGTCTTCGATCATGTAGGCCAGACGATCCTCGGGATACGCCGGGTCCAGCGGCACATAAGCGCCACCGGCCTTGAGGATCGCCAGCAGGCCGACGATCATCTCAACGCTGCGCTCGACCGCGATGCCGACCAACTGATCCGGGCCGACGCCGGCCTTGATCAGGTGATGCGCCAGTTGATTGGCCCGGGTATCCAGTTCGCCATACGTCAGCACCTCGTCGCCGATGATCAGCGCCGTGGCCTGCGGGTTTTGTTGCGCCTGCAAGGCAAAGTCCTGCTGCACGCACTCGGCCTGCGCACTGTGATCCGCCACGCGCAACCAGTCCTGCAACAACACGCCGTGTTCAGCGCTGTCCAGCAGCGGCAGTTCGCCGACACGCTGGGTTGGCGCGGTGATGATGCCTTGCAACAGGTTCTGCCAGTGACGGGCCAGACGCTCGACGGTTTCCGGTTTGAACAGATCGGTGGCGTAGGTCAGCTCGGCGGCAAAACCGTCATTCGATTCATAGGTATTGAGGGTCAGGTCGAATTGCGCGGTGCGCCCTTCCCACTGCACATCCTCGACGCTCAGTTGCGGCAGTTGCACCGCGCCACGGCCCTGATCACGGCTGGTCTGATGGTTGAACATCACTTGGAACACCGGGCTGTGGCTCAGGCTGCGTTCCGGTTGCAGCGCTTCGATCAACTGCTCGAACGGCAGATCCTGATGCGCTTGGGCGGCCATCGCCGCTTGCTTGACCTGCGCCAGCAATTGGTTGAACGGCAGTTGACCATTGACCTCGGCATTCAAGACCTGGGTGTTGACGAAGAAGCCAATCAGGCCTTCAGTTTCGACCCGGTTGCGGTTGGCAGTCGGCACGCCGACACGAATCTGCGCCTGGCCACTGTAGCGATGCAGCAACGCCTGGAACGACGCCAGCAACACCATGAACAGGCTCGCGCCTTCACGCTGGGCCAGTTGTTTGAGCGCATCGCCGAGGGCGGCTGGCAGGTCCAGTTGCAGACGTGCACCGCGCAGGCTTTGCACCGCCGGGCGCGGAAAGTCGATGGGCAATTCCAGCACCGGCTGCTCGCCGTCCAGCGTCTTGATCCAGTAAGCCAGTTGCCGCTCACGCTCGCCCGCTTCCAGCCAGTGACGCTGCCAGATCGCGTAGTCGGCGTATTGCACCTCCAGTTCCGGCAATGCCAGTGGCTGCCCGGCGGTGTCGGCGGCGTAATGCTGGATCAACTCGTTGACCAGCACTTTGATCGACCAGCCATCGGAGATGATGTGGTGCTGGATCAACACCAGCACATGATCGTCATCGGCGACCTTGAGCAATGCCACGCGCAGCAGCGGCCCCTGTTGCAGATTGAACGGGCGCGTGGTTTCGCTTTCGACGAACGCCTTGATCGCCGCCTCTGCGCCAGCGGTGTCGAGGCCGGCCGGTAAAGGGGCCAGGGTGATGCTCAGCGGCAACTGCGGGTGAATCACCTGACAGAAAGTTTCGCCGTGCTCGGCGAACGTGGTGCGCAAACTTTCATGACGCGCGGCCACGGCATTGAAGCTGCGCTCCAGCGCCGCCACGTCCAGCTGCCCCTTGAGGCGCAAGGCGCTGGGAATGTGATACGCGGTGCTGTGCGGGTCCATTTGCCAGAGGAACAGTTGGCGTTCCTGAGCGTACGACAGAGGAATCGCTGCAAACCCGGAACGTGTTTCCGGGATCGGCAGGTTGGCCGGAGAGACGCCCTCTTCGAGCATCTTTTCCAGGTACAGCTTACGTTTGTCCAGCGGCAGAGTGATAAAGCGCTTGGCTACCCTCAAAGCAACACTCTTGTCCATCAGACTTCCTCCATATCGTCAAGCAGGGCTTCCAGCTTGTTCAGTTTCTGTTCGTTGATTGCCCCGCCTTCTGTATCGAGTCGAGCGACAAAGTCGCTCAGGACGGGGTGCTGGAATAACAGTTGCGGGGTCAGCGTCAGGCCCAGTTCAAGGGCCATGCGCGACACCACGTTGACCGCCAGCAGCGAGTGCCCGCCCAGTTCGAAGAAGTGATCGTTCAGACCAATGCGTTCAACCTCGAGCACTTGCTGCCAGATCGCCGCGACCTGCTGCTCAAGCTCACTCTGCGGCGCGACATACGCGGCCTGCATCTGGCTGGCATCCACCGCTGGCAGGGCCTTGCGGTCGAGTTTGCCGTTGGGCGTCAGTGGCAACTGCTCAAGGAACAGCAGGTGCGCGGGAATCATGTAGTCAGGTAACGAAGACTTGAGGCCAGTCTTTAGTCCGTCGCGCAGTTGCCGCTGCGCTTCACCGTCATACAGATCCAGTTGCGCGGCGACCACGTAGGCCACCAGTTGCGCACCGCCCTCGCCTTCAACGGCAAGCACCGCCGCTTCGGTGACCACCGGTTGCGCGAGCAATCGCGCCTCGATCTCGCCCAGTTCGATGCGGAATCCACGAATTTTCACCTGATGGTCGATCCGCCCCATGTACTCCAGCTCGCCCTCTTCGCGTTCACGAATCAGGTCGCCGGTGCGGTACATGCGCTCGCCATTGCCAACCAACGGGTTCGGCACAAAGCGCTCAGCGGTCATCGCCGCACGACCCAGATAACCGCGGGTGATGCCGGCACCAGACAAGTACAGCTCCGCCGAAACCCCGTGCGGTACCGCTTGCAGATCGGCGTCGAGCAAGTGACTGGCGCTGTGATCGAGAGCACGACCGATGCGCGGCTGGCCACCGGCGGTGCGATGAGTCCACGTCGAATAGGTGGTGTCTTCCGACGGGCCGTAAAGGTCGTAGACATGCTCAACGGTGGGCTGTTGATACAGCGCGTCGACCAGCCCTTGTTTCAGCGGCTCACCGGCCAGGTTGATGATGCGCACGCTCGGCGGAATCTGCCCGGCGCGTTGCAGCGCAGCGATGGCCGACGGCACGGTGTTGATCAGGCGTACCTGATCGCGCGCCGGCAGGTTCGGCAACTCCAGCGCGTTGCGCGCGATGATCAGCGAACCGCCATTGGCCAACGTGACAAACAGCTCCCACACCGACAGGTCGAAGCACACCGAAGTTGACGCCAGCACGCCTTGAATGTCGTCACGGCTGTAGACCTTGGCCGACCAATCGATCAGCGCCATGACATTGCGGTGGGCAATCGCCACGCCTTTCGGTTTGCCGGTGGAACCGGAGGTGTAGATCACATACGCGAGGTTGTCCGGCTGCACTTTGGTTTGCGGTGCGACGGCTGAATAACCGCTCAGCGAATCCTGATCCATCAGCAGCACCTGCGTATCGCCCGGCACGCTCAGCGTCGCCGCGACTGCTTGCTCGGTGAGCAGCACTCGTGCACGGCTGTCTTCAAGCATGTAGGCAACGCGATCGGCCGGGTAATCCGGGTCCAGCGGCACATAAGCGCCACCCGACTTGAGCACCGCCAACAGCGCAATCAGCAACTGCTCGGAACGCGGCACCGCCACGCCTACGCGCACTTCAGGACCGACACCGAGCTCGATCAACTTGTGCGCGAGACGGTTGGCCTGCGCGTCCAGTTCGCCGTAGGTCAATCGTGTATCGGCGAAGGTCACCGCCAGTGCATCCGGGGTCGCCGTCACTTGGCGAGCGATGGCTTGATGAATGCATAGCTCGGTGACGAAGTCGGTGTCGACGTTCGTGATGTGGTCGATCAGGTTCAACTCGCTCAACGAACGTTCACCTGCTGCAGCCATCTGCGTCAGCAAACGCTGCAGACTCGCGCCCAACTGCGCCACGCTGGCCGGGGCGAAGCTGTCGCGCTGGTAACTGAAGTGCACCGACAGTTGCGCGCCCATGCTCACCAGCAAGGTCAACGGATAGTTGGTCTGTTCCTGATTGACCACTGCACCAAAACGCAAACCCTGCGGCGCGCCGCGCTCCAGCGCTTCGCCAATCGGATAGTTCTCGAAAACCATCAGGCTGTCGAACAGTGCGTCACCGCCCTGCCCGGCCCAGCGCTGAAGGTCCGCCAGCGGCGTGTGTTCGAACTCGCGTGAAGCGAGGTTCTGCGCCTGCACGGCTTGCAGCCAACTGGCCAGACTCTGCTGCGTTTGCGGCGCGGCCACCACAGGCAAGGTGTTGATGAACAGACCGATCTGTTCTTCGGCTCCCGGCAGATCCGCCGGACGCCCGGCCACGGTCGCGCCGAACGCCACGCAGTCCTTGCCGGTGTAGCGCTGCAACAGCAGCAGCCATGCGGCTTGCACCAGCGTGTTAACGGTGACTTTCGAGGCCCGGGCAAATTCACCCAGACGCACGCTCAGATCAGCATCCAGCACTTGGTAATGGTCGCCGTAACCGACACTTGGCAAAGCATCGACTGGCCGTGCAATGGCATTGGCCAGACGCGTCGGCTCGTGCAGAGGTTCCAGCGCCGCCAGCCAGTAGGCTTCAGCCGCCGTTGCATCCTGACGTTGCAGCCAACCGATGTAATCGCGATAGCGACCCGCCGGACGCGGCACCGCTTCGCCGCGATAATGCTGCAGCACTTCGCCGAGCAATTGCGCACTGCTCCAGCCATCCATCAGGATGTGATGGTTGGTGTAAATCAGGTGATGACGATCAGTCGCCGTGCGCACCAGCACCAGACGCAGCAGCGGCGCACAGGTCAGGTCCAGCCCCAGTGCGCGCTCCTCATCAGCCAGGGTTTGCAACGCCGAATCCAGATCAGCCTTGCCGCTCCAGTCGAGCACACTGAACGGCACGTCCACCTGCCGTTGCACCACTTGCACCGGTTGCGGCAAGTCGCCCTGCCAGAAGAACCCCGTGCGCAGAATGTCGTGGGCATCCACCACCGCTTGCCAGGCAGCGCGGAAACGCTGCGGATCGACGCCATCGACGTCCAGGCGCATCTGGTTGATATAGTCGCCACTGCCCTGTTCGAGCAGGGTGTGGAACAACATACCCTGCTGCATCGGCGATAGCGGGTAGATGTCATCGATGCCTTGCGGCTCCAGCACCAGCGCATCCAGTTGCGCTTGCGACAGTTGCGCCAGCGGGAAGTCCGACGGCGTCACGCCGCGGTTGCCGCTGTCGCAACAGTGGCCGATCAGTGCTGTCAGCTCCTGCACATAGTCATCGGCCAGACGCTGAATGGTCGCCGCGTCGAACATGGCGCCGCTGTAAGTCCAGCTCAGGTCCAACTCGCCGCCGAAGACTTTGCCGTTCAGCGCCAGCGGGTTGCCCAGCGGCCCTTGCATATTGACTTCGGCGCCACCGGATTCGCTGGTCGGTGCGAACAAGGCTTGGTCGGCCACATCGAAACTGCCATCGAACTGGCCCAGATAGTTGAAGGTCAGGCGCGGTGCCGGCAAGGCCTGCAGCGTTTCGCGAGCCTGCGCATCGCCCAGATGTGCCAGCGCACCGAAGCCGATGCCTTTGTGCGGAATCGCCCGCAACTGCTCCTTGATCTGTTTCAGCGAAGCCCCCAGCTCAGCCACTGGCGACAGACGCGCCGGGAACACACTGGTGAACCAACCGACCGTGCGGGTCAGATCGATGTTGTCGAAGAGGTCTTCGCGACCGTGGCCCTCAAGCAAGACCAACGCGTTGTCAGCACCGGTCCAGCGCACCATCACTCGCGCCAGTGCCGTCAGCAGTAGATCGTTGACCTGCGTGCGATAGGCGGCCGGAGCGTTCTGCAGCAACTGGCGGGTGAGGTTTTTGTCGAGGTTGCGGCGGATCGTCAGCGCCTGATCGTGTTGCTGCCCACCGTCCGGATGGTCGTAAGGCAAGGCAGCCGAAGCGCCCTGCAACTGCTGCTGCCAGAAGCTCAATTCTGCCTGCCGCGCCGGGGTTGCCGAGTAGTCCTGCAAGGCCGCTGCCCAGGCTTTGACCGCACTGGTCTTGGCCGGCAATTGCACGGGTTGACCGGCAAGGATCTGCCGGTAAGCGTTCTGCAGGTCTTCGAACAGAATTCGCCACGACACGCCGTCGACTACCAGGTGATGAACGATCAGCAACAGGCGTTGCGTACCGTCAGCCAGGTTCGCCAGCACCGCGCGAATCAGCGAGCCGCCGCTCAATTGCAAGCTGCGCTGGGCCTTTTCACCCAGGGCCTGCAGCGCCGCGAGATCAGCCACCTCGACTTGCCAGAGGATGGTCTCGCCCGCTTGCGTTGCAGCATCGCGGTATTGCGCGACCCAGCCGTCAGCCTGCTCGACAAAGTCCAGACGCAAGCTGTCGTGATGCAGTACCAAAGCGTCCAGCGCTTGTTCCAGCAGCTGCGCGTCCAGCGCCTGATTCGGCTTGAGCATCACCGACTGGTTCCAGTGATGACGATCGGGAATCGCCTGCGCGAAGAATTCCTGATGAATCGGCAACAGCGCAGTGCTGCCCGTCACCGGTTGCTGATCAATCGACTGCAGCGCTTCACCGGTCTGCGCCACCAACGCCAACGCCGCGATGGTCTGGTGCTGAAAAAGGTCTTTCGGTGTAAAGCGAATCCCGGCCTGCCGTGCACGGCTGACCACCTGAATCGAAATGATCGAGTCGCCGCCCAGCTCGAAGAAGTTGTCGCTGACGCCCACTTGCTCAAGTTTGAGCACGTCCTGCCAGATCGTCGCCAGTTGCTGTTCTAGCGCGGTTTGCGGTGCAACGTAAGTTTGCTGCAGTTGGCTGACGTCCGGTTTCGGCAGGTTCTTGCGATCCAGTTTGCCGTTCGGTGTCAGCGGCATGCGTTCCAGACGCAGCACGTACGCCGGCACCATGTGCGCCGGCAACGTCGCCTTGAGTTGTGCACGCAGATCGTCGGTGAAGCCGGCACGGTCTGCATCGCCGACTACATACGCCACCAGGCGCTTGCCACTGCCGGCGCTGCCTTCCTGCGCGACGACCACCGCTTCGCGCACGCCGTCGAGGGCTTGCAGCGCCGCTTCGACTTCGCCGAGCTCGATGCGGAAGCCACGAATTTTCACCTGATTATCGATGCGATCCAGATAGTCGAACGTGCCATCGCCACGCTGACGCACCAGGTCGCCCGTGCGATAAAGCAAACCGCCGGTGGTGCTGAACGGATCAGCGACAAAGCGCTCGGCGGTCAGACCCGGACGGTTCAGGTAACCCCGCGCCAACCCTGTACCACCAAGGTACAACTCACCGGCCATGCCTTGCGGCAGCAGGTTCAAATCGGCGTCGAGCACATAAGCGCTACGGTCACCAATGCGGCTGCCGATTGGCGCATAGGCTGCACCGCATGGCACTTCGCGTCCGGCCTTCCAGATCAGTGGGGTGACCACGGTTTCGGTCGGGCCGTAACCGTTGATGATGTAGTCCGGATCGAGCGCGCGTTTAACCCGCTCGAAACTCGCGTTCGGCACCGCATCACCGCCGAAGCAATAGATACGCACCTTCGGCGGATTGCCGACGCGCTCGGCGTGTTCGGCCAGTTGTTGCAAGTACACCGGCGGGAAGGCGACCACGGTTACGCCGTGTTCGATCATTGCGTTGTAGGTCTGCTCCGGCGTCCACAGCGTGTCGTCGCGAATCAGCAGCGACGCACCGTGAGTCAGGCTGGTCAGCCAGCGTTCGTGGGCACCATCGAAGGCGAACGACATGAAGTGGAATTCGCAGTCGCTGTCACGCATCTCATAGCGCTGACCAATGGCCTGACAGTGCATGGCCAACGGGCCGTGCGCGACGCTGACGCCTTTCGGGTTGCCGGTGGAACCGGAGGTGTAGATAACGTAGGCGAGGTTGTGCGGATCGAGTTGCACCTGCGGTGCCTTGATCGGCAGCTCACGCAAATCGAGGCGATCCAGTTCCAGCAGCGGCACCGCTTCATCGACCGGCAATTGCGCCGACACCGACGAGTCGCTGATCAGCAGCGCCAGCCCGGAATCTTCGATCAGATAGGCCAGACGCTCGCGCGGATAACTGGTGTCCAGCGGCACATAGGCGCCGCCCGCCTTGAGCACGGCCAGCAGCGCGACGATTACCGACTCACTGCGCGGCAACGCTACGCCAACGCGGGTTTCGGCACCGACACCACGGGCGATCAGCGCGTGCGCCAGTTGATTGGCTCGCTGGTCGATTTCGCCGTAGCTGAAATGCTGATCATTGAAAATCACCGCTGTGCGTTGCGGATTTTCAGCGGCCAATGCGGCAATGCGCTGATGCACGCCGATGTCCACCGGGTACGGCTGCGGGTGGTTTTCGGCTTGCTGGCGTGCCTGCTCTTGAGCATCTGCCAGAGCGATTTCACCGAGATTGCGCTCGGCCGACAGGGCGAACTGTTCCAACAATTGCAGCAGGTGTGCACTGATGCCGGCGACGACATCGCTGTCAAACTGGCCGCGATCAAAGCTGTAGTGCAACGCCAGTTGCTGGCCAAGCGTGACCGCCACGCTCAGTGCATAGTGCGTCTGTTCGAGGTTACCGACCTCGCCGAATGTCAGTCCTTGTCCGGCCTGACTCAGCGCCTGGGCAATCGGGTAGTTTTCGAACACCAGAATATTGTCGAACAGTGCTTCACCGCCCTGCCCGGCCCAACGCTGGATGTCCGCCAGTGGCGTGTGTTCGAAGTCGCGCAGGCTCAGGTTTTGCGCCTGAACGGCTTGCAACCAGCTGCCAACGCTTTGATCCGGACGCGGCGCGCCAATCACCGGCAAGGTGTTGATGAACAGACCCACCTGTTGCTCGATGCCCGGCAGATCCGCCGGACGCCCGGCCACGGTCGCACCGAACGCCACGGCTTCGTGACCGGTATAGCGTTGCAGCAACAGCAGCCACGCCGCTTGCACCAAGGTGTTGACGGTGACTTTTTGCTGGCGGGCGAAGGCCTCCAGTGTTTGAGTGCGCTGCACGTCCAGGGTCAGGTAGTGATCGCCGTGGCCGCTGAGGTTCTCGCCGCCGGTGGCTGCGCGCGCCAGTCGCGTCGGCTCTTGCAGCGCGGCCAATTGACCGCTCCAGAATGCCTGACTCAGTTGACCATCCTGGCGTTGCAGCCAGGCGATGTAGTCGCGATAACGCCCGCCGCCATTCGCCGGCGTGCGCCCGCTGTAGCGCTGCAAGACTTCGCCGAGCAACTGTGAGTTGCTCCAGCCGTCCATGAGGATGTGGTGATGGGTGTAAATCAGGTGCCATTGCTCGGCGCCAGTCTGCACCAGCAGCAGTCGCAACAATGGTGCACTGCTCAGATCGAAACCTTGCTGACGCTCGGCATCGGCCAACGCCGCAAGCGCTGCGGGCTGATCGTCGCGGTCGCGCCAGTCCAGCGTGCTGAATGGCAGATGCACCTGCTTGTGGACGATCTGCACCGGCTGCGCCAGCTCACCCTGCCAGACGAACCCGCTGCGCAGAATGTCCTGCGCATCGACGGTGGCTTGCCACGCAGCGCGGAACCGCTCGGGATCGAGACCTTGTACGTCAACGCGCAACTGGTTGATGTACTCGCCCGCGGCTTGTTCGTAGAGGGTATGGAACAGCAAGCCTTGCTGCATCGGCGACAGAGGATAGACATCGTCGAGTTGACCCGCTGGCACCGGCAACCCATCCAGTTGCGCTTGCGTCACGCGCGCCAGCGGGAAGTCCGACGGCGTCGCTTGCGCGGCTTGCAACGTGCAGCAATGCTCGATCAGCGCATGCAGTTCCAGCGCGTATCGATCGACCAGATGCTGCACGGTCGCGCTGTCGAACATCTCACGACTGAAACCCCAGCTCATCGACAACTCACCGCCATACACCTGACCTTCTACGGTCAGCCAGTTGGCCAAGGGCGCAGCCGGATCCTGGGCGACGCCGCTGGTTTCAGCGGACGGCACTAACAGCGCGGCGTCGTCGAACTGACGGTCGAACTGGCCGAGGTAGTTGAAGGTAATGCGTGGCGGTGCCAACTGCGCCAGCTCGGCGCGCACCGATGGCGCCGCCAGATAACGCAGCACGCCGTAGCCCAGACCTTTGTCCGGCACCGCGCGCAGCTGCTCCTTGATCGACTTGATCGACCCGTCGAGATCGTCACTAGCCGTCAGCTTGACCGCGAACAGACTGGTGAACCAGCCCACGGTGCGGGTTAGGTCGATGTCATCGAACAGGTCTTCACGACCATGCCCTTCCAGTTCAATCAGCGTACCCGGCTGCCGGGTCCAGCGGCTGATGGTGCGCGCCAATGCGGTGAGCAGCAGATCATTGACCTGCGTGCGATACGCGGCCGGTGCCTGTTGCAGCAACTGACGGGTGCGCTCGGCATCAAGGCGCCATTCGATTTTCTCGCCGTGCAGGTTTTGCAGGCTGCCATCGGGACGTTCGCACGGCAAATCCTGCGCACCTTGATGCTGGGTTTTCCAGTAATCCAGTTGTTCGTCGAAGCGTGAAGCGGCGCTTTCGAGGCGCGCGGTCCAGGTCTGGAAGGCATTGGTCTTGGCCGGCAACTGAATGCCGCCTCCCGCCGCCAATTGCTCGTACGCCTGCTGAACATCTTCCAGCAACACCCGCCAGGAAACGCCGTCCACCGCCAAGTGGTGAATAATCAACGCCAGGCGCTGAGAGCCATCGGCCAGCGTCACCAGCAGTGCACGCAGCAGCGGACCGTTTTGCAGATCAAGGCTGCGCTGGGCTTCGTTGCACAGCGCCTGCAATTGCTCAGCAGTCTCGGCGTCACGCAGCCACAGCTCAGCACTGTCGACCAGCGGGCCGTGGCTTTGCTGCCAGCCTTCGGCGCTTTCGACAAAGCGCAGGCGCAAGGCGTCGTGATGATTGATCACCTGCGCCAGCGCGGCATCAAGCCACTGTGCATTCAGGGTGTCGCGCGGCGTCAGCAGCAGCGACTGGTTCCAGTGTTCACGCAGCGGCATCGCGCGGCTGAAGAAGTGCTGCTGGATCGGCCCGAGTACGGCGCTGCCGGTCACCGGCCCTTGATCTACCGAGGTCTGATTATCCAGCGTGGCAACCAGCGCGAGGCTGCGCACAGTCTGGTACTGGAACAGGTCGCGCGGGCTGAGTCGAATCCCGGCCTGCCGCGCACGGCTGACCACTTGAATCGAGATGATCGAGTCGCCGCCCAGTTCGAAGAAGTTGTCTTCGAGGCCGACGCGTTCAAGGCCGAGCACGTCCTCCCAAATCGCCGCCAGAGCTTTTTGCAGCGCATCCTGCGGCGCGACGAACGCCTGTTGTGGCGCCGCATCCGGTTGCGGCAAGGCTTTGCGATCGAGTTTGCCGTTGGCGGTGACCGGCAGTTTGGCCAGCGTCATCAGGTAGGTCGGCACCATGAATTCCGGCAGGCTGCCGAGCAGCCACGCCTTGACGTCCTGCTGCCACTGTTCGTCCGGCTGAGCCTGTTCCAGCACAAGGTAGGCCACCAAGTGCTTGCCGCCCTGCACCAGCACCACCGCTTCGCGCACCAGCGGGTGCTGCATCAGGCGGGTTTCGATTTCGCCCAGCTCAATGCGCAGACCGCGCAGTTTCACTTGATGGTCGAGACGACCGAGGTATTCGATCACGCCGTCGGCGCGCTGACGCACACGGTCTCCGGTGCGGTACAGCCGCGCGCCGTCGTGGAACGGGCACGGCACAAAACGCTCGGCGGTCAGCGCCGGACGCTGGTGATAACTGCGCGCGAGACCGGCACCGCCCAGATACAGTTCGCCAGCCACCCCACTTGGCACCGGCAGCAACTCGGCGTCGAGGACGTGGGTACGCAGGTTGGCGATCGGCCGGCCGATCGGCACGCTGTCGGCGCCTTCGTCAACGCAGGTCCAGTGGGTCACGTCGATGGCCGCTTCGGTCGGGCCGTAGAGGTTGTAGAGGCCGGCATTCGGCAGTTTGGCGAAGACTTGCAGTTGCGCGTCCAGCGGCAGCGCTTCACCGCTGCAGACGATGCGCTTGAGGCCCACGCAGCTTTCAACGCCCGCCTCGTGAATGAACGCCTGCAACATCGACGGCACAAAGTGCAGCGTGCTGATGCCGTGGCGGTTGATGATGTCGATCAGCTGCAGCGGATCGCGGTGCGCACCCGGCGCGGCAACCACCAGGCGCGCGCCGGTCAGCAGCGGCCAGAAGAATTCCCAGACTGACACGTCGAAACTGAACGGGGTTTTCTGCAACACCGAATCGCTGGCATCGATCGCGTACGCTTCCTGCATCCAGCACAAACGGTTGACCAGCGCGGCGTGGCTGTTGCCGGCGCCTTTCGGTTTACCGGTAGAGCCGGAGGTGTAAATCACATAGGCCAGATTCAGCGGATCGACGCTGACCTCGGGACGGCTGTCGCTGTAGCCGTCGAGCAGACCTGGCTGATCCAGTGTGATGACCTTGACGCCGTCAGTCGGCAGCGATGCCCGCAAAGCATCCTGAGTCAGCAGCAAAGTGATGCCGCTGTCCTCGATCATGTACGCCAGACGTTCCTGCGGGTACTCCGGATCCAGTGGCACATAAGCACCGCCAGCCTTGAGAATCGCCAGCAGCGCGATAACCATTTCCACCGAACGCAGGGCGCACACACCGACCAGACTGTCGGCCCGCACGCCTTGCTCACGCAGCAGATGCGCCAGGCGGTTGGCGCGGACATCCAGTTCGGCGTAGCTCAGGGTCTGCTCACCGAACAGCAGCGCCGGCGCATTCGGCGTACGCGCAACTTGCGCTTCGATCAGTTGGTGTATCGGTGTTTCGGTCGGATAGACCGCGTGGACGTTGTTCCAGTCATGCACCAGCGTGTGTTGTTCATCCGCTTCCAGCAACGGCAATTCGCCGATGCGTTGCGCCGGATCGGCGACCATGGCGGTGAGCAGACGCAGCCAGTGGCGCGCCATGCGCTCAATGGTCGCGGGCTCGAACAAATCGCTGGCGTACGTCAGCGCGGCGTGCAACTTGCCGCCCTTCTCGTAGGTATCCAGGGTCAAATCGAATTGGGTGGTGCGGCTCTGCCAGTCGAGGCTGTCGAGCACCAGGCCAGACGCCGTGCTGAGGGTGGCGATATCGGCCACTTGCGGCTGATGGTTGTACATCACCTGGAACAGCGGCGTGTGACTGAGGCTGCGCTCCAGTTTCAGTGCTTCGACCAGTTGCTCGAATGGCAGATCCTGATGCGCCTGAGCGCCGAGCGCGGTTTCCTTGATCCCGCGCAGCAGGTCATCGACTCGCGTCTGCCCGTCCAGTCGAGTACGCAACACCTGAGTGTTGACGAAGAAGCCGATCAGCCCTTCGATTTCGCCACGGTTGCGGTTGGCAATCGGCACGCCGACACGGATGTCAGTCTGACCGGTGTAGCGATGCAGCAGCGCGTTGAAGGCACCGAGCAACAACATGAACAGGGTGACCTGATACTTCTGCGCGGTATTGCGCAGTTGCTCGGCCAATTGCCCATCAATGGCGAATTCGTAACGAGTGCCGCGATAGCTCGGCATCGCCGGGCGGGCATGATCCAGCGGCAGCTCCAGCACCGAGTGTTCGTCACCCAGTTGTGCTTGCCAGTAATCGAGTTGCCGCGCCTGCTCGCCCGCCTCCAGCCAGCGGCGCTGCCACAAGGCATAGTCGCTGTACTGGATCGGCAGCGTGCTCAGCTGTGGCGGCTGACCGGCATCGAACGCGTCGTAGCAACGAATGAATTCGTCGATCAGCACGTTCATCGACCAGCCATCGGAGACGATGTGGTGCAGGGTCAGCAGCAGAACATGTTCCTGCTCGGCGAGCTTGAGCAAGGTCACCCGCAGCAGCGGGCCGACGGCCAGATCGAACGGCAATACCGATTGCTGTTCGGCGGCCTGCACCACGGCCTGTTCCCGCTCACTGGCTGGCAGCGCGCTGAAATCTTGATGCCTGATCATCAGCGGCGCCGTGGCCGGCACCTGCAACAGGCTGTCGTCCGCCTGGCGCTGGAACACCGTGCGCAGAGTTTCGTGACGCTCGACCAGGCTAGCGAAAGCTTGCTCCAGCGCGCCGAGGTTGAGGCGGCCGCTCAGGCGCACCGCGCCCGGCAGGTTATAGGCGCCGCTCTGCGGATCGAGTTGCCAGAGAAACCACATGCGCCGCTGCGCGTAGGACAACGCCAGGCGATCCTCGGCTTCGATCCCGGCCGGGATCGGAAACCGGGCGAAATCCACGCCCTCCTTTTGCAGCGCCGCGAGGAACATCTGGCGCTTTTCCAGGGGCAACCCGATAAACCGGCGAGCAAGTTTCAAGGAGTCTTCAGCATTCATTTCTCAGCATCCGGATCAGTAGGCAGGAAGCACAAAGGCACGTCATCCCTATAAAACGAATGCAGACCGGAAAAATTAGCGAATGAGAACAACTGTCAGGCGGGCTATGCGAGGGTTTGAGACATGTGCAAATCAGTGTGGGAGCGAGCCTGCTCGCGAACGCGGTGTGTCAGGCGCCATCTATATTGGCTGACAGGGCGCATTCGCGAGCAGTCTCGCTCCCACAGGGATTTTCGGTGTTCAGGCGGTGGCGGCCATGGCATGCCGGCGATGATGCACGTCGAGCTGATCCTTGATCACCTTCAGCACCTTCGCTTCATGCTCATGAATAAAGAAGTGCCCGCCGGCGAACATGTCCACCGAGAAACTGCCGCGGGTTTCCTTGCTCCAGCCGATCAATTGCTCGGTGGTGGCGCGATCTGCCTTGCCGCCCAACACATGCACCGGGCAGTTGAGCAGCGGTCGGGCCAGCGGCTCGAACTTGCCGCAGAGCTGGAAGTCGGCACGCAGGATCGGCAGGGTCAGGCTCATCAATTCTTCGTTGGCCAGCACTTCCTCGCTGGTGCCATTGAGCGTGCGCAATTGTTCGATCAATTCGGCGTCGGTCTTGGGTTCGGCAAAGCCGCGATCATAATCGGCACGCATCGTCGGCGCCGCGGTTCCCGAAGCGAACATCGCCACCGGCTCCGGACAACCCAGCGCACGCAAGGCATGAGCAATTTCGCAGGCCAGCAACGCGCCAAGGCTGTGGCCGAACAGCGCATAAGGCGCTTTTAGGGTCGGGCGCAATTCCTTGGCCAGCTGCATCGCCAGCCCACGCATGTCAGTGTGCAGCGGCTCACCAAAACGTGCGCCACGTCCCGGCAGCTCAACCGGTTGCAAGTGTAGCCACTGCGGCAGTTTCGGCCGCCAGCGGCTGTAGACCATGGCACTGGCGCCGGAATACGGCAGGCACAGCAGGGTCAGCTTGGTCACCACGCTTTCCTCGGAAAATTCATCTGTAGAGAGAAACGGATCCCGTGGCGGTTAAATTAGTCATCGACCGGTAAATTCCCCCCACAGGCGCTCGTTAACTGTTCAGGCCAAAACCAATAACGAGGATTCACCGTGGACCTGCAGAGCATTCTGGGCAAGCTGTTCGCCAATGCCGGTGCCGTCGGCATCGAAGGCGTTTTCCAATTCGTCTTTGGCCCGCACCTGGCTTTCTGGTCAGAGGTCAAGGCCAGCAGCCGCACCGAGCCAGGACTTCACGCCAGCCCGGACGTGACCATTGAAGTCGCCGAGCGCGATTTCCTCGGGATCATGAGCGGCATGGCCAACGTTGAGGAGCTGTTCGCCAGCGGGCGCCTGAAAATCGGCGGCAACATGGGCCTGGCAACGATGCTGCCGCAAATCATCGAGCATGCGATGCACGGTGGCGCCGTGGCGGAAAAAGTCGACATGAACAAGCGCTACCCAACCCCGCCGCGCTTCAGTGAAAAACTCACCGCCAGCCTGCCGACCCAAAGCAGCATCGAACGCCTTGCCCGCAGTGATCTGTCGGTCGCCGAATTCAACAGCCGTTACCTGCCCAATGGCATTCCGGTGGTGATCAGCAATGCGCTGCACGACTGGCCACTGTTCAAGCTCAGCCGCGAAGAATCGCTGGTGCATTTCGCCGAGCTGCAAGGCATCACCCGCCATGGCGATTACGTGAAGAAAACCTTCTCCACCGAACGTGATTTCCGCTCGACGTCGATGGCCGACTTTATCGCCTCGCTGGACCAACCGGCGGTCAAGGGTGCGGATGGCGAGCCGCCAGCGTATATGGGCAACAACATTCTGCCAGCGCAGTTGATGCAACAGATCAAATACCCGGCCTACTTCGACGCCTCGTTATTCATTCCGCCGCGTATCTGGATCGGTCCCAAAGGCACGCTGACGCCGCTGCATCGCGATGACACCGACAACCTGTTCGCGCAAGTCTGGGGACAGAAGAAATTCACCCTCGCCGCGCCGCATCACCGCGAGGCGCTGGGCACTTGGTCGACGGCGCCGAAGGGCGGGCTGGATGGTTGTGATTTCAACCCCGATGCGCCGGATTACAAGCGCTTCCCCGCCGCTCGGGACGTGACCTTCCTGCGCGTAACGCTGGAGGCTGGGGATCTGCTGTTTTTGCCGGAGGGCTGGTTCCATCAGGTGGAGTCGGTGTCGACATCACTGTCGGTGAATTTCTGGGTGAATTCGGGACGGGGCTGGTAAACAGTTGCCACCTCCACTTTGTAGGAGCTGTCGAGTGAAACGAGGCTGCGATCTTTTGACTTTAACGATCAAGATCAAAAGATCGCAGCGTGCCGCAGCTCCTACTTGAGATGGCGGTAGCTCTGTATCGCGGAGCCAAGCACCACCGCCCCTGCTGCAATCGCCAGCCAGAAACCGCTGCGCGCACCGAAAGCGTCCACCAGCCAACCGGAGCCGGCAGCCCCGACGGCCACGCCGATACTCAAACCGGTAACCAGCCAGGTCAACCCTTCGGTGAGTTTGGCCGCTGGCACAATGCGTTCAATCAACGCCATCGCCACAATCAGCGTCGGCGAGAAGAACAGCCCGGCAACGAATACGGCCAGCGACAAGCCGAAAATATTGCTCGCCAGCAACAGCGGCAATGTCGTCACCGCCGTCGCCACCCCGCCGTACAGGAACAACTGCGGCAATGGCAATTTCGAGCGCATCGCACCGAAGGCGATGCCGGCCAGGCACGAACCGATCGCGTACACCGACAGCACGATGCTCGCGGCCGCCGGCTGCCCTTGCTGTTGGGCAAACGCAACGCTGACTACATCAATCACGCCGACAATAACGCCCATGGCGATCATCAGCGCCAGCAGTAATTGAACGTCGGTCGAACCAATGATCGAGGCGTGATGTTCGCACGCATGCGGGTGCACCGGCGGCTCGGTGCTGCGCTGGGCAACGAACGCCGTCACGCCGATCGCCAGCGCCAATAGCGCCGCCAACGGTCCGGCCTCGGGGAACACTGCCACGCATAACCCCACCGACAGCGGCGGACCGACGATAAAGCAGACTTCATCAAGCACCGACTCCAGCGCATAAGCCGTCTGCAATTGCGGCTGACCGCGATAGATTTCCGTCCAGCGCGCCCGCACCATCGCCGACATGCTCGGCATGCAACCGGCCAGCGCGGCGAAGATGAACAGCGTCCAGGTCGGTGCCTGCAAGCGGGTGCAGAGCAGCAGCATCAGCAGCGCTCCGCCGCCGATCAACGCCGATACCGGGAGAATTTTTCGCTGGCCATAACGGTCAACCAGACGCGACACCTGTGGCGCGCAAAACGCGGTGGCCAAGGCAAACATCGCCGCCACCGCACCGGCCAACGCATAGCCGCCCTTCAACTGCGAGAGCATGGTGATCACACCGATACCGGTCATGGAGATCGGCATGCGCGCGATCATCCCGGCCAGCACAAAATTTCGTGCACCGGGGGCGTTGAATAATTCGCGGTAAGGGTTTGCCATGGACTGCAGCCTCATCAAGGGCCGCCAAGTTGCCATAGGGTCGGGTGGCGGGGAAGCGCGCAATTGTTGGTGGAATGTGAAGGAGTGAAGTCCAAGGGCCTTTTGATAAACAGATGACTCAGCCGCCCCGGCGAGCCTGCCGGTGTCAACTGACCAGACCGATGGAAATCTCCGTTGGATGCTGGATCGACGTTGACCATCCGTCGCAAAACGCACAGACCTGTCAGGTCTGACAGGTGCCTTTTTTGGCCAATAGGGCTCTGATGACCCTGCGCTCAACCGCGAAGGAATCGTCGATGAAATCGCCCTGGACCGTCCCGCAGCTTTATGGACTTGCGCCCTTTAGAGTCGACCTCTCTCTGGCGGCAGAAGTGGATGATCGCCTCATGCCGTGGATTG
Organism: Pseudomonas sp. MC6; assembly: GCF_054790575.1. Classification (NCBI taxonomy): domain Bacteria; kingdom Pseudomonadati; phylum Pseudomonadota; class Gammaproteobacteria; order Pseudomonadales; family Pseudomonadaceae; genus Pseudomonas; species Pseudomonas sp. MC6. The sequence goes on from NZ_CP186504.1 coordinate 2,930,045, forward strand.
AGCAGGTCGGAATTTTTCCAGGACACCATGCAAAAGTGCGCGCCATGGGCTTCGGCCGCTTCGCCATGCTGTGTCATACCGACACCGATGATCCGGCTCGGCTGTTGCTGGCGGCGCAATGTTTTGCCGCCCTCTTCGCTGTCGATGATTACTACTGTGATGATGAGAGAACGGGATCTGAACCGAAAATGGTCGGCCCGCGCCTGTCCGTGGCGCTGGCGGCGCTGGAACCGGTGTACTTGAGCGAACGGTTCCGGCCCGGTCTTGAGCAGGCATTGAGCAGCGATCCGGTATTGGTCGCTCTGCGCGGCTATCTGGCGCGGGTGGAGGCCCTCGCAACACCGGCACAGGTCGCACGCGTACGCCATGAAATCATCGCCATGTTCGTGACCATGAGCGCCGAAGCGGCCTGGCGCACCGAAGGTCTCACGCCCGCGCTTTGGGAATATCTGGCCCACCGTCAGGTCAACAGTTTCCTGCCGTGCCTGTCGTTGATCGACATCATCGGGGGCTACGAACTCCCCGCGAATGTGTATAGCGCACCGGATGTGCGACGCGTCACGGCTCTGGCCGCCAGCGCGACGATCATTGCCAATGATCTTTTTTCGGCGCTGAAAGAACAGCAGGCCGGGATCGGTGATTTCAACCTGCCTTTGCTGTTGACCCGTGAACAGCAATGCTCGCCCGAACAAGCCATGGCGCAAAGTGCCGCCATTCACGAAGAAATCATGCATTTGTACGAAGCCGCAGAACAGTCCGTACTGCCGAACGCATCAGCGCCGCTCAAACGTTACCTGTGCGGAATCAAGAGCTGGCTGGCCGGCAATGTCGAATGGCATCGCACAAGTGGGCGCTATCGGGTCTGAAGCTGTCGATCTTTTCATGATCGCGAGATGAACTCTCGCCGCCGCACGTCAGTCAGCTAAATAAGCCCACTGACCCAAGGTGCGACTTTGCATGCACATTTCCCTCGCCGGACAAACAGCCCTGATCACCGGCGCCAGCTCCGGCATCGGCCACGCTGCCGCCAAAGCCCTCGCCGCTGCCGGCGCGGCGGTGGTCATCAACTACAACCGCCAGGCAGAACCGGCCGAAGCACTGGCCCGGCAGATCATTGCCGACGGCGGCCAGGCGCTGGCCATCGGCGCCGACGTCTCGAAGGAAGAAGACGTTGAACGACTGTTCGCCGAAACCCTCGACGCCTTCGGCTCGCTGGATATTCTGATCGCCAATTCCGGGATGCAAAAAGACGCCGCCGCCGTGGACATGACCCTCGAAGACTGGAACGCAGTGATCAGCGTCAACCTCACCGGGCAGTTCCTCTGCGCTCGCGCCGCCCTGCGCATCTTCAATCGCCAGGGCATTCGCGAAGGCGTGTCGCGCGCGGCCGGCAAGATCATCCACATAAGTTCGGTGCACCAGCGCATTCCCTGGGCCGGGCACGTCAATTACGCCGCGTCCAAGGGTGGCGTCGATCAATTGATGCAGACCCTCGCGCAGGAAGTCAGCCATCAACGCATTCGCATTAACGGCATCGCGCCGGGGGCGATTCGCACGGCAATCAACAAAGACGCGACCGAAGGCGCTGCCGGCGACAAGCTGCTGGAGCTGATCCCCTACGGCCGTATCGGCGACGCGGAAGACATCGCCAACGCCGTGGTCTTTCTCGCCTCGGATGCCTCCGATTACATCGTCGGCACCACCCTGTTCATCGACGGCGGCATGAGCCTCTATCCGGAGTTTCGCGGCAATGGCTGAGCATCACCTGGAACGACAAAGTCCGATCGATGCCCACGGCATCATCGGTGACATGCGCAGTGCAGCGCTGATCAATGATCGCGGTAGCGTGGATTTCTTCTGCTGGCCGGAGTTCGACAGCCCGTCGATTTTCTGTTCGTTGCTGGACAGCCCCGACGCGGGGATTTTTCAGTTGGCGCCGGACTTGCCCGATGCGCGCCGCGAGCAGATTTACCTGCCCGACACCAATGTGCTGCAAACCCGCTGGCTGAGTGAGCGTGCGGTGGTAGAAATCACCGACCTGTTGCCTATCGGAGACAGTGACGATGCCCTGCCGCTGTTAATGCGGCGGGTTCGCGTAGTAAGTGGCTCGGCGACTTTCACGATGCGCTGCGCCGTGCGCCACGATTACGCCCGAGCCGACACCCGAGCAGAGATGGATCAACAAGACGTGACGTTCAGCGCTGCTGGCCAACCATCACTGCGCCTGGCTTCGGACCAGCCGCTGCGGATCGATGCGCAAGCAGCGGTGGCGCAATTCACGCTCAAGCAAGATGAAACGGCGGCGTTCATGCTCGGTGCCACCGATGATCCTCGATTCGCCGAAGGCGCCGGACACTTGTGCATGGAACGCACGCTGAAGTTCTGGCGCGACTGGATCGGACAGTCGATTTACCGCGGACGCTGGCGCGAAATGGTCAACCGCTCGGCCCTTGCGTTGAAACTGCTGACGTCGCGCAAACACGGAGCCATTCTCGCTGCCGCCACTTTCGGTCTTCCGGAAACGCCCGGCGGCGAACGCAACTGGGATTATCGCTACACGTGGATCCGCGACGCGTCATTCACGGTGTACGCGCTCATGCGCCTGGGCTTTGTCGGCGAAGCCAACGCCTATATGGGCTGGCTGCGCGGACGGGTCAGCGATTGCTGCGGCAAGCCGATGAAGTTGAACATTCTGTACGCCATCGACGGACGACAGGAATTGCCGGAAACCGAGCTTTCGCACCTGTCCGGTCACGGCGGCGCGCAACCGGTGCGCATCGGCAACGGCGCTTACGATCAGATTCAACTGGATATCTTCGGCGAGCTGATGGACGCGGTGTATCTGGTCAACAAATACGGCGATGCAATTTCCCACGAGGGCTGGAAACACGTGCGCGAAGTCGTCGATCAAGTCTGTGAGACGTGGCAGACCAAAGACGTTGGCATTTGGGAGATGCGCGGTGAGCAGCACCACTTTCTGCACTCGCGTTTGATGTGCTGGGTAGCGCTGGACCGGGCTATTCGTTTGGCCTCGAAACGCTCGCTGCCGGCGCCATTCGCGCAATGGGATCAGACCCGGCAGGCGATCTACGCGGATATCTGGGACAACTTCTGGGATGAAAAGCGCGGGCATTTCGTTCAGTACAAGGGTGGCACGGCGCTGGACGGCTCGATGCTGCTGATGCCGTTGGTGCGCTTCGTCAGCGCCAAGGATCCGCGCTGGCTGTCGACGCTTGAGGCGATTGAAAAACATCTGGTGCGCGACGGCATGGTGTATCGCTATCGCAACGACGACAGCAATATCGATGGCCTGGCCGGCACCGAAGGCGCTTTTGCTGCGTGCTCGTTCTGGTATGTCGAATGCCTGGCTCGCGCGGGGCAGGTTGAAAAAGCACATCTGGAGTTTGAGCAATTGCTGCGCTATGCCAACCCGCTCGGGTTGTATGCCGAAGAATTCGACAGCCATGGCCGGCACCTTGGCAATACGCCACAGGCGTTGACACATCTGGCGTTGATCAGTGCGGCGAGCTTTCTGGATCGACGCTTGAGCGGGGAAAAGAGTGAGTGGCAGCCTTGAGGTCGTCCCGTTCTTCGTCAGCGTCTGTCAGATAAATCGTACTTTAAACGCCTTTTGTGGGAAGCCGGACTACACGCCACACACATCACCCAGCGCCGAATTTCGGCGCTGCCCCCTGCACCGGTTACCTGCGGCGACACTTTGTGTAAATCAATGCCTGCAAAAAACTCACAAACGCCACGTAAAGCCACCCTCGTAACTTGCACTTACACCCCGAAATACCTTGTTGCCAGCCGTTACATCCGCCCCTACCATCCACCGCAACGGGCACAGCGGAGCTGTCCAATAAAACCCGAATTCAAGGAACCAGAATGTCCCAGCACGTCCAGCGCACCATCGACACGCCTCTTCGCAGCGGCCTGACCCGCACCCAACTCTGGGAAGCCGCGGACAAAGGCCTGATCAAATGCTGGGAAATCGGCCGCCAACGCGCCACCCGCTTCCCCGACCTCGCGCAAAAATGTCTCGCCGGCGAACTGCCAGTGCTCGGCTGGAAGGGTGGCGTGAGCCGTAGCCTGAAGAAAAACGAAAAATATGGCTCGCTGAAGTATCTGGCGCAATGGCAAGGCTTGCGCGGCGAGGATCTGGATATCGATTTGAGTGAAGAGCGTTCGCTGACCTGCTCGCGGACGAAGATGCGTGTGACGTTTACGCCGGATCGGACGAAGTATTTCAATCAGGTGGCGGAAGCCGAGGCTTAGCCGTGCGGAAGTCCGGGCGGTAGCAATCCGGGTACAGCGCGCATACGCCGTACTGGGCATCCAGATCGGCCATGTGCTGGTAAAACTGCTCAATTTCCCAGAACGTCTCATCCGCGACGGTCATCAAGTAGAAGTAACTGAGTTGATGATCATTGGGCAGCACCAGCGCAAACTCTGGCAGCGCGTCCATTCGCGGTGCATCGGCCAGAGCCGCTAGCATGGGCGTCGGAGCCTCGGACAACTGCTCGAAGTACTTTTCTTTATAAGCCGTCAGGCCGATGGCTTCGCCCTTGGCTCTGGCATCGATCAGTTGCGCGAGGTTTGCGCGGCGCTGCTGCCAGTACGCGGCTGGCAGGTCGACATTCATTTGTTTCTTATGGCTGGCCACTGCCTCATCTGCAGAGACTTGGCGCTTTCGTTCGCCCGGCTCGGCGGCAGCTCGTGCTTCGAGTTCCTTGAATGACAGCATGATCGTCGACTTGGCAAACATGCGCTCCATCAGTTCACGGCGTTGCGGGGTATCCGGCAGTGACGGGGGCGGCGAAGCGCAACCGGCCAGCATCCCGACGAATACCAGCAGAGCAAGCAGCGATTTGAGTGACATGCATCGTCCTTGAAGTCGGTTGGCAGAATAAGCTGCGCAGTCTATCTGAACCGGAGAAAGCCCCACCGGAAATGCTCAAGGCATCACCAGTTCTGCTGCAGCGCTAACCGAAAACCGCTCCCGATACGCCTGAGGCGTCACGCCGATAGCCCGCAGGAAACTTCGTCGCAATGTCTCTTCACTGCCAAACCCGCAATTGGCGGCGATGCGTTTGACCGGCAAACCTGTGTCACTGAGCAATCGCCGGGCGGTTTCGACGCGGATCAGTTCAATCGCCCGCGCCGGGGTCTGGCCGGTGTCGGCGCGGTAATGGCGGACGAAACTGCGTTCGCTCATGCCAGCCTGCTCGGCCAGCGTCGGGATGCCGAGATCGCAGGTGAGGTTTTCGGCGATCCACGCGTGCAACTCATCAAAACGATTGCCCTGATTCTGCAACGACAGGGTCACGCTGAACTGCGACTGTCCGCCCGGACGTTTGAGAAACACCACAAGATGCCGGGCGACGTCCAATGCGATGTCGCTGCCCAAGTCCTCTTCCACCATCGCCAGCGCCAGATCGATGCCGGCAGTGACACCTGCCGAGGTCCACACCGGGCCGTCATTGATGAAAATCGGATTGGCTTCGACTTGCAGTTTCGGGTGCTGCTGCGCCAGTTGTTCGCAGCGGGTCCAGTGGGTGACCACTCTGCGGCCATCAAGCCAGCCACTGGCGGCCAACAGAAATGCCCCTGTACACACGGAGGCCACGCGTCGACATTTGCCGGCATGTTGGCGCACCCAATCCACCAGCGGCACATCTTCGGCGGCGGGATAAATGCCCCAGCCACCGGCAATGATCAACGTGTCGCTGGGCGCTTCGGGCAACGGCTCAGCCAACACCGCCAAACCCGCCGATGACATCACCGCCCCGCCGCCGCTGGCAATCACACTCGGTGCATAAGGCATCGGCAAGCCGCGCTGACGGGCGATGTCGTTGGCCGAGGCGAACACCTGCAACGGCCCGGTGACATCGAGGATCTGCATGTTGGCAAACGCGAGTACGTGGATGGCTTTGGGCATTTGGCGTAATTCGTGGGGTTATTGGCGTATGCGCCAGAACCTACGCGCCTACAGTGAAGCCGTCCACCCCTTTTTCATGGAGCAAGAACGATGACGCTGCAGATCGGTTTTCTGTTGTTTCCACAGGTTCAGCAACTCGACCTGACCGGGCCGTACGACGTGCTCGCCTCGTTGCCGGGCGTGCAGGTGCATCTGATCTGGAAGGATCTGATGCCGGTGACCGCCAGCACCGGTCTGCTATTGAAACCGACCATCACGTTCGAGGATTGCCCGTGTCTGGATGTGATCTGCATTCCCGGCGGCGGCGGTGTCGGGCCGTTGATGGAAGACGCGCAGACGCTGGACTTCATCAAACGCCAGGCCCTTCAGGCGAAATATGTGACCTCAGTGTGCACCGGCTCGCTGGTCCTCGGCGCAGCAGGCCTGCTGCAAGGCAAACGCGCGACCACGCATTGGGCGTATCACGATTTGCTGCCGACATTGGGGGCGATTGCGGTGAAGGATCGGGTGGTGCGTGACGGCAATCTGTTTACGGGTGGCGGAATTACAGCGGGGATCGATTTTGCCTTGGTGTTGGCTGAAGAGTTGGTGGGGGCCGACACGGCGCAACTGATTCAGTTGCAATTGGAATATGCCCCAGCGCCGCCGTTCAACGCGGGCAGCCCGGAGACTGCGCCGGGTGCGATTGTCGATGAGGCACGTTTGCGTGCGGCGCCATCACTGAAGTTGCGCACGGAAATCACCGAGCGTGCTGCCGCGAAACTCAATCTGCACTGATTCGTCAGCCAAATACAAAACCCTGTAGGAGTGAGCCTGCTCGCGATTGCGGTGGGTCCGCCAACATCTGCGTTGAATGACACACCGCAATCGCGAGCAGGCTCACTCCTACAGTTGATCGGGTTACCAAGGATATTTTGGTTGTCCCCGATCACCGCCACACCTTCACTTGTCCCCACGCCCCCACCCGTGTAGAAAGCCCCTCCACACATTCTGCACAGGGACTTTCGATGAAGGCTTTGCCATGGCTCTATCTGGCGCTTCTCAGCCTCGGTTATGGATGGGCGCTGAGCTACGGCCACCTCGGCTGGCTCGCTTTGATTTCCGTGGGGCTGCTGGTGTTCGCCGGTTTTGCCGTTCGCCAGCAACAGGTTCCGGTCGCACGTTTTCTCGGCCATGGCCTATTTATCGTGCTGGCTTTGGCGCTGGCGTTGCACTGGCTGCCGGGCTTCGCCAACGGTCGCGCCATTGATCCGCAGCGCTTCACCGACAACGCCGTGCCATTCTCGATGTACCTGAATCTGGATAAACCGCTCATTGGCTTCTGGCTGCTGCTGGTGTGCCCGTGGATTGTCGGGCGACGTTCGTTACGCCTGAGCGTGTACGCCACCGCCCTCGCCCTGACGCTAAGCACGGTTCTGGCCCTCGGCGGCGCGCTGTTGCTGGGCGTGATTGCCTGGGCACCGAAATGGCCGGATCAGGCCTGGCTGTGGGTGCTGAACAACCTGCTGCTAGTGACCTTGGTCGAGGAAGCGCTGTTTCGCGGCTATATACAGGGCGGCCTCAGCCAGCGCTTCAAACACTTGCCGTACGGGGACAACCTCGCCCTGCTGCTGGCCTCGCTGCTGTTTGGTCTGGTGCATGCCGGCGCGGGCTGGACCTGGGTGTTGCTGGCAGGGCTGGCGGGCGTCGGTTATGGTCTGGCCTACCGTTTTGGCGGACTCGGCGCGGCGATCGCCACGCATTTCGGCCTGAACCTGCTGCATTTCGGCTTGTTCACTTATCCGATGCTCGCCGGCTGAAGCAAGCGCCGTTTTGCGACGCTGTGCTGATTATTGAAAAAAAATTTCAATAAAAAGCTGGCACCGCCGACAACCTTTCAAAGCCTTGCGGATTGAAAAACCATGCGTAATAACCAGCCCATTACACAACGCGAACGGACTTTCCCGGCTCAGCAGCGGTTGATTTCCACAACCGACGCCAAGGGCGTGATCACCTACTGCAACGACGCATTCGTCGAGATCAGCGGGTTTTCGCGTGAGGAACTGATCCGTGCGCCGCACAACCTGGTTCGTCACCCCGACGTCCCGGCTGCGGTGTTTTCGCACATGTGGGGCACACTGAAACAAGGCTTGCCATGGATGGGCATTGTCAAGAATCGCTGCAAGACCGGTGACCATTACTGGGTTAACGCCTATGTAACACCGGTGTTCGACGGCAATCAGGTGGTCGGTTACGAGTCGGTGCGGATCAAACCCACCGCCGAACAGATCCGCCGTGCCGAAGCGCTCTACCAACGCATCAACCAGGGCAAGTCGGCGATCCCTTCCAGCGATAAATGGCTGCCGGTGTTGCAAGACTGGCTGCCGTTCATTCTGGTCAGCCAACTGAGCTTCGTGATCGGCGCGACACTGAACTCGCAGTGGGGCTTTGCTCTGGCTGCCGGTTTGTCGGTGCCGCTGGGCCTGATGGGCCTGCAATGGCAGCAACGCGGGCTCAAACGCCTGCTGCGCCTGGCCGAGCAGACCACCTCCGACCCGTTGATCGCGCAGATGTACACCGACAGCCGTGGCGCGCAGGCGCGTCTGGAAATGTCGATCCTAAGCCAGGAAGCACGCCTGAAAACCTGCCTGACCCGTTTGCAGGACACAGCCGAACACCTGACCGATCAGGCCAAGCAATCCGACCGACTGGCACACAGCAGCTCGACCGGCCTGGAACGTCAACGCGTGGAAACTGAACAAGTCGCCACCGCCGTCAACCAGATGGCCGCGACCACTCAGGAAGTGGCGAGCCACGTGCAGCGCACCGCTGACGCGACTCAGGAAGCCAATCGCCTGACCGGTCGTGGTCGTGACATCGCCGGGGAAACCCGCGAAGCCATTCAGCGTCTATCCGTAGTTGTTGGGGAAACCGGTCTGACCGTGACCCAACTGGCCAAGGACAGCGACGAAATCGGCGGCGTGGTTGATGTGATCAAAGGCATCGCCGACCAGACCAACTTGCTCGCTCTGAACGCTGCGATCGAAGCCGCGCGTGCCGGTGAAATGGGCCGTGGTTTTGCCGTGGTGGCTGACGAAGTACGCCAACTGGCGCAACGCACCAGCGAATCGACCGGGCAGATTCACGCTCTGATCGCCAAGCTGCAACAGACAGCTTCGAGTGCTGTGCAAACCATGGAAGCCGGGCATCGTCAGGCTGAAGAGGGTGTAGCGCGGGTGCTGGAAGCGGATCAGGCGCTGGTCGGGATCAGTGAAGCGGTGGCCAACATCACCGACATGACCACGCAGATTGCAGCCGCGACCGAAGAGCAAAGTGCGGTGGCTGAGGAGATCAGCCGCAACATCAGCAATATTTCGGAGTTGGCGGATCAGACTTCCGAGCAGGCGCATAACTCGGCGTTGCTGAGTGAAGAACTGACGAAGACGGCGAATACGCAGTACTCGTTGGTGGAGCGGTTTAACCGCTGATTGAACTGGCGGTAACTAAAAAAACCCGGAGGGCGCGAGCTTCCGGGTTTTTTGTTGCTTGTCTGAAAATGATGGTGCTTGGCAGACCGCTTTCGCGAGCAAGCTCGCTCCCACATTGGAACTGCTCGGAACCACAGTTCTGTGTCCGACGACAATCTCCTGTGGGAGCGAGCTTGCTCGCGAAGAGGCCTTCTCTGCCGGCGAAGATCTCACTCAAGCAATGCAGACACTGCCTACAACGAGCCCAGAATGCGCCGACTGGTGCTCGTTGAGGCCAGGTTCTATCGTTTGCCGGTCGCTACTCAATCACGCAGACCGGCAAGCATGAATACAACCCCTGCTCGAAAACCCGCAAAACAGAAAGTTCGTGATGAACTGACATTCCTTGATGTTCGACAAGCCGCCCGTGATGGGCAGAAAGTGCTCGATAAATTTGTGATCACTGGCAGGCTACCCATTACAAAGTAAATCAAAAAAATCGCAGCCTGCCACAGCTCCTAAAAAGCCATTGTGTAGGAGCTGCCGCAGGCTGCGATCTTTTAATTCTGAAAGCCCGGACGGCGAAAGCTTCCGGTTTTTTATTGCCTGTTTGAAATCGATGGTGCTTGGCAGGCCGCCATCGCGAGCAGGCTCACTCCTACAGGGGATCGTTGTCGGGCACTCAATCAGTGATCACCGCAGATTCAATTTGGGAGCGAGCTTGCTCGCGATGAAGCCATAACAGCCAGCGAAACTACTGAGGCAACTTCAGCTTATCCAGCAGTCGATTGACCAACAGTTCGTTGAGCATGATCACCTGTTGCAGCGCCAGCAGCGGTTTGCGCTCCGGGCCGCCGATTGAGTTGGCGATGTTACCGGCCATGGCATGGGCGTATGAAAGCGACTCGCTAGCCTCGACCAGCAGGGTTTCGTCATCCAGCGTGGGGTCGACGAGATAGACGGGGCGAAATTTTGGCGAGCTTGGTGGAGCCCCCAGGGCTTCGGGTCTGAGGTAGTAGTCGAGGGCGCGATCAGTCGCTTCTTTGACCTTTTGCGGATCAAGTGAGGGGTCGTGGGGGACTGGGTCGGTGACTGGTGGGTTTGGTGTGATTTTGAACATAGATAAAGCTCCAATTTGAAAAAACGGGAGCCATCACCCTCGCTACCAAACGGCGGGTGGCGGCCATGCGCGGGTTGGTAGACCGGTCAAATTGGGTAACCCGGCGCTCACAGAGGAGCCCCACGCATGCCCACCATACAAAGCCATATCTCAAAAAAGGAGACAGCATCGACGGTGTCGCAACAACGACAATTTAAAGCGGGCTACCAAACCCGATCACTGATTTGCAGTGACAGGCAAACGATATAGCCCGGCCTATAGCCGCGTAAGCCGGCGGATTCTGGCGTACGCGTAGGTAACGGCGCAAGGTGTTGTAGGCCCGATGGCGTAACGGTTCGTGTACTTTAAACGCGCTCACGGAATCATGTTTACGCACAGGAAATGCTGGACAGAGAGCGCTTCCAGTTTTTTATCGTGTCAGCGAAATCGCCCCTCACCCTGACCCTCTCCCAGAGGGAGAGGGGACTGAACCGAGGTGTTTGGGCAAGGTATACAGACGTGCAATACCGCGTTGAACTCAAGCACTGAAAAGCACACAAATCGGCTCTTCTCCTTCCCAGAGAGAGGTGACTGACCGAGGCGTTTGGGCAAGGTACGCCGACGTGAAATACCGAGTCGAGTTCAGATTCTGAAACAGATCAAAAGCCCCTCACCCTAGCCCTCTCCCAGAGGGAGAGGGGACTGATCGCGGTGTTTGGGAGAGGTACGCCGACGTGCAATAGCGCGTTGAACTCAGGCTTTGAAAAGCTCACAAATCGGCTCCCTCTCCCTCGGGAGAGGGCTGGGGTGAGGGGCAGTCACAACACAAATTAATAGCCGAACACCGCTTGGCCCTTAACCACTCAATAGGCCGAGTGTCAGCTCGCCTGCTCTTGATCTTGATCCACGGGCGACGTCGGAAGGCTGAGTGGAGGGATTGATCCTGGCGTGGGAGCGCAGCGACCGTTTGGCGCAGCCAAACACAGCGAGAGGAGGTGCAGCGAAGCAAACCGGAGACGCTGCGCCCGGATCGATCCCGCAGCGAAGGGACCCCGAGCCTTAGCGAGCGGGCCGGACGTAGGAGCAAGCGTTTTTGGTTACTTTTTAGGCGTTTGTAAAAAGTGACCCGCCGTAAGGGCGGAACCCTGAGCGGCCGTTACCGCAGCAACGGATATGTACTCAGATTGAAAAATGTGTCGCGTTCAAGATCTACCCCCTCACCCCAGCCCTCTCCCCCAAGGGGGCGAGGGGGAAAGGGAGCCGATCTTTATGCGGTTCGGGATCTCGGTTAACCCTTGAGAAATTCGGATACTTTCTGCGCAGCGGCAGCCAAATGCTGTTCATGGGTAAACCCGGAAACCTTTAATGGCTTGAGGTCATGATCCCCGGTCACTAGCCACGCCACCTCAATACTCGGTGACAAAGTGTAAGCCTCGACAGCCTCACGATTGCCCAACGCATCCCGCTCCCCCTGCACAATCAACGTCCGAGTCTGCAAAGAAGCCAAATGCTCAACCCGCGGTTTCTCCGGCTTCCCCACCGCATAAAACGGATACCCCAGACACACCAACGCGTCAGCCCCCAACTCATCAGCAAGCAGACTCGCCATCCGCCCACCCATAGACTTCCCGCCAACGGCCAAAACCCCAGCGACATGACGCCGCACCTCGGCATACACCTCACGCCAACACTCCTGCAATTTCCCCGCAGGATTCGGCGGCCGCTTCACCCCATCCACCCGCCGCTGCGCCATATACGGAAACTCAAACCGCAACACATTCACCCCAAGCCCGGCAAGGCGCCCAGCCATATCGTTCATCCAGTCACTGTCCATCGGCGCACCAGCACCGTGGGCCAGGATCAACGTCGCTGAAGCCTCACCACTGGCGGCGTTCCAAAGCCATCCATGATCGAGCACGCACTGCGCCCATTGATCCCCGTCAATACTGGCCTTGTGCTGTTTGTCCATGCTTGCCTCGCTTTTAGTCTGCCTATAACTCCAGACGAAGGATTCGCCGCGTCTTTTGCGCGCGCTCACTTCGGCTGAACCGTGGATGGGGAACCATGAACACTTCTATCAGTACCGCCTACAACTACAAGGTGGTCCGCCAATTCGCCATTATGACGGTGGTGTGGGGCATCGTCGGCATGGGGCTCGGGGTTTTTCTCGCGGCCCAATTGGTCTGGCCCGAACTCAACTTCAATTTGCCCTGGACCAGTTTCGGCCGTCTGCGCCCGCTGCACACCAACGCGGTGATCTTCGCGTTCGGTGGCTGTGCGCTGTTCGCCAGTTCGTTCTACTCGGTGCAACGCACCTGCCAGACCCAGTTGTTTGTACCAAAAATCGCCGCGTTCTGCTTCTGGGGCTGGCAGCTTGTAATTCTATTGGCAGCCATCAGCCTGCCACTGGGTTACACCAGTTCCAAGGAATACGCCGAGCTGGAATGGCCGATCGACATCCTGATCACCATCGTCTGGGTCGCCTACGCCATCGTATTCTTCGGCACGATCATGCAGCGCAAAACCAAGCACATTTATGTGGGCAACTGGTTCTTCGGCGCGTTCATCATCACCGTGGCGATTCTGCACATCGTCAATAACCTTGAGTTGCCGGTGAGTTTCACCAAGTCGTACTCGGTGTACGCCGGTGCAACCGACGCGATGGTGCAATGGTGGTACGGCCACAATGCCGTAGGCTTTTTCCTCACCGCCGGTTTCCTCGGGATGATGTACTACTTCGTGCCGAAACAGGCAGAACGTCCGGTGTACTCGTATCGCCTGTCGATCGTGCACTTCTGGGCGCTGATCACCTTGTACATCTGGGCCGGCCCGCACCACTTGCACTACACCGCGCTGCCGGACTGGGCGCAGTCGCTGGGGATGGTGATGTCGCTGATTCTGCTGGCGCCGAGCTGGGGCGGCATGATCAACGGCATGATGACCCTCTCGGGCGCCTGGCATAAGTTGCGCAGCGACCCGATCCTGCGCTTCCTTGTGGTCTCGCTGGCGTTCTACGGCATGTCGACTTTCGAAGGTCCGATGATGGCGATCAAAACCGTCAACGCCCTCTCCCACTACACCGACTGGACCATCGGCCACGTACACGCCGGCGCCCTCGGTTGGGTGGCGATGATTTCCATCGGCGCGCTGTACCACATGATCCCGAAAATCTTCGGCAAAGCACAGATGCACAGCGTCGGCCTGATCAACGCGCACTTCTGGCTCGCGACCATCGGCACCGTGCTCTACATCGCGTCGATGTGGGTCAACGGTATCGCTCAGGGCCTGATGTGGCGCGCAGTCAACGAGGACGGCACGCTGACCTACTCCTTCGTCGAAACCCTGGTGGCCAGCCACCCTGGCTTCGTCGTGCGGCTGATTGGTGGGGCGATCTTCCTCAGCGGCATGTTCCTGATGGCTTACAACACCTGGCGCACCGTGCGGGCCTCGCAGCCTGCTGACGTCGTCGCTGCCGCGCAGATGGCCTGAGGAGTCCGCCATGAAACACGAAACGATTGAAAAGAACGTCGGCCTGTTGATGTTGCTCATGGTGTTCGCCGTGAGCATCGGCGGCCTGACCCAGATCGTCCCGCTGTTCTTCCAGGACGTCACCAACAAACCGGTGGAAGGCATGAAACCCTACACCGCGCTGCAACTGGAAGGCCGCGACATCTATATCCGCGAAGGCTGCGTCGGTTGCCACTCGCAGATGATCCGGCCGTTCCGCGCCGAAACCGAACGCTACGGGCACTACTCGGTAGCGGGCGAAAGCGTTTGGGATCACCCGTTCCTGTGGGGGTCGAAACGTACCGGTCCGGATCTGGCCCGGGTCGGTGCCCGCTACTCGGATGACTGGCACCGCGCGCACTTGTACAACCCGCGCAACGTCGTACCGGAATCGAAAATGCCGGCCTACCCGTGGCTGGTCACGCAAGCGGTCGACAGCAGCCACACCGAAACCAAGCTCAAGACCATGCGCACCCTCGGCGTGCCGTACACCGACGACGACATCAGCGGCGCGGTGGCCAGCCTCAAGGGCAAGACCGAAATGGACGCCCTCGTTTCTTACCTGCAAGTGCTCGGCACTGCGATCAAGAGCAAGAGGTGAGCACGATGGTCTTTGATATGAGCGCAGGGCTGATCCGTGGTTTAGGCACCGTTGTCGTGTTTGTAGCGTTCGTCGGCTTGACCTTGTGGGTGTTCAACCGCAAGCGCACCCCAGAGTTCGCTGAAGCACGTCTGCTGCCGTTCGCCGACGAGCCACAACCCGAAACTACCCCAGCATTTGAAACAACCCAAGCACCTGAACCAAGGAGTACCCGGCCATGACCACCTTCTGGAGTACGTGGATCTGCGTACTAACCATCGGCAGCCTGATCGGCCTGACGTGGCTGCTGATCGGCACCCGCCGGGGCGAAACCAAGGGCAGCGTCGACCAGACCATGGGCCACAGCTTCGACGGCATCGAGGAGTACGACAACCCGCTGCCGCAGTGGTGGTTCATGCTGTTCGCCGGCACCCTGGTGTTTTCCGTGGGCTATTTGATCCTTTATCCGGGCCTGGGCAACTGGAAAGGCATCCTGCCGGGTTACGAGGATGGCTGGACCGGCGTGCACGAGTGGGAAAAGGAGATGAACAAGGCTGACGCCAGGTTCGGCCCGATCTTCGCCAAGTTCGCCGCCATGCCGCTGGAAGAAGTGGCGAAGGACCCGCAGGCGCTGAAAATGGGTGGCCGCTTGTTCGCTTCCAATTGCTCGGTGTGCCACGGTTCCGATGCCAAAGGCGCGTTCGGTTTCCCTAACCTTGCCGACAGCGACTGGCGCTGGGGCGGCGACGCCGACACCATCAAAACCACCATCATGGGTGGCCGGATGGCGGCGATGCCGGCCTGGGGCGAAGTTTTGGGCGAAGCCGGGGTGAAGAACGTGGCCGCCTATGTGCGTCACGAACTCGCCGGCCTGCCGCTGCCCGCCGACAGCAAGGCTGATCTGCAAGCGGGGCAGCAGGCATTTAGCACCACTTGCGTGGCCTGTCATGGGGCAACCGGTCACGGCACTGAAGCCATGGGCGCGCCGAATCTGACGCACCCGGCCGGGTTTATCTATGGCACCAGCCTGACTCAACTCGAGCAGACCATTCGCCACGGTCGTCAGGGCCATATGCCGGCGCAGAACGAACTGCTGGGTAACGATAAAGTGCAATTGCTGGCCGCTTATGTGTACAGCCTGTCGCACGGATTGAATACAGAAAAACTGATTACTGAAGACAAGAAAAAGTAAGTATTGCGTACACATCTGCCGCACCATTCTCGGTGCGGCAGCATCCAGCCCCTTTGCGACGCATTGTCGCACCCCTTCACACCCTCTCCTTTCGGTTCCCCGGATTCGGGTCTACGCTTGCTCGATGCGGACTGGCTTGTGCCGGTTCCAGGTCAACGCTGACTGCTGTGTTCCGCGAACCGGCTGACTGATGTGGCCGCAAACGCCGGTAGATACCGGCTGTCGTGCCATTTGCCATCCGTCACCCGAACCGAGCGTTTGAACACACCCCGTTACAAGCGACCTGAACCCCTCGCTTTTTTCGTCCGCTGCGACATTTTGTCCGAGGCCGATTTTGTCCTTACGCGGCGCATGGAAAGGCCGCAGAATCAGCGTTGGAAAGCATTGACCCAGGTCATGGCGCGTTGCAATGACCCCCTGCTCTCTGCATACTTGCGGCCGATTTTAATCCTAATAAAACACCCAAACCGTGGAACCTTAGAATGAGCACAGCAATCAGTCCGACTGCTTATAACTATAAGGTAGTCCGCCAGTTCGCCATCATGACGGTGGTCTGGGGGATCCTTGGCATGGGGCTCGGTGTCTTCATCGCCTCGCAACTGGTCTGGCCGGAGTTGAACTTCGGTCTGCCGTGGACGAGCTTTGGACGCCTGCGCCCGTTGCACACAAACCTGGTGATTTTCGCCTTCGGTGGTTGTGCACTATTCGCCACTTCCTACTATGTCGTGCAGCGAACCTGCCAGACGCGACTGATTTCCGACAGCCTCGCGGCCTTCACCTTCTGGGGCTGGCAAGCGGTGATTGTCGGCGCGATCATTACCTTGCCGCTGGGTTACACCACCACCAAGGAATACGCGGAACTGGAATGGCCGATCGCCATTTTGCTGGCCATTGTCTGGGTCACTTACGGTCTGGTGTTCTTCGGCACCATCACCAAGCGCAAAACCAAGCACATCTACGTGGGTAACTGGTTCTACGGTGCCTTCATCGTCGTGACCGCGATGCTGCACATCGTCAACCACATGTCGCTGCCGGTGAACCTGTTCAAGTCCTACTCTGCCTACTCGGGCGCGACCGACGCGATGATCCAGTGGTGGTACGGCCACAACGCGGTGGGCTTCTTCCTCACCACCGGTTTCCTCGGGATGATGTATTACTTCGTGCCGAAACAGGCCGAGCGTCCGATCTACTCTTATCGCCTGTCGATCGTGCACTTCTGGGCACTGATCACCCTGTACATCTGGGCCGGCCCGCACCACTTGCACTACACCGCACTGCCGGATTGGGCACAATCGCTAGGCATGGCGATGTCGATCATCCTCCTGGCGCCAAGCTGGGGCGGCATGATCAACGGCATGATGACCCTGTCGGGTGCCTGGCATAAGCTGCGCACCGACCCGATCCTGCGTTTCCTCGTGGTATCCCTGGCGTTCTACGGCATGTCGACCTTCGAAGGTCCGATGATGGCGATCAAGACCGTCAACTCGCTCTCGCACTACACCGACTGGACCATCGGCCATGTACACGCCGGCGCTCTCGGCTGGGTGGCGATGATCTCGATCGGCGCGATCTACCACATGATCCCGCGTCTGTTCGGCCGTGCGCAGATGCACAGTGTCGGCTTGATCAACGCGCACTTCTGGCTCGCGACCATCGGCACTGTGTTGTATATCGCTTCGATGTGGGTCAACGGCATCACTCAGGGCCTGATGTGGCGTGCAATCAACGACGACGGCACCCTCACCTACTCGTTCGTTGAAGCACTGCAAGCCAGCCACCCGGGTTACATCGTGCGTGCCTTGGGCGGTGCTTTCTTCGCCAGCGGCATGTTCCTGATGGCTTACAACGTCTGGCGCACCGTGCGCGCCTCGAACCCGGCTGAAGCCGAAGCCGCTGCCCAGATCGCTGTCGTTGGAGCTCACTGATGAAGCATGAAGCTGTCGAGAAGAATATTGGCCTGCTGGCCTTCTTCATGGTCATCGCCGTCAGCGTTGGCGGCCTGACCCAAATCGTTCCGCTGTTTTTCCAGGACGTCACCAACAAGCCGGTCGAAGGCATGAAGCCGCGTTCGGCACTGGAGCTGGAAGGCCGCGACGTTTACATCGCCAACGGTTGTGTCGGCTGCCACTCGCAGATGATCCGTCCGTTCCGTGCTGAAACCGAACGCTACGGCCACTACTCGGTTGCCGGTGAAAGCGTCTGGGACCACCCGTTCCTGTGGGGCTCCAAACGTACCGGTCCGGACCTGGCCCGTGTCGGCGGTCGTTACTCCGATGACTGGCAACGTGCGCACTTGTACAACCCGCGCAACGTAGTGCCTGAGTCGAAAATGCCGGCTTACCCGTTCCTCGTGGAAAACAAGCTCGACGGCAAAGAGACGGCCAAAAAAATGGAAGTCTTGCGCACGCTCGGCGTCCCTTACACCGACGAAGACATCGCCGGTGCCAAGGATGCCGTGAAGGGCAAAACCGAAATGGACGCGCTGGTGGCCTACCTGCAAGGCCTGGGCACCATCATCAAAAGCAAACGGTGAATTAGATGGATATCGGGATGATTCGTGGCCTGGGCACCGTTGTCGTGATGGTGGCCTTCATCGGTCTGGCGTTGTGGGTGTTCAGCCCCAAGCGCAAGTCGGAGTTTGAAGACGCGACCTTGTTGCCTTTTGCGGATGATCCCGAAGCCATCAAGCACGTCGAGCAAGCTTCTAGGAGTAACAAAGAATGACTACATTCTGGAGTCTGTACGTCACAGTCCTCAGTCTCGGTACGATCTTCGCCCTGACCTGGCTGCTGCTGTCGACCCGCAAGGGCCAGCGCAGCGAACAGACGGACGAGACGGTCGGGCACTCCTTCGACGGGATCGAGGAGTACGACAACCCACTGCCGAAATGGTGGTTCATGCTGTTTGTCGGCACCATCATTTTTGCCTTGGGTTACCTGGTGCTGTACCCGGGCCTGGGCAACTGGAAAGGCCTGCTGCCGGGCTACAACTACCTTGATAACGACAAACAGACCGCGTTCGCCAACGGCCAGACCGGCTGGACCGGCGTACACGAGTGGGAAAAGGAAATGGCTCGCTCGGACGCCAAATTCGGTCCGATCTTCGCCAAGTTCGCCGCGATGCCAATCGAAGAAGTCGCCAAGGATCCACAAGCACTGAAAATGGGTGGCCGCCTGTTCGCCTCCAACTGCTCGGTGTGCCACGGTTCCGACGCCAAGGGCGCTTACGGTTTCCCTAACCTGACCGACGCCGACTGGCGCTGGGGCGGCGAGCCGGAAACCATCAAGACCACTATCATGGGCGGTCGCCACGCGGTGATGCCGGCCTGGGCTGAAGTGATTGGCGAGCAAGGCGTTGCCGACGTGGCAGCTTTTGTCGTGACCAATCTGGATGGCCGCAAGCTGCCGGAAGGCACCAAGGCTGATCCGGCCAACGGCGGCAAACTGTTCGCCGCCAACTGCGTGGCGTGCCACGGTCCGGCCGGCAAAGGCACTCCCGCCATGGGCGCGCCTGACCTGACTCACCCGGGTGCTTTCATCTACGGTTCGAGCTTTGCGCAACTGCAGCAGACCATTCGTTACGGCCGTCAGGGCCAGATGCCTGCGCAGGAACAACTGCAAGGCAACGACAAGGTGCACCTGCTGGCGGCTTACGTTTACAGCCTGTCTCACGGTGAAAAAGCACCGGAAGCGAACGCCGAATAGGGTCATCGCTTGAAACAAAAAAAGGCCCCGCCAATATTGATTGGCGGGGCCTTTTTTCATGCTGGCATTCATGACTTGTAACGTTTGCTCAATAGACCTGAGGAAAGGTGCCCTGTAGGTTTTTCCCACCCCGATGAGCAGCATCGGGTCAACCTTCAAGGATGAAGCCTACATGTCAAAAAATAACGAAAACACACTGCCAAAATGTTTGCAGCCCTGCCCTGACCATCAAGCAACGCCGGTAAAAACACCTGCTGCGCTCGCACGCTCGACATCGCCAGACACCATGGCCCATCCAGGTAACGGTGGCGGTCTGGACGGTCTCGGCGGCGGCCGATTGCTCTGAAAAAGCAGCAAAACGCAGCGAATATTCGCCCGATATCCTGCGCCCCTGCCCGTTGGCTGGGGCGCTCTGGCTGGTGCCGTTATGACAGTGATAAACCGATCGTCCGCAACCCACCTTTCCGATTGCCGGGAAAACCTCAGCGTAGTAACGTTTCTACACCAGAATCACCGGAGGCCGAACTTGATGGCCATCACGACCATTTCCAGCCGCGAATTCAATCAGGACACCAGTGCTGCCAAAAAAGCCGCGCATCTGGGTCCGGTCATCATTACCGATCGTGGCAAGCCTGCCCATGTACTGCTGAGCATCGAGGAGTACCAGAAACTGACCGGTAGCCAGACCAGCATCGTCGACCTGCTGGTCATGCCGAATGCGCCTGACATCGAATTCGAACCCGAGCGCGCCGTCATCCTCCCTCGCAGCGTGGATCTGTCCTGATGTTTCTACTCGATACCAATGTCGTTTCCGAGCTGAGAAAACCCCAAGCCGACCGGCAAGTGGTGACATGGGCAAACAGCGTTGCCCCGGCCAGCCTGTATTTATCGGCCATCACTGTGCTGGAGCTGGAAACCGGCATTCTGCGTATCGAACGCCGCGACCCGCCACAAGGAGGGATGCTGCGCAACTGGCTCGAGCGTCATGTCAAACCCGCATTCTCGGGAAGAATCCTCTCGGTCGATAGCGCCGTCGCTAGCCGATGCGCACAGCTGCACGTGCCTGATCGCAGCAATGAATGCGACGCTTTGATCGCCGCCACCGCGCTTGTTCATGGGCTGACGCTGGTCACCCGTAATGTTGCCGATTTCCAACTCAGCGGCGTTCATCTGATCAATCCATGGAACGCTGCCAATCACTGATCGTACAAAGCCCCGCCTAATCACTGGCGGGGCTTTTTTTATGGGCGCTTGGCAAAGATTGAATGCACCGGCGTCGTATCGATCAGCGTTCGATTGCGCCACTGATTGTTCTTCACCAGATAGACCTGCAACTGCTTGCGGTCCTCGGTGAAACTGGCAATCAGATAGGTTTGCTGAGACGTACTGCCGCTCAGGTAGATGGGTACGCTACCCTCCCAATAAGCATCACCTCCATCCTTATGTAAATGGCCGGCAAAGATCGCCGTCACTTGATATTTATTGACCATGTCGTGGAAGCGTTTTTGTTGCGCCTGGGTCCCTTTGTGGTTCAACGGTTTATGCATATTGATGATGATGGCGTAACCCGAAACTCGTGCCAGCCTGAGGTCCTTCTCGAGCCAGTCCAGCGCGTCGTTGATTTCAAATGTCGTCGGGTTCAGTGGATGAGCAATCCGGGTGGTATAAGTCGGCTCGTTATTGAGCTGAACCATATGAACTTCGCCGATATTTTTTGAATACGCGAGACTGCCGGAGTACGTCTTGCTGAGAAATCCACTGGTGACTTTCAAATCAAAGCTGTCCACCTTGCCTTCATGATGTTCCTTGAACTCGACGATACTTCCCGCCGCACAGCTATTGGTAAAACAATCATCAACATTATTTTCATAATCGTGATTACCCAGGCCGTACAAGTAGTCACCCTTAAAGTGTTTGTTCAACATATCCTTCATAAAAGACCGCTGCCAGCCATGACCAAAAGCGGTTATGTCACCATTGATCATCAGTGGAACCTGGGCTTGCGAACCATGCTGATTTCTGAAATCAGCAATACTCGCAAGCTGACTGTCGACCAGCCACTTGGAGCGAACTTCGAATTCCGAGTCGGATTCAGGATCACGGTTATCTGTCTTGTCGGTCCAGGGATATTGAGTATCCGAGGCAAAAACCATGTGTTTCGGGGTTCCGGTCATCGCCTGAGCGCAGGCAACCGAAGCCAATAAACAAACCCCCAGCACAACGCTTGTAAACTTATTGAAAGTCATACTTAAAATTCCATTTAAATTAATCAATTACACGCGAACAAGTTTTCGCGAAAACAGAACTTATTAGAAAAAACAGAAAACTTCAAAGCACCGAACCAGAACAATCAAGTAGATATGTTTCAGGCACAAAAAAAACTTACAACAACGCCTGATGCAAAAAGCCATGTTTGAAGTTGCACTTTGAAGTGCTCACTCGGCAACTTCTGCAACTGGAAACCTGAAGATGACACTGTCAGTGCTCGCCCCCCTTCAAGTCGACCCAGATTTTTCCAAGGCTTGCGGTGGCAAGCGCGTCGTACCGATGAACCCCTGACAACAACGGATTAGCCACCACGCCAAAACCGTCCATACTCAATAAGTCAATTGACCTGCATCAGGCTTTACTGCATTCGCTACACCATTCAGGTTTTTTACCCAACGCGACCAAAGGTCGCACCCTCGACCCAGAGCGACCGGCGTATCATTGCGCCACTGCAACGCCCCTTTTTGACCTTGGTTGGCACGTATCGACCGAGGCATTTTTCCACTGCCGTGGGATGCAATGATGAGCAATCAGATTCCGGTACACGACGTCACACCACCGAGCAAAAACGCGAACAACAGCGTTGACCTTTACGCCTCCAGAGAAAAAATCTACACCCGTGCCTTCACCGGTCTGTTCCGCAACTTGCGGATGATGGGCGGCGCCGCCTTGTTCCTGCTGTATTTCGGCACGGTGTGGCTGAACTGGGGCGGTCACCAGGCCGTATGGTGGAATCTGCCGGAGCGCAAGTTCTTCATCTTCGGCGCAACGTTCTGGCCGCAGGATTTCATCCTGCTCTCGGGCCTGTTGATCATTGCCGCGTTCGGCCTGTTCTTCATCACCGTGTATGCCGGGCGCGTCTGGTGCGGTTATACCTGTCCGCAAAGTGTGTGGACGTGGATTTTCATGTGGTGCGAGAAGGTCACCGAAGGCGACCGCAACCAGCGCATCAAGCTCGACAAGGCGCCGATGAGCGCCAACAAGTTCCTGCGCAAAGCCGCCAAACACGTGATGTGGCTATTGATCGGTTTCGTCACCGGCATGACCTTTGTCGGCTACTTTTCGCCGATCCGCGAACTGGTCTTTGAGTTCTTCACAGGGCAAGCCGATGGCTGGTCGTATTTCTGGGTCGGTTTCTTCACCCTCGCTACCTACGGCAACGCCGGCTGGTTGCGCGAGCAGGTGTGTATTTACATGTGCCCGTATGCGCGCTTTCAGAGCGTGATGTTCGACAAGGACACGCTGATCGTCTCCTACGATCCACGTCGTGGCGAAAGCCGTGGCCCGCGCAAGAAAGGTATTGATTACAAAGCCCAGGGCCTTGGTGACTGCATCGACTGCACCATGTGTGTTCAGGTCTGCCCGACCGGCATCGACATCCGCGACGGCCTGCAGATCGAGTGCATCGGCTGCGCCGCGTGCATCGATGCCTGCGACAGCATCATGGACAAAATGGATTACCCGCGCGGGCTCATCAGTTACACCACTGAACACAACCTGTCTGGGCAGAAAACCCATAAACTGCGGCCACGCCTGATCGGTTATGCCGTGGTGTTGCTGGCGATGATCAGCCTGTTGGTCACCGCGTTCTTCATGCGTTCGCTGGTCGGTTTTGACGTCAGCAAGGACCGCGTGCTGTACCGCGAAAACGCTGAAGGCCGAATCGAAAACGTCTACAGCCTGAAGATCATGAACAAGGATCAGCGCGACCACACCTACGTGCTCGAAGCCAGCGGTTTGCCGGATCTGCGCCTGCAAGGCAAGCGCGAGATCAAAGTCGCGGCCGGCGACATCGTCAGCATGCCGGTCGAGTTGTCGAGCGCGCCGGAACAACTGCCATCGAGCACCAACGAGGTGAAATTCCTCCTCAAGGATGCCGATGATGACAGCGTCCACGTTGAAGCCAAGAGCCGATTCATCGGCCCACAAATCCGTTGAGAGAACTGAACATGCCCGCAGCAAACGCCGCAAGTCCCTGGTACAAGCACCTCTGGCCATGGATCATCATCGGGATTCTGGCCTGCTCGGTGACCCTGACCCTGTCCATGGTGACCATTGCGGTGAACAACCCGGACAACCTCGTCAACGACAACTATTACGAGGCTGGCAAAGGCATCAACCGTTCGCTGGACCGTGAGCTGTTGGCGCAGAATCTGAAGATGCGTGCGGCGGTGCGTCTGGATGATGTTACTGGTGAGGTTGATCTGCGTTTGAGCGGTGACAGTCAGCCGAAGACACTGGAATTGAACCTGATTTCGCCGACGCAGCCCGAGAAGGATCGCAAGATTATCCTGACTCGCAGCGAGACTGAAACGGGCCGCTACATCGGTCAACTGGGTGACAAGGTTGAGGGTCGTCGCTTTGTCGAATTGCTCGGCAGTCAGGATGACCATGTGTGGCGCATGTTCGAGGAAGAGTTGGTGAGCCATGACAAGGATCTGCTGCTCGGTGATGAGCCGCTGCAAGGCGCCGAAGACCTGAAAAAATAAGCAACTTCGAAAGCCCCCTCACCCTAGCCCTCTCCCCCAGGAGAGGGAACTGATCTCGAGCGTTTGCACGTTTTGTGTATGACAGTGAAAATCCAGGCTCACACCGATCGGCGCCCTCTCCCTCCGGGAGAGGGCTGGGGTGAGGGCAAGCGGACAACTCCAATGCAAGGGTTTAACCCCTCAACGATGCCATGACCACCCCACTCCCCTGCTACCACTGCGCCCTGCCCGTCCCCTCCGGCAGCCGCTTCACCGCCGTCGTACTCGGGGATTCCCGCGAGTTCTGCTGTCCGGGCTGTCAGGCTGTGGCCGAAGCCATCGTCGCCGGTGGTCTGGAAAGCTACTACCAACACCGCAGCGAAGCCTCGGCCAACCCCGAAGCATTGCCGGTGCAATTGGTCGATGAGCTGGCCCTGTACGACCGCGCCGATGTGCAGCAACCCTTCGTTCGCCATGAAGGCGATCTGGCCGAAACCACCCTGTTGATGGAAGGCATCAGTTGCGCCGCTTGCGGCTGGCTGATCGAAAAACACCTGCGCACGCTGCCCGCCGTGGCCGAGGCGCGGCTGAACCTGTCCAACCATCGTTTGCACGTGAGTTGGGCCGACGCGCAATTACCGCTGAGCCAGATCCTCGCCGAACTGCGCCACATCGGTTACGCCGCCCACCCGTATCAGGCCGACCGTGCCAGCGAACAACTGGCCAGTGAAAACCGCCTCGCTCTGCGCCAGCTCGGCGTGGCTGGACTGCTGTGGTTTCAGGCGATGATGGCGACCATGGCCACTTGGCCGGAATTCAACATCGACCTCAGCCCCGAGCTGCACACGATCCTGCGCTGGGTCGCACTGTTCCTGACCACACCGATCGTGTTCTACAGCTGCGCGCCGTTCTTCAAAGGCGCAATGCGCGATCTGCGCACGCGCCACCTGACCATGGATGTCTCGGTGTCACTGGCGATCGGCAGCGCCTACATTGCCGGGATCTGGACTTCGATCACCGGCGTTGGCGAGTTGTATTTCGATGCGGTCGGCATGTTTGCGCTGTTCCTGCTCGCCGGCCGCTATCTGGAACGCCGTGCCCGTGAGCGCACCGCTGCCGCGACGGCGCAACTTGTGAATCTATTGCCGGCCTCGTGTCTACGGCTGGACAACAACGGCCAGAGCGAACGCATCCTGCTCAGCGAGCTACGCCTCGGCGAGCGGATTCTGGTGCAGGCCGGCTCGATTCTGCCGGCGGACGGCAAGATCATCGACGGCCAGTCGAGCATCGACGAATCGCTGCTCACCGGCGAATACCTGCCGCAACCGCGCATGCCGGGCGATGCGGTCACCGCTGGCACGCTCAACGTTGAAGGCGCGCTCACCGTGGAAGTTCAGGCGCTGGGCCAAGACACGCGCCTATCGGCCATTGTCCGCCTGCTCGACCGCGCTCAAGCGGAAAAACCGCGACTGGCAGAAATCGCCGACCGTGCCGCGCAATGGTTTTTGTTGTTATCGCTGATCGCCGCAGCCGCCATTGGCCTGTTGTGGTGGGAACTGGATTCGTCGCGAGCATTCTGGATTGTCCTCGCCATGCTGGTTGCCACCTGCCCGTGCGCCCTGTCGCTGGCGACGCCGACCGCGCTCACCGCTGCCACCGGTACCTTGCACAAACTTGGTTTGCTGCTGACGCGCGGGCATGTGCTGGAAGGCTTGAATCAGATCGACACGGTGATCTTCGACAAGACCGGCACCCTCACCGAAGGCCGATTGATGCTGCGTTCGATTCGCCCACTCGGCGCGCAGGACAGTGATCAATGCCTGAGCCTCGCCGCCGCTCTGGAAAACCGGTCGGAACACCCGATTGCCCGTGCCTTTGGCCGTGCGCCGCTGGCCGCTGAAGACGTCCACAGCACGCCGGGGCTTGGCCTCGAAGGCTTGGTGGGCGGACAGCGTTTGCGCATCGGCCAGGCCGAGTTTGTCTGCGCCCTCAGCGGCGCAACGGCACCGTCGATGCCGGACGAGGCCGGCCAATGGTTGCTGCTCGGCGATACTCAAGGGCCACTGGCGTGGTTCGTCCTCGACGATCGCTTGCGTGATGACGCCCCCGCCTTGCTCGCTGCTTGTAAGGCACGCGGCTGGCGTACGCTGTTGTTATCCGGTGACAGCTCGCCGATGGTCGCCAGTGTGGCGGCGGAACTGGGCATTGATGAGGCTCGCGGCGGCTTGCGCCCGGACGACAAACTGCAAGTCCTGCAGCAACTGCACAAGGAAGGTCGCAAAGTGCTGATGCTCGGCGACGGCGTCAACGATGTACCAGTGCTCGCGGCAGCCGACATCAGTGTCGCCATGGGTTCGGCCACCGATCTGGCGAAAACCAGCGCCGATGCGGTGCTGCTGTCCAACCGTCTCGACGCCTTGGTTCAAGCGTTCACTCTGGCTCGGCGCACCCGCCGGGTAATCATCGAGAACCTGCTGTGGGCGGCGCTGTACAATGGCCTCATGTTGCCGTTCGCCGCCCTCGGCTGGATCACGCCGGTGTGGGCCGCCGTCGGCATGTCGATCAGTTCGTTGACCGTGGTGCTCAATGCCCTGCGCCTGACTCGCCTGCCGAGTCCGCCGCCCGCCAGCACCCGATCACAAACCCGCCCGCTGCCGGCCTGAACCGTGCGGGCGCCTGGAGTACCGATGCCAGCTCTCTACGTGATGATCCCGGCCGCCCTGCTGATTGTGGCCATCGCCGTGTACATCTTTTTCTGGGCGGTGGACAGCGGTCAGTACGACGACCTCGACGGCCCTGCGCACAGCATTCTGTTCGATGATCAGGATCCGAACCACACCGCCGCCGTGGACGAAGTCAACGCCAGCAAACCGGACGACAAGGCCCCGCCTCATGCTTGAACTGGCGCCCTTGCTGATCTCGGCATTGATCCTCGGCCTGCTCGGTGGTGGTCATTGCCTGGGCATGTGCGGCGGTTTGATGGGCGCGCTGACTTTGGCGATCCCCAAGGAGCAGCGCAGTCGGCGTTTTCGCTTGTTGCTGGCGTACAACCTGGGCCGAATCCTCAGTTATGCCACGGCTGGCTTGCTGATCGGGCTGGCGGGATGGGCGGTGGCGAACAGTCCAGGCGCATTGTTCATGCGTGTATTGGCCGGGTTGTTGCTGATCGCCATGGGTTTGTATCTGGCCGGTTGGTGGAGCGGACTGACCCGCATTGAAAGCCTCGGCCGCGGGCTGTGGCGCTACATTCAGCCGGTCGCCAATCGCTTGCTGCCGGTGTCGAGTTTGCCTCGCGCGCTGTTGCTTGGCGCGTTGTGGGGCTGGCTGCCGTGCGGACTGGTTTACAGCACGCTGTTGTGGTCGGCGAGTCAGGGCAATGCGCTGGACAGTGCATTGTTGATGCTTGCGTTTGGCCTCGGCACCTGGCCGGTGTTGCTCGCCACAGGGCTTGCGGCTGAGCGGGTTACGGCGCTGTTGCGCAAACGCAGCGTGCGCATGGCCGGTGGTTTGCTGGTGATTCTGTTCGGGATATGGACATTGCCCGGACCGCATCAGCATTGGTTGATGGGCCATTAAGATCAAAAGATCGCAGCCTTCGGCAGCTCCTACCTTTGGAATGCGTTTCCCTGTAGGAGCTGCCGCAGGCTGCGATCTTTTGATCTTATGCTGTTGATGCAAATCAAGATGCCCCTGCGCGCCCTCCCCTAGACTCGCCACACTGCCAGCCTATCCGGGGGAATGCCCGCATGCTCGACGCCATTCGTTGGGACTCTGATCTGATCCGCCGCTACGACCTGGCGGGGCCGCGCTACACCTCTTATCCGACGGCCGTGCAATTTCACGGTCAGGTCGGTACCTTCGACCTGTTTCATGCCCTGCGCGACAGCCGCAAGGCCCTGCGCCCGTTGTCGCTGTACGTGCATGTGCCGTTCTGCGCGAACATTTGCTACTACTGCGCGTGCAACAAGGTCATCACCAAGGACCGAGGTCGCGCGGCGCCATATCTACAGCGGCTGGAGCAGGAAATCCAGTTGATCGCCTGCCACCTCGACCCGGCACAAAAAGTCGAGCAATTGCACTTTGGCGGCGGCACGCCGACCTTTCTCAGCCACGACGAACTGCGGCAGTTGATGGCGCACCTGCGCAAGCATTTCAATCTGCTGGACGACGACTCCGGCGACTACGGTATCGAGATCGACCCGCGCGAAGCCGACTGGTCGACCATGGGCCTGCTGCGCGAACTCGGCTTCAACCGGGTCAGCATCGGCCTGCAGGATCTCGATCCGGCGGTGCAGCGCGCGGTCAATCGCCTGCAGAGTCTGGAAGAAACCCGCGCGGTGATCGATGCCGCGCGCACCCTGCAGTTTCGCTCGATCAATATCGACTTGATTTACGGCTTGCCCAAGCAGACGCCGGAAAACTTCGCCCGCACCGTCGAGGAAGTGATCAGCCTGCAACCGGATCGGCTCTCGGTGTTCAACTATGCACACCTGCCGGAGCGCTTCATGCCGCAGCGGCGGATCAATGGCAATGAACTGCCGGCGCCCGCGCAGAAACTGGAAATGCTCGAGCGCACCATCGAACAGCTCACCGCCGCCGGCTATCGCTACATCGGCATGGATCACTTTGCCCTGCCCGACGATGAGCTGGCGATTGCCCAGGAAGAGCAAACCCTGCAACGCAACTTCCAGGGTTACACCACCCATGGTCATTGCGACTTGATTGGCTTGGGCGTGTCGGCCATCAGCCAGATCGGCGACCTGTACTGCCAGAACAGCAGCGACCTCAACGAGTACCAGAACACCCTCGCCGCCGCGCAACTGGCGACTAGCCGGGGCCTGGTGTGCAACGCCGATGATCGCTTGCGCCGTGCAGTGATTCAGCAACTGATCTGCAATTTCAGTCTGGAATTCGCCGAGATCGAGCAGCAGTTCAACATCGACTTTCAGGGGTATTTCGGCACGCTGTGGCCGCAGTTGCAAGGCATGGCCAGTGATGGCCTGATCGAACTGGATCGCGAGCGGATCGAAGTATTGCCAGCGGGACGTCTGCTGGTGCGCTCGGTGTGCATGGTGTTCGATGCGTATCTGGAGCAGCAGAACCGCCAGCGTTTCTCGCGGGTGATTTAGTTCTTCATCAGCAGCGAACCGACTTTCATATTCTGATCCGCCGTCAGGCCCGACTGCCCCACCACTTTGGACAAGGCCAGGTTGGCGGTGATCAGACCCGTATTCAACGCGGCGATGGCGCCGCGAAGAGCCGCGACCTTGTTGATTTTTTCTTCGTTGGAAAGGCGCTTGTCGGCCATGACCGCTTCGATAAGCGCCTTTTTCTCGGCAATCTGTTTTTGCAACTTGCGGATCATCTTCAGCAATTGCTGGATGTTCTCCGGCAATCCGCTGTCGTCGATGTCGCTGTTTTCACCACCGACACCGGCGGATTTTGCGATCGACGCACCGGACAGCGACACTTTGACGCCCTCGACCAAGGTCGGGGTTGCCTCTTCGGTCGAGTCTGGGTCGCGTGCATTGCCCGACGAAGCTTTAAACGTTTCCGGCACTGCCGCAACGTCGCTGCTACCGGGGCCCCGCGTGCCAATGGTGGCCATCGAAGCGTTCCTTGTATGCGTTCTGATACCTGTATATCGGCGGCTCGCTCTGCGGCTTTATGGCGGTGGGACAAAGTCGCCACAGACTGGCCTGAATGTCCTCCCGTGGGTTACCCTTACGGCTTATGTGTGTTTTCCCACAAGGATTAAAGAAATGTCCGAGCCAGTTAAACTGCGCGCTCACAACCAGGCCCATTGCAAGGATTGCAGCCTGGCCCCTCTCTGCCTGCCACTTTCTCTGAATCTGGAAGACATGGATGCGCTGGACGAAATCGTTAAACGTGGCCGCCCGCTGAAAAAAGGCGAGTTCCTGTTCCGCCAGGGCGACACGTTCGATTCCGTTTATGCAGTACGCTCCGGCGCCCTGAAGACCTTCAGCCTCAGCGACAGCGGCGAAGAGCAACTGACCGGTTTCCACCTGCCGAGCGAACTGGTCGGCCTGTCCGGCATGGACACTGAGAAACACCCAGTCTCCGCCCAAGCGCTGGAAACCACCTCGGTCTGCGAAATTCCGTTTGAACGCCTCGACGAATTGGCCCTGCAACTGCCGCAGCTGCGCCGCCAGTTGATGCGCGTGATGAGCCGGGAAATCCGCGACGACCAGCAAATGATGTTGCTGCTGTCGAAAAAAACCGCCGACGAGCGCATCGCCACCTTTCTGGTCAATCTGTCCGCGCGCTTCCGCGCTCGCGGCTTCTCGGCCAATCAGTTCCGCCTGAGCATGTCGCGCAATGAAATCGGCAACTATCTCGGTCTGGCCGTGGAAACCGTGTCTCGCGTGTTCACGCGCTTCCAGCAAAACGAGCTGATCGCCGCCGAGGGCAAGGAGATTCACATCCTCGACCCGATCCAGTTGTGCGCACTGGCCGGTGGCTCGATCGAAGGCTGATCTCGATCCGCGGTTGAGCGAAGCGTTTCAGCCGCGGGTATACTGCGCCGTTTGCAGCCCTGCCAGGACACCTCGACGATGGTCTTCGACTCCTTCGACATCAAATCGCTTATCCGCCCAGTGATCGACTTCCCGAAACCGGGCGTGATCTTTCGCGACATCACCCCGCTGTTCCAGTCGCCGACGGCCCTGCGCCTGGTGATGGACAGCTTCGCCCACCGCTACGTTGAAGCCGACTTCACCCACATCGGCGCGATGGATGCCCGTGGTTTCCTGATCGGTTCGGTGTTGACCTATCAGTTGAACAAGCCGCTGGTGCTGTTCCGCAAGCAAGGCAAACTGCCGGCGGACGTGTTGGCCGAAGGTTATGCGACCGAGTACGGCGAAGCGTTCCTGGAAGTACACGCCGACAGCCTGTGTGAAGGCGACTCGGTGGTGATGTTCGATGACTTGATCGCCACTGGCGGGACGTTGATTGCAGCCGCCAACCTGATTCGCCGCATGGGCGCGCGGGTGCATGAGGCGGCGGCGATCATTGATTTGCCGGAGCTGAACGGGTCGCAGCGGCTTGAGGACATGGG
Organism: Pseudomonas sp. MC6; assembly: GCF_054790575.1. NCBI lineage: Bacteria > Pseudomonadati > Pseudomonadota > Gammaproteobacteria > Pseudomonadales > Pseudomonadaceae > Pseudomonas > Pseudomonas sp. MC6. Next base: position 2,961,328 of record NZ_CP186504.1, read on the forward strand.
GATTCCTACCTTCTGCCTGACGCAGTTTGCCCTGACTGATAAGTAAGTAGCGCCTGTCAGACCGCTTTCGCGAGCAGGCTCGCTCCCACATTTGGAATGCATTCTCCTGTGGGAGCGAGCCTGCTCGCGAAGGCGTCGGGCGCCTCCACGCAAAACCTAAAGCCCCATCTGCTTGCTGATGATCTCGTTCATCACCTCCCGCGTCCCGCCGCCAATCGACAAGATGCGGTTATCCCGATACAGCCGTTCCACCAGACTCTCGCGCATATACCCCAGCCCGCCGAGAATCTGCACCGCCTCGGTGGTGATCCGGTCCGACGTGTCCGTGGCAAAATTCTTCGCCATGGAAATCTCCTTGATCACACTCTGCCCCGCCGCCATCTTCGCCGCTTGCCGATAGGTGAATTCCCGCGAGACCTCCAGCGCCGTGGCCATCTCGGCGAGGCGATGCTTGATCACCTGGAACTTGCCGATCGGCTTGCCGAACGCCTCACGCTCGCGCGCCCACTTCAGGCTCTCTTCCAACGCAAGCTGTGAGGTCATGTTGGCCATCAGCGCCAGCGCCAGTCGTTCGCTTTGAAAGTTGCCCATGATGCAGGCGAAGCCCATGTTTTCGGCACCGATCAGATTTCCCACAGGCACCCGGCAGTCGTCGAAAAACAATTCAGCCGTGTCCGACGCCCACCAGCCCATTTTCTTCAGCTGGCGACCAACGGTGAAGCCCGGCGTACCCTTCTCGATCAACAACAGGCTGATGCCGCCGAAACCCAGCGCACCGGTGCGCACCGCAACGGTGTAGAAATCGGCGCGTACGCCACTGGTGATAAAGGTTTTGCTGCCGCTGACCCGGTAGCAGTCACCGTCACGCACGGCGCGGGTTTGCAGGTTGGCGACGTCGGAGCCGCCGACGGGCTCGGTGACCGCCAGGGCGCTGATCTTCTCGCCGCTGAGCACTTGCGGCACAACACGCTCACGCACCTCGGGATGGGCCCATTTGACGATCGGCGGCAAGCCGATATCCAGCGAGCCGAGCCCCGCTACCAGGCCGCCAGAGCCGCAGCGCATCAACTCCTCGCTGGCGGCAACCTTGGCGAACAGATCGCCTTCATGGCTGCCTCCCAGCGTTTCGGGGTAACCAATGCCGAGGATGCCTGCCGCGCCAGCCTTCAGGTATAGCTCGCGGGGGAAGCTTTCGGCTTCTTCCCACTGATCGATGTCCGGCAGGATCTCGCGTTCGACGAAACGTCTGACGCTGTCGCGGACCAATTGGTGGCTGGGGTCGAAGTATTCCTGAAAGGCAGGCATGGGCGAGCTCCACGGAAGGGTTCGCCGAACTTAACCGAGCGCTTGCTTGGTTTACAAGATGCAGAAGATCAAAAGTTCGCAGCCTTCGGCAGCTCCTACATTGGAAATACGCGCTTCCCTGTAGGAGCTGCCGAAGGCTGCGATCCTTTGATTTTTATCAGAGGGAGATCGGTTTACGCCCGGCAAACGAATGCGCCAGCGTGCCGCCATCGACCAGCTCCAGCTCACCACCCAACGGCACGCCGTGGGCAATCCGCGAAGCGATCAGGCCTTTGTTGCTCAGCAGCTGTGCGATGTAATGCGCCGTCGCCTCACCTTCCACTGTCGGATTGGTGGCGAGAATGACTTCGGTAAACGTCCCCGCCTCTTCGATCCGCGTCATCAACTGCGGAATGCCGATCGCCTCAGGCCCGAGGCCATCAAGCGGCGACAAATGGCCCTTGAGCACAAAGTAGCGCCCACGGAAGCCGGTCTGCTCGACGGCATACACATCCATCGGCCCTTCGACCACGCACAGCAGCGTGTCGTCACGGCGGGTATCGGCGCATTGCGGGCACAGATCGTCTTCGGTCAGCGTGCGGCACTGGCGGCAGTGACCGACCCCTTCCATAGCCTGGCTGAGGGCCTGGGCCAGACGCAAACCGCCGCTGCGGTCACGCTCGAGCATCTGCAACGCCATGCGCTGGGCGGTTTTCTGACCCACGCCCGGCAAGGTGCGCAAGGCGTCGATCAGTTGGCGAATCAAAGGGCTGAAGCTCATGGGTAAAAAGTCCGACAAAACAACGAGACGCGGTTTATACCCGCGCCTCCGGCCAGCGTCAAATACTCAGTCCTGCGCGACCTTCACTACCAGTTTGCCGAAGTTGCGCCCCTCCAGCAGACCGATAAACGCCTCGGGTGCCTGCTCCAGGCCTTCCACCACGTCCTCGCGGAATTTGACCTTGCCATCGCGCACCCACGGCACCATGTGGCTGATGAATTCCGGCTGACGATCGCCGTAGTCGTCGAACACGATAAAGCCCTGAATGCGCACGCGCTTGGTCAGCAGTGTGCGTTGCAGCATTGGCAGGCGATCCGCGCCTTGCGGCGCTTCGGAGGCGTTGTAACCGGCGATCAGGCCACACAACGGAATGCGCGCCTTGGGGTTGAGCAACGGCATCACCGCATCGAACACATGACCACCGACGTTCTCGTAATAGATGTCGATGCCATCGGGGCAGGCCTTGGCCAATTGCTCAGCAAAATCGGGCGCCTTGTGATCGATGCAGGCATCGAAACCCAGCTCTTCGACCACGTATTTGCATTTGTCGGCACCGCCGGCCACGCCGACCGCGCGCAGGCCTTTGATCTTCGCCACTTGGCCGACCACCGAGCCCACCGCGCCGGACGCCGCAGCGACGACTAGCGTTTCGCCTTCTTTAGGCTGACCGATGTCCATCAAGCCCATGTACGCGGTCATGCCCGGCATGCCCAACACACCCAGCGCCATCGACGGGCTCGGCAGACCGGACGGAATCGGGATGATGTTACGGCCGTCGCTGATGCTGTGGCTTTGCCAACCGGTGGCGCCGACCACCAGATCGCCTTTATGAAACTTCGGATGACGTGAGTCCTCGACACGGCTGACAGCGCCACCGGTCATCACTTCGCCGATTTGCACCGGCGCAGCGTAGGACGGCGCGTCACTCATGCGTCCGCGCATATAGGGATCGAGGGACAGGTACAGGGTTTTCAGCAGTACTTCACCGTCCTGCAGATCCGGCAGCGCTTCGCGTTCGAGGCGGAAGTTTTCCGGGGTCGGCGCACCGACCGGGCGTGAGGCGAGGACAAAGCGCTGGTTGAGGGTGAGAGGTTCGGACATGTCAGCGTCTCCTGTGAAGGGTGAATTCAGCGGGTATAGAGCAGACCGTTGAGGCTTTTGCGCGTTCGATGTTTATTCAGGTGGACCGAGGTGAATTCATTCGCGAGCAGGCTCGCTCCCACAGGGGAATGCATTCCAGATGTGGGAGCGAGCCTGCTCGCGAAGGCGGCCTCAAAGACACCACACACCCAAGGGCCAGAAACAAAAATGCCAGGCGCAATGCCTGGCATTTTGTGTAGCTCATCTGCCGCCGATTGGCGAATCAGAATGGCAGTTTCATACCCGCTGGCAGGTTCATGCCGGCGGTCATGTTGCCCATTTTGTCCTGGCTGTTTTTTTCGATCTTGCGCACGGCGTCGTTGACGGCGGAAGCAATCACCGCTTCCAGCATTTCTTTGTCGTCTTCGCTCATGCCTTCAACCAGGCTTGGGTCGATGCTCACGCTTTTCACGTCGTGACGACCGGTCATCACCACGGTGACCATGTCGCCGCCGGCCTTACCGGTGACTTCGGCGTTGGCCAGTTCTTCCTGCATCTTGGCCATTTTTTCCTGCATCTGCTGCGCCTGCTTCATCAGGCCGGCCATGCCACCTTTCATCATGGGAATCACCTCAAAGTACTTGGATCAAAACAGCGCCCGGCCAGCAAGGCCGGGCACCTTCAGTTATTAGCCTTGGGCGACCAAGGCGTCGACAGGTTCAATAGTATCGTGTCGCACCACCGCGCCGAACTGCTGAACCATCTGCTGGATGAACGGATCGCCATGGATCGACTCTTCCGCTTCGCGCTGACGGTTGGCGCGCCGACGGGACGCGGCCTGGGCCGGGGTCTCCTGCTCGGGCTTGATCAGCTCGATGGTCAGGCTCAGCGTGCGACCGTGGAACTGGTTCAATGCGTCGTTCAGACGCCGCTGTTGCGTGGCGTTGAACAGCGCGCTGTGCGCCGGGTCGAGGTGCATCAGCCAATGGTCGCCATCGACCGCGATCAACGTGCAGTTGGCGGCGATGCTGCCGGTCATGCCGGAGATCGGCAGTTTCGGGAACAGCTCCAGCCATTGCAACGCCAAACCTGTGGCCGGCGCCGCAGCCGGTTCTGGCTCAGGTTCCGGGGCAGGCTCGGCGGCGTGTTCGCTGGCCAGTTCGTCGAGGTAGCTGTAGGCCGAATCCATGTCCGGCTCGATGTAGTCCTCGTCGAGCGGCGGCTCGTCGTCCATGTCGATGCCCGGTGTGGCGGCATCGACCTCGGCGACCGACGGCTCGGGAATCGGTGCGGCGGCCCATTCTGGAGCCTCCGGAACGACGCTGTCCGGGGTCGGCAACGGCATCGGCGGCAAATCGGGTTGCTCGGCGGTGGTTTCCAGTACCGGCTCGACGGCGGGTTGCTGCGCAGGCTCGGGCTCTGGCTCCGTCTCGGGCTCAGCCGGGTCATTCCACGGCAGGTCGACGACGGCTTCGGCGACGACGGCTTCGGCGACGACAGGCGCAGGTTCAGGTTCAGGTTCTGGCGCGGCAACGGGCGCAACCGGCGCGGGTTCGGGAGCCGGTGCAGGCGCTGGTACCGCCACGGGTGCCGGAGCTGGAGCCGGCGCAACAGCCGCAGCGACTACCGGCGCAGGTTTAGGCGCGGCAGCCACGGAGTTTGCGGAATCAACTGTGGCCTGGCTGATCCCCACTGGCTTTAGCGGTTGCCTCGGGGCGTCCGCGGTGTCGGCGGGCCGGAAAGCCAGCATCCGCAGCAGGACCATTTCGAAACCGCCACGCGGATCCGGCGCCAGCGGCAAATCTCGCCGACCGATCAGGCCCATCTGGTAATAAAACTGCACGTCTTCGGCCGGCAACGCCTGCGCCAAGGCCAGCACGCGATCGCGGTCACCGTGCCCGTTGTCGACACCTTCCGGCAACGCCTGAGCGATGGCCACGCGGTGCAACACGTTGAGAATTTCCGAGAGCACGCCGTTCCAGTCAGGGCCCTGTTCAGCCAAGTGACGCACCGCCTCAAGCAACGCCTTGGCATCGCCTTCGATCAACGAATGCAGGACGTCATAGACCTGACCGTGATCCAGCGTACCGAGCATTGCCCGCACGTCGGTGGCGAGCACCTTGCCTTCACCGAAGGCAATCGCCTGATCGGTCAGGCTCATGGCGTCACGCATCGAACCGTCAGCGGCGCGACCGAGCAACCACAGTGCATCGTCTTCGAACGGCACGTTTTCGGCGGTCAGGACGTGGGTCAAATGCTCGACCACACGCTCGGGCGTCATGTTCTTCAGCGAGAACTGCAGGCAGCGCGACAAAATCGTTGCCGGAAGTTTCTGCGGGTCAGTGGTCGCCAGAATGAACTTGACGTACGGCGGCGGCTCTTCGAGGGTTTTCAGCAGCGCATTGAAGGAATGGCTGGAAAGCATGTGCACTTCGTCGATCAGGTAGACCTTGAAGCGCCCACGGCTTGGCGCGTACTGCACGTTGTCGAGCAGTTCGCGGGTGTCTTCGACCTTGGTGCGGCTCGCGGCGTCGATCTCGATCAGGTCGACAAAGCGACCTTCGTCGATTTCACGGCACACCGAGCATTCGCCGCACGGGCTGGAAGTGATACCTGTCTCACAGTTCAGGCATTTGGCAATGATCCGCGCAATCGTGGTTTTACCCACCCCGCGCGTACCGGTGAACAGGTACGCGTGGTGCAGCCGCTGGCTGTCCAAGGCATTGATCAGAGCCTTGAGCACATGGGTCTGGCCGACCATTTCGCGGAACGAGCGCGGACGCCATTTACGTGCAAGAACCTGATAACTCATCGAAAACCGTCGCAGCGAAGGAAGCAGAAGCGGCTAATGCTAGCGGAGCAAAGGCAAAATTGCATCCGGTGTCCTCTTCTAATATGGCTAAGCTGCATCAGCAGAGGCTTTTATCGGCTCGGGATCGGGAATTACCGGAGCGTTTATGCGGTGGGCCGTGGGGGCGTTGTTGGGAATCAGCCTGAATGTGACGGCAGCGCAAACCCCGTTGCGCTTTGCCATGCCCGACAGCTGGGCGATGCCGATGGTGCAATACGAACGCGGCCGCCCGACCCAGGGCATCCTTTACGATCTGATGCTCAGCCTGGCCACGCAGGTTGGTGTACCGGCCGAATTTCACGTCCTGCCCCGCGCCCGTGTGCAGACGGCGATGGAGCACGGCGAGATCGACGTGCGCTGCTATGCCGCGCAGTCATGGCTGCCGAATCAGTCGGGGGACTACATCTGGAGTCTGCCGTTGTTCTTCCAGCGCGATCTGTTGATCAGCCGCAAGGATCAACCTGCCAGCGCCGATCCCGCTCACCTGCCCCGCCAATCCATCGGCACCGTGCTTGGCTACACCTACCCGACTCTGCAACCGTTGTTCGACGCTGACCGACTGCAACGCGAAGATGCGCGCAATCAGGAGCAGGTGTTGGAGAAGCTGCTGGCCGGGCGTTATCGGTATGCAGTGAGCAATCAGTGGACGCTGGACTGGTTTAACCAACGCTTGATGCCGGAGCAGCAACTGCAAGGGGTAGCGGTGTTGCAGGAGCAGAAAGTCGGGTGCTATGTGAGGAATGACCCGAAAGTGCCGGTGCAGCGGATATTGCGCACGTTGCTGCGGATGAAAATGTCGGGGGAGATTGATGAGATTATCCGGCTCTATACCGGGTCATCCGAAGCCACCCCATAACCCTTGTAGGAGTGAGCCTGCTCGCGATGGCGTCCTGTCTCCCAAACATGAGCTGACTGACCCACCGCCATCGCGAGCAGGCTCACTCCTACAGGGGATTTGTGTCGACCTGACAAATCGCAGACACAAAAAAACCGCAGTGGGCGAAACCCATGCAGTTCTGGTTGAAGCGTTCGATTGTTCGTTAAGGTGGTAACCCCACCAGCCACACCCCGGCACACAATGTTCCCGCTGTGGCTGCTGCCTTCCGGCTCTGACCAGGTTCACGGGTAATCGTTGCGGGGGGACCGATGGGGTCACCATAACGACGCTTGCCTGTCGGCGAGCCGCGCCATTGTACCTATCTGAGACGAAGTTACAACCGTTGGTTGCAGATTAAAAATATGAACGGGTTCAAGGACATAAAGATCGCAGCCTGCGGCAGCGCCTACAGGGCCAAAACCTCGTCCGCCCGGCCGCCCGCCTGCTGGATCACCAGATGAATGAAGTGCAACTTGGCAATCGCCGCCGCCGGCAGCACGAACGGGTAGAAATCCGGCTGACCCATGCTGCGTGACAGTTCATTGAGCATCCCCGCCAACTCGATCCACGCATTGACGAACGATAGGAACGCCTCGCCGCCGGGATGCTCCGGGTCGTACAGCGTGCTGGTCGGAAACGGCTGGTAATCAAAATCCATTTCCCGCGCGCTCATGCCAAAACCCAACGCGGTGTCCACGGCATCCATCATGTGCAGGTAATGCGCCCAGGTTTCCGCCCAGTCTTCCCAGGGATGCATGGTTGCGTAGGCGCTGACGTATTGCTGCGGCCAGTCCAGCGGCGCGCCTTGCTGATAGTGACGATCGAGCGCCTCGGCGTAACTGGCGCGTTCGTCGCCGAACAGGCTGCGGAATGAGCCGAGCCACGGGCCGTTGGCGATCAGGCGATCCCAGTAATAGTGGCCCACCTCATGGCGAAAATGTCCGAGCAGCGTGCGATACGGTTCGTGCATCTGCGCCCTCACCTGCTCGCGGTGGGCATCGTCGGCTTCTTTGATGTCGAGGGTGATCAGGCCGTTGGCGTGGCCGGTCATCGGCGCGTTGCCTTCGAGGTCGACGCCGATGAAATCGAAGGCCAGCCCGGTGTCTTCATCCACGCTCTTCGGGATGACCTGCAAGCCGAGGGTGATCAGTTGTGCGACAAGACGACGCTTGGCGATTTCGACTTTGCGCCAGCGTTCGGGGTTGTCCGGATCGGACAGGTCGGGGATGGTGCGATTGAGGCTGCAAGCGATGCACAGGCTGTCGTGATCGTTGGCCGGCAGCAGCCAGTTGCACGCGGCGGCTGTGTCGAGGTTGGCGCAGCGGCGGAACAATCCGGCGTCGGGATCGGCGTCGAGCGTCCAGCTGCCCTCGTACGGGCCCGGTTGCAGCGAAGTCAGACGACTTTCTTCCGGTTGATAACCGAGCAAAGCGTTACAGGCCAGGCACTGGCTGTTGCGAAAGAACAGCGACTGGCCGCAGCGGCACGGCCAGACTTTGCTGTTGCGTGAGGATTCGCCCATGAACGGCGCGATGATGCGGGAACTGAGCTGCTCGAAAAAACGGTGCATGGCGATCTCTCCCTGGGGCTTGCCAAGACTAGATCATTCCCGTGACAACATCGTTCCCGCGCTGTGTTTGGGATAAATCAAAAGATCGCAGCCTGCGGCAGCTCCTACAGGAGATCAATGTGCTAGACACTAACCCCAAGGAGCTGCCGCAGGCTGCGATCTTTTGATCTTAAACGGCGACGCCGTGAGTTTTGAGGAACGCGATGAAAGTTTCTTCGTCCATCACTTTCACGCCCAACTCATTGGCCTTGGTCAGTTTGGAACCGGCGCCGGGGCCTGCGACCACACAATGGGTCTTCGCCGACACCGAACCCGCGACCTTGGCGCCCAGGCTTTCCAGATGCTCCTTGGCGACATCGCGGCTCATCAACTCGACCTTGCCGGTCAGCACCCAGGTTTCGCCGGACAGTGGCAAGCCTTCCACGACTTTCCTCTCGCTCTGCCAGTGCATGCCGAAATCACGCAGTTGTTTCTCAGATGCCTCAGCCAGTTGCCGATGCTCAGGCAACGCAAAAAACTCTCGCACCGAATTCGCCTGTTTCTCCGGCAATGCCTGACGCATGTCCAGCCAGTCCGCATCCATCACCGCTTCCAGCGAGCCAAACTTGTCCGCCAGTTTCTGCGCGCCACCGGGGCCGACCGACGGAATGTGCAGCTTGTCGAGGAAGCCACCCAGCGTCGTGCTGGCAGCAAACTCGGCGCCCAGCTCACCCTGATCCTGAATCTGCAAACCATGCCCCAGCAACTCGGCAATCACCTGCTGGTTATGCGCATCCTCAAAGAAGCTGTGAATCTCGTGCGCCACTTCCAAGCCGACATCCGGCAGGTAGGTCAGCACTTGCGGCAGCGCCTGCTGCACACGCTCCAGCGAACCCAGCGAGCGCGCCAGCACCTTGGCCGTCTCTTCGCCGACATCGGGAATCCCCAGCGCATAGATGAAGCGCGCCAGCCCCGGCTTCTTGCTGTCCTCAATGGCTGCCAACAGTTTGTTGCTGGAGACTTCGGCAAAGCCTTCCAGATCGACGATATCGTCAAACTTCAGCGCATACAGATCAGCCGGCGAATTGACTAAACCTTCATCGACCAGTTGCTCGACACTCTTGTCGCCCAGCCCTTCGATATCCATCGCCCGACGCGAAACGAAATGAATGATCGCCTGCTTCAGTTGTGCGCCGCAGGCCAGACGGCCGACGCAGCGATACACCGCGCCTTCGCTGACGGTTTCTTTGCCTTTGCTGCGCTTGACCAGTTGCGTGCGCTCGACGTGTGAGCCACAGACCGGACAGCTCTCGGGAATCGCCACCGGCCGTGCGTTTTCCGGGCGGCGCTCCAGAACCACCTGCACCACCTGCGGAATCACATCACCGGCGCGGCGGATAATCACGGTGTCGCCGATCATCAGGCCCAGACGCGCGACTTCATCCATGTTGTGCAGCGTGGCGTTGGCCACGGTGACGCCAGCGACCTTGACCGGTTTCAATCGTGCCACCGGCGTAACAGCGCCAGTACGGCCAACCTGAAACTCGACGTCGAGCAGTTCGGTGAGTTCTTCCATCGCCGGGAATTTATGCGCAATCGCCCAGCGCGGCTCACGGGCACGGAAGCCCAGTTCACGCTGATCGGCAATGCTGTTGACCTTGAACACCACGCCATCGATTTCATACGTCAGCGAGTTACGGCGCGCGCCAATGTCGCGGTAGTAATCCAGACATTCGTCGATGCCCTTGGCCAGCTTCAGCTCGTGACTGATCGGCATGCCCCACTGCTGCAACTGCTTGAGGTTGCCGATGTGGGTGTCGGCAATATCGTGGGAAACCTGACCGATGCCGTAGCAGCAGAATTCCAGCGGACGGTTGGCGGTGATCTTCGAATCGAGCTGGCGCAAGCTGCCGGCGGCGGCGTTGCGCGGGTTGGCGAAGGTCTTGCCACCGACTTCCAGCTGCGAGGCGTTCAGGCGCTCGAAACCGGCCTTGGACATGAACACTTCACCGCGTACTTCCAGCGTCGCCGGCCAGCCTTCGCCATGCAGCTTCAGCGGAATGTTGCGCACGGTGCGCACGTTGACGCTGATGTCTTCGCCGGTGGTGCCGTCGCCGCGTGTGGCGCCACGTACCAGCACACCGTCCTGATAGAGCAGGCTGACCGCCAGGCCATCGAGCTTTGGCTCGCAGCTGTATTCCACCGCCGCGCCGCCGCCAAACAGATCACCTGCAGGGATATCCAGCCCCTCGGTGACGCGGCGATCGAACTCGCGCATGTCGCTTTCTTCGAAGGCGTTGCCGAGGCTGAGCATCGGCACTTCGTGACGCACCTGAGTGAACGCGGTGAGCGCCACGCTGCCGACGCGCTGGGTCGGCGAGTCGCTGGTAATCAGCTCCGGATTGGCCGCTTCCAGCGCCTTGAGCTCGTGGAACAACCGGTCGTACTCGGCGTCCGGAATGCTCGGCTCGTCGAGGACATGGTAACGGTAGTTGTGTTGATCGAGTTCAGCGCGTAGCTCGAGAATGCGGTTTTTCGCGGCGGTCATGGGTGTTCTCTCATAAAGCAAAAGAGCAGCCGAGGCTGCTCTAATTCATCTATCTGTGGCAGCAGAAGCAAAAGATCGCAGCCTTCGGCAGCTCCTACAGAAATAGCATTCCTGTAGGAGCTGTCGAGTGAAACGAGGCTGCAATCTTTTGATCTTGGCCTTAGCGCTTCTGGGTCAGGGCGCGACGTTCGAATTCAACGATGCGCTGACGGTAGTGCTCAATCGTCTGCGCGGTCAGAACACTGCGCTGGTCATCTTTCAGCTCGCCGTTGAGTTCCTGCGACAACTTGCGGGCTGCCGCCACCATCACGTCGAAGGCCTGCTTCGGGTGACGCGGGCCTGGTAGGCCGAGGAAGAAGCTCACCGCCGGAGTGCTGAAATGGTCGATGTCGTCCAGATCGAAGATACCCGGCTTGACCGCATTGGCCATGGAGAACAGCACTTCACCGTTACCGGCCATGCTTTCGTGGCGATGGAAGATATCCATCTCGCCAAAACGCAGACCGCTTTCGAGAATGTTCTGCAACAGCGCCGGGCCTTTGAAGCCGGCAGCGTCGCGGCAGATCACGCTGATCACCAGCACTTCTTCAGCTTGCGGCTGATCCTTGTCGACCACCGCCGGCGATGGCTTGCTGTCTTCGGCGAAATCGTCGTCACGGCTGCTGAAGCTCGGGCCGCCGTCCAGATCCAGGTCGAGGTTCAAGTCGCCCTGAGCCGGACCGTTGCTGCCACGCTTGCCACGTTTCGAGCCGGATTCGCGAGGCTCGCGTGCTTCGCGGGCCGGCATGCTCACCGACGGCAGGTCGTGTTCGTCCAGCTGTGGTTCTTTATGGTTGTCCAGAACACGGGCCGGGCCCAACAGCTCAGCGCTGGTGTCCTCGTCCGGCAGGTTGGACAGACTTCGGTCAAGACGGAATTTCAGTTTTCCCTTGCCGCCGCGCATACGGCGCCAGCCATCGAAAAGAATACCGGCTATCACAATGATGCCGATGACGATCAGCCACTCGCGCAGACCGATTTCCATGTAATCCCGTGCCTCTATAAAAAATGCTGAAAAATAAGGGGTTTACATTGTGCAAACCGCTTTAAAACGTGGCGCCAACTCTATGTTCTGACAGGCGTTTTGCCCACGTATACGAAAAATTGACATTAAACTAGCACGACCAAAGACAACTTTACACCGTCTGTCTCATTGGCTTGCGCGAATATGTCGATTGGCCAGCAAGTCGAACCCGGTAAAAAAGTCCTACAACCCTCAATTACCTTTCCGACACCACGCTGGCTCAGGCGTCCACCATCGCCATCGCCTCCTCGACATCCACGGCTACCAGTCGCGAACAACCCGGCTCATGCATCGTCACGCCCATCAACTGCTCGGCCATTTCCATGGCGATCTTGTTGTGGGTGATATAGATGAACTGCACGGTCTGCGACATCTCTTTGACCAAGCGTGCGTAGCGTCCAACGTTAGCGTCATCCAGTGGCGCGTCAACCTCATCGAGCATGCAGAACGGCGCCGGGTTCAATTTGAAGATGGCAAAAACCAGTGCCAGTGCGGTCAGGGCTTTTTCCCCGCCGGAGAGCAAATGGATGGTGCTGTTCTTCTTCCCAGGCGGCTGCGCCATGATCGTTACCCCTGTATCGAGTAGATCTTCGCCCGTCAGTTCCAAATACGCCCGTCCACCACCGAAAACTTTTGGAAAAAGCGCCTGTAAACCGCCATTGATCTGATCAAAGGTATCTTTGAAGCGATTACGAGTTTCCTTGTCGATCTTGCGAATGACGTTTTCCAGGGTCTCCAGCGCTTCGACCAGATCGGCGTCTTGAGCATCCAGATAACGTTTACGCTCGGACTGTTGCGTGTATTCATCGATGGCCGCGAGGTTGATCGCGCCCAGGCGCTGAATCCGCGCGTTGATGCGTTCGAGTTCTTCTTCGGCTTCGCGTTCACTGGCTTGCGCGGTTAATGTCGCGAGCACGCCGTTGAGATCGTAGCCGTCTTCGAGCAGTTGATCCTGCAAGGCCTTGCGGCGCACGGTCAGGGCTTGCCATTCCATGCGCTGCTGTTCGAGCTGGCCACGAATCAACTGCGATTGCTGCTCGGCCTGAGTCCGGCGTTTTTCCGCGTCGCGCAGTTCGCGGTCGGCATCTTCGAGGGCGATCTGCGCGGTTTTCAGTTCTTCGTCGACGGTCATGCGCTTGTCGAGCAGTTCTTCGAGTTTCAGGCGCAGCTCTTCCAGCGGTGCCTCGCCCTCCTCCAGGTTCAGACTCAACTGTTCGCGTTTTTCGGTGAGGCGCTCGGCCTGCATTTCCAGACGTTCCAGCGCCTGACGCGTGGAGTCGTGCTGCGCGCGCAAAGAGCCAAGACGCACGGCCAATTGATGCGCATGATCCTTGTGCTGCCGCGCTTCCTGACGCACGCGGTCGAGGCGTTCGCGCAGGCTGTCACGCTGGGCCAGCAGCAACTCGCGCTGCTCGGTGTCCAGCGCCATGGCGTCCAGCGCGTCCTGCAATTGCATGCGCGCTTCGCCGATTTGTTCGTGCTCGAGTTCGCGCTGTTCGCCGAGTTCGACCAGTTCTTCATCGAGGCGTTTGCGGCGCAAGGTCAGCTGTTCGGCCTTGGCTTTGCCGGCGGACAGCTGTGCTTTCAACTCGCCCTGCTGACGCGCTTCGTCTTGCAGCAAACGGCGCAAATGTTCGCGGCCGTTTTCCTGCTGACGCTGTTGCGCACGCAGGGTTTGCAGACGGGTTTCCATCGCCTCGACGGTGGCTTCTTTCTCTTCACGCTCAAGATGCAGCGCTTCGATTTCCTGGCCACGGGCGAGCATGCCGCTTTCCGCTTCGCTGGCCCGACGCACGCGTAAAAAGTGCCGACCGACCCAGTAACCGTCACGACTGATCAGGCTCTCACCAGCGCTCAATTGCCCGCGCAAAGCCAAGGCCTGTTCGAGGCTGTCGACCGGTTTGACCTGACCCAGCCACGGCGACAGATCGATCTGCGCGTCGACCTTATCGAGCAGGCTGCCCGCCACGCGCACGCCATCGCTGGCCGGGCTGAGCAGGCGCAGATCGCCTTGGGTGAACCCGGATAAATCGAAGCCACTGAAGTCGTCGACCAGCACCGCTTGCAGGTCAGCGCCGAGCACGGTTTCCACCGCCAGTTCCCAACCTGCTTCAACCTTCAGGCCTTCGGCAAGACGCGGGCGCTCGGCGAGGTGGTGTTCCTTCAGCCATTCGGCGGTGCCGGTGCCTGGATCGAGCGCGGCTTGTTGCAAGGCTTCGAGGGACGCGAGGCGACCGTTGAGGCGCTGCAAATCGCCCTGCGCCTGTTGCTGCGCGGTCAGTGCTTGCTGCAACTCCTGACGCAATTGTTCGAGTTTTTCGACTTGGGCTTCTTCGCTGGTCTGCAAATCTTCGAGGGTCGCTTCGGACTCGGCGAGCTGCTCGTTGAGTTCCATTATCGCCGCGTCTTCTGGATCAGCCGAGAGCAACGCGCGCTCTTCGCCGAGGCGTTTCTGCCGGTCAGCGAGGCGCTCCATGCTGGTTTCCAACTGCTGGATGCGCGACTGTTGCACTTCGGCCTGACGACGCGGTTCGGCGGCGGTCAGGTTGAAGGCGTCCCACTGCTCCTGCCAGCCGTGCATGACGGATTCGGAATCCTCCAGCGCAGCGGCGGCTTCTTCGGCGGCGGCGCTGGTGACTTCCTGCTCGGGGGTAAGCATGTCCAGCTCTTCGCCGAGGGTCAGTAGCAACGTGCGGTCGTGGCCCAGATGCGACTCGGTTTCGAGGCGTGCGCGTTCGGCTTCTTTCAAGTCGTCCTGCAACTGCCGCAGACGTTGCTGGCCGTGCTGGATGCTTTGCTCGACCCGGGCAATATCGCCGCCGACCGAATAGAAGCGCCCTTGCACCAGATTGAAGCGTTCGGACAGGTCATGGTGCCCGTCACGCAGGCGTTCGATGGCCGCATCGGCATTGCGCTGCTCAGCGACCAAGGCTTCGAAACTGATTTCCTGGGTGCCGATGATCGACTCGCGCTGGCCGACCTGATCGTTGAGATCCTGCCAGCGCAGGGCCGACAGTTGCGCCTTGAGCTGGCGCTCCTCGGCTTTGAATTCCTGATACTTCTTCGCCGCTTCGGCCTGGCGGTGCAGGCGTTCGAGTTGCCGTTCCAGCTCATCGCGCAGGTCAGTCAGACGCGCGAGGTTTTCGTGGGTGCGGCGGATACGGTTTTCGGTCTCGCGGCGGCGCTCCTTGTACTTGGAGATGCCGGCCGCTTCTTCGATGAAATTACGCAGGTCTTCGGGCTTGGATTCGATCAGCTTGGAGATCATCCCCTGCTCGATGATCGAATAGCTGCGTGGGCCAAGACCGGTGCCAAGGAAGATATCGGTGATGTCGCGGCGCCGGCATTTGGTGCCGTTGAGGTAATAAGTGGTCTGGCTGTCGCGGGTGACTTTGCGGCGAATCGAGATCTCGGCGTAGGCCGCGTATTCGCCCAGCAGCGTGCCGTCGGAGTTGTCGAAGACCAGCTCGATACTCGCCTGACTCACCGGTTTGCGACTGGTCGAACCGTTGAAGATGACGTCGGTCATCGACTCGCCACGGAGGTTCTTCGCCGAACTCTCGCCCATCACCCAGCGTACGGCGTCGATGATGTTCGACTTGCCGCAACCGTTCGGCCCGACGACCGCCGCCATGTTACTGGGGAAGTTCACCGTGGTCGGGTCGACGAAGGATTTGAATCCCGCCAGTTTGATGCACTTGAGCCGCACGCTTAGGCAACCGTCAGGGCAGAAACCACCAGATCGCAGCTGCGCTGGGCGTAAGCCGTCAGCACGATGCGGATCTGCGGCAAATCACGGGCGAGCACAGCGGCCAGCAAGCGTTCGAACAGTTCGAGGAACTCGCTCATTGAGGCCTTGCGCTGTTCGAGGGCGAGAAAGTAGGCACGACTCATCGCCGGCTGCAGGTTCTCGACGGTTTCTTGCAGGTAAGGATTGTTGGCGAACGGATAAGCGGCGCGCATCACCGCGAAGCTGTCGTCGACAAAGCTGCGGATGTCCTGACGCTCGTAGCTGGCGGTCAAGCGCTGCTGGATCTGCACGAACGGCGCCATGTCCGACTGCACTTGCCAGCCATTGGCCACCGAGTTGCCAAGCAGGATGTACAGCTCGCTCATCAGCGTGCACAGGCTCTGCACCTTGTGCGGCGTCAGCTCGGTAACGTGCGCGCCACGGCGCGGCAGGATCGCGATCAGGTGACGGCGTTCGAGGATCAGCAAGGCTTCGCGGACCGAACCGCGGCTGACATTCAGTGCCAGCGTGACCTTCTGTTCCTGGATGCGCTCTCCCGGCTTCATTTCGCCACGAATGATGCGTTCGGCGAGGTGGTGAGCGATTTGCTCGGCGAGGCTGTCCGGCGCCTTGAACGTCATGGTTGTCCTTCAAACTCTATCGATCTGCACAAGCGGCGCAGTGTAGCGCAAATGCACGGTCATGGCGGAGTGCCCACTCAGCGGTTTTTGGCACGATTCCCGCAAAAAAGCAGGAGATCCGATGTGGGTCAATACTGAATAGACACGTTGTTGATCGACGAAATACACTTTCCTGACCTTTAAGTCAGAAAACCATTGACCGAAAAGTCAGACCTGCTAAATTCGGCTCAAGTCGGTTAACAACAATAATGAGTCTGCGAGGCCTTCCGTGATCCAGTTTTTACTTAACCAGGAACTCCGTAGCGAGCACGCCCTGGACCCGAATCTGACTGTGCTCAATTACCTGCGTGAACACGTCGGTAAATCCGGCACCAAAGAAGGTTGCGCCAGCGGTGACTGCGGCGCCTGCACCGTGGTGGTCGGCGAGTTGCAAACGGATGACGCTGGCCGCGAACACATTCGCTATCGCAGCCTCAATTCGTGCCTGACCTTTGTTTCGTCGCTGCACGGCAAACAACTGATCAGCGTCGAAGACCTCAAGCACAAAGGCGAACTGCACAGCGTGCAGAAAGCCATGGTCGAGTGCCACGGCTCGCAGTGCGGTTTCTGCACCCCCGGTTTCGTCATGTCGCTGTTCGCCCTGCAAAAGAACAGCGATGCACCGGATCACGCCAAGGCCCACGAAGCGCTGGCCGGCAACCTCTGCCGCTGCACCGGTTACCGCCCTATTCTGGCGGCTGCCGAGCAATCGTGCTGCGGCAAGCAAACGGATCAGTTCGATGCCCGCGAAGCGGAGACCATCTCGCGCCTCAAAGCCATTGCCCCGACCGATATCGGTGAACTCAACAGCGGCGACAAACGCTGCCTGGTGCCGCTGACCGTCGCCGATCTGGCCGACCTCTACGATGCTTATCCACAAGCGCGTCTGCTCGCCGGCGGTACCGATCTGGCACTGGAAGTCACCCAGTTTCACCGCACCCTGCCGGTGATGATCTACGTCGGCAACGTCGCGGAAATGAAGCGCATCGACACCTTCGAAGACCGCATTGAAATCGGCGCCGCCACCGCCCTCTCCGATTGCTACGAAGCGTTGAACGCCGAGTACCCGGACTTCGGCGAGTTGCTGCACCGCTTCGCCTCGCTGCAGATCCGCAACCAGGGCACCCTCGGCGGCAACATCGGCAACGCCTCGCCGATCGGTGACTCGCCACCGCTGCTGATCGCCCTCGGCGCGCAGGTTGTGCTGTGCAAGGGCGAAACCCGCCGCACCCTGAACCTTGACGATTACTTCATCGATTACAAAGTCACTGCCCGTCAGGAAAGTGAGTTCATCGAGAAGATCATCGTCCCGCGCGCCAGCGCCGAGCAGTTGTTCCGTGCCTACAAAGTCTCCAAGCGTCTGGACGACGACATCTCCGCCGTCTGCGCCGCCTTCAACCTGCGCGTCGAAAACGGCGTGATCACCGATGCGCGCATGGCCTTCGGCGGTATGGCTGCGATCCCGAAACGCGCTGCCCACTGTGAAGCCGCGCTGATCGGTGCGCCGTTCAACAACGCCGTGGTCGAACGCGCCTGCGCTGCCCTGGCGGAAGATTTCACCCCGCTCTCGGACTTCCGCGCCAGCAAGGAATATCGCCTGCTCAGCGCGCAGAACCTGCTGCGCAAATACTTCATCGAACTGCAAACACCGCACATCGAGACTCGGGTGACCGCTTATGTCTAACCATCACGGCGTAGAGAAAACTCAAGCTGAACTGGCTGAACTGTTCGCCAAGGATTTGACCTCCGGTGTCGGCCGCAGCGTCAAGCACGACAGCGCCGCCAAGCACGTGTCCGGTGAAGCGCAGTACATCGATGACCGCCTGGAGTTTCCGAACCAACTGCACCTGTATGCACGCATGTCGGACCGCGCCCACGCGAAAATCATCAGCATCGATACCTCGCCGTGCTACGCCTTCGAGGGCGTGCGCATCGCCATCACCCACGAAGACGTGCCAGGCCTGAAAGACATCGGCCCGTTGATGCCGGGCGATCCGCTGCTGGCCATCGATGACGTGCAGTTCGTCGGTCAACCGGTGCTTGCCGTCGCCGCGAAGGATCTGGAAACCGCGCGCAAAGCCGCGATGGCGGCGATCATCGAATACGAAGACCTCGAACCTGTGCTCGACGTGGTTGAGGCCCTGCGCAAACGCCACTTCGTGCTCGACAGCCACACCCACCAGCGCGGCGATTCCGCCTCTGCGCTGGCCACTGCTGAACACCGCATTCAAGGCACGCTGCACATCGGCGGTCAGGAACACTTTTACCTGGAGACGCAAATCTCCTCGGTAATGCCCACCGAAGACGGCGGCATGATCGTCTACTGCTCGACGCAGAACCCGACCGAAGTGCAGAAACTGGTCGCCGAAGTACTCGACGTGTCGATGAACAAAATCGTCGTCGACATGCGCCGCATGGGCGGTGGTTTCGGCGGCAAGGAAACTCAAGCTGCGAGTCCGGCGTGCCTGTGTGCCGTGGTCGCGCACCTCACCGGCCAGCCGACCAAGATGCGTCTGCCGCGTGTTGAAGACATGCTGATGACCGGCAAGCGTCACCCGTTCTACGTCGAATACGACGTCGGCTTCGACAGCACCGGACGCCTGCACGGGATCAACATGGATCTGGCCGGCAACTGCGGCTGCTCGCCGGACTTGTCCGCCTCGATCGTTGACCGGGCGATGTTCCACTCCGACAACTCGTACTACCTCGGCGATGCGACCATTAACGGTCACCGCTGCAAGACCAACACCGCGTCGAACACTGCTTACCGTGGTTTCGGTGGCCCACAAGGCATGGTCGCGATCGAAGAAGTGATGGACGCGATTGCCCGTCACCTGCAGCTTGATCCGCTCGCGGTACGCAAGGCCAACTACTATGGCAAGACCGAACGCAACGTCACCCATTACTATCAGACCGTCGAGCACAACATGCTCGAGGAAATGACCGCCGAACTGGAAGAAAGCAGCCAGTATCACGAGCGTCGCGAAGCGATCCGTCGCTACAACGCCAACAGCCCGATCCTGAAAAAAGGCCTGGCGCTGACCCCGGTTAAATTTGGTATTTCCTTCACCGCGAGTTTCTTGAACCAGGCCGGTGCGCTGATTCACATCTACACCGACGGCAGCATCCACCTGAACCATGGCGGCACCGAAATGGGTCAGGGCCTGAACACCAAAGTCGCGCAGGTCGTGGCCGAAGTGTTCCAGGTTGAAATCGATCGCGTGCAGATCACCGCGACCAACACCGACAAGGTGCCGAACACCTCGCCGACAGCGGCGTCCAGCGGCGCTGACCTGAACGGTAAAGCGGCGCAGAACGCGGCGGAAATCATCAAGAAACGCCTGATCGAATTCGCTGCACGTCACTTCAAAGTCACTGAAGAAGACGTTGAATTCCACAACGGCCACGTGCGTGTTCGTGACCATATCCTGACCTTTGAAGCGCTGATTCAGCAGGCGTATTTCAATCAGGTGTCGCTATCGAGCACCGGGTTCTACAAGACGCCGAAGATCTACTACGACCGCAGCCAGGCGCGTGGCCGTCCGTTCTACTACTTCGCCTTCGGCGCGGCGTGCTGCGAAGTGATCGTCGACACCCTGACCGGCGAATACAAAATGCTGCGTACCGACATCCTTCACGACGTCGGCGCCTCGCTGAACCCGTCCATCGACATCGGTCAGGTCGAAGGTGGCTTCATTCAGGGCATGGGCTGGCTGACCATGGAAGAGCTGGTCTGGAACAACAAAGGCAAGCTGATGACCAACGGCCCGGCCAGCTACAAGATTCCGGCGGTGGCGGACATGCCGCTCGACCTGCGGGTGAAGCTGGTGGAAAACCGCAAGAACCCGGAAGACACGGTGTTCCATTCCAAGGCTGTCGGTGAACCGCCGTTCATGCTCGGGATTGCCTCGTGGTGTGCGATCAAGGATGCGGTGGCGAGTCTCGGTGATTACAAGCATCAGCCGCAGATCGATGCGCCGGCTACGCCGGAGCGAGTGTTGTGGGGTTGCGAGCAGATGCGTCAGTTGAAAGCGGTGAAAGCCGTTGAAGCTGAAACCGAGTTGGCTCCGCTCTAAAGACCGAGGCGCGGCCATTCGCGAGCAGGCTCGCTCCCACAGGGGAATGCATTCCAAATGTGGCAGCGAGCTCGCTCGCGAAGAGGCCCGAACAGACAACGATGTTGTAGGGGTGAACTATGTACAACTGGATCGACGCCCTCGCCGACCTGCAGAACCAGGGCGAGCCCTGTGTGCTGGTGACGATCATCGAAGAACTCGGCTCGACGCCACGCAACGCCGGCTCGAAAATGGTCATCAGCGCTAATCAGAGTTTCGACACCATCGGTGGCGGGCATCTGGAATACAAAGCCATGCAGATCGCCCGCGAGATGCTCGCCAGCGGCAAGCAGGACACCCATCTGGAGCGTTTCAGCCTCGGCGCCAGCCTGGGCCAGTGCTGCGGCGGCGCCACCGTGTTGCTGTTCGAACCGATGGGCCAGGTGCAGGCGCAAATCGCTGTGTTCGGTGCCGGCCACGTTGGCCGCGCCTTGGTGCCGTTGCTCGCCAGCCTGCCCTGCCGGGTGCGCTGGATCGATTCGCGCGAGGCCGAATTCCCCGAACACATCCCCCACGGCGTGCGTAAAATCGTTTCCGAAGAGCCTGCGGATGAAATCGATGAGCTGCCCGCCGGCAGTTATTGCATCGTCATGACCCACAACCATCAGCTCGACCTTGAACTCACTGCCGCGATTCTCAAGCGAAACGACTTCGCCTACTTCGGCCTGATCGGTTCGAAGACCAAACGCGCGAAGTTCGAACATCGTTTGCGTGATCGCGGTTTCGACAGCGGCGTCGTGCAACGCATGCGCTGCCCGATGGGCATCGGCGAGGTCAAAGGCAAACTGCCTGTGGAAATCGCCATCTCCATCGCCGGCGAAATCATCGCCACCTACAACGCCAACTTCGGCCAGCAGACTGCCAGCGCCGAACCGATTGCCAAACTGCTGCCGGTGTCGCGGCGCAGTCAAGCCACCAAACTCAAAGCCTCAAACTGATTAGAGAACCCTCATGCCTCTGACTCGCAAAGCCTACCGCGCCGCCATCCTGCACAGCATCGCCGACCCTGCCGAAGTCGGGATCGAAGCCTCCTACGAATATTTCGAGGATGGCCTGCTGGTGGTCGATGGCGGCAAGATCAGCGCCCTTGGCCACGCCAGTGATTTGCTGCCGACGCTGCCGGCAGACATCGAAATCGAGCACTACCAAGACGCGCTGATTACTCCGGGCTTCATCGACACCCACATTCACTTTCCGCAAACCGGCATGGTCGGTGCCTACGGCGAGCAATTGCTCGACTGGCTGAACACCTACACCTTCCCGTGCGAAAGCCAGTTCGGCGACAAGGCCCACGCCGACGAAGTCGCTGACATTTTCGTCAAGGAGCTGCTGCGCAACGGCACCACCACCGCACTGGTATTTGGCAGCGTGCACCCACAGTCGGTGAACTCGTTGTTCGAAGCGGCCGAGAAGCTTGACCTGCGGATGATCGCCGGCAAGGTGATGATGGACCGCAACGCGCCGGACTATCTGACTGACACCGCCGAATCGAGCTACGTCGAGAGCAAAGCGCTAATCGAGCGCTGGCACGGCAAGGGCCGTTTGCACTACGCAGTGACCCCGCGCTTCGCGCCGACCAGCACCCCGGAACAACTGACCCTCGCCGGGCAACTGCTGACCGAATACCCGGATCTGTACATGCAGACCCACATCAGCGAGAACCTCAAGGAAATCGAGTGGGTCAAGGAGCTGTTCCCGGAGCGCAAGGGCTACCTCGATGTTTACGATCACTATAAATTGCTCGGCGAGCGCTCGGTGTTCGCCCACGGTGTGCACTTGTGCGACGACGAATGCGCGCGACTGGCAGAAACCGGCTCGGCGATCTCGTTCTGCCCGACCTCGAACTTCTTCCTCGGCAGTGGCCTATTCAACTTGCCGATGGCCGAGAAGCACAAGCTCAATGTCGGCCTGGGCACTGACGTCGGTGGCGGCACCAGTTTCTCGCTGCTACAGACACTGAACGAAGCGTACAAAGTGATGCAGCTGCAAGGTGCGCGACTGAGCCCGTTCAAGTCGCTGTATCTGGCGACACTGGGCGGTGCGCGGGCGCTGCGCCTGGAAGACAAGATCGGCAATCTGCAACCGGGTTCCGACGCCGACTTCCTGGTGCTGGATTACCACGCTACGCCGCTGCTGAGCTACCGCTTGAAGCAGGCCAACAACATTGCCGAAACGTTGTTTGTGCTGATGACGCTGGGTGATGACCGCACGGTGCAGCAGACGTATGCGGCGGGTGCGCTAGTGCATCAGCGCTAAGCTTTTTCCAAGGCATAAAAAATCCCCCGGTGGTGTTCACCCCGGGGGATTTTTATTGCCTGTCAGATCGCCTTCGCGAGCAGGCTCAGAGCTTGGCCGCTGGGCGCCCCGGTTTCTTGGTCTGCAACAAATGCGAGAACACCGCATGCAAGTCATCCGACGCACCCTCCTCATCGAGGTTGAGCTTGCTGTCGATGTGATCCATGTGATGCATCATCAGATTCACCGCCAACTCACCGTCGCGCTTCTCGATCGCGTCGATCAACTGGGTGTGTTCGTCATACGAGCAGTGCGAGCGGTTGCCGCTTTCGTACTGGGCAATGATCAGCGACGTCTGTGAAACCAGACTGCGCTGGAAGCTGATCAACGGTGCGTTCATCGCCGCTTCCGCGAGTTTCAGGTGGAATTCGCCCGACAGACGAATACCGGCACCACGATCGCCACGGGAGAAGCTGTCGCGCTCGTCGTTGACCATCTGCCGCAGCTCGGCGATCTGCTCGGCGGTGGCGTGTTGCACCGCCAGCTCAGTGATCGCACGCTCCACCAGACGGCGGGCGAGGAACACCTGTCGCGCCTCTTCCACACTCGGGCTGGCAACCACGGCGCCACGGTTCGGCCGCAACAGCACCACACCTTCATGGGCCAGACGCGAGAGCGCGCGGCGAATGATGGTGCGGCTGACCCCGAAGATTTCCCCCAGCGCTTCTTCGCTCAATTTTGTGCCGGGCGCCAGACGCTGTTCGAGGATGGCCTCGAAGATATGCGCGTAGACAATATCGTCCTGGGTTCCGCTGCGGCCGGCTTTGCCTGCTCGCGGTTGTTTCTTGAGGGGTTGCAACTGTTCGTTCATGGGCACTCGAGTCGGGAGAACTGCGGCGAATAGACCGTGACTGTAATACGGCACAGTAGGTCGCTGGCAAGTATCGCGTAAAAAACAGCGCGATTGTACACAATGGAAGGTGGCAACACGACTGTACGGCTGTTTGTGACTTCGGCTGTATTGCAACGATCCGTTACGATTGAGTTTAGGCTTGATCACAGAATCCGCCTTCAGTGCACATTTCCCTGTAGGAGTGAGCCTGCTCGCGATGGCGGTGTGTCATTCAATAATAATTCGACTGACACACCGCCATCGCGAGCAGGCTCACTCCTACAAGGGATCGCGTCAAAGGGGACATCTTTATCTGTATAAGGAACACCGTTGTCATGAACGACGCCACCCACACTCGACTGCGCCCTCTGGCCGACACCTCGCCCTCGGCGATCGTCGCCGGTTTCATTGCGATGATGACCGGCTACACCAGCTCACTGGTGCTGATGTTCCAGGCCGGGCAAGCGGCGGGCCTGACCAGCGGCCAGATTTCTTCGTGGATCTGGGCGATTTCCATTGGCATGGCAGTGTGTTCGATCGGTCTGTCGCTGCGCTATCGCACGCCGATCACCATCGCCTGGTCGACGCCCGGCGCGGCCCTGCTGATCACCAGTCTTGGCGGTGTCAGCTATGGCGAGGCCATCGGCGCCTACATCACTTGCGCGGTGCTGGTGACGATCTGCGGGCTGACCGGCAGCTTCGAGCGGCTGGTAAAAAAGATTCCGGCCTCTTTGGCGGCGGCATTGCTGGCAGGGATTCTGTTCAAGATCGGCAGCGAAATCTTCGTCGCCGCGCAGCATCGTACCGGGCTGGTACTGGGGATGTTTTTTACCTATCTGCTGGTCAAGCGTCTGTCACCGCGCTACGCCGTGCTCGCCGCGCTGCTGATCGGCACCGCGCTGTCGGGCTTCATGGGCTTGCTGGATTTCAGCGGTTTTCATCTGGAAGTGGCGACGCCGGTATGGACGACGCCGCACTTCTCGCTGGCGGCGACCATCAGCATCGGCATTCCATTGTTCGTGGTCGCGATGACCTCGCAGAACATGCCCGGCATCGCTGTCCTGCGCGCCGATGGCTACAACGTACCGGCCTCGCCGCTGATCACCACCACCGGTATCGCCTCGCTGCTGCTGGCGCCGTTCGGCTCCCACGGCATCAACCTGGCGGCCATCAGCGCAGCGATCTGCACCGGGCCGCACGCCCATGAAGATCGCAACAAGCGCTACACCGCGGCGGTCTGGTGCGGGATTTTCTACGGGATTGCCGGGGTGTTCGGCGCGACATTGGCGGCATTGTTTGCCGCGCTGCCGAAGGAACTGGTGCTGTCGATTGCGGCGCTGGCGTTGTTCGGTTCGATCATCAATGGTTTAAGCATTGCCATGACCGAGGTGAAGGAACGGGAAGCGGCGTTGATCACCTTTATGGTCACGGCCTCGGGGTTGACGCTGTTTTCCATTGGTTCGGCGTTTTGGGGGATTGTTGCGGGGGTGCTGACCTTGCTGATCCTCAATTGGCGCAAAGCTTAAGGTCAAAAGCCCCTCACCCTAGCCCTCTCCCGGAGGGAGAGGGGACTGACCGCGTTGTATGCGGGAGTTATAGCGACGCGGGATACCGAGTCGAACTCAAATTTTGAACAGCCCACAAGTCGGCTCCCTCTCCAGGGGGAGAGGGCTGGGGTGAGGGGTAGACTCACCACAAATCCCAAACCGCCCCCCCAAACCCCAGACGAAAAAAAACGGCGACCCTCAGGTCGCCGTTTTTTTCAGTATCACTTAGCCGCGTTGATCGGCTTTTCCGGATACCAAACGTCCAGCAACGGGCTGACGTCATACTTGGTCAGCTCGGAGCGGGTTTTCAGCCAGGCTTCAACGGCAGCGCGCTGCTCTTCGTTGACCGAGCCACGCTTCTGCAGGCAAACCAGACCGAAGTCGTCGCCGCCAACATAACCCAGACCATTGGCTTCCATGGCTTCTTTGATGAAGGCTTCGAGGAAAGCGTCAATGGCTTCTTCGGACAAGTCTTCTTTGAAGTCCAGGTTCAGTTCGAAACCCAGCTCTTGAAATTCATCAACGCACAGTTTTTTGCGCAGACGCTGGGAACGGTTAGTCGCCATTGGAACAATCCTCATAAGTATTAACGGCCGGCACTTTACCAGTTTAAGCCGTCGATTGCCCGACTCTCTGGCCCCTGAAGCCGACCGCCTGTAAAAAAATAACGTATTGGCCGGCCCCGACAAGGCACAAGCTGTAACACCTTGGGGCATAATGCCGACACTTTCATGACCGCTGAGGGCTTTTTCATCCATGTCCTCGTTATTTTCCCCTCGACTGTAGGGTTTTATTTCATATGATCAAATCGTTGCGTCCTCTATTGCTCGCTGGCCTTCTTCTGCCTCTGGCCCTGCCTGTTTCTGCTGCCACCATCAATACTTCCCTGACCCCCAACGTTGAAAAAGCCCTCAAGGCGAGCAAATTGCAGCCCAGCGCCCTGTCGCTGGTGATGGTGCCGCTCGACGGCCCGGGCACGCCGACCGTGTTCAATGCCGACGTTTCGGTCAACCCGGCCTCGACCATGAAACTGGTGACTACCTACGCGGCGCTGGAAATGCTCGGCCCCAATCATCAATGGAAGACCGAGTTCTACACCGACGGCGACCTCAATGGCGGCATCCTCAACGGCAACCTCTACCTCAAGGGTGGCGGCGATCCGAAGCTGAACATGGAAAAACTCTGGCTGCTGATGCGCGACCTGCGCGCCAACGGCGTGACCCAGATCACCGGCGACCTGATCCTCGACCGCAACTTCTTCGTGCAGCCGGTGCTGCCGGAATTCAACGATGACGGCAATGACGAGAACAAACCGTTCCTGGTCAAACCGGATTCGCTGCTGGTCAACCTCAAAGCCCTGCGCTTTGTTGCCCGCAACGACAATGGCCGGGTACTGATCTCGGTTGAACCGCCGATTGCCAGCATCCACATCGCCAACACCGTTAAAGCCCTGCCCTCCAAACAATGCACCGGCGGCGTGCGCTACAACCCGGTGCCAGAAGCTGATGGCAGCGTGACCGTGACCGTGGCCGGCCAGTTGGGCGAAGGTTGCAGCTCGCAGACTTACCTGTCGCTGCTCGACCACGCGACCTACACCGCCGGCGCCGTGCGGGCGATCTGGAAAGAACTGGGTGGCAGCATTCAGGGCAAGGATCGTCTGGCCTCGACGCCGGGCAACGCCAAGCTGCTGGCCCGTGCTTACTCGCCGGATCTGGCGGAGATCATCCGCGACATCAACAAATACAGTAACAACACCATGGCTCAGCAATTGTTTCTGAGTCTTGGGCAGAAATTCCGCAACGACGCCGACGGTGATGACGCGAAAGCCGCACAACGTGTGGTGCGCCAGTGGATGGCGAAGAAAGGCATTACTGCGCCGCACCTGGTGATGGAGAACGGCTCCGGCCTGTCCCGTGCTGAACGGGTCAGCGCCCGTGAAATGGCAAGCATGCTGCAAGCCGCCTGGCACAGCCCGTATGCCGCCGAGTACATCAGCTCGCTGCCGATCGCTGGTACCGACGGCACCATGCGCAAGCGTCTGAAGACCACGGCAATGCGCGGTGAAGCGCACGTCAAGACAGGTACTTTGAACACTGTGCGAGCGATTGCCGGTTTCAGCCGTGATGTGAATGGCAACACTTGGGCGGTGGTGGCGATCCTCAACGACAAGGCACCGTTTGGGGCATCGTCGGTTCTGGATCAGGTGCTGCTCGATCTGTACAAACAGCCGAAACTGGCGCAGACCGCTTCGGTCCTCTGATCACCGCGGCCCCCTGTAGGAGTGAGCCTGCTCGCGATAGCGTCAGTTCAGGCATATCAAAGTGACTGACATATCGCGATCGCGAGCAGGCTCACTCCTACAAGGGTTTAGCGTCGCGGCTAACTCATCTGCTCGACGCGATCACGCCCGCGCTGCTTCGCCATATACACACCCGAATCCGCCCTGAGCAACAGTGCATCCGCGCCCTCCTCCGGTCGCCAACTGGCGATCCCGAAACTCGCCGTGACCACGCCGACCACATCCACCGGCGCACTGCGCAAACCCTGCCACAACTCAACCGCCAACATGTACGCGTGTTCGCCGTCGATGTCCGGGCACAGCACCATGAATTCCTCGCCGCCCAAGCGACAGAACACATCGGTGCGCCGCAATCGATGGCCGATCCGCTCGCACACCGCTTGCAGCACGCGGTCGCCCACGGCATGGCCGTACTGATCGTTGATGCGTTTGAAATGGTCGATGTCGAGCATGATCACCGACAGCTCGCCGCCGCCGCGCTCGACCCGGGCCATTTCCGTGGTCAGGCGTTCCTGAAAATAGCGGCGGTTGTGGATGCCGGTCAGCGAATCGGTCACCGACAGCGCACGCAGTTCTTCTTCCACGCGTTTCAGGTCGGAAATATCCGAGATATAGCCGTGCCACAGCACGCCGCCGCCCGGCAGTTCCTCCGGCGTCGCCTCGCCGCGCACCCAGCGCAGGCCACGTTCGGGCAGTTGCACGCGGTATTCCTCGCGCCACGGGCTGAGGCTGTCGGCCGAGGCGCGAATGGAAGAGCGCACACGAGTAACGTCCTGTGGATGAATGCGCGTGAAGATCGCTTCGGCGTTGAACAGCAGCACGTCCGGCTCCAGCTCGTAGATCTCGCGGATGCCGTCGCTGGCGTAGATCACACTGAAGCGTCCGTCGAATTCCATCTTGAACTGATAGATGCCGCCGGGTACGTGCGCGCTGAGTTTCTTTAGCAGCACGTCGCGCGCGGCCAGCACTTCGTGCACGCGCTTGCGCTCGGTGATGTCGATGCAGATCGCCAGATGCCCGACCCATAAACCCTGCTCATCGAGCACCGGGGTGGCCAGCATGTTCACCGGAATATGGCTGCCATCGCTGCGCACCAGCGTCCACTCGCGGGCCTCGTGGCCGCCGACTTCGCCGCCCTCGACCAGCATCGCGTGGCAGGTCGGGATGCTTTTACCGTAGCGCGCACTCAATTCGGCAGCACGGGCCGTCAGCTCACGGGGCAGGTGCAGGTTTTCCAGGGTCATGTGACCGACCACCTCGGCGCTGCTGTAGCCGAGCATTTGTTCGGCGCCTGGGTTGAAGGTATTGATCACACCGCGCAGGTCGGTAGCGATGATCGCCACCTGCGTCGCCGCATTCAGCACGCCGCGCAACTGACCGTGGGTGCCGCGCAGCTCCTGTTCGCTGGCATGCAGTTCCTGTGTGCGCAATTCGACCATGCGCAAGGCGCGCTGGCGCTGACTGACCAACACATAGAGCAAGGCGCTGAGCAGCAGACTGAGCAAGCTGCCCAGAATGATCACACTGCCGACCGACGAATGGTTGGCCTGAACGAACGCGTCGCTCGGCAGAATATCGACCTGATAATCATGATCGGCCATGCGCACCAAGCGCGTGGCAGTCAGGTCGCTCGGCGCCGGTTCATTGGTCGACTCGAACAACACCTCGTGCTGATCATTGGTCGACATGTCGAGAATGCGCACCGACAGATAGTCATGGAAGGCATCCGGCAAACCGTCGGCCAGCAACTGACGCATGCTGATCACCGCCATCACGTAGCCGAACGATTGGCGCTCGCCACTGCGGCTTACAGGCGCGACGAGCAGCACACCGCGCGCATAGGACGGCTCGATGCTGACCAGATGCATCGGTTGCGATACTGCCAGACCGCCGAGCCTGTCGGCGCGTTGCAACGTGTCGCGGCGTAAAGGTTGCGCGAGCAGGTCATAACCCAACGGTGAGCCGAGCCGACTTTGCGTCTGGCTATAGAGCACCGGCACATAGGCATCGCGCACGCCAGCCAGTTGCAGCTCGCCCTGTGCATTCAGTTCACGCAGGGTGAAGTTACTCAGGCCTTCGTCACGCACCCGTTGCTCGAACGCAGCGCGCTCGGCACCGCTGACCTTGAGGGCAAACGAATAGGCCTGGGTACGCATTAATAAGGGTTGGGTGTAACCGTCGAATTCGGCGCGGGACACCGATTCAGAGTTGGCGAAGAAGCGGCGCAGGCCGTCGAGGCGTTGCTCCTGATCCTGAAAGCGTTCTTCGATGCGACTGTAACGTTCGTTGGCCAGAAGTTGAAAACGCTGACGGGTTTGTTGCTGAAACTGATTGAGGGTGGCCCAGGCGAGCAGCCCCGTGAGAATCCCGCCGGCGAGCAATACCAGCAGCGCGACCAGCCAGGCCGAGACGTCTTCGCTGATGAAACCCAGAATCTTTGGGCGCACGGGGTGCAACGACATAAAGACAACTCACTACGCCAGCATTTACGGGAAAACCCCATTGACCGTGTGTGAGTTATAGCTATTAGCCACTAATTTAGCTAGCGCGGGCAGATCCACGGAGCCTTTAAAAATCAAGGCTCTGTGGATCCAACCCGGCAAAGCGTCAACGAGCCGTGATTTTCCAGGCGCGGTGGATCTTGGTGTTGCGGGCGAAATCCGGATCGATGGTCTGCGCACTGATTTCCTCGACCGCGTAACGCTCGGCGAGGTTTTCTTCCAACTGGAACTTGCGGAAGTTGTTGGAGAAATACAGCACACCGCCGGTTGCCAGACGGGCCATGGCCAGGTCGATCAACTGCACCTGATCACGTTGCACGTCGAAGATGCCTTCCATGCGCTTGGAGTTGGAGAACGTCGGCGGATCGATGAAGATCAGGTCGTACTCGTCACGGCTGCTTTCCAGCCACGCCATGACATCGCCCTGCTCCAGACGGTTCTTGTCCGAGTAGCCGTTCAACGACAGGTTGCGGCGCGCCCAGTCGAGGTAAGTCTTCGACAGATCGACGCTGGTGGTGCTGCGCGCGCCGCCCTTGGCCGCGTGTACGCTGGCGGTCGCGGTGTAGCAGAACAGATTGAGGAAGCGCTTGCCGGCGGCCTCTTTCTGAATGCGCATGCGCATCGGGCGGTGGTCGAGGAACAGACCCGTGTCGAGGTAGTCGGTGAGGTTGACCAGCAACTTCACGCCGCCCTCGCTGACTTCATTGAACTTGCCCTGTGCAGCCTGACGCTCGTACTGCTTGGTGCCGCTCTGGCGTTCGCGGCGTTTGACCACCACGCGGCTCTTGTCGACGTTCAGCGCCTGCGGAATGGCGGCCAAGGCGTCGAACATGCGCGCCGAGGCTTTTTCCGGATCGATGGATTTTGGCGCGGCGTATTCCTGGACGTGCACCCAATCGTGGTACAGGTCGATGGCCATCGCGTACTCAGGCATGTCGGCATCGTAGACGCGGTAGCAATCGATGCCTTCGCGCTTGACCCACTTGCCCATGGCCTTGAGGTTCTTTTGCAGGCGGTTCGCAAACATCTGCCCGCCTTCGCTCAAGCGCGGTTGCTCGATCACCGGTGCCGGGGCTGGCGTCGGTTTAATCGGGTTGCCGTTCTTGTTGAATTTGCGCTCTTGCGGCTCGTCCGGAGTCTGGTCGTAAGCCGCTTGCTCGCGCTCGGCCTGACGCTGTTCCGGGGTACGACGCTCGCCGGTGACGAACTGATCCGGCAGCACTTTGATCAACAGCAGTTTGCACGGCAGTGCGCCGTTCCAGAACGAATACTGTTTGTGGCTGCGAATGCCCATGCGCTTGCCCAGATCCGGCGCGCCGGTGAATACCGCCGCTTCCCAATTCAGGCAGGCCTGACGCAGGCGCTCACCGAGGTTCTGGTAGAGGTACAACAGGCTGGCTTCGTCACCGAGACGCTCGCCGTACGGTGGGTTGCAGATCACCAGACCTTTCTGGTTCTGATCCGGACGCGGCTCGAAGGTCGCGACTTCGCCCTGGTAGATCTTGATCCACTCGCTCAGGCCGGCACGCTCAACGTTGTTGCGACCCGGTTGAATCAGACGAGGGTCAGCTTCATAACCACGAATCCACAGCGGTGGCTTGGCCAGACCGGCAGCGGCGCGTTCGACGGCTTCTTCATGGAGTTTTTTCCACAGCGCCGGGACGTGACCGAGCCAGGCGGTGAAACCCCACTGCTCACGACGCAGGTTCGGCGCCATGTCGGCGGCAATCATGCCGGCTTCGACGAGGAACGTACCAACACCGCACATCGGGTCAGCCAGTGCGCCGCCTTCGGCAGCAATGCGTGGCCAGCCGGAACGGATCAGGATGGCTGCCGCGAGGTTTTCCTTCAGCGGTGCCGCACCTTGCTGCAAGCGATAGCCGCGCTGGTGCAGGCTGTGGCCGGAGAGGTCGAGGGAGAGAATCGCTTCGCCGCGATCCAGACGCAGGTGAATGCGCAGATCCGGGTTGAGCTTGTCGATCGACGGACGGTCGCCCTGTGGGGTGCGCAGTTTGTCGACGATGGCGTCTTTGACTTTCAGGGCACCGAAGTGGGTGTTGTCGATGCCTGAGCCGTGGCCGCTGAATTCAACGGCCAAGGTACCGTCGCTGAGCATGTGATCCTGCCACTCGATGTCGAGCACGCCGTGGTAGAGGTCTTCAGCGTCTTTCATCGGAAAACGCTTGAGCACCAGCAACACACGGTTGGCCAGACGCGACCAGAGGCACAGGCGATAAGCGGTTTCCATGGTCGCCATGCCACGCACGGCGGAAGTGTGCTCGCGCGCTTCTTCAAGGCCAAGCCCGACGGCTTCCTCGATGAGCAGGCCTTCAAGGCCTTTAGGGCAAGTGAGGAAGAGTTCGAAACGGTCGGACATGGTATTTCCAGAGCCTTTGGCTAGTGAATCGGCAACGCATTGCCGATCCGGTTTTCAATCAGGCGCTTTTCTAAAAGAACGCCCGTGTGGCACGAAGGTGTGCCGTTCCATCCCCGCTGCTCGGGTTAAAAGAGCTTAGATGCCGGGACAGATAAAAAAGTTGATGCAACAAAAAGTCTTAAAGCGACCCTTCGTCGCTTTATACCCCAGCGCAAACGTGGGTCATTCTCACTAAAGAATTAACCCCATCATCCAGCGCGGGGCCGATCATACCGGGGTTTGCTGAAAAACCGTGCATGAAACCCGTCGTTACTTATGGCTGTAGCACTAATTTCGTTACGTCCTTATGACAAAACGATCATTCCCTCGGTGTGACTCATTGGTTAGAACTGAACACAGGTTGACGTCGCAACGGCGTCAACACCTTGGCTCGCCACGCCGGCAGCGAGCCGCACCATGGCAGGTTTCTTCTGCCAGACCTCAGTTGAGGTCAACGCGACACAAAACAGTCAACAAGTGAGGGAAACACCCTATGAGAAGACTTAAGCGTGATCCGTTGGAAAGAGCATTTTTGCGCGGATATCAATATGGCGTTGGTGGCAAATCCCGTGAGCTTTGCCCATTTACTCTACCGTCGGTACGTCAAGCCTGGATTAACGGCTGGCGAGAAGGACGCGGCGACAACTGGGACGGTATGACCGGCACTGCGGGAATCCACAGACTCAACGAACTTCACGCCGTCGGCTGACACAGGGCATTTATTCCGACACGACAATCTGAATTTGTAACGACTTACCATGCACGTCCTTCCCGGACGGCGGGCTGCGGCCCAGGGGCTCCTTCGAGGAGCCCTTTTTTATGCCTGTCTGGCTGACACACATTTCGTGTAGGAGCTGCCGAAGGCTCCTACATTGGCCAGGTCAGCCTAGGGGGATCAGCGTAGGGCGGCGATCGCGTCGACCGATTCGCGAATCAGCGCCGGGCCTTTATAGATGAAGCCGGAGTAGATCTGCACCAGGCTCGCACCGGCGGTGATCTTCTCGGCCGCATGCTTGCCTTCAGTAATCCCGCCCGCGGCAATGATCGGCAAACGCCCAGCCAGCTCACCGGCCAGCACCTTCACCGTATTGGTACTCTTCTCCCGCACCGGCGCGCCCGACAAACCGCCCGCCTCGTCGCCATGCTCCATGCCTTCAACACCAACCCGGCTGAGGGTGGTGTTGGTCGCGATCACCGCGTCCATGCCGGTTTCGATCAACGCTTGAGCCACCTGCGCGGTTTCTTCATCGGTCATGTCCGGCGCGATCTTGATCGCCAACGGCACATGTTTGCCATGACGCAACGCCAGTTCAGCGCGGCGCGTGGCCAGATCCGCGAGCAATTGCTTGAGCGAATCACCGAACTGCAGGCTGCGCAGGCCCGGGGTATTTGGCGAGCTGACGTTGACCGTCACATAGCTGGCGTGGGCGTAGACCTTGTCCAGGCAGATCAGGTAATCGTCGACCGCACGTTCAACCGGAGTATCGAAGTTCTTGCCGATGTTGATGCCCAGCACACCTTTGTATTTCGCCACTGCCACCCGCGCCAGCAGGTTATCGACACCGAGGTTGTTGAAGCCCATGCGATTGATAATCGCCTCGGCTTCCGGCAAGCGAAAAATCCGTGGTTTCGGGTTGCCCGGCTGCGGGCGCGGAGTCACGGTGCCGATTTCGACAAAACCGAAACCAAGTTGCGCGAAGCCATCAATGGCCGCGCCGTTCTTGTCCAGACCGGCGGCCAGACCCACCGGGTTCGGGAATTCGAGGCCCATGACCGTCACCGGTTTCTTCGCCGGCGCCTTGCACAGCAAGCCGTTGAGGCCCAAACGCCCACCCGCGCCGATCAGATCCAGCGACAGATCGTGGGAGGTTTCCGGGGAAAGTTTGAACAACAGCTGACGGGCCAGGGTGTACATGGGCGGCGATGACTCGGGCGGCGAAAAGAGGCGGCGATTATAGCCGGGCATCGACCTGCGGCGCGAGGCGCACGCGCAAATCGCTGTCACTGGCATATGCCTTGCACCCTCCTTGCCATCAGCGCGCAAGGCCAATGACGGCACGCGGGCAAGGACAATGGCGTCGTCCCGGGTTTTGCCTGCGCAAAGTCCGCGGCGGCGCTTTTTTTCGAGGTGGCGGTGTATGAATGAACCTTCGGTAGGGCCACTGGCCTGGGTCAATGGCAGCGATGCCCCGGAAAAGACTGCAATCAACCTCGGTTTCATGGCGTTGAGCGACTGCGCATCGGTTGTCGTTGCTGCCACACAGGGCTTTGCCCAGCCTTACGGCCTAACGCTGAACCTGAAGCGCCAGGCCTCCTGGGCGAATCTGCGCGACAAACTGGTCAGCGGCGAACTGGATGCCGCGCACAGTCTGTATGGCCTGATTTACGCCGTGCACCTGGGCATCGGCGGCGTCGCCCCGACCGATATGGCCGTGCTGATGGGCCTGAACCAGAACGGTCAGAGCCTCAACCTCTCCCACGGTCTCCAGAACCTTGGCGTGACCAGTCCTGAAGCGCTGGACCGCCACGTGCACCAAAGCCGCGCAAAACTCACCTTCGCCCAGACCTTTCCCACCGGCACTCATGCCATGTGGCTGTATTACTGGCTGGCGAGTCAGGGCATTCATCCATTGCAGGACGTCGACAGCGTCGTCGTGCCGCCGCCGCAAATGGTCGCGCACCTGCAAGCCGGGCGCATCGACGGTTTTTGTGTCGGCGAGCCTTGGGCGGCCAGTGCGGTGCAGCAGGATCTCGGTTTCACCTTGGCCACCAGCCAGACCATCTGGCCCGATCACCCGGAAAAAGTCCTTGGTTGCACCCGTGAATTTGTCGAGCAATACCCGAACACTGCACGGGCGTTAGTGATGGCGATTCTTGAGGCCAGCCGCTTCATCGAAGAAAGCCCGGAGAATCGCCGTAGCACCGCGCAATTGCTCAGCGCTCCGGAATATCTGGACGCGCCGCTTTCGTGCATCGAGCCGCGTTTTCTCGGTGATTATGCCGATGGACTCGGCAATCGCTGGCAGGATCCACACGCGCTGCGTTTTCACGGCAACGGCGAGGTGAATCTGCCCTATCTGTCGGACGGTATGTGGTTCATGACCCAGTTCCGCCGCTGGGGCCTGCTGCGTGAGGATCCGGATTACCTCGCCGTCGCCCGTCAGGTCCAGCAAATGGATATCTACCGCGATGCTGCGACGGCAGTCGGCGTAGCGGCGTGGGGCACAGACATGCGCAGCAGCCAGTTGCTCGACGGCAAAGTCTGGGACGGCAGCGATCCCGCCGGCTACGCGCGCAGTTTCAAGCTGCACGCGTTGAACGACGACGCCCCCCTTCTCGCCCGCCGCTGACAGGAGACCGCGAACATGTTGCGCATTCTGTTGATCAACGACACAGCGAAAAAAGTCGGTCGCCTGAAAGCTGCGTTGACCGAGGCCGGTTTCGAGGTGATCGACGAGTCCGGCCTGACCATCGACCTGCCCGCACGCGTCGAAACGGTGCGCCCGGACGTGATTCTGATCGATACCGAGTCACCGAGCCGCGATGTCATGGAGCAAGTGGTGCTGGTCAGCCGCGACCAGCCACGGCCAATCGTGATGTTTACCGATGAACATGATCCGGGGGTGATGCGCCAGGCGATCAAGTCAGGGGTCAGTGCTTACATCGTCGAAGGCATTCACGCCCAGCGTCTGCAGCCAATTCTGGATGTGGCGATGGCGCGTTTCGAGAGTGATCAGGCCTTGCGTGCGCAGTTGCAGGCGCGTGATCAGCAATTGGCTGAGCGCAAGCGTATTGAGCTGGCCAAGGGTTTGTTGATGAAGATGAAGGATTGCAATGAGGAAGAGGCTTACACCCTGATGCGGCGGCAGGCGATGAGTCGGCAGCAGAAGCTGATTCAGGTG
Source organism: Pseudomonas sp. MC6 (assembly GCF_054790575.1). Taxonomy (NCBI): domain Bacteria; kingdom Pseudomonadati; phylum Pseudomonadota; class Gammaproteobacteria; order Pseudomonadales; family Pseudomonadaceae; genus Pseudomonas; species Pseudomonas sp. MC6. Next base: position 2,997,678 of record NZ_CP186504.1, read on the forward strand.
GCGGAGCAGATTATTGCGATGAGTGAGTTGCTTGGCTGAGGTGTTCTCACCGCTGAAAAGCCCCTCACCCTAGCCCTCTCCCAGAGGGAGAGGGGACTGATTGGGGGATGGCGCAGTAATACTGCCGACCTGAACGATTTTCGGTGAATCCATATTCGACTCCGTGTTTCAGGTCGATGTTTTGCGCAAGACACCTCGGTCAGTCCCCTCTCCCTCTGGGAGAGGGCTAGGGTGAGGGGCTTTTGATCTTTCAGCTGTTGGCACAAATCTCGCTACGTAAAACGCACAGGTAACCAACGGCGGTTGCCCCACCCACGACAAAGACGTCGCTCACCCGTTCGCCCAACCGGCGCATCAGGTAGCGGCGTTTTTGCGTTTTGGCCCCACAGCTCGGGGCCGGTGGTGCGGCCGTGGCGGCGCTCCACCTGCTGTTGCATGACTCCTTTCGAGACTCTTTTCAGCTGAGGTGCGCGATGAATTCAAGCTTCTGGAAATCCGGCCACACCCCGACCCTGTTCGCGGCCTTCCTCTATTTCGACCTGAGCTTCATGGTCTGGTACCTGCTCGGCCCGCTGGCGGTGCAGATTGCCGCCGACCTGCACCTGACCACGCAACAACGCGGCCTCGTCGTCGCCACACCGATCCTCGCCGGCGCCGTACTGCGCTTCGTGATGGGCATGCTCGCCGATCGACTGTCGCCGAAAACCGCCGGGCTGATCGGCCAGGTCATCGTCATCTGCGCATTGTTCGGCGCCTGGAAAATCGGCATTCACAGTTACGAACAGGCGCTGATACTCGGCCTGTTTCTTGGTATGGCCGGCGCGTCGTTTGCCGTCGCCCTGCCCTTGGCCTCGCAATGGTATCCACCACAGCATCAAGGCAAAGCCATGGGTATCGCCGGTGCGGGCAACTCCGGCACCGTGTTCGCCGCGCTGCTGGCACCGGTGCTCGCCGCCGCGTTCGGCTGGAGCAATGTCTTCGGTTTCGCTTTGATTCCGCTGATCCTGACTCTGGTGCTGTTCGCCTGGCTGGCAAAAAATGCGCCTGAGCGGCCGAAAGCCAAAGCCATGACCGACTACTTCAAAGCCTTGGGCGACCGCGACAGCTGGTGGTTCATGTTTTTCTACAGCGTCACCTTCGGCGGCTTCATCGGCTTGGCCAGCGCCCTGCCCGGCTACTTCAACGATCAATACGGGCTGAGCCCGGTGACCGCTGGCTACTACACCGCAGCCTGCGTGTTCGGCGGCAGTTTGATGCGGCCATTGGGTGGCGCCCTGGCTGACCGTTTCGGTGGCATCCGCACCTTGCTGGCGATGTACACCGTCGCTGCTGTCTGTATCGCTGCTGTCGGCTTCAACCTGCCAAGTTCCTATGCGGCGCTGGCACTTTTCGTCTGCACCATGCTCGGTCTGGGCGCCGGCAACGGCGCCGTTTTCCAACTGGTACCGCAGCGTTTTCGTCTGGAGATCGGCGTGATGACCGGACTGATCGGCATGGCCGGCGGCATCGGCGGTTTTGCCTTGGCCGCCGGCATGGGCGCGATCAAACAGAGCACCGGCAGCTATCAACTGGCCCTGTGGTTGTTCGCCAGTCTCGGCGTGTTGGCATGGTTTGGCCTGCACGGCGTCAAGCGTCGCTGGAGAACCACCTGGGGTTCGGCGGCAGTGACGGCGGCGCGGGTCTGAAGCATCGATGGCCCTGCAACTGAGTTTCGCCGAAGCCAGCGCCACCGGCCCGCGCGCAGAGAATCAGGACGCTTTGCGCCTGGTCACGCCCGCTCCGGCGTTGGCGGCGAGCAAAGGTTTTCTGTTCGCCATCGCCGACGGCGTCAGTCAGTGTGCCGATGGCGGACTGGCTGCGCGTTCGACCTTGCAGGCCCTGGCGCTCGACTACTACGCCACGCCGGAAACCTGGAGCGTGGCGCAGGCACTGGATCGCCTGCTGCTCGCGCAAAACCGCTGGTTGCAGGCCAACGGTGGTGGGCAACCGTTGCTCACCACGGTCAGTGCTTTGGTCATGCGCGGTCGGCGTTTTACCCTCGCGCACGTCGGAGATTGCCGGGTGTATCGCTGGCACTACGATAGTTTGCAGCGGATCTCGGAGGATCATGTCTGGGATCAGCCGGGCATGCAGCATGTGCTCAAACGCGCGCTGGGGCTGGATCAGCATCTGGTGCTGGATTTTCTCGATGGCGAACTGCGTGAAGGCGAAAGCTTTGTGCTGCTCAGCGATGGTGTCTGGTCGACACTCGGCGATACCGCCATTGCGGCGATTCTGCGTGATCAGCCGGATCTGCACAGCGCCGCGCAGACGCTGGTCAACGCCGCGCATCTTGCGGGGAGCCAGGACAATGCCAGTGCTTTGCTGGTGCGGGTGGATGCTTTGGGTGAGGCAAATATCGGCGATGCACTGATTCATTTGCAGCAATGGCCACTGCCGCCACCGTTGAAACCCGGTCAGTCGTTCGAAGGCTGGCAAGTGCTGGACATTGTCGCTCAGAGCCAGCAATCGCTGCTGTATCGGATTGTCGATGAGCAAGGTCAGATGTGGTTGCTGAAAACCCTGCCGTCGCGCAGCGCCGATGATCCTCACGCCGGGCAGGCGCTGCTGTCCGAGGAATGGTTCCTGAAACGCGTGGCCGGCCGGCATTTTCCTGAAGTCCATGCGTGTAATCAGCGTCAGCATTTGTACTACGTGATGCGAGAATATTCCGGGGCGACGCTGGCACAGTTGTTTCAACAGTCAGGCCCATTGCCGTTGGCACAGTGGCAGGACATCGCCGAGCGCCTGTTGCGTGCGGTCGGTCTGCTGCATCGGCGGCAGATCCTGCATCGGGACATCAAACCGGAAAATCTGCACGTGGGCGACGACGGCGAATTGCGTCTGCTGGATTTTGGCCTGGCATACTGCCCAGGCTTGTCCGAAGACGCGCCGTCGACGTTGCCGGGAACGCCCACCTATATCGCCCCGGAAGCGTTTCGTGGGGATCCGCCGAATGTGCAGCAGGATTTGTATGCGGTCGGTGTGACCCTGTATTTCTTGCTCACCGGGCATTTTCCCTATGGCGAGATCGAAGCGTTTCAGCGGCCGCGATTTGCTGTGGCAGTGAGTGCCAGTCGATTTCGGCCGGATCTGCCGGAATGGTTGGCGCAGAGCCTGGAGCGTGGGGTGGCGGCTGATCCGCAACAACGGTTTGAAACGGCTGAGGAATGGCTGTTGGTGTTGGAACAGGGCGAGCGGCGCAGTTTGAGTGTGCGGCCCAGACCGTTACTGGAGCGTGAGCCGTTGAAGGTTTGGCGGACGATAGCGTTGGTGGCTTTATTGGGGAATATGGTGCTGCTGGTTTTGTTGTTTCATGGCTGACACCGCGTCGCGTCATTCGCGAGCAGGCGCGCTCCCACAAGGAATTTGTGAACGACAAAGAGCCACTGTGGGAGCGAGCCTGCTCGCGAAGGCGCCCGCCCAGTCACCACAAATTCAACTGCCTGAATGCCCCACGAACGAGCAACCCGCTTCGAATCAGTGCAAAAAATCCATCCTCAAAATCTGTCACCCCCAATAAACCCGCCACCGTCCCCACTTGGCACAACCACTGCATTACCTCTCCCAACACACACATAAAGCTCAACCTTCAACGACGAAGGCTGCGCTTCCCGAGAGAACGGGACCAGGACAAAGGCGTCCTCGCTAGGCAACTAGCGGGACGCCTTTTTTTGTTTGCGCAAAATTTCTCGAGCAAGGCCTGACTGCCCACAAGAGGCCAGCCGCAGCTCCCCGGAGAACCTGATGAAAAAACTCAAACTGGTGATGATCGGCAATGGCATGGCCGGGGTCCGCACCCTCGAAGAATTGCTCAAGCTGAGCAACGAGCTGTACGACATCACCGTCTTCGGCGCCGAACCGCATACCAACTACAACCGCATTCTGCTGTCACCGGTGCTGGCCGGCGAGCAGACCTTCGAAGAGATCGTCCTCAACGACCTCGATTGGTACCTGGAAAACAACATCAAGTTGCTGCTCAACCGCAAAGTGGTGGAGATCGACCGGGTCAAACGCCGGGTGATCGCCGAGGACGGCACCGAAGCCGAATACGACCGCCTGCTGATCGCCACCGGCTCGACGCCGTTCATTCTGCCGATCCCCGGCAACACCCTGCACGGTGTGATCGGTTATCGCGACATCGCCGACACCCAAGCCATGATCGACACCGCCAAAACCCACAAACACGCGGTGGTCATCGGTGGCGGTCTGCTCGGTCTCGAAGCGGCCAACGGCCTGATGCTGCGCGGCATGCACGTCACCGTGGTGCATATCGGCGAATGGTTGTTGGAACGGCAACTGGATAAAACCAGCGGTCAACTGCTGCAAAGCGCCCTCGAATCCCGTGGTTTGCACTTCCGTCTGTGCGAACAGACCCAAGCCCTGCACGACGCTGGCAATGGCCGGGTCGGCTCGGTGCAATTCAAGAACGGCGACATCATCCCCGCTGATCTGGTGGTGATGGCTGCCGGCATTCGCCCCAACACCGAACTCGCTGAGAAGGCCGGCATCCCGTGCAATCGCGGGATCCTGGTCAATGACACGCTGCAAACCTACGACCCGCGCATTTACGCGATCGGCGAGTGCGCCAGCCATCGCGGGATTGCCTACGGTCTGGTCGCGCCACTGTTCGAACAGGCCAAAGTCTGCGCCAATCACCTCGCACAACTGGGGTTCGCCCGTTATCAGGGTTCGGTGACTTCGACCAAACTCAAAGTCACCGGCATCGACCTGTTTTCCGCTGGCGACTTCATGGGCGGCGAAGGCACCGAGACCATCACCCTCTCCGACCCGATCGGCGGTGTGTACAAAAAACTGGTGATCAAGGATGACGTACTGGTCGGCGCCTGTCTGTACGGCGATACGGCAGATGGCGGTTGGTATTTCCGGCAGATTCGTGAGAATCACGCCATCGGCGAGATCCGCGATCACTTGATGTTCGGCGAAAACGCCCTCGGCGACGTAGGACATCAGGGCCAGGACAAAGCCATGGTCATGGCCGACACCGCCGAAGTCTGCGGCTGCAACGGCGTGTGCAAAGGCACCATCGTCAAAGCCATTCAGGAACACGGCCTGTTCAGCGTCGATGAGGTGAAGAAACACACCAAGGCTGCCAGCTCCTGTGGCTCGTGCGCCGGGCTGGTCGAACAGATCCTGATCAACACCGTCGGCGGTGCGGCCGACGTCAAACCGAAAAGCGAAAAAGCCATCTGCGGTTGCAGCGACCTCAATCACGGGCAGATCCGCCAAGCCATTCGCGAGCAACATCTGCTGACCATCGCCGGCACCATGAGCTACCTCAACTGGCGCACGCCGAACGGCTGCGCAACGTGCCGCCCTGCTCTCAACTATTACCTGATTTCCACTTGGCCCGGCGAAGCCAAGGACGATCCGCAATCACGCCTGATCAACGAACGTGCACACGCCAACATCCAGAAGGACGGCACGTATTCGGTGGTGCCACGGATGTGGGGCGGCGTGACCAATCCTTCGGAACTGCGACGGATTGCCGACGTCGCCGACAAGTACAACGTGCCGATGGTCAAGGTCACCGGCGGTCAGCGCATCGACTTGCTCGGCATCAAGAAGCAGGACTTGCCCGGCGTCTGGAAAGACCTCGACATGCCGTCCGGCCACGCTTACGGCAAATCCATCCGCACGGTGAAAACCTGCGTCGGCAGCGAGTTCTGCCGCTTCGGCACGCAGAACTCGACACAACTGGGCATCGAACTCGAGCACGACCTGTTCAACATGTGGTCGCCGCACAAAGTGAAACTCGCTGTCTCCGGATGCCCACGCAACTGCTCGGAAGCGGGGATCAAAGACGTAGGAATCATCGGCGTCGACTCCGGTTGGGAGATGTACATCGGCGGCAACGGCGGGATCAAAACCGAAGTCGCCGAATTCTTCGTCAAGCTGAAAACCGCCGAAGAAGTGCGCGAATACAACGGCGCCTTTCTGCAGCTGTATCGCGAAGAAGCCTTCTACCTCGAACGCACCGTGCATTACCTGCAACGGGTCGGCATGGAACACATCAAGAAAGCCGTGCTGGAAGACCCGGAGCGCCGCAGAGCGCTGAACGAACGCCTGCAATTCTCCCTGTCGTTCGAACAAGACCCGTGGAAAGAACGCCTGGCGCAGCCGCAACTGAAGAAAGAATTCGATGTGATCCCTGTGAAAAACCTGGAGGTGCCGGCATGAACTGGCTGGATATCTGTGCTCTCGAAGAGATCAACGCCCTCGGCTCGCGGATCATTGCCGGGCCGAAAGGTGACATCGCGATTTTTCGTACAAGCGACGATGAGGTTTTCGCCCTCGACGACCGCTGCCCGCACAAGGGTGGGCCGTTGTCGCAAGGCTTGATCTACGGCAAACGTGTGGCCTGCCCGCTGCACAACTGGCAGATCGATCTCGAATCCGGCGAAGCGCAGGCGCCGGACATCGGTTGCGCGCACCATCACCCGGCGCGGGTCGAAAACGGTCGTGTGCAACTGGCCCTGCGGGACGCCATCTGATGAACCGCCAGACGACCGCCTCGACCTGCTGTTATTGCGGGGTCGGCTGCGGCGTGCTGATCGAGCATGACGGCGAGCGCATCCTCGGCGTCAGCGGCGATCCGGCGCACCCGGCCAACTTCGGCAAACTGTGCAGCAAAGGCTCGACCCTGCATCTGACCGGCGACCTTGCCGCTCGCGCGCTGTACCCGGAATTGCGCCTGGGCAAAGGCCTGGCGCGCAGCCGCACAGACTGGGACACCGCACTGGAACACGCTGCCAACGTGTTCGCCGAGACCATCGCCGAGCACGGCCCTGACAGCGTGGCGTTCTATATCTCCGGACAGTTGCTGACCGAGGACTACTACGCCTTCAACAAGCTGGCACGGGCACTGGTCGGGACCAACAACATCGACAGCAATTCGCGCCTGTGCATGTCCTCAGCCGTGGTCGGCTACAAGCGCAGCCTCGGCGCCGACGCCCCGCCGTGCAGTTATGAGGATCTGGAGCTCAGCGATTGCGTGATGATCGTCGGCAGTAACATGGCCTACGCCCATCCGGTACTTTTTCGTCGGCTGGAAGAAGCAAAATCTCGCCGCCCGCAGATGAAAGTCATCGTCATTGATCCACGGCGCACCGACACCTGCGACCTTGCCGATTTGCACCTGGCGATTCTGCCCGGTACCGATGTCGCTTTGTTTCATGGGATTTTGCATCTGTTGTTGTGGGAAGACTGGATCGACCGCGATTTCGTCAAAGCGCACACCGATGGCCTCGCCGAACTGAAAAGTCTGGTGCGCGATTACACCCCGCAAATGGTTTCGCAGTTATGCGGCATCAGCGTCGAGCAATTGCAGCAGTGCGCCGAATGGGTGGGCACTTCGCCGAGTTTTCTGTCGCTGTGGTGCATGGGTTTGAACCAGTCCACGGCTGGCAGCGCGAAAAACAGTGCACTGATCAATCTGCACCTGGCCACCGGACAAATCGGTCGTCCGGGTGCAGGACCTTTCTCCCTGACCGGCCAGCCAAATGCCATGGGCGGACGCGAAACCGGCAGCTTGTCGAACCTGTTGCCGGGTCATCGTGACGCGGCCAACCCGGAGCATCGCTCACAAGTGGCGGCTTATTGGGGTGTGGATCAACTGCCGGAAAACACTGGTCTCAGCGCCATCGAACTGTTCGAGCAAGTGCGCAGCGGCAAGATCAAGGCGTTGTGGATTGCCTGCACCAACCCTGCGCAATCGATGCCGGATCAGAACTCAGTGCGCGCGGCGCTGGAAGCTTGCCCGTTTGTGGTTCTGCAAGAAGCCTTTCGCACCACCGAAACCGCAGCGTTTGCCGATCTCCTGCTACCCGCCGCCAGTTGGGGCGAGAAGGAAGGCTCGGTGACCAACTCCGAACGACGCATTTCCCACGTACGCAAGGCCATCCTCCCACCGGGCGAAGCGCGGCCGGACTGGGCGATCACAGTGGATTTCGCACAGCGCCTGGAGAAACATCTGCGTCCCGCTGAGCCGAGCCTGTTTACGTTTACTCGGCCCGCGCAGTTGTTCGATGAGTTCAAAGGGCTGACACGCGGCCGCGATCTGGATATGTCCGGGATCAGTCACGCGCTGATCGACGAGATCGGACCGCAGCAATGGCCCTTCCCTGTCGGAGCGCGGCAAGGAACGCCACGCCTGTACGAGGATGGGATTTTCCCAACCGCCAACGGACGCGCGCAATTCATAGCCGACCCTTATCGCGCCGCCAAAGAACAGCGCGACGCACGTTTTCCACTGACGTTGATCACTGGACGTCTGCGTGATCAATGGCACGGTATGAGCCGCACCGGCACGGCGGCGCAATTGTTCGGGCATGTCAGCGAAGCGGTGTTGAGCTTGCACCCGGACGAACTGCGCAGGCATCGCTTGCAGCCAGGAGATCTGGTCAACCTCAAAAGTCGTCGCGGCGCAGTGATCGTCGCGGTTGGCAGCGATGACAGTGTGCGTCCGGGACAGGCATTTCTACCGATGCACTGGGGCGACCGCTTTCTCAAGGGTGGCGTAAACAGCCTGACCCTGCCGGCCTTCGACCCGTTGTCGAAACAACCGGAACTCAAACACAGCGGCGTGCGCCTGGAGCCGGTCAATCTGCCGTGGCAGCTTTTCGCGCTCATTGAGGGTGATGTTCAACGGCATTTCGAGGCCCTGCGACCGCTCTGTGAGGCATTTTCCTACGTGAGTCTCAGCCTTGTCGGACGTGAACGACCGGCATTGCTGATACGCGCAGCCAGCAGCGAGGCGCCGGATGCGCAGTTGCTCAATGAAATCGACCGATGCCTGTCACTGATCGACGGCCCGGTTCTGGCTTACGACGATCCACGTCGGGCCATTGGCAAGCGCGTACGCATTGAAAACGGCCGAATCACCGCGATTCGCCTGGCCGGCGAAACCCTCGCCCGGCATTGGCTGCAAGGGTTGTGGCTGGAGGGCCGTGCGGACGAACAACTGCGGCGCTGGTTGCTGGCACCGATGAGTGCTCCTCCGGGTAGTGCCGGGGCGCAGATCGCTGCGGATAAAACCCTGTGCAACTGCAAGAACGTCAGCCTCAACGCGGTCTGCGCCGGTATTCGCCAAGGGCTCGATTTGCAAGGCTTGAAAAACAATCTGGGCTGCGGCACGCAATGCGGCTCCTGTGTCCCGGAAATAAAACGCTTGCTGGCTGCCGATGTGCAGCCAGTCGCCGTCATCTGATGAGGAAAACACCATGAACGCAAAAGTCTGGCTGGTGGGTGCAGGTCCTGGTGATCCCGAATTACTGACCCTCAAAGCGGTGCGCGCCCTGCGCGAGGCCGATGTGGTGCTGATCGATGATCTGGTCAACGACGCAGTGCTCGAGCACTGCCCTGGCGCGCGCATTATTGCGGTGGGTAAGCGCGGTGGTTGCCGTTCCACGCCGCAGGCATTTATCCATCGGTTGATGCTGCGCTATGCCCGTCATGGCAAGTGTGTGGTGCGGCTCAAGGGCGGCGATCCGTGCATCTTCGGCCGTGGCGGTGAAGAGGCGCAATGGCTGCGTGAACGTGGCGTTGAGGTGGAGTTGGTCAATGGCATCACCGCCGGGCTCGCTGGGGCGACGCAGTGCGATATTCCATTGACGTTACGCGGTGTAGCGCGCGGGGTGACGCTGGTGACTGCGCATACTCAGGACGACAGCCAGTTGAACTGGCAGGCACTGGCGCAAAGTGGCACAACGCTGGTGATATACATGGGCGTGGCTAAGCTGGGCGAGATTCGCGATCAGTTGTTGGCGGGCGGAATGGCGGCGGATACCCCGGTGGCGATGATCGAGAATGCATCGTTACCAGAACAACGAGAATGCCGGAGCGATCTCACGGCAATGAACGAAGCAGCCTACAGATTTCAATTGAAGAGCCCTGCGATACTGGTGATCGGCGCCGTGGCCGGTTATGCGCAGGAAGCCAGCGAGACGCGTATTGCCGCAATGTAGGAGCAGCCTGGTTTCAAAGCTTCAATCTCAAATCGCAGGCAAAGAAAAGCCCGACCTAAGCCGGGCTTTTCTCAGAGCGGCAGCTAATTACTTAGCTTGAGCTTCAACCTGCGCTTCTACGCGACGGTTTACAGCGCGGCCAGCTTCAGTTTTGTTGTCAGCAACTGGGCGGGATTCGCCGTAGCCAACAGACTGAACGCGGGACGATTCAACACCGTACTGGTTGGTCAGAACTTGCTTAACGGCGTTTGCACGACGCTCGGACAGTTTCTGGTTGTAAGCGTCAGGACCGACGGAGTCAGTGTGACCTTCAACAGTAGTGGTGGTGGATGGGTACTGCTTCATGAAGTCAGCCAGGTTCTTGATGTCGCCGTAGCTGTTGGTTTTAACAACAGATTTGTCGAAATCGAACTTAACGTCCAGCTCAACACGAACAACTTCAGCAACTGCTGGGCAGCCGTCAGCGTCAACAGTTACGTTGGCTGGGGTGTCCGGGCACTTGTCAACGTTGTCGCAAACGCCATCGTTGTCGCTGTCGGAGCAAACTTCAGCTGGTGCTGGAACTGGAGCAGCAGCAGGCTTGGAGCCACCACCGAAGTTCACACCGATACCAACGCTAGGAGCCCACTCGGTGTCGCCCTGGTCGATGTTGTACTGAGCTTCAACGCCGGCACGGGCGTAGAAGTTCTCGGTGAAGTACAGCTTGGCACCGCCGCCAACGTTGGCGAAGGTGGAACGGTTACGACCGCCGGAACCGTTCTGACCGATGCTCTGATCGGAGAAACCAGCCGATACGTATGGACGCAGCATGTCGCCTGGGTTGTTGAAGTGGTACAGAGCGTCCAGAGCGGTGTTAGCGCCCTTGATGTTACGACCGTCGTCGGAACGCACGTTGTGCACTTCGTCGTAGCCCAGACGCAGTTCAACGTCGTCGGTCAGGAAGTAACCGATCGAACCGCCGAACAGGTTGCCGTTGTTCTTGAAGTTACGAGCGCTGTCGAATTGTTCTTTCTTTGCGAAGCCTTCGATTTCAACTGCGCCTTGGCCTTGTGCCAGAGCGCCGAACGAAGTGGCGGCAATCAGAGAACCAATGGCCAAGCCCAAGGTGTTTTTCAGTTTCATCCGTTAAATCCCCATCTGGTGATTGTGAAGCAGTCCCGCAAACCGGGGGACAACTCGGCGGCAAGTCTATCAGAACTTGCCTACACGTAAGAGATATTTGCGCTGAACTAAGTTTCAGCAATGCCTGCAAATTTCTCACGCAATTTATCTAGAGCACGTTTGTAACGCATTTTTGTCGCACTCAAACCCATGTGCATGATGTCTGCGATCTCCTGAAATTCCAGCTCTGCGACAAATCGAAGCACCAGAATTTCGCGGTCAATCGGGTTCACATACACCAGCCAGCGATCAAGCCCGCCCTTCTCCTCGGGTTTCGGCGCCTTTTCTTCGGACGCTTCCTCGAGGGGGTCAAGACTCAATGCGTCCATCAAGCGACGCTTTCGCCGTTCCTTCCGATACTGCGTAATACATTCGTTGTACGTGATGCTGTAGAGCCACGTTTTGAACTTCGATTTCCCCTCGAAGTTCTTCAGGCCATACAGCACCTTCAACATGACTTCCTGACAGACATCGTCTGCGTCGCGATCGTTCCCAAGATATCTCGCACAAACGTTAAATAATGTTCTCTGGTAACGCCGCATCAGTTCTTCATAAGCGCGCGTTACGTGAAAAAGCTCGGTATGCGAGCGCGCGACCAACTCCTCATCAGAGAGCTCGCGGGGGTCGTAGCGCGTGGATAGCGTTTGGGCTTTATTCAAAACAAGTCGTGCCGACAGTCAGGTCAATGTCCACCGCGACCAGCATCAGCTGGCATTTTGCGGCGGCATACATTAGCAGGGTTTGCCGGATTAGCGGCTACTCACATGCTGTTCCAGCAGGATCCGATTGGAAAGAGAGACTAGCTCACCCTCATCGGTCAGCAATGTGGTTTTCACCGTGCCGATCTCCTCGATCTGCCCTTCGACCTCGCCAACACGCACTTGTTGCCCAACCTGATACAACTCACGCACATAGATTCCCGCAAGAATCTGACCGGCAATTTCCCGGCTTCCCAAACCCATGGCCAGCGCAACCGCCAGACCAACGGTAATCAAAACGATGACGATCACATGGTTCAGCAGGTCGGTCTTGACCTCAAGCTGGCTGATCGCGACCGAAATGCTGATGATGATTACCAGCCCCTGAGCAATTCGCCCAAGCCCCGAAGCGTAGTCCAGGCCTACGCCTTCTGCCGCCCCGCGCACCAGTCCGTTGGCCAGTTGCGCGAGCAAGACACCTACCAGCAACACCAGCGCCGCGCCGAATACTTTCGGCAAATAGAGCGCCAACATATCCAGCGTAGCTGAAACTCGCTCAAGGCCAAGGGATTCTGCTGCAGAAACCAGAAAAATCAGCAGGACGAACCAGTAAACGATTTTACCGATCAGCGTCGAAATCGGAACCTGCAGTCCCGCCCGGGACATCAATTTGGTCAGCCCGGTACCGCCCATCAGGCGATCAAGGCCCAGTTTGGCGAGCAGCTTGGAGAGCAAGGTATCGAGCAGCTTGGCCACGACGAAACCCAACAGCAGCACGACGAGTGCGCCGAACAGGTTCGGGATGAAATTGGCCACTTTGGTCCACAACGCAGTCATTGCAGTGACGAGGCTCTGAGTCCAGAGGTCGAGTTCCATATTCAATCAGCCTTATCAGCAGTGCGAGCGGTAGGTTTACGAAGACGGGAAACCGGCGAGACATGGGCCGAGCCGTTATTCAGGGCGATCATCAGCGCGGGCAGCCAGCGGCCCAGCAGGCTGAACAGATCACCGGCGCCAACCTGGCGGTTGGCGGTTTTGAGTACGCGGCCCAAGCACGCATCGTCGTCGCGGCTGGACGGCGAGGCGTTGAGCATGTCGCGCAAAGACTGTTCAAACGGATCGTGCATACGCACCTCTCGTGATGTCTGTGAAAGACGCGGGCAGATTTGGTCGGGTCACATGCTCCATGTTCAAACCCAGCGCAAACGACGGAACAACCACCACTGACCAAAGGCCAGGGCGAGCACCGTCAAACAGGCAATCAGGAAACCATAGGGGCTGCTGGAGAATGGAATGCCGCCAACGTTGATGCCCAGCAGACCGGTGATGAAACTCATCGGTAAAAAGATGCAGGTGATGATGCCGAAGCGGTACATCGTGCGATTCATGCGCTCGCTCAAACGCCGGTCTTCAGCCTCAAGCACAAGCCCCACGCGCTCTCGGGTCAATTCGAGTTCTTCGAGATAGCGGGTCAGGCTGTTGTTCAATTCGTTCCAGTAATCGGCATCGTCATCGACAAACCACGGCAGTTTTATCCGCGTGAGTTGTCCAAAAATATCCCGCTGCGGCGCAAGAAAACGCTTCAGCCCGGCAGCCCTGCGACGGATGTGCAAAATGGCGCCATGCTCAGGGGTATACCGTTCGTCGGCATCCATCTTTTCTTCTTCCTCATCGGCGATTTCCGAGAGGCAAGTGACCAGATCCTGAACCTTGTTGGTGAGGAACTGCGCCAGATAAAGGATCAGTTCAGAGGCCGTTTTCGGACCTTTGCCATCCGCCAATTGCACCAACAGTTCATCGGTGGCGCGCAATGGGCGCAAGCGCAGGGAAATCACCCGTTGGGCCGAAGCAAAAATCCGCACCGAAACCATGTCTTCCGGCTCGGCACCCGGGTTGAGATTGACCCCGCGCAGAAACAGCAGCAGTTCGGCATCCGGCAACGGCAACAGGCGCGGACGCGTGTTCTCTTCCAGCAGCAGGTCGCAGGTGAATTCGTTGAGACCGCTGGATTTGCGCAGCCAGGTCTGGGTCTGCGGATGGCTGCGATCCCAATGCAGCCACAGGCTTTCATGGGCCTGCAACTGCAAATCGTCGAGCTCAGTCCGGGCTATCGAACGCGCACCGCCTTTTCCGTCCAGCACCAGGGCATGCACCAGCCCCCATTGCGCGTTTTCTTCCTCGAACATCCGCATCCCTTTGTCGAAACTCTTATTCAGGCATCTGCAGCGGGCTCGGCGAAATGATCACGCCGTTGTTGTCCGCATAAATGTACTGGCCCGGGTGGAACGTCACACCGGCGAAAGTCACCGGAACGTTGAGGTCGCCGATACCACGTTTTTCGGTTTTCATCGGGTGGCTGGCCAGCGCCTGCACACCCAGATCGGTTTGCGCGATGACGTCGACGTCACGGATGCAACCGTAGATCACCAGCCCTTCCCAGCCGTTCTTAGCAGCCTTCTCGGCAATCATGTCGCCCAGCAGCGCGCGACGCAGCGAACCACCGCCATCGACCACCAGCACCTTGCCGTTGCCTTTGAGTTCGGCTTGTTCCTTGACCAACGAGTTGTCTTCGAAGCATTTGATGGTCACGATTTCGCCACCGAACGAATCACGGCCACCGAAATTGCTGAACATCGGTTCCAGCACCTGCACCAGCTCCGGATAGGCGTCGCACAGGTCAGGCGTAAGGTAATGGTTCATCGAAAAACTCCTGTAAAAAGGAAGACGATCAAGGATGCCGCGTTCTGAAGAGACGAGCTCCGCTGGTCGCTGTTTACCTTAGCTCATTGAATGTTCGCTGAATGAACCTGAACAAACGCTGAAACGTAATTGCTAAACAGTCACCGAATATGACCAGAACCGCACAATTCGTCATATCTTAGCCGCAAGCCGATCTGAACGAAATGCCCTTCAGAGCCTCCGTCTCAGACCGCAGCAACCAGATCAGGCTGCTCGCCCAGCAACGGCGCGTGCTGATCGTTCAACCAGCGCGCCACCAACGGCCACACCTCAGTCTGCGCGGTTTTGCTCACCAACATTTCAACATGACCGAAATTATCAGTGAAACCCTTCTCGCGCCCCAGATTGATGAACTGCTTGTGTTCGGAGCCAATTTGCTCAAACAGTTTGCGACAGGCCCACGCAGGATCCTGATGATCCCCTGCTGCAGTCACCGCCAGCACTGGCACTTGAACATCGGCCAGCCCCGCCCACCAATCCGTGTCCTTGTCGCCAAAACGGCCGAACAAGCCGTACCAGCGCATGCTTTCCAGCGCCAGACCGATCGGCTCATCTTCCGGGCCGCGCTTGAGGCGTGAACCCGACAGTTGCGCAAAACGCTTGAGAATAAAGCGGCTGCTCCACTCCACCGGCGGAATTTTCAGCGGCCAGTAAGTGCGGCTGACTTGTGTGCCGAAAAACGCTGCCGAAGCTACGGCAGGCTCGCCGAGGTATTCGCCACCGAGCGCTGCGGCCAAAGTGATGCCGCCCAGCGAATGGCCGATCCAGTGCGGGATCTGCCCGCTCTGCTCACGCACGAACGCGGCAATCGCCGGCAGATCGTAACGGGCGTAGTCGGCGACACGATTGCGCCGGTACTCCTCATTGCGCTGCGACAGGCCGTGGCCGCGCATCTCCGGAATCCACACGTCGAACCCCAGTCGCGTCAGAAACGCGCCCAGGCCCAGGCCTTTCGGTGAAAACCAGAAGCGACGATTGGAAAAACTGCCGTGCAGCAGAATCACCGGCACGCCGCGTGGCGCGGAGTCATCGGCCATGCCCAAACGGGTGACGGCGATCTCCACGGACCAGTCGGGACTGTTGCCGGGTTTCAGTCGGTAAACGTCTTCGCTCAGATCGCCGCGCCGTTCGGCGCTGATCAGGGCGACAGGAAACAGGTTGCTGCTGCTTTGCATAATGCTCTTGCACAAAAAAGGGCGGCATCCGGAGACCCCGCCCTGTTTGAATCATAAGGAGCCGAATCGTGTAGGAGCGAGCCTGCTCGCGATGGCGGTGTGTCATTCGAATCAATGCAGACTGTCATGACGCTATCGCGAGCAGGCTCACTCCTACAGGGGGACGCGGCCCATTCACATGTTGATCAAGCCGGCGCCTGGCCTTCCGCCAGGAAGAACCAGGTTTCCAGCACGGTATCCGGGTTCAGCGACACGCTTTCGATGCCCTGTTCCATCAGCCACTTGGCCAGATCCGGGTGGTCCGAAGGACCCTGACCGCAGATGCCGATGTACTTGCCGGCCTTGTTGCACGCGGCAATCGCGTTGGCCAAGAGCTTCTTGACCGCCGGATTACGCTCGTCGAACAGGTGCGCGATGATACCGGAATCGCGGTCCAGGCCCAGCGTCAGCTGAGTCAGGTCGTTGGAACCGATCGAGAAACCGTCGAAGAATTCGAGGAACTCTTCGGCCAGAATCGCGTTGGATGGCAATTCGCACATCATGATCACGCGCAGACCGTTTTCGCCGCGCTTCAAGCCGTTTTCGGCGAGCAGATCGACAACCTGACTGGCTTCGCCCAAGGTACGGACGAACGGCACCATGATTTCAACGTTGGTCAGGCCCATCTCGTTGCGCACACGTTTCAGCGCGCGGCATTCGAGTTCGAAGCAGTCACGGAACGATTCGCTGATGTAACGCGAAGCGCCACGGAAGCCCAACATCGGGTTCTCTTCTTCCGGCTCGTAGAGCTTGCCACCGATCAGGTTGGCGTATTCGTTGGACTTGAAGTCCGACAGACGCACGATGACTTTTTTCGGCGTGAACGCTGCAGCCAGGGTGCTGATGCCTTCCACCAGTTTGTCGACGTAGAAGTCGACCGGGTCATTGTAACCGGCGATACGCTTGTCGACGCTGTCCTTGATTTCCTGTGGCAGACCGTCGTAGTTCAACAGCGCTTTCGGGTGGACGCCGATCATGCGGTTGATGATGAATTCCAGACGGGCCAGGCCGACACCGGCATTCGGCAACTGTGCGAAGTCGAAAGCGCGGTCCGGGTTGCCGACGTTCATCATGATCTTGAACGGCAGCTCCGGCATGGCGTCGACGGAGTTCTTCTTGATGTCGAAACCCAGCTCGCCTTCGAAGATGTAACCGGTGTCGCCTTCAGCGCAGGACACGGTCACGCCCTGGCCATCCTTCAGCAATTGGGTGGCGTTGCCGCAACCAACCACAGCCGGAATACCCAGCTCGCGAGCGATGATCGCTGCGTGGCAAGTACGGCCGCCACGGTTGGTGACGATGGCGCTGGCGCGCTTCATCACCGGTTCCCAGTCCGGGTCGGTCATGTCGGAAACGAGTACGTCGCCCGGCTGGACTTTGTCCATCTCGGAGACATCTTTGATGATGCGCACTTTACCGGCGCCGATGCGCTGGCCAATGGCGCGACCTTCAACCAGCACGGTGCCGGTTTCTTTCAACAGGTAACGTTCCATGACGTTGGCCTGGGTGCGGCTTTTCACGGTTTCCGGACGGGCCTGAACGATATACAGCTTGCCGTCGTCACCGTCCTTGGCCCATTCGATGTCCATCGGGCACTGGTAGTGCTTTTCGATGATCATCGCTTGCTTGGCCAGCTCGCTGACTTCAGCGTCGGACAGGCAGAAACGCGCGCGGTCAGCCTTGTCGACATCGATGGTCTTGACCGAACGACCGGCCTTGGCCTCGTCGCCGTAGATCATCTTGATGGCTTTGCTGCCGAGGTTGCGACGCAGGATCGCCGGACGACCGGCTTCCAGCGTGCCCTTGTGCACGTAGAACTCATCCGGGTTGACCGCGCCTTGTACGACGGTTTCGCCCAGGCCGTAAGCGCCGGTGATGAACACCACGTCACGGAAACCGGATTCGGTATCGAGGGTGAACATCACGCCGGCAGTGCCGGTTTCCGAACGCACCATGCGCTGCACGCCAGCCGACAGGGCGACCAGTTTGTGGTCGAAGCCCTGGTGCACGCGGTAGGAAATCGCACGGTCGTTGAACAGCGAAGCAAACACCTCTTTGGCGGCGCGGATAACGTTTTCCACACCACGGATGTTCAGGAAGGTTTCCTGCTGACCGGCGAACGAGGCGTCCGGCAAGTCTTCGGCGGTGGCGGAAGAACGCACGGCCACGGCCACGTCAGGGTTGCCGGCCGACAGCGCGGCGAAGGCGGTGCGGATCTCGGCATTCAGTTTTTCCGGGAATTCGGCTTCCATGATCCATTGACGGATCTGCGCGCCGGTCTTGGCCAGGGCGTTGACGTCGTCGACGTCGAGCGCATCGAGGGCCGCGTGGATCTGGTCATTGAGGCCGCTCAGTTCGAGGAAATCACGATAAGCCTGAGCCGTCGTGGCGAAGCCGCCGGGGACCGAAACACCGGCGCCTGCCAGGTTACTGATCATCTCGCCCAGGGATGCGTTCTTGCCCCCCACATGCTCAACATCGTGTTTGCCGAGCTTATCGAGGGAAACTACGTACTCTACCAAGGTGATCTCTCCACTAACTGTGTTGGAAAAGCTCAGAAACCGGCGGCCCGGGGGAGCCTTGGCCGGTTGTATGGCCTGGACCTGGAAAATAAGTGAGAATGCGGGCCAGTCGCGGCCGACAAATCGCGCCTATCATATCCAGAAATGCTCATTAGCTTAAGGCCCAAGGTGCAAATGAAACGATCTGCTTTCTTCATCTCCGATGGCACCGGCATCACTGCCGAAACCCTGGGTCAAAGCCTTCTGGCGCAGTTCGAAAACATTACCTTCAGCAAATTCACGCGACCGTACATCGACAGCGTTGAAAAAGCGCGGGCCATGGTACAACAAATCAACAAAGCCGCTGAAACCGACGGCTTTCGCCCGATCATCTTCGACACCATCGTCAATCAGGACATCCGTGAGATTCTCGCAACGTCCAATGGTTTCATGATCGACATTTTCTCGACCTTTCTTGCCCCGCTGGAGCAGGAACTGACCGAGCACTCTTCCTACACGGTCGGCAAGTCGCACTCGATCGGGCACAACTCCAATTACATGGAGCGTATCGAGGCGGTTAACTTTGCCCTCGACAACGACGACGGTGCGCGCACGCACTATTACGACAAAGCCGATTTGATACTAGTGGGCGTGTCGCGATGCGGCAAAACGCCGACGTGTCTGTACATGGCCATGCAGTTCGGCATTCGCGCGGCCAACTATCCGCTGACCGAAGACGACATGGAACGTCTGACCCTGCCGACGGCCCTGCGCGCCCATCAGCACAAGCTGTTCGGCCTGACCATCGACCCCGACCGCCTCACCGCGATCCGCAACGAGCGCAAGCCCAACAGCCGCTATTCGAGCTACGCCCAGTGCGAATTCGAAGTGCGTGAGGTAGAGAATCTGTTCCGCCGCGAGAACATCCCCAACATCAACTCCACGCATTTTTCGGTGGAAGAGATTTCGGCGAAGATTCTGGTGGAGAAAGGTGTGGAGCGGCGGTTCAAATAGATTTGTGGTGTCTGAATGACCGCTATCGCGAGCAGGCTCGCTCCCACAGGGGGAATGCATTCCAACTGAAAGAATGCGGTCCACTGTGGGAGCGAGCTTGCTCGCGAAGAACGATTACACGGACTCTGTTAATGCCTGCGCCAGAGCTTCAAAGCCCCCCAGCAACAACCCATCATCCCCCACTGCATTACACACACTCACCCGAACAAACTGCGGCACCGCCGCATGCCCGACCGCAAACGCCTCAGCGGTGGCGACCAGATAGTTGTTTTCCTTCAACTCCGCGGCAATCTGCGACGCCCGCCACAGCTCAGGCACCTCCACCCAGAAATGCGGGCTGTAAGCATGAGTCTTGTAATTCAAGCCCTGCAGAACGGGCGAAACCAGTGCCTTGCGCCGGCCAATCTCGCTTATTTGCTCGTCCAACAAGCGCTCGGCCATGCCGCTTTCAATCCACAGGCTCGCCACTTCCATCGATAACGGATTGGCCATCCAGCACGTTGCACGAATGGCGGAACTCAAACGCCCGACCAGCGGCAGTGGCGCATGCAGGTAACCGACGCGCAATCCGGCGGAAACAGCCTTGCTCAGACTGCCGATCAACACCGAGCGCTCCGGCGCGAAATAACTCAGCGGCAACGGGCGCTGGCGGTCCAGAACCGCATGGGCTTCGTCTTCGATAATCAGCAAATTGTGCTGGCGGCAGATATCGGCAATCGCCTGGCGCCGTGAGATCGACATCACAGCGGCTGTAGGATTCTGGATCGTTGGCGTGCAATACAGCGCTGAAACACGATGTTGACGGCAGATGTCCTCCAGTGCCGACGGCAACAGTCCTTCGTCATCCATCGTCGCGCCGACAAGTTTTATCCCAAGCTGGCGTGCGACGCCGATCAATCCCGGGTAGGACAAATGCTCAGTCACCACTGTGTCGCCGACCTTGAGCAGGCCCATCAACGCGCACAACAAGCCATGCTGACCACCGTTGACGCACAACACCTGATCGGCGTGCGGCACGAACGCTTCGTGCTGCAGCCAGACCGCCCCGGCCAATCGGTGCCGTGCCAGCCCCGCTTCGGCGGTGTAACCGGTCAACTGCTGTAACACCCGCGGATCACTGGCCAGTTCCTGCAGACTCTGGCTCATGAACGCCGCTTCCTGTGCGGGAATCGGCTGATTGCGGCTCATATCGAAACAAGCCGAAGGCTCATCACTGACATTACGAAAGCCTTTGTCCTGCGCCCGCTCCATCCCGCGCTGACACACATAAGTGCCATCTCCGACGCGGGCGACGACCAATCCCACGCGTTCCAATTCGCCGTAGGCACGGCTGATCGTACCGATGGTCACTCCGAGATTGTCGGCCAACAACCGATGCGGCGGCAGTTTACTACCGGAATCGATGACGCCCTCATCGATGGCCTGCGCGACGGCATTCGCCAGGCGTTTGTACTTCACGCCCACGCCATTGGCGAGACCATCACGGAGGATTGACACCATGGCAATACTTACTTTGACAGTCATTCTCACCCCGAATAGCGTGATTAAAAAAGGGTCAATCAGAAATAGACCGTTTCCGCGATCAGGTCAATTCCACCGTTCGGAGCACGCCACATGTCGACCGCCGTCAGCACACCGATGCACATCAGCAAACCCTGGCTCGCAGGACTGGTTACCAGCACCTTGTTTCTGATCGTCTGCCTGAGTTGGGGCACGACGTGGCTGGGGATCAAGATTGCGGTGGAAAGCGTGCCGCCGCTGACGGCCGCCGGATTGCGTTTTTTGATCGCTTTTCCGCTGTTTCTGAGCTTCGCGCTGTTGCGCAAGGAACCGCTGTTGTTTCCCAGAAAAAGTCGCTGGTTTTTTGTGTTCGTCACGCTGTCGTATTTCAGCCTGCCCTACTACCTGCTCAACTACGGCGAGATGCACGTGTCATCAGGCTTGACCGCCCTGCTGTTCAGTTGCATGCCGGTGTTTATCCTGCTGTTTTCCGCGTTGTTTCTGCGCGAGAAAATCTACCCGTCGCAGATGCTCGGTATCGCGATTGGCTTTGGCAGTCTGCTCATGATTATCCGCAGTCAGGGTCTGCACCTGGATCAGGCCGAATGGCTGGGGGGGCTGGCGATCCTGTGCGCAGCGGTGATGCACGCGCTGTGTTACGTGGTGACGAAAAAACATGGCAGCGCCATCAGCGTGATTACCTACAACACGCTACCGATCGGCATTGCCGGGGCGATGTTATTTATTGTCGGGCTGAGCATTGAGACGCCGGTGTTCAGGGATGTCAGCGCACGCTCCTGGGCTGCCCTGTTTTACCTAGGACTGGTGGCGTCGGTCGGCGGATTCATCGTTTACTTTTTGCTGCTTAAACGCTTGAGCCCGATCATTCTGTCGTTCGTGTTTATCATTTTCCCGGTGTTCGCCGTGATCATCGGCGCCTGGTACGAGGGACAACCCCTGTCCCGGGAGTTGATGATCTATTCAGCGATTTTGTTGAGCGGTTTTGCGATCACCAAATTGCCCATCGAAAAATGGCGTACGCGGTCCGTGTAGGAGCTGCCGAAGGCTGAGATCCTTTGATCTTGTTTTAAACATCAACGTCAAAAGATCGCAGCCTGCGGCAGCTCCTACAGGTTTTTCGTCAGATCACAAGTAGGTCGACGAAACGGTTTACCGGGGTGGCCTCGAGCCGGGTTTGATCCTTGCACAACGCAAAGATCTCACCGCTGCGCTGGCCGGTGAAACGTGTTGCCAGATTGGCCTTGAACTTGTCTTCCAGTAATGGAATGCCCTCGGCACGGCGCCGGCGATGGCCGATCGGGTACTCCACGACAACGTTTTCCGTGCTGCTGCCATCCTTGAAAAACACCTGCACGGCGTTGGCGATCGAGCGCTTGTCAGCCTCCAGATATTCGCGGGTGAAACGCGGTTCTTCGACGATGAGCATTTTCTCGCGCAGCACATCGATGATCGGATGCGCACGGTGGAAATCGTCTTCGTATTGCTCGGCGACCAGATTGCCGAAGGCCAGTGGCACGGCGGTCATGTACTGGATGCAGTGGTCGCGGTCGGCGGCGTTGGCCAACGGTCCAACCTTGGAAATGATGCGGATTGCCGATTCGTGGGTGGTGATGACGATTTTGTCGATTTCGTGCAGGCGATTGCGCACTTGCGGGTGCAGTGTCACCGCGGCTTCGCAGGCGGTTTGCGCGTGGAATTCGGCGGGAAAGCTGATCTTGAACAGGACGTTTTCCATCACATAACTGCCGAATGGCCGAGAGAAATTGAAGGCGCGTTTATCTTCCGGTTTCAGCGCCAGATCGCTGTTGGTGTGGCTGAACAGCACATCATAAAAGCCCCATTGCCTGGCGGTGAGAACGCCGGGAATGCCCATCTCGCCACGCATCGCAATATCGGCCAGACGCACACCGCGACTCGACGCATCCCCCGCCGCCCAGGATTTTCGTGAACCGGCGTTCGGCGCATGACGATAGGTACGCAGGGCCTGACCATCGGCAAACGCATGAGACAACGCCGACAACAGTTGCTCACGATTGGCGCCCATCAGTTTGGCGGTGACAGCGGTTGAAGCGACTTTCACCAGAATGACGTGATCGAGTCCTACACGATTGAAGGAGTTTTCCAGGGCAATCACGCCTTGAATTTCGTGGGCCATGATCATCGCTTCAAGCACATCGCGGATTGTCAGCGGCGCTTCAGCGCTGGCCAGACGCTTCTGCGAAAGATGATCGGCCACCGCGAGAATCCCGCCGAGGTTGTCGGATGGATGGCCCCACTCGGCAGCGAGCCAGGTGTCGTTGTAGTCGAGCCAGCGGACGATGCAGCCGATGTCCCACGCGGCCTTGACTGGGTCGAGGCGATAGGAGGTGCCGGGGACCCGCGCACCGTAAGGAACCACCGTTCCTTCGACTATCGGGCCCAGGTGTTTGGTGCACTCGGGAAAGCGCAACGCCAGCAGGCCACAGCCCAGCGTGTCCATCAGGCAGTTGCGGGCGGTGTCGAGGGCTTCGGCAGAGGGGGCTTTGAAGGTGAGGACGTAGTCGGCAATGTCCTGCAGGACACGGTCGTAATCGGGGCGGTTGTTCAGGTCGACGTTGGCGCTCATTGCGGTTCTCCTGTGCGGGAATGATGAGTGGTGCGGTCTTCCTCAGGGCTTGGCGGGTCTGGTTGATTGCAGGTCTGGGGTGCCTGCTTGTTTGGGGTTTCTTCAGTGGGAGGCCCCTCACCCTAGCCCTCTCCCGAGGGAGAGGGGACTGATCGGGGGATGCTTCAGAGGTTCACCGAAGTGAACGATCTGCGCTGAATCCATAATCGATCAGATCAATGTACAACCCCAGACACCTCGGTCGGCCCCCTCTCCCTCCGGGAGAGGGCTGGGGTGAGGGCAAAGGTTATCGAATCAGAAAGAGTCTCCGGGGATGCGTACATAGCCTTCCATCAGCACGCGGGCACTACGGCTCATGATGGCTTTTTTGACGATCCACTCGCCGTTTTCCAGACTGGCTTCAGCGCCAACGCGCAAGGTCCCGGACGGATGCCCGAAACGCACGGCATTGCGTTCAACGCCACCGGCAGCAAGGTTTACCAACGTGCCGGAAATAGCCGCCGCAGTCCCAATCGCCACCGCCGCCGTGCCCATCATCGCGTGGTGCAACTTGCCCATCGACAACGCGCGCACCAGCAAATCCACATCGCCAGCCCCAACCGCTTTGCCACTCGACGCCACGTAATCAGCAGGCTTGGCAACGAACGCGACTTTCGGCGTGTGCTGCCGCTTGGCCGCTTCATCCACATTGGCAATCAGGCCCATGCGCAACGCGCCATAAGCTCGAATCGTCTCGAACATCTGCAGCGCTTGCGGATCGCTGTTGATCGCACTCTGCAACTCGGTCCCGGTGTAACCGATGTCTGCGGCGTTGACGAAAATCGTCGGGATACCGGCGTTGATCATGGTCGCCTTGAACGTACCGACACCCGGCACTTCCAGCTCATCGATCAGGTTGCCGGTAGGAAACATCGAGCCACCGCCACCCTCTTCTTCCGCTGCCGGGTCCATGAATTCAACTTGCACTTCGGCCGCAGGAAAGGTTACGCCGTCGAGTTCGAAATCACCGGTTTCCTGCACTTCGCCGTTGGTGATCGGCACGTGGGCAATAATCGTTTTGCCAATGTTGGCCTGCCACACGCGCACCACCGCGACACCGTTGTGCGGAATGCGGCTGGCGTCGACCAGACCGTTGCTGATGGCAAACGAACCGACCGCAGCCGAGAGGTTGCCGCAGTTGCCGCTCCAGTCCACGAACGGCTTGTCGATCGAGACCTGTCCGAACAGGTAATCGACGTCGTGATCGGCCTTGATGCTTTTCGACAGGATCACGGTTTTGCTGGTGCTCGAAGTCGCGCCGCCCATGCCGTCGATCTGCTTGTCGTACGGGTCAGGACTGCCGATCACGCGCAGCAATAAAGCGTCCCGAGCCGGGCCGGGAATCTGTGCCGCTTCAGGCAGATCCTTGAGGCTGAAGAACACGCCTTTGCTGGTGCCGCCGCGCATGTAGGTGGCGGGGATTTTGATTTGTGGTGCGTGAGCCATATTGCTCCTTACCGAAAGCATGGGACTTAAAATCCCATGCCCACATCAGTTGATTTAAACGGCAACCGCCGACTCTTCAAGGAAGTCCTGAGCGAAGCGTTGCAACACGCCGCCAGCCTCGTAGATCGACACTTCTTCAGCGGTATCCAGACGACAGGTCACCGGCACGTCAACGCGCTCGCCGCTCTGGCGATGGATCACCAGCGTCAGATCCGCCCGCGGTTTGCGCTCGCCGATCACGTCGTAGGTTTCGCTGCCGTCGATGGCCAGGGTGTGACGGTCGGTGCCCGCTTTGAACTCCAGCGGCAACACGCCCATGCCCACCAGGTTGGTGCGGTGAATGCGCTCGAAACCTTCAGCGGCAATCGCCTCGACACCGGCCAGACGCACGCCTTTCGCCGCCCAGTCGCGGGACGATCCCTGACCGTAATCTGCGCCGGCAATGATGATCAGCGGCTGCTTGCGTTCCATGTAGGTTTCGATGGCTTCCCACATGCGCATGACCTTGCCTTCCGGCTCGACGCGCGCCAGCGAACCCTGTTTGACCTTGCCGTTTTCCACGACCATTTCATTGAACAGTTTCGGGTTGGCGAAGGTCGCGCGCTGCGCGGTCAAGTGGTCACCACGGTGGGTGGCGTACGAGTTGAAGTCTTCTTCCGGCAGACCCATTTTCGCCAGGTATTCGCCGGCGGCGCTGTCGAGCATGATTGCGTTGGACGGCGACAGGTGATCGGTGGTGATGTTGTCCGGCAGCACCGCAAGCGGGCGCATGCCTTTGAGCGGACGGGCGCCGGCCAGTGCGCCTTCCCAGTACGGCGGACGGCGGATGTAGGTGCTCATCTCGCGCCAGTCGTACAGCGGCGTGACCTTCGGACCGGTGTCTTCATGGACGGCGAACATCGGAATGTAGACCTGACGGAACTGCTCAGGCTTGACCGAAGACTTCACCACGGCGTCGATTTCCTCGTCGCTCGGCCAGATGTCTTTCAGGCGGATTTCCTGGCCATCGACCACGCCCAACACGTCCTTCTCGATATCGAAACGGATGGTCCCGGCGATGGCGTAAGCCACCACCAGCGGCGGCGACGCGAGAAACGCTTGTTTGGCGTACGGGTGGATGCGGCCGTCGAAGTTGCGGTTGCCCGAGAGCACGGCGGTGGCGTAGAGATCGCGATCGATAATCTCTTGCTGGATCACCGGATCGAGCGCGCCGGACATGCCATTGCACGTGGTGCAAGCGAAGGCGACGACACCGAAACCGAGCTGCTCCAGCTCAGTGGTCAGTCCTGCTTCATCGAGGTACAACGCCACGGTTTTCGAACCCGGCGCCAGCGAGGATTTCACCCACGGTTTGCGCGTCAGGCCGAGCTTGTTGGCGTTGCGCGCCAGCAGGCCGGCAGCAATCACGTTGCGCGGGTTGCTAGTGTTGGTGCAACTGGTGATGGCGGCGATGATCACTGCGCCGTCGGGCATTTGCCCCGGCACGTCATCCCACTGCCCGGAGATGCCTTTGGCGGCCAGATCCGATACCGCGACGCGGGCGTGCGGGTTGCTCGGGCCGGCCATGTTGCGCACCACCGAGGACAAATCGAAAGTCAGGCCGCGCTCGTATTGCGCGCCTTTCAAACTGTCTGCCCACAGGCCGGTGAGCTTGGCGTATTGCTCGACGAGCTGCACTTGCTGGTCTTCACGGCCAGTGAGTTTCAGGTAATCGATTGTTTGCTGATCGATGTAGAACATCGCCGCGGTAGCACCATATTCCGGGGCCATGTTGGAGATGGTTGCGCGGTCGCCGAGGGTCAGCGCGGCGGCGCCTTCGCCGAAGAATTCCAGCCACGCGCCGACGACTTTCTGTTTGCGCAGGTATTCGGTCAGCGCCAGCACCATGTCGGTGGCGGTGATGCCCGGTTGCAGCTTGCCGGTCAGTTCGACGCCGACGCTTTCCGGCAGACGCATCCACGACGCGCGACCGAGCATCACGCTCTCGGCTTCGAGGCCGCCGACGCCGATGGCGATCACGCCCAAAGCATCGACATGCGGGGTGTGGCTGTCGGTGCCGACGCAAGTATCGGGGAACGCGACGCCCTCACGCACCTGAATCACCGGTGACATTTTCTCCAGGTTGATCTGGTGCATGATGCCGTTGCCCGGCGGGATCACATCAACGTTCTTGAAAGCCTTTTTGGTCCAGTTGATGAAGTGAAAACGGTCTTCGTTGCGCCGGTCTTCGATGGCGCGGTTTTTCTCGAACGCCTGCTTGTCGAAACCGCCCGCTTCCACTGCCAGCGAGTGGTCGACGATCAATTGCGTCGGCACCACCGGATTGACCTGCGCCGGATCGCCGCCCTGCAAGGCGATCGCGTCACGCAAACCGGCGAGGTCGACCAGCGCGGTCTGGCCGAGAATGTCGTGGCAGACCACGCGCGCCGGGAACCACGGGAAGTCGAGGTCGCGTTTGCGTTCGATCAGTTGTTTGAGGGAATCGGTGAGCGTGGCCGGGTCGCAGCGACGTACGAGGTTTTCCGCCAGCACGCGGGAGGTGTACGGCAGGGTGTCGTAACTGCCGGGCTGAATCGCTTCGACCGCCGCACGGGCGTCGAAATAATCCAGAGGGCTGCCGGTCAGGGTTTTACGGAATTCTGTGTTCATCGGGTCAGGACTCGGGTCACGGTAGTTTCAAAGGGTGAGGCCAGAAACCTGAGTTACACACCGTCCACTGTGGGAGCGAGCCTGCTCGCGAAAGCGGTAGATCAGTCTACATCCATGCTGGATGTCAGTCCGTCTTCGCGAGCAGGCTCGCTCCCACAGGGTCTAGCGGTGCTCTCTGGTTCCGGGTCAGCTCACCATTTCAGCGACGTTCGATTGGCACGAACTTGCGCTGTTCAACGCCGACGTACTCGGCGCTTGGACGGATGATGCGGTTGTTGGCGCGCTGTTCGAACACATGCGCAGCCCAGCCGGTCAGGCGCGAGCAGACGAAAATCGGCGTGAACAGCTTGGTCGGGATGCCCATGAAGTGGTACGCCGAGGCATGGTAGAAATCGGCGTTGGGGAACAGTTTTTTCTGCTCCCACATGGTCTTGTCGATCGCTTCGGAAACCGGAAACAACACCTTGTCACCGACTTCATCCGCGAGTTTTTTCGACCAGCCCTTGATCACCTCGTTGCGCGGATCGCTGTCCTTATAGATCGCGTGGCCGAAGCCCATGATCTTGTCTTTGCGTTCGAGCATGCCGAGGGTGCCTTTGATTGCCTCTTCCGGCGACGAGAAGCGTTCGATCATTTCCATCGCCGCTTCGTTGGCGCCACCGTGCAACGGGCCGCGCAGTGAGCCGATGGCGGCGGTCACGCAAGAATACAAATCGGACAGGGTCGAGGCGCAAACGCGGGCGGTGAAGGTCGAGGCGTTGAATTCGTGTTCGGCGTAAAGGATCAGCGAGACGTTCATCACTTTGACGTGCAGTTCGCTCGGTTTCTTGTCGTGCAGCAGGTGCAGGAAGTGGCCGCCGATAGTCGGCTCGTCGCTAACGCAGTTGATGCGTTTGCCGTCGTGGCTGAAGCGATACCAGTAGCACATGATCGCCGGGAACGCGGCGAGCAGACGGTCAGTCTTGTCGCGCTGCTCGGAGAAGTCTTTCTCCGGTTCGATGTTGCCGAGGAACGAGCAACCGGTGCGCATCACGTCCATCGGGTGGGCTTCGGCAGGGATGCGTTCGAGCACTTCTTTCAGCGCTTGCGGCAGGTCGCGCAGCTTGCTCAGTTTGCCTTGGTATTCGTCAAGTTGCGCTTTCGTTGGCAGCTCGCCGTACAGCAGCAAGTACGCGACTTCTTCAAATTGCGCATCGGCTGCCAGTTCACGCACGTCGTAGCCGCGATAGGTCAGCCCGGCACCGGCCTGGCCCACGGTGGACAGTGCGGTTTGCCCGGCAACCTGGCCACGGAGCCCGGCGCCACTGAGTACTTTTGCTTCGGCCATTGTGTTCTCCAATCTTCTTGAATTTGTATGGGGAAACTTGTGGGAGCGAGCCTGCTCGCGAATGCGTCGTGTCAGTCACATTGATATTGCCTGACCCGCCGCTTTCGCGAGCAGGCTCGCTCCCACAGGGTTTGATTCAGCCTTTCTTTTGTGCAAACAACGCATCGAGCTTCTGCTCGAACGTGTGGTAATCGATGCGATCGTAAAGCTCCATGCGAGTCTGCATGGTGTCGATGACATTCTGCTGCGTGCCGTCGCGGCGGATTGCGGTGTAGACGTTTTCCGCGGCCTTGTTCATCGCGCGGAACGCCGACAGTGGATAGAGCACCAGCGAAACATCGGCGCCAGCCAGTTGCTCGGTGGTGTACAGCGGTGTCGAACCGAACTCGGTGATGTTGGCCAGAATCGGCGCTTTCACACGGTTGGCGAACAGCTTGTACATCTCCAGCTCAGTGATCGCTTCCGGGAAAATCATGTCAGCACCGGCCTCAATGCACGCGGCAGCGCGATCGAGTGCCGATTCCAGACCTTCCACCGCCAGCGCATCGGTGCGGGCCATGATCACAAAGCTGTCGTCGGTGCGGGCATCAACGGCGGCTTTGATGCGGTCGACCATTTCCTGCTGGCTGACGATCTCTTTATTAGGACGGTGGCCGCAACGCTTGGCGCCAACCTGATCCTCGATATGAATCGCCGCCGCGCCGAACTTGATCATCGACTTCACCGTGCGCGCGACGTTGAACGCCGACGAGCCGAAACCGGTGTCGACGTCGACCAGCAGCGGCAGATCGCAAACGTCGGTGATACGGCGCACGTCGGTCAGCACGTCATCCAGACCGGTGATGCCCAGATCCGGCACGCCGAGCGAGCCTGCGGCCACCCCGCCACCGGACAGGTAGATCGCCTTGAAACCGGCGCGCTTGGCCAGCAGCGCGTGGTTGGCGTTGATCGCGCCGACCACCTGCAAGGGATGCTCGCTGGCGACCGCATCGCGGAAACGCTGGCCTGGGGTGCTGTGCTTGGAACTCATGACTCACCTCGTTCAGTGGCTGTCTTATTGTGGGTGCCGTCCTGGTAATGACGGGCGATGTTGCGTTTCGAGGCGCCGATGTGACGGCGCATCAACAATTCCGCGAGCTCGCCGTCACGGTCGGCGATGGCATCGAGAATCCGGTGGTGTTCGGCGAAGGCCTGACGCGGGCGGTTCGGTGTGGTGGAGAACTGGATGCGGTACATGCGCACCAATTGATAGAGCTCGCCGCAGAGCATCTGCGTCAGCGTGCGGTTGCCGCTGCCCTGGATGATCCGGTAATGGAAGTCGAAATCACCTTCCTGTTGGTAATAACCCACGCCGGCCTGAAACGCCGCGTCGCGCTCGTGGGTTTCCAGCACCCGGCGCAGTTCGTCGATTTCTTCGACGCTCATGCGTTCGGCCGCCAGACGGCAGGCCATGCCCTCGAGGGATTCGCGGATTTCGTAGAGTTCGAGCAATTCGGCGTGGCTGAGCGAGACCACCCGCGCACCAACGTGTGGTACGCGCACCAGCAGGCGCTGGCCTTCCAGGCGATGAATCGCCTCACGCAACGGCCCACGGCTGATGCCGTAGGTGCGCGCCAGCTCCGGCTCGGAGATCTTGCTGCCCGGAGCGATCTCGCCTTTGACGATGGCTGCCTGAATGCGCCGGAAGACGTTTTCCGAGAGTGTCTCGGAATCGTCGCCGCTGATGACCGGGGGATCGAGTTGATCCAGCATGATTGTCGACACCTTTAAATCCAATGCGGCAAAAACTAGCCAATTAGCCCGCATCAGTCAAAGGATAAATGGGCATTGTCGACAATCGTCTAATAACCTTAAAAGATCGCAGCCTTCGGCAGCTCCTACAGGTCGCACGCAAATCCTATGTAGGAGCTGCCGAAGGCTGCGATCTTTTGATGTTTTATAGACCGGCCCCGGCGCTGGCGCCATAAAACCACCGTGCTAGAATGCCGCCCGCATTTGCTGGCCATTTGTACGGCTTGTCATATAAAGCTGCCAGGCACACGAAGGGCCTTGCGCAAGTTTTGCCAAGGACCTGAACCGAAAACGGAACGCTGCGCACCAGGATTTATGAGACTCAAGCCTTTTCCCACATTCTTTGCCCTGTTTTGCCTGCCCGGCCTCGCCGCCGCGGGGGAAAAAACCGTGTACGGCCTCAACGAATACGCTTCGCTTGACGGCATCAATCTCGAAGTCGCAGCCAAACTCGATACGGGCGCGAAAACCGCCTCGCTGAGTGCCCGCGACATCAAACGCTTTAAACGCAATGGTGAGTCCTGGGTACGTTTCTACCTGGCGATTGACGCCGCGCATTCGCACCCGATCGAACGGCCGTTGGCCCGGGTCAGCAAGATCAAGCGCCGCGCCGGCGACTACGACCCTGAAGAGGGTAAGAAGTACACCGCCCGTCCGGTGATCGAGCTGGATATCTGCATGGGCACGGCGCTTCGCAGCATCGAAGTGAACCTGACCGACCGAAGTGCGTTCCAATACCCGCTTTTGATTGGCTCCGAAGCGCTGAAACGCTTCGATGCGCTGGTCGATCCAAGCCTTAAATACGCTGCCGGCAAACCCGCCTGCACCATCGCCGCTCATACCGCCGAGTAATTTCCATGCGTTCTCTAACCTTCCACCTGAAAATCCTGATCACCATTCTGGTGCTCCTGGGCGTTTCGGTTACGGCCTATCAGATTTTCGTGCTCGGCATCCCGGTGACCGAAGATGCCACCGACGACTTGTGGAACATCGACGCGAAGGTCGAGTTCGTCGCCAGCACCAAGGATCCGGTGAAGATCCAGATGTTCGTGCCACCGTTGAGCCGCGACTACGTCAGTCTCAACGAAAGCTTTATCTCCAATAACTACGGCGTCGCCGTCAACCGCGTCGACGGCAACCGCAAGGTCACC
Organism: Pseudomonas sp. MC6; assembly: GCF_054790575.1. Classification (NCBI taxonomy): domain Bacteria; kingdom Pseudomonadati; phylum Pseudomonadota; class Gammaproteobacteria; order Pseudomonadales; family Pseudomonadaceae; genus Pseudomonas; species Pseudomonas sp. MC6. Next base: position 3,029,559 of record NZ_CP186504.1, read on the forward strand.
TGGTCGGCGCGCCGGGCCAAGGGCAACCAAACCCTTTATTACCGTTTGGTGCTGACCAAGCGTTACACCGCCGAAAAATCCAAGATCAAGGGCCCGACCTTCCGCGACAGCATCGCCATCGAAGGCCCTGAGAAAATCGCCGCCGAAGCCCTGCTCGCGCCGATTCGCCAACACTCGGCCGACGTCGAAACCTTTATTGGCGAGGCGATCAAACGCGTCAACAACCTTAACGATGACAACGTGAAACTGCTGCTGGCCGGCGATCCATCGACGGCGCACAAAGCCAAAATCGTCGAACTGCTGTTGTCCATCGCCCACGTCCCGGTGGAAAAAGTCCACACCATCCGCCTCGTCGCCGACCAGCCACAAATGCCTGAACTGTGGCTGCGCAGCTTCAACGGCAACGACTGGCTGTACTTCAACCCGGAAACCGGCGAGCAAGGCCTGCCGACCGACCGCCTGCTGTGGTGGACCGGCGATGAAAACCTGATCACCGTCGACGGTGGCAAAAAAGCCAACGTGACCTTCAGCCTGAACAACAGCGAGATGAACGCGATTCGTCTGGCCAAGCTGACCGACGAAAACACCGACGCCAACTTCCTCGAATACTCGCTGTATGGCTTGCCGCTGCAGACCCAGCAGACCTTCATGATCATGGTGATGATCCCGATCGGCGTGCTTGTCATTCTGATCCTGCGAAACCTGATCGGCCTGCAGACCCTCGGCACGTTTACCCCGGTACTGATCGCTCTCGCCTTCCGCGAAACGCAGCTGGGCTTCGGCATTCTGCTGTTTACCGTGATCACCGCGCTGGGCCTGTCATTACGTTCGTATCTGGAACACCTGAAGTTGCAAATGCTGCCGCGACTCTCGGTGGTGTTGACCTTTGTTGTGGTGCTGATCGCAGCGATCAGCCTGTTCAGCCATAAGCTGGGCCTGGAACGCGGGCTGTCGGTGGCGCTGTTCCCGATGGTGATTCTGACCATGACCATCGAACGCCTGTCGATCACTTGGGAAGAGCGCGGTGCCAGCCATGCGATGAAAGTCGCCATTGGCACACTGTTCGCGGCGTCACTCGCGCACCTGATCATGACCGTGCCAGAGCTGGTGTACTTCGTGTTCACCTTCCCGGCGATCCTGCTGATTCTGGTCGGCTTCATGTTGGCGATGGGGCGTTATCGCGGCTACCGCCTGACCGAGCTGGTGCGCTTCAAGGCTTTCCTGAAGAAGGCTGACGCCTGATGTTCGGTTTCTGGAAGACCTGGAAGGCCCTGGAGGCGCGGGGCATCATGGGCATCAATCGGCGTAACGCCGACTACGTGCTCAAGTACAACAAGCGCAGCCTGTACCCGATCGTCGATGACAAGATCATCACCAAGGAGCGCGCCATCAAGGCCGGCATTCACGTGCCGGAGCTGTATGGCGTGATCTCCACCGAGAAGGAAATCGACAAGCTCGACGAGATCATCGGCGGGCGCAGCGACTTCGTGATCAAACCGGCGCAGGGCGCGGGTGGCGACGGCATCATCGTGATTGCCGACCGCTTCGAGGGTCGCTATCGCACGGTGTCGGGCAAGATCCTTACTCACGAAGAGCTTGAGCATCACATCTCGAGCATCCTCACTGGCCTGTATTCGCTGGGCGGCCACCGTGACCGCGCGCTGATCGAATACCGGGTAACGCCGGATCAGATCTTCAAAAGCATCAGCTACGAAGGTGTGCCGGACATCCGCATCATCGTGCTGATGGGTTATCCGGTGATGGCGATGCTGCGCCTGCCGACCCGGCAGTCGGGCGGCAAGGCCAACCTGCACCAGGGCGCGATTGGCGTCGGTGTCGATCTGGCGACCGGTTTGACGTTGCGTGGCACCTGGCTGAACAACATCATCACCAAACACCCCGACACCACCAACGCGGTGGACGGCGTGCAACTGCCCTACTGGGACGGTTTCATGAAGCTCGCGGCTGGCTGTTATGAGCTGTGCGGGTTGGGCTATATCGGCGTTGATATGGTGCTGGATCAGGAGAAAGGTCCGCTGATTCTGGAGCTGAATGCGCGGCCGGGGCTGAATATCCAGATCGCTAACGACTGTGGGCTGACGTTGCGTACGCATGCGGTGGAAGCGCGGTTGGAAGAGCTGAAGGCGCGTGGGGTGACGGAGACGGTTGAGGAGCGGGTGGCGTTTACTCAGGAAATGTTTGGGCATATTCCTGCGGTCGAAGGCTAAGAGCTGAAAAACTAAAAGCCCCTCACCCTAGCCCTCTCCCAGAGGGAGAGGGGACTGACCGAGTCGATTGTTCGAGGTACATCGACCTGAGATATCGAGTCGAACTCAGGTCTTGAAAAGCCCCCGATCTGCCCCCATCCCCCTCGCCAGCTTGAGATATCGAGCCGAACCTGGATCTTGAAAAGCATGAAGATCGGCTCCCTTTCCCCCTCGCCCCCCCCTTGGGGGAGAGGGTTGGGGTGAGGGGGAGGCTTTTGACTTTGATCTGGCATCGGAGAGGACTACAATCCCCACCCCGCCTCAACGGCCGATCTGCCCCGCCCATGTTGACCTGTTCCGTACACCCGCTGCCCTACCGCGCCAATCCCGCCGACTATTTCGCGGCCATCCGCAACGCGCCCGGCGCCGTGCTGCTCGACAGTGGCCGGCCGAGCGCTGACCGTGGCCGTTATGACCTGCTCAGCGCCTGGCCACTGGAACAACTGGCGGTGTTGCCTGACGAAAGCGGCAGCCATTTCCTGCAACGTCTGCGTGACAATCTGAATCGCCTCGGTGAGGCTGATTTGCCAGCGGGTTTCGAACTGCCATTCGCTGGCGGCTTGATCGGTTATCTGAGCTACGACTTCGGCCGGCATCTGGAAAACCTGCCGAGCCAGGCCCGCGATGATCTGCAGCTGCCGGATGCACGTTTTGGCCTCTACGACTGGGCACTGATCAGCGATCACCAGGCGACCACCAGCCAATTGGTCTTCCACCCGTCGGTGATTGATAGCGAGAAACAGCGGCTGATTGCGTTGTTCACGCAGCCAGTCGCCAGTGCACTGATCCCGTTCAAACTGAACAAGCCGATGGCCGCCGATCTCTCGGCCGACGATTACCGCCAGGCGTTCGAACGCATTCAGCATTACATCCAGGCCGGCGACTGCTATCAGGTCAATTTCGCTCAGCGTTTCCGCGCGTCGTGCCAGGGCGACCCGTGGCTGGCCTACTGCAAATTGCGCGAAGCCTGCCCGACGCCGTTTTCCGGTTTCCAGAGCCTGCCCGACGGCGGCGCCGTGTTGAGTCTGTCACCCGAGCGCTTCGTCAAAGTCAGCCAGCGCCAGGTGGAAACTCGCCCGATCAAAGGCACCCGCCCGCGTGGCCTGACACCCGCCGAAGATGCCGCCAACGCCGCTGAACTGCTGGCCAGCCCCAAGGATCGCGCGGAAAACCTGATGATCGTCGACCTGTTGCGCAACGACCTCGGCCGCACCTGCCGCATCGGCTCGGTGCGGGTGCCGGAGTTGTTCAGCCTGGAAAGCTATCCGAACGTGCATCACCTGGTCAGCAGCGTGACCGGTGAATTGGCGGATGACCGCGATGCACTGGATCTGATTGCCGGCAGCTTCCCCGGCGGCTCGATCACCGGCGCGCCGAAGATTCGCGCGATGCAGATCATTGATGAGCTGGAGCCGACGCGGCGTGGGTTGTATTGCGGGTCGCTGCTGTATCTGGACGTGCGCGGCGAGATGGACAGTTCCATCGCGATCCGCAGTCTGTTGGTCAAGGATGGGCAGGTGTGTTGCTGGGGCGGCGGCGGGATTGTTGCCGATTCGGACTGGCAGGCGGAGTATCAGGAGTCGATCACCAAAGTCAAAATCCTCCTGGAAACCCTGCAGAACCTCTAAAAGCTTAAAAGCTTCGCGAGCAGGCTCGCTCCCACAGGGTGAATACGTTCCAAATGTGGGAGCGAGCCTGCTCGCGAAGGCGTCCTTCCAGACGACTAAAAACTCAACTCTCTATTAGAAGCCTTCAAGAATTCCTGTTTCAACTCGGCAAAGGTATGCACCGCCGGAAACTGCGGAAACTCGCGAATCACATTCTCCGGCGCGTGAAACAGAATCCCCGCGTCCGCCTCGCCCAGCATCGTCGTATCGTTATACGAATCCCCCGCCGCAATCACCCGGTAATACAGGCTCTTGAACGCCAGCACCGACTGACGCTTGGGATCTTTCTGACGCAGTTGATAGCTGGTCACCCGCCCGGTCTCGTCAGTAATCAGACGATGGCAAAGCAACGTCGGGAAGCCCAACTGGCGCATCAGCGGCTGTGAAAACTCGTAAAACGTGTCCGACAGAATCACTACCTGAAAGCGTTCGCGCAGCCAATTGACGAACTCCACCGCGCCGTCCAGTGGCTTCAGCGTGGCGATCACTTCCTGAATGTCCGACAGCTTCAAGCCATGCTCATCAAGGATGCGCAGGCGCTGCTTCATCAGCACGTCGTAATCGGGAATGTCCCGGGTCGTGGCCTTGAGGGATTCGATTCCGGTTTTTTCGGCGAAGGCGATCCAGATTTCCGGCACCAACACCCCTTCAAGATCCAGGCAAGCAATTTCCACAAGACACTCCCGTTTGTATTGATTATTTGAGTCGAGCGAGGCCGAACTCTAGCGACTCACATGCAGACGCGCAACGCACAGCACGTCCCCGAGTCGTGCAGCTTTTTGTTACCATCAGCGCCATATAGAGCGCCCAGCGCCACCGACCTGTAGGAAGCCGCCCTGATGAGTGCAACGTTCGACGTCGTGGAACTCGCCACGACCTATGCCAACAAATCCGCGCAAGACATCCTCAAACTCGCGTTTGCCGAGTTCGGCGATGACCTGTGGATATCTTTCAGCGGCGCCGAGGATGTGGTGCTGGTGGACATGGCCTGGAAGCTCAACAAGAACGTCAAGGTGTTCAGCCTCGACACCGGCCGTCTGCATCCAGAGACCTACCGCTTCATCGATCAAGTGCGCGAGCACTACAAGATCGATATCGAACTGGTGTCGCCGGACTACACGAAACTCGAACCGTTCGTGAAGGAAAAAGGCCTGTTCAGTTTTTACAAGGACGGCCACGGCGAATGCTGCGGCATCCGCAAGATCGAGCCGCTGCGCCGCAAACTGTCCGGTGTCAAAGCCTGGGCCACCGGCCAGCGCCGCGACCAGAGCCCGGGTACACGCAGTGCCGTGGCGGTGATGGAAATCGATACTGCGTTCTCCACTCCTGAGCGCACCCTGTACAAGTTCAACCCGCTGGCGCAGATGACCAGCGAAGAGATCTGGGGTTACATCCGCATGCTCGAACTGCCGTACAACAGCCTGCATGAGCGCGGCTTTATCAGCATCGGCTGCGAACCGTGCACCCGCCCGGTGCTGCCGAACCAGCACGAGCGCGAGGGGCGCTGGTGGTGGGAAGAAGCGACGCAGAAAGAGTGCGGGCTGCATGCCGGTAACATCATCAGCAAGACGTAACTCCCTGTCGCGCTGATTTCCCCCTGTAGGAGTGAGCCTGCTCGCGATAACGGTGTCTCAGTCGATGAATTTTTTGCCTGATATACCGCTATCGCGAGCAGGCTCACTCCTACAAAGGTCACTAGCGACTCTAAAAACGTGTACACACGAATGTCACCATCGGTGCCATTTATGTGTGCACTTTTTTGTTTCCGCGCCCTGAAAAGTTACATCCCGCCTGCAAAACGCTCACCCCAATCCGCGATGAAATTCCCGCGCCAAAAATAAATACCTGTTCAACCGGTCAATTTTTAACCAATTATTTTCAGACACTTAGCGCTCATCGATAACTTTCCGAAATGAGCACGGTTGCGCATAGATCAACGACTGGCACAGATCTGGCTTAGGTGCATACATGTTTTGTATACAAAACTGCAAAACATAAACACTTTCGATCCGCAAGCCTGAAGCGCCCTATCCCGTACAGGCTGCAGATGCCCCGTAACCAGTGATGTTTGCTGGCCGCGACGAAGATTTGTCGAGCCTCACGGCTTATGCACAGTCATCGCAGCCTTGGACATCAGGAGCCTGCCGGAATGCGTACAAGTCTCTCCAATAACATCGCGCTGAATCTGCCTGCCTCTGCTCTCGATCAACCGTCGCCGCACGATGGCCTGATTGAGCCGCTGCAACTGAGCCCCCGCCTGCACAACAGCGATCTGGCGCCAACCAAGGCCGAAGGTCGACGCTGGGGCAAATACAGCATCTTCGCCCTGTGGACCAACGATGTGCACAACATCGCCAACTACTCGTTCGCCATTGGCCTGTACGCCCTGGGCCTGGGGGGCTGGCAGATTCTGCTGTCGCTGGGGATTGGTGCGGCGCTGGTGTATTTCTTCATGAACCTGTCCGGTTACATGGGGCAGAAAACCGGGGTACCGTTTCCGGTGATCAGCCGGATCAGTTTCGGCATCCATGGCGCGCAAATTCCTGCGCTGATCCGCGCGGTTATCGCCATTGCCTGGTTCGGGATTCAGACGTATCTCGCCTCGGTGGTGTTCCGCGTGTTGCTCACAGCGGTGCATCCCGGTTTTGCCGAATACGACCACGATTCGATTCTTGGCCTGTCGACGCTGGGTTGGATTTGCTTCGTGGCGATCTGGTTCGTACAACTGGCGATCCTCGCCTACGGCATGGAGATGGTTCGCCGCTACGAAGCGTTTGCCGGGCCGGTGATTCTGCTAACCGTTGCCGCCCTCGCCGCCTGGATGTATTTCCAGGCCGACGCGACCATCGCCTGGTCGATCCGCGAACCGCTCACCGGTGGCGAGATGTGGCGCAACATCTTTGCCGGCGGCGCGTTGTGGCTGGCGATCTACGGCACGTTGATTCTGAATTTCTGCGACTTCGCCCGCTCCTCGCCGTGCCGCAAGACCATCAAGGTAGGAAACTTCTGGGGTTTGCCGGTGAATATTCTGGTGTTCGCTGCGATTACTGTCCTGCTCTGCGGCGCGCAATTTCAGATCAATGGCCGGATCATCGAAAGCCCGACCGAGATCATCGCCTCGATTCCCAACACCTTCTTCCTGGTGCTCGGTTGCCTGGCATTCCTGATTGTCACCGTGGCGGTGAACATCATGGCCAACTTCGTCGCCCCGGCCTTCGTCCTCAGCAACCTCGCGCCGAAGTACCTGACCTTCCGCCGCGCCGGGCTGATCAGCGCGACCATCGCTGTGTTGATCCTGCCGTGGAATCTCTACAACAGCCCACTGGTGATCGTGTACTTCCTGTCCGGTCTCGGCGCCCTGCTCGGCCCGTTGTACGGGGTGATCATGGTTGACTACTGGTTGATCCGCAAAGGCCGGATCAACGTCCCGCAGCTCTACAGCGAAGATCCCAACGGCGCTTATTACTACAGCCACGGCGTCAATTTCCGTGCGGTGGCGGCGTTTATTCCTGCGGCGCTGATCGCGATCGTCCTGGCCTTGGTTCCCGGTTTCCACAGCGTCTCGCCGTTCTCCTGGCTGATCGGCGCCGGGATCGCCGGAATGCTTTACCTGATCATCGCCAAACGCCAACCGCACTACGCCGACATCAGCGGCGAATCGATCGCTGTCGACAACGTCTGCCATTAACTCCCTCGCGGCCCGGTTTCGGGCCGCAGAACTGCCCGCTATAAGGATTTCCCCATGCGTATTCTCGTGGTCAACGTCAACACCACCGAGTCCATCACCGAGGCCATCGCCCGTTCAGCGCAGACTGTTGCGTCACCCGGTACCGAAATCGTCGGTTTGACGCCGTACTTCGGTGCCGACTCGATTGAAGGCAACTTCGAAAGCTATCTGGCGGCCATCGCGGTGATGGATCGGGTGATGGCCTACGATCAACCGTTCGACGCGGTGATTCAGGCCGGTTACGGCGAACATGGTCGTGAAGGTTTGCAGGAATTGCTCAACGTGCCGGTGGTGGACATCACCGATGCTGCAGCGAGTACGGCGATGTTTTTGGGGCATGCGTATTCGGTGGTGACCACGCTGGATCGCACCGTGCCGCTGATTGAGGATCGGTTGAAACTGTCCGGTCTGTGGGACCGCTGCGCTTCGGTACGGGCCAGTGGTTTGGCGGTGCTGGAACTGGAACACGAGCCGCAGCGTGCCTTGGAAGCCATCGTGCATCAGGCTGAACTGGCGGTGACGCAGGACAAAGCCGAGGTGATCTGCCTGGGTTGCGGCGGCATGGCCGGGCTGGATGAGCAGATTCGTCGGCGTACCGGGGTGCCAGTGGTGGATGGAGTGACGGCGGCGGTGACGATTGCGGAATCGCTGGTTCGACTGAAGTTATCAACCTCGAAAGTGCGGACTTACGCGACACCGCGACCGAAGACCATCATTGGCTGGCCGGGGCGGTTTGCCCGCTGAGGTCATCAGCGAAAAACCGAGTCGACCCATTCGCGAGCAGGTTCGCTCCCACAGGGGAAACGCATTCCAAATGTGGGAGCGAGCCTGCTCGCGAAGGCCACAACTCGATCTGATGCCTTACTCAAATCGCACTGAACCGTCGCGCCAACCCCTGCTCCGCAAACTGCTCAATCACAAAATCCACAAACGCCCGAGTCTTGCCAGGCAACAATTTATGTTCGGCGTAATAGATCGAGATATTGCCATCATCAACAAACCAGTCCGGCAACACCCGCTGCAATGTCCCGGCCTGCAGATAGCCCACCGCAAACGGCATACTCACCAGCGCGATTCCCAAGCCTTGTGCTGCTGTCCTGCAAGCCGCCTCGGAATCACTCATGGTCATTCGCGCCTTGAGCATCAACGGCTGACAGTTCTGTGGATTACGTCCGGTCAATTGCCAGGAACGCACGCGTCCGGTTTGCGGCGAGCGGATCAGAATGCCGTCGTGATGGCTGAGGTCGTCTGGATCGATGATCTTGGGGTTGGCCTGTAGATAATCTTTGGATGCCACCAATATACGGTGCGCCGGGCTCAACTTGCGTGCGATCACCCCTTGCGGCAGTTCAAAACCACCACCAATGGCCGCATCAAAGCCCTGCCCGATCAGATCAACCTGTCGATTATCGAAATGCCAGTCCGGATTGATCGCGGGATATCGTCGTAGAAACTCACCGAGCATCGGCACGATATGCAGACAGCCAAATGCTGCGCCCATGCTGACTTTCAGCGTTCCCGCCGGCAGGCCTTCGACACTGGACAGATTGGCCACGGCATTTTGAATCGTCGTCAAACTGCCACTGACCTGATCGAGGAAAAGTTGCCCGGCCTCGGTCAGCGTCAGGCTGCGTGTACTACGCTGGAACAGCCGCACGCCGAGCCGCACTTCGAGTTTGGCCACACTTTTGCCGACGGCTGCCGGGGTCAGACTCAAGCGTCGCGCGGCCTCGGCAAAGCTGCCGACTTCGGCGCTGCGCACGAAGCATTCAATGCTGCTGAAGGTTTCCATGATTGCCACTATAAACTTCTGGTTTACACAGACTATAGCAATCATGGTCTACACAGTTGTCGATACCACGCCGATACTCGGCACCAATACCAAGGCATTCCCGCCTTGATCACACTGGAGATCGAACATGACCACTCAACACCTCAGCGGTAAAGTTGCTCTGATTCAAGGCGGTTCCCGTGGTATCGGCGCAGCCATCGTCAAACGCCTGGCCGCTGAAGGCGCTGCAGTAGCCTTCACCTACGTCAGCTCCACCGCCAAAGCCGAAGAATTGCAGAACAGCATCACCGCCAACGGCGGCAAAGCCTTGGCGATCAAGGCTGACAGCGCTGATGCCGCCGCCATTCGCCACGCCGTCAGCGCCACCGTCGAAGCCTTTGGCCGCGTCGATATTCTGGTCAACAACGCTGGCGTGCTGGCCGTCGCACCACTGGAAGATTTCAAACTCGAAGACTTCGACCAGACCGTGGCGATCAACATCCGCAGCGTCTTCATCGCCTCGCAGGAAGCCGCCAAGCACATGGGCGAAGGCGCGCGCATCATCAACATCGGCAGCACCAACGCCGACCGCATGCCCTTTGCCGGCGGCGGTGTGTATGCGATGAGCAAATCAGCGCTGGTCGGCCTGACCAAAGGCCTGGCCCGCGACCTCGGCCCACGCGGTATCACCGTCAACAACGTGCAACCCGGCCCGGTCGACACCGACATGAACCCGGCGCACGGTGACTTTGCCGAAAGCCTGATCCCGTTGATGGCAGTGGGTCGTTACGGCAAAGCCGAAGAAATCGCCAGTTTCGTCGCCTACCTGGCAGGCCCGGAAGCCGGTTACATCACCGGTGCCAGCCTGACCATCGACGGTGGTTTCGGCGCCTGATTTTTCCGGGTCGCCTGAACGAAAAACGCCGCCCCTCTTGTTACAGAGGGGCGGCGTTTTTTGTGTCAGATGCTTACGCCCATTCCAGCGCCGGCAAGCCGCAAGCACTCGGAGTAAACGCTTTCAGTGTGCGCAGAATCCCGTCGGCGTGTGCGTACTTTTCATCGGCCATGGCAGCATCGGGGATCGCAATCGCGGTCATGCCTGCGGCTTTCGCAGCGGTCACGCCAAACGGCGAATCCTCGAACACCAGACAATCTTCAGGCGCGACACCCAAACGACGGGCAGCGGTCAGGAAGATATCCGGCGCCGGTTTGGCCGCGCCGACTTCCGGGTCGTCTGCCGTGACGATGAAGTCGAACAACGCAAACCAGTCACGGTGCAGCGTGGTTTTCTGGCCGAACGATTGACGCGAGGAACTGGTGCCAACAGCAATCGGGATGTTGTGCGCCTTGAGATGGCGAATCAATTCCTCTGCGCCCGGCATCGCTTGTGCGGTGGGAAAACGTTCGCGCATCAGCGGCTCGCGAATCACCAGAAACTCTTCGGCGGTGATCGGCAGATCCAGCGCCTGCACCACGTAGTTCGCCAGATCGTTGGCCCCGCGACCAATGATGTTCTGCTTGATGCTCCAGTCGAAGGTGCGCCCGTAGCGCCCGGCAATCAACGAGGTGACTTCGGTGTAAATGCCCTCGGTGTCCAGCAGCAAACCGTCCATATCGAAAATCACGGCCTTGATCGGGCCGAACGCCTTCAGCGGTGCATTCATCATCGGATCCGTTAACAAAGACATCCCGGGCGGCACAGTTGGCGCCACTACGCGGATCTGATTAAAGGGTTCAGCAGCATAACGAGCGCGACGGACATTGAGCAACGGCAATGTCCATCGCAGCGATGAACGACTCGCAACAATTCAGCGAAACATCCTACAGGTATTGCCTACTCGCCCGACTTCTTTCCTGATTGATCCCCCGCAAAGTCCCCGCACCTTTTTGATGTGCGCGAGAGACTGCGAATGCTTCCAACCGATCGGCTGCTGGCCCTGAACAACAGCATCGGCCTGCTCGTTGTTGCTGCTTTGAATCCCGATGAGCCGGATTTTGACAACCTGATCGGCGAGTTTCGCCTGTGCCTGAACCACTACGACGCCTGGGCCGAGCAGTTCTGGACAGGCACCGCGCTGGAGGTCGAGCAGGTGTTCACTGTCGGCAACGACATGCGCCTCAGCGCGCCGATCACGTCGCGCCAGCCGCTCAGTTCATCGGTGGTCATGTGCCCGGCCAGCGGGACGTTGACGCTGGTGCACATGTTCGAGGCCGCGCGGTTCGTGCCGATCGGCGATACGCCGGTGACGCTCGAACCGGTGCTTGCCGATGTCGGCGGCGTGCTGACTTTCGGCGAAGCGCTGCATTACACCATCGGCCCCAGCGGCATTCTGCAGGTGACCGATTGCGATCGGGGCCAGCGTTATCGCATCACCTTCTTTCCCGATGTGTCCACCGACCATGTGCGTGCGCTGTATGCCTCTTATGAAGGTGTCATTGCAGGCCTGGAAGGCTGGCTGCGCGCTGAGTGGGCAGGATTTCAGCCCCAGTGGACGGAGTTCTCCAGCGCCGGATTTCTTGACCGTTACGGCCAGTTGCAACAGGCCGACTGGCGCGGGTTCGAGCAAGCCCTGAACGGCGTTTGGGATGACATCAAACAGGTATTCGCCCTGCTCGCCGACTTGCAGGCCAACAGTGAAAAACTGCTTGAGTACCTCAGCGAGGCTGAACTTGAAGCGCTACTGCAAGCGTCCAGCGATGCCATTGCCAACGGCTTGCTGATCCTCAGTGACGAGCCTTTGCTGTTCATTCATCTGGCCGCGTTCACCAGTTGGCTGAAGATGCTGCCGCCGCAGTATGTAGCTGAAGTGGTAGCCGAGGTGCGGGTCGAACTGCTGATCAGTTTTCTGCTGATGGGGTTGTCGGGCGGCGTCGGCGTGCCGGTGCGCTTGAGCAACAAAGTGCTGGCGAAGATCAAGTCGCCTCGCGCTCGGGAATGGCTGGCGGCCTCTGCGTTGCGCTTGGCCGAACTGACGTCCTCCGCGGATTTGACGCGGCATGCCAGCGTTTTGAAGCCGCTGATGCTCAATGTGCGTGACGTTGAGTTGAAACCGACACCGTCGATACCGCTGAACATTCGTCAGGCCGATTCTGTGGTGTTGACGGTGCCGAATCCGGCGCCTGTTGTGCGGGACAAGCCTGGGGGTTCGAGCCGGATCGAGCGACATGAGCCGCATGACGACTCGCCGGATCAGGCGAAAAATCCCAACGGTGACAGCGCCGATTGTGTGCCGCGTACCTGCACCAACGGTTGCCCGGTGTCGATGGTCACCGGTGAAGAACTGCTGACCCTGACTGATGCTGTGCTCGATGGTGTATTGCCGTTTGAGTTCACGCGGTTGTATCGCAGCAGTGCCGCTGAGATCGATGTTGGGTTGGGTTTTGGCTGGAGCCATTCGCTGGCGCATCGGCTGGAATTTTTCGCTGATGAGGTTGTTTGGGTCGATCACGAAAACCGCCGCACCCGTTTTCCGTTGCCGAGTATTGAACGGCCGGCGATTCACAACAGCCTGTCGCGGGCGGCGATTTTTCTGGGCGATGAACCGGAAGAGCTGATTCTCGCGCTGGCCGGGGACGCGGCGCGGTTTTATCACTTTCGCGCGGGACGGCTGACGGCGATCAGCGATGCCTATGGCAATCGTCTGACGGTGCAGCGCGATCGCTCTGACCGGGTGCAGCGACTGGATAACGGCGCCGGGCGTTCGCTGCTGTTGCGCTATGACCGCGCGCAGTTGGTTGGTGTGGATTACCAAGTGTTTCGCGACGGTGCCTGGAGCACCGAACAGGCGCTGGTCAGTTACCGCTACGACGCCTATCAGCATCTGATCGAAGCGACCAATGCCGTCGGTGACAGCGAGCGTTACGACTACGACGACGCTCACGTGATCCTGCAGCGGCAACTGGCTGGGGGCGCGAGTTTCTTCTGGGAGTGGGAACGTTCGGGCAAGGCTTCTCGCTGTGTCAGGCATTGGGCCTCGTTTTCGCAGATGGACACGCGCTACGTCTGGAACGACGACGGCAGTGTCGCGGTGCATTACGTCGATGGCACCGAAGAAACGTACGTCCACGACGAGCGTGCGCGGCTGGTGCGTAAAGTCTCGGCGGATGGTGGCGAGCAGCTCAAGGCCTATGACTCATCGGGGCGGTTGATCGCCGAGCAGGATGCCTTGGGGGCGGTCACCGAATACCGCTACGACGAGGTCGGACGGCTGATCGCGCTGATTCCGCCGGACGAGGCGCCCACGTCCTACGAGTATCGCAACGGTTTCTTGCATCGGCGTTCGCGCGGCGAGGCGGTGTGGATCTACCGGCGCAATGCCGAGGGCGATGTCACCGAAGCGGTCGACCCCGATGGTCAGGTCACCCATTACTACTACGACACCTGGGGTCAGTTGCTGTCGATCCGTTATCCGGACAGCAGCCGCCATCGCTTGGTCTGGAACAACCTCGGCCAGTTGACCGAGGAAACCCTGCCCGACGGTGGCGTGCGGCGTTTTTCCTACGATGCACTGGGGCGCCGGACCACAACCGCAGACGAACACGGTGCGGTCACCCGCCAGCATTGGGACGCCGTTGGCCGACTGATTCAGACGACTTTTCCTACCGGCAGCACTCGCGCCTACAGCTACGGCGCCTACGGTCAGGTCATTGCCGAGCGCGATGAACTGGGGCGCATCACCCGTTATGAGTATGACGACGACCTGCACCTGGTTTCGCGGCGAATCAACCCCGACGGCACGCAGGTGCAGTATCGCTACGACCATGCGCAGTTATTGCTCACCGAGATCGAAAACGAATCGGGGGAAAAATACCGGCTCGATTACACGCCGACCGGGCTGATTCGCCAGGAAAGCGGTTTTGATAGCCGGCGTACCGCGTATGCCTATGACCTCAACGGCCATCTGCTGGAGAAAACCGAGTTCGGCGATGACGGCTCTTGTCTGCTCACCGCTTATGAGCGCGATGCCGCTGGCCGGCTGTTAGTCAAAACCCTGCCCGATGGGATCAAGGTCACCTACCAATACGATCGCCTCGGCCGACTGGTCAGCGTCGACGATGGCCAGAACCATCCGCTCGCCTTCGAGTACGACCGCCAGGACCGCTTGATCACCGAGCATCAGGGCTGGGGCACTCTGCGTTACCGCTACGACGCCTGCGGTCAGCTCAAGCGCCTGCGTCTACCGGACAACAGCGTGCTCGATTACCGCCACGCCAAGGGCGGCGCGCTGACCGACATCGACCTCAACGGCACGCCGTTGACCCGTCACGTCTATCAGTCCGGACGCGAAAGGCAACGTCAGCAAGGTCTGCTGCTCAGCGAATATACCTACGACGATCAGGGACGATTACTCGCCCACGCCGTAGGTCATCAACGCGATGCGCTGTACCGCCGCGATTATGCCTACAACGCCAACGGCAATCTCGCGCACATCGCCGACAGCCGCCACGGCCAACGCACCTACGGCTACGACGCCCTCGACCGCCTCATCCGCGTACGTCACTCACGCGACGAACTGCCGGAATCCTTCGCCCACGACCTGGCCGGCAACCTGCTGATGCAGGACCGCCCCGGCCCGAGTCAAATCAAAGGCAACCGCCTGCTCATGCAGGGCGACCGCCATTACGACTACGACGCCTTCGGCAACCTGATCCGCGAACGCCGCGGCCGCGCGCAAACCCTCGTCACTGCATACCGCTACGACAGCCAGCACCGCCTGATCGGCCTGACCCGCCCCGACGGCCAGACCGCGACTTACGCCTACGACGCTTTCGGCCGACGCATCCGCAAAACCGTCGGCGACGCCACCACCGAATTCTTCTGGCAAGGCGACCACCTCGTCGCCGAAAGCAGCGAACACGAATACCGCAGCTACGTCTACGAACCCGGCACCTTCCGCCCGCTCGCGCTGCTCGACGGCAAAGGCCCGAAAAAGGCCTGCCCGTTCTACTACCAACTCGATCATCTCGGCACCCCGCAGGAACTCACCGACTACAGCGGCGACATCGTCTGGTCCGCGCAATACGACGCCTACGGCAAAGTCGCCACGCTGACCCTGGCCGGCGACGACTACCTGAATCAGCCGCTGCGCTTTCAGGGGCAGTATTTCGACGGGGAAAGCGGCCTGCATTACAACCGGCACCGGTACTACGACCCGCGGCTGGGACGGTATCTGACGCCGGATCCGATCAAGTTGGCCGGTGGGTTGAATCAGTACCAGTACGTGCCGAATCCGACGGGGTGGGTGGATCCGTTGGGGTTGACTTGCACTCCGTGTCCGGGAGCAATACAAGCTGATGGACCCTATAGTGAGATAGTTCCAGGAGGTGGTTTGAAGGCAAACGACTCTCGGGGAGGGCATGTTTATGAAAAACATGTCGAACGATCTGAGGCCCAGCTAAGACATAGGTTAAAAGCAGAGCCAAACATACCCATTGCCTCCACATTTCTCACTAGAACTGAAGCCGAATCCTCTATTTCAGCCGTGATCAAAAACAATCAAAACAAGATAGACAGCTTTCTCAAAGGTAAGGGAAAGAAACTTGTTATCAATGAACCTACAATTGCTCCGGCAGGCGTAGGTGTTGTTCGGCAGAGCGGGAAGCTGGAACCGCTATTCAGCATTAGGCTGATAATCCAACGTGAGGCAAAAGCACCTCTCGGCTATTTCATTTTGACAGGATTCGTAAATGACAAATGATGATCACCCCCAGCTCTTTCAATTCCTCGGCGCATATTTCCATGAAGACTGGATGTGTGAGTCAGCACGGGCAGACGACATTATCAAGTCGTTCATAGCAGACTCCGAGGAAGTAACATTGCTCGATGTCGCAAAAGAAATTGAAACCCTATTGGCGCTAAATCTTACAGAAACTGACTTACGGAGTTTTTTACTCAAAGAAATAGGATGTTGTTACTGCTACTGGCATGAATGGCCGAATGGGATCGAATGGCTAGATCACGTTAAGCTTTTACTAAAAAAACGGAGGTAAACGATCGATCATTGATTTTTAAAAAACATCATCCAGTCGAAGGAAACTACCAAATCACCACTTACTTCCAATAGGGCCTGAAAACAGGCCCTGTAGTGTGAAAACCATCTACAAACATGCTCAATGGCTTCACGCACTCTCACTCAACATCAAAATTACTATTGGTCTTGAAAAAAGACCCTGCGCTACCTTTGGGATATTTTTTACTAACGGGATTTCCAGAGCTATGAAAAGTGACTTTCCAGAGGCTCATGATTTTTTGGCGCCTACTTTCATCAAGACTGGCTGGTGGAGCACGACACATCTGATCAAGTGATTGACGATTTTTTGAGAAACTCCGACAAGGAAGTATTACTATTAGTCCGTAACGAGTTGCAAACCTTACTCAGCCGAAGGCTAAACGAAATGGACCTACGGGCGTTTCTGTTAAAGGAACTGCATTGCTACTACTGTTACTGGAACGAATGGGCATCTGGCGAAGTATGGCTACATCACATCGAAAGGAAGTTAAACGAAAGTATGGCTGACTAGCATGCACACCTATAAGGGCCTGAAATTACAGGCCCAGTAGATTCAGGTTCAGATAACTAGGTTCGGTTTGAAGACAAGCGTTCACTGCTCATCCTCATCCTCATCCTCTTCATACTCCATATCCGCCTCATCCGAATCATTCAACGGCACCGTGGCATCATCCATCAACGACCCCGGATCCTCATTCCCCGGGTCATTGATAAACGGCAATCCACTCGAACCTTTCTCTTCCTTGCCTTCAGTTTCGGGAGTCATGGCAAACCTCATCATCTGGTGGAGTGTATGAAGTTCGAAAAGCCCTACGGCCAATCGTTCCGGTGTCTGACGAGCAAATACAAAAAACCCGGCAAAAAGCCGGGTTTCTGTTCAAACCTCCATCAATGATGGCGGTTTTTATGTTTGTTCTTGTGTTTATGACCGCCGCCCGAATGAGAGCCACCATCGTCACCGAGGTTATTACCGACCGCACCACCCGCCGCGCCGCCCAACCCTGCGCCAATGGTCGAACCCGTTGAGCCGCCGAGGCTGTTGCCGACGACCGAGCCACCCGCCGCGCCGAGACCACCACCAATGGCAGCTTCGGTGCGATTACGCTTATTCGCCCCGACGGCACTGCCGGCCGCGCCGCCAACACCCGCACCTACCGCCGCGCCAGTACTGCCACCGAGTTGTCCACCGACCACATTGCCGAGCGCGCCGCCCAGGCCGCCACCCACAGCGGCGGTGCCATCACCAGCGGCCATCGCCCCTTGTGCTACCAGCAAACCGAAAAACAGTGCAGATAATGACAAGCGCATATGAACCTCACAGTTCCCGAAGCGGGACAGTCCGCCCAGACATGGGCCTATGTGAGATTGGAGACGCAAACGGGAAAAACGTTCAGCCATGAAAAAGCCCGACATCAAGCCTAATGCTGTTCACTTAAGCGGAGCAGCCTTACGGTCCACCGGAAACCGGGTTTTTGAGCTCTTCACCGTCCTTGGCCTCGAAGGCCTTGGGCGGTGATCCAGAAACAACCCGCCAACGCCTTTTCTAAGTTCCGCCAACCGTCTACCCGTCGCTGAAACAGGATTGGCCGCAGCCATCACGATCAACTGCACGGCGATGTACTGGCAAACCGGCTTGAAACGGACGTCCGACGGCGCTCGACCAAACGCCACTGCTGCCTGACTTGCCTCCCGACGAATCACGTTGTAAGCCAGCAACAACCCCCATACTTCCTGGTAGATCAGATCGACCTTTTTGCTGCGCAAGGTCATTGCGTTTTGCTGCATTGAGCTTTTGATATCCCTGAAGCCCAATTCGATTTCCCAGCGCTCCTGATAAAGCTTGGCAACAGACTTGGTGCTGTAGATCTTGGTCGGCAACGACGTCATGACTGTTTTTACTTTGCCTTGAATTTCATAACTGACTTCACGCGCCTCCCAGTGTGTGGGAAGAGTCGGATTTCGCTTTCTGGCTTGCGGCGACACTTTCATACGCACCAAACGGTCGTGCTGGTTGTAACGGGCTATCTCCTCGCAAACCAATCCCTTTTTTGCCGGAATCAGTCAGTGGCGCTGGTTGCCGTCGCCGCTCAGGCTGAGCATGAGATCGGCGCTCCAGAATCCCTTATCGAACAGCGTCACGGAGTGGTCGGGGATCTGCTGCAAAAACTCATCGGCCAGACGCATTTCGCTGCGTCGGTAAGGGCTAAGCTGTGCATCCAGGATCAGGTGTGAACGCACATTCATCAGCGCCACCAGGCGCAGCATGGGAAAGGGAGTCTGGCGGTCGGTCGAGGTGTTTCCAGAACCGAAATGGTCTCGCAACTCCGGCGTATCCGGCGTGCGCAGAAGCGCACCATCGACTGCAAATACTTGCAGATCCTGCCAGGCATCATCGGGATAGCGCTGCGCGCCCCATTGAGTACCCGTTTTGCGAAACAACCACTCAACCGGGTCGGCCCCCAGCCGCTTGCGGGCCTCGGTCACACCGCTACGGGCCAACAGATGGTCAGAAGCCAGACCTTGGGCGCAGATGTTCAAACGTCGGGCGACCTCATGAACGGGCTCGTCGCGAAACAATGCCATGCCGAGCACCAGCCAGAGCACTTGGTCGGCAGGCAAGCGACGCCGCCGGATAGTGGCCTGGCTAGACAGATCCAGCGCAGACGCAACCCACTCGATGGGAATATTTTGAGTGAAAGTACTCAAGTCACAGAAGTTGAAAAGGTCGCCGAGGTCGAGCAAGTCCTGTTGAACAGACATAAAAAAATCCGATGCCAGAGATCTGACATCGGATTTTCGAAGAAGCCCGGCGAGGATTCAAATGCTTAAGTGAACAGCATTAGACATCAAGCCGGGCTTTTTCGGACAAACAATCAGTCTCAGTGACGCTTGTGACCTTTGGACAAGTTGCTGCCCACCGCGCCGCCAGCTGCGCCGCCCAGGCCTGCACCAATCGTGGCGCCGGTTCTGCCGCCCAGGCTGTTGCCGATCACCGAACCACCGGCTGCACCAACACCGCCGCCAATGGCCGCTTTGGTCCGGCTACCCTTGCGTGCCGCCATTGCGCTGCCCGCCGCGCCTGCTACGCCAGCACCGATTGCCGCGCCAGTGCTGCCGCCCATTTTCTGGCCGACGACATTACCCAGCGCGCCACCCAGACCACCGCCCAGCGCCGCAGTACCATCGCCAGCAGCCATTGCACCTTGAGCAACCAGAAGCCCGAGAACCAGAGCAGGCAATGTTAAACGCATGACGAAAACCTCAAAAATTGGGATGACAAAAAGGGCCGGGATTTAATGCTGTCGCCACGAAGAAGTCCAGCCGAAATCAGTGGCTTCGCGCACTTGGCGCCGATTGGACAGCGATTCTGCAAAAGGTTTTATGACAGGCAAAAAAAAGCCCGCTGGGGAGACGGGCTGGAGACTTGCTTTCTAACGGATGGCTTCACCCTACCGCGGTAGACGTGAAAAGTTTGTGAAAGCCCACTGCATTTGCCGCCGAACTGAGTAGGACATGTCTCTCACTCAATCAGGCATAAAAAACCCCGTTCAATGACGGGGTTATGCAGTGACAGATTATTTTCTGGATCGCGCGCTGACCTTGGGTAGAAATTTTGCCTTCGGTCCTTTCGGTGCTGTGGATTTGATCTTGCCGGTCTGCACCCGGTCCTCGCCAAAGCCTGACTGGTACTCGGTCTGACCGCACCGTACACAGTTATTGAAGGAAAATTCAGCGCCATCGTCTTCGATATACGGATCAGTCATACCATCGCCCCTTCGCCACCGGTCGACACCGGCAAAAACCCATTCGCCTGAAAAAATATCGACCTCCAACGTTTTTGAGACTAGCTGGTCATTCCTGGACTTGTTATTCAGATCTCCTGATGCCCGACGAATGGCCTACAAAAACTCAACGCGATGTAGTGCCATTGGTCCTACACCGCTAAAGAATTGCAGAGACAGGCCGTTGCCCTTTTTCATACAAATGAATCTCAAGGAGAGAACATGCAAATCAACGGATTCCCGAATATGCCTGTCGTAAAACTCACGGACGAACAGATCGCAGCCGGCAAGGCTGGCGCTGAAAAACTCAAGGAAAAGATCGCTTCCGGTGAAATCACCATCAAGTATCCAGATCCGGATACACCGGTTCTGCAACCAGGGGTCATTTACCATCCCAGCAAGCCAGTCGAACCCAACCCACCTACTGATACACCCCCTCTGGTCGCCATTGATACACCACTGACCTATGACGAAAGAGGCACCGCGCTCCTCAAGCCACAAGGCTGATTACACAGAAAGACTGAGCCCGTTCAATCTCTGAATGGGCTCACACACCGCCCAACAAACTCAGCGCAACTTCACCGCTGTACCCGTCGCAAACACCACAACCATCCCGCCCTTGCCGCCGGGCATGCTGATTTCGAAATCCACTCCGACCACCGCATCAGCTTGCAGAGCACGCGCGCGCTCCCTGATCTCTTCAGTCGCCTGAATACGCGCCTCCTTCAACGCCCGCTCCAGCGTCTGCGAACGCCCACCGAAAAAATCGCGCATACCGGCAAACATGTCACGGATCACATTGACGCCCTGCACCGACTCGGCGCTGACGATGTCCAGGTATGCGGTGATCTGCCGACCTTCAATTGCGTGCGTGGTGGAAATAATCATGGAATGTCGTGCCTATATGGATGAATAAATCCGCGATTGTAATAGCTCAAAGCGGAATTCAAGCCGCAGCCAATAAAATCCAGACGCCAGAAACCACAAAACCCCTGACTTCTTTCGAAATCAGGGGTTTTGTGTACTGAATATGGCGGTGAAGGAGAGATTCGAACTCTCGATACAGTTTCCTGTATACACACTTTCCAGGCGTGCTCCTTAAGCCACTCGGACACTTCACCGTATCTCTTCAAACATGTTCTGTCTGTCGAGGCGCGCTAATGTAGTCGAAAGCTTTTGCGATGGCAAACTTTTTTTCAGAATTTTCATGCGGTTAAGAGAAAAAACCATTTTGCCCACCGACGGGCCATGGCAAACCGGCCAATCTTCGGTGGGCGCGGCCCTTCTATATAGAAGCGCAATGCCTCGTTACGCTGGGTGGGCCGGGAAACGGTGACTGGCGAGTCAGTCACGGCGCTTTACCTGGCCTGCGACGGTGGGTAACGTCTGCCGATCTTTCTTACAAGGAATAGCGTCATGAGTGAGTTGATTTCCTACCACCTCGAAGACGGTATCGCGACCCTGACCTTGAGCAACGGCAAGGTCAATGCCATTTCTCCGGACGTGATTGTGGCATTCAACGCGGCGCTGGATCAGGCGGTAACGGATCGTGCCATCGTGATCATCACCGGTCAGCCAGGGATTTTGTCCGGCGGCTATGACCTGAAGGTGATGACAGCCGGCCCTAAAGAAGCGGTAGCGTTGGTGACTGCCGGTTCGACGCTGGCCCGTCGTCTGCTCTCTCACCCGTTCCCGGTGATCGTAGCTTGCCCGGGTCATGCCGTGGCCAAGGGCGCGTTTATTCTGTTGTCTGCCGATTACCGCATCGGTGTTGATGGCCCGTTCAGCATCGGCCTGAACGAAGTGCAGATCGGTATGACCATGCACCACGCTGGTATCGAGTTGGCGCGTGACCGTCTGCGTCGCTCGGCATTTCACCGCTCGGTAATCAACGGCGAGATGTTCGATCCGAAAAGCGCCGTGGATGCCGGTTTTCTCGACAAGGTGGTTTCCGCCGAGGAGCTGCAAGGCGCCGCCCTCGCCGCTGCGCGCCAACTGAAGAAGATCAACATGCTCGCGCACAAGAACACCAAGTTGAAAGTCCGTAAGGCACTGCTGGAAGCGCTGGATAGCGCGATCATCCAGGATCAGGAGCATCTGGGTTAAGCCTGGATTCAAGAACGGAACGAAAAGCCCGACCGTCGTGTCGGGCTTTTACTTGCACATATGGTTTAAAAGTCTGCAACAGCTCTAGGACAGGTCTGATCATCAATTCGGAAACATGCGCTTAAACATCGGCTATCTCCGGACTCTATAGTGGCAATTGCCGAAAACAGTGCACATCCGTACACTGCGCCACCTTTTGTCCCGGTGGGGCCTGAAAATGCTGTTCGTGTTTCGTATGTTATTGATGAGCCTGCACTTTATTCTGGCCGGCGTGCTCGGGGTGATTCTCGGGATCTGCCGCCCGTTCAATCCTGACAACAGCCGTCTGTGCGCCCGCCTCTATGCGCTACCAGCGATGTGTATTTTGCGTTTACGAGTGAAATCCGATGTCAGCGGTTTGCTGAACAAACCCGATAGCTGCGTGATCATCGCCAACCATCAGTCCAACTATGACCTGTTCGTTTTCGGCAACGTCGTGCCGCGCCGTACCGTGTGCATCGGCAAGAAGAGCCTCAAGTGGGTGCCACTGTTCGGACAACTGTTCTGGCTGGGCCGGCAATGTGTTGATCGATCGTGGCAATGCGCACAAAGCACGTCAGTCGATGCTGACCACCACCAATACCTTGCAGAACGAAGACACCTCGATCTGGGTGTTTCCGGAAGGCACGCGCAATCTCGGCGAAGAATTGCTGCCCTTCAAGAAAGGCGCGTTCCAGATGGCGATTGCCGCCGGTGTACCGATCGTTCCGGTTTGCGTGAGCAGTTACATCAAGCACATGCGTCTGAATCGCTGGCGTAGCGGGAAAATCCTCATACGCTCGCTGCCGGCGATTCCTACAGCCGGATTGACCATGGATGACATGCCCATGCTCATCAATCAGTGCCGCGAACAGATGCGCGAGTGCATTGAGTCGATGGATCGGCAACTGCAAGCCGCCTGAAAAGATAACCCGCCCTGTGCGGGTTTTCTTTTGCCCGGTGAACTGTACAGATTTCACTGACTCTCAAGCAACGACACGGCTAAGCTGAAGCCGTGTATTCCCTGCCACCTGCCAAGAAGAAGTGAATCACCACCATGGGTCGAGTTGTTGCTGCTGCGGTGTACAGCGCAGGCAAGAAAGTCACCAATATTACCCTCGACGAAGGCGCTGCCTGGGCCGCGAAAACCGGTCACTTTGTCTGGATCGGCCTGGAAGAGCCGGACGCTCAAGAGCTTTCCAATCTGCAACGTCAGTTCAACCTGCACGAACTGGCCATTGAAGATGCCCTGGAAAAACATAGCCGACCGAAGCTGGAAACCTTTGGCGACGCTTTGTTTATCGTCACCTATTCGCCCATCCGCGAAAACGGCGTTCTGCAATTTATCGAGACGCACATCTTTGCCGGCAAGGGCTACATCATCACCGCGCGTAACGGTCACTCGGCGTCCTACGCGCATGTCCGCCAACGTTGTGAGGCGCGTCCGCTGCTGCTGGAGCATGGAGAAGATTTCGTACTCTATGCGCTGCTGGATTTCGTCATCGAGAACTACCAACCGGTGGGCGAAGCCATTCATGCCGAAATCGATGAACTGGAACGCAACGTGTTGTGTAGCGCGTTGAACGAACGCGACATTCAGAAGCTGCATGGCTTGCGCCGCGATGTCGTGCGCCTGCGCCGTTACGCGGCGCCGATGGTGGAGATTGGCGAGGAACTGCAGAAACTGAGTTTCCCGTTTATCGACAAGAACATGCGCCCGTACTTCCGCGATGTGCAGATCCACGTAACGCGGCAGATGGAAGACCTGAGCACTTTGGCCGACATCGCCAGCCAGACCATCGAGATCGGTGTGTTGCTCGAGGCTTCACGGCAAAGCGTGGTGCAGCGCAAGTTTGCTGCCTGGGCGGCGATCCTGGCGTTTCCGACGGCGGTGGCGGGGATTTACGGGATGAACTTCCAGAACATGCCGGAGTTGAGCTGGCACTACGGTTACTTCGGGGTGCTGGGGTTTATTGCGGTGGGGTGTGTGAGTTTGTGGGCGAGCTTCAAGAAGTCCGGGTGGTTGTAGCGCAGACCGAGTTGTCTGGAACATTCGCGAGCAGGCTCGCTCCCACACTGATCGATGGCGCACCGAACATCCAATGTGGGAGCGAGACTGCTCGCGAAGCTTTTTGGCCTTAGACAGTTTCTGGCTTATGCGCCACAAAACGCATCATCCACTCCGCAACCGTCGCACCATGGTGTTCCTGCTCAAGACTGGCCACGCCCTTGGTGTAGATCTGCGAACCCAACGCTTCCTGACGCAGATCCAGCAGCGCCCGCGAATAATCGTGGATAAATTCCGGATGCCCCTGGAAGCACAGCACCTGATCGTTGATGTGATAGGCCGCGAACGGGCAGAAATCGCTGGATGCAATAACCGTCGCGTTTTCCGGCAGCGCTGTGACCTGATCCTGGTGGCTGATCAGCAGCGTCAACTCTTCGCGTACCGGGCTCATCCATGGCGCCTTGGCTGCCAGTTTGTAATTGTGGGTGCCAACACCCCAACCTTGCGTGGCGCGCTCGCTCTTGCCACCGAGCAGCAGCGCCAGCAGTTGATGGCCGAAGCACACGCCGAGCAGTTTGTCACCACGCTCGTAACGAGTCAGCAGGTATTCCTTGAGGGTCTGGATCCACGGATCAGTACCGAACGAGTCAGCCTTGCTGCCGGTGACCAGGTACGCGTCGAAGGTTTGGTTGTCGCTTGGGTATTCGCCCTGCATCACGTTGTAGACGGTGAACTCGGCGGCAATCGGTTGCTGTGAGAACAGGCGCTGGAACATCTGCCCGTAACCCTGATATTGATCGACCAGCTCTGGACGCAGGATGTCGGTTTCCAGAATGCAGATGCGTAGCGACATAAAAAATACCTGACACGTGATGGGAATAATGAACACCCCAGAGCCTGCCTTGAAACACCCTGGCAAGGCAAGCCCCGGAATGCTCGTTGCCCTTAGAACATTTCACCTTTTGCCGCTTTATCCAGCAGCAACGCTGGCGGCGCGAAACGCTCGCCATACTGCTCGGCCAGATACTGCGCGCGAGCGACGAAATCCTTCACCCCGTACTGGTTGATGAACTGCAAGGCGCCACCGGTCCACGGCGCAAATCCGATGCCGAAGATCGAACCGATATTGGCGTCCGCCGTCGAGGTCAATACGCCCTCTTCCACGCAGCGCACGGTTTCGATGGCTTGCACAAACAACAGTCGATCACGCACGTCTTTGGGCGAAATCTGCCCGTCGACCTGCTCGAAACGCGCCTCCAGTTCGGGCCACAAATGTTTCTGTCCACCGGCCGGATAATCGTAAAAGCCGCCACCCGCCGCTTTGCCCGGGCGCTTGTATTCATTGAGCAGCAAGTCAATCACGGCGAAGGCCGGGTGCTCAATCAGCGATTTCCCTTCTGCCTGTAGGTCCTTGGCAGTTTGCTGACGGATATGGCTCATCAGGCTGAGGGAAACTTCGTCGGAGATCGCCAGAGGCCCGACCGGCATGCCGGCCTTGCGCGCCTCGGTTTCGATCATCGGCGCACTCACGCCCTCGCCAAGCATGGCGATGCCTTCGTTGGTGAAGGTGCCGAAGACGCGTGAAGTAAAGAAGCCGCGACTGTCGTTGACGACGATCGGGGTTTTCTTGATTTGCAGGACGAAATCAAAACCTCGGGCAAGCGTTTCATCGGTGGTCTGTGCCCCTTTGATGATTTCCACCAGCGGCATTTTTTCCACCGGACTGAAGAAATGCAGGCCGATGAATTTGCCAGGATCAGGCACAGCCTTTGCCAGACCGGTGATAGGCAACGTCGAAGTATTGGAAGCGATGACGGCTTCGGCGCCAACCACTTGCTGGGCGGCAGAGGAAACCCTAGCCTTGAGATCGCGATCTTCGAACACCGCTTCGATGATCAGATCGCATCCCGCGAGGTCCGCATCACTTTCGCACGGCTTGATCCGCGCCAACACCTCATCACGCTTCGCAGCATCCATCTGTCCGCGAGCGACTTTCTTGTCCAGCAACGCCGCAGAATGTGCTTTGCCTTTTTCGGCGGCAGCCAGATTGACGTCCTTGAGCACCACTTCAATACCCGACGAAGCACTGACAAACGCAATCCCCGCGCCCATCATCCCAGCGCCAAGCACGCCGACCTTTTGCGTCTTATAAGGCGCAAAGCCCTGCGGCCGCGAACCACCGGCGTTGATCTCATTGAGTTGAAACCAGAACGTGCCGATCAGGTTTTTCGAGATCTGCCCGGTGGTCAGTTCGGTGAAGTAACGGGTTTCGATCAGGTGCGCGGTGTCGAAATCGACCTGAGCGCCCTCGACTGCCGCGCAGAGGATTTTCTCCGGCGCCGGCATTGTCCCTTGGGTCTTGCTGCGCAGAATCGACGGCGCAATCGCCAGCATCTGCGCGACTTTCGGATTCGACGGCGTGCCGCCCGGAATCTGATAACCCTTCACATCCCATCGCTGCACTGCCGTCGGATTGGCAACGATCCAGGCGCGCGCCTTGGCCAGCAATTCATCGCGATCCGCCGCCAGTTCATCAATCAACCCCGCCTGCAACGCCTGTTGCGGACGTACTTTCTTGCCTTCGAGCAAATACGGCAGCGCTTTCTCGATCCCGAGCATGCGCACCATGCGCACCACTCCGCCGCCGCCCGGCAACAGGCCGAGAGTCACTTCCGGCAGACCGAGCTGCACCGATGCATCGTCCAGCGCCACGCGATGATGACAGGCGAGGCAGATTTCCCAACCGCCGCCCAACGCCGCGCCGTTGATCGCCGCGACCACCGGTTTGCCAAGGGTCTCCAGGGTGCGTAACTGCGCTTTGAGGGTCAGCACCATGTCGTAGAAGGCTTTGGCTTCGGGCTTGCCGATCTTGATCAGCTCCTTAAGGTCGCCGCCGGCAAAGAAGGTTTTCTTCGCCGAGGTGATGATGACCCCGGCAATCTGGTCTTTTTCAGTCACCAGACGGGCAACGCAAGCGGCCATGGCCTCGCGGTACACAGCGTTCATGGTGTTGGCGCTCTGGCCCGGCATGTCGATGGTCAGCACGACGATAGCGTCCTGGCCTTTTTCGTAACGAATGGCTTCGCTCATAACAAGGTTCCTTGGATTCGGGCTCAGAGGCGTTCGATGATGGTCGCAATGCCCATGCCGCCGCCGACGCACAGCGTCGCCAGGCCATAGCGCAGGCGTCGCGCTTCCAGCTCATCGAGCAAGGTACCGAGGATCGCGCAACCGGTCGCGCCCAGCGGGTGGCCCATGGCGATGGAGCCGCCGTTGACATTGACCTTGTCGGGGTCGACTGCCATGTCCTTGATGAACTTCAGCACCACCGAAGCGAACGCTTCGTTGACCTCAAACAGATCGATGTCTTCAACGCGCAACCCGGCCTTGGCCAGTGCCTTGCGCGTCGCCGGCGCAGGGCCGGTGAGCATGATGGTCGGGTCGGTGCTGGTGACCGCCGTGGCGACGATGCGCGCCCGAGGTTGCAAGCCCAGCGCCCGTCCCTTCGCTTCTGAGCCGATCAGCATCAGCGCCGCACCGTCGACGATCCCGGAACTGTTACCCGGTGTGTGCACGTGATTGATTCGCTCGACATGGCTGTAGACCCGCAACGCCGTGGCGTCGAAGCCCATCTGCCCGATCATTTCGAAACTCGGCTTGAGCTTGCCCAAGCCTTCCAGAGTCGACTCGGCACGAATGAACTCATCATGATCGAGCAGGATGATGCCGTTCTGGTCCTGCACCGGCACCAGCGACTTGTTGAACGAGCCGTCAGCCCGGGCCCACGCGGCCTTCTGTTGCGAGTGTAAGGCGTAGGCATCGACGTCCTGACGACTGAAGCCTTCCAGCGTGGCGATCAGGTCAGCGCCAACCCCTTGCGGGGTGAAGTGGCTGTGCAGGTTGGTCTGCGGGTCCAGTGCCCAGGCGCCGCCATCGCTGCCCATCGGCACCCGCGACATCGACTCGACACCACCGACCACCACCAGGTCTTCGAAGCCCGAACGCACTTTCATTGCGCCGAGGTTGACCGCTTCGAGTCCCGAGGCGCAGAAACGGTTGATCTGCACGCCCGCGACGCTGACGTCCCAATCGGCCACTTGCACGGCGGTTTTGGCGATGTCCGAGCCTTGATCGCCAATCGGCGTCACGCAGCCGATCACTACGTCATCGACCTGACTGGTGTCCAGCGCGGTGCGCGCTTGCAGCGCGGTCAGCAGACCGGCCAGCAGATTCACCGGTTTGACGCTGTGCAGGGCGCCATCGGCCTTGCCTCTGCCACGGGGCGTGCGTAACGCATCGAATATCAAAGCTTGGGTCATGTCGTCCTCGAACCTGTGCGGTGAGTGATTTCTTGTACCTTCACTCTTGGCCCAAGCCGTCATCGTTTCAATGACCACAGTGCTCAATACACTTGACGCACACGCTCAGACGGACGGTCATCAAAGGCCGGGTGAACCGGTTCAGGTCAGCGAGTTGTCTAGCCAGCGGGCGGCAAAGAAGCTGGCAATACGCCTCATGCTTTTTTAATCGCGATTTTCAGTAACTCCATATGAAATGGATCTAAGGCAAGCGTGACGCGGGCCCTAAGGTAGTACATGTACGTCAGGGTCGTCGGGTTTTGCCGAGGCCTACGTTCTTCAACAGGAAGTGCAGCGCTCGCCGTCATGGATATGCAGGCAAGCATCAGGAAATAACAATAAAGGCGGTCAAGCCATGTTCAAACAACCGAAAGTTCGTCAAGCAGGGCTCATTCTTTTCGCCACGACGCTGTTGTTGATTTTGCCGAATCTGACCAAGGTCATCGGCTGAATCGAGCGGCAGGTGCTGTTTATCGCCACTGAAAATGTGACTGGCCCGCTACCCGGGCCAGCGTGGCTGTGCCAACCTTGGCGCACTCCCACGACATGGACGGCGATCATTTGAAAGCGCTCATTGTGTTCGGGGCCATGCTGCTGAGCATGCCCTTGTCTGCCGCTCAGTTGAACTTACAACTGGGTACAAACAGCCGCACCTGGCAGACCGAGGAATTGCTCAAGCATCCTCAAGTGCAAACCCTCACGATCAAAAACGATGTGTCCTATAAAAAGGACATGACCTATCGCGTCGTGCCTGTGGCTGCGCTGCTGACCGGGATAAAACCGCAAGATCATCTGCAAGCGGTGGCACTGGACGGGTTTGCTGCAGAACTGGCCGCTGCGCCACTGCTTAACCGCGACGGCGCACGGGCCTGGCTGGCCATCGAAGATCCGGCGCAGCCGTGGCCAGCACTGTCGGAAGGCAAGCACAGCGCCGGGCCGTTCTATCTGGTCTGGAGCGATCCGCAAGCCGGCAATATCAGCCCGGAGCAATGGCCATTCCAGGTCGCGAGCATCAAGCGCATGGCACCAGTGGCCGAGCGCTTTCCTGCCCTGCTACCGGATTCTGCGTTGAAAGCGGATGACCCTGTGAACCTGGGATTTGCGCTGTTTCAGAAAAACTGTCTGGCGTGTCACCGGTTGAACGGTGCGGGGGATGCGCAGTTCGGGCCGGATCTGAATATTCCGTATAACCCGACCGAGTACTTCGGCGCGGATTTCCTCAAGCGTTACATTCGTGATCCGCAGAGTTTGCGTCAGTGGCCGCAGGCGAAGATGCCGGGGTTTTCGGTAGAGGTGTTGCCGGAGGGGGATCTGGAAATGCTTGTGGGGTATCTCCAGCACATGGCCGGACGCAAAGTTAAGCCCTGAGCACATTTCCTTGTAGGAGTGAGCCTGCTCGCGATAGCGGTGTATCAGTCAGCACATTTGTAACTGACAGACCGCTATCGCGAGCAGGCTCGCTCCCACAGGAGTACGGCGTTTACTGTTGTTGTACGGAGATGACTGGCGTCGGCGAGACAAATACCTTCGCGTGCATCTGCTCACACCCGCCGCCCCGGCGCATGCCGCGCACCGGGCAGGCATCCAGATAATCCAGACCCACCGCCAGTTTCAAGTGCCGCTCCGGCCGCGCCAGTTGATTGGTCACGTCAAAGCTGTACCAGGCGTCATCCAGCCATGCTTCTGCCCAGGCGTGGCTGGCGAGATGTTCGCAATCCTCGCTGTACAAGTACCCCGACACATAACGCGACGGAATCCCGAGACTACGTGCACAAGCCAGAAACGCGTGAGCATGATCCTGGCAAACACCCGCACGCCCGGCGAAGGCCTCAGCGGCGCTGGTATCGACCTCGGTGGATCCCGGCGTGTAAGTCATGTGTTGATTCAAACCGTGCATAAGATCAATCAGCGCGGTGCGATCCCGCCGTTGCTTGCAGGACCTCTCGGCAAACGCGCGCAAGGCCTCGTCCGCCTCGGTCAAGCGAGTAAAGCGCAGGAACGGCAGCGCCGACTGGCTCTCATGCTCGGCCTCGCGCAGTTCGTCGATATCAACCTGCCCGCGCGCGCCGATGATGATCGCTTCGTGCGGTTCATCCATGGTCAGCACATGCAGGATATTGCCGAACGGATCGAGTTGCGCACGCACCGGGCGCGGCAGGTCGAGCTGCCAGCTCAACACGTGCTGACGCTCGCTGTCGTGGGGTGTCAGCCGCAGGTACTGGATGCTCGCCCGCACCTGATCTTCGTAGTGATAGGTGGTTTCGTGGCTTATGGAAAGTCTCA
Source organism: Pseudomonas sp. MC6 (assembly GCF_054790575.1). Taxonomy (NCBI): domain Bacteria; kingdom Pseudomonadati; phylum Pseudomonadota; class Gammaproteobacteria; order Pseudomonadales; family Pseudomonadaceae; genus Pseudomonas; species Pseudomonas sp. MC6. Next base: position 3,060,556 of record NZ_CP186504.1, read on the forward strand.
TGCAGCCTCCAGGTATGAACTGTGAATGGCGTTACCCAACTGGCGCACCAGCGGGATGAATTCGGTCAGCCAGGCGTGCAGGCCTTCCTCGAGAATTTCGTTGATGCCGGTGTAACGCAGGCGCGCGTCCATCTCTGCCGCCAGACGTTGCGCCGGACGACCGTTGGCACCGGGCAGTTGCGCGAGGATCTGATCAATCTCTTCGGTGCAGGCACGCAGTGAGCGCGGTACATCGGCGCGCAACAGCAGCAACTCGGCGACGTGACGGGCGCCGGGCGCATCGCGGTAGATTTCGGTGTAGGCCTCAAAGGAAGACAACGCACGCAGCAAGGCACTCCACTGATAATAGGCGTGGGCAGTGCCGTCGCTGACCGCTTCGGCCTGATCACCGGCCATTTCATAACGGGCATCGAGCAGTCGCAAGGTGTTGTCCGCGCGCTCGATAAACGTCCCGAGACGAATGAAACGAAACGCATCGTTGCGCATGATCGTGCCGTACGACGCACCACGGAACAGGTGTGAACGTTCCTTGATCCACTCGCAGAAACGGCTCATTCCATAGCGACTGAGACCCTGTTCGGCGATCCCGCGAATCTCCAACCATGTCGAATTGATGTTCTCCCACATATCCGCCGTGATGCGCCCACGCACCGCATGGGCGCTGGCCCGCGCCGCGCCGAGGCAGCTGTAAATGCTCGCCGGGTTGGCGGCGTCGAGGGCAAAAAAGTGCAGCAGGCGTTCGGCATGCAGCGCGCCGTGACGCTCCAGATAATCGTCGAGGGTGCCAGTGATGAGCAGCGGCATGGCGAGTTCGTGCAGACCGTCACCACGGCCGTCCTGCGGCATCAGCGACAGCGAATAACTGATGTCGAGCATCCGTGCGAGGTTTTCCGCCCGCTCCAGGTAACGCGACATCCAATACAGATCCGAGGCAGTTCTACTTAACATGGCAAGCTTCCTTCAATCCTCGACCACCCAGGTGTCCTTGGTTCCGCCGCCCTGGGAGGAATTCACCACCAGGGAGCCTTCGCGCAGTGCCACACGGGTCAAACCGCCAGGCACCACGCGGGTTTCGCGCCCGGACAAGACAAATGGACGCAAGTCGATATGGCGCGGGGCGATGCCGTTTTCGACAAAGGTCGGACAGGTCGACAGCGACAGCGTCGGTTGCGCGATGTATGCGTGCGGCTTGGCTTTGATGCGCTCGCGGAAGGCGTCGATTTCGGCCTTCGTCGATGCTGGCCCCACCAACATCCCGTAACCACCCGAGCCTTGGGTTTCCTTGACCACCAGATCTGGAAGATTGGCCAGGACATGGGAAAGTTCAGACGGGTTGCGGCATTGCCAGGTCGGCACGTTCTTCAGGATCGGTTCTTCGTCGAGGTAAAAACGGATCATGTCGGTGACAAACGGATACACCGATTTGTCGTCCGCCACGCCGGTACCGATGGCGTTGGCCAGCACCACGTTGCCCGAGCGATAGGACGACAGCAGCCCCGGCACACCAAGCATCGAATCAGGATTGAACGCCAGTGGATCGAGGAACGCATCGTCGAGGCGGCGGTAGATCACGTCCACCGCTTTCGGGCCGTCAGTGGTGCGCATGAAAACCTTGTCGTCACGCACGAACAGATCCGCACCCTCGACCAGCTCCACGCCCATTTCCCGCGCCAAAAAAGCGTGCTCGAAGAACGCACTATTGAAGCGCCCCGGCGTCAGCACCACCACGCTTGGGTCATCGATCGGACTTGAGCTTTTCAGGGTATCGAGCAACAGGTTCGGGTAGTGATCGATCGGCGCAATGCGCTGGGCGGCGAACAGCTCCGGGAACAGGCGCATCATCATCTTGCGGTCTTCGAGCATGTAGCTAACGCCGCTCGGCGTGCGCAGGTTGTCTTCGAGCACGTAATACGTGCCGTCGCCATCACGCACCAGATCGACGCCGGAGATGTGCGAATAGATATCGCGGTGCAGATCCAGGCCTTGCATCGCCAACTGGTATTGCTCGTTGGCCAGCACCTGTTCGGCGGGAATGATCCCGGCCTTGATGATGCGCTGCTCGTGATAGAGGTCGGCGAGAAACATGTTCAACGCTTTGACGCGCTGGATGCAGCCGCGCTCGACGATCCGCCATTCACTGGCAGGGATGCTGCGCGGAATGGTGTCGAAAGGAATCAGGCGCTCGGTGCCCTGCTCGTCGCCGTAGAGCGTGAAGGTAATGCCGGCGCGATGGAACAGCAGATCGGCCTCGCGTCGCCGTTGAGCCAGCAGTTCGTCAGGCGTGTCGGCCAGCCAGCGGGCGAACTCCCGATAATGCGGGCGAACCTGGCCGCCGGCATCGTACATCTCATCAAAATAGGTGCGGATCATGCCGTACTCCTTGTCACCCGGACATACAGGCCTTCGCAAGGCCCGTGCCATCGGCATAAACGCTTTGATTTCAATCGGTTGGAAATACACGCCGCAGGCACCGCACCATTCCTGTGCGGCAAATGCCCCAACCGGATTGCCCCCGCTTCATTGCGACGCACTGCATCGCCTATCACCAGCATAGTCAGAGTTGATTTCACTGCCCGGCGCTGCCTGCGGATAATCCGCGCATTCGCTGCAAAACTTCCGCGTGCACAGCGCCGCGAAGTCGCCAGCTCAACTGATCTGGACTGCCCTCGCAGCCCGCCCCGCTGTAACCCTGACCGGTTTCCTCTCCTTGTCGGTCTTCCCTTTTAGCCACCCTCTCCGGTGGCTCTTTTTTGCCTCGGTTTCTTGTTTCAGGGTTTTGCCACGGCGCTTTGCGTACGCCGGAAACGACAACGGCCAACCCGAAGGTCAGCCGTTGTTCAACCATTGAAATCAGAGATCAGTTCAAACGGTGGCGATTGCGCACCTCCTGCTTCACGCCCCAGCCTTCGATGATGCCGCCCAAAGGTTCAACCACGGCAGAGAATCCCTGCTCGAAGTCGCCGATATCGTCATACGTCGCGTACATCACTTTGCTCAATTCCAGCGCCCACGCACCGTCATCACGCACGCTGACCTGAGCATTGATGGATTCACCGCGAAATTTGCCTGCCGCCCTGCGCGCCCGCTCCTCGTCCGGGAAAATTGCGTAGAACTCGATGGGATGGAATCGGGAAAAATCGAAACCGCCTTCTTTCATGCGGCGCAGAACATTGCTGCTGATGTCTTCTTGATAGGCTGTGCTCATGAATCGTCCCCCTCGCATAGATGGATAGACTTTCCGTATTCCCGCCCCGGGCCTCTGGCCAAAGTACTACGGCAACGTGGTTGCACGCGGGAACAAGCATGTAGCTGACAAGACCAGACCTTAGCGATCCGTTCGCTGATCTCGCTTGCAGAGTAGCCCCAAGTTAGAGCCGCTGCCAAGGCCTGGTGTGAAAGGTGTCAGGAAGAATGTCAGACGGGAGTAATGCTGCGGATTTCGATGCTGTTCTGGGTTTTCAGGTTTTTCACGCCCGCATCGGCGGTGCGCCCTTCCAGATCGTTCAGGTCCAGTTCGGCGGCGACGGGCAGAAGCCGTGCCTTGATCAATCGAGCGGCCTCATCGTCGCTGGGGCATTCCGCGCGCTCGAACACCTCATCGACAATTTCACCATGATCGTCCACGAAAGTGACTTTCCACTTTTGCATCGGTGCCTCCTCGATCAAACCCGCAAATGGGCTTACACCTATCTCGACTGTGTACGCCGAAAGTTGGTTCAAAAGGATTACAGCGGGCAAAGATGAAAAAAACGACATCTATCGTGGGGGGCAAACAAATGTGGGAGCGAGCCGGCTCCCACAGGGGAGTTGCAGTGTTCTTTTAGTCGTTGCTTGGCTTGTTGATCGCCTGCAGCACGTATTGCGGCAAGGCGAAGGCGCCGATGTGGATTTCCGGGTTGTAGTAGCGGGTAACGATGCCGCTGCCGATGAAGCGCTGTTGCAGGGTTTCACGGCTGAGCTTGCGGTAGGCCGGGTTGGTCGAGCCCCACGCAAATGTCATCGAGCCGCCGATGTAGGTCGGTACGGCCGCCTGATAGAAGTGCCAGTCCGGGAACAGGCTGTTGAGGCGACCGGCGGTGGTTTTCACTTCGTCGATCTGCATGAACGGCGTGCCGTTCTGGGTCACGAGGATGCCGCCCTCGTTCAGGCAGCGGTGGCAGGCCTGATAGAAGTTTTCCGAGAACAGCACTTCGCCCGGGCCGATCGGGTCGGTGGAATCCGAGATGATCACGTCGAATTTTTCCGTGGTGGTGGCGACGAAACGCATGCCGTCGTCGATCACCAGGTTCAGACGTGGATCGTCGTAGGCGCCGCTGGAGTGGTTCGGCAGGAACTCTTTGCACATGTCGACCACGGTGCCGTCGATCTCGACCATGGTGATGTGCTCGACACCGGCGTGCTTGGCCACTTCGCGCAACATGCCGCCGTCACCGCCACCGATGATCAGCACGCGCTTGGCACTGCCGTGAGCGAGGATCGGCACGTGGGTGAGCATTTCGTGGTAGATGAATTCGTCGGCTTCGGTGGTCTGGATCACGCCGTCCAGCGCCATGACACGGCCCATACGCGGGTTCTGGAAGATCACCAGGTGCTGGTGTTCGGTGCGCACTTCGTGCAGCAGTTTTTCCATGCGAAAACGCTGGCCGTAGCCTTCGTAGAGGGTTTCCAGGTACTCGCTGGTTTTGGTGACGGTCATGGTCAAGTGCTCCGATGAATGCGCGGGCGCCAATCGTGGGGACGATTGCCCGGGAAAGGCGCGCATTCTACGTTGCCGAAGATGACAGGTCGAACCTCACTTCATCGGCAAACCATAATCCCTTGTAGGAGTGAGCCTGCTCGCGATAGCGGTTTTTCAGTCACTGACTCATTGACTGGAAAATAGCTATCGCGAGCAGGCTCACTCCTACAGGGTATTGCGGTGTTCTCGGGATCGGGTCAGATCCGCACGTTGCCGCGCGGCCCGGCGATCGCCCAGATGATCAGGCCCAGCACTGGCAGGAGGATGATCAGCAACACCCAGACGATTTTCATCCCGGTGGTCGCGCCGCTTTTCAGCACATTGATGATGGCCCAGATGTCGAGGGCAAGGATGATCAGGCCAATCAGACCGTTGAACGTGGAACCCATGGTGTCGCTCCAGAATAGTGGCATGCACTTTTAGGATAGACGGTCGCGCGCAGGGTTCCCTTTTATTACGTTCAGACGTGAACGGCGATCTTCAAGGCTTCCAGCGAAGGCGCGGCGGCGATGCCGACTTCGGCGCACAGTTCCAGCACCCGAGGCACGTCGTTGCCGAAAACCAACACCATTTGCAATTCGTCGTCGAGCAGTTGACTGAAGTTCATCAGCGTGTAGCCGCCGTTTTCCTTGTTCATGCTGCTCATCTGCACCTGGATGCGGTTGAGCGCGACCAGCGCTTCGGTCTTGGCCAATTGCTTGGGCTTGAGGTTGAAATCCACGCCTGGGCCGAACGAGGCGACGATCTGCGCGAACAGGTCGCCATAGGTGTCTGCCTGGAACAGCACGGTTTCCGGCAAGCTACCGACCACGACCCACTCGCCCAGCGGGATCGGGAAGGTGTCGTCGTAGTTGATGTCGGGGTTGGCTGCCAGAAAAGCATCGGCATCGGCGTAGGCCTGTGCCGCTTCGTCGGCGACTTTCACGATCTCGTCCTCGCCCATGCAGCCGGAGCTGATTTTGCTGATGAGTTCGACGAGTGCAGCTTTCATGAGGGCGGATCCTGTGGCGAAGGTGAATTTCGAGGGCGCGAAGGATAGCGCATTCTCTCCTTCGCCACAGTCCATCAGAAGGGATTTCAGCCCGACAGCTTTTCCAACTGAGCAGTGGTATCAACCGCGCCCATCGTCCGTGCAGCGTCCAGCGCAGTCACGCCATTGGCGTCCTTGGCCTGCGCGTTGGCGCCTTTGCTGATCAGGTATTCAACGATTTCAACACGGTTGAACATCGCTGCCATCATCAGCGCCGTACGCCCGTCAAACGACGAGCCCTCAATCTCGGCACCCGCCTCGACCAGCGCCTTGACCACTGCCAGATCACCTTTGAACGCCGCACCGGCAATCGGACTCTGGCCGTTGCCATTGCGCATTTCCGGGTCGGCCTTGTGTTTAAGCAGCACTTGCACCGCATCCACATGGCCGTAGTAGCTGGCCAGCATCAGCAATGTGTCGCCCTTGCTGTTTTTCAGGTTCACCGGCAAACCGGCCGTGACCAGACGATCAAGCATCTCGGCATCACCGTCGCGCGCCTTGTTGAAAACCTGCTCGGTGAATTCGGCAGCTTCTTCAGGGGTCATCTGGCGGCTTTGGTCGGACATGGTGCAACTCCACTTTCGGTCAATCGGAAAGCCGACAGTTTCCCGAGCGAGACGCTGGCTGTCACCCCCTTTTTCTCAAGTCACGCCATAGCCAGTTTCAATAACGATGCTTGCCCTGATGAATTTCCGCCAACACTTCGTCGGTGACTCGAACGTAAGTCTGCGTGCCGGGCAGCCAAGCGTAAATCGGGTCATCGCTGGTCTGGCCGGGGTCGAAGCCTTCATTTTTCAATCGGGTTTTCTGGTATTTGAAGGTACCGGTGGTTTCCATTTTTACCTTCACCCGCAGGAACAACGGCACCGCGTAAGCCGGCATACGTTCGCGGGCAAAGGTCAGCAACTCGGCGAAATCCAGCGTCGCCAGGGACTCCGCCGGCGTGATAGCCGCCATCCCGGCACGGCCGTTGGTATTGCGAATTTCCACCCCATAGGCCACCGCTTCGGAGATGTGCGGGTGTTGCAGCAACAGGTTTTCGACTTCAGTGGTCGAGACGTTCTCGCCCTTCCAGCGATAGGTATCACCGAGTCGATCAACAAATTGTGCGTGGCCGAAACCGATGTTGCGCAGCAGATCACCGGTGTTGAAAAAGCGATCGCCTTTGCTAAACACGTCGTGAAGGACAACTTTGGCGGTTTTTTGCGGATCGGTGTAGCCATCCAGCGGCGCCTTTTCGTCGATTCGCGCCAGCAGCAAGCCCTGCTCGCCCTTGCCGACCTTGCGCATGAAACCGTCGGCACCGCGCAGCGGCTCTCCGCTGTCATGATCGTAAGCCACCAGCTCCCAAGCCATCAGCGAGAAGCCAATGGTGTTGTCGAAGTTGAGGATGTTGGTAAAACCAATGTTGCCGTCGCTCGCCGCGTACAGCTCACAGATGTGCTCGACGGCAAAGCGCGTCTTGAACTCAGCCCAGGCGCCGGGGCGCAAGCCATTGCCGATCATCTTGCGCACCTCGTGGCGGCTGTCATCGGCGCTGGCAGGTTGATCGACCAGATAGCGGCACAACTCGCCGACGTAACCGATGGTCGTCGCGCGATAACGACGCACGTCGTTCCAGAACTGGCTGGCGCTGAACTTGCGACGAATCGCGAAGCCCGAGGCGCCGTTGACTGCCGAGCCCCAGCACACGCAAAGACCGGTGGCGTGATACAGCGGCAAGGTGCAGTAGACGACATCGTCGGGGCCCATGTTGAGGGCGATCATGCCGAAACTGGCGGAGCTGCGCATCCAGCGCCCGTGCTTGAACACCCCGGCCTTGGGCAGGCCGGTGGTGCCGGAGGTGTAAATGTAGAAACACGGATCGTCGAAAAACACCTGCTGACTGCTCGGCGGATTATCACTGGCGGCGTCGGCACTGGCGCTGATCAGATTGACGTAGCCTTCGGGCGCAATGCCCGGATGGCTATAGGTGTCCTGATCGGCGACAAACCAGGTGCGCGGCGTGGTAATCGCCACTTGCTCGCGAATCGCCGCATACGCCGGAAGCAGTTCTTCGCCGACGACAATTGCCACCGGCGCCACCAGATTCACACTGTGGATCAGCGTGTCGCGAGTCTGCGAGGTATTGAGCAGAGCACTGACCGCGCCGACCTTGGCCAGCGCCAGAATGGTCACCAGCAACTCCGGGCGGTTTTCGATAAACACCGCGACCACGTCGCCCTTGCCGATGCCCTGCCCGTTCAGATAATGAGCAATGCGGTTGGCCCACTGATTGACCTGCGAATAGGTCAGCGATACATCGCCCTGCAATAACGCCGGCCCCTCGGGATTGCGCAGTGTCGCTTGCTCGAACGTCCAGCCAAGGCCACAGCTTTGGGTCGGATCCGTGACGTTGGCCACCTTCATGCCCTTGACCACCCGAGGGATAGCTTTGGCGATCATCGGCAGTTTGCGGAGCATCATGCCCCAGGTAATCGTGTCGCTTGGCGCGTGGCTCATAAAAGCTCCCCGTCCGACCTTGGCGTGCAGGTCGATGTTTTTATTTTTCGGGCTTTGGCTTGCAGTAACCGACGCGTGCGAGCGCGGGTCGAGATCGAAAATACGTCAGCGCTTCTCAGACTGTACACGCGGTTTTTGCAATGTTTTGTATCCGCTGATCGGCCGAGGGCGGCGATGATCATCGGGTAAGCGATTGGTTCCGTTGTTTCGATAACGATCCCGCAAAATGCAGGATGCACGATGGCCATTCATGCAGTTTGCACGACGACCTGAATTTTCATTATTTATAACTAATTGATTTATAACGATAATTTTATTTTTAAATGCTGGCACAATCACTGCAACCTCCTTTGCATGCTTGCCATTCAAGTGCATACGGAGCTGAAAGACATGAGCCTGATCCAAGAAAAATTTACCTCCCTGTTCTCCAACTTCGACGTCACCACTGCGCCACGTCCCGATGGCGGGATCCTGCTGACTCTGCGCAGCAGCGACGGCAAAGTGTTTAAACGCGCACTGACTTATCAACAACTGCATGCCGGCGACCAACTGTCGTGGGCGATCAGTGCAATTCGCCGCGACCTGGCTGAACAGGCCAGTGAACTGCCGCAAATTGCCATGCTGCAGAGCCAGCAGCGTTTTGCCCTGCCGACTTATCACTCGCTGTAACTTCTAAAGCGCTTTAAACAAAACAGGCCGTGGAGCTCTCGCTTCACGGCCTGTTTTTTTATGCGCGATCTCCATCGCGATCGCGAACTCTTTGTAGGAGCTGCGGAACGCTGCGATCTTTTGATCTTTTTTTTAAGATCAGAATCAAAAGATCGCAGCCTTCCGCAGCTCCTACAGGGATTGTGTGGGTTAGAAGGCTTCGGGTTCGATGCCGGTGAAGGTGTCGACGGTGATGTGGCTGCCCAGCTCGCCGCCTTCGCGAGCCAAACCGCAGGTTTGCAGGCCGGCAGACTGCGCGGCGTCGAGTTCTTCGACGATATCCGAGAGGAACAGGATTTCTTCGGGTTCGACGCCAATGGCTTTCTGGATATTGGTGTACGACTGCGAATCGCGCTTGGGCCCCGACGTCGTGTCGAAATAGCCGCTGAACAGCGGTGTCAGATCCCCCGCCTCCGAGCAGCCGAAAATCAGCTTCTGCGCCTGAATCGAGCCCGACGAGTACACAAACAGTTGATAACCCGCCTGATGCCATTGCTTGAGCGCTTCAACGGCATCCGGATAAACATGCCCTTTCAACTGCCCGGCGTGATAACCCTGGGCCCAGACCATGCCTTGCAAGGCCTTGAGCGGAGTGGCTTTGCGATCTTCCTCGATCCAGCTCAAGAGGATTTCAACAACCCGTTCAACATCCGCCTGCGGTGCATTGCTGTCACGGCGCACGGCATCAAGTTGCTCGGCGACATCGGCGCGCTCGGCGTTCTGACGGACAAAGTCCGGCAGGTGTTTAGCGGCATACGGAAACAGCACGTCGAAGACGAAACTCACCGCGCTGGTGGTGCCTTCAATGTCGGTGACAATGGCTTTGATCGACATCGAATCAGTCCTCCAGTCGCGGGAAACGACCGGCGATGTCTTCGCCGGTGAAATTGGCAACCCAGCCTTCAGGGTTGTTGAACAGACGGATCGCGACAAAGTGCGGATGCTCGCCCATGTCGAACCAATGCTTGGTGCCGGCCGGCACTGAAATCAGGTCGTTCTTCTCACAGAGCACGGCGTAAACGTAATCGTCGATGTGCAAGGTAAACAGGCCACGGCCAGCAACGAAAAAGCGTACTTCGTCTTCGCCATGGCGGTGTTCTTCGAGAAACTTGGCGCGCAATTCGGCTTTTTGCGGGTGATCGCTGTTCAGGCTGATGACGTCGACAGTGATGTAACCGCGCTCGGTCATCAGTTGGTCGATCTGCTCCTTATAAGCGCTGATCACTTCTTCCTGGGTGGCACCGGGCTGGATTTTCGCGGCGGCATGCCAGCGGTCGAAGCGCACGCCCTGTTCGGCCAGGGTCGAGGCGATGTCTTCAAAGTGGGTCAGCACTTTGTTGGGAATCTCGGGGCTGGAGACGTGATAGACGGACAGGCTGCTCATTGGGGCAATTCCTCGGTATCGGCCTTGCCGTCCGGTTCTTGCAGACCGGTCGGGCACAGCATTTCATCAGGCAAATGGCTACTTCCGGTGAAGTCAGCCTTGGCGGTTCATGACGCTGCGGGTTTTCAACTCGCATTCAAACAGAAATTCAAAGGCCTCGATCTGCCGCAGCGCGTCGTTCATCTGCGCGCCCCAGGTGTAGAGGCCGTGGCCGCGAATCAGATAACCGACACAATCAGGATGGGCGTCGAGCCAAGGCTGCACCTTGGCGGCGAGGCGCGCAATGTCCTGATCGTTGTCGAAAATCGGCACGCGCACCCGGGATTCGTGGGTCGAAACGCCGCTGAAGGCTTTCTGCAATTCGTAGTCTTCGAACTCGATAAAGTCTTCCGGGGTCAGGCGCGAGAGCACCGTGGCGTTGACCGAATGGGTATGCAACACCGCGCCGATCTCTGGGCGCCAGCTGTAGAGCTGGGTGTGCAGCAAGGTTTCGGCAGACGGTTTTTTACCCGGCTCCAGGCTGTTCCCAGAAAGGTCAGTGGCGAGCACATCGTCCAGACCCAACTGGCCCTTGTGCTTGCCGGACACGGTCAGCAGCGCTTCGCTCGGCGACAGGCGCGTCGAGTAATTACTGCTGGTGGCCGGCGACCAGCCGCGACCATAAAGAAAGCGCCCGGCGTCGACGATTTGCTGGGCGAGTTGTTCACGCGTAAGGCTCATGGCCTGTCCTCTTGCATACGTGTGGCAATGATAACGGCAGCAGCGAGCGCCGCGAGACTGGCAATACTAAAGGTCAATGTCGCGCCGAGGGCATTCCAGCTGTAACCGGAATACAACGCGCCGAGCGCACCACCGGTGCCGGCCAGTGCTGCGTACAACGCCTGGCCCTGCCCTTGCTGGCGGGCGCCGAAGCTACGTTGCACGAACGCGATGGCAGCGGCGTGAAAACTGCCGAAGGTCGCCGCGTGCAGAATCTGCGCGAGCAACAGCACCCACAGAAACTCGGCGAACGAACCTAGCAGCAACCAGCGCAGCGCCGCCAGCAGAAAACTCGCCATCAGCACGCGGCGCAGGGAAAACCGCGCAAGAATCCGGCTCATGGCCATGAACATCAGCACTTCGGCGACCACGCCCACGGCCCAGAGCATGCCGATCGTGCCGCGTGTGTAGCCGAGTCGTTCGAGGTGCAAGGTCAGAAAGGTGTAATACGGGCCGTGGCTCATTTGCATCAGCGCCACACAGCCATAGAACGCCAGCACGCCGGGATTGCGCAGTTGCTTGAGGAAGCCCTCACTGCTCGGCCGATTGCCTTGCGGCGGTTGCGCATTCGGCACCCACAGGCTGCTGAGGACGATGCCGGCCATGATCAACACCAGCGCCGCCGGATAAATGTCGAGGCTCAGCCATTCGAACAGCCGCCCCAACACAACCACGGTGATAATGAAACCGATCGAGCCCCACAAACGAATCTGGCTGTAGCGCGAGGTCTGCCCTTGCAAATGCGCCAGGGTAATGACTTCGAACTGCGGCAGCACCGCGTGCCAGAAGAATGCGTGCAGCGCCATGACCATCGCCAGCCAGGCGTAGGTCTTGCTGACGAAAATCAACGAGAAGGTCAGTAGTGTGCACACCGCGCCAAAGCGCACGATGGCCAGGCGTCTGCCGGTGTAATCGCCGAGCCAGCCCCAGATGTTCGGCGCCACGCAGCGCATCAGCATCGGAATGGCGACCAGCTCACCAATCCGCGCCGGACTGAAGCCGAGGTGATCGAAGTACAGCGCCAGAAACGGCGCTGTCGAACCGAGCAAGGCGAAATAGAACAGATAGAAACTGGACAGCCGCCAGTAAGGGAGCGCCGTCACGGTTATGCCGCGACGGCTTTAGAGCCTGCCATCAAAGCTGACCCAGCACCGGCGTGCTCACGCGCACATCGGCGTTCTGGCCACGGTGACGCAGCAGGTGATCCATCAGCACAATGGCCATCATCGCTTCGGCGATCGGCGTGGCACGAATGCCGACGCAAGGGTCGTGACGACCCTTGGTGATCACGTCCACCGGATTGCCGTGGATGTCGATCGATCGACCCGGGGTGGTGATGCTGGAAGTCGGCTTCAACGCCAGATGCGCAACGATCGGCTGACCGGAGGAAATACCGCCGAGAATGCCGCCGGCGTTGTTGCTGAGGAAACCTTCCGGAGTCATTTCATCGCGGTGTTCGGTGCCGCGTTGCGCGACCGAGGCAAACCCAGCGCCGATTTCCACGCCTTTCACTGCGTTGATGCTCATCAGTGCGTGGGCCAGTTCAGCGTCGAGGCGGTCGAAAATCGGCTCGCCCAGACCTGGCATGACGCCTTCGGCGACCACGGTGATTTTTGCGCCGACCGAGTCCTGGTCGCGACGCAATTGATCCATGTAGGCCTCAAGCTCAGGAACCTTGTCCGGATCCGGGCTGAAGAAGGCGTTCTCTTCCACCGAATCCCAGGTCTTGAACGGGATTTCGATCGGGCCGAGCTGGCTCATGTAGCCACGAATGACGATGCCTTGGCTGGCCAGGTATTTCTTGGCGATTGCACCGGCGGCCACGCGCATCGCGGTTTCGCGGGCCGAACTGCGGCCACCGCCACGGTAGTCGCGCTCACCGTATTTATGGTGGTAGGTGTAGTCGGCGTGGGCCGGACGGAACAGGTCCTTGATCGCCGAGTAGTCCTTGGACTTCTGGTCGGTGTTGCGGATCAGCAAGCCGATCGAGCAACCGGTGGTGCGCCCTTCGAACACGCCGGAAAGGATTTCGACTTCGTCGGCTTCCTGACGCTGGGTGGTGTGGCGGCTGGTGCCGGGCTTGCGGCGATCGAGGTCGCGCTGCAGGTCTTCGAGGGAGATCTCCAGGCCCGGCGGGCAGCCGTCGACAATGGCGACCAACGCCGGACCATGGCTTTCGCCAGCGGTGGTGACAGTGAACAACTTGCCGTAGGTATTGCCGGACATGCAGGACGCTCCGTGAAATCAAACCCAAATTCGTGATGCGCGCCAGTATACGCAGGCTAACCGAGTAGTTCATCCTCGAACCTTAGTGGTGCTGGCGAGTCCAACCGGCACCTTGGCGAATGATGGCGTGATGATGCTGCGAGTTTTGATCTTGAGTCTTACCCTGTTTACGGGCTTTGCCCAAGCGACGGTCCTACAACGCCCGGTCACTTTGGATACCGGCACCGGCGAACTTTTCGGTTCGCTGCTGCTGCCAAAATCTGACAACCCGGTGCCGGTTGTCCTGATTATTTCTGGCTCGGGTCCTACGGACCGTGACGGAAACAACCCCGACGGTGGGCGCAATGACAGCCTCAAGCGCCTGGCCTGGGTGTTGGCCAAACACAACATTGCCAGCGTGCGTTACGACAAACGCGGTGTTGCCGCGAGTCTCGCTGCGACGCCGGATGAGCGCAATTTGTCGATAGAAGCCTACGCGGCGGACGCGGTGGCATGGGGGCAGAAGCTCAAGGCCGATCCGCGTTTCGGCAAATTGATTCTGCTCGGGCACAGCGAAGGCGCGCTGATTGCCAGCCTCGCTGCGCCGAAAGTCGATGCAGCGGCGGTGATTTCTCTGTCCGGCAGCGCCCGTCCGGTCGATCAGGTGATCCGCGAGCAACTAGCCCGCAGCCTGCCGCCACCGCTGATGCTGCGCAGTAACGAACTGCTCGACAGCCTCAAGGCTGGCCACACCGACGACAATGTTCCGCAGCCGTTGCAGGTGATTTTCCGCCCGAGCGTGCAGCCGTATCTGATTTCACTGTTCCGCCAGGACCCGGCAAAAGCGTTCGCGCAATTGAAGATGCCGGCGCTGATTGTTCAGGGCAGCAACGATATCCAGGTTGGCACCGAGGACGCGAAACGCCTCAAAGCCGTCAAACCGGACGCCGATCTGGTGGTGATCGAAGGCATGAACCACGTCATGCGCATCGTGCACAACGATATGAAGCGGCAATTGGCTTCTTACAAAGATCCAAATTTGCCGCTGGCAGCGGAACTGGGCAGCAAGATCATCGAGTTTATTGACGGACTTCGCGCCAGTTAAGCGTTGTTTGCCCTCCAGTCCTGCAAAAAACGGCCGATAAGCCTTTGTCGCCAGCGCAATGGCTGGCGACAAGCAGGGCTTGGACAGGATCTCGCCGTTATGACTGATACCCCGACTTCACCCGACACCACCGCTGAAAAAGACGCACCGCCAGCGGTCGAGCTGCCGTGGGCGGATGTCCACGTCGAGCACCACAAGATGCTCCGCCTGGCCCCGCTGCAGACCGACCGCAACACCGGCGGTCGCCCTTTGCGCTTCGTCGAATTCGGCTATGCCGAGCGCAACAGCAAAGAAAAAAGCCTGATGCGCATGGCCATCAAACTGCCCGGCCAGCGTGTGCGCAAAGAGCAGAATCAACTGGACGTGTGGGTTGATCACACGACCAAGCGTGTGCACTTCGGCCCGGACAGCGGCTTGCAGATCGAACCGATGAACCGTGGCATTGGCCGCTATATGGCCGCGCAAGGCATCAATTGGGCGAAAAAGCGCTGGCCGACCTACACCGTCGACGGCATGGATTTGAACAACAAGGACGCGCTGAACGAAGACACGCGTCTGCGTCGCGATCATTTCCTGCGTGTGCATGGTTTTGATGTGGTCTATGCCGATGCCCAGCATTTGAAGGGTAGCGTCAAGGAAGTGCAGGTTGGCGATCTGCTCGGTGACTGGAACAGCGAAAAGCTGCAGATCGTCGAAATTCTTGAAGCGGCGCAGATGCTTCAGCAAGCGGAGCAAAATCTGGCCGAGCAGGAAGTGAAGCTGAAGAAGCAGGAAGACAAGGTCAGCAAGTTCAAGCGTGAAGACGCCGGGCTGCGTTTCACCATCACTTGTCTGGTGGCGTTTGCAGTGTTTCAGGCAGGGTTGTTGATCTGGATTGCCACGCACCGGTAGATCAAAAGATCGCAGCCTTCGGCGGCTCCTACACGGGATGGTGTACCCCCTGGAGCTGCCGAAGGCTGCGATCTTTTGCTTTTAACGGGTCAGACGCGGGAAGCGAACAAGGCCTGATGATCGCGGCACTGCTCCGCCGTCAGCATGAACACGCCATGCCCGCCGCGCTCGAACTCGAGCCAGGCGAAATCGACTTCCGGGTACAGCGCGTCAACGTGTACCTGGCTGTTGCCCACTTCAACGATCAGCAAGCCCTTCTCGGTCAGATGATCGGCCGCTTGAGCCAACATCCGTCGAACCAGATTCAGACCATCATCGCCACACGCCAGACCCAGCTCGGGCTCATGTTGATATTCGTCCGGCATGTCGGCGAAATCTTCCGCATCCACGTAAGGCGGGTTCGACACGATCAGGTCGAAACGCTGACCCGGCAAACCATCAAAACCATCGCCCTGCACGGTGTAGACGCGTTCATCGACGCCATGGCGCTCGATGTTCTGGTTGGCCACTTCCAGCGCTTCGAACGACAGATCGGCCAGCACCACCTCGGCGTTCTGGAACTCGTAGGCGCAGGCAATGCCGATGCAACCGGAGCCGGTGCAGAGGTCGAGAATCCGCGCAGGTTCGGTGCCGATCCACGGGGCGAAGCGGTTTTCGATCAGTTCGCCAATCGGCGAACGCGGGATCAACACGCGCTCATCGACGATAAACGACATGCCGCAGAACCACGCCTCACCCAACAGATAAGCGGTGGGAATGCGTTCTTCGATGCGGCGCTTGAGCAGGCGTTGCAGGTTGACCAGCTCGTCGTCTTCCAGCGCGCAATCGAGGTAGCTGTCGGCGATTTCCCACGGCAGGTGTAACGCGCCGAGCACGAGTTGCCGGGCTTCGTCCCAGGCATTGTCGGTGCCATGGCCGAAAAACAGATCCTCCCCATGGAAGCGGCTGACGGCCCAACGGATATGGTCACGCAGGGTACGAAGGCGGGAAGTGATCACGGCGCAGAACTCCAGAAAAAACGACTGGCGATTCTAGCAGCCAAAACGTGCCACGACGACGCAGGAAAATCATCCGGACGACGGTAGGAGTTTTCTGTTTTTTGCATCGGCTATTGAACAGAACGTGTAACTTGACAAGGCTGCAGGCCAATAACGACGGTGCCTACGATGGTAGCGATTCACAGAACCGCTCAGCCAGAGGACAATGTCGCAAAAGCCCCACCCCAAGGAGCCCCAGAATGTCCGTTCCAAAAACGATGTTTCAACTCAGCGGTCGCGGTTACGCAGCGGCCACACTGAGCCATGCCACCGTGGTCATCATCGATGCCCAGAAAGAGTATCTCAGTGGCCCGCTGGCCCTGAGCGGCATGGACGCGGCCGTCGCGAACATCAAACAAGTGGTTGCCGCAGCCCGTGCAGCCGGTCGGCCGATCGTGCACGTGCGTCATCTCGGCACCGTCGGTGGCTTGTTCGACCCGCAGGGCGAACGCGGCGAATTCATCCCGGGCCTCGAGCCACAAGGCGATGAAACCATTATCGGCAAACTGCTGCCGAGCGCGTTCCACGGCACCGAGTTGCTCGATCGTTTGCAAAACCTTGGCTCGCTCGACTTGATCGTCTGCGGTTTCATGAGCCACTCCAGCGTCAGCACCACCGTGCGCGCGGCTAAGAACCTGGGTTTCCGCTGCACCCTGGTGGAAGACGCCTGCGCCACCCGCGATTTGCCGTTCAAGGGCCGCGTGCTCAGCGCCGCCGTGGTGCAGGAAGCGGAAATGGCGATCATGGCGGACAACTTCGCCACCCTCGCACTGACTCAAGACCTGATCTGATCTGCTCTGATGAGCGGCTCAGCACGCCGCTCATCCGCAAATTCCTCTCATTTGCCGCAAATGCCATAGCCTCAGGAACAACCCGGTCAACTCCCGGTCGAAGGGCCGATACCCATTGAGGAAGGTCGGAATGAAGTTATCCGATGGATTTGACGCACGCCGCTTGCGGCCCAAAGGCCAAAGCAACTGGCGTTTTCGATTCGGCGCGGCGATCGCGGCCATTCTGGCGACGTTCGGCGTGCTGCTGGCGATGGCCGGGGCGGCCAGCCTGCTCGGGCGCCCACCAGCGCTCGGTGACTTGAATGCCACGCCAATGGGCTCGGCAATCATTCTGGCGGTCGGTTTGCTGTTTCTGTATTTCGGTGTTGCTCTGTGGCGCCGCTGCCGCCGTCGCGCGCGGCAATCGCGGGAACTGAACATGTCCCCGCACCTGATGAAAAAACACGACTGAATCACCGGCCTGGCTTTTTGCCGGGCCGTTTTGTTTCGACTTGGGTAAACTGGCCGCCCTTCGCGGAGGCTGACATGCAAGACGACGATTTTTCCCTGTTCAAAAGTGCGATCCAAGGCGTCAAGCCGATCAAGCACGACCGCGCCGACACCGGCAAACCCAAGGCTGACCGCGCACAGATTGCCAAGCTGCGTCAGTCGGCCACCGTGCGCACTGACACCGCTACCGTTGATGGTCTGTCCGATCAGTTCGTGATCGACGTCGGCCCGGAAGACGAGTTGATGTGGGCTCGTGACGGGGTGCAGGAAAGTCAGATGCGCAAACTCAAGGTCGGCCAGATTCCGTTCGAGGGCAGCCTCGATTTGCATGGCATGAGTGTGGAAAAAGCCCGGGAAACCCTTTGGGCGTTTCTTGCCGAAGCGACCAAATTCGAAATCCGCTGCGTACGCGTCACCCACGGCAAGGCTGTGCGTCTGGACGGCAAGCGGCCGATGATCAAAAGCCACGTCAACACCTGGCTGCGCCAACATGCGCAGGTCCTGGGTTTCTGCTCGTGCCAGGCCAAACACGGCGGTGCCGGCGCGGTTTACGTGATGCTCAAACGCACCATGATGGAAGGCCGCGACGAATAATCCGCCCCCTCTGAAGCCCCGCATCGTTAGTCACGATGCAGGGCTTTCACTTTGCTGAAGCTGTTCGAATGGCGTTGCTGAACGGCAGCTTTCGGCAGTCGGCTTTGCACCCACTGCCAGCGCCCGTCGCGATAAGCGGGATTCAATGAGTGACAGGCGACAGCGCATCGTTCGCTGACGATGAGGGCACATAAACCGAATTGCTCTGCTCATGTTCCTCGTGGTGAGCCTTTTCGATACGGTACGCAAGTTCTTCTTCAAGGTTTTCATAGTCGACGTTTTTGCCATCTTCGTCGCGCAGACCACCATAGTTGAACACCACAAGATGCTTACGAAAGCCTTTACCCTTTCGCGCACTTGGCATCTTGAAAAAGATCTTCCATCGGCTGTCATTAAAGTTCGGCAGGGTGTCAGCCTTTTCGGCAATGATATGAAGTACTGTATTGAGCTGCATCTGAGCTATCCCGCTGTACGATTCGACCTCTGTGGCTTCAATCGATGTGTAGGGGACTAACCCATCAGCATTGAAAAACCAGATGCCTTTGTCCTTGAGGATCATCAAGGTTTGCGAGCCCGCGTTGCGATTCAGCCACGCCATGCCCAAATACCATAACGAACACACCAGCAGCAGCGCAGCGATTCCATTGGAGTCCATACGGAACCCCTGGATGGCCATGACCAAGAATAAAACACCGCCCAATAAAGCCCTCACAGGCACGCGGCGACGCTCGGTAAACGCCATATCATTGATTGTACTTTTCATGATTTTCCTTTGGCTAACGGGCGCGAAAATCGCATCCAGGTAATGCAAAAGGCCCTTTCGGGCCGTCGTTTCAATGAACCTTTCACTCAACGCTTGTTGCCTTCCACATGCCAAGGCTCAGCCTCGACACGCAGCCGCTCTGCGCGTTCTTTACACGGTAAACGTGACCTGCGGCCCGCGATTTTACTCGATAAAATCGCTGAAGTGAGAGATCGGGTCTGGCGCTCTGGGTGTCGGTGAGCGTTTCAGGCCGCGCTGACCGAATTGGGGATTCGCGCCCGCCGGCAATACAACTGCCGACACACATACGCTACCATGTGCCTCATGGCGGGTATGAACCCTGCGTTTATTGCCACTCAGCTCGGTCATAGCGTTCAGATGTTGCTATCGACTTACGCACGATGGACCCCATTCCAGCACTGACTGGGGTGAACTCGGCAAGCTCGAAAACAGCTTGATTGGTACAAAATTGGTACAGACAGAAACAGTACCCCTCTGAAACCCTTATGGAATCAGCCCCTGTGACACTGGAACAGAACTACACCGCGATTCTCGGCCAATTGGGCGAGGACGTCTCCCGCGAGGGCCTGCTCGACACGCCAAAGCGTGCCGCCAAAGCCATGCAGTACCTCTGCCGCGGTTATGAACAGACGCTCGAAGAGGTCACCAACGGTGCCCTGTTCAGCTCCGACAACAGCGAAATGGTGCTGGTCAAGGACATCGAGTTGTACTCGTTGTGCGAACACCACCTGCTGCCGTTCATCGGCAAGGCGCATGTTGCGTACATCCCGAGCGGCAAAGTGCTGGGCCTGTCTAAGGTCGCGCGGATCGTCGACATGTACGCCCGTCGCCTGCAGATCCAGGAAAACCTCAGCCGTCAGATCGCCGATGCAGTGATGCAAGTCACCGGCGCGCTGGGCGTAGCCGTGGTGATTGAGGCCAAGCACATGTGCATGATGATGCGCGGTGTCGAGAAGCAGAATTCGTCGATGATCACTTCGGTGATGCTCGGTGAGTTCCGCGAAAACGCAGCGACTCGCAGCGAATTTCTCAGCCTGATCAAATAATTCGCAGTACGAAAAAAAAACCGGCATTCATCGCCGGTTTTTTTTCGCCCGGGAAAAATCGGGTAAGCTGCGCGCCTTTCTTTATTTGCACCGTGAGGCTTTCAACGTGTTTGTCAAAGCGCTTCGTGTCGGCCTCGGCCAACTGGTTATCTTCATCGACTTCATCACCCGTCCGGGCAAGAAACAGCGCCCTGCCGAAACTCAGGCACAGGTCAACGCCGCTGCGAAGGGTCTGACCCTGTATCAGTTCCATGCCTGCCCGTTCTGCGTGAAAACCCGTCGTACGCTGCACCGCCTGAATGTGCCGGTGGCGCTGAAGGATGCGAAGAACAACGAGCAGGATCGTCAGGCGCTGCTGGAACAGGGCGGCCGAATCAAGGTGCCTTGCCTGCGGATTGAAGAGAATGGCCAGACCACCTGGATGTACGAGTCCAAGGCGATTATTGATTATCTGGATAAGCGCTTCGCTGCGGTCTGATGATTATGTGGTGGGCTGATTGACGCCTTCGCGAGCAGGCTCGCTCCCACCCTTTGGAATGCATTTTCACTGTGGGAGCGAGCCTGCTCGCGAAGAGGCCCTCTCAGCCACGGCAAATCCCAGACAAAAATAAACCGGCCCTCGAGCCGGTTTATTTGTTTTCAGGCCGCTTTCTCTAGCTGCGCCTGGCGCACCACCGCCGCCAATCGCTTCAATCCCTCATCCAGTCGCGCCGGATCGATGTGGCTGAAGTTCAAACGTAAATGCCCATGATGATTATCCGGATCCGGGAAAAACGGCTCACCCGGCATAAACGCTACATCACTGGCCAACGCATCATTCAATAGTGTTCGCGTATCCAGCGGTTGCTTCAACGTTAGCCAGAAAAACAACCCACCCTGTGGCATGTTCCAATCCGCCAGATCAGAAAAATGCGTTTCCAGCGCCGCTTGAAAGGCATTCCGCCGCTGCCGATAGAAGCCGCGCAACTCACTCAAATGCTGCTGATACTTTTCAGTACCAATCCACTGCAACGCCTGCCATTGGCCGATGCGATTGGTGTGCAGATCCGCCGATTGCTTGAGTTTGAGCAAGTGCGGAAAAAGATCGGGACTGGCGATCAGATAGCCGACACGCAAACCCGGCAGCAGGGTTTTCGACACGGTGCCGGTGTAGATCCAACTGGACTTCTGCAGACGCCCGGCAATCGGCTTCGCGCTGCCACCGTCGAAAGTCAGTTCACGGTAAGGCTCATCTTCGATCAGGGTGACGCCAAACTCGTCGAGCAAAGCCGCTACCGCTGCACGCTTTTCTTCGCTGTAGCGCACGGCGGACGGGTTCTGGAACGTCGGAATCAGGTAGATAAACGCTGGGTGATGTTGCTCCAAACGCTCGCGCAACTGCGCCAGGTTCGGGCCGTCGGACTCCTGCGGCACGGTCAGGCAATCGGCGCCGAACAGCTGGAATATCTGTAGTGCGGCGAGATACGTCGGCGCCTCCAGCAAAATTTCCGTGCCCTTGTCGATGTACAACTTGGCCGCCAGATCGAGGGTTTGCTGGGAACCGCTGACCACCAGCACCTGACTCGCCTGACACTCCAGTCCAAGCGCCCTCGCCTCCGCCGCCAACGCTTCGCGCAACGCCGGTTCGCCTTCGCTCATGCCGTATTGGCCAAGAGACAGCGGCATGTCGGCCCATTCAACCTTGGGCAACATGGCTTCAGCAGGCAAGCCGCCAGCGAACGACATGACCTCCGGACGCTGGGCGGCGGCGAGGATTTCACGGATCAAAGAACTTTTAAGGCGTGAGACACGTTCGGAAAAAGCCATGGAAGTCACCGGTAGCGAGGCGGACGAAAAATGAGTCAAACTGGTTGACTGAAATTACGACAGCTTGAGCGAGTACGTCAACATGATTGACCTTAAAAACCCATCCAGTCAGCAACAGGCGATGGAAGCGTTTTTCTTCGGCTATCAGGCCTTCACCGCCAAGGCTGATGAAATGCTCGAGCGCCGTGGGCTGTCGCGGGTGCATCAGCGCATTGTGTTTTTCATCGCGCGGTATCCGAATTTGAGCGTGAAGGAATTGCTGGGATTACTCGGCGTGAGCAAGCAGGCGCTGAACATGCCGTTGCGGCAGTTGCAGGAAATGCATCTGGTGGACAGCGTGGCGTCGGAGGCCGACAAGCGTAAACGCCTGCTGGAGCTGACGGCGGAAGGCGCGAAATTTGAACAGGCGTTGCGCCGTGAGCAGGTGAAATTGCTGGAGCGGGTGTTTGCCGAGGCTGGTGAAGCGGCGGTGAATGGCTGGTTGGCGGTGAATCTGGCATTGGGGAAAAGTCAGACGGCTCTCGATTGAATGGGACTGCTTCTTCGCGAGCAGGCTAGCTCCCACAGAGGAACGCATTTCAAATGTGGGAGCGAGCTTGCTCGCGAAGGGGCCATCAAGGGCGATATATCCCTATCGACGGAACTTTCGTAAACAAAACCAAAAACAATATTTGCTTTATTTGTACACAAAAGCATAATCCACAGCGTGCGAGTTCCTGACCGCATGGTCAACAAATTCGCGTATGCCTCAAAGGGCCGCTGCCACCCCTCATGGGTCCGGCCCTGGAAATAACAATAAAACTCTTGAGGAGTACTCGCTGTGGAAAGCCGCAAATCCGAAGCATCGACGCTGGACCTCTCGCCACCATTACGCAGTGGTCTGCTGGAACGTCTGTTCAAACTCAGCTTGCATGGCACCACGGTGAAGACCGAGCTGATTGCCGGTCTGACAACCTTCATCACCATGGCCTACATCATCTTCGTCAACCCGAACATCATGGCCGATGCCGGGATCGATCACGGTGCAGCCTTCGTCGCCACCTGTATCGCCGCTGCACTGGGCTGCCTGTTGATGGGCCTGTATGCCAACTGGCCAGTGGGTCTGGCGCCGGGCATGGGTCTCAACGCGTTCTTCACTTACACCGTGGTCGGCACCATGGGCTACAACTGGGAAACTGCGCTGGGTGCGGTGTTCGTCTCCGGTGTGCTGTTCATGATCCTGACTTTTTCGCGGATTCGTGAGTGGCTGCTCAACAGCATTCCGGTCAGCCTGCGCTTTGCGATGGGTGCTGGCGTTGGTTTGTTCCTCGGCCTGATCGGTTTGAAAACTGCAGGCATCGTCGTCGATAGCCCGGCCACACTGATCAAACTCGGCTCCCTGCGCGAACCTGGCCCGCTGCTCGCGGCCATCTGCTTTCTGATGATCGCGATCCTCAGCTATCACCGAGTCTTCGGCGCAATTCTCATCAGCATCATCACCGTGACCCTGGCCGGTTGGGGCCTGGGCATCGTGCACTACGAAGGAATCATGTCGACCCCGCCGAGTCTGGCTCCGACGTTCATGGCCATGAACGTCGCCGGCGTATTCAACGTCAGCATGATCAGCGTGGTATTGGCCTTCCTCTTTGTGCACATGTTCGACACCGCCGGTACCCTGATGGGGGTCGCCCAGCGCGCCAATCTGGTGAACGCTGACGGCCGCATCGAAAACCTCTCCCGGGCGATGAAAGCCGACAGTGCCTCCAGCGTATTCGGTGCCGTGGTTGGAGTTCCTCCAGTAACAAGCTATGTGGAAAGTGCTGCCGGTGTCGCCGCTGGTGGTCGGACTGGTCTTACCGCAGTCACCGTAGGTGTGCTATTTATAGCGGCAATGTTTTTCGCACCGCTGGCCGGCATGATTCCCGCTTATGCCACCGCCGGTGCACTGATCTACGTTGCGATGCTGATGATGGGCGGCATGGCCCACATCGAATGGGACGAAGCGACTGACGCTATCCCGGCCATCGTCACCGCGATCATGATGCCACTGACCTTTTCGGTCGCCGACGGCATCGCGCTGGGCTTCATCACCTATGTGGCGTTGAAGGCCGGGACCGGCAAGTACAAGGAAATTTCCGTGAGCCTGTGGATGCTCTGCGCGATCTTCATCGCCAAGTTCATCTTCCTGTAAGCGCTACGCGGTTCAGGCTTCAAAACAGCCTCACCCTGACGGGTGGGGCTTTGTGCATTTTTCAATACAACAAAAAAGGAGGAAAGTGATGAGTCTGGAAACCTGGCTGCTGTTCAGCGGTGCTGCGCTGGTGGTGATCCTGATTCCGGGGCCACTGTCGTTGCTGATGATCAGCAACAGTCTGAATTATGGATTGCGCCGCTCGTACCCGGCATTTCTCGGCGGCGTATTCGCCTCGATCTGTTTGCTCAGTGCTTCGGCGCTGGGGCTGGGTGCCTTGTTGCTGGCATCGGAGCAATTGTTCAGCGCCTTGAAAATCGTCGGCGGGCTGTACCTGTTCTATCTGGCCTGGCAGAGCTGGCAGCAATCGCGCCAGCCATCGGTGGGCGCCGTCGTACCGCAAGCGGCAGCCGTTCCACGCTTTCGCGCATTGTTCGGACGCGCGTTTGTACTGGGTGCCAGCAACCCGAAAGACATCCTGTTTTTTGCCGCCTTCCTGCCACAGTTCCTTAGCGCCGAACAGCCCTTCCTGCCGCAGCTACTGGTGATGATCGCCACCTGGACCCTGCTGGATCTGCTGTGCAAGCTGGCCTACGGTCTCGGTGCCCACGGCGCTGCGCGTTACTTGCGCAGTGGCAAAGGACAAAGCTGGTTCAACCGGATCAGTGCCGGTTTATTCGGAGGCGCTGGCGCTGCATCGTTGCTCAGCAGTCACTGAAACGCGTGAATCACTGATCATTGTTTACCTGAAGCCATCCTGACTGCAACGCACAAGTCTGGATGGCTTTCGCAGCGACCGCTCGCGTTGCTCGTGACATATCCCCGCAATAAAAACCCCATCTCTGACGCGCAATACACAGCAACAACCCGTTGATGTACATCGTTCGAAAAGCGACCGTACTATCACGACTCGCGCAAACAAAAACCTGCCAGAACAAGGAAGTTCAAATGGCCACCATGATACGTAAAGCGTCATTGGAAACTGCGGAAATCACAGACGCTGTCGTCATCACTGACATGCGCTTTGAAAGTAATGAGCGTCATGCTTCGACCATTGACCTCAAACGCAGCCCTGATGAAACAACCAGCATAAAAGCCAAAAGCAAAGTAGATCAGTTGCAACTTGCCGACTCCGTATTCGGCCCGCTACAAATCGGCAACATTTCCATAACCCGAGCGTCTCTCGATGCCTTGGGTGCAACGTTTGCCGGCCAGCCGCTCAATGGCAAGAACACCTTCTTCAGGGTTCCCAAGCGATCTTTCATCAACGCGTTGCAATTCAGCGCTGTCGATATTGAACACTACATGAAGTCCTCAACGGGCCAGGACAGTTATTTATTGACGACACTGCTGTTCGAAATGGCCAGCGAACGTCCACTCAGCGCCCCTCACCTGATAAGAGAAAGTTCGAACGCCACTACAGACAAAGGCAGCTATCGCAGCAAACTGGTAAAACTACTGGGCTCCGCACAAAAACTTGACCTCTATCACGCAAACTTGCCCAAACATAACCCCCGCTGGGTGGGTGTGACAAAAAGCTATGCAACGCTCGGCTCAAGTGTCGGCATTCAGGGTTTCGGGATCTTCATGGGTTTGCGCGGCGTGGTGGATGCCATCAAAGCTGACAATACTACTGAGGTTGTAATCAACAGCGTGGGTATTGGCACGGAAGTCGGCTCCATCGCGGTTGACATTGCCGTCAGCAAAATTGCATCCAATATGCTCTCGGCCGGGCAAGGTGCCCTGCTGGATTTTGCCAAGACCCGGTTTGCGCTGAGGCTCGGCCGTTCCGGCGGTTTGATCGGCGGCGCACTGACATTGCCGTTCGATATCTTCACCGCCGTCAGATCGATCAATGCCGCTGAAAATGCAACCGGCAAAGAAGCCATGGATCATTACGTGAGCGCTGGATTGAGTATTACCAGCGCAGCCATGACGATCATCCTCGGCACCGCTGCGTTGGCAGGGTTTTCATTTGCAGGCCCGGTGGGGCTGGCGGCGGGAGCGATCCTGGCCATCGGATCGCAAATTTATGGCGCAGTGCGTGTGGTGGACGACATTGATGACTACATCGAACTGACCCTGGACGAACGCTGGCGTACAGGCTGGTTTTCGTTCTGCATGATGGATCCTGACCAAGCCGTGCAGAACCGCTATCTGCTGGCAAAAACCAGATTTCAACACGCGAAGCAATTGAAAGAAACAGCCAGAAAACTGCTGGATGGCCAGTTAAAGGACACCACCGAAGCCATTGTTAATGGCAAATTCGAAGTCCACCTCAAACCATCGCGGGTGCGCAAGCGCAACTGGTGGACCAAACAAGACAGCTGGGAAACGGTACAAATCCCCGAAATCAGGGGCGGCGATGATGTCATTGACGCCCGTGACGGTGTGACCAA
Organism: Pseudomonas sp. MC6; assembly: GCF_054790575.1. Classification (NCBI taxonomy): domain Bacteria; kingdom Pseudomonadati; phylum Pseudomonadota; class Gammaproteobacteria; order Pseudomonadales; family Pseudomonadaceae; genus Pseudomonas; species Pseudomonas sp. MC6. The sequence goes on from NZ_CP186504.1 coordinate 3,086,994, forward strand.
GGACACGCCTGGGGCAGAACTGGGAACATCTGCCGAACACAAGGGCATTCTTTGGTTCATCAGCGATGGTCAGGATTCGATCAAGGGCGTCGAGGACAAGCCAAACAGCTTTCATTACCGATCGGGAAAAAAAGAGCTGACGGGGGGTGAGAAAAACGACCGCTTCGTGTTTGAGGGTGCAGGGGACCTTTTAGTACAGGATGTGCAGCTATCTGAATACTCGACATTGAAAGGAGGCGCAGGCATCGACACCCTTGTCCTGGCCGGAAACAACTACACCCGCCATACCGATAAAAAAGGCTATGACGTCGATCTGCTCGCACAAACCCTGCAGATAATCATCAACGACCCGTCTACCGAAGGGGCTGAAAAATATACGCTCCACAGCCTTCTTGAAAGTATCGAAAATGTTGAAACCGTAAGCGGTGCAATCAGTGTCGTAACTGGCTCAGAACAACGCAACGTTATTAATTCGCGCGGCGAGGACACTGTTAATGCGGGGGCTGGAAACGATCAAATCCATCTGTCATACCCGGGAGCAACAGCCTCCGGCGAAGCTGGCATTGACGAATACATCATTGACCATAAACCAGGCCGGATCTCCATCATAGAAGACGGAGCAGAGGAAAGTATCATCCTGCTCAACTGGAAATATGAACTGATCGATAGCTGGATAATCGAGAATGGCTCGCTGTTTATCAGTTCACGGTTCGCATTCGCGGACAACCCCAAAAGCGTCGTGGCCATCCAGAACGTCTATAAGAAAAACGAAAACAAATTCGTACTACAGAACAGCAAACTGACGTTCATGACCAGCGACGGCTACTCTTTAAAACTGCCTGATGCACATGACCTTCCCGAGAGTATCGACAATGACCACAAGCTCGAAATCGAGGTCGTCGTTGTAAAAAAAGGAACACCCGAAAGACCGCTTATCCTCCACGCTCCCGAGTGCTCGATCGAACATCAACGCGAGGCGAGTTACTACCTCCCAAGGTCCAGGAAAAATACTACATTCTGGTCGGTAAAGCGTGCCGAAGCGGTAGTCCGCCTGCATCTGGACTACGACATCAGTGAACTGACCAAGGTCGAAGCGCACTTTGGCTCCGGCGAGTGGAAAGCCAATCGAGAATTCTTTGTCGGATGTGACCTGCGTTATCACTTTGGCCAAAACACAATCAAGTTCAGGGATTTCGCCTATGCGGAAGGCGGATCTGACCCCCGAAACATGACCAGAATCCTGAGAACCATGGCCGCACGCCCCAACTACCGGGTTGTGCTCATTTTTAAAGGTGGCGTCACTGTCAATGCCGGACTGACACCCGAAACCGATGTGTGCCCCCTTGCAAGCCACAATCCGTATGGCTTTGATCGCTGGACAACGCCGCTTTCACTGCCGCTGCCACGTCGTGCGGATCAGACCTCTTTTGAATTACCGGACAGCAAACCCTTCAAATTCGACAGGGCGGGGTGCGGCTCGCTTTTTTCCTACCCCGAACAAACCTCGATCCAGAATCTTGAAGGTGCTGGCGCCACGTACCTGATACATCTGGTTGCCGATATAGCGATCAGACTCTCGACACCAGGAGCACTCGCGAACGCCCCAGAGCGATTGCCTTACTCGTCGACTTGGGATCTCGATGCGACAGCACTTGGCAAAGTCGAGATCAGGCTGGAAAACAACCAGTTGCACGTCGGCACCTGCATTATTCATCTGCCCGAATACGAAAGCGAAGACCTGATCGATCAAGTTCGCGTCATCACCGAAAAAGGTGTCGTCCATACCGTCGATCTTTCCTTCGACAGGGTTTACCTGGACGGCCTGGATGCACGGTTCTTTGAAGAGCCCGACTCGGCAAAAACATTGCCCGAAGCCTTCGCGGCAATGGCCAATAAAGAGATCAAAGTGAGAAATATCGTCCTTGCCGACAACCGGCCCGGAGCGCTGAGTTACAGCTTCCCCGCGCACGGCTGGATCCTGCGCAGCGACAAATCTCGCGTTGAATATTCCGCACTGCACGTGATCAACCGCTGCAGCCATCAAGATCTCACCCTCTTCACGCCGCCGCCCTTGATGAATGTGCCTGTCGCTTGACACGCCGTATACCAGGCGAACCCGATACCACGCGCGCACTCCGAAGTTGAAGTAACCAAACTTCTCCATCGTTTTCCCGACCCGGATTTTCCGGGATGTAGACGAGTGCGCCTGAAAAATGCGGCGAGGCACTTGCGTGCGTTGCGCATCATCCCTCAACGAGTAATTTCACATGGCGAAACCACCCAAGAAAGTCCCAGTGACAGCAGCAGCCGATACGACTGTTACAACAAGACCTGCGCAGTCAGGCTCGGGTAGCCGGGTTACCACAAACCTACCTGATACCCCGCTGTCTGGCGTCGACTCAACCACGGGGTCACAGCCCCCCGGCACCTCCACCAATCGGCCGCCAGCCGTCATCGTCAATGAAATCCCCGATACCTACAGGGCCGCCCGTAGCGCAATCGCCTGGCCTCAGGATCGATTGCACGAACTGACGCCAAGCGGAGAAAACACCGGCTTGTTCACCGGGCCGGATCAGCGAATCTACGCGCAAATCGGCAACGAAGGCCGGTTCGTCGTCGAACGAGACTTGCAGGGCAACTACTACGTTCCACTGACTTTTGCGCCCGGAATTCCCGGTCCGGTACTGACCAGGATTGAAGGCCAGGCCAGTTGGCACATCCAGCGTCCCGGCTGGCAATCGACACAGACCCGGCCCGGTACGCCTGCCACGCCATTAACCCTCTCCTACCTGGCGCACGATGACGCAAAAACGCTGACCCGAGCAGAACTATCAACGGGTGGAATCCGTTACAACAAACTCAAACACACCTTCGTCGATACGGCAGAAGGCACGGTCATGGTGCGGAAAAACCAGCAAGGCGATTATCAACTGACCTCTGCAACGAGCAGAGACTTGCCTGATGTATTTTTTGAACAGATTCCCGGAACGGTGCTCTGGCGCTTGAAGAATCCAGGCTCGCCAACCATTGAAAATCCTGCTGCGAGCAGGTCTCGGCCGCTAGCCGAGGCGGACGAACCGCAACCCGGCCCGAGCAAACGCGCGCGGGTCGAAGAGCCTAAAGATCCAGTGCCATCGCCAACTTTCGAACCGCCCCCCCCAGCCGAGCAGACACCGTTCTTCTGGCTACCATGGGGCCATCTGAACAAACCCGTGCAGGTGGAATCCGTCCAGCTCGGCTGGTTTCATTATCCGATAGTGCCCATTGGCTCCAACCGCAACCCCAAAGTCTACTTTGTACAGCATCCTGACTTTACGCCAGCGGGCTTCGACACCTTTGAGCAAATGCTGCGTACAGCGCCCTCGCTGCAGCCTGTTGCAACATTTCGCATCGGCAACGACCCGGGAGAAATAAACCCCGGAAAGCGTTTTTTTGATGAACCGATATCCCGGTCAGTTGCCAATGCGTTCCCCGACTTTTCTGATGCCACTGCCTATACCGTCGCCAGAAAACTGTTTGAACTCGCCGACAACTCACCGGAGATTACCGGCACCGGACTGGTCAATATTCAGGCGGTCCTGCATCAGTGGAAGCAACGACCGTTTCCCACCGCCCCTGCGTATGCCGACCCGCTGAACATGCTGTCTGTGGCGCCGTCCATCGACTTCAACGGAAAAAAACTGATCCGGATGCCCTCCCAGGTCGACGGCGAACTGCAACGACTCACCTTCAATCCACAGCGCTTTCCCATCGAATGGAATCACTACAAAACCTACCCGACAGATCTGAACCTCAGACGCCTGCTCGGCGCCCTGTTGGTGCGCAGCGGCTACGACGTCTTTCCCCTGACTTATGAGCATCGCATGCCAACCCTGGTATTTCGGCGCGAGACCCATGACCAGATTTATTTCATGAAACTGGGTGCGGTGGAACATGTCGGCTTGTCCCACACGCCCGGCAATGAACTGGCAGAACCGAACTTGCCGGCGCGGATTGGCAACGAGGCGTTTGCTGCTCTGACAACCGCGACGATAGAAAACAAAGTGATCTGGCTCATCGGTGGAGTATTGAAGGTCGATTCCACTCCGGATTCGGTGTTCGTTATCAGAGAGCGCTGAGTTGTCTCTGACACTCGCACCGCGCCTGCCGGAGCGAGTGGCAATCCTACAGACGTCTCGTAACACCGTGCAGCACTTGCCCTCATCACAATACATATATACCGCACGCCAAGGACTTCTTTTGCCGACCATGATCCCTTCGGAGTCACTGGCCAGGCGACCGCAAAGTGGCGACCTGAACATCTGCCCCTATGCAAACGACTGGATCAACCATCCAAAGGAGTCATTCAATGGCCAAGCCACCCAAGAAAATTCCGCGCACGCTTCCACCCGACTCACACGTGACATCAGTCGAACATTCAAACATTGCTCACGAGGCCAATACTGGTGAAAACGTTCATCCTGCTCCTGGCACCGCCAACGTGCCTGCCTTAGCCGAATCGTCATCTGCCAATGCCTTGCCGGCGGCACCGGAACCGCGCCCCACTGTCACTATCCATCACTTACCGCCTGAAGCTTCCCAACGCCCCCCAGTCATCGTCCACCACCTTCCTGAGGTTTCAACGCTTGCAAACGCCGCGGAGTGGGTCGCCCTGCACTTCAGCGAAAACCAGCAGGCCGCCGTGGCAAGTACCTCCACGAGAGAGCGAGCGCAGCACCCGGTCTTCATCAACGCCGAATCGGCAAGCCGACTGAAGTTGCAGCCAGACACCGAAGAAGGTTTTCGATACGACAAGCGCAAGAAAGCCTATGTCGAAATGCCCGGCGGTATGGTCATGGTGGGCAGAACCCCGGACGGCTGGCGACAGACTCACGCCGGGGAATCGACCCCTACGGGTGAGAGGGTTGAACAGATTCCCGGCACAAAGCTGTGGCGTGAAACCGACGTGACGCGACCCCGTCATCAAGCTGCGACCGATTCAGTGACCACCGAAACGACTGACGCCGTGCCCGGTCCGAGCAGGCCCCCGCGCCTCGACGAACATACCCATGTTGCAACGGACACAAGCACACTGGTCGAACATCTTTTCTCCCAACAGAACGTCGCGCTGGATCTTTCCGCAGGTCAGTGGAAAAACTGGGGAAGAGCCACAAAACCCGGCTCAGGCGAGTCAATTGAAATCGACGGGCAGCACTTCCAGATCGTTGCTCAAGGTTTACGCGCCGATACCGCACTAGTCTATTTGCAGCACCCCGGATTTTCACTGGACAGCTATGACGCTTTCGAAAACATGCTGCGTCATGAACCTTCGCGTCAGCCGAAATGGGCGCTGAAAATCCAGGGCCACTGGAAGGTTCTGGACAACCATGCACCGTTCGAAATGTCCGCCAGGCAATATGTTTCCACCGCTTATAACTATCTGTCGGAACAGTCGACCAGCAACGTCGCCAGAGCGGTATTCGATCGGGTCTCCCTGCCTGAGGGAGTAAACGCCCATGGACTTTCGGTGATGGCGCTGACCTTTCGCCACTGGGTAGATCGGGTGAATAACGAGCCACCGATGCACAACCTGTCGGACCCGTTGGTGATGCTGCCAAAACTGCCGACACCGCCCGGCCACCTGCCAAGCGGTGGCTTGCTGACCTTGCCTGCGTACAATTCAGCCGTGCTGCAGCGCCTGGATTTCGATCCACAACGATTCCCTCAGGAGTGGGCTCCTTACGCAGCGACGCCGACGCCAGGCAACCTGCGTGCATTACTGGTGAACGTGCTGCAACACAACGGTTACAGCATCAATCCGACCACGCGCAGACTCAGCGAAGGCGCATTGATTTTCCACCGTCCAGGCGTTGCTGCTGTATTCGTGTTGAAGCTGCCGCCCATCGCTGGAAACCAGGTTCCTCGCACCACTCCCGCTGGATCCGAACTTACCGATCCCGCCTATCTGACCAGACTCAGCACTGCGCAAAAACACAAGCTGGACAGCCATCTGGCCCATACCGAACTGATCTATCTGGTGGGTGGCATACAACATATTTCCCCTGACAACCCGACGCTGTTCATTGTGAGAGAGGGCTGAGCCTGCGCCGAACATCTGAGCGGCGCGTCCGCAACCGCCTGTGGACAAGCCACAGCCTGAGCACCCCACCTTTCCAATAGCGAGATTCACTTAATGGTCAAACCACCGAAGCGTGTGGCCGGGGTTACTGCGCCCGATTCACATCCCAATACCGGTAACACTTCCCACAGACTCCCGGGCGAAAGCCAGGCAAGCGCGGGTTCCTCCACAGGTCTGCCGGGCATCTCAATGGACCAGCCGTCGGTACAGGTCCACGAGATTCCTGCACCTCAATCACGGCTTGAAGCCGCGCTGCAATCAATCACCTGGCCTGCCGATCAAGTACATCTGCTACAACGTCTCGATCCAGACAGCGGACTGTTCACCAGTCCGGATGGCAAGTTGTATGCCCACGTGGAAAATGAAGGACACCTGCTGGTCGAGATTCAATACGATGGCCGTTACCAGATCCCCTTCAACTTCGCCCCGCACTTGCCTGGCCCCTTCCTGATCAAGACAGAGCGCCAGCCTGTCTGGACTTTCGAACGACCGAACTGGCTGGCACACAATACAGAAAGCGACAGGCGAAATGCTGCCGCCGAGGGTTTCCTGACGGAGCAACCGATCTACCTCGCCCCCGATGATGCAGCCCTGCTCTCTCCTCGCCTGCAAACACCGGATGGAATCCGCTACGACAAGCACCGCAAAACCTATATCGATACCACTGAAGGAACCGTCATGGTGCGTAAAAACGCCAACGGTGAGTATCAGCAAACCTCCGCGACCGTGCGCGATGCATCCGCATTATTGTTCGAACAGATTCCGGGGACGCGACTGTGGCGGCGCAAAACCGAGCAAACCGATTCTGTACCGGAGCGGTCGCCACAGGAAAAACGCAAAGCCTCAACCGATACACCGGAGCCCACGGCCGGCTCCAGCAAACGACTGCATCAGGAAGAAGGGACAGACGCCACCCACGCGCTGACCGAGAGTTTGCTGTCGGCCAATCCCGACGCAATCAACCTGAGTTTCGGGTTATGGCGAAACTGGGGACACAGTATTCGCCCACGATCAGGCCAGCATATCGAGATAGACGGTCAGTATTACCGAGTGATGCAACAGGACTTGAATGCCAACCCGCGACTGGTCTACCTGCAACATCCGTTGTTCTCACCCGCCCTGTACGACACCTTCGAATACATGCTGCGGGATAACCCGTCGATGCAGCCGAAATGGGCGGTCAAACGAAACAACCAGTGGACGGTACTGGACAGCGTCGTGCCCTTTGAGATGCCGATCACTCAGTACATCTCCAGAACCTTCAAATATCTCTCGGATCAATCGGTCAACTCACTCGCCCGAGCCATGTTCAATCAGGCGAACCGATCCGAAATCATCGTTGCCCCCGGCTTGGCGCTGATGAATCTGGTGTTTCGTTACTGGGCCAACAGGGGTCAGCGCAGAGCGCCGCGTCGAGAACTGGCTGACCCGTTACTCATGTTGCGCCCTGTTTCCGGACCGGAAGAAACCCTGGCGATTCCCTCCTCACTGGGGGAGGGCTTGATGCGACTGGATTTTGATCCCGGACGCTTCTCTCGGCACTGGAACGAGTACGCCGCAGCGCCAACTGCGCCCAACTTGCGAAGGCTGTTCAGCCAGCTTCTGGCAGATGAAGGATACGTGCTGACCTCCTCGACAAGCACGTTTGCCGAGAACGAATTGCTGTTTCACCGCGAGAAAATCGATCACGTATTCGTGCTGAAACTGCCCCCTCTTATTAACGGGAAGTTGCAGCGATTTCAGCCTGAGCATTTTCAACGCAGTGAGGTCGTGGTGCAAACATCCAGCAGCGAACCAAAGCCACTGTCGGCTTACAGCAAAGAAAAAAAGATCAGCTACCTGCTCGGCGGAACCCAGACAGATGTTCTGGGGCAAACCACGCTGTTCATTTTCAAAGACCAATGATCGAGCAGCGCAGTGAGCACAAAAACATCAATCGCTTAGAGGCACTTCAATGACCAAACCTACAAAGACCACGGTTCGCCCTCCGTCGCCCGACAACTCAACTATCAACAGGTCTGAGGCTGGCAATGGCAGCCTGAAAAATACCGGTACTTCTGAGACTTTCGCGCCAGGTTCGAATCGACCGTCCGACACTTCCACTCCCCACACATCTGGCAGCGAAGTGGTTGGCGATCCACGTGTTGTGGTGAGTTACCTAACGGATCCGGTGCTCGCCGAAGCCAATGCCAGACTGGCGGAGATATCCCTGCCGGTATTACAAACCCATCTGCTGAAGCCACACAAATCCGTCGACGGCTTATTCGTGGCCCCGGGCGGTCAGATTTACGCGCATCTGGAAGACGGCCGTCATTACCGGGTTGAACTCAACACCGCCGGTGATTACCAGATTCCCTGGCCTGCAGCGCCAGGCGTTACGCCACCGATTCTGAAAAAAATCGACGGCCAGCCACGTTGGCGAGTCGAGGCACAGTGGTACACGGCTCAATCCAGGCAGAGAAATCTGTCAGCGCAGCAACGGACTGCCGAACTGCCACAAGAAATCATCCTTGTCGACCCGCACCTGGCGACCCTTCTCCCTGCCGCGCGCGAGTCCCTGGACGGCATCCGCAAAGGACCGCGCGGGAAAACCTATGTCGATATTGCCGACGGAACCATCCTGGTTCGCAGGAATGAACAAGGCGAATACAAACTGGCTTCTGCAACAACGATCAATGTGCCGGATATAACCTTCGAACAGATTCCGGGGCAATTCGTCTGGCGCCGTAAACTGAACACCGCTACAGATCCACAACCGGGCAGTTCCCGTGCCCTCACCCACTCGGAAAAACCCGGCCCGAGCCCAAGTAAACGCCCTCGACTGCCAGAAGACAGTGATCCTCTCAATCCCTTCGTACTCATGGGCATCAGTGAATTATGGAAAGGCTGGGGAACCACGACGAAACCGTCAGCCGGCGACTCCATCGAAATCGCCGGCAAGCACTTTGCGATACTTGACCAGCCGACTCACGCCGTTGACGCCTTTGCCTTCATCAAGCCCCCACTGTTTTCTGCTGCTCGTTTCGATGCTTTCGAACAGTTGCTGCTGACCAATCCTGAGTTACAACCCAGGGGTGCGGTGAAGTTGGCGGACAATACGGGGCACGGCGGTGAAGCATGGAGAATCATCGAGAGTCGGCCATTTGAAAAAAGCCTGACTCAATATGTCAGCGATCAGTTTCCCTACCTTTCCGATCACTCGGCAAGTAAAGCCGCACGGGAGATGTTCCACCGGGCCAGTCACTCCGACAAAATAACAGGGCCCGGGATCAGTGCATTGTTCGAGACTTTCAAGTACTGGGAAAACCGCTCTGTCTTCGTCGGCGATAACAGAGTCGTTCGCCAGGACTTGAGCGACCCGTTGATGCTCCTCTCGCCGCTTGCGGCCGACGTACATGGCTACATGCGTATGCCGCTACCGTCCACTGAAGGTCTGCAAAGAATCGACTTCAACCCGAAACTGCTCTCCGGTTCGCAACATCACAGGGGTGGCCGAACAACGCGAACACTTTTCAAAGATCTTCTTAGCGCACACGGCTACAACATTGCCCATGATTTTGGCGCCAACCTGGGGAATGCCTTGTTGATCAAGCGAACGGGGGTTGACCCTGTTTTCATCATGTTCATGGACAGGATTCAAAACAACACTGTTTTTCTCCCTGATCCCATTGCCTGGCTGAAAAAAAGAGTCTTTGTCGACAACATGGACACCCACATCAAAGATGACCTGATGGAGCATTTACACACGGACAGGATCATTTTTTTGCTGGGCACCAACGAGCCTCTTCCTACTCACGAACACAACCTTATCGTCACCCGACACAGCTGAATGCCCCTTACAGGAAGCGGAGCAACGCGCTCCGCAGTTCTCTGGAGCGTACGCAGGCAGATCGACACAAAATGCTGGAATAAAAAAAAGCCCGCAGTGTGGGCGGGCGAAAGACCAAAGAAGCTATATGCGCAGTCGCTTCCCGGTGGGGGCAGCTGCTTGGGGGTCAGCTGCCCCGGTACGTGGAATAGCTGTACGGCGAAATCAGCAATGGCACGTGGTAGTGATCCTGTTCGGCAGAGATGCCGAAGCGCAGCACGACCACGTCCAGAAATGCCGGCTCCGGCAACTGCACGCCACGAGCGCGGTAGTAATCGCCGGCGTGGAACTGAACCTGATAAACGCCGGTGCGATAATCATCGCCTTGCAGCAACGGTGCATCGACCCTGCCGTCGCTGTTGGTTATCGCACTGGCGACCAATTCCAGTTGCAAACCTTCAACGCGGTACAGCTCGACCTTGATCGAACTGCCCGGGCAACCGTGTGCAGCGTCCAAAACGTGTGTTGTCAAACGTCCCATTGATTCTGCGCGCCTGCCTGCATTGAGCAGTCAGACTTCGCGCCTCCCGAAGTCAGTTGAAAAGGAGACCGCACCGATTCGGAGCACGAAAAGCTGCGGCGAGCAATTGATTAAGACACTTTTCAAAAAAATTGTACACAATAAAAACGACATTTTTCATATCACCCCCGCCATTCGGGGGTTTCCTGCCGATGAGCCAGCGATACGCCTATTCATTGAACCTCCTATCCATTAGCTGACTGGTCAGGCAGGTTTCTTGCAGGCTCACGCCAATCGCAGTAAAAGATGACAGTCGGTGAGAAATGCGAAAATTCAGGCTTACAAATTGCGAATAAAGTTGTATACAATCAGCCCATCGCTGTGACGCCAGCCAGCCAGGCCGCCACACAAATCTGTCAACGAAAAAGAAGGAAGACTGCAGTGAGCGCTGACTACCCACGCGACCTGATCGGTTACGGCAGTAACCCTCCTCACCCACACTGGCCGGGCAATGCCCGCATCGCCCTGTCGTTCGTACTCAATTACGAAGAAGGCGGCGAGCGCAACATTCTGCACGGCGACAAAGAATCCGAAGCCTTCCTGTCTGAAATGGTTGCTGCTCAGCCGCTGCAAGGCGCGCGCAACATGAGCATGGAATCGCTTTACGAGTATGGCAGCCGTGCCGGCGTCTGGCGGATCCTGAAACTGTTCAAGGAATTCGACATTCCGCTGACCATCTTCGCTGTCGCCATGGCCGCCCAGCGCCACCCGGACGTGATCCGCGCGATGGTCGATGCCGGCCACGAAATCTGCAGCCACGGCTACCGCTGGATCGACTATCAGTACATGGACGAAGCGCAGGAACGCGAGCACATGCTCGAAGCGATCCGCATCCTCACCGAAATCACCGGCGAGCGCCCACTGGGCTGGTACACCGGCCGCACCGGCCCGAACACCCGTCGTCTGGTCATGGAAGAAGGTGGTTTCCTCTACGACTGCGACACCTACGACGATGACCTGCCCTACTGGGAACCAAACAACCCGACCGGCAAGCCGCATCTGGTGATCCCGTACACCCTCGACACCAACGACATGCGCTTCACGCAAGTGCAGGGTTTCAACAAGGGTGACGACTTTTTCGAATACCTCAAAGACGCGTTCGACGTGCTCTACGCCGAAGGTGCCGAAGCGCCGAAGATGCTCTCGATCGGTCTGCACTGCCGTCTGATCGGCCGTCCGGGTCGCATCGCTTCGCTCAAACGCTTTATCGAATACGCCAAAAGTCATGAACAGGTGTGGTTCAGCCGTCGCGTCGACATCGCGCGTCACTGGCACGAAACCCAGCCGTACCAAGGGGCCGCCAAATGAGCCGCTTTCAAACCCTGCAACCGTCGAGCCTGAGCCGCGACGCTTTCGTCAACGCTTTCGCCGACATCTACGAACATTCGCCATGGGTAGCCGAGAAGGCCTACGACCTGGGCGCGGACGCTTCGATCGACGAGATCGAAACCCTGCACCAGCGCATGAGCGACATCCTGTTGAGCGCCGATCACGCCAGTCAGCTGGCCCTGATCAACGCTCACCCGGACCTGGCCGGCAAAGCCGCCGTCCAGGGCCAACTGACCGAAGCCAGCACCAATGAACAAGCTGGCGCCGGTATTCACCAATGCACGGCCGAAGAGTTCCAGCGCTTCACCGAGCTGAACGACGCCTACAAAGCCAAGTTCAAGTTTCCCTTCATCATGGCGGTAAAAGGCAGCAACCGGCATCAGATCCTCGCGGCGTTCGAAACGCGCATTCACAACTCGCAAGATACCGAGTTCAAATGCGCGCTGGCGGAGATCAACAAGATCGCCCTGTTCCGTTTACTGACTCTTTAGCGAAGCCTGACCCGAGTGCATCAGACGCGGAGAGCACCCAGGGTCTTGCAAGCATCCCCAGCCACTTATTTAAAGGCAGACAAGAAGAATGAAAGCTTACGCCGTACCTTTCGAAAAATTCGTCAACCTGGCCGATGCCCGTCTGGGCACCAAAATCATCTCGGTCACCGATGACTGGTTCGCAGACGCCAATCGTCTGTTCCAACCGACCCCGGCCGTATGGAAGGAGGGCGTGTTCGATGACAACGGCAAGTGGATGGACGGCTGGGAATCGCGCCGCAAGCGCTTCGAAGGCTTCGACAGCGCAGTGATCCGTCTGGGCGTACCGGGTTCGATCAAAGGCGTGGACATCGACACTTCATTCTTCACCGGCAACTTCCCGCCATCGGCCTCTCTGGAAGCGTGTTTCCTGGCGTCGGGCGAGCCCGATGAAAACACCCAGTGGACTGAAGTGCTGTCGGCCGTCGAGCTGCAGGGCAACAGCCACCACTACCACGAAATCAGCAACGACCAAGCGTTCAGCCACCTGCGCTTCAACATCTACCCGGACGGCGGTGTTGCCCGTCTGCGCGTGTACGGCATTCCGTTCCGCGACTGGTCCGCTGTTGGCGACAACGAGCAAGTCGATCTGGCAGCAGCCCTCAATGGTGGCCGCGCCCTCGCCTGCTCCGACGAACACTTCGGCCGCATGAGCAACATCCTCAACCCGGGCCGTGGCATCAACATGGGCGACGGCTGGGAAACTGCACGTCGTCGCACGCCAGGCAATGACTGGGTAATCGTCGCGCTGGGTCACCCGGGCGAGATCGAGAAGATCGTCGTCGACACCCTGCACTTCAAAGGCAACTACCCGGACACTTGCTCGATCCAGGGCGCGTTCGTGAAAGGCGGTACTGACAGCCAGATCGAAACCCAGTCGCTGTTCTGGCGCGAACTGCTGCCAAGCCAGAAGCTGGAAATGCACGCCGAACACACCTTCGTCGAGCAGATCAAAGCGCTGGGCCCGATCACCCACATCCGTCTGAACGTGTTCCCGGATGGTGGTGTGAGTCGCCTGCGCGTTCTCGGCAAGGTCGCGAAGTAATGCTGAGCCTGTAGGAGCTGCCGCAGGCTGCGATCTTTTGATCTTAAAAACAAAGTCAAAAGATCGCAGGCTTCGCCAGTTCCTACAGGGATCGCGCAAGACGCACTGACAAGTTGAACAACACAGAATTCGGATAAGAAGAACAGCATGCGCACACTAACGATTGAACCGCTGAGCAAAGAAGCCTTCGCCCCTTTCGGTGACGTCATCGAAACCGACGGCAGCGATCACTTCATGATCAACAACGGTTCGACCATGCGCTTCCACAAACTGGCGACGGTCGAAACCGCTCAGCCTGAGGACAACGCGATCATCAGCATCTTCCGCGCCGACGCGCAGGACATGCCCCTGACCGTTTGCATGCTGGAACGCCACCCGCTGGGCAGCCAGGCTTTCATTCCGCTGCTCGGCAACCCCTTTCTGATCGTGGTCGCGCCAGTTGGCGATGAACCTGTATCAGGCTTGGTCCGCGCCTTCGTCACCAACGGCAGGCAGGGCATTAATTACCATCGCGGCGTTTGGCACCATCCGGTGCTGACGATCGAAAAGCGGGATGACTTCCTGGTGGTTGATCGCAGTGGCACAGGCAACAACTGCGATGAGCATTTTTTCAAAGAGGATGAGCGTTTGATCCTCGCCCCCCACCAATAAGAGAAGGTCTGATCACTCGACAACAAGAGTGACAGGCGAGAGGTAAAGACTGTGGAAGCACATCTGTTGGAATGGCTGAACCTGAGCGTGCGCTGGGTTCACATGATTACTGGCGTGGCCTGGATCGGCGCGTCGTTCTACTTCGTCTGGCTGGAGAACAACCTCAACCGCGTCAACCCGAAAACCGGCCTGGCCGGTGACCTGTGGGCGATCCACGGTGGCGGTATCTATCACCTCGAAAAATACAAACTGGCACCGCCGGCAATGCCGGAGAACTTGCACTGGTTCAAATGGGAAGCCTACTTCACCTGGATGTCGGGTATCGCGCTGCTGTGCGTGGTGTTCTACTCCAACCCGACGCTCTACCTGCTGGCTCCGGGCAGCACGCTGAGCGGCCCTGAAGGTGTGGCCATCGGTATCGGCTCGCTGTTTATCGGCTGGTTCATCTACTCCTTCCTCTGTGATTCGGCCCTGGGCAAACGCCCTGCTCTGCTCGGCTTCATTCTGTTCGTGCTGATCATCGGCGCGGCGTATGGCTTCAGCAAAGTGTTCAGCGGTCGTGGCGCGTACCTGCACGTCGGCGCGATTATCGGCACCATCATGGTCGGCAACGTGTTCCGCATCATCATGCCGGCGCAACGCGCACTGGTCGCGGCGATTGCCGAGAACCGTACGCCGGATCCGGCGCTGCCAGCCAAAGGCTTGCTGCGTTCGCGTCACAACAACTACTTCACCCTACCGGTGCTGTTCATCATGATCAGCAACCACTTCCCGAGCACTTATGGCAGCCAGTACAACTGGTTGATCCTGGCCGGGATCGCGGTGTTGGCGGTGTTGGTGCGTCACTACTTCAACACCCGTCATGACAGCCACAAGTTTGCCTGGACCCTGCCGGTTGCGGCGGTGGGCATGATCAGTCTGGCGTACGTCACCGGCCCGATGCCGATGTCGACCGCTCCGGAAGTGGCCAAGGCGCCAGCGAAAATCGAATACCAACCGCTGCCGGAAACGGCACTGGGCGGTGGCGCGAAACCGGCTGAAGCGGCGGCACCTGCTGCACCCGCAGAGGCACCTGCAGCACCGGCACAGGCGTCGAATGCTGGCCCGGGTTTCGACAAAGTGCACACAGTGATCCAGGAACGCTGCGCGGTTTGCCATTCGGCCAAACCAACCAGCCCGTTGTTCAGCGCGGCGCCTGCCGGTGTGATGTTCGACACTCCAGAGCAGATCCGTCAGAACGCGGCGCGCATCCAGGCGCAAGCCATCACCACGCAGATCATGCCACTGGGCAACATCACGCAGATGACCCAGCAGGAACGTGACCTGATCGGTGCATGGATTGCCCAGGGAGCACAGACCAACTAAGCAACAAAGCTTCGCGAGCAGGCTCGCTCCCACAGAGATCGCGCATTTCCTGTGGGAGCGAGCCTGCTCGCGAATCGCCATAACGCGGTTTACCTGATGTAAAGAAACAGCTGTGAGCAACCCGGCAGCTGTTCAATCACAAGAATAAAAAGATCCGAGGTGTTGCATGTCCGAGCTGTCCAAAGCGCGCATCCCCGACGCACCCGCCATTCAGCGATTGCCCCTTTTGCAACTGATCCTGGTCGGTTTGCAACATGTTCTGCTGATGTACGGTGGTGCCATCGCGGTGCCGCTGATCATTGGACAGGCCGCTGGCCTGAGTCGTGAAGAAATTGCCTTCCTGATCAACGCCGATCTGCTGGTCGCCGGCATCGCTACCATTGTGCAGTCCATGGGCATCGGCCCGATGGGCATTCGCATGCCGGTGATGATGGGCGCCAGTTTTGCTGCAGTCGGCAGCATGGTCGCCATGGCCGGCATGCCCGGCATCGGCCTGCAAGGCATCTTCGGTGCAACGATCGCCGCCGGTTTCTTCGGCATGCTCATCGCGCCGTTCATGTCCAAGGTCGTGCGCTTTTTCCCGCCGCTGGTGACCGGCACGGTCATCACCTCGATCGGTTTGTCGCTGTTCCCCGTGGCCGTGAACTGGGCCGGTGGCGGTGCCGCCGCCGCACAATTCGGCTCACCGATTTATCTGGCCATCGCCGCGCTGGTGTTGGGCACCATTCTGTTGATCCACCGCTTTATGCGCGGTTTCTGGGTCAACATCTCAGTACTGATCGGCATGTGCTTCGGCTACCTGCTGTGCGGCGCGATCGGTATGGTCGACCTGAGCGGCATGGCCAACGCGCCATGGATTCAGTTCGTCACTCCGCTGCATTTCGGCATGCCGAAATTTGAGCTCGCGCCGATCCTGTCGATGTGTCTGGTGGTGGTGATCATCTTTGTTGAATCCACCGGGATGTTCCTCGCGCTAGGTAAAATCACCGGCCAGGAAGTCTGCCCACGCATGCTGCGTCGCGGCTTGCTGTGTGATGCCGGCGCCTCGTTTGTGGCGGGTTTCTTCAACACGTTTACCCACTCCTCTTTCGCGCAGAACATCGGTCTGGTGCAGATGACCGGTGTGCGCTGCCGCTCGGTGACCATCGTTGCTGGTGGCTTGCTGATCGTGTTGAGCCTGCTGCCGAAAGCGGCGTTTCTGGTGGCGTCGATTCCACCGGCGGTACTCGGCGGCGCAGCGATTGCGATGTTCGGCATGGTCGCGGCGACCGGCATCAAGATTCTCCAGGAAGCCGACATCGGTGACCGCCGCAACCAGTTGCTGGTCGCGGTGAGCATCGGCATGGGCTTGATCCCGGTAGTGCGTCCGGAGTTCTTCGCGCATCTGCCACTGTGGATGAGCCCGATTACTCACAGTGGCATCGCCATGGCAACGCTCAGTGCGCTGACGCTGAACCTGCTGTTCAACATTCTCGGCGGCAAAGAGCGCGCAGCGATCAACGACTGCCACGCGCACCAGCACTAACGAAGTCACCACAAAACCCTGTGGGAGCGAGCCTGCTCCGGGCGGCGTTCCGACGAAAGCGGTGTGTCATTCAACAGTGATGGCGACTGACACGCCCTCTTCGCGAGCAGGCTCGCTCCCACAAGGGCTAAGCAACAGCTCTGCGCCTCAAACAATAAAAACAAGAGGGAGCAACAGATGATTCGCACGCAAACCAACATCTTGTTGAGTGGCGGCCTGCTGGCCGCGAGTCAGGCCATGGCCGGCGATTTACTGCTGTGGCAGACCAATAGCCTCAGCTATCTGTACGGCAAGAATTTCGCGATCAACCCGTCGATCCAGCAGACGCTGACCTTCGAGCACGCCGACAAGTGGAAGTACGGCGACAACTTCCTGTTCGTCGACAAGATCTTCTACAACGGCAAGGAAGACGCGAACAAAGGCCCGCACGCGTTCTACGGTGAATTCACCCCGCGTTTCTCGTTCGGCAAGATCTTCGACCAGAAGCTCGAGTTCGGCCCGATCAAAGACGTGCTGCTGGCGATGACTTACGAATATGGCGAAGGCGACAGCGAGGCCTACCTGATCGGCCCAGGCTTCGACCTCAAGGTGCCCGGCTTCAACTACTTCACCCTGAACATCTTTCGCCGCCAGACCGAAGGCCCGCGCCCCGGCGACGGCATCTGGCAGATCACCCCCGGCTGGTCCTACAGCTTTCCTTTAGGCAATTCCGATGTGCTGATCGACGGCTACCTCGATTGGGTGGTCGACAACGATGAGAACTCGCGCGGCACCTACCACGCCAACCTGCACATCAATCCGCAGATCAAATATGACCTCGGCAAAGCCTTGGGCTGGAGCCACAAACAACTGTATGTCGGCACCGAATACAGTTACTGGAAAAATAAATACGGCGTCGAAAATACGCACAACTTCGACACCAATCAGAACACCGCCAGCCTGCTGGTCAAGGTGCACTTTTAAGATGGCCCGCAACCGTGCCCCATGCCTGTCGTCGGTGCTCTGTTGCGGGGCACTTGAGACCTGGCCGTTGAGTCAGTATTCTCCGCGGCCTCATGAATTCGGTCTAAAAAAAAGCCCGGATTTAATTCCTGACCGAAAAGCCAACTTATCCCGGCCCCGGTCAGTACCGAGGCATCCCGAAAACACACTCAATCGACTGTTTTTCAGCAGCCGAGCGGGTGTTTTTTTGCTTTTCGAAAGCCTTGGCTCGGCTCTTGCTAACAGCAACGAAGCTGACCGATCGGATGACTTTTGCAGCAATGAAAAAAGGCGCCACACCAGAGCGCCGATCTTAAAAAAAATAAACGTGGAACACCTACTTTGGGAGCAACCGAATGAAACGTATGTGCACCAGCCTGATGCTCGCGGGATCGATGTTGGCCGGCGGCCAGGCCATGGCCGAGGGCCTGCTGCAGTGGCAGAACAACAGCCTGACCTACCTCTACGGCAAGGACTTCCAGGTCAACCCGCGCATCCAGCAGACCGTCACTTTCGAACACGCCGACGCGTGGACTTATGGGGACAACTTCTTCTTCTTCGACAAGATCTTCTACAACGGTGGCAAGGACTTCAGCAACGGTCCAAACACCTACTACGGTGAGTTCAGCCCGCGCATCTCGCTGGGCAAAGTGCTCGACCAGAAGATCGAGTTCGGCCCGATCAAAGACGTTCTGCTGGCGATGACTTACGAGTTCGGCGAAGGCGACACCGAGTCGTACCTGATCGGTCCAGGCTTCGATCTGGC
This sequence comes from Pseudomonas sp. MC6, assembly GCF_054790575.1. Classification (NCBI taxonomy): domain Bacteria; kingdom Pseudomonadati; phylum Pseudomonadota; class Gammaproteobacteria; order Pseudomonadales; family Pseudomonadaceae; genus Pseudomonas; species Pseudomonas sp. MC6. The sequence continues at coordinate 3,105,692 of NZ_CP186504.1, forward strand.
GATTCCGGGCTTCGACTACTTCCAGTTGAACTTCTACCAGCGCCACACCCAAGGTGCTCGCGCCGGCGACAACGTCTGGCAGATCACCCCGGTCTGGTCCTACACCATCCCGGTCGGCAAATCGGACATCCTGATCGACGGCTTCATGGACTGGGTCACCGACAACGATTCCAACTCCAAAGGCGATTACCACGCCAACCTGCACTTCAACCCACAGGTCAAATACGACTTGGGCAAGGCGCTGAGTTTCGGCGAGAAGCAGTTGTATGTCGGTGTTGAATACGACTACTGGAAAGACAAGTACGGCATCGACGACACCGGTGCGTTCAAGACCAATCAGAGCACCACGAGCTTCCTGGTGAAGTTCCACTTCTGATCCGGCGGCGTCCGTATGGACGCCTTCGCGAGCAAGCTCGCTCCCACAGTGGTTCTATGTTGAATGCAAATGCCGCATACGACGCCGAACCCTGTGGGAGCGAGCTTGCTCGCGAATGGCGGCACCACAAATCTCAAGCCGGGACCACCGCCTCGGATATGCCCAAAAACCGGCACAGCTCCTCGCGCTTGGCCAACGCATCCCTGCGCCCCAAATCAATCAACTCGCTGCAATACCCCGCCTCGAACAACAGATAACTCAACACCCCTGCCCCACTCGTCTTGGTCGCTCCCGGCCCACGCAGAAACAGACGCAACGCCGCCGGCAATTCCTGGCGATGCCGCGCCGCGATCTCATCGATCGGCTGACTTGGCGAGATCACCAGCACCTCCACCGGTGCCACGCCCAACTCGCGCGTCGGCGTGCCGGCAGGCATCAAGTGGCTGAACTGGTTGAGACGCTGCAGCAACTCGATGTCGCTCTCAAGGCTGTCAATGAACGTGCTGTTGAGCATGTGCCCGCCAATCTGCGCCAGCGTCGGCTGTTGCCCCGTATAAGCGCGCTCCAGCGGCTGCTGCGGGTCAAACCCGCGCGGGTTGCCGCTGACACCCACCACCAGCACCCGGCTCGCCCCTAAGTGCAGCGCCGGGCTGATCGGCGCCGATTGCCGCACCGCGCCATCGCCAAAGTATTCATCGCCAATTTTCACCGGCGCGAACAACAACGGAATCGCCGAACTGGCCAGCAGGTGATCCACCGACAGTTGCGTCGGCACGCCAATGCGCCGATGGCGCAGCCATGAATCGATCTTGCCGCCGCCCTGATAGAACGTCACCGCCTGCCCCGACTCATAGCCGAATGCGGTCACGGCCACGGCATGCAATTGCTTGCGCGCAATCGATTCGGCGATGCCGGGCATGTGCAGTTTTTCATTGAGCAGTTCGCGCAGCGGCGAACTGTTGAGCAGCGCCACCGGCAATTGCCGACCGAGGCCGAGCAGGCTGTGGCTGACAAAGCGGCTGGCCTGACGGATAACCCCGGGCCAGTCACTGCGCAGCACGCGATGACTGCGAAAGCCCTGCCAGAACAAGGTGAGACGCTCGATCGCAGCGCGAAAATCCGTGGCACCACTGGCGAGACTGACCGCATTGATCGCCCCAGCCGAGGTGCCGACGATCACCGGAAACGGATTGTCCGCGCCCACCGGCAGCAATTCGGCAATCGCCGCCAGCACCCCCACCTGATACGCCGCCCGAGCCCCGCCGCCGGAAAGAATCAAACCTGTGACCGGTTCAGCTGGGCTCATCGCAACACTCCATGGTGCTTAAAAGGATGGGTGAATCAACCGCGTTTGGCGTACAGCTTTGGCTCGCCCGGTGGACGGCTCTTGAAGCGACGGTGCGCCCACAGATATTGCTCGGGGCAGGCACGCAAAGCGCTCTCGACCCACTGGTTGATGCGGATGCAGTCGGCTTCTTCGGTTTCGCCAGGGAAATCTTCCAGCGGCGGATGAATCACCAACCGATAACCACTGCCATCGGCCAGACGTTCCTGCGTGAACGGCACGACCAGCGCCTTGCCCAGACGGGCAAATTTCGTTGTCGCCGTAACAGTCGCGGCTTGAATGCCGAACAGCGGCACGAAGATGCTCTGCTTGGCGCCGTAATCCTGATCCGGCGCATACCAGATCGCCCGACCGGAGCGCAGCAGCTTGAGCATGCCGCGCACGTCGTCACGCTCCACCGCCAGCGAATCGAGGTTGTGCCGCTCACGGCCCTGACGCTGAACATAGTCAAACAACGGATTCTTGTGCTCGCGGTACATGCCGTCGATGGTGTGCTGCTGGCCGAGCAACGCCGCGCCGATTTCCAGCGTGGTGAAATGCGCCGCCATCAGGATCACGCCTTTGCCTTCGCGCTGGGCCTTTTGCAGATGCTCCAGGCCTTCAACGTGGGCCAGCTTGGCCAGACGTTCACGCGACCACCACCAGCTCATGGCCATTTCAAAGAAAGCGATGCCGGTGGAGGCGAAGTTCTCCTTGAGTAGACGTTTGCGCTCGGCGGCGGATTTTTCCGGGAAGCACAGCTCAAGATTGCGCTTGGCGATGCGCCGCCGGTCGCCGGCCACGCGATACATCAAGGCGCCCAAAACTCGACCGATGGTCAGCAACGCCGGATACGGCAACTGCACGATCAGCCATAAAAGCCCCAGACCGCACCAGAGCGGCCAGAAGCGTGGAGCAAGAAATGCTTTTCGAAAACGCGGGCGATCCATTAAAGCTTCCGTAAATACAGTGGCCGCGCATTCTACATCGTTCGACCCGGCTTGCGGCCTGCGGGCGTTCTCGTTATAAGTCTCGGCACTTTTAGTGACAAGCCGTTGTATGCCGACATGAGCCAAACCGAACCGTTAGACCAAGATCCCGTATTCCAGCTCAAGGGCAGCATGCTGGCCATTACTGTGCTGGAACTGGCCCGTAACGACCTCGAAAGCCTCGATCGGCAACTGGCCGCCAAAGTCGCCCAGGCGCCGAACTTCTTCAGCAACGCGCCGCTGGTTCTGGCGCTGGACAAACTGCCGCCGAGCGAAGGCGCCGTCGATCTGCCGGGCCTGATGCGCGTCTGTCGTCAACATGGCCTGCGCACCCTGGCGATTCGCGCCAGCCGCATCGAAGACATCGCCGCCGCCATCGCCATCGATATTCCGGTGCTGCCGCCGTCCGGCGCCCGTGAGCGGCCGCTGGAAACAGCGGAAGCCGAAGTCAAAAAGAAACCGGAAAAACCTCCTGAACCAACGGTCAAACCGACCCGCGTCATCACCACGCCAGTACGTGGTGGCCAACAGATATATGCGCAGGGTGGCGATTTGGTCGTGGTGTCCTCGGTCAGTCCGGGGGCGGAACTTCTCGCCGATGGCAACATCCATGTATACGGCCCGATGCGCGGTCGGGCGCTGGCCGGCGTGAAGGGTGACACCAAGGCACGGATTTTCTGTCAGCAATTGAGCGCTGAACTGATCTCCATCGCCGGTCATTACAAGGTTTCCGAAGATTTGCGTCGCGACCCTATGTGGGGCTCGGGCGTACAGGTCAGCCTGTCGGGCGACGTGTTGAACATCATTCGGCTTTAACGGATACTGCCGCATTTTCCAAGCATCTCTAAAACGTAGCGAAAACGGCTCAAACGAAGTAGGAAAAAGGCTCAACGCCGAATTCCAGCCAAGGCTGTCCGACTGCAGTAGTTTTCAAGAGATGTTTTTCAGGGGCTAAAAAGTCCTTCTTCCTTAGGGGTGAAACACCTTGGCCAAGATTCTCGTGGTTACATCCGGCAAGGGTGGTGTGGGTAAGACCACCACCAGCGCCGCTATCGGTACCGGCCTCGCTCTGCGCGGCCACAAAACAGTGATCGTCGACTTCGACGTGGGCTTGCGTAACCTTGACCTGATCATGGGTTGCGAGCGCCGCGTGGTGTATGACTTCGTCAACGTGGTCAATGGCGAAGCCAACCTGCAACAAGCGCTGATCAAAGACAAGCGTCTGGAAAACCTCTACGTACTGGCCGCCAGTCAGACCCGCGACAAAGACGCGCTGACTGTCGAAGGCGTGGAAAAAGTCCTGATGGAGCTCAAGGAACAATTCGAGTTCGTCGTCTGCGACTCCCCGGCCGGCATCGAAAAAGGTGCTCACCTGGCCATGTACTTCGCTGACGAAGCGATCGTCGTGACCAACCCGGAAGTGTCCTCGGTACGAGATTCGGACCGCATGCTCGGCCTGTTGGCCAGCAAATCGCGTCGCGCCGAACGTGGCGAAGACCCGATCAAGGAACACCTGCTGATCACTCGCTACCATCCAGAGCGTGTTGAAAAGGGCGAAATGCTCGGCGTTGAAGACGTCAAGGAAATCCTCTCGGTAACGCTGCTCGGCGTGATCCCGGAATCCCAGGCGGTGCTCAAGGCATCCAACCAGGGCGTGCCGGTGATTCTCGACGACCAGAGCGATGCCGGTCAGGCTTACAGCGATACCGTCGACCGCCTGTTGGGCAAAGAAAAAGCCCACCGTTTCCTCGATGTCGAGAAGAAGGGATTCTTCGAGCGCCTGTTTGGAGGTAGGTAATGAACCTTTTTGACTTCTTTCGTGCCAACAAAAAGCCAAGTACCGCCTCGGTAGCGAAAGAGCGTCTACAGATCATCGTGGCGCATGAGCGCGGCCAGCGCAGCACGCCGGATTACTTGCCAGCCTTGCAGAAGGAACTGGTCGACGTGATCCGCAAATACGTCAACATCGGCAACGACGACGTACATGTTGCACTGGAAAGCCAGGGCAGTTGCTCGATTCTGGAACTCAACATCACCCTGCCTGATCGCTGAGTCGATTTGGCAGGAACGACGGCGGTTCAGGGCCATCCCATGCGGGAATGGCCCTGAACCGCCGTTGGCATTTGTTACGAGGCTGTTTTAATGCCGCTGTCCAACATCCACATCCTCCATCAGGACGCCGCCGTACTGGTGGTGAACAAGCCGACGTTGCTGCTCTCGGTGCCCGGTCGCGCCGATGACAACAAGGATTGCCTGATTACCCGTTTGCAGGAAAACGGCTACCCGGAAGCGCGCATCGTCCATCGCTTGGACTGGGAAACCTCCGGCATCATTTTGCTCGCGCGTGACGCCGACACTCATCGCGAACTGTCGCGCCAGTTTCACGATCGCGAAACCGAAAAGGCCTACACCGCACTGGCCTGGGGTCAGCCGGAACTCGACAGTGGCAGTATCGATTTGCCCCTGCGGTATGATCCGCCGACCAAACCACGCCACGTGGTTGATCACGAATTCGGCAAGCATGCGCTGACCTTCTGGCGTGTGCTGGAGCGCTGCGGCGACTGGTGTCGCGTTGAGCTGACACCGATCACCGGCCGCTCGCATCAGTTGCGTGTGCACATGCTGTCGATCGGGCATCCGCTGCTTGGTGACGGGCTCTACGCCCATGAGCAGGCGCTGGCGGCATGGCCACGTTTGTGCCTGCACGCGAGCATGCTCAGCTTCACCCATCCGCAAACCGGCGAACGCCTGCGCTTCGAGTGTCCCGCGCCGTTCTGACAGACCACACTGCCCCCTGTGGGAGCGAGCCTGCTCGCGAAAGCGGTTTCACATTCAGCATTGATGTTGACTGATCAATCGCTTTCGCGAGCAGGCTCACTCCTACAGGGATCCGGTGCAGATTCAATTCCCCGGCCGATGCGTTAAACTCCCGCCCATTGCTGTCTGGAGTTTCTTATGCGCGAAGAGTTGAACCAAGGCCTGATCGACTTTCTCAAGGCCTCCCCTACCCCATTCCACGCCACCGCCAGTCTGGTGCAGCGTCTGGAGGCTGCCGGTTATGTGCGCCTCGACGAGCGGGAGCCATGGACCACCGAGCCGAACGGCCGCTATTACGTCACCCGTAACGACTCTTCGATCGTCGCGATCAAAATGGGCCGCACTTCGCCACTGCACGGCGGCATCCGCCTGGTCGGCGCGCACACCGACAGCCCGTGCCTGCGGGTCAAGCCGCAACCGGAACTGCAGCGTCAGGGCTTCTGGCAACTCGGCGTTGAAGTCTACGGCGGCGCCCTGCTCGCACCGTGGTTCGACCGTGATCTGTCGCTGGCCGGCCGCGTCACCTTCCGCCGCGACGGCAAAGTCGAAAGCCAATTGATCGACTTCAAGGCACCGATCGCGATCATTCCCAACCTGGCCATTCACCTCAACCGTGAAGCCAATCAGGGCTGGGCGATCAACGCGCAGACCGAGCTACCGCCGATCCTCGCGCAATTTGCCGGTGACGAGCGCGTCGATTTCCGCGCCGTGCTCACCGATCAACTGGCCCGCGAACACGGCTTGAACGCCGACGTCGTGCTCGATTACGAGCTGAGTTTCTACGACACGCAAAGTGCTGCGGTTATCGGCCTCAACGGCGATTTCATTGCCGGTGCGCGCCTCGATAACCTGTTGTCGTGCTACGCCGGCCTGCAAGCCTTGCTCACCGCCGAAACCGACGAAACCTGCGTGCTGGTGTGCAACGACCACGAAGAAGTCGGTTCCTGCTCGGCCTGCGGTGCCGACGGCCCGATGCTCGAACAGACCTTGCGCCGTCTGCTGCCGGAAGGTGACGAGTTCGTCCGCACCATCCAGAAATCCCTGCTGGTCTCGGCCGACAACGCCCATGGTGTACACCCCAACTACGCAGAAAAGCACGACGCCAACCACGGCCCGAAACTCAACGCCGGCCCGGTGATCAAGGTCAACAGCAACCAGCGCTACGCCACCAACAGCGAAACCGCCGGCTTCTTCCGCCATCTGTGCATGGCCGAAGAAGTACCGGTGCAAAGCTTCGTGGTGCGCAGTGACATGGGCTGCGGCTCGACCATCGGCCCGATCACCGCCAGCCACCTCGGTGTGCGTACTGTCGATATCGGCCTGCCGACCTTCGCCATGCACTCGATCCGCGAACTGTGTGGCAGCCACGACCTGGCGCATCTGGTCAAAGTGCTGAGCGCGTTTTACGCCTGCCGCGAATTGCCGTAACCATTCGGGACTACTTGTTCGCTGTAGGAGCTGCCGAAGGCTGCGATCTTTTGATTCTGTTTTTAAGATCAAAAGATCGCAGCCTTCGGCAGCTCCTACTCAGATCAATAGCGGTCGGCAGAAACCGACCTAGACTTACATCATTCATTTCGACAAGGCAGTCTCCATGATCTCGATGTCTTCGTTCCACGCCATGCTCATTCCCATCCTGTGCGGAATGATCCTGCTGGCGATCGGTTTCAACTTCCGTGACAAGAACGCCGGGGTGTTTGCCATGTGGATCGGCATGCTCACGATCCTCGCCACCGTGGTGTACAAGATCCTCGCCAAACTCAACGAATAAATCCGCGCCCGGCTCGCATTGCTTTAGTGGGCCTCGTACACTCCAGCGAATCCGCCCCTTGCGAGGTTGACCGCCTAGTGTTCGCTCGTCTTTTTGCTTTGCCCAGCCTGTTCTTCGTCTGCCTGATGACGCTGCTGCCGCTGGCGCCCGCCCACGCGGTCGGTTTGCCCGGTCTGCTCAACACCAACAAAGCCCAACCGGAAGCCCAGGAACCGCTCGGCCAGTCCCTCGACGAAGTCATCAAGTCGCTGGAAAACGACAAGCAACGCGCACAGTTGCTGACCGATCTGAAGAAACTGCGCGACGCCACCAAAAAGGCTCAGGCCAGCCCTGAAGAAGGCGTGCTCGGCTTGATCGGCGGCACCCTGTCCAACTTCGAAAAACAATTTACCGGCGCCGACAGCCCGCTCAACCGCTGGGGCAACGAGTTCGACCTGGCCAAGGACGAACTGAGCGCGATGATGCTGCCGGCCAACGAGTGGCTGCCGATCATCTTCGGCTTCGCCATGATCCTCGCGGTGTGGAGCCTGCTCGCCGCCGCACTGATCTGGCTCAGCCATCGGGTGCGCATGCGCTTCGGCCTTACCGAAGAATTGCCGCAACACCCCAAGGCCCTCGACATGTTGCGCTTTGCGTTACGCAAGCTCGGGCCGTGGCTGATCGCGTTGGTGATGACCGTCTACATGAGCTACGCGCTGCCGTCGTCACTGGGCAAAAGCCTGGCGATGGTGTTGGCCTATGCGCTGGTGGTCGGTACCTGTTTCTCGGCAATCTGCGTGATAGCGTTTTCCCTGCTCGATGGCCCGCACCGTCATCGCGCGCTGTACATCCTGCGTCATCAGGCGTTCCGGCCGCTGTGGCTGATCGGCAGCTTCGCCGCGTTCGGCGAGGCGTTGAACGATCCACGCCTGATCGAAAGTCTGGGCGTGCATCTGGCGCACTCCGCCGCCACTATCGCCAATGTCCTCGCGGCGCTGTCGACCGGACTGTTCATCCTGCGTTTCCGCCGACCGATCGCGCACCTGATCCGCAACCAGCCACTGTCGCGACGCCTGACCCGCCGTGCCCTCAGCGACACCATCGAAATCCTCGGCACCTTCTGGTACGTGCCGGCGCTGGTGCTGGTCGGCATCTCGCTGTTCGCCACGTTCGTTTCCGCCGGCGACACCAGCACCGCCTTGCGCCAGTCACTGATCTGCACCGTGCTGCTGGTGATGTGCATGGTGATCAACGGCCTCGTGCGCCGCCACTCACTGAAACCGCAACGCGGGCCGAAACGCCACGCGCTGTACTCCGAACGCCTGAAAAACTTCTTCTACACCCTCGCGCACCTGGTGGTCTGGCTGGTCTTCATCGAACTCGGCCTGCGCGTCTGGGGCCAGTCGCTGATCGGTTTCGCCGAGGGCGAAGGGCATGACGTCAGCGTCAAACTGTTCAGCCTGATCGGCACGCTGATTTTCTCCTGGCTGATCTGGATCCTCGCCGACACCGCCGTGCACCACGCCCTCACCCGCTCGCGCAAAGGTCTGGCGAATGCCCGCGCGCAAACGATGATGCCGCTGATCCGTAACGTGCTGTTCGTAGCGATCTTCATCATCGCGCTGATCGTCGCCCTGGCGAACATGGGCATGAACGTCACGCCACTGCTGGCCGGTGCCGGTGTGATCGGTCTGGCCATCGGTTTCGGTGCGCAGTCGCTGGTCGCGGACTTGATCACCGGCCTGTTCATCATCATCGAAGACTCGCTGGCCATCGATGACTACGTCGACGTCGGCGGCCACCTCGGCACCGTCGAAGGCCTGACCATCCGCACCGTGCGCCTGCGCGACATCGACGGCATCGTCCACACCATCCCGTTCAGCGAAATCAAAAGCATCAAGAACTACTCACGGGAGTTCGGCTACGCGATCTTCCGCGTGGCGGTGCCGTACAACATGGAAATCGACGACGCGATCAAACTGATGCGTGAAGTCGGCCAGAAGATGCGCACCGATCCATTGCAGCGGCGCAACATCTGGTCGCCGCTGGAGATTCAGGGTGTCGAGAGCTTCGAATCCGGCAGCGCGATTCTGCGCGCGCGATTCAAGACCGCACCGATCAAACAATGGGAAGTGTCCCGAGCCTTCAACCTGTCGCTCAAACGCCACCTCGACGAAGCCGGGCTCGATCTGGCGACGCCGCGCATGAGCGTGCAAGTAATCACTGCCGGTGGCGGTCAGCCGAAGGAATAGCACTCAGGCGCGCGGTTGCAGTCACAGGCAGGGAAGCCCGACAACAATAATCAAGGAGTAACCGATGCAACTGACGCGCATTGCCCAAGCCGGTCTGCTCAGCCTGTTCGCCAGCCACGCTGGCGCCGCGACGTTGGAAAGCACCCGCACAACGATCGCCGAAGAGGCGCAAAAACTCGAACCGGAATTGCTGGAAACCCGCCGCGACATCCACGCTCACCCGGAACTCGGTAACACGGAAAAACGCACCGCTGAGTTGGTCGCCAAACAACTCAAAGCCATGGGCCTCGAAGTGAAAACCGGCGTCGCCCGCACCGGCGTGGTCGCCGTCCTCAAAGGCGCCCTGCCCGGCCCGACCGTGGCCCTGCGCGCCGACATGGACGCGCTGCCGGTCAAGGAAGTCGCCGACCTGCCGTTCGCCTCAAAAGCCAAAGGCACCTACCTCGACAAAGAAGTCGACGTCATGCACGCCTGCGGCCACGATGCGCACACCGCCATCCTGCTGAGCACAGCGAAAATTCTCACGGGCATGCGCGACACATTACCCGGCACCGTGGTGTTCTACTTCCAGCCCGCTGAAGAAGGCCCAAGCGACTTCATCCCCGACGGCAAAAACACCTGGGGCGCGAAAATGATGGTCGAGGAAGGCGTGATGAAATCGCCAAAGCCCGACGCGGTCTTCGGCCTGCACGTCTGGGCCGGCGTCCCCGCCGGCCAGATCGCCTACCGCCCAGGCGCCACCCTCGCCAGCTCCGACGACCTGCGCATCAAAATCCTCGGCAAACAGACCCACGCCGGCCGCCCATGGGACGGCATAGACCCGATCACCGTCGGCGCGCAAACCATCGTCGGCCTGCAAACTGTAGTCAGCCGCCGCACCGATATCTCCTCGTATCCGTCAGTGGTCAGCATCGGCACCATCAACGGCGGCACGCGCTACAACATCATTCCCGAATCCGTCGACATGACCGGCACGATCCGCTCCTACGACTACGGCATCCGCCAGAAACTGCACGCCGACGTACGCCAGACCGTGGAAAAAATCGCCGAAAGCGGCGGTGCAAAAGCAGACGTGACCATCATCGAAAAATACGATCCGACCATCAACAACCCGGCGCTGACAGAAAAAATGCTGCCGACGCTGAAGTGGGCGGCCAAGGACGATGTGGTGAATGCACCGCTGGTGGGTGGCGCGGAAGACTTTTCGTTCTATGCCAAGGAAGTACCGGGACTGTTTGTGTTTCTCGGCGTGACACCGCGTGATCAAGACATGAGCAAGGCCGCGCCGAATCATAATCCGGGGTTCTTTGTCGATGAGTCGGCGCTGGTGGTAGGCGTGAGAACATTGGCCTCGTTGGCGACGGATTATCTGTATGCCAATGCGGGCGCGGGCAAGTAGGAATGAGGTGACTGTGGGAGCGCTTTCGCGAGCAGGCTCGCTCCCACATTTGGACCATGTGCAGCCTGCCAGAAATGGGGCAGCTGTCAGGCCGCCATCGCGAGCAGGCTCACTCCTACAAGGGATTGAGTACATCCGCAGGAACAGGTCGGCTGTCAGGCCGCCATCGCTGGCAAGTCAGGGATTGAGTCCAACCGGTAAAATCGCTTCGGCTTCTCACCACTCAACACAATGAGCGCAAGCTCGAGTACCGCTCTTGATCTTGTCGTGCCGGCCCCTTCGGCAGGCTGAGTGGAGGGGTCTATCCGGGGGTGGGCGCGCAGCGCCGTTCGACGAAGTCGAACACATCGAAAGTAGGTGCAGCGAAGCAAACCGGAAGCGATGCCCCCGGATCGATCCCGGAACGAAGGAACCCCGAGCTCCAGCGAGCGGGCCGAACGCCGGGGCCCAGCCTTTTGCTTACTTTTCGGCGTCTGGAAAAGTGAGTCGCTGTAAGAGCGAAACCGTCAGCGGCAGCACCCGAAGCAACGGATATACACTCAAAACCCCAAGAACCTGGCCGGCCCACAGGCCGCCAAGGTCAAGGTCAAAGCTCAAACAACATCAACCCCAACGTGAATCGCATCATGCCGCCAAAACTCCAGATCACAATCAATCAACCGCTCATGCTGATCGTAATTGACCCGAGCAATCCGCAACCCCGGACTCCCCACCGACACCCGTAAAGCCGCCGCCGCATCCACCGACAACGACGTAGGCACGATCTCAAACCGCACCCGCCCATAGTGCAAATCGTAATGCCGCGCATACAACTCGGTCATCGACTGATTCAAATCAAACTCAAGAATCCCCGGAAAAAACTGCGGATTCAAATAGTGCTCCACATACAACACCAACCGCCCATCAATGCGCCGTGACCGGCAAATCTGAATCACGCTCGACAACGCCGGCAACTGCAACCAGGCACAAACCGCCGCCGACGCCGGCTGCAACCGCGCCGAAATCACCTCGGTCGACGGCACCCGCCCCTGCGCACAGACCATCGCGTGGAAGTGACTGCGCTGCATCAGGTTATAGGCCAGACGCGGCGGAGAAACGAACCAGCCACGGCGCTCCTCGCGATAAATCTGCCCCTGCGCCTCCAATTGCAACAACGCCTCACGCACGGTAATCCGCGTCGTACCGAACAACTCACTGAGCTTGCGCTCGGCCGGCAACTTGCTGCCCGCCGCCAGCAACCCGTGGTCGAGTTGCTCTTGCAACACCTGGCCAATCGCTGTCACCGCTTTTGTTGCCTCATCGCGCATCAACGTTACCTATCTGGACTAGACCAGCACTGTTTCGGGGCAAAACCGCACGGCAATCGAGCCGTTTCCTGATGATGCAAGCCTAGGCAGTGCAGATGACCGAGAGATGACAAAACTACCGAACGGTCGTCTTCACGACTTGCAATACATCGGCCAAGTCCCTTGCTCTTCGGGCCTTTGGGCATGGTCTACGCTTATCTGGGACCCGCCGATACCGGGCAGAAAAAACGCCTGCCGACGGCCAGCAGACATCAAAGTGTCATCCAGCCCCCTTAGATTGGCTCAGGTATTGCTGACCTAGACCAACACACACCGCAAACGCAGCGTTGAACACGACCAAGGAGCTTCGGAATGAAACAGCTTTTCCTGGCAACACTGTTAGGCTCGACCATTGCAATGTGCACCTCCGCCATGGCGGCCGGCACCGATCTGAAAACCCTCGAAGCCGCTGCGAAAGCGGAAGGCGCCGTCAACAGCGTCGGCATGCCCGATGACTGGGCCAACTGGAAAGGCACCTGGGAAGACCTGGCCAAGACCTACGGCCTGAAACACATCGATACCGACATGAGTTCCGCCCAGGAAATCGCCAAGTTCGCCGCCGAGAAAGACAATGCCAGCGCCGACATCGGCGACGTCGGTGCCGCGTTCGGCCCGATCGCGGTCAAGCAAGGCGTGGTGCAACCGTACAAGCCAAGCACCTGGGATCAAGTCCCGGACTGGGCCAAGGACAAGGACGGCAACTGGGCACTGGCCTACACCGGCACCATCGCCTTCATCGTCAACAAAAAACTCCTGCACGGCTCCGAAGTACCGACCAAATGGGCTGACCTCAAGGGCGGCAAATACAAGGTTTCCATCGGTGACGTGAGCACCGCCGCCCAAGCCGCCAACGGCGTACTGGCCGCAGCCCTGGCCAACGGTGGCGACGAGAAAAACATCAAGCCGGCCCTGCTGCTGTTCGCCGACATCGCCAAGCAAGGTCGCCTGTCGATGGCCAACCCGACCATCGCCACCATGGAAAAAGGCGAGATCGAAGTCGGCGTGGTCTGGGACTTCAACGGCCTCAGCTACAAAGCCAAGATGGCCAACCCGGATGATTACGTGGTGCTGATCCCGTCCGACGGTTCGGTGATTTCCGGCTACACCACGATCATCAACAAATACGCGAAAAACCCGAACGCCGCCAAGCTGACCCGCGAATACATCTTCAGCGATGCCGGCCAGACCAACCTCGCCCGCGGCAACGCCCGCCCGATCCGCGCCGAACACCTGCAACTGCCGGAAGACGTGAAGGCCAAGCTGCTGCCGAACGAGCAGTACAAAAAGGTCACTCCGATCAAAGACGCCGATGCGTGGGAAAAGACTTCCAAGGCCCTGCCACAGCAGTGGAACGAAGAAGTCATCGTCGAGATGAAGTAAACCGGCTGATCACTACTGTGTGATCTGAAACAAATCCCCATGTAGGAGTGAGCCTGCTCGCGATAGCGGTAATTCAGTCAACATTGTCGTTGAATGTTCAACAGCTATCGCGAGCAGGCTCACTCCTACAGGGGATCTCGGCTGAATCTGAAATTTCCTGTTTTCGCGGAGTTTTTGCCCCTATGAAGCACAACGTCATCCTTGTCGTGCTCGACGGCCTCAACTACGAGGTCGCGCGTCACGCCATGGGGCATCTGCAGGCGTATGTTGGCGCAGGACGCGCCGCACTCTACCAATTGGAGTGCGAACTGCCGGCCCTGTCCCGACCGCTTTATGAATGTATCCTCACCGGCGTACCGCCGATCGACAGCGGCATCGTCCACAACAATGTTTCGCGCTTGTCCAACCAGCGCAGCATTTATCACTACGCTCGCGACGCCGGTTTGAAAACCGCTGCGGCGGCCTATCACTGGGTCAGCGAGTTGTACAACCGTTCGCCGTTCGTGGCAGCCCGCGACCGCCACACCGACAATCTGTCGCTGCCGATCCAGCACGGGCATTTCTACTGGAGCGATCACTACCCGGATTCGCACCTGTTCGCCGACGCCGAAAACCTGCGCCTGCGCCACGATCCGAACTTCCTGCTGATCCACCCGATGAACATCGACGACGCCGGACACAAGCACGGCCTCGACTCTTCGCAATACCGCAACAGCGCGCGCTTCGCCGACATCATCCTCGCCGACTATCTGCAGAGCTGGCTCGACGCCGGCTATCAAGTGTTGGTGACCGCTGACCACGGCATGAACAACGACCGCTCGCACAACGGCCTGTTGCCGGAAGAACGCCAGGTGCCACTGTTCGTCCTCGGTGACGCGTTCAGCCTCAACTCTGATGCTGCACCGAAGCAGACGGAAATCTGCGGCACGGTCTGCGAACTGCTCGGCGTACCCCACGACAAACCTGTGTGCCGGGAGCTGCTCAAGTGAACTCAATGACTCGCGGCAAATGGCTGGCGGCGTTGTGCCTGGTGCCCTTCGCAGTGTTCTTTATCGTCTTCGAAATTGCCCCGCTGGTCTGGGTGATGATCAATAGCCTGCAATCGGAAGAGTTCGGTTGGGGCATCGAAAACTTCACGAAAATCTTCAGCTCGAAGTTCTACCTGCAGGCGATCCAGTACAGCCTGGAGATCAGTTTCTGGTCGAGCGTGTTCGGCATCATCATCGCCGTACTCGGCGCGTATTCGCTACGTCGGGTCGACTCGAAACTGCGCAACTTCGTGAACGCTTTCGCCAACATGACCAGCAACTTCGCCGGTGTACCGCTGGCGTTCGCGTTCATCATCCTGCTCGGTTTCAACGGCAGCATCACCATCATGCTCAAGCAGTCGGGGATCATTCAGGACTTCAACCTGTACTCGAAAACCGGGTTGATCATCCTCTACACATACTTCCAGATTCCTCTCGGCGTGTTGCTGCTTTACCCAGCCTTCGACGCGCTGCGTGAAGACTGGCGCGAGTCTGCTGCACTGCTTGGCGCCAACGGCTGGCAATTCTGGCGACATATCGGTTTGCCGGTGCTGACCCCGGCGCTGCTCGGTACATTCGTGATCCTGCTGGCCAACGCCCTCGGTGCGTACGCCACGGTGTATGCATTGACGACGGGCAACTTCAACGTCCTGCCGATCCGTATCGCGGCGATGGTCTCCGGCGACATTTCCCTCGATCCGAATCTGGCCAGTGCTCTGGCCGTGGTGCTGGTGGCGCTGATGACCATCGTCACCGTCGTGCATCAACTGCTGTTGAAGAGGAGCTACCATGTCTCGCGCTGAATCCGGCCCGGCCGGCCTCTACCACCGCGTCGTGGTTTATCTGTTGTTCGCGATCCTCTTGCTGCCGCTGGCGGGCACGCTGGTCTACTCGATCGCCAGCAGTTGGTCGGCGACTATTCTGCCCAGCGGTTTCACCTTCAAGTGGTACATCCAGTTGTGGAGCGATCCGCGTTTCCTGCACGCCTTCGGTCAGTCATTGCTGGTGTGCGTCGGTGCGCTGGTACTGTCGGTGGTGCTGATCCTGCCGCTGCTGTTCGTCGTGCATTACCACTTCCCGAAACTCGATGCGCTGATGAACATCCTCATCCTGCTGCCCTTCGCGGTGCCGCCAGTGGTGTCGTCGGTGGGTCTGTTGCAGCTTTACGGTTCCGGGCCGATGGCGATGGTTGGCACGCCGTGGATCCTGATCGGTTGCTACTTCACCGTGGCGTTGCCGTTCATGTACCGGGCAATCACCAACAACCTGCAGGCGATCAACCTGCGCGACCTGATGGACGCCGCGCAACTGCTCGGCGCCAGCACCTTTCAGGCGGCGTTTCTGGTGGTGCTGCCGAACCTGCGCAAAGGCCTGATGGTCGCCTTGCTGCTGTCGTTCTCGTTCCTGTTTGGTGAGTTCGTCTTCGCCAATATTCTGGTCGGCACCCGTTACGAAACCCTGCAGGTGTACCTGAACAACATGCGCAACAGCAGCGGCCACTTCACCAGCGCGCTGGTCATTTCGTATTTCTTTTTCGTGCTGGTCCTGACCTGGATCGCCAACATCTTGAACAAGGACAAAAGCGAATGAGCTATGTCAGCGTCCAACACCTGCAAAAAAATTACGCGGGCACGACCGTGTTCAGCGACATCAACTGCGAGATCAACAAAGGCGAGTTCGTCACCCTGCTCGGCCCGTCCGGCTGCGGCAAGTCGACCCTGCTGCGTTGCATCGCCGGACTGACGCCGGTGGATGGCGGCAAGATCCTGCTGGATGGCGTCGATATCGTGCCGTTGAGTCCGCAGAAACGCGGGATCGGCATGGTGTTCCAGAGCTACGCGCTGTTCCCCAACATGACCGTCGAGCAGAACGTTGCCTTCGGTTTGCGCATGCAGAAGGTCAACGCCGATGACAGTCATAAACGCGTTTCCGAGGTGTTGAAGCTGGTGGAACTAAACGACTTCGCCGGCCGCTACCCACATCAGCTATCCGGAGGCCAATGCCAACGCGTGGCCCTCGCCCGTTCGCTGGTGACGCGCCCGCGTTTGCTGCTGCTGGATGAGCCGCTGTCGGCTCTTGATGCACGAATTCGTAAACACTTGCGTGAACAGATCCGTCAGATTCAGCGCGAACTCGGCCTGACGACGATTTTCGTCACCCACGATCAGGAGGAAGCGCTGACCATGTCTGATCGGATTTTCCTGATGAATCAGGGAAAAATCGTACAAAGCGGCGATGCCGAAACCCTCTACACCGCCCCCGTCGATGTATTTGCCGCCGGCTTCATCGGCAACTACAACCTGCTCGATGCCGACGACGCCTCGAAGCTGCTGCAGCGCCCGATCAACCACCGCATCGCCATTCGCCCGGAAGCCATCGAACTGAGCCTCGAAGGCGAACTCGACGCGCAGATCCGTAGCCACAGCCTGCTTGGCAACGTGATCCGCTATCGCATCGAAGCCCGCGGCGTGGAACTGGTGGTGGATGTGCTCAACCGCTCGGCCGCCGATCTGCATCCCGACGGTCAGCGTCTGGCGCTTTCCATCGATCCGACGGCCCTGTGTGAAGTAGCTTAAAAGCAGCTGCAAGCTTCGAGCTACAAGCTTCAAGTTGTAGACTGCGGCGTAACTGATTTCAATTCTTGCAGCTCGACGCTTGTAGCTCGCAGCTGTTCTCGGAGAGAACCGATGGCTTTGGCAATTTTTGATCTGGACGAAACGTTGATCCACGGCGACTGCGCCACCCTCTGGAGCGAACAGATGGGGCGCTTGGGCTGGGTCGATCCCGAGTCGTTCATGCGCAAGAACAACGAGCTGATGGACGCCTACAGCCATGGCAAATTGCGCATGGAAGACTACATGGAATTCAGCCTCGAACCGCTGATCGGCCGCACGCCGGAAGAAGTCGAACATCTGGTAGGCCCGTGGGTGGAAGACTTCATTGAACCGATCATCTTCAGCGATGCCACCAAGACCATCGCCGCCCATCGCAAGGCCGGCGATCGCATTCTGGTGATCTCGGCGTCAGGCACGCACCTGGTCAAACCGATTGCCGATCGACTGGGCATCGATGAAATTCTCGGCATCGAACTGGAAGTCGCGCATGGTGTTTACAGCGGCCACACCGTTGGCACCCTGACCTACCGCGAAGGCAAGATCACCCGTTTGCTGGAATGGCTGGATGCTGAAGAGGAAAACCTGGAGGGTGCGAGCTTCTATTCCGACTCGCGCAATGATTTGCCGCTGTTACTGAAGGTGGATTTCCCACACGTGGTGAATCCGGACCCAGTGCTGCTGGAACACGCCGAAAAGGCCAACTGGCCAATCCACCTCTGGAAATGACAAAGATTTAATCTGCAATTGCAGACAGGCTGACATCCCAAACCTGAGTTCGACCCGATGCATCAGGTCGATGTAGCCCGGCAGAACAACCCGGTCAGTCCCCTCTCCCTTTGGGAGAGGGGCTTCTCCTGCAAATCAGCTCAGACTTTCGTCAATCACCAATACCAATTTTCCAGAAACGGTATTACTCGCCAACTCGGCAAACGCCGCCTCGGCATCCTTCACCGCAAACGCCTTGGCCAACTGCGGACTCAACCGCCCTTCAGCAAACAGCGGCCACACCTGCTGACCCAGATCACTCAACAGATCCGCCTTGAACTGATCGTCACGACTGCGCAACGTCGAGCCCAGCAGTTGCACACGCTTGGCCAACACCTGCGCCAGATCCAGTTTGGCCTCACGGCCGCCCATCAAACCGATCAACACCCAACGCCCATCCAGCGCCATCAGCTTGAGGTTCAACGCCGAATAACTACCGCCGACCGGGTCGAGAATGACATTGAACGGTCCGAAATCACGCAGGCTCTCCAGATCATCGGTGCGCACCACTCCGCCCTGCGCGCCCAGCGCCTCGCAATAAGCCAGACGCTCGGCCGAACCGACGCTGACCCAGCAGGGATTGCCAAACGCCTTGCACAACTGAATGGCGGCTGAACCGATTCCACTTGCGCCGGCGTGCAAGAGAATTTTCTCACCCGGTGTGAGCGCCGCAAGTTGAAACACATTCAGCCAGACTGTTGCATAAACCTCGGGCAATGCCGCGGCCTCAATCAGCGAGACGCCTTCGGGAACCGGCAGCACGTGCCGCCCGTCGACGACCACCTCCTCGGCCATGCCCCCCCCGGCCAGTAAGGCGCAAACCCGATCGCCAACTTGCCAGGCACTGCCCGCGCCGACCTCGCTGATCACCCCGGAACACTCAAGACCGAGTACCTGGCTGGCCCCTGGTGGTGGCGGATAGAGCCCTGCTTTCTGTAATAAATCGGCGCGATTGAGGCCGGCTGCCGCCACTCGAATGCGGACTTGTCCTACATCGCACGTAGGACTCGGCTCCTCAACCCATGCCACTTGACCGTCAACGCCTTGCAATGCCTTCACAGTGCCTCCATAGTGAGTCTGGACTGAGCCCGAAGCTGTAGCGCCGGGCTTTTTGCATTATGCGACCGGCTCTCGTAGAACCGGCGACTTCAAAGACGGCCTAATATGCGTTATCAATTGTCCCCGCGTCGAATCAGCATGAAGCATTTGCTCCCCAGCACCGCCCTCGCTCTTTTCATCGGTATCGGTTTGTTGCCGGTGTCGGGCAATACATTCGCAGCCAACAGCTGGGACAAATTGCAGCCTGATCGCGATGAAGTCATCGCCAGCCTGAACGTCGTCGAGTTGCTCAAGCGTCACCACTACAGCAAGCCGCCGCTCGACGATGCGCGCTCGGTGATCATCTACGACAGCTACCTCAAGCTGCTGGATCCGTCGCGCAGCTACTTCATGGCCAGCGACATCAGCGAATTCGACAAGTGGAAGACCCAGTTCGACGACTTCCTCAAAAGCGGCGACCTCAACGCCGGGTTCACCATCTACAAGCGCTATCTGGACCGCGTCAAGTCGCGTCTGGACTTCGCCCTTGCCGAGCTGAACAAAGGCGTCGACAAGATGGACTTCACCACCAGGGAAACCTTGCTGATCGATCGCAAGGACGCTCCTTGGCTCAAATCCACCGCTGAACTCGACGACCTGTGGCGCAAACGCGTCAAGGACGAAGTGCTGCGGATGAAGATCGCCGGCAAAGAGCCGAAGCAGATCCAGGAAACCCTGACCAAGCGCTACAAGAACCAGTTGGCGCGCCTGGACCAGACCCGTCCGGAAGACATCTTCCAGGCGTACATCAACACCTTCGCCATGTCTTACGATCCGCACACCAACTATCTGTCGCCGGATAACGCGGAAAACTTCGACATCAACATGAGCCTGTCCCTTGAGGGCATCGGTGCCGTGTTGCAGAGCGACAACGACCAGGTGAAAGTCGTGCGTCTGGTGCCGGCAGGCCCGGCCGACAAGACCAAACAGGTCGCACCGGCCGACAAGATCATCGGCGTTGCCCAAGGCAACAAGGAAATGGTCGACGTGGTCGGCTGGCGTCTCGACGAAGTGGTCAAACTGATCCGTGGACCGAAAGGCACCGTGGTACGTCTGGAAGTGATTCCGGCGAGCAATGCGCCGAATGACCAGACCACCAAGATCGTGCCGATCACCCGTGAAGCGGTGAAGCTCGAAGACCAGGCCGTGAAGAAGTCCGTGCTCAACCTGAAACAGGACGGCAAGGACTACAAACTCGGTGTGATCGAGATTCCAGCCTTCTACCTCGACTTCAAGGCGTTCCGTGCCGGTGATCCGGACTACAAGAGCACCACCCGTGACGTCAAGAAACTGCTCACCGAGTTGCAGAAAGACAAAGTCGACGGCGTGGTCATCGACCTGCGCAACAATGGCGGCGGTTCCCTGCAGGAAGCCACCGAGCTGACCAGTCTGTTCATCGACAAAGGCCCGACCGTACTCGTGCGTAATGCCGATGGCCGTGTCGACGTACTCGAAGACGAAAACCCGGGCGCGTTCTACAAAGGTCCGATGGCACTCTTGGTCAACCGCTTGTCCGCCTCGGCTTCGGAGATTTTCGCCGGCGCCATGCAGGACTATCACCGCGCGTTGATCATCGGTGGCCAGACCTTCGGTAAAGGCACGGTGCAGACCATTCAGCCGCTCAACCATGGCGAACTGAAACTGACCCTGGCCAAGTTCTACCGTGTCTCCGGGCAGAGCACCCAGCATCAGGGCGTGCTGCCGGACATCGACTATCCGTCGCTGATCGACACCAAGGAAATCGGCGAGAGCGCACTGCCGGAAGCCATGCCATGGGACACCATCCGCGCGGCAATCAAACCGGCAGCCGATCCGTTCAAGCCGTTCCTGGCTCAGCTCAAGTCCGAGCATGACACGCGCACCGCCAAGGATGCCGAGTTCGTGTTCATCCGTGACAAGCTGGCTCTGGCGCAGAAACTGATGGAAGAAAAAACCGTCAGCCTCAACGAAGCCGAGCGCCGTGCCCAGCACAACGACATCGACGCCAAGCAACTGACGATGGAAAACATCCGTCGCAAAGCCAAAGGCGAAGAGCCGCTTAAAGAGCTGAAGAAAGAAGACGAAGACGCCCTCGCGGCTGCCGACCCGGACAAGGTCAAACCAGAAGACGATGCCTACCTGAGCGAAACCGGGCGCGTGCTGCTGGATTACCTGAAGCTGAGTAATCAGGTGGCCAAGAAGTAAGATGATGGCAATTTAGTGCTGACGATCCCCGGATCGTCATCAAACAGTCATCATTCTGTCGTGCAATAAAGGACTGGGAGCCACTCTCTTCATTGAGAACGCTCCCAGTCCTTTTTTTATCGCCAGAGATTGCCATGACCACGACCGAACAGCTGAGTGCCTTGAGCTCGATCCTGACTCAAAGCGGTTTACACAGCCTGTTCCAACCAATCATCTCTCTCTCCGAACGGCGCATTCTCGGCTACGAAGCCCTTACGCGCGGCCCTTCCAACAGTCCTCTTCACTCGCCGATCGCGCTGTTCGCCGTGGCGCGTCAGGCCGGGCGTTTGAGCGAGCTGGAAATCGCCTGTCGGCAAAGCGCCTGCCGTCGCTTCAACGAGCAGCAACTGCCGGGCAAACTGTTTCTCAACGTCTCACCGGAATCCCTGCTTGAAGCCGCGCACCAACCGGGGCGCACGTTGCAGTTGCTGCAGGATTTCGGCATTCCGCCGAGTCAGGTGGTCATCGAACTGACTGAACAAACACCGATCGACGATTTTCAGTTGCTGCAAACCGCCTTGCATCACTATCGAGCGATGGGTTTTTCCATTGCGCTGGATGATCTGGGGGCCGGTTATTCGAGCCTGCGGTTATGGTCAGAACTGCGCCCGGACTACGTGAAGATCGACCGACACTTCATCGACGGCATTCATCAGGATGCGCTGAAGCGCGAGTTTGTCGGCTCGATCCTGCAAATCGCCAAAGCCTCACGCGCACAAGTCATTGCCGAAGGCATCGAGTTGCCAGAAGAACTCGCGGTGCTGACTGAAATGGGCGTCGATCTGGTGCAGGGTTACTTGCTCGGCCGCCCTCAGGAACACCCTCCGCGCGATGCCCGCGCCTTGATGCCCAAACACGACAGCAGCAGCGTTGCGCTGAACGACGAAGGCAGCGACCTAAGTGCCCTGCTCAACGACCAGCCAGCCGTACCCCGCGACACACCGACCGCCACCGTGCTCGAAGCCTTTCGCCGCCAGGCCAACCTCAACTCACTGGCAGTACTCGACGAACAAGGCCAACCCTGCGGCATCGTCCACCGCCACTCGTTGTCGGATGCCCTGCTCAAACCCTTCGCCACCGACCTGTTCGCACGCAAACCGATCAGCCGCCTGATGAACGACGATTTCCTCGCCGTGGAAATGAGTCAGTCGCTGCAACAGGTCAGCCGCCTGATCACCAGCCGTGCCCGCCAGCGCATCGAAGAGGACTTCATCATTACTCTTAACGGCAGCTACTTGGGCCTCGGCCGGGTGATCGATGTGCTCAAGCTGATCACCGAGCTGAAGATCCAGCAGGCTCGTTATGCAAACCCTCTGACTTTGCTGCCGGGTAATGTGCCGATTCAGCAGTGCCTGACTCGCCTGCTGCAACAGGGGCGTGAATCCGTCATCTGCTACGTCGACATCGACAGTTTCAAACCCTTCAATGACATCTACGGCTATGGTCGCGGCGACGAAGTCCTTCTGTGCCTGGCGCAATGCCTCAACGAGCGGGTGGACCCGACCCGTGACTTCGTTGGCCATATCGGCGGCGATGACTTCCTCCTCGTTCTCGGCCCGGAAGACTGGCGCAAACGCCTCAATCAACTGCTTGATGACTTTCAGAGCCAATGCCGACGTTTCTATCGCCCCGAACACCTTGAGGCGGGATGTTTTATTGCGCCGAATCGCCAAGGGGTGCGGCAGGAGTTTCCGCTGTTGTCGCTGTCCATTGGAGTGGTGCACCTACACCCCGAGGCCTGCGCACAACTCGACGCCAGTCAACTCGCGGAAATGGCTTCCCAGGCGAAGCATCATGCGAAGAATGTTCCGGGGTATAGCGTGCATGTGATTGATAGTCTCACTGCTACCGACATCCATCAATCGCAGCTGATCGGCCAACGTTAATTTCCCCAGACGAAACAAATACCTGTGGAAGCAAATTTGCTCGCGAAGAGGCAACCATGGAGATTTAGGACTCGTCAATAATTACCAAGTCGACAGATCTTCCACCCTTGCCTTTTCTAAGTCTTCACTCCAGCACTCGTTGGCTAATCTATATATATCTTCAAAAAATCCTCGTGCATCATTCACCATCGTTTCATTCCATGCAACGCAGGTATTTGATTCATAGTCGTCCTCAAACTGCCTAGTAAAATCATGCTCGGGTGAGTTCAAGGCATCCTCGAGAACCTTAACCATCAAAAATTTATGCTTATATGTAAAACTAGGAAAATTAATAAGAATAAATTCCTTTATCACAATCTCTCTATCAGACAAATTATTTGGATCATAGGCTGATAGCAAAACGCCTAAGGTTTCTTCCCGATCATAGACCTCTATCCCCCCTAACCAATATGAGAGCTGAGGAACAAATGGAAGATCAAACTCCGGCCACTTTAACATAGTAACGATCCTAATCTGGGAATGCCGTGTATGGTTTTTTAATATCTTGACTAGAAAACCGCACCTCTGAAACATTTAACTCATCCACATATTTTGGATTTTGTTTATCTTTTTTGTTCGGCTTATACCCCCTACCACCATTTGGCATTTCCTTTCTTACAACCGGATCGCCTTTCTTGGTAAATCCGGTAGGCGCGGGAGGCGTTCTACTCATTCTAGAAATAGCATCATTTATCGCATGAAGCTGAAGCAACCAACTCTTAAACTGCGAGCTAGAATTAACACCTTCTTTCACCCCTTTTTTTGTCGGATGACTACCGTCGATAGATCTCTGTTTTAACGCCTTGTCTGGTATCTCCGGGTTGTGTTTAGCGACGGTGTGCATTTTGTACTTTTTCTCCAGTTTCAAAACTTCACGTTTCGCATTTTCCTCCGCCAACTCATCAATCCTTGCCCTCCGCTCCTGCGCCGTCATCTTCGGCAGCGCTGGCTCACCTTCATCAACCTTAGCCCCACCAATCCCACCCGGCACCTCACACCCCGGCTTATTCGGCGGCGGGCAGTTAGAGCTCAACCCCAACGGATCCACCCACCCCGTCGGATTCGGCACGTACTGGTACTGATTCAGCCCACCCGCCAACTTGATCGGATCCGGCGTCAGATACCGTCCCAGCCGCGGGTCGTAATACCGGTGCCGGTTGTAATGCAGGCCGCTTTCCCCGTCGAAATACTGCCCCTGAAAGCGCAGCGGCTGATTCAGGTAGTCGTCGCCGGCCAGGGTCAGCGTGGCGACTTTGCCGTAGGCGTCGTATTGCGCGGACCAGACGATGTCGCCGCTGTAGTCGGTGAGTTCCTGCGGGGTGCCGAGATGATCGAGTTGGTAGTAGAACGGGCAGGCCTTTTTCGGGCCTTTGCCGTCGAGCAGCGCGAGCGGGCGGAAGGTGCCGGGTTCGTAGACGTAGCTGCGGTATTCGTGTTCGCTGCTTTCGGCGACGAGGTGGTCGCCTTGCCAGAAGAATTCGGTGGTGGCGTCGCCGACGGTTTTGCGGATGCGTCGGCCGAAGGCGTCGTAGCGGTAACTGGCGGTCTGGCCGTCGGGGCGGGTCAGGCCGATCAGGCGGTGCTGGCTGTCGTAGCGGTATGCAGTGACGAGAGTTTGCGCGCGGCCGCGACGTTCGCGGATCAGGTTGCCGAAGGCGTCGTAGTCATAGTGGCGGTCGCCCTGCATCAGCAGGCGGTTGCCTTTGATCTGACTCGGGCCGGGGCGGTCCTGCATCAGCAGGTTGCCGGCCGGGTCGTGGGCGAAGGATTCCGGCAGTTCGTCGCGTGAGTGACGTACGCGAATGAGGCGGTCGAGGGCGTCGTAGCCGTAGGTGCGCTGGCCGTGGCGGCTGTCGGCAATGTGCGCGAGATTGCCGTTGGCGTTGTAGGCATAATCGCGGCGGTACAGCGCATCGCGTTGATGACCTACGGCGTGGGCGAGTAATCGTCCCTGATCGTCGTAGGTATATTCGCTGAGCAGCAGGCCCTGCTGGCGTTGCCGTTCACGTCCGGACTGATAGACGTGACGGGTCAACGGCGTGCCGTTGAGGTCGATGTCGGTCAGCGCGCCGCCCTTGGCGTGGCGGTAATCGAGCACGCTGTTGTCCGGTAGACGTAGGCGCTTGAGCTGACCGCAGGCGTCGTAGCGGTAACGCAGAGTGCCCCAGCCCTGATGCTCGGTGATCAAGCGGTCCTGGCGGTCGTATTCAAAGGCCAGCGGGTGTTGCTGGCCGTCGTCGACCCCAATCAAACGGCCGAGACGGTCGTATTGGTAGGTGACCTTGATCCCATCGGGCAGGGTTTTGACTAACAGCCGGCCAGCGGCATCGCGCTCATAAGCGGTGAGCAGACAAGAGCCGTCATCGCCGAACTCGGTTTTCTCCAGCAGATGGCCGTTGAGGTCATAGGCATACGCCGTGCGCCGGCCATCAAAACCGCTTTCCTGGCGAATCAGCCCGGTCGGCGTGTAATCGAGCCGGTATTTTTCCCCGGACTCGTTTTCGATCTCGGTGAGCAGCAGTTGCGCATGGTCGTAGCGGTACTGCACCCGTGTGCCGTCGGGGTTGATCCGGCGCGAGACCAGGTGCAGGTCGTCGTCATACTCATAACGGGTGATGCGCCCGAGTTCATCGCGCTCGGCAGTGACCTGACCGTAGGCGCCGTAGCTGTAGGCGCGGGTGCTACCGGTAGGAAAAGTCGTCTGAATCAGTCGGCCAACGGCGTCCCAATGCTGACGGGTAACCGCACCGTGTTCGTCGGCGGTGGTGGTCCGCCGCCCCAGTGCATCGTAGGAAAAACGCCGCACGCCACCGTCGGGCAGGGTCTCTTCGGTCAACTGGCCGAGGTTGTTCCAGACCAAGCGATGGCGACTGCTGTCCGGGTAGCGGATCGACAGCACCTGGCCCCGGGTGTCGTAGTAGTAATGGGTGACCTGACCATCGGGGTCGACCGCTTCGGTGACATCGCCTTCGGCATTGCGCCGATAGATCCACACCGCATCGCCGCGCGAACGCCGATGCAAGAAACCGTTGCGATACTCGTAGGACGTGGGCGCGTCATCCGGAGGAATCAGCGCAATCAGCCGTCCGACCTCGTTGTAGCGATATTCGGTGACGGCGCCTAAGGCATCCTGCTCGGCGATCAAGCGCCCCGAGGAGTCATAGGCCTTGAGCTGCTCGCCACCATCCGCCGAGACTTTACGCACCAGCCGCGCACGCTCGTCGTGGACGTACGTTTCTTCGGTGCCATCGACGTAATGCACCGCGACACTGCCGTCGTCGTCCCAGACGTAGCGCGTGTCCATCTGCGAAAACGAGGCCCAATGCCTGACACAGCGAGAAGCCTTGCCCGAACGTTCCCACTCCCAGAAGAAACTCGCGCCCCCAGCCAGTTGCCGCTGCAGAATCACGTGGGCGTCGTCGTAGTCGTAACGCTCGCTGTCACCGACGGCGTTGGTCGCTTCGATCAGATGCTGGTAAGCGTCGTAGCGGTAACTGACCAGCGCCTGTTCGGTGCTCCAGGCACCTTCGCGAAACACCTGGTAATCCACACCAACCAACTGCGCGCGGTCATAGCGCAACAGCAGCGAACGCCCGGCGCCGTTGTCCAGGCGCTGCACCCGGTCAGAGCGATCGCGCTGCACCGTCAGACGATTGCCATAGGCATCGCTGATCGCCGTCAGCCGTCCTGCGCGAAAGTGATAAAACCGCGCCGTTTCCCCGGCCAGTGCGAGGATCAGCTCTTCCGGCTCATCGCCCAGAAAAATCGCCGCCCGCGATAGGCTGTTGTGAATCGCCGGTCGTTCAACGCTCGGCAACGGAAACCATGTACGCCGGTTTTCGTGATCGACCCAAACAACCTCATCAGCGAAAAATTCCAGCCGATGCGCCAGCGAATGACTCCAGCCAAACCCCAGCCCGACATCGATCTCGGCGGCACTGCTGCGATACAACCGCGTGAACTCAAACGGCAGCACGCCATCGAGCATGGCATCGGTCAGGGTCAGCAGTTCCTCGCCGGTGACCATCGACACGGGACAACCGTTGGTGCAGGTACGCGGCACACAATCGGCGCTGTCACCGTTGGGGTTTTTCGCCTGATCCGGCGAGTCGTCGTGATGCTCGTCTTTCTTCAGCAAGGTGTTGCGCTGCGCATCCCAGCGCAATTGCATTCGGCCCTTTTTCACACCCGCCGCGATGCCTCGGGCAGCAACGGCTTTGTATTGATCGACGTATTTGATGAAGCCCTCGACGATGCCGAATATCGCCTTCACCAAACGTTTCACCGCCGACAGCAATTGCACGGCGCGATCCGCCAGACGCAGCGTCAGATATGCGATGCCTGCACCACCACTGACGAACGTCAAGACGACGCTGATCAGCACATCGATGAGCAACTGCACCATCATCATTGATGCCGCTTCAGCGGTTTTGCCGGCGATTTCACTGGGCGGCAGCATCTCCAGCCAAAGGCTGGCAGTGCGCAGCAATAAACACAGTGCAGCTTCGTCACTGACCAGCAATTGAAGCTTTTCCATGACGTCGGGTGCGCTCGCTGCCAGCGCCATCAACTGCGTGGCGCCCTCACCCAATCGCTCGGCGAACGCCCCGGGATCCTTGAGAATGTCCGAGAGCAGGCCAATGCTGTCCCACACGCCCTCGATCGCCGCCCAGCTCCCGGCGAGCATGCCGTTGCCCGCCGCCGTCGCTACCGACTGCGACCACTGCGGCTTGAAACCCTGCCATTCACTGCGCAGCCAGCCATCCAGCTCAGCGGTCAGGCCGTCATAGGCTTTGAACAGGTCCTCGACCTGACTCTCAGTGACATCGCTGTGCACCTGCACCCGGTAGAACTTGCCAGGTATTCCTTTGAATGAGCCCTTGCCTTGCGCATCAAGAGTGATGGGGGTGGTTTCGCCACCGTCCATGGCAATCACATCGACCGCGATGTTGCCGAGGGGAATGTCGTAGACCGACTCGAATTTGCTTTCGATCAGCATCGGGCCGCTCTCCGGGCACTGGACGACGCCGGAGAAAAACGCGTTGTCGGCGCTGCTGACGACAGTGCTATCGGAGCCGAAGCGAATGATCCGCTCCATACCCATCAACGACGGCAAATCCGCAGCATGGCTAACCTTGTCCGCCCCTCGACTGGCCCAATGCTTGAGCTGCTCGCGGTAAAGGCTGAGGGAGGCGGGAAAGCTGTCGAGTGCTTGCTCGATGCGAGTAACGGCTTCCATCAGCGCACGCGGGTGGGCGAAGTGGACTGAATAAGCAGGTCAAACATGAGCGTTCCCTCGCGCAAAAAATTAGGCGCGGGAACTGTGCGGGGGATCAATCAGGAAAGAAGTCAGGCAAGTAGGCGATGACTGTAGGACTTGTCTGTAAAAATCGCTCCTGGATAAACAAACGCGCAAAAAAGCAAACGCGGCGTGAGGAAAGCCTCACACCGCGTTTATTTGAGCAGACATAACTGGATTTACAGTGTTGAGTTGCGAGTACTCAGCTCTTTCAATTTGAGTTCAGCCAATGGGTGCCCGGCTTTGGCAGCTATGTTCCACCAGCGTGCGGCTTCGACCGGATCCGACGGTTTGCTCGTAGTCCCGGCCAGGCTGATCACGCCGACCTGATAAGCCGCTTTGCCATCACCCGCAAGTGCCGCCAACCGCAACAGGCGCACACCTTCTTCACGCGCGCCCAGCCCGACACCGCGAAAGGTCAGGATGTGCCCATAGAAGCTCTGCGCACCGACATCGCCAAGGTTGGCCATGCGCGCAAACTGACCTTCGAGCCAGCGCCAGCCACGCGGCTGGCGAACGAACCATGACCAGTGAAACAGCCTGCGAGCCAGCCAGTAACTGGCCCGCGCCTTGAGTCGTAAAAACACTCAGGCCTCCGCCGATTCCGGGTACTCGTACTCAAAAACACGGACGACTTCCGAAGCATGCCAAGAGGCGGCGGCAACGCCATCGGACGGCCCGGAAAAGCGCCCCAGACGTTCAACACATTCAAAGAAACCGGTGCGTGGCAGGCGACTCGCGCCCTGGCTGATCACCAGCGAACTGCGCAAGGGTTGCTCGGCCTTCGCGTCTAGCGCGGCCAGATGCTCGAGTGCGGCGGTCAGGGTCTGCATCGCCGGTGTCGGTAGTTGCAACCGCTCCAGCAAGGCCCGATAAGTCAGCAGATGGCGCTGGCGGCGCGCCTGATCCAGTTCCCCGAGCAATCCGTCCCAATGTTGACGACTGATGCGTACGCTCACGATTCATCCCTCCACCCTGGCACCGTCAATTCCCAGGCCAGGCTGCGGCGAATCGCGGCGTCGGGCTGACGCTCGCCACTTTCGATCATGGCCAGATATGACGGGCTGATGCCTACCGTGCGGGCCAGCGCCTCAATGGCGATGCCCTTCCCTTCGCGCAAACTGCGTAGTTGATCCAGACCTGGAAGAATCGTGTCTGGTGAGGCCGCGAGTGGCGTGGCTGCCGGACGCGACGGTGTTTCATTGATGCCTGCTGCTTTTAGTAGAGCCTGATACTGAGCCCACGGCAGAACCGCGTATTCGGGTTCGCCATCGCGTGCAATTATCTGAATATCCATGACTACCCCGTAGGACAACAACACTTAGCGAGTCGGCACTTTTCCCTAGAAGTGTAATCCTAACAGCGGCCAAGGTCGCGGGGGGTATCTATCTACAGGAAGACTTAATGAATCAGGGCTTTTTCGGCCCCTGAAGTTGCAGTTGTTCAGGGGTATCGGGCAACCGTTCGACCACCGCGAGTTTTTCCGGTTGCTGGCGGTTGCGCCAGAGGCGGAAGGCATTGAGCTCATCGTCGAGGGTTTTCATCAGCCAGGCGAGGACGGCGATGTCGTCGAGCATACCGAACACGGGAATGAAATCCGGAATCGCATCCACCGGGCTGAGGAAGTACATCAACCCTGCAACCACCGAAATCAACGCTTTGCCACTGATGGCCCGATACTCGCCGCGCCAATAGGCCAGGCACAAAGCCTGGAGTAAACGTAAATCGTCCTTGAGTTTACCGAGGCGATTGCCCTGTGCAGCGCCTTTGCTGGCGACCGCAAACAATAAGGTCGGCAAGCGGCCGCGTGCCAGCAGGCGGCCAGCCAAGGGCAGGAATCGAGCGAAATTCCACGGAGCTTTCATCTATTCCTCCCGTTGAAATGTTATCCACACAAATTGTGGATAACCTTGTGAACAGAGCTGCATTTCAGCGCTGAAAGCCCCGTTTCATAAGGGCTGCGCTCAGATCGGGCGTTTTTTACTCACATAAAAAACCCCAATATTTCATTGACTTGGCTGCTCAGGGCGGCTAGCGATGACAGTCTCATTGGCTATGACTCTCCCGACCGCCATCGGTTCGCTCTGTTTACCCTTGCCAGACTCCAGATGCAACAACGCCCCGCATAAGCGAGGCGTTGTTGTTGAAGCCTTTGCCAGTTACTTGGCAGCAGCAGCTTCTTTGGCTGGATCCTTGATGGCCAGCAGTTCCAGGTCGAAGACCAGAACCGAGTTGGCCGGGATTGCCGGGCTTGGCGACTGAGCGCCGTAAGCCAGATCGCTAGGGATGTACAGTTTGTACTTCTCGCCAACGTGCATCAGTTGCAGACCTTCAACCCAACCCGGAATCACGCCGCTCACCGGCAGATCAATCGGGCTGCCGCGCTCGACGGAGCTGTCGAATACGGTGCCGTTGGTCAGCTTACCGGTGTAGTGAACAGTCACTACGTCAGTCGGCTTAGGCTGTGGACCGTCGGCTTTCTTGACCACTTCGTACTGCAGGCCGGAAGCGGTGGTGGTTACACCCGCCTTCTTGCCGTTTTCTTCGAGGAACTTCTTGCCAGCCGCAGCCGACTCTTCGCTCATCTTGGCCATACGCTCTTCAGCACGCTTTTGCAGCGCGGCGAAGGCTTCGACCAGTTCTTCGTCTTTCAGCTTCTGTTCTTTCTTGCCGACGGCATCTTCGATGCCCTGGGCTACCGCTTTGGAGTCCAGATCATCCATGCCTTCCTGAGCCAGGCTCTTGCCCATGTTCAGGCCGATACCGTAGGAAGCTTTTTGCGCCGGGGTTTTCAGCTCTACGCTGGTCTGCGAATCACAACCCGCGAGGACCAGGCCAACCAGGGCAACCGCCGCCGCCAACCGATGCTGTTTCATGCTATTTCCTTGTTCATGCGCCGAAAGGGCAATCGAGTAAAGCCGCGAGCTTATCAGGCCGCCACGACCAATGGCTACCGGCATGAGAGCAGGAAACTTCCGATAAGTTCAGGGATTAAAACGCATTGAGGCGAAGCGACGATGAAGCTTCTGTCATCTTGTCCCGACAATCAGCGTCGTTTCTCCTTGCATCATCTGGCGTAATGGCCACTTGCCGCATTTGGCAGGCTCAGGCATAACAGCGGAACAATTTGACAAGGATGTTTATCTTGCGCCTTCTATTCCGTGTGCTGACCCTGATCGTCGTGCTGCTGGGACTCGTTCTCGCCGTGGTGCTGTATTACGTTGCCAACCCGAAATTGCCCTTCTACACCGCCGCCGAGCAGGTGCATTACCTCAATCAGTGGAGTGACGAAGAGCGGCAAACCTACTATTTCACGCCTCAGGGCACGCAGGTCAAAGGCCTGCGCTATGAGTGGTTCGAGGCGTTGGAACTGCCCTTCTCTGAGCGACGTTTCGCCTCACCCGATTACCTCGCGCGTTTCGGTTTTCTGATTGATCCGCAGCAGAAAGCCACGGCGAACAATCCGGGTAACCTCCCCGTCGGTTTTGCCCGGCACCAGAATCCCGGCAGCTCCGAGCAATATCTGGACATCACTTGCGCCGCTTGCCACACCGGCGAATTGCGCTTCAAAGGCCAGGCCGTACGGATCGACGGCGGTACCGCGCAACATGTGTTGCCTTCCAGTGTTCCTACTTTACGGGGCGGAAGTTTCGGACAGGCTTTGGTGGCAAGTCTGACCTCGACTTACTACAACCCATGGAAATTCGAACGCTTTGCCAGAACCGTGCTGGGCGACGAATACAACGCGCGCCACGAGCAATTGCGCAAAGACTTCAAAACTTCACTGAACACATTCCTTAAAGTGGCCTGGAACGATACCCATCGCGGCCTCTATCCGACCGAAGAAGGTCCCGGCCGCGCCGACGCCTTTGGACGCATTGCCAATGCAACGTTTGGCGATGCGATTTCCCCCGCCAACTACCGCGTGGCCAATGCCCCGGTGGATTATCCGCAGCTCTGGGACATGTGGACATTCGATTGGGTGCAATGGAACGGCTCCGCACAGCAGCCGATGGCACGCAACATCGGCGAAGCGTTGGGCGTCGGCGCCACCCTGAATTTTTTTGATGGCAACGGCCAGCCACTGCAAGGCGAAGCCCGCTATGCCTCCAGCGTGCGCGTGCGTGATCTGCACAAAATCGAAGAAACCCTGCAAAAGCTCAAACCGCCCGTTTGGCCAGAGGAGCTGCTTGGTGCCATCGACAAATCACTGGCAGCCAAGGGGCGCACGCTGTTTGCCGAGAATTGCGCCGGTTGTCACGTACCGCGCCAGACGCAGGAAGGTGAACGCTGGGTGCAGCATTTGCACATGCTGCCGGTCGATGTCATCGGCACCGACCCGACCGCCGCCAACAATATCGCCAGCCACCGTTTCGATCTGACTGCCCTGCAATGGGACCTGAAGGAACTCGAAACCATGGACGTCAAACTGCATCCGACGCCCAGGGAACCTCTGGATCTGAGCCAGTTGTCAGTGGCCAAGGGGCTGGCTTACGTCACCGCTTTTGTCGAAGACCGCGCCTACCGCGAGGCCAACGTCACGCCGCAGGAGAAACCACAGCTGGACGGTTTCGGCCTGCCAATCGGTGTGCGCGAAAAAGTCGCCTACAAGGCCCGTCCGCTGGCCGGTATCTGGGCCACGGCGCCGTTTCTGCACAACGGTTCGGTGCCGAGCATTTATCAGTTGCTGTCGCCGCAGGATGAACGCGCCACAACCTTCCTCAAAGGCACCCTTGAATATGATCCGCGCCATCTGGGTTATCGCACCGAAGCGTTTACCAATGGCTTCCTGTTCGACACGCGCATCACAGGCAACCACAACAGCGGCCATGAGTTCCGTGCCGGCGAACGTGGTAACGGCGTGATTGGTCGGCTATTGCAGCCCGAAGAACGCTGGGCACTTCTTGAGTACCTGAAAGTCCTCGGCGGCCCACTGGAGGCGCAACTGCCATGATCTCGACCTTCAAGAAAGAGTTACCGCTGTTGGCCAGAATCTGGTTGTGGCTTGGACGTCTGCTTGGCAAAGCCCTGCTGATATTGGCCGCCATCGGCCTGCTCGGCTGGGCCATCGCCACGGCGTGGTTTGCCTGGCAACACCGTGGCCCGGTTTCAGCGCTGGAACAGACTCCACCCGGCGAAGCCGCGATGACTCAAAACGTGATTCAGACCGCCGTGCGCATCGTTGATCAGTACCGCGAAGGCACACGTTATCTGCGCGACGCACACGCCAAGGCTCATGGTTGCGTGAAGGCGCAGGTGCAGGTGTTGCCGGAACTGGCGCAGTCGCTGCGACAGGGCGTGTTCAGTGAACCCGGAAAAACCTGGCAGGCAATGATTCGTCTGTCCAACGGCAATGCCTACCCACAGTTCGACAGCATCCGCGACGCCAGAGGCATGGCAATCAAACTGCTGGATGTTTCGGGAAAACAGCTGCTCGGCAACCGCCAGGCACAGCCTGAGCAGGATTTCGTGATGTTCAGCCACCCGAACTTTTTCGTCAGCGATGTCGCCGAGTACCGTCAGAACGTGGCGGCGCAGGCTGACGGCAAGAAGGTCATGGCGTTTTTCCCCGGATGGGATCCGCGCACCTGGCAGATCCGCCATTTGTTTATCGCGCTGGCAACCTTGGCGCCGCCGCCGGATAGCCCGACGGCGACGACTTACTTTTCGGTTTCGCCTTACAAATTCGGTGAGTCGAATGCAAAGTTTCGTGTAGCACCCGATCCGGATAACTGCCCCGCCTATACATTGCCCAAACAAAATCACGACCTGCCGAACTTTCTGCGCAGCGCGTTGAATCAGCAACTGTCGACGGATCGTGTACCCGCCTGCTTCGTGCTGCAGATTCAGCGTCAGGATGCCCATCAATACATGCCGATCGAGGACACCAGCATCGAATGGCGCGAGCAGGATTCGCCCTTCGAAACCGTCGCGCGGATCACCCTGCCGCCGCAGGATTTCGACACCCCGGCGTTGAATCTGCAATGCGATAACCTGTCGTTCAACCCTTGGTTTGGCATTGAGGCGCATCGCCCGATCGGAGGGATCAACCGGTTGCGCAAGGCCGTGTACGAAGCGGTCAGCGACTATCGTCACCAGCGTAATAGTGAGTAATCATTGGGAAGTCTCTACGCCTGTAACATCGACAGTAGAGGCAGCCGTGATCTTGCCGAGATCCGGCCAGGTCTGACTCGCCAATAAAACGCTGAGGATGCCCGCGTCGGCAACCTTGTCGACAACCCCCTGCGGTGGCATGTCGCCGTCGATGATTTTTTGCTTGAGGCCTTGCTC
The DNA here is from genome assembly GCF_054790575.1 of Pseudomonas sp. MC6. NCBI lineage: Bacteria > Pseudomonadati > Pseudomonadota > Gammaproteobacteria > Pseudomonadales > Pseudomonadaceae > Pseudomonas > Pseudomonas sp. MC6. The sequence continues at coordinate 3,140,569 of NZ_CP186504.1, forward strand.
AAGGTTCGCTTTCAGCTCCCGAACCTTGGGGATTATCGGTTTGGCGAATCGCAAGACGGCGCCATCGGGGGTGACCATAAAAATTCGCTGATTGGGTGCCGCAATCATATGATCCAGGCCGACTTTCAGATCCTCGGGCGTGAAAAAATTCCGGTACAAATCCATTCCCCTCGGAGGCTGTCGCTCGGCCGCCAATTGCGGCGTGGAGTGATAAATACCGTGCACCCGAAACCCTCTTGGGATCAGTGGGTTGCCGTGCTGATCCTTGGGAAATAAAGCTGCCCGATCAAAACTGGCGTAGGGAATGGAGACCGGGTCAGTGACCACCAGGAAATCGCTGGCGTTATGTTTAAGGATGAAGCCGACACGCGGACTCGCTGGCGGTGGGACGGATAACTTTTCGCGCAAGTAAAGTGCGACCTCCCCCGCATTTCGGCAGATCGGCCCGAAGATTGGCATCTGTGTAATCGGCGGCTTGGCTTCAAGGACATCCGACCGCCAGCTGGCTTTGAGCGGGCCTCGGCGCCGCCAGAGATCGCCCGTTACCACAACGTTCACTTGCCCGGCCGCCAAGACCAGCAAGATCCACAGGCTGCTGGGGATTGCCCCTCTGGCAAGCAAGCTTTCGAACAATTGTGGGCCACTTTGAGGCCGCCTCGACAGTCGGGGCGCCAATTCCTGTTCAAACGGCAGGTTCGTCGAGGCGTAGCACAGGAGTCCGCCATTGTAGGCGGACAGATAACACTTCGAATATTTACGATGACTGTTCATCACAGCTGACAAATCGGCAATCGTGAAGAACCGATTACGCTGAGCCCATTCACTGGTGGATTCGTCAACACCACGGGCTTGGGCCGGGCGGGCGTGAAAGCTCGCTTCGATAGTAAAACCGCTCGGGACAATCAACTCGCCCAAGCCACCCACAGTTACCACAAGGGTCGTGCGCAGAAGCGTCGTTACTTCGCTCCGAAGTTCGCCACTGACAGGATTGGCGTCAACACGTTGAGCACAAAAGAAGCGCCCCTCGGTATTTTTCAGAATGAACCCGTGAAGTTCTGCGCTGAGCGGCGTTTTCAACAGATTGTGCAAGCCAGTGGCTGCATCGTCGCTGGATAAAAATGCCGGATTACTTGCCATGAATGACAGCGCATCCGTGTCTTCGGCGGAAGAAGGAATATCGGTTAAGGCAGGAGTCGAAGGCATCTGATCGGTCTCTCGGCTGGCAACGGAATTGCTCCATGACCCAAATGATCATGAAGAACATTGCCCATTGTCCGAAAGCGACGTGTTCCACAGGCACTACATAGATATATGCAGTGAAAAATACTCAAACGCCAGACAGCAAAAAGCCCGCACTTGGCGGGCTTTCTGTGGAATCTGGCGTTCAGTGTTGCAGATTCCGAATATGGCGCAGCGGACGGGACTCGAACCCGCGACCCCCGGCGTGACAGGCCGGTATTCTAACCGACTGAACTACCGCTGCGCGAAACGCTTGAAACGAATGGTGGGTGATGACGGGATCGAACCGCCGACATTCTGCTTGTAAGGCAGACGCTCTCCCAGCTGAGCTAATCACCCTTCGCTTCGTTACGGGACGCATTATGCCACAAGTTTTCGTAATGTGTTGATTTAATTGAAGTTTTTTTCAAATAAATCCGAAAACCAGTAAAGCGACACATCCCGCGGGTACAACCTTGGAGCAGAAAAAAACCCGCCTTGGCGGGTTTTTCCGTGGTGACCTGGCGTTCAGTGGTCCAGGTTACCGAATATGGCGCAGCGGACGGGACTCGAACCCGCGACCCCCGGCGTGACAGGCCGGTATTCTAACCGACTGAACTACCGCTGCGCTAAACACTTGAAACGAATGGTGGGTGATGACGGGATCGAACCGCCGACATTCTGCTTGTAAGGCAGACGCTCTCCCAGCTGAGCTAATCACCCTTCGCTTCGGTGTGGCGCGCATTCTACGGAGCGACCCAACCTCTGGCAAGCACTTTTTTAAATAATTTTCTCAGGCCTTCCAAAGGCTTAGAGAAGGGTTGGCCTATGAGACGGCGAAGACAATAATGCCCCCCTTTGTATAAAGGAGAGACTCACCCCATGTGGTTCAAAAACCTGCTTATCTATCGCCTGACCCAAGACCTGCCTGTCGATGCCGAGGCGCTGGAAACTGCACTGGCCACCAAACTGGCGCGTCCATGTGCAAGCCAGGAGTTGACCACCTACGGTTTCGTCGCGCCGTTCGGCAAAGGCGAAGATGCTCCATTGGTGCACGTCAGCGGTGACTTCCTGCTGATTTCCGCGCGTAAAGAAGAACGCATCCTGCCGGGCAGCGTCGTGCGCGACGCGGTCAAGGAGAAGGTCGAAGAGATCGAAGCCGAGCAGATGCGCAAGGTCTACAAGAAGGAGCGCGACCAGATCAAGGATGAAATCATTCAGGCCTTCCTGCCGCGCGCGTTTATCCGTCGCTCGTCGACCTTCGCCGCCATCGCGCCGAAACAGGGTCTGATTCTGGTCAACTCGGCCAGCCCGAAACGCGCCGAAGACCTGCTGTCGACCCTGCGCGAAGTGATCGGCACCCTGCCCGTCCGCCCGCTGACGGTAAAAATGGCTCCAACGGCCGTCATGACCGACTGGGTCACCACGCAGAAAGCGGCCGACGACTTCTATGTACTGGACGAGTGCGAACTGCGCGACACCCACGAAGACGGCGGTATCGTCCGTTGCAAGCGTCAGGATCTGACCAGCGAAGAAATCCAGCTGCACCTGAGCACTGGCAAAGTGGTCACTCAATTGTCGCTGGCCTGGCAGGACAAACTGTCGTTCCTGCTCGATGACAAGATGACCGTTAAACGTCTGAAGTTCGAAGATCTGTTGCAGGATCAGGCGGAGCAGGACGGTGGCGACGAGGCGCTGGGTCAACTGGATGCCAGCTTCACCCTGATGATGCTGACGTTTGGCGACTTCCTGCCGGCGTTGGTGGAAGCGTTGGGTGGGGAAGAGACTCCGCAGGGGATCTAACGCCTTGTGATGTCCAAACTGTAGGAGTGAGCCTGCTCGCGATGAGGGACTGACATTCAACTAATGTGTTGATTGAAAGACCGCTATCGCGAGCAGGCTCACTCCTACATTGGTTTTGTGGTGTTCATTTAATAATAAGGATCAGGCCATGCGCGCACTGGCTGCACTCAGCCGCTTTGTCGGCAATACCTTCGCTTACTGGGTTCTGATTTTCGCGGTGATTGCGTTCCTGCAACCGGCGTGGTTCCTCGGCCTGAAAAGCGCGATCGTACCGCTGCTCGGGTTGGTGATGTTCGGCATGGGCCTGACCCTCAAACTCGACGACTTCGCTGCTGTTGCCCGCCATCCGTGGCGTGTAGCGCTGGGCGTCGTCGCACATTTCGTGATCATGCCCGGTGTGGCGTGGTTGCTCTGCCAAGTGTTTCACCTGCCACCGGAAATCGCCGTCGGGGTGATTCTGGTCGGCTGCTGCCCAAGCGGTACGTCGTCCAACGTGATGACCTGGCTGGCCCGTGGTGATCTGGCGTTGTCGGTGGCGATCGCCGCCGTCACCACCCTCCTCGCCCCGCTGCTGACCCCAGCGCTGATCTGGCTGCTGGCTTCGGCGTGGTTGCCGGTATCGTTCATGGAGCTGTTCTGGTCGATCCTGCAAGTGGTGTTGCTGCCGATCATTCTCGGCGTGGTTGCCCAGCGCTTGCTCGGCGATAAAGTGCGCCACGCGGTGGATGTGTTGCCGCTGGTGTCGGTGGTCAGCATCGTGATTATCGTCACCGCCGTAGTCGCCGCCAGTCAGGCGAAAATCGCCGAATCCGGTCTGCTGATCATGGCTGTAGTGATGCTGCACAATAGCTTCGGCTATCTGCTGGGCTACTTCACCGGGCGCCTGTTCAAGCTGCCGTTGGCTCAGCGCAAATCCCTGGCGCTGGAAGTGGGCATGCAGAATTCGGGGTTGGGCGCGGCATTGGCCAGCGCCCATTTCTCGCCGTTGGCGGCGGTGCCGAGCGCGCTGTTCAGCGTCTGGCACAATATTTCCGGAGCACTGCTGTCGACGTACTTCCGGCGCATGAGTGAAAAGGAAGATCGCGAGACACTGGCGCAACAAGCGGCCGACTGAGGCGCAAACTTGATCCCCGGGTTAATGCTGGTCAAACTAGCGCGCAACGCGGGGACGACCCTGCGGCTCGATCGAGTCATTAATCTGGGGACGACCCCGTCAATCGATGGGGGTCTTGCATGTCCTGGATCATTCTGTTTTTCGCCGGCCTGTTCGAAGTCGGCTGGGCCGTCGGCCTGAAATACACCGACGGTTTCACCCGCCCGCTGCCCACCGTTCTGACCGTTGCGGCCATGGCCATCAGCCTTGGCCTGCTTGGCCTGGCGATGAAGGAATTGCCGCTGGGCACGGCCTATGCGATCTGGACCGGTATCGGTGCCGTGGGCACGGTGATTGCCGGAATCATTCTGTTCGGCGAGTCGATGGCGTTGATTCGTCTGGCCAGTGTGGCGTTGATCATTACCGGATTGATTGGCCTTAAGGTCAGCGCTTAAGCCACTACCGCTTTCGCGAGCAGGCTCGCTCCCACATTCAATCGCGTTCCGTCAGAGGAATACGATCAACTGTGGGAGCGAGCCTGCTCGCGAAGAGGCCTTTAAAATCGCCGACTATCTGACTGCCCCGCGCAGTTCCCCCACCAACACCTGCAACTTCGCCGGCTCAGCCGCATCAACGTCCACCGGCGAACCCGCCACCAACGTCACCCGCGACCACAACCGGTGAAACAAGCCCTTGTTCGGATCGCGACTGAAGAAACTCCCCCACAACCCCTGCAATGCCAACGGAATCACCGGTACCGGCGTCTCCTCGAGAATCCGCGTCAGCCCGCCTCTGAACTCGTTCATCTCGCCATCCGCCGTCAGCTTGCCTTCCGGGAAGATGCACACCAGCTCACCGTCCTTCAGATACTGGGCAATCCGGGTGAAGGCCTTTTCGTAGATCTGGATATCTTCCTGACGCCCGGCAATCGGAATTGTCCCCGCCGTGCGGAAGATAAAGTTCAGCACCGGCAAGTTGTAGATTTTGTAGTACATGACAAAGCGAATCGGCCGACGCACTGCACCACCAATCAGCAAGGCATCGACAAACGACACGTGGTTGCACACCAGCAGCGCCGCACCCTCGTCCGGTATCGCCTCAAGGTTGCGATGCTCGACACGGTACATGGAATGGCTGAGCAGCCAGATCATGAAACGCATGCTGAACTCGGGGACGATTTTGAAGATGTAAGCGTTGACGCCGATGTTCAGCAGCGACACCACGAGGAACAACTGCGGGATCGACAGCTTGGCCACGCTCAGCAGCACGATCGAGACGATGGCCGAGACCACCATAAACAATGCGTTGAGAATGTTGTTGGCGGCAATCACCCGGGCCCGCTCGTTTTCAGCGGTACGTGACTGGATCAAGGCATACAGCGGCACGATGTAGAAACCACCAAAGATGCCGAGGCCAAGGATATCGATCAACACTGCCCAGGTGTGCACAAAGCCCAGCACTTCAATCCAGCTGTGGCCGGTGACACTGTCGGGGATTCCACCGGAGTGCCACCACAGCAGCAGACCGAACACGGTCAGACCGAATGAGCCGAACGGCACCAGACCGATCTCGACCTTGCGCCCGGACAGCTTCTCGCAAAGCATCGAACCCAGCGCGATACCAACCGAGAACACGGTGAGAATCAGGGTGACTACGGTCTCATCGCCGTGCATCCATTCCTTGGCATAGGCCGGAATCTGCGTCAGGTAAATCGCCCCGACAAACCAGAACCACGAGTTGCCGACTATCGAACGCGATACCGCCGGAGTCTGGCCCAGACCGAGTTTCAACGTGGCCCACGACTGGCTGAAGATATTCCAGTTCAGGCGCATTTCCGGGGAGGATGCCGCCGCGCGCGGAATGCTGCGACTGGCCAGATAGCCCAGCACGGCAATCCCGACGATGGCGCAGGACACCAGCGGCGCGTAGTGCGAGGAAGACATGATGACCCCGGCGCCAATCGTCCCGGCGAGAATCGCCAGAAACGTGCCCATCTCCACCAGGCCGTTGCCGCCAACCAGTTCATCCTCACGCAGCGCCTGCGGCAGAATCGAGTATTTCACCGGCCCGAACAGCGCCGAATGGGTGCCCATGGCGAACAGCGCCACCAGCATCAGCGACAGGTGATCGAAGAGGAAACCGACCGATCCTACGGCCATGATCGCGATTTCCGCGAGTTTGATCAGACGGATAAGCGCGTCCTTGGCAAACTTTTCTCCAAATTGCCCGGCCAGCGCCGAGAACAGGAAGAACGGCAGAATAAACAGCAACGCACACAGGTTGACCCAGATTGAACGGTCACCCTCGATGGTCAGCCGATAGAGAATGGCGAGGATCAGTGACTGCTTGAACACGTTATCGTTGAACGCGCCGAGCGACTGCGTGATGAAGAACGGCAAGAAGCGCCGGGTGCGCAGCAGGTTGAACTGTGAGGGGTGACTCATCTTCCGTGTTTCCCTGATGTTTAAGGTAGAGAGGCCTGGGTACTGCTTATTGGATTCTCGAACCGCGATCCAGGCCACACCTTACCTAAACTTTTCAGGTTATTTCTTCAAACCTGCGATGCATGGCGAGACAAACAGCTCGCCACGCCAAGCGCCTTGCACCGTGCGTTTACCGACGATCAGCCACATCAGCGCCAGCAACATCACCAACAGCGTGCCGACAACGCTGAAAAACGTCAGGCTCAGAGTGCTCGCCAGTTTCAGAGTTGCCAGCGAATACACACCCAATGGGAAGGTGAATCCCCACCAGCCGAGGTTGAACGGGATGCCATCACGCAAGTAACGCACGGTGATCAGCAGTGCCATCAGCATCCACCACAGACCAAAGCCCCACAGCGTAATCCCTGCAATAAGCCCAAGACCCGAGGCGATTTCACCGATGCCTGGCAGACCATTCGCCGCGAAGATCGCAGGCGCATCTCCACCGAGCAGCAACATGCCCAGCGCGCCGGTGCCGATCGGGCCGAGGGCCAGCCAGCTCGAAGCGGCCATGTTTTCGTGGGGCAGTTTATGCAGGGCCATGCGCAACAGCAGGATCGTCAGAATGCTGAACGCTACCGGCAGGGAAAAGGCCCAGAGCACGTAGCTCGTCGTCAGCACAACCAGTTGCGAGTGGGCATCGCTGAGATGCGGTGCGAGCAAAGCACCACTGGCCGCCGCTACTTCGGCGGCGACTACCGGTAACAGCCAAACGGCGGTCATCTGGTCGATGCTGTGTTCCTGGCGGGTAAACATCATGTACGGAATCAACACGCCGCAAGCCAGCGACATAGTCACATCCATCCACCACAGCACTTCGGCGAGATGAATCACACCGTCGCCCCAACGTGGCAGGCCGAACAGCAGAAAACCGTTGATGATCGTCGCCAGGCCCATCGGAATCGTGCCGAAGAACATCGATACCGTGGAGTGGCCGAAAATCCGCCGCGCTTCATCAAAGAACAAGATCCAGCGCACAGCGTACGCAGCGGTAAACAGGCTGAACAACAGAATGTTGAACAACCACAAACCTTCCGCGATAGCGTGCAGACCTGGAATGGCCAACGGCAGTTGCGCCAGCGCCAACGCCAGCACACCCGTGCCCATGGTCGCGGCGAACCAGTTCGGAGTGAACTGGCGAATCACTTCACGCGGATGCTGAAGCTGGCTGAACGGCTTGATGCCGGGTTTGGCGCTGTTGGGGCAAATCATCATGAACTCCTCTCCTCTGGTGAGGTTGAGTCCATGGTAGAACCGAATCGAATATCTATATAACGGGTAATATCTCTAACTGTTATCTGTTTTACCAATAAGAAGTCAGACGCTGCCTTCGCTCTCAATTACCAGAATCCGCGCTGCGCCCTGCGGATGCGCGACGTGCTCGGTGCCGACGCTCGCATAGAAGATGTCGCCGACATCCAGCTGCACCTGTTTTTCTTGGCCCTGCTCGCGGTAATGCATCAGCACTTGGCCATCGAGCACCACAAACACTTCCTCGCCATCGTTGACGTGCCATTTGTACGGTTGATCCGTCCAGTGCAGGCACGTGGTGATGCCGTTCATGTTGGCGATGTCCAGTGCGCCCCAGGCGCGCTCGGCGGTGAAGGTTTTGCTGCGGATAATCTTCATTAGTCGATCCGTGAGAAGAAGGCTGGCCAAGGCTAACCGAAACCGCAGTGATTATGGAGCGCGGCACACTTTGGCTGGCGCGGAACGCAGGCTGAGCAACAACGCGCCGACGGCCAGCACGATCAACACCGCACCGTAACCATCGGTGGTCGCCAGCAGACCGTAACTGCGCGACAAGTGCCCGGCGAGCAACGCCGGCAGGCAGAACGCCAGATAACTGAGCACGTAATACGCGGCCATCAACCCCGCGCGCTCATGGGCCAAGGCCAGCGGCACCAGGCTGCGAACGGCACCGAGAAAACCCGAGCCAAAGCCGCAACCGGCCACCAGCGTGCCGAGGAAAAACAACGCCAAGCTGGCGCTGTGCACACCCAGCAGAATCAACACCAGGCCGATCGGCAACAGGCTCGCGCCCAACTGCAAGGCCCTTGTCGCGGGACGATTGCGCAGCGTGAAAATCATCAATGCTCCGGTCACCGTCAAGGCTGCCACGGTTGCGCCGCCGATCAGATTGGAGGTCGAACCGGTGGCGGTGCGCACCAGCGATGGCGCCAGAGATGCATAGAAACCGCCTAGCGCCCAGGTTGCAGTGTTCAGCGGCAACACTCGCCACAACGTTGAACGTGCCTGCACCGGCACATGCAAAGTCGGCCGCAACGATGCCCACGCTCCGGCTTGCGGCGTAACGCTTTCCGGCAGACGCCAAACGTATAACGCCTGCAATACAAACAGTGCCAGCAGCAGCCAGTAAGTCAGTTGCAACGGCGCGGGGGCAAACTCGGCCAGCAACCCGCAGCCCATGCCACCCAGCGCCATGCCCAGCAACGGCGCGACACTGTTGATCAGCGGTCCTTGCTGGCGATCGGTGTCCAGCAACGTGGCACTTAAAACGGCGGTGGCCATGCCAGTAGCGAAGCCTTGCAGTACGCGTGCTGCGATCAACCCACTGACGCTGTCAGCATAAATGAACAGCAACATCGCCAACGCGTTGAGCAGCACCGAAGTGAAGATCACCGGTTTGCGTCCGAGGTGATCCGAGAGCGAACCGACAGTCAGTAGCGCCGCCAGCAGACTCAGGGCGTAGACCCCGAAAATCAGGGTCAGCACCGTTGCCGAGAAATGCAGTTGGTCCTGATACAAGTGATACAACGGCGTCGGCGCGGTGGAAGCGGCGAGAAAACTGAGTAAGGTGATCGCCAGAAACCACAGATTCGAACGATGTGAAACAGCGCTATTCATGTGCACACTCCGCAAAAGCTAATTTTTTGCTTTTGCGGAGTGTGCTACCGCTCAACGCTTAAAGCAAATTCTTTGTGTTAAGGTCTGCCGCATGGCTATTAAAGAAGGTTTACGCCCCGGCGGCCGCAGTGCCCGGGTGCAAGATGCAATTCATTCGGCAGTCCGTGCGCTCCTGCAAGAACAGGAGCGCTCGACCGTGACCGTCCCGCAGATCGCCGCGCGTGCAGGCGTTACACCGTCGACGATTTACCGGCGCTGGGGTGATCTGTCGGCATTGTTGGCCGACGTCGCCCTCGCCCGCATGCGCCCCGACAGCGAGCCGGCGCAAACCGGCAGTTTGCGCAGTGATATTCGTGCGTGGGCTGAGCAGTATCTCGATGAGATGAGTTCGGAGCCTGGGCGCAACATGATGCGCGACGTGCAGGCGAGCGCTACGCCGGGGTACTGCGTGACGATCATTGGCGCGCAGTTGCAGACGATCATCGAGCGTCATACCGATGAAGCGGCGCCGAGTGTTGATCGATTGATCAATCTGGTGGTGGCGCCGGTGGTGTTCCGGATTCTGTTTTCGGCGGCGCCGCTGGAGGTGGATGAACTGCATCGGCTGATAGATATTGCGCTGAACCAGCACTGACGCCGATCCCCACGTAGGAGCTGCGGCACGCTGCGATCTTTTGATCTTGATTGCAAAGATCAAAAGATCGCAGCCTCGTTTCACTCGACAGCTCCTACAGGGTTTTGTGCTTGGCAGCGCAACGGCGGAAACCACCCGATTCCCCACCTGCGACACCCCGCCACGCCACGACCTTGGTCGACACTGACTAACCGCCCCGCTCATGCGAGACTGTCCGCCCGGGCAGGAGTGCCGGGGAGTCTTCTGTCGGGAGTGTTGCATGTCGCTGTCCACCGGGCTGATCGCCGCCGTAGCCCTGGCCTATATGGCCATAATGTTCGCCATCGCCTTCTACGGCGACCGTCGCAGCGCGCCGTTGCCGCCGCGCATGCGTGCCTGGGTGTACAGCCTGTCATTGGCAGTTTATTGCACCAGCTGGACGTTCTTCGGCGCAGTCGGTCAGGCGGCCGAACAACTGTGGTCATTCCTGCCGATTTACCTTGGGCCGATCCTGCTGTTAGTGGGCGCGCCGTGGGTCCTGCAGAAAATGGTGATGATCAGCAAACAGGAGAACATCACCTCCATCGCTGACTTTATCGCCGCGCGTTACGGCAAATCGCAATCGCTGGCGGTGGTCGTGGCGCTGATCTGTCTGGTCGGCGTCCTGCCATATATTGCCCTGCAGCTCAAAGGCATCGTTCTCGGCGTGAATCTGTTGATCGGTGCCGGTGCCGACGCCATGGGCACCCGCGCCCAGGACACCGCGCTGATCGTGTCGCTGGTGCTGGCGCTGTTCACCATTGTCTTCGGCACGCGCAACCTCGATGCCACCGAACACCACCGGGGCATGGTGTTGGCGATTGCCTTCGAATCGCTGGTCAAGCTGTTCGCCTTCCTCGCCGTCGGCGCCTTCGTCACTTACGGCTTGTACGACGGTTTTGACGACTTGTTCAATCAGGCCATGCTCGCCCCGCGCCTTGAGGAATACTGGAAGGAAACCATTAACTGGCCGTCGATGGTGGTGCAGACCGGCGTGGCGATGATGGCGATTATCTGCCTGCCTCGGCAGTTCCACGTCACGGTGGTGGAGAACATCGACCCGCAGGATCTGCGTCTGGCCAAATGGGTGTTTCCCGCCTATCTCGCACTGGCCGCGCTGTTTGTCGTACCGATCGCGCTGGCCGGCCAGATGATGCTGCCCAGCGACGTACTGCCCGACTCCTTCGTGATCAGCCTGCCCTTGGCGCAGGCGCATCCGGCGCTGGCGATGCTGGCGTTTATCGGTGGCGCATCAGCGGCAACCGGCATGGTGATTGTCGCCAGCGTGGCGTTGTCGACCATGGTCTCCAACGACATGCTGTTGCCGTGGTTGCTGCGCAGAAATAACGCCGAGCGCCCATTCGAGGTATTCCGCCAGTGGATGCTCTCGGTGCGCCGCGTGAGCATCGTGGTGATTCTGTTGCTGGCGTACGTCAGCTATCGCTTGCTCGGCTCGACCGCGAGCCTGGCGACCATCGGCCAGATCGCCTTCGCTGCGGTGACCCAACTGGCACCAGCGATGCTCGGCGCGCTGTACTGGAAACAGGCAAACCGCCGCGGTGTTTTCGCCGGTTTGGCCGCCGGTACATTCCTCTGGTTCTACACGTTGATCCTGCCGATTGCCGCGCACAGCCTGGGCTGGTCGCTAAGCAGTTTTCCGGGGCTGGCGTGGCTGCACAGCAATCCACTGAACCTGCCAATTACCCCGCTGACCCAAGGTGTGGTGCTGTCGCTGGCCGGCAACTTCACTTTGTTTGCCTGGGTCTCGGTGCTGTCGCGTACTCGCGTCTCGGAGCACTGGCAGGCCGGGCGCTTCATCGGTCAAGAGATCAGCGCGCGGCCGAGTGCACGCTCGATGCTGGCGGTGCAGATCGACGACTTACTGCAATTGGCCGCGCGCTTTGTCGGTGAGGAACGCGCGCGTCAGAGCTTCATTCGCTTCGCCTATCGCCAAGGCAAGGGCTTCAATCCGAACCAGAATGCCGACGGCGAATGGATCGCCCACACCGAGCGCTTGCTGGCCGGTGTGCTTGGCGCTTCTTCGACGCGCGCCGTGGTAAAAGCCGCCATCGAAGGTCGGGAAATGCAACTGGAGGATGTAGTCCGCATCGCCGACGAAGCCTCCGAGGTACTGCAGTTCAACCGCGCCTTGCTGCAAGGGGCGATCGAGAACATTACCCAAGGCATCAGCGTGGTCGACCAGTCGCTGAAACTGGTGGCCTGGAACCGGCGTTATCTGGAACTGTTCAACTACCCCGACGGTTTGATCAGTGTCGGCCGACCGATCGCCGACATTATTCGCTACAACGCCGAGCGCGGTTTGTGCGGCCCCGGCGAAGCAGAAGTCCACGTTGCCCGCCGTTTGCACTGGATGCGTCAGGGCCGCGCGCATACGTCTGAGCGGCTATTCCCCAACGGCCGAGTGATCGAGTTGATCGGCAATCCGATGCCGGGCGGCGGCTTCGTCATGAGTTTCACCGACATCACCGCGTTCCGCGAAGCCGAGCAGGCACTGACCGAAGCTAACGAAGGGCTGGAGCAACGCGTCAGCGAACGCACCCAGGAACTGTCGCAACTCAACGTCGCGCTGACTGACGCCAAGGGCACTGCTGAGGCGGCCAACCAGTCGAAAACCCGCTTCCTTGCGGCGGTCAGCCATGACTTGATGCAGCCGCTGAACGCGGCGCGGCTGTTCTCCGCCGCCCTCTCCCATCAAGACGATGGTTTGAGCAGTGAGGCGCAGAAACTGGTGCAGCACCTCGACAGTTCGTTGCGCTCGGCCGAGGACTTGATCAGCGATCTGCTGGACATTTCCCGCCTGGAAAACGGCAAGATCAACCCGGATCGCAAGCCGTTCGCCGTCAATGAGCTGTTCGACATTCTCGGTGCCGAGTTCAAGGCCCTGGCCCAGGAACAAGGACTGATTTTCCGTGTGCGCGGCAGTCATTTGCGCATCGACAGCGACATCAAATTACTGCGACGGATTCTGCAGAACTTCCTCACTAACGCATTTCGCTACGCCAAAGGCCCGGTGTTACTGGGTGTGCGCCGGCGTGGCGGCGAACTGTGCCTGGAAGTGTGGGATCGCGGGCCGGGAATTCCGGAAGATAAACAACAGGTGATTTTCGAAGAATTCAAACGCCTCGACAGCCATCAGACCCGTGCCGAAAAAGGCCTCGGGCTGGGGTTGGCGATTGCCGATGGTTTGTGCCGTGTACTCGGGCATACCTTGCGTGTGCGTTCGTGGCCGGGGCGCGGCAGTGTGTTCAGCGTCAGCGTGCCGCTGGCTCGCTCACAAGCGGTGCCGGCGAGCGCCGCCGTTGAATTGAATGGCAAATTGCTGAGCGGCGCGCAGGTGCTGTGTGTCGACAATGAAGACAGCATTCTGATCGGCATGAACAGCCTGTTGAGCCGCTGGGGTTGTCAGGTGTGGACGGCGCGCAACCGTGAGGAATGTGCGGCGCTGCTGAGTGACGGCGTGCGACCGCAACTGGCGTTGGTCGACTATCACCTTGACCACGGCGATACCGGCACCGAGTTGATGGCATGGTTGCGCACCCGCCTGGGCGAGCCGGTGCCAGGCGTGGTGATCAGTGCTGACGGGCGACCGGAGATGGTTGCGCAGGTGCATGCGGCGGGGTTGGATTATCTGCCGAAACCGGTGAAACCGGCGGCGTTGCGGGCGTTGTTGAGTCGGTATTTGCCGCTATAGAAGCAAAAGATCGCAGCCTCCGGCAGCTCCTACATTGGTATGGCGTACATCCTGTAGGAGCTGCCGGAGGCTGTGATTTTTTGATCTTTATTCAGGGAGTTCGACGAGACCATCGACATCGGTCATCGCCCGCTCCAGCAAGTCCGCCGGCAAACTCTTGCTCGCCCGCGCACCGAGCAATTTGAGCTGTTCACTGCGACTGACCAGATTGCCGCGCCCCTCGGTCAGCTTGTTGCGCGCTGAACTGTAGGCTTTATCCAGCTGTTGCAGACGATTGCCAACCTCGTCCAGATCCTGAATGAACAGCACGAATTTGTCGTACAGCCAGCCGGCGCGCTCGGCGATTTCACGGGCGTTCTGGCTCTGGCGCTCCTGCTTCCAGAGGCTGTCGATCACGCGCAAAGTTGCCAGCAGGGTGGTCGGGCTGACGATGACGATGTTGCGGTCGAAGGCTTCCTGAAACAGCGATGGCTCAGCCTGCAACGCCGCCGAAAACGCCGCTTCGATCGGCACGAAGAGCAAAACGAAATCAAGGCTGTGCAGGCCTTCCAGGCGCTTGTAGTCCTTGCCGGCCAGGCCTTTGACGTGATTGCGCAACGACAGCACGTGCTGCTTGATCGCGATCTGCCCAAGGCTGTCGTCGTCGGCAGCCACGTATTGCTGATACGCGGTGAGACTGACCTTGGAATCCACCACCACTTGCTTGTCGCCCGGCAGATAAATGATCACGTCAGGCTGAAAACGCTCGCCATCCGGGCCTTTGAGGTTGACCTGGGTCTGGTACTCGCGGCCCTTCTCCAGACCGGCGTGTTCGAGCACACGCTCGAGAATCAGCTCGCCCCAGTTGCCTTGGGTTTTCTGGCCTTTGAGGGCACGGGTCAGGTTGGTGGCTTCGTCGCTCAGACGCAGATTGAGCGCCTGCAAGCGCTCCAGCTCCTTGGCTAGCGAGAAACGCTCGCGGGCCTCGGCCTGATAACTTTCTTCCACACGTTTTTCGAAGGACTGAATGCGTTCCTTGAGCGGATCGAGCAACTGACCGAGCCGTTGCTGACTGGTCTCGGCAAAACGCTGCTCGCGCTCATCGAAGATCTTCCCGGCCAGCTCGGCAAACTGCGCGCGCAGTTCATCGCGCGAGCCTTGCAGATCGTTGAGGCGTTGCTGGTGGCTTTCCTGTTGCTCGCGCAGTTCGGCGTTCAATGAAGCGGCCTGTGCGTCGAGGCGGCGCAGCTCGGCTTCCTTGTTGGCGCGTTCGAGGTTCCAGGCGTGGGAGGCATCGCGGGCGTCGTCGCGCTCGATCTGCAGCAGTTCGACTTCCCGGCGCAGGGCCGCCAGATCAGCCTGCTTGGCGGCATTGGCCTGGCCGAGATCGGCGACTTCATCGCGGCTGGCGTCGAGCTGCGCGTTGAGTCCGTCCTGTGCCAGTTGTGCCATGGCCAACCGTTCTTCAAGCAACGCGACCTCGGCCTGCCCATTGCTCGCCCGGCGTTGCAGCTGCCAGGCCAATGCCAGCAGTGGCAATCCCGCCCCTGCAAGCCCCAGCAATACGCTGGTCAAGTCCATAGCCATAGCCACTCCCGCCGATCTTATAAAGCCTGAAGGTTAACCAAGGTGTCAGGTCTTGGACAGCTCAGTCTTCGAGCAGACCAAGTTCCTGTTGCGCGCGACGGTCGCCGGCGCGGGCGGCCTGACGCAGCAGATCCTGACCGATGCGACGATCCCGTGCGTTGCCGCACTCGCGGCACATCAATTGACCGAGGCGACTTTGCGCGGCGACCACACCTTCACGCGCCGGTTGCTTGAGCAGGCGGCCAGCGAGGTGTTTGGCATTGTCACTGTCGCTCAGGCGCGGACTGTCGAGCAGCCATTCGGCAACGCGAACGGAAAATCGCTTGGGCGGGGTAACAGGAGAAGGCTGTGAGGTAACAGAGTCTGATACTGAGCGAAACTTCATAAAGCACTGTGGGACGAATCGGAAGGCGCGCCACTCTACTCTCTTTTTCTTACAGGTAAAGTCGAAAAAAAACCCGGCACGCCCGTCCTAGAGCAAGCGCTCGGGACAATCCACAGAAGCTGTGGATAACTCAGTGGACAACCGCCTTCCAACTCTCGCAAAGCCTTATGGAATGGGGCTCGCAGTCAAACTGACGATTTTTTCACCAACAAAAAAAAGCGATGTTTTTCATTGACTTAAACTTTCGTTACAGGCAGCCACCGGGGTCAGGATTGGTATGACAGCGCCGTTACAGCCTGCGCAACTAATGTGCACAAGTACCTGTTACCTGGTTATATCGCTGCGCTTTTTCGGGTCGCTTTGGCAGTCGGGCTGGGGATAAACCGGTCTGGCACGCGCCCTGATGAAAATCTCTTCACCGACCGGCGGTCAAAAAATGCGCCAATTACGGGCAATTCAGTCAACCGGCCAAGCAGACTCGATCTGTGGCTGCAATGTTTTTCTACGCCAAGTTTGCTTTACCCGTTTCGATCCGTTAGTATCCGCGGCGTTAGTACCAAGCTGAAAGTCAATTCCGGTCGAACACATCCCCACGGTCAGCCTTCTACCAAGAAGCCCTACCGAAAAAGCGGGAACGACCCCTCGATGGTTTCCAGGTAAATCTTGCGACAACACTGCCTTCCAATGATGCGAAGGGTGTTGCGAAGAGCACTTACTCTGACCGAACCAACCTGCAAATTGATCAGGATCTTCACCCCGGGCCCAGAACCTTTGCCCTTGTTGTGATGCCTGCCCTCCTAAGTACCTACCTGCCAGCCCAAGCGCGCCAACTTATCAGCGCTTCAAACTGGCTGCTTTGTTCCAGTCGGGTTCTTCGTTCGATCAATGGTGATCGACGTTACTGGAACGTTTTAACGTTGCACGGTTCTTATCCGTGTCATTTGTAGGAACACCTAATAACTATGTCTACTCAAATCCATACTCAGGATGCCATTCGCACCCTAACCAACGCTTTTGCACCAATGAACTGCCTGATCATGGCCGCTCGCAAAGGCTGCTTCAGTTTCACACTGGTCAACGAACACGGTATCGCCCGCCACAGCGAGCGTCTGTACCCCGATCAGTACTCCAGCGCGGAACCGCTGCAGGCCGTGATCGATCGTACCCGTCAGGCATTGATTGCCTGAGAGCCGAAAAGGCTGCAAAAGCAAAGCCCCGCACAAAAATGCGGGGCTTTTTATTGCCCGATGTTTCACTTTTAGCCGACGGCGCTTAAGTACCAACCGATATAACGGTTATAACTCGAAGCCGAAAATATTTTAAAAACAGGCCTTTACGTCGCGAATATGACACTACACTTCAACTCAAGCGGCGTGATCCGCTTGCGGCGAGCCTGAACCGATCCACAGCTGCCAAGCCCCCTTCAGGACTCGCCATTAATAACAAGAACCGAGGGTTTTATGGGTATCGCTGCCAGCGAACTATGCCGCTACGTGATCCGTCCTACGCTGATCTACCTGGGACGTCACAGCGCGACTGCCGAATCCCTGCTGCTGGGCATCGCCGCCAGCCAGTCAGCCCTGGGTTCAGCCCTGCATGACCGCCGGGGCCACGGCCTCTACCGCATCGCCGAGCATCGCCATCAAGCCCTTTGGGATGATTATCTGGCGCTCGATCCGGAACGCGCCAGCCTGGTGCGCGGCCTCGCCAGTCAACATGCATTCCTGAGCGGTCCACACCTGGAACTGACGGTCAATCTGCGTTACGCCACGGCCATCGCCTGGTTGCTGGTGGAAGAACAAAACCCCACCCTACCCGACTCCAACGATTTGCTGGGAATGGCGCGTATCTGGCGCCAGACCTTTCAACCCCAAGGTCGCCTGCGCGACTTCACTTATGCCTGGCACACCTGTGTTTCAACGGTGAATCAGGTCGCGTGCTGACCCACTGGTTTCAGAAGATCTGCCAACAGGTCGCGATTCTGGTCGGATTGTCCTACAAAACCGCTCTAACTCAAGGCATACGGACTATAGCGCTGTGACGAAAATCTTGGTAATTTTCGCCCCGGTGATCACCAGGAGTTCTAATAATGAAAAAAGTCATGCTCAAAACCACCCTTAGCCTCGCCGTTACCCTTGCCTCCACTCAAATTTTTGCGGCCGGCTTTGCCCTCAACGAACAAAGCATCAGTGGGATGGGGACTGGTTTTGCCGGGCGATCTTCTTCTGCCGACGACGCAAGCACTGTGTATGGCAACCCTGCCGGCATGTCGCGCATCAAGCGCGAACAAGTTACCGGTGGCGTAGCCGTCGTCGATGCTCATACCGATATCAGCAATGCCAGCTCCAGCCCCAACGGCGGCAGCAACAAAGGCGACATGGTGCCCTTCACCGCGGTACCTATGGGCTTCTATGTCAAACCAATCGATGAGCATTGGGCATTCGGCCTCGGCGTTTATGTGCCGTTCGGCCTGATCACTGATTATGAAAACGGCTTTGCCGGCCGTTACTTCGGCAGCAAGTCCGAAGTACAAGTCATCACTTTCCAACCGACCATCAGCTACGCCTTCAACGACAAGGTGTCGATCGGTTTCGGCCCAACCATCAACCGCATTGACGGTGCGCTGGAATCCAACCTGTCGATCACTCAAGCCCTGCCGGACGGCAAGGTGAAGATCAAGGGTGACGACACCGCACTGGGCTACAACGTCGGCCTGCTGGTACAAGCCACCGACACCACTCGCGTGGGCCTGACCTATCACTCGAAAGTCGACTACAAGCTCGAAGGCAACACCAAGGTCAACTACGGCGCACTGGCCGCAGTCGGTCTGGGCGCCAGCCAGAAGTACGACGCTTCGCTGAAGATCACCACACCCGAATCGGTCGACCTCTCGGTTACCCAGGCGATCAACGATCGCTGGAACGTGTATGCCGGTACCACCTGGACCCGTTGGAGCCAGCTGGAAAAAATCACCGTGAAAAACTCCGGTGTGCAGCCGCTGCTGGCCGGCCAGTTCGGTTCGATTAACGAAGACCAGAACTGGCATGACTCCTGGGCCTACGCCGTGGGTACTTCGTACCAGTTGAACAAGGAATGGGTACTGCGTACCGGTCTGACCTTCGACCAGTCGCCGACCAATAATGAAGACCGTTCGCCACGCATTCCGACTGGCGACCGTACCATCTTCAGTATCGGTGCCGGCTGGAGTCCGACCGACGACCTGACCATCGACGTTGCCTACTCGTATCTGAAAGAAGAGTCGGTGAAGATCCGCAACGAAAACAACCGTGGCCAGAGCTACGACGCCAAGTATGAAAACTCGGCAAACGGTTTCGGTGTCGGCGCGACTTATCGCTTCTGATGCTGTGTGGCGAGGCTGATCCCTCGCCCACAAAAAAGCCCCGCTCTCTTTGCAGAGGCGGGGCTTTTTAATGCCTGACGTTTGCGACACGTGTAGGAGCTGTCGAGTGCAACGAGACTGCGATCTTTTGATCTGTTTTTTAAAGTCAAAAGATCGCAGCGTGCCGCAGCTCCTACAAAATCATCGCCGGCCTACGGATTCAGGGCTTCAGTGGTTTCGAGGCGATAGCCTTTTCGATCGCGGCAACAAACTCCGGATCATCAGGCTTGGTCAGGCTGGAGAAATTGGCGATCACCTTGCCTTGGCGATCGACCACATACTTGTAGAAATTCCACTTCGGCGCGCTGCTCTGCGCAGCCAGCACCTGGAACATATGCGTCGCGTCATCGCCACGGACTTTCTGCGGCTCAGTCATGGCGAACGTCACGCCGTAGTTGGCGTAGCAGACCTTGGCAGTCTCGGCGCTGTCCTTGGACTCCTGCTTGAAGTCATTGGAAGGGACGCCGAGCATTTGCAGTCCTTGCGACTCAAAGCGCTTATGCAGCGCCTCAAGGCCTTCGAACTGAGGGGCAAAACCGCAAAAGCTGGCGGTGTTGACCACCACCAACGGTTTGTCGGCGTACTGTTTACACAGATCGATGGATTCCTTCGCCCGCAATTTGGGCAGCGAGCCTTGCAGCAGTTCAGGACAGTCAGCGGCCTGAGCCAGGCCAGTCAACGCCATCAGCATCGCGGGAACAGCACACCAGCGCATCAGCATGTCGAGCATCCTTGAGCAGTCGTTCAGAATTCGACGTTACTCGTCATCCCCGTTTCTAGCAAATGCTCATGCCCAACTGCATCAAGGCCAGGCCGCCCTGCTGCCAGCCCCACCACACCAGTGCCAGCAAGGCGCCGCCGAGTGCGCTGATGGCGATTCGCGGCCAGAATCGGTTCATGCGGCGCCCGCTGCGGTCTGCAGACGTGCGACCGGGCGCTCGCGCACCGGCCAGTTGAGCGCGGCCGCCAGCAGGCTCAGCAAAATCGCCACTTGCCAGATCAAGTCGTAACTCCCGGTTCGGTCATACACCACCCCGCCCAGCCAGCCGCCGAGGAACGAACCCAGCTGATGGAACAGAAACACGATGCCACCGAGCATGGACAGATTTCGCACGCCAAACAAGGTCGCCACCGTACCGTTGGTCAACGGCACCGTCGATAGCCACAGCAACCCCATGGCCATACCGAACAGGTAGGCCGACGTGGTCGTCACCGGCAGCCACAGAAACAGCACAATCACCACCGCACGCAACAAGTACAACGCTGTCAACAGACGCGGTTTGGACATACGCCCGCCGAGCCAGCCGGCGGTGTAGGTACCGAAGATATTGAACAATCCGATCAACGCCAACACCGTCGTGCCAACGCTGGCTGGCAGATGCTGATCGACCAGATACGCAGGCAAGTGCACGCCGATAAACACCACCTGAAAACCGCAGACGAAAAAGCCGAATGCCAACAACCAGAAACCCGAATGCGAGCAGGCTTCGCGCAACGCTTCAGACAGGGTTTGTTCATGGCCAAGCACCGGCAGCGGCTTGTCCTTGAGCATGCTCACCAGCGGCACGATCAGCGCCACCAGCAAGCCCAATACCAACAACGCCGCCGACCAGCCGAGCCAGCCAATCAAGCCGAGGGTACCCGGCAACATGGCGAACTGGCCGAAAGAGCCGGCGGCGCTGGCAATGCCCATGCCCATGCTGCGTTTTTCCGGCGGCACCGCGCGGCCGACGACGCCGAGGATCACCGAGAACGAGGTGCCGGACAGACCAATGCCGATCAGCAGGCCGGCGCTCAGTGATAGCGTTACCGCCGAATCAGACAGCCCCATGCACACCAGACCCACCGCGTAGAGCACCCCACCGACGAGCACCACTTTTGCCGCGCCGAAGCGGTCAGCCAATGCGCCGGTAAAAGGTTGCGCCAGGCCCCAGATCAAATTCTGCAACGCGATGGCGAAGGCAAACACCTCGCGCCCCCAGCCGAACTGCGCGCTCATCGGCGACAGGAACAGACCGAAACCGTGCCGCACGCCCAATGACAACGCGAGAATCAGCGCACTCCCGACCAACACCCACCCGCACGTACGCCACATCGATGTCATTGTTATTCTCCGCTTGCGGGTATATACCCGCTTGAGTTTGGAAAAAACCGGCCTCAGGCCAGTTCATCCAGCAATCTGAGCAAGGTTTCACGCTTCTCGGCACCCAGTCGGTCAATCAACCGCTGCTGCGCCGCTTCCCAGGCTGGCAGTGCTGCTGCCAAGCGTTGCACGCCGGTCTCGGTAAGCTTGACGATGCGGTTACGCATGTCCTCGCCCTCGGCCAATACCACCAGCCCCTCGCCTTCCAGCACCCGCAAATTGCGCCCGAGGGTGCTGCGATCCAGGCCCATGGCTTCGGCGAGTTCGGAGATGCTCGGTTGATCCAGACGCTGCAGGTTGCACAGCAAAGAATACTGGGCAACGTTGATCCCGAAGCCGTCGAGAGCGCCGTCGTAATGCCTGCTGACGCCACGCGCGGCGCGACGCAGGTTGGTGCACAAACACTGAGAAGGAAGCATGATGCGTGTATATACCCGCGACTGTGTTAAATCAAGTTACGGATGAGGTTACCCGTAACATTTGTACTACCTGGCAAACCGCTATCGCGAGCAGGCTCACTCCTACAGGGGAACGCGGTCAACTGTAGGAGTGAGCCTGCTCGCGATGAGGCCGGCATGACCAGTAGAAATCCATCAGGCCAAAACCACTCCAACCAGCACCACCATCTCCAGCAATTCCAGCAACGCCCCCGCCGTATCGCCCGTCGTCCCGCCCAACCGCCGCATCATCACCTGCCGCAGCCAGACAAACACACCGACCGAAATCACCAGCGCAACGACAGCGCTAAACCCGGCAATCAACATGCAGGCCAGCGCACTCAAGCCCAGCACTCGCCATCCGGCCTTGCGCGGCAAATGATCCGCCAACGCTTGCCCCAACCCGCCCGCGCGTACATAGGGCGTGGTCAGAAACAACCCCAACAACGCAGCCCGCCCGAGCAGAGGCAGAATGATCAACGCAAGGCCTTGCTGTTGCTCGATCAACGCCAACAACGCAGCAAACTTCAGCAACAACAGCAACACCAGCGTGACCACCGCAATCGGCCCGCTGCGCGGGTCCTTCATGATGGTCAGCGTACGCTCGCGATCACCAAAACCGCCGAGCCAGGCATCGGCGCTGTCAGCCAGACCATCAAGGTGCAGTGCGCCGCTGAGCAGCACCCAAACCGTCAACAGCAATGCCGCATGCAGCAACAACGGCGCGCCGCTCAAGGCGAGATTCAGCGCCCACAGGATCACGCCGAACAGCAGCCCCACCAACGGATAAAACAGCAGCGACCGCCCAAGTTGCTCCGGCTCAGGCATCCCCGACAAACGAATCGGCAGGCTGCTGAGAAATTGCAGGGCGATCCACAGCGGCAACATGTCAGCAACCTTCCTTGAGTGAACCGTCAACATCGACCGTCAGCGCAAACAACGCGCCATGAGCAACCTCGACATTGAGCAGTTGTTCGCGCGGCAACCCTCGCGCTTGCGCCAGCAACAAACGCATCACGCCGCCATGACTGATCAGCAAAACCCGCTCGCCAGCGTATGCACTGTGCAGGCGCGCAACGGCCTCCAGCACTCGAGTAGAAAACTCGCTGACCGGTTCACCCTGCGGCGGCGTAAACGAATACGGATCGGCCCAGAACAACCCCAGCGCCTCCGCATCGGTCTCCATCAACGCCGCCGCGCTCTGCCCTTCCCACGCACCGAAATGCAGCTCTTGCAGATCCTTGTCCAGATGCACTGACAGGTTCAGTTGCTCACCCAGCTCTGTGGCAAACCGCGCGCAACGTTGCAACGGCGAACTGACGATCCGATCCCACGGCCCGCCCTCGACCACGGCCGCACGCATTTGCGTCCAGCCCTTTTCGGTCAGTGCATCGTCGAGGCTGCCGCGCAAACCACCGCCGAGTTCAGTCTCACCGTGGCGCAGCAGATCCAGTTGCAGGGTCATGCCGGACGATCCGCTACCGCTGCTTCGGCGAAGGTCGCCATCTGCCCGTGCAGATCACAGGCCAGACGCAGCAATGGCACCGCCAGCGCTGCGCCACTGCCCTCGCCCAGACGCAAACCGAGCTCCAGCAACGGCTCGGCCTGCAGGGTTTCCAGCACATGACGATGGCCCGGCTCGGCACCGCGATGGCCGAACAGCAACCACTCGCGGCAGGCCGGATTCAAACGCACCGCAACCAGCGCCGCGACCGTGCAGATAAAGCCGTCGACCAACACCGCAATGCCTTCTTGAGCCGCTGCCAGATAGGCACCGACCAGCGCGGCGATTTCAAAACCACCCAGGTTGAACAGCGTCTGCAACACATCGCCACGCTGCGCTGCATGCAACGCCAATGCACGCTCGATCACTTGCGCTTTATGGCTGACGCCTTCGGCATTCAGCCCGGTGCCGGGACCGGTCAGATGCGCCACCGGGCAATCGAGCAAGGCGCAGGCCAAGGCACTCGCGGCCGTGGTGTTGCCTATGCCCATTTCGCCACCGATGAACAACTGCGCGCCCGCCGCTTTCGCCCGCAACAGACTGTCGCGACCGGCCTGCAACGCCAGTTCGCCCTGGGCCTGAGTCATCGCCGCGCCCTGCACGAAGTTCGCCGTGCCCGCGCCGATGTTCAAGTGGCGCACACCCGGCAGATTCAGCGCGGGATTCACCGTGCCCAGATCGACCACTTCCAGCTGTGCACCAAGCTGGCGTGCCAGCACACTGATCGCCGCGCCGCCACTGACGAAGTTGAGCAGCATCTGCCCGGTGACTTCCTGCGGGAACGCCGAAACCCCTTCAGCCACCACGCCGTGATCACCGGCAAAAATCGCGATCCACACTTGCGCCAGCGTCGGTTTGATCTGGCCTTGCAGACCGGCCAGTTGCACCGCGACCGATTCCAGTCGACCGAGCGAACCGGCCGGTTTGGTCAATTGCTGCTGCCGTGCCGTCGCTTGTGCAACGACGTTGAGATCGACCGGTTTGCACGGGTTCAGCCACCAGGTTTGAGTCATAACGCAGGTCCTTTCAGAGTCAGGGGCAGGCCGGCGACGGTCAGGACAACACGCTGACAACGCTCGGCCAGAGCTTGATGCAGCCAACCGGCTTCATCGACGTAGCGGCGAGTCAATTCGCCCAGCGGCACGACACCCATTCCGGTCTCGTTGCTGACAAAAATGATTTCTCCCGGCAGCGAGGCCAGGCATTCGAGCAGGGCTTCGCGCTCGGCAGCGAGGCGTTCGGCGTCATCGAGCATCAGCAGATTGGTCAGCCACAGGGTCAGGCAATCGACCAACAGGCAACGCTCGGCGCTGGCGCTTTCGCGCAGGACGCGGGCCAGTTCCAAGGGTTCTTCAATGAGTGCCCATTCGACGGGACGGCGGGCGCGGTGATGGGCGACGCGATCGTTCATTTCACCATCGAGGGGTTGGCTGGTGGCGATGTAGGTGACCGCCAGATGGCTATCGCTGGCGAGTTTTTCTGCCAGGCGACTTTTGCCGGAGCGGGCGCCGCCGAGGATCAGTTGGAGCATGGGTTCATCCAGGAAAATTCAAGTGAGACAACCGCCGCTTTCGCGAGCAGGCTCGCTCCCACAGGGTTATGAGTTGTACTCAAAATGTATGGCTAACCGCATTCACTGTGGGAGCGAGCCTGCTCGCGAAGAGGCCAGCACAGGCAACTCAAATCCCACAGAGCCGACGCAACAGATCAGTATCCAGATGCTTCTCCACCAGATCCGCCAAACGCTCGATATCACGCTCGCGCAAGCCGTGGTAATCCACCTCCTGGACATCGCTCAACCCGGCCCAGCGCAACAACGCCGCACTCGCCGCCGGCGATTCAAACAGGCCATGCAGATAGGTGCCAAATACCTGCCCATCAACACTCTGTGCACCATCGCAACGACCGTCATCCAGATACACCGCAGCGTTTTCCAGTGCCGGTCCGCTGGTCACGCCGGCATGAATTTCATAGCCGCTGACGTCGGCATCTTCCAGCGCCAGCCGTCCACGCACATTGCGCAACTGCTTCTCGGCTTCAAGTGTGGTTTCGAACGCCAGCAAGCCCAAACCGGCACTCGTGCCCGGCGCACCTTCAAGACCGAGCGGGTCATGCACCTGCTCACCGAGCATCTGCAGACCGCCGCAGATCCCCAGCACTTTGCCGCCGTAACGCAAGTGCCGAGAAATCGCCGCATCCCAGCCATTGGCACGCAGATAAGCCAGATCGCTGCGCACGCTTTTCGAGCCCGGCAGAATGATCAGGTCAGCAGCAGGAATCGCCTGCCCCGGCCCGACAAATTGCAGATCGACCTGCGGATGCAAACGCAGCGGATCGAAATCGGTGTGGTTGCTGATGCGTGGCAGCACCGGCACCACCACTTTCAGCACTTGTTCGGCCTTGTCGGTCTGGCGCTGATCGATGCCGTCCTCGGCCTCAAGGTGCAGATCCATCACATATGGCAACACGCCCACCACCGGTTTGCCGGTGCGCTGTTCCAGCCAGTCGAGGCCCGGTTGCAGCAAGGCGATGTCACCGCGAAAACGGTTGATGATGAAGCCCTTCACCCGCGCCTGTTCGCTCGGCGAGAGCAACTCCAGGGTGCCGACCAGATGCGCGAAAACCCCGCCACGATTGATGTCGGCAATCAGCAAAACCGGGCAATCCACCGCTTCGGCAAACCCCATGTTGGCGATGTCGCCCGCGCGCAGATTGATCTCCGCCGGCGAACCCGCGCCTTCGACCATCACCAACGGATACGCCGCGCTGAGCCGTTCGTGGGACGCGAGCACCGCTTTCATCGCGATGGCTTTGTAGTCGTGATACGCCACGGCATTCATCGACGTTACCGCGCGGCCATGAATGATCACTTGCGCGCCGATATCGCTGTTGGGCTTGAGCAGCACCGGATTCATGTCGGTGTGCGGTTCAAGAAACGCTGCTTGCGCCTGCACCGCTTGCGCGCGGCCGATCTCACCGCCATCGGCGGTCACGGCGCTGTTGAGCGCCATGTTCTGTGGCTTGAACGGTACGACCGCCACGCCTTGACGCGTCGCCCAGCGGCACAGCGCCGTCACCAGTGTGCTTTTACCGGCATCGGAGGTGGTGCCCTGCACCATCAGGGTGGTCATGCGTGATCCTTGGCAAAAGCGCTTAAAGCGTGTTCGAGACGCGCCTCTTCAGCCGCGTCGGCGGGCAGGCCAAAACGCAAACTGCTGTTGTGAGTGAAGATGCGCAGGAGAATGCCGCGACGGGCCATGAACCCGTGCATCGCTTCGGCATGCTCGGTGATCAGCCACTGGAACAGCGCGCAGCCGCCCTGCGGCTTGAAGCCGTAGCGTTCAAGCAGCGCCGCCAGCCGCTCACTGGCCTCATCACTGCGAATCCGTTGGCGTGTGTGCCCTTCAGTGTCTTGCAGACACGCTTGCCCGAGCACCCGCGTCGGCCCACTCACCGCCCAAGGCCCGACCTGTTCGGCGAGCAGCTTGAGCAACTTGCGCTCGGCCAGGACAAAGCCCAGACGCACCCCGGCCAGACCGAAAAACTTGCCGAACGAACGCAACACGATCAGCCCGACTTGATGGGCATGCGGCGCCAGACTCAGTTGTGGCGTGTTATCCATGAAAGCTTCATCGACCACCAGCCAGCCACCGCGCCGGGCGAGCCGCGCATGCCAGTCGAGCAATCGCGCCGGGGTCAGGCTCAGGCCGGTCGGGTTGTTCGGGTTGACCACCACCAGCACGTCGAGGCTGTCGAGAAAGAATTCGACTTCCTGCTCCAGCACTTCGCGCACGATGTAACCGCTGCGCCGCCAAGCTTCGGCGTGTTCGGCATAACACGGCGACAACACACCGACCTTGCCGGCCCGACGCAAACGCGGCAGCAACTGAATGGCCATCTGCGAACCGGCCACCGGCAGCACTTGCGCGGCACCGTAGTAATCGCACGCAGCTTGCTCCAGGCCGTCGTCGGTTTCCGGCAGGCGCGCCCAGGCGCGCAGCGGGATTTCCGGGATCGGAAATGGCCATGGCGCGAGGCCGCTGGACAGGTCGAGCCAGTCCGCCTCGGCAATGCCGTAATCGTGTGCAGCCTTGCGCAGCCGGCCACCGTGCTCAAGCATAGAATTCAGCCCCCACGCAGAGAATCAGCAGCCATAACCATACCCCGCGCTGGACCAATTGCCAGCCACGGTCAATGGAATCTGCATCGGCGGGAACGCCTTCACCCAGTTGCGGACGGTCGTGAAGTTCGCCGTGGTAAATCGCCGGCCCACCTAATTCCACGCCCAGCGCACCGGCGCCAGCCGCCATCACCGGGCCAGCGTTGGGGCTGTCCCACTTCGGCGCCTGGGTGCGCCAGCACTTCAGTGCAAGTCGGGTTTTGCCCAACAGTGCGTAGGTCAATGCCACCAGACGCGCAGGAATGTAGTTCAACACGTCGTCGATTTTCGCCGCCGCCCAGCCGAAACGTTCGAAGCGTTCGTTGCGATAGCCCCACATCGCATCGAGCGTGTTGCTCAAGCGATAGAGGACCACGCCCGGCGCACCGGCCACGACAAACCAGAACAGCGCGGCAAACACCGCATCGCTGCCGTTTTCCAGCACCGACTCAGTGGCAGCCCGAGCGACGGCAGTGCTATCGAGCTCATCGGTCTGGCGGCTGACCAGATAGCCGACACGCTTGCGCGCCTCTTCCAGATCATCTGCGCGCAAAGCAGCGGCCACCGGCGCCACATGCTCGCCGAGGCTGCGCATGCCGAGGGCGCAATACAATGCAAGAATCTCGACGACCCAGCCCACGTACGGTGCCCAGGAAAATGCGGTGGCGAGCAAGGTCAGCGGCAGCACCGCGATCACCCACGCGGTGACGCCGTGGCTGCGCCAGCCCCGGCCACCGGCGTTGAAACGTTGCTCGATGCGCCCGGCAAAATTGCCGAAAGCCACCAGCGGATGCCAGCGTTTCGGTTCACCGAGCAGCGCATCCAGCGCCACCGCGGCGACACTCAACAACGCCACACTCATTGACTCACTCCCCAATAATTTTCGTACAGCAACTCATTGAGCGGACGCGCCTGCGCCCACCCTTCGAGTACCAGCATCGGCGCCGGATAGAATTCCTTGACCGGGCCCAGACATAAAACAGCGAGAGGCTTGGCGCCTTCGGGCAACTTCAACAGGTCAGCGAGTGCCTGTGGCTCGAATAGTGAAACCCAGCCCATGCCCAGGCCTTCGGCGCGCGAGGCCAGCCACAGATTCTGGATCGCGCAGGACAGCGAGGCCATGTCCATTTCCGGCAGCGTGCGACGACCGAAAATGTGCTTTTCGCGATCGTCCATCAACGCGGCGACCAGCACTTCGGCGCACTCATGGATACCCTCGACCTTGAGTTTCATGAACTCGTCGCTGCGCTCGCCGAGGGCTTCGGCGGTGCGGATGCGTTCTTCTTCGACGAGGTTCTGGATCTGCCCGCGTAAAGTTCGGTCGCTGATGCGAATGAAGCGCCAAGGCTGCATCAGGCCGACGCTTGGGGCCTGGTGGGCGGCTTCCAAAAGTCGGCGCAACAGCTCCGGCTCGACGCTGCCGCCGGTGAAATGGCGCATGTCGCGGCGCTCGGCGATGGCTCTATAAACCGCTTCGCGCTCGGCTTCGGAAAATGTGTTGTCGGTCATGGCCTCTTCGCGAGCAAGCTCGCTCCCACATTGGACGGGGTGCTTGCTCAAGAAACGCAATCCCCTGTGGGAGCGAGCTTGCTCGCGAAGGCGGCCTCACGGTCTGGCGCAAACAATGCGGCAATCGCATTCGGATTCGAGGGAAAATAGAAGTGCACATAAGAGGCCGTCATCCGCCCTTCCCGATAAACCGCCTCGGCGCCACGCCCACCATTCGGGCTCAAGCCACGGGCAATCGGCGTCAGTTCGGTGGTGGTCAGGGAGTGATGATAGGTGTGACCGCGCAGCGAACCTTCCGGCAGATCCACCGCTTGCAACGCCAACGCCGCCAGACGCTTCTGCATCACCGCATCGCCCTCAAGCAGTCCGACCAGTTCGGTACGAGTGCCTTCAACGTCCGTCAAAGAGGCGAGCAAATACAACATGCCGCCACATTCAGCGAGCAACGGTTTCCCCGCCGCATGATGCGCACGAATCGCCTCAAGCATCGCGGTGTTCTGCGACAATGCAACATGGTGCAATTCCGGATAACCGCCGGGCAGATACAAGCTATCCGCCTCAGGCAAGTGCGTATCGCGGATCGGCGAGAAGAAACTCAACTCAGCGCCCATCGCACGCAGCAGATCCAGACTCGCGCCATAAGTGAAGGCAAACGCCTCATCACGCGCAACGGCAATGCGCACATCCTTCAGCAGCGGCTCGACAGCTATCACGTCAGGCGCGGCGAACTCAACCGCCGGTGGCAGCGCTACCTCGCAACTGCTGGCCAATGCATCGGCAGCGGCGTCGAGACGCACATCGAGGTCATTCAATTCGCTAGCCTGCACGAGGCCGAGGTGACGACTCGGCAATTCGATGCCAGTCTCACGCGACAACGCACCGTACCAGCGCAAACCTTCAGTCAGGCTGCCTTCGAGCAATTGCGCATGGCGCAAAGTGCCAACACGATTGGCCAGCACGCCGGCAAATGGCAAATCCGGCTGATACTTCGCCAGGCCCAGCGCCAACGCACCAAAAGTCTGCGCCATCGCCGTCCCATCAATCACGCCAAGCACCGGCACACCGAAGTGCCGCGCCAGATCGGCGCTGGACGGCGTGCCGTCAAACAGGCCCATCACGCCTTCGATCAGAATCAGATCCGCCTCGGCAGCGGCGTCCCACAACAGGCGACGACTTTCCTGCTCACCGACCATCCACATGTCCAGTTGATACACCGGCGCACCGCTGGCGCGTTCGAGGATCATCGGGTCGAGAAAGTCCGGGCCGCATTTGAACACGCGCACTTTGCGCCCCTGATTGCGATGCAAACGGGCGAGCGCGGCGGTGACGGTGGTCTTGCCCTGACCGGAAGCCGGCGCGGCGATGAGCACCGCCGGGCAGTGACGTGGTTGATTCAAAGTTCGACGCCTTTCTGCGCTTTGATGCCGGCCTGAAAGGCGTGTTTGAGCATGCCCATTTCGGTGACCGTGTCGCCCATTTCGATCATTTCCGGCTTGGCCGCGCGACCGGTGACGATCACGTGCTGCATCGGCGGACGCGCCTGCAGATCGCTGAGTACCTGATCGAGATCGAGGTAGCCGTGTTTGAGGGCGATGTTCAATTCATCGAGCACCACCAGACCGATCGACGGATCACGCAGCAGTTCGCGCGAGACTGCCCACGCGGCTTCGGCAGCGGCGATGTCGCGCTGACGATCCTGGGTTTCCCAAGTGAAGCCTTCGCCCATCACATGGAAGCGAACTTGCTCGGGGAAGCGGCGGAAAAACAGTTCTTCACCGGTGCTGTTGCGGCCCTTGATGAACTGCACCACACCGCACTGCATGCCGTGGCCCATAGCGCGGGCGAGCATGCCGAACGCCGAGCTGCTTTTGCCTTTGCCGTTGCCGGTCAGCACCAGCACCAGGCCACACTCGTCAGGCGAGTTGGCGATGCGTTCGTCGATCACGGCTTTTTTGCGTTGCATACGCGCCAGATGGCGTTCGTCGCGCTCGGGGGAATCAGTCATGGGGGAGCTCTCCGTTGAGGCTGGATAACGGCGGGCAGGCACAAGAATAGACGGCAAAAAGCCTGGCATCGCCCACCGTGATGCCGCTGGATGGATCAGGCCGGTCTCCGGGCTCATGAGCGGCGTTGGCCTGACTGCGCGCCTTCCCGCTTTGAGCAGTGGCATTCGACGCAGTGTTCACTCATTTACCGTTGCGGGGGCAGCGCCGGGATCGTGGTGGTTCTTCGTGCGAAGACAACCCTCACCGGCTTCCCTGTTTCACTCTGTCGACGCAGGTCACAGAGCACCTGAAACAAGCCGCGAAGGTTAGAGGGTTGGGGGTGGAGCGTCAATTAAAGAGGCGGCCATCGAGCGAATAACTGCCGTCGATCAATTCTCTGACGCCAATCTTGTGCCACACTGATACAAGTGATATCAAAGAGCCATGCTTTTTCCGAAACGCCCACTACAACAATAAAGGATGATGACGATGCAAGGCATGATCATCAGCAACCCGCGCCTGGAATTCCTGCGCCCGGTGCTTGAACGCTGGTTTGACTGTATCGACCGTTACAACGCCGTGCGCGGCGACAGCGACACGCCTTACTGGCATGACGAGAAAGCCAATCTCGGATTGCTCTCGGCGGCGGCGTGGATGGCCGAGCTGGTCACTTTGAACGACACTGCCACGCGCAAACAGAACGAAGAAGGCGAGCGCAATGCCCGCGCCGATCTGTTTCTCGCCGGTGCTGAGGACCGCGCTTTCATTCAGGCCACGCAACGCTGGCCAAAGGTTACCAACCTGAATCTGACCCAAGCTCTGCTGGACATCACCAACGATGCCAAACGCATCAGCTATGCCAGCGACCTCAAGCTCGGCTGCCTGTTTGTCGCGCCGCAAAAAGCCCAGCACAGCGCCAGCCCCGAAGAGTTGCAGGACATGGTCGACGATCTGCAAAAGGAACACACCTGTGCCGTCGCCTGGTATTTCCCCTACGCCTACCGCAAATTGCGCAGCGAAGCGGGCAACTATCACCCGGGCATCGCCGTGCTGTTCAAGGAAGCCCGCGGCTGAGCAGTTGAACCATCGGGCTTGCGCCCTCCTCTATGATTAGGAATGCATTCATAGGGAAGATCAGCAATGCGCAAGCCCCAGCTCGTTTTTGTCATCGCCTTCGCCGGAGGACTCGCCGCCTGCGGTGAAACCTCCAGCCTGCAAGTCTCCGACGGCACCGGCCCGTCACCGAAACTCCCCGAACCGAACAAGACCCTGATCCCGACGGTGAACATCGCCCCGGCAATCGGCTGGCCCGCAGGCGGCAAACCGACTGCGGCGGCTGGCACTCAGGTGGCAGCGTTCGCCGAAGGCCTCGATCATCCGCGCTGGCTCTATGTCTTGCCCAATGGCGATGTGCTGGTGGCGGAAACCAACGCCCCGCCAAAGCCTGATGACAGCAGTGGCATTCGCGGCTGGGTGATGAAAAAGGTCATGGGCAAGGCTGGCGCGGGCGTGCCGAGTCCGAACCGCATCACCTTGCTGCGTGACGCCGATCACGATGGCGTGGCTGAGACGCGCACGGTGTTCCTGCAGAACCTCAACTCGCCGTTCGGTATGACGCTGGTCGGCAACGATCTTTACGTCGCTGACACCGATCGCTTGCTGCGCTTCAACTACGAACCCGGCGCGACCGAAATCAAGTCGCAACCAATCAAGGTTGTCGATTTGCCCGGCGGCACGCTGAATCATCACTGGACCAAAAACGTCATCGCCAGCAAAGACGGCAGCAAGCTGTACGTCACGGTCGGCTCGAACAGCAACGTCGGCGAAAATGGTCTGGATAAGGAAGAAGGCCGCGCAGCGATCTGGGAAGTCGATCGGGCGACCGGCAATCACCGCATCTTCGCCTCGGGCATCCGCAACCCCAACGGCCTGGCCTGGGAGCCCAGCAGTGGCGCGTTGTGGACAGCCGTCAACGAGCGTGACGAAATCGGCAGTGATCTGGTGCCGGACTACATCACTTCAGTGAAGGACGGCGGATTCTATGGCTGGCCGTTCAGTTACTACGGTCAGCATGTTGATGTCCGCGTGTCGCCGCAAAACGCGGACCTGGTGGCCAAGGCCATCGCCCCGGATTACGCGGTCGGGCCGCACACCGCCTCGTTGGGCCTGAGCTTCGCCGAGGGCAACACCCTGCCGGCGCAGTTCAAGGAAGGCGCGTTCATCGGCCAGCACGGCTCATGGAACCGCAAACCGCACAGTGGCTACAAAGTGATTTTCGTGCCGTTTACCGGCGGCAAGCCGAGCGGCACACCGGTGGATGTGCTGACCGGGTTCCTCGACAAGGACGAGAATGCATTGGGCCGGCCGGTAGGCGTGGTGATTGATCAGCAGGGTGGCTTGCTGGTGGCGGATGATGTTGGCAATAAGGTGTGGCGAGTCTCAGCCACGAAGTGATGTTGAATGTGACCTGAAACAACTGTGGGAGCGAGCCTGCTCGCGAATGCGGAGTGTCAGTCTCCATTGAGTTGACTGATACACCGCTTTCGCGAGCAGGCTCGCTCCCACATTAGGATTGCTGCGATTTTTACTACGGGTTATGCGCCAGATGCTCCGGCTGCAACACCCGCTTGGCACTCAGATAAGCCTTCTGCCAATACGCCTTCGACAGGCTGTCGAGCTTGACCGTCCCGCCCGTGGCAGGCGCATGCACAAACCGCCCTTCGCCGACATAAATCCCCGCGTGACTGACCTGCGAGCCGCCATTGGTGGCGAAGAAAATCAGGTCGCCCGTCTGCAAGCCTTCCTTGCCAACATTCGGCGCCTGCATGACGATCATCTCGCGCGTGGAGCGCGGCAGCGAGATGCCTGCTGCATCACGGTAGACAAACCCGATCAGGCCGCTGCAATCAAACCCCGAATCCGGCGTGTTGCCGCCCCAGCGATAAGGCGTGCCGACCAAGCCGAGCGCGCGAAACAGCACGTCCTCAGCAGCAGGCGAAAAAGCTTGGGAGGGGCCGAACACGACCGGGGCGCGTACCACCGGCGCAGGTGGCGGCGTGCGACTGGCGCAGGCGCTGAGCAGCGCTGCGAAGAAGATCAAAGTGAGGCGTGCCGACATCGTCATAAGCAGAACATCCTGATCTGGCTGCGGCTTTTTCTGCCGATGGACAGAAAACAAAACCGCCTGCGTGAGCACGCAGGCGGTTTGCCATCAATATAGATACAGGATTCTAGCGGCTACGCGGCAAACTTCAAGTAAGACTTTAACTTCACCTTGTAAAGTCTACGTCTACTCCGTTGCCGGAAGCCTGATTGTCGCCGCGAACGCAGCGACAATGGGGATTACTTGCGAGCGGTGACGACCGTCGGAGCGTTGGCCAATGCGCGTTTCGCTTCGATGAAGGTCTTGCTCCAGTAGCTGTCACCCAGGCTGTCGATGCGAACACCGCCGCTGCGACGACTGCTGGAGTGGATGAACTGGTTGTCACCGAGGTAGATCCCGGCGTGACTGACACGACCGCGACGACCGTTGGTGGCGAAAAACAGCAGATCGCCCGGCTCAAGGTTGCTGCGCGATACCAGTGGAGCATCGACGTTAATCATTTCACGCGTGGAGCGTGGCAGGTTCATGCCAGCTTCTTCACGGAACAGGTAGCCGATGAAACCGCTGCAATCGAAACCGGCTTCAGAGGTACCGCCGAAACGGTAACGGGTACCGATCAGGGACATGCCGCGTTCGAGGATGCTGTCGGCCAGAACAGGAAGCTGATAAGGCTTCTTGCCATTGAATTCGTTGAGTTCTTTTTCGGTGTCCAGCTCTTCCTGATAAATAACGGAAGACTGAGCCGTGGCAGAATTTTTAACCTGTTGAGGCTGCTCTTGAACTGGAGAATGAGCAGCACAACCGTACAACAGGGTGACGAGTGCGAGAGGCACGAGGGGTGCGAAGCGCTTTAGCATGGGCACGACCGTGGCTGATAGTTGTAAAGAAGGCGAGACTATGCCCGCTATCAGCCTCATTTGCAAATTCAATCGATCTTTTTGTGACTTCTCGGTTTCTCGTTTACATCTAAGCGCTTAAGCCCATTTGAACCGATACGCGGCTTGCACACCGTGCAGGAAAGCGGATTTTCTGGCGCCTGAAATATGCCGAAATACGCTGAAAGCCGCAGAATCAAAGGGATAGCTACCAGCCCAGCGTTTCTTTCAGGAAGGGAATGGTCAGCTTGCGCTGAGCCTGCAATGAGGCCTGATCGAGCTGTTCAAGCAAGTCAAACAGCGCACTCATGCTGCGGGTGCCGCGAGTCAAAATAAAATGCCCGACTTCATCGGTCAGGTGCAGACCGCGACGCGAGGCGCGCAATTGCAGAGCACGCAGTTTGTCTTCATCGGAGAGCGGCCGCATCTGAAAAATCAGCGCCAGGGTCAGGCGCGATTTCAAGTCAGCCAGTTTGACCGGCAGCTCACGCGGAGAGGTGGAAGCGGCAATCAGCAAGCGCCGACCGCTGTCGCGTAGACGGTTGAACAGATGAAACATCGCCTCTTCCCAGTCAGCCTTGCCGGCAATCACCTGCAAGTCGTCCAGGCAAACCAGTTCGTACTGTTCGAGGTTGTCGAGGATTTCGACACCGCGATCCATCAACTCGGCCAACGGCAAGTACACCGCCGGCTCGCCCATCTGCTCGAATCGCAGACACGCCGCTTGCAACAGATGCGTACGCCCTACGCCGTGTTTGCCCCACAGGTAGATCAGGCTTTCTGTCCAGCCGGCGTCGGCTTCGCATAGACGCTCGACATAGCCGAGTGCAGCGGCATTGGCGCCTGGGTAGTAGTTGATGAAGGTGGCGTCGTCACGCAGACGCACACCTAGGGGCAGCTGAATCGGTTTCATGCTGACTGAACAGTTCTCAAGGAACCGTTAGTGGCCTCTGTGTAAAGTTTGCGAAGTTTATACCCGTGAAGCTGAGCGCACAATGCGACAGAGTCCAAGCAAAATCAAAGGTTTGCGATAACACACTGGATTTATGACAGATTCTTTGGCACCAACGCCTGCAGGACCCGGGCCAACCCGGCGATTCGCCGGGCCGTCCCTGTGCCATTACAACTGCGGATCGTCAACGCCACTATAGATGTCGGAGTCCTTGTACAAGTCGTGCACATGGCGCACCAGCACCATGATCACCGCCGCCACCGGCAATGCCAGCAGCACGCCGGTGAAACCGAACAATTCGCCGCCGGCCAGAATCGCGAAAATCACCGCCACCGGATGCAGACCGATACGATCGCCCACCAATAAAGGCGTCAGCACCATGCCTTCCAGCGCCTGACCAACCATGAACACCGCGACGATCCCGACCATCGGATACAGATCGCCACCGAACTGGAACAACCCGGCAATCAGCGCCGCGCCAATACCGATCACGAAGCCCATATAAGGCACGATCGCCGCCAGACCCGCAATCAGGCCGATCAACAACCCCAGCTCCAGCCCGACGATCATCAGGCCCGCTGCGTAGATCACGCCCAACGCCACCATCACCAGCAACTGACCGCGAACAAATGCGCCCAGCACCTCATGACATTCACCGGCCAGCGATACGATGGTCTCTTCCCGATCACGCGGCAGGAGGCTGCGGATCTTGGCCATCATCACGTCCCAGTCGCGCAACAAGTAAAAGCTCACCACCGGAATCAGCACCAGATTGGCCAGCCAGCCGATCAGCGCCAGACTGGAGGCCGTTGCCTGACTGAGCACCACGCCGACAATGTCGGTAGTCTGCCCCATGTGCTCGCTGATCGCGGCCTTGACCTTATCGAACTTCCAGAAACCGTCCGACAACCCCAGCTTCGACTGCGCCCACGGCACCGCCGTGTGCTGCAGCCAATCGAGCATTTGCGGCGCCAGTTCGTACAGACGTAGCAACTGCTTGGCGAGCATCGGCACCAGCACCAGCATCAGTGCGGTGACGATCAAGGTGAACAGAGCAAACACCGCGATCACGCCCCAGGTTCGCGACAAACCGAGCCGCTCCAGTCGATCCACCAGCGGATCGAACAGATAAGCCAGCAGCAGCGCCACCAGGAACGGCGTGAGGATCGGATGCAGCAACCATACAAACGCGCAAAGCAGGACTACCCCACCGAGCCAGAACCAACGCCGCGTATCGGCCATGTACCACTCCTGCTTCTATATAAGGAAAGACTTACCAGCGAAACCGCAACGACGGTGCTGCCGGGGTCGGGGCTGGCGCCGCGACTGGCGCCGCACCTGCAACCGCAGGCTGTGGCGCAGCCAACGGAGTCGGCGCCTCGGCCGGCAACTCCTGCAACTTGGCCAGCGACAACTGCGCACGCATTTGATCGGCGCTGCCATTGACCCGATAAACGATGCGATCGCCGTCAACACTTTGCAGACGCACGCCAAACGGTTCGAGTAACCGCAACAGCGCCGCGTAATGCTCCAGATTCATACCTTGCACTTCCAGAGTCTGCTGCCCCGAAGCGCCGGGCTTGGCCACAAAACGTGGCGCCAGCCGCTCAGCCACCGCCAGCATCACTGCGTCAGCGACAGCAGCCTGATCGGCGCCCTGCACACTGCCCGCCTCTTTCTGATCGCCCAGCCACAAGTGCCATTTGGCCTGCCACTGCCCGCCCTCTTCACGGGCATGCACCGCCAGCAAGGCATCAGCGTTGTAGCGCTCCGAAGCACCGCGCAGTGGCGCCGGATCCGTGCCCTCAAGCGCTGGCGCAGTGGCAACCAACTGCTCACTCAAATCAGCCAGCGGCAAACGCAATGGCAAGCCGCGATGTTGTGCAGCCGTACGCAACGGCGCGGCAGCGGCCTGACCATCACCGACCAGACTCGAACCCTCGGCCGAATCATTCAGCCACCAACTCAGGATCGACGGGCGACTGGCGCCCCACAACGACAACCCGGCACGACGCAACGCCTGCTCGGTGGTCGCCGGATCGAAATCGACCTTCAGCACCTCCGGCGGCCCGGCATCGAAACCGAACTGACTGATGATTTGCTGCGGATCCTTGCGAATCGCCGCCAACCCCGGGTTTTGCGCAGCCTTCGGATCGCCGGTCAGGCGCAACACCAATGTATCGAGCGCCGCTTGCGTGGCGCGACCACGTTCTTCCGGCGCCTGGCCATTGACCGGTTCGCGCACTTGATAAAGACCTTTGAGGTTTTCGGCATGACTCGCCAGGCTGATCAGAGACAAACAACCCACAAACAACAATTTACACAAACGCATGGAGAATTCCCGTCGACAGGAGCGGCTGGAACAGGCCGCGTGAACCGGTTAAGCAAGGCTGTGACAATCTGCCAGCACTAAACATTCACACGACAGCGGTAAAATTTTGCACAGTGATAACGATAGACGGTTAATCGCCACACTTTATACAGACGTTCATACGGCTCAATTGCAAAAAATTTCCGCTGATATGGCCCTGCCCGTCGGTGCGAGGATGGCCGCTGCCCCTCAAGCCTGATAAAATCGCGCGCCTTCGCAGACCGGCAACAGCCGGGCACCTCGAAACTCGCGTGAGGCCATCGCCCCGTCGATTTCGAAGTTCCCGCTGAACTCGGTCGTTACCCCTGAATCCCCTCCCCTAAAGGCCTGGATCATGAGCAAGCAACCCTCCCTGAGCTACAAGGACGCCGGTGTAGACATCGACGCCGGTG
Organism: Pseudomonas sp. MC6; assembly: GCF_054790575.1. Classification (NCBI taxonomy): domain Bacteria; kingdom Pseudomonadati; phylum Pseudomonadota; class Gammaproteobacteria; order Pseudomonadales; family Pseudomonadaceae; genus Pseudomonas; species Pseudomonas sp. MC6. Next base: position 3,179,179 of record NZ_CP186504.1, read on the forward strand.
AAGCATTGGTCGAACGCATCAAGAGCGTCGCCAAGCGCACTGCGCGCCCGGAAGTCATGGGCGACCTGGGCGGTTTCGGCGCCCTCTGCGAAATCCCGGCCGGCTACAAGCAGCCAGTTCTGGTTTCCGGCACCGACGGCGTCGGCACCAAGCTGCGTCTGGCGCTGAACCTGAACAAGCACGACAGCATCGGTATCGACCTGGTTGCCATGTGCGTCAACGACCTCGTGGTGTGCGGCGCCGAGCCACTGTTCTTCCTCGACTACTACGCCACCGGCAAACTCAATGTCGAGACCGCGACCCAAGTGGTTACCGGCATCGGCGCTGGCTGCGAACTGTCGGGTTGCTCGCTGGTTGGCGGCGAAACCGCTGAAATGCCAGGCATGTACGAAGGCGAAGACTACGACCTGGCCGGCTTCTGCGTCGGCGTCGTGGAAAAAGCGGAAATCATCGACGGCTCGAAAGTTGCCACCGGTGACGCACTGATCGCCCTGCCATCGTCCGGCCCACACTCGAACGGCTACTCACTGATCCGCAAGATCATCGAAGTCTCCGGTGCCGACATCGAAAACATCCAGCTCGACGGCAAACCGCTGACCGACCTGCTGATGGCCCCGACCCGCATCTACGTGAAGCCGCTGCTCAAGCTGATCAAAGACACCGGCGCGGTCAAAGCCATGGCCCACATCACCGGTGGTGGCCTGCTCGACAACATCCCGCGCGTTCTGCCAAAAGGCGCTCAGGCGGTGGTTGATGTGGCTAGCTGGACTCGCCCGGCCGTATTCGACTGGCTGCAAGAGAAAGGCAACGTTGACGAAACAGAGATGCACCGCGTACTGAATTGCGGCGTTGGCATGGTCATCTGCGTGGCTCAGGAACACGTAGAAGTTGCCCTGAACACCCTGCGTGACGCCGGCGAACAGCCTTGGGTCATCGGTCAGATCGCTGCCGCTGCCGAAGGCGCTGCTCAGGTTGATCTGCAGAACCTTAAGGCTCATTAATGTCCGCAACCTGTGATGTCGTGGTGCTGCTGTCCGGCACCGGCAGTAACTTGCAGGCTCTGATCGACAGCACGCGGACCGGCGACAGCCCGGCCCGCATCGCTGCAGTGATTTCCAATCGCGCCGACGCCTACGGCCTGCAACGCGCCAGTGACGCAGGTATCGCTACCCGCTCGCTGGATCACAAGGCATTCGAAGGTCGCGAGGCCTTCGATGCTGCTCTGATCGAACTGATCGACGAATTCAATCCGAAACTCGTGGTGCTGGCCGGCTTCATGCGCATTCTCAGCGCTGACTTCGTTCGCCACTATCAGGGTCGCCTGCTCAACATCCACCCGTCGCTGCTGCCCAAATACAAAGGGTTACACACTCATCAGCGCGCGCTGGAGGCCGGCGATACTGAGCACGGCTGCTCCGTGCACTTCGTCACCGAGGAACTCGATGGCGGACCACTGGTCGTACAGGCAGTATTACCGGTAGAGTTGCACGACACGCCGCAGACTCTTGCGCAGCGAGTCCACGTTCAGGAACACCTGATCTACCCGATGGCTGTTCGCTGGTTTGCCGAAGGCAGGCTGGCACTTGGTGAACACGGTGCTTTACTGGATGGCCAGTTACTCGCGGCCAGCGGCCACTTGATTCGACACTAGGAGATATTATGCGTCGCGCCCTGCTCTTCGCTTGCGCTCTGCTCGCCCTGCCCTTCGCGCAGGCAGCGGAACTTCAACCGTTCTCCGCCAGCTACACCGCCGACTGGAAGCAGTTGCCCATGAGCGGCACCGCCGAGCGCAGCCTGGTCAAGGAAGCCAGCGGCGTCTGGAAGCTCAGCTTCAAGGCTTCGATGATGATCGCCAGCCTGACAGAAGAAAGCACCCTGACCCTGGACAAGGACACTTTGCTGCCGCAGTCCTACCACTTTGAACGTGGTGGCCTGGGCAAGGCGAAAAAGGCTGATCTGGATTTCGACTGGAACAGCAAGATGGTCACCGGCACCGACCGTGGCGACGCGGTGAAGATCCCGCTGAACCGTGGCATGGTCGACAAGTCCACCTATCAACTGGCGCTGCAACATGATGTGGCTGCTGGCAAAAAGACCATGAGCTATCAAGTGGTCGATGACGGCGAAGTCGATACCTATGACTTCCGCGTGCTGGGTTCGGAAAAAGTCGAAACCAAGGCTGGCAAGATCGATGCGATCAAGGTCGAGCGCGTACGCGACCCGACACAAAGCAAGCGCACCACCGTCCTCTGGTTCGCCAAGGATTGGGATTACCTGCTGGTTCGCCTGCAACAGGTTGAAACCGACGGCAAGGAGTACAACATCATGCTCCAGGACGGCACGGTCAACGGCAAAACCGTTAAAGGCAGCTGATTTGCCGCAAGAACAAAGAGCCCCGCGAAATGCGGGGCTTTTTTTGCCTGCTGGATTGGAGACTTGTGCCTGGCTCGCCCCTCACCCCAGCCCTCTCCCGAGGGAGAGGGAGCCGCCCGAGGTGTCTTTCGCCATGCATCGACCTGAAAAATCGAGTCGATTATGGATTCTCCAAAGCCAGATCAGGTCGGTGTATCTCGCCAATCTCCCACGGTCAGTCCCCTCTCCCTTGGGAGAGGGCTAGGGTGAGGGGCTTTTGAAGGCGAAACTCAAACCGAAAACTTCGCCACCATGCTGTTCAGATCCACCGCCAACCGCGACAACTCCTGACTGGCCGCACTGGTCTGATTGGCCCCCGCCGAGGTCTGCATCGCCAGATCACGGATATTCATCAGATTGCGATCAACCTCACGTGCCACAGCCGCCTGCTCCTCTGAAGCACTGGCGATCACCAGATTACGCTCGTTGATCAGCGTGAACGCCGAGGCGATCTCTTCAAGTGCAGTCCCGGCCGCCTTGGCCAACTCGAGCGTCGAACGCGCGCGCACATTGCTTTGCTGCATCGAACTGACCGCCGAATCGGTGCCCTGCTGAATGCCGCCAATCATCTGCTCGATTTCCTGAGTCGATTGCTGAGTGCGATGCGCCAAGGCCCGTACCTCATCCGCTACCACCGCAAACCCACGTCCGGCATCACCAGCCCGCGCCGCCTCGATCGCAGCATTCAAAGCGAGCAGATTGGTCTGCTCGGCAATCGAACGAATCACGTCCAGCACTTTGCTGATGCTGTAAACCTTCTGCGCCAGATCTTCCACCTGACTTGCATTGGCTGTCACATCATCGGCGAGCGATTCAATAGACAACACCGTTTGATGCACCTGTTGACGGCCATGCTGGGCAATACGATCGGATTCACGAGAGGCCTCGGACGTGGCCACGGCATTGCTTGCCACCTCCTCCACCGCAGCCGTCATCTGATTGACCGCCGTGGCCGCCTGTTCGATTTCCAGGCTCTGCTGGTGCAAACCGCGCGTAGCGTCTTCCGTGACGCAACTCAGCTCTTCCGAGGCCGAGGCCAATTGACTGGAGGACTCGGAGATTTGCCGAATCGTGTCACGCAGGTTGTGTTGCATGCTCTTGAGCGCGTGCAGCAGTCGCGCCGGTTCGTCCTTGCCGCTGATGTTGATATCGCCGGTCAGATCACCTCCTGCCACCACCTCGGCGACACCCAACGATTGCGCCAGCGGCAGCACGATGCTGCGCGTCAGCAACAGGGCCAAGCCAATGGTGATCAGCGCAGTGATACCGACCATCACGCCGACCCACACCCGCGAACTGGTAAACACCAGCCGCGCTGCTTCGGTGGCGAGATTGGCATTGTGTTTATTCAGTTCGACCAGTTCGCGCAAAAGCACTGCAATTTCATCGGCCAAGGGACTCATCTGACCGTTGAGAATGGTCGCGGCCTCCTCGACCCGATTCTGCGCAGACAACTGCATGACCTGCGCCTGAAACTCCAGGTACTGGTGCTCGGCGACCTTGAAGCGGTCAAATAGCTTGCGCTCCTCGGGCAGCACGATCAGCACGTCATAACGCTGCTGGGCCTCACTGAGCACACCGCGTAATTCATTGAGCTTGGCAACGTTCTGTTCGAGGGCCTGCGGATCTCGATTGAGCAGCAGGCGCATGGTCAATGCGCGCAGGCGCAGCATGTCCTGGCTCATCTCACCGACCGCCATCACGCTCGGCAGCCAGTTGTTATCAACCTCGTCGGACTGCGCGCGCATGTTCGACATTTGCAATAAAGCGAACGCCCCGAGGGCAAATACCATCAACGCCAACAAGCCAAAACCGAGCCCGGCGCGCGGGGCAATATTGAGACTACGGATACTCATTGCTCTGGTTCCTTCCAAAAGCGCTGCATCAACCCTGCAGCTGGTTGCTTTAGAAGGTATCGGCCCGGCGGAAAAATGCGTAAGACGAAAAGGCGATATCAAAAGGCCTTGATCCATCGAACCGTTGGCATTAACGATTCAGCGTGCTTTTGCCGGACTTGAGCACCGTTCGCGGCAAGATCGCCAGGAAGTTATCCCGAGCGACTTTTTTCGCGACGTCCTCGGGCAATGCATCGAGGAATGGCTTGAACCTGTGCATTTCCTCACCGAGTTTGTTGAATCGCCCGACTACGTCTGAACCCAGCATGAAGCGCTCCGGGTATTTCTCGACCAGCGCCAGCCATTCCGCTCGCGGCTTGCCCTGCTCGTCCAGCAGGTACGGCGTGAGCATGCTCCATGACAAGTCGATGAACAGATTGGGATACGCCTCAAGCATGCGCGTCAGCGTGGGCAACAGGAATGTCAGTTGCGTCTGATGCCGATGGATTTCAGCGCTGGTGCCGGCGTGCGCCCAGATAAATCGCGTGTGCGGGTGATTACGCAGCGGTTCTTCGACTTCCTTCAGGTACAGAGGATTTTTCTCACGCTTGGAGGTGATGTTGGAATGCAGCATCACCGGCAGATCGTTCTCGGCGGCCAGATGATAGATCTTGGTCATGGCTTCATTGTTGGCGCGCGGCGTGTCGCCGGACGTCAGCGCCGTGAGATCGTCATGACGAGTGAACACTTCGCCGATGCCCTGCCACAGCCCCGGATACAGATCGAGCATGCGCTGGATGTGTGCGGCGGAGTTCTTGTCGTTGGGATTGAAGCCGGACAGGAACGGATGAAAGTACGGGCGCTGCTCGGCGCTCAGTTTTTGCACCGCGTCGGCGACAATCACGTCGGTCGCGCTATACCAGTAAGCATCGGCGTCATCCCCGGCGTAATAGCGCGGGCGCTTGGGTTCGTCCTCATGCCACTTCTTAGCAACCGGAATACCGGAAATCATCACATGCTCGACGGAACCGCCCTTCATCGCCGTCAGCAATTTCGCCATGCCAGCACTTTCCTGGAAAAAATCCACGTAATGCAGGTGCGCATCGCTGTAGGTGTACTCGCGGGCGCTGACGTTGCCGGCAAATACCAACAAACAGGCAAGACTCAAACGATACAGGGACACAAGTAATCTCCAGGAAGTAGGCATAGCCTAGACCCTGCCCTGACGACAAGGGTTCATCCCGCAGGAAAGTGGAACGCGTACCGGTGGGAATACTCTATAACTGCAAGGTCTTTTTTGATCGAAGCGACTTTTCCTACTGCCAGTGAGGTTCCCATGACCGTTACCGTCAATACCGTCTCCGCTGAAGGTTTTCGTCACACCGTACAAATTGATGACCACGAATTGTTTGCCGACGTGCCGAAATCGGCAGGCGGCGAAGGCTCGGCACCTGAGCCGCACGACTATTTCGATGCAGCCCTCGGCGCCTGCAAAGCACTGACCCTGAAGATGTACGCGAAGAAGAAAGACATCCCGCTGACCGGTGTCGGTGTTGACGTCAAACGCGACAATAGCGAAGAGCAGAAAGGTAAATACGTCTTGCACGTCACCCTTACTCTCAAAGGCGTCCTTACCGATGCCCAGCGCGAGGAATTGCTGCGCGTTGCCGATCGCTGCCCGATTCACAAGCTGATGACCACCAGCGAAGTGACGATCGAAACCCACGCCCCACAAGGCTTCGACAGCCAGTAATCCTCCTCATGCCAGCGGCGGGTTATGCTTCTGGCATCACCCGCTCAGCCTGGAATGCACCATGGACACGCAACCTCTGATCATCCGCCCGCGCGCCGAAGACGTCGAAGGCCAGCCGATTCTGCGCCCGTTGCCGTCAGCCAAATGCCGCAGCGTCGGGCCTTTCGTGTTTTTTGATCACATGCTCGAAACGGTTTATCCGACAGGCAAGGGCATGAACATCCGACAGCATCCGCACATTGGTCTGTCGACGCTCACGTATTTGTTTGAAGGACAGATCCAGCACAAGGACAGCCTTGGCTCGGATCAGGTGGTCAGCGCTGGAGATGTCAGCTGGATGACCGCTGGCAGCGCGATTGCGCACGTTGAACGCACGCCGGAACCGTTGTGGGACCAGAGCTTCACCATGCACGGATTGCAGATCTGGCTGGCCTCGCCCAAGAATCATGAGCAAGGTCCCGGGCATTACAGCCATCACCCGGCGGCGACATTGCCGGTCAGCGATAACCTTGGCGTGCAGATTCGCATGATTGCCGGGTCAGGCTTTTGCCTGGAATCGCCGGTGCCGGTGCTTTCTCCTACGTTGTATGCGGAAGTGAACATGCAAACCGCAACCACTTTGCTGATTCCGACCGAGCATGAAGAGCGGGCGGTTTATGTGCTGAGTGGGGATGCGCAATTGAACGGCGAAGCGATTGAGCCGCATGCGCTGGTCGTGTTGCCGGCTGGGGAAGAGATGAGCCTGTTTGCCGAAAGCGATGTGCACGCGGTGGTGTTTGGCGGCGCGGCACTGGACGGGCCTCGGCGGATCAACTGGAATTTTGTCGCGAGTGATCCAGCGGCGATTGATGAAGCGCGGCGCAAATGGGCGGCCGGGGATTGGCCGACGGTGCCGGGAGAAGTTGAGCGGATCGAGTTACCGCGCTGAAAAGTACCCTCACCCCAGCCCTCTCCCAGAGGGAGAGGGAGCCGACCGAGATGTCTCAGGTTATACGCTGACCTGAAAAGTCTTGGTGACTATGGATTCAGCACAGCCCTTTCAAGTCGGCGTAACTCCCAAGCATCCCCCATTCAGTCCCCTCTCCCTCCGGGAGAGGGTTAGGGTGAGGGGCTTTTGCTTTTCAGGCTTCAGCCCTTGAACACTTCATCCAGCAAATCATGCATCGACTTGAACGCGCGCTTCGCGGTCTTCGCGTCGTACATCATCTTGCCCGGCACATTGGCATGCGGATCAGTGAACGAGTGCACCGCACCGCCATAGCTGAGCAACTGCCAATCGACATTCGCCGCGTTCATCTCGTCTTCAAACGCCGGCAACTGCTCCTTCGGCACCAACGGGTCGGAAGCACCGTGCAACACCAGCACCGAGCCCTTGATGTTCTGCGCATCCGCCGGGTTCGGCGAATCCAGCGTACCGTGGAACGACACCGCCGCCTTCACCGGCGCCCCCGTGCGAGCCAGATCCAGCGCACAGCAACCGCCAAAGCAGAAGCCGAACACTGCCAGTTTCGACGTATCAACCGCCGCCTCACCCTGCTTCTGCAACTGCTCGAACGCCGCCTGCATCCGCGTGCGCAGCAACGCACGATCGTCCTTCAACGGCATCATCGCCGCGCCCGCTTGATCAGCATTCTGCGGACGCACGGCCTGACCGTAGACGTCAGCGATCAACACCACGTAGCCCTTGGCCGCCACCGATTTAGCGATCTCTTCGGCACCAGCACTGACACCCATCCAGTTCGGCGCCATCAACAAACCCGGACGCGCGCCTTTGTGCTCGGCGTCGAACGCCAGACGACCTTCATAAGGCTGGCCGTCAATCTGATAGACCACGGAACGTACTGTGACTTGGCTCATTTCTGACTCCTGATTTGTTAAACACCAGAATGAAAAAACCCGCCGAAGCGGGTTTTTCTACAACGTGATCAAGCTGACAGTTCAACCAGCAGCTTGTTCAGGCGGCGCACGTAGGCGGCCGGGTCTTTCAAGCTATCGCCGGCAGCAAGCGCTGCCTGATCAAAGAGGATGTGCGACAGGTCGCCAAAACGCTCTTCGCTCTGCTCGCCATCGAGTTTCTCGATCAGCGGGTGGCTCGGGTTGAACTCGAAGATCGGCTTCGAATCCGGCACTTTCTGCCCGCTGGCTTCGAGGATCTGACGCATTTGCAGACCCAGATCCTGTTCGCCGATGGCGAGGATGGCAGGCGAATCGGTCAGACGATGCGATACGCGAACTTCAGCTACGGAATCGCCCAGCGCGGTTTTCAGACGCTCAACCAGACCTTCTTTGGACTTGGCGACTTCTTCTGCGGCTTTCTTGTCCTCTTCCGAGTCCAGGTTGCCCAGATCAAGATCACCACGTGCCACGTCGACGAAAGTCTTGCCGTCAAACTCGCTGAGGTAGCTCATCAGCCACTCATCGATGCGATCAGTCAGCAGCAACACTTCGATGCCTTTCTTGCGGAAGACTTCCAGGTGCGGGCTGTTCTTGACCTGCGCGTAGGTTTCACCGGTCAGGTAGTAGATCTTGTCCTGACCTTCCTTGGCGCGTGCCAGGTAGTCGGCCAGACCGACGATCTGCTCGCCGTCGTCGCCGTTGGTCGATGCAAAACGCAGCAGACCGGCGATTTTCTCTTTGTTGGCGAAGTCTTCTGCCGGGCCTTCTTTCATGACCTGACCGAAGTTCTTCCAGAAGCCCTTGTATTGCTCAGGCTCGTTCTTCGCCAGTTTTTCCAGCATGTCGAGCACGCGCTTGGTCAGCGCGGTCTTCATCGAATCGATGATCGGGTCTTTCTGCAGGATTTCACGCGACACGTTCAGCGACAGGTCGTTGGAATCGACCACACCTTTGATGAAGCGCAGGTACAGCGGCAGGAACGACTCGGCCTGATCCATGACGAACACGCGCTGAACGTACAGCTTCAGGCCTTTCGGCGCTTCACGCTGGTACAAGTCGAACGGTGCGCGGGCCGGCACGTACAGCAGCGAGCTGTATTCAAGCTTGCCTTCGACTTTGTTGTGGCTCCAGGCCAGCGGGTTTTCAAAGTCGTGAGCGATGTGCTTGTAGAACTCCTGGTATTCCTCGTCCTTCACTTCAGTGCGCGGACGGGTCCACAGGGCGCTGGCGCGGTTGACGGTTTCCCACTCAACGGCCGGAGTGTCTTCGCCTTCGGCAGCAGCCGCTTCTTTCGGCAGCTCGATCGGCAAAGCGATGTGGTCGGAGTACTTCTTGATGATGTTGCGCAGACGCCAGCCATCAGCAAACTCGTCTTCTGCAGCTTTGAGGTGCAGAACGATGCGCGTGCCACGCTCTGGTTTTTCGATGGTGGCGACTTCGAACTCGCCCTCGCCTTTCGACGACCAGTGCACGCCTTCGCTGGCCGGGGTGCCGGCGCGACGGCTGTATACGTCAACCTGGTCGGCAACGATGAAGGCAGAGTAGAAGCCCACACCGAACTGGCCGATCAGGTGGGAATCTTTCTTTTGATCGCCCGAGAGATTCTTCATGAAATCAGCGGTACCGGATTTGGCGATGGTCCCCAGGTGGGTGATCACATCATCACGGTTCATGCCGATACCGTTGTCTTCGAGAGTGACGGTTTTGGCGTCCTTGTCGAAGCTCACACGGATTTTCAGGTCAGCGCCACCTTCGAGCAACTCTGGCTTGGCCAGGGCTTCGAAGCGCAGCTTGTCGACAGCGTCAGAGGCGTTCGAGATCAATTCGCGAAGGAAAATTTCCTTGTTGGAATACAGCGAATGGATCATGAGGTGCAGCAGTTGCTTTACCTCGGTCTGGAAGCCCAGGGTTTCCTTTTGAGTTTCCACACTCATGGTCATCAAACTCCAATCAGATGGCAGTGGCCGCGACCCGAAATGGTCGGCGGCGGGTTGTCTTGTGAGTTTGGGGCGCTGTTCAGGATTTCAAGGGCTCATCGATTTTGAAGTGCGCGCGGGCGGTGGCAATCGGTTCGCTTTCGGTGCTTTGCCAAGCAGTAATGGCGACGTTAGCCACGCGCCGGCCGTGGCGGCAGACCTGACACTTGGCCCAGGTATCGCGGAACTGCCCGGCGCGCAGGTAATCGAGGGAGAAATCAATGATCTTCGGCACGCCCGGCGTTTCGGTAAAGATCAGCAAATGAAGTGCCGCCGCCAGCTCCATGAATCCGGCGATCACCCCGCCATGAATTGCCGGCAATAAAGGGTTACCAATGTTGTCTTTGTTCGCTGGCAGCTTGAACAGCAATTCATCGCCGACTCGTGAGCATTCGATGCCGATCAGCCCGGCGTAGGGAATCAACTGCAACAGCGGCGCGTAGTCGCCCTCAGCGTGAGCCTGCTGCAACTGCTGTTTCAGATCATCGCTCATTGCCCTGCTCCCTTGATCGCGCCGCCGAAGCCTTTGGTGCCTTTAAGGCCCTTGCCCATGCGCATGAACGTACCGACGACGTGGGCGATGGGTTGTCCGGGATCGTCCTGATAGGCGAAACCACGAGCGAAGATCACATCGGTGGTTACCCGGTAGCACTGGGCGAAGCCATAGACGTCTTTGTTCGGTTCGGCGGCGTGCATATAGTCAATGCGCAAATCGAGGGTCGGGCAGACTTCGAATTCCGGCAACACACAGAGCGTCGACATCCCGCAAGCGGTGTCCATTAACGAGGTAATTGCACCACCATGAATAACCCCGGTCTGCGGATTACCGACGATTTGCGGACTATAAGGCAGGATCACCGTGAGCCCTTCGCTGGAGGCTTCATGTACTCGCAAACCAAGTACCTGACAGTGTCTTAACGCTGAAAGAAATCTCGTCGCGCGCTCAAAAACGGGGTTTTCAGCCATATGATAATTACTCTCGTTAAAGCCATTGGCCAGTAGTAGCGAACAGACCAAAAGTTCCGTAGCAAAACAAACTTATATATCTGACACAAATGAGGAACTTAACCTGTAGCGCCAAGCTCTTAAGGCCAGTAGTTATTTTCCATAAGGAGAAACACCCCATGCGTAAGACTTTAGCTATTGCCTTGATGTTGACCGCTTCCCTCGGTCTCGCTGCCTGCGATAAAAAATCCGAGGACAAAGCTCAAGATGCCAACCAACATGCTGAACAAGCTCAGCAAGACATGAACAAAGCTCAGGATAAAGTGAACGACGCTGCGAAAGAAAACGCCGAAGCTGCCAAAGCTCAGGCTGAATCGAACGCCGCCGCGCAAGAAGAAGCTGCCAAGAAGCAATAATCCGCTTTTTGCTGCAGAAAAAAGAAAACCCGCCAAGCGCGGGTTTTCTTTTGCCTGTCATTTAGCGCCAGGCTCGCCTTAGAGCAAGACAGTTCTAAAAGTCGGACTAATCATCAACAACAGCGAACAGACTAAACCAACTAGCCACACCAGACTGCGCAGCTTGGGCAGATCGGCCAGATAGAACCACAAGTAGAGGATCCGCGCGATCACGAAGATGATCGCCAATGTATCGATCAGCCAGCCTGCCGTTTGCGTGGTGTGCGCCATCAACACACCGACTGCGAACAGGATGAAAGCTTCGATACTGTTCTGGTGAGCCGCCAGCGCCCTCGCACCGTAACCGGTCAGCTGCGCCTGTTGCTGGCGCGGCAGGTGATTGTTGTACCCCCCCTGTTCTTTCATCGCTTTGCCCACCGGCATACGCGCGATATAGATCATCAGTGCACTGATAAACACACACCAGAACGGAATACTCATCAAGCAGCCTCTTTGTTCGCCTCGGGGATGGGCGCCTCTGTAGGGGTATAGACCATTACATCGAGAACGTCGGAATGAAACTCGCGGCGATACAAGACCAATACCACCCCGGCGCTCATGAGCATGAACAACCACGGGCTGACAAACCAGGCCAGCATGGTCATGCCGAAGTAGTAAGAGCGCAGCCCGAAGTTGAACTGGTTGGCCGCCATCGAAATCACCCGCGCCGCCCGCGCAGCGAAAGCCTTGCGCTCCTGTTCGGAGACATGTCGCTCACCGATCATTGGCGCCGAGCCGACCAACACGGCCGCGAAGTTGTACTGACGCATGCACCAACTGAAGGTAAAGAACGCGTAGACGAACACCATCGCCAGACACAGCAACTTGATTTCCGACATGCCCTGCGACGCCTGTTGCACCATCGGAATATCTGCCAGCAACGACACTGCCCGCTCAGATGCGCCAAGCACGGTGAGAATGCCGGCGAGGATGATCAATGTGCTGGAAGCGAAGAACGAGGCGTTGCGCTCAAGGTTACCGATCACACTGGCGTCGGCGATGCGGTTGTCACGCAGCAGCATGCGGCGCATCCAGTCTTCGCGGTACAGGTGCAGCACACTCGCAAGACATGCTGTATCGCGGCCCTTCCAAGAGGCATAACGGGTATAACCGCCCCAGCAGATGACGAACCAGACGGCGGCGAGCAGGTGGATCAGGTTGGCTTGGATGAACGACATGCAATTCCTTGTGAGGTGTGTACACGCACTGATTACTTGTGGGAGCGAGCCTGCTCGCTCCCACATTGAGATTTCGGCAACCCTTCGACGTTAGCTCAGGGAAAAAGACACTGCCTGACGCGCATAAAAAATGCCCCGTATCGATTGATACGGGGCATTTCTGTTTAAGCGTTGAAGACCCGCTTATGACGGGTCAGACAACGTCAGGCAACGGCTTCGCTGCGCTTGCCCAGCAGGCGATCGCAAACCACCGCGACCACCAGGGTCATCACGCACGGCACCAGCCATGCCAGGCCCTGCTCGCTCAGCGGCAGGTGGGACAACTGCGATGGCATCCAGCCGGCCAGACCAGCGCCTTTCAGCGCGTCGATGGTGCCGAAGATGAACGACACCAGCATCACCGGACCGAGAATGCGGCCGTGCTCATGCCAGAAGTCTTTGCAGAAGCTCAGCGCCACCAGCACGATGCACGGCGGATAGATTGCGGTCAGCACCGGAATCGAGAACGCAATCAGCTTGGTCAGGCCCAGGTTGGACACCAGCAGCGAGAACGCCGCCAGAATGATCACCAGGGTCTTGTAGGACAGTGGCAGCACGCGGCTGAAGTATTCGGCGCAAGCACAGGTCAGGCCGACCGCTGTCACCAGACACGCCAGCGAGATCAGCACCGCGAGGAAACCGCTGCCCAGCGAACCGAAGGTGTGTTGCACATACGCGTGCAATACTGCCGCGCCATTGGTCGCGCCAACCGCCACTTCATGGCTACCGGAACCGAGACGGAACAGGCTGATATACACCAGCGCCAAACCGACGCCGGCGATCAGGCCAGCGATGATCGCGTAACGGGTGATCAACGCCGGCGACTCGACGCCACGGGAGCGGATCGCGTTAACGATGACAATGCCGAACACCAGTGCCCCGAGGGTATCCATGGTCAGGTAACCATTGATAAAGCCTTGGGAGAACGGTGCCGCGACGTATTCCGGCGTGCCGTGGCCGATGTCACCTGCCGGCAGGGCAAATGCAGCAATGCCGAGGACTGCCAGCGCGATGATCTTCAATGGCGCAAGGAAGCGGCCAACGGTGTCCAGCAAACGCCCAGGGTAGAGCGAGATGAAGAACACCAGCAGGAAGTACACCGAACTGTAAAGGAACAGTGCCAACGGGCTTTCGCCGGTCAGCGGCGCCAAGCCTACTTCAAAGGATACGGTCGCGGTACGCGGCGTGGCGAACAACGGGCCGACTGCCAGGTAGCAGGCAGCCGCCAGAATGCCGCCGGCAATCTTGCCGATCGGGCTGCTCAGCGCATCCATCGCCCCACCGACCTTGGCCAGTGCAACGACAGTGATCACCGGCAAACCCACCGCGGTGATCAGGAAGCCCAGCGCGGCCATCCAGACGTGAGGTCCGGCCTGCAAACCCACGATCGGCGGGAAAATGATGTTGCCAGCCCCGACGAACAGGGCAAATGTCATAAAGCCAAGTGCCAGGATGTCCTGACCTTTCAAAACTTTCATTAAGGTAATACCACACTACTGAATCGGAATTTAGAGGGGGATTGCCCTGTGTAATTAGGGAAATGCTGTCGATCCGTATGGGACTGACCCTTAAAGCGCGTTGCATGCCTTGTGGGCGGCAGACGCAAAAATGGCTGCTAGCCTAACGAATTTGCCGTGTAAACGCACTGTTAGAGGGCGAACTATCCGATACGCGACGTTTCCGTGTCGCGTTTACGTATTTATTTTTCGTTGGTACGGCAAAGATCAAAAGATCGTCCGATCGCGGCCCGAGCCTTCGGCAGCTCCTACAGGAGATTGCGTTCCTCTGTAGGAGCTGCCGAAGGCTGCGATCTTTGATCTTCTGATCTGCAGAAACGACAAAGGCCACCCGAAGGTGGCCTTTGTTTGGTGAAGCGTCAGCTAAGCGCGAGGCTTACTTGACAGCCCAACCGGTCAGCTCGGCCAGGGCCTTGCCGATGTCTGCCAGCGAACGCACGGTTTTAACGCCTGCGTCTTGCAGCGCAGCGAATTTCTCGTCTGCAGTGCCTTTGCCGCCAGAGATGATTGCGCCAGCATGGCCCATGCGCTTGCCCGGAGGAGCAGTCACACCAGCAATGTAGGAAACAACTGGCTTGGTCACGTGTGCCTTGATGTAGGCAGCCGCTTCTTCTTCAGCCGAACCGCCGATCTCACCGATCATGACGATCGCTTCGGTCTTCGGGTCTTCCTGGAACAGCTTCAGGATGTCGATGAAGTTCGAACCCGGAATCGGGTCACCACCGATGCCGACGCAAGTCGACTGACCGAAACCGGCGTCAGTAGTCTGCTTCACAGCTTCGTAGGTCAGGGTGCCGGAACGCGAAACGATACCGACCTTGCCTGGCAAGTGAATGTGACCTGGCATGATGCCGATCTTGCACTCGCCCGGAGTGATAACGCCTGGGCAGTTAGGGCCGATCAGGACTACGCCCAGCTCGTCGCACTTAACTTTAGCGTCCAGCATGTCCAGGGTAGGAATGCCTTCGGTGATGCAGACGATCAGCTTGATGCCGCCGAATGCCGCTTCCAGGATCGAATCTTTGCAGAAAGGAGCCGGAACGTAGATCACGGAGGCGGTAGCGCCAGTGGCTTCTACTGCGTCTTTAACGGTGTTGAACACTGGCAGACCCAGGTGCTCGGTGCCGCCTTTGCCAGGAGTAACGCCACCAACCATTTTGGTGCCGTATTCGATGGCTTGCTGGGTGTGGAAACTACCTTGCGAACCGGTAATACCCTGGCAGATAACTTTGGTGTCTTTATTGATCAGGACGCTCATTATTTGCCCTCCGCAGCTTTGACAACTTGTTGAGCAGCGTCGGTCAGGCTGGTAGCAGCGATGATGTTCAAACCGCTTTCTGCCAGTACTTTAGCGCCCAGCTCAGCGTTGTTGCCTTCAAGGCGAACAACAACCGGGATTTTCACGCCGACTTCTTTCACAGCGCCAATGATGCCTTCGGCAATCATGTCGCAGCGAACGATGCCGCCGAAGATGTTGACCAGTACTGCAGCGACGTTGGTGTCGGACAGAATGATCTTGAACGCTTCAGTTACGCGTTCTTTGGTAGCGCCACCACCTACGTCGAGGAAGTTGGCTGGCTTGCCGCCATGCAGGTTGACGATGTCCATGGTACCCATGGCCAGGCCAGCACCGTTGACCATGCAGCCGATGTTGCCTTCCAGTGCTACGTAGTTCAGTTCGAACTTGGCAGCGTGCGCTTCGCGCGGATCGTCTTGCGACGGATCGTGGAAAGTTTTCAGCTTAGGCTGACGGTACATGGCGTTGGCGTCGATGTTGATCTTGGCGTCCAGGCAGTGCAGATCGCCGTCAGCCTTGATCACCAGCGGGTTCACTTCCAGCAGAGCCAGGTCGTGATCCTTGAACAGCTTGGCCAGACCTACGAAGATCTTGGCGAACTGAGCAACCTGTTTGCCTTCCAGACCCAGCTGGAATGCCAGCTCGCGACCCTGGAATGGCTGAGCGCCAACCAGTGGATCGATAGTGGCCTTGAGAATTTTTTCTGGAGTGTCGTGAGCGATTTTCTCGATGTCCACGCCACCTTCGGTGGAAGCCATGAACACGATGCGACGGCTCGAACGGTCAACGACAGCGCCCAGGTACAGCTCTTTAGCGATATCAGTGCACGATTCAACCAGGATCTTGGTGACTGGCTGGCCATTGGCGTCAGTCTGGTAAGTCACCAGACGCTTGCCCAGCCATTGCTGTGCGAAGGCTTTGGCGTCTTCTTTGCTGCGAACCAGCTTGACGCCGCCCGCTTTACCGCGACCACCGGCGTGGACCTGGGCTTTGACAACCCACTCGCTGCCGCCGATTTTGTCGCAAGCTTCTGCTGCTGCTTCCGGGGTGTCTACTGCGTAACCAGTGGAAACTGGCAGGCCGTATTCAGCGAACAGCTGCTTACCCTGATACTCGTGAAGATTCATGCTTTTTACCGTCTTCGTTAGGTACTGCGCATTCGGCGCTGCGCTCGTTTGAGTGCCGCGCCACCTGTGACTGCTGCTTGCGTAGCTGAGCTACGCAAGACTGCGTCCAGCGGACATTCCGCGGTGAGACTTGCTCGCAAGGCTCACGACGGGCCGTTACCGCCGTGGTTTCTTATTGTCTGTTAACGCTTTTTGCGGTTGGCAATGTGGATGGCACCGCCATTCACAGCCAGAGCAGCTTCGTGCAAGGCTTCAGACAGGGTCGGATGGGAGAAAACCATCATGCCCAGATCTTCAGCGCTGGTGCCGAATTCCATACCGATCGCGCCCTGCTGAACCAGTTCTGCAGCGCTCGGACCAATCACGTGCACGCCCAATACGCGGTCAGTCTTGGCATCAGCGATGACCTTGACGAAACCACCGGTATCGTTGGCAGCCATGGCACGGCCGGAAGCGGCGAACGGGAAGGTGCCGACGTTAACTTCAACGCCTTCAGCTTTCAAGGCCTGCTCGGTTTTGCCAACCCACGCGATTTCCGGGTGAGTATAAATAACCGAAGGGATCAGGTCATAGTTCATCTGGGCTTTGTGGCCCTTGATGCGCTCGACAACCATGATGCCTTCTTCCGATGCCTTGTGAGCCAGCATCATGCCGCGAACCACGTCACCGATGGCGAAAACGCCCGGTACGGTGGTCGCGCAGTGATCGTCAACGTGCACGAAACCGCGCTCGTCGAGGGTCACGCCGCTGTCGGAAGCCAGCAGATCAGTGGTCACCGGACGGCGACCAACGGCTACGATCAGCTTGTCGAAAGTGATGGTCTGTTCGCCATTGGCATCGGTGTAGTTCACAACGACTTCGTCGCCGTTGACTTTCGAGCCGGTCACGCGAGCGCCCAGTTTGATGTCCAGACCTTGTTTGGTCAGGGTTTTCAGCGCTTCCTTGGAAACAGCGGTGTCCGCTGCCATCAGGAAGGTATCCAGAGCTTCCAGGACAACCACTTCAGAACCCAGACGCGACCACACCGAACCCAGTTCCAGGCCGATCACGCCAGCGCCGATCACGCCCAGACGCTTAGGTACGGTCTGGAATTCCAGAGCGCCAGTCGAATCAACGATGACTTTCTGATCAACCGGAGCCGGTGGAATGTCGATCGGACGCGAGCCTGGAGCCAGGATGACGTTTTCAGCTTCGATGACTTCAACCGAGCCGTCTGGCTTGGTGACTTCGACTTTCTTGCCAGCCAGCAGTTTGCCGTGGCCCTGGATCGAAGTAACGCCGTTGGCCTTGAACAGAGTGGCAACGCCGCCGGTCAGGTTCTTGACGATGCCAGCCTTGCGGCCAACCATCGCAGCGACGTCCATTTTGACTTCGCCAGTCGAGATACCGTGAACGTTGAAGCTTTCTTTCGCTTCCTTGTATTTCCAGGAGCTGTCGAGCAGCGCCTTGGAAGGAATGCAGCCCACGTTCAGGCAGGTGCCGCCCAAGGCTTGCTTGCCTTCTGCGTCGGTGTACTTCTCGATGCAGGCAGTGGTCAGACCCAGCTGCGCCGCCTTGATGGCAGCCACGTAGCCACCAGGGCCAGCACCGATCACTACTACGTCAAATTTCTGCGACATTCAAAAATCCTCTTTTTTGCAGCAAGCGTGAAGCCGCAAGCCTCAAGCCAAACTGCGGTTACTCGCAGCTTGCAGCTTGAGACTTGCAGCTGCTTCTATCAAATATCCAGCAACAGACGAGCCGGATCTTCCAGCAGGTTCTTGATGGTCACCAGGAAGGTCACAGCTTCTTTGCCATCGATCAGACGGTGATCGTAGGACAGTGCCAGGTACATCATCGGACGGATAACGACCTGACCGTTGATGGCCATAGGACGCTGGATGATGTTGTGCATGCCCAGAATCGCTGCCTGCGGCGGGTTGACGATCGGGGTCGACATCATCGAACCGAAGGTACCACCGTTGGTGATGGTGAAGGTACCACCGGTCATCTCGTCCATCGACAATTTGCCGTCACGGGCTTTCTTGCCGAAAGTGGCGATGCCGCCTTCGATTTCAGCCAGGCTCATCAGCTCGGCGTTACGCAGAACCGGAACAACCAGGCCACGGTCGCTGGAAACGGCAACGCCGATGTCCGCGTAGCCGTGGTAAACGATGTCGCCGCCGTCGATCGACGCGTTGACAGCCGGGAAGCGTTTCAGCGCTTCGGTAGCAGCCTTGACGAAGAACGACATGAAGCCCAGGCGTACGCCGTTGTGGGACTTCTCGAACAGGTCCTTGTACTTCGAACGCAGGGCCATGACTTCAGTCATGTCGACTTCGTTGAAAGTGGTCAGCATCGCCATGTTCGACTGAGCTTCAACCAGACGCTTGGCCACGGTGGCACGCACGCGGGTCATCGGTACGCGCTTCTCGATGCGGTCGCCAGCGGCGAACACAGGAGCGGCAGCCGATGGAGCAGCAGCCTTGGCAGGCGCGGCAGCCGGAGCGGCTTTCTTGGCAGCAACCGCTGCAACCACGTCTTCCTTGGTCACACGACCGCCCTTGCCGGTGCCGGCAACGGAAGCGATGTTGATGCCGTTTTCTTCAGCCAGCTTGCGCGCAGCCGGTGCAGCAACAGGATCATCTTCGCCTTCGGCAGCAGCCGGTGCAGCGGCAGCAGCGGCCGGAGCAGCAGCGGCGGCTGGAGCAGCGGCAGCAGCGCCGCCAGCTTCGATGGAGCCCAGCACTTCGTCGGACAGAACGGTGTCGCCTTCGTTCTTGACGATTGCGCCCAGCACTCCGTCGGCGGTGGCCAGCACTTCCAGTACGACTTTGTCGGTTTCGATGTCGACGATCAGGTCGTCACGCTTGACGGCGTCGCCCGGTTGCTTGTGCCAGGTGGCAACGGTGCCATCGGCAACCGATTCCGGGAAAGTGGGGGCTTTGATCTCGATAGCCATTATCTGTGGTTCCTTAAATTCGGTTTCAGGTGCGCGAAGGCATTAAATGGTAAACGCGGCTTGCAGGAGTTTTTCCTGTTGCTCGGCGTGCATCGATGCGTAACCACAAGCTGGGGCAGCAGAAGCCTCACGGCCCGCGTACTCAAGTACGAGAGACTTGTCGAGGTTCCCGATGCTGCGACGCAAGTGGTGCTGGCTGCAGTACCAGGCGCCCTGGTTCATCGGCTCTTCCTGACACCAAACGGCATTTTTGACGTTGGTGTATGGAGCCAGGACTTCTTTCAAGTCGTCCTCAGGGAATGGGTACAGCTGCTCGATACGCACGATGGCGATATCTTCACGGCCTTCGGCACGGCGTTTTTCCAGCAGGTCGTAGTAGACCTTGCCGCTACACAGAACAACACGCTCGACCTTTTTCGGGTCCAGGGTATCGATTTCCGGGATCACGGTCTGGAACGAACCTTCGGCCAGATCTTCCAGGGTCGAGATGGCCAGTTTGTGGCGCAGCAGCGACTTTGGAGTCAGCACGATCAGCGGCTTGCGCAGCGGACGAATCACCTGACGACGCAGCAAGTGGTAGATCTGTGCTGGCGTGGTCGGTACCGCTACCTGAATGTTGTGCTCGGCGCACAGTTGCAGGTAACGCTCAAGACGTGCCGAGCTGTGCTCAGGGCCCTGACCTTCGTAACCGTGTGGCAGCAACATGGTCAGACCGCAGAGACGGCCCCACTTGTGCTCGCCGCTGGTGATGAACTGGTCGATTACAACCTGTGCACCGTTGGCGAAGTCGCCGAACTGGGCTTCCCAGATCACCAGCGCATCCGGCGTGGTGGTCGAGTAACCGTATTCGAACGCCAGTACCGCTTCTTCCGACAGGAACGAGTCGTACAGGTCAAAGCGTGGCTGACCGTCGTACAGGTGCTGCAGCGGAATGTAGGTGCCCGCGTCTTTCTGGTTGTGCAGCACAGCGTGACGGTGCGAGAACGTACCGCGGCCGATGTCCTGACCGGTCATGCGGATCGGGTGACCTTCGAACGCCAGGGTCGCGTACGCCATGGTTTCGGCGTAACCCCAGTTGATCGGCAGGCCGCCGGCTTGCATCTTCTGACGGTCTTCGTAGATCTTCGAAACCTGACGCTGAACCACGAAGCCTTCTGGAATTTCCAGCAGCTTGGCGGACAGTTCTTGCAGGGTCTTCAGATCAAAGCGGGTGTCGTGACGCGCAGTCCAGGCGTGGCCCAGATACGGACGCCAGTCCACGAACAACTCTTTGTTCGGCTCTTTGACCAGCGATTTCACTACGTGCAGACCGTTGTCCAGCGCGTTGCGGTATTCGTCGACTTTCGCCTGAACACGCTCTGCGTCGAGTACACCGCCCTGGGTCAGACGATCAGCGTACAGCTCACGAGTGGTGCGCTGCTTGGTGATCTGCTGATACATCAGAGGCTGGGTGCCGCTTGGCTCGTCGGCCTCGTTGTGGCCGCGACGACGGTAGCAGACCAGATCGATGACCACGTCACGCTTGAACTGCATGCGGTAGTCGATGGCCAGCTGGGTCACGAACAACACGGCTTCCGGATCATCACCATTCACATGGAGGATCGGCGCCTGGATCATCTTGGCAACGTCGGTGGCGTACTCGGTGGAACGCGAGTCCAGCGGGTTGCTGATGGTGAAACCAACCTGGTTGTTGATCACGATGTGCACGGTACCGCCGGTCTTGAAACCGCGGGTCTGCGACATCTGGAAGGTTTCCATGACCACGCCCTGACCTGCGAATGCAGCGTCACCGTGGATGGAGATCGGCAGAACCTTCTCACCGGTCGGGTCGTTACGACGATCCTGACGGGCGCGAACCGAACCTTCTACCACAGGGGAAACGATTTCCAGGTGGGACGGGTTGAACGCCATGGCCAGGTGAACTTCACCGCCGGCGGTCATCACATTGGACGAGAAGCCCTGGTGATACTTAACGTCACCGGAACCCAGCTCGACCTTCTTCTTGCCTTCGAACTCGTCGAACAGCTCGCGCGGGTTCTTGCCGAAGGTATTGACCAGCACGTTCAGACGACCACGGTGGGCCATGCCGATGACAACTTCCTTGGTGCCGTAGGAACCGGAACGCTGGATCAGTTCGTCGAGCATCGGAATCAGGCTTTCGCCGCCTTCCAGACCGAAACGCTTGGTGCCCGGGTATTTGGTGCCCAGGTATTTTTCCAGGCCTTCACCGGCAGTCACGCGCTCAAGCAGGTGGCTCTTGATGTCGGCGGAGTACGTCGGACGACCGCGCACGCTTTCCAGACGCTGCTGGAACCACTGGCGCTGCTCGGAATCGGTGATGTGCGTAAATTCAGCGCCGATGGTGCGGCAATATGTCTGCTGCAACGCTTCGTGAATTTCGCGTAGGCTCGCTTCCTCTTTGCCGATGAACAGGTCGCCGGCACGGAAGGTCGTATCAAGATCGGCATTGGTCAAGCCGTAATGATTGATCGACAGGTCTGCAGGTGCAGGACGCTGCCACAGCCCCAGCGGGTCAAGCTGGGCTGCCTGGTGGCCACGCATACGGTAGGCCTGGATCAATCGCAGCACTTCAACTTGCTTCTTCTCGTGCTCACTGCTCACGCTGCCGGCGGAAACCGGTTGAGCGCGGCGCTGGTTCTTTGCCAGCAGCACGAAATGATCGCGAATTGTCGAGTGCGAAACATCAGTGGCAGAGTTGCCGTCGGCAGGCAACTTCTGAAAGTAGGTGCGCCACTCTTCTGGCACAGCGTTAGGGTCGTGCAGGTAGAGCTCATAAAGCTCTTCCACATAGGCAGCGTTTCCACCTGAAAGGTAGGCGCTGTTCCACATGCGCTGCATCACGCTTTCTTGCATGCTTGGTCACCCTCGGTTAGGGGAACACCATCGATGTCGACACCGAGCAAACTTGCAGAAGTCCGAATGCAGCGACTAAAACAAGCCACTTAGGATCACACTGATAGTCCGGGTACCAGCCCGGATGCCCCTGCTTGTCTCATTTCTTCAAAATAAGAGCCGCAGCTTATGGCTACTGCTCTGGTTATAGCCATGACGCGGGTTGAAGCCCGCGCCACAGCCTCTACGGTGCAGCGGTTACAGCAGCTGAATCACACGCCGCTCGAAAGCAGCATGTTACGGATGTGACCGATGGCCTTAGTCGGGTTCAGGCCTTTCGGACATACGTTGACGCAGTTCATGATGCCCCGGCAGCGGAAGACGCTGAACGGGTCATCGAGTGAAGCCAGACGCTCGTTGGTCTTGGTGTCACGGCTGTCTGCCAGGAAGCGATAAGCTTGCAGCAGTGCAGCTGGACCCAGGAATTTGTCCGGGTTCCACCAGAAGGACGGGCAAGAGGTCGAGCAGCAAGCGCACAGGATGCACTCGTACAGACCGTCGAGCTTTTCGCGCTCTTCTGGCGACTGCAGACGCTCGATGGCCGGAGCCGGCGTGTCGTTCTGCAGGTAAGGCTTCACCTTCTCGTATTGCTTGTAGAAGATGCTCATATCGACAACCAGGTCACGGATAACCGGCAAACCTGGCAGTGGACGAACAACCAACTTGTTACCTTTTACAACGGCAGACAGCGGCGTGATGCACGCCAGGCCGTTCTTGCCGTTGATGTTCATGCCGTCGGAACCACAAACGCCCTCACGGCAAGAGCGACGATAGGAGAAACCTTCGTCCTGTTCTTTGATCAGGGCCAGTACGTCCAGCACCATCAGATCTTTACCACCGGTATCGATCTGGAATTCCTGCATGAACGGCGCGGCGTCCTGATCAGGGTTGTAACGATAAACGCTGACTTGCAACATGGCGGCCACCCTTAATAAGTCCGAATCTTAGGTTCAAAAGTCGGAACAGTCTTCGGCGAGAAGTTCACGGCACGCTTGGTGACGCGCTTGTCACCCGGGAAGTACAGGGTGTGGCACAGCCAGTTTTCGTCGTCACGGTCTTCGAAGTCTTCACGGGCGTGAGCACCGCGCGACTCCTTGCGTACTTCAGCCGCGATGGCGGTAGCTTCAGCCACTTCCAGCAGGTTTTGCAGTTCCAGCGCTTCGATACGGGCAGTGTTGAACGCCTGCGACTTATCGTTGATTTTCACGTTGGCGATACGGGTACGCAGGTCAGCAAGCTGAGCGATACCTTTCTGCATGTATTCGCCAGTACGGAATACACCGAAGTAGTTCTGCATGCAGTTCTGCAGCTCGCGACGCAGGGTTGCCACATCTTCACCGTCGGTACGGCTGTTCAGCGCGTTCAGACGCGACAGGGCAGCTTCGATGTCGGCTTCGGTAGCGTCGTCGTATTCGATGCCGTCGGTCAGCGCCTTTTCCAGGTGCAGGCCGGCAGCGCGGCCGAATACCACCAGGTCGAGCAGCGAGTTGCCGCCCAGACGGTTGGCACCGTGAACCGATACGCAAGCCACTTCGCCCACAGCGAACAGACCAGGGATGATCTTGTCGACGCCTTCAGCGTCCTGGGTGATCGCCTGACCATGAATGTTGGTGGCAACGCCGCCCATCATATAGTGGCAAGTCGGAACAACCGGAACCGGAGCAACAACCGGGTCAACGTGTGCGAAAGTCTTCGACAGCTCGCAGATGCCTGGCAGACGGCTGTGCAGCACTTCCTCGCCCAGATGGTCGAGTTTGAGCAGTACGTGGTCGCCATTCGGACCGCAACCGTTGCCGGCGATGATTTCTTTAACCATCGAGCGAGCAACCACGTCACGACCGGCAAGGTCTTTGGCGTTCGGAGCATAACGCTCCATGAAACGCTCGCCGTGCTTGTTGATCAGGTAACCACCTTCACCACGGCAACCTTCGGTAACCAGTACACCGGCGCCGGCGATGCCGGTCGGGTGGAACTGCCACATTTCGATGTCTTGTACCGGCACGCCAGCACGCAGAGCCATGCCGACGCCGTCACCGGTGTTGATCAGGGCGTTGGTGGTGGAAGCGTAGATACGACCTGCACCGCCGGTAGCCAATACAGTGGCTTTAGCGCGAATGTAGGTGGTTTCGCCGGTTTCGATGCAGATCGCGATCACACCGACGAAGTCGCCTTCCTGGTTTTTCACCAGATCGACAGCGTAGTACTCGTTCAGGAACGTGGTGCCGGCTTTCAGGTTGCCCTGATAAAGGGTGTGCAGCAGCGCGTGACCGGTACGGTCGGAAGCCGCGCAAGTACGTGCAGCCTGACCGCCCTTGCCGTAGTCCTTGGACTGGCCACCGAACGGACGCTGATAGATGCGGCCTTGTTCGGTACGCGAAAACGGCATGCCCATGTGGTCCAGCTCGTAAACGGCAGCAGGGCCTTCCTGGCACATGTATTCGATAGCGTCCTGGTCACCGATGTAGTCGGAACCCTTGACGGTATCGTACATGTGCCAGCGCCAGTCATCATTCGGGTCAGCGGACGCGATTGCGCAAGTGATACCGCCCTGAGCGGATACAGTGTGCGAACGGGTCGGGAAAACCTTGGTGATCACGGCAGTCTTGTGACCGCCCTGTGCCAGTTGCAGCGCCGCGCGCATGCCGGCACCGCCACCACCAATAATGATGGCGTCGAAAGAAATCGTTGGAATGTTAGCCATGACTCAGATACCCCAGAGAATCTGCACACCCCAGACGAAGTAAGCGAACATCGCAACGCCGCATACTGCCTGGAAAAGGAAACGTATAGCCGTCGCGGACTTGCCGAACGCCATTGGCGTCAGGTAGTCAGTCGCGATGGTCCACATGCCGACCCAGGCGTGAGCGCCGAGAGCAACAAGGGCCAGGAGGCTGAAAATACGCATTCCGTTGTGGGCGAACAGTTCATGCCACTGGGCATACTCGAGGCCAGGGTGGGCCACGACGTATCCGATCAGAAAGATGAAGTAAGCCGCGAGAACGACCGCAGACACACGTTGCGCCATCCAGTCATAGAGGCCCGAACGCGACAGGTTCGTGACGTTAGTTACCATATCCAAACTCCTGCCAGAACGATTACCACCACGGAAACGGCGATAACGATTTTCGAGCCCAGCTTGCCGCCTTCCAGCGTCTCACCGATGCCCATGTCCATGATCAAATGGCGCACACCGGCTACCAGGTGATACAGCAGAGCGGACAGGATGCCCCAAATCACTAGCTTGGCTAGCGGACTGGTCAGACACGCTTTCACCTGACCGAAGCCTTCCTCGGAGCTCAGCGACTTGTCCAATGCATAAAGCATGATGGCAAGGCACACGAAGAGGATGACACCGGAGATACGGTGAAGAATGGACGTGTAAGCAGTGACTGGGAGTTTGATGGTCCTTAGGTCTAGGTTTACAGGTCGTTGGCTTTTCACGGCTTTTTTTTCACACTGAAGAGCCCCTAACAATCAGGGCAAAGTTGTTGGGGAGTGCACTGGTCAGGTAACCACCACCCAGGGATGCGACCCCCAATGAAAGCAAGCCCAAAAGCCCTTGGCGGTCGGTGGCCGAGTATAGACAGTTAGGCTACTAATGACAACGCAATCACCTACCCCCAATAGCTGATTGCACAAGTTGCATAAAAGGCGTAAATGGCAGTCAATTTCGAGGAAAAAGTGCGCTTAAAGCCTTCTGGAGCAAGACTTTAGGCAAATTGACATTCGAATTTATCTCACTATAGTGGTGCGGGCCCTGCGTGGGGGGTCTGTCTGATGGTTCAAGCATAAATAGGAGGCCACATGGCTGACAAAAAAGCGCAGTTGATCATCGAGGGCGCAGCCCCCGTCGAGCTGCCCATTTTAACCGGCACCGTTGGTCCCGATGTAATCGATGTTCGGGGCCTGACGGCCACGGGCCGCTTCACTTTCGACCCGGGTTTCATGTCGACCGCCTCGTGCGAATCGAAGATCACCTATATTGACGGCGACAACGGCATTCTGTTGCACCGCGGCTACCCGATCGAACAACTGGCTGAAAAGTCGGACTACCTGGAAACCTGCTACCTGCTGCTCAACGGCGAATTGCCGACCGCAGAACAGAAGGCCCAGTTCGTCAGCACCGTGAAAAACCACACCATGGTTCACGAGCAGTTGAAAACCTTCTTCAACGGTTTCCGTCGCGACGCCCACCCGATGGCCGTCATGTGCGGTGTAGTCGGCGCCCTCTCGGCCTTCTACCACGACTCCCTCGACATCAATAACCCGCAGCATCGCGAAATCTCCGCGATCCGTCTGGTTGCCAAGATGCCGACCCTGGCAGCGATGGTTTACAAGTACTCCATGGGCCAACCCATGATGTACCCGCGCAACGACCTGACGTACGCGGAAAACTTCCTGCACATGATGTTCAACACCCCGTGCGAGATCAAACCGATCAGCCCGGTACTCGCCAAGGCCATGGACCGCATCTTCATCCTCCACGCCGACCACGAGCAGAACGCGTCGACCTCCACCGTGCGTCTGGCCGGTTCTTCGGGTGCCAACCCGTTTGCCTGTATCGCCGCCGGTATCGCCGCGCTGTGGGGCCCTGCCCACGGTGGTGCGAACGAAGCCGTGTTGACCATGCTTGACGAGATTGGCGATGTGTCGAACATCGACAAGTTCATCGCCAAGGCCAAGGACAAGAACGATTCGTTCAAACTGATGGGCTTCGGTCACCGCGTTTACAAGAACCGCGACCCTCGCGCGACTGTCATGAAGCAGACCTGCGACGAAGTACTGAAGGAACTGGGCATCAACAACGATCCGCAACTCGAACTGGCCATGCGCCTGGAAGAGATTGCGTTGACTGACCCGTACTTCATCGAACGCTCGCTGTACCCGAACGTCGACTTCTACTCGGGGATTATCCTCAAGGCGATCGGCATTCCGACCAGCATGTTCACCGTGATTTTCGCGCTGGCACGTACTGTTGGCTGGATTTCGCACTGGAAAGAGATGCTCTCCAGCCCGTACAAGATTGGCCGTCCGCGTCAGCTGTACACTGGTTACGAGTCGCGTGATATTTCCAAGCTGGAAGACCGTAAATAAGATTTGTCTTGCGATGAAGTCTTAATGTTGTACCGGGAACGGCCTCTATTTATATAGGGGCCGTTTTTGTTTGTCTGGGGATTGGGGATTGGGGATTGGGGATTGGGGATTGGGATTGGGATTGGGATTGGGGGCATATCCGTTTTTCGGGTGCTGCCGCTGGCGGTTTCGCTCTTACAGCGAGTCCCTTTTTCAAACGCCAAAAAGGAACCAAAAGGCTTTGCCCCTGGCGTACGGCACTTCGCTTAGGCTCAGTGTTCCCTCGCTACGGTGTCCATCCGGGGGCATCGCCTACGGTTTGCTTCGCTGCACCTCCTCTCGATGTGTGCGGCTGCGCCGCACGGCGCTGCGCGCCTCCCCCCGGATGAACACCTACGCTCGGCCTGCCGATGGGGCAAAAGATCAAGAACCAAAGCCAAAGCCAAAGCCAAAGCAAGATCACAAGCCAGATCAAGAGCCCCTCACCCTAGCCCTCTCCCAGAGGGAGAGGGGACTGACCGCGTGGACTGGAAGAGATACGCCGACTTGGATATCGAGTTGAACTCAGATGTTGAAAAGCGCAAAAATCGGCTCCCTCTCCCTCGGGAGAGGGCTGGGGTGAGGGGCAGCTCCAACACAAACCCCAAGCCGAATACCCGTGCTCTTCATCACTCAACAGGATGAGCGTTAGCTCGGCTGCAGCTCTTGATCTGTAAGACGACGTCGGAAGGCTGAGTGGAGGGATTGATCCGGGCGTGGGAGCGCAGCGACCGTTTGGCGCAGCCAAACACAGCGAGAGGAGGTGCAGCGAAGCAAACCGTAGGCGCTGCGCCCGGATCGATCCCGCAGCGAAGGAACCCCGAGCCCCAGCGAGCGGGCCGCACGTAGGAGCAAGCGTTTTTTGCTTACTTTTTTTGGCGTTTGAAAAAAAGTGAGTCGCCGTAAGGGCGAAACCCTAAGAAGCCGTTACCGCAGCAACGGATATGTACACAGCTCTAGCCGATAACCGCCCAATAAAAACGCCCCGATCTTTCAACCGGGGCATTCAGCACAACATTAAAAAACCATCAAACCATCAATGCGAAACCGCCCCACTCGCCCCCAACCCCGTCTGCGAACGCACAAACTGCGGGAAGAACAACGCCCGCTCCTTGTCCGCAGCCGCCGACTTATCGGTAATCGAGAAGAACCAGATCCCCACAAAAGCAATGATCATCGAGAACAGCGCCGGATACTCGTAAGGGAAGATCGCCTTCTCATGATGCAGAATCTGCACCCAGATGGTCGGCCCAAGCACCATCAAACCAACGGCACTGACCAGACCCAACCAGCCGCCAATCATCGCCCCACGAGTGGTCAGCTTCTTCCAGTACATCGAAAGCAACAGCACCGGGAAGTTGCAACTCGCCGCGATGGAGAACGCCAAGCCAACCATGAACGCAATGTTCTGGCTTTCGAACAGGATGCCCAAGCCAATCGCCAGCACCGCCAAGGCAATGGTGGTGATCTTCGAGACACGAATCTCGTCCTTCTCGTTCGCCTTGCCCTTTTTGATCACACTGGCATACAGGTCGTGAGAAACCGCCGAAGCACCCGCCAGCGTCAGACCGGCAACAACCGCCAGAATGGTCGCGAACGCCACCGCCGAGATAAAGCCGAGGAAGATACTGCCTCCAACTGCGTTGGCCAGGTGCACCGCCGCCATGTTGTTGCCGCCCAACAGCGCGCCAGCAGCATCTTTGAAGGCCGGGTTAGTGCTGACCAGCAGGATCGCGCCGAAGCCGATGATGAAGGTCAGGATGTAGAAGTAACCGATGAAGCCAGTTGCGTAGAGCACGCTCTTGCGAGCTTCTTTTGCGTCACTCACGGTGAAGAAGCGCATCAGAATGTGTGGCAGGCCAGCCGTACCGAAC
This sequence comes from Pseudomonas sp. MC6, assembly GCF_054790575.1. NCBI lineage: Bacteria > Pseudomonadati > Pseudomonadota > Gammaproteobacteria > Pseudomonadales > Pseudomonadaceae > Pseudomonas > Pseudomonas sp. MC6. Next base: position 3,208,449 of record NZ_CP186504.1, read on the forward strand.
ATCAGCGCCAGACCCAGCGAGAAGGCCGAAATCGGGTCCTTGACCAGACCGCCGGGGCTCATGATTGCTTCGCCCTTGGCGTGCACCTTGATCGCCTCGGAGAACAGCGTGTTGAAGTCGAAGCCTACGTGCTTCATGACCATCAGCGCCATGAACGAGGCACCGGACAGCAACAGCACAGCCTTGATGATCTGTACCCAAGTGGTCGCCAGCATGCCGCCGAACAGCACGTACATGCACATCAGCACACCGACCAGAATCACCGCAACGTGGTAGTCCAGACCGAACAACAGCTGAATCAGCTTGCCGGCACCAACCATTTGCGCAATCAGGTAGAACGCCACGACCACCAGCGAGCCGCAGGCCGATAGGGTGCGGATCTGGGTTTGCCCGAGGCGGTAGGACGCCACGTCGGCAAAAGTGTATTTACCCAGGTTGCGCAGACGCTCGGCGATCAGGAACAGAATGATCGGCCAGCCCACCAGGAAGCCGATCGAGTAGATCAGGCCATCGTAGCCGGAGGTGAACACCAGCGCGGAAATCCCCAGGAAGGACGCCGCCGACATGTAGTCACCGGCAATCGCCAGACCGTTCTGGAAACCGGTGATCTTGCCGCCCGCCGCATAGTAGTCGGCCGCCGAGTTGTTTTTCTTCGAGGCCCAGTAGGTGATGTACAACGTCGCGCCAACGAAGGCGACGAACATCAGGATCGCCGGAATGTTCAGCGGCTGTTTGGCCACCTCCCCCGTCAACGCGTCAGCCGCCCAGACACTCGGCGCGAAAGCCGCAACACTCAATAAAGCCAGTAGACGCCGGATCATTGCTGAGCCTCCTTGAGAATCGCATTGTTCAGGTCGTCAAACTCGCCATTGGCGCGGCGCACATAGATAGCGGTGAGGATGAATGCCGAAAGAATCAGTCCGACACCGATCGGAATACCCCAGGTAATCGAGGATTCCGGACTGAGTTTCGCGCCCAGAATATGCGGCCCGTAAGCGATCAGAAGGATGAAGCCAGAGTAAAGCCCGAGCATGATCGCCGAGAGTATCCAGGCGAACTTTTCCCTTTTTCGCACCAGCTCCTTGAATCGGGGACTGTTTTGAATCGAGAGGTAAATGCTGTCGTTCATTGTTTTTATCCTCGCAGCACAGATTATTGTTGGAACATAGCTAATGTATGCGGCTGCGGGAGCGGTAACAGACGACCTTAGTAGTAGAACGCCATGACACTTTTGCCAATTTCCGGTACACACAAAACAACTGTAGGAGTGAACCTGCTCGCGATGGCGTCGTATCAGTCGACATTTTCATCAACTGACAGGACGCTATCGCGAGCAGGCTCACTCCTACAGGGGTACAGCGGTGTTGCGGTTATTTGGTCCAGTCAGCCACGCGATCCGGGTGCTTGGCGACCCAATCTTTCGCCGCTGCGTCAGGCTTGGCACCGTCCTGGATTGCCAGCATGACCTCGCCGATTTCGTCTTTCGACGCCCACTGGAAGTTCTTCAGGAACTTGGCCACTTCCGGTGCTTTGGTCGCGAGTTCTTTACTGCCGATGCTGTTCACGGTTTCAGCCGCGCCATACACGCCTTTCGGGTCGTCGAGGAAGCGCAGTTTCCACTTGGCGAACATCCAGTGCGGCACCCAACCGGTGACCGCGATGGATTCGTTTTTCTTCTCGGCACGGGTCAGCTCGGCAATCATGCCGGCGCCAGAACTGGCTTTGAGGCTGTATTTGTCGAGGCCGTAATCCTTGATCGCCTGATCGGTTTTGAGCATAACGCCCGAACCGGCGTCGATACCGACGATGCGATTTTTGAAGGTGTCATCGGTTTTCAGGTCTTCGATCGACTTGGCTTTCACATACTCCGGCACGATCAGGCCGATTTTCGCATCCTTGAAGTTCGGGCCGTAGTCGACGACCAGATCCTTGTTCTTCGTCCAGTACTCGCCATGGGTCACTGGCAGCCAGGCGGAGAGCATGGCGTCGAGCTTGCCGGTGGCAACACCCTGCCACATGATCCCGGTGGCAACGGCTTGCAGTTTCACGTCGTAGCCGAGTTTCTGTTTGATCACCTCGGCCGCCACGTGGGTGGTCGCGACGCTGTCGGACCAACCGTCAACGTAACCGATGTTCAGGGTCTGTTTTTCTGCACTGGCGAACGTGGAACTCATCGCAAGCACCAGAGCAGCACTTGCGCCTAAAAGTCGTCGCATCTTCATCGTTACTTCCCCGAAATGCTGCGCCCGACGGATGACGGGCGGCGTCAACGTATTGTTATGGTGCACGGCGCCCCCATCACGCCTGACCGCAAACTCGTTAGAACATCAGCGGAGCACTGATGGCTTGATCATCAACCTCACGCGGCAGTCGACCTGCTCTGCCAGCGACCTCAAGACAACGAGAAACGACATCACAAGGCCATTAATGGCGCCCGAATATTTGACGCCAGACAATCCGCCCGAACTTTGCATGTACAAATCATGCGGGCCACCAACCCCTCTATAAATGCAGGTAACATGCGTCGCTTTGCAGCCACTCGGCCTGACCATGTCCGCGACTTCCCGTTTTCCCTTTCTGCCTTATCTCTTCGCCTGCCTGCTTGGGCTGTTTGCCCTCGGGGGCTTCTGGTACGGCCTCGGCCAACCGGTGATCCTGCCCGACGCTGCGACCCCGACGCATAAATTGCAGTGCGCCTCCTACACCCCGTTCGATAAAGACCAATCACCGTTCGACGTGCCGTTCAAGCTGCGCCCGGAGCGCATGGACGCCGATCTCGCATTGCTGGCGACACGCTTTGAGTGCATTCGCACTTATTCGATGACGGGCCTCGAAGCGCTGCCGGATCTGGCGCGCAAACATGGTCTCAAATTGATGATCGGCGCATGGGTCAACAGCAATCCGGTGGACACCGAGAAAGAAGTCGACCTGCTGATCAAATCGGCCAACGCCAACCCGGACGTGGTCAGCGCGGTGATCGTCGGCAACGAGGCGCTGCTGCGCAAGGAAGTCACCGGCGCGCAACTGGCCCGATTGATCAACAAGGTCAAAAGTCAGGTCAAGCAACCGGTGACGTACGCCGATGTCTGGGAGTTCTGGCTCAAGCATCCGGAAATCGCGCCGGCGGTGGACTTCCTGACCATTCACCTGCTGCCGTACTGGGAAGATGATCCGTCAAACATCGACGTCGCCCTGCAACATGTCGCGGATGTGCGCCAAGTGTTCGGCAATAAGTTCGCACCGAAGGACGTAATGATCGGCGAAACCGGCTGGCCGAGCGAAGGCCGTCAGCGCGAGACCGCCCTGCCGAGTCGGGTCAATGAGGCCAAATTCATTCGTGGTTTTGTCGCGATGGCCGAGAAGGAGGGCTGGCATTACAACCTGATCGAAGCGTTTGACCAGCCGTGGAAGCGCGGCAGTGAGGGCGCGGTCGGCGGTTACTGGGGGCTGTTCGACGCGGATCGTCAGGACAAAGGCGTGCTCGCCGGGCCGGTGACCAACGTGCCGTACTGGAAGGAATGGCTGGCGGTCGGTGGTTTGATTTTTCTTGGCACACTGATGCTCGGCGGTCGCGTTCGCACGACGCGCTCGGCGCTGGTGTTGCCGCTGCTGGGTGCCCTCGCCGCCTGCTCGATTGGCGCTTGGGGTGATCTGGCGCGGGTGACTACGCGGTTTGCCAGTGAGTGGTTGTGGGTCGGTTTGCTGACGGCGTTGAATCTGTTGGTGTTGGCACACGCTGCGCTGACGCTGAGCGCGCGTGCCGGCTGGCGTGAGCGGGCGTTCAATCTACTGGAGCGCCGCGCGGGCTGGCTGGTCGCGGCAGCAGGCTTTGCCGCTGCGGTGATGATGCTGGAGATGGTGTTCGATCCGCGTTATCGCAGCTTTGCGAGCATGGCGTTCGTGCTGCCGGCGCTGGTTTATCTGTGCCGTCCGGTCAGCGTGCCGCGCCGGGAAATTGCCCTGCTGACGTTTATTGTCGGCGCGGGGATTGCGCCGCAGCTGTATCAGGAAGGGTTGCAGAATCAGCAGGCGTGGGGTTGGGCGTTGGTGGGTGTGTTGATGGTGGCTGCCCTTTGGCGCTGCCTGCGGGTTCGCAGCCTCTGATCTTCAGAGTGGCATCAGGCCTCTTCGCGAGCAGGCTCGCTCCCACATTGGATCTGTGGCGTTCACAAATCCCCTGTGGGAGCGAGCCTGCTCGCGAAGACTGCCTGTCAGGCGCTACGGGACTCGCGGACCAGACGCAACCCGGCAATCACCAACGCAAACACCGCCAACGTGGTGTTGTACAACGCCAGTGCCGGCACGCCGAACACCAGCGCCAGCACCGCCAGCCACCACCCTGCCCGCCCGGGCAACACGAAACCGATCAGCGCCGCGCCGAGCGCCGTCCAGCCCAACACCTTGAAATGAATCATCAAGCCCAGGTTCGAACGCACCTGACATTCCCAGCGGCTGGCCTCATCCACGCAGATACCGACCCACTGCCCATCTTCCATAAAGCCATAACGCGCGCCATAACTGGCGGCCAGCCACAACGGCAACAGAACGAGCAGCAAAATCACGGGAAAACGGTGGGACATGAAACACTCCAATCTTCGGAAATCGGCGGCCAGCTTAATCTGCCGCCAGCCGTGTGCAAGAACTAACAACTGTTAACTGTTCATTCAGGGCGTGCAAAGTGTATCGTCCAGCTACTATTACTCCGAATTCTGCCTGTTTGGTGCCGCAGCATGGCACTTTGGCGCAACCCCGGTGGTCATAGCCTGCGAACTTCATTCGGCACCTTCCTCTAAGGGATCTAGTCATGCTCCGTTCCTTGCGCTTCGCCGCGCTGTTCAGCGGCCTTATTTTGAGTGCGTCCGCACTGGCGGTGGATATCGATGCCGCCAGTTATGGCTATCCCCTGACCAACCCGTTCGAGGCGACCATCGCCACGACGCCGCCGGACTTGCGCCCGGAATTGCCGCTGGACGACGACATCAATCAGTCGGACCGCAGCTTGACGTTGCGTCCGGAACGAGAGTTCATCCTGCCGGACAACTTCTGGGCGGTGAAAAAGCTCACCTACCGCATCGCCACCCAGGACAAGCCGGCACCGCTGATCTTCCTGATCGCCGGCACCGGCGCGCGCTATGACAGCACGCTCAACGAATACCTGAAAAAGCTTTACTACAAGGCCGGCTACCACGTTGTGCAACTGTCGTCGCCGACCAGTTTCGACTTCATCAGCGCGGCCTCGCGTTTCGCCACGCCGGGCGTGACCAAGGAAGACGCCGAAGACATGTACCGGGTGATGCAAGCCGTTCGCGCGCAAAATCCCAAGCTGCCAGTCACCGAGTATTACCTGACCGGTTACAGCCTCGGCGCTCTGGATGCCGCGTTCGTTGCGCATCTGGACGAGACGCGCCGCAGCTTCAACTTCAAGAAAGTGCTGTTGCTCAATCCGCCGGTCAACCTCTACACCTCGATCACCAATCTCGACAAACTGGTGCAAACCGAAGTTAAAGGCATCAACACCAGCACGACATTCTATGAGCTGGTGTTGTCGAAGCTGACCCGCTACTTCCAGCAGAAAGGCTACATCGACCTCAACGATGCGCTGCTCTACGACTTCCAGCAGTCCAAGCAGCACCTGACCAACGAACAGATGGCGATGCTGATCGGCACCTCGTTCCGCTTCTCGGCGGCCGACATTGCGTTCACCTCGGACCTGATCAACCGCCGTGGCCTGATCACCCCGCCGAAATTCCCGATCACCGAAGGCACCAGCCTCACGCCGTTCCTCAAGCGTGCGCTGCAGTGCGACTTCGACTGCTACCTGACCGATCAGGTGATCCCGATGTGGCGCGCGCGCACCGACGGCGGCAGCCTGCTGCAACTGATCGATCAGGTCAGCCTGTATGCGCTCAAGGATTACCTGCACGACAGCCCGAAAATCGCCGTGATGCACAACGCCGACGACGTGATCCTCGGCCCGGGCGACCTCGGTTTCCTGCGCAAGACCTTCGGTGATCGCCTGACCGTTTACCCTCTGGGCGGCCATTGCGGCAACATTAACTACCGCGTCAACAGCGACGCCATGCTGGAGTTCTTCCGTGGCTAAATATCTCCTGCTGATGGCAGCGCTCCTCTGCGCAGGCGTGGCCCAGGCCGACAACAGTAAAGCCAACGCGCCGGTGGTCGTCGACAGCGACGGCTTCAAGGAACCGCTGTCCAAACTCAAGTTCAACCCGGGGCTGGATCAACGCGAGTTCGAGCGCTCGACGCTCAACGCGCTGAACGTCTACGATCCGCTGGAATCGTGGAACCGCCGGGTTTACCACTTCAACTATCGCTTCGACCAATGGGTGTTCCTGCCGGTGGTCGATGGCTACCGTTACATCACACCCAGCTTTTTGCGCACGGGCGTGAGCAACTTCTTCAACAACCTCGGTGACGTGCCGAACCTGGTCAACAGCCTGCTGCAGTTCAAAGGCCAGCGCTCGATGGAAACCACCGCGCGCCTGCTGCTCAACACCACCATCGGCATCGCCGGTCTGTGGGATCCGGCCACCGCCATGGGCCTGCCGCGCCAGAGCGAAGACTTCGGTCAGACCCTGGGCTTCTACGGTGTACCGGGCGGTGCCTACTTCGTGCTGCCGATCTTCGGCCCGTCGAACATCCGCGACACTGCAGGCCTTGCTGTCGATTACACCGCTGAATCGGCGATCAACTTCCTCAACGTCTCGGAAGTCAGCTCCAACCATCCGGAAGTCTGGGCCCTGCGTGCGGTCGACAAGCGTTATCAGACCAGCTTCCGTTATGGCCAGATGAACTCGCCGTTCGAGTACGAGAAGGTGCGTTACGTGTATACCGAGGCGCGTAAGTTGCAGATCGCCGAGTAGTTTTCGGCAGGTACAAAAAGGGCCATTCGATGCGAGTCGAATGGCCCTTTTTCATGTCGCAACAAAGATCAAACTGTAGGAGTGAGCCTGCTCGCGATAGCGGTCTACCCGCCACCATTTGCAGTGCTGACACACCGCTATCGCGAGCAGGCTCACTCCTACAGGGGTTTTGTGTTGAATGTCAGTTTTTCAGAGATTTCCAGATTTTGCCGACAACGGAAACCACCGCCAACACCACTGCCCCAGCGATAATCCCCGCGACACCATTGAGCAACATCGGCACCGCAAACCCGACACTGCCGGCCGCTGCGCCTACGCCTTCAATCCAGTCATGCACCACCGGCACGCCGTGAGTGAGGATGCCGCCGCCGACCAGGAACATCGCTGCCGTACCGACCACCGACAAGGTTTTCATCATGTATGGCGCGGCGCTGAGAATGGCGCTGCCGACTTTTTTCGCAAACTGCCCAGGCTTTTGCGTCAGCCACAGGCCGAGGTCGTCGAGTTTGACGATGCCCGCCACCAGGCCATAAACGCCCACCGTCATCACAATCGCAATGCCGGACATGACAATCACTTGCTGAGTCAGCGAGGCAGTTGCCACGGTGCCCAGAGTGATCGCGATAATCTCTGCCGAGAGGATGAAGTCGGTGCGAATCGCGCCTTTGATCTTGTCCTTCTCGTACGCCACCAGATCCGTCGCCGGATCCGCTACCGCCTCAGTCAGTTGCGCATGTTCGGCTTCATCTTCAGCCGCACTGTGCAGAAACTTGTGCGCGAGCTTCTCGAAGCCCTCGAAACACAGATAGGCACCACCGACCATCAACAGCGGCGTCACCAGCCACGGCACGAACGCACTGATCGCTAGCGCCGATGGCACCAGAATCAGCTTGTTGACGAACGAGCCCTTGGCCACGGCCCAGACCACGGGAATTTCCCGCTCGGCACGTACGCCGGAGACCTGCTGGGCGTTGAGCGCCAGATCATCGCCGAGTACGCCGGCGGTCTTCTTGGCGGCCATTTTGCTCATCAACGCCACGTCGTCCAGCACGGTGGCAATATCGTCGACCAGCACCAGCAAACTGCTTCCTGCCATGAATCCTGTTTCCTTTTATGTATGAATGTTGCGAAGCATAACGCGACCGTAGACCACGCGGGGCATTCTTGAGCGCTGCGCGAGGCCGGTGCTACCATGCGCAACCGCCAGAACAGGCAAGGAACCACCGGGTTTATGAGCACAATCCGCGAGCGCAACAAAGAACTGATCCTGCGTGCCGCCAGTGAGGAGTTTGCCGACAAGGGCTTCGCTGCGACCAAAACCAGCGACATCGCCGCCAAGGCGGGATTGCCCAAGCCCAACGTCTACTACTACTTCAAGTCCAAGGAAAACCTCTACCGCGAGGTATTGGAAAGCATCATCGTGCCGATTTTGCAGGCCTCGACGCCTTTCAATCCGGACGGCGTACCGAGCGAAGTGCTGAGCGGCTACATCCGCTCGAAGATCCGTATCTCCCGCGACCTGCCCTTCGCATCGAAAGTATTCGCCAGCGAAATCATGCACGGCGCCCCGCACCTGAGCGCCGACCTGGTCGAGCAGCTCAACGGCCAGGCCAAGCACAACATCGACTGCATCCAGAGCTGGATCGATCGCGGCCAGATCGCCCCGATCGACCCCAACCACCTGATGTTCAGCATCTGGGCCGCGACCCAGACCTACGCCGACTTCGACTGGCAGATTTCTGCCATCACAGGGAAGGACAAGCTGGACGAGGCGGATTATGAAGCGGCGGCGCAGACGATTATCCGGTTGGTGTTGAAAGGCTGTGAGCCGGACTGAAGTTTTGCGGAGACGCCATCGCTGGCAAGCCAGCTCCCACAGGTTTTTGTGTTGAATTCAGATTTAGCAACCAACACAAATCCTTGTGGGAGCTGGCTTGCCAGCGATGGAGGCAACTCCATTCAAAATTGTTAAAGCCAGACTGCATCCCACAGCGGATAGTCGCCAATCTCTTCGACGAGTCCCGCCCGTAAAGGGTTAGCTACGATATATCGCGCCATTTTCACCAGATCCTCTTCCCGCCGCAGCGCACGGTCGTGGAAACCCTGCTGCCAAAGCGGTCCTTTCCGGTGGATGGACATATTCACTTCCCGCGTAACCAGCGACTTGGTTTCGCGCATCAGTTTTTTGAGCGAACAATTTTCCAGTTCGATCAGCCAGTGAAAATGATCCGGCATAACAACCCAGGCCAGTGACTTTGCTAGTCCAAGATTTTGCGCACGACGAAACTGATGAACGACCAATCTGCCCAAAGCAAAATCGGCAAAGATCGGTTCTCGACCAAGTGTGTTGGTAGTCAGTAAATAGATTCGATTCGGCTCGGCATAGCGGCCGGCTCGCAGGCGATGTGAAGCAGGAAGATCAGGCAATCCATTACCCCTTCATGATGAGTTCATCAAAAGGCTAGACCTCAGCGATCTATTTGGCTGGATCTGTCTTTTTTCATGATGTGTCAGTCTGGCCGCCATCGCTGGCAAGCCAGCTCCCACAGGGTTTTGTATTGGTTACAAAATCTCAATACGACAGAGAACCTTGTGGGAGCTGGCTTGCCAGCGATGACTTTCGGTCAGACGTTAAAGATCAAGCAGCCACCCCCGCATCCGCCCGCAACTCCAGCGCCTCCACCGCTTTTATCGCCACCTGCTCATCAATATCCGACAAATCCCCGCTGATCCCGATTGCGCCCAGCACATTCCCTGCCTGATCACGAATCAACACACCACCCGGTGCCGGCACGACGCTGCCCTGGCCCATGCTGTTCAGTGCGGCAATAAACGCTGGGCGTTGTTGCGCGTCGAGTGCGAGCAGGCGCGAGCCTTTACCCAAGGCGATCGCGCCCCAGGCTTTGCCGATGGCGATGTTCGGGCGCAACAGGCTCGCGCCGTCTTCACGTTGCAGGGTGATCAGGTGGCCGCCGGTATCAAGTACCGCGATGGTCAGCGGCGCGGCGTTGATGCGGCGCCCTGCATTGATGGCTTCGTTGACCAGGTTGACTGCGACTTTCAAGGTTAAAGCGCTCATGGTGCCGTCCTCATTTTGTTATAGGGAAAGTCGTGGGGCTGCGCTTTTCTGCCGCAGCTCGATGCAACAAATAGAACACAATGAGTTATTTTTTTGTATACAATAATTCTCGAAAAGCGCCACATGCGACGAAAAGCCACAGTCATAAAGGCTTCCGACGAATGAAACAGGCGCTTGAGAAAATGGATTGACCTGCGCCGTCCGCCGTGAATACACTCTGCGCAAAGCCACTTGTATACAATTACAAAACGTAAAGAGGCACAAAACCATGAGCAAAATGAGAGCAATCGAAGCCGCCGTTCTGGTGATGCGCCGTGAAGGGGTTGATACCGCTTTTGGCATCCCGGGCGCTGCCATCAACCCGCTGTACTCCGCCTTGCAAAAAGTCGGTGGCATCGATCACGTCCTTGCTCGCCACGTTGAAGGCGCCTCGCACATGGCCGAGGGCTACACCCGCACCAAGGCCGGCAACATCGGCGTGTGCATCGGCACTTCCGGCCCTGCCGGTACCGACATGGTCACCGGGCTCTACAGCGCCTCGGCCGACTCGATTCCAATCCTCTGCATTACCGGCCAGGCACCCCGCGCCCGTATGCACAAGGAAGACTTCCAGGCTGTCGACATCACCAGCATCGTCAAGCCAGTCACCAAGTGGGCGACCACTGTTCTGGAACCGGGCCAAGTGCCGTATGCGTTCCAGAAAGCCTTCTTTGAAATGCGCTCCGGCCGTCCAGGCCCGGTGCTGATCGACCTGCCGTTCGACGTGCAGATGGCCGAGATCGAATTCGACATCGACGCCTACCAGCCGCTGCCATTGGCCAAACCGACCGCGACCCGCGTTCAGGTCGAGAAGGCATTGGCTTTGCTCGATCAGGCTGAGCGTCCATTGCTGGTGGCCGGCGGCGGCATCATCAACGCCGACGCCAGCGATCTGCTGGTTGAATTCGCTGAGCTGACCGGCATCCCGGTGATCCCGACCCTGATGGGCTGGGGCACCATCCCGGACGATCACCCGCTGATGGTCGGTATGGTGGGTCTGCAGACTTCGCACCGTTACGGCAACGCGACGATGCTGAAATCCGACGTGGTGTTGGGTATCGGTAACCGTTGGGCCAACCGTCACACCGGTTCGGTTGACGTCTACACCGAAGGCCGCAAATTCATTCACGTCGACATCGAAGGCACGCAGATCGGTCGTGTGTTCACCCCGGATCTGGGCATCGTGTCCGACGCCGCCGCTGCGCTGACCGTGTTCATCGAAGTCGCCCGTGAATGGCAAGCCGCCGGCAAGCTGAAAAACCGCAGTGCCTGGCTGCAAGACTGCCAGCAGCGCAAAGCCAGCCTGCATCGCAAGACCCACTTCGACAACGTGCCGGTGAAACCGCAACGCGTTTACGAAGAAATGAACCAGGTGTTCGGCAAGGACACCTGCTACGTCAGCACCATTGGTCTGTCGCAGATTGCCGGCGCGCAGTTCCTGCACGTCTACAAGCCGCGTCACTGGATCAACTGTGGCCAGGCAGGCCCGTTGGGCTGGACCATTCCGGCAGCGCTGGGCGTGGTGAAGGCCGATCCGAACCGCAAAGTCGTGGCCCTGTCGGGGGACTATGACTTCCAGTTCATGATCGAAGAACTGGCGGTCGGCGCTCAGTTCAAACTGCCGTACATCCACGTCGTGGTGAACAACTCGTACCTGGGTCTGATCCGTCAGGCCCAGCGCGGGTTCGAAATGGACTACTGCGTGCAGCTGTCCTTCGATAACCTGAACGCGCCGGAACTCAACGGTTACGGTGTTGACCACGTCGCAGTGGCGGAAGGCCTCGGCTGTAAGGCGCTGCGGGTGTTCGAACCCTCGGAAATCGCCCCGGCCCTGCGCAAGGCCGAACAAATGATCGAAGAGTTCAAGGTGCCGGTGATCGTCGAGATCATTCTGGAGCGTGTGACCAACATCTCCATGGGCACCGAGATCAACGCCGTCAACGAATTCGAAGACCTGGCGCTGGTCGGCAACGATGCGCCAACGGCGATTTCGCTGCTTGATTGATCGCTTTTAGCCCCCTCTCCCTATGGGAGAGGGCTGGGGTGAGGGAAAGGTTTTGCGGTGATCGCAAAATTCGGATCAGACTCAGGATCCCCCTCACCCTAACCCTCTCCCCCAGGAGAGGGGACTTGATCGCGTTCAGTCTGACCAACCGTGTCACATCCGTTTTTAGGAGACCACCATGCCGCGTTTCGCAGCCAACCTGTCCATGCTGTTCACCGAACAGGATTTCCTTGCCCGTTTCGACGCCGCCGCCAAGGCCGGTTTCAGCGGTGTCGAATACCTGTTCCCGTACGACTTCAGCTCCGCCGAAATCAAGGCCAAGCTCGACGCCAACGGTCTGACCCAAGTGCTGTTCAACCTGCCGGCCGGTGACTGGGCCAAGGGCGAGCGCGGTATCGCCTGCCTGCCGGATCGTGTCGAAGAGTTCCGCGCTGGTGTCGATCTGGCCATCGCTTACGCACAAGTGCTGGGCAACACCCAGATCAACTGCCTGGCCGGTATTCGTCCGCAAGGCGTTGACGATCCCACCGTGGAAAAGACCTTCGTTGCCAACCTGAAATACGCCGCCGACAAGCTGCAGGCAGCGGGCATCAAACTGGTGATGGAAGCGATCAACACCCGCGACATCCCGGGCTTCTACCTGAACAACACGGCGCAAGCCCTGTCGATTCGCGAACAGGTCGGCAGCGCCAATCTGTTCCTGCAATACGACATCTATCACATGCAAATCATGGAAGGCGATCTGGCCCGCACCCTGCAATCGCACCTGGGCGAGATCAACCATGTGCAGCTCGCAGACAACCCGGGCCGTAACGAACCAGGCACCGGTGAAATCAACTACCGCTTCCTGTTCGAACACCTCGATCGCATCGGTTATCAGGGTTGGGTGGGTTGCGAATACAAGCCGCTGACCACCACTGAAGCAGGTCTTGGCTGGCTGAAAACGCACAACGCAATCTGACGCAGATCCCCTGTAGGAGTGAGCCTGCTCGCGATGAATTCACCTCGGTACACCTGATGTACCTCAGCGCCTGAATCGCGAGCAGGCTCACTCCTACATAAAAGCAACAGCTTCCCCCCTATTTGCTTGAGCAAGACAAAAACAAGAGGATTTTCTCATGGCTAAAATCGGATTTATCGGCACCGGCATCATGGGCCACCCAATGGCTTCGAACCTGCAGAAAGCCGGTCACAGCCTGTTCCTGTCGGCGCACCACGACGCCGCCCCGGCCGACCTGGTTGCCGCTGGCGCCGTCGCCCTGGCCAACCCGCGCGAAGTCGCGCAGGAAGCAGAATTCATCATCGTCATGGTGCCGGATACCCCGCAGGTCGACGATGTACTATTCCGCGCCGACGGCGTTGCCGCAGGCCTGAGCAAAGGCAAAATCGTTATCGACATGAGCTCGATCTCGCCGACCGCCACCAAGGCATTCGCTGCAAAGATCAACGAGAAAGGCGCGCAATACCTCGACGCACCGGTGTCCGGTGGTGAAGTCGGCGCCAAAGCCGCGACCCTGAGCATCATGATCGGTGGCGACGCCGATGCCTTCGAACGCGCGCTGCCGCTGTTCCAGGCCATGGGCAAGAACATCACCCTGGTCGGTGGCAATGGCGACGGTCAAACCGCCAAAGTCGCCAACCAGATCATCGTTGCCCTGAACATTCAGGCCGTCGCTGAAGCCCTGCTGTTCGCTTCGAAAAACGGTGCCGATCCAGCCAAGGTGCGTGAAGCACTGATGGGCGGTTTCGCCTCCTCGAAAATCCTTGAAGTGCACGGCGAGCGCATGATCAAAGGCACTTTCGATCCAGGCTTCCGCATCAGCCTGCACCAGAAGGACCTGAACCTGGCCCTGCAAGGCGCGAAAGAGCTGAACATCAACCTGCCAAACACCGCCAACGCCCAGCAAGTGTTCAGCACCTGCGCGGCGATCGGTGGCAGCAATTGGGACCACTCGGCGCTGATCAAGGGTCTGGAACACATGGCCAACTTCTCGATTCGCGACAACAAATAAGCCACTGCCCCACCGCTTAAAACCTGTGGGAGCGAGCTTGCTCGCGAAGAGGGCGTGTCAGTCGACATGGATATTGACTGATCCATCGCTTTCGCGAGCAAGCTCGCTCCCACAGGGATCTCTACCGCCCTTTCGAATAACAAGAATTCCGGGAGCCCGCCATGTCGGTCGATCCGCAACAACTGCTGCGCGAGCTGTTTGCCACAGCCATCGACGCGGCCCATCCGAACCAGGTCCTCGAAGCCCATTTGCCCGCCGATCGTAGCGGCCGGGTGATCGTCATCGGTGCCGGCAAAGCCGCCGCCGCGATGGCGCAAGTGGTCGAGCGCAGCTGGCAGGGTGAAGTCTCTGGCCTGGTTGTGACCCGTTACGGTCACGGCGCTCCGTGCGAAAAAATCGAAGTGGTCGAAGCCGCGCATCCCGTCCCGGATGCTGCCGGTCTGGCCGTGGCCAAACGCGTGCTCGAACTGGTCAGCAACCTGAGCGAAGACGACCGCGTGATCTTCCTGCTCTCTGGTGGCGGCTCTGCCCTACTGGCGTTGCCGGCCGCAGGCATTACCCTCGCCGACAAGCAATCGATCAACAAAGCCCTGCTCAAATCCGGCGCGACCATCGGCGAGATGAACTGCGTGCGCAAGCACCTCTCGGCGATCAAGGGCGGGCGTCTGGGCAAGGCCTGCTGGCCTGCCACTGTTTATACCTACGCAATTTCCGATGTACCGGGCGACCTCGCCACGGTTATCGCTTCCGGCCCGACCGTGGCCGACCCAAGCACTTCCGCTGAAGCGCTGGCGATCATCAAACGCTACGGCATCGAGATTCCGGTTTCGGTGCGTAACTGGTTGCAAAGCCCTGAGTCGGAAACCGTCAAACCCGGTGATCCATCCTTGGCGCGCAGCCACTTCCAGTTGATCGCCCGTCCTCAGCAATCGCTGGATGCCGCTGCGGTGAAATGCCGTCAGGCCGGTTTCAGCACGCTGATCCTCGGCGACCTCGAAGGTGAGTCGCGCGAAGTGGCGAAAGTCCACGCCGGCATCGCCCGCCAGATCATCAACCACGGCCAGCCACTGGCAGCGCCGTGCGTGATCCTTTCCGGCGGCGAAACCACCGTAACCGTGCGCGGCAATGGCCGTGGCGGGCGCAACGCCGAATTCCTCTTGAGCCTCACCGACAATCTCAAAGGCCAGCCCGGCGTCTATGCGCTGGCCGGTGACACCGACGGCATCGACGGTTCGGAAGACAACGCCGGCGCGATCATGACTCCGGACAGCTACGCCCGCGCCGCCGCCCTCGGTTTGAGCGCCAGTGATGAACTGGATAACAACAACGGCTATGGCTATTTCGCGGCGCTCGATGCGCTGATCGTCACTGAGCCGACCCGCACCAACGTCAACGACTTCCGCGCCATTCTGATCCTTGAGAGCTGCAAATCATGACGCCTGATAAAAAGGTCAAAATCCTCGCCACCCTCGGGCCTGCTGTCGATGGCATCGAAGACATCCGTGAACTGGTCGAGGCCGGGGTGAATATCTTCCGCCTGAACTTCAGCCACGGCGATCACGCCGACCACGCCAAGCGCTATCAGTGGATCCGCGAAGTCGAGCGCCAGCTCAACTATCCGCTGGGCATTCTGATGGACTTGCAGGGGCCGAAACTGCGCGTCGGCAAGTTCGCTGACGGCAAGGTGCAGCTGCATCGTGGTCAGGCATTCCGTCTGGATCTGGACGCGACGCCGGGCGATGAGCGCCGGGTGAATCTGCCGCATCCGGAAATCATCGAAGCGCTGGAAGCGGGCATGGATCTGCTGCTCGACGACGGCAAACTGCGTCTGCGCGTGGTCACCAAATACGCCGACGCGATCGATACCACCGTGCTCAACGGCGGCGAACTGTCGGACCGCAAAGGCGTCAACGTGCCGCAAGCGGTGCTCGACCTCAGCCCGCTGACCGCCAAGGATCGCCGCGATCTGAGCTTCGGTCTGGAACTGGGTGTGGACTGGGTCGCGCTGTCGTTTGTGCAGCGCCCGCAAGACATCCTCGAAGCCCGCGCACTGATCGGCGACAAAGCCTTTTTGATGGCGAAAATCGAGAAGCCTTCCGCCGTCGAGCAATTGCGTGAAATCGCTGAACTGAGCGACGCGATCATGGTTGCCCGTGGCGATCTCGGCGTTGAAGTACCTGCCGAAAGCGTGCCGCAGATTCAGAAAAACATCATCACCACCTGCCGAGAACTTGGCAAACCGGTGGTGGTGGCGACGCAGATGCTCGAGTCGATGCGCTTCTCTCCTGCTCCGACCCGCGCCGAGGTGACGGACGTTGCCAACGCCGTGGCCGAAGGCGCCGACGCGGTGATGCTGTCGGCGGAAACCGCCTCCGGTGAGTACCCGCTGGAAGCCGTGCAGATGATGAGCAAGATCATTCGCCAGGTTGAGAACGGTCCGGATTATCAGACCCAACTCGACGTCAGCCGGCCGAAAGCTGAAGCGACCGTTTCCGATGCGATCAGCTGTGCGATCCGGCGTATCAGCAACGTGCTGCCGGTGGCGGTGCTGGTCAACTACAGCGAGTCCGGTGCATCGAGCCTGCGTGCAGCGCGGGAACGGCCGAAAGCGCCGATCCTCAACCTGACACCGAACCTGCAGACCGCGCGGCGCTTGAGCGTGGCGTGGGGCATTCATTCGGTGGTCAACGATCGTCTGCGTCAGGTCGACGAAGTCTGCTCTACCGCCCTGGAAATCGCCCAGGCGCAAGGCATGGCAGAGCGTGGTGACACGTTGCTGATCACTGCCGGCGTGCCGTTCGGGCAGCCCGGATCGACTAACTCGCTGCGGATCGAGACATTGATTTAGCGCCTGTACCGGCCTCTTCGCGAGCAGGCTCGCTCCCACAGTTGATTTGTGTACATCACAAACTCAATGACTGAACAAAGATTCAATGTGGGAGCCAGCCTGCTGGCGAAGAAGGCAACCCGGTTTCTCTGACTTTCAGAACTGCCATGCCTGCCAATCATTTCAACACCCACTGCCCCGACTGGGCCGAGGCTTTGCTCAACGGTTTCAGTCAAATATTCCTCCAGCGTCATCCGCTGTGCGGCCTGTTGTGCCTGTTGGCGATCCTGCTGACGGCGCCCGTGCTGTTCGCCGGTGCGCTGCTCGGTGCCGTTGCCGGTTTGCTCACCGCGCAACGACGCAACTACGCCAAGGCTGATCGCCAGGCTGGACTGTTCAGCTACAACGGCATTTTGCTTGGCCTGTTGCTGAGCCTGTATTTCCCTTGGTCGCCGCTGCTGCCGCCGCTGATTCTTGCCGCTGGCGGATTGAGCGCGATGGTCACGCAGCAATGGCTCAAACACGTATATCGCAGCCGAGCCATACCGGCCTACACCTCGCCGTTCGTGGCCATGAGCTGGGTATTGCTGCTGTTCGCCGAACCGTCAGCGCCGATGGCGCACATCGAAATGAACACGCTGAATGTGCTTGCCGCCGAATTGCGCGGTTTGGGCCAGGTGATGTTCCTCGGCCATCCGCTGGCCGGCGCGCTGATTGCCATCGGTTTGCTGATCGCTGATCGCCGCGCATTTTGCTGGGCAATGCTCGCCTCGGTGATCGGCCTCGGCTCCAGCCTGCTGCATCACGAAAGCGGCTCCGCTTTGCTCGGTCTCGGCAGCTATAACGCCGTGCTCGCCGCCCTTGCATTCTCCGCGCAACGCCAGCAACCTTGGCTGCCACTGGTCGGCATCGTGCTGGCGCTGCTGGTCACTCCGCTATTTGCCGCTGTCGGCCTGGCCACCCTGACCGCGCCGTTCATCCTCGCCGGCTGGCTGATCCGCGCCGGTATTCAGATGCTCGGCAAAACGCCGGTCGAGCGTGCGCCTTGCGCTCATGGGGAGAATCAACCTAGGCTGCGCTGATCTTCGATTCAGGCGTTATCCATGGACAGCAGCAACAGTTGGCGCGAACGGCTTTACGTGATGATTTTCCAGAGCGACACCCTCGCCGGGCGTCGCTTCGACGGCATCCTGCTGTTGATCATCCTCGCCAGTCTGGTGATCGTGATGCTCGACAGTATCGACAGCATTCACCAGAACTATGCGGACGTGCTGGCCTACATCGAGTGGGGCTTCACGATCATCTTTCTCGGCGAGTACATCCTGCGCCTGTACTGCTCGCCCAAGCCATTGCGCTACGCCTTCAGCTTTTACGGGCTGGTGGATTTGCTGGCGATCGTGCCCGGCATCCTCGCCCTGTATTACAGCGATGCGCAGTACCTGCTGATTATCCGGATCATCCGCATGTTGCGGATCTTCCGGGTGCTCAAGCTCAGCCCGTACCTCAAGCAAGCCAATTATCTGATGTCGGCGCTGCGTGGCAGCAAGCAGAAGATCGTCGTGTTTCTGGTCAGCGTCTGCACCCTGGTGACGGTGTTCGGCACCTTGATGTACGTGATCGAAGGCCCGGAACATGGCTTCACCAGCATTCCCAAAGGCATCTATTGGGCCATCGTCACGTTGACCACCGTGGGCTTCGGCGACATCGTGCCGAAGACGCCGCTGGGCCAGGTGATTTCGTCGCTGGTGATGATCACCGGTTATTCGATCATCGCCGTGCCGACGGGGATTTTCACCGCCGAACTGGCCAACGCCATGCGCGGCGAACAGCTGCAACACGACTGCCCGGTGTGTAAGAAAAACAGCCATGAACACGGCGCGGCGTTCTGCTCGCGATGTGGCAATGCGTTGTTCAAGAAACTGGAATAAGCACAGAGCTTTTTAATCTTTAAACGACTATGCGCGCCCCGTTATAGTCAGTGGCAATTGAACATCACTCCCTGCTTCTACACCGATAAAACAAGGAATGCGCAGTGAAAAAACTCTTTGGCGCCTCACTTCTCGCCGCCGGCCTGGCCTTGACCAACATCGCTCAGGCAGCCCCGACGCTGCTCAACGTTTCCTACGACGTGATGCGCGATTTCTACAAGGACTACAACACTGCGTTCCAGAAACACTGGCAAGCCGAGCACAACGAAAACATTACCGTACAGATGTCCTTCGGCGGTTCGAGCAAGCAAGCGCGCTCGGTGATCGATGGCCTGCCGGCTGACGTCATCACCATGAACATGGCCACCGACATCAACGCCCTCGCCGACAACGGCAAACTGGTGCCGGAGAACTGGGTCACCCGACTGCCGAACAACAGCGCGCCGTTTACTTCAGCCACTGTGTTCATCGTCCGTAAAGGCAACCCGAAAGCCCTGAAAGACTGGCCGGATCTGCTCAAGGATGGCGTACAAGTGATCGTGCCGAACCCGAAAACTTCGGGCAACGGCCGCTACACCTACCTGTCGGCCTGGGGTTACGTGCTGAAGAACGGTGGTGACGAGAACAAGGCCAAAGATTTCGTCGGCAAACTGTTTAAGCAAGCGCCGGTACTCGATACCGGTGGCCGTGCAGCGACCACCACGTTCATGACCAACCAGATCGGCGACGTGCTGGTGACCTTCGAAAACGAGGCGGAAATGATCGCCCGCGAGTTTGGTCGCGATCAGTTTGAAGTGATCTACCCGAGTGTTTCGGCTGAGGCTGAGCCGCCGGTTTCTGTGGTCGATAAAGTGGTCGACAAGAAAGGCTCGCGTGCGGCGGCGGATGAATATCTGAAGTACCTGTGGTCGCCGGAAGGTCAGGAGATTGCCGCGGCAAACTACCTGCGTCCGCGTGATCCGGCGGTGCTGGCGAAGTACACCGATCGCTTCCCGAAAGTTGATTTCCTTTCGGTTGAGAAGACCTTTGGTGACTGGCGTACGGTGCAGAAGACTCACTTCAATGATGGTGGGGTTTTCGATCAGATTTATAGCGGGCAGTAAGGTTTAAGCTGGCGTGAAAAAGGCGATCCACAGTGGTCGCCTTTTTTGTGGCCGCTTTACCCTCACCCCAGCCCTCTCCCAGAGGGAGAGGGGGCCGACCGTGGGATGCTCAAAAGATTTGCCGACCTGAAAGTGCTGCTGTGAATCCATAATCGCTGCAAGTCTTTCAGGTCGATGTATAGCGCCAGACACCTCGGTCAGTCCCCTCTCCCTCTGGGAGAGGGTTAGGGTGAGGGGCTTTTACATCGGTGGGGTGACGCCATCCTTCCCCGCAGAAATCGATTGCGCCGTCAGCGTGCCATCCGCACTCTGCGTGACGAACGTAACGATCTTCACCCCAACCTTCAGCAAGCTCCGATCCCCCGGCACCAAATTCACAATCGGCACATCCTCGGGCACCAGAATCTTCTGCTGCCCACCCTTGTAGTTCACCGTCAACACCCGCCCGTTGCTCACCACCAGATCGCCGACGCTGCCATTGGTCATGCTGCTGCCCTTGGCCAGATCGAACGGCCGATGCCCGTCGCCGCTACCCGCCAGTTCCGGCGGGAACACATGCACCTCCAGCGCCTTGAGCGTGCCATCCTCCTGCGGTATCGCCGCCGAACCGATGTAGCTGCCGGGTTTGATGTCTTCGATATTGGCCAGGGTGACGGCGCGAATCTTGGTGTCACCGGTCAACTGGATTACCACGTTCTCGCCAGTGTTGACGTGGACTTTCAAGCTTTCTGCGTTGACCCCGGTGATCTCGCCGCGCACGCCAATGCGCATCCCCGGAGCATCGGCGGCCTGCACGCTCGTCGCGCCCAGCAGGCTGATCAGGACAATGGTTGCGGTGTGGCGAAGCGTCTGACGAAACATGGCAATCCTCCGGTCATGAATGTTGAACAAGCCGATACAAACATAAGCACGCTATCGAACAGGATGTAAGTGAATGTATCATCGACCCGCAACGGTCGGACGCAAGGTCCGCCGATGGATGACACGCTGCTAGCATCCCGTCATTGCGCAACGGAATAACTGATATCAACCGAAGGCGTCTTCTGCCCATCCGGTTTGCCCCATAGCCTTAGCGCATTCTTTCGCTGGATCGAGAACCCTTATGACCACCACCACTCACGCAATGACCCGAGGCATGGTGCTGCTGTTCGCCTTCTGCTGCGGCGCCATCGTTGCCAACATTTACTACGCGCAGCCGATCATCGGCCTGATCGCGCCGGACATCGGCCTCTCCGACACCATGGCCAGCTTCATCGTCTCGCTGACGCAGATCGGTTATGCGCTGGGCCTGTTCTTCCTCGTGCCGCTGGGTGATCTGCTGGAGAACCGCCGATTGATGATCATCACCACCGTGGTGGCGATTGCCAGCCTGCTGGCAGCGGCGTTTACCGATCAGCCGAATGTGTTTTTGCTGATCTCGTTGTTGGTGGGTTTCAGCTCGGTGTCGGTGCAGATCCTGATTCCACTGGCGGCGCATCTGGCACCGGAAGAGTCTCGAGGTCGTGTCGTCGGCGGGATCATGGGTGGTTTGCTGCTGGGTATTCTGTTGGCGCGGCCGGTGTCGAGCGTGGTCGCTGACCATCTCGGCTGGCGGGCGATGTTCATGATTGCCGCCGCATTGATGGCAGCGATCAGCGTTGTATTGGCGCTGACCGTGCCCAAGCGCCAACCGGATCATAGCGCCACCTACGGCCAACTGATCGGTTCGCTGTGGACGTTGCTGCGCCAGCAACCGGTACTGCGTCAACGGGCGTTTTATCAGGGCTGCATGTTCGCTACGTTCAGCCTGTTCTGGACCGCTGTGCCGCTGGAACTGGCGCGCAACCATGGCCTGTCGCAAAGCGAAATCGCCATCTTCGCCCTGGTTGGCGCCATCGGTGCCATCGCCGCGCCGATCAGCGGACGCCTGGCCGACGCCGGCCACACTCGCATCGCTTCGCTGCTGGCCATGGTCTTCGCCAGCCTAAGCTTCCTGCCCGCCTTCATCCACCCGGCTTACAGCGTCATCGGCTTGGCCGTGACCGGCGTGGTGCTCGATTTCTGCGTGCAGATGAACATGGTCCTCGGTCAGCGCGCGGTCTACTCGCTGGACGCGAAAAGCCGTGGCCGGCTGAACGCGCTGTACATGACCAGCATCTTTATCGGCGGCGCCTTCGGCTCATCGGTGGCCAGTGCGGTGTATGAGCATGGCGGCTGGTTGTGGATCGTGATTGTGGGGAGTGTGTTTCCGCTGTTGGCATTGTTGCGGTTTTTGAGTGCTTCCCAGCGTGGTTCATTGGCAACGGCATAAGGCGCCAAAAGCTTCGCGAGCAGGCTCGCTTGTATGGTAGGACTTGAAGGGAGGAGGAGGGACAAGGCTCGATTCTGGCTGTTGACGCAGCACAGACCGTGGGAGATTTCGCCCCTCCTCCTTTCACCCAAGCGCCGATAAAGAATGCATCTGGCTAGACCGACGATAGGAACAAGCCTGCGCCTCTGGGTGAGCCCTTCAAGTGCTCAAACCTTATCCCGGAGGAAATCCTGTGGCAATGCCAGTCGCTCTATCAAATCCGATCGTTGGCGTGGATGTCGCCAAAAATGAACTGGTGATTTATCAGGCCGATAGCGATCTGCTTGAAGCGATTCCCAACACCAAAACATCCATCAAGCAGTGGCTGAAGGCCTTGCTCGGCCCCGTGTCTATTGCCATTGAGGCAACCAACATCTACCACCTGGAATTCGCTGATTTGGCCTATGCGGCCGGTTGCACGATTTACATGGTGGGTGGCTATGAACTCAAACATTACCGCGAAGGCGTGAAGATCCGCGCCAAAACCGACGCCTTGGACGCCAAGCTGCTGGCCCGTTACCTGAAGAACGAAGCCGAGGAGTTGCGCCCCTGGACCCCGCCATCACCGCTGTACCGCCAGCTCCTGAGCCTTTTCCGCCGCCGCGCGGCTTTGGTCCAGGCAAGGGTCGGCCTGGTGCAGAGCTGGTCGAATGAGCCGCTGTTGAAGGCAGCTTTTGCTGAACAAATAAAATCCATGCAGCGGCTTGAAACGATGATCGAAAAGACGATCAACGATCAGCTCAAACAAGCCGGTTTGCTCTGCCAATTGAAGCGTTGCCTGAAAGTTGAGGGCATTGGATTTCTGACCGGAGCGCGCCTGCTCACGGCGTTTCAGCGGGGGGAATTTAGCAACGCGGATGCGTTTATCGCCTTCCTGGGCATGGATTTACGGGTATCGAAATCAGGGCAAAAGGACGGTCGCCGCAGCTTGACCAAGCGCGGAGACCCCGAGGCCCGCCGACTTTTGCACAACGCAGCGATGTCGGCTAGCCGTACGATAGCCTGGAAAGGGTTTTACGAAGCCCAAAGAGCACGGGGTTTCAGCACCACGCAGGCGTTGGTGATGCTGGCTCGCAAACTTGCTCGGGTGGTATTCGCCTTGCTGAAAGGGCAAAGCGAATATCAGACAAAAGTCAGTTGAGGGCTTCCCCTCAACCATAGAATCTCCCACAGGTTATTCACTGAGCCTGGGGGAGCGAGGAAGCTTAATAACGAACCAGTTTCTCCATGGCCGCATCCGCCAGAAAGGAGGAGCGACTTTTGACATTGTGTTCGCGCACATAACGGTCGATGCGCTGAATCACGTAACCGGGCAGCGTTACGTTGACCTTCTCGGTCTTGCCGAGATAGGGCGAAATGTCCAGCTCGAGCATGCCCCATCCCATGTCGGCAAAGTCCGGATTACTGCGATGAGCAGATGCCGAAGTCGGCATAGGAATCGACTCCCCGTCTGCCGCGATCTCCTGCAGCATGATGTGGGCGATTTCAACGGCAGCCTTGTAGGCATCTTCAAAGCTGTCCCCTGCCGTTACTGCGCCGGGAATATCAGGGATCTGAATACCGATGGCGGTATTTTCATCACCCCATTCGATGCAGATTGGATATTGCATTACGGATCTCCTTGGTAACTGGCTGGCGGGTTGTACAACCCGGCACGCCTCCTGATGCTTTTGACCGTCCCCAGTGGCAAATCCTTTTTCGGGTGAGGAACGGGAATCGTGTACGGGTTGTATCGGTGCCTGAAGATGTGATGACTGCCAGTGACCCGATCCAGCGTCCAGCCTGCCTCCTCCAACTCCTTGATCAATAGCCTGCTTTGCACCAACCGCCTCCTTGCCTTGGCCTTTTAAAAATAACCCTAGAGTTATCTTTACTCAAGCACAGAAATCCTGGAAGCGACGCCCGGTTGTTTTACAGAGTGTGATTGAAACGCTAGACCCTGAGCTTTGCGCAGCACTTCCTTGAGCAATTTCCGTGCGAACCCAACAGGCACACAGCAAAACGGCGATCCGAGGATCGCCGTTTCATTCACTGCCCGAACTGCTTGCCCAACCCCGGTGGCACGCCGTGGATGTTGGTGTCTTCCCACGGGCCGTTGGGGCTGACCGAGCGGCTCCAGCCGTTGTTCCAGCGGTAGTAGGTGCGCTGGCGGTAGAAGGTGTTGGTCTGGTCGTCGAGGACGTAGACGCCGAGTTTCTGATCCCAGTGGCTGTTGCCGCCCGGTGGTGGGGCGAAGCTGGCTGAGGTGCGCGGCACTGGTTTGGTTGGTTTCGCCGGGATGCTTTTGCCTGGGGTCGGCGAGGTCGACGGGGTCGGGCTTGGCTGCGACGGTGGGATTGGCGGCAGGTTGGTGGTCGGTTCCGGTCGTTGCACCGCACATGCACTCAAGCCCAGGGCCAGTGTGAGGACTGTGATTCGGGCGATGGTGTGCATGGCGGTGCTTTCCTGTTGTGTCCGGCTATTGGTCCGGGCTGTCGATGGTCAGTTTTTGTAGCGCAGTGGTGCTGCTGGCCAGAGGACCGCTGCGACCGACCCACTCACCGGCGGTCGGTTGACCAGCCCGTGAGATGCGCGCAACCAGTTGGACTTCAGGGAAGTTCGACAGTTTCAACTGCGGCATCATTGCGTCAGCATCGCCCAGTTCGACGGTCACCGGCAGATCGGCCACGGTCAGGCGTTTGGCCGCCAGCGGTGCTGGTGGGCCAGAGGTGGCGCGAGCGAAGATGAACACGCTGTCGCCCGGTTTCACTTTGCTTCTGAGTTCGCTGGCCAGATCGACGCTGACTTTCAACAGCGCGGCTTTCGCGGCTACCGGTGCCTGAGCGACTTTGCCGCCACTGGCTTCCAGACGCTCGGCGGCGCGTTTGATCCCGCCTTGCAGCGCAGCGCGGGAGCTGTCCTCCGGCGGCAATTGCGCGAGCAAGCGGTTCCAATAATCGATAGCCTCCTGATAACGCTCGCCTTCAAACGCAGCGATACCGAGCAAACCAAGGCTGGTGACTTCTTTCGGATCAGCCTTCAGCGCTTCGTCGGTCAGGGCCTGAATTTTCGTAGACCACTTCTTGCCGTCAGCAAAATACTGCGCCTGCGCCCACTGGCCGAGCAGCTCCGGCTGACGACCCGCCAGATTGGCGGCGCGTTCGAACATCTTTGCTGCGTCCGCCGGGCGCTCTTGCGCCATGTAGGTGCGGCCAAGGAAATACAGACCTTCTGCAGAATCCGGTTGCGCTGCAACAGCACGCTCCAGACGCTGGGTCATCTCTTCCATCGACTGCGGCGCCTGGGCGAATTCGCGGGTCAGTTCGACTTTGTCGGCAGCGCCAAAATGCAGATACAGCCCCAGGCCCAACACCGGCACCAGCACAGCCGCCAACAACGGCAACGGTTTACCCAGTCGGGAAACCCGTGGCGCGCTGACGCCTTCGGTATCTGCCAGCAACTCACGTGCAGCCTCGGCACGACCACTGTCCATTTGCGCAGCGTCGAGCACGCCTTCAGCCTGTTGCGCTTGCAACTCGGCGACACGCTCCTGATACAGCGCGACGTTCAAGGCAGTACGATCCTCTTCACGCTGGGCGCGACGTTCACGCAGCACCGGGATCAGCAGAAAACTCAGGGCGACCAGAAGCAACAGCCCTGCGGCAAGCCAGAAATCAATCATTCTTGGTTTTTATCCAACAGTTGGTCGAGGCGCTGACGCTCTTCGCTGGACAGCGCTTGCGGTGTCTCGGCACGCTGGCCGCGACGACGGCGGACGATCACCGCGATCACCACCAAACCACCGAGCAGCAGACCGGCCGGGCCGAACCACAGCAGTGCGGTTTTGGCATTGAGTGCCGGTTTGTAGCGGACGAAATCACCGTAGCGATCGACCATGAAGTCGATGATCTGCTGGTTGTCCTTGCCCTCGCCGAGCATGCGGAAAATCTCTTTGCGCAGGTCAGCGGCAATCGGCGCGTTGGAGTCGGCGATGTCCTGGTTCTGGCACTTGGGGCAGCGCAATTCCTTGGTCAGTTCGCGGAAACGCTCACGATCACCTTCTTTGGCGAACTCGTAGGTGTCGATGGCGGCATGGGCCACGCCGACCAGACTCAGGCCCAAAACCACGGCGGCTAAGAAACGCTTCATGGCTTGGCCTCATCGACCAGCGCCTGATACTTGGCCGCGAGTTTTTCGCGCCAGACCTGCTCGTCGATCACGCCGACGTACTTGTCGCGGATGATGCCTTTGGCGTCGATGAAGAAGGTTTCCGGTGCGCCGTAAACACCAAGATTGAGGCCCAGCGAACCTTCATCGTCGCGGATGTCCAGCGCATACGGATTGTGGAATTCGGCCAGCCACTTCAAGGCATCAGCGTTGGTGTCCTTGTAGTTGATGCCGTAGATCACCACGCCGCGCTCGGCGAGTTTGTTCAGCACCGGATGCTCGACCCGGCAGGAAATGCACCAGGTGCCCCAGACATTGACCAGCGCCGGTTTGCCGAGGATGTCGGCCTTGGTCAGGCTCTTGTCGCCCTGCACGTTGGGCAGGGAAAACTCCGGGAACGGTTTGTTGATCATCGCCGACGGCAACTCCGCCGGATCGAGGTACAGACCGCGATAAAGAAACACCGCCACCAGCAGGAAAATCGCCAGTGGCACCAGCATCAACCAACGTCTCATGCCGCCGCTCCCGTCATGCCCAGGGCTTCACGCACCTTGGCTTTCACCTTGACCCGATACCGTCGATCCAGCGCCGCCAGCAAGCCACCGAACCCGGTGAGCAAGCCGCCGAACCAGATCCAGCGCACGAACGGTTTGACATGCACGCGCACCGCCCACGCGCCATTGTCTAGCGGCTCGCCGAGGGCAACGTAGAGGTCGCGGGTGAAACCGGCGTCGATCCCGGCTTCGGTCATCACCGAGTTCTGCACCGTGTACAGACGTTTTTCCGGGTGCAGTACGCTGACTTCCTTGCCGTCGCGGATCACCCGAATAGTGCCTTTGTCGGAGGTGAAGTTCGGCCCTTCAAAGTGCTTGGCGCCTTCGAAGACAAAGTGATAACCGGCCAGGTCCATCGACTCGCCCGGCGCCAGACGCAGGTCGCGTTCGGCACTGTTCTGACTCGACAAGACCACGCCCAGCGCACACACGGCGATGCCGAGGTGGGCGATCTGCATGCCCCAATAGCTGCGGGTCAGGGTTGGAAGGCCTTTGATCAAACCTTTGTGGCGAGTCTTGTCGACGATGTCGCGTGCACCGGCCAGCAGCACCCACGCAGCAAGCAGGAAGGTCGCAATCACCGCCCAGTTGAAATCGCCGTAAGCGACACCGGCCACCACCGCCAGCGCAACGCTACCGAGCAGCACTGGCGTCAGCATGCTGGCCAGCCATTTCACCGGGGTGTCTTTCCAACGCACGATCACACCGACCGCCATCACCATCATCAGCAACGCCATCAACGGAATGAACAGCGCATTGAAGTACGGCGGGCCGACCGACATCTTCGCGCCGCTGAGGGCATCGAGAATCAGCGGGTACAGCGTGCCGAGCAGAATCATCGACGCCGCCACCACCAGCACCAGGTTGTTGCCCAGCAGCAGGGTTTCCCGCGACCACAGGTTGAAGCCGACCTGACTCTTTACGACCGGTGCGCGCAGGGCGAACAACGTCAGCGAGCCGCCGACCACGAACAACAGGAAGATCAGGATGAACACGCCGCGCTCAGGATCGGAGGCAAACGCGTGCACCGAAGTCAGCACGCCAGAACGTACGAGGAAGGTCCCGAGCAGGCTCAGCGAGAACGCGGCAATCGCCAGCAACACCGTCCAGCTCTTGAACACGCCACGTTTTTCCGTGACCGCCAACGAGTGCATCAGCGCGGTGCCGACCAGCCATGGCATGAACGAGGCGTTTTCCACCGGGTCCCAGAACCACCAGCCACCCCAGCCGAGTTCGTAATACGCCCACCACGAACCGAGGGTGATGCCGATACCGAGGAAGGCCCAGGCGACGATCGTCCACGGACGCGACCAGCGTGCCCATGCGGCATCGAGTCGACCGCCCATCAAAGCGGCAATGGCGAAGGCAAACGCCACCGAAAAACCGACGTAGCCCATGTACAACATCGGCGGGTGAACGATCAGACCGATGTCTTGCAACAACGGGTTCAAGTCAGCGCCATTGCTCGGCATCTGCGGCAGGATGCGTTTGAACGGGTTGGACGTGAGGATCAGGAACAGCAGGAAACCGGTGCTGATCATGCCCATCACCGCCAGGACGCGGGCAAGCATCACTTGCGGCAACTGCCGCGAGAACACCGACACCGCGAAGGTCCAGCCGCCGAGGATCAGCGCCCACAGCAGCAACGACCCTTCGTGGGCGCCCCACACCGCGCTGAATTTGTAATACCACGGCAACGCGGTGTTGGAGTTGTTCGCCACATATGCGACGGAGAAGTCATCGGTCATGAACGCGTAGGTCAGAATGCCGAACGCGAACAGCAGAAAGGCAAACTGACCCCACGCCGCCGGCTGTGCCAGGCTCATCCAGAAGCGGTCGCCGCGCCAGGCACCAATCAATGGCACCACGGCCTGCACCAGCGCAAAACACAGCGCCAAAATCATCGCCAGATGGCCCAACTCAGGAATAAAAATCGCCGAGGTCATCGATCAACCCTCCTTCGCAGGTGTGGGTGCGGACTGCCCGCTGTCTTTCAAGGCTTTGGTCACTTCCGGCGGCATGTACTTCTCGTCGTGCTTGGCCAGCACTTCATCGGCCACCACCACGCCGTCAGCGTTGAGCTTGCCGAGGGCGACGATGCCCTGCCCTTCGCGGAACAGATCCGGGAGGATGCCGCGATAGGCGATGGTCACGGATCTATTGAAGTCGGTGACGACGAATTTGACGTCCAGCGAGTCCGGCGAACGTTGCAGCGAGCCCTTCTCGACCATGCCACCGGCGCGGATGCGCGTGTCTTGCGGCGCTTCGCCATTGGCGATCTGGGTCGGGGTGTAGAACAGATTGATGTTCTGCTGCAGGGCGCTGAGGGCCAGGCCGACGGCAGCGCCGACCCCGACCAGAATGGCCAGAATGATGATCAGACGTTTCTTGCGCAGCGGATTCACTTGCCGTTCTCCCGGCGCAGACGACGCGCCTCTTGTTGCAGATAGCGCTTGCGGGCCGCAATCGGCGCCACCACGTTGAGGATCAGCACCGCCAGACAGATGCCGTAGGCCGACCAGACATACAGGCCATGATGACCCATGGCGAGGAAGTCGCCGAATGAAGCAAAACTCATCGAGCGGCCTCCAGACTGTTCTGCACTTCTTCTTTCACCCAACTGGCGCGGGCTTCGCGCTTGAGCACTTCGAGGCGCATGCGCAGCAACAGCACGGCGCCGAAGAAGCAGTAGAAACCCAGCACGGTCAGCAACAGCGGCAGCCACATTTGCGCCGGCATCGCCGGTTTTTCAGTGAGGGTGAAGGTCGCGCCTTGGTGCAGGGTGTTCCACCACTCCACCGAGTATTTGATGATCGGGATGTTGATCACACCGACGATGGCCAGCACGGCGCAGGCCTTGGCGGCGCTGTCGCGGTTGCTGATCGCATTGCCTAGCGCGATCACGCCGAAATACAGGAACAGCAGAATCAGCATTGAGGTCAAGCGCGCATCCCAGACCCACCACGAGCCCCAGGTCGGTTTGCCCCAGATCGCCCCGGTGACCAGCGCCACGGCGGTCATCCACGCGCCGATCGGTGCCGCGCATTGCAGGGCGACGTCGGCCAGTTTCATCTTCCACACCAGCCCGACCACACCGCACACCGCCAGCATCACGTAGATCGACTGAGCGAGCATCGCGGCAGGTACGTGGATATAGATGATGCGAAAGCTGTTGCCTTGCTGATAATCCGGCGGCGCGAAGGCCAGGCCCCAAACGACGCCGACGCCGATCAGTAGCAACGCTGCGATGCTCAACCATGGCAGGAACTTGCTGCTGATGCCGTAGAACCACTTGGGCGAGCCGAGCTTGTGAAACCAGGTCCAGTTCATACTGTTTCCATCACGGATGCCGCTCATCGGTGTGAGCTGGCATAGGGTCATGCTTTTATTAAAAAGCGGTTAATTTTAACCAGACCTCATTATTATTCGCCGACGCTGATCTTCAGGCCAGCAGCTATTGCAAAGGGTGTCAGGGTGATCGCCAGTGCGGTCAGGCTCCCAAGCCACAGCAGATACCCGGTCGCCGGCATGCCTTGGAGGGCTGCCTGCAAGGCGCCACTGCCAAGGATCAACACCGGGATGTACAACGGCAGAATCAGCAGCGCCAGCAACAGGCCGCCACGTTTCAAACCGACCGTCAGTGCCGCGCCCACCGCGCCGAGCAAGCTCAGCACCGGTGTGCCCAACAGCAACGAAAACAGCAAAACCGGCAGGCAGGCGGCAGGCAAACCGAGCATCAACGCCAGCAGCGGTGAGAGCAGAACCAGCGCCAGACCGGAGAAAAGCCAGTGTGCCAGCACCTTGGCCAAGACCAGAAGTGGCAGCGGGTGCGACGAAAGGACCCACTGTTCCAGGGATCCGTCTTCGAAATCACTGCGGAACAGCCCGTCCAGCGAGAGCAGGACCGACAACAGCGCCGCCACCCAGACTAACCCGGGGGACAGGTTTTGCAACACTTGAGTTTCCGGGCCGACGGCCAGCGGGAACAAAGCGATGACGATGGCGAAGAAAATCAGTGGATTGGCCAGCTCCGCCGGGCGGCGAAACAGCAGTCGGGATTCACGGGCAACCAGCAGGCCAAACACACTCATACTGCCCAGTTCCCCAGATCGATGTCGCGATAACCGGCCGGCATCCGGCTCAGCGTGTGGTGCGTGGTCAACACCACCAGACCGCCGCGTTCGCAGTGCCCGGCCAGATGTTCTTCAAGTTGTGCCACGCCTTGTTTATCAAGGGCAGTAAACGGCTCATCGAGAATCCACAGCGGCGGGCTGTCCAGATACAGGCGTGCCAACGCCACGCGACGTTGTTGACCGGCAGACAGGCTGTGGCAGGGAACATCTTCGAAACCGCGCAATCCTACTGCTGCCAGCGCTTGCCAGATGGCCTCGCGTTCGGCGGGATGATGCAGGGCGCAGAGCCACGACAGGTTCTCCTCCGGAGTCAGTAGATCCTTGATCCCGGCGGCGTGGCCGATCCACAGCAGGTTGCGGGCGAGTTCGCTGCGTTGTTCGGTCAGCGGCAGGCCATTGAGCAGGACGTGTCCAGCGGTCGGCTGCATCAGCCCGGACAGCAGGCGTAACAGGCTGGTTTTACCGCTGCCGTTGGGTCCGCTGATCTGCACCATATCGCCACTGGCGAGTCTCAATTCGAGATTTTCGAAGAGCAGCCGCAGATCACGTTCACACGCGAGGGCAACGGTTTGCAGGACAGGACTGGTCAAGGGATCACGGGCCTTATACGGTTCAAGTCGGCTCTGGCGCGGCCGTTAAAGAGATGCAGCATAGATGCATTGACGGCTCGATCTAGAGAGCTGGGTCAAACAATTGCTATGTTTTTTATTCGAAGCGCAAGACGGGCGGCATTATACATGTCGTGCCTTACTCTCAAGAGTGCATTTTCCTCAGGTTGTGTCCGCGTATGACAGGCGAAATGAACATCCTCCCGCTCCC
This sequence comes from Pseudomonas sp. MC6, assembly GCF_054790575.1. Classification (NCBI taxonomy): domain Bacteria; kingdom Pseudomonadati; phylum Pseudomonadota; class Gammaproteobacteria; order Pseudomonadales; family Pseudomonadaceae; genus Pseudomonas; species Pseudomonas sp. MC6. The sequence goes on from NZ_CP186504.1 coordinate 3,240,307, forward strand.
GCCCACCACCCCGGCGACCGTTCGCCCGCAGGTCGGTGAGCTGCTCAAGCTGTTGACCCCGGTCGAAGGCCTGATCGGCGCCGGGCAAAGCGCCAAAGCCGAGGTGTTGTCGCTCAAACAAGCGGATCAGACTTTTCAGTTATTGCTCAAGGTGACCGTCGATGGCGGCCGCCAGACCACCGTGCAGGCAACCAGCAATCTGCCGCTGCCGCAAGGCACCAGTCTGGCGATCACCCAACCCTCGGCGGGCAACCTGGCGATTACCGTGCAGCAGGCCATCGCCAGCAGCGTCGCCGCCCTCACCCGCATCGATACGTCGCAATTGCCGGTCGGCACGCTGCTGCAAGGCAAAGTGCTGACCTCGCAGGCGCTGCCGCAGACGCCGGGGCAAGCGGCGGTATTCCGTTCGTTGGTCAGTTTGCTCAACACCGCACAGAGCGGCAGCACACTGACCATCGACAGCCCGCAACCGCTGCGCATCGGCACCTTGCTTTCGGCGTTGGTCGAAGATGCACAAACCCTGAAATTCCTGCCGATGAGCAGTCGTCAGGAACAACTGGCGGTGAGTCAGCAACTGGTTGGCCAGCAAAGTCGCCAGGCTTCGCTCAGCGGGCTGTTGAATGCACTGCAGAATCTGCCGCCAGCCGATGATTCGACCTCTGCAGATTTGCGCGCGGTGGTCGACAAATTGCTCGCCAGCCTGCCGGACGTGCAACAACTGAGCACCGCCAAAGGCGTCGCGCTGGCGCTGGCCAACAGCGGCGCGTTCCTCGAAGCCAAACTGTTGACCGGGCAGAACCCGACGCTGGCCCCGGACATGAAGGCCGACCTGCTGAAGCTGATCGCGCAACTGACCCCGGGCCTGCCGAGCAGCACCAGTTTCAACGCGATCATCGCCGCCAACACCCTGGCGCAAGCGCTGCCGAGTTTCGTGCGTAATGCGCTCGGCATGCTCGGTCAGGTCAGCGCGAAACCGGTGCCGAGCAGCTTCCCGCTGCCCGACCGCTTGCTGCAAAGTCTGGACGGCGAAGGCGATCTGGAACAGTTGCTGCGCCTCGCCGCCGCTGCGGTTTCGCGCCTGCAGAGCCATCAACTGTCGAGTCTGGAACAGACCGGCGTCACCGACGACGGACGCCTGCTCAGCACTTGGCAACTGGAAATCCCCATGCGCAATCTGCAGGACATCGTGCCGCTGCAGGTCAAGTTCCAGCGTGAAGAAGCCCCGGAGCGAGAGCCGCAACCGAACGAACGTCGCGAGGAACGCGAGCCCAAGCAACAACTGTGGCGCGTCGATCTGGCGTTCGACATGGAACCGCTCGGGCCGATGCAGATTCAGGCGCAACTGATCGCCGGCAGCCTTTCCAGCCAACTGTGGGCCGAACGGCCGTACACCGCTGACCTGATCGAAAACAACCTGTTCGCCCTGCGCCAGCGCCTGCTTGATCGCGGGCTCAACGTTGGCGATATCGACTGCCATCTCGGCACCCCGCCGCAAGGCAATCAAACCCGTCTTGAGCACCGCTGGGTCGACGAAACCGCATGAACGATTCCACTGCCCCACGCCAGGCCATCGCCCTCAAATACGACGGCAACCACGCCCCGACCCTCACCGCCAAAGGCGACGAAGAGCTGGCCGAAGAAATCCTGCGCATTGCTCGCGATTGCGAAGTGCCGATTTACGAAAATGCCGAATTGGTGCGGCTGTTGGCGCGGATGGAATTGGGCGACAGCATTCCTGAGGAGCTGTATCGCACGATCGCCGAAATCATCGCGTTTGCGTGGAATCTGAAGGGGAAATTTCCCGAGGGGCAGGATCCGGATGCGCCGATGGTCGAGAAGGATGTGACCGATCGCGGCGATGATTACTGAGCCTTAAAAGCAAAAGATCGCAGCCTTCGGCAGCTCCTACATTGGAATGCGTTTCCCTGTAGGAGCTGCCGAAGGCTGCGATCTTTTGATCTTGCTTGCCGCTAAAAGCTCGAAGCTCTTAGCTGCCTTTATGTAGTTTGCGCATCAACTCCGCCTCAGCCTGGGTCAACCCGCAGGACTGAGTCAGTTCATCAACGCTCGCACCCATGCCCACCAGTTTCGCCGCTTGGGCGAATGACAGGCTCGATGGATCGCGCTGTTCCAGCTGAACGATTTTGTCCGGCAAAGGGCTGACTACCGCACGCAACTCGTGCAGCGCCTCGCCCATGCGCACATTACCGTTCTGGTAATCGTCGACACGCTTGGCCAGGTCCTTGATGCGCTGATCACGCAGCGCATCGCCCTGAGCCTGTTGCGCAGCAATGACTTTTTGCGCCTTGATGTACGACACAAACATTGCCAGCGTGCCTGCCCAGAAGAGGAACAGGACAATGACCGCAACCTCGAGAATCAATCAGATATTCTCCAGGTCCGACCATTCTTCTTCGCTCATCATCTTGTCCAGCTCGACCAGGATCAGCAACTCGTTGTTCTTGTTGCACACGCCCTGGATGAACTTGGCCGACTCTTCGTTGCCGACGTTCGGCGCCGTCTCGATTTCCGACTGACGCAGGTAAACCACTTCGGCCACGCTGTCGACCATGATGCCAACGACTTGCTTGTCGGCTTCGATGATGACGATACGGGTGTTGTCGCTGATCTCGCCGCTGTTCAGGCCGAAGCGCTGACGGGTGTCGATCACGGTAACCACGTTACCGCGCAGGTTGATGATGCCCAGCACGTAGCTTGGCGCGCCCGGCACCGGAGCGATCTCGGTGTAGCGCAGCACTTCCTGCACGCGCATCACGTTGATGCCGTAGGTTTCGTTATCCAGTTTGAAGGTCACCCATTGCAGGATCGGATCTTCAGAACCTTTTGCATTCGTCGCCTGACTACTCATACCCTGACCCCTCGAAAAAACCGCGCTGAGCGGTGTGTGTTCTGTGTGGCGGCATTCAACAATGCCGTCGCCTGATTGTTATGTCGGCTGCTATGTCGGTTTATGTAGCGGCTTGTGGCCGCTCAGGTGCTTTGCCCCACCGCTGGCGATCAACTCGGCCAGTGCGGAAACGTCAAGCAATGCACACATGTGCTCAATCACGGTGCCGGCGAGCCATGGCCGCTGACCCCGGTGACTTCTCCATTTGATTTCATTCGGGTCCAGACGCAACGAGCGGCTGACCTGATGCACCGCCAGCCCCCACTCGTAACCTTGTACCGAAATCACGTACTGCAAGCCCTGACGGAAGTCATCGCGATAGCGATCCGGCATGACCCAGCGCGCGGTATCCAACACTTTCAGATTGCCGGCCTGACTCGGCAGGATCCCGAGGAACCATTCCGGCTGACCGAACAATGGCGTCAGCTCGTGACCGGCCAGCGAATAGATCGAGCCGAGACATACCAGCGGCACCGCGAGCGTCAGCCCGGCGACGTCGAACAGCAGGCATTCGAACGCTTCCGAGGCCCAGGCCGGGCGACCATCGGTTTCCACCGGTGGCGGCGTGTTGTTAGGCGGCAGATGCACTTCCACCAGCGGCGGCACCAGCGTCTGCTCGACGGGTGCGGGTGCAACCGGAGCAGGTGCTGGAGCCGGTTCGACCACTTCCGGTTCCGGCGCGGTTTTCAGTAACTGGGTTTGCAGCAGCGGTGCCAGTGTCGACACCGATGCGCGAACCGGCTCGGCTTCTTCGATCAATGCAATCGGTGCTTTGGTCACCGCTGCGGCGGCAGGCGCGGCAACCGGCGCAGCAGGCCGGGCAGCCTTCTGCGCATCACGCGCCTGCTCTTCCAGTACCGCAGCCTGGAACTCGTCCAGCGCCTCGCTGCTTTCCACAACTTCAGGCTGCGCCTCAATGACCGACGGCAGCTCCTCAGGAATTTCCTGCAGCAAATTATCCAGATAAGACTGCAACGCCAATTGCGGCTTAGACGTCAACTTCAAAGGCCGATTCATACACAACCCCATGTAGGAGCTGCCGCAGGCTGCGATCTTTTGATCTTTTCAGGAGCGCCACAAGGCAAGATCAAAAGATCGCAGCCTGCGGCAGCTCCTACACAAGTCAAAATCATTCAAGCCACCTGCGGAACAAGTTGTTGCGCCAACAGGTGCTTGAGCAGCGCGCGGTAAGCCAGCACGCCACGGCTCTTGCCGTCGAATTGCGAAGGCGTGACACCGGCTCGGCTGGCGTCGCGCAGACGAGTATCGACCGGGATATAACCCTGCCAGATTTCGTCGGGGAATTTGTCACGCAGCACACGCAAGGTGTGCATCGATGCCTGCGTACGGCGATCGAACAGGGTCGGCACGATGCTGAACGGCAACGCCTGTTTGCGCGAGCGGTTGATCATCGCCAGGGTGTTGACCATGCGTTCCAGGCCTTTGACGGCCAGGTGTTCGGTCTGCACCGGGATCACCAGTTGCTGGCTCGCCGCGAGGGCGTTGACCATCAGCACGCCGAGCAACGGCGGGCTGTCGATTACCGCGTAATCGAAGTCCTGCCACAGTTGCGCCAGACTCTTGGCGATTACAAGACCGAGGCCACTCTGCCCCGGCGACTGCCGCTCAAGGGTTGCCAGCGCGGTGCTCGACGGCAACAGGGAAATGCGTTCGTCGCTGGTCGACAACAGCAACTGCCCCGGCAGGCCTTGCGGCACGCTGCCCTTGTGCAGAAACAGGTCGTAGTTGCTGTGTTCCAGGCTGTCGGGGTCGTAGCCGAAATAGCTGGTCATCGAGCCGTGCGGGTCGAGATCGACCACAACCACGCGCTTGCCCGCCTCGGCCAGCAATCCGGCTAAAGCGATGGAAGATGTGGTTTTACCGACACCACCCTTTTGATTGGCGACTGCCCAGACTCTCATTCAGTTCGTTCCTCCCGGCCGATATGCTCGACCGAGACATAGCTCAGCGTGTTAATGCGGGTGACGGAGAATTGACGGCACTCTCGCGTCCCGGCGTCTTGACCGGGGTCGGTGCAGTTTGTGTGCCAGCACGCTTCAACGCAGCGTCCGGTTGCGCGTTAGCGGTTCCAGTGCCCGTCAGGCTACGGCGCACATCGAGGTTTCGCGAGACCACCAGAACCACCCGGCGGTTTTTCCCCCGGCCTTCAGCGGTAGCGTTATTGGCCACCGGTTGAAACTCGCCATAACCCACCGATGCCAATCGGCCAGGGTTCACACCCTGCATGGCCAGCATGCGCACGATGCTCGCCGAACGCGCCGAGGACAGTTCCCAGTTGGTCGGGTACTGCGCGGTGCGGATTGGTTGATCGTCGGTGAAGCCTTCGACGTGAATCGGGTTGTCGAACGGTTTCAGAATCGCTGCAACCTTGTCGATGATGTTGAACGCAATGTCACTCGGCATCGCGTCGCCGCTGCCGAACAACAGGCTGGAATTGAGTTCGATCTCGACCCACAGCTCGTTGCCACGCACAGTCATCTGGTTGGAGCTGATCAAGTCACCGAACGCGGCGCTGATGTCATCGGCGATGCTTTTCAACGGATCGCTGGCGCCGGCGATACCGGCATCGATCTGCTCGGCGTCCTTGACCAGCGGCTTGGCCGGAGTCACGGTTTTCGGTCGTTCGTCGCCGATCTGGATCGGTTTGAGCGCGCGGTCGGAGTCTTTGAAGACGCCGACCAGCGCTTCGGAAATTTCCTTGTACTTGCCTTCGTTGATCGACGAAATCGAGTACATGACCACGAAGAACGCGAACAGCAACGTGATGAAGTCAGCGTAGGAAACCAGCCAGCGTTCGTGGTTTACATGCTCTTCCTGGTGGCGACGACGTGCCATGAGGTTATTCCCTTAATCCATGAAGCCTTGCAGCTTCAACTCAATGGAGCGAGGGTTTTCACCTTCGGCGATCGACAGGATCCCTTCCAACAACATTTCGCGATAACGCGACTGCCGCAACGCAATTGACTTCAGCTTGGCAGCGATCGGCAGCAACACCAGGTTGGCACTGGCTACACCGTAGATGGTCGCGACGAACGCCACGGCGATGCCGCTGCCCAGTTGCGTCGGATCCGCGAGGTTGCCCATCACATGGATCAGGCCCATCACCGCACCGATGATGCCGATGGTTGGCGCGTAGCCGCCCATGCTTTCAAAGACTTTTGCCGCCTCAATGTCACGCGCTTCCTGTGTGTAGAAATCCACCTCGAGGATGCTGCGGATCGCTTCCGGCTCGGCACCGTCGACCAGCAGTTGCAGGCCTTTGCGCGAGTAATTGTCGGGTTCGGCATCGGCCACGCCTTCCAGACCCAGCAGGCCTTCCTTGCGTGCGGTGAGGCTCCAGTTGACGACGCGATCAATGCCACCGGCCAGATCGACCCGTGGCGGAAACAGAATCCAGGCAAGGATCTGCATGGCGCGTTTGAACGCGCTCATCGGCGATTGCAGCAGTGCGGCACCGATGGTGCCGCCCAGTACGATCAATGCCGCCGGGCCGTTGGCCAGCGCACCGAGGTGACCACCCTCAAGGTAGTTACCACCGATGATGGCGACGAACGCCATGATGATCCCGATAAGGCTTAAAACATCCATCAGAGACACGCCTCGACAATGTGTTTGCCGATGTCGTCGAGGCTGTACACCGCGTCGGCAAGGTCGGCTTTGACGATGGCCATCGGCATACCGTAGATCACGCAGCTTGCCTCATCTTGTGCCCACACCGCGCTACCGCCCTGCTTGAGCAGACGCGCGCCCTCACGGCCGTCGGCGCCCATGCCGGTCAACACCACCGCCAGAACTTTGTCGCCGTAGAATTTCGCTGCAGAACCGAAAGTGATGTCAACGCAAGGCTTGTAGTTCAGACGCTCGTCGCCCGGGAGGATTTTCACCGCGCCACGGCCGTCGATCATCATTTGCTTGCCACCCGGCGCCAGCAACGCCAGGCCCGGACGCAGGATGTCGCCATCCTCGGCTTCCTTGACGCTGATGCGGCAGAGCTTGTCGAGACGCTCGGCAAACGCCTTGGTGAACGCTGCCGGCATGTGCTGGATCAGCACGATCGGCGCCGGAAAATTCGCCGGCAACTGAGTCAGCACACGTTGCAGGGCCACCGGGCCGCCAGTCGAGGTACCGATGGCAACCAGTTTGTAGGCTTTGCGTTTCGGCGCTGGCGACGAAGCGCTGGCGGCCGGAGCACGGCTTGGAGCAGGAGCAGGTGCATGCACAGGCGCGTGTGCCGGACGTGCCGGTGCGCTGGTGCTGTGGCTGCTGAAGCTGGATGGCGCCGGTGCAGGCGTTGGCGCTGCGGCTGGAGCCGGTGCGCTATAAGCACTGAAACGACGGTTACTGCGCGAGATGCTATGGACCTTCTCGCACAACAGTTGCTTGACCTTCTCCGGGTTACGCGAGATGTCTTCGAAATTCTTCGGCAGGAAATCCACCGCGCCAGCGTCCAGCGCATCCAGAGTGACCCGGGCGCCTTCGTGCGTCAGCGAGGAGAACATCAACACCGGGGTCGGGCAGCGCTGCATGATGTGCCGCACTGCCGTGATGCCGTCCATCATTGGCATCTCGTAGTCCATGGTGATCACGTCCGGCTTGAGTGCCAGGGCCTGATCGATCGCCTCTTTACCGTTGGTGGCGGTGCCGACCACCTGAATGCTCGGATCCGCTGAAAGAATTTCCGAGACGCGGCGGCGGAAAAAACCCGAATCGTCCACCACCAGGACTTTGACTGCCATAAACACTCCATTAGGTGCAGCGGGACGTTGTCGCCCCGCCGCCCCGGATTCAAATACGCCGTGCGGCGTAACGCTTGAGCATGCTTGGAACATCGAGAATCAGCGCGATGCGGCCGTCACCGGTAATGGTGGCGCCGGACATGCCCGGAGTGCCCTGCAGCATTTTGCCCAATGGCTTGATGACCACTTCTTCCTGACCGACCAGTTGATCGACGACGAAGCCGATCCGCTGAGTGCCCACCGAAAGGATCACCACGTGGCCTTCACGCTGCTCTTCGTGAGCGGCGGAGCTGACCAGCCAGCGCTTGAGGTAGAACAATGGCAACGCCTTGTCCCGCACGATCACCACTTCCTGACCGTCGACGACGTTGGTGGTCGACAGGTCGAGGTGGAAGATCTCGTTGACGTTGACCAACGGGAACGCAAACGCCTGATTGCCGAGCATGACCATCAGGGTTGGCATGATCGCGAGGGTCAGCGGCACCTTGATGACGATCTTCGAGCCCTGGCCCTTGGTCGAGTAGATGTTGATCGAACCGTTGAGCTGGGAAATCTTGGTCTTCACTACGTCCATGCCGACACCGCGGCCGGAGACGTCGGAGATCTCGGTCTTGGTCGAGAAACCCGGGGCGAAAATCAGGTTGTAGCACTCGGTATCGCTGAGGCGATCGGCCGCGTCCTTGTCCATCACACCGCGTTTTACCGCGATGGCGCGCAGGACGTTCGGGTCCATGCCTTTGCCGTCATCGGAAATCGACAGCAGGATATGGTCGCCTTCCTGTTCGGCCGCGAGCACCACGCGACCGCCACGAGCCTTGCCCGACGCTTCGCGTTCTTCCGGCGACTCGATGCCGTGGTCGACGGCGTTGCGCACCAAGTGGACCAGCGGGTCGGCCAGGGCCTCGACAAGGTTTTTGTCGAGGTCGGTTTCTTCACCCACCAGTTCCAGGTTGATCTCTTTCTTGAGCTGACGCGCGAGGTCACGAACCAGACGCGGGAAGCGCCCGAAGACCTTCTTGATCGGCTGCATCCGCGTCTTCATCACGGCGGTCTGCAAGTCAGCCGTGACCACGTCGAGGTTCGACACGGCCTTTTGCATGGCTTCATCGCCGCTGTTCAGACCCAGGCGCACCAGACGGTTACGCACCAGCACCAACTCGCCAACCATGTTCATGATTTCGTCGAGACGTGCCGTGTCGACACGCACGGTGGTTTCGGCTTCGCTCGCCGGTTTTTCCGGTGGCGGTGTCGCCGGCGCACGGGCCGGAGCCGGTGCAGCAGCGGCAGCCGGTTTTGGCGCCTCGGCTTTTGGCTCAGGCTTGGCGGCAGGCTTGGGCGCTGCCACAGCGGCCGGGGCCTTGGCAGCCGGTGTGGCGACGGTCGAAGCACTGCCAGCAGCGGCGGTGCCGACTTCGGAGAACTTGCCTTTGCCGTGCAGTTCGTCGAGCAGCGATTCGAACTCGTGATCGCTGATCAGATCGCTGCCGGCCGCGGCGGCCGCTGGAGCAGCAGGCGCAGGTGCCGAAGCAATCGCCGATTCCAGCGCATCCACGGCAAAGTTGCCCTTGCCATGCAACTGATCGAGCAAGGCTTCGAATTCGTCGTCGGTGATGTCAGAGCTGTCGCCCTTGGCCGGAGCCGCAGGGGCTGCCGCCGCTGGCGCAACCGCGTCCACCGCAAACTGGCCCTTGCCGTGCAGTTGATCGAGCAACGACTCGAACTCGGCATCGGTGATTTCATCGCTCGCGGCTTCAGCGGCCGTTTGCGCAGGGGCAGCAGCGGCCGGGGCTTCGGCTTCAGCCTTGACGGCGTTCAGCGAATCCAGCAGCTGTTCAAATTCGTTATCGGTGATGTCGCCCGACGAGTCGCCTTCGACGACCAGTTCTTCGATCATCTCGGCCACTGGCGAAGCCGGGGCTGCGTCCGCCGATTGCGGTTCGGCCAGACGCGCCAGGGCGGCCAGCAGCTCCGGCGTGGCGGCGGTGATCGGAGCACGCTCACGAACTTCAGTGAACATGCTGTTCACCGCGTCCAGTGCTTCGAGGACAACGTCCATCAGTTCTGCATCAACGCGACGCTCACCCTTACGCAGGATGTCGAACACGTTTTCGGCGATGTGACAGCACTCCACCAGCTCATTGAGCTGAAGGAAGCCGGCGCCCCCTTTTACAGTGTGGAAACCGCGAAAAATTGCGTTGAGCAGATCTGCGTCATCCGGACGGCTTTCCAGCTCGACCAGTTGTTCGGACAGTTGCTCAAGAATCTCGCCGGCCTCAACCAGGAAATCCTGAAGGATCTCTTCATCGGCGCCGAAGCTCATTAATGGGGTGCTCCTACAGGTCTAAAAACCCAAAAAACCTAAAATTCCAAAACTCTAGAACCCGAGGCTGGATAACAAATCGTCCACATCGTCCTGACCGGACACAACGTCTTCTCGTTTATCGGCATGAATCTGCGGACCTTCACCCTGCGAGAGATGTTTTTGTGGATCTTTTTCTGCAAGCATCGCGGCGCGGTCATGTTCGATGCCCGCAAAGCGGTCCACCTGACTGGCCATGAGCACGAGTTTGAGCAAATTGCTTTCGACTTCGGTGACCAGTTGGGTCACACGCTTGATCACCTGACCGGTCAGGTCCTGGTAATCCTGGGCCAGCAGGATGTCGTTGAGATTGCTCGACACCGCACGGTTGTCCGTGCTGCTGCGTGACAGAAAACCGTCGACCCGGCGCGCCAGTTCACGGAACTCTTCAGCCCCGACCTCGCGACGCATGAAGCGACCCCAATCGGCGCTCAAGGTCTGCGCTTCGTCAGCCAGACCATTGACCACCGGCGTGGCGCTTTCCACCAGATCCATGGTGCGGTTGGCCGCGGCTTCCGTCAGCTTGACCACATAACCCAGGCGTTCGGTGGCGTCGGTGATTTGCGACACTTCCTCGGCCTGCGGCATGTTCGGGTCGATCTGGAAGTTGACGATCGCACTGTGCAATTCACGTGTGAGCTTGCCGACTTCCTGGTACAGGCCACGGTCACGGGTCTGATTGAGCTCATGGATCAGTTGCACAGCGTCGCCGAACCTGCCTTTTTCAAGGCTTTCGACCAGTTCGACCGCGTGTTTTTTCAGGGTCGACTCGAAATCGCCCTGTGAAGATTCGTTATGCTCCATAGCTCCCCCGCGCGTTCATCAGCCGATGCGTTCGAAAATCTTCTCGATTTTGTCTTTCAACGCCTGAGCCGTGAAAGGTTTGACTACGTAGCCGTTTACACCGGCTTGAGCGGCTTCGATGATCTGCTCGCGCTTGGCTTCTGCAGTCACCATCAGCACTGGCAGGTGCTTGAGTTTTTCATCGGCGCGCACGTGACGCAGCAGGTCGATACCGGTCATGCCCGGCATGTTCCAGTCCGTTACCAGAAAGTCGATGCTGCCGCTGTTGAGCACTGGAATGGCAGTCACGCCATCGTCAGCCTCGACGGTGTTGGTGAACCCAAGATCACGCAGCAGGTTCTTGATGATCCGCCGCATCGTTGAGAAGTCATCAACGATGAGGATTTTCATGTCTTTGTTCAATTCGACCTCCAAGCAGTCTTAAACGCGCCCAGCACCTGGACGCGCCACTTCAATCAATCGGCGCAGCACTTGAAGACTGTCTGGAGCACAACAGAGCAAGACCGGTGCCGTTCATCACCGCACCAGCCTCGTTCGCAGTGTCCCCACACTGCCTTCAGCGCGCTCGCCACTCCCCCAAACGCCCCCGCAAACGGGCCGCGCACTGGCTGTGTAACTGGCTGACCCGCGATTCACTGACGCCAAGGACTTCACCGATCTCCTTGAGGTTCAGCTCTTCGTCGTAGTACAGCGCCAACACCAGTCGCTCACGCTCCGGCAAATTGGCAATCGCGTCCGCCAACGCTGCCTGGAAACGTTCATCTTCCAGATCGCGTGACGGCTCAAGATGAGCACTCGCGCCATCCTCGTGCAGCCCTTCGTGTTCGCCGTCCTGCAACAGATCGTCGAAACTGAACAGGCGACTGCCCAAGGTGTCATTCAAAATCCCGTAGTAATCGTCGAGACTCAATTGGAGTTCGGCTGCAACCTCGTGATCTTTAGCGTCACGGCCGGTTTTAGCTTCAATTGAGCGAATTGCGTCGCTGACCATACGGGTATTGCGGTGAACCGAGCGTGGTGCCCAGTCCCCTTTGCGCACTTCGTCGAGCATCGCGCCGCGGATTCGAATGCCCGCGTACGTTTCGAAACTGGCGCCTTTGCTGGCGTCATATTTGGTCGAGACTTCGAGCAGGCCGATCATCCCGGCCTGGATCAGGTCTTCGACCTGCACACTCGCCGGCAACCGTGCCAGCAAGTGGTAGGCAATGCGTTTGACCAGCGGCGCGTAACGCTCGATCAGCTCGTACTGAGCGTCGCGTGCCGACTTCTTGTAGTAGTTCATACCGCTTGCTGTCATAGCACGGGCCCTGCCGTTTGCTGCACGAGGCGCTCGACGAAAAACTCGAGATGGCCACGCGGGTTGGCGGGCAGCGGCCAGGTGTCGACCTTCTGTGCAATGGCCTTGAATGCCAGCGCGCACTTGGAGCGCGGGAAGGCTTCGTAAACGGCACGCTGCTTCTGCACCGCTTTACGCACGCTTTCGTCGTAAGGCACGGCGCCGACGTATTGTAGGGCCACGTCAAGGAACCGATCCGTGACCTTGGTCAACTTGGCGAACAGGTTGCGCCCTTCCTGCGGGCTCTGCGCCATGTTGGCGAGGACGCGGAAGCGGTTCATGCCGTAATCGCGGTTAAGCAGTTTGATCAGTGCGTAGGCGTCAGTGATCGAGGTTGGCTCGTCGCAGACCACCAGCAACACTTCTTGCGCGGCGCGTACGAAACTGACTACCGAGTCACCAATACCCGCAGCGGTGTCGATCACCAGTACGTCGAGATTGTCGCCGATGTCGCTGAACGCCTGAATCAGGCCGGCATGTTGCGCCGGGCTCAGGTGGACCATGCTCTGCGTGCCGGACGCGGCCGGGACGATGCGGATGCCACCGGGGCCTTGCAACAGCACGTCGCGCAATTCGCAACGGCCTTCGATCACGTCGGCCAGTGTGCGTTTAGGGGTCAGACCCAACAAAACGTCGACGTTCGCCAGTCCCAGATCGGCGTCCAGCAGCATGACCCGACGGCCAAGCTCTGCCAGCGCCAGAGACAAGTTCACTGACACGTTAGTCTTGCCGACGCCACCTTTGCCGCCGGTCACCGCGATCACCTGTACGGGATGCATGCTGCCCATGTTATTTCTTTACCTTGTCTTGCATAGACGGAGGCCACATTACTGGCTGCGCGTTCACAACCGGAACAATGCATGGCAGACCATCGATGTAGGTACAAAAACTGTTCATGAATACCTCAGCCTACCTGCTTGGTCGGGCTGTGATAGATATCAGCGAACATGTCAGCCATGGCTTCTTCGCTGGGTTCTTCCTGCATTTGCACGCTGACGGCGCGGCTGACCAGTTGATGACGGCGCGGCAGATGCAAATCATCCGGAATCCGTGGGCCATCGGTCAGGTACGCGACCGGCAATTCATGACTGATCGCCAGGCTCAACACTTCGCCAAGGCTGGCCGTTTCATCCAGTTTAGTCAGGATGCAGCCGGCTAGCCCGCAACGCTTGTAACTGTGATAAGCGGCGGTTAGAACCTGTTTCTGGCTGGTGGTTGCCAAGACCAGATAATTTTTTGAACGAATGCCACGCCCGGCCAGACTTTCCAGCTGCATGCGCAGCGCCGGATCGCTGGCTTGCAGGCCGGCAGTATCGATCAATACCACGCGTTTGCGCAGCAGTGGATCCAGCGCCTGCACCAACGATTGGCCCGGATCGACGTGGGTCACCGGCACATTGAGAATGCGGCCCAGCGTCTTCAGTTGTTCCTGCGCGCCGATGCGGAAACTGTCCATGCTCACCAGCGCGACATTCTGCGCGCCGTATTTCAGCACGTAGCGCGCGGCGAGCTTGGCCAGCGTGGTGGTCTTGCCCATGCCGGCAGGGCCGACCATGGCAATCACACCGCCCTCTTCCAACGGCTCGACTTCCGGTACGGCAATCATCCGCGCCAGGTGCGCGAGCAACATGCGCCAGGCCTGACGCGGCTCTTCGATATCAGTGATCATCGCCAGCAGATCGCGCGACAACGGGCCGGACAGACCGATACGTTGCAGACGACGATACAGATTGGCTTGCGCCGGACGGCTGCCTTGCAGCTGATTCCAGGCCAGAGTGCCAAGCTGAACTTCCATCAGCTCGCGCAGGCTGTTCAATTCGAAACGCATCGAATCCAGGGCACGCGGATCAACGCCGCCGGAAGACTGCGCAGGCGCCGGGGCCGGACGCGCTGGAGCAGCGTAAGTCGGCTCGCTCAGCGGTTCAGCGGCAGTCAGCGGCAGGCCAGCGGTCAACGGCAGCCCTGCGAAGATCTGGCGATTGCTGTTGCCGTCGGCTTCGCCACGCAGGCTCAGTTCGGCCTGGGCGGTGACGATGCGCGACTGAGTCTTGCGCAGCTCGTCTTCGAGTTCCATGTTCGGAACCCGTGGCGCCAGCGCCGACAATTTGTAATCCAGTGCCGCCGTCAGCTCGACACCGCCAGCAATGCGGCGGTTGCCAATGATGGCGGCATCAGCGCCCAGCTCATCACGAACCAGCTTCATGGCCTGACGCATATCGGCGGCAAAGAAACGCTTAACTTGCATAAACCACTACCTCAGCCGTTGGGCCCTACTGTCGCAACGATGGTCACTTGCTTGTTGTCCGGTATTTCCTGGTAGGCCAGCACATGCAATCCAGGGACTGCGAGGCGGCCAAAGCGCGAGAGCATCGCGCGGATCGGGCCAGCGACCAAAAGGATCACCGGCTGACCTTGCATTTCCTGACGCTGCGCCGCTTCGATGAGCGAACGCTGCAGCTTCTCGGCCATGCTTGGCTCCAGCAGAACGCCCTCTTCCGAGCCTTGTCCTGCCTTCTGCAGACTATTGAGCAATATTTGTTCCAACCTTGGTTCCAAGGTGATCACAGGCAGCTCCGACTCAGTGCCTACAATGCTTTGGACGATGGCGCGGGATACGCCGACCCGTACCGCAGCCACCAACGCGGCGGTATCTTGACTCTTCGCGGCGTTGTTGGCGATGGCTTCGGCAATGCTGCGGATATCGCGCACCGGCACGTGTTCGGCGAGCAGCGCTTGCAGCACCTTGAGCAACTGCGACAACGTGACCACGCCCGGCACCAGCTCTTCTGCCAGTTTCGGCGAGCTCTTGGCCAGCAATTGCATGAGTTGCTGCACTTCTTCGTGGCCGATCAGCTCGCTGGAGTGCTTGTATAGAATCTGGTTCAAGTGAGTCGCGACCACGGTGCTGGCGTCCACCACCGTGTAACCGAGGGATTGTGCCTGCGCACGCTGGCTGATTTCGATCCACACCGCTTCCAGGCCGAAAGCCGGATCTTTGGCGTTGATACCGTTGAGTGTGCCGTAGACCTGGCCCGGGTTGATCGCCAGTTCGCGATCCGGGTAGATCTCGGCTTCGGCGAGAATCACGCCCATCAGGGTCAGGCGATAGGCGCTTGGCGCCAGATCGAGGTTGTCGCGAATGTGCACAGTCGGCATCAGGAAGCCCAGATCCTGCGAGAGCTTCTTGCGTACGCCCTTGATCCGCGCCAGCAATTGCCCGCCTTGATTGCGGTCCACCAGCGGAATCAGGCGATAGCCGACTTCCAGGCCGATCATGTCGATGGGCGTCACATCGTCCCAGCCGAGCTCTTTGGTTTCCATGGCGCGGGCCGGCGACGGCAGCAGTTCCTGCTGGCGCTTGACCTCTTCCAACGCTACGACCTTGGCCACATTCTGTTTTTTCCAGAACAGGTACGCGCCGCCAGCGGCCAGCGCGGCCATGCTCAGGAACGAGAAGTGCGGCATGCCCGGCACCAGCCCCATGACCGCCATCAAACCTGCAGCCACCGCCAGCGCTTTCGGCGAGGCGAACATCTGGCGATTGATCTGCTTGCCCATGTCTTCCGAACCGGAAGCACGGGTCACCATGATTGCCGCTGCTGTCGATAACAACAGTGATGGCAATTGCGCCACTAAACCGTCACCGATGGTCAGCAAGGCGTAAACCCGACCGGCATCACCGAACGTCATGCCATGCTGGAAGATACCCACGGCCATGCCGCCGATCAGGTTGATGAACAGAATCAGCAGGCCCGCGATGGCGTCACCACGGACGAACTTGCTGGCACCGTCCATCGAACCGTAGAACTCAGCCTCTTGGGCGACTTCCTGACGGCGCATCTTGGCCTGGTTCTGGTCGATCAGACCGGCGTTGAGGTCGGCGTCGATCGCCATTTGTTTGCCGGGCATCGCATCGAGGGTGAACCGCGCGCTCACCTCGGAAATCCGCCCGGCACCCTTGGTCACCACGACGAAGTTGATGATCATCAGGATCGCGAAAACCACGATACCAACCACGTAGTTACCGCCGATCACCACCTCACCGAAGGCCTGAATCACCTTACCGGCAGCGGCGTGGCCGTCCTGACCGTGGAGCATGACCACCCGCGTCGAGGCCACGTTCAACGCCAGCCGCAGCAACGTCGCAACCAGCAGAATCGTCGGGAACACGGCGAAATCCAGCGGTCGCAGCGCATACACGCAGACCAGCAGGACGACAATCGACAAGGCAATGTTGAAGGTGAAGAACACGTCGAGCAGGAACGGCGGCACCGGCAACATCATCATCGCCAGCATCACCAGCAGCAACAACGGCACGCCCAGATTGCCTCGACTGAGGTCGGCAACGTTTGTGCGAGCAGTGTTGAATAACTGAGAGCGATCCACCGGTTTTCCCCGTTCCTTTAAAGCAAACTTTTGACGCCCAGAGCGGGCTCACGGCGGGTACTGCAAGAAGCTTTCCAACTTTTGCGATTGATTGAAACAGAGAGGAAGGTGTACGCGAACACTGTAGGAGTGAGCCTGCTCGCGATAGCGGTGTGTCATCCAAAAAATTCGTCAACTGACACTCCGCTATCGCGAGCAGGCTCACTCCTACATTTGGTGTGCATTTCACTCTCACATTTGGAATGCAGTCTCTTGTGGGAGCGAACCTGCTCGCGAAGAGGCCCTTATGTCCGGCACAAATTTTTCGATTTAAACGAAGCTGTTTAAAAGACACCTCAAGACACGGTCTCAAGGCTACAAATCCTTGCGCCAATGCCTACAGCCAAGCCAGAATCCGCCGGCTTGTGCGCTTTGGGGTCGGGTTATATTGTGGTCCGGTCGCTGACAAATCAGCGACCGGGTTTAGCAGCCCGGGTTATCTCTAGACGCATGAAGTCCGTTGCCGTTATGGCGGCTTTGCGTGGGGCACTTCGGTGCGCCGGGTTCTAGAGTCCTGGTCTGCTAACCCGCGTACGGCCGCCACCTCCTTCGTTAGCAGCGAACGGTGGCAGCTTCACTACTCTAGAGGCTTCAACCATGATCAAACCAACCCCCAACCCACCCGCAACCGACCCCACCTCCCCCTACGATTCCCTCGACTCCAGCAAACTCCACGACGCCGCCGACCGCGCCCTCGATCACTACCTCTGCCCGCCCGGCTCCACGCCACCACCGCGTAAAACCCGCCGGATGTACGCCGTCACCGCGGACTTCAAAAATGAAGAGCTGCTGGCCGATGCCAGCGAAACACTCGCCTCAGCCAGAACCATCGCCCATGACTTCGCCCACCTCATACCCGCGTCGCAGCGCAGGACATTGTTGGGGATCGCGCAATTGATCATGCTCGGCGAACTGGCGGTGAATCGGGTGATGGATAATCTGGAGTTGCCGCGGTGATGCGGGCCGGTCGAGTTGTTTGGTGCCACTGCCTGCTCGCGATGGCCTATCTACAGGCAACCCCCAACTGCGGACAGTCAAAACCCGCCGCTCCTAATCAACCGGGGCGGCGCGTTTTACGTTTGAGCCTGGTAACTCGACTCTTTCCGCTTTCAAGGGAAGGGCCGGCACGTCGAACGAAACTTGAGCGCGCCGCCGAGTCTCGACCACTCGTCTGAAACAAGCATCTACCTGTCAGATATGACAGTGGGCAAAATTCACAAACCATTGTGTGATAGCGCTTCACCCACATGCCGGCCTGTCACGGGTCAGGAGCGCGTCATGGACACTCACTCGACCATTGATATCCAATCCGACGATCTGATTGAAGTATTCAAGTTGTTCCCGGTATTCATACCCGGCTGGTTGACACCGGTGAGGCCGTCCGGACTTGCTCACGGCGGCGTTCCGAGACGCCTCTTCACCGGCACACCTGAACGCGTGCGGTGTGTGGTTGATCCGTGGACTGAACTACTAAATCGAGGCGTGGCAGCACTGGCCGAGTACAATTCAGTCGCATTGTTTATCAATGATGGGGCGACGCCCGTGGACAGTCACACTGTCGAGCCCGGCGAGGAAAATAAACGAGTCGCGCTGTACGCCCCGAAATCCAAGTTCGTAAACGGCATCAACAAGCTGCACTACGTTGTTGAACGGCTCAGCGGCAATAAAGAAAAATCGGAAATATCGTCGGTGCTGTACCACCTGCCCCCCCATGCCAATTTCAAGCTGATTATTCCTTCCGAGGTGATCGCCAATGGCATTACCCCTGACTTGGCACAAAACGGTGTCACGTTCGAAATGCGCTACACGACCAAAGAACCTTTCGATCAAGTGATATTGAAGCTAGGCATCGCGACGTTCACGGTGGACGTTATGGATCCCTCGGCACCAGTGAGCAAGACGCTGTATACAGCTGATTTTGAGAACGTTGTTGACGGCGAGATAAACGTCAATTTCGAGGTAACTGATCAACTGGGACAATTTGGCGAATCGCCGAACGAGACGGTGAACATTCGTCTGAAAGAGAAATTGCCGGCCCCGACGCTAACCAACGTATTGGACGCCAACAATAAAGAAGTGCCGGAGGGTGCCAGCACCACCAGCACCACGTTAATACTCAAGGGCACAGCCAGCGAAGGGAAGGAGATCGAAATTTTCGACGGTAGGGGCCCGAGCGCAGAGTCCAAAGGCAAAGTGACCGCCAGTCCAATTGACAGGTCATGGCAGCACACCATCACCGTCACAGTCGGCGGTCACCGCTTGTATGCTAAATCGCTGTACCACCCGACCTCGGTTTATTCCAACGTGCGATTGCTGACGGTGAGTCCCCAGCAACTTTCAGTCGACACGACGCTGATGGAGCTGGATGGCGTGATGGTAAGAAGTGGTTACTGTCCAAACCTCAACGGTGTTGATGCCATTGGTAACACTAAGATCCGCGAGGCTGCCGGGGGTATTGCGCCCTATACATACAGGTCCTCGAATCCAGCCGTCGCGGCAGTTGACGCCGGCGGCAAGGTAACAGGAATGGGCAACGGTGGGGCAACCATCACCATCACCGATCAACAGGCTGCGCAGGTCAGCTACTCAGTCAAAGTCTCGAATATCTACTCCGTGTTCGTAGGTGGAGGCTTAGGCTGGACTTACCAGAGACACCTTCAAGCATTGGCGCAAAGAGGAGACGTGCATTTAACGCCGCAAATCCTTGCGGTCATTCAGCGTTGCTTCTCGCAACCTTGGTTCGTATGGAGTGCAGGTCCAACGGCCCCTCACCTGGACAGGGCCTGGACCGGCAACGCCAATGGAGCCAGGGCTGAGGTTTACAATACCTATACCCGAAATTTTGAATGGCTGGACCAGACAGCTGATCCCCATCATGGATTGTTCTTTTTATTTAACTATGCAGGTGCATTGGGAGCGATGAGCAGTAACGAGGAGCACCTAGAAGCCGCAGAAATGATCGGACCTTCAAGCAACACCGACTAGTTGAAACTTGTCGGAATAAATGTCTGCACAACTTCGCAATCCTGAAAGCCCGCGCCCCCATGAAAATGGCCGCGGGTTTGTTGTCTTTTTAGGCTCAACTTTAAGATCTCGTTGAATTGTGTGTAATGACATTTCCGCAAGGCTACAAATCCTTGCGCCATTGCCTACAGCCAAGCCAGAATCCGCCGGCTTGTGCGCTTTGGGGTCGGGTTCTATTGTGGGTCGGTCGCTGACGAATCAGCGATCGGGTTTAGCGACTCGAACTCAAGTCAAAGGTGCATCGGCGTTCCAGGCTTCGTTGCGGATCTGTATTTTCGCGATTTCGTCATGGTGGCTGTATGCGGGAGACCTTCGGGTCTGCCGGGTGCCTTTGACCGGTTCGCTAACCTGCGTACAGCCGCCACCCACCTGTTTAGCGACAGGGTGTAGCGGCTCCACTTCAAAGGAGCTTCACCATGATCAAACCAACACCCAACCCACCCGAAACCGACCCTACGTCCCCCTACGAATCCCTCGATTCCAACAAGCTCCACGACGCCGCCGACCGCGCCCTCGATCACTACCTCTGCCCGCCCGGCTCCCCCCCACCGCCACGCAAAACCCGCCGGATGTACGCCGTCACCGCTGACTTCAAAAACGAGGAACTGCTGGCCGATGCCAGCGAAACACTCGCCTCAGCCAGAACCATCGCCCATGACTTTGCCAACCTCATACCCGCCTCGCAACGCAGAACGCTACTGGGGATTGCGCAATTGATCATGCTCGGCGAGCTGGCGGTGAATCGGGTTATGGATAATCTGGAGTTGCCGCAGTAGCCGCGCCCCCATGATCGTTCCCACGCTCTGCGTGGGAATGCAGCCCGGGACGCTCTGCGTCCCTTCCAGAGCCGAACGCGGCGCATCCGTTGAGGCATTCCTTTGCTACGCGTAGGAACGATCAAAATATAGAGGCGCACGGGAAAACTCTCCCGGCGCCTGACAAGTCTCTGTACGTCAGGTCAAGTGATAAGCCATCCACCGTTTACGGACCGCGTTGCCCGCGACTGGTAAGCTTGCGCCCGCCAGAACTCCGTTATCCAACAGTTCGTAATAGACGACGTAGGGAGTGGCAAAGGAAAGGTTAATAGCGAAAAAACGGCCATAATATGGCCCTCTTGCACCGAACAGGGGAGTCAAGTCGACGAAATTCGCCTGTAGGTGGCCCGCGCCGAGCGGCCGGTTATCGTTGTAAATACGGGTGGCTCCGGATTGGCTAAGCCAGGAATGCGCCTCGGCTGCCGTCATGAACGCCTCGCTCATTCCAAGCCGATAAACATTCGTCACTTGCACCAAATACGAAACCTTTTGCTGATCGGCATCCGTCACGGTGATGGTGGTCGATCCGTTATGCCTACCGGCAACCTTGCCATCGGCGTCAACCGTCGCTACGCCCGCATTGGCCCATTGATAGGTATAAGGCGTTCGACCGCCCGTTGGCACGCGCACCTGCACATTATTGACAACTTCTCGCTCGCGTAATCCGTACGCCGCGCCCCCCACCACTTTCACACCATTGAGCAGCATGTTGGCAGTATTGATTGCCAGCGCCTCCGTGACCTTCACCGTGTACCGCGCCACTGGAAGCTTCAGCGCAGAGTCCTCGGTGTCCGTGCTGCGCAGCGCTATCTTGCAGATCAACTCACAGGGAGACAGATCCTTGAGCGCATAGAACCAGCTACGGTCAGCCTTGGCGCTGATGCCTTGAGTGATTTCTTCAGCCGTCAACGGGGTGCCGGCGCGCAACGATAACGGCGCAACCCCCTCGCTGGTGACAGTGAGCCAGACCCGCTGCCCGGCCACAGCAATCGGCAGCGGTGGCTTGACCACGCACGTGAGGTCAGTCTTGATGATTCGCAGATCGATAAGCGGCACAGCGCCCGCTTCTACAATTTGCGGACGGGTCAGGGCGGGATCCATGTCGCTGATTGTTTTGACCTTCAATATCAGAGGCTTGGACTGTATAGCCTTGCCATTTCTGATCAATTCAGAGCGCAGCTCAACCTGTTCTCCAAGATTCTGCGCAATGAATGACGGCAACAGCCAAAACACGGCAAAATTGTCTGCATTCAACGGTTGCGGTTCAAACGTCGGCGAACCTTCTTCTGGCGCGCCTTTAACCAGCGGCCGAACCTGATCACCCGGGCGTGGACTGGCTATCTGTATACGCGCTCTGACGCCTTCATGGTTTTCCAACGGGTCAAGCACGCCATCCGGAGCGCGGCGAACCGTTGGCGGCTGCAACGCCAGCGTCGGGTCTCCGATATACAACTCGAGCAGTGCGGATGATTGCGGCAGTTCGTCCGGCCGCTCGATCCACCAAAGCAGATTGAAAAACTGCTCCCGATAGGATTCGATCGCCTCGCCGTCCAGCCAGAACTCCAGATCCTTGCCGACACGTGTCTGATCAATCGGCAATCTGTCCCGAAAGACCACCCCGCCCGCGTCCCCCCGGCCTTCCACATGCACTACATCGCCCAAAAGCGTGTAGGCGGCCGCCGCAATCTGGATATCCGTGCCATACGGCACATGCGCCGGATTGAGCACGTCGTCAATGACGCCAACGATTTTTGGCGCTGGTAGTGCAGGATCAAGCTCCCCTATGCGCGCATTCATCACCTCAGAAACCAGCGCAGGATTCAACGTGGCATGACTGACCTCATACGAAACCCGGACCGACCCTTTGATCAATGGCGCGATATCTTTAGCGGTCACGCTAAAGGCGATGGCCTGGCCAACCAACCGGTCACTGACGTCGCGGTAAGTCTGGTACAGGTGCGGACGCCCGGAAGCACTGGTGCCCATCCATGTCAGTGTGACTCTGAAGCCCTTTTTGATCCGCTCATCAGGACCGCACAACACCGTGGTCCGGCTCAGCGCAGGATCGAGGGTACCGCCGACCAGATCCGGTATCTGCGGAGCGGGTAGTCGCAACGTTTTTCCTTGCAACTCGAAGATGTAGACCTGGGAGCGGTCCTGTGTGCCATCTGCTTTGGTGCGCAGATAATCCACTTGCACCTGCCCGGGCGCGCTGGCAATCACAATGGGATTAGGCACTTTAAAAGGCTGAATGCCGAGACGAGTAATCGATTGTTCTTCACTGTGCTCGACCACTTCACCGCTTTGTGTCGTAGCCGCCCATCGAAACAGTAATTTCTCTTTCAGCGCAAAGCCCGGGCGCGTAATGATCTGAGCCTCCAGATCATCGAATCCAACCTCATCAAGACTGACCTTATCTTCATTGGCAAGAGGGACGACTACCGGACCAAGCCAGACATTCTCCGGATCGCTGATGACCGTCGCGCGCTCAGAAAAATCGCTGACGTTTTCCACCTGATCTTTAATCTGGTAGACCATTACCGCCGGATCGGCTCGGGCCTGCATCCTCGATGTTCTTCGGGGATACGAAAACACTGATTTCCTTTCCGACTTCGCTTTCCTGAACCGTATGCGGGCTGACAAGGATGCCGTGAAAATGGAACATCAACGTGTCACCCGAGGTCATGAAAGGCCATGGCGCAACGATTGCCGTGAAGCCCTCGGCGGCGATTTTCTTATCAATGACATCACCGTCCTTGAACGGCAACTTGGCCGGTTTGAGACGCTGATGGCCGGGCATATCCGGCTCGGGATCGATGCCGCCCGGAGGATCGATCTTGAACCAGACCTCAACTTGCGCCCCTTCAGGCGGCTGACCGCTTTTGCGCGTAATTTCGTAGCGCAGGGTGTGCACGCCAGGCAGCACTTTGTCCACGGGAATGTGCATCAGGACGTCAAGATTATTGTGATCGGCAGGCAATACCACCGTAGCGACCAGGGTTTTATCACGGTACAGACGAATCGTGTCGTCTCCGGCCATATTCAGATAGGCCTGCACCAGCACACGCAACCCCTTGGTAGTGGTAAAAAGCATGGGGCGGTTAACCCCGACTAGCGCCGGTGGAAAAACGATATCAGTAAACTGCCCGGGAATATTGGGCGGATAGAGGGAAAAAAGTCCCAGTCCTCCGCTTGAATCGAAATGGACGACGTCATGTTGCGTATCGTCGATAACTTCCTCAATCGGCATCACCATCAAACCAATCATCGCCCTGCTCCTGAAAAATCCGTAGCGGTTTGCCAGGGATCTGCAGAGGTCATTGGACACTTGACGCAAATATTCAACCACTGTCAGAACTAACAGGTGCGCACGGGTTTCAGACGAACGGCACTGACGAAGCGGGAGGAAACTTTGACGTTTGCCCCTGGGCATCGGTCAAAAGAAAAGGGGACGGATTCATTGACCAACACGCGCAATGCAAAAGTGAGCCTGCTCGCAATAGCAGTGGGCCTGGTCCGAATGCCGCGACTGATAAAACCTCATCGCGAGCAGGCTCACTCCTACAGGAGATCGGTGTTGATCGCAACCCTGTGGTTACACGCTGAACCTGTGGGAGCGAGCCTGCTCGCGAAGCGGTTTCAAGGCCAACACACACTTCAGGCAAAAAAACCGCCACCGCGCTGTATCGAGATGGCGGTTTTTCGTTTCGGCGGATCTAACGACGCAGACGATGTGTTGGTCAATACCGGAGATTTTTCACTTTTCCGTTCTTGTTCCGGGGCAGTTCGAACTCGACCTCGCCCCCCACTTTGACGTTCGCCTGCCGGGCATCGGCCAATGGAATGCTGAATCGGTATTCTTTGGCGGTCAGAAAAAAACCGGTGGCCTCAGCAAAGGAAATACATCGTCCCGAGGGCTTCGGCGTGATGGTGCCTCTTCCGGTTTTTTCATCGTAGCTGCTGAAAATACCTTTCATTGTCTTGCTCCCTTGCACTCGCTCGCCTGACCGCGCCAGGTTCGCGGCGCCACCTTGCATCAAACTGCAAAATCACGGGAAGCGCACCTGTCAGAGTTGACAGTAATGGGGAGTCTCAGACCAATGGCTGCACAACAACGTCAGGAATCGCGGCGCAGATCCGGCGGAATCGGCAAATCGTCCTTGAGCGGATCCGGGCGTTTGCCTTTGCCGGCGCGGTACTGGCGGATCTGGTAGACGTAGGCCAAGACCTGAGCAACCGCCAGATACAACCCGCCGGGAATTTCCTGCTCGAGTTCGGTGGAGTAGTAGATCGAACGCGCCAGCCCCGGTGACTCGAGGAGCAGGACGTTGTTGGCCACGGCGATTTCGCGGATTTTCAACGCGATGAAGTCGCTGCCCTTGGCCAGCAGTACCGGGGCGCCGCCCTTCTCCGAGTCGTACTTGAGCGCGACGGCGTAGTGGGTCGGGTTGGTGATGACCACGTCGGCGTCGGGAATCGCCGCCATCATCCGCCGCTGGGACATCTCGCGCTGGGTCTGGCGGATGCGCTGTTTGACTTCTGGGCGCCCCTCCTGATCCTTGTGCTCGTCGCGCACTTCCTGCTTGGTCATCAGCAGTTTTTTGTGCGCTTCCCAGAGCTGCACCGGCACGTCGACGGCGGCGATGATGATCAGGCCGCAGGCCAGCCACAAAGTGCTCCAGCCGACCAGCGTCACGCTGTGAATGATCGCCATCTCAAGCGGCTCGTGAGCGATCCGCATCAAGTCATCGACATCCGACATCAGCACCACCAACGCCACCCCCAAGGTGACCAGAAACTTGGCCAGCGCCTTGAGCAGTTCGACCACAGCCTTGAACGAAAACATTCGCTTCAAGCCTGCCGCCGGGTTCATCCGGCTGAACTTGGGCGCCATGGAGCCGGCCGCAAACAACCAGCCCCCCAGGGAAATCGGCCCGATCAATGCGGCCAGCAATAGCGTGATCATGAACGGCTGGATGGCCACCAGCGCCATCTGACCCGACTTCAACAAAAATGCGCCCATGGAACCCTGATCCATGATCACCTCACGCGACAGCGTGAAGTTCAGGCGCATCAGCTCCATCAGGTCTTCGGCCAGCATGCCGCCGAACACCAGCAGCGCGCCGGCACCGGCCATCATCACGGCGAGGGTGTTGAGCTCTTTGGAACGGGCAATCTCACCCTTCTCACGGGAGTCCTTTTTACGTTTCTCCGTGGGGTCTTCTGTTTTGTCCTGACCGCTTTCGCTCTCTGCCATGATTCAGCGCGCCCGTGCCAGTTCGCGTAGCAGCTGCAAGGCTTCAGTGGCCAGCGGCTGGTACTGATTGAGAATATCCGCCAGGCCGACCCAGACGATAAACAGGCCGAGCACCAGGGTCAGCGGAAAACCGATGGAGAAAATGTTCAGCTGTGGCGCGGCGCGGGTCATCACGCCAAACGCGATGTTGACCACCAGCAACGCCGTCACCGCCGGCAACACCAGCAACAACGCGGCGCCAAGGACCCAGCCAAGTTTGCCGGCCAGCTCCCAGTAATGCGCGGTCATCAGACCGCTGCCGACCGGTAGCGTGGTGAAGCTTTCGGTGAGCACTTCGAAGACCACCAGGTGGCCGTTCATCGACAGGAACAGCAACGTCACCAGCATGGTGAAGAACTGCCCGATCACCGCCACCGAGACACCGTTGGCCGGATCGACCATTGAGGCGAAACCCATGCCCATCTGGATCGCGACAATCTGCCCGGCCACGGCAAACGCCTGGAAGAACAGCTGCAGGGAAAACCCGAGCACGGCACCGACCAGAATCTGTTCGGCAATCAACATCAAGCCACTGAGGTCCAACGGACTTACCGCTGGCATCGGCGGCAGGCTCGGGGCAATGCACACGGTGATCGCCACGGCGAAATACAGGCGTATCCGGCGTGACACCAGGGTGGTGCCAAACACCGGCATGACCATCAACATCGACGCCACGCGAAACAGCGGCAACATGAACGAGGCCACCCAGGTACTGATCTGGGTGTCGGTCAGCTGAAGCAGCGATTGCATGGCTTAGCCGATGACCATCGGGATGTTTTTGTACAACTGAATGATGTATTCCATGAACGTCTGCACGATCCACGGACCGGCGACGATCAACGTGACCAGCATCACCAGCAGACGCGGCAGGAAGCTCAAGGTCTGTTCGTTGATCTGTGTGGCAGCCTGAAACATCGCCACCAGCAGGCCGACCAGCAGACTCGGCACCACCAGAATCGCGACCATCAATGTGGTCAGCCAAAGGGCTTCACGAAAGATATCGACCGCAACTTCCGGCGTCATGGCGAGACACCTCCAAAACTGCTGGCCAGGGTGCCGATGATCAGCGCCCAGCCATCGACCAGCACGAACAGCATGATCTTGAACGGCAGCGAGATGATCAGCGGCGAGAGCATCATCATACCCATCGCCATCAGCACACTGGCCACGACGAGGTCGATGATCAGGAACGGAATGAAGATCATGAAACCGATCTGGAACGCGGTTTTCAGCTCGGAGGTGACGAACGCCGGCACCAGAATGGTCAGCGGCGCCTGATCCGGGGTGGCGATGTCGGTGCGCTTGGACAGGCGCATGAACAGCTCCAGATCACTGGTGCGGGTCTGGGCGAGCATGAAGTCCTTGATCGGTACCTGGGCTTTTTCTACCGCTTGCTGGGCGGTAAGTTTTTCCGCCAGATACGGTTGCAGCGCATCGTTGTTCACCCGGTCGAACACCGGGGCCATGATGAACATGGTGAGGAACAGCGCCATGCCGGTGAGGATCTGGTTCGACGGCGTCTGTTGCAGGCCGAGGGCCTGACGCAGGATCGAGAAGACAATGATGATCCGGGTGAAACTGGTCATCAGGATCACGGCCGCCGGAATGAAGCTCAGGGCGGTCATGATCAGCAGGATCTGCAGACTGACCGAATACTCCTGCGCGCCGTCGGCGTTGGTGCCCAGCGTGATCGCCGGGATCGACAACGGATCGGCGGCGAACGCCAGTGGCGCGGCCAGCAACAGGGCCAGCGTCAAGACGATGCGTAGCGCACCCATTACTTCGTATCCTTCTGATCCTTGCCGAGAATCTTCAGCAGATGCTGAGCAAATTCCGGAGTCGCTTTTTCACGGGTTACAGGCACGTCGACCGGTTCCTTGAGCACATGCAGCGCGGTGATGGTGCCCGGGCTCAAGCCGAGCAGAATCTGCTCGCTGCCAACCTGCACCAGCAGCAAACGGTCACGCGGACCGAGCGCGCGCGAACCGATCAGCTCGATCACCTGCCCCTTGCCGGCCGGACCTGCCTGCTGCACACGGCGCAGCAGCCAGGCGAGGAAGAAGATCACCCCCAGCACCAGCAACAGGCCGAACACCAGTTGCGTCAGTTGCCCGGCCACGCCGCTGCTGACCATCGGCGCGGTCGCGGCAGGCACCGTGGTGGCGGTCGACGGTTCGGCGGCCAGCACGCTCAGCGGCAATGCCAACAGAGCCCAGAGAAACCGTTTCACTCAGCGCAGCTTCTTGATGCGTTCGCTTGGGCTGATCACGTCAGTCAGGCGGATGCCGAACTTCTCGTTGACCACCACCACTTCACCGTGCGCAATCAGGGTGCCGTTGACCAGCACGTCCAACGGCTCACCGGCCAGACGATCAAGCTCGATAACCGAACCCTGGTTGAGTTGCAGCAGGTTGCGGATGTTGATGTCGGTGCTGCCCACTTCCATCGAGATCGATACCGGGATGTCGAGGATCACGTCCAGGTTCGGGCCGTCGAGGGTCACCGGATCGTTGTTCTTCGGCACGCTGCCGAACTCTTCCATCGGCAGACGCGAGCCGCTGGCTGCGTCGGCGGCCAGCAGGGCGTCGATGTCAGCCTGACCATCACCGGTTTCTTCCAGGGCAGCAGCCCATTCGTCAGCCAGTGCCTGGTCGTCCTGGGCGTTCATATCGTCGTTCATCATTTGTCCTCGGCGGGCAAAAATTCAGTTAAATGCTTGGGGGTTGGAGCGCCGCTTCAGCGACGCTCGATCGGCTCGATCACCTGCAACGCGAGGTTGCCTTTGTGCGAGCCCATCTTGACCTTGAAGGCCGGCACGCCGTTGGCGCGCATGATCATTTCGTCCGGCATTTCGACCGGGATCACATCCCCCGGCTGCATGTGCAGGATGTCGCGCAATTTCAACTGGCGACGCGCGACGGTGGCACCGATCGGCACGTCAACGTCGAGCACGTCCTGGCGCAGGGCGTTGACCCAGCGCTCGTCCTGATCGTCGAGGTCGGACTGGAAGCCGGCGTCGAGCATTTCGCGCACCGGCTCGATCATCGAGTACGGCATGGTCACGTGCAGGTCGCCGCCACCGCCATCGAGCTCGATGTGGAAGGTGGAGACCACAATCGCTTCGCTCGGGCCGACGATGTTGGCCATGGCCGGGTTCACTTCCGAGTTGATGTACTCGAAATTGACTTCCATGATCGCCTGCCAGGCTTCTTTCAAATCGACGAAGGCCTGTTCCAGCACCATGCGCACTACGCGCAGTTCGGTCGGGGTGAATTCACGCCCTTCGATCTTGGCGTGACGGCCGTCGCCGCCGAAGAAGTTGTCCACCAGTTTGAACACCAGTTTGGCGTCAAGGATGAACAGCGCGGTGCCGCGCAACGGTTTGATCTTGACCAGGTTGAGGCTGGTCGGTACGTACAGCGAGTGCACGTATTCGCCGAACTTCATCACCTGCACGCCACCGACGGCAACGTCCGCCGAGCGGCGCAGCATGTTGAACATGCTGATGCGGGTGTAGCGGGCAAAACGCTCGTTGATCATTTCCAGAGTCGGCATGCGTCCACGGACGATGCGATCCTGACTGGTCAGGTCGTAGCTTTTGACACTGCCGGGTTCGGCAGCGTTATCGGTCTGTACCAGACCATCGTCGACGCCATGCAACAGCGCGTCGATTTCATCCTGGGACAGCAGATCCTGCACGGCCATGTCGTGTTCCTACTGCAGTACGAAATTAGTGAAAAGCAACTGTTCGATCACCACTTTGCCCAGCTCTTTCTGCGCCACTTCCTGGACGCTGGCGGTGGCCTTCTGGCGCAACATCTCCTGCCCGACCGGGGTCGCCAAGGTGGCGAAATCCTGACCGGAGAAGAGCATCACCAGGTTGTTGCGGATTACCGGCATGTGCACTTTGAGCGCTTCCAGATCGGCCTGATTACGCGCCAGCATGGTGATGCTCACCTGCATGTAGCGCTGACGGCCGTTCTGGTTGTAGTTGGCGACAAAGGCCGGCGCCATCGGTTCGAAGATCGCTGGCTGCTTGCCGACGGGCGCTGCATCAGCGGCCTCGGCAGGCTTGCTCTGGGCACTGTGCATGAAGAACCAGGTCGCCCCCACGGATGCACCAATGGCCAACAGCAACGCCAGCACGATCACAATGATCAGCTTGAGTTTGCCTTTGGTTGCGGGGTCTTTCACTGCTGCGGTTTCGCTCTTCGCCATGCCAATAATCCGTCACTATTCGGGTTTTCACAGTCGCACGGCAAGGCAAGAGCAAGTGTTATGCCAGAAGTGTCGGTAGTAGTGGAGACAACGCTAAAGTCAAAGTCAAAGGCACCCTCACCCCAGCCCTCTCCCGGAGGGAGAGGGAGCCGACCGAGTTGCTTTGTCGTGATACGTCGACCTGAAAGACCGAGTCGATTAGGGAGTCATCCATCAAGTCTTGGCGATCATGGATTCACAGACGCTATTTCAAGTCGGTGTAAATCTCCAATATCCCCCGATCAGTCCCCTCTCCCTCCGGGAGAGGGCTAGGGTGAGGGGCTCTTGATTTTGATCAGGCGTAATAGTCGACCGCGCTGGTGCCGATCACGCTAGTGGTTTGAGCAGCGGCGTCAGCAATGGTGGCAGGCGCCAACTCTTCATCCGCCGAATCGAGGCGACCACCGGCAGCGCTGGTGCGACCACTCTGGCCCTGCTGTGCCTGCTCCTGACCTTGCTGCCCCTGCCAGCCACGGCTCTGGTCGGAGACATTGACGTCGACCTGGCCCATGCCCTGCTGGTTGAACATCTCGCGCAAACGATGCATCTGTCCGTCGAGTGCTTCACGCACGCTCGGATGCGCACTCATGAACGTCACTTGGGTCTGCTGATCCGGGACCATGTTGACGCGGATGTCCAGGCGCCCCAGTTCGGCCGGCTGCAACTGAATGTCCGCCGCTTTCAGATTGGCGCTCGACAGATACATGACGCGGTTGACCACTTCTTCGGTCCAGCCGCTCTGGTGCATGGCGATTGGCTGGTTCACCGGCACGGCGTTCGCGGTCTTCGGCGTGGCGGCCTGCGTCAATGCCGCCAGACGGTTGGCGAAGTCATCCACGCGGGTATCGCTGGTGGCGGTTTTGAGGTCTTTGAGGCCATCGTCGATCAAACCGCTGAAGGCTTTTTCGCCGCCCTGGCTGGTGCTGTCCTTGTCGGCTTGTACGTCGAGCATGCTGGCCATGCCAGCAGCGAAGTTCTGCGCCGCAGTCAATTCGCCGTCGGCCTGTGCCTGAGCCGGCGAAGCCTTCGGTTGTGCCTGGCTGGCAGCGGAAATGTGCCCGCCCTGCTCCATCGCCATACGCACGGCCGGCATCGAGTCGAGGGGGTCGGCCGCAGGATCGAAATCGCTGTCGGTGGTCGGTGCCGGATCTTTGACCGTACCCGGCAACGCGGCGAGCGCAGGGTTTTCGGTTTCAGGCTGCGCAGAGGTTACAGCCGGGGCCGGCACCACAGGCGCCGTCACCACAGGCTGCACAGCGGTGGCCAATGCCGGATCGAGCGTCGGGTCGACCGGCGCAGCATCCACTACTGGAGCCTGAGGAGTGTCCGTGCTGTCGTCGCTGCTGGCGGTGGTGTCATCGGTTGCCGCCGTTTTATCGGCAGGCAAGTCGTTGCCGCTATCGGCAACCGCCGGTTGCGCAGCGGCAGACTGATCCTTGCCGACTTCCTTTTTACCGCTGTTGTCAGCGACCTTGTCACGCGACGACTTGGGCGAGTTGTCAGCGCTGGCAACCGGCTTGCTCGATCCCTGATCGGCGAACACTTTCGCGAAGCTTGAGGCTTTATCCCCGGTATCTACGGCCATAGCCGACGATTTGGCCGAGGCGGCTTGGGCCTTGGCCTGAGCGGCATTCTGAAGAAGGATGTTGGGGGTCGCAGGCATGAAACGGTCTCCGCTGCACTGGGATCGTAGGTACAGTTAGGGGAGATAGCTGCAAGTGCTGGGCCAGTTTTGCCCGACGCTTGTGAAAAGCGCCGGACGGTGAGGTCAGTGAGTGGTGGCGTGCTGTCGCTCGTCTTCGTAAACAGAGCGAACCTCAGCGAATTCGACGCTGATATCAGCGACCAGCCTTACGATCTCGGCGGGACTTTTGTCTTTGGCGTTTGATTCCAGCTCCTGGCAAAGCGTCGCCAGTCGAACCGCACCCATATTGCTTGCGCTGCCCTTGAAGCTATGGGCAACTTCCGACAGTTCCTTGGCATCTGCAGTCTCTTGCAATTGCTCCAGGCGAATTTTCGAATCACTCAGAAAGGTGTCCAGCAAATCCGGATAGCTGTCTTCCATAACGTCGCGCAAGGTGTCGAGCACTTCGCGATCTACATGTATGTCAGTCACTTGCTCACTCCTTGATCAAGAATTGCGCGGATTATGCCTCAACCTCCCAGCAAAACTCCACGCGAGCACTACGACCTTCGTCCGACCAACTGGCGTTAAGCCCCAATTGTCTGACCAGACTGACGCCACGCCCCGACAAACGGACACCGTCCAGCGGCCGCTCCATGACCCGCGCCACATCAAAACCCTTGCCGCTGTCTTCCACGCAAATCACCAGACAACCGCCCTCGCCCCGTGGCTGCACCTGCAAATGCACGCGCACGAAACCGTCCTGCAGCGCCTCCAGCCGATCATTGCGCTGCTGATAATACTGAGCAAAACCCGCCGCATCGCGCTTGAGACTGGAGTCCAGCCCCAGCACGCCGTGCTCCAGCGCGTTGGAATACAACTCGGCGAGCACACTGTATAAAGCGCCACTCTGCGCCCGCAGCCCATGCACCTCAAGCAGCAACTGCAACAGGTACGGCAACGGATTGAAACGCTTTAGCGTCGCGCCACGGAATTCGAAGCTCACCGACCAGTCGAGCGGGCACGACTGGCCGCTGTCGGAGTACAACGGCGCCGACGGTTTGACCTGCGCCGGCTCCAGCAGGCTGACCTCGACCATGCTGACGTCGTCGCGCGCCTCGCCGCGAAAATCCCGCAGCGCCTGTTCGATGTCCTCGAACAATCGGTCAGGCTCGCGATTGGCGGCGAACACTTGCTGTAAACGCTCGACACCGAACAGTTGATCACTGGCATCACTGGTGTCGATCACCCCGTCCGACAACAGAAAGACCCTATCACCAGCGCCCATCGGATGCACTTCAGTACGATCATCGAACGCCTGCGCGCTCAGTACGCCCAACGGCAAGTGCCGCGCCGCCAGCGGCACACGCTCACCGCTGACAATCCGATGCAGATAGCCGTCAGGCATGCCGCCGTTCCACACTTCGACCGAACGCCGCTGAAAACTCAGACACAGCAGCGTGGCGCAGCAGAACATGTCCACCGGCAGGATGCGTTTGAGTTTGGCGTTCATTTCGCGCAGGGTTTCAGCGAGGCCGTAGCCCTTGGCGGTCATGCCGTAGAAGACTTCGGCGAGCGGCATGGCACCCACTGCTGCCGGCAGCCCGTGACCGGTGAAATCGCCGAGCAGCACATGCATGTCACCGGCCGGCGTGTAGGCCGCCAGCAGCAGGTCACCGTTGAACAGCGCATAAGGTGATTGCAGGTAGCGGATGTTCGACGCACTCAGGCAACCGGAATGGGCGACCTTATCGAACACCGCTTTGGCCACGCGCTGTTCGTTGAGCAGGTAATCATGGTGTTTGGCGATCAGGTCGCGCTGTTGCAAGACAGTCGCCTGCAAACGGCGCAAGCGATCCATCGCCTTGATTTTGGCGGCGAGAATCACCTGGTTGTAGGGCTTCGCCAGAAAGTCGTCGCCGCCAGCCTCCAGACAACGGGCCAGCGCTTCGCTTTCGGTCAGCGAGGTGAGAAAGATGATCGGCACTAGCATCTCGCCCGCCAACGCCTTGATCTGCCGCGCCGCTTCGAAGCCATCCATGACCGGCATCATCGCGTCCATCAGCACCAGATCGGGTTGCTGCCGGCGAAACAGATCGACCGCTTCGGCACCGTTGGCCGCCGTCAGGACTTCATGGCCCTGGCGGCGAACGATGGTCGAGAGCAGCAGGCGGTCGGCGGCACTGTCTTCGGCGATCAGGATAATCAGCGGCTCTTGCGCCAGCATGGCCGTCAACTGATGTCGAAGAGTTTGTCGAAATTGGAGATGGCGAGGATCTTGCGCACGTCGGAGCTGCTGTTCACCACCCGCACATCCGAGTTATCGCCACCGGCGTGATCCCTCAGCAGGAGCAGCATGCCCAATGCGGAGCTATCGAGATAGGTGGCCTCTTTCAGATCAACCACGATGGAGTCGGGCTTCTTGGCAAGATGCTCGTAGGACTCACGAAATTCCTGATGGCGACCGAAATCGAATCGCCCCTTGACCGAGATCGTCAGTTTTTGACCATCTGGAGAGACTTCTGTAACGACTGACATTGACTGGCTTCCTTGTCATTGACGAACCTGTACAAGGTTTAGCACCTGCACAGAGTTGCAGCAAGGTTAGAAGCCAGATCAAAAGATCGCAGCCTTCGGCAGCTCCTACACTGATCCCCCTGTAGGAACTGCCGAAGGCTGCGATCTTTTGATCTTGTTTTAAAAGGGATTCTGGCGGGGCAAGCGCTGCGACAACTCGTCGAGCAGCTTCTGCTCGCGCTTGTCTTCGAGGCGTTGCGCCTCTTCGCGATAACGCTGCACCAGTTTGCGCAGACCTTCGACCTTGGCAAACGCCTGTTGCCATTCCTCACGCGCCTTGTCGAGTTTGTTCTGGTGCCAGACCAGGCTCTGCCGCTGCTGATCAACAGCAGTGTCGAGCTGCGCCAGAAAGCCCTGAAAGCCCAGTAACCATTGCCCGCTCACGCCGGTGGCGCCGCGCACGATCCATTGCTCGGAATAATCCAGACGAAAGGCATTGAGGTCAGCCAGTTTGCTTTCCGCAACTTTTACCTGACCCTGAAAATAGCCCAGGCGTTGAACGGCGGCTTTCTCGGCCTGTTCGGCCATGTCCACCACCGGCGCCAGACGCGCGGCTCGACTGACGGCAGCCATGGCCGGTTAGCCGCCCGCCGCTGGGGCAAACAGGGTTGCGAGGTAAGCCTGGCTTTCGCCCATGTTGATTTTGTCGTTCAGCCCTTGACGCTGGTAGCGAACCAATTGTGGTTGCAGGGAGATCGCCAGATCGGTCTCGCGATCGCCGCCGGCAACGTAGGCGCCAACGCTGATCAGATCGCGACTCTGCTGATAACGCGACCACAACTGCTTGAAGTACTGCGCGCGCTGCATGTGCTCTGGCGAAACCACCGCTGGCATCACCCGGCTGATCGACGCTTCGATGTCGATGGCCGGATAGTGACCTTCCTCGGCCAGACGCCGGGACAGCACGATGTGCCCGTCGAGTACGCCTCGTGCCGAGTCGGCAATCGGGTCCTGCTGGTCATCGCCCTCTGACAGCACGGTGTAGAACGCGGTAATCGAACCGCCGCCCTTCTCCGCATTACCGGCGCGCTCGACCAGTTTCGGCAATTTGGCGAACACCGATGGCGGATAACCCTTGGTCGCGGGCGGTTCGCCGATGGCCAAAGCGATTTCCCGCTGCGCCTGAGCGAAACGGGTCAGCGAATCCATCAGCAACAGGACGTTCTTGCCCTTGTCGCGGAAATATTCGGCGATGCGCGTGCAATACATCGCAGCGCGCAGACGCATCAACGGCGCATCGTCCGCTGGCGAGGCAACCACCACGGAACGCTTGAGGCCCTCTTCACCGAGACTGTGCTCGATGAATTCCTTAACTTCTCGACCCCGCTCGCCGATCAGGCCGACGACGATGATGTCGGCCTCGGTGAAGCGGGTCATCATGCCCAACAGCACGGACTTACCGACACCGGTACCGGCGAACAGACCGAGACGCTGGCCGCGACCGACCGTCAGCAAACCGTTGATGCAACGGATACCGACATCCAGCGGCACGCTGATCGGGTCACGGTTGAGCGGGTTGATCGTCGGGCCGTCCATCGGCACCCAGTCTTCGGCTTTCATGCCGCCCTTGCCATCCAGCGCACGGCCCGCACCGTCGAGGACGCGACCGAGCATGCTCATGCCCATCGGCAAACGACCGGTATCAGCCAGTGGCACCACGCGAGCGCCAGGGGCGATGCCGGCGACACTGCCGACCGGCATCAGAAAGACTTTGCTGCCGGAAAAACCCATGACTTCGGCTTCCACCTGGGAAGGGTGATAGCTATCGTCATTGATCACCAGGCAGCGCGTGCCCATGGCCGCGCGCAGGCCTTCGGCTTCGAGGGTGAGGCCGACCATGCGCAGCAGGCGGCCTTCAAGAATCGGCGCACCGGCAATCTCGGTGGCCTCAGCGTAAGTGCTCAGGCGCTTGGCGAAACTGGTGCGTTCAAGGCGCATCGGGTTCGTCCGCGAGCGGCTCTTCAGGCGAGGCCGCCGGTTTTACGTCTTCTGGAATGTCCAGAGTCAGATCCGCTTCAGCAGGGTGCAAAGCCTGCTCGTGCAACTGATCGAACAGTTTGGCCATGACCTGAGTAACGCGGGTTTCAATGCTCGCATCAATGCGGCTGTGCTCGGTTTCAACCCGGCAGCCACCCGGCAGCAGCGATTCATCTTCGACGATGCGCCAGTTTTCCTCATGACGTTCGCGCAAGGCCTTGGCCTGCTCGAAGTCCTGCGGATTGACGTACAGACGCACGTTATCGACGCCCAGCGGCAACAGCTTGAGGGCATCACGCATGACGTGTTCGATCTGGCTGGAATCGATGGCCAGTTCGCGCTTGATCACCTGTTTGGTGATGTGTTGCACGAGGTCGACCAGCGACTTTTCGATCTGCGTGTCTTGCTCAGCGATGGGTTCAAAGAGGTTCGCCATCAACTGCTCAAGGCTGGCAAGTTTTGCCGCCAACGCCACTTCAGCTTCCTGACGGACCTTGAGCGTGGCACTGTGAAAACCTTCCTTTTCGCCGATGCCGAAGCCCTCGTTGTAAGCCTCCTGACGGATGCTTTCGAGTTCTTCCAGGGTCAGTGGCTGGACTTCTTCCAGCGGCACTTCTTCCATTTCCGGCGGTTCGGGTTCCGGCTCAGGCTCGGGTTCCGGCTTCGGCGGATCGAAGCTGGGCATGGCCCAGGATTCGAAACCACGGACATCGCGGGCACGGATCAGATCCGTCACATCGTCGTCGTGCTTGTCCATGGGCTTAGATCATTTCCTCGCCACCTTTGCCACCGAGGACGATTTCGCCGGCTTCGGCCATACGACGGGCAATGGTGAGGATTTCTTTCTGTGCGGTTTCGACGTCGCTGACGCGTACCGGGCCTTTGGCCTCGAGGTCGTCGCGCAACAGTTCGGCAGCACGTTTGGACATGTTCTTGAAGATCTTCTCTTTGACGCCTTCGTCGGAACCCTTGAGGGCCAGCACCAGCACGTCGGAAGACACTTCGCGCAGCAACGCCTGAATGCCACGGTCGTCGACATCGGCGAGGTTGTTGAACACGAACATGAGGTCTTCGATCTGACCGGACAGGTCTTCGTCGACTTCGCGGATCGAGTCCATGAGCTGGCCTTCGATCGAGCTGTCGAGGAAGTTCATGATGTCCGCCGCACGCTTGATGCCACCCAGGGTGGTGCGCGAGGCATTCGAGTTGCCGGAGAACTGCTTCTCGAGAATCTGGTTGAGCTCTTTCAATGCTGCTGGCTGTACGGTGTTCAACGACGAGACGCGCAGGATGATGTCCAGACGCACCTTGTGGTCGAAGTTGCCCAGCACTTCACCGGCCTGATCCGGGTCGAGGTACGCGACCACGATCGCCTGAATCTGCGGGTGTTCGTAACGGATCACGTCGGCAACGGCGCGCGGCTCCATCCATTTCAGGCTGTCGAGGCCACTGGTGTTGCCACCGAGCAGGATGCGGTCGATCAGGCCGTTGGCCTTGTCTTCGCCCAATGCCTGGGTGAGCATTTTGCGCACGTAGTCGTCGGAACCGACGCCGAGGCTGGTCTGGTCGCCGACGATGTCGACGAACTCGCTCATGACCTGCTCGACCTGCTCGCGATGGACGTTGCCCATCTGCGCCATGGCCACGCCGACCCGCTGAACCTCTTTCGGGCCCATGTGGCGCAGCACTTGCGCGGCATCGGTCGAACCCAGGGACAGCAGCAGAATCGCGGCTTTGTCGACCTTGGTCAGTTTTAAGGTTGCGGCTCGGTTATCACTCATCTGCGTTAATCCACTCTTTCACGACCTGAGCCACGCGACCCGGATCCTCGGCCACCAGACTCTTGATTGCATTCAGTTGCGCGTCATAACCCTCACTCGGGCTCGGCAACAGAATGCTCTGCGGACCACCGAGGCTCACGCGATCATTGGAAAGTTCGCCATCCAGGCCGCCCATCCCGCCGAGTTCCACGTCGCTGCCCAGACCGGCCAGCTCCTTGCCTTTGCCGCCGCCGGTGATGTTGTTGAGCACCGGACGCAGCACACCAAACACCAGCACCAGGATAAACAACACACCCAGCACTTGTTTGACGATGTCCCAGAACCATGGCTGGGAGTAGAACGGAATATCGGCAATCACTTCGCCGCGCTCGGCGGAGAACGGCATGTTGATCACGCTGACGCTGTCGCCACGGCTGGCGTCGAAACCGACGGCATCCTGGACCAGACGAGTGAAGCGCGCCAATTCGTCGGCGCTCCACGGCGCACGGCTGGTTTCGCCGTTGGCCGCGTTGACCTTGACCTGAT
The DNA here is from genome assembly GCF_054790575.1 of Pseudomonas sp. MC6. Taxonomy (NCBI): domain Bacteria; kingdom Pseudomonadati; phylum Pseudomonadota; class Gammaproteobacteria; order Pseudomonadales; family Pseudomonadaceae; genus Pseudomonas; species Pseudomonas sp. MC6. The sequence goes on from NZ_CP186504.1 coordinate 3,278,772, forward strand.
CGTCGACAACAACCGACACCGACAGACGATTCAGGCGACCCTGCTGCTGTTTGGTGTGGCTGATGGAACGGTCGAGCTCGAAGTTCTTGGTCGATTGTTGACGCTTGTCTGCCGGGTACGGCGCGAGCATCGGCTGGCCGGTGGCCGGGTCCATGATCTGCTGACCGTTGGCGTCAACCAACGGCTGACCTGGCTGCACCATCGCGGCTGGCGCTGCGGCACCACCGGTGGTTTGCGGCGCCGAGGCTGGCGACGGCGGCTGGTTGCTCAGGGCACCCGGCACACCTTGCGGGCCATTGCTGGCGGTGCGTTGTTCGTTGACCGACTGCTCGCTGCGCAACGCCGGTTGATCCGGGTTGAACTGCTCGGCCGTCGACTCGACAGCGTTGAAATCGATGTCAGCCGAAACTTCCGCCTTATAGCGATCGTTGCCCAATACCGGTTGCAGAATGTTGTGCACGCGCTGGGTGAGCATGCTTTCCATGCGGCGGCTGTAATCGAACTGCTTGCCGGCCATGGTCATTTCGGAGTTTTCCGCCTGATCAGAGAGCAGGTTGCCCTTCTGGTCGACGACGGTGATCTGCGATTTGCTCAACTCGGGAACAGAAGTCGCCACCAGGTTGATGATCGCAATCACCTGACCCGGCTCCAGCGAACGACCGGAGTACAACTCGATCAGCACCGAAGCGCTTGGCTTGCGCTCGTCACGGACGAACACCGAGCTTTTCGGAATCGCCAGGTGCACGCGGGCACCCTTGACGTTGTTCAGGCTGGAAATGGTCCGCGCCAGTTCACCTTCGAGGCCGCGACGATAACGCGTCGCTTCCATGAACTGGCTGGTGCCCAGCCCCTGTTCCTTGTCGAGGATTTCGAAACCGATATTGCCGTCGCTGGGAGTGACACCAGCAGCCGCGAGTTTCATCCGCGCACGGGACAGGTCGTCGGCCTTGACCAGCAAGGCGCCGGAGTTCGGTTCGACGTTGTAAGGAATGTCGGCGGCGGCCAGGGTTTCCATGACCTGCTTGGCGTCCATGCCGGCAAGGCTGCCGTACAACGGACGGTAATCCGGCTGCTGCGACCACAGCACCACGGCAAAGCCAATCGCCACGCTCGCAGCCAGGCCGACCAACAGGCCCACCTGACGCAGCATGGTCATCTCGGAGAGGTTTTCCAGGAAGGACAGGCCGAACAGCGGCGGTTTGCCGTCTATCGGGGTGGCCTTGGCCGGAACGTTATCGGCGACTGCTTCTGCCATGACTCAATCTCGTCCTTAAACCGGCATCTGCATGATGTCTTGATAAGCCTGAACCAGCTTGTTGCGCACCTGGGTCAGAGCCTGGAACGACACACTGGCTTTTTGCGAAGCGATCATCACGTCCGTCAGATCGACGCCGCTCTTGCCCACTTCAAAGGCATTGGCCAACTGAGTCGACGCGGTCTGGGTATCGCTGACCTTATTGATCGCCTGACCGAGCATGTCGGAAAAGCTGCTGCCTCCCAGCTCAGGGACAGCGGTCGTCGATTTCGGCGCAGACATGGCATCCAGTTTCATGGCCTTCATGTCTGTCATCAACCGATTAAATTCAATACCTTGGCTCATGGTCTACTCTCTTGGGCGGCCCGCAATTTTTTGACACTCACTCGGCGGGTACACAGGTATTAGCAACAAGGGTGCCAGCTCATGGGCACCCCTTTCAGAAAAGCGTTTTCAACTTTTTCATCACGACTCAGGTGGCGAACAGATAACCTTCGACGTCCATCCCGGCATCGCGCATTTGCGCCAGTTTGTAGCGCAGGGTACGCGGGCTGATACCGAGCTTTTCTGCGGCTTCCTTGCGTCGTCCACGCTCGGCGCGCAGGGTGTCGATGATCATCTGAAACTCCCGGCGGCGCAGGTCATCACCCAGTGCACCGGCGGAATCCGCATCGATTTCCACCTCGCGGATCACCGCAGACACCGGCGCGGCGACGGGCACCGCGGTGTACGTCACGGGACCTGCCAGACAGAAATCCTGTGGCTGAATCAAACCGCCCTGCTGCAGGATCAGCGCTCGCTGAATGGCATTATCCAGTTCACGCACATTACCCGGCCACGGGTACGCGATCAGGCAGGCTTGTGCGTCAGGCGAAAGTTTCGCTGCGGCGTGCTTCATTTTATTGACGTGTTTGGCCAGCAACCTTTCGGCCAGCGGCAGGATATCGGCAGTGCGCTCGCGAAGTGGACGCCACGCGAGAGGGAAAACCGACAAACGGTAATAAAGGTCTTCACGGAAACGCCCCGCCGCCACTTCGCCCGCCAAGTCGCGGTTAGTGGTGGCGACCACGCGAATATCCAGGGCAATCGGCTTACGCGCACCGACACGCTCGACTTCGCGCTCCTGCAACACGCGTAGCAGTTTGGCTTGCAGGCCAAGGGGCATTTCGGAGATTTCGTCGAGCAGTAATGTGCCGCCGTCCGCCTGTTCGAATTTGCCGGCCTGCGCGGCGATGGCACCGGTGAACGAACCCTTCTCGTGACCGAACAGCGTCGCCTCGAGCATGTTGTCAGGGATCGCCGCACAGTTGATCGCAATGAACGGCTGGCTGGCGCGATGGGATTGCTGATGAATGTAGCGCGCCAGCACTTCTTTACCCGTACCGGATTCGCCGGAGATCAGCACCGTGGAATCGCTGCGCGCCACTCGTGCGGCCAATTCGAGAAGTTGCGCACTGGCCGGCTCGACGGCGATAGGGCCTTCAATGTCGCTCACGCCAATATTGCCCAGCGCATGCCGCGCCACCAGATCCAGCAAAGCCTTGGGCTCGAACGGTTTGACCAGATAGTCCGCCGCCCCCTGACGCATCGCATCGACCGCGCGCTCGACCGCACCGTGCGCCGTCATCAGCAGCACCGGTAATTGCGGCTGGCGGGCACGCAGCAGGGCAAGCAATTGATGACCATCCATGCCGGGCATGTTGACGTCACTGACTACCAGACTGAACGCTTCGCGCGCTACTGCCGTCAGCGCGTCTTCAGCGCAACCGACCGAGTGATAATCGTGGCCGGCCAGCAACAGCGTGTCGGCCAGCGCTTCGCGCAACGAACGGTCATCTTCGACCAGCAAAACCTTGATGCCCATGTCTTTCACTCAGCTCCCTGTACCGCGGAAAACAGCGGCAGATTCACCTGCGCGCACGTGCCGCGCCCGACCCGCGAACGCAGCAGCAATTCTCCCTGATGTGCCCGAGCCACAGCCTTGACCACGGTCAGGCCGAGGCCGGTACCGGTAACTTTGGTGGTAAAAAACGGTTCGCCGAGCCGCGCCAGAACGGCTGGCTCGATGCCGCTGCCACTGTCGCTGATGCACAGGCGCAGGCTGTTGTCGCGGGTGTAGCAATGGACTTTCAGGCGGACGTCGCCGGCACTGGCCTGAATCGCGTTTTCAATCAGATTCAACAGCGCGCCGACCAACGTGTCGCGATTACACAGCAGCTCGCCGACATGACTGTCGCACTGCCAGCGGATTGGCAGATCCTGCACATGGGTCAGCGCCGCCGCTTGCAGCGCCTGCATCAAAGCGTTGGGTGTGAGGCGATCGGTCAGCGGCAATTCACCGCGAGCGAACACCAGCATGTCGCGCACCTGGTGCTCCAGCTCATGCAGGCGCTCTTTCAGGCGCCCCGCGAAGCGCTGCTGAGTGGCCACCGGCAATTCCTGCTCAGTCAAATGACTGGCGTAGAGCAACGCTGCGGACAACGGCGTGCGGATCTGATGCGCCAGCGAAGCGACCATACGGCCCAACGAGGACAAGCGCTCGTGGCGCGCCAGTTGATCCTGCAGATGACGGGTTTCTGTCAGGTCGTTGAGCAGCACCAATTGCCCCGGCTCGGCGTCCAGCGAGCGGGTGGCAATCGACAGGCGCCGACCGTTTTTCAGGGAAATTTCATGGCCATCGTCTTCACGCGGGGCGAAGCAGCGGGCAATCACATGGCGCCATAATTCGCCTTCAAGCGGCAGCCCCAGCAACTCGATGGCGGCCGGGTTGGCCTCATGCACAATGCCGTGACCGTCGATGACGATAACGCCACCGGGCAACAGATCAAGAAGGTTTTGCAGACGGTTGGCCAAGCGTTCCTTTTCGGCCAGCTCCTGCATGCGCTGGGCGCTCACCACTGCCAGCTCACCCTTGAGCTCGGTTACCCGCGCTTCAAGCATGCTGTAAGAGTCAGTCAGTTGGCTGGACATTTGGCTGAACAGCTCGAATGCCTGCTCAAGGCCCTGCCGGCTTGCCTGCTCTACGGAGGACGGTTGCCCCTCGGGACTGGAGGCAGAAGACATCTGGGCGTGGGGCATTGTGCTTTCTCGCTTGGCTGACCGTCAGTTAAACGGAACGTTGCGAGGGCTGTAGCAATACCCGTGCCTAAAAAAAACTGCTTATAAATGAAGCAGTTGAAAAACAGGCGTCAATCCTCCGCCTGTTCATCTCCATCGCGTCGGCTCATGCCGTACTTGCGCATCTTCTCGACCAGGGTGGTACGACGGATACGCAGACGTTCAGCCGCACGCGCGACAATGCCATTGGCATCGTCCAGCGCCTGTTGAATCAGCCCCTGTTCCAGACCACCGAGATAGTCCTTCAGGTCCAGGCCTTCCGGCGGCAGCATGGCGTTGGCGGTGAAGTCCGGCGTATGACCATTGATCGCCACGCGCTCTTCGAGATCACTGCGCAGGCTGTCGACCATTTGCTCGTCTTCGTCGTCGACGTAGCGGAATTTCTTCGGCAGTTCGACCACGCCGATCACCCCGTACGGATGCATGATCGCCATGCGCTCGACCAGGTTGGCCAGCTCGCGGACGTTGCCCGGCCAGCCGTGACGGCACAGCGACATGATCGCCGCCGAGTTGAAGCGGATCGAACCACGCTTCTCATGCTCCATGCGCGAGATCAGTTCGTTCATCAACAACGGAATGTCTTCGACGCGCTCACGCAGCGGCGCCATCTCGATCGGGAACACGTTGAGGCGATAGTAGAGGTCTTCGCGGAAGGTGCCGATCTCGATCATGCTTTCGAGATTCTTGTGCGTCGCAGCGATGATGCGCACGTCGACGCTCTGGGTCTTGTTGCTGCCCACGCGCTCGAAGGTGCGCTCCTGCAGGACGCGCAGCAGCTTGACCTGCATCGGCAGCGGCATGTCGCCGATTTCATCGAGGAACAGCGTACCGCCATTGGCCAGTTCGAAACGCCCGGCACGACTGGTGATTGCGCCGGTGAAGGCGCCCTTCTCGTGACCGAACAATTCGCTTTCGAGCAGCTCTGCCGGGATCGCCCCGCAGTTGACCGGCACGAATGGCGCATCGCGACGCTTGGAATGGTAATGCAGGTTGCGCGCGACCACTTCCTTGCCGGTCCCGGACTCGCCGAGGATCAGCACGCTGGCGTCGGTGTCGGCCACTTGCTGCATCATCTGGCGCACGTGCTGGATCGCACGGCTGGTGCCGACGAGGCTACGGAACAGATTGGGTTCGCGATGACGACCGCGCTCACGGGCCTGATCATACATCTCGCGATAGACCTGGGCACGGTGCAGGGAGTCGAGCAATTTGCTGTAGCTGGGCGGCATTTCGAGGGTCGAAAGCACTCGGCGACGCTGATCTTCAGGCAAGTCGACGGAAGAATTATCGCCCATCAACAAAACCGGAAGGAACTCATCCCAGGTTGAGAGTGTCTTTAGCAAGCCCAAAAGCGCACCAGGAGCATTAACGGTCCCGATCAGTACGCAAATGACCTCACGACTAGACGACAAAGAGCCGACTGCCTGCTGCCAGTCATGGCTGCCGCAGGGTAAATTTTCTTCGCCAAGAAAATTTAGAATCACCGCCAGGTCGCGGCGGCGGACGCTATCGTCATCGATCAGCAGAATTTTGGTTTCACGCCACATGCAATAGCAACTTCCCTAGTCAACTCAATGCCCAAAATAAGGGGCAAGCGAGACGCTTGCAGGACACCATGTGCCTGTAGACGCCTGAAATCTGAAAACAGCCACTAGTTAAGTCAAAAAACCGTGCACAGTCAAATTTATGGCGCACATGTCTGGATTAACTGGGGGTTAATTAACCAAACAGATGGTAAACCTTTGCCGCCTTTTGCGCTTGGGTGATCTGCGACATCTCGTTGGCTATCGCCTGTCGCTCCCCCATCGCCACCTCAAGAAGCTCCTTGTAGACATGGAGCAACTCCTCAAGATTATCGCGCAACGCGACTTCATCCAGCGCAGCTTCAGCCATGACGTCTTCCATGCAGGAACGGCAAGCCAGATCCAGCTCGCCAATGGCTTCCCAGTTGCGTTCGGCCAGCGCGGTGACCAACGCTTCACGGGTATCGGCGATTCGCTGCAATACTAGACTCATGACGATCTCCTTCAGAACTGCGGAGCTGGCACAGGAGCAATGGCATCCCAGCCTTCTTTCACCGTGCCCAGCAAGCCTGCAACCTCATCGAGAATGCGCGGATCGCTGCTGATGTTCGCCTCGGCGAGGCGCTTCATCATGTAGATGTACAGCCCGTCCAGATCAGCCAGGGTGTCTGCGCTGTTCTCCAGATCGAGGCCTTCGCGCAGGCCGCTGACAATGCCAATCGCTTTGCTGATCGAAGTGCACTTGCCAGGAATATCCTTGCGCTCGATGGCGCCTTTGGCCTGAGCGATACGGGCCAGTCCACCTTCCATCAACATTTGCACCAGACGGTGCGGGCTCGCTTCGGATGTCTGAGCGTGTGCGCCGACTTTCTGGTACTGCCGAAGGGCTAACATCGGATTCATGTTCTACCTCATTGCCACAATGACTCGTATAACCAGTGTATCGCCAACGAATCACAGAACTTTAGTTCAAAAGACAAAAACCCGGCGCACGCCGATAAAGCGTAGCCGGGTTTTTGTCGTTACTGCCTGTTACTTCGCGGACTGCTGAGCGTTCAGGGAGCTGAAGAACGACGTGATATTACTCGCCGTTGCTTTCATCTGCCCGACCAGCAGGTCCATGGCGTTGTACTTGGCCGTCAGCGTCTTGGTCAGGTTATCGACGCGCAAGTCCAGGGCCGTCTGCTGCTTTTGCAGGGCCGAGGTGATGTTCGTCAGGTTGGAACTGCGCTGATCGAGCAGGCCACCGGTCTTGACGTACGGATCAACCGCCGCGTTCATGCGTGCCAACAAACCATTTTTGGCGTCGGTACCACTGAACAGCTGTTGAACCTGACCAGCCATGCCCGGGAGTTCCATACGCTTGTTGAACACCGCCGTGTCGAGCGTCAGCAAACCGGTTTTACTGTCAGTCAGAACACCCATCTGCGACAGCACGGACAATTGCCCTTTGCCACCAGCCCCTGGATCAGTCAGCTGAGCACGCACATCAGCCATCAACGAGCGCGGCAGCGCATCACCGGTGAAAGCCGATGAAACGGTCAGATTGCCATCGGCGTCCGGCGTCGCCTTGGACAGCGTGTCGACGGTTTTCTTCAGGGTGTTGTAGGAATCGATGAACGTCTGCAGCGACGTCTGGATACCGGCGGTATTGGTCGCAACCGAAACCGTCGCCGGGGTTGCCGTGCCGTTGACGACAGGGCTCGCAGCCACCAGATTCAGCGTCATGCCGCTGATTGCGCCTGTTACCGTGTTGGTCTTGCTGCTGACAGCCAGCCCGTCAATGGTGAGGTTGGCATCTTTGGCCACCTTACCGACCGCCCCGGAAGCGCCTGCCGCCGGGTTGTCACCCATTTCCTGGGTGCCATCGATCTCAAGACCCGCGATACCGCTGACCTGCAGGTCCATGCCGGCGCCAGTCTTGTTCGAGCTCAGCACCAGGCGCGAAGAACCGCTACTGTCGGTCACGATGTTGGCGGAAATACCGTTGCTGGCCTGCGCCGTGTTGATCGCGTCCCGCGTGGACTGCAAGGTGGCATTGGCCGGAATCGCAACATTGTAATCAATGCCATTCTGACTGATTTTCAGAGTACCACTCGGAATAGCACTGGCGGCACCGCCGGCAAATGCGGCACTGGCGACTTTCGAGCCGGTGGCCAGGTTCTTCACAACAACGCTGTAAGTACCCGGTACGGCCGTTTTGTCCGATGTTGCACCGACAATCGTTGGTGTGTCCGACGTTGCGGTAAAACCGGCAAATGCCGGGCTCGACGCTTTATTAAGGTCGGTCATCGCCTTCTGATACGCCGCCAGTGCGCTTTTCAGCGAACCGACACCGGAAATCTTCAGCGAGTTGGTTTTCGTCTGAGTGTCGATCTGCGTCTGCTTGGCAGACTTGTCGGCGTTGACCAGCGCGGTCACGATCGCGCCGATGTCCAGGCCGGAACCCAGTCCGGAACCCGGTAGAATTGGACTTGCCATGTGCATCTCCCTTCAGATTGTTGCCATTCTTTTGACCGTTACACGCGTCCTGAGAACGTACAAACATTATTCATGCCAGCTATCAGACTTTGGCGTCGAACAGAACGTGGCTCGCATTGGCGAGGCTGTCTGCCAGCTTGAGGGCTTCTGCGGAGGGAATCTGTCGAACGACCTCACCCGTCTCGCTTGCGATCACCTTGACGATGACCTTACCGGAATGCTCATCGATCGAGAACTCCAGATTGCGCTTGATCGATTGAACGAACTTCTCGATCTCCTGCACAGCCAGTTTCAACTTGGCGTCATCCGTGTCCTGACTTTTGCGGTCAGCAACCGGAGCATCGGCCTTCGCAACTTTTGGCGTCTCTGACGGCTTGTCAGCAACAGGGGTCGCTGGCTTGGGAGCCGGATAAGACACGTTAAGCTTTACGCTCATGTCCATGCCCATCACCTCTTAACGAAAAAAGCGAGAGAGCGCGACAAGCACACTCCCCCGCTTAAACTTATTCCGAAATTACTGAAGCAGCTTCAGTACAGCGGAAGGCAGTTGGTTGGCTTGAGCCAGAACAGAGGTCGAAGCCTGTTGCAGGGTTTGCTGCTTGGTCAGGTTAGCAGTCTCTGCGGCGAAGTCGGTATCTTGTACGCGACCTTGTGCAGCAGTGGTGTTCTCGGTGATGTTCTGCAAGTTCTGGATGGTGCTGGTCAGACGGTTTTGCGAAGCACCCAGGCTGGCACGAGTCGAACCGATTGCAGCGATAGCGGCGTCGATTGCAGTGATAGCGCTGTCGATGTTGGTAGCAGCGCCAGAAACGCTAGCACCGGTCAGGGACAGAGTACCGCTGCCTACCGACAGGCTTACTGCGTCGAACTTGGAGCTCAGTACCAGGTCGATGTGGTTAGCCGAACCGGTGTTTGCGCCCACTTGCAGGGTCACAGTACCAGCCGAACCGTCCAGCAGGTTTTTGCCGTTCAGGTTGGTCGAAGCCGAGATACGGGTGATTTCGTCAGACATCTGAGCGAATTCAGCGTTGGTAGCGGTCTGGTCAGCAGTGCCGTTGGTACCGTTACGTGCTTTAACAGCCAGTTCACGCATACGCTGCAGAATGTCGGTAGTGGCTTGCAGAGCGCCTTCAGCGGTCTGAGCTACGGAGATACCGTCGTTGGCGTTCTGGATAGCCTGGGTGTTACCGCGGATCTGGGAAGACATACGGTTGGAGATTTGCAGGCCAGCGGCGTCGTCTTTAGCGCTGTTGATTTTCAGGCCGGAAGACAGGCGCTGCATCGAAGTCGACAGAGCGTCGGAAGCGCGGTTCAGGTTTTTCTGAACGTTCAACGACGTAGTGTTGGTGTTTACTGTTAAAGCCATGACGAATTCCTCGTTGGTTGGGTACTGCGGCTTCCGGCCCTGGCAACCGCCGGGTATGGCCTAGAGAACCTTCGTAATAGTTATCGTCGGGTTTGCAGGTTGCTTGAGGGCTTTTTGAAAAAAATTTGCCATCACCCTGCCACCCCCGAGAAAACAAAGACTTAGCAGTCCATCCACCGCGAATAAATGACGTCATAAAACCGACTGTCGCGCAAACCTGCGGGCCAGTGCTGTCGGCACACTCAGGCCGGGACACTTTCCAGCAAATCCACCAGTTCATACTCCATAGCGTCAGCCAGCCCCAGCCAGTCCTGGCGCTCCTGGGATGCGAGCATTTGCAGTAACAGCTGCGCCCACATCTGCTGCACCTCTGCAGAAGCAGACGATAAACATTGCTGGGCCTTTTCAAACACATCGACCATCGCCAGCGCCGCCTCGACATCGCGACCCAGGCGAAACAAACCTGCGCACTGACGACATTCATCCTTACAGACACTCAGCGCACTCATTGCACAAACTCCGGATTGAAAGCGGTTCCGGCGATCAGCGCCCCGCAGCGGCTGCTGTTGAGAAACCCGACCTGTGGATGCGCAGCGATGTAGCGCTCCAGCACGCACAGATAACCGCGAAAATTGAGTTGCGTGCTGACCCGTTGGCCATGGCCATCGCGCACCCAATGCCGCGCCTGATTCACCGACGGCCCCAGCTCGCCGTCGTTCCAGCCGGCATGGGTCTTGTTCATCGGAAAAGCGAAGTCAGCGCCAAACAGCGTAATGCTGGCGGCCCCCATCTTTACCGCCAGATCCACCGCCGGGTGAATCACACTGCCGCCAACGTGCAACTGCGCTCGCGGATGCTGCTCACGCAAGTTCGCGTAGATCGGACTTGCGGAATAACCACCGTAACGTTTGCCCTTCCACGCCTTCAACACCGCCGGATCGCTCATCGGCAGATACACCAGCGGGATGCAGTCGGACTCTTCGAAGGGCAGATGACGAAAACTGATGCGCTGATCAATGCTCACCACCAGATCAGGCACAATCCCGTGTTCGCGCAGCGGTCGATACGCAGTGTCGACACAGATGAATAGCGGGCGTTCGGCGCGCTGGCGGATTGCAGCGAGACGCTGGTAATGCTGCTCCAGTGTCGGCCCGGTGGCGATCACATAGATTTCCCGACCCACACACGTGCCGAACAACTGCGCCACATCCGCATCGGCGAGCAGTACAGGCAGGCACGCCTGCAAACGCTGTTGAATCTCCGGCGACTGCGGATCGAAATCCCGATTGTTGAAACTCAGGTGCACTTCACTGACCAAGCGATCACGGACTTTCGCGTTGAAGTCATCGGCCAGCAGCATCTCGGCGGGCAAGGCAAAAAACGGCGTGAAAAAATCCGCGTGATCACCGGCATAAAACAACTCGACGCGCGGATCGTCCAGCCATTCACGCTGATCAAGCAGTTGCACCACCAGCGCAAACAACGCGCCGTTAAGGATGTGCACGTACAAGCGTTGCAGCCCTTCGCGTTCAAGCAGCACCCCGGGCAAATCACCGAGGCCCGTGCCATAAACATGCAATTGTGCTTTTTCTGGCAGGCTGGCCGCCTGAGTCCGCGCTTCATGGAGGCGGTCATGGCGGCTGGTGAGTTGAATGCCGTTGATGCTCAGCGTCGAGCCATGCCCCTCAACCAATTGAGCTGGAACGGCCGCACTGTCTTCAGCCATCAGTCGCTCGAACAGCGCCGGCCAGCGCCGTTGCAACACCTCGGCATTGGCTTGGAAAAACTCGCTCATGGCGCCTCGCGCTCCGTTTCAGGCAAAAAAATAGCGTTCAAGGTTAACCTTGAACGCTATTTTTGTATCCGCCGTTTTTGCTCGGACTCAAGGACGATAGATGATCGCCGAGCCCCACGACAGACCGACACCGAAACCGCTCAGCGCAATACGTTGCCAGTCGGAATCGAGTACGTGTTTTTCCAGCAGCAACGGAATGCTCGACGACACGGTATTACCGGTCTCGACCATGTCCTTGATGAACTTCTCCGGCTCGCCTTCGAAACGCCGCGCCACGGCATCGACAATCGCCGCACTGCCCTGGTGAATGCAGAACGCATCGATGTCATCGGCCTTCAGACCGGAATCATCGAGCAGTTCGTGCAAGTGTGCCGGGACTTTGAGCAGTGCGAAGTTGAAGACCTGACGACCGTTCATGAAGAACACGCCATCGGTGACTTTCAAGTGCGGCGCACCTGAGCCGTCAGTGCCGAACTTGGCCTTGCCCAGCGCCCAGGTCGGATCTTCGCCCATCCACGTAGCGGTCGCGGCATCGCCGAACAGCATGGTGGTGTTGCGGTCTTCCGGATCGACGATTTTCGAATACGGGTCAGCAGTGATCAGCAGGCCGTTCTTCAGACCGGCGGCTTCCATGAAGCCCTTGATCGCGTAGATGCCGTAGACATAACCGGAGCAGCCCAGGGAAATGTCGAACGCCGCCACGTTGGTCGGCAGACCGAGCTTGTCCTGTACGATCGCGGCGGTGTGCGGCAGGCCTTCTTCATCACCGTTCTGAGTGACGACGATCAAGGCGTCGATCGATTCACGTTTCAGTCCAGGGTTGCTGGCAAACAGCGCATTGGCCGCTTCCACGCACAGATCGGAGGTTTCTTGTTCAGCGTCTTTGCGCGGCAGGAACGCCGAGCCGATCTTGCCAAGGATGAATTCTTCATCCTTCTCGAATTTTGCACCTTGTGCGTAATTGTCCACGCCGGCTACAGGAACGTAGCTCGCAATGCTTTTTATGCCAATCATTACGGCTTCCCAATAAAAAACAGCCCAAGACCACCGCTCGCAAGGATTTCGAGGGGCGCCGACAAACGAAAACGGCCGCCACAACGGGCAGCCACGGGGAGCGCAAAGGGCTATCACTGGCATCGAAAACGAGCCAGGCGCCATCTCCCCGATCAATACAATACAGTGAAGATGCGCGTTATGACTCGCAGGTCACGCTATTTTGCCGATTCGGTGCAGATCGGCTTATTCGACCAGCGACCAGTCCAGCGGCGTGCCGCGCTTGATCGGCGCACGCGCGCGGCGACCGAGGACGGCCTCGGTGTGCTTGGGCGGCAGTCCGAGACCGGGGCGAATCGCCCGCAGATTGTCCCCGGTAAAGGTGTCACCAGCGGCCATGTCGGCGGTAACGTACAGCGAGCGGCGATACACCACAGATTTCAGTTCGGCGTCGGTGGCGCCATAGCGCACCTGACCCAAGGCCTGCCAGGCTCGTTCGGTTTCCACTACCAGACTGGCCATTTCCGCCGGCTCCAGCGAAAAACTCGCATCGACGCCACCTGCCGAACGGTCGAGGGTGAAGTGTTTTTCCACCACCGTCGCGCCCAGCGCCACCGCCGCCACCGACACGCCAACGCCCATCGAGTGATCGGACAGCCCCACTTCGCAACCGAACAATTCACGCAGATGGGGAATCGTGCGCACGTTGCTGTTGAGCGGCGTCGCCGGATAAGTGCTGGTGCACTTGAGCAGCACCAGATCCTTGCAGCCGGCCTCGCGGGCGGCACGCACGGTTTCATCCAGCTCGGCGATGCTGGCCATGCCGGTGGAGATGATCAGCGGCTTGCCGGTGGCGGCCACACGACGGATCAACGGCAGGTCGGTGTTTTCGAAACTGGCGATCTTGTAGGCCGGCACATCAAGACTTTCGAGAAAATCCACCGCTGTGGCATCGAACGGTGTCGAGAATGCAAGCATGCCCAGTTCTTTTGCACGGGCGAAAATCGGTGCATGCCATTCCCACGGCGTGTGGGCTTTTTCATACAAGTCGTAGAGCGAAGTACCCGCCCACAGACTGCCCGGATCCTTGATAAAGAACTCGCCCTCAGCCAGGTCCAGGGTCATGGTTTCGGCGGTGTAGGTCTGCAGCTTCAGGGCATGCGCGCCGGCCCTGGCCGCGGCCTCGACAATTTGCAGGGCCACGTCCAGCGACTGGTTATGGTTGCCACTCATCTCGGCAATGATGAAGGGCGGCGCATCGGCGCCGATCAAGCGGTTGCCGATCTTGAAACTAGTCATGCGGGTGATCCTTCAAAACACGGGTGAACGCGCAGGCCCCTTGGGTAAACCCGGCGTCACGAAACACATTCAATGAGGGCAGATTGTCCGGCAGGACGCAGGCGTTGATGACCGCCAGTTGTGGCCAGTGCGCGGCGACGAATGCCTGACCACGGGTCAACAGCGCCCTGCCCCAGCCGAGGCCGATACGCCCTTGCAGCAAGTAGATCGAGACTTCGGCTTCAAATCCGCGCAGGTCATAACGCACAACACCGACGGCGCCATCGTCTGCCTCGGCGATCAACAGCAGGCGCTGCGGATTACGCAAACTTGCCGTCAGCCAGTTGAGGTGTTGCACCCAATCGATCGCGCCAGTCTGCGGCGACCAGCGCCGCACGGCTTCGGCATTACGCCCCTCGAACAACAATTGCGCATCGTCCAGCGTCGCCGGGCGCAACTTGAGCACCGCGCCAGCCAGCGCTGCCGCAACGCGCTCGGCGCCGCGACCATCGACCAATTGCCGCGAACGTTCGGCCAGGCTCTGGCGCAGAAAATGATTGCCCACCACAAAACCGACAGCGTCACGCAATTGCTCGACACTGACCTGCTCACGGGCGCCCATGAACACATGCGCCCCCGCTGCGGCCATGACTTCGCCGTTGACCTGCTGGTTATTCGAAACCGCGATACAAATCGTCGGCAGCCCCAGCGCTGCACGCTCCCAACTGGTACCGCCGCCGGCACCGATAAACAGATCGGCTTCGCTCATGCGCTGGTAGAAATCACTGACGAAGCTGTGCAGGCGCCAGTTCGGCCGCGTCTCGGCCAAGGCCTGCATCTGCGCCCACGCCGGGTTCTCGGCGCCAGCAACGAAGTCCACCTGCAATTCGCTGAAATCAGCGAGGGCGAGCATCGCGTGATGAGTCTGCATCGCCGCATCGAAGCCGCCGAAATTCACCAGTACCCGGCGAGCCGTGGGTTTGATGTCGATGGCCGGGCAATTGAACTCTTCGCGCAGCATGGCGTAGCGCGGGCCCAGCAACGTGCGGCAACCCTCAGGTAGCAAGGGTGTGTAGTTTTCGCTGAGGCCGGACAAGTTCTGATTGAGCAACAGATCAACGCTGTAGCGCCGGGTCGCCAGATCATCCACCGCCGCGATGCGATGTGCCCAGCGGCGTGCAGCGGTTTGCCAGTGATGATCGAGGCCGTAATGATCGACGATGATCCAGTCGAACTCGGCATGGCCGTCCAGCAGCAGACCGAGTGCGTCGATATCGGCCTGCCACGGCAGCATCGACTCGATGGCTTGCTGTGGGTCTTCAGCGAGGTAACGATCAGGCAGCGCAAAGGTTTCAAACCCTTCGTCGTTCAGCGCCTCCAGCCGATGCCCCGGCAATTGCCGACAGGCAAACGCGACATGGCTGCCCTGCCCGCGCAACACCCGCGCCAGCGTCAGGCAACGGGCAATATGGCCACTGCCGATGGTCGGCGAGGCGTCGGCGCGAATCAGCACTCTCATTGCAGCTCTCCGCCCGCCTTGAGCGCGGCGTACAAGTATTCGGCGCGCTTCCAGTCTTCGGGCGTGTCGATGTCCTGCACCAGGTGCCGGGGCAAAATCACCGGCAGACTGGCCGGCGAATAAACCACCTCACCACGCAACCAGGCCTCACTGCGGCCCCAGTAGAACTGACCGGCATCCTGAAACGCTTCGGGCAGATCCTGCGAGCGGGTATTACGAAATTCGGGATACAACGCAGTCAGCGCGCCCTGCCCGTCCAGCGTCAGCGCACGCTGCACCGGAAAACCGAAACTGCACACGGAAAACGCAAAAGACTTGTCGCGACGCTGTTCCAGTAATTCCAGTCCCTGATGCAGATAGCGCGCCTGCAGCAGCGGCGCCGTGGCGTACACACAGCAGGCGAAATCGAAGGTTGGCAACTGCTGCAAGGCATGCACGATCACTGCCGCCGTACCGGTGAAATCGTCAGCCAGTTTCGCCGGGCGCAGGAACGGCACTTGCGCGCCATGGGCCCGCGCGACATCGGCAATCTCGGCATCGTCGGTGCTGACCACGACCTGATCGAACACGCCCGACTCCAGCGCAGTGCGGATCGAACGGACAATCATCGGCACACCGTCGAACGGCAAGAGATTCTTGCGCGGGATGCGCTTGCTGCCGCCGCGGGCCGGAATGATTGCAACGTTGCTCAAGGACGTTTTTCCATCAGGAACCAAGTGACGTCATCCGCCGGGAACTGCGGGTCACGATGGTAAACAAAGCCGTAATCCAGCAGTTGCAGATCAGCGTAGCGATCGAGCATTTCACCGGCGAAATCACGCTTGAACAGCTTGCCGCTGTTACCGCGATAGGACACTTCCACCGGTGCCGGGTTGTAGTACTCGGCGATCAAAATATAGCGCTGGCTCAACGCGTACAACTGCGCATAAGCGGTCGGCAACAGTTCAGGGGCCAGATGGATCAGCACACCTTTGCTCAGGGTCAGATCGTAGCGGCGCTCGCGCGGGAAATCGAACAGCGAGCCATGCCAGATCTGCGCAATGTTCAACGCCCGTGCCTGAGCAAAAGCGCTGTCATTGATCTCGACCCCAAACAGCTCACAGCGCGGCAGCAACTGATGCAGCGCCTGCAAATTATTGCCGGCATTGGTGCCCAGCTCCACCAGGCTTTCAATGCGCCCGGCGCGGCTCAACGCTTTGGCAAACAAGGCAAGATTGGCCGCCACCAGCGGTTGGCCGATATTGCGCTCAACGTACTGGTTGCCGAACTCACCCTGCCAGAACTTTTCCTGCTCGCTCAGATTACGCATGACTCAGTCTCACCCACCGCCACGGCGGTATTCATTCGGTCAGTCGACGCAATTGCTCGACTACATAATCCTGCTGCTGATCACTCAGCAACGGGTACAGCGGCAAGCTGATGGCCTCGGCGTAATAGCGTTCGGCCTCGGGAAAATCGCCCTCGGCAAAACCCAGGTCACGATAGTAGGGCTGCAAATGCACGGGAATATAGTGCAGGTTTACGCCGATCCCGGCGGCGCGCAAGCCTTCGAAAACCTGACGATGATTAAGGCCGATGCGCTCGGTCTGCAAGCGAATCACGTACAGATGCCACGCCGACTCCGCTTCCGCCTGAGGGCTGGGCAGCGTCACCGGCAAATACGCCAGCAAACGATCGTAACGCGCCGCCAGTTCGCGACGCCGGGCGATGAAGTCGTCCAGCTTGTTCAACTGAGACAAGCCCAGCGCAGCCTGCAGATCGGTAATCCGGTAGTTGAAACCCAGCTCGACCTGTTGGTAGTACCACGGCCCATGACTGGATTCGGTCATTTGCTGCGGATCACGGGTCATGCCGTGGCTGCGCAAACGTTGCAGGCGCTCGGCCAGATGCGGGCGGTTGGTTAGCACCATGCCACCTTCAGCACTGGTGATGATTTTCACCGGATGAAAACTGAACACGGTCATCGCCGCGAATTCACCGCAGCCGACCGGGCGCCCGGCGTAACTGGCACCGACGGCGTGCGAGGCATCCTCGATCACCGTGAAGTTGTAGCGCTCGGCCAATTCAGCAATGCGCCGCATGTCGCAGCTCTGCCCGGAAAACGCCACCGCCACCAGCACTTTCGGCAAAGTGCCGTCCTGTTCGGCCTGATCAAGCTTCGCTGCGAGGGCGAAGGCATCAAGGTTCCAGGTCAGCGGATCGATATCGACGAAATCGACCTCAGCGCCGCAATAGCGCCCGCAATTGGCCGAAGCGAGGAAAGTGTTTGGCGTCGTCCACAAGCGATCGCCCGGACCCAGGCCAGCGGCCAGACAGGCAATGTGCAGCGCCGCCGTGGCATTGCACACCGCAACGGCGAAGTCCGCCTGACAACGTTCGGCCATCGCCTGCTCGAAGCGTTCGATGGTCGGCCCCTGGGTCAGCCAGTCCGATTGCAGCACTTCGACGACCGCATCGATGTCTGCCTGATCGAGGCTTTGCCGACCGTAGGGAATCATGTCGAGAGCTTCGCGTGCAGGTCGGCGATCTGCCCGACCGAGAGAAAGTGCGGATTGGTGTCGGAGCGATATTCGAAATCTTCACTCACGGCAAGCCCCTGCTCGCCAAGCTTGTCGACGGCAAAATCGACATCGACGCTGGTGAAGCGGATCGACGGCTGGATGGTGTAGTGATCTTCGAACTCAAGGGTCATCCGCGCGTCGTCCAGCGGCACCATCAACTCATGGAGCTTTTCACCGGGACGAATGCCGACGTGCTTGTGTGGCAGATGTTCGGCCATGCCGCGCGCCAGATCGACAATGCGGATCGACGGAATCTTCGGCACGAACACTTCACCACCGTGCATCCGCGCAAAGCTGTCGAGGACAAACTGCACGCCGTGGTCGAGGGTGATCCAGAACCGCGTCATGCGTTCGTCGGTGATCGGCAACTCCTGAGCACCGTCGGCGATCAACTTGCTGAAAAACGGCACCACCGAGCCACGCGACCCGGCGACATTACCGTAGCGCACCACGGCAAAGCGGGTTTCCTGCTCGCCGGCAATGTTATTGGCGGCGACGAACAATTTGTCCGAGAGCAACTTGGTCGCGCCGTACAGATTGATCGGGCTGGCCGCCTTGTCGGTGGACAGCGCCACAACCTTTTTCACGCCGTTATCGATGGCGGCGGCGATGATGTTTTCCGCGCCATTGACGTTGGTGCGAATGCATTCGGTGGGGTTGTATTCCGCCGCCGGCACCTGCTTCAACGCCGCAGCATGCACCACGTAGTCGATGCCGCGCATGGCCTGACGCAGACGGTCTGCGTCACGCACATCACCAATGAAGTAACGCATGCACGGCGCGTTGAACGTCTGCTGCATCTCGTACTGTTTCAGCTCGTCACGCGAGAACACCACCACGCGCTTGGGCTGGTATTGCTCAAGCAGTCGAGCGATGAATTTGCGCCCGAACGAACCGGTGCCGCCGGAGATGAAAATCGATTGACCGTTGAACATATGCTGATTCCTGTCCGGCACGCTTAAGCGAGCAACTGCGCCCAGTTGATCGAGGCATTTTCACCCAGGGTGAACCCTTTGCCGGTCAGGGCCAGGTTGGCGTTGTATGCCGAATCCTGAGCGAAAGCGCCGCTCCATTTTTCACGCAATGCCGCCAGTGCTTGCGGCGCCTGTGGCAGCTCGCCGGTATGCAGCACCTGCACCAACGGCGTCCACACGATGAGGTAACCGGACTGACCCGCCTTGAGGCACAGATCGACATCGGCATAACCCTCGGCGAACGTCACTTCATCCAGCCCGCCAAGGGTGTTGAACAGCTCTTTGCGCACCATCAGACACACCTTCGACACGGCCGAGTAATTCTGCTCGACCGTCAAACGATGCATGTAGCTGTCTGCGCTGTGTTTTTCGCCGATGAAGGGCGAACCCACGCCGTCATTGAGGCCAAGAATCAGACCGGCCTGAGCGATGTTGCCGTCGCGGTCGACCAGTTTGGCACCGACGACGCCCACTTCCGGACGCTGGGCGTGGTTGAGCAACGAATCGATCCAGTTCGGATTGACCACTTCGCTGTCAGCGGCCAACAGCACCAGATACTCACCCTGAGCCTGCTCGCTGGCGGCGTTGTACAACGCGACCTCACTCAGTGGCTGATCGGCACGCAGCACATTGACCTTGGCGTGGCGCAGGGTGCCCAGCCAGTCGTTGACCGCTGCCGACTGATTGGCGTTTGCCGCCAGCAACACTTCATAACGGCTGTAACGCGTTCTGAGCAGCACGCCTTCCAGGCAGCGGCGCAGCACCGGCAGATCGTCGATCACCGGCAGAATAATCGATACCAGCGGCTGTTCGCTGTGGCGGTAATCGATCTGCCAGGTGCCCGGCGCCGACGACGTGACCTTGGCCTTGTAGCCGCGATTGCCCAGATGACGCAGCAACGCCTGACGTTCGTGGGCGTTTTCTTCCAGCTCCGCCGCCTGCGTGATCAGCAACGGCTCGTCGAGGTGCGCCAAGCCGTCGAGGCCGCCCTGCTCGATGATGCGCAGCAACAGGTCAAACTCCAGCGCCTTGCTGAAGTCAGCCTGATAACCACCGGCGTCGAGCAACACTTCGCGACGGATCAACCAGTGGCGCGCCATCAGTGACGGTACGCTTTGCAGCAGATCCAGATTGAAGCCCGGGCGGAATACGTCAACCAGTGCGCCATTGTCCTTGCGCTGGATTTCATCGGTGGCAACGGCACGCACACCGTCGGCGGACATCAGTTCCAGACTGGCGCGCAACAGGCCGCTGCTGGTGAACTGGTCACCCGCCTCACACAGCAGCAACCAATCGCTTGGCGACTGCTGAGCGCTGAGGTTGAGCTTGTCGACAACGTTGCTCTGGGTGACACGCACAAAGTGCAGGGTGTTTTGCGCGGTCGTCGCCGCCGGCGCTTCACCGGTGGTGAACACCACCACCCTGAACGCTTTGCAGTGACCTTCGAGCAGGCTGTCGAGCGTTACCTGCAACTTGTCGATGTCGTTGTCCAGGTCGAGCACGAAAATGCCGAATTGCGGACCACCGCCTTCAGTCGCCAGATGTTCGCCGATCGACTCGAGTGGCTTGATTGCCGGCGCGCGAGCCGCCAGCCACTGCAACAGACGACCGGACTTCATCTTATCGAAGGCCGGCTGATTATCTTCGACCGTCAGCACTTCGAGGCGGGCGATCCACTCGTGCATGGCTTGCGCGGCGCTCTCGTCACCGACGATATCCAGTTGCGCCGCCAGACGTTTGACCACGGTCTGGTTGAACGCATTCAGATCATGCGCCTGCCACAACCGGTCCAGCACACTTTCCGCTGTATCGTTGTTGCGCGCCTGCAACAGGTGCGCCTGACGCGTCCACACGCCTTCCAGCCCTTCCAGTTGCATGCGGCCGGCCGGCAGGGCGTGCAAGATGAACTCGAACTGTTCCAGACGTTCGAAGAATGCCTGGTTGTAAAACGGCATTTCGACATACTGCAGCGGGCCAAAACGACGATCCGGCGCCTTCAGTTCCTGGTTCCAGGTCGACTCGATAATCAGCTCGGCAGTCAGCGCCCGCCCGGACTTCAGGCTGTCGGCCATTGCCTCGAAACTCTCCAGGGCAAAGGCCTTGGCCTGCCCGGCATCCAGCCCTTCGATAGCGGTGGGCAGCGAGACGAGGAACTCGGCAAACGCCTCGCGTTCGGCGACCGATTTGGCGTCGACGTAGGTCAGCGAGTGATACACATCGGTGTTGTGCTCGGAGACACCGTAGTTGATCTCGCGCACTACGTACGGAATCGGCAGGATGCGCGCCTTGGCACTGGCCAGCAGGTAGTAGACGTGGCCAATTTCCTGCCACTGGAAATTGGTCCCCGGCGGCAACGCCGCGTGCCAGTTTTTCATCAGGTCAGTACGGGTTACCGCGTAGAACGGCGGGATGTACTGGTGCATGTAATCGAGGACACGATCCTGCGCCCGCTCGGACGCATAGTCTTCCTGGACTTTCTTGTCACGGCGGTAGTAGTTCACGCCATGGGCCAATGACAGGTACATCAGGCAATAGCCGTGGCACATACCGTAATCAGGGTTGGCATGCAGGAAGCCAACGGACTCTGCCAGTGAATCATGCAGGATGAAGTCGTCGTCGGCCGCCAGCACCATATACGGCGTGGTCAGATGCTCGACACCATAGGCCAGTTTGGCCTGCATGCCCCAGTACGCGAACTGCGGCACGTGGTGGTAGTCGACAGCGGAAAAGTCGCCTTCAGGTCGATCCAGAGTCGAATCGAGCACCATGATTCTGCAGGGCAAGCTGCTGTAATACTTCACCGCCCGGCGCAAAAACGCCGGCCGATTGTGAGTAATCAGGACGACGGTCAATAGCTCATTGAGCGGTAGCGCCAGTTCAGTACTGTACTTGCCTTGCATAACTTCTCTCCACAACCGGCGACTCGCCGAAACAACGCTTGGTGATGTTGCGAATTAACGGACGCGACGCAGATAGCCGTCCGGCGCCACGGTGATCAGCAGCTTGTTCTGCAACTGCTGGTCGATCTCGAAATCCTGGTTCTCTTCCAGGTATTTCCACACGGCGGTTTTCGGGTTATCGCCCGGGCCCCATGGACGATCCGGGAAGAAATCGGCCGGCATGTCTTCAACCACGGTGTCCATCACCACGCAATAGCTGTCGACCGACACCAGCGGTGCGTACAGACGCAGCTCTTCGAGGACGTGATCGTGGGTGTGGTTGGAGTCGAGGACCAGAATGACTTTCTTGCCTTTCGCTGCAGCCTGCACTTGGGCGGCAATGCCGGCGTCGATGCTCGAACCTTCGATCATCTTGATGCGTTTGGCCATCGGGTGGCTTTCGATCGCTTCGCGGTTGTGCGGGCGAATGTCGAGGTCGATGCCCAGCACTTCGCCGTGGCCTTGCAGCTCCAGCAACGAGGCGTAGTAGATGATCGAACCGCCGTGGGCGATGCCGCACTCGATGACCAGATCCGGTTTGACCTGCCAGATGATCTCCTGCATGGCCATCATGTCTTGTGGCAACTGGATGATCGGGCGGCCCATCCACGAGAAGTGATAGCTGTATTTGTGCTTGGCCGATTCATTGAAGAAATCGCGGGCCAGGCCGGTCAGTTTCTGGTCGTCACCCTGCTGGGCAATCTGTTCCCGGCACTCTGCTTCGAAGGCTTGGTTGATGCTGTTGTCGGTCATTTTAATAATCTCTAGGGTCACTGAAACGAAGCGCTGTCGACGGCGTGATAGACGTAGCGTCCACCGGTCATCCGCTTGATCTCTTCGAGGTAATTGGAATTCATCACAAACAGGTGGGCACCTTCAGGCAGCGCGTCCATCGCCTCTTGCGGCGAGGAAACCCGCGCGCCGCTCAACGGCAGATAACGCCCCTGCTTGGCCGGGTTGATATCCACTACGCGATCCACTGCGACACCTGCGCGTTGCAGGAATAGCGAATAGATCACGCCTTTGGACGAGGCGCCCCAGATCGCCGAACCCTGCTCGGGGGCGGACTGAATGATCTGCACCGCACGATCGAGGCTGGCGGTAAAACCGTCAGGCAGCGCCAGTCGCGGCACCGGTTGATCCGGGGTCAGGCGCAACGTCGACAGGTCGGCGACGATGTACAGGTATTGGCCACCGAACAGATGACCGGCCTCATGCACGGTGCCGAACATCCGCCGCAGGTCATCGAGGCGGAAATAATTGACGTGTTCGTAGAACAGGTCGAACCAGGCTTTGTGCTCGAGAATCCAGTCGAAGCACGGCACTTCGATGTAGATCTGCCCGCCCTGATTGGCATTGGCGATTTCGGCGAGGAAGCTCACCGGATCCTGAATATGCTCCAGCACATGGCGCAGCACGATGGCGTCTGCCGCAAGCCCCAGGCCGCGAGTGAACGGCGCCTTGATCACGTCGGCGTTTTCGCCTTCGTAAGCCGGATCGATGCCGGTGATCGAATAACCGAGGCCCTTGAGCAACTCCAGGAAATAGCCTTTGCCGCAGCCGACTTCGATCAGCTCCTGGCCCTTGAAGTGCTTGGCGATGATGCCTTCGACGTCGCTCAAGTGCTTCTGGAACTGGCCGGAATGCGCCTGCTCGTTCTGGTAATCGGCGTCGTAGCTGAGCTTGTCGGCATCGAACGCCGCATTGAAGATCAAACCGCTGCGCTCGTCCTGCACCAACAACATGTCGGCGCTGGCCGAGGCCTGCGCTGATGCGGCATCGGCAAAGGTGCGGTTCTGCAGCACCGGCAGGTCGGTGACCCGGTACAACTCGTGCGTCATTGCGGCTCTCCCAGTAACTGTTGCAAACGCTCGGTCACCGCCCAGAACGCCAGGGGTTCGTGGGTCGGATACGGGTAGTGGCCGAGGTTCAGATGCAGCGTCGCGCCGCGTTCGCGCAGGCGTTGTTCGACCAATGAGCGAACCGAAATCGGCTGGCCGCTGGCGCAATTGATCACGCCGTTGAAGTCGGTTTTTTGCAGGATCGCGGCGAGGTAACCGGCAGCGTTTTCAATCGGCAGAAAATCACGCAGTTGCTCGCCGGCGGACATATTGAACGACGGCTCACCGGCATCGATCGCCCGGTCCAGTGCGGCCAACAGACTGTTGGGGTTCTGCCCTTCGCCATGCAGATAGAACAAGCGCGCCCACTGCAAGGTGAACGGTTGTTCCTGCTGCAGATTTTGCAAAAACAGCTGTAGCGTGTGCTTGGCCAGACCGTAAGGATTGCTCGGCTGCGGCTCGGTACTTTCGCTGAGCGGCCCGCTTTGCATGCCGTATTCGAAACAAGTGCCGGTGACCAGCACCTGCTGCACGCCCGCCTCGACCGCGCTTTTGATAAAGCGATAGTCGGCCATCAGGTTGTGTTCGAAATGGAACAGCGCCCGGTAGTTCGGCAAACCCGGCCAGGCCAGGTGCGCCAGTGCGTCGATGCCATCGGTCAACGCGTGGATATCGAGATCGGCGGCGTGAATATCCACTGCGATGAACTCGACGTTGTTGATCCACGGCATGCCTTGTGCGGTTTCTGCGTTACGCGCCACGGCGCGAACATCGCAGCCGCGTGCAAGCAACGCCGCGACCAGATGCCGACCGACAAACCCTGTGGCGCCAGTGACCAGAACCTTCACAGAACGCTCAACTCAGGCACGGCGATCACGAAGCGGCCATCCCACTGACGCACTTGCGCCAGTTGCTGGCTGACTTCGTGGAGCAGGTTCCACGGCAACACCAAAACGTAGTCCGGTTTGTCGATATCGATCTGCGCCGGCGCCACGATCGGAATGCGGCTGCCCGGCATAAACTTGCCCTGCTTGTGCGGATTGGCATCAGCCACCCAGGCCAGCAGGTCCGGTTTGACCCCGGCGTAGTTGAGCAAGGTGTTGCCCTTGGCCGCCGCGCCATAACCGACCACGCGTTTGCCGTCGGCCTTGGCCTGCAACAGGAAGCGCAGCAAGTCATGCTTGATACGCTCGGCAGCAGGCGCGAGGGTCGCATAGTACTCGGCGGTTTTTACCCCGGCATCCAGTTCGGCTTGCAATTGTTGCTGCACCGCAGGTTGAACCGCGCGGCGCTGGCCGTCCTTGCGCTGCACGAACACGCGCAGCGAGCCACCGTGGGTGGTCAGTTGGCTGACGTCGAACACTTCCAGGCCATTGCGTTCGCACAGTGTCTGCACGGCGGTCAGCGACAGGTACGAATAGTGTTCGTGATACAGCGTGTCGAACTGCGCGCCAGCCATCAGCGTCAGCAGTTGCGGGAATTCGAAGGTGGCCACGCCGGTCGGCTTGAGCAGTGTCGCGAAGCCGCCGAGGAAATCGTTAATGTCCGGCACATGCGCGAGCACATTGTTGGCCGCCATCAGGTCGGCGCCCCAGCCTTCGCTTTTCAATTGCGCGGCGGTGTCGCGACCGAAGAACAGTTCGCGGATTTCCAGGCCCTTCTCGCGTGCTGCTTGTGCGGTGCTGCGCGTCGGCTCAACACCCAGGCAGGCAATGCCGCGACCAGCGACGTATTGCAGCAGGTAACCGTCGTTGGCGGCGACTTCCACTACGCGGCTGTCGGCGTTCAGACCGAAACGCTCGACCATCTCGGCGACATACCGTTCGGCATGGGCCAGCCACGTGCTGGAGAACGAACTGAAGTAGGCGTACTCGGCGTCGAACAGGCTGTCGGCTCGGGTGTAATCCTCGGTCTGTACCAGCCAGCATTGCTGACACACGGCGACCTTCAACGGCACCCACTGCTCGGCCTGCTCCAGGCGATCAGCGTGGACGTAGGCGTTGGACGGTGGCGAGGTGCCGAGGTCGATCAGCGGCAGGCTCAGCGGTGCGGCGCACCCACGGCAGTTCATAGACGCACTCCAGCAAAGTGTTGATCGAGCGCGGGATGGCTGGAATCACGCGCTGACAAATTATTGACAGGCAACGGCCAGGCAATCGCCAGCCGTGGATCGTTCACCGACAGCCCGCCCTCGTGCTCCGGCGCGTAATCGGCGCTGTGCAGGTAGAGCAATTCGGCGTCTTCGCTCAGCGTCTGGAAACCGTGGGCGAACCCGGCCGGGATCAACAGGCTGCGACCATCGCCGGCCTTCAGGTGTTCGGCGTGCCAGTGCAAAAAGGTTTCGGAATCCGGACGCAGATCCACCGCCACGTCCCACACTTCACCGCGCAGGCAGGTGATCAGTTTGGCTTCCGGCGCGTTAGCGTTCTGATAATGCAGACCGCGCACACTGCCCTTCTCGCGGGTGCAGGAATGGTTGATCTGGCGGATATGAAATTCGCTACCGAACGCACTCAGGCTGCCTTCGCAAAACAGCCGTGCGAAGTGCCCGCGCTGATCTTCGAAACGTTTGTGCTGGACGCTGAACAATCCGGCCAGCGGCAATGCCTTCAGGGAAAACTCGCTCACAGCGCGCCTCGGTACAGGTTCAGTTGACCGAGAGTGACGCTGCGCATGTCATCGCCGTTCTGCCAGGCCAAGTGCCAGTCGACGGTCTGGGTCAGGCAGGCCTGCAAGGTCCAGCGTGGCTGCCAGCCGAGCACTTGCCGCGCGCGACTGCTGTCCAGACGCAACAGACCGGCTTCGTGCAGTTCGCTTTTCTCGATGCGCAAACCGCGCGCCTGCGGCCAGCGGCTGGCGAGCAGTTCGACCACTTCGCCAACGCTGCACATGTCCGCCTCGCCCGGGCCGAAGTTCCACGCACCGGCGTATTCCGGCCCTTGTTCGTAGAGGCCGGCGGCCAGTTGCAGGTAACCGGCCAGCGGCTCCAGCGCGTGCTGCCACGGGCGCACGGCCTGCGGGTAGCGCAAGGTCACCGGCTCGTCGGCAGTCCACGCTTTGAGCACGTCGGGAATCAGTCGCTCAGGAGCAAAATCGCCGCCGCCGAGGACGTTGCCGGCACGCGCAGTGGCCAAGGCCAGACCGTGTTCGGCGTACTTGTCCGCCGGAAAAAACGACGCGGCATAGGATTGCGCGAGCAGTTCACAGCAGGCCTTGCTGCTGCTGTAAGGGTCGTGACCACCGAGGGCTTCGTCTTCGCGGTACGGCCACAGCCATTCCTTGTTGGCGTAGACCTTGTCAGTGGTGACCAGCACGCAAGAGCGCACGCAACCGACCTGACGAATCGCTTCGAGCAGGTTCAGCGTACCCATGACGTTGCTGGAGTAAGTGCCAAGCGGGTCGCGATAGCCTTCGCGCACCAACGGCTGCGCGGCCAGGTGCAGAACGATTTCCGGCTCGGTGTCGGCGATGATTTCCAGCAGAGCGCCAAGATCACGCAGATCACCGCGCTGATCGTTGATGCCTTCATGCACGCGCGCCAGTTCGAACAGGCTCGGTTCAGTCGACGGATCCAGAGAAAAGCCGCTGACTTGCGCGCCGAGGCTTTGCAGCCACAGGGTCAGCCAACTGCCTTTGAAACCGGTATGTCCGGTGACGAGAACGCGTTTGCCGCGCCAGAAATCCGCACTCAGGCCCATTGCTTCCATGGGGCCTCCCCGCTCTGCCACAGCGCTTCGAGATGGTTCTTGTCGCGCAGGGTGTCCATCGGATGCCAGAAACCTTCGTGTTCGAAGGCTTTCAGTTGTTCGTCCGCGGCCAGACGCGCCAAGGGTTCGGCTTCCCAAGTGGTCGCGTCATCGGCGATGTACGGCAGCACTTTGGGCGACAGTACGAAAAAGCCACCGTTGATCCAGCCACCGTCACCGCGAGGTTTTTCGGTAAAACCCAGCACTTGATCGCCTTGACGCTCAAGCGCGCCGTAACGACCCGGCGGTTGCACGGCAGTGACGGTCGCGAGACGGCCGTGGCCTTTATGGAAATCCACAAGTTGCGCAATGTTGATATCGGAAACGCCGTCGCCGTAGGTGAAGCAGAACGCCTCTTCATCCTTGAGGTAACGGCTGGCGCGCAGCAGACGGCCACCCGTCATGGTTTCTTCACCAGTGTCGATGAGGGTGACGCTCCACGGTTCGCTGTAGTTCTGGTGCACATCCATGCGGTTTTCGCGCATGTTGAAGGTGACGTCAGAGGTGTGCAGAAAGTAGTTGGCGAAGAAATCCTTGATCGCATAGCCCTTATAGCCAAGGCAGATCACGAAGTCGTGAATTCCGTGGGCGGAATACTGCTTCATGATGTGCCAGAGAATTGGCTTGCCACCGATCTCGATCATTGGCTTGGGCTTGAGGTGCGACTCTTCACTGATGCGCGTGCCGAGGCCACCCGCCAAAATAACTGCCTTCATCGTCTCCCCTCTTGTTCTTCAGCGGGCTGCGCATGGCTTTGTTGAGCGCTGCGGGCCGTCTGGCTAAACCTTTTGCCGCTCCGGGCGCCGCTGGAGTGACCGCGAGCGCTCGTTTTATGGCGATTTACAGGGGACTTGCAGGAAACGCGCCAGCTCCACAAGCCCCTCACCCTAACCCTCTCCCAAAGGGAGAGGGGACTGATCGAGGTGTCTGGGAGAGTTACGCCGACGTGCAATTCCGCGTTGAACTCAGATTTTGAAAGGCCCACAAATCGGCTCCCTCTCCCTCGGGAGAGGGCTGGGGTGAGGGGCAGCCCCACCGCAAAACCAAAGCGGAACACCCGCCCCTCACCACTCAACAGGATGAGCGTTAGCTCGGCTGCGGCTTTTGATCTGTAGGGCGACGTCGGAAGGCTGAGTGGAGGGATTGATCCGGGCGTGGGAGCGCAGCGACCGTTTGGCGAAGCCAAACACAGCGAGAGGAGGTGCAGCGAAGCAAACCGTAGGCGCTGCGCCCGGATCAATCCCGGAGCGAAGGAACCCCGAGCCCCAGCGAGCGGGCCGCACGCAGGAGCAAGCCTTTTTGGTTACTTTTTCGGCGTCTGGGAAAAGTGACCCGCCGTAAGGGCGGAACCCTAATCAGCAACACCCGCAGCAACGGATACACCCCCCAAAACCCCAAGAGCATGGTCGGCCCAAAGGCCGCCAAGCCCCAGACAACCCAGATCAACAATGCAAACGACTACCCAAACATGGCAAACCCATCACCACTCACCGGCACTTCAAACGCCTGACCATCGGCAGTCTGAAGGTGCTCGATGGTGTTGAACCCGGCATACCAATCCGCCAGTTTCACGCCGTTATCCGGCACACCACTGCTACCGTCATTGGCACTGTGCAGATAAGCATCGTTGCCAATACGGGTCACACTCAACTGACTGGCATTGGCGATCGTATTCAGGATCAGCGTGTCATTGATATCCAGCCCCTCATCCTTGATTGTCACCAGGCCAGACGTATTCACCACGTAGCTGTCATCGCCCTGCCCGCCATACGCACTGCCGCCGGAATTCGACTGACCGGCAAGGTTAAGAATCAACACATCATTGCCGCCATCGCCCTGCAGCATGTAGTCGCTGCCAGTGCCGGTCAGCACGTCATTACCCGCGCCGCCGAAAGCAAACCCTCGCCCCAGCGTGATGCTGTCATTGCCATCGTCACCACTGGCCCAGGTGAACAGATCATTGACCGCACCAACGATAACGTCATCACCAGCGCCACCCGACAGGCTATCGGACTGACCGCCGACATCGAGACCAGAGGCCAGCCCACCATAAATGTGATCGTTGCCATCGCCCCCCTGAATCTGGTCGTCGCCCGCGCTGCCTTCAAGAATGTTATCGCCCCAATCGCCTTCCATAACGTCATTGAACTGACTGCCGCGCAGGCCTTCGATATCGATGTAAACGTCGTGGAACGCAATACCACTCTGCACGCCCCATTTCAGTGAAGCGCTCAAGCCTTCGGTACTGTCGTCGTAGCTGACGATGTCGATACCGGCGCCACCCTCAAAGTTATCGGCACCCGCACCACCCAACAGCACATCATTGCCGGCACCCGAGACGATGGTGTTGTTCTCGTCATTGCCGTAACCGACGAAGTCAGCGCTGCCGGTATAGGTCAGGTTTTCAACGAGCGCGCTCAGTCTCAACTCGGACAGGCTGGTGAACACATGATCGGTACCGCCCCTGTAGCCTTCGATTTCCTCGATGGTCACGCCGGCGCTGTTGATCGTGTAGACATCGTCACCGCCACCGCCAGCGACGACCACACCACTGGTGTTCACGGTGAAGTGGTCGGCATCGGTGGAACCAATAACCTCTTCCACATTAATCAGTGTGTCGCCCGCAGCGTTGACGCCGCCGCCGATCAAAATGTTGACCGGATCGAAAGCGTAGCGATAACTCACGGTGTCATGGCCGTCAGCACCGTCGATGTTCATAAAGTCTTTATGACGATAAATCACATCATCAAAGCCCGAACCCTGCAGCGCTTCAATGCCGGTGAAGGTGTCACCGTAGGCAATGGTCAGGCCGTCGTAGTTGGCGAAGTCTGCGACTCTCACGCCCTCAAGGCTGTCGCTGTAGCTGACGGTATCGTAACCCTCGCCACCGACGAAATGATCGGCGCCATCGCCGCCCCACATCCAGTCATTGCCGTCGGTGCCCAACAGGACATCCGCTTCACTCGTTCCATTTACTACTGACATTTGCGTCTTCCTTGCGCTGTTGTTGAAAGCGGTCGGTCGGCAGAGAGAGAGACCGCTCAAGCGTGCAATCCCTGCCGGATGATGAGTAAACGAATAAAGAGCTATCGACTGCAAAGACGCGAAGCTTGAGCTTCGGCAAAAATTTGTATCGAAACTGATGCGAAGACGATTTTCAAAGGCAAAAAAACAGGCGACTGTCAAAGTCGCCTGTTTTCTTTAGATCACGCCTGGCTCGATCAATCGGCCAACCAGCCGTATTCCCAGTAGCGCAGGTTATCGCCACGCAACACGTAATCGCGCAGCACCACCTCACGCAATTCATCGCCCATGCGATAACTGGCATCCGGATCCGCCAGGTGCATGCGGATCGCTTGCAGCCATTCATCCGTGGAGTTGGTCTTGATCCGGGTGCACGGCAAGTAACCGCGATAGGCCTCGGTGTCGGTGCAGATCACCGGGTAGCCGCAGGCGCCGTATTCCAGCAGCCGCAAGTTGCTCTTGCAGTCGTTGAAGATATGGAATTCCAGCGGCGCCAACGCCAGATCGAGGTTGAGGCTGGCCAGTTTCGCCGGGTACACGTCCAGGCCGATGACGCCATGGAACTCATGCATGTAGGGACGCAGGTCATCCGGGCACATGCCGAAGAACACCCAGTCGACTTCATTGGCCAGTTCACGAACGACCTCGGCGATCACCGCCAGATCACCGTGGTGACTGGTGCCGCCGCCCCAGCCGACCCGTGGTTTCTTCGAGGTCCGACGCTGGCTGCGCAGATGGCCCCACAAGTCCTTGGCCAGCATGTTCGGCACCACACGAATGTCGTGGTGCATGTCCGACAGCACGTTGGCCAGCGGCGCGGTGGATACGACCGCGCGATCGCACAGCCCGATCGCACGCCGCACCATGCGCTCCATGTCCTGCTTGCTCGGCATGTTGCGGATGTGCGCGTTGCGGTGAGGAACGTCGATGACATAGTCGTCGAGTTCGAAGATCCGCCGAGCATTGAAGTATTTCTTCAGCGGTGGAATTTCATCGATGGCGTGCTCCGAGTAGCGCCCTTGCAGGACGATCACGTCGGGTGACTGACGCTCGATATCGATGATCGACGGCAAGCCGTAGCAAATGCGCCCTTCTGCCCGGTTGGCCGCTTCCAGCTCGATCATCGGCTGGCTCATGCGGTAATGGCCGATGGCCGAAGCGTTGATCGGCACCACTAGCAGGTTGGGCAACTGTGCCTTGGAGAATGCACTCCAGCCAGTGCGCAGGCCCGGCTCCAGACTGAAGTTGGTGGCGCCCACGCCCTGCAACGTCAGGTTGACGTTGTAGGCCGGGTCGCGCGCCACCAGCGGCAGCCAGCGCTGGTAAAACGTGTCCCTCTCCTCAAGGTGCTGCGCTTCTTCCTCAGGCGTCGCCACGGCATTCGGCCGCGCCCCCACGGCCAGCACGGCATGGGGGTTCAACACCACCAGATAACCGTCGCGGCCAACACGCAGACACAGGTCCACGACATTGAGCGTTTGCTTGAAGTCCTGCTCGTCCAGCCCGCCGGCGGCTTCGAACACCGACTTGCGAATCATCAGGCAATCGCCGCCGACGGCACTCAGGTCATGCACCGCTTGCAGGCGGTGCATGTACCCTTCCGACTGCACCGGCTGGCCATAGAACGGCAACCCGACCGGCCCGTTCAAGCCAAGAATCAGCCCCGCGTGCAGCACGCCTCCGTCCGGGTTGAACAGCTTGGCGCCGACCACGCCGACCTCAGGACGCTGCGCATGATTGAGCAGTTCGTCGAGCCAATCGCTCTGGGTGATCACCGCAAAGGCATTGAGCATCAACACATACTCACCGCGCGCCTGGCTGACGGCAAAGTTGTGCACCGCTGCCGCGTTGCCCTTTTGCGGATAGCTCAGCACGCGAA
Organism: Pseudomonas sp. MC6; assembly: GCF_054790575.1. Taxonomy (NCBI): domain Bacteria; kingdom Pseudomonadati; phylum Pseudomonadota; class Gammaproteobacteria; order Pseudomonadales; family Pseudomonadaceae; genus Pseudomonas; species Pseudomonas sp. MC6. The sequence goes on from NZ_CP186504.1 coordinate 3,311,063, forward strand.
TCCGCTCGCTGCCCATTTGCGCCATACCGTCCAGCCACGCCAACGCTTCGGCGCTTTTGCAGCCGTTATCGACCAAGAGCAATTCGTACTCGGTGTAGGCGGTCTTCTCCAGCAGTGTCTCGACGCAGCGCTGCAACGCGGCAGTCTGGTCCTGCGTGACAATGACCACCGACACCAATGGGCGCCGGGCATGGTGATAGTCGACACGATTGAGCAGCCCGCTGTTACCGTCGCGGATTTCGTGAGCGATGCCGAGACGTTGCAGATGCGCTTCGAGAATGCGCGGGCTTTGCTGCGCAACGCCAGGATCAGTGAGCCATTGCGACAGGTCGAATTTCGACTCCAGCAACACTTCAGCAATGTGCCCGACCACTTGCAGGCCATCGCTTTCAACCATACGCCACAGCACATCGTGGGGCGCCAGTTCAGCGAACGTCGAGGCAAAACCGCCGAGCGCCAGAAACCGTTCGCGCTGGAACGCCAGGGCACGCCCGACGTAGGGGTAACTGCGCATAAGGTCGAGGTTGAAATCCGGCTTGAACGCAGGCTCGGCCGACTCGCCATCGCGTAGGCTGCCTTCGTCGCTGTACAGGCACGTCAGCGCACTTGAGTGCGCAATGCGATCGGCCATCACCAGCAGCGCCGCTGCCACCGGGCAATCACCCGACTGCAGCAGATAGAACCAGTCGGCGCCGTCCAGTTGCGGCAGCAACGTGTTGATCTGCTCCAGGCCGTCATCCTGCAACGGCATGTGGAACACCCGACCATCCAGCTGCGCTTCGGTGCACGCCGCAGACAACACCAGCACCAGCTCCGGCGGATAATCCTGAGCGGCGAGTGCCTCAAGGGTGCGCTCCAGGCCATCGCGACTGCCTTGGGCATCAATGATGATCGGTACGATGCGCGGCTGATGCGGCCAGCCCGCGAGGGTTTCCGGCAGCCATTGGCGCTGCGCCTCGGTCAGCACGCGAACTGCCAGCCACTGCGCATAGAGTTCGCCGAAACTGAAGCTGTCGACACCGACCCCCAGCTCCTGACGGCTCTGCTTGGCGCCGAGGGTGCGGCTCAGCGGCAGCTCTTCCCAGACCCGAGGCGACTCGTCAGCCTTGGTCAACGGCACATAACGAACCCAGCCCGACGCCGGCGCCGACTCGCCGCTGCGGACCTTGAGCATTTGCGAGATCCACTCGCGCTCGATCTCCGCCGCGTCTTTCATCGGTTGCTGCGCGCTCAGACGCTCGGGGTAAAGACGCTCGGCACTCAGCACATTGTTGGAGACCACCAGGTTGCCGCGCCGCAGCAGGCAGACATACAAGGCAAAATCCAGGGTCGCGACGAAGCAGGCAGCGTCTTCGGTCAGGGCCGGCAACAGTCCGGCGACATCCGCGCGCCGGAACATTGCGCTGCTGAAACCGCCAAGCACGTTGACCGGAAATTTCTCAAAGATGCTCAGTACATCATCACCTTTGAGCAAGCCACTGGCCGGCGACAACGAGCTGTTTTCGAGACGTGCCGGCAGGATGATGTCGTTGGCATCCCACAGCAGCCGCTGCGCCACCACCAGACTGACTTCCTCACGGCGCATCTCATGGGCTTGCTGTTCGATACACGCCGAATAGAGCAAGTCATCGTCACACAGGAACTTGATGAACTCGCCCCGGGACTGCTCAAGGCAGACCTTCAGGTTACCGACCAGCCCCAACGTACGTGGATTGCGCACGTAACGCACCACCGCCCCCGTCTGCTCCATGACCGACTTGACGATGTCTTCGATCTCGTCGCCACGACTGTCATCGCACACAATGATGTCGAGATTGCCGTAGTTCTGGCTCACGGCACTGTTCAACGTCCGCTCGAAAAAGCGCGGATTGAAGGCGGGAATGGCAATGCTGACGAGGGGGAGTGAATTCACGGCGGGCTCACAGGCGGTACGAGCCTGCTCGGAAAAGCGAGCCCTGATACCGCTAAAAAACATTAACTGAGGGACAGGGCAAACGGGCGCTCACGCGCCCGCCAACCGTCAGATCTTGTTGAACAGACCCAACTGACTGATCTTGCTGAACGCCAGTTGCGCGGCCTGCAGCATGGTTTGCTGCAAGGTCAGGCGAGTCATGACTTCGGCCGGATCCGAATCACGGATCGAGCCTTGGGTCGTGGAGTTCGCCGTGCTCAGGCTCGAGTTGGTGATGGTCTGCATGTCCAGCGACTGGCCGCGCGCACCAATGGTGGTGACGGAAGTGCCAATCTGGTTGGCTGCGGCGTCGAGGTTGCCCAGGCCCGCCTCCATGGCGCCCTGCAGCTTCTGCTTGGCGACCGCATCACCATCGACTGGGGTGTTCAGCGCCGTGATCATCTGGCCCAGGGTGTCGAGCACGTTCTGGGTCTGGTGATTGTTCGGCTGGATCGAGAACTGATCGCCCGCCGCCGGCGTGCCGCCCAAGGCGAAGGTCACACCCGCTGCTGTCGCGTTACCACCGGCCACAGTGCCCGACGATACCGGCTTGCTGTCAGCCGTGACCGGCGCCGCGTACAGATCGAAAGCCGTCGCGCTGGTGAACTTGAGAACCGCGCCACCCTGCGGGAATGCTGCGGTGTAGGCCGCCTGGTTGGTGATGCTGGAACCGGTGATGACGGTCGTCGACGGGTTGCCCGGGTTGCGCGTGGTGGTGAACGAGTCCGGCGAAGTCGACAGCTGGAAGCTGTGCCCGGCAATCACGGCATCCGGGTTGGTGTCGCCGGCCTTCAGGTTGATGTTCAGCTTCATGTCGACGCCACGGAAGCTGACGGTCTGGTTGGCGCCGCTGCTGTTGCTGACCAAGCCGTTCTGGCTCGCCTCAGCGGTCACGTCGTTGCCCAGGGCATCGGTGATTTTCAGCTGGGTGCTGCTGACGAAAGCCACGGTGTAAGGCTGGCCGGCAGTAAACTTGGCATCGTAGGTTGCAGCGGTGCCAACGGTACCGTTGGACAGCACTACACGACCGTCATCCACCGCCGGAGCGGTCATCTGGGTGTTGGTGCGACCGGTGTTGATGGTTTGCTGGAACGCATCCCAACCGGTGGTATTGGTACCAACGGTCATCCCATCGCCGATGTCCAGATTGATCGTGGTCTGGTCACCGTTGTAAGAGAAGGTGCCGTCGGCATTCTTCGAGTACGGCGCGGTATCGGTTTTCGAACCGGAGAACAGGTAATTGCCGTTGGCATCCTTGGCGTTCATCAGACCCAGCACTTGTTGCTGGATCTCGCCCAGTTCCGAGGCGTAAGCCTGGCGGTCCTTGTCGGTGGCGGTGCCGTTGTTCGCGGCCAGGGCCAGCTCTTTGGCACGACCCAACGCTGTGGTGATGGCATCCAGCGTGGATTCCTGCACGTTCAACGCACTCTTGGCGCTGTTGACGTTAGTGCCGTACTGATCCAGCAGCGCGGCCTGCTGGCCCAGTTGCAGCAAACGACCGGCGCCGATCGGATCATCGGACGCATTGGTGATGCGCTGCAGGCTGCTCGCCTCACTGGCGGTGGCGACAGCCTTGTTGAAGTTACGTTGATAGTCCGACGCTTGCGTGCCGTAATACTGGGCGGTGGAAATGCGCATGAATTACGACTCCTTAAAGGCTGTTGATCAGCGTGGCGAAAGTTTCCTGCGCAGCTTTGATGATCTGCGAAGACGCTGTGTAGTACTGCTGATATTTGACCAGGTTGCCGGTTTCCTCATCCAGGTTGACCCCGGACAGCGAATCGCGCGCGCCTTTGGCGTTATCGAGAATCGCCGAGGTCGCGGCGCTGTCGGACTTGCCTTGGGCGGTCTTGGTGCCGACGTTGGTCACCAGCTTGTTGTAGGCGTCAGTCAGGCTGATGCCCTTGCTCGCCGAACCGGTATCGACGGTCTGCGCAGTTTGCAGGGCGACCAGCGATTGCGCGTTGCGGTTGTCCGAAGACGCCGCACCGGTCAGGTTCATGGTGAAGGTTTCGCCAGGCTTCGGTGTGCCGCCAACGGTGGTCTGTACGGAGAAGGTTTTCTGTACGTTCGGCGTGACGCTGGTGTCCAGCACCGGGTTGCCGCTGGCATCGACGATGCCGACTTTAAGTTCCAGCGCGTTCGATTGACCGGGAACGATAGTGCCGCTGCTGATGAGGCCGCCCTTGGCATCCACGAAAGTGTAAGACTGGCTGCCCCCGGTAACCGCACCAAACACCAGTTTCACCGGCGTCGAATTCTTCAGCGCCGCCTGCATGTCAGCCTGGGCAGTCGGGTTGTAGATATCGATCTTGCTGGTCAGCGTCGGCTGGGTGAAAGTGCCCAGACCGTTGGCGCTGGCCACACCGGTCAACGGACCGGCCGCAGCGATTTTCTTCGGATCGGTAAGCACCGTCTGGATGCTCGCGGCCGCATTGCGGGTCGGGGTGATTTTGAAGCTGTCACCGGCGCTCAACGCACCACCCTTGAGTGCAAGGGTGAAACCGTCGATCACTGGCGGCGGATTGGTTGTGGTGCTGAAGGCGCCCAGGTCGGTGCCGTCGGAGCGCTTGACCGTGTAGTCAGTGGCGCTGGTGAACGTCACTTGATAATCGCTGGTGGTCAGCTTGCCGGTGTCCTTGATGGTGACATCGAGGTTACCCGAACCGGTGCTGTTGCCCGACTGCGCGATGCTGCGCGAACTGACCAGCGCGGCACTGTTGATGTTGTTGAAAATTGCCGCGCCGAAGTCACCGTTCTTGTCGATGCCCTGGGCTTGCTGACTGTTGACCTGATCAGCGATCACCAGTGCCACACGCCCCAGTTCGTTGAGCGACGGGTCGAGGACTTCTTTGCGATAGGTCAGCAGACCACCGATTTCGCCACCGCTCATCGCCGAGGTGATGTCGATGGTGCTCGAACCGCGATCCATCTGGATGGCCATGCGCGACGGATCGTCTTTGCTCGCGACCATGCTCAGCGTGTTGGTGGTGTTGCCGATCACCAGCGGCTGACCGCTGCCGACGTAGACGTCGAAACTGGTGCCACGCTCGACGACCTGTGCACCGGTCAGTTCGGAGAGCTGGCGTACCGCTTCGTTACGGCTGTCGAGCAGGTCGTTCGGCGCACCACCGCTGGTGGAGATCTCGCCGATCTTCTGGTTCAGGTTGGCAATCGCCGTGGCCAGCTTGTTCACCTGGGACGTCATGTCGCCCAGGCTGCCATTGATGGTGGTGTTCTGGTCGTTGAGCTGTTTGGCGATGGTATTGAAGCGACTGGTCAGCGCCTGCGCACCGGTCAGCACCGATTGACGGGAGGTGTCATCGGTCGCCGACGTCGAGACGCCCTGCATGGTGGTGAAGAATTTCTGCAGCACGCCGGTCAGGCCGGTATTGGTGTCCGACAGCATCGAGTCCAGCGGTGTGGCCTGCGCCAGATAAGCAGCCGATTCACTGTCGAGCGAAGTAGCGGTGTGCAGTTGGCTTTCCAGGTACGAGTTGTACACCCGGCGCACGTCAGCCAGGGTGGTGCCCGTACCGATGAACACGGTGCCGAACTGCTGCGAGGATTTGGTGCCCTGCACGGTTTGCTGACGTGAATAACCGGCGGTGTCGACGTTGGCAATGTTGTTGCCTGTCGTAGCCAAAGAGGACTGGCTGGCCGACAGTCCCGACATCCCGATATTGAGCAAACTCATGGTTCAGACCTTATACCTTGTGCCTTATAAAGGCGTGGTGGATACACCCGCCGCAGCGTAGTTTTGGAAACTGTTCATCTGCTTGGCTATCTGCGAAATCTTGCTTGCGTAGTTAGGGTCGGTGGCGTAACCGGCCTTTTGCAACTCGCGTACAAACTGTTCTGGGTTATCGGCAGACTTCAGCACATCTTGATAGCGATTATTGCTCTGCAGCAAAGTCACCAGATCGTGGAAGCTGTCCTTGTACGAGGCGTAGGAACGGAACTCGGCCGTCTCCTTGACCATCGCGCCATCGCGGAACTCGCTGGTGATCGCGCGGGCCGAATCGCCCTTCCAGTTGCTGCTCGCCTTGATGCCGAACAGGTTGTGGCTGCTACTGCCATCCTGGGCACGCATGACCGACTTGCCCCAACCAGTTTCCAGCGCCGCTTGCGCCACCAGATAACGCGGATCGACGCCGATACGGTCAGCCGCTTCCTTGGCCATCGGCAGCATGGTGTTGACGAATTCGTCGGCGGAACTGAAGGCTTTCTTGGCCGGCGCCAGCGGAATCTGCGCCATGGCACGACCGTAGACCTGCATCTGCCCGCCAGAGGCCTTTTCGCCCTCGGCGCGCGCCAGCCAGTCGCCGTTGTACAGCGGGCCGGCGCCGGTGGTGGCCGCTGTGGTCGCGCGCTGCGGCAATTGCGTGGCGGCTGCCGGCGTCGCCGACGGTACCAGCCCGGCGAGCAAACGATCGGCCAGTTTCGGTGGCAAGGCCAGACGACGCTGATTGATCAATTCCATGTCGTTGCGATGAGCCAGCTGCGTGTTCGGTGCGCTCACCGAACGCGATGCCCACAACGGACGCTCGCCATTGAGTCGCGACAACGGGCCGTTGGTGGCAACGGTGCCAGCGGCAACCGGTGTGACCACGGCCGCAGCTTTCGCCTTGGCCTCTTCCTGCTTGGCGGCGGACGCGGCCGCAGCCTCACCCGGTGCCAGCGGTTTGTTCTTCGACATCTGGCGCATCAGCACGTCGGCCAGACCGATACCACCACCCTCGCGGGACATGGAAACGGCCAATTGCTGGTCGTACATTTCCTGATACTGCTTGGCCGCTGGCGTGTTGAGCGGATTGTCTTCACCCAAGGCGTTGGTCGCCGAGCGCATCGACTTGAGCATTTCGCCGAGGAACAGCGATTCGAATTCCTGCGCCACTTTGCGCAGGTTCGCATCGCTGTTCTTGTCGCCGACCTTGAGCTGGTTCAGGCGATTGAGGTCCGAGTAGGAACCCGAATCGCTGCTGCTGACCAGACCACTTTTGCGCATGTCCATAAGGGTCGGCCTCAGATCACGATCAGGTCGGCTTGCAACGCGCCGGCCTGCTTCAAGGCTTCGAGGATCGCCATCAAGTCACCCGGTGCCGCGCCGACCTGATTCACCGCACGGACGATCTCGTCGAGAGTGGTGCCAGGGCCGAACTTGAACATCGGCTTGGCTTCCTGCTCGGCATTCACCCGCGAGCGCGGCACGACAGCGGTCTGGCCGTTGGACAACGGGCCCGGCTGGCTGACGATCGGGTCTTCGGTGATGGTCACGGTCAGGCTGCCGTGGGTCACGGCGGCTGGCGACACTTTCACGTTCTGGCCGATGACGATGGTGCCGGTACGCGAGTTGATGATGACTTTCGCAACTGCTTGACCCGGGTCGACTTCGAGGTTTTCCAGGATCGACAGGTAGTCGACGCGCTGGCTTGGATCGAGCGGTGCGGTGACGCGGATCGAACCACCGTCGATGGCTTGCGCAACGCCAGGGCCGAGCATGTCGTTGATCTTGTCGACGATACGTTTGGCGGTGGTGAAGTCGGAACGGTTGAGGTTCAGCGTCAGGCTGTTACCCTGGTTGAAACCACTCGGTACTGAACGCTCCACCGAGGCACCGCCAGGGATGCGACCGGCCGACGGAACGTTGACGGTGATCTTCGATCCGTCACGGCCTTCGGCGTCGAAACCGCCAACCACCAGGTTGCCCTGAGCGACCGCGTAGACGTTGCCGTCGATACCCTTGAGCGGGGTCAGCAACAGCGTGCCGCCGCGCAGGCTCTTGGAGTTACCGATCGAGGACACCGTGATGTCGACCTGCTGCCCCGGCTTGGCGAACGCCGGCAAATCAGCACTGATCGACACCGCCGCGACGTTCTTCAACTGCACGTTGCCCGATCCCGGCGGCACCTTGATGCCGAACTGCGAGAGCATGTTGTTGAAGGTCTGCAGGGTGAACGGGGTCTGCGTCGTCTGGTCGCCGGTGCCGTTAAGCCCGACCACCAGGCCGTAACCGATCAACTGGTTGGAACGCACGCCGGAAATGCTGGCGATATCTTTCAGCCGCTCGGCGTGGGCAGCAAAGGCTGCGGACATCAGCGCCGCAGCCAGCATGAGGCTCTTGAAATTCAAAGTCGCCACCTAGAAAGGGAACAGCGGGCTGAGGAAGAAACGGTCGAACCAGCCTGGCTGACTCGTATCGGCAAATGCGCCGGTACCCGAGTAGGTGATGCGTGCATCGGCGACCCGGGTCGACGACACGGTGTTGTCCGTGGCGATGTCATCGGCACGCACCAGGCCGGCGATGCGCACCAGTTCGTCACCGGTATTGAGCGTCAGCCACTTCTCGCCACGCACGGCGATGATGCCGTTGGGCAGCACGTCAGCGACGGTCACGGTGATCGAACCGGTCAGGCTGTTGCTCTGCCCGGACTTGGCGTCGCCCTTGGTCGAGCGGTCGGCACTGTAGCCGGCGTTCAGACTCAGGTCGTTGCCCCCGATCGGGTTGTTGGTGGTCAGGCTGGAACCGAACAACGAGGTCAGACCGACCTTGTTGTCGCTGTTCTTGTCCATCTGCGAGTTGGCGTTCTTGCTCGCCTGCGTGCGCTCGTTCAGGGTGATGGTGATGATGTCACCGACCCGGAAAGCCTTGCGGTCGCTGTACAGGTTCTGCTCGAAACCGGCCTGATAGATCGAGCCGTTATTGGCCGCAGCCGGCAGCGGCGTGCGCGGCAACACCGGGGCGTAGTAAGGGTCATTGGGCTTGGGCGTCGGGGCGACGCAGCCCGCGAGCGAGACGACCCCACTCAATGCCAGAACAGATACAAAGCGATTCATGACCCTACCTCACGGTGTTGCAGGCGACCTCATGGCCGCCTCATAGACTTGATTACAGATTCTGCGTTACGAACGAGAGCATCTGGTCAGCGGTGGAGATCACCTTGGAGTTCATCTCGTAAGCGCGCTGAGTGGTGATCATGTTGACCATCTCTTCAACAGTGCTGACGTTGGAGGTTTCCAGGGTGTTCTGCAGGGTGGTACCGAAACCGGCCAGACCCGGGGTGCCGACTTGCGGCGCGCCGGAAGCGGCGGTTTCCAGGAACAGGTTGTTGCCCACGGCTTGCAGACCGGCCGGGTTGATGAAGTCGGCGGTTTGCAGGTTGCCGATCACCTGAGACGCAGCGTTGCCAGCGACAGTGATGGACACCGTGCCGTCACGGCCGACGGTGAAGGTCTGGGCATCGTTCGGAATGACGATGGCCGGTTCCAGAGCGAAACCGCTGGCGTTAACGATCTGGCCGTTGGAATCGAGGTGGAAGGTACCGTCACGGGTGTAGGACGTGGTGCCGTCCGGCTGCAGAATCTGGAAGAAACCGCGACCGTCGATGGCCATGTCCAGCGGCTGCTCGGTGGTTTGCAGGCTACCGGCGGTGAAGTTTTTCTGGGTGCCGACGATGCGCACACCGGTACCCAGTTGCAGACCCGACGGCAGTTCGCTGTCCTGGGTCGACTGGGCGCCTGGCTGGCGTTTGATCTGATAGAGCAAGTCCTGGAACTCGGCGCGATCACGTTTGAAACCCGTGGTCGACACGTTCGCCAGGTTGTTGGAAATGGTGGTCAGGTTGGTGTCCTGGGCGGACAGACCGGTTTTGGCAACCCATAGAGCCGGAAGCATTCGATTCTCCTCGTGCGCCTGTTTTTCGGCGCGACGTTCTGATAATTAGCTGATCTGCAAGACCCGAGCCATGGCCTGGTCGTCGTCTTTGGCGGTATTCATCATCTTGACGTGCAACTCGAACTGCTTGGCCAAGGCCAGCACCGAAGTCATCTCTTCAACGGCGTTGACATTGCTCGACTCAAGGAAACCCGACACCAGTTTGACGTTGGCATCGGCCTGCGCCGGCTGGCCGTCCTTGGTGTAGATCGAGCCGTCGAGGCCCTTGTTCATGTTCTTGATGTCCGGGTTGACCAGTTTGATCCGGTCAACTTCCGCCATGACGCGCGGGCCTTCGCCCATCGCACGAATACTGATGGTGCCGTCTTCACCGACTTCGATCTGCTGCTCGGGCGGCACGGCGATCGGGCCGCCATTGCCGATCACCGGCATGCCGTTGCCGGCACGCAGCACGCCGAGGGCGTCGACGTTGAGGCTGCCGGTACGCACGTAGCTTTCGCCACCGTTAGGGTTCTGCACGGCAATGAAACCGTTGCCGGTCACCGCGACGTCCAGGTCACGGCCGGTCTGTACCAGCGAACCCGGAGTGAAGTCGGTGGCGGGCCGTTCGCTCATGGCAAACGCACGCGCCGGAAAGCTGTCACCAAATACCGGCATCGAACGCGCCTGCTCCAGGTCGCGCTGAAAACCGTTGGTGGAGATGTTCGCCAGGTTGTTGGCATGAGCCTTCTGCGCCAGTGCGTTCTGGCTGGCGCCGGTCATTGCCACATAAAGGTACTTGTCCACACTCTTTCCTCTGCATGCCGGACGTTTGCCGCCCACCGCTGTACTGCTGAGCCATAAGCAATTTGCAGACCAACTTTTTTCTGGCGCACAAAGGCCCGGTAAACAAAGGACTTGAGGGATGGCGAGGGGAAATCTGAAATGTATCGAAGTCGAAAAACCGGCGGTGTTATGCCGCTTCGCGGCAAAGGCTCAAAAGATCGCAGCGTGCCGCAGCTCCTACATTTGAAATACGTACTCCTGTAGGAGCTGCCGAAGGCTGCGATCTTTTGCTCTTAAGCTTCAGGATCTTTGCCGACTTCGTATTCACGCAGTTTGTTGGCAATCGTCGTATGCGATACCCCCAGCCGCTTACCCAACTGCCGACTGCTCGGATGCTCGGAATACAACCGCTCCAGCACCGCTTTCTCAAAGCGCCCGACAATTTCGTCCAAGCCACCTTCCAGCGAGAAATCGCCAAGCGGCTGACGCACGCCGTAATCCGGCAGCCGAATATGCTCTGCCTTCACCGTGCCGCCATCGCACAGCGAAACCGCCTGGAACAGCACGTTCTCCAGTTGCCGCACGTTACCCGGCCAATGGTAATGACTGAGCCGATCCATCGCCGCCGGCGCCAGTTTCGGCAGCGAACAGCCGATCTGCCGACTGGCCTGATCGAGAAAGTGTTCGACCAGCGGGGTCAAGCCGTCGAGGCATTCGCGCAGCGGCGGGATGTGCAGGGAGAGCACGTTCAAGCGGTGATACAAATCCTGGCGAAACTCACCGCGCGCGCACAGCTCGGACAAGTCCACCTGGGTGGCACAGATCACCCGCACATCCAGATAAACCTCCTCATCACTGCCGACCCGGCGGAAGCAACCGTCCTGCAGAAAGCGCAGTAACTTCACTTGAAGACGCGGACTCATTTCGCCGACGCCGTCGAGAAACAATGTGCCGCCCGCCGTCAATTCCAACAGACCGAGCTTGCCTTCGGCCCGCGCCCCTTCGAAGGCGCCGGGGCCATAGCCGAACAGCTCAGTCTCGGCCATCGACTCAGGCAGGCCTGCGCAGTTGAGCGCCATCAACGGCGACTGCCCGCGCGGACTGGCGAGGTGGCAGGCACGCGCCAGCAACTCCTTACCGGTGCCGGTTTCGCCTTCAATCAATAGCGGCGCATCCAGCGGGGCCATACGCCGCGCTTCACGCACCACGGCGGCCATGACTTTCGAACTTTGGAAAATGCTGTCGAAGCCACGCAGCTCCTGCTTGCGCACGTTGTAGATGCGCTCGCCGACACGGTCGGCGCGGTGCAAGGTCAGCACGGCGCCGGCCATGGCCTCGCTGTCGTCGTGCTCTGATTGCAGTGGCGCGATGTCAGCCAGAAAGATGTCGCCCTTGACCTTGACCCGCATGCCATTGATTCGCGATTTGTTCGCGCGCACCAGTTCCGGCAAGTCGAAATCTTCGGCGTAACGCGACAGCGGAATACCCGGCACCTCATCGACGCGCACCCCGAGCAACTGAGCGGCCGCGCGGTTGGCAGCGACGATCGATCCGCCCATGTCGATCGACAGCACTGGAAACTCCAGCGCGCCGAGCAAGGCATTCAACTCCATGTGCCGTCGTTCGCTGGGCATCAGCCCTACCCGCTTGACGCCAAACACCCCGGCGATCGCCTCGAACTTTGGACGAAGCGCCTGGAACTGGATATTGATCAGGTTCGGGCAATGCAGATAGATCGCATTGCCGTGCTCGCCACCGACCTCACCGCGCGCGACGTTGATGCCGTAGGCCACCAGCAGGTTGAGAATGTCGCGCAGGATGCCGATGCGGTTCTGGCAGTGGACTTTGATGCGCATATAAATCGCCCGAATAAACGATGAAGAACCTGTAGGAGTGAGCCTGCTCGCGATGGCTTTGGGTCAGTTGATATTGATGCTGACTGATACACCGCTATCGCGAGCAGGCTCACTCCTACAGGGGGACCGCGCCAGACTTTTCTGTGGCGGCACGCAGATAGTTGTCAAGATTATGTGACAGCCAACCGCCTTTTCAAACCCATGAATCACTGCAAACGCGAGATATCCGCCAAACCGTAACGATAACTTTACGAATTAAAGAGAAATTTCCTACGCACAGGCCATTCAACCTGCTGCACATCAACCCGCTCTCAGGTAATTCTGAATCCATCGCTGGACATAACAAGAACGAATTCCCCTAGCAGGAGAGCAGTATGAAGCAGACGCAATACGTGGCCCGCGAGCCCGATGCGCAAGGTTTTATCGACTACCCCGCCGAAGAACACGCGGTGTGGAACACGCTGATCACTCGCCAGTTGAAAGTGATTGAAGGGCGTGCCTGCCAGGAGTATCTGGACGGTATCGAAAAACTCGGTCTGCCCCACGACCGCATTCCGCAACTCGGCGAGATCAACAAAGTGCTCGGCGAGACCACCGGTTGGCAGGTCGCCCGCGTTCCGGCACTGATCCCCTTCCAGACCTTTTTTGAACTGCTGGCCAGCAAGCAATTTCCGGTCGCGACCTTTATTCGTACCCGCGAAGAGCTGGACTACCTGCAAGAGCCGGACATTTTCCACGAGATCTTTGGTCACTGCCCGCTGCTGACCAATCCGTATTTCGCCGAATTCACCCACACCTACGGCAAGCTCGGCTTGCAGGCGACCAAGGAAGAACGCGTTTATCTGGCGCGTCTGTACTGGATGACCATCGAGTTTGGTCTGGTCGACACCCCACAAGGCAAACGCATCTACGGCGGCGGCATTCTGTCTTCACCGAAAGAAACCGTTTATTCGCTGTCGGACGAGCCTGAGCATCAGGCGTTCGATCCGCTCGAAGCCATGCGCACGCCGTATCGCATCGACATCCTGCAACCGCTGTACTTTGTCCTGCCGAACCTCAAGCGTCTGTTCGATGTGGCCCATGAAGACATCATGGCCATGGTTCGCCAAGGCATGCAGCTAGGTCTGCACGCACCGAAATTTCCGCCGAAACCGAAAGCCGCGTGAACCGCGACTTTTGCTGACAATTGAGCCTGTCAGTCGCCGCCACTTTGGTTTAGCGTGACGGCATTGACGGCTCCAACGCTTTAATAAAAAAAACACACTCGATTTCAGGAATACACCATGTCGACTTTGAACCAAGCCCACTGCGAAGCCTGCCGCGCCGATGCGCCACAAGTCAGCGACGAAGAACTGCCGATCCTGATCAAGCAGATCCCTGACTGGAACATCGAAGTACGCGACAGCATCATGCAACTGGAGAAGGTCTTCCTGTTCAAGAACTTCAAGCACGCGCTGGCGTTCACCAACGCTGTCGGTGAAATCTCCGAGGCCGAAGGTCATCACCCGGGCCTGCTGACCGAGTGGGGCAAAGTCACCGTGACCTGGTGGAGCCACTCGATCAAAGGCCTGCACCGCAACGACTTCATCATGGCCGCGCGCACTGACGAAGTGGCCAAGACTGCAGAAGGACGCAAGTAATGCATTTCGACGCCATCGGCCGGGTACCCGGCGACCCGATCCTCGGCTTGATGGAGGCGTATGCGCAGGACAGCAACCCGCGCAAATTCGACTTGGGCGTTGGCGTCTACAAGGACGCTCAGGGCCTGACACCGATCCCGGAAGCGGTGAAAATCGCTGAAGCGCGCCTCGTCGAAAGCCAGGACACCAAGACCTACATCGGTGGCCACGGCAACCCGCTGTTCGGCAAAGTCATCAACGAGCTGGTGCTTGGCGCCGACTCGAAGCTGATCGCCGGACAACGTGCCGGCGCCACCCAGACCCCGGGCGGCACCGGTGCCCTGCGTTTGGCGGCTGACTTCATCGCCCAGTGCCTGCCGGGCAAAGGCGTTTGGCTGAGCAACCCGACCTGGCCGATCCACGAAACCATTTTCGCCGCGGCCGGGGTCAAGGTCAGTCACTACCCATACGTGGGCAGTGACAACCGCCTCGACGTCGACGCCATGCTCGCGGTGCTCAACCAAGTGCCGAAAGGTGATGTGGTGCTGCTCCACGCGTGCTGCCACAACCCGACCGGTTTTGACTTGAGCCATGACGACTGGCAGCGCGTGCTCGATGTGGTGCGCGCGCGCAATCTGCTGCCGCTGATCGACTTTGCCTACCAGGGCTTTGGCGATGGTCTGGAACAGGATGCGTGGTCGACCCGCTTGTTCGCGGCAGAGGTGCCCGAGCTGCTGATCACCAGCTCCTGCTCGAAGAACTTCGGCCTGTACCGCGACCGCACCGGTGCGCTGATCGTCTGCGCAAAAACCGCCGACAAGCTCATCGACATCCGCAGCCAACTGGCCAACATTGCCCGCAACCTGTGGTCGACGCCGCCGGATCACGGTGCGGCGGTGGTCGCGACCATCCTCGCCGATCCAGAACTGAAAGCCCGTTGGGCCGATGAAGTGGAAGCCATGCGTCTGCGGATTGCGCAACTGCGCAGCGGTCTGGTCGAAGCGCTGGAGCCGCACGGCCTGCGTGAACGCTTTGCGCACATTGGCGTGCAACGCGGGATGTTCTCTTACACCGGGCTGTCGCCGGAGCAAGTGAAACAACTGCGCGAGCATCACAGTGTGTACATGGTCAGCTCGGGCCGGGCTAACGTCGCCGGTATCGACGCCACCCGCCTCGCCCTGTTGGCCGAAGCCATCGCCAGCGTCTGCAAATAATCAAAACACCGCAGTACCCCTGTAGGAGCTGCCGAAGGCTGCGATCTTTTGATCTTGCTTCTAAAGCGGGATCAAAAGATCGCAGCCTTCGGCAGCTCCTACATTTGTTTTGTGGTGACCTTTCGTTTTTGCCCTCCCCTGCGGCCATCTGTCGCATTAATTTGAATTAAAAGTCTGATTGTCATTTTTCCTGCTGTATCCTGCGCAGGCTTTCAAGAAGCGCGGATCTACCAGATCTATCAACAGACTTAGCGAGGAGCGCAACCATGCACGAGATTCCTAATCTCCCCTTCCCAAGCCTGCACGTACCTGAGCAGACGACCACGCAACAAGCCGGCGCGGGGCAACCCGAGCCGAAAGAAGCCGTTGAGAGCCGCCCGGCCGACAACGAAGAGTAAGACCCGTCGTACAGACCGTGTGGAAAGCGCTAACATGCGCTTTCCACACTGCCTGAACCCCGAGCCCGCCATGACCGACGAATTCTCCGAAAGCCAAGCTGCCGTCCTGATCGGCGCCACCGAGAAAATGATCGAGATCTGGAACCGTCTCTCGCCCGAGAAACAAGCCGCCCTGCTCGCCCGTTTCGGCAGCGAAGAAAATGCCCTGGCGGCGCTGGTCACCACACAACTGGTTGCCCCGGCCAAATCCTGAAGTAGCCTCCCGGCAAATAGTTTTACTTTTCCCGCCCCAGATCCGTCCGCGCCGGTATCATAAGCAGCCTATCTAATCTGCCGTTCCCGTGGATCGTTACCCATGTCATCCTCTATGCCAGAACCCCAGCGCCCCCTGGCGGTCACGCTGCAAGTCGTCTCCATCGTCCTCTTCACCTTTATCGGTTACCTGAACATCGGCATTCCGCTCGCGGTGTTGCCGGGCTATGTGCACAGTGATCTAGGCTTTGGCGCGGTGATCGCCGGTCTGGTGATCAGCGTGCAATACCTCGCCACCCTGCTCAGCCGTCCGTACGCCGGCAAGATCATCGACAACCAGGGCAGCAAACGCGCGGTGATGATTGGCCTCGCCGGGTGTGGCCTGAGCGGTGTGTTCATGCTGATTTCGGCGTGGACACCGAACCTGCCGATGCTCAGTCTGATCAGTCTGTTGATCGGTCGTCTGGTGCTGGGCAGCGCTGAAAGCCTCGTGGGTTCCGGCTCGATTGGCTGGGGCATAGGCCGGGTTGGCGCAGCAAACACCGCCAAGGTGATTTCCTGGAACGGCATCGCCAGTTACGGCGCACTGGCGGTCGGCGCCCCGTTCGGCGTTTGGCTGGTCGGCCAATTGGGTCTGTGGAGCATGGGCGTCAGCATCATCCTGCTCGCCGCGCTGGGCCTGTTGCTCGCCTGGCCAAAAACCCCGGCACCGATTGTCGCCGGCGAACGCCTGCCGTTCATGCATGTGCTCGGTAAGGTGTTTCCCCATGGCTGCGGTCTGGCGCTGGGCTCGATCGGCTTCGGCACCATCGCCACCTTCATCACCCTGTATTACGCGACCCAGCATTGGGACAACGCCGTGCTGTGCCTGAGTTTGTTCGGTGCCAGCTTCATTGGTGCGCGCCTGCTGTTCGGCAACCTGATCAACCGCCTCGGCGGCTTTCGCGTGGCGATTGCCTGTCTGTCGGTGGAAACCCTTGGTCTGCTGCTGTTGTGGCTGGCGCCGGACGCACATTGGGCGCTGGCCGGTGCGGCGTTGAGCGGGTTTGGTTTCTCGCTGGTGTTCCCGGCGCTGGGTGTGGAAGCGGTGAATCTGGTGCCGGCCTCCAGTCGCGGCGCAGCCGTCGGTGCTTACTCGCTGTTCATCGACTTGTCGCTGGGGATCACCGGGCCATTGGCCGGGGCGATTGCGGCGGGATTCGGTTTTGCCTCGATTTTCCTCTTCGCCGCCCTCGCCTCGCTAAGCGGATTGGCACTGAGCGTGTATCTGTACAAGCACACCGCCAAGTATCGCGAAGACTAGAAATCCACCTTGCCGCGCCCGGCCTTGATACTGCCGCGCTTGGTTTTCGATTCGAGTCGGCGCTTCTTTGAGCCGAGGGTCGGCTTGGTCGGACGGCGTTTCTTTTCGACTTTGGTCGCGCTGAGAATCAGCTCGACCAGACGCTCCAGCGCATCGGCGCGGTTGGCTTCCTGCGTGCGGTATTGCTGGGCTTTGATGATCAACACGCCGTCGCTGGTGATGCGACTGTCACGCAGCGCCAGCAGCCGCTCCTTGTAGAACTCGGGCAACGACGAGGCCGGTATGTCGAAGCGCAAGTGCATGGCGCTGGAGACCTTGTTGACGTTCTGCCCACCGGCGCCTTGCGCGCGGATGGCGGTCAGTTCGATCTCGGCATCCGGCAGATGCACGTTGTTGGAAATCACCAGCATGGAAAAACGTCCGTAATCAGAACGCGCAGGATACCGCGAAACAGACCCACAACCTGCTGAAGATCCACTGCAGACCTTCGCCTGTTCACGCTGAGGTCAGTGCAATCGCCATCGATTTGGCAGAAATCGATCAGCCGCCCAAGTGCGCAACTTCTTGCGCACCTGCCTTCGAAAAAGCGCCCGCCAATCGCCTGCAGCCAACGTCACACGGGCCCTGTAGCCGAGTGCGCAAGAAGTTGCACAGCACTGCGCAACTTCTTGCGCACTTTGACGCGGTTTCCCACAGCAAAAATCGATTTATCCCGCAGACACACGGCGCAAACCCTTGCCGCGTAATGGCCATATAGTGGCTGGCACGGATTTTGATATCAAATCGGCACTAACGCGTGCTGAACGCAGGCAGGAAAGACAGGGTTGCTCGCCGAGCCAGCCATCCTCGGTCAAAGGAATGACGTAATGAAAGACGCAATTCGCTTGGGCGACTCCACCACTCACGGTGGCAAAGTCCTCGAAGCCTTCTCCCGCACCGACCTCAACGGCAAGCCGATTGCCGGGGTCGGGCACAAGGTCAGCTGCCCGTTGTGCAAAGGGGTTTTCCCGATTGCCGAGGGCAGCAGCACCTACACCGTCGATGGCATACCCATCGCACTGGACGGCATGAAAACCGCCTGCGGCGCCGCACTGATCGCCAGTGGCCCGAAAGGCGCTGTCGTCAGCTAATCCCGTTTTTGACTTTGATGCGTACCTCTGCGAGGCGGCTTGTTGTCGCCCGCTCGTTGAGGTCTTCAATTTTTGCCCGCGAAGCCCGGACCTTGTCGCCGGGTGAGATGACGTAATGACCACTGAAACTGCTGTCGCAAAACGTGAGCCCCAAGCTGCCATCGTTCCACTCAATGCCATCGACGTTCAGGACGTCGCCAGCAGTGCAGCGGCTTTCGATGCCTGGCTGCAATCCGCCACCGATGGTGTGGTTACGCTTGACCGGATCAAGAACTACGCCGGTTTCTTGCCGGTGGTCGGCAACATCATGGCACTGGTCGATGCGCTGAGTGACATTGTCACCCTGTCGGACGCCAAGCAACGCGACTTGCTCACCTGGGCCAGCCTTGGCATCAACCTGATCGGCGTCTTGCCGTTGCCGCCGTCGATGGCAGCGGCGCGCATGACCCTGCGGCCGACGCTGTTTCTGGTACGTCAGGAGATGAGGGCCAGCGGCAAGTTGTTGCTCAGCACTTCCGTGATCGAGGTGCTGGTCGGTCACCTGAATGCCTCGATCATCGGCACCCTCGATGACTTTGTTGAGCAAGCCAAAGGCAAGTTACCGGGGATTCTGGCGGACGCTGGCAAGCTCGGCGAACAAATCATCAACGAGATTGCCACCGGTATCGAAACAACAGCCCTTGGCCGGCTGGATGCCAAGGGTGATCTGGAGGAAGCCAGCGCAAGAGCAAGCGTCGGGCGCGGCCAACTGCTCAACGACCCCCTCGCGACGGCCGACAACTTTTTAGCGGCCGCCAACAGCGCCTTGAAAGCGGCAGGCAAAGGGATGGTCAACAGCGTCGCGCAGAATCTGCTGCCAAACGATCTCCAGAAACAGATCACCACCGAGACCGGCAAACTGCGCGCGATGGGCCCGGAACTGCGCACGCAGTTGAGCAAGCTCGACGATAAAAATGTGCAGAACTCCATCGGCTGGCTGCTGCAGATCCTCTCCAGCGCCGTGACCCTGTGGCGCAAGCGCAATGCCCATGGCCAGAACGCCGCGGTCCATACGGAGAAGACCGGTAAGGCCACCCACACGGCAGCGGAAGGCGAATTGGGTGTTAACAACAAGCAAGCCCCAGCGAAAAGCGCGCCCAATCCGGAGAAAGGTCCCTGTAAATGCGCCACTGAATACAGCATCAACTTTGCCCTGGGTTCGGAAAGCCTCAGCCATACCGATTTCAGCCTGCCCGGCCCCTTCCCGATCGAATGGACGCGCACCTACAACTCGCGCCTCGATGCCTACGATCAGAGCGAACTCGGCGCTCGCTGGATCAGCGAATTCACCACGCGTTTCGACTGCGTGGACGATGGCCTGACGTTCTACAGCGCCGACGGCCGCGACCACAGCTATCCGTTGCCTAAAGTCGGCCTGTTCCACTACGACGCCATCGAAAACATCACTCTGGTCCGCAACAGCGAAGATCAGCTGTTGCTGTGCCGTGGTTTCGAACGCAAAGAAACCTACGTCCGCCGTGGCCAGCGCTTTGTGCTGAGTAACATTTCGCTGCGCAACGGCGCCGGAGTGATGCTGCATTACGAGCATCGTCACGGCGAACACTCCCTGCTCTCCGACCTGATCACCTATCAGGAAAACGACTTCACCAAAGTCCATTTGCACCTCGGCACGATGCTCGACGATCACGGCCGGTTTATCGGCCTCTGGCAGATCGTTGACGGCGAACCGCTGCGCCAGCTCTGCGCCTATCAGTACGACACCTGTGGCGACCTGATTCAGGCGCAGGACGAGAACGGTGCAGTCTGGTCGTATCAGTTCGAGCATCACCTGATTACCCGCTACACCGACCGCACCGGGCGCGGCATGAACCTGCAGTGGGATGGCCAGAGCGCCAAGGCCAAAACCGTGCGCGAATGGGCCGACGACGGCAGTTTCGACACGCGTCTGGAGTGGGACGAAAACATCCGCCTGACCTACGTCACCGACGCGCTCGGCAACGAGACTTGGCACTACTACGACATCCTTGGCTACACCTACCGCATCCGTTACGCCGATGAGCGTTCGGAATGGTTCTTCCGCGACGAGGCCAAGAACATCGTGCGCCGCGTCAATGCCGACGGCAGCACTGATCGCTACAGCTACGATGAGCGCAGCAACCTGCTCGAACACATCCGCGCCGATCACACGGTGATGCATTACGCCTACGATGATCAGGATCTGCTGATCAAGATCAGCGATGCCGAGGGCGGTCAGTGGCAGCGCGCCTATGACGATCAAGGCAACCTGGTCGAAGCGCTCGATCCGCTGGGCAACAAAACCGAATACGCCTACAACAAATCCGGCCAGCCCACCGCGATCAAGGACGCCAACGGCAACGAAAAAACCCTCGACTACAACGACGCCGGGCAACTGGTCGAGTACGTCGATTGCTCGGGCAAAACCAGCGCCTGGGACTACAACGAACTCGGGCAGATGATCTGCTTCACCGACGCCGCCGGAAACGCCACCGAGTACGAGTACAAGGCCGGCCAGCTAGTGCGGATCAAGCACCCGGACAAGACCGAAGAGCGCTTCGAGCGCGACGCCGAAGGTCGGTTGTTGGCGCACGTTGATGGACTTGATCGTTGCACCACGTGGAGCTACAGCGCCGCCGGTTTGATCGCTGAACGTGTCGACGCAGCCGAACAAACCCTGCGCTATCGCTGGGACCGTCTCGGACGGTTAACGGCTTTGGAAAACGAAAACGAACAACGAGCGCACTTCCACTACGACCCGGTCGGTCGTCTGCTCGAGGAACGCGGTTTCGACGGCCGCAGCACGCGCTATCAGTACGACCCACTCACCGGCCGCCTCGCGCAATCGATCAATGGCCAACGCGTCATCTCTTTGAGCTTCGACCCGATGGGCCGCTTGACCGAGCGTCGCGCCACTCTGGGCGACCAGTCGCAAAGCGAAACCTTTGCCTACGATGGCAACGGCAACCTGGTGCTGGCCGACAACGCCGACAGCCGTCTGCAATGGTTTCACGACCCGGCCGGCAATCTGCTGCGCGAACACCAGCATTATCTCGGCCTGGAAAAACCCACCGTCGCGATCTGGCAGCACGAGTACGACGTACTCAACCAACGAGTCGCCAGCGTGCGCCCCGACGGCCACCGCGTCAGTTGGCTGACTTACGGCAGCGGCCACCTGCTGGGCCTGCGCCTCGATGAACACGAACTGATCGGCTACGAGCGTGACGACCTGCACCGCGAAGTCGCCCGCCATCAAGGCAACCACCTGCTGCAAACCCAAAGCTGGGACCCGGCCGGCCGCTTGCAGGAACAGTTGCTGGGACGCAGCGACGACAAATCCACCCTGCTCAAACGCGAGTACAGCTACGACGCCGCCGGCCAACTGACCGACATCAACGACAGCCGCCGCGGGCCGCTCGCCTATCGCTACGATCCGGTCGGCCGACTGCTCAGCGCCACCACACGTCAAGGCGTGGAAACCTTCGCTTTCGACCCGGCCGGCAACCTGCTCGACGACAAGGCGACAGAGATTCGCCGCCCACTGGACCTGACCCCACCACGCAGCAAACTGGTCGACAACCTGCTGCGCGAATACGCCGGCACCCACTACGACTACGACGAACGCGGCAACCAGATCCAGCGCTGGCACAACGGCCAACGCAGCGATCTACAGTGGGATTTGTTTGATCGACTTGTGCATTTCGAAGACCCGCGCCTAAGCGTGGATTTCGCCTACGACGCACTGGGACGCCGCCTGCACAAAAAATCCCGCGCGCATTACAAACAACGTCCTGAAGCAGGTTCCCTCTGGAACAGAAACGAGCACGCGCGCAAACAACGCGAACTCGGCTGCGGCTTCACCTTGTACGGCTGGGATGGCGACAACCTCGCCTGGGAAAGCAGCCCAGCGCAAAGCGATGGTGAACCGGGTCGCACGGTGCACTACGTCTTCGAACCGGGCACTTTTGTCCCTGTGGCACAGGCTGTACGGCACGCGCCAATCGATCTGATTGGGCTGCCGGATTACAGCGGTGAATACAGCCTCGATGAAGACCCGGTGTGGAATCACAAGGCAACGGCTTTACCGTTTGATGCGTTGGCCTGGTATCAGTGTGATCACCTCGGTACGCCGCAGGAGTTGACGGACTCGCAAGGCAACCTCGCTTGGACCGCGCAGTACAAGGCGTGGGGACAGGTGACGGAGCAGCGTTCGGAGTGGGCGCGGCAGCATGGCGTGATGAACCCGATACGGTTCCAGGGGCAGTATCACGATCATGAGACGGGGCTGCATTACAATCGGCATCGGTACTATGATCCGGGGGTTGGGCGGTTCATCAGTAAGGACCCAATAAGTTATGAGGGTGGCATAAATATTTATCAGTATGCCCCGAATCCTATGGGGTGGGTCGATCCTTTAGGATTGGCAGCCCACAGAGGACGTATTCAAGCTCAAGGTGCCAAGCTTGAAGAGTCTGTCGCATGGAACCAAGATACGCCTCTGACCGCTAGCGACGCTAAGAAAAAGCTTGAGGAGTTGAAAGGAAAACTCAATAAAAAAGACCTCGCAGCCCGACAGGATGCATTCAAGAAGGCGGACAAATATATTGACAATGCGGCTAAGTGCGGCGGAGCGGATGCGCATATCAGTCAGACGTTCAAGGTAAAAGATACCAAAAGTGAGCGCGTTGATATCGAAGTAATTACTGGCAAAGCATTTGTGGAGTAGAGAAATGTTTGATGACTACCTGAGCAACAAAGACAGCTATTTTCAACTAGAGCAGGATTTTTATAAATTCTTTTATCTAGAGGTTCAGAAAAACGAAGTCGCTAGTGAAATATTCAAGGCGCCTTTTTACAATACATTCTTTTCAAACGGCACGCCGTTCATGGATGGAAATCCAATTTTTTCTGTAAGAAATGAGGTGAATGGCCAGATTCTTAGAATAGTATTAGACGAGGAGGTTGATGAGCTTTCCTCGTATCAAGACAAAGAGGCGGGATGTGAGCTTGTTATATTCGGAAATCTCTCCTTGATGGATGAAATAAAGAAAATGATTTCCGCGTGGATCAAGGCGCAACAACTCTTCTAGTATGATTTCTACTGATTTCCATCAACTTTTTGAGTTGCTCATAGAGAGATCGGGTAATCTTCAGCCAAGTATTTTTGGGTTGGACAGCTTTTCCGAGTCGGATTTCATAAGCGCCGGTTTTGAACTGATCGGCGATCCGAATGGTTTTCATTCTTTCGAGAAAGCATACGACGTTCCTTATTTTCGTAGAAAAATAACGGTAGTGTTCAAGCAGTATTTTTTTGCGCGTGAGAGTTTGGGGGGAGGTCTTGGTATTGCAGGTGGGGTAAGGCTGACATCGCTTTTGAGAAAACAGCCATTTGCTACATCAATGGGGCATGTCGATACGAATCTTATGGTGTTCTTTTTCTTCGAGGATAAAAGTGATGGGGCACTGATTTTCGATGAAAAAATCGTCATAAGGTTTGACCAGTGGTCCAAGCGCAATTCTTATATGGTTTCAACAGTAGAGTGTGATTTTGATAATGTGCAGTTCAATGAAATAGCAAAGAAAGCGGTTCGCGAAACGTTTGAACCGTCCACTCACGATTCGATGATCAGAGATGCAAAGCAACGAGGCTGCTCACGTGCGTTTAATCGTTTGATTGAAAAGCTTTAGCTCGACATGCACATGCGGTAAACCAATGGAGACTCCAGGCCGGCCAGCGCCTGGGGTTGAGGAATGGAGACACCTCTCAGAATCGTGGCATCCCAGTACCACCAGAAGTCGACAAACGATTCAGCGCAATGAAAAAAGACCGTTAATGCAGATCGCTGCCTAAGCCTGGACGCTCCCAATGCACCCGCTGATCGAACTTCCCGAGACTCTCCACCCACTGTTCCTGGCTGCCGGTTGGCCTGTGCCCCATATCGAGCCATTGCCGGATTTCGTCCCGCGCGAGCATCCGGCCGCTGCTCTGCTCGAACAACTGGCCGACCTGACCGTCGGCACCTGCGGCACAGGCGAAGACTGCGCTACCAGCGATGTAGCGTTTGGCGCCTTTGAACACCTGTATGGAGATGAAGACTTCTTGGCTTGGCAGCAACGCTTGGGCAGCACCTTGGTGAACATCGCCGAAATTCATCATGGCCACGCTGCACTGTTGATGGACGAAAAAGGTCGCTGCTACGCCTTGAGTTTCATTCATGACGGGTTCTGGTTGCAGGGCAGAACTTTTGTCGAGGCGATGGAAAATCTAGTGTTTGGGCACAAGTGCGGTGAGCAAGTGGCGCTAGCCACACCGGGCGCCGTGCCAGTTGTTTAGATCCCTCTGCTTTTTGCACCGATCTAAAAACGCTTCCAATTTAACATGCCTATTATTCAGGGATTGAAGCCTCACTCCATCTTAAAATAGCCGCTCACGGACTCACGAGCGCCTCTGGACTCTGCACCGAACTCCATCTCCATTTCGAGTATCATCTCCCCCCTTTGCCCTAAAGACCTCAATGCAGGAAGCATAACCATGACCAACAAAGCAGTTATCGTATTCAGCGGCGGGCAGGACTCCACCACGTGCTTGATCCACGCCCTGACCCACTACGATGAAGTCCACTGCATCACGTTCGACTATGGTCAGCGTCATCACGCGGAAATTGAAGTGGCGCAGCAGCTGTCGAAAAAGCTCGGCGTGACCGTGCATAAAACGCTGGATGTGTCCTTGCTCAATGAGCTGGCCATCAGCAGCCTGACACGCGATAACATTCCGGTCCCGACCGTTAACAGCTCCGGCGAGAGTCTGCCAAGCACCTTCGTTCCGGGACGGAACATTCTGTTTCTGACCCTTGCCTCTATCTATGCCTATCAAGTCCAGGCCAAAACGGTCATTACCGGTGTCTGTGAAACCGACTTCTCGGGCTATCCCGATTGCCGGGATGAATTCGTCAAGGCGCTGAATAAAGCCCTTGAATTAGGCATGGATTACAAGCTGCAACTGGATACGCCATTGATGTGGCTGAATAAGGCAGAAACCTGGGCCTTGGCTGATTACCACCATCAACTGGATCTGGTTCGCGAAGAAACACTGACTTGCTACAACGGCATCAAAGGCACTGGATGCTCCGATTGCGATGCCTGCAATCTTCGCGCAAAAGGCTTGAATGAGTTCCTGAACAATAAAGTACAGGTGACTCAACGCTTGAAAGAGAAACTAGGCTTAAAGTAATACTGCAACAACAAGCGCTCACTCAAGCATGCCGAGTGAGCGCCCTCCTCTCTTTATTGCGTTTGCGCACCCGTCAGGTACTTCTTGAACAATGATCTTGCACCGTAGGCCGGCAAGATATTAAAGAAAGCAAAACCTACCTTGATTGCGATCTGAACGTAGATCATGCCCAGTATCGCGCTATTTTCCATCGTTCCGTAAAACGCGATATAGCAGAACAGAAAACTGTCGATGATCACAGCAAACAATGTGCTTAAAAACACTCGCAAAAACAGAAACCTGGAATTTGTCAGCTCTTTAATCTTGCACAACAGGTACGAGTTTATGTTCTCGGAAACCAGAAACGATATAGAAGACGCTACCAGAACTGCTGATAACTGACTGATAACATCATTATAAGCGCCATCGAGTTTCCAACCCGGCAGACCCGGAAGATGGGTAGTGATGGCCAGCAGAATGATAATCGCGGCGTTGCTGATGAACGCGAACAGGATCGCTTTTCGCGCGAGCCTCAGGCCAAACGTTTCGTTAAGCAAGTCGACGATCAGGAATGTCAGCGGGTAGAGGAAGGTGCCCGGCGTTACGACAATATCGAAATACTCGAGGTAGATCGGTTTTGTCGCAGCAATACTGGTGAAAATGTAAAGCGTGAACAGCATCAGGTTCAGGATGATATAGATCATCCAGGAACTCTCATGGCGGTCATTTATTTCGTAAGCGGTGAGTGCTCCGCCCTGGGAGTAAAACTTCTTGTAGAGGTTTTTCACTTCGATCTTATTCAGATTATCCATAATCTCACTATTCAAAACTTCACTTAGCTTTATTTTAATTATTTTGCCTGTCGCGATGACCATGATGACGGCCAGGCTTTTACCATTTTCGAACCCCAGCAACTTGTACTTGCTGTTTTCAACGTCAACACTGCAATCCATTAAATCGTTCCTCGATTACATCTCCGATCACGCATACACGATCCGTATCAAAGCTGCCTTCATGGCTTATAGATAACTTCGTTGTGATTTTGTCATACACCAGCTTTTCCCTGTCGCTGGTCGATGCTCCTTTCTGCACGATCAATAGATCGCCGGGTTCATTCATGCCACTGATTTCATTTTCCAGAAGTACGCCAATCAGGTTAAAGGACGCGCCAAAATAGTAAGTCAGGGGATAAATAGTGGCCAACTCGCCAATTCTTTTATCCAGACTTTGCAGCAGCATACTTTCCTTGATGACAGGCACCGCCGCCGGATTCATGTTCCCCTGTGGCGAAATACTGCTTTCGATGATTTCCTTCTCTTCAAAATCAATCGTCTCTATTTCTTCGTAAGACACCCCGAAGAAATCAGAAATCTTGCGCACAGTGGACTGCTGGACATTGACCACCTTGCCTTCAAGGATGTTGTAGATGGTCGTTCGGGTCAAACCACTGGAGTTGCACAAGGACAGTTGCGTCTCCCCGCGACTCTTTATCAGGTATTTGATGTTGTTCTTCAGATTCTCCGATCTTTCTCTTCTGTGCATCACATGCTTATCATCCATTTTTAACTGCAATCAATGTCACGCCCCGAATGATCATTCCGGACATACACAAGTGAGGTAGGAAATTGCAGTTATATCCCTGTCAGTGCCGCGCAGGATCATAGCATTCTCCCTCCCTGGGCTCGGTATAAAAAGTCAGCTTTCACAGGCTGCTTCCGCCAACATGCGGGGCTTTCAGCCTCGCTAATGACTCGTCAGTTCCTGTCCACTTCCACCCTTGGCCTGAAAATCGGCTCCGGGCAATGCCTGTTTTACACCCGACGCGACTACAAAAAGAATCATTTTCTTTGAAGAATGTTCATTTTTTTGATTAATTCTGTGGCGTTCCTCACTGAAAAATCTATGATGCGTCAATCCGGCGTCGCATTCTCAAGAGTGAAAGAACGAAAAACCGGGAGGCCTGTACAGGGTTTAGTTTTGCACGCACAGCGGTCAAAACACGGATTCGCCTGTACAGATCTGGCAAGCAAGGACATGCGCAAATCACGCAAAACCAGGGAAGGAATCAAGCAATGGCCGTCATTACTGAACCGCTCAAGAACCAGGCTGACTTGCTGCGACGCGGCCTGGCGGATCTTCGCGCAGAAGACGCCGAACTGGCGGCAATTCTCGACGCTGAAATCACGCGTCAACAGCACACGCTTTCACTGGTCTCCTCCTCCTGCGCAGTCCAGCCGCGAACCTTGGCGGCCTCCGCCTCTGTGCTGGTCAACGTGACCGCAGAAGGCATGTCCGGCAAGCGTCACAGCGCTGGGTGCGAAAATGTCGAGCTGGTCGAATCGCTGGCCATCCGCCGGGCGCGGCAACTGTTCGGCGCGCAATACGCCAACGTGCAGCCACACTCAGCGTCGAACGCCGTTTACCAAGTGCTCACGGCCTTGCTTGAGCCCGGCGATACCTTGCTGGGCATGGCGGTGGAACACGGCGGTCATCTGACGCATGGCAGCCTCGCCGCGTTTTCCGGCGCCTACTACAAGGCGATCCAGTACGGCACGACAGCAGACGGTCTGATCGATTACGACAAAGTGCGCCTGCTCGCACTCGCCCATCGCCCACGCGTCATCCTCTGCGGCGCCAGCGCCTATTCGCGCGAAGTGGACTTCAAGCGCTTTCGCGAAATTGCCGATGAAGCCGGGGCCATCCTGCTCGCCGACATTTCGCATATCGCCGGGCTGGTCGCCACCGGGCGCCATCCAAGTCCGATCGACGCCGCCCA
Organism: Pseudomonas sp. MC6; assembly: GCF_054790575.1. NCBI lineage: Bacteria > Pseudomonadati > Pseudomonadota > Gammaproteobacteria > Pseudomonadales > Pseudomonadaceae > Pseudomonas > Pseudomonas sp. MC6. The sequence goes on from NZ_CP186504.1 coordinate 3,339,227, forward strand.
TGTCACCGTCACCTGCACGCACAAGCAACTCGCCGGGCCTCGCGGCGGAGTGATTCTCAGCGGTGCTGATGCGAACACCAAGATTCCCGGTTTGCGGACCACCTTCAGTCGCCTGCTTGATCAAGCCGTTTACCCGCGAATGCAGGGCGCGCCTGCTGCCAACATGATCGCTGCGAAGGCTGCAGCGCTGGGTTATGCAATGTCCGCAGCATTCGACGCCTGCATGGCGCAGATCCGCAGCACGGCCGATGAAATGGCCAAAGCGTTTCAGGCCAAGGATTATGAAGTGGTTGGCGGCTGCAGTGAAAACCATACGGTGCTGATTCGCTTGCGGGGTGGCATCACGGGAGCTATCGCGGAGGCGGCGCTGGGGCACTGCGGGATCATCGTCAACAGACATCGCGTACCCGACGATCACCGTTCGGCACTTGTCACCAGCGGGCTTCGAATCGGCACGGCTGCTCTGGCGCAACGCCGGGTCGATGTCCACGGCAGCCGCCAGATCGTCGATTTGATCGTGCGGATTCTGAACACGGTGGCGCCGCTCGGCGAACAGGATTACACCCTGGAGCCCTTGCTCCTTGCGCAGTTTCGCTCAGAGGTCGAAACCCTGTGCAGGGACTATCCTTTCGCCGACTATCAATAGCGCTTCAACATTTGCATCCATAAAAAAACCCGGCACTCAGGCCGGGTTTTGTGTTTCTGCGTCAGCGCTTACTTGGCAGCACCTGCCGCGTGCACGGCCTGCTGCGCACCGCGCTTGTTCTTGATCACGTAGCAAACCCACATGAACACCACCCACAGCGGAATCGCATACACCGAGATCTGAATGCCCGGGATCAGCAGCATCACACCAAGGATGAACGCAACAAACGCCAGGCAGATGTAGTTGCCGTACGGGTACCACAGCGCCTTGAACAGCGGCGTCTGCTGGGTCTTGTTCATGTGCTGACGGAACTTGAAGTGCGAGAAGCTGATCATCGCCCAGTTGATCACCAGCGTTGCAACCACCAGCGACATCAGCAGTTCCAGCGCGTGTTGGGGGATCAGGTAGTTGAGCAGCACCGCAACCAGTGTCACAGCAGCCGAAGCCAGGATCGACCGCACCGGCACGCCACGCTTGTCGATCTTCGCCAGACCTTTCGGCGCATCGCCCTGCTCGGCCATGCCCAGCAGCATGCGGCTGTTGCAGTAGGTGCCACTGTTGTACACCGACAACGCAGCAGTCAGGACCACGAAGTTGAGGATGTGCGCGGCGGTGTTGCTGCCGAGCATCGAGAACACTTGCACGAACGGGCTGCCGCTGTACGAGTCGCCGGACGCGTTGAGGGTTGCCAGCAGACTGTCCCATGGCGTCAGCGACAGCAGGATCACCAGTGCACCGATGTAGAAAATCAGGATCCGGTAGATCACCTGGTTGATCGCTTTCGGGATCACGGTTTTCGGTTTGTCCGCTTCAGCGGCGGTGAAACCGAGCATTTCCAGACCGCCGAAGGAGAACATGATGATCGCCATGGCCATCACCAGACCGCTCACCCCGTTCGGGAAGAATCCGCCGTGCGACCACAGGTTAGTGACCGACGCTTGCGGGCCGCCGTTGCCGCTGACCAGCAGGTAGCTGCCGAGCGCAATCATGCCGACGATCGCCACGACCTTGATGATCGCGAACCAGAACTCGGCTTCACCGAAGACTTTGACGTTGGCCAGGTTGATCGCGTTGATCAGCACGAAGAAGGCTGCCGCAGAGGCCCAGGTCGGGATGTCCGGCGCCCAGTAGTGGATGTATTTGCCGACCGCAGTCAGCTCCGACATGCCCACCAGAATGTACAGAATCCAGCAATTCCAACCCGACAGGAAGCCGGCAAAGCCGCCCCAGTACTTGTGCGCGAAATGGCTGAAGGAACCGGCCACCGGCTCTTCGACGATCATCTCGCCGAGCTGGCGCATGATCATGAAGGCGATGAAGCCGCAGATGGCGTAGCCGAGGATCATCGACGGGCCGGCGGATTTCAGTACCCCGGCCGAGCCGAGGAACAATCCGGTACCGATCGCGCCACCGAGGGCGATCAGTTGAATATGGCGATTTTTCAGGCCGCGTTTCAGCTCGCCTGATTGCGAGGGTTGTCCACTCATGAAAAAGGTCTCACGCAAGGTTTGATGGTGTTCAGTAGACGTTGCTGCAAGGTTGCGATTTCAGGCAGCCCCGATCAAACCCCAGCGCAGGCACCAGGAGTTCAGCTTGTTTACAACGGTCATGCGTCACCTGTTTGTTTTTATCTGTGACGAAATCGAACCCGAAACGCTTGTGGCGCAACGGAGTGAACAAGGCGGATAGCCTTGAGATTTGCGCGATTACGCAGAGGGTCACAGTTAAAACGCGGCGCATTGTACACCGCTAACCCCCTGCTGCCAGACCCCGCTGGATCAGCGTGTCGGTTGCCGGGATTGCGTGTGTCCGCCTCGAGACACTCGAGCGGCTGCAAAAATTGAGTCAGGCCTTTGCAGGCCATCGGCATGGACGAGGAAAAAACCGTCCCACGGAGAGAGGTGGAGATCAGTCACGGCGTTCATTGCGCCTCCTTCTTGTTATGCACCTGCACGACAGGCATGGGGCGCATATCACCCTGCAAACGCCGCTGAAACAAGCGCGCCAGAGCCCTGCCCAGCCCGCGGCGGAGCAGGCTGCGGCAGGTTTTCCTTACAGCGGCCATGGCGGGTTGGATTCACTCAGGTTTACCGGGTTTTTCGTAAATATTTATTTACAATGCGTAACGCAAAGTTTCCATTTCAGAAATATCTGTCAGACGTCTGCAAATTGACGGTCGCTAGCTTGCTAATGAAACGCGCTATTTAGTTTTTTGTTTTCAAATAAGAAAACTTACGCTGAAAAACAGAATAAAAAGTCTATTTAAAAATTAAATGAATAATTTTTTGCATTACAAAAAACTCTGAACTAGGTTCTTCACGTCTTGCCGGCCACCTCGACCGGCCAGTCACAACCGTGAAAGTCATCTAGGAGATCGACCATGCAAGCACTGGAAAAAGACTTGGATACCGAACTGCAACTGGACGAATGGTTTGAAGCACCGACCCATGAGGCAGCAGTGGAAATGATGCAAGCCGATGCGGTAGTTCCGTTCGGCACGGCGATGTGGCCTCTGTAAGACATCCCCGGGCAGGCACGATCCGGCCGGTCGTGCCTGCCGCTTTCTTCACGGTCAGTCAGGGAGGACTCATGGATAAGCCCCGCGCGATCTCGCATTTCCTTTACTACCTCGAACATCACCCTGCCCTTGCCGGCCTCGACTCGGCGAAGGTATTGCTCGGCCACACAGCTGATTACCAAGCGCTGACCGGCGCCATCGCCGAACAGGCTGGCGATCATCCACGCTTCCAATTCAGTGCCCGACGCCTGGACCTGGAAAGCACCACAGCGCTGACCTCGGCTATCACCGACAGCGATCTGTACATTTTCTTCTACGACTCTTCCACCCTCCCCAACCCACGCCCCGACGGCCCGGAATTCGTCCGCGCGCTGCAAGGCGTGATGGCAGAAAACTGGAAAAAGTCGCTGCTGTTCAAGGATTACGGCGATTATTTCTACGACACCTTCAGCGTCACGCCGCAGCGGATTGCCGGCCTGAACAGCCACTTGATCCAGCGTATGTCCCAAGCGACCACGCTGAGCTTCAAGGACGATGAAGGCTCATGGTTTGAAACACCGCTGAGCAGCATCAAGAAGTGGACTGACATCAACGGTGTCGGCAACTTTGACTTGGCGCCCGGTGAGATCGCTACTCACAGTGAGGAAATCAACGGCCATGTGAAGTTCAAGGGCACATTCCTCAGCACCATCCCGTTTGCGCGCAAATACGGCGTGCTGGAATCACCGCTGGAACTGTGGATCGAGAACTCGACCATCAGCCGCATCGCCACCGAGGTGCCGGGGCTGGAGCATGATTTCAACAAGTACTTGGATGCGAATCCGTCGAACCGGCGGATTGAGGAGTTGGGGATTGGTACCAATGAAGGTGTGAAGGATCTGTATGCGCGCAATGCCGGGTTTGAGGAACGGCATTGTGGTTTGCACCTTGGGTTGGGTGGTGGCGCCAAGGGTAGTCATCATCTGGATCTGATCTTTTCTGGCGGGGTATTGGCGCTGGATGACAAGCCGGTGTTTGATGGACGGTTTGTGTTCTGACTTTAAGCTTTGTGTTGATGCCACCGACGTCATCGCGAGCAGGCTCACTCCTACAGGGGAACGCATTTCAAATTGTAGGAGTGAGCCTGCTCGCGATAGCAATCTCTCAACCACTACAACTCTTTCGCCAGACGAAAAAAAACGCCAACCCTGAGATTGGCGTTTCTGCTTTGGCTTGAAGCTTGCCGGTAGAAGCTCACACCTGCCTTATTCCGGCTTTTTACGACCGAAACCCGGACGCTGACCGGAACCGGCCGGTGCGCCACGGCGCTTGCCCGACGGCTTGTCGCCGTCAACCAGCTTGATCCCCGGACGCTTCGGCGCAGGCTTGGCCGGGCGCTTGTTGGTGGTGTCCGCTGGACGATCCGCCACAGGCGTGCCACGACCGGCAGGTGCACCACGTTCGCCACGCTCGGTGCGACCGTTGGCCGGACGCGGAGCGCGCTCGCCGTCACGGGCGGCAACTGGCTTGCGACCTGGGCGCTCGCCTTCGATCTGCGGCTCACGGCTCGGGCGTGGGCCAGTCGGCGCGCCAGCAGCCGGACGCAACGTGCGTACGCGCTCGGTCTTGCCCATCGGACGCGACGATTTGCGCTGCATACGCTCAAGCTTGTCTTTGCTCTTGGCGTTCAGTTGCGGCATCGCTACCGGCGTCAGGCCGACTTCAGCACTGAGGATGTCGACTTCGTACTGGCTCATTTCGCGCCAGCGGCCCATCGGCAGGTCGGAGTTGAGGAACACCGGGCCGAAACGCACGCGCTTCAGACGGCTGACCACCAGACCTTGCGATTCCCACAGACGACGAACCTCACGGTTACGGCCTTCCATCACCACGCAGTGGTACCAGTGGTTGAACCCTTCGCCGCCCGGTGCCTGTTTGATGTCGGTGAACTTCGCCGGGCCGTCTTCCAGCACCACGCCAGCTTTCAGACGCTCGATCATTTCGTCGTCGACTTCACCGCGTACACGCACGGCGTATTCACGGTCCATCTCGTAGGACGGGTGCATCAGGCGGTTGGCCAGCTCACCATCGGTGGTGAACATCAGCAGACCGGTGGTGTTGATGTCGAGACGACCGATGTTGATCCAGCGACCTTCTTTCGGACGCGGCAGCTTGTCGAACACGGTCGGACGGCCTTCCGGATCGTCACGGGTACAGATCTCGCCATCGGATTTGTTGTACATGATCACGCGGCGTACCGATTCGGCCGCCTCTTCACGCTTGATGACCTTGCCATCAATGGTGATGGCGTCGTGCATGTCGACGCGCAGACCGAGGGTGGCGTCTTTGCCATTGACCTTGATCCGGCCCTGGCTGATCCAGGACTCCACGTCACGGCGCGAGCCGACGCCGATACGGGCGAGGACTTTCTGCAGTTTTTCGCCTGCGGGGCCGATTTCCTGGTCGTCTTTCTGAATGATGTCGCTCATCTGGGCACCTCCCGGTGTGGTCTGTTCAGGCGGCGCCTGAAGCATTGAAATCTGGGTTCTCGGCCGAAGGGATCGGCGAAGGGTCGCGAATCATACGCGGATGTGCGCCGTCGCGCATCAGAGACTAGCTGATCGATCGACAGTTATTTCTTTTTCCGCCGACCGGCGCCACCGAGTTTGATCAGGCGCAGCGCAGCTTCGGCCAGTACGCTGCGCTTGTCGTCCTTGTCGAGTTTCTTCCAGGCTTTGATTTCGCGCTTGCTGCGACCGCAGCCGAGGCAGATGTCGTCGCTGAATTTGCAAACGCTGATGCACGGGTCTTTGGTGGAACTCATCGCAGTCTCCAGAAACACACAAATCCCTGTAGGAGTGAGCCTGCTCGCGATAGCGGTGTGTCAGTCGACATCTTCTTGGCAGATACACCGCTATCGCGAGCAGGCTCACTCCTACAGGGGATCGCGGTGGTTTTGAGGGCGGCTCAGTCTTCGAATTCGCGGCGTTCGGCTTCGATGGCTTCGGCCAGGGCGCGGGCTTCGGCTTCTTCTTCGCTTAGCTCCGGTTCAGGTTCTGGCGCCGGTTGCTCGAGGGCGGCGACGGCGGCCAACAGCTTTTCGCGGGCCTCAGCGACACCAAGAATGTCCTCGTCCGGTTCGGCTTCGGGCTCGGCTCCAAGTTCAACTTCGATGGTTGGCTGGGCGATCTGCGGCTCAGGCTCAGTCTCGATTTCTGCTTCAGGCGTCGGCGCCTCACCATCCGCCGCATCCCGCAGCAAGTCGTCGAAGTCGGTCTTGATCCCCTCCTCCATGCTGTCCAGCTCCAACAGCAAGGTGTGGAAACTGGTCTCTTCCTTCTCCTCCTCCGGCTCGGCGCTGGCGTCGGCAAGTTCCTGCAGGCCCTGCGGCACCGGGGCGTCGTCGAAATCGAGTACCGGGTCGGTTTCCATCTCGCGCAGTTCGGCCAGCGGCGGCAGGTCTTCGAGATTTTTCAGGTTGAAGTGATCAAGAAACATCTTGGTGGTGGCAAACATCGCCGGTTTGCCCGGCACGTCGCGGTAACCAACGACGCGAATCCACTCGCGCTCCAGCAAGGTTTTGACGATGTTGCTGTTCACCGCCACGCCACGCACGTCTTCGATCTCGCCCCGAGTAATCGGCTGGCGATAAGCGATCAGCGCAATGGTTTCCAGCAACGCACGGGAATAACGCTGCGGGCGTTCCTCCCAGAGTCGGCCAACCCATGGCGAAAACTTCTCGCGAATCTGCAAGCGATAGCCCGACGAGACTTCTTTGAGCTCGAACGCGCGGCCTTCGCAGGATTTGCCCAACAGGGTCAGGGCTTTCTTGAAAACCGCAGGCTCGGGCCGTTCGCCTTCTTCAAACAGTTCAAACAGGCGCTCAAGGGATTGCGGCTTTCCCGAGGCCAACAGAAAGGCTTCAAGCAGGGAGGCCAGCTCGCGGGGTTCAGTCAGGTTCATGTTTCGACTCGTTATTCGGCTCGGGCTCGCACGTGGATCGCGGCGAACGGCTCATTCTGCACCAGCTCGACCAAGGATTCCTTGACCAGTTCAAGGATTGCCATAAAGGTCACCACCACACCCAGCCTGCCCTCTTCGGCAGTGAACAACTCGACGAACGGCACAAAACCGCCGCCCTTGAGCCGTTCCAGCACATCGCTCATGCGCTCGCGGGTGGACAATGCCTCGCGGCTGACCTGGTGGCTTTCAAACATATCGCCACGGCGCAGCACTTCGGCCATGCACATCAAAATCTCTTCCAGCGCGACATCCGGCAACAGCTTGCGCGCGCGGGCTTCCGGGGCGTCGAGCTTGGGCACGATCACGTCACGACCGACCCGGCTCAAGCCGTCGATACCTTCGGCGGCCGCCTTGAAGCGCTCGTATTCCTGCAAGCGGCGGATCAGTTCGGCGCGCGGGTCGTCTTCTTCGTCTTCGACGGTTTCGGCGCGCGGCAGGAGCATGCGCGACTTGATCTCGGCGAGCATCGCGGCCATCACCAGATACTCGGCGGCCAGCTCCAGACGCACCGACTGCATCAACTCGACATAGCCCATGTACTGACGGGTGATTTCCGCCACCGGGATGTCGAGGATGTTGATGTTCTGTTTGCGGATCAGGTACAGCAGCAGGTCAAGCGGGCCTTCAAACGCTTCGAGAAAGACTTCCAGTGCATCCGGCGGGATGTACAGGTCGAGCGGCATTTCCATGACCGCCTGGCCATAGACCATGGCAAACGGCAGCTCTTGCTGAGCGCCGGCCTGGGGATCGACAACGGTTTCCACTGCGGACATTCAGGCCTCGACCATGAACGGCGTCGGATCGCCGCAACCGACGCGAACCACTTCCGGGTCGTCGCCAGTCAAGTCAATCACCGTGGAGGCCTTGATGCCGCCGAAGCCGCCATCGACGATCAAGTCCACTTGGTGCTCAAGCAACTGGCGCATTTCGTACGGATCGCTCAGCGGGTCTTCATCGCCAGGCATGATCAGGGTCACACTCATCAGCGGCTCGCCGAGTTCGGCCAGCAGCGCCAGCGCAATCGGATGGCTCGGCACACGCAGGCCGATGGTGCGCTTCTTCGGATGCAGCAAAAGACGCGGCACTTCGCGGGTGGCGTTGAGAATGAAGGTGTATGGCCCCGGCAAATGTGCTTTGAGAATGCGGAAGGTGCCGGTGTCGATCTTGGCGTAGTTGCCCAGTTGCGACAGGTCGCTGCAGATCAGCGCAAAGTTGTGCTTTTCATCGAGCTGACGCAGGCGACGAACACGCTCGATCGCGGTTTTATCGCCGATCTGGCAACCGATCGCGTAGGAAGAGTCCGTGGGATAAACCACCACCCCGCCCTTGCGGATGATCTCGACCGCCTGCTTTATCAGGCGCGCTTGCGGGTTTTCCGGATGAATCTGGAAAAATTGACTCACATTCTCTACCTGTTCAGACGGCGGCAATATCTGTGTCATGTTTGAACCGACACCACAGGGGTGGAAGGTCCTCGGGAACCGGCCGGTACTGGCCGATCTCGGACCAGCCGCCAGGGCCATGGAAGTCACTGCCGGCGCTGACCAGCAGACCGAACTCACGGGCAAGGATTGCCAGGCTGCCCACCTGTTCCGCAGGCTGATAGCCATTGACCACCTCGATCGCATGCCCGCCTGCTTGAATATAGTCGGCAATCAGCTTCCGGCGCTTGCTGCGGGTGAAATCGTAGTGCCACGGATGCGCCAGGCTGACCCAGGCCCCGGCGGCGCGCAGTGTGCCAACGGTGTCTTCCAGCGTCGGCCAGTGCAACTTGACGTCACCCAGCTTGCCGGCGCCGAGCCATTTGCGGAAGGCTTCGGCGCGATCCATTACAAAACCTTCACGCACCATCCAGTCGGCGAAATGCGGACGGGCCGGGGCGTTGCCGCTGTCGCCCAGTTCCTGCTGAACCTGCCGGGCGCCTTCGAGGGCACCGGGCATGCCCTTGAGGGCGAGCTTGCGGCTTATTTCTTCCGACCGCAGCCAGCGGCCATCGTGCAATTTGGCAATTGCCTCGACCAACGGCGCGGCATTGACATCAAAACCGTAGCCCAACACATGAATGGTCGCGCCGCCCCACGTACAGGACAATTCGACGCCGTTGACCAGTTGCATGCCCAACTCATTGGCAGCCACGCGCGCTTCGGCTAGGCCTTCGAGGGTGTCGTGGTCGGTCAACGCCAGGACTCGCACGCCGTTCTCGAACGCACGCGCAACCAGAACCGCAGGCGCCAGGGCGCCATCGGAGGCCGTGCTATGGCAGTGCAAATCAACATTCACGGGGAGTTGTAACCTCAAATCAGCTGGCGCTATCGCGCGCCCATATGTTTGTTATTATGCCGCCACATCCAGCTTCTGGCTCTCACTGTGAAACAATTCATCGATTTCATCCCGCTTCTGCTGTTCTTCATCGTTTACAAACTTGATCCACGGGTCGTCGACATCGCTGGCCATGAAGTGACTGTAGGCGGTATTTACAGCGCCACGGCGATGCTGATCATCAGTTCCCTGGTGGTGTATGGCGCGTTGTTCATCAAACAGCGCAAGCTGGAAAAGAGCCAATGGCTGACCCTGATCGCCTGCCTGGTGTTCGGCAGCCTGACACTGGCTTTCCATAGCGAGACCTTCCTGAAATGGAAAGCGCCGGTGGTCAACTGGCTGTTCGCCGTCGCCTTCATCGGCAGTCACTTCATCGGTGACCGTCTGCTGATCAAACGCATCATGGGCCACGCGCTGACCCTGCCGGATCCGGTCTGGACCCGCCTGAACATCGCCTGGATCGCCTTTTTCCTGTTCTGCGGCGCTGCCAACCTGTTCGTCGCCTTCACCTTCCAGAGCTACTGGGTGGACTTCAAGGTGTTCGGCAGCCTGGGCATGACTCTGGTGTTCCTGGTCGCACAGGGCATTTACCTGTCGCGCCACCTGCACGATGCCGATACCACAACAACACCAAAAACCGAGGACTGACATGCTCTACGCAATCATTGCCACCGACGTCGCCAACTCGCTCGAAGCACGCCTGACCGCGCGTCCTGCGCATCTGGAACGCCTGCAAGCGCTCAAGGGCGAAGGCCGCATCGTATTGGCCGGCCCACACCCGGCCGTCGACAGCAATGATCCGGGCGAAGCGGGTTTCACCGGCAGCCTGATCGTCGCCGAATTCGATTCGCTGAGTGCAGCGCAAGCGTGGGCAGATGCCGATCCGTATATTGCCGCTGGCGTTTACGCCAATGTGCTCGTGAAACCGTTCAAACAAGTCCTGCCTTGAAAGTCCGGTGATGAGGGGATTTCTCCCCTCATCACCCGCGACATTGCCGCTGACACTGAACCTTCCTGGTTCTTGCTGCTCTCAATCGCTCATTATTCTCGTTTGCCTGCCGACAACCTGCCCAATATCCATTTGGAAACAGGTGTCGCGATGCGCAAGGGTCCGTTGTGTCTGATGTTGGTCACGTTGTCGATCATGGCACCCGCCCATGGTGAGGAAACCACCGAAGGCGGCAGCTCCATGCCATTGTCGTTAAGCGCCGGCAGCCAGATCACCGAGTTGCAACAGCGCCTCAAGGCCAGCGAGCAGCAACGGGAAGAATTGAGCAAACAACTGCAAAATGCCGACAACACCCGCGAAAGTGCCCAGCTTGCCCGGTTGCGCCAGGAGAACCAGCGTCTCAAGCTGCAACTCAAGGAAGCCCAGGCCAGCCCGCTGCCGCGTCTGCTGACCGATCAGCAGCAGTGGTTCGTCACGGGCGCCGGAGTAGCGCTATTGGCGCTGCTCTGCGGTATCTTTGCCAGTGGAGCAAGCCGAAAACGTCGGCAATGGCTAAATTGAGTGAGTCATGAGCGAGCTGTTACTGATTGATGATGACCAGGAGTTGTGCGAACTCCTGAGTAGCTGGCTGAGCCAGGAAGGCTTCCATGTGCGTGCCTGCCACGATGGCCAGAGCGCCCGCAAGGCACTGGCTGAAACGGCCCCGGCGGCGGTGGTGCTGGACGTGATGCTGCCCGACGGCAGCGGTCTGGAACTGCTCAAGCAACTGCGCAACGATCACGCTGATCTGCCGGTGCTGATGCTCTCGGCCCGCGGCGAGCCGCTGGATCGTATACTTGGCCTGGAACTGGGCGCCGACGATTATCTGGCCAAACCGTGCGATCCGCGCGAGTTGACCGCACGTCTGCGCGCTGTACTGCGCCGCAGCCATCCGGCGGCGGTGTCGACTCAGCTTGAGCTGGGCGATCTGAGTTTCAGCCCGGTGCGCGGCGTGGTCAGCATCGACGAGAAAGAACTGACCCTCACTGTTTCCGAAAGCCGTCTGCTCGAAGCGCTGCTAAAACAGCCGGGCGAGCCGCTGGACAAACAGGAACTGGCGCAGATCGCCCTCGGTCGCAAGCTGACCCTGTACGACCGCAGCCTCGACATGCACGTCAGCAATCTGCGCAAAAAGATCGGCCCGCACCCCGACGGCCGCCCGCGCATCGTCGCTCTGCGTAGCCGCGGTTACTTCTATAGCCTCTGAACCGCGCCCATTCCCACTGTAGGAGCTGCCGAAGGCTGCGATCTTTTGATCTGTCTTTTAAAAACAAGATCAAAAGATCGCAGCCTTCGGCAGCTCCTACACAGGGCATGTGTAAGGTTGGACCCGAAGCGTCTTTACCGAAGCTTTACGCTGTGCTGACCGCCGCTGACCTTGATCTCCGTAATCTGTACTCATCCGGAACGTACCGGGAACGAGACAAGGAGATACACCATGCGCAAGACTCTTATCGCTCTGATGTTCGCTGCCGCTCTGCCAACCGTCGCCATGGCCATGCCGCAAGACGGCGGCCCGATGGGTGGCCCGCTTGACGGCCCACGCCACGGCGGTCAGATGCACGGCATGCACGGCATGCACGGCAAAGGCCCGTACAGCCAACTCGACCTGTCTCGTGAACAGCGCGAGCAGATCCGCAAGATCATGGGCGAGCAGATGCACGAGCGTAAGCAAGTGGTCGACAAGTACCTGGAAAAACTCTCGCCGGCTGACCAGAAAGCCATGAAAGACGAGATGGCCGCCAACCACAAGAAAGCCGAGACCGATGTGCGCGCCGTGTTGAAACCGGATCAACAGAAGAAATTCGACGAGATCCAGAAGAAACAGGCCGAGCGTCGCGCCGAATGGGCCGAGTTCAAGGCGTGGAAAGCGCAACAGGCGCAAAAAGCGCAATAATGTTCTGACCCCGGACCCGACGGTTAACCCGTCGGGTCTTTTGCAACCCGGAACCTGTAGGAGCTGCCGAAGGCTGCGATCTTTTGATCTTGATCTTAAAAAACAAAGTCAAAAGATCGCAGCCTTCGGCAGTTCCTACAGGGATTTGTGTTTGATTGAGGATTTTCTGTGCGTTCATTGTTCTGGCGTATTCTCGCGAGCTTCTGGCTGGCCATCGCGCTGGTGGCCGGGTTGTCCATTCTGCTCGGGCACATGCTCAACCAGGACGCGTGGATCCTCAGCCGCCATCCGGGCCTCAACAGCCTCGCCGGCGAATGGACGCAAACCTACGAAGCCCAGGGCGAAGAAGCCGCCCAGGACATCCTCGAACAGCGCAAACGCCAATATCACATCGACGTCCAAGTGCTCAACGAAAGCGGCGATCCGCTGGTGCGTGGGACGTTCCCGCGCCGCGCCGCCGCCTTCGAAGCGCGGCAGAACAACGATGACCGACGTCTGCCATGGCGACGTTTGACCGACGAATTCACCAGTGAAAAAACCGGTGACACCTACCTGTTCATCTACCGCATCCCGCACCCGGAACTCGACGCCTGGCACCGCGAAAGCCTGCTCTGGCCGCTGAGTGCACTGGGCATCGCGTTGGTGGTGCTGACCTTGTTCAGTCTGTTGGTGACCTTCTCCATCACCCGCCCGCTCAGCCGTTTGCGCGGCGCAGTGCATGATCTCGGGCAGACGACTTATCAGCAGAACAGCTTGGCGAAACTGGCTAACCGTCGCGATGAATTTGGTGTACTGGCTAATGACTTCAATCGCATGGGGGCGCGTCTGCAGAGCCTGATTGGCAGCCAACGGCAGCTGTTGCGCGACGTGTCTCACGAATTGCGCTCACCGTTGGCGCGGCTGCGCATTGCCTTGGCGCTGGCGGAACGGGCCAACCCCGAAGAACGCGAGAAACTCTGGCCACGACTGACCCGCGAGTGCGATCGGCTGGAAGCTTTGATCAGTGAAATTCTGGTGCTGGCGCGAGTCGATGCTGACAATGCCAGTGCTGAAGAGGTGGATCTGAATGCCTTGCTCGGCACGTTGCAGAAGGATGCGAAACTTGCATCGCCCGAGCAGATCGTGCGTCTTGATGCCGAACCGCAGCTGAACCTGAAGGGTTGGCCGACCATGATCGAGCGCGCCGTCGATAACTTGTTGCGCAATGCCCAGCGCTTCAACCCTGAAGGTCAGGCGATTGAAATGCAGGCTTCGCGTCAGGGCGAGAAAATTATCGTCAGCGTGCGCGACCATGGGCCGGGGGTGCAGGCGGAACATTTGAGTCAGCTGGGCGAGCCGTTTTACCGGGCACCGGGGCAGACGGCGGCGGGACATGGTCTGGGCCTGGCGATTGCACGAAGGGCGGCGGAGCGCCATGGTGGGAGTTTGACGCTGGCCAATCATCCGCAGGGCGGGTTTATTGCCAGTCTGGAATTGCCGCTCGTGCCGGGAGCGGTGGTGCAACCCTAAAAGCCACCCTCACCCCAGAAAAGCCCCTCACCCCAGCCCTCTCCCGGAGGGAGAGGGGGCCGACCGAGGTGTCTTGCGCCCTACATCGACCTGAAGAACCGAGTTGATTATGGGCCCGGAAGGCACGTGAATCGTCGCCGACTCTGGGTTCGAAATGCATCGGAACCGTTATCGACTCCGAGCTCGAAATGCATCGGAACCGTTATCGACTCTGGATTCAGCCGAGCACTTTCAGGTCGGCGTACCTCTACAGCATCCCCCAAATCAGTCCCCTCTCCCTCCGGGAGAGGGCTAGGGTGAGGGGCTTTTGATCTTCAGGCTTTACCAGGCCAGACACTAACGAACTCGGTCAGGTCGACCTTTTCAGCTACGCGAGGCTCCTTCTGCGGCGTGCCAAGGTAAAGAAACGCAATCACCTCTTCACCCTCCGCCAGCCCCAAGCCTTTAGCCACATGCTGCGAATAAGCCAAATCCCCCGTACGCCAAACCGCACCAATCCCCTGCGCATACGCCGCCAGCAAAATCCCGTGCGCCGCACACCCGGCCGCGAGCAACTGCTCGGCCTTAGGATATTTAACGTGTTCCTGCAATCTGGCGATCACTACCACCACCAGCGGTGCACGCAGCGGACCGTTACGGGCCTTGTCGATCATCGCTTCGGTGACCTCGCCTTCCTGCATTTGCGCCGCTTCGGCCAACAACTCGCCCATCTGCTCGCGCGCTGCGCCTTCGACGGTCAGAAAGCGATACGGCTGCAAATGCCCGTGATCCGGCGCGCGCAATGCGGCACCAAACAGAGCTTCGCGCTGCTCGGCAGTGGGGGCCGGTTCGACCAGTCGTGGAACGGAAACACGGTTGAGCAACGCGTCGAGAGCCTGCATCGGCCACCTCCTGAAAAATATGTGCGGCTATTCTAGCTTTATCTGCCAACAGGATGCCGGTTTACATGCCCTGCCCCACGGGTAGAATGGCGCCCTTCCCACATCAGCCCGAGCGGACTTCATGGCGTTGCCGACCTTACGGATCATTGGTTTCATCATCGGCATCTTCCTGATCACCCTGGCCGTGGCCATGGTCGTGCCGATGGCCACCCTGGTGATTTTTGAACGCACCAGCGACCTGCCGTCGTTCCTCTGGGCGAGCATGATCACCTTCGTCGCCGGCCTCGCGCTGGTGATTCCCGGCCGGCCCGAACACATTCATCTGCGCCCGCGCGACATGTACCTGCTGACGGTCAGCAGTTGGCTGGTGGTGTGCATTTTTGCCGCGCTGCCATTCTTGCTGACTCAGCACATCAGCTACACCGACTCGTTCTTCGAAAGTATGTCGGGCATTACCGCCACCGGCTCGACCGTGCTCAATCATCTCGACGACATGTCGCCGGGCATCCTGATGTGGCGCTCGTTGCTGCACTGGATCGGCGGCATCGGCTTTATCGGTATGGCGGTGGCAATTCTGCCGCTGCTGCGCATCGGTGGCATGCGCCTGTTCCAGACCGAATCCTCGGACCGCTCGGAAAAGGTCATGCCGCGTTCGCACATGGTGGCGCGGCTGATCGTCGCGGCGTATGTCGGCATCACCATTCTTGGCAGCCTGGCGTTCTGGTGGGCCGGGATGAGCCCGTTCGATGCGATCAACCACGCGATGTCAGCGATTTCCACCGGCGGGTTCTCGACCTCCGATCAGTCGCTGGCCAAGTGGACGCAACCGGCGGTGCACTGGGTTGCGGTGGTCATCATGATTCTCGGCAGCCTGCCGTTCACCCTGTACGTGGCGACGCTGCGCGGCAACCGCAAGGCGTTGATCAAGGATCAGCAGGTGCAGGGTTTGCTCGGCATGTTGCTGGTGACCTGGCTGGTGCTCGGCACCTGGTACTGGTGGACGACCAATCTGCATTGGCTCGATGCGCTACGCCACGTCGCACTGAACGTGACCTCGGTAGTCACCACCACCGGTTTCGCCCTCGGCGACTACAGCCTGTGGGGCAACTTCTCGCTGATGCTGTTTTTCTATCTGGGCTTTGTCGGCGGCTGTTCCGGTTCGACAGCGGGCGGGATCAAGATTTTCCGTTTCCAGGTCGCCTACATCCTGCTCAAGGCCAACCTTAATCAGCTGATTCACCCGCGCGCGGTGATCAAGCAGAAGTACAACGGTCACCGCCTCGACGAAGAGATCGTCCGTTCGATTCTGACGTTTTCGTTCTTCTTCGCCATCACCATCTGCGTGATCGCCCTGCTGCTGTCGCTGCTCGGTGTCGACTGGATGACCGCACTGACCGGTGCCGCCAGCACCGTGTCCGGTGTCGGCCCGGGCCTTGGCGAAACCATTGGCCCGGCGGGCAACTTCGCCACCCTTCCCGATGCGGCCAAGTGGATCCTGTCGTTCGGCATGCTGCTCGGTCGACTGGAGATCATTACGGTGTTTGTGCTGTGTATTCCGGCCTTTTGGCGTCACTGACCGCAGCCGGCGCCTGCAACAACCGCGTCCGGTAGTCACCGGGCGTGGTGTCGAACCAGCGGCGGAACGCGCGAAAGAAGTTGCTCGGATCGGCGAAGCCCAACAGATAAGCGATTTCCAGCAAGGTCATGCTCGGCTGCGCCAGATACTGCTCGGCCAGTTCACGGCGGGTGTCATCGAGCAACTGTTGAAAACTGGTGCCCTCCTCCTGCAAGCGCCGCTGCAAGGTACGCTGCGATAAATGCAGGGTTTGCGCCACGGTATCGCGCTTTGGCTCGCCTTGTGGCAGCAACCGGCACAGCACCTGTCGAGCCTTGTGGGTCACGCGGCTTTCGGAAAACCGTGCCAGATACTCCCCGGCAAAGCGGTCATGCAACAGCGCCATGGCTTCGTTGGCGGTGGGCAGCGGTGCTTCCATGTCGGCACGCTCGAAGATCAGCGCATCGTAGGGCGCGTTGAACATCAGCGGTGCGTGGAAAGCTTGTTTATAGGGTTCCAGGTCATCCGGCTCAGCGCCCTGCACCAAGACTTTGACCGGATGCAGGGTACGCCCGCTCAACCAGCCACACAGGCCCAGTGCACAGGCCAGCGAGGCTTCGGCACTTTGCCGGGTCGGCGGCAGATGATCGCCGTGCACCGTCAGAATCAGCGCATAACCTTCATCAAGTAACCGAAAACTCAGATCGGCGCTCTCGGCGATGATGCGCTGATAACGCACCAGTCGCTGGAAGCCTTCGGCCAGGGTATTGCTCGACATCAGTGCATAGCCGGCGACATGAAACGACGCCGGTCGCACCACCTTGCCCATGTTCAGGCCAATCGCCGGGTTGCCGGACAGCTCGACTGCCCGTTGCCAGAGGCGGGTCATGGAATCTTGCGGGAAGCGCGCATCCGGATCATCCAGAGCCGTGTAATCAAGCCCCAGCTGCTTGAACAGAACCCGGCAATCCAGGCCGTCCATCTCCAATGCTTTGACAATCCCCATCGCCCAGCTTGCAGAAGTCGTTCGTTCGCTCATGGCGTTTTTCTTTTACATGAGGGGCCGCATGTTACGGCCTGATTTGCGAAGGATACTAAAGTGGCGCCGATTGTCACTGGCCCACGCCAATGATCACTCTAGACTCAAATAAGCTACCCGCAGAACAACTCGTCGCCAGAACAATAACCACAGAGAACGCGGTCGTGGAAAACATCAAGTATTTCAACAGCTTCGCTGAGTTCTATCCGTATTATCTCAGCGAACACAGCAACAGCACCTGTCGGCGCCTGCATTTCATCGGCACGACACTGGTGATTTTCATACTGGCGATGACCATCGCCAAAGGCGCGTGGCTGCTGCTATTGGCGGTGCCGCTGGCCGGTTACAGTTTTGCCTGGGTCGGGCACTTCTTTTTTGAAAAGAACCGCCCGGCGACTTTCCAGCATCCGCTGTACAGCCTGCTCGGCGACTTCGTCATGTACCGCGACATGATTCTGGGTCGCGTGGCGTTCTGAATGAGGGTCAGCCAATGAATGCCAATGCCCGCTTCACCCATATGAAAGACGGCACCCAAGAAGACTGGGCGATCATCGCTGCGGATTTCAGTGCCTACGCCAAACAACTGCCTTCGCGAATCCTGACTCACCTGAAACTGCTGGAAGGCGATTTCGGCGGCTTTCCGGTGGATCGTCTGACCCACTCACTGCAAACCGCGACCCGCGCCTTTCGTGATGGCCGCGACGAAGAATATGTGGTTTGTGCACTGCTGCATGACATTGGCGACACACTGGGCTCGTATAACCATCCGGACATTGCTGCGGCGATTCTCAAGCCGTTCGTCAGTGCCGAAAATCTGTGGATGGTCGAGAAGCACGGGGTGTTTCAGGGGTATTACTTCTTTCATCATCTGGGCATGGATCGGCATCTGCGTGAGCAGTTCGCCGGTCATCCGCAGTTTCAGGCGACCGCCGAGTTCTGTGCCAAATACGATGCGGCGGCGTTTGATCCTGACTATGACACGCTGCCGTTGAGCTTCTTTGAGCCGATGATGGAACGGTTGTTTGCGCAGCCGAAGAACTCGATTTACAAAGCGGCGATGGAGGAACTCTCGCCAGCGTAATCATCCTCGGGAACCGCTGCGCGGTTCATCGCGAGCAGGCTCACTCCTACAGTTGAAATGCGTACCCCTGTAGGAGTGAGCCTGCTCGCGATGAGGCCCTCTCAATCACCAGAGCATTATGCGAGTTCAGCGACTTTGGCAGCCTTGAGCTCCGCCTCCCGCGCCTGCGCATCCGCCAGCCGATACAACTCGATCGTGCCATCCCAATGCTCGATCAACGCCGTGCACGACTCCACCCAATCGCCGCAATTGAGGTAATCCACCTCCCCCACCTTGCGGATCTCGGCGTGGTGAATGTGCCCGCACACCACGCCATGCAACTCGCGCTTCACGCACTCATGGGCAATGGCTTCTTCAAAGTCGCTGATGAAACTCACCGCCGTTTTCACCTTGTGCTTGAGGTACGCCGACAGCGACCAGTAACCGTAGCCATAGCGCGCCCGCCAGTGGTTGAGCCAGCGATTGAGGGTCAGGGTGAATTCGTAGGCGGAGTCGCCAAGGAAGGCCAGCCAGCGGTGATATCGGGTGATGACATCGAACTGATCGCCGTGAATCACCAGCAGATGCCGACCGTCTGCGGTGACATGCACCGCCTCGTCGACCAACTGGATATTGCCCAGGATCAGCTTCGAATATCGCCGCAGGAATTCGTCGTGGTTGCCGGTGACGTAGATCACCTCGGTGCCGCGCTTGCTCATGGTTAACAAACGACGGATCACGTTGGTATGCGCTTGCGGCCAGTACATGCCGCCGCGCAGTTTCCAGCCGTCAATGATGTCGCCGACCAGATAAATCTTGTCGGCATGGTAGCCCTTGAGAAATTGCGACAAGTGCTCGGCCTGGCAATCGCGCGTGCCCAAATGCACGTCGGAGATCCACAGGGTTCGCACCCGTTGTTTGCGACTGGGTCTGGCGAGCTCGGCGCTGGTCATGGGCAACCCTCTGCGATGTTTTCGCCACTGTGCGCCTGCCCGGTTAATCGACCATGACAAGCGTGAGTCAGTCGTGTGACAACGCATTGCGCGTGCGTCGGTGTAGACTGGCGATCACTTCGGAGACAACCTGCCATGCGACCGATCCTCACCCTGCGTCAGTACACCCACGACCTGATCGTCCACAGCCACGACCACGCGCAATTGGTGTTCGGGCTGTCCGGTGCGCTGGATTTCGAGGTCGAGGGTTGCGGCAGCCAGGTGCGTCAGCAGAGTTTTGTGGTGATTCCGTCCGGTGCGCATCATGCCTGCGGCAGTCCCGACGGCAGCCGCTGTCTGGTGCTGGATATCCCGAATGGGCAGTGGGTGACGGACTCATTGGGCGAGCATGCCGATGCCAGTCATCGTTTGCTCGATCAGCCCGCGCGCCTGTCGCTGGATTCCGGGCAAAACCAGTTGGTCAGCTGGCTGGCGAACAGTCCGGTGAGCGATCCGTTGATCGCGCAACAAGGCGCAGTGTTGCTGCTGGCCAGTCTTAATCACTCGCAGCCTGCCGAAGTTGCCGCCCGCCGCCTGCCCTATGCCGCGCTGGATGCACACATCGAACAACACGCCGCTTATCCGCTGCAAGTCGCCGATCTGGCACGGGTCGCCGGATTGTCCAATGCCCGCATGCATGCACGGTTCATGGCCGAATGCGGGCAGACGCCGATGGATTACATCCGCAGTCGACGCTTGCATCTGGCGGTGCAACTGCTGCGCGACACCGCACTGCCGATTGGCGAGATTGCCAGTCGCGTCGGCTACAGCTCGCAGAGTGCCTTCTCGGCTGCCGTCCTGCGCGAGTTCGGTTCGTCGCCCGGCCAGCTTCGCCGCGATTCCGGCGACAAAAGACGATAGCCTGCCGACAGACTTCTGGCTGTTACCCGGTTCAATATGTAGGAGCTGCAGGAGGCTGCTCCTCCAGTTGAAATCGCGTTTAAGATAGAAGGATTGCAATGACTCCGCGTACCGCCCTCGGCGCTCTGCATATCGGTGCTTTGATGTTTGGCCTGACCGGTGTGTTCGGCAAACTCGCCGCTGCGTCCCCCGCCGTGATCGTCTTCGGTCGCGCGGCTTTCGCCGTGCTCGCCCTGGCGTTTTTCGCCCGTTTTGCCAGACAGCACGGCTGGCAGAAACTTCAGGCTATGGACTGGCGGCGCCTGGCCCTCAGCGGTGTGTTGCTGGCCGGGCACTGGGTGAGTTTCTTCCTGTCGGTGAAGATCGCCGGTGTCGCCATCGCAACCTTGGGCTTTGCCAGTTTCCCGGCGTTCACGGTGATTCTCGAAGGGCTGATTTTCCGCGAACGCATCCGTGCCAATGAAATTGTGCTGGTGGTGTTGGTCAGCATCGGCCTGATTCTGGTGACCCCGGCGTTCGACCTGGGCAGCGGCGCGACCATCGGTTTGCTTTGGTCGGTGCTGTCGGGACTGTTGTTCTCGCTGTTGTCACTAACTAACCGCGCCAGCTCCGGGCGGATTCCGGCGGTGCAAGCGGCGCTGTGCCAAAACGTCGTGGTGGCGCTGTGCCTACTCCCGGTTGCAGCGCCGCAACTGAGCGAAGTGCGCGCACTCGACTGGCTGTGGATTGCGCTGCTGGGGGTGTTCTGTACCGGCGTCGCGCACAGCCTGTTCGTTGCCAGTCTGGCGGTGATCAAGGCGCGCACGGCGGCGGTAGTGTTTGCGCTGGAGCCGGTCTACGGCATCACCGTCGCCTGGCTGTTGTTCAATGAAAACCCGACGTCGAAGATGTTGATCGGCGGTGCGTTGATCATTGTTGCCATCGTCGTGTCAGCGCGGATGTCCGGCCATGCCGACAAGAAAACCGTCGCCGCCGAGGCTGGGTCTCACTGAGTGCGGTCGTTGTGACCAAGATCGCGGTCAGGATCGATCTGATCGCGAACCCGCTGCTTCAAGACCTTGGCCTCGGGAAAACCGCCGTCGGCCTTGCGTTCCCAGATCTGCACGCCGGCGCAGGTGATGTGAAATACCCCGCCGGTGCCTGGCACCAGCGAGACTTTGCCGAGGTCGTCGGCAAAGGTGCTGAGCAGCTCCTGCGCCAGCCACGCGGCGCGCAGCAGCCACTGGCATTGGGTGCAATAGGTGATGACAACTTCTGCTTTTGCGACAGTCATGTTCGCTGGAACTCCTGAGACAGAGGGCGCCGCTATAATAGCCGGCTTTAACGCTTGCCCCGAGACTCACAATGCGCCGTCTGCTGTTCTGCCTGATGCTTGGTTTCCTTCCCCTGCTTGTCCATGCCAGTGAGGCGTCACGACCGAAAGTCGGCCTGGTGCTGTCCGGCGGTGCCGCGCGCGGGCTGGCGCATATCGGTGTGCTCAAGGCGCTGGAAGAGCAAGGCATCAAGATCGATGCGATCGCCGGCACCAGCATGGGCGCGGTGGTCGGTGGTCTGTACGCCTCAGGTTACAAGATCGATGAGCTGGAGAAACTCGCGCTGAACATCGACTGGCAAGCCGCGCTGTCCGACGCCCCGCCGCGTGAAGACGTACCGTTTCGACGCAAACAGGATGACCGCGACTTTCTGGTGAAACAGAAACTCAGCTTCCGTGACGACGGCAGTCTTGGTCTGCCACTGGGTGTGATTCAGGGGCAGAACCTCTCGTTGTTGCTGGAAAGCCTGCTGGCTCACACCAGCGACACCCGGGATTTCGACAAACTGCCGATCCCGTTCCGCGCCGTCGCCACCGATATTTCCAATGGCGAAAAAGTGGTGTTTCGCAAAGGTCACTTGCCCCAGGTGATCCGCGCCAGCATGTCGATCCCGGCGGTGTTCGCCCCGGTCGAGCTCGACGGCCGACTGTTGGTAGACGGCGGTATGACTGACAATATCCCGCTGGATGTCGCGCGAGAAATGGGCGTCGACGTGGCCATCGTTGTCGATATCGGCACACCACTGCGCAACCGCAAGCAACTGACCACCGTGGTCGATGTGTTGAACCAGTCGATCACCCTGATGACCCGCAGTAACTCTGAAGAACAACTGGCCGCGCTGAAATCCTCCGATGTGCTGATCCAACCCGCGCTAGCAGCGTTCGGTGTCACCGATTTCGGCAAGGCACAGGAGATGATCGACGCCGGTTACCGCGCCACCCGAATCCTCGACGCACGCCTCGCCGTCCTCAAACCCAAAGAATCCCAGGACGCCGAACTCAACGCCGCGCGTTCGCCGGGTCAGCGCACGCCGATCATCACCGCGATCCGCGTCGAGAACGACTCAAAAGTCGACGACGATGTGATCCGCTACTACATACGCCAGCACATTGGCGAGCCACTGGATCTGGCTCGATTGCACTCGGACATGGGCACCTTGTATGGCCTCGACTACTTCGAGCAGGTGCAATACCGCGTGGTGCACAAAGGCCAGGATCACACACTGGTGATCAGTGCCCGGGGCAAACGCAGCGGCACCGATTACTTGCGGGTCGGCCTCAATCTGTCGGACGACATGCGCGGCGACAGCGCCTTCAACCTTGGCGCCAGTTATCGCATCAATGGCATCAACCGCCTCGGTGCGGAATGGCTGACTCGGGCGCAAATCGGTGACAAACAAGAGTTGTACAGCGAGTTCTATCAACCGCTGGACGTCGGCTCGCGCTACTTCGTCGCGCCGTACGCCTCGTTCGAAGCGCAGAACGTTGAAGCGGTACTCGACAACGACCCGATCGCGCAGTATCGCGTCGAGCGCTACGGTTTCGGCCTCAACTTCGGCCGACAGATCGGCAACAACGGCGAAGTGCGTTTCGGTGTTGGCGAGGCCTGGGGCAAGGCAGATGTGCGGATTGGCGATCAGGACCTGCCGAGTGAAAACTTCAACGAAGGCTTCTACGCGCTGAAGTATTCGTACGACTCGCTGGATAACGTGTATTTCCCTCACGAAGGCAAGGACGTCAGCCTGACGCTGACGCAGTTTGAACCGGGCCTGGGGTCGGACACGCGCTATCGACAGTGGGACTTTAAAGTCGATAAGGCCATGAGCCATGGCCCGGATACGCTGATACTCGGCGGGCGCTACGGGCGTACGCTGGATGATGCCAACGTGGTGACCTCAAGCTTCCTGCTCGGCGGTGCGCGGCAGTTGTCGGGCTTCCGTGAAGACGCGATTTCCGGGCAGAACATCAGCCTGATGCGCGCGGTGTATTACCGCCGTCTGACGCCGCGCTCGTACCTGCCGCTGGATTTTCCGCTGTACGCCGGTGCCTCGCTGGAGCGTGGACGGGCGTGGAACAACGACAATGAGTTCGACAGTGGCTACATCAACGCCGCCAGCGTGTTTATCGGTTTTGACACACCGCTGGGGCCGTTGAATTTCAGTTATGGGTTGAATGATGCGAATGAGCAGGCGGTTTATCTGAATCTGGGGCAGACCTTCTGATCCAGATTCGGAATTGATATTGACTGAAGGTCAGTCTTCGCGAGCAGGCTCGCTCCCACAGGGGAACGCATTCCAATGTGGGAGCGAGCCTGCTCGCGAAGGCGGTATCGGATCCACCGCAAATCGATCAGGGGTTCAGCGAATCCCCGCCAGCAACGTCCTCGCCGTTTGCTTCAACGGCTCATCCCCTTCCTTGAGCAATTCATTGAGCAACGCAACCGCACTGTCGATATCGCCGTCATCAATGCACGTCTGCGCCTGTTCGAGCTTTCCGGAATTTTCGTCATGTACCGGCTCTGGTGTCTGCAGATCCAGCGGTTGCAACGCCAGTGACGGCTTGGCATCAGCAAACTCATTGAGAAAATCTTCATCCAGCGGCTCGGCATCCGATTCAGGGATCCACTCCAACTCGGCCTCTTCGCTGGACTCGGGCTCGGGCAATTCGAAATCCTGAGGCAGGACTTGCAGCCCGGAGCCGAGCGCCGAGGTGTCTGCCTGCGGCTCATCGGAAGTCGGGCGAGTGTCTTCCAGGTCCCAGCTGGAATCCATCGACAGCTCGCCCAGATTCAGCTCGAAATCATCTTCAGGTGCCGGTGGAGCAGCGACAAGCGGGGCCGCTGCAATAATGGGCGGCACCGCGACCAACGGTGCCGCAACCGCCAGTTTCGGGTGCCGCGTGCGAACATCCTGCAACGTCTGGGCATCAACGCCCAGCTCACGCAAATGACTTTCCTGTTGCTCAAACGCGGCGCTGTCACCCTGGCGCCCCAGGACTTCAAGCAACTGCAAACCGATATCGCTGCGCGCAGGCTCCTTGTGCAAGGCATCGCGCAGCAAACCCGCCGCTTCGCCCAGTCGGCCATAGGCCAGATAGATCCCCACCGCCTCCAGCACATCGCCAGCCGCCGGCTCTTCCCGGTGTTCGGCTGAAGCGTGGGATCTGACGGGATCGGCGTTCTCTGCCTCAGCGACGTCTACCTCATTGCCTTGCGGCAACTGGGGCAGCGGCTCGGCAACTTGCTGTTGCTGTTGCTGCCGTCGACGGTGTACCAACAACCCGGCCAACACCCCCAACAACAGCAACAGGCCGCCGAGCAATGGCCAGTTCAAACCGTCATTGCTGGATTCCGCTGACGCCACAGCCGGCGCAGGAGTCGGTGCCGGGGTTTGCACGATCGGTGGCGGCGTTTTCTGCAGCTCGACCAAGCGTGTTTGCAGGTCACTGATCTGCTTTTTGCCGTCGGCAATCTGCACATCCTGTGTCTGCAGTTTTGCGCTCAGTTCATCAATGGTCTTCTGCTGTTGCTGATTGAGCAGAACACTGGCCGCCAATTGTTCGGCCAGTGCATCGTTGGCGGGCGAAGTTGCCTGCGTGGGTGCTGGCACGGTATCGCGCTTGGCCTGAGGCGCCTGTGGCGCCGCCACGACAGGCTCGACAGTGGGAAACGCGGAGGATTGCGCACGCGGATCCGGCTCATCGGTGGCCGGCACGATACCCGGTGAACCCGGCGGATCGATCAACACCGTGTACTCACGCAGCAAACGGCCATTGGGCTGATCGAGCTGCACGAGGAAATTCAGGAAGGGTTCGTTGACCGGTTTGCTGGAGGTCACCCGGATCATCTGGCGATTGCCATGCAGGATCGGGATGAACTTGAGGTCGTTGAGAAAGAACACCCGCTCGACCCCGGCCTCGGCGAATTCATCCGCCGTGGCCAGACGCACCGCCAGATCGTTTTGCGTCAGCCCGCCGACATCGACCAACGCAATGTCGGCCTTGAGCGGCTGATTGAGGCCTGAATGAACAGTGATATCACCCAGCCCCAAGGCCATCGACCAGGCCGAATAGCTGAAAACACCGGCGACCAGCAACCATTTGGCGCCACCGCGCAGTACCACGTGCCGACTTGCGAGCATGAGCATCCCTTAAATAAGCAAAACCGACTTCTATGCGTTCGCACATCCGGTACGAACACGATATTGCCCAGTAGTTCTTATAGTCGGCTCAGCGCGATCTCTCAAAGATCCGGCACGTGGATGTGCCTCAAGATTTTTCCAGGTTGGCCAGAATATGCCCGTGAACCCGCATGCACACCTTCAAATCCGCTTCGTCGACGCCTTCGAACAACTCATGACGCAGCTGTGTGGCGATGGTTTCGATTTGTTCGATCAACGGCAGGGCTGGTGCGCAGAGGACGATCTTTTTCGCCCGGCGGTCTTCCATCACGGACTGGCGTTGCACCAGGCCCTGGCTTTCCAGACTATCGAGCAAGCGCGCAAGGGTCGGACCTTCGACGCCGACGCTCTGCGCCAGCTCACGCTGGGTCGGCGCGTCTTCAAAACGCGCCAGATGCAGCAGCACCAGCCAGCGCGCCTGGGACAACCCCAGCCCGGCCAGTCGGCGATCCAGTTCGGCACGCCAGCCACGGGACATCTGGGCCAGTTGCATGCCAAAGCGGTGTTGATCGGTTAACGGCATAAAACACTCACGGTTAGACTGAAAATAAAGAATTTCTAATTATTAGCCAGCTAAGCATGAGCTGCAGTTATAGGCAAGTGGCGGTCTGTACTGAATCGTTACATCTTGAGGCCCCTCACCCTAGCCCTCTCCCGGAGGGAGAGGGGACTGAATGGGGGATATTCGGGAATTACGCCGACGTGGCAAATCGGCGCTGAACCCATAATCGACTCGGGTTCTCAGGTCGATGTATAGCGCAAGACATCTCGGTCGGCCCCCTCTCCCTCCGGGAGAGGGTTGGGGTGAGGGGCGACGGCCAAATTACATCTCGAATTCCGATTGCAATGCAGCCCGCACGCAATACAGCACGCCCTCCGGAACACGCCCGGCAAACAGCTCGGCCACTTCGGCAACGGACGGCAGCTCACCTTCACCATCGAGGAACGCATCCTGCACTTCACCCATCAGCTCTTCCGGCAAATCCAGCGCCTGTTCCAGCGACAACTGCTGCTTGCCGATCGCCTCGGCGAGCATGGTGTAGACGTTCTTTTCCGAGCACTGCAACTGACCGGCGATCTGCAGCGGTGTCATGCCCGCACGGGCCAAAGTGATCAACTCGTGGCGCACGTCGGCCACCGCTTTCGGCGCCTCGACCTCGCCGCCGAGCACTTCGAGGAAGGCATCGCCATAGCGTTCCAGCTTGCGCGCGCCAACGCCGCTGACCCGGGCCATTTCCGCCAGCGAAGTCGGTTGGCTGCGGAGCATTTCCAGCAACGTCGAATCGGGGAAGATGACGTACGGCGGCACGCCATGTTCTTCGGCCAGTTTGCGGCGCAGCGCGCGCAGGGCTTCCCACTGTTCGCGCTCTTCGCCACGCACCAGTTGGCTGGCCGGGCTCTTGCTCGCAGTTTTGGCGGTGACCTGCGGTTTGAGGTCGCGGCGCAGTTCCAGCGTGACTTCGCCCTTGAGCAATGGCCGGCAACTGTCATTCAGACGCAGACCGCCATAGCCTTCGTGGTCGACATCCGCCAGACCGCGCGCGACCAATTGGCGGAACAGCGAGCGCCATTCGCTTTCGCTCAATGCCTTGCCGACGCCGTACACCGACAGGTGTTGATGGCCAAAACTGCGGACTTTTTCGTTTTCCTTGCCCAGCAGCACGTCAACCAGATGACCGACGCCATAACGCTGACCCGTGCGGAAAATCGCCGATAACGCCTGACGCGCTGGCTCGGTGGCATCCCAGGTCTGCACGCCGTCGACACAGTTATCACAATGGCCGCACGGTTCGGGCATGTCTTCATCGAAGTACGCAAGCAGGGTCTGACGGCGGCAACGGGTTTCTTCGCACAGCGACAGCATCGCGTCGAGCTTGTGTTGCTCCAGGCGCTTGTGCCGCTCGTCGCCTTCGGAGTTCTGCAGCATCTGCTTGAGCATCACCACATCTTGCAGACCGTAGGCCATCCACGCATCCGCCGGCAGGCCGTCACGGCCGCCGCGCCCGGTTTCCTGGTAATACGCCTCAAGGGATTTCGGTAGATCGAGGTGGGCGACAAAGCGCACGTTGGGCTTGTCGATGCCCATGCCGAACGCCACAGTGGCGACCATGATCAGACCTTCCTCGTTGAGAAAGCGCTTCTGGTTGAAGGCACGTAGCTCATTGGGCAAACCGGCGTGATACGGCAGCGCCGGGAAGCCCTGCTCGCTCAGAAACGTTGCGACTTCTTCGACTTTCTTGCGCGACAGGCAATAGACGATGCCGGCATCGCTGCGTCGCTCGGCCAAAAACGCCAGCAACTGCTTGCGCGGCTGCTCCTTGGGAACGATGCGGTAAAAGATATTCGGACGGTCGAAGCTCGACAGGAAGCGCTCGGCATTTTGCAGGTGCAGGCGGGTGACGATTTCTTCACGGGTGCGCTTGTCGGCGGTGGCGGTCAGGGCGATGCGCGGCACGTCGGGAAACATCTCGGCCAACTGGCCCAGTTGCAGGTATTCCGGACGGAAATCGTGACCCCATTGCGATACGCAGTGCGCTTCGTCGATGGCGAACAACGCAATGTTCAAGCCTTGCAGGAACGACAGCATGCGCGGCTGCACCAGACGCTCGGGCGCCAGATACAACATCTTCACTTCACCGCGCTTGATTCGCGCCGCCAGATCACGCTGCTGCTCGGCGCTCAAGGTGGAGTTCAGCGCGGCAGCGGCCACACCCAGCTCTTCGAGGGTGGCGACCTGATCGTCCATCAGTGCGATCAGCGGCGACACCACCACCGCCAGGCCATCGCGCAACAGCGCCGGCACCTGAAAGCACAGGGACTTGCCGCCACCGGTAGGCATCAGCACCAGCGCATCACCGCCACTGGCTACGCGCTCAATGATTGCACCCTGACGGCCACGGAAACTGTCGTAGCCGAAGATGTCCTTGAGGACGCGTTGAGCCTGTTCGAGCATAAAAACTCCAAAAATCTACCGATACATCCCTGCGCAGGCTGGTTCAGAACAGCCAGGGCTGCTTAAACAAAACGTAAGAGCGCACTACGTGACACGCGTAATGCGGGCAGGGATCGCAAAACGCGGCAGTATACCCGAGGCCTCCCCTGCGCAGGGCGACACCCGTCGATACAATCGCTGATACCTGTGTAGGAGCTGCCGAAGGCTGCGATCTTTTGATCTTGTCTTTATTAAAAGCAAATCAAAAGATCGCAGCCTTCGGCAGCTCCTACAGGGTGTATGCAGGGTATGGCAGGTCAAATCTGCCATGCGGCTGGCTTGAGCGCGCAAGAAGGCCTAGAATTCCCGCATTGTTTATTCCCCAAGGTAGCCCCGTAATGTCCTTCGCTGAGCAACTGACCCGCCTGCAAGTTTTCCTCGACGCCGACGAGCTGCATGACGAGGCGCTGGATTACGTGGCCGCTCACGGCTACCTCACCGCGCTGTCGATCTGCGCTGAAGACGTACCGGAGCGTGAGTGGATCGACGCCCTGTTCGCCGAAGAGCCGCATTACAGCAGCGACGCCCAGCGCGAAGAGATCGAAGCCACCCTGATCGGCCTCAAGGCGCACATCGCCCGTCAACTGGCCTCGGATGAAGAGTTCGAACTGCCATGCGAACTGGATCTGGGCGACGAGCCGGACGATTCCGAATTGCGCGGCTGGTGCATTGGTTTCATGGAAGGCGTGTTCCTGCGTGAGGCCGCCTGGTTCGAAACTGCCGAGGAAGAAGTCAGCGAAATGTTGCTGCCGATCATGGTCGGTTCGGGCCTGTTCGACGAACAGCCAGAATTCGAAGACATCGCCAAAGACGCCAACCTGATGGACGACATGATCGTACAGATCCCGGAAGCCCTGACCGCGCTGTACCTGCTGTGCCAGGCGCCCGACGAAAAACCGGCGATCCTCAAGCCACGTCACCACTAAGATCCGGCCTATGGACAACCCCATAGGCAACCGCCCCCTGATGTTGCGCTACTTCTTGCTGGCCGTCGGCTGGCTCAGCGTGGCATTGGGGGTGATCGGGATTTTCCTGCCCGTCCTGCCCACCACCCCTTTCCTTCTGCTCGCCGCGGCCTGTTTCGCGCGCAGCTCTCCGCGCTTCTATCATTGGCTGGTCGAGCATCCCCGGCTGGGGCCATGGATCCGCGATTACCTCGATGGCAACGGCATACCGCTCAAGGGCAAGGTCTACGCGATCGGGCTGATGTGGGCGAGCATTCTGTTCTCGTGCTACCTGGTGCCACTGCCGTGGGCGCGGGGGTTCATGTTGACCAGTGCGGTGCTGGTGACGGTTTACATCCTGCGCCAGAAAACCTTGCACAAATCCTGATGCACTCAAGTCGACCATTCATCTGAAAACAAGGCTCACCTGTCAGATATGACAGTAGGCAACCCCCCCCGGCAGGTGTGTGATAGCCCAACACCTACTTGCCGGCCGGTCATGGCCAGGAGCGCGCCATGGATTCTCAATCCGCTATAGACATCCAGTCTGACGAACTTATTGAAACCCTCAAACTGTATCCGGCTTTCATACCTGGCTTGGTAACGCCGGTGGAGCCTTCTGATCTCGCCCACGGAGGCGTTGGCAGACATCTTTTTGTCGGCGAACCAAAACGCCTGCCGTGTGTGGTGGATCCATGGTCTGCACTGCAACGCCGGAAAGCCCAGCCCATGGCCGCGTTCGATACGGTGAAGTTGTATGTCAACAGGACGTTTGTCGACAGTTCCACTGTCCTTGAGGGTGACGAAAGCAAACGAGTCCTACTCTTCGCACGCCAAGGATCGTTTGTAGATGGCGTCAACGAAATCCAGTACGAGGTGGAACGACTCAGTGGTAACACGGAGTCATCGGATATTTTGCGTGTGCTCTATCACCAGCGCCCCCATGCCAACCTTGAGCTGGTGATTCCGCCTGAGGTGATTGCCAAGGGCGTGACCCCTGAACTGGCTGCGCAAGGAATCAAGTTCGAGTGCAGATATGTACCGGTGGAGCTTCATGATGCCTTGTCTCTGAAAATCGCCGACAAAAGGTTCCCCATACCCGTAACCGACCCCACCAAGCCGCTGACGATAACGCTGTACACCGCTGACCTCATCGACATCATCGACGGCACCGTTCAGGCCTGGTTTACGGTCGAAGATCAGTTGAACAATTTCGCGGAGTCTGCAATCCAGACGCTCGAGATTCGTCTCGCCCAGAAGGACCTGATCAGCACTCTCGTGTTAGTGCCGTCTGAGAATCCGATCGCTGTGCCGATCGATCCGAATGGAGTCATCACTCGATTTGAAGCTAAAGCGGCAAATGTGGGTGATGTTGTCGAACTACAGATGCTCAACCCATTACCTGGCACTCCACCGGCTGCTCCACTTAAATTGAACAAGAACCTGCGCGCGAACTTCAACCTTAGCCAAGCGTTACTAACGGCACATCAAGGCAGAGTTCTCAGACTTCAGTGTGTACTGAACAACAATGGCGCGGAGCACACCTCTCCCATTTTACGCGTGAGGATACCTGCACCGCTGCTGGACCTGAATTTCAGGGATGCACCCTATTCAGCGGTAACGGATGGCCTGCTCACGGACATCAGTCTCGAACTGTTGAAGAATGGCAGTCCTCAGCCTGGGCAAAACGTGGTGATCACCCTTCCCCTCGGCTTTGCCTACGGCGATGGCGGAACCGGCTCACGCACATTCACCACTGATAGCCTGGGCATCGTCACTGTCGGGGACGTGCGGACACCGAGCGTGATAGACAGCTACACGTTGACTGCCAGCAGCGAAGGGCAAACGGCTACGGCGACGGTAGAGGTGGAACATCCGGGCGTGGTTGACTGGATAGAGATGAACAGCGCGCCAGTTGATATCGTGATAACACCCGACGGCAAGCACCTTTACGCACCTCTTGCGTCCATCAGTACTGTCGCTGTCATTGATACACAGAAACTTCAAGTCATCAGAAACATACCCGTAGAGATTGGGCCGCAGACTATTTCTATCAGTCCCGATGGAACACGCGCCTACACCACGAACCGAAACAACAACGTTTATGAAATCGATATAGGTCAGCAAGCAATCACCCGCAGACTCTCGGTTGGCAGCGAACTCGCCTTTGTCTCGGCGGTGAGCCGTGATAGCTCAAAAACGTACATCAGCACATGGGAATACGGAAAACTTCATGTTTACGACGCGAAGACAGCGACGAAAATCAAGGAAACCAATCTGCACAATAGGCCTTCATGGTTGCACTTCAGCAACGATGGCAGACGCCTATATGTCGCACTCAACGGCACCCCTGACAGACTGGACATCCTCGATGCTGTCAGTCTCAGTGTGATCAGACAAATCGGCCTGCCTTCAGGATCAAACCCCATTCACGTGGCTTCCAGCAACGATGAGCGTTTTGTATATGTCGTGCTCTACTCCAAAAATGAGGTTGCCGTTATCGACACGGCATCGATGAGTGTTTTGAAATACATCCCGGTTGGAAGCTTCCCCTACGCGATCGTAACTAACAGTCAAGGGACGCTTGCCTACGTCACGAACTTTTTACCCGGCTCGGTCTCGGTGATCGACCTTTCACGTCAAGAAGTGGTTGGCACCCTGCCATTGGGCGGAGGAACCGCGTACGGCATCGCTTTGAGCCCTGACGGGCGCAGAGCATATGTGTGCAACACCTCCAACAGCCGGATTGCTGTGCTGAGAATCGGCTGACGGACCGGGGGTGCTGAATAATCTGGAGTAGCCGGTTGACGCGGGCACGGGGAAAAGCGCTGGTTGATGCCGTGACAATTCTGGCCCCTTCGCGAGCAAGCTCGCTCCCACAGGGAAACGCATTCCAAATGTGGGAGCGAGCTTGCTCGCGAAGAGGTCACTGAAGTCAGCGCAAATCGCCTTTTAAACTCAGGCGTTTAAAAGACACCTTCAGACACGCCTTTCAGGCTACAAATTCTTGCGCCATTGCCTACAGCTACGCCAGAATCCGCCGGCTTGTGCGCCTTGGGCTCGGGTTCTATTGTGGGTCGGTCGCTGACGAATCAGCGATCGGGTTTAGCGATCCGATACCCTACAGACGCTCAATCCCCAGTCTCAATTGCAGCTTTGTCTATCTGCACTTGGCGTCATGGTGGCTGTGCGTGGGAGACCTTCGGGTCTACCCGGGGTTTCTGTGACCCGGATCGCTAACCTGCGTACAGCCGCCACCTTTACTTGTTTAGCGATGAGCCGTGGCGGCCAAATCAACCACGGAGTCTCACCATGATCAAACCAACACCCAACCCACCCGAAACCGACCTCGCCTCCCCCTACGAATCCCTCGATTCAAAAAAGCTCAACGACGCCGCCGAGCGCGCCCTCGACCACTATCTCTGCCCACCCGGCTCCACCCCACCGCCCCGAAAAACCCGCCGGATGTACGCCGTGACCGCAGACTTCAAAAATGAAGAACTGCTGGCCGATGCCAGCGAAACACTCGCCTCAGCCAGAACCATCGCTCATGACTTCGCCCACCTCATACCCGCGTCGCAGCGCAGGACGCTGCTGGGTATCGCGCAATTGATCATGCTCGGGGAGCTCGCGGTGAATCGGGTGCTGGATAATCTGGAGTTGCCAGGTTGATGCAGGCGTGATCAACCGCTGAGTTATGCGGCGCCAGATCTGGCGCTTTCGCGAGCAGGCTCGCTCCCACAGTTAACCGCACTCCAATGTGGGAGCGAGCCTGCTCGCGAAGGGGCCAGAATGAGCAATGCCATACCATCAGACAGAAAAAACCCGCCGCCCCATCAACCGGGGCGGCGGGTTTTGTCGTTTCCGGCGTCGCTTACACCGTATCCACCTTCAGCGAATGATCATTCAACATCCCGCTGATGATCGTTGCCGTGTCATGCCCCCCGGCAACCACCCCGCCCGCCCCCGGCGTCACGCCGTAATGGCTGGCGAGGTTGACGCCGGCCAGGTCAATGGTCTGGTTCGGCGTGGCACCGGCCATGGCGCTGACGTCGATGCTGGTGAGCACCGAGGCGCCGCTGCCACTGACGGTGAAGTGCAGGTAGTCATCCAGCGAAGCGGTGGTGCCGTTTTCACCCTGCAGCAGTTGCGACAAGTCGAGTTTGTCGGTGCCGGGGGTGAAGTCGGTGATCAGGTCATGACCGCTGTTGCCTTTGAGCCACTGGAAGGTGTCGGCCCCTGCGCCACCGGTCATGGTGTTGTTGCCCATGCCGCCAATCAGCAGGTCATCACCGCCGCCTCCGTTGAGGATGTCGTTGCCCAGACCGCCGTTGATCACGTTGTTATTGTTATCGCCGGTCAGGGTGTCGTTGAAGTTCGAGCCGACGAGGTTTTCGATGCCGGTCAGGGTGTCCGTCCCCGCGCCGATCGTGTTTTGCGCACCGAGCAGGCCGAGGTTGACCGTCACCCCGGCGGTGGCGTGGGCATAGCTGGCGGTGTCGCTGCCAGTGCCGCCGTCGAGCAGATCGTTGCCCGGGCCGCTGTAGAGCAAGTCGTTACCGGCGCCGCCGTGCAGTTCGTTGTTGCCTGAACCTGCGCTGAGCACATCATTGCCATCGCCAGCGTTGATGATGTTGTCGCCAGTGCCGGCCACCAGCACGTCATCCCCCGAGGTGCCGGTGAGGGTGTGGCCGTCCTGATAGCTGATGCTGACGTTGGCGGTGTCGCTGCCGCCATGGTTGTCGTTGGCGGTGTAAGTGCCGTGGAAGTCCGGGGTGATGTCATGCGCCCCGGCGTAGTTGAGGGTCATGGTCAGTTGATAGTTTTCCGCCGCGTTGGGGTTACCGCCGCCGCTGGGATTGGTGATGTTGGTGATGTGGATCTGGTAGACCCCGTCCAACGTCGCGGTGAGGGTTTGCCCGTCAGCCAGGGTTGTGTAGGCGCCACCGTTGATCGAGTACTCCATGCTGACGTGACCGGCCGCCAGGTTGTGATCGAGGTTGAGTGTTTCGCCCTGGCGCAGGTTGACGGTGATGCGGTCTTCATCGTTGGCGTTGCTGTTGGTCACCGCACCGAGATAGCCACTGACCACCAGCACGGCAGTCATTGTCGCGGCGTTGGCACTGAACGAATTACGCACGTTGGCCAGGTTCTGGTTGGCGGCGGTGTTGACGTTGGTGCCGGTGAAGTTGATCGCACCGGTGCCGGTGAAATCCGCCGCTTTCGAGATCCAGCCGGTGTTGAAACTGGTCGGCGTGGCGTTGAGCGTATCGCCGTTGGGGTCGGTGTCATTGGCCAGCAACAGCTCGCCCGGCACGACGATATTGCCCGACAGCACGTTGGTGATGACGTGGTCATCGACCGCCACGGGCGGCGCATTAGGGATCACTTTCACGGTCAGCGTCGAGCTGGCGAGATCGCCGTCATTGTCGCTGACGGTGAAGCCGATGTTTTCGGTGATGACCACCGCCGTGGTTTTCTGCGAGGTGTAGGTGTAGTCGCCGCTGTCGAGGTTGATCAGCAGTGTGCCGCCATTATTGGTGGCGATGCTCAGCGTGTTGTTGGCGGTGTTGAAGGTGCCGTGATTGATGCCGCCACTTGGGGTCAACGAGCCTTGGCCGCTGAGGGCTTTCGGATCGTAGGTGTAAGTGGTGCCGTCAACCACGATGGACTTGATGAAACCGCCATCGGCGCCAAAGGTGCCGCCCTCGCCCAGCAACGAACCGGTGACCGGCGCACCCTGTACGGTGCCGGACAGCACCGAGTTGAGTTGATTGAGATCGGTGACCACCACCGCGTTGGTGTTGGTGTGGCTGATGCCGTCATACGCCAGCGGGTCGAGGTTGGCGTTGCTCACGCCGCTGCCGAGGCCGATCGCGTAGTTCTTGATGTTGTTGGCATCGAGGAAGTTTTTCAGCGCGGCTTCATCAGCGGCGTTGATGTCGCCTTCGTTGGGTTTGCCGTCCGAGAAGAAGTAACCGACGTTCTGCGCCCCGGTGAGTTTGCCCGAGGTGTTGAAGGCGGTTTGCATCACCGCCACCGCGGCGTCGTAGTTGGTGCCGCCACCCGCCGTCAGGCCGGCGAGAATCGTCTTGGCGGTCGCCACATCGACCCACACCGAGGTTCGGTCAGTGGCGTTGCTGCTGAACGTGACGAGCTGGACTTTGACATCCCCGAGGTCGTCGTACTTGTCGAGCAAGGCGCTGATTGCCTGCTTGGCCAGCGCCAGCCGCGACAGACCCGGCACACCGGAGGCGTCGGCCATACTGCCGGAGATGTCGAGCACGATAAGCAGGTTGGAATCGATCTCCACTGCCGCCACCGAGCGATCGGAGGGCAGCGCTTTTGGTACGTCATCGACGATGTTC
Source organism: Pseudomonas sp. MC6 (assembly GCF_054790575.1). Taxonomy (NCBI): domain Bacteria; kingdom Pseudomonadati; phylum Pseudomonadota; class Gammaproteobacteria; order Pseudomonadales; family Pseudomonadaceae; genus Pseudomonas; species Pseudomonas sp. MC6. The sequence continues at coordinate 3,375,288 of NZ_CP186504.1, forward strand.
ACCACAAGGGTGCTGGTGGTGCTGTTGCCCAGTGCATCAGTGGCTTTGTAGGTGAAGCTTTCGCTGAGGGTGTTCGCCCCGTCGTTGGCGCTCGGCGAGGTTTTCGGCGCCGAAGTCAGCGTGTAAGTGTAGGTGCCGTCGGCATTGAGCTGGATCTGCCCGTAGGTGCCCGTGGCGCTGCCGACCAGGGTGTAGGTGATCGCGCCAGTGCCGCCAGCGACCGCACCAACCAGCGTGCCGGTCGCGGTTTCACCGGTGTTGCTCGGGTCGCTGCCGGTGACCGTACCGGGGGCCAGATCCGCGCCGTCCTTGCTCAGGTCGAGGGCTTTTTCATAGACCGTCACGTCCTGATCGACCGAGGCCACCAGTTTGCTGTCGGCGACGTTGATGGTGATGGTCGTGGTGCTTTCATCGCCATCGCTGTCGCGGATCGTATAGGTGAAAGTGTCGGTAGCGCCCAGTGGGCTCACCGAGTTCGGATTGCTGTGATAGACGGCATTGCCCGCCGCATCGAGGGTCAGGTAACCGAAGTTGCCATTGATGTTGCTGTTGAGGCCGCCGATGGCCGAGCTGCCGGTGTTGCTGCCGGCACGCACACCGACCACAGTGGCGGCGCCATCGGCACCGCTGATGTCATTGCCGAGCACACTGACATTGACCGTTCCGCCCTCGGCCACCGAACCGGTGTCGGGTTTGGCGGTCGGCAGATCATCGATGATGTTGACGTTGATCTGACCATTGGCAGTGCTGCCATCGGTGTCGGTCGCCACCACGTTGAAGTTCTCGGTGAGGCTGTTGGCACCGTTGGCGTTCGGGTGGGTTTCGTTGTCGACCAAGGTGTAGCTGTAACTGACGACACCGGTCGCCGGGTTGTAACCGGTGACGGTGAAGGTGCTGCCCAGCGGCGAGACGACCGACTGTGGGAAGCCTGCGGCGACACCGTTGGTGACCACGGTGATGCCGCCCACAGTAAGGGTTTGCAAGCCATCGAGCGCGGTGACGGTAAAGGTGCCGCTTTGGGTCAGCGCCGGGTTGTTGGGACTGGTGCCATCAACGAGGTTTTTCTCGTAGACGGTGAGTTCGCCGCCATTGACGTCGAGGCCGTTGAGCACCACCGGATCGTCATTGTTGTGGATGTTCAGCACCAGATTGGCGGTGCTGGTATCGCCGTCGGCATCGGTCAGGGTGTAGGTGAACGTCTCGGTGCCGTTACCGCCGCCGTGCAGGTTTTTGAAGTCTGCGTCATTGGGGTTCAGCGTGTAGGTGTACGTGCCGTTGGCGTTGAGCACCAGCGTGCCGTAAGTACCGGTGAAGGTGCCGGCGGTGATCGGGCCGGCATTCGGTCCGGTCGCGACCACGTCGGCGCCTTGCACATCGTTGCTCAGCACATTGCCGGTCAGGGTCAGTTGCGTTTCCGAAACCGTGTTGGCGTTACTGTCGTTCACGGCTTTCGGCACGTCATCGACGATGCTGACAACAATGCTGCTGGTGACGATGTTGCCCAGTGAATCGGTGGCCTGATAGGAGAAGGTTTCGGTCAGGGTGTTGGCGCCATCGTCGGCATGTGGCGTGGTGCTCGCCGGCGAGGTCAGCGTGTAGGTATATGTGCCGTTGGGGTTGAGGACGATCTGCCCGTAGTTGCCGGTGGCGCTGCCGACCAGCGCGTAACTGATGGCGCCGACCGCACCGGTGACCGAGCCGACCAAGGTGCCGGACGCGGTTTCGCCGGTGCTGGTCGGGTCACTGCCGGTGACCGTACCAGCGGCCAGATCCGCGCCGTCCTTGGTCAGGTCGAGGGCTTTCTCGAAGACCGTGACGTCGGTGTCGCTGGTCGCGCACAGCTTGCTGTTGGCGACATCGATGGTGATGGTGGTGGTGCTTTCATCACCGTCGGAATCGCGCACGGTGTAGGTGAACACATCCACTGCGCCCGGGCCGTTCACGACGTTGGGATTGCTGTGGTAGACCGCGTTGCCGTTGGCATCCAGGGTCAGGTAGCCGTAGGTGCCATTGATGTTGCTGTTGAGGCCGCCGATGGCCGAGGTCGAGGTATCGGAGCCGGCGCGCACGCCGACCACGGCACCGGTCACGGCCGGGCCATCGGCGCCGCCGATGTCGTTGTTCAGGACATTGCCGCTGACCGTGCCGCCCTCCGCCACCGATGCGGCGTCAGGGTGGGCGCTGGGCAAATCATCGACGATGTTGACGTTGATCTGGCCGTTGGCCGTGCTGCCATCGGTGTCGCTGGCAACGACATTGAAGTTCTCGGTGATGCTGTTGGCGCCGTTGGCGTTCGGGTGAGTTTCGTTGTCGACCAGGGTGTAGCTGTAACTGACCACGCCGGTGGCTGGGTTGTAACCGGTGATGGTCAACGTGCTGCCGAGCGGCGTGACGATCGATTGCGGGAAGCCTGCGGCCACGCCACCGGTCACCACGCTAATACCGCCTACGGTCAGGGTTTGCAGGCCGTCGAGGGCGGTGACCGTGAAGGTGCCGCTTTGGGTCAGCGCCGGGGCGTTGGGGCTGGTGCCGTCACTGAGGTTTTTCTCGTAGACCGTCAGCTCGCCGCCGTTGACGTCAAGGCCATTGAGGTAGACCTGATCGTCGTTGTTGTGAATGTTCAGCACCAGGTTGGCGGTGCTGGTATCACCGTCCGAATCGGTGATGGTGTAGGCGAAGTTTTCCGTGCCGTTGCCACCGCCGTGGAGGTTTTTGAAGTCGGCGTCGTTGGTGTTCAGCGTGTAGGTGTAGGTGCCATTGGCGTTCAGGACCAAGGTACCGTAAGTGCCGGTGAATGTGCCCGGGGTTACCGGTCCGCTCGGTACGCGATCGGCGCCTTGCACGTCATTGGTCAGGACGTTGCCGGTCAGTGTCAGCAAGGTTTCCGATGCGGTGCCGGTGTTGGAATCGTTCACGGCTTTTGGCAGGTCGTCGACGATGTTCACATCGAGGGTCGCGTTGGCGGTGGTGCCGTTGTCATCGACCACGGTGACGGCGAATTGCTCAGGCAGATTGTTCGCGCCGTTGGCGGTTGGGTGCGCTTCGTTGTCGACCAGGGTGTAGCTGTAGCTGACCACGCCGGTGGTGCCGTTGAAACCGGTGATGGTCAGTGTGCTGCCCAATGGCGTGGTGACCGATTGTGGGAAACCTGCGGCTACACCGTTGGTGACCACGGCGATGCCGCCGACAGTCAGCGTGGTGACACCATCCAGTGCGGTGATGGTGAAGGTGCCGCTTTGGGTCAGCGCGTTGGCGTCCGGCGTGCTGCCGTCAGTGAGGTTTTTCTCGTAGACGGTGAGTTCACCGCCATTCACGTCGAGGCCGTTGATGATCACCGGATCGTCGTTGTTGTGGATCTGCAGGACGAGGTTGGCGGTGCTGGTATCGCCGTCGGAATCGGTAATGGTGTAGGCGAAGTTTTCCGTGCCGTTGCCACCGCCGTGCAGGTTTTTGAAGTCGGCGTCGTTGGTGTTTAGCGTGTAGGTGTAGGTGCCGTTGGCGTTGAGGACCAAGGTGCCGTAAGTCCCAGTGAAAGTGCCCGGAGTGACCGGCCCAGTCGGTACGCGGTCGGCGCCTTGCACATCGTTGGTCAGGACATTACCGGTCAGGGTCAGCAGGGTTTCCGATGCGGTGCCGGTGTTGCTGTCATCCACAGCTTTGGGCAGGTCGTCGACGATGTTCACGTCGAGCGTGCCGTTAGCGGTGGTACCGTTATCATCGACCACGGTGACGGCGAACTGCTCGGGCAGATTGTTCGCGCCGTTGGCGGTTGGATGCGCTTCGTTGTCGACCAGGGTGTAGCTGTAGCTGACGACGCCGGTGGTGGCATTGAAACCGGTGATGGTCAGTGTGCTGCCCAATGGCGTGGTGACCGATTGTGGAAAACCTGCTGCTACACCGTTGGTGACGACGGCGATGCCGCCGACAGTCAGGGTCGTCACGCCATCGAGTGCGGTGATGGTAAACGTGCCGCTCTGAGTCAGCGCGGTGGAATCCGGCGCGCTGCCTTCAGGGAGATTTTTCTCGTAGACGGTGAGTTCGCCGCCATTCACGTCGAGGCCGTTGATGATCACCGGATCGTCGTTGTTGTGGATCTGCAGCACGAGGTTGGCAGTGCTGGTATCGCCGTCTGAATCGGTGATGGTGTAGGCGAAAGTTTCCGTGCCGTTGCCGCCTCCATGGAGGTTTTTGAAGTCGGCGTCGTTGGTGTTCAGCGTGTAGGTGTACGTGCCATTGGCGTTGAGCACCAGGGTGCCGTAAGTCCCGGTGAATGTACCGGCGGTGATCGGCCCGGCACTTTCGTTGGTCACCACGCGGTCGGCGCCCTGCACATCGTTGGTCAGCACGTTGCCGGTCAGTGTCAGTTGCGTTTCAGACGCCGTGCCATTGCTGTCATCAAAGGCTTTCGGCACGTCGTCGGTGATGTTCACGTCGAGCGTGCCGTTGGCAGTGCTGCCGTTGTCATCGACCACGGTGACGGCGAATTGCTCAGGCAGATTGTTCGCACCGTTGGCGGTTGGATGCGCTTCATTGTCGACCAGGGTGTAGCTGTAGCTGACCACGCCGGTGGTAGCGTTGAAACCGGTGATGGTCAGCGTGCTGCCCAAGGGTGTGGTGATTGATTGCGGGAATCCTGCGGCCACGCCGTTGGTGACGACGGCGATGCCACCGACAGTGAGCGTCGTTACACCATCGAGTGCAGTGATGGTGAACGTGCCGCTCTGGGTCAGCGCGGTAGCATCCGGTGTGCTGCCGTCGCTGAGGTTTTTCTCGTAGACCGTCAGCTCGCCGCCTTCGACGTTCAGGCCATTGATGACCACTGGATCGTCGTTGTTGTGGATCTGCAGCACCAGATTCGCCGTGCTGGTATCACCGTCCGAATCGGTGATGGTGTAGGCGAAGGTTTCCGTGCCGTTACCGCCACCGTGCAGATTTTTGAAGTCGGCGTCGTTGGTGTTCAGCGTGTAGGTGTATGTGCCGTTGGCATTCAGCACCAAGGTGCCGTAAGTACCGGTAAAAGTACCGGCAGTGACCGGGCCGGTTGGCACGCGATCAGCACCTTGCACGTCATTGGTCAACACGTTGCCAGTGAGTGTCAGCTGCGTTTCAGACGCCGTGCCATTGTTGTCATCAAAGGCTTTTGGCACATCGTCGGTGATGTTGACGTCGAGCGTGCCGGTCGCGGTGTCGCCATTGCTGTCGCCGGCAATCACCGTGAACTGTTCGCTGAGATTGTTCGCGCCGTCACCGGCCGCGTGGCTTTCGTTGCCGTTGAGGGTGTAGCTGTAGCTGACAACGCCAGTCGCCGGGTTGTAACCGGTGATGGTCAGTGTGTTGCCCAGTTGCGAGGTGATCGATTGCGGAAAGCCGATCGGCACGCCACCAACGATGACGTTGATGCCACCGATGCTCAGGCTGGTCAGACCGTCCGGCGCCGACACGGTAAAGCTGCCGCTTTGCGTGAGTGCGCCAGGATTGGCCGCCGAGCCGGCAGGCAGATTGGCTTCATTGAGATTGAGTTCGCCACCAGCCACGTTCAGGCCTGTGAGGGTCACCGGATTGTTGACCGGTGGCGGCACCACGACAGCCGGGGTGTCATCACCGTTGTCGATCACCGCGTTGTGGCGTTCTTCAGGGAATTCGGGAATACCGCCGAACCCGGCGGTGGGGAAACCGATGATCGGGTCGACCCGGCCGCCGACCTCCGTCAGCAAGACGAAACTATGCCCACCACCCAACTCACCCGGCGCACCACCGGGTGCATTCGGGCCGGCGGCAGTAGCTTCAGCATTTTTAGTTGGGTCATCACCGGCGGCGATGGCTTTCTGGATCTGCTCAACGTCGGTCAATTGCGCGTCGCTCGGGGTCACTGCCTCAGCGGCATTTACATGCGCCGCCTGACCCGCCAGCAGTTCACCGGTCATGGTCATGCTGCTGCCGCGTCCGAGGGTCAGTTCCTGGCCATTTTGCAGATGAACGGCGACGGCGCCTTCTGCGCCGGCGATCAGTTGATCGCCGGCAAACAGGTGATCCCCCTCAACCAGTGCGCGCTTAGTGCCGTCGGCTGACTGGGCGAAAACCTGGCCAATGACTTTAGTGACTGTACCGATGAGCGTTGCCATGTGAAATCCTCCGCTGCCGACCACCGTCGGCACTGGTAAGCGAAGCAGCCCATGGCTCAATCGGGTTGTTGGAGGCAACGCTCGCACCTTCAACAGTTCGTTTCGCAGGCGGCTTTACTCGGAAACATCAGTGCTATCAAGCACTTCCGCATCCTGATCAAAGCCATACGCCCACTAACGCTACGTAACGGTGGTGAATCACTTGAGTGACAAAAAAATGTCGCTCATCAACCGCTACGCGTCCCTCCCCTTCAGCATTACTTCGCCGTATGTCGCAAAGTGAGTGGAACTTTCCTCAAGCCTTCCTGCGCTCCCTAAAGCGCATAAAACAAAGGCTTTCATGCTGAACAATGTGCCGGTTTTTACAAAGCGCATAAGTTTTTTTCGGCATAAGCCTTATGAAAATTTTTTCTTAGCTACGCTTCAGGATGTTCTTAGCTCTGTTGTTACAAGAGTGAAACGCTTACACCTAAAAATATCGTCAAATATTTGGCGACAGTAACACACCATCAGGACTCAGGGAGATGCACCCATGCGCGTTCTAACCCCCCTCTGCAGCGCGGTTTTGCTGGCCATGGCTTGCACTTCCCAAGCCCAGGCCATGAACCTCACCGAAGCCATTCAAAGCACCATCGCCACTCACCCAGAACTGGCCTCGCGGGTGGACGCTCGCCTGTCGGCTGATGAACAAGTCAAAGTCGCCAAGGGCGGCTTCTATCCGTCCGTCGATTTGAACGCCGCGTATGGCCGTGGCTACAGCGACAACACCAACACCCGGGCCTTCGGTAATCACCACACCGAAATTCTCAATTACACGCAGTCCGAGCTGCGCCTGCGGCAGATGCTGTTCGATGGCTTCAATACCGCCAACGAAGTCGAGCGCACCAAAGGCGTGTCCAATTCGCGCGCTTACTACGCGCAAGGCACCGCCCAGGATCTGGCCTTGCGCACCATCGAGGTCTACCTCGAAGTGCTCAAGCGTCGCGAACTGGTGACCCTTGCCCGCAACAACTTGCAGGCACACTTGCGCGTCAACGATCAGATCGGTTTGCGCACCGAACGCGGTGTTGGCAGCACCGCCGACTCCGATCAATCGGTCGCCCGTAAAGCGCTGGCGCAGAACAACCTCGACACTGCTGAAGTCGATCTGTCTGACGCCGAAGCCAACTTCTACAGCGTGGTCGGGCGCATGCCCGATGAGCTGGAAACCCCGGCCTCGACCCGCGGCGAACTGCCAACCGAATTGCGTGAAGCCCAGCAGAGCATGGTCGACAACAACCCGTACCTGAAGTCCGCCCAGGCTGACGTGCAATCGGCCGAGAGCCAGTACGAAGTCGCCAAGTCGCCGTTCTATCCACGCTTCGACGCGGAAGCGGCCGTCGGCGCGAACAACAACGTGCAGGGCGATGAAGGCCACGACAACGAATGGCGCGTGGGTGTGGTGATGAACTACAACCTGTTCCGAGGCGGCAGCGACAAGGCGCGCCTGGCCTCCGATGCGCACCAGATCAACCAGGCGATGGACATCCGTAACAACGCCCTGCGTCAGCTCAACGAGAACATTCGTCTGGCCTGGAACGCTATGGTCAACGCGAAGAAACAAACCCCGACCGCCCGCGAATATGCCGAAACCACCAAACGCGTACGCGCCGCGTATCAGGATCAGTTCGGCCTCGGCCAACGCACCCTGCTCGACTTGCTCGACAGTGAAAACGAGCTCTACAACGCCAACCGTCGCTACACCGAAATCCGCTACACCGAGGAATATTCGATGTACCGCGTGCTGGCAAACATGGGCCAATTGCTGAGCAAACAGCGGGTGGTGCTGCCAGCCGATGCGATCGCTGCGACCGAAGTGAAAAACGAAGCGCGCCTGCCCGAGCTGAAGTAACCAACGCAGGAGTTAGCTTTGCCCTGATCGTTCACACGCTCCGCGTGGGAACGATCAATGAAGCGGTAACAGGGGAGCGATCAATATGACCAGCATGGAACCCGGCCACACCGGGATCGATCCGCGGCTGAGCTTCGATGATCCGTTACTCGACGGTCTGTTGATCCTCTGCAAACTGCATGGCGCGACGGTCAGTCGCGCCAGCCTGAGCGCCGGGCTGCCGCTGAACAAACAACGCCTGAGCCTCGACCTGCTGCCGCGCGCAGCGGCCCGGGCCGGGTTGCAGGCGCGTATTCTGCGCCGAGAGCTGAAAGACATCTCGCCACTCAACCTGCCGATTCTGCTGCTGCTCAACGACGGTCGCACTGCTGTTTTACGGCGCTTCGGCGACGACGACAAAGCACTGATCCTGCCCAGCGAAGCCGATGGCGGCGAGCAATGGATCAGCCGCGACGAACTCACTGAACACTACAGCGGCCAGGCCTTGTTCGCCCGTCCGCGCCATGAACTCGAAGACCTGCGATCACCGCTGGTGCCACGGGTGCATGCGTGGTTTCGCGACACCCTGAAGCTGTCGAAATGGTTGTATAGCGATGCGATTCTCGCCAGTTTCCTGATCAACCTGTTAGGCCTGATGGTGCCGCTGTTCGTCATGCAGACCTACGACCGCGTGGTGCCGAATCAGGCCACCTCGACCCTGTGGGTGTTGTCGATCGGTTTGCTGATCGGCACCGGATTTGAATTGGTGCTGCGGGTGGTGCGCGCGCACCTGCTCGACACCGCCGGCAAGAAAACCGATGTGATCCTTTCCGCGACTTTGTTCGAGCGCATCACCGGTATGTCGATGAAGGCACGGCCGGCGACCATCGGCGGTTTCGCGCAGAGCATTCATGACTTTCAGGGCCTGCGTGAATTTCTCACGGCGGTGACGTTGACCAGCCTGATCGACCTGCCCTTCGTGGTGCTGATGCTGGTGGTGATCGGCCTGCTCGGCGGCTGGCTGGTGGTGATTCCGCTGCTGGCGTTTCCGATCACCATCATCTTCGCAATGATCATTCAGGTGCGCCTGCGTGACACCGTGCAAAAGAGCCTGAGCCTCGGTGCCGAACGCCAGGCGGTGTTGATCGAAACCCTCGGCGGCCTGGAAACCCTCAAGGCCTGCAGCGCCGAAAGCGAGCGCCAGCACAAATGGGAAAGCACTCACGGCGCCCTCACCCGCCTCGACAGCCACGCACGCAATCTCTCGGCGCTGGCCACCAACGGCACCCTGTTCATTCAGCAGTTCTCGGGTATGGCGACGATTGTCGCCGGGGTTTACAGCATCATCGCCGGCAACCTCAGCGTCGGTGCGCTGGTCGCCAGTTATATGCTCGGCAGCCGCGTGCTCGCGCCGCTGGGGCAGATTGCCGGGCTGATCACCCGCTATCAGCAAGCGCAACTGACCATGAAAAGCACCGATGCGCTGATGGCTCTGCCGCAGGAACGCGACGGCAAACAACGGCCGCTGGAACGCACGCAACTGCAAGGCGCGCTGGACGTCAGCGGCGTGACCTTTCATTACAACGGCCAGAATGCGCCGGCGCTGAGCAATGTCAGCTTCAGCCTGAAACCCGGTGAGCGGGTCGGCATCATCGGTCGCAGCGGGTCGGGCAAAAGCACGTTAGCGCGATTGGTCATGGGCTTTTATGAACCCGAGGAAGGCCAGCTATTGCTCGACGGCCTCGACCTGCGCCAACTCGACGTCGCCGACCTGCGCCAACAGATCGGTTACGTCGCCCACGATCTGCCGCTGCTGGCCGGCAGTTTGCGCGACAACCTCACCCTTGGCGCACGCTACATCAGCGATTCACGCATGCTCGAAGTGGCCGAACTGACCGGCGTTACCGAACTCGCTCGCCAGCACCCGCAAGGCTTCGATCGTCCGGTGGGCGAGCGCGGGCAATTGCTCTCCGGCGGCCAACGTCAGGCCGTGTTGCTGGCGCGATCCTTGTTGCTCGATCCACCGATCATGCTGCTCGACGAACCCACCAGTGCCATGGACAACAGCAGCGAAGACCAACTGCGGCAGAAGCTGCACGGCTGGGTGCAAGGCAAGACACTGCTGCTGGTCACCCACCGCACTTCAATGCTGAGTCTGGTGGACCGCTTGCTGGTGCTGGACAACGGCCGGGTCGTCGCCGACGGTCCGAAAGAAGCGGTCATCGATGCACTGCGCAAGGGCCGTGTTGGCTCGGCGGCAGTCTAGGAGTTGCCCCATGTCTGCTTCCACCGATAGCAAAGATCGCGGCTACTTCGACAGTTTCGGCAAAAGCGCCGAAGCCGAGTTCATGCCGGAAACCGCCGGCGCATCCTTGCAGGATTCGCCGCGCTGGTCGCGGATCACCGTGTGGCTGGCGGCGGCGCTGCTGATCAGCGCGGTGGTCTGGGCCAAGTTCGCTGTGCTCGAAGAAGTGACCATGGGCGAAGGCAAGGCGATTCCTTCGAGCAAGATTCAGGTGATCCAGAACCTTGAGGGCGGCATCGTCACCGAGATTTTCTTTCGTGAAGGGCAGATGGTGAACAAGGGCGACACCTTACTGCGTCTGGATGACACACGCTTTCGCTCGAACAAGGGCGAGAGCGAGGCCGATCGCTATGCGTTGACCGCGCAGGTCGAACGGCTGTCGGCGGAGGCCGAGGGCCGGCCGTTCAAGCTCTCCGATGAAGTCATCGCCAAAGCCCCGCAAGTCGCCGAAGACGAGCGCTCGCTGTACGAACAACGTCAGCGACGGCTGGCCAGCGAGCAGCGCACGCTCAGCGAACAACTGCGGCAGAAGACTCAGGAACTCGCCGAGTTTCGCTCCAAGCAGGGTCAGTTCAGCTCAAGTCTGGCGTTGCTGCAGCAAGAAATGAACATGTCCGAGCCGCTGGTGAAAACCGGTGCGGTATCACCGGTGGAAATCCTCCGACTCAAACGCAGCGCCGTAGAAATCCGCGGCTCATTGAACGCGACAACGCTGGCTATCCCCCGCGCCGAATCGGCAATTGCCGAGATCCGCAGCAAGATCGACGAGTCGGAACAAACCTTCCGCTCCGAAGCTGCCAAAGAGCTGAATGAGAAACGCACCGACCTGTCGAAAATCACCGCCACCAGCATCGCCATTGACGACCGCGTCACCCGCACAACGGTGACCTCACCGGTGCATGGGGTGATCAAGCAATTGAAGGTCAACACCATCGGCGGCGTGGTTCAACCGGGCAGCGACATGGTTGAAATCGTACCGCTGGAAGACAACCTGTTGATCGAGGCCAAAGTGCGGCCGCAGGACGTCGCGTTCCTGCATCCGGGCCAGAAAGCCATGGTCAAGTTCAGTGCCTACGACTACACGATTTACGGTGGGCTGAGCGCCAAGCTTGAGTTGATCGGTGCCGACACGATCACCGATGACAAGGGCAACAGCTTCTATCTGATTCAGGTGCGTACCGATAAAAACCACTTGGGCGGGGATGTGAAACCGCTGCTGATTATTCCGGGGATGGTGGCGACGGTGGACATTATTACCGGGGAGAAAAGTGTTCTGGATTACCTGCTCAAACCGGTACTGAAAGCGCGGACCGAGGCGATGCGCGAACGGTAAATTTCGCCATAACCTGTGTTGACTGAACAATTGCTATCGCGAGCAGGCTCACTCCTACCTTTGGAATGCATTCCCCTGTAGGAGTGAGCCTGCTCGCGATGGCGCCAGTCCAAACAAAACTTATCTATCGCCATGATTACGCTGAAACGTCTCCTCCCCCATCGCCGCAATCTGCCCCTCGATCAAGGCCTCGAACGGCTTGAGCAACGGCTCGAATGACGTCGGTGCTTCCAGCGTCTGCAACGCCTGCACAATCGCCTCGATGGTCGACAACGCCCCCGGCCCCGGTGCTTTGCGCAAGCGATAGCGCGACACCCCACCTTCGGCCAGCGTCACCCTTGGCAACGCCGCCAGCAGCGGATTGAGGTGCAACATCTTGCGCGCCTTGCGCCACGTGCCATCCGGAACGACCAGCAACAGGGGTCCATCGGACTCGCCGTAAGCCTGCATCGGCTGCGCATCATCAGCGGGAAACAACAACCGCGCCCGATAGCCCGGACGGTTCAGCAGCGCCGGCAAATCCTCGAACACTTCGCCAACAATCAACTCGGCATTGCTCAACCCCAGAGCCGCCAACCGCGCGGTATTCAACGCATGATTGACCTCGCTCGGATGCTGCAACAGCAATACCCGCGTGCGGCTGTCGAGGCTCGGGATCAACGGGCACAGGCAATGGGTTTGGGGGCGCAGGCAGCGCGGGCATTGAATTCTGGACATCGGTCTTAAGCCTGATTGAGCTGTGCTTTGAGCAGATCACGGAAGGTCTGGATCAGCGGTTCGCGGCTACGGCCGCGACGCATGATCATCGAAAACGGCGCCTGATAACCGAAGGTCGCCGGCAGCAGCACGCGCAGGTCACCCTTGTCGGCCCAGGCCTGAGCGTAGTGTTCTGGCAAGTAACCAATGTAGGCGCCGGACAGCACCAGAATCAGCTGCGCCTCCATACTTTCCACCGTCGCCGCGCTGTGTTTGAAGCCGTGTCGCGCCAGTTCGGCCTGACTCCAGTAACCACGTCCGACCATGCGTTGCTGGGTGATGACTTGTTCGGGAATACGCCGTTCGTTGAACAACGGATGGCGGCTGCTGCAGTACAGCCAATGCTGCTCGCGGTACAGCGGCATGTAGATCAGACCGCTCATGCGCGTGGAAAACGCACCGATGGCCAGATCGAGGCGGTTGTCCTGCACGCCGAGTTGCAGTTCATATGGGCTCATTACCGACAAATGCAAATGCACCGCCGGGTGTTCCTGGCTGTAGGCGCCGATGGCTTCGGCGAACGGCAAGGCCTTGTCACTGACGGTGGAGTCGATCACGCCGAGGTTGAGCGTGCCACGCAGTTCGCCCTTGAGCGCGGCGGCGTATTGCTCGAAACCTTCGAGCTCGGCGAGCAGGCGCAGGGTTTCCTGATGGAACAGTTCACCCTTGCTGGTCAGGCTGAACCCGCCGCGCCCGCGATGACACAGCACCAGGCCGAGCGCGGCTTCGAGCTGGCTCATGTAGGTGCTGATCGCCGAGGTCGACAGGTTGAGTTCCTGTTGGGCGTTGGCGAAACCCTGATGACGCACGACGCTGACGAAGATGCGCAACAGTTTCAGGTCGGGTAAAGCGTTGGCCATGTCTGCTCCGGGCTTTGCAACTGTGTGTCTGTGGGAAAAGCCCCTCACCCCAGCCCTCTCCCCGAGGGAGAGGGAGCTGATCTCCATGGCTTTCAAATCCTGAGTTCGACTCGATTTTCCAGGTCGATGCAGATTCCGCCAACAACTCGGTCGGCCCCCTCTACCTCTGGGCGTGAGGGAGAGGGGGCTGATCTCTATGGCTTTCAAATCCTGAGTTCGACTTGATTTTTCAGGTCGATGCAGATTCCGCCAACAACTCGGTCGGCCCCCTCTACCTCTGGGAGAGGGCTGGGGTGAGGGCAACGATTCCCTGTCGATCACACGACCCGAACCCGACAAAGTCTAATCGCCCCTCGCCCATTAGTTTAGAAAAATCTGAACTAAGTTTTTGCCCGTAGCGATTCTTTCCCCTCACTACATTTCGCATCATCGGCCCCACAGCGGCGCCCGAACCTGTGCTCAACGGCGCGCCGACATAAATAAAACAAAGACGATGAGGCCTTACCCGTGGACAAGATTCTTCACCAACCACTGGGCGGCAACGAAATGCCGCGCTTCGGCGGCATCGCCACCATGCTCCGACTCCCCCATGTACCGACCGCTGCCGGCCTGGACGCTGCCTTTGTTGGCGTGCCACTGGACATCGGTACTTCCCTGCGCCCCGGTACCCGCTTCGGGCCACGCGACATCCGCACCGAATCAGTCATGATCCGCCCGTACAACATGGCTACCGGCGCTGCGCCGTTCGACTCGCTGTCGGTCGCCGACATCGGTGACGTGGCGATCAACACCTTCAATCTGCTCGACGCCGTGCGCATCATCGAAGAAGCCTACGACAACATCCTCGAGCACAACGTGATCCCGATGACCCTGGGTGGTGACCACACCATCACCCTGCCGATCCTGCGGGCGATTCACAAGAAGCACGGCAAGGTCGGTCTGGTGCACATCGATGCCCACGCTGACGTAAACGATCACATGTTTGGCGAGAAGATCGCCCACGGCACCACCTTCCGTCGCGCCGTCGAAGAAGGTCTGCTGGACTGCGACCGCGTCGTACAGATCGGTCTGCGCGCTCAGGGTTACACCGCTGATGACTTCAACTGGAGCCGCGATCAGGGTTTCCGCGTGGTTCAGGCTGAAGAGTGCTGGCACAAGTCGCTGGCGCCGCTGATGGCCGAAGTGCGCGAGAAAGTCGGCGGTGGTCCGGTGTATCTGAGCTTCGACATCGACGGCATCGACCCGGCCTGGGCACCGGGCACCGGCACCCCGGAAATCGGTGGTCTGACGACCATTCAGGCGATTGAAATCGTCCGTGGCTGCCAAGGCCTCGACCTGATCGGTTGCGATCTGGTAGAAGTCTCGCCCGCTTATGACACCACCGGCAACACCTCGCTGCTGGCCGCCAACCTGCTGTACGAAATGCTCTGCGTACTGCCTGGCGTGGTCCATCGCTGAGGATCGGGTCATGAACGAACGTGATCAGGTTTTGCAAGCGGCCGCCGATCTGGTGTCCGCCTTCGCCCGTAATGATCGCGAGGCTTATTTCGGCGCCTTCAGCGCCGATGCAAGTTTCGTTTTCTACACCCTCGAACAGCCATTGCTGTCGCGCGATGCCTATCAGGCCTTGTGGGACAGCTGGCGCGCCGAGGATGGCTTCGAGGTGCTTGCGTGCACCTCGAGCAACGCCTTCGTCAGCCTGCAGGGTGACGTGGCGATTTTCATCCATGACGTGGCCACCGAGCTGCGCATGCAAGGGGAGCAACACTTCAGCCAGGAGCGCGAGACGATTGTTTTCAGGAAACAAGCGTCGAGCCTAGAACAACAAGGCCATTGGCTGGCCTGCCACGAACATTTGTCCGCAATGCCGGAAGGGCTGCCATCCCCTTAGCCAAACAGGTGACGCCTCACGCACGATGAGGCGCGCCTTTATGATCGGAGCAGATCATGAATAACAACAACAACGACCAAAGCCTTACGCAGATTGAAACCCACGGGGTCGAACAGATCCCGGACCACGAACGCAGCGCAGGCCCGACGGATTTGTTCCGGATGATCTTCGGCGGTTCGAATACCTTTGCCACCGCCGTGCTCGGCAGTTTCCCGGTGCTGTTCGGCCTGTCTTTTCAGGCCGGCGTCTGGGCGATTGTGCTGGGCGTACTGCTCGGCTCGCTGATCCTCGCACCGATGGGCCTGTTCGGTCCGCTCAACGGCACCAACAATGCCGTGTCGTCCGGTGCGCACTTCGGCGTGCACGGGCGGATCGTCGGTTCGTTCCTGTCGCTGTTGACCGCTATCGCGTTTTTCTCGCTCTCGGTGTGGAGTTCGGGGGATGCGCTGATCGGTGGTGCGAAACGCCTGATCGGTCTGCCGGAAACCGACCTGACTCTGGGCCTGGACCCTACGGTCTGTTCGCGATTCTGGTGCTGGCCGTGTGCATCTACGGCTTCCGCTTTTTGCTGTGGGTGAACAAGATCGCGGTGTGGAGCGCCAGCCTGTTATTCCTGCTGGGCATCTTCGCCTTCGCCGGTCCTTTCGACGCGCATTACGCCGGCACCGTCAGCTTCGGCCAGCCGGGCTTCTGGGCGGCGTTCATCGGTGCCGCGCTGGTGGCGATGAGCAACCCGATTTCCTTCGGCGCGTTCCTCGGCGACTGGTCGCGCTACATCCCGCGTGAAACTTCCAAGCAACGGATCATGGCGGCGGTGGTGCTGTCGCAGATCGCCACGTTCATCCCGTTCCTGTTCGGCCTGACCACAGCGACCATCGTCGCGATCAAGGCGCCGGACTACATCGCGGCGAACAACTATGTGGGCGGTTTGCTGGCGGTGTCGCCGAGCTGGTTCTTCCTGCCGGTGTGCCTGATTGCGGTGATCGGCGGCATGTCCACCGGCACCACCTCGCTGTATGGCACCGGGCTGGACATGTCCAGCGTGTTTCCGCGCGTGCTGTCGCGGGTCAAGGCGACGCTGCTGATCGGCGTGCTGTCGATTGCCTTCATCTTCATCGGGCGCTTTGCGGCGAACCTGGTGCAGAGCGTGTCGACCTTCGCCGTGCTGATCATCACCTGCACCACGCCATGGATGGTGATCATGATCATCGGCCTGTTGGTGCGTCGTGGCTTCTATTGCCCGGATGACCTGCAAGTGTTCACGCGCGGCGAACAGGGCGGACGCTACTGGTTCAGCCACGGCTGGAACTGGCGTGGTCTGGGCGCCTGGGTCCCGAGCGCGGCGGTTGGCCTGTGCTTCGTGAACTTGCCGGGGCAATTCGTCGGCCCGCTGGGTGAAATGGCCGGCGGCATCGACATCAGTTTGCCGGTGACCCTGGGCCTGGCTTCGGTGGTGTATCTGACGCTGCTGAGCCTGTTCCCGGAACCGCGCGAAGTGTTCGGCCCGAAGGATGCCCGCAGCCAAATCGTGGGAAAACCTGAACTGCGCCAGGCCGCCTGACGCCGATCCCTGTAGGAGTGAGCCTGCTCGCGATGACTTCAGCACATCCAATAAAGATGTGACTGACAGACCGCTATCGCGAGCAGGCTCACTTCTACAAGGAAAATGATTTTGGCCTCAACATAAAAAAGACAATCGGAGACACGCCATCATGGCTTTGGATTTATTCGTCGTCCTCATCTACGCCGCCGGCATGCTCTTGCTCGGCTACTTCGGCATGCGCAAGGCCAAGACCAACGAGGACTTTCTCGTCGCCGGTCGTAACCTGGGCCCAAGCCTGTACATGGGCACCATGGCCGCGACCGTACTCGGTGGCGCGTCCACCGTCGGCACCGTGCGTCTGGGCTACGTGCATGGCATTTCCGGTTTCTGGCTGTGCGCGGCACTGGGTTGCGGCATCGTCGCGCTGAACCTGTTCCTCGCCAAACCACTGCTGAAACTGAAGATCTACACCGTTACCCAGGTCCTGGAAAAACGCTACAATCCGATGGCCCGTTCGGCGAGCGCGGCAATCATGCTGGCCTACGCACTGATGATCGGCGTGACCTCGATCCTGGCGATTGGCACCGTCCTGCAAGTACTGTTTGACCTGCCATTCTGGGTTTCGGTACTCGTCGGTGGTGGCGTCGTGGTGATCTACTCGGCGATCGGCGGCATGTGGTCGCTGACCCTTACCGACATCGTCCAGTTCATCATCAAGACCGTGGGCCTGATGTTCATCCTGTTGCCGATCTGCCTGTACCGCGTGGGCGGTTGGGACGAACTGGTGCTGAAACTGCCGGCGACTGCCTTCAGCTTCACCACCATCGGCTGGGACACGATCATCACTTACTTCATGATCTACTTCTTCGGCATCCTGATCGGTCAGGACATCTGGCAACGGGTGTTCACCGTCAAAACCGCGAAAGTCGCGCAATACGCCGGCAGCATCGCCGGCATCTACTGCATCGTCTACGGCCTGGCCTGCGCGCTGATCGGCATGGCTGCGCATGTGCTGATCCCGGATCTGGACAACGTCAACAACGCCTTCGCCGCCATCGTCAAACTGTCGCTTCCGGACGGCATCCGTGGTCTGGTGATCGCTGCGGCACTCGCCGCGATGATGTCCACTGCCAGCGCCGGCCTGCTCGCTGCGGCGACCACGTTGACTGAAGACCTGCTGCCGAAACTGCGTGGCGGCAAACAGTCGAGCCTGGGCATCAACCGCCTGTTCACCCTGCTCACCGGCATCGTCGTGCTGGGTATCGCGCTGGTGGTGAACGATGTGATCAGTGCGCTGACTCTCGCTTACAACCTGTTGGTGGGCGGCATGCTGATCCCGCTGATGGGTGCGATCTTCTGGAAACGCGCGACCACTGCCGGCGCCATCGCCAGCATGGGCCTGGGTTTCGCCACCGCACTGCTGTTCATGTTCAAGGACGGTCTGGACGCGAACACGCCGATCTACTACAGCCTGGCCGTGGGTCTGGTGAGTTTTGTGGTGGTCAGCCTGCTCTCCCCTCGCCCGGCGACGGTGGCGAGTGCGATCTAAGCTCTGATGTAACAACTTGATGCTTTCTTCGACGGGTGTGGCGTCGGTTGCCACACCCGTTTTTTTACGTCTGGAGAAAATGGCTGATGAAGATCGTATCGCGTGATCATTGGTTTGAAGTGCAGAGTTTGAGCGATGGCATTCGGCTTATTCATGAACCGTATATTCGACCGTTCTACCGCTGCAACCTGTGGCACATTCAGGGGCGCGACAAAGACCTGTTGCTGGACAGCGGTTCGGGGCTGGTGAGCCTGCGCGAGCAGTTGCCCTGGATCACCGAGCGGCCATTGGTGGCGGTGGCCAGTCATTGTCACTTCGACCACATCGCCGGGCATCATGAATTTGCTGAACGGCTGGTGCATCGCGCCGAAGCGGACATCCTTGCAGCGCCGGATGGCGAAAACGATTTGAGCCGCGCCTTCGTCGGCGACGACATGTTTGAAGCGCATCCGGACTGCCCGTTGTGCTACGCCGAATACCGGGTCAAAGCCGCGCCGGCCACCGGATTTGTCGAGGACGGCGATGTGCTCGATCTGGGCAATCGCACGCTGCAAGTGCTGCACACACCGGGGCATTCGCCAGGCGGCATCAGCCTGTATGAGGCGGCGACTGAGACGCTGTTCAGCGGCGACATCATCTACGACGGGCCGCTGATCGAAGACGCCTACCACTCCAATCTTGAGGATTACGCCGCCAGTCTGCGGCGTTTGCAGGCGTTGCCGATCCGCACGGTGCATGGCGGGCACTTTGGCAGTTTTTCCGGGGAGCATTTGCGCTCGATGATTGACCAGTGGTTGCGCGGCCACGCCTGAGGTCTGCTTCACTCAAGCACAACAACCATCAGAAAAATCTGCCATGAGAAGAGCTGCCGTACGTGCCGCCGTGCACCGGTATATCCGGCGTCTGCTGGAAACCCGCGAATTCAACGACAACACCAGCCTGGTGCAATTGGGCTTGGAAAAAGCGGATATCGAGGATCTGATCTTTCATCTGGAAGATGAATTCGGGCTGACGGCGTTCACCGCCGAGGAAGACCGCATGCTCAAGACCGCGAAGACGGCGAATGACTTGAGCCGGTTTTTGCTCGAGATCGGGCGGCACTGAAAGCAAAAGATCGCAGCCTGCGGCAGCTCCTACACTGTTTTATGCAGGAGTTGCCGAAGGCTGCGATCTCTTGATCTTGAATCCTTTGATCTCGGATCGGGGGCGTTACCGGCGCCGTTGTTGACGGCGGCGCTGCTCGTCATCGGTGCGGATCGGTACAGGTTGCAGAGGCGGTTCGATCAAACCGAGGGCAACACCCAAATCGTGCAGCCAGTTTTGAATTTTCTCTTTCATCGTCATGCCCCCTTCAGGGTGGTGCTGAGCGGCCGGAATTCTGAGGCCGCTTCGCACTGATAATAGTCCGAAGTCCTACGTAATGCTCGGCCAAATCCGCAATGATCTGTTACTGAATTGAACAGAATTCGCCGCCATTGGTTCAGGCTGTTTCTCGGCTTTCTATCTGAGCCGCGGGATAGACAGCCTGCTGCACCTCAATCCACGCGTTGAGGTTGGCGCCGAGCATGCCCTTGCGCCACATGAGCCATGTTGTCGCACCCACGAATGGCTCGGCCAACGGGTGCGCGGCGACGCTATCGCGCCCCGGCAGACTGGCCAGCATCGACTCCGACATCAGTGCCACGCCACTTCCGGCAATCACGCAGGCGAGCATGCCCTGATAGGACTCGATCTCCATCGCCCGACCCATCGTCGCGTGGTAGTGCGAAAACCACGCTTCAAGACGCATGCGGTAGGAACAACCCCGCCTAAAAGTGAAAACTGAACGCCCCTCGACATCCCGGGCACTGCGTACCGGCGGATGATCGATTTCCGTGATCAGCACCAACCGCTCCTCGCACAACGGCACGCCGTCGAGCCCGGCCAGTTCCAGCGGACCATCGACCAACGCGGCATCCAGACGTCCGGTGAGCAAACCTTCCAGCAACTCCCCGCTCGGCGCCGACTGCACCTGCAGATTCACCGCCGGATACTGCTTGTGATACTGCGCCAGCAGCGCCGGCAAATGGATCGCCGCCGTGCTGTACATGGTGCCCAGAGCGAAGTCGCCGGCCGGTTTGCCGCCCATGACCGCCGCAATGGCCTGATCGCGCAGGGCGAAGAGTTTGCCGGTGTAGTCCAGCAGGACTTTTCCCGCAGGCGACAGCTGCAAACGCTGACGCTCACGGACGAAAAGTTCGACACCGAGTTGTTCTTCAAGCTGTTTGAGCCGCGTCGACAGGTTCGACGGCACCCGGTGCAGGCGTTCGGCGGCGCGGGTGATCGACCCTTCTTCGGCCACGGCCTGAAAAATCCGCAGTTGGCTGAACTCCACAACCTTTCTCCAGAACAGAACAAGTTACTCACTATTATTCAATTTTAAAGAAAGTCAATCAGTCTTAGCCTGACGGTCATTGATCCTTCCAAGGAATTCCGACCATGTCGCCCTTGATTCGCTTATCCGCCTGTTTCGTTGCCCTGATGATGGCCATGGGCATCGGGCGTTTCGCCCTCACCCCGCAAATGCCACACCTGCTCAGCGAAGGGCAGATCGACCTGACGGCCGCCGGTCTGATTGCGGCGGCCAACTACCTCGGCTACTTGCTCGGTGCGGTGGATGCGATGTTCGCCCATCGCCCGCAGCAGGTTCAGCGGCGCCTGCATGGCGGACTGTGGTTGTGCGTGCTGCTGACGCTGGCGTCGTTCTGGGCCAATGGATTCTGGTCGCACTTGGTGCTGCGCTTCGGCAACGGGGTGGCGAGTGCCTGGGTGCTGGTGATGATCACTTCGTTGAGTCAACCGTTGGCGGCAGCAGCAGGTCGTCCGAGATTGGGAGCACTGGTGTTTGCCGGACCGGGGTTGGGGATTTTTCTGACGGGGTTGCTGGCGCTGGTCTCACATCTGCTGAATCAGACGTCCGCAACGTTGTGGCTGATTTATGCCGCGGCTGCGCTGGTGATGATGCTGGGGGTCTGGCGACTGCTGCCAACGCCTGTCGCAACGGCGACGGTGGTTGCAGCGCCAGTCAGTCCATCGAATCGGGGCATTGGACGGCTGGCCTTGATTTATGCGCTTTACGGCGTCGGCTACATCATTCCGGCGACCTTCCTCTCGCAAATGGCCAATGCGCAGTTTCACGGGGAATGGCAGGCGGATCTGTTCTGGCCTTGCTTTGGTCTGGCTGCGGCGCTTGGCGTGTTGCTGGTGAGCCTGCGGCGTCACGATCCCGCCACCACCCGGCACTGGTTGATGGCGACGCTGTGGCTTCAAGCGGCCGGCGTATTCGCCTGCCTGCTCGGCAGCGGCATCGGCCTAGCACTGGGGGTGATCCTCTGCGGCACGCCATTCCTCGCCTGCATGCAACTGGTCATGCAACGCTCGCGGGAACTGGCGCCGCACGCCACCCAGCGCAATGCCGGGATGCTTACCGCCTGCTTCGCCGTCGGCCAACTCAGCGGCCCTCTATTGGCAGCGCTGAGCAGCCATTTCAGCGGTGGCCTGCAGCCGGCGCTGATCATCGCCGGCAGCGGCTTGCTGATTGCCGGCGGCCTGGCGATGCAATCGACTAACGCTGACCCAGCGCTTTGCGCAAACGCCGACGCAGCCACTGCTCGGCGCTGACAAAAGTGATGCCGAGCAGCACCAGTACGGCGCCGACTACGAAGTTAACCGTCAACTGTTCGTCGAGCAGCAACACGCCAAAGGTCACGCCGAACAGCGGCGTCATAAACGAAAACACCGCAAGGTTGGCCGCCAGATAACGACGCAGCAGCCAGAACCAGATCAGGTAACTGAAGAACGACACCACCAGTCCCTGGAACAGCACGCTGGCGACTGCCACGGGGGTCAGGCTGACGTGAGTGATCTGGCCGCTGAACAGCGCGATCAGCAGCAGGCCGAGGAAGCCGACGATCAACTGATAGAACAAGGTCAGCGTCACCGGTGCTTCCGACAGCCGCGAGGCGCGCACCACCACCGTGGTCGCGCCCCAACAGGCGCCAGCCAGTACGCCAAAAGCATCACCCAGCAGCATGCGCCGGTCGAGGTTGTCCCACGACACGCCCCCGGCGAAGGCAATCGCGATGCCGATAAACGCAAGGAGAATGCCCAGCCATTGCAAAGGTCGCAGGCGCTCACTGGCTAACAGGAAATGCACCCCCAAAGCGGTGAAAATCGGCGCGGTGTAGAGGAACACCGACATGTGCGCAGCGGTGGTCAGTTGCAGACCTTCAGCGATGAAAAGGAATTCCAGACCGAACAGCGCACCGGCCAGCAAGCCGCCGCGCCAGGTCGTACCGACCTGATCCCAGCCGCCCTTCCAGCAGATCAGCAACCCCACCAGTAACGCAGAGATCCCCGAGCGCGCGGCCGCTTGCATGACAGGCGCGATGTCCGGCGCCGCCCATTTGATCATCACTTGCTGCACGCCCCAGATCAGGCAGAGGCCGATCATCACCTGCAAGGCAAAACTGTCGGCATTGCGCCGCTCGACACTCACCGCAACACCTCGAACACACACAACATGGCAGGCCATCCAATGGTCAGAAAATAGTGCTGGGGATTATCAATCAGTCGGGCGGAAAAAAGGCGTCTGGAAAAGACATTTAGTGCTTCAGTGGCGGCAGTGGTGAATGGCTGTCGGCTGCGCCGCCATTCGCGAGCAGGCTCGCTCCCACTTTGGATTGCGTTCCCTGCTCGCGAAGAGGCCCGCATGGCTTACCTGCATTTCGGATCAGACCTTGCCAAACCGCCTCGCCAACAAAAACCCAACGCTACAAGCCACAGCAGTGGCAAGCGTCCCCCACGCCCAATCCATCAGCGTCACCTGCACCGACCACCCGCGCAACGTCGCCCAATTGGTCAGGTCATACGTGCCGTAAGCTATCAGCCCTAACAACGCGCCCCGCTTCGCCGCCCATTGCCACGTCACGGCCGGCAGCACCACAAATATCACGCAGCCAAAAACATACAGGCAATAAAAAACCGCTGCCGGAACCAGCAGCGGTTTTTCGAGCATCAGCGGACCGAGTAGCTCGCGGTAGGTCGGTGCCATCAGCAGGCCGAGCCAGATGCCGTCGAGCAGCAGAAACGTCAGCAGCGTTGCAACATAGCCAATCAGCGCTTTTTTCATCGACCCGACCTCATGTGTGCCCATGCAGGATGGGCCACGCAAGGCTCAGGTTAGTTCAATGCGATCAGCGTGAATGACGATCTTGCCTTCCTTGTACAGCGAACCGATCGCCTTCTTGAAGTTGCCCTTGCTGACGCCGAACAGGCTGCTGATCAACGCCGGATCGCTCTTGTCGCTGACCGGCAATGTACCGCTGTTGTCGCGTAACTTGGCGAGGATCTTCGAGTTCAGGCTGCTGGCCGCTTCCTGACCAACCGGTTGCAGGCTCAGGGCGATCTTGCCGTCGGCACGGATTTCCTTGATGTAGCCCTTCTCGGTCATGCCGGCGCGCATGAACTTGAAGATTTCGTTCTTGTGAATCAAACCCCAGTGCTTGTTGTTGATGATCGCCTTGAAGCCCATGTCGGTGGCTTCGGCAACCAGCAGATCAACTTCCTGGCCCTGGCTGTAGTTGGCCGGGGTCTTGTCGAGGTAGCGATCCAGACGCGCAGTTGCGGTGATGCGGCGGGTGTGCTTGTCGAGGTAGACATGCACCACGCAGTATTCGCCGGCGGTCATCTGGCGCTTTTCTTCGGAATACGGCAGCAACAGATCCTTCGGCAGCCCCCAATCGAGGAACACACCGATGCTGTTGACTTCAACGACTTTCAGACTGGCAAATTCGCCGACCTGAACTTTTGGTTTTTCCGTGGTAGCGAGAAGTTTGTCTTCACTGTCCAGATAAACAAATACGTTGAGCCAATCTTCATCTTCGGTCGGAATATCTTTCGGGATATAACGATTAGGCAAAAGAATCTCGCCGTCGGCACCGCCATCCAGATATAAACCGAAGTTAGTGTGTTTAACCACTTGCAAACTGTTGTAACGCCCGACTAAAGCCATTTCCAGAACCCTCATTGCGTGGGCGGCATTCTACCCGTTTTTGGCGTGGCCGTCGGGCGGCAGATCCGCACGCGTCGTAAATCTGCGCAATGCCTTGATTTTCCTTGTGCGTGGCTGGGCTGAGGTGCCGCTCGTCAGGCAGGTACCACCGCTCGCGGTTGAATATTTCAACGCCTCCAAACCTGAATGTTCTTATTTAAAACAGCAGGTTAGCCGGATATATCGCATATTCAATCGCGAATAATGCAGTGCAGTGCTGGGTTATTCCGGGGGATATTTACCAAGCAATTGTCAAGTTATTCCTGTACGATGCCTGGCCGAGTTACTTTTCTACAGGTTAATGGCCGCCATGCGTGTAAAAGCATCCACCAGCAAAGCAAAGCCAGCTCCAGCCGTTGAAACCAGCGAATCGATCAACGATCAGATCGCAGCGTTCCTCAAGTCTGGCGGCGAGATCCAGCAAATTGCCAAAGGCGTCAGTGGCCAGACGTTCGGCCCGTCCAAGCAGATCAGCCTAGGCAAGAAGTAACACCCGGTTTTACACCCGTCCAGAGGCGCTTTGAGCTTCGAAGCGCCTGGACTGGCACCGCGCAACATCCCTCCCTTGTTAAACAAAAATCCTTGTAAATCGACGAACGGCCTTCAACGCCGATCATTCGCCGGTATCCTTGCACGCGTCTAGATCAAGCGTTTCAGCAGGCCCGCTGCCCTGCCCTCGCTGTTCATGGAGTGACGCATGCGCAAAACACCCTGTTTATTACTCGTAAGCCTTCTGGCCAGTGCAACCGCGCACGCGCAGATTTTCCAGCGTGAACTGGGCGACTTCGATCTCAAACTCGGCACCACGCCCACGCGCAGCATGGCTCAAGGCCTGGTCAAGCCGGCGGCAATCGGTTCCTTCCACGGCGGCCTCGACCTGAGCCACGACAGTGGCCTCTACGTTGGCCAATACGCGCCGAGTATGGGCATCTCCCCGGGCAAGAATCTCGAGATCGATTCCTACGTCGGTTTTAAACAACCTTTCGATCAGACCCTTGGCTACGAAGTCGGGATGATCCACTACAGCTATCCCAAGGTAGATACCCTCGACAGCCAGGAGCTGTTCGGTGGCCTGACCTTGCTCGGCAGTCGTTTCGGCGTGGCCTTCAGCAACGACCCGGATAAACAGAACAACACCTTGTTTGCCGATCTTGGCGGCAACCAGCCATTCGGTATCGGCGTCAGCATGAAATACACCACCCACCAACTGAACACGCCCGTCGCCGTGGACGGTGGTTATGTCAGCAGTTTTACCGACTGGTCGGTGAAATTATCCCGGCCGTTCATGGGCGTCGACCTCGACCTGATCTACAGCAACTCCAGCCTCAGCGGCAGCGATTGCTCAGCCTATTCCGGGCACAACAGCGAGTGCGACGGCCTCGTCACCCTCAAGGCTGCCCGCGCGTTCTATTGATCGGCTGAACTGCCGGGTTCATTCTGCGTTCACATAGGAATCAGTCCCTCGAAGCCAGGCTCACGCAAGGATTCGCCCATGTCTCGCTGGTTCACGCACATCACCGCACTACTGATTTTCACCCTCGCCCTCGGCGCTTGCAGTCGCGTCGGTCTGGCGTCTATCGCAATCTCGACGTCATTATTCCGTGGACGCTCGGTGATTACCTGGACATGAACGGCGAGCAGAAAGACTGGTTCAACGAACGCCTCAAGGACCACCTGAGCTGGCATTGCACCACGCAATTGCCGGGTTATCTGGACTGGCTTGATCGCCTGCAGAGCATGGTCGAAACCAATCAGGTCACCGATGCTGCGTTACAGGCGCGCACTACGGAAGCCAAGCAGGCGATTGCCGAAACAGCGAAGGAAATCACGCCTTCGGCCATTGAGTTGTTGCAAGGTCTGGATGACAGGCAAGTGGCCGAGATGAATGACGCGTTTGCCAAGGATCTGCGCAAGCGTCAGCAGGAATACCTGAAACCACCGCTTGATCAACAAATTGCCGAGCGTGGCGCACGAATGGTTAAACGCTTGAATGACTGGCTCGGCCCCTTGAGCGCCACCCAGGAACAGCGAGTCATGGCGTGGTCGACCGCGCTGGGCGATCAGTACACCCAATGGATTGCCAACCGCGCCCATTGGCAGAAGCAGTTCAGTGCAGCAGTGGCGCAACGTAAAAGCCCCGAATTCCCACAGAGAATCGAGACGCTTCTGGTCAATCGCGAGAGCTTATGGACAGCGGATTACCGCAAGGCCTTCGCCGAAACTGAAGCGCAGGGACGTTCACTGGCGGTTGACCTGATGGCCGAAAGTACGCCGCAACAGCGTCAGCGGTTATTGAAGAAGATCGAGGGTGTGCGTAAAGACTTCAACGACCTCAAATGCCTCAAGGCCGCGCAAAAAACCTGAACATACCCGAATCCAATGTAGGAGTGAGCCTGCTCGCGATAGCGGACTTCCAGTGACATCAATGTTGACTGGAAGAACGCAATCGCGAGCAGGCTCACTCCTACAGGGGGATCCGCGTGAACTCAGGCGATCTGGGCTTTTGAAGCCACTTCATCAAACGTCGCCTCAGCCAGCGCATCGTCCTGTTCATCCAGCACCTGACGCGGGTGATCATTGCCGGGAATACTGCTGTCGATCAGGCTCAGCAGGCTTGAGCCGCGCGGGGTCAGGACAAAATTGTTTCCGGTGCTGCCCTCCTCATCCGGGCGCGGTGCGATATAGCCGCGCAGGAGCAACAACCTTTCATAGTCGCAAGCCAGCGTTTTCAGGTGATCAAGGTTCTCGATCGGCTCGCCGGCGCTGGCTTTCTCGGCCGCATAGTCTTCGGCATAAGCCCGTGGGGCAAAGCTGTGGCCTGCGCTGTTTTGCACTTCGTGCAGCAAGCGTTCAATCAAATCCCAGTTATAAGTCGTCATCCTGATACAACCTCCGGTGCGCATGATTTATGGCGCGTTCATAGGTTGTGACCGGAGCCGTTCTCAGCCGTTCAGCCGCATTTCCCGAGCCGACCGACCGGCGGTCTGTCGATTTCCCGCTGGGTTAAACGACTAGTCTGAAAGTGCCGCCTTCAACCCCGCAGGAGAAATCATCATGAACGTTGAGAATCATCCGGTGGTATCGCGCGAAGAATGGCTCGCCGCCCGTAAGCAACACCTCTCTCACGAAAAAGCCTTCACCAGGGAACGCGATCGCCTCAGCGCTGAACGTCGCGCCTTGCCTTGGGTGAAGGTCGACAAGGACTACCACTTTCAGGGGCCCAACGGCGAATTGAAGCTGGCCGACCTGTTCGGCAAACACAGCCAATTGGTGGTTTACCACTTCATGTTTGCCAAGGATTGGGAGGAAGGTTGCCAGGGTTGCTCGTTCCTCAGCGACCACATTGATGGCGCCAACCTGCATCTGGCGCATCACGATATTGCGGTGGTTGCTGTGTCTCATGCGCCGTTCAACGAGTTTCAGGCATTTAAACAGCGGATGGGCTGGAAGTTTGACTGGGTGTCTTCAGAAGGCTGCGACTTCAACTATGACTTCGGAGTTTGCGCACGGGCTGAAGATGTCGCGGCGGGAAAGGCTACGTACAATTACGAAAAGACTGACAGCGCCGAGGAAGAAATGCCCGGCCTGAGCGTGTTTTATCGTGATGCAAAGGGCGACATATTCCACACCTACTCAACCTATGCCCGCGGTCTTGACATGCTGGTTGGCGCCTACAACTACCTCGATCTCACGCCCAAAGGCAGGAATGAGGACGAGATCATGGAGTGGGTTCGGCATCATGATCGCTATGCGTTAGCGACAAAATCCAGTTGCTGCCACGGAAACTGAAAGCCCTTTGTGGGAGCGAGCAAGCTCGCTCCCACAGAGTGTGAACTTTTCGCCAGTTTCGCCGCTCAACCGGTTAACCGCCTTAACCGGAACTGAGGCCTGCCCCGATGAAAACCCTGATCAAGCTTACCCTCGCCGCCACCCTCGCCTGCGCCCTGCCCGTCTGGGCCTGCACGCCGGAAGAAGCCACCGCCAAACGCGAACAATTAGCCAAGGAAGTCTCGAAGCTGACCGAGCAGAATCCGGCAAAGGCCAAAGAGATCAATGCCGAATTGCAGAAGATGGATCTGGGTACGGCCAGTGCGGATCTACCGGATAAATGCCAGTTGATTGATCAGCGCTTGAGAGAACTGAATTCTGCCGAGAAGAAGACCGAGGGCTAACAGCAAGATCAAAAGATCGCAGCCTTCGGCAGCTCCTACACAAAACCCTGTAGAGCTGCCGAAGGCTGCGATCTTTTGCCACTAAAAATGCATTAATGCATTTATTTATTTGCATTAATGCATATCCCTGACTAGGGTTACCTCGAGCAAGGAGATCGGAACCGGCCACAGAAGATGGCAACCGTTAAGCACCGATCGCTCGGCAACACTGCTACATCCACACAAGCTGGACGCTTGTTTTCACTCATGGAGGATTGAAGAATGTTAACCACCGCAGCAACACAATTCACCGGCGAATCACTGCCAAGGTGCCTGGCCGGTCACCTGCTCGACCCGCAACTCACCGAAGTCGAAGCCGCTGAACAAATCAGCCCCCTCGCCGCCGGCAGCCTCAACTTCAACATGCAGAAACAGACCCAGACCAACTGGTGCTGGGCCGCCGTTTCCGCCTCGGTCGGCAACTATTACGGCACCGGCAACTGGACTCAGTGTGGTGTCGCCAGCACCCAGCTCGATCGCAATTGCTGCAATCAGCCGGGGCCGTGCAACGTTTACGGCTATCTGGATTCGGCCCTGCAAACCACCCGCAGCTACAACGGCATGAATCAGGGTTCGCTACAGATGTCGGCCATTCAGAACCAGATCAGCATGGGCCGTCCTGTCGGCTTGCGCTGCGGCTGGTACGGCGGTGGGGCGCATTTCCTGACGATTTACGGCACCAACGGCGATTACCTGTTGGTCGCGGACTCGATCTACGGCTATTCGACCCGTGCGCTGAACGCGTTCCCCCGCGCCTACAACGGCGGCGGCAATTGGACTCACACTTACTTCACCGTGAAAAACTAGGAGGGCGACATCATGCAACTGACTTATCCAAAGGCGCCTTCCAACGGCGTTCAGACTTTGCGCCCGGCGCTGCAAGCCGCGCTGCAAACCCAGGGCTTTGGCGCCAATCGCCAGTTCGCCAACACGGCACCTGCAAAAATCAGTCTCAGCGAAGCCTATCGCGGCTACTCGTTGAACCTGGAGGACCTGAGCCACGGCAAAGGCCTGAAGGAGGCTCGCCTCGGCGACTGGCATTACCTGGTATTTGCCGACGGCGTGACGATTGCCGATGCGCAATTGGCTGAAGTGCGCGGTCACGTCGAGTTCGCCTCGTTGAACCACGGCGATCACGCCGCCGCGACAGTGGGAGCGTTGAAACTGGCAGAGCAAGCGCCGCAACTTCAGGGCAAGACCGTTGAGTTGCGCGTGCTGTTTGTCTCGGCCCTGCACGTTGTCGCGATCTGGCTGCATGCCGACGGTGAAGACGTGCTGATCCCGATCGAGCCGACACCCAAGGAATTGGCGGTTACCGGGTTGTACAGCGAAGCAACACTGCTCGGCGCATTGAAACCGGCAGCGGATCAAGCCAAGCGGCGCTTTGACGCCGACACCAGTGGCCAACTCGGCAACTGATGGACGAAAAAAAACCGGACACTGTCCGGTTTTTTTTTACACGTCTGAAACGCTTTACTCAGCCGCAGGCTCTGCTGGCTTGCGGCGTTTCAGCGGCGCCATGCCGTCACTGCTCACCAACGAGTCCGGCTTCGGACGGTTGGCGCTCTTGCGCTTGGTCGGCGTCTTGGCGGCAGTTTTCTTCTTGTCGCCTTTGGCGTCAGTCTTTTTCTTCTTCACGCCAACGGCTTTGCCCGAGGCCTTGACCTTCTTCGGACCGCCATAGACGCCTTTGACTTCCTTGATGGTGCGACGCTCGAAGCTCTGCTTGAGGTAGCGCTCGATGCTCGACATCAGGTTCCAGTCGCCGTGGCAGATCAGCGAGATCGCCAGGCCGTCGTTACCGGCACGGCCAGTACGACCGATGCGGTGCACGTACTCGTCGCCGCTGCGAGGCATGTCGAAGTTGATCACCATGTCCAGACCATCAACGTCCAGACCACGGGCCGCGACGTCGGTGGCCACGAGGATCTTCACGCCGCCCTGCTTCAGACGGTCGATCGCCAGTTTGCGATCCTTCTGGTCTTTCTCGCCGTGCAGCACGAACGCTTTGTATTCCTGAGCCACAAGGCGGCCGTAGATGCGGTCGGCCATGGCGCGGGTGTTGGTGAAGATGATCGCTTTCTGGTAGGTCTCGTTGGCCAGCAGCCAGTTCACAATCTGCTCTTTGTGCTGATTGTGGTCGGCGGTGATGATTTGCTGACGGGTGGTCGAGTTCAGCTGGCTGACCGCGTTGAGCTGCAAGTGCTCAGGGTTGTTCAGCACCTTGCCGATCATGTCGCGCAGGCCGGAACCACCGGTGGTGGCGGAGAACAGCATGGTCTGCTGACGGTTCGGGCATTCGTCGACCAGACGCTGCACGTCTTCGGCGAAGCCCATGTCGAGCATGCGGTCGGCTTCGTCGAGCACCAGCACTTCGACTTCTTTGAGGTCGAGGTTGCCGGCGTTGAGTTGCTCGATCATCCGGCCCGGGGTGCCGATGAGGATGTCCGGCACTTTGCGCAGCATCGCCGCCTGGACCTTGAAGTCTTCACCGCCGGTGATCAGACCGGACTTGATGAAAGTGAACTGCGAAAAACGTTCAACTTCCTTCAGCGTCTGCTGGACCAGCTCGCGGGTCGGCAGCAGGATCAGCGTCTTGATGCTGACGCGAACCTTGGCCGGGCCGATCAGGCGATTGAGGATTGGCAGAACGAAAGCGGCGGTTTTGCCGCTACCGGTTTGCGCCGTCACCCGCAGATCACGCCCTTGGAGCGCCAGCGGAATGGCCGCGGCTTGCACAGGCGTTGGCTCGACAAATTTCAGCTCGGCCACAGCTTTAAGCAGGCGTTCGTGCAGGGCGAATTGGGAAAACACGGGTGCTACCTCGAAGATATGCAAAAAAACAGCTGCATAGGTTACCGGTTTCGAGCGCTCAGGCCGAGTTTCTTTATACAAACGGACGCAATCAGTGGCTTTTTTGTTGCTCGATTTGTCTCCAACGGTAATACACGGCGGCTTAAATGCTCTAATTACCCATCGCGTCTTATAGAAGAATCGTTGCTCATATGGATTTCAAACAGCTCTGGCTCAACGCCCAGGACCTCTGGGGCACCCTCGAACAGCATCCACTTTTGCAGGCCGGCCTCGCCCTGACGCTGCTGCTGGGAATCGCGCTGGTGCTCGGACGAGTGGCCCGTTACCTGATCCTGCACGCCAGCCGCATGCTCGGGCGCCAGCCGTCGCTGCACTGGATCAATGACTTTCGCCACAACAAGGTGTTTCAGCGTCTGGCGCAGATTACGCCGTCGCTGGTGATTCAGTTCGGCCTGCATCTGGTGCCGGAACTGAGCAAAACCGCGATGACTTTCCTCGGCAACGTCGCGTTGTCGTTCACCATTCTGTTCCTGCTGCTGTCGGTCAGCGCCCTGCTCAATGCCCTGCTCGACATTTATGCGCGCACCGAGCACGCCCGCACGCGCTCGATCAAAGGCTACGTGCAACTGGCAAAAATGGTCCTGTACGTATTCGGTGCGATCATCATCGTCGCCACACTGATCGACCGTTCGCCGCTGTTGCTGCTGTCCGGTCTGGGTGCGATGTCGGCTGTGATTCTGTTGGTCTACAAGGACACGCTGCTGTCGTTCGTTGCCAGCGTGCAGTTGACCAGCAACGACATGTTGCGCGTCGGCGACTGGATCGAGATGCCGCAGGTCGGCGCCGATGGCGACGTGGTCGACATCACCCTGCACACGGTCAAGGTGCAGAACTTCGACAAGACCATCGTCTCGATCCCGACCTGGCGGCTGATGTCCGAGTCGTTCAAGAACTGGCGCGGCATGCAGCAATCAGGCGGACGACGGATCAAGCGCAGCCTGTTCATCGATGCCAGCGGCGTGCGTTTCATTCGTGATGACGAAGAAGAAAAGCTCTCGCAGGTGCACTTGCTGACCGATTACATGAGCCGCAAGAAAGCCGAGCTCAAGGCGTGGAACGAGGCGCAGGGCAATGTCGCGGCGATGTCGGCCAATCGCCGACGCATGACCAATATCGGCACGTTTCGCGCGTATGCACTGGCGTATCTGAAGAGTCATCCGGAGATTCAGCCGAACATGACCTGCATGGTCCGGCAGATGCAGACCACCGCGCAGGGCATTCCGCTGGAAATCTACTGCTTCACCCGCACCACGGTGTGGGCCGATTACGAGCGGATTCAGGGGGATATTTTTGATTATCTGCTGGCGGTGCTGCCGGAGTTCGGGTTGAGCCTGTATCAGCAGCCGAGTGGCGGGGATTTGCGTTCCGGGTTGCTGCCGGCGGTGCTCGGCGCGGCCAGCATTCCCGAGCCGCAGAAACACCTCCTGTAAAACACAATTCCCCTGTAGGAGCTGCCGAAGGCTGCGATCTTTAGACTTTAAAGATCAAAAGATCGCAGCCTTCGGCAGCTCCTACACCGGATCATGCGGTGCGGCGAATGCCCAGTCGGCTGATCCAGACCGCTGCCAGGATGACGCTGCCACCGAGGAACAATCTTCCAAGTTCCTCATGCTGGTTCCAGATCAGCAGATTCAGCAGCAACCCCACGGGCACATGCAGGTTATTCATCACCGCCAGCGTGCCGCCGTTGACCATGCACGCGCCCTTGTTCCACCAATACATGCCCAGCGCGGTCGAGACCAGACCGAGGAACAGCAAAACGCCCCACTGCAGCGGTGCTTCCGGGAGGAAGTTGGCTTTGCCGAACATCAGGAATGCAGGCAGCACCACCGCCAGCGCGCCGAGGTAGAAGAAGCCGAAACGCCGGTAATGCGGCAGATCGCCTGGGTGTTTCGCCACCAGATGCTTGTACATCACCTGCCCTGCCGCGTAGGTGAAGTTGGCCAGTTGCAGGAGCAGGAAGCCCATGAAGAAGTCCGGGCTGATGCTGTCGAAACGAATCACCGCCGCCCCGCCCACCGCCACCAGCGCCGCAATCAGCGCCCATGGATTGAAGCGGCGGTTCAGTGCATCTTCGATCAGCGTCACGTGCAGCGGCGTGAGAATGGTGAACAGCAACACCTCCGGCACCGTCAGCACGCGGAAGCTCAAGTACAGACAGACGTAAGTCACGCCGAACTGCAACGCGCCGATCACTAGCATGCCGCGCATGAACGAAGGTTCGACCGAGCGCCAGCGAGTCAGCGGGATAAACACCAGCCCGGCCAGCACCACACGCACCAGTACCGCGAAGTAACTGTCGACATGACCGGCCAGGTATTCGCCGATCAGACTGAAGGAAAACGCTTGGATCAGCGTGACAAAAAGTAGATAGCCCATGCTCGCCTCGAAATCGAATGGCGGCGACGATAGCGGTTTTCTGGTCTCACTGCGAATAGCCGGAAACACAAA
The DNA here is from genome assembly GCF_054790575.1 of Pseudomonas sp. MC6. Lineage (NCBI taxonomy): Bacteria > Pseudomonadati > Pseudomonadota > Gammaproteobacteria > Pseudomonadales > Pseudomonadaceae > Pseudomonas > Pseudomonas sp. MC6. The sequence goes on from NZ_CP186504.1 coordinate 3,409,144, forward strand.
ATCCCCCTGTGGGAGCGAGCCTGCTCGCGAAGGCAGAGTGTCAGACGGCAAATACTTGTCTGATACACCGCTTTCGCGAGCAGGCTCGCTCCCACAAGGAGTTTTGCGTCGTTCAAAAAACACAGGCAAAAAAAAGCCCGATCTCGCTAATGCGTTCAATCGGGCTACAGCACTCAGGAGCAACAAGTGCAAAGGGAGGTTCGATGCGCGTAGAGCCTTGAAGGGGTTGCGCCAGGTCACTAGACCATCCAGCGATTATCTGGCGATTAACATATCAAGCGACCTGGGACAGCTTGGCGTTGGCCTGATTCAGACCTTTCTCCTGGAAGTCGCCACCGAGGTTCATGCCCTCGGCGTGAATGAACGTCACGTCGTTGATGCCGATGAAACCCATGACCTGACGCAGGTACGGTTCCTGATGATCCGCCGGGCCGCCGGCGTAGATGCCGCCACGAGCGGTGAGCACGTAGGCACGTTTGCCGCTGAGCAGGCCTTGCGGGCCGGTTTCGGTGTACTTGAAGGTCACACCGGCACGCAGCACGTGGTCGAGCCAGGCCTTGAGGGTGCTCGGGATCGCAAAGTTGTACATCGGCGCGGCCATCACCAGCACGTCGGCGGCGAGCAACTCATCGGTCAATTCGTTGGAACGGTCCAGCGACGATTGCTCGTTGGCGTTGCGCTGCTCGGCGGGCTTCATCCAGCCACCCAGCAGGTTGCTGTCCAGGTGTGGTACCGGGTTCGCGGCGAGGTCACGTACGGTGATCTGATCGTTGGGATGCGCAGCTTTCCACTGACTGATGAAGGTCTGGGTCAGTTGACGGGATACCGAGTCTTGCTGGCGGGCGCTGCTTTCGATGATCAGAACGCGGGACATGGTGTGTAGCCTCCATCCGAGAATGTTGTAGGTCGATGGAGTGAAGGTTAAACAGAGTTGAATCGATGAAAAAGCGCAAATAATTGCTGCAAAGCATCGAATAATTCGTTTAGATGCTGAACCATGCTCCTGTAGGAGTGAGCCTGCTCGCGATAGCGGTGTGTCAGCTACATCTGTGTTAACTGAAACTCCGCTATCGCGAGCAGGCTCACTCCTACAGGGATCGGTGTTATTTCGGGACGCAGGTCAGTTTGATGCGCAGCTTGATGATCTCGCGGGTGAACTTGGCCGTGGCGTTTTTATGTTTGCCGGCCGGTACATCGATTGTGCGGGTGCGCGGCGCTTCCGGGCCATTGCTGAACACCGCTTTGCAGGTCGCGTCGACATCACCGTAGTTGGCCACCCGAATCGAGCCGATGTCGTTATCGGTGTCGAAGGTCTCGTAGTCGATCTTCATGCCGTTGAGTTCTTTCTGCACATCGATCGGGTACGCAAAAGCCGTCAGCGGTAGCAGCGCCAGCAGCACACAACAGAATTTTTTCATTCGGCAGTCTCCATGAGGGACGGCCAGCTTAGGACAAGAGGAGCTATTGATGAAAGCGCCCCGCGTGACCCTTGATCAATGGCGAACATTGCAGGCCGTGGTCGACCACGGCGGATTCGCCCAGGCCGCCGAGGCCTTGCACCGTTCGCAATCGTCGGTGAGCTACACCGTCGCCCGCATGCAGGACCAGCTCGGCGTGCCGTTGCTGCGCATCGATGGGCGTAAAGCCGTGCTCACCGAGGCCGGCGGCGTGCTGCTACGTCGCTCGCGGCAACTGGTGAAACAGGCCAGTCAACTGGAAGACCTCGCCCATCACATGGAACAAGGTTGGGAAGCCGAGGTGCGGCTGGTAGTCGATGCGGCCTACCCGAGCGCGCGCATCGTCCGCGCATTGACCGCGTTCATGCCGCAGAGTCGCGGCTGCCGCGTGCGTCTGCGTGAGGAAGTGTTGTCGGGTGTCGAGGAAGTGCTGCTCGAAGGCGTGGCCGATCTGGCCATCACTGGCCTGAGCATTCCCGGTTACCTTGGTGCGGAGTTGAGCGACGTCGAGTTTGTCGCTGTCGCCCACCCCGATCACCCGCTGCATCGGCTCAATCGCGAGCTGAGCTTTCAGGATCTGGAAACCCAGATGCAAGTGGTGATTCGCGACTCCGGCCGCCAGCAACCGCGGGACGTCGGCTGGCTCGGCGCCGAGCAGCGCTGGACCGTCGGCAGCCTCGCCACGGCGGCCACATTCGTCAGCAGCGGCCTCGGTTTTGCCTGGCTGCCCCGGCACATGATCGAGCGGGAACTAAAAGATGGTTCGCTCAAGCTGCTACCGTTGGACAGGGGCGGCAACCGCAATTCCAGCTTCTATCTGTATTCGAACAAGGACAAACCCCTGGGCCCGGCCACGCAAATCCTCATCGAACTGCTGCGTACCTTCGACACCTTGCCGCTGGACGCCCCGTTCGCCGCCCCTGAACAAGCCTGACACGGAGTTCACCGATGGCGTATTTCGAGCACGATGGTTGCAACCTGCACTACGAGGAATATGGCCACGGCACGCCGTTGCTGCTGGTTCACGGGCTCGGTTCGAGCACGCTGGACTGGGAAATGCAGATCCCGGCTCTGGCCGCGCATTTTCGGGTGGTCGTCCCCGATATTCGCGGCCACGGGCGCTCGGACAAACCGCGCGAGCGCTACAGCATTGCCGGTTTCAGCGCCGACCTGCTGGCGCTGATCGAGCACTTGAACCTTGGCCCGGTGCATTACGTCGGGCTATCGATGGGCGGCATGATCGGCTTCCAGTTCGGCGTCGATCATCCGCAAATGCTCAAGAGCCTGTCCATCGTCAACAGCGCGCCCGAAGTCAAAATCCGCAGCCGCGATGACTACTGGCAGTGGTTCAAACGCTGGAGCCTGATGCGCGTGCTGAGTCTCGCGGCCATTGGCAAAGCGCTGGGCGGCAAACTTTTTCCGAAACCCGAACAAGCCGATCTGCGGCAGAAAATGGCCGAACGCTGGGCAAAAAACGACAAACGTGCTTATCTCGCCAGCTTCGATGCGATTGTTGGCTGGGGCGTTCAGGAACGACTTTCCCGGGTGACCTGTCCAACGCTCGTCATCAGCGCCGACCGTGACTACACACCGGTTGCGCTGAAAGAAACCTATGTAAAACTGCTGCCGAATGCGCGGCTGGTGGTAATCGCCGATTCGCGCCACGCCACTCCGCTCGATCAACCCGAACGCTTCAATCAAACGCTGCTGGAGTTTCTCGCCGCAGCCGATATTCAATCTCAGGATCACTGACCCATGCTGAAAAAACTCGCCCTCGCCGCTGGTACTGTGCTGTTTGCCGCCAACCTGATGGCTGCCACGCCGGCCAAAGCACCGCACGTGCTGCTGGACACCACCAACGGCCAGATCGAAATCGAACTGGACCCGGTCAAGGCGCCGATCAGTACCAAGAACTTTCTCGATTACGTCAACAGCGGCTTCTACACCAACACCATTTTCCACCGTGTGATCCCGGGCTTTATGGTTCAGGGCGGCGGTTTCACTCAACAGATGCAGCAAAAAGAAACCAAGGCGCCGATCAAGAACGAACACAAAAACGGTCTGGCTAACGTTCGTGGCACCTTGTCCATGGCTCGCACCTCCGTACCTGATTCGGCGACCAGCCAGTTCTTCATCAACGTCAAGGACAACGACTTCCTCGACCAAGGCGACGGCTACGCTGTATTCGGCAAAGTGGTCAAGGGCATGGACGTGGTCGACATCATCGTCAACTCGCAAACCACCACCAAAAGCGGCATGCAAAACGTGCCTGTCGACCCTGTGATCATCAAGTCGGCCAAAGTCATCGACTAAGCTGCACAGGGCGTATCGAGCGGCGTGAATTCAACCTCACGCCGCTCACACCGATAAAAGGAGAGCCCGTACTCCGGGCGGTTATCTGATGCTCTATCGCCGTTTCGAACAACTGATCGACATATTCCGTGAAGCCCCGACGGCGTCTCCGCCGGACCGCGTTCTCCCCTTCTATACCTATTACCTCAAGCAGGTCTGGCCAAGTTTTGCCGCCCTGCTCGTCGTTGGCCTGTTCGCCGCGCTGATCGAAGTGGCGCTGTTCAGTTACCTGAGCCGCATCATCGACCTGGCCCAAGGCACACCCAACCCGAATTTCTTCAGCGACCACGCCCTCGAACTGACGTGGATGCTGGTGGTTGCCCTGGTGCTGCGGCCGATCTTCTTCGGCCTGCACGACTTGCTGGTGCATCAAACCTTGAGCCCCGGCATGACCAGCATGATCCGCTGGCAGAACCACAGCTACGTGCTCAAGCAGAGCCTGAATTTCTTCCAGAACGATTTCGCCGGGCGCATCGCCCAACGCATCATGCAGACCGGCAACTCGCTACGTGACTCAGCGGTGCAGGCGGTGGATGCGCTGTGGCACGTGGTGATCTACGCAATCAGTTCGCTGGTGTTGTTCGCCGAGGCCGACTGGCGCCTGATGATCCCGCTGCTGACGTGGATCTTCGCCTACATCGGCGCGCTCTACTACTTCGTACCGCGGGTGAAAGATCGCTCGGTGGAGGCTTCTGACGCGCGTTCGAAACTGATGGGCCGCATCGTCGATGGCTACACCAACATCGCCACGCTGAAGCTGTTCGCCCACACCAATTTCGAACAGCATTACGCCAAGGAAGCCATCGAAGAACAGACTGTCAAAGCGCAGATGGCCGGCCGCGTCGTCACCAGCATGGACGTGGTGATCACCGCCATGAACGGCTTGTTGATCGTCGGCACCACGGCGTTGGCCCTGTGGTTGTGGACGCAGTCGCTGATCACTGTCGGGGCGATCGCCTTGGCCACTGGCCTGGTGATTCGCATCGTCAACATGTCCGGCTGGATCATGTGGGTGGTCACCGGCATTTTCGAAAACATCGGCATGGTCCAGGACGGTCTGCGCACCATTTCGCAACCGGTCAGCGTCACCGATCACGAGCAGGCCAAACCGCTGGAGGTGGCTCGCGGCGAAGTGCGTTTCGAGCACGTGGATTTTCACTACGGCAAGAAGCGCGGGATCATCGGCGACCTCAATCTGAACATCAAACCGGGCGAGAAAATCGGTTTGATCGGGCCGTCCGGCGCCGGCAAATCGACTTTGGTCAACTTGCTCCTGCGCCTCTACGACGTCGAAGGCGGACGGATTCTGATCGATGGCCAGAACATTGCCGAGGTCGGCCAAGAAAGCCTGCGCGCGCGGATCGGCATGATCACCCAGGACACTTCGCTGCTGCACCGTTCGATCCGCGACAACTTGTTGTACGGCAAACCGGACGCGACTGATGCCGAGCTGTGGGATGCGGTGCACAAGGCTCGCGCTGATGAGTTCATTCCGCTGCTGTCGGACGCTGAGGGCCGCACAGGCTTCGATGCGCATGTCGGTGAGCGTGGGGTGAAACTGTCCGGCGGCCAGCGCCAGCGCATTGCGATTGCGCGAGTGCTGCTCAAGGACGCGCCGATTTTGATCATGGACGAAGCGACCTCGGCACTGGATTCGGAAGTCGAATCGGCGATTCAGGAAAGCCTGGAAACCCTGATGCAGGGTAAAACCGTGATCGCGATTGCGCACCGACTCTCGACCATCGCGCGCATGGATCGGCTGGTGGTGCTGGAGAACGGGAAGATTGCCGAGAGCGGCACCCATGCTGAACTGTTGGCTCACCGTGGCTTGTATGCACGGCTGTGGGCGCATCAGACCGGAGGGTTTGTCGGCATCGACTGACCCGTCCAGTCACCACAGAACCCTGTAGGAGTGAGCCTGCTCGCGATAGCGGTGTGTCAGTCCCGTTAATGTCGGCTGACACACCGCTATCGCGAGCAGGCTCACTCCTACAGGTGCCATCGGCACAGGATAAAACCGCCACAGCCCTTTAACCACGGGCACTGGCGGTTTTTTTTGCATCTGGTGGAAATCCGTTAAGCCTGCTGTACTCAGCCGAGGTTCCGGAACGGAACCTGTAGTAAGTCTGCAAGGACGCACAACTCGATGCAGTCTCGATAGCAGGGCTATCAAGGACGCCTCTCATGTCTCTGTTCAAACGTTCAGTCACTGAGTTGTTGGGTACGTTCTGGTTGGTATTGGGTGGTTGCGGCAGCGCGGTGATCGCCGCGTCTTCACCGCTGGGAATCGGGGTGCTGGGGGTGGCCCTGGCGTTTGGTCTGACGGTGCTGACCATGGCGTTTGCCATCGGCCACATCAGCGGCTGTCATCTCAACCCAGCCGTCTCGGTCGGTCTGTTCGTTGGCGGTCGGTTTCCGGCCAAGGAGTTGCCCGCTTACATCATTGCCCAAGTGTTCGGCGCGATTCTCGCGGCGGCGCTGATCGCCCACATCGCCAGCGGCAAAGAGGGTTTCGATATCGCCGCCGGCCTGGCGTCCAACGGCTATGGTGAGCATTCACCGGGCAAGTACTCGATGGCGGCAGGGTTTGTCACTGAGCTCGTGATGACCGCGGTGTTTGTGATCATCATCCTCGGCGCCACCGATAAACGCGCACCGCCGGGGCTGGCACCAATCGCCATCGGCCTGGGCCTGACGTTGATCCACCTGATCTCGATTCCGGTCACCAACACCTCGGTCAACCCGGCCCGAAGCACGGGACCGGCACTGATGGTCGGCGGCTGGGCGATTGCGCAGTTGTGGATGTTCTGGGTCGCCCCGTTGATGGGTGCGGTGGTCGGTGGTGGGATTTATCGGTGGTTGGGCAAAGAAGAAACCTGAGGGGTGCCTGAGATCCCCTGGTAGGAGTGAGCCTGCTCGCGATAGCGGTGTGTCAGTCAACATCAATGGCTCTGACAGATCGCTATCGCGAGCAGGCTCACTCCTACAAAGGATCTATGTCTGGCGATAAGGCAAGGCTGTTTTCGCTTCTTCGGCATACGCAAGGATGCCGGCACGTTCCTGTTGCAGGAAATCCTTCACCGCTGCTTTCAGACCCGGATGCAGCAGGTAATGCCACGAATGCGTGATCACCGGTTCGAACCCGCGAATCAGCTTGTGCTCGCCCTGGGCGCCAGCATCGAAACGCTGATAACCCTGCGCAATCGCGTAATCCATGCCCTGATAAAAACAGGTCTCGAAGTGCAGTCGATCAAACTCCGCCAGACATCCCCAATAGCGGCCGTAGAAACTGTCGCCACCGACCAGACTGAACGCCATCGCCACCGGCCGTGAGCCCTGTTTGGCCAGCACTACGCGGATTGCCTCGGGCATGCGCTCGGCCAGCAGACTGAAAAACTCCCGCGTCAGATACGGCGTCTGGCGCCGCACCGCGTAGGTGTTGGCGTAACAGGCGTAGACAAAGTCCCACTGCGCCTCGTCCAGCTCGCGCCCCTCCAGCCATTCAAACTCACAGCCCTGCCCCGCCACCTGCTCGCGCTCCTTGCGCATCTGTTTGCGCTTGCGCGAACTGAGCACGTCGAGGAAATCCTGGAAGTCACGATACCCGCGATTCTGCCAGTGATACTGACAGCCGATGCGTTGCAGCCAGCCCGGTTGTTCGGCCATCGCCGCATCAGTGAAAGCGTCGGTGAAATTGATGTGCGCGCTGGAAAGCCCTTCGATCTCCAGATAGCCGGGCAGGCTCTTGAGCAGTTCGAAACCGTCTTCGACATTGGCCGCCAACAGGCGCGGGCCGCTCACCGGACTGAACGGCACAGCGGTCAAAAGCTTGGGGTAGTAATCGATGCCGGCACGGGCGCAGGCGTCGGCCCAGCCGTGATCGAACACGTACTCGCCGTAGGAATGCCACTTGCGATAACTGGGTAACGCGGCGATCAGTCGATCATCTTCGATGTGCAGCAAATGCTCAGGTTGCCAGCCAGTGTGGGGGCCAACGCTACCACTGTCCTCCAGTGCACTGAGAAAAGCGTGGCGCAGAAACGGCTGGCTTTCAGGCACCAGCGCATCCCAGCTTGCCGAGGCGATTTGCGACAGGTTTTGCAGGCGTTGCAACGGCATCAACGAGCTCTCCACGACAGGACTTCAGCGCCCGGCGAGTATCGCCGATTGCGCGGCTTTGCACACCCGCAATCGGCCGACAGCGCTCTGGATCAATAGTTCAGGGTTAATCGATATCGTCATCATCCTGCCATCACTGTGCCACTGCTCTGTCATAAACCATCGCGATACTGGCGCCTGTTTTTAGAGCGCCGGGTTCTACCCGGACACTGTTTTCCGACGTCCAGATCGTCGGTTGTGCCCGGGATGGTTCAGCCATCCCTCTCATCTTCGGAGATTGCTATGCGTCTTGCTTCCACGAAAACTGCGGCGGCCCTGTGTGGCGGCCTGTTGCTGGCCATGAGTGTTCCGGCCAGTGCCGCAGTCGACGCCAAACTGCTCGACATGCTCAAGGCTAACGGTTCCATTTCCCAGGCGCAGTACATCGAACTGCAAACTGAACTGGCCAAGGATCAGAAGGCCCAGCAAATCGCGCAGCAGGCGCAGCAAGAGACCAACGAACAAGTCGCGGCTGTCGCGAAGAAGAGCAACGAGCAAAGCGCTTTCGACCAGAAACTGGCTTGGGCCGCGAAGACCCAGTTCAAGGGTGACGTGCGTATTCGTCAGGAAACCATCAAGATCGACGGCGAGCCGAACAACGGCGGCCGCGACAAGGATCGTCAGCGTATTCGTGCCCGTCTGGGTGCCTACACCGAGATCAACCCGCAGGTCGACACCGGCATCCGTATCGCCACCGGCGGCGGCGACGACGCCCGTTCGACAAACCAGGATCAGGACAACTACTTCGACAAGAAGCAGATCTGGCTCGACCTGGGTTACATCGACTACCACCCGGATCAGATCAAGAACCTGCACATCATCGGCGGCAAGATGCTTCAGCCGTGGGTCAGCATGGGCGACGTGATCTGGGACAGCGACATCAACCCGGAAGGTCTGGCCGTTACTTACAAATACCCGTTGGGCAGCAGCGCCGAACTGTTCGGCAGCCTGGGTAACTACAACCTCAAGGACAACGTTGATGGCGATGGCGTGCAATTCCGTCACGACCTGCGTCTGACCGCTGGCCAGTTGGGTAGCCGCTTCAACATCACCGACAACCTGAAAGTGACTGTGGGCGGCAGTGTCTACGCCTACCAGAACGACGAAGACAGCCGCTGCACCGGCACTTCCACACCGTGTGCGCTGGCGGTCAACGGCAACTCGGCCAACAACGAATTCCGTCTGTATGAAGGGTTCAGCCAGGTCGACATCGGCGGTCTGCCGATGCCATTGTCGTTCTACGGTCAGTACGTGAAGAACAACGACGCCGTGACCGATCAGGACACCGCGTGGCTGTTGGGTGCCAAGTCGAAAGTCTTCGGCCTGAACCTCGATTACAACTATCGTGACGTGCAGCGCAACGCCGTGGTCGGCGCCTTCACCGACTCCGACTTCGCCAACGGCACCACCGGTTCCCGTGGTCACAAGTTCAAGGTCGGTTACGACATCGACAAGAACTTCGCCATTGGCGCTACGTACTTCCTGACCAAGGCCGACTTCGCCAGCCGTACCCAGCGTGACGCTGACGCCAACACCTTGCAGCTGGACGCCGAAGCCAAGTTCTAAAACGCTTCACCCTTTAGCCCGGTGCGGGCGGGACGATCCCCATCATCCGTTCGTTTCGCTCGCGCCGGGCTATTTCTGCAGGATGCGAAAATCCCCTGTAGGAGCTGCCGAAGGCTGCGATCTTTTGATCTTGATCTTAAAAAAGATCAAAAGATCGCAGCCTCGTTTCACTCGACAGCTCCTACAGGGGATTATCTTTTCGTCGTTGCTCGGCCAGGCGTTCAGCCAAGGCATCGACGCCTTCTTCCGGTTTCTCCGGCATTGCCTTCAAGGTGGCTTGCATCAAACGCATCTGGCGAATGAAACGCCGGCAGTTCGGGCAAAACATCAGGTGATGACGCACCATCCACTTTTCACCAAAGCTCAATTGGTCATCGAGATAGTCGCTGGAGCGCGCCACTTGTTCCTTACAGGTCAGCATTCTCCGGTCTCCTCAAAATGCTCCACGGTCGCGAAGACTTTCAGCCGCGCACGATGCAGCAGCACACGGACATTGGAGAGCGAGATCTCCAGAAGATTACAGATCTCTTCAAGCTCCAGCCCCTGACGCTCACGCAGCAGCAAAACACTGCTTTGCAGTTCCGACAGATTCAACAGGGTGTGCTCCAGACATTCGCGCAATTCGCTCTCGGTCAGCAGCGCTTCCGGTGTGTCCTGGTGCCAGGCGAAGGGGGCGACCAGCCAATGGCCGTCACCGGGAGAAAAGCGGTCGTCGTCGATCGTGCCATGGGGCGATGGCAAATCATCCATCAACACTTCCCGGCGATTTTGTTTATAGCGACTTTTCGCCGAGTTGGCGGTGATGGTCAACAGCCAGGTCTTGAGACTGGAGCGACCTTCGAAACTGGCAATATGGCGCACCACCGATAGCCAAGCGTCCTGCACCACTTCTTCAACGTGGCGCTGGCCGACAATGGCATACGCCACGGCGCGCATGGCGCTCTGATACGTCGTCACCAGTTCCTTGAAAGCCTGTTGTTCACCTGCCAGCAGGCGCGCAAGCAGTTGGGTGTCGTCAGCCGCCATCCATCAATCCCCTTGTCCCGATTCCGAAAATGACGGCGACAGGTCTTCACCTGCCGCCATTTCCGAAAAATTACAGCGTTTGAGCCGATTCGGATGTAGGAAAGGTCGGCGCGATTAAGAGGAAATTAAACCAATTTTCAACGCTTGCGCAGAATCACACTGCCGATCGAATAGCCCGCACCGAACGAACTCAACACTGCCAGCGAACCGGCAGCCAGATCGTCCTGATATTTGTGGAAAGCAATCACCGAGCCTGCAGAGCTGGTGTTGGCGTAGGTGTCGAGAATCACCGGCGCTTCTTCCTCGGTGGCTTCGCGGCCGAGCAGTTTGCGCACGATCAGATGGTTCATGCTCAGGTTGGCCTGGTGCAGCCAGAAGCGCTTCACGTCGCCGACGTTGAGCCGGTTCTCTTCCAGGTGCTCGCCAATCAGCTCGGCAACCATCGGGCAAACGTCCTTGAACACCTTGCGGCCTTCCTGCACAAACAGCTTGTCGCGGGCACCGATGCCCTCTTCCGCTGCGCGGTTGAGGAAGCCGAAGTTGTTGCGGATGTTGTTGGAGAACTTGGTCAGCAGTTTGGTGCTGACTACATCGAACTGGTGCTTGGACGTCGCGGTGTCCGCACGCTCGATGATCACCGCAGTCGCGGCGTCGCCGAAGATGAAGTGGCTGTCGCGGTCGCGGAAGTTCAAGTGCCCGGTGCAGACTTCCGGGTTGACCATCAGGATCGCCCGGGCCTGGCCCAGTTGCACGCTGTTGGCCGCAGCCTGGATGCCGAAGGTGGCCGAGGAGCAGGCCACGTTCATGTCGAAACCGAAGCCCTGAATGCCCAAGGCTTCCTGGACTTCGATGGCGATGGCCGGGTAGGCGCGCTGCAGGTTGGAGCAGGCGACGATGACGCCGTCGATGTCAGCGGCGGTTTTGCCGGCGCGTTGCAGGGCTTGTTCGGCAGCGCCAATGGCCATCTGGCAAAGTACCGACCATTCGTCGTTGGAACGCTCCGGCAGACACGGAGCCATGCGTTGTGGATCGAGGATGCCGTCCTTGTCCATGACAAAGCGGCTCTTGATGCCGGAAGCCTTTTCGATAAACGCAGCGCTGGATTCGGTCAGGGCCTGGACTTCGCCGCTGGCGATCGCGTCGGCGTTGTCGGCGTTGAACTGGGCGACGTAGGTATTGAAAGACTGCACCAGCTCTTCGTTGGAGATGCTGTTGGCCGGGGTGTACAGGCCGGTGCCGCTGATGACGACGTTATGCATGGTCGTTTCTCTAATCTGTTCAGGCAGAAAGTGCTGGAACCGTCGTACCAACACACAAAGGGTCTATTCCCATCCGGGGGACGCAAACCTGGCATCGCTTTATTCCGTCTCGCACCCCGGCCGAAGGCTCTGGGTCGCGAAACCGGCGTTTATGGTCGCGAAGTTTGCCATAAACGTGGGCTTTTGGCGCCTTTCTCCTTCTAAACGCGATCCCCCTGTAGGAGTGAGCCTGCTCGCGATAGCGGTCTGTCTGCCAGTGATAATGTGACTGACACACCGCAATCGCGAGCAGGCTCACTCCTACAGGGGATTGCGTACGGCTCAAGGTCAGGGTTCGACCTGAGTCCACTGCTTGTTCAGGCGTTTGTCTGAAATCGGCGTTTTCGTGCCCAACTGCTGGGCGAACAGCGAGACCCGGTATTCCTCCAGCCACCAGCGATACAACTCAAGCTGCGGATCGCGTTTGCCTTCCTGCGCATGTTTCGCTGCGCGGGTCTGGTATTGCGTCCAGAGGCCGGCGAGTTCGCCGCTCCAGACGCGATCCTTCTGCACCTGCGCACCGAGCTTTTCGAAACGCTGCTCGACCGCCTTCAAGTAACGCGGCAACTCTTTGAGCCACTGCATCGGCGTCTCGCGGACAAAACCCGGATACACCAGATTGTTGATTTGCTGCTTGATGTCATTCAGCGCCACGGCTTGCGCCAGGTCGATCTTGCCTTTGAAGCGTTTTTGCAGACCGTGCCAGAGCTTGAGAATCTCCAGCGTCAACCGGGCCACGCGCTCGGCATGCTCGGTCCAGTTGCCGCGTTTGCGCTCGGCCAACGCCGCCAACCCGGCACCGTCACGGGGCAACGGGTCTTCGCCTTCGAGAATGCAGCTGTCGAGGCTCGCCAGGAGAATGTCTTCAACCAGCGCATCAACGCGGCCCAGCTCGCGATAGAGCAAGCCCAGTTCGGTCTGCCCCGGCAACTTGCCGCGCAGGAATTTGGCCGGCTCCGCCAGTTGCTGCATCAACAACCGCTGCAACGCGCGGCGATGCTGGAACTCGGCCTCGGCCGGGGTCGAAAAGCGCCCTTCCTTGACCGTACCGCCCTCTTCGACCAGCGCCGGATACACCGTCATCGACAACCCGGCGATCTTCTGTTGAGTCTTTTCTGCCACCGGCGCGAAGACTTTCGCCTCTACCGGTTGCTGGCTTTTCGCACTTTGCGGCACGGCCAACGCGGCCTGACTGGCTTCGGCAAACCGTGCGGTCAGCTCAGCCAGATCGCGGCCTTCGCCGAGGAACTTGCCCTGGCCGTCGACGATTTCCAGGTTCATCCGCAGATGCCCCTCGACGCCTAGCTCGGCTTCTGCCCACGCCTCATCGCTGACCCGCGCGCCGGTCATGCGCAGCAATTCACGGCCCAGCGCTTGCGGCAACGAACCTTCGGCAAAGGTCATGCGTTGCAAGGCGGCCTTGATGAAGTCCGGCACCGGCACGAAGTTCTTGCGCAAAGCTTTGGGCAGGTTGCGCACGAGGGCGATGCACTTGGCTTCGATCAGCCCCGGTACCAGCCATTCCAGGCGCTCCGGCGGCAGCATCGGCAACAGCGGTGCCGGTACGCACAGGGTCACGCCGTCACGCGGGTGATTGGGTTCGAAGTGATAGGTCAGCGCCAGTTCCAGATCACCGATGTGCAGGGTGTCCGGGTAATCACGCGCGGTGACTTCACTGGCCTCGCGAGCCAGCACGTCTTCTTCGCGCATGATCAGCAGTTGCGGGTCTTTCTGACTGTTGATGCGATACCAACTGTCGAAGGTCGCGGTCTGGTGAATCTCCGCCGGCAAACGCGCATCGTAGAACGCGTACAGGGTTTCTTCGTCGGCAAGAATGTCGCGGCGACGGGCCTTGGCTTCCAGTTCGTCGAGCTGTTCCAGCAGTTGTTTGTTGGCGCTCAGACACTTGGCTTTCGACTGAATCTCGCCACGCACCAGACCTTCGCGGATAAACAGCTCGCGGGAAACCACCGGGTCCACCGGGCCGTAATGCACCGGCCGGCGGCCGACCACGATCAGCCCGAACAGGGTGATCTGTTCAAACGCGACGACCTGGCCGCGCTTCTTCTCCCAATGCGGTTCGAAGTGGTTTTTCTTGATCAGGTGCCCGGCCAGCGGCTCGATCCAGTCGGCGTCGATCTTCGCGACCATGCGCGCGTAGAGCTTGGTGGTTTCCACCAGTTCGGCGGTCATCAGCCATTGCGGGCGCTTCTTGCCGATGCCCGACGACGGGTGAATCCAGAAACGCCGCTGACGCGCACCAAGATAATCGCCGTCCTCGGTTTTCTGACCGATCTGGCTGAGCAAACCGACCAGTACCGCTTTGTGCAGTTTCGGATAATCCGCCGGCTCTTTGTTAAGGCTGAGCTGCATGTCACGGCAGATCAGGCTCAACTGGCGGTGGAAATCGCGCCATTCGCGCAAGCGTAGATAGTTGAGGAAATTCTTGCGGCACCAGTTGCGTAGCGGACTCGCGGTCAACGCCTGGCGCTGCTCTTCAAAGCCACGCCACAGATTCACCAAACCGGCGAAGTCCGAATCGATGTCTTTCCATTGCGCGTGGGCCTGATCGGCGGCTTGCTGACGCTCCGGCGGCCGCTCGCGCGGGTCTTGAATCGACATCGCACTGGCGACGATCAGCACTTCCTGCAGGCTGCCGAGCTTGGCCGCTTCGAGCAGCATGCGGCCCATGCGCGGGTCGACCGGCAAGCGCGCCAACTGCCGACCCAGCGGCGTCAACTGACTGTTGCGATCGACTGCAGAGAGTTCTTGCAGAAGGTTGAAACCGTCACTGATCGCCTTGCCATCCGGCGGTTCAATGAACGGAAACGCGGTGATCTCGCCGAGGCGCAGATGCAGCATCTGCAGGATAACTGCCGCGAGGTTGGTGCGCAGAATCTCCGGATCGGTGAATTCCGGGCGCCCGTTAAAATCTTCTTCGCTGTACAACCGAATGCAAATGCCCGGCTCGACCCGACCGCAACGGCCTTTACGCTGATTGGCGCTGGCCTGGGAAATCGCTTCGATCGGCAAGCGCTGGACCTTGGCACGATAGCTATAGCGGCTGATGCGCGCAGTGCCGCTGTCGATCACGTAACGGATGCCCGGCACGGTCAGCGAGGTCTCGGCGACGTTGGTCGCCAGCACCACGCGACGGCCCGGGTGCGACTGGAAAATCCGCTGCTGCTCGGCCGGCGACAGGCGCGCGTACAGCGGCAGGATTTCAGTGTGTTTGATTTGTGCCTTGCGCAGCATGTCGGCAGCGTCGCGAATCTCACGCTCGCCGGGCAGGAACACCAGCACGTCACCGGGACTGCGGCGTTCGCTGCGCTCATAGGCGGCGATTTCGTCGAGGGTGGCGAGGATCGCTTGATCGACGGTCAGGTCATCCTCGACGCGGTTGCCCTCTTCGTCCTGCTCGAGCGTCAGCGGGCGATACCAGGTGTCCACCGGGAAGGTACGGCCCGACACTTCAACAATCGGCGCATCATCGAAGTGTTTGGAGAAACGCTCCAGATCGATGGTCGCCGAGGTGATGATGACTTTCAGATCCGGGCGACGCGGCAGCAGGGTTTTCAGGTAACCGAGCAGGAAATCGATGTTGAGACTGCGTTCATGGGCTTCGTCGACGATGATCGTGTCGTAGCGTTCGAGGTAGCGATCGTTCTGGGTTTCCGCGAGCAGGATGCCGTCGGTCATCAGCTTGATCAGGGTGTTGGAATCGCTTTGATCCTCGAAACGTACCTGATAGCCGACCAGCGAACCGAGCGGCGTGCCGAGTTCCTCGGCAACGCGGCTGGCGACGCTGCGTGCGGCGATTCGGCGCGGTTGCGTGTGGCCAATCAGACCGTGCTGGCCGCGACCGATTTCCAGACAGATTTTCGGCAACTGGGTGGTTTTACCCGAACCGGTTTCGCCGGCGATGATCAGAACCTGATGCTGCTCCAGCGCCTTCTTGATTTCGTCACGCTTGGCGGCGATCGGCAAACTGTCGTCGTAACGAATCACCGGCAGGCTCGCCTTGCGCGCCAGCACCTGATCACAGGACGCCTGCATGCGCGTCACCCACTGGGCCAGCTTGGCCTCGTCGGGTTTCTTGCGCAGCTCAAGCAACTGCCGCCGCAGCCGGTGACGGTCGGCGAGCATGGCGTGATCGAGGTTTTTCAGCAGTTTGTCGATGGAGGGCGATTCGTCGGTCATCGGGTAGGCAATTCGGTCGTCTATTTATGCAGGGGGCGGATTGTCGCAGATTTGGCGGATTTGTGGCGTGTCTGGGGGATTGCTGCCCTCACCCTAGCCCTCTCCCGGAGGGAGAGGGGACCGACCGAGTCAACTTTGCCAGCTTCGCCGACCTGAACGTGCATCACCGAATCCATAATCGCCAAAATCTTTCAGGTCGGCGTTTGCTCCAAGACACCTCGGTCGGCCCCCTCTCCCCTTGGGAGAGGGCTGGGGTGAGGGTTTCAGGGCTTACTCGTTATCCAAGCCTCTGCGCCGATACGGAAAGACATCAATGACCTTCCCCGCCCGAATCGCCTCCTGCAGGCTCTTCCAGTAATCGGCGTTATACAACTCGCCATGCAACTGATCGAACAACTTGCGCTGCCCGGAATCGGCAAACAGGAACGGCGGAAACTCCTCGGGAAACACATCCAGCGGCCCGATCGAATACCACGGTTCGGAGGCCATTTCGTCCTCCGGCGTGCGCGGCGCTGGGATGTGGCGGAAGTTGGCTTCGGTCAGAAAGCAGATCTCGTCGTAGTCATAAAACACCACCCGCCCATGCCGGGTAACGCCGAAGTTCTTCAGCAGCATGTCGCCGGGAAAGATGTTCGCCGCTGCCAGTTGCTTGATCGCCAGGCCGTAATCCTCCAGCGCTTCGCGCACCTGCGCGTCGTTGGCGTTTTCCAGATACAGATTGAGCGGGGTCATTCGCCGCTCGGTCCAGCAGTGGCGGATCAGCACCGTGTCGCCTTCGACCGACACCGTCGACGGTGCGACTTCCAGCAACTCCTCAAGACACGCCGGATCAAATTTGCTCAGCGGAAAACGGAAGTCGGCAAACTCCTGGGTATCGGCCATGCGCCCTACCCGGTCGACACTTTTTACCAGCCGGTACTTCTCGATCACCGTGGCACGGTCGACGTTTTTCGACGGCGAGAAACGGTCCTTGATGATTTTGAATACGGTGTTGAAGCCCGGCAGGGTGAACACGCTCATGACCATGCCGCGTACGCCCGGGGCCATGATGAACTGGTCGTCGGTGTTGGCCAGATGATTGATCAGTGCACGGTAGAACTCGGATTTTCCGTGCTTGTAGAAGCCGATCGAGGTGTACAGCTCGGCGATGTGCTTACCCGGCAGAATGCGCCGCAGGAAACCGATGAATTCCGCCGGCACCGGCACATCGACCATGAAGTACGAACGGGTGAACGAGAAAATGATCGACACATCGGCTTCGTCGGTGATCAGCGCATCGATCTGGATCCCGCGTCCTTCGCGGTGCAGCAGCGGAATCACCAGCGGCCACTGCTCGTCGCGGGTGTAAATACGCCCGACCAGATACGCGCCTTTGTTGCGGTAGAGCACCGAGGAAAACAGCTCGACGCTGAGTTCCGGGTCCTTGCACACCCAGTCCGGCAGATTGTCGCGCAGTTGTGCTTCGAGGCGAAGCAAATCGCCGGGCAGATCGGCGTAGTCCTCGCTGAAACGATAGTCGGCAAAAATGCTCGCGAGCATCCCCGACAGCTGTCCCTGTGGTTTGTACGTGCGGGTTTGCGCGGCGCGGGCGCGGCGCAGGCTCGGACGCGTGGTGTGGATGAACATGCAGCCGTCGCTGATCAGGTCATGGCTGAACAGACCGCAGAAAATCGAGTTGTACCAGGTCTCGGACAGCTCATCGTCGAAGCGCAGGTCGATGACGCTGATGTAGGCGCTTTTCACCAGCGGCCAGCAACTGACATTCATCAGCGTTTCGTCATCGAAGTATTCACGCAGACGGGCGATGGTTTCGCTGACCTTTTCTTCATAGAGATTGATCCGCGCCGCCGACGCCGTTTGCGTCTCCTGCCAGCGCGCCTGCTCGAAGCGCTCCCGGGCGCCGTCGGTGATCCGCCGGAAATGCTCGCGGTAATCGTCAAAGCCATCGAGGATCATGCGGGCGATGTCGGTGGCTGGCCATTGCTGCGGCATAAATAAGACCTCGGCGTGCGTGGGGAAATCTGTGCCTGAGCTTAGCCACGGAAGCGGGCGCAGGTGAAGTGCAATTTCTGCCAAATCTGCGCCGGGGTTGTACGCCAACAGCGTTTTTTGCAAAGTTTTTTTAATCGACCGTTCGGTCAGCTAATCGCCTGAGCAATCCTTCTTGCCGCTCCGCGCCAGCCCGCGAATTCTCTGGGCTTCGGATCCAATACAAAGCAGACGCGTCTAGGCCGTGGTTTTGCTGCAAATTCACGCCCCCTCAACGACACCCCCAGATTGGTCTTACCAAAATAGTGGCACTTTGATATATAGCCCGCCATCACCCGCCTCATAACAAGATCCTCGCTGACGAGGACGACCTCCCCCCTCAAAGATCAAGGAGCACACTGATGTCTATCCGGAATCTGCGCATAGGTTTGCGCGCCAGTTTGAGCTTCGCCGTTTTGGCCAGTCTGCTGGTGGTGGTCGGCCTGTTCGGTCTGGGCCAGATGAAAACCCTGCGCGAAAGTGCTGCGGTGATCGAAGAATCATGGATGCCGAGCATCGAGAGCATTCATGACGCGGCGGCGAACATCGCCAGCATCCGTCTCGAATCGTTGCGTCTGATCACCAACTCCCAGCCTGCTGTGCGCGACCGAAGCAACGGCATCCTCAAGGCGCAACGTGAGGAGTTGCTCAAACGCCTCAACGATCATAAAGCCTTGATCGCCAGTGATCAGGAACAGGCGATGCTCGACGGCTTGAACGCGGCCGTCGGCAAATACCTGAGCATTCTCGATCAGATTGTCAGCCAGATTGACGCGGGGCAGAACGAGCAGGCTGCCACGCGTTTGAGCAACGAACTGGCACCGCAGGGCACTGTGCTCGACAAGACGCTGGAGCAGATGATCAGCCTCAACCAACAAGGCGCGGATGCCGCCGCCAAAGCCGCTGCGCAGATGTATCAGCAGGCATTATGGATCGTCGCAACGATCATCGTGGTCGCCCTGATTGCCACATTGCTATTGGCCTGGTTGCTGACCCGCAGCATCACCACGCCGATCAATCAGGCACTGAATGTGGCGCGGCGCATTGCTGCCGGCAATCTCAATGGCGAAATTATCAGTAGCGGCAAAGATGAGGCGTCGCAGTTGCTCGACGCCTTGGCCGAGATGCAGGGCAATCTGCGCTCGACCATCCGCGGTATTAGCGAATCGGCACAGCAACTGGCTTCCGCTGCCGAGGAAATGAGTTCGGTGATGGAGCAAAGTACTCGCGGCCTGCAGCAGCAGAACGATCAAATCGAACAAGCCGCCACGGCGGTCACCGAGATGAGCACAGCAGTGGATGAAGTCGCCGCCAACGCTGTGTCCAGCGCCGAAGCGTCCGCTGCCTCCAACGAAGACAGCAAGCACGGCCATGTACAGGTCAGCGAAACCATCAGCTCGATTCAGCAACTGGTCGATGCGGTACTCGGTGCTTCCGGACAAGCCGAGGGTCTGGCCACGCAGGCGCAGAACATCAGCAAAGTGCTGGAGGTGATTCGCGGGATTGCCGGGCAGACCAACCTGTTGGCGCTCAATGCGGCGATCGAAGCGGCTCGGGCCGGTGAGGCCGGCCGCGGCTTCGCCGTGGTCGCCGATGAAGTGCGTTCGCTGGCCCAACGCACGCAAAATTCCACCGAAGAAATCGAGCTGATGATCAGCAGCATCCAGCAAGGCACCGGGGCAACCGTTGGCGCGTTGCAGAGCAGTGCCGAACAGGCGGGTCAGACGCTGCGCCGCGCCAACAGTGCCGGTCAGGCACTGGAAAAAATCACCGCGTCGATCTCGCAGATCAACCAACGCAACCTGGTGATCGCCAGCGCGGCCGAGCAGCAGGCATTGGTGGCGCGTGAGGTCGATCAGAATCTGGTGACCATCCGTGACCTCTCAACGCAGACCGCCGCCGGCGCCACTCAGACCTCGGCCGCGAGCCAGGAACTGTCGCGTCTGGCCGTCGATCTCAACGGCCTGGTGACACGCTTTGTGATCTGATCGGAAAGTTGCATGCCCGAATAGCGGTTGCCTTCGTCAGGGCGCTCGGCAACACTCTCGTCCCGATCAAGGAAGGAGACCCGCCGTGAGCCCTGTCGATATTTTCCGTATGTTGTCGCTGGCGGCCATATGGGGCGCGAGCTTTCTGTTCATGCGCATTATTGCGCCGGTGATCGGCACGATTCCGACCGGGTTCTTTCGCGTGTCGATTGCGGCTGCAGGGCTGCTGGTAATCCTCGGGCTGATGCGCGTGCGCTGGGATTTCAAAGGCAAACTGAAAACCGTGATGCTGCTGGGCGTCATCAACTCAGGGATTCCGGCGACGCTGTATTCGGTTGCGGCCCAGGTACTGCCGGCCGGCTACTCGGCGATTTTCAATGCCACCACGCCGCTGATGGGCGTACTGATTGGCGGGTTGTTCTTCAGTGAAAAACTCTCCGCAGCCAAGTTGGGTGGGGTGTTTCTCGGGCTATTCGGTGTTGGCGTGCTGACCCGTGCCGGCCCCGTGGCGTTCGACTTGCAGCTGTTGATGGGCGCCGTTGCCTGTCTGCTCGCAACCACTTGTTATGGTTTTGCCGGATTCCTCGCGCGGCGCTGGCTGGATCAGGCCGGTGGACTGGACAGTCGTCTGTCGGCGCTGGGCAGCATGCTCGGTGCGACGTTGTTCCTGTTGCCGTTGTTCATTTATAGCGTGATCAGCGCTCCACCCGTCAGTTGGGGCGGCTGGAATGTCTGGCTGTCGCTGCTGGGCCTGGGTCTGGGCTGCACGGCGTTTGCCTACATCATTTATTTCCGCCTGCTCAGTTCGATCGGCCCGGTGAAGTCGATGACCGTGACCTTCATGATTCCGCCGTTTGGCGTGCTGTGGGGGGCGTTGTTGCTGGATGAGCCGTTGTCGATGGCGCATGTCTACGGCGGGGTGTTGATTGCGGCGGCGTTGTGGTTGGTGTTGAAGCCGGCGGTAGTGAAACCTTCGCAGGTGACAGCCCGCTAGACTTCTGGCGCTGCTGAAATGGCTATCGCGAGCAGGCTCACTCCTACAATTGGAATGCGTTCCCCTGTAGGAGTGAGCGTGCTCGCGATCGGCGGCCTAAAAGCCGCCACCTGACGATCTGTTAGCTGGTTTTACGGAACACAAACGCCAGACCGACAATGATCAACAGCATCCCCAGCACACTCAACACTGCCAGGCGATTGCCGAAAATCAGATAATCCATCACCGCCGTCACCGCCGGTACCAGATAGAACAAACTGGTGACATTCACCAGATTGCCCCGCGCGATCAGCCGATACAGCAACAGCGTCGCCAGCACCGAGACCACCAGCCCCATCCACAACACCGGCACGATAAAACCGGTGCTGTGTTCAAAATGGAACGGCTGAAACGGCACGAAGATCCCGCACAACAATAGCCCGGCCAGATATTGCACCGGCAGTGTGCCGAGGGGATTGTCGGTGATGCGTTTCTGCATGATCGAGCCCAGCGTCATGCTCGCCAGCGCCAACAGACCAAACAGCATTCCCGCCCAGGACATCCCGGCCAGACTGATGCCCTGGTACACCACCATGATCAGCCCCGCCAGCCCCAGCGCCAGACCGAACAGGCGGCTGGCCGAGCGCTGCCGCTCCATCAAGACGACGGTGAGAATCGGCTGCACGCCCATGATGGTCGCCATCACACCGGGGGTGACTTTGGTGTTGAGCGCCAGCAGATAGAAAATCTGATAAGCGCCCAACAACACCACACCCGTGGCGATCGCAAACAGCATCGGCCGCCCCCCCTTGGGCAACTTCAGTTTGAGCAGCGGCGCCAACAGCAGAAGCCCACACAGGGCAATCACAAAGCGAATCAGCAGAAAGGCAAACGGCGAAGCGTGCGCCAGGCCCCATTTGGAGAAGATCGCCCCGCTGCTCCACAGCAGAACGAACAGGCTCGTGGACGCAGCCGCGAGCGCGGATTTTTTCGAAAGGACAAACATGAATACCACCTGTAGTCAGGCAAGGAGCCAACTCAGCCGAAGCTGAAATTCAGTAGGTTTTTCTGGCGGGCGCAGGGGTCAGCAGAAACTGCCGATCAGCCCGAAACGCCAACGCCCGGCGGTGATACGACTGCGCACACCGGCGTGCTACTGACAGGTGGAGGGTAATGACTGATCTGCTTGGGCTGCTGATTCCCGCACGGCACGACGCCAGCGTTGACCGCTGAATCGACTACCGCGTTGATGAGGGATGCAGGCATTGGCGCAGATCTTTTTTGAGAGGGTGGAAGGTGAGGCATACGACTCACGAGCGCCGACTATAACCAGCGTGGGACATGGATTGCAATGATTTGGACAAAGGGCCAGCAGGGACAGTTGGCCGCAAGGTGAATAGGCTGGATTGCAATCGCGACACCAAACCATGGGGGACAAGGGCTAATTGACTAAGACTAGTATCGGACAACTGCTCATTTAATGATCAACGCCGGAGACACCATGAAGGCTGCCGTTGAAAAAAAAGCGCCAGGCGCCAGATCGATAAAAGCTGATAGAAAACGCTCTTCCGGAAAGTTGTCTGAACGGGAGTTGCACCGAATCAGAGAAGCATTGGTGAACCCAGCCGCGGAAGAGCCAGGAGGCGTCCTCGCTGGCGCTTCGTTCACCTTCTCTTCATAAAAAAACCGCTCTCAAGGAGCGGTTTTTTATTGCCTGCGATTCAGCCTCAACCAAACAGCCAATACCCCAACAACGTCAACACCACCACTGCCAACACCGGCCGCATCACGCGGTAAGCCTTCGGATGACGGCGCTTCCACTGTTTGACCACGCCACTGAACTTGTCGCTGAAGTTCTTGCTCCAGGCATAGGCCTGGTTGATCCCGCCGACGCGTTCATCATCAAGGTTCTGCGGTGCGGTCGCACGGCCGAGCCAAGCGCTGATCGAGCGATTGATGCGGGTCATGAAGCGGTTGCTCAGCGGACGCTCGACGTCGCAGAACAGAATCACGCGGGTTTGGTCGGTTTCGTTCTTGACCCAGTGCACGTAGGTTTCGTCGAACATCACGTCTTCGCCGTCACGCCAGGCGTAGACCTGGCCATCGACGAAGATCCGGCAATCGTCGGAGTTCGGCGTCGACAGGCCGAGGTGATAGCGCAGCGAGCCGGCAAACGGGTCACGATGCGGGTTCAGGTGACTGCCCCCCGGCAGCAACGCAAACATCGCCCCTTTGACGTTGGGAATCGCGCTGACCAGCGCCACGGTTTTCGGGCACAGGGTTTCGGCAGATGGTAGAGGTTTGTCATACCACTTGAGGTAGAAACGCTTCCAGCCCTTCTTGAAGAACGAGCCGAAACCGGCGTCGTTGTTCTTTTCCGCCGCGCGAATATAGCCCTCATCGAACAAATGCATGGCTTCGTCGCGAATGGTTTCCCAGTTGTCGCGCAGCACATCCAGTTCCGGGAACTTGCTGCGATCCAGGTACGGCTTGGACGGGACGCCGGAGAACAGGTACATCAAGGCGTTGTACGGGGCGAACAGTGCCGAGTGGTTGACGAACTGGCGCAGAACCGGCAAACGCGCCTTGCCGCGCAAATGCACATACAGGATGCTGCCCACAAACAGCAGCAGCACCAATACCTTGGCGGCTAACGAAAAGGTCATCAACGACTCCTTGAATAAAGACAACGCTGCGCAATGCCCTTTACCCGGCATGGCAGCCGGCCATGATAAACACTACCGGCGCCGGGCAAAACCCGCCTTACACAAGATTCAGTGTTAAGAATTGCGCAACAAAGCATTTATTAGCATAACGATCCTGAACCCTGGCTGACCTGAATCAACTCGGTTACTGCTGCGTCTCCTGTTCGGTAAACAGATCACTGAACAACATGCTCGACAGATAACGCTCGCCGGAGTCCGGCAGAATCACCACGATAGTCTTGCCCTGCATTTCCGGAGTCTCAGCCAGACGCACTGCTACCGCCATCGCTGCACCGCAGGAGATGCCGCACAAAATCCCTTCTTCCTGCATCAAGCGCAGCGCCATGGCCTTGGATTCGTCGTCGGTGACCTGCTCGACTCGGTCCACCATCGACAGATCAAGGTTTTTCGGCACAAAACCGGCACCGATCCCCTGAATCTTGTGCGGGCTCGGTTTGATCTCTTCACCGGCCAGCGCTTGGGTGATTACTGGCGATGACATCGGCTCCACCGCTACCGACAGGATCGGTTTGCCCTGGGTATTCTTGATATACCGCGAAACACCGGTGATGGTTCCGCCGGTGCCGACGCCCGCGACCAGTACATCGACGGCGCCATCGGTGTCGTTCCAGATTTCCGGACCCGTGGTTTTTTCGTGAATCGCCGGGTTGGCCGGGTTGTCGAACTGCGCCGGCATGAAGTATTTATCGGCATCGCTGGCAACGATCTCGGCGGCCTTTTCGATGGCGCCTTTCATGCCCTTGGCCGGCTCGGTCAACACCAGTTCGGCGCCCAAAGCCTTGAGAACCTTGCGACGCTCGATACTCATCGAGGCCGGCATGGTCAGCATCAATTTGTAACCACGGGCAGCAGCCACAAATGCCAGGCCAATGCCTGTATTACCCGACGTAGGCTCGACAATGGTCATGCCCGGCTTGAGTTTGCCGCTGCTTTCGGCGTCCCAGATCATGTTGGCGCCGATCCGGCACTTGACCGAATAACCGGGGTTGCGCCCTTCGATCTTGGCCAGAATAGTCACGCCACGCGGTGCGATACGGTTGATCTGCACCAGCGGCGTATTACCGATGGAATGGGCGTTGTCAGCAAAAATACGGCTCATGGCTGGGTCCTTATGCAGCATTGAATTCAGCCTTCAAAGGTATGCCTGTTGCCTGGCGCAGTCCAGTCGGGTCGAACGACTGCGCCAGGCAATAGTCAATCGCTTACATCGTCAGGGAATTGCCGTCATGAAGCGTCGCTACAGTTGGCCACTAGGGATTTTTGTCGTCGTCGTTGTGCTGCTGATCGCGCTGCATATTGCGCTGCCTTACATGGTGCGCGACTACCTGAACGGCAAACTCGCGGATATGGGTGATTATCGGGGCCAGATCACTGATGTCGATCTGGCCCTATGGCGCGGCGCCTACAAGATCAACGGGCTGAAAATCGTCAAGGTCGACGGCAAGGTACCGGTACCATTCGTTAACGCACCGCTGATCGATCTGGCGGTCAGCTGGCATTCGCTGTGGTACGACCATGCTGTGGTGGCGCAAGTGAAATTCGTCAATCCCGAGATCAATTTCGTCGATGGCGGGGCCAACAAGCAGAACTCCCAGACCGGTCAAGGAACCGACTGGCGCGCGCAACTGGGTAAATTGCTGCCGATCACCCTCGACGAAGTACAGATTCAAGACGGCAAGATCAGCTTCCGCAATTTCAACTCCAAGCCACCGGTCAACATGAACGCGACCAATGTCGACGCCAGCATCTACAACCTGACCAACGTAGTCGACAAACAGGGCAAACGCGACGCCCGCTTTGAAGGCAAAGCCCTGCTGCTGGGGCATGCACCGCTGGAAACCACCGCCACGTTCGACCCGCTGAGCAACTTCGAGGACTTCGAATTCCGTCTGCGCGCCAAAGACATCGAACTTAAACGAATGAACGACTTCGCCTCGGCCTACGGCAAGTTCGACTTCAACGCCGGCCACGGTGACGTGGTGATCGAAGCCCAGGCAAAAAAGGCCCAGGTCAACGGCTACATCAAACCGCTGCTGCGCGATGTCGAAGTGTTCAACTGGCAGCAGGACGTGGAAAACAAGAACAAGAGCATTTTCCGCTCGGTCTGGGAGGCGCTGGTGGGCGGCACGGAAACCGTGCTGAAGAACCAGGCGAAAAACCAGTTCGCCACCAAAGTTGAGCTCAGAGGCAACGTACATCAGCAAAATATCAGCGCGTTCGAAGCGTTTTTGCAGATTTTGCGTAATGGTTTCGTACAGGCATTCAATGCGCGGTATGAGCGGCCGAAGCCGGATGCGGGTTAGGGTTCATTTCTGGAAAAGCATCCAGATATAGAGTATCGGCGCCAATCTGAATATCCGGGGCCGGCCATTCAACGGTCCAACCTTTATCGCCCAAGATGGCAGTCGCAAAGACTTGGGGATCAAGCAAGGGCTGCAACTGCTTACACGTTTGAATATCTCGACTCAAATCGAGTGGCAGCGCTCGACCATCAACAAAGTCCAGTGCAAGCCGGCAATCAGAGAGTGCAGTAACTGCCGCCAAGCGTGGTCGTTTCATGGATAGCATCAATTCAGCGCCTCCAGGCACATGGGGACTGCTTCGCAGCCCAGCGGGAGCAAGCTCCCTCGCCACAGATTCAGTGGACATCCTTAAGGCTATCGTCAAATCAACGAGGCCTGAATACCGGCCATCGGCCGAGACTGAGTCAACATGTGACGCCCCATTCAGAGACTGAATAAGCCGTCTGCGTTCACAGTCGACCGGCCTGCGCGTTATAGTCGGGCATCCGATTATTTCGCCCCCGCCCTGCCCGTCAGGTCGGCGTTACCGTTCGAGGATTAGCAGATGAAGTTCGAAGGCACCCAGGCCTACGTCGCCACCGATGACCTGAAGCTGGCGGTCAACGCCGCCATCACTCTGGAGCGGCCGCTGCTGGTCAAGGGCGAGCCGGGCACCGGCAAGACCATGCTCGCCGAGCAACTGGCCGAATCGTTCGGCGCCAAGTTGATCACCTGGCACATCAAATCCACCACCAAAGCCCATCAGGGCCTGTACGAGTACGATGCGGTCAGCCGCCTGCGCGACTCGCAATTGGGCAATGAAAAAGTCCACGACGTGCGCAACTACTTGAAGAAAGGCAAGCTCTGGGAGGCGTTCGAGTCCGAAGAGCGGGTCATTCTGCTGATCGATGAAATCGACAAGGCTGACATCGAGTTCCCTAACGACTTGCTGCAAGAACTCGACAAGATGGAGTTCTACGTTTACGAGATCGACGAGACCATCAAGGCCAAGAAGCGCCCGATCATCATCATTACCTCTAACAATGAAAAAGAGCTGCCGGATGCCTTCCTGCGCCGCTGCTTCTTCCACTACATCGCCTTCCCCGACCGCACCACCCTGCAGAAAATCGTTGACGTGCACTACCCGGACATCAAGAAGGATCTGGTCAGCGAAGCGCTGGACGTGTTCTTCGATGTGCGCAAGGTGCCGGGCCTGAAGAAGAAGCCCTCGACCTCGGAACTGGTCGACTGGCTCAAGCTGCTGATGGCCGACAACATCGGCGAAGCGGTGCTGCGCGAACGTGATCCGACTAAAGCCATCCCGCCGCTGGCCGGTGCGCTGGTGAAGAACGAACAGGACGTGCAACTGCTTGAGCGCCTGGCGTTCATGAGCCGTCGCGGCACCCGCTAAGAGGCTGATGCCATGTTGCTCAACCTGTTCAATGAAATGCGTGCCGCCAAGGTGCCGGTGTCCGTGCGCGAGTTGCTCGACCTGATCAACGCGCTGAAACAGCGCGTGACCTTCGCCGACATGGACGAGTTCTACTACTTGTCGCGGGCGATTCTGGTCAAGGACGAACGCCATTTCGACAAGTTCGACCGCGCGTTCGGCGCCTACTTCAATGGTCTCGAAAAGCTCGATGATCACTTGCAGGCGCTGATTCCCGAAGACTGGCTGCGCAAGGAGTTCGAGCGCTCGCTGAGCGACGAGGAACGCGCGCAGATCCAGTCCCTCGGCGGTCTGGACAAGCTGATCGAAGAGTTCAAGAAACGTCTGGAAGAACAGAAGGAACGCCACGCCGGCGGCAATAAATGGATTGGCACTGGCGGCACCAGCCCGTTCGGCTCCGGTGGCTTCAACCCGGAAGGCATTCGCGTTGGCGATGCCGGCAAACGCCAAGGCAAAGCGGTGAAAGTCTGGGATCAGCGCGAATACAAGAACCTCGATGATTCGGTGGAACTGGGCACGCGCAATATCAAAGTCGCCCTGCGCCGACTGCGCAAATTCGCCCGCCAAGGCGCGGCAGAAGAGCTGGACATCGACGGCACCATCGACCACACCGCCAAGGACGCCGGTCTGCTGAATATCCAGATGCGCCCCGAGCGACGCAACACCGTGAAGCTGTTGCTGCTGTTCGACATCGGCGGTTCGATGGACGCGCATGTGAAGATTTGCGAAGAGCTGTTCTCGGCCTGCAAGACCGAGTTCAAGCATCTGGAGTATTTCTACTTCCACAACTTCGTTTACGAATCGGTGTGGAAGAACAACATGCGCCGCACTTCAGAGCGCACGTCGACTCAGGACCTGCTGCACAAGTACGGCGCCGACTACAAAGTGATCTTCATCGGTGACGCCGCCATGGCGCCCTATGAAATCACCCAGGCCGGCGGCAGTGTCGAGCACTGGAACGAAGAGCCGGGCTACGTGTGGATGCAGCGCTTCATGGAGAAGTACAAGAAGCTCATCTGGATCAACCCGTATCCGAAAGATACCTGGGGCTATACCTCATCGACCAATATCGTGCGGGATCTGATCGAGGATCAGATGTATCCGTTGACGTTGCGCGGGCTTGAGGAAGGGATGCGGTTTCTTTCCAAATAACCTGCTTTGTCTGTACGGACGCTATCGCGAGCAGGCTCACTCCTACATTTGGAATGCGTTCCCCTGTAGGAGTGAGCCTGCTCGCGATGCTTCTAGCTATCTTTGAAGCGCTGCAGATATTTGATGTGCTCACGGTGCGCAACCTCCTGCACCACCGGCCGCAACCGCACCTGCGCCCCCGGCAGACACTGCGCCAACCGCGCCAACGCCATCGGCGTCAACGCGCCCAATCGCGGATACCCGCCAATCGTCTGCCGATCATTGAGCAACACAATCGGCTGCCCGTCCGGTGGCACTTGAACGGCGCCTAACGGAATACCCTCGGAAATCATCGGCTGGCCTTGGTATTGCAACGCTTTGCCGAGCAAGCGAATGCCCATGCGATCGGCGCGACTGTCCAGCCTCCAGGCACTGTTGAATGCATCGAACAGACTCTGCCCGCTGAAATGGCCAATCTGCGCACCGAGCACCAGATCCAGTGGTGCATTCGACTTCAGATCCGGCCGCAACGCCAACGGCACTTCCCGTACCCACAGCGATTCCCCGCGATAACTCAGCGTTGATTCCGCGGCCAACGGCAAACCCATGCCATCCAGACCACCGAGTTCTTCACGTACAACCGTGGCGCTACTGCCCAGCACCTTCGGTGCATCAAAACCACCGGGCGCCGCCAGATAGGCCCGAGCCCCAAGCAACGGCTGCGTGAACAGCAACTTCTGTCCTTTACCCAACTTGAAACTGCGCCACGGCGCCAGCGGTTGACCCTCAATCTGCGCGCCAAGATCAGCTCCAGCCAGCGCCAGCAAGCAGTCCTCCTCCGCGATGACGGCAAAGCCGCCGAGGGTGATTTCGATCACCGGCACATCCAGTCCGTTGCCCAGCAACCAGTTGGTCCAGCTCATTGAGCACCAGTCCGCTGCGCCGCCCTGGGTGACGCCCAGATGGCGCACGCCGAAACGTCCTGCGTCCTGCAACAGGCACAGCGGCGTACTCGCTTCAATCGTCAGTCGGCTCATGCCTGCACCTCCAGTGGCGTGTCATCGCCGCCCAGATTGACGAACTCGGCATGACTGACCGCTTCGAATCGCACCGTGTCGCCCGGTTGCATCAGACTGTAGCCCTCGCGGTTGCGGTCGAACAATTTGGCCGGGGTGCGGCCGATCAGATTCCAGCCGCCGGGAGAGACCACGGGGTAAGCCGCCGTCTGCCGTTCGGCAATGCCGACGCTACCGGCAGCGACTTTTTTGCGTGGCGTGTTCAGGCGAGGCGCGGCAAGCACTTCTTCGACCAACCCCATAAACGCGAATCCCGGCGCAAAGCCAAGCGCAAACACCTGATATTCGCGACCACTGTGGCGACGTATCACCTCCTCCACTGCCAGCCCACTGCGCTCGGCCAGCAGGACCAATTCCGGGCCGACGCTCAAGTCATACCAGACCGGCAACACATGACATTGACCGCCAGTTCGCACATTCGGCGACAGGTCGATCAACGCCTCGGCGATCAACTCCCGCGCCTGACTCGGGCTCAGAGCCGTCAGATCGTAATGCACCATCAATGTCGTATACGACGGCACCAGATCGATCAATTGCGCGCCAAATGCCGCACGCAAACGCTCACTGGCAGCGAGCATCCAAGGCATGTTGGCTTCGACGATTTCATCGAACAGCCGCAGCATCAGGCAATCCAGTGCCACCACTTCAATCCTTGGGTTCATGGCGCACTCTGCTGATTCAGGGCCTCGCGAATGCGCTGCACAGCGGCGACCGAACTGGCGTTGTCGCCGTGCACGCAGAGGGTATTGGCGTGCAGCAGCAAGGCACTGCCGTCGTTGGCGCTGAGGCTGTCGCCACGGGCGATGGTCAGGGCTTGTTCGATAATGGTTTCGGCATCGTGATGCACCGCGCCCGGCAATTGCCGTGAAACCAGTTTGCCGGCACTGTCGTAAGCGCGGTCAGCGAAGGCTTCGAACCACAGGGTCACTCCGTACTCATCACCGATCTGCTGCGCGGCGCAGTTGTCGCGAGTAGCCATGAGCATCACCGGCAGACTGCGGTCGTAAGCAGCCACCGCCTGGATCACTGCACGCAATTGCGCGGGGTTGGCCATCATGTCGTTGTACATCGCGCCATGGGGTTTGACGTAACTGACGCGCCCGCCCTGGGCTTGGCAGATGCCGTCGAGGGCACCGATCTGGTAATGCAGAATGTCTTGCAGTTCTTGCGCCGAGTACGCCATGGAACGTCGACCGAATCCGACCAGGTCCTGATAGGCCGGGTGTGCGCCGATCTGCACGCCGTGGCTCAACGCCAGGCTGACGGTCTTGCGCATGATGCTCGGATCACCCGCGTGGAAACCACAGGCCACGTTGGCGCAATCGATGAAGGGCATGACCTCGGCATCCAGACCCATGGTCCAACTGCCGAAGCTCTCGCCAATGTCGCAATTCAATAGCAGGCGGCTCACGGTGAACACTCCTGTAGGTGCTTGTCTTTTTATCTGTAGGACTGTGCTGCGCAGGTTATCAGTTACTGCGCATCGAGTTGCTTGCCTCGGGTTTCCGGCAGACTCAACGCCGCGATAATCACCACGCCGTAAGACACTGCGGCAAAGGCACCAATGCCTACGCTCAACGGTACTTTCTGGCTAAGCAGACCAATCAGCAGCGGAAACAATGCCGCCAGCGCCCGACCGATGTTGTAGCAAAAGCCCTGCCCCGAACCGCGAATTCGCGTGGGAAACAGCTCGGTCAGAAACGCGCCCATGCCGCTGAAAATCCCCGAGGCGAAGAAGCCCAGCGGGAAGCCCAGCCACAGCATCACGCCGTTGCTCACCGGCAACTGCGTGTAGAGCAGAACGATGGTGAACGAGCCGACTGCGAAGAGGATGAAGTTCTTTTTCCGCCCCAGCAGGTCAGTCAGATAAGCGCTGATCACGTAACCGACGTAAGAGCCGACAATCACCATCGCCAGATAACCGCCCGTGCCGAGTACGCTCAAGCCGCGTTCGTTTTTCAGAAAGGTCGGAAGCCACGAAGTGATCGCGTAGTAACCACCCAGCGCGCCGGTGGTCAGCAGCGAAGCGCGAAACGTGGTGAAGAGCATGCCGGGGGCGAAGATCTCATAGAACTTCGATTGGTTTTCTGGCGTTTGCTGCGCCTTGGCTTCGCGGTAGATCTCCGGATCCTTCACCAGACGGCGGACAAAAATCACAAAAATCGCCGGCACGATGCCGAGGATGAACAGCGCCCGCCAGGCATCTTCCGGCGGCAATACCGAGAACAGCAACGCATACAGAATCGCCGTCAGTCCCCAGCCCAACGCCCACCCGGATTGCACCATGCCCACCGCTTTGCCGCGATCCTTGGCGCGGATGACCTCGCCGATCAGCACCGCCCCGGCGGTCCATTCGCCGCCGAAACCGAAGCCCATCAAGGTCCGGGCGATCAGCAGTTGTTCGTAGTTTTGCGCGAAGCCGCAGAGGAAGGTAAAGAAGGCGAACCACAGCACGGTCAGTTGCAGGGTGCGCACACGACCGATGCGGTCGGAGAGAATTCCGGCGACCCAGCCGCCGATGGCCGAAGCGATCAAGGTGCTGGTGTGAATCAGCCCGACCTCACCGGTGGTAATGCCCCACATCGCGATCAGCGTCGGCACGACGAAGCTGAGCATCTGCGTGTCCATGCCGTCCAGACCGTAGCCGATCTTGCAGCTCCAGAACGTGCGGCGCTCCTGTTGGTTGATGTTGCGATACCAGTCGAAAGGCCCGGGACGCGCCGTTGCCTTGGGTACTTCTAGGGTGTCGGGAGCACGCATGGCTTATCTCCGCAGGTTTTTTATTGGTCTTGTTCGTAGCCCCGACGACGCCTATCGTGGGGACCGGATGCGTCGATTTTTCGTCGCGCGGCCCTGCTGCGTCCAACGAATAAAAACCCGCCTTAGCCATAAGAAAAATTTGTCACCCGAGCCTTGCCCATGAACCTGAAGTTTCTCGAGACCTTTGTCTGGGTCGCCCGCCTGAAGAGTTTTCGCCTGACCGCCGACAAGCTGTTCACCACCCAGGCGTCGATTTCCAGCCGCATCGCGGTGTTGGAGGGTGAGCTGGGGGTGAAGCTGTTTTTGCGCGATTCACGTGGTGTCAGCCTGACGCCCGAAGGGTTGAAAGTGCTGGAGTATGCCGAGCAGATGCTGGACACCATGTCAGCACTGAAACAGTCGATCGAGACCCGGTCGAGCAAGGTCGGCCGTGTACGTATCGGCGTGATGGACACGGTGATTCACACCTGGCTCAGCCCGTTGGTGGCGCAAATGACCGACCTGTATCCACGGGTGGAAATCGAGCTGGTGGCGGATACTTCGCTGAACCTCTGCGATCAATTGCAAAAAGGCTTTCTCGACATCGTTCTGCAAACTGACCTGATCCGCCATGAAAGCGTGCGCAGTCTGGAGCTGGCCAGCCATCCGCTGGGCTGGATTGTCGCCAGTAATTCGATCTACAACCGCGACTACGCCGACCTCACCGAACTGGCGCAGGAGCGGATCATCACCTACTCGAAAAACTCCCGGCCGCATCAGGACCTGCTGGCGTTGATGCAGGCGAGCGGCGTGATAGCGCCGCGCTTGAATTGCGTGAATTCGGTGTCGGCGATCACGCGGTTGTTGCGTGATGGGTTTGGTATTGGTGTGCTGCCGCCGGTGCTGGTGGCTGAGGAACTGGCGCGGGGCGAATTGACCTTGTTGGCGATTGATCAACGGCCGCCGGACTTGCAGGTGGTGGTGTCGTGGCGGGTGGGGGTTGAGTGGGTCGAGGAGATTGTGACGTTGTGTCAGCAGGTGCTGGTGGGGTATGCGCAGAAGGTCGGTGATGGGTATGTGGTTTTGACCCCTTAACAGCAAAAGATCGTCCGATCGCGGCCCGAACCTTCGGCAGCTCCTACATTGATCTCTGTAGGAGCTGCCGAAGGTTCGGGCCGCGATCGGACGATCTTTTGATCTTGAGCTGTTACAACCCACGCACGTCGCGGTCTTCGATCGGCCGGCTCTGACGCAGGCGCCGGCCACCGAGCACGACCCAATCGATCAAGCGGAACAGGCACTCAACCCCGAACGACAGCAGCAACGCGCCGCTCATGCCCCAGATCATCGCTTCCGGGGTCAGCAGGATCTGGTAGCTGTAGCCGTTCCACGTTTCCTTGCGGATATCCGGATCAGCGGCCAGCACCACTTGAAGAAAGCGGATGTACCACGGGCCTTGCATCGCCTGGAACTGCTTGTCCAGCGCGATCTGACGGCTGAGCAACGTGTTCAGGCTGTCGGCATCGCTGCGAAACACTGGGTCTTCACTGGCGCGATAATGCGCGACCAGCGCCTGCATATCGCCTTTGAAGAATTGATCAGCCGTGCCCTGAAAACCGCGCAGACCGGTCTGCGCTTCGATCAGATGCGCCTCGACGCGTTTCGCGTAATCGTTGATGAAACCCGGCACCTGGACACCAATCAACAGGCCCGCCGCAAACAAAACCAGCCGTACATAACTGAGCAACATGGGGTGCAATCCTTATTCGGTCTTGCCCTGACTGACGCATTCGCCGCGTCGCCACAGGCTCCATTGGCCCGGTTCGTAACGGGTCCAGGTTTCGTTTTCGGTCAAAGGCTCAGTGGCGATCACCGTGACCACGTCGTTGGGCGTGGTTTCCGCCTGAAAATCGACGATCACGTCGACATCCTTCAGACGCGCCGGGCCGAACGGTGCGCGACGGGTGATCTGTGCGAGTTTGGTCGAGCAATAGCAGAACAGCCAGTCGCCATCGCTGAGCAGGCAATTGAACACGCCTTTGCTGCGGTATTCGGCGCACGCGGCGACCAGATCCGGCAGCAGTTCTTCTATATCGACCGGCTCCGGGAATGCTGCACGCACGCGGTTGAGCAAATCGCAGAATGCCGCTTCGCTGTCGGTATCGCCGACCGGGCGGTAGAAGCTTTTGATCGGGGTGAAATCGGCGAGCTGGCCGTTGTGCGCGAAGCACCAGTTGCGTCCCCACAGTTCGCGGACGAACGGGTGGGTGTTGGACAGGCAGACTTTGCCGACGTTGGCCTGGCGGATGTGGCCGATGACCACTTCACTCTTGATCGGATAACGCTGCACCAGATTGGCGACTTCCGACTCGCAACTCGCGGCCGGGTCCTGAAACAGGCGCAAGCCACGGCCTTCATAGAAGGCAATGCCCCAGCCATCGCGGTGCGGGCCGGTGCGGCCGCCGCGCTGCATCAAGCCGGTGAAGCTGAACACGATATCGGTCGGCACGTTGGCACTCATGCCCAGTAATTCACACATGTGCGGACTCTCGGGTTACAGGCGCGGCTCGACCCGCATGCGCTGCGGATTATTCGGCAGAGGTGGACGGCCATAACGGTCATCACCGGCGCCGCCAAACGGTTGATCGTCATCGCGATCATCGGCGCGGGCGGCGGCTTTGGCGGCTTCTGCCTGTTCACGACGCGCACGCGAAGCACGTTCGATCGGGAAGCGGATCGCCACGAAAATCAGGTAAATGCCGAAAGCGATCATGCTGTACATGAACAGATCGGAGACTGCACGCCAGGCGTTGTTGCCGACCTTGAAGGCCAGGTCCAGCGCGGTGATGGCAATGGACGGCGCAACCTTGGCTTTCACCGGATCAATGATGGTCGGGCTGAACAGCAACACCGCCATCAACACGCGCAGCGGCTCGCGCAACCAGCGCCACATCCAGGTAGTCAGGCGCATCCATACCAACAGGCAGCCCACAGCGGCAAAGGCGTAGAGGCCCCAGGCGATCAGATAGTCGTTCTCGGTCATGGTGTCCATGGCAAGGCAGGCAAAGAGGCGCTTATAGTAACGACTTTTCGCCCGTGCGGCTTGTCCCAATAGACACACGACCTGTGGGAGCGAGCCTGCTCGCGAATACGGACTGTCAGTTGAAACTTTGTTGTCTGACCCACCGCATTCGCGAGCAGGCTCGCTCCCACAGGGGACTGCGGCGGTTTCACGATCCGCGAAAACCTTTATTCCGAACATTGTCCGAGAGCCTTCCATGCCCCAATCCGCCAACGTCATCAGTGCCCCGATCGCCCACAAGGCTGCCGGTGCCGACCCGTATGCCTGGCTGCAGGAGCGCGACACCGACGCGGTGCTCGATTACCTCAAGGCCGAAAACGCCTATCAGGAAGCGCAAACCGCCGATCAAGCTGAACTGCGCGAAGCCCTGTTCGAGGAGATCAAGGGCCGGATTCTGGAAACCGACCTGTCCCTGCCCTCGCCGTGGGGCCCGTATCTGTATTACACCCGCACCACGGCGGGCGACGAATACGCCCGGCATTACCGCTGCCCGCGTCCGGCAGACGATAGCCTGAGCCTCGACGAAAGCCGCGAACAACTGCTGCTCGACCCGAATGTGCTGGCCAATGGCGGTTTTTTCTCACTGGGTGCGTTCAGCATCAGCCCGGATCACCAGCGTCTGGCCTACAGCGTCGACGCCTCGGGCGATGAAATCTACACGTTGTTCGTCAAGGAACTGGCCAACGACAAAGTCAGCGAACTGGAATTCGCAGACTGCGACGGCAGCATGACCTGGGCCAACGACAGCCTGACCCTGTTTTTCGGCGTACTCGACGACACCCATCGTCCACACAAACTGTTCCGTTATCGCCTCGACGGCACCGCTGCCGAAGAAGTTTTCCACGAGCCGGACGGGCGTTTCTTCCTGCACTGCTACCGTTCCAGTTCCGAGCAGCAATTGCTGCTGTCGCTGGGTAGCAAGACCACCAGCGAAGTCTGGGCGCTCGACGCCAATCAGCCGCACCAGCCCTTCACTTGCCTGGCGCCACGGGTCGAAGATCATGAATACGATGTCGATCACGGTCTGCTCGATGGCGTGTGGACATGGTTTATCCGCACCAACCGCGACGGCATCAACTACGCCCTGTACCAGGCGCCGGACAGCGGCACCGCGCCGACCGAAGCCGACTGGCAAAACCTGATCCCCCACAGCGACACAGTGATGCTCGATGGCGTCAGCCTCAACACCGACGCCATGACCCTGAGCCTGCGCGAGGGTGGCCTGCCGATCATCGAAGTTCACCCACACGGTCTGACGCCTTATCGCGTGCAATTGCCGGACGCGACCTACAGCCTCTATGTGCAAAACAGCCTGGAGTTCGAGAGCGACCGCATTCGTCTGCGCTACGAGGCGCTAAACCGCCCGGCACAGGTTCGCCAACTGCTCCTCGCCAGTGGCGAACAAACCGTTTTGAAAGAAACCCCGGTACTCGGCCCGTTCGACGCCGACGCGTACGTCAGCCAGCGTTTGTGGGCGACCGCACCGGACGGTACGCAAGTGCCGATCAGCCTGGTGATGAAGCGCGAAATGGTCGGCCAAGCGGTGCCGCTGTATCTCTACGGTTACGGCGCTTACGGTTCGAGCCTTGATCCGTGGTTCTCCCACGCCCGTCTGAGCCTCTTGGATCGCGGCATGGCATTCGCCATCGCCCATGTGCGCGGCGGCGGTGAACTGGGCGAAGCCTGGTATCGCGCCGGCAAGCAGGAACACAAACACAACACCTTCACCGACTTCATTGCCTGCGCCGAGTTCTTGATCCTTAACGGCATCACCACAGCTGAAAAACTGGCGATCAGTGGCGGCAGCGCGGGTGGTTTGCTCATCGGTGCCGTGCTCAACCAGCGTCCCGATCTGTTCGGCGTGGCGATTGCTGAGGTGCCGTTCGTCGACGTGCTCAATACCATGCTCGATCCGGATCTGCCGCTGACCGTTACCGAGTACGACGAGTGGGGCAATCCAGAAGAGCCGCAGGTTTACGAGCGAATCAAGGCGTATGCGCCGTACGAAAACGTCAGCGCGCAGGACTATCCGGCGACGCTGGTAATCGCCGGCTATAACGACAGCCGCGTGCAGTACTGGGAAGCGGCGAAGTGGGTGGCGAAATTGCGCGCGACCAAGACCGACAACAATGTGCTGCTGCTCAAGACCGAATTGGGCGCCGGGCATGGCGGAATGAGCGGGCGTTATCAGGGATTACGTGACGTAGCGCTCGAATATGCATTTGTTTTCAAGGTTTTGGGCCTGGCCTGAGGAACTCCGTCGGTCACTTGGGTCTTAATTGCAGACCCAAGAGGCCGATACCACACAGATCCCCTGTAGGAGTGAGCCTGCTCGCGATAGCGGTATGTCAGTTAAAGATGATTTGAATGACCGACCGCTATCGCGAGCAGGCTCACTCCTACAAGGGATCGTCTGAAGCCTGAAACAGTGAAAACAAAAAGACCGTGACGACATGTCAGAACCGACCTTACTGAACAACGAAATCCGCGACTGGCTGATGGACTGCGGCCTGTTCGATCAATTGCAACTGGCCGACTTTGCGGCCGCTTCCGGCTACTTCAGCATCAGCACTGTGGCTGAGGGCGAGGCGATTTTCCGCGAGGGCGATGCCGGCAGTTTCATGTGCATCCTCCACACCGGCCAGGTCGCCGTGCAGAAAACCGGGCCCGATGGTCAGGTGATCA
The DNA here is from genome assembly GCF_054790575.1 of Pseudomonas sp. MC6. Classification (NCBI taxonomy): domain Bacteria; kingdom Pseudomonadati; phylum Pseudomonadota; class Gammaproteobacteria; order Pseudomonadales; family Pseudomonadaceae; genus Pseudomonas; species Pseudomonas sp. MC6. The sequence goes on from NZ_CP186504.1 coordinate 3,447,361, forward strand.
CTATGGCCACCCTGCGCAGCGGTCGGGCGTTCGGTGAAATGGCCGTTCTGGACGGTGAACGCCGCTCGGCCACCTGCGTCGCCGCGACTAATTGCCAGCTACTGAACCTCGGTAAGGATTCGCTGGAAAAAATGCTCAACGACGCGCCGAAGATCGCCGCGAAGATCATCCGCGCCCTCGCCGTATCCCTGTCGAAACGCCTGCGCATGGCCGACGGTCAACTGGCGGCGCAACAGGTTTAACCGCCGGGGGTTTTCGCTTTGGTGCCGCTCGGTTCAATGCCCGGCACAGGTTGATCCTTGCTCGGCGGGCTGGGCATTTCAATCGGCACCAGCGGCGGGCTGCCACTGCCGGCACCCGACTTGGGAATGTTGATCGGCGTGATCTGCGGATACGGCGTCGGCGTCGCGGTGCCGGGCGCGCCGGGTTGCGGCGCCGGGCTGACCGGTATTGTCTGTTGCGCCTGCACTGCAGTAATCGAGAGCGCGGCCAGGGCAATGACCGTTAGAATGGTGCGCTTCATCAAGGGCTCCGTTTGGCCTCTAGTCTGCGCTCAGGCTACTCCCAACGGGCCTGCTTGCCTTCCCCCTTGTAGAGATTTCCATGAAACGTTTCGTTCTGCTCGACACCACCCCGATCCCTGAAAGCGGCGGTGCCCTGTGCCTGTTCGAATATGGCGAGGACTTCGTCATCAAGATCCAGGGCGGCGACGGCGGGCAATTGATGAACACGCGCATGCACGGCTCCGAAGATGCTCTGGCCGAAATTCCTTGCCGTAAAGTGGCCGGGCGGCCGGACTCACGGGTGCTGATCGGCGGTCTGGGCATGGGCTTTACCCTCGCCTCGGCGCTCAAGCATCTGGGCAAAACCGCTGAAGTGGTGGTCGCGGAACTGGTGCCCGGCGTGGTCGAGTGGAACCGTGGCCCGCTCGGCGAGAAGTCCGGCCGGCCGCTGCTCGATCCGCGCACGGTGATCCGTCAGGAAGACGTGGCCAAGGTGCTGCAAAGCGAACCGAACGGCTTCGACGCGATCATGCTCGACGTCGACAACGGCCCCGAAGGCCTGACCCAGAAGGCCAATAGCTGGCTGTACTCCGCCGCTGGTCTGAATGCCTGTGCCAAAGCATTGCGACCGAAAGGTGTGCTGGCGGTGTGGTCGGCCAGCGCCGATCGGCTGTTTTCCGACAAATTGAAGAAGGCCGGTTTCAAGGCCGAAGAAGTTCAGGTCTTCGCCCATGGCAACAAGGGCACGCGCCACACGATCTGGATTGCCGAGAAGCTCAAAGGCTGAGCTAAACTCTGCGCATAACCGTCATTAGTCTTTTACAAAGGTGAACCCATGAGTTCGTCCACCCCAACCAATACGTCGAAACTGGATCGCATCCTCGCCGACAACCAGCGCGACAAGGAAATGGGCTACCGCGACAAAGCCCTGAAGATGTACCCGCACGTCTGTGGCCGCTGCACCCGTGAGTTTTCCGGCAAGCGCCTGAGCGAACTGACCGTGCACCACCGCGACCACAACCACGACAACAACCCGCAGGACGGCTCTAACTGGGAATTGTTGTGCCTGTATTGCCACGACAACGAACACTCGCGCTATACCGACCAGCAGTATTTCAGCGAAGGCTCGCTGAGCACGCCGAAGATTGCCAAGGCGACGCATAACCCGTTTGCCGCGTTGGCCGGGTTGATGAAGAAAGAAGATTAAAAAGCAAAAGATCGCAGCCTTCGGCAGCTCCTACAGGGTGTACACCATCCAAATGTAGGAGCTGCCGAAGGCTGCGATCTTTTGATCTTATCCCCGTATAATCGCGCTCTTTTTCCCGAAGGCACCCCGCTCGTGGCAGACAAACGGTACAGCTGCATTGGTTTGTATAACCCCAAATCACCGGAGAACGTCGGTTCGGTGATGCGCGCCGCAGGCTGTTATGGCGTGGCGTCGGTGTTCTACACCGGCAAGCGTTATGAACGCGCCGCCGACTTCGTCACCGACACCAAACGCGTGCACTACGACATCCCGCTGATCGGCATCGACGATCTGAAAAAGATCCTCCCGCTCAACTGCGTACCGGTCGCCGTGGAACTGGTCGAAGGCGCTCGCCCGCTGCCGGAATACACCCACCCGGATCGCGCCCTGTACATCTTCGGCCCCGAAGACGGATCGCTGGACAAAGAGATCCGCGACTGGTGCGAAGACGTCGTGTACATCCCGACCACCGGCTGCATGAACCTCGCCGCCACGGTCAACGTCGTGCTCTACGACCGCATGGCCAAGGGCTTGAACACCCGCTCCGGGCCAAAATTCCGCTGAAGCGTCGCACATCCGATGGAACGAGCTGACTGCTCTGGCAGTCAGCTTGTTTATCGATTATTCATTGCCTGGAGAAAGATCATGACCGAGCTCAAACGTGTCGAACGTATCGAATCCACCCCGTTCCAGAGCCATCCCGAGCAGAACGTCGAAGGCTGGGAGCGCATCGGCTCATTGGCCGGTGGCGTGATCATGGTCGGCAAGGGCCTGCGCCGTGGCGGTGTGTTCGGCTTGATTCAGGTGGCGATTGGCGGCGTGGCGATGGCGCGCGGGATTACCGGGCACAGTTCGGTGAAAAGCCTGATCGAGAAGAGTCGTCAGGACATGAATAACGTGCGGGCGAAGATCGAGCGGGCCGGCGAAGAGCTGAGCAAGCTCAAGGCCAATGCCGAAGCGGCGACCAGCACTGCCACCGTGACCGGCAATGATTCGGTGAAGTCGCCGAAAACCGGGGTTTGATCCGAGATTTGCGGTGGGGTTGAGGGCCCCATCGCGAGCAGGCTCACTCCTACATTTGGAATGCGTTCACTTGTAGGAGTGAGCCTGCTCGCGATAGCGGTGTCACTTAAGTAATGCAGTATCGAGGACCTTGGACGACTCGCCAAGCACGCTCTCGGCCAGTTGCACAAACTCCTTGGTACTCACTGTCCCCAGATGCATCGCCCCACGCAACACATCATCCAGCGAACGCTTGTTGCGCGTCTTCAAGCGAATCTCGCGATCCAGTTCCTGCAACAAAATCACTGCTTTTGACACCTGCGCCAGGCTGATCTGCGCGCCGCGCAAGGTCGTGACTTTCTGGCTGTCCCTGGCCAGTTTCGCCTGCAAACTCTGATAACGCTCATCGCTCATGCCACCGGCACGGCGCACCAGTTCGATCGCGTAATACTCGGCAAAACCTTCGCTGATCCAGTCACTGCGCTGCTCGTCGTTGATCCGCCCGAACACCTGTGCCAGCTCCCGCACCAGCGCGCTGCTACCGCTCTCGCTGACCAGCGGCAATCGCGTATTCACGTAAATGGATTCATGCGCACCGAGGCTGCCGCGCCACATCGGGTCGTTGGCACCGACAATCAACAGTTTGGCCGGATGGCGTGGATAAACCGCCTGCACCTGCGGCCAGACGAATGTCAGCAACGTCAGCACGTCCATGCGACGCATGCCCTGCCCTTGCGGCGAGGCCACGGTGACTTCGGTTTCGCCCAGGCGTGTGCGGCGACTGCCGAGGTGACCGGCCAGCATCCAGCCGGTCGGGCGGTCGAACAGGCGTGACGGGTTATCGATGCGGAATTTGTTTTTGCCGATGCGTGGCCACGCGGTTTCAACGCTTTTCCAACCATCAGGCAATTCGAATTGCAGACGCGCGACCAGTTCGGTGCCGTCCTGCTGATCGAGTTTGGCCGGCGGTACCAGTTCGTCGCCACGCATCAACGCCCAAGTCGGGGTCATGCGCGTGTCGAAACTGCCGTTCTTGCGGCCGTGGCTGATGCGCACGCGGTAGGTCAGGCTGGACTTTTCGCTGGCGGGGCGCCACACCCCGCGCGCCTGTTTGCCCGGGCTCAGCAGCCACTGGCCGTCAGCCTTGAAGTCGCTGTAATGGCTGCCGTCGCCAAGATCGAAATCGAGACTGCGCACCGCTTCACCCTTGGCCAGGGTCAGGCGTACTTCGGCCTGATCGCTCTGTGGCAACAGGCGCACGTGATAATCCAGATCGACTTTCTTCGCCGCCCAGACCGGCGCGCTCAACGCCAGCAGCGCAACCATCAACGCTTGCGGCAATCCGACAGCCATACGCACTCCTTGGTAAAGCTTGGAACAGCAGGTGTTTAACCTGCGCGGAAAATCAGGTGATCTTCCCAGTCATCTTCCGGCACGCTGCCTTCGGCAAGCATGCGCCCGGACTGGGAAATACGCTCATGGTGCACCGCGTCGCGATCGCCACACACCAGGTGGTGCCACAACGGCAGATCCTTGCCTTCGCTGACCAGTCGATAGCCGCAGGTCGGCGGCAGCCATTTGAATTCTTCAGCCTGACCCGGGGTGAGCTGGATGCAGTCCGGGACAAACTTGATGCGATTCGGGTAGTCGCTGCACTGGCAGGTTTTCAGGTCCAGCAGTTTGCAGGCGATGCGCGTGTAATAAACGCTGTTGTCTTCTTCATCCTCGAGTTTCTGCAGGCAGCACAGACCACAGCCGTCGCACAGCGATTCCCATTCCTGGTGATCCAGTTGATCGAGGGGTTTGCGTATCCAGAACGGTTCGACTTTGGCGGCCATGGCTCAAGCATCAACATCAGGTGGTGAAAAGGCCGCCAGTCTAGTGCTCAAGGCCTTGCGGGCCAAGCGTTGGCGACTGTCGGTAAATCGCGCTTGTCAGCCTAACCGCCTCCACGTAGGGTTTTGCCTCGAATTCATGACTCAAACGTAGCAAGGAATCTCTCGATGAGTGCCAACCCTCGCGTTGCCGATTACGCCATTCACCCGCAATTCACCGACCGCTGGTCGCCGCGCGCCTTCACCGGGGAAGCGATTCCGGAAGAAACCCTGCTGAGCTTCTTCGAGGCCGCGCGCTGGGCACCTTCGGCGTACAACTCGCAGCCATGGCGTTTCCTCTATGCACGTCGCGATACGCCGAACTGGGAGCGTTATCTGGGTCTGCTCAATGAATTCAACCGTAGCTGGGCGCAACATGCGTCGGCGCTGGTGATCGTGATTTCGAAAACCACTTTCACTGCACCGGGTGCCACCGAGGAAACTCCAGCGTTGTGGCACACGTTTGACACGGGTTCAGCGTGGGGCCATCTGGCGCTGCAAGCGAGCATCAGTGGCTGGCACACCCACGGCATGGCGGGTTTCGATCAGGAGCTGACGCGTAAGGAGCTGAATATTCCTGAAGGTTACGCGCTGCACGCGGCCGTGGCAGTGGGCAAACTCGGTGACAAGGCAACGCTGGCTGAATACCTGCAGGCCCGTGAAGAGCCGAGCCCGCGCCGCCCGCTGGATGAACTGGCGGCTGAAGGCGACTTCACCCTCTAAGCCACACCGTAAAACAACTGTAGGAGTGAGCCTGCTCGCGATAGCGGTGTGTCGGTCGACATTAATGCTGTCTGACACACCGCTATCGCGAGCAGGCTCACTCCTACATTGATTGCGGTGTATCAATACCCGCGGTTGAAATCCACTTCCCCGCGCAACGCTTCGCTCGCCTGATACGCCTTCAGGTTCTCGACAAACAACTGCACCATCAACGCCGGTGACGTCGGTGCCGAGCTGTGCCCGGTCAGCAGCAAACCCCACGCGGTCCAGAACGGATGGCGCTGTGGCAGTGGCTCCTGACGGCAAACGTCGATCACCGCCCCCGCCAGATGACCTTCCTTCAACGCGTCCACCAGATCGGCATCAACCACCGCGACACCACGTCCGGCGTTGATAAACAACCCGGTCGGCTTGAATTGCTTGAACAGCGCCGCGTCGTAGATATCGTGGGTGTGCTCGGTGTTCGGCAGCAGGTTGACCACGTAATCCACCTCGCCCACCAGACGCGGCAGATCGGCCATCGAACCGACCTCGACAAACGGTGCCTGCTCACGGGCACTGCTGGCGATGCCGTACAGTTCAATGCCAAATGGCAGCAGGAACTGCGCCACGCTCTGGCCAATGTCACCGGTGCCAACGATCAACACCTTGCGCCCGACCAGACTCTGGCCACTGCGGTTGTCCCATTTGCGCTCGACCTGGCTGACCAGCCGCGCGAGCACTTCGCGCTCATGGCCAAGAATGTAAGTCAGCACATATTCAGCCATCACCTGACCGAAAATCCCCACCGCGCGGGTCAAACGGTAATCGCGGCGCAAACCGTCAGCGAGCAACGGCGTGATACCGGCCCAGGTCGACTGCAGCCATTGTGGCTGGTGGCCCTGACGCAGCAGGGTCGCCAATAGATCGGGCTGACCGAGCCACACCGGGCAATCGGCGGCCTGACGGACCAACTCGGCGGAGTCGCCGCTGGTCAGTACTTCAAGCTCGGGCGCTGCCTGACGCAGCAGCCGGGCGTATATCGCGTGGTCGTGTTCAGCAATCAGAACGCGCATCTTCAAACCTTTCGCAAACCGTGCAGACGGCCGCCGGATTCGGACGGCCATCGCGGTAAAAACAGTTCCAGGGTAAACCGAGACTCAGAACAGAGCCGCGCAGATCAGACCGGGTCGTTACGTCGCAGCAACTCTTCGGGCAAATGCTCGATGTACTCGTCCTCAGCCGGCGGCATTTGCAGGTGGTAGCCCTGCTTGTCGAGGTTTTCCAGGACCACGACGATGTCTTCGCTGGCCAGTTTGCGCTCGGGCGACAGCACCAGATCGAAGGAATGCTTCGGCTTGCCGAAGGCCAGCATCAGCGCTTCCGGAACGCGCTCCAGCGCATCACTTTTGAGCAAATAAAGGTACATGCCGCTGCGCTTCGAGCTTTGGTAAATGGAACAAATACGTTTCAAGGCTGTTCTCCGGCGGTGGCCAGGCTGTCGAGCAGCTTCTGACCCATGAGTTCGCGGCGCCAGCCACGCAACGACTCAGGCAATTGGTAAGGACCCTCGGGATAACCGCTTTTGACCAGAGCTTCGAGGGTTTTCTTGCGCAGCATCAGTTCCGGGGCGATGCCCAGGCGCTCGGCCTCAGCCTGACCCAATGCGCGCAGTTGTTTGATCAACGCAGCCGCTTCGATCGGCAATGGCTCGGCTACGGCGGGCGGCCATTGATCAGGGCCCACACTGCCAGAGCGCTTGATCAGATCAAGCAGAAACTGGCCGTCCTGACGCACGGTACGCGGATGCATGTCTTCGATCTTGCCCAACGCGGCGAGGTTATCCGGCTGCGTACGAGCCAACGGCCACAGCGAATGCTCGCGGACGATGCGGTTGCGCGGCAGATCGCGGGCGCGGGCTTCTTTTTCACGCCAGGCGCACAACTCACGCAATACCGCCAGTTGCGCCCGCGAGAGTTTCCACGCCAGTTTGGCCTCGCGATAGACCTCGTAAGGGTCGGTTTCGCGGCGCAGGTTGGCGACCAGTTCAGCACCGTCCTCCAGCACCCAGGCGAATTTGTCGTCAGACAGTTTCGGCCGCAGTTGTACGAAAACCTCAGCCAGATGCACGGCATCTTCGGCGGCGTAGCTGATTTGTGTGTCGGACAACGGGCGTTGCAACCAGTCGGAACGGGTCTCGCCCTTCGGCAGTTCGATGCCGAGCACTTCCTGCACCAGTCGCGAATAGCCCATCGAGAACCCGAGATTCAGGTAAGCGGCGGCCAGTTGCGTGTCGAACATCGGTGCCGGCAGGCTGCCGGTCAGACGCAACAGCACTTCGAGGTCTTCGCTGCAGGCGTGCAAGACTTTCAGCACCGCCGGGTTTTCCAGCAGTGCGGCCAGCGGTTGCCAGGCATTGATGGTCAGCGGATCGATCAGATAGGCGCGTTTGCCGTCGCCAATCTGCAACAGGCCGGCAATCGGGTAGAAGGTGTCGACCCGCATGAATTCGGTGTCGAGGGCAACGAACGGCAGCTGCTGCCACTCGGCGCAAAACTGCGCGAGGCTTTCGTTGTCGCGAATCCAGTGAATATCGATGGCCACACGGCTCTCCCTTGAAGAATGGCGCGCAGTATATATCGCCACCGGCGATTTACGCGCCTGCGAAGGGCAAGAGCTGTAACGAAATGTCCTGCCAAAGAGCAAGAATAGTCTGACAGAGGAAACAGACAGGCCCGTCACGTCAGAACGACGGAGCCGATTGGCCTCATTCCTTCGCGAGCACGCCGTCAATCACCGCGCCACGGCAACCGGCAAACATGTCCAGACCCGGCTGATAGACCTTGCTCTTGACCTCAAGCAGGCCAAGCATCGAGTGGAACAGGTTATCCTGGCTCAGAGGTTTATCGCGGCTCATCTGCAGGCAATGGGTGTCGACCGAATAAGCCTTCTGATAGTTGTCGGAAAACCACGCCAGCATCGCTACATGCTTTTGTTGCTCTGGCGCCAGCATGTAAGGCGTACCGTGCAGGAACAAGTTGTATTCGCCCAGCGACTCACCGTGGTCCGACAGGTACAACATGGCGGTATCGACTTTGTCCTGATTGCTGCGCAATACATCGATCAGACTCGACAGCACATGGTCGGTATACACCAGCGTGTTGTCGTAACCGTTGACGATACTTTCGCGACTGCAATTGTTAAGCGCGTTACTTTCACAAACAGGCGTGAAGTGCTGGTATTCCTTTGGATAGCGCTTGAAGTATTCCGGGCCATGGCTGCCCATCTGGTGCAGGACCAGAACGGTGTCCTTGTCCAGGTGGTCGATAAAACCTTGCAGGCCTTGCAGGAGGATTTCGTCGCGGCACTCGCTGTTGGCGCACAGCGCCGGGTCCTTCAGGTTGCTGACATCCTGCAGGGTGACTCGATCACAGGTGCCTTTGCAGCCAGACTGGTTGTCACGCCAGATCACGTCGATCCCGGCACGCTTGAGCACATCGAGTAAACCTTCTTCATTCTTCGCCTTGCTGGCGTCGTAATCCTTGCGACCCATGTTGGAGAACATGCACGGCACAGAAACAGCCGTTTCCGTGCCGCAGGAATGTACATCGGTAAAGGCGATCAGCCCGGCTTCCTTGTCCAGTTTCGGTGTGGTGTCGCGGTCATAACCGAGGATGCCGAAATTCTCCGCCCGGGCACTTTCGCCCACCACTAACACGGTCAGGGATTTACGCGGCTGAAGCTTCACATCCGGATTGCGCTCAGCGTCTTCACCGATCTTGACGAACGGTTGCTGCGCCGAAACCACTTGTTCACGCAGGTAACCAGCCGAAGCACCAATGTAGTTGCTCGGCACTAGCATCAGGCGAATTTCGTGATGGTTGCGAAACAGTGAAGACAAGCCCTGATAGTTGGCTAGGGCCACGCCGCCAATTACCGCTACCGAGGCGACACTGACAATAACTTTACTGAACAACTCACGGTGCCAGCGACGATAATTAATCGGCAACTTCCACAACAAAAATGATGGCAAGACACCAAGCAACAGAATATAAGCAAACAACTTCAACGAGAGCAGATCACGCACTTCCGTTGCATTGGTTTCGGCAAAGTTGCGCAACATGCCGGCATCGATCATTACGCCATATTGACTCATAAAGTAAGCCACGCCGGCGCTGATCAGGAATATCAGGGTCAACAGCGGTTTGAGCAGCGGACGGAAAGCCAGAACCGTCAGCACAATGTTGAATGCCGCCAGGATCATTACCCCAAACGCCACGCGCATGGCGATGCCCTTGCCATCTGCGGTGGTGATCTCGAACAGGTGCTGCCAGAGGACAACATTGCAGCCGATTAAAAGAAAGGCGCTGGCGATCAACGTCACCGATTCCGGGCGCACGGCTTTTAACTTCAACATAGAAAGGGCGATTCCTGAAAAGAAGAGCCTCAGTCCATGAAAGAAATTTCAGTTGTGAAAATTTCATTAACCAAGGCATGACAAACTTTAAGCAGGCAACCATCAATTTTTTGTGAAAAAGACGCCAACGATTAGTTGGACTTTGGTGACGTGATGAAACTTGTGAAGTATTTGAGAATGGTTCAGCTTTTATTCAGTAAACAATGCGTCCCCTGTAGGAGCTGCCGCAGGCTGCGATCTTTTGATCTTGATCTTTAAAGCCAGATCAAAAGATCGCAGCCTCGTTGCACTCGACAGCTCCTACAGGGATCGGTATTTGATTTTTAAAAAGGGCTGTGGATTTTCTGGTTTGCCCAGCACAAGCGGTTCCGCGCCTAATCATCCGCCCTGTCCAAAGGTCTGACGATGGAAAACCTCCGCGCCACCGCTCGCCCCGCCGTCTTGTTGATGCTCGCCATCATTCTCGTCGCGCTCAATCTGCGTCCGTCGATGGCGGCAGTCGGTCCGTTACTGTCGGCCATTCGCGGCGACATCCCGCTGAGCTTCACTGTCGCTTCACTGCTGACCATGCTGCCGGTGATGGCCATGGGCCTGGCGATGTTTTTCGGTATTGGCATCAGTCAACGGCTGGGTGAGCAACGGACGGTATTGCTGTCCTTGCTGATCATCGGCCTGGCAACATTGTCACGACTGTTTATCGACTCTGCTGCCCAATTTATTGCAAGCGCCGTGCTGGCCGGCATCGGCATAGCACTTATTCAGGCGTTGATGCCGGCGCTGATCAAATCGCGCTTCGCTGACAACGTCGCGCTGTGCATGGGTCTATACGTCACGTCGATCATGGCTGGCGCCGCGCTTGCCGCCTCGCTCGCGCCGCTGGTGCTGATGCAAACCGGGAGCTGGCGCAGTGGTCTGGCCTTCTGGGCGATGCTGGCTTTACTCGCGTTTGTGTTCTGGTGGTTCCAACGCCGCCAGCAACCCTCCACGGAGATGGCGGTAGCCAGAAAAGACTCGTTCCTCGCCAATTCCCGCGCCTGGTTACTGGCGATCTTCTTTGGTTTGGGGACAGCGTCCTACACCTGCGTGCTGGCCTGGCTCGCGCCGTATTACGTGGAAAAAGGCTGGAGTGAACAAAACGCTGGGCTGTTGTTGGGTCTTCTGACGGCCATGGAGGTGATTTCCGGCTTGGTGGTGCCGGCGATCGCCAATCGCAGCCGGGATCGACGCGTGATTCTGATGGCGTTACTGATGCTGATCATCAGCGGATTTTGCGGCCTGATCCTCAGCCCACAACAGCTCAGCCTGCTGTGGCCGTGCCTGTTGGGTTTGGGTATTGGCGGTTTGTTTCCGATGAGCCTGATCGTCTCGCTCGATCACCTCGACAACCCGCAACGCGCCGGTGGGCTGACCGCGTTCGTGCAGGGCATCGGTTACTTGATCGCCGGCCTTTCGCCGCTGCTGGCCGGAATGATCCGCGATTGGCTTGGAAGTTTCGAATGGGCCTGGTGGGCGCTGACCGCTGTGATGGGAGTGATGCTGTTAATGGTGTGGCGCTTCGATCCCAGGCATTACGCCCGACACTTTCCCGCGTCGAGATAAAGGCTTCTGGCCACATTTCAGTGGTTTTGTCGGGGACGTCGTGTTCGTAAAACTTTCTGTCCCACAACTGACTGTGAAACGTCCTACAGGGCTTTGTCCTGGCACCATCGTTCCGTTAGGATCATTCGCACACGTTTGCGCGGATTCAGCGCAAGGAGCACAGCGAGACGGAACGGATGCTGAACAGTAACTTGCTTCGAAAGCTCGACATGCAGGATCTCATGGTGTTTATCGCTGTTTATGAGCAAAGCAGCGTTACCGATGTTTCAGAAACCCTGTTCGTCAGCCAGTCCACCGTCAGTTACTGTTTGAAAAAACTGCGCACCAGTTTCGAAGACGAACTGTTCATCAACACCCGCACCGGCATGCGTCCGACCTACAAGGCCAGCACCATGTACGGCCATGTGCAGAAGATTCTGGAAAGTATCAACCTGTGCCACGCCGGCGCCCCCACGTTCGACCCGACCCGGCAAGCCGTCACCTTCAACATCTGCGCCCCGGAATACTTCGAGCAACTGATTCTGCCGCGCCTGTTGAAGCGTTTCGACTTCGACGATTTGCCGGTGATGGTCAACATGCACAAGTTCGAGACCGATGTGCCGGCGGATGAGCTGCGCGACGGCAGCCTCGATCTGGTGATCAGCTTCGGCCCCAACTTCCACCGCCATCACACCGACCTGAAATCGCGGATGCTGCTGGAAGATGATCTGGTCTGCGTCTTCGACAAACGCGCCACGCCACTGGAGCCGCGCCTGAGCCTGCAGGCCTTTACCGAACGCCGGCATGTGTTCCCTACACCGTGGACGTCGACCACCAACATGGTCGACGGCTGGCTGGCGCGGCAGGCGCAAAAACGCCAGATCGTTGCGCGCTCGAACAGCTACAGCGCGGCATTAAAAATGATCACCGGGACCGACTTCATCCTCACCCTGCCACGCCGTATCCAGCGCTTGCTGACCAACGAGGCGGTGTTCAATCACTGCGAGGCACCAAATGGCTTGCCGGGCTTTACCCTGGACATGCAATGGAGCCAGAGCGTTGATCAGGACAGCGCCAATCTGTGGTTGCGCGAGCAGGTGGTCAAGGTGTGCAGCGAACTCGAAGCGGCCTGAGTCCTACACGCCAATAGCGGTTTTGCTGTAGGACTCGCGATCCATGTCGACCAGTTCGACACACAGCTGCACCTCGACACCGGCCGGCCATTCGCACAGGTCCTGCAAGACTGCCAACAGGCTTTCTGACAACTGCTTCTTGATCTGCGGCGAACGCCCGCTGAGCAGCGCCAGCTTCACATAGACGAAGGCGCGCTCGGCCATGGCGGTTCCGACCTTGAAGGTCTCGACTTTCACCGCACGGCTCTTGATATCGAACTCCGCCGCGAACTGACCAGAGCCCACCAGGGTGTTGTTGAGCCGCATCAACGCGACATCGGCGTTCAACTGCGGCAGGTTGGCGGTGTATTCCATGTGCAGGTGTGGCATTGCAGGTCCCCGGTCAGTTGGCAGAAAGGTCGTACATATAGCACATGCGGCTCATCACCAATCCCTGTAGGAGCTGTCGAGTGAAACGAGGCTGCGATCTTTTGATCGTGAGATTTGAAGATCAAAAGATCGCAGCGTGCCGCAGCTCCTACACGGTGTCATGGCTCAGGCTGCGGTCAATGGCCGTTCGCTCATGAATTGCTCCAGCCGCGAACGCAACCAGCGCTCCGCCGGATCGCTGTCGACGTGACTGAGCCAGACCATCGACAAATCCAGCGTCGGCGTCTTGAACGGGAACGGCTCCTTGAACAGTAACCCCGAAGTGGCCATGGCCGCCGCCGTGTAATCCGGCAGACTGGCAATCAGGTCGGTGCCGGCCAGCAATGCCGGCAATGCACTGTATTGCGGCACCGACAGCACCACCTGACGGGTGCGCCCGAGTTCCGCGAGCCACTCATCGGCAAATCCACTGACATTGGCCGTGTGCGAAACCAGCACGTGCGGGCGTGCGCAATATTCATCCAGCGTCAGCGGTGTATCGCTGGCGTCGGCGCGCAGGATGCTCGGCTGAATGTGCCGCAGCAGTTTGCGCTTGGCATTGGCCGGCAAGCCACGCGTCTGGCTGATACCGACCGTGATATCACCCGCTGCGAGCAGATCGGGGATGCGCCAGTAATCGACATGTTGCACCACGAACACCACGTTCGGCGCTTCCTGGCGCAGCGCACGCAACAGCGGCGGCAACAGGCCGAACTCGACGTCATCGGACAGGCCGATGCGGAAAGTCATGGTGCTGACGGCCGGATCAAAATCGCGGGTCAGGCTCAGCGCCACTGACAACGAGTCCAGCGCAGGCTTGAGATGGCGAAAAATATCTTCGGCGCGGGCGGTCGGTTCCATGCGGTGGCCGACACGGATAAACAGCGGATCGTTGAGCATCGTGCGCAAGCGGTTGAGCGCCGAACTGATGGTCGGCTGGCCGAGAAACAGCTTCTCGGCCGCGCGGGTCACGTTGCGCTCGAGCATCAAGGTCTCGAACACCACCATCAGGTTGATGTCGGCCTTGCGAAGTTCATTGCGGTTCATCCATTGCCCCCTGCCCCCCCGGAATACCGGCAGTGTAGAAAGGCCGGGGCCCCGGCGTCCATCGCCACGGTGCGTCAGTTCACCGTCAAGCGCTTCAAGCCCAGCCCCATGACCCGTGAATCATCATTGATGCCCAATTGTTCAGGGCTGATGGCGTCGGGTAATTGCAGCTCGATCGTCAGGCGATCATCGCCCGCCAGGCGCTGCCGGATGCTCTGGGTGATCGGTATTTCCAGATGATTATCCTGATGTTGCACCATGCGCGTAGTCAGCACCTGCTCGCCATTCAAACGGACGATCACTCGCTGCGCCGGGTGTTGCGGCATAACGAATGCCATGACATCCAGCGCAATCGAGCGCGCCTCGGGTGACACCCGCAAGTCGATCTGTGCCTGCTGCCCCGTCGACCATGTTCCCCAGTTTTCCGGGGTCGACCAGCCGTTGGCCAGTGGCCGGGCGGAGTAGTTGAAGATCAGCGTCTGACCGGGGCGCATCAATGCCAGTAGTGACATCCGCCGTCCTTCATCCGGCATGCTCAGGCACTGCGAACAACGCTTCCAGCCCGGCGCCAGCACCACCATGCCATCCACGCGGGTCAGCAGGTCCGTTTCACTGTTGATGCTTTTCGCGGCATCGGCCAGCACGGAGTCGTCGAGGATGTACAAGGAGTCGGCATCGTATTGCCCTGACTCAAGCATGTGCCGGGATTTTTGTCGGGCCTGCTCCAACGCTCTGGAACTCATGCGCCCCAGATAAACGGCGTCGGTTTTCAGGCCATGGGTCGCGGCGAAATCGGCAATCACTTGCCAACGCTCGGACTGATTCTGCGGCATCAGACTGCGGATGTTCGGGTAATGCGCCGCCGCACTCACCCAGAACGGATCACGCATCGGCGTTGGCCATTCTGCGGACGGCGTCATGATCTTGCCATTGCGCAAGCCCATCCAGCCGTTGCGCGTATCGACGACCTGTATCGTCAACGCGATCGCCAGCAATGCGACGACGATGCGTGGCCGGTAACCGCGCACCAGCAGAAACATCACCAGCAGAATTAGCGCGTACAACACCGGCCAGAACATCCGCCCCGAGGCGCGAAAAACATTCGCCAATTTGATGGCGATTTTCGGTAGCGGGTAGCTGAAGGTGTGTGCGCCGACACCAATCTGGTTCGATAGCGCAAACAACGATAAACCGATCAGCGCCAGCATTAGCCAAGGGCGAAGGCGAAGCTCATCCTTCAGCGGCTGGCGATTTCTCAGAAAGGCAATCAGCGCCAACGGCACCAGCAACAGCACACCCAGACCCGGATAATTGAAGCCTTCGTAATCGCCGCTGGCTTTTGGCAGGTCCGGCAAAATCAACGACCAGCCGGCCGGATCCAGTGGCGACAGCAGGTTCATCCGGTACAAACCGAAACCGCCGGATTGCGCGCCATCGGCAATAGCGAAGTAACCGACCTGCCAGCAACACACACTCACCACGGCAAACAGCGAAACGCCTTCGAGCAGGCCCTGACGTCGCGTCAATTGTTGGCTGAAGGTCTTGCCGAGCAGATCCGCCACCCAGATCAGCGCCACCATCGCCAACAGGTAGGCATGCACCATCGCCGTCACCGCCAGCAGCGCGCCCCAGGCCAGACGACGTCGATACAGGTTCGGTAATAACGCCAGGTACAGTGCCGCCAGAATAAGGAAATGCCCGGACAGGGAAAGGTGCCCGCCCATGCGCAGGAACATCGGCGGCGAAATGACCAGCAATCCAGTGCCCAGCAGGCGGATCAACGGATTGCCCGTCATCAACCCCAGCAGTTTCCAGCCGAACCAGGCTTGCAGAACGAAACACGCCAGCAGCCACAGACCGAAATACTGGAAGGTCGCCGGTAACCACGCATTGAACGGCTTGAACAACAGCGCCAGCAGCGGGTTGGAGTCGGAGAAAATGATCGAATTGCCCAATTCCAGACCATAGGACGGGTTAAGGCCCAGCGGAAAGGTCCAGGGTGAATGGCGGAAATATGCCCAGCCCAGATAATGCGTGGCCGGATCGCCCTGCTCCAGCCAGGCAATGTTTTGCGGATCGAGCGCTTGCGGCCCGATCACGCAGAAAAATGCCACAACGCCGAGCAGTAAAGGCAACAGGCCCAGCGCCGGATGGTGTCGTGAAGCCTTCATCGATAGGTCCAGAAATTGTGCAAGACAAAGGTGAACACCGGAATCGTCAGCGCCACCGCGACGATGCCCAGCAGATAGTGCAGCCCGGCAATCTGTGCGGCCCAGGCAACCAACATCGCCAGAAAAAAGCCACCTACGGACACCAGCAGGAAACGCAGCAGCGTTCGCCCGTGCAAACGGGCAGAAAAACTCCAGGTGGTGTTGATCACGTAGGACACCACGGTCGCTACGGCAAACGCCACGCCGTTAGCCAGCGGCGGCTGCGCGGCAATGAAATTGATGAACAGCACCGCCACCAACGCATGCAACGCGGTGACGAACAGGCCGGTCACGGCAAAGCGCACACCACGCTGGATCAATGCGTTTTTTTCCGCCGAGGTCACGGTTTGCGCGCCAGCACGAACACACTCAACCCGGCCAGACGGTTGATGCCCAGCAATGGCAACTCGAGACTGCACAAGGTCTTGAGAACGCCGTTGACCAGTGGGTGATGGCGTTTAAGCTGCGAGCGCGGCGGTTGCGCTTGCGCGCCTTGCGGCAACAAGCGCAACGCCGCCGCAATCGGGAACACCGCGCCGAAATAATAAGCACCGCGCTGCACCGTCAAACCCGCGTCACGCGCCAGTGTTTCGAACTGCGCCAGCGTGTAGCGGCGCTTGTGTTCGAGAAAGTCGTCGTGACCGCTCCACAGAAACTGAAATGCCGGCACTGTCATCAGGAAACGACTACCGGACGGCACTTTATCGACGTACATTTTGAGCAGGCCGAGGTCGTCATCGACATGCTCCAGTACGTCCATCAGCAACACCAGATCGGCATCGATGGTCTCGATCCCGCGACGGTAGTGCACCGGTTTGCCGGCGGTGGTAGTGCTGGAGTCGGCGGTATAGCTGATATCCACGCACCACGCTTCACGCGCATCGGTGTGCGTCAGCAAATGGTGGGAGAAAAAACCCGAACCGGCGCCGACATCGAGGATTCGGCCGATGGTTGCATCTCCCAGCAAACGCCGGGTGGCCGCGGCTTTCGAACAGTAATACCAATGCTCGTTGATGCTGTCGCCGAGGATGTCGGTTTCCTTGAGATCCATGTATCAGTCCTTGGGGTCGTAGACGCGACGCACCAGAAAAACCGGCCGGCGTTTGGATTCGATATACGTGCGGCCCAGGTACTCACCGAGTACGCCGATGCCGATCAATTGCAGGCCACCGAGAAAGGTCACGGCCACCATCAGCGAGGCATAACCGGGCATGTCGACACCGTGAATCAACGTACGCACGACGATGAACATGGCGAAGGCGAAAGACACCAGCGACACCAATGCGCCGACATACGTCCAGATCCGCAATGGCTCGGTACTGAAACTGGTGATGCCTTCCAGCGCGAAATTCCACAGGCGCCAACCATTGAACTTGCTCTGCCCCGCCACGCGCTCCGGGCGCTCGTAATCGACGTGGGTAGTGCGAAAGCCGACCCAGGCGAACAGGCCCTTCATGAAGCGCCGGGATTCGGGCAAGGTCAGCAAGGCATCCACCACGCAGCGATCCATCAGGCGAAAATCGCCGACGTTCTCGGGTAAAGGCTGTTCGGCAATTTTGTTGTGCAGGCGGTAAAACCAGTGAGCCGAGGTCTGTTTCGCCCAAGTGTCGCTGCGACGGCTGATGCGGTGACCGAGCACCACTTCAAAGCCTTCACGCCAGCGCTCGATCATCTGCAGAATGACTTCCGGGGGATCCTGCAAGTCAGCATCGATTGGCACAACGATCTGCCCGGTCGCGATCTGCAAACCGGCAGACAACGCCGCTTCTTTGCCGAAGTTGCGGCTCAGGTCGACGATACGCAGGCGCACATCCTGGCGCTGATGTTCAAGCAGGCGATCAAGGGTCGCGTCTGTGCTGCCGTCGTTGACGAACACCAGCTCCAGATCGATCAACGCCTGTGCCTGAAAGACTTCATTGATGCGCCGCAAAAAGGTGTCGAGGCTGTCCTCCTCGTTAAAAACGGGGACCACCAGCGATAACGTCACCTGCCCGGCCTGTTGCGTTCCGTGCTCAGTCAAAGGAGTGCTCTTCTTATAGTGTTTGTCGGTCGCCGAACGATATTCGACGCCATGAGCCGTCCCGTATTAAGCAGGAGCGTCGACGGCGTTGCAAGGCGCAGACGGCGTCATATTGGCCAATCCAGAGGCCTATCCACACGCTCTAGCCCGCGCCCTTCAGAAACATCCGCGAACGATTGGAAACAAATGTCCGATAGCCAAAAAAACCGTCTGCGCTAGGCTTGCGAGCATGCGCCACACAGGCTGTCGCACAATGAATCGCATGGAGCGAACTGAATGTATTTCGAGATTTACAGGCAATCCAGAGGCACCCCGAGCACCGGCAAAGGACAATGGCGCTGGAGACTGAGGGCGGGTAACCACGAGACCATCGCCAGTGGCGAGTCGTATGTGAACAAGGCGGATTGCTTGCATGTGATCGGGCTGATCAAGGCTGTGCAGGGGGAGACGCCGGTCAAGGTGATTTAGCCGCTGTGCACGACCCTGCGGAAATGGAAAAGCCCCACAGTTTGAAGACTGTGAGGCTTTTTTTCGGGCTCGAACAAGCTTGGGCGCTTTGCGCGACTATGGGAAAGACCTGACAGAGACCCGCGCGCAATGCAGGCCTCTTGTTCAGTCCGCCAGCCAGGCGTCTCGCCACGCCAACAGATGCTCGTCCTTGAGCATCCACTGATCAAGTACAACGCTGCGCAGGGCCTGCCCAGCCCTGGCGCTGGCATCGGGTTCGGCAAGATGTTCGCGAATAGCGGCAATCCAGTCTTGCGAACGGTTCCTGACCCTCGTCACCGGGAAATCCCCCTGATAACAAACGATGTCCGAGCAGATCACGGGGAAACCACAGGCGCCATATTCCAACAAGCGCAAATTGCTTTTGCAGGCGTTGAAAAAGTTGTCTTTCAGCGGTGCCAAAGCCAGGTCCAGGTTCAGGCCGGCCAGTCTTTGCGGGTATTTTTCAATACTCACCCCTCTATGAAACTCATGGACATAGGGACGCAGCGCTGGTGGGCACATTCCCATGAACACCCATTCAACTTCCCCTTCCAGCGCACGAACCACTTCGGCGATGACTTGCAGGTCGGCGCTGTGACTCGAG
The DNA here is from genome assembly GCF_054790575.1 of Pseudomonas sp. MC6. Lineage (NCBI taxonomy): Bacteria > Pseudomonadati > Pseudomonadota > Gammaproteobacteria > Pseudomonadales > Pseudomonadaceae > Pseudomonas > Pseudomonas sp. MC6. The sequence goes on from NZ_CP186504.1 coordinate 3,466,594, forward strand.
CCGCCGGCCCAGCCAACCCGAGGCTTGCGGCCTTGCTGGCGCCAACTGGTCAGGTCGCTCCACCAGTGGCTCGGCAGACGGTTTTCCATCACCCGGATGTCGGTATTGAAGCCCTTCAGCGCATTGGCCAGCGGTTCGGTCGACACCACCAAGCGATCGCACAGCCCTACCGCTTTCTTCAAGCGTTTGGTGATGTCTTTGGGCAGCAATTCGTGATTCAAGTTGCCTGCGGGCACGTCAAGAATATAGTCATCCAGCTCGTAAACCTTGAACGCCCTGGAGAATGCCTTAGTGTCCTGCATGTACTCAAGATGAGGCGTTGTGTGCTGCCCCTGGAAAATGATCGTGTCCGGCGCAATGCGCTCCAGTTCTGTCGGTTGCAGTCCCTCGTCGCTTACCGTTCCGCCGATCAGCTGCGCGGCTTTCAGGGCAGCGAAAGGCTGACGCACGCGGTAGTGTCCGCTGCCGAAAGAGTCGAGGGGGTGACACAGCACGTGAGGCAACTCACGACTGGCAAACGGGTGCCAGTCCGTATCGGTGCGGTATTTGGAGGAGAAGCCACTGCCCTCCAGGGTCAGGTTGCGGTTGTAGGCCGGATCGTTGGCGATTTGCGCAAGCCAACGCTGGTACATCACCGATTGTTCGCCCTTGAACCGTTTGCGCTTGGCTTCTTCCTTGGTCGTGTCGACGTTGTTCTGGCTCACACTGGCTTCGTGAACGAGCAGCACATAGGGCGTCCAGACGATCAGCCGTCCAGCCTGGCCGACTTTCAGACACAGATCCACATCGTTAAAGGAAACGGCCAGGCCGACCTCGTCCATTCCACCCACTTGCTGGTACAGCTCGGTGCTGATCATCAGGCAGGCGGCGGTGACAGCGCTGTAGTTCTGATCAAGATGCAAGCGGTGAAGGTAGCCGTTGGACTGCATTGAATCGCCGATAAACGGGTGGTCTGCAACGCCACGCAACCCGAGTACCACACCTGCATGCTGAACAGTCCCGTCGAGGAACAACAGTTTGGCGCCCACTATCCCCACTTCTGGCCGCTGGGCGTGATGCAGCAGCGCACCAAGCCAGTCGCCATCAATGATCGCCGTGTCATTGTTGAGCAGCACCAGGTAATCGCCGTGGGCATGGCTGGCGGCAAAATTATTGATCGCCGAATAGTTGAACGGGTGCGGATAACGCAGGATGCGCACCTTGGGATTGTTCAACAGCTCCATACCGTTGAACCAGTCCCGGGCTTCGGCGGTTTCGCTGTTGTTGTCGACGATGATCAGTTCGTAATTCGTATAGCTGGTTTTCTCCATGATGCTTTCGATGCAGCGCAGCAGCATCGGCAGGCAGTCCTTGGTGGGAATAAGGATCGAGACCAGCGGCTGCTCCGCATGGCGGTAGACCACACGATTAGCCATTGGCAAAGGTCCGGCCTGCAGCTCATGAGCCACGCCCAGCCGCTGCAAGTGCGCCCCGACGATGGCTGCCGAGTTTGCGATGACTTGGGGTTCACTGAGCCACTGGGGGAAATTGATGGCCTGATGCACCAGCACATCCGCGAGGTGCCCGACAGTCCCCAGGCCGTGTGTTTCAATCAGCCGAAAAAGCAAATCGTGGGGCGCCAGTTCGCTGAAGGCGGGATCAAAGCCGCCAGCAGACAACGCGGCCTCGCGACTGAAGGACAGTGCGCGGCCGACATACGGATAACTGCGCAACATATCCAGATTCAAATCCGGCTTGAATACCGGACCCTGGCAGCCTTCAGCGGTCAGTGAGTCTTCATCGCTGTAGCAAGCGCTGACGCCGGGATTCAGCGCGATGCCTTCAGCGAGCAAAAGCAGCGCGTGAGGATCCAGTTCGTCTCCGCCCCGTAACAGGTACCACCAGTCGACGTCGATGTCCTGCAACAGCTGATTGAGCTGGCTCGGCCAGGATTCGGCCAACGGCAGCCAGACCAGATTGTCGGCCGGCGTAACGCCTACAGGTTCGGCATCGGAGAGCACCACGATGGCCGCCGCCTGATAAAGCTGGCGATCGATGCTTGCCAGGCTGGAACGCAACAGTTCGATGTCACCCACGGTGTCGGTCAACACCAACAACACGTCCGGTTGCCGCGGCCAGCTCGCCAGTCGCGCGGGTAAACCTTCGACCTCGACGGCAGCCAGTTGCCGACTCGCCAACCAGCGCTGATAAAGGTCGATATTGCGCTGCTGGCGACCAACATTCGCCAGAACGCCGAAAAATCGCTCCAGAGTGTGTGCGAGGGTGCCGTCGAGCTGGCCGCTTTCCGCTTCGAAATCGTTGCTCGTGAGCTGCATCCGCTCCAGTGGGGCAAACACTTCAGTGCGCGCAAAGAACATGGTGCCGGCAAAATAATCCGCTTCGTTGATGCCTTGCGGATCAACGCCGCCACGCTCGGCCAGGGTGACAAGCAAGGCGCGATTGCTTTCGCTGAGGAATCGGGTGACTGGCAGCAGGTATCGCTGGGGACCCAGCATTGGAACGTGCAGCGGGTCGGCAAGGTGTTCCAGCGCTCGACTGAATCGTACCGGGCCCAACAGGTCATCGAACAGTTCAACGCCCCAATCGTTGTCCCCGCCCAAGTGCAGCGAACGCTTGGTGTGCAGCTTGACCAGCGTGCGGATATTATCGGCACGCAAGAACGGCAGCACCCGCAGAAACGGCAAAACGTCCCTGCCGTGGTTCGGCACCCGGTATAGCGAAAAACTCAATGTACTGGCCGTCAGCTGAGCACGGACCTCATCGTCACGACCGGCTACGCAGGTTACGTAAAGATGCAGGCGTTCAGGCAGTTTGATCAAACGGCGCAGGATATCCTGCAGCACTTCGGGGTAATACGCATGGATAACCACGCCGACTGGCGGCTCGCCATCCTCGAATACCGGCGGCTGCGCAACCAGTACTTCGCACCCGTCGACGTGGGGAGCGGCGCTGATGCCTGACTTGACGGACTGACGTTCAGAAGCGCGGTGAGCACCTTGGGTTGATGGTGGAATCATCATATTCAAACCAATTCAAATAGGGAGCGAGGCTGGAACTCGCTGGATGCGCTTTTCTCGGCCGAGGTGAGCAAGTCTCCACTTTAGTGAAAGCGCTGGCCTCATGGCTGGACAGAGGATAAACGACGACGAGTTTGATCTGGCGGCCGATCGCTGGCCAATAATGAAAGCCCCCTACTCTGCGAACGCGGCTTTAAATGGGTCGGCGGGTCCTGTGAGCGTCGTATCTCTAATGTCGGCAGAGGCTCTATTTACTTAAATTGCCTCTCTGCCAATGACCTCAGCGTGCAAAACGCGCTTCAGCACCCTCGCTACAGCCACGAATACTGGATTCGCAGAAACGAAAAAGCCCCGTAGATTTTCATCTACGGGGCTTTTCCTATGTAATGGCGGAGAGATAGGGATTCGAACCCTAGGTACCGGTGAAGGTACAACGGATTTCGAATCCGTCCCATTCGGCCACTCTGGCATCTCTCCAACGGCGCGCATCATAACAACACTTTTACCGAAAGCAAACCCTCTTTCGAAAATTTCTTCGTGCTATCAGATGCTTGCGTCGATTAAAGCGGTACGCCCAGACGATTGGCGACTTCTTCGTAGGCTTCGATGACGTCACCGAGGCCCTGACGGAAGCGGTCTTTGTCCATCTTCTTCTTGGTGTCCTTGTCCCACAGACGGCAGCCGTCCGGGCTGAACTCGTCGCCAAGAACGATGGAGCCGTCACTGAATACGCCGAACTCAAGCTTGAAGTCGACCAGCAGCAGGCCGGCGTCGTCGAACAGCTTGGTCAGGACTTCGTTGACCTTGAGCGACAGTTCTTTCATGCGAACCAGTTGCTCGGCGGTGCCCCAACCGAATGCCACGACGTGGGATTCGTTGATGAACGGGTCGCCCTTGGCGTCGTCTTTCAGGAACAGTTCGAAGGTGTACGGGTTGAGCTTCAGGCCTTCTTCGACGCCCAGACGCTTGACCAGGCTACCGGCGGCGTAGTTACGCACGACGCACTCGACCGGGATCATGTCGAGCTTCTTCACCAGCACTTCGTTGTCGGCCAGCAGTTTGTCGAATTGGGTCGGAATGCCGGCCGCTTCGAGTTTCTGCATGATGAAGGCGTTGAACTTGTTGTTGACCATGCCTTTGCGGTCGAGCTGCTCGATGCGCTTGCCGTCGAACGCCGAGGTGTCGTTGCGAAACAGCAGGATCAAGCGGTCAGCGTCGTCGGTCTTGTAAACCGATTTGGCTTTGCCGCGGTAGAGTTCTTCACGTTTTTCCATGATGGGCTCCGCTTGCTAAGTAGGTGGGCTAGGCGATGTGGCGCCAGTCGAGCCCTGAATCTTGATCGGCCAGTTGCAGCCAGTCCGGGTCGCACCCGAGGGTGTCGACAAAACATTGCCGGGCCAGCTGCGGCAGGTTGTTCTTGCTGCTCAGATGGGCCAGAACCAGGTGTTGCAGACCTTGCCAGCCCAACTCCGACACCAGGAATGCCGCCTGATGGTTGTTCAAATGTCCCAGCTCGCCGCCCACCCGCTGCTTGAGAAAGTACGGGTAATGACCACGGGCCAGCATGTCGCGACAATGGTTGGATTCGATCATCAACGCATCGAGATCCCGATAACCGTCCAGCACCCGCTCGCAGTAGGAACCCAGGTCGGTCAGCAGGCCGAAACGCCGCTGCTCGTGATCACTGAAGACATACTGGGTCGGTTCCTGCGCATCATGGGCCACGGCAATGACCCCGATGTTCAGTGCACCGATCTGCAGTTGCTCGCCGCCGGCCAGAAAGCCTGCGGGTTCGATCGGTTTGCGCATCCCGCGCAGTGTGCCGCGACTGAGGTAGACCGGTAGATTGTAGCGCCGAGACAGCAAACCCACGCCATGCACGTGGTCGGCATGTTCGTGGGTTACGAGTATCGCGCTCAGTTGCGCCGGGTTCACACCCAGGCGCAACAGGCGTTTTTCGGTTTCCCGCAGGGAAAAACCACAATCCACCAGCACATACGTATCAGCACTGGCGATCAGCGTGCCGTTCCCTTGGCTACCGCTGCCGAGAACGGCAAAACGCATGGTTGATCAGCCCAGGTTGTCCTGAATCACGCTCAACACTTTGCGTGCCACTTCAGCCGGCGCGACGGTGTTGATGTTTTTCTCGACGGTCACCTGAATGTTCTCGCCAACCTTGCTCAGGCGAACCTGATAACGCTCGGCACGGGCTTCAACTTCTTCCTTGCTCGGCGCACTGCCGAACAGACTGCTGAAGAAACCAGGCTTGTCGTCTTTCTTCTCGGCTTTTTCGGCCAGGTTGATGTAGTACAGGCCGAGGCTGCGGTTGATGTCTTCAACGCGCCACTCGCCTTGTTCCAGCGCACGGCCAACACTCGACCAGGCACGGTCCAGATCGGTACCGACGTTCAACACCGGGTTACCGCTGCCGTCTTCGCTGAGGCTGACACGGCTCGGCGTATCGAAATCCCGCGAGGTCAGCATCGACACCGAACCGCCCTTCTCGGAGATCCGGCTCATGCTTGCGAGCATGTCGTCGACCAGCGCTGCGTCCAGGCCAGTGTTGACCGAACGGTTGGTGAATGCCACGTCGGCCGTGCTGCCGGCAGGACGCTCGGCGCTGACCACGTAGATTTCACTGGTGTTGCGCTGTACACCCGGCTCGATACGAACACGCACACGGGTTTCGCTGTCGCTGGCAATACCGGCTGCGCTCAGGCGCTTGGCCATGGACGCGGACAGTTCATCGGAATGCTGCCAGGTGGTGGTGAATTCGCCGGTTTGCGGGCGCTGTTCGTCCAGACGGAAACCGTTGTCCTGGAAGAATTGTACCGCCACTGGCCAGACTTCGGCCGGTGGGTGCTGGGCCACAACCCAACGCGAGTCACCGCTTTTCTGCAGAGAGTAATCGCTGGCATCGGCAACAGCCGACAGCGGCTGAGGCCGCGGCACAATGTATTCGCCCTTGGCGGTGTCATCAGCGACGTTACGCGGGATCGGCAGCAGCGGATCCAGACGCTTGGAAGTGCTGACTTCCGGCGGCAGTTGCATCGGTGCAGTTTGTTGCGCTTCCAGGTAGTCGCTACCACGGTCACGGAAATAACCTTCCGGGCCCCAGACCCATCCGCAGCCGCTGGTGCTGGAGATAATCAAGGCAAGTGCGGAAAGTCCGGCCATTCGCTTCATGCGTTGTACTTCCTCAATTAAACCAGGACGCTGCACTGGCGCAGGGCCGAGCGAAGCGTTTCGTGACAAGGTGTGCTCAGCCAGGTCAGTGGCAGGCGGATGCCTTCGTGCATCAGGCCCATTTCAACCAAAGCCCACTTCACCGGAATCGGGTTGGCTTCGATGAACAGGTCTTTGTGCAGCGGCATCAGTTTTTCGTTGATTGCCCGTGCGGTGTCGGCGTCGCCTTTCAGCGCAGCCTCGCACAGATCGGCCATTTCGCGCGGAGCGACGTTGGCTGTCACCGAGATGTTACCTTTGCCGCCCAGGAGGATCAGTTCAACGGCGGTCGGATCATCGCCGGACAGCACGATGAAATCCTTGCTCACACCATCGATGATCGCTTTGGCGCGTTTCAGGTCGCCGGTGGCCTCCTTGATACCGATGATGTTCGGCACGGTGGACAGGCGAATCACGGTCTCGGCCTGCATGTCGCAAGAGGTGCGGCCCGGAACGTTATAGAGAATCTGCGGAATGTCGACCGCTTCAGCAATGTACTTGAAGTGCTGGTACAGGCCTTCCTGAGTCGGCTTGTTGTAGTACGGCACGACCAGCAGGCAGGCATCGGCGCCGGCTTCTTTGGCGTTGCGGGTCAGCTCGACGGCTTCGCGGGTCGAGTTGGCGCCAGTGCCGGCGATGACCGGGATGCGCCCGGCAACCTGTTTGACCACGGCTTTGATGACGGCGATGTGTTCTTCTACATCAAGGGTTGCCGACTCGCCGGTAGTACCGACCGCGACAATGGCATGGGTGCCGTTCTTGAGATGGAAGTCCACGAGTTTGCTGAGGCTGTCCCAGTCAAGACGCCCTTGTGCATCCATGGGAGTGACCAGTGCCACCATACTGCCCGCAATCATGAAACCGCTCCTGCCGGAAAAAGAGAGCGGTAATGGTACTGGCGCCAAGATGCTTGCACAAGCGAAGTACTGCGCTGCCGCCATTCCCCTTGGCGCCGCTTTTCGCTACCCTTCAGACTTTGATCGGTACTGATCAGCTTGTACGCCGGGTTCCAGCCTTCCTTTTCGGCCTCCCAGACCCCGTTCCTGCGTCGCATCGGCGCGCTCCCACTATCAGTGGGGCGAGCCGCGAGCTTGCCGGGCCTCTTTGTACGGACCGCCAGAACAGGCACTCCCCGGCAGCCAACGCCCGATAACCTACCGACCGCTCATCGCTTTAGGAATGCTGCATGTCCACCCCCACAGTTCGCGAACAATTCCTTGTCATCAGTGCCCTCGGCGCCAACCCCATGGAGCTGACTAACGTCCTGTGCCGCGCCAGCCATGAAAATCGCTGCGCCGTGGTTACTTCGCGCCTGACTCGCCACGGCGAGTGCAGTGCGCTGATCCTTGAGGTCTCCGGTAGTTGGGACGCCCTCGCTCGCCTGGAAGGCAGTCTGTCGGGCCTGTCCAAGAAACACGCTTTCACCGTCAACGTCGTGCGCAGCGCACCGCTGGAAAATCGTCCGCAGGCGCTGCCGTACGTGGCCTATGTCAGCTCGGCGTATCGTCCGGACATCATCAATGAGCTGTGCCAGTTCTTCATGGATCACAACGTCGAGCTGGAAAACCTGACCTGCGACACGTATCAGGCGCCGCAAACCGGCGGCACCATGCTCAACGCCACATTCACCGTGACCCTGCCGGCCGGCACCCAGATCAGTTGGTTGCGCGACCAGTTCCTCGATTTCTCTGACGCGATGAACCTCGACGCACTGATTGAGCCTTGGCGCCCACAGAACCCAATGTAAGGAAGCTTTCATGGCCATTGTCATCGATCAACCGGTTGCCGATTTCGAAGCACCTGCCACCAGCGGACAGACCGTTAGCTTGTCAGCCCTGAAGGGCAAGCAAGTGGTGATCTACTTTTACCCGAAGGACAGCACGCCGGGCTGCACCACTGAGGGGCAGGGCTTTCGTGATCAGTACGCCGCGTTCAAGGCTGCCAACACGGAAATCTTCGGTGTTTCGCGCGACAGCCTGAAGTCTCACGAGAACTTCAAGTGCAAGCAGGAGTTTCCGTTCGAGCTGATCAGCGACAAGGACGAAGCCGTCTGCCAATTGTTCGACGTAATCAAGTTGAAGAAGCTGTATGGCAAAGAATACCTGGGCGTTGATCGCAGCACGTTCCTGATTGACAAGGAAGGTGTGCTGCGTCAGGAATGGCGCGGTGTGAAGGTGCCGGGGCATGTGGATGCAGTTTTGGCTGCTGCTCAGGTTCTGAATAAAGCCTGATGTTTTTGCGTCATTTTTACTGACGCCTTCGCGAGCAGGCTCGCTCCCACATTAAACCGTGCTCGCATGGGCGAATCGATCAATGTGGGAGCGAGCCTGCTCGCGAATAGCCTTCCTGCAAAATCTGGATCAATCGCTACAGCAGCGGCGCCACCGCCGGCTCTTGGCGCGGCCACGCATCCAGCACAGCCTTGAACAGGGTCGCCAGCGGGATCGCAAAGAACACGCCCCAGAATCCCCACAACCCGCCAAACAACAGCACCGCGCAGATAATTGCGACCGGGTGCAGGTTGACCGCCTCCGAGAACAGCAACGGCACCAGCACGTTGCCATCCAGGGTCTGGATGATTCCGTAGACAGCCATCAAATAGATGAACTGATCACTCCAGCCCCACTGAAACAACGCAATCAGCAATACCGGCACGGTCACCACCACCGCGCCAACGTACGGCACCACCACCGACACACCGACCAGCAACGCCAGCAGCGCCGCATAGTTGAGCCCAAGAGCGACAAAAGCGATGTAGGTCACACCACCGCAAATCACGATTTCAATGACCTTGCCGCGAATGTAGTTGGCGATCTGCCGGTTCATTTCCTGCGCAACCCGAGTGATCAGCGCGCGCTCACGTGGCAGATAACCACGCACCCACTCACCGATCATCGCCCGGTCCTTGAGGAAGAAGAACACCAGAATCGGCACCAGCACCAGATAGATCATGATGTTCACCAGCAGCGGCAGACTCGACAGCGAGAATGTCAGCGCCCACTGGCCGAACTTGCCGATCTCGCCACGCGCCGCCTCGATCGCCTGCAACACCTGCTCATCGGATACAAGATGCGGATAACGCTCCGGCAGCAATAACAGCAGCGATTGCCATTTGGCGAGCATCCCGGGCAGCTCATTGAACAGCGTGATCAACTGATGCCAGAGCAACGGCAGCACCACGACGATAAACAGCATCAGCACGCCCATGAACAGCGCGAACACCAACCCTACTGCCACACCACCCGGCACGCGCAGACGCTCGAGCGTAACCACCAGGCCCTGCATCAGATACGCCAACACCATTCCCGCCAGCACCGGCGCAAGCATGCCGCCAAGCGTGAGCACCGCCGTGAAGGCGAGAAACAGCAGCACCGCCAGCACCACCGCTTCTTCATCGGAGAAATAGCGCTGAATCCAGTCGCGTAACACTTTGAACATCAATAATCCTTAGGTCTTTTACGCTTTGGGTTCAGGCCTTTTTCAACCAGTAACGGTAAACGCCCGCTTCGTCTTCTTCGCGCAGCAGCGTATGACCGGCCAGTCTGGCAAAGGTGCGGAAGTCGCGCTGCGAGCCAGCATCCGTGGCGATGACCTTGAGCACAGCGCCACTCGGGAGCTTGTTGAGTTCCATTTTTGCCTTGAGCAGCGGCAACGGACAATTCAGGCCACTGGCGTCCAGTTCCACGTCATGGGCTACAGCGTCAGTCATTGCGTCACTCCGGTTCGGGTCGTCGAGCTGCCTAGAATATCTGGTCGCAGCTCCGGTGTCCGGCTACAGTAAGGTCTTTGTCTTCTAAGGCTTTGTGCATGACTTTTCTGCGCCCTACCCTGCTGACGCTCGCTTGCCTGCTCGCCTCACCAGGCTTTGCCGACGATCTGCCGTCACTCGGCGACGCCAGTTCTGCCATTGTCTCGCCGCAACAGGAATATCAGCTCGGCCGCGCCTGGCTGGCCATGTTGCGTAGCCAGGTTTCACAGCTCAACGATCCGCAGCTCAAAGACTACGTCGAATCCAGCGTTTATAAACTGGTAGAGACCAGCCAGGTCACTGACCGTCGCCTCGAATTCATCCTGATCAACAGCCCGCAACTCAACGCCTTCGCAGCGCCGGGCGGTGTGGTCGGGGTCAACGGCGGTCTGTTTCTCAATGCGCAGACCGAAGGCGAATACGCTTCGGTACTGGCGCACGAACTGGCTCACTTGTCGCAACGCCACTTTGCTCGTGGCGTCGAAGCTTCGCAGCGGATGCAAGTACCGATGATGGCTGCGCTGCTGGCCGGGATCGTCATCGCAGCGGCCGGTGGCGGTGACGCAGGCATCGCCACAATTGCCGGTACGCAGGCCGCGGCGATTCAATCTCAACGCACCTTCTCCCGGCAGAACGAACAGGAAGCCGACCGCATCGGCATCCTCAATCTGGAAAAGGCCGGGTATGACCCGCGCTCGATGCCGACCATGTTCGAGCGCTTGATGCGCCAGTACCGTTTCGACGCCAAGCCACCGGAATTCCTGTTGACTCACCCCGTGACAGAATCGCGTATTGCCGACACCCGCAACCGTGCCGAACAGGCCAAACCAGGCGGTATCGAAGATTCCAAGCGCTATCAACTGATCCGCGCCCGCGTGCAGTTGATCTACGAAGAAACCCCTGGCCTGGGTGCCAAGCGTTTCCGTGCACAACTGGACGAGAACCCGAAAAACGATGTGGCGCGCTACGGTCTGGCGATTGCGCAGATCAAGGGCGGCCAGCTGAATGAGGCGCGCGAGAATCTCAAGCAATTGCTGGCAACGTCGCCAAACGAAATCATCTATAACCTCGCCCAAGTCGATCTGGACATTACCAATAATCGTTTGCCGGATGCGCAATCACGGGTTGACCGGATGCTCACGCAATATCCGGGCAACTATCCACTGAATCAGGTTCGCGTGGATCTGCTGCTGAAACAGAATCGCGCGCCGGATGCCGAAAAGGCCCTGGAAGCATTACTCAAATCCCGCCCGGATGATCCGGACGTCTGGTATCAGGTCGCCGAAACCCGTGGCTTGTCCGGCAACATCATTGGCCTGCATCAGGCGCGCGCCGAGTACTTCGCACTGGTTGGCGATTATCGTCAGGCGATCCAGCAGCTGGACTTTGCTAAGCGCAAGGCTGGCAGCAACTTCCCGCTGTCCTCGCGAATCGATGCCCGCCAGCGTGAACTGATGGAGCAGGAGCGGATGGTCAAGGACATGATGGGCTGATCGTTACCCGCCGGGACAAAAGCTTCAGGCATAAAAAAACCGCCTCTTCCGAGGCGGTTTCTTTTTTACCTTAGCGCTGGATTATTCAGCCAGCTTGAAGGTGATGAAGCTCGCGCGACCTTGACGCAGAACGCGCATCGACACCGAACGATTCTTCGGCAGCGCTTTGGCGATCTCGCCAAACTCCTTGGTGGAACCGATAGCCTGGTTGTTCAGGTGAGTAATCACGTCACCTGGCTGCAGACCGATCAGGGCCGCAGGACCGTCCTGCACTTCCTTGATTACTACACCACCTTTGAGGTCATAGGTTTTCTTCTGCTCGGCAGTCAGTTCGCCCACCGAAACACCGAGGCGATTACTGGTGCTTTCAGTGCCGGACTTCGGCAGCGCATCCAGTTCTTTGTCTTCGTCAGGAATCGCACCAACTGTCAGTTCGACGTTCTTGCGCTTGCCTTCACGAATCACTTCCAGATTGGCTTTGGCGCCAGCTTTCAGTGCACCGACCAGATGCGGCAGGTCAGCAGACATGACGATCGGCTGGCCGTTCATGCTCAGGATCACGTCGCCGACTTGCAAACCACCTTTGGCTGCCGGGCCGTCATCCTGAATCTGAGCAACCAGCGCACCGGCCGGCTTATCCAGACCGAACGACTCGGCGAGATCCTTGTTCACTTCCTGGATGACCACGCCCAACCAGCCACGGCTGACCTTGCCGCCGCTCTTCAGCTGATTGGAAACGTCCATCGCCACATCGATCGGGATCGCGAACGACACACCCATGAAGCCGCCCGAACGCGTGTAGATCTGCGAGTTGATGCCGACCACTTCACCGTTCAGGTTGAACAGCGGACCACCGGAGTTGCCCGGGTTGATCGGCACGTCAGTCTGAATGAACGGCACGTAGTTTTCGTTAGGCAGACTACGACCGACGGCACTGACGATGCCTTGGGTCACGGTGTGGTCGAAGCCGAACGGCGAACCGATTGCCACGACCCACTGGCCGGCTTTCAGGTCCTGAGACTTGCCAAGCTTCAATACCGGCAGATCCTTGCCTTCGATTTTCAGCAATGCCACGTCGGAACGCGGGTCGGTGCCGATCAGCTTGGCTTTCATTTCGCTGCGATCAGCCAGACGCACGAGGATCTCGTCAGCATCAGCGATCACATGGTTGTTGGTCAGGATGTAGCCATCAGGAGAGATGATGAAGCCCGAGCCCAGCGACTGCGCTTCACGCTGACGACCACCACCGCCCGGCGAACGCTGTTGAGGCGGCATGCCACGTTCGAAGAACTCGCGCAGCATCGGCGGCAGGCCTTCCAGATCAGGCATCTGCTGGTTCACTTTACGATCCGGCAGTTTCTGCGTTGTACTGATGTTCACCACGGCTGGCGACGCCTGTTCGACCAATTGGGTGAAGTCAGGCAGATCCGCCGCTTGTGCCGCAGGGACTACCTGACCGAGCAGCAGCACGGTGGCGAAAATGGAGAGATAAGATTTCAAACTTGGTATCGACATACAGCTCCCGTTACGACGAGCAGGGTTAAGCGATATGGAGCAAGGAACACCGGAAACCACCGACCGGCATTTTTGTTCCGGCAAAAACAAACAAGGCCAGAGCCGTGAGGCTCTGACCTATAAAAAATTTCCGGGGTATTTGCAAATGAAAATGCTCAGCAAACATTTCATCCACGTCTCGACGAAGAAGTGCTAACGACTGAAATCAGCTCATTGCTTACTGGTTGCAGTGCCATCGGTATTTCGCATCGACAGAGCAATTCGTTCGGCGGTGCCAATCGGGATCTCGCCCACGACCGTCACCATCATTTCGCCTTCGGGCGTGGTCAGGCGACGGGAAACGGCAACGGTCGGGCCCAGTTGAGTCCGCGTGTCAGTCACAGTCGCGCCATTCAACGGCTCGAGGAAAACCGAAAAACGCGCCAGACCGTCGTCATACAGCAAGCTGTTGACCTGGGTCTTGGTTTCCGGATCTTTGTGCGAGGTGCTGCTAGTCAGCTCGAAACCCGGCGGCAGCCATTCAGAATGCCAGACTTGAGCTGTCTTCACCGCCGAAGCCTTGTCACTGTCCAACGTAACTGCCTTGCAGTCAGCGTCGGCCTGCAAGTCTTTATCCGACGGGACTTCGTCAGTATCAAGACTGGTGAACTGGAAGCGCTCGAGCAACTGCCCTTTGTCGTTCAGCAACAACGACTTCAGCGGTAAGCCGGTTTTCTTGTCCAAATGCAATTCAAAGCCGTAACGATGCTGATCGCGAGGCGTCAGCGATACGATCACTGCGTCCCGCCCAGCCACGCGCGATTTGCCGATGACGGCAAGTTCATACCAATTTTTCAGCTTTTGCGGATCAAGAGGACGAGCGGCTGAGTTGGGAGAATCCCCCAGCCCGGCAATCAGGGTGCCGCTGACGCATTGAGTGTGTCCATCAATGCGCACGACTTCCTGCGCCGAACCGTCGAGCTGGAGTAAACGCTCGCGGACTTGGCCATTCTGGACGCGATGCCAGATGTTATGGGTAGAAAAGCTACCGTTACGCTCGTAAACGAATGTGCCGTGAAAGCTTTGCTGCTGCTCGGCCTGGCCCAGACGGGTCAACCAGTCCTGGGCCTCATCAGCGTGGGCTGGAACAATGAACCAGCCACTCAGCAGAAGCGAAAGTAGAGGTATGGCGCGCATGATCCTCCTTAACGGTTTTCCAGACTTGCTGCACGTGCGTATGGCAACGCGCTTTCAGTGCCTTTCAGTGCAGCCTGTTGAGCGTGCTGGCGCAAGTAACCTGGCAGACGCTGATCGTGCCAGCCTGGCTGACCTTGCAGTACGCCGTTGGCCATAGGACCAGTGGCTTCCGAACTCTCACTATAGCCTGCCAGAACAGCCGGACCTTTGACCTGCGGGGTCGCCAGGGTTGTCTGACTGGATTGCTGAGCCAGTTCGACACCAGCGATTTCATCCTGGTTGTACAGGCGAACACCGGCCAGAACGGCAACAGTTACCGAGGCTGCAACAGCCAGACGGCCGAGGTTGCGCCATGGGCTGCGAGATACTTTGGCCGGAGCCGTTTCGTCTTCCAGTGCAGCAGACACTGCCGCAGCGATATCCAGACGTGGAAGCAGCAGATCCTTGTGCATGGCTGCCCGAGCGATCTGGTAACGAGCCCAGGTCTCACGGGTATCAACATCATCCAGTGCATTGAGCACTCGACGCAATTCCAGTTCGTCCGCTTCGTTATCCATCACTGCGGACAGCGATTCCTGCAGGGCTTCACGACTCATGGCGTTCCTCTCTTGGCTGTCGCCGCTGTCTCAGTTTTCCTGCAACAACGGCTGCAGGGCTTTATCGATGGCCTCCCGGGCGCGGAAAATCCGGGAGCGCACGGTACCCACCGGACACTGCATGACGCTCGCAATGTCCTCGTAACTCAGACCATCGAATTCACGTAAAGTTAAAGCCGTACGCAAATCCTCTGGCAGTTGCTGAATGGTTCGATGGACGGTGCCTTCGATCTCATCCCGCAGCAGTGCCCGTTCTGGTGACTCGAGATCCTTGAGGCCGTGATCGCCATCGTAGAACTCTGCATCCTCGGAACTTACATCACTATCCGGCGGCCGACGGCCGCGTGAAACGAGGTAGTTCTTCGCCGTGTTAATGGCAATACGGTACAGCCACGTATAAAACGCACTGTCGCCGCGAAAGTTTCCAAGTGCTCGATACGCCTTGATAAAGGCTTCCTGAGCCACGTCCTGGGCTTCATGGGTGTCGTGCACAAAACGCACGATCAACCCGAGAATCTTGTGCTGATACTTCAGCACCAACAGATCGAAAGCTCGCTTGTCGCCGCGTTGAACGCGCTCGACCAGCTGCTGATCCTCTTCCTGGGTTAGCATGAACACTCCTCGATAAGCCCGGAGGAGACTTGCATAACTAAACGACCAGACTTGCAAACATAGACTCGGGCTTTTCGCAAAAGTTCTCCCCCTCAAGGCAAGTTTCCTGCGGGCTCTGATTTGGCACGCACGAAAAACGCAGCTCGGGATAAACCGGCTGCGCAAATAATCTAGTCATCGGTTTCGCCGGCAGGAATCCAACCACAGATTCCGCACTGAAGCCGACACTGTCCCTTATCTCTGGCACCGACTATTGATCTTGGGCCTTTGGCAAAAGTTCCAATTATTTATAGCCGTCGCCACCCGACATTGGGCAACCGTGTGCAGAAAAAGCCTGTTTCAGCAGCGATACAGTCGCCTTTTACCCAAACGGCGGAAAAAATCTTCCGACGAAGCACACGGTTTTTTCCGTCACAGTAGTTTCACAATGCCATATCGGCCCGGCTATTGTGCCGCCCCACCCCTCTATATACTAGTGGGCTGTGTGGCTGTCTTGACTCGCCGATCCAGCTGTCTTGCGCCACCCCCGACCCGGGTCGCTTTGAGCGGAATCCTGTAATGAGCCAACAATTCCAACATGATGTTCTGGTCATAGGCAGCGGTGCTGCCGGTTTGAGTCTCGCGCTGACCCTGCCGGGTCATTTGCGCATTGCCGTATTGAGTAAAGGCGATCTGGCCAACGGTTCCACGTTCTGGGCCCAGGGTGGCGTCGCCGCCGTGCTCGACGACACCGATACTGTCGAATCCCATGTTGATGACACCCTGAACGCCGGCGGTGGTCTGTGCCACGAAGACGCCGTGCGTTTCACCGTGGAGCACAGCCGCGAAGCCATCCAGTGGCTGATCGACCAAGGCGTGCCCTTCACCCGCGACGATCAATCCGGCACTGAGGATGGTGGATTCGAATTCCACCTGACCCGCGAGGGCGGCCACAGCCACCGCCGCATCATCCATGCTGCCGATGCGACCGGCGCGGCGATTTTCAAAACTCTGCTGGCTCAGGCCAAAGAGCGCTCAAACGTCGAACTGCTGGAGCAGCGGGTTGCCGTTGATCTGATCACCGAACGACGCTTGGGCATGGACGGCGAACGCTGCCTCGGAGCTTACGTACTCAACCGTAAAACCGGCGAAGTCGACACATACGGCGCACGCTTTGTGATTCTCGCCTCGGGCGGCGCGGCCAAGGTCTACCTCTATACCAGCAATCCCGACGGCGCCTGCGGTGATGGCATTGCCATGGCCTGGCGCTCGGGTTGCCGGGTGGCGAACCTGGAATTCAACCAGTTTCACCCGACCTGCCTGTATCACCCACAGGCCAAGAGCTTTCTGATTACCGAAGCCCTGCGCGGCGAAGGCGCCCATTTGAAGCTGCCGAACGGCGAGCGCTTCATGTATCGCTTCGACAAGCGCGCCGAACTGGCACCGCGCGACATCGTCGCTCGGGCCATCGACCATGAAATGAAGCGCCTGGGTGTCGACTGCGTTTATCTCGATATCAGCCACAAGCCCGAAGACTTCATCAAGACGCACTTCCCCACTGTTTATGAGCGCTGTCTCGGTTTCGGTATAGACATCACCAAACAGCCCATCCCGGTCGTGCCTGCCGCGCATTACACCTGCGGCGGCGTGATGGTCGATCAGAACGGTCGCACCGATGTGCCGGGCTTGTATGCCATCGGCGAAACCAGCTTCACCGGCCTGCACGGCGCCAACCGCATGGCCAGCAACTCGCTGCTGGAATGCTTTGTCTATGCCCGCTCAGCGGCGGCCGACATCCTCGCGCAACTGGACGATGTCACCGCGCCAAACGCCTTACCCGCGTGGGACGCCAGCCAGGTGACCGATTCCGACGAAGACGTGATCATCGCGCACAACTGGGATGAACTGCGGCGCTTCATGTGGGACTACGTCGGCATCGTGCGCACCAACAAGCGCCTGCAGCGGGCACAGCACCGCGTGCGCCTGCTGCTGGACGAGATCGACGAGTTCTACAGCAACTATAAGGTCAGCCGCGATCTGATCGAATTGCGCAATCTGGCGCAGGTGGCCGAACTGATGATCTGCTCAGCCATGGAACGCAAGGAAAGTCGCGGCCTGCATTACACCCTCGACTATCCCGACCTGCTGCCCGAGGCTCTCGACACTATTCTGGTGCCGCCCACCTACGTCGGCTGAACTTGAGCCGCACTCGCAGGCGTCGGTGCAAATCCGCCGCCTGCGAGTCCCTTGGTACGCAGATCGACCTGACCCGCCATTCCCCGCGCAGACGAAAACGCAACACCACGATCAACGGCAGCGCGAGGCTGTCCGGCCTCAATTGCACGGCTTGCCAGCCATCCGCCTGATTCCACAACTGCCAGCCATCGGCGTCCCGGCGCAATCCGCGAAACGCCCGACGGTGATTCAGCAGAATCTGCCGAGGCAACACCCAAAACCCGTGAAGCAGACAGCCAAAGACCCCGAGCAAGCTGGCCCAGAGTGGAATAGAAAGCAGAAACAACGAACCCAGAGCGAACGCCTGGGCCAACAGATAAGCCGCCAGCAACTGCCGTGAGGCATGCCAGCGGCATTCGAACGTGTTACTTGGGCTGGACACGGTCCAGGATCATACGAACCATGCGCTGCAGTTCCGGATCTTCAGACTCGCTGCGCTCCATGAACCAGCCGAACATGTCCTGATCCTCGCACGTCAGCAGACGCACATACAGATCGCGATCCACCTGGTTCAACGTCGCGTAAACCTCCTGCACGAACGGCACCAGCAATACGTCAAGCTCAAGCATGCCGCGACGGCTGTGCCAAAACAGGCGATTCAGTTCAACTTGTTCGACCATGGAGCCCTCCTCAAATTTGGCGGCAAGTATACAGCCCCGAGGCGGCCCGCACAGTCGGCTTTGGTCGGGCACCACCGATCCTTTATCAACTACCCATTTCACCGACGCACCCTTATGATGTGCCCCAGTCTATTTACCCTGCGATGACCCATGGCCGATTCTGCTTTTTTCTGCACCCTGTCTCATGAAGGCGTTCTCGCGGTTCGCGGCGCGGATGCCGGAAAATTCCTGCAAGGCCAGTTGACCTGCAACCTCAATTACCTGAGCGACAACCGCGCCAGCCTCGGCGCCCGCTGCACGCAGAAAGGCCGGATGCAGTCGAGCTTCCGCATTCTGCTCGAAAGTGACGGCGTTGTTCTGGCGATGGCCAGTGAGCTGCTGGAGCCGCAACTGGCGGACCTGAAAAAGTACGCGGTGTTCTCCAAATCGAAACTGACCGATGAAAGCGCCGCTTGGGTGCGCTTCGGTCTGGCCCATGGCGACAACGCCTTGACCAGCCTCGGCCTGGAGTTGCCAGCAGAAACCGACAGCCTCGTGCGCAACGAAGGCCTGCTCGCGATTCGCGTCTCGCCCGATCGCGCCGAACTCTGGGCACCGGCCGATCAGGCTGACGCGATCAAAACCAAATTGTCCGCCGCCCTGCCTGAGGCTGAGCTCAATCAATGGCTGCTGGGCCAGATCCGCGCCGGTATCGGCCAGGTCATGCCGAGCACCCGCGAGCTGTTTATCCCGCAGATGCTCAACCTGCAAGCCGTCGGCGGCGTGAGTTTCAAGAAAGGCTGCTACACCGGCCAGGAAATCGTTGCGCGCATGCAGTACCTGGGCAAACTCAAGCGGCGCTTGTATCGCCTGAGCCTGGACACTGCTGATTTGCCGGAGCCTGGCACACAACTGTTTGCGCCAAGCCACAACAGCTCCATCGGTGAAGTGGTGCTGGCCGCCAAGGCCGGGCAAAACATTGAACTCCTGGCGGTGCTGCAGGCCGAAGCTGCCGAAGCCGGTGATTTGCATCTGGGCACCCTCGAAGGTCCCGCGCTGCATCTGCTCGACCTGCCTTACGAACTGGATCGCGACCGCGAAATCCAGCGCTGATCGCAGCATTTGTTGCAACACCCTAGAGAGTTTAAATGAGCGAACTGGCGGAAAAAGTCCAACAGGATTTGGTTGAGGCCATCGATAACGATGACCTGGTTCTGCCCACGTTGCCGGAGGTGGCCCTGCAGATTCGCAAGGCCGCTGAAGACCCGGAAATCAGCGTCAGCGACCTGAGCAAAGTGATCGGCCGGGACACGGCGCTGTCGGCGCGCCTGATCAAAGTGGTCAACAGCCCGCTGCTGCGCGCCGCACAGGAAGTCACCGACCTGCACACGGCCATCACCCGGCTGGGCATCAACTACAGCAGCAACCTGGCGATCGGTCTGGTGATGGAGCAGATTTTCCACGCCCGCTCCGAAGTGGTCGAACAGAAGATGCGCGAAGTCTGGCGCAAGAGCCTGGAAATTGCTGGCGTCAGTTATGCGTTGTGCCGCCGCTACACACAACTCAAACCCGATCAGGCAGCGCTCGGCGGACTGGTGCATCAGATCGGTGTGTTGCCGATTCTGACCTACGCCGAAGACCACTACGAACTGCTGTCAGACCCGGTCAGCCTCAACCATGTGATCGATCACATACATCCGTTGCTGGGCGACAAGTTGTTGCGCGTCTGGGAGTTCCCGGAGCGACTGGTGGAATTGCCGGGGCGCTATCAGGACTTCAAGCGCGATTCGACGGCCATTGATTACGTCGATCTGGTGCAGGTGGCGAGCCTGTATTGCCACAAGGACACGGATCATCCGTTTGCGCGGATTGATCCAATGACCGTTCCGGCGTTCAGAAAGCTTGGGATTGATCCGGAGAACAAAGCGCTGTGTGAAGATCTGGAAGAATCGCGGACGATGTTTTACTGATCCGAAACTTTATTGTGGCCATCGCGAGCAGGCTCACTCCTACAGGAGAACGCGTTCCAGTGTAGGAGTGAGCCTGCTCGCGATGAGGCCAACAAAAACACTGCAAGTCACCCGGCGATAAAACTGACCCGCACCTTCAACCCCGCCTGCTCACCATCATGCAGACTGATCTGCGCCAGATGCGCCCGGCAGATCTCGCCGACAATCGCCAAGCCCAAGCCAGAACCCGCGACCTGTTGATTGCGCCGGTAGAATCGCTCGAACACCCGGTCGCGCTCTTCCAGCGGAATCCCCGGCCCGTCATCTTCAACCTCAAGCACCGCTGGCGCCGTCACCCGCAATATCACGTTACCGCCCGGTGGCGTATGCGCCAATGCGTTGTCCACCAGATTGCTCAGTAATTCGTTCAGCAGCGTCGGCTCACCGCGCAACCACACCGGTTCGTCCGCCTCCAGCGCCAGCGCTACCCCGCGCTTGTGCGCCAGAGGCGCCATGGCCATGCCCAATTCCCGGGCCAACTGACTCAGATCGAGCAACTGCGCGCCGCCCTCGGCAATCGCCCGGGCGCCGTTTTCGACGCGCGCCAGCGACAGCAACTGATTGGCCAGATGGGTCAGGCGATCGGTGCTTTGCGCCGAGGATTCCAATGTCGTGCGCCACGTCTCGGGCTCGTTCGAACGCAAGCCCAATTCAAGCCGCGCTTTCAGTGCCGCCAATGGCGTGCGCAACTCATGGGCCGCATCGGCGATGAACTGCGCCTGCCGTTCGAACTGACCACGCAAGCGCTCGGTGAAATGATTAAGCCCACGCACCAACGGCCACAGCTCATGCTGCACTTCAACCAATGGCAGCGGCCGCAAGTCGTCGGGCTGCCGCTCTTCCACCGCTGTGCGCAAGCGCTCCAACGGGCGCAATGCAGCACTGACCGCAAACCACACCAGCAACAATGCGCCAATCGCCAACATGCCCAAACGCAGCAAAGTATCGGCCGCCAGACTGCGCGCCATGCTCACCCGAGCTTCATCGGTTTCGGCAACGCGGATTTCCGCCATGCCGTTCATGTTCGGCTCGGTCACTGCTTTCAGCAGGCTGACCACGCGCACGTTCTGCCCTTTGTAGGTGGCGTTGTAGAAACGCGCCAACGCTGGATAACTGTCCGTGCGCGGTGTCCCCGGCGGCGGCCCGGGGAGGTTTTCGTAGCCGGAAATCAGCTTTTGGTGGATGTCATTGACCTGATAGTAAATCCGCCCGGCGCTGTCATAAGCGAAGGTGTCGAGTGCGACGTAAGGCACATCGGCACTCAGTGTGCCGTCACGTTGCGACAGGCCCGCAGCGATGGTCCGCGCCGAGGCCAGCAGCGTGCGGTCATACGCGGTGTCGGCGGCTTCGCGACCGTTCCAGTACGCGCTCAAGCCGCTAGCGAGCATCAACACCACCAGCAGCAATGCGAGGTTCCACAGCAAGCGCCAGCGCAGGCTGCTGGGCTTATGCATCGCGGCTTTCCAGCAGATAACCGAGGCCACGGAAAGTCACGATCGCCACCGGTTGGCCATCGAGTTTCTTGCGCAAGCGATGCACGTAGATTTCGATCGCGTCGGGGCTGGCTTCTTCATCTAGGCCGAACACCTGGGACGCCAGTTGCTCCTTGCTCATCACCCGCCCCGGCCGGGCGATCAGCGCTTCCAGCACCGCTTGTTCGCGAGAGGTCAACGTCAGCAATTCTTCGCCAAGGGTGAAACGTCGGGTGTCGAGGTCGTAGGCCAGCACGCCGCAGCGCTGCTGGCGTTCACCACCCAACACACTGCGGCGCAACAAGGCTTTGACCCGTGCTTCCAGCTCAGTCAGCTCAAAAGGCTTGGCGAGGTAGTCGTCGGCACCAAGATTGAGACCATGGACACGATCCTTCACATCACTGCGTGCGGTGAGCATCAGCACCGGCAGATTCTTTCCGCGTGCACGCAAACGCGCGAGCACCTCGAAACCGTCCATGCGCGGCAGGCCGACATCGAGGATCGCCACGGCGTATTCCTCACTGCCCAGCGCCAGATCGGCGGCCACGCCATCGTGCAACACATCCACGGTCAGACCGGTGCTCTTGAGCGCCTGAGCGACACTTTCGGCCAGTTGCAGATGGTCTTCGACGAGCAGAACACGCATGGATTTTTACCTCGTTCAGGGATGGCCGGCGCCACGCTTTGCCGCGGAGTTTACAGCCGCAACCGCCGCTGTGAAGCCCGAAAACCTTGAAAGTCTACTGAAAGGTTAGCGAAAGGTTAGCTCGTTACAGTCGGCCCACGGACAGTTCCGACTGCCGTCGCTGATGCCACACAGCGCAAAGAAAAACGCCTCGAAGCGTTTTCGACCAATAAGAACAATAAACGGAGTACACCCGCATGCCGTCCATGCAGCCTCAGGCGTCCACGTCTGTTCGCCCTTCCCGTTTCAGCCACACCGCCCTCGTCAGTGCCGCCGCCCTTGCCGGTTTTTCGCCGTTGAGTTTTGCCGACTTCATTGAAGACAGCAGCGCCACCTTCGAAACCCGCAACATGTATTTCAACCGCGACTTTCGCGATGGCACCAGCGCCCAGCAATCCAAGCGTGACGAATGGGCCCAGGGCTTCATGCTCAATCTGCAATCGGGTTACACCGACGGCACCGTGGGGTTCGGTGTTGATGCGTTGGGCATGCTTGGGGTGAAACTCGATTCGAGTCCGGACCGCACCGGCACCGGCCTGCTTCCAACCCACGACGACGGGCGCGCGGCAGACGAGTACTCGAAAGTCGGCCTGACCGGCAAAGTGAAAATCTCTGCCACCGAACTTAAAATCGGCAGCCTGATTCCCGAACTGCCGATCCTCAAACCCAACGACGGGCGCATCCTGCCGCAGACCTTTGAAGGCGGCTTGCTGACCTCCAAAGAGATCAAGAACCTGACCTTCACCGGTGGCCGTCTGGAGAAAGCCAAGGATCGCGACAGCACCGATTTCGAAGACATCGCCCTCAACAACAAGAACAGCCGTTTTGCCGGCACCGCCGCTGGCAAGCACTTTGATTTTGGCGGCGTGGACTACAAGTTCACCGACAAGATCACCGGCAGTTACCACTTCGCCCAACTCGACGAAGTCTACAACCAGCACTTCTTCGGCCTGGTTGCTTCACGGCCGATGGGCCCGGGCACGTTTGCCACTGACCTGCGTTTCGCCGTCAGTGATGATCAGGGCGCGGCCCGCGGCGGCGAAATCGACAACCGCTCGCTCAACGGCCTGGTCAGCTATGCGCTGAGCGGCCACAAGTTCAGCGCCGGTTACCAGCACATGTCTGGCGACAGTGCCTTCCCTTATGTCGATGGCAGCGACCCGTACCTGGTCAACTTCGTGCAGATCAACGATTTCGCCGGTGCTGAAGAACGCTCCTGGCAGGCTCGCTACGACTTTGACTTCGCCAAGCTCGGCATTCCTGGCCTGAGCTTCATGAGCCGCTACTTGAGCGGTGACAACATCAAGCTCAAGAACGGTGAAGAAGGCAAAGAGTGGGAACGCAACACCGAAATCAAATATGTAGTACAAAGCGGCGCCTTGAAGGATGTCGCCGTGCGTTTGCGTAATGCCACTTACCGCTCCAACTACTCGGCTCGCGATGCAGACGAAGTGCGTTTGCTGGTGAGCTACAGCGTTGCGCTGTGGTAATGGCCAGTTGAAGAAAAACACGTCGAATAACAACAATGCCCGTGGAGAATCGAATGAACCTGTCACTGCGTAAAGTTGCACTGGCCGCCAGTTGCATCCTGTTTGCCGGCCAACTGATGGCCGAACCGAAACGTCCGGAATGTATCGCCCCGGCCTCCCCCGGCGGTGGTTTCGACCTGACCTGCAAACTGGTGCAGAGCGCACTGGTCAACCAGAAACTGCTGAGCAAACCGATGCGTGTGACCTACATGCCCGGTGGTGTCGGCGCGGTGGCCTATAACGCCGTAGTCGCTCAGCGTCCTGCCGATGCCGGCACGCTGGTCGCGTGGTCGAGCGGTTCGCTGTTGAACCTGGCCCAAGGCAAGTTCGGTCGCTTCGATGAAACCAACGTGCGCTGGTTGGCAGCGGTCGGCACCAGCTACGGCGCCATCGCAGTGAAAAGCGATTCGCCCTACAAGACCCTCGACGATCTCGTTCAGGCATTGAAGAAAGATCCAAGCTCGGTGGTGATCGGCTCCGGCGGTACCGTCGGCAGCCAGGACTGGATGCAAACCGCACTGATCGCCAAGGCTGCCGGGATCAACCCGCGTGACCTGCGTTACGTCGCCCTCGAAGGTGGCGGCGAAATCGCCACCGCCCTGCTCGGTGGCCACATCCAGGTCGGCAGTACCGACATCTCCGACTCCATGCCGCACATCCAGAGCGGCGACATGCGTCTGCTCGCGGTGTTTGCCGACAAGCGTCTCGACGAGCCGGAGATGAAAGACATCCCGACCGCTCGCGAGCAGGGCTACGACATCGTCTGGCCGGTGGTGCGCGGCTTCTACCTGGGGCCAAAAGTCAGCGATGAAGACTACGCCTGGTGGAAAGACTCGTTCGACAAACTGCTGGCCTCCGACGAGTTCGCCAAGCTGCGCGATCAGCGTGAACTGTTCCCGTTCGCCATGACCGGCCCGGAGCTCGACACCTACGTGAAGAAGCAGGTGGCGGACTACAAAGTGCTGGCCAAAGAGTTCGGCCTGATTCAGTGATCGCCTCTGTCTAGCGGCTGCGTTCCCGGTTGCGTGGACGCGGCACAGGAGCTCCCATGCTTATTCAACGCATTTTCGCCTCAGTGTTGTTGCTGGTTTGCGCCGGTCTGGCACTGATGGCGTGGCCGTACCAAGCGGCTTTTTCCTACGAACCGGTCGGCCCGCGCGCCTTTCCTTTGCTGATGCTCGGCCTGATGGGCGCGGCGCTGCTGTACATGGTGTTTCGCCCGGCGCCGATCAAACACAGTGAAGACGAGCCGCCACTGGATCGCGAAACCCTGACCAAGATCGCCATCTGCGTCGCACTGCTACTGGTGTTCGCCGGTCTGTTCGAACCGCTGGGTTTCATCCTCAGCAGCATCCTTATCGGCATTCCGATGGCGCGTTTGTATGGCGGTCGCTGGATGCCGAGCATCGTAGTCACCACGCTGATGGCCATCGGTCTGTACCTGCTGTTCGACCGGGTGATGGACGTTCCGCTGCCCCTTGGCCTGCTCGACGTGCTGGAGAACTGATATGGATACCCTCGGTTATTTGGGTCAAGGCTTCGGCGTCGCGCTGAGCCCGTATAATCTGGTCACGGCCCTGACCGGCACACTGATCGGCACAGTCGTCGGCTTGCTCCCGGGTCTAGGCCCAATCAACGGTGTGGCACTGCTGATCCCGATTGCTTTCGCTCTCGGCCTGCCGCCGGAATCGGCGTTGATTCTGCTCGCAGCGGTGTATCTGGGTTGCGAATACGGCGGCCGGATCAGCTCGATTCTGCTGAACATTCCGGGCGAAGCATCGACCGTGATGACCACCCTCGACGGTTACCCGATGGCCCGCAAAGGTCTGGCCGGTGTTGCGCTGTCGCTGTCGGCGTGGAGTTCGTTTATCGGCGCGTTTATCGCCACCTGCGGCATGGTCCTGTTCGCGCCGTTGTTGGCGAAATGGGCGATTGCCTTCGGCCCGGCCGAATACTTCGTGCTGATGGTGTTTGCGATTGTCTGTCTCGGCGGTATGGCCGGGGATCGACCGTTGAAAACCTTTATCGCGGCATTGATCGGCCTGTTCCTGTCGAGCGTCGGCATCGACGCCAACAGCGGTGTTTACCGCTTTACCGGCGACAACATTCACCTGACTGACGGCATTCAGTTCGTCGTGCTGGTGCTGGGCCTGTTCTCGGTCAGTGAGATTCTGTTGCTGCTGGAGAAAACCCATCGCGGTCAGGAAGCGGTGAAAGCCACCGGGCGGATGATGTTCAACTTCAAGGAAGCCTCGTCGGTGTTCGTGGTGAACATCCGTTGCGGCCTGCTCGGTTTCATCATGGGCGTGTTGCCGGGTGCCGGCGCAACACTGGCCAGCGCTGTGGCTTACATGACTGAAAAACGCATCGCCGGTGCCAGTGGCAAATTCGGTCAGGGTGATGCTCGCGGTCTCGCCGCGCCGGAGACTGCCATCGGTGCTTCCGCGTGTGGTGCTTTAGTGCCGATGCTGACGCTGGGCGTTCCAGGTTCGGGCACCACGGCGGTGATGATCGGCGCGCTGTCGCTGTACAACATCACTCCCGGCCCGCTGCTGTTCCAACAGCAACCGGACATCGTCTGGGGCCTGATCGCCTCGTTGTTCATCGCCAACATCATGCTGGTGATCCTCAACATTCCGATGATCCGCATCTTCACCCGCATCCTCGCCGTGCCGAACTGGGCACTGGTACCAGTGATCGCGATCATCACCGGGATCGGCGTCTACGCGGTACACGCCACCACGTTCGACCTGTTCCTGATGGTCGGCATCGGCATCTTCGGTTACATCCTGCGCAAGCTCGACTTCCCGTTGTCGCCGGTGTTGCTGGGCTTCATTCTCGGCGGCTTGATGGAGCAGAACCTGCGTCGGGCGCTGTCGATTTCCAACGGTGCACTGGAGATCCTCTGGTCGAGCCCGATCACCTTCGGTGTCTGGGTACTGACCGCAATCATGCTGCTGATGCCGCTGCTACGTATCTGGCGCAAACGTTCGGTCGCGCGTCGCGCCATCGCCGATGTTTGATCGCGCCTCACTGAGATCCTGGTGGGGAACCCCGCTGGTCGGTCTGCTTGGCGGCTACCTCGCCAGCCAGATCGGCTGGCCACTGCCGTGGATGGTCGGCTCGTTGCTGGCGATCATCCTCGTGCGCTGCCTGACCCCGTGGCAACTCACGGAAATCCCTGGCGGCCGCAAGTGCGGCCAGTGGATTGTCGGCGTCGGCATCGGCCTGCACTTCACCCCGGTGGTGATGGAGCAGGTGCTCAGTCATTTCGGTTTGATCTTCTTTGGGGCGCTGGTCACCAGTGTCTCGGCGGTGGTCGGCGTTTGGTTGATGCGCCGCACCGGTGAGGATCGCGCCACGGCGTTTTTCTCGAGCATGCCCGGCGGTTCCGGGGAGATGGTCAACCTCGGCGCGCGTAACGGCGCGATGCTTAGCCACGTTGCGGCGGGGCAGAGTCTACGCGTTCTGGTGGTGGTCTTGTGTGTGCCGGCGGCGTTCAAGTATTTGCTCGGCGACGGCACACCGATTTCTCATGCCGGCAGCGTCGATTGGCGCTGGCTGGCAATTCTGTTTCCGGCGGGTGGTTTGCTCGCGTGGCTCTGGCAGCGTTTGCGCCAACCCAATCCGTGGTTGTTCGGGCCGTTGCTGGTGAGTGCGGCAGTAAGCATTGGTTGGGACTTGCACATCGGTTTGCCCAATGGCGGCAGTCAGATTGGCCAGTGGTTGATTGGCAGTGGCTTGGGCTGTCACTTCAACCGGCAGTTCTTCCGCCGCGCGCCTTCATTCATGGGACGGACGTTGATTGGCACGGCGTTGACCATGTTGATCGCAACGTTGGCGGCGTTGGGCTTGAGTGCGCTGACCCATCTGGATCTGCGCTCGCTGACCTTGGGCATGATGCCCGGCGGGATTGCCGAGATGAGCCTGACGGCGGAGACGCTGCAATTGTCGGTGCCGCTGGTGACGGCGATGCAGGTAATGCGGCTGTTGTTTGTGCTGTTTCTGGCGGAGCCGTTGTTCAAGTACTGGAATCGTAATCCCGAGTAAGCCTGCAAGACCGAGTTGCCTTCTTCGCGAGCAAGCTCGCTCCCACATTGGTCAGGTGAACGCCGCAAAACCAATGTGGGAGCGAGCCTGCTCGCGAAGGGGCCGGCTCAGTCAGCCCATCAAATCGGCGGCAGACGCCACTCGATCGGCGTTTCGCCATTCTGCTCAAGAAACTTGTTGGTCCGGCTGAAATGCCCGCAACCCAAGAACCCGCGATACGCCGACAACGGCGACGGATGCACCGACGTCAGCACCAGATGCTTGGTCGCGTCGATCAGCTTCTGCTTGCTCTGCGCATGCGCGCCCCAGAGCATGAACACCAGATGCGGCTGGCGCTCGCTGACCAGTTCAATGATCCGGTCAGTGAAAAACTGCCAACCCTTGTCCTTGTGCGCATTGGCGTTGGCGCGTTCGACGGTCATGGTGGTGTTGATCATCAACACGCCCTGATCGGCCCAGCTCTGCAGGTAGCCGTGATTGGGAATATCGATGTTCAGGTCGCGCTTCAACTCTTTATAGATGTTGACCAGCGACGGCGGCGCCGGCACACCCGGTTGCACCGAGAAGCACAGGCCATGGGCCTGGTCCGGGCCGTGATAAGGGTCCTGGCCGAGGATCACCACCTTCACTTTATCCAGCGGCGTCGAGTTCAAGGCATTGAAAATCATCGGCCCCGGCGGATAGATTTCCTTGCCGGCTGCCCGCTCCTGCTGCAGAAACTGGCGCAACTCTGCCATGTAAGGCTGGTCGAACTCAGCACGCAGTGCCTCCTTCCAGCTCGGTTCGAGTTTGATACGGTCGTCAGCAGTCATGGTCATACCCGGCAAAAACAATGGGGCGAACCCTAGGAAAGCCGACCACGCTTGTCAATTGATCTGATGCAGATCCGGCACTTTCCCACACAACGATCATACTGATCGTTCAAATTCCCGATCGAGGTCACGATGAATCTGCACTTCGAAGAACTCACCGGCACCGACGGCGCCCGCATCGGTATCGCCAGCCTGGATGCCGAAAAATCGCTGAATGCGCTGTCGCTGCCGATGATCAACGCCCTCAGCGATAAGTTGAACGCCTGGGCCAAAGATCCGCAAATCGTCTGCGTGCTGCTGCGCGGCAATGGCGCCAAGGCCTTCTGCGCCGGCGGCGAGGTGCGCAGCCTGGTTGAGGCTTGTCGCGCCCACCCTGGCGAAGTACCACCGCTGGCCGCGCAGTTTTTCAGCGCGGAATATCGTCTGGATTACAGCTTGCACACGTATCCAAAACCGCTGATCTGCTGGGGCCATGGTTATGTGCTTGGCGGCGGTATGGGTTTGCTGCAAGGCGCCAGCACACGAATCGTCACGCCGAGCAGCCGCTTGGCGATGCCGGAAATCACCATCGGTCTGTATCCCGACGTCGGCGCCAGTTGGTTTCTCGCGCGATTGCCGGGCAAGCTCGGTTTGTTCCTCGGACTGACCGGCGCGCACATGAACGCTCGTGATGCAATCGATCTGGATTTGGCCGATCGTTTCCTGCTCGACGAGCAGCAGCCGCAATTGATCGAAGGCCTGCTGCAGCTCAATTGGCAGGAACAGACCGACGTGCAACTCAACAGTCTGCTCAAGGCCTTGCAACAGGAAGCCGTGGCGCAGATGCCCGAGGCGCAGTGGCTGCCGCGTCGCCAGCAGATCGACGAATTGCTCGATGTCAGCGACATCGCCTGCGCCTGGAAAGCCATTAGCCTGCAACGCGACAGCAACGACCCGTTGATCTCCCGCGCGGCGAAAACCATGAGCGAAGGCTCGCCGCTGACCGCGCATCTGGTCTGGGAACAGATCATCCGTGCCCGACACATGTCACTGGCCGAAGTCTTTCAGATGGAATACACCCTGAGCCTCAATTGCTGCCGGCATCCGGAGTTCAGCGAAGGGGTTCGCGCACGGTTGATCGACAAGGATCAGAAGCCGCACTGGCATTGGCCAGACATTAACAATGTGCCGGATGCGGTGGTTGAAGCGCACTTTCACAAGGTCTGGGAGGGGCGGCATCCGTTGGCGGATTTGACGCAGTATTGAGATTGATTGCCCGCGATGATCACCTCTGGGTCCCATCGCGGTCCCCTCAATCTGAAGTTATCGCGGTCACATGTTCAGTTCGTAGAACTGAATTATTTCGGCCAATGCGAGTTGCGACTCTTCATTTTCCTTTACAAGAATATCCTCTACATCACGCAGTGGTGGAAGAGGATGCAGTCGTTCGGCAATTTGCATTGCGGTGTAGTCTTGAACTGTCTTTCCTTCACCGCTAACCCTTATGAACCCAATCGCGCTTTCGCCTCCAGAAAAATCATTAGCCACTCGAATCTTGGGCCCCACGCCATAACTGACCACTATGACAAGATCATCCTGATCGCGATGAAACCTTAATTGTTCAATAGATAGATCCACACCAGAAAAATCGATTCCATCGATCCCACCCCCGGTGTTGTTAATCAAGTCTCTTCCAAGACCATCGTATTTATAGAGATCGTTGCCAGCACCACCAGACAATGTGTCATTACCGGGACCGCCGAGCAGCACATCATCGTCGACACTCCCCAACAGCACATCATGTCCCTGCATACCTCTGATTTCACCTGCGCCGCTTAGAGTGTCATTACCGTGACTTCCCACCAGTGGCAGCGCTTGACCATCTCTCATAGATTTGCCACTGGCCGCATTATCGACCAAGAGACCATTGTGATAAGTATCCGGGGCAGGACCCAGCTGACGGGAGCCAAACAGCTCGTTGAGAGTAACGCTTGAGCCATCTGCAAATTTTATAATCTCAATGCCGGAACCCTCGACATCTCCGACATTGGGTAGAACAATGCGAACTTTCTGCGACCCACCCCATTTAATATCGAGTGTCGAATAGAGCATTTTCGCCCGCGGCGGATGTCGATAGGCATCACGACGTGGATCAGGTGCCAACTCAACATTTACCGTTTCAATGAGTGTTGCGCCCCAACTGAGCTGCAAATTCTCCTGCGTCGCGTCCTCTGGAAGCACGACAGTATCTTGATCGACCAATCCATACTCGTCCTTCCATCCGGCAACACCTACTTCAGGTCGAAGAAAAACCGGATTCTGCACATCCGCGATAATGGTCGTTGCGCCAGCATGCGCCTGCACGATGTAAGTATCGGCACCGTTTTCACCGTACAGGTAATCATCCCCTGCGCCGCTTACTAGATAATCAGCGCCCTCAGAACCGAGCAGGGTATCGTTGCCTGCCCCGGCGGACAGAAAGGCACCCGGTATCCTGTCATTAACAGAGCCATAATCAAGTTGAAAACCGGAATCGGCGACGATCAGGTCATCGCCTGCACCACCCTGGAAAAGATTGCCGACTTCGACATTAACTCGCCCACCGGCATCGTCGCCGTGGACAACTTTATGTTTGACCGTTTCAGTTGTGACATCCCGCCGAAATTCCCTGCGGACAGTTTCGTCCGCCGCGAAACTTTCAGCGGGATAGACGTACCACCCTTCAATAGCGCCTGAATCTTTTCTATCCGCGATAATTACGTCGCCGATTTTGAATGAAAAACCGCTGGCAGTGCCAGATCGAAAATAATGCGGTTTCAGCGATGACGGCGCCGTAATGCCCTCTTTCTTTACCTCTCGAAAACTGGATTGGGATGTAGAGTTTGTCTGTCTTTCGCTAAATACCGCGTCACCAGTGGCAGGCCCCATCCATTGAGGTGTTTCAGACAATGTACCCGTTTCGGTGCTTTCATTTACCACGTCAGTGTGGGTGATATATCCCGTATCGCTGGTGGCTATATAGCTCCGAATCCAAACACCTGGTTTGCTCAGGGTAAAGCCTGTTAAATGCCTGCTTGCGGAGCGCTTTGCATTGAGCTCCGCCAGGAACCTGTCGGTCCAGCCAACATTATGATCAATGGCATTACTTCGTTCCTCACCAGGAACAACGATCCCTGATTGGTCCGGAACAGCAACCGGGGCTTCGTCTGCAATGATGTCTTTATCTTCTTCTTTGGCCAGCACATCCCCTGCCGGCGGCTCGCTGACTTCTACAGCTGGCAGCGTTTTTTTCATGACTTCTTGATAGCCGAGAATGACACCATCGCTAAATGTGAACGTTGAATTCTTCCACTCTTCATAATTCCGGATAAGGATGGCGTCACCCTCGCCATTGAACACCCGCAATACCCGGCCTACGGAAACATCAATGATGTCGGCTTTTAGACTTTGCGCAGAAAACCCCGCCCCGAATTTGATGATATTGCTGCCACCTGAATCGGTGATAACGTCAAGACCATCACCCACCCCGAAATAGTAAATATCAGCGCCGTCATGGCCCTCCATCACGTCGTTACCGGCCCCGCCATCAAAAACGTTATTGCCGGAATCGCCGCGAAGGTGGTCTCCACCCTCCCCGCCCAACAACGTGTCGTTGCCACCACCGCCCAGCAAGGTATCGTTGCCTGAACCACCGTCCAGATAATCTGCGCCATGTTCGGCTTCGGCTGTCTGCTCGTAGTCGCCGGATAAAATGTCATCATCTGCGCCGCCATAAAGCGTGTCGGCGCCCAAGCCTCCCAGAAGGGTATCGTTTCCTTCATCGCCTTGAAGGTAATCATTGTTGATTCCACCTGACTGCAGGTTGGACACATCGCCATCCAGCGCGTCAGCTCCTGCCCCACCGATCAGGGTATCGGAGCCACCCATTCCCTGAAGTGTGTCATCGCCCGCTCCACCATCAAGTAAATCATTGCCGTGGTACCGAATTGGATGCTCCGCATAATCCCCGGCCAGCGCGTCGTTACCTTCACCTCCGAACAGCAGATCATTCGCCCCGCCGCCCAAAAGTTTGTCGTCTCCCGCACCACCGTCCAGCAGGTCATTTGCAAAAAAGTGGGCGGCGTCACCGGCAACGCCGTTCAGTACATCGTCATCCCCGTGGAGAGTGTCATTGCCTGAGCCACCATAAATCGCATCGGCTCCACCGTTACCAGCGAGCCAATCATCGCCACTGCCACCGTCCAATACATCGTTGCCATGGTGTTTACTTTGCAGGCCACCGCCCCAATCGAGGTTGTCTCCCATTAATGTGTCGTTACCACTTCCTCCGGCCAGGGTGTCATTCCCGCCATCCCCTCCAAGAAGATCATCTTCAGTTCCGCCATCAAGCAGATCGTCGCCCCATCCACCATTGAGAACATCGCGGCCGCCCTGGCCGTAGAGAACATCGTTATCGCCCTGCGTCGAACTATTAAAGGAGGCCTTTGAAAAGACAGTTCGGTGACTGGTGACACCACCGTCTATAAGCACTTCGACGCGTTTGAATCCCCATTTCTGCTCTAGCGCGCCGGTCGTTTCATCGCCTGATAAGATGTCATCTCCCGCACCTCCAATCAGCGTATCCCGATCGTTACCGCCCAGAAGCACGTCCTGGGATGCCGTACCGATGAGCAAATCGTGACCAGCACCGCCATCAAGCCAATCGCCTCGAGCTGTTTTCCCTTTAGAGTCGCCAGCGGCCATGGCCTTTTCGAGCGTCATCTGTTTATCGCCAAACAACTGATCGTTTCCGTCCTTGCCGAATAATCGGTCTGCTCCACCAAGTCCGAGAATGACGTTGTCTTTTGCAGAGCCGTAAAGCACATCGGCTTTGTTTCTCTGTTTTACGTTGGGCAATAGCAAGGCGTTGCCCAACTCATCGTATGAGAACTGATCACCGGGAACATTGGGCTCGATATCTTTCGCTTTCCAATCGCCCTGGAGAACCAGATCGGGAGCAGAGACCGTATGGCCTTGGTATTCGGGAAGTCGGATGCCAAGCATCCCGGGGCGGAAGTTCTTGATAACGACGAGATCGTTCAGGCCATATTTGATATTGAGCGTGGGTTCGCTGAGTTCTTCGATGAGGGTCAGGGTGATGGCCTGATCCTCGGTCCACCAGATATTGCTCAAAGGGGCGCGACGTTTGAGTGAAGGAATCGGCGCGCCGTTGATCCACAGCTGCCCATTGGCGTTGGCGTCGAAGATCTCATCGATGCCATCACCGCTGGAAAACTCATAGCGGTCGCTGCCTTCGCCACCGATCAAAGAGTCGTTACCCTTTCCTCCGCGCAAAACATCATCACCGGCCATTCCGTACAGCGCATCATTGCCGTCGCCTCCGCCAAGCAAATCGTTGCCGCCCCCACCCTCGATGACATCGTGACCTGCCAGCCCGTTGATCGTGTCATTGCCCGCGCCGCCATACAGATGATCAGTGTTCGTACCGCCCGCGAAAGACCGCGAGCCGTCATCGCCGAACATGACCAGCGGGTTCAACACACCGGTCGTCATTGGCACCTGTTTGGCTGAGGCGAGATCGACGTAGGAAAACTTCTGCAGCGAGTGTTCTCCAAACGAGCCCTGAGTTCGAGCAATCAACCGGGCCAACATCTGCGCACGATCGGCAAGCCATTGCGCGGTGATGAAGCCTTCGCCGGTCAACGGATCGTAGAGCGCCAGTTCGCGTCCGGGGTAACCGTCAGCTCGTTCTATGACGACCTCGCTGAGTTGCTTCAGGGAATTGCGCAACGCCACGCCGATGGGTGTCGACTCGCCAGCCAGTTTTGCCCATGAATTGGCGTTTCCGTATTCGCCTATCGAACGGGTGACGATGCTTTGGGACTGCTCTGGTGAAAATGCCGAGAAGAATGCGTAAGCGTTGGTGGCGAAGGTTTCATCGGTGGTAGCTGGCGCTGCTGAATCGCCGTCGTAGGTGCGCTTGAACATGTCCAGGAATTCATTCTGGCCATAGCGCAATATCAGGTCGACTGCGGCGGAAACAGACGTGCCTTGAACGACATGCTGAATCAGCGGATTGAGGCTGCCACTGGCGAGCGCGATATTGATTTGCTCTGGCACGACGGAAAGCAGACTTTGCAATGGGTTGACGCCGAAATTGCTGATCGCCGCTCGCAATCCGACGCTGTAGGAATCGATGGCGAACAGGATATTTTTATAGTCATCGAGCCTGTTGGCTTTTGCTTGAGTCGGCGTGCCGCCATCTTCCCCTTGCGAATCACCAGCGGAGATCAATCTCCAGGTTTCATAGGGCGGCGCTCCACCCAACAGGCTGAATCCGACTGTCCCTGACCAGCCGGCGTTATGGCTCACGGCTGTATCCTTCTCTCCGCAAGCCTCACTAAACAGTGCCTTGCCGATCGCACTGGCATCAATCTCTGCAATCTGGCTGATGGATGGAACCGTCCAGGGTGCCAGCCGACCCGCGAGGGATCCGTCGATCAAGGTATTGATGAAATTGACGGCGACCTGATTGGATGACAGCTGCATCAGGTTTTCACTGAAAATTTTATTCAATCTCAGTTCACCTTGCCGCGAGGTGTAGCCGCGAATCAGGGCGGAGTAGGCACCGTTTCCACCGTTGGCATCAATGGCCACGGCAAGCCAGAGCCTGGCGCTTTTCAGAATTTTTCTAGCCTCTTTATCGACAGCGGTAACGTCGGAAACTCTTCCGCCAATAATCTCGAATAGTTTTTGATACAGGGGAGCGCAGCTAGCCCCCGCCATTCCCAGTGCCTCGTACTCAATTTTTTTTGAGAGAAGCCTCATACCTTTGCAAATATTGGCTGCGTTAAAGATCGCTGTTTTTTCCATATCGCTAAAAACATAACTCATCGTTACTTCCTTGTAATAACTGAGCGTGAAAGATAATCACTGAGAAACTTGAGCATCTCAGGTGCTTCGCGTAATGACGATAGACCGAGGTCTACGCTGCCGTGCCCCCCAGCAAAGTCAAAGCTATCCAGATTGACAGTGCAGAAAAAGTTCAACTTGCCAAAATCCAGATTTTCCAATTCTGCTCTGCTGAGCCTTGCCAATTTCTCGTCAGTCAGTTGTTCTTCGGAAGCCGGGCGAATCAAACCGTCACAGCCTATCAACCGAGGGGTGCCATCACGCCGCGGCCAGCCAGTAATGACAAACGTTCTGACGGAATCCACATTCTTGAAATGCGGCGGCGGAGCATCCAGCCAAATCTCTAACCCCGGATAATTTTTCAACTTCACCATCAACTCATCCGGCCAGTTGACGTGCCGATAGCCCCGTTCATGGGGCTCGCTAGTCTCTTTTCTTGTATAAAGCCCGGCGGTCAATTTATAAAGACGCCAACTTTCAGGAATCGACTTCAGGCTCTGATCCTGGTACCGGTGCAAACCCGTCCCGGTCCACCAGAAATGCCCCTTGAGCGTATTGGCCAGACACGCTTTCTTATTCGCCAGTTCAGGCATGCCCACATAAAACTCCGGCACCAGAGTCTTATCCACATAGCTGCCGCCCAGTATGGGCACCTGCTTCATGCTCGCCAGCTTCTTTTGACAGGCCTCCTGATCCGCGTAATAGACTGCCATCGCCTCGGCGACTTGTTCTTCACGGATATAAAAATCCACCACGCAATAACAGACATAAACAAACAAGCCATACTTCAACAACTTCTTAAACCATTTAACCCATTGCTTACGCGACATCCGGAGCATTTCAAATCTCCCTGTCAAACTGAGGAGCAGGCTGTTTCTTCAGATGCCCGGACGTCGCGCTTTCAAATACCTCAAAGTATTGTGTCGTGCCGTACTCCACATCAAATCTGCTCGCCGTCAACTTCGCGGCGCTGCGCAGGCTGTCGTACTCATCAACAGAATCAAGAACCTTGGTAATACGTTTGGCGATACCGTGATGATCGAAGAAATCCACCAGCATTCCATTGTAACCATCGACGATCACCTCCCTTACCGGAGCCGTATCCGACGCTACTACCACGCACCCAGCCGACATCGCCTCCAGTAACGACCACGACATAACAAACGGATACGTCAAATAAACATGAGCCTTTGAACAGTCCAGAACTGCCCGGTAAGTCTGGTAAGGAAGCTTCCCTGTAAAATGGACGGTGGAATGATCGAAACTTACCTCTGCCTCCATCCTGCTGCGCCAATTTGCATAGCCAACCGGCTTACGCCCGTAACTGACGGCATCACCGCCCACTATGATTATCTGCGCATCGGGACACCCAGCCTGAATATGCGGGATCGCTCGCATAAAACTGTGAAACCCGCGATAAGGCTCAAGATTCCTCGCGACATAAGTAACGATCGGCTGCCCGGCTCTCAGTTCGACGCCATTGCGCAACCTGACGGCCCCAACTTTCGCCAAACAGGAACTTTGAATGACGCCCTCGTGAATAACCCGAATGGCCGACTGATAAGCGGCCGGAAACAGACTGCGCTGCCACCGCGTGGGCGCAATGGCAATGTCACATTGCTCGAGATTCAAAAGATGCAGCGAATTGAGCACTCGCAGCCTCGAAGACTCTCTTGTGGCTCGCGGGAATTCAGGGTCGAATCCGGAATCCGCGCCCTGCGCCCGATAGTAATATTCGCAATAGTGAATAAGCGGCGCGTCAGGATAGACATCCTTGACGAAGAGCGTTTCCCCCCATCCGGGATGAGCGAGAATCACGTCCGGCCGATAACCCGAATGTTTCAGTCGGCTCAGAATTTCAAAAACCTTCTGTCCATCAGTCACCGCTTGTTCGTAACGGGCCAGATAGGGGTGAATATCGCCCGCGGCTCTGCTGGCAGCGCGGTATCGATATATTTTCACCTCTGCGATACCCGGCGCCGTATCCCGACCTATCGCCAAAACCTCATAACGCCTGTCAATCGCTGCCAGCACCACGTGACGGAACTGGCCCGGAAAGTTTTGGTGAATCACAAGAAGCTTCATAGCGGCATCGTCCGTTTATTCGCCGCTATTGAACTGAGTTTTGCTCACCTCGTTCGGCAGGAACAAACGCTAACAAATGCAAGGAAATGAAACTGTAGGAAGCGTCTGGGAATGCCCTAGGAGATGGCTAACGGGACGACTTTTTCGACGGGCATAAAAAAACGGCGCTAATAGCGCCGCTTTCATTTGCGTGGATTTACCAGCGGTTGCCACGTCCATTGTGGTCGCCACGTCCGCTGTGTCGGTCATAGTTGCCACGACCGCGGTGATCGTTATCCCAACCGCCGCGACGATGACCATCCCAACGCCCGCGATCATTGCCGTGCCAGCGACGGCTTTCGTAATAACGTGGAGCCGGTTGATAGTAACGCGGCGCCGATTGGTAATAGCGCGGTTGCTGGTAGTACCGCGGGGCTGGCTGGTAGTAGCGTGGCTGCGCGTAATACCTGCTGCCACCGTTGTAATACGTGCCACCCGTGTTGTAATAGGCCGGTGCAGGTGATGTGTAGACCTCTGAGCTGTAATACGAGTCCGCGTAGGAGTACGGGACGCAACCGGCAACGGAAAACATCAACGCAGCAAGTAGAAGAATTCGTCTATACATGGCGGCCTCCTGGACCGCGGGTTGGCCACACCAGCGACGCTGGCAGGCGACAGTCATTTAATCGGTGACTGTCGAAAAATCAGACAGCGCTTTTGGCATCTGGTGCGTTCCCGTAACAAGTTGAAACAAGTGATTGATGAAACCTTGTTCATCCGCAAAAACGCTGTCATTCAGCCGCTGATTAATGGTGGCCACCGTGATATCCGCCGCCGTGATAACCCCGTCCGTAACCGCCTCGATACCCGTAGCCACCGTAGTAATAACGCGCGCCGCCGTAGTAGCGCGGGCCGTAATAACTGCCGTAGGAATAAGGTGAGTAATAGCCGGGAGAGTAGTAAGTAGCGGGGTAACCGCCGTAGGGTCCGGCGTAGTAATAACAACCGGACAGACCCAAACCGAGCACCGCTCCCAGCAGCGCTCGTCGCAACGTTTTCTGAATAAGCATGGCGGCCTCCTGAAAGACCCGCGACAGCAGTCGGCACAGACCGGCTGACATCTGTTTTGACTGGCAAAGCCATGCCGAGTGCCAACAACCCAAAACCATCGGATCAGCGGCTGATACGCTGCATCACGGTGCAGCCGCGCACCAACACAAAGCGCCTCAGCGCCCTCGCCGCCAACCCTAAGCAACCCGCGCGCCCGTACCAGAGCGCCTGTCGCGACTTGGCACGCGTCTCGCTTTAGCAAACCCGTGCAGGAGTCATCACAGGTTCGCGGCACCACAATTTGCAATGGCTGACTAGGGTTCCGGCTCGCAATCGCGAGTGGCTGGTCCGAGAGTTGGCGACCTCCAGTTGAGGTTACACGGCGGGACAAAAGCCCGGGAGACAAGCCACCGTTCGCGGTGCCGCGTTGCCTTCCTGTCCGCCCTTGATCAACTGGAGAAGCCACCATGACCCGACTACGTTTGCCCGCCCTGCTCGCCGCCGCCTTCGCCGCGCTCATCAGTACCCAATCCCCCGCCGCCCAGAAAGACCACTTCAGCGTCTGCTGGACGATTTACGCCGGCTGGATGCCATGGGAATACGCCGGCAGCCAGGGCATCGTCGACAAATGGGCGAAGAAGTACGGGATCAAGATCGACGTCGTGCAGCTCAACGACTACGTCGAATCGATCAACCAGTACACCGCCGGCCAGTTCGACGGCTGCACCATGACCAACATGGACGCGCTGACCATTCCGGCGGCGGGCGGCGTCGACAGCACCGCGCTGATCGTCAGCGACTTCTCCAACGGCAACGACGGCATCGTCCTCAAGGGCGACGGCAAGAAAGTCGCCGATCTCAAGGGCATGGACGTCAACCTGGTCGAACTGTCGGTCTCGCATTACCTGTTGGCCCGCGCGCTGGACTCGGTCGACCTGACCGAGAAAGACCTGAAAGTGGTCAACACTTCCGACGCCGATATCTCCGCCGCTTTCAACACCGAACAGGTCAACGCCGTCACTACTTGGAACCCGATGCTCTCGGACATCAAGGCCAAACCGGGTGTGACCGAGGTGTTCAATTCCAGCCAGATTCCCGGCGAGATCATGGACATGATGGTGGTCAACAGCGCCACCCTCAAAGACAACCCGGCGCTGGGCAAAGCGCTGACCGGCGCGTGGTTCGAAGTGGTCGAACTGATGAACGCCAAAACCGCCGCGAGCAAGGCTGCGCTGGAGCATATGGCCAAAGCTTCGGGCACCGACCTCGCTGGATTCCAGGCACAACTCGACACCACCAAACTGTTCGCCACGCCAAGCGAAGCGCTGAACTTCGCCACCAGCAAACAGCTACCGGAAACCATGCGCAAGGTCGCCGAGTTCTCCTTCCAGCACGGCTTGCTGGGTGAAGGCGCGAAAGACACCAGCGCGGTCGGCATGGCCTTCGCCAACGGCGTGACCAGTGGCGATACCGGCAACCTCAAGCTGCGTTTCGATCCGACCTACGTGCAGATG
The DNA here is from genome assembly GCF_054790575.1 of Pseudomonas sp. MC6. Classification (NCBI taxonomy): domain Bacteria; kingdom Pseudomonadati; phylum Pseudomonadota; class Gammaproteobacteria; order Pseudomonadales; family Pseudomonadaceae; genus Pseudomonas; species Pseudomonas sp. MC6. The sequence goes on from NZ_CP186504.1 coordinate 3,506,865, forward strand.
GCCGCCGACGCCAAGCTGTAAGCCACGGAGGATTTGGCCATGCGCCTGATCAATCGCCACCCGGATCGCCCCAGTCGCCTGCTGTTGGTGATCCTGCCGTTCGCTTTGCTGCTGTTCGCCTACTTCATGGGCTCGGCCGAGCGCCTGGCGGACAACCCCAACGACAAACTGCTGCCCAGCGCCGTGCAGATGAGCGACGCGGTAAAACGCCTGGCCTTCAACGCCGACAGCCGCACCGGTGACTACCTGTTGTGGCAGGACACGGCGTCGAGTCTGCGACGCCTGGCCATCGGCCTCGGCATTGCCGCACTGGCTGGCCTGTGCCTGGGCATCGCCGCCGGCACGCTGCCGTTGTTCGGCGCGCCGTTGTCGCCGCTGCTGACGGTGCTGTCGATGGTGCCGCCGCTGGCGATCCTGCCGATTCTGTTCATCGTCTTCGGTCTGGGCGAGTTGTCGAAAGTCATGCTGATCGTGATCGGCATCACCCCGGCCCTCGCTCGCGACCTGGAACAGCGCGCACGGGAAATTCCCGTCGAACTGCTGATCAAGGCGCAGACCCTCGGCGCTTCGACCTGGACGCTGATGCTGCGGGTGGTGTTGCCACAACTGCTGCCGCGCTTGCTGATCTCGTTGCGGCTGATGCTCGGTTCAGCGTGGCTGTTCCTGATTGCCGCCGAAGCGATCGCCTCCACCGACGGCCTCGGCTACCGGATTTTTCTGGTGCGGCGTTATCTGGCGATGGACGTGATTCTGCCGTACGTGGTGTGGATCACCCTCCTCGCCTGGCTGATGGATTGGGGCCTGAAATACCTGACCCGTCACGCTTTCCCTTGGTATGAGGGGGCGGCCAAATGAGCTTCATCACCGTGAAAAACGTCTGGCAGCAATACGCCAATCAGGTGGTGCTAGAAGGCTTGAACCTGAGCGTCAATGAGGGCGAGTTCTGCACCCTGGTCGGCGCGTCCGGTTGCGGCAAATCGACCTTCCTGCGCCTGCTGCTCGGTCAGGAAACAGCGAGCCGCGGCGAGATTCTGCTCGACGGTCAACCGCTGGCCAGCGAACCGGATGCCAGCCGTGGCGTAGTGTTCCAGCGCTACTCGGTGTTCCCGCATTTGAGCGTTCTGGACAACGTCGCCCTCGGCCTTGAATTGCCGCGTGCACCGTTGCTCGGTCGGCTGTTCGGCATTGCCAAACGTGAGGCGCGCGAACAAGCGGCGACATTGCTGAATAAAGTCGGCCTCGGCCATGCCCTCGACAAATACCCGGCGCAGCTGTCCGGCGGCATGCAGCAACGCTTGGCGATAGCCCAGGCGCTGATCATGAAACCACGGGTGTTGCTGCTCGACGAACCGTTCGGCGCGCTCGATCCGGGCATCCGCAAAGACATGCACGCGTTGCTGCTGGAGCTGTGGCGCGAGACCAAACTGACCGTGTTCATGGTCACCCATGACCTGTCCGAAGGCTTCAGCCTCGGCACGCGTCTGCTGGTGTTCGACAAGGTTCGCCTCGACCCGCACGCCCCCGGCGCCTATGGCGCGCGCATCACCTACGACATCCCTTTGAACAGCGACCGCCGCGCCCAACGCGCCGCCGTCGACGCCCTGCCGTTGCCACTTGCAGGCGCCCTTCGCACCGCTTGAGAGGACTTCTTCAATGAATAAGCCGATGACCGATTCGACTCAACTGTTCCCACCGTTTGCCGAAGAAATGCTCCCCGGCGGCGGCCACCGTTCCTTCGTGTTGAAGCGCGGCCAATTGCTGCGCCTGACCGATCTGCGCGGCGGCGCCAACGTCAGCCTGACCTTGCTCAACGCCAATGAAAAAACCGAGCGGCTGAACCTGCCCGACAGCCTCAAATGCCAACACACCGCCAAGCTCACCAGTGGCCATTGCCTGTACTCGGACATGGGCCGCGTGCTGGCTGCAATCACTGCTGACACCTGCGGCTGGAGCGACAGCCTCGGCGGTGTGCTCTGCGCCGAAGAAGTCGCGCAGAAGTACGGTCAGGGCCGCTATCAGGAACTGCGCAACGGCTTCTTCCGCAACGGCACCGACAACCTGCTGGTGGAGCTCGGCAAGTGGGGGCTGGGCCTGTCGGATCTGCTGATGACGCTCAATCTGTTCAGCCGTGTGAACGTCGATGAGGCCGGGTGTTTCCACTTCGTCGAGGGCAACTCCAAGGCTGGCGACTACATCGAATTGTACGCGCCGATGGACACGCTGGTGGTGCTCACCGCGCTGCAACATCCAATGGACCCGTCGCCGGAATACGCACCGAAACCACTGAAGCTGAGCTGGATGAACGCCGACGCCAGCGTCGCCGAACACTGCCGCAACTCGCGCCCGGAAAATGAGCGCGGCTTTATCAACACCGACCGTTTGTTCGCCTGAGGATCGCTGTCATGTCAGTTGCTATCGCCACTTCGCAAAACCAACCCGACACAGCGGTGTACCGCGCCACGATCCCGGCCGGGGAACCCTGGCTGATGGAGGTCAAGGCTGGGCAGACGCTGCGCATTCTCGACCTGGAAGGCAATCAAGCGGTCGATACCTTGTTCTACAGCCTCGCCAATCCCAAGGAACGCTACGACGTGCAGCGCACTTTGCGCCGGCAGAACAGCGTCTACCTGAGCACCGGCAGCGTGCTGTATTCCAACCTCGGCCACGCAATGCTGACCATCGTCGCCGACACCTGCGGGCGCCACGACACCCTCGGCGGTGCCTGCGCGCAGGAGAGCAACACCGTGCGTTACGCCTTGGAGAAACGCTACATGCACAGCTGCCGCGACAACTACCTGCGCGCCTGCGCCCATGACGGCCGACTGGGCAAAGGCGACATCGGGCCGAACATCAATTTCTTCATGAATGTGCCGGTCACGGCGGACGGCGGACTGACGTTCGAGGACGGGATTTCGGCGCCGGGCAAGTACGTCGACTTGCGTGCGGAGATGGATGTAATCGTGCTGATTTCCAACTGCCCGCAGTTGAACAACCCGTGCAACGCCTACAACCCGACACCTGCGGAGCTGCTGGTATGGAACTGAAAATCAGCCGGTTGCGCCGTTGGCTTTTCGCCCTGTGCCAGGCGCGCTCCGGGCAGTGCTTGAAAAAGTGAAACCACCACAGATCAAACTGTAGGAGTGAGCCTGCTCGCGATAGCGGTGTGTCAGGTACATGAGTTTTGACCGATCCGACGCTATCGCGAACAGGCTCACTCCTACAGGGGATCGGTGGTGTTCTGAAGTGTGTTTTTCATCCGGGACGGCCCGGATGTCTGTCGAAAAACAGCGGGACGGCCCGCTCCCCCTTCAGGGGTTATGCCATGTTCGAAAAAGTCCTCATCGCCAACCGTGGCGCCATCGCCTGCAGCATCCTGCGCACCCTTGAATCTTTGCAGGTGAAAGGCGTGGCCGTGTATTCCGAAGCCGACGTCGCCAGCCTGCACATCCTGCACGCCGATGAAGCCCACAGCCTCGGTGAAGGCGCCGCCGCCGGCACTTATCTGGCCGTCGAAAAGATCCTCGCCATTGCCAAACAAAGCGGCGCCACGGCGATCCATCCCGGCTACGGTTTTCTGTCAGAGAACGCCGCGTTCGCCGAAGCCTGCGAAACGCAGAACATCGCCTTCATCGGTCCAACGCCCGAACAACTGCGCGTGTTCGGCCTCAAGCACACCGCCCGCGCCCTCGCCAAACAACACGGCGTACCGATGCTCGAAGGCACCGAACTGCTCGACAGCCTCGACGCCGCGCTGATTGCCGGCGAACAGGTCGGCTACCCGGTCATGCTGAAAAGCACCGCCGGCGGTGGCGGCATCGGCATGCGTGTATGCCGATGCGCCATTGAATTAAGCGAATCGTTTGAAGCGGTAAAACGTCTGGACCAGAACAACTTCAGCGACGCCGGTGTGTTTATCGAGAAGTACATCCAGCGCGCCCGGCACCTGGAAGTGCAGGTGTTCGGTGACGGTCGCGGTGAGGTCATCGCCCTCGGCGTGCGCGACTGCTCGGTGCAGCGGCGCAATCAGAAAGTCCTCGAAGAAACCCCGGCGCCGAACCTGCCGGACGGCATGGCCGATGCGCTGTGCGCGGCAGCGATCAAACTGGCGAAAGCGGTGAATTATCGCAGCGCCGGCACAGTGGAATTCGTTTTCGACAGCGAGGCGCAACGCTTCTATTTTCTCGAAGTGAACACGCGCTTGCAGGTGGAGCATGGCGTCACCGAACAGGTCTGGGGCGTCGATCTGGTGCGCTGGATGGTTGAGCTGGCGGCGGGAGATTTGCCGCCGCTGAGCGACTTGTATCGTGAGCTGAACCCCGAGGGCCATGCGATTCAGGCGCGGTTGTACGCGGAGGATCCAGGGCGCGATTTTCAGCCCAGCCCGGGCTTGCTGACGGCAGTGGAATTTCCACCGGCCAACGGCATTCAACTGCGCATCGATACCTGGGTCGAGGCCGGCTGCGAGATCCCGCCGTATTTCGATCCGATGATCGCCAAGGTCATCACCTGGGCGCCGACTCGCGAACAGGCGCGTGCCGAGTTGCATCAAGCGCTGCGCGAGAGTCTGTTGTATGGCGTGGAAACCAACCGCGATTACCTGCGGCAGATTCTCCTCGACACGCCGTTCGCCAGCGGTGAACCGTGGACCCGTTGCCTGGAAAGTCTGGTTTATCGCGCCAACACTTTCGAAGTGCTCAGCGCCGGCACACAAACCAGCGTGCAGGACTATCCCGGCCGCCTCGGTTATTGGGCCGTTGGTGTGCCGCCGTCGGGGCCGATGGACAGTCGCGCGCTGCGCCTGGGCAATCGCTTGCTTGGCAATGCTGAAGGTGCGGCGGCGCTGGAAATCACCATGAGCGGACCTTTGTTGCGCTTCAATTGTGAAGCGGTGGTCGCGGTGACCGGCGCGCAGATTGCCCTGACGCTTGAAGGTGCAAGCGTGCCGATGAATACCGCCCTGCTGATCCCGGCGGGTGCGACGTTGCATCTGGGCAGCATCAGCGGCGCCGGGGCACGCAGTTATCTGTGCCTGCGCGGCGGTTTGCAGGTGCCGGATTATCTGGGCAGCAAAAGTACTTTCACTCTGGGTCAGTTTGGTGGGCATGGTGGTCGGGCGTTGCGTGCGGGGGACGTGTTGCATGTGCCTGCTTTAAGTGATCGCAGCAGCAGTCAACAACTGGCTGAAGAACACATCACCGCGTTGCCCGCCGTGCGGCAGATTCGGGTGATTTACGGCCCGCACGGCGCACCGGAATATTTCACGGAACACTACATCGGCACGTTCTTTGAAACCCAGTGGGAAGTGCATTTCAACTCCAGCCGCACCGGAGTCCGGCTGATCGGGCCGAAACCGGAGTGGGTGCGGGCCGACGGTGGCGAGGCCGGGTTGCATCCGTCGAATATTCACGACAATCCGTATGCCATCGGCGCGGTGGATTTTACCGGTGACATGCCGGTGATCCTCGGGCAGGACGGCCCGAGCCTTGGCGGGTTCGTGTGCCCGGTGACGGTGATTGAAGCGGATCTGTGGCAACTTGGGCAGCTCAAGGCGGGCGATAAAATCCTGTTCATCCCTGTCGACCTAAAGACCGCTCGTGATCTCGCCCTGAAATGGGATCTCCCCTGTGGGAGCGAGCCTGCTCGCGAAGGCGATATTTCAGACACATCAGAATTGATTGATCCACCGCATTCGCGAGCAGGCTCGCTCCCACAGGGTTTGATGTCACCTGTAGTGCTGGATTTGGGTCAGGGGGATCGGCGGCTTGTTGCGCGGGTTTCTGGCGACACCCATTTACTCCTGGAAATCGGCGAGCCTGAACTCAATCTTGTTCTGCGCTTCCGCGCCCACGCCCTCATGCAAGCGCTGGAACACAAATCCCTGCACGGCGTGATCGACCTCACCCCCGGCATTCGCTCATTGCAAATCCACTACCAGCCGGAGCAACTGCCACTCGCCGATCTGCTCGGCATAATCGCCGGTGAATGGGACGCGGTGTGCGCCGCCAACGACCTGAAAGTACCGTCACGCATCGTGCATTTGCCGTTGTCGTGGGACGACCCGGCCTGCCAGTTGGCCATCGAGAAATACATGACCACCGTGCGCAAGGACGCGCCGTGGTGCCCGAGCAATCTGGAGTTCATCCGTCGCATTAACGACCTGCCCAATCTCGACGAAGTGCAGCGCACGGTGTTCGATGCCAGCTATCTGGTGATGGGCCTTGGCGACGTGTACCTCGGTGCGCCAGTGGCCACGCCGCTGGATCCGCGCCATCGTCTGGTCACGACCAAATACAACCCGGCGCGCACCTGGACCGCTGAAAACTCGGTAGGCATCGGCGGCGCCTACATGTGCGTGTACGGCATGGAAGGCCCCGGCGGTTATCAGTTTGTCGGGCGCACTTTGCAGATGTGGAATCGCTACCGCGAAGTCGCCGCGTTCGATGGTAAACCGTGGCTGCTGCGCTTCTTCGATCAGATTCGTTTCTACCCGGTCAGCGCTGAAGAACTGCTGCGCATCCGCCGCGATTTCCCGCTGGGCCGCTTCGATCTCAACATCGAACACAGCCAGCTCAACCTCGCCGAGTATCAGACGTTTCTCAATCGTGAAGCCGAGAGCATCAGCGCGTTTCGTGCTCAGCAACAAGGCGCATTCAATGCCGAGCGCGAACGCTGGATCGCCAGCGGTCAGGCGCATTTCGACAGCGAAGAAGCCGTGGCGGAATTGACTGAGGATGCGTCGCTGGCCGACGGTGAACACAGCGTCGACAGCCACATTGCCGGCAATCTCTGGCAGGTGCAGGTCGAGGCCGGCAGTCGCGTCGCAGCAGGCGATGTGCTGGTGATTCTCGAGTCGATGAAGATGGAAATCCCGGTGCTCGCGCCGATGGCCGGGGTGGTGCGCGAGATCCGCGTGCAGCCCGGTTCGGCGGTGCGTGCCGGACAACGGGTCGTGGTGCTGGCACTCGACTGAAGCCAATTGGATAAGGATCAACTCATGAATCTGCAACTCGATGTTCTGCGCCAGGCCTATCGCAATGGCGACACCACACCACGTCAACTGCTGCCGAAACTGCGCGAGAAAGCCGCCGCGCTGAACCCGGATTACCACCTGTTCATCCACCTGCTCAGCGTCGCAGAACTGGAGCCCTATCTCGCCGCTCTCGACGGTCGCGAGCTCGACAGTCTGCCGCTGTATGGCGTGCCGTTTGCGATCAAGGACAACATTGATCTGGCGGGCATTCCCACCACCGCCGCGTGCCCGGACTTTGCTTATGTGCCGGAGCGCTCGGCGACTATCATCGAGCAGTTGATCGCCTTGGGGGCGATTCCGCTGGGCAAGACCAATCTCGATCAATTTGCCACGGGACTCAATGGCAGTCGCTCGCCGTATGGCGCTTGTCCGAACAGCGTGCTGACGGAATATCCGTCCGGTGGCTCCAGCGCCGGTTCGTCGCTGGCGGTGGCGCTGGGTGTGGCGAGTTTTGCTTTGGGCACCGACACCGCAGGCTCCGGTCGAGTGCCGGCGGCGCTGAACAATCTGGTCGGATTGAAGGCGAGCAAAGGTCTGATCTCCACCGCCGGTGTGCTGCCGGCGTGTCGTACGCTGGATTGCGTGACCACGTTTACCGCGACGGCGCGTGAGGCCAGTCAGTTGCTCGCGTTGACGGCAAAACTTGATCCGCGCGATGAGTACAGCCGTCGCAATCCATCGTGGAATGACGGCTCGGCGTTTGGTGCGCCCCGGGCGTTTCGTTTCGGCGTGCCGCGCGCACAGGATCTGGAGTTTTTCGGTTGCGTCGAAGGGCCACTGCTGTTCGGCGATGCCATTGACCGGCTCAAGCCCTTGGGTGGCGAAGCGGTTGAGCTGGATCTTTCGCCGTTCCTCGAAGCTGCGCGTTTGCTTTACGAAGGGCCGTGGGTTGCCGAGCGCTATAGCGTGGCGGGTGAGTTGATGGAGAAAAATCCCGAGGCGGTTTTACCGGTGATCCGCGCCGTACTGGCCAAGGCGCCGGCGGTGACCGGCGTGCAGACTTTCCGCGCGCAATATCGGCTGCAAGCCCTGAAAGCCCTGTGCGATCAGGCCCTCGAAGGCCTCGACTGTGTGCTCACGCCAACCATTGGCCGCCCGGTGACACTCGCCGAACTGCACGCCGAACCCGTATTGCGCAACTCGGAACTGGGTTACTACACCAACTTCATGAACCTGCTCGACTACGCCGCCGTCGCCGTGCCGAGCGGGTTTATGGCCAATGAATTGCCGTGGGGCGTGACGCTGTTTGGCCGGGCGTTTACCGATCAATATCTGTTGAGTCTCGCGGATGCGATGCAGCGCCAGCAGGACCCGACCCTGCCGACACCCACGAACGTTGCACGCCATGATCGTGCACGCATCGTGGTGTGTGGCGCGCATCTGCAAGGGTTGGCGTTGAACTGGCAACTGACCCAACGAGGTGGGCGGTTGCTGGAATCGACGTTGAGCTCACCGGACTATCAACTGCACGCGTTGGCCGGCGGTCCGCCATTACGGCCGGGGATGGTGCGGGTCAAGGATGGCGGTGTGGCGATTGCAGTGGAGGTGTGGGAATTGCCGAGCAGTGAGTTGGGCTCGTTCCTCACTGGGATTCCGGCGCCGCTGGGATTGGGCAAGGTGCAACTGGCGGATGGGCGTTGGGAGAGCGGGTTTATTTGTGAGCCGTATGGTTTGGAAGGTGCACAAGACATCAGTCATTTGGGGGGCTGGCGGGCGTATCTTGAAACTCGGAGCTGATCCAGAAACCAGCCCTAGCCCTCTCCCGGAGGGAGAGGGGACTGACCGAGGTGTTTGTCAGGTGGTTGTCATTCGGTGAAACCGAGGCGAACTCAGGTTTTGAAATCACCACAATCTAGCTCCCTCTCCCTCCGGGAGAGGGCTGGGGTGAGGGAGCGATCCTTCTGACATTCCCTCAACGTCATATCCCCCGCCATTTCAGGCATGAATCCCGCAGCCTTTTCCCGGCCATCCCACTAGAATGCATGCCATCGGGCCACTGCCAACGGAACCGCCATGCCGCTTCGTTCTCCCCTGTACTCGCAACGCTCACTGGTTCTGACGCTGATCGCCCTGCTCGGCGCCGGTTTCCTTGCCACGTCGTTGCTCAGCTACTACGCCTCCCGCGCGTCGATCCGCGACAACATCGTCAACACCGAACTGCCGCTGACCTCCGACACGGTCTACTCGGAAATTCAGAAAGACCTCGTCAGGCCGATCCTGATTTCCTCGATGATGTCCCGGGACACCTTTATGCGCGACTGGGTGGTCAACGGCGAGCAGAATCCCGAGCAGATGACTCGTTACCTCGACGAGGTCATGACCCACTACGGCGCCTACACCGCGTTTTTTGTCTCCAACGCCAGCCACACTTACTACCACGCCAAAGGCGTGCTCAAGCAGGTCAAGGTCGATGAACCGCGCGACGCCTGGTACTTCCGTGTGCGCGACATGAAGGATCCGTACGAGATCAACGTCGACCCGGATCTGGCCAACAAGGACAACCTGACCTTCTTCATCAACTACAAGGTTTACGACTACCACAACCGCTTCATCGGTGCGGCGGGTGTCGGTCTGACCGTGGACGCCGTGATCAAGCTGATCGACAAGTATCAACAGCGCTATCAACGCAGCGTGTACTTCGTCGACACCTTCGGCCGACTGGTGTTGACCGGCGCCGAAGGCGGTCCGGAAGGCGCGCACATTGGCCAGAGCCTGAGTGAACTGGAAAGCATGAAGAGTCTGGTCAGCCAGTTGCCGAAACCGCACAGCGGCAGCTACGAATATTCCGCCCACGGCCAGGGCCATTTCCTCAATGTGAGGTTTATCCCGGAGCTGAACTGGTATCTATTCGTCGATAAACGCGAAGACGGCGCGTTGAGTGAAATCCGTCAGTCGCTGTACCTGAATCTGCTGATCTGCCTGCTGGTGACGCTGATTGTCCTGGCGTTGCTCAATCGCGTGATCAAGCGCTATCAAAGCAAAATCCAGGCGCAGGCCATTCTCGACAGTCTTACCGAACTGCCCAATCGCCGTGGCTTCGACATTCTTGCCGCACAAGCCCTGCACGAAGCGCAACGCGAGACCAAACCGCTAACGGCATTGCTGCTCGACCTCGATCATTTCAAGGTATTGAACGACACCTACGGGCACATGGCCGGCGATCAGGTGTTGATCGGTTTTGCCCGCGACCTGCAAAGTTGCCTGCGCCACGCCGACATTGTCTGCCGCTGGGGTGGTGAGGAATTTATCGTTTTACTGAAGGACACCGACGGCGACACCGGTCAGAAAATTGCCGAAAAGATCCGCCAACATGTCGAACAGCACGAATATGCCTACGACGGCCATCGCCTCAATCTGACGGTGAGCATCGGCGCCACCACCCTGCAACGCGATGACACCTTGCACAGCCTGCTGTCGCGGGCCGATCATGCGATGTACCGAGCCAAACAAACCGGCCGCAATCGCACCTGCGTGGAAATGCCTCACTCGACTTATGCCTGATTCCGACGTTAAACCCGACCACTGCCCGGCCTGCGGCGCCCGCAACGATTGTAGCCTTGCCGACCCGCGCACCGCCGACCGCGAATGCTGGTGCTATGGCGTCAGCATCGACCTGGCCGTGCTTGAAGCACTGCCGCCAGAACTGCGCAACCAATCCTGCCTGTGCCCGCGTTGCGCGCAGGTCGAGGCGCAACTGCAAGCGGCCAAGCGGCCGATCCCGTAAGATGCGCGCCCCTTCATTCATCGAACACTGAACATGCGCGTCGACCGTTTCCTCAGCAACCTGCCCCGCTACAACCGTCAGCAGGTTCGCCTGTTGCTGGTGGAAAAACGCGTGCGGATTGACGGAAAAGTCGTCAGCGACCCGCACAGCGAAGTGCTGGAATTCAGCCGTGTCGAAGTCGATGACGAAGTCCTGCAAAGCGGCAAACCGGCGCGCTACTTCATGCTGCACAAGCCGCCGGGCTGCGTCAGCGCCACCCGCGATCCGCAACACCCGACCGTGCTCGACCTGATCGATGAACCGGACAAGGACGATCTGCACATCGCCGGGCGCCTGGACTTCAACACCACCGGTCTGATGCTGATCACCAACGACGGCGCGTGGTCGCGACGCCTGACCCAACCTAAGACCAAACTGCCGAAGGTCTACTACGTCGAGACCGAGCAGGAGATTGGCGCGCAATATGCGAGCACTTTTGCCGAGGGCATCTACTTCGCCTTCGAAGACCTGACCACGCAGCCAGCGCAACTGGAGCTGCTCGGTCCACGCTCGGCGCGGTTGAGCATCGTCGAGGGTCGCTACCATCAGGTGAAGCGGATGTTTGGTTTCTTCAACAACAAAGTCCTGCGCCTGCACCGCGAATCGATGGGCCCGCTGCTGCTCGATAACGCGCTAAAACCGGGCGAGTACCGCGCTTTGCGCACCGAAGAGATCCATTTGTTCTAAGCCGGCGACCGCTCAGCAGAAGTTGTCGAACAATTTACCAACGGCACTTGCGTGATCCCGACTCCCCTGCTTGAATCAGGACGTCGGCCAGATTGTGACCGACGAGTCACAACATACTTCTAAGAAACTTTTTGCCGGTCGTAAGCCCCAAGGGCTTCGCCTCAGCCGACAAACTGCCCGCCAATAACAATACCCGTCGACCGCAGTCATGGATCGACATGGGCCAAGCAAATTCCAGGCGTATGCCTACCTGTCACAAAGCTCGTGCAATCTCTATTTGCGCGCATACCCGCTTGCTTGCCAGGAGTCTTATGACATGAGGCCAGAAATCGCTGTGCTGGATATACAGGGTCAGTATCGGGTTTACACGGAGTTCTATCGCGCAGACGCCGCAGAAAAGACCATCATTCTGGTCAACGGCTCGATGGCCACGACTGCGTCGTTTGCACAGACTGTGAAAAACCTGCACCCGCAATTCAACGTGGTTTGTTACGACCAGCCCTACGCGGGTCGGTCAAAAGCCCACAACCGCCACGAGAAACATCTGACGAAGGACGTCGAAGGGCAGATTCTGCTCGAGCTGATCGACCACTTCGCCGCCGAACACGTGCTGTCGTTTTCCTGGGGCGGCGCCGCGACCCTGGTCGCCCTCGCCCACCAGCCACGGCGCATCGAACGGGCGGTGATCAGTTCGTTCTCGCCAGTGATCAACGCACACATGCTCGATTACCTCGAACGCGGCGTCGACTACCTCGGCCAGCGTGACGGCGACCGCGTCGGCCATCTGGTCAACAACACCATCGGCAAACACCTGCCGTCACTGTTCAAACGCTTCAACTACCGTCACGTCAGCAGCCTCGCCGAGCACGAATACGGGCAGATGCACTTCCACATCAGCGACGTGCTGCACAGCGATCGGCAGTGCTATCTGAATGCAGCGAAAAAGATCAACGTGCCGGTGCTGTTTCTAAACGGCGAATGGGACGAATACACCGCTGCCGAAGATGCACGCCTGTTCGGCAACCACGTGGCGCAGAGCACGTTCACCACGCTGCAAGCCACCGGGCATTTTCTCGACATGGAACACAAGGCCGCGTGCCGCGATAGCCAGAACGCCTTGCTCGGCTTTCTGAAACCGGCGCAGCAGACCAGCCGAACGCGTTACTCGTTTGTTCAGGATCAACATGCATTGGCTATTTGAAAGGGTGTCGTCGCGAGCGAGGCTGCCGGGCTGGGATTTTGCTTTTCTCACCGCAGTGCTCGCCCGCGATTGACCGTTTTCAGTGATTCAAAGCGTTCATGAGTAAAAGAAAAACTTCAAATCCGTGGCCGAGTCTGGTACAAAGTCAGCCGCTCTGAGCGGGTATAGTTTAATGGTAGAACAGTAGCTTCCCAAGCTTCCGACGAGGGTTCGATTCCCTCTACCCGCTCCACTCGAATATTGGTCTCACGTTGGTTTTTTTGACGGGGGATGCAGGGATAGAAAAAACCGGCCTATAGGGCCGGTTTTTTTGTGGCTGGGATTTGAGGTTGGCCAATTGGGCAGTTCGGAACCTTTCAGAAACACTCCGCTAGTTGAAGATGCGCTCTCCCCCTGTACGCTTTTGTTCTCTCTAACGACAATCCTTGAGAAGCGTGCGAGGCACGAAATGGTGCCCATGCTCGGGATCTATGACGGGGCAATTCCATGACAATCGGATTCAAAGGGGAGTACGCAAGCCCATTCGCAGACTTCATCCGTAATGCGAAATCCCATGAAAAAAAGCGTGTTTACCGTGAAGTGCTGACCGCAGCTACCAAGAAGCAGAATGAGGTGATGCTGGCTGCATGTAACAAGCATTCGGCGGTTGGTGCAGTTTCAATGCGCAGGCTGAGCGAAGTGATGACTTCAGGGGATTTCTTCCGTTGTGATCAGATTCAAGAATTGCTCTGAGTTGATGATGAAAGCTCCAGCCTCAAGTGCCTTGGAAACTTTGGTTGGCCCCGCATTTTCACCATAACAAAGAAACGTCAGCGTCTTGCCTGCCGTACTCATGACCTTCAACCCATATTCCAGTGCCTTTTGCTCAAGCTCAGCCCGTTGTGCAGCTGCGAACCCAGTGAAAAGAATTTGATTGATCCTACCCGGTGACATTTTCGGATCAGGCGTTTGCGAAGCGGCTTCTGAAGCAACGAGCGCCGGTGGCTTTCGATCGTGCTGAAGCCTCGGAGAAGGAGGAGCGGCCTCCTTTAAGAGCAGCTCAGCCCCAAGCAATACTTCGATGATGCGATCCTTGCGATAGGTTTTAGGAAAGGTATCGCTGGCCGATCGTCCTTGAATGTAAACCGAATTCTCTGACCATTGAATCAACTCCCGCTGACTTAAATCGCCCTTTGCATCTCTATAGCTGAATTTTAGAGTCGACATCCGTTTCACTCCCTTCTGACGATCACATGGGCAAATTCCATGCATAACTACGCTGGCTATATCGAGAGGTGATTTCCTTTCAACAGGCTCGTTGAGGGTCATGACCTTCGCCCATTAGAGTTCAACGTTAGCAGCCCGAGCAGTGACGTCAGAAAAAGATGTGTTCCATTATTTTGCAGCGGAAGATCGCCACATGAACATAAGCAAAACCCGGTAACACACCCACCTCACCATCGCTTCTGCCTTACCTAGACTGCGGTAAGCGACCCCGCCCGTCAGCGGAAGACGACCGACCGGTGGTTATGGTGTTGATCATATTAATTCAATGGGTATAGTACCCACCAAGCACACCACAGGGAGGTGTTGTGAATAGCCGTTTTTTAATCGGCCAACTCGTCGCAGACGGTTGGTATCTGGTACGGATCAAAGGAAGTCACCATCACTTCAAGCATCCGACCAAACCAGGACTGGTCACCGTGCCACATCCGAAAAAGGATCTGCTGAAAAAAACGGCCATCAGTATTTTGCAGCAGGCGCTGCTTTGACCCTCTGAGTCATTTGCGCCATGGAGGACAACGAATATGCTCTACCCGATTGCGATTTCAATTGGCGATGACCAACACGCCTGGGGTGTAGAAGTCCCGGACATTCCTGGATGCTTTTCCGCCGGAGAGGATCTGGACGATGCCGTCGCCATGGCTCGCGAAGCCATCGAAGGTCATTTCGAGATTCTCGCGGACGACGACGTCCCCATTCCAGCGGCCAGCAAACTGAGCCTGCACGTAGCCAACCCGAAATACGCCGGTTGTGCATGGGCCGTGGTGGATATCGATGTGCTCAAGTATTTGGGCAAAGCCCAAAAGCTCAACATCACCCTACCGGGGCACTTGCTCAACCGCATTGATGAGTATGTGTTGCATCACCCGGAAGAGAAAAGCCGCTCGGGCTTTCTGGCGTCGGCGGCTCTGAAAGTTTTGCAGCAGGGTTGAACCTTGGCGCGTCAACCCGTGCTGGCCTATCCTACCCATTAAACCTAATTACATTTTCTTGTGAGTTAAATTATATTTTCAGGTTTAATCCACAGTATATTGTGTACTGACAATCAAAACTGAACGCCGACGGTACACACGACATGCTGGATTTAAGCCTCACTACCGCGAGCGAGATCGTCAAACGGATTTGCCAACGCCTGCGCACAGAACGATTGGCTTTGGAGATGACACAGGCAGACGTGGCCGCTCGCGCGGGCATTGCGACGAATACAGTGTCAAACCTTGAAGCCGGTCGTAATGTGAGTTTCGACAACATGGTGCGAGTGGCGATGGTTCTCGGGCGCGAAAAGGAACTCGAAGGGTTGTTTCTGCCAAGGCTCGAAACTCTGGACGATATCATTCGCTACGAAAAAACGGCCAAGCGTCATCGCATCAAAAGGAAAGCCGACAATGCTTGAACAAGTGGACGTCTACTACGCGGGCTGGGGTGAACGTTGGCGGTGGGGCACACTTGCTACGACGAAAGCCCTGACCGGTCGCCCGCAGGTCATGTTTGAGTACAGCGATGAGGCAAAAAACAGAGGGCTGGAACTCTCCTCCTTGAGGCTTCCATTACAGGGAGCCAGGTTAAACCGGGATTTCCCGTCACATCAGTTGGGACTGCCTGGGCCGGTTTATGACTCGCTGCCAGATGGCTGGGGCATGTTGCTGATGGACCGATTGTTCAAACGTCGAGGCCTCAACCCAGCGCGCATAGGCCCCTTGGAGCGGCTAGCCTACATTGGCAACAATGCCATGGGGGCCATGTCGTTTGAACCTGTTGCACCCGAGGCGCTGGAACCGCAACTGCATGTTCCCATCGAGTTGCTCGCGTCCGAAGTGCAGGAAGTACTCAAAGGTAAAGGTGGAGAGCTTCTCCAGAAGCTACTACTGATCGGAGGTTCTCCACAGGGCGCCCGACCAAAAGCGCTGGTATATCGCGATCCGCACACTGATGCCTTTACTACGGCTGCCACTCCCGGTTTCGAAGCCTGGTTGGTGAAATTTCCGGCTCAGCAAGAACATCCCGAGGTGTGCGCCATCGAAATGGTCTATGCCGAATGTTTACGCTTGTGCGGTATCCAGACTCCTGACACTCGTTATTTCAGCCTGTCTGAGGGAATGGCCGCTTTTGCCACCAAACGCTTTGACCGACAAAACGACTTGCGGGTGCCCATGCAGAGTCTTGCAGCCTTTACCGGTGCGGATTTCAGATCCCCCGGGGCGCTGGACTACGTCAACTTCCTGCGTGCGACTCATAAGTGCAGCAATGACGTACGAGAGAAAGCCGCAGCGTTTGAGCGGGTCGTCTTCAATGTCGCATTCAACAACCGAGACGACCATCCGAAGAACTTTGCTTACATCATGTCGCCTGGCGGAGACTGGAAATTAGCGCCGGCCTATGACGTCACGTTCTGCGAGGGGCCGGGAGGCTATCACCAGATGGACGTGATGGGTGAAGCCTTGGAAATTGGAAGAGAAAACCTGCTCAACCTTGCAGTAGAGGCTGAAGTAAATGCCGCTACGGCCGCCGACATCATTGACAGATTTTGCGTGGTAGCTAGCCGATTCTCAACCATGGCTGAAAGTCTGTATCCGGGTGTGATCACCCAGGAAACCTTGCGCACCATTCAACAACGCATCGACCAAAACATCGGGCTACTTGCCTGAGTTCGTGCTGCCAGTTAGCAGTCTCGAGAAACCGGCGCTAATTGGCCGGTTTCTTTGGCTTCTTAAAGCGTTAGGGTTAATCCGCCGGCACAACCTTATCCAGTGCCTGATTCACCGCCAATTCGCCCAACATGACAACCTGCGCGATGCCGAGTGCGGTCTTGCGGTGTGAGGTGTCCAGCAGCGCGGCGAAGTTATTGAGCATGGTGGTGGCCGAGCCGAGGGTTTCGCTGGCGTTGGCGAGCAGGGATTCGGTGTCGTATTTCGGGTTGGCGAGGTACATCGGTTCGGGTTCGTGGGTGGAACCCATGATTCTGGCCGTGGGGCTGAGGTAGTGGTCGAGGGCGCGTTCGGCGGCTTCGTGGAATTTCTTTGAGTTGGGTGATTCGTAGGGGGATGCCGGATCGGTTTCCGGCGGATTGGGCGTTACTTTGAACATTGGATTGAGACCTTTTAGTAAGGCCGCAACCGATCTCGCTACTAAACGGATGGGTGGCAGCTGTGCGCAAGTTAGTAGACCGGACCCCAATCCAAATCCGGCGCACCCGAGGGCGCCATGCGCACAGCCGCCATCAGGTGCAAGCATTCGCCTGACTGAGTGGTACTCATGCAGCTATTTAGATTGAGGATGCCGAGCTACTAAACCCGATCACTGGAAATCAGTGACGCGAACCAAGTTACCGACCGCCTACCAAGCGCACAAGCCGGCGGATTCTGGCGTAGCGGTAGGCAACGGCGCAAGGATTTGTAGGCTTCAGGACGTAACACCGAACACTTATAAACACTGGCCACCGAATGCGTTTAAGCAGACAAAAACCTTGCAGAATTTTCTGACATTACAGATCCACAACACTCCATCGATTTTCACCTTCGTCTCGACCGACTAGCATTTCCCTATCAACCACCACCCTCCCCCTGCGCGGCCATCGACGAATACGTGCCATCACTTTCGAGGGATTCCACTCGCGGCCACTTTGCCGCTGACGATCGAACTCAAGAGAGCATTTCACCATGACGCAAAACATTTACGACGATCCCGAGTTTTTTCAGAGTTACAGCCAGATGAACCGCTCCATCGGCGGCCTCGACGCGGCGCCGGAGTGGCCAGCGCTCAAGGCATTGCTGCCATCCATGCACGGCTTGAACGTGGTGGATCTGGGCTGCGGTTATGGCTGGTTCAGCCGCTGGGCCATTGAGAATGGCGCGGCCAGTGTCTTGGGGCTGGATGTCTCGGAAAAGATGCTGGAGCGCGCGCGTGCGACCACGACGGCGGCGAATATTCGCTATGAGCGCGGCGATCTGGAACAGCTCGACCTGCCCGCCTGCAGTTTTGAACTGGCTTACAGTTCACTGGCGCTGCATTACATCAAGGATCTGCCGGGGCTGTTTGCGCACCTGTACGCGGCGCTGAAACCGGGTTCGCATCTTGTGTTTTCCATTGAGCATCCAATCTTCATGGCGCCGCGTAATCCGGGTTGGCTGGTGGATAGTGAAGGCAACAAGCGTTGGCCGCTGGACAGCTATCAGTTGGAGGGTGAACGGGTGACCAACTGGCTGGCTGAGGGCGTGATCAAGCAGCATCGTACGGTCGGGACATTGCTCAATTCGCTGATCGATGCGGGGTTTACCATTCGTCATGTCAATGAATGGGGGCCGAGCGATGCTGAAGTGGCGGCGCAACCGGCGCTGGCAGAAGAGCGGGAGCGGCCGATGATGATGTTGGTGGCGGTGCAGCGCTGAGAAGCCCTCACCCTAACCCTCTCCCAGAGGGAGAGGGGACTGACCGCGGTGGCGGCACGAACTACGCCGACGTGCAAAATCGAGGCGAACTCAGGTTTTGCAAGCGACACCAAACGGCCCCCTCTCCCTCGGGAGAGGGCTGGGGTGAGGGGATCAATTTATTTCAGCGCGTCGCGACGATAAATAACCGTGGGAATGGCAGCAGTACCGAGCCATCCGTCAGCGCCGGATAAGCCTTCTCAACTTCCGCCAGATACTGCTCCAGGTACTGCGCCTTTTCCGCCTCAGTCAGCGGACTCAAAAACGGAATCAACCCGCTGCCCTTGAACCACTCCACCACCCCCGCCGCTCCGCCAGTTAGCTGATGGTGATAGGTAGTACGCCACACATCGACCCGCGCACAGTGTGGCCGCAGCATCGAGAAATAATCGCCGGCGCTCGCCATGTCGGTACGCTGGCCCGCTGCACCCGCGAGTTTGCTGGCCCAAGGGCCATTCGCGGCGACTTCACGCATCAAGCGGTGGGAGGGTTCATTGAGGTTGTCCGGCATCTGGATCGCCAGACTGCCACCGGCCGACAACTTGCTGGCCAACGCCGGCAACAACGTCGCGTGATCCGGCACCCACTGCAACACGGCATTGGCGAAGATCACATCGAAGGGGCCTTCATCCGCCCATTGATCAATCTCCGCCACATCGAACTGCAACGACGGCAAGCGCTTGCGTGCTGCATCGATCATGTCCGCCGAACTGTCCAGCCCGCTGACTTTCGCCCCGGGAAAACGCTGCACCAGCAGCTCCGTCGAGTTACCGGGACCACAACCGATATCGACCACAGTTCGCGCGTCAGACGTGGGAATCGCCGCCAGCAGATCGCGGGCCGGGCGGGTGCGTTCATCTTCGAAAGCGACGTATTGTTTGGCGGACCAACTCATTGCGTTCTCCTGTCGGGGACATTTCAGCGGTTCGTCACGATACAGGGTGCGCAGCGAGCAGTTCCACAGCGGCTCGATTGCAAACGGTGTCAGACCGTCCTGCCTGCTTATAGCCAATAGGTCGGACCTTATGGATTCGACGACCGTCCGTCGAGCCAGACAAAAGCGATTTTGACAGCTAAAAAATCGTACCTATAGTCAAGGAGCGGCAATCGGAAGGAACCCGAATCAGTCGATTTCGTGCAAGGAGCATGGCCTGTTCATTTCTCGTGATCAGTGGGTTCCCCCAGTAGTGTGCTGGCAAAAGCCATACGGCAAGCAAGCGTCGTCGTGCCTGGATTGCAGTCCGACGTTCACTATGAAAAAGGAGCATCACCATGTCTCGAGTGACGGATATTCTGGTTTCCATCGACACCGAAACCATTTTGAAAAAGTATCCAAACATCAGCAAGGATCCGAAGAATCCCACGCTGATCGATTGGAAACATGTGTACATGGTCACCAATCAGGACAACGTCGTCAGTGGCCAGGCCGGTGGCGAACTGGATCTCAAGGCTCAGGTCGGCGATCTGATCCGCTGGCGTGAAACCAGCCTGTCGCAGAGCTTCGAACAGGCGGTGATTTTCTACAAATTCGTCCCCAACGCCGGAGAGAACCTGATCTCGCCGCCCTCCCCGCGCAAGGCCACAGCGTGCGTTGCTGTGCCCAACACGAGCAATCCATCCGTACCAAGCTGCCAGAAAGTCGACAACCACTATTGGTCATCCGAAACCCTCGACTGTGGTCGCGTGACCTATCACTTCCACTTCCTGATCGTCGACCGCAACTGCCAGATCATCGGCTGCTGCTCGTGGGATCCGTTCATCTCCATCCATAACTGATGATGTGTCGAGCCCTTTGGTGACAAAGGGCTCGACACATCCGCTGCCGCTGCGTCCGGAACAGGATGTCTTGCCTTGACCGAAGCGGCTGTCGTCTTGTGCCAACATCATGAAAGGAATCCATGATGACCAGCGAACCGATCCCTTCACCCTCATCCGCCGTCACCGACGCACACAATGTGTTGCTGATCGTCGATGCCGAATCAGTGCTGACGCGTTATCCGAACCCAAGTCTGGACGCTGCCGCGCCAACGAGCATTACCGATGGATTTATCTTTTTCGCCATAGGTAATAACTCGAAAGAAATAGCCATAAATGACAGCACAACAACAATCCCGGTCGAAATTGGCCGCGACCTGCACGTTCGCGGACGCTCCGTCAGCCTGATCGCCGAACACAGTATGGTTGTGTACCGCATGACAGTGGCTGACAGCGGCGTGCTTTCCGAACCGAACCTGCAAATTCATACCAACCTGACGGTGCCCGCGCCCAACCCGGACGACCCGACAACACCGGGCAGCCGACAGGCTGATGACCATTTCTGGACCTGCACGCCGAAGAAACCCGGCGACGTGCAATGCGAACTGAGTTTCATGCTGGTCAATCAGCAGTGTGAGGTGGTGGGTTACTTCCACTGGACTTTAGGACTGAAAATCACGAACTAATCGACAAAAAACCGGCCCTTAAGGCCGGTTTCATTTTCAGTCGTAATAGCCGACCGTTTTTTTCAGATGATCCGAATACTCGTAGATATCATCCACAGAGCTAATCGGATGACGGGTCTCATTTTTTTCCTCATCAAATATACCGATGTACTTCTGTGACCGATTGAAATGCAGCCGGCAGATTGGTTTGCGATTGTTGTCATCCAGCAGTATCCCGAAATAACTCTGCGTATCACGCTGAACGATTCGCTTGGCATCGACCACCGACCGGACCAGCGCGCGAACGATGTGGTA
The DNA here is from genome assembly GCF_054790575.1 of Pseudomonas sp. MC6. Classification (NCBI taxonomy): domain Bacteria; kingdom Pseudomonadati; phylum Pseudomonadota; class Gammaproteobacteria; order Pseudomonadales; family Pseudomonadaceae; genus Pseudomonas; species Pseudomonas sp. MC6. The sequence goes on from NZ_CP186504.1 coordinate 3,527,968, forward strand.
GCCCTCAAGCTCTTCCAGAGTTGTCAGAACCTTGTCATCCGACTCATCTCGCGGATCTACTGGATCTGTCCCGGTAGAGGTGGACGGCAAGGACGCCAATGCTGGTTGAATGGCACCACTCATTGCCGATTTGAGGCGATCATTGATCTGGTCATTCAAGAACTGCACAACGGCTTTTCTCGTCAGCTCATGAAACTGCTCACGTACTTTTTGAGTGATCACACCGTCGTAAACGCGGGAGGCAAATACCTTCACAAAGTCATCATCCGGCTTGCTGACCTGAGCTGCGATAACCTTTTTGATTTGACTGACATATTTCAATTCGCCAGCGGCGTTGATGATCGAGTCCACATCAAAAGCCGACTTCGTCAGCTTGATCAGTTCGGGGACCGAGTACTCATCGATGTCGAGAAGATCCAATTCCAGAAAGGGCTTTTCATCCATCTTGTTTGGCGCATCCAGGTCGGTAAAAAACTTGTAGACCTGACCGTTGGTGAGGATGGAAATTCGAGCGCTGGTGACGTGAAAGTACCGAAACAACTGGGAGGCGTGATTGATATGCAGAGGTTCACCGATCTTTTTGCACTCAATCAAAATCTGTACTTCGCCCTCCTTCATGATGGCGTAATCAATTTTCTCGCCCTTCTTCGTGCCGATGTCACAGACAAACTCTGGCGTCACCTCAGTCGGGTCAAAGACGTCGTAGCCCAACACCGTGCTGATAAATGGCATGACGAACGCATTTTTCGTTGCCTCTTCCGTCTGGATTGCGGCGCTCTGCAACCGTACTTTGGCGGCTAGGCTGGCTAACTTTTCGAAGAATTCCATGAGTGGCCTCTTGCGTGATGTCTGTCCGTGTAATGGGCTACTGGCAATTTGATTGCCACTTGATACTAGCCACAAAACCACACAATGAAAGTTTCGCCATCAGGCGAACTTTGCGCGACCGTGTTTTTATCGAAAGGGCATGGATGTAAGTAGAATTTTCATATCTCCCCCAATGTCTGAATTTCAAGCACTCCCCCAATAAGGAACACCGCTATGAAATTCGCAAAAATCTCCCAGAAGCTCGCGATGGTGGCCGGAAGTCCGAAGACCTTCATGGGAGCATTGATCCTGATCGGGTTGTGGGGGTTGAGCGGGCCGATTTTTCATTACAACGACACCTGGCAACTGATCATCAACACCTCGACCACGATCATCACGTTCCTGATGGTGTTCCTGATCCAGAACACGCAGAACCGCGACACCGACATTCTGCATTTGAAGATCGATGAATTGCTGTTAGTGACCAAAGAGGCGCAGAACGCGATGCTTGGGCTGGAGGCGCTGGATCTTAAACAACTGGAAGCGCTGCGCAGGCACTACCGTTCGTTGGGTGAAGGCGAAGTGTTCAATCTGGAGGGGCTGGGCGAGAAGAGCAAGTCCAAGCAGGATTTGAATGAGTGCTGATAGTTAGATAAAAAGCAAAAGATCGCAGCCTTCGGCAGCTCCTACAAAATCCTGTAGGAGTTGCCGAAGGCTACGATCTTTTGATCCTGGTTAGCGGCTAGCCTGCAGCGCGCGAGCCATTTCCAGATGACTTTGCAGCTTCGGCAAGGTCTCGTCGGCAAACGCCTTGATCTCCGGCACGTCGGTGGTCTGCGCTTCCTGCTGAATCTGCTCGATGGCCTCTTCGGTAGCTTTAACCTGACTGGCAGCGTAGGCCTGATCGAAGGATGCGCCTTCGGTCACTTGCGGCATCAATTCTTTGGCCTTGCCGGCCAGTTCCTCACGCGGCGCGACCGGCAGGTCGAGCTTCTTGGCGATTTTCGCCAAGTGCTGGTTGGCCGTGGTGCGATCGTTGATGACGACGATGGTGTAGTCCTTGACCTCTTTCGATTCGGCCTTGCTATGGGCCAAGCGACTGGCCTCGATATCGGCCATGCCTTTGGCCGAGGCATCGTTGATGAAATCGGCGGGCGACTGGGCGAAAGCGCTGCTGGCACACAGGCCCAACAGCGATACAAAACTCATGTTGCGTATACGGGTGGCCATCCGGCTCATGGTCGCGCCCTCCTTACTAGCGAAATTCAAGCGGGAGCTTACGCCCCCGCCTCTCAATCAAAACTACCTTCACCGACTACTTCGATTTCTGAGCGGGCTTGCGGCCCATATCTGGTTTTGGCTCTTTGTCGACGGTCGTTGTGGTGGTTTTCCCACCTTTGCGACCCGCTTCAGAGGCCTTGGTTCGATCGTTGGCGAAGTTTCCCGAGTTCGAGTTTCTTGAGTTAGGCATGATTCTCTACCTCTTGGTAATGATCGTGGCGAGCAGGTGCCCGCCTAGATTGAGAATTTTCTGGCCGGCAAAGGTTTAGAAAAGTTGCAGTCGCTGCGACGAACGGCGCCGCTTTACCTACCCTGCCTGAGCGCTTGATTGCGCATCCCTGCACACACCCTCAAGCCTTGTTCGGCATCAGTCCCGGCAGCGCATGCAGCAGCGCGTTGATGGCAAAACCGATGAACATCACGCCGCACAAACGAGTGATAAGCAGCTCATGACGCTGATACAGCGTGCGAACCCGCTGCGCGCCAACCACGCCTATCAGAATAGCGTAGGCCAGCAAGCCACCGAGGAAACTCAGGGCAATCAGCGCCGGCAACATCGACCAGTTGAGCAGTTCGGCGCGGCTCGACAACAGCGCGGTGAAGGTCGCGACCGCCACCGGGTAGGCCTTGGGATTGGTCAGCCCGAACAGAATGCCGTGCCAGAACGGTTTGCGCGCCGCGCCCTGGGGTTCGTCGCCGTTGCGGCGCTGGGCGCGCACCGCGCGCCAGCCGAGCCAGAACAGATAGAGGCCACTGAGCACACCGAGCACATCAAACGCGGTGCTGCCGATTTCGCGGGCGCCGACAATCGCAATCAGCGCCGTGCTGCACCAGACCACATCGCCGAGCAGATGCCCACATAGAAACCCCGCCCCGGCCCGCCGCCCATGGGCAGCGCCGATGCCGAACACCGCCAGTACTCCCGGCCCGGGCGTAATGCCATAAATGAAACCTGAGGCCAGCACGGCCATTAGCAACGATGGAGTCATGGAAAACCTGCAAGCGCCAGAACACGTGGCCGCCAGTCTATAACAGACAAATGTGTCTGATCATGACTCGTCGTAAAAACGCATGCCGGCGTACGGTTTTTGCCGACACGCTGCCAGTCGGGAAGCGAGATCGCCGACATGAGCTTCGAGCTTGTGCCCGTCGGGATCGAGGAAGTAGAACGACGCGCCTTCGCTGCGGTTGTCACGCCACTCCAGTACGTTCGCGGCTTTTAGCTTGTGCACGAAAGCTGAGAAGTCGGCAGCATTGAGGCTGAAGGCGTAATGGGTGTAATCGGCGCAGGATTCACTCGAACGCAGCGGATCAAACGACAAACATAACCAAAGCCCCGGCAGCGAAAGGTAGGCACCGGCGTCCCACGTGGCTTCTACGCGCAACTGCAGCACATCGCGGTAGAACGCCAGGCTGCGGTGCAAATCGTTGACTGCGAGGGTCAGGTGGTTGAGGCCGGTGAGCATCGTGTCAGTAACCTCTGAGGTCTTCAGGGACGATGTATTGTTGGCCGTCGTAAGTCAGGGTGATCTGTTTCTGCTTCAGGCGGGTGGTATTGGAAACGCACTCTTTACCCGACTGGGTGTTTTTCATTTTGCTGCCGCTGGTGGTGACGATCAAATCGGCCAGACCATGATGACTGGAAGGGCCGATCTCGACCGTTCGGCGAATCGTCTTTGTGTAGCCTTCGCAATCATTCATGAACTCACCGTTGCTCTTGGCGACCACCAAGCCCTCCAGCACCGCACGCAACTCATTGCCTTCGCGAATGTACAGCGCAAGATCGGTTTTCTCGTAGGGAATGGCGTGGGAACTGTGCGCGAACTTTGAACGCAGACCGAAAGCCCGAACTTCCGGCGCCAGTCGATAACGGGCCGTGTCGATGCGCAGATCCTCAAAGCGCACGGCATCGGAGTTGTAGGCGCCCGGTTTACGGTAAGTGGCGATGGGGTTGTAAGTGCTGGCGTTGACGATCGAAAGATCCAGATCGAACACCCCGGCATCATCGTCGCCGGCGTCGGCAAGGTAGGTGGATTTGACTGCGATCGCCTGATTCTGCACGGCGGGCCAGACTTTGCAGCGCGACAGGGATTTGCCGTCGAAGTCTTTGGTCTGGCAGGCGGCCTGGGCTTGGACGGTCATGGCTAAAAGACTCATTGCGACGCAGGAGCCTAGCAAGGTGATACGCGAGATCATTGTTCTTCCTTGAGTAATAGACATCTTTCTTAGTGGCCTTTGAAGTCTTCGGGCACTACGTAGTTTTTGCCGTCATAGCGAAGTGTCGTCAAGACCGGTTTTTGCGTGACGGTATTGGATACACACGCCTCGCCTTCGCCCTCGCCAACAGTCGAGCTACGGATCGTTTTGATAATCAGGTCGGCATAGCCATGGCTGCTGGTCTTGGCCAGAGCCACGGTTCGCGTAGTCTCGTAGCGCTCTCCCGCACAATTGCCATCCCACTCCCCGCCATATTCATAAACCACCAGCCGATTCATGACAGGACGCAGTGCGTTGTCGTCTTTCACATAGAGCGACAACCAGGTTTCATCCACAGGATTCACGCGCGAAGAGCCTTTGAACCGTACTCGCACGCCAAAGGCCTGCAATTGCGGCGCGAGCTTATAGCGGGCGGTATCGAATTTCAGATCATCAAGCGCGATGGCATCAACAGAAAATGCCGAGGGCTGATAAAAGCTCGCTAACGGCTTTGAATCTCCGCTCGCCACCAAGGACAAACGCAGATCGTAAAGCCCTACAGTCCCTGACTCGCCATACACCGGATCGGGCGAGAAATTGGCAGCAGCGGTGAGCGTCAGCCCGGGATACGCCGGCCAATCCCTGCAGAGGGAAAAATCCATCTCATGCGCCGTGGGTGCCGGTGTGCAATCGGCAAATGCCTGCCGCGCCAGCAACCACCCGCACAATACCGCACACCCGATCCAGCCAGACTTCACTGTCACTTCCCGCTCCTTGAGCACTTTTCAGCCGCGCACTATCCCCTGCTGTATCGACCCTTTCAACCGAATCATCAGTAAACCAAAGTGCATTTCCCGCTTGGTAGCGAGAAATCGTTGACGGCGTTGCGGGCGTTGGGGCGATGTTGGCGATTGCCAGGGTGGTGTTGATTCGTGTGTTTGAGAAAAATGGGGTGGCTGTTAACTGATGGAGTCAATCCGTGATTTATCAGTGTCTGGAAGTCAGTCTTCGCGAGCAGGCTCGCTCCCACAGGTGCCGAATTCCAACTGGAGAAATGCGATCACATGTGGGAGCGAGCTTGCTCGCGAAGGCGTCATTGCAGACACCGCAGATCTCAGAACTTGTCGAGCGTGCGCAATTTCTGCGGCAAGCCCCACAGCAACAGTGCCGCAGCGATCAATGCCGCCACGCCAATGACATACAGCGCCGGCGTGGTGCTGCCCGTCAGATCCTTGATCCGCCCCACCATCACCGGGCTGACGATCCCGCCGAATTGCCCGAGTGTATTGATCACCGCGATCCCGCCGGCCGCACCAGCGCCAGCACCGGCCAACAACTTCGGTGGCAGCGTCCAGAAGCTCGGAATCGAAGCAATGATCCCGGCACCCAGCAAGCCGAGGGCTACGATCAGGAACGTCGTGTGGCTGGCGAAAATTCCCGCACTGAAAAAGCCGATGGCGCCGACGACCACCAGCCCGGCGACAAACTTGCGCCGCTCACCGGTGGCATCCGACAAACGCCCGATCACCACCATGCTGATCGCCCCGCAAATGTACGGAATGGCCGTCAGCAGACCGATCATCACCGGACTCTCGGTGCCGGCGCTGCGGATCAATTGCGGCGCCCAGAAATTCAAACCGTAGGACGCGACCTGAATCAGAAAGTAGATCAGACCCAAGGTCAGAAAACCGGGAATCTTCAACGCCGCGAGCAACGAACCACCACTCTTGTGCGGCTCATGCCGGGCGATGCGGCTGGACAGCAGTTTCTTCTCGTCAGCGCTCAGCCAGTGTGCATCCTCGATGCGATCATTGAGCAGCATCAGCACCAGAAAACCGAGACCGATGCACGGCACGCCGCCGAGCAAAAACAACCAGTGCCAGCCGCGCATTTGCAGCACACCGTCGAGGTGTTCCAGCACCAGACCGGAGAACGGCGCGCCGACCAGCCCGGCGAACGCCGACGCGAGAAACAACATTGAGGTGATGCGGCCACGGAAATGCTGCGGGAACCACAGCGTCAGGTAATACAGCACGCCCGGGGCAAAACCGGCTTCCATCGCGCCGATCACAAAGCGCAGCGCGTAGAACTGCCATTCGCTGTTGACGAACACCATCGCCGCCGTCGCCACGCCCCACGACATCATGATCCGCGCGATCCAGCGCCGTGCGCCAACCTTGTACAGCATCATGTTGCTCGGCACTTCGAACAGCACGTAACCGACCACGAACAACCCGGCGCCGAGGCCGTACGCGGTGTCGCTCAGGCTCAGATCGGTCTGTAGCTGGAACTTGGCGAAGCTGATGTTGATGCGGTCGAAAAAGGCGAACAGGTAGCAGACCATGATCAGCGGCATCAGGCGCCAGGCGACTTTGCTGACCAAGGCTTTTTCGGCATCGTGATCGACGGACGGACGCGCGCCCGCCTCCATTACATTGAGGCTCATAGCTTTCTCCAGGCGGACTGCCGGTGGGCGTCCGATTGTTTTTGTTGTCTGGTATGCGTTTTTAAATGTGGGAGCGAGCCTGCTCGCGATAGCGGTGTATCAATCACCGCAAATGTTGCCTGACACACCGCTATCGCGAGCAGGCTCACTCCTACAGGGAGATTGGGGTTGTCAGGTGGGGATCGGGTGCAGGTCGCAGTTGCGCCCGACCTTGGCCAGTTGGCCGGGCACTTCGTGGCCCAGCAGATCCGGCAAGCCGCGCGAGAGTTTCAACAGCAGCGGCAAATCGATGCCGGTGTGGATGCCGATCTCATCGCACAGATTCACCAGATCTTCAGTGCAGATATTGCCCGACGCACCCGGCGCAAACGGGCAGCCACCGAGACCACCGAGCGCCGCATCGAAACGCCGCGCCCCCGCCTCGTAGGCCGCCAGCACATTGCACAAACCCAGACCACGGGTGTTGTGGAAATGCAGGGTCAGATCAGCCGGCGAAACCCGCTGCAACACCCGCCGCACCAAACGATCCACCTGGCGCGGATTGGCCATGCCAGTGGTGTCGGCCAGGGTGATGCCCGCAATGCCGAGTTCCTGGTAAGCATCGACGATTTGCAGTACGCGATCCTCATCGATCTGACCTTCGAACGGACAACCGAACGTCGTCGCGATGCTGCCGTTGAGGCGCACGCCAGAACCGCTGGAAAACGCGACAATCTCTGCAAACGCCGCCAGCGAATCTTCACAACGCATGCGCATGTTGGCCATGTTGTGCGTCTGGCTGGCGGACATCACCAGATTCAGTTCATCGGCACCCGCCGCCAACGCGCGCTGTGCACCTTTGAGGTTGGGAATCAGCGCGACGTAAATCACCCCCGGCTGTCGTTGAATGCCGGTGAAGACCTGTTCGCCATCACGCAGCGCCGGAATGGCTTTCGGCGACACGAACGAACCGGCCTCGATGCGACTGAAACCGGCCAGCGACAGTTGATCGATCAACGCGATCTTGTCAGCGGTTTCCACCCACGTCGGCTCGATCTGCAAGCCATCGCGAGGCGAGACTTCCTGGACGATCAGGGTTTGCGAAATGTCCGTGATCATTGCACCACCCCTTGGCTTTTCAGGCGTTCGATGTCGAGTTCAGTCAGGCCGAGGCCGGCAAGAATACCGTCGGTGTGCTGGCCGAGTTTCGGCCCCGACCAGTTCACGCCGCCGGGGGTTTCCGAGAGTTTGGGGACGATGCCGGGCATCTTCACTGTTGCACCGCCGGGCAACTCGGCATTGAGCAGCATGTCCCGTGCCAGATAGTGCGGGTCGGCAACGATGTCGGCCACCGAATAAATTCGCCCGGCCGGCACTTCAGCGGCTTCCAGTGCCGCGAGGACATCGTCGATCGGCAGGCTGCTGGTCCAGTGGGTGATCGCGGCGTCGAGCAAACCGCTCTTGGCGGCACGACCATCGTTGTGAGCGAATTCCGCTGCTTCAGCCAGGTCATCACGGCCAATGGTTTGCATCAGACGTTTGTAGATCGGGTCGCTGTTGCCGGCGATCACCACGTAAGCGCCATCCGCCGTGAGGTAAGTGTTCGACGGTGCGATGCCCGGCAAGGCGCCGCCACTGCGCTCACGGACATGGCCAAGCATGTCGTATTCCGGCACCAGGCTTTCCATGACGTTGAACACACTTTCGGCCAGCGCCACATCGACCACTTGCCCGCCGCCCTGCCCGGTCTTGACCCGCAGCAGCGACATCAGCGCGCCGATCACCGCGTGCAGCGAAGCCAGCGAATCGCCGAGGCTGACGCCGACCCGCGCCGGCGGTGAACCGGGGGTGCCGGTGGTGTAGCGAATGCCGCCCATGGCCTCGCCGATCGCGCCGAAACCCGGACGATCGCGGTACGGGCCGGTCTGGCCGTAGCCGGAAATGCGCACGAGGGTAAGATTGGGGTTCAGCGCGTGGAGTACGTCCCAACCGAGGCCGAGTTTTTCCAATGCGCCGGGGCGCAGGTTTTCGATGATGACGTCGGCATCGCTGGCCAGTTGCTTGACCAGTTCAATGCCTTCGGCAGATTTCAGATTGAGTGCCAGGGATTTCTTGTTGCGTGATTGCAGGTACCACCACAGCGACGTGCCTTCGTGCAGCTTGCGCCATTTGCGCAGCGGGTCGCCCTGACCCATGGCTTCGATCTTGATCACCTCGGCGCCAAACTCGGCGAGCATGCGCGCTGCAAACGGCGCGGCGATCAGGGTGCCGATCTCGATCACTTTGATCGCACTCAAAGGGGCAGTCATCGCGGGGTACCTCTTGTTCTTGGAGTAGGTGGCCAAGGCTAGAGGAACGCCAAGCGCAAAATCCAATCTTCTCTCGGCAATGAGCGTTCGCGAAATGCGAACGCTTGGGTGAGATTTCGTTGAGCTCAGGTCAGCCTTCCGCCTGTTGGGCTCGCCGATCGGGGTTGGTCCAGTGACGGCAGGATTGCCCGACTTTCGCCCAAGTCAGAAAGGTGATTACTCGACAGACTTTCGTCGCTTCGCCCTACAAACAAAACTCCGTCGCCTCTCAGGATTCACGGAAACAGCCGATTTTTGCCGAACTTTTCGCTCTGTAAAGTCTGGCAACACACACAAATTGCAACACCCCATGGATCGCTTCGCTCAAGGAATGTCGCCTGTGAATCTTCCGTTGCACACGCCCAATCTGTATTCCAACTTGCGCAAAATCATCGCCTTGGTCGACCACGATTGGGACATCGCCGAACAGGGCAAAGTCGCCGGCCTCAATGTCGAAGTGAAGAGCCCCAACCACCTGCTTGATCAATATGGACGTGAATTCCATCATTTCTGTACGACCTCATACCTTGGCCTCGACCACCACCCTGCCTTGCTCGAAGGCGCCATCACCGCGTTGCGCGAAACCGGCAGCCTGCGCGTCGCCAACTCGAAAAACCGTTGCAAACTGGCGATTCTCGAGCAATACGAGAGCGAATTGTCGCAACTGTTCGACGCCGTCTGCCTGAGCACCTTGTCTTGCAGCGCCGCCAGCGCTGGAATCCTGCCATTGCTGGCCAGCGGCATCTTTACCGAAGGCCGGCCACCGGTAATGGTGTTTGATCGTCACGCGCATTATTCGATGAATCATTTGAAGGCCGCATGTGCCGATGAAACCCTCGTGGTGACTGCGCCGCACAACGATATGGATTTCCTCGAACGCGTCTGCCAGCGACACGGCCGCGTGGCGTATGTCGCTGACGGCGCGTACAGCATGGGCGGCGTTGCCAACATGGAAGGTCTGCTGTACTTGAAGGATCGCTACGGGTTGTTTCTTTATCTGGATGATTCCCACGCGTTGTCCGCTGTCGGTCAGCAGGGCGCCGGCCTCGTTCGGCCACGGGTGGCGGCGCTGGAGGAGGACTGCCTGATCGTCGCGTCACTGGCCAAGTCGTTTGGCGCCAGCGGCGGGTTGGTGATGCTGGGCAACGGGAGACAGAAGACGCTTGTGCAACGCTACGGCGGGCCAAGCAACTGGTCGCAGAGTCTCAACTGCGCGGCGATCGGTGCCGGCAGAGCGTCGATCCGCCTGCATCGCAGCGCCGAGTTTGTCACGCTGCAAAGCGATCTTGAGGCTAACATCTGCCTCTTCGACAGCCTGATCAGCACCGATCAGTGCCACAGCAACATGGCCATTCGGTTGATCAAGTGCGGTCAGGCTGCTGTGGCCAATCGTATTGCCTGTGAATTGGCCGAACAGGGATTTTTCACCAGCGCGGTATTTTTCCCGGTGGTCGCTCAAGGCAAGGCAGCCATACGTATTACGCTGCGCGCGGACATGCAGCCGGCGCTTGTTCGAAGCTTCTGTGAAAGGGTCACCGGGCTGTTGCGCACCCACCATTGCGATCTCGACGACTGAAAACAGGGACGAGTCATGAACGCCAGCGTCACCCTCCTGATCACCTGCAGCACGGTTTTTCTCGCCCAATTGGGCATGAGTATTTATTTGCCGGCGTTGCCGGAGATCGCCCTATACCTGGGTGCGGAACCCGCACAGGTGTCGTGGGGGTTGTCGCTGTACCTGATCGGCATGGCGTTGCCGATGTTGTTCTGGGGCAGTCTGGCCCAGCGCATCGGACGCAAACCGGTGTTACTGGCGGCGTTGGTCATTTACGGGTTGGCCAATCTGGCGTTGCCGCCGGGTTCGACGCTTGAATCGTTTTTGCTGCTGCGACTGATGCAAGGTATCGGTGCCAGCGGAATTTCGGTGATGGCGCGGGTGCTGATCCGTGACAGCTTTCACGGCAATCTGCTGGCCAAAGCGTTGTCGTGGATTTCCATTTCATTCGTGGTGGCGCTGGGCATCGGCCAATATGTGGGCTCGCTGATCGAGGCGACGCTGGGCTGGCAGGCGATCTTCTACCTGCTCGGAGTGACGTGCCTGTTGATGGCGCTGATGGTGTCGCGCGTCACTTTCCCTGCGAGGGCTGAGGAACCGGGCAGCGCCTCATCATGGTCGGCATATCGGCAAATTCTGTCGCACCGGGCGTTTCTGCTGCCGGCTCTGGCCGGTGGCTTGGGCTACGGCGTGATCATCGCATTCAACACTGCGGCGCCACTGATTTTGCAGGGAACATTCGCTTGGTCGTCGGTGGATTACGGACTGCTCGGCTGGCCAATCAGCGCTGCATATTTTCTCGGCGCGCTGGCGGTCAATCACTTCGTGCTGCGCACCGGTCAGGCATGGTTGATGACTGTCGGCGCAAGTTTGGTATTGGCGGGTAGCAGCGTGATGTTGCTGGGCAGTCTGACGGCCAGCTCCATCGCATTACTGTTTTGGCTGCCGTATTGCGTGGCCGTGTTCGGCCAATCGTTGAACTACCCGATCAGCCTGTCCCGTGCCAACGATGGCGCGCCGATTGCCGGAGCTTATGCGATGGCACTGAGCGGGTTCATTCATCAATTGATGGCGGCGATCATTGGCGCGATGGCCAGTCTGATCGCTAGTCCACAAGCCTGGCGCTTGTCGCTGCTGTGTACGTTGCTCGCTGTCGGCGCGATGCTCTGCGTGCGGTTCGCGCCGATGAGTGACAAGCGCTAGAAAGCATTGCGCAAAATATCCTCAATCAGACCGCGGAGAATCTCAGGAGCCCAGCCCACGCAAATGCTCAAACAGCATCCGGCTCACCGGCGACAATCCCGCCTCATCGCGCACCACCACAATCAACGCGCGATCCGACCAGTCATCCGTCAACGGCACCGCGTGCAACCCCAGCGCCTGACCAAACAGCTCATAAGCACGTTGCGGCAAAATGCCAATGCCCATGTTGGCCTGGACCATCCGGCACACCGCATCGAACCCCGGCACATGAATGCGAATACGCAGGACTTTGCCAGCCTGGCGCGCCGCCGCATGGGTGCGCATATTGATTGAACTGGCCGCGTGCAAACCGACGTAATCAGAGTCCAGGGTTTCATCGAACGCCACCGACTCACGGGTGGCCAACGGGTGCTCCGGCAGCATCACCACTACCAGTTTGTCCTCGCGGTACAACACGCTGTGCAGGCCTTTGATGTCGCTGTCGTTGGAGCAGATACCCAGATCCGCCACACCATCGAGCACACCTTGAATCACCCCGGCACTGGGTCGCTCTTCGAGGTCAGTCTTGACCTGCGGGTGCTGCGCGGAGAAGTCGCGAAGGTCTTCGGGAAGAAACTGAATGATCGCCGACAGGTTCGCCAGCATGCGCACATAGCCGCGTACACCGTGGCTGTGTTCGCCGAGTTCCAGGCCCATTTTCTCGACGTTGAACAGCATCTGCCGCGCATGGTGCAGCAGCGTTTCACCAGCCGGCGTCAGCGTCATGCCCTTGGCCTGACGCACAAACAGGCTGATCCCGAGCGCCTCTTCCAGCTCCATCAGGCGCTTGCTGGCCGCCGACACCGCGATGGCTTCGCGCGAGGCGGCACGGGTCAGCGTGCCCTCCTCGTGGACGGCGACAAACAGTTGCAGGGTGATCAGGTCGAGGCGGCGGATCAGGCTTTTTTGCAACATGCGAGACTCGGCAGTGGCGGCGCGGAAGAGCGCTGAGCATAACGCCACTAGCCGCCGCTGTACCCGTTTCAGAACGCGTTGCGAAAGATCTCCTCGATCTGGCGTTGATCCGCCGCTCGAGGATTGGTCAGGCCGCAGGCGTCTTTCAGTGCGTTGGTGGCAAGTACCGGGATGTCGCTGAGCTTGGCACCGAGTTCGCGCAGGCCACCGGGGATCTCGACATCTTTGGCCAGGCAACGGATCGCAGTGATCGCCGCTTGCGCGCCCTCCTCCGGGCTGAAACCGCGGATATCAGCGCCCATGGCGTGAGCCACATCGGTCAGCCGATCGGCGCAAACCAACGCGTTGAACGTCTGCACATGGGGCAACAGCACGGCGTTGCACACGCCGTGGGGCAAGTCGTAGAACCCGCCCAACTGATGCGCCATCGCATGCACGTAACCGAGCGAGGCGTTGTTGAACGCCATGCCGGCGAGGAACTGCGCGTACGCCATGTTTTCCCGCGCGGCGAGGTCGCTGCCGTCGCGTACGGCCAGGCGCAGGTTGTTGCTGATCAGGGTCATGGCTTTCAACGCGCAGGCATCGGTGATCGGGTTGGCAGCGGTCGAGACATAGGCTTCGATGGCGTGGGTCAGCGCGTCCATGCCGGTGGCGGCGGTCAGGCCTTTGGGCATGGCGACCATCAGTTCCGGATCGTTGACCGACAATAACGGCGTGACGTTGCGGTCGACGATGGCCATTTTCACGTGGCGCGATTCGTCGGTGATGATGCAAAAACGGGTCATCTCGCTGGCGGTACCGGCGGTGGTGTTGATCGCGATCAGCGGCAGTTGCGGCTTGCTCGATTGATCGACGCCTTCGTAATCGCGAATCTCCCCACCGTTGGTCGCACACAAGGCAATACCCTTGGCGCAGTCGTGCGGCGAACCGCCGCCCAGCGACACGACGAAATCGCAGCGACTTTCCTTGAGCAGCCCCAGGCCCGACTCAACGTTGGCGATGCTCGGGTTCGGTTTGGCGCCATCGAAAATCACCGAATCGATGTCCTGCATCGCCAGCTTCTCGGCGACCATCGTCGCCACGCCCGCCTTGGCCAGTCCCGCGTCGGTGACGATCAGCGCTTTGCGAAAACCGTAGTTGCGGATCGCGACCATGGCTTCGTCGAGGCAACCGTTGCCCATGATGTTTACCGCTGGAATGAAAAAGGTGCTGGTCATGCGCGCGTCTCCTGACAGGGGCCGAATCGACTGCTCCGATTCAGCGGATAAGCACAGCATCGACCGATCGGTCAGCGTCGATGTTGATCTGGCTCAATGCCCGCTCGTGATAAAGTCGCCGCCCATCAGCCCTTTGTTTTGAGACTTCCTACGCAATGACCGATTTTCTCGATGTCGACGCCAGCCTTGAAGACTGGAACACCCTGCGCGCCGCGACCGAGTTCAACGGTTTGCTCGTGGGCAATGGCGCCAGCCGCGCGGTGTGGGACGATTTCGGCTATGACTCGCTGTTCGAAAACGCCCGAACCGTCGAGGAGAAACCGCTGAGCCCGTCGGAACTGGCGGTGTTCGACGCCATGCAGACGCGCAGCTTCGAGCAGGTACTCGGCGCGCTGAAAACCACCAGCCGGGTCAACAAAGCGTTGGCCGTCAGCTCAGCGGCGCCGCGCAATCGTTACTACGCGATCAAGGAAGCGTTGATCAACACCGTGCACGCCGTGCACATTCCGTGGCGACTGGTGAAGCCTTCGACGCTGGCGACGTTGAACGAAGAACTTTCGCGCTATCGCACGGTGTTCACCACCAATTACGACTTGCTTAATTACTGGGCGCTGCAACATCAAAGCGACGCCATCGATGATCTGTTCAACGGTGCCAACGCGAGTTTTGATCTGAGCGAAACTGCCACCGACAAACCGCGCTTGTTGTACCTGCACGGTGGCCTGCATCTGGTGCGCAATCAGGACGGCACGGCGCGCAAACTGACGTCAACCGAAGGCACGCTGCTCGGCAGCTTCGCGATCAACAATACGATCAAGACGCTGGATGACGTACCGCTGTTCGTCACCGAAGGGCCGAGTGCGGACAAGCTCAAGACCATTCGCAGTTCGGATTATCTGTCGTTCTGTTATCAGCAATTGCTCGGGCATGGCGGCAGTTTGTGCATTTTTGGCCATGCGTTGGGCGAGCAGGATGCGCATATCGTTCGGGCGCTGCGGTTGGCGAAACCTGCGACGGTGGCGATCTCGATTTATCCGCGCAGTGCGGCGTTTGTTCAGCATCAGAAGCGGCATTACGCGCAGGTGTTTGAGGGGACGGGGGTTGAGTTGCGGTTTTTTGATGCCAAGACGCATGCGCTGGGCAGTCCGAAATTGTCGGTGCCGGTCGAGATTTAGTGGTAAGGCTACCGACGCTATCGCGAGCAGGCTCACTCCTACAGGGGATCGCATTTCAACTGTAGGAGTGAGCCTGCTCGCGATAGCTTTAGCCCAATCAACTCATTCATCGGCGCTGTGCACCACCACCAGCAACTGCGCCTGCACATCCCCGACCGATCTGATCCGGTGCGGTTTCTGTGCATTGAAGTGCAGCGCATCACCGCGCTCCAGCAGCACCTTTTCGTTCATGAAATCCACTTCGACCTGCCCTTCGTGGACGAACAGAAACTCCTCGCCCAAATGCTCCTTGAAGGTCTTGTCGCTGAACTCATTTGGCGGGTAGATGATGAACGGAAGTAGGTTGCGCTCGCTGACCTGATGCGCCAGCACCGCATACCCCGGGCTCTGGTCATTCGCGGCGAGTGACTGCCGTTCGTGACTGCGCACCAGGCTGTAGCTGTCGAGGCTGACGTTGTCTTCGGAGAACAATTCCTCGACTTTGACGTTCAGCGCTTTCGCCAGTTTCAACGCGGCGGCAATCGACGGAGTGTTCAGTCCGCGCTCGACTTTCGACAGATAACTCTTGGTCATGCCGGATTTTTCGGCCAGTGCCTCAAGGGTTACGCCAAGTTTTTTTCTCAATAATTTCAAACGGATAGACATGCGCAGCGGTTATTCCAGCAAGGAAGCGACGATTTGTGCTTGCCAATGACACTTTGTGTCATATAGCCTCTTTCGTGTCATTTGCACTCACCCAAAGGACACAGACATGGCTAAGACATTAGCACTACCCAAAGACCAACTGGTCAAGCAAGCGCTGACCCAGATGCAAAAAAGCCTCGCGGATAATACGTGGACCGACCGGCAAAAGCTGGCCCTGACCTGCCGGATTCTCTTCGAAAACGGTCACGACTCAGGCCTGGCCGGGCAAATCACCGCTCGTGGGCCGCAGCCCGGCACCTATTACACTCAGCAATTGGGCCTGGGTTTCGACGAAATCACCGCGAGCAATCTGCTGCTGGTCAACGAGGATCTGGAGGTCCTCGAAGGTAACGGCATGGCCAACCCGGCCAACCGTTTCCACAGCTGGGTGTACCGGGCTCGTCCGGATGTGAACTGCATCATCCACACTCACCCGACCCACGTGGCGGCGCTGTCGATGCTGGAAGTGCCACTGCAGATTTCCCACATGGATCTGTGCCCGCTGTACGACGACTGCGCATTTCTCGAAGGCTGGCCGGGGGTGCCGGTCGGTAACGAAGAGGGCGAGTTGATTGCCGGTGCACTGGGCGACAAACGCGCGATCCTGCTTTCGCACCACGGTCAGTTGTCGACCGGTACGACGATTGAGGAAGCCTGTGTCATCGCCCAACTGATCGAGCGCGCGGCCAAACTGCAACTATTGGCGATGGCCGCCGGCACGATCAAGCCGATCATTCCCGAGCTGGGCCGCGAGGCGCACGACTGGATCGCCAAGCCGAAACGCCACGCCGCGGCCTTCAACTACTACGCCCGGCAGAACCTGCGTCAACACGCCGATTGCCTGAACTGAACCCTGTTACGGAGAGATTCCCATGTCCACTATTCACGGCATCATCGGCTACACCATCACCCCGTTCGGCGCCAACGGCGAAGGGCTGGACCTGCCAGCGCTCGGCCAATCGATCGATCGCTTGATCGACAGCGGCGTCCACGCCATCGCGCCATTGGGCAGCACCGGCGAAGGCGCTTACCTGAGCGATGCGGAGTGGGATCAGGTCGCCGAGTTCAGCATCAAGCACGTGGCCAAACGTGTGCCGACGATCGTCAGCGTGTCTGACCTGACCACCGCCAAAGCCGTACGCCGCGCGCGTTTCGCTGAAGCCCACGGCGCCGATGTGGTGATGGTGCTGCCGGCCTCGTACTGGAAGCTCACCGAAGCGGAAATCCTCGCCCACTACCGCGCCATCGGCGAAAGCATCGGCGTGCCGATCATGCTCTACAACAACCCGGCCACCAGCGGCACCGACATGTCGGTGGATTTGATTCTGCGCATCGTCAATGGCGTGGAAAACGTGACCATGGTCAAGGAGAGCACCGGCGATATTCAACGCATGCACAAGCTGCAACTGCTCGGCGAAGGTCAGGTGCCGTTCTACAACGGCTGCAATCCGCTGGCGCTGGAAGCGTTTGCCGCCGGGGCGAAAGGCTGGTGCACAGCGGCGCCGAACCTGATTCCGCAGTTGAACCTGGATCTTTATGACGCGGCCATGGCCGGCGATCTGGATCGCGCGCGGGATTTGTTCTATCGCCAGCTGCCGCTGCTGGATTTCATTCTCAAGGGTGGCTTGCCGGCGACGATCAAGGCCGGGTTGCGGCAGACAGGGCTTGAATCGGGCGATCCGCGTTTGCCGGTGTTTCCATTGAGTGAGGCAGGTCAAACGCAGCTGAAAACGATCCTGAAGACCCTGCGCTGATCTCCCTGACACAAAGCAAATTTAATGTGGGAGCGAGCCTGCTCGCGAAGACAATGTATCAGTCGATGATGATGTTGACTGATACACCGCTTTCGCGAGCAGGCTCGCGCCCACAGGGGATTTTGGTGGATTTGAAAGTGAGGTCAGAGCACCGGCAAAGTCTTGTCCTTGATCACTTTGCTCGGCCCGTTCACCTTGACGCTGGCAATGCCTTTATCGCACGCCGCATCCGATGAATACGCCTCGCTGCTGCCGATGACCTGATGATTGGCCGCTTTCAGGTTGAAGTACGGATGGCCATCCTTCGTCGACTTCTTCTCGTAGCGTTCATCCAGCGGGCTGTTGGTTTGCATCGAAGCGATACCGCCGTCGGCTGCGGCGCGAGTGGTGTACAGCTCGCTGGTCAGAATCGTTTCGGCATTCGCCGCTTTCAGCACAAACCTGAACTGGCCGTTGCTGCTTTTACTGATTTCGTACCATCCGGACATGCTCGTTGCTCCTTGGCGATTGAGAGATTTCGCGCTTCAGAGTAAAGACCAGTCCTCACTATCTGTCGCTTGTACCGGCCTGCTCGCGAATGAGGCAACTCGGTGCCGGCTATTTCACCACCGCCCGCACCACCGACAACTCCGGCGCACTCACCCGCCGCTGACTCAAATAGCGCGTACAACTCACCCGCAGGAACGAGGCAAAATTCACCACCTCCCCGCGATAATCCATCACCTCCTCATACAGCTTGGCGATCAATTGGTTGGTGGTCATGCCGTCGACCTCGGCGATTTCGCTGAGGATGTCCCAGAACTGATTCTCCAGACGCAACGTGGTCACCACGCCGCAGATGCGCAGCGAGCGCGAGCGTGATTCATAGAGAATCGGGTCAGCCTTGACGTAGAGCTCGCACATCGGCGATTCCTCGTTACAGGGTGATTTTAGTGCCGAGCAAGCCAAGGAAACCGGCCAGCCAGTTCGGATGCGCCGGCCATGCCGGGGCTGTGGCCAGATTGCCTTGAACGTGGCCGTCCGTCACGGGGATGTCGATGTACGTACCGCCCGCCAGGCGCACTTCCGGCGCGCAGGCCGGATAGGCGCTGCATTCGCGGCCTTCAAGCACGCCCGCCGCCGCGAGCAATTGCGCACCGTGGCAGACCGCGGCAATCGGTTTGCCGGCCTTGTCGAAGGCGCGCACCAGGTCGAGGACTTTTTCGTTGAGGCGCAGGTATTCCGGGGCACGACCGCCGGGGATCAACAGCGCGTCGTAATCGGCTTCGCTGACCTTGGCGAAGTCGAAGTTGAGGGCGAACAGGTGACCGGGCTTTTCGCTGTAGGTCTGATCGCCTTCAAAGTCATGAATCGCGGTGCGCACGGTTTTGCCGGCAGCCTTGTCCGGGCAAACAGCGTGGACGGTGTGACCGACCATTTGCAGAGCCTGGAACGGCACCATCACTTCGTAATCTTCGACGTAATCGCCGACCAGCATCAGGATCTTTTTCGCGGCCATGGGGAGGACTCCTCTGGAAATTACCTGGAAGTGTTCAAGGTAGACCTATTCGAGAGTGACGGGTAACAACGGGCTACTACTGTAGGAGCTGCCGAAGGCTCGGGCCGCGATCGGACGATCTTTTGATCTTGCCCGTAAAATCAAAAGATCGCAGCCTTCGGCAGCTCCTACGTTGCGGGGATTACCCGCAACTGTACGGATAAGTCCGTGCCTAGCTGTAACAGCCAGAAAGTCATGGTTTATGGCTTTATAAAGGCCATTCCCTGCCACCTTCAATTCTGGTCCACCATCATGTCCTCGCGCGAAAACACCGGCATGGCCCTCGGCCTGCTCGGCGTGGTGATTTTCAGCCTCACCCTGCCCTTCACCCGCATCGTGGTGCAGGAACTGCATCCGCTGCTCAACGGTTTGGGCCGCGCATTGTTCGCGGCGATTCCGGCAGCGCTGCTGTTGTTGTGGCACCGCGAGAAATGGCCGACGTGGCAGCAAGTCAAAGGCCTGAGCCTGGTAATCGCCGGGGTGATTCTCGGTTTCCCGGTGTTGTCGGCGTGGGCCATGCAAACCTTGCCGGCATCCCACGGTGCGCTGGTCAACGGCCTGCAACCGCTGTGCGTGGCGCTGTATGCCGCGTGGTTGTCACACGAACGCCCGTCAAAAGCCTTCTGGGCCTGCGCGGCGCTGGGCAGTGCGTTGGTGCTTGGTTATGCGCTGTATACCGGAGCGGGCAGCATTCAGGCGGGTGATCTGTTGATGCTCGGCGCGATTGCCGTCGGGGGGCTGGGCTATGCAGAAGGCGGCCGATTGGCCAAGGAGATGGGCGGCTGGCAGGTGATCTGCTGGGCGCTGGTGCTGTCGACGCCGCTGTTGATCGGGCCGGTGCTGTATCTGGCGCTGCAACATCAGGGCGCGGTGTCGGCCAAGACCTGGTGGGCGTTTGGTTATGTGGCGCTGTTTTCGCAGTTTCTCGGCTTCTTTGCCTGGTACGCCGGGCTGGTCCATGGGCGGGATTGCCCGGGTCAGTCAGATCCAGTTGTTGCAGATTTTCTTTACCATCGCGTTCTCGGCGCTGTTCTTTGGTGAACATGTCGAGCCGATTACCTGGGTGTTTGCGTGTGGTGTGATTGCCACTGTCATTCTCGGCCGCAAGACTGCGGTGAAATCAAATGTGGGAGCGAGCCTGCTCGCGAAGGGTCCGTAACAGCCAACATCATCGTTGACTGTCAGTCCGCTTTCGCGAGCAGGCTCGCTCCCACAGGGTTTTGTGTCAGGCGAGGTAGCCGTCAGCGCGCAGCAAGGTTTCCAGGCAGTGCTCGCTGATGTTGTAGAAGTCTTTCAACTCCTGAATCTTCACCAACAACTGCGCCGGATCCACCGGCTCGGCGCGCTTCACTGCCAGAATCATCTTGTTCTTGTTGGTGTGATCCAGCGAGATGAATTCGAAGACCTTGGTCTCGTATCCGCAGGCCTCAAGGAACAGCGCGCGCAAGCTGTCAGTGACCATTTCTGCCTGCTGCCCCAGATGCAAACCATATTGCAGCATCGGTTTGAGCAACGCCGGGCTCTGGATCTGCAGGCGGATCTGTTTGTGGCAGCACGGCGAGCACATGATGATCGACGCGCCCGAGCGGATGCCGGTGTGGATCGCGTAGTCAGTGGCGATGTCGCAGGCATGCAAGGCGATCATCACGTCCAGTTCACTCGGCGCCACGCTGCGTACGTCACCGCACTTGAACACCAGCCCCGGATGATCGAGTTTTGCCGCCGCGGCGTTGCACAGGTTGACCATTTCCTCACGCAACTCAACGCCAGTGACCTCGCCCTCGGCCTTCAAGGTGTTGCGCAGGTAATCGTGAATCGCAAACGTCAGGTAACCCTTGCCCGAACCGAAATCCGCCACCCGCACCGGTTGGTCCAGCGCCAGCGGCGACGAGGTCAGGGCGTGGCTGAACACTTCGATGAACTTGTTGATCTGCTTCCACTTGCGCGACATCGCCGGGATCAGCTCATGTTGCGCATTGGTCACGCCGAGGTCCTTGAGGAACGGCCGGCTCAATTCGAGAAAGCGGTTTTTCTCGCGGTTGTGCTCGGCGGACGGTGCTTCGCGCAATTGCTGAGGTTTGCTCTTGAACAGCGAACTCTTGCCCTTTTTGCTGTATTCGAGCTGGGCTTCGTCAGTCACCGCGAGTAAATGTGCATTTTTGAACGAGGCCGGCAACAACCCGGCAATCGCCGCCACACCTTCGACCAAGGGCAGGTTTTTGGTGATGTCGCGGGTTTTGTAGCGATAGACGAACGACAGGTTAGGCTGCGCTTTGACGGTCACCGGCTTGATGATGACCCGCTGCAGATCCGCCTCTTCACCGACGTATTTGGCCAGTACCAGTTTGATGAAGCCGTTCTGTTCGAGACTGGTTTGCAGCAGCTCGATGAACTGGGCGTGGTGATCGGGCGCAGGCTTGGTGGCTGGAGCAGTAACGGGCATGGAGAAGCGGCCTCGGACGGGCGAAATCGGGAATGGCGGGTATTTTAGGGGGGATGGGGGTTGGGGACACGCTCTTATTTACCCAACGGTTGTTTGAAGCGCCCTCACCCTAGCCCTCTCCCAGAGGTAGAGGGGACCGACCGAGGTGTTTTCACGAGTTACGCCGACCTGAAATACCGAGCCGAACTCAAGTTTGAAAGGCCCCCGATCTGCTCCCTTTCCCCCTCTCCCATTGGGAGAGGGCTGGGGTGAGGGGCTGGATCTCAGCGTCGACGAATAATCCAGGTCTTACCCCAGCACAATCAACCGATTCGGCAACTCATTCCTCACCTGCGTCACCGGCACATGCACTTTCAGCAACTCCCCACACGCCTCGATACACGTGACAAACCCCTCCAATGTGCGCCCCCGCCTGACCTGCTCAGTAAACGCCGCCACAATCGCATCCCAACTCTTGTTATCGAGCCGTTTGGAAATCCCCTCATCCACCAGAATCTCCACATACCGCTCCGCCTCACAGACAAAAATCAGCATGCCGGTGCTGCCCACCGTGTGATGCAGGTTCTGCTCGAGAAACTGCCGCCGCGCCAGGTTCGACGCGCGCCAATGCCGCACGCGGCGCGGAATCAGATGAGTAGTGACTTTCGGCAGACGAAACAGCAGGCAGAGCACGATAAACGCCCCCCACTGCACCAGCAGCAAGCTGTGCATGGTCAACCACCCGGTCAGGTAGTGCACGACGCCGGGCACCACCAGCGCCAAAAGGCTCGCCCACAACAGCGGGATGTACGCGTAGTCATCAGCGCGCGCCGCGAGCACCGTCACCAGTTCGGCGTCGGTGTCGCGCTCGACCCGGGCGATCGCCTCGGCGACTTTGCGTTGTTCGTGTTCGGTCAGTAGTGCCATGTTGAAAAGTGCCTGCTCATTATTCTTCTGATATCACCAGCCGCCGGACGAACCACCGCCGCCGAAACTGCCCCCGCCGCCGCTGAAGCCTCCGCCTCCACCGCCGCCGCCAAATCCGCCACCACCGCCGAAGCCACCCCCTCCTCCGGAGCCACCCCGGCCGGCAGGCAGGATACCGAGCATCTGGCAGACAAACACCGTCAGGATGAACAACATCACCAAAAACACGAACAATGCCGGGTGCCGCGAGATGAAATCATCAGACGGATCACCGCTGGATTCATACACCGTCGACGGCTCATCCAGCGGATTACCGCCGAGCACCACCAGCATCGCCGCCACGCCGTCGCTGATGCCTTTGCTGAAATTGCCGGCCTTGAAGGCGGGCGTAATGACTTGATGGATGATCACTGAAGTCTGCGCGTCGGTCAGCCGATCCTCCAGGCCATAACCGACTTCGATGCGCAGTTTGCGCTCGTCACGAGCAACGATCAGTAGCGCGCCGTTGTTCTTGTCCTTTTGCCCGATGGCCCAGTGTCGCCCGAGCTGAACGCCAAAATCCTCAATGGTCGTGCCTTGCAGATCCGGTAGCGTGACCACGACCAGTTGCTCGCCGGTCGCCTGCTCGTGGGCCTGCAATTGCTGGCTCAGTTGCGCGCGCACCGACGGCTCGAGCATCTGCGCTTCGTCCACCACCCGCCCGCTCAGCGCCGGGAACGTCAACTCGGCCCGGGCGCTGACGGCGAACAACCACAGCATCAGCACCAGGCCCATTTTCAACACGCGCATGGACAACCTCGAATCAGAATTTCACTTGCGGGGCTTTTTCCGCGCCGGGCGTGGTGGCTTCGAAGGTTTCGCGGATCGGCAGATCGCTGTACATCACGCTGTGCCAGAGGCGACCGGGAAAGGTGCGAATCTCGGTGTTGTATTTCTGCACCGCCAGAATGAAATCGCGGCGCGCCACGGCGATGCGGTTTTCCGTGCCTTCCAACTGCGATTGCAGGGCGAGGAAGTTCTGGTTGGCCTTCAGATCCGGATAGCGCTCGGAGACCACCATCAAGCGGCTCAACGCACCGGTCAATTGATCCTGCGCCTGCTGGAACTGCTTGAGTTTTTCCGGGTTGTCGAGGGTGCTGGCGTCGACCTGAATCGACGTGGCTTTCGCCCGCGCCTCGATCACTGCGGTCAGGGTTTCCTCTTCATGCTTGGCGTAACCCTTCACCGTTTCCACCAGATTGGGGATCAGGTCGGCGCGGCGCTGGTACTGGTTCTGTACCTGCCCCCACGCGGCTTTGGCCTGTTCGTCGAGGGTCGGGATATTGTTGATGCCGCACGCGGTCAGCAGCGTGGCCAGCACCAGCAGTGTGGCGACCTGCAAACGCGAGCGATTGGTTGGGCTTACATTCATCGCAGTGATGCTCCTTGGCACATATCATTATAAAAACCGAGCGCGAAACATTCTCAGCGGGCTCTTGGGGCATAATCGGCCGCGTCGCTGGATTACGACGGGGCAATGGGCTAAAAAGTGCCCTGCGTGATCATGCTGGCAAGTGTCGGCTGCCGTTTTTGGCTCTGTTTCTTTGAGCCCGTACCCGAACAACAATAGTCGCTCCCTAAATTTTGGCTGGCCGGCGTTGCATTGCCGCTTGGGCCCTTGAGAAAAATATTCATGAAGAAGCTGTGTTTGCTGGGTCTGTTCGTCAGCCTGGCCAGTCATCAAGTATTGGCCGCCACGACCCCGGTACCCCTGGAAAACAAGGATGCGTTCATCAGCAACCTGATGAACCAGATGACCCTCGATGAAAAGATCGGCCAGTTGCGCCTGATCAGCATCGGCCCGGAAATGCCTCGCGAGTTGATCCGCAAAGAGATCGCCGCCGGCAATATCGGCGGTACGTTCAACTCGATCACCCGTCCGGAAAACCGTCCGATGCAGGACGCTGCCATGCGCAGTCGCCTGAAGATTCCGATGTTTTTTGCGTACGACGTGATCCACGGTCACCGTACGATTTTCCCGATTCCGCTGGCCCTCGCCTCGAGCTGGGACATGGACGCCATCGGCCAGTCCGGGCGCGTTGCCGCCAAGGAAGCCGCCGCCGACAGCCTCGACATCACCTTCGCGCCGATGGTCGACATCTCCCGCGACCCGCGCTGGGGCCGCAGTTCCGAAGGTTTCGGTGAGGACACCTACCTGACCTCGCGCATTGCCGGCGTCATGGTTCGTGCCTATCAGGGCGCCACCCCGAGCGCGGCCGACAGCATCATGGCCAGCGTCAAGCACTTCGCCCTGTACGGCGCGGTCGAGGGCGGTCGCGACTACAACACCGTCGACATGAGCCCGGTGAAGATGTACCAGGATTACCTGCCGCCGTACCGCGCCGCGATTGATGCCGGCGCCGGTGGTGTGATGGTCGCGTTGAACTCGATCAACGGCATTCCGGCCACCGCCAACACCTGGCTGATGAACGATCTGCTGCGCCGCGACTGGGGCTTCAAAGGCCTGGCGGTCAGCGACCACGGTGCAATCTTTGAGCTGATCAAGCACGGTGTTGCCCGCGACGGTCGTGAAGCGGCGAAGCTGGCGATCAAGGCCGGTATCGACATGAGCATGAACGACACCCTGTACGGCAAAGAGCTGCCGGGGCTGCTCAAGTCCGGCGAGATCGACCAGAAAGATATCGACAACGCAGTGCGCGAAGTGCTCGCCGCCAAGTACGACATGGGCCTGTTCAAGGACCCGTACCTGCGCATCGGCAAGGCTGAAGACGATCCGGCCGACACCTACGCCGAGAGCCGTCTGCACCGCGCCGAGGCTCGTGAAGTCGCGCGTCGCAGCCTGGTATTGCTGAAGAACCAGAACGAAACCCTGCCGCTGAAGAAAGACGCAAAAATCGCACTGGTTGGCCCATTGGCCAAAGCACCGATCGACATGATGGGCAGTTGGGCCGCCGCCGGGCGCCCTGCGCAATCGGTGACGCTGTTCGATGGCATGAGCTCGGTGATCGGCAACAAGTCGAACCTGATCTACGCCCGTGGCGCCAACATCACCAGCGACAAGAAGGTGCTGGATTACCTGAACTTCCTCAACTTCGATGCGCCGGAAGTGGTCGATGACCCGCGCCCGGCCAACGTGCTGATCGACGAAGCCGTGAAAGCCGCCAAGGACGCTGACGTGATCGTCGCCGCCGTGGGCGAGTCCCGTGGCATGTCCCACGAATCCTCCAGCCGCACCGACCTGAACATCCCGGAAAGCCAGCGCGAGCTGATCCGTGCGCTGAAAGCTACCGGCAAACCGTTGGTATTGGTGTTGATGAACGGCCGCCCACTGACGATTCTCGAAGAGAACCAGTCGGCTGACGCGATTCTGGAAACCTGGTTCAGCGGCACCGAGGGCGGCAATGCCATTGCTGATGTGCTGTTCGGCGACTACAACCCGTCGGGCAAACTGCCGGTGACTTTCCCGCGCTCGGTCGGCCAGATCCCGACCTACTACAACCACCTGAGCATTGGCCGGCCGTTCACGCCGGGCAAACCGGGCAACTACACCTCGCAGTATTTCGATGACACCACCGGGCCGCTGTTCCCGTTCGGGTATGGCCTGAGCTACACCCAATTCGCCTTGAGCGACATGGCGCTGTCGTCGACCACCCTGAATGCCACCGGCAAACTCGACGCCAGCGTCATGGTGAAGAACACCGGCAAGCGTGACGGCGAAACCGTGGTGCAGTTGTACATTCAGGATGTCACCGGCTCGATGATCCGCCCGGTGAAAGAACTGAAGAACTTCCAGAAAATCATGCTCAAGGCCGGCGAACAGAAAGTCGTGCACTTCACCATCACTGAGGATGACCTGAAGTTCTACAACGCCCAGCTCAAGTACGCGGCGGAGCCTGGCAAGTTCAACGTGCAGATCGGCCTGGATTCGCAGGACGTGACGCAGCAGAGCTTTGAACTGCTATAACCGCAAGCACACCGCAAAACCCTGTGGGAGCGAGCCTGCTCGCGAAAGCGGTCATTCAGCTAAACAATTGCTGACTGACACACCGCTTTCGCGAGCAGGCTCGCTCCCACATTGGATTTAGGGTGTATTCAGAATCGGTTTTAGCCGCGGCGGTCGAGAATATTGACCACCACCCGATCCACCCAGCCCCAAACCCGCTGCTTGACCCGCCGCCACAACGGTCGGCGCTGCCATTCTTCCAGACTCACCTGCTGACTCAGCCCGAAGTCCGTCACAAAACTCGCCTCTACCGCTGCCGTCAACGACGGGTCCAGCGCCTCCAGATTCGCCTCCAGATTGAAGCGCAGGTTCCAGTGGTCGAAGTTGCACGAGCCAATGCTCACCCAATCATCCACCAAGACCATTTTCAAATGCAGAAAGCACGGCTGGTATTCGAAGATCTGCACCCCGGCCTTGAGCAGTCGCGGGTAGTAGCGATGCCCGGCGTAACGCACCGACGGGTGATCGGTACGCGGCCCGGTCAGCAGCAGGCGCACGTCGACACCGCGCGCCGCCGCCTTGCGCAGGGAGCGGCGGATTTTCCACGTTGGCAGGAAGTACGGTGTGGCCATCCAGATGCGTTTTTGCCCGCTGTTCAAAGCGCGAAACAGCGATTGCAGAATGTCGCGGTGCTGACGGGCGTCGGCATACGCCACGCGGCCCATGCCCTCGCCCTTGTCCGGCACGCGCGGCAACCGTGGCAGACCAAAATGCGCGGCCGGACGCCAGGCGCGGCGATAGCGGTTGGCAATCCACTGGCGGTCAAAGAGCAATTGCCAGTCGATCACCAACGGGCCGCTGATCTCGACCATCACCTCGTGCCATTCGCTGGTGTCCTGGCCCGGCGTCCAGAACTCGTCAGTGACGCCAGTACCGCCGACCACCGCCAGACGCTGATCGACCAGCAACAATTTACGGTGATCACGATAGAAATTACCGACCCAGCGCCGCCAGTTCAGCCGATTGTAGAAACGCAGTTCAACCCCGGCCTGGGTCAGGCGCTGGCGCAGATTGAGGGTAAACGCCAGGCTGCCGTAATCGTCGAACAGGCACCGCACACGTACGCCACGCTCGGCCGCCAGCACCAGTGCCTGCACGATGGTTTCGGCACAGGCGCCAGCCTCGACCAGATACAACTCCAGTTCGATCTGCTCCTGAGCGCCAGCAATTTGTTCGAGCATGCGCGGGAAGAATTGCGGGCCATCGATCAACAGCTCGAACCGGTTGCCATCCCGCCACGGGAACACCGCGCCGCGCATGTCAGCGCGCCGTGAAGATCAGCACCGCACCCACCGGCACCGACAGACTGATGGCCGACAGGTCGGCGAGTTTGCGCAGACTTTCCAGCCCCGGCGCAAGATCAAAATCCTCGGCGTTGATCACCAGCGGCTCTAGCGTCACCACTTGAAAACGACGATCATCGAGACGCGTCGCCAGTAGCTCGGCAGGATATTCGTGCTGCTTGCCGTGCAGATTGACGGTCAGTGGCAGGCGCAATTCCAGTTGCGCACCGGGGGCCAGATCGTTGATCGGGCGCAGGTCGATCTGGGTGGTGATGGTCGCTTCGGGGAATTGCTCGATCTGGAACAGCTCCTTGCGCATGCGCTCATCGCGCAGCGGGATACCGCTGTTGATCGAGTCCATCTCGACCTCGACTTCGGCGCGACCACTGGGATCGACCTTACCGTGCAGCACCAGAAAGCGCTGCACTTCGGAGACATTGGCGTTTTTCGTACTGACGAACGACAGCCGCGACGACTCGCCGTCCAGATACCAATTGGCCTGCGCCGGCAGCGCGACGGCGGCGAGCAGCAGGCTGGACAGGGTTGCACACAGGGAGCGGTTGAACATTGAACACTCGTGGGGCCGATAAACCTGCACGAACCTTAACCGCCCCCAAAGTTATTGCAACATCAAGATCAAAAGATCGCAGCCTTCGGCAGCTCCTACAGGGTGGACCCGGTCATGTAGGATCTGCCGAAGGCTGCGATCTTTTATGGCTGTAAACGACAGCCTTGGCGTTCGCTCAACCACTGGGCGCGATTGCTGCGACCCATGCCGCTGACGGTGATGGTTTTGCTGGCGCTGTCATCGGTGAACTGGCTGGTCGGCAGCCATTGTTTTACATAGCCACGGCAATACTCGGCATCGTTGTTCATCACATACCGGCAGGAGCAGTATTCCTTGGCGGTGTAGGCGCTGATGATGTCGGGGAAGGCCCACAGATTTTCGCGCTCGTAGACGACCCAGCCGAGCAGCAAAACAAGCAGCAACAGCAAAAAGCGCTTCATGGGCGCACCGCCTTCAGCACACGTTTAAGCAACTCGTTGTGATGGTAGCCACCGTCACGATCATCGCCATATCGCACGATCACCAGTTTCTCGCTGGGGATCACATAAAGCGCCTGGCCCCAGTGGCCGAGGGCAGCGAAGGTGTCAGGCGGTGCATCAGGCCACGGTGATGCGGCGCCATCGACGGGACGATTGAGCCACCAGTGGCCGCCGGGCACGGCCTCATCCTCGTGGGCCTTATAGCCAGCGAAGGGTTTGAGATTGAACGCGAGCCAGTCCTTGGGCAGCACTTGCCGCGCCTCCCAGCGGCCGTCGCGGGCCATCAGCAACCCGACTCGCGCCAGATCCCGCGCGGTGAGATAAGCATAAGAAGACGCGACAAACGTGCCGCTGGCATCGGTTTCCCACACGGCGTGACGGATGCCCAACGGCTCGAACAATGCCGTCCACGGATAATCCGCATAACGCTGCGGGCCGACGATCGTTTTCAACGCTGCCGCCAAGAGATTGCTGTCGCCACTGGAATAGTGGAAGGCCTGCCCCGGTTCGGCGTAGGCATCGTGATCGGCGGTAAACGCAGCCATGTCGCGATGACCACGGGTATAGAGCATCGCCACCACCGAGGATTTCAGCGGGGCGTACTCGTAGTCTTCCTGCCAGTCGATACCGGATGCCCAGTGCAGCAGATCGGCGATTTTTATCGCCGGGTGTTTGCTCAGTGGCGGGTAAAATTTCGCGGCAGGATCGTCGAGTTTGAACAGGCCCTCGCCGTAGGCCACACCGAGCACGCTGGCCATCAGGCTTTTGCTGATTGACCAGGTCAGGTGCGGGGTTTGTGCTGTGGTCGGGCCGGCGTAGCGTTCGTAGAGGATCTGGCCGTCGCGAATGATCAGCAGTGCATCGGTGCGGATGCCTTGGCGGGTTGCGTCGTCGCGGGGTGGGAAGGCGTAATTCTCCAGCGCCTCAACGGTCGGGCCGGTGACCTTCGGGCCGGTTGACCATTGTTCAGCGGGCCAAGGTTCGGCCTGAACGGTGCAGCAGATCAGCAGCAGAAACAGGGGCAGGCCTTTGCGCATGGTGAGGGCTCTGGGAATGAACCTGCTGAGACTAGTCGGGGTTGATGACAAGTATGCGGTGTTATTTAGATTGCTATCGCGAGCAGGCTCACTCCTACAGGGGATCGCATTTCAACTGACGAAACTCGATCAACTGTAGGAGTGAGCCTGCTCGCGATGAGGCCCTTCAGCCCGCCGCCAAAGCCTTGGCCAACCGCTTGGCCCGAGCCCCCGCCGCCAACTGCATCACCCCCTGATCGCGCTGCCACATCTGCGCCCATTCTGCCGGCCCGTCAGCCAACGCCTGACTCACCTCACCCTCCAGCGCTTCAAACTGCGCAAACAGCCCACCCAGCAACACATGCCCGGCCGGATTGTTCGGCGGTTGCCGGCTCGCCTCGGCACACCCGGCCAACAGCGCCAGCAAGCGCAATTGCAGCGCCTGCGGCCAGTCGCTGTCCTGTCCGACGCCATACAGCCACGCGGTCATTGCGCTCAGTACATAGACATCCTCAAGGGTGCGAAACGGTTTGACGTAAGCATCCCAGCCATCCCCCGCCAACAATTCGCACAACGCGCCATCCAGCTGCAACCGGCCATGACTGATGTCCGGCATCAACGGCAGCGCCGGCAGTTTTTCCACGATCACGCCGGGCTCGCCGGGATACACCACCGCCAAGCTCAGGCGCGGCGCTTCACCAGGCTCTTCACTGCGCGCAGCAATCAACAGCCAGTCCGCCGCATCGCCCGCCGTGACGAAGTCCTTGCGCCCGCTCAGGCGTAAATCGGTGAGCCGCGTCTGCATGTCCGCCGGACGCAAACTGCGCTGTTCGGTCGCACACAAAGCGCCCAGGCTCAGCGGCGCACTCGGCCACAACATGCGCAAAGCCGCTTGATAACCGACCAGAAACGCCAGCCCCGGCGTCGCCATCCGCCGCCCGCCCGCGACCGCCAATTCGAACGGTGTGACGTTGCCCAGTTGCTGCAACAACGTCGCAAAACCCTCGGCCAGGTCAGCAACGGCGGGCAATCGTTCACGGCTGTGCAGCAGATCTGGCCAGGGCATAGGAGGCTCCTTGTGGGCTGTCATATAAGCATCACCGAACGTTCATGGCGATGACACCGGGGCTACATAGCCTGACTTTGCACAACACGGCTGCATAAAGAAAGTCGATCGGCTGCAACCCACGACGGGTTAAAGGCCCGTACGGAGATTCACATGACTCAGATCGCCCGCATCAGCGACACCGGCAATGAACGCCGCCTGCAAGCCGAACGCCTGATCGGCGCCGAGGCTCTGCAGCAAGCCCAGGCCTTGCGCTTCAACGTCTTCAGCGGCGAGTTCAACGCCAAGCTGAAAGGCGCGGAACTGGGTCTGGACATGGATGATTATGATGTTCACTGCAGCCACATCGGCGTGCGTGACTTGAACACCGGCCGCTTGGTGGCGACCACGCGTTTGCTTGATCACACGGCCGCGAGCAGCCTCGGCAAGTTCTACAGCGAAGAAGAATTCAGCCTGCATGGCCTGACGCATCTGCAAGGCCCGATCCTCGAAATCGGACGTACTTGCGTCGACCCGGCGTACCGCAACGGTGGCACCATCGCGGTGCTGTGGGGCGAGTTGGCCGAAGTGCTGAATCAGGGTGGCTACAGTTATCTGATGGGTTGCGCGAGCATCCCGATGCAGGACGGCGGCATTCAGGCCCACGCGATCATGCAGCGCCTGCGCGAACGTTATCTGTGCACCGAAAACCTGCGCGCCGAGCCGAAAAATCCGCTGCCGACGCTGGATATTCCATCGAACGTGATCGCGGAAATGCCGCCACTGCTCAAGGCTTATATGCGCCTGGGCGCGAAGATCTGCGGCGAGCCATGCTGGGACGAGGACTTCCAGGTCGCCGACGTGTTCATCCTGCTCAAGCGCGACGAACTCTGCCCGCGCTACGCCAAACACTTCAAGGCGGCCGTGTGATGAGCCGGTTGCGGGTGTACGCGCGGATCGCGCGGGTGCTGCTGGTGGTGTCGCTGGGCTTGACCATGGCCAGCGTCTTCGGCGTATTTGAACGGATTGGTCTGGCGCATTCGATGGAGCGGCGTCAGCGCTGGTCGCGCTTTTTCATGGCGCGCTTGAGCAACGCCCTGCCCTTTCGCGTGACGGTTCACGGTGAGCTGCCAAAACAGCCGATGCTGTGGGTCAGCAATCATGTGTCGTGGACGGATATTCCGCTGCTCGGCATGCTCACACCGCTGTCCTTTCTGTCCAAAGCCGAAGTGCGCACCTGGCCAGTGGCTGGTTGGCTGGCGGCGAAGGCCGGCAGCCTGTTCATCCGTCGCGGTTCGGGCGACAGCCAGTTGATCCGCAAGCAGATGACCCGTCACCTGCAAACCGACCATGCCTTATTGATGTTCCCGGAAGGCACCACCACCGATGGCCGTTCGCTGCGTACCTTTCACGGTCGCTTGCTGGCGGCGGCGATTGATTCCGAGGTGATGCTGCAACCGGTGGCGATTCGTTATCTGCGTGATGGCGAAATCGACGCGCTGGCGCCGTTCATTGGCGACGACGATCTGCTCTCGCACCTGATGCGCCTGTTCAGCAATGATTGCGGCGATGTCGAAGTGCACCTGCTCAAGCCGCTCGCCTGTCAGGGGCGTGAGCGCGCGGCGTTGGCGTTTGAAGCGCAGCAGGCGGTGCAGAAGGCGTTGTTTGGCGAAGTGGCGAAACCGGCCGAACCGCGTCGTGCCGGCGATTTGATTGCCGCTTGAAAACACAAATCCCCTGTAGGAGTGAGCCTGCTCGCGATAGCGCTGTGTCAGTCAATACTAATGTCGACTGACACACCGCTATCGCGAGCAGGCTCACTCCTACATTAGATTTTCTGTGTCTGGGGGTTTTGGGCGAAGTCCTGGAGTTGTGGGTAGAACAAGCGGAAGTCGTCACTCAGCGGCTCATACAACCGCCGCAATTCCTCCATCGCCCCCGCCAACTCTTCCGGCCGGCTCAGCCGCCGCGAAATCCCGCGCAACACCTGCTCCAGCACTTCAAACTGTTGATACGAACCCAACCAGTCATTGGCAACCATGTGCGGGGCAATCCTCGCCAGTCGCTCGGGCAGTTGCCGTTCGTGAGTCAGCACCCGATACACATCAGCGGTGAAAACCTCCAGCGGCTGATCGGCATACAGCGTCCAGTCCCGCGCCAGGCAATGATCGAAAAACACATCCAGGACGATCCCGGCATAACGCCGCCGCGTGTCGGAAAACCGCCCCAGAGCGATATCCACCAGCGGATGGCGATCCGTGAACACGTCAATCCGTCGATGCAGTTGAATGGCCGCTTCCACCTCCGGCGCAAACTGCCCTTGCAGCCGACCTTTGACGAAATCGCCATACAGACTGCCGAGCAGTTGCCCGGGGCGCTGGCCACCGAGGTGTAAATGTGCGAGATAGTTCATGGGCGCAGCTTAGCACTGCGGCCCATAAGCCATACACCCATGTATCGTTATAACGCGATATACCAATTTATGCTGGCGTCAGATCAAAATCATATTGGTGTATCGCGATCTAACGATTTATATTTCGCCACATCGCGATATAGCGTTGTACACATTGTGAGCACCTGCCATGAACCTCGACCTCGACGAAATAATAAAAGCCCTGGCACACCCAGTACGGCGAGACATCCTCAACTGGCTGAAAGACCCGAAGAACGAATTTCCGGAACAGTTGCACAACCACGAGTACGGCATCTGCGCCGGGCAGATCGATCAACGCTGCGGCCTGTCGCAGTCGACCGTTTCGGCACACCTCGCGACGTTGCAACGCGCCGGTCTGATCAGCAGCCAGAAGGCCGGACAATGGCACTTTTTCAAACGTAACGAGGACGTGATCCAGGCGTTCCTCAGCACCCTCAGTAAAGAGCTCTGACCCTTAACGTCAGTCAGCCGACAAGGAAACCTGCATGCCCCTCTCGCTACTCATCCTCGCCTTGAGCGCCTTCGCCATCGGCACCACCGAATTCGTCATCATGGGCTTGCTGCCCAATGTGGCGGCCGACCTCGGTGTGTCGATCCCCGGCGCCGGTTGGCTGGTGGCCGGCTACGCCCTCGGCGTGGCGGTCGGTGCGCCGTTCATGGCAATGGCCACCGCCAGACTGCCGCGCAAGGCTGCACTGGTGGCGTTGATGGGCATCTTTATTGTCGGCAACCTGCTCTGTGCGATTGCCAGTGACTACAACGTGCTGATGTTTGCCCGTGTGATCACCGCGCTGTGCCACGGTGCGTTCTTCGGCATCGGTTCGGTGGTGGCGGCCAATCTGGTGCCGGCCAACAAGCGTGCTTCGGCAGTGGCGTTGATGTTCACCGGTTTGACCTTGGCCAACGTCCTCGGTGTGCCGCTGGGCACTGCGCTGGGTCAGCAATACGGCTGGCGCTCGACTTTCTGGGCGGTGACTGTCATCGGCGTGATCGCACTGATCGGCTTGATCCGCTTCTTGCCGGCCAAGCGCGACGAAGAAAAACTCGACATGCGCGCCGAACTCGCCGCCCTTAAAGGTGCCGGGATCTGGCTGTCGCTAAGCATGACCGCGCTGTTCGCCGCGTCCGTCTTCACCCTGTTCACCTACGTTGCCCCGCTGCTCGGCGAAGTCACCGGTGTGTCACCGCGTGGCGTGACCTGGACGCTGATGCTGATCGGCCTGGGCCTGACCGTCGGCAACATCATCGGCGGCAAACTCGCCGACAAGGGCATGGCCGCCACGCTGATCGGCGTGTTCATCGCCATGGCCGTGGTCTCCACCGTGCTGACCTGGACCAGCGTCGCGCTGATCCCGACTGAAATCACCTTGTTCCTCTGGGCCACCGCGTGTTTTGCCGCCGTACCGGCGCTGCAAGTCAACGTGGTGACCTTCGGCAAAGCCGCACCGAATCTGGTGTCGACCCTGAACATCGGCGCGTTCAACGTCGGCAACGCTCTCGGCGCCTGGGTTGGCGGCAGCGTCATCGCCCACGGCTACGGCCTGACCAGCGTGCCGCTGGCAGCCGCCGCGCTGGCAGTGCTCGCCCTGCTGGTGACCCTGATTACTTTCCGTCAGAACGGCAATGCCGATCTGGCCCCTGCAACTAACTGATTACTTTCCACTTACGAGGGTTGTAGACATGGCAACTATTTTTGATCCGATCAAACTCGGCGACGTCGAGCTGGCCAACCGCATCATCATGGCCCCGCTGACCCGCTGCCGCGCCGACGAAGGTCGCGTGCCGAACGCGCTGATGGCTGAATACTATGTACAGCGCGCTTCCGCTGGCCTGATCCTCAGCGAAGCCACTTCGGTAACGCCAATGGGCGTTGGCTACCCGGACACCCCGGGCATCTGGTCCAACGACCAAGTGCGCGGCTGGGCCAATGTGACCAAAGCGATTCACGGCGCGGGCGGCAAGATCTTCCTGCAACTGTGGCACGTCGGCCGGGTTTCCCACCCTTCGTACCTCAACGGTGAAGCGCCGGTGGCACCGAGCGCGATCCAGCCAAAGGGCCACGTCAGCCTGGTTCGCCCACTGGCCGACTACCCGACCCCACGCGCCCTGGAAACCGCTGAAATCGCCGACATCGTCGACGCTTACCGCACCGGTGCCGAAAACGCCAAGGCCGCCGGTTTCGACGGTGTGGAAATCCACGGCGCCAACGGTTACCTGCTCGACCAGTTCCTGCAAAGCAGCACCAACCAGCGCACTGACAACTACGGCGGCTCGCTGGAAAACCGTGCGCGCCTGCTGCTGGAAGTGACTGACGCCGCGATCGAAGTCTGGGGCGCTGGCCGTGTCGGTGTGCACCTGGCACCGCGCGCCGACTCCCATGACATGGGCGACGACAACCTGGCAGAAACCTTCACCTACGTCGCACGTGAACTGGGCAAACGCGGCATCGCGTTCATCTGCTCCCGTGAGAAAGAAGGCGCCGACAGCCTCGGCCCGCAACTGAAAGAAGCGTTTGGCGGCCCGTACATTGCCAACGAACGTTTCACCAAGGACAGCGCCAACGAGTGGCTGGCGAGTGGCAAGGCTGACGCGGTGGCGTTTGGTGTGCCGTTTATTGCCAACCCGGATCTGCCGGCTCGTTTGAAGGCTGATGCGCCGCTTAATGATGCGCACCCGGAAACCTTCTACGGCAAAGGCCCGGTCGGTTATATCGACTATCCAGCGCTGTAAGAAGCAGAAACACAAAGCCCCCGACTTGTGGTGAGTCGGGGGCTTTTTTGTGTTCGCCTGGAGAGCGATTGCGCGGCTGAGTACGTAGCCCCTCATCGGAACGCCGCCCGCCCAGCCCTCTCCCAGGGGAGAGGGAGCCGATTTGTGTGCGTTTCAAATCTGGAGTTCGACCTGATATCTCAGGTCGGCGGATCTCGAAAGAACACCTCGATCAGTACCCTCTCCCTCTGGGAGAGGGTCAGGGTGAGGGCAAGCGGCTCACACTCATTCACACAGAAGACACAAATTCCCTACAAAATGCCTAGCTCGCTACGTATAAACTCCCCGCCGCAACCGTATATAAAAGCAGGCCAATTGACATAAGCTGTGCCAATTACGCATTTTGTTTCATTTGCGCAGGCTGGGGCTCAGGCGCAGCATATCCAACCCTGTATCGACCCAACGCTCGGCCTCGGCATGCAGCTCAAAGCTGTCCGGCGCCAGAAGCCATCCATACAGAAGGCCATCGATATAGCTGTGAATGCTGATGGCCGCGCGGGCAGTGTCGAGATCTTCCGGCAATTGGCCGCGATTGACCGCATTACGCAACGTCAGAGCGATACGCTCGTTGCAATCGAGACTGACGTCCCGGCGCTGCTGGCGCAGATCGCACATTTCATCGGTGAACTCGCACTTATGAAACAGAATTTCGTTGATACGCCGGGTTTTTGGGTCCAGCGCAACTTGATGAAACAAATGAATCAGCAGTTGGCGCATGCAGCCCAGCGGATCGAGCTCATCTTCACTTTCGCTGGCCTTGGCCAATTCATCCAGCGGCTCACGCAGCGAATCCAGCATGGCCTGGACCAGATCCGCCTTGTTGCTGAAATGCCAGTAGATGGCACCGCGCGTAACACCGGCCATTGTCGCAATATCGGCCAGCGTCGTACGGGCGACGCCCCTTTCATAAAAGGCTTTCTCCGCCGCTTCCAGAATCTGGCTACGGGTTTCTTGAGCTTCCTCTTTGGTACGACGGACCATGACAGTAAAACCTCAAACAGGATGTTTCAGGGATGGCTGAATATCCGCTGAATAAAGAGGGGGCGATCTCTCGCGGATCGGCTCCCCGGCCTACAATTTCAAACCTTGCAACGACTTTTGTAACGGGTCGGGTACGCGGCAAAGGTATTTACAAACAACCATGAACGTAAGTATATTCCTTAGCAAGCTACTTATCCACCCGGTATCCTTTTTTTACCCTTACACACTTCTTGTGCGCTCTTTGCGCGCCTGACCCGAGGATCTTCATGCAATTCAAGCCAGCTGTTACCGCTCTGGTCACTGCCGTCGCCCTGGCATCGCTGCTCAGCGGATGTAAAAAGGAAGAAGCGGCACCGGCCGCTCCACCGCCTCAGGTCGGCGTAGTCACCCTGCAACCACAAGCCTTTACCCTCACCTCCGAGCTACCGGGCCGCACCAGTGCGTTCCGCATCGCTGAAGTTCGCCCGCAGGTCAACGGCATCATTCTCAAGCGTCTGTTCAAGGAAGGCGGCGATGTCAAAGCCGGCCAGCAGCTGTATCAGATCGATCCGTCGGTCTATGAAGCGACCCTGAAAAGCGCCGAAGCCAACTTGCGTTCGACCAAGTCGATCTCCGACCGCTACAAGCAACTGGTCGACGAGCAGGCCGTCAGCCGCCAGGAATACGACACCGCCGTGGCCAACCGCATGGAATCGGAAGCGTCGTTGCAGACCGCGCAGATCAACGTGCGTTACACCAAGGTTTACGCGCCGATCTCCGGCCGCATCGGCCGCTCTTCGGTCACCGAAGGCGCACTGGTCAGCAATGGCCAGACCGACGCGATGGCGACGATCCAGCAACTGGACCCGATCTACGTCGACGTCACCCAGTCTTCGGTTGAGCTGTTGGAACTGCGCCGCGAGCTGGAAAGCGGTCGCCTGCAGAAGTCCGGGGATACCGCCGCAGCGGTCAAACTGACCCTGGAAGACGGCAGCCAATACAAGCTCGACGGTAAGCTGGAATTCTCCGAAGTCACGGTCGACCCGACTACCGGTTCCGTGACCTTGCGCGCCGTGTTCCCGAACCCGGATCACACCCTGCTGCCGGGCATGTTCGTCCGCGCCCAGTTGCAGGCCGGCGTCAACGCTGCGGCCATTCTGGCGCCGCAACAAGGCGTGACCCGCGACCTCAAAGGCACCCCGACCGCCCTGGTCGTCGGCGCCGACAACAAGGTCGAACTGCGTCAGCTCAAGGCCAGCCGTACCGTCGGCAGCCAGTGGCTGATCGAAGACGGCTTGAAAGCGGGCGATCGTCTGATCACCGAAGGGCTGCAATACGTACGCCCGGGTGTTCAGGTCAACCCGTCCGAAGCCACTAACGTAGGCAACAAGAACCCGGCCCCCGCTCAGGCAGCTGACAAAGCCGCCGGCGGCAAAGGGGAGTAATCCATGTCAAAATTCTTCATCGACCGTCCGATTTTCGCCTGGGTAATTGCCCTGGTGATCATGCTGGTCGGGGCACTTTCGATCCTGAAATTGCCGATCAACCAATACCCAAGCATTGCGCCGCCGGCCATTGCGATCTCCGTGACCTACCCGGGCGCTTCGGCGCAAACCGTGCAGGACACCGTGGTCCAGGTCATCGAGCAGCAGCTCAACGGTATCGACAATCTGCGTTATGTATCCTCGGAAAGTAACTCCGACGGCAGCATGACCATCACCGCGACCTTCGAGCAGGGCACCAACTCCGACACCGCGCAGGTGCAGGTTCAGAACAAGCTGAACCTGGCCACCCCGCTGTTGCCGCAGGAAGTGCAGCAACAAGGTATCCGCGTGACCAAGGCAGTGAAAAACTTCCTCTTGGTCATCGGCGTGGTATCGCGTGACGGCAGCATGACCAAGGACGACCTGTCCAACTACATCGTGTCGAACATGCAGGACCCGATCTCGCGGACCGCCGGTGTCGGTGACTTCCAGGTCTTCGGTGCCCAGTACGCGATGCGCATCTGGCTCGACCCGGCCAAGTTGAACAAGTACAACCTGACCCCGGGCGATGTCAGCACCGCGATCTCGGCACAGAACGTCCAGGTGTCTTCCGGTCAGCTCGGCGGCTTGCCGGCGTTGCCGGGCCAGCAGCTGAACGCGACGATCATCGGCAAGACCCGTCTGCAGACTGCCGAGCAGTTCAAGGCGATTCTGCTGAAGGTTAACCAGGACGGCTCGCAAGTGCGTGTCGGCGACGTCGCTGACGTCGGTCTGGGCGGTGAAAACTCGAGCATTTCCGCACAGTTCAACGGCAGCCCGGCTTCTGGTCTGGCGGTAAAACTGGCCAACGGTGCCAACGCCCTCGACACCGCCAAGGCGCTGCGCAAGACGATTGACGACCTCAAGCCGTTCTTCCCGCAAGGCATGGAAGTGGTGTTCCCGTACGACACCACCCCGGTGGTGACCGAGTCGATCAAAGGCGTGGTTGAAACCCTGGTCGAAGCGATCGTGCTGGTGTTCCTGGTGATGTTCCTGTTCCTGCAGAACTTCCGCGCTACCGTCATCACCACGATGACCGTGCCGGTGGTATTGCTCGGTACATTCGGCATCCTCGCGGCGTTCGGTTTCAGCATCAACACCCTGACCATGTTCGGTATGGTGCTGGCCATCGGTTTGCTGGTGGACGATGCCATCGTCGTGGTGGAAAACGTCGAGCGGGTGATGAGCGAAGAAGGCTTGTCACCGAAGGAGGCGACCAAGAAATCCATGGGCCAGATCCAGGGCGCACTGGTCGGTATTGCCCTGGTGCTGTCGGCGGTATTGCTGCCGATGGCGTTCTTCAGCGGTTCCACCGGTGTGATCTACAAACAGTTCTCGATCACCATCGTTTCGGCCATGGCCCTGTCGGTTCTGGTTGCACTGATTTTCACCCCGGCGCTTTGCGCGACCATGCTCAAGGCGATTCCGAAAGGCGAGCATGGCACGCCGAAGAAGGGTTTCTTTGGCTGGTTCAACCGCAATTTCGACCGTGGTGTGCAGAGCTATGAGCGCGGTGTCGGCAACATGCTGTCGCGCAAAGCACCGTACCTGCTGGCCTATCTGTTGATCGTGGTCGGCATGATCTGGCTGTTCACGCGTATTCCAACCGCGTTCCTGCCGGAAGAAGACCAAGGCGTCCTGTTCGCCCAGGTACAGACCCCGGCCGGTTCGAGTGCCGAGCGTACTCAGGTGGTGATCGACGAAATGCGCAGCTACCTGCTGGATAAAGAAGCAGGCGCGGTGTCCTCGGTGTTCACCGTGAACGGCTTCAACTTCGCCGGTCGCGGTCAGAGCTCTGGTCTGGCGTTCATCATGCTCAAGCCGTGGGACGAGCGTAACTCGGACAACAGCGTGTTTGCCCTGGCCCAACGTGCCCAGCAACACTTCTTCAGTTTCCGCGATGCCATGGTGTTCGCTTTCGCCCCGCCCGCGGTACTGGAGTTGGGTAATGCCACCGGTTTCGACGTGTTCCTGCAAGACCGCGCCGGTATCGGTCACGACAAGCTGATGGAAGCGCGTAACCAGTTCCTCGGCCTCGCCGCTCAGAGCAAGGTGCTCTATCAGGTACGTCCGAACGGCCTGAACGATGAACCGCAATACCACCTGGAAATCGACGACGAGAAAGCCCAAGCCCTTGGCTTGAGCCTCACCGACATCAACAGCACGCTGTCGATCTCCTTCGGTAGTAGCTACGTCAACGACTTCATCGACCGTGGTCGCGTGAAGAAGGTTTACGTGCAAGGTCAGGCCGGTGCTCGCATGAGCCCTGAAGACTTGAAGAAATGGTACGTGCGCAACAACGCCGGGACCATGGTGCCGTTCTCCGCGTTCGCCAAAGGCGAGTGGATCTACGGCTCGCCGAAGCTGGCCCGTTACAACGGCGTGGAAGCGATGGAGGTGCTCGGTTCGCCAGCGCCGGGTTATTCCACCGGTGAAGCGATGGCCGAAGTCGAAGCGATTGCCAAGAAGCTGCCGGCCGGTGTCGGTATCTCCTGGACCGGTCTGTCCTACGAGGAACGTCTGTCGGGTTCGCAAGCGCCGGCGCTGTACGCCCTGTCGCTGCTGATGGTGTTCCTGTGTCTGGCGGCGCTGTACGAGAGCTGGTCGATTCCGATCGCGGTTATGCTCGTGGTACCGCTGGGGATCATTGGTGCGCTGCTCGCTACCAGCCTGCGCGGTCTGTCCAACGACGTGTACTTCCAGGTGGGGCTGTTGACGACCATCGGTCTGGCGGCTAAAAACGCCATTCTGATCGTCGAATTCGCCAAGGAACTGCATGAACAGGGACGCAGCCTGCGTGACGCGGCGATCGAAGCCTGCCGCATGCGTCTGCGACCGATCATCATGACCTCGCTGGCCTTCGTCCTCGGTGTTGTACCGTTGGCGATCTCCACTGGCGCCGGCTCGGGCAGTCAACATGCGATCGGTACGGGTGTGATTGGCGGTATGCTCACAGCCACGATCCTGGCGATCTTCTGGGTCCCACTGTTCTTCGTTACAGTTTCGTCCATCGGCCAGCGTAAGATCGCTGACGAGGATGAAGCTACTGAAACTCCTAAAGAGGCTGGCCAATGAGCAAGTCGCTACTCTCCATCGCAGTCGCCGCCTTCGTGCTGAGCGGTTGCTCGCTGATACCTGACTATCAGCAGCCTGAGGCTCCGGTCGCAGGTCAGTACCCACAGGGGCCGGCGTACTCGCCGGCCCAGGCACCGGCGCAGGCCGCTGCCGAGCAAGGCTGGAAGCAGTTTTTCCATGACCCGGCGCTGCAACAGCTGATCCAGGTTTCGCTGGAAAACAACCGCGACCTGCGTGTCGCGGCGCTGAACATCGATGCCTATGCGGCTCAATACCGCATCCAGCGCGCTGATCTGTTCCCGGCAGTTTCGGCCAATGCCAGCGGCAGCCGTCAGCGGATTCCGGCCCGTGCCTCACAGACCGGTGATTCGAGCATCACCAGTTCGTACTCGGCCACCGTCGGCATCAGCGCTTACGAACTCGACCTGTTCGGTCGGGTTCGCAGCCTGAGCGAGCAAGCGTTGCAACAATACTTCGCTACTGAAGAAGCACGTCGCAGCACCCAGATCAGTCTGGTCGCCAGCGTCGCCAACGCTTACCTGACCTGGCAAGCGGACAAGGAACTGCTCAAGCTGACGCAAGACACCCTCGGTGCCTTCGAAGAAAGCTACAAGCTGACCAGCCGCAGCAACGAAGTCGGTGTCGCTTCGGCACTGGACCTGGCGCAGTCGCGTACCTCGGTGGAAAACGCCCGGGCACAACTGGCGCGTTACACCCGCCAGGTCGCGCAGGACGAAAACAGCCTGACCCTGCTGCTCGGCACCGGTATCCCGGCCAATCTGCAAGCGGCCAAACCGCTGTCGGATGACCTGCTCAGCGACGTTCCGCCGGGCCTGCCTTCGGATCTGCTGCAACGTCGTCCGGACATTCTGCAAGCCGAGTACAACCTGAAAGCGGCCAACGCCAACATCGGCGCGGCCCGTGCGGCGTTCTTCCCGAGCATCAGCCTGACCGCCAACGCGGGCAGCCTGAGCCCGGATCTGTCCGGTCTGTTCAAGGGTGGTTCGGGAACGTGGCTGTTCCAGCCGCAGATCAACCTGCCGATCTTCAACGCCGGCAGCCTGCGCGCCAGCCTCGACGCCGCCAAGATCCAGAAGGACATTGGCGTGGCGAACTACGAGAAGTCTATTCAAACGGCCTTCCAGGAAGTCGCCGACGGCCTGGCCGCGCGCCAGACCTACACCGAGCAGCTGCAAGCGCAGCGTGACTTCGTTCAGGCCAACCAGGATTACTACCGTTTGGCCGAACGTCGCTATCGCATCGGCGTCGACAGCAACCTGACCTTCCTCGATGCCCAGCGCCAGCTGTTCAGTGCGCAACAAGCACTGATCACCGACCGCCTCGCGCAGCTGACCAGTGCGGTCAACCTGTACAAGGCCCTGGGCGGTGGCTGGAATGCGCAAACCGCGCAGAACGAACCGCTGAAAGAAGAAGCGCCGAAGATGAAGTTGTTCTGATCATCTGTTGAACAAAAAGAGCCCGCCATTTAGGCGGGCCTTTTTTTACAAAAATAGAAAACCAAACTTAGTAGACAAACATCACTTTCTGAATTCTGCCCAGAAATTTTCAGCCTCCACTTTAACCACGGTCCCGAGAGCGTCTACATAATTAAACGAAAAAGTCCCTTCAATACGCTGCTTTTCCGCATCATCAACAACAAGATGAACTTTAAGTAGACCTTTACCAAATGCATCCCCCGCAATTCCCCCATTAGGCCTGCCGGCACCAAATATAGCGCTAACCTGCCAATCATCGTCGAAGGGATTTTTTATTTCGTAGGTCTTCTGCTCCAGCTTATGGTTCGCCAGCAACATCACTGCTGGGACCTTTTCGCCAGTATCTTCTCCAAAATAAGCCTCGACTACAGTACGCCAACTCTCAATATAGAAATTGAACCATCCTGTTTTCAGCTCTTCACTCGGTAGACCCTCGCGGGTAATTCGAAGGTTAATATCACCACTTGTAGCTCTGACCTGGCTTAGATTTTCACCGAATTTCTTAATTAACCCAACATGAACGCTATTCATAGCAAGCCCTTCCCGCATCGAGAGTTTAATATGCACTTACAAGTAACAAAACCTACACCCCGGCAATCTCACCTACAACTGTCATAGCTGACAGTTGACAATTCAAAATGACTTCTATAGGGCTGGCAAATCTAATTAGATAATGATTCCAGCAGCCACTAACAACGATTGGCAACTTTTTTGCCTGCCAGAAGTATGTTTGTACAGGCTTGCCTGAAAAAGGCCCCCCATTGACCAAAAACCAAGTTCAATCTTGCGTTCGATAATCGCCCAGAACCCGCTTTACCCAATTGAATCCGAACATCCGCCCCCCGCACCATTCGCTCCACAAAACCAATAACAACAGGTTCGACACCATGCTCCCGCGCCCTGCTCCGACCGGCTGACCGCCGTCGCTTCCCCCCTGAATTCATCGCATTTCTGCACCGTAAAAAACGGCCGCAGCGCACC
The DNA here is from genome assembly GCF_054790575.1 of Pseudomonas sp. MC6. NCBI lineage: Bacteria > Pseudomonadati > Pseudomonadota > Gammaproteobacteria > Pseudomonadales > Pseudomonadaceae > Pseudomonas > Pseudomonas sp. MC6. Next base: position 3,572,085 of record NZ_CP186504.1, read on the forward strand.
CGTTCGCCTTAAAAAAACAAGAGAGACCCCAGCTATGACAACCTCCCCTGCGCCCTACGCATTTCCCGGTCTGATCGCCCTGGCCCTGGCCGGCGCGGCGCTGCCCGCTATGGCTGAAGAGGCCGGTTTCATCGAAGGGGCCAAGGTCAACCTGAACCTGCGCAACTTCTACATCAACCGCAATTTCACCAACCCGACCAAGGCTCAGGGCAAGGCTGAAGAGTGGACGCAGAGCTTCATCCTCGACGCCAAATCAGGTTTCACCCAAGGCACCGTCGGTTTCGGCATGGACGTGCTCGGCCTGTATTCGGTAAAGCTTGATGGCGGTAAAGGCACCGGCGGCACGGCGTTGCTGCCGTTGGACCATGACGGTCGCCCAGCGGACAACTTCGGCCGCACCAACGTCGCCTTCAAAGCCAAACTCTCGCAGACCGAAGTGAAGGTCGGCGAGTGGATGCCGGTGCTGCCGATCCTGCGTTCGGACGACGGCCGCTCGCTGCCGCAGACCTTTCGTGGCGGGCAGATCACGTCGAAGGAAATCGACGGCCTGACCCTTTACGGCGGCCAGTTCCGCGCCAACAGCCCGCGCGACGACAGCAGCATGAGCGACATGTCGATGACCGGCAAAGCGGCGTTCACTTCTGATCGCTTCAACTTTCAGGGCGGTGAATACGTTTTCAACGAGAAACGTACGCAGATCGGCCTGTGGAATGCTGAACTCAAGGACATCTACAGCCAGCAGTACGTCAATTTGATCCACAGCCAGCCGCTCGGCGACTGGACGCTGGGCGCCAACCTCGGCTTCTTCTACGGCAAGGATGACGGCAGCGCCCGCGCCGGCGATCTCGACAACAAGACCTGGTCGGGCATGTTCTCGGCCAAATACGGCGGCAACACCTTCTACGTCGGCCTGCAGAAACTCACCGGCGACAGCGCGTGGATGCGGGTCAACGGCACCAGCGGCGGCACGCTGGCCAACGACAGCTACAACGCCAGCTACGACAATGCGCAGGAACGTTCCTGGCAGTTGCGCCACGACTACAACTTCGCTGCCATGGGCATCCCCGGCCTGACACTGATGAACCGCTATATCAGCGGCGACAACGTACACACCGGGACGATCACCGATGGCAAGGAATGGGGTCGCGAATCGGAACTGGGCTACACGGTGCAGAGCGGCGCGCTGAAGGATCTGAACGTCAGATGGCGCAACTCGACCATGCGCCGGGACTTCAGCAATAACGAGTTCGACGAAAACCGCCTCATCGTCAGCTACCCGATCAGCCTCCTCTAAACACCGCATAAAATTGTAGGAGTGAGCCTGCTCGCGATAGCGGTTAATCAGTGACATTTAAAGTGACTGACACACCGCTATCGCGAGCAGGCTCACTCCTACAGGGGTTTTGTGCCATTGGTCAGGAGAAGTGGCACTTCGCCGGTCGGCAGGTAAAGTGACAAAACCTGAAGGACTCAGGTGCTTCACCTTTGCGCTTCCGTCGTCGTAGTCGGTCCTCAAGCTGGGAGCCAGGTTGTCATCGGAAGACACCAACGATCACCGGAGGACCACCTCAATGATCTCTCGTCTCGCAACACCCGACTGGGACGCCAAGGCGTACCAGCAGTTTTCCCGTCTCAGGCAACGCCCGGTCAATGAACTGCTCGACCGTGTGGACCTGCCGAACCCGCAACGCATTTACGACCTTGGCTGCGGCACCGGCATTGCTACGCAATTGTTGGCCAAACGCTGGCCGCGCGCGCAGTTGCAGGGGATCGACAGCTCCGCGCAGATGCTCGCCGAAGCGCGCTGTTTGCCGGTCAAAGCGTTGTGGAAACATTGCGATCTGCTCGACTGGCAACCGGAGCAGCCGGCGGATCTGCTGTTCGCTGCCGCCGTACTGCATTTTATCGATGGCCATGAGACCTTGCTGCCGCGCCTGCTCGGCCATATCAACCCCGGCGGTTGTCTGGCGGCGCACATGCCAGACTGGCGCGATGCGTTGTGGTATCGGCTGGTGCTCGACACCCTTGAAGACGGTGGCCTTGGCGGCACGCCATTGGGCACACCTGAACTGCGCCAGCGCATGGCCGCGCGGCCGTTGTTGGCGCTGGAGGACTACTACCGGTTGCTCGCGCCAATGACCTCGTCGCTGGATATCTGGGAGACCGAGCAGTTGCAGGTGGTTGACGGCAAATCGCCGGTGTATGACTGGGTGAAGGTCTCGGCGCTGCGGCCGGTGATGCAGGCGCTGGATTCAGAGGAACAGGCGCGGTTTATCTATCGCTATCTGATGCGGGTGCATGAGCATTATCCGCAGGAGGCGAATGGGCACACGTTGTTTGCGTTCAAGCGGATATTTATTGTGGCCACCGTCTGATTTGTCGCGGCCACTATCGCTATCGCGAGCAGGCTCACTCCTACAGGAGAACGCATTCCAAATGTAGGAGTGAGCCTGCTCGCGATGGCGTCAGCCCGGCCAACGACTATTCCCGGGATTCGACTCCTAGCTCATCCCACACCGATTCAGCCAGATGAAACGTCGCATTCGCCGCCGGGATCCCGCAATAAATCGCACTCTGCATGATCACTTCCTTGATCTCGCCCCGGCTCACGCCATTATTGGCCGCCGCACGCAGATGCAGTTTCAACTCACCTTCGCGGTTCATGCCAATCAGCATGGCGATAGTGATCAGGCTGCGGGTATGCCGAGGCAAGCCCGGGCGCGTCCAGATATCGCCCCAGGCATGCCGGGTGATCATCTCCTGGAACTCCGAGTTGAACTCGGTCAGCGTGGTCAGGCTGCGATCGACATGCGCATCACCCAGCACTGCGCGGCGCACTTGCATGCCGTCGTCGTAACGTTGTTTCTCGTCCACAAAAACTTCCTCACTTAGCCTGCAAAAACGCCAAGACACGATCACTGAAATCTGCGCCAGCCTGCACGTTGGACAAATGCGCCGCATAAAACTCGGCGTATTCGGCACCGCGTACATGCTCCTGAATAAAGTGCCCACCAGACGGCGGTGTCACCGCGTCTTCGGTGCCGGCAATCACCAACAACGGCACGTTGATCGACGCCAGTTGCTCGCGGAAATCGGCATCACGCACCGCTGCGCAGTTGGCCGCATAACCCTCAGGCGAAGTGGCCGCGAGCATGTCGGTTATCTGCTTGGCCGCTGCCGGATGCGCCGCCGAAAAGTCCGGAGTAAACCAACGGGCAATCGATGCGTCACGCAGGGCAACCATCGCCGCAGCGCCGTCGCGCAGCACGGTTTCGATGCGTGGATTCCACACCGACGGATCGCCGATTTTTGCCGCCGTGTTGCAGACGATCAGCTTGTTCAAACGATGACCGGCATTGATGCCCAGCCACTGGCCGATCAGGCCGCCCATCGACAGTCCGCAAAAATGCGCACGGTCAATGTGCAGAGCATCGAGCAAGCCGAGCACGTCATGCCCCAGTTGCTCAATGCTGTACGGGCCCGGCGTCACCAGCGATTGGCCATGGCCACGGGTATCGAAACGCAGCACGCGAAAGTGCTCGGTGAACGCTGGCATCTGCGCGTCCCACATGTGCAGATCAGTGCCCAACGAATTGGACAACACCAGCACCGGTGCATCGACCGGGCCCTCGATTTGATAGTGCAGTTCGCCATCGGCGAGTTGAACGAAAGCCACAGCCCTCTCCTTTCAGTCAGACAATGCGTTGTGTTCGGCCACCGCGCGCTCGACCCAGGTTTTCGCCTGACCGAGGTAATGGGCGGGGTTCAAAAGATGATCGAGTTCAGCATTGCTCAGCTCGGCGGTCACTTGCGGTTCGTCACCCAGCACGGCGCGCAAATGACGCTGCTCGGCCACCGCGCGTTTGCAGCATTGCTCAAGCAGATGATGCGCGGTGTCGCGGCCGACCCGCTGGGCGAGGACGATGCTCACGGCTTCGGCCAGCACCAGCCCCTGAGTCAAATCAAGGTTTCGGCCCATGCGCTCGGCATCGACTTCCAGGCCATCGGCGAGCAAGCGCGCCTGTTGCAGCGAACCGGAAACCAGGCAGCAAATCTCCGGCAAGGTTTCCCATTCGGCATGCCACAAACCGAGGCTGCGTTCATGTTCCTGCGGCATCGCGCTGAACAGCGTCGAGACCAAACCCGGCACCCGCGTCGCGGCGCCGATCAACACCGCCGCGCCGACCGGATTACGTTTGTGCGGCATGGTCGACGAACCACCCTTGCCCGGCGCCGATGGCTCAAACACCTCAGCCGCTTCAGTCTGCATCAACAGACTGATGTCGCGGCCGAATTTGCCGAGGCTGCCGGCGATCAAACCGAGCACCGCGCCGAACTCCACCACGCGATCACGCTGGGTGTGCCACGGTTGCTCGGGCAAGCTCAGTTGCAGTTCTTCGGCCAAGGTTTCTGCGACCGGCAACGCCTGTTCGCCCAACGCGGCGAGGGTCCCGGACGCGCCACCGAATTGCAGCACCAGCAAACGCGGCTTGAGTTCACGCAAGCGCTGACGGCTGCGAGTCACTGCGCCCAGCCATCCGGCGATTTTCATGCCGAGGGTCACCGGCGTCGCGTGTTGCAGCCAGGTGCGTCCGGCCAACGGCGTCGCCGCATGGCGTTGTGCTTGAACAGCGAGAGAGTCAGCCAGTTGCGCCAAATCGCTTTCAATCAACTCCAGCGCCTGACGCAATTGCAGCACCAGCCCGGTATCCATCACGTCCTGACTGGTCGCGCCCAAATGCACGTAACGCTCGGCTTCTGCATCGGTGGAGGCAATCTGTTTGCCCAACGCCTTGACCAGCGGGATCGCTGAATTGCCGGCCGTGGCAATCGCCTCGCCCAGCGCCGCGAAGTCATACAACCCCGCGTTACACGCCGCTGCAATCGGTGCGACAGCCGCAGAAGGAATCAGACCAACCCGCGCCTCGGCCCGGGCCAGCGCCGCTTCGAAGTCGAGCATCGCCTGCACGCGGCCCTGATCGCAGAACACTTCGCGCATATTGCGGGCAGTGAAATAGGCATCGAACAATTGATTGCCCGGTCGCTGAGTCATAAACAGTCCTTGCCGGCGCGGGCCATCACGGCCCGCGCGCATCGGGTTAGAGATCGTGGTGCAAATACGCCGCCTGTTTCGGCAAGCGCAGACTGAACAGGAAGGCGATCGCCATCATCGCCGTCACGTACCAGTAGAAGGAGTTTTCCATGCCGATATTCTTCAAGCTCAGCGCGACGAATTCCGCCGAACCGCCGAAGATCGCGTTGGCCACCGCATAAGCCAGACCAACGCCGAGGGCGCGGACTTCCGGCGGGAACATCTCGGCTTTCACCAGACCGCTGATCGAGGTGTAGAAACTGACAATCGCCAGCGCCACGGTGATCAGCACAAAGGCAAGGAACGGACTGCTGACGCTTTTCAGGCTCAACAGAATCGGCACGGTAAACAGCGTACCAAGCGCGCCGAACCAGAGCATCGAGTTACGTCGGCCGATCTTGTCGGCGAGCATGCCGAACAGCGGCTGCATGCACATATACAGGAACAGCGCGCCGGTCATGATGTAGCTGGCGGTCTTGGCGTGCATGCCGGCGGTGTTCACCAGATACTTCTGCATGTAGGTGGTGAAGGTGTAGAAAATCAGCGAGCCACCGGCGGTGTAACCGAGCACGGTGATGAACGCGGCTTTGTGATCGCGAAACAGTGCGCTGATGCTGCCGGCGTCTTTGTGCGCGCGGGTTTCCTTGTTGGTGGTTTCTTTCAAGCTGCGACGCAGGAACAGCGAAATCAATGCCGCCACCGCACCGACCACAAACGGAATCCGCCAGCCGTAGGCGCGCAGGTCTTCTTCGGTGAGGAATTGCTGCAGAACCACCACCAGCGACACGGCCAGCAGTTGCCCGCCGATCAAGGTCACGTACTGGAACGAGGCGAAAAATCCGCGCTGGCCCTTGAGGGCGACTTCGCTCATATAAGTCGCGGTGGTGCCGTACTCGCCGCCGACCGACAGGCCCTGCAGCAAGCGTGCGAACAACAGCAGGACCGGCGCCCAGACGCCAATGTCCTTATAGGTCGGCAGGCAGGCGATCAGCAACGAGCCGAAGCACATCATCAGAATCGAGATGAGCATCGAATTCTTGCGCCCGTGCTTGTCGGCCACGCGACCGAAAATCCAGCCACCAATCGGGCGCATCAGGAAGCCGGCGGCGAACACGCCAGCGGTGTTGACCAGTTGCACCGTCGGGTTGTCGGAGGGGAAAAACGCCGGGGCGAAATAGATCGCGCAGAAGGCGTAGACGTAGAAGTCGAACCATTCGACGAGGTTGCCGGACGAGGCGCCGACAATGGCAAAGATGCGCTTGCTGCGCTCTTCACCGGTGTAATGGGAGGTGGTGGTTGTCATTGTTTTTCACTCGATAGGGACAGTGAGAGTCTAGACATACTTTGCAACAGTCCCGTTCCACAGTTCCATCTGCAACACAGTTCTCCCCTGTGGGAGCGAGCCTGCTCGCGAAGAGGGAGTGTCAGTCAACATTTATGTTGGCTGACCCACCGCTTTCGCGAGCAGGCTCGCTCCCACAGGGGATGGTGGTGATCTATTAATAATCGAAGAACACTGTCTCGGCATCAGTGCCCTGCAGAATCACATTCCACTGGTAAACACCCGAGGCGTCCTGCTTGGCCAGCAACGTACTACGACGCTCGGCCGGCACACATTCGAGCAACGGATCATCGACGTTCGCCGGCTCGCCCTCAAAGTAGATCCGCGTCAGCAAGTGCTTGACCAAGCCACGGGCAAAAACCAATACCACCAAGTGCGGCGCCTGGGTCGAGCCTTTCAGCCCTTCAACCGTGCCCGGTTTGATCGTGGTGAAACGAAAGCGCCCTTCCGCATCCACCGGCACCCGGCCGAAACCTTCAAAGTGCGGATCGAGCGGTTTGTCCTGCTCGTCTTCCGGATGGTCATACTTGCCGGCGGCATTCGCCTGCCAGACTTCGAGCATGGCGTCGTTGACGACATCGCCGTTGCCATCCACCACCTGCCCGGTGATCGCCACGCGCTCGCCGAGGGCTTGCTCGACGGTGAGGTTTTCGCGGTTCAGCCAGGTCAGGCCGATGTGGTAATACGGCCCGACGGTGTGGGACGTGGTCGCAGTCAGCGTCATCTTATTTCTCCATCGGCGTGGCTTCACGCCCGCGCAGCACGATGTCCCAACGATAACCGAGGGCGTAGGACGGAATGGTTTTTTCCAGATCGAAACTGGCGATCAGGCGTTCCTTGGCCGAAGTGTCCGGCACGCAGTTGTAGATCGGGTCGTAGGCCAGCAGCGGATCGCCCGGGAAATACATTTGCGTGACCAAGCGGGTGAGAATGCTTGGCCCGAACAGCGAAAAGTGAATGTGCGCCGGACGCCAGGCGTTGTGGTGGTTGCCCCACGGGTAGGCGCCGGGCTTGATAGTCTGGAACTGATACCAGCCGTCAGCATCGGTGACGGTGCGGCCGGTGCCGGTGAAGTTCGGATCCAGCGGCGCGTCGTGCAGATCACGCTTGTGGTTGTAGCGGCCAGCGGCGTTGGCCTGCCAGATCTCGACGAGAATCCCCGGCACCGGCAGACCGTTTTCGTCGAGTACACGGCCGTGAATGATGATGCGTTCGCCCTGTGGCTCGCCGCTGTGTTGCGCAGTCAGGTCGTTATCGGTGTCGCCCACACGCTCGGCGCCGATGGTCGGCCCGGTGATTTCCGACAGCGAGTGCGGCAGAAACACCAACGGCTTCGACGGCGAGCGCAGGTTGGTGGATTGATACGTCGGGTGCAGGTACTCAGGCTGAGTGCCTTCCTTCGGACGACGGTAACCAGGCTTGTCAGACATGTCGCTTTCCTCTGTTCTTTTTCGTCACGGCTTGCGTCAGACGCGTTCGATGGCCAGGGCCAGACCTTGGCCGACACCGACGCACATGGTCGCCAGACCTTTCTTGCCGCCGGTCTTTTCCAACTGATGCAGCGCGGTCAACACCAGACGCGCACCGCTCATGCCCAACGGGTGACCGAGGGCGATCGCGCCGCCATTCGGGTTGACCTGCGCAGCGTCATCGGCCAGACCCAGTTCACGCAGCACCGCCAAGCCTTGGCTGGCAAATGCTTCGTTGAGTTCGATCACGTCGAAATCGCTGATCGCGACGCCCAGGCGCTCGATCAATTTGCGCACCGCCGGCACCGGACCGATGCCCATCACCCGAGGTGCGACACCGGCGCTGGCCATGCCGAGCACTTTGGCACGGGCGGTCAGACCGTGTTTTTTTACGGCTTCGGCGGAAGCCAGAATCAGTGCAGCAGCACCGTCGTTGACACCGGAGGCATTGCCGGCGGTGACGGTTTTGTCAGGGCCGTTGACCGGTTTGAGTTTGGTCAGTGCTTCAATCGTGGTATCGGCGCGCGGATGTTCGTCCTGGCTGACCACGGTTTCGCCCTTCTTGTGGGCAATCCGTACTTCAACAATTTCTTCGGCGAAGTAACCGGCGGCCTGCGCGGCGGCGGTACGTTGCTGGCTGCGCAGGGCGAAAGCGTCCTGATCGGCGCGCGAGACTTTATAGTCGTCGGCAACGTTGTCGGCGGTCTGCGGCATCGCGTCGACGCCGTACTGCGCCTTCATCAACGGGTTGATGAAACGCCAGCCGATGGTGGTGTCTTCAAGCTTCATGTTGCGCGAGAACGCCGCGTCAGCCTTGCCCATCACAAACGGTGCGCGGGACATCGATTCGACGCCGCCAGCAATCGCCAGCTCCATCTCGCCACTGGCAATCGCACGGAATGCGGTGCCTATGGCGTCCATGCCCGAGGCGCAAAGACGATTGAGGGTCACGCCCGGCACGCTTTCCGGCAGACCGGCCAAAAGCAGCGCCATACGCGCAACGTTGCGGTTGTCTTCACCGGCCTGGTTGGCGCAGCCGAGGAACACTTCGTCGATGGCGTTCCAGTCCACCGAGGGATTGCGTTCCATCAGGGCCTTGATCGGCACGGCGGCCAGGTCATCAGCGCGAACGGCGGACAGTCCGCCGCCGAAACGGCCGATCGGCGTGCGAATCGCGTCGCAGATATAAACGTCACGCATCATGCTTCTCCCGGTGCCTGACCGTGGGCGGCGGCGGTGCGCGCTTCGAGATCGCGCAGCGCGGTCAGTTCGACGTCGGTCGGTTCAGCGGTGGTTTCAACGCTGTCAGCAAAACGAATCGCCCAACCGGTGGCCGCGACCACTTGCTCGCGGGTTACGCCTGGATGCAGCGCAGTGACCACGAATTCGTGGGTGCCCTCTTCCGGCTCCATGATGCACAGGTCGGTGATGATCCCGACGGGCCCGGCGCCCGGCAGGCCCAGACGCTTGCGAGAATCGCCGCCCTCGCCGTGACCGACCGAGGTGATGAAATCAAGCTTGTCGACAAACGAGCGCGCCGACTGTTTAAGGATGATCAACACGCTTTTCGCCGAACCGGCGATTTCCGGCGCACCACCGGCACCCGGCAGGCGCACTTTCGGCGAGAAGTAATCACCGACCACGGTGGTGTTGATGTTGCCGAAACGGTCGACCTGCGCGGCGCCTAGAAAACCGACGTCTATGCGCCCGCCCTGCAGCCAATAGCGAAAAATTTCACCGGTCGGCACGACAGTGTCAGCAGTTTCCGCCAACTCGCCATCGCCGATCGACAGCGGCAATACGCTTGGCTTGGCGCCAATCGGACCCGACTCATAGATCAGCACGACGTCTGGCGAGGAGGTCAGGCGCGCGAGGTTGGCGGCTTTCGACGGCAGGCCGATGCCGACGAAGCACACCGAGCCGTTCTTCAGGCGACGGGCCGCCGCGACGGTCATCATTTCATTGGTGGTGTAAGTCATTACTTGGCCTCCGAAGCAGCGGCCAACTTGGCCTGGAACGCGCTGAAGTCAGCGCAGCCATGGATGTATTCGTTGATCCACGCGGTGAACGTCTCACGGTCGCGAGCGATCGGATCCCACGCTTGATAGAAACGATTGTCGCGCTCGTTGTAACCGTGGGCGTAGGACGGATGTGCGCCGCCGGGTACGTGGCAAACCGCGCTCAAGGCCCAGGTCGGCAACACGCAAGAGTTCATCGGCGCGTTGAGGTTGTCGACGATTTCTTCCACGGTGACGATGCAACGTTTGGCAGCCAGTGCGGCTTCTTTCTGCACGCCGAGAATGCCCCACAGCAGCACGTTGCCCTGGCGGTCGGCTTTCTGTGCGTGGATCACGGTCACGTCCGGGCGCACCGACGGCACGGCCGCCAACACTTCACCGGTGAACGGGCAAGTCACAGTCTTGATCAGCGGATTGACCTTCGGCAGGTCGGAACCAGCGTAGGCACGCAGCACCGCGAACGGTAGGCCGGATGCACCGGCGACGTAGGCATTGGCCAGGTCGGCGTGGCTGTGTTCTTCGATTTCCAGCGGCTGCGGCCATTGTTTCTCGACCGCGTCGCGCAGACGGTGCAGCGAGCCCACGCCCGGGTTACCGCCCCAGGAGAAAATCAGTTTGCGCGCGCAACCGGCGCCGATCAGTTGGTCGTAGATCAGGTCAGGCGTCATCCGCACCAGCGTCAGATCTTTCTTGCCCTGACGAATGATTTCATGACCTGCGGCCGTAGGGATCAGGTGAGTGAAGCCTTCGAGTGCGACGGTGTCACCGTCGTTGACGAATTGCTTCACCGCGTCGTGCAGCGAAAGGATCTCAGCCATGGAGCGGGCTCCTGTTTTTGTAATGAATCGCCAGTGATAAAAAGGCGCGAGGTTCAGCGCCGGAGTCACTGCAGATTAAGCCTGGGGAAATGGCCAAACAATCCGATAATCGACTGAGTGTTCGTTTATCGAACAGATTGTTGTCAGCCTATCGGTTCGTGTTTCCTGCAAAAGATCGCAGCCTTCGGCAGCTCCTACATGGGAATGCGTAACCCTGAGCTGCTGCAGGCTGCGATCTTTTCGCTTCACACCGCGATATCAGGTGGCATCCGCATGGCTGACCATGCCTTTGACCAACACTGCCGCCGTCGCCAGACCCGCAGGAATCACCAACGCCGTCAGCACCTGCTCGAAATTCCAGCCAAGGCCCAACAACGTCGCGCCCATCCACGCCCCGAGAATCGCGCCAAAGCGGCCAATCCCCAGCATCCACGACACCCCGGTCGCCCGCCCCTGAGTCGGATAAAAACGCGCGGCCAGCGACGGCATCGCCGATTGCGCACCGTTCACGCACATCCCCGCCACCAGTACCAAAGTCGCCAGCAAGGTGATGTTGCCCAGGCTCTGCCCGACCGCGTAGGCAAACACCCCGGCCAGCAGGTAGAAAATGCCGATGACCTTGTGCGGATTGAAGCGGTCCATCGCCCATCCCACAGCGACCGCGCTCAATACCCCGCCAAACTGGAACAATGCACCGATGAACGCGGCTTGCTCCATGCTCGCGCCGCTGTCACGCATCAGCGTCGGCAGCCAACTGGTCAGCAGATAAACGATCACCAGGCCCATGAAATAGGTCAGCCACAGCAGCAAGGTGCCGGTGCTGTAAGTACCGGAGAAAATCACCGCAAACACATTGCGCGCCTTGACGGTCTTCTGTTCAGGCACGCTGAAACTGGAGGCTTGAGCGACGGTAACCGGATCGATCGGTGCCAGGGTCTTGCGCACTTTGTCAGTGCCGCGGTTACGCACAACAAGGTAACGCGCCGATTCCGGCAGCCAGAACAGCAGCACCACGGCGAGGATCAGCGGCAGGATCCCGCCAATCAGCAGCAGGCTGTGCCAGCCGAACGCCGGGATCAGCTTGGCGGAAATGAACCCGCCACCGGCCATGCCGAGGTTGAAACCGCAGAACATGCTGGTCACCAGCAGCGACTTCTTGCGCTCCGGGGTGTATTCCGAGAGCAGTGTGGTGGCGTTCGGCATCCCCGCGCCCAAGCCGAGACCGGTCAGGAAGCGCAGCACCAGCAGTTGTTCAACGTTAGTGCTGTATGCCGAAGCAAGGCTGAAGGCGCCGAACAGAACCACAGCGCCCACCAGTACGACTTTTCGTCCAAAGCGGTCAGCCAACGGGCCGGAACCCAATGCACCGAAAACCATGCCGATCAACGCAGCACTCATCACCGGGCCAAGGCTGGCGCGGTCGATGCCCCAGTCCTGCGACAGCGCCGGGGCAATGAAGCCCATCGCCGCCGTGTCGAGGCCATCGAGAAAGACAATCAGGAAACACAGAATCACCACGCGCCACTGATAGCGCGAGATCGGTTGGGCATTGATGAAGGTCTGCACGTCGAGGCAGTTACCTACAGCGGACTGAGGCTGGTTCATTATTTTTATTCCACGCAAAAAACGCAGTCGAACAGCGGCCGGCCAAAGAGCGGCACGGTCACAAGAATAGAAGGTGTGGATCAGGCGTTGCGGGAAACCCGGCAACAGCGGGTGGAGCGGAGACAGTCGGAGAGCGTGCGCATGGTGAGTTGCCTCTTGTCATTATTATGGGAGTCGACAATCCGGCGGGCTCATTCACATCAGCGCCGGATGACGCTGCCGCGACATTAATGATCCGAAGGTTTTAGCGTCAATTCGATAAACGCAACACTGTGCGTTTATCGAACAGCTTCATCAGGCGAATAACTGCGCACTGAGGTCGCGGCTGGCACTGAGCAGGCCCGGCAGGAAGCGCTGCTCAAGCTCGGTACGGCTGACGCGACCAGCGTGGGTGCTGACGTTGAGCGCCGCCACCACTTGGCCAGACGCGTCGTAGACCGGCACGGCAATTGAGCGCAGGCCCTGTTCAAGTTCCTGATCGACGATGCACCAGCCTTGCTGCCGCACTTCCTGCAGGCATTCGAGCAACGCATCTGGTGTATGGATCGTGCGGCTGGTCTTGGCGACCAGTTCGGCGTGATCGAGGTATTCACGCAGCGATGTGTCATCGAGTGCTGCCAGCAGAATTCGCCCCATCGACGTGCAATACGCCGGCAAGCGCCCACCCACTGACAGGTCCACCGAAATCAGCCGCTGAGTGGTCGCCGAACGCGCGATGTAGAGAATGTCGTCGCCTTCCAGCGTGGCCATGTTGCAGGCTTCGTGCAGTTGCTCGCTCATGCGGTCGAGATACGGCTGAGCGGACACTGCCAATGGCGTCGACGACAGATAGGCGTGGCCGAGGGTCAGCACTTTGGGCAGCAATGAGTAGGTGCGACCGTCCGTGGTGGCGTAGCCAAGTTTGATCAAGGTATGCAGGCAACGGCGCACGGCGGCGCGGGGAATTTCCGTGCGGTGACTGATTTGGGCGATGGTCAGATGGCGCTTGCGCTCTTGAAACGCCTGCACCACCGCCAAGCCCCGGGCCAGCGAAGTCATGAAGTCCGGATCACCGGTCAGCGCCTGGATGCGTTTGGCCGGCGAGGCGACGATCGGCGGCGCCACGGAGGTGAAGGAGTTGCGCATTTGATCGTTCATTTCTTGTCCTTTTATCCGGCACGGATCAATGGGCTATACAAGCGGCTTGCCGACAAATGCACAAGCAGCGGACCTGCAACATTGGGCGATTATCGAACCGCCGACCGATAATCGCAATCAACCGTTGCGGCCGTTTCATGCGCCTTTCTGGGTTTACTCAACTTCTCTCGTTATCCGAATCACGGCCTTAGTTGTTCGACTTAATGGCGCCAAAAACCGATCACTCGCCCAATAAAGGCCACCACGCACTTCAACTAGCGACAAAAGTTGCGGGTCACAAAACAATCACACATCCAGAACCGTTTTTAACTTGGCAAAGATAGTCATTCCTGAATCGACCGCTATAATGCACCTCAGTGGCACCTCGTTTTCAAACGCCGAGGTCGTCACCCGCTGTGGCGATGTCCATCGCCGACAGCCCGGCCAGCGCCTGACGCGCATTACTCATGCAACGCCTGCGCTCGCTGAAACAGGAAACTGATGCTGCGTCAGTTTTTATCTGGTGCCGTAGCCGCCTGTAACACGGAAGTCTTGATCGCCCCATCGATAAAACCAATGCCTGTCTGGGCATTGAACTCTCGGTGGCTTCGTTCAATAGATTCGTTGCAGTGCGTTTCACCAGACACTTAACTCAACTCATACAGGTAGCACTGTGACGAAAGACGAACTGCGCGCGGAACTTGAGCGCCAGGAACAACGTTACAAGGAAGTTTACGGCGGGGAAGTCACCACCTACGCCGCTCAGCCAGAACCGGAACGCAAAGCGTGGCGTAAACGCCCGACCGTTCAGGATCAGGTCTTCAAGCAAGAAATCGAAAAGATCGAAAAGGAACTCAAAGCCGAAGAGCCTTGAGCCGCGGTTTTTGGATCGTTGAAGGTTTTACGTCGATACCGGTTACAAGCGCGGTGAAACGACGATGCCTTGCGCGCCCGCTACCCGCGGGCAGCGGCCATCATCCGGTCTGGCAGATTGAGGACGGGCGTCCTACAGGTTTCACAGATATTTCAGACAAGCGTTCGAGACCTCTCCGCGACGTTGAAATCGCCTGCGAAATCAGTCTTTTACGAATAAAATCAATGACTTGAAAAACCATGCGTTGTGCTGGGTTTTCATGCGCTGCAACAAATTAAATCGAAGAAGTGTGTAACCGATGAGCAGGTAGGGGATCGATTTCCAGTCTTTTCTGGCATAATCGCGCCCCCTTACGACCGGGTCAGAAAACCTTCATGATCGATTTATTCAGCGGACTGGATGCTTGGGTGCTTGTGAGCCTCTTGCTCGCCCTGACGTTTGTCCTCGCCTTCGAGTTCATCAATGGATTTCATGACACCGCTAACGCGGTAGCCACTGTTATCTACACCAAAGCCATGCCGCCCCACCTGGCGGTGTTCTTTTCCGGTGTGTTCAATTTCCTCGGCGTGCTGCTGGGTGGCGTTGGCGTGGCGTATGCCATTGTCCATTTGCTCCCGGTTGAGCTGCTGATCAATGTGAACACCGGCCATGGTCTGGCAATGGTGTTCTCGTTGCTCGCCGCGGCAATCGCCTGGAACCTGGGCACCTGGTACTTCGGTATCCCGGCGTCCAGCTCGCACACTTTGATCGGCTCGATCCTCGGTGTCGGCCTGGCCAACGCCCTGATCAACGATATTCCGTTGGCCGACGGCGTGAACTGGCAGAAAGCGATCGACATCGGCGCCTCGCTGGTGTTCTCGCCAATGGCCGGTTTCCTGATCGCCGCGCTGATCCTGATCGGCCTGAAGTGGTGGCGTCCGCTGTCGAAGATGCACAAGACACCGGAACAGCGCCGCAAGATCGACGACAAGAAGCACCCACCGTTCTGGAACCGCTTGGTCCTGGTGATCTCGGCCATGGCCGTGAGCTTCGTGCACGGCTCCAACGATGGCCAGAAAGGCATCGGCCTGATCATGCTGGTGTTGATCGGTATCGTGCCTGCACAGTTCGTTCTCGACCTGAACAGCACCACGTATCAGATCGAACGTACCCGCGATGCGACCCTGCACCTGAGTCAGTTCTACCAGCGCAACGCCGATTCGCTGGGTGAATTCCTGGCCCTGGGCAAGAGCGTGGAAGGCGATCTGCCGGAGAAATTCCGCTGCAACCCGCAGCAGACCGAACCGACCATCAGCGCCCTGCTGCACACCCTCAAAGGTGTTGCGGACTACCACTCGCTGTCGTCGGAAAGTCGTATCGAAGTGCGTCGTTACCTGCTGTGCCTGGACGACACCGCGAAGAAGGTTGGCAAGCTGCCTGGTCTGGAACCGCGTGAAAAGGCTGACCTCGATAAGCTGCGCAAAGACCTGACCACCACCACCGAATACGCGCCTTTCTGGGTGATTCTGGCGGTTGCACTGGCTCTGGGCCTGGGCACCATGGTTGGCTGGAAGCGCGTGGTACTGACCATCGGCGAGAAGATCGGCAAGCAGGGCATGACCTATTCCCAGGGCATGTCGGCGCAGATCACTACTGCCAGTCTGATCGGTATGGCCAACATTTTCAGCCTGCCGGTGTCGACCACTCACGTTCTGTCTTCGGGCGTGGCGGGCACCATGGTTGCTAACAAGAGCGGCCTGCAGGGTGGCACGGTTCGCACCATTCTGTTGGCTTGGGTGTTGACTCTGCCGGCGACGGTTGCGCTGTCGGCTGGGTTGTTCTGGCTGGCGTCGAAGGCGTTGGGTAGTTGATAGATAGCGGGACATGAGAAAGGCGCGATTCGAGAGGATCGCGCCTTTTTTTGTGTTTGGGGTTTTGGGATTGGGGGCATATCCGTTGTTGCGGGTGTTGCTGGTCAGGGTTCCGCCCTTACGGCAGTCACTTTTTCCAGACGCCGAAAAAGTAACCAAAAAGGCTTGCCCCGGCGTACGGCACTTCGCTGAGGCTCAGTGTTCCCTCGCTACGGTGGGGCAAAAGATCAAAAGCCAGAGCCAAAGCCAAAACAAGATCAAAAGCCAGATCAAAGGCCCCTCACCCTAACCCTCTCCCGGAGGGAGAGGGGACTGACCGAGGTGTTTGGGCGAGTTATGCCGACGTGAAATACCGAGTCGAACTCAGATTGTGAAACAGATCAAAAGCCCCCTCACCCTAGCCCTCTCCCAGAGGGAGAGGGCTAGGGTGAGGGGGGAGGTACGCCGACATGCGATATCGCATTGAACTCAGATTCTGAAAGGTCAAAAAATCGGCTCCCTCTCCCTCGGGAGAGGGCTGGGGTGAGGGGCGAATCCAACACCGAACCAAAGCCGAACACCCGCTCTTCACCACTCAACAGGATGAGCGTTAGCTCGGCTGCGGCTTTTGATCTGTAAGGCGACGTCGGAAGGCTGAGTGGAGGGATTGATCCGGGCGTGGGAGCGCAGCGACCGTTTGGCGCAGCCAAACACAGCGAGAGGAGGTGCAGCGAAGCAAACCGTAGGCGCTGCGCCCGGATCGACCCCGCAGCGAAGGAACCCCGAGCCCCAGCGAGCGGGCCGCACGCAGGAGCAAGCGTTTTTTGCTTACTTTTTTAGGCGCTTGTAAAAAAGTGAGTCGCCGTAAGGGCGAAACCCTAACCCGCCGTTACCGAAAAAACGGATATACACACCAAACACCCACAACATGGTCGGCCCAAAGGCCGCCAAGACACAAAAAAAAGGGGCAACCGAAGTCGCCCCAAAATGCCTTGCGTGCTCATCAATCCAGAAGAATCACTTCTTGCGCTTATTCGCATCCTTCCAGATAAAAAATCCAAACCCTGCAAAAAACAGAACCATCAGCCCTACAGTCAGGACCCCGGCAAACACCACGTTATCGAAAAACATGACTGGCCTCCTGGCCCCTGCTCTGCTGCGATGGAACTAAGTTACCAAACACACAGGCGCACAAATTGACCGGGATCAATACCAGCAAGGAAGGGAGATAAAGGAGGGGAATTAAATGACCTGCATCAACGGATGCAGGGGCAGATCAACGCTTTTTCGGCTTGTTTTTCGACTTTTTCTTGGTTTTCCCCAACGGCATCGCCTGCTCGAACGCCTGGCGCACTTCGTTCAGGCGCTTCTCTTTAATATCGTGCACGCGCTTGGCGCGCTCAGTGCCGAGGTCAATCAGTTTGTCGTCTTGGCTCATGGCGTCAGTACATCACTTGAAAGAATCACAACTGCCACATCACCGGCAGGACTGCGCCAATAATGCAACGTCACACCAGCGCTGACCAGCCGAAGATCAGATCTCGATATCGACCCACAAGCCCTGACGCGGCTGATCTTCCATCAGCGGCACCACCGGCACGGTGTTGTCGGCGTTGAGTTCGGTGCCCGGCACGGCCAGATGCTCTTCCGGGTCTTCGTCAGCCTCGCGGCGGCGGCGATCACGCTCCTGCTGGCGGCGCTGTTCTTCGCGCGCCAGCAATCGATCCTCTTCGGGATCGCGCTTTTGCAGATCGATTGTGCTTTCGTTGGAGCTTTCCTGCACCGGCACCACCGGAGGAATGTCCGGCCGCTGGCGGATCGGATCCTGCTGGGAAGTGATCGGCACAGCGCTCAGGGGGAGCATCGGTGGCAACATATATGGGGTCTCCTGTCAGCAGGCTATCGGCTGCGGCAAAGGCGCCTTGAGCCATCCGTCGCAAATCTGTGACGCACTTGGCACGTGTAGGAGCTGCCGAAGGCTGCGATCTTTATCAGACAGCTCAAACCTCAAGGGTTCTCAAAGATCAAAAGATCGCAGCCTTCGGCAGCTGCTACCCAGTAATCTTTGGCCCTGAAGCCCTCATTCCGTTAAGATAGCCCGCTTTTTCAAGGTGGGAGTCAGGCAGCATGGCGCAGCAGTATCAACCGGGGCAACGCTGGATCAGTGACAGCGAAGCAGAGCTTGGTTTAGGCACCGTTCTGGCACAGGACGGCCGCTTGTTGACCGTGCTTTACCCGGCCACTGGCGAAACCCGCCAGTACGCGCTACGGAATGCGCCCCTGACCCGCGTGCGATTCTCGCCGGGCGACAGCATCACCCACTTCGAAGGCTGGAAGATGACCGTGCAGCAAGTCGACGACGTCGACGGGCTGATGGTCTATCACGGTCTCAACGGGCAGAACGAAGCCGTCACCCTGCCGGAAACCCAGCTGTCGAACTTCATCCAGTTCCGTCTGGCCAGCGACCGTCTGTTCGCCGGGCAGATCGACCCGCTGGCGTGGTTCTCGCTGCGTTACAACACCCTCGAACACACCAGTCGCCAGTTGCAATCCTCGCTCTGGGGCCTGGGTGGCGTGCGTGCGCAACCGATCGCGCACCAATTGCACATCGCCCGTGAAGTTGCCGACCGCATTGCGCCGCGCGTATTGCTGGCGGACGAAGTGGGTCTGGGTAAAACCATCGAAGCCGGTCTGGTGATCCATCGCCAACTGCTCTCGGGCCGCGCCAACCGCGTGCTGATCCTCGTCCCGGAAAACCTTCAGCACCAGTGGCTGGTGGAGATGCGCCGCCGCTTCAACCTGCAGGTCGCGCTGTTCGACGAAGAACGCTTCATCGAAAGCGATGCCGCCAACCCGTTCGAAGACACCCAGCTTGCACTGGTGGCCCTGGAATGGCTGGTCGACGACGAGAAGGCGCAAGACGCACTGTTCGCCGCCGGCTGGGATCTGCTGGTGGTCGACGAGGCGCACCACCTGGTCTGGCACGAAGAAAAAGCCAGCGCCGAATACTCGCTGGTCGAGCAACTCGCCGAAGTCATCCCGGGCGTGCTGCTGCTTACCGCCACCCCGGAACAACTCGGCCAGGACAGCCACTTCGCCCGTCTGCGCCTGCTCGACCCGAACCGATTCCACGACCTGGCGGCGTTCCGCGCCGAGAGCGACAACTATCGCCCGGTGGCCGAAGCCGTTCAGGAACTGCTCGACAAGGGCCGTCTCTCGGCCAAAGCGCACAAAACCATTCAGGGTTTCCTCGGCAACGAAGGCGAAGCCTTGCTGACCGCGGTCAACGACGGCGACACCGAAGCCAGCGCGCGCCTCGTGCGTGAACTGCTTGACCGCCATGGCACTGGCCGCGTGCTGTTCCGTAACACCCGCGCCGCCGTGCAGGGTTTCCCGGAGCGCAAACTGCACCCGTACCCGCTGCCGTGCCCGGACGAATACCTCGAGCTGCCGCTGGGCGAACACGCCGAGTTGTACCCGGAAGTCAGCTTCCAGGCGCAGCCAGACGCCAGCGAAGAAGAGCGCTGGTGGAAATTCGACCCGCGTGTCGAATGGCTGATCGATCAGCTGAAAATGCTCAAGCGCACCAAAGTGCTGGTGATCTGCGCCCACGCCGAAACCGCGATGGATCTAGAAGACGCCCTGCGCGTGCGTTCCGGCATCCCGGCCACGGTGTTCCACGAAGGCATGAACATCCTTGAACGTGACCGCGCCGCCGCCTACTTCGCGGATGAAGAGTTTGGCGCGCAAGTGCTGATCTGTTCGGAAATCGGCAGTGAAGGCCGTAACTTCCAGTTCGCTCACCACCTGGTGCTGTTCGATCTGCCGTCGCACCCGGACCTGCTCGAGCAGCGTATCGGTCGTCTCGACCGGATCGGCCAGAAACACATCATCGAACTGCACGTGCCGTACCTGGAAACCAGCCCGCAAGAGCGCCTGTTCCAGTGGTATCACGAAGCGCTGAACGCGTTCCTCAACACCTGCCCGACCGGCAACGCCTTGCAGCATCAGTTCGGCCCGCGCCTGTTGCCGTTGCTCGAAGAAGCCGACGACAGCGAGTGGCAAGCGCTGATCGACGAAGCACGCAGCGAGCGTGAGCGTCTGGAAGCCGAACTGCACACCGGTCGCGACCGTCTGCTGGAGCTCAACTCCGGTGGTGCTGGCGAAGGTGAAGCGCTGGTCGAGGACATCCTTGAGCAAGACGATCAGTTCGCCCTGCCGATCTACATGGAAACCCTGTTCGACGCGTTCGGCATCGACAGCGAAGACCATTCGGAAAACGCCCTGATCCTCAAGCCGAGCGAGAAGATGCTCGATGCCAGTTTCCCGCTGGGCGACGACGAAGGCGTGACCATCACCTACGACCGCAACCAGGCGCTATCGCGCGAGGACATGCAGTTCATCACCTGGGAACACCCGATGGTGCAGGGCGGTATGGACCTGGTGCTGTCCGGTTCGATGGGCAACACCGCCGTCGCGCTGATCAAGAACAAGGCGTTGAAGCCGGGCACTGTGCTGCTGGAACTGCTGTATGTCAGCGAAGTGGTAGCGCCGCGTTCGCTGCAACTGGGCCGATACCTGCCGCCGGCCGCGCTGCGCTGCCTGCTCGATGCCAACGGCAACGACCTGTCGGCTCGCGTCTCGTTTGAAACGCTGAACGATCAGCTGGAAAGCGTGCCACGCGCCAGCGCCAACAAGTTCATCCAGGCCCAGCGCGATCAGTTGACGCCACGGATCAACGCCGGTGAAGACAAGATCGCCCCACGTCACGCCGAGCGCGTGGCCGAGGCCCGTCGCCGTCTGGCGGCCGACACCGACGAAGAACTGGCGCGCCTGACCGCGTTGCAAGCGGTCAACCCGACTGTGCGCGACAGCGAACTGGTGGCGTTGCGTGAACAGCGTGAGCAGGGTCTGGCGATGCTGGATAAAGCGGCGTTGCGTCTGGAAGCGATTCGGGTATTGGTGGCGGGCTAGACCGCCCCGCTCCAGCGCTGAAAACAACAAGGCCCGCAGTGATGCGCGCCTTTTTTATTCAAAGCAAAAGCAAAGATCGCAGCCTTCGGCAGCTCCTACAGGAACCGTACTCCTATGTAGGAGCTGCCGAAGGCTGCGATCTTTTGATCTTAAGCCGTCGCCGCAGCCACTTCTGGCTCAACCACCGCAACCAACCCCTCCTTCATCCGCTGTGCATCGCGCACAAAACACCGCGCCGCCAGAAACAGAAAGACCATGGTCAGAAACAGCGCCACCGGAATCAGGTACATCGCATCATGCAGCCCGACTGCCTTGAACGCCTCGGTCATCTGCTCAGCCCCCGCCGCCGCCATCGCAGTATGCGCAAAGTGATCGGACAAGCCGCCGACCACCACCGGCCCCAAACCACCGCCGAGCAGATACAACCCGGCAAAGAACAACGCCATCGCCGTCGCCCGCAAACGCGGTTCGACCACGTCCTGAATCGCCGTATAAACACAGGTGTAAAAGTTGTAGGCAAACAGCCAACCAACACTGAACACCGCGACAAACACACCAATTTCGATACGCCCGGCATGCAGCGCCCAGGCCGTGCACAACGTCGAGATAATCAGGCTGAACGCCGCAAACAACAGCCGCCCATTGGCCACACGCTGGTGAATCTTGTCGGCAATCCAGCCGCCCAGCGTCAACCCGACCAGCCCGGTGACGCCGACGATCATCCCGGTAGCCACCGCCGCTTCCTGCAACGGCATGAGGAAATAGCGTTGCAGCATCGGCACCAGAAACGAGTTGCAGGCATACGTTGCGAAGTTGAAGCACAACCCGGCCAGCACCAGCCAGAGAAAAGTCGGTACCGCGAGAATCCGCCGGATCGGCCTGTCGACTTTCTCTTGCGAAACCTGCACGGTCTCCGCTGCGCCGCGCTTGGGCTCTTTAATAAAGAACATGAAGATCGCGAGGATCAGCCCCGGCACTGCCGCAATAAAGAACGGCGCACGCCAGCTGTCAAACGCCTTCACCATCCAGCCAATGGTGAAGAACGCCAGCAACAAGCCCAACGGCAGACCGAGCATGAAAATGCCCATGGCCCGCGCCCGACGATGGGCCGGAAACAGATCGCCAATCAGCGAATTGGCCGCCGGCGCATAACTGGCCTCGCCGATGCCGATGCCCATGCGCACGATCAGAAAACTCCAGAAACTGCCGACCAGACCGTTGACCGCCGTCAGCGCACTCCACGTCGCCAGGCCCCAGCCCATCAGTTTGCTGCGCGAGCCGGTGTCAGCCATCCGCCCCAGCGGCAGGCCGGCAATCGCGTAAACAATGGTGAAGGCGGTGCCGACGATCCCCAGTTGGAAGTCGCTGAGGTGCCATTCCATGCGGATCGGCTCGATGATGATCGCCGGAATGGTGCGGTCGAAGAAGTTGAACAGGTTGGCGAGGAACAGCAGGAACAGAATGCGCCAGGCATTCGCCGCTTGGGTCGAGTTCTGCATGGGTCCGTCTCTTTATTGTTATAGGGCTTCACTGCCAACGCATCCGAGCCCGGAACCTGCAATCTAGTCAGCCAGGACGGGGCTGTCTGTGATCATTCGTCTGCCTGATATCGGACCATGGCACTGTAACGAAACGTAAGCCCTTGATAAGCCTGCAATCCCCCGAAAACCGGGGCTTTTGCGGCAAAACCTTGCCACAAAAAAATAGTTTCGCGCCCCCCTTCCCAAGTCTGCGGCAAAGCCTAGAATGGCCGCCGGATCCGTCCGGATCTCCCGATCAATCCCTTTGATACCCTCGCCCATGTCTGAAGTCAGTCCGTGTCTGAATTGCGGTGCCTGCTGTTCCCATTTTC
The DNA here is from genome assembly GCF_054790575.1 of Pseudomonas sp. MC6. Classification (NCBI taxonomy): domain Bacteria; kingdom Pseudomonadati; phylum Pseudomonadota; class Gammaproteobacteria; order Pseudomonadales; family Pseudomonadaceae; genus Pseudomonas; species Pseudomonas sp. MC6. The sequence goes on from NZ_CP186504.1 coordinate 3,595,074, forward strand.
GCGTGTCTTTCTTTTGGGGTGAGTGTTCATCTTCCGGCGGCACGGTGCCCGATGAACTGGTCACACAGATCAGTCCCAGCCGGGTGGCAATGAATGGCACCGACTGCAAATCGCCGCGCTGCACGGCGTTGGTCGGCGAAGTCGGCAGCGAGGTGAAGTGCTCGATTTATGAATTGCGCTCCAGCCCCTGCCGCGAATTCGAATCGTCATGGGAAAACGGCGAACAGAATGTCGACTGCGACAAGGCCCGAGCGCGTTTCGGTTTGCCGCCGCTGCAACCGGACTGGGCGCAAATCCCTTTCGAACAGATCGCTTGAGCCTTTAGCGCCAATCGCTATGACGCTAATGCCGAAATCATTAGCGCCAATGTGCCACTACCCCTTCCAGGCCAAAAACCGCCTCTATACTCCTGTCATTCGCCTGCGTTCACCGCGCAGTCAGGACGACTTCAGAGACGGGGCATGCTATGGAGTGGCTTGGTTTGCAGTTTGTTACCGAGCTGCCGGAGAGCGGGCAGGTCATCCTCGATTGCAGTCACAACCCTCTCCTGGTGATGGTTGCGTATCTGGTCGCCTGCGCAGCCAGTTTCGCTACTCTGGATATGGCTGAGCGCGTTGTAAATGCCGAAGATCCGGGGTCGCGGCGGATCTGGCGCTGGATCGGCGCGACCTGCCTGGCCGGCGGCATCTGGGCCATGCATTTCATCGGCATGCTGGCTTTCCAGACACCCATCGACATTCAGTACGACCTTGGCATCACCCTTTTCTCGTTGCTGATCGCCCTGCTCGCCTCTTGGCTGGCCATGCAAACCCTTAGCGAAGCGCAGCCGAGTGCATTGCATTGCTTGAAAACCGCGTTTGTCATCGGCCTGGGCATCGCCGGCATGCATTACGTTGGCATGGCGGCGATGAAGTCGAGCGCCACCGCCTACTATCAGCCAGTACTGTTCGCGCTGTCTGTGGCGATCGCCATCGGCGCCAGTTTCGCCGCGCTGTGGGTGGCCCGCTATCTGAGCGAAGGCAGCGGCGTGGCGCATCAGTTGCTCAAGTACAGCGCTGCACTGATTCTCGGCGCCGGCATCATCAGCATGCATTTCACCGGCATGGCTGCGCTGGATCTGGTTCTTCCCGAAGGAGACCTGACAGCGAGCGGCGGCGATAACGGGCATCTGCAACTGGGCCTGACCGTGGCGCTGATCATCCTGCTGATCCTTGGCAGTGCGATCAGTGCAGGGCTGGCCGACAAGAAACTGCAAAACAAAGAAGAGGATCTGCGCCGGCTCAACGCCTTGCTCAGTCAACTCGATCAGGCGCGCATGTCACTGCAACAAGTGGCCAACTACGACGCCCTGACCAACCTGATCAACCGTCGTGGTTTCAACCAGATCTTCGCCGAGAAACTCAGCCAGAAAACCAGCGAAGGCGGCATGCTCGCGGTGATGTTTCTCGACATCGACCACTTCAAGCGGATCAACGACAGCCTCGGCCATGATGCCGGTGACGAGTTGCTCAAGGTCATCGCCCAGCACATCAAAGGCTCGGTGCGCAGCCATGAAGACGTGGTCGCGCGCTTCGGCGGCGACGAATTCTGCATCCTCATTAACCTGCGTGAGCGCGAAGAAGCCCGCAATATGGCGCAGCGCATCATGCTCAAGATGAAAGAGCCGATCGAGTTGGCCGGACGTCGCATGGTGATGACCACCAGCATCGGCATCAGTCTGTTTCCGGAAGATGGCAGCACCTGCGAAGAACTGCTCAAGCACGCCGATCTGGCGTTGTATCAATCCAAAGGCGCGGGACGTAATGGCCTGCACTTTTTCAGTTCCAACCTTAAGACCCGCGCCAGCTTCGAGCTGCAACTGGAAGAAGAACTGCGCCACGCCCTGCGCGAGGAAAACGGTCTGACGCTCTATTACCAACCGATCTTCGAACTGAAAACCGGCCGTGTCACCAAACTCGAAGCGCTGATCCGCTGGCAACATCCTCTGCACGGTTTGCTGACCCCGGATCGCTTTATCACCATCGCCGAAAACAATGGCCTGATCGCCGAACTGGACAACTGGGTGCTGCGCCGCGCATGCAAGGATCTCGGTGAATTGTCGCGGCATGGCTGCGAAGAACTGAAAATTGCCTGGAACTGCTCGCCGCTCAATCTCGCACGGGAAGAACTGGCCACGGAAATCGAAAGTGCCTTGCGCACTGCCGGGGTCGCACCGGAACGCCTGGAACTGGAAGTCACCGAAAACGCGTTGATGGGCAACATCGCCAACACCCTGGTGCTGCTACGGCAGATCCGTGCGCTCGGGGTGTCGTTGTCGATCGACGACTTCGGCACCGGCTATTCCTCACTGGCCTACCTCAAGCGCCTGCCGCTCAACACCTTGAAGATCGACCGCTCGTTCATCCTCGACATTCCCACGGCCACGGCCGACATGGAGATTGTCCAGGCGATCATCGTCATGGCGCACACCCTGCATTTGCAAGTGGTGACCGAAGGCGTGGAAAGCCTGGAGCAGTACGAATTCCTTGAACGCTCGGGCTGCGACTTTATTCAGGGTTACCTGCTCAGCCGCCCGGTACCGCTGGACGAGCTGCGCCCGGTGCTGGAAGAAATCAATCAGCGCGAGCATTCACACGCGGTCAATCCGTTGATTCTGGCGCGCGGTACATTTGCACCAGTGTCGCTGGATCCTGCGCCAAATAGCCTTGCGCCCCATGCAGGCGCATCAGTTGTGCGGCCAATCCGCTGATCGGCGTCGCCGAGCCTTGTTCGCGGGAAAACTTCACTGCCGTATCGAGATCCTTGAGCAAGGTGCGCACGTGCCACTTGATCGGTTCGAAACGGCTTTCGGCCATTTGCGGCGCAAGAATTTGCAACGGTTTTGAATCGGCGAAACCGCCGGCCAGGGCTTCGGCGATCAGGCTGGCATCGACGCCAGCCTGTTCGGCCAGTGCCACCACTTCGGCAATCACCAGCGCATTGCAGGCAACGATCATCTGGTTGCAGGCCTTGGTCACCTGGCCCGCGCCTATGCCACCCATGTGCGTGACCCGTTGACCGAGGTTGAGCAGCACCGGGCGCACGCGTTCAAGATCTGCCGCTTCACCACCGACCATGATCGCCAGGCTACCGGCTTCGGCGCCGACCACGCCGCCCGACACGGGTGAGTCCAGCCAGCTCATCCCGGTTTTATCCGCCAGCGCCGCCGCCATCTCGCGAGTGGCCGTCGGTTCAAGGCTGGAAAAATCCACCAGCAACTGGCCGTTTTTCGCGCCTTCGGCGATACCGCCAGCGCCAAACACCACCTCGCGAACCACCGCCGTATCGGCCAGACACAGCATTACCACGTCGGCGTGCTCGCACAATTCAGCGGAGGTCGCCACTTGGCGGGCACCGGCCTCGACCAGTGGCGCGCACTTGGCCGGGTTGCGATTCCACACGGTCAGCGGGTAACCCGCCGCCATCAGACGCCGGCACATGGGCAGGCCCATCAGACCGATTCCGGCGAACCCCAACGAAGGTAGCGTTGACATCATTTTGCCTCTTTTCGATTAAAGATCGCCGAATAATGGCCGATTCATCAACGATCAGGAAAGGATTCCCCCCAGCGACAGTCAGGCCAAAACCCTGATGCTCGGGCTCAATTCGCGCAATTAAAAGACGCGAGATCTTATTCCGTGAGGTTCGCAGGCAACTGGCCCGCGAGCCAACCCAGTCCAGGTATATGGCGCACAATGAATTCTAAAAACAATCCCGCCACTGCGGTAGCCGATCTGACTTTGAGCCCTGCCGCCAACAGCCCGTCATCGTCGAAGCCATTGGTCCCGTCGCGCCCGCTGTCGACTCAGCAATACCTGTACTTCACCGAAACCAATACCGACCGCATCCTCGACAACCTCGACGGCCTGCGTGATCTGGTGTTCCCGCGTCCGCCGCACTTGGAAGGCGACAACGAACAGCACAACGACCAGGAATTCCCTTCGGTGTGCCTGATCGGCCTCGGTCGCTGCGGCTCGAACATCGCCCTCGACGTCGCGGAGCTGGTGTACAACGCGCGCAAGTTCTACCTCAACGAATTCAATAACGAAGATCGCGCGGCGGATCGCCGCCTGGCCGACAAGGGCTACAGCCCGGCGCAGTGGATCAAGAACAACCTGCGCATCGGCCCAAACAAATCGACCAAACCGGTGTTTCTGGTCGAACCACTGGTGATGCTCGGCGACCTCGACAAGGACATCGCCGGGCGCATCCGTTTCTCGCGCAAAGGCGAGAAAAGCGGCTTCCTGCGCGACTACAGCAAAATGAAGATCATGGACTTGTCCGAAGTCCACGCCGGTGGCGCCGGTAACGCGCCGATCCTCGGCCAGTACCTGGCGAAGATCATCCTCAACAAGGACACTCAGCGCTTCTCCAGCCCAGACTGGAAAATGATCCACTCGTACCTGATCGACAGCTGCGGCATCAAGGCCAACCAGTCGCGCCTGTATTTCTCGATCTTCAGTGCTGGCGGCGGTACCGGTTCCGGCATGGCCTCGGAGTTCGGCCTGGCCCAGCAGCACTCGTACATGAACAAGACGTTCGACACCAAGCCGATGGACGAGCATGACGGCAAGAGCGGGCATTCGTTCGTGTTCGAACCGATCTTCACCAGCGGCATCTGCGTGCTGCCGAACATCTCCGATCACCGCAGCGAAATGTCCGAGGCGCTGCACATCAACGCCGGTCGCCTGCTGTGCAAATATCTTTCGGAAGAATGGGATTTCTCCTACAACTTCGCCAACGAAGACAGCAGCGAAGCCAGCGTCATGGGCCGTATCCGCCCTTGGAACGCGATGATGTTGATCTCCAACGACATCATGCGTTACGCCGAAGAAAGCGACGACGGCAACATCCAGAACATTGATGTCAATGCCATGGAAAAGCACGCCAACCAGTACATCTCGCAGCAGATCTTCAACATTCTGACGGCGCAGGCTGTCACCACGGACTACGACCAGAACTACTTCCGCCGTGCCGGTATCGACATTGGCGAAACCATTCGCCTCGACGCCAACGACCTGTTCATGAGCCTGGCCGGCCCGGTGGCGATTGCCTACGCCGAATCGGTGGTGCCGGAAACGCCGCCGCCGAGCAGCGACAAATTCAAGGTGTTCGACAAAGAGCCGCAGCGCCTGAACATCGACGACCTGTTCTTCCGTTCGATCGACCTGCCGCACTTCAACAAAGTGACCCAGGCGATTGAAGGCATCAGCCTGTTGCCAATCGAGTCCAAGCGTTATCGCGCGTCGCTTGAGCAGTACAAGAATTCCGGCTACGACGCTGCGGCGCTGCACGACCTGCACTTCTTCAAGAACTGCTCATCGGTGGTCTCGATCGTCTCGCTGCCGAAAGACTACAAGCTGTCGTACATGGACCTGAACCGGTTGAAGACTCACCTGAACAGCCTGTTCCCGAATACCACGCTCAAGCGTTACGCACTGGTAATCGGCGCCTCGGCCAACCTGTCGCTGACCACATTGATCGCGAAGAGCCCGTGCCTCTCGGATGACTTCCTGACCCTGATCGTCGCGTTCATCAAACGCTGCTTCGCGAAGAACCCGTACCGTTTCGACGAGACCCTGGACAACTCGATCCTCGATTTCATCATTAATGAAGAGTTCGACGAAGACCGCATCGACGACCTGCTCAACGAGTTCGAAAACCCGGCGAAGATCCTCGATACCAACTGGTACGCGATCAAACCGATGTACGAGAAGAAGTACCGCGAGCTGATCAACGACAAAGAGAAGTTTGTCTCGATCAATGACATTCGTTTGTCGCGCGATTGCGTGAAGAAGTCGATCAAATACCTGCGCGAGATTTACCGTCACCGGATTGGCAAGACCAAGGTTATTTCCCTCAATAACCATACCGGCAAGTCGTTCTCGGTCTGATCCAGGATCGAGTCGCGGCAATCGCGAGCAGGCTCACTCCTACAATTGGAATGCGTTCCCCTGTAGGAGTGAGCCTGCTCGCGATGGCCTTTTCAGACGAAAGAAATCTCGAATCCAACATCCAGAAACAATTAAGCAGCCGTTAGGCTGCTTACTAAACTGTTCCCGTTACGTTTACGTCACCGTGAGCCCACCCGCGCTTGTGGTGTTTCTCTACGGCAACGTGCCATCACGCTACTCCGCTACACACTTTTCGCCGATGACCGGACGCACCATCAAGGTGCGACGCCAGTAGCGACCGCCCTTTCCTGGACCAGAATCCACGGCCGAACTACCACTGCCCACATCTCGGGATCGCGCTCGAAAAGATCCAGCGCCCGCGTTTCAGACAGCTTGGCGAGTTTGTCTTCGGCCAGCCAGGCAGCCACTTTCTCGCCATCATCCGAGGCCACGGCCTCGGCGGCGGCGATCAAATCCAGCGCAGGGTCGACCCACAACAGGGCACCCTTGGCGAAGAACGGCTCCAACTCTTTCCAGGTAATCGATGCGGTTTCACCAAGCAGCTTGGCATAGAGGGTGCTAGGTTCTTGATTCATGGGTGCTGTCCGGAAAAGAAATCGACGCGAATAATAACGTTGGTGGTCCGCCAGCAAAACCCGGTTGCAAAAGGCTGCACCGAACGAAAAGAGCAGGAACGCCAGGGAATGCTGCTGATTGGGCTATATGCCCACGAACGCCCCGCCGCAATTCTGTCTTTTTCATTCAAAAATGCGACACCCCCAAGTTTTGCCCCTCGGCGCCCGCTTCCCAGGCTGACAACCGGCGCTCTACACTGTACCGGTACAGTTGCCGGGGGCATTTCCGGAGGGTATCGCAAAGATATCTGACCCGGTTCTGCTGCTACGGCGCCAGAACTCAAAAAAATTACAACAGTAAGAGTGGAGCACTATGACTAAGGCTACTAAGCAGATTTCCAAACTGTTTGCCGCTATGGTTCTGGCCGGGGTTGCCAGCCATTCGTTCGCAGCTGACACCATCAAAATCGGTATCGCCGGCCCTAAAACCGGTCCAGTAGCCCAGTACGGCGACATGCAGTTCAGTGGCGCGAAAATGGCCATCGAGCAAATCAACGCCAAGGGCGGCGTCGACGGCAAGAAACTCGAAGCCGTTGAATACGACGATGCCTGCGATCCAAAACAAGCGGTAGCGGTCGCGAACAAGGTCGTCAACGACGGCGTCAAGTTCGTCGTCGGTCACCTGTGCTCCAGCTCCACTCAACCGGCTTCGGACATCTACGAAGACGAAGGCGTGATCATGATCACCCCGGCTGCCACCAGCCCGGACATCACCGCCCGTGGTTACAAAATGGTCTTCCGTACCATCGGTCTGGACAGCGCCCAGGGCCCTGCCGCCGGTAACTACATTGCCGACCACGTGAAACCGAAAATTGTCGGCGTCCTGCACGACAAGCAACAGTACGGTGAAGGCATCGCCACCGCGGTCAAATCGACCCTCGAGAAGAAAGGCACCAAGGTGGCCGTGTTCGAAGGCGTCAACGCCGGCGACAAAGACTTCTCGGCGATCATCGCCAAGCTCAAGCAAGCCAACGTCGACTTCGTTTACTACGGCGGCTACCACCCGGAGCTGGGTCTGATCCTGCGCCAAGCCCAGGAAAAAGGCCTGAAAGCCAAGTTCATGGGTCCGGAAGGCGTGGGTAACGATTCCATCACCCAGATCGCCAAGGATGCGTCCGAAGGTCTGCTGGTGACCCTGCCAAAATCCTTCGACCAGGATCCGGCCAACGTTGCTCTGGCTGATGCATTCAAAGCCAAGAAGGAAGATCCGAGCGGTCCGTTCGTGTTCCCTTCCTACTCGGCGGTGACTGTAATTGCCGAAGGCATCAAGGCAGCCAAGTCCGAAGACGCGACCAAAGTGGCTGAAGCCATCCACGCCGGGACCTTCAAGACCCCGACTGGCGACCTGAGCTTCGACGCCAAGGGCGACCTCAAAGACTTCAAATTCGTGGTCTACGAGTGGCACAACGGCAAACCTAAAACTGAAGTATCGCCTCAGTAAGGCGCTGCCTGACTGACTGCCAATAAAGCCCACGGCGTGCCGTGGGCTTTGTTTTACGAATGTATTGGGCCGCGCTGGCGTGATCCGCCAGTCTCCCCACCTGAAAATCTCAAAACCGTCATCAGCGGTTCGCTGGCAAAACCCGGATTCGAAGTGGATAAAGATCCACGGGGCCGGGCGGGAAAATGACTCCACCAGTGAAATGCGTATCAGGTTTTTAGGAGCGCTGTAATGCCTGACATCTATCACTTCTTCCAACAGCTGGTTAACGGCCTGAACGTTGGCAGCATGTATGCCTTGATCGCCATCGGCTACACGATGGTCTACGGCATCATTGGAATGATCAACTTCGCCCACGGCGAGGTGTACATGATCGGCTCTTACGTGGCGTTCATCGCCATCGCCGGGTTGACCATGATGGGACTCGACAGTGTCCCGCTGTTGATGACGGCGGCGTTCATCGCCAGCATCGTCGTCACCAGTTCCTACGGTTACAGCATCGAACGCATTGCCTACCGCCCCCTGCGCGGCAGCAACCGTCTGATCCCGCTGATTTCCGCGATCGGTATGTCGATCTTCCTGCAGAACACGGTTCTGCTGGCGCAAGACTCCAAGGACAAAGCTATCCCCAACCTGATTCCGGGCAACATTGCCTTCGGCCCAGGTGGCGCACAAGAAGTGCTGATTTCCTACATGCAAATCGTGGTGTTCGTGGTGACCCTGATCGCCATGCTCGGCCTGACGCTGTTCATCTCCCGCTCTCGCTTGGGTCGCGCCTGCCGCGCCTGCGCCGAAGACATCAAGATGGCCAACCTGCTCGGCATCAACACCAACAACATCATCGCCCTGACCTTCGTCATTGGTGCCGCGCTGGCAGCCGTTGCGGCTGTGCTGCTGAGCATGCAATACGGGGTGATCAACCCGAACGCCGGTTTCCTCGTCGGCCTCAAAGCCTTCACCGCAGCGGTACTTGGCGGTATCGGCAGCATCCCCGGCGCCATGCTCGGCGGGTTGGTGCTGGGGGTGGCGGAAGCGTTTGGCGCCGATATCTTCGGTGACCAATACAAGGACGTCGTGGCTTTCGGCTTGTTGGTTCTGGTGTTGTTGTTCCGTCCGACCGGCATTCTGGGCCGTCCGGAGGTTGAGAAAGTATGACTAGGAATCTTAAACAGGCGCTGTTCAGCGCTTTGCTGGTGTGGGCCGTGGCCTACCCGGTACTCGGTCTGAAACTGACCATCGTCGGCATCAACCTGGAAGTGCACAACACCAGCCCGACCGTGCTGGCGACCATCGCCATCTGTTCGGTGCTGATGTTCCTGCGCGTGCTGTTCAACCAGCAGATCAGCAAGGCCTGGCGCTCATCGCCGGGCCTGCCGCTGATTCCGGCCAAAGCGAGCAACTTCCTCACTCTGCCAACCACCCAGCGCTATTTCATCATTGCGCTGATCCTGCTGGCACTGGTGTGGCCGTTCTTCGGCTCGCGTGGGGCGGTGGATATCGCAACGCTGATCCTGATCTACGTGATGCTTGGCCTCGGCCTGAACATCGTCGTCGGTCTGGCCGGTCTGCTCGACCTCGGTTACGTCGGCTTCTATGCCGTCGGCGCCTACAGCTACGCGCTGCTGTCGCACTACTACGGCCTGAGCTTCTGGATCTGCCTGCCGATTGCCGGCCTGATGGCCGCGACGTTCGGCTTCCTGCTGGGCTTCCCGGTGCTGCGTTTGCGCGGCGACTATCTGGCGATCGTGACCCTCGGCTTCGGCGAGATCATCCGTCTGTTCCTGCGTAACCTGACCGACATCACTGGCGGTCCGAACGGCATCAGCAACATCGAGAAACCGACGTTCTTCGGTCTGACCTTCGAACGTAAAGCCGCGGAAGGCATGCAAACCTTCCACGAGTATTTCGGCCTGCAATACAACTCGATCAACAAGGTGATCTTCCTCTACCTCGTTGCCCTGGTGCTGGCGCTGGCGGCGCTGTTCGTCATCAACCGTTTGCTGCGCATGCCGATCGGCCGTGCGTGGGAAGCGTTGCGTGAAGACGAAATTGCCTGCCGTGCGCTGGGTCTGAATCCAACGATCATCAAGTTGTCCGCGTTCACCCTCGGCGCTGCATTCGCCGGTTTCGCCGGTAGCTTCTTCGCCGCCCGTCAGGGTCTGGTGACCCCGGAATCGTTCACCTTCATCGAGTCGGCAATCATCCTCGCCATTGTGGTGCTGGGCGGTATGGGCTCGCAGTTGGGTGTGATCCTGGCTGCCGTGGTGATGATTCTGTTGCCGGAAATGATGCGTGAGTTCAGCGAGTACCGGATGTTGATGTTCGGTGCGCTGATGGTGCTGATGATGATCTGGCGTCCACAAGGTCTGCTGCCGATGCAACGCCCACACATGGAGTTGCGAAAATGAGCCGCGAGATCCTTAAAGTCGAAAACCTGAGCATGCGCTTCGGCGGTTTGCTCGCGGTCAACGGTGTGGCCCTGACCGTCAAAGAGAAACAGGTGGTTGCACTGATCGGGCCCAACGGCGCCGGCAAGACCACCGTGTTCAACTGCCTGACCGGTTTCTATCAGCCCACCGGCGGTAGCATCCTTTTGGACGGCGAGCCGATTCAAGGCCTGCCGGGCCACAAGATCGCCCTCAAAGGCGTGGTGCGCACGTTCCAGAACGTGCGCCTGTTCAAGGACATGACGGCGGTCGAGAACCTGTTGATCGCCCAGCACCGTCACCTGAACACCAACTTCCTGGCCGGCCTGTTCAAGACCCCGGCGTTCCGCAAAAGCGAGCGCGAGGCCATGGAGTTTGCCGAGTACTGGCTGGAAAAGGTCAACCTGAAGGAGTTCGCCAACCGTACCGCCGGCACCCTGGCTTACGGTCAGCAACGGCGTCTGGAAATCGCTCGCTGCATGATGACCCGTCCGCGGATCCTCATGCTCGACGAACCGGCTGCCGGTCTGAACCCGAAGGAAACCGAAGACCTCAAGGCGCTGATCAGCGTGCTGCGTGAAGAGCACAACGTCACCGTGCTGCTGATCGAACACGACATGAAACTGGTCATGAGCATTTCCGACCACATCGTCGTGATCAACCAGGGCACGCCTCTGGCCGACGGTACGCCAGAACAGATCCGCGACAATCCTGAAGTGATCAAAGCCTACCTGGGGGAAGCGTAAATGCTGCAGTTCGAAAACGTTTCCACCTTCTACGGCAAGATCCAGGCCCTGCACAGCGTCAACGTCGAAGTCCGTCAGGGCGAGATCGTGACCCTGATCGGCGCCAACGGTGCCGGCAAGTCGACGCTGCTGATGACACTTTGCGGTTCGCCGCAAGCGCACAGCGGCAGCATCCGCTACATGGGTGAGGAGCTGGTCGGCCAGGACTCGTCGCAGATCATGCGCAAAAGCATCGCGGTGGTGCCGGAAGGTCGTCGGGTGTTTGCCCGTCTGACCGTTGAAGAAAACCTGTCCATGGGCGGCTTCTTCACCGACAAAGGCGACTATCAGGAACAGATGGACAAGGTTCTCGGACTTTTCCCACGCCTGAAAGAACGCTTCAACCAGCGCGGCGGCACCATGTCCGGCGGCGAACAGCAAATGCTCGCCATCGGCCGTGCGTTGATGAGCAAGCCCAAGCTGTTGCTGCTCGACGAGCCGTCGCTGGGCCTGGCACCGATCATCATCCAGCAGATTTTCGACATCATCGAAATGCTGCGCAAGGACGGTGTGACGGTGTTCCTGGTTGAGCAGAACGCCAACCAGGCGCTGAAAATTGCTGACCGGGCGTACGTTCTGGAGAACGGCCGTGTGGTCATGCAAGGCACCGGTGAAGCGCTGCTGACCGACCCGAAAGTACGCGAGGCGTACCTCGGCGGTTGATGTGTTTCGCTAAACAAAAAACGGCCTTCGGGCCGTTTTTTTTGTGCCTGCACGATTTTCAGATTCTCCAAAAAGCCCTTGTAGGAGTGAGCCTGCTCGCGATGGCGTTGTGTCATTCAACATCACCAGTATCTGACATGACGCCATCGCGAGCAGGCTCACTCCTACAGGGTTTTGCGTTTTTCCAAAAAGATTTTGAGCGGGCTGTAACGCAACGCCACCTCGTTTCTCTAGAGGGACAAGCAAGCGCAAACGCGCTTGTAAAAACCCTGAACAAGACTGGAGAAACATCATGACTGCTACCACCCGCACCCTGTCCGCCACCGCCCTGGTTCTGGCCCTCGGTTCTGCCCTGAGCATGGCCGCTGTATCGACCGTCCATGCTGCCGACGCCGACATGGAAAAATGCTTCGGCGTGGCCATGAAAGGTCACAACGATTGCGCAGCAGGCGCGGGCACCACCTGTGCCGGCACGTCGAAAATGGACTATCAGGCCAATGCCTGGAAGCTCGTACCGAAAGGCACCTGCGCCACCACTGAAAGCAAAACCTCGCCGACCGGTTTCGGTCAGATGGAAGCCTTCAAAGCCAAGTCCTGATCGTTGGCCTGCCTGAGTGACGATCATGCTCACAATCAATGACCATGCCCCCTCCTGCACTCAGGCAGCCCTTCTCGGGCTCCCGCCCCGTGCCGGGCTGGGGCTCAAGACCGGGCACTTTCGTGACGTGCTCGGCTCACTACCGGACATTGGCTTCTTCGAAGTCCACGCCGAAAACTACATGGTGGCCGGCGGTCCGTTTCATCATTTTCTCGGTTTGATCCGCGAGCAGTATCCGCTGTCGCTGCACGGTGTCGGCTTGTCCATCGGCGCTGAAGGACCGTTGGATAAACAGCATCTCAAACGCCTCGCCGAACTGATTCAGCGCTATCAACCGCAATCCTTTTCCGAACACCTGGCCTGGTCAAGCCATGGCCCGGTGTTTCTCAATGACCTGTTGCCGCTGGCCTATGACACGCCGACATTGAACCGCGTCTGCGAGCATATCGATCAGGTGCAGAGCACGCTCAAACGGCCCATGTTGCTGGAGAATCCGGCGACCTATCTGGGTTTTCAGCGTTCGACCATCGATGAAGCGGAGTTCATCGCCGAGGTCATCCGCCGCAGCGGCTGCGGCTTGTTGCTAGACGTCAACAATGTCTATGTTTCTTGCGTCAACCATCAGCGGGATCCGCTGGCGTATCTCGATGCGCTGCCATTACACGCGGTGGGTGAAATTCATCTGGCGGGGTTTGCCGAGGATAGCGACAGCCTTGGCGATCGCTTGCTGATCGACGATCACGGTGCCCCGATCGATCAAGCCGTCTGGCGTTTGTACCGGAAAGTGCTGCAACGAATCGGTCCGGTGGCGACATTGATCGAGCGCGACAATCACGTGCCGGCGTTCGAGGTGCTACTGGCGGAGGCGCAACAAGCTGAGGCGTTTTTAATGGATGCCGGAGCACGCTCATGAGCGTTCAACGTGATTTCGCTGCCGCGCTCATCGACACGCGGGCACCCTGCCCCGAAGGTCTGTGCTGCGCCAACGGTGCCGATCCGGCGAGCCGTTTCGCGGTGTACCGCAATAACGTGCAGGGTTCGCTGATCAATGCGTTGAGCGACAGTTATCCGGTGGTTGCGCAATTGGTCGGCGAGGATTTCTTCCGCGCCATGGCGGCCATTTTCGTACAACAGCAGCCGCCGCAAAGTCCGCTGATGAATCGCTATGGCGAAGCGTTTGCAGCCTTCATCCAGACATTCGAATCCGCCTCGAGCGTGCCCTATCTGGCCGATGTCGCGCGGCTCGAGCATTTGCGCACGCGGGCCTATCACGCCGCCGACGCCGAGCCGGTGCGGCACGAACAAATCACTGCGGCGTTAGCCTCCCCACAAGCCTTGAGTGAATTGTGCCTGGTGTTTCATCCGTCCCTGCACTTGCTCGATTGCGCCTATGCCGTGGTTGCGATCTGGGCGGCACATCAGCAGGACGCTGTGCTCGAGGGCATCGAGATCGATCGTCGGCAACATGCCCTGATTCTGCGCAATGGCCTAGACGTCGAAGTGTTTGCCCTCGAACCCGGGGCCAGCGTGTTTATCCGTCATCTGATCGATGGCCAACCACTTCTGGCAGCGGTTGAAAACAGCCCTGAATTCGATCTCGGCCAAACCCTCGGCCTGCTGATCGCACACAACGCGATCACCCACTTGAACAACAAGGAATCGCCATGAGCCTCCTCCTCATCACCCGCGCCATCGCGCTGCTGGAAAAAATCCCTCACAGCCTGATCGCCTTCATTGCCCGTTTCTCGATAGCCGCGGTGTTCTGGAAGTCAGGGCAAACCAAGGTTGAAGGTTTGGCCATCGACCTGATCGACGGGACCTTTCAACTCGGTTGGCCGCGGCTGGCCGACTCGACCATTCCGTTGTTCAAGAGCGAATACCACGTGCCGCTGCTGTCGCCGGAACTCGCCGCGCACCTGGCGGCGTTCGCCGAACACTTTTTTCCGGTGCTGATACTGATCGGCTTCGCCACACGGTTTTCGGCATTGGCGTTGTTGGGCATGACGCTGACCATTCAGCTGTTTGTGTACCCCGATGCCTATCCGACTCACGGCACCTGGGCGGCGGTGTTGCTGTATCTGATGGCGACCGGCCCGGGCAAGGTGTCGATCGATCACCTGATCGCCCGCCGTTTCGCCAACTGAACGCCGACCTGTAGGAGCTGCCGAAGGCTGCGATCTTTTGATCTTGCTTTGAAAAAAACAAAATCAAAAGATCGCAGCCTTCGGCAGCTCCTACATGGGGTTTATGTTCATATGATCAGCGCTGAAGTCGATCCAACGCCTCGCCGCTGCGCTTGAACCAGCCGATCAAATAGTCTGCGAGCACCTGCGTGCGCTTCGGCAATCCGCCCTGATACGGATGCACCAGGTACATCGGCATGCGTCGGGTCTGAAAATCTCGCAGCAGCCAGCGCAATCTGCCGTCAGCCAATTCCGCTTGCAGCAAGTAGGAAGGCAATCGTGCGACACCGGCGCCGCTGAGCGCGGCTTTCTTCAGCAAGTTGTAATGATTGCTGGCGAACGGTCCTGACACCCGCACTCGTAACAATTCATGCTGCTGGTGATACAGCCATTCCTCACGCCCGCTGTAGTGGCTGTTGAGCAAACAGCGATGTTCGGTCAATGCTTGCGGCGTCAGCGGTTCACCGAAACGCTCGAGATATGCCGGGCTGGCGCAGGTCATTTCCTGCCAGGCCAGTAACGGTTTGGCAACCAGTCGTTCGTCATTGGCCACTTCGCTACGGATCGCCAGATCAAAGCCGTCCCGCGACAAATCGCGATAACTGTTGTTCAACTCCAGCTCGATCTGCACTTCGGGGTATTTGTGCGAAAACTCCAACAGCAAACCATCAAAAAAGGTTTCCCCCAGAGACACCGGCACCGTCATTCGCACCGGTCCGGCCATATCGTCTTTTAGCCGCGCCAAGGCCTGACGCGCTTTTTCGACCTGGACGACCAACGCTTGCGCCTGCGGCAACAATGCCGCGCCCGCCGCGGTCAGGCTCAAGCGCCGGGTCGTGCGTTGCAGCAACACCACGGAGAACTGCGCCTCGAGCTGGCTGATGCGCTTGGACAACTGCCCCTTGCTACAGCCCAACTGCTGCGCTGCCAAGGTGAAACTGCCCGCTTCGATCAACACCGCGAACGCCGCCAGATCATCCATTTCGCTCATGGATTGTTTCCATCTGAAAACCAAAGGTTGCCCATTAGTGCGCTTATCCGCAGAAAAAACCACTCTAGACTGAAACCTCGTTCAATCACTTGAGGTACAGCTCGATGAAGATTCTGTTGATAGGCGCTGGCGGCACCATTGGTTCGGCGGTGGACAAAGAGCTGTCGCAACGCCACGAAGTCATTCGTATCGGCCGCACCAGCGGTGATTTGCAAGTGGATATCAGCGACAGCGCGTCGATCCGCAAACTGTTCGAAAAGACCGGCAAGTTCGATGCGCTGGTCTGCGCTGCGGGCAACGTGACCTTCGCACCGCTGGGCGAGATGACGGAAGACAGCTTCGCTCTCGGCCTCAAAGACAAACTGATGGGTCAGGTCAATCTGCTGCTGATTGGTCGCGAATTCGCCAATGACGACGCCTCGTTCACCTTCACCACCGGCGTGCTCAGCCACGATCCGATTCGCAGCGGCGCCTGCGCAGCGCTGGTTAACGGTGCTCTGGACAGTTTCGTCCGCGCCGCCGCCATCGAACTGCCACGCGGCCTGAGAGTGAACTCGATCAGTCCGACCGTACTGCTCGAAGCGATGGGCAGTTACGCCCCGTATTTCCGTGGTTACAAGCCGGTTCCTGCAGCGGATGTGGCATTGGCCTACGCGAAAAGTGTCGAAGGCTTGCAGACAGGTCAGACATTTCACGTGGGCTAAACCCTTGTGATGAACGGTCAGGCTGCGTAACGTGGCGGCACTTGTCTGGAGAGTCGAAGATGCGTGTTGCCCGTTCGTTAGTCGTTGTTGCCCTGCTGCCGTTGTTTGCCGCTTGCCAGTTGTTCGACGGCCAGCGAGAAATTGCCTCGCACGTCGGGCAGACGCGGATGCAGGGGCAACTGACCGCCGCTGACGGCAAACTGGTGTTCCAGCCGTGCCAGGAGCAGCGTCAACTGGTGGTCAATGACATCGGCGGCACCAGCGTTCTGCAGGAAGCAGCAACACTTGCTGATGAACAAGGCAAACTGTTTGCCGATGTCCGCGGCAAAGTCGCCGGTGACCGCCTCGACCTGACTCAGTTGTATCGCGTCGAGCGCTCCGGCACGGCCTGCGATGATCCGAATTTCAAACTGCTGATCCTCCGCGCCGCCGGCCATGGCCCGGAATGGAACGTCAAAGTCAGCGGCAGAGGCATGGTCATCGACCGCGAAGGCCAGCCGCCGCTTGCCGTGCCGTATGTTGAAGAACAACTGGGCGACGGCCGCTTCAACCTCAGCAGTGAAGCCAACAATCAGCGCATCGAATTGTGGGTCGCACCGCAGCGTTGCGTCGACAGCAACACCGGCAGCGTGCAGCACATGAGCGCCGAGTTGCGCATCGACGGTCAGGTGCAGCGCGGGTGCGGGTATTTCGGCGGATCGCGCAACGACTGAGCGTTTTAGCCTCACCGGATCCGGCCTTTGCGGCTTATAATCGCGGCCTTCAAACGCCCTGGCGCAGTTGTGCGCCCCGCGAACCCGGATCCTCGCCATGTTACGAATCACTGAACTCAAGCTGCCAATCGACCATCCCGAAGAAGACCTGCGCGTTGCCATCGTGCAACGTCTGGGCATCGCCAGCGATGATCTGCTCGATTTCACCTTGTTCAAGCGCAGCTACGATGCGCGCAAAAAGTCCTCCGAACTGTGCTTCATCTACACCATCGACCTCGAAGTGCGCGACGAGGCCAAGGTGTTGGGCAAGTTCGCCGACGACCGTAACGTCAACGTGGCGCCGGATGTCAGCTACAAATTCGTAGGTGAAGCGCCAAGCGACCTGAGCCAGCGCCCGATCGTCGTCGGTTTCGGCCCGTGCGGGATCTTCGCCGGTCTGTTGCTGGCGCAAATGGGCTTCAAGCCGATCGTCCTCGAACGTGGCACCGAAGTCCGTCAACGCACCAAAGACACCTGGGGCCTGTGGCGTAAAAGCGTGCTCAACCCCGAGTCCAACGTGCAGTTCGGCGAAGGCGGCGCGGGCACGTTCTCCGACGGCAAGCTGTACAGCCAGATCAAGGATCCTAAGTTCCTCGGCCGCAAAGTCCTGCACGAGTTCGTCAAGGCTGGCGCGCCGGAAGAAATCCTCTACGTCAGCAAGCCGCACATCGGTACGTTCCGTCTGACCGGCATGGTTGAAAACATGCGCGAGCAGATCCGCGAACTGGGCGGTGAAGTGCGCTTCCAGGAACGCGTCACCGACGTGCTGATCGAAGACGGCCAACTGGTCGGCGTCGAACTGGCCAGCGGCGAAACCCTGCATTCGAAACACGTGGTTCTGGCCCTCGGCCACAGCGCCCGCGACACTTTCCGCATGCTCCACAGCCGTGGCGTGTTCATGGAAGCCAAACCGTTCTCGGTGGGTTTCCGCATCGAACACCCGCAATCACTGATCGACCGTGCGCGTCTGGGCAAGTACGCCGGCCACCCGAAACTGGGCGCCGCCGACTACAAACTGGTGCACCACGCCAAAAATGGCCGTTCGGTCTACAGCTTCTGCATGTGCCCGGGCGGCACGGTGGTCGCGGCGACTTCCGAGCCGAACCGCGTGGTCACCAACGGCATGAGCCAGTACTCGCGTAACGAGCGCAACGCCAACTCCGGCATCGTCGTCGGCATCACCCCGGAAGTCGATTATCCGGGCGGCCCGCTGGCCGGGATCGAGTTGCAGGAGCGTCTGGAGTCCCACGCCTTCATCCTTGGCGGCAGCGATTACAAGGCACCGGCGCAACTGGTTGGCGACTTCATCAACGACATTCCTTCGACCGAG
Source organism: Pseudomonas sp. MC6 (assembly GCF_054790575.1). Classification (NCBI taxonomy): domain Bacteria; kingdom Pseudomonadati; phylum Pseudomonadota; class Gammaproteobacteria; order Pseudomonadales; family Pseudomonadaceae; genus Pseudomonas; species Pseudomonas sp. MC6. The sequence continues at coordinate 3,613,515 of NZ_CP186504.1, forward strand.
CTGGGCGAAGTCGAGCCGTCGTACAAACCGGGCGTGGCACTGGGCGATCTGGCCCTGGCCTTGCCGGACTTTGCCATTGAGGCGATCCGTGAAGCCTTGCCGGCGTTCGAGAAGCAGATTCGCGGGTATTCGCTGCATGATGCGGTGTTGACCGGGATCGAGACGCGTACTTCGTCACCGCTGCGCATCACTCGTAACGAAACACTGCAGAGCATGAACGTGAAGGGCTTGTTCCCGGCCGGTGAAGGTGCGGGTTATGCGGGCGGGATTCTGTCGGCGGGTGTGGACGGGATTCGCATTGCCGAGGCCGTGGCACGCGACATTCTCGGCCTGACTGACTAATCATCTGAAGCAATACAAAGCCCTGTGGGAGCGAGCCTGCTCGCGAAAGCGGTATTTCAGACAACAATGATGTTGAATGAGATGCCCCCTTCGCGAGCAGGTCGAATCGTCGCACCGTCGCTCCCATATTTGGTTTTTGCGTTTCTTCAGATATTGGCGCGCAGGACTGAAGTCGGCAGCGGCTCGCCGCGCTCGGCACTCGCCGTCACCGCCTCGATCAACCCCGCCAACTCATACCCTTGCGCTTGCAGCCAATCCTGATCGTAGTAAGTGTCGGCATACCGCTCGCCGCCATCGCACAGAATCGCCACGATCGACCCCGACTCCCCCGCCGCTTTCATCTGCTGCGCCGCCATCAAGGCGCCGATCAGATTGGTCCCGCTCGACCCGCCAACATGCCGTCCCAGACGCTGCGCCAGATAATGCATGGCCGCCAGCGACAAGGCGTCCGGCACCTTGACCATCGCATCGATCACCTTCGGCAGAAACGACGCCTCAACGCGCGGCCGACCAATGCCTTCAATCCGCGAACCGCAATCCAGACGCAAACTCGCATCGCCGGTCTGGTAGTAATCAAAGAACACCGAACGCTCGGCATCGGCGCACAACACCCGGGTGCAGTGCTGGCGATAGCGCACGTAGCGGCCAAGGGTTGCGGTGGTGCCGCCGGTGCCGGGGCTGGAAATCAGCCAGCTCGGTTCCGGGTGTTTTTCGTAACGCATCTGCTGGAAAATCGACTCGGCGATATTGTTGTTTGCGCGCCAGTCGGTGGCGCGTTCGGCGTAGGTGAACTGATCGATGAAGTGGCCGCCATGCTCGCGGGCCAGACGCTCGGATTCAGCGTAAATCTGCGTGGGATCTTTCACCAGATGACTTTGGCCCCCGTAGAAGGCGATCTGCGCAATCTTCTCTTTGGAGGTGGTCGCCGGCATCACCGCAATAAACGGCAAACCGAGCATCCGCGCGAAGTACGCCTCGGAAATCGCCGTCGAACCGCTGGACGCCTCGATCACCGGCGCGCCGGGCTTCAACCAGCCGTTACACAACGCATAGAGAAACAGCGAACGGGCCAGGCGATGTTTGAGGCTGCCGGTCGGATGACTGGACTCATCCTTGAAGTACAACTCGATGCCCGCAAAACCCGGCAGCGGCAAAGGGATCAGGTGGGTGTCGGCGCTACGCTGAAAATCCGCCTCGATGATGCGGATGGCTTCGCGGGCCCACTGTCGGTTGTCGCTCATGGTGATGGTTCTCTTTGAATCGGGCAGGAGATGAATGCGTCCAAAAGGCTCACTCATCAGCTTAGGAAAAATCCTATAGCGCGCACAGATACAGCTGAGTCTCAATATGTCAGACAACTGCTAGGCTCAGCGTGGCTTGAGCCAGACACCTTGTAACGCCATATAACAAAAAAGAATATAACTTTTGTTTTAACAACTAACAGTACGGGTTAGGGTGTCCCACCTTTTTGACGATTCGATGGAGAGCGACCTTGCCTCTGCGTAGCACTTTCACGCGTTTCTTTCAGTTGGAAGCTGCCAGCGGTCTGTTATTGATCGCTGCGGCCATCCTTGCTCTGATTATCAACAACTCGCCACTGTCGTGGCTGTACACCGGCCTGCTCGACACCCCGGTGGTGGCGCAGATCGGTGCGTTGAAAATCGCTAAACCCTTGCTGCTGTGGATCAACGACGGTCTGATGGCGATGTTCTTCCTGCTCATCGGCCTGGAAGTGAAGCGCGAGGTTCTCGACGGTCAGTTGTCCAAGCCGTCACAGATCGTCCTGCCCGGTGCGGCCGCGATCGGCGGCATGCTGGTGCCGGCGCTGATCTACTGGTTCCTCAACCGTGACAATCCGGCAGCCCTCGACGGCTGGGCAATCCCGACCGCTACCGACATCGCCTTCGCCCTCGGCGTGCTGGCATTGCTCGGCAAGCGCGTGCCGGTGTCGCTGAAGCTGTTCCTGATGACCCTGGCAATCATCGATGACCTCGGCGCCATCGTGATCATTGCGATCTTCTACTCCGGCGAACTGTCGACTCTGTCGCTGGGTCTGGCGGCAGCGTGCATCGCGGCGCTGGTGGCGATGAACCGGCTCGGGGTGGTCAAGCTTGGGCCGTACATGATCATCGGTTTGATCCTCTGGGTCTGCGTATTGAAGAGTGGCGTTCACGCGACACTGGCCGGTGTGACGTTGGCGTTCTGCATCCCGTTGCGCACGAAAAACGCCGAGCCGTCGCCGCTGCTGACCCTCGAACATGCGCTGCACCCGTGGGTGGCTTACGGCATTCTGCCGCTGTTCGCCTTCGCCAACGCTGGCCTGTCGCTCAGCGGTGTTACCGTCGAAAGCTTCACCCATCATGTGCCGATGGGCATCGCGGTAGGCCTGCTGTTGGGCAAGACCGTCGGCGTGTTCGGCCTCACCTGGCTGGCCGTGAAGATCGGCATCGCCACCCTGCCCCAAGGCGCCAACTGGGGCCAGGTCATGGGCGTAGCTATTCTTTGCGGTATCGGCTTCACCATGAGCCTGTTCGTCGGTTCGCTGGCGTTTGAGCCGGGTGTGAGCGATTACGCAGGAATGGACCGGATGGGCATTTTGACTGGGTCGATTCTGGCGGCGTTGATTGGTTATGCGGTGACGGCGGCGGCGAGTCGCAAGAACTCCCAAGCGATATAACCTCTTTGGCGAGGGAGCAAGCTCCCTCGCCACAAGTTTCCTGCGTTCCTGTTACACAGCGAACAATCCCACGTCTTTAGAGACGCGTCCTACAGCCACCATTTTCCTGCTTCGTTAACGTCGCGCAGCCCTTTGCGAAGGGCTGTCGACGGATGAAAGAAAGGATGATCAGTGGCTGGCAACAAGGGCATTCCCCGGGTTCAAAACCCACCGCAAGGCGACGGGCATCACGTCACTTACCGCTACATGACAGCCAGTGAACTGGCCGAGCGCGATGCCAGACAAAACGCTTACGACGCCATGCTGGCGCGACAAGAAGCGTTCGAGCGCAGCCGTGAAGTGGCGGTCAAAAAAGCCGAGCCCGTTCGTGCCGGCTGCGTATTCGCCAAATCCTGCAAATTGCCGGATGCGATTATCGATTACTCCAATCCTGCGGGGATGGTGCCGACCGACAGCCTGAAGGATTACGGCGAGCTGATCCTGCTGGACGCGCGTGAAGCCGATGAGAGCGGCGCAGTTCCTCTCAAGAAAATCGGTGCAACTGCTATTCCAGTTGGATTTGGCAGTCTGGCTCTGGCGGGATCGGTGTTTGAAGCACTGCCCGCTGCTGTATCTAGTGCGGCTGTTGCGCCTTTGGTTGGTTTGGTTGCGCTGTTCATGCCATCGAGCCTTGGCGACAGCGCGCTCTATACCGACGAGCAACTGCGTGGACTTGATCAGGCGCGAACGCGTGTTCGGCTGAGGGTCGAACAACAGGCCGACGGCAGCCTGAAGGGCTACGGCTTCTACACCGGCAAGAATCGCGATTGGGAAATGGTTGATGTCGTGCAGTTCAAGTTGCGTGACAGCCAGTTCATTGCTGACTTGGGTGAAGGCGTAGAACTTATCTGGACGCCTGCTGTGGATGGCTCCGACATCCTTGGTATTCCCGCGCTGGAGACTGCACCGCAGGCACCGCACATCTGGGTTTATCCGCCGACGAAAGTGGCGGATGGGATTCTGGTGAATCCGGTTTATCCGCCGGAGTACCGAGACTTTATTCTGGTTTTTCCACCAGGTTCGTTAGTTCAGCCGGTATATATCGTAATCAATTCCCGAGCAGGGGATCACGAGTACCATCCGCCGCCTGATTTCTTGCCAGCCTTCCCTGATGCGAAAGTTGTGGGACGCAAAACAGCTGTTCAAGGGGGCGGCGCGAAACGCAAAAGATGGAAAACCGCTAAAGGTCTTATTCTTGAATGGGATTCGATGCATGGCGCTATAGAAAAGTATGACGCCAGAGGCAAACACATTGGCGAGTTCGATCCAAACACTGGCGAGCCAACGTCTACAAAAAAGAACAAAAATCGAAAAAAGGCAGGAAAAGGAGTATTGAGCCTTGAGATTCTTAGTAGAAGCTTTTGACAAAAAAACTGACTTCCAAACATCAGTAATTGAACTGCCCGAGAATTGTACCGAGCAACTCAAATCGATCATGGGTTGGAAAACAGAGCAGCAAGGTTGGGAAGGCTACGACCTGAATCAGCAACAGATCAAAGCCATTGAGGCGCTGATTCAAAAGTCCATCGAAGATCCGCGCTATTACTTCCAACTGACGTGCAATGGACGTTGAAACGCATTAAAAAAACCCGACCAGTCACCTGATCGGGTTTTTTTTAACCCTACATCCCGCTTAGTGCGAAACGCGGCTGGTCCCGCCGACGGTGGAGATGCGCACGCGTTCGCCAACGCGGAACACTTCATTCTCCTGAACCTGCTGCACATAGGCACGCATGCTGCCATCGTCTTCACGCACGGTGATTTCCACACCTTGAGTACGGGTCAGACCTTCTTCGGTCGCCGAACCGATCAGACCACCCGCCACCGCACCGATGACCGCAGCAACGATGCTGCCCTTGCCGCCGCCGATGGCGCTGCCGCCGACGCCGCCGACCGCTGCACCAGCGAGGCCGCCGATAGGGGTTTTGGTGCCTTCGATTTTCACCGGACGCAGGGATTCGATGGTGCCCATGCGAATCGTCTGCACGCGACGCGCTTCGTCACGGGAGTAGGAGTCACCGGTCAGGCTCGATTGGCAGCCGGTAAGCAACATCGCCATCGTGGAAAAGGAAGCAACCAGCAGAACAGACTTACGCATAGCATCAACTCCAAAAAAACATATAGTCATTAAACTCCGCTGCTTGACGCCTGTCACGACGCAGCCCGGATAAATTGGCTTTCATTCAGGCGCGGTACAGACGCCTGCACGCTCTCCCTGACATAGCCCCTACAGTAGCGCCAAATTGCCGAATCTGCGCCACCGACACCAAGGATTTTCATGGATTACTTCATCATCGTCGTCACCACTGCCGCCGGTTTGTACTTCCATTGGTGGTTGTACGTGCGGATCAAGCGCTGGATGGATCGCGATCTGGCGCTGTCATTGGCCGGCAAGAACGAGGACAAACGTGCCTTCATGCTCGAACAGCTGGCTCGCGCTCAGGCGCAGAAGATCAAGCGCCGGGATCTGCCGAAGTGGCTGGAGGCCGCTGCGGCAGGCTATCCCGCTCGGTAGACTGCTCAGGGTGCCAGACGTTCAAGAATCCAGTCGGCGCCCTGCACACGGTAGTTGAGGCGATCGTGCAGACGGCTCGAACGGCCCTGCCAGAACTCGATGCGCTCAGGCAACAAACGGTAACCACCCCAGTGTTGCGGGCAGTCGGGTTGCGTGTCGGAGAAACGCTGCTCGGTGGCCTTGAGCAAATCTTCCAGCTCACCGCGCCCGTTGATCACCCGGCTCTGCGGGGATGCCCAGGCACCGAGACGGCTGCCCAGCGGACGCACCTGATAATACGCATCCGACTCCGCGGGCGTAACCTTCACTACCCGCCCTTCGATGCGCACTTGGCGCTCGAGGGTGGGCCAGAAGAAGGTCATGGCGGCGAACGGGTTGGCCGCCAGATGCTGGCCCTTAGCGCTGTCATAGTTGGTGAAGAAGGTGAAGCCCTGCTCGTCCAGGCCCTTGAGCAGCAGAATGCGGCAGTGCGGTCGCCCATCCTGGTCGACCGTGGCCAGGGTCATGGCGTTGGCTTCCACTGGCGCCTGTTCGGTTTTCACCGCGTCGGCGAACCACTGGTGGAACAACGCAAACGGCTCGGCCGGGGCTTGCGCCTCGGTCAGACCATCCCGGGTGTAATCACGACGCATATCTGCCAGAGCCTGGGTCATGGCGCATTCCTTTCGTTAGCGGATCACTTCTTGGTGGCATCGGTCGCGGCGACTTTCTTGTCGGTCGCGGCGGCTTTGGCTGGAGCAGTCTTTTTAGCTGGGGCCTTGGCCGGGGCCTTTTTAGCCGGCGCCTTGGCGGCAGCTTTTTTCACCGGAGCCTTTTTGGTCGCTGGCACAGCAGCTTTCTTCGCGGCTGGGGCCGGGGTGACCGGCTTGGCGGCAGGCTTGACGTCTTGCGCCGCGACCATGGTCACCGGCTTCGGCGCGGGCATGTTGTACTTGCTCAGCAGCGCAACCATGGTGTTCTGCGGGGTCACCAGCAGTTCGACACGACGGTTCAGGGCACGACCTTCAACGCTGTCGTTGGCGGCGCGCGGTGCTTCGGAACCCATGCCGCGCAGCATGAGGCGATCACGCTGCAAGCCGCTGAGACGGAAGATCGCCGCAATGGACTGGGCACGTTCCTGGCTCAGTTTGATGTTGGCAGGCGCCGCACCACTGGAATCGCTGTGGCCAAGGACCAGCACGGCAGTTTTCGGGTCGGCTTCGAGGATTTTCGCCACACGGGTGAACGGGCCGAGGGTGACCGGTAGCAGCATGGCAGGACGATCCGGGTTGAACGAGCCTTCGACCGGTGCCGTCACGACCAGCACGTTTTCACGGCGTTCGAGTTGCAGATTGCTGTCCTTGACCGCTTCACGCAGGCGCGGCTCGTAGTCGTCAAGCCAGGCCTGGGTGACTTTCGGATCCGGCATCGGCACAGCCTTCGTGGTTGGCTGATCCTTGCCGCCAAACGGCCACCACCATTTGCCACCTGCGTCTGCTTCAGCTTTGGCCACGGTCGCCGGTTTTTTCGCTTCCGGGGCGACTTCTGCCTTCATATCCGCTTTGACCGTTTCATCATCGGAACCGAACGGCCAGTACCACGGGCTGCTGCTTTCAGTTTTGGCCACAGGTGCGGTGGCTGCAGGTTTCAGAGGGGCTGGAGCCGGTACTGGCTCCTTGGCCGCCACTTTGTCGGAAGAGCCGAACGGCCACCAACTGCCGCCGTCCGCATCATTTTTCGGGGTCTGTGCACAACCGGTGATCGCTACACACAGGGCCAGGGCGAGGGTCTTTTTAGATGACATTGAAAATCCACAAAATGAAGTAATGAAAAATCAGAGCACTTTCGCCCGGATAAACAGCCGTTTTGAAACGAAAAACCGCTTGAGGTTCCGACCCTGGGACCTCGGATGAAACTTTACAGACAAGTGGCAAGCACCCGCGCGAGCTTCTGCGCGCGCGGATCCATCAAGACGTACGGCCCAAGGGTATTTGTCACAAAACCGAAGGCGACATCATGCTCAGGATCAGCGAAACCGATGGAGCCGCCCGCGCCCGGATGGCCAAACGCCTTGGGGCCGAGGCCATAAGTGGCATTAGGCACGTCCGGCTGATCAAGCATGCAGCCGAGGCCAAAACGAGTCCGGGTCAGCAAAGTCTTGTCTTCGCCGAGGCTGTGTTCGCGGGTCAGCTCTTCAAGCATGTCGCTTTCAAGCAGACTGCCGTCGAGCAGGCCCGCGTAGAAACCGGCCAGACTGCGTGCATTGCCGTGGCCATTGGCCGCCGGTTGCTGCATGCGCCGCCATTCCGGTTTATTGGTGCTGGTGAGCACTGAAGGTGGGTTGGTAAAAGCGCGGGTGGTCATGGCCGTTGGCTCGCGCATGGTCACCTGCAGCAGGCGTTGCGCGGCGGCGTCACCGGCATTGCCCTTGCCGCGAGCGATGTGTGCCACGCGATGGAATTCTTCGTCAGCCAGACCGACGTGGAAATCCAGCCCTAGAGGCTTGGCCACCCGAGCGACGATGGATTCGCCCGGCCCACGACCGTCAGCGCGGCGCAGTAACTCACCGATCAGCCAACCGTAAGTGATCGCGGCATAACCGTGGCCAGTGCCCGGCGTCCACCACGGAGCTTCGGCGGCGAGGGCATCGACCATGGTTTGCCAGTCATACAACGCTTCCGGCGCAAGCAATTCACGCAGTGCCGGCAGACCGGCCTGGTGGCAGAGCAATTGGCGCAGGGTGATGGATTCTTTGCCGGCGGCGGCGAATTCCGGCCAGTAGCGGGCGACCGGGGCGTCCAGTTGCAGCTTGCCTTCACCGACCAGTTGCAGCGCGGTGACGGCGGTGAAGGTTTTGGTGCAAGAGAACAGGTTGGCGATGGTGTCGCTGTGCCAGGCTTCAGCGCCGTCCTTGTCGGCAGTGCCGGACCAGAGATCAAGGACGGTTTCTCCACCGACCTTGATGCACAGGGCTGCGCCGCGTTCCTGGGGATCGTCGAACAGTGCGGCAAAGGCTTCGCGCACCGCTTCGAATTGAAGCTCGTAATGTCCCTGAATCTGCACCCGCAACTCCCCCGCGAAAACGCTCTACAAAGTGGCCCGCATTGTTCCAGCCCTAGAGGGATTTGGGAACAGCTGCGGGCCGGACGGTTAAAAGCCAAGTCAAAAGATCGCAGCCTGCGGCAGCTCCTACAGAGAAATGCGTTCCCATGTAGGAGCTGCCGCAGGCTGCGATCTTTTTAGAGCATCAAAGGTCAGTGACCATTGCCGGAATGACCACCGGCATGTCCAGCCCCCGGCCCTTTACCGGCCTCGCCTTTGCGCCCGCCTTCAGCCTCATGCCCCGCCGCGGCGGCCGCTTTCTCTGCCTCTTTGCCAAGCTGATCAATTGCCTGCAAATTGCTCTTGCGCACGGTTTCGACAAAGCCCTGATACGGCAGATCCGTCACGCCCACCAGGCCAAAGTGACCATTCTCGCCATCAAGCAGACGCCCGGTCACCGGTTGATCCAGATACTGGAACCAATGCACGCCGACAATCGATGGTTCGTTCAAGGCCTGTTTAAGGAAATTGGCATACGCCGGGCCGCGATCTTCTTCCCTGGCCACTGGCGTGACGCCGCCCCAGAACGGGCCACGATCCGCTGAGCCGAAGTTGAATTCGGTGATCAGTACCGGTTTGTCCAAAGCGCCCAGCGCGGTAAAGTCATAGCCGTCCTGCGGTTTCAGCGTGTACATGTTGAAGCTCAGTACATCGCAATACTGCGCGCAAGAGGCCACGGCTTCCGGGGTACTGATGGCAAAACGGCCGCCAAGCAGCAACTGGTTGGGTGCGTGCCATTTCAGCGAGTCGGAAATGGTTTTGAAGTAAGTGTCGGCGAAAACCTTCTGGAAATATTTGAAGTCCGCCTCGATTTCCGGATGCTCGGGATTCGGCAGCGGTGGCACGAAACCCGGATCCTCCATCAACTCCCACGCCGGCAGATCGATGCCCCAGGCCTTCGACAGCCCCGCCTGATTGCGATACTTGTCGCGCAACTGCTTGAGGAACGCACGCTTGGCCGGTACGTCCGTGGTCATTTTCAACGTGCCATAGGCCAGCGCATAGCGGGATTTCGGATCATCACCGGGGCCGGCCCATGCCAGTTCGTTGTCGGCGTAATAGCCGATCAGCCACGGATCGTCGCGGTGATCGCGGGCGGCGATGGCGACAGCGCGCTCGGTGGCCATGGCGAAACGCGGATCAAACGGATCCGGCATACCACCCCACCAGTCGCTGCCGGTGCTGATGCTGGTGTAGTCGCCGACGATCGACAGCGGCAAGGTGTACGGCACGCGCTCGGCTTCAGTCAGCGAATCGGCACTCCAGTTGCCGACCGTGTTGAAGCCCCAGGCTTGCAGACGATCAAACGTGTGGCTGGCCCACTGTTGCTCATCGACAGTGGCCTTGCACGGCTCGGCAGCCTTTTCTGTCGTTGCTTGTACGGTTTCAGTCTTGGCTGCTTCAGCGACACCGGACTTCGGCTCCGCAGGTACAGACACAGGCTCTGCCGCTTTCACGGCTGCCGTTTCGGCAGCGGCAGACTTGGCTGCTTCTGCTACCCCTGATTTGTTATCACTGTCGGCTTTGCACGGTTCACCGTAGACGCGCTGCAGGTTGGCGCCGTAGAAGTCGTACCAGCGCCCGTTGCCATAACCCCGGCCCTGATCGACACCATTTCCGCCACGGTTGTCACCTTCGCCAAAGTGACTGGCCAAGGGCTCATCCGCTTTGGGCAAGGATTCGAACATGTACTCACGACCGGCCACGTAAGTCTGGTTGACCTGCGGGCTGACGGTGTTCACACCCAACGAGTAAAACGGGTGCCCTTCAGGTGTGACCAGATACCAGCGGCCATCACGCTTTTCAGTTCGGAAGAAACCGCTGGCCTTGAACACCGGGCCTTTGTTCCAGCCGCCAAACTTGTCCAGCGAGGACTTTTCACGCTCGGCCAACCAGGTTTTCAGTTGTTGCTGTTCCTTGGCGGCGGCGGATTTCAGTTGCTCGTCGTTGCTGATCTTTTCCGGCCACTTGCTGCGGGTCGACTGCCCGTACGCATCGACCAGATTGCCGTACACCGCCTGGGTGACCGACTCGCCATCCTGCACACCGAAGCGTTCGAGCAGCAAGCTCTGCGCGACTTTCGGCTGATCCAAAGACAAGCTAACCGAAACCACTTGGCTGCGATCAATCTCACCGCTGCTGCTGGCCAGCAGGATCCGCTGACCATCGACCGTCATTGGCATGGGTGGCCCGGCTTTCATGCCAAGACTCAACGGTGACGATGCGACCAGCGGCACCAACAGGGTTTGCGCAGGACCTGCCGGCAGATCGACGCGGCTGACCAGTGTGCGACCGTCGTTGCTCTGGATTTGCACGTAGACCGTCACAGCCCAGTCCATTGCGCTCTGCAACCGCAGGGTCATCATCCCGGACTGCGACCAGTCCCACGCGCCGGTCTGCGGCGTCAGACGCAAGGTCGGACGGGCCACCGGGTTGAATGTCACCCGCCGCAGCACTTCGCCCTCAGCCGTTTGCTCCGCGTTGGCTTGCGGCAGATCAGCGTTTTCGGTGGCGATTTTCACCACGTCGGCAGGACGGACAAAGTTGAACAGGGTCTGCTGACCCGCAGGCGCCGCGAACAGCGGCGTGGCGAAGATCAAGGCAAATACGGCAGGCAACGAACGGCGGATCATAAGAACGGAGTTCTCCCTAACGACCAACAATGGCCAATGGAAAAGCGATGGCAGAGAGATAGACAACACGGTGGGCAAAACTGCCCACCGTTGTCTCAGGATATTTCACGACGGAAAGGAGGCAACGCATTGAGGATCGCCTTGCCGTAGCGCTGGGTGACCAGGCGCCGATCCAGCAAAGTGATGGTGCCGCGATCTTCTTCGGTACGCAGCAGACGCCCGCAGGCCTGAACCAGCTTCAGCGAAGCATCGGGCACGGAGATTTCCATGAACGGATTGCCACCACGGGCTTCGATCCATTCCGACAGTGCCGCTTCGACCGGATCGTCGGGCACCGAGAACGGGATCTTGGCGATCACCACGTGCTCGCAGTAGGCCCCCGGCAAGTCGACGCCTTCGGCGAAACTGGCGAGACCGAACAGCACACTGGAATCACCGCCATCGACTCGCGCCTTGTGCTTGTTCAGGGTTTCCTGTTTCGACAGGTTGCCTTGAATGAACACCTGCTTGCGCCAGTCGCGGTCAAGACCGTCGAACACGTCCTGCATCTGTTTGCGCGAGGAGAACAGCACCAGCGTACCGCGCGAGCCTTCGACCAGGTCCGGCAACTCACGGATGATCGCCGCCGTGTGTGCGGCGGCATCGCGCGGGTCGGCTTTCAGATCCGGCACGCGCAGCACGCCGGCATCGGCGTGATGGAACGGGCTCGGCACCACAGCGGTGACGGCTTTTTTCGGCAGACCGGCGCGCATGCGGAAACGGTCAAAGGTGCCCAGCGCGGTCAGCGTCGCCGACGTTACGAGGCAACCATACGCGACGTTCCACAGACTACGACGCAAGGTTTCCGCCGCCAGAATCGGGCTGGCATTGACCTCAATGTCGAACAGCGAACCGCTTTCGGCGAGGGTCAGCCAGCGCGCCATCGGCGGGCTGTCTTCCGGGTCTTCGGCGGTGAATGCCGTCCACAGTTCCCAGTTGCCCGAAGCGCGGGACAACAGGCTGCCAAACAGCGGATACCACTCTTCGGCCTGATTGCTGGCGATGCCGATGTTGACCTCACCGTCCATACCTTCCTTGAGCAGGTCGGTCAGACGGGTGAACAGATCGTTGAGGCGCGAAAAGCCCTTCTTCAGCTCGATGCCCATTTCGCGCATGTGCTCGGGAATCACCCCGGCGACAAAACGATGCCGCGGACGTTCACGGCCCTCGACGTCTTCGCCGGGTTTGAAGTCGGCGACCTGCTCGCAGGCGCTGAACATGAACTGTTGCTGTGCCTTGATCTCGCGCGCCAGCTCCGGCACTTGCTCGATCAACTTGCCAAGGTCGCCCGGCAGCGGATGCTGGGCCAGCAGCTTGGTCAGGTTTTTCGCCGTGGTTTCCAGCCAGTCGGCGGTGGAGCGCAAGCGCGTGTAGTGGGCAAAGTGGCCGATCGCCTTGTCCGGCAGGTGGTGACCTTCGTCGAACACGTAAATAGTGTCACGCGGGTCCGGCAGCACAGCGCCGCCGCCCAAGGCCAAGTCAGCCAGGACCATGTCGTGGTTGGTGACGATCACGTCAACCTTGCCCATGCCTTCGCGGGCCTTGTAGAAGGCGCACTGGCCGAAGTTCGGGCAATGACGATTGGTGCACTGGCTGTGATCGGTGGTCAGGCGCGCCCAGTCGGCGTCTTCCAGCGCATTCGGCCAGCTGTCGCGGTCGCCGTCCCATTTATTGCCGGCAAGCTTCTCGATCATGCTGGTGAACAGCTTCTGACTGGCCTCATCGACCTCGATCTTGAAGCCTTCTTCTTCGAACAGCTGGGCGGTGGCGGTCTGCGCGTGGCCTTCCTGCAGCAACATGTCGAGCTTGGACAGGCACATGTAGCGGCCACGGCCCTTGGCCAGGGCAAAGCTGAAGTTCAGCCCACTGTTGCGCATCAGGTCGGGCAAATCCTTGTAGACGATCTGCTCTTGCAGGGCGACGGTCGCGGTGGCGATGACCAAACGTTTGCCGGCGGCTTTGGCCGTGGGGATCGCCGCCATGCTGTAGGCCACGGTCTTGCCGGTACCGGTGCCGGCTTCCACCGCGACAATCGCGGGGTCGCCACTGCGCCGGCCTTCGTCGTCGGTGTCGATATCCCCGAGGACTTTCGCGATTTCAGCGATCATCAGGCGCTGGCCATAACGCGGCTTGAGGCTCTTGGCCTCTAGAAAACGCGAATAGGCGCCCTGGATCGTGGTTTTGAGTTCAGTGCTGATCATGGATTGTCGGGCGCAAAAAACGCTGGATAAATTTTCAGTGGTTTCGGATGGCGGCTATCATACCCCGCTAATTAATCCCGCGCAGAACGGAGTGCCCCAATGACACCTTTTAGCCTCGTTTATCCCCTGCATGTCCTGTCCGCCCTGGTCTGGGTCGGCGGCATGTTTTTCGCCTGGATGGTCCTGCGCCCGGCGGCTGTGAAGGCCCTCGACGGCCCTGCCCGACTGACTTTGTGGGTGGAAGTGTTTCAAGGTTTTTTTCGCTGGGTCTGGGTCGCGGTGATCCTGTTGCCGATCAGCGGCGTGAGCATGTTGCATCTGCAGCAGGTCGGCTTTGAGACCGCGCCGAAGTATGTGCAGGTGATGATGGGCTTGTATGTGGTGATGACGGCGTTGTTTATCCGGATTCAGGGGCTGATGCTGCCGGAGCTGCGTAAAGCGGTGGACGCGAAGGACTGGCCGGCGGGTGCGGCGGTGCTGGGGCGGATTCGCCGGGTGGTGGGGCTTAATCTGATTGTCGGGTTGCTGCTGGTGGCGGTTGCGGCGGCGAGGCCGATGATCTGAAGATGGGGTAAAGATCAAAAGCCCCTCACCCTAGCCCTCTCCCGGAGGGAGAGGGGACTGAATGGGGGATATTGAAGAGTTACGCCGACCTGAAGGATTAGCTTTGAATCCATAATCGACACGGTCGGCCCCCTCTCCCTCAGGGAGAGGGTTAGGTAGGGGGTCTGCCTTTACAGGCGCTGCACAGTCACAGCACCCGCCGCCCCCACCGGCCCGGGCTGGCCATCCGCCCCGGCCTTACCATTCTTGCCGCCATCGGCGCGATACACCAGGCAGCCCTTGGACTGGCCGCCCTTCCCGGCCTTGCCACCAACACCCGCCGGGCCACCGTTGCCGCCCGCCACATTGACCTTGATCAGTTCGGCCGGAAACTCGCGCGGCACTTCAAGACGCACCAGCGCACCCGGTGCGCCCGGTTGGCCGTCGCTGCCGTTACTGCCATCAAAACCGTGCCCGGCCGAGCCATAAGTACAGCCCGGGTCTTCACCGTTGCCGCCATCCAGGCCAACAAAACCCGGTGCGCCGGTGCCGCCACGGGCATCGACCAACAGTTGCGGCGCGTTCAACGCCTTGAATTGCAGATTCAGATTGCGCCCCGCACGGGCGGCTTTTTCATAAGTCCCCGGCGCCCCGCGCGCGGTGATCTGGCTGCCTTCACTGAGTTCGGCGCGGGCCACTTTCAATTCCAGCGCCTGTTCAGCCGGAACGATCGCAATGCGAGCTTCATGGCCAAGACGCAATTCGCCCACGGTCAATTCGGTCACGTTGGCCGGAATCAGCAAGGTGCCGTAATCGGCGACGTCGAGACGTTCGAGCTGCAAGGTGCTGGTGGTATTGGGCAAGCGCATCAGCGAATTGGTTTCGACACTGACCACCTGGGCACAGGCCAACGGACTGATAAATGCAGCGAGCAAGCAGAGTTTACGCATGGGAAGAAGCCTCCGGAGCGGCCGGGGCCGGGATGGTTTGCAGGTGGAAAACGCCAAACAACAGGATGCGACCACGGTCACGCCAAGGGTGCTCACGCCCCTTGAGGCTGCGATTGCACAGCAGCACTTCGAACACATGGATCAGCAACAACAGACCGCCGGCCAGATTGACCAGCAGATGCAGCGGATGTACGAAAGGCACCAGTTGGTTGGCCAGCACCACGCAGCAGAACAGCAGGGTCAACAACCGCCCCAGCCCCCAGAACACTTTCATACGCTCCCCCGTGTTGCGAATTATTCTTTGGGCGCACAGTAACGGCTTCTGCGGGGGATAAGCCAGAGGGATAAATGAAAAAAACCCGATCGCCTGCCAAATGGCTGCCGGGACGACGATGATTATCGCCCGGCAGCTCTAGCCTGCGCCCTACAGACGCGTCCTAACGATTTATATGCAATTCCACACGACGGTTCTGCGCGCGGCCTTCATCGGTGGCGTTATCGGCAACCGGCTCACTCTCGCCACGTCCTTCACTGGTGAGTTTGTTCGGCGCGAGGCCCTGGCTCAGCAGATAAGCGGCGACACTGCTCGCACGCCGTTCCGACAATGCCTGGTTATACGCATCCGATCCTTTGCTGTCGGTGTGACCGATAACCTTGATGCTCACCACGTCGGCATTGCGCAACTTGTCCATCAGCGTATCGAGCTGGGCTTTCGCCGCCGGGGTCAGATCGGACTTGTCGAAATCGAACAACACGTTGCCGGCATCGCTGAGGGTGATGACTTCAGTTTGCGGTGCGGGCTCCGGCACTTTTTCTGTGACCGGGTACTGCGGCAGCGGGCAACCACGGTGATCGACCGGGGTATTTTCCGGGGTGTCCGGGCAACGGTCGCGGCGGTCGAACACGCCGTCGTCGTCTTCATCGCCGTCCTGGGCATAACAGATCAGTCCGCCGGTAAGAATCCCCAGCGCTGCGCCGCCACCGGCCCAGCCAGCGCTTTCGATAGCGCCGAGGCCGCCACCGACCAGTCCGCCGATAACGCTGCAGATCGGCCATGTTCGTTGATTGAGGGGTGCAGTGCCATCGCTGTGGGTGGCGCAACCGGTGAGCAAACTGCCTAGCAGCAGCACCGGCAAGACGGACCTTGAGAAAACAGTCATTGTGAAAGCTCCTGTGTCACCGGCCCATACCGGTTACACAGGAGTAAAGACCCGCATCCGCGACTGCACAAGGCGCGGATGCGAGAGGGGCTTAACGCTGGATTTTGATTTCGGTACGACGGTTTTGCGCGCGACCGTCCGCTGTTTTGTTGTCGGCCACTGGCTGGCTTTCACCCAGACCGGACACCGAAACGAAGCTGGCGCGTGGCACACCTTGCTGGATCAGGTAGTCCACCACCGAGTGCGCACGACGATCCGACAGTTTTTTGTTGTAGGCATCGCTGCCCACACTATCGGTATGACCGGTCACAGTCAGTTGCGCCGTCGAGGATTCCTGTTTCAGGCGGGTGGCGACCTTGTCGAGCACTTGCTTGTCAGGGCCGGTCAGCGTGGCTTTGTCGAACTGGAAGTGCACATCACGGATAACAATGGTTTCTTCCTTGACCACTACAGCTTCTTCGACCACGGGTGCAGGCGTTGGTGGAGGGCAACCGTCAGCGTCGACCTGTACGCCTTTAGGCGTGCCCGGGCACTTGTCGCGACTGTCCGGCACACCATCGCCGTCTTCGTCGCCATCACCGTGAACCCAGCAATAGGCCGCTGCCGTGCCACCGATCAGCAACGCACCGTAGCCGGCCCATGCCGAACTTTCGGTTGCGCCGAGACCGGCACCGACGACACCACCGACCGCCGCACAGGTCGGCCAGTCGGTTTTCTGCAAACCTGCGCAACCAGTCAACACACTGGTTAGCAGAATCAAAGGTAATGCTGTCCGAACTATGCTCATCTGGTTTTCTCCTGAGGGATCGGCTTAAAACCGATTCAGGGAGTAAAGACCGGAGTTTTAATCTCCGCCAGCAATAGGCCATGCCTGTTTGCGACCGTGTTCACAGGACTTTGGCGCAATCGCCGGTAACTGGCGGAACCGGGCACTTTGCCGACATCGTCAGGCAGGCTAGTCTTGGCGGTCTGATTGAGGAGCTTTGATGAACGTCGCCATTTCTTCCCGCACGCCGCAACAGGCGTTGGCCGCTTTGCTGGATCGCTACGCCCCGGCGCGTCTGCTGCTGATTGGCGCCAGCGAATTTCCAGCCCTGAGCGCCTTTAAAGAGGCACATCCAGACACCGTCGTGGCCCATGCCGCGCCGGGCGCACTGCCTGCCGAACTGGCGGCACAGCGTTTCGATCTGGCGCTGGTGGTCGATTGTCTGGAACATTTGCCCAAGCGCGACGGCCTGAACCTGTTGGGCGGGATTCGCAATCTCAACGCCAACCGCATCGCTGTGCTGGCAGACCTGTCGGCCAGCGGCTGGCAGGAAACCGACTTCTATTCACTGGCGTTGCAAGCCAGTGAACGTTTTCAACGCGACGATCAAGTGCTGACCCTGTTCACCTACGATCTGCTTGACTACAAACAAGTCCCCGACTGGCTCAATTCACGGTTCTGGGCCAATCCGGAAAACTTCGGGAAATACTGGTGGTAATGCAATGAGTACAGCCATTTGTCCTTGCGGCAGCGGCAATCTGCTGGAGGCCTGCTGCGGCCATTATCACGACGGCCATCCGGCGCCGTGCGCCGAAGCCTTGATGCGTTCGCGCTATAGCGCGTATGTGCTGGGTTTGATCGATTACCTTGTGGCGACCACCCTGCCCGCTCAGCAAACGGGGCTGGATCGCCAGTCGATCAGCAACTGGAGCGCGCAGAGTACCTGGCTCGGCCTTGAGGTGGAGAGTTCGGAAGTCTTTGGCGGTCAGCCGGAGCACGCCTTCGTCACCTTTACTGCGCGCTGGCACGACGATCAGGGTGAACACAGCCATCGCGAACGCTCATCGTTTGTGCAGAATGCCGGGCGTTGGTACTTCATTGATCCGACGGTGCAATTGAAATTGGGGCGCAATGACAGTTGCCCGTGCGCCAGCGGGCAGAAGTTCAAGAAGTGCTGTGCAGGGTATTTCGGCGCCTGATGTTGAAGATCAAAAGATCGCAGCCTGCGGCAGCTCCTACACAGGATTTGCGTTTCCCCTGTAGGAGCTGCCGAAGGCTGCGATCTTTTAGCGTCTAGACTGGCAGCAAAGGGAGTTAAACCATGCTAAGTCGTCGGCGCACCTGCCAATGCTTCATTCTGATGCTGGTCCTCAACCTCGGCGGTTGCGCGTCGTGGTTCAGCGATGACAGCGTCGACCCCGCCGTGCATCTGGTGAAAGTCGAAGTGGTGCGCGCCAAACTGCTCGAACAGAAATTCATCCTGCACTTTCGCATCGACAACCCCAACGACAGCGACCTGACCGTGCGCGGGCTGGAATATCGCATTCATCTGGCGGACATATTGCTGGCTGAGGGCGAGCATGAACACTGGTTCACCGTCGGGCCCAAGCGCAGCGCCTATTTCAAAGTGCCGATCCGCACCAACCTCTGGCCGAAGGTAAAAGACGTGGTGAAAATGCTGAAAAATCCGAACCAGCAGATTCCCTATCGTTTGCAGGGCGAAATGGAAACCGGTTTATTCATCGCCCACTACGTGCACCTTGAGCGCAATGGCGTGATAATCCCCGCCGATTTAATTCCGGAGCAACACCGATGACCCAGCAACCTCATGTCCATGGCCCTGACTGCAACCACGATCATGACCATCATCACGACCATGACCACGGCCATGTTCACGGCCCGAACTGCGGCCACGCCCACCAGGAACCGGTGCGCAACGCCCTGAAAGACGTCGGCCGCAACGACCCTTGCCCATGCGGCAACGGCAAGAAATTCAAGAAGTGCCACGGGGCGTGATGCCTGGGGCGAAGACCCTCTTCGCCTGACCCACCGCCTTCGCGAGCAGGCTCGCTCCCACAGTCAATCGAGTTCCTTCAGTTGCAATGCAATCCCTGTAGGAGTGAGCCTGCTCGCGAAAGAGCCGGCACATGCAACATCGTTGGCGTCTGACAGACTGCTATCGCGAGCAGGCTCACTCCTACATTTGATCTGCGCCGGTCACAGGTTTTGTGCCCACCGCGGTCCTTGTGGGAGCGAGCCTGCTCGCGAAGGGGCCGGTGTATACGGCGAAGTTATTTCAGCCGGCCACCAGAATCTGTGCAGCACTGACCACCGTCGCATACTCCCCGTGTAAATTCCCCAGCGACATCCCGTGCACCTCTTCAGCCGTTCGCAACGTGCCGAAATAGTCGGCCTTGTCGAAGGTGAAGCACGCATCCTCCGCCACCCAAGCCGCAAACTCCAGATTCCCCGCCGTGCGCGCTGTCGACTCAACCGAGTTATTGGTCGCCACGCCGACGATGACCAACTGCCCGATGCCCGCCTCACGCAACCGCGCCTCTAATCCGGTGGCACAAAATGCATCCGGCACCTGCTTCTGAATCAGCCATTCGCCGTCCTGCGGCAAAAACCTCTCCTGAAACTCCACCCCTTCCTGCTCCGGACCAAAACACCGAATCCGGTTCACGCGACAGATGTTGCACATGAATCACCGGCCTTGTGCTACGCCGCCACAGCCCCAGCAGATCAAGAATTCGCTCCTCCGCCTGCGGATTATTCCTTCGGCCCAAACGCGGCTCGAGGATGCCTTTTTGCTGGTCGATGATGATCAGTGCAGCGTTGGCCTGCAGCTCCATGGCGATTTTTCTCACGCGGGTCATTGAATTCTGCGCAGTTCAGCATCACCTCTTCCTGTTAAGCAAGCTATCGAACGCACACGGGACGACCTGACGCCGGCGTTTGCTGTCCGCACGCAAGTCCATTTCAGCTTTGGAGTTTTCCATGATCGACCTGTATTACTGGACCACCCCCAACGGCCACAAGATCTCCCTGCTCCTCGAAGAAGCCGGCCTGCCGTACAACGTGCACCCGATCAACATCAGCCAAGGTGAGCAGTTCCAGCCGCACTTTCTGAAAATCGCCCCGAACAACCGTATCCCGGCCATCGTCGACCACACGCCTGCCGATGGTGGTGAGCCGTTGTCGCTGTTCGAATCCGGGGCAATCCTGCTGTATCTGGCGGAGAAGACCGGGAAGTTTCTGCCCAAAGACCTGCGCGGTCGGCAAACGGCGTTGCAATGGCTGTTCTGGCAAATGGGTGGCCTCGGGCCGATGGCCGGGCAGAATCACCACTTCAGCCAGTTCGCCCCGGAGAAAATCCCCTACGCGATCAAGCGCTACATCGACGAGACCGCACGGTTGTACGGCGTGTTGAACAAGCAGTTGGCCGAGAACGAATTCGTTGCGGGCAACGAGTACAGCATTGCCGACATGGCGATTTATCCGTGGATCGTCTCGCACAAATGGCAGAGCCAGAATCTCGAAGACTTCCCGCATGTGCAGCGCTGGTTCAACCACATCAAGGATCGCCCGGCGACAGTGAAGGCCTACGCGTTGGTGCAGAAAATCAATCCACCGAAGGCTTGATTGAACGGCAAAAGATCGCCGCCCTCGGCAGCTCCTACAGGGGAATGCATGCTTATGCAGGAGCTGCCGCAGGCTGCGATCTTTTCCATTCGACAGAAATACGCAAATAACCCCCGCCCCCGCTTGCGCGGCCACCTCCTGCTCACTAACGTAGCGCCTTTACTGACGCTACCCCCCGCAGGAGCTTTGCCATGGCCTCGCCAGCCCTTACTCATTTTCTTCCCCGGTTCGGCGTTGCCGCAGCAGTGGCCGGTGTTTTGGGCCTGTCCGGTTGCCAGACCTGGAACGCTCAGGACACCCTCCCGCCGACCTCCGGCGTGCAACCGCTCAAGGGCCTGGCGCAGAACGTGTCGGTACGACGCAATGCCATGGGCATGCCGTTGATCGAAAGTCATACTTTCCACGACGCGCTGTTCAGCCTCGGCTATGTGCACGCCAGCGACCGCATCAACCAGATGGTCACCCTGCGCCTGCTCGCTCAGGGCCGTCTGGCGGAAATGTCCGGCGCGTCGATGCTCGATGCCGACCGCTACATGCGCGCGGTCAATCTGAAGAAAAGCGCCGACGAGCTGTATAAAGCCTCGTCGCCACGCCTCAAGCGCTTCTTCGAAGTCTATGCGCGGGGCGTCAACGCCTACCTGTTCCGCTACGCCGACAAGTTGCCGGGCGACCTCGCCTCCAGCGGCTACAAGCCTGAGTACTGGAAACCGGAAGACTCGGCGCTGATTTTCGCCCTGCTGAATTTCAGCCAGTCGGCCAACCTGCCGGAAGAGATTTCCTCGCTGGTGCTCGCGCAAACCGTCACCAGCGACAAACTCGCCTGGCTGACGCCGTCCGCCCCCGACGAGAACCTGCCACTGGCCGAGGCCGACAAGCTGCAAGGCCTCAAGCTCAACGGGCAGATCCCGGGGCTGACCGAGCTGAGCAGCGCCAGCCAGCAACTGTCGGCGCTGAACCTGCTCGGCACCTCGTCTTCAAACAACTGGGCGATCGCCCCGCAACGCAGCCGCAGCGGCAAGAGCCTGCTGGCCAGCGACGCCCATGGCCCGCTCGCCGCGCCGTCGCTGTGGAGTTTTGTGCAGATCCGCGCACCGAAATATCAGGCCGCCGGCGTTACCGTGGCCGGTTTGCCGATGGTCCTCGGTGGTTTCAACGGCAAAGTGGCGTGGAGCATGACCAGCGTGCTCGGCGACAACCAGGATCTGTTCCTGGAAAAAATCCGCCGTCAGGGCAGCAGTTTGACCTATGAGGTCAACGGCAAATGGCAACCGCTGGGCGTGCGCAACGAAACCTACTTCGTCAAAGGTCAGCGACCGGTACGCGAAGCGGTCTATGAAACCCGCCACGGCGCGTTGCTCAACAGTGCCCAGGCAGCGGCGCAAGGCAGCGGTTTCGGTCTGGCCCTGCAAACGCCGAGCTTCACCGACGACAAGTCGCTGGATGCGTTTTTTGACCTGACCCGTGCGCAAACAGTTGAACGTGCCTCGGATGCCAGCCGGGAAATCCGCGCCATCGCCCTGAATCTGGTGTTCGCTGATGCGAGCAATATTGGCTGGCAAGTCACCGGGCGCTTCCCCAACCGTCGAGAAGGCGAAGGTTTGCTGCCGTCGCCGGGCTGGGAAGGTCGTTATGACTGGGACGGTTACGCCGACCCGATGCTGCACCCGTACGATCAGGACCCGGCGCAAGGCTGGCTCGGCACCGCCAACCAGCGCGTGATCCCGCACGGTTACGGCATGCAGTTGTCGAACTCGTGGGCCGCACCGGAGCGTGGCGAACGTCTGGCGGAGCTGGCTGGCAGCGGCAAACACGACAGCCGCAGCGTGATCGCCATGCAATACGACCAGACCACCACCTTCGCCGCCAAGTTGAAGAAAGTCTTCGACGCGCCAGGCATGAAGCAGCCGCTGAAACAGGCGATCGATGCCTTGCCGGAAGCGGATCGCAGCAAGGCGCGCGAAGCGTTCACGCGGTTGATGGCATTCGATGGCAAGCTCAGCCCGACCTCGGCGGATGCGGCGATCTATGAGTTGTTCCTGCAGGAAAGCATGAAGCATATCTTCCTCGATGAGCTTGGCCCGGAATCGAGCCCGGCGTGGAAAGCGTTTATCGCCAATGGTGATTTGTCTTACGCGGCGCAGGCCGATCATCTGTTGGAGCGTGAAGACAGCCCGTTCTGGGACGACATCCGCACGCCGCAGAAAGAAGACAAAGCGGTGATTCTTGCCCGCAGCTTTGCCGCAGCGATCAACGCTGGCGACAGTCAGTTGGGCGGCGATCACCGCGCCTGGCAGTGGGGCAAGTTGCACAGTTATACGTGGAAAAACAGCAATGGCCAGACCGTGCGCGGGCCGCTGGCGGCCGGTGGCGATCACACGACGTTGAACACTGCAGCGTTCCCTTGGGGTCAGGACTTCACAACCTCGCGCGCGCCGTCGATGCGCTTTATCGTCGACTTCGGCCAGGCTGAGCCACTGATGGGGCAGAACGGTACGGGGCAATCGGGGAACCCGGTGAGTCCGCATTACCTCAATGGCATTGATGCGTGGTTGAAGGGGCAGTACATCGGTTTGCCGATGCAGCCGCAGAATTTTGACCGGGTCTACGGCAAAACTCGTTTGACCCTTACTCCTGGCAAATAAGCTGAACGTCAAAAGCCCCCCTAACCCTCTCCCTGAGGGAGAGGGGACTGATTGGGGGTTGCTGCAGGTCTACGCCGACCTGAAGGAGTTGTACCGAATCCGGAGTTAACTCGGTTCGCGCGTTGCCGAATCCATAATCGGCGCGGTTTTTCAGGTCGATGTCACTCGCCAGACGCCTCGGTCGGCCCCCTCTCCCTCTGGGAGAGGGCTGGGGTGAGGGTTGCTCTTCAAAGTCGATAGAACTTCCGGACACGCGCCAGCCTCATAGCTAACAAGCCCCCCATTCCTGGTAACGACATGGACCTTGTTATCGCCCGCCCCGAAGGTCTCTATTGCCCCGCCGGGGATTTCTATATTGACCCCTGGCGCCCCGTCGAGCGCTCGGTGATCACCCATGCCCACGGCGATCACGCCCGCACCGGCAACCAGCATTACCTGTCCAGCAGCGCCAGCGAAGGGATTCTGCGCGCGCGACTCGGGCAAGACATCAATCTGCAAACCCTCGCCTACGGCCAACGCCTGACCCATCACGGCGTCACCTTGAGTTTTCATCCCGCCGGTCACGTGCTCGGTTCGGCGCAAGTGCGTTTGGAATACGGCGGCGAAGTCTGGGTCGCGTCAGGGGATTACAAGATCGAACCCGACGGCACCTGCGCCCCGTTCGAACCGGTGCGCTGCCACACGTTCATTACCGAATCGACCTTCGGCCTGCCGATCTATCGCTGGCAGCCGCAGGCGCAGGTGTTCGGCGAGATCAATCAGTGGTGGGCAGCCAACATCGCCGCCGGCAAGGCCAGCGTGTTGTTCTGCTACTCGTTTGGCAAAGCCCAGCGGATTCTCCATGGCATCGACGAAAGCCTCGGCCCGATCCTCAGCCACGGCGCGGTCGAGCCGCTGAACCGTGTCTATCGCGACGCTGGCGTGTATCTGCCGCCGACGATCTACGCGGGAGACGTGAAGAAAAGCGACCCGATCATGCGTCAGGCACTGGTCATCGCCCCGCCCTCGGCAGGAGGTAGCACCTGGATGCGCCGATTTGGCGAGTACAGCGACGCATTTGCCAGCGGCTGGATGCGTTTGCGCGGCACCCGCCGGCGGCGCGGTGTCGATCGCGGTTTCGTCCTCTCCGATCACGCCGACTGGCCCGGCCTGCTGTGGGCCATCGAGCAGACCGGCGCGGAACGCGTGATGGTCACCCACGGCTCGATTGGCGTGCTGGTGCGGCATCTGCGCGAACAGGGTCTGGATGCCCAGGGCTTCAACACCGAATACGGCGATGACGAAGAAGAAAACCTCGCCACCGAACCGACCATCGCCGAGATGCCCGCATGAAAGCATTCGCCGAGTTGTACGCTGAACTCGACGCGACCACGTCAAGCAACGCCAAACTGGCGGCGATGCAGACTTACTTCGCCCAGGCTGAACCGCATGACGCCGCGTGGGCGGTGTACTTTCTCTCCGGTGGCCGCCCCCGGCAACTGGTGCCGGTGAGAATCCTGCGCGAACTGGCTGTCGAGATTTCAGGCCTGGAGCCGTGGTTGTTCGAGGAAAGCTATCAAGCAGTCGGCGACCTCGCGGAAACCATTTCGCTGGTGCTCGCGGAAAACCGGTACAGCTCTGACGCCGGTCTCGCCGAATGGATCGAAGAAAAACTGCTGCCGCTGCGTGGTGAAACTCCGGAGTTCTTAAGCCGACAACTGCCGGCCCTGTGGGCGCAACTGGATCGATCAAGCCTGATGCTGTGCATCAAACTGATCACCGGCAGTTTCCGCGTTGGCGTCTCGAAACTGCTGGTCACCCGTGCCTTGGCGTCGATGGCCGGGCTGGACAGCAAACGCGTGGCGCAGCGTTTGGTGGGTTACACCGATCTGTCGAACCGACCGAGCGCCGCCAGCTACCTGAAACTGATCGCCCCGGAATCCAGCGATGAACATGCCCAGCGCGGCGGTCAACCGTACCCGTTCTTCCTCGCCCATGCCTTGTCGCAACCGGTGGAAGAATTCGAAGCCCTGATTGGTTCGGCCAGCGACTGGCAGATTGAATGGAAATGGGATGGCATCCGCGCACAAGTGGTCAAGCGTGAAGGCCGGCTGTGGATCTGGTCGCGGGGCGAAGAACTGGTGACCGAGCGTTTTCCCGAATTGGATGTGCTGGTACACGGCTTGCCCGACGGTACGGTGATCGACGGCGAAATCGTTGTGTGGAAAAGCACGCATCCGCGCACTGAAGACGCATTCGATCCGCAATCGACCGAGCCGCCGGCCGTGCAGCCCTTCGCTCTGCTGCAACAACGCATTGGCCGCAAGACTCTCGACAAGAAAATCCTCGAAGAGGTGCCGGTGGTGGTACTCGCCTACGACTTGCTCGAATGGCAGGGCGAAGACTGTCGCAACCAGCCGCAAGCGAAACGTCGGGCGCAACTGGAAGCGGTCATTGCGCGCTGCAACAGCCCGGTGCTGCTGGCCTCACCGGTGCTGACCGGCACTGATTGGTTCGACCTCGCCCGCCAACGCGAGTCTTCGCGGCGACTGGGTGTCGAGGGAATGATGCTCAAGGCGCGGGATTCGCTGTATGGCGTGGGGCGAACCAAGGACATGGGCGTTTGGTGGAAGTGGAAAGTCGATCCGTTCAGCGTCGATGCGGTGCTGATTTACGCCCAGCGCGGGCATGGCCGGCGGGCCAGTCTGTACAGCGATTACACCTTTGCCGTGTGGGACGGCCCGCCCGATTCGAGTCAGCGCGCGCTGGTGCCGTTTGCCAAGGCGTATTCGGGGCTGACCGATGAGGAAATGCGTCAGGTCGACAGCATTGTGCGCAAGACCACGGTGGAGAAATTTGGCCCGGTCAGCAGTGTGAAGCCGAGTCTGGTGTTTGAACTGGGCTTCGAAGGTATTGCCCTGTCACGCCGACACAAGAGCGGGATTGCCGTGCGGTTTCCGCGAATGCTGCGCTGGCGACAGGACAAGACCGTGGATGAAGCGGATAGCTTGGCCACTTTGCAGGACCTGCTGGCCTGACCCCTTTTCCCGGCACAACACATGACGCGGCCACAAATCGGTGCACGCTTTGTGCAATGCCCATTTCCGTACACTCAGTTCCCCTCGCCCCTCCCCGCCCAACCTTTTAAAACACTTGTTCGGGACTCTGGTTCGGAAATTGCTACTTTCTATAGGTCGTACGCGTTCCAGTAACAATAATTCTGCGCCACAAGCGCTCATATTGGTTCTTAGGGATTGAATAATGAAAAAAGCATTGCTGACCCTTTCTGCACTGGCGTTGTGCATGGCCGCTGGCTCCGCGCTGGCCAAGGAATACAAAGAGCTGCGCTTTGGCGTTGACCCTTCGTACGCACCGTTTGAGTCGAAAGCGGCCGACGGCAGCCTGGTGGGCTTCGACATCGACCTGGGCAACGCGATCTGCGCCGAACTGAAGGTCAAGTGCAAGTGGGTCGAAAGTGACTTCGACGGCATGATTCCGGGCCTCAAGGCCAACAAATTCGACGGTGTGATCTCGTCGATGACCGTGACCCCGGCCCGCGAAAAGGTCATCGACTTCTCCAGCGAACTGTTCTCCGGCCCGACCGCTTATGTGTTCAAGAAAGGTTCCGGCATCACCGCAGACGTCGCGTCCCTCAAGGGCAAAACCGTCGGCTACGAGCAAGGCACCATTCAGGAAGCCTACGCCAAAGCCGTGCTGGACAAGGCCGGTGTGAAAACCCAGGCCTATCAGAACCAGGATCAGGTGTACTCCGACCTGACTTCCGGCCGTCTCGACGCGGGCATCCAGGACATGCTGCAAGCCGAACTGGGCTTTTTGAAGTCGCCACAGGGCGCCGACTATGACGTCAGCAAGCCAGTCGACAACGAATTGCTGCCGGCCAAAACCGCTGTCGGTATTAAGAAAGGTAACACTGAGCTGAAAGCGCTTTTAGATAAAGGTATCAAAGCGTTACACGATGACGGCAAATACGCCGAGATTCAAAAGAAACACTTTGGCGATCTGAATCTGTACAGCGGCAAATAATGCCCCGGCGCCCATCCTCGATGGGCGCCTTTTCCATCCGCTCAGGTTGCTGATTTATGTTCGAAAACCTCTTACAAAATCTGGGGCTCTCTGCCTTCAGCCTCAAGGGTTTTGGCCCTTTGCTGTTGGAAGGCACCTGGATGACCATCAAATTATCGGCGTTGTCGCTGTTGGTGGCCGTGTTGCTCGGCCTGCTCGGCGCCAGTGCCAAACTGTCAAAAGTCAAACTGGTGCGCCTGCCCGCTCAGCTCTACACCACGCTGATTCGCGGGGTGCCGGATCTGGTGCTGATGCTGCTGATTTTCTACAGCCTGCAAACCTGGCTGACGTCCCTGACTGACTACATGGAATGGGAATACATCGAGATCAACCCATTCAGCGCCGGGGTGCTGACGCTGGGCTTCATCTATGGCGCGTATTTCACCGAAACTTTCCGTGGCGCGATCCTCGCGGTGCCGCGCGGTCAGGTTGAAGCTGCCACCGCTTACGGCCTCAAACGCGGCCAGCGCTTTCGCTACGTGGTGTTTCCGCAAATGATGCGTTTTGCCCTGCCGGGCATTGGTAACAACTGGCTGGTGATGCTCAAGGCCACCGCGCTGGTGTCGATCATCGGCCTGGCCGACCTGGTCAAAGCCGCGCAGGACGCCGGTAAAAGCACCTATCAACTGTTTTACTTCCTGGTTCTCGCCGCGTTGATCTATCTGCTGATCACCAGTGCCTCTAATTTCATCCTGCGCTGGCTTGAACGCCGCTACGCCGCCGGTGCCCGGGAGGCCGTAAGATGATCGAACTTCTGCAGGAATACTGGCGCGCCTTCCTTTATACCGACGGCCAGAACATCACCGGGCTGGCAATGACGATGTGGTTGCTCAGCGCTTCAATCTTCATCGGTTTTCTGGTGTCGATTCCGCTGTCGATCGCCCGCGTCTCGCCGCACTTCTACATTCGCTGGCCGGTGCAGTTCTACACCTATCTGTTCCGTGGCACGCCGCTGTATATCCAGTTGCTGATTTGCTACACCGGGATCTACAGCCTCGCCGCCGTGCGCGCGCAGCCGTTGCTCGACAGTTTCTTTCGCGATGCGATGAACTGCACGATCCTCGCCTTCGCCCTCAACACCTGTGCCTACACCACGGAGATTTTCGCCGGGGCGATCCGCAGCATGAACCATGGCGAAGTCGAAGCGGCCAAGGCTTACGGGCTGACCGGCTGGAAGCTGTATGCCTACGTGATCATGCCCTCGGCCCTGCGCCGTTCGTTGCCTTACTACAGCAACGAAGTGATCCTTATGCTGCACTCGACCACGGTGGCCTTCACCGCGACCATCCCCGATATTCTGAAAGTCGCCCGGGATGCCAACTCGGCAACCTTCCTGACCTTTCAGTCGTTCGGCATCGCCGCGCTGATCTACCTGACCATTACCTTTGCGCTGGTCGGCCTGTTCCGCCTTGCCGAACGCCGATGGCTGGCCTTCCTCGGCCCGACTCACTAGGACAACCCTGCAAATGCGCCACCTGATCCATGACTTGCTGGCCCCGCTGCCGGGGACCGCACGACAGATTCACAGCTTCCACTTCGGACCGGAGCAGGCCAAAGGCAAGGTCTACATCCAGTCCTCGCTGCACGCCGACGAACTGCCCGGCATGCTCGTCGCCTGGCACCTCAAGCAGCGTCTGGCCGAGCTGGAAGCGGCCGGGCGACTGCGCAGCGAGATCGTGCTGGTGCCGGTGGCCAACCCGGTCGGCCTCGAACAAGTGCTGATGGATGTGCCGCTGGGCCGCTACGAACTGGAGAGCGGGCAGAACTTCAACCGCTGGTTCGTCGACCTCAGCGAGGAAATCGGCAATGCCATCGAGGGCAAGCTGAATGACGATCCGCAGCACAACCTCGAACTGATTCGCACGCATCTGCGCAACGCCCTCGCCCGCCAGACCGCCAGCACGCAACTGCAATCCCAGCGCCTGATCCTGCAACGGCTGGCCTGCGATGCGGATATGGTGCTGGATTTGCACTGCGATTTCGAATCGGTGGTGCACCTCTACACCACGCCCGAAGCGTGGCCGCAGGTCGAACCGCTGGCGCGCTACATCGAAGCTCAGGCGAGCCTGCTGGCCACCGATTCCGGCGGCCAGTCGTTCGACGAATGCTTCACTTTGCTGTGGTGGCAATTGAAGGAGCGCTTCGGCGAACATTTCGAGATCCCGCTCGGCAGTTTCTCGGTGACCGTCGAGTTGCGCGGTCAGGGTGACGTCACCCATCCGCTGGCCAGCCGCGACTGCCAGGCGCTGATCGACTACCTGATCCAGTCCGATGCGATCGTCGGCGAGACCAAACCGCAGCCGCCATTGCCGTTCCCGGCCACGCCTCTCGCGGGAGTCGAGCCGGTGACCACGCCGGTCGGCGGCCTGCTGGTGTACACCGCCACGGCGGGGCAAGTCCTGGAAGCCGGGCAGCAGATCGCTGAAATCATCGACCCGATCAACGACCGGATCACCCCCATTCATTGCACCAGCGCCGGCGTGATGTACGCCCGCTCGCTGCGCCGCATGGCCACGGCCGGCATGGTCATCGCCCATGTTGCGGGCGCTGAAGCCTACCGCAGCGGCTACCTACTTTCGCCTTGAGGATGCTCGTCCCATGTACAAACTGACCGTTGAAGGCCTGCATAAAAGCTATGGCGACCATCAGGTGCTCAAAGGCGTTTCGCTCAAGGCCAAAACCGGCGACGTGATCAGCCTGATCGGCGCCAGTGGCTCGGGCAAAAGCACCTTCTTGCGCTGCATCAACTTTCTCGAACAACCCAACGATGGCGCCATGAGCCTCGATGGCCAGGCGATCCGCATGGTCACCGACCGCCACGGCATGCACGTCGCCGACGCCGATGAACTGCAACGCCTGCGCACGCGTTTGGCGATGGTGTTTCAGCATTTCAACCTGTGGAGCCACATGACCGTGCTGGAAAACATCACCATGGCTCCGCGCCGGGTGCTGGGTTGCAGCAAACAGGAAGCCGACGATCGCGCCCGGCGTTACCTGGACAAAGTCGGTTTGCCGGTGCGGGTGGCGGATCAATACCCGGCGTTTCTTTCTGGCGGGCAGCAACAGCGCGTGGCGATTGCCCGGGCATTGGCGATGGAGCCGGAGGTGATGCTGTTCGATGAGCCGACCTCGGCGCTCGATCCGGAGCTGGTGGGGGAAGTGTTGAAGGTGATTCAAGGGCTGGCGGAAGAAGGCCGGACCATGATCATGGTGACCCACGAAATGAGTTTCGCCCGCAAAGTCTCCAGCCAGGTGTTGTTCCTGCACCAAGGTCTGGTGGAAGAAGAAGGTGCGCCCGAAGAGGTGCTGGGCAACCCTAAAAGCGAACGCCTGAAGCAATTCCTCAGCGGCAACCTCAAATAGCCACCCTCCCCTGTAGGAGCTGCCGAAGGCTGCGATCTTTTGATCTTGTTTTATAAAGATCAAGATCAAAAGATCGCAGCCTTCGGCAGCTCCTACACAGTCACCCTGATTAAACCTTTCGCCAACTGATGTGGTCACTGGAAGAACACCTCCAGAGCGCGCGCAGCCCGCATGGCGAAATCTCCCGACCACGCAAAAATCTGGTTCAGCGCCCGCGACTGGAAGCCGTTCGCCTTTCAGAAACAGGTGTGGGCGGCGATCAAAAATGGCGAGTCCGGCCTGCTCCATGCCAGCACCGGCGCCGGTAAAACCTACGCAGTGTGGTTTGCCGCGCTCAATCGCTTCGCTCGCTCGCAGCCTGCCGTCGAAATACCGCGCAAACGCAAAGCCCCCGCCGAACCACTGACAGTCCTGTGGATCACCCCCATGCGCGCCCTCGCCGCCGACACCGCGCGCGCCTTGCAGGTACCGGTCGATGATTTGCAGATCCCGTGGAGCATCGGGCTGCGCACCGGCGACACCAGCAGCAGCGAACGCGCCCGGCAGAGCCGACGCCTGCCGACCACACTGATCACCACCCCGGAAAGCCTGACCCTGCTGCTCGCTCGTGCCGATGCGCAGGTGGCGCTGGCGAGTCTGCGCATGATCGTCGTCGATGAATGGCACGAACTGCTGGGCAACAAGCGCGGCGTGCAACTGCAACTGGCCCTCGCCCGGCTGCGGCATTGGCAACCTGAGCTGATCGTCTGGGGCGTGTCCGCCACCCTCGGCAACCAATCCCACGCCGAACAAGTGCTGATCCCGCAGGGCGGTGGCGTCAGTATTCAAGGACAAAGCGAAAAATCGCTGAAGGTCGACACCCTCCTCCCACCGGCCATCGAGCGCTTTCCCTGGGCCGGGCACATCGGTCTGAAAATGTTGCCGCAAGTGGTCGCCGAACTGGAGGCCTGCGCCAGCACCCTGGTCTTCACCAATACTCGGGCGCAATCGGAAATCTGGTATCAAGCGCTGCTGGAGGCGCGGCCTGACTGGGCCGGATTGATTGCCCTGCATCACAGCTCACTGTCTCGCGACACTCGCGATTGGGTCGAGCAGGCCTTGAAGAACGGGCTGTTGAAAGCCGTGGTCTGCACCTCAAGCCTGGACTTGGGCGTGGATTTCCTGCCGGTCGAGCGCGTGCTGCAAATCGGCTCGGCCAAAGGTGTTGCCCGCCTGATGCAGCGTGCCGGTCGCTCTGGCCACGCACCAGGACGCACGTCGCGGGTGACACTGGTGCCGACGCACAGCCTTGAACTGATCGAAGCGGCCGCCGCCCGCGATGCCGTCGAACAACGGCGTATCGAACCACGCCTGTCACCGCACAAACCGCTGGATGTGCTGGTGCAGCATTTGGTCAGCATGGCCCTCGGTGGCGGATTTTTACCCGATGAGTTGTACGAAGAAGTCCGTGGCGCCTGGGCTTATCGTGACCTGTCACCCGCCGATTGGGCCTGGGCGCTGGCTTTCGTACGCCATGGCGGGATGTCTCTGACAGCCTATCCGGATTACCGCCGGGTCGAGCCCGACGAGCACGGCGTCTGGCGCGTACCGGATGCACGATTGGCACGACGTCATCGCATGAGCATCGGCACCATCGTCAGCGACGCGAGCATCCATTTGAAATTCTGGAGCAAGGGTGGCGGTGGCAAGCAGCTGGGCAGTGTCGAGGAAGGCTTTATCGCGCGGCTCAAACCCGGTGATGGTTTTCTCTTCGCCGGGCGTTTGCTGGAGTTGGTGCGAGTGGAAAACATGACCGCTTACGTCAAACGCAGCACCGCGAAAAAAGCCGCCGTACCGCGCTGGAATGGTGGGCGGATGCCACTTTCCAACGAATTGGCCGAAGCCGTGGTCAGGCGTTTCAGCGAGGCCGCGCAAGGCGAGTTTGTCGGCCCGGAAATGCGGGCGTTACGACCGTTGCTGGAAACCCAGATGCGCTGGTCGGGTTTGCCCACGACAGAAAACCTGTTGGCCGAAGTATTGAAGTCTCGTGAAGGCTGGCACCTTTTCCTTTATCCGTTTGCCGGGCGCCAAGTGCATCTGGGCCTGGCGAGCCTGTTGGCATGGCGCGTCAGTCAACGGCAGCCCGTGACGTTTTCCATCGCGGTGAACGATTACGGCCTGGAATTGCTCAGCGCTACGCCGATCGACTGGGCCGAGTATTTGAATACCGATCTCTTCAATGCTGATGATTTGTTAGCGGACGTTCTGGCCAGCCTGAATGCCGGCGAACTGGCGCTGCGGCGCTTTCGCGAGATCGCACGGATTGCCGGACTGGTCTTCGCCGGCTACCCCGGCGCACCGAAAAGTACCCGGCAGGTGCAGGCATCCAGCGGATTGTTCTTCGAAGTGTTCAAACAATACGATGCAGATAATCTGTTGCTGGCGCAGGCCGGGGAAGAAGTCCTACGGGAAGAACTGGATATTCGTCGCTTGGAACAGACACTGGAGCGGATCAACCAGATGAAACTGGACGTGCATCAGGTTAAACGTCCTACACCGCTAGGGTTTCCGCTGCTGGTGGAACGCATGCGCGAAAGCATGAGTTCGGAAAAACTCGCTGATCGCATCAGGCGAATGGTCGGTGATCTGGAGAATAGCGCCGACAAGGATAAATCCCGATGAATGCGCCCTACCCGGTGCGTCTGGCCGGCGAAGAACTTTGGCTCCTGCCGGAAAAAGCCCTGTACTGGCCGGCGCAGCAGGCAT
Organism: Pseudomonas sp. MC6; assembly: GCF_054790575.1. Classification (NCBI taxonomy): domain Bacteria; kingdom Pseudomonadati; phylum Pseudomonadota; class Gammaproteobacteria; order Pseudomonadales; family Pseudomonadaceae; genus Pseudomonas; species Pseudomonas sp. MC6. The sequence continues at coordinate 3,646,918 of NZ_CP186504.1, forward strand.
TGCTGATTGCCGATGTGCATTTCGGCAAAGCGGCGGCGTATCGCAGTCTTGGTCAACCGGTCCCGCATGGCACCACGGCGAGCAATATCGAAGTGATTGATCGGTTGTTGGCGAAGCTGCCCTGCCGGTTGTTGATCTTTCTCGGGGATTTCCTCCACGGACCTGGTTCACATGCGCCGGGCACGCTGGACGCATTGGCGCAATGGCGTGCGCGCCACGTTGATCTACCGATGACGCTGATCCGCGGCAATCACGACAAACGCGCCGGTGATCCGCCTGAATCGTTGAATATCCGGGTGGTGCCGGAACCGCTGCTGCTCGGGCCATTCGCCTTGCAACATGAACCGGACCCGCATCCTGAGAGACACGTGCTGGCCGGTCACGTACACCCGGTCTACCGGCTGCACGGCAAGGGTCGGCAGAGCTTGCGTCTGGCGTGTTTCAGGCTAAGCGAACGCGTCAGCCTGCTGCCGGCCTTTGGCGCTTTTACCGGAGGGTATCCGGTCGAGAAGGATGAAAGCTGCAGAATCTTCGTCATCGGTGATAACGAAATATGGCCAGTCAGTTGAAGTCTTTGCAGACCTCATCTGACTGGCCATTTTCACGGTTTATCAGGCGACAGGCGCCGGTGGCGGCTCGTCCGGAAGGGTCGGTTCGCCCGGCTCGGTCGGTTGTTCGTTAGGGGTATCTGGGTCGGGTTGACCGGGAATTCCGCCGGCCATGTTCAGTGGCGGATGCGCCAACAAGGACCAGGCCAATACGCCAATCTGATTGGGCTCGAGCCTTGCCAGTTCGGCAGTGATTTGCGGATCGATCTTCATAGGGCACTCCTCGGCGAAGGCCCGTTTTGCCGAAAGCAAAAACGGGCAGTACACCCCATAGAGTGTCTGCCCGCCAAAGAATTCCCGCGATCTGTCGGATGGACCGATCAGGTGCGCGGCAGGGTCACGCCACGCTGGCCCTGGTACTTGCCGCCGCGATCCTTGTAAGAGACTTCACATTCCTCGTCGGATTCAAGGAAGAGCATCTGCGCCACGCCTTCGTTGGCGTAGATTTTCGCCGGCAGGTTGGTGGTGTTGGAGAACTCCAGCGTCACGTGGCCTTCCCACTCAGGCTCGAGCGGCGTGACGTTAACGATGATGCCGCAACGCGCGTAGGTGCTTTTACCCAGGCAGATGGTCAACACATTGCGCGGAATGCGGAAGTATTCGACGGTGCTGGCCAGGGCGAAAGAGTTCGGCGGGATGATGCAGACGTCGCTGTGGACGTCGACGAAGCTGCCCGGGTCGAAATTTTTCGGGTCGACGATGGACGAGTTGATGTTGGTGAACACTTTGAAGTGGTTGGTGCAACGTACATCGTAGCCATAGCTCGATACACCGTAGGAGATCACACGGCTGTCGTCGCTGCCGCGCATCTGGCGCTCGACGAACGGTTCGATCATGCCGTGTTCCTGCGCCATGCGGCGAATCCACTTGTCCGATTTGATGCTCATGGCGGGGTGTCCTGAATAGCGAGGTGGAAAAATTCTGTCCGGCATCTTACCGGGCGCGCCGCCGGGTTCAAAGTGCGCGGTGCAATTCTCGCCGAACACCCATGAAATACGGGCTTTGGCGACGAACCGTCACACCGCCGATCCCGAAAACAGAGAAACCTTCGCAAGAAGCATTGGCACTTCTCGGAAACTGGGTTAAGGTGGCGTCACTGTGTTGCTTGTGTCACTGAGAATCTCTACACGATATGTTGAATTTCGATCCAACCATCTACAAGAATTTTTCCTGCTCTTTGCACTCAGTCTCGGCCAGGGTTCTTCCTGAGTCGCAGTTATCTTTGTTCAAGGAGTTACACCATGTCTAATCGCCAAACCGGTACCGTTAAGTGGTTCAACGATGAAAAAGGCTTCGGCTTCATCACTCCACAATCCGGTGACGACCTGTTCGTTCACTTCAAAGCTATCCAATCCGACGGCTTCAAAAGCCTGAAAGAAGGCCAACAGGTTTCTTTCATCGCTACCCGCGGTCAGAAAGGCATGCAAGCTGAAGAAGTACAAGTTATCTAACTTGTAGCTTCTTTAGAAAAGAGCCCCGCCCTTAAAAGCGGGGCTTTTTTGTGGGCGCCTGTTTTTCAGCTCGCAAAAAAAGATCGCAGCCTTCGGCAGCTCCTTGGATGTACATCAATCCTCTGTAGGAGCTGCCGAAGGCTGCGATCTTTTGCTTGTGCCTTACCAGGCTACGCCAAACCCTGCGGTGTAGCGGGTCTTGTTCAAGTCTGCATCGTTGGTGCCGCTGATGATGTCGCGCTCGGCCTTGAGGTTGAGCGAGGCCCAGTCGGTGACCTTGTAGCGCAGCCCCAATTCAGCATCCAGCGCGTAATCGGCAACACCGGACAGCGGCTTGCCCACTTCACCGTTGGTGAAGAACTCGACCTTCTTGCCGATCAGGTAGCGGTTGTAATCCCACTTCATGGCGACAGAATAGAAGTTGTCCTTGCTGCCATCGCGATACTCGTAATCGGTACGGTTGAGCAGCGAACCCAGCGAGAAAGCCCCCAACTCGTCATCCCAGAACTGATAGCCGGGACCGGTACCGACCACGCGCTGACGAGCCAGCTCTTCGATGTGATCGCGCTTGTAGTTCAGACGACCCTGCCAGAACCATTGATCGGTGAGGAAGCGGTCCAGTGCATATTCGGCGCGCCAATTGTCGGTAGTGGTCTCGTCGTCCTGCACTTCGCGGTTGTACTCGCCTTCGGCAGTATGGCGCCAGCGACCATGACGCGCGGTGGTCTTGAAGCCGACATCGTAGTCATCGGTGTCTTTCTCGGCGCGCTGATAGTCCAGCGCCAGGTCGACATTGCCCTTCCACACCAGATCCTCGACCACCGGTTTTGGCCTGAGAATCTGCTGAATGCTCGCCAGTTCCACAGTTTTCGGCGCCTCACCGTTGGCCAGGGTGACTTTGCCATCTTCGGCGGCCGTCAGCGACTTGGACACTTCACCGGTGTAGGCGTCCTGCTTGACCAGCAAGTGCTGATCGCTGTCCAGGGTTTTGACCTCTTTCCAGTCAATCGTAACCGTACCGGCGTACTTGGTCTGGATCAACAGCTTGCCACCGTCGAACACGGTGATAGTGCCGCTCAACTTGTCACCGTTCTTCAACCAGACGGTGTCGGCAAGCAGGGGCGTGGACGCACTGAAAACAGCAAGGCACAACAAGGATCTGGACAACATAAGCGAATCTAAGGCTCAAGTTTGCGAAAAAGGTCGGCATTATCCGTAGGAATAAGACCCTGACAAGGACTGACCGGACTATTTCTGATGAGTTCATTTCTCAACTGGCTGATCACCGATTACTCTGAAAGCCATCAAACTGTTCATGCTCAGGAACCGCGTACGTGAAAGACCCGCTCGACAGCGTAGAAAACGATGCGCAAATCCGACGCACGGCGCTCTACTCGACGCTCGCCCAAGTGCCAGAAGGCAAAGTCGTCAGTTATGGCCAGCTAGCTGAACTGGCCGGGTTGGGGCGCGCCGCGCGCTGGGTCGGCCGCACCCTGAGTCAGTTGCCAGGCGATACCAAACTGCCCTGGCACCGCGTGCTGGGCGCCGGCGGTCGGATCAGCTTGCCGGTGGGCAGCCCGTCGGGCGATGAACAACGGGCCCGATTGCGCATGGAAGGCATCACCGTCCAGAACAATCGTGTGGATATTCAGCGCCATGGCTGGCGTCCGGTAGAGCACAGCGGTTAGAGTGCGCGCTTTGTTTTCGCAATCTTGAGGCAGACTTCAGCCCATGCCCCGTAAAACCTGGCGCGCCGCGCTAGCCGCTTATGCCAGTCCTTCGACGCTCGTGCTGTTGTTGCTCGGTTTCGCCGCCGGCCTGCCGTACATGCTGGTGTTCTCTACGCTTTCCGTCTGGCTGCGTGAAGCCGGTGTCGCCCGTGAAACCATCGGCTATGCCAGCCTGATCGGTCTGGCCTATGCGTTCAAATGGGTCTGGTCACCTTTGCTCGACCAATGGCGCCTGCCGTTGCTGGGCAAGCTTGGCCGTCGCCGTTCGTGGCTGGTGCTTTCGCAGGCGCTGGTGATCCTCGGCCTGATCGGCATGGGTTTCTGCGATCCGCAGAAGCATCTGTCCTGGCTGATCGCCATTGCAGTCGTCGTCGCTTTCGCCTCCGCCACTCAAGATATCGCGGTGGATGCCTATCGCCTGGAAATCGCCGAAGACAATCGCCAGGCCGCCCTCGCCGCCAGTTACATGTCGGGTTATCGCGTGGCTGCACTGCTGGCGACTGCCGGCGCGTTGTTCTTCGCCGAAGGCTTTGGCTCCACGGGCTTCAACTATCAGCACTCTGCCTGGGCCGGCACTTACGCGCTGTTCGGCGCGCTGATGATTCCCGCGCTGCTGACCACGCTGTTCATGCGCGAGCCACCGGTACCGCTGCGCACACAGTTGCAGGCCGGGCGCTACACCTTCATGCATCAACTGATGTCGGTGTTTGTGCTGATCGTCTTGCTGGTCTCGGTACCGGCGATGTTCACCCAGCTCTACAACACTGATTTCGCCAGCGTGCTGTTCGGTGACATGAGTCCGCTTGACCTGCTGCTGGAAGACCGCGCCTTCCTGCGCGCGATTCTCTATACGCTGCTCACCGGCCTGTGTCTGTCGACCATGGGCCGTCGCGGCCTCGCACCGGTGCTGACACCGGTCAATGACTTCATTCTGCGTTATCGCTGGCAGGCGCTGCTGCTGCTCGGCCTGATCGCCACCTATCGGATGTCGGACACGGTGATGGGCGTCATGGCCAACGTGTTCTACATCGACCAAGGCTTTACCAAGGATCAGATTGCCAGCGTCAGCAAGATTTTCGGCCTGATCATGACACTGGTCGGCGCCGGCATGGGCGGCCTGCTGATCGTGCGTTTTGGCATTCTGCCGATTTTGTTTATTGGCGGCATCGCTTCCGCAGCCACCAACCTGCTTTTCGTCATGCTCGCCGACATGGGCCCGAACCTGCAGATGCTGGTGGTGACCATTTCCCTCGACAACTTCAGCTCGGGCCTGGCGACGTCGGCGTTCGTAGCCTATCTGTCGAGCCTGACCAATCTGAAATTCTCGGCCACGCAATACGCACTGCTCAGCTCGATCATGTTGCTGTTGCCGCGCCTGATGGGCGGCTATTCCGGGGTCCTGGTCGAGAAGTTCGGTTACCACAGCTTCTTCCTGATCACCGCCCTGCTCGGCGTGCCGACGTTGATTCTGATCGCCCTGCACTGGTTTCAGGAAAGCCGCCGCGAAGGCCCGACGCCAACGCCCGAGCCTGTGCCGACGCCGGTCACGGAAGAATCGTAAGACGTTTCAGCAACGGCGGGAGGAATCCCGCCGTCGTGCCTCCCCACTGACCTCACGCCTGTACGTCGGCAAAACTCGCCGGTACACTGCGGAGTCATTTCCAGTCATAGCAACCGACAACGGCCAACCATGCGCACCAGTCAATTTTTGCTCGCCACACAGAAAGAAACACCTTCCGATGCGGTCGTGATCAGCCACCAGCTGATGTTGCGCGCCGGCATGATCCGCAAGCTCGCCTCCGGCCTGTACACCTGGCTGCCCATGGGTCTGCGGGTTATGCGCAAGGTTGAAGCCATCGTTCGCGAAGAGATGAACGCCGCCGGCTCTCTGGAAGTGTTGATGCCGAGCACCCAACCGGCCGAGCTGTGGCAGGAATCGGGGCGCTGGGAAGAATACGGCCCTGAGCTGCTGCGCATCAAAGACCGCCACGGTCGCGACTTCTGCGCGGGCCCGACCCACGAAGAAGTGATCACCGATCTGATGCGCAACGAGTTGAGCAGCTACAAACAGCTGCCGATCAACCTGTATCAGATCCAGACCAAGTTCCGTGACGAAATCCGCCCACGCTTCGGTTTGATGCGCGGCCGCGAATTCATCATGAAGGACGCGTACTCGTTCCACGCTGATCAAGCCTCGCTGCAGGTCACCTACGACCGCATGCACCAGGCCTACTGCAACGTGTTCACCCGCCTGGGCCTGAAATTCCGTCCGGTTGAAGCCGACAACGGTTCGATCGGTGGCGCTGGCTCGCACGAATTCCACGTGCTGGCCGAGTCCGGCGAAGACGATATCGTCTTCAGCAACGGTTCCGACTACGCAGCGAATATCGAAAAAGCCGAAGCCGTGCCACGCGAAACTTCGCGCGCCGCTGCGACCGAAGAGCTGCGTCTGGTCGACACCCCAGACACCAAAACCATCGCGGCGCTGGTGGAGAAATTCAATCTGCCGATTGAGAAGACCATCAAGACCCTGATCGTGCGTGCCGAAGAAGAAGGCAAGCTGATCGCACTGGTCATCCGTGGCGACCACGAACTCAACGAAATCAAGGCTGCCCAGCAACCTGGCGTCGCCAGCCCGCTGGTCATGGCCACCGATGCCGAACTGCGTGACGCCATCGGCGCCGGCGCCGGTTCCCTGGGCCCGCTGAACCTGCCGCTGCCAATCATCATCGACCGCTCGGTCGAGCTGATGAGCGACTTCGGTATCGGCGCGAACATCGACGACAAGCACTACTTCGGCGTGAACTGGGAGCGTGATCTGCCAGTTCCGACCGTGGCTGACCTGCGCAACGTGGTTGCCGGCGATCCAAGCCCGGACGGCAAAGGCACGCTGGAAATCAAACGCGGTATCGAAGTCGGCCACATCTTCCAGCTGGGAAACAAGTACAGCAAGGCGATGAAGTGCGAAGTGCTGGGCGAGAACGGCAAGCCAGTGACCCTGGAAATGGGTTGCTACGGCATCGGCGTTTCCCGCGTGGTGGCAGCTGCCATCGAACAGAACAACGACGAAAACGGCATCATCTGGAGTGACACCCTGGCGCCGTTCCAGATTGCTCTGGTACCGCTGCGCTATGAAACCGAGCAGGTGCGCGAAGCCACCGACAAGCTGTACGCCGAACTGACGGCGGCCGGCTTCGAAGTGCTGCTGGATGATCGCGACAAGAAAACCAGCCCGGGCATCAAATTCGCGGACATGGAGCTGATCGGCATTCCTCACCGGATCGTGGTCAGCGACCGAGGCCTCGCCGAAGGCAACCTGGAATACAAGAGCCGTACCGAAGGCGAAGCGCAAGCATTGCCGGTGGCCGACGTATTGTCCTTCCTGCAGGCCCGTATCCGCCGCTGAAACCAGATAGAGACGTCATGTTCAAGCGAAACACCTTAGGCCTCGGTGGCACCGCCCTGTGCGGTGCCCTGCTGGTCAGCGGCTGTGCCAATCACATGTCACAACGCAGCGAGCACGAAGAGCGGGTCGAGCGAAAGTTGCTCGACCATAGCTTGCAGATTGATGTCGGCGAGCCTAAGGAGCTTGAGCTGCCGCAGCGACGCGTGAAGATCAACGAACAGAAGACTTTTGAAGTCACCGAGTTCGAAGTGACACGTCGCTACGATCGCTACACGCCTTACCAGCCTTGGCGGGAGGTCTACGAGATTCCGCTGGGTGCGGTGGCCGTAGTCGGTGGCGTCGGCGCCAACGTGGTCAATGTGTTCGCCCTCGGCAACCTGCCGGACAGCATCACCAAGGACTGGCTGAGCTACGGTTTTGCCGGGCTCAACCCGTTCATGAACGTACAGTCCAACGGTCGTGCACAACAGAACCTCGCCGGCATCGATGAAGTCCAGCGCGACAAGCGTACGGAGTATTCGAGCCTGCCGTGGAGCGAGCGGCCAGTGCAGGTCAAGGCTGGCAAGCAGACCTTTGACATGACCACCGATCGTAATGGTGTGCTGCGTCTGAACCTGCTCGACAGCCCGTTTGCCGAAAATGACCTCAACCATGTCGGCAAATTGCAGATCAGTGTCGAAGACGCCAAGGATGACGTGCACTCTGATTCGTCGCTGATGATCAGCAGTCATCTGCGCGGCAAGTTACTGGAAGCGCACGGGCTGATTTACGACGACCTGGAAGACGACGAAGTGAGCCAGTGGGTGCACCGGGTCAAACGCCTGTCGGAACTGGGCCTGGAAGAAGAAGCCAGCGAGCTGGAACAAAGCCTGATCGAACTGACGCGCAACGATCCTGAGTTACAGACTGAGTTTCTCAAGTCGCTGACCAAGGATGCCGGGCGTCTGGTGGCGGATCCCGGGCCGAATTAAGGCCTATTAAAAGATCGCAGCCTTCGGCAGCTCCTACATTGGAACGCGTTTTCCTGTAGGAGCTGCCGAAGGCTCGGGCCGCGTTCGGACGATCTTTTGACTTTAACGTTCGAACAACTCCATCTGCTCAAACCCGCCGCGCAAATCCTCCAGCCGCACCCCAACCCCCAACAACCGCACCGGTTTCCCGCCGCGATTGAACGCCTGCGTCAGCATCAACTGATAACTGCCAAGATCCCGCCCTGCCCCGGCCTGCTCGAGCGTCGTCTGGGTAAAGTCATGAAACTTCACTTTGACGAACGGCTTGCCCGGCCGATAACTGCTGTCGATCCGCGCCATACGGTTTTTCAGGGTTTCCAGCAGCTCTGGCAGTTTGTCGAGGCAACTGCGCAGATCCGGCAGATCAACGTCGTAGGTGTTTTCCACGCTGATTGACTGACGCCGACTGTCGTTGTGCACCAACCGGTCATCGATCCCACGGGCGAGACTCCACAGTCGCTCGCCAAAACTGCCAAATTCGCGCACCAGCGCCAATTTGTCCCACTCGCGCAACTGCGAGCAGTCAACGATGCCGAGCTTGCCCAGCTTATCGGCCGTGACCTTGCCGACGCCGTGCAACTTGCTCACCGGCAAACCGCTGACGAAATCCTCCACCTGATCCGGGGTAATAACGAACAGCCCGTTGGGCTTTTTCCAGTCGCTGGCGATTTTCGCCAGAAACTTGTTCGGCGCCACACCCGCAGACACGGTGATGTGCAATTGATTGGAGACGCGCCGACGGATGTCCTGAGCGATGCGCGTGGCACTGCCGCCAAAATGCGCGCTATCGGATACGTCGAGATAAGCCTCATCCAGCGACAACGGCTCGATCAGGTCGGTGTAATCGGCAAAAATCGTATGAATCTCTCTCGAAGCCTCGCGATACGCCTCCATACGCGGCTTGACGATGGTCAGGTCCGGGCACAGTTTCAAGGCATGCCCCGACGCCATCGCCGAACGCACGCCATAGGCCCGCGCTTCATAGTTGCAGGTGGCAATCACCCCGCGTCGGTCCGCCGAACCACCCACCGCCAACGGCTTGCCGGCCAGGCGCGGGTCATCGCGCATCTCTATGGCGGCGTAAAAGCAATCGCAGTCAATGTGGATGATTTTTCGCTGAGTCATGTCAGAAAAGGAAACGTGGCGAACCGGATCGGCAGTATCTCACTGACACCTGTATATAGCACCAGTGGTATGAATGTTCTTTCCAGGCGGTAGGAAATGTCCGTTGAATTTATTTTATCAATCGACGAGAGGCCTCCAATAGAGCTGAAAGCCTTGCTCCACCTGCCCTGCAGCGCGAAAAACACCCGAGAAAAAGCGCTAACCGATTGAACCTCAACAGATTTTATCCAGATTGCGGGTTGACACCCCGGCGTTCCTCTGTAGAATGCCGACACACAGACGCGGGATGGAGCAGTCTGGTAGCTCGTCGGGCTCATAACCCGAAGGTCGTCGGTTCAAATCCGGCTCCCGCAACCAAACATCAAAAAAGGCTACTCGAAAGAGTGGCCTTTTTTGTGCGCGTCTGTTTTGTCGATTTCCTCCTCTTATAGAGAAGCAATCGCCAAACAGGAATTCTTTGCATTTCCGAAGCTTAACGCGCTACCTGCGACCGTTTGACGCTATTTCACACTTATTTGACCCTTTCCGGGATTAGCGGTTGACACCCCGTCGTTCGTCTGTAGAATGCCGCCACACAGACGCGGGATGGAGCAGTCTGGTAGCTCGTCGGGCTCATAACCCGAAGGTCGTCGGTTCAAATCCGGCTCCCGCAACCAAACATCAAAAAAGGCTACTCGAAAGAGTGGCCTTTTTTGTATCTGTTGAAAAAGTCCTTTCGCAACAATGATCTGTCACTGTGCAGTGAACGCTTGGGATCTTCAGAAGTACTCACTTGCGACTATGCTTGAGTCGCAGGCAAGACGTCTGCAATCCAGGAACTGCCCTCGCCGATACCCGGTGAGAGGCGTAGTATTTTGTGATTATTTTTTTCTACAGGGATTGGTAACTTGGCTGGATACCTCCATCCTGTCGCGCACAATCCAAGAGGTGATTGATGCGCGCCAACTCGTCTGATCCACAAGACACCGTCACAGCGGAACATCCGATCAAACCCGAGCGTTTGCGCTTGCTGGATCGGTTGAGCAAATACCGACAACCGATTGGTCTGGCGGTGACTTTGCTGTTGTTCGCCATTGCGCTGATTGCCTGTCGTCATCTGCTCGCCGAACTCGATCTCGATGCACTGCACGACTCGATTCTCGACGTGCCGAAACCCGCCCTGCTCGGTGCGTTCGGCGCGACCGTGGTCGGCTTCATTATTCTCTTGGGCTACGAATGGTCGGCCAGCCGCTATGCCGGCGTGACCCTGCCACCGCGCACATTGGCGCTGGGCGGATTCACCGCGTTTGCGATTGGCAATGCGATCGGTCTGTCGTTGCTGTCCGGTGGCTCGGTTCGCTACCGCTTATATGCACGACTGGGTCTGGGGGCGTCGGAAGTCGCGCACATGACCTTGTTCGCCAGTCTGTCGCTGGGCTGCGCCTTGCCGCCGCTGGCGGCACTGGCAACGCTGAGCGACCTGCCTGCTGCCTCGCAGGCGCTGGGATTATCCGAAGGTCTGCTCGGCACAGTTGCCGCTGTAGTGCTGGCGCTGGGCGCAGTACTGGCTATTGGCATCTACCGTCGGCGCCTGCCGGAACAACCGTTGCGCGACAACCTGCTGGTCAGGGTTGGTCGCCGCACGCTGCGTTTGCCTGGGCGACGCCTGACGTTCCTGCAACTGATCATTACCGCCCTCGACGTTGCGGCTGCCGCCACCGTTCTCTATCTATTGCTGCCGGAAGCGCCACCGTTTGGTGCGTTCCTGCTGGTGTACCTGTTGGCATTGGCGGCTGGCGTGCTCAGCCATGTACCCGGCGGCGTCGGTGTGTTCGAAGCGATTCTTCTGGCCGCCTTCGCCGACAAACTCGGTGCCGCGCCACTGGCCGCCGCCCTCCTGCTCTATCGCCTGATCTACGTGGTACTGCCGCTGTTGGTCGCCTGCGTATTCTTGCTGATCAACGAAGGCCAGCGTCTGTTCCAGACTCAGACCATGCGTGCAGCCTCCGGTCTGGCGGCACCGATTCTGGCAGTGCTGGTGTTCTTGTCCGGCGTGGTGTTGCTGTTTTCTGGTGCGACTCCGGAAATCGATACGCGCCTGGAACACATCGGTTTTCTGATCCCGCATCGTCTGGTCGACGCCTCGCACTTCGGCGCCAGCCTGATCGGCGTGCTCTGCCTGATGCTCGCTCAAGGCCTGCGTCGGCGACTGTCGGCTGCGTGGATGCTGACCACCATTCTGCTGCTGGTCGGCGCCCTGCTCTCGCTGCTCAAAGGCTTCGACTGGGAAGAAGCGACGCTGATGACCCTCACCGCAGCCTTGCTCGGTGTGTTCCGTCGCTCGTTCTATCGCCCGAGTCGCCTGACCGAACTGCCCTTCTCGCCGTTGTACCTGGTGGCCAGCCTGTGCGTCCTCGGTGCCTCGACGTGGTTGCTGCTGTTCGCCTATCAGGACGTGCCGTACAGCCATCAACTGTGGTGGCAGTTCACCCTTGATGCCGATGCACCGCGCGGTCTGCGTTCGCTGCTCGGCGCCGCCGTGCTGTTGCTGGTGATCGCCCTGACCTGGCTGCTGCGCACCGCACGCCCGGTCATTCATTTGCCGACGCCCGACGAACTCGATCGCGCGGCAAAGATCCTGATGGCCTCGTCACAACCCGACGGTGGCCTCGCGCTGACCGGTGACAAGGCGTTGCTGTTTCACCAGAACGACGAAGCGTTCCTGATGTACGCACGCCGTGGCCGCAGCCTCGTGGCGCTGTATGACCCGATCGGCCCCGGCCAGCAACGCGCCGAGATGATCTGGCAGTTCCGCGACCTCTGCGATATTCACCATGCCCGCCCAGTGTTCTATCAGGTGCGCGCGGAGAACCTGCCGTACTACATGGACATCGGCCTGACCGCGATCAAATTGGGCGAAGAAGCCCGGGTCGATCTGCATCGCTTTGACCTGGAAGCCAAGGGTAAAGAGATGAAGGATCTGCGTTACACCTGGAACCGTGGCACCCGCGATGGCTTGTCGCTGGAAATCCACGAGCCCGGTCAGGCGCCGATGGATGAGCTGAAAGTTATTTCCGATGCGTGGCTGACCGGCAAGAACGTGCGCGAGAAAGGTTTCTCCCTCGGCCGTTTCAGCGACGATTACCTGAAGCATTTCCGCATCGCGGTGATTCGCTTCGAAGGTCGCCCGGTGGCGTTCGCCAACCTGCTCGAAACTTATAGCCATGACCTGGCCAGTCTCGACCTGATGCGCGCGCACCCGGATGCGCCGAAGCTGACCATGGAATTCATGATGGTCGGCCTGATTCAACACTATAAGAGTCACGGATACGCGCGTTTCAGCCTGGGCATGGTGCCGTTGTCGGGGTTGCAACCCCGCCGTGGTGCACCGCTGACCCAGCGTCTGGGCTCGATGGTTTTCCGCCGTGGTGAGCAGTTGTACAACTTCCAAGGCTTGCGCCGCTTCAAAGACAAGTTCCAGCCTGACTGGGAACCCCGTTATATGGCCGTGCCCGCCGGACTCGATCCGTTGGTGGCGCTGGCCGACACTGCTGCCCTGATCGCGGGCGGCTTGACTGGATTGGTGAAACGCTGATGATTCAACGCTCCCTGAAGTACATCCTGGCCGCACTGATCGTGCTGGCCGTGATTGCCGGCGGCGGTTTCTGGTACCTCAAACGTCCGGCACCGGAACCGACCGTAGAACAGCTGACCCCGGCCGATGGCGCCGCCATGACCCGCGTCATCCCGGGCACCAAGCCCAAGGCGCAGGTGCTGGTCGCGGTCAACGACGACCAGAAACTCAGTGAAAAACAACTGACCACCCTGAGCCGCAGCGCCTCGGCGCAGATCGTTCAAGTGATTCTGCCCAAGGACTGCCTGCTGCAAAGCCGCGCCCTGCAATCGGGCCTGCGTGAACTGAATGGCCCGGCCACTTTGGTCAGCGGTATCGGCCCGGGTGCTGTGCTCGCATGGCGCTGGTTGGCGGAACAGAAAGACGACAAGGCCCAAGCCATCTCCGTCGACCTCGCTCTGGAAAAAGGTGGCTGCACGCACCTGCTGCCGAAATCCGCCGCCCACGGCCACTGGCTGGCAGCGTGGAACGACAACCCGGACGACGCCAGCGCAGGTTTCGTGCGCGATCAACCGAACGCCGAAACCAGCATCAGCGACTACGACATCAACCTGCCGCAAGTGCTGAACAACGAGCTGCGCAAGATCCTCGTCGGCGGCGACAAGGCCAACGGCGGTCTGGCGATCCCGGTGGTTGAAGTGCCGGCCGGTCAAGCCAAAGACACCGTGACCCTGTTCCTCTCCGGTGACGGCGGCTGGCGCGACCTTGACCGCGACGTGGCCGGTGAAATGGCCAAGATCGGTTATCCGGTCGTCGGCATCGACACCCTGCGCTACTACTGGCAGCACAAGAGCCCGGAGCAAAGCGCGCTGGACCTGACCGAGCTGATGCAACACTACCGGCAGAAATGGGGCACCAAACGCTTCATCCTCACCGGCTACTCGTTCGGTGCTGACGTATTGCCAGCGATCTACAACCGCTTGCCAGAAACCGAGCAGCAACGCGTCGACGCCATCATCCTGCTGGCCTTCGCCCGCACCGGCAGCTTCGAAATCGAAGTCGAAGGCTGGCTGGGTAACGCCGGCAAAGAAGCCGCCACCGGCCCGGAGATGGCCAAGCTGCCAGCGGCCAAGGTTGTGTGCATCTACGGTGAAGAAGAGACCGATGAAAGTGGCTGCACGGACAAGACTGCAGTCGGCGAAGCAGTGAAACTGCCTGGCGGCCACCACTTCGACGAGAACTACCCAGCGCTGGCCAAGCGTTTGGTGGACTTGATCGAGAAGCGCCAGAGCAAGGACTCGGTCGCCGAAGAGTGATCTGAGCCCCCACAAAAAGCCCTCGCAACTTCACGGTTGCGGGGGCTTTTTACATTTCAGCAGCCACCAGAATCCCCTGTGGGAGCGAGCCTGCTCGCGAAAGCGGTGGGTCAGTTTACAGATTCGCCGACTGACACTACGCCTTCGCGAGCAGGCTCACTCCTACAAGGGATGGCGCTGGATTCAGACAACGCGTCAGTCTCGCCGGCCAAGCTGAACATCTATCCACGTGACATCATCGTCGCCAACGCTAATGTCGCTATCCGGCGCCGCCAACAAACTGCTTTGCTGCACTTGGGTCAAGTCCGCCCAAAAGCCATCCGTGACAAATACCAAGCGCTCAACAGCGTCCAGTGCACAAAAAACAAAGTCAGGGTTCGGGCCCCGATTGATCTTCAAGCATCGCGTTACTGAATGTCGAGCTGGATCTTGCGCCAACTCACAGTGCGAACGGTCGCGCCGCCAATTGGCCTTGCAGTGAGGTGGCGTAATCCACTCGATGGCACCCGCCAGCGTCACAATCCCGCATGAACAGTCTCCCTCGTATGCAATGGTGAGTCGGCCATGAGCGACCAAGCCAATCAGGTAACAGATGGCTCCCGTCTGATCAGCAGGCAACGACGCATGAAAATCCGACAGTATTGAAACCAATAGGCGCTCAACAGCTGCGGGTTCTGCAGGATAGCTCCCCTGCTCCATCTGTGTGGAATGAGCCGCCAACATGCCGCTTACGAAGCTTTCAGCCAACTGTCCACTGCCGCGCCTCGAAGTGCCATCCGCGACAACAAAAAACCCACTGCCACCCTCACAGATCGCTCCGGCATAGTCATTATTTCCTCTGCTGGCTTGCCCAGTGATTGATCGGGAGTGGTATCTCATGCGTTGACCAGCGCTTTCATACGCCTGTGAATAATCTGCCCTCTGCCTGGATTCGCCTGCACCGAGCCTGAACTTTCGATCACGTAGCCAACCCCATCGAGCGCCATCAGCTTCTGGACTCCCTCTGTGATGAACGCCTTGAGGTCCTTGTCAGCTTGGCCCACCTCCTCCAACAGCTCAGGCCGACCATCGATCAAGATGATCATGTCCTCGACATCCTTGTGATAAGGATCGCCATTTCCCCGACCGGCGAAAGCTTCCAGTTTCGTCGCGAGAAAATAAGTGGGCTGGAATATCTGGATGACAGTGCCGCTGGGCAGGGTGAATTTATCCGCCCTCGCCAGCCCCTCGACGAACCAGCGGTTGGCATAGCCGAGCACTGCAGGGTCGGAAGGCATGACATCCACGACAACGTCATTGAAGCGAAAACGACAATTGACCTCGTCCTCACCCGTGATCTTGAATCCCTTGGCCGCCAGCCGTTCGGTGAGATGGTTCCAGGCGCTGATACCGGCCAGCTCGATCACTAGATCAACGTCATCAGTGAAACGAATGTCGTCCAGCACTGCTGTATCTGTAACCAGCATGGCGGTTGTGCAACCGCCAACAAAAGCAACTTCGGCGAGAAACGCCTCCCCCAAGCCTTCAGCCACGAACTCAATGAGTTCGTAGTTGTGATCCGCGTTTGACGACATGTTATTTCAGCCCCATCCCTGCCTTCAGAATACTGACTGCCACACCACACTCACGCGGTCCACCCAGACGGATTGCATCAGCGAGCGCCAGATAGTGGTAAAGGATCCGGTCTTTTTTCACCGCTTCCGGCACTGTTTTGTAAAGCGGCTCTATCGCTTGGCCTCGCTCGGTTCCATGCGCATCCGGCCAGACCGGAATCAAACCACCCGCACTCTTGATGCTTTTGGACAGCGCAGGCGCCGCAAAGCCTGTGGGTATCCCACGAACCATCGCGCCAGGCTTGACCGGGAAGAAGTACTTCAGCGCGTGCTCGGTAATTTTCAGCAGTTCCCGGCGGTGCACTTTGGCAAGCCCGGTGTCGTAATCATGAATGAGCAATCCAGATTCCCGGCACCGGGCGAGAGCATTTGAGACTTCGCTTTTGCTCAGCCCGAGAGAGGCAGACAGCGCACGCAGAGAGTAGCGGTCGCTCCAACTTGTCAGTGGTGGATCAGATGCTGGTTCCGCCCATCCCTCCCAGCCTGACCCATCAGCGAAAGGCGAATCGAATTCGCGGCGCTGGAAGAGTGTGTCTTCCCCATCAGTGGAATAGGTGACCAATGGCTTCCCCACACTCTCCCCTGCGGTCATTCGGCTGACGACATAAGGCCTGAGCAGCTCTTCGACCCTGTCCGAATTCGATTCCGCCTCCATCTCCCCCAAGAGATTCTCTTCCTGAGCATGGAGACTGGCCATCTTGAACAAAAGCAAAATGTCTTGACTCTTCATCTAGCTCCAAACCTCAAGTGTCCACATTCCATAAAACGTGGACACTTGTCTCACTACCCAGGGAGAGTCGTCAAGCCCTTGGGTGGATCACTTATTGCGGCATACCTTGCCCGCATATCGTCATGGCTGATTGCTTGGGCCAGATCAAAGATGAGCAATCGTTCACTGGCCTTCTTTTCGATCCGAAGGCACCTCGGTTCATCCTGTGCTTCTTTTTGCGCTGATGCTGTCATACGTACCTGAATGCTTTGTACACGTCGGTTCGTGCGTGACGTTTAGTATCGTTTACTTCCAGTCTCGCAATATCAGATGACGCCCACAGACCTTGTAGGCAAACTCCGAAACTCGTGTTTGGACGCTCTGCCGCTCTATTGCGCTGTTTTTCGACGGGATACTCTCCGGACGTCGCTGACCCATTCAGCGATCGGGTGTGGTAACCCGGCTAGGCAAAGTGCAACAGTGCCTCCATCACGAATCAGGTGTTTTTTACCCCTGTGATTTACTGTTATGGCAGTTGTACGTGGGAGACCTTCGGGTCTGCCGGTTTCTTTGCTCTCCCGGTTTACCACCCTGCGTACAGCTGCCACCCATTCGTGTGGTAACGAATGCGGCAGCTCCTCGTTTTAGGGAGCAAAACAATGAGCAAAGAAAGTCCGTCAACGCCATCAGATCTTAAAACCATCGGCTTCACCCCTTTCCTCTACAACTCGGATCAAGCGTTCTTCAACGTGCGCGCCGGCATCCCGATCATCGATGCCTTGTCCCAATCCTCCGACCTGCTATCCCTCGCCAAATCCTTCGCCGAGGATGCTGCTTTCATCAGAGACACCGACCGCCATGCCTGGGCTGCGCATTATCTGACGGTGATGGGCAAGGCCTTGATTGATGATGTGATCCAAGCGCTGATCCCACGACCTGCGCGGACGAAGACCGAGTCTGAAGCAGAGATACCTGAAGGCTTGTAAAGGTTTGAAGATCAAAAGATCGCAGCCTTCGGCAGCTCCTACATGGAATGCGAAACCTGTAGGAGCTGCCGAAGGCTGCGATCTTTTGATCTGAAGTTGCCGCCCACAAAAAAGCCCCCGCCAACCACAAGGCTGACGGGGGCTTTTCAGTTGAGGCCTGGCTTACATTTCTACCTGCGTGCCGAGCTCAATCACCCGGTTCAGCGGCAGATTGAAGAAGCGCAAGTTGCCGTTGGCATTCTTCAACATGAACGCAAACAGCGCTTCACGCCAACGCGCCATCCCCTCAAGTTTCGAGGCAATCACCGTTTCGCGGCTGAGGAAGTAGGTTGTGCGCATCGGGCTGAAGTCCAGATCATCCAGATGACACAGCTTCAGCGCCTGCGGCACGTCGGGCTCGTCGGTGAAGCCGAAGTGCAGGATCACCCGGAAGAAGCCTTCGCCGTGGGCCTCGACTTCGAAGCGACGCGATGGCGGTACGCGCGGAATGTCTTCGTAGACCACCGTCAGCAACACCACTTGCTCATGCAGCACCTGGTTGTGCAGCAGGTTGTGCAACAGCGCATGCGGCACGGCGTCGGAGCGCGCGGTGAGGAACACGGCGGTGCCCTGCACCCGATGCGGCGGTTGTACGCGGATGCTGCTGATGAAGATCGGCAGCGGCAGCGCGCCTTCGTCGAGGCGTTCGACCAGCAGTTGCTTGCCGCGCTTCCAGGTGGTCATCAGCACGAACAGCGCGATACCGGCAATGACCGGGAAAGCACCGCCCTGCACAATCTTCGGCACGTTGGCAGCGAAGTACAGACCGTCCACCAGCAGAAAGCCCAGCAGCACCGGCACCGCAAGGATCGGTGGCCATTTCCACAGCAGCAACATAACCGCTGACACCAGAATGGTGGTCATCAGCATCGTGCCGGTCACCGCCACGCCGTAGGCCGAGGCCAGTGCGCCGGAGGATTCAAAGCCCAGCACCAACAGGACCACGCCAACCATCAGCGCCCAGTTCACCGCGCCAATATAGATCTGGCCCTGCTCGTCGCTAGAGGTGTGCTGGATGTACATGCGCGGGATGTAACCGAGCTGAATCGCCTGACGGGTCAGGGAGAACGCGCCGGAAATCACCGCTTGTGAAGCGATCACCGTGGCCAGCGTCGACAGACCGACCAGCGGAATCAACGCCCAGCTCGGTGCCAGCAGATAGAACGGGTTGCGCGCCGCCTCGGGGTTTTCCAGCAGCAAGGCGCCCTGCCCGAAGTAGTTGAGCACCAGCGCCGGCAACACCAGAATGAACCAGGCGCGGGCAATCGGCTTGCGGCCAAAGTGGCCCATGTCGGCGTACAGCGCTTCGGCACCGGTCAGCGCCAGCACCACGGCGCCGAGGATCGCCACGCCCATGCCTGGATGAACGACGAAGAAATTCACCGCCCATATCGGATTCATCGCATGCAGCACTTCTGGCGTGTGGCTGATGCCGTACACACCGAGGGCGCCGAGGACGAGGAACCAGGTGACCATGATCGGCCCGAACAAAATGCCAATCCGCGCCGTACCGTGTTTCTGAATCAGAAACAGCGCCACCAGCACCACCAGCGACAGCGGCACCACCCAATGGTCGATGCCATCGAATGCCAGTCCCAGACCTTCAATCGCCGACAGTACGGAAATCGCCGGGGTGATCATGCTGTCGCCATAAAACAGCGCCGCGCCGATCAGTCCGCACACCACCAGCAACGAACGCAATTTCTTGCGATGCCCCGCCGCGCGACGAGCCAGTGCGGTGAGCGCCATGATGCCGCCCTCGCCCTGGTTGTCGGCGCGCAGCACGAACATCATGTATTTGATCGACACGACCCAGATCAGCGACCAGAAGATCAACGACAGAATGCCCAGCACGCCGTCATGGTTGACCGATACGCCGTAAGCGCCGGAAAACACTTCTTTGAGGGTGTACAGCGGGCTCGTGCCGATGTCGCCGTAAACTACCCCGACCGCCGCGACCAGCATGCTCAGCGGCTTGGTGGCCGAACCCTCGGCGCCTGCCGCATGACTACTTGCCTGACCCATCCAACACTCCTACTTCTCAGAACCGGCTTCTTTGAATGAAGCACTATGCTTTGTGGTGCAGCATGCGCTGTTTTACCTGTTGTTACAGACGTTTTGTTGACTGTAAAAAATTCGTAAAGCTCAACGGCGCGAAGCATAGCGCAGCACTCGTCGTATTTCCCTGCATAAAGCTGGTCAAGTGCGTTGCTCGCCGCTAGAATTGCGCACTTTTTGATCAGAGGCGCGCCCTAAGCGCCCGTCCGTCGGCTTTCGCACCAAGAAAGCGATGTCACAAAATACCGAGGTTAGACATGTCCACCACTCCTGCGCCGGCCAATCCAAAGGTTGGCTTTGTATCTCTGGGTTGCCCGAAAGCACTGGTCGACTCCGAGCGCATCCTGACCCAGCTGCGCATGGAAGGCTATGACGTGGTGTCTACCTATCAGGACGCCGACGTTGTAGTCGTCAACACCTGCGGTTTCATCGATTCGGCCAAGGCTGAGTCGCTGGAAGTGATCGGCGAAGCGATCAAGGAAAACGGCAAGGTGATCGTCACCGGTTGCATGGGCGTGGAAGAAGGCAACATCCGCAACGTGCACCCGAGCGTGCTGGCCGTGACCGGTCCGCAGCAATACGAGCAAGTGGTCAACGCTGTGCACGAAGTGGTGCCACCGCGCAAAGATCACAACCCGCTGATCGATCTGGTGCCGCCGCAAGGCATCAAGCTGACCCCGCGCCACTACGCCTACCTGAAGATTTCCGAAGGCTGCAACCACAGCTGCTCGTTCTGCATCATCCCGTCGATGCGCGGCAAACTGGTCAGCCGTCCGGTCGGTGATGTGCTCGACGAAGCTCAGCGTCTGGTCAAATCCGGCGTCAAAGAGCTGTTGGTGATCTCGCAAGACACCAGCGCCTACGGCGTTGACGTGAAATACCGCACCGGTTTCTGGAACGGCGCGCCGGTGAAAACCCGCATGACCGAACTGTGTGAAGCGCTGAGCACCCTCGGCGTCTGGGTCCGTCTGCACTACGTTTACCCGTATCCGCACGTTGACGAGCTGATCCCGTTGATGGCCGCCGGCAAGATCCTGCCGTACCTGGACATCCCGTTCCAGCACGCCAGCCCGAAAGTGTTGAAGTCGATGAAACGCCCGGCGTTCGAAGACAAGACCTTGGCGCGGATCAAGAACTGGCGCGAAATCTGCCCGGATCTGATCATCCGTTCGACCTTCATCGTCGGCTTCCCGGGCGAAACCGAAGAAGACTTCCAGTACCTGTTGAACTGGCTGACCGAAGCCCAGCTCGACCGCGTCGGCTGTTTCCAGTACTCGCCGGTTGAAGGCGCTCCGGCCAATGATCTGGACCTGGAGATCGTACCGGACGAGGTCAAGCAGGATCGTTGGGATCGCTTTATGGCGCACCAGCAAGCGATCAGCTCGGCGCGCCTGCAAATGCGCATCGGCCGTGAAATCGAAGTGCTGGTCGACGAAGTTGATGAGCAAGGCGCTGTTGGCCGCTGCTTCTTCGATGCCCCGGAAATCGATGGCAACGTGTTTATTGATAACGGCAGCAATCTGAAGCCGGGCGACAAGGTCTGGTGCAAGGTGACTGACGCTGACGAATATGATCTGTGGGCTGAGCAGATCTAAGGTCAAAAGCCCCTCACCCCAGCCCTCCCGAAACGTCGGACCGCCCGTAGGGAGAGGGAGCTGACCGTGTTGTTCTTTCGAATTACACCGACCTGAACGTTCGAGTCGGGCTCAGGTTTTGAACAGCACAAAGATCAGCTCCCTTCCCCCTCGCCCCCTTGGGGGAGAGGGTTGGGGTGAGGGGGAGAGATCTTGCTGGCGACAGAAGTATCCAGCCAGACACCGCAACAAATACAGAAAGCCCCACTCTTTTTACAAGATGCGGGGCTTTTTTACGGCTATCGTTTAGCGGGGGACGGACTCCCTTGAAACGGACAAGAGGCAGACGGGCATGCGTCACCACTCGGTTATCCATACGCCGAAACTCAGCGATTATCAGGAACTGACCCGGGTCTGGGAGGCCTCGGTCCGCGCCACCCATGATTTTCTGCCGGACAGCTATATCGAGCTGCTGCGCAATCTGGTGCTCACGCGCTATCTGGATGCGGTGATGCTGATCTGCACCAAGGACGCCGACCAGCGCATCACCGGGTTTGCCGGAGTTGCGGCGGGCAAGATCGAAATGCTGTTCATCAATCCCGATCATCGCGGTCAGGGCTTGGGCAAGAAGCTGCTCAACTACGCGATGCAGCATCTGAATGCCGATGAGCTGGACGTCAACGAACAGAACCCGCAGGCCTTGGGGTTTTACTTCAAGCAGGGTTTCGAGGTGATCGGCCGCTCGGAGGTCGATGGCATGGGCCAGCCGTACCCGTTGCTGCACATGCGCCTGCGACAAAACCAACAACGCTCAAGCCACGCCTGACACACAACCGTACCCCTGTAGGAGCTGCCGAAGACTGCGATCTTTGCTTTTTAAAGATCAAAAGATCGCAGCCTTCGGCAGCTCCTACAAATGGAACCGGGCTTAACCGGCGCCACACAGGTACAATGCCCACCCCTTTTTTGTTACGGCCCTGTCATGACTGACCCGATTCGCCTCTCCAAACGCCTCATCGAACTGGTCGGTTGCTCCCGCCGGGAGGCCGAGCTGTTCATTGAGGGCGGCTGGGTCACCGTGGACGGCGAAGTGATTGACGAGCCGCAATTCAAGGTCGGCGACCAGAAGGTCGAGCTCGACAAGGACGCCAAGGCCACCGCGCCGGAGCCGGTGACCATCCTGCTCAACGCTCCAGCCGGCATGGACGTCGACACCGCCATGCAATCGCTGAGCGCCGAAACCCTTAGCGAAGAACACCGCTTCAGCAAACGTCCTCTGCGCGGGCACTTCCTGCGCCTGACCGCCAGCGCCGACCTGCAAGCCAAGGCCAGCGGTCTGCTGGTGTTCACCCAGGACTGGAAGATCCTGCGCAAGCTCACTGCCGACGCCGCGAAGATCGAGCAGGAATACATCGTAGAAGTCGAAGGTGACATGGTCGCCCACGGCCTCAATCGCCTGCAGCACGGCCTGACGCACAAGGGCAAGGAACTGCCGCCGGTCAAGGCCAGCTGGCAGAACGAAAACCGTCTGCGCTTCGCCATGAAGAACCCGCAGCCCGGCATCATCGCCCAGTTCTGCGAAGCCGTCGGCCTGAAAGTCATCGGCATCCGCCGCATCCGCATCGGCGGCGTCTCGATCGGCAAGGTCCCGGTCGGGCAATGGCGCTACCTGTCCGGCAAAGAGAAGTTCTAAGACTTCCACTGCCGCCGCACATTCCGGCAGCGCGCCCGCGTGCTGCCCACAACGCTTATCAGGATTACTCACATGATTCATAACGACGTATTGCGCAGCGTGCGCTACATGCTCGACATCAGCGATAAGAAGGTTGTCGAGATCATCAAACTCGGCGGCATGGAAGTAGCGCTCGCCGACGTAGTGACCTGGCTCGACAAGAAAGAAGAAGACGAAGAAGGTTTCGTGCGCTGCCCGGACGAAGTCATCGCACACTTCCTCGACGGTCTGGTGATCTTCAAGCGCGGCAAGGACGAAAGCCGTCCGCCGCAGCCGATCGAAGTGCCGGTGACCAACAACATCATCCTGAAAAAGCTGCGTGTGGCCTTCGAACTGAAAGAAGACGACATGCACGCGATCCTCAAGGCTGCCGAGTTCCCGGTGTCCAAGCCTGAGCTGAGCGCGCTGTTCCGCAAGGTCGGCCACACCAACTACCGCCCGTGCGGCGACCAGTTGCTGCGTAACTTCCTCAAGGGTCTGACCCTGCGCGTTCGCCCGGCCTGATCCTCTCTGCGGTGGCGATCAATGGTCGCCACCGCAACGCATGACCGTTCATTCCCTCCGAAAATAGTGGCTCCGCTTTTTGCGGCTGACGACTAGGGTGTACTGATCCCTAATCCTCAGGACTCGCCATGCACTCGTATTTCTCCCTGCAAGGCCGCACCGCTCTGGTGACCGGCGGCACCCGTGGTATCGGCAAAATGATCGCCAAGGCCTTTGTCGAGGCTGGCGCCCGCGTCTATGTCTGCTCGCGCGACGCCGAAGCCTGCCATCAAACGGCTGAAGAACTCAGCGCCTTGGGCAAGTGTCATGGCGTGGCGGCGAACCTGGCGACCGAAGAAGGTGTGCAGGAACTGGCCGCGCGCTTGGGCGAGCAGATCACGCATCTGGATATTCTGGTGAATAACGCCGGCACCACGTGGGGCGCGCCGCTGGAGAGCTATCCGGTCAAGGGCTGGGAAAAGGTCATGCAGCTCAACGTGACCTCGGTGTTCACCTGCATCCAGCAGTTTCTGCCGCTGTTGCGCAAGGGTGGTTCGGCGGCGAATCCGGCGCGGATTATCAATATCGGTTCGGTGGCGGGGATTTCTTCCTTCGGCGAGCAGGCGTATGCCTACGGGCCGAGCAAGGCTGCCCTGCATCAGTTGTCGCGGATTTTGGCGCGGGAGCTGGTGAGCCAGTACATCAACGTCAACGTGATCGCGCCGGGGCGGTTTCCGAGCAAGATGACGCAGCATATTGGTAATGATCAGCAGGCATTGGCTGAGGACACGGCGCTGATTCCGATGAAGCGTTGGGGACGGGAGGAGGAGATGGCGGCGTTGGCGATCAGTCTGGCGAGTACGGCTGGGGCTTATATGACCGGGAATATTATTCCGCTGGATGGCGGGTTCAGCCTCTAGGTCGGCGGTGAAGCTATCGCGAGCAGGCTCACTCCTACAGGGATTTTCAGCGAACAGAGATTTTGTATACATCCACAACCCTGTAGGAGTGAGCCTGCTCGCGATGGCGTCCGCCCTGCCACCACCAGACTTGAGACGGGACGGGTTATCATGCCCACCCCTGCCCTGCTTCGAATGCAAACCATGACTTACAGCGTCTCCCCCATCGGCTTCGTGCGCTCCTGCTTCAAGGAGAAATTCGCCATCCCCCGCCAGCCACAACTGGCTCCCGCCGCCCGTGGTGTGCTGGAACTGCTGGCGCCGTTCGATCAGGGTGACGCGGTGCAAGGCCTGGAACAGGTCAGTCATGTCTGGCTACTGTTTCTGTTCCATCAGGCACTGGAAGAAAAACCGCGCCTGAAAGTCCGCCCACCACGCCTGGGCGGCAACAAATCCATGGGCGTGTTCGCCACCCGCGCGACTCACCGCCCTAACGGCATCGGCCAGTCGGTGGTGAAACTGGACAAGGTCGAGGCCAAACGTCTGTTCATTTCCGGCATTGATCTGCTGGACGGCACGCCGATTCTCGACATCAAGCCCTACGTGCCTTACGCCGACATCATTCCCGACGCCGCCAACAACATCGCCAGCGCTGCGCCACATTTGATCGACGTGCAGTGGACGGACTCAGCCCTGAAACAAGCGCACACACACGCCCAGCGCCTCGACGAGCCGCTGGTTGAGCTGATTGAACAGTGTCTGGCGCAGGATCCACGCCCGGCGTATCAAACCCCGGCACCGGAACGCGAATACGG
Organism: Pseudomonas sp. MC6; assembly: GCF_054790575.1. Taxonomy (NCBI): domain Bacteria; kingdom Pseudomonadati; phylum Pseudomonadota; class Gammaproteobacteria; order Pseudomonadales; family Pseudomonadaceae; genus Pseudomonas; species Pseudomonas sp. MC6. The sequence goes on from NZ_CP186504.1 coordinate 3,672,025, forward strand.
TGCGCAGTTCTGGGATCTGGATGTGCGCTGGCATTACCCGACGCCTGAGCAGATCCGCGTGCTCGAAGTTATTCCTGCCAAGGCGTAACCCCGAAAACGAAAAAGCCCGCGCTGCCTTCTCAGGCAACGCGGGCTTTTTGCTTTTCTGTAGGAGTGAGCCTGCTCGCGATAGGGCTGTGTCAGTCGACATCCATCTTGACTGATCCATCGCTATCGCGAGCAGGCTCACTCCTACAGTTTTGGGGCTTACTTCTCGACGAACGCACGCTCGATCAGGTAATCACCCGGCTCGCGCATCCGCGCCGAGATCTTCAGGCCAAAGCTGTCGAGCACTTCGCTGGTCTCGTCGAGCATGCTCGGGCTGCCGCAGATCATCGCGCGATCGTCCTGAGGGTTGATCGGTGGCAGGCCGATGTCGCTGAACAGCTTGCCGCTGCGCATCAGATCGGTCAGGCGGCCCTGATTCTCGAAAGGCTCGCGGGTCACGGTCGGGTAGTAGATCAGCTTGTCACGCAGCGCTTCGCCGAAGAACTCGTTTTGCGGCAGGTGCTCGGTGATGAATTCGCGGTAGGCGACTTCGTTGACGTAACGCACACCGTGAACCAGGATCACTTTTTCAAAGCGCTCGTAGGTTTCCGGGTCCTGAATCACGCTCATGAACGGCGCCAGGCCAGTGCCAGTGCTCAGCAGGTACAAGTGCTTGCCCGGGTTCAGGTCGTCCAGAACCAGGGTACCGGTAGGCTTCTTCGAGATGATGATCTCGTCGCCTTCCTTCAAATGCTGCAGCTGCGAGGTCAGCGGGCCGTCCTGCACCTTGATGCTGAAGAACTCCAGATGCTCTTCCCAATTCGGGCTGGCGATCGAGTAAGCGCGCATAAGCGGGCGGCCGTTAGGCTGTTGCAGGCCGATCATCACGAACTGACCGTTCTCGAAGCGCAGGCCCGGATCGCGGGTGCACTTGAAGCTGAACAGAGTGTCGTTCCAGTGATGAACACTGAGGACACGCTCGTGGTTCATGTTGCTCATGTACGTTTGACTCCTGGAGATTGGGTCTGCGCTGGCTTTGAAAGGCGACGGTGCGCAATTGCATCGCATTCTAATAGCGACGACAATATCTGTTAACTGGATTATTAAGATAAGGGTTATCGGTTATATCGATATGCGATTTACTCTCCGTCAACTGCAAGTCTTCGTCGCCGTCGCCCAGCAGGAAAGCGTATCCCGTGCTGCGGGTCTGCTCAACCTCTCGCAGTCGGCTGCCAGCACCTCGATCACCGAGCTCGAGCGCCAGTCCAGTTGCCAGTTGTTCGACCGCGCCGGCAAACGGCTGAGCCTCAACGCCCTCGGCAAACAGCTGTTGCCGCAAGCGGTGGCGCTGCTCGATCAGGCCAAGGAAATCGAAGATCTGCTCAACGGCAAATCCGGTTTCGGCTCGCTGTCAGTCGGCGCCACGCTGACCATCGGCAACTACCTGGCGACGCTGCTGATCGGCAGTTTCATGCAGCGCCACCCGGAAAGTCAGGTAAAGCTGCACGTGCAGAACACTGCCAATATCGTGCAACAAGTCGCCCACTACGAAATTGATCTGGGTCTAATCGAAGGCGATTGCAGCCACCCGGACATCGAGGTGCAGAGCTGGGTCGAGGATGAACTGGTGGTGTTCTGCGCGCCGCAGCATCCATTGGCCCAACGCGGCAGCGCGAGCATGGAAGAGTTGACTCACGAAGCGTGGATTCTGCGTGAACAGGGTTCCGGCACGCGGCTGACCTTTGATCAAGCCATGCGCCACCATCGCAGCTCGCTGAATATCCGTCTCGAGCTGGAACACACCGAAGCGATCAAACGCGCGGTGGAGTCGGGGCTGGGGATTGGCTGTATCTCGCGGCTGGCGCTGCGTGACGCGTTCCGCCGTGGCAGTCTGGTGCCGGTGGAAACGCCGGATCTGGATCTGGCCCGGCAGTTCTACTTCATCTGGCACAAGCAGAAGTACCAGACTTCGGCGATGCGCGAGTTTCTCGAGCTGTGCCGCGCTTTCACCGCCGGGGTGCAGCGCAGCGACGAGATCGTTTTGCCGACGATCGCTTAAAGCAGAATCACCGCCCACACCAACGCGATCATGCTCAGTGCTACGAATTGTGCGGCGCTGCCCATGTCCTTGGCGTTCTTCGACAGCGGGTGCAGTTCCAGCGAGATGCGGTCGATGGCCGCTTCCACGGCCGAGTTCAGCAACTCGACGATCAGCGCCAACAGGCACACGGCAATCAGCAAGGCCTGTTCGACACGGCTGACATTAAGGAAGAACGTCAGCGGAACCAGTACCACGTTCAGCAGTACCAATTGGCGAAACGCTGCTTCACCGGTGAAGGCCGCGCGCAGGCCGTCCAGCGAATAACCAGAGGCGTTGAGAATACGTTTCAGGCCAGTCTGGCCCTTGAAAGGTGACATAAAGTAGAAACCAACCAAAAAGGAGTGGGAAAGCTAGATCAACAAAAGTCAAAAAAGCGTGAAGACGCCAGCCTTTATTGGCTCGGAATTGACTCAAGTTGTTGCAGCAGTAAAGCCGCTTGCGTGCGGGTGCGCACATTCAACTTGCGAAAGATCGCCGTGACGTGGGCCTTGATGGTCGCTTCCGACACGCTCAGTTCATAGGCAATCTGCTTGTTCAACAGGCCTTCGCAGACCATGGTCAACACGCGGAACTGCTGCGGCGTCAGGCTGGCGAGGCCATCGCTGGCAGCCTTGGCTTCGTCGGAAACGGCAACGGCTTCGAACGCCTGTGGCGGCCAGAACACGTCGCCATCAAGCACTTTGCGCACCGCTTGCTGAATCACGCTGAGGTCGCTGGATTTTGGAATAAAGCCACTGGCGCCGAACTCGCGGGATTTGACCATCACCGAAGCTTCTTCCTGCGCCGAAACCATCACCACCGGAATCTGCGGGTACTGGCCGCGCAGCATGACCAACCCGGAAAACCCGAAAGCGCCGGGCATGTTCAGGTCCAGCAGGACCAGATCCCAGTCGGCTTTTTCGGTCAGGCGGGTTTCCAGTTCGGCGATGCTTGCGACTTCGACCAAGCGTACATCCGGCCCGAGGCCCAGCGTCACCGCTTGATGCAGGGCGCTACGAAACAGAGGGTGATCATCGGCAATCAGGATGTCGTATGTGGCCATTTTTCAAATGATCCTGTTTTTGATGGCAGACCCGGTGCATTCCGGTCTGGCCAAAGCAACTCAAGATGCCGCTTTCGAGCGATATCCACAGGGGCACGTTCAACGCCAATCAACAGCAAACACGGCGTTTCAAACCTTGGCCGCACCCTAATCGGCGCCAAGCATGCCCAGCGAAGACGGGGTGGTCAAGCAGCACGGCCGCTGGCTTGTACAGTATGGGCCACTATTGGGCCAACTCCGGCTGCGGCTTTCGTATATAGGGCAGCAACTCAGCGTGGGCTGGCGTCGACTCATTCATGTCCAACTGCTGTTTAGCGCCAAGGTAATGCTGGCTGAACACGTCGAAATAGGCGTCCAGCGCAGAAGCCGCGTCGCTGTCACCGGCCAGTTCCAGGCACAGCGCCGCGACTTCGGCAGTGCACAGGTGCTCGCTGCGGGTCGAACGGCGCAAGCGGTAGCGTGAGAGTTTGTCGGGCAGCAGGCTGAGGATTGGCAAACGGTCGAAATACGGACTCTTGCGGAAAATCTTCCGCGCTTCGGTCCAGGTGGCGTCGAGCAGAATGAACAATGGGCGCTTGCTGCTATCGATGGCGACGGTGTTGGTTACTCGCGAGGGCTCCACGTATTCGCCGGGAAACACCAGATACGGTTGCCATTGCGGGTCATTGAGCAGCGCCAGCATCTGCGGATCGGGCTCGGTACGCGACCAGATAAACGCATGGTTATCGCGCACCACGTCAGCAATCAGCCAACCGGTGTTGCTCGGTTTGAACACTTCCTTGCCGGTCATGATCAGGCACACGCCCGACCGCGTCTCGACACTAGGTCGCCAGGCGCACAGGCAATGGCTGATGATCACCCGGCAGTCGCGGCAACGCTCGGAGCGAAAGCCACGGGCCTGAATCGGCTTGATGCCTTCATCTTCGCGCTGATCGCGCAAACGGGCGACGGCGTTGGGGGCATGGTTCATCGCAGGCAGCGCCGGCAGACAGGGAAACTCGACACGAACAACACTCGTCAGGGCAATAAAGGCCGGCAGTTTACCAGAGCGACGGGCGCAAGCCTGTACCCTCCCGACCGGCTCCCCTATAATTCGCCGCCACTGAACGCACAGTCACGTGGCTGGTCGAACCACCAGTCACTGAACCAGGAGAGTTTCATGCTGCGCCTTATCGTTCCCACCGCTGCCATTCTGCTGGCGTCGTCCTTCACCGCTCAGGCTGCCTCCCTGAGTGAGCAGAATCTGAACCGCGAGCTGCGCAACGTCGCCGCCCAAAGCAGCGTCGGCACGCCACGCGCCATCAGTGAAGACATTCTTGATCAGGGCTTCACCGTTGAAGGCACGCAGTTGATCAACCACCTGAGCGTGCAGAAAAGCCACGCCGACAAGATGCGCGCTGACCCTAAAGTCGTGTATTTCCAGTTGGGCGCTTCGGTGTGCAACAACCCGTCGTTCCGCAAGCTGATGGCCAAGGGCGCGATCATGCGTTACGACTTCACCGAAGTGAAAACCAACAAAGCGATCGGCTCCGCCAGCTACCAGGAATCGGATTGCCCGAAAGCCGGTCCGGCGAAAAAGAAGTAATCATCGCGAATTGGCGCGCCGCTGTTCATCCTCGGCGCGCAGTTCGGCCAGCAAGGCCTGTAAATAGTGTGAGCGGCGCTCGCCGCCGGCCAAGCGCCGGCAGCACTCTTCTTCGAGACTGAGATGATTGGTCTCGGCTGATGCCTTCAACATTCGATACAACTGCGTATCGATCTCCAGAATCACTCTGGCCATGTGTCCCGCCTCCTTGCCACCCGCAAATCCTTGAATCGCGTGCACCGTGACGCAAAGCTGTCGTACGACGCCTGTAAGTTAGTTAATCAGAGGGATTGCCGCTCGGCGCAGGTTCGGACGAGCGGTGAAGGAACCGGCGAACAATCAATAAACAGTTGCCAGGCAAAACGTTGCGGCGCAATGATCAAGTCAGCGCAAATGCGCGCAAGGGTCTAGATTCAGAGTATTCCCGATCATTTTTCAACGGCAGGAAAGGAACTGCTGATCGTGTGTTTTTTGCAGCGCGGCACTGACGCCGCTCGTCAGGGCCATCCGCTCTGTGCAGAAGGAGACGTTGAATGCCTTACCAACCGAATGACCTCTTGAGCCGTCATTTTCAGGAAAGCGGCCCCGACCTCATCTGTAAGGTCGAAGAACAACTCAGCCGTGTTTCCCCCAACAGCCCGAACATTCCCATCTACCGCGACATGATCCTGACCGTGCTGCGCATGGCCCAGGAAGACCACAACCGCTGGAACGCCAAGATCACCCTGCAGGCTCTGCGCGAACTGGAGCAGGCGTTCCGGGTGCTGGAGCAATTCAAGGGCCGACGCAAAGTCACGGTGTTCGGCTCGGCGCGTACACCAGTCGAACATCCTCTATATGCCATGGCCCGAGAACTCGGCGCGGCGTTGACCCGCTCGGGGATGATGGTCATTACCGGTGCGGGCGGCGGCATCATGGCCGCAGCCCATGAAGGTGCCGGCCGTGATCACAGTCTCGGTTTCAACATCACCCTGCCCTTCGAACAACATGCCAACCCCACTGTCGATGGCACCGGTAATCTGCTGCCGTTCCACTTCTTCTTCACGCGAAAACTGTTTTTCGTCAAAGAAGCCGACGCGCTGGTTTTATGCCCGGGCGGTTTCGGCACGCTGGATGAAGCACTGGAAGTACTGACGTTGATCCAGACCGGTAAAAGTCCGTTGGTGCCGGTAGTGCTGCTGGATGCGCCGGGCGGCACATTCTGGCAAGGCGCGATGGACTTCATTCGCCAGCAACTGGAGGCCAACCGCTACATCCTGCCTACCGACATGAAACTGATGCGGCTGGTTTACACCGTTGAGGAAGCGGTGGAACAGATCAACCAGTTCTACAGCAACTTCCACTCCAGCCGTTGGCTCAAGCGTCAGTTCGTGATTCGTATGCATCACAAGCTCAGCGATCAGGCGCTGGCGCACATGCAGGAAGCGTTCGCCGATCTGTGCCTGAGTGACCAGTTTCATCAACACGACTACAGCGGTGAGGAACACGATGAAGCGCAGTTCAGCCATCTGGCGCGGCTGGCCTTCGCCTTCAATGCCCGCACTCACGGGCGCCTGAGGGAGTTGATCGACTACATCAACCTGCCGGAAAACTGGGCTCAGTCAAAACCGCAAACAGCACAACGTTCGCGCGAACCCTCCAAGGTAATTTGAGGGCAAAAAAAAGGCCCGCTATTTTCATAGCGGGCCGTTTTTATTGAAGCAGTTTAATCGTCCATCCCTCGACCGCTGAACAAGCGGTTGATCATCTCCATCGAAAACCCCCGATAGGCCAGGAACCGACCTTGCTTGGCCCATTCCTTCGCATCAATCGGTAAATGCCCGGAGAACTTCCGGCGCCAGGTGTCCTGAAGTTGTTCCTGCCAACTGATACCGCTTTCGCGCAGGGCGAGTTCGATATCGGCGCGCTGTAAACCGCGCTGGCCCAGCTCTTCGCGAATTCGCAGAGGGCCGTAGCCGGAACGGGCACGATAGGAAACAAAGCTTTCAAGGTAACGGGCTTCGGAAAGCAGTCCCTCTTCCGTCAAACGGTCGAGGGCTGTTTCGATCATCTCCGCCTCGGCGCCGCGCTGACGCAATTTGCGCGTCAACTCGACTCGACCATGCTCGCGGCGTGCAAGCAGGTCCATGGCGGTGCGTCGCACCGCGACGAGGGTATCGAGTACGGCGGTGGTCATCGCTGCAATCAGATGTCAGCGTCGGCCAGGTCGTCTTCAGTCTCTTTGACTGCAGAGGCCTTGGAGTCGATCACTGCTGGAGTAAGCAGCTTGTCACGAAGTTGCTTCTCAAGCTTCGCGGCGATTTCCGGATTGTCTGCCAGGAACTTGGCCGAGTTAGCCTTGCCCTGACCGATCTTGGTGCCTTCGTAGGCATACCATGCGCCGGACTTCTCGACGAAACCGTGCAGCACACCCAGGTCGATCATCTCGCCATTGAGGTAGATGCCTTTGCCGTAAAGAATCTGGAACTCAGCCTGACGGAACGGCGAAGCGACCTTGTTCTTCACAACCTTGACGCGGGTTTCGCTGCCGACCACTTCGTCGCCTTCTTTCACCGCGCCGGTACGGCGGATGTCGAGACGAACCGAGGCGTAGAACTTCAGCGCGTTACCACCGGTGGTGGTTTCCGGGCTACCGAACATCACACCGATCTTCATACGGATCTGGTTGATGAAGATCACCAGGCAGTTGGCGTTCTTGATGTTACCGGTGATTTTACGCAGCGCTTGGGACATCAGACGGGCTTGCAGGCCCACGTGCATATCACCCATTTCGCCTTCGATTTCAGCCTTCGGCACCAGTGCAGCTACGGAGTCGACGATGATCACGTCAACGGCGTTGGAACGCACCAGCATGTCGGTGATTTCCAGCGCCTGTTCACCGGTGTCCGGCTGGGACACCAGCAGGTCGTCGACGTTAACGCCCAACTTGCCGGCGTACTCAGGATCGAGGGCGTGTTCGGCGTCGACGAATGCGCAGGTCGCGCCGGCTTTTTGCGCCTGGGCGATCACCGACAGTGTCAGTGTGGTTTTACCGGAGGATTCAGGACCGTAGATTTCAACGATACGGCCTTTTGGCAGTCCGCCAATGCCGAGCGCGATGTCCAGACCCAGAGAGCCAGTGGAGATAGCCGGGATCGCCTGACGGTCCTGATCGCCCATACGCATCACGGCACCCTTGCCGAATTGACGTTCGATCTGACCCAGGGCCGCAGCCAAGGCTTTCTTCTTGTTGTCGTCCATTAAAGTCCTCACGTAATCAATAAGGCCTGACGGCCAACACCTGTATAAGTAGCCAGTATTATTCCACAGCGTTCGCGGATCGCCTACCCCTGATTTTCGATTTCTCGTGCCGCTAGTCGCAGGAGCCCCTCTAGCGCGGCCTTCACCGTTTGTCGGCGGACATCATCGCGGTTGCCGGGGAAGTGCTGAACCTCACTGGTGACCGTTTCGCCAACGCCCCACGCCAGCCACACCGTGCCGACCGGTTTGTTCGGCGAGCCGCCGTCCGGCCCGGCCACACCACTGACTGCTACGGCAAATCGCGCCAGGCTTTTGTCCTGGGCACCACGCACCATCGCCTCAACGACCTCGCGACTGACTGCACCCACCGACTCGAACAATTCACCCGGCACATTCAGTTGCTGGGTTTTCTGCCGGTTGGAGTACGTCACATAACCCGCCTCGAACCACGCCGAACTGCCGGGAATCCGTGTGATGGCTTCGGCAATCCCGCCACCGGTACAGGACTCGGCGGTGGTGACGTGGGCATTGAGCAGTTGCAGACGTCGGCCAAGGTCGGCGGCCAGTTGAGTGATCTCTTTCACGGCGTGCTCCGGATCGTGTGGAATGCCTCCACCGTACACGAGCCGGTTGCGCTTTCAATACACAGACTCATTCAAAATGTTCGGGCGCCAGCGCTCTGACATAGGCCTGACAGGCCTGCAAGGCAATCATTCCACGGTCGCCGGTGTCGGTGATGGCGATAATTCGTTGAGCATGCGCCGGGTCAAGTCGGGCGCGTACGGTTGCATGATCCACGCTGCCGGCGCCGGCGGTGGCTGGCACGTTGCAGCCTGGGGCAACGTCGCTGGCGTCGAGAAGGACTGACAGGCGCACATCAGCAGTGGCAAGGCGATCGCGCAGGCGATCCTGATCACGTTGGGCATCGCTCAGCGCTCGGTAGTGGGTTTTTTCACTGGCCGCGAGCCGTTGCTCCAGCGCCAGACGTTTATCCTGCTCAGCCTGTTGCACGGTGGCGGCGGTCTGGGTCAGTTGATTGAGGGTTTCGCCGTTTAACCGCGCCTGCTCGGCCAGTTGCCGCCCGTAACGCCACTCCTGCAACTGCCAGGCCGCTGCAAATCCACCCGCAGCCAGCAACAGGACGCCGATCATTCGCCAGGGGATTGGCATAGCACCGCCCTCGCCCGCGCCCAGATTTCCAGACGATCCTGCAAGCCGTTCAACCCGCCGTTGATGCGACGGGTAATGGTGTTGAACTCGTCGCGGTCGGCCAGTGCGTTCAAACCTTTCTGCTCCCAGAACCATGCCGCGGATTCGGCCGCCCATTGCGGCTGTTCGAGCAATTCGGGCAGAGACAGCAGGCGCTCATCGCCGAACAGGCCAAGGCTGCACTGGCGGTAATTCGAACGGCCGGTAATCTGGATCAACCCGCGCCCTCGGTATTTTTGCCCGTCGCCGTCGGCTTCAGGTGTGTTGCCCAGACGCAAGGCCAACGTACCCGTGTCGTACTTGCTCAGGTATTGGTTGTTGCCCAGCTCGCGCACATAACGCAATTGCCCCGACTCATGGCCGACCTGCGCAAGAAACGCAGCAATACGTTTAGGCGTGTCGATGCGCCGCCGAGTCATGGCAGTGTTGAGTGCAGAAACAAAAACGCCCGCTTGGGAGCGGGCGTTGGGCATGATGTCGATAAGGTTGTTTTCAGTTAATTGCATAATGCTTGATCCTCCCTGGATATTGCCCCGATTGAATCACGGTTGAAGGCCAATGCCGCTCAGCCATTTTTTTGCCAGAGTTTTCAGGGGGCTGTCCGGCGTCAGTTCTTCGGGGGATGCGAACACCCAACCGAGGGTGCCGAAGTTGGCGGTCCAGTCGATTTGCGGTGCCGGAGCGATTTCAGTGATGTCGATCCAGAGCAGATCCGGATGAAACATCTCGGCCATATTTCCGTCGGTGGAGAAGAGTTCGACCACGGTGTTCTGGGTGATGCGTGCGTAGGTTTTCATCAGGCGTACTCGTAGATGATCACGGCACCGGGAGCGCCTGCTGCGCCCGGTCTACCCGGCTGATTGGTTGTGTTAGCGATCCCGCCCGCGCCTGAACCATAACCGGAACCGGGGGCAGCCACACTCAATGCGACGCTACTCGCATACCCACCACTGCCGAGCGGTGAGTTTGCGCCGTGCCCTGCAAGTGTTGATCCGGTGAGGCACATCCCTGGGTTGCCGGCCGCACCTGCCGAATTGACAATGTTGCCGCCACTTGAGGTTTGGCTGGGAAAACCACCCACATACAAGCCGAATCCAGGAAGCGTAAGCGGAGAATTCGAGGGAGACCCGCCGCCACCGGTGGCCGTAACCAATGAACCCAGCGAACTTGTACCGCCACTTCCTCCGCCTGTGCCGACAACCCCCGCCGCGCCCCCAGCCCCCACGGTAATGATTTGGCTCTGCCCGATCGCGGCAGAGGATAACCAGGCTTGTGCGTAGCTACCGGAAGCGCCACCGCCTGTAAGGGAAACCTGGGTAGAGTTCGTCGCACCGATTCCCGAGCTGCCACCACCTCCGCCGACGATGGTGACCCATACGTTCTTCATTCCCACTGCTGGCACATAGATGCCGGACGCAGTAAATGTCCTGATCCCCAAGAGCCGGCCACTTGCAGCATTGCCACCACTCGCATACACCAGCACCCAACTATCCAGTGCTGCGCTGTACACCACCGAACACACACTACCGCCGACAATCTCGGCAGGGCGCAATGCACTCGCTGCGAGACTGACCAGCGGCTTGGGCATCAGCCCGTTCGGTGCAAACGTACTCGCCCCGGTATTGGCATTACCGGCAGTAAAGCGCAGCGCCAAGCCGTCCTTCAATACAGTGACGGCAGGCACATAATTGGCCATATAGAGATTGGCCGCGCCGATGTCAGTGGCATGTTTGTCTTCACCTGCCTGACTGAGTTTTTTCACCGCTTGCAACAACTGGGTTGCATCGGCTTCGCTCGGCTCAAGGCCGGCGGATTTGACGACGTTCAACAACTCATCGGTGACGCTGTTGCCCCAGGTCGCCGGGATCAACGATCCGGGCAATCCCGCGACGACGTCTTCATTGACGAATTTGCCATTCACCAGCCCGACGCTGGGAACACTTTTTGGATAGTCCACGTTAGTTCCTCAACTGTCTGTCTGAAGCAGGCCTTCCAGCCAGTCAGGCTCAACTGGTCGGGAAAGCACATTGGGAAAGTCCGGATCATTCGGCCAATCGCGCAGTGCCTGCCGATACACCAATAGTTGTTTGAATTCCTCGGAGCGCAACGTCGTGCCCTCGCCCACTTCCAGTTCTTCGGCATCACGAAACACCAGCCACTGGGTGTTTTGCAGAACGTGGTTGCGCCATGCGCGCTCGTGGCTGGCAAGCGTTGCAGGAGAAACGACGGGGTCGGTCAAAACGGGCTGACCACTGGCGCTGGCGCTGATGACTTTGCCGCTCGCCTGCCCGGCAAACAGTTCGGTGTATTGCGCCTGGGTGATTTCCACCGCCCCTGCAGGCAGTTCGGGAAGTGCGCTGTCGACCCGATCAAAGCCCAAGCTTTGTGCATAAAAGAAAATCGTCATGGTCAGTACCCCCAAACCAGAATGCGGCCCGAAATGCCCGGATCAGCCTTTACACTTGAAGCCAGGACGCTTCGGACCCGAGCGACCACCGTCGTTGTCGTGGAGCTCCCGCCGTCAAATGCCCAAACGGTAACGTTGGAGGCACTCCATCCTGCCGGGTTACCTTCATTGGCAATACCTCCGAGGACAGCATTGGGAAACCTGATTGGCAGCGACACCGTCATGTTGCCATTCGCATCGGAGCCCCCCGTTACCCACTGCACGATCAAACCGCTGGGAAACTTTTGATATCCCGATGTGGCGAACTGTGCGGCGTAATTGGTTGAGTACTTCAGCGCAGCGGTGCCATAGACCACCCACACTCCAGACTCCCTGACGAAATTCGCACTCTCACCATTGTTCATCACGATCGACGCCAGATAAGCCCCTTGAGGACTGATCTGCGCACCGGTTTTACTGGTCACCGTGACGGGCGCACTGTTACGGCAATGCAGGCTGATCGTCGCGCCGCTCGGCACCGCAGCAGCATCCGGAAGCGTCACGGTATACGTCGCGTTGCCGCCCAGGCCGATAGAACAGCCGACATCGACCGGGGTCAGTTGCGTGGCCGCATATATACCGCGAGCACTGGCATAACTGCCTAGCGCCCGCTGCACAAACTCGGATGTTGCTGCCGAGCGTCCACCATCAAACTGCGGCGCCGTCATGAACAATGCCGGACTGCGCAATGCCGCCAACAACTGATTGTTCGACGACTCGTTCGGCGTCAGACCAGCCGCCTGAACAACGTTAAGAATCTCTTGCGTGACGCTGTTGCCCCACGTCGCCGGGATCAGCGAGCCGGGTTTACCGGCGATCGGGTCTTCGTCGACAAACTGGCCATTGACCAGGCCGACACTGGGCACACTCTTGGGGTAGTCCAAGGTTTATCTCCTTAATCTGAAAATACATTGGGCGCAGGCCTCAGCCGCTTGAAGCGGCTAACCACACCGAGGCCGAAGACCGGGAGACGGTCAAAGGAACAAACGTTTCCTTGTGCAGGTATCAGTCGTTCACGACAACGCCGGGAACTGCCGGCCAGGCGACGGCATCGGGAAAACCGCTCTGCTTTTCAATACGGTTCAGCTCCACGCTGTAGAGCTTCCATTCGATCAGCAGTAGTTGTTCGTCATGGTTGGCATCGCCGATATCTTCGGCGTACTGCAGGGGGGCGATGCGCAGCACGGCATCGCGTAGCAGTGCGTCGCGCTTAGCGAGGACGACGCGTTTGCGATCCGCCAGCTGCGCAACCTCATCAACCTGCCAGGCGTTGCCCACCCAGACGTGAAAGCCACCCGGAAAAGGCAACCGGGTGAAGCCCTCCGGCAATTCGCCAAGCGCGTTCCAGGTTTCCCGAATGCCTGTGTCAGTGCGGTAGACATCGCCACGACAATCGATCTGCTGTTGCAAAGAACCCTTGTCATAGGCCCAGGCAAAACCCTCAGGCGCAGGGGAGAGTTCGATGCTTAGCGTCACCGCATTGCTTGGCAGTTGCAGACCGATTCCCGGCACGAGCGGGAACTCGACAGGGCCAACCAAGGCACCGCTGTCATCTATCAGATAATTGAACATGGGCACCTCAGATCAGTTTGATTCGCGCGGGATAGGCGATGTTTCGCGGTCGGGTTTCAGCGGCGAAATTGCCGATACTGCCGATGTAGGCATCATTGTCGAATGCAGGGTTGGGATAGGTCGTTGCCACCGTTGCTGAAGTCGGTAAAAAATTGACGTTGGTGGTAACGTCCCAGGCGATATCCGGAATCGCTGGAGCAGGCTTGAATGTCGCCCCGGTTCCAGTCGGCAGATAATGGTTGTGGCTTTGCAAGGCGTGCATTTGCAGGCTGCCTATTACACGTCCAGCATCAACGCTTCTGTTCTCACTCAAAACCCGCAAAAACTCGCCCCGAATCTCGGGAATTCGAAAGTTCGAAGCGCCATCGCCACTGGTCCAGCCGCCTTCTCTGCCAGTTCGCGCAGCTTCTGTGGTCAGCGCTCCGGATAGCTGGGCGAAATCCCACAGCCACGGCCATTCGGCGCGCTTGAACAGATCACCGTTGGGAACGCCATAACCTCCTGGGTTAAGCGTTGTGGTGGTCTCGAAAAACGGGCGTCCCAAGGCGGTATTGTCGAAGCGTCCTATCGGCCACCAGCTCCCCGTTCCGTCACTGCGCAGATGCCACCAGTCACCTCCCCCCATCAGCACCAGAAACGGATAGCCGCTGGCCGACAAGTTGGTGTGAAAGCGAATCCTGTCGGTGCCGGATGCTTGAACAACGAGGCGATTGCCGCTGTTGTCGACACGACGAAGAATCACATCGCGTACACCCAGAGAAACATCCGCCGGAGGTAAAGTCAGGGTCACGGGAGCGGGACTGCCATCGATCAAAACGAGACCGAGTTCCTGCTCAGCCAGTGACTTGGAAGCTGCAAGCCGGGTAATCACCGAACGCACCGGACTAGCGCTGCCAACAATCGATTGAATCGCCTTGAATAGTTGGCTGGTATCCGCCTCGGAAGCCACCAGCCCGCCACCGCTGATCACACTCAGAATTTCCTGAGTCACACTGTTGCCCCACACCGCCGGAATCAAAGAGCCCGGCGTACCCGCCACCGGGTTTTCATCGACGAAGCGACCATCGACCAGGCCGACGCTTGGGACGCTTTTTGGATAATCCATAGGTTGTTCGTTCCTTTGAAATGACAAATGACCGGCGTCGGCACAGCGTCTTCTGCGTGCCTGTCCACGGTCCGTTTTCTGAAAATAAAAAGCCCACAACGAAGTGGGCTTGGCTGACGCAGTACGCAGAATTTTCGGTTTAGCTGGAAAGGCCGCTGGCCAATTCGCGAATGGCGACCAAAGCTTCGTCACCAGCGCTGCGCGCCAGATCCATGTTGCCTTTGGCAGCCTGCGTGCGAATTTGCGCTTTGGCCTTCAGGCGCAGCGTACGCAGCGCCAGCAGATGGTCGGTCAGTTGATCGGCCTTGCTCAGAATCTGCTCGGCGGCTTGTTTGGCAGTGCGTCCTTTGACCACCCACGCAGCGACCGACAGCGGCACTTCCTTTTTCGGGTAACCGGCGTCCTGATAGGCCTGAGCATCGGCGGCGGCCTGGGCGTATTCCATGGCCTTGAGCGGGTCGCCGGCCAATGCGATGCGAGTGCTGTCGGCAGCGGCGTCAACTTTGACGCAAATCTGTTCAACTTCCTGCGCATTCAATTCAGTCTGTTTGTCTGCGTTCAGAACCCATGCCACACCGTCCCAGTCATGGGCGGCAGAAGGTTGAGGAAGGCGCATTTCGCCGTCGAACTGATGAAGCTCCTGAATAACGATCATCGAATAAGCTCCCAGGAAAACTGGACGTTAACGGCATCGGAAAAATTGACCGCGATACCGACGCTGTAATCAGTGACGGGATGGCTCTTGATGCCCATGCTCAGTAGCAGTTCATCACTCTCCGCGTTCGACTGGCCAAGGTTGTGCTCTGCCTGATAGCACTGCCACAGCGAGCGCAAATTGGCATGATCGAAACTGGCGGCCAGCGTTGAAACCGTCACGTCGTTGACGATGTTGTTAGTGAACAACACACAAGGAGTAACCGTTGCGGGGTTCCAGCCACCTGCGTTATTGGAGCTGCCAGCAATCATGGGCGACAGGAAACAATAATTGCCCCCCGCCCAGCCGGTTGATGGAAAACCAACAGCCGTCACTGCGGTTGAGGACGGCGTTGGATTGCCGGCAACCAATCGGGCAGAACGTGCGTGCGGATCCAGTGGCAGGAAAATTGCGCCCGTGCCGTTGACCGTCTGAGTCCAGGTCAAGCGCGCACGGTTGTAGATGGTTCGAACCGTGGGCACCGAGCCCGGTGCGCCGGTCACGATCCAGGCCAGGCACATGTCCAGTGCCGTCGACTGGAAGCCGCCACCGGCGGCACCGTTGACCGTTCCTTTCAACGACTCGGGCGTCACGTCATGGATGTTGCCACGCTGCACGTAGAACGTCAGCGCACCGCCAGAGACCTGAGCGCGTAAAAAGTAATGGCTGCTGGGCAACAGATCCGCACTGCTCCAGGCCGACGTCACAAACGTGCGCGAACGACCCAACTGGCCATTCACGACTTCCTGACCGAGGCTGATATAGGTGCCTGCCGCAATGGAAACCCTGCCACCACTGGTGGATGCCGCAGCCGGGCTGACCGTCAACCGACCATCGGCGGTGGCTACCGTCGGCAGCGGCAATGCCACCAGCGGCAACGCCAGATCCTGATTCCAGCCCTTGGCCGTCACCGACTGAATCGCTTGCAGCAACTGATCGTATTTTTTCTCGTCCGGCGTCAGACCCGCCGCATTGATCACACTGAGAATTTCCTGGGTAACTCCGTTACCCCAATCCGCCGGGATCAGCGATCCCGGGGTTCCGGTCATTGGGTTCTCATCGACAAACTTCCCATTCACCAAGCCGGCGCTGGGCACACTGTTCGGATAATCCATGGCTTATTCCTCCCTAGTCATAATTGATGTGCACCTTGGTATGCGCCGGTGCACTGCGGTGAATCAGGCATTCCAGCGCCGACCCCGGATTGACGCCGAAGCGCTCGCCCCAGTAGCTCGCGCCGAAACGCCGACCGAGCAGCAAGCGCCCGCCGGTGTTGAGGGTCCACATGAACTGCGCTTCCCACGTGCCCCAGTGCGCCGAGCCGAAACGCGAACGGCCCATGCGAGGGGCTTCGAGTTCGGTGATGGTCGCGTTGGGGTAACCCTGGCTTTTGGCGATGTCGATGTAGTAACCGACAGCCTGGCTCCCCACCGCGAGCAAGCGCCGGCGTACGGCGAGGCGGCGGTCGTCGAACAGCGGTGTGGCGCCCAGGCACGGGTCGGGCAGGTTCATCACCTGTTCCCAGTCCGGCACCAGTTCGCTGACGCCGGCCGGGTCCATTTCGTTGAGCAGGTCGGCGGCGCGCGCATCGAGGCGCGCCAGTTCGACGGCGACGCCTTGCAGCACTTCCTCCAGTTCCGGCACCCGTTCCGGATCCCACGCCGGGCCAGTGGGCAGCAAGGCTCGCAGTTGCGCCTGATATTGCGCGGCGGTTCTTATGCCCCCCATACGCAACCTCCGAAGGTCAGCAGTTCGCTTTGCCCGGCAGGCACGTCAGCAGCCGGCGCGGTCAGCGTGTGATCGTACTCACCGCCGGCGCTGCTGATGGCTTCGCGGATATGGCTGATCAGCAACGGCACACCCAGATCGGCTTCGCGGTTGTGCAGGTCGCGCAACTGCGCCTCAACGGCGGCGCGCACAGCGGTGGTGTCCGGATTAACGCTCTTGAAGCGATACACCACCGGCACTTGAATCGGCCGCTGCACGTGCACTTCCGCCGTCACTGGACGCAGCGGTTCGATGTAGTCCTGAACTTCCGCCAATTGCTCATCGTTCGGCACCGGTTGCGGGTCTTCGTCACGCATGATGAATACCGTCACCGTGCCCGGCCCGAGCAAGCCGCCACGACACCAGGCGCGGGTCACGCCCGGCACTTCCAGTGCCCAGGTCTCGTAGTCGCTGGCCGAACCGCCATGGGGAATCACGCGGTAGGAACGGATCACCCGCGAGCGCAACGACTCCAGGCTTTCCCGCGCCACACCGCCGCTGAGTCCCGGCGCCAGCACGACAAAACTGTTGCCGACCACACCGGCAATCGGCTGCACCGGCGTCAGCGCCAGCCCGGCGTCGGCATTGCCGAGGCTGCCGGCATCGAGTGCGGCGATGGTGGTGGTGTTGCTGCCATTGACCGTGGTGCGCGCGGCGGTGACTTTGTAGGTGCGGCCGTCATTGGTTTGCAGCAGCGTATCGGCGTCGAGCACCGCGCCGGCAGTCGCGGTAAAACTGACGCTGCCGGTGGCGACTTGCGCGGGTTTACGTGGCTGGTTCAGGCGCAGTGCGGCAATCCGCTCCAGGGTGGATTCATCGGCCTTGTCCGGCAGAATCTGCTCGGCAATCCAGTCGAGATAACCGTACAGGCCAAAAGCGGCGCCACCGAGGGTACGGGCCAGCACTTGCGCATCGGACTGGCGCAGCGAATCGCCGGCCAGGTCGCTTTGGGTGCGCTTGATCAGCACCGGCAGCGAAGGGGTTTCAAACGGCATAGATCACCTGCCAACTGTTATCGGGGTTGATGTCCAGACGTTCGCCGTCGGCCAGGGTCAGGACCGTGCGCAGGTTCAGGCGCTGGGCGTCGAGGCGTTCGCTGATGATGTCGATGGCGCTGCAGTGGCCGTCGTCGATCAGCCATTGCAAGGCTTCGCGGGCATAGAACTCGGCGTCCATCTGCGTTTGTCGGGTCAGCTTGACCCGGCGCAACAGCCACAGCCGCGAGCCGATACGGTCATCGGCGACGGTAGGAAAGCTGTCGCCCCACCAGCCGAAACGCTCTTCGTCGTCGAGGGCGTCGTCATCGGCGGCGCGACGCCAGGTGAACAGGCTGATGAGCACGGCGCGGGTCAGCGCGGCGTGGAGATTTTGGCTGATCAGCATCATTTGCCTCCTGCCGGCGCGCCGGTCTGGCCGCTGCCGGCCTGTACGCCGACGTGCACGTGTTTGATCTGGCTGATGCCACCGGCGAGTTGATCGCCGGTGGACACGATCTTGCCGGTCTGATTGATCACCGGCGTATCGAAGTTCACCGCGCTGCTGGCGCGGATGTTCAGCGTGGCGGTTTCGATGTCGATGATCCGCCCACGCTTGAAGTGAATCTTGTCGCCCTCGTCGGTGTAGATCGCCACTTCACCAGCGGCCAACGCTTGCAGGCGATAGCGGCGGTCAGCGATGACCAGAGCGATGGCGTGGGAACGGTCGCCGCCGATGAACGTGACGACACCTTCGGCACCGGCCAGCGGATGGCTGGTGAAACCGTAAGGTTCGAAGTGCTCCATATCGTCGTTCACTTCGCCGGCGGTGAGGCGCATTTGCAGCGATTGCAGCTTGGATGCCGAGTTGGCGAGCACGACAGTGCCGCGCGCCAGCAGGCGTGTCAGTAGGCTCATGAATTGTCCTCAAAGGTAGGCATCACGCGATCCACTGTGGGAGCGAGCCTGCTCGCGAATGCGCTGGGTCAGGCAGTGTGATGTTGAAGCTGCCAGCGCTTTCGCGAGCAGGCTCGCTCCCACAGGGTTCGGAGTCAGGCTCAGGTTTTTTTCGGGGGCGTTGGATCAGGATCGAAGGTATGCGGCGGCGCCACTTGCAGCGTGGTCACCGAGCCTTGCGCCGACAGCGAATACGTGACCTTGGAGATCAGCATGTCGCCATCGAACCCAAGCACCGGATCCGTGACTTTGACCAGCGTGTTGTGCCGCCAAAGATCACCGTTAGCCTGGCGCCAGCCCTGCACCTGATACGTGGTGGTCTGCGCCCGCCCCATACGGGTGGCGCACTCCCACTGGGCGCGTTGCTGGGCCAGTTCGAACGTCAGCGCGGTGCCTTCGTTGATGATGGTGGTGCGTCGACGTTTGAAGCTCAGATCGGTCGCGCTGGATTCAACCTCGCTGACTGCCGCCCCGCTCTTCTTGTCCGAACCTTTCTGCTGGCCGATCACCCGGTATTCGGAGAACACCTGGCTCTGATCCATGGGGGCGTTGGCCGACAGGATATTCTTGCCCAGCTCCAGCGCATCACTGGCCCGCCCACCACTGCCAGGCTTGGCCAGCACCAGCCGGCCCTGCGCGTCATCGGTGGAAAACACCCGGAACAGCGAGAGTAACCGGTCGATCGACTGGAACACTGTTTCGCCCGGCACGATAGTGTGTTTGGCGAGCCGCGCGGTCTCGGGAATTTCATTGACCACCATCAGCCCGTACTCCATCGCCAGCGCCTGAACGATGTTCAACAGCGGTTGCTCCTGCCACTGGTTCGGCTGGTTTCTGGCGGCGCAATCGACCAGGTCCTGGGTCTTGGAACTGCCCTCGATGCTCAGGCTGATCTGGCGCCCGTCATAGCTGATCGGCGCCTTGAACACATAGCCGGTGAGCACCAGGTCCTGGCCGATTTTCACTTCGCAGGGGTCACCCGGCTTGATCCGCTGGTCCACCGTCTGCCCCGGCCACTGCCAGGTGATGTCAAGTTTGAAAGTGCGGAACTGGCGCTCCAGATCGGCCGTGATTTCCACGCTTTTCCATCCGCCGTATTCCATGTTGTTGACGGTCAATGTGACGCGGTTATCCATCTCGCTCATGGCTCACTCCCTGGACACTTTCACGTCGTTGGGGGAAAAGCCCGGATGGTTCATCGCGTTGCTCTGAGTCACTTGGGTCACCCGTGTGGCATCGGCAAATTGCTTGTAGGCCACAACCAGCGCCGGCAAGCTTTCCTGGAACGATTTGGTGACCTGTCGCACACCGGATGACGCAACTGCCTTGAGATGCGCCAGCAGCGCTTCCTTGACATCGTTGATTGCCTGGTGGTGCTTGGGATCGGCCTTGTCCAGCATCGGATCAATGGCCACCCCGACAGCCTTCTGCAGCGCTTTCATTTCATCGGTCACCGGTACTTCCGGACGGGTCACCGGTTGATCCGCCTGATGCGCCACCGAAGGTGTCGACGAGAGTTTCACTGCGGGGGTCGCCACTGGCATCGACGCCACCCACTGCGCCACTTTGACCAGCATCGTGTCCTGCACCAGATCGGCCATGGCTTGCGCTGCGGCGTTGGTGTCCTTGCCGGTGGTGATCTTCGGCGCATCAGCCTTGCGGATGGCTTCGAGTTGCTGGGAGACGTCAGCAATCACGCCACGGTAGCCCTCCTTCGCAAACTCCTTGAGCTCCTTGATATCGCCGAGCAAACCCTTGAATTCCGCTGCCACTTCCTTGGGCAGCTCCTTCACGGCTTTAACCAGTTCAGTGATCTGTTTGTACTGCTCGATCAGCGGTTTGAGCTGCTCCTTGATCACCTCATAAACCCCGGTCAGGCTGTTGCGCAGATTGGCGATGCCGATCCGCGCAGCCTTGATCAGCGTCATAGCCTGCTCGAAGCGCGCCACCGCCGAACCCAGCAGTGTGTCGGCTTTGGCCAGCAGCACTTTCTGCGTGCTGACGCTGGCAGTCGGAAACGGCAACGGCTGATCGGGATAGAACTTCAGGGTAAAGGTCACCAACCCGCCGTCCTGGCGGGTGTGGGTCATGTCGCATTCACCGACCTTGACTTGCAGGCGCCCGAGCCACGGATGCACCAGTTCACCACTGCCCGCCTCCAATGCCTTGAGCAGCTTGTCGCGCTGCTCCAGGCAATCGGCGCCGATGATGAATGCGGTGACGTCGTGAATCCTGGCCTGCTGGCCGAGATCTTCAAAATACGGCAGGTCACGTTGCGGATACTCGTGCAACTGGCCTTTGCGACCGACCGGGGTTTTCGCCTGGTCGATCCAGAAGCCGACACCACGAAAGGATGCCGGCAACAAACGGTCACGCCAGTTCATTGGAACCTCCTGCCGACAACGAGCGGTAGCCAATGCGCGAAGACAGCGCCAGGCCCGGTTGATTGCTTTGCGGTTGATCGGTGCGCATCCCCGGCGGTGCATTGACGAAGCTCACCGTCAGGCCACCTTCGAGTTGCGTGCGGTTGTTGGCCGCGCTTTGCTGGATCAGTGCGCCGGAAGTTTGTGGCAGCGTGCTGCTCATTCCTTGCGCCCCGGCAGGCGCCGCAGCGCTGGTGCCGGTGATCGTGGCGAAGAACCCGGAGAAATTGCCACCGAGCAGTTCTTTGACTTGTCCGAAAATACCTTGGAGTTTTGTCCACATATCACTGAACCAGTCGAGAACGGGCTGCCACTTCTGCTGGATAGATTCCAACGGCGACTGACTGAACAGATCACCCAAGGTTGCTTTCACCGATTGCGCGTCTGTGTTCAGCGTTGCCCACAAACCGGAGAAATATTCAGTAACGCCATTCCACTTCGCCATGACCGCTTCCACGGGAGCGTTGCCAAACAAGTTCTGAAACTCGCTTTTCAATGGCTGGGCACCCGCCCGGAGAACGTCCCACAGCGCTGAAAAAACCGGTGCCAAGGGTTGCCAGGCGCTTTCGACCATAGCGGTCGGAGACCAGGAGAACGTCGATTTGAGTTGCTCCCAACCGCTCGCCGCAATGCTGTGCATGCTGCCAACCGCATCGAAAACCGTATTTTGCGCAGAACCCCAGACCGTCGACATGTTGGTTGCCAGCGTGCCGTCGAACAGCGATGTGATGCTCGACCAACCGGTTGCAACTCTGTTGCCCATATCGTCGATGGCCGTGAAGACCGCGCTTTGTGCGGAATCCCATACGTCTGACATTCTGGCTGTCAGTGTGCCGTCGAACGTTGACTTGACCGACTCCCATCCGGCCTGTGTCGCCGCATAGGTACGATTCCAGTACCCGCTGACGACTTCATCGGCGGAGTTCCACAACGCCGTCATTTTTTCCAGTGGCGAGGTGTACAACCGGGCCTTGAGGCTTTGCAATCCAGCCGCAGTGCTGGCAGCTGCACTGTCCCAGTAAGCGCCGACGGAGGTGCGAGCCGAATCCCAGGTTTGTTCGATGAAAGCGCCGAATGCATGCAGACCTTCGGACGCACCCGCCGCAAGACGGCTGGCACCGGTAATGGCATCAGCGCGCATTTCCTGCCACTTCAGCGAAGCCGTGGCACTCATCGAGTCGAACCGTTGCCTTGCGTCCGCGACCATCTCATCCCAGCCCTTGCTTACATCGTCGATGCCGCGACGGGTCGCATCGCTGATCGATTGCCAGTTCCGGCTGAAAAAGCCCGAGATCGCCCCCCAGTTGTTGGTAATCAAGCGCGCGCCGATGACGATGACCGCCACCGCCGCCGCAATCGCGGCGGCAATCAAACCGATCGGTGAGGTCAGAATACCCAACACACCCACCAGCCCCATCGCACCCACAGTGACCACCGTGAATGCGACAGCCGCCGCCGCCAGCCCTTCAACAAGAGAAGGATTGTTCGCTACAAACTGGCCAATCGAAGTAATCACTGGGGTGATTGCGGTGACGATGCCGTTCACCGCTGGCAACAACGCGTTGCCAATATTCAGCGAGATCTTGTCCAGCGCTTCGTTGAACTTTGCCAGGTTGGCCGAAGTTTCCCCCTGCACCACTTTGGGCAGTTTCAGGCCCTTGTTCGCCATGACCTTTTTTGCCAGCGCATCCTGCGCCTCGATGGCTTTCTTGATGCCGTCCTGAAACGGCTTGAGCAAGCCACCTTCGGAAATGAACCCGGCGACGTCCAACGGCTCGAGGCCGCTGTCCTCCATGCTTTTCTTGAATGCTGCGACCTTGCCGCGCAGCCCTTTCATTTCGGCTTCCATCTTCTCGGCGCCCTTGAGCACCACAAGCATGTTGACCGTGACAGGAAAGGTCTGCGGAATCAGGCTCAAATTTGTATTCGCCATCACTGCACCTGCTGCATCGCATTGATCCGTTGCGCGTGCTCCAGCGATTCGCGGAGCACATCCAGTGGCCTGGCCATCATCTGTTCGGGGTCAACCTTCCAGAACCAGGCCAGGTCATAGGCGACGGCAATCAGGTCGGTGATGGCGCCGACGCCGCACTCATGAAAAAACTCGCAACGGCCCAGCTCAACGCGTTGAGGTCAGCCAGATCCAACTGGTTGACCGACGACGGCGGAATGCCGGCGCACACGGCGATGTATTTGGCCGCCACGTCCATGTCGAGGCTGACTTCTTCGCTCTTGTCGATCTTGTACGGCAGCGCCTTGATCGCTCGCACCTCCTGCACCGTCGGACGGCGCAGGACGAGTTCGGTCAGGGGCTCGCCGTGAGCTTCGATCGCAACCTGAAGCTTCACGGCGCCGCTCATTGCCAGGTCCCCTTGATGCCTTCGAATTTCAGTTCGATGGTGGCGTCATCGCCTTTGGAGACTGGCTCTTCGACCAGGTACGCGCCGGCCAGCACGTAGACTTTGCCGTTGCTGAATTCGCAGGTGACAGTGATGTCGGTGCCTTCGATCAGCTTCTTCAGCGGGAAGTCGGCGGTGTGCAGCGCGGTCACTTTGAACGACGGCGCGATGTCGGTTTCCTTGTAGAAACCCGGTACGACGGTTTCGCGTTTGACCGCCATCAGCGGGGCTTCGCAGCCGCCATTGATGGTCAGTTGTGCGCCGTCGACTTTGACGTAGCAGGTACCTGCAATCAGTTGACCCATGGTGTTACTCCCTTGCAAAAAAAAGCCCACGCGCGGTGGGCTGAAAACTTGCCGTCAAACGCGCGGATCAAGCCGCGTCGTCGTACTGCAGACGGAATTGGTTGAGCAGCGCGAACACGCGCAGACCGTTGATGTAATCCGGCGGGAACAGCACGTTCACGCGGCTCGGGTCCTGCACGTCGCGTTCGACGATCAGGTGCTCGGCGAACAGCTCGGCGTTCTCCACATGGCCTTCCAGTTCGAGCTTGGCGTACTGCGCGATCAGCTCACCGCGGATGGTCGCCGGCGTCACGATCGGTTGGCCGGCGCCGAAGCGGGTGCCGTCGGAGGCCAGTTTGTGGCGACCGTATTTGCTGGTGATCACGCTTTGCAGACGGCGCACGATGAACGCCGACTGGTGCATGGTTTCGCTGTCCAGGTAGGAGTTGTCGGCTTGACCGTAAGCGTTTTTCTGGTAAGTGGTAATCGAGCGCTGGATGCGCACGTAGCCGCCTTCGTAGTAGGCGGTAGCGATGCCGTAGTTGAGCAGCGACTGACGCTCGGTCAGGGTGAAGCGCTCACTCGCCGGGGCAGGATCGACACCCGGCAGGCTGCCGCTTTGCGTCGGACGGCTGGCGTCGGCAGAGATGAACACCGCGGTGCGTGCAGCCAGTGCGGCAGCCTGTACCCAGAACGGTTGCGGAACGCCCGGTTCCAGCGCCTGAATGGTCATGTGCTGATCGTTGCGTGCCTGGCCGGCAGCAACCAGAGTGCCGACAGTTCCGCGTTTGGCGCTGTAGACGTGACCGAACAGTTGCTTGGCCCAGGACCAGCGACCGGTGCTGTCATCCATCACTGCTTGCCAGGTGTTGAGGGTCGACAGATCGGACCATGGCAGTGCGATGAACTCGAACGGCTCGTCACCCAACGCGGCAATCGCCGCCACCTGATCCGGCACGCCGGCGCCGCCGGTCATGGCGGTGATCGCAGTGGTCAGGCCGGCCGGGGTGTCTTCGCCGTTGCTCTTGCCCAGACGATTGAATTGCAGGCTGATGTCGTTACCGCTGTCGCCCGTCCATTTGGCGTTCAGGGTCACCACACCTTCGGCA
Organism: Pseudomonas sp. MC6; assembly: GCF_054790575.1. Lineage (NCBI taxonomy): Bacteria > Pseudomonadati > Pseudomonadota > Gammaproteobacteria > Pseudomonadales > Pseudomonadaceae > Pseudomonas > Pseudomonas sp. MC6. The sequence continues at coordinate 3,696,959 of NZ_CP186504.1, forward strand.
GCCGCAGCGCTCACCGGCAGGTCGGCGGTAGCGTTGATTTTCTGCGCCAGGGCGGTGGCCGCTTGCGCAGCGGTGGCACCGTTGACCACAGTGGCTTGCACACGCACGCCGCCGACATACAGATTCAATACGCCAGCCTGAGTGGCGGTGCCAGTCAGGGTCAGCACGCCTTTGGCGATCGCGCCTTCGGCGTTGTGCAGCGGCAGGCACCAGATCTCACCGATCGGGTCAGCCTTGCGAAAGGTCTCGTACATCGAGGCGAGCATCGAGCCCTGACCACCGATGCTCTTGGCCAGCGCAACGCTGGAGACCAAAACCAGTTTGCCGACTTCGGTCGGGGCAATGTTGTCGTTGACCTGAGCGACGATCAAACGACGCAGGGTCGAACTCGCGCTATTGGCGGCCGAGTTGTCCATTTCGGCATAGAACAGCGGTACACGAATGTCCGCGGGGATGTTGCTGAATCCGATCGCCATTATTTGACTCCCTTTTGTTTGGCTGGTGCGGTTTTGAGGGTGATATCGCCGTCGGCAAGACGTCGGCGCCACCAGGCGCTGTCCAGCACTTCACGGCCTTCGAGCGGCAGCAGATCGCCGGCCTCCGGGTCAGGTACGACGCGGCCAGCGGCCGGCAGTACGGTGATGCGATTGCTCATGGGGTTACGTCTCCAGAGAAAGTCATTTCCACGCGCCCATCAGGGCCCGGGCGTTTCAGGTTGGGGTCGGCCGGATCGATCGCATCGACCCGCACGGTGGCCCCGGTAAAGGACGACAAACCGTCCAGTTCGCGTTCGTGCCAACTCTCCGCAGGCTGACTCGGCAGATTGCGGCCGAGCTGGAACTCGGCAAAAAAGCGCAGCCGGTAGAAGGCGCGACTGCTGTTGATCGAGACCATTTCGCCGCCGTCGTAAACGATGGCGCTGTAGTCTTTGTCGGGCTTGAACCCCACCACCGCGCGCCACAGTTCGGCACGCAAGTCGTGCAACAGATCCAGCGCTTTTGTAGCGTCGGTGGCGTCAAGCACGAGGACGATTTCGAAGCGGTCGCGAATCGGTTGGGTGGCGAGGTTTTGTGTGGTGCTTTCACTCGCCAAGTCGGCCAGTGGCAGCACATGGGCCGAGGGTGTCGGCAGATCGGCATTGCCTTGCAGCAACGCCAGATCGACACCCACCGAAATGTGATTGGCAAGGCCAGGGCATTGCCCACGCAACTGCGTGAGGATCGGGGTGATCTTCATGGGGGTGTTCCAGAATGATGAGAATTGCGCAGGACCCAATGTGGGAGCGAGCCTGCTCGCGAAAGCGGTGTCTCAGTCGCTTTCAATGTTGGATGTTCCGGCCTCTTCGCGAGCAGGCTCGCTCCCACATGGAGATGTGTCGTCAGTCTTTGGATTCAGCCTTTGGATCGAGGCCGCTGGCATCGATCAGGCAGCGATAGCTGTTCTCGCGATTGCCACTGGCGGTGACCTTGTCGATCGACCAGCGCCCGCGCATGAAGTCCGGCCAGGTGTCATCGAGCAGCACCAGGCCTTCAGCCGCCAGCCGTGGGTCGCCGGGGCAGGTGATCTTCACCTTGAACTTTTGTCGGAGCATTTTGCGCACTTCGCCCTCGCCGACGGCGATGGCATCCGCTTCGTTGGGTTGCTTCTGGCGGATGGTCTTGAACGGCGCAAGCCCGGTTTCGACCCAGCGCAACACGCCTGTCGCCGCATCGACAAAACAGGTCTTGCAGCCCTTGGCCTGTTCGCGGGCGGCCTCTTCCAGCGTGGCGCTGATGAAGGCGTGATCGCCGGGACGATTGTTGTGGGTGACCGACAACGTCACTTCCTGCAGTTTCTGGCCCGAGATTGATTTGATCTGCCCGGGCCGCGCCAGCACATACGCATCGCCATAAGGTTTGGCGACCAGGTTGTACTTCTTTGCCAGCCGCGTCAGAAAGCCCATGTCAGTTTCATTGGACTGGTCGACGTGGGCGATCTTGATCATCGACACGTCCGCAGCGACACGCGATGAAAATCCGTGTTGCGACACCAGTTTGCTAAACAGTTGACCGAGCGTCGTCGGTCCATGACTGGCGGTGCGACGCTGCTTGAAGCCGGTCTCGTCATCCTTGCTGAAAGGCGCTGCAGTGGCCACCAGGGTCAGGCGCAACGGAAACAGCGTCGGTGTCAGGCGAGTGACTTTGAACTGGCCCTTGTCGACCATCTCTTGCATTTCCAGGTAACCCACCAGCAGGCCGATTTTCCCGCCCAGATTTGGCAGCCCTTCGAGGCCTTCCAGATCAATGGTCAGGGTCAGTTGATCCGACTCGATACCGGCGGCATCAATGTGTTCCCAACTGATCAGACGCTGGTTGAGCAGATCCGCGTTTGCGCCATAAATCTGCACGACCGGGGTAAAACCCAATGCCATACAACCTCCTTAATCCCAGGCCGTGAGCGCTTTGATTGCGGCGGGTTTGCTGTCGAGTTCAGGCAGCACGACCCAAATGCCAGCGGGCAGAACCGGGCCGTGTTCGGCCAAGGTCGGGTTGAGTTTCCACAGGGCTTCTTCGGCGGCATCATCGCTGCGCCCGGTTTCGCGGTAGAGCAGAAGATTCACCGAATCACCGGCCACGCTTCGAACCTTACGCATTGTTGAACTCCGCCAATTCGATGACCCAATCGACCACCATCGCCGTACCGTCATCGATGATCTGGCTTTGGGTTTCCTGAACGTTGTTGATCCGCCACAGACCCCAGTTGCGACCGATGCCGTCAATCAATGGCAGCGGTATGCGCAGTGCCTGCAAGGCGCGCAATTCATCGAGCCGATCCATGGCCACGGCGTACATCGATTTGCCGGTGATGGTCAGGGTTTCCGACTTCTGGCCGGTCTGGCTGGATTTCGGTTTGCTGGTGAGAATCTGTATTTCGCTCCAGCCGCCATCGGACTTGCGCAACAACGTGTGGTACGCAAATTGGCGCGACAGGCCGAAGATGAAGCTGCCTAATGCCATTTGTTGTTTCATCAGGCGACTCCATCGGTCAGGGCTGCGTCACGGCGGGTGGCGAGGAGATTGGTTGGCATGATTTGACCCAACTGCCCCATGGTTGTTTGTACCACCAGATTGGCGAGCGCCTGGGCGCTGGCCAGATCCTGGCCATTGATCTGAATCGTTGAGTTGAACGTGACAGGCTGGCTGGCGGCTGTGGTGGCCGGGATCGCGGAGGTCGCCGAGGTCGCGATCAGGTCCTTGCTGACCTGAGCTGGCGCGTCAAGACGATCGACTTGGGTCCCCAGCTTGTCGCCCAGCGACTCACCGATGGCTCCCCCCGCCATGCTTCCGAGCCACCCGCCAATTGCAGTACCCACGCCAGGCAGAATCAGCGTGCCAAGCGCGGCACCGACAGCGGCGCCCGCTGAAGACCCGGCCAACGAAGCACCGGATGACACCACTGAACGCGTGTCCCCGTGCATCACACCATTGACCAGTTCATATCCCGCGCTGAGCAGGCGCAGCGGCGGCGCTTTTTTGGCCAGCAGCGCGCCGGCCTTGGCGTAGGAGCCGGACAGCGGCGCGGCGTGCATTGGGCTGGCGCCCGATGAGCCGGCGAATGCCGTCATGCTTGCGGGCCACGCTGAGGGCTGACGAATGAGAGGATTGCGAGCTGCAGAGCTGCCGGAACCAATCAGTGGTTGATGGCTCTTTCGCTGGGTCAAAGAACCGAGGCTCACCCTGCGTGGTTTCAGGCCTCCACCCTTTCTCTGGGTGGGCTTTTTCGGATCGGGTTCATCAAAAGTCGAGTTTTCAACGGGCTTACCGCTATCGCCGGCAACATCGATATCCGCAATCCATTTGCCAAGTCCCTTCGGCAGTTTCGTTGCGATACCCTTCACAAGCTTGCCAACGAAATTGTCGGCGGCCTTTGCCAGCAACGCCCCCACAAACGCCGTAAGCCCCGCCGCCGCAATAGTCAGAGACGTAGCGACTTTCGGGTTTGCCTCGGCCTTCTCCGCCGCCCAGTTCAATGTATTGGTGAGGGAGTCCAGCGTTTGCGCATCCGGAGCGACCGCTGTCGCCAAACGGTTTCTACTGGCGTCGTAAGCGTTCCAGCTTTGCTGAGGACTGCCGCCAGCCGGATCGGCGGATCTCTGCACCGCACCTTTGTATTGCGGCTCGGTACTTTGGGTCGGTCCCTGAAGGGGAACCGGCGAGAACGTCGCTTCAGCAGGTTCCGCCATCAATTGATGCAAACCGTCGCTGCCGGTGGACAGCCTCTTCAGCAACTCGGTCTGTGGATCGAGCGGTTTTCTCGCGGTCAGCAACGCAAATGTCTTGTCGACATCCTGGGGTTTATCCAGCAGTTTGCTGACGCCTTCATCACCGTTGAACAACGTCTTGATCAGTGCCGATTGTTGGCTCGCCGGCTTTTGTTTAAGAGCCTCGAGTGCCTTGAAAACGGTTTGCGGCACATCCTCGTTGAGCTTGTCCGGCTGGAGTCCAAGTGTTGCCCAGGCTGCACGCTCGGCGACCGAGCCTTTGGCACCTTTGGCCAGCGCAGCGCTGATGCTTTTCACCGATGTAGCGGCGCCAGACGTGTCCACATCTGCGTTGAGCAAAGCGGCCGCAAGAGCAGCCAGTTGCTCAGGTGCAATACCCGCCGCGACTCCTGTTTCGCCAGAACTCTGTACCACCGAGCCGATGTCGGCTGCGGTCGCTTTCAGCGAATTCTTCCCGAGATGAATACTGGCGTCGGCCAAGCTTTGAGCCTGCGCGCGATCAAGCTTGAGCGAGGTTCTCCAGACCGTCAGCATTTCTCCAGCGGCCTTCAGTTCAATGCCAAACGCTGTCGCGTTCGTGGCGGCATCACGGCCGAAATCCAGCAGTTCCTGTTCCTTTGTGTCGCCAGTGAGATTGGCGCCTACCCCGGATTTGCCCGCGGCATATTCGACCTCGGCCAGGCTAACCGCGGTCGCACCACTGCCTGCCACCGTTTTTTCACCGGCCATTGCCAGGTTGGCGATCTCCATGCTCTTGAGATCGCCGTCCATGCCCGGCACTTGTTTTAGCCTGGCCATGGCCGTTTGAAGCGCCATGGCCGACTGCAGAAACGCGGGAGGCTGACGCTGTTCGATCTCGGCCGTGAGTTTCGACTTCGGCGCACTTACTGGCGCCGACGTTGGCGAACTGGCCTTCGATAGCGATTGCAGCGCGACCATGACTTCCCGAAGCTTGATCTGCTCCTTGATCAATAACCGGATGTCCTGACTGGCGGTCACGACCGCGAGCTTCAACTCCGCCAGTGGATTGGCAATAACGTCAAATGCAGACCTCTCACCTGCCAAGCCAGCGTTGCTGAACCCGACGCTGCTGTTCGCGCTGGCCAGCATTGGCGAATACCTTGTTTCTGCCATGCCGCTCTACTCCTGTTTCACGCCTAGGCGAGTGATCGCTATGTCGTAGCGGCGCAACGCCTTTTCGGCGTCCCATTCCAGAATCTCCGCTTCACTTACCGGGTAAATGAGCGGGACGATATCGAGGATTACTTCGATGTCGCGTTCCGAAAGTAGGCCGCCGGCTGGTTTAAAAAATCGTCGATACGCACCTGCAATTGCGTCCAGTCCGGGACGCTCAAGTGAGCCAGATCAGGGATCATCAGACCGGTGCAGTGGGCGGTGATGAACTCGGCGCGTTCCTTGGCCGTTTTCAGTTTCTTCATCACTTTGGTGGCGCGCAGCACAGGCATTTCCAGGCTCAGCGAGGTCACGGTGCGGCCGGTTACGGCGAGCGGTTGCAGCAGTTGCACCTGATCGGGATCGTCGGACTTTTGCGCGTCTTCGACCTGGTCGAGAAAGTACGACGCAGGGCGTGTCGACATCTCGTGCACGTACTGGGCGATGCTCACGTAGTCCGGGCGCTTGAGCTGGTCGAGTTCTTTGACCGACAGGCCAGTGGCGAGCAGCGCCAGCTCGAAGAACTGATCGTCTTCGTCATCGCCGGCGCGTTCCAGCGCTTCTTTCTGTGCGGCGTAGAACAGTGGCTTGAGCTGGATCTGGTTGATCTGCGAACCATCGTCGCCGGTGATCGGCGACAGCAGGTCATGCTGGGGTGGCATCCACGACATGTATGAATTCCTTGGTGATTCTTGGGGGTTACTCAATTTCTGCCAGTCACACTGGCCCACTGTGGGAGTGAGCCTGCTCGCGAAAGCGGTCGTTCAGTCACATTGATGTTGAATGTGCCAAAGGCTTCGCGAGCAGGCTCGCTCTCACAGGTTTTGCGGTGTAACGGGTTACGGCATCAGCACCGCACGACGCGCATCACCGAGGATGTCGACGCCGTTGAGGACGAACTTCTGGGTACGCACGTCGATGTCGATCACCGGAATGCCGTTTTCCAGGCGGTTGTAGGTGCGGCAGGAGAAGTCCAGCGTCGTCAGAGCCTTGCCGCCCATTTTGATTGCGTCTTCGCCCATGGTTTTGAGCTTGCCGCCGATGGTGTGGTAGGTGAACCAGGTATTGCCGTCCTGATCCTGACCGGCTTCACGCACGTTCAGCAGGATGTCGTCGCCCAGTTTCACGCCCATCGCCAGCAACACTTCAGCACCGGTGCCTTGCAATTTGATCTGCGCATTGAGCGGCTTTGCACTCTTGGCCATCTCCTCGACGATGAAACGCCCGCCCGTCATGCTTTCCATGTCGAAATCAATTTTCGGCGGGGTGAATTCTTCAACAGTCGCCGACAACGGCAGGCCTTGGAGGGTGGCCGCGATGGCCTGTCTTACGCGGTTGGTAAACATTAGAGAACGTCCTCCAGGAACTGCTCGATGATTTCATCGCGGGCGTTGAGTTGATAAACCATGTGTTCGTTTGGCGCGTAGCGGCCGTAGTCGATGACCACATACCAGGTGCCGTTCTTGTACTTCTCGACGCTGTTCAGTTCCGGGTGCAGATACACGCTGCCGCCAGGGATGGTTTCGTCGGCGACCAGGGTTTGCAGCCAGTCGTTGATGCGCTTGACCTCTTGATCCATGAAGGACTTGGTGAGGTTCTTGGCCATGGCTTTCTGGCCGGCCTTGACCAGCTTGCGGCTGATCGCATCTTCGAGGCCGACGTAGCTGATGAACTTGCCGGTGATCGAGCGGTTGCCCAGCAGCGAGAAGCCGCCGAGCACGGTGCGGGCGTAGTAGCTGACGCCGTAGCGGTTGAGCAGATCGCCTTCGGTGGAGGTGTCGAGAATGTTGTACTCAACGACCCGCGAAACGTCTTCGGCGTAGGTCACCTGGTTGCCCGGGCTCTCCCACTGCTTGACCTTGGCCAGTGCGGCAATCGCCAGGCTGGAAGGCGACAGGAAGACGTTTTTCTTCGCCGCTTTCGAGTACACGGCCGGCATGTTGTGCACCACCAGGCAACGGTCGAAACCGAGGTCGGCGCCGCCGAGTTCCTGGCTGTACAACACTTGATCGGCAACCGAGGCGTCCTTGCCATCCAGCACCACACGGGCCTTGATGCGCTTGCCGAACGAGGCGAACTCGCTGGCCACAGCTTTGGTGCCGGTGAAGCCCGGCGCGCCGATGATGGTCAGGTCTTCCGGGACACTGCCCAGCGCGGCCAGACCGAGCTTGCGGCCGGTCAGTGGATCGACGCCGCCGATCACGTTGTTGACGGTGTCGGCCGGGGTCGCACCCGCCTCGACGATGACCACGTAAACCGGCACCTTGACCACTTTGAGGATCTGGTAAACCGCGTGGTACAGGGTGCCCTCTTCCGAACCGGTCGGATCGAGCAGCGCGTGGGTGGTGAAACTGTTGATGCGGAACGGTGCGTTACGCGGAATCAGCGGATCGGCTTTCGGCGCGGTGCCGACCAGGCCGATGACGTTGTCACCCAGGCCACCCATGGCCTCGGGGGATTCGGTGGCATTGACGGTAATGCCGTTGTGCTCGAAGTTCAGAACCTCAGCCATAGTCAGTCAGCCTTCTTGGCAGCGGCCTTTTTGGCCTGGGTGGTTGGGGTTTTCAGTTCCAGTCGACCGGCGAAGTGCAAGGCACTGGCCTCGACGTCGAGCAGATCAAGGTCTTGACCGATGCTCGACCAGTGCCCACCGCCGGTGGGGAATGGGACGAGCACGGTGTAGGTTTGGCGGGTTGCCATTTTTCGTTTCTCCATAAACGGGAAAGCCCCTCGTGGGGAGGGGCTTGGCGGGTGTTGAGTGCGTTTGGGTTTGGAAAAAAACACCCCGGATTCAGGGCATTTATTGGAGCGCTGCGGTATCTAGGGAGGCCCGTGAATAGACCACCAGGAGTTCATGGTTAACCTATTGCGGGTCTAACGTCGGCCGCCGCTGCTTGAATCGCAATGATTGCTTCATCAGCAATTTGCTTAGCCTCCATAGTGGACCCCGTTGCGATCTTCTGTTTGATCTGCTCCTTCGCCTGCAGGCGATTCTCGCGGATAAGGTTTAACACCTGCACATATTGGCTGGCCTCAGCCAGCATACTGTCGGCGGCTTCACGTGGCGTTCGACCCGTGATCGCCCAAGCAGCAACCGTACGCGGCACTGCATCACCCGGATAGCCATCATCCTTGAACTGCTGAGCCTCAGCAGTAGCACGTTCATACTCAACAGCACGCAATGGGTCGCCGGCAACGAGCCGCCGAATTTCGTCAGCATAGGTGTCTATCCGCAAACAAATCTCGTCGGCGGTCGGCACTGGCTCTCCGTCCTGCACCCACATGCCAGTCCATTCCCCAGTTTCCTTGTCTCGTGCTCCGGTAAATCGTGGGTTCCAGCAAGGCTGGGGAAGTGGAATGAGCGTCCAGTCAGAGTAATTTTTATTACTGGCGTCGGAGTAGAGAAATCCGCCTTTTGAATCCAAGATGTAATACATGGCTTGCCTTCACGCTAGTTGAGTGCAGAGGTGAATTTGAGCTTGGTAGGCGCTAGCTCCAGCCGACGCCCCCACTGACAGGTCGATGCTGAGGTTCCCGTTGGTTTCAAGTGACCAGGAGAGGTAACCAAACGCCAAAGGTGACGACGTAACCCAATCCCCGGTACCACAACATCTGAATCGAGGCCTCGCTCCGGGCGGTAAAACACACAAAAGAGTTGATTGACCACCAATCGCGGTTCCACGGGCAAAGTCGATTGAGACATACAAGTTGCCGTTAGCCGTCCAATAGCGCGAAGTGTTCGCGTCGTAGAACCCGTTCAGAAAGGCCGGAGCGGCCAGGTTTTTAGTTGTCGAGAAGTCGGCAATGGCCTGATTGACGACGCCCTGGGTACCCGCTGTGGTGTAGGCATCGGTTATCCCGTAACCCGCGAGAGTAGCCGGCTTGCCGGAGCCGATTTTCGACCAGTCAAGGAACGGGATGTCTGTCGCGGAAAGTGCTGATCCCCCTGTCACCAAACCTTTAGTGTTAACGGTAACCTTTGTGTAAGTACCGGCAGCAGCGCCTGAGTCGGCAAACGCTATGGATATGTTGGCATTTGCCGATCCATCAAATGACGCGCTACCGCTCGCCGCGCCGGAGACGGAAATACTCCGAGGTGTTTCAAGCTTTCGAGACGCGACTGCCGTTGCGTTGATTCCAAGGGCATCAGTGATCCCGAACCCGGCCAACGTATTGGGGTTGGCGCCGGCAGTCGCCCGACCATATTCATCAACCGTCAAACTCTTGTAAGTCCCGGCAGCAATCCCGGTGCGACCGGCCAGCATCTTGAACGTCAGCGCAGTCGTGCCGAGGGTAATCGGCGCATTGGTGGTGAGGTGCCACAGCGAATCACCGCTCGCCGTGCCCTCCTCCACCATCACTGTCAGCCCCGGTGTGACCTTGGCGCTGCTATTGGCATCCGTTGCCCTCACCCAGTCGCCATTGCCGACGATCCACAGGCCGTTGTCCTTGGCCAGCGTCTGGTTCGCAACAAGCACGCGGTCGCCAGCAATCACTGCGACGCCGTCAATTTGCTGCGCACCGTTCAACACGATGTTGGTGGATGCCGCAACACGCACCGACTGCTTACCATCCAGCTTGCCGAGTTCTTCGGCGAGATAACTCATGACCCAGGCACGCGTGGCCTTAACAACGGTGTCATCAATCAACAACGTCACCAAGGACGCATTGCTGGTCTCGAAAATCGAGCGGATATAAAACTCTTTACCCGAACCCGACGTCGCCAGCACCGGTTTGAACGACTCCGGATATTTGACGATGGCGTAGAGAATCCCGGTATCAGTCCACAGCCCCGCTTCCCGCACATACCAGCCGCCAACATCCGGCGGAATGGTCACTTCGGCGAGCAGCCAGCTCGGGTTCTTCTCGTCCTGGAACAGCGCATTGAGCGGCCCGCGCCAGACTTCGCGTTTCAGCGCAGTGGCGGTCGCGGCCGGGTTGTAGACCGAGCCGCCGCCGTCGCCGACGGAAATCTGTGTCAGCTTGATCGGCGTGCCCGCAGCCTTGCACGCCGTTTCGTAGGCAATCCCTGCGTTGGTGAGCAGGGTGTAATAGTCAGCCATTCAGGCCCCCTGAGGATAAATTGTGGATGTTTCGACGGTGTACATGCCGGCAGCCATGAACGCCTCTCCCGAGGTTTCGAGCCCTTCGATGAACACTGGATAAACCGTGGTCAGCTCGCCACAGAACGTCGCGGCGCCGATGACGTGATTGCCGAAAGCGCTCAAGCCAACCGAGACCGTCAGCACATCCCGTTCGCTCTTGGCATCGGCCAGACGTCGGTCGAGACGGGCGTCGATTTCTTCGCTGTAGGGTTGGTCGCTGAAGGCTCGTACGGAAAAGCTGTAAGGCGCACCGGGCGGCGTCTGTTCGTACCAGGCGCGGATTTCCGGGCGCAATTGCAAACCCTTGGCGGCGTTTTCCAGCGCCTTGCGAGTGCCGGCCTGACGCGCGGTAGGCCAGGCCAGTTCAACGGTCAGGCGTTTTTCCGCTTCCGGTGCGGCGGTGCTCCATTCGGCGACACCGCGATCCGCTGCCAGATAAGGCAAGAATGCGACCGGTGTTTCGCTCGGGTTCATCAGTTCGGGGAACGGCGGCGCGATGCGATCAAGCAGTGCGCCAAAGCCCAGATCCAGGCCTCGTTCGAGTGCCGAGCTGTTGGCCGGCAGCAGCGTCGGACGCTGAGTTTTCTCACTCATAGCGTCAGCACCTCAACCTCGACCGCCGTGCAATACGGCGCTTGAAACGCCGTAGTCACGATCGGCGCCAGCGGTTCGAGAATCTGCAATTGCACGGCGCCGGCACTGTGCAGCGTGTAGTCGATCCAGCTCGGATCAACCCGACCTTCGAGACGATGGCAACTGTCAGCGTAAGCCTGCAATTGTTGTTGCGCGGCGACTTTGGTCAGGCCCGAATCGGGGCCGGAATTGATCTTGGCGACCACGCGAATCTTGTAGCGCTGAATATCGGCTGCCTTGACCATGACAAGGTCGGTTTCCGGTCGTACATCAGGCCGTGCGAAGTGCTGACGAACGCCGTCAAGCAATGCCTGGGAAGGCGTGCCATCGTCGTCGCGGGACAGCACTGTGACCTGCACCTCGCCCGGCGCGGTACGCCGAGCATTGCCATCCTTGACCTGCGCAGCGAGACCGTCCGGGTCGAAGGTGTAAGTGACGTTCACCACACCTGCCTCGGTGGATTCGACCTGCACCGTGGGACGCTCGCCAAGGGTGAAAACTTCGCGGCGATACTGCATCCGCGAGCCCGCCGCCGGGGCGTGTGGCGCCAGGTAATAACGCAGGCGGGCGTCGTCGTCACTTTCGTAGATCGCTGGCACCGGCGGAAATGCTGCGGGGTCGCCGGGATCAAGCAACTGCCGCTCAAGGCCCATGTCCGCCAGCCGCGCATCAAGGTTGCTGCCAGTCGCCCACCACGCCAGCATCTGTTTGATGCGAGCGTTGTATTTGCGCTCGTGGGTTTGCAGCCGCACACAGAAAGCTTCAAGCGCCAAGGTCAGCAGTTCGCTTTCGTTGTCCAGGCTGGTCGTGAGTTTCGCGGCACTGTCCGGCGAGCGCGCGCCGACGTATTCAATGACAAAAGCCTTGAATTCGGCGAGCAGGTCTTCGAAGGCTTCAACGGTGATCAGCGCGGGTTCGGCCAATTGGTTCTGGCCGGGGATCAACATGCTCATGTCACGACCTCGAAGGTTTGTTGACGGTTTTTCCAGGTACCGGCGAACCGCAACAACAGGCCGGCACCCTGACGACTGGCGACGATCACTTGCGGCTGAAAATCGTCAATGCCGTTTTGCTTGTTGTAGAAGGCTTGCGCCGCGTAGCTCTGGGCTAGAAGCAGAACGTCGTCACCGAGGTTCTGCCCCAGCAGCGTGGGGATCAACGAGCCATACAGGGGCCTTTTTTGCCGGGTGCCCAGCGGCGTAGTCAGGGCCCGGGTCGCGCGCTGCACAAACTGCAGCCAGTCGTCGACCGTGGCCCCGCTGTCTCTATCGATTCCGATCATGGGAGGCTCTTGAATCAGGGGCTGATGACGCGGCCCTGGTGATCGACCAATGGGCCGCTGAAGTGCACGCCCGAAGCGTCAATGGTCAGGCCGACTGCACCGAGTTGCAGGGTGATCAGTTGTGGTGTCATCGCTAACCGGGCCGGGCCGATGCTCAGCTCCAGCGATTCGCGCGAACCGCTGAAGGCTGCCGGGCCGTTTTGCCAGTGCAGAGTGTGCGAGGCGTCGTCGTAACCGCTTTCGCTGCCATCGACATGCACTCGGCGGGTCAGCGTCGGTACGGTGGCGGTGGGTGGAAAACGATCACTGTTCAGACCGAACAGCGCCACAGATTGCGCGCCGCTTTCGCCGCTGCCGTAGTTGAACAACAGACACTGTTCACCCACTGTTGGAATCCGCGACTCGCTTTGTGCGCCGGCGCTGGGGTTGAAAAACTTGATGGCCGGCGTCAGCAAACCACCGTGACTGACCTGACAGGTGTTGCTCGCAGCGTCGACGCTCTGGCAAATGCCGATGCGGCAGAAGCTTTCAGCACGGCGGTGCAGGTCGTCGATTTCCGCTTCCATTTCGGCCAGGCGTTCGATGATCGGACCCAGCTGCATACGCAGTAATGCGTCGAACATCGGTCAGGCCTCCAGCGTGGTGTATTGGTCGGGGTCATCGATGTTGCTGACTTCCCAGGTGCGGGCGAATTTCGGGATGCCCAGCGGATCGTCGAGCAAGGTCGGGCCGAGGTAGAGGGTCTGGTCGAACGTCAGTGTCCAGGCTTTGTATTGCTGATCGGCGCGAATGAGTAATGATGGCAAGCCATCGATATTCACTGGCAGATCGCATTGATCACCGGGCAAGTTCCAGCCGTTGTCGGTGATCAGGTTTTTCAGCACAGCGATCAGATCGCATGCTGCAAATGCGCTGGCAGAAAGGGCCGGAATGACTTGCAGGGACAACGTCATGGCATGCGCAATTCGTCCGTCAGCGGCGCGCACTCCAGTCCCATTCCGGTCGAAGTCGATCAACACCCAGGCCTGATCGCCCGGCGCAGTGAAATCATCGTGATTGCCGACGTTGAGGTTGAGTCCGGCTGTGTTGCGCAGCGTCGTCGCGATGGCTGTGAACAGTTGCGACGGCTGCTGGATCGGTGTGGGCATACATGACCTCCTTTTCGATCGTCCACGCGCAGTCCTGCCGCCCAAAGGGCGGCATGGACAAACAGTCAGGGTTAAGGTTGGTCGCGCGGCGGGACGTCGCAGACGCCGATGCGCTTGGCGGCCCAGCGTTCGTACAACCCGATGGCGACGTCGGCGCCAGCCATCGCTGTCAGGCAACCGAACGCGCCAGCCGCCCAGATCGACATGCCGGCGGCATACAGCAACATGATCGCCGACACGCCGCAGATCATGCAGGCGCCGGAGCGCAGGGCCAGACGGCGCAGCAGCGGCCAGCCACGTGCGCCCTCCTTGTCGGCGCGCCACATTTCGCCGGACACCCCGCCGACGACGGCAAGAAGGATGACCAGCCAGATCGGCATGTCCGCCAACGCTTGTTGCTCGTTTGTCATGTCACGCCTCCTGGTGTGATGGATGAAGGGTATGTGTTGGGTTCAATCGGTTTCTCTCAGGCAGGCATTCCAAAAAGCCCGGCGCTGTGGCCCGGGCTTTTCAGTAATGCGCTCCCGCAGACAGGTTTTGAAAATGGCGATCAGAAGGGCGCGACCGGCCAGTTGATGATTGGAAATGTGTTCTGGTTTTTCACTTCGCCGACAGCGATGAAGTACTGCTTGTAGGCTACCAATGTGGCCTCATCAGCCGCAGTGGCGATACCGAGGTCCAACTTGTATTGCAAAGGGTTGAATTTCAGCCAGCGTGTTGCGTCGTCCAACCGGAGTTCTATGCGACCGCTCGTAAACAACTGCTGCTCCGGAACCGTCGTTTCAACAAATTCATTTCCAGAAGGCCCCCACACCAGTTTCATTCCCGGTTGAACGGTTTCGTTACCGGTGACATCGCGCCATGAAGCACTTGGTTCACTTACCGGTACGGCTGGCGCCTCGCCATCAATGTCCACTACTTGTAGAACCACGGTGTAACCCATGGCCGTAATTGTGAGTGCATAACGATTCATTCAAATTTCCTTTTTGGCTAATTCTTGAGCGAAATGGCTTGGTGTGTTTGTCAGTACGGCGCTACCGGCCAGACGATGTTTGCCGGATAACCCGGCTGCTTATCGATGTCGCTGACGTCAATGCAATACTGCTTGTGAGTCAGCAATCGAGCCTGGTCTTGCGTTGTGGCGATACCGAGATCAACTTTGAACTGAAGCGAGTTGAGCAGCAGCCAGTTGGCGCCCGTATTCAGCAGTTGCCATTTCTGTTGTTCGGCTTCGTTACGCAAGTCTTCATCCGTGGGCGGCGAGAATAACCAGATGCCATTGAACGTCGCCCCCCAACCCACGCGCATGTCTGTACTACCGGTTACATCGACCCATACGGACGTTGGCGAAGCAGGTGCATCAGGACGGACTTCGCTTTCCTTCAATTGGACAACTTTGTTGTATTCAACCAATGCGTAGAGATTCATCGGGTATTCCTCAATGTGTGGTCATTTCAGGTGAGTGGCGTGAAAACTTCCGGTAGGCATTCCAAAAAGCCCGGCGGCGATGCACCGGGCTTTTCAGTAATGCGCTCCTTCGCCTTCCTTCAAATCCTGTGTCCAAGAAGGAAGTTGACTGTTCGGCGCTACTGGCGCGGTACGAGTCCATTCAAATTGTTTTTCCGACCGCGGTCCCTGCCCGCCGGATAACTGCTTCTGGTGCTTTACGCTGCACACCCGGGTCAGTTGCCAACCCTCTGAACCGTTGAGGCCGGTTCATCGCTGCCTGTTCTTGTGGAACTAAAGAGCTTTCTTGCCAGCCGCTTTGTCGAGCGGCTTGGTGGCAAGGATATGCATGTATGCATATCCAGTCAATGCGTAAATGCATTTATTTATGCATTTGAAATGCGCAGATGCATGGAAGCCCCGCAACTCAAGGGTTTGGCGGTTTCATCAAGGCGAAAAAAAACCCGCCGATTGGCGGGCTTATCTGAAGTCGGTGTGGTTAGCGGGCGTACATGCCCCACCAGAAGACGTGACCGAGGATGACGATCTGCTCTTCCTGGATTTCCTGGAAGCTGTAGTCTTCGTCCGGATGCTCATCGCGATTGAAGCTGCGCAGACGAATGCCGGTCGGCAGGCGATAGAGTTGCTTCACGCGCAACTGGCCGTTGTGATTGATCGCGTACAGGTCGCCATCAATGATGTCGCCGATCCCGCACTTGCCCGCATTCACACCAACGGTGGCGCCATCACGCAACACCGGTAGCATACTGTTGCCGCGCACTGTCACGCATTTGGCCTGATCGAACTGCACGCCGTTATGGCGCAGGCTACGCTTGCCGAAGCGCAGGCTAGAGCGCTCGCTCTCTTCGATGACGAATCTTCCTGATCCTGCTGCCAATTCAACCTCGCGAAGGAACGGCACCGATACTTCGTCATCATCGACCGGCGTATCGTCGTCCCACAGCATTATGTCCTTGAGTTCCGCGTGTACGTCATCACGCGCGGCTCCGGCCGACGGCGCGACATCTGCGCGCCCGCGCAATTGATCGGTGCTCACGGCGAAGTACTCGGCGATCTTCGAGATGTGTTTATCCGAGGGATCGACGATCTTCCCGCTGAGGATCCGCGAGAGAGTGGATTGAGGCACGCCGGTGCGACGGTGGAGCTCCGTGGGGGAGATCCCGTGCTGGTCGAGCAGTGCTCTTAAGACGGAGGCTACGTTGCGTTTTTGCATAACGCGCATAGTGCTTGAAGTTTTTAATGAAGACAAATGCTGATTTGCATAAATCGTGCATAAATACACCTTTCGGTGAAGAAAACCGTCACCCGGCTGCGATGCCTGCGTCCGGCAGACCGCCCATGGTAACCTTGCGCCCATCGCGCGAAAGCCTGGCTGATGCCCCCGCTTTTGCCCTACATCTTTTAACGAGTTGCCTGACAATCCGATGAATAAAGCCGTCTCCGACCTGTCCTCCCACACTCCGATGATGCAGCAGTACTGGCGCCTGAAGAATCAGCACCCGGATCAGCTGATGTTCTACCGCATGGGCGACTTCTACGAGATCTTCTACGAAGACGCGAAGAAGGCGGCCAAGTTGCTCGACATCACGCTGACCGCGCGCGGGCAGTCGGCGGGGCAGGCGATTCCGATGTGTGGCATTCCTTACCACGCGGCTGAAGGCTATCTGGCGAAGCTGGTGAAGCTTGGCGAGTCGGTGGTGATCTGCGAGCAGGTCGGCGACCCGGCGACCAGCAAAGGCCCGGTGGAACGTCAGGTAGTGCGCATCCTCACCCCTGGGACGGTCAGTGATGAGGCGCTGCTCGATGAGCGCCGCGACAACCTGATCGCTGCGCTGCTGGGTGACGAGCGTCTGTTCGGTCTGGCCGTGCTGGACATCACCAGCGGCAGTTTCAGCGTGTCGGAAATCAAAGGCTGGGAGAACCTGCTCGCGGAACTGGAGCGGATCAATCCGGTTGAGTTGCTGATCCCGGATGACTGGCCGAGGGACCTGCCAGCGGAAAAACGCCGTGGCGTCAGTCGTCGTGCGCCGTGGGATTTCGAGCGTGACTCAGCACTGAAAAGCCTTTGCCAGCAGTTCTCCACCCAAGACCTGAAGGGCTTTGGCTGCGAAAACCTGACCCTGGCCATCGGCGCTGCCGGTTGCCTGTTGGCCTACGCCAAGGAAACCCAGCGCACCGCCCTGCCCCATCTGCGCAGCCTGCGCCACGAACGCCTGGATGACACCGTGGTGCTGGACGGTGCGAGCCGCCGCAATCTTGAACTCGACACCAACCTCGCCGGTGGCCGCGACAATACCCTGCAATCGGTGGTCGATCGCTGCCAGACCGCCATGGGCAGCCGCTTGCTGACCCGTTGGTTGAATCGCCCGTTGCGCGATCTGACGGTATTGCTGGCGCGCCAGACCTCGATCACTTGCCTGCTTGATCGCTACCGTTTCGAAAAGCTGCAACCACAGCTCAAGGAAATCGGCGACATCGAGCGAATTCTCGCGCGAATCGGCCTGCGCAACGCGCGTCCTCGTGACCTTGCCCGGCTGCGCGACGCCCTTGGCGCACTGCCTGAACTGCAAGTGGCGATGACCGATCTGGAAGCGCCGCACCTGCAAGGTCTGGCGACCACCACCAGCACTTACCCGGAACTGGCGGCGCTGCTGGAGAAAGCCATCATCGATAACCCGCCGGCGGTAATCCGTGACGGCGGCGTGTTGAAAACCGGTTACGACAGCGAACTCGATGAACTGCAATCGCTGAGCGAAAACGCCGGTCAGTTCCTCATCGATCTCGAAGCCCGCGAGAAAGCCCGCACCGGCCTGAGCCATCTGAAAGTCGGCTACAACCGCATTCACGGCTACTTCATCGAACTGCCGAGCAAGCAGGCCGAATCCGCCCCGGCGGATTACATCCGTCGCCAGACGCTGAAAGGTGCCGAACGCTTCATAACGCCTGAGCTGAAAGAATTCGAAGACAAGGCGCTGTCGGCCAAGAGCCGCGCCCTCGCCCGCGAGAAGATGCTGTACGAAGCGCTGCTGGAGGACCTGATCAGCCAGTTGCCACCGCTGCAGGACACCGCCGGTGCGCTGGCCGAACTCGACGTGTTGAGCAACCTTGCCGAGCGTGCGCTGAACCTCGACCTGAACTGCCCGCGCTTCGTCAGCGAGCCGTGCATGCGCATCTCCCAGGGTCGTCACCCGGTGGTCGAGCAAGTGCTGACCACGCCGTTCGTGGCCAACGACCTGAGCCTCGATGACAACACGCGCATGCTGGTGATCACCGGCCCGAACATGGGCGGTAAATCCACCTACATGCGCCAAACCGCACTGATCGTGCTGCTGGCGCATATCGGCAGCTTCGTACCGGCAGCCAGTTGCGAACTGTCGCTGGTCGACCGCATCTTCACCCGTATCGGCTCCAGCGATGACCTCGCGGGTGGCCGTTCGACCTTCATGGTCGAAATGAGCGAAACCGCCAACATCCTGCACAACGCCACCGAGCGCAGCCTGGTGCTGATGGACGAAGTCGGTCGCGGCACCAGCACTTTTGACGGCCTGTCGCTGGCCTGGGCTGCAGCCGAGCGCCTGGCTCATTTGCGCGCCTATACGCTGTTCGCTACGCACTACTTCGAACTGACCGTGTTGCCGGAAGCTGAGCCACTGGTGGCCAACGTCCACCTCAACGCCACCGAGCACAACGAACGCATCGTGTTCCTGCACCACGTGCTGCCCGGCCCTGCCAGTCAGAGTTACGGTCTGGCAGTAGCGCAACTGGCCGGTGTGCCGAGCGAAGTGATCGTGCGTGCCCGCGAGCACCTGAGCCGACTGGAAGAAACCGCTTTGCCGCATGAAGCGCCGAAACCCGCCGCCAAGGGCAAACCGGCGACGCCACAACAAAGCGACATGTTCGCCAGCCTGCCGCACCCCGTGCTTGATGAGCTGGCTAAACTGGATCTGGATGACCTGACCCCGCGTCGTGCGCTCGAAATGCTCTATGCACTGAAGAACCGGATATAAGCACTGAAGAAGCGGATATAACGCAAACGGCTTCAAGCTGTTAGAATCTCGCGCGGTTTGGGATGCTGCTGGCTAATAGCCTGGCCAGCAGATATCGCTCCCGAACCTGGCGACCCCAACCGTGAAGGGGCAACGCTGCCGCCGCCTGAGGAGAAAATTAGAAATGACCTTCGTCGTCACCGACAACTGCATCAAGTGCAAGTACACCGACTGCGTAGAAGTCTGTCCGGTGGACTGCTTTTACGAAGGCCCGAACTTCCTGGTGATTCACCCGGATGAGTGCATCGACTGCGCCCTGTGCGAACCGGAATGCCCGGCTGTAGCTATCTTCTCCGAGGACGAAGTTCCGGAAGAGATGCAGGAGTTCATTCAACTGAACGTTGATCTGGCTGAAATCTGGCCGAACATCACCGAGAAGAAAGAATCGCTGCCGGATGCCGAAGAGTGGGATGGCGTCAAAGGCAAGATCAAAGACCTCGAACGCTGATCTGCCACGCGCTCGAATGAAAAGGCCCCTTGCGGGCCTTTTTGCTTTCCGCATTTTGCTTTTCTGCGGGCAAAAAAAAGGGGCGGTATGACCCGCCCACATTTTTTCCCTATTCCCTGTATTCCTTTTCATCGTCCTGATGAATCGCGTCCTGCGATGTCCATTCCCCTCTTCCTTGAAGGGCGTGTCTGTCCGTCGACACAACCCAGATACTAGAGAATTCCCCGGCCAGAGCAATCGGCACGGAGACCGCAGAAGCGCTGTAATAAGCACTTCACATTAAAAAATAAATATATAAATCAATAAGTTAAATAAGAACACCGAAGCTAATCGACGTCTGCCGTCTTGTAAAAATAGTGAACACTTACGAAAGAGTAAGCCAAGGCTTACAGCGCGAGACTACAAACGATGGAATTGCCGACCGTACGTCCGGCAGTTAACAGGGATGCAAGAGATAGCCAACAAATCCAGGCCAACAAAAAGCCCCGAACCAGTCGGGGCTTTTTGCGGGCGGACGTGTGAGGCGCTTACTGAAACAGCGACTCGCTCGACAGGCCATTCTTCTCGAGGATTTCACGAAGGCGCTTGAGGCCCTCCACCTGGATCTGCCGTACCCGTTCCCGGGTCAGGCCGATCTCCAGGCCTACATCTTCCAGCGTACTGCTCTCATGACCGCGCAGGCCGAAGCGGCGTACAACCACTTCGCGCTGCTTGTCGGTCAGCTCCGACAGCCATTGATCGATGCTCTGCGACAGGTCGTCATCCTGCAGCAGTTCACAAGGATCAGTCGGGCGATCATCGGTGAGGGTGTCCAGCAGGGTTTTATCCGAATCCGGACCCAGCGAGACGTCGACCGAAGAAACCCGCTCGTTCAGGCCCAGCATGCGCTTGACCTCCCCCACCGGTTTTTCCAGCAGGTTGGCGATTTCTTCGGGTGAAGGTTCGTGGTCGAGTTTTTGCGTCAGCTCCCGTGCAGCCCGCAGGTACACGTTGAGCTCCTTGACCACATGGATCGGCAACCGGATGGTCCGGGTCTGATTCATGATCGCGCGCTCGATGGTCTGACGAATCCACCAGGTCGCGTAGGTCGAGAAGCGGAAGCCGCGCTCGGGATCGAACTTTTCCACCGCCCGGATCAGCCCGAGGTTGCCCTCTTCGATCAGATCCAGCAGCGACAGCCCCCGATTGACGTAACGCCGGGCGATTTTTACCACCAGCCGCAGGTTACTTTCAATCATGCGCTTGCGCCCGGCCGGATCGCCACTTTGCGACAAGCGCGCAAAATGAACTTCTTCCTCCGGGGAGAGCAATGGGGAAAAACCGATTTCGTTGAGATACAACTGCGTGGCATCAAGTGCACGCGTGTAATCGATGTACTTATGTTGTTTAAGTGAAGCGGAGTGTTTGGATTTGGAACGAACGGAAGGTGGAGCAGCCCCTTCATCATTCGACATCGAAGATTCCGAATCGATGCCGGCCTCCATAAGGAGAACCTCATCGTCGATGTCAAACTCCGGCACTTCTTTACTGAGAGCCATTGTTATAGTCCTTTGGTGAGTTCGACCCCAAGCTCAAGCGACGCCTTTATCCTTGGCAGCGCTGGAGCCTGTCCCCTCTACGCGACGGAACAGGCTGGCTTACAAATCAACGTCTTGGCAGGAACTGCAACGGATCCACAGGTTTACCTTGGCGGCGAATCTCAAAATGCAGTTTCACCCGGTCTGTACCCGTTGACCCCATTTCGGCAATTGTCTGTCCGACCTTGACCTGCTGTCCCTCCCGAACCAACAGCCTGCGGTTATGGCCGTAGGCACTGACGTAGGTTTCGCTGTGTTTGATGATGACTAATTCGCCGTAGCCCCTTAAGCCACTCCCGGCGTATACCACCGTCCCATCAGACGCAGCTAAAACAGGCTGTCCCAAATCTCCGGCGATATCAATTCCTTTATTCAAACTACCGTTTGAAGAGAATTTTCCAATCAGAATGCCATTAGATGGCCATCCCCAGCCGGTCGGGGCCGGGCCTGCAGGAGGCAGTGGAGCAGGTGCCTGCTTGTTGGCGACGGACGGTGCAACGCCCGCAGAACTGCCAGCAGAACCCGTGGTTGTGGTGGTCGTCGTGCCATTTGCCTGACGCCGGATTACCGTGGTTTTGCTCGACGAAGAAGGCGAAGAACTGCTGTTGCTCACCACCGCCGTCGGCGTTGAACCGGTACGGCCATCGAAGCGAATTGTCTGACCCGGATGGATCGTATACGGCGTAGGAATATTGTTCCGGGCAGCGAGGGCTTTGTAGTCCCAGCCGTAGCGAAATGCGATCGAAAACATCGTATCTCCGGGACGGACTACATACTGCCCGGTCGTCACCGTAGGACGCTGGGCCACCGCGCTGTTGCGATCGACCACCCGGACATTGCTCGATTTGGTGCTGGAGCAACCGACCAGCAAGGTGCTCAAGACAAGGCCAGTCACCAGGCGCTGAAAGCTCGTGTTACCCATACGCTGCGCAATGACTGTGAGACTCACCCGCCGCTCCCTTTGTGGTGGCTGAAAAATGTGAAATGCCGGATGCCGGCATCAGGTGTCGCAAGTATAACGGGCCGAATCGGCTTTACCTTTAATGAAGCGAAATCGCGTCGCGCACACGTTTGCAAGTGGACAGTCTGCTGCGTTTAAACCATCGCTGCCGGAGTAAGACACAGGCGAACGAAAGGAATTCAGCGCGCGTAAACAAATGCTCAGGCCAGCGGCCCATTGAGCAACGGAACGAAACGAACAGCCCCCAGAACATGCCGCGAAAAGCCGTTTTCCTCACGCACGATCAGCAACAATTGCTGCACTTCTCCCGAGCCCACCGGAATCACCATACGCCCGCCCGGAGCCAATTGATCGAGCAAGGCTTGCGGTACATCCGTGGCCACGGCGGTGACGATGATGCCGTTATACGGCGCCAGCGCCGGCCAGCCTTCCCAGCCATCGCCCCAACGGAACACCACGTTGCGCAGGTTCAGTTCGACCAAACGTTCCTTGGCACGATCTTGCAGCACCTTGATGCGCTCGACCGAGAACACTCGCTCAACCAGTTGCGACAACACGGCGGTCTGGTAACCGGAACCAGTGCCGATCTCCAGCACTTTATCCAGCGGCCCCGCCTCCAGCAGCAGCTCGCTCATGCGCGCCACCATATAAGGCTGGGAAATGGTCTGGTTATTGCCGATCGGCAGCGCCGTGTCCTCGTAAGCGCGATGTGCCAGCGCTTCATCGACGAACAGATGACGCGGCGTACGCCGAATCACTTCCAGTACCTTGGCGTTGGACACGCCTTCTTCGTACAGGCGCTGGATCAGACGCTCACGGGTACGCTGCGAGGTCATGCCGATGCCGCTGCGCAGCCTGTCTTCGTGTTCACGGGTCATCAGCGCAGTCCCTCCAGCCAGCCGTCGAGACTTCTGAAGGCGTCATTGAAGGTGCGATCGAGCTGCAACGGCGTGATGGAAACGTAGCCCTGCATCACCGCATGAAAGTCCGTACCCGGACCGCCATCTTCGGCATCGCCGGCAGCGGCAATCCAGTAACCGGCCTTGCCACGCGGATCGACCACTTTCATCGGCGCCGCCGCGCGGGCGCGATGACCGAGTCGAGTCAGCTGGATACCACGAATGTGATCGATGGGCAGATTGGGAATGTTCACGTTGAGCACCGTGCGCGGTGGCAGATCAAGCCCGGCATGGGCCTCGACCAGTTTGCGCGCAAAGTAGGCTGCCGTCGGCAGATTATCCACCTGCCGCGAGACCAGCGAAAACGCGAACGACGGACGCTCGAGAAAACGTCCCTCAAGGGCGGCCGCCACTGTCCCGGAATACAGCACGTCATCGCCAAGATTGGCGCCGAGGTTGATCCCGGAAACCACCATGTCCGCCTCGCGCTCCAGCAAGCCGTTGAGGCCCAGGTGCACGCAGTCGGTCGGTGTGCCATTAAGGCTGATAAAGCCGTTGGCCAGGTATTGCGGGTGCAACGGACGGTCGAGCGTCAGCGAACTGCTGGCGCCGCTTTTGTCCTGCTCCGGGGCGATAACCACGCACTCGGTGTAATCCGCCAGCGCAGCATAAAGCGCGGCAAGACCGGGTGCGGTTACCCCATCGTCGTTAGAAATCAGAATACGCATGGGCTGTCCGTCTGCCCCACCGGCACCAGATCAACGAGTTCGCGCACCAATACGGTAGCGAAGCATCCGGCCGGGAGGACGAATTCCAGTTGCAGAATGTCAGGCTGGGGATAATGCCACGTCAACCCGCCAATGGGCAGCCGCAGGATGCGACGTTCGTGACTCATACCGGCGTTAATCAACCAATCGCGCAGCTCTGCTTCATCGGCGGCAATCCCCTGCTCCAGATCATGGACAACGCCCGCGGTCGGCGAGTCACCTTCGCCCCACTGCGGACCGGTCGGGTGCAGATCGAGAATCGCCAGACGCGGGTCGCTGCATTCAGCTTCACCGGCCGGAAAAAAACTACGGCTGTCGGTGAACGCCAGCAAATCGCCGACCTGAGCTTTTTGCCAAGTACCATCGGCAACACGCGCCGCCAGTACTTTGTTGAACAGGAAGCTGCGCGCGGTAGAGAGCAGGCGCGAACGCACATTGCGCTGCTCCGGCAAGGCTTTGCGCGCCGCCCACGCACGCGCATCAACGACGTTGCCGCCGTCATGGCCGAAACGCTGGGCGCCGAAATAATTGGGGATGCCTTGCTTGGCGATCAGTTGCAGACGCTGTTCAATCGCGTCTCTGTCGCCAGTGAACTGAGTCAGGCGCAAGGTGAAACCATTGGCCGAATGCGCGCCGCGTTGCAGCTTGCGCTTGTGGCGAGTGGTCTTGAGGATTTTCAGCGTGTCGTTTTCCGCCGCCGACAGGTCCGGATCGGCCTTGCCCGGCAATTGCACGCTGAACCATTGGCGGGTCAGCGCCTGACGATCCTTGAGGCCGGCATAGCTGACGGTGCGCAATGGCACGCCGGCGGCCTTGGCGATACGCCGTGCGGCTTCTTCAGTGTTGAGGCCGCGTTTCTCGACCCAGATCCACAGGTGTTCACCGTCGCCGCTAAACGGGATATCGAGGACTTCATCGACCTGAAAATCTTCAGCGATGGCTTTCAGTACCGCACTGCCGAGGGGTTCGCCATAGGCCCGTGGGCCGAGCAATTGCAGTTCATTCATGCGCGCAGCAACAAGGCAACGGAGTGCACGGCAATGCCTTCTTCGCGACCGACAAAGCCAAGCTTTTCGGTGGTGGTAGCTTTCACGTTCACTTGATCCAACTCAACTTGAAGATCCGCCGCGATCAGCGCGCGCATCGATTCGATATGCGGGGCCATTTTCGGCGCCTGGGCAACGATGGTGTTGTCGACGTTGCCGACTTTCCAGCCTTTGGCGTGGATCAGTGCGACCACATGCCGCAGCAGCGCACGGCTGTCGGCGCCCTTGAATTGCGGGTCGGTGTCCGGGAAGTGTTTGCCGATATCACCCAGCGCCGCAGCGCCGAGCAAGGCATCGCTCAAGGCGTGCAGCAGGACGTCACCGTCGGAATGAGCGAGCAGCCCGAAGCTGTGTGCAATGCGCACGCCGCCCAGAGTGATGAAATCGCCTTCAGCGAAACGGTGCACATCATAGCCGTGGCCAATACGCATAAAAAAAACGCCCCGATTTTTGTCAGGGCGTGATTCTACCTGCATTAACCGCGCAGGGCGCGTGCGTGATGCTGCAAGTGGTCGTCTATGAAGCTTGAGATGAAGAAATAGCTGTGGTCGTAGCCCGGTTGCAGGCGCAATGTCAGCGGATGGCCCGCTTGTTTTGCCGCTTGTTGCAAGGCTTCAGGTTTGAGCTGAGTGGCGAGGAAGTCGTCGCGATCGCCTTGATCGACCAGCAGCGGCAGTTTTTCGTCCACTTCGGCGATCAGCGCACAGGCATCCCACTCTTTCCACTTCGAACGATCTTCGCCCAGGTAACGCGAGAACGCTTTTTGACCCCATGGGCAATCCATCGGGTTGTTGATCGGCGAGAACGCCGACACCGATTGATAGCGCCCTGGATTTCGCAATGCGCAGACCAACGCTCCGTGGCCGCCCATCGAGTGGCCGCTGATGCTGCGTTTATCAGAAGCTGGGAAATGCGCTTCAACCAGCGAAGGCAATTCCTGCACGACATAGTCATGCATCCGATAGTGGCGCGACCAAGGTTCCTGCGTGGCATTCAGATAGAACCCGGCGCCGAGGCCGAAATCCCACGCGCCATCCGGATCGCCCGGCACATCAGGACCGCGCGGACTGGTGTCCGGCGCAACGATGATCAAACCCAGTTCGGCAGCCATGCGCATCGCGCCGGCCTTCTGCATGAAGTTCTCATCGGTGCAGGTCAGGCCCGACAACCAGTACAACACCGGCAGCTTGCTGCCCTGCTCCGCTTGCGGTGGCAGGTAGACGGCGAACACCATGTCGCAACCGAGCACGTCGGAGCGATGGCGATAACGCTTGTGCCAACCGCCGAAACTTTTCTGACAGGAGATGTTTTCCAGACTCATGGGGATTCTCCCAGCTGCAAGTGGCAAGCTTCGAGCTTCAAGAAAAGGCAAAAGCGCCTTTGCTTGCAGCTTGAAGCTTGTAACTTGGGGCTGCTTTTAGAAATGAATGACGGTACGGATGCTCTTGCCTTCGTGCATCAGGTCGAAGGCCTTGTTGATGTCTTCCAGACCCATGGTGTGGGTGATGAAAGTATCCAGCGGAATCTCGCCGCTCTGAGCCATGTCGACGTAGCTCGGCAACTCGGTACGGCCGCGCACGCCGCCGAACGCCGAACCGCGCCAGACGCGACCGGTGACCAACTGGAACGGACGGGTAGAGATTTCCTGACCGGCACCGGCGACACCGATGATGACCGACTCACCCCAACCTTTGTGGCAGCACTCAAGGGCGGCGCGCATCAGTTGCACGTTGCCGATGCACTCAAAGGAGAAGTCGACGCCGCCATCGGTCATGTCGACGATCACTTCCTGGATCGGACGATCGAAGTCCTTCGGGTTCACGCAGTCGGTGGCGCCGAGTTGCTTGGCGATCTCGAACTTGGCCGGGTTGATGTCGATGGCGATGATGCGCGCAGCCTTGGCTTTAACAGCGCCGATCACCGCTGACAGACCGATGCCGCCCAGACCGAAGATGGCCACGGTGTCACCCGGTTTGACCTTGGCGGTGTTGAGCACGGCACCGATACCGGTGGTGACGCCGCAGCCGAGCAGGCAGACCTTTTCCAGCGGTGCATCCTTGGAAATCTTGGCCACGGAGATTTCCGGCAACACGGTGTACTCCGAAAAGGTCGACGTGCCCATGTAGTGGAAAATCGTTTCGCCCTTGTAGGAAAAACGCGAAGTACCGTCCGGCATCAAGCCTTTGCCTT
The DNA here is from genome assembly GCF_054790575.1 of Pseudomonas sp. MC6. NCBI lineage: Bacteria > Pseudomonadati > Pseudomonadota > Gammaproteobacteria > Pseudomonadales > Pseudomonadaceae > Pseudomonas > Pseudomonas sp. MC6. Next base: position 3,723,962 of record NZ_CP186504.1, read on the forward strand.
GAGTCGCGCGAATCGCCTGACACAGGTTGGTCTTGCCCGACTTGCAGAATTTGCACTGTCCGCATTCCGGGGTGTACAGCGGAATAACGTGATCGCCTACGGCAACCGAAGTCACGCCCTCGCCGATAGCTTCAACGATGGCGCCACCTTCATGGCCGAGGATCGACGGGAAGATGCCTTCCGGATCTGCACCGGACAGGGTGTAAGCGTCAGTGTGGCAAACACCGGAAGCGACTACGCGCAGCAAAACTTCACCGGCCTTGGGCATGGCGACATCGACTTCTACGATTTCCAGCGGCTTCTTGGCCTCGAAGGCAACGGCGGCGCGCGACTTGATCATGCTGACTCTCCAGTGAATCCAATGAATAAAAAACCAGACAAGGAGTGTAATACATAGCTTTACGATGAATAATCCGGACAAAAGCAAAACATTATTGCCACACAGGGATAATCCCGATGTCCGAAAATCGCTGGGAAGGCATCGACGAGTTCGTCGCCGTTGCTGAATGCAGCCAGTTCACTGCCGCCGCCGAACGTCTCGGGGTTTCGTCCTCGCACATCAGTCGACAAATCGTACGGCTGGAAGAACGCTTACAGACGCGCCTGCTCTATCGCAGTACCCGTCGGGTGACGCTGACCGAGGCCGGGCAGACCTTTCTGCAACATTGCCAACGCTTGCAGGACGGTCGCGAGGAAGCATTGCGCGCCGTCGGCGATCTGACCAGCGAACCGAAAGGCATGCTGCGCATGACCTGCGCCGTCGCGTATGGCGAACGCTTTATCGTGCCGCTGGTGACGCGATTCATGGGCCTGTATCCGCAGCTGCGCATCGATATCGAACTGAGCAACCGCCAGCTCGATCTGGTACATGAGGGGTTGGATCTGGCGATTCGCTTGGGGCGGCTTCAGGATTCGCGCTTGGTCGCGACGCGCTTGGCGCCTCGCCGCATGTTTCTCTGTGCTTCACCGTCCTACGTTGAGCGGTATGGGCGCCCACATAGTTTGTCGGAATTGAGTCGGCACAATTGCCTGATCGGCAGCTCGGACATCTGGCAGCTTGAGCAAAACGGGCGGGAATTTTCCCAGCGGGTGCAGGGCAACTGGCGCTGCAACAGTGGGCAAGCGGTGCTGGATGCGGCGCTTCAAGGCGTGGGGTTATGTCAGTTGCCTGACTATTACGTGCTGGAACATTTGCACAGTGGCGCGTTGATTTCGCTGCTGGAGGCGCATCAGCCGCCGAATACGGCGGTGTGGGCGCTTTACCCGCAGCAGCGGCATTTGTCGCCGAAGGTGCGCAAGTTGGTGGATTTTCTTAAGGAAGGGTTGGCTGAGAGGCCCGAATATCGAAGCTGAGTGATGGGTTGCCTGAACTATCGCTTTCGCGAGCAGGCTCGCTCCCACAGGGGATCGGCGGTGAATGCAAATTTGGGGTCAGGCGCAAATCAAATGTGGGAGCGAGCCTGCTCACGAATGCAATCAGAAAAGCGCCACTGCACTCAGCGGCGATTCGCCCAACGCTGGCGCAACCACTCCAGATCTTCAGGCCGGGTCACCTTGAGGTTATCCGCCCGCCCTTCAATCAGACGCGGCTTGAGACCTGCCCACTCCATAGCCGAAGCCTCATCGGTAATCACAGCATCAGCAACCAGACTGTCCGCCAGCGCCCGATGCAACGCACCCAGGCGGAACATCTGCGGCGTATACGCCTGCCAGATCACGCTGCGATCCACTGTCTCAACAACCCGACCGTGCTTGTCGACCCGCTTCAACGTGTCGCGCGCCGGCACCGCGAGCAAACCGCCCACCGGATCATCCGCCAGCTCATCCAGTAACTTGTCGAGATCTTCACGACTCAGATTCGGCCGTGCCGCATCGTGCACCAGCACCCAATCCTCATCATCGGCACCCTGCGCATGCAAATGCAGCAAGGCATTGAGTACCGAGCCGGAGCGCTCGGCCCCGCCTTCAACGCGTTGAATTCGCGGATCGCTGACGCAGGCCAGGTTCGGCCAGTAAGGATCATCAACCGCAAGACTGACCACCAGCCCTTTAAGGCTTGGGTGATCGAGGAAACAGCCGAGGCTGTGTTCGAGAATTGTGCGCCCGCCCAGTTGCAGGTATTGCTTGGGACGGTCCGCGGCCATTCGGGCACCGATGCCCGCGGCAGGAATCACGGCCCAGAAGGCCGGCAGGGAATTGATCATTGGGCCAACTGGTAAAGGGTTTCGCCGTCCTTGACCATGCCCAGTTCGTGACGAGCCCGCTCTTCAACGGTCTCCATGCCCTTTTTCAACTCGCTGACTTCAGCGTCCATCACTCGGTTGCGCTCCAGCAAACCTTCGTTCTCGGCGTGTTGATCAGCAATCTGCTGATTCAGCTCGGCGACTTGCGCCAGACTGCCATTGCCCACCCACAGGCGGTACTGCAGACCGGCCAGTAGCAAGAGCAAAACGAGAAACAACCAGTAAGGACTGCGCATCGAATATCAGGTATCCAGTGAAAAAAGACAGCCACGCCAAAACTTTGAAGCATCTGATAGCACGAAGCCTGGAAGACCCAGGCTTGTGCTGTTAAGGCATCAGATTAGTGGCAAATCCATCGCTGTCACGACTTTTTCGACACAATCCGGTGTCCTTCCATCGATTTGTACTTAGCCGCGGAATTCGCTGCGACCGTTGTACTTGGCCTTGCCATTCAACTGCTCTTCGATACGCAGCAGTTGGTTGTACTTGGAAACGCGGTCGGAACGGCACAGCGAACCGGTCTTGATCTGTCCAGCCGAGGTGCCAACGGCCAGGTCGGCAATGGTCGAATCTTCGGTTTCGCCCGAACGGTGCGAGATCACTGCAGTGTAACCGGCAGCCTTGGCCATCTGGATGGCTTCCAGGGTTTCGGTCAGGGTGCCGATCTGGTTGAACTTGATCAGGATCGAGTTGGCGATGTTTTTATCGATGCCCTCTTTCAGGATCTTGGTGTTGGTCACGAACAGGTCGTCGCCGACCAGTTGAACCTTCTCGCCGATCTTGTCGGTGAGGATCTTCCAGCCAGCCCAGTCGGACTCGTCCAGACCGTCTTCGATCGAGATGATCGGATAACGTTCGGTCAGGCCTTTGAGGTAGTCAGCGAAACCTTCAGCGGTGAACACCTGGCCTTCGCCGGACAGGTTGTACTTGCCGTCTTCGTAGAATTCGCTGGCCGCGCAGTCCAGCGCCAGGGTCACGTCGGTGCCCAGCTTGTAACCGGCGTTGGCAACGGCTTCGGAGATCACTTTCAACGCGTCTTCGTTGGACGCCAGGTTCGGTGCGAAACCGCCTTCGTCGCCAACGGCAGTGCTCAGGCCACGAGCCTTCAGTACAGCTTTCAAGTGATGGAAAATCTCGGTGCCCATGCGCAGACCTTCCGAGAACGACTTGGCGCCAACCGGCTGCACCATGAATTCCTGGATGTCGACGTTGTTATCGGCGTGCTCGCCACCGTTGATGATGTTCATCATCGGCACCGGCATCGAGTACACACCCGGGGTGCCGTTGAGGTTGGCGATGTGTGCGTACAGCGGCAGGTCCTGATCCTGCGCAGCCGCCTTGGCCGCAGCCAGGGACACGGCGAGGATGGCGTTGGCGCCCAGAGTTGCCTTGTTTTCGGTACCGTCGAGCTTGATCATCGCGTGATCCAAGGCTTTCTGGTCGCTTGGGTCGGTGCCCAGCAGCAGATCGCGGATCGGACCGTTGATGTTGGCTACCGCTTTGAGCACGCCCTTGCCCAGGTAACGGCTCTTGTCGCCATCACGCAGCTCGAGCGCTTCACGCGAGCCAGTGGATGCACCGGACGGCGCGCAAGCGCTGCCGATGATGCCGTTGTCGAGAAGCACGTCCGCTTCCACGGTGGGATTGCCACGGGAGTCGAGAACTTCACGACCTTTGATGTCGACGATTTTTGCCATTGTTGTAAACACTCCAAAGTTGACGAAAACGACGCAGCTAGAGGAAATCTTTTTACCGTCGGCAAGGGGTGTGCAGCGGGCAGACTTGCAGACGATAACGCTCATGCCCGAGGGCATGAGCGACAAATCGTGCGGTACTTTACCGGAGAATTGAGTGTTACGCGGTTTCTACCGTCGGAAAACTCTTAACCAGTTCGTCCAACGCTTTGAGCTGGACCAGGAATGGCTCCAGTTTGTCCAGACGCAAGGCGCAAGGGCCATCGCATTTGGCGTTGTCCGGATCCGGGTGCGCTTCGAGGAACAGACCTGCCAACGACTGGCTCATGCCCGCCTTGGCCAGATCCAGAACCTGTGCGCGGCGACCGCCGGCGGAGTCGGCACGACCACCCGGCATTTGCAGCGCGTGGGTCACGTCGAAGAATACCGGGTACTCGAACTGCTTCATGATGCCGAAGCCGAGCATGTCGACCACGAGGTTGTTGTAGCCGAAGCTCGAACCACGTTCGCAGAGGATCAGTTGATCGTTACCCGCTTCGACGCACTTGTTCAGGATGTGTTTCATTTCCTGAGGCGCGAGGAACTGGGCTTTCTTGATGTTGATCACTGCATTGGTCTTGGCCATCGCGACGACCAGATCGGTCTGGCGCGACAGGAAGGCCGGCAGTTGAATGATGTCGCAGACCTCAGCGACGACCGCGGCCTGATCAGGCTCATGGACGTCGGTGATGATCGGCACGCCGAAGGCTTGTTTGATGTCCTGGAAGATGCGCATGCCCTCTTCCAGGCCAGGACCACGATAAGAGGCCACAGAAGAACGGTTGGCCTTGTCGAAGCTGGCCTTGAACACGTAAGGGATGCCGAGTTTTTCGGTAACCTTCACGTACTCTTCGCAAACCTGCATGGCCATGTCGCGGCTTTCCAGCACGTTCATGCCGCCGAACAGCACCATGGGTTTGTCGTTGGCAATCTCGATGTCGCCGACGCGGATGATCTTCTGTGCCATCGGGGTTACGCCTTCTTCTGGTGTTGAGCCAACGCAGCTTTGACAAAACCACTGAACAGCGGATGGCCATCGCGTGGTGTCGAGGTGAACTCAGGGTGGAACTGGCAAGCGACGAACCATGGGTGATCGGCCGCTTCCACCACTTCAACCAGCGCAGCATCAGCGGAGCGACCGGAGATTTTCAGGCCGGCTTCGATCAGTTGTGGCAGCAGGTTGTTGTTCACTTCGTAACGGTGACGGTGACGCTCGACAATCACGTCCTTGCCGTAGCAGTCGTGCACCTTGGAGCCGGCTTCGAGCAGGCAGTCCTGAGCGCCGAGACGCATGGTGCCGCCCAGGTCGGACGATTCGGTACGCACTTCAACGGCACCGGTCGCGTCTTCCCACTCGGTGATCAGACCGACAACCGGATGGCCACTGGCGCGATCGAACTCGGTGGAGTTGGCGTCTTTCCAGCCCATCACGTTACGGGCGAACTCAATGACCGCCACTTGCATGCCGAGGCAGATACCCAGGTACGGAACCTTGTGTTCGCGAGCGTACTGAACCGCAGTGATCTTGCCTTCCACTCCGCGCAGACCGAAGCCGCCCGGCACGAGGATCGCATCAACACCTTCGAGCAGCGCAGTGCCCTGGTTTTCGATGTCTTCGGAATCGATGTAACGCAGATTGACCTTGGTGCGGTTGCTGATGCCGGCGTGACTCATCGCTTCGATCAGCGACTTGTAGGCGTCCAGCAGCTCCATGTACTTGCCGACCATGGCGATGGTCACTTCGTGCTCCGGGTTCAGCTTGGCGTCAACCACCGCTTCCCACTCGGACAGATCAGCGCTGCCGCATTGCAGACCGAAACGCTCAACGACGAAATCGTCCAGACCTTGCGAGTGCAGGATGCCCGGGATCTTGTAGATGGTGTCGGCGTCTTCCAGCGCAATTACCGCACGCTCTTCAACGTTGGTGAACTGGGCGATCTTGCGACGCGACGAGATGTCGATCGGGTGATCGGAACGGCACACCAGCACGTCTGGCTGCAGACCGATCGAACGCAGCTCTTTTACCGAGTGCTGGGTTGGTTTGGTCTTGGTTTCGCCAGCGGTGGCGATGTACGGCACCAGAGTCAGGTGCATCAGCATCGCGCGCTTGGCGCCGACTTCGAAACGCAGTTGACGAATGGCTTCGAGGAACGGTTGCGACTCGATGTCACCGACGGTGCCACCGATTTCAACCATCGCCACGTCAGCGTCACCGGCACCCTTGATGATGCGGCGCTTGATTTCGTCGGTGATGTGCGGAATCACCTGGATGGTTGCACCCAGGTAGTCACCACGGCGCTCTTTGCGCAGCACGTGCTCGTAGACACGGCCAGTGGTGAAGTTGTTGTTCTGGGTCATGGTCGTGCGGATGAACCGCTCGTAGTGGCCCAGGTCCAGGTCGGTTTCGGCGCCGTCGTGGGTGACGAACACTTCACCGTGCTGGAACGGGCTCATCGTGCCCGGGTCGACGTTGATGTACGGGTCCAGCTTCAGCATGGTGACCTTAAGTCCCCGCGCCTCCAGGATGGCCGCCAATGAAGCCGATGCAATGCCTTTCCCCAATGAAGAAACAACACCGCCCGTGACGAATATGTAGCGCGTCATGAAAAACCCTAGAAGTCTGCGTTAAAGCGGTACGAGCCGCCGGGGAAAGCGAAGGAAGGCCGAAGCCCCCGATCACCTGCATTAATCACAGTGCACCTTTCAAAAAAACCGCCGCGTTGGGACAGACCGGTAGGTGAAACACCGGTACGTTGCTCGCTACACATTTTTTGGAATCGCCCAGCAAAGACTGCTTGGTAATCGGCAACTCCTGCAATTCAGGCGAATCCACAGAAGTTGTATCAAGAAGGGAGCGTAGTCTACCGGAATGCTCCTTTCAGCTCAAACCTTGATCTTCGTCTGTTGGCAGCCAATGCAATTTCCAGCCGTCCTGCGCAGGGCCATCAAGTCCCGGCAGGTTCGCCACCGCGAGCAATTCATCGTCACGAAACAGCAGCGGCAATCTGCCACGCACGAAGCCCGGCACCGCGCGCTCATTGAGCAGGCGCTTGAGATCACGGTGACCGCGATCCGCCAGATGCATGACTTCGCCGCCCTGACGATAGGCAATGCGCAACGGCCCGACAGGGCTCTGCCCGCTGAACGCGACACGACCATTATCGGCCAAGCGTAGCGCTGACGCCGGCGTCTGCCAGTCGCCGCCGATCATCGGCGTGCGCAGCCAGTAGCCGCTGAGCCACCAGAGGCGTCCGGCGCTGCGGTGTAACTCGCCGTCGGCCAGACGCCAGACCGGTACCGCATCAGCAGCGGCATCACACAGATTTGTCCAACCCGACCAATGGTCGGTGTCGGGTAAGCGAGTCATTGGTTCCAGCCAGTGACTGAGGGCGTTGCGTTGGCGGGCGGCAGACAGCACAGCCAGCGGCGCCAGTTCCAGCGACGGCAGCCCCAGCCATTCGAAACCATGCGCGGTGGCGGCGGTTGCCAGATCGATCTGCGCCAACTCATCGAGCAGACCCTGTGCCTCACGCAGATGCGCGGCACTGCGAGCCATGCTTGTCTGCGCTTGCGGCCAGCGCTCGCTCAGCAACGGCATGACCTGATGCCGCAGGTAATTGCGCGAGAACTGCCGATCCTGATTCGATGGGTCTTCGATCCAGTTCAAGTGATGAGCCTGCGCATACGCTTCCAGCTCGGAACGAGAGACATCCAGTAACGGACGAATCAGTGTGCCCTGCCCGACTGGTCGCTGCTTGGGCATCCCCGCCAATCCGCGCACACCCGCACCACGCATGAATCGAAACAACAGCGTTTCCGCTTGATCATCACGATGCTGGCCAGTGAGCAACACGTCATTGGCTTGCGTCAGCGCACAGAACACGGCGTATCGCGCATTCCGCGCCGCCCGCTCCAGACTCGCGCCCGGTTGCACCCTCACCCGCTCAATCAGCAACGGCACCCCCAACGCATCGCAGACAGACTGGCAGTGTTGTGGCCACGCATCAGCCGCAGCCTGAAGGCCGTGATGGATATGGATGGCGCTTAGCGCAGGGAGGGATTCAGATTTTGCCAGAGAGGCAAGCAGATGCAGCAGGACGGTGGAATCAAGACCACCGGAAAACGCGATGCGCCAATGAGCGGCATTGCGCCAAGGCTCAAGGTTAAGCAACAGCCGGGAAGGCAAATCAATCATGGACTGACCCATATTTAACTCTTTGCCCCAAAACAAATGTAGGAGTGAGCCTGCTCGCGATAGCGGTGTGACAGCCAACACATTGGTTGAATGTTACACCCTCATCGCGAGCAGGCTCACTCCTACAGGGGTATTGCGCTCGACTTAGAGACCGTAGCTCATCAGTCGATCATAACGGCGCTTCAACAGCGCTTCGTTATCGAACTTCTTCAGCATCGCCAGTTGCGAGCTCAGCTCGGCACGGATCGATGCAGCGGCGGCAGCCGGATCACGGTGCGCGCCGCCCAGAGGCTCGCCAATCACCTTGTCGACAATGCCCAGGCCTTTCAGGCGCTCAGCGGTGATGCCCATCGCCTCAGCAGCATCAGGCGCCTTTTCGGCGGTTTTCCACAGAATCGAAGCGCAACCTTCTGGCGAGATCACCGCGTAGGTCGAGTATTGCAGCATGTTCAATTGATCGCAGACACCGATAGCCAGTGCACCACCGGAACCACCTTCACCGATAACGGTGGCGATGATCGGGGTCTTCAGGCGCGACATCACGCGCAGGTTCCAGGCAATCGCTTCGCTCTGGTTACGCTCTTCAGCGTCAATACCCGGGTAGGCACCCGGGGTGTCGATGAAGGTCAGGATCGGCATTTTGAAACGCTCGGCCATTTCCATCAGACGGCATGCCTTGCGGTAGCCTTCCGGACGTGGCATGCCGAAGTTGCGGCGCACCTTCTCGCGCACTTCGCGGCCTTTCTGGTGACCGATGATCATCACCGGCTGATCCTCCAGACGGGCGATGCCGCCAACGATTGCTGCGTCGTCAGAGAAGTGACGGTCGCCGTGCAGTTCGTCGAACTCGGTGAAGATGTGCTGGATGTAGTCCAGGGTGTACGGGCGTTTCGGGTGACGCGCCAGGCGTGCGATCTGCCAGCTGGTCAGCTTGCCGAAGATGTCTTCGGTCAGCGTCTTGCTCTTGTCCTGCAGGCGGGAGATCTCATCGCCGATATTCAGCGAATTGTCATTACCGACCAAGCGCAACTCTTCGATCTTGGCTTGCAGGTCGGCGATCGGCTGTTCGAAATCTAGAAAATTCGGGTTCATAGGCGTCCGTCTTGGGTCGTGTCCCAAATGAGCTTGGGTCGGCCGGTTGTCTATTCGCGCCCTACCTTAAGGGAGAGGCGCGCTGAGGTCGAGATTAAAAATTCAGGTGGCGGGCGAGCGCAATGATGGCACTCGCCGGTCAACGGTATTGGAGGAAGACGTTGTCTCGCCCGAACTGGTCACGCAGTGCTTGAATCAACGCATCTGCCGGGTCGATCCGCCAGGTCTCGCCAAACTGCAGCAAGGTCTTCGCATCCGGGCTGGTGTACTCCATGGTCACCGGGCACGCGCCGCGATGACGCTTGAGCAAATCACCCAACCAGCGTAGCTGATCGCCTTTCAGGTCCTGGGTTTGCAGCTTCAGGCGCAGGCTTTCGGCGAGGTTGGTCCGGGCGTCTTCCATGCTCATCACGCGCTTGACCCGCAGCTTCAGGCCGCCGGAGAAGTCGTCATTGCTGACCTCGCCTTCGACGACCACCATCGCGTCAGTCTGCAACAACGACTGCGCCGCATGGAACGACTCGGAAAACAGCGAGGCCTCGATGCGTCCAGAGCGGTCATCCAGGGTGATGAACCCCATCTTGTCGCCCTTCTTGTTCTTCATGACCCGCAGCGCAATGATCATGCCCGCTACGGTCTGGGTATCACGCGCCGGTTTCAGATCAATGATGCGCTGGCGGGCGAAACGACGGATTTCACCTTCGTATTCATCAATCGGGTGACCGGTCAGGTACAGGCCCAGGGTGTCTTTCTCCCCTTTGAGCCGCTCCTTGAGCGTCAACTCCTTGGCCTTGCGATGGTTGGCGTAAACGTCAGCGTCTTCTTCGACGAACAGTCCACCGAACAGGTCCGAGTGCCCGCTGTCCTGAGTGCGTGCAGTTTGTTCGGCGGCCTTGATCGCCTCTTCCATGGCTGTCAGCAGCACCGCGCGGTTGCGGTCGATGTTGGCTTGGTAGGCTTTTTGCTCATCGTGGAAGTACGGGCCAAGGCGATCCAGAGCGCCGCTGCGGATCAAGCCGTCGAGCGTGCGTTTGTTGATGCGCTTGAGGTCGACCCGGGCGCAGAAATCGAACAGATCCTTGAACGGCCCCGCCAGACGCGCCTCAGTGATCGCCTCAACCGGCCCCTCGCCTACGCCTTTGATCGCGCCCAGGCCATAGATGATCCGGCCCTCATCATTCACCGTGAACTTGAATTCCGAAGTATTCACATCCGGCGCGTCGAGGCGCAGCTTCATGGTGCGAATTTCTTCGATCAAGGTCACGACCTTGTCGGTATTGTGCATGTCCGCCGACAGTACCGCGGCCATGAACGGCGCCGGGTAATGGGTTTTCAGCCAAGCGGTCTGGTACGACACCAGACCGTAAGCAGCGGAGTGAGACTTGTTGAAGCCGTAACCGGCGAATTTTTCCACCAGGTCGAAAATGTTACCGGCGAGGTCGGCGTCGATATTGTTGGTCTTGCAACCCTCAATGAAACCGCCGCGTTGCTTGGCCATTTCTTCGGGTTTTTTCTTACCCATCGCCCGACGCAGCATGTCTGCACCGCCGAGGGTGTAACCGGCCATGACCTGAGCAATCTGCATCACCTGTTCCTGATACAGGATGATGCCGTAAGTCGGCGCCAGAACAGGCTTGAGGCCTTCGTACTGGTAGTCCGAGTGCGGGTACGCCAGTTCGGCGCGACCGTGCTTACGGTTGATGAAGTCATCCACCATGCCGGACTGCAGCGGCCCCGGACGGAACAGGGCCACCAGTGCGATCAAGTCTTCGAGGCAGTCGGGCTTGAGCTTTTTGATCAGCTCTTTCATGCCGCGCGATTCAAGCTGGAACACCGCCGTGGTTTCAGCTTTTTGCAACAACGAGTACGTCGGTTTGTCGTCCAGCGGGATAAACGCAATATCCAGCGGCGGTTCGTTGACCTTGGCGCGGTCGCGGTTGATGGTCTTCAGCGCCCAGTCGATCACCGTCAGCGTACGCAGACCGAGGAAGTCGAACTTCACCAGACCGGCCGCTTCAACGTCGTCCTTGTCGAACTGGGTTACCAGACCGTCGCCGGCCTCATCGCAATAGATCGGCGAGAAGTCGGTCAGCTTGGTCGGCGCGATCACCACACCACCAGCGTGTTTACCGACGTTACGCACGACGCCCTCGAGCTTGCGCGCCATCTCCCAGATTTCCGCAGCCTCTTCATCGACCTTGATGAAGTCACGGAGGATTTCTTCCTGCTCGTAGGCTTTTTCCAGGGTCATACCGACTTCGAACGGAATCATCTTCGACAGACGATCCGCCAGGCCGTAGGACTTGCCCTGTACCCGCGCCACGTCGCGCACCACAGCCTTGGCGGCCATGGAACCGAAGGTGATGATCTGGCTTACCGCGTTGCGGCCGTATTTCTCGGCCACGTAGTCGATTACGCGGTCACGACCGTCCATGCAGAAGTCGACGTCGAAGTCGGGCATCGAGACCCGTTCCGGGTTAAGGAAACGTTCGAACAGCAGGTCGTATTCCAGCGGGTCGAGGTCGGTGATCTTCTGCACGTAGGCCACCAGCGACCCGGCACCCGACCCACGGCCCGGACCTACCGGTACGCCGTTGTTCTTGGCCCACTGGATAAAGTCCATAACGATCAGGAAGTAGCCGGGGAAGCCCATCTGGATGATGATATCCAGCTCGAAATTCAAGCGGTCGACGTAGACCTGACGTTTGGCTTCGTAGTCTTCGGTGGTGTCTTTGGGTAGCAGCACCGACAAGCGTTCTTCGAGACCGTCGAAGGAGACTTTACGGAAGTATTCGTCGATGGTCATACCATCAGGAATCGGGAAGTTGGGCAAAAAGTGCGTGCCCAGTTTGACTTCGATATTGCAGCGCTTGGCGATCTCGACGGTGTTTTCAATCGCGTCAGGAATATCGCTGAACAGCTCGATCATTTCCTCGGCGCTTTTCAGGTATTGCTGATCGCTGTAATTCTTCGAACGCCGCGGATCGTCGAGGGCGCGGCCCTCACCGATGCATACGCGGGTTTCGTGGGCGGCGAAGTCTTCCTGCTTGATGAAACGTACATCGTTGGTCGCCACCAGAGGCGCGCCAAGTTTGTCGGCAAGTGCGACGGCACCGTGCAGTTGTTCTTCATCGTTAGGACGATTGGTGCGCTGGATTTCCAGATAGAAGCGATCCGGGAACACCGCCATCCATTCCCGCGCCAGCACTTCGGCTTCTGCCGGGTTGCCGCCAATCATGGCCATGCCGATCTCGCCTTCTTTGGCGGCGGACAGCATGATCAAGCCTTCGTTGGCTTCAGCAACCCATTCACGCTCGACAATGATCATGCCGTTGCGCTGGCCTTCGATGAATCCGCGCGAGATCAGCTCGGTGAGGTTGCGATAGCCCTTGGCGTTCATCACCAACAGGCTGAGCCGGCTCAGCGGTGCGTCCGGATCCTTGTTCGACAGCCACAGGTCGGCGCCGCAGATCGGCTTGATGCCTGCGCCCATGGTGTTTTTATAGAATTTGACCAGAGAACACATGTTGTTCTGGTCGGTGACCGCGACCGCCGGCATGTTCATGGCCGTCAGCGCCTTGACCAGTGGCTTGATCCGCACCAGCCCATCGACCAGGGAGTATTCAGTGTGCAGGCGTAGATGAACGAATGAAGCCGGCATAGTGATCCTGTCCAGTTACATAGAGACAACAAGGCCCGGATTGTACCGGGCCTCGAACAAAACATCAGCCTTGCGACTAAACCTGTGTCAGGCCTTCGAGCGCTTCATAAGCCTGACGCACCGGGGCGAACGAGCGCCGGTGAATCGGCGTCGGGCCAAGACGCACCAACGCTTCCAGATGAACGGGCGTCGGGTAGCCTTTATGGCCACCGATGCCGTAACCCGGGTAGATCAATTCGAAGGCGGCCATTTCGCGATCGCGGCTGACTTTGGCCAGAATCGATGCGGCAGCGATGGCTGGAACCTTGCCGTCGCCCTGCACGACCGCTTCGGCGCGCATCGGCAATTGCGGGCAGCGGTTGCCGTCGATCATCGCCAGCTTCGGCTGAATGTGCAGGCCGACCACTGCACGCTGCATGGCCAGCATGGTCGCGTGGAGAATGTTGAGCTCGTCGATTTCTTCGACTTCGGCGCGAGCGATGCACCAGCTCAGGGATTTCTCGATGATCTCGTCGTAGAGCTTTTCACGCTTGGCTTCAGTGAGTTTTTTCGAGTCGTTGAGGCCCAGGATCGGCCGATTCGGATCGAGGATCACCGCCGCCGTGACCACGGCACCGCACAACGGACCACGACCGACTTCATCGACACCGGCGACCAGTTCTTCGACTTCGGCGACCAGAGTGAAATCCAGGCCCATCTGCATGCTTGTCTTGCTCATCGTGTCTGACCGATCAGGTTAAGGACGGCGTCCGCCGCCTGATTGGAGGCATCCAGCCGCAGCGTGCGGTGAATCTCATCAAAGCCGCGCGTCTGTTCTTCGCCGCCTTCGATCAATGGCGACAGGGTCTGTGCCAGCGCCTCGACTGTTGCATCATCCTGCAATAATTCTGGAACCAGCAGTCGCTGGGCCAGCAGATTCGGCAAGGACACGTACGGGCTCTTGACCATCCGCTTCAGAATCCAGAACGTCAGCGGTGCCAAACGGTACGCCACGACCATCGGCCGCTTGTACAACAGTGCTTCAAGGGTGGCGGTGCCGGAGGCGATCAACACGGCGTTGCACGCAGCCAGAGCCAGATGCGATTTGCCATCGAGCAGGGTCACCGGCAGATCCCGGCCTGCGAGCAGCTCTTCAAGCTGCGCGCGGCGTTCGGCATTGGCGCACGGAATGACAAAGCGCAAACCCGGGCGCATCGCACGCAGACGTTCGGCAGTATCAAGGAACAGCGCACCCAGTCGAGACACTTCGCCGCCACGGCTGCCGGGCATCAACGCCACCAGCGGGCCGTCAGGCAAGCCCAGCTCGGCACGCGCCGCAGCACGATCGGCCTCCAGCGGAATGGTGTCGGCCAGTGTGTGGCCAACGAACCGCACCGGCACGCCTTTCTCTTCGTAGAATTTTGCTTCGAACGGCAGCAGCGTCAACATCAGATCGCAGCCTTCGCGAATCTTCAGCACCCGTTTCTGCCGCCATGCCCATACCGAAGGGCTGACGTAATGCACGGTCTTGATCCCGGCCTGACGCAGCTTGAGTTCGATATTGAGGTTGAAATCCGGCGCATCGATACCGATGAACACATCCGGCTTCTCGGCGATCAGCGTGGCGATCAGGTCCTTGCGGCGCTTAAGCAGCTCGCGCAACCGACCGAGGACTTCCACCAGCCCCATGACCGACAAGCGCTCCATGGGAAAGTAGGACGTCAGGCCTTCGGCCTGCATCAACGGGCCGCCGACGCCGATGAACTCGACGGCTGGATGCTGCACCTTGAGCGCGCGCATGAGACCGGCGCCGAGAATGTCACCGGAAGCTTCACCTGCCACCAGCGCAATACGCAGATTGGCCATGATCAGCGAGTGATGCCGCGAGTCGACGACTGAATGGAGTCACGGAATATCGCGACTTCCGGGAACTGCGCAGCAGGTTCGACCAGTTCGGCCAGTGCCTGCTCGACCGTGAGGCCTTGGCGATAGACGGTTTTGTAAGCGCGACGCAGGGTGTGGATCGCGTCCTCGCTGAAACCGCGACGGCGCATGCCTTCGAAGTTCATGCTGCGCGCTTCGGCAGGGTTGCCGAACACGGTGACGAACGCCGGAACGTCCTTGCCGATGGCGGTGCCCATGCCGGAAAAGCTGTGGGCGCCAATGTGGCAATACTGGTGAACAAGGGTGAACCCGGAGAGGATCGCCCAGTCATCCACATGCACATGGCCGGCCAACGCCGTGTTGTTGACCAGAATGCAGTGGTTACCGATGACACTGTCATGCCCGATGTGAGCGTAAGCCATGATCAGGTTGTGATCGCCCAGCGTGGTTTCCGAACGGTCCTGAACGGTGCCACGGTGGATCGTCACGCCTTCACGGATGACATTGTGGTCACCGATCACCAGACGGGTTTCTTCGCCTTTGTACTTCAGATCGGGCGTGTCTTCGCCTACCGAGGAAAACTGGTAGATGCGATTGTGCTTGCCGATGCGGGTCGGGCCTTTGAGGATGACATGCGGCCCGATCACGGTACCCTCGCCGATTTCCACACCTGCGCCGATGATCGACCACGGGCCGACCTCGACGCCATCAGCCAGAACGGCCGACGGATCGATGATTGCGCGAGGGTCAATCAAACTCATAGCTTGCGTTCCGCGCAGATGATTTCAGCGGAGCAGACTGGCTTGCCGTCGACCGAAGCCTGGCATTCGAACTTCCAGATCTGACGCTTGCAGCTGATGAACTTGGCTTCAAGGATCAACTGATCGCCCGGCAACACCGGCTGACGGAAGCGCAGCTTGTCGGAGCCGACGAAGTAGTAAAGCGTGCCGTCGGCAGGCTTCACATCAAGCATTTTGAAACCGAGGATCCCGGCAGCCTGAGCCATCGCTTCGATGATCAGCACGCCCGGCATGATTGGATGCGCAGGGAAGTGACCATTGAAGAACGGTTCATTGATGCTGACATTCTTGTAGGCGCGAATGCGCTTGCCTTCAGTGTCCAGTTCCACCACCCGATCCACCAGCAGGAACGGGTAACGGTGAGGCAGGTATTCGCGAATCTCGTTGATGTCCATCATTTCGGGGGGAAGCCTATGTAAAGATTGGGAGCGCGACTGACGCGCACTCCTCTAGCAAATCAAGGAGGCAGTCTAGAGGCTGTGCACACTTGATATGGAAATGGTATCAGCCATCTGATGAAGCATTGCCGTCAGGGGTCACTTCCCCTACGCGCTTTTCCAGCTGTTTCAAACGTCGCGCGATGTCATCGAGCTGACGAATGCGGGCCGCGCTTTTGCGCCATTCGGCCGCCGGTTGCATGGCTGTACCGGAAGAATAGGCACCCGGCTCGGTAATCGAGTGGGTCACCATGGTCATCCCGGTCAGGAAAACGTTGTCGCAAATATCAATGTGGCCGACCAGACCGACACCACCGGCCAGCATGCAATGCTTGCCGATTTTGGTGCTACCGGAAATGCCAACACACGCGGCCATGGCGGTGTGATCACCGACCTGAACGTTGTGGGCGATCTGGATCTGGTTGTCGAGCTTAACGCCATTGCCGATCACGGTATCGGCCAACGCACCGCGGTCGATGGCGGTGTTCACGCCAATCTCGACATCGTCGCCGATGGTCACGCCACCGATCTGGGCGATTTTCTGCCAGATGCCTTTTTCGTTGGCGAAACCGAAACCTTCGCCGCCGAGCACGGCACCGGACTGGATAACCACGCGCTTGCCGATCCGCACGTCGTGATACAGCGTTACGCGGGGCGCTAGCCAACCGCCTTCGCCGATTTCACTGCGCGCGCCGATGAAGCAATGCGCGCCCAATGCCACGTTTGCCGCGATCCGCGCACCGGCCTCGATCACCACGAATGGGCCGATGCTGGCGGTTGGATCAACCACTGCGTCAGGCGCAATGACCGCCGACGGATGGATACCCGCAGCGGCTTTTGGCTTGGGATCGAACAGATGCGAGATTCGCGCGTAAGCCAGGTAAGGATCCGGCACCACCAACGCATTACCGGCAAAACCTTCGGCATCGGCCTCTTTGAGCAGCAATGCAGCGGCCTGCGAGCCGGGGAGGTATTTGCGATATTGAGGGTTTGCCAGAAAGCTCAACTGAGCTGGGCCAGCCTCTTGCAAAGTGGCTAGCCCAGTAATTTTCGTCTCAGGGTCGCCACGCAGGGTGGCGCCGAGGAACTCGGCCAACTGGCCGAGCTTGATAGTCACGGTCATGGGTTACTTCAGCTGATTCATGCGCTCGATAACCTGGCGCGTGATGTCGTACTGAGGTTTGACATCGATCACTGCACCACGCTCGAACACCAGATCAAAACCACCTTTCTTGATGACTTCTTCCACTGCGCTATCCAGTTTCGGCTTCAGTTGCTTGAGCATTTCTCGGTCGGCAACAGCTTTGGCTTCGTTCAGCTCCTTGGACTGGAACTGGAAGTCACGGGCCTTTTGCTTGAATTCCAGCTCCAGACGCTCACGTTCACCTTGCTGCATTTTGTCGCCACCGGCCATCAGACGATCCTGAATACCCTTGGCGCTGCTTTCCAGGGTTTTCAGCTTGGTCAGTTGCGGACCGAACTTCTTCTCGGCATCCACGGCGTACTTTTTCGCAGCGTCGGATTCCAGCAAGGCCATCTGATAGTTCAGAACGGCAATTTTCATGTCGGCAAATGCCGGGCCTGCCACCATCAAGGAGGCCAGGAGAACCAATTGAGTCAACTTACGCACGATGCACTCCTACAAAATCCATTGTCGTTATCTTGGGCCAGACGCTTAGAACGTCTGGCCGAGGGAGAATTGGAACACTTGAGTTTCAGCCTCATCCGGCTTCTTGATCGGCATGGCCAACGCGAAGCTCAGAGGACCCAGTGCGGTGACCCAGGTCACACCCACACCCACGGAACTGGCCATGTTGCTCAGGCTGATGTCGTTGCACTTGGTGTTCGACGACGAGCCGTTGGCATTGGTAGTGTCCTTGCACTGCGAGTCAAATACGTTACCCACATCCCAGAATACCGAAGTCCGCAGGGAGCGCTGATCTTTCACGAATGGCAGCGGGAACAGAACCTCGACACCACCCTGGATCAGAACGTTACCACCGAACGGCAGCGGATCCTGATCCGGGTCAAGACGCGTACCCGGGTTTGTGCCACGGCTTGGCGTACTGCGTGGACCGAGTGTGCTGTCCTTGAAGCCACGAACCGAGTTGAAACCACCAGCATAGTAGTTTTCATAGAACGGCAAGCCGTCAGTCCCGCCGTAACCGTCGCCATAACCCAATTCGGTGTGCAGACGCAGGGTGTAGTTCTCGCTGATCGGCTGGAACAGCTGGCCGCGGTAATCAAGTTTGTAGAACGACAGGTCGCTGCCCGGCACGGTGGTTTCCAGGGTCAGGCTCTGGGAACGGCCGCGGGTCGGCAGTACGCCTTTGTTCAGTGTCGATTCGGACCAGCCGGCTGACGCCTTGAAGTTCAGGTACTTGTCGCCTTCCTTGTTAACGAAGTCGAAAATCTCGTCAACGGTGTAGGTACCGGTCTTGATCTCGTCCTGTTGAACCGAGAGGCCAAAGGTCAGACGCGAAGTTTCGCTGATCGGGTAGCCAACGTTGACGCCGGCACCCAGGCTGTCTACCGCATAGCTTGCTACATCGACGTCGAGGTCTTTGTAGTCAGTGGTGCGATAGAACGCGTTGTAACCCAGGCTCACGCCATCGGCGGTCCAGTAGGGGTCAACGTAGCCGAAGTTGTAGCGGCTTTGATATTCGCTACGGGTCAGGCCGATGCTGACGCGGTTACCAGTACCGAGGAAGTTGTTCTGGGTGATCGAACCACCGAGGATCAGACCGGCACTCTGGGCGAAACCGACACTGGCGGTAATCGAACCGGAAGCCTGTTCTTCAACTGCATAGTTCACGTCAACCTGGTCGTCGACACCTGGCACAGCCGGGGTTTCAACGTTGACCTCTTTAAAGAAGCCCAGACGCTCAAGACGAGTCTTGGATTGGTCGATCAGGTAGGTCGAAGCCCAGCCACCTTCCATCTGACGCATTTCACGACGCAGCACTTCGTCCTCGGACTTGGTGTTGCCACGGAAGTTGATGCGGTTGACGTAGGCACGCTTGCCCGGATCAACAGCAAACAGGATATCGACGGTGTGGTCATCATCATGCGGCTGAGGTACGCCGTTGACGTTGGCGAAGGTGTAGCCCTCGTTACCCAGACGACGTGTGATCAGCTCGGACGTGGTGGTCATCAGCTTGCGCGAGAACACTTGGCCTTTCTGCACCAGCAGCAGGGACTTGACCTGATCTTCAGGAACCTTCAGGTCACCGCTGAGTTTGACGTCACGAACGGTGTATTTCTCGCCTTCGGTGACGTTGACAGTGATGTAGACGTGCTTCTTGTCCGGGGTGATGGAAACCTGGGTCGAAGCGATATCCATGTTGATATAGCCACGGTCCAGATAGTAGGAACGCAGACGCTCCAGGTCACCGGAAAGCTTTTCACGGGCGTACTTGTCGTCGTTCTTGAAGAACGACAACCAGTTGGTGGTTTTCAGCTCGAACAGGTCGGTCAGGTCTTCCTCGGGGAAAACCGTGTTGCCCACCACGTTGATGTGCTGAATGGCCGCAACGGTACCTTCGTTGATCTTCACTTTCAGACCAACACGGTTACGCGGCTGCGACACCACTTCGGTATCAACGGTAGCCGAGTAGCGGCCTTGCGCGACGTACTGACGTTGCAGCTCGTTACGCACACCTTCGAGGGTGGCGCGCTGGAAGATCTCGCCCTCAGCCAGACCAGACTGTTTGAGACCTTTCATCAAGTCTTCAGTGGAGATCGCTTTGTTGCCTTCGATCTCGATACTGGCGACCGACGGGCGTTCAACGACCGTGATTACCAGAACGTTGCCTTCGCGGCCCAGCTGGATATCTTGAAAGAAACCGGTTTTGAACAACGCACGAGTGGATTCCACCAGGCGACGATCATCCGCCTGCTCACCGACGTTCAACGGCAAGGCACCAAAGACGCTACCCGCGGAGACCCGCTGGAGGCCATTGACGCGAATATCAGAGATAGTGAAGGACTCGGCGTGAACTTCGGCGATCATCAATACGGTGAGAACCGCAGTTAGCAGCAGACGTTTCATGAAGTCCTTTCTTATTCCAACTGGCAATAAACAAACTGCCGCAAAATGCGGCAGATTCGCAATTCAGCGAAGCGTTACAGTCGACCCAGATCGTTGACCAGAGCTAGCAACATCACCCCGACCACCAAACTGATACCGATCTGTATCCCCCAACCTTGCACCCGATCCGACAAGGGACGACCACGCGCCCACTCGATCAGATAAAACAACAAATGCCCCCCATCCAGTACAGGAATGGGCAGCAAATTCAGAACGCCCAGGCTAATACTCAGATAAGCAAGGAAATTCAGGAAATCAGCGACGCCCGACTGGGCAGAAGCGCCCGCCACTTTAGCAATGGTTATCGGTCCACTCAAGTTTTTTACCGAGAGCTCGCCGAACAGCATTTTCTTTAGCGAATCGAGCGTCAGAATGCTCATGGTCCAAGTGCGACGGGCACCCTCGCCAATGGCAGCCAGAGGCCCGTAACTGACCTCACGAATCATCTCCGGCGGCCAGTCGATCGCTTTTACACCTGCACCCAGATATCCGCTTGGCGATTTGCTTTCACCGCGCGCCGCCAGAGTAACAGGGACGTCGATTTGAGCACTGTCGCGCTCGATGCGCAGCATGATTTTGGTATCAGGACGCGTACGAACCGTATCGACCACCTGCTGCCAGTCATTCAGCGCCTGGCCGTCGAGTGCCAACAGGCGATCACCGGTCTTCAGACCAGCAGCCTGGGCCGGACCTTTCGGATCAAGTTCGGCAAGCACCGGTGGCAAAGCCGGGCGCCACGGACGAATACCCAAAGAGCGGATCGGGTCTGGCTCATCAGCACCTTTAAGCCAGTTATCCAGCTTCAGTTCACGCGGCGAATCCGCTGTCGAACCCTGCTCACGCACCAGCAACTGCAGAGAACCGCTTTCGCCCAGGCGCCGGACCAACTGCAGATTGACGGCCGCCCAACCGGTAGTCGGCTCTCCATCGATAGCGACGATCTCCTCACCCGCGTTCAAACCGGCACTGGCGGCGATACTGCCGGATTCAACCGCACCGATGACCGGACGCACCTGCTCGCTGCCGAGCATCGCCAACACCCAGAAGAACACCAGCGCCAAGAGAAAATTGGCAATGGGGCCGGCCGCAACAATGGCGATACGCTGACGCACGGATTTGCGGTTGAACGATTGATCAAGCTGATCGACCGGGACTTCGCCCTCACGCTCATCGAGCATTTTGACGTAGCCACCCAGCGGAATCGCGGCAACCACAAACTCGGTGCCCTGCTTGTCGTGCCAGCGCAACAACGGCATGCCAAAGCCTACGGAGAAACGTAGAACCTTGACGCCACAGCGACGCGCGACCCAGAAGTGGCCGAATTCGTGAAAGGTGACCAGCACACCCAAGGCGATCAGGGTGCCGGCAATCATATAGAGCGCGCTCATCTACTTTCTCCGCAATCCTGTTCAGTGCCGCGTGTAGCCATTGTGTAGCAAATTCTATCGATCGTGGCGCTTCAACCACTGTTCGGCCAGAACTCGCGCCTTGGCGTCTGCCGTAAATACGGCATCGAGATCCGCCAATGCTACGACCGGCTCGAGGCTCAAGACTTCTTCGATGATACTCGCGATTTCCAGGTAACGAACCCGTCCGTCGAGAAACGCCGCCACCGCCACTTCGTTGGCTGCGTTCAGCATCGCCGGAGCACTGTCACCCGCCTCGGCAGCTTGCCGTGCCAAACGCAGACAAGGGAAACGCTCTTCATCGGGCGCTTCGAAGTCCAGACGCGCCACAGCAAACAAATCCAGCGGTGCCACGCCGGAATCAATGCGCTGCGGCCAGGCCAGGGCATTGGCGATCGGCGTGCGCATGTCGGGATTACCCAACTGCGCCAGCACCGAGCCATCGACATAATCGACCAGCGAGTGAATCACGCTCTGCGGGTGAATCACCACCTCGACCTGCGAAGGCTTGGCATCAAACAACCAACAGGCCTCGATCAGCTCGAGACCTTTATTCATCATGCTGGCCGAATCGACCGAAATCTTGCGCCCCATGGACCAGTTCGGGTGAGCACACGCCTGCTCAGGTGAAACATGCGCCAGCTCACTCATCGGCGTCTGTCGGAACGGACCACCAGAGGCTGTGAGTAAAATCCGACGGACACCGACCGAACTCAATCCACGGGCAAAATCCTGTGGCATGCACTGAAAAATCGCGTTGTGCTCGCTATCGATCGGCAGCAGCACCGAACCACTCTTGCGCACTGCCTGCATGAACAGAGCGCCGGACATCACCAGCGCCTCTTTATTGGCCAGAAGAATCTTCTTGCCCGCTTCGACAGCCGCCAGGGTGGGACGCAGCCCTGCCGCACCAACGATCGCCGCCATCACTGCATCGACTTCCGGAGCAGCAGCGACCTGACACAGGCCCTCCTCCCCCACCAGCACACGGGTCGGTAAACCGGCGGCACGCAAATCATCTTGCAAACCGCGCGCGGCGGAAGCTTCCGGCACCACGGCAAATTGCGGCACGTGACGCACGCACAGGGCGAAAAGCTCAGTCAGGCGCGTGAAGCCACTCAGCGCGAACACCTGATAACGCTCAGGATGGCGGGCAATGACATCCAGCGTACTCAGACCGATCGAGCCGGTCGCACCCAGAACGGTGATCTGTTGAGGACGACTCACGGCGCAGCCATCCACAGCAGCACGGCAAACACCGGGATGGCCGCTGTCAGGCTGTCGATACGATCAAGTACGCCGCCATGACCAGGCAGCAGGTTACTGCTGTCCTTGATGCCGGACTGACGCTTGAACATGCTTTCGGTCAGGTCGCCAACCACGGAGATAAAGACGATCAGCGCAGCGCCAATCAAGCCTTTAAGCAACTCGGCGACGGTCCAGTCGCGGACAAACGCGACAATGGCGGTAATCACCAGACTCAACGCCAGGCCACCGTATACGCCTTCCCAGCTTTTGCCCGGACTGACTTGCGGGGCCAGCTTGCGCTTGCCGAATTTGCGACCGGAGAAATAAGCCCCGATATCGGCACCCCAGACCAGCACCATCACAGCCATGATCAGCCAGTTACCCAGCGGGTACTGCTTGATCTGCACCAGGCCTTGCCAGGCCGGTAGCAGAATCAACAGACCGATGACCAGCTTGGTAGCGGCGCTAGACCAATGCACGCTGGAATGTGGATAGGTCAGCACCAGCCATGTTGCCACCGCCCACCACAGCACAGAAGCACCCAGCACCCACGGGGCAAGCCCGGGCAGGATGTACATGATAAACAGCATGAACGCGACCACGGCGGCAAAACCCACGCGGAACGCTTGCCCGGTGAAGCCTGCCAGACGCGCCCATTCCCACGCCCCCAAAGTCACGACCAGACCGATAAACAAGGCAAAACCGGAGCCTTCCAGCAGGAAAAACCCGCACAAGGCAATCGGCAGCAGGATCAGTGCAGTGATGATTCGTTGTTTAAGCATTAAACCCGGGCTCCAGCTTCAACCTGCTCGCTCGTTTTACCGAAGCGACGCTGGCGTGAAGCGAAATCGGCCAGCGCATTGCGCATGGCATCGTGTTTGAAGTCCGGCCAGAACAGGTCGGAGAAGTACAACTCGGCGTAAGCCAGTTGCCACAGCAGGAAGTTGCTGATGCGGTGTTCGCCACCGGTACGGATGCACAGGTCCGGCAATGGCAGATCGCCGGTCGCCAGACAGGTTTGCAGCAGATCCGGGGTAATGTCTTCCGGGCGCAGGTGCCCGGCCTGGACTTCACGCGCCAGACGCTGGGCAGCCTGTGCAATATCCCACTGACCGCCGTAATTGGCAGCGATCTGCAGGATGAACCGGTTCGCACCCGCCGTCATCGCTTCGGCTTCACGCATTGCTGCCTGAAGCTCCGGATGAAAGCGCGAACGATCGCCGATGATACGCAGGCTGATGTTGTTGTCGTTGAGGCGCTTGGCTTCACGACGCAAGGCCTTGAAGAACAGATCCATCAAGGCACTGACTTCATCGGCCGGACGCTGCCAGTTCTCACTGGAAAACGCGAACAGGGTGAGCACTTCGACCTTGGCCTCGGCACACACCTCGATCACGGCCCGCACAGCATCCACACCCGCTTTATGCCCGGCGACACCCGGCATAAAGCGTTTTTTCGCCCAGCGATTGTTGCCATCCATGATGATCGCGACATGGCGCGGCACCGCGGACGGCGCAGTCTGCTTGGTCTTGTCCATTTAAAGCTCGACCCTTATACGGCCATCAGGTCTTTTTCTTTCTCGTCCGTGGCCTTGGTGATCTGGGCCTCGGATTCTTTGGTCAGCTTATCGATATCAGCGATGGCACGACGCTCTTCGTCTTCGCTGATTTCCTTGTCCTTGACCAGTTTCTTGAGCTCGCCCAAGGCATCACGACGAATATTGCGCACGGCAACACGCGCGTCTTCAGCAGCGCTACGCGCCTGCTTGGTGAAACCTTTACGCGTTTCCTCGGTGAGGGCCGGCATAGGGATCAACAGCAACTCACCCAGGTTGGTCGGGTTGAGGTTCAGACCGGCGCTCTGGATTGCCTTGTCGACGGCTGCGAGCATGTTGCGCTCGAAAGCCACGACCTGCAGGGTGCGCGAGTCTTTCACGGTGACGTTGGCAACGCCGCTCAGCGGGGTGTCAGTGCCGTAGTAAGGCACCATCACACTGCCGAGGATGCTCGGGTGAGCCTTACCGGTACGAATCTGGCCGAACGCGTGGTTCAGAGACTCCAGGGATTTCTGCATACGCGCTTGGGCGTCTTTCTTGATTTCGTTGATCATTGTTGGCCTTCCTCGATCAAAGTCCCTTCAGCGCCGCCGTGCACAATGTTCAGCAGGGCACCGGGCTTGTTCATGTTGAATACGCGCAGCGGCATTTTGTGATCGCGGCACAGGCAGATAGCGGTCAGATCCATTACGCCCAGCTTGCGATCCAGTACTTCATCATAAGTCAGATGATCGAACTTCTCGGCATGCGGGTCTTTGAACGGGTCCGCGGTGTAAACGCCATCGACCTTGGTCGCTTTGAGCACGACGTCGGCATCGATTTCGATTGCACGCAGGCAGGCTGCCGAATCCGTGGTGAAGAACGGGTTGCCGGTACCGGCTGCGAAGATCACGACGTCTTTGGAGTTCAGATGACGCATGGCTTTGCGGCGATCGTAGTGATCGGTCACGCCAACCATGGAAATGGCCGACATAACGATGGCCGAGATATTGGCACGCTCCAGCGCATCGCGCATGGCCAAGGCATTCATCACAGTGGCCAGCATGCCCATGTGGTCGCCTGTGACCCGATCCATACCGGCTTTGCTCAAGGCTTCGCCACGGAACAGGTTGCCGCCGCCGATCACCAGACCGACCTGTACGCCGATACCGACCAGCTGGCCGACTTCCAGCGCCATGCGATCCAGTACTTTTGGATCGATCCCGAACTCTTCCGAGCCCATCAGGGCCTCGCCGCTAAGCTTGAGTAGAATGCGTTTATAGCGAGCCTGATAACCACTGCCCTGCTGAGCCATTGCGAATCTCTCCTGCGGCGTATTTAAAATTCTTTGCGAGCTGTTTACAGCTGGCGTTCACTCTAGCTTGGCACTGCTTCAGCGCCATCGGAACATGGCTTTGTAAGTCAGTTCCAAGTGGAAACCAATTAAAAACTGGCTCCCCCATCTGAAAAGAGGCTGCGCGCGTAAGCGGGCAGCCTCTTTCGGGCGACAGTTGAAAAACCGTCTTACTGCTTGGCGGCAGCCAGCTGGGCAGCAACTTCTTCAGCGAAGTTGTCGACCGGCTTCTCGATGCCTTCGCCTACTTTGAAGTAGGTGAAGGAAACGATTTCAGCACCGGCTTTCTTTGCCAGTTCGCCAACCTTGATTTCAGGGTTCTTGACGAACGCCTGCTCAACCAGGCTTGCTTCAGCCAGGAACTTGCTGATACGGCCCTTGACCATATTTTCAACAATGTTTTCTGGCTTGCCTTTGATTTTTTCTTCGTTCAACTGCAGGAACACAGCTTTTTCGCGTTCGATAGCTTCAGCCGAAACTTCCGATGGCAGCAGAAACTCAGGGTTGCTGGCCGCTACATGCATAGCGATGTCTTTGGCCAGTTCAACGTTACCGCCTTTCAGAACAACTGCAACACCGATCTTGTTGCCGTGCAGGTAGCCACCAACAACGTCGCCTTCTACGCGAACCAGACGACGGATGTTGACGTTTTCGCCAACCTTGCCGACCAGCACCAGGCGAGCAGCTTCTTGAGCTTCGATCAGCGGAGCAACATCAGTCAGCTTGTCAGCGAAGGCTTTTTCGATGCTTTCAGCAACGAATGCCTTGAAGTCGTCCTGCAGAGCCAGGAAGTCGGTCTGCGAGTTCACTTCCAGCAGAACAGCAGATTTGCCGTCTTCTTTCAGAGCGATGGCGCCTTCAGCGGCAACGTTGCCAGCTTTTTTGGCAGCCTTGATTGCGCCCGAAGCACGCATGTCATCAATGGCTTTTTCGATGTCGCCGTCAGCCTTTTCCAGGGCTTTCTTGCAATCCATCATGCCTTCGCCGGTACGCTCGCGCAGTTCTTTAACCAACGCTGCAGTAATTGCTGCCATTTTCAAATTCCTCTTGGATAGGTTTTCAACCATTCCACCCGATCGAACGGGCGTTCAATTCGTCCCGAACCCGTTTGTAGCCGCTGCACGTTACAAATACAGGGCGGGCGCTGCCACAAGTGGGCGCCAACAATTGGTTTTCGAGGTGGCAAAAAGGGGGCCAAGCCCCCTTTTTGCTTACTGAGTCAACGCCAGGGCGTTAATTACTCAGCTGCAGCCTGAGTTTCTTCAGCTGCGAATTCTACAGTGCCGCCAGCAACATTGTTGCGACCACGGATCACTGCGTCAGCCATCGAACCCATGTACAACTGGATAGCGCGGATTGCGTCATCGTTGCCTGGGATGATGTAGTCAACGCCTTCCGGGCTGCTGTTGGTGTCGACAACGCCGATTACCGGGATGCCCAGCTTGTTGGCTTCGGTGATCGCGATGCGCTCGTGGTCAACGTCGATCACGAACAGTGCGTCTGGCAGACCGCCCATGTCCTTGATGCCGCCCAGCGAACGATCCAGCTTCTCAAGATCACGGGAGCGCATCAGCGCTTCTTTCTTGGTCAGCTTGGCGAAAGTACCGTCTTCGGCTTGAACTTCAAGGTCACGCAGACGCTTGATGGAAGCACGAATGGTTTTGAAGTTGGTCAGCATGCCGCCCAACCAGCGGTGATCGACGTACGGCGAACCGCAACGTGCTGCTTCTTCAGCAACGATCTTGCCAGCGGAACGCTTGGTGCCGACGAACAGAATCTTGTTTTTGCCCTGGGCCAGACGCTCTACGAAAGTCAGAGCTTCGTTGAACATTGGCAGGGTTTTTTCAAGGTTGATGATGTGAATCTTGTTACGCGCGCCGAAAATGTACTTACCCATTTTCGGATTCCAGTAACGGGTTTGGTGACCGAAGTGCACACCGGCCTTCAGCATATCGCGCATATTGACTTGGGACATGATAGTTCCTTAATAAGTCGGGTTTGGCCTCCACGTATCCCAATGACCAACCAGTGGCATAAAGCCAAAAGCACCCAGGTCATCGTGTCGACACGTGTGTGGATTTAAGCTTTTCGGGGTATCCCCGGAAAGCGGCGCATTTTATACCACAGGGTGCGCAGAAACGGAACCCGGAATCTGTATCCGCACCAAGGACATGGGCGCAGCCCCCTTGGAATCGGCCCCGAACGCACCATTGTATAGAGAGAAGCGATGCATGCGGGCGCTGAATTGCGCCGTGCGTCTGTTAGAATCGCGTTTTTCAGGGTCGCAAAACGCACACCTGCCACCCTATTCGTATCAGCAAGCGCCGCCGAGCGCAGAGAGAGCCTGTATGACCGTCAACCTCAAAACCCCCGAGGACATCGCTGGCATGCGCGTCGCCGGCAAACTGGCCGCCGATGTGCTGGAAATGATTGCCGAACATGTCAAACCGGGCGTCACCACCGATGAGCTGAACCAGATCTGCCACGACTACATCGTCAATGTGCAGCAAGCCATCCCTGCCCCGCTCAACTACAAAGGCTACCCGAAGTCGATCTGCACCTCGATCAACCACGTGGTCTGCCATGGCATCCCGAACGACAAGCCGCTGAAAAACGGCGACACCCTGAACATCGACGTCACCGTGATCAAAGACGGCTACCACGGTGACACCAGCCGCATGTTCCACGTCGGCGAAGTGCCGGTCTGGGCCGAGCGCCTGTCGCAGATCACTCAGGAATGCATGTACAAGGCGATCGAAATCGTCAAACCTGGCTGCCGCCTCGGCGACATCGGCGAAGTGATCCAGAAGCACGCCGAGAAGAACGGTTTCTCGGTGGTTCGCGAGTTCTGCGGTCACGGTATCGGCAAGGTCTTCCACGAAGAGCCGCAGATTCTCCACTACGGCCGCGCCGGCACCGGCATGGAACTGAAGGCCGGCATGACCTTCACCATCGAGCCGATGATCAACCAGGGCAAGGCCGACACCAAAGTGCTGGGCGACGGCTGGACCGCGATCACCAAAGACCGCAAGCTCTCGGCGCAGTGGGAACACACCCTGCTGGTCACCGACACCGGTTACGAGATCTTCACCCTGCGCGCGGATGACACCATTCCGCGCATCTCGGCCTGATCCAGACAACGCTCCCAGCCTTATAGAAGGAAAGCCAATCGATGCCGCAGGTGGATCCCGAACTCTTCGACCGCGGCCAGTTCCAGGCTGAACTGGCCCTTAAAGCGAGTCCTATCGCGGCGTTCAAGAAGGCGATCCGCCAGGCTCGCGAGGTCCTCGACACACGTTTTCGCCAGGGTCGCGACATTCGCCGCCTGATCGAAGACCGTGCCTGGTTCGTCGACAACATCCTGCAAAAGGCCTGGGAGCAGTTCAACTGGAGCGAAGACGCCGACATCGCGCTGGTCGCGGTTGGCGGCTACGGCCGCGGTGAGCTGCACCCGTATTCCGACATCGACCTGCTGATCCTGCTGGACAGCGCCGATCACGAAGTTTTCCGCGACTCCATCGAGCGTTTTCTGACGCTGCTGTGGGACATCGGCCTGGAAGTCGGCCAGAGCGTACGCTCGGTCGATGAATGCGCCGAAGAGGCCCGCGCCGACCTGACCATCGTCACCAACCTGATGGAAAGCCGCACGATCTGCGGTCCCGAACGCCTGCGCCAGCGCATGCTCGACGTCACCAGCACCGCACACATGTGGCCGGCCAAGGAGTTCTTCCTGGCCAAGCGCGCCGAGCAGAAGGCCCGCCACCATAAATACAACGACACCGAATACAACCTGGAACCCAACGTCAAGGGCTCGCCCGGCGGACTGCGGGATATTCAGACGATTCTGTGGGTAGCCCGACGTCAGTACGGCACCCTGAACCTGCGCGCCCTCGCTGGCGAAGGATTCCTGGTCGAGAGTGAAAACGCGTTGCTCGCCTCCTCTCAGGAATTCCTCTGGAAAGTGCGCTACGCCCTGCACATGCTCGCCGGTCGCTCCGAAGACCGTTTGCTGTTCGATCATCAGCGCACCATTGCCGGGCTGCTCGGTTTTGAGGGTGACGACGCCAAACAGGCGGTCGAAAACTTCATGCAGCAGTATTTCCGCGTGGTCATGAGCATCGCCCAGCTCAGCGACCTGATCATCCAGCATTTCGAGGAAGTCATCCTCGCCCCGGAGGACGAAGCGCCGCCGCAGCCGATCAACTCGCGCTTCCAACTCCACGACGGCTATATCGAGGCACGCAACGACAACGTGTTCCGCCGCACCCCTTTCGCCATGCTCGAGATTTTCGTGCTGATGGCCCAGCAGCCGGAAATCAAAGGCGTACGCGCCGATACCATTCGCCTGCTGCGCGAGCACCGTCACCTGATCGACGACAACTTCCGCAACGATATTCGTAACACCAGCCTGTTCATCGAGCTGTTCAAGTGCAAGATCGGCATCCACCGCAACCTGCGGCGGATGAACCGTTACGGCATTCTCGGGCGTTATCTGCCGGAATTCGGTTTCATCGTCGGGCAGATGCAGCACGACCTGTTCCATATCTATACGGTCGATGCGCACACGCTGAACCTGATCAAGCATCTGCGCAAATTGCAGTACACCCAGGTCTCGGAGAAATTTCCGCTGGCCGCCAAGCTGATGGCCAAGCTGCCCAAACCCGAACTGATCTACATGGCCGGTCTGTACCACGATATCGGCAAGGGCCGGCACGGCGATCACTCGGAGATCGGCGCGGTCGATGCCGAGGCGTTCTGCCAGCGTCATCAGTTGCCGGTGTGGGACAGCCGCCTGATCGTCTGGCTGGTGCAGAACCACCTGGTGATGTCGACCACCGCCCAGCGCAAGGATTTGTCCGACCCACAGGTGATTCACGATTTCGCTCAGGCGGTCGGCGATGAAACCCGTCTCGACTATCTGTACGTGCTGACCGTGGCCGACATCAACGCGACCAACCCGACGCTGTGGAATTCGTGGCGCGCCAGCCTGTTGCGCCAGCTCTACACCGAGACCAAGCGCGCCTTGCGTCGCGGCCTGGAAAACCCGGTCGATCGCGAAGAGCAGATCCGCCAGACCCAGAGTGCTGCGCTGGACATTCTGGTGCGCGGCGGCACCGACCCGGACGACGTGGAGCAATTGTGGGCGCAGTTGGGCGATGACTATTTCCTGCGCCATACCGCTGGTGACGTGGCCTGGCACAGTGATGCGATCCTGCAGCAACCGGTCGATGGCGGGCCATTGGTGCTGATCAAGGAAACCACCCAGCGCGAATTCGAGGGCGGCACACAGATCTTCATTTATGCACCGGATCAGCACGACTTCTTCGCGGTGACCGTGGCGGCGATGGATCAGCTCAACCTGAACATTCATGACGCCCGGGTTATCACCTCGAGCAGCCAGTTCACCCTCGACACCTACATCGTGCTCGACAACGAAGGCGAGTCCATCGGCGACAACCCGACGCGGGTCAAACAGATCCGCGAAGGCCTGACCGAAGCGCTGCGCAACCCGGATGACTACCCGACGATCATCCAGCGCCGGGTGCCGCGCCAGCTCAAGCATTTCGCCTTTGCGCCGCAGGTCACGATTCACAACGATGCGCAGCGTCCGGTGACCGTGCTGGAATTGACCGCACCCGATCGCCCGGGGTTGCTGGCAAGGATCGGCGGGATTTTTCTCGAATTCGACCTGTCGCTGCAGAACGCCAAGATTGCGACCCTCGGCGAGCGGGTGGAAGACGTGTTTTTCATCACCGACGCCCACAACCAACCGTTGTCCGACCCGTTGCTGTGCAGCCGTTTGCAGGATGCGATCGTTGAGCAACTGAGCGTTAATCAGGAACCCGATATCAAATTGTCGCGCATCAGTATCTGATGGCGCCCCGGATTCAAATGGCTTTGCGAGAGACCCAGCCCCAATGAACAACGCTCTGAACCAGCTCCAGCCGTACCCATTCGAAAAGCTTCGCGCCCTGCTCGGCAGCGTGACCCCGAACCCGGACAAACGCCCGATCGCCCTGTCGATCGGCGAGCCGAAACACCGCTCGCCAAGCTTTGTCGCCGAAGCGCTGGCGAACAGTCTGGATCAGATGGCCGTATACCCGACCACCCTCGGCATCCCCGCCCTGCGTGAAGCCATTGGCGGCTGGTGCGAGCGTCGTTTCGGCGTGCCAAGCGGCTGGATCGATCCGGCGCGCAACGTGTTGCCGGTCAATGGCACTCGTGAAGCGTTGTTCGCATTCACCCAGACCGTGGTCAATCGTGGCGATGACGCACTGGTGGTCAGCCCGAACCCGTTCTACCAGATCTACGAAGGCGCCGCATTCCTTGCCGGGGCAAAACCGCACTACCTGCCGTGCCTCGACGAGAACGGTTTCAACCCGGATTTCGATGCCGTTTCGCCAGACATCTGGAAACGCTGCCAGATCCTGTTCCTCTGCTCGCCGGGCAACCCGACGGGCGCATTGATCCCGGTCGACACCCTGAAAAAGCTGATCGCTTTGGCCGACGAGTACGACTTCGTGATCGCCGCCGACGAGTGCTACAGCGAACTGTACTTCGATGAACAAACCCCGCCGCCGGGTCTGCTGACGGCCTGCGTCGAACTGGGCCGCAAGGACTTCAAGCGTTGCGTGGTATTCCACAGCCTGTCCAAGCGCTCCAACCTGCCAGGCCTGCGCTCGGGTTTTGTCGCCGGTGATGCCGACATTCTCAAAGGCTTCCTGCTGTATCGCACCTACCACGGCTGTGCGATGCCGGTACAAACGCAACTGGCCAGCGTGGCGGCGTGGAATGACGAAGTGCATGTGCGCGCCAACCGTGCGCTGTATCGCGAGAAGTTCGATGCGGTGCTGGAGATCCTCAGCCCGGTGATGGACGTGCAGCGTCCGGATGGCAGCTTTTATCTTTGGCCGAACGTGCAAGGCGACGACGCCGCGTTCTGCCGCGATCTGTTCGAGCAGGAGCACGTGACCGTGGTGCCGGGTTCTTATCTCTCCCGCGACGTCGACGGCGTCAATCCTGGTGCCGGTCGCGTGCGCATGGCGCTGGTTGCGCCGCTGGCAGAGTGCGTCGAAGCCGCCGAACGGATTCGCGCCTTCATTACTCGCCAAGAGTAACTTTCAAATATCCGCACCAGGCAATCTGGTGCGGACTTCCATATTACAGAAACCCCAACTTACAACGCATCGCTTTACTCATCTACACGCAAACAAATAACTTACCCTCCGCAACAACGATAACATATCAAACAAGACAAGTTCACGACCTATTGAACTTGCAGACACCCTCGAGAAAAACAAACACCCTATAAAAACTCATTAAATCTCAAAAGGAATTGATTATGTATAAAACCAAGCCGTGTCTGAAACTTGAAATAGATGACCCCATCGCCAGCTTTCGAGCAGCCATCAATGAAAATCCTAAAAACATTTCGTATACCTCCGGCTCAGGCCTGTCCTCACGAACAATGGCCATCAACGCAAAGTGCTGGCAACCGAACCGTCACCTGACCATTTCGTTCCTGGACAATCCCCCCGCCGCGCTGAAAGACGCGATAAAAAAACATATATGGGAATGGGCTGATTATGTCAGTCTCACCTTTAGTTTCATTGACCGCAAAGACGGCATAATCCGAATAAAAACCAACACCACTGAAAATGCATCTCAAATTGGAACTGATGCACTAACAGTCGCTGCGGGAGAGCCAACCATGTTCATATCCGCGCGACCGGCAGATTCCGATTTCCGCACAGTGGTATTGCACGAATTTGGTCATGTTCTCGGATTACATCACGAGCACTTGCACCCGGATGCAAACATCCCCTGGAACAAACCAAAGGTCTATAAGGAATACGCAGAAAAATGGGGAATGGATAAGGAGAAAGTGGACCTGAACATCTTCACACCGATAACCGAGCAGACCACCGTCACCGGGTACGATCCAACATCCATCATGCATTACCCTGTCGAAAAGGAACTGACCGATGGAAAATTCGAAGTACCGATGAACACCGAAATCAGTTGGGAAGACAAACGCATAGCCGCGCATTTCTACCCGATCGAAATCCCTGACGACGGCTCCTGCGAGCGACCATGAAGCGCCATCAGGGACGGTCTTTCACTACGACTTGACCTGCCCCAGATTGGCTTCACTCAAGTCCAGATCGGCCAACACTTCTCTGAGCACGTCATCACCTATCTGGTGATGACGACTGAGGCTATACAGTTCCAGACGCTGCGCCCTTAGCGCCTTCAAGCGCAGGCGGCGCTCAAGCAGATCCATCTGGAAAGCCAAGGCCTGGGCTTCGGCGGAATCATTGAAAACATCGAGCTGATGGCGATACTCGGACATGATCCGCGCCTTCAACTCGGCCGACAGAGCGGCTTGAGCAGCATCCTGCGGAGTCGTTTCTTCTGTTTCGAGCGCATGAATCGCCGCTTCCGCGGTTTTGCGCCAGGCATCGCGCACTTCCTGACGCCGCTTGTCATCCGGGCTCTTTTCGATACCGCGCAACAGCAGAGGCAGTGCGATGCACGCCGAAATCAGCGACAACAGAATCACCCCGGCAGCGATGAAGATCAGCAGGTCGCGCTCCGGGAAGGCGTCGGCACCCAGCAACATCGGCACCGACATCACGCCCGCCAGCGTCACCGCGCCGCGCACGCCGCCGACGGTCAGCAACCAACAGGAGCGCGCGGTCGGTACTTGTGTCAGCTCACCCTTGCCGCGCAAACGTCGCAGCAACACCGACAAGCGCCAGATGCTCTGCACCCAGAAAAACCGCAGCAATACCAACGTGAGGAAAATCGCCACGACATCCAGGCAGCGATAAAACAACGTCGGCCACAAGGTCGGCTCGTGGCTGACCACGGCTTTGATGATGTCGGGCAATTGCAGGCCCAGCAGCAAGAAAATCAGACCGTTGAAGGCGAACTCCAACAGTGACCAGACGCTGCGATTGAGCAAGCGGGTGCTGGTCTGGCGGGGCAGCAGATCGAGCCAGCTCTGCATCATCCCCGCCGCCACAGCCGAAAGGATGCCCGACACACCAAGCCGCTCCGCCAGCACATAGGCAGCGAACGGCAGCAGCAACATGAACACCACATGGGTAGCCGGGTCATCCCAGCCACGAGCGATCATCCACGCCCGCAAGCGCCCGACCAGCCAGCTCAAGGCCACACCGACCGCCAATCCGCCGAGCGCCACCACGACAAAGGTCAGACTGGCATTGGTCAGCGAGAACACGCCCGTGATGGCCGCTGCCAGTGCGAACTTGAAGGTCACCAGACCCGAGGCATCATTCATCAGCGCCTCGCCCTGCAATATATGCATCAGCGGGGTCGGCAGGCGGTTTTGCGAAATGGCCGACACCGCCACGGCGTCCGTCGGCGACAACACCGCCGCCAGGGCGAAAGCCACCGGCAGTGGAATGGACGGCAACAACCAATGAATGAAGTACCCGGCGCCGACCACGGTGAACAGCACCAACCCCACCGCCAGCGTAAGGATCGGCCCGCGCAGGTTCCAGAACTCACGCTTGGGCATGCGCCAGCCATCGGAAAACAGCAGGGGCGGCAGGAACAGAAACAGGAATAATTCGGGATCGAGCGCCACATGCAGACCCAAGGTCGGCCAGGCGAGCAATGCGCCAGCGGCGATTTGTACCAGCGGCAGTGGCAACGGGATGACCCGTCCGACCAGCCGCGAGACACTGACCAGCATCAGCAGGATCAGGACGGTGTAAGCAGTTTGCATAAAGCGGAAATCTCAGACAATCGACAGCGTTGAACTGCCATATTAGCCGCTTAGGATGCGTCTGACCGTTGCACCTATGTCGCAGCTGCCGGATTGCAGTCCCTTGTGGGAGCGAGCCTGCTCGCGAATGCGGTGGATCATTCAATATCGATGTCGCCTGATATGGCCCCTTCGCGAGCAGGCTCGCTCCCACAGGTTTTGCGTATTCACCGAAGGGTCATGGCATAATCCGACACCATTTTTCTCCAGCACCTGTAAAGGGGGCAATTCCTTGACCGTTTCAAGTAAAACGTTGCACCTTTTCGGCATCAAAGCCTGCGACACCATGAAAAAGGCGCGCACCTGGCTTGATGAGCACGCTGTCAGCTACGACTTTCACGATTACAAAACCGCCGGTATCGACCGTGAACACCTGACCCAATGGTGTGACGAGCATGGCTGGCAAACGGTGTTGAACCGCGCAGGCACGACCTTTCGCAAACTCGACGACGAACGCAAAGCCGATCTCGACCAGTCGAAAGCCATCGAACTGATGCTCGCTCAACCCTCGATGATCAAGCGCCCGGTGCTCGATCTCGGTGACCGAACCCTGATTGGCTTCAAGCCAGATATCTACGCGGCCGCTCTGAAGTAAGCAGCCCGTCACTCTTTGTAGAGGTGTATTTACATGTCCAATTCCCTGTTCAGCATCGCCTTTGGTGTCGGCACTCAGAACCGTCAAGGCGCGTGGCTGGAAGTGTTCTACGCACAGCCACTGCTCAACCCTTCGGCCGAACTGGTCGCGGCAGTTGCGCCGATCCTCGGTTACACCGAAGGCAACCAGGCCATCACCTTCACTACCGCTCAGGCTGCGCAACTGGCCGAAGCCGTGAAAGGCATCGATGCCGTGCAAGGCAAGCTGCTGACCCGTCTGGCTGAAAGCCACAAGCCGCTGGTCGCCACCCTGCTGGCTGAAGATGCACAGCTGACCTCGACGCCTGAGGCCTACCTCAAGCTGCACCTGCTGTCGCACCGTCTGGTCAAGCCACACGGCGTGAGCCTGGCCGGGATCTTCCCGCTGCTGCCGAATGTAGCGTGGACCAGCCAGGGCGCCATCGACCTGAGCGAACTGGCGGAAATGCAACTGGAAGCCCGTCTGCGTGGCGACCTGCTGGAAGTGTTCTCGGTGGACAAGTTCCCGAAAATGACCGACTACGTGGTACCGGCTGGCGTGCGTATCGCTGACGCGGCACGTCTGCGTCTGGGCGCCTATGTCGGTGAAGGCACCACCGTCATGCACGAAGGCTTCATCAATTTCAACGCCGGCACCGAAGGCCCGGGCATGATCGAAGGCCGCGTTTCTGCTGGCGTATTCGTCGGCAAGGGTTCCGACCTGGGCGGCGGTTGCTCGACCATGGGCACCCTGTCGGGCGGCGGCAACATCGTCATCAAGGTCGGCGAAGGCTGCCTGATCGGCGCGAACGCCGGTATCGGTATTCCGTTGGGCGACCGCAACACCGTTGAGTCGGGCCTGTACGTGACCGCCGGTACCAAGGTTGCGCTGCTGGACGAAAACAACAACCTGGTTAAAGTCGTGAAGGCGCGTGAGCTGGCCGGTCAGACTGACCTGCTGTTCCGTCGCAATTCGGAAACCGGTGCGGTGGAATGCAAAACCCACAAATCGGCGATCGAACTGAACGAAGCGCTGCACGCTCACAACTAAGTGCTTGGATAATCCATTGTAGGAGTGAGCCTGCTCGCGATGCTTTTAGCGCCCTCACGGACGCCATCGCGAGCAGGCTCACTCCTACAGGATTTGGCGTACATCCCGCCCCTCTTCACCAGGGCTAAAGACCGTGATGATTCCCTCCCCCTGGCGTGCCGATTTCCCGGCCATCGCCGCTCTGCAACGGCAAGACCAGACCTATCTGGACAACGCCGCCACCACGCAAAAACCCCAAGCCCTGCTCGACGCACTGACGCATTACTACGCCAACGGCGCAGCCAATGTGCACCGTGCGCAACACCTGCCCGGGGCTCACGCGACGCAGGCGTTCGAGGACAGTCGGCTCAAGGTTGCCCAGTGGCTGAATGCCGGTGACAGCGGGCAGATCATCTTTACCCACGGTGCCACCAGTGCGCTGAATCTTTTGGCCTATGGCCTGGAACATCTTTTCCACCCGGGCGATGAAATTGTCATCAGCGCCCTGGAGCATCACGCCAACCTGCTGCCGTGGCAGCAACTGGCGCAACGGCGCAACCTGAAGCTGGTTATTCTGCCGCTGGACGCTGACGGCCTGATCGACCTCGCTGCCGCTGTGCATTTGATCGGCCCGCGCACGCGGTTGCTGGCGGTCAGTCAGTTGTCCAACGTGCTCGGTGCGTGGCAGCCATTGCCGGCATTGCTGGGCATGGCCAAGGCGCAAAACGCACTGACCGTGGTCGATGGCGCGCAAGGCGTGGTTCACGGCCGGCATGATGTGCAGGCGCTGGGTTGCGACTTTTATGTGTTTTCCAGCCACAAGCTCTATGGGCCTGATGGTCTCGGCGTGCTGTTCGGGCGCAACGCTGCGCTTGAGCAATTGAAGCCTTGGCAGTTTGGCGGCGAAATGGTGCTGGAAGCCAACTATCACGACTCGCGTTTCCGCCCTGCTCCGCTGGGTTTCGAGGCGGGTACACCGCCGATTGCCAGTGTGATCGGCTTGGGCGCGACGCTCGATTATCTGGCCGGGCTGGATCAGGACGCGGTGTCGGCCCATGAAGCGGCGTTGCATGACTATTTGCTGCGCGGCCTCGCAGCGCGTAACGGCATTCGATTGCTCGGCAAGCCGCAATTGGCGTTGGCGAGTTTTGTCGTCGAGGGTGTGCATAACGCTGATCTGGCGCACTTGCTGACCGAGCAAGGGATTGCCGTGCGCGCCGGCCATCACTGCGCGATGCCGCTGTTGAAAAGCTTCGAGTTGGCCGGAGCGATTCGGGTGTCGCTGGCGCTGTACAACGATTCGGAAGATTTGGAGCGCTTTTTTGAAGCACTGGATCAGGCGCTGGAGTTGTTGCGATGAGTTTGCCGGTCGAAGCGGCAGAGGCGTTGCAGACTTTTCAGAGCGCGGCGGGCTGGGAACAGCGGGCGCGATTGTTGATGCAGTTTGGTGACCGCTCGCCGCCACTAAGTGACGCCGACAAGTGCGAGGCTAACCGGGTGCATGGCTGTGAGAGTCAGGTGTGGCTGGTGGGTTCGTTGCGCGACGGTCATTGGCAGTTCGCGGCGAGTAGCGATGCGCGGATGATTCGCGGGTTGGTGGCGTTGTTGCTTTTGCGGGTCAACGGCTTGTCGGGCGCTGAATTGCAGCAGGTTGATTTGCCGGACTGGTTTAATCAGCTAGGGCTTTCGCGACAACTATCGCCATCGCGCAGTAATGGCCTTAATGCCGTGCTCCAGCGGATGAATGAGTTGGCCGGTTAATCGCTTTCGCGAGCAGGCTCGCTCCCACAGGGGAATGCATTTCAATGTGGGAGCGAGCCTGCTCGCGAAGAGGCAATCAGCCTCACCGATCAAACCTCAGGCTTAATGCGATCCGCCGGGCGCCGAACACCGGCGACAATCTTGTCCACAGCCTTGGTCGCCGCGACCATCCCAAACGTCGCCGTAACCATCATCACCGCACCAAACCCACCCGCGCAGTCCAGTTTCACACCGTCACCGACAAAACTCTTCTGCAAACAAATGCTGCCATCCGGCTTCGGATAGCGCAGTTGCTCGGTGGAAAACACACACGGCACGCTGTAATGACGGGTCACGGTGCGCGAAAAACCATAATCACGACGCAACGTCGAACGCACTTTCGACGCCAATGGGTCGTTGAACGTGCGGTTGAGATCGCACACCTGAATCAACGTCGGATCAATTTGCCCGCCCGCACCGCCCGTGGTGATGATCTGGATCTTGCGGCGCTTGCACCAGGCGATCAGCGCAGCCTTGGCGTTGACCGCGTCGATGCAGTCGATTACGCAGTCGATGTTCGCCGTGATGTATTCGGCCATGGTCTCGCGGGTGACGAAATCCGCCACCGCGTGCACCGTGCAATCCGGGTTGATCCCGCGCAGACGCTCGGCCATCACCTCGACCTTGGGTTTGCCGACGGTGCTGTCGAGCGCATGCAACTGGCGGTTGGCGTTGCTGACGCAGACGTCATCGAGATCGAACAGCGAAATCTCGCCGACGCCACAACGGGCCACAGCTTCCGCCGCCCAGGAACCGACGCCACCGACGCCGACGATCGCCACATGGGCCGCGCGCAGGCGTTCCAGACCTTCAATGCCATACAAACGGGCGATGCCTGCAAACCGCGGATCTTCTGTACTCATGACCATTACCCCAAAAACCGGCGCGCATTATAGGGCTACGCGGCGACAAGTTCTAAACATCAGCTACAAGTGTAAGAACTTAAGTCAAAGTCGGCTGCCCAATGTCGGGCATTTCCCTGTCTGATGTACGACTTGCGAACTGCCGGTGTAGGATGCGCGCCCCTCGGGCGTCTAGCCGACCGATCCTTCGTTCCACAGCCTTTGGAACCCGAAATAGCTATGTCATCGCGTAAATTTGGACTCAACCTGGTGGTGGTTCTGGCAATCGCCGCCCTGTTCACCGGTTTCTGGGCGCTGATCAATCGCCCGGTTTCCGCGCCGAACTGGCCGGAGCAGATCTCCGGTTTCTCCTATTCGCCGTTCCAGCAGGGACAATATCCGCAAAAGGATCAGTACCCGACTGACGACGAGATGCGCCGCGACCTGGAGATCATGAGCAAGTTGACGGACAACATCCGCATCTACTCGGTCGACGGTTCGCTGCAAGACATCCCGAAACTGGCCGAAGAATTCGGCCTGCGTGTGACGCTGGGGATCTGGATCAGCCCCGATCAGGAGCGCAACGAACGGGAAATCCAGCGCGCCATCGAACTGGCCAATACCTCGCGCAGTGTGGTGCGCGTGGTGGTCGGTAACGAAGCGATCTTCCGCAAGGAAATCACCGCCGAACAACTCAGCGTGCTGCTCGATCGCGTGCGCGCAGCGGTGAAGGTACCGGTGACCACGTCGGAGCAATGGCACGTCTGGGAAGAACATCCAGAGCTGGCCAAGCACGTCGATCTGATCGCTGCGCACGTTCTGCCGTACTGGGAGTTCATTCCGGTCGACAAGGCTGGCCAGTTCGTTTTCGACCGTGCTCGCGATCTGAAAAAAATGTTCCCGAAAAAGCCGCTGCTGCTCTCCGAGGTCGGCTGGCCGAGCAACGGCCGCATGCGCGGTGGCGCCGATGCGTCGCCGGCGGATCAGGCGATCTACCTGCGCACACTGGTCAACAAGCTCAACCGCCAAGGCTTCAACTACTTCGTGATCGAGGCGTTTGACCAGCCGTGGAAGGCCAGCGACGAAGGCTCGGTCGGCGCGTACTGGGGCGTGTTCAACGCTGCGCGTCAGCAGAAATTCAACTTTGAAGGCCCGGTGGTCGCGATCCCGCAATGGCGCGTACTGGCGATCGGTTCGGTGGTGCTGGCGCTGTTGTCGCTGACCCTGCTGATGATCGACGGCTCGGCGCTGCGTCAGCGTGGGCGGATCTTCCTGACCTTTATCGCCTTCCTTTGCGGTTCGGTGCTGGTGTGGATCGGTTACGACTACAGCCTGCAATACAGCACGTGGTTCAGTTTGACGGTGGGCTTCCTCTTGGCGCTGGGTGCGCTTGGGGTGTTTATCGTCTTGCTGACGGAGGCGCATGAGCTGGCCGAAGCGGTGTGGATTCACAAGCGTCGGCGCGAGTTCCTGCCGGTCGAGGGCGACTCCAGCTATCGCCCGAAAGTCTCGATTCACGTGCCGTGCTACAACGAGCCGCCGGAGATGGTCAAACAGACCCTCGACGCACTGGCAGCGCTGGATTATCCGGACTACGAAGTCCTGATCATCGACAACAACACCAAGGATCCGGCGGTATGGGAGCCGGTACGCGACTACTGCGAAACCCTCGGTCCGCGCTTCAAGTTCTTCCACGTCTCGCCGCTGGCCGGTTTCAAGGGCGGTGCGCTGAACTACCTGATTCCGCACACCGCCAAGGATGCCGAAGTGATCGCCGTGATCGACTCCGATTACTGCGTGCACCCGAACTGGCTCAAGCACATGGTGCCGCACTTCGCCGATCCGAAAATCGCTGTGGTGCAATCGCCGCAGGATTATCGCGATCAGAACGAAAGCACCTTCAAAAAGCTCTGCTACGCCGAATACAAAGGCTTCTTCCACATCGGCATGGTCACTCGTAACGACCGTGACGCGATCATCCAGCACGGCACCATGACCATGACCCGTCGCTCGGTGCTGGAAGAGTTGGGTTGGGCTGACTGGTGCATCTGCGAAGACGCCGAACTCGGTCTGCGCGTGTTCGAAAAAGGCCTGTCGGCGGCGTATTACCACGACAGCTACGG
The DNA here is from genome assembly GCF_054790575.1 of Pseudomonas sp. MC6. Classification (NCBI taxonomy): domain Bacteria; kingdom Pseudomonadati; phylum Pseudomonadota; class Gammaproteobacteria; order Pseudomonadales; family Pseudomonadaceae; genus Pseudomonas; species Pseudomonas sp. MC6. The sequence goes on from NZ_CP186504.1 coordinate 3,765,821, forward strand.
CAAGGGCCTGATGCCGGATACGTTTATCGACTTCAAGAAACAGCGTTTCCGCTGGGCTTACGGTGCAATTCAGATCATCAAACGCCACACCGGCAGCCTGTTGCGCGGCAAGGACACCGAGCTGACCCGTGGCCAGCGCTATCACTTCCTCGCGGGCTGGTTGCCGTGGGTCGCGGACGGCATGAACATCTTCTTCACCGTCGGCGCGCTGTTGTGGTCGGCGGCGATGATTATCGTGCCGCAACGGGTCGATCCGCCGCTGCTGATCTTCGCAATTCCGCCGTTGGCGTTGTTCGTGTTCAAGGTCGGCAAGATCATCTTCCTCTACCGTCGCGCCGTCGGCGTGAACCTGAAAGATGCCTTCTGCGCGGCGCTGGCCGGGCTGGCGTTGTCGCACACCATCGCCAAAGCGGTGCTGTACGGCTTCTTCACCAGCAGCATTCCGTTCTTCCGTACGCCAAAAAACGCTGACAACCACGGCTTCTGGGTGGCGATTTCCGAAGCGCGGGAAGAGCTGTTCATCATGCTGCTGTTGTGGGGCGCGGCGCTGGGGATCTTTCTGGTCAACGGCATGCCGAGCAACGACATGCGTTTCTGGGTGGTGATGTTGCTGGTGCAGTCGCTGCCGTATCTGGCGGCGCTGATCATGGCGTTCCTGTCGTCGTTGCCGAAACCTGCGGCCAAGCCTGAGCCGGCGCCGGTCGTCTAAATCCTCATCGATGCACTAAACGGCGGCCAATGGTCGCCGTTTTGCTTTAAGATAACCGCCATTTTGCGGGGCTTGGCGGCGTTCGGCTCATTGGCCGAACCCAATTCCTGTAGGAGTGAGCCTGCTCGCGATAGCGGTGTAACAATCAATAGTTACGTTGACTGACACACCGCTATCGCGAGCAGGCTCACTCCTACAGTTAATCCGCGCCCACATTCATGATCTTCGGAGTTTTCCATGACGGCCCACGCCGACCTTTCGCCGACCCTCCAACTCGCCATCGACCTGATCCGCCGTCCTTCCGTGACGCCGGTCGACGCCGATTGCCAGAAGCAGATGATGCAGCGCCTGGGCGATGCCGGTTTCAGCCTCGAGCCGATGCGCATCGAAGATGTGGATAACTTCTGGGCGACCCACGGCGACAACGACGGCCCGGTGCTGTGCTTCGCCGGCCACACCGACGTGGTCCCGACCGGCCCGGTCACCGCGTGGCAGATCGACCCGTTCAACGCGCTGATCGATGAACACGGCATGCTCTGCGGCCGTGGCGCGGCGGACATGAAAGGCAGCCTGGCGTCGATGACCGTCGCCGCCGAGCGTTTCGTCACCGATTACCCGAACCACAAAGGCAAGGTCGCGTTCCTGATCACCAGCGACGAAGAAGGCCCGGCGCACCATGGCACCAAAGCAGTGGTCGAGCGTTTGGCCGCGCGTAATGAGCGTCTGGACTGGTGCATCGTCGGCGAACCGTCGAGCACCACCCTGGTTGGCGACGTGGTGAAAAACGGCCGTCGTGGCTCGCTGGGCGCCAAGCTCACGGTCAAAGGCATTCAGGGTCACGTCGCTTACCCGCATCTGGCGAAGAACCCGATCCACCTCGCCGCTCCGGCGCTGGCCGAACTGGCCGCCGAGCACTGGGATCACGGTAACGATTTCTTCCCGCCGACCAGTTTCCAGATTTCCAACGTCAACTCCGGCACCGGCGCGACCAACGTGATTCCGGGTGATCTGGTGGCGGTGTTCAACTTCCGTTTCTCCACCGAATCGACCGTCGAAGGCCTGCAGAAACGCGTGGCCGACATTCTCGACAAGCACGATCTGGACTGGCACATCGACTGGGCGCTGTCCGGCCTGCCGTTCCTCACCGAACCGGGCGCGCTGCTCGACGCGGTGTCGGCGAGCATCAAGGACATCACCGGTCGCGAGACCAAAGCGTCGACCAGCGGCGGCACCTCCGATGGCCGTTTCATCGCGACCATGGGCACGCAGGTTGTTGAACTGGGCCCGGTCAACGCGACCATTCACCAGGTCAACGAGCGCGTGCTGGCGGCGGATCTCGACGTACTGACCGAGATCTACTACCAGACAATGATCAAGTTGCTCGCCTGATGCTGGCTTGCCCCATTTGCAGTGAACCGCTGAACACAGTGGACAACGGCGTGGTCTGCCCGGCAGGCCATCGCTTCGACCGTGCGCGGCAGGGTTATCTGAACCTGCTGCCGGTGCAGCACAAGAACAGCCGCGACCCTGGCGACAACCAAGCCATGGTCGAGGCGCGTCGCGACTTCTTGAACGCTGGCCATTACGCGCCAGTAGCCAAGCGACTGGCCGAACTGGCGGCAAGTTATGCGCCGGATCGCTGGGTCGACATCGGTTGTGGCGAGGGTTATTACACCGCGCAGATCGCCGAGGCCTTGCCGAACGCCGATGGCTACGCGCTGGACATTTCCCGCGAGGCGGTCAAACGCGCGTGCAAACGTAACCCGGCGATTAGCTGGTTGATCGCCAGCATGGCCCGTGTGCCGTTGGCGTCGGGCAGTTGCCAGTTCCTCGCCAGCGTTTTCAGTCCTTTGGATTGGGAAGAAGCCAAGCGCCTTCTCAGTGTGGGCGGTGGCCTGATGAAAGTCGGCCCGACCAGCGGCCATCTAATGGAACTGCGCGAACGCCTGTACGACGAAGTGCGCGAATACACCGACGACAAGCACCTGGCCCTGGTGCCGGAAGGCATGGCGCTGGCGCACAGTGAAACCCTGGAATTCAAGCTGACCCTGACCAAGCCCGAGGATCGCGCCAACCTGTTGGCGATGACGCCCCACGGCTGGCGCGCCAGTGCCGAGCGTCGTGCGGCGGTGATCGAGCAGGCCGAGCCGTTCGAGACCACCGTGTCGATGCGCTACGATTATTTCGTTCTTCAATAACTTTTGGTCTCGGGCAAATGCCCGGGGCCGGCTAAATCCGCGAATGGATTTTTCAGACCCGCAGTGAGGACATCCATGCGCCAACCGGACATCGAGATTTACCTGAAAGACGCCGACGTCGACCACAAGGCCATTTCGGCCTGGCTGGGCGCCGCGTTGGGCCCGTGCAGCGACTGGGTACAGAAAGGCCAGACTTACAAGTGCAAGGCCGGCAACGTGCCGGTGACCTGGCTGCCGAAAGCCGTGGGCAAGTGGAACAGCCTGTACCTGGAAAGCGACCAGACCCCATGGGACGACGACATCGCCTGCGCGCGTGCAGCATTTGCCGCGCTGAACGTGGAAGTGCGTTGCGCCCCGGGCACGTGGGTTGAAGAGGAAGGTGAGGAGACGGCGGATCGCTGGATGCGCATCAGCGAAGACGGTGAAGAAGAAATCACCTGGAAAACCGCTTAACAACAGGCAACGCAGATCCCATGTGGGAGCGAGCCTGCTCGCGAATGCGGTGTATCAGTCACCATTCATATCGACTGACACTACGCATTCGCGAGCAGGCTCGCTCCCACAGTGGTTTTCAGCGACTTACAGGCCTACAACGTCTTCCGCCTGCAAACCCTTCTCGCCAGTAATCACTGCGTATTCAACCTGCTGGCCTTCGGTCAGCGACCGATGCCCTTCGCCACGAATCGCGCGGTAGTGCACGAACACGTCCACCCCGTCTTCGCGCTGGATAAAGCCGTAGCCTTTGGCGTCGTTGAACCACTTCACGTTGCCGGTTTCACGTGTTGCCATCTGTTCATACTCCTTTTTTATTATTGGACAGGCTTTTCGCAGGAAAGCCTTTGCGGAACGTCAGCCTGCGTCCGACGTCCATAAAAGGGCCTCGGCGACAGACCGCCGAGTATATGACAGGCGCAAAAAGACTCAACAGGAGATTACTTCGCCGCTTTTTTGCCGATTTTCAGCGAATCCGGCACACTATCGACCGCCCGAGCATCTGCTCGGTTTTATTCACTCACGCAGAAGCCGTATGACCCGTTCCCCGTTTCGCCGTCTTGTGTTTGGCACCTTGCGCCGACTGTTGTACCTCTGGGTTCGCTCGGAGACGATCAACCAGTCGTCGTTCACCCTCAACCTCGACCGCAGTCGTCCGGTGTTCTACGTCCTGCAAAACCCTTCGCTGACCGATCTGGCAGTGCTCGACACCGAGTGCACCAAGGCCGGTCTGCCGCGTCCGGTACTGCCGGTGTCGGTGGGTTCGCTGATCGAACCGGCGGCGTTCTTCTACCTGACGCCGGATCCGGACTGGCTCGGTCGCCAGGACAAGCGCGGTGCGCCGCCGACCCTGACCCGCTTGGTCAGCGCCCTCACGCAAAACGCCGCCGAGGATGCACAAGTCATCCCGGTCAGCGTGTTCTGGGGCCAGTCGCCGGACAGCGAAAACAGTCCCTGGAAACTGCTGTTTGCCGACAGCTGGGCGGTCACCGGACGTTTGCGTCGCTTGCTTAGCATCATTGTTCTCGGGCGCAAAACCCGCGTGCAGTTCTCCGCGCCGATTCACCTGCGCGAGCTTATCGAGCACAACAAGGGCCACGAACGCACCGTGCGTATGGCCCAGCGCATCCTCCGCGTGCACTTCCGCAATCTGAAAGCAGCGGTCATTGGCCCGGACATTTCCCACCGCCGAAATCTGGTCAAAGGCTTGCTCAACCAGCCATTGGTCAAACAAGCGATCCTCGACGAAGCCGAGCGCGAAAACATCTCCCCGGAGAAGGCCAAGGCTCAGGCCTTGCGCTACGGCAACGAGATCGCCTCGGACTACACCTACACCGCGATCCGCTTTCTGGAAGTGGTGCTGAGCTGGTTCTGGAACAAGATCTACGACGGCATCAAGGTCAACCACATCGAAGGCGTGCAGAAGGTCGCCCAGGGTCACGAAGTGATCTACGTGCCGTGCCACCGCAGCCACATCGACTACCTGCTGCTGTCGTATTTGCTGTTCCGCAACGGACTGACCCCGCCGCACATCGCCGCCGGGATCAACCTGAACATGCCGGTGATCGGCAGCCTGCTGCGCCGTGGCGGTGCATTCTTCATGCGCCGCACGTTCAAGGGCAATCCGCTGTACACCTCGGTGTTCAACGAATACCTGCACACCCTGTTCACCAAAGGTTTCCCGGTCGAGTACTTCGTCGAGGGCGGCCGTTCGCGCACCGGGCGCATGCTGCAACCGAAAACCGGCATGCTCGCCATTACGATGCGCAGCTTCCTGCGTTCGTCGCGGATGCCGATCGTGTTTGTGCCGGTGTACATCGGTTACGAACGCGTGCTGGAGGGGCGTACTTACCTCGGCGAACTACGCGGCGCGAGCAAGAAGAAAGAATCGATCTTCGACATTTTCAAAGTCATCGGTGCGCTCAAGCAGCGTTTCGGTCAGGTCGCCGTCAACTTCGGTGAGCCGATCAAACTGGCGGAATTCCTCGACGCCGAACAACCGGACTGGCGCCAGCAGGAACTCGGCCCGCAGTACAAACCGGCGTGGCTCAACGAAACCACCAATCGTCTCGGCGAGAAAGTCGCGCAGCATCTGAACGAAGCGGCGGCGATCAACCCGGTCAACCTGGTGGCGCTGGCGCTGCTCTCGACCACGCGTCTGGCGCTGGATGATCGCGCCATGGCACGGGTGCTGGATCTGTACCTGGCGCTGCTGCGCAAGGTTCCCTATTCGCCGCACACCACGCTGCCAGAAGGCGACGGCCGCGCGCTGATCGAGCATGTGAAGGACATGGACCTGCTCGCCGAGCAGAACGATGCGCTGGGCAAGATTCTCTATCTGGACGAGCAGAACGCCGTCCTGATGACCTACTACCGCAACAATGTGCTGCACATCTTCGCCCTGCCGGCGCTGCTGGCGAGCTTCTTCCAGAGCGCTTCGCGCATGAGCCGCGAACAGATCCTGCGCTACACCCGCGCGCTGTATCCGTACCTGCAATCGGAACTGTTCATTCGCTGGACGCTGGACGAACTGGACGGTGTGGTTGATCAGTGGCTCGAAGCATTCGTCGAGCAAGGCCTGCTGCGTTTCGAGAAGGATGTTTATCTGCGTCCAGCGCCAAGTTCGCGGCATTTCGTCCTGCTGACGCTGCTGTCGAAGAGCATCGCCCAGACCTTGCAGCGTTTCTACATGACCGTGTCCTTGCTGCTCAACAGCGGCCAGAACAGCATCAGCGCCGAAGAACTGGAAGACCTCTGCACCGTCATGGCTCAACGCCTGTCGATCCTCCACGGTCTGAATGCGCCGGAGTTCTTCGACAAGAGCCTGTTCCGCCACTTCATCCAGACGATGCTCGACCTCGACGTGCTGCGCCGCGACGAGGCCGGCAAACTGAGTTATCACGAGCTGCTCGGCGAACTCGCCGAAGGTGCAGCCAAACGCGTATTGCCGGCGGAGATTCGCCTGTCGATCCGCCAGGTTGCGCTGCATCGCAGTGAAGATGCTGCAGATCAGGTCGTCGCTCAACCCGAGACCTGATGCAAACCGGGTGGGAGCGAGCTTGTTCGCGAAGGTAGAGTGTCAGTCGACATCTCAGTGACTGAAATACCGCTTTCGCGAGCAGGTCGAATCGTCGCACCGTCGCTCCCATATTCAAAGGAGATGCACCATGAAAAAACTACTAACCCTCGCCGCCGCCACACTGTTGAGCGCCTGCCAATCGACCAGTCCCGCCGGCAAGGTCGGCCTCGACGGTGAAGTGTTCTACCTGCAGCGCATCGCCCTGCCACCTAGTGCGACCCTCAGCGTCAGCCTGCAAGACGTCTCGCTGGCCGATGCGCCGGCCGTCGTGCTGGACGAGCAAAAAGGCCCGATCAAAGGCCAGGTGCCGCTGCCCTTCCACTTGAGCTACGATCCGGCCCAAGTCAAACCGGGCCACCGTTACTCGGTCAGCGCGCGCATTGAAGTTAACGGCGAACTGATGTTCATCACCACCGAAAACCACGCCGTGCAACTCGACGGCAACGACCCGCAGCCGCTGAAAATCCGCGTCGACGCCGTTCGTTAATTCATTTTCCGCAGCCCTTTTCCGCAACAAGGAAGCCGCCATGTTCCGCCCTACCCTTCGCTTCGCCGGCCTGTGCGCAGGCCTGATGATCTCCGCCAGCGCCATGGCTCTGTCGCTCAGTGACCTGTCGCAAAAAGACGCCACCGGCGGCCTCAAGGATGCCCTGACCCAAGGCGCGCAAATCGCCGTCAAACAACTCGGCACACCCGGCGGTTTCAGCAACAACCCTGAGGTGAAGATCGAACTGCCGGGCAAACTCGGCAAAGCCGCGAGCAAGATGAAAGCCTTCGGCATGGGCGCTCAGGTTGAAGAACTGGAAACCGCGATGAACAAGGCTGCGGAAAGCGCCGTGACCCAGGCCCAGCCAATCCTCGTCGACGCCGTGAAAAAAATGAGCGTGGAAGACGCCAAAGGCATCCTCAGCGGCGGCAAGGATTCGGCCACGCAATACCTCGACAAATCCAGCCGCGAACAGATCCGCGCCAAGTTCCTGCCGATCGTCAAGCAAGCGACCGACAAGGTTGGCGTGGCGCAGAAGTACAACTCGTTCGCGGGCCAGGCCGCTGCGTTTGGCGTTGTCGATGCGAAGAGCGCCAACGTTGAAAACTACGTGACCGAGCAAGCGCTGAATGGGCTGTTCGAGATGATCGGCAAACAGGAAGAAACCATCCGCCAGAACCCGGCTGCTGCGGCGACCAGTCTGGCGAAGAAGGTGTTCGGCACGCTTTAAGCTGTCACAACATGGGGGCGAAGGAATTCGCTCCCGTGCTTCCATCCACCTACAGGATTACGTAAAAAGAACACCCACTCCCGCCCCATCTTCCTCCGTTCAAAAACTCCTAACTCGTCTAATCCGTCTAGTGCCGACGCCGCCTCGCTATACGAGCAAGCAAAATTCTCAGCCACATTGCTCGCGGTGAACTCCTTCGCCACTCCGTTTTTGGCCACCTCGTACAACGCGCGTTGTTTTTCCGTGAGTTGATCAAAGAAGCCGCAATTCTTCAGCCTGCGCTCGAATTCTTCGGTGTAGGCCACGCTCTTGCGGTAAACATCGGTAAACCCGAGCACCGCTCGCTGGATCACCGAACACTGGAATTCGATGAAGTACGTCAGATCCAGCTCATCCGCCTCGGTGTGCAGGTATGAGCGTCCATATTTCACCGGCGCATTACGCAGTAACAAACTGATCGCTATGTAGCGAAACGCCGCAAATTCGTTCTTGAACATGAACCAGTAAAACAACGCCCTGGCGACCCGCCCGTTGCCGTCGCGAAAGGGATGCTCGTAGCCCAAGGCAAAGTGCAGCGTGATCGCCTTGATCAGCGGATGCAGATAGTGGTTATCCAGTGGTGAGCCGTCGGGCAGGTTGATCCAGTGCGACAGTCGCTCAAGCCGCGACGCCAATCCTGCTGCAGGTGGCGGCCGGTGCACCGTATTGCCCGCCCCGTCCTGGACGACCACCTCGTCATTGGTCCTGAATACCCCAGGTGAATACTGCTCGTCATCGATGCCCTCGACCCCCACCCGATGAATCGCCGCAATCAACTCCACGCTCATGGGTTCGTAACGTCTCTCCCAGGCATAATTCATCATCCGGTAATTACCCATCACCATGCGTTCATCCGGAGTACGAGGCTGGCGCTGCTGTTTGAGCATGTCCTTGGCCACGCGCGTGGTCGTCGCCGCACCCTCCAACTGGCTACTGGCGATGGCCTCGTCTTCGATCAAGTCATTGAGCAGATAACTGAAATGCGCCCGTTCGCCAATCTGGCTGGTCATGTACTCCAGCGCAGCCGTACTGGCCTGCCGATCCACGATGGAGATGGTTTTCTGTGCCAGCGGCGTGAACAGATACTTGCCCCACTGCACCGGCTCGCCCAGTGGCAGAAGGTTAATGTACTGGGCCGCCCGCGCCTTCTTGACCAACGCCCAGCACAGTCTGGCATCCAGCCCCGCCGCCCAGCGATAACGCAACGCTTCAAATGGCAGATAACGACCTTGATCATCGAGCGGCTTGAGCAGCGCAAGATAGTCCGCCAGACGATGCTTGTGGGGCGGGTGCACCAACAAATCAAACACCGGGTCGGATCGGCCCTTCAAGGGTGGAGGCTTTTTCATCAAGGCGGGCTCAAGGACTCTGGAAAAGCAGAGGCTTGAGTACAGCACTCGCGGCACCCAGGTTCAATATCGGAGGTTTCTGAAAAAAATGTAGGAAGTGGCGGAGGCAGAGCGGGGTTTGGATAGTCAGCTAGAGACTGGTCGGCTGTCAGGCCGCCTTCGCGAGCAGGCTCGCTCCCACAGAAGAGCCAGAGCAAATCGCTTCTGCTCCTCACCACTCAACACAATGAGCGTTAGCTCGCGTACAGCTTTTGATCTGAAGGCCCGTCGGCAGGCTGAGTGGAGGGATTGATCCGGGGGTGGGAGCGCAGCGACCGTTCGACGAAGTCGAACACATCGAAAGGAGGTGCAGCGAAGCAAACCGTAGGCGATGCCCCCGGATCGATCCCGGAGCGAAGGAACCCCGAGCCCCAGCGAGTGGGCCGAACGTCAGGGCGCAGACCTTTGGTTCCTTTGGGGCGTTTGGAAAAGGTGACTCGCCGTAAGGGCGAAACCGCCAGCCGCAGCACCCGCGGAAACGGATATGCACCCAAAACCCCAAGAACATGGTCGGCCCGAAGGCCGCCACGTCACAAAACAATCAAGCGTCCCTACACACCCGGAACCAAGCCGCATACAACGCCGGCAAAAACAACAGCGTCAACGCAGTCGCAACAATCAACCCACCCATGATCGCCACCGCCATCGGCCCAAAAAACACACTGCGCGACAACGGAATCATCGCCAGCACCGCCGCCAAAGCCGTCAACACAATCGGCCTGAAGCGTCGAACCGTAGCCTCGATAATCGCCTGCCAAGGCTTAAGCCCCGAAGCAATATCCTGTTCAATCTGATCCACCAGAATCACCGAATTACGCATGATCATCCCTGACAGCGCAATCGTGCCCAACATCGCCACAAACCCGAACGGCTGACGGAACACCATCAAGAACAACGTCACCCCGATCAACCCCAAAGGCGCCGTCAAAAACACCATCGCCGTACGCGAAAAACTGCGCAACTGCACCATCAGCAACGTCAGCACCACGACGATGAACATCGGCACCCCGGCATTCACCGACTTCTGCCCACGCTCGGAATCCTCCACCGTGCCGCCAACATCCAACAGATAACCATCCGGCAACTCGGCACGAATCGAATCCAGCGTCGGCATGATCTGCTTGACCAACGTCGCCGGCTGCTCCTTGCCATAAATATCGGCGCGCACGGTCACGTTCGGCAGCCGATTGCGATGCCAGATAATCCCCTCCTCAAAGCCGTATTCCAGCGTGGCAATCTGCGACAACGCCACACTGCGGCCGTTATCCGTCGGCACCGCCAGACTCGGCAACAACGACAACTCAGTGCGCTCATGCACCGTGCCGCGCAGCAGAATCTCGATCAACTCATTGTCTTCGCGGTACTGACTGACACTCGACCCGGTCAACGAACTCTGCAGGAATTTCGCCAGATTGGCTGTGCTCACACCCAGCGCCCGAGCACGATCCTGATCGATATTCAGATAAACAACCTTGCTCGGTTCTTCCCAATCCAGATGCACGTTGACCACATGCGGATTCTCGCGAACCTTGGCCGCCACTTTGCGCGCCAACGCGCGGACCTCTTCGATGTGTTCGCCGGTGACGCGGAACTGCACCGGATAGCCAACCGGCGGACCGTTTTCCAGACGTGTGACCCGCGAACGCAATGTCGGAAACTGCTCGTTAAGCGTTTCAATCAACCACGTGCGCAGCGCTTCCCGCTCCTCGATGGTTTTCGCCAAGACCACAAACTGCGCGAAGCTGGCCGCCGGCAATTGCTGATCCAGCGGCAGATAGAAACGCGGCGAACCGGTGCCAACGTACGCCACGTAATTATCGATGCCGGCGTGATCCTTGAGCATCGCCTCCAGTCGTTTCACCTCACCAGTGGTATTAGCCAGCGACGCGCCTTCAGCCAGTTTCAGATCAACCATCAACTCCAGCCGATTGGAGGCCGGGAAAAACTGCTGCGGGACGAAACGGAACAACATCACCGAGGCAATAAACAGCCCCACCGTCAGCACGATCACGGTCTTGCGATGCGCCACGCACCACTCCACCAAGCGCCGAACCCGCTGATAAAACGGCGTGCCATACGGATCCGGCTGACCGTCACCCGTGCCATGTTTGGCTGCATGAATTTTCGCCAGATCCGGCAGGAGTTTTTCCCCCAGATACGGCACGAACACCACCGCCGCCACCCAGGACGCGAGCAACGCAATGGTCACCACTTGAAAGATCGAGCGGGTGTACTCGCCGGTACCGGACTGCGCGGTGGCAATCGGCAGAAACCCGGCGGCGGTGATCAACGTACCGGTGAGCATCGGGAACGCGGTGCTGGTCCAGGCGTAGCTCGCTGCACGGATGCGATCGAAGCCCTGCTCCATTTTAATCGCCATCATTTCTACGGCGATGATCGCGTCGTCCACCAACAAGCCCAGCGCCAACACCAATGCGCCAAGGGAGATCTTGTGCAGGCCGATGCCGAGGTAATACATGCAGGCGAAGGTCATCGCCAGCACCAATGGAATGGTCAGTGCCACGACCATGCCGGTGCGCACGCCGAGGGAGAAGAAGCTCACCAGCAAGACAATCGCCAGCGCCTCGACCAGCACCTGGACGAACTCGCCGACCCCGGTTTTCACCGCCGCCGGCTGGTCAGAAACCTTGCGCAATTGCATGCCGGCCGGAAGGTTTTTCTGGATGCGCGAGAACTCGCCTTCCAGCGCTTTACCGAGCACCAGAATGTCGCCGCCATCCTTCATCGCCACCGCGAGACCAATCGCATCTTCGCCCATGAAACGCATGCGCGGCGCCGGTGGGTCGTTGAAACCGCGACGCACATCGGCGACATCGGAGATGCGGAACGTACGATCGCCGACGCGGATCGGGAAGTTTTTTATCTCATCGACTGTCTGAAAATTCCCCGAGACCCGTAGCTGCAAGCGCTCGCTACCGGTTTCAAAGAACCCGGCGGTGGACACCGCGTTCTGCTCTTGCAGCGCTTGTTGTACCGCCGACAGCGGCAGGCCGAGGGTCGCCAATTTGACGTTGGACAGTTCGACCCAGATTTTCTCGTCCTGCAAACCGAGCAGGTCGACCTTGCCGACATCCTTGACCCGCTGTAGCTGGATCTGGATACGGTCGGCGTAATCCTTGAGCACCGCGTAATCGAAACCGTCACCGGTCAGCGCATAGATATTGCCGAACGTGGTGCCGAATTCATCATTGAAGAACGGCCCCTGTATATCCGGTGGCAAGGTCTGGCGAATATCGCTGACCTTCTTGCGCACCTGATACCAGAGGTCGGGAATTTCCTTGGAGTGCATCGAGTCGCGGGCAATGAACGTCACTTGCGATTCACCGGGGCGCGAGAACGACACGATGCGTTCGTACTCGCCGGTTTCCATCAGTTTCTTTTCAATGCGTTCGGTGACCTGACGCGAGACTTCCTGCGCGGTCGCCCCCGGCCATCGGGTCTGGATGACCATGGCTTTAAAGGTAAACGGCGGGTCCTCACTCTGGCCAAGTTTGGTGTAGGACAGCGCACCGACGATGGCCAGTAAAAGCATCAGGAACAGTACGATCTGGCGATTACGCAGCGCCCATTCGGAAAGGTTGAAGCGCATCGGGGCTTACTCCTTGTCCGCCAGATTGACCACACGGTTGGAGCGATCCACCGGACGCACCTGCTGACCTTCGAGCAGCACATGCACTCCGGCAGCGACCACCCAGTCGCTGGCGTTCAGGCCTTCGAGCACCGGCACGCTTTTCTCGCCGAACGGGCCAACGCGCACCGGGGTTTTCTTCAAGGTGTTGTTGCCGTTGACGACCCAGACGTAGGTAGCGCCGTTTTCGGCGGTGAGTGCCGAGAGCGGCACCGACAGGGAAACGCTGTCGGCCGATTGCACAAATACACGGGCGCTCTGGCCCAGTTCAGCCGGGACTTTGCCGCCGGTGAAGGAAATACGTGCAGCAAAGGTGCGTGAGCGTGGATCGGCGGCGGGCGACAGTTCGCGGATCTGTCCGGCGAAGCGCTGGTTCTGTTGCGTCCACAGCTCGACTGTCACTGGCTGACCGACCTTGAAGCGGCCGAAGCTCTGCTCCGGCAGGCTGATCAGCACTTCGCGTTCGCCATCGGTGGCGAGGGTAAACACGGTTTGCCCGGCGGCGACGACCTGCCCCACCTCGACCGAACGCTTGGCCACCACGCCATCCTGCGGCGCACGCAGCACCGCGTAACTGGCCTGATTGGTCGAAACGTTGAATTCAGCTTTGATTTGTTTGAGACGGGCTTCACCGGAGCGGTAAAGGTTCTCCGCATTGTCGTAAGCCGAGCGGCTGACCATCTGCCGGTCCATCAGGGTCTTGTAGCGATCACGCTCGGCGCGCACCAGATTGAGATTGGCTTCGGCGGCGGCGACTTGGGCGCGGGTGGCTTCCAGTTGCAGGCGTACATCTTGCGGATCGAGTTCGGCGAGTGGCTGATCGGCCTTCACGCGCTGACCTTCATCGACCAGTCGTCGGCTGACTTTGCCGCCAATGCGAAAGGCCAGATCGGGTTCATAGCGGGCGCGCACCTCGCCCGGATAACTTTCCATGGCCTGCGCCGAAGGCTCTGGCTGCACCACCATGGCCGGTCGCACGGTGACTTGCGTCGCCTCTTCCTGACCACACGCTGACAAAAGGAACGCCAGACTCACTGGCAACGCGAGGGACAACGCATGGCGGAACATGGTGACGGACCTTTCGCTAATGGTGCTTGGAATAATTATACTGGCGGGTATGTTATTAATAGCAAACTCACCAGTCCAGTAATAAAAGCGAAGAATGTCGAACAATCTTTCAGCTCCAAACGGTCCGGGCCGCCCCAAGGATCTGGCCAAGCGCCAGGCCATCCTCGACGCGGCGAAAATTCTCTTTCTGAGTCATGGCTACGCCAACACCAGCATGGACGCGGTCGCCAGCGAGGCCGGCGTGTCGAAGCTGACGGTCTACAGCCATTTCAACGACAAGGAGACGCTGTTCTCCGCCGCCGTCGTGGCCAAGTGCGAGGAGCAATTACCGCCGCTGTTCTTCGAATTGCCCGAAGGCATCGCTGTGGAAAATGTGTTGCTGAACATTGCGCGAGGCTTTCATCACCTGATCAACAGTGATGAGTCGGTGAACTTGCACCGCTTGATCATGGCGCTGGGCAGTCAGGACCCGAAGCTGTCGCTGATCTTCTTCGAGGCGGGTCCGCAGCGCATGGTGCAGGGCATGGAGCGGTTGTTGACGCGCATTCACGAGACAGGCGCGCTGAGCATCGATCTGCCGCGCAATGCGGCTGAGCATTTCTTCTGCCTGATCAAGGGCGCGGGGAATTTTCGATTGTTGTATGGCTGTGGGGAGCCGTTGAGCGAAGAGGCTGCAGAGAGCCATATTCAGGAAGTGGTGGCTTTGTTTATGCGGGCGTACAAACCTTAGCTTCTGCGCTGTTTGGGCTGGCCCTATCGCGAGCAGGCTCACTCCTACAGTGGATTTGTGTGCACCACAGATCAATTGTAGGAGTGAGCCTGCTCGCGATAGGAGCGACTCTGTTTTAAGGCTTGAGCGCTTTCTTCGGATAAATGTCATAGCGGCTCGATTTTCCATCCAGCGCATGACTCGGCTTCGGCCCCTCAATGCACGGCGCCTTGCGCGGCCGCTTGACCACCACCCGGTGCGTCGCCAACGCCAACGCGGCTTCGAGCAACGCCGGGGCATCCGGATCATCCCCCACCAACGGCCGGAACAGGCGCATTTCCTTCTTCACCAGCGCGGTCTTCTCACGGTGCGGAAACATCGGATCGAGATAAATCACCTGTGGCGGCTCGCCTTCCCAGTTCTGCATGACCTCGATGGAGTTGCCCTTGAGCAATTTCATCCGCGCCACGATCGGTGCCACGTCGAAATCCTCCGCCGCCCGTGCCAGACCATCTTCCAGCAGCGCGCCAATCAGCGGCTGGCGCTCGATCAGGCTCATTTCGCAACCGAGACTGGCCAGCACGAACGCGTCCTTGCCCAGCCCCGCCGTCGCATCCAGCACGCGCGGGCGCACGCCTTGGGCGATACCGACAGCCTTGGCAATCATCTGCCCGCTGCCGCCGCCATATAGGCGCCGATGCGCCGCGCCGCCCTCAACGAAGTCGACGCGCACCGGTCCCGGCGCATCCGGGCCGAGCTGTTGCAACTGCAAACCCTGCTCGCCGACCTGCAAGGCAAACTCGCCGTCCGCCACTGCAAGCGGCAGACCGAGGCGCTCGGCCCACTGCTCGGCTTGCGCTTCATACGTCGCGCCAAGGGCTTCGACATGGATGCGGCAGGCCGCGGGTTGTTCGATCATGGAAAACACGCTCAAAAATTCAAGGATCGGCAAAAACCGCCGATAATTCATTCAACGCGCATTTTGCCAGAGCTGAGCGTCAACCGAAAAAAATGTCAGGCATTCTTCCCACATCGATTGGCTACATCTCGCCCCATGGCGACTTTAGCCGTCACAACACTCAAGCACTGAGCGGCGTCAGTCACCTGTGGCAGGATTTCTTTGCCCAGGCGATGGCCGAACAGACGAGTGAAGTGGTGCCTGCCTGCGGTACATTTCCGCCGGTTGACCTGAACAGCCCGGAAGAGCCGACCATCGGCAGCGAGCTGCACGCGCACATCATCAGCCAGCGCGAGTGCGACGTGGTCGAAACCGAAGTGCGTCCGCCAGAGCCGCTGTTCCTGCCGATCGCCGAGTTCGAAATGGACTTGCTTGACAAGCCATTCCCACCGTTCCCGCCTGAAGAACTCAAGGCTCAGCAAGAGCAACAGGATTTCGACAGCAGTTGGGTGCGTCCGGTGGTGATCAACAATGGTCAGCCCGTTCCAGAGCCTGGCCCGGCACCGCAGAAGAAACCGCTGTACCTGCCGATTGCCGAATTCGATCTGGACCTGCTGCAAAAGCCTTACCCGCCGTTCCCGCCGGAAGAAATCATCGAGCAACAGAAAGCGCTGGACTTCGATAACGGCTGGGCGCGCCCGATCGTTCTGCAGAACCTGCGCCTCGCCGCTTAAGCCTCAGCGACACACGCTCCAGCGCCCGACATCGACATGAAAGTGATTGCGGTGGGCGGCGTTGTAATCCGGGCTCAACACCACATTGAACGCCTCGCAGGCGCCGTCGCGCACCTGACGCAGAAACTGCGCATCCTGATTTTGCTTCGGCCAGTCCTTGAGTACGCTGATGCTGCGGCCGTCGGCCAGCCGAAAACCGGCAATGTCCAGCGCATCAGCGCTGGCATGACGGCTGAGCGCCCCGCTTTCGCGGTTGTAGACATTGCGGCAGGCGAAGCTGCCAAGGTGATCGAGGCGCGCGACTTTCTGACCGTAAACCGACTGTGCGGCGGGTTGCAGCGAATGGTGCTCGAACATCGCGTAGGCCACCGCCAGCGGACAACTGGCGAGGAAGCTGCTGCTCAGCGCCGCCTCGCCGCTCTGTACGCGCAGGGCGCCGATCAGCGGGCATTCGGCGCCCAGGCTGTCGGCTTGACGTGTGACGCGCAGATCGGAACTGCTTAACGCCTGGGCGCAGAGCTGAGGATCACTGCGCAAACGCATCAACTTGTAGCCGGTCAGCCAATTGGGCGCGGCTTTCACGTCCAGCGGTGCCCACGGATTCCATGGCGGTGGCACGTCCAGCCAGCCGCGCCAGACACTGATCATGGCGCCGCCGATGATCAGCAGGACAGTAAGCGCAATCCATCGCCCCATGCTTAGCCCTTGAAGAACTGATTGGCCTTGGCGTACGGCATCGACTGCGAAGTAAAGCCGAAGGTGCCGGATTGCTGGATCTCTTCGGCGGCGCGAAAGAATTCGCCGAACGCTGCCAAGGCCAGTGCCGAACCGGTGCTGATCCGGCGCACGCCCATGTCCTGCAGTTCCTGCACGGTCAGTTTCAAACCGCCAGACATCAGTACATTGACCGGTTTCGGCGCCACTGCGCGCACCACTGCCAGCACTTCTTCGGCGTTGCGCAAACCCGGTGCGTAAAGCACATCGGCGCCCGCTTCGGCGAAGGCCTGCAAGCGGCGAATGGTGTCGTTGATATCGGGGTTGCCGTGCAGATAATTTTCCGCGCGGGCAGTCAGGATGAAGGGGAATGGCAGTGTGCGCACGGCGGCGACGGCGGCTTCGATACGTGCCACCGCGTGTTCGAAGCAATAGATCGGCGCAACCGCGCGGCCGGTCGCGTCTTCGATCGAACCACCGACCGCACCCGCCTCTGCTGCGCGAAGCAGGCTTTTTGCAGCCTCGGCCGGGTCATCGGCAAAGCCGTTTTCCAGATCCACCGCCACCGGCAAATCAGTGGCCGCGACAATCGCGCGGACATTGGCCAGGGTCTCGTCGAGACTCAACGCACCATCGGCCTTGCCCTGGGAAAACGCATAACCGGCGCTGGTCGTTGCCAAGGCCTGATAGCCGAGACTGGCGAGCATTTTCGCCGACCCCGCATCCCACGGATTGGGAATGACGAAAATCCCCGGACGTTCATGCAGGGCTTTGAAGGCGTGTGCTTTAAGGGCTTGGGCATCCATCGGCAGGCTCCAGGGCAGGAAAAAATCCGCCTCAGAGCAGGCCAAGTTGCTCCGCAGCGGGTTCTCTGTATAGCTCAGGCAGGGCCGGCAGGCCAGGCAAACGTTGCATCAGTTGTGCGTGAAAACGTTGCGCCAGTTTTGCCGCCAACAGGTTGTCGGCGGTGTGCAGGAAGATATACGGCGTACGACCCTCTTCGATCCACTCGGCGATTTTCGCTACCCACGGCACCAGGAACGCATCGTTGGCTTCAAGCTCGGGATGGCCAATGAAGCGCACTTGCGGGAACTGGGTGAACGCCGCCGGACGCGTCGGCACGCGCGGTTTTTTCGATTGCGCGTGGATCACCGAGGATTCGGTCGACAGGCAGCTGAACAGCGCACGCGGGTCGAGGCAGATGCGTTCCACGCCACGGTCCAGCAGCAGCCTATTGAGCAAGCGTTCGCTCTCGCCCTTGGCGAAGAACTGTTCATGCCGCACTTCCACTGCCAGCGGGCAATCCAGCGCATCGATGAACGCCGCCAGTTCCGGCAGCCGTTGCGGTGTGAAGCTTTTCGACAATTGCAGCCACGACGGCGAGACACGCTGGCCGAGTGGCTTGAGTAATTGCAGAAAGGTTTCGGCTGCCGTCAGTTGCTCGCGCAGATCACCGCTGTGACTGATGTCGCCGGGGAATTTGGCGGTAAAGCGAAAGTGTTCAGGCATAACCTCAGACCAACGCTGCACCGTGGCCGGTGACGGGCTGGCGTAGAAGGTCGTGTTGCCTTCAACGGCGTTGAACACTTGGCAATAGAGACCGAGGAAATCGGAGGTTTTGGCGTCTACCGGGTACAGATACTCGCGCCAGGCGTTTTCGCTCCAGGACGGACAACCGAGGTAGTAAGGCAGATCCATCAGATGTACAGATCGAGGCCCAGCACGTCTGCATCCCAATCGACAAAACCGGCAGTGCTCAGATAGCTGGCCAAGGCCATCGCTACGCTTTTTTTCATCGCACGGTGGTAGATCATGTCTTGTTGGCGGGCGGGCAGATTGCTCAGGCGTTGCGCGGCAGCTTTGGCGGCAGCACGGGCAGCCAGTTGCTCTTCAGTCGGAAATTCGATCTCACCGTCGATATCGTCGACTGACTCATCCACAGTCACATGGCCTTTGCGAGGCTTGCGCTTGATGGGGTAGGACTGAGAGGAAAGGCCGTCTATACGCATAATTTCATGCTCGGTATCGATGATGGCAATTTAGCGGCACTTGACCGACTTAGCAAACTGCCGAGTGATAACTAGAACACATAAAGCGCAAAAGGTTTAAAGCGAGGGGTTACAAACTGACGATTGGCGACAGTAGATCAAAAGATCGCAGCCTTCGGCAGCTCCTACAGTTGGAATGCAATCTCTGTCGGAGCTGCCGAAGGCTGCGATCTTTTTAAAGGCTCAACGAGCCTTGGGGGTGGCGACTTTATCGCGCAGGTAAACCGGTTGTGCATCATCCGCCGGGATCGACTCGCCGCGCTCCCAGGCAAAACGCGCCAGGGTCAGCAGGTCTTCGGCGTGGGGCAGCATGCCTGCATCCGAGCCGCTCAGATCGACCGCAATACGCTCGCCATACCCCCAACCGGTGCCAGCACCAAACCAGTCACCGCTGGCATCGGCCGGCAGCGCCGCGACTTCCGGCGGCAACACCGCTTCGGCACCGACCAGTCGCATCTCCCCCGCCGTCTCGCGGTAGCAGCCCCAATACACCTCATCCATCCGCGCATCGATGGCCGCCGCGACCTGGCTCACGCCATGTTCGCGATAGGCACGCTGCGCCAGCACCGCGAGGTTGGACACCGGCAACACCGGGCGATCCAGCGCAAACGCCAGCCCTTGCACCACACCAATGGCGATCCGCACGCCGGTAAATGCACCCGGCCCGCGACCGAAAGCAATCGCATCGACCGCTTGCAACGTGGTGCCGGCGTCGGCCAGCAATTGCTGGATCATCGGCAGCAGTTTCTGCGCGTGCAGGCGCGGGATCACCTCGTAATGGCTCGTGACCTTGCCGTCATGCAGCAAGGCAACGGAGCAAGCTTCAGTCGCGGTGTCCAGGGCCAGCAAGGTGCTCATCGATGTTTCCAAAACAGGGGTGGGAAAAAGTGCGTCAGTATAAACAACTACGGCCCGCAAGCGGGCCGTGGATGGTGCTGCGGTTCAGACTTTTCAGCTCAGCGCGGCCAGCACCTTGGCGGTGATCGCATCAACCGAACCAACGCCCGGGATGTGGCTGTACTTCGGCTTGCCAGCATTTTTAGTCGACAGGCTCTGATAGAACTCCACCAAAGGCTTGGTCTGCGAGTGGTAGACCGACAGGCGATGACGCACGGTTTCTTCGGTGTCGTCCTTGCGCTGTACCAGCTCTTCGCCAGTGATGTCGTCTTTGCCGGCGATTTTCGGCGGGTTGTAGACGATGTGGTAAACGCGGCCGCTGGCTTCGTGAACACGACGGCCGGCGATGCGTTGCACGATTTCTTCGTCTTCAACAGCGATTTCAACCACTGCATCCAGCTCAACGCCGGCAGTGACCAGTGCTTCAGCCTGCGGAATGGTGCGCGGGAAGCCGTCGAACAGGAAACCGTTGGCGCAGTCTGGCTGAGCGATGCGGTCCTGAACCAGTGCGATGATCAGGTCATCCGACACCAGGCCGCCGGCATCCATGATGCTCTTGGCTTGAACGCCCAGTGGAGTACCGGCCTTGACCGCTGCACGCAGCATGTCGCCGGTGGAAATTTGTGGAATGCCGAATTTTTCGGTGATGAACTTAGCCTGAGTACCTTTACCGGCCCCGGGAGCTCCCAGCAGAATGACGCGCATTAGATGTGCTCCTCAATTTTTTTATAAAAAGCTTTTACAAAACAAAGGATTCGCCTCTTGGGACGAATCCTGAAAATACGGGTCGTGGCCGCACAAACGGCCAAAGGCTGATCAAGATACACAGCAGGCTGCGCCCACACAAGACGCCAAAAGTCGGAGAAACCGACGCCCCCTGCGACCTTGCGACGCGGTAACCCAAGTCGCAACCCCATCACTAACTGTCGCCTGGCGGCACTTTGCGCCGTCAGGCAAAGCGGCCTCCGTTACGTGTTCCGGAGGCCGCGTGCGCAGACAAAAACATTAGCCGGTATTTCGCAAACCGGCGGCAATCCCCGCCACAGACACCAGCAACGCCTGTTCCACCGGGCTGCCCTGCTCGACATCCTGCTGCCGCGAGCGGGCCAGCAATTCGGCCTGCAATAGATGCAGCGGGTCGAGATAGGTGTTGCGCAGACGGATGAATTCAAGGGTGTCAGGGCTATGTGCCAGCAGCTGCGACTGGCCAGTCAGGCCGAGCACCACTGCGCACGCCTGCGACAATAGGTCGCGTAACTGCGCGCCCAACGGCAGCAGATCAGGCTCGACCAGGCGCTGATCGTAGGACAGCGCAATATCCGCGTCAGCCTTGGCCAGCACCATTTCGAGCATGTCGATACGCGTACGGAAGAACGGCCATTGTTCGCGCATTTGCCCAAGCAACTCGCCTTCGCCGCGTTCCAGCGCCTTGCTCAGTGCCGACTCCCAACCCAGCCACGCCGGCAGCATCAGCCGCGTTTGTGTCCAGCCAAAGATCCACGGAATCGCCCGCAGACTTTCGATACCGCCGGCGCGACGTTTGGCTGGACGACTGCCGAGGGGCAAGCGACCCAATTCCTGTTCGGGCGTGGACTGACGGAAGTACTCGACGAATTGCGGATTTTCCCGCACGACCTGGCGATAAGCGCTGACGCCATCGGCGGCCAATTCGTCCATCAAGTGACGCCACTCTGGTGTCGGCGGCGGCGGTGGCAGTAGCGTTGCTTCAAGCACCGCCGCCAGATACAGATTGAGGTTTTGCTCGGCGATGTCCGGCAGGCCGAATTTGAATCGAATCATTTCCCCCTGCTCGGTGGTGCGGAAACGCCCCGCCACCGAACCCGGTGGCTGCGACAGAATCGCCGCATGCGCCGGGCCACCGCCCCGGCCCACGGTGCCGCCGCGACCGTGGAACAACAGCAGTTCGACTTGCTGCTCGCGGCAGATTTCCACCAAGCGTTCCTGCGCGCGATATTGCGCCCAGGCCGCCGCCGTGGTGCCGGCGTCCTTGGCTGAGTCTGAATAGCCGATCATCACTTCCTGCGGGCCGTGCAGCCGTGCGCGGTAACCCGGCAACAGCAACAGCCGCTCCATCACCGGCCCGGCGTTGTCGAGGTCGGCGAGGGTTTCGAACAGCGGCACCACACGCATCGGCCGCAACACGCCGGACTCTTTGAGCAGCAGTTGCACGGCGAGCACATCGGAAGCGGCGCCAGCCATGGAGATTACGTAGGAACCCAGCGAAGCGCCCGGTGCCGCAGCGACTTCCTTGCAGGTGTTGAGTACTTCGGCGGTGTCGGCCGACGGTTTGAAATGCGCCGGCAGCAGTGGCCGACGATTGCTCAGTTCACGGGTCAGGAAGCTGATGCGCTGCTCTTCGTCCCAGTCTTCATAGCGACCGAGACCAAGATAATCGGTGATTTCGGTCATCGCCGAGCTGTGTCGCGACGAATCCTGGCGTACATCGAGACGCACGAGGAACAAGCCGAAGGTCACCGCCCGACGCAGGCAATCAAGCAGCGGGCCATCGGCGATCACACCCATGCCGCATTCGTGCAACGAGTTGAAGCACAGCTCCAGCGGATCTAGCAGATCACGGTTGTTGCTCAGCACATCAGACGGCGCTGGCGTCGGTGCGGTCAGCGCGGCATGTGCCCAGTTGCGCGTCGCGCGCAGGCGTTCGCGCAATTGTTTGAGCACCGCACGATACGGTTCGGCGCTGTCGCCGGCCTTGGCTTTGAGGGCATCGCTGGCCTGCTGCATCGACAGTTCAGCCGCCAGATGGTCGACATCGCGCAGGTACAAATCGGCGGCCATCCAGCGCGCCAGCAGCAACACTTCGCGAGTCACGGCGGCGGTGACGTTGGGGTTGCCGTCACGGTCGCCGCCCATCCACGAGGCGAAGCGAATCGGCGCCGCTTCCAGTGGCAGACGCAGGCCGGTCGCTTCGTACAAGGCCTTGTCGGCCTTGCGCATATGGTTGGGGATCGCTTGCCACAGCGAATGCTCGATCACTGCGAAACCCCACTTGGCCTCATCAACCGGCGTTGGGCGCGTGCGGCGGATTTCTTCGGTGTGCCAGGCTTCGGCGATCAGCCGTTGCAGGGTGTTTTGAATCTGCTCGCGTTCGGCGCTGGTCAGGTCGCGATGATCCTGCGCGGCGAGTTGCCCGGCGATCGCGTCGTATTTCTGGATCAACGTGCGCCGCGCCACTTCGGTCGGGTGCGCGGTCAGCACCAGTTCGATTTCCAGTCGCGCCAGTTGCCGGGCCAGCGACTCGGCGCTGTGGCCTTCGTTGCGTAAACGGGCGAGCAACTCAGGCAGTACGCGGGATTCGAACGGCGCCGGCTGCGACTCTTCGCGGCGATGGATCAGTTGATACTGCTCGGCGATGTTCGCCAGATTGAGAAACTGGTTGAACGCCCGCGCCACCGGGAGCAATTCGTCCTCGCTCAATTGATTGAGGCTGGCGCTCAGTTCAGCGTCCATCGAGCCACGGCGATCGGCCTTGGCGCCCTTGCGAATCTGCTCGATCTTGTCGAGAAAGGCTTCGCCGTACTGGTCTCGAATGGTGTTGCCCAACAGCTCTCCGAGCAGGTGAACGTCTTCGCGCAAGCGTGCATCAATATCGGTCATCAGCAATTCCCCAGCAGTAATCCGGACGGCTTAGAAACGAGTGCATGACCTAGAGAGTGCCGCTCTACGACGCTTCTTACAAGCAGCCGACCAAGGGACTTTAAACCTTGCGGACAAAAGCTAGTCTCAACAGTAAGCCGTACAACGGCTTGCCGCCGGCGCTGCCGGACACTCACCCAGGCCTGCCATGAGCAGGCGCGAAATGAGGTCATCATGAAAATTCGTGAACTCGCCCAGCATTGGGAAGAAAACGCCAAGGGTCGCCTGACCGACACTGGCTACACGATTCATCTGGACGTTGAAGCTGCTGCGCGTCTGGCTGCGATTGCCGAGATGTACCCCAAACGGCATGCCGAAGAACTGCTCGGCGAACTGATTGGCGCAGCGCTCGAGGAGTTTGAAGCGAGCCTGCCGTATGTGAAAGGTTCGACGGTGGTGGCGACGGATGAGGAAGGTGATCCGTTGTATGAGGATGTCGGGCCGACGCCGCGATTTCTAGCCCTTTCGCGCCGACATTTGCATGACCTCTCGGCCGCTGCCGGCAAGCCAAAACACTGACACTCCACAGATCAAAACTGTGGGAGCGAGCCTGCTCGCGAATGCGTTATATCAGTCGACATTGATGGTGACTGGCACACCGCTTTCGCGAGCAGGCTCGCTCCCACATTGACTGCATTTCTGTCTCTGGATCGACGTGTTTTCAGTATTGGAAACACCCGCGCGTACCACTCTCCCTCGCCAAAGTTCCCGCTCTAGAGCCTTGTCCATTCGGTCAAAATTTTTTTTGGCGATAGGCCATCTTTTCTGAACTTTTGAAAAACGCCTCCGGTCGGAACCTGTAACCACGCCTGGAACGAGCGTTTCAAAAACGCGCTTTCACACGTCGCTTGCGGCTCCTCGGCCAGGATGGATTCAGATGTTTTCAGGAGATGCCTAATGGAGTTGAAGACCATGAAAAACCAAACCTCGTTTACCCACCTGCGCGGTCTGAAACTGGCGGCTCTGGCCATCGGCACCAGCTTCGTACTGGCCGGTTGCGCTGGTAATCCACCGACCGAGCAATACGCCGTGACCCAATCGGCCGTGAACAGCGCCGTCAGTGCCGGCGGTACCGAATTCGCTGCCGTTGAGATGAAGCAAGCGCAGGACAAGCTGAAACAAGCCGAAATCGCCATGCACGACAAGAAGTATGACGAAGCGCGCACCCTGTCCGAGCAAGCCGAATGGGACGCTCGTGTAGCAGAACGCAAGGCTCAGGCCGCGAAAGCCGAACAGGCTGTGAAGGATTCCCAGAAAGGTGTTCAGGAACTGCGTCAGGAAAGTCAGCGCACCGTGCAGTAAGCGCGCATCCCGATCGCAAAGCTGAAACTTTTATCGATAGAAAGGACGACAAATTATGCGTAAGCAACTGATGATCCCAGCTCTTCTGGCCGCAAGCGTTGCCCTGGCTGCCTGCTCCACTCCGCCTAACCCGAATCTGGAAAACGCGCGCACCAACTACGCCGGCCTGCAGGCCAACCCGCAGGCCAGCAAAGTCGCGGCGCTGGAAACCAAGGACGCCAGTGATTACCTGGACAAGGCCGACAAGGCTTATCTGGACAAGCAAGACGCCGCCAAGGTCGACCAACTGGCCTACCTGACCAACCAGCGTGTGGAGGTGGCCAAGCAGACCATCGCCCTGCGCACCGCTGAAAACAATCTGAAGAACGCTGCTGCCCAACGTGCTCAAGCGCGTCTGGATGCTCGCGATCAGCAGATCAAACAGCTGCAGGACAGCCTGAACGCCAAGCAGACCGATCGCGGTACGCTGGTGACTTTCGGTGACGTGCTATTCGCCACCGACCGTGCCGATCTGAAATCCAGCGGTCTGGTGAACATCAACAAACTAGCGCAATTCCTCCAGGAAAACCCTGATCGCAAGGTGATCGTCGAGGGCTACACCGACAGCACCGGTACTGCGAGCCACAACCAGACTCTGTCCGAGCGTCGCGCCAATTCCGTACGTACCGCTCTGGTGAAAATGGGCGTTGATCCAGCGCGCATCGTGGCTCAGGGCTACGGCAAGGAATACCCGGTTGCCGAGAACGGCAGCGTCTCCGGCCGTGCGATGAACCGTCGTGTGGAAGTAACCATTTCCAACGACAACCAGCCAGTGATGCCACGTTCGGCGGTTAGCTCGAACTAAGCGCCCTGCTGTAACGCAAAAGCCCCGCTTGAGTGATCAGGCGGGGCTTTTTTGTGGCGCTGACATCGCGGCCCCTCACCCCAGCCCTCTCCCGAGGGAGAGGGAGGCGATTTGTGGTGCTTTCAGAATTTGTGTTCTACACGATGGATCAGGTCGGCGTAACTCGAAAGACACCACGGTCAGTCCCCTCTCCCTCTGGGCGGTCCGACGTTTCGGGAGGGTTAGGGTGAGGGCTGAACCTGCAGAATCACTCTTGCAGCTTCTGCGGGGTTTCTTCGCCCATGCAACGCACCGCTTTCTTCTGCGCGTTGATCAGTACACCGGTCAAACCTTTCTGTTCGGTATCGAACAACACCAGTACGCCATCAATGCACTGCGCCACTTGCGGCGCCGGGTCCAGCGAGACTTTGTAATCCTCACCCGGCACGGTCTTGAGCATGGTGAACTCGTTAAGCAGCAACGCATCCTCGGGTTTGGCGAAATGCAGGTAGCCGTAGTACCACAGCGCCCCGACAGTGCCGAGAATGCTGCAGATACCGGTGATGATTAGCGGGATGGCGTTACGTTCTTCAGTCATTGCGGACTCTCATCTTCAGAATTCGGGGGCTGCGGGTAATTGGGGATTTCGCCGAGACGGCGCAAGCCGTTGAAATGCTCGGGGTCGTCGAGGTAGCGCAGCATGACCTGACGCCACACCGGATCGCCGAAGGTCTGCACATGGCCGCCGCGAGTCAGTTGCAGCACGCGCGGTGGCGGCGCAGCTTGATACAGACGGATGCCGTTGGAAAGTGGCACCAGCGGATCGTCGATGCTGTGGAAGATCAGCTTCGGCACGCCGTTGAGCTGCGGCATCGAGTTGATTGCGCTGTCACCGTCCGGCACCAGCCACGACAGCGGCACCTGAAATGGCCAGGTCAGCCACGCTGTGCTCAGCGCGTATTGCCCCACGCTGCGATAGCTGGCGGGCACGCCGTCGAGCACCAAAGCCTTGAGCTGTTTTTGTCTTTCAGGATGTTGTACCAGCCAATGCACCGCCATCGAACCACCGAGGCTCTGGCCGAGTAAAACCAGCGGTTTGCCGTTCACCTCCGGCGCCTTGTCGAGCCAGGCGAATGCGGCGTCGATATCCTGATAGATCGCCGGCAAACTCGGCTCGCCCTCGGACAAGCCATAACCGCGATAGTCGACCAGCAACACTTGATAGCCGTTCTTCGGCAACCACCAACTGCCGCCGAGGTGCATCGGCAGATTGCCGCCGTTGCCGTGCAAGTGCAGGACAGTGCCTTTGACTTCGACGCCGGATTTGGCCGGCAGCCACCAGGCGTTGAGCTTCAAGCCATCAGCGGTAACCAGAGTTACCGTCCGGTATTCGAGCTTGGCTTTTTCCGGCGTGAAGATCTGGCCGGGTTCGGGGTAGAACAACAAAGAGCTGCAACCGCCGAGGGTCAGGAGCAGGCAGAAGATGCCGAGGATTCTCATCCGGTGAAACCTCGCAGAAATTCGGGTTGGAATACAGAACAAACCTGTAGGAGTGAGCCTGCTCGCGATAGCGGTGCATCAGTCGATATTAATGTTGATTGACACACCGCTATCGCGAGCAGGCTCACTCCTACAGGGGATTTTTTGTGGGTCAAAGAATATTGGAGTAGTCCGCTTCGATCCGGTCCAGGCTCAAGTGGTTGAGGAAGTTGGAGAAGCACATCCACGCCGACAACGCATTCAAATCGCGGAACTGATCCGGCAGATACTTGGGCGGTACCACCAATCCTTCATCCACCAGCTGACGCAAGGTACGCATGTCTTCCAGCGTGGTCTTGCCGCAGAACAACAGCGGTATCTGTTCAAGCTTGCCTTTACGCACGGCCAACTGAATGTAGTTGTAAACCATGATAAAGCCCTTGAGGTAGGACAAGTCTTTGGTAAATGGCAGCCCCGTCGGCGTCGATCCACGGAAAACGCGACTGGCGTTGCCGTAGCTGTCCGCCATCTCAAAACCCTGTTCGCGGAAAAACTCGAAGATCTGCAAGAAGTCCGCGCCCTCCTCGACCATGTGAATGGCGCGGGTGCGGTTGGTCAGTTTGCGCAGGCGACTCGGGTAGGAGGCGAAGGTGATGATTTCCATCAGAATCGCCAGGCCTTCCTGGGTCACCGTCGACGACGGTGGGCCTTTGGACAGGAAGGTGCAGATCGGCTGGTTCAAACCGTTTAGCGTAGTGCCGACGTGCACCAGGCCTTCGTGAACCTCCAGCGCGCGCACGTCGCGGTCGTTGAACATTGCGTCGGTGCGGATCTTGATGTAATCGGCGCCCGCCGCCGCGTCGGCAACGATGCCGTCGGACTCGAACACGCGGATGGTTTCCTCGGCCTCGCCGAACACCTTGTTCAGACGGGTCTGCAGCAAGTGCACGGCGTCCTTGGCGGTGAGGACTTTCGGCTCGTCCTTGAGGTCGCCACGGCCATCGATGTTGTTCAGGTAGTCGGACATCATCAGACCGAGGTCGGCCAGCGTAGGGTCACCGGCGTGGAACGCATCGGACGCTGCGCCATACAGTTCTTGCGAGATCAACCCGAAATCCTCGGTGCCGCGCGCTTCGAGCATGCGTACCACCATGCGGTACTCCTTGCACATGCGCCGCATGATCTGCCCGACCGGGTTGAACTGGCCGAGCTGGCGGGTGATGTCGCGCTCGATGTTCTGGAATTCCAGTTTGACCTTGCTCGAATCGAAACTCAGCGGCCGGTTGAGGTAGTAGTCGCGATCCACCGCCGGCATTTCCTTGCCTTTGGCCTTGAGGAAGCCCTTGCGGATGTTTTCGTCCCACTTGACCGCGTCGAGTACGCGGATCGGCGTCTGCGCCAGCACAATGCGGTCGGACAACATGCGTATCGTCTGCTGGTAATCGTCCACCCGAAACTCCTGTAGAACACCTGACGTATGAATTATTTGTCGCGGGCCTGGCGCTGGTAGCGCACGGCTTCAACGAAGACATCGGAATTGGCCGGATCGTCGAGGTAAGCAAAGACCTTGTCGAGGTTGCTGTCGACTTGCACGCCGTCGCCATCGTCGGTCTGGAAGGCCTGACCGTCGAGGGCTTTCTGTTTGATCGCTTGATTGATCTGCTCGAGATCGAGGTTGTAGACCACCAATTCGTGTTTTTCGGTGAGTTCGAAACCGGCGATGGTGAAGTGGCCGCCGTACTGCGCCGGGACTTTCGCCGACAGATACCAGCGGTTGCCGTGGCGCGACACGGTGAAGGGATAGGCTTCGCGTTCGTGGGGTTTGGCCTTGAAGTACGTGACGGCCTGGTAACGATCGCTGCCCAATCGCGTCAGCTCAAGGTTCATCGGCTCGCCCCAGGCATTGGTGCTCGACCATTTGCCGAGCAAGCCCTTGGGCGCGGGATCACTGGCGGCCAGCGGCTCTTTGAAGGTCACCAGACAGCCACTGAGCAGCAGGAACGACAAGGCGATCAGCACACCACGCCAGGCTTTCATTCAACACTCCCTATGAACACACGGCCCTGAACATCGCCACATTACCCTGTGTGAGCGAGCCTGCTCGCGAAAGCGGTGTGTCAGGCAACAAAGATGTTGAATGTCAGACCGCATTCGCGAGCAGGCTCGCTCCCACAGGGTGAAGCAACAGCGGATTACACCGACGCGAGCACCAGGTGCATGTAGCGCGTCAGAATCCCGAGCATGTCCTCTTCGGCCAAAGGCTCGGCGTCGTTGAGCAGGCCCTGATATTCCATCCGTCCGATAATCGCCGTCAACACCTTGGCATCCTGCTGTGGCTCACGCGAGCCCAGTACCTGAAACAACTGGCAGGTGCCCTGCAACAGAATCTGCTGATGCGAGCGCACCAGAATCGCCAGGCGCGGGTTGAGCAGCGCCTCCTGACGGAATGCCTGTTCGGCCATCAAATGCTCACGGCGATTAATCAATTGCCGGTGCACGTAATCAGCCATCAACCGTGCAATGTCATCGGCCAGTTGCGAGCGCGACTCCGGGCTGCCGTCACCGCTGACCACCATTTCACGCAGCAAGCCTTCGTTGTTGATCCACAACTTGGCCATGTACGCTGCACTGCGCTCCACATACTGGGCGAAGGTATCGGTGAGCAAGTCGTCGATGTCTTTGAAGTAATAGGTGGTCGCCGACAACGGCACACCGGCCTCGGCAGCCACGGCGCGGTGGCGCACGGCACGCACGCCGTCGCGCACGACAATGCGCATCGCCGCGTCGAGAATGTCCTGTCGACGCTGCTCACTGCCCTGTCGGCTGGCCTTGCGACCCTGGTACTGAACACTTTCAGCGACCGCAGTGGCGATACCCGCTGCACCCTCTTGAGCTATTGCACCCATCACGACAGAACTTCCTCTGCTATTGCAAAATTAACCAATTGATACATTTGTACCAGACAGGCAATAAAAAGCCGCCTGTTTTAGGCGGCTTTTCAACTGAAACGTTTACGCTTGCGGTCGCATGTGCGGGAACAGGATCACATCGCGAATCGACGGCGAGTTGGTCAACAACATCACCAGACGATCGATGCCGATGCCTTCACCCGCCGTTGGCGGCATGCCGTACTCCAGCGCACGCACGAAGTCGGCGTCGTAGTGCATGGCTTCGTCGTCGCCGGCGTCCTTGTCGGCCACCTGCGCCATGAAGCGCTCGGCCTGGTCTTCGGCGTCGTTCAACTCGGAGTAGGCGTTGGCGATTTCGCGGCCGCCGATGAACAGCTCGAAACGGTCGGTGACGTTCGGGTTGTCGTCGTTACGACGGGCCAGCGGCGACACTTCAAACGGGTACTGAGTGATGAAGTGCGGCTGTTCCAGCTTGTGCTCGACCAGTTCTTCGAAAATCATCACCTGCAGCTTGCCCAGACCTTCGAAGCCCAGCACCTTGGCGCCGGCTTTCTTAGCAATGGCGCGGGCCTTGTCGATGTCGTTCAGATCATCGGCGGTCAGCTCAGGGTTGTACTTGAGGATCGAGTCGAACACCGACAGACGTACGAACGGCTCGCCGAAGTGGAACACCTTGTCGCCGTACGGCACGTCGGTGCTGCCCAGAACCAGCTGCGCCAGTTCACGGAACAATTCTTCGGTCAGGTCCATGTTGTCTTCGTAATCGGCGTAAGCCTGATAGAACTCCAACATGGTGAATTCAGGGTTGTGACGAGTCGAAACGCCTTCGTTACGGAAGTTGCGGTTGATCTCGAAAACCTTTTCAAAGCCACCGACCACCAGACGCTTCAGATACAGCTCTGGGGCGATACGCAGGAACATTTCCATGTCCAGCGCGTTGTGGTGGGTTTCGAACGGCTTGGCTGCGGCGCCGCCAGGAATGGTCTGCAGCATCGGCGTTTCGACTTCGAGGAAGTCGCGCTTCATCAGGAAGCTGCGGATGTGCGCGATCACTTGCGAACGCACGCGGAACGTCTGACGCACTTCGTCGTTGACGATCAGGTCAACGTAGCGCTGACGGTAACGCTGTTCGGTGTCGGTCAGGCCGTGGTGCTTGTCCGGCAGCGGACGCAGCGATTTGGTCAGCAGACGCACGCTGGTCATTTCAACGTACAGGTCACCCTTGCCGGAACGCGCCAGGGTGCCTTCGGCGGCAATGATGTCGCCCATGTCCCAGGTTTTCACCGCGGCCAGGGTGTCTTCCGACAGGGTTTTACGGTTGACGTAGACCTGGATGCGACCGGTCATGTCCTGGATCACCATGAACGAGCCACGGTTGAGCATGATGCGACCGGCAACCTTGACCGGGATTGCAGCCTCTGCCAGCTCTTCCTTGGTCTTGTCCGCGTATTTCTTCTGCAGATCTTCGCAGTAGTTTTCGCGGCGGAAGTCGTTCGGGAAGGCGTTGCCCTTGGCGCGCTCGGCAGCCAGCTTTTCCTTGCGCAGGGCGATCAGGGAGTTTTCTTCCTGTTGCAGGGCTTGCGGGTCGAGTTGTTGGTCGCTCATGTCTTTAGATATTCCATCAGGTTCGTTGCCCCCGGGCCTTGCGGCCCGGAGATCGCCAGCTGGGCTGGCTCCTACAGGGATCGGCTTGAATCAGCCGATGCTGTATTGCGTCTTTTACAGGCCCGATTTCAGGCTGGCATACAGATATTCGTCGATGTCGCCGTCGAGTACCTTGTCGCAGTCGCTGCGTTCGATGTTGGTGCGCAGATCCTTGATCCGCGACGCATCGAGCACGTACGAGCGGATCTGGTGCCCCCAGCCGATGTCCGACTTGGTGTCTTCCAGCGCTTGCGACGCGGCGTTGCGTTTCTGCATTTCCTGCTCGTACAACTTGGCCCGCAGCATTTTCATGGCGGTGTCCTTGTTGGCGTGCTGGGAACGTTCGTTCTGGCAGCTGACCACGGTGTTGGTCGGTACGTGAGTGATACGTACGGCCGAGTCGGTGGTGTTTACGTGCTGACCACCGGCACCGGAGGAACGATAGGTGTCGATCCGCAGGTCTGCCGGGTTGATTTCGATTTCGACCTTGTCATCGATCTCTGGCGAAACGAAAACCGCGGAGAACGAGGTGTGGCGACGGTTGCCGGAGTCGAACGGGCTCTTGCGCACCAGACGGTGTACGCCGATCTCGGTACGCAACCAGCCAAAGGCGTATTCGCCCTTGATGTGCACGGTCGCACCTTTGATACCGGCGACTTCACCGGCCGACAGTTCCATGATGGTCGCATCGAAACCGCGCTTATCCGCCCAGCGCAGGTACATGCGCAGGAGGATGTTGGCCCAGTCCTGGGCTTCGGTGCCGCCGGAACCGGCCTGGATGTCCAGGTAGGCGTTGTTCGGGTCCATTTCATGGCTGAACATGCGACGGAATTCCAGCTTGGCCAGATTTTCCTCGAGACGGGCCAGCTCGGCGACGACATCGCCCACTGCGCCTTCGTCGTTTTCTTCGACGGCCATGTCCAGCAGATCGCGGCAATCGGCCAGGCCGGCGTTCAGTTCATCGAGGGTATCGACGATCTGCGCCAGCGCCGAACGCTCGCGGCCCAACTCCTGGGCATATTCAGGTTTGTTCCAGACACTCGGATCTTCAAGCTCGCGATTGACCTCAGTCAGACGCTCATGCTTTTGATCGTAGTCAAAGATACCCCCGAATAGTTTCGGAGCGCTCGGACAGGTCCTTGATGGTGTTCAGGATCGGGTTGATTTCCATGACGGGCAGCACTCGTTGGCGAACTTTTGAAAGCCGGCGAGTATAACGTAAACAGGCTGTAACGGCAGCCCGTCTGGCGGCTCCGGGGGTGAATGGCTTGAGGTTTCTGTCTGAGTCAAGATTGCCAGCCCTCACCCTAGCCCTCTCCCAGAGGGAGAGGGGACCGATCGGGGGATGTTCGGGAGGTACGCCGACGTGAAAGGGCTTAGCTGAATTCGGAACTGCCAAGCTTGAAGATCCATAATCGACTCGGTCGATCAGGTCGATGTACAGCGCCAGACACCTCGGTCGGCCCCCTCTCCCTCCGGGAGAGGGCTGGGCGGGCGGCGTTCCGATGAGGGTTAGCCGTTACTCGATCCCGACCTGGTTACGCCCGTTGTTTTTAGCCAGGTAAAGGCCACGATCCGCCGCCGAGATCAGCAACCGACAATCGCTACCCGCCTGCGGCACCATCGTCGCCAGACCAATACTGATCGTAAGACTCGCCCCTTCCGCCGGAGTGTTGTGCGGAATCTTCAGCGAAACCACAGTCTGCCGCAGCTTTTCCGCCACCAGTCGCGCGCCGCCCGGCGAGGTGTTCGGCAGCACCAGCACAAATTCCTCACCGCCATAACGCGCCGGCAGGTCCGACGGTCGCGCACTGGCATCACGAATCGCCGTGGCGACCTTGCGCAACGCCTCATCACCTTCAACGTGGCCAAAACTGTCGTTGTAGTGCTTGAAGTAATCAACGTCGATCATCAGCAACGACAACTGGCTCTGATCCCGCAGCGAACGGCGCCACTCCAGTTCCAGGTATTCGTCGAAGTGCCGGCGATTGGACAGCCCGGTAAGGCCGTCGGAGTTCATCAGGCGTTGCAGCACCAGATTGGTGTCGAGCAATTGCTGCTGGCTGACCCGTAGCGCGCGGTACGCGGCATCACGTTGCAACAAGGTCATGTACGAGCGCGAGTGATAGCGGATGCGCGCCACCAGTTCGATAGTGTCCGGCAGTTTCACCAGGTAATCATTGGCCCCGGCCGAGAACGCCGCGCTTTTGATCAGCGGGTCTTCCTTGGTCGACAGGACAATGATCGGAATGTCCTTGGTCGCAGGGTGATTGCGGTACTCACGCACCAGGCTCAGGCCATCGAGACCGGGCATCACCAAATCCTGCAAAATCACTGTCGGCTTGATCCGCACCGCTTGCGCAATGGCCTGATGCGGGTCCGAACAGAAGTGAAAGTCTATGTTCTCTTCATTCGACAGCCCACGGCGTACGGCTTCGCCGATCATCGCCTGATCGTCCACCAACAACACCATGGCGGCGTTTTCGTCGGTTTTAATGTCGTCGATCTGTAAGTCATTCATGGGCGGTCACCTGAGTACTGCGGAGGCCAGGATTGCGGATTGACCTGATCATTTGGGGAAAACCTCCTGCAATCGCGGCGCTATTCTTTCCAGCGGACGTATTTCTACGGCGGCATCAATGGCCGCAGCGGCTTTGGGCATGCCGTACACCGCACTGCTTTGCTGATCCTGCGCGATGGTCAAGTAGCCCTGTTGGCGCATGAGCTTAAGCCCTTGCGCGCCGTCGCGTCCCATCCCGGTCAATAAAACCCCGACAGCGTCGCCAGTCCAATAACTGGCGACACTTTCGAAAAACACGTCGATCGAGGGACGGTAGATCTCGTTGACCGGCTCGGCGGTGTAGGCCAGCGTACCGTTTTTCAACAAGCGAATATGGTGGTTGGTGCCGGCCAGCAGTACGGCGCCAGCCTGCGGCGGTTCGCCTTCACGGGCCAGTCGTACATCGAGGCCGCTGGCGCTGGCCAGCCACTCTGCCATGCCGGCGGCGAATACCTGATCGACGTGCTGCACCAGCACAATCGCCGCCGAGAAATCCTTCGGCAAGCCTTTGAGCAACACCTCCAGCGCCGCCGGCCCACCTGCCGATGAGCCGATCGCCACCAATCGCTGGCGCGAACCCGAACTGCGCGGAGGCGTCGGCGCGGGACGTGAGCGCGGCGCTTTGTCGCCAATCAGCCAGCCGATGTTGAGGATCTTGCGCAACAGTGGCGCGGCGGCGTCCCGAGCGTCGCCAGCACCGAGTGCCGGTGTATCGACCACATCCAGCGCGCCGTGGCCCATGGCTTCGAAGACCCGGTGCACGTTCTGCTGGCGGTCGACGGTCACAATGACAATGGCACACGGGGTTTCGGCCATGATCCGGCGGGTGGCTTCGACGCCGTCCATCACCGGCATGATCAGATCCATGAGGATCAGATCCGGGGTGTTTTCGGCGCACAGTTGCACCGCCTCGGCGCCGTTGCGGGCGACCCAGACCACCTGATGCGCCGGCTCGAAGGCCAACGCCCGGCGCAGTGCCTCCACCGCCATGGGCATGTCGTTGACGATTGCGATCTTCATGCCCGCGCTCCCCCGATCAGCTCGACCACTGCGTCGAGCAGGGCGTCGTCATGAAAACTGGCTTTGGCTAAATAATAGTCCGCCCCGGCGTCCAGGCCACGGCGGCGATCCTCTTCACGATCCTTGTACGACACGACCATTACCGGCAGCGACTGCAGACGGTTGTCGCGACGCAGCAACGTGACCAGTTCAATGCCGTCCATGCGCGGCATGTCGATGTCGGTGATCAGCAAATCGAAGTCCTCCGAACGCAGCGCGTTCCAACCGTCCATGCCGTCCACCGCCACCGCGACGTCGTAGCCGCGATTGAGCAGCAGCTTGCGTTGCAGCTCGCGCACCGTCAGCGAGTCGTCGACCACCAACACCCGTTTACGCGCTGCCTCAGCAGCCTGATTGCCGTGGCGGGCGATGCGTTCCAAGCGTCCGGTATTGAGCAGTTTATCCACCGACCGCAGCATGTCTTCGACATCGACGATCAGCACCACCGAGCCGTCGTCGAGCAAAGCTCCGGCGGAGATGTCTTGCACTTTGCCCAGCCGCTCATCGAGTGGCAACACCACCAGGGTGCGCTCGCCAATGAAGCGCTCCACGGCAACGCCATAAATCGCATCGCGCTCACGGATCACCACAACTTTGAGGGTTTCGCCGCTGCTCTGACTGGCCGGACGGTTAAGCAACTGACTGGCAGCAACCAACCCGACGTGCTGGTCTTCATGCCAGAAATGCTGACGGCCCTCGACCTGCACGATGTCTTCCGGGGCCAGATCGCACATGCGCTCGATGTGCGCCAGTGGGAACGCGTAGGCCTCTTCGCCGACTTCCACGACGAGGCTGCGCACCACCGACAAGGTCAGCGGCACTTCCAGATGGAAGCGACTGCCTTCGCCCGCTGCCTGCTCCAGCACCACGGCACCGCGCAACTGGCGAACCATGTGTTGAACAGCATCGAGGCCGACGCCGCGCCCAGACACTTCAGTGACGGTGTCGCGCAGGCTGAAGCCGGGCAGGAACAGGAAGGTCAGCAGTTCCTCTTCGCTCAACTGCGCGGCGGTTTCCGCTGGGGATAACTGCCGTTCGATGATGCTGCGACGAACCTTTTCCAGATCGACGCCGTTGCCGTCATCGCTCAATTCCAGAACCAGCAGTCCGGCCTGATGTGAAGCCCGCAGGCGGATCAGGCCTTCTTCGGGTTTGCCCTTGAGCAAACGTTGCTCCGGGGTTTCGATGCCGTGATCGACGGCATTGCGCAGCAAATGCGTCAGCGGCGCTTCGAGCTTTTCCAGCACATCACGGTCGACCTGGGTTTTTTCGCCCTCGATCTCCAGCCGTACCTGTTTGCCAAGGCTGCGGCCCAGATCACGGACCATGCGCACTTGACCGGTGAGGACGTCGGCGAAGGGCCGCATACGACAGGCCAACGCCGTGTCGTAGAGCACTTGCGCGCGCTGGCTGGCCTGCCAGGCGAATTCGTCGAGTTCGGCGTTTTTCTCGCTCAGCAGTTGCTGGGATTCGGCGAGCAAACGCCGCGCGTCTTCCAACGCTTCCAGCGCTTCAAGGCTCAGCGCGTGTTCTTTGAGATGGACGTTGAGGTTTTCCAGCGCTCGCAGACCGTTGTTCTGCATACGCTTGAGGCGTTGCATGGTCGCCAGATGCGGTTTGAGGCGCTGGGTTTCCACCAGCGATTTGCTCGACAGATCGAGCAGGCTGTTCAGGCGCTCGGCGGTTACGCGCAAGACGCGTTCGCCACCTTCGGTGGTGCGTTTGTTTTTGCGTGGCGCCGGTTCCGAGGTTTCGACTGGGGCTTCCATGATCGGAGCCAGCGCAGGTTCAAACACCGGCGGCGCGTCAAGTTGCAACTCGGCCATCGACGGTGCAATCAGCGTTGCCGGCGGTGTCGACGGATCGAGCAAACTCGCCATCAACGCCACGTAAGCGTCGATATCACTCGGCTGCGGCGCATTCGTCGGCGTCGCAATGCGCATGAGCAAATCGGTACCCTGTAACAACGCATCGATATGCTCGGGCCGCAGCAACAAGCGTCCTTCCTGTGCGCTGACCAGGCAATCCTCCATGACGTGAGCGACGCTGACGCCGCTGTCGATGCCGACAATCCGCGCCGCCCCTTTAAGCGAGTGCGCGGCGCGCATGCACGATTCCAGTTGATCGGCCTGGGTCGGGTTGCGCTCGAGTGTCAGCAGCCCGGCGCTGAGCACTTGGGTCTGGGCCTCGGCTTCGAGACTGAACAGCTCCAGCAAGGAGGCGTCGCGCATTTGCTCGGGGGTCATGTGAGGCTCCGGGTCACGGCGGACAGCAGCTGTTCTTCATCCAGCCAACGCAGGCTGCGCCCCCGATATTGCAGAACACCACGGGTGTATTTGGCGCTGGCCTGCGCCCCGGATTGCGACGCTGCATCGAGGATGCGCTCGTCGATGGCATGAATCCCGTCAACTTCATCCACCGGCACCACCACCGGCCCGCCATGGGCGGCGATGATCAACATGCGCGGCATGATTCGCACTCCTGTGGCCGGCACGGCATTGCCATCCAGATCGAGCAGCTCGACCAGCGAAAGGCACGCCACCAGCGCGCCGCGCACATTGGCCACGCCGAGCAAGGCCCGCGAACGCTGGTGAGGCAGCGAGTGAATCGCTTGCAGCGGCGCCACTTCAACGAGACTGCGCGTCGCCAGCCCCAGCCATTCTTCGCCGAGACGGAACATCAGCAACGAGCGGGTTTTCACATCGCTTTCTACGGCAGTCGCCACCGGGTCGCGCTCATCCTGCTGCAACGCATAACGATCAAGCAGGCGCGTGGCGGCGGCGGAATACACCGAGCAATTGCGGCAATGAATGTGGTCTTCAAGCAGCGGACAGGACTTGTCGCCATGAATGCCGATGCGGTTCCAGCAATCGTCGATGGCCCGGGCGTCTTCGTGGGTGACGTTCAAGGTGTCGGACGGGATCATCGTTTACGCTCACTGTCGGCGGTGCGCCCGCTGCGGGCGGCGCGCTCCTGCAATCGTCTGGCACCGACGCTGTCGCCCTGGGCCTGCAGCAATGCGGCCAGGTGCATCAACGCTTCGGGATGTTGCGGTTCGAGGTACAACGCCTTGCGGTAGAAACCCTGGGCTTCGAGGGTCAGGCCGGCGACATCGCTGAGCAGACCGAGCCAGTAAAATACCTGAGCCACCGGTTCGTGGCTGCGCAAATACTGTTCGCACGCGGCCCGTGCCTCAGCACTTTTGCCCTCGTTGGCCAGCGCGGCGATGTTGGCCAGCAGGGTCGCGGCGTCCGGGTTCGCACTGTTGCTGGCAATCGGCAGTGGAGTCACTGCGGCAAACGGTCGAGTACGCACAACCGGCGGTGGCGGACTGCGCAGTGGTTGGCTGACCGGCACCGCGACCGGTTTGGGCGTCGGTAGTGGTTCGGGGTGCGGATCGCTGTGGCGGCTGAAAGCGAAGGATTGCGGGATACCGATCGAGCGCATGCCCAAACGCCCGAGCAGACTGCCCTCGGCCGGGCCGATAAACAGCACGCCATCGAAATGCGTCAGGCGCTTGAGCACCTCGAACACCAGTTTTTGCGTCGGCTGATCGAAATAGATCAGCAAGTTGCGGCAGAACACGAAATCGAACGCCGGCTCACTGGCCAACAGCGTCGGATCGAGCACATTGCCGACCTGCAAACGCACCTGCTCACGCACGTCGTCATTGACCCGATGGCCTTCCTGCTCAGCCGTGAAATGCCGGTCGCGAAAATCCAGATCCTGACCGCGAAACGAATTCTTGCCATACAGCGCACGCCGCGCCTTCTCCACCGACAGCGGGCTGACGTCCATGCCATCGACCTTGAACTGATGCGGCTTGAGCCCGGCATCGAGCAAGGCCATGGTAATCGAATAAGGCTCTTCGCCGGTGGAACACGGCAGGCTGAGGATGCGCAGTGCACGCATGTTGTTCAGTTCAGCGAGGCGATTGCGCGCCAGCTTACCCAGCGTGGCGAAGGATTCCGGGTAACGGAAAAACCACGTTTCCGGGACGATCACTGCTTCGATCAGCGCCTGTTGCTCATCCCGTGAGCCTTGCAGCAATTGCCAATATTCATCGGCATGCGCGGCTTGCGAGAGCGTTGTGCGCTGGCGCACGGCCCGCTCGATGATCGCCGGGCCGACCGACGTCACATCGAGGCCGATGCGTTCCTTGAGAAAGTCGAAAAAACGCTGATCACTGCTCATGGCTGCGCCTCAAGCTGCGCCGGATTCAGCGGCGGATTCAGCGGCGGATCGGGAAACAGCACACCGCGCACGGCGTCATCGAGCAAGTCATTGACCCGCACCCATTGCACCAATCCCTGGGCATCTTCGCGCACGGGGCCGAGGTAAGGCGCCTCGCGATTGTCGAGGCCGTAAGACTGAAACTCCTGCGGATGGCAACGCAGGGTGTCGGTGGCCTGTTCGAGAATCAGCCCGAGCCATTGCGCGGGCTGCGCTTCATCCGGCCGATAATTGACCAGCACCAGACGGGTGCTGGTGCGCGCCTCGGCGGCATGGCCGAAGGTCAATGCGCTGAGGTCGATCACCGGCACCACCGCACCGCGATAGGCGAATACGCCTGCTACCCACTGCGGCGCCCGCGCAATCGGCTTCAACGGCAGGCGCGGCAACACTTCCGCCACTTCGGTGGCGCGCAGGGCGTAACGCTCGCTGCCGATGCGAAACAGCAGGAACAACGCCGGCTTCGCCACCTGCGCGGCGCTCCGTTTGGCGATGATTTCGCTCATCAGACTTTGAATCGCGAAACGCCGCTGCGCAGCCCGACGGCCACCTGGCTCAGTTCGTCGATGGCGAAACTGGCCTGACGCAGCGACTCGACTGTCTGGCTGCTGGCATCGCCCAACTGCACCAGCGCGTGGTTGATCTGCTCGGCGCCGGTGGCTTGGGCCTGCATGCCTTCGTTGACCATCAACACCCGCGGCGCCAGCGCCTGTACCTGATGGATGATCTGCGACAGCTGCTCGCCAACCTGCTGCACTTCTGACATGCCACGGCGCACTTCTTCAGAGAACTTGTCCATGCCCATCACACCGGCAGACACCGCCGACTGGATCTCGCGAACCATTTGTTCGATGTCGTAAGTGGCAACAGCTGTCTGATCCGCCAGACGCCGCACTTCGGTGGCGACCACGGCAAAACCGCGACCGTATTCACCAGCCTTCTCCGCTTCAATCGCTGCGTTGAGCGACAACAGGTTGGTCTGGTCGGCGACCTTGACGATGGTCACCACCACTTGATTGATGTTGCCGGCCTTCTCATTGAGGATCGCCAGTTTGGCGTTGACCAGATCGGCCGCGCCCATCACCGAGTGCATGGTGTCTTCCATCCGCGCCAGACCTTGCTGGCCGGAGCCGGCCAGCACCGAGGCCTGATCGGCGGCGGTGGACACTTCGGTCATGGTGCGCACCAGATCGCGCGACGTGGCGGCGATTTCGCGGGAGGTCGCGCCAATTTCTGTGGTGGTCGCGGCGGTTTCGGTAGCGGTGGCTTGTTGTTGCTTGGAGGTCGCGGCGATCTCGGTCACCGAGGTGGTGACCTGCACCGAAGAACGCTGCGCCTGGGACACCAGCGCGGTCAGCTCGGTCATCATGTCATTGAAGCCGGTTTCGACGGCGCCGAACTCGTCCTTGCGCTCAAGGTTCAGGCGCGAACTGAGGTCGCCAGTGCGCATGGTTTCGAGGATCTGCACAATGCGGTTCATCGGCGCCATGATCGCGCGCATCAACAACAGACCGCACAGGGCCAGCGGCGAACACGGCGACCAGCAGGGAAATGAACATGCTGACTTTGGCAGCCGCCACGGCATCGTCGATATTGTTCATGGCCTGATCGGCGACTCTCTTGTTTTCACCGATGATGTCGTTGAGCTTCATACGCCCGGAATACCAGGCGGGTGTGAGCTTATCGTGGAACATCTTGACCGCGTCGGCTTCCAGATTGCGTTTATGCAGATCCAGTACGGCATCCTGAATCTGGATGTAGGCGTCGTGGTACTTCTCGAACGTAGCGAACTCGGTACGGTCCTCGTCGGTGGCCATGGTTTTGCGATAGTTGGCCATTTGCTCTTGCAGACGCGCCTCGAACGCCTTGTAGTCTGCCGCGTCCTCGCTGGAAACCCCCTGACCTTCCTTGAGCCCGAGCAGTTCTTGCGTCTGCAGATAACTGTCGACCCAGGCGCCACGGATCATCGAGCTGTAATAGACGCCGGGAATCGCGTCATCGCGCACGCTGTTTTCACTGGTTTCAATCTTCAACAGTCGCGAATACGAGACGACGACCATCAGCAACATGATGGCGATAATCACCGCAAAGCTCGCCAAAATGCGTTGGCGCAACGTCCAGTTCTTCACAGTGATTCCTCGTGCCTGATCGAAATGCGGGGAGTATAGCCGAGGGCGGTGTTTCATTTATAAGACGCTTTTTAACCTTCGGGCCCGTCCGCAGTGGTTTGCGGGAGGGCTCTGGGGTGGGAATGTCCGACAATTACGGGTGGGCGTGCCAGTGGGGTACTGGCAAAAGGAGGCGATAGATCGGCCATGGCGTATGCAGTGAGGCTGAAACATCATCGCGAGCAGGCTCCGTGCACGCCGGAATAACCTGTGGGAGCGAGCATGCTCGCGAAGAGGCCGGAACGGTCAACATCGATGTCGTCTGACCCGGCGCTTTCGCGAGCAGGCTCGCTCCCACAGGGGGTTGCGATTGTTAAAGCACGCCGTCTCTACACAGAGGCCAGCCGCACCTGCTTCTCCAGCTCCGACTTCAACCCCGGCTCGAGCTTCAACTGTCGCGCCAGTTCATCCAGATAGCTCTTCTCCATGAAGTTCTCCTCATCCACCAACATCACGCTGGCGATGTACATCTCCGCGGCCATCTCCGGCGTACTCGCGGCGCGAGCGACATCGGTCGGGTCGAGGGGTTTGTTGAGTTCGGCGTGGAGCCAGTGCTGTAGCTCCCGGTCGTTGTCGAGTTTGGTGAATTCGCCTTCGATCAGTTGGCGCTCACGGTCATCGATGTGGCCGTCAGCCTTTGCGGCGGCGACCAGCGCCTTGAGAATGGCCTGACTGTGCTGTTCGGCTTGTGCCGGTGGCAAGCGGTCGAGGGTTTGCGGCTCGCTTTGTGGCGCTGTGCCTTTTTGCGCGTTGTAGTTGCCGTAAGCCTTGTACGCCAGCACACCAAGCGCAGCTAGCCCGCCGTAAATCGCGACTTTACCGCCGACCTTGCGCACCTTCTTGTTACCGAGCAGCAGGCCCATCGCGCCAGCCGCGAGTGCACCGCCACCGGCGCCCGACAGCAGACCGCCGAGGCCGCCGGAGCCAGAGGCGCCGCCAAGCAAACCGCCCAAGCCACCGCCAGCCGATTTGTTTTGCGCACCGCCCGCCTTGTTCTGCAACAGATCCTGACCGGACTTGAGTAATTGATCGAGCAATCCACGGGTGTTCATGTCACGCCTCCAAACTAGGGGTATCCGGCTCTATAAGGCTTTCAGCCTAGTTCGAAAGTGCCCACGACCTGCCAGTGAGTGTGCTTCCAGATATTACTGCTCTTCCTTGTGCGCCATAAATTGAAGAAGCCCATCCACTGTGTTCAGTCATCAAGGCGTCAGCACAAAATCGTCAAACACCCAGGCAACGTTACCTCGTGCGACAAGCTCCAATCTCTTGATATTCAACCCTGAGAATTCGATAACTCTGTATGGCCTATCGAGTCTGACTTGTCCGAGAGAGCGGCCGTCGTTGTCATAAAAATGAACTTCGCCATAGGTATTCAGGGGTTGATTTGCAGCGAATTTGAAGTTCACCTTTTGGCATGGCCGAATGAACGTAATATCTGCTTTCTCTTGCGCCACCACATACCAATGAAGTTGTTTGCCAGGCTCACCAGTGCCTATTTCCGCGTGTGTATAGACAGCCGGATTAGCCGGCCAAACCGCAGTCGTCAACAGCTTGAAGGTAAGAACCGGTGTAACCAGCACCTCACCTGCCCTTCTGATCGTCCGAGAAAGCTCATTTTCAAAATTCTCGACCAACAATGTCTTGACCGTATAGATCCTCTCCGGAAACTTCACGACCTGCTTGCCATCGGGGCTGCCCGAATAATTCACGCTCATACCGATGCTCAGCTGGCTTGCGTCACCCAGCGTGAAAAGCCAATTCAAAGGTATTGAACGGCTCAGCCCTGAAGCTGGAGCAAGAATTCCCTTGTCCTCGAAACTCGTCACTTTTCCATCGCGGTCTGTACCGCTGTAAATGAGCGAGACCGGTTGGTTTTTGACTTGATGTGGCCACTGTCTGACATCCAGAAGCGTTTGCGCGTGCAGTTGCGTGACGTCCAGATCGCCACCATGCGCATCACCGATAATCGGGCTCGGCAGGTCAGGATGGTAGTCCGTAATGGGCCCGATAGTGGCCGCAAGTATCGGCGATGTCTGAATCGGCTTGTCTCCGCGCAGGTGTACAGAACTGAGCTCGACCCGCTTGCCGAGATTCGCCGCAATGAATGCACTGTCGAGTTGAAAGTTGGCCCGACTGTAGGAATTCAGCGGCTTGGGCTCGAAGGTTGGAGATCCCGCTCCCGCGGCGCCCTTAACGATGAGGAGGAATTTTTCGTCCGGGCGCGGAAGATAACCGACGATTTCGACCCGACCCGTAGCACCTTGCAGATTGGCAGAGTCCAGTGGGTCGAGGACTTGTTTGACGGATTTGAGCAGCTGCGGTGCAAGCAACCCTGGCAACCCCTCGCCCTTGACTTTG
Source organism: Pseudomonas sp. MC6 (assembly GCF_054790575.1). Classification (NCBI taxonomy): domain Bacteria; kingdom Pseudomonadati; phylum Pseudomonadota; class Gammaproteobacteria; order Pseudomonadales; family Pseudomonadaceae; genus Pseudomonas; species Pseudomonas sp. MC6. Next base: position 3,809,873 of record NZ_CP186504.1, read on the forward strand.
GCAGTGGTGACTGCCGAGTTGCCGACCGAGGCGCCCTCTCTGATAAGTGTGTAGGTCACCGACACGTCACTACCAGCGATAACGCTCTTGTTCTCGATCTTTAAAATGCTCGGTTGCTTCTGCCCGAACTGGTCTTTGCCGACGGTGCCCGTGGCCGTAACGACAACGTCCGGGTTGCCTGTGACTCTTGCGGTGAAGGTGGCAAAGATCAAATCGCCAAACAGGAAACGCGGATCACTGGTGAGTACAACGATCAGCAAATCATTTGCACCGAGCTTCTCAAGTTGAATATCCGGGTCATCCTCGGGATCATCAAGGATTTCGCGCAACAAAGCCTTGGGCAATTGGTTACCCGCCAAATCCACATCAATGGTTTGCACAGCCGACCAGAGTGAGTCCGGATCCGGATTGTTACCCAACTGATCGGTAACCGTATAAGAGATGTTGAATTTCGGATGATCCCCGGCCCTTTCCAAGTCTGCACGGGTGACGCTGAAACAGACCTTGACCGGATCACTGGAACCCGGATCTGGCGCCTGAGTCTCGGTGACATCGTGGTACACATCATGGCCGTTGAGGTTCAATCGAATGCGGTCAAAAGCACGGCAATATGGATAAGAAACGCACACTTGGGCACCAGCGGCAGGAAAGTCCGGGCCAACGCCGTTGCGCAATGCATCGGACAGGATCAACTCAAGCTCGGAATGTTCGCCGTCTCCTGGAGTGGTGTCTTGATTACCGGGACGGACCTTGTTGTATAGCAACTCCAGCGGTGGCTCGGAGGTGCCAATGTTTCCACTGCCCCGCTTCACGGTACAGGTGATCCGGTTAACAACATCGGGAAGCAGTAACTTATGGGGAATGTGCAGTGTTACAGCATCGTCTTCGGCGAGCGTCTGCACACTGTCGATGCCGGGTTGACCATTCAGATTCAAAAACACCGTATCGCCCCGTCGCTGGTTCAGATACGGATCGAAGACAACTTTTGCGCCTTTCGGCGCCAAATCATAGATGCGCAATGGAACACCCAAATGCGCGCCTTTGACCGGTCGTATGGCTTCTGGCAGATCAGGTGGACTCAACGCCAGCACCTGATTGTCCACCTCCATGACACCTGACATCAGCTCATCACTTTGTGGCAAACAAGTCGGAGCTACCGGTTCTGAGCTATCAGACTGCCCGGTGGGGATCGTGTCCATGTGAATCTCCTTATCGCAAATTGAACGCCAGAAATCTCTGCAATCAGTGAGCGCCGATAAGGGCTACATGGACAACTGTCAGAAATTACAGGTAGAGGCCCTTTCCCGACGAATGGCAGGAGCAAACTGGCGATTCATTTTCGGAAATCGATCCATCGAATAAAAAGATATACAGTCCGAGCCATCGATTAAATCGCCCATCGGGTATTCCCGTCATGATGACCCTGCGTCAGATCCGTCACTTCATCGCCGTGGCCGAGACCGGCTCGATCTCTGCCGCCGCACAAACCGCGTTCATTTCCCAATCGACCCTGACTCTGGCGATCCAGCAACTGGAAGAGGAAATCAGCGTCAGCCTGTTCAGCCGCCACGCCAAGGGCATGACGCTGACGCACCAAGGTCATCAATTCCTGCGTCAGGCGCACCTGATTCTGGCGACCGTGGACAACGCTAAGCGCAGCCTTCAACAAAGCACCGATCAGGTCGCCGGGCAGTTGATCGTCGGCGTAACCAGTCTGGTCGCCGGTTATTACCTGGCGGATTTGCTCACACGATTCCAACGCGCCTATCCCAACGTCGACATCCGCGTGATGGAAGACGAGCGCCCTTACATCGAGCATTTGCTGGTCAGTGGCGAGATCGATGTCGGCGTGTTGATCCTCTCCAACCTCGAAGATCGCCACGCTTTGCAGACTGAAGTACTGACCCACTCACCGCACCGTTTGTGGCTCCCGGCCCAGCATCCACTGCTGGAACACGACAGCATCAATCTCGCCGACGTCGCCCGCGAACCGTTGATTCAACTCAACGTCGATGAAATGGATCGCAACGCCCAGCGTTTCTGGCGCGGTTCCGGGCTGCAACCGAAAATCACTTTGAGAACCGCGTCCACCGAGGCCGTGCGAAGCCTGGTCGCCGCCGGTTTGGGCGTGTCGATTCAGCCGGACATGACTTATCGCCCGTGGTCACTGGAGGGCGACATCATCGAAGCGCGGCCGATCGCCGACCTCAACCAGACCCTCGACGTCGGTCTGGCCTGGCGCCGTGGCACCGCGCGCCCGGCGCTGGTCGACCCCTTCCTCACCGTGGCCCGCGAACAACCACATGGCGGTCGCAAGCCATCTATTTAATCGAATGCTGCCTTCAGTATTTAGAATTTGTCGACCTCGGAGCCGCGCACTAGTCTTGCTGCATCTATAAGACGGTCGGCTCCCGATATCAGGGAGCAACAATGGCCACACAAGAAAAGAGACCGCGGAAAATGGCTGGCGCGCAGACCCCGATGTGTACCGCGTTGTTGATCGACGGCGAACTGGTCGCCGGCGAAGGTTTCGTCGAGCCGATTCTCAACCCGGCCACCGGTGAAATCCTTACGCACATCGCCGAAGCCAGCACCGAGCAAGTCGAAGCCGCCATCCTCGCCGCCCACCGCGCCTTCGCCGAATGGTCGCGCACCACGCCGCAGCAACGTTCGAATCTGCTGCTCGACATCGCCAACGCCGTGGAAAAACACGCCGATCACCTCGCCCGCCTCGAATCGCTGAACTGCGGCAAGCCGTTGCACCTGGCGCGTCAGGACGATCTGACCGCGACCGTCGATGTATTCCGCTTCTTCGCCGGCGCGGTGCGTTGCCAGACTGGTCAGTTGAGCGGCGAATACCTGCCGGGCTACACCAGCATGGTGCGGCGCGATCCGATTGGCGTGGTCGCCTCGATCGCGCCGTGGAATTACCCGATCATGATGGCCGCGTGGAAAATCGCCCCGGCCCTCGCCGCCGGCAACACGCTGGTGTTCAAACCGTCCGAACACACACCGCTGTCGATCCTCGCCCTGGCGCCAGCGCTGGCCGAAATCCTTCCGCGCGGGGTGATCAATATCATCTGTGGCGGCGGCGAAGGCGTTGGCAGCCATTTGGTCGGCCACGCCAAAGTGCGCATGGTCTCGCTGACCGGCGATATCGTCACCGGGCAGAAAATCCTCCAGGCCGCCGCGAAAACCCTGAAACGCACGCACCTCGAACTCGGCGGTAAAGCCCCGGTAATCGTCTGCAACGACGCTGACATTCAAGCCGTGGTCGAGGGCGTGCGCACCTACGGTTACTACAACGCCGGGCAGGACTGCACCGCCGCCTGCCGGATCTACGCGCAAGCCGGGATTCACGACAAATTGGTCGCCGAACTCGGCGCCGCCGTCAGCAGCCTGCGCTTCGCCGGCAAACGTGACGCTGACAACGAGATCGGCCCGCTGATCAGCACCCGCCAGCGTGACCGCGTCGCCAGTTTCGTCGAACGCGCCCTCGGTCAGCCGCACATCGAACGCGTGACCGGTGCGGCGGTGCATTCCGGCGCCGGTTTCTACTATCAACCGACGTTGCTCGCCGGTTGCAAACAGAGCGACGAAATCGTCCAGCGCGAAGTGTTCGGCCCGGTAGTCACCGTGACCCGTTTCGACGAACTAGCGCAAGCGGTCGACTGGGCCAACGACTCCGAATACGGCCTCGCCTCGTCGGTCTGGACACAGAATCTGGACAAGGCCATGCAGGTTGCCGCGCGCTTGCAGTACGGCTGCACGTGGATCAACAGCCATTTCATGCTGGTCAGCGAAATGCCCCACGGTGGCCTGAAACGTTCGGGTTACGGCAAAGACTTATCCAGTGATTCGCTGCAGGACTACAGCGTGGTGCGGCACATCATGACCCGCCACGGCCAGCATCTCTGACTACGCTAATAACAAGCCGCCAACGGCATGCTTCACCGCGTTCAAAACTGCCCCGACCATAATTTAAAGAAGAGGGTTCAACCATGTTCGTGCACAAGACCGCATTGCTCAGTGCAATCACCACGGCCCTGCTGGCCAGCGCCAGCCTGCAAGCTGCCGAGCCGCTTAAGGCTGTCGGCGCTGGCGAAGGTCAGCTGGATATCGTTGCGTGGCCGGGTTACATCGAACGTGGCGAGAGCGACAAGGCTTACGACTGGGTCACCGGTTTCGAAAAGGAAACCGGTTGCAAGGTCAATGTGAAGACCGCCGCCACCTCGGACGAAATGGTCAGCTTGATGGCCAAGGGCGGTTACGACCTGGTCACCGCGTCCGGCGATGCCTCGCTGCGGTTGATCGTCGGCAAGCGTGTGCAACCGATCAACACCGCGTTGATCCCGAACTGGAACACCCTCGACCCGCGCCTCAAAGACGCGCCGTGGTACGTGGTCAACCAGCAGACTTACGGCACCCCGTACCAGTGGGGCCCGAACGTGCTGATGTACAACACCAACGTGTTCAAGACCGCGCCGAGCAGTTGGAACGTGGTGTTCGCCGCTCAGGATCTGCCCGACGGCAAGCCGAACAAGGGCCGCGTGCAGGCGTATGACGGCCCGATTTATATCGCCGACGCGGCGCTCTATCTGAAATCGACCAAGCCTGAACTGGGCATCAAGGATCCGTATCAACTGACCGAAGATCAGTACAAAGCCGTGCTCGACCTGTTGCGCGCGCAGCAGCCGCTGATCCACCGCTACTGGCATGACACCACGGTGCAAATGAGCGACTTCAAAAACGAAGGCGTAGTGGCATCGAGTGCCTGGCCGTATCAGGTCAACGGTTTGATGAGCGAGAAGCAGCCGATTGCTTCGACCATTCCGAAAGAAGGCGCTACGGGCTGGGCCGACACCACCATGTTGCACGCCGAGGCCAAGCATCCGAATTGCGCTTACAAGTGGATGGACTGGTCGCTGAAACCGAAAGTCCAGGGTGATGTAGCGGCGTGGTTTGGTTCGTTGCCAGCGGTGCCAGCGGCGTGCAAGGAGAGCGAATTGCTCGGCGCTGAAGGTTGCAAGACCAACGGCTTCGACCAGTTCAACAAGATCGCCTTCTGGAAAACTCCGCAGGCTGAAGGTGGCAAATTTGTGCCGTATAGCCGCTGGACGCAGGACTACATCGCGATCATGGGCGGCCGCTAGCTCTCAATAACGACGCGGCCTGCTCCCTTTCCCCCTCGCCCCCCTGGGGGAGAGGGTTGGGGTGAGGGGGTAGCTTTTGACCTTGCCTTTGACTTCAGAGCAACGGCCAATAAGCCACCCTCACCCCCAGCCCTCTCCCGGAGGGAGAGGGCGCTAAAAGCAGATCGCATCTCGTCCGCCGAATGTGTAAGCCAAGCAAACCGTAAACGATTCAGATTTTTCAGAAGTCCAGGCTGGGCCGCTGCGACGGCCCTCGCCTTTTTGGAGCACCGCACCATGACGCTTGCAGTCCAGTTCACCAACGTTTCCCGGCAGTTCGGCGAGGTGAAGGCCGTTGACCGGGTTTCCATCGATATCGAGGACGGCGAGTTCTTTTCCATGCTCGGCCCTTCCGGCTCGGGCAAAACCACCTGCCTGCGCCTGATCGCCGGGTTCGAACAACCGAGTGCTGGCTCAATCCGCATCCATGGCGCCGAGGCGGCCGGGTTGCCGCCGTATCAACGTGACGTCAACACGGTGTTTCAGGATTACGCGCTGTTCCCGCACATGAACGTGCTCGACAACGTCGCCTACGGCTTGAAGGTCAAAGGCGTCGGCAAGACCGAACGGCACAAACGCGCCGAAGAAGCCTTGGACATGGTCGCCCTCGGCGGTTACGGCGCCCGCAAACCTGTGCAATTGTCCGGTGGTCAGCGCCAGCGTGTCGCCCTCGCCCGCGCCTTGGTCAATCGTCCCCGCGTGCTGTTGCTCGATGAGCCTTTGGGCGCGCTCGATTTGAAATTGCGCGAACAAATGCAAAGTGAATTAAAGAAGCTGCAACGCCAGCTCGGCATCACCTTCATCTTCGTCACTCACGATCAAACCGAAGCGCTGTCGATGTCCGATCGCGTTGCCGTATTCAACAAGGGTCGCATCGAACAGGTCGACACACCGCGCAATCTGTACATGAAACCGACCACCACATTTGTCGCCGAATTCGTCGGCACCTCGAACGTGATTCGTGGTGATCTGGCACGTGAAATCAGCGGTCATCCGCAACCGTTTTCGATTCGCCCGGAACACGTGCGTTTCGCCGAAGGCCCGCTGGCCAGCCACGAAATCGAAGTCAGCGGATTACTCCACGACATTCAGTATCAGGGCAGCGCCACGCGTTATGAATTGAAGCTGGAAAACGGTCAGACCCTGAGCATCAGCCACGCCAACAATCAGTGGATCGACAGCAGCGCCCAGCACCAGACCGGCCAGCGTCTGAGCGCGCGTTGGGCGCGGGAAGCGATGATTGCGCTGCACGACACCGTAGCGAGCGGGGTGTGACATGAGCACGCTCGCGATGACTGCATCGCCGCCATTGCGCAGGTTTTCCAACCTGCTCTACCGCAAGCCGAACCTGTATCTGTCGATGCTGCTGGTGCCGCCACTGCTGTGGTTCGGCGCGATTTATCTCGGCTCGCTGCTGGTGCTGTTGTGGCAGGGTTTCTACACCTTCGACGACTTCACCATGGCGGTCACCCCTGACCTGACGCTGGCCAATTTCGCCGCGCTGTTTCAGCCGTCGAACTTCGACATCATCCTGCGCACGCTGAGCATGGCCATCGTCGTGTCGATCGCCAGCGCCATCGTCGCGTTCCCGATCGCCTACTACATGGCGCGCTACACCACGGGCAAGACCAAGGCGTTTTTCTACATCGCGGTGATGATGCCGATGTGGGCCAGTTACATCGTCAAGGCCTATGCGTGGACGTTGCTGCTGGCCAAGGGCGGCGTGGCGCAGTGGTTCGTGCAGCACCTGGGGCTGGAGCCGGTGTTGCAGTTCATTCTGGGGATTCCCGGGGTGGGTGGCAGCACTTTGTCGACCTCGCATCTGGGGCGATTCATGGTGTTTGTTTATATCTGGCTGCCGTTCATGATTCTGCCGATTCAGGCGTCGCTGGAACGTCTGCCGCCGTCGCTGTTGCAGGCCTCCGCTGACCTTGGTGCGAAGCCGCGTCAGACCTTTATGCAGGTGATTTTGCCGCTGTCGATTCCGGGCATCGCCGCCGGTTCGATCTTCACGTTTTCGCTGACCTTGGGCGACTTCATCGTGCCGCAACTGGTCGGGCCGCCGGGCTACTTTGTCGGCAGCATGGTGTACGCGCAGCAAGGTGCGATCGGCAACATGCCGATGGCGGCGGCATTCACGTTGGTGCCGATTGTGTTGATCGCGGTTTACCTGTCCATCGTCAAACGACTGGGGGCTTTCGATGCGCTCTAATTCAGAAAAGCAGGGGGAGAAAGCCTCACTGGGCCTGAAAATCGCAGCCTGGGGCGGGTTGATGTTTCTGCACTTCCCGATCCTGATCATCTTCCTTTACGCCTTCAACACTGAAGAAGCCGCGTTCAGTTTCCCGCCGAAAGGTTTCACGCTGCACTGGTTCAGCGTGGCGTTTTCGCGGCCGGATGTTCTGGAGGCGATCAAGCTTTCATTGCAGATCGCAGCTATCGCCACGTTGATTGCGATGGTGCTTGGCACACTCGCATCGGCAGCTTTGTACCGCCGGGATTTCTTCGGCAAACAAGGCATTTCGCTGATGCTGATTTTGCCGATTGCGCTGCCGGGGATCATCACCGGGATTGCCTTGCTGGCGACGTTCAAGACGCTGGGGATCGAGCCGGGGATGTTCACCATCATCGTCGGCCACGCGACCTTCTGCGTGGTGATCGTCTACAACAATGTTATCGCCCGCCTGCGCCGCACTTCGCACAGCTTGATCGAGGCGTCGATGGACCTCGGCGCCGATGGCTGGCAGACCTTTCGCTACATCATCCTGCCCAACCTCGGCTCGGCGTTGCTGGCCGGCGGCATGTTGGCATTTGCGTTGTCGTTCGACGAAATCATCGTCACCACGTTCACCGCCGGGCATGAACGCACCTTGCCGTTGTGGCTGCTCAATCAACTGAGCCGACCACGGGATGTGCCGGTGACCAACGTCGTCGCCATGCTGGTGATGATGGTGACCATGCTGCCGATTCTCGGCGCGTATTACCTGACACGCGGTGGCGAAAGCGTTGCCGGCAGCGGCGGCAAATGAATCCCTGACAGACACCACCATCCCCTGTGGGAGCGAGCCTGCTCGCGAAGAGGCCGTCACATCAGACATTGATGTGGACTGACACACCGCTTTCGCGAGCAAGCTCGCTCCCACAGTTTTTAATCCGGTTTCGGCAGAAAAATAATAGATTCGAAGAGGACAGAACGATGCAAACCAAACTCTTGATCAACGGCCAACTGGTCAACGGCGAAGGCCCGGCGCAACCAGTGCTCAATCCCTCGCTCGGCGAAGTCCTGGTAGAAATCAACGAAGCCAGCGAAGCCCAGGTCGACGCCGCCGTGCGCGCTGCCGATAACGCTTTCGCCGACTGGTCACAAACCGCGCCGAAAGACCGTTCGCTGCTGCTACTCAAACTCGCCGACGCCATCGAAGCCCACGGCGAAGAACTGGCCAAACTCGAATCCGATAACTGCGGCAAACCCTACAGCGCCGCGCTCAACGACGAAATTCCGGCGATTGCCGACGTGTTCCGTTTCTTCGCCGGCGCCAGCCGTTGCATGAGCGGTTCGGCCGGTGGCGAATACCTGCCCGGCCACACCTCGATGATCCGCCGCGACCCGGTCGGCGTGATCGCCTCCATCGCGCCGTGGAACTACCCGTTGATGATGGTCGCCTGGAAAATCGCCCCGGCGCTGGCGGCCGGTAATACCGTGGTGCTCAAGCCATCGGAACAAACGCCGCTGACCGCGTTGCGTCTGGCCGAACTGGCGTCGGAAATCTTCCCGGCCGGCGTACTCAATCTGGTGTTTGGTCGCGGTCCTACCGTTGGCAGTCCGTTGGTTACCCATCCGAAAGTGCGCATGGTTTCGCTGACCGGCTCCATCGCCACGGGCGCCAATATCATTTCCAGCACCGCCGACAGCGTTAAACGCATGCACATGGAACTGGGCGGCAAGGCGCCGGTGATCATCTTCGACGACGCGGATATCGATGCGGCGGTTGAAGGTATTCGCACCTTCGGTTTCTACAACGCTGGGCAGGATTGCACCGCTGCGTGCCGGATCTATGCGCAACAAGGCATCTACGACAAGTTCGTCGAGAAGCTCGGCGCGGCGGTGAGCAGCATCAAGTACGGATTGCAGGATGACCCGTCGACTGAACTGGGGCCGCTGATCACCGCGCAACATCGCGATCGTGTTGCCGGGTTGGTCGAGCGTGCTGTGGCGCAGTCGCACATTCGTTTGATCACTGGTGGCAAGGCAGTCGACGGCAACGGTTTTTTCTTTGAACCAACCGTTCTAGCCGATGCGCAGCAGGACGACGAAATTGTTCGTCGCGAAGTGTTTGGGCCAGTAGTTTCCGTGACCAAATTCACCGATGAAGCGCAGGCGCTGGAATGGGCCAACGATTCGGACTACGGCCTCGCCTCCTCCGTGTGGACGGCAGATGTAGGACGTGCGCATCGCATGTCGGCGCGCTTGCAGTACGGCTGCACGTGGGTAAACACGCACTTCATGCTCGTCAGCGAAATGCCCCATGGCGGTCAGAAATTGTCCGGTTACGGGAAAGACATGTCCATGTATGGGCTGGAGGACTACACCACCGTTCGGCATGTGATGTTCAAGCACTAAGCCTTTAATAGCTTCGCGAGCAGGCTCGCTCCCACATTAATTGAAATGCGTTCCCCCTGTGGGAGCGAGCCTGCTCGCGAAGGCGTCACCTCGGTTTCAGGAAGGAAACCGGCACTACGCACCACCAGGATCCCAAAACAATAACTACCGATCTGGGCGGCGCCTGCATGGCCCCGCCACGGCCTCGGCCATCCGAAATCTGCCGATTTCACGGAGCAAACACACATGAGTTCCTCACCCGATCTCGCCGCAGCCGTTGCCGACAGCGATGCCGAACAACTGCGCAAACTGGGCTACACCTCGAACTTCAACCGCAGCATGAGCCTGTGGGAAAACTTCGCTTTGGGCTTCACTTATCTGTCACCGGTCGTAGGGGTTTATACCCTCTTCGGCCTGTGCCTCGCCGCTGGCGGCCCACCGATGTTCTGGGCCTACTTGCTGGTCGGTTGCGGCCAGTTGCTGGTGTGCCTGATCTTCGGCGAAGTGGTTTCGCAGTTCCCGATTTCCGGCGGTGTTTACCCTTGGGCACGCCGATTGGTCGGTAAAAAATGGGCATGGATGGTCGGCTGGATCTACTCCATCGCCCTGTGCGTCACCATTGCTGCAGTTGCCGTCGGCGCTGGCCCGTACCTGGCCGCCATGCTCGGTTTCGAGCCAAGCAACAACACCAACATCGTCATCGCCCTGGTGCTGACCCTGTTCGCCACGCTGGTCAACCTCAGCGGCACCAAAGTGCTGGCGCGCATCGCCATGTTCGGTTTTCTCTGCGAACTGGTGGGCGCGGTGATCGTCGGCGTGTACCTGCTGGTATTCGAACACCATCAACCGCTCAGCGTGCTGTTCAACACCTTCGACATCAGCGTCGACGGCTCGTACCTGCCGGCGTTCCTCACCGCATCGCTGGCAGGGATGTTCCTCTACTACGGCTTCGAGGCCTGCGGCGACGTCGCCGAAGAAACCCCGAACCCGAGTGCGAAAATCCCGGTGGCCATGCGCATGACCATCTACATCGGCGGCATCGCAGCGATGTTTGCCTGCCTGGCGCTGATCCTCGCCGTGCCGGACATGCAAGCGGTGATCAACGGCACCGACAAAGACCCGGTCACCACCATCCTCAACAACGCCTTCGGCCCGGTCGGTTCGAAAGTGGTAATGGGCGTGGTAATGATTTCCTTCATCTCCTGCGTCATTAGCCTACAAGCCGCGGCGAGCCGTCTGCTGTACTCCTACGCTCGCGATGAAATGGTCATCGGCAGCCGACTGCTGAAAAAGATTTCTCCTACCACCCAAGTACCGGTTGCAGCACTGTTCGTGTCCGGCGTCCTGCCCGCGCTGATCATCGCCCTCGGCTTCTTCCTGCAAGACGCCGTCGCCACCATCGTCAGCTTCGCCGCCATCGGCATCTACCTCGCATTCCAGATGATCGTCCTGGCCGCGCTGTACGCCCGCAGCAAAGGCTGGAAACCGAGCGGCAAATTCACCCTCGGCGCGTGGGGCTGGCCGGTGAACATCGGCGCGCTGGTGTACGGCGTTGGCGCAATCATCAACATGGCCTGGCCACGTACGCCGGATGCGGCGTGGTACGTGAACTATGCGATGGTATTGAGCACGGCCATCGTGATTGGTTTGGGGCTGGTTTATATGTGGATTGGCAAGCCGTATGACCATGGGAAGGCGCCGGCTGGGGATGCTTGGAAGGTGAGTCGCTAAGAAGAATCACCCCGGAATCGAGATTTGATTCCGGGGTCTCCTCGAAGCACTGTCATCAATTCATCAGTACGCCATTTGATATCGGCTTTACCTCTAACAGCTTCGAAGCGATCCAGATCGATCACCTTTCTCTTTTTACCCTTCGCTTCATCTTTGCTCACAGAATTGCTTCTCCCTTTTCCCGATTGCTAACTCATAAAGGAAAATCTTCGGTGCAGGGATGGTTTAGCAGCGGAATCTAAAAAAACAGGAATTTCCTACAGACACAACCTGCCTGAAAAAGCCCCATTTCCTACGATGTGTGGCGAAAGGGTAGACTTGTCGCCGCAAGCGCCTGACCGATAGGCTTTATCCCGTCGCTGTTAATTCAGCGATCCGGGGTCGAAGCCGGAAACTGTCAAAACGGTGCTTGCATGCCCTCCATTGAACTGCGGCTTTTTCACAACTTCAGTTCTGCTTTATGGCGGGCCGTGTGGCGCGGGCCTTCCGGCTTTACCGTTTCGACAGGAAGTAACCCGACTTCGAACGCCACTCGGCTCGCCACCCAATTTTTCGAAGAATTGGTGGCGACTTTCCAACTCGAAACGGAAGTCACTACATGTCTACGCAAATCCAGAATCCACCTTCAACGCACTTCACCCCCACCGCCTTCACCCGCCACAACCGCTTCCTCCACGCCTTCATGCAAGACCACGAAGCCTGGTTCTGCGTGCAAGATCTCGGTCGCTTGATGGGTTACCCCCTGAACGAACGCCTCACCCTGAAACTCGATCCCGATCAGCGTCGCCATGTCCTTCTGCGTCGGGACGGCGAAATCATCGATTGCGCGATGGTCAGCGAGTCTGGCCTGTTCGCCCTGCTCGTCCATCACTTCGTCCCGGAAAACCGACACCTGCGACAATGGCTGAGCCATGAAGTCATCCCGATGCTGCGCGAAACCCAATCAAGCCCTGTGGAAAACCACCCGAGCTTGAGCTCAATGCATTGGGCAGGCGTTACCGTGCCGCTGCTGCACTGGCAACAGCAGGCGTGGGTCAAATGGCGGGATGTGCCGAAGTTGATGCGCGGCCAGCGGCCGTCTCCGGTTCTGAGCACTTGCAGCTAAGGCTCATAAACAAAAAACCTGTGGCGAGGAAGCTAGCTCCCTCGCCACAGGTTTAGCGCGTCCCCTCTAGCGAGTTGATTCAGATGAGTAGAACTTTTCTCAAACCTCCTCAGATTGAGGAAGTCATTCCCTGTGATGAAAGCTTTGCGATCTCTTACCTGAAACTAAACGACAATGCCGAGCTTCAGAAAGCCATTCACGTCGGCATCACCGATGCCGACGCGGGCAATTTGATTGACCTGGCCACCGTAAAAGCCAAATGGCTTTCACGGTGCCCACCCCAGCGTTAAAAACGCGAAACACTCCGCATCGCATCCACCAGATACCGCATCGCAATCCGGTCGTTCTCCGAAAGCTCCCGATATCGCTCCACCAGTTTTACTTCGTCAGAGCTGAGCCGACGCCTTTTGCGGCCGCTGCCGAGGCAGGGAAAGATGCCCAACATGTCGGTGATCCCTTGTATTTTTGCCATGGACGATGTCCTTCAATACTTCAAAGAATTGCTAAACCACCACATCGCCCTGCCCCTTACAGCAGCGCCGTGTGCCCTACCGGTCAGCACCGGTCATGCCCATAGAATAGAAATTAAATCGGCGCTGAAAAGCGGTTTTTAGAGTAATTAGTCGAAAAAAGCAGATATGCCGTGTAAATCAGAACGCCCTGTCAGATTTTTAACCGACATGTCTTGTTTCATTGACACACTGGCGCGGTGAATCAACGAATTTTGCATTGCGAGCGAACCGTTTAAGCTAGCGGGCATCTGTTAATAGTCCGTTGCGTTTGGCCGAAGGCTTGTCCGAACCGTTATTTCTGATCCAGCACGTGCCAGGAACGGCGCGGGATTGCACACGACAGGTTGTATTTATGCATCGCAGGAATTTGCTCAAAGCGTCCATGGCCATTGCGGCTTACACCGGTCTTTCGGCCACTGGTCTGCTGGCCAGCCGTGCGTGGGCGGCCAATGGCGGCGCCGCCGATGGCGAGGCGCAGGCGTTTGACTTCGAAGCGCTGAAACGCCAGGCCAAGCAACTGGCTGGCAGCGCCTATCAGGACACCAAACAGGTGCTGCCGCCAACCCTGGCGACCATGACCCCGCAGAACTTCAACGCGATCCGTTACGACGGCGAGCATTCGCTGTGGAAGGAAAACAAGGGCCAGCTGGACGTGCAGTTCTTCCACGTCGGCATGGGGTTCCGTCAGCCGGTGCGCATGTACAGCGTCGACGCCAAAACGCGCACTGCCCGCGAGGTGCATTTCCGCCCGGCACTGTTCAACTATGAAAACACTTCAGTCGACACCCAGCAGCTCAAGGGTGACCTCGGTTTTGCCGGCTTCAAGCTGTTCAAAGCGCCGGAGCTGGATCGTCACGATGTGTTGTCGTTCCTCGGCGCCAGCTATTTCCGTGCGGTAGACGCCACTGGCCAATATGGCCTCTCGGCGCGCGGCCTGGCGATCGACACGTACGCGAAAAAACGCGAAGAATTCCCTGACTTCACCAAGTTCTGGTTCGAGACACCGGACAAGAACGCCACCCGATTTGTGGTGTATGCCCTGCTCGACTCGCCGAGTGCCACTGGCGCTTACCGTTTCGACATCGACTGCCAGGCCGAGCGCGTGGTGATGGAAGTCGATGCGCACATCAATGCGCGCACGGCGATCGAGCAATTGGGCATCTCGCCGATGACCAGTATGTTCAGTTGCGGCACCCACGAGCGCCGCATGTGCGACACCATCCACCCGCAGATCCACGACTCGGATCGTCTGGCGATGTGGCGCGGCAACGGCGAGTGGATCTGCCGTCCGCTGAACAACCCGGCGACCCTGCAATTCAATGCGTTTGCCGACACCGATCCAAAAGGTTTCGGGCTGGTGCAGACCGATCATGAATTCGCCAACTATCAGGACACCGTCGACTGGTACAGCAAGCGTCCGAGCCTGTGGGTCGAACCGACCACGGCATGGGGCGAAGGCTCTATCGATCTGTTGGAAATCCCTACCACCGGCGAGACCCTCGACAACATCGTAGCGTTCTGGACACCGAAAAAACCGGTCGCTGCCGGGGATTCGCTGAACTACGGCTACAAGCTTTACTGGAGCGCATTGCCGCCAGTGGGTACGCCGTTGGCACGGGTGCACGCGACCCGTTCCGGCATGGGCGGTTTCACCGAAGGTTGGGCCCCGGGCGAGCATTATCCGCCGGTTTGGGCCCGTCGCTTCGCCGTGGACTTCACCGGCGGTGGTCTGGATCGCCTGCCGCAGGGCACCGGGATCGAGCCGGTGGTGACCTGCTCGAACGGCAAGGTGCAGGACTTCAGCGTGCTGGTGCTGGATGACATCAAGGGTTACCGGATCCTGTTTGACTGGTACCCGACCAGTGACAGCGTTGAGCCGGTGGAGCTGCGTTTGTTCATTCGCACCAATGACCGCACGTTGAGCGAGACCTGGTTGTACCAGTACTTCCCGCCGGCGCCGGACAAGCGTAAATACCCTTGAGGGTTCTCTAGCGTCTGATTGAGCCTCATCGCGAGCAGGCTCACTCCTACAGGGGAGATATGTCGTTCACAAAATCAGTGTTCGACGCAGATCAACTGTAGGAGGGAGCCTGCTCGCGATAGCATCCGCCTAGTCAGCACAAAAACACCTTCCAAAAACAAAGCCCCGGCCATCACTGACCGGGGCTTTTTGCTTTATTGCGACTGACTCAATCGCGCAAATCAGACTCATGAATCGGCTGATCACGATGAGTCGCGCGCTGATACTGCGCCGGCCACACCGCTTTGCGCCCGCCCAGATCATCGTCGGCATGCAGCGGCCAGTACGGATCACGCAGCAACTCGCGGGCGAGGAAGATGATGTCGGCCTGACAGGTGCGCAGAATGTGTTCAGCCTGCGCCGGCTCGGTAATCATTCCCACGGTGCCTGTGGCGATGCCTGACTCCTTACGCACACGTTCGGCGAAACGCGTCTGATAACCCGGCCCAACCGGAATTTCCGCGTTGGCCGCTGTCCCGCCCGACGACACATCGATCAGGTCCGCGCCCAACGTGTGCAGGCGTCGCGCCAGCTCTACGGTTTCGTCCGGGTTCCAGCCGTCCTCCACCCAGTCGGTGGCGGATACGCGGACAAACACCGGCAACTCCTCAGGCCAGACCGCCCTCACCGCCTCGGTAACCTGCAGCACCAGCCGAATACGGTTTTCAAAAGAGCCACCATATTGATCGCGGCGCTGATTGCTCAACGGCGAAAGAAACTGATGCAGCAGATAACCATGCGCCGCGTGCACCTCAACCACACTGAAACCCGCCTTCAACGCACGTTTGGCGGCATCGACAAAGGCCTGAATAACGTCGGCGATCTGCCCTTCATCCAGCTGTTTCGGTTGCGTGTGTTGTGGGTCAAAGGCAATCGGTGACGGCCCTACCGGGGTCCAGCCACCATCATCGGGTTTGACGCTGCCATGCTTGCCGATCCACGGCCGATGGGTGCTGGCCTTGCGCCCGGCGTGGGCTAGTTGAATGCCGGCAACCGCGCCCTGAGACGTGATGAAGCGGGTGATGCGTTGCAGCGGTTCGATCTGTTCGTCGTTCCACAGGCCGAGGTCTTCGGCGGTGATTCGCCCATCGGCGGTGACCGCCGTGGCTTCAGTGAATACCAGGCCGGCGCCACCCACCGCGCGGCTGCCGAGGTGCACCAGATGCCAGTCGTTGGCCAGACCGTCGACGCTGGAGTACTGGCACATCGGTGATACAGCGATGCGGTTGGGCAGGGTCAGTTGACGAAGAGTGAAGGGTTCAAGCAGCAGACTCATGGGGCACCTCTCAAATCAGTGGGCAGGCTCCAGGGTTCTGTTTGAATAGTCGACGAGTGACAGGAAAAAGGTGCAGCACCCGCCCCCGCGGGCAAAAAATTCGACAAGACGTCACAAGGCCAATCAAGCAGTGCTTAGAGCCTAGTCGACAACGGGGGATCGCGGGAAATTCAAGAAAAGATCGCAGCCTGCGGCAGCTCCTACAGAGCGCACTTCTATGTAGGAGCTGCCGCAGGCTGCGATCTTTTGATCTTCAGCGCGGTTCGATATGAGCAATCATCAACTGAACGGTCTCATTACCCCGAAACTCGTTAACGTCGAGCTTATAGGCGAGCTCAACCCACTTGATCGTCGGATTCGGCCAGATATCCCGGTCAATCCCAAACGCAATACCGTCCAGTTTCACCGAGCCACACTCGCTCTTCAGCACCACTTTCAAATGCCGTTCACCGACCACCCGCTGTTCGACCAACTGAAACACGCCATGAAACAGCGGCTCCGGGAAGTGCTGCCCCCAAGGCCCGGCGTGGCGCAGCGCGCGGGCCAGTTCGAGGTGGAACTCTTCAACCGCCAGCGTGCCATCGGTCAGCATGCGCCCGGTCAGGTCGTCTTCGCGAAGTTGCCTACGCACTTCAGCGTCAAAGGCCTCGGCGAAAAGCGGAAAATTCTCCTGCGGCAAGGTCAGACCGGCCGCCATTGCGTGGCCGCCGTACTTGGCGATCAGGTTTGGATGCTGCGCCGCCACCACGCTCAACGCGTCACGAATGTGGAAGCCCTGCACCGAACGGCCCGAGCCTTTGAGCAAACCATCACCGGCATCAGCAAAGGCAATGGTCGGACGGAAGTAACGCTCTTTCATCCGCGACGCGAGAATACCGATCACGCCCTGGTGCCATTCCGGATCGAACAGGCACAGACCAAACGGCATCGACTCGACCGGCAAGTCCTTGAGCTGCGCCAGCGCTTCACGCTGCATGCCCTGCTCGATGGATTTACGATCCTGGTTCATGCCGTCGAGTTGCGCGGCCATTTCCCGGGCCAGATTGGCGTCGCCGGTCAGCAGGCACTCGATGCCCAGACTCATGTCATCCAGCCGTCCGGCGGCATTCAGCCGCGGGCCGACGATGAAACCGAGATCGGTGGAGGTAATGCGTGCAGCGTCACGCTTGGCGACTTCAAGTATCGCTTTGATGCCCGGCCGTGCGCGACCGGCGCGAATTCGCTCAAGACCCTGATGCACCAGAATCCGGTTGTTGGCGTCCAGCGGCACCACGTCGGCAACGCTGCCCAGCGCCACCAGATCGAGCAGTTCACCGATGTTCGGCTGCGGCTTGTTCTCGTACCAGCCGAGGCTGCGCAAACGCGCGCGCAACGCCATCAGCACATAAAAAATCACCCCGACGCCGGCCAGCGCCTTGCTCGGGAACTCGCAACCGGGCTGGTTCGGGTTGACCAGCGCATCAGCCAGTGGCAGTTCATCGCCGGGCAAGTGGTGATCGGTGATCAGCACTTTCAGGCCATGGCGTTTGGCGGCAGCCACGCCTTCGACGCTGGAGATGCCGTTGTCCACGGTGACCAGCAAATGCGGCTCGCGGGTCATCGCAACTTCGACGATTTCCGGAGTCAGGCCATAGCCATATTCAAAGCGGTTCGGTACCAGATAATCGACATGTGCTGCACCGAGCAGACGCAAGCCAAGCATGCCAACAGTGCTGGCCGTCGCACCGTCCGCATCGAAGTCACCGACGATGAGGATGCGCTGGCGCTGTTCCAGCGCCGTCACCAGCAGGTCCACCGCTGCGTCGATGCCCTTGAGTTGCTGGAACGGGATCAACCGCGCCAGACTCTTGTCCAGCTCTGCCTCGGATTGCACGCCCCGCGCCGCATACAGGCGGGTCAGCAGCGGCGGAATATCACCGAGAAAAGGCAGAGTTTCGGGCAGTTGACGAGGTTCGATACGCATGGGGTGACGGAGACTTCTCTTTAATACGGGGGATTAATCAGTTGAGGGCGCAGGATCAGCCGCGCTCACCTTGCAGCCATTGCAACTGGACTTCGTGCTGACCACGGTCGTCGGTGACGAAGATCGTCCCTTCGCTGATCATCACGTCCCACTTGATGACGCGGGGCATGTCCTTGGCCAGGATTTCCAGCACTTCTTGCGGGACTGCTGCGATGTTGACGTTCTTCAGGTTCTTGATCGCCGGGATCACTTTGGTTTCCCAAACGCGCAGGCTGCCGTAGGCCAGCAGGCTGGTACGTTCGGTACGACGCGAGCACCAGGTCAGACGGTCGGCGTCTGGCTGGCCGACTTCGATCCAGTGCAGAACACGGTCGTCCAGGCTCTTTTCCCACAGCGCAGGTTCATCCACGTCTGACAGACCACGGCCGAATGACAACTGCTCGTTGTACCAGAGGGCGTAGGCCAGCAGGCGCACGGTCATGCGCTCTTCGGTTTCCGAAGGGTGACGGGCGATGGTCTGCTTGACGCTCTCGTAGACACTGCGGTCGAGGTCGGTGAGGTTCAGTTCAAATTTGTAGGTAGTGGACGGCTGGGCCATGAACGGGCTTCTTGATACGAGGAAAGTCGGCAAGTCTAACCGATGCGGTAGGCAATCATCGAATTGATGGCGATCAAGCTGCGGCGTCTGACAGCCGGCTATGTTAAAACGCTGTATCCGTTCCGCCTTGTCCTACAGGATTTCGCATGCCGTTCACCAGCAAACCGCTCTCGGGTCTGAAAGTCATTGAATTGGGTACATTGATTGCCGGGCCGTTTGCCTCGCGCATTTGCGGCGAGTTCGGCGCCGAAGTGATCAAGATCGAGTCGCCAGACGGCGGTGATCCCTTGCGCAAATGGCGAAAACTGTACGAAGGCACGTCGCTGTGGTGGTTCGTTCAGGCGCGCAATAAAAAGTCGCTGACGCTGAACCTCAAACACCCTGACGGCTTGGCGATCCTGAAAAAACTGCTCAGCGAAGCCGACATCCTCATCGAGAACTTCCGCCCCGGCGTGCTGGAAAAGCTTGGCCTGAGCTGGGAAACCCTGCACGCCTTGAACCCGAAACTGGTGATGGTGCGCCTTTCCGGTTTCGGCCAGACCGGGCCGATGAAGGATCAGCCGGGCTTCGGTGCGGTGGGCGAGTCCATGGGCGGTTTGCGCTACATCACTGGTTTCGAGGACCGTCCGCCGGTGCGCACCGGCATTTCCATCGGCGATTCGATAGCTGCGCTGTGGGGCGTGATCGGTGCGCTGATGGCGCTGCGTCATCGCGAGGTCAACGGTGGCCTCGGCCAAGTCGTCGATGTGGCGCTGTATGAAGCGATTTTCGCAATGATGGAAAGCATGGTGCCGGAGTTCGACGTGTTCGGTTTTATCCGCGAGCGCACCGGCAACATCATGCCCGGGATTACGCCCTCTTCGATTCACACCAGCGCTGACGGCAAGCATGTGCAGATCGGCGCCAACGGTGATGCGATCTTCAAACGCTTCATGCTGATCATCGGTCGCGAAGACCTCGCCAACGATCCGACACTGGCCAGCAACGACGGGCGCGATAATCGCCGCGACGAACTGTATGGCGTGATTGATCGCTGGGTCAATTCGCTGCCGCTGCAAAGCGTGCTCGACCTGCTCAATCAGGCCGAGGTACCGGCCAGCAGGATCTTCAGTGCCGAGGACATGTTCAACGATCCGCAGTACCTGGCCCGAGAGATGTTCCTGCACGCCAAACTGCCCGACGGCAAAGATTTCAAGATGCCGGGCATTGTGCCGAAACTCTCTGAGACACCGGGCAGTTCAGAATGGGTCGGACCGCAACTGGGTGAACACAATGCGCAGGTACTTCACGACCTTGGCTACGACGAGAGACAGATCGCCAAGCTGCGTGAAGACGGAGCCATCTAAGCTGAAGCGCCGGCAGACATCGCACGCCAACCGCGCCCACCATTGGTGGACGTGGCGCCTGTTCGGCCTATTGTTTTTACTCGCCCTGTCGACCGGAGCGCAGGCGAAACCGACGCTGATCTGGCTGCTGCGAGACTTGCCGCCGCTGACCATTTTCGAAGGCCCGAAAAAGGGCCAGGGTGTGATCGACCAACTGATGCCGTTGCTGATCGCCGGCATGCCGCAGTACGAACACACGCTGATGCGGGTCAATCGCGCCCGTGGTCTGCAGATGCTCCACGAAAACCCGTTTGCCTGTGACCCCGCGCTGCTGTGGAACAAGGAGCGCGCGCAGTGGGTCGCGTATTCGATCCCTGCAATTCGCGCCGTGAGCAACGGCCTGGTGGTGCGCCAGCAAGATCGCTCGGTGCTCGAACCGTATCTGGTCGACGATGAAGTGGATCTGTCGGCGCTGCTGGCCGATACGGAACGCAAAGTCGGTGTGGTGGCGGAACGCAGCTACGGTGAGTTCATCGACACCCTTTTGCATCAAGCGCCCAGCGGTGCGCTGACGGCGCATTACGGCAACGATGCGCTGACCAATCTGCTGTCGATGCAGCGTCTCGGGCGGTTGCAGGTGGTGTTGGGCTATTGGCCGGAGATTCGCTATCAGGCGAAACAGGCACAGATCAATGAAGATGAACTGGAGTTCTATCCGATTCAGGGCAACGGCAAGTATCTGTCAGGCTACGTCGCCTGTTCCGACACCACGCAGGGCCGCCAGGCCATCAGCGAGATCAATCATCTGCTGCGCACCCTGCCGCATGAACACCTGAACCAGCTCTACGCCGCATGGCTGGACCCTGACAGACGTGAGGATTATCTGGAACAGGCCCGCACATTCTTCGAACGCCAAGCCGCGCAGTAGGCAAATCGCAGACAAAAGAAACCCCGAGAAGTGGGGAGACGACTCGGGGTTAAACGTGGCCTACATAAAGACCCGTAGCAGCAAGCGACAAGCACCGGAGCACAATGCTTGATCCTGCTGTTACGTGGTCTGACTGACAGGGATGCAGGAAGGTTCCCACAAAAAATATTTCATCTTTACAGCGCCGCACGTTTGTCCAGTGCTGCGTTGCGCAAGGCCGCGATCACACAAGGCTCCAGCCGTCCTTCAGCGATCAGAACGTCGCGGTGCAAGCCGTCAACGACATCGGTCAACTGACGCTTGTCGGTCAGTTGTGCCTGATTGAATTCGCGTTCCACCACGATGGCGCCATGACTGTTCTTCAAGGTCACCAGGCATTCGCCATGGGAACCGCTTGGAGACAACGAAACCTGATACGGGCTCAGAGCCTCACCGAGCAATAGACTGATACTTTCCATCTCGATCTCCACTCAATAGTCCGAAAACTGTGTGCCTGGGGCGTGTTCACAATAAATGACCACCGGCCCGAGAAGAAAGTTCTGCATACCGACTGCCCCGTTCCTGGAGTGTCACCGGTCTGTCAGAGCATGCACGCCGAAGATGACAGAAAAATAACCGTCCCCGTCAAACCCGCACGGGTGGCGAAGCGGCGATCAGGTAGCTGTCGAGCAAACCGCGCATCAGTACCGCCGACACTGGGGTTTGCAGGCGACCCAACAGCCGCATTCTATGCTCGCTCAGCAAGGGTTCGAGATCGTTCAGCAGGCTTGGCGCGACCGTTCCCAGCAGGATCAGCGCGCGTGCCTCCTGCTGAACCGCCAGATGATGGATCAGCGCCAGGCCATCGCCGCCCTTGAGCTGCGGATCGCAAATGGCGATATCGACCACGCCGCGATGGCCCAGTGAAGACAGGGCCGAGGCCAGCGACGGCGCCGTCAGTACGTCATAGATACCAATGGCATTGAGCATTTGATGCAATGCCATCAGTTGGAACGGATTGGGTTCAAGTATCAGGACTTTAAGCGAGCGCATAAGCGGCCTCTGAAGCGACAATCGCGGACTCTCACCGCAGTGGTTGTCACTCTAGGGCAGCAGTCCTAAGCCTCCCATCGGAAAAGTAGCCGCGTCATATAGGACATTTCCCATCTTCAATGCGGACATCGGCACCCACTCTCTGTCCGACGCTGGGTGATGTCTGTCCAACCGCCCAAAAGCCCACGCAATTTGCCATCAGCACTGTAAAACGGCACCGTCCATTGATAGACCTCACGGGTGCCATTCTTGAACTGCAATCGCCGTTTGCTGAAACGCGACTTGCGCGTGCGCAACTGCACCATGAACTCATCGTGCAACATCAGCGCCGTGGCTTCAGGCAACGCGTTGACTTCAATCAGCAGCCGCCCCAGCACCTGATCCAGTCGAACCGAGAGCGCTTCCTCATAGCTACGATTGCACATGATCAGCCGCCCTTGCAGATCACGGACAAACACCGGATCAGGCATGGAGTCGATCAATGCATGCTGAAATGCCAGTTGATCGCCCAGATCTTTTTCCGCCGTGCGCCGCAGCTTGATCACGGCGGTCAGACGCCGATTCCATATCAGCGACAGCAGGCCGAACACGCCAAGCCCACCCATGCCCCAGCAACCCCATTCAAGCATCTGCTGCCAGACTGACGGCACGGGCGCCGGTGCAATACCTTCCAGCCATTTCAGGCGGATGGCCCGCAATTCGGCTGCGGGAAACGCCTCAAGGGCCTTGTTGAGAATACTCAGGAGCACAGGCATGCCTTTGCGCACGGCCAGGTTATCCGCTTCCCATTTGCCCTCAACCAGACCTCCGACCTTGAGCAAACCCAGCGGGTAAAGCTGCGCGCCAATTTCGTTTTCGATGGTGGCGTAGGCTTCACCGCTTTCAACCAGCGCCCGCGCCTCGGCGTAGGTCTTGACCGAGCGAATCTCGATCAAGGGGAAGTCACGCCTGATCATGTCTTCCAGCGCATGCCGGGCCGGTAGCACCAGCACCCGTTTGCTCAACTGCTCGAAGGCATCCAGCCGAGGTGCGTCAGCGCGTCCAACAAACACCCAGCCCGCGCCACCGAACGCGTGGCTGTAATCCAGGAATGCCTTGCGCTCCTCGCTCATCGCCAGGGTCGTACTGATATCGGCCGCGCCGCTCTCCAGTCGTTCGAGCATGTGATCGGTGGAAAACGATTCCTGATGCACAAACCGCAACCCGGTCATCGCCGTCACACGCTTGAGTACATCGTTGTTCAAGCCGCTCCACTGCCCGTGCTCATCCTGGAACAGATACAACGGGTACTGCACCGACGTGACCGTCACCTCGGGGTTGTCGCGAATCCATTGACGCTCGTGTGCGGCCAGTTCGATGGGCTGGACTTTGCCGGCCACGGCCTCGTCATGCAGCGCCAGTTGCGCCGCCTCACTGCTGCGCATCAAGGCCAGTAATGCGAACAAGAACAGCCCAGCCAGTGCCGGTTTCAAACCTCTATAAAACAGCATTGCCACTTCCTTCGTGATCGACTCACCCGTCCTTCGTGGGTGAAAACCCGAGCAGTGTGGCAGCAGAAACAAAAAAGCCCGTCAGGAGACGGGCTTCAAAATGTGACAGCTTTTACTGGCTTAAAGCGGCTTGCCGCGGTTGCCATGCTGGCTGACAAAGGCTTGCACGGCTTTCAGCTCGTTTGGCAGAACGGTGCAACGCTCGTTTCGCTCAAACAAATCAGAAAGATGTGCAGGTAGTTCGAGCGCTTTTCCTACACCGGCCTTCTCTACCGCATCCGGGAATTTCACCGGGTGTGCGGTCCCGAGAATTACCATCGGGATATCGAGGCTACGACGGCATTCGCGTGCAGCCTTGACGCCGATGGCGGTGTGCGGATCCAGCACTTCGCCAGTCTGCTCGTAGACTTCGGCAATGGTTTCGCAAGTCTGCGCGTCATCCACGGCCAGCGAGTCGAACAGTTTGCGCGCTTCGGTCCAGCGTTCTTGTTCGACGCTGAAACCGCCGCCCTGCTTGAACGAATCCATCAGACCGGCGATTGCCGCGCCGTTGCGACCGTGCAGGTCGAACAGCAGGCGCTCGAAGTTCGACGAGACCATGATGTCCATCGACGGCGACAGCGTGGCGTGCAGGGTTTCCTTGACGTACTGATTGCCGCTCATGAAGCGGTGCAGGATGTCGTTGCGGTTGGTGGCGACGATCAACTGGTTGATCGGCAGGCCCATGTTGCGGGCCAGGTAGCCGGCGAAGATGTCGCCGAAGTTGCCGGTTGGTACCGAGAACGACACCGAACGCGCCGGGCCGCCCAGTTGCAGCGATGCGTGGAAGTAGTAAACGATCTGGGCCATGATCCGCGCCCAGTTGATCGAGTTCACCGCCACCAAGCGCGTGCCTTTGAGGAAGCTCTGGTCGGCGAAGCTCGCCTTGACCATTTCCTGGCAGTCATCGAAATTACCTTCGATGGCAATGTTGTGGATATTCTCGCCGAAAATCGTGGTCATCTGTCGGCGCTGCACTTCGGACACACGGTTGTGCGGGTGCAGGATGAAGATGTCGACGTTTTCGCAGTGCTTGCAGCCTTCGATGGCGGCCGAACCGGTATCACCGGAAGTGGCGCCGACGATCACTACGCGCTCGCCGCGTTTTTCCAGCACATAGTCGAGCAGACGACCGAGCAATTGCAGGGCGAAGTCCTTGAACGCCAGGGTTGGACCGTGGAACAGCTCCATGACCCATTCGTTGCCGTTCAGCTGACGCAGCGGCGCCACGGCGCTGTGCGAGAACACGCCGTAGGTTTCTTCGAGAATCTTTTTGAAATCGGCGTCCGGAATGCTGCCGGTGACGAACGGGCGCATCACCCGGAAGGCCAGCTCGTGATACGGCAGGCCGGCCCAGGAAGCGATCTCTTCCTGGGTGAAACGTGGCAGGTTTTCCGGAACGTACAGACCGCCGTCGGTCGCCAGACCGGCCAGCAGGACCTCTTCGAAATTCAGGGCCGGTGCCTGGCCGCGGGTACTGATATAACGCATAAGGGCAAACCTTCGGTTTGAGCTACAAGCTGCAAGCTGCAAGCTACAAGTGAAAAGCGGCTCTGCTTTTACTTGCAGCTTGAAGCTGGAAACTTGCCGCTGCTGTTAATTCAAGTGTTCGACGCGGATCCGTACAACCGGACCATTCACGCCGGCCAGCGCTTCGAGGGCGGCGATGGCATCGTTGATGCGCTGTTCCACGACACGGTGGGTCAGCAGGATCATCGGCACCAGACCGTCGTGTTCCTCGACTTCCTTCTGCATGATCGACTCGATGTTGATGCCGCGCTCCGAGAGGATGCTCGCCACCTGAGCGAGTACGCCCGGATGGTCCTTGGCCTGAATGCGCAGGTAATAAGCGCTTTCGCAGGCTTCGATCGGCAGGATCGGATGGGCCGACAGCGAGTCTGGCTGGAAGGCCAGGTGCGGCACGCGGTTTTCCGGATCGGAAGTCATGGCGCGAACCACGTCGACCAGATCGGCGATCACCGACGAAGCAGTTGGCTCCATGCCAGCGCCAGCGCCGTAGAACAGCGTCGAGCCGGCAGCGTCACCGTTGACCATTACCGCGTTCATCACGCCGTTGACGTTGGCGATCAGGCGATCAGCCGGGATCAACGTCGGGTGCACGCGCAACTCGATGCCGGCGGCAGTGCTGCGCGCCACACCGAGGTGCTTGATGCGATAGCCCAGCGCTTCGGCGTAGTTGACGTCAGCGGTGGTCAGCTTGGTGATGCCTTCGGTGTAAGCCTTGTCGAATTGCAGTGGAATGCCGAAGGCGATGGAGGCCAGAATCGTCAGCTTGTGCGCGGCGTCGATGCCTTCAACGTCGAAGGTCGGATCGGCTTCGGCGTAACCCAGTGCCTGAGCTTCGGCCAACACGTCTTCGAAGGTACGGCCCTTCTCGCGCATTTCGGTAAGGATGAAGTTACCGGTGCCGTTGATGATCCCGGCGACCCAGTTGATGCGGTTGGCGGACAGGCCTTCACGGATCGCCTTGATCACCGGAATGCCACCGGCCACGGCCGCTTCGAATGCGACGATCACGCCTTTCTCGCGAGCCTTGGCGAAAATTTCATTACCGTGAACGGCAATCAGAGCCTTGTTCGCGGTGACCACATGCTTGCCATTCTCGATGGCCTTGAGTACCAGCTCGCGGGCAACGGTGTAGCCGCCCATCAGCTCTATAACGATGTCGATCTCAGGGTTTGTGGCCACTTCGAAGACATCGTTGGTAATCGCAATACCGGTCGTCTGGAACTGAGGCTTTGGCGTGCGCATGGCAATTTGTGCCACTTCGATCCCACGCCCGGCACGACGAGCAATTTCCTCGGCGTTGCGCTGAAGTACGTTGAAGGTACCGCCACCGACGGTCCCTAACCCACAGATGCCTACTTTGACCGGATTCACTGTGAACTCCCCATAAAACGGCCGACGCGGGGTCGGCCGGAAAACAACCGCGTGCTCGCGGCTCTCTATTGATGGCCCGGCGATGTCGCTGCCGGGCCATGATCGTCACGGCTGACCGTGACGATGCGAATTTACTTCGCGCCCAGCGCCAGTTTGGCGACTTGTGGCGCAGGCTGGTAGCCCGGAATCACTTGTCCGTCAGCCAAAACGATGGCCGGTGTACCGTTCACGCCGATCGACTGACCGAGGGCGAACTGTTTGGAAACCGGGTTATCGCATTTGGCGGCCTTGATTTCCTTGCCATCGACCATTTTGTCCATGGCGGCTTTCTTGTCTTTCGAGCACCAAACGGCTTGCAGTTGCTCATCACCCGGCGAGTTCAGACCCTGGCGCGGGAAAGCGACATAGCGCACTTCGATGCCGCGCTTGTTCAGCTCAGGCACTTCGGCGTGCAGCTTGTGGCAGTAAGGGCAAGTGGTGTCGGTGAACACGGTAATGTGCGATTTGGTTTCGCCCACGGCCGGGTACACCACGGTTTCGGCAACCGGAATGGCGTTGATCAGTTTGGAGATGCCCAGGCGTTCGGTCTTCTCGGTCAGGTTGACCGGTTTGCCGTCCTTGAGCTGGAACAGGTAGCCCTGAACGATGTATTGGCCGTCGGCGCTGGCGTAGAGCACGCGGCTGCCCTTGAGTTTGACTTCGTACATGCCCGGCAACGGACTGGCGCTGATGCTTTCGACCGGAACCTCGAGTTCGAGTTTTTCCAGGCTTTGACGAATGGCTTTGTCGGCCGCGTCATCGGCGACGGCAAAGGTGCTGACCAACGCAATGGCTGCGGCGGCGAAAATCTGGGTCAGACGCATGAGAACTCCTGAAGGCGGACAAATGGAACGATCAGAACGCCCGTGCCGGAACACCGGGTCATAACCGTCCATCGTGCAAACCGGCAAAGCCTAACACATAAGGCCACGGTGGCCGAATGCGCCTGTCGCCATAGATCACACCGCTTTATGTAGGAGCTGCCGAAGGCTGCGATCTTTTGATTTTGTTTTTAAGATCAAAAGATCGCAGCCTTCGGCAGCTCCTACAGGGGGAGGTATGGAGTTAACCTCTCGGGTGGTGTTTGGCGTGCAGGTCCTGCAAGCGGGCGCGGGCAACGTGGGTGTAGATCTGCGTGGTGGAGAGGTCGCTGTGCCCGAGCAGCATCTGCACCACGCGTAAATCCGCGCCGTGGTTGAGCAGGTGCGTGGCAAACGCGTGACGCAAAGTGTGCGGCGACAGCGACTTGCCAATCCCCGCGACCTTGGCCTGATGCTTGATCCGGTGCCAGAAGGTCTGGCGAGTCATCTGCTCACCGCGCTGGCTGGGGAACAACACATCGCTGGGCCGGCCGCCGAGCAGTTCGCGGCGACCATCGCGCATGTAGCGCTCAATCCAGACTATCGCTTCCTCGCCCATTGGCACCAGCCGCTCCTTGCTGCCCTTGCCCATCACCCGCAACACACCCTGACGCAGGTTGACCTGTTCCAGCGTCAGACTGACCAGTTCGGTCACGCGCAGGCCACAGGCGTACAGAACTTCAAGCATGGCGCGGTCACGCTGGCCGATGGCTTCGCTCAGATCCGGCGCTTTAAGCAGCGCCTCGACGTCAGCTTCCGACAGGGACTTAGGCAACGGCCTACCGAGTTGGGGCATATCGACGCGCAACGTCGGGTCGACGCTGATCATCTTTTCCCGCAACAGATAGCGATAAAAGCCACGCACACCGGAGAGAAATCTCGCCGTGGAACGCGGTTTGTAGTTCTGCTCCAGACGCCAGGCCAGATGATCAAGGATCAGCTCGCGGCCTGCATTGATCAGCTCGAGATTTTTCTCCTGCAGCCAGCCATTGAACAGCGCCAGATCGCTGCGATAGGCGCCACGGGTGTTCTCGGACAGGCCCTTCTCCAGCCATAAAGCGTCGAGGAATTGGTCAATCAGCGGATGGTCGATGGCAGGCATGGGCGCTCAAGACACACAGCCTCAGGGACTGTGCGCAAATGTAGAGTGAACTGTAGGAATGGGCGCTAGTCTTTCATAGCCCGCTATTTCAAGGAACAGGGAGCATCAATGAACGAGCAGCAAATTCTACTGGCATTTGGCGGGATTGGTGCGGCGGCGCTGGGTTGCCAATGGCTGGCCTGGCGCCTGAAGCTGCCAGCGATTCTGTTCCTGTTGCTGACCGGTATTCTGGTCGGCCCGGTGTTGGGCTGGCTCGATCCGCAGGAAATGTTCGGCCCACTGTTGATGCCGCTGGTGTCACTGGCGGTGGCGTTGATTCTGTTCGAGGGCAGCCTGACTCTGCACCTCTCTGAGTGGAAGGAGATCGGCAGCGTCGTCCATCGTCTGGTGACCCTTGGTGCGATTTCGACCTGGATCGTTATCGCGGTGGCTACGCACTTTCTGCTCGGCTTCGACTGGATGCTGGCCATCCTGTTCGGCAGCCTGACTCTGGTCACCGGCCCGACGGTGATCGTGCCGATGTTGCGGGTGGTACGACCGAAAGCCTCGATTGCCAACATTCTGCGCTGGGAAGGCATTGTCATCGACCCGATCGGCGCCCTCCTCGCCGTGGTGGTTTACAGTTTCATTATTGCCAGCGCTGAAGGCCATGGCCTCAAGCAGAGCCTGTTCACTTTTGGCGGCGTGATTGTCTGTGGCGCAGTGTTCGGGATTGTCGGCGGCTGGTTGCTCGGCACAGTGATCCGCCGGCAGTGGCTGCCGGAGTATCTGCATAACCTCGCTTCGCTGGCGGCGGTGCTGGGGATTTTCATTGCCTCCAACGAAGTAATGCATGAATCCGGCCTGCTGGCCGTGACGCTGATGGGCATGTGGCTGGCCAACATGAAGGGCGTGGATGTGCGGCACATCCTGCATTTCAAGGAAAACCTCAGCGTGCTGCTGATTTCCGGGTTGTTCATTTTGCTGGCGGCGCGTCTGGATTTGTACGCGCTGATCGGGCTGGGGCCGCTGGTGTTGATTCTGCTGCTGGTGATTCAGTTGATCGCTCGGCCGCTGAACGTACTGCTCAGCACCGCTGGTTCGAGCCTGAGCTGGCGTGAGCGCGCTCTGCTGTGCTGGATCGCGCCACGCGGGATCGTCGCAGCCGCGGTGTCGGCGATTTTTGCGATTCGTCTGCACGAGGCCGGGCATGAAGGGGCGCTGCTGCTGGTGCCGCTGACGTTCGCGGTGATCATCGGCACGGTGGTGCTGCAGAGTGCGACGGCGCGTCCGTTGGCGCGCTTGCTTAAGGTGGCCGAACCGGCGCCTAGCGGCTTCCTGATCGTCGGCGCCAACGGCCCGGCTCGCGAGTTGGGCAAGTCGTTGCAGCAATTGGGCAGTCGCGTGTTGCTGACTGATTCGAGCTGGGAAAACATTCGTGCGGCGCGCATGGAAGGTCTGCCGACGTACTTCGGCAACCCGGCTTCACAGCATGCCGATGCGCATCTGGATTTGGTCGGGTTGGGGCATTTGCTGGCGCTGTCACCGTCGGGTGAGCTGAATACGTTAGCGGCGATGCGTTTCCGTCATGACTTCGGGCATCAACGTTTGTTCGGGTTGGCCAGTGGGCATGAGAGTCGGCGCAGCGATAAACATCGGGCGAGTCTGGAACACCGGGGTAATCAATTGGGCAGCGAGGCGTTTACCTACGCGAAACTGGCCAGCCAGATGGGCCAGGGTGCCGAGTTGTACAGCACGACGCTGACGGATGGTTTTGGTTGGGAGGATTACCGCGCGCTGCATGGTAATCGTGCGACCTTGCTGTTCATGCGCGATGACAGTGGCTGGGTGCATGTGGTGACGCCGGAGACTACGGTGAGGCCTGGGGCGGGATGGACGCTTCTGGCGCTGATTCAGCCGGAGACTTCCATCGCCTGAACTGACGCCTTCGCGAGCAGGCTCGCTCCCACAGGTTCTGTGCCGGACACAAAAGTTGTGTTCACCCGATCACTGTGGGAGCGAGCTTGCTCGCGAATGGCGCGACTCGATATCAGATCAGGCCGCAAAACCTGGCAGCACCGGCACTGGCCGCTTGTCGTCGTCGATGGCGACAAAGCTGAACTGCCCATGAATCGCCTTCTCGCGGCCATCACAGCTCATGCTCTCGACAAACACTTCCACCTCGACCTTGAGGCTGGTATTGCCGACCTTGATCACCTTCCCGACCAATTCGACGATGGACCCCGCCGGGATCGCGTGATTGAAGTCAATGCGGTCGGTGGACACGGTCACCAGTGGCAAGCGGCAGAAGCGTGTGGCGGTGATGAACGACACTTCGTCCATCCATGCCAGCGCGGTGCCGCCGAACAGAGTGTTGTGGTGGTTTGTGGTCGGCGGGAAGACGGCTTTGGTCACGCGGGTCACCGAGAGTTCGGTGCGGCGTTGGATTTCCTGGTCGCGGGGCTTCATGGCGGTTACTGCTCGTGTGTTTGTCCGCCGGTAAAAGCAAGATCAAAAGATCGCAGCCTTCGGCAGCTCTTACAGGGGAGGAATTTCGGACAACAAAAAAGCAGCCCGTAGGCTGCTTTTTTCTGCATCGGAAGCTGGACTTAAGCCAGTTTTTCCTTGATGCGAGCTGCTTTACCCGACAGGTCGCGCAGGTAGTACAGCTTGGCTTTACGTACGTCACCGCGACGTTTAACAGCCATGCTGTCGATCTGCGGGGAGTAGGTCTGGAAAGTACGTTCTACGCCAACACCGTTGGAGATTTTACGAACGGTGAACGCACTGTTCACGCCGCGGTTACGCTTGGCGATTACAACGCCTTCGAACGCTTGCAGACGGGAACGATCGCCTTCCTTCACTTTCACCTGAACGACAATGGTGTCGCCTGGGGCGAAGGTAGGGATTTCTTTGGTCATCTGCTCTGCTTCGAGTGCAAGGATGATTTTGTTGGTCATGCTGTGCTCCTAAGGTAAATCGTTCGATCTACCATCGATACGTTGTT
The DNA here is from genome assembly GCF_054790575.1 of Pseudomonas sp. MC6. NCBI lineage: Bacteria > Pseudomonadati > Pseudomonadota > Gammaproteobacteria > Pseudomonadales > Pseudomonadaceae > Pseudomonas > Pseudomonas sp. MC6. The sequence continues at coordinate 3,841,572 of NZ_CP186504.1, forward strand.
AACTATCGTCCCGCTCGCGGATGTATTCCTCGAGCAGCTTCTTCTCTTCTCCAGAAAGCGAGCGGCTTTCCAGAAGATCGGCGCGTCGTTCAAAGGTCCTACCAAGGGACTGCTGTAAACGCCAACGCCGGATATGCGCGTGATTGCCACTCAGCAACACGTCGGGAACACGCTGATCCGCATACACCTCAGGTCGGGTGTAGTGCGGGCAATCCAGCAGACCATCCGTAAAGGAATCTTCCTCGGCGGAATCCGCATGCCCTAAAGCTCCAGGCAGCAGTCGTGTAACCGCATCGATCAGGACCATCGCCGGCAGCTCGCCGCCAGACAGTACATAGTCGCCAATCGACCACTCTTCATCGACATGAGCTTCAATAAAACGCTCGTCAATGCCTTCATAGCGGCCGGCAATCAGGATCAATGCATCCGATTGTGCCAACTCGCGTACCGCCGACTGAGTCAGTTGACGGCCTTGGGGGGACAGGTAAATCACCTTCGCCGCCTCCCCGGCTGCTGCCTTGGCCTGAACCAGAGCATCTTCCAGGGGCTTGATCTTCATCACCATGCCCGGACCACCGCCAAACGGGCGATCGTCCACAGTGTGATGCCGATCCGTCGTGTAATCCCGCGGGTTCCAACAGGTCAGCTGCAAGAGCCCCTGTTTGACCGCTCGACTGGTGATGCCGTAGTCGCCGATGGCGGAAAACATCTCGGGAAACAAACTGATCACTTCTACGCGCAAGTTAGCCACGCTTAGAAGTCCGCGTCCCAATCCACCTTCATCTCGCCCGCGGCCAGATCGACTGCCAACACACATTGCGCCGTATAGGGCAACAAGCGTTCGCGATCATCCAGGCTGCCAGCGCAAGGCTTGACGACCATTACATCATTGGCGCCGGTTTCCAGAAGATGATCGACTTTCCCGAGCAATTGCCCCAGTTGATCGATGACCTTCAGACCTTCCAGCTGGTACCAGTAGTACTCGCCGTCGGTCAATTCAGGGAACAGGTTGCGCGGCACGCAGATCTCATAACCGGCCAGAAGACGAGCTTCTTCACGATCATCAAGACCCTTGAGCTTGGCGACCAGGAACTTATCGCTCCCGCGTCCACTGACCAGCTCGACCTGTTTGACATTGCCTTCGCGCTTGAGCGTCCAGGTTTTGTACTGCAACAGGTTTTCAGTCGGATCAGTAAAGGAATAAACCTTCACTTCGCCGCGAACGCCATGAACAGAATAAATTTTGCCAATAACGATCAAATCATCGGCAACAGCAGGCGTCGCGTTCATATTGCTCAGGCCGCAGCCTTTGCAGATTCCTTCAGCAACTGAGCAACACGCTCAGAAGGCTGTGCACCAACGCTCAGCCAGTAGGCTACGCGCTCTTGGTTCACGGACAGACGGATTTCCTGACCACGTGCAACAGGGTTGAAGAAACCAACCTGTTCTTTGTGGGAGCCGTCACGCGGGTTACGCGAGTCGGTTACGGTCAGGTGATAAAACGGGCGCTTTTTGGAGCCGCCAAGGGCAAGACGGATTGTTAGCATGTGAACATCGTTCCTGTAGTCGGTGCTGCAAATCTAAATGCACAGCGGGCATGGGTGCCCGAAAGGCCGCATATTCTAAGGAATATCCGGACTTTTGCAAATGACTTTTTCCGGCGCCTATGGCATGCCGTGCAGATCTGCATATAGAGCCGTCGATGAAAACGGCCAGTCAGCTCCCGCCGAGTGCGGGTTTGCTGTTGATCCTGCGTCCTTGCAGGGTCTGCGCCGGTGCGACGACCGGCGAAGTCTTAGTGTCCTGTCTCACCCATCTCGCTCACTTTTGGTGAGCAGAATGGGTGGGACGGGGCACCTCACATCTTTGGCATGCCGCCGCCGGGCAACATTCCGCCCATGCCGCGCATCATTTTCGCCATTCCGCCCTTGGCGGTGAATTTCTTCATCATCTTCTGCATCTGCTTGTGCTGCTTGATCAAGCGGCCGATGTCCTGCACCTGAGTACCGGAACCCATGGCGATACGGCGTTTGCGCGAACCGCTGATCAGCTCAGGGTCGCGGCGCTCGGCCGGGGTCATGGAGTTGATGATGGCTTCCATCTGCTTGAATTGCTTCTCTGCGGCGTTCTGGGCATTGCCCATTTGCGACAGGTTGACGCCGCCGATACTCGGCAGTTTGTCCATGAGGCCGCCGAGGCCGCCCATGTTCTTCATCTGTTGCAGCTGATCGCGGAAGTCTTCGAGGTCGAAGCCCTTACCCTTCTTCAGCTTCTTGGCCAGCTTGTCGGCCTTGTCTTTGTCGAGGGTCGCTTCAGCCTGTTCGATCAGGCTGAGCACGTCGCCCATGCCGAGAATCCGCGAGGCGATACGCTCAGGGTGGAACGGATCGAGCGCTTCGCTCTTCTCGCCCATACCGATGAACTTGATCGGCTTGCCGGTGATGGCGCGCACCGACAGGGCGGCACCGCCACGGGCGTCGCCGTCGACCTTGGTCAGGATCACACCGGTCAGCGGCAGCGCATCACCGAAGGCCTTGGCCGTGTTAGCGGCATCCTGACCGGTCATGGCGTCGACCACGAACAGAGTCTCGACCGGGTTGATCGCGGCGTGCAGCGCCTTGATCTCGCCCATCATCTCTTCGTCGATGTGCAGACGACCGGCGGTGTCGACGATGACTACGTCGATGAATTTCAGTTTGGCTTCTTTAATAGCTGCGGTGGCGATGTCGACCGGCTTCTGGCTCAGGTCGGACGGGAAGAACGTCACGCCGATGTCGTTGGCCAGGGTTTCCAGCTGTTTAATAGCAGCAGGACGGTAAACGTCCGCCGACACGACCATGACCGACTTCTTCTTGCGCTCTTTAAGGAAGCGCGCCAGTTTACCAGCGGTAGTGGTTTTACCGGCGCCCTGCAGACCGGCCATCAGAATGACGGCGGGCGGCACGGCGCTCAGGTTCAAATCTTCGTTGGCCGCGCCCATCAGGCTTTCGAGTTCGGCCTGGACGATCTTCACGAACGCCTGGCCCGGCGTCAGACTGCGCGACACCTCGGTGCCGACAGCGCGTTCCTTGACCGAATTGACGAAGTCCTTGACCACCGGCAGGGCGACGTCGGCTTCGAGCAACGCCATGCGCACTTCACGCAGGGTGTCTTTGATGTTGTCCTCGGTCAGCTTCGCCTTGCCGGTGACATGGCGCAGCGTCTGCGAGAGACGGTCGGTTAAGTTTTCAAACATTGCGCGATCCTTTCAGGCCCTGTGTAGACCGGGATAATGGCGGCCCAGACCGGAATCAACATGTGCTCGGCGAGCCTGCGGCGTGGGCAGGTCGCGGATTATAGCGAAGACTGCGGCTGGCGGACACCTCGCTGTCAGCTTCCTGAGTCTTTCGTGCCATGGCGGTTCTATGCCAAACTCAGCCCCTTTCGGGCCTGCCTAACAGGATTTATGCTCCCCTTGTCACCCAGTTTATTGACCACCCTCGCCGCCGCCCTTCTGTATGCCGCTGCGACCCTTTATCAGAGCACTCGTCTGGCCACTGGCGCCAAGGCGAACAAACGCCTGCTGGTTAGCCTCGGCGCTTTCGCCGTGGTGGCCCACGCCGCCAGCCTGCTCACCCACTTGCTGACACCAATCGGTCTGGGCCTGGACTTCTTCAGCGCCTCCAGCCTGATCGCGGCGGCGGTGATCGCCCTGACGTTGATCGCCTGCTCGCGTATTCCGGTGGAAAACCTGCTGGTGCTGCTGTTCCCGCTGGGCGCAATTACCGTGCTGCTGGCGCAGTTCGCGCCGACCGGCACGGTGCAGATCATCGATGAAGAGCCAGGCATCCTCGCGCATATTCTGTTGTCGATCCTCGCCTACGGCATGTTCACCATTGCGGTGTTCCAGGCCTTGTTGCTGCTGGTGCAAGACCACCAACTCAAGCACAAGCACCCGTCCGGGCTGATCAAGAACTTCCCGCCACTGCAAACCATGGAAAGCCTGTTGTTCGGTTTCCTGTGGGCCGGCTGGACGCTGCTGTCGCTGTCGCTGATTTCCGGCTGGCTGTTCGTCGAGAACCTGTTCGCCCAGCATCTGGTGCACAAGACCCTGCTGGCGTGCCTGGCCTGGATCGTCTTCAGCGTGTTGTTGTGGGGCCGCAACCGTCTCGGCTGGCGCGGTCACAAGGCGATTCGCTGGACCCTCGCCGGTTTCTGCCTGCTGATGTTGGCGTATTTCGGCAGCAAACTGGTTCGTGAATACATCCTGCACATCTGACGGGCGGCATAAATGGACGGTTTGCCCATAGGGCCGATGCTCGCGGTATTTGTCCTGCTGATTTTATGGTCAGGGCTGTTTACCGCCGTCGAAATCGCGCAGCAGCACCTGCTCGCGCAACGCACCGCCTCGCGCGCCAGCGATAAACCGCTGGCGAAGCTGAGCTTCCCGCTCGACAGCCTGATTCTCTGTAACACCTTGTGCCGTGCGCTCGCCATGGTGATTGCGACGCTGCTGGCGATTTTTCTCTGCGAAGAAAACGGCCCGTGGGCAGCGTGCCTCGGTGCTGGCGCAATCCTGCTGGTGTTTGCCGATTACTTTCCACGTACCGTCGCCCAACGCTATCCCGATGCGGTGCTGGCGTTCGGCAATACCTTGCTGGCGGTGCCGCTGAAGATTGTTTATCCGTTTGCCTGGTTGTTCAGCCGCATCAGTGGCCTGCTGATGCGGCCGTTTGTGCGCAAGGCTCAAGTCGTACAGCAAAGTGAGGATGACTCACCTGCTGACCGTTACGACGATCCGGAGCACCCGGTTCACGCACACCCGGTTTCGGGGATTCATGCGCTGGACAACATTACGGTCAATGACATTCTGGTGCCGCGCAGTGACGTCGACGGTATCAACCTCGACGATTCGATCGACGAGATCATCGAACAGCTGCGCCACAACAAGCGCACCCGCCTGCCGGTGTTCCACAGCGATATCAACCAAGTTGAAGCAGTGCTCAACACCCGGCAGATCCGACATTTGCTGAACAATGGCGATCTGACCCGCGAGGCGCTGCTAGCGGCCAGTTACGAGCCTTACTTCGTGCCGGAAAGCACACCGCTGCAACTGCAACTGCTGAATTTCCACAAGCAGCAGCGGCGCCTCGGCATGGTGGTCGACGAATACGGCGAAGTCCTCGGTGTCGTCACGCTGGAGGATATTCTCGAAGAAATTGTCGGCGAGTTCGAAAGCGAGCACAGCATCGATAATCCGCACATTCATCCGCAGTCTGATGGCCGCATGGTGATTGACGGTGCCGCTTCGATCCGCGAGTTGAACAAGTGCCTGGGCTGGCATTTGCCGAGCGATGGTCCGAAAACGCTGAATGGTCTGGTGACCGAGGCGTTGGAGACTATTCCGGAAAGTGCGGTTTGCTTGAAGATCGGGCGTTATCGCCTGGAGATTCTTGAGACTGAAGAGAACCGGGTTAGCAAAGTGCTGATTTGGCATACCTCTTCTGTGCCTGCTTTGGTGCCTGCCAGGTAAAAGATCAAAAGATCGCAGCCTTCGGCAGCTCCTACCCTGCGATCTTTGCTCTTGTTTGATTGTTAGCCCCCTTCCTATAATCGAGGCGCTTACCCAAGCGCCGCCGAGCCTCGTGCTTACCCCGCACCCAACAGGTTTCGGCCATTTCCGCTGTACTCCGGCGACTGTTTCTACCTGAAACAGCGACCGCGCCTCATCCCACATCCCTGGGTGTTCGACCATAATAATTCGCTCCAATGGAGCTCATGACTGTCAGGGATCACCGCATGACGACCAGTACCGCTTTCAGCGACACCGCGCCTGCCCAACCGACCAACTCCGCTACCCGCGTGGCCACGGCGAGTTTTATCGGCACCGCGATCGAGTTCTACGACTTCTATGTTTACGCCACGGCTGCTGCGCTGGTGATCGGTCCGGTGTTCTTTCCGCAGACCTCCGGCACCGCACAGATGCTTTCGGCGTTTCTGACCTTTGGCATTGCCTTCCTCGCCCGACCGCTGGGCTCGGCGTTGTTCGGCCATTTTGGTGACCGTATCGGGCGCAAATCGACACTGGTCGCATCCTTGCTGTTGATGGGCGTGTGTACGACGCTGATCGGCGTGCTGCCGGGTTACGCCACGATTGGTGCGTGGGCACCGATTCTGCTGTGCGTGCTGCGCTTCGGGCAGGGGCTGGGATTGGGCGGTGAATGGGGTGGCGCTGCCCTCCTCGCCACGGAAAATGCGCCAAAGGGCAAACGCGCGTGGTTCGGCATGTTCCCGCAGCTTGGACCTTCGATTGGTTTTCTCGCGGCCAACGGTTTGTTCCTGACCTTGGCCATGACCCTCGATGACGAGCAATTCCGTAGTTGGGGCTGGCGCATTCCGTTCCTGCTCAGCGCGGTCCTGGTGATGGTCGGCCTCTATGTGCGCCTGAAACTCCACGAAACGCCAGTTTTCGCCAACGCCATCGCCCGTCAGGAGCGGGTAAAAATCCCGCTGGTCGAGCTGTTCAGCCAGTATTGGGCACCAACGTTGCTGGGCGCGGCAGCGATGGTGGTGTGCTATGCGCTGTTCTATATCTCGACGGTGTTCTCCCTGAGTTACGGGGTTTCCACACTCGGCTATAGCCGTGAAACGTTCCTTGGGTTGCTGTGTTTCGCCGTGCTGTTCATGGCCGCCGCTACGCCACTGTCCGCGTGGGCCAGCGACCGTTACGGGCGCAAACCGGTGCTGATCATCGGTGGCGTGCTGGCAATTCTGTCCGGATTTCTGATGGAGCCGCTGCTGACTCAGGGCTCGACCTGGGGCGTGGCACTGTTTCTGTGCATCGAGCTGTTCTTGATGGGCGTGACGTTTGCGCCGATGGGGGCACTGTTGCCTGAGCTGTTTCCGACCCATGTGCGTTATACCGGCGCTTCGGCGGCGTATAACCTGGGCGGCATTGTCGGGGCCTCGGCGGCGCCGTTCTTTGCGCAGAAACTGGTGGCGATGGGTGGTCTGAGTTATGTCGGCGGGTATGTGTCGGGGGCGGCGGTGCTGAGCTTGATTGCGGTGCTGTGTCTGAAAGAGACGAGGGATAACGATCTGAATCGGGTTGCCTGACAGAAGATCAAAAGCTTCGCGAGCAGGCTCGCTCCCACATTAGGTCTGTGACATACACAGAAACCTGTGGGAGCGAGCCTGCTCGCGAATGTCGCAACTTTACAGTTCTACGACAACAGCCTGAGCAGCGCGGGTCGCCTTGGCACGAGCAGCCTCGATCGACTCATCCCGCGCCAGCGCCACGCCCATGCGACGCTGACCATTCACCTCTGGCTTACCAAACAGACGCAACGCCGTGTCCGGCTCGCTCAACGCAGCGCCGAGGTTGGCGAATGCGGTCTGGGTCGATTGCCCTTCCACCAGAATCACCGCCGAAGCCGATGGCCCGAACTGACGAATCAACGGCACTGGCAGACCCAGAATCGCGCGGGCGTGCAAAGCGAACTGCGACAGATCCTGGGAAATCAGCGTCACCAGACCGGTGTCGTGCGGACGCGGCGACACTTCGCTGAACCATACCTGATCACCTTTGATGAACAGCTCCACGCCGAACAGACCACGGCCGCCCAGTGCCTCGGTTACCGCTTTGGCAACACGCTCGGATTCAGCCAGGGCAATCGGGCTCATGGCTTGTGGCTGCCACGACTCCTGATAGTCGCCCTTCTCCTGACGGTGACCGACCGGTGCGCAGAACGTAGTGCCGCCGATGTGGCGCACGGTCAGCAGGGTGATTTCGTAGTCGAAATCGATAAAGCCTTCGATGATTACCCGACCTTTGCCGGCGCGACCGCCCTCCTGCGCGTAATCCCAGGCCTTCTGCACGTCATCGACGCTGCGCAGCAGACTCTGGCCTTTGCCCGACGAGCTCATCACCGGTTTGACGACGCATGGGAAACCCAGGTCTTCGACGGCTTTGCTGTAGTCCTCGAAGGTGTCGGCAAAGTGGTAAGGCGAGGTCGGCAGGTCCAGCTCTTCAGCGGCCAGACGACGGATGCCTTCGCGGTTCATGGTCAGTTGCGCAGCGCGCGCGGTCGGGATCACGGTGAAGCCTTCGGCTTCCAGCTCAACCAGGGTGGCGGTGGCGATGGCTTCGATTTCCGGCACGATGAAGTGCGGCTTCTCGGCTTCGATCACCGCGCGCAAAGCGGCGCCGTCGAGCATGTTGATCACGTGGCTGCGATGGGCAACTTGCATGGCCGGCGCGTTGGCGTAACGGTCAACGGCGATCACTTCAACGCCCAGGCGTTGCAGCTCGATCACCACTTCCTTGCCCAACTCACCACAGCCACACAGCAATACGCGGGTCGCGGTCGGCGACAATGGAGTTCCGATACGGGTCATCTCAGGTCCTCAAAGAAGCGGATCATCGAGGAAAGCAACGCCTGACGCGCTTTCCATGGGGAGAAAGCGCGGCATTTTACATGAACCTGAGGCTTTGGCTTCAGCCGGCGACGGCCTGTTTGCGCTCACGCCAGGCCATGATCAGCCAGACGGCGGTGACACCGGCGAATTTCGACAGCAGAGCAGTAATGATCACCGGCGGCGTCAGCAGGTCGATCATACCGAAGAAGATGAACGTATCGATGGGAATGCTCAGCGCCGAACTGATCCACAAGCGGTCGCGCAATGGGCGCTTGGTGATGCTGAATACCAGCCAGTCGATGCACTCGGAGACCGCGAACGCTGTGGCGCTGGCAAGGGCAATGGAAGGATCGGAGGTGACGTAAGACAGTACCAGCGCCGCCAGCATCGCCACGATCGCGCCGTGACCGAAGCGAGTTTGCACCATGTCGCGCAGCACGAACACCAGACCACCCCAGGCCGACCAGATGATGTCCAGGTGCGGCGCGGTGGAAAAGGCGAAGTTGATCAGCACGACGCTGCTGATGTAGGCGATGAGGAAAATCATGGAGGCGACCTGGCAGATTGGCGCACAGGTTACTTGACCGGCAAATCAAGAGCTACCCCCTCACCCCAGCCCTCTCCCCAAGGGGCGAGGGGGAAAGGGAGCAGATCGGGGGCTTTTCAAATCCTGAGTCCGACTCGGTATGCCAAGTCGGCGTATAGCGTAAGACACCTCGGTCAGTCCCCTCTCCCCCTGGGAGAGGGCTAGGGTGAGGGCCGTCCCAAGCCGATCACGACTTCGAAGGGATCATCCACACCAACCCACTCGCCTTCGCCCGCTCATGACACAACCCCAACACCACGCGGCGCTCGTCATTGGTCATCCGGCCCCAGCGGGTGATTTCCTCGACCGTACGCTGACAGCCGGTACAGATGTCAGCCTCATCCAGCGCACAAATATTCACGCACGGCGAGGCGACCGGTCTTTCTGGCGTGTTCATTCTTCCTGCTCAACCAGATCGCGGGCATAACGCTGCGAGTTATGCACATAGTGGGCGGCGCTGGCCTCAAGCATCTTCTTCTGCGGCTCGGTCAGCTCTCGCACGACCTTGCCCGGCGAGCCCATCACCAGCGAACCATCGGGAATTTCCTTGCCTTCACCAATCAGCGAATTGGCGCCGATGATGCAGTTCTTGCCGATCTTCGCGCCGTTGAGAATCACCGCGTTAATGCCGATCAGGCTGTAATCGCCGACGGTGCAGCCATGCAGCATCGCATTGTGGCCGATGGTCACGCCGGTGCCGATGGTCAGCGGATAGCCCATGTCGGTGTGCATCACGGTGCCGTCCTGGACGTTGCTGTTCTTGCCGATCAGGATCAGTTCGTTGTCGCCGCGCAGCACGGCGTTGAACCAGACGTTGGCGCCCTCTTCCAGTTTGACCTTGCCCACCAGCACGGCATTGGGGGCGACCCAGCTCTGTGGATGGGTCTCGACACGGGCGTCGCCCAAGCGGTATTTCATCTTGTTTTCCTCAGGGCTCACGGTGAGTGGCCGTTCGAACGACGGCTTCAGGTGTTGATAAAGCTTTTCGGCGGTTGGTGCAGGCTGATCTTGGCGTCATAGAGCAGATTGATCAACTCGACGATCATGATCGCCGTCAGGCCCCAGATCTTGAAATCGCCGTAGCGATAGCTCGGCACGTACCAACTGCGGCCCTGATAGTCGATGCGGTGCGTGTGTTCACGAGGGTCTTTACGGAAGAATTCCAGCGGCACGCTGAAAACGGCAGCGATTTCGGCGTCGTTGGCGCGGTATTCAACAAAGTCGGGAATAACGCCGACATAAGGCGTGACCTTGATGCCGTGCAGGGAAATCAGCGGGCTGAGCGGGCCGATGACTTCGACCAGTCCGGGCGGCAGACCGATTTCTTCCTCGGCCTCTCGCAGCGCGGTAAAGATCAGATCCGGATCTTCCGGATCGCGGCGACCACCAGGGAAGGCGACTTCGCCGCCGTGGGTCGAGAGCCCGCTGGCGCGCAAGGTCAGCAGCAGTTCCGGCTCGTCACTGCGAGTAATCGGCACCAGAACGGCGGCCTCGGGGAAACGTGTATCAGTCTCCAGCGTGCGCGGTGTGTGGTTGCTAACCCTATGCAGTAGCTCGTCCAGCATGAGTGTTCTCGATCAGTGCCTTACCCTGCATCATGCACCAATCATTGCGAGCGCCCAAGCCCCCCGAAACCCGTCGTGTCGCGAAACGACAACTTGCCGACCGGCACCGCTGCACGCCAAGATAGGCGCAGCATTCAGGAAGCCCAGCATGAAATTTTGCAGCCACTGCGGTAACCCGGTCACCCAGCGCATTCCCGAAGGCGATTCGCGGCTGCGATTTGTCTGTGACAGCTGTCAGACCATTCACTATCAGAACCCCAATATTGTCGCCGGCTGCGTGCCGACCTGGGGCACCAAAGTGTTGCTCTGCCGTCGCGCCATCGAACCGCGCCTCGGTTACTGGACGTTGCCCGCCGGTTTCATGGAAAACGGCGAGACCATCGAGCAGGCCGCCGTGCGCGAGACTGCCGAAGAAGCCTGCGCCCGGGTGCGCAACCTGAGCATCTATACGCTGATCGACGTACCGCACATCAGTCAGGTGCATGTATTCTTTCGTGCCGAGCTGGTCGATCTGGACTTTGCCGCCGGCCCCGAGAGCCTCGAAGTACAACTATTTGACGAAGCCGACATCCCGTGGGACGAGCTGGCTTTCCGCACGGTGGGGCGTACCTTAGAATGCTTCTTTGCTGATCGGCGTGTTGAGGTGTATCCGGTTCGTTCGGAATCGATTCCGCCGCTTGCTCAGCCTGCCATTACTTGATTTCGTCGCCGGCCAGCCGATAACCCGAGCACGTCTGCACAACACCTATAAATCATGTATCTGCGTCATTCCTGGGGAATCGTTTCAATGCGCTGGTTGCTTGCCCTGTTCTGCCTGTCGTTCGTTACCGTCTCCCAAGCGTCATTCGTGACCACCGTGACGCGTGCGAATACCCCGCTCATCGAGAAAGTCCTGGTGCTCAAATCGGCGCATCAACTGCAGTTGATCGCCGACGGCAAGCCACTGAAAACCTATCGCATTTCCTTGGGCAAAGGTGCGAAGAAAGGTCCGAAACTGATTGAAGGCGACAAGCGTACGCCGGAAGGTTTCTATTGGATCGACTGGCGCAAGACCAGCGACAAATTCAATCTGTCGATGCACATTTCCTACCCGAACATCAGCGACTCGGCCCGCGCCCGGCGTGAAGGCGTCGAACCCGGCGGGATGATCATGATCCACGGCACGCCGGATTCGGAAGAAACCCCGGAAGACCTGTTCCATACCCTGGACTGGACTGACGGCTGCGTCGCCATGCGCAACGTCGATATGCGCGAAGTGTGGAGCCTGGTGCCGGACGGCACGATGGTCGAAATCCGCCCTTAATCCCTGACCATTGGTCACCCGCAAAAAAATAAATCAAAAGATCGCAGCCTGCGGCAGCGCCTACAAGGGTGATACCACTCTCAACTGTAGGAGCTGCCGCAGGCTGCGATCTTTTGCTTTTTACAGCCCACCTTTAATACCACTTCAAACCACCCCCTCTAAAACCCGCCATTTCATTGGATTAACTGCCCATTGCCTACGTTGACATGGTATTCAAGTGGTATTAATTTCCGCCCCACAAGCGAGCCACAACAATCCTATACTCGCGACGGAAATGCCCTACATGAACGACCTCCATACCCTACGCCCGGACGACTCCCAGCCGACGCCGCTGTACCTGCAGCTGGCGCGCAATCTGGAAGCTGCGATTCATGCCGGGCAGTGGAAGTCCGAGCAGGCGATGCCCTCGGAACGCAACCTCAGCGAGCAACTGGGCATCTCCCGAGTGACTGCGCGCAAGGCGCTGGAAGTCCTCCTCGATCAAGGCCTGATCCGCCGCTTGCAAGGCTCCGGCACCTTCATTACCCCACGCCTCGAACAACCGCTGTCGCGCCTTTCGGGCTTCAGCGAAATGCTTCGTCTCAAGGGCTTCGTACCCAGCTCACACTGGCTGGAACGTGAAATCACCCTGCCGACTCACGAAGAACTGATCCGCCTCAGCCTGTCGCCGAACGACAAGGTCGCGCGCATGAAGCGTCTGCGCAAAGCCGATGACACGGTCATGGCCATCGAGATGAGCACCCTGCCCGCCTCGATCATGCCCAGGCCGCAACGGGTCGGCGATTCGCTCTACGAGTACCTCGACGGCATCGGCAAACCGATCGTCCGCGCCCTGCAACACATTCAGGCAATCAACGCCTCGGACGAGTTCGCCGCGCTGGTCGGCATCGCCCCCGGCACCGCCATGTTGCTGATGACCCGGGTCGGCTACCTCGAAGACAACACGCCGATCGAAGTCACCGACACCTATTGCCGCAACGACTACTACGACTTTGTTGCAGAGCTTCGTAGATAAAGAGCTGCGCCGCTAAAACGGCCCAAAGCGAGAACCGAAATGTCCGAAGACAACATCCTCACCGCCAGCGGCTGGATTCGCGGCCGGCTGATCCACGAACACGGCAAAGTCGTGTCGATCGAAGGCGTGCCCTGCGATCCGGCGAGCAATGACCTGCCGTATCTGCTGCCGGGCTTCATCGACCTGCACGTTCACGGCGGTGGTGGCAAAGACATCATGGAAGGCGCCAGCGCTTTCGAAACCATCACCAGAACCCACGTGCGTTTCGGCACCACCTCGCTGCTGGCCACCACCATGACCGCGCCGAGCACCGAGATCGCCAGCGTCCTGAAGGAAGTAGGAGAGTTCTGCGAACAGCGTCCGAAAGGTGCCGCGCGGGTCCTCGGCGTACACCTCGAAGGTCCGTACATCAATCCGGGAAAACTCGGCGCGCAACCGAACTTCGCCCACAACGCGTTGATGGCCGAAGTCGAAGAGTATCTGGCATTGGCGCCGATTCGGGTGATCACGATTGCCCCGGAAATCGCCGGCCACGACGGTTTGATTCGTGAGCTGAGCAGCCGTGGCGTGCGCATGCAGATCGGCCACACCCTCGGCAGTTACGAGGAAGGCGTCGCCGCACTGGATGCCGGCGCGACCAGTTTCACTCACCTTTACAACGCCATGAGCCCGCTGCATCACCGCGAGCCGGGCATCGTCGGCGCTGCGCTGGCTCACGCCAAATTCGCCGAGCTGATTCCGGATTTGCTGCACGTGCACCCCGGCGCCATCCGCGTGGCCCTGCGCTCGATCCCGTGCCTGTATTGCGTCACCGATTCGACCGCGGCCGCCGGCATGCCCGACGGTGAATACAAGCTTGGCAGCCACACCGTGACCAAATGCCTGGGCGGCGTGCGGCTGCCCGACGGCACCTTGGCCGGCAGCACGCTGACCATGGATCAGGCCCTGCGCAATCTGGTGAAGATCGGGTTGCCGATCGCCGAAGCCTCGCAGCGCCTGTCGCAATTCCCCGCCGACTACCTCGGCATCACCGAACGCGGGCGCCTTGCACCAGGCGCCTGGGCCGACTGCGTGCGGCTGGATCGCTCACTCACACTGACCGCCGTCATGGTCGAAGGAGAAGACATTGACTTCAAAAATGCTTGAGGAGGCGCTGTCCTCGTTCGAGGCCGTGCAAGCCCAACTGCAACAGCTCGACGCGCCAATGATCGAGATCGCCGGGCGCCTGCGCCGTCAGCCACCGCAAGTGGCGATGACCGTTGCGCGCGGCAGCTCCGACCACGCGGCGAGCTACTTCGCCTACCTGACCATGCAGCAACTGGGTGTGCCGGTGGCGTCGTTGCCGATGTCGGTGGTGACCATGCAACAGGCGCCGTTGAAGGTCAGCGGTCAGGTCGCGTTCGCGTTTTCGCAATCGGGGCAGAGCCCGGATCTGGTCAACAGCTTGCGCCTGTTGCGCAAGCGTGGCGCGCTGAGCGTGTCGATGGTCAACGCCGCCGATTCACCACTGGAAGCCGCGTGCGAATTCAGCGTGCCGCTACTCGCCGGCACTGAAAGCAGCGTCGCCGCGACCAAAAGCTTTATCGCCACCCTCAGCGCCAGCGCCCGTTTGATCGCGCACTGGAAAGAGGACAGCGAATTGCTCGAGGCCGGTAACGACCTGCCTGAAGGCCTGCGCGAAGCGGCGAAACAGGACTGGAGCGTGGCCATCGAAACGCTGCGCGATTGCGAGCGGCTGATGGTCATCGGCCGTGGCGCCGGTTTCGCCATTGCTCAGGAGGCGGCGCTGAAATTCAAGGAAACCTCGGCGATTCAGGCCGAAGCGTTCAGCAGCGCCGAAGTGCGTCACGGCCCGATGGCGCTGATCGACGAACACTATCCGTTGCTGGTCTTCGCGCCACGCGGCGCCGAGCAGGCTGGCCTGCTGAGTCTTGCGGCGGAGATGCGTCAACGCGGCGCCCGCGTCTTGCTGGCCGCGCCGGACGACGTGAGCGAACGCGATCTGACGCTGACCCGCGCCGAGCACCCGGCCCTCGATCCGATTCTGGCAATTCAGAGTTTCTATGTGATGGCTGCCGGTCTGGCCGTGGCCCGTGGCATGGACCCGGATCAGCCGCGCCACCTGAGCAAAGTGACCCGCACGCACTAAGTCCGAATGACTGCACACCTGATGAGACCGAGCCATGCACAACAACAATAAAGAGCTGACCCTCAGCGCCCCGCTCAGCGGCCCGGTGCTCACGCTCGCCAAAGTCCCGGACGCGGTGTTCGCCAGCGGCGCGATGGGCGACGGCATTGCCATCGACCCGATCAACGACACCCTGTACTCGCCGTGCGCCGGGGTGATCATTCACGTCGCGCGCACCGGCCACGCGCTCACTTTGCGGGCCGACAACGGCGCGGAAATCCTCCTGCACCTGGGGCTCGACACCGTTGAGTTGAACGGCGAAGGCTTCTCGATGCTGGTCAAGGATGGCACCCGCGTCAGTAAGGGCCAGCCGTTGTTGCGCTATGACCTGGACAAGGTCGGCCAGCAATGCAAAAGCCTCGTCAGCTTGTTGATCCTGACCAACAGCCAGGATTTTCAGGTACGGCCGATCACGCTCAAAGCGGTAAAAGTCGGTGAGCCGTTGCTGCACATTGTTGCGCGCAATGGATCGGCGGCGAAAGTTGAAGAGGTCGGCGGGCCTGAGGTTCAGGGTCATGTGTTGGTGGCTCATCGCGGTGGTCTGCATGCGCGCCCGGCTGCACTGATTCGGCAGACTGCGCAACGTTTCAAAAGTCAGTCGCAACTGCACTTCGCCGGTAAATCGGCGCCGTGCAACAGCCTGATCGGTTTGATGGGCCTGGCGGTTGGCGAGCAGGATGAAGTGCAAGTCAGCTGTCAGGGCCCGGATGCCGAAGCGGCGTTGCAAGCGTTGCTCACGGCGCTGGCCACCGCGTTGCCGGATGATCATCACGCGGCGGCACCGGTCGATGTTGCCGCTATTAAACGCCCGGCCGAGGCAGGTGTTTTGCACGGTGTCTGCGCCGCGCCAGGTTTAGTTGGCGGGCCACTGTTCCGTTTGAACACGATCAGCTTGCCGGCGGATCCGGGCAATCATGACCCGCTGCAACAGCAGCAGATTTTTGAAGCCGCGCTGACACAAGTGCGCAACGAAATCGACGGCACTCTCGCTCAAGCGAAAAAACACAAGAGTGCCGACGAAGAAGCGATCTTCGCCGCGCATCTGGCACTGCTCGAAGACCCGGCGCTGCTCGACGCTGCACAGCGATCCATAGAACAAGGTTGTGCGGCAACTCACGCCTGGAGTCAGTCGATCGACGTGCAGTGCGAAATGCTGCAGCACACCGGCAGCGCGCTGCTGGCCGAACGCGCCAACGATCTGCGCGACCTCAAGCAACGCGTGCTACGTGCGTTGCTCGGCGAAGCGTGGAATTACGATGTGCCGGCCGGCGCCATCGTCGCGGCGCATGAACTGACGCCGTCGGATCTGCTGCAACTCAGCGCCCAAGGTGTCGCCGGGTTGTGCATGGCCGAGGGTGGCGCAACTTCACACGTAGCGATTCTCGCTCGCGGCAAAGGTTTGCCGTGCATGGTGGCGCTGGGTTCGGCGCTGCTGGATCAACCGCAAGGGCAATTGGTGGTGCTCGATGCCGACGGTGGTCGTCTGGAACTGAAGCCAAACGTTGAGCGCTTGGCTGAAGTTCAGCGGGCGCAAATTGATCGCCAGCAACGTCGTGACGCACAACAAGCCAAAGCTCACCTGCCAGCCGAAACGCGAAATGGCGTGCACATCGAAGTCGTCGCCAATGTCGCCTCCAGCGGTGAAGCGGCAGATGCCTTTGCCAACGGTGCCGATGGTGTTGGTTTGCTGCGCACTGAGTTTTTGTTCGTTGATCGCCAGACCGCTCCAGACGTCGAAGAGCAGCGCAGTGCATACCAGGCTGTGATCGATGCGATGGGCGACAAGTCAGTAATCATCCGCACCATCGACGTCGGCGGCGACAAGCACCTCGACTATCTACCGCTGCCGGCGGAAGCCAACCCGGTGCTCGGCCTGCGCGGCATTCGTCTGGCTCAGGCCCGCCCGGAAGTTCTCGATCAGCAATTGCGCGCGCTGCTGCAAGTCAGCCCGCTGCAGCGCTGCCGGATCCTGTTGCCGATGGTCACCGAAGTCGATGAGCTGCTGCACATTCGCCAGCGCGTCGATGCCCTGTGCATCGAACTCGGTATCAGCCAACGCCCGGAAATCGGCGTGATGATCGAAGTCCCCGCCGCCGCGCTGCAAGCCGAACAACTCGCCGAACATGCCGACTTCCTCTCGATCGGCACCAACGATTTGTCGCAATACACATTGGCCATGGATCGCGATCACGCAGGTCTGGCCGCCCGCGTCGATGCCCTGCACCCGGCGCTGCTGCGCCTGATCGCCATGACCTGCGCAGGCGCGGCAGTGCACAAACGCTGGGTCGGTGTCTGCGGGGCCCTCGCCTCCGATCCGCTGGCCACACCGGTGTTGATCGGTCTGGGCGTCACCGAATTGTCGGTCAGCCCGGTGCAGATCGGTGAAATCAAGGATCGCGTGCGCCAACTGCATGAAGCCGAATGCCAACGCCTCGCCCGTGACCTGCTCAAGCTGAGCAGTGCGGCTGCGGTGCGTCACGCCTGTCATCAACATTGGCCACTGCGCTAACAAAAACAACAAGGACAAACGCCATGTACCAACTCTTCATCGAAGGCCTGCAACGCCTCGGCCGTGCGCTGATGCTGCCGATCGCGATCCTGCCGATTGCCGGCCTGCTGCTGCGCCTGGGTGACACCGACCTGCTGAACATCGCAATCATTCACGATGCCGGCCAAGTGATCTTCGCCAACCTGGCGATGATCTTCGCCATCGGCATCGCCGTCGGTTTCGCCAAGGACAACAACGGCACCGCCGGCCTCGCCGGGGTGATCGGTTATCTGGTGATGATCTCCACGCTCAAGGTGCTCGACGCGAGCATCAACATGGGCATGCTCGCCGGGATCGTCAGCGGCCTGATGGCCGGCGCGCTGTACAACCGCTTCAAGAACATCAAGCTGCCGGAGTATCTGGCGTTCTTCGGCGGACGACGGTTTGTGCCGATTGTCACCGGGTTCGCAGCGGTCGGTCTGGGCGTGGTGTTTGGCTATATCTGGCCACCGATCCAGCATGGCATCAACAGCTTCGGCGCCTTGATGATGGAAAGCGGCAGCATCGGCGCGTTCGTGTTTGGCGTGTTCAACCGCCTGCTGATCGTCACCGGCCTGCACCACATCCTCAACAACATGGCGTGGTTTGTATTCGGCAACTTCACCGACCCAACCACAGGCGCACTGGTGACGGGCGACCTGTCGCGCTACTTCGCCGGTGATCCGAAGGGCGGCCAGTTCATGACCGGCATGTTCCCGATGATGATCTTCGGCCTGCCCGCCGCTTGCCTGGCGATGTATCGCAATGCCCTGCCGGAACGGCGCAAGGTGATGGGCGGGATTTTTCTGTCGATGGCTTTGACGTCGTTTTTGACTGGGGTGACCGAGCCGATTGAATTTGCCTTCATGTTTTTGGCGCCGTTGTTGTATCTGCTGCATGCGCTGCTGACCGGGTTGTCGATGGCGATCACCAATGCGTTGAACATTCACCTCGGTTTCACCTTCTCCGGCGGGTTCATCGACATGGTGTTGGGTTGGGGCCGATCCACCAATGGCTGGTTAGTGATTCCTGTCGGGCTGGCGTATGCCGTGGTGTATTACGCGGTGTTTGATTTCTGTATTCGTCGCTTCAATCTGAAGACGCCGGGGCGCGAGGATGTGGCTGCTGCTGAGAAAGCGGTCCTCACTGAAAACGAACGCGCCAGTGCTTACATCAAGGCATTGGGTGGGGCGGAGAATTTGGTCACCGTTGGCGCCTGCACTACGCGGTTGCGACTGGAGATGGTCGATCGCAACAAGGCGTCGGATGCTGAGCTGAAAGTGCTGGGGGCGATGGCGGTTGTGCGTCCGGGCAAGGGTGGAAGTTTGCAGGTGGTTGTCGGGCCGATGGCGGACAGTATTGCGGATGAGATTCGTCTGGCGATGCCTTCTCTGGGACGTGCCGTTCTGGTTGAGACATCTGTTGTTGCTGATGAGTCGAAAGCTGCTGTGATTGCCGGCTCCGAAGCGCAGCAATGGCTGACCGCACTGGGCGGTGGCGACAACGTGCTGCAACTGGATTGCATTGCCATGAGCCGGATTCGCTTGCTGTTGTCGGATGGCAAGGCGTTGTCCGAGGCGCAGTTGAAAGAGCTGGGTTGTCAGGGTGTCAGCCAGTTGGAGGGTGGGGTTTGGCATTTGCTGGTGGGGGATAAGGCTGCGAGTTTGAGTGGAGCGCTTGAAGCGTTGGTCAATCGCAGCGAGGTCAGCGCCAAGGTTTAGAGGTCTGGTGTTTGGACAGGCCTCATCGCTAGCAGGCTAGCTCCCACAGTTTGGAGTGTGTGCGTTCTGCCAGACTTGGGTTGTCTGGATCGGCGTCATCGCTGGCAAGCCAGGCCCCACAAGGGAATGCGTTTCAACTGTGGGAGCCAGCCTGCTGGCGATGAACGATGACGCGATCGTCAGGTTTGTGGATCGACTCGATCCAGCGCCCGGTTTACCGCGAGTTCGGCGAGCATGATGATTTGCTGGATGCCTAGCGCGGTGCTGCGCTGAGAACCGTTTAGCTCATTGGCGAAGTTGCTGGCGGCGGTACTTGCCGAGGCTAATGACTCGCAGGCGTGAGCGAGCAGGCTTTCGGTGTCGACCTCTGGGCAGACCATGAACATGATGCTCGGTCGGCGGGGCTTTGCGGGTTCGGGGCTTAGGTAGAAGTCGAGGGCGCGTTTGATGGCTTCGCGGTTTCGGGCCTGGTCTTCGGCGCGGAGAGCTTCTTCGAGTGGGGTTTTGGTTTCGGGTGGATCGGGTACGGGCTTAGTCATTGCAATGATCTCTAATCAATGATTGAGCCATCACTGGTCGTTTCTCACGCGACGAAGAGGTGGCAGCTATGTGCGGAGTGAGAAACCGGTAAGAGATCAACCCGGCCGAACCGAAGTCCGCCCGCACACAGCCGCCATAGAACATCACCGGCAGCAAATGAGCTGGCGGCGATTATGGTGCTACTGACGTTTGATTAAAACCTCTTACCGGGTTCTCACACCCGATCACCGATTTGCGGTGATAGCCAAAGACTAGAGACCCGACGTCCGACGGACAACCTGAAAACCTTGTGGGAAGGTTCTGGCTATTCGACACATCATTAAACAGTCAAAAGCAAACCCTCACCCTAGCCCTCTCCCAGAGGGAGAGGGGACTGACCGAGGTGTTTGGTAGAAGTACGCCGACGTGAAAGACCGAGTCGAATTCAGATTCTGAAACAGATCAAAAGCCCCTCACCCTAGCCCTCTCCCAGAGGGAGAGGGGACTGACCGAGGTGTTTGGTAGAAGTACGCCGACGTGAAAGACCGAGTCGAATTCAGATTCTGAAATAGATCAAAAACCCCTCACCCTAGCCCTCTCCCACAGGGAGAGGGGACTGACCGGGGTGTTTGGTGGATGTTCGCCGACGTGAAATACCGAGCCGAATTCAGATTCTGAAACAGACCAAAGCCCCTCACCCTAGCCCTCTCCCACAGGGAGAGGGGACTGACCGGGGTGTTTGGTGGATGTTCGCCGACGTGAAATACCGAGTCGAACTCATATCCTGAAAAGCCCAAAAATCGGCCCCCTCTCCCTCGGGAGAGGGCTGGGGTGAGGGGAAGCTCCAACACAAATCAAAAGCCGAACACCCCGTGCTCTTCACCACTCAACAGGATGAGCGTTAGCTCGGCTGCAGCTCTTGATCTTGATCCACCGGCCCCGTCGGCAGGCTGAGTGGAGGGATTTATCCGGGGGTGGGAGCGCAGCGACCGTTTGGCGCAGCCAAACACAGCGAGAGGAGGTGCAGCGAAGCAAACCGTAGGCGATGCGCCCGGATGAATTCCGGAGCGAAGGAACCCCGAGCTTTAGCGAGTGGGCCGAACGTTGGGGCAAGCGTTTTTTGCTTACTTTTTTAGGCGTTTGTAAAAAAGTGAGTCGCCGTAAGGGCGAAACCGCCAGCCGCAGCCCCCGAAAAAACGGATATTCACTCAGCCAGACAGAGCATGGTCGCCTGTCAGGGCGCCATCGCGAGCAGGCTCACTCCTACAGAAAAGCAAATCGGGGGCAACAAAAAACCCGCAGACAATCACTCATCTGCGGGTTTCCCGTTTCAGCAGCAAGAAAGATCAGAAATCTTCCAGCCGCCACACCTCATAAGCCGGTGTCTCATAGGGATGGCTCAACTTGAGCGCCGCCACAACAGCAACAATCAACTCATCCGCCACCACAAGCTCAACCTTCCATTCCTCAACCCGCTTAACCTGCCCCGCCTCGCCAATAAACGGCTGACTGCCGTCCAAAGGTCGAAACTGGCCCAGACCGAGCACCTGCCAGGCACAGTGGTCATAGTCACCGATTCGCCCACCACCGGCAGCGAACACAGCCCCTTTGACCACCTCGACATGACTGTCAGGAACAAAAAAAGCGAGCTTGTACACAGGCCTTAGTTCACCCAGACGCGCGCGTTACGGAACATACGCATCCACGGTGCATCTTCGTTCCAGTCTTCCGAACGCCACGAGTTCTGCACGGCACGGAACACACGCTCCGGGTGCGGCATCATGATCGTCACACGGCCATCACGGCTGGTGAGACCGGTAATCCCGCGCGGCGAACCGTTCGGGTTGGCCGGATAACGCTCGGTGACCTTGCCATGGTTGTCGACGAAACGCATCGCCACGCAACCGGACAGATCGGCTTCCAGCAATGCTTCTTCGCTGGAGAACTCGGCGTGACCTTCACCGTGAGCAATGGCGATCGGCATACGCGAACCGGCCATGCCTTGCAGGAAGATCGAGTTCGATTCCTGGATCTGCACCATCGCCACGCGCGCTTCGAACTGCTCGGAGCGGTTGCGCACGAAGTGCGGCCAGAACTCGCTGCCCGGGATCAGCTCGTGCAGGTTGGACATCATCTGGCAACCGTTGCACACGCCGAGGGTGAAGCTGTCGTTACGCTCGAAGAAGCCTTGGAAGGCATCGCGGGCACGGCTGTTGAACAGTGCCGACTTGGCCCAGCCTTCACCGGCGCCGAGCACGTCGCCGTAGGAGAAACCACCGCACGCCACCAGACCTTTGAACTCGTTCAGGTCGACACGGCCAGCGAGAATGTCGCTCATGTGCACGTCGATCGCGTTGAAACCGGCGCGGTCGAACGCCGCGGCCATTTCCACCTGACCGTTGACGCCCTGCTCACGCAGCACGGCAACCTGTGGGCGGATGCCTTTCTTGATGTAAGGCGCGGCGATGTCCTGGTTGACGTCGTAGCTCAGCTTGACGCTCAGGCCCGGGTTGTCTTCTTCCAGCAGCACGTCGAACTCTTGCTCGGCGCAGTCGGCGTTGTCGCGCAGACGCTGGATCTGGTAGCTGGTTTCAGCCCAGGTACGTTGCAGCAGACGACGCTGGCCTTCGAACACGGTGTCACCGTTGAAGGTGATGTTGATCTGACCATTGTTGATCGGCTGACCGATCACCGACACGCAGTCGCCCAGACCGGCCGCGCTAAATTGCGCGAGGATGTCTGGCGTGGCGTCCTGACGAACCTGGATCACTGCACCCAGTTCTTCGTTGAACAGGATGGCGGCGATGTCGGCGGTGGTTTCCGCCAGACCATCAAGGTTCAGGCTCAGACCGCAGTGGCCGGCGAAGGCCATTTCGACCACGGAGGTCAGCAGACCACCGTCGGAACGGTCGTGGTAAGCCAGCAGGTGACCGTCGGCGTTGAGGCCCTGGATCACTGCAAAGAAGGCTTTCAGGTCTTCGGCGTCATCGACGTCCGGCGCGTGTTTGCCGAGCTTGCCGTGAACCTGTGCAAGGATCGAAGCACCCATGCGGTTCTGACCACGACCGAGATCGATCAGGATCAGGTCGGTGGTGCCCTTGTCCATGCGCAGTTCCGGGGTCAGGGTCTGACGGATGTCAGCCACTGGCGCGAAACCGGTCACGATCAGCGACATCGGCGAGGTCACGGTTTTTTCTTCGCCGTTGTCGCTCCAACGGGTGGCCATGGACATCGAGTCCTTGCCCACCGGAATGGTGATGCCCAGCTCAGGGCACAGTTCCATACCGACCGCTTTCACGGTGTCGTACAGACGCGCGTCTTCGCCCGGGTGGCCGGCAGCGGACATCCAGTTCGCCGACAATTTGATGTCGGAGATCTTGTTGATGCGCGACGCGGCAATGTTGGTCAGGGTTTCGCCGATGGCCATGCGGCCCGACGCCGGAGCGTCCAGCAGTGCCAGCGGAGTACGCTCGCCCATCGCCATCGCTTCACCGGTGTAGACGTCGAAACTGGTGGCGGTGACGGCAACGTCGGCCACCGGAACCTGCCACGGGCCGACCATTTGGTCACGGGCCACGAGGCCGGTGATGGTGCGGTCGCCGATGGTGATCAGGAAGCTTTTGCTCGCCACGGCCGGGTGATGCAGAACGCGTTCGATGGATTCGCTGATGTCGAGGTTCGACGGATCGAAGTCATCGCCCAGCTCGGCTTCACGAACCACCGAACGGTGCATGCGCGGGGCTTTGCCCAGCAACACTTCCAGTGGCATGTCCACCGGGTTGTTGCCGAAGTGGCTGTCGGTCACGGTCAGTTGCGGCTCGGCAGTCGCCTCGCCCACTACGGCAAACGGGCAACGCTCACGTTCGCAGATCGCCTGGAAGCGCTCGAAGTCTTCAGGGCCGACGGCCAGAACGTAACGTTCCTGGGATTCGTTGGACCAGATTTCGTGCGGGGCCATGCCCGGCTCGTCGTTGGGAATGTTGCGCAGTTCGAAACGGCCACCGCGGTCGCCGTCGTTGACCAGTTCCGGGAAGGCGTTGGACAGACCGCCCGCGCCGACGTCGTGGATGAAGCTGATCGGGTTTTTGTCACCCAGTTGCCAGCAACGGTCGATGACTTCCTGGCAGCGACGTTCCATTTCAGGGTTTTCACGCTGCACGGAAGCGAAGTCGAGATCCGCCGAGCTGGTGCCGGTGGCCATCGAGGAAGCGGCGCCGCCACCCAGACCAATCAACATCGCCGGGCCGCCGAGAACGATCAGCTTGGAGCCAACGACGATCTCGCCTTTCTTGACGTGTTCTTCACGGATGTTGCCCATGCCGCCAGCCAGCATGATCGGCTTGTGGTAACCGCGAACCTCGTCACCGTGCGGGGTGCTGATCGACTGTTCGAAGGTACGGAAGTAGCCAGTCAGGGCCGGACGGCCGAATTCGTTGTTGAACGCGGCGCCGCCGAGCGGGCCTTCGATCATGATGTCCAGCGCGGTGACGATGCGCTCAGGCTTGCCGTAAGGCACTTCCCACGGCTGTTCGAAGCCCGGGATCTGCAGGTTGGATACGGTGAAACCGGTCAGGCCAGCCTTTGGCTTGGCGCCACGGCCGGTGGCACCTTCGTCACGGATCTCGCCGCCGGAACCGGTCGACGCGCCCGGGAACGGAGCGATCGCGGTCGGGTGGTTGTGGGTTTCAACCTTCATCAGGATGTGCACCGGCTCCTGCACCGCGCCGTACTGGCGGGTCTCAGGGTTCGGGAAAAAACGGCCGGCGACGTTGCCGACGATCACCGAGGCGTTGTCCTTATAAGCCGACAGAACGCCTTCGCTGTGCATCACGTAGGTGTTCTTGATCATGCCGAACAGGCTTTTTTCCTGGTTCTCACCATCAATATCCCAACTGGCGTTGAAGATCTTGTGGCGGCAGTGCTCGGAGTTGGCCTGGGCGAACATCATCAGTTCGATGTCGTGCGGGTTGCGCTTCAAGCCGTTGAAGGCGTCGACCAAATAGTCGATCTCGTCTTCGGCCAGAGCCAGGCCCAGCTCGGTGTTGGCTTTTTCCAGCGCGGCGCGACCGCCACCAAGGATGTCGATGGCCGTCAGCGGCTTCGGCTCGGCGTGGCTGAACAGACCGGCGGCCTGTTCGAGGTTGGCCAGCACGATCTGGGTCATGCGGTCATGCAGCACGTCGGCAATCTGCTGGGCTTCGGCTTCGCTGAACTGACCGGCCACGTAGAAGGCGATACCGCGCTCCAGACGCTGGATCTTGCTCAAGCCGCAGTTGCGGGCGATGTCGCTGGCCTTGCTCGACCATGGCGAGATGGTGCCGAAACGCGGCAACACCAGAAACAGACGACCGGTCGGCTCTTGTACCGGAACGCTTGGGCCGTACTTCAGAAGGCGCGCTAGCACCTGCTGTTCGTCGCCGGTCAGGACGCCGGTGACTTCGGCGAAGTGAGCGAATTCAGCATACAGGCCACTGACAGCTGGAACCTTCTGGCTCAGTTGCTCAAGGAGTTTGCTGTGGCGAAAGGCAGAAAGGGCAGGAGCGCCGCGCAGGATCAACATCTTCGGGACAGCCTCGGGAAGGGGTGTGCTTTGAGGCCGTGCATTCTAGCCTAAACCGCCTTCAACATCACCCGAAACGCTACGCACGGTTGCACTCGGGTATCAATCTGTGTTTCCGACTTCAGAGTCAGGTAAATCGGCTATTCTGAGGCCGCTTATTTTTACTGTAACAAAAAGCCGTAAAGGCCCGTTTCTGCGGGGTTCAGCCCGGTTTTGTGATCGCTAGCAGACTCGCCCTGCACTGTCGAGATATGGCGCCCGCGGCCGTTTGCGTATACTGCGCAGATGTTTTTCCCAACGGCTTTGCGTCCGCGGTACGCCAAATGGCTGATCGCAACCGGACTCTTCCTGATGCTCGGTGGCTGTGTTGATAAACCCAACACACTCGAGCGCGTAAAGGAGGATGGTGTGCTGCGGGTGATTACCCGTAACAGCCCCGCCACCTACTTTCAGGATCGCAGCGGTGAAACCGGCTTCGAATACGAGCTGGTGAAGCGCTTCGCCGACGATTTGGGTGTCGAACTGAAGATCGAGACCGCCGACAATCTCGATGACCTGTTCGATCAGATCGGCAAGCCGAACGGCCCGGTGCTGGCCGCCGCTGGTCTGGTCAGCAGCGATCAGCGCAAGCAGCAGGTGCGGTTCTCGCACTCCTACCTTGAAGTCACCCCGCAGATCATCTATCGCAATGGTCAGTCGCGGCCGACCGATCCCGGTGATCTGGTCGGCAAGAAGATCATGGTGCTCAAGGGCAGCACCCACGCTGAGCAATTGGCCGAGCTGAAAAAGAAATTTCCCGGTATCGAATACGAAGAGTCCGACGCGGTTGAAGTGGTCGACCTGCTACGCATGGTCGATGAAGGCCAGATTGACCTGACCCTGGTCGATTCCAACGAAGTGGCGATGAATCAGGTGTACTTCACCAACATCCGCGTGGCTTTCGACCTTGGCGATGCGCGCAGCCAGAGCTGGGCGGTCGGCCCGGGCGAGGACAACAGCCTGCTCAACGAGATCAATGCGTATCTGGACAAGGTGCAGAAGAACGGCACCCTGCAACGCTTGAAGGATCGTTATTACGGCCACGTCGACGTGCTTGGCTACATGGGCGCCACGACCTTCGCCCAGCACCTGCAGCAGCGCCTGCCGAAATACGAACAGCACTTCAAGAACTACGCGAAGAAAGAGAAAGTCGACTGGCGCCTGCTGGCGGCCATTGGTTATCAGGAATCGCTGTGGCAGCCGACCGTCACCTCGAAAACCGGCGTGCGCGGGTTGATGATGCTGACCCAGAACACCGCGCAGGCGATGGGCGTGTCCAACCGCCTCGACCCGAAGCAAAGCATTATGGGCGGGGCGAAATACCTGGCTTATATGAAGGATCAGCTCGACGATTCGATCAAGGAACCGGATCGCACCTGGTTTGCCCTGGCGGCGTACAACGTCGGCAGCGGCCATCTGGATGACGCGCGCAAGCTGACGGCCAAGGAAGGGCTGAATCCGGACAAGTGGCTGGACGTGAAGAAGATCCTGCCGCGCCTGTCGCAAAAGCAGTGGTACAGCAAGACGCGTTATGGCTACGCCAGAGGCGGCGAGCCGGTGCATTTTGTGGCGAACATTCGTCGCTACTACGACATTCTGACGTGGGTAACGCAGCCGCAGCTTGAAGGTGATCAAGTGGCTGAGGGCAATCTGCATGTGCCCGGTATCGACAAATCAAAGCCCACTCAAGAACCTGCCCCGCTCTAACCAACCCCCCAAATCAAATGTGGGAGCGAGCCTGCTCGCGATATCGGTGGGTCAGTCAATTAATTTTGTCTGACACACCGATATCGCGAGCAGGCTCACTCCTACAGGGGGTTTGTGTTGTTGATCAGGACTTGGCAGCCGCCAGGATCAGCGCTTTCATTTCCGATACGGCAGACTTGAAGCCAACGAACAACGCATGCGCCACCAGCGCATGGCCAATGTTCAGCTCGTTGATGCCCTTGATCGCCGCGACGGCTTCAACGTTATGGTAGTGCAAGCCGTGACCTGCGTTGACGATCAGGCCTTGGGCCAGACCAAACGCCACGCCGTCCGCCACACGCTTAAGCTCTTCAGCGACTTCAGTCGGGGTTTCAGCATCAGCATAACGACCGGTGTGCAACTCGATGGCAGGCGCACCGACGCGCTTCGACGCCGCAATCTGCCGCTCGTCCGCATCGATGAACAGCGACACTTCGCTGCCGATCTTCGACAGACGCTCGACCGCTGCTTTGATCCGCTCTTCCTGCCCCGCGACATCCAGGCCGCCTTCGGTAGTCAGCTCCTGACGGGTTTCCGGAACCAGACAGATGTGTGCCGGGCGAATACGCTCGGCGAACGCCATCATTTCTTCGGTGACGCCCATTTCGAAGTTCATGCGGGTTTGCAGCACGTCCTTGAGCAACAGAACATCGCGCTCCTGAATGTGCCGGCGGTCTTCACGCAAATGCACGGTGATGCCATCGGCGCCCGCCTCTTCCGCGTCCAGCGCCGCCTTGACCGGATCCGGATAGCGCGTGCCACGGGCCTGACGCAGGGTGGCGACGTGGTCGATGTTCACGCCAAGAAGAATGCGATTGCTGGTGGTCACGGATGCGCTCCTGAATTGAGAGATTCGGCGCACAGCATACGGGGTGATCAGGGCTTGCGAAACAGTTCGCGACTGACGAGGGGGCGACCGCCCAGGTGAACGGCCAATGCCTGACGCATCAGGCGCTTGGCAGCGGACAGCGCGCCGGGGGCGGTCCAGTCGGCTTCAGCCATGGCCAGTAGTTCAACGCCGTTGAACAGGCCCGGTTGCAACAGGAAAACCCTCTCAAGCCCCGCATCCACTTGCAGGCGATAGAGACCATCCGGCGCGACGGGCTCACCGTGAACGTCAGTGTTCAGTGAAAAGCCGTAACCGAGGTCGTCCAGCAGACGCCATTCGAAAGAACGCAGCAACGGTTCCAGTGGCCGACCTTCGGCCAGTGCCAGCAAGGTTGCAGCGTAGTGATCGAACACCGCTGGATGCGGATCTTCGGCAGGCAGCAAGCGGATCAGCAATTCATTGAGATAGAGACCGCTGAACAGCGCCTCGCCGTTGAGCCACGCCGAAGTGCCAGAACTCTCCATGCGCCCGACATTCTTCAACTCACCCTTGCCACGGAACTCGACTTCCAGCGACACAAACGGCCGCGCCAATGTCCCGGCCTTGCCCCGCGCACTGCGCAACACCGCCCGCAGCCGACCTTGCGGCGTGAGGAAGTCCACCAACGCACTGGTTTCGCGGTAGGCGCGACTGTGCAGGACATAGGCGGGTTGGGCGGGAGGCGGGTTTTGCGACATTGAGTTCTCGATGAAGAAACGCAGATTTACACACGACCCAAAACCACTGTGGGAGCGAGCCTGCTCGCGAAAGCGGAGTGACAGTCAACATCAATGCTGAATGTTACATCCCTTCGCGAGCAGGCTCGCTCCCACAGTGGGTATCGGTGTTCTCTGGAACGGTGATTACAGGTCGCCGTAACCCAGCGAACGCAGCGCCCGCTCGTCATCGGACCAGCCGCCCTTCACCTTGACCCACAGGTTGAGCATGATCTTGGAGTCGAACAGCAGCTCCATGTCCTTGCGCGCTTCGGTGCCGATGCGCTTGATACGCTCGCCCTTGTCGCCAATGATGATCTTCTTCTGGCCGTCACGTTCAACGAGGATCAAAGCGTGGATGTGCAGAGTCTTGCCCTGCTGCTTGAACTCTTCGATTTCGACGGTGATCTGGTACGGCAGCTCGGCGCCCATCTGGCGCATGATTTTCTCGCGCACCAGTTCAGCGGCGAGGAAACGGCTGCTGCGGTCGGTGATCTGGTCTTCCGGGAAGAAGTGATCGTTCTCCGGCAGATGATCAGCGATAACCTTTTCCAGCGCTTCGAGGTTATGCCCGTGCTGCGCGGAAATCGGAATGATCTGCGCGTTCGGCAGTTGTTCCTGCAACCAGCTCAAGTGCGGCATCAGCTCGGCTTTGTCTTCGATGCGGTCGGTCTTGTTCAGCGCGACGATCAGCGGGCCAGTCACGTACTGAACGCGCTCGAGAACCATCTGGTCTTCGTCGGTCCACTTGGTGCGATCGACGACGAAGATCACCACGTCGACGTCTTTCAACGCCGCCGAAGCAGTTTTGTTCATGTAACGGTTCAGGGCCTTTTCGCCACCCTTGTGCATGCCGGGGGTGTCGACGTAGATCGCTTGCACGTCACCTTCGGTTTTGATCCCGAGCATGTTGTGGCGAGTGGTCTGCGGCTTGCGCGAAGTGATCGCGAGCTTCTGGCCGAGGATGTGGTTCAGCAGCGTCGACTTACCGACGTTGGGACGGCCGACGATGGCAACATAGCCACAGCGAGTTGCGTTTGTATCAGTCATTGCCATTCTCCACGCCCAGGGCAATCAGTGCTGCAGCGGCCGCTACCTGTTCGGCAATACGACGACTCACACCCTGACCTCGGCTTTTTTCATTCAGTAAGACAACTTCGCACTCGACGAAGAAAGTTCGGCAGTGCGGCTCGCCCTGGATATCCACCACTTCATAGCGTGGCAGATCGCAACCGCGCGATTGCAGATGTTCCTGCAGGCGGGTTTTCGGATCCTTGTTGGTGTCGACCAGCGTCAGGCCTTCGAACTCGCCAGCCAGCCAGGCCAGCACGCGCTCACGCGCCATGTCCATGCCGGCGTCGAGGTAGATCGCACCGATCAAGGCTTCGAGGGCATCGGCCAGAATCGATTCGCGACGGAAACCACCGCTTTTCAACTCGCCGGAACCCAGCCGCAAGTAATCGCCAAGGTCAAAACCGCGCGCCAGTACGGCCAGCGTCTCACCTTTTACCAAACGTGCGCGCAAACGCGACAACTGGCCTTCGCGGGCCAGCGGGAAGCGATCGAACAGCGCCTCGCCGGCAACGAAGTTGAGGATGGCATCACCGAGGAATTCCAGGCGTTCGTTGTTGCGCCCGGCAAAACTGCGGTGCGTCAGAGCCAGCAGCATCAGCTCCTGGTCCTTGAAGGTGTAGCCGAGCTGGCGCTCGAGACGGCTTAGAGAAACGCTCACGGTTTACCCACGCTGAGTTCGTGGCTGGATTCCACTGCCATCGCCGGGATGCGGCGCAGGCCTGGGACAATTAACGCTGTGTTCAAAAATTAAATCCTGGCGATTGCGAAGCCGATTGTGCCGGCTCCAGAAATGCATTCGGCGCTGTGGTCAACAGCGCCGTGTGTGATTACTTGATCAGGCCAACCCGCGAGAAATTCGGCAGGTGACTGAGTTTCGGTTCTGGCCAGCTCATCCAGACCGCGAAGGCCTTGCCGACGATATTCTGGTCGGGAACCATGCCCAGCAGATCCTTGGGAATGTTCGGATCATCCCAGTAGCGACTGTCATTCGAGTTGTCGCGGTTGTCGCCCATCATGAAGTAGTGCCCGGCAGGCACTGTCCACGAGCGATCCGGCGTGGCGCGGTAGCGACTCATTTCCTTGCGGATCAGATGCTCGGCGGCGCCCAGTTTCTCTTTATACAGTTCGGCGCTGCCCAGCGTGCCCGGTTCGGCGCCGACCATCTGCTCGGCAATCGACTCGCCATTCACGAACAGACGCTTGTCGGCGGTGTAACGCACCGTGTCACCCGGCAGACCGACCACGCGCTTGATGTAGTTGACGTTCGGATCGCTCGGGTAGCGGAACACCATTACATCGCCGCGCTGCGGATCACCGACTTCGATGATTTTCTTGTCGACCACCGGCAGGCGGATCCCGTAAGAAAACTTGTTCACCAGAATGAAGTCGCCGACATCCAGGGTTGGCTTCATCGAACCCGAAGGGATCTGGAACGGCTCCACGAGGAACGAGCGCAGTACCAGCACGATGAACAACACCGGAAAGAACGACTTGCCGTATTCGACCAGCAGCGGCTCTTTATTCAGTTTTTCAACGACCACCCCGTCAGGCTGGCTGACACTGCCTTGATAAGAGGCAATGGCAGCACGCCGACGCGGCGCCAGGATCAACAGATCAAGCAACGCCAACAGGCCGCAGACAAACACGGCGATGACCAGCAACAGCGGGAAATTTAGCGACATAGGACCTAACTATCCAACCTGAGCACGGCAAGGAAGGCTTCTTGTGGAATTTCCACGTTGCCGACCTGCTTCATGCGTTTCTTACCGGCCTTTTGCTTCTCGAGCAGTTTCTTCTTACGGCTGACGTCACCACCGTAGCATTTGGCCAATACGTTCTTTCTGAGCGCCTTGACGGTTGTCCGGGCAACGATCTGACCGCCGATGGCGGCCTGAATGGCTACGTCGAACATCTGACGAGGAATCAGTTCTTTCATCTTCTCGGTCAACTGGCGACCTTTGTAGTGCGAGTTGTCACGGTGCACGATCAATGCGAGGGCATCGACCTTGTCGCCGTTGATCAGCACATCCAGTTTCACCAGATTAGCCGATTGGTAGCGATCGAAATGGTAATCCAGCGAAGCATAGCCACGGCTGGTGGATTTGAGGCGGTCGAAGAAGTCCAGCACCACTTCGTTCATCGGCAGGTCGTAAGTGACTTGCACCTGATTGCCGAGGAACAGCATGTCGACTTGAACGCCACGCTTCTCGATGCACAGGGTGATGACGTTACCCAAGTGCTCTTGCGGCACGAGGATATTGGCGCGCACGATCGGCTCGCGCATGTCTTCGATCGACGACACATCCGGAAGCTTGGATGGGTTGTCGACGTAAATCGTTTCACCGGTTTTCAGCACCAGCTCGAAAATTACCGTTGGCGCGGTGGTGATCAGGTCCAGGTCGTACTCGCGCTCGAGGCGCTCCTGGATGATTTCCATGTGCAGCATACCGAGGAAGCCGCAACGGAAGCCGAAGCCCAGTGCGTCGGAGCTTTCCGGGGTGTACTGCAGCGACGAGTCGTTGAGGGTCAGCTTCTGCAGCGCTTCGCGGAAATCTTCGAAGTCGTCGGAACTGACCGGGAACAGACCGGCGTAAACCTGTGGCTGGATGCGTTTGAAGCCGGGCAGCACTTCAACGTCCGGGGTCGAGCTCAGGGTCAGGGTGTCACCGACTGGCGCACCGTGAATGTCCTTGATGCTGGCGATGATGAAGCCCACTTCGCCAGCCTTCAGGTCAGCGGTAGCGGTGTGCTTCGGGTTGAACACGCCCACGCTGTCGACCAGATGGATCTTGCCGGTGGACTTGACGAGGATCTTGTCGCCCTTCTTCACGCGGCCATGACGCACGCGCACCAGGGAGACAACGCCCAGGTAGTTGTCGAACCAGGAATCGATGATCAACGCTTGCAGCGGATCCTCGATGTTGCCGGTTGGCGCAGGGATGGTGTGCACCAGACGTTCGAGCACTTCGTCGACACCCAGGCCGGTCTTGGCGCTGCAGGTGACGGCGTCGGTGGCGTCGATGCCGATGATCTTCTCGATCTCGTCCTTGACGCGGTCAGGATCGGCCTGCGGCAGGTCGATCTTGTTCAGCACCGGCATGACCTCGAGGCCCTGCTCGATGGCGGTGTAGCAGTTGGCCACGGACTGGGCTTCAACGCCTTGACCGGCATCGACCACCAACAGTGCACCTTCACACGCTGCCAGGGAACGGCTGACTTCGTAGGTGAAGTCGACGTGACCCGGGGTGTCGATGAAGTTCAGCTGGTACTTGATGCCGTCTTTGGCGGTGTAATAAAGGGTGACGCTGTGGGCCTTGATGGTGATCCCGCGTTCACGCTCCAGATCCATGGAATCCAGTACCTGGGCTTCCATTTCACGCTCGGCCAGGCCGCCGCACATCTGGATGAAGCGATCGGCCAGCGTCGACTTGCCATGGTCAATGTGGGCGATGATGGAGAAATTGCGGATATGACTCAAATCACTCACGGATCAACACTCAAAAAGGCTGCAGGCATAGCCCGCCGAAAAATAGCCGGGAATTGTACCTGATACACGGCGCAAGCGTCACGTTCGCCTGTCACCCGGATTGCATGCAAAAACGCCCCGATCTGTCGACCGAGGCGTTTTCAAGTTTAAAGCGCAGGTCAAAGTGCGCGCATCAACCGGCTCGTCGCAGCAACCAGACACCCGCCAGCGCACAGACGCCGGCCGGTACCAGCACCGCGAACAGCGGCGAGAAACCGAACACCAGGCTCGACGGGCCGAGCAAATCCTGGACGATACGGAAGGTGAAGCCCACCAGTACGCCGGTGAACACACGCTGACCGAGGGTTACCGAGCGCAGCGGACCGAAAATGAAGGAGATCGCCATCAGCACCAGTGCTGCGGTCACCAGCGGCTGCAACACCTTGACCCAAAATGCCAGCCAATAGCGGCCGTTGCTCAGGCCCTGCTCGGACAGATAGTGGATGTAGCCCCACAAACCACTGATCGACAGCGATTCCGGTGCCATGACCACGGTGCTCAGCAATTGCGGGCTCAGGGACACGTCCCAGCGCTCGGTAGGCGTATTCACGACTTCAGTGCTGCGCTCATGAAACTTGGTGGTCGCCACATCCGTGAGCTGCCAGTGATTGCCATCGAACTCAGCCTTTTTGGCGAAGCTCGAACTGAGCAGATGGCGCTCCTTGTCGAAGTGATAACGAGTCACCCCGTACAGCAAGCCGTTCGGTTGCACGGCGTTGATGTGGATGAACTCTTCACCCTGGCGGTGCCACATACCGTGCTTGGCGCTTTGCGCGTCGCCGCTGCCCTGCGCCAGCGAGCGATTGGCCTGGGCCATGCTTTCGGTCGCCGGAGCGACGTACTCGCCGATCAGCACACCGGCCAGCATCAGCACCAGCATTGGCTTCATGACGGCCCAGACGATCCGGCCGATGGACACGCCTGCAGCGCGCATGACCGTCAGCTCACTGCTGCTGGCCAGACTGCCGAGACCGATCAGGCAGCCGATCAATGCGGCCATTGGCAACATTTCGTAGAGACGGCGCGGCGCGGTCAGCAATACAAAGCTCAGAACATCGACCAGCGTGTAGGTATCGCTGACGTCGCCCATCTCATCGATAAAGGCAAACAAGGTCGCCAGACCGAGAATGATGGCCAGCACGGCGATAATCGCCATGAACACGCTGCTGCCGATGTAGCGGTCGAGTTTAACCACGGGCCACCTCCAGCGCTGCAGAGCGACGGCTGGCCATCTTCAGGCGCAGCGGCTCCCAGTAGAGCAGGCCGAGACCGATGATCAGGAAGATCGCATGCACCCACCACAGGCCGAGGGCCGGCGGGATCTTGCCCTTCTCGAGGGCGCCGCGGGCGGCAATCAGGATGGTCAGGTAAGCCATATAAAGAAGAATCGCCGGCAGCAGCTTGAGGAAACGCCCTTGGCGCGGATTGACTCGCGACAGCGGCACCGCCATCAGGGTCACGATAAATACCAGCAGCGGCAGGGACAAACGCCATTGCAGTTCGGTTTTCGAGCGGATGTCATCGCTGCCCAGCAGAGACGAGGTCGGCATGGCGTCACGGTCGGTGACTTCTTCGCTGACGTCTGGCTTGGGCAACAGCACACCGTAGGTTTCGTAATGAATGGCGCGGTAATCGGCCTGCCCCGGGCTGCCGTCGTAGCGATAGCCGTTATCGAGGATCAGATAGCGATTGCCATCGGGGCGCACTTCCTGACGACCGCCTTCGGCCACCAGCACGGAAATCCCGCGATCCTTTTGATCAGCTCCGAGGTTTTTCTGCGAAATGAATACGCTACCCAGATTGACGCGATCGTCGCTCAACGTCTCGGTGTAGGTCACCCGCGTACCGTCACGCAGGGCCTGGAAACGTCCCGGTTCGAGGGTGTCGAATTCGGTCAGCGCGTCCTGCTTGTTCAGCAGCAACTGGAACTGGTTGGCGCCTTGCGGGGCCAGGCCAAGGCTCAGCCATGCCACGACCAGTGCAACCAGGGTTGCCGGGAACAGGGTCATGCGAAACAGCTTCTGCTGGCTCATGCCGGTGGCCGAGAGCACGGTCATCTCGCTTTCCAGGTACAGGCGACCGTACGCCAGCAGGATGCCGAGGAACAGGCCCAGCGGCAGAATCAGTTGCAGGAAACCCGGCAGACGAAAGCCCATGATCAGGAACAAAGAGCCCGGATCGAGCTGGCCGGCAGCGGCCTGCGCCAGATATTTGATGAAGCGACCGCTCATGATGATGACCAGCAGCACGGCACTCACGGCGCTGAGGGTCAACAGGACTTCGCGGGACAGATAACGGAAGACGATCAAACCAGACACTCCAGGGTTGTCAGGCTAAGGCGGCCAAACACGCAAACACATCGACCGGCCCGCAACGCAGAGCCGTCGAAAAAAGATGCGGCATTATCCTGTGATTGGGGGCGCCTGTCACTGCGCACACTCATCCATGTCTGTAATCCTTTGCAGATCGTACAACCTAGGGGGCGTTCTCAATTAGTTTTCACACCGCGCCGGGTCTGCTGTTGTGCAGGGCAAGGCGCGAGAAGCGTGGTTTGGTCATTCCAAATAAGCTTCGAGCAACGCAGCCCTGCACAACAGCAGGCCCGGCCCTTCGGGTTGTGCCTTAAAGCCGGCCAGTCTGCGTTGCAGGCCTTGGAAAGGGAACAACCATTCCCAGCGGCCTGCGCCTTGCCTGGCTGGCTTTAAGGCGACAACGCGGTGTGAAAACTAATTGAGAACGCCCCCTAGGGTTGTCAGGCGCGGGGAGCGAGGTTCAAACTGCGGCCCTTGTCGCAGGCTTTGGCCTGCGCCTCTTCTATCTATAAGCAGGCGACTGCGGACACCGTCGAACGCCTGCGTGTTGACCATTCATTCAGGGATCCGGACATGGAACTGGTTGTAAAAAGCGTTAGCCCAGAAACGTTGAAAACCGCCACCCTGGTGGTTGCTGTCGGCGAAGGCCGCAAACTCGGCGTCGCCGCCAAACAAGTCGACGAACTGAGCGGTGGTGCAATCAGCGCCGTCCTCAAGCGTGGCGATCTGTCCGGCAAAGTCGGTCAAAGCCTGCTGCTGCACAGCCTGCCGAACCTCAAAGCCGAGCGCGTGCTGCTGGTCGGCGTGGGCAAGGAAGAAGAGCTGGGCGACCGTCCGTTCCGCAAAATCGTTGCCGGCATTCTCAATACCCTGAAAAGCCTGAACGGCAGTGACGCCGTGCTGGCGCTGGATGAAGTTATTGTTAAAAACCGCGATAGCTACGGCAAAACCCGCCTGCTGGCGGAAACCCTGGTGGACGGCGAATACACCTTCGACCAGTTCAAGAGCCAGAAAGCCGAACCGCGCGCCCTGAAAAAAATCACCCTGCTGACCATCAAGGCTGCCCAAGCTGAAGTGCAGCGCGCCGTGAACCACGCTACTGCGATCGCCAACGGCATGGCCTTCACCCGCGATCTGGGCAACCTGCCCCCGAACATCTGCCACCCGACCTTCCTCGGCGAACAAGCCAAGAATCTGGGCAAAGAGTTCAAGGATCTGAAAGTCGAAGTCCTCGACGAAAAGAAAATCAAATCCCTCGGTATGGGTTCGTTCTACGCCGTCGGCCAGGGCAGCGAGCAACCGCCGCGCCTGATCGTCATGCAATACAACGGCGGCAAGAAATCCGAGAAGCCGTACGCACTGGTCGGTAAAGGCATCACCTTCGACACGGGTGGTATCAGCCTGAAACCAGGCGCCGGCATGGACGAAATGAAGTACGACATGGGCGGCGCGGCCTCCGTGTTCGGTACCCTGCGTGCCGTGCTTGAACTGAAACTGCCGATCAACCTGGTGTGCATCCTCGCCTGCGCCGAGAACATGCCTAGCGGCAACGCGACCCGTCCGGGCGATATCGTCACCACCATGAGCGGCCAGACCGTGGAAATCCTCAACACTGACGCCGAAGGCCGTCTGGTGCTGTGCGATGCGCTGACCTACTCCGAGCGCTTCAAGCCACAAGCAGTGATCGACATCGCCACCCTGACCGGCGCTTGCGTCGTTGCCTTGGGCGCTCACACCTCGGGCCTGCTGGGTAACAACGACGAACTGATCGACCAGTTGCTCAGCGCCGGTAAAGCCGCTGATGACCGTGCCTGGCAATTGCCGCTGTTCGACGAATACCAGGAGCAACTGGACAGCCCGTTCGCCGACATCGCCAACATTGGCGGGCCGAAAGCCGGCACCATCACGGCTGCATGCTTCCTGTCGCGCTTCACCAAGAACCTCAACTGGGCGCACCTGGACATCGCGGGCACCGCATGGACCAGCGGCGGCAAGGACAAGGGCGCCACTGGCCGTCCAGTACCGTTGCTGACCCAGTACCTGCTGGATCGTGCCAAAGCCTGAACCCGCTGATGGGCGGCGTCACTTTCGGGTGACGCCGCCTGCTGCTCTGGAACCGCAATGACCAAAGTCGACTTCTATATCCTGCCCAGCGCCGATCCGTCGGCTCGCCTGGACTTTGCCTGCAAGCTCACCGAGAAAGCCTGGCGCATGGGGCACCGCATCTACCTGCATTGCAGCGATGCAGCTCAGCGCGACGATCTCGATGCGCGCCTGTGGGCATTCAAGGGCGAAACGTTCGTGCCGCATGGCCCTGCCGACAGTGAGCCGGACGGTTGGATCGTTTTGGGCCTGGGTGACGACTGCGGTCAGCATCAGGATTTACTGGTCAATCTCGACCTGAAAGTCCCGGCCTTCGCCAGCAAATTCGCCCGGGTGGCGGAAGTGGTGGTGGAGGATCCGACGATTCGGGCGGCCGCGCGGGAGAGTTTCCGTTTCTACCGCGAACAGGGCTATCCTCTGCAAGATCACCGTTTACAGCGACTCTGAGCATTCCAATGGACACTCCGAAACCGCAGCAAAAGTCCGCACACCTGCTGGACGATCTCGAATCGATCCGCCAGCTGCTCGGCGATGACAACCTGCAACCGCCACTGTTGACCGATACGGTCGACGACGGTGAGCAGGAACAGATTCCGATGTTGTTTGATTCGGTAGGCAACGAGCCGGCCGCTGTCGAACCACCCCCCGCGCCAGCCCCGACACCTGCCGCGCAACCAGCGGCACCTGTGAATAAAGGTCCGGACGCTCTGCTCCACCTCGACAGCGAACTGCGCGCCGCCGCGCAATTGATCATGCAAGACGTGATCGACGACTTCGCTCCGCACATCGAAACCGAAATCAAACGCCGCCTCGATGCACGCATGGAACGCCTACTCGCCGCAGCTACGAGCGGCAAGCTTTAAGCTGCAAGCCAGAGCTAAAACAAACCTGCCACTCTCTTCTTGCAGCTTGTGGCTTGTAGCTTGCAGCTGTCCCCGCGGCTATACTCGTCGGCTTTTCCTGAATTAATGCCAATAGGGTCCCGCCGCGCATGGATAAGACCTACCAGCCGCACGCCATTGAAACTTCCTGGTACAACACCTGGGAGTCCGAGAACTACTTCGCCCCGCAAGGCGCGGGCGACTCCTACACCATCATGATCCCGCCGCCGAATGTCACCGGCAGCCTGCACATGGGTCACGGTTTCAACAACGCGATCATGGACGCCCTGATCCGTTTCCGCCGCATGCAGGGTCGCAACACCCTGTGGCAGCCGGGTACCGACCACGCCGGTATCGCCACGCAGATGCTGGTGGAGCGTCAACTCGAGGCCCAAGGCCAGAATCGCCATGATCTGGGCCGCGAAAAATTCCTCGAGAAAGTCTGGGAATGGAAGGATCAGTCCGGCGGCAACATCAGCCGTCAGATCCGCCGCCTCGGCTCGTCCGTTGACTGGAGCCGCGAACGCTTCACCATGGACGACGGCCTCTCGGAAGCGGTTAAAGAAGCCTTCGTGCGCCTGCACGAAGACGGTCTGATCTATCGCGGCAAGCGTCTGGTCAACTGGGATACCAAACTGCACACGGCGATTTCCGACCTCGAAGTGGAAAACCACGACGAGAAGGGTTTCCTGTGGAACCTGAAATACCCGCTGGCCGACGGCGCGAAAACCGCTGAAGGCAACGACTTCCTGATCGTCGCGACCACCCGTCCGGAAACCATGCTCGGCGACTCCGCCGTTGCGGTGAACCCGAACGATGAGCGCTACCAAGCCCTGATCGGCAAATTCGTCGAGCTGCCACTGGTTGGCCGCCGCATCCCGATCATCGCCGACGATTACTGCGATCCTGAATTCGGCACCGGCTGCGTGAAAATCACCCCGGCCCACGATTTCAACGACTACGAAGTCGGCAAGCGTCACAACCTGCCGTTGCTGAACATCTTCGACAAGAACGCCAACGTGCTGCCGGCAGCGCAGGTGTTCAACCTCGACGGTACGCTGAACGACAGCATCGACGGCAAGATCCCGGCTGAATACGCCGGCCTCGAGCGTTTCGAAGCGCGCAAGCAGATCGTTGCCGCATTCGATGCCGCCGGCCTGTTGGTCAGCGTCAACGACCACGGCCTGAAAGTGCCGAAGGGCGACCGCTCCGGCACCATCATCGAGCCATGGCTGACCGACCAGTGGTACGTGTCGACCAAACCGCTGGCCGAGCCGGCGATTGCTGCCGTTGAAGACGGTCGCATTCAGTTTGTGCCGAAGCAGTACGAAAACATGTACTTCTCGTGGATGCGCGACATCCAGGACTGGTGCATCAGCCGTCAGCTGTGGTGGGGTCACCGGATTCCGGCCTGGTACGACGAGTCGGGCAAAGTCTACGTCGGTCGCGACGAAGCCGAAGTGCGTGCCAAGCACAACCTCGGCCCCGACGTTGCGCTGCAACAGGACAACGACGTACTCGACACCTGGTTCAGTTCCGGCCTGTGGACGTTCTCCACCCTGGGCTGGCCTGAGCAGACCGAGTTCCTGAAGAAATTCCACTCCACCGACGTACTGGTGACGGGCTTCGACATCATTTTCTTCTGGGTTGCCCGGATGATCATGCTGACCATGCACCTGATCAAGAACGAGGACGGCACCCCGCAGGTGCCGTTCAAGACCGTTTATGTGCACGGTCTGGTGCGCGATGGCCAGGGCCAGAAGATGTCCAAGTCCAAGGGCAACGTCCTTGACCCGCTGGACATCATCGACGGTATCGAGCTGGAAGAACTGGTGCAGAAACGCACCTCGGGTCTGATGCAGCCGAAACTGGCGAAGAAGATCGAGAAGCAGACCCGCGACGAGTTCGCCGACGGCATCGCCAGCTACGGCACCGACGCCCTGCGCTTCACCTTCTGCTCGCTGGCTTCGACCGGGCGCGACATCAAGTTCGACATGGGCCGCGTTGAAGGCTATCGAAACTTCTGCAACAAGATCTGGAACGCCGCGCGTTACGTTCTGGACAAGGGCGAAGACTGCGGCCAGAACGGCGAAGCCTACGAGCTGTCGCTGGCGGACCGCTGGATCATCTCGCAGTTGCAACGCACCGAAGCCGAAGTGACCCGTCAATTGGATCAATTCCGTTTCGACCTCGCTGCACAAGCGCTGTACGAGTTCATCTGGAACCAATACTGCGACTGGTATCTGGAACTGTCCAAGCCTGTGCTGTGGGACGAGAACGCGCCGGTTGAACGTCAGCGCGGTACTCGCCGTACGCTGGTTCGCGTACTGGAAGTGGCGTTGCGTCTGGCGCATCCGTTCATGCCGTTCATCACTGAAGAAATCTGGCAGCGCATTGCGCCGCTGGCCGGCATTCAGGGCAAGACGATCATGCTGCAAGCGTGGCCAGTGGCCAACGAAGAGCGCATTGATCCGGCCGCCGAAGACGATATCGAATGGCTCAAGGAACTGATGCTCGGCACGCGTAACATCCGTGGCGAAATGAACATCGGCCCGGGCAAGCCACTGCCGATCTACCTGAAGAACGTCAGCGCTGAAGACCAGCGCCGTCTGACCGAAAACGAAGCGCTGCTGAAGAAGCTGGCGCGTCTGGAATCGATCACCGTTCTGGCGGCTGGCGAAGAAGCACCGTTGTCCGCTACCGCGCTGGTTGGCGAGATGGAAGTGCTGGTGCCGATGGCCGGCCTGATCGACAAGGGCGCTGAGCTCGCGCGTCTGGACAAGGAAATCCTGCGTCTGCAGGGTGAAGTCCAGCGCGTTGGTGGCAAACTGTCCAACGCCGGTTTCGTTGACAAGGCCCCGGCTGAAGTCATCGAAAAGGAACGCGCCAAACTGGCCGAGGCTGAACAAGCCTTGGGCAAACTGGCCGAGCAGCACGCGCGGATTGCCAGCCTGTAACGGCAAATCGCATTGAAAAAGGGAGGCCCAGGTGGTCTCCCTTTTTTATTCCTGATCACCACGAATCCCTGTGGGAGCGAGCCTGCTCGCGAAAGCGGTGGGTCAGTCGACAAATCTGCCGGATGTGAAACCGCCTTCGCGAGCAGGCTCGCTCCCACAGTTTGAACGGTGTTGCCTTGAGATGTGGGACAATACCCGCCACTTTCAGCCATACCCGAATCGACCACGCCCATGAACGCCCCCCGCACACCCAAACCTGCGCGCAAAAAGCCTGACTCCGCGACCCCGGCCAAAGCCGTTGAGCCGCGTGAAAAGGCCAGCCTGCACCCGCGCAATCGCCATCAGGGTCGTTACGACTTCCCGGCGCTGATCAAGACCACGCCGGAACTGGCGAAGTTTGTGATCACCAACCCGTACGGCAAGGAAAGCATCGACTTCGCCAGCCCCGATGCGGTGCGCGTGTTCAACCGGGCGCTGCTCAAATCGTTTTATGGCATCCAGCATTGGGACATCCCGGCGGATTACCTCTGTCCACCGGTGCCGGGCCGTGCCGATTACGTGCACTTCCTCGCCGATTTGCTGGCGAGCATGAACGACGGCAAGGTCCCGCGCGGCGCGATCGTCAACGTGCTGGACATCGGCATGGGCGCCAACTGCGTTTATCCGCTGATCGGTAACAGTGAATACCGCTGGCACTTCCTCGGCTCGGAGATCGATCCGACCGCAGTGGCTGCCGCGCGAGCCATCGTTCAGTCCAACGATCTGAACAAGGTGATCCAGCTGCGTCAGCAGGAAAACCGCAAGCACATCCTGATCGGTCTGCTGGAGCCGGGTGAGCGCTTTGACCTGACCATGTGCAACCCGCCGTTCCACGCCTCGATGGATGAAGCGACCAAGGGCAGCGAGCGCAAATGGCGCGCATTGGGCAAGGCCGACCCGAAACGCAAACTGCCGGTGTTGAACTTCGGTGGCCAGTCGGCTGAGCTGTGGTGTGAAGGAGGCGAGGCGCGCTTCGTGACGCAACTGATCGCCGAGAGCGCGAACTTCCAGCATAAAGTGCTGTGGTTCAGCACCTTGGTGTCGAAAGCGTCGAACCTGCCGGCCATCGAAACCGCGCTGAAGAAGGCCGGAGTGCTGGAAAGCCAGGTCGTGGAGATGTCTCAGGGCCAGAAGCAGAGCCGTTTCGTCGCCTGGACGTTCCAGACCAAGTCCGAGCAGCAGATCTGGCGCCGCGAGCGCTGGGTTCGCTGATAGCTGCGCCGATGCTTCTGTAGGAGCTGCGGCACGCTGCGATCTTTTGATCTCGATCCTGAAAACAAGATCAAAAGATCGCAGCCTCGTTTCACTCGACAGCTCCTACAGGCGGCGTAACGCCTCGCCAAATCGCAGACACAAAAAAACCGTGCCCGGATCACTCCGGAGCACGGTTTTTTTATCGCTGCGTCTTACTTGTTCACAGCGTCGGTCAGGCCTTTGGCCACAACCAGCTTGATCACTTTCTTTGCAGGGATTTCGATGGCAGCGCCAGTCGAAGGGTTACGGCCAGTGCGGGCAGGACGCTCGGTCACTTTCAGCTTGCCGATACCTGGCAAGGTGATTTCGCCGCCGTTTTCCAGCTGATCGGCAACGATTTGGCCCAGTTGGTCCAGAGCGTTACGCGCGGTGGTTTTCGGCGCGTCGATAGCTTCAGCGATGTCGGCGATCAGTTGGTCTTTAGTAAGAGCCATGTAGTGTTCCTTCCCTATCAAATTCATATGGATTGCAGAGTGCAGTGTCAGCCATCGAGCCCGATCTTCTGGATCTGGCACCCTCGGCGATAACCACGACGAGTCGGGTTATAGATGCCGAAATCAGGGTTTGGTTCGACCTGACAAATGCTGATTGCACGCTTAACGCAGTGACTTCGCGTAAGACCGGGCAAAACTAGCACAGAGACGGGGAAATATCCGCCTCTAGCTACCCATTTGGTCAGCTTTATTGCTCTAAATCGGTAAAAAACTGCATAAGGCCGGTCGTGCGCCCCGGTTTCGCCCTACAACCCGCGCCAAAACCAGTGGTTGCGGTACACTGAGCGCTTTTTCGGGGGAGCCTGCCCTCCTCCCATCCAACAGCCGAGAAGCCCATGCCGATCCGTCATTGCATCGTCCACCTGATCGACAAAAAACCCGACGGCACGCCAGCAGTCCTGCACGCCCGTGACACGGAACTGGCCGAGTCTGCAGCCATCGAAAACATGCTCGCCGACCTCAACGAGAGCTATAACGCCAAACAGGGCAAAGCCTGGGGCCTGTTCCACCCGGAATCCGGTGCATTCCCGTTCAGCGGCTGGCTGAAGGAATACATGGAAGGCGGCAAGGATTTCACCGCGTTCAGCAGAGTCGCGGTCGAGCACCTGCAAAAGTTGATGGAAGAATCGAACCTGTCGGTCGGCGGCCATGTGCTGTTCGCTCACTATCAGCAAGGCATGACCGATTACCTGGCGATCGCCCTGCTGCACCACAGCGAAGGCGTGGCGGTGACTGACGAGCTGGACGTGACCCCGTCGCGCCACCTCGACCTCGGCCAGTTGCACCTGGCGGCGCGCATCAACGTCTCCGAGTGGCAGAACAACAAACAATCGAAGCAGTACATCTCTTTCATCAAGGGCAAGAACGGCAAAAAGGTCTCAGAATACTTCCGCGACTTTATCGGCTGCCAGGAAGGCGTCGACGGCCCGGGCGAGACCCGTACGTTGCTCAAGGCGTTCAGTGACTTCGTCGAGAGCGAAGACCTGCCCGAAGAGTCCGCTCGCGAGAAAACCAAGACCCTGGTCGATTACG
The DNA here is from genome assembly GCF_054790575.1 of Pseudomonas sp. MC6. Lineage (NCBI taxonomy): Bacteria > Pseudomonadati > Pseudomonadota > Gammaproteobacteria > Pseudomonadales > Pseudomonadaceae > Pseudomonas > Pseudomonas sp. MC6. Next base: position 3,885,994 of record NZ_CP186504.1, read on the forward strand.
CCAGCAGCCAGGCCAAACTCGGCGAACCGATGGGCCTCGAAGAGTTGTCGGAGCTGATCGACGAAGAACGCCCGAAAGCCTTTTACGATCACATTCGCAACAAGGACTACGGTCTGTCGCCAGAGATTCCGGCGGACAAACGCACCTTGAATCAATTCCGCCGCTTCACCGGCCGCGCCGAGGGCCTTTCGATCAGCTTTGAAGCGCACCTGCTGGGCTCGAAGATCGAATACGACGAAGAGGCTGGCACCCTGGTGATCAAGGGCCTACCGACCTCGCTCACCGATCAGCTGAAGCGCCGTAACTGATGCTCGGCAATGTGCTGAAGAAGGTCGCGCTGGTTTTGCTGGTGGTCGTGGTTTATCAGAACTGGGGCAAGATCGAGCGGGTGTTCAACCCCTCACAGATGGTTACAGAGCAGACGCGCGCGCAGGCTAACGTCGTGCTCTACGCCACCGACTGGTGCGGCTACTGCAAGCAGACCAAACGCTTTCTCGACAGCAAGGGGATTCCCTTCAAGGAATTCGATATCGAGAAGGATGCCGAGGCACGCAAGGCGTATGAGGCATTGGGGGGGCGCGGGATTCCGCTGATCGACGTTAACGGCACGTTGATTCGCGGGTTTGACCCGGACGAGATTCTCGCCGCTCTGAAATAACAGCAAGATCAAAAGATCGCAGCCTGCGGCAGCTCCTACATAAGATTTGTGTAGGAGCTGCCGCAGGCTGCGATCTTTTGCTTTTACCTGGCCTCGATGCGGAAACCGAAACGCGGGAAGTGCACATGCACCACGCCGCCACGCTCGTCTTCGCGACGAATGATCAGCTCTTCGCTACCGGCAAACAGCAACTCACCCACCACCGGATCAACCCCGTAATCCGTCGCCGAAATCGCCACCTGCTGCCCAGCCTTGAACCCATTCGGATCTACGAACTCCTCGTCAGGCAATGCCGCCGGTGTCGCGTTGCGTGCAACCTCAAGCGCCTCTTCCGACGTCATCGCACTCGCCGCGCCATGGCCAAAGCCCAGCACTCGGCCCAACCAGGCTGCAACCGCCGGGTACTCATCCACCAGCGGCGCCGTGACGTGAGTGGCCTTGAGGAACCACATTGGATGCGCCAGGGCGAAGTCGGCAATCGACGGTTCGCCGAACAGGAAGTCGCCCTGCTCGCGCTGTAACTGCTGCTCCAGACGCGCCATGATCGTCGGCCATTGATGTTTGGCCTGTTCGGCAGACAAACGCGTGGCGCTGCCACCACTGAACAAACCGGCGCGGTCGGCAATAAAAGCCTTGATCGCTTCCGGCGGCAGCTTGGCGAAACGCACCGCCACCGATTCCGGCTGAAACACCAGGCTCACCGCATGCTGAAACACCACCGAATCAGCCCACGTGGCAAAACTGGCAGCGGTAAATTCCTGACCTTCGGGGAAGAACGCCGGCAACGCCTTTTCCTGCTCCAGGCGCCGCGCGATTAACGATGTGTCGCAATAGATGTCAGCACCGATCTGCAATACAGGTGTCTTGCGGTAGCCGCCAGTCAGCGCGGTCAGATCCGGTTTCGGCATCACCGGCGAGATATGCACCGAGCGCCACGACAAGCCTTTGAAGCCCAGCAACAGGCGGGCCTTCTCGGCAAATGGAGAGGTCGGGTAATGATGCAGAATCAACTCGGACATGCTCGGCTCCGCCGCTCAGATAGTGAGCTGGCAGCTTAGCGTGCATTTGCTTAGCAGCCTACAGATCTGCCTGATGGGAACCAATCAGTCAGATTGATAAGACGCAACCAGACATTCCTTGGCGCTCTTCCTGAGTTTTTTGATCAAGCGTTCCTGACGCAGCGCATCGCTTTTGTCGCGGCACAGCTCGGTGTAGACCAGCGCCATCGCAGGGCTGGAGAGGAAGAACCGCGCGCCTTTGCCGCTTTGATGCTTGGCGAAACGGCGCACCGGATCATCGCTGATCCCGCAGTACAACGAACCATTGGCGGCGCGAACGAGGTAGACGAACCAGGACTTGCTCACCGGTTCGGCGACATCGACAGATTTTTCGCTAAGACTGGTCACTTCGGGATCAAGACGTGTAGGAAACAGGCGGCGATCTTATCAGCGACCGGCCTGAAATGCCTTCAGTCCCTTCAATGCCTGTGCACGCACGGCGTTGCGCACCAACGGCGTCCAGCCCAGCAGCAGGCCCTTGAAACCCAGCGCCTGACGCGACCAGCGCCACAGGTCGAAGTGATCGTGGTGCTCGCAGATCTTGCCGTCACGGAACACGAAGCGGGCCTGGATATCGTTGACCACGACGTTGCCGGTCTGGCTGAACAGGTAGGTCGCGACCCAATGCGCGCCGCCGCTGCGCTCATCGGCGCGGACATTGTCGAAGGTCAGCGAGAAATCCTTGGCGCGGGTGGTGAGCATGCGCCACATGTCGCCGGCATCGCGCCCGCGCAGTTCGCCGAAGGCCGGGTCGCTGAACACTACGTCATCGGTGTAGCAGGCGGCCATGGCTTCGGAGTCCAGGCGCTGGAAGGCCTGGTAGAAGCGGGTGATCAACGCGGCGTGGGCTTCGCTCATGGGCAATCTCCAAGATAGGTACAGATTGCCAGCACGATAATCTGCAATGCGCAGAAACACTATCGGCATTCGCACACCGAATACCTGCAGCACGCAAAACCCATGTGGGAGCGAGCCTGCTCGCGAAAGCGGCGTGTCAGTCGACACAGATATTGAATGTAAAATCGCCTTCGCGAGCAGGCTCGCTCCCGCATTTAAAATCAGTGCATTCAGATCTTCTCGCTTTGCACTTGCACGTACAGCGCGCGCCCGGCACCGAGGCCAGCAATGATCGCACCTGTGCCAATAATCCCGAAGATCCAGCCCACGGCATTCCAGCCGCCGGTCCAGTCATGCACCACGCCGACTGCGAACGGCCCCATCGACGCCAGCGTGTAACCGAAACCCTGGGACATGCTCGACAGGTTCGCCGCGACATGGGAATCGCGCGAGCGCAGCACAATCAACGTCAACGCCAGACTGAACGTACCGCCCTGCCCCAGACCCAGCAAAATCGCCCAGCCCCACAGGCCTTCGATCGGCGCGTACAGGCAGCCGAACAGACCGCCAAGGGTCAGCGCCATGACCACGACAATTGCCAGACGCTGATCCTTGCCACGGGTCGCCAGCCAAGGCGCGGCCAACGAGCTGGCAAGTTGAATGATCACCGAACCGGACAACACCAGACCGGCCTGAGTTGGCGTCAGGCCGCGACCAATCAGGATCGACGGCAACCAGCCGAAGACGATGTAGGCCAGCGACGATTGCAGGCCCATGTACAAGGTCACCTGCCAGGCCAGCGGATCACGCAGCAGGCCGCGCACGCGATAGGCGACGTTGTGCGCGCCATGTTTCTGCCCGACTTGCGGCAGCCAGAACACCGCTGCAACCAACGCCGGAATCACCCAGAAGCCCAGGCCCATCGCCCAGCTGTGACCGAAGTGTTCACTCAACGGCACGCTGGAACCGGCCGCCATCGCTGCGCCCAGACACAGCGCCATGGTGTAGACGCCGGTCATGGTGCCGGCGTGTTTGGCGAAGTCGCGCTTGACGATCCCCGGCAGCAGCACGCCGATGATGCCGATGCTCGCACCGCCCAATACGCTGCCGGCGAACAGGCCGATTTCACCGAAGTTGCTGCGCAGAATAATCCCGCCGGCGAGCGCCAGCAGAATCCCCAGCACCACCCGTTCAGCGCCAAAACGCCGCGCCAGAATCGGTGCCAGCGGCGCAAACAAACCGAGGCACAACACCGGCAACGTGGTCAGCAAACCGGCCTGAGCCGCCGATAAACCGAGACTTTTCGACACGTCGCTGAGCAGCGGCGCCATGCTCGATAGCGCTGGACGCAAATTCAGCGCCACCAGAATCAGCCCCAGCAACAACAGCCACGGGCGCTTCACCAGCGGATGGCTTTGTTGCACCTGCTCGTCGTCAGCCTCGGCGTCGATCAGCAGCTCTTCAAGTTCTGCCGTACGTTTCGGGGTTGTGGATATCTCACTGCGGGACATGGTTTTCTCGGTTTCAAGGTTCATTGATCAACTGCCTCGACAAGGCTTTGGCCCGTTCCGGGTCGCGTTGCTCGACCGCATCAAGCAACTCGATGTGCAGGTCGAACACTTCCTGACGGCGCGGGACGATGTTCAGGGTCTGGCGCAATTGCGCGCCGACGATGCTGGAGAAATAGCGATACAACTCGCTGAGGGTCGGGTTGTGCGCGGCGTCGACCAGACGGCGGTGGAACACCAGATCGCAGGCGATGTAGGTGTCGAGATCGCCGTGGTAGTGGCTGCCGCTGGTGCCAAGAGCTTCGCGCAATGCGACGAGGTCTTCGTCGGTACGACGTAACGCCGCAAGGCCGATGGCCTCGACTTCGAGGATGTGGCGGGTTTCCCGCGCCTGTTCCAGCGAGCATTGCGACAGCGCTTTCAGGGTATCCATCGGATCGATCACTGCGCGCAGGTAACTGCCGTCGCCCTGACGAATCTCGATCAGCCCGGAAAACGCCAGCACGCGCATGGCCTCGCGCACGGTATTGCGGCTGATGCCCAGTTCGGCGCACAGCTCGGGTTCGGTCGGCAAACGCTCGCCGACCTGCCAGGCGCCGCTGTTGATGCGCTGACGAAGTTGATCCAAGGCCTGATCGACCAAAGATCGCTTAATGAGTGGAGAAATGTCTGACATAGGATTCGCCCTTTCATCCAATCATAGGATGAATTTTCTGACATGTTAGTCAGACCCGTGTAGGACGGCAACTACCTAGGGTCAATCGGAGACACATGAAGCGGTATTTTCGATTAGTCAAAATTACCCTTTAAGGGTAATTTCAGGGACAGGGTTTTGGTTTCTTATGGAAAAGAACACACCCCATTACGACTTGGCGGTGATCAAGGCGGATGTCAGGCGACTTGGCTGGAGGGCTTTCGCGCACACGGCAAGAAAAACCGGCACTGCACTCAAACTCACTCTCGAAGAGATGCAAGAAATCGTTCTCAAACTGCAGCGCAGCATGTTGTACAAATCGATGACGACTTTTGACGATCACCGTATGTGGCAAGACGTCTATCACATCCAATCACATGGTTTGGAGATTTACATCAAGGTGTCATATCACTACGACAGGCGCCCACCCGTGATCTCTTTCAAGGAGAACCATTCATGAATACGCAGCAGTGTGTCAGTTGCGGCGCTCCGGAAGGCATGGTGCATTTCAAGGGTCGAGGCGAAACCCTGAGCGCCAAGGGAATGGAGCGTCGGATCGACGATTTGTCGGGCTGGGAGTGCCAGAAGTGCGGTGAGGTCGAATTGGACGATGAGTGCGGGCAGCGGTATTCCGACGCATGCGATGAACTCGTTATCGCCTGTAGAAAAATGGTCGGTGACGAAATGAAAAAGATCCGTCGCAAACTGCACCTGACGCAAAAGGAAACGGTGCAATTGCTTTCAGGGGGCGGGCACAACGCATTTTCACGATACGAACGCGGCGAGATACTTCCGCCGAAAGCATTGATGCTGCTCATGCGTCTGCTGGATCGCTATCCACACTTGCTTGCCGACGCGAGAGTCTTGGCCGAAGGGGCTGATTTAAGAGGCGCTTTCAAGTTCACTGAGCACAAAGAACAAGAACCTCTCACCGCCTCCTGACCCACAAAAAATCAAACCCGGCACAAGGCCGGGTTTGATTCACACACAAACCATCAATGCAAAATCTGACTCAAGAACAACTTTGTCCGCTCGTTCTGCGGATTATCGAAGAAGTCATTCGGCGCCGCCTGCTCAACGATCTCACCCTTGTCCATGAAGATCACGCGATTGGCCACGGTACGGGCAAAGCCCATTTCGTGGGTCACGCAAAGCATGGTCATGCCGTCTTCAGCCAGACCGATCATGGTGTCGAGTACTTCCTTCACCATCTCCGGATCGAGCGCTGAAGTCGGTTCGTCGAACAGCATGATTTTCGGTTTCATGCACAGGGCGCGAGCAATCGCCACACGCTGCTGCTGACCACCGGACAGTTGTCCCGGGAATTTGTGCGCCTGCTCCGGAATGCGTACGCGTTCCAGGTAATGCATGGCGATTTCCTCGGCCTTGCGCTTGGGCATCTTGCGTACCCACATTGGTGCCAGGGTGCAGTTCTGCAAAATGGTCAGGTGCGGGAACAGGTTGAAGTGCTGGAACACCATGCCGACTTCACGGCGGATCGCTTCGATCTGCTTGAGGTCGTTGGTCAGTTCCACGCCATCAACGACGATGCGGCCCTGCTGATGTTCTTCCAGACGATTGAGGCAACGAATCGTCGTCGATTTACCGGAACCCGACGGGCCGCACAGGACGATACGCTCGCCCTGTTTGACGTTGAGGTTGATGTCTTTCAGCACGTGGAACTGGCCGTACCACTTGTTGACGCCCTGCATCTGAATAATGCCTTCAGGACCTGCAGGCTTTTTGATTGCTTCGCTCATTTACAGAGAACTCCTAACGCTTGTGGCCAGTGTCGAGCTTGCGTTCCAGATGCATGGAATAGCGCGACATACCAAAACAGAAAATCCAGAACACCAGGGCGGCGAACACGTAGCCTTCGGTGGCCATGCCCAGCCATTTCGGATCGGCAGCGGCTTGCTTGACGCTGTTGAGCAGGTCAAACAGGCCGATGATGATCACAAGGCTGGTGTCCTTGAACAGCGCAATGAAGGTGTTGACGATGCCGGGAATGACCAGCTTCAGGGCTTGCGGCAGGATCACCAGGCCCATCGAGCGCCAGTAACCGAGGCCCATCGCTGCAGCTGCTTCGTACTGACCTTTGGGGATCGCTTGCAGACCACCGCGCACCACTTCGGCGACATAGGCCGACTGGAACAGGATCACGCCGATCAGTGCCCGCAGCAGTTTGTCGAAGTTCATGCCTTCCGGCAGGAACAGCGGCAGCATCACCGAAGACATGAACAGCACCGTGATCAACGGCACGCCGCGCCAGAATTCGATAAAGGTCACGCAGACCACACGAATCGCCGGCATGTTCGAACGTCGACCCAGCGCCAGCACAATCCCCAGCGGCAACGCACCGGCAATACCGACTGTGGCGATCACCAGAGTCAGCATCAGGCCGCCCCACTGGCTGGTCGCCACGTTGGTCAGGCCGAAACCGCCGTGCAACAGGGTGAAAGCAATGATCGGGTAAAGCACCAGGAAGCTCAGCCCGTAGATCGCTTTACGCGGCACACGCGAGATGAACAATGGCGCTGCACCGATCACCGCCAGCCACACGGTCAGGTCGACACGCCAGCGCAGTTCCGTCGGGTAGTAGCCGTACATGAACTGGCCGAAACGCTGCTGAATGAACACCCAGCAGGCGCCTTCCTTGGTGCAGTCGGCGCGGGTGGTGCCGACCCAGTTGGCATCGACAATCGCCCAGCTGAGGATCGGCGGCACCACGAGGTAGATCAGGTAGAACGCAAACAGCGTCAGCAGGGTGTTGAGCCAGCTGGAGAACATGTTCGCGCGCATCCACGCCACCACGCCGATGCTGCTGTTCGGTGGGGGCATGTCAGGTTTGAAAGTATGAGTACTCATGCGCTTTTCCTTACCGCTCGATCAGCGCAATGCGCTTGTTGTACCAGTTCATCAGCAGGGAAATGCTGATACTGATCGCCAGGTACACGCTCATGGTGATGGCAATCACCTCGATCGCCTGGCCGGTCTGGTTAAGCACCGTGCCCGCGAACAGCGACACCATTTCCGGATAACCGATACCGGCCGCCAGCGAAGAGTTTTTCGCCAGGTTCAGGTATTGGCTGGTCAGCGGCGGAATGATCACGCGCAGGGCTTGCGGAATGATCACCTTGCGCAGGGTCGGACCGTTGCGCAGGCCGAGGGAACGCGCCGCCTCAGTCTGGCCATGGCTGACCGACTTGATCCCCGAACGCACGATCTCGGCGATGAACGCCGCGGTGTACACGGTCAGGGCCAGGGTCAAGGCAAGCAGTTCCGGGATCAGCACCCAGCCGCCAACAAAGTTGAAGCCTTTGAGCTCGGGCATTTCCCAATGCAGCGGTGCGCCGAAGATCAATGCGCACAACGCCGGGATCACCAGCAGAATCGCCAGCCCCACCCAGAACTTGTGAAACGGTACGCCGGTTTCTTCAAAGCGCTTGTTGGCCCAGCGCGTCATCAGCACGATGCCGACAATGGCCACCACGATGCTGAGCACGAACGCCCAGAAACCATCAGCCGCCAGCGCGGCTGGCATGTTCAGGCCACGGCTGCTGACGAAGAAGGTGTCGCCGAAATTATGGCTGTTGCGCGGCCCCGGCATGGTCAGGAATACCGCGAAGTACCAGAACAGAATCTGCAGCAGCGGCGGAATGTTGCGGAACACTTCCACATACACCGTCGCCAGTTTGCTGATGATCCAGTTCTGCGACAGCCGCGCTACACCGATGATGAAACCGAGAATCGTCGCCAGAATCACGCCGATCACCGTCACCAACAGGGTATTGAGAAGACCGATGACAAAGACGCGGGCATAGCTGTCCGCTTCGGTGTAGTCGATCAGGTGTTGAGCGATGCCGAAACCGGCACTGCGCTCCAGAAAGCCAAAACCGGAGGTAATGCCCCGGTGCTGAAGGTTGGTTTGCGTATTGTCGAACAAGTACCAGCCCAGCGAGACCACCGCCACAACGGTGATGATCTGGAATAGCCACGCACGCACTCGTGGATCGCTGAGGCTGAGCCTCTGCTTTGGTGCGCCGATTGAATTTTGCATGAAGTGCCCCGGAAGAAATGGAACAAGAACATCACCCGGCGGTTGGCCCGCCGGGTGATAGAACCATTAGCGCACTGGTGGTGCGTACTGAATGCCGCCGTTGTTCCACAGGGCGTTCAAGCCGCGGTCGATTTCCAGCGGAGTGCTCTTGCCGAGGTTTTTCTCGAAGATTTCACCGTAGTTGCCGACTTGTTTGACGATCTGCACAACCCAGTCTTTCGGCAGTTTCAGGTCTTTGCCGTACTCGCCGTCAGCGCCGAGCATACGGGCGACGTCCGGGTTCTTGGTCGACTTGGCTTCAGCTTCGACGTTCTTCGAAGTGATGCCGGCTTCTTCGGTGTTGAGCAGCGCGTAGCCAACCCAACGCACGATGGCCAGCCACTCGTCGTCACCGTTACGTACGACCGGGCCCAGCGGTTCTTTGGAAATGGTTTCCGGCAGAACCACGTAGTCCTTCGGCGAGGCCAGCTTGGAGCGCTGGGCGAACAGCTGGGACTTGTCGGAGGTCAGCACGTCGCAACGACCGGATTCCAGCGATTTGGCGCTTTCATCGGAGGTGTCGAAAGTGATCGGGGTGTATTTCAGACCGTTGCCACGGAAGTAGTCGGAAACGTTCAGCTCGGTGGTGGTACCGGCCTGGATGCAGATAGTTGCACCGTCCAGCTCTTTGGCACTCTTCACGCCCAGCTTGTTGTTCACCAGGAAGCCGATGCCGTCGTAGTAGGTAATGAAGCCCGGGAATTTCAGGCCCATGCCCGCGTCACGCGAACTGGTCATGGTGGTGTTACGCGACAGGATGTCGATCTCGCCCGATTGCAGCGCGGTGAAGCGCTCCTTGGCGTTCAACTGACTGAATTTGACCTTGGTCGCGTCGCCGAATACGGCAGCGGCCACAGCGCGGCAGACGTCAGCATCAATCCCGAGGATCTTGCCGGTCGCGTCCGGAACCGAGAAGCCCGGCAGACCGTCGCTCACGCCACACTGCACGAAACCTTTCTTTTGCACTGCATCCAGGGTTGCACCCGCCTGAGCGAACCCGCTGACACCGAGTACTGTTGCTGCAGTCACGATGGCCAGGGTGGATTTCAACATCTTCATTCAAACCTCCAGTTTTGCTCTTGTTGTGTCGGAGCTTGAGTCCAGTCGCACCCTTTTGAGGCGTTGTTGACCCGTGTTGGCTTTTTTTGGGGTCAACCGACGTAAGACCTTCGCTATGAGTCTAGTAGGAGAAAATCCACATAATGGACAACTCACTTCTCACCAATCGGCCGAACGGGCTGTAGCCCTTTCACGTTCGCTGCGCCCGTAGCGGCCATTGGCGAACATCCATCACCGGATTCTTTGCCATCCCGTCGCGGGTCGTACACTGATAGTGTTACCGCCACGCGTAGGACGCTTCGTACAAAACCTTCCATAGCAAAGCCCGTACCACACCTGTCGCGGAATCGATTCGGCGACAGGTCAAGAGCAAAACTTGTACCCTTGCGACATCTTCTTAACGGATCAACCGGGCGCGCACTCGAATCACGCACTTAATGAGAGCGCCCGCACATATTTGGAGCAGACATGACCGAGCCCTTGATTCTTCAGCCTGTTAAGCCCGCAGACGCCTGCGTGATCTGGCTGCACGGCCTCGGCGCCGACCGCTACGATTTCCTGCCGGTGGCGGAAGCGTTGCAGGAAAGCCTGTTGAGCACGCGCTTCGTCCTGCCGCAGGCGCCGACTCTTCCGGTGACGATAAATGGCGGATATGCCATGCCGAGCTGGTACGACATTAAAGCCATGAGCCCGGCGCGGGCGATTGACCGTGAGCAGTTGGAAGCGTCGGCGGATCGCATCATTCAATTGATCGAAAACGAGCGCGCCAGCGGAATAGACGCCTCGCGGATTTTCCTCGCCGGTTTTTCCCAGGGTGGCGCCGTGGTGTTGCACACCGCTTTTGTGAAATGGCAGGGGCCGTTGGGTGGTGTGCTGGCGTTATCGACGTATGCGCCGACTTTCAATGATGAGATGGAGCTTTCAGCCAGTCAGCAGCGGATTCCCGCGCTATGTCTGCACGGCCAGTTCGATGGCGTGGTGCAGAACTCGATGGGCCGCAGTGCCTATGAGCATTTGGTGAAGCATGGTGTCACCGTGACATGGCAGGAATACCCAATGGAGCACGAAGTGTTACCCGAGGAGATTCGCGACATTGGCGTTTGGTTGAGCGAACGTCTGCGCTGATCACGCCAGCAATGCCTGCCCTTTGATCATCACACTACGCCGCGCCCGTTTCTTGCATTACACTGGCCGGCGTACATTCCTTAACCAATTGATGAGATGACCGTGCTCAAAGCACTCAAGAAGATGTTCGGTAAAAGCGAGGCTGAGCAGCTCGCGCCAGTTCCCAGTGCGCCGTCGCACGCCCCCGGTCATCGCAACGATGCGCCCCAGGCCGACCGCCCCGCTGCCGTAGCAGCACCGAAGCAAGACCCGCAACCCGCTCCGGCCGCGCCAATCGCCGCCGAGCCTGCGCGCAATGAAGAGCCGAAACCGGCCAGACCGCGCCGCGAACCGAAGCCCAAGGCACCGGTCATTCCGTGGAAACTCGAAGACTTCGTCGTCGAGCCACAGGAAGGCAAAACCCGCTTCCATGATTTCAAGCTTTCACCAGAACTGATGCATGCCATTCAGGATCTGGGCTTCCCGTATTGCACGCCGATCCAGGCGCAGGTGCTGGGCTTCACCCTCGCCGGCAAAGACGCCATTGGTCGCGCGCAGACCGGTACCGGCAAAACCGCCGCGTTCCTGATCTCGATCATTACTCAACTGCTGCAAACGCCGCCGCCGAAAGAACGCTACATGGGCGAACCTCGTGCGCTGATCATCGCGCCGACCCGTGAGCTGGTGGTGCAGATCGCCAAGGACGCCGCCGACCTGACCAAGTACACCGGCCTCAACGTCATGACCTTCGTTGGCGGTATGGATTTCGACAAGCAGCTCAAACACCTCGAAGCGCGTCACTGCGACATTCTCGTCGCCACCCCGGGCCGCCTGCTCGACTTCAACCAGCGCGGCGACGTGCATCTGGACATGGTCGAAGTGATGGTGCTGGACGAAGCCGACCGCATGCTCGACATGGGTTTCATCCCGCAAGTGCGCCAGATCATTCGCCAGACGCCGCCGAAAAGCGAACGCCAGACCCTGCTGTTCTCCGCGACCTTCACCGAAGATGTGATGAACCTCGCCAAGCAGTGGACGACCGATCCGTCGATCGTCGAAATCGAAATCACCAACGTCGCCAACGAAAACGTCGAGCAACACATCTACGCCGTGGCCGGTGCCGACAAGTACAAATTGCTCTACAACCTGGTCAACGATAATGGCTGGGAGCGGGTGATGGTCTTCGCCAACCGCAAGGACGAAGTCCGCCGTATCGAAGAGCGTCTGGTGCGCGACGGTGTGAACGCTGCGCAGTTGTCCGGCGACGTGCCACAGCACAAGCGCATCAAGACCCTCGAAGGTTTCCGCGAAGGCAAGATTCGCGTACTCGTCGCCACCGATGTCGCCGGTCGCGGCATCCACATCGACGGCATCAGCCACGTGATCAACTTCACCCTGCCGGAAGTCCCGGACGACTACGTGCACCGCATCGGCCGGACCGGTCGTGCTGGCGCCGATGGCGTGTCGATCAGCTTCGCCGGTGAGGACGACTCCTACCAGTTGCCGTCCATCGAAGAGAAGCTCGGTCGCAAGATCAGCTGTGAAACGCCGCCGACGCATCTGTTGCGTGCGGTTGAGCGCAAGCGTCCGCAGTAAGCGACGTTCAAAAGAAAAGCGCAGCCGGCAACGGACTGCGCTTTTTTTTCGTCCGGCGTTTCATCAGGTGCTTGCGAGAGAAAACTAAAAGTCCATAATGGACAAACAAGTTTAGATTTCGTTTTCGGAGCCTGATATGTCCAGTACGCCCTACGTGATCGACCAGCATCAGGCCCGCGAGCTGCTGGCGCGCATCGATGTGCCGCAGATCCTGCGCAAACTGTTTCGCGACCTCGCCGCGGGAAATGCCGTGCAGCCGGCGCAGCAACTGGTGGAGTTTCCTCAAGGTGCAGGTGACTTCATCAACTACCTGGGCGTGCTGGCTGAAGACGGCGTTTACGGCGTAAAGACCTCGCCCTACATCGTTCGCGAGCAAGGCCCGTTGGTGACGGCGTGGACGCTGCTGATGTCGATGAAAACCGGCCAACCGCTGCTGCTCTGCGATGCCGGTGAACTGACCACCGCGCGCACCGCCGCGACCACGGCCGTGGCGGTCGACACCCTCGCTCCGGTCAATGCCACGCGACTGGCAATCATTGGTAGCGGCAAGGTTGCCCAGGCGCATTTGCACTACGTGAAATCGCTGCGTGACTGGCAGAGCATCAGCCTGTATTCGCCAAGCCTGTCCGCCGACGCGCAAACCCAGGCACTGTTGAAAGCCATCACGCCCAATCTGAAAATTGCCGATAGCCGTGAAGCGGCCATTGCCGAGGCTGATGTGATCATGCTGTGTACCTCGTCCCCCGGCCCGGTGATCGATCCTGCCGCTCTGAGCAAACCGGCCCTGATCACCTCGATCAGCACCAACGCCCCACGTGCCCACGAAGTGCCGCCGCAGAGCCTCAACGACATGCAGGTGTTCTGTGACTATCGTCTGACCACTCCGGGGTCGGCGGGTGAGATGCTGATTGCCAGTGAACAGCATGGCTGGAGCAAGGATTTGATTGTCGGCGATCTCGCCGACTTGCTCAGCGAGAAAGTCCAGCGCCCCGATTACGATCGTCACGTGTTTTTCCGTTCAATCGGCCTTGGCTTGGAAGACATCGCCCTGGCCAATGCGGTTTATCACTTAACCCACTAACACCACAAATCCCCTGTAGGAGCGAGCCTGCTCGCGAATGCGGTCTTACATTCAGCATTATTGTTGCCTGATACACCGCTATCGCGAGCAGGCTCACTCCTACAGGGGATAGCGAACTATTGGATATTGCTTACTCACTGGAGAACCTCATGAGCCAGGCAGATTTCATCATCATCGGCGGCGGAATTGCCGGCGCTTCCAGCGGTTTCTGGTTGTCGCCGCACGGCAAAGTGATCGTGCTCGAACGTGAATCGCACCCGGCCTATCACTCCACCGGGCGCTCCGCCGCGCTGTTCACTGCAGCCTATGGCACACCGCAGGTACGTGCACTGACCCAGGCCAGCCGCGAGTTTTTCGATCATCCGCCGGCCGGCTTCTGCGAACACCCGCTGCTGACCCCGCGCGGCGAAATGACCGTCGACTTCACCGGCGACCCCGCCGAACTCAACAACCAATACCTCAGCGCCAAAGCCACCGTGCCGGAGATGCAATTGCTCAGCGCCGACGAAGCCTGCGCACGCCTGCCGATCCTGCGCCGGGAAAAAGTCCATGGTGCGATCTACGACCCGAGCGCCAGCGACATCGACACCGATGCCCTGCATCAGGGCTACCTGCGCGGCATCCGTCGCAACAACGGCGAAGTGCATACCGACTGCGAAGTACTCGGCCTGAACCGCGACGCCGACGGCCTCTGGCACGTACAAACAAACGGCCAGACCTTCAGCGCACCGGTAATCATCAACGCCGCCGGCGCCTGGGCCGACAAGATCGGTGCACTGGCCGGCGCCAAGCCCTTGGGCTTGCAACCGAAACGCCGCGCCGCATTCATCTTCGCCGGCCCCGAAGGCGTCGACATTCATCACTGGCCGATGCTGGTGAGCCTCGACGAGTCCTTCTATATGAAACCCGACGCTGGCATGTTCCTCGGCTCGCCGGCCAACGCCGACCCGGTCGAACCCCACGATGTGCAGCCGGAAGAACTGGATATCGCCATGGGCATTTACCAGATCGAAGAAGCCACCACGCTGACCATCCGCCGCCCGACCCGCACCTGGGCCGGGCTGCGCAGTTTCGTCGGCGACGGTGATCTGCTCAGCGGTTTCGATCCGCAGGTGCCGGGGCTGTTCTGGGTCGCGGCGCAAGGTGGTTATGGCATCCAGACTTCGCCAGCGATGGGCCAGGCCAGCGCGGAGTTGGTGCGTGGTCAGCCACTGCCCGAGCACTTGCGTAACTTCGGTCTGAGCAGCGCCATGCTCTCGCCTGCCCGCCTCGCCTGATCGTCCATCCGGATGACGCGCCCAACGGATTGCGGCACACTCGCAGCGCCTCCTGATCACGGGGGCGTTGACGCTGCCTGGAGCTCCACTGTCATGACCGCCCCTGAATTCGACCCGGCGCTGGATAACTTCCGCGCCATCGCCGATGCCATCGCCACACTGTTCTTTCCGCACGCCGAAGTGGTGCTGCACGACCTGCGCACACAGAAGGTCGATTACATCGCCAACAACCTGTCCAAACGCGAAATCGGTGACGATTCGTCACTGGAAGACATGCTCAGCGAGGATGTCAGCGACAGAAACATCGGCCCGTACGAAAAGCTCAATTGGGATGGCCAGAAGATTCGCAGCCTGAGCAGCGTCCTGCGCGACAGCGAAGGCCTGCCGCTGGCGGTGCTGTGCATCAATCTGAATATTTCGCTGTTCGAGAACGCCAAGGCGGCGCTGGACCTGTTCCTGTCGCCGAGCAAACTGATCCCGCAACCGGACTCACTGTTTCGTGATGACTGGCAGGAGCGCATCAACACCTTCCTCCACGCTTGGCTGCGCGAGCGGCAATTGAGCCTGAATGTGCTGACCCGCGATCACAAACGTGAGCTGGTGCTGGCGCTGCACGCCGAAGGCGCGTTCAAGGGCAAGAGCGCCTCGAACTATGTGGCCAATGTGCTGAATATGGGGCGGGCGACGGTGTACAAGCATTTGAAGGAAATGAAGGGCTAGAGATTTGCGGTGATTTCTCTGACGCCATCGCGAGCAGGCTCACTCCTACAGGGGGAACGCATTCCAAATGTAGGAGTGAGCCTGCTCGCGATAGCGGACTATCAGTCGCCGTAGATATCGGACTTGAAATACTTCTCGGAAATCTTCTGGTACTCGCCACTCGCACGAATGCCATCAATCGCGCCATTCAACTGGCTGACCAGTTCGGCATTACCCTTGCGCACCGCAATCCCCGCGCCCTCGCCCACGTACTTCGGATCCTTCAACTCAGGCCCGACAAACGCATAACCCTTGCCCCGCGGCATCGACAGAAAGTCATTGAGCGGAATAGTGTCGGCAAAAATCGCATCCAGCCGCCCCGCCGCCAGATCCATGTAGATCTCTTCGTTGTTGCTGTAGCGCTTGACGTTGATGCCCTTCGGCTCGAACACCTCGGTGGCATAACGGTCAGTAGTCGTTGCGCGCTGCACGCCGACGTTCTTGCCCTTGAGGCTGGCGTACTGGTCATCGACCGTTGCGCCTTCCTTCATCACCAGTCGCGACGAAGTGAAGTAGTACTTGTGGGTGAAATCCACCGACTTCTTGCGGTCTTCGTTGATGGTCATCGATGACAGCGCCATGTCGATTTTCTTCACTTTCAGCGAAGGGATCAGACCATCAAACTCACCTTCAACCCACACGCACTTGACCTTCATCTGCGCGCACAGGGCGTTGCCGATGTCGTAGTCGAAACCGACGATTTCGCCTTTATCGGTTTTCGACGCAAATGGCGGGTAAGCGGCTTCGATGCCGATGCGCAGGGTTTGTTCGGCGGCGAACGCGCTGGCTGAGGCTAACAGGCTGAGGGCCAGACCGGTGATGAGGGGGAGTTTCTTCATGTTCGTTCTCTCGCGGGTTGTTGTTGGTTTGGCAAGATGAAGAAGAGCAGCTGCTAGCGAGGCGCTACGAGCGGCAAGATTGAAGCTTTTTTGTACTTGGAAATCCATCTTGGACTTATATGTACAAATCGTCAATTCGAGGCAGAAGCAAAAAGATCGCAGCCTTCGGCAGCTCCTACAGGGGTATGCCGACCCAATGTAGGAGCTGCCGAAGGCTGCGATCTTTTGATTTACTTCTTCCAGCGATCCGCGGCGGCATGATCACTGTCCCGCCCTTCAACCCAACGCGGGCCGTCGCTGGTGTTTTCTTTCTTCCAGAACGGTGCGCGGGTTTTCAGGTAGTCCATGACGAAGGCGCAAGCATCGAACGCGGCTTGGCGATGGGCGCTGGCGGCGCCGACGAAGACGATCGGCTCGCCCGGTTCCAGCGCGCCGATGCGGTGCAGCACTTCCAGTTTCAGCAGCGGCCAACGCTGTTCGGCTTCGATGGCGATCTTGCCGAGGGCTTTTTCGGTCATGCCCGGATAGTGCTCGAGGAACATCCCCGCCACATCCAGGCCATCGTTGAAGTCGCGCACGTAGCCGACAAAACTCACCACCGCGCCGACGCCGACGTTGGCCGCGTGCATCGCGTTGACTTCAGCGCCTGGGTCGAACGGCGTGGCCTGCACGCGAATAGCCATGGCTCAGCCCCCGGTCACGGTAGGAAAAAACGCCACTTCGTCGCCATCAACCACAGGCTCGTCGAGCTGGCAGAGGTCTTCGTTGCGTGCACACATCAGGTTCTGCTCGCTCAGCACCTCGGCGCCATCGCGTTGTGCCAACAATGCCCGCACGTCGTCGACGGTGGCGAAATCGCCCTCAACCTTTACCGAATCCACGCCCAGCGCTTCACGGTAACGGGCAAAAAACTTCACGGTCAGGTTCATGGCTGCTCCGCTTGAAAGTGCCCGCTCTTGCCGCCGACCTTCTCCAGCAGGCGCACGCTTTCGATGGTCATGCCACGATCGACGGCTTTGCACATGTCATAAATGGTCAGGGCGGCAACGCTGGCGGCGGTCAATGCTTCCATTTCCACACCGGTCTGCCCGGACAATTTGCAGCGGGCAACGATGCGCACGGTGTCTTCGCCTTCAGCACTGAGTTCGACTTTGACGCCGGTCAGCATCAGCGGGTGGCAAAGGGGAATCAGATCGCTGGTTTTCTTCGCAGCTTGAATGCCGGCAATGCGCGCCACGGCGAACACGTCACCCTTGGGATGACCGCCGCTGACGATCATCTGCAGCGTTGCGGGGAGCATGCGCACCAGCGCTTGGGCCGTCGCTTCACGGAACGTCACGGCTTTTTCGGTGACGTCGACCATGTTGGCGCGACCTTGGGAATCGAGATGAGTCAGCACGGGGGCCTCCTTGAGGCAGCTGCGAGCGGCAAGCTACAAGCGGCAAGTGAAAAGCGCAGTAGTTTGCAGGTATGGAATGGCAGCATTTAAGCAGTTGCAAGCATTAAGCGGCAAGCTACAAGGGCATGAGAGAAACACTCTCTACGCTTGTATCTTGCCGCTTGCAGCTTGAATCTTGCAGCTGTTTTACAGGTGGGTTTCGGCGTATTCGGCCAGAATCGAGCGAGGCACCCCTTGCAGGGTGATGTGCACACCGTTGGGGAAATCCTTGAAGCGTTCGGTCAGGTAGGTCAGCCCGGAGCTGGTCGCGGACAGGTAAGGGGTGTCGATCTGTGCGAGGTTGCCCAGGCACACCACTTTGGAACCTGCGCCGGCACGGGTGATGATGGTTTTCATCTGGTGCGGCGTGAGGTTCTGGCATTCGTCGATCAGGATAAGGCTCTGCTGGAAGCTGCGACCGCGAATGTAGTTGAGCGATTTGAACTGCAACGGCACTTTGCTGAGGATGTAGTCGACGCTGCCATGAGTGTTTTCGTCATCCATGTGCAAGGCTTCGAGGTTGTCGGTGATGGCGCCCAGCCAAGGCTCCATTTTTTCCGCTTCGGTGCCGGGCAGGAAGCCGATCTCCTGATCCAGGCCCTGCACGCTGCGGGTGGCGATGATGCGGCGATAACGCTTGCTGACCATGGTCTGCTCGATCGCCGCAGCCAGTGCCAGAATGGTTTTACCGGAACCGGCGGCACCCGACAGGTTGACCAGATGAATGTCCGGATCGAGCAACGCGTACAACGCCAGACTCTGATAAATGTCGCGCGGCTTGAGCCCCCAGGCCTCTTGATGCAGCAGCGGTTCCTGATGCAGGTCGAGGATCAGCAGCTTGGCCTCGTCGATCTCCTTGATCCAGCCGACAAAGCCCTGTTCATCAATGATGAACTCGTTGATATGCACTGCCGGCAGATTATCGATCAGTTGCACTTGATGCCAGGTGCGGCCGTGATCCTGACGGGTGTCGACCTTGCTCACGCGGTCCCAGAAGGAGCCGGTCATGTTGTGGTAGCCGTTGGGCAACAGGGACACGTCATCGACCAGTTGGTCGGTGCTGTAATCCTCGGCAT
This sequence comes from Pseudomonas sp. MC6, assembly GCF_054790575.1. NCBI lineage: Bacteria > Pseudomonadati > Pseudomonadota > Gammaproteobacteria > Pseudomonadales > Pseudomonadaceae > Pseudomonas > Pseudomonas sp. MC6. Next base: position 3,905,077 of record NZ_CP186504.1, read on the forward strand.
CGATGCCGCAGGCGCGCGCCTTGAGGCGCATGTTGATGTCTTTGGTGACCAGCACCACCGGTTTTTTCGGGTCGCGGGTGTGTAGATCGATCAGTTGGTTGATGATTTTGTTGTCGTTCAGGTGCTCGGGCAGAATCAGATTCGATTCGGCCTGTTTGCTCATCAGTATTGACAGTAAGCCCTTCGGCCCGCCCTTGCCGCGCTGGATCGGCACACCCAGCTCGACATCTTCCGGGGACGCATCGCCCAGGGTCTTGTCGATCAGCCGGATGGCCTGACGGCATTCAGCGGCCACGCTGTGATGCCCGCTCTTGAGCTTGTCCAGCTCTTCAAGCACGGTCATCGGGATTGCGACGTGGTGTTCTTCGAAATTCAGCAGGGCGTTTGGATCGTGAATCAATACGTTGGTATCGAGTACATACAGGATTGGCTGGTTGGAGGAAGGGCTACGTCCGTGATCATCCATACTCGGTCACCTTTGTCAGAGCCAGTAGACGCAATACCTGGGCGGTGCTGCGCCTCGAAGTGACTGCCGAAATCTCACCTGCGGAGATTCAAGTGACTGCAAACAAACGGGTCTTGGAAGACGCCACCTGTGTTGCAGGTTTCGGCGGTCTGTCTTCGTAATACTCCAAAACCGATGACATAAAAAAGTACTTTGACGGTTTTTTTAAGTTTATTTTGCAGAGTGACGAAAAGCCCTTGGCGGACTGCCAAGACCCCGCTAAAGTCGGAAGTCCGCCTGCACCGAATCCTGCAAAAAAATCGCCCCACGCCCAATGTTTCCGGGCTTTCTTCGTTTCTCAGCGAAAAGCGTTCTGACAGTCTTCCCAACCGATACCGCTCTGCGCGGTTTGCGTGATCAGCCACGGCAACGAGGTCTTCACCGCGTCCTGTTTCATGTTGAAATTGATCACCCCGTGACGCCACAACAGCATCAGGGTCAGTACTCGTTGCGCGCTCGCTGAGCCCTTGAGTTTGCCGGCGCCGTCCTGGGCATCGATGTCCCACAGTGCCACTTGCAGGCCCTGGGTGTTGAAGAAACCTTGCGCATCACTGCGGCGTTGCCCTTCTGGCGGACGGAACAGCGGCACATAGTTTTCCGGCAATTTATTCCTGACCAGATCAGCACTGCGCCGCACCGAATCCTGCCAGTCCTGCCAATGGCTGTGGGAGCGGAACTCCCAACCTTGAACGCCGACGCACTGTTTCGAGAAGCCCGCCTGCAGACTGCTCACCGAACGATCGGCCAGCCGCGCCTGAATATCCTTGCCCAATACAAAGAACGTGCCGCTCAGGTTTGCCTTGCGCAGGTATTCGGTGAGCCAACCGGTGTTATCCGGTTGCACGTTGGCGGCGCTGTCGAAAGTCAGCAGAAACAGCCGGTCGTGCATGTCGTCGCCGTTGCGCTCGTAGTCTCCGAAACGATCGAATTCATTGCTGGTTTGCGGTGACAACGCAGCCTTGCGCATCAACTCATCCAGATACTGCAAATGGAAGATCCGGCTCGGTTCGGCCCACTTGGTGTAATAGCTGTCGTCACTGACCACGAACTTGGCGGCTTGCTCACGCAGGGTCGGCAGGTCTTCGACGAGGAAACAGAACGAGGCGTCCTGATCGCAGCTTTGCTGGGCGTAGTTGTAGTTCGCCAACAAGCGCTGCCAGAGGCGCTGACGCAGGCTGTTGACCGCATCGATATTGACTGTGCGCAGGCCCAGGCGCTGAGCCAACGCGGCCTCGTCCATCGATTCAGTGCCGAGCAGGCCACGGGCGAACATGAGGATTTCCGCCCGTGAAGCCACATCAAACAGCGTCGGATTGCTGAGCTGCTCTGGCCAGGTGCTGCGATCCAGCGTCGCCACATCGCCCGGCGCCGCGATGGCACCGACGCTTAACAGCCACGCGGTCAATAAAAGAACAATGCGCAAAAGGGATGTCTCCATAACAAAACCCGCGCGGCACTATAGCTGATGTGCAACGCTCACGGACGCTGCCCTCACCCCAGCCCTCTCCCGGAGGGAGAGGGAGCCGATCTTCATTGATTTCAAAATTTGAGTTCAACTCGATAGATCATGTCGGCGTAAATCGACAGTACAACTCGGTCAGCCCCCTCTCCCTCTGGGAGAGGGCTGGGGTGAGGGAAAAATCCACCAACCGTCGCAAATGCCCAAGCTTCCCCACACCTATTGCCCCTATAGCTGGAGTCAACACCGACAACCCCCTAGAATCGCCTCCACAATTAAAGGAGACGACTTCATGCTGATGGTGATTTCCCCCGCCAAGACCCTCGATTACGAAACACCGCCGGCGACCCAGCGCTTTACTCAGCCGCAATACCTCGACCACTCCCAGGAACTGATCCAGCAACTGCGCGACCTGACGCCTGCGCAAATCAGCGAACTGATGCACGTGTCGGACAAGATCGGCGGGCTAAATGCCGCGCGTTTCGGCAGCTGGACACCCGCGTTCACTCCGGAAAACGCCAAGCAGGCGCTGCTCGCGTTCAAGGGTGACGTTTATACCGGTCTCGACGCGCAATCCTTCAGCGAAGCCGATTTCGACTACGCGCAAAAACACCTGCGCATGTTGTCAGGCCTGTATGGCTTGCTGCGCCCGCTCGACCTGATGCAACCGTATCGCCTGGAAATGGGCACCAAACTGGCCAACGCCCGGGGCAAGGACTTGTATGCCTTCTGGGGCACGCGCATCAGCGAATGGCTGAACGAAGCGTTGGCCGATCAAGGCGACGACGTTCTGCTCAACCTGGCCTCCAACGAGTACTTCTCGGCGGTCAAACGAACGGCATTGAACGCACGGATCATCAACACCGAGTTCAAGGATCAGAAGAACGGTCAGTACAAGATCATTAGCTTCTACGCGAAGAAGGCTCGCGGTCTGATGAGCCGTTTCGTGATCCAGGAAAAAATCAACGATCCGACCCTGCTCAAGCAATTCGATGTGCAGGGATATCGCTACAGCGTCGAACAGTCGAAACCGGACAATCTGGTATTTTTGCGCGACCACGCCCCCGAATAAAGCATGCCCAATGCACGACTCTTTCTATATAGAGTCGTGCAGCTCGCACGATGTCAAAAAAACCCCGCTGCTTTTCGCCATTTTTATGGCGCCAGAAAATCCTCCCTGTCTTTTCTAAGATTAGTTTCACTCGACACTGATCATTTTTTTCAGTAGTGGCACCTAAATTTTTTCAGCGTAGTGGCACAAAACTATCTAACGTGATTATTCGCCTGTTAATAAAGGTCGGAAACGAAAGTGCTATCAAATTGAGATTAGTGCCATCTCTGACAATATTTCAAGAAATTTCAGATTTCGCGATGAGCGGACAGGAACTTCGTCCGAATGCATAGCTCATACCACCGGTAACGATTCTCGCTGAGTTTGTACGAGATAACTTACGCAGAGCAGATGGCCATGTAACCAAGTTGTCACAGCAACTTGCCTAGATGACTAACTAGTCTGATTACGAAACGATGGACAGGAGATACGCACCATTTATATCCCCTACAAAGGCCATGGCCGCGCCCCTATAAACGTGCTCGCCTGAGCACCAAACCGCTTGATTTACAGGACTTTAATCCTGCTTTCGAGCGCGCAAGACGATTGCACAAGAGTCTTCCACAAGGAAGATCGGCTGCATAACAGGGCAAGTCATAACAACAAGGCCTGGTTGCGCACATCTTGAGTGCACTTATTTAGACACTCGAAACTTAGTATGCCTGCACACGGCATTGTGGCGCCTGTAAGCCGCACTTTCGAGTGCACTAATGAACGCTGAACACCATTAACTCCGGCCCTCTAAGGCCTGATATATACAGAGGTAATTGCGATGCGCATCAGCATATTTGGTTTGGGTTACGTTGGCGCAGTATGTGCCGGTTGCCTGTCTGCTCGGGGCCATGACGTGGTTGGCGTCGATGTTGCCAAAGACAAGATCGACATGATCAACGCCGGCAAGTCGCCGATTGTTGAACCGGGTCTTGGTGAACTTCTGCAACAGGGTATCCAGACCGGTCGTCTGCGTGGCACGACCAACTTCGCCGAGGCGATTCGTGACACTGACCTGTCGATGATCTGCGTCGGGACGCCGAGCAAGAAGAACGGCGATCTGGAACTGAACTACATCGAAGCGGTGTGCCGCGAGATCGGTTTTGTCCTGCGTGAAAAGACCACCCGCCACACCATCGTCGTACGCAGCACCGTACTGCCAGGCACTGTTGCCAACGTGGTGATCCCGATTCTCGAAGATTGCTCGGGCAAGAAGGCCGGCGTCGACTTCGGCGTTGCGGTCAACCCTGAGTTCCTGCGTGAATCCACCGCTATCGCCGACTACGACCTGCCACCGATGACCGTCATCGGCGAGTTCGACAAGGCCTCGGGCGACGTTCTGCAGTCGCTTTACGAAGAACTCGACGCACCGATCATCCGCAAGGACATCGCCGTTGCCGAGATGATCAAGTACACCTGCAACGTCTGGCACGCGACCAAAGTGACCTTCGCCAACGAGATCGGCAACATCGCCAAAGCGGTCGGCGTAGATGGCCGTGAAGTGATGGAAGTGGTCTGCCAGGACAAGACCCTCAACCTCTCCCAGTACTACATGCGCCCGGGCTTCGCCTTCGGCGGTTCGTGCCTGCCGAAAGACGTGCGCGCTCTGACCTACCGCGCCGGCTCGCTGGACGTCGAAGCGCCGCTGCTCAACTCGCTGATGCGCAGCAACGAATCGCAAGTGCAGAACGCCTTCGACATCGTTGAAAGCCACGACAAACGCAAAGTCGCCCTGCTCGGCCTGAGCTTCAAGGCCGGCACCGACGACCTGCGCGAAAGCCCGCTGGTGGAACTGGCCGAGATGCTGATCGGCAAGGGTTACGACCTGAGCATCTACGACAGCAACGTCGAGTACGCCCGTGTTCACGGCGCGAACAAGGACTACATCGAGTCGAAAATCCCGCACGTGTCGTCGCTGCTCAACGCGGACTTCGATTCGGTGATCGACAACTCCGACGTGATCATCCTCGGCAACCGCGACGAGAAATTCCGCGCACTGGCCCAGCAAGCACCGCACGGCAAACAGGTCATCGACCTGGTCGGCTTCATGGCCAAAGCCACCGACGCCGGTACGCGCACCGAGGGTATCTGCTGGTAATGCAGACCTAAGCGACAAGCTCCGAGCTGCATTACTTGCAGCTCGAAGCTTGCAGCTTGAAGCCTCCCTTACCTTCGGATGACGCTGATGAGCAAGCTCAAACATTTTTTTCTGCAATCAGCCGGCTGGCTTTTTTATCTCAGTCTGCTGATGGGCCTGGCCTTGATGCTGCCCACGTCCACATTCGACTCCGAGTCGAAGGACTTCATTTTCCTGATTGGCGCCGTGGGTATCTGGCGCTACTCGATGGGTGCAACGCACTTTGTGCGCGGCATGATTTTCCTCTACATCGTTTACCCGCACCTGCGCCGCAAAGTGCGCAAGCTGGGCAAGGCGGCGGACCCGTCGCATGTGTTCCTGATGGTCACCAGTTTCCGTATCGACGCGCTGACCACCGCGCAGGTCTACAGCTCGGTGATCCGCGAAGCCATCGACTGCGAACTGCCGACCACCGTGGTCTGCTCGATCGTCGAAATGTCCGATGAGCTGCTGGTCAAGGCACTGTGGGCACGGATGAATCCGCCCGACCGCGTCAAGCTCGACTTCGTGCGCATTCCCGGCACCGGCAAACGCGATGGCCTCGCCTACGGTTTCCGCGCGATCTCCCGTCACCTGCCGGACGACCGCGCCGTGGTGGCCGTGATCGATGGCGACACCGTGCTCGGCGAAGGCACCGTGCGCAAGACCGTGCCGTGGTTCCAGCTGTTCGGCAACGTCGGCGGCCTGACCACCAACGAGTTCTGCGAAGTACGCGGCGGCTACATCATGAGCGAATGGCACAAGCTGCGTTTCGCCCAGCGCCACATCAACATGTGCTCGATGGCCCTGTCCAAACGCGTGCTGACCATGACCGGTCGTATGTCGGTGTTCCGCGCCACCGTGGTGACCAATCCGGAATTCATCGCCGACGTTGAAAGCGACTCGCTGCAACACTGGCGTCTGGGCCGCTTCAAGTTTTTGACCGGTGACGACAAGTCGAGCTGGTTCAGCCTCATGCGCCTGGGTTATGACACCTTCTACGTGCCTGACGCGGCGATCAACACCGTTGAACACCCGCCGGAAAAAAGCTTCATCAAGGCCAGCCGCAAACTGATGTTCCGCTGGTACGGCAACAACCTGCGCCAGAACTCGCGAGCACTGGGCCTGGGTGTGAAACGCCTTGGCGCGTTCACCTCGGTGGTGCTGTTCGATCAACGCGTATCGATGTGGACATCCCTGCTCGGTCTGACCGTGGCGCTCATCGCCAGCTTCAAATACGGCACCGCGTTCATCCTCGTTTACCTGCTGTGGATCGGCATCACCCGCCTGATCCTGACCCTGCTGTTGTCGTGCTCCGGTCACCGCATCGGCCCGGCTTACCCGGCGATTCTTTATTACAACCAGATCGTTGGCGCGCTGGTGAAGATCTACGTGTTCTTCCGCCTCGACCAACAATCCTGGACGCGCCAACCCACATCCCTGACCCGTGATCTCGCCAGCTTTCAACGTTGGTTCAACACCTGGTCGTCTCGGACCATGACCTTCTCCGCCGGCAGCATTTTTGTCGCCGTGCTGCTGATGATGGTCTGACCCGCCCCTATTGAATTAACAAGGAAATCGCCCCTATGAATACCGCCGTCAACGCCAACGTAGTGCATGAATCCGAAGCCCAGCGCCAACACGCCCGTGTGAAAATCCCGGCCAAACTGCGCTTCTTCGGTCCCGACCGGACCCCGGTAGAAGCGCGGGTGCTCGACCTGTCCGCCGGTGGTCTGGCGTTCAACGCCGGGCAGATGCCGCTGACCATCGGCGAGGTGTACAAGGCGCGTCTGCAATTCGTCATAGACAACCTCGGCCTGGCGATGGACGTTGAACTGCAAGTGCGTTCCTACGACCGCCAGACCGGCCGCGTCGGCTGCCAGTTCCAGAACCTCGAGCAGCAGGACATTTCCACCCTGCGCCACTTGATCACTTCGCACCTGGCCGGCGACATCGTCAGCATCGGCGAAGTTCTGGCGACCCTGCAGCGCGACAACTTCACCAAGGCACGCAAGGTCAAGGACGGCGGCTCCGGCATGACCCCGTTCGGGCGCCTGAAAGCGGTAACGTTCAGCGCCGGTATCTTTGCGGTCGGCCTGGTCGCGGCGGGGTTCATTTTCAAATCGGTGTATGGCATGTACTTCGTCAGCCACGCGCAGGCCGGTCTGGTCAGCGTGCCGGGGATGAACATCACCATGCCGCGCGACGGCACCGTGCAGAGCCTGGTCAAGTCCGACGGCGTTGCGGCCAAAGGCGCGCCACTGGCGACCTTCAGCACCAGCATGCTCGACGTGCTCAAGGGCCATCTGGAAGAAGATCAATTGTCCCCGGCCAAGGTTGAAGAACTGTTCGGCAAGCAAATGACCGGCACCCTGACCTCGCCATGCGATTGCACCGTGGCCCAGCAACTGGTGGCTGACGGTCAATACGCGAGCAAGGGCGATGTGATCTTCCAACTGGTGCCGCGCAACACCCAAGCCACCGTCGATGCGCGCTTCTCCTATCGCCAGTTCGGTGACGTGCGTCCGGGTACTCCGGTGAGCTTCCAGATTGCCGGCGAAGACAAGACCCGCACCGGCAAGATCGTCAGCAGCACCAGCCTGAAAAGCGCCGACCTGTCCTCCGATATCCGCGTACAGATCCAGCCTGACGAGCCGCTCGACAGCAGCCTCGCCGGCCGCCCGGTGGAAGTGAACAGCGATCGTGGCCCGAACCTGAACTGGCTGATCGACAAAGCCATGGCTGCCGGTCTTTAAGTCGAGGACATGCCTGTGACTACTCCACCCATCCTGAAAACACCGCGATCCCTGTGGGAGCTGGCCTGCCGGCGATTGGATCAGCGCGGTGTGTCTGATGTACCGCGCCGCCTGAATCGCGAGCAGGCTCACTCCTACATGGGAACAGTGTGTGCCTTGGCATTGGCGGTCAGTCTGGCCGGTTGCGCCGGCCTGCCCGATCAGCGTCTGGCCAACGAAGCGCTGAAGCGGGGCGATACCGCCACCGCCGCGCAGAATTATCAGCAACTGGCCGATCTGGGTTACAGCGAAGCGCAAGTCGGTCTTGCCGATATCCAGGTCGACAGCCGCGACCCGGCGCAAATGAAACAGGCCGAGGCGACTTACCGCGCCGCTGCCAGTGTTTCGCCGCGTGCACAGGCGCGTCTCGGCCGTTTGCTGGTGGCCAAGCCGGGCTCCACCGAAGCCGAGCACCACGAAGCCGAAACCCTGCTGAAAAAAGCCGCCGCCAATGGCGAAGGCAACACGTTGATCCCGCTGGCGATGCTCTACCTGCAATACCCGCACAGTTTCCCGAATATCAACGCGCAGCAGCAGATCGATCAATGGCGCAAATCCGGCTACCCGGAAGCCGGTCTGGCGCAGGTGCTGCTGTATCGCACCCAAGGCACCTACGATCAGCACCTGGATGACGTGGAAAAGATCTGCAAAGCCGCGCTCAACACCACCGACATCTGCTACGTCGAACTGGCCACCGTTTACCAGAAACGCGCCCAGCCTGAGCAACAAGCCGAGCTGATCAAGCAAATGCAGGCCGGTTACAGCCGTGGCACCGTCACCGCGCAGCGCGTCGATTCCGTGGCCCGTGTACTGGCCGATTCGACCCTCGGCAAGCCCGACGAGAAAACCGCGCAGTCGCTGCTCGAGCCGATCGCTCCGGGCTACCCGGCGTCGTGGGTGACCCTCGCGCAACTGCTCTACGACTACCCGGAACTGGGCGACGTCGACCAGATGATGAAATACCTCGACAACGGCCGCGCCGCCGACCAGCCGCGCGCCGAACTGTTGCTGGGCAAGCTCTACTACGAAGGCAAAATGGTCCCGGCCGACGCCAAAGTCGCCGAAGAACATTTCCAGAAAGCCGTTGGCCGCGAAGTCGCCGCCGACTACTACCTCGGCCAGATCTATCGCCGTGGCTACCTCGGCAAGGTCTATCCGCAAAAGGCTCTCGACCACTTGCTGACCGCCGCGCGCAACGGCCAGAACAGCGCCGACTTCGCCATCGCGCAACTGTTCTCCCAAGGCAAGGGCACTAAACCCGACCCGCTCAACGCCTACGTGTTCAGCCAATTGGCCAAGGCGCAAAACACTCCGCAAGCCGATGAGCTGGCGACCACCCTCGCCGCGCAATTGCCGCCCGAGCGACTGGCCGAAGCGCAACGTCTGCTGCAACAAGAGCAAGCCAGCCGTGGCGCTCTGAACCCGAACACGCTGCAACTGCACGCCCTGCAAGAAGAAGACGGCGAGGAAAAATTATGAAGTTGAATCCATTCGTGAAGGCCGGCATTGGCCTTTCGTTCGCGCTGATCTGGTCTTGCCCGACACTGGCCGCGATGACTGAAACCAAGAACTTCGGCCTCGAAGTGAAAGTCACCGGCCAGTCCGAAGATGACCGTGACCTCGGCACCGCCAGCGGCGGCGACGTCAACGGCGTCGGCCTCGACCTGCGTCCGTGGATCTATGGCGAAAGCGGCGCCTGGAGCGCCTACGCCATGGGCCAGGCCGTGACCTCGACCGACATCATCGAAACCGACACCCTGCAACAATCCGACGGTGAACAAGCCACCGACAACGGTGATCGCAAAACCAAGAAAAACTACCTGGCGATGCGCGAGTTCTGGGTCGGTTACAGCGGCCTCACCCCGTACCCGGGCGAGATGCTCAAGTTCGGTCGCCAGCGTCTGCGTAATGACGACGGCCAATGGCGCGACACCAATATCGAAGCGCTGAACTGGACCTTCGACACCACCCTGCTGCGTGCCAACGCCGGTGTCGCCGAACGCTTCAGCGAATACCGCACCGACTTGAAAGAGCTGGCGCCGAAAGACAAGGATCGCCTGCACGCCTACGCCGACGCCGCTTACCAGTGGACGCCGGGCAACTGGGTCGGCATTCGCGGTCACCACACCCACGATGACGGCAAACTCGATTACGCCGAACCGGGCGTACCGCGCGACTCGCTGGACAAGACCGAGAACGGCGACATCAGCTGGATCGGCCTGACCGCCGACAGTGACGCCTACAACTGGCGCAACACCAACACCGTCAACTATTGGGGCAGCATCACCGGCATGAGCGGCGACCGCGACACGGTCAACGCGCTGAACGCCGATGGTTCGCGCCCGGCGCAAGCCAAGCGCAGCGATGACGTCAACGGCTGGGCCACCGACATCGGTGTGCGTCTGCGCCTCGATCCGCAATGGCAAGTCGGCGGTGCCTATGCCCGCGCCAGCGCCGATTACGAGCAGACCGGTCTGGAAAGCAACCGCTCCAACTACACCGGTACGCGCTCGCGGGTTCACCGTTTCGGCGAAGCCTTCCGTGGCGAAATGAACAACATGCAGACCGCGACCCTGTTCGGTTCGTGGATGGTCAACGACGAGTACGACGCCAGCCTGATCTACCACAAGTTCTGGCGTGTCGACGGCAACAAGCCAGTCGGCAGCAACGGTATCAACGCGGTGGAAAACAACACCGACGACGTCACCGGCGCGATCCTTTCCAGCACCTCGCTGCCGCTTGAAGACGGCAACAAGGACCTCGGTCAGGAGATGGATCTGGTCGTCACCAAGTACTTCAAGCAAGGCCTGTTGCCGGCGGCGCTGAGCCAGTCGATCGACGAGCCTTCAGCCCTCGTGCGCTTCCGTGGCGGTGTGTTCAAGCCGGGCGATGCCTACGGCAAGCAGGTTGATTCGTACATGCACCGCGCGTTCATCGACGTGATCTGGCGCTTCTGATGCAAACCGCCAAGGGAGTGCCCGACATGATCAGCACCAGGATAGGCTCACTCAGCCTGCTGGCCGGCGCGATGCTGCTGGCCAGCGCTGGCGCCTTTGCCAACGTGGAGCCGGCAAAGCCTGCGACCACGGCCAAGGAGCTGCAACAAGCCAAGACCTACACCGTCAGCAGCGCACCCACCGAGGCGCTGAATCTGGCCGCGCCGAAACTGCCGGACATTTCCGGCTACACCGCCGAAGCCGCCGCCGCGAAGGTCAACCGCAGCAAAGCGGGCAAGATCAGCGTGCGCCGGATGATGCAGGAAGACGCGCTGAAGGACTTCATCGGCGGCGACAACAAAATGGCCGAATGGGTGGTGCGTCAGCACGGCATCCCGCAGGCAATCTTTGTCGACGACGGTTACATGAACCTCAAGGATCTGGCGAAGAAGCTGCCCAAGCAGTACTTCAGCGAGACCGCGCCGGGCGTGTACCTGTCGAAGCTGCCGATCGTCGTGGGCCGTAAAGGCATCCTCGAAATCGACGGCCAGACCCAGGAACTGCGCCTGTCGCAAGAGGCCGGTGCGTTCATGGTCAACGACGGCCAACTGTTCGTGCGCGACACCAAAGTCACCGGCTGGCGCGAAAAGGAAAACGGTCCGGCGACCTTCCGTTCGCCGAAGGAATTCCGTCCGTTCCTGCTCGCCTGGGGCGGCACCGAGACCTACATCGTCAACAGCAAGATGGCCAGCTTCGGCTACGCCAACAGTAAGTCGTACGGGGTGAGTATTTCCCAGTACACGCCGAACATGGCCAAGGTCCTCAAGCGCCCTGAACCGACTGGCTGGATCGTCGGCTCCGAGTTCTCCGACATGTGGTACGGCTTCTACTGCTACGAGACCCGCGACTTCGTGGTCAAGGGCAACACCTACAAAGACAACATCGTTTACGGCATCGACCCGCACGACCGTTCCCACGGCCTGATCATTGCCGAGAACACTGTTTACGGCACGAAGAAGAAGCACGGGATCATTATTTCCCGTGAAGTGAACGACAGCTTCATCTTCAACAACAAAAGCTACGACAACAAACTCTCGGGCCTGGTGATCGACCGGAACAGCGTCAACAACATCATTGCCTACAACGAGATCTACAAGAACCACACCGACGGCATCACCCTCTACGAGTCCGCCGACAACCTGCTGTGGGGCAACAAGGTCATCAGCAACAAGCGCCACGGCATCCGCATTCGTAACAGCGTGAACATCCGCCTCTACGAAAACGTCGCCATGGCCAACGGTTTGACCGGTGTCTACGGCCACATCAAAGACCTCACCGACACCGACCGTGACATCAAGCTCGACCCGTTCGATGCACAGGTGTCGCTGATCGTCGTTGGCGGTGAGCTGGCAGCCAATGGCAGCGGCCCGCTGTCGATCGATTCACCGTTGAGTGTCGAGCTGTATCGCGTGTCGATGCTGGCGCCGACCAAATCCAGCGGCATCAGCTTCAACGGCATCCTCGGCGAGCGCCAGGATGAAATTCTCGACCTGCTGGTGCGCCAGCAGAAAGCCGTGCTGATCGACCCTGTCGAACGCCAGACCGAAATGCAGGACTGAGGATAATTTTATGCACCCACACTTGATCAGATTACTCAGCCTGTCGGCCCTGACCGTGGGCATTCTCGCGGCCAGCAACGGCGCCCGCGCCGATGAAGGCGCCGCTGCCACGCCACCAAAGTTCAGCGCCGAACCGTGCTGCAACCTGTGCCCGGCCGCGCATGACGCGAAGAACTACACCACGCGTTACCAGCAGAACTTCACCACCTTGGTGCAGGCGCAAGGCGACTGGCTGTTCCGGACTCAGGAAGATCTGCGCACCGAGTTCAACACCACCCCGGCCGGCTACAAACGCCTGCAACAACTGCACGATGCGTTCAAAGCCAAAGGCGTTGAGTTGGTGATCGTCTATCAGCCGACCCGTGGCCTGGTGAACCGCAACAAGCTCAACCCGCAGGAAAAAGCCGCGTTCGATTACGAGAAAGCGCTGGGCAACTACAAGACCATGCTCGGCCGTTTCGCCAAGATGGGTTACGTGGTGCCGGACCTGTCGCCGCTGACCAACGAATCGCTGCCGGACACCCTGCCCGCCCACGATTTCTACTTCCGCGGCGACCAGCACTGGACACCATACGGCGCGCAGCGCACGGCGAAAATCGTCGCCGAGAAGGTCAAGCAGATCCCGGCCTTCGCCGACGTGCCCAAGCGTGAATTCGAAACCAAGCGCTCCGGGCGCATGGGCAAGACCGGTACCCTGCACAACATGGCCGGGCAATTGTGCGGCACCAGTTACGCGATCCAGTACATGGATCAATTCACCACCGAGCCTAAGGGCGAGGCCGGTGACGGCGACCTGTTCGGTGATTCCGGCAACCCGCAAATCACCCTCGTCGGTACTTCGCACAGCGGTAAGAACTACAACTTCGCCGGCTTCCTTGAAGAGGCCATCGGCGCCGACATTCTCAACGTCGCCTTCCCCGGCGGTGGTCTGGAAGGCTCGATGTTGCAGTACCTCGGCAGCGACGAATTCCAGAAGACGCCACCGAAGATTCTTATCTGGGAATTCTCGCCGCTGTACCGCCTCGATCAGGAAACCATCTATCGCCAGATGATGTCCCTTCTCGACAATGGCTGCGAAGGCAAAGACGCGCAAATGTCGGCGAGCACCACGCTCAAGCCGGGCAGCAAACAAGAACTGCTGGTCAACAGCAAGAACCTGAACCTGCAGAACAGCAGCCATCAGGTCGACATCCGCTTCGCCGACCCTTCGGTGAAAACCCTGCAAGCCACCCTCTGGTACATGAACGGTCGCCACGAGGACATCAAGATCGAGAAACCGGAAACCTCCGACACCGACGGTCGTTTCGCCTTTGAGCTGCGCACGGACGAAGACTGGGCCTCGCAAAACCTGCTGGCGGTCGAAGTCCAGGGCCCGGAAGCGGGCACCGCGCCACAAAAAGTCGAAGCGAAAATCTGCAAACGCAACGTATTCCCGGGCGCTGGGCAACAAACCGCTCAGGTCGGGCAATGAGGTCTGCTATGCGAAACTCGAAACTGAAAACTCTTTTAGCGCCGACGCTGCTTGGGCTGGCGATTTTCGCCGGCACCGCGCAGGCCGCCGCGCCACTGCGTCCACCTCAGGGCTATTTTGCGCCTGTGGATAAATTCAAGACCGGTGACAAAAGCGAAGGCTGCGATGCGATGCCGACGCCGTACACCGGGCCGTTGCAATTTCGCAGCAAATACGAAGGTTCGGACAAGGCCCGCGCGACGCTGAACGTGCAGTCGGAAAAAGCCTTTCGCGACACCACCAAAGACATCACCACGCTGGAACGCGGCACCGCCAAACGCGTGATGCAATTCATGCGCGACGGTCGCCCGGAACAGCTCGATTGCACGCTGAACTGGCTGACCGCGTGGACCAAGGCCGATGCGTTGATGTCGAAAGACTTCAACCACACCGGCAAGTCGATGCGCAAATGGGCGCTGGGCAGCATGGCCTCTTCGTACATTCGTCTGAAGTTCTCCGACTCGCATCCGCTGGCGCAGCATCAGCAGGAAGCGCAGTTGATCGAGGCGTGGTTCAGCAAAATGGCCGATCAGGTGGTCAGCGACTGGGACAACCTGCCGCTGGAAAAAACCAACAACCACTCGTACTGGGCTGCATGGTCGGTGATGGCGACCTCGGTCGCGACCAACCGCCGCGACCTGTTTGACTGGGCGGTGAAGGAATACAAGGTTGGCGTCAATCAAGTCGATGCCGACGGCTTCCTGCCGAACGAACTCAAGCGCCAGCAACGCGCCCTCGCCTATCACAACTACGCCCTGCCGCCGCTGGCGATGATCGCCAGTTTCGCTCAGGTCAACGGGGTTGATTTGCGCCAGGAAAACAACGGTGCGCTGAAGCGTCTCGGTGATCGGGTGTTGGCGGGGGTGAAAGACCCGGATGAATTCGAGAAGAAGAACGGCAAAGAGCAGGACATGACCGACTTGAAAGAGGACATGAAATTCGCCTGGCTCGAACCGTTCTGCACGCTCTACACCTGCCCGCCTGATGTGATCGAGAAGAAGCACGGCATGCAGCCGTTCAAGACCTTCCGCCTCGGCGGCGACCTGACCAAGGTCTACGACCCGTCGCATGAAAAGGGCAACAAGGGCTCATGAAGCAAAAGCCCCTCACCCTAACCCTCTCCCGGAGGGAGAGGGGACTGACCGAGGTGGCTGCGCGAGTTACGCCGAAATGAAATACCGAGCCGATCTCAGGTGTTGAAAAACAACCGAGATCAGGTTGCAAGGAAATACCGAGTCGATCTCCATTTTTGAAAACCATGGAGATCAGGCTCCCTCTCCCTCCGGGAGAGGGCGGGGGGTGAGGGGCGCGGTCTGACGGCCAGCTCCGACCTCAAGCAAGCACTGTGTCACCCCTCCACTACCACGGGGGGTTTGGGGGGGCTTTGGCCCTTGACTGTTGGTTCAAACATGGAGAGATCGGGATGGTATTTTCATCCAACGTGTTCCTGTTTCTGTTCTTGCCGATCTTTCTCGGCTTGTACTACTTGAGCGGGCAACGCTATCGCAACCTGCTGCTGCTGATCGCCAGCTACGTGTTCTACGCCTGGTGGCGTGTGGACTTCCTCGCGCTGTTCGCCGCCGTCACGCTGTGGAACTACTGGATCGGCCTCAAAGTCGGTGCCGCCGGCGTACGGACCAAACCGGCGCAGCGCTGGCTGTTGCTCGGCGTCGCGGTGGACCTGTGCATCCTCGGCTACTTCAAGTACGCCAACTTCGGCGTCGATAGCATCAACGCGATGATGACGTCGGTGGGTCTGTCGCCGTTCATCCTCACCCACGTGCTGCTGCCGATCGGTATCTCGTTCTACATCTTCGAGTCGATCAGCTACATCATCGACGTGTATCGCGGCGATACCCCGGCGACGCGCAACCTGATCGACTTCGCGGCATTCGTGGCGATCTTCCCGCACTTGATCGCCGGCCCGGTTCTGCGTTTCCGCGACCTCGCCGACCAGTTCAACAACCGCACGCATACCCTCGACAAATTCTCCGAGGGCTGCACGCGGTTCATGCAGGGTTTCATCAAAAAGGTCTTCATTGCCGACACCCTCGCGGTGGTCGCCGACCATTGTTTCGCCCTGCAAAACCCGACTACCGGCGATGCCTGGCTTGGCGCGCTGGCGTACACCGCGCAGCTGTATTTCGACTTCTCCGGTTACAGCGACATGGCCATCGGTCTGGGCTTGATGATGGGTTTCCGCTTCATGGAAAACTTCAAACAGCCGTACATAAGCCAGTCGATCACCGAGTTCTGGCGTCGCTGGCACATCAGCCTGTCGACGTGGCTGCGTGACTATCTGTACATCACCCTCGGCGGTAACCGTAAAGGCACGCTGATGACGTATCGCAACCTGTTCCTGACCATGCTCCTCGGCGGTCTATGGCACGGCGCGAACATCACCTACATCGTCTGGGGCGCCTGGCACGGCATGTGGCTGGCGATTGAAAAAGCGCTGGGCCTGAACACCTCTCCGCGCAGCCTCAACCCGATTCGCTGGGCGCTGACCTTCCTGCTCGTGGTCATGGGCTGGGTGATCTTCCGTGCCGAAAACCTGCACGTTGCCGGGCGCATGTACGGCGCGATGTTCAGCTTCGGCGACTGGTCGCTGTCGGAACTCAATCAGGCCAGCCTCACCGGCCTGCAAGTGGCGACTCTGGTAGTGGCGTACGTGACGCTGGCCTTCTTCGGCCTGCGCGATCTGTACACCAACCAGCCGCCGGCCAAAACCAAACCTGAAGTCAACGTCGAGGCCAACGGCCCTGCCACCGCGACCCCGGGAATGATCAAAGCGGCCCCCGGCGAAAATCCGGCAAGCATCCACGAGCCTGGCTACACCGTCGGCGTCGAAGCCCAGGTGCAACCGGCCTACTGGAGCGCGGACTGGTCACGCTACGTGATGCGCGGCCTGATCCTGCTGCTGTTCATCGCCTCGATTCTCAAACTTTCGGCGCAAAGCTTCTCGCCGTTCCTTTACTTCCAGTTCTGAGGGATCTGACATGACCCGCTCATTACGCATCTTCTACATCGCCCTGTTCCTGGTGACCCTGTTGGTCTTGGGTCTGTGGTCGGTTCGCAGCTTCTTCGGCTTCAGCACCAACGCCGACGCAACGGTGCTTAACGGCCGCTGGACCAAGGCTGTGGAAACTCATTACGACGAAGAATTCCCGATCAAGCGTCTGGGCACCAACCTCTGGGCCGCGCTGGATTTCAAACTGTTCAACGAAGGTCGTCCGGGCGTGGTGCTCGGTCGCGATCAGTGGTTGTACAGCGATGAGGAATTCAACCCGATCGTCAACGAAGAGCTGAACCTGCAAGGCAACTACGCGCTGGTCGAAGGCGTGCGCCAGACCCTCAAAGAGAAAGGCGTGAAACTGGTGATGGCGATCGTGCCGGCCAAGGTTCGTCTGTACCCGGAGCATCTGGGTGAAGTGAAACCAGCGAGCATCCACGAAAATCTCTATCAGGATTTCCATGCTCGTGTAGCCGCCGACAAGATCCTCGCCCCTGACCTGCTCAAGCCTTTCCAACAGGCCAAGCAGAACGGTCAGCAAGTGTTCCTGCGCACCGACACCCACTGGACGCCGGAAGGTGCCGAAATTGCCGCGAACACCCTGGCGAAAACCATCGCCGACAAGTTCCCGCTCAGCGGCGAGCCACAGCGCTTCGTCACCACGCCAGCGGAAAAGGTTACGCACAAGGGCGATCTGCGCTTGTTCCTGCCGCTCGATCCGCTGTTCGAAAACCTGATGCCGGCGCAAGAACCACTGCAAAAGCGCAACACCGTCGCGGCCGGCGATCAGCCTGCCAGTGACGACGCGCTGTTTGCCAGCAATGAAGTGCCGGTCGCACTGGTCGGCACCAGCTACAGCGCCAACCCCAACTGGAACTTCGTCGGTGCACTGAAACAGGCGCTGCACAGCGACGTGGTGAGCTACGCCGAAGACGGCCACGGCCCGATCCTGCCGATGCTCAGCTACCTGAAAAGCGATGACTTCAAGAACAGCCCGCCACAGGTGCTGATCTGGGAGTTTCCTGAACGTTATCTGCCTGTGAACAACGAAATCGGCGACGCCGACCCGCAGTGGGTCGCAGAGCTTAAACAAGCCGGCGCGCGCCAACAAAACGTAGCAATCAACACTAAATCCGAGACGCCCGATCGGGCGCAAAACTGAAAGAGAGGTACACCATGACTTTCACTACTACTCCTCGTCGTCTCGCTAAAAGCTTCGCTCTGGTTGCTG
The DNA here is from genome assembly GCF_054790575.1 of Pseudomonas sp. MC6. Taxonomy (NCBI): domain Bacteria; kingdom Pseudomonadati; phylum Pseudomonadota; class Gammaproteobacteria; order Pseudomonadales; family Pseudomonadaceae; genus Pseudomonas; species Pseudomonas sp. MC6. The sequence goes on from NZ_CP186504.1 coordinate 3,923,363, forward strand.
GCCTCAGCGTGCTTTCCGTGCCTGCCTTCGCCGGTGGCGACGCCGCACTGTACGGCCCGACCGCACCGAAAGGCTCGACCTTCGTGCGTGTCTACAACGCCAGCAACGCAGAAGTCAGCGCCACCGTTGGCAGCACCAACCTGAGCGACGTTGCGCCACTGGCCAGCAGCGACTTCAGCTTCATGCCGGGCGGTGATTACAGCGCCAAGGTCGGCAGCCAGACCCTGCCGGTGAAACTCGCCGGGGACCACTACTACACCTTGGTCAACAACGCTTCCGGCGCGCCGCAACTGATCGAAGAGCCGCCGTTCAAGAACAAGCAGAAATCCCTGGTGCGCGTGCAGAACCTCAGCGACAAGCCGCTGACCCTGAAGACTGCCGACGGCAAGACCGACGTGGTGCCGAACGTGGCCGCCAAGGGCCGTGGCGAACGTGAAATCAACCCGGTGAAAGTCAGCCTGGCGCTGTACGAAGGTGACAAGAAAGTCGGCGACGTCAAACCGGTCGCTCTGGAACGCGGTGAAGCAGCAGTGCTGTACGTCACCGGCAGCGGCAGCAGCCTGTCGCCAGTCTGGGTAAAGCGCCCGGTATCTACCCGCTAACAATTTTTCCGAACTGACGCTTTTCCCCATGTAGGAGTGAGCCTGCTCGCGATATCGGTTTCACATTCAAAGAATGTGTTGATTGACCCACCGCAATCGCGAGCAGGCTCACTCCTACAGGGGATCGGGTTGTCAGTTCGGATACGAGACAAAAACAAGAGTGAAACGACACAGCGTTCGTGCCTCTAACCAATCGATTTTATGGAGTAAACAATATGATTCCGGTGATCTTGTCAGGTGGTAGCGGTTCGCGTCTCTGGCCGCTTTCGCGTAAGCAGTTCCCTAAGCAATTCCTCGCCCTGACCGGCGAACACACTCTGTTCCAGCAGACCCTCGAGCGCCTGGTGTTCGAAGGCATGGACACCCCGATCGTGGTCTGCAACAAGGATCACCGTTTCATCGTCAACGAGCAGTTGAGCAACCGCAATCTGGAATGCCAGCGCATCCTGATGGAACCGTTCGGCCGCAACACCGCACCGGCCGTGGCGCTGACCGCGATGATGCTGGTCAATGAAGGCCGTGACGAATTGATGCTGGTGCTGCCGGCCGACCACGTGCTGGAAGATCAGAAAGCCCTGCAACGCGCACTGGCCTTGGCCACCGTCGCCGCCGAAAATGGCGAAATGGTCCTGTTCGGCGTGCCGGCGACCAAACCGGAAACTGGTTATGGCTACATCAAATCCACCGGCGATTCGCTGCTGCCCGAAGGCGTCAGCCGCGTTTCGCACTTCGTCGAAAAACCTGACGTCAAACGTGCCACCGAGTACGTCGAATCCGGCGGTTACTACTGGAACAGCGGCATGTTCCTGTTCCGCGCCAGCCGCTTCCTTGAAGAACTGAAAAAGCATGATCCGGACATCTACGACACCTGCCTGCTGACCCTCGAACGCAGCCAGCAAGACGCCGACACCATCACCTTCGACGAAGCGACCTTCGCCTGCTGCCCGGACAATTCCATCGACTACTCCGTCATGGAAAAAACCCAGCGCGCCTGCGTGGTACCGCTGACCGCTGGCTGGAGCGATGTCGGTTGCTGGTCGTCGCTGTGGGAAGTCAACGAGAAAGACGCCAACGGTAACGTCACCAAGGGCGATGTGGTGATTCAGGACAGCAAGAACTGCATGATCCACGGCAACGGCAAACTGGTGTCGGTGATCGGTCTGGAAAACATTGTGGTGGTCGAAACCAAAGACGCCATGATGATCGCCCACAAAGACAAGGTTCAGGGCGTCAAGCAGATGGTCAACACCCTCAACGAGCAAGGCCGCAGCGAAACCCAGAACCACTGCGAAGTCTATCGTCCGTGGGGTTCCTACGACTCGGTGGACATGGGCGGGCGTTTCCAGGTCAAGCACATCTCGGTGAAACCGGGCGCGTGCCTGTCGCTGCAGATGCACCATCACCGCGCCGAACACTGGATCGTGGTCAGCGGCACCGCCGAAGTGACCTGCGATGAAAACGTGTTCCTGCTCTGCGAAAACCAGTCGACCTACATCCCGATCGCCTCGGTGCATCGCCTGCGCAACCCGGGCAAGATCCCGCTGGAAATCATCGAAGTTCAGTCGGGTTCGTACCTGGGCGAAGACGACATCGAACGCTTCGAAGATATCTACGGCCGTTCCACCCCGATCGAACGCGGCGTGTCGGTGAAGACCATCGCGCAATAACGTTCAGTAGAACAAGAAGCCCCCGTCCAGCCCGCTGCGTCCCCTATCCGCAGTGGGTTGGGCGGGGGCTTTTTTACTTAACCGTAATGTGAGCCTCGACGCGGACGATCAAGATATTCGTCATCGTTTACTGAATAATCGTTCGCATGAACGATCTGTAGCGGTGGCGGCTTAAAGGCGACGGCCAATAACTGTTGTGCCCATTCACTTGGCGCCGCCGACGCCTCTGAAAACAGCGATTGCTGAGGCAAAGTGAATGTTTGCTGGAATGATTGAAAAGATATCTGCGCATTATCCCCCGGGACGTTCATCGCCACATTGGCCGGCGTATTCAACATCCTGTACTGCACACGCGTCTGCGCTTCCGAGATTTCCATGACGTTACCCATCGCGGTACTGGCTGCACCGAGTAATTGGGCCGCGGGATGGGCTGCATGCATCAACAGTTGTCCACCGGTCTTGAAGGTCTTCGCCACAGCATCGCGCCTGCCGGCAAGAACCTGCGGGTCTTCGGTCGGACTGTTGAAGGCAACCGACATCGGGCCCATTATCCGACTGGTGTTCTGCTCCCCGATAATCTTGCTCATGCCCGCAGAGAGCAGCTCACCGGAGTGATAAAGAATGGGCCCTGATGGCGATGCGGTCTGTGTTCTGACCGCCGCCCTCACATGGGCTTCATGGGTATTGAGCAGAGAGTCGCTTTTGGCTCCCAGCTTTGCCAATTCATCGGGAATGGCCTTACGGTAGGCCTGTACTTTGGGATCATTGCTGGCTTCAAAATAGTTGCGCACCGGCTGCATTCCGGCAGCTTGCAGCGGATTGACCAGTTTTTGCTCGGCAAGCTCATGATAAACCCGATCACCGTTTTTGTTGCCTGGCTTGCGCCCGTCCCCGTCGGTATACACGATGGGGTTGTTGCGCATTGCCCGATAACGGTTATGCCCGTCTATGGCACCGGCAGGATCAGGATTCAACCAGCGTTGCAACCACGGCATGTAATAACGGAAACCATAGTAGTACAGACCCGTTGCATCGCACTCCTTGCCCGAGTAACGCAGGGTTTTGTAACTGACCTCGCTTTCCTCACTCCACGCAGTCGCACCAAACGGGTAGAAATGCTCCCGGCTGATCAAGCGTGAATCTGCATCCAGTTCAAGACTGATCGATCCCAGATGATCGCTGAAACCGTAGCGATATTGATCGTTGACGCCTGTCGGCGGCACGCTCTCCCAATGCAGGACGCGAATACTGTTCAGGCCAGTCTGCACCGTGATGACCTGTAATGCCTCACCGGTGCCGCTGTCCGTGCGCAATTCCAGCGCCGGCAGATAACGCACCTGCGAGACCACACTGCGAGCATGGTTCTGCAACGTACGCATCTTGCTCACGCGCTCGCCGTGACCGTTGTAGAAAAATACTTCGCCATCATCCGCGCGCGCATCGCGTCGCACTGCCGTTACCGATTGCAGCTGATTGCGCAGATTCCACTGCAACCGCCGCCCTTGATCCAGCAGCAGTAAATTGCCGCGAGCGTCGAATGCAGCGCCAATCTCTACCTCATCGGGCGGCACGCCATTACGCCACGGCAGGCAACGATTACTGGAGCGGGCAGCCTGCAGATCATGACCTGGGCTTTGTGCCCCCACGTGGATCAACTTGAGCAAATTGCCGCCAGCGTCATAACGGTAACGTTGCGAGTAATTGGCGATCGCTGTCGGGCCACCATCGCCCGCCCCCGCCTCCCAGCCGCTGGCCTCGCTCAACTGGTAGAGGCTGTCGTAGATGAAGCAGCTGATCGGTTCGATGCGCTGGTTGGCGAAGTAGCGCACGGGCAGCGCCCGGTCTTCGATGCTCAGCACATTGCCTGTCCGGTCGTATTGGTACAGCAGATGCTGCAAGACCACGCCCTGACTGTTTTTGGCGTGACGCTCTATCAGACGCCCATCCTCTTGACGGTAGGTCAGCGTTGTCAGTACGCCATTGCCCGCCCGCTCCTGCGTGACCCGCCTTTCTGCGTTGTAGTGAATATCGCAAACCACCGCCAGCCATTCAGTCTGATGCTTCAACTGCAAATGGCACGCCCGCAAACCGCCATCAAGCGTCCATTCGTTGCCATGTCGATTGCCCCGTGCATCGACTTGTTCCAGCAACGCACCGAGTGGCCCGAAACGCCAACGCGTGGTTGCCCCCTCACCGGGTTCCAGCAAACGCTGGCGCTCATCAATCGGTTCGGGCCAATCGGCAGAGACGGGTTCGAGGGTGAAATGCCGGGTGTTTTCGACGTTTTCTCCACTGATGGCGAAGGCATCGAACAACACACTTCCCGCCGGATCATCGTGACGAAGCAGCTGGCCAAGTTGATTACGGGTTGCATCGGCAACACCCGGCCGACCATAAACAAAGCGCTCGGCGCAACGGCGTGGCTGCAATCCGCCTTCTTCGAACACCGCTGTCGGCCGCAATAGCGCGTCATGCTCACGGTCCCGGCGGGTACCTCGGCTGTCCCAATACGTCAGTGTTTCTGAACCCAGCCCCAGCAGGCTGATTTGCATGCCGGCGTCGACACTGTTCGAGCGCAGAACGTGCCCGTTCATCGAGTACACGGTGTCCAGATTGGCCGGTGCCAGCGGATCATCGCTTTGCAGTGCCCACAATCGCGGGTCCCACTGCTTCACCGGGTGGCCGGCCGCATCACGCGCTGTGCGATGAAGACGGGTTTCAGGCACCTGGCTGGCATCGCAGCGCCAATAATCGACCCTGCAGATGGTCAAACCACGCGGATCGGTTACGGCCAGCACCGGTGTTTTGCTGTGAATGTCCATATAGCTCGCCTGCATTTTCTGCGCCTGCAAACATCTGAGCAGACGTGTCGCGAAGTGCCTACTGTCAGAAATCACAGTTCCGACCAACGGTTAAATCACCTGCGCAACAAATGTCCATTCCAGCGGGCCTTCGGTAGGATGGTGCTCACGACCTATTGGAGCGTTCCAACATGTTCATCGGCATTCTGCTGGTCATCACCTGGTTGATCCTCCTGCTGCGCTACCCGGCCAAGGCCCTGCCGGTCTCGGTGGCGGCGGCGATTGGCCTGGGTTTCGTGGCCATGTGGGTGGTGTGGCTGGACAACCGCGAGATCAAGCAACTGGCGCGCCTTGAGATGCGCATCAGCTATGCCCCGCAGCAATGCCCGGCCGATCGTCCGCTGCAACTGAAAATGAAAAACAGCAACGATGTGCCCCTGACCGAACTGCGCTGGCGCATCGCCGCCTACGCGCCGGGTGACACGGTCAATCTGGCCGACAACCAATACACCGCTCCGCGCTATCGCGGCCCCGGCGAACTGCAGGCCGGCGGCGAGTGGGAAGACTGCCTGCCCATGCCGCCGCTACGCCCTGGTTATCGCCCGCAAACCCTGGAGTTTCGCGCCGAGCGATTGCAGGGTAGTTTCTCCGATTGATCCTCCCTTCCTCACTCTTTTGCACAAGGAATGCGCCATGCCCGTTGCGTTGATTACCGGTTGTTCCAGCGGCATCGGCCGCGCCCTCGCCGATGCGTTCAAAGCCGCCGGTTACGAAGTCTGGGCCAGTGCGCGCAAGGCTGAAGACGTGGCGTTGCTGGCGTCTACCGGGTTCACCGCCGTGCAACTCGACGTCAATGACAGCGCCGCGCTGGAGCAACTTGGCGAGCGGATCAACCAGCAACACGGCGGCCTTGATGTGCTGATCAACAACGCGGGTTACGGCGCCATGGGGCCGCTGCTCGATGGCGGTGTTGCGGCGATGCAGCGCCAGTTCGAAACCAATGTGTTCTCGATTGTCGGTGTCACCCGTGCGCTGTTCCCGGTGCTGCGCCGGGCCAAAGGATTAGTGGTGAATATCGGCAGTGTTTCCGGGGTATTGGTCACACCGTTTGCCGGTGCTTACTGCGCCTCGAAAGCAGCGGTGCATGCGTTGAGCGATGCACTGCGCATGGAGTTGGCACCGTTCGGGATTCGCGTGATGGAGGTGCAGCCGGGGGCGATCCAGTCGAGTTTTGCCAAGAACGCCGGGCATGAAGCCGAGCAATTGATCAACGAGCAGTCGCCATGGTTTCCGCTGCGTGAGGGCATTCGCGCGCGGGCCAAGGCGTCACAGGACAAGCCGACGCCGGCCAATGAATTTGCGGCTGAACTGTTGAAAGCTGTGCAGCAGAGCAAACCGCCACGCTTGATCCGCATCGGCAACGGCAGCCGCGCGTTGCCGTTGTTGGCGGCGTTGTTGCCCAAGGGTTTGCTGGAGTCGACGTTGATGAAGCGCTTCGGTTTGCGCGGGCGGCTCTGAGACCGCGCCGACGCCATCGCGAGCAGGCTCGCTCCTACAGGGGATCTTCGGTGTCACACAGATCCAGTGTAGGAGTGAGCCTGCTCGCGATGCAGACGAGCCGGTCCATCAGTTATCCACAGCGCTCTGACTCACCACAACCGTACAAGTAATCCCCGCCGCCAACAAAACACCCTCTGGCACCTCATCAATGTGAATCCTTACCGGCACTCGCTGGGCCAGCCGCACCCAGTTGAACGTCGGGTTCACATCGGCAATCAGCTCCCGGCTTTCCGGGTTGTCGCGGTCGTAGATGCCACGGGAAATGCTTTCCACGTGGCCCGTGAGCACTTCGCCGCTCATCAATTGCATGTCGGCTTTATCACCGACTTTCACGTGGGGCAATTTGGTCTCTTCGAAGAAGCCGTAAACCCAGAACGAGTTCATGTCGACCACGGCCATTTTCGCCTCGCCGATGCGCGCGTAGTCACCGCGATGCACGTTGAGGTTGGTCACATAACCGTCGACCGCCGCGCGCACTGCGGTGCGTTTGAGGTTGAGCTCGGCCGCTTCCAGTTGCGCCTGCGCATGTTGGTAATCGGCAAGCGCGGCGTCAGCGATGTTGCTGGCGTCGTCGCGGTTTTCCTTGGAGATCACCAGGTTGTCGAGGTCGGCGCGGCGATGGGCATTGACCTTGCGCATCTCCCAGGTCGACTTGCGCGAGGCGACCAGCGACTGCGCCTGTTTGACCGCAATGCGGTAATGCTCGGGGTCGATCTGCATCAGCAGATCGCCCTTCTTCACCAATTGGTTGTCACGCACCGGCACATCGATTACCTCACCGGTAACGTCGGCGGCGACGTTGATGATGTCGGCGCGAACCCGACCATCACGGGTCCAGGGCGTGTTCATGTAGTGCTCCCACAACGTGCGGCCGATCCACAGCGCCAGGGCCAGCACCAGCAGGGTCGCGAGCAGGCTGAAAAACTTTTTCATCGTGACGTTCTCAACGGTAGACAGTCAGCGCCATGGCGCCGAACAGACAGGTAAACAGACTCAGACGCAGCAGCGCCGGGTGCCAGAAAAAACGGTATAGGTCGAACCCCGACAAGAAGCGGTCCACCGCCCAGGCCAGTGCCGCAGCAATGAAAAACATCAAAGTCATGGTCGGCATGTACACGCCGTGGAAAGCGATTTCACGAGGCATGGGCAAGTCCTTCGGGCTTGGCGATGGCGTAAGCAGCGAGCGGTGATTGCGGGTCGAGCAACGAGGTACGGATGAAGTGCAGATAACTCTTCACCCGACGCAATGCTGAGGTATCGAAGTGCGGCGCGAATGGCTCATCGGTCGCCGCTACGCGGCTGATCGCATGATCGACCGCGACCAGTGCGCGTTCGAGATTGCTGGAGTTCGGCTGCAGAAACAGCCTCACCAGCGCGCGGCCCATCACGCGGATCGCCTGGCGCCACGGCTGCGATTCGGCATAGGCCGGGTGCACCGGCAGGATCGCCTGTTCCTTGCGCAGCTCAATGATCGCGTGGCCGACTTCCAGCACCACAAACATCCAGCGCAGCAGATTCTTTTGCACCTTCGGCTCCCCAGCCGCCAGACCGTAAGCCTGATGCAGCAGATCGCGGGTACGGCTCTCGAAGCTCGACGCCAGGCCTTTGAGTTTGCCGCTGATTGCATAGACCACCTGGCCGCGCAGATCCTGCTCCAGACGTTTCCATAACCAGCGGCTGTTCGGCGGCAGAATAATTGCCCCCGCAGCGGCGCAGACCAACATGCCCATGACCATGGCGATGTAGTCGTTGATGAAGGTGTACGGGTTGTAAATGGTCAGGTTGTCCGGCACCGAACCGGTACTGAAGAAGATCAGCAGCCCGAGGCCGACACCGGCGTACTGCGGGCGCGAGGTGAGGAACGAGCCAAGCACGATCACCGGCGCGAGCATCACACACAGCAGCGGAAAACCATCGATCCACGGGAAGATGAAAAACATCTCGACGAAGCCGATCAGCGCACCGAGGAAGGTGCCGCAGGCCATTTGAAATGCCATGCGTTTCGGGTTCGGCGTAGCGGCGGACAGGCCCACGGTCGCAGCGGCAATCAACGTCATCGTCGCGCCACTTGGCCATGCGGTAGCAACCCAATAACTACCGAGCACTACCAGAATGAACGAGGCACGGATGCCCGACGCAGCGGCCGCCCACCAGTTGGTTTGCGGGGTGAATGGCTCGTCCCAGCGCTCGCGTTCGTGGCGGTGGTCGGCGAGCGAAGCGTGGGTCTGTGCATAACTGTGCAGATCGTCGACGAAGCGGTAGAGCAATTCGTAGGCGGTGTGGAAATCCAGTTGTTCGGCTTCGCTCGGATCGGTGTCCTGAAAGATGCCCCGCAGGGTTCGTACACGTGCTGGCAAGCCTTCCTTGTAGGTGGCCAGCGCTGTCGCCAAGCGTGCTGCGTCGGGACTGGTCAGGGCGCGGCCGCTGAAGCCGTCGAGCACTTCGGCGAGATCCTGCAGGCCCGGTCTGATCGCTGCGACAACGTGTTCTTCGCCGTTGCCGCGCAGACGTTCAAGCAACTGATGCAAGGCGTTGAAGCGTGTGGTGATGCCCATGAACTCGCTGTTCAAACGACTCAATCGGCCGTTGCGCCGACGCATGTGCGGGTCTTCGAATACGGTCACGCTGCGCAGCCCTTCCAGCCCCACGGCTTCGGCGATAAAGCGCACGTTGCTCGCCTCGAAAGACTCGGCTTTGCTGCGTCCGCGCAGGCCATCGGTGACGAATAGCGCGAACACACCGAAACGCTGATACAAGGCGTTGCGCATGGCGGCGCTGGCGGTTTGCGGCAGGATCGCGGCGCTGATCACGGTCGAGCAAAGAATCCCCAGCGAGATCTCCAGCACTCGCCATACGGCAGCCATGAACGCGCCGTCCGGGTGCGCCAGCGCAGGCAAGCCGACCATCGCGGCGGTGTAGCCGGCAAGGACAAAACCGTAGGCGCGGAAGTTGCGGCAACGTGCGGCACCGGCCGAGCAGATGCCGACCCAGATCGCCAGCGAGCCAAGAAACAGCTCGGTGTTTTGCGCGAACAAGGCGATCAACGTGACCATCATCGCCGACCCGGCCAGCGTGCCGAGGAAGCGATAGAAACTCTTGGCGAACACCTGGCCGCTCTGCGGCTGCATGACGATAAACACGGTAATCATCGCCGTGCGTGGTTGTGGCAATTCCAGGCGCATGGCCAGCCACAGGGTGAGAAACGCGGCGAGCAACACCTTGAAGATGTAGACCCAGGTCACGCCATCGCTGCGCGCCCAGTCGAAGAAACCCCGGCGCCATTCCAGGGAGTAGAGCCAGCGCAGAGGTGCGGGCAAGGGAGTCATTCAATGTACTCAAGAATATTCAGGTAAAACGCGGTCCCTGTAGGAGTGAGCCTGCTCGCGATAGCCATTTCACATTCAACATTTCTGTCGACTGAAACACCGCTATCGCGAGCAGGCTCACTCCTACAATGGGTTGTGTGTTCAACGCAGGAGTGCCGGGGTTTTCGGCGCTTGGGTTTTCTCGGCAGTCGGCACATCGTTGCCAGCCCCGAGGCCACCGCCTAACGCAGTCACCAGCTCGGCATGCGCACTCAACCGCGCCGCCTGCACTTGCTGCTGAACTTGCTGTTGCTTGAACAACAACGTCTGCGCATTGAGCACATTGAGGTAATCGGTGAGGCCGCGTTGATAAGCGATCATCGCGATGTCGTAGGTCTTCTGCGCCGTGGCCACCGACTCGGCGGCAAAACCTTGCTGCTTGTCCATCGACTCGCGGCGGATCAACTGATCGGAAATGTTCTTCAGCGCATTCACCAGCGTCTGGTTGTAATGCGCCACGGCAATGTCATAACCGGCGGAAGCCTCGCCCAATTCGGAGCGCAAACGCCCGCCGTCAAAGATCGGCAGCGAGATCGCCGGGCCGACGTTGTAGTTGAGTTTCTTGCCGGTCAAAAACTCCAGCGCGCCACCGCCGGTGGCCATGTAACCGAGGCTGCCGACCAGATCGACGTTGGGATAAAACCCGGCGTGCGCCACATCGATTCCACGAGCCTGCGCCGCCACTTGCCAGCGACTGGCAACCACATCCGGACGCTGGCCGAGCAGTTCGGCGGGCAAGACAGACGGCAGTTTCAGCGCAGCACCGAGCGACAGGGTCGGGCGCTGCAACTGCGCGCCCGCCCCCGGACCTTTGCCGGCGAGCGCGGCGATCTGGTTGCGACTCAGGGCGATTTCTTCGTCCAGCGCATCGAGCTGACGATGAGTTTCCGGCAGTGGCGTTTCGGCTTGGCTGACTTCGAAGTGGGTGCCGATCCCGCCGTTCAAGCGCTTCTGCGCCAGATCGAGAATCTGTTGCTGCTGCTTGAGCGTCGCCGCGACGATGTCGCGCTGGGCGTAATGCAGCGACAGTTCGATATAGGCGCGGACGATGTTGTTCTGCAATTCCAGCTGCGCCAGCCGCGCCTCGGCCGCGCTCATGTGCGCCAGATCCACCGCGCGTTCACTGGCATTGCTTTCACGGCCCCAGAGGTCAAGGGCGTAGCTGAAACCCAGTGCGGCGTTGTTGTCCCAAGTGGTGGTGTTGGCCAACTCGCCCGGCCCGTAGAACTGATCTGTCGGCCAGTTGTGGCGCTTGAGCGTCGAGTCGCCATTGATCTGCAACGACTCAGCCGCCTCGGCGACGCCGGCCATGGCTTTGGCCTGACGCACTCGCGCGGCGGCCATGGCCATGGTCGGGCTGCCCTGCACGGCGAGGTCGATCCAGCGATTGAGTTGCGGGTCGCCGTAGGCTTGCCACCATTGCGCGGTGGGCCAATTGGCGTCACGGGTGGCGTGGGCGATGGCGTCATCGGTAGCCAGTGAATTGGCCTCCAACGCCTTGCCTTGCGGGGCAATTCCTTCGGTTGAGATGCAGCCGCTGAGACCCAGGGTAAAAGCCAGAACACTGAGCGGCAAAAGCGCTCTGTTGATGCGACGCGGCACAGCTGCGAATTCCTGAGAAGAGGATAAGGCGGGGCTTGCTCTCGGTAGGAGCTGCCGCAGGCTGCGATCTTTTGACCTTGATTCCCTTAAACCAAAATCAAAAGATCGCAGCCTTCGGCAGCTCCTACAGGGATCGGCGCAATTCTAGGGGGCGCCCTCAATGGCGATAAGCTGGGATTTCTGTGAATCTTTGTTACGGTTAACGAGATAATCCCTTGGTCGGGGGTCTCGCCCCTGAAACTTCGTGTCACAATTTGCCATCTCCCTTGAGAGCACCCCATGGACACTTTGCAAAACATGCGCGCCTTCAGTTGTGTCGCCGAAGCCGGCAGCTTCACCGCCGCTGCCGTGCAACTCGACACCACCACCGCCAACGTCTCGCGCGCGGTCTCCAATCTGGAAGCCCACCTGCAAACCCGCTTGCTCAACCGCACCACCCGGCGCATTGCCCTCACCGAAGCGGGCAAACGCTACCTGCTGCGCTGCGAACAGATTCTGGCCTACGTCGAAGAAGCCGAAGCCGAGGCCAGCGACGCCCACGCGCGCCCGGCCGGGCAATTGAAAGTGCACACCATGACCGGCATCGGCCAGCACTTCGTCATCGACGCCATCGCCCGCTACCGCAAGACCCACCCGGACGTGACCTTCGACCTGACCCTGGCCAACCGCGTGCCGGACCTGCTCGACGAGGGCTACGACGTATCGATCGTGCTCGCCAGCGAACTACCGGATTCGGGTTTTGTTTCGCAACGTCTGGGCATCACCTACAGCATCGTCTGCGCATCACCCGCCTACGTGAAAGCCAACGGCGCCGCGCAAAAACCCAGCGACCTGCTCAACCATGCCTGCCTGCGTCTGGTCAGCCCGGTAATCCCCCTGGAAAAATGGGCCTTCGACGGCCCGGAAGGCCAGGAAATGGTCACCATCAACAGCTCGCCATTTTTGGTGAACTCCGCCGACGCGATGAAAACCGCGATCACCAGTGGCATGGGCGTGGGCGTGTTGCCGGTGTATGCGGCGATCGAAGGCTTGCGCAACGGCACGCTGGTGCGGGTCATGCCGAACTACCGCTCGCAAGAGCTGAACCTGTATGCGATCTACCCCTCGCGACAATATCTGGATGCGAAGATCAAGACGTGGGTTGAGTATTTGCGCGGCTCGCTGCCAGAGATTCTCGCCGCCCACCAGGCCGAATTGGCCGCCTATGAACTGAGCGGCAGCCTCGCCGGCGTGCGTGTCGCCAACTGATTTTCAACACACCACGAACCCCGTAGGAGCTGCCGCAGGCTGCGATCTTTTGATCTTGATGTTTAATCGCAGCCTACGGCAGAGCCTACAGAAACGGGTATTTCACGGATGTTTCCGACAGGTTTTGACGGTTGTCCGTCGGAAGTGCGGTGGCTAGGATTTGGGTGTCGCTGACGCATCAGCGACCGGGTCTGGAAAACCCGATTTCAACTACCAAAGCTCATGGCATACTGCGGCGCTTTTTAGCTCGCAATGTTATGGCGGCTGTGCGCGGGAGGCCCTTGGGCCTGCCGGTTTTGGTGAGTTGACCGGTTTTTCCAGTCCGCGCACAGCTGCCACCCTTTCGCCTGGAAAACGAAACGTGGCAGCTTCAACTCAACTTGCCACGAGTATGTTTCCTATGTTCAAACCAACGCCTAATCCACCTGAAACCGACGACACCACCCCCTACGAATTCCCCGGCTCGAAGAAATTCCACGAAGCCGCCGAACGCGCCCTCGACCACTACCTCAAACCCAACGCCCTCACCCTGCGCTTCCACAAACCCAGCACCATGTTCCAGGTCGCTCCAGAGCAGGACAGCGAAAGCCTGTTGGTCCACGCCTGCGAATCACTGGCCCAGGCCAGCCTGATGACCAGCGACATCGCCGCCTACATCGACCTGCCGCAACGGCGCACGATTCTGGCGATTCAGCAGATCATCATGCTCGCTGAACTGGCGGTGAACCGCGTGCTGGATAACCACGAAATCTCCCAATCTCCGGGACACAGCTAAAAGCCCCTCACCCTAACCCTCTCCCGGAGGGAGAGGGGACTGACCGTGGGGTTTGGGAGAGTTACGCCGACGTGAAATACCGAGTCGAGCTCCGGTTTTGAAAGGCCCACAAATCGGCTCCCTCTACCTTGAATGATGCCGGATGAGGGCCTTAAGCATCGTCCAATGGCCGCAAACCTGAAGTGGGCAATCAAGTCTCAAAAAACATCTTCCGAAAAACCTTAATAGCCAATCGATATAGTAAACCTGTCAGATCTGACAGTAGCGCTTTAATCCCTTCAGCCGAACAATGAATGTCGTCAACCCGACATAAGCTTGAAGGAGCAAGACATGCCCATTAAAGATCTGAAGCTCGAAAACCTTGATAAATCAGGTGAAGGCACTGTAACTGCCAAACTAAACAAAGACTACATCACCGACAAGTTCGAAGGAAAACCCGACCATTTTGTCACCGACAATAATGTAGTCGCGCTAAAAGCAACTTACCAAAAAACCGACACCACTTCATTCACCATCAACCTCAAATTTGACATAGACATTAAACATGGAAGACATGAATTCAGCGCGGCGCTCTTTCCCTCTCCATTCAGATTCTCATATACGTCAGGTTTACACACAAAAGGCTATACAAGCGCTAAAAATGCAGGGTTTATTTTTATAGAAGAATTTAATATTGCCAAGGGAACTTTCAAGGCAGCCTTCAACTTTAGTTTTGTAAATTTCGACACAGATGAGCTGCATCAAGTTCATCATGGTCAGATTGATGTCCAAGGCCTTGAGTTTATCAAGAAGACAGGTCGTAAAGTCTGAACCAAGTGCAGGCGCAAATAGGCCGAGTGTCAGCTCGCCTGCTCTTGATCTTGATCCACGGGCGACGTCGGAAGGCTGAGTGGAGGGATTGATCCGGGGGTGGGAGCGCAGCGACCGTTTGGCGCAGCCAAACACAGCGAGAGGAGGTGCAGCGAAGCAAACCGTAGGCGCTGCGCCCGGATCGATCCCGCAGCGAAGGAACCCCGAGCCCCAGCGAGCGGGCCGCACGTAGGAGCAAGCCTTTTTGGTTACTTTTTCGGCGTCTGGAAAAAGTGACCCGCCGTAAGGGCGGAACCCTAATCAGCAACACCCGCAGCAACGGATATACACCCCCCCCCCAAGAACATGGTCGGCCCAGAGGCCGCCAAGACAACCCCAAGCCAGAAATGTTAGCGTGCTTGGTATCAAGCCCGAACAAGAGCCAAAAACGATGAAAAAGACTGTCCTGGCCTTCAGCCGCATCACCCCACCCATGATCGAACGCCTGCAACAAGAGTTCGACGTCATCGTCCCCAACCCAAAAGCCGGCGACATCAACGCCCAATTCAACGAAGCCCTGCCCCACGCCCACGGCCTCATCGGCGTCGGCCGCAAACTCGGCCAGGCCCAACTCGAAACCGCAACAAAACTCGAAGTGGTCTCAAGCGTCTCCGTCGGCTACGACAACTACGACCTCGACTACTTCAACGAACGCGGGATCATGCTCACCAACACCCCCGACGTGCTCACCGAAAGCACCGCCGACCTCGCCTTCGCCCTGATCATGAGCAGCGCCCGCCGCGTCGCCGAACTCGACGCCTGGACCAAGGCCGGGCAATGGCAAGTCAGCGTCGGCGCCCCGCTGTTCGGCTGCGACGTCCACGGCAAAACACTCGGCATCGTCGGCATAGGCAACATTGGCGCGGCCGTCGCCCGCCGTGGCCGCTTCGGCTTCAACATGCCAATCATCTACAGCGGCAACAGCCGCAAGACTGAACTGGAGCAAGAACTCGGCGCGCAATTTCGCAGCCTCGATCAACTGCTCGGCGAAGCCGACTTCGTCTGCCTGGTGGTGCCGCTCAGTGAAAAAACCCGCCACCTCATCAGCCATCGCGAACTGGCGCTGATGAAACCCGATGCCATCCTGGTGAACATATCGCGTGGTCCGGTCGTCGATGAACCGGCCCTGATCGAAGCCCTGCAAAACAAGCGCATTCGTGGCGCCGGCCTCGACGTCTACGAAAAAGAACCACTGGCCGAGTCGCCGCTGTTCCAGTTGAGTAACGCCGTGACCCTGCCGCACATTGGCTCGGCGACGAATGAAACCCGTGAAGCCATGGCCAATCGTGCACTGGCCAACCTGCGCAGCGCCCTGCTCGGCGAACGCCCGCAGGATCTGGTCAACCCGCAAGTCTGGCGCGGATAAAAAAACACGGGCAAGTGCGCTATCGCAGTTGCCCGTTAGTTACGCCAATACACAACTTGAAATCGAACAACAAACAAAATCAAACAACAGCATTATAAGCTCTGCCTGGCCATCGAATTATCGACAAGCGCTATGGAGAGCAAAAACCTTGAACGCCCTGACCACTGACAAACTTATCCGTTACAGCAAAGTTATTTTGATGGCTTACATCAGTTTCTTTGGCCTGCTGGTGATGATCCACAACTTTACTGACTACAACTCAAACTACACCTACGTGGCTCATATCCTCAGTATGGACACCACCACCGCCAGTGAATCCATCAAGTATCGGGCCATTGAATCACCGATGATTCATCACCGGATCTACTGGTTCATCATCACGCTGGAAGTCACGTATACCTTGCTGTGCCTGATAGGCACCTATCAGCTATATCGCCACATAAATGCGACCGCAGAAGTATTCCACGAGGCGAAGAAGTTCTCGATCATGGGCATACTGACGGCGATTTTCATTTATTACGTCTGCCTGCAGACAGTTGGAGTGGAATGGTTTGACATGGACACTTCGCAATCCTGGAATGCCAAGGACTGGGCACGGCATATCGTTGACTTCATATTCCCGGTAATGATTTACATCACCTTGAAAGTCGAGCGTTGAGGTTCAGCGCTGGTTTATTTCAGGCCAACTTTCCCTGCACCGGCGTCGACACCACTTTCGGTTTACGAAACACCAGAACATTACCCAGCATCACTAGCACCAGCCCGACCAGCGCCGGCGCTGTCCATTGATAACCTTCGGCAAAAGCCGAGACGTTCAGCGCCACCACCGGGAACAATACCGTGCAGTAAGCCGCCCGCTCCGGCCCCATGCGCCCGACCAGCGTCAGATACGCAGTGAAGCCGATCACCGAACCAGGGATTACCAAATACAGCAACGCACCGACATAACGCGGGCTCCAATCCATGTCGAACGGAATACCTTTGAACAGGCACCACACCGACAGCATCGCTGCGCCGTAGGCCATGCCCCAGGCGTTGGTGGTCAGCGGTTTGAGGCCGGCCTTCTGCTGCAGACTCGAAAGCATGTTGCCCGCCGAAAAACACAAGGTGCCGCACAACGCCAGGCCGAGACCGAGCAAGGTTTGCGGGCTGGCGTGATGCCCGGCCAGTTCCGGCCAGAACAACATGCCCAGGCCGAACAACCCAAGTGCACCGCCCATCAGCACATTGCGCGCAATGCGCTGGCCAAAGAACACCCGCGCATTCAGCGCGTTCCACAACGTCGCGGTTGAGAACACCACCGCGACCAGACCGCTCGGGATCCACTGACTGGCGGTCAGAAAGCACATGAAATTGACGCAGAACAAACACAACCCTTGAGCCACGCAGATCAAATGCCCACGGCGGTTCATCGGTTGCAGACGGCGGCTGAGCAGCAACAGCGCAAACAGCACCAGCGCGGCAAGGCCGAAGCGATAGACGATCGACACCGGAATCGCCACCACGCCCAGTTGCCATTTCAGGGCAATCCAGGTAGTGCCCCAGATCAGCACGGTCAGCAAGTACAACGACAGGTTCATGGCACACACTCCTCGGTAGGGCTTGAGTGTCTGCCCGAGCGTGCATTGCGCGCTTGCAGATTCTTGCGCTTTTGTCGGGCAGCAGGCTGGCAGCGCGGCGTCTACGGAGTAGGATGCAAGGCGTTGAAGAGAACCGCTCATGGCCGCCATCGATACCCTGCAAGTCTTTCAAGCGTTGAACAGTTCGCCGAATGCACGCCTTGTGCACAGCGCCGAGCTTGGAGATGGCTTGTCTGCCGCTTTGTGGACCAACCACCATGATGCGCAGGAGTATGCAGCGCCGAGCCATCACACCCTCTCTTGCTACATTGCCGGTGGCACAGGCACGTTTCGTCGCGGCCAACCGGGCCACAAGGGCGGGCCGGACAAGCTGTGCATCCTGCCGGCAGATCATGAGTCAGGCTGGGTGATCAATGGCGATATCTGCCTGGCGCATCTGTATTTTAACGCCGAACAATTTGCCCTTGGTTGCGTCACCTTGCTCGATCGCGAACCGCGAGAGATGCAATTGCGCGAGCAGACCTTTCTCGACGACCCGCAGCAGGCACAACGCTTTCGGCAGTTGCTGACGCTGAATTGGGACGAACCCGCCGAACGTTTGCTGACCAGCAGCCTCGCCCATGAACTGATCAGCCACACCCTGCTCAGTCAGGTCGGCGCGCGTCAGGGTCTGCGTTTGAGGGGCGGACTGGCGCCACACCAGCGTCGGCAACTGGTGGAGTTCATCGACACTCAGCTGGCCGAGCCGATCAGCCTCGGACAATTGGCCGGGTTGTGCGCGCTGTCGGAATACCACTTTGCGCGGATGTTTCGCACGAGTTTCGGCCTGCCGCCGCATCAGTATGTGCTGGCGCGGCGCTTGAGCCGGGCACGGGAATTGTTGCGCGGGACGGGGTTGCCGTTGGGCGAGATTGCGCTGGCGTGCGGGTTTGCCAGCGCGAGTCATTTCACTAATCGGTTCAAGCAGGTGTTGGGTGGGACGCCCGGTGAGTATCGGCAGGCGTTTTTGCGTTGAGCCCTTCTCTTCTCCCCTCACCCCAGCCCTCTCCCGGAGGGAGAGGGAGCCGAACGAGGTGTCTGGCGTTATACGTCGACCTGAAACACCGAATCGATTATGGATTCAAAGCATTACTTTCAGGTCGATGTATCTCTGGAATATCCCCCGGTCAGTCCCCTCTCCCCCCGGGAGAGGGTTAGGGTGAGGGGCTTTTGATCTTGCCTTAAAACTCCAAAGTGCTGGACAGCGAAACCTGCCGCGCATCCCCCATCGACACAAAGAACCGGCTCGCCGCCGAGGTGTAGTACGTGCGATCAAACAGGTTCTTCACATTGAGCTGAAACTTGACCTTCTGCCCTTCAACCTTGGTGTCGTAAGTGGCAAACGCATCGGCCACGGTATAGCTCGGCAGATCAAAATCATTCACCGCGTTACCCGCACGCTCCCCGACATAACGCGCTCCAGCCCCTACGCGCAATTGATCGCCGCCGATCACGCTGCCGAAGTCATACACTGCCGACAACGAGCCGGAATTCTTTGCCACGTTCTGCAAGCGCTTGCCTTTGTAGTCCGGGTCTTCAGTCACTTCGGCATCGGTGTAGGCGTAGCTGCCGATCATGCTCCAGTGGTCGCTCAACTGACCCATCAGGTCCAACTCCAGGCCTCGCGAACGCACCTCACCGGCCGCACTGTAAATGGTCGTTGGGCCTTCGGAATTGGCCACCAGCACGTTGCGTTTCTTGATATCGAACAACGCGATGTTGCCGGTGACACGCCCCGGCATGTCCAGCCGCGCCCCCAGCTCCCACGACTTGGCTTCTTCCGGCGCGATACTGCCGTCGAGCACGGTGCTGCTGCCGCTCAGCGGGGCGATGGTTGAGTTGGGTTTGAACGATTCGGTGTAGCTGCCGTAGAACGACAAGGCGTCGGTGTAGCGATACACCAGACCGGCGCGCGGGACGAACTTCTGGCCGTTGCTGTCGGTGTTGGCCTTGAACGGCACGCCTTTGCCGGCGTACTGGTCGTACTCCTGAAAGCGTCCGCCAGCGACCAGAATCCACTGGTCGTTGAGGTGAATCGAGTCCTGCATGAACACCGAATCACTGCGCAGCTCATCGGTCTGCGCGCTGTCGGGAGCGCTGACAGTCGTGCCGGCGACTTCGCGGCCATACACCGGATTGAGGTAGCTGAAGGTGGTCAGGCTTTTCTGCCGGATCAGGTCGGCGCGGTAGATCTTGCGGTACTCGTCATCGACGCCAAATACCAGATCATGCTGCATACCCAGCACGTTGACCTTGCCTTCAAGGCTGGCGGTGGTGAAACGGTCGGTGCTGATCGCATTCTGGGTGCCGTCCATGCTGCGGGTCAGCGTGCCTTTTTTGGTGTCGATGGCGGTAACACGGACTTGGCTGGCGTCGTAGGTTTCGCGGTTCCAGCTGTAACCGAAGTGGGCTTTCCAATCGTCGTTGAGGTCATGGTCGGCTTCAAAGTGATACAGATCCGAACGGCCTTCCATGTTGTTGAACGGCTCGTCGAGGCGTTGTTTGCGCGAGATGTCCAGTGGGTGATTGGTGCGCGGATCGATCAGCGTGCCACGATCGAACGGCGTGAGAAATTCGCGGTGCTCGTAGGCGAACAACAGCTTGGTGCTTTCGCCGAACCAGGCCAGCGACGGCGCAATCAGGGTTTCACGGTGGGTGCCGAAGTTGCGCCAGTAATCTTCGTCTTCGTGATCGAGCACCATACGGTAGGCAAGCCCGGAATCGCCCAGCGGGCCAGTGCTGTCGAGGGTGCCGCCGCTGCCGTTCTTGCCATCGCCATAGGTCGAGCCGCGCAAGGTCAGCGCATTGTATTGCGTCAGCTCAGGCTTTTTACTGACCAGGTTGACCACGCCACCGGGATCTTGAATGCCGTACAGCAATGAGGCCGGGCCTTTGAGCACTTCAACACGGTCGACGGTAGCGTTCATGCCGCGCCCCTGCACGATCGGCATGCCGTCGCGCATGATCGAGCCGTTGCGGTTGTCGCCGAAACCACGGGTCATCACCGAATCCTGAGTGCTGCCCAAGGTGTTGCCTTGGGTGATACCGCTGACATTGGCCAGGGCGTCATCCAGATTGCGTGGCGCCTGATCACGGATAACTTGCGCCGGGATGACGTTGACGGTCTGCGGGATTTCCTGAAGCGAAGCTGAGGAACGCATCACCGAACTGGTTTCCGGCGGCTGATAACTCATCGATTCGTCGCGGATCGAGGTGATGGTCGTAGCACCGAGATTCAACGCGCCTTCGGTAGGCTTCGGCTCCAGCGCCAGCGTGCGGCTATCGGTGCGGCGGAAGTTGAGGCCAGAACCACTGAGCAAGCGTTGCAGTGCCTGCTCGGCACTCATCTGGCCATTGACCGCCGGCGCGGTGAGGCCGTACGGCGCTTCGTCGGTGTAGACCACGCTCTGCCCGGTGATGCGGCTGAAGTCGCTCAAGGCTTGCGGCAGCGGTTTGGCGGCCAGGGAAAAATTGAACTGCTTTTGCGCCTGGCTGCTGACGGTTTCAGCGGCCAGAGACACGCTTATCGGCAGCAGTGCCAATGCCGAAAAACTCAATGCCGACACGCTTAACCACTGTTTGACCGAACCCGATTTTGCCCTGGACTTCATGACTCAATGACCTGTGTAGAACCGCAACGGATGCGAATGACTCGCAGTTTCAGTCACTACACGGATGGGGCTCGGGTTTACCTCACCACAAATCTGAAAATATTTTTGCAGATCAAAAGATCGCAGCCTTCGGCAGCTCCTACAGGAGATCGCATTCCAATGTAGGAGCTGCCGAAGGCTGCGATCTTTTGACTTTTGCTTCAGCGCAAAATAATCAGATGACCCAATACCTGATGCTGCTCAAACCCCATCACCCCCTGCAGGGAACTGAGCACGGCCTGCGGATCCTTGCTCGGAAAACTGCCACTGACCTTGCGCGCCGCCAGCTCATCGTTGAGCAACACGATCCGCCCGGGGTAATAACGGCGCAAATCCTCCACCACATCAGCCAGTGTCGACTTGTAATAAGTCAACCAGCCCTGACGCCAGGCCAGTTGCGCCTCAGCGTCCGCCACATGCAGTTTTTCTGCCGTGCCTCCAGCGTAAGCAACCTGCTGGCCGGCGATGAGAATCTGCTGCACGGCGCCACGCTCTGCCGTGACACCGACGCGACCGGACAATACCGTCACCTGCGCGCCCTGCGGTTGCAGACGCACTTCGAATTGCGTGCCAAGCACCCGCGCCTCGCCCTTCTCGGCCGCGACCACAAACGGATCGCCGGTGTGGGTGACGCTGAAAAATCCGGCGCCGCGGCGCAATTGCACATGCCGTTCGCCCTGAGTGAAATCCACGGCGATCGCGCTGTCGGCATCCAGTGTCACTTGCGACTGATCGGCCAGCGTCACGGTGCGAATTTCACCAGGCGCAGAAACGTAATCGGCGCCCAGGTCATCGATCCAGCGCTGCGGCTGCCAACCGCTGCCGAGGCTGACCATCAGCAGCAGACAGGCCGCCATTGCCAGCGCGCCTGACCAACGCAAAAGCTGCGGACGGCGCGGGCGATCCATCGCATCGAGATAGCCCTGCAACGCCAGGGCCTCTTCATCGGCCAGCTTGCGCGCCGGGCTTTCGCTCAGTTCCCAGAGCACCTGCGCCTGCGCGTAAGCCTCGGCATGCGCCGGATCAGCCCGCAGCCATTGGCTGAAGGTCAATTGATCGCCGGTGCTCGGCCGATCATGCAACAGGCTCAGCCAGGCAAACGCGGCCTGCTCTTGCGCGGGCGTCGGAATAATGGAGTCGGATGGCTTCACGGTGCTTTCCCTGGAAGGCGTGACGCGGGTTCGCGCAGGCTGGCCTTGCAGGCCTCGAGGGCGCGCATCATATGTTTTTCCACGGCACTTTGGGACAAGCCCATGGCTTTGGCGATTTCCGCGTACTTGCGGCCGTGAATGCGATTGAGCAAAAAGATCTGCCGGGTGCGCTCGGGCAAGGCGCGCAACGCCGCTTCGACATGTTTCAGATCATTGCCCGCTTCCAGCGCTGCTTGTGGTTCGCTGCCGTGGCTGTCCGGTTCGTCCGGTTGCCAGCCTTCGTTGACGCGCGTGCGTGTGCCTTCGCTGCGCAGATGGTCGATGGCGATGTTGCCGGCGCAGCGCAAAAGATAGGTGCTGAGTTCTTCGACCTGCACCAGCGGTCGCCGCCAGAAACGCAGAAACAGGTCCTGCACCAGGTCCGCCGCCGTCGCCCGACAACCGACGCGACGGTTCACCAGCGCCTCCATTTGCGAACGCTGGGACAGGAACACCTGCAGAAAATGCGCACGCGCCCCGCGCGGCTCGTCGTCGCGGGATTCCGGCGGCAGGCCGATCAGCACTTCAGCACTGCGCCCATGCGGCGACCGGGCTGGCCAGCAGACTGACACCGGCCAGCGCCAAGGCCAGACGTGGGCGATACGGCAGCAGCAATACCAACGCCAGGGCGCTGAGCATCAGTACGGCGAACCAGTCAACCAGGCCGAAACTCCAGCCGTTGGCCTTCACCGCCGCCCAAAGCGACAAACACAGCAATAACCATCCGCCGACTTTCAGGCCCTGACGGCGACGCGTGGACGGTTTGTGACCGAGCAATTCATCGTGGTGCCGAGGCATCGACAGGCACAACGCGGTGAATCCGGCGTAGGTGAGCAACAGGGCCAGCAGCATCAGTTAACCCCTTGCTCAAGAGTGATCGGCCGTGGCGTTTCGCGACGTGGCTTTTTTACGCTAACCGTGTTGCCGGCGCGCTGCATTTTCCATGCAGCCCAGGCGAGGAAAAAACCTGTGGCGAGGCAAGTCAAATCAAAACCGGCCAACGCCCAGTCACCCTGCATCAACGCGACGCCGAGATTCCAAGGGGTGGTCAGCGCATTGATCAGCGGCACCGCGACAAACAGCGCCGCCCCCAACACCAACTGTTCGACCCAGGCTTTGCGCCCCGGTCGTAACATCGCGTGCAGCACGCTCAGGCCCCAGGCCATGAAGAACGCGTTCACCTCCCAATCTGCGCGCCCGGCGAGGCTCACCGGCAATAGACGATTGGCCAGAAAGAACACCGCCACCGCCGACACCAGCCCGGCCATGCTGGCGATGTTCAGTACTTCCACCAGCCGCAGTTCGAACGGCATCACCCCGCTCCTGGCATGTTTGAGCTGACGCTTGCCGAGCCAGATCACCAGCCCGGTGCCGATCATCGCCGTGCCGGCCAGCCCGCAGATGAAGTACAGCCAGCGCAACACCGGCCCGGCAAAGTGGCCCATGTGCAAACCATAGAACGCGCCGCCCACCGCCATCGCCATTGGCTGCTCCGGTGTGCTGCCGAGCATCAGCCCGGTCACCCCGTTGAACGTCACGGCGCGGCCAAAATCATGCACCACGCGATCGCCGGCACGCGACAGCACCACCGTGGCATTGGCATCACCCGGATTACTCACCGACAGACGCGCCGTGTGGCCGCCCGCCCATTGCTCGCTGGCCTTGCTCAACAGCGGCGCCATGGACATCAACGGCGCCGCGATATCGGCGCGCTCCGGGGTCTTCGACGCCGGGAAAACTTCGTCATAAAACGTGCGCACGTCACTGCCGTAAGACGCGACGATGCTCGCTGGCATGACCATCGACATGAAAATCACCAGGCTGCTGTAGGTGATCATCAAGTGAAACGGCAGCACCAGCACACCCACCGCGTTATGCCCGTCGAGCCAGGAGCGCTGGCCCTTGCGCGGGCGGAAGGTAAAAAAGTCTTTGAAGATTTTCTTGTGAGTGATGATCCCGGTGATCAGCGCGACGAACATCACCATGGCAGCGATGGTCGATAGCCAACGGCCCCACGGATAAGGCATTTGCAGCTGGAAGTGGAAGCGGTAAAAGAACTCGCCGCCCATGCTGTCGCGGCCCTGCACTTCAGCGCCGGTTTGCGCGTCGAGGGTTTTCGATTCAAAGCGTCCGCGCTCACCGGGCTTCGCCGGCGCTGGCTGCCAGCGCACGGTCAGGCCGGGATCTCGGGCATCAGGCAAATCGATCAGCCAGCGTGAAGCGCCCGCCGCGTGTTGTTGCAGATAATCCTGGGCCAGCGTCAGGCTGGTCTCGGCACTCACCGATCGAGCAGGGATTTCCGGCTGCATCCAGTGGCTGATTTCATCCTTGAAATAGGCCAGCGTCCCGGTCAGGAAAATCGCGAACAGCAACCAGCCGAACAGCAGTCCGGCCCAGGTGTGCAGCCAGGCCATCGCCTGACGAAAGCCCTCTTTCATGCCAGTCCCAATCCACGTGCTGCGCCGGAAATGGTTGCCAGAATCACGCTTGGCACCAGCAAGCCAACCCATGCCGACCACGCCGTACGACAGGCAAAGCACCACAGCACCGCTACCAGATAGACCAGAAAGGAAATGGTCATGCCGGTCACCACGGCTTCGGCTCGGTTCAACGGCAGCCACAGCGTCAGGGTGACACTGGCCAGTGCCGCGACGAGATAGCCGCCAAATACCGCGGCCAGCACCCGTGAGGTGACGGCCAGACGATAGGACATGGGAAGTGTGGCGAGTTTGCCTTTCATGTTTCGACCCTGAAACGAAAAACGTCCGGCCGATCAGCCGAACCTTGAGGCGAGCAATACTAATGATAAATATTCTCATACGCAAAAGCATCTGATTGCCGGCCGAGTATTTAGCCCACTACAATGCGAACAGTTCTTGTTCTCTAACGCATACTCTCTACCGCGCCATCAAGCGCCCGGAGTAATACCGTTGTCGTCCGCCCATCCCGTCGAATCGCTCTATCAGGCTCATCACAGTTGGCTGACTGGCTGGCTGCGGCGCAAGCTCGGCTGCCCGGACAGCGCGGCGGACCTGGCACAGGACACCTTCATCAAGGTGCTGACCGCCCGCGAGCCGCCGGTGATCATCGAGCCGCGCGCCTTTCTGACTACGTTGGCCAAACGCGTTCTGTTCAATCATTACCGCCGTCAGGATCTGGAACGCGCCTACCTCGATACATTGGCGCAGATGCCGGAAATGGTCGCGCCGTCGGAAGAAGACAAAGCGATCATCCTGCAAACCCTGGTGGAGCTGGACGAGTTGCTCGACGGTTTGCCGCGTCAGGTCAAACGCGCCTTTTTGCTGGCGCAGGTCGATGGCCTGACTTATCCACAGATTGCCGCAGAACTCGGAATCTCCGTGGCCACCGTCAAACGTCATCTGAACAAAGCGGCGATGCGCTGCTACTTCTCCCTATGAACCGCGCCCCGGATTTTTCCTCGCAGGTTGCCGAACAGGCTGTGCACTGGCTGATGGAAGTGCAGCAAGGCGCGCTGTCACCACGCCAGCACTTGGCAATGCAACAATGGCTGGACGCGCACAGCGAGCACCGCCGCGCGTGGGAGCATATTCAGCGGGTCAACCAACGGTTGCGCGGTGTGTCTTCGCCACTGGCGCACGGGGCATTGAACGGGCCGAAGTCCGGCAGTCGTCGTCAGGCACTGAAACTGCTGCTGATTCTTGGCGCCGGTTCGGCTGTCACTTGGGGCATGCGTGAGCACAATCCATTGCCGTCGCTCTTCGCCGATTACCGCAGCCCGCTGGGGCAGCGACGCAAAATTTCCCTGGGTGGCGGTGATAAGTTGCAACTCAACACCGCCAGTGCCGTGGACGTCGACGGTGGGCAGCGATTGATCCGCTTGCTCGAAGGCGAAATTCTCCTGACGGCCGCGCAATCCTTCGAAGTGCACACGGCTCAGGGCCTTCTGAAAGCTCAGGGCGCGCGCCTCAATGTGCGCCAGTTTGCCGATCGCACGCAGATTGCGCTGTTCGAAGGTCGCGTCGAACTGAACGGTAATGGACGAGCGCCGATGTTGCTGCCGGTCGCGCGTCAGCTCAGTTTCACTCCGGCATCGGTCAGCGAGGCCAAACCGCTGGATGCCAACAGCGGCGCCTGGGCCGACGGCATGCTGGTAGCGGCGCACATGCGCCTGGGCGACTTCCTTGATGAACTGGGTCGCTACCGTCGCGGCGAGCTCAATTGCGCCAAGAACGTCGCCGATCTGCTGATTTCCGGAACTTACCCGCTGGACGACAGCGAGCGGATTCTTGATCTGCTGGAAATCAGTTTGCCGGTGAAGATGAGGCGCTTTACCCGCTACTGGGTGACCGTCGAAGCGCGGGTTTAAGGAGCAAGATCAGAAGATCGTCCGATCGCGGCCCGAGCCTTCGGCAGCTCCTACAGAAGATATGCATTCCAAATGCAGGAGCTGCCGAAGGCTGCGATCTTTTGATTTTGAAAAATAAATGAGCCGTTTTTCAGATCTGGCGTGACAGAGAAGGAAAGCCCCCTTGATTCAACCTTCTCAGGATCATCCACATGCACCCCACCCGCCTCACGCCACTGGCCCGCAGCCTGCGCAATCTTGTCCTCGGCGCCAGCCTGAGTTTCAGTGCCCTGCCCGCTGCGATGGCCGCCGATGCCAAGGCCTATCACATCGCGCCGTCGTCACTGGAAAACGCCCTCAACCAGTTTGGCCGTGAAGCGGGCGTGTTGATTTCTTTCGGATCGCAAGTTACCGGCGGCGTGCAAAGTCGAGGCCTGGAGGGCAGCTACACGCCTGAGCAAGGTCTGAATGCGCTGCTCGAAGGCACCGGTCTGCAAGCACGCGCCGAGGGCAATAATGCGTTCAGTCTGCAACCGGTGGCGGATGCCGCGCTGGAACTGGACACCTCGAAAGTCGTCGGCGACTGGCTGGGTGACGCCGCGCAAATCAACGTGTTTGAACATCCCGGTGCTCGCGACGTGATCCGCCGCGAGGAGTTCGAACGTCAAGGCGCAACGCAGGCGCGCGATGTGCTCAACCGCATCCCCGGCGTCAACGCCCCGGAAAACAACGGCACCGGCAGCCACGATATGGCGCTGAATTTCGGTATCCGTGGCTTGAATCCACGCCTGGCCGCACGCTCGACGGTGTTGATGGACGGCATTCCGGTGCCGTTCGCGCCTTACGGTCAGCCACAACTGTCGTTCGCGCCGATCAGCATGGGCAACATGGATGCCGTGGACGTGGTACGTGGCGGCGGTGCTGTGCGCTACGGCCCGCAGAACGTCGGCGGCGTGGTCAACTTCGTGACCCGGGCGATTCCCGACGAGCCGACGGTCAAGGGCGGCTTCCAGACGGAAACCAGCCCTTCGTCGAGCCATGATGGCTTCAAGACCAGCGCCAATCTGCTGGCCGGCGGCACCAATGCCAATGGCCTCGGCGGTGCGTTGCTCTACTCCGGCACCCGTGGCGGTGACTGGCGCGAACACAGCGACACCGAGATCGACGACCTGATCCTCAAGGGCAAATACCAGCTCGACGAGGCCAACAGTTTCAACGCCATGGCCCAGTACTACGAAGGCAAGGCTGATATGCCCGGCGGTTTGAACGTCGCCGATTACGACGCCGACCCGTACCAATCGACCCGACCGAAAGATCAGTTCTGGGGCCGTCGGACGATGTTCAATTTTGGCTATCGCTATCAGGAAGATCGCCGCGAATTCACCGCCAACACCTTCTTCACCAAGACCTTGCGCAGCGGTTATCTCGATCAAGGCACGTTCCTTTCCCTGTCGCCGCGCGAGTATTGGGTGCGCGGTCTGGAAACCCGTTTCGCCCAAGGCTTCGACCTCGGCCCGACCAGTCATGAAGTCGGCGTCGGCTATCGCTACATCAACGAGGCCGGCCACGAACTGCGCTATCGCACGCCGATCAGCAGCAACGAATACCCGACCACTGCCAGCCGCAACGACCGCGATACCCGTGGCGGCACCGAGGCCAATGCGTTCTTCGTTGACGACCGCATCGACATCGGCAAATGGACAATCACCCCCGGCGTGCGTTACGAGATGATCGAATCGCAGCAGACCAACAACCTGACCAACGTCAAATACAAGGGCGACTACAACACCGCGTTGCCGGCGTTGAACGTGCTCTATCACCTGACCGACAGCTGGAATCTGTACGCCAACACCGAAGGCTCGTTCGGCAGCGTGCAATACAGCCAGATGCCCAACCGTGTGACCAGCGGCGAAGTGAAACCGGAAAAGGCGCGCACCTGGGAACTCGGCACGCGCTATGATAATGGCGCATTGCGCGCGGAGATCGGCGCGTTCCTGATCAACTTCGACAATCAGTACGAAAGTAATCAGACCAACGATTCGGTGATTGCCCGTGGCGAAACCCGTCATCAAGGTATCGAGACCAGCGTCAATTACGCGCTGGATGATTTGAGTCCGGCGCTGGCTGGTTTCGATGTGTACGCCAGCTACGCCTATGTTGACGCAACCATTCGCGAAGACGGGCCGAACAAAGGCAATCGCGTGCCGTTCTCCTCGAAACACAAAGGCACGATTGGCGTCGGTTACACCGAGGGGCCATGGAAGTTGAATCTGGATAGCAGCTTCCAGAGCGACCAGTTCGCTGACAACGCCAACACCTCGAAGGAAAGTGCTGAGGGCAGCACCGGCAAGATCCCGGGTTACATGCTGTTCAGCAGCCGCGCCGGATATGACTTCGGCCCGCAGTTGTCGGATTTGAACGTGGCGGTAGGGGTGAAGAACATCTTCAACACGCAGTACTTCACGCGCTCGTTTGATGACAATAACAAGGGCAAGTATGTGGGTGAGCCGCGGACAGTTTATGTGCAGACTTCTGTGGCGTTCTGAGGGTTGAAAAGCCCCTCACCCTAACCCTCTCCCTGAGGGAGAGGGGACTGATTGGGGGATGCTTGCGAGGTACGCCGACCTGAAAGTGCTGTGCCGAATCCATAATCGACTCGACCTGAAACCGCTTTGCCGAATCCATAATCGACTCGACCTGAAACCGCTTTGCCGAATCCATAATCGACTCGACCTGAAACCGCTTTGCCGAATCCATAATCGACTCGACCTGAAACCGTTTTGCCGAATCCATAATCGACTCGGTCTTTCAGGTCGATGTACAACACCAGACACCTCGGTCGGCCCCCTCTCCCTCTGGGAGAGGGCTGGGGTGAGGGTCAGCGGGTCAGCTGGGTCATGGTCTACAGTAAAACTTCAAACCAACTTCACAAGGATCGTGAAGCATGCAAACCCGCCCCACCCTCGCCCAATTCGCCCGCCAGTTACGTGTCAACCAAACCGATTGCGAACAGCTGCTCTGGCAAAAACTCCGCTCCCGCCAAATCGCCAATCTGAAATTTCGCCGGCAGTTTCCCTGTCCGCCCTATGTGCTGGACTTTTACTGTGCCGAACTGAAATTGGCGATTGAACTGGACGGTGGTCAGCACTATGAAACGTCGGGACTGATTCATGACCAACGCCGGACGCACTATCTGAATCAGAAGGGCATTGAAGTCGCGCGCTTCAGTAATCTTGAGGTGATCCAGCAGATGGACGACGTGCTGGAGCAGATCATAAGAATTGCGGCGAATCGAAAAATGCCCTCACCCTAACCCTCTCCCAGAGGGAGAGGGGACTGACCGGGGGATGCTTGCGAGCTACGCCGACCTGATTCTGCTTTGCCGAATCCATAATCGACTCGGTCTTTCAGGTCGAAGTACCTCTTCAGACACCTCGGTCGGCCCCCTCCCGGAGAGAGGGGGACTGATTACGGGATGCTTCAGAAATACATCGACCTGAAACCGCTTTGCCGAATCCATAATCGACCCGGTCTTTCAGGTCGAAGTACCTCTTCAGACACCTCGGTCGGCCCCCTCTCCCGGAGGGAGAGGGCTGGGGTGAGGGGCCGCTTTCTTATGCCCTGCGCAAAAACCGCCACAAACAAAAACGGGCCTGCATTCGCAGGCCCGTTCTCATTGGGTGGCTTATGAAATCAGCGCATCAACTGTTGATCGCTGCCTGTTCGTTCTCAAGAAATTCTTCCTCCAGCAGAGCGTCATTCGCCTTGCTAAATGGCACCACAGCCGCGCGTGGCTTACCTCGCAGCTTGCCGAAAAGGTGCTCCAGGGCGTGCTCGAGTTTTTCGGCAGCGCCGTCGATCGCTTGTTCCAGCGAATCGGCCTTATGGGTCACGGAAATCGGTTGATGGCCTTTTGGCCGCGCTTCCAGTTGGCAGCGCATGTCATGGGGACCTGGTTTGTCACCGTTCTCGTCGGCCAGATGGACTTCGACGCGGGTCAGGTCTTCTTCATAACGTTCGAGCGTGCTCTCAATGGTTGTACGTACCCACTCCTCCAGTCGTTGACTACTTTGAATATGGTTATCGCTGTTGACTTGGATTTGCATAGTTCATCCCTTATTTCAGCTAGCTCGTCAGAGGCCTTGAGTTGAATTTCCTGACCTCCTGGTTACAACAATCGGCCCGACCGGCGAACATTTCAACCCCTGAAAAAAGATAAATATTCATTCGCAAAAAAAGCCGGACAACCGAGCAAAGCGCTGGTAAGGTCGGGAGTCGGGTTGACTCGCAACCCGGCAAAATTTGCTCACAATTGCCCGTCATTCAACGGATGCAAACTGCGAAAAATCCCCGCTTCCTCGACCAACCAATCATGCACAGCCCGTACGCCCGGATGGCTCAACGCCCCCGGCGCATACAGCAACACGTAGCGTTTGTGATTGGGCACCGACAGGCCAAACGGCACAATCAATGTCCCCCGCTCCAGCTCATCGTTAAGCAACGTGCGTCTGGCAATCGCCACGCCCATGCCGGCAATCGCCGCTTCGATGGTCAGGTGATTGCGATTGAACGTATGCCCGCGCCTCACGTCGGCGCCCTCGAAGCCGATCGCGTTCAAATAGAATTCCCACTCTGCGTATTCATAACTGCCACGCCAGGCAGTGATGTCATGCAGCAACGGGAAATGCACCAGATCCGCCGGCCCGTGCAACGGTGGACGCCCACGCAACAGGCTCGGTGCACATACGGGGAAAATCTGCTCGTCGAGCAAGGCTGTGGATAACAATCCCGGGTAACTGCCGTCGTTAAGATCTATCGCCAGATCAAAGTCGCCCTCGTGCAACGGCACGCTGCTGTCCTCGGCGACGAGCCGTAGCTGAATGTCCGGGTAACGCTGTTGCAGGCGCGGCAAACGGGGCGTCAGCCACTTGCTGAGGAATGACGGAATCGAGCGCAGGCGCAGAATCCCGCTGATCATTCCGGCATCCAGTCGCCGCAATTCCGCATCGATGCTGCCATACGCCTCATTGACGGTAATGGCCAACCGCTGCCCTTCTGCACTCAATTCCACACCGCGCGCGCGCCGATGAAACAGACGAAAGCCCAGACGCTCCTCCAGTTGTCGAATCTGTTGGCTGACCGCCCCCGGGGTGATGTGCAGTTCTTCGGCACAACGGGTGAACGACAGGTGCCGCGCGGCACAGGAAAACACCTGCAGCCAGACATAGGTCTGGGCATGCAATTGACGACTCATCGTTTAGTCCTGCTAAAGGCTTACTTAGGAAGTTTCGTTAGTCACGTAGGACCGAGGTAGGCAGTATCGCCGACATTGCGCTTGTCCTACAAAAAATGGCAGCGATTCGTACTCCATTGCTTGTAAGGGTTTAGCATGGCTATCAGTGTTTTCGATCTATTCAAAGTCGGCATCGGCCCGTCCAGCTCCCACACCGTCGGCCCGATGCGGGCGGCAGCGACCTTCGCTCAGGCGCTGATTGATCAGCATTTGTTGAACGATGTGCGTCGTGTGGAAATCCGTTTATATGGCTCGCTGTCAGCCACCGGCGTCGGTCACGCCACCGACCGCGCCACAGTCATGGGTCTGATGGGCGAATGGCCGGACAGCATTGATCCGGCGACCATCGATCCGCGCATTCAGCAACTGCGCGAGACAGGCCAACTGTCCCTCGCCGGGCAAAGAGAAATCGCCTTCGACTGGCAGCGTGATCTCCTGCTGCTCGACGAGAGTCTGCCCTACCATCCCAACGCCATGTCCCTGACAGCCTTTGGCGAAACGGCCGAGCTGTTCGAGCAGACGTACTACTCGGTCGGTGGCGGTTTCATTATCGAAGCGGAAGAAGCTGAGTCCGGTGTCGCACCGGCCGGTGACGTGGCGTTGCCGTACGATTTTTCCAGCGCCGCCGAACTGCTGTCACTATGCAAACAGCACAATCTGCGCGTGTCCGAACTGATGATGGCCAACGAGCGCGCCTGGCGTACCGACGCCGAAATCCGCCAAGGCCTGCTGCACATCTGGTCGGTAATGCGCGAGTGCGTCGAACAAGGCCTGCGCCACGAAGGCATCCTGCCCGGTGGTCTGAATGTGCCGCGCCGGGCGGCGAAACTGCATCGCAGCCTGTTGGAAATCGGCAAGCCGAACGTGATCAGCTCAACGCTGTCGGCGATGGAGTGGGTCAACCTGTTCGCCCTCGCCGTCAACGAAGAAAACGCGGCCGGCGGGCGCATGGTCACCGCGCCGACCAACGGCGCAGCCGGGATCATCCCGGCAGTTCTGCACTACTACATGAAATTCAACCCGGATGCGTCTGACGATGACGTGGTCGCTTTCTTTCTCGGTGCGGCCGCCGTCGGCATTCTCTGTAAGAAAAATGCCTCGATCTCGGGCGCCGAAGTCGGCTGTCAGGGTGAAGTCGGTTCGGCCTGCGCGATGGCGGCTGCCGGTCTGGCCGACGTGCTCGGCGCCACCCCGGAGCAACTGGAAAACGCCGCCGAAATCGGCCTGGAACACAACCTCGGCCTGACCTGCGACCCGGTCGGCGGCCTGGTGCAGGTGCCGTGTATTGAACGCAATGCGATCGCCGCCGTGAAGGCGATCAACGCCACGCAAATGGCTCTGCGCGGCGACGGCAACCACTTCATTTCCCTCGACCGGGTGATCCGCACCATGCGCGATACCGGCGCCGACATGCATGACAAATACAAAGAGACTTCACGGGGTGGCCTGGCTGTGAACTGGGTGGAGTGCTGAGGCGCATTCCCTGACTGCCCCGGCAGACCGCATTCGACGGTCTGCCAACCGTGAGCCCGAGCAAAAATAATAACGAGGCGATACCGATGACCGATGTACGTACACCTGCTGCCGAAAATCCCGCTGTAGACCGCACAAGCAACACAGAAACGGCCCACACGGGCTGGAGCAAATTCGACACCACCTGGATGCTTGGCCTGTACGGCACGGCTATCGGTGCAGGGACTTTGTTTCTGCCGATCAACGCTGGTGTCGGCGGTTTCTGGCCGTTGCTGATTCTCGCTGTTCTGGCCTTCCCGATGACGTTTTTTGCTCACCGTGGCCTGACCCGTTTTGTCTTGTCCGGGCGCTCCGGGGATATCACCGAAGTGGTCGAAGAACACTTCGGCATCGGTGCCGGCAAGCTGATCACGCTGCTGTATTTCTTCGCGATCTTCCCGATCCTGCTGGTGTACAGCGTGGCGCTGACCAACACCTTGAGCAGTTTCCTCGAACACCAGTTGCACATCGCCCCGCCGCCTCGGGCGACCCTTTCGCTGGTGTTGATTCTCGGTCTGATGGCGATTGTGCGCTGCGGCCAAAGCGTCATCATCAAAGCCATGAGCGTGCTGGTTTATCCGTTTGTCGCAGCCTTGTTGCTGCTCGCGCTCAGCCTGATTCCGAACTGGAACGGCGCGTTTTTCGCCAGCGCTCAAGAGGCGATGCCGATGTCGGCGTTCCTCAAGACAATGTGGCTGGCAATCCCGGTGATGGTGTTCTCGTTCAACCATTCGCCGATCATTTCCGCGTTCGCGGTTGAGCAGAAACAACGTTACGGCGGGCAGGCCGAGCGCAAAAGCAGCGGCATCCTCGCCATGGCTCACGGCATGATGGTGGTGACGGTGATGTTCTTCTGCTTCAGTTGCGTGCTGGCGTTGTCGCCGGCGGATCTGGCAGCAGCGAAAGCGCAGAACATTTCGATCCTGTCGTACCTGGCCAACCACTTCCAGACGCCGGTGATCGCTTACGCCGCGCCGCTGATTGCGCTGGTGGCGATCACCAAATCCTTCCTCGGCCACTACATCGGCGCCAGCGAAGGCTTCCAGGGCATGATCGTGAAAAGCCTGCGCAGCCGTGGCCGGGTCATGTCAGCGAGCTGGCTGAACCGCGCGACCGCCGTGTTCATGATCCTTAGCTGCTGGGCCGTGGCGACCTTCAACCCGAGCATCCTCGGCATGATCGAAACCCTCGGCGGGCCGGTGATTGCCTGTCTGTTGTTCCTGATGCCGATGTACGCCATCCGCCGCGTGCCAGCCTTGCGCCAGTATTCGGGCCAGGTATCCAACGTGTTTGTGGTGTTGATCGGCCTGATTGCACTGTCAGCGATCATCTACTCGGTTCTGCCCTGAAAACGCGCCATTAAAAAAGGCGAGCCGCGTGGCTCGCCTTTTTTATGCCCGTGTTCATTGTTCGACAATTTTCCCGGCACAGCCCTTGCTAAGTCCCTGCAGGAGCTGCCGCAGGCTGCGAACTTTTGCTCTTCATGACCGAAATCAAAACACTGAAGAGCAAAAGATCGCAGCCTCGTTTCACTCGACAGCTCCTACATGAAGCAGCAAATACAGGCCACGGAATGGCCGATGATCCGGTTTGGCGAACCAACCCGATCACGGCCGGTCAACAACTGCACGTTCAATCAGGCGGTGACGCATCATGGACAATCCTTTTCAGATCATTACCGATGCCTTCGCGCCGGACTATCAGATCAACCTGAGCATTCAGGGCCTGGACGGCAGCATCATGCTGACCCTGTCCAACAGCGGTCGGATCGTGGCCAAACGCATGATCAGCGCCGAACAGCGCAACGATCCCGCGCGCCTCAAACGCTTGGTGCAAAGCATTCAATTCGGCATCGCCATCGAACAGGGCCACAGCGCCATGGCGATCCTCGAAGCGATGACCAGCGGCGCCGGGCTGACCCCGCCACCGCCACGCGTCATCGGCCGGCCACGACCTGCGGCCGGGCTTTAGAGTTCGCCTTTCTCGACTTCCGGATGCTCGCTGGAGCCGGCGCCAAGTTTGCGCTGTGGTTTCTCGATCTTCACCGAAGGAAATTGTGACGAGGCGTAACGCACCACCAGAATCGAGAACGCCAGCAGCAGAATCCCGCCGCACAGGTAGATGATGCCCATGTCCGGCGGGTTGTGGTGCGAGACGTTGGAAATCAGCAAACGGGTCAGCGCGGTGATCGCCACGTAGATCAGGAAGCGCACCGGCATGTGGTTGGTCTTGAAATAGATTCCGACCATCGCCCCCAGTTCGAGATAGATGAACAGCAGCAGAATGTCATCGATCTTGATGTGGCCTTCCTCGAGCATCCCGAGAAACTCCATCACCGCCGCCCACGCCGTCACCGCACCAATGGCAAACAGCGCCAGATAATGGAAGGTCTCGACGAACAGGTTACCCAGGGACTCGGCCAGTTGATGCACGTTTTGCCGCAGTTTCTCGGCCCAGTTTATTTTCACGATGATGTTCCTTAGCTCGAATGCGAGCGGATGATGCGTGTTGGACGTGACGGTTTTCTGCACGTAACGGTTTTCATGCAGAAAAGAGGCCACGTCATCATGGCGAGACGCCGCCAAACCCGCGCCGTGGCGTTTGGTCGCACCGCTGTGCTTTTGTGGGAGCGAGCCTGCTCGCGAATGCAGCGACACGGTCTCCCTGACAAACCCGAAATCCGGTCTACATTGAAAAGCCACTACCCATAGCGCAGGGATTCGCTTATCCTTTTCGCTGTATATGGATACAGTAGTCGTCAAGACAACTTAATGTGAAGGCATGTGAGGTGGTGAATGGCCGTCGAAGTGGTATACCGCAGCAGCCGAGATCTGGAGCGCTTGTTCATGGATAAAGCCGAAGCTGACCGTCATGACAAAATGCTCGAACTGGCCGAATATCTGGCCGATGTGCTGCAAAAAGCCGTTCCGTCCCTGACTGAACAACAAGTGGAAGAAGCCGGGATCTACATGGCGAAGAATCGCGATGTGTTCGCCCGGGCGTTCAAGAGCCAGCCGGATGCGCTGTCCGAGCTGCTCAATGCACCGGCCGAACCGGTCGATAATGCCGAAGCTGCAGAACCTGCTGAAACGCCGGCCAAACCTGCCAAAGCGGCAAAAGCCGCGAAGTAATCTGCGCCCCTTGAAAGATCGCAGCCTTCGGCAGCTCCTACATTTGGAATGTGTATTCCCTGTAGGAGCTGCCGAAGGCTGCGATCTTTTGCGTTTCAGCGATACAAAACTTTCTCGGCCAACTCGTCGGCCACCCGCGCCGGCGAACGTTTTTCCGCCTGTGCATGGGCAAATACTTCGGTGAGTCGAGAGCTGATCTTCGACAGGTGCGCGGTAATGGTGGTCAATTCTTCGCCGCGATGCTTGAGCGAGACGTAGATCAAACCACCGGCATTGATCACATAATCCGGCGCATACAGAATCCCGCGCCGTTCCAGTTGATCAGCGACATCCAGATGCGTCAGTTGATTGTTCGCCGAACCCGCCACCGCCGAGCAACGCAGTTGAGTGACGCTGTGGCTGTTCAGCACGCCACCCAGACCGCACGGCGCAAGGATGTCGCACGGCGTGCTGAGCAATGCATCGTTGGCGATCGGATGGGCGTTGAGTTGTTCCATCGCCAGTTGCACTTTGCCGTGATCAATATCGCTGACCAACAATTCCGCCCCGGCAGCGTGCAGTTGCTCGGCCAATGCGTAACCGACATTGCCCAGCCCCTGAATCGCGATGCGCAAACCTTCGAGATTGTCGCTGCCCAGCCGTGCCATGGCGGTTGCCCGAATGCCGGCAAACACGCCCATCGCTGCGTGTGGTGCGGGATCACCGGCCGACGTGGTGCTGGTGACATGCTGGGTCTGCTGGGCGATGCAATCCATGTCCGCCACCGAGGTGCCGCTGTCGATAGCGGTGATGTAGCGACCGTCGAGCTGTTCGATGCAGCGGCCAAAGGCTTCGAACAGTGCGCCACGGTTTTCCACGTGCACCGGACGCACGATCACTGCAACGCCACCGCCTTGCGGCAACCCCGCCAGTGCGGCCTTGTAACTCATGCCCTGAGCGAGGCGAATGGCATCCTCGACAGCCGATTCGTCATTGGGATAGGCAAGATAACGACATCCGCCCAAGGCTGGCCCGAGGCGACTGTTATGGATGGCAATGACCGCCTTCAACCCGGAGACCGGGTCAACGCTAAGGTGCAGCGATTCCAGGCGAGTGCTTTGCATGAGCGCAAACATCGTTGGGCTCCCGAATCACTTCTTGTAGAACGCCAGTATAGGCCTGCGCCTGAAAATTGCTGGAGCACACCGGAATAAGCGCCCGCGTCGACAACGGCTTTGCGGCATAACCCGACACCGGTGTCGCGAGGCACTGGACGAATGACACGGACCGGGCTAAAACGAGGCATTCCCCGGAGATTTCGATGAGTGCGCGTCAACGTTTTTTCGAATGCCTGCACCGTTCACCGCCCGCGCTGTTCGAAGCCGCGCTGTGGATGGCGGCCGAGCACGAAAAAGCGATCGACCCAGAAGCGTTGCTGCAGGACCTCAAGGACTTGCAACAGCGGGTCAGCTACGGCTTGCCAATGCTGCCGGTAAGTGAACTGGCGCAACCCTTGTTACGCCGCATGACCGACCTGGGCTTTGCACAGGACGATTTTCTGCCACTGCGTCCGCAGGCTGCGCTGTTGCACAAAGTGTTGCAGACCCGTCGCGGCCAGCCATTGGCGTTGGCGCTGATTGCCTTGGAGCTGGCGCGTGGCCTGGAGATTCCTCTGGTCGGGGTCAACTTCCCCGGACACTTCCTGTTGCGGGTGCCCGGCGCTGATCACTTGCTGGATCCGTGCGGCGGCCGGCGCTTGTACCCCAATGACTGTCGTGAACTGTTGCAGCGCCAGTACGGGCCGAACATGAAACTCAATGCCGAGCATCTACTGACCGCCTCCCCCCAGCAGATGCTTCAACGCCTGTCGCGCAACCTGCGGCAGTTACACCTGACGCATGATGACTTCATTGCCGCTCTGATTGATGCCGAACGTGTGCTCGAACTGGGTGACGCCGGAGCTGCTGATTACCTGGCCCGAGCCAGTCTTTATCAGCGGCTCGACTGTCCGAATGCCGAGCGCTTTGATCTGGAACACGCGCTGATGCTCAGCGACGACCCGATTCAACGCCTGCGCCTGACCGAACGCCTCGGGCACCTGCCACCCAACTCGGTCGTCCATTAAAAGCAAAAGATCGCAGCCTTCGGCAGCTCCTACATTGGGATTATGTATTTCCCTGTAGGAGCTGCCGAAGGCTGCGATCTTTTGCTCTTCAGGATTTGACAGACATCCCCACTCCAGCTGCTGAACTGCCTTCGGAGGGCGAACGTACTTGAATAATCAGCAGCGCGGCAATCACCGCCGGGATCGCGCAGAAGAAGAAAATCTGCGCCACCGGAATGTGCATCGCCAGCAGCAGGCTGCCGAATAGTGGTCCGAGAATCGAACCGAAGCGCCCCACGCCCAATGCCCAACCGGTACCCGTCGCACGCACATGCGCCGGGTAGAAATTGCTGGCAAACGCATTCAGCGTCAGTTGCCCGCCGATGATGCAGAACCCGGCGGCGAAGACGCAGGCCACCAGATAACGCGGATTGTCATGATTGAGTCCCAGCAGAATCGTGCACAGCGCAGCCCCTGCCAACACCGCTGACAACAGACGCACCTTGCGCTTCAAGCGATCGGCGAACCACGCCATGCTAATCGCGCCCAAAGTACCGGCGAAGAGGAACATCGACGTCACCAGATTGGCTTCGTTGAGTTTCAAGCCACTTTCCAGCAACAGCGTCGGCAACCAACTGATCATGAAATACAGCAAAATCAGGCTGACAAAAAACGTCGCCCAGATCAGCAAGGTAGGCCGCGCGTAGCCATTGCGGAACAACTCGACCACGGTCAGTTTGCTGCCCTGCTCGCGCTCGTTCTGCTCCAGGGTTGCGGCAGGTGCTTGCCAGTCCGGCAACATCCGCGCGGTGACTTTGCGCAGTCGCGCGTATGGCGGCGCATCACGCAGCAGGCGTGGCAGCGACTCCGGCAGCATCCACCACAGAAACGGAAACAGCAGCAACGGCGTGACACCACCGGCGAGGAACACCGCTTGCCAGCCGAACTGGTCGATGAACCCGGCGGCAACAAAACCACCCGCCGCCCCACCAAACGAAAAGCCACACGCCGCCAGCGTCACCATCAAAGTGCGCAAACGCGGTGGTGAGTATTCCGACATCAACGCCATGGCACTGGGCATCGCCCCGCCCATGCCGATGCCACAGATGAAGCGCGCGATCATCAGCGTGTTGAGCGAGTCGGCGAAGACCATCAGCACCGTCAGTGTGGCGTAGATCAATACGCAAGCGAGCAGAATCCGGCGCACGCCAAAGCGGTCAGCCAGCGGCGTGACCGCCAGTGAACCAAGAGTGAGACCCAGCAGATTGGCGCTGAACACAGGCCCGAACGCAGATTTTTCCAGGCCCCAGTCCTGGGCCAGCGCGGGCACCACGTAACCGAGCACCTGGGCGTCATAGCCGTCGGTGACCAGCAACAGCGCGAGCAGGATCAACAGTAACCACTGATAGCGGGACACAGGACGGGCGTCGAGTGCCGCGCGGAAGCTGGCAATCTGGTTGTGCATCGCAAGGTACCTTTTTTGTTTTTATGATTATGTGAACGGCGATATTCCCTTGTAGGAGTGAGCCTGCTCGCGATAGCGGTGGGTCAGTCAGAACATGAGTGACTGACACTCCCTCATCGCGAGAAGGCTCACTCCTACAGGGTTATGGGGTGTCTGGTTGATTGGCAGGATGGGCCTTGATGAATGCTGAATGTTCAGCCGCCAGTGCGGCGACCCGACGAATTTTCGGATACGTCTCAAGGCTGACGTTGAACCGCTCTGCCGCATACAACTGCGGAATCAGATAAACATCCGCCACGCACGGCCACTCACCAAAACAGAATCCCTCGTCGCCAATCAACTGCTCCACCGTCGCCAGCCCTTGGCTGATCCAGTGAGTGATCCACTCGACCACCTGAGGCTCGTCCTGCCCCGACTGACGCAAGCGATTGAGCACGCTGACGTTGTGCAGCGGATGCACATCGCAACCGATCACCGCCGCCACACCGCGCACTTGTGCACGGGCGAGCAGATCTTCAGGCAGCAACGGCACCTGTGGATAACGTTCTTCCAGGTACTCGATGATCGCCGGCGATTGAATCAGCAAACCGCCCTCATCAGTGCGCAAGGCCGGTACCCGGCCCTGTGGATTGATCGCCAGATACGCCGCTTGCCGATGCTCGCCACCCGGCGGTGCGATCAGGTTGACCGGCAGCGCCTGGTAGTCCAAACCTTTGAGCGCCAGCGCGATCCGCACCCGGTACGACGAAGTGGAACGGTAATAGGTATAGAGATCCATGAGCCGCTCCTGTCAGCGCGCCGCCAGCACTTTGCCACGGCACTCGCCGAATCCGATCGAAGCAAAACCATCACGGGCACAACGTGCGCGCAGAATGATTTCGTCACCGTCCTCGAGGAATTTACGCACCTCGCCAGTGGCCAGTTCGATCGGTTTTTTACCGCCCTCGGTGATTTCCAGCAGGCTGCCGAACTGGCCGTTTTCCGGGCCGGACAAAGTGCCCGAACCGAACAGGTCACCGGCCTGCAACTGGCAACCGTTGACGCTGTGGTGCGCGACCATTTGCGCGACGGTCCAGTACATGTAGCGGGTGTTGCTCAGGGTCAGGCGATGGGCGGGCAGGTTCTGCTCGCGCATGGCTTCGGTCAGCAGCAGCACTTCCAGTTCGATGTCGAAGGCACCGCCGTCCTGATCGCGTTTGTCGAACAGGTACGGCAGCGGCTGCGGATCACCTTCAGGACGCTTCGGTTGCGCGGTACGGAATGGCTCCAGCGCTTCGGCAGTGACGACCCACGGCGACACGCTGGTGATGAAACTCTTCGACAGGAACGGCCCCAGCGGCTGGTATTCCCAAGCCTGGATATCGCGTGCCGACCAATCGTTGAGCAGGCAGAAACCGGCGATATGATCAGCGGCGTCACCGATGGCGATCGAATCGCCCATCTCGTTGCCT
The DNA here is from genome assembly GCF_054790575.1 of Pseudomonas sp. MC6. Lineage (NCBI taxonomy): Bacteria > Pseudomonadati > Pseudomonadota > Gammaproteobacteria > Pseudomonadales > Pseudomonadaceae > Pseudomonas > Pseudomonas sp. MC6. The sequence continues at coordinate 3,964,919 of NZ_CP186504.1, forward strand.
TGGCCGATCCAGATGCCCAGTTCCAGCTCATAGTCCAGACGTGCGCACGGGCCAAACGTCGGCTCGGTCTGACCGGCTGGCAGCGTCTGGCCTTTCGGGCGACGCACATCGGTACCCGAGGCACGCACAGTGGAGGCGCGACCGTGATAACCGATTGGCACGTGCTTGTAGTTCGGCAGCAGCGGGTTATCCGGACGGAACAGTTTGCCGACATTCTGCGCGTGCTCGATGCCGACGTAGAAGTCGGTGTAATCGCTGATGCGTGCCGGCAGATGCAGTTGGCAATCGGCGGCCAGTGGCAGCAGTTTCGCGCCTTGGGCTTCGATGTTGCCACGGTGAGTGCTGCCTTCGCTGAACAGTTCCAGCAGACGCTCTCGCAAAGCAACGCGTGCCTCGCGGCCCAGTTCGAAGAACGCGTTCAACTGGCCGCCATGCATGGCTTCCACGGCACTGCGCGCGACACCGTCGAACAGCCCGGCTTCCAGCGCAACTTGCAGATCGAAGATGTGTTCGCCAATCGCCACGCCAGCGCGCGGTGCCGAATCGGCGATGCTGAATACGCCGAGCGGCAGGTTCTGCAACGGGAAATCAGCGTGGCCGTTGGCCGAGGCGACCCAACTGCGGGTGATGGAATTCTGCGTCATGGGTTATCTCCGGGTCGGGTCGAACGTGGCGGGCAGCGTGGCCCAGCAAGCGTCGTAAGTGGATTGCAGTTGCGGGCAGTCGAGGGCGAAGCGGCTTGGGCGCATCACTTGGCTGGTCTCGAACATGAAGGCCATGGTGTTGTCGATCTTCGCCGGCTTGAGCTCGGCATTGATCGCTTTGGTGCAGGTTTCGCCGTCCGGGCCGTGGGCGCTCATACAGCTGTGCAGCGAGGCACCGCCGGGCACAAAACCTTCAGCCTTGGCGTCGTATTCGCCCTGGATCAGGCCCATGAATTCGTTCATCAGGTTGCGGTGGAACCATGGTGGCCTGAAGGTGTTTTCGGCGACCATCCAGCGCGGCGGGAAGATCACGAAATCGAGGTTGGCCAGACCGTGGACGCTGGTCGGCGAGGTTAATACGGTGAAAATCGACGGGTCCGGGTGATCGAAGCTGACCGTGCCGATGGTGTTGAAACGGCGCAGATCATATTTGTACGGCACGTTGTTGCCGTGCCAGGCGACTACGTTCAACGGCGAGTGATTGAGCTCGGTGGCCCACAACTGACCGAGGAATTTCTGCACCAGTGTGGTCGGTTGCTGCAGGTTTTCGTAAGCGGCGACCGGGCTCAGGAAATCGCGCGGATTGGCCAGACCGTTGCTGCCGATCGGTCCCAGATCCGGCAGACGCAGTGGCGCGCCATGGTTTTCGGCGACGTAACCGCGCGCTTGCGGGTCGAGCAGTTCAACGCGAAATTTCAGCCCGCGTGGCAGTACGACGATTTCCAGCGGTGCGACTTCCAGCACACCCAGTTCGGTGGCGATACGCAGACGGCCAAGTTGCGGCACCAGCAGCAGTTCGCCGTCGGCATTGAAGAACACGCGCTCCATCGAACGGTTGGCGGCGTAGTTGTAGATGCTGATGCCGGCCGGTTTTTCCGCCCCAGCGTTGGCGGCCATGCTCACCAGTCCGTCGATGAAATCGGTTGGTTCGGCCGGGATCTCCAGTGGATTCCAGCGCAGGCGATTGGGCGTCACTTCACCCAACGGGCCACCGGCCAGTTGTCGCTCCAGTTTGACGAAGGCCGGGTGATTGGCCGACGGCTGAATGCGGTACATCCAGGTGCGCCGCGCTTCACTGCGGGTCATGGTGAACGCGGTGCCGGAAAACAACTCGGTGTAAAGGCCGTACGGGGCTTTTTGCGGGGAGTTCTGGCCGACGGGCAGCGCGCCGGGCAACGCTTCAGAGCTGAATTCGTTGCCGAAACCGGACTGATACGCCAGCGCCTGAGCGGTTGAATCGAGGTTCATGGAGCCTCCTGAACAGGGAGTCGGCAGTGGCCCATCGCTCTGGCTCAGAGGTTTCGGCACGCCGGGGTTGTTATTATCGTAATTCGATTACGCATAACGTAATTTGCTCGCTATCCAGCGTCAAGCTATAAAGACGCCCATTCGTTTCGGAACCCGGCCGCACCATGGAAAAAACCAGCGACAGCAACGGCAAACAGAAAGTCCGCTCCGCCGAAGTCGGCACCGACATCCTCAAGGCCTTGGCCGAGTTGTCGCCATCGACCTCGTTGTCGCGACTGGCCGAACATGTGCAGATGCCGGCGAGCAAGGTTCACCGCTATCTGCAGGCGCTGATCGCCTCGGGGTTTGCCGAGCAGAACGCCGCCACCAACCACTACGGTCTCGGCCGCGAAGCGCTGCGTGTAGGCCTGGCTGCACTCAACAGTATGGACGTGCTGAAAGTCGCCGCCCTGCCGCTGGCCGAACTGCGCGACGAACTCAACGAAACCTGCTTTTTGGCGGTGTGGGGCAATCAGGGCGCAACGGTGGTACACATCGAACCGGCAGTGCGCGCGGTGACGGTGGTGACGCAATTGGGTTCAGTGCTGCCGCTGCTCAGTTCATCGACCGGACTGGTATTCAGTGCCTATCTGCCACATCGCGAAACCGATGATTTGCGCGTGCGAGAGATTGCCGCTGCCGATCATCCGCTGAAGGACGAGAAGACTTACCTAACGCTGTGTGAACAGATCCGCGAACGCGGTCTGCATCATGTGCATGGTTTGCTCATGCCGGGTGTGGATGCGTTGTCCGCTCCGGTGTTCAACGCCGTCGGACAAGTCGCCGCCGTGCTGACCATCGTCGGTCCGACCTCGTTGTTCCACGCCGACGAAAACGGCCCGGCGGCGCAGCGGTTGTTGGCTGCGACACGGGCCGTGAGTTGGCGGATGGGTTATGAGCCTCTGCTGGCTTGAACTGCGCCAATCGAGCGAGTAACGAGGTCCGTTACTCGCGCGGTTTCACCTGTCAGTTGAGCAGGCGAGTGGTGCTGTTCACGACCGCAGGAGGTGCCGTGACTGCGGTCACGTAGCTGATGCTGACTTCAACGCCGGTGACGCCTTTCACCACGTCAGCAAAGTCCCTGACGCTCGATAGGAGTGCAATCGGGTTGACGGGCGCGCCGATCGCCGCCACTTTGCCAACGTACAACAGAATCGCCCCTCTCCACGCCGATGCAAAGTGTGCGTTCGCAGCCTCATCGGAGCCCTGACTGGAAGCCACAATGCCCAGCACAACCGACTCAGTAATGCGCAATACGGTCAGTGCGAGGCCAAGGGGCGCAATGAACATTGAAGCCACATCCAGGGCAAATTCGGCCAGTACCCTCACATCTTTCCACAGCGCTTCCAGATAACTGGTCGTCTGAAAGTCCACATCGGCGACGAGCTGCCCGATTTTAGCCAGGTACTCCTGTTTGAAAGCCAGTACTGGATAACTGTTGGTCAATTCCGGAGTGCCGGTCGCTACGGGGATCGAGTCCCAGTAAGCGTCCAGGAGATTTTTCACTTCCTGCTGATGTTCCAGACGAGCGAGGCTCAAGACCTTTTTGTTGAAGGTCACGCTTTTCAACCGACCAGCAAGTTCCTGCACAGGGAAGAAATCCTTGCCATCAGGCGTATCGGGAATATAGACAAAAAACTCATCACGCCCACTGACTCTGCGCCCAAAAACGTAAGCTCCGACAAGGGCGCGTCCCCTAAGGGTGAACTCGTAAACACCAATGCCCGGCTTACTACCCGTGGTGACGGTGTCCTGACGAGGCAGATCCCGATCAAATCCGTTAATGAGTGCCTGCAACCAGTTGTATTGGTCGACCGACAGCTCGCCTTTGATTTTCTGTATCAATGCAGACCGAAGCATTTCGTTTTGTTTTGTTTTTCGATACAGGCTTGCCTTCAGGTCAATATCGGATGCATTGAGGAATTTGTCCTTTAGATATTGAAGATATTTTTCACCCGGCCTCAGATCAATGAGGTCATTGATGATTTTGGCATCCAGTTGGTCAATGCGCTGACCGGTAAACGTCCAGAAAGTGGCTTTTCTGAGCTGCTCTCTCAATTCACCAAGTCCGGCCAATAGAGGGTTCACCCAAGTGAAAAATTTCTCAAACGCGCTTACGTCACTGCGCCACGTATGCCACTGAATAAACAGATCGGTGAGGCTGATTTTCGAATCGGCGTGAAAGTTGACCCAGACCTCATCAGGGTTAATGTCCACAGATGCACCTGTCCGCGCAAAATATTGCTTCAGCTCCTGCTTCACCAGTTGGCTGGCAAATTGTTTGAACGGCTCGACCGCCAGTGTCTCCCGGGAATGATGATGAATAGCCTTGAAATCATGACTCAGACGATTTAGTAGTTGCTGATCGCTCGAATTAGCCTTTCTGTACCATTGGGGGGTAGCGACTTCGGTTTGATCGATATTCCACGTGATGTGATTTTTAACGGCGCCGAACAAAGGCCCCTTCTCGGCTAAATCGACCAACTTGATCTTCGACCACCACCATTCGTTCAGTATCTCAAATGGTTTTTTGCTTAGATAATCACGTTGCATCTCGGCACTGTCGCTGGCGTGTGCCTGACTCAACATGTACGCCCAGATTTCAGGTTTGGTCGCCCATTGCGCCAGCTTGTGCTGCAGGCTTTTCAGGTCAGCGAACTCGAACCAGTCCTGCCCGACTGGCGAACCCGGCATATGAAGGACATGAGCGCTATGATCGGCTGCCACACCTTTCCTGCGATAAACCAGCAAACCATTGAAGGGCTTGAACCAATTTTTGAGTGCCACGCCCAGCGTTTCAATCGATACGTCGCCGAAGTTGTAACGCGTCACCAGATCCTGCGCAGCCGGACTCACGTGCTTCTGCAGGATCGCCGAGAACATGGATAGCGCAGTTCGGCGACCAAAGACCTCTCGAAGAGATTCGGAAAACTCTTCTGTAGAATATAGAAGACGTTGCGCCGAAGTATAAGCAACACGAACATTCAACGTCTGGATAGCACGGAGGATGCTGGAAGGGCTCAGTTTTGGAAGACTGCTGGGGACTTCCGGAACGATCTGATATTGCCCTGCCAAATCATGAGTACCGTGCATAAAGGCCTGAGTCAGTGTTTTGCGCTCGATGAGCTCCACTTTCTTGCCGTCCGCCAGAGGCACGGTATGAGTTACTTTCACGAACAAGGTATCCGGATCGATTCGTTCATCTTTACCCGGTGATATGAAGTCCTCTACGACTAATCGCGCATAGTCTTTCAGGGAAGAAACACCGTGAGTGACATCGTGATGTTTGACCTCGGTTTCCAGCAACTGCGTTTGCAGAGAAACATAGACTTCCTGATTGGCATCGGAGGTACTCTTCAACCACTGAGGCCAAGCATTGCGCTCTATATGCTTAAGCAGTTGTACTTGGCGCTGCTTTGCCTGGCTAATAATAGCTGGCAAGGATTGTGCGGCTTCAACAGCGACAACAATTTTATCAAGGTCAGTACTTGGCATACCGACGGTTTGAAGATACCCAGCGACGTCGCTGTACATCGTCTGAAGCCGTTTTTCCGCGAAACGCTCAAACAAATTCGCACGAACTTTCAAAAAGCGAATAGCGTGAACATAGGCAAATCCCGCTCGCTCACTAAGCGGCAGCGCTTGCAGAAATTCCTCCTGAGTCTCCGGAGCGCCCAGTCGTTTTAGTAGCGTCTGTTCGAGTATCGATGTGGAGGAAAACACCTCAATACCACGACTTGCGCTATACAGCACAACAGCACCCTGCACACCTGGAACCAACTGTTCGTAAACAGGTTCTTTAAGGGGTAATACAAACATCGCGTTCTGTTCGATGTATTTGCCATTCTGCCCTTCAATAAATACACCGTAACCAGTGCCTGTCAGACCAGGTTGCACTGTTGTACTGACTAACGCCCTTTCTTGCGCAGTCAGGAGGCCCTGAATCGCCAACGCCTCCAGTTCACGAGTGAAAAGGTTAGCCTCGAGAACGCCTAGAGCAGACTTCCGCGATAACTGGGGATAAGCCCCACCGGCTTTTTGAACAGTCGGGTTTTCCCAGTACTGCCGTACAGCCGCCGTGTAATCAACTGCAAGCTTCTTCAGCAAATCTGCTAGCAGTTTTTCAACTGCCGAGATCGGCACTTGCGCAAGCAAGTCTTCACGACTGGTAAAACTCGGGTGATCGAAAACGCCATAATCATTGACATCATAGTTTGGCGCCCGACCACTTCGCAGGCACTCAAGTGCGACATCCAGCAAACGTCCGACCGGCTGTTTATTTGTCGGTTTGGCGCCCGCTACAACATTGACGAACAGGCTGCTTAGCCGCACACCTTCGGAGACTTTCCATAACGCTTCACGCAAAGTGTCCTGCAGTACCACCGAGAATGACGGAACACGCATCAATTCTTGCGAGATACTTTCCAGGGCTTCCCCCACTTCGCGCAGACTTTGGCTTTCGGCTTCTTTATTAATTTTCACAAAAAATTCTCTATCAGCTTGATGATGGCAAGTAATCAATAGAACTTGCCTCGCCAAATCAAACTAATTCAGATCCAGAGCAGAAAGATACCCACTACACTGTTTCCAACAATGTGGAATCACGACAACAACAAACTTCGACGTTACAACTACAAATATCTAACAAGCTCACCCCAACATCAAACCCAATGTTCTGGCCTTCGCCACCGCATGAGTTCTACGCATCACCCCCAACTTTATATAAATTCTTCGGACATGTGTTTTTACGGTATGCAATGAAAGGAAAAGCTTTTCTGCGATTTGTTGATTGGAATCTCCTGTCGCAATCAAGGTCAACACTTGCAACTCGCGCTGACTCAGTGAACTTTCGGTTTCAGTTCCATTTATAACTTTCTGCTTTTCGTCCGACACAATGGTCGGATCAAATATTTTCGGTGAGCGCAGAGTGACCTGCCGTATCAGCAATTGCGACCCCGAGCGCCGAACGATCCTTAATGCGCAATCCACATGCTCAACTACTCGTAACGAATCGTTGTGCAGCAATGCCACTTCGGCCAAGGCAAAATGCAACTCCGCTTCAAGTGTCTGCGCCCCACACTTACGTGCTTTATCCAGCAACAACTGAAGTTGCTTTGGCTGGTCACTGGCCCGTTGCAAATATGCCGTGGCCAATATCAACAAGTATTGGATACGCGCAATCAATTGAACTGTCGCCGGAGGCGCCTGTAATGCGTTCGGTGGTTGATAGTGACGCAGCACCCGGCTCAGCGCCTCATGCGCCAATTGCGCCCGCCCCTGCTGCAGCCAGATCTGGCTACTGACCTGTAACAACACACCACGGTAAACCGTGTCTGGAATCCTGCGCTGCTGCATCAACCGCTCGGCCTCGTGCAAGCGCTCGAATGCTTGCGTGTATTCACAGTGGTTGGCCGCTATCTGCGCCAGCCCCAGATAGCCGAACAACACCCGTTTATCGTAACTGCGCAGACAATCCTCCAGGCCACGTTTGAACAGAACGGCGGCTTGCTCCTCCAGCCCCATGGCCAATGCCAATCGACCACGACGCAGGGCGATGCGACCGAGCAGCGGTGATGGCCGCTCGGCGCGCTGGCCAAGCAATTGCTCGACGCTCAGCAGCAGGTTGTCAGCGCGGGCGGGAGTTCCACGCTGCTCAAGCAACTGCGCGTGATCAAGTTCGAGCAAGCCTTCAAACAGCAAGGAGCCTTGTGCCCGCGCCAGACGCAATGCTTCACGGCTGATGGCATGCGCTTGTTCGAGTTCATCGCATAACAAGGCCTGTTGAGTCAGCCCTGACAGGCACAGCAGCCTTGCGGCCCAGGCATCGCCATCGAGCGCTTCCAGAGCTTGTTGAAAGAGTTCGTGCGCAGGCGTCATACATCCCTGCAAATGCATCAGCCAACCTTGTTGCGCTTGCCAGCGTGCAATCAGTTGTCGTTCCAGTGCCGCCGAAGGTTGCGGCATGAACCTCGCCAGATGCGAGATGCACTGCGTCGCCTGTTCAAACCGCCCGGCAAACAGCAGAGCTGCGGTAATCAGCCCGACCAACTGCGGTGATCCCAAGGTCAATCCTTCGCCCTGAGATTCATGCAAGCGCAACAACAGCACCACCGTTTGCTCTTCAAACAGATGCTCAAAGTTGAAGTGCTGCAACAGACTGATTGCCGTTTCGAATTCCTCGGCAAACAACGCCTGCTCGAAAGCCGAGCGCCAGTCCCCGGCACCGGCGAACCATTGGCATGCTCGACGATGCCATGAACGGGCCGCAGGCCAGCGCTCATCACGCATTACTTGAGCCAACGGTGCAAATATCTGCAACCACTGGGACGAGTCATTCCATGGTTCGATGAAGCAACCCAGCGTTTGCAGGGTTCGCAGGTAGTCCGCGCCCTCTCCGGCACCGAACAAGTACTCACACAACTCAGCGTTGAAGCGCGGCAGATTCGCCAGCACCCGCCAGACTTCCGCCAACTCCGGCGTCAGACTGCTGAACAATTCGTGTTGCAGGTAATCAAGCAACGTTTCCACCCGTTGCTGCGGTTGGGTACTTTGCGCCCAGTCGCATTTTTGCAGCAGCGCCATGCGCACGCCGGCGCACCAGCCACCGGTTCGATGAACGATCCGTGCGGCCACACTGGCGGCCTGCTCAGCTGACAAGTGTTTCAAGGCCAAGGCGATTTCGTCTTGTGTCAGCGCCAGCGTCGTGCTTTCGCACTCATACAACTCGTCGTCCAGTAGCAACCGAGGCCAATTGCATTGCGGCCGTCGTCGCGTGCCGATCCACCAGGTCAATGCCGGGCTGCTGAGCGCCAGCAGGCGGTCAAGAAGCGCATCAAGTGCCGGGGCGGGCAACCGACAGTAATCGTCGAGAAACAACCAGGTGGGCGTCGACCAGCGTGCCAGAGCTACCGCCAACTGCGCTTCAGCCATCTCGGCCAGCCCCAGCGCCAGGCTCAGCCGCTGACAGAATTCGTCAGCACTCAAGGACATGCCCATCAATGGCAGCCAGTGCACCGGACAACGCGCCGGTGCCTGTGACAGGCACTCAGAGAGCAAAGCGCTTTTGCCACTGCCCGCCGGCGCGCAGATCAGCCTGATTCGTGCGGCCGATGTCAGCAGAGGCTCACTCAATCGAGGGCGAAGTTGATGATGAGAAGAAAGTCTGGGCAGAAATCCGGGGCGATCCAGACAGGCAGTCATGGCGGTCATCGGGTGAGCCTTTTTATCGTTGTGCAGTCACCCTAGTCCTCTCCTCTGTACTTGTTGACGAGTATTCAGCGCGCTGATTGGCGCCCATAAAAAAGGCGACCGAGCGGTCGCCTTTTGTCCACTGATGTATCAGAACCGTTACCGCACACCCTCTGCACGCAAGGCCGCTGGCGTGTAGTCGGCAGCCTTGGCTTCAAAGCCGAATTCGTAACTGTGCTTCTCCTCGTTCTTCATCCCCAAGGCAATGTAGCGGCCGGCAATGATGTCGTAGAGCGCTTCGAGTGTGTATGCCTGTGCCTGATGCTCGTAGTGATATTCAGAGTGGCCTTCGGCTACGCGCCAGAGTTGACCGCGACCGTCATAGTGGTCGGCCAGTGCAACCTGCCAACTGTCCTCGTCGATATACATGTGGCGTTTGGCGTAGATATGCCGCTCATTCGGTTTGACAGTGCCGATCACTTCCCAGACCCGGTGCAACTCATAGCGCGTCAGGTCCTGATTGATGTGCCCGGCCTTGACGATGTCGTCGTACTTGAGCTTCGGCGAATCGAGTTTGTAGCTGTTGTACGGGATGTACATTTCCTTCTTGCCGACCAGTTTCCAGTCGTAGCGATCCGGTGCACCGGAGAACATGTCGAAGTTGTCCGAGGTACGCAGGCCATCGGCGGCGGTGCCCGGGCCGTCATAGGCTACTTGCGGTGCACGACGCACACGACGCTGACCGGCGTTGTAGATCCACGCCAGGCGCGGTTCCTTCACCTGATCAAGGGTCTCGTGAACCAGCAACACGTTACCGGCCAGACGCGCTGGCGCAGTCACCGACTGCTTGAAGAAGGTCAGCACGTTGGCGGCCTTTTCCGGGTCGATATCCTTGATCAGTTGCGGCACGGCGATCTCTTCTTCGAAGCGGATCGGCGTGTAGCTGCCGTTGGTCTGCGGGGTCACCTGAGTAATGATGCGTTTGACGTTGCCGCCGTGGTAACGGGTGATGTGGTTCCACAACACCTCGACGCCGTTCTTCGGTATCGGAAAGGCGTAATAGCGATTGCCGGTGAAATTGGCCAGGCCGTTACCATCGTTGATGGTGGTCACGTTGAGCGCACTGCGCTTGGCCGATTCGTAGATTTCCGCCGGTGCGGCGACGGTTCGGTGGGTCGGATAGACCGGGATCTTGTAAGTCTCCGGGTAGCGTTTGAACATCGCCACCTGGCCGTCGGAGAGCTTGTCCTTGTACTTGTCGACGTTGGCCGCGGTGATGGTGAACAACGGCTTTTCATTGGCGAACGGGTCAGCAAGAAAGCCTTTGCTGTCCACCGCAGCAGCATTTTTCGGGATGCCGCCGGTCCATGCCGGAATAGAGCCATCGGCGTTACCGGCTTTCTCGGCGCCGAGCGGGGTCAGGCTGGTACCGAGTTTATTGGCTTCGTCCGGCGACACCGCCGCCATCACATTGGCCGCCAGCAGACTCAGGGCCAGCACACCACATTGCAGAATCATTTTGCGCATTGCAGTCATCCTTCTCGGGCAGATCAGAAGTTCACGCCGAAGCTCAGTGCGACGAAGTCACGGTCTTCGAGGACGTTGTAGTCACCACCGAAAAAGTCGGTGTAACTGAGGCTCGCGGTGTAGGTGTTACGGTAGTCGGCATCGACGCCGACGCTGATCGCTTTCGCGCCTTCGTTGAACAGCCCGTTGGGGCCATAACCGGCGACGTCATGCGACCACGACAGGTTGGGTTTGAGGTTGATCCCGCCGATCACGTTGGCGTAATCGAGGATCGCCCGAGCGCGGTAGCCCCACGAGGTCGAGGTGACGAAACCGTCGGTGTCGCCGCCGAAACCGTATTGGCCATATACCGAGTCGCGGCCATAACGCAGCTTGTCGCGCGACTCCAGGCCACCGACCCTAACCACGGCGGCTTCACCGACCAGGGTCAAACGTTGAGCGCCCCAGACCTGATCGAAAAAGTGCGTGAGTGTGCTCTGGATTTGCGTGACTTCTTTGCGCCGATAGCCTTTGTTGTCCGCTCCCGGTGACGTCGAAAGTGGCGACGCCGTGCCACCGGCAATCGGGTTGAGCAGCGCCAGTGTCAGGTCGTTGGTGCTGACCTGCACCGGAGCGTTGGGCCGGTAGCTGATCTCGCCAGTCCACGCAGTGCCGGTGGGTAGCGTTGTGGAGAAACTCGCGCCGTACAGACGGATGTCTTCCGGGTATTCGAGGTAGTACTGGCCGCGTCCGAGCATCACACTCTGGGCCAAACCGGAGCCGCTGCCGGGGGCCAGACCATTGGCGATGCCGACCATGCCCGGCAATGCTGCCAATGTCGAAAGACCGGCCGTGGTCGTGCCAACCGTAGGCGTACGGCTGTGGTAGTTCATGAAGTAGAGACCGTACTCGGTGTCGTCGCCGAGCCAGCGCAACGCCGTCCCCCACTGCCCGGAATCCCGCGCGTCACGGTCACCACCACGAGGGATCACCACGCCTTCGCGAGTCACCTGAATGCCTTGCCCGAACGCGGTGGTCAACGGCACCAGCGGCGCGATCGCCGGGTTGCCAACGGTGTAGCCGTTGTTGCAACCGTCCGCCGCCACATCGACGCCGAAGAAGGTGCCGCAGTTGTCGAGAACGGTCTGGTCCCATTCCAGTTGATAGAAACCTTCGACGGTCAGTTGATCGGTCAGGCCTTGCGAGCCGAACAACATGTTGACCGGAATCAGACCTTCCTTGATCTCCGCACCGGGGCGACGAAACGCTGAAACGTCGATCGGGTTGATGCTGTTGATCGAGTTGCCGATGAAGGTACTTTCGCCCCAGCTCACCACCTGTTTACCGGCGCGCACGGTGCCCGGCAGATCGGCGATGGAGTAGTTGTGATAGATGAACGCATCAAGGATTTGTGCGCCGGAAGATTTCGCGCCTTCCTTGCGGCCGCTGTCGCTGATCGGCTTGAACTCGCGGTCCTCGTCCTTCAGCTCGAAGTCATACCAGTACTTGCCACGCACGAAGACACCGGTGTCGCCGTACTTGAGTTCGAGGTCGTGAATACCTTTGAAGATTTTCGAGAAGGTCTCGCCCTTCTTGAAATTCAAACGCCCGTCATCACCGGTCGAGGATTGCCCGGAACCACCATTGACCGTGCCGACCAGCGACTTGTCGGCATCGCGCATACCCCAACTCGCACCAATCGACAGCGACGAATCGAACGTGCCCTCGATCTCGCCAATGTTGAACGCAACCGCTTGCGCCTGGGCGCAGCAACCCAGAGCCACCGCGGCTGCCAGCGCCTGCGGTGTGAAGATGGCGCGCATTGTTTTTGTTGTCATGCGTCTTCCCCGGTGAGTGACAGAAGGCCCCACCCTACTGCCGGGCAACCGCGTCGATAAGCGCACCAAGGAGGTATTCGTGTTGTCGCTCGAAAGGATGAATGGCCTTGCACGACGGGACTTTGCGCCGCTCATGGATCGGCTGGATGGAGGATCATCAGTGCAGCGCATGGTGCATATCGGATCACGAGACTGTTGCATGCCCCGCAACAGTGCATGTCCGGAATCGGTATTTTTCCCACGCGATCAAGACCTTATTCTGAACGCGCTTTCACGGGACTCGCCGCAAAGTACGAAGCACTGGCCTTTGAGCGACTCATGCCATTGCCGACAGATTTCAGATAAATCGAAGACTTCGGTTTATCGCCCCGGTGTTCACTGACGTTGATTTGTAGCTCCTTGATCCAACGTCTTACCTTGGCCGCTGCGTTTGCAGCGGCCTTTTTTATGGGCAATGAATTTTGTACAGAAGAGGTTTTCAGAGGGATGACAGGACCCAGATGAATCCTGTCGAGTGATGCGTAGGGATCAGAGTGAATACTTCTGCAAATTCGCCATCATTTCCTTCAGCGCCTCAATATTATCCTTCGGATGCGCCGCCCCTTCGAAATCACAAATCTGCTGCCAGTGCGCCGCGACATCTTCCGGCGAGAAACCAACGCGCGGATCAAACCCGGCACCGAGGCTGCGCTCCCAACGCACCTTGCCCATCCAGCCGCCACCGACTTCGAACAGTCCGGCGGTTTCCTGGCATTGCTCACTGGCCAGATACACCACCAACGGGCTGACCAGTTCCGGTTTGAGTTGCTCGAACACTTGCGGCGGGATCAGGCCTTCGGTCATGCGCGTGCCGCCGGTTGGCGCAATGGCGTTGACAAGGATGTTGTTCTTGCGGCCCTCGATGGCCAGTGTGCGGGTCAGGCCGTAGAGGCCCAGTTTGGCCATGCCGTAGTTGGACTGGCCGAAGTTGCCGTAGATGCCCGAGGTGGAGGCGGTGAAGATCACCCGGCCATAGTTTTGCTCGCGCAGGTGCGGCCACGCGGCGCGGGTGACTTTGTAGGCGCCTTCGACATGGACGCGGTAAACCAGATCCCAGTCGGCGTCGTCCATTTTGTGGAAGGTCTTGTCGCGCAGGATGCCGGCGTTGTTGACGACGACGTCGACGCGGCCGAAGACATCAAGGGCGTTTTGCACCAGTTTGTCGCCGTCGGTGACCGAGTCATGGTTGGCTTCGGCGATACCGCCGGCTTCGCGGATTTCCGCAACCACGCGATCAGCCGCGGATGCATTAGCGCCTTCACCCTGGGTCGAGCCGCCGAGATCATTGACCAGCACCTTGGCGCCCTGTCTGGCAAACAACAATGCGTGGGCGCGTCCGAGGCCACCACCGGCTCCGGTGACGATGACGACTTTATCTTCGAAACGCACAGACTCATTCATCGCAGCAACTCCAGCAGGCCAGTATTGAGCCAGAGTGTCAGGCACACAGCTTTTGGTCACAATGAATACGGCGGAGGCTGAATGGTGTGCAATAAGGTTGGGGGATAGTGAAGATCAAAAGATCGCAGCCTGCGGCAGCTCCAGGGGATCGGTGTAGGAGCTGCCGCAGGCTGCGATCTTTTGATCTTCAGGAGCAGGCAACTTTGCGCGGCGGCAACACCTGACGTTCGCGAAACTCCAAATAGTGCTTGAGCACCTGCACCGGCGCTTCGGTCTGTGGATAGTGACCAATGCCCGGCAGCAGCACAGCGTCGGCATCAGGAATCAACTCGCAATAACGCTGCACCATGTGTGCACCAGAGATCGGGTCGACTTCGCCATCAATCACCCGCAACGGGATCTCACCGTGCTGCATCGCCGCAACCCAACGATCACGCTGCACCCGACGCTCCGGAATGTAGCTGATCAGTTTGTGCATGATCCGTGGCCCACGATTGGTATCGACCAGGCTCCAGAAATCATCCAGTTCGCTCTCTGTCGGCCGGGTGTTTGGCCCAAAGATCTGCCGAAAACTTTTCACCAGGGCATCGCGGGTAAACGCGCGACCGATCATCCAGCCCAGTGGACTCAGCAGCAGTTTTTGCATCAGCACCGGACGATGGGTTTCCGGAAACAGGCCACCGTTGAGGAACACGCAACTGGCGATTTCGAGGCGATCCTCGTAATGCCGGGCCAGCAATTCTTGCGCAACGCTGTCACCGTAATCGTGCGCCAGCACATGCACCGGTTGTTCGACCTGCAAATGCGCGAGCAAGGCCTGTTGCAGGTCAGCCTGCTCCAGCAGGCTGTAGGTGTGATTGATCGGCTTGGCCGAATCGCCAAACCCGAGCATGTCACAGGCAATCACCCGATAACGCGCGGCCAGTGGCTGCCACAGGTAATGCCAGTCCCAACTGGCGGTCGGGAAGCCGTGGATCAGCAACAGCGGCTCACCCTGCCCCGCCGTCCAGTAGCGAATCGGCTGGCCACGAAAGACAAACGTCTGGCTGCGTTTGCGCCAGACACACAGAGGAATCTCGGCAAGAGGCATTAGAGTTTATATCCGGGGTCTTGTTTATCGAGTTTGCGCAGCAACGCTGGCCAGGCCAGCGCGCCACCCATGCCTTGAGCACTTTTGGTGACGCCGGCAATCATCGCTTTGGCGCCCGCCAGGATTTGCGGTTCGATGGCGATGAGCTCAGCACCACCGGTTTGCGCCATGACCTGAATGTCGCAGGCGCGCTGGAAGGTGAACATCATCAGAAAGGTATCGGCGATGGTGCCGCCACAGGTCAGCAGACCGTGGTTGTGCAGCATCAGGAAATTGTTCTCGCCGAGGTCGGCCTGCAAGCGCGCTTTCTCTTCGTGGTTCAGCGCCACACCTTCGTAAGCGTGATAGGCCAGGCTCGACAACACGAACAGCGACTGTTGGCTGATCGGCAACACGCCCTGCTTTTGCGCCGACACCGCGACACCGGACGCGGTGTGCGTATGCAGCACGCAAACCACATCGTGCCGTACTTCGTGCACGGCGCTGTGGATGGTGTAGCCGGCGGGGTTGATCTCGTAGGGGCTGTCCATGAGTTTGTTGCCGGCCTGATCGACCTTCACCAGGCTCGACGCAGTGATCTCGTGAAACATCAGCCCGAACGGGTTGATCAGGAAATCTTCGGTGCCCGGCACCTTGGCGGAAATATGGGTGAAGATCAAATCGTCCCAGCCATGGGCGGCGACCAGACGATAACAGGCGGCGAGATCGACACGGGTCTGCCACTCTGCGGCGCTGACCTGGTCTTTGACATTAAGGGACGATTGGACGGGGGCTACGCTCACTGTATGCACCTCTGCGTTCTTATTGTTCTGCACGTGTGAGCAGTCTAGTCAGGCGCAGAGGATCGCGTAGTTGCATTGGCAGCCAGCTTGATGACTGATCGAGTCAGCAATGCAAACAGCTTGGATCCATGTCAAAGCAACGACGCCAACAAAGGCGCGGCAAACAGATTGAGCAGACCGGTCAAGACCATCACCAGCCCGGCGACAGAGCCTTCTTCGCCCCCCACTTCATGGGCGCGACTGACGCCTGCACCGTGCGCGCCAACCCCGAACAACGCACCGCGCGCCAAGGCACTGCGCAACGGCAACCACTTCAAGAGCACGCCGCCGAGCATCGCACCGAACACGCCGGTGAACATTACAAAGACCGCCGTCAGTTCCGGCACGCCACCCAGGTTCTGTGCCAGCGGCATAGCGAACGGTGTGGTGATCGAGCGCGGCACCAGCGACATCGTCACCGAACTGTCCAGCGCCAACGCCTTGGCCAATCCGAATGAAGTACCAATTGAAGCCGCACTGCCGGCAACCATGCCCAGCATCAATGCCGACCAGTGCCGCATCAACAATCGGCGTTGCTGCCAGATCGGCACGGCGAACGCGACGGTCACCGGGCCCAGCACCAGCATCAGCCAGTGGGTGTTGCTCGAATACTCGGCATACGCCGTGTGCAGCGGCACGGCGAGCGCCAGTAGCAAGGCCGGCACCAGAATCAGCGGCGACAATACGTAGCGACCGGTACGCCGATAAATCCAGCGGCTGAACAGGTACGCCAGCAGGGTGAAGGCGAGCCAGAACATCGGCATCCATTCAAGCTTCATGGGAGCGCCTCGCGCGTACGGCCAGTTCCACGGTGAACGCAGTGACCAGCATCACCATCAAGGTGCTGGCGGCGATCACCAGCAAAATCCGCCAGCCGTCATTGCGCAGCAACGCGCCGTAATCGAGCAGACTCATCAACGCCGGGATAAAGAACAACAGCATCTCGGCCATCAGCAATCCTGCGCCCAATTGCAGGGCTGCCGGTTTGACCCAGCCAAAGGCAAACGCCAGCAGCAACAGCGCCATGCCGATCACGCCGCCGGGAATCGGCCAGGCTAGCCATGCGGCGAGTTGGCAGCCGAGCAGGTAGAGACCGAGCAACACGGCGAGTTCGACGAAGAGACGGGAAAGTTGTTTGAAGCGGGCGGCGTTCATGAGGTTGGCTCCTTACAGAAGCCTATTTTACGAAGTGACCTGCCATCCCCGAAGCGAATTGTTAGACTCAAACCCATTCCATAATGGAATCAGGCCATGGAATTCAAACAGCTGCGCAGTTTTGTCGAAGTCATGCATCAGGGCGGTTTCACCCAAGCGGCGAAAACCCTGCACATAAGCCAATCAGCCGTCAGCAAACAAATCGCGCAACTGGAGCAGAGCCTCGGCACCCCCTTGCTCGAACGGCTCGGCTCGCAATTGCGTCTGACCGCCGCGGGCAGCGTGGTACTGCAACGGGCCGAGGGCATGCTGCGTTTGCGCAACGAACTGCTCGCGGAGCTGGACGACCTCAGTCATATGGCACGTGGAGAGCTGCGCCTCGGCCTGCCATTACTCGGCAGCGACGCGCTATTCGCCAAACTGTTTGCTGAATACCGGCGGCGCTATCCGAATATCAGCATCCAGTTGCTCGAGGGCGGTAGCCGCAATATCGAGCAGGCTGTGCTGAGCGGGGAACTGGAATTGGGCGGCAGTCTGTTGCCCAAGAATCCACAGTTCGACTGTCAGCCATTTTGCGATGAGCAACTTGACGCCCTGCTGCCAGTGGATCATCCGCTGGCCGATCGCGGCGAGATTGGTCTGGAGGAATTGGCCGAGACGCCGTTTCTGCTCTATCAGCGCAGTTTCGTGCTCAACGACCGCTTGCTGCAGGCATGCCAGCAATTGGGTTTCACGCCGAAGGAAGGCGGACGCAGCGGTCAGGCGGATTTTCTCGCGGCGTTGGTGGCCGCCGGGCAAGGCGTGGTGCTGTTGCCCAGCGTGGTCGCACGCGGGCTGGTGCGGCCAGGCGTGGTACGCCTGGCCTTGCGCGCGCCGGATTATCTGCGCTGGGATATCGCTTTCATCTGGCGTCGCGGCGCCTATCTGTCAAAAGCCGCACAGGCATGGCTAAGCTTGCTGCGCGAGCGGGCGATCAGCCCTTGAGCGTGTCGACCAACTGCGCCAGCCACGGTTCGGCGTCGGTTTCCGGAGTGACACTTTCACTGGCGTCGATGCGCAGCATGTCCTGCACTTCGCGCACGCCCAGTTCGCTGAACAGTTCACGTATTTGCTCGCCACCGCCGCAGAAGGTGTCGCCGTAACTGGCGTCGCCCAAGGCAATCACTGCGCCCGGCAAGCCACGCCACGCCGCCGGCAACTGGTCGCGAATCGCCGAATACAGCGGCATCAGGTTGTCGGGCAATTCACCCATGCCGGTGGTCGACGTCACTGCGAGAAACGCCTCAGGGCCGAACGCTTGAATGTCTGCCAGGCTGGCGCGCGAATTGTAAAAGGTTTCAAAGCCAGCGGCTTTCAACAGGTTCTCGGCGTGACGGGCGACTTCTTCGGCGGTGCCGTAGACCGAACCGGAGAGGATGGCGACTTTCATCAATCTGATCCTGAAACTGGAAAAAAAGAGCGGCGATAGTAACAGCCTCAAACGCAATGCTGCGACTGGATCTCAATTGACGGTAATGGCCAGTAGACAGCGCCTGCGGTTCTTCTAGAATGCGAGCCACTGACAACTCTGAAAGAATTCAAAGATGATCAACGCCAGCCTGCTGCAAATGGTGATCAATGCGTCGAACGACGGGATCGTGGTCGCAGAGAAGGAAGGTGAGCAGGACAATATCCTGATTTATGTGAACCCGGCTTTTGAACGACTGACCGGCTACACCAGCGAAGAGATCCTCTACCAGGATTGCCGCTTTCTGCAGGCCGGAGACCGTGACCAGGAGAGCCTGGAGCTGATTCGCAATGTATTGCGCAACAACGGATCGTGCCGGGAAATCCTGCGCAACTACCGCAAGGATGGCACGCCGTTCTGGAATGAACTGTCGCTTTCAACGGTAAAAAACGCCGATGACGGGCTGACTTATTTTGTGGGTGTGCAGAAGGACGTGACTGTTCAGGTCAAGGCCCAGCAGCGCGTGGCGCTGTTGGAAGCAAAGGTCGCGGCCCTTGAAGCGGAACTGGCGTTGTTGAAAGCGACAAACGGTTAAAACAAAACAGCGAACTAATTGTCATTAACTACAATCACCAATGACTTTGTATCTATATCTTTCGAGTTAGCCATGCAGCGCGACGCCCTCCTCACTCAGGATGAGCTGGATTTCATCCAGACCATGCAGCACAACCCGCAACTGAACGTGCGGGATGCGACGTCGAGTCTGCTGGTTAACGGCGGTTCGCAGATCCGTGATTTGCTCACACGCCTGGCCGCTCACGAGCAAGTGACCATTCAGGCCAACTTCGAAAATCAGCAAATGACATTCCCGTTGCATCTGGTGGAGGACGAGTTTCACGCGCTGCATCTGCGCCTTGGCGTACCAAGCATTTATGAAGACGGCCCGATGGTGCGGCCATGGCGGTTGACGCTCGAAGAGCCAGTAGCCCTGGAAAACGCCAAAGGTCAGCCGGGCACGTTGTGGGTCCACGAGGTTTCGCACAAAGGTGTGCTACTGGAAGTGCGCAACAAGACCAAACCGCCCAAGCATTTTGCTCTGTGGTTCAGCCCATCGGGTTACGAGCGGATTTCATTGCGCGGCAATTTCGAACGGGAAACCGAAAGTGGTTTCTACGCCTACGAACTGAGCCAGACCGACACCGACGAAACCGAACGCCTGCGCCAGTTCATCCTGCAGCAACATCGCCTGACGCATCCTGCCCTTCACACCTGAGTTTCAGGTATCCAGATTGCCGGCGAGAAACTGCAACATACGCTGACGCATGTTTGCCCCCTCATTCCCCAGACACGCTACCGAGGATCCTGCCAGGCTATCCTGCGCCAGATCCGAAGCATCGCCCGCCAGCATCAACTGACAATCGAGGCTTAACGCCAGCCGGTTCAGACGCCGAGGTAATTCGGCGCTGGGCGCGTGATTGGAAAACAGCACGAGTGCATCAGGTTTGATCTTTTCGCACACCAGCGTCAGCTCATCGAACGGCTGACCTGTAGTCAGCACTCGAACACCGGCATTGCTGTCGCTGAGAAACAACGCCGCCACCAGCAATTCCAGCTCCCGACACTGCCCGGCCAGCGCACTGACGATCACCCGGCGCGGTTGCGTGCCGCGCAGCATGACAATCCGCTGCAATACGCGCGCGCGCAGGAATCCATCGAAGAACAGCCACTCGCTGGTTTGCCCGAAAGCCTCCTGGCGCTGCAACAATTGCAGCCACAACGGCATGAGGATGTCCTGAAACACCACCGGCAACGCGTAAGAAGAGAAAATCTGCCCATAGACGCGGTCCAGTTGCTGATCGTCGAACGCACTGACCGCCTGCTGGATCTGCTCCTGCCATTGCAGGTAATCGGCCTGCACCAGATCATCCGGGATGATGTGCGCGAGCACTTTCATCGGTTCGGTCTTGGCGAGGATCTTGCCGACCTTGCTCACGGCAACACCGCGATCAATCCAGTCGACGATGCTGCGCACGCGCTCGATATCGGTCATCGAATAGAGTCGATGTCCACTTTCAGTGCGTGTCGGCTGAATCAAACCATAGCGTCGCTCCCAGGCGCGCAAGGTCACCGGGTTGACGCCTGTCAGACGTGCGACCTCACGGATCGGGAACAGATCAGCGCGTTCGAGCGCAACAGAGGCCTGCGTAGCGGGGTTTGCGTCCGTGATGACAGGCATATGGCGTTCAACTTCCATGTCGGTTCAATTGGATCCCATTCTAACGCTTATGCCCCGATGGGGTTCAAGTGATGAAATGCGACGAAAGTCGCTGGTTTAATCGTGAAAAACCGGAATAATCCTTGCTTGTTGAAAAACGCAGGCCTCTACCCCGGCCCTGCGTCAGGCGAAATTCCTACCCGGAGTGACGCACTCGAAATACGGAGATACAAAATGTCTACTTCCCCCGTCACGCTGATGGTTGCCCGTCGCGTCGCCGACGGCCGTTATCAGGATTTGATCGCCTGGCTGCGCGAAGGCGAACAACTGGCCACTGACTTCCCCGGTTACCTCGGCTCTGGCGTGCTCGCTCCGCCGCCCGGTGATAACGAGTTTCAAATCATTTTCCGTTTCGTCGATGAACAGACGCTGCATGCGTGGGAATACTCGGCATCGCGCACGGCGTGGCTGAGCCGTGGCAGCGATCTCTTCGCCCATCCGAAAGAGCATCGGGTCAGCGGTATCGAAGGCTGGTTCGGCGCGGCCGGTCAGCGTCCACCGCGCTGGAAGCAGGCTGTCGCGATCTGGCTGGCGTTCTTTCCGGTGTCGCTGCTGTTCAACTTTGTCCTCGGCCCGTTGCTCGCTGACATGAGTTTGTTGCCGCGTGTGTTGATCAGCACGGCGTGCCTGACACCGTTGATGGTTTACTTCTTTATTCCGCTGTCGACGCGCTTGCTGGCGAATTGGCTGAACAGCACCCCGGTGCGCCTGCCTGTTTCGGCGACACCTCAAAAACATTAAAGATCGCAGCCTCGTTGCACTCGACAGCTCCTACAGGACTGAATACAGACCGGGGTAGGAGCTGCCGCAGGCTGCGATCTTTTCAGGCTCGTCGCTGTTATAGTTTTTGCTCCCACCGCGATGCGAGCCGTTCATGCCAAATTCCGCAGCCCCGATCCTCATCACCGGTGCCGGCCAGCGTGTCGGTCTGCATTGCGCGCAGCGGTTACTCGAAGAAGGCTATCGCGTCATCTTCACCTACCGCAGCGAACGCCCCGGCGTGCAGACACTGCGCGATCTGGGCGCCATCGGCCTGTTCGCCGATTTTTCCAGCGAAACCGGGATTCTCGCCTTCATCGAAACACTGAAAAACCACAGCGAAAGCCTGCGCGCCATCGTGCACAACGCCTCCGAATGGCTGGCCGAAACCCCGGACAGCGAGGCCGAAGCCTTCACGCGCATGTTCAATCTGCACATGCTCGCGCCGTACCTGATCAACCTGCACTGCGGTGAATTGCTAAAGCGCTCGACACCCGCCGACATCATCCACATCAGCGACGATGTCACCCGCAAAGGCAGCAGCAAGCACATCGGCTATTGCGCGACCAAGGCCGGACTCGACAGCCTGACCCTGTCCTTCGCAGCACGCTATGCGCCGGCAATCAAGGTCAACGGCATCGCCCCGGCCCTGCTATTGTTCAATGCCGACGACGACGCAGCCTACCGCGCCAAGGCCCTGGCCAAATCCGCGCTGGGCATCGAACCGGGCAGCGAAGTGATCTATCAGAGCCTGCGCTACCTGCTCGAAAATCCTTATGTCACCGGGACAACCCTGACCGTCAACGGCGGAAGGCACGTCAAATAACGCCTGCCTGCGAGGAAGTCCATGACCCGCTCACTGCCCGAAAATTACCGCGAAATCCTTATCGGTCTCGGTGAAAATCCCGACCGTGAAGGATTGCTCGATACGCCAGTGCGTGCAGCCAAGGCCATGCAATACCTGTGTCACGGCTATGAGCAAAGCGTCGACGAGATCGTCAATGGCGCGCTGTTTGCCTCGGACAGCGACGAGATGATCATCGTCGCCGACATCGAACTGTACTCATTGTGCGAACATCACCTGTTGCCCTTCATCGGCAAGGCCCATGTGGCTTATATTCCGACAGGCAAGGTACTGGGCCTGTCGAAAATCGCGCGACTGGTGGACATGTTCGCGCGGCGCCTGCAGATTCAGGAAAACCTCACCCGGCAAATTGCCGATGCGGTGCAACAGGTCACCGATGCTGCCGGCGTCGCCGTCGTCATCGAGGCCAGACACATGTGCATGATGATGCGCGGTGTCGAAAAACAGAATTCGACCATGAACACCTCGGTCATGCTCGGCGCGTTCCGCGAGTCGAGTAACACCCGCCAGGAGTTCCTGCAATTGATTGGACGGAGCAAGTAAATGCCACAACTTCAGCCGGGAATGGCGCGCATCCGGGTCAAGGATCTGCGCTTGCGCACCTTTATCGGGATCAACGAGGACGAAATCCTCAACAAGCAGGATGTGCTGATCAACCTGACCATTCTGTACGCCGCGCAGGAAGCGGTGCGTGACAACGACATTGATCACGCACTGAACTACCGCACGATCACCAAAGCGATCATCGCCCACGTCGAAGGCAACCGCTTTGCCCTGCTAGAACGCCTGACGCAGGAATTGCTCGATCTGGTGATGAGCAACGGTTCGGTACTGTACGCCGAAGTCGAAGTCGACAAGCCACATGCGCTGAGGTTTGCCGAGTCGGTGTCGATCACGCTCGCGGCTAGCCGCTGAGCTTCAAGCTTCGAGCTGCAAGCGGTAAGCTAACGGCCGACCCCGATCCAATCTTGCAGCTTGAAGCTTGCCGCTCAAAGCTGTCTCGCAGAGACCCCCATGACTGATCAACAACGCCTCGAACTCGAAGCCGCCGCTTTCCGCCGGCTGGTCGCCCACCTGGACAGCCGCAAGGACGTACAGAACATCGACCTGATGAACCTCGCCGGGTTCTGCCGCAACTGCCTGTCGAAGTGGTACAAGGCCGAAGCGGACGAGCGTCAGATCGAAGTTAGCCTCGATGACGCCCGCGAAGTGGTTTACGGCATGCCGTACGCCGAGTGGAAAGCCCAATTTCAGCAAGAAGCCAACGCTGAACAACAAGCAGCGTTCGCCAAAGGAAAAACCCATGAGTGACCTGAACACCCTGCGCGCCAGCCTCAACAGCGGCGACCACGCTTTCGCCGACACCCTGGCCTTCATCGCCGCCGGTTACGACTACCAGCCGCAGGCTTTCAGCAACGGTGGCGTGGAAAACGCCGCCGGGCAGAACGAAGGTTCGTGCAAGACCTTGGGTCTGGCGCTGCTGGAAGGTCTGAGCGATGAAGAAGCGCTGTTGGCGTTTGGTGAGCATTACCGCTCGGTGGTCGCAACGCCAGAGGGCAGCGATCACGGCAACATCCGTGCGTTGATCCAGCACGGTCTGGCCGGCGTCAAATTCACCGCCCAACCCCTGACCCGCCGCTGATCCCAGCTGCAACGCCCCCCCTGTAGGAGTGAGCCTGCTCGTGATAGCGGTGTATCAGTCGACTCATATGTTGACCAGTACACCGCTATCGCGAGCAGGCTCACTCCTACAATGAATTGCGTTGGAGCAGGAATAACGGGCACAAAAAAACCGGCCAATCTCTGGCCGGTTTTTTTATGCCTGCGATTTTAGAACGAAGCGTTCTGCAGACCGTCCAGGTAACGCTCGGTGTCCAGTGCCGCCATGCAGCCGGCGCCGGCCGAGGTGATGGCCTGACGGTAAACGTGGTCAGCCACGTCACCGGCGGCGAAGATACCTTCAACGCTGGTCGCAGTGGCATTGCCTTCACGGCCGCCGTGCACCACCAGGTAACCGTCTTTCAGGGTCAGTTGGCCTTCGAACAGCGAAGTGTTCGGGGTGTGGCCGATAGCGATGAACACGCCGTCGACGGTGATTTCGTCGAAGCTGCCGTCGTTGTTCTTCAGACGCGCGCCGGTCACGCCCATGTTGTCGCCCAGGACTTCGTCGAGGTTGGCGTTCAACTTAAGGATGATCTTGCCTTCGGCCACACGAGCGTTGAGCTTGTCGATCAGGATCTTCTCGGCGCGGAAGGTTTCGCGACGGTGGATCAGGGTCACGGTGCTGGCGATGTTGGCCAGGTACAGCGCTTCTTCAACGGCAGTGTTGCCGCCGCCGACCACTGCAACAGGCTTGTTGCGATAGAAGAAACCGTCACAGGTCGCGCAGGCCGAAACGCCTTTGCCCATGAACGCTTCTTCCGACGGCAGGCCCAGATAGCGCGCGCTGGCGCCGGTGGCGATGATCAGGGCGTCGCAGGTGTAAGTCGCGCTGTCACCGGTCAGGGTGTAAGGCTTGGCGGCGAAGTCGACGGCGTTGATGTGATCGAAAACGATCTCGGTTTCAAAACGCTCGGCGTGCTCGCGCATACGCTCCATCAGTGCAGGGCCGGTCAGACCGTGGACGTCGCCCGGCCAGTTGTCGACTTCGGTAGTGGTGGTCAGTTGACCGCCAGCCTGCATGCCGGTGATCAGCAGTGGCTTGAGGTTGGCACGGGCCGCGTATACCGCGGCGCTGTAACCGGCAGGGCCGGAACCGAGGATAATCACTCGCGAATGACGGACTTCAGACATGACCTGCTCCTGTTGACCGGGCCAAAAAACGGGCACGGATCGCCGGACTGCCGGCGGGAATAAAAAAGGACTGTGGAAAACCTTGGGGAAGGCTTGAGCTCGACAGTCCTGTAAAAAGTTGGGTGCAGCGTATCGAGGGGGGCAAGATTAAGGAAATACGGTTTAACAATCCAGCTCATAGGTGGTCTCTATGCCGACACACTGACGAGATGGACGTCTTTGTTACAGTGAATGTCGATCGCTCTGCCGCGCTTTCGCCGCCGTGGCAAAGCCGGTAAGGTCGGCGCGATTTCCCTTGCTCGGAGCACCTTATGCCCGCCCCCGTTCTGTCCGGCCCGCAATACCTGCGCGAAGGCCTGAAACTGGTCCTCAGCCCCGGCCTGCGCCTGTTCGTATTGCTGCCGCTGGCGATCAACCTGGTGCTGTTCGTCGGATTGATCTATCTGGCCGGCCACCAGTTCAGCCTGTGGGTCGATACGCTGATGCCGTCGCTGCCCGAATGGCTGAGTTTCCTCAGCTACATCCTCTGGCCCTTATTCGTCGTGCTGGTGGCGTTGATGGTGTTCTTCACCTTCACCATGCTCGCCAACGTGATCGCCGCGCCGTTCAACGGTTTTCTCGCGGAAAAAGTCGAAGTGGTGGTGCGTGGCACTGATGACTTCCCGGCCTTCAGCTGGGGCGAACTGATCGCCATGGTCCCGCGCACCCTCGCCCGGGAAATGCGCAAGCTCGGCTACTTCCTGCCCCGCGCGATCGGTCTGTTCATCCTATCGTTCATCCCGGTGGTGAACATCATTGCTGCACCGCTGTGGTTGTTGTTCGGCGTGTGGATGATGGCGATCCAGTACATCGACTACCCGGCGGACAACCACAAACTCGGATGGAACGAGATGCTCGCCTGGCTGCGCGAGAAGCGCTGGCAGAGCATGAGTTTTGGCGCAATCGTCTATCTGGTGCTGCTGATTCCGGTGGTCAACATCCTGATGATGCCGGCGGCGGTGGCCGGGGCGACGTTGTTCTGGGTGCGCGAGCGTGGTGCAGAGAATCTGGTGACTCAGCGCTGAGCCCCCAGCCATAGCGCGTCACAAATCCATCATCCGAACGTCACAAGCACGACATGGCCTCAGCCGACACTGAGGTCATGACGACAGCTCTACATATCACCCTGATCAGCGAAACCTTCCCACCGGAAATCAACGGCGTGGCCAATACGCTTGGCCGCTTGTGCGATGGACTGCGCGCGCGTGGGCATCAGGTTGAACTGGTACGCCCGCGTCAGGCCGGCGATCCGCAGCGCAGCGAAGATGACGCGTTGCTGTTGTGTCGGGGCTGGCCGCTGCCGGGGTACCCGGGGCTGCAATGGGGTCAGTCGTCGATGCACAAACTGCTGCGGCGCTGGAAGCATCAGCGTCCCGATGTGCTGTATATCGCCACGGAAGGACCGCTCGGGTTATCAGCCCTGCGTGCGGCGCGGCGTCTGGGCATTTCGGTGGTCAGCGGGTTTCACACCAACTTTCAGCAATACACCAGTCAGTACGGCCTCGGTCTGCTGACGCGGATGCTCACGCATTATCTGCGCTGGTTTCACAATCGCTCGGCGCTGACGTTGGTGCCCAGTGTCAGCCAGCGCCTGGAACTGGAGCGGCGGCATTTCGAACGATTGGCGCTGTTGTCGCGCGGTGTCGACAGCCAGTTGTTTCATCCGAGCAAACGGCTGAATGCCTTGCGTGAGCAGTGGGGCGTGTCCGAGCAGGACATTGCGGTTATTCACGTAGGACGACTCGCGCCGGAGAAGAACCTTGGCCTGCTCAAACGCTGCTTCGAAAATCTGCGTGACACTTATCCACAGCGTAATCTGAAACTGATCGTGGTCGGCGACGGGCCGCAACGGCTGGCGCTGGAAAAGGATTTGCCCGGGGCGGTTTTCTGCGGTGCGCAGCGCGGTGAAGCGTTGGCGGCGCACTATGCGTCCGGGGATCTGTTTCTGTTTCCGAGCCTGACGGAAACCTTCGGCAACGTGGTGCTGGAAGCGCTTGCCTCGGGGCTGGGTGTGGTGGCTTACGATCAAGCTGCAGCGGCGCAGCATATTCGCCACGGCTACAACGGCGTGCTGGCGATGCCGGGTGATGAGCAGGCGTTCTGCGAGGCGGCGGCGTGGTTGCTGGAGGAGGATGAGACGTTGCGTTGCGTGCGTTTGAATGCACGGCAGCATGCGAGTCGCCAGGGCTGGCCGGCGGTTATCGAGCAGTTTGAAAAGCATTTGCGCGGGGCTTGTGTGGGTGAGCAAGTGGTGCCGAATGCGCAGACATTGCCTTGAATCCAGACGACTTGGAGACCGCTATCGCGAGCAGGCTCACTCCTACAGGTGGAATGCATTCCAATTGTAGGAGTGAGCCTGCTCGCGATGGCGTCAGTACAACCGCTGATTAAACCAGCGTCATCAACGCCTCACGGCTGAACGGCAAGATATCCTGCTCACGCCCTTCGCGGACTTTCTGTGCCCAGTCCGGATCGACCAGCAGCGCACGGCCCACCGCCACCAGATCGAATTCCTCCTTGTTCAGGCGCTCCAGCAGGTTCTCCAGACTGGCCGGTTGCGCGACCTTGTCGGTGTTGACCATGAACTGCAGGAACTCGCCATCGAGACCCACGCTGCCGACGGTGATGGTCGGCTTGCCGGTGAGTTTGCGCGTCCAGCCCGCGAGGTTCAGCTCGGAGCCGTCAAACTCAGGCTCCCAGAAACGCCGCGTCGAGCAATGGAAAATATCCACGCCAGCGTCGGACAACGGCTTGAGGAATTCGCCCAGCGCTTCTGGGGTTTGCACCAGACGAGCGGTGTAATCCTGCTGTTTCCACTGCGAGAAACGGAAGATGATCGGGAAGCCTTCACCGACCGCTGCACGTACTGCTTGAATCAGTTCGATGGCAAAGCGCGAACGGTTGGCCAGGCTGCCGCCGTATTCATCGGTGCGCTGGTTGCTGCCTACCCAGAAGAACTGGTCGATCAGGTAACCGTGCGCGCCGTGGATTTCCACGCCGTCCATGCCGATGCTATGTGCATCCTTGGCGGCTTGGGCGAATGCGGCGATTACATCCTTGATGTCCTGTTGGGTCATGCCGTGCACCACGACCTGACCGTCCTTGAGTTTTTCCGACGGGCCGTAAGCCGGCACGCTGGCGTCCGGCTCGGTGCCGATGCGGCGCACGCTGCCGACATGCCAGAGTTGCGGAACGATCTTGCCGCCTTCAGCGTGAACAGCGTCGACGACTTTCTTCCAGCCGGCCAACGGTGCTTCACCAAAGAATTGCGGCACGTTCGGGTAACCGTTGGAGGCAACGTGACCGACGGTGGTGCCTTCGGTGATGATCAGGCCAACCCCGGCTGCTGCGCGACGGCGGTAGTACTCGATGACTTTCGAATTCGGCACGCCACCCGGGGAAAACGAACGGGTCATTGGCGCCATGACCACACGGGTCGGCAGTTCGAGGGCACCGAGGTGGAACGGTTTGAACAAGGCTTGAACGGGCATCGAAGGGCTCCACAGAGAAGGCTTTATGACGGCGATAATATGGAGGCGCGAACCCTTTGAACAGCACTATTGATTTGGGTGATTAAGGATTAAAAGACGCAAAGCAAAAGATCGCAGCCTTCGGCAGCTCCTACATGGGGTTTTGAGGTCACCTGTAGGAGCTGCCGAAGGCTGCGATCTTTTGATCTTGCTGTTTCAGCTCAGCGCTTTTTCAATCGCATGAACAATGCTCGGATCATCCGGCGCCGTGCGCGGCGAGAACCGCGCCAGCACCCGACCATCCTTGCCGAGCAGGAATTTCTCGAAATTCCAGGTGATGTCACCGGGAAACTCCGCGCCCTCGCCCGCCAGCAAGCGGTAGAGCTGATGCCGTTCGTGGCCGTTGACTTCGAGCTTGCTCGACAACGGAAACGTCACACCATAGTTAAGGCTGCAGAACTCCTGAATTTCCTTTTCAGAGCCAGGTTCCTGGCCGGCAAACTGGTTGCACGGCAGGCCCAGCACACTGAAGCCTTTGCCTTTGAATTGCTGATGGAGGATTTCCAGCGCCGCGTACTGTGTGGTCAAGCCGCACTTGGAGGCGACGTTGACCACCAGCACGACTTGGCCCTTGAACGGCGCCAGCGGTAGCTCCTGACCATCCAGGGCTGTCAACTTAAGGTCGTGAAAAGCACTCATGACGAACTCCAGGATTCCGATGTTCTACTCGAAACAGCCACTTGGCGAGGCCACCAAGGACAGCCGCGGACTAAAAAGGCGCCCGCAGGCGCCTCTCCAGTACTCGAAGCTTAGCGCAGAAAATCAGTGGTGATGGCCACCTTCGCCATGGACGTGACCATGAGCGATTTCTTCCTGGCTGGCTTCACGGATATCAACGATCTTCACTTTGAAGTTCAGGCGCTGACCGGCCAGTGGGTGGTTGCCGTCGACTGTCACGTCGTCGCCGTCGAGGTCACGGATGGTGACGATTTGCATTTGGCCGTCCGGCGCCGAAGCGTGGAACTGCATGCCGACTTCCAGCTCGTCAACGCCTTCGAACATGCTGCGGCTCAGGGTGCTGACCAGCTCAGCGGCGTATTCGCCGTAAGCGTCTTCCGGCTCAACGGAAACTTCCAGCTCGTCACCAACAGCTTTGCCTTCCAGAGCTTTTTCCAGGCCCGGGATGATGTTGCCTGCGCCTTGCAGGTAGACCAGCGGAGCGCCGCCGGCGGAGCTGTCGATGACCTCACCAGCGTCGTTGGTCAGGGTATAGTCGATGGAGACAGCCTTATTGGCGGCGATCAGCATGGGGCGAGACCTTTTGCAGAAGAATATAGAAAGGCCAAGTTTAGCGAAGCAAACGCGCGAAAGCGAACACAACCCGGACAAACGGGTTTCGACGATCGCAGGCTTCCATCAAGACGAGGAAGGCCATTGGGTGGCCGAGCTTTCCTGTGGTCACACCCAGCACCTGCGCCACCAGCCGCCATGGCAATCGCGCGCCTGGGTGCTGGACCCAGCGCAACGTATTGAAAAAATAGGCCAACCCTTTGCCTGCGGTTGGTGCGCACAAGGCTCGGTTAGCGCTAACCTTGGCGACTGAATTTCGGCAGATTGTCAGAGATAGATGATCGCCATTGCCATGCAACTTTAGAGAATTCGCATGCAAACTTTTTTTATCGCCCCCACCGATTTTGGCGTGGGTCTGACCTCCATCAGCCTCGGGCTGGTACGCACGCTTGAGCGCGCCGGGCTGAAAGTCGGCTTCTTCAAGCCGATCGCGCAGCCGCATCCGGGCGACACCGGCCCTGAGCGTTCCACCGAACTGGTGTCGCGCACTCACGGCTTGAAACCGCCACAACCGTTGGGTCTGGCCCACGTCGAGCGGATGCTCGGCGACGGTCAGCTCGATGAGCTGCTCGAAGAAATCATCGCCCTCTATCAGCAAGCCGCCATCGGCAAAGACGTGCTGGTTGTCGAAGGCATGGTGCCGACTCGCAGCGCCAGTTACGCCGCGCGGGTCAACCTGCACTTGGCCAAGAGCCTCGATGCCGAGGTGATTCTGGTTTCGGCGCCGGAAAACGAAGTGCTCGCCGAGCTATCTGGCCGCGTCGAGTTGCAGGCGCAATTGTTCGGCGGGCCGAAAGACCCGAAAGTCCTCGGCGTGATCCTCAACAAGGTCAAGACCGACGAGAGCATGGACGCCTTCGCCACGCGTCTGAAAGAGCATTCGCCGTTGCTGCGCAGCGGTGATTTCCGCTTGCTCGGTTGCATCCCGTTCCAACCCGAACTCAACGCACCACGCACCCGCGACGTCGCCGACCTGATGGGCGCGCAAGTGCTCAATGCCGGTGACTACGAAACCCGGCGCATGACCAAAATCATCATTTGCGCACGGACCATGCGCAACACCGTCGAGCTGCTCAAACCCGGCGTGCTGGTGGTGACGCCGGGTGATCGCGACGACATCATCCTCGCCGTCAGCCTCGCCGCGATCAACGGCGTGCCGCTGGCCGGTCTGTTGCTGACCAGCGACACGCTGCCCGATCCGCGCATCATGGATCTGTGCCGGGGCGCCTTACAGGCCGGTTTGCCAGTGTTGTCGGTGAGCACAGGCTCTTACGACACCGCCAACCTGCTGAACGGTCTGAACAAGGAAATCCCCATCGATGACCGCGAGCGAGCGGAGATCATCACCGATTTCGTCGCCAGCCATCTCGATGCCAAGTGGCTGCACCAGCGCTGCGGCACGCCACGGGAGATGCGCCTGTCGCCGGCGGTGTTCCGCTATCAATTGATTCAGCGCGCCCAAGCCGCCAACAAGCGCATCGTCCTGCCCGAAGGCAGCGAACCGTTCACTGTGCAAGCGGCGGCGATCTGTCAGGAACGCGGGATCGCCCGTTGCGTATTGCTGGCCAAACCGGAAGACGTCGAAGCGGTCGCTCGCGCCCAAGGCATCGTGTTGCCGCCGGGCCTGGAGATTCTTGATCCGGATCTGATCCGCGAGCGCTACGTGGAGCCGATGGTCGCCCTGCGCAAGACCAAAAGCCTCAATGCACCGATGGCCGAGCAGCAACTGGAAGACACCGTGGTGATCGGCACCATGATGCTTGCGCTGGATGAAGTCGACGGGTTGGTCTCGGGTGTGATCAACACCACCGCCAACACTATCCGTCCAGCCCTGCAACTGATCAAGACCGCGCCGGGCTGTACGCTGGTGTCGTCGGTGTTCTTCATGCTGTTCCCGGAAGAAGTGCTGGTCTATGGCGACTGCGTGATGAACCCGCATCCGAGTGCCACCGAACTTGCCGAAATCGCGCTGCAAAGCGCCGACTCGGCCGCCGCGTTCGGTATCACTCCGCGCGTAGCGATGATCAGTTATTCCAGCGGCGAATCTGCCACCGGTGAAGAAGTCGAAAAAGTCCGCGAGGCCACCCTCCTCGCCCACGAACAACAGCATTCGCTGCTGATCGACGGCCCGTTGCAATACGACGCCGCTGCCAACGCAGACGTCGCCCGGCAACTGGCGCCAAACAGTCAGGTCGCCGGTCGTGCCACCGTGTTTGTGTTCCCGGATCTGAACACCGGCAACACCACGCACAAAGCCGTGCAGCGCAGCGCCGATTGCGTCAGCCTCGGGCCGATGCTGCAAGGCCTGCGCAAACCGGTCAATGACTTGCCGCGCGGCGCGCAAGTCGATGACATCGTCTACACCATCGCCCTCACCGCGATTCAAGCCGCCAACCGACCTATGGATGTGTAAATGCTGGATTTTCTACCTGCACCCGTGCGCGGCGTGATCGCCTCGCTGCTGTTGGCCCTCAACACCATTCTGCTGTGCTCGTTCCTGTTCTGCGTGGCGCTGATCAAAGCGCTGCCGTTCGACCTCGCCCGGCGTGCCTCACTGTGGCTGATGAGCCACACCCATGAAGCGTGGATCAGCAACAACAAGGGCTGGATGAACCTGGTTCGGCGCACGCGCTGGCACATCAGCGGTCTGCAAGGGCTCGACTACAAGCACTCGTACCTGATCACCAGCAACCACCAGAGCTGGGTTGATATTCTGGTGCTGCAATACGTGCTTAACCGCCGGATTCAGCCGCTGAAATTCTTCCTCAAGCAGGAGCTGATCTGGGTCCCGATAATCGGTCTGGCCTGGTGGGCGCTGGGCTTTCCGTTCATGAAGCGTTACTCCAAGGCGTACCTCGCCAAGCACCCGGAGAAGAAAGGCAAAGACCTCGAAACCACGCGCAAAACCTGCGCGAAGTTTCGTAATAACCCGGTGGGGATTTTCAACTTCGTCGAGGGCACGCGGTTTACCGAAGGCAAACATGCGCAGCAGCAATCGCCGTTCAAATATCTGCTCAAGCCCAAGGCTGGCGGGATTGCGTTTGTTCTGGATGCGATGGGCGAGCAACTGGAGTCGATCGTCAACGTGACGATCCACTACCCGGCCGGGCGTCCGGGGTTCTGGGATTTGCTCTGCGGTAATGTGCGCGATGTGGTGGTGCATTTTGAAGAGCTGAAGATTCCGCAGCAATTCATTGGCAAGAACTACGATCAGGACGGCGAGTATCGTTTGCAGTTTCAGGGCTGGATCAACCAGCTGTGGCTGGACAAGGATGCGCTGCTCGAACAGATGCACCGCGAGTATCCAGCCAAACACTAACCCCCTGTAGGAGTGAGCCTGCTCGCGATAGCGGTGGATCAGCCACCAACAATGTTGAATGACACACCGCTATCGCGAGCAGGCTCACTCCTACAATTGACCGAGTTGGCCCCAATAAAAAAGCCCGCCGATGATCACTCATCGGCGGGCTTTTTATTTGGCAGCTAATGCTTAAATCGCGCCACGCTGACGCAGCAGATCCAGCACTTGCTTGACGCTTTCTTCCAGACTCAGCGTCTGCGTGTCGATCACCAGATCGGCATTCAGCGGCACATCGTACGGGAAGGATTCGCCCGGGATGTTGTCGCCAGCGGCGGCATACAGACCTTGCGGATCACGCTCGGCGCACACGGCCGGCGAGGCCTGAACGTAGACCGTCAGCAGACGATCCTTGCCGATCAGATCCTTCGCCTGCTCACGCCCTTCAGCGCTTGGCGCGACGAACGAGGCCAGGGTCAGCAGACCTGCTTCGTTGAACTGACGCGCGACGTGCGCGGCACGACGCCAATTCTCGGTGCGACCGGCGCGATCCTGTGGCAGGCCTTTGTTCAGGTCCTGACGCAAGTTCTGGCCATCCAGCACAAACACCGCACGCCCCATGTCGAACAGCTTGCGCTCGACCGCATAAGCCAGTGTACTTTTGCCCGCGCCCGACAGGCCGCTGAACAGCACGGTCGCCGGTTGCTGGCCGAAGCGCTGAGCACGCTCTTCAGTCGCCACGTGCGCCAGTTTGCCGTGGTGCGTGGCAGTGCCATGCGTCACTGGCTGCGCGACGATCATGCCGGCGCCAACGGTGCCGTTGGTCAAGCGGTCGATGATGATGAACGCGCCGGTGGTGCGATTGCTTTCGTAACCGTCGAGGGCGATTGGCGCATCAAGTGCAATCTTCACCTTGCCGATTTCGTTGAGCTGCAACGCGCTCGCCGGGCCTTCTTCCAACGTGTTCACGTCGACCTTGTTAACGATGCTGGCAATCGAGCCCGGCACGTAACTGGTGGCGCGTTTGATGTCGTATTTCTTGCCCGGCAGCATCGGCTCTTCAGCCATCCACACCAGCATCGCTTCGAAGCTGTCGGTGACCGGCGGCACGTTGTCGGCATGCACCAGCAGGTCACCACGGGAGATGTCGATTTCGTCTTCCATGGTCAGCGTTACGGCCTGACCTGGACCGGCGTGTTCCAGCTCACCTTCGAAAGTGACGATGGATTTCACCCGGCTGCTTTTGCCCGACGGCAGCACCACGACTTCGTCACCCTTGTGCACGATGCCGCTGGCCAGCGTGCCGGCGAAACCACGGAAGTTCAGGTTCGGACGGTTGACGTACTGCACCGGGAAACGCAGATCGGTGAAGTTGCGATCGCCCGCGACCTCCACGGTCTCGAGGATTTCCATCAACGACTGGCCTTTGTACCAAGGCGAGCGCTCGGACTTGTTCACCACGTTGTCGCCTTTTAGGGCAGACATCGGCACGAAGTGCATGCTGGTCGGCTTCATCTTCAAGCCTTCGGCGAACTTCAGGTAGTCAGCCTTGATCGACTCGAACACACCTTCATCGAAGCCCTTCAAGTCCATCTTGTTGATGGCGACGACGATGTGTTTGATCCCCAACAGGGAGGCGATGAAGCTGTGGCGACGGGTCTGGGTCTGCACGCCGTAACGCGCGTCGACCAGAATGATCGCCAGGTCACAGGTGGACGCTCCGGTGGCCATGTTGCGGGTGTACTGCTCATGGCCGGGCGTGTCAGCGATGATGAATTTGCGCTTGGCGGTGGAGAAATAGCGGTAGGCGACATCGATGGTGATGCCCTGCTCCCGCTCGGCCTGCAGACCGTCGACCAGTAATGCCAGATCGATATCGTCACCGGTGGTGCCGACTTTCTTCGAGTCGCGGGTGATCGCTTCGAGGTGATCTTCGTAGATCATCTTCGAGTCGTGCAGCAAGCGCCCGATCAGGGTGCTCTTGCCGTCATCGACGTTACCGCAGGTCAAAAAGCGCAGCAGTTCCTTACGTTCGTGCTGGCCCAGGTAGGCGAGGATGTCCTCGCTGATCAAATCAGAAACATGCGACATGACAGCCCCTTAGAAATAGCCTTGACGTTTTTTATCTTCCATCGAGCCTGCGCCATCGTGGTCGATGACTCGGCCCTGGCGCTCGGAAGTTCGCGTCAGGAGCATTTCCTGGATGATGTCCGTCAGGCTTTCGGCCTCGGACTCCACGGCCCCCGTCAACGGGTAGCAGCCAAGGGTGCGGAAACGCACTTTCTTTTTGACGATGCGCGCTTTGTCTTCGTCGGACAGGTGCTCAAGGATGCGCTCGTCGTCGATCATGATCAGCGTGCCGTTCTTCTCGATCACTTCGCGTTCGGCGGCGAAGTACAACGGCACAATCGGGATGCCTTCGAGGTAGATGTACTGCCAGATGTCCAGTTCGGTCCAGTTTGACAAAGGGAATACGCGAATGGATTCGCCCTTGTTGACCTTGCCGTTGTAGACGTTCCACAGTTCTGGACGCTGGTTTTTCGGGTCCCAGCGGTGCTTGCTGTCGCGGAACGAGTACACGCGCTCTTTGGCACGGGATTTCTCTTCATCGCGACGGGCGCCGCCGAACGCTGCGTCGAAACCATGCTTGTCGAGTGCCTGCTTCAGGCCTTCGGTTTTCATGATGTCGGTGTGCTTGGCGCTGCCGTGGGTGAACGGGTTGATGTTCTGCGCCACGCCATCGGGGTTGATGTGGGTGATCAGGTCCAGGCCCAGTTCTTCGACCATCTTGTCGCGGAACTTGTACATTTCCTGGAATTTCCAGCGGGTGTCGACGTGCATCACCGGAAACGGCAGTTTGCCCGGGAAGAACGCCTTGCGTGCCAGGTGCAGCATCACGGCGGAGTCTTTACCGATGGAGTACAGCATCACCGGGTTATCGAACTCGGCGGCCACCTCGCGGATGATGTGGATGCTTTCCGCCTCCAGCTGTTTCAGATGCGTCAGTTTGTCGACCATGGCTACTCACGAAAACTTTCTTATGAACGGCCAGCGGGCCGTGTTCGAGCGGGGAATCCTAGCACAGCGACCTCTTCTAATCAGGACGCCAACTAGATCGAAAGGGCATATGAATATGCCCACTCGTTTGGGCGATGACGGTCCTGTAGGAGCTGCCGAAGGCTGCGATCCTTTGATCTGGTCTTTTAAAAAACAAGATCAAAGGATCGCAGCCTTCGGCAGCTCCTACACAGGTGAGTGGCGTTCGTCAGATCGGGTTGGGGCAGTCGATGAAGATGTGTTCGACGGCAAAGCGTTTCGCCAGGTAGTCGCCCAGCGCCTGTACGCCGTAGCGCTCGGTCGCGTGGTGGCCGGCGGCGATGAAGCTGATGTCGTTTTCGCGGGCGCTGTGGAAGGTCTGCTCGGAGGCTTCACCGCTGAGATACAGATCGACGCCCGCCGCGACGGCCTGATCGATATAGCCCTGACCACCGCCGGTGCACCAGCCAACCCGGCGAATCATCGGATTGCCTTCAATCAGCAAAGGTTCTCGACCCATCACTTCTTGCACCTTGCGGGCGAAATCGCGAGCGGTCAGCGGTTCTTTCAAAGACCCGACCAGACCAACGATTTTGAGATTGTCCGGGTCCAGCGGGCCTTCCACAGTGATGTCCAGTTGACGCGCCAGTTGCACGTTATTGCCGACATCGGGATGCAAATCCAGCGGCAAGTGGTAAGCGAGCAGACTGATATCGTGCTTGAGCAACGTCTTCAGTCGACGCTGCTTCATGCCAGTGACGCAAGGGTTCTCGCCCTTCCAGAAATAACCGTGATGCACCAGCACCAGATCGGCCCCGGCCTCGACGGCAGCGTCCAGCAACGCCTGGCTGGCCGTGACGCCACTGACGATACGCATCACCTGAGGACGGCCCTCGACCTGCAATCCGTTCGGGCAATAATCGGCAATTTTCGCACTGCCGAGGTAACGGTCGGCTTCTTCGACGAGGGTGCTGAGGGCAACGGCCATGAAAGACTCCTAAATATCCCGTTCAGAGGCACGCGCGGCCTCGTATAATGCGCGACATTATGGGCGGTCTGACCCCGCCTGCAACTCTTCCAGGACGTGCTTAATGTTCAAGGCGCTGCGTTTTATGGGCTGGCCGTTGTTGGCCGGTGTGCTTATCGCTCTGTTGATTATTCAGCGTTACCCGCAGTGGGTCGGGCTGCCGAGCCTCGACGTCAACCTGCAACAGGCCCCGCAAACCACCAGCGTGCAGCAGGGGCCGGTGTCCTATGCGGACGCGGTGACCATCGCCGCGCCATCAGTGGTCAACCTCTACACCACCAAAGTCATCAACAAACCGGCGCATCCACTGTTTGAAGATCCGCAGTTCCGGCGTTTCTTCGGTGATAACTCGCCGAAGCAGAAACGCATGGAATCGAGCCTCGGTTCCGGCGTGATCATGAGCCCGGAAGGCTACATTCTCACCAACAACCACGTGACCAGCGGTGCCGACCAAATCGTCGTGGCGCTGAAGGATGGCCGCGAAACCCTCGCCCGCGTCATCGGCAGCGATCCGGAAACCGACCTCGCGGTGTTGAAGATCGATCTGAAAACCCTGCCGGCGATCACCGTCGGCCGCTCGGACAACATTCGTATCGGCGACGTCGCGCTGGCCATCGGCAACCCGTTCGGCGTTGGCCAGACCGTGACCATGGGCATCATCAGCGCCACCGGGCGTAATCAGCTGGGCCTGAACAACTACGAAGACTTCATCCAGACTGACGCGGCGATCAACCCGGGTAACTCCGGCGGCGCGCTGGTCGATGCCAACGGCAACCTCACCGGCATCAACACGGCGATTTTCTCCAAGTCCGGCGGTTCGCAGGGCATTGGCTTTGCGATCCCGGTGAAACTGGCGATGGAGGTGATGAAGTCGATCATTGAGCACGGTCAGGTGATTCGTGGCTGGCTGGGCATTGAAGTGCAACCGCTGACCCAGGAACTGGCCGAGTCGTTCGGTTTGTCCGGGCGTCCGGGGATTGTCGTCGCGGGGATCTTCCGCGATGGCCCGGCACAGAAGGCCGGCCTGCAATTGGGCGATGTGATTCTGAGCATCGATGGCGAGCCAGCCGGTGATGGCCGTCGTTCGATGAACCAGGTCGCGCGGATCAAACCGACTGACAAAGTGACGATTCAGGTGATGCGCAACGGCAAAGAGCTCAAGCTCACCGCTGAAATCGGCCTGCGTCCGCCACCGGCGCCGGTGAAAGAAAAAGAAGAATAAAATTTTCTTCGCGCTAAGCACGCGAATAAAAGACATTCTCAACAGGCATGTTATATTGTTTCAATTCTAAGAATTGGAACAACATAACATGTCGTCTCGAACAAAGGCCTCACTGCTCGGCCTGAGCCTTGGTCTGCTGGTCGACCCAGCCTTCGCCGAAGAATCCAAACCCCTCGAACTGGACGCCATCAGCGTCATCTCCGACTACGAATCGCCGACCGGCCCGGTCAAGGGCTATCGCGCCACACGTTCATCCAGTGCAACCAAAACCGACACCGCGATCCGTGATATCCCGCAGGCGATCAGCGTAGTGCCCGCCAGCGTGCTCAAAGATCTGGGCAGCACCAGTGTCGAGCGCGCGCTGGATTTTGCCGGTGGCGTATCGAAGCAGAACAACTTCGGCGGCCTGACGCTGTACGAATACAGCGTGCGCGGCTTCACCACCTCGGAGTTCTACAAGGACGGCTTCAGCGCCAATCGCGGCTATCCGAGCACACCGGATGCGGCCAACATCGAGCGCATCGAAGTGCTCAAAGGGCCCGCCGCCAGTTTGTATGGCCGAGGCGATCCCGGCGGCACGGTAAACATCGTCACCAAGAAACCGCAGCCCGAAGCGTTCACCACCCTACAGACCAGCGCCGGCAGTTGGGACCGCTATCGCACCGCGCTGGACGTCAACACGCCACTTGATGAACAAGGTGATGTGCTTTCGCGGATCAACCTCGCAGTCGAAGATAACAACAGCTTTCGCGATCACGTCGACAGCAAGCGTGTGTTCGTCGCGCCTTCGATCAGTTGGCAATTGAACCCGGACACGTCGCTGTTGGTGGAAAGCGAGATCGTCCGTCACAGCTCCACCTTCGATCGCGGCATCGTCGCGCCGAACAACAAATGGAGCGGCGTGCCGCGCTCGACGTTTCTCGGTGAACCCAACGACGGCAACATCGATAACCACAACAATCTGCTTCAGGCCACGTTGGAACATCACCTCAACGACAGCTGGAAACTGCGCCTGGCCAGCCACTACAAGGAAGGCAAACTCTGGGGCGACGCCTCGGAACAACGGGCGCTGAACGCCGACGGCCACACGGTCAACCGTCGCTTGCGCGAACGCGATACAAGTTGGCACGACAGCATCACCCAACTGGAATTGCGCGGTCTGTTCGACCTCGGTCCTTGGCAGCATGAACTGCTGATCGGCACCGAGTATGAAAACTTCCGCAAGAACGAGCGCGTCACCACGATTGCTGGCGGCCCGTACGCCATCGACATCTATAAGCCGATCTACGGCAAGCCAAAACCCAACGGCGCACGCTCGGGCAGCGATTTTTTCGAACACGTCGAAAGTCATGCACTGAACCTGCAGGATCAGATCATCTTCACCGACAAATTGCGCGGAATGATCGGCGCACGTTTCGAACATTTCGACCAGCGCATCGACGATCACAGCCGTAACGCCAAGAGCAGTCAGCGCCATGACGCCCTCACCCAGCGCGCCGGCCTGCTCTACCAACTGACGCCGAACACCGGCCTGTTCGCCAATGCCTCGACCTCTTTCAAACCGAACAACGGCCTCGACGCCTCCGGAAAATCCTTCGACCCGGAAGAAGGCGTCGGCTACGAAGTCGGGATCAAGAACGAGTTGTTTGACGAACGCCTGAGTAGCACCCTCGCCTTCTTCCACATCGACAAGGAAAACGTCCTCGCCCTTGATCCTGGCACCGACACCAGCCGCGCCATGGGCAAGGCGCGCAGTCGTGGTTTCGATCTGCAAGTCACCGGACAGGTCACCGACGCTGTACGAGTCATTGGTGCCTTTGCCTACATTGACGCAGAAGTGACCAAGGGCGACGCGGCAATTCCCACCGGCAGTCGCATCCTCGGCGTGGCCAAACGCAGCGGCAGTCTGCTCGGGGTTTATGAGTTCCAGGATGGCCATTTGCGCGGCTCGGACGTCGGCGCAGCGTTCACTTATGTCGGCGACCGCTCCGGAGAATCCGGCAGCGACTTCGAATTGCCGGCCTACCAGACCGTCGACCTGCTCGCGCATTACAAGGCCAGCGACAACGTCACTGTCGGCCTGAACCTGAACAACCTCTTCGACGAGAAGTATTACGAGCGCTCCTACAGCAACTACTGGGTCAACCCCGGCGAACCGCGCAACTTCACCGTCAGCCTGACACTCAACCTGTAAAAGGACGTCACCATGCAATTCGGCAAAACCTTTGTGCTGATCGCCGCGCTGTTCGTAGGCGAAGTCTCGGCCCATGGCCTGTGGACCGAACAACGGCGCGGCAATATCGAAGTGGTTTATGGCCATGGCGCCGAAGACAACGCGTTCAAGGCACAAAAGATCAGCGGCGCCTGGGCTTATGACGCGGGCGGCAAGATGATTCCGGTGAGCGTCGAGCGCCTGACGGATCACGCACGACTGAAACCACTGAAAGCTCCGGCAGTCCTGGCCGTAGCGCTGAACAACGGCATGTGGTCGCAGACAGCTGACAAGAAGTGGATCAACCAAGGTCGCAGCAAAGTGCCTGGAGCTATCGAGGCGACGGAGACGTTCAAATACAGCC
The DNA here is from genome assembly GCF_054790575.1 of Pseudomonas sp. MC6. Taxonomy (NCBI): domain Bacteria; kingdom Pseudomonadati; phylum Pseudomonadota; class Gammaproteobacteria; order Pseudomonadales; family Pseudomonadaceae; genus Pseudomonas; species Pseudomonas sp. MC6. The sequence goes on from NZ_CP186504.1 coordinate 4,006,105, forward strand.
TGGCGATTTATCAGCCGGGGGCGAAGTTGCCGAAGCTGGATCAGATCAAATTGTTGATTCTGCCGGAGGTTGATCCGCTGACGGTTGGGCCGGGCAAGTCATTGCCGGTGCGGGTGTTGCTCGATGGCAAACCGGCGGCTGGGGTGAAGTTGATTGGCGACTATCGCAGTGCGCCGAACACGTTGAGCACCGAGACTGACAAGGAGGGTCGGGCGCAGGTGCTGGTGAGGAATGAAGGGTTGAATGTGATTGCGGCGCAGGTTGAGGTGCCGGTGAAGGGCAGCGCGGATGTGGATAGTCGTGGGCTGTTTACCTCACTGACTTTCCTTGGCGAGCCGCATCACGAATAAAAGCACACCCTCATCGGAAACGCCGCCCGCCCAGCCCTCTCCCGGAGGGAGAGGGAGCCGACCGAGTTGTCTTGCGAAGTACGTCGACCTGAAAGACCGAGTCGATTATGGATTCGGTACAGCACTTTCACGTCGACGAAGCTCTGCAATATCCCCCAATCAGTCCCCTCTCCCTCTGGGAGAGGGTTAGGGTGAGGGGCTCTTGCTTTTAGAGGTCGCCAAGCCCATCGATCAACGCCTGATTCTGCTCCGGCGTGCCAATCGAAATCCGCAGGAACTGCGCAATCCGCTCCTGCTTGAAGTGCCGCACGATTACGCCCTGCTCGCGCAATTTAGCCGCCAGCCGCGCCGCATCATGCTGCGGATGCCTCGCGAAAATGAAGTTCGCCGCCGAAGGCAATACTTCAAAACCCTTGGTCTGCAATTGCGCAATCACCCACTCACGGCTCTCGATCACCAGTCGGCAGGTCTTGTCGAAATGCTCGCGATCCTCGAACGCCGCCGCCGCGCCGACAATCGCCAGACGATCCAGCGGATATGAGTTGAAGCTGTTCTTGATCCGCTCCAGTGCCTCGATCAGGTCCGGATGCCCCACCGCAAAGCCCACACGCAGGCCCGCCAGCGAGCGCGACTTGGACAGGGTCTGCGTCACCAGCAGGTTCGGATAACGATCCACCAGACTGATCGCCGTTTCGCCACCGAAGTCGATGTACGCCTCGTCTACCACCACCACCGAATCCGGGCTGGCCTTGAGGATCTGCTCAACCGCGTCCAGCGCCAGCAGGCAACCGGTGGGTGCGTTCGGATTCGGGAAAATGATCCCGCCATTCGGCTTGGCGTAGTCTGCCGGGTCGATCTGGAACTGCGCATCCAGCGGGACCGCATCAAACTCGATGCCGTACAAACCGCAATACACCGGATAGAAGCTGTAGCTGATGTCCGGGAACAACAGCGGCTTATCGTGTTGCAGCAAGCCGTGAAAAATGTGCGCAAGCACTTCATCCGAACCGTTGCCGAGGAACACCTGATTGCTCTGCACACCGTAGTATTTGGCGACGGCAGTTTTCAGCAGGTCGCTGTTCGGGTCCGGGTACAGACGCAGGTTGTCATTCAGTTCAACCTGCATCGCTGCCAAGGCTTTTGGCGACGGGCCGTACGGGTTTTCGTTGGTGTTGAGCTTGACCAGTTTGGTCAGCTTCGGCTGTTCGCCCGGCACGTACGGCACCAGATCCTTGACGAACGGGCTCCAGAATTTACTCATCGCTCAGTTCCCCTGCCCTTGTAGAAAGTCTTCGTCTTTGATGCGGTATTCGGCGCTGCGTGCATGGGCGCTCAGCGATTCGCCACGGGCCAGCACCGATGCCGTTTTGCCCAGCTCGGAAGCACCAGCCTCGGAGCAGAAGATGATCGACGAACGTTTCTGGAAGTCGTACACGCCCAGCGGCGAAGAGAAGCGCGCGGTGCCGGAGGTCGGCAGCACGTGGTTCGGGCCTGCGCAGTAGTCGCCCAGCGCTTCGGAGGTGTGACGGCCCATGAAGATCGCACCGGCGTGGCGGATCAGCGGCAGCCAGGCTTGCGGGTCAGCGACCGATAACTCCAGGTGTTCCGGGGCGATGCGGTTGGCGACTTCGATGGCTTGGGCCATGTCCTTCACGTGAATCAGTGCGCCACGGCCATTGATCGAGGTTTCGATGATGGTCGCACGGTCCATGGTCGGCAGCAGTTTGTCGATGCTCGCGGCGACCTTGTCGAGGAACTCGGCGTCCGGGCTGACCAGAATCGCCTGCGCATCTTCGTCGTGCTCGGCTTGCGAGAACAGGTCCATGGCGATCCAGTCCGGATCGGTCTGGCCGTCGCACACCACGAGGATTTCCGAAGGGCCGGCGATCATGTCGATGCCGACCTGACCGAATACGTGGCGCTTGGCGGTGGCGACGTAGATGTTGCCCGGGCCAACCACCTTGTCTACTTTCGGCACGCTTTCGGTGCCGTAGGCCAACGCGGCAACGGCTTGCGCGCCGCCGATGGTGAACACGCGGTCAACGCCAGCGATGCACGCCGCCGCCAGCACAAGCTCGTTGATCTCACCACGCGGGGTCGGCACGACCATGACCACTTCGGTCACGCCAGCGACCTTGGCCGGAATCGCGTTCATCAACACCGACGACGGATACGACGCCTTGCCGCCCGGCACGTACAGGCCGGCACGATCCAGCGGTGTGACCTTTTGGCCGAGTACCGTGCCGTCGGCTTCGGTGTAGCTCCAGGAATCCTGTTTCTGTTTTTCGTGGTAGCTGCGCACGCGGGCCGCCGCTTTTTCCAGTGCTTCGCGCTGCTGCACAGTGATGCGCGTCAGCGCCAGTTCCAGACGCTCGCGCGGCAGGATCAGGTCAGCCATCGACGCGACTTCGAGGCCGTCGAACTTCTGGGTGAACTCGACCAGCGCCGCGTCACCACGTTCGCGCACAGCCTTGATGATGTCCAGCACACGCTGATTGACCGAGTCGTCAGACACACTTTCCCAGCTCAGCAGATGATCCAGATGATGCGCGAAATCCGGGTCAGCAGCGTTGAGTCGGCGAATTGCAGTCGTTGCGGTCATAGCGAGAGCCTCATAGGAATGGCAAAAAACTCAGGCGCCCGAAACTATCATTCGATCCGCTTAGGCACCTGAGAATTCTGGCTATGAGGCGGATAGACGGCGCGACCTGGGGTCGCGCAGGTAAATCAGCCGCGGTGTCGCGATTCCACTGCGTTGCGCAGGGTATCGATCAACGCCTGGATTCGGGCGTGTTGCATTTTCATCGAAGCCTTGTTGACCACCAGGCGCGAGCTGATCGTGGCGATCAGTTCCTGAGGTTCCAGGCCGTTGGCGCGCAGGGTGTTGCCGGTGTCGACCACGTCGATGATCTTGTCAGCGAGACCGATCAGCGGCGCCAGTTCCATCGAACCGTAGAGCTTGATGATGTCGACCTGACGGCCCTGCTCGGCGTAGTAACGCTTGGCAACGTTGACAAATTTGGTCGCCACACGCAGACGGCCCTTGGGCTCAGGCGCGCCGATCTTGCCGGCAGTCATCAACTTGCACTGAGCGATCTGCAGATCCAGTGGCTCGTACAGACCCTGACCGGTGTATTCCATCAACACGTCTTTACCGGCAACGCCGAGGTCAGCCGCGCCATGTTCGACATAAGTCGGCACATCAGTGGCGCGCACGATCAGCAGACGAACGTCGTCCTGCGTCGTGGGGATGATCAGCTTGCGGCTCTTGTCCGGATTCTCGGTCGGCACGATGCCCGCTTCGGCAAGAAGCGGCAGAGTGTCGTCAAGGATGCGGCCCTTGGACAGTGCGATGGTCAACATGGGAAACGTCAGTCCTTATCAAGGTACTCATGTCCGGTCGCAATCGGCGCCGGACACACATCGAGCCGGAAACCGGCTCGACTCTTAAAATCAGTGGACACGTCCCTGTGTCCCAATGCAGCAATCAGCCCGGAACGCGACGGATCTTGGCGCCCAGCATCTGCAGTTTTTCTTCGATGCACTCGTAACCACGGTCGATGTGGTAGATGCGGTCGATCAGCGTATCGCCTTCGGCAACCAGAGCCGAGATCACCAGGCTGGCCGAAGCACGCAAGTCGGTGGCCATGACTGGCGCACCTTTGAGGACTTCAGTACCGGTAACGATGGCAGTGTTGCCTTCGACCTGAATCTTGGCGCCCATACGGTGCAGTTCGTACACGTGCATGAAACGGTTTTCGAAGATCGTCTCGATCACCGCACCCGTGCCTTCGGCAATGGCGTTGAGCGAGATGAACTGCGCTTGCATGTCAGTCGGGAAAGCAGGGTACGGTGCAGTGCGCACGTTGACCGCTTTCGGGCGCTTGCCGTGCATGTTCAGCTCGATCCAGTCTTCACCACAGGTGATTTCTGCGCCGGCTTCACGGAGTTTTTCCAGAACGGCTTCGAGGATGGTCGGATCGGTGTCCTTGACCTTGACGCGACCACCGGTCACGGCAGCGGCAACGAGGTAGGTGCCGGTTTCGATACGGTCAGGCATGACCTTATAGAAAGCCGAACCCAGACGCTCGACGCCATCGATGGTGATGGTGTCGGTGCCAGCGCCGGAAACCTTGGCGCCCATGGCGTTGAGGAAGTTCGCCAGGTCAACCACTTCAGGTTCGCGAGCGGCGTTCTGCAACACGCTGCGGCCCTTGGCCAGAGCAGCGGCCATCATGATGTTCTCGGTACCGGTCACGCTGACGGTGTCGAAGAAGAAGTGCGCACCACGCAGGCCACCTTCAGGCGCCTTGGCCTTGATGTAGCCGCCTTCAACGTCGATCACCGCGCCCATGGCTTCGAGGCCACGGATGTGCAGGTCAACCGGACGCGAACCGATGGCGCAACCGCCAGGCAGGGCGACTTCGGCTTCACCGAAACGGGCAACCATCGGACCCAGAACCAGGATCGACGCACGCATGGTTTTCACCAGTTCGTACGGCGCGATCAGGGTCTTGATGGTGCGTGGATCGATTTCGACGCTGAGTTTCTCGTCGATCACCGGCTCGATGCCCATGCGACCGAACAGCTCGATCATGGTGGTGATGTCGTGCAGGTGCGGCAGGTTGCCAACGGTCACCGGGCCATCGCACAGCAGGGTGGCGGCCAGTATCGGCAGGGCGGAGTTTTTTGCGCCGGAAATGCGGATCTCGCCATCAAGACGAGCGCCACCGGTAATAATCAATTTATCCATAAGAATCTCGACGCCCTTAGGCTCAGGTGCGCTCGGCCCAGGCCGCGCTGCTGAAAAATTTCATAGTGACCGCATGGATGCTGCCATCGGTGATCCATGGGTTCAAATGGGCATAGACCTGCTGCTGACGCTTCACCGGGCTCAACGCCGCCAGTTCATCGCTAATCACGTTCAGCTGGAAATTGCAGCCTTCGCCCTCAACTTCTACCAACGTTCCGGGCAGCTTTCCTTCAAGGAAGCTCTTCACTTCTACGGCCTGCATGCTCAACCTCAATCGGCGCCCTGTGCGCACGGGTCGGACATCATACAAAAAAGCCCCGCGCCTGCGAACCCCGCATGGCAGGACTCTGACGGGGGGCTTCTTTATAGATGTGGGTTCAGGGGTGCGCCAACAGTTCGGTCAGTTCACTGACCTGAGCAATTTCGCGCATGTCTTCGGGCATCGCACGGATGCTGACAGCCTTGCCGGCCGCATTCGCATCGCGCATGAAGCACAGCAGCAACGACAAGCCGACGCTGCTGGACTTCTTCACCGCCGAGCAATCGATCACCAGCGAAGCAGCCTTGCTGGACTTGATCAGCGTCTGGCCTTGCTTGCGCAGGTCGGCACCGGTGCGATAGTCCAGCACTCCGCTGAGCAGAAGCTCGTCGACATCACTCATACGAACTGCGGCCTCACTCATTGCGCGGGTTTCTCGGTGGCTTCTTTGGCCTTGGCCACTTCACCGGCCCAACCATTGATGGTCTTGTCCAGATCGTTGCCATTGCGCTGCATCGCGTCGGCGAACTGATCACGGAACAGTTTGCCGATATTGATGCCGTTGATGATCACGTTGCGCAGCTTCCACTCGCCGTTGATCTTCTCCAGCGTGTACTGCACAGGATAGATTGCGCCGCTGCTGCCCTTGACGGTCATGTTGACGCTGGTGCGGTCACCCGATTCGTCCTTGGCAGGGTCAACGGTAATGCCCTGGTTGTTGTACTCAAGCAGAGCGTTGCCGTAGAACTGGAACAGGCCTTTCTTGAAGTTTTCCTGGAAGGTCTGCATCTGCGCCGGCGTGGCCTTGCGCGAATACTTGACCGTCATGATGCTCTTGGAAATGCCTTCGGCGTCCACCACTGGCCCGACGATGCTGTTGAGCGCCGCGTAGAAATCAGTCGGATCCTGCTTGTATTTCTCTTTGTTGGCAGCCAGGTCGGCCAGCAGTCGGGTGGTAGTGTCCTGCACCAGTTCATGCGCGGATTGCCCAGGCGCAGCGTTAGCCATCAGTGGCAATGCCGCGAGCAACACCAACAGGCCACGTCGCAAGGTAGAAATCATTCAAAAGCTCCTCATTTGGCGTCTTTGCTAACGGTATTGAGCAGGAATTTACCGATAAGATCTTCCAGTACCAGTGACGACTGCGTGTCATGGATGGTTCCACCATCCTTTAACGGTTTGTCTTCCCCGCCGACGCTGATACCGATGTACTTCTCGCCCAGCAGACCAGCGGTCAGGATAGACGCTGTGGAGTCGGTCGGAAGATTGTCGACCTTTTTATCCACTTGCAGAGTGACCCGACCGGTGAAGCTGTCGCGATCCAGATCGATCGCCGTGACCTTGCCGATAGTTACACCGGCCATGGTCACTTTGGCTCTGACCGTCAAACCGGCAATATTGTCAAAGTAGGCATAAAGTTTATAGGTGTCGGTGGTCGAAGTCGGAGACAGACCACTGACCCGCAAAGCAAGCAGCAACAAAGCCAGGATCCCTGCCAGCAGGAACAGGCCGACACCGATTTCCAGGGTGCGGTTTTGCATCAGAAATCTCCAAACATCAAAGCGGTCAGAATAAAGTCCAGGCCGAGCACTGCCAGAGAGGCAAACACCACGGTCTTGGTAGTGGCACGGCTGATTCCCTCGGAAGTGGGCTCACAGTCGTAGCCTTGGAATACGGCGATCCAGGTCACTACAAAGGCAAAAACGATACTTTTAATCACGCCATTGAGCACGTCACTGGTGAAATTCACGCTGTTCTGCATGTTCGCCCAATAAGAGCCTTCATACACACCCAGCCAGTCGACAGCCACCCACGAACCGCCCCAAATCCCGACCACGCTGAAAATCATCGCCAGCACCGGCAGGGAAATGAAACCGGCCCAGAGGCGCGGGGCAATGATGTACTTGAGCGGATCGACGCCGATCATTTCCAGACTGGAAAGCTGTTCGGTGGACTTCATGTTGCCGATCTCGGCAGTCAGTGCAGAACCGGCACGACCGGCGAACAACAGTGCCGTCACCACCGGACCCAGTTCACGCAAGAGGGTCAGTGCGACCATCTGCCCTACGGCCTGTTCCGAACCGTAGCTCGACAGAATGCTGAAGCCCTGCAGCGCCAGCACCATGCCGATGAATATCCCGGAGACGACGATGATCACCAGCGACATCACGCCGACCGAATGCAGTTGCTTGACCAGCAGGCCGAAGCCACCGCTGATCCCGCCACGCCCCAGCAGGGCATGAAACAGAAACAGCGTCGCACGACCGAACACCGCAACGGCGTCGATCGCCGCCTCGCCGAACCGGCGCACGCGCTCTATTAATGAAATTCTGCGCATCAGCGCTTCCCCAGAAGATCTGCGCGGTAATCCGTCGCTGGAAAATGGTACGGCACCGGGCCATCGGGATCGCCGGTCATGAACTGACGGATACGCGGCTCGTCCGAATTCATCAACTCGTCCGGCGTACCCTGCCCAAGCACCTGACCATCACCAACAACATAGATGTAGTCGGCGATGCTCGCGGTTTCAGCCAGATCGTGGGACACCACGATACTGGTGATCCCCAGCGCATCGTTGAGCAGACGGATCAGACGGACCAGCACGCCCATGGCGATCGGGTCCTGGCCGACGAACGGTTCGTCGTACATGAGGATCTGCGGATCGAGCGCAATCGCCCGCGCCAGTGCGACACGGCGCTTCATGCCACCGGACAGCTCATCCGGCATCAACTCGATGGCACCGCGCAGACCGACCGCCTGCAATTTGAGCAGGACGATGTCGCGGATCATTTCTTCCGGCAAATCGGTATGAACACGCAGAGGGAAAGCCACGTTCTCGAACACGTCGAGATCGGTGAACAGCGCGCCGCTTTGAAACAGCACACCCATGTGCTTTCGCGCATCGAACAGATCGCTGCGCGAAAGCGCAGGCAGGTTCTGGCCGTTGACCCAGACTTCGCCGCTGGCAGGACGCAATTGTGCGCCCATCAATCGCAGCAGCGTGGTCTTGCCACACCCGGAAGGTCCCATGATGCCGGTGACCTTGCCGCGCGGGATGCGAATATCGACGTTATTGAAAATGCTGCGCGCACCGCGCTTGAAGGAGACTCCCTTCAGCTCGACCGCGTAGGCGTTATCGGCACTCATCTAAACTCCTTGCGATGCAGCCTCTCACTCGGACGCCTGTCTTTACTTAAAAAGTACGTACATCCCGGGCAGGCCGAACTGGCGGCGAACTATATCACTGCAAAGGCTGCGCGCCCAAGGCTTGTACCGCCCTGTGTTCGGCGATATGACAGGCTTGGAGGCTGTTTTGCCGGGTTTTGGTAACGAGGAATGACAAAGCACGACGAACTTGCGTGAGGCTTTGCAACATAACCGCTATAATCGCCGCCTTTTCATCGGGCTATACGATTTCTGACATGAGCCAATCCAGCGACCTGATTCAATCGGCACAACGCACCATCCAACTCGAAGTGGAAGCCGTACAAGGCTTGTTGCCCCATATCGACGCCGATTTCGTACGCGCTTGCGAGATGATTCTGGCCAGTAAAGGCCGTGTAGTCGTGGTCGGCATGGGAAAATCCGGGCACATCGGCAACAAGATTGCCGCGACCCTGGCCAGCACCGGCACCCCGGCATTTTTCGTGCACCCGGCCGAGGCCAGCCATGGCGACATGGGCATGATCACCCGCGACGACGTGATCCTGGCCCTGTCGAACTCCGGCTCGACCAATGAAATCGTTACCCTGCTGCCGCTGATCAAACGCCTGGGCATCCAGCTCATCAGCGTCACCGGCAACCCGCAATCGCCGCTGGCCAAGGCTGCCGAGGTCAATCTCAACGTTCACGTCGAGCATGAAGCCTGTCCGCTTAACCTGGCCCCGACCTCCTCGACCACCGCAGCGCTGGTCATGGGTGACGCGCTGGCTGTAGCACTGCTGGAAGCACGCGGTTTCACCGCCGAAGATTTCGCGTTCTCACACCCGGGTGGTGCTCTTGGTCGTCGCCTGTTGCTGAAGGTGGAAAACGTCATGCACGCCGGGCAGGAATTGCCGCAAGTACAACGCGGCACGTTGCTCAAAGACGCATTGATGGAAATGACTCGTAAAGGTCTGGGCATGACCGTCATCCTTGAAACTGACGGTAAACTGGCTGGAATCTTCACTGACGGCGACTTGCGCCGCACGCTGGATCGCAGTATCGACATTCGCAGCGCCACCATCGACCAGGTAATGACGGCCCACGGCAAGACTGCACGGCCAGAGATGCTGGCCGCCGAAGCCCTGAAAATCATGGAAGATCACCGAATCAACGCACTGGTTGTTGTGGACGAAGAGGATCGCCCGGTCGGCGCCTTCAACCTCTCCGATCTGCTGCGCGCAGGAGTCATGTAATGAGTAACGATCTGCTGCAACGCGGCAAAGCGATCAAACTGGCGGTTTTCGACGTCGACGGCGTCCTCACCGACGGGCGCCTGTATTTCCTTGAAGACGGCAGCGAATTCAAGACCTTCAATACCCTCGACGGACAAGGCATCAAAATGCTGATGAACGCTGGCGTGCAGACCGCTATCATCAGCGGCCGCAAGACCCCGGTGGTCGAGCGTCGAGCGAAAAATCTGGGGATTCCCCACCTGTTTCAGGGCCGTGAAGACAAATTGGTTGTTCTCGACGGTCTTCTTGAGCAACTGGGCCTAAGCTACGAAGAGGTCGCCTATCTGGGCGATGACCTGCCCGACCTGCCGGTGATCCGCCGCGTTGGCCTGGGCATGGCGGTGGCCAACGCTGCCGATTTCGTCCGCGAACACGCCCATGGTGTAACCCGAGCCCGTGGTGGCGAAGGTGCCGCCCGCGAATTCTGCGAATTGATCCTGCGCGCCCAGGGCCGCCTTGATGCGGCCAATGCCGCGTACCTGTGAGCCAAACCATGTTCAGCAAAAAATTTCGCAACTTCCTGCTGTTCGGCTGCATCGCGGCGATATTCGCCGCGGTTGGCTACTGGAACATCAGCCCGGAACGCTTCCTCGACAAGCCACCGGTCACCTCGGTCGAAACACCTATCGACTGGTATGCAACCAACACGCATACCCTGCAATATTTGCCGGACGGCAAAGTGCAGTACGAAATGACTTCCGACAAGGCCGAGCACGTCAAGGCTACCGATGTCACCCTGGTCACAAAGCCGGACCTGAACATGTATCGCGGCACCGACTTCCCTTGGCACGTGACCAGCGAACGCGGCGAAGTGAACTCGGGCGGTACCGAAGTTGAACTGATCGATTCGGTACGCGTACAGCGCACCGATGAGAAAAAACGCGGCACTCTGATCACCAGCACCCGCATGACCGTGTTCCCGCAGCAAGAATATGCGCAGACCGAGCAACCCGTTAGAATCGAGGGTGCTGGCGGTGTATCGACTGGCGTCGGAATGAAAGCGTACCTGAAGGAAAGCAGGATACACCTGCAATCGAACGTAAGAGGACAGTATGAGGCTCGTTAAAACCCTCCCTATTTTGCTCAGTCTGGGCGCAGCACTGGGAAGCGTGAGCGCCTGGGCTCTGCCGAACGATCAGCAGCAACCTATCCGCATTCAGGCCGACGACGCCCAACTGGATGACAAGAACGGCATCGCCACCTATAAAGGTGATGTGATCATTACCCAGGGTTCGATGATCGTTAAAGGCAACACGGTGACCATCACCCGTACGCCGGCTGGCGATATCGACGTCGTGACGTCGGTGGGCAACCTCGCCTACTTCGAACAGCTGCAGACTCAAGGTGATGCCAAGCCTGTACAGGGCTGGGGCGTAACGATCCAGTACCACGCTGCGCAAAACCGCGTCGTGCTGATCGACAAGGCCAAGGTGGTCGACAAGGACAACAACACGACGCAAGGCGAGAAAATCGTCTATGACACCGTGAAGAAACTGGCCAGCGCCGGTCGCGCTACCGGCAGCAAGGTCACCGAAGCGCGTCCGCGCATCGATATGGTGATCCAGCCGAAGAAGAAAACCGACGAGAAAACCCAGTAATGGCAACTCTGAAAGCTCAGCACCTGGCCAAGGCCTATAAAAGCCGCCAGGTCGTGCGTGATGTCAGCCTGTCGATCGACAGCGGCCAGATCGTCGGCCTGCTCGGCCCGAACGGCGCCGGCAAGACGACCTGCTTCTACATGATCGTCGGCCTGGTACAGGCCGATCAGGGCCGCGTGCTGATCGATGATCTGGACGTCAGCCACCAGCCGATGCACGGTCGTGCCAAGGCCGGGATCGGCTATCTGCCGCAAGAAGCGTCGATCTTCCGCAAACTGTCGGTGGCCGACAACATCATGGCCATACTCGAGACCCGCCAGGAGCTCGACAAGGCCGGCCGTCGCAAAGAGCTGGAAAGCCTGCTGCAGGAATTCCACATCAGTCACATCCGCGACAACCTCGGCATGAGCCTGTCCGGTGGTGAACGCCGCCGGGTGGAGATCGCTCGCGCGCTGGCAACGGCACCGAAATTCATCCTGCTCGACGAACCGTTCGCCGGTGTCGATCCGATCTCGGTCGGCGATATCAAGCAGATCATCCACCACCTCAAGGCCAAGGGCATCGGTGTACTGATCACCGACCACAACGTCCGTGAGACGCTGGACATCTGCGAAACCGCTTACATCGTCAACGACGGTCAGTTGATTGCCGAGGGCGATGCAGAAACCATCCTGGCCAACGATCTGGTCAAGGAAGTGTATCTGGGCCACGAGTTCCGCCTGTAAGCGCAACAGTGCCCGGTGCGCCGCCCGGGCGCTGTATCGATTCAAGCAGGATTTAATACGCTTTAATTGTTACAGCGCTCTAGGCAAACACTTCAGTTTCAGGCATATAATTTGCTTAAGTTTGGCGCTTCGGCGCCCTGTAGTGGATGGCGCATAGCGCCGGCGAATAAGGTGTTAAGCCCCTGCCATGAAACCATCGCTAGTCTTGAGAATGGGCCAGCAGCTGACGATGACACCGCAGCTGCAACAGGCCATCCGTCTGCTCCAATTGTCGACCCTGGATCTGCAACAGGAAATCCAGGAGGCGCTGGAATCCAATCCGATGCTCGAACGCCAGGAAGAAGGCGAAGACTTCGACAATTCCGACCCCATGGCCGACAACGCCGAACAGAAGCCCAACACCGAGATCCAGGAACCCTCCTATCAGGAAACCGCCCCGACGGTCGACAATCTCGAGGACGGCGAATGGAACGAGCGTATTCCCAACGAACTTCCGGTCGACACCGCCTGGGAGGACGTCTACCAGACCAGTGCCAGCAGCCTGCCCAGCAGCGATGATGACGAGTGGGACTTCACCACCCGCACTTCCGCCGGCGAGAGCTTGCAAAGCCACCTGCTGTGGCAACTGAACCTTGCACCGATGTCCGACACCGATCGCCTGATCGCGGTCACCCTGATCGACTGCATCAACAATCAGGGCTACCTCGACGAAACTCTCGAAGAGATCCTCGAGGCGTTCGACCCGGAACTGGACATCGAACTGGACGAAATCGAAGCCGTCCTGCACCGCATTCAACAATTTGAACCAGCCGGTATCGGCGCCCGCAACCTCGGCGAATGCCTGCTGCTGCAATTGCGCCAGTTGCCTGCCAAGACCCCGTGGCTGGCGGAAGCGAAACGTCTGGTCACCGACTACATTGACCTGCTCGGCGGCCGCGACTACAGCCAGTTGATGCGCCGCATGAAGCTCAAGGAAGACGAGCTGCGCCAGGTCATCGAGTTGGTGCAGAGCCTTAATCCACGCCCGGGTTCGCAAATCGAATCCACCGAAGCCGAGTACGTCGTCCCTGACGTTATCGTACGCAAGGATAACGAACGCTGGCTGGTCGAGCTCAATCAGGAGTCGGTGCCACGCCTGCGCGTCAACGCCCAGTACGCCGGTTTCGTCCGTCGTGCCGACACCAGCGCCGACAACACCTTCATGCGCAATCAGTTGCAGGAAGCTCGCTGGTTCATCAAGAGCCTGCAGAGCCGCAACGAAACCCTGATGAAAGTAGCCACCCAGATCGTCGAGCATCAGCGCGGTTTTCTGGAGTACGGCGACGAAGCCATGAAGCCGTTGGTCCTGCACGATATCGCTGAGGCGGTCGGCATGCACGAATCGACAATTTCCCGGGTGACCACGCAAAAATTCATGCATACCCCACGCGGTATTTATGAACTGAAATACTTTTTCTCCAGCCACGTCAGCACCTCCGAAGGCGGCGAATGCTCGTCCACGGCGATCCGCGCGATCATCAAAAAACTGGTTGCCGCGGAAAATCAGAAAAAGCCGTTGAGTGACAGCAAGATCGCTGGTTTACTGGAGGCACAAGGCATTCAGGTGGCTCGCCGCACCGTCGCCAAGTACCGCGAATCCCTCGGGATCGCGCCTTCGAGCGAACGCAAGCGGTTGATGTAAGCCACGTTACAGCGTTCCAGTGGCAGGCTATCCAGCCTGCCGCTTTATGCACTGGCAACGAAGGAGAAGCTGTATGCAAGTCAACATCAGTGGACACCAACTGGAAGTGACCGAACCTCTGCGCGACTACATCAATGAGAAACTTCAACGATTAGAGCGCCATTTCGACAAGATCACCAACGTGCAAGTCACGATGTGCGTCGAAAAGCTTAAGCAGAAAATCGAAGCCACCTTGCATATCCCCGGCAGTGAAGTGGTCGCCAACGCAGAACATACCGATATGTATGCCGCGATCGACGCCTTGACCGACAAGCTGGATAAACAACTCAAAAAGCATAAGGAAAAGACCCAGAGCCTGCTCCAGGGCGCGACCGGTCGATAACCCCCCATTCCATGATCCGACTTGAAAGTATCCTGACCCCCGGCCGTTCCCTCGTGAACGTGCCGGGTGGCAGTAAAAAGAAAGCCCTCGAACAAATTGCCAACCTGATCGCCCGCGAAGTGCCGGCTCTGGAGATGCAAGATGTCTTCGAGGCGTTGATTGCCCGTGAAAAACTCGGTTCCACCGGTTTTGGCAACGGCATCGCCATTCCTCACTGCCGTCTCAAGGGTTGCGAAGCGCCTATCAGTGCGCTGATGCACCTTGAAGCACCTATTGATTTCGACGCCATCGACGGTGCGCCGGTTGACCTGCTGTTCGTATTGCTGGTCCCGGAAGCCGCCACCGATGCGCATCTGGAGTTGCTACGTCAGATCGCCAGCATGCTGGATCGTAAGGAAGTGCGCGAAAAGCTGCGTAGCGCACCGAGTAGCGAAGCCTTGTATCAGGTCGTCCTGAGCGAGCAGAACGGGCATTAATCATGCGTTTGATCATCGTCAGCGGCCGCTCCGGCTCGGGTAAAAGTACGGCTCTGGATGTCCTTGAGGACAACGGCTATTACTGCATCGACAACCTGCCCGCAGGCTTGCTGCCGGAACTGGCCGAACGTGCGCTGATTCATACTGAGCTGGCGCAACCGCTGGTGGCCGTGTCGATCGATGCGCGTAACCTGCCGAGTCATCTGACGCGCTTTCCCGAGCTGCTCGAAGATGTCCGCGCCAAGCACATCCAGTGCGATGTCCTGTATCTGGACGCCGACGAAGAAACCCTGCTCAAGCGTTTCTCCGAAACCCGCCGTCGCCACCCGCTGAGCAACGCCAATCGCTCGCTGGCCGAGGCGATCCAGGATGAAACCGCCCTGCTCGGCCCGATTGCCGACCTCGCGGACCTGAAGATCAACACCACCAATCTGAACCTGTATCAGCTGCGCGACTCGATCAAGCTGCGCCTGCTGAACCAGCCGGAGCCGGGCACGGCGTTTCTGGTGGAGTCATTCGGCTTCAAACGCGGCATGCCGGTAGACGCGGATCTGGTATTCGATGTGCGCTGCCTGCCCAATCCGTACTGGAAGCCGGAGCTGCGTGCGCAATCGGGTCTCGATGCGCCGGTGGCGGAATATCTGGCGGCGCAGCCGGAGGTCGAAGAAATGTTCCAGGACATTTTCGCCTACCTGCACAAGTGGCTGCCGCGCTTCGCTGCGAGCAACCGCGCCTACGTCACCATTGCCATTGGCTGCACCGGCGGACATCACCGCTCCGTCTACCTGACTGAACGACTGGGTCAGGCCCTGCAGAAAACCCTGAAGAACGTCCAGGTTCGCCACCGCGACCTCACTTAAAGGATTCACACCGCGATGCCTGCTCTGGAAATCGAAATCATCAACAAGCTGGGCCTGCATGCCCGCGCATCGGCCAAGTTCGTCGGGGTGGCTGGGCAGTATCCGGATTGCACGATCAGGGTGGGCCGCACGCCAGAGACTACGGTCGATGGCAAAAGCATCATGGCGATGATGATGCTGGCGGCTGGCAAGGGCACAAAGATTTATTTGAGTACTGAAGGGCATCAGGAACAGGAAGCGCTGGATGCGCTGGTGGCGTTGATCAACAACTACTTCGATGAAGGCGGCTGACAGCCAAAATCAAAAGATCGCAGCCTGCGGCAGCTCCTACACTGAACGCATTCCAATGTAGGAGCTGCCGCAGGCTGCGATCTTTTGATCGTCAACCTAATGCGGTATCCATCACCATCATCAGACAAAACCCGATCAACAGGCCAAGGCTGGCCAGTTTGTCATGACCATGGCGCCGTGACTCCGGGATGACCTCGTGGGTCACCACCAACAACATCGCCCCCGCCGCCAGTGCCAGACCTAATGGCAGCAGCACCTGCGCCAGACCTACCAGCCACGCACACAGCAACGCAAACACCGGCTCGACCAGACCTGACGCCGCGCCGATCAGGAACGCCTTGACCCGCGACATTCCTGCCCCGGCCAATACCAGCGCAATCACCAGACCTTCCGGCACATCCTGCAGGGCAATGCCCATGGCCAGGCTGTCCGCATCCGGCATGCCGCCGCCAGCAGACACGCCGACAGCCATGCCTTCCGGAATGTTATGGGCAATGATGGCGAACACGAACAACCAGATCCGTGGAGGAATCACCGGATGCTCCGGCGTCCCCACCAGCATTTCCGGTGAGGCTCCGGACAGCTGACGATCGACTAGATACAACCCGAACGCACCCAGCATGATGCCGAAACAGATCAGTCCACTGGCGCCCCACGGTGTCAGACCAAGGTTTCCGGCAGCGGCAATGCCCGGCACAATCAGCGAAAACGCCGTAGCGGCCAGCATCACACCCGCGCCAAAACCCAGCAAGGTATCGCTGAGTGCCTGTGGCATGCGCCGAATCACCAGCACCGGCACCGCGCCAAGCGCCGTGCCGAGGGCGCAGATCGCGCCACCCTGCAACGCCCGCGACAGCCTCGGTTGCAGATTCAGCCATTCCAGCCCGTGGGCAACCAGCAAGGTCATGCCCGCCAACAGCAACAGCGATCCCACTGCGTAACGAAACATACGCCCACTTCCGATCGCCAGTGTTTCAGTGCCCATAGTCAGCCTTGGATTGTTTTTATAGAAGACTTAAACCAGTGCGGCCTGATAGCGCGCAGCCACTTCAGGCCAGTTAATTACGTTGTAGAACGCGTTGATGTATTCCGGGCGACGGTTCTGGTAGCGCAGGTAGTAGGCGTGCTCCCAGACATCGAGACCGAGAATCGGCGTGTTGCCGTTCATCAACGGGCTGTCCTGGTTGCCGCTGCTCTCCACAATCAGTTTTTTCTCCGGCGTCACGCTGAGCCAGGCCCAGCCACTGCCGAAACGGGTCAGTGCGGCTTTGGTGAAGGCTTCCTTGAAACTGTCGAGCCCCCCCAGTTGCTCATCAATCGCCTTGGCCAGCGCGCCATCCGGTTTGCCACCGCCGCTTGGCACCATGACCTCCCAGAACAACGAATGGTTGGCGTGACCGCCACCCTGATTGATCACCGCCGCGCGGAGCTTTTCCGGCAGCACCTTGACGCTGGCGACGAGTTTTTCTACCGGCCATTCGGCGTATTCAGTGCCTTCCACGGCGGCGTTGAGGTTGTTGATGTAGGTCTGGTGATGCTTGGTGTAATGAATCTCCATGGTCTGCGCGTCAATGTGCGGTTCGAGCGCGTCGTAGGCGTAAGGCAAGGCAGGCAAGGTAAAAGCCATTTCAATGGACTCCATGGTGATGAGGGGCAGGCGCGCGGCGCGCATTGCCGGTATCCGGGTGCAGCAGGCGCTGGGTGCGCGGGTATTCGCCGTGTTCACTGATGAAATTCAGCAGCTCGACGTAGGTCTTGCTGCTCTGGCGCAGCGCCGCTTCACGCAATGCCGGGCGCAGGCGCTCGTCCTGCATGGTCTGCAACAGTCGTTGATGGATCGCGCAGAGGTATTCGGCGCTCTCCTCCGGCTGGTTCAGGCGCAAGTGCAGATCGGCCAGGTTGTGATGGGAGATGACGCAGGCCGCCACCGCTTCGTCGGCATCCGCCCAGCGTTCGAACAACACTTGCGCCAGGGCCAGGGCTTGCAGGTAAGCCTCACGGGCGTCGATCAATTCGCCGAGCATGAAGCAGCGATTGGCCCGTTCGATCGTGCGTTTCCAGTGCTCCATGGTGAGCCTCCAAAGCGTTTGCGGGGTTTACACGCCGCCGGCGGTGAGTTTCTCGGGATTGAGCAACTCTTCCAGTTGGCTGCGCGACAGATCGGTGTGTTCCAGAGCGACGTCGATCACCGCACGACCTTCCTTGTAAGCCTGCTTGGCGATTTCGGCGGCTTTCTGGTAGCCGATGATCGGGTTGAGCGCGGTGACCAGAATCGGGTTGCGCGACAACGCTTCTTTCAAGCGCGACTCGTTGACCTTGAAGCTGGCGATGGCTTTGTCGCCGAGCAGGCGGCTGGAGTTGGCCAGCAGTTCGATGCTGCTCAACAAGTTTTGCGCGATGATCGGCAACATCACGTTGAGTTCGAAGTTGCCCGACTGGCCGGCAATGGTGATCACCGAATCGTTGCCGATCACTTGCGCGGCGACCATGGCGGTGGCTTCCGCGATCACCGGATTGACCTTGCCCGGCATGATCGACGAGCCCGGTTGCAGGGCTTCGAGTTCGATTTCGCCGAGGCCTGCGAGCGGGCCGGAATTCATCCAGCGCAGGTCGTTGGCGATTTTCATCAACGACACAGCGATGGCTTTTAGCTGACCGGAGACGGCGACGGCGGTGTCCTGCGAGCCGATCAGCGCGAACAGATCCTTGCCCGGGGTGAATTCCACGTCGGTCAATTGACTCAACTGGCGGCTGAAACGTGCGGCGAACTCAGGATGCGCGTTGATCCCGGTGCCGACCGCCGTGCCGCCCTGCGCCAGCGATTGCAGGCTCGGCAGCAAATCCTGCAGGTGGCCGATGTTGGCCTTGAGCTGCTGCGCCCAGCCATTGAGCACCTGGCTCATGCGCACCGGCATCGCGTCCATCAAATGCGTGCGGCCGGTTTTGACATGGTGATGTACTTGCGCGGCTTTGTGCTCGATCACTTGCACCAGGTGCAGCAGCGCCGGCAGCAATTGTTCGTGCAGGGCCAGCGCGGCGCTGACGTGGATGGTGGTCGGGATGATGTCGTTACTGCTCTGGCCGCAGTTGACGTGATCATTGGCGTTGACCGGCTCGCCGAGCAAACGGCTAGCCAGGGTGGCGATCACTTCATTGGCGTTCATGTTGGAACTGGTGCCGGAACCGGTCTGGAAGATGTCCACCGGGAAATGCTGCATGAAGTCGCCTTCGAGCAGACCTTGCGCGGCGTCGCTGATGGCTTTGCCCTGGGCGGCGCTGATCTGGTTGAGTTCAACGTTGGCGCGGGCGGCGGCGGCTTTGGCGAGGATCAGCGCGCGGATGAATTGCGTCGGCATCGGTTTGCCGCTAATCGGGAAGTTATCCACCGCGCGCTGGGTTTGCGCGCCGTAGAGAGCGTCCACCGGCACCTGCAGTTCGCCCATGCTGTCGCGCTCAATACGTGTCTTGGTCATCTGAAAATCCTTGCACCAGTTCAATAAGAGGAATCGAGGGCAGCAGTTCGCAGGTGGCGAGCTGCCAGGTGTAGCGTTGCCAACGTTGGAGCCGGCATTTGCACAGGGACAGGCGCTCCATTTCACGCAGCGGACGCCAAGCTTGATCGAGACAGAAGCTGCGCCAGTGCCACGGCAAGGCGATATCGATGGCCGTGTCGAGCAGCAGACGGAAGGAAGTTTCAGCGATGGTCCAGGGAGAAGTCGCCGTACAACAGGCCAGATACCGACCCTCGGCCAGATAGTGTTCGATCAGGCGCGGTTCGTCGGGATCCATCGCGCAACGGATCTGGCGACTCATCCAGCGCCAGCTTTCGAGGTACGGCTGCTCGTGCAAGGCAGAACTCATGATCCGAGGCTCATTCGATAATGAGATTTATTATTAGATGATAATGAGAACCAAAACAAGAGCGCCGAGCTATGCAGATTTCAGGGTGGGAGCGAGCCTGCTCGCGAAGGCGTCGTGCCGGTCACCGCTGCGGTCGGCTGTTAAATCGCTTTCGCGAGCAGGCTCGCTCCCACATTGGTTTTGTGTGGTCCAATAAAAAAGGCGCGCCACCCGATGAGGTGGCGCGCCTTTTTTAGTTTTGACGAATGGGGTTTAGCTGCCCGCGACGGTCATCCGCTCGATCAGCACCGAACCGGTGCGAATGTTGCTGCGCAACTCCAGATCATTACCCACGGCAACAATCTGCTTGAACATGTCGCGCATGTTGCCGGCGATAGTCACTTCCTGCACGGCGAACTGGATTTCTCCATTCTCGACCCAGAAACCCGCCGCCCCGCGCGAATAGTCGCCAGTGACCATGTTCAAGCCATGGCCCATCAGTTCTGTGACCAACAAGCCACGGCCCATGCGCTTCAACAACGCCGCCTGGTCTTCGTCTCCATGGGTGACGAACAGGTTGTGTACGCCGCCAGCGTTGGCAGTGCTCGGCATGCCGAGTTTGCGCCCGGAGTAAGTGCCGAGGATGTACGACACCAACTCGCCTTTTTCGACGAACGGTTTGGCGTAAGTGGCCAGACCATCACCGTCGTACGAAGCGCTACCCATGGCGCGCATCAGGTGCGGGCGCTCATCGATGGTCAGCCACTCCGGGAACAGTTTCTGCCCCAGGGTGCCCTCAAGGAACGACGACTTGCGATACAGACTGCCGCCAGACACCGCCGAGAGGAAACTGCCGAACAAACCGCCCGCCAGCTCTGCGGAAAACAGCACCGGCACCTCGCAGGTCGGTACCGGACGCGCGCCCAGACGGCTCGCCGCCCGTTGCGCAGCACGCTGACCGATGCTCACCGGATCGGCCAGCAAACTGCCCTGACGGCTCACGTCGTACCAGTAATCGCGCTGCATCTGGCCATCTGCTTCGGCGATCATTACGCAACTCAGGCTATGTCGGGTGGAGGCGTAGCCACCAATGAACCCGTGGCTGTTACCGTACACGCGGCAACCCTGATGAGTGCTCAGAGTGGTGCCGTCAGCGTTCTTGATCCGCGCATCTGCGTCGAATGCCGCTGCTTCACAGAGCAAGGCCTTCTCAATGGCTTGCTCCGGCGTGATGTCCCACTCGTGGAACAGGTCGAAATCGTGCTGTTCCTTGGCCATCAACGCCGCGTCGGCCAGGCCCGAGGCCTCGTCTTCGGAAGTATGTTTGGCGATGGCCAGTGCAGCCGCGACGGTCTCACGAATCGCATCCGGACCAGTGGCAGATGTGCTGGCCGAGCCTTTGCGCTGGCCAACGTACAGCGTGATGCCAAAGCCCTGATCACGGTTGAATTCGACCGTTTCGACTTCGCGCTGACGCACCGAGGTCGACAGCCCCTGCTCCAGCGACACGGCTACTTCGCAGGCGCTGGCGCCCTGACGCTTGGCTTCGGCGATGATCTGCTCGACTTGTTCCTGCAGTGCCGGCAATGCCTGCGGGCCGACGCTTTCAACTGCACTCATGCTCATCTCCACTCAAATTCTGCTTTCGGCTAGGGTCAATCGAGCGACCGGGCCGGACAAGCGGCCCCCGACTGGTTATCATGGCGGCGTTTCTTTGCGGACTGCCACCATGGTTGATTCTTACGACGACTCCCTCGATACGGGAGAAAAAAGCAAATCTCAGGTCAAACGCGAGCTGCATGCTCTGGTTGACCTCGGCGAGCGCCTGACCACACTCAAGCCTGACTTGATCGCAAAACTGCCGCTGACCGACGCCATGCGCCGGGCTTTGGCCGATGCGCCCAAGCACACCGCGAACATCGCGCGTAAACGGCACCTGCAGTTCATCGGCAAACTGATGCGCGATCAGGACACTGACGCGATTCTGACCTTGCTCGATCAACTTGATGCCTCCACTCGCCAATACAACGAGCGTTTCCACAATCTCGAACGCTGGCGTGATCGCCTGATCGCGGGCGACGATGCCGTGCTGGAAAAATTCGTCGTCGAGTACCCGGACGCCGATCGCCAGCAACTGCGCTCCCTGATCCGTCAGGCTCAGCATGAGGTTGCGCAAAACAAACCTCCTGCTTCCAGCCGCAAGATCTTCAAGTACATCCGTGAGCTGGACGAGACTCAACGCGGCCTGCGTTGATATCTCGCCACTTGTAGGAGCTGCCGCAGGCTGCGATCTTTTGACTTTGATGTTAAGCAAGATCAAAAGATCGTCCGATCGCGGCCCGAGCCTTCGGCAGCTCCTACACACGTTTATTTATGCGCCCGTGCCACCCACGGTGATCGCATCGATCTTCAACGTCGGCTGACCGACGCCTACCGGCACCGACTGCCCATCCTTGCCGCAAGTGCCCACACCGCTGTCCAGCGCCAGATCATTACCGACCATCGACACCCGGCTCATCGCCTCAGGGCCGTTGCCAATCAACGTCGCGCCCTTGACCGGCGCAGTGATCTTGCCGTCTTCGATCAGGTACGCCTCGCTGGTGGAGAACACGAACTTGCCGCTGGTGATATCGACCTGACCGCCGCCGAGGTTGGCGCAGTAGATACCTTTCTTCACCGAAGCAATGATTTCCGCCGGATCGCTTTCGCCACCGAGCATGTATGTGTTGGTCATTCGCGGCATCGGCAGATGCGCATAGGACTCACGACGACCGTTACCGGTGCGGGCCACGCCCATCAGACGCGCATTGAGCTTGTCCTGCATGTAACCCTTTAGCACGCCGTTTTCGATCAGCGTGGTGCACTCGGTCGGCGTGCCTTCGTCGTCGACACTCAGCGATCCGCGACGGCCGCTCAAGGTGCCGTCATCGACAATGGTGCAGAGCTTCGAGGCAACCATTTCGCCCATGCGTCCGCTGTAGGCGGAACTGCCCTTGCGGTTGAAATCGCCTTCCAGACCGTGGCCGACCGCTTCGTGCAACAGCACGCCAGACCAGCCAGAACCCAACACCACCGGAAAAGTTCCGGCCGGCGCAGGAATCGCTTCCAGATTCACCAGCGCCTGACGCAACGCTTCACGGGCATAGCCCATGGCACGGTCTTCGGCGAGGAAATAACGGTAGTCGGTACGCCCGCCACCGCCATGCCCGCCGCGCTCGCGACGGCCATTCTGTTCAACGATCACACTGACGTTGAAACGCACCAGCGGGCGCACATCCGCCGCCAGGCCGCCGTCGGTGGACGCCACCAGAATCCGCTCCCAGACGCCAGCCATGCTGACACTGACCTGCTGAATACGCGGGTCGAGCGCGCGGGTAGCCACATCGATGCGCTTGAGCAGTTCAACCTTCTCGGCGCGGCTCAGCACTTCCAGCGGGTTGTCCGGCGCGTACAGTTGCGCGACATCCTGCGTGGTGAATGCCTGCACCGTGCCGTTCTGCCCGGCACGAGAGATCGAACGCGCCGCGCGGGCGGCTGCGCCGAGGGCTTCGAGGGTGATCGCGTTGCTGTAGGCAAAACCGGTTTTCTCACCGGACTGAGCGCGCACCCCCACGCCCTGGTCGAGGTTGAAGCTGCCTTCCTTGACGATGCCGTCTTCCAGTGCCCAGGACTCGGAGATCTGGCCCTGGAAATACAGATCGGCAGCGTCGATGCCGGGGCCGGCCAGATCGCCGAGCACGCCTTGCAGACTCTCGATCGTCACGCCGCCCGGCGCCAACAGGTGATCACTGACTGAGGACAACAACTCGCTCATAGGTTTACGCCTTAAATTCGTGTTCTGAAGCAGGCCGCTGCGCGCCCTGCGAGAAAAACCGCCGATGACTCACCACCGGCATTCGCGCCCTGATGGACGCTTGTTCAATACTGTCGCGTTCGGCCAACAACACCGCTTCGCCTTGATCCTGACTCGCCAGCACACGGCCCCACGGGTCGATAATCGCCGCATGGCCGAAAGTTTCCCGCGGTCCCGGGTGGGTCCCGCCCTGCGCTGCGGCGAGCACATAACACTGGGTCTCGATGGCCCGCGCGCGAATCAGCACATCCCAATGCGCTGCGCCGGTCACCGCAGTAAAGGCTGACGGTGCAGTGATCAACTCGGCACCGGCGGCACGCAATTCGCTATACAGCTCGGGAAAGCGCAGGTCATAACACACGGTCAGACCGAGCTTGCCTACCGGCGTATCGGCAACCACCACGCCACTGCCATAAGCATAGTCATCGGATTCGCGATAACGGCCGCGATTGTCCGCCACATCGACATCGAACAGATGCAACTTGTCATAGCGTGCAACGATTTCGCCATGCTCATCGACCAGCAACGAGCAGGCATTGGCCTTGGCCGTCGGCTGATCCACCGGCGGCAACGGCAAGGTGCCGGCCACTATCCATAACTTGAGGTCGCGGGCGGTCTGTTTCAACCATGGCAGGATCGGTCCTTCGCCCAATGCTTCGGCGCGGCCGATATCAGCGATGTCGCGACGGCCCATGGCGGCGAAGTTTTCCGGCAGCACCGCCAGCTTGGCGCCACCGGCCGCAGCCTGGTCGAGCAGGCGCCGGGCCTGAGCCAGATTGGCCAGCACGTCGCTCTGGCTGACCATTTGAATCACCGCTAAAGACATGGCTACTCCTCGGAATCTGCGCATAACTGTGTAGGAGCTGCCGCAGGCTGCGATCTTTTGATCTGGCGCTTAAAAACAAAATCAAAAGATCGCAGCCTCCGGCAGCTCCTACCAGGGGTAGTGTCTGCTAGTTAAAAAGGCTTGTCGAAGGTGATTTTCGGCTCTTTCCATGGGCCTTTGACGGTGTATTTCACACTGGCAAAGCGCGCCACACGGTCACCGATCAACTTGTCGATAAGGAACAACGCACCGCCAACCGCCGGTGCGCCGACGAGCAGCGCAGCGATCGGCAGGTTGTTGGTCACCGGCAAGGTCACCAGCAACTTGGCGTCAACCTTGTCGCCGACCAGATCCAGCGTACCGTCCAGCTCAAGGTTGCTCGAAGGGCCGGTCAGGCGAATCGGCTCGCGGGTGACATACACACCATTGTTCGCCACCAGCAGACCTTTGACCCGGTCGTAGCTCAAGCCTTTGCCGAACAGATCAGAGAAGTCCAGACGCAAACGGCGACCGATAGAGTTGAAGTTGAGCAGACCGAACACCCGTAACGCCTGTGCACCGCCCTCCACTTCAACAAACTGACCTTTGTTCAGCGACGCATCAAGGGTGCCGGAGAAGCGTTTGGTCGCCAGCCAAGCCGGCGAGCCCGGCCAGCGGCCATCGACGTCCATGTGGAACTCTTCGCTGGTCACGCTCGGGGCAAAGCCCCAGCCCTTGAGGACGTCGGCGAGATTCTTGCCGCCAATCCGGCCTTTGAACCAGCTGTTGGTCGCTCCCGGTGTGCCTTCCCAGCCGCCATTACCCTGCAACAGGATGCCTTTGAGGCCCATGTCGAGGTTGTTCAGAGCGATGCCTTTGGCGGTCGGGCGCACCTTCAGCGACCAGCCGCCAACCAGATCCGGGCCGAGGAACAGTTGATTGATGGTGATATCCAACGCCGGAATCTTCGTCGGATCGACCGATACCAATGGATCCGGCGAATTCTCGTCAGCCTGCACCGTCGGGTCCGGCGCCGGCAGTTTCACGTATTGCAGATTGACCGCAATCGGCACGCCCTTGGCGTCTGGCAGGCTTGCCGAGCCTTTGGCCTGCTGGCTGTCGAGGGCCAGATTCCACGCGCCCGGCTTGCGATTGACCTGAACCGACGCCTGATCCAGCGTAGTTCCGAATGCGGTGAGCTTGCCGACCTTGAAATCAGCACTGTTGAGCAATTGCTTGGCGCTGCCGCCCGGATCCTGCCCAGCGTATTTGCTGACAAGGTCCTGCCACGGCGCTACGTCCAGCTCCGAAAGCACCCCGCGAATCCGCAAGCCTTTGGCGCCCGGCAGCACCGCTTCGCCGGCACCAAGAAACAATTCGCCACGGCCCTCGGCAAAATTGCTCGGCGGTGCCGCGAAGGTGAAATTGGCCAGTTGGTCGTAATTAACCCAATAACGCCGCTCCTGCCCCTGCAAGGTCATGCGGAACACAGTATCGCGCCCTACATCAGCCGCCATGCCGAACGGTACCGGCAAATCCACCACCACACCTTTCATGCTGGAGCTGACCATCAACTGGCTGTCGGCGCCGTCCAGATTCAATTGCAACTGATAAGGAATGGTTCCGGAAACCGGCAATGGTTGTGTCACACCCAGCCAGTCGGTGAGCTTCTTCACTTCGACCTGACCGGATGCGGCGACCCGGGTCTTGAGCTTGCCGGGGCTGCCATCGGCGAAGATCTGCGCAGTTACCGGTTTGTCGAACGCCCGCGCGGCGATGTTCTGCCCGCTAAGCCCCTTGGCGCTGTCAAAGCGCAAATCGCCTTTGAGTTGAGTCAGCTCCAGCTTCGGCTCAGCCAGTTTCAGCCGCGCGTTGGCGGTTTTGAAATCGACGAGGATTTTCGGCTGGTCGCCGCCCTTGTCCAACGGGATATCGAGCTTGAGCTTGCCTTGCAGATCGCCCGCGCCTTCCCAACCGGCAAAGGTTTCACCCGTGCCGATCGGGGCGTCCTGGAGAATTTTCAGACCATCACCGAGACCGCCGGCAAAGCCGCCATCAAGATACATGTGCGTGTGTTGCCCGGACGGTACGTGGGGAATATTGACGAAGACATCGCTGACCTGAGTGTCGAGCAATTGGCCCTTGTCGGCCCAGATCCGCACGCCACTGTCCTCGATGAACACGTCGCCACTGACCTTGCTCACGTGCGGCCAGCCTGGCTGGAAGGCCAGTTCAGCGTCGCGCACCTTAAAGAACAGACTGATGCTGCGATCGGCCTCCCCGGCATTCTTGCTAAGCGAGCCCTGATACTGGAAGAAACCCTGATCGACCGCGCCTTTGAGGATTGCCGTACGCAGCCACTCGTCGAGCGCCGGACTGAGCACTTCGGGCAGGTATTTGGCCGTATAGCGACCATCACCATCTACCAGACCGACCCGCAGGTCCATGTAGTCTTCCTGGCTATGATCGAAATGCAGGCGAATCAGGAAATCGCCGGCAATCTTGCCCTCTTCGCCGAGCACCTTCAGGTACGGGGCGATCAGGGTGAAGCCGTCTTTATCGAGCTTCCAGGTCAGGCGTGCGTTGGCCTGAAGGTACTGCCATGGCTTGGCAAAAATCGGGTCGAGGTGGAGGACAAAATCCTTGCTGTCCATGCGCAACTCGCCACCGTCTAGGTTACCGCTGAGGCTGCCACTGACGTTTCGTGCTGCCGGAGCGCCGTGATAGGCGTCGAAACCGACATTGTCCAGATTGGTGGCGAAACTGAATTTGTTGCCATCGGTGGCGTTGGGGCGAAAATCCAGCAGCACGTTACGCAGACCACCGGTGACTTTCAAATGATCAACGGCTTTGGCAAAACCTTGCGGCAACGGCCCCAACGCATTGAGCAACGGGGTGATCGGAGTCAGATCGAGACGATCCGCTTGCAAGTGCCAGAGCTCGTCCACCTTGTCGGTCGCGCGCGTCTGCTTCAGCTGTACATGCGACTCCCAACGGTTTTCACCGAAACTCATCGCCAGCGAATCGAGGGTAACGGTCGCGCCCTCGGCACTGTTCTCGTAGTAGGCGTTAAGCGCCAGATTATTGATCTGGATCGGCTTGCGATCGGCGTAAGCGCCGGTCAGTTGCGGCGCGTTCAAACGGAGCGCCGCACTTTGCAGCGTGCCCTTGGCCCAATTGACCCAGAGCTCGCCGCCGGCTTTGATCTCGGAAAAATTCCATTGTTGGGTAAGACGCTCCGGCAGCCACTTCGACCAGTCGCTTTGCGGCAGGCTGGCGTAACCGTCCACCACACTGTCCTTCAATTGCTCGGGGCGAATTCGCGTGCGAAGGCTCAATGCAACAGGCTGGCCATCCGGCAAGGTCAAACGCGCATCGAGCCGTTGACGGTTGGCGCCGGTTTTCAGATTGAGGCCGACATAGGTGAGGGTCAGTGGCGCGTGATCCAGCGGTTGCAAGGTCACCTGACTGTCGAGCACCGACAGTTGCTGGATCATTTGCGAGCGATTGAACAATTGTTGCGGGTCAAGCGGCTGATCGTTCTGCACCGGCAGACCTTCCAGCGCCCAACTGCCGTCTTCGGCTTCCTTGAGGCTGATTTTCAGACCGTTGAGTTCAAGGTGGGCAATGCGCACTTCGCGCGCCAACAGGCTGGCCCACAGATCCGGTACCGCTCGCACGCGGTCCAGACGCAGCGCATTGGCACCTGAGCCGACCATCACATCATGGGCCAACAGGATCGGCGCAAAACCGCTCCAGTTACCTTCCAGCTCGCCGATCTGCAACGGCATACCCAGGGCGGCGCTGGCCTTGTCTTCGATGTCGGCGCGATACTCGGCCACCAACGGGGTCAGCTCACGGCCGAGACTGACGTACAACGCCATCAACACCAGAACCAACGCGCACAGGCCCAGCCCCCAACGGGTGAGTGCGGCCAGAATGCGTGTCAGACGTTCCATGTCAGATGGCTCCCATGGCAAAAATACTGCGAAAAGCTGAGGCCAGCCGCGGTGAAATAAAAGTGGCGCAGGGGATCAGAGCAACACCACGTCATATTGTTCCTGGGAATACATGGTTTCCACCTGGAAGCGTATGGTGCGCCCGATAAACCCTTCAAGCTCGGCAACGTTACCGGATTCTTCGTCGAGCAAACGGTCGACGACTTTCTGGTTCGCCAGCACCCGATAACCCTCGGCCTGATAAGCCCGCGCCTCACGGAGGATCTCGCGGAAGATCTCGTAACAGATGGTTTCCGCGGTTTTCAGTTTGCCGCGGCCCTGGCAACTGCTGCACGGTTCGCACAGCACTTGCTCGAGACTTTCACGGGTGCGCTTGCGGGTCATCTGCACCAGGCCCAACTCGGTGATGCCGATGATGTTGGTCTTGGCGTGATCGCGTTCCAGTTGTTTTTCCAAAGTGCGCAGCACCTGGCGCTGGTGCTCTTCATCTTCCATGTCGATGAAGTCGATGATGATGATCCCGCCCAGATTGCGCAGGCGCATCTGCCGCGCAATCGCGGTGGCCGCTTCGAGATTGGTCTTGAAGATGGTTTCTTCGAGGTTGCGATGGCCAACGAACGCGCCAGTATTCACATCGATCGTGGTCATGGCTTCCGCCGGATCGACCACCAGATAACCGCCGGATTTCAGCGGCACCTTGCGTTCGAGGGCTTTCTGGATTTCGTCTTCGACGCCGTACAGGTCAAAAATCGGCCGTTCACCCGGGTAATGCTCCAGACGATCAGCGATTTCCGGCATCAGTTCGGCGACGAACTGCGTGGTTTTCTGGAAGGTTTCCCGGGAATCGATGCGAATCTTCTCGATTTTCGGATTGACCAGGTCACGCAACGTACGCAACGCCAGACCGAGGTCTTCGTAAATCACACTCGGCGCGCCGATGGTTTTGATCTGCTCGTTGATCTGATCCCACAGGCGCCGCAGGTAACGGATGTCCATGAGGATTTCATCGGCGCCAGCGCCTTCGGCGGCGGTGCGCAGAATAAAACCGCCGGCCTCCTTGATCCCTTCTTTGGCCACGCAATCGCTGACCACCTGTTTGAGGCGTTCGCGCTCGGCTTCGTCTTCGATTTTCAAAGAGATGCCGACGTGGGCGGTGCGCGGCATGTACACCAGGTAGCGCGACGGGATCGACAGCTGCGTAGTCAACCGCGCGCCTTTCGAGCCAATCGGGTCCTTGGTGACTTGCACCACCAGACTCTGGCCTTCGTGCACCAGCGCGCTGATGCTTTCCACCGCTGGGCCTTCACGCAGAGAAATTTCCGCAGCATGAATGAATGCCGCGCGATCCAGGCCGATGTCGACGAATGCTGCCTGCATACCCGGCAGTACCCGAACAATCTTGCCTTTATAGATGTTGCCGACGATCCCGCGTTTTTGCGTGCGCTCAACGTGGACTTCTTGCAGCACACCGTTTTCGACCACCGCCACGCGCGACTCCATCGGCGTGATGTTGATCAGAATCTCTTCACTCATGGCAGGATCTCGTTCAGGCGTGTTCACGATAATGGCCGCATCTGGATTCGTACGACGCTTATTGCGCGTTCAGGTTTTGCCAACAGGGTATGCCGAAATGGCCTAACAGTTCTGCGGTTTCGCAAACCGGCAACCCGACCACTGCCGAGTAACTGCCGTTGAGCCCCGCGACAAACACCGCGCCGAGCCCCTGAATGCCATAACCGCCGGCCTTGTCCCGGGGCTCGCCACTGGCCCAATAGGCGGCGGCTTCTTCACTGCTGATCGGGCGAAACCGCACCAGACTGCGCACCACCCGCGACTCGCAGCGCTCGTCTTCCAGCACAGCGATGGCGGTCAGCACTTCATGCTCCTTGCCGGACAACATCATCAGCATGGCGCATGCATCGGCTTCGTCCACCGGTTTGCCAAGAATTTTGCCGTTCAGCACCACGGCGGTGTCGGCACCCAGCACGCAGAATGGATGAGCGGACACGACTGTGCGACGCCCGGCCTCGGCCTTGCCGCACGCCAGACGCTCGACATAGGCCGACGGCGATTCTTCGGGTAATGGAGTTTCGTCGATATCCGCACTGATGGCGGAGAATGGAACGCCGATCTGCGTGAGCAATTCACGGCGACGCGGCGATCCGGAGGCGAGGTAAAGCGGCTTCATCAAAACATCTCCCTGTTCAGTGCCCAGCTTCACCGGCTCAATTGATTTTGTAGCGTCGGCGCAATCCGCGTAGGGCAAAGCTGACCCAAGGCCAGAGCAAGGCACTGACCAGCGCCGGTAGCACCAGCGCCAGGGTTGGTTGACGGTTACCGGTCAAGGCACTGAGCCACAACTGCACCAGTTGCGCGAGACCGAAGATCACCAGGATCACCAGGCATTGCTGCCACATCGGAAACATCCGCAGGCGTTGTTGCAATGACAGCACGAGGAAGGTGATCAGCGTCAGGATCAACGCGTTCTGCCCCAGCAGCGTGCCGTAGAGCACATCTTCAGCCAGGCCCAGACAGAACGCCGTGACCATGCCGACCGTTTGCGGCATGTACAGCGCCCAAAAAGTCAGGAGCAGCGCCAGCCATAGCGGGCGCAGGATTTCCATGAATTGCGGCAACGGCGAGACACTGAGCAACATGCCAATGAGAAACGTCAGCCAGACGATCCAGCCGTTTCGCGATGCAGTAGCCCCGACCATTATTCTTGTCTCCCGGTTGTCGCCGGCGCACTGACGGGCGGTTTTGCCGGAGGTCGTGCAGCGGGCTGGGCAGCTGGAGGTTTGCTGGCCGCCGGCGTCGCTGCCGGTGGTTTGGCAGCCGCTGGCGGTTTGCTTGCTGCGGGTTTGACCGGTGTGGTGCTGGTGGCAGCTGCCGGTGCGGCAGGCGTCGCTGGCGTCGTCGCAGCAGCTGCAGGCGGTGTCACGGCTTTCGGCACAGTGGCCGGAACAATCGGGCCGCCGCCAAAGGCATCAAGATTTTCCTGGGCTTGCGCGACATCGTTGGCGCGTTCTTCGGCGGTGCGGTTGTCGCTGAATACCAACAGCAGGTAACGGCTGCGATTGAGTGCGGCAGTCGGCACGGCGCGGACGATCGCGAACGGCTGACCGGAATCGTGAATGACTTCCTTCACCGTGGCCACCGGGTAACCGGCCGGGAAGCGCTGGCCGAGACCGGAGCTGACCAGCAGATCGCCCTCTTTGATATCGGCGGTGTCAGCGACGTGACGCAATTCCAGACGTTCCGGGTTACCGGTGCCGCTGGCAATCGCACGCAAGCCGTTGCGGTTCACCTGCACAGGAATGCTGTGAGTGGTGTCGGTCAGCAGCAGTACACGCGAGGTGTACGGCATCAACTCGACCACCTGCCCCATCAAGCCGCGCGCATCGAGCACCGGCTGCCCCAGTACGACGCCATCGCGCTCACCTTTATTGATGATGATGCGATGGGTGAAGGGGTTGGGGTCCATGCCGATCAACTCGGCCACTTCGACCTTTTCATTGACCAGCGCAGAGGAATTGAGCAACTCGCGCAGCCGGACGTTCTGCTCGGTCAGTGCAGCAAGCTTTTGCATGCGGCCCTGATACAGCAGATTTTCGGTCTTGAGTTTTTCGTTTTCGGCGACCAGTTCGGTGCGACTGCCGAACTGGCTGGCAATCCCTTCCCACAGCCGTCCGGGCAGGTCAGTGATCCAGTAGGCGTCCATCAACACCAGCGACGCTTGTTTGCGCGCAGGCTTGAGCAGGTCGAAGCGGGCATCGACCACCATCAGCGCGACCGACAGCACGGCCAGCACCAACAGGCGCACACCCAACGAAGGGCCTTTGGCGAAAAGCGGTTTAATAAGCCGCTCCTCCCAGGCAAATGTTCTGTTTATTCATACGGCATCAAACCGGCCTGGATGAAGACTGACAGAAGATAAACGCCAACAGGCAGCACTGCAAAGTGCTGCCTGCGCGCTCACCCACGTATTGCACCCGGCGACTTATTCGCTCGAGAGCAGATCCATGGTGTGCTTATCCATCATTTCCAATGCACGGCCACCGCCGCGAGCAACACAGGTCAGCGGATCTTCGGCAACGATGACTGGCAGACCGGTTTCCTGGGCCAGCAACTTGTCGAGATCACGCAGCAGCGCGCCACCACCGGTCAGCACCAGGCCACGCTCGGCGATGTCGGAAGCCAGTTCCGGTGGCGATTGCTCAAGGGCGCTTTTCACGGCCTGAACGATGGTCGCCAGAGACTCTTGCAGAGCTTCCAGCACTTCGTTGGAGTTCAGGGTGAATGCCCGTGGAACGCCTTCGGCCAGGTTGCGACCGCGAACGTCGACTTCGCGAACTTCGCCGCCCGGGTAGGCCGTGCCGATTTCCTGCTTGATGCGCTCAGCGGTGGATTCACCGATCAGGCTGCCGTAGTTACGACGCACGTAGGTGATGATCGCTTCGTCGAAGCGGTCGCCGCCAACGCGGACGGATTCGGCATAGACCACACCGTTCAGGGAGATCAGCGCGATTTCAGTGGTACCACCACCGATATCCACGACCATCGAACCGCGTGCTTCTTCTACCGGCAGGCCGGCACCGATCGCAGCAGCCATTGGCTCTTCGATCAGGAACACTTCACGGGCACCGGCACCGAGGGCCGATTCACGGATGGCACGACGCTCAACCTGAGTGGATTTGCATGGAACGCAGATCAGCACACGAGGGCTAGGCTGCAGAAAGCTGTTTTCGTGAACCTTGTTAATAAAGTATTGCAGCATCTTTTCGCAGACGCTGAAGTCGGCGATCACGCCGTCCTTCATCGGACGAATGGCAGCAATGTTGCCCGGCGTACGGCCGAGCATGCGCTTGGCCTCGGTGCCGACAGCAACGACACTTTTCTGATTACCGTGTGTCCGAATGGCCACAACCGATGGCTCATTCAGGACGATACCGCGCTCGCGCACGTAAATAAGGGTGTTGGCAGTGCCCAGGTCAATGGAAAGATCGCTGGAAAACATGCCACGCAGTTTCTTGAACATGGGAAAGGGACCCTAGGCAACGCGTGGGTAAAAAAGTGCGGCAAACTCTAACAACGACAGGGATTTTGGGCAAGGCGCCAATATGTTAAATTGGCCGCTTTTCTGTGCACCAAGCCCCACAATCGCGGCCTTATGACCGTAGAAGTGCGGTAGTGTTCCGACAATCTAACACACGGACGCCGTCCGTTCTGTTTTCCACAGGAGAATCCCGATGGCGCTAGAACGCTCCGACGTGGAAAAAATCGCTCATCTGGCCTGCCTTGGCCTCAATGATGCCGATCTTCCACACATTACTTCCGCTCTCAACAGCATTCTCGGTCTGGTCGACGAAATGCAGGCTGTTAATACCGACGGAATCGAGCCTCTGGCCCACCCGCTGGAAGCCAGTCAGCGCCTGCGCGCCGACGTCGTGACCGAGAGCAATCACCGCGAGGCCTACCAGTCCATCGCACCAGCGGTCGAAAACGGCCTGTATCTGGTTCCGAAAGTCATCGACTAAAGGGAAAGAGCCTGCAATGCATCAAATGACTCTGGCCGAGATCGCCCGCGGTCTCGCCGATAAAAAGTTTTCCTCCGAAGAGCTGACCAAAGTCCTGCTGGCGCGCATCACCCAGCTCGATCCGCAGCTCAACAGTTTCATCAGCCTCACCGAAGAGCTGGCCATCGAGCAGGCGAAAGCCGCCGATGCCCGCCGCGCCAACGGTGAGAGCGGCGCCCTGCTCGGCGCGCCGATCGCTCACAAAGACCTGTTCTGCACCCAGGGCATTCGTACCAGCTGCGGCTCGAAGATGCTCGACAACTTCAAAGCCCCGTACGACGCCACCGTGGTCGCGAAACTGGCCGCGGCCGGTGCCGTGACCCTGGGCAAGACCAACATGGACGAATTCGCCATGGGTTCGGCCAACGAGTCGAGCTGGTATGGCGCGGTGAAAAACCCGTGGAACCTGGAACACGTTCCGGGTGGCTCGTCCGGTGGTTCGGCGGCGGCCGTTGCCGCGCGTCTGTTGCCCGCGGCAACGGCCACCGACACTGGCGGTTCGATTCGTCAGCCGGCGGCATTCACCAACCTCACCGGCTTGAAACCGACCTATGGTCGCGTTTCACGCTGGGGCATGATCGCTTACGCCTCCAGCCTCGATCAGGGCGGTCCGTTGGCGCGCACGGCCGAAGACTGCGCAATTTTGTTGCAAGGTATGGCTGGCTTCGATCAGAACGATTCCACCAGCATCGATGAGCCGGTGCCGGATTACTCCGCAAGCCTGGGCGATTCGCTGCAAGGCCTGCGCATCGGCGTGCCGAAGGAATACTTCAGCGCCGGTCTCGACCCGCGTATCGCCGAGCTGATCCAGAACAGCATCAAAGAGCTGCAGAAGCTCGGTGCCGTGATCAAGGAAATCAGCCTGCCGAACATGCAGCACGCGATTCCTGCGTACTACGTGATCGCGCCGGCAGAAGCCTCCTCGAACCTGTCGCGTTTCGACGGTGTGCGTTTCGGCCATCGCTGCGAGCAACCGAAAGACCTGATCGACCTGTACAAGCGCTCCCGTGGCGAAGGCTTCGGCCCGGAAGTACAGCGCCGGATCATGGTCGGTGCCTACGCGCTGTCCGCCGGTTACTACGACGCCTACTACCTGAAAGCGCAGAAGATCCGTCGTCTGGTGAAAAACGATTTCATGGCTGCTTTTAATGAAGTCGACATCATCCTCGGCCCAACCACGCCAAACCCGGCCTGGAAGCTTGGCGCCAAGAACAGCGACCCGGTCGCTGCCTATCTGGAAGACGTCTACACCATTACCGCCAACCTCGCGGGCCTGCCGGGCCTGTCGATGCCAGCCGGTTTTGTCGACGGTCTGCCGGTGGGCGTGCAGTTGCTCGCGCCGTATTTCCAGGAAGGTCGCCTGTTGAACGTTGCCCACCAGTATCAGCTCAACACTGACTGGCACACCCGCACCCCAACCGGCTTCTGAGGAGACACACATGCAATGGGAAGTCGTGATCGGGCTGGAGATTCACACTCAGCTCACTACCCGGTCGAAAATCTTTTCCGGTAGTTCCACCACGTTCGGTTCCGAGCCGAACACCCAGGCCAGCCTGATTGACCTGGGCATGCCCGGGGTGTTGCCGGTGCTGAACCAGGAAGCGGTGCGTATGGCGGTGATGTTCGGTCTGGCGATTGACGCCGAGATCGGTCAGCACAACGTGTTCGCCCGTAAAAACTACTTCTACCCAGACCTGCCGAAGGGCTACCAGATCAGCCAGATGGAATTGCCGATTGTTGGCAAAGGCCATCTGGATATCGCGCTGGAAGACGGCACGGTCAAACGTGTCGGCATCACCCGCGCGCACCTGGAAGAAGACGCCGGCAAGAGCCTGCACGAAGAATTCAAC
Organism: Pseudomonas sp. MC6; assembly: GCF_054790575.1. Lineage (NCBI taxonomy): Bacteria > Pseudomonadati > Pseudomonadota > Gammaproteobacteria > Pseudomonadales > Pseudomonadaceae > Pseudomonas > Pseudomonas sp. MC6. The sequence continues at coordinate 4,041,799 of NZ_CP186504.1, forward strand.
GGTGCCACCGGCATCGACCTGAACCGTGCCGGCACGCCGTTGCTGGAAATCGTTTCCGAGCCGGACATGCGCAGCGCCAAGGAAGCCGTGGCTTACGTCAAGGCGATTCACGCACTGGTGCGTTATCTGGGCATCTGCGACGGCAACATGGCCGAAGGCTCGCTGCGTTGCGACTGCAACGTGTCGATCCGTCCGAAAGGCCAGGTTGAGTTCGGCACGCGTTGCGAGATCAAGAACGTCAACTCGTTCCGTTTCATCGAGAAGGCGATCAACTCCGAGATCCAGCGTCAGATCGAGCTGATCGAAGACGGCGGTAAAGTGATCCAGCAGACCCGTTTGTACGATCCGAACAAGGACGAAACCCGTCCGATGCGTTCGAAAGAGGAAGCCAACGACTACCGTTACTTCCCCGATCCGGACCTGCTGCCGGTGGTTATCGAGGAATCGTTCCTCGGCGAGGTGCGTGCCACCCTGCCGGAACTGCCTCCGCAAAAGCGCGAGCGCTTCCAGGAGCAATTCGGTCTGTCGGTCTATGACGCCAGCGTGCTGGCCACCAGCCGCGAGCAAGCCGACTACTTCGAGAAAGTCGCGAGCATCGGCGGTGACGCCAAACTGGCGGCGAACTGGGTGATGGTCGAGTTGGGCAGCCTGCTCAACAAGCAAGGCCTGGACATCGACGAGTCGCCGGTTTCGGCTGAACTGTTGGGCGGCATGCTGCAGCGCATCAAGGACAACACCATCTCCGGCAAGATTGCCAAGGTTGTGTTCGAAGCGATGGCCAACGGTGAAGGCAGCGCAGACGAGATCATCGAAAAACGCGGCCTGAAGCAAGTGACCGACAGCGGCGCAATCTCGGCCGTGCTCGACGAAATGCTCGCGGCCAACGCCGAGCAGGTTGAACAGTATCGTGCAGCGGATGAAGCCAAACGCGGCAAGATGTTCGGCTTCTTCGTCGGCCAGGCGATGAAAGCGTCGAAAGGCAAAGCCAACCCGCAGCAAGTGAACGAACTGCTGAAAAGCAAGCTCGAAGGCTGATGAAAATGGAGCCAGACAAACAGCCTGGCTCCATCCCCTGTAGGAGTGAGCCTGCTCGCGATAGCGATTTGACAGTCACTTTTCCGGTGTCTGACATTGCGCGATCGCGAGCAGGCTCACTCCTACATTTGTTTTCGGGAAACCTTGAATGAAGCGTCTGCTCAGCCTTTTTGCCCTGCTCTCTTTGCTGGCCGGTTGCGCCAGCACCGGCACCATCGACCCGCACGGTTACGACCAGACCGGCGTCGCTTCCTATTACGGTGCCAAGCACCACGGTAAACGCACCGCCAGTGGCGAGCCGTTCAACCAGAATTCCCTGACCGCCGCCCACCGCCAGCTGCCCTTTGGCACACGGGTGAAGGTCACCAACCTGAAAAACGATGAATCCGTCGTGGTCCGCATCAACGACCGCGGCCCGCACACCCGTGGGCGCCTGATCGACGTATCCCGCGAGGCCGCCGAACAGCTCGGCATGCTGCGCAGCGGCACCGCACGGGTTCGCGTGCAAGCCCTCGACGACTGATGGAGCGCCGACCATTTTCGGACTAGCCGACTTACCTCTCATCAGCGTGATCGAACTGCTCGCCGGCCTGTGCCTGCTGATCTTCGGCGCCGAACTGATGGTGCGCGCAGCGGTGCGTCTGGCGGCGCGCCTGCATGTGCGGCCGCTGATCATCGGCCTGACCATCGTCGCCCTTGGCAGCAGCGCGCCGCAAATGGCCGTCAGCCTGCAGGCAGCGTTAGCGCACAACCCGGACATCGCCGTCGGCAGCGTGGTCGGCAGCAGTATCTTCAATATCCTCGTCACCCTCGGCCTGTCGGCGCTGATCATTCCGCTGCGCGTCTCGCGGCAACTGGTGCGGCTCGATATTCCGCTGATGATCGGTGCCACCCTGCTGGTGTTCGTCCTGGCCTGGAATGAAGAGATCGGTCGCTTCGACGGCCTCCTGCTGCTGGGCGCACTGGCGTTGTACCTCGGCTTGCTGCTGCGTCAATCGCGGCACTCGACCCGGCCGCATTCGGAACATGCCGAAGCAGTGCAAGCCTCGTGGATCAGCAGCTTGCTGATGATCGTTATCGGTCTGGCAATGCTGGTATTCGCCGGGCATCTGCTGCTGGGCGCTGCCGTCGTGGTGGCCACGGATCTGGGATTCTCCGAGCGAGTGATCGGCCTGACCGTGGTCGCCGTCGGCACTTCGCTGCCGGAACTGGCAACCTCGCTGATCGCGGCATTGCGCGGGCAACGCGACATCGCCGTGGGCAACGTGATCGGTGCCAACCTGTTCAATCTGCTCGGGGTACTCGGCCTGACCGCATTGATCGCGCCGACGCCGCTGTCGGTGTCGCCGAACGCGCTGGATTTCGACCTGCCGGTGATGCTCGGCGTCGCCGCGCTGTGCCTGCCGGTGTTCTATTCCGGCTACCGCGTGACCCGCGCCGAAGGTTTGTTGCTGCTCGGTTTGTATCTGGTTTACGGGCTGCACGTGGTGTCGTTCACCACCGGCATGCCACTGGCCGGCAAGCTGGAGCGGCTGATGCTGTTTTATGTCCTGCCGACGCTGCTGACGTTTTTGCTGTTCACGTCGATCCGCGCCTGGCGCCGCCAACACCACAAGAGTGAAAAACCATGACCGAATCGAAGAAGTCCGGGGTTGAAGTCCGCCGCCAGGTAATGGGCGATGCGTTTGTTGATCGCGCCTTGGGCAACGCCACCGAGTTCACCCAGCCGCTGCAGGATTTCGTCAATGAGCATGCCTGGGGCAGTGTGTGGAATCGTGAAGGTTTGCCGCTGAAGACTCGCAGTCTGATAACGCTTGCAGCGCTGACCGCATTGAAGTGCCCGCAAGAGTTGAAAGGCCATGTGCGCGGCGCGCTGAACAACGGCTGCACGGTGGACGAGATCCGTGAGGCGCTGCTGCATTGCGCGGTGTATGCCGGCGTACCGGCGGCGATTGATGCGTTTCGGGCTGCGCAGGAAGTGATCGACAGTTACGAGAAAAGCTAAAAAATCGCAGCCTTCGGCAGCTCCTACATGGAAATGCGGTCTCCTGTAGATACTCTGTTCACGGTCAAGCTTTTGCGAGATCTTTTGCGCAAAAAAGCTTGGCCGTATTGAAATCTTCGCCGGCTCGCATGCAGGCCCACAAGCCGGTCAGGTATTTGCGCATGACGGCGACGATAGCCTGCATCTTTCTCTTCCCTCGCCCGATCAACGCTTCGTAAAAGGCTTTCACGTTGCTGTCGCAACGTATGGCAGTCAGCGCTGGCATGTACATCGCTGAACGTAGGTAGGCGTTTCCGCCCTTACTTATCCGCCCAGGTTTATCGATGCTGGTACCTGATTGCGTAAGCCGCACATCGAGTCCTGCATGTCGGCTGACCTGCGCGGACTTAAGTGTCACTGGCAAGGTCGTCAATTCAGCCAGTGCCGCAAATACTGAAATTTCGCCCATGCCCGGCGCTGCGATCATGTGCCCAAACTGGGCGCTTAGCGTCGGGCAGTTGTCGATCAGCGCCCGACCTGCGAGCCTGAAACGCTCGATTCGCTTGTCAAAAGCTTCAATGGCTTCTTCTTCGTCTTCAATCAGCATTTTCACGGTTGTTTGAGTAGCTTTCAGCGCATGCAGCTCGTTCTTGGCTCGGGTGCGATGACACGTCAAACGATTGATATGCCTTCCGATAGCCCGCAGTTCCAACTGTATGGTCGTGGGCGGCGTCCACAATTTTGGGCTCATGCGTTCGCCGTATTCGGCTAGCAACTGGGCATCGATCGCATCGGTTTTGCTGTTTTTCAGCATCAGCTTGGCAAAGTTATGAAAGCTCTTCGGGTTGATAACCGAAACGGGCAAACCCGCCGCGGTGAGCTCCATGGCCAAATCCAGGTAATAGATGCCGGTGGCCTCCATCACTACGGATAAAGGCTTGAGCTCAAGCAACCTGTTGACCGCTGCTTTGCGCCCGGCGGGTGTTTGGTCGATGTTGCAGGCCCCTGCAAAACGGCCGTCGTTGCGCCAGCCCATGGCGGTCGTGCGAGACCCCACATCCAAACCGACATGCATGCTCATGCTTTCAACTCCGAGTGAACTGGGTTAGAAATGCATCCTGGTTCCCCTGACCTCGAACTTCATGCCACTGCAACCTTGTAATGCGAAGTCCGACTTGTCGGCTTCTCGATACTCTTCGTGGTGGGCAATGAGGCGGGGGGACCTCTCTACAGACAAGGTCAGGAGCAAGTCCTGCCTTTAGGAGCGATCGGTCTCCCCCAGAAACACATCTTCGTATGTCCGCACCAGCGAGCTTAGATCTCAATTGACTGGTGTGAGGGCAACATACAAGGAGCTGACACAGGCTGCGATCTTTTGATCTTGCCTTTATATCCACCCACCCCACTGCAAAACAAAGATCCCGATATTGGTAGTGATCGCCGCCATCAACGTGGTCATCACGATAATCGCTGCCGCCAGTTCATGATTGCCCTGCGCCGCCCGGGCCATGACAAAACTCGCCGCCGCCGTCGGGCTGCCGAAATACAAAAACAGAATTCCCAGTTCCGCCCCGCGAAATCCCCACAACCACGCGCCGAGCGTCGCCAGCACCGGCAAACCGATCATCTTCACCAGGCTGGAACTGAGCGCCATGCTACCGCTCTTGCGCAACGCCGCCAGCGACAGTGTGCCGCCAATGCAGATCAACGCCAGCGGCAAGGTGGTCTGCGCCAGATATTGACCTGAGGTCTCCAGCCAGCCCGGCAAACCGATCTTGAAATAGGCAAACGGCGCCGCCGCAATCACGCTGATGATCAACGGATTGCTGAACACGCTTTTGCAGATGCTCCACGGATCGGATTTGATCACCGGGCTGTATACCGCGAGCACGATGGTCGACAGCGTGTTGTAGAACAGGATCACCAGCGCCGCGAGAATCGCCCCGAGAGAAATCCCGTAATCGCCGTACATGCTCGCCGCCAGTGCCAGACCAATCACGCCGTTGTTGCCGCGAAACGCGCCCTGGGTGTAGATGCCGCGATCTTCACGCGGGCATTTGAAAATCGCCCAGCCCCAGGCCAGGGCAAAACTCACCAGCGTGGCGAGGGAGAAGTAGATCAGCAGGGACGGTTGCAGCGCAGCATGCAGATCGGCGTGCAGGATGCCGAGAAACAGCAACGCCGGCATGGTCACGTTGAACACCAGCGAGGAGGCGGTGTGGATGAAATTGTCGTTGATCCAGTCGATGCGCTTGAGCAGCACACCGAGAAACAGCATGGCAAACACCGGCGCGGTGATGTTCAGGGTTTCGAGGAAAATTGCCAGCATGCCGGGGAGCCTTGGGTGAGCGTCGTTGGATGCCAATGATAAAGCAAAAGCCCCTCACCCTAGCCCTCTCCCCGAGGGAGAGGGGACCGATCGGGGGATATTCTAAAAATCCACCGACCTGAAATGACATCGCTGAATCCATAATCGACCCGATTTTTCAGGTCGATGTACAGCGCAAGACAACTCGGTCGGCCCCCTCTCCCTCCGGGAGAGGGCTGGGGTGAGGGCAAGCCGATCACACATCAGGTAATCGGCGCCGGATTGAACAACGTAATGTCGTTATGCAGCTTGTGCTTCTCCGCCCACGTCTGCTGTTTGCCGCTCGCAACATCCAGGTAATAGTGAAACAACTCCCAACCCAATTCCTCGATCGTCGCGCGCCCGGTCGCGATCCGCCCGGCATCAATGTCGATCAGATCCGGCCAACGTTGCGCCAACTCTGTCCGCGTCGAGACTTTCACCACCGGCGCCATCGCCAAACCATACGGCGTGCCACGCCCGGTAGTGAACACATGCAGGTTCATTCCCGCCGCCAACTGCAACGTGCCGCAGACAAAATCACTCGCCGGGGTCGCACAGAAAATCAAACCCTTCTGCTTGAAGCGCTCGCCAGGGCCAAGCACGCCATTGATCGCGCTGCTGCCGGATTTGACGATCGAGCCCAGCGACTTCTCGACAATGTTCGACAGCCCGCCCTTCTTGTTGCCCGGCGTGGTGTTGGCGCTGCGATCCGCCTCGCCCTTGGCCAGGTAACGGTCGTACCAGTCCATCTCGCGCACCAGTTCCTCGGCAACGGTTTTGCTTTCGGCGCGTGAAGTCAGCAGGTAAATCGCATCGCGCACTTCGGTGACTTCGGAAAACATCACCGTCGCCCCCGCTCGCAGCAGCAAGTCCGAGGCATAACCCAGCGCCGGGTTGGCGGTGATGCCGGAAAACGCATCACTGCCACCGCACTGCATGCCGAGGATCAACTCGGACGCCGGCACGGTTTCGCGGCGGCGCTGGTCGAGCTTCTTCAAACGGACTTCAGCCAGTTCCATGATCTGCTCGATCATCTCGGTGAAACCGTGACTGGAATCCTGCAAGCGATACAGCCAAGGATCGCTGAGATCCACCGACGCATCGTCTTCGTGCATGACCTGAGCGGCCTGCAATTTCTCGCAGCCCAGACTGATCACCAACGCCTCGCCACCGAGGTTCGGGTTGCGCGCCAGATTGCGCACGGTGCGAATCGGGATGTAGGCGTCGGTGGCGGTAATTGCCACGCCGCAACCGTAACTATGAGTCAGCGCCACCACGTCATCGACGTGCGGATACTTCGGCAGCAGCTCTTCCTTGATGCGTTTTACCGCGTGATCAAGCACGCCGGTGACGCACTGTACGGTCGTAGTGATGCCGAGAATATTGCGCGTGCCGACGGTGCCGTCAGCGTTGCGATAGCCCTCGAACGTGAAGCCCTCCAGCGGTGCCTGCGCGTCCGGCACCTCGGTGGACAGCGGCAAGCTGTCCAGCGGCGGCGCGGTCGGCATGCGCAGTTGATCTTCCTTGACCCAACTGCCTCGGCGAATCGGCTGCAACGCGTAGCCAATCACCTGACCGTAGCGAATCACCTGGCCGCCCTCGGGAATGTCTTCGAGGGTGACCTTGTGGCTCTGCGGCACAAATTCCAGCGTCACCAGGCCATCGGCAAATTCAGTGCCGGCCGGGGCGCCCTGGTCGTTGACCACTACCACCACATTGTCCCGCTCGTGCAGGCGGATGTGGCGCGGCGAGTCGGAATGTTCAATCAACTGCATGACGCCGCTCCTCAGGAATGCGCTTGGGACAATTTGCCGGTGGCTTCAGTACCGCCATTGGTTGGCGGCTCTTTGAGTACCACACGTTTGATCGGGCCAACGATGACCAGATAGCTGAACACCGCGACCAGTGCGTTGGCACCGACGAACACCAGCGCCCATTTGAACGAACCGGTGGAGCTGATGATGTAGCCAATCACGATCGGCGTGGTAATCGAAGCGATGTTGCCGAAAGTGTTGAACAGGCCACCGCTCAGACCGGCGATCTGTTTTGGCGAGGTGTCGGAAACCACCGCCCAGCCCAGTGCGCCAACGCCTTTGCCAAAGAAGGCCAGGGCCATGAAGCCAACGACCATCCATTCCACTTCAACATAGTTGCAGGCAACGATGCTGCTGGAAACCAGCAGGCCGGCAATGATCGGCGCTTTGCGGGCGAAGGTCAGCGAGTGGCCCTTGCGCAGCAGGTAGTCGGAAATCACCCCGCCGAGTACGCCGCCGATAAAGCCGCAGATTGCCGGCAACGAGGCGATGAAACCCGCCTTGAGAATGGTCATGCCACGCTCTTGCACCAGATACACCGGGAACCAGGTCAGGAAGAAGTAAGTGATGCCGTTGATGCAGTACTGGCCCAGATACACGCCGAGCATCATGCGATTGGTCAGCAGCTGACGGATGTAATCCCACTTCGGACCGTCGGACTTTTTGCCCTTCTGGTCCATGTCGACCATGCCGCCGTTTTCAGCGATGTGTTTGAACTCGGCTTCGTTGATACGCGGGTGCTCACGCGGGCTGTAGATCACTTTCAGCCAGACCAGCGAGAAGATGATCCCGAGGATGCCCATAACGATAAACACGTGCTCCCAGCCAAAGGAGTAAACGATCCAGCCCATCAGCGGTGCGAACAACACGGTGGCAAAGTATTGCGCCGAGTTGAAGATCGCCGAAGCGGTGCCGCGTTCAGCGGTCGGGAACCAAGCGGCGACGATGCGCGCGTTGCCGGGGAAGGATGGCGCTTCAGCCAGACCGACCAGGAAGCGCAGCATGAACAGCGCAACGATGGCGGTGGACATGCCGAACTCACCGACAAAGCCTTGCAGCACGGTGAACAGCGACCAAGTGAAAATGCTCAGGGCATAGACTTTTTTCGAGCCGAAGCGATCGAGCAGCCAGCCACCGGGAATTTGCCCGGCCACATAGGCCCAACCGAATGCGGAGAAGATGTAACCGAGGGTGACCGCGTCGATACCGAGGTCTTTTTGCAGGCTGGAACCGGCGATGGCGATAGTCGCACGGTCGGCGTAGTTGATCGTGGTCACCAGAAACAGCATGAGCAGGATCAAATAGCGGACGTGAGTCGGCTTGGACGATTGCATGTAGATGTACTCCCACTGATTATTTTTATGCGCGGGTGAATCTTCTTTGGTCTTGCATCTATTCCCTGTAGGAGCAGCCTTCGGCAGCTCCTACAGGGGTATTGCGTGTATCAGGAGCCGATGTAACTGGTCTTCACGACCGTGTAAAACTCTTGCGCATAGCGGCCTTGCTCACGTGATCCATAGGATGAACCTTTACGGCCACCGAACGGAACGTGGTAATCGACGCCAGCGGTCGGCAGATTGACCATGACCATCCCGGCCTGCGAATGGCGCTTGAAGTGGTTGGCGTACTTCAGCGAGGTGGTTGCAATACCCGCCGAGAGACCAAATTCGGTGTCGTTGGCCATCGCCAGCGCCGCGTCGTAGTCAGCTACGCGAACGATATTGGCCACCGGGCCGAAGATCTCTTCGCGGCTGATGCGCATCGACGCTTCACTGTCGGCAAACAGCGTTGGCGCGAGGAAGTAACCCTCGGTGTCGCAAGTTACCAGACCGCCGCCGCTGACCAGACGCGCACCTTCGGACTGGCCTATATCGATGTACTTCATGTCCTGTTCCAGCTGCGCTTGCGAAACAACTGGACCAATATCGGTGCCGGATTTCAGTGCGTGGCCGACCTTGATCGACTTCATGCGCTCGGCCATGGCTTCAACGAACTTGTCGTGAATCCCGGCGGTGACGATCAAACGGCTCGACGCGGTGCAACGCTGGCCGGTGGAGTAGAACGCGCTCTGCACCGACAGCTCGACCGCTTGTTTGAGGTCGGCGTCATCGAGAATGATCTGCGGGTTCTTGCCGCCCATTTCCAGCTGAACCTTGGCCTGGCGCGACACGCAGTTGACCGCGATCTGACGACCCACGCCCACCGAACCGGTGAAGCTGATGCCGTCGACTTTCGGGCTCTGCACCAACGCATCGCCAACCACGCGACCGCTGCCCATCACCAGGTTGAACACGCCAGCCGGGAAGCCTGCGCGGGAAATGATTTCCGCCAGTGCCCAAGCGCAGCCCGGCACCAGATCGGCCGGTTTCAACACCACGCAGTTGCCGTAGGCCAGCGCCGGGGCGATTTTCCACGCAGGAATCGCGATCGGGAAGTTCCACGGAGTGATCAGACCCACCACGCCTAGCGCTTCGCGGGTCACTTCAACGTTGACGCCCGGACGCACCGACGGCACGTAGTCGCCTGACAGGCGCAGACATTCACCGGCGAAGAATTTGAAGATGTTACCGGCGCGGGTCACTTCACCGATGGCTTCAGGCAGGGTCTTGCCCTCTTCCCGGGCCAGCAGGGTGCCGAGCTCTTCACGACGGGCGAGGATTTCCGTGCCGACTTTATCCAGCGAATCGTGACGGGCCTGAATACCCGAAGTCGAATACGCCGGGAATGCCGCGCGGGCAGCGTCGATGGCGGCGTGAACCTGAGTCAGATCAGCCTTGGCGTAATCGCCGATGGTGTCGCTCAGTTCGGACGGGTTGATGTTGGCCGAGTAGTCGGCACCGGCAACCCATTCGCCGTTGATGTAGTTGTCGTAGCGTTTTGCAGTTGTCACAGGGGCAGCCCTCACATCTCAAAGCCTTCACGCAAAAAGCCGCTGATTGCTCAGCGGCCTCGCTTTTATCGGGTGTTACTGCGCACCTTGCTTGTCGATCAGCGCGGCGAGCATTTCGTACTCTTCACCGGTCAGATCGGTCAGCGGCGCCCGCACCGGGCCTGCGTCATAGCCGGCGATTTTCGCGCCTGCCTTGACGATGCTCACGGCATAACCGGCCTTGCGGTTACGGATATCCAGGTACGGCAGGAAGAAGTCGTCGATGATCTTGCCGACGGTGGCGTGATCTTCACGGGCGATCGCGTGGTAGAAGTCCATCGCGGTTTTCGGAATGAAGTTGAACACCGCCGAAGAGTAAACCGGTACGCCCAGCGCCTTGTAGGCGGCGGCATAGACTTCGGCGGTCGGCAGGCCACCCAGATAGCTGAAGCGATCACCGAGGCGGCGACGGATCGACACCATCAACTCGATATCGCCCAGACCGTCCTTGTACCCGATCAGATTCGGGCAGCGCTCGGCCAGACGTTCCAGCAGCGGCGCGGTCAGGCGGCAAACGTTGCGGTTGTAAACGACTACGCCGATGTTGACCGATTTGCACACGGCTTCAACGTGAGCGGCAACACCGTCCTGGCTCGCTTCGGTCAGGTAGTGCGGCAGCAGCAACAGACCTTTGGCGCCCAGACGCTCGGCTTCCTGAGCGTATTCGATGGCCTGACGGGTCGAACCACCGACACCGGCGAGGATCGGCACGCTGGTTTCACAGGTGTCGACGGCAGTCTTGATGATTTCCGAGTACTCGCTGGCAGCCAGGGAGAAGAACTCACCGGTGCCGCCGGCGGCGAACAAGGCTGAAGCGCCATACGGAGCCAGCCACTCCAGACGTTTGATGTAGCCGGCGCGGTTGAAATCGCCCTGCGCGTTGAAATCGGTCACCGGGAAAGACAGCAGGCCGGCAGAGAGGATGGACTTCAGTTCTTGTGGATTCATTATTCGAACACCCTGGTAGCAACGTTTTTTGTGATTGGTCCGTTCAGCCTTCGCTGAAGTTGTAGGTCATCGTACAACTTAAATAATAACCGTCAACTGCATTTCATCGTTGTGGGTGTTTTTTTGTCGGACAAAGCTGTTTAAGGCTTGGCAGAAATCGTCGCAAAAGCCCGTGTTTAAAGGGTTCTAGCGCGGAAATGTCTGGTCAAGATTCGTTTACTGAGCGTTGGAGAAACGCCGGGTAAGGTGCGACGACTGCCACGAAGGATCGTGGCGGACCTTCGAAGGAAACCGAAATGTTTGTGAATTATGCTGCACCGACCCTCGCGCAAATCGCCTCTTCTGCCTCTGCCCCCCTCACCCTTCAGCTATCCGCGCTACCCGATGTATTGATCGTACAAGTCCCGGACTCCAGCGATTTTCCGGCGAACTGGAGCGTCTACCCGATTCTCGGTGAAGACCCGGAAGAGCCGGAATGGGCAGGCGAGGAAGTGGACACTGGCACCTGGGACGATGCCGAGGACGAGATGGAAAAACTGACGGGGATCGAGTTGCAGTTGCCTAAAGAGGTGCTACGTCCGTACCTGAACAGGCAGATTGAACTGCGTTACAAGTTTGTCGATGAATCGAGTATGGAGCCGTTTTCGGAGGTGTTGACGTTGCAGATCGCGGGCTGATGCTCGTATTGCGCCTGTACTTTTAACGGTCTGGCGCAAGCTATCAACAGATCCACCGTTCGTCTGAACTGGTATTTCTTACAGGTGCCAGCCATTTTTTCCTCGTTCCTACTGACCAAGTCCGTGACGAAACAAACCTGCGCGATGCTGTGGATCGAATCACGGCTTAATCATTTAGAGAAAGGAGTTTAGAGATGGGCTCATCAGAACAAGATTATCCGAAGTTGAAGATCGTTGGCGCCGTTTTAGAGAATGGAAGTTGGATTCTTCGCCTGAAAGATGTGGATGATCCAGTTTATGTAATCCTTGGTAGCTACCCTAACCCTAGGGTGGGCGATCGAGTCGAGTTTGAGCTGATATTGCTTACCGGCACCGAGAGATATCCGAGAGAAATAACAGAAGATAATCTAGGGAAGGCGCTTTTATTTGAAATCCCGAAATCGAAGCTTACCGCCTCAATTGCGCGCCTTTGGTATTCCATAAATGGCAATCCTTATACAGACCCACTCGACTTGCGAGTAATACAGTAACCACTTCAACCCTGCGCCTGCGCCTCTTCATGGGCTTGGCGCAGTCTTTCGCGGCTGTTGGTCAGGTGCAGCCGCATCGCCGCACGCGCCGCATCGGAATCCTGACGGGCAATCGCGTCGTAGATTTCTTCGTGTTCACGGCTCAGGCGCCCCATGTAGTGCTGTTGATCATCATGGGCCAGCCGCGCCGAGTTCAGCCGCGTACGCGGAATGATGCTGGTGCCCAGGTGGGTCATGATGTCGGTGAAATAGCGGTTGCCGGTGGACAGCGCGATTTCCAGGTGAAAAGCAAAGTCCGACGCCACAGCATCGCTGGCGTGGGCTGCACTTTCGTTGAGCGCATCGAGCGCGGCGCGCATGGTCGCCAGTTGCTCGGCGCTGCGACGTTGCGCGGCAAGGCCGGCAGATTCCACTTCGAGGCTGATACGTAACTCGAGAATGGCCAGCACATCACGCAGGGTGACGACAGTGGCCGGGTCGATACGAAAACCACTCGGGCTCGGCGTGTCGAGTACGAAGGTGCCGATGCCGTGGCGGGTTTCCACCTGGCCAGCAGCCTGCAAACGGGAAATCGCCTCGCGCACCACGGTGCGGCTGACGCCATGGGCTTCCATGATTGCCGACTCGGTAGGCAGTTTGTCACCGCGTTTGAGCAGGCCATCGCGGATCTGCTCGCTCAGCACCGTCACCAGTTCCTGGGCCAGGCTGCGGCGCTTGCGTGGGAGACGCGGGGTGTCAATCAGGTTTTCCATGGTGTGCATCTAGTCTCGAAAATTCGGCTTGTGGGCATGATAGCTCAAGCGGGTTGTACGATCACTGTCAACACGACGTTCCTGTAGGAGCTGCCGAAGGCTGCGATCTTTTTATTTTGATCTTTAAAATCAAAAGATCGCAGCCTTCGGCAGCTCCTACAAGGGATTTGCGGTGATCAGGCAGTCACGGTTTGTTCAACCAGATGGCCGCTGTCGATCCGCACGTGCCGTGGATGGAAGCGTTTCAAACTGCTGCGATGGCCGACGCTGACAATGCTCAGCCCCGGCAACTGATCAATCAGTGCCTGATATAGCGTCGCTTCGTCTTCCTCGTCCATCGCCGAAGTGGCTTCGTCCATGTACAGCCATTGCGGTGCGTAAAGCATTGCGCGAGCGAAGGCCAGTCGTTGCTGTTCGCCCGGCGATAGCATGCGTTGCCAGTGATTGGCCTCGTCCAGCCGCGCGACCAGATGCGGCAAGCGGCAGGTTTCCAGCACTTGTGCATAACGCTCCGGCGCGTAAGTGTCTCCCGGTTGTGGATAACTCAACGCCTCGCGCAGAGTACCGATCGGCAGATAGGGTTTTTGCGGCAAGAACAGATAACGCGCCGCCGGCAAACGGATGTTGCCGTGGCCCGCCGGCCACAAATGGCCCATCGCCCGCAACAGCGTCGACTTGCCGCTGCCGGAACGGCCGCTGAGCATCACGCGCTCACCCGCTTCGACGGTCATGTCGGCGCTGGTCAGCAGATGACGACCGTCGGCCAGATCCAGACCGAGTTTGTGCACCTGCAATTCGTTGCCCTGATTCTGCACGTCGATTGCTGGCGTGCGTTCTTCGTTGTCGGTCATGGCCTGACGGAAACTCAGCAGACGATCACAGGTGGCACGCCAGGAAGCGAGGCTCTGGTACGCACTGATGAACCAGCTGAAACTCTCCTGGACGTTGCCGAATGCCGAGCTGATCTGCATCAGCTCACCCAGCTCGATCTTGCCGGCAAGGTAACGCGGCGAAGCCACGATGAACGGAAAGATAATGGCCGCCTGACTGTAACCGGCGGTGAAAAAGGTCAGGCGCTTGGACACTTTCATGATGTCCCAGAAGTTGTGCCAGACATTGCCGAAGCGGGCGCTCAGACGACGATTTTCGTTCGGCTCTCCGTTGTACAACGCGATGCTTTCGGCATTCTCGCGAATCCGCACCATGGAAAAACGCAGGTCAGCTTCGAAACGTTGTTGTTGGTTGTTCAGTCCGATCAAGCGACGACCAATCAAATGCGTCAGCCAGCTGCCCACCACCGCATACACCAGCACACACCAGAACATGTAGCCGGGAATGGTGACGCCATAGATTTCGATGCTACCCGACACGCCCCACAAAATGATCGAGAACGACACCAGACTGACGATATTGCGCAGCAGGCCGATACCCAGTTCGAGGGTGTTGGAGGTGAAGTTGTTGAGGTCCTCGGAAATACGCTGGTCCGGGTTATCGGTGTAACCGCCCTGCTCCAACTGGTAGTAATTCTTGTCGGCAAGCCAACGCGAGAAATGCTTTTCAGTGAGCCAGGCCCGCCAGCGAATCGTCAGCATCTGCGTCAGATAGAGCCTGTACACCGCACCGACAATTGCCACCGCCGCAATCCCGCAGAAATACAGAATCAAACGCCAGAACGCCACTTCATCCTTCTTTTGCAGGGCGTTGTAAAAATCCTTGTACCAGGTGTTGAACCACACCGAGATGCCCACGCTCAGCAGCGAGAGCGCGATCACCGCAATCAGCAACGTCCAGGCTTTGCCCTTCTCTTCACTGCGCCAGTACGGCGTGATGATCGCCCAAACCTTGCGAAAAAACTGCCCGCGCACAGCATCGTTGACCGCGGAATATTCAGCGTTCTGATTCATGGATAAAGCTCGATATAGAAAAGAACAGACACGCACCGATCATAGATGATCGGTGCGTTTTATCGCGAGCGCTGGCGATAGTCGTTCAGCGCAGGTTCAGCGACGAACCGGGCGCTTCTGCAGTTTGCGCTGCAGGGTACGGCGGTGCATGCCCAGAGCGCGGGCAGTGGCGGAGATGTTGCCTTCGTGCTCGGTGAGCACGCGCTGGATGTGCTCCCACTGCAAGCGGTCAACCGACATCGGGTTTTCCGGCACCAGACTGTCGAGGTCGGCGTGCTCGGACAACAACGCGGCCAGCACGTCGTCGGCATCGGCCGGTTTGCACAGGTAATTGCAGGCGCCGCGCTTGATCGCTTCGACCGCGGTGGCAATGCTCGAATAACCGGTAAGGATCACCACGCGCATTTCCGGGTCCAGCTCCAGCAGCTTGGGCAGCAGCACCAGACCGGAGTCGCCGTCCATTTTCAGGTCGAGCGCAGCGTAATCAGGCAGATCGGCCTGGGCAATGGTCAGGCCTTCTTCGGCCGAGCCGGCAGTACTGACGCGAAAGCCACGACGAGCCATCGCGCGGGCCATCACTCGGGTAAACGTTGCGTCGTCGTCGACCAGCAGCAAATGCGGCAGTTCTTCGCCTTCGACTTGGATTTCGTCACTCATGTTGGTCTCCTCGGGCGCCGTGGGGCAGGCGCAGCTCGGTGAGCGTGCCGCCTTCCTCATGACTATAGAGTTTCACTGAGCCGCCGGCGCGTGTCACGCTGGCCTTGCTCAAAAACAGGCCCAGGCCGAAACCTTTGCCCTTGGTGGTAAAAAACGGTTTGCCGATCTGTTCGGCGATGGCCAGCGGCACACCGGCGCCGTGGTCACGAATGCTGATGGTCAGGTTCTCGACGTCCCAGTCCAGAGTCACTTTGAGATTTTCCGGGCAGGCATCGGCGGCGTTGTTGAGCAGATTCAACAGCGCCTGAGTCAGATCCGGCGGCGGCGCCATGCGCGGCACGGTGCCCTGGCCGAGGCGGTGGAAGCGATAACTGGCCTCCGGACGCATCAGGTGCCAGCGGTTCAGCGCTTCGTCGAGCCAGTCGGTGACGTCCTGCATCTCGACGGCCAAGCGACGATTGGCTTCGGCGGCACGCACCAGTTGTTGCAAGGTTTCCTTGCAGAGTTTGACCTGATCCTGCAGCACCTTCAGATCATCCTGCAGCATGGGGTCGGGATGATCCTGCTGCATCTCCTTGAGCAACACGCTCATGGTCGCCAGCGGTGTGCCAAGTTCATGGGCGGCACCAGCGGCCTGGGTGGCGACGGCGAGCAATTGCTGATCGCGCAGGCCTTCTTCACGGCGGATCGCACGCAATTCTTCCTGACGGCGCAGCTCTTCAGCCATGCGCGCGGCGAAGAAGGTGATCACCGCCGCTGCCAGTGCAAAGCTCAGCCACATGCCGTAGATCTGCAAGTTCTCGCGGGCCACTGGCAGGGTTTCCAGCGGATAGAAACGCGTCAGCATCACGGTGTACAGCGCCAGCGCGATGCCGGAGAGAATCACCGAATAGCGCCATGGCAGCGTCACCGCAGCGATGGTCAGCGGCACCAGATAATAGGAAACAAAGGGGTTGGTCGAACCACCGGAGAAGTACAGCAGCGCACTGTGGATCACCAGATCACAGGCCAGTTGCAGCGCATATTCAAGCTCGGTGACCGGCCACGAAGTACGCAGACGCACGGCGGTGAACACGCAAAGCAGCGTCGAGCAGCCGAGGGTCATCGCCAGTTGCACCCACGGCAACGGCAACAATTGCAGCCAGTAGGCCAGGCCTACGGAGCCAGCCTGCGCGGCGAGCACCAGGGTGCGGATGAAAGTCAGCCGCCAGAGGTTCTGGCGAGTGGCGGAAGTCAGTTGTACGGGGGCGAGCATGAGCTCTCCTGATGAGCGCTCCAGGCGGATCGCACGGAGTATAACCAACGCGCGGCCTTGAGAGGCGAAAGTGCGGCAAACGACCACATGGCGAAAACATCTTCGGCGGCTATAAGGGCCTCTTCGCGAGCAGGCTCGCTCCCACCTTTGAAATGCATTCCCCTGTGGGAGGGAGCCTGCTCGCGATTGGCTGCGCAGCAGCCCCGGCCATCTGTATAGAAGTTGTAACTGGGCGAACCGGATCATAAAAGCTAGAGTCTGATGGTTTCACGCAGGCCCCCGAACCATCACCTGCGCCCTCATCAAGGAGCTTTCATGCACACATTTCGCCGCAGCGCCGCCCTTCTCGCCCTGACCGTCGGCAGCGTCGCCAGCCTTCCGGCCCTGGCCGCCGATGAGCTGCACTACAACCAGATTTCCCTGCGCGCCGAAGTCAGCACGGAAGTCGCCCGCGACCTGATGATCGTCACCCTCTACACCGAAGAGCAAAACACCGACCCGGCGAAACTCGCCGCAGACGTCAGCACCACCATGAACAAGGCCTTGGCCCAGGCCAAGCAAGTCAAAGACATCACTCTGCGCCAAGGCAGCCGCAACAGCTACCCGATCTACGACACCAAAGGCCAGAAGATCACCGGCTGGCGTGAACGCGCCGAACTGCGCCTGGAAAGCGCCGACTTCGCCGCCCTGTCCAAACTCACCGGCGAACTGTTGGGCGACCTGAAAATGGGCGGCATGGACTTCGCCATCGCCGACCCGACCCGCAAATCCAGTGAAGACCAGTTGCTCAAAGAAGCAGTGACCGCCTTCAAGGCCCGCGCCCAACTGGCCACCGACGCACTGGGCGGCAAGGGCTACAAAATCGTCAACCTGAACCTCAACAGCAACGGTTATCCGCAGCCGTACCTGCGCGCACCGATGATGATGAAAGCGGCGGCCATGGATTCCGCGCCGGTTACGCCGGAAGTTGAAGCGGGTACGAGCCAAGTCAGCATGACCGCTGATGGTTCGATTGAAGTGTTGATGCAGTGATTTGATGTGGGCTGAATAAAAAGCCGCCGATCGGTGAATGATTGGCGGTTTTTTTGTGCCCACAAATTTTGTGTTGAATGTTCCGTCGCCATCGCGAGCAGGCTCACTCCTACAATTTGGAATGCATTCCCCTGTAGGAGTGAGCCTGCTCGCGATGAACGATAACGCGGTCTCAGGTCTGCGGATCAACCCGATCCAGCGCCCGATTCACCGCCAACTCGGCCAGCATAATGATCTGCTGAATCGCCAACGCCGTATTACGCTCGGGCCGGCCCAACTGATCGGCAAAGTTACCGATAAGGGTGTTCGCCGACGCCAGTGATTCACAGGCATGCGCCAGCAGGCTTTCGGTGTCGATGTTTGGCTGGATCAGGAACATCGTGCTGGGTTGGCGAGGCTTGATAGGTTCGGGGCTGAGGTAGAAATCCAGGGCGCGTTTGATGGCTTCGCGGGTTTTGATCTGGTCGTCGGCGCGGATGGCGTCTTCGAGTGGGGATGTGGATTCGAGTGGTGGATCGGGGACAATTTTATCTTTCATGAAAATCTGCTCGTCATTCGAGCCACCCTCAGCCATTTCTCACGTGGCAAAGGGTGGCAGCTATGTGCGGAGTGAGAAACCGGTGAGCAGAAAACCGGCCAGACCGAAGTCTGCCCGCACACAGCCGCCATAAGGCATTGCGACAGCAAATAAGCCGGCCGCAATTATGGTCTTACTGGTGCTAGTTTCAAGCTCGGCGGGTTCTCACACCCGATCACTGAACATTCAGCGACACCCAGAGCCTAGAGAGCCGACGTCCGACGGACAACCTGAAAACCTTGTGGGAAGGTTCTGGTTATCTGACACAGATTTAAACAGCCAAAAGCCAACCCTCACCCTAGCCCTCTCCCAGAGGGAGAGGGGACTGACCGTGGTGTTTGGGACAGATACGCCGACTTGAAATACCGAGTCGAATCCAGATTCTGAAACAGATCAAAAGCCCCTCACCCTAGCCCTCTCCCAGAGGGAGAGGGGACTGACCGTGGTGTTTGGAAGAGTTACGCCGACGTGCAATACCGCGTTGAACTCAGATTTTGAAAAGCCCACAAATCGGCTCCCTCTCCTTAGGGAGAGGGCTGGGGTGAGGGGCGAATCCACCAAAAAACCAAAGCCGACCACCCGCTCTTCACCACTCAATAGGCCGAGTGTCAGCTCGCCTGCTCTTGATCTTGATCCACGGGCGACGTCGGAAGGCTGAGTGGAGGGATTGATCCGGGCGTGGGAGCGCAGCGACCGTTTGGCGCAGCCAAACACAGCGGGAGTAGGTGCAGCGACCGTTTGGCGCAGCCAAACACAGCGGGAGTAGGTGCAGCGAAGCAAACCGGAGACGCTGCGCCCGGATCGATCCCGCAGCGAAGGAACCCCGAGCCCCAGCGAGCGGGCCGCACGCAGGAGCAAGCCTTTTTGGTTACTTTTTCGGCGTCTGGAAAAAGTGACCCGCCGTAAGGGCGGAACCCTAAGCCGCCATAACCGAAGCAACGGATATGTACCCAATAAAAAAACGCCCAGATATACCGAGATAGACACTCCCCCGAGAAAAACGATATTTCCGATACCCCGCTATTCCCCGCTAACCTCAACCAACAACCACCTCCAATCTTCCCGGGGATTCCATGCCAAGATTCACCCTAAAACCGCTCCTGATCTCCCTGGCCCTGGCCACAACCGCCCCGCTAGCAAACGCCACAACCCTGGTCTACTGCTCCGAAGCCAGCCCCGCCGGCTTCGACCCCAGCCAATACACCAGCGGCACCGACTTCGACGCCTCCGCCGAAACCGTCTTCAACCGCCTCACCCAATTCAAACGCGGCGGCACCGACATCGAACCCGGCCTGGCAACAAAATGGGACATCTCCCCGGATGGCCTGCAATACACCTTCCACCTGCGCCAAAACGTAAAATTCCACACCACCGACTACTTCAAACCGACCCGCGACTTCAACGCCGACGACGTGCTGTTCACCTTCCAGCGCCTCCTCGACCCGGACAACGCCTTCCGCAAGGCCTACCCCGCCGAGTCCCCCTACTTCACCGACATGGGCCTGAACACCACAATCAAATCGGTAGAAAAACTCGACGACCAGACCGTGCGCTTCAACCTCAACAACGTCGACGCCGCGTTCGTGCAAAACCTCGCCATGAGCTTCGCCTCGGTGCAATCAGCTGAATACGCCGCGCAACTGTTGAAGGAAGGCAAAGCCGCCGACCTCAACCAGAAGCCGATCGGCACCGGCCCGTTCGTGTTCAAGCGCTACCAAAAGGATTCGCAAATCCGCTACGCCGCCAACACGGCCTACTGGAAACCCGAAGACGTGAAGATCGATAACCTGATTTTCTCGATCACTCCCGACGCCGCCGTGCGCCTGCAGAAGCTCAAGGCCGGCGAATGCCAGGTCAGCGGCTACCCACGTCCGGCCGACATCGAAGTGATGGAAAAAGACCCGAACCTGCGTGTGCTCAAGCAGGCCGGTTTCAACCTCGGTTTCCTCGCCTACAACACCACCCACGCCCCTCTCGACCAGCTCAAGGTTCGACAGGCGCTGGACATGGCCATCGACAAACCGGCAATCATCAAAGCCGTTTACCAAAGCGCCGGCCAGTTGGCCCAAAACGCTTTGCCGCCAGCGCAATGGTCGTATGACTCGAACATCAAGGACGCCCCCTACGACCCGATAAAAGCGCGGGTGCTACTGAAAGAAGCAGGGGTTGCGCCGGGTACAACCATCAACCTCTGGGCAATGACAGTGCAACGCGCCTCAAACCCGAATGCGCGGATGTCGGCACAGATGATCCAGCAGGATTGGGAGAAAATCGGCATCAAGGCCAACATCGTCAGCTATGAATGGGGCGAGTACATCAAACGCGCGAAAAATGGCGAACACGACGCCATGATTTATGGTTGGACAGGTGACAACGGTGACCCGGACAACTGGCTGGGCGTGCTCTACAGCTGCGCGGCGGTAAAAGGCAGCAACTACGCCAAATGGTGCGATCCGGCCTACGACAACCTGGTGCAACAGGCCAAGTTGGCCACCGACAAAGATCAACGGGTAAAACTCTATCAACAGGCGCAACTGATCCTCAAACAGCAGGTGCCGATCACGCCGATTGCCAACTCCACGGTGTTCCAACCGCTGCGCAAGGAAGTCACTGATTTCCGGATCAGCCCGTTCGGTCTAACCCCCTTCTATGGCGTGGGTATAAATAAGTAACACCAAGCCCCAAGGCGGCGCGCACAACGTGACCAACGCACCGTTTTGGGGCTTCATTTGCACCGTAAAAACCGCCCGCAAACGGTCAAATGCGTCAGAAGTTATACAGATGCGACATTAAGGTACGTTCGTGCCACGCTTTGAGGCCGGCAGTCACTCTGGATCTTGCAATGGGTATGGCCCCTGCATAAGTATCCGCAGGCACGACTCACGAGGTCGTACCTCACAACTAAAAAATGACAACAAATCATGAGGCCAACATGCTTAAACACGCGGTCATTCCGTTTTTAGTCGGCGCAGGCTTGTTAGCCTCCGCACCTTTCGCATCCGCTGCGACTAACCTGGTGTTCTGCTCCGAAGGCAGCCCGGCCGGTTTCGACCCAGGCCAGTACACCACCGGAACCGACTTCGACGCCTCAGCCGAAACCATGTTCAACCGTCTGACCCAGTTCGAGCGCGGCGGCACCGCTGTGATTCCTGGTCTGGCGACCAAGTGGGACATTTCCGATGACGGCCTGACGTACACCTTCCACCTGCGCGAAGGCGTCAAATTCCACACCACCCCGTATTTCAAGCCGACTCGTGAGTTCAACGCCGACGACGTGCTGTTCACCTTCAATCGCATGATTAACAAGGATGACCCGTTCCGTAAGGCGTACCCGACCGAATTCCCGTACTTCACCGACATGGGGATGGACACCAACATCACCAAGATCGATAAAGTCGACGACCACACCGTCAAGTTCACTCTGAAAGAAGTTGATGCCGCGTTCATCCAGAACATGGCGATGAGCTTCGCCTCGGTACAGTCCGCCGAGTACGCTGCCCAGCTGCTCAAGGAAGGCAAGGCTGCCGACATCAACCAGAAGCCGATCGGCACTGGTCCGTTCGTGTTCAAGAGCTACCAGAAAGATTCCAACATCCGTTACACCGGCAACAAGGACTACTGGAAGCCTGAAGACGTGAAGATCGACAACCTGATCTTCGCGATCACCACCGACCCGTCGGTGCGTATTCAGAAGCTGAAAAAGAACGAGTGCCAGGTCACCCTGTTCCCGCGTCCGGCCGACCTGAAAGCGCTGAAAGAAGACAAGACCCTGAAGATGCCTGACCAGGCTGGTTTCAACCTGGGTTACATCGCCTACAACGTGATGGACAAGGTCAAGGGCAGCAACGAGGCCAACCCGCTGGCAGACCTGCGCGTACGTCAGGCGCTGGACATGGCAGTGAACAAGCCGCAGATCATCGATTCGGTTTACCAGGGCGCAGGCCAACTGGCGGTCAACGCCATGCCGCCGACCCAATGGTCTTACGACACCACCATCAAAGATGCCAAGTACGATCCTGAGAAAGCCAAACAGCTGCTCAAGGAAGCCGGCGTCAAGGAAGGGACCGAGATCGTGCTGTGGGCGATGCCGGTACAGCGTCCGTACAACCCGAACGCCAAACTGATGGCTGAAATGCTCCAGTCCGACTGGGCCAAGATCGGCTTGAAAGTGAAGATCACCAGCTACGAATGGGGCGAGTACATCAAGCGCTCCAAAGGTGGCGAGAACCAGGCCATGATCATTGGCTGGAGCGGTGACAATGGTGATCCGGACAACTGGCTGAACGTGCTGTTCGGTTGCGACTCGCTCAGCGGCAACAACTTCTCCAAGTGGTGCGACAAGAAGTTCGACGGCCTCGTCAAAGAAGCCAAGCGCACGACCGATCAGGGCAAGCGCACCGAACTGTACAAACAGGCGCAACACGTCCTCAAAGATGCAGTTCCAATGACACCTATCGCTCACTCGACGGTGTACCAACCCATGCGCGCCAACGTGCAGGACTTCAAGATCAGCCCATTCGGCTTGAACTCCTTCTACGGCGTCAGCGTCAGCAAATAAGGCACTGCAACGGCGACGTTTTTGACGTCGCCGTTGTTTTACCTGCCGGGAAGTTAGGAAATTGCCTACAGCCAATTCCGCTGCGGATTACCACAGTGGTATAGGACGCGTCGCCTTTTCCTACGAGCTTTAAGGCATTTACGCATTTACTGCCAGGACCGCGGCCCCTACCGTCGGGTACTGACCAGTTTCTGCGTGGGCCACCGGTTTGCCGTACGTACTGGTTTGAGCTCGATGCAGCCAAACGTCTCAGGATGGGACGGCGGCGCATTGAACAACACTAAAAAAGAGGGAGCGTCATGCGCCATACCTTGATTTTTTCCGCATTGCTGGGCGCCGGCCTGATGGCCGCCGCGTCCACCAGTTTCGCCGCCAGCAAAAGTCTGGTGTTCTGCTCTGAAGGCAGCCCGGCGGGTTTCGATACCGCGCAGTACACGACAGCGACCGATAACGACGCCGCCGAACCGATCTACAACCGTCTGGTCGAGTTCGAAAAAGGCGCGACCAATGTCGTCCCGGGCCTGGCAACCACGTGGGATATTTCCGAGGATGGCCTGAAATACACCTTTCACTTACGTGAAGGTGTGAAGTTTCATACAACGCCGTACTTCAAACCGACCCGCGACTTCAACGCCGATGACGTGTTGTTCACGTTTAATCGCATGCTGGATGTACAGCAGCCCTTCCGTAAGGCTTATCCAACCGAGTTCCCGTACTTCAACGGGATGAGCCTGAACAAGAACATCGCCAAGGTCGAAAAGACCGGGCCGCTGACCGTGGAGTTCACGCTCAACAGCGTCGACGCCGCGTTCATTCAGAACATCGCCATGAGCTTCGCCGCCATCCTGTCCGCCGAATACGCCGACAAACTGCTGGCCGAAGGCAAGCCGAGCGACATCAACCAGAAACCGATCGGCACCGGGCCGTTCGTGTTCAAGAGTTATCAGAAAGACTCGAACATTCGTTACACCGGTAATAAACATTACTGGGATCCGAGCCGGGTCAAACTCGACAACCTGATCTTCGCGATCAATACCGACGCCTCGGTGCGCGTGCAGAAGCTCAAGGCCGGCGAATGCCAGATCACCCTGCATCCGCGCCCTGCCGATGTTGAAGCGCTGAAGGCCGACCCGAAACTGCAACTGATCTCCAAGCCGGGTTTCAACCTCGGCTACATCGCCTATAACGTGCGCCACAAACCCTTCGACCAGCTCGAAGTGCGTCAGGCGCTGGACATGGCGGTAAATAAACAAGGGATTCTCAACGCTGTTTATCAAGGCGCCGGTCAACTGGCCGTCAACGCCATGCCACCGACCCAATGGTCCTACGACGACAGCATCAAAGACGCCGCCTACAACCCGGAAAAAGCCAAAGAGCTGCTCAAGGCTGCCGGTGTCAAAGAAGGCACCGAAATCACCCTGTGGGCGATGCCGGTGCAGCGTCCGTACAACCCCAACGCCAAACTGATGGCCGAAATGCTCCAGGCTGACTGGGCCAAGATCGGTCTGAAAGTAAAAATCGTCAGCTACGAATGGGGCGAGTACATCAAGCGCACCAAGAACGGCGAGCACGACATCAGTCTGATCGGCTGGACCGGTGACAACGGCGATCCGGACAACTGGCTCGGCACGCTGTACAGCTGCGATGCCATCGGCGGCAACAACTATTCCATGTGGTGCGACCCGGCTTACGACAAGCTGATCAAACAGGCCAAGGTCGTCACTGACCGCGACCAGCGCACCATGCTCTACAAACAGGCTCAGCAATTGCTTAAACAGCAAGTGCCGATCACGCCTGTCGCCCACTCGACGGTCAACCAGCCATTAAGCGCCAGGATCGAAGGGTTCAAAGTCAGCCCGTTCGGTCGCAACGTGTTCTCGGGTGTCGGTATCGATTAAACCAGACGATTAGCCGCAACGCTGGGGGGCGCTGTCTAGCCCCTCACGCAAGCGCTTTGCCGAAATTCGCCAATCCGGCCTTTTGCAAACGTTTGCGATGTGTGAATGAGTTCTAAACCAATAACCGGCATACCAAAAAAAGCCGGCATAAAAAGAAAGTAAAGGAGCTTCACCCATGAAACTGAGCAGCACCGCGATACTGGCCTTGGCCATCAGCAGCGTCACCGCCACGGCGTACGCAGAAACCCAAAGTCAGGCGTTCACTCCAGTGACCGTCAACGAGAAGAGCGCCCAGGCCGAAGCCACCGGTTTCCTCGAAGGTCAATCGATCAGCGGTTCGACCCGCAACTGGTACGCCAACGAGCAACTCAAGCGCGGCGGCAAGTTCGCCTATCGCAAGAACGGCCAATCGACCGAAACCGACCGCCGCATCAACTGGGTGCAAGGTACGATCATCAAGTACAACTCGGGTTTCACCGAAGGTACTGTCGGTTTCAGCACCGAAGTGGCGGCCTACAACGCCATCGCTCTTGAGCGTGACCGCGAAAACCTCGCCTCCAACAACGGCGGTGCACCGGGCACCCGTCCAGGCGCGGGCAACAACCGTACGCTGACCCGTGAAGGCGGCGATGCCGTCGGTCAGTGGAGCAAACTGGGCCTGGCGAACATCAAGGCACGTATCTCCAATACCACCCTGACCGCCGGCCGCATGAACTTCAGCAGCCCGCAGGTCGACGTGATCGGCAACCGTCCGCTGCCATCGAGCTTCGAAGGTATCGCGATCCACAGCGAAGAACTGAACAACCTGTCCTTCGACCTGGCCACCTTCGACCGCGTTTCGCCACGTACCGAAGAAAGCCTCAGCAAGTTCCGCTCCGAATACGGCAGCATCGACGCTGAAGCCGACCACGTGAACACCGCCGGTATCTCGTACCAGCCGTTCGCCAGTCTGACCACCAGCCTGTGGGGCACTCAGGCTGAAGACCTGTGGAACCAGTACTACTTCGGCGCTACCCACGTACTGGGTGACAGCTCCGTACTGAGCCTGACCACCGGCCTGAACTACTACAAGACTGTCGACGAAGGCAAAAAGCTGCTGGGCGACATCGACAACGACACCTACTCGCTGTCGTTCGGCCTGACTCATCTGGCGCACACCCTGACCTTCTCGTATCAGGAAGTGAACGGTAACGAGTACTTCGACTACCTGCACGAAACCAACGGTATCTACCTGGCCAACTCCCTGCTCTCGGACTTCAACGGCCCGAACGAGAAGTCCTTCCAGGTTTCCTACGGCATCAACATGGCCGAATACGGTGTACCGGGCCTGAAGTTCAACATCTACCAGGCGCGCGGCTGGGGCATCGACGGCACTCACTACAAGGGTGGCGGCTACGACGGTGTGCAATCGATGGACGGCGAGCACCACTATGAATACGGCATCGGTGCAACCTATGCCGTACAGAGCGGGCCACTCAAAGCCACCACGATTCGCGGCACCTACACCGCTCACCGCGCCAGCGAAAACCAGGCTGACGGCAGCATCAACGAGTTCCGTCTCGTGACCACGATTCCATTCAACATCCTGTAAAAAACGCCAGCCGACGGCTGACTCATGATGAGTCGGCCGTTCGGTTTTTGTCTTCAACCGATTGCAGAGGGTTATCGATGAAAATGCTTCCCCTACGTGCGGCCATCGCGGCTGCGTTGTTGAGCGCCGCCATCGGCGTCTCGGCCAAACCCTTGGTGGTCTGCACCGAAGCCAGTCCGGAAGGCTTCGATATGGTCCAGTACACAACTGCAGTCACGGCGGACGCTGTGGCCGAAACCATCTTCAACCGCCTGGTGGACTTCAAGCCCGGCACCACGGAAATCGTTCCGGCCCTGGCAGACACCTGGGAAATCAGTGAAGACGGCCTGACCTACACGTTCCACCTGCGCCAAGGTGTCAAGTTTCACACCACCGAATACTTCAAGCCGACCCGCGACATGAACGCCGACGACGTGGTCTGGAGCTTCCAGCGTCAGCTGGACCCGAATCACCCGTGGCACAAGCTGTCGAGCGTGGGCTTCCCGTACTTTGAAAGCATGGGCTTCAAAGAACTGCTCAAAAGCGTCGAAAAAATCGACGACCACACGGTCAAGTTCACCCTGACCCGCCGCGAAGCGCCATTCCTGGCCGACGTCGCGATGCCGTTCACCGCCATCTACTCCGCCGAATACGCTGATCAGTTGCTCAAGGCCAACAAGACCGGCGACCTGAACAACAAGCCAGTCGGCACCGGCCCGTTCATCTTCCAGCGCTATGCCAAAGACGCCCAGGTACGCTTCAAGGCCAACCCGGAATATTTCCGTGGCAAGCCACCAGCCGACGCGTTGATTCTGGCGATCGCCACCGACAACAACGTGCGCCTGCAGAAGCTCAAGGCCAACGAGTGCCAGATCGCGCTGTATCCGAAACCGGACGACATCCCGAGCATCAAGAAAGACGACAAGCTCAAGGTCGAAGAGCTGAACGCGATGACCGTCTCGTACATCGCCATGAACACTCAGCACAAATACATGAGCGACGTGCGCGTGCGTAAGGCGATCGATATCGCCTTCGACAAAGCGGCTTACGTCAACGCGCTGTTTGGCCCGGGCAATGCGACCGTTGCGGTCAACCCGTACCCGGACACGCTGCTGGGCTACAACCACGACCTGAAGAACCCTCCACGTGACCTCGACAAGGCTCGCGCCCTGCTCAAGGAAGCCGGGGTTCCGGACGGCACCGTGTTTACCCTGTTTACCCGCAACGGCGGCGGCCCGACCAACCCCAACCCGATGCTCGGCGCGCAAATGATGCAGGCTGACCTGGCGAAAGTCGGGATCAAGATCGACATCCGCGTGATGGAATGGGGCGAAATGCTCAAACGCGCCAAGGCCGGCGAGCACGACATGGTCTCGGCCGGATGGGCGGGCGACAACGGCGACCCGGATAACTTCCTGACGCCTATGCTCAGTTGCGAAGCTGCCAAGAACGGCGAAAACTACGCACGCTGGTGCAACGAGAAATTCCAGGCACTGCTCGACGAAGCACGGGCTAAAGTAGATCCGGCCGAACGCGCGAAACTCTATGAGCAGGCTCAGGTCCTGTTTAATCAGGATCAACCGTGGATCAGCATGGCCCACACCCGGATGTTTACCGCAATGCGTAACAACGTAGAGGGCTATCACATCAGCCCTCTCACCACTAATAACTTCGCCACCACCCAGGTGAAGTAGATAAGAAACTCCCGGCGTCCCTGACCCCAGGGACGCCGGGCACGCCTAACCGGCTGATGAGGTACCACACACGATGTTTAGTTTTATTGCCCGCCGACTGGGGTTGTTGATCCCCACGTTTTTCGGCATCACCTTGCTGACTTTCGCGTTGATTCGCATGATTCCGGGCGACCCCGTGGAAGTGATGATGGGCGAACGTCGGGTCGACCCCGAAATGCACGCTCAGGCAATGGAACGCCTAGGTCTGAACAAGCCGCTGTATGCCCAGTATCTGGACTACATCGGCAAACTGGCTCAAGGCGATCTCGGCGAATCCCTGCGTACCCGTGAGAGCGTATGGACCGAGTTCACCTCCCTCTTCCCGGCGACCCTGGAACTGTCCATGGCCGCCCTGCTGTTCGCCGGCATTCTGGGCCTCTTGGCCGGGGTGATCGCGGCACTCAAGCGAGGATCATTGTTCGACCACGGGGTGATGGGCATCTCCCTCGCGGGGTATTCGATGCCGATCTTCTGGTGGGGCCTGATCCTGATCATGTTCTTCTCGGTGAGCCTGGGCTGGACGCCGGTCTCCGGGCGGATCGACCTGCTCTACGACATCGAGCCGCGCACCGGTTTCATGCTGATCGACACGCTGCTGGCCGACGACATGGGCGCGTTCCTCGATGCTCTGCATCACCTGATCCTGCCAGCCATCGTACTCGGCACCATTCCGCTGGCGGTGATCGCGCGGATGACCCGTTCGTCGATGCTCGAAGTGCTGCGCGAAGACTACATCCGCACCGCCAAGGCCAAAGGCCTGTCGCCGTCGCGCGTGGTATTCGTCCACGGTCTGCGTAACGCGCTGATTCCGGTACTCACCGTGGTCGGCCTGCAAGTCGGCACGCTGCTGGCCGGTGCAGTCCTGACCGAAACCATTTTCTCCTGGCCCGGTATCGGTAAATGGCTGATCGAAGCCATCGGCGCCCGGGACTACCCGGTTGTGCAAAACGGCATCCTGTTAATCGCCTGCCTGGTGATTCTGGTCAACTTCGTAGTGGACATCCTCTACGGCTTTGCCAACCCACGCATCCGTCATCAGCGCTGAGGTCCATACCATGAGCACTCCAACATCCTCAGTAGCCACGTCCGCCGCAAACGCGGATCAAAGCCTGCTGTACCCGTCGCCGTACAAAGAATTCTGGCAAGCCTTCTCCAAGAACAAAGGCGCGGTTGCCGGGCTGCTGTTCATGTCGCTGGTGATTTTCTGCGCACTCTTCGCGCCGTGGGTCGCCCCGCACAACCCGAGCGAGCAATACCGCGACTTCCTGCTGACGCCGCCGGCGTGGCTGGAAGGCGGGCAGATGCAATTCCTGCTCGGCACCGATGAACTGGGTCGTGACCTGCTGTCGCGTCTGATCCAGGGCTCGCGTCTGTCGCTGCTGATTGGCTTGTCGTCGGTCGTCATGTCGCTGATTCCGGGGATCCTGCTCGGTCTGTTCGCCGGTTTCTTCCCGAAGATGATCGGCCCGACCATCATGCGTCTGATGGACATCATGCTGGCCCTGCCATCGCTGCTGCTGGCTGTGGCGATTGTCGCCATCCTCGGCCCTGGCCTGATCAACACCGTGATCGCCATTGCTGTGGTGTCTTTGCCGTCCTACGTGCGTCTGACCCGAGCCGCCGTGATGGGCGAACTGAACCGCGACTACGTGACCGCCGCGCGCCTGGCCGGTGCCGGTCTGCCACGCTTGATGTTCATCACCGTGCTGCCGAACTGCATGGCGCCGCTGATCGTGCAGGCGACTCTGAGCTTCTCGTCGGCAATTCTCGACGCCGCCGCACTGGGCTTCCTCGGCCTAGGCGTACAACCGCCAACCCCTGAGTGGGGCACCATGCTGGCCTCGGCCCGCGACTACATCGAACGCGCCTGGTGGGTAGTCAGTCTGCCTGGTTTGACCATTTTGCTCAGCGTGCTGGCAATCAACTTGATGGGCGACGGCCTGCGCGATGCGCTCGACCCGAAACTCAAGAACGCCGCCTGAGGAGATTCCCATGTCACTGCTAGAAATCAAGAATCTCAACGTTCGCTTCGGCGACAAGACCGCGACGCCGGTGGTCGACGGCCTCGACCTCAAAGTCGACAAGGGCGAAGTGCTGGCCATCGTTGGCGAGTCGGGTTCGGGTAAATCCGTGACCATGATGGCGCTGATGGGCCTGATCGAGCATCCCGGCATCGTCACCGCTGACTCGCTCAGCTTCGACGGCAAAGACATGCTCAAGCTGAGCAACCGTCAACGTCGGCAGATCGTCGGCAAAGACCTGTCGATGGTCTTTCAGGACCCGATGACCGCACTGAACCCGAGCTACACCGTCGGTTTCCAGATCGAAGAAGTACTGCGTCTGCACCTGAAAATGTCCGGCAAGCAAGCGCGCAAACGTGCGATCGAGCTGCTGGAAAAAGTTGAAATCCCGGGCGCCGCCAGCCGTATGGACGCCTACCCGCACCAACTGTCCGGCGGTATGAGCCAGCGTGTTGCGATCGCCATGGCGATTGCCGGCGAGCCGAAACTGCTGATCGCCGACGAACCGACCACTGCCCTCGACGTGACGATTCAGGCACAGATCATGGATTTGCTGCTGGCGTTGCAGAAAGAACAGAACATGGGCCTGGTGCTCATCACTCACGACCTCGCGGTCGTGGCTGAAACTGCCCAGCGCGTCTGTGTGATGTACGCAGGGCAAGCCGTTGAAGTCGGTCAGGTGCCGCAACTGTTCGACATCCCGGCGCACCCGTACAGCGAAGCACTGCTCAAGGCGATCCCCGAGCACAGCCTCGGCGCTACACGTCTGGCCACCCTGCCGGGCATCGTCCCGGGTCGTTACGACCGTCCGCAGGGTTGCCTGCTGTCGCCGCGCTGCCCGTACGTGCAGGACAGCTGCCGCGCGCAGCGTCCAGGCCTTGATCCGAAAGCCCACAGCCTCGCCCGCTGCTTCTACCCGCTGAACCAGGAGGTGGCGTAATGGCCGTCGTACTTACCGCCCGCGACCTGACCCGTCACTATGAAGTCTCCCGTGGCCTGTTCAAGGGCCACGCGACCGTGCGCGCACTCAATGGCGTGTCGTTCGAACTGGAAGCCGGCAAGACCCTCGCGGTCGTAGGCGAGTCGGGCTGCGGCAAATCCACCCTCGCCCGCGCGTTGACGCTGATTGAAGATCCGTCGTCCGGCTCCTTGAAAATCGCCGGCCAGGAAGTCGCCGGCGCCGACAAGGCCCAGCGCAAGCAACTGCGCAAAGACGTGCAGATGGTGTTTCAGAGTCCGTACGCGTCGTTGAACCCACGGCAGAAAGTCGGTGACCAACTCGGCGAACCGCTGCTGATAAACACCAACCTCTCCGCCGCCGAGCGTCGCGAGAAAGTCCAGGCAATGATGAAGCAGGTCGGCTTGCGCCCCGAACATTACCAGCGCTATCCGCACATGTTCTCCGGCGGTCAGCGCCAGCGTATCGCACTCGCCCGGGCGATGATGTTGCAACCGAAAGTGCTGGTGGCGGACGAACCGACCTCGGCGCTCGACGTGTCGATTCAGGCGCAGGTGCTCAACCTGTTCATGGATCTGCAGCAGGAGTTCAACACCGCCTACGTGTTCATCTCGCACAACCTCGCAGTGGTGCAGCACGTGGCCGATGACGTGATGGTGATGTACCTCGGGCGCCCGGTGGAAATGGGCCCGAAGAACGACATCTACGAGCGTCCATTGCACCCGTACACCCAGGCGCTGCTGTCGGCGACCCCGACCATTCACCCGGACCCGAACAAGCCGAAAATCAAGATCGTCGGTGAACTGCCCAACCCGCTGAACCCGCCACCGGGCTGCGCTTTCCACAAGCGCTGCCCGTATGCGACCGAGCGTTGCAGCACGGAAGAGCCGGCGTTGCGCCAGCTCGACAGCCGGCAGGTGGCTTGCCACTACGCCGAGCAGTTCCTCGACGGCGCGGCCTAAAAACCGCCCTGAAACAATGTGGGAGCGAGCCTGCTCGCGAAAGCGGTGAATCAGTCACCATTAATGTTGACTGAGATGACGCCTTCGCGAGCAGGCTCGCTCCCACAGGGGATGTGAGTTATCCCTGAGTTAACCAAACCCCTTCCGCCTCGATTGCGCATCAGTCGAGGCAGTAGGGGTTTTCTTTTGCCTGCGATTTATGTCTGGCTATCGCCTTCGTCGTCCGGATCATCAGAGTCCGGCTCATCGGTGGTCGAGTCGTCGTCATCAGCAGCACCACCCTGCCCCTGATCGCCCGGCTCGGACTCAGACTTGGCCAGCATCATGCCGCTATGCCCGACCTGTCCGTTGAGCGCCTGAGAATCGTGATCCTCGCACTCGGCCCAAGCCGTCGCGGTGCCGAGGGACAGCATGAGCATCACTTTCAACAGCAATAAAACCCGTAGCAACCTGCTTTTCATAGCCGACTCCATCCATTTTCAGGTGAGACATTCGTGCCTGACTGGCGCTGTGTGAAATCTAGTTCCGATCCATGGGGTTCACCAGATAGGACGCTAACGAGCGCGAAGAAATGCCCTTCGCGGACAGACGGCTTTCGAATAATACCTATCGCGGGATCAGCTAAGCGGTCGGGTCGCTTGCCACGTCAAGGGAATCGACATCAGCACCAACACCGTGCTGGCCAGCCAGACACTGTGACCACCGAAATTGCCATACAACTGACCGCTGAGCACCGGCGACAATAATGCGCTAGCACTCCAGCTCATAAAGAACAGGCCAAAGTACTGACCGCTTTTGCCACTCTGCGCAAACTGCATCGCCAGCACATTCAGCGGCGGCATGAACAACGCCTCACCCAAGGTCCAGATCAGCGTCGACAGGCAGACGTAAAACAGCCCGGAACCGAACGGCAGCATGCCCAACCCGCAAGCCAGTAACACACTGCCGAGCAGCATTTGCCGGCGCATACCCCAGCGCTCGCCCCAATGCGACAGCGGAATCTGCAGGGCAATCACCAACAACGCATTGAGGCCGAACTGCCAACCGATCGCCTCGGTGCTCAACTGATAGTAATCACGCAGATAGTTACCCAGTGTGCTGTAGACCGTATCAAACGCGATGCCAAGCACGGCTGTCGCCGCCAGCAACCAGAGGAACGGTTTGTCGCGATACGGCACCCCGGAACCTGAGTCATCCGTGGACTTTTCGTCATTGATCAGCACCGGTCGTTGCCACGTGGTGCGAACAAACCAGAGCAGCGCCAACAACGTCATCGCCGCGCTGCCGAAAAACACCCAGCGAAAATCGGTCTGCGCCAACACCCCGCCCGCGACACCGGCGGCGGCCATCCCAAGGTTGCGCGCAACCCGGCTCAAAGCCTGCGCGCGCGAGCGCTGCGCCACCTCGCAATATTCCATGATCAGCCGCTGATGCAGCGTGCGAATAGCCCCATCGATGGTACCGCTGA
This sequence comes from Pseudomonas sp. MC6, assembly GCF_054790575.1. NCBI lineage: Bacteria > Pseudomonadati > Pseudomonadota > Gammaproteobacteria > Pseudomonadales > Pseudomonadaceae > Pseudomonas > Pseudomonas sp. MC6. The sequence continues at coordinate 4,075,411 of NZ_CP186504.1, forward strand.
GCAACAGCAAAGCCGCCAGCAACGGCACTTGCGTGACCAGCCCCAACAGCATCAGCACCCACACCGAAATAAAGAACAGCGCCGCCGTCAGCCGCGCCGTGCGCACATGATCACTGAGCCAGCCACCGAGCATCGAACCGACCAGCAACCCCGCGCCGTACGCCGACAACAGCCAGCCAACCGTCTCGATCGCCAGCCCCAGCTCGTGACGCAGGTAGAGCGCCATGAACAGCTTGACCATGCTGCTCAAGCGATTGATGAACAACAGCGCCGCGAGCACCCAGGCCATTGCGCCGAAATAGCCGTTCAGCCGTAGCAAGTGAGTCAGGCGACTCGTCATTCCATTGACCTCTCAAAGCGACTTGCGTGGAGCTGGAACACTAACGGTCAGTTGGCAGGTTGTCGCGTTCAAGTGCATCGAGATCACGAAAAACCGAGTCGTCCTACAGCCATTGCGCGCGTTAAAACCGTGCCGAAGATCAAAAGCCCCTCACCCTAGCCCTCTCCCAGAGGGAGAGGGGACTGACCGCAGTGATTACAAGAGCTACGCCGACGTGAAATACCGAGTCGAACTCAGATCTTGAAAAGCCCACAAATCGGCTCCCTCTCCCTTGGGAGAGGGCTGGGGTGAGGGGAAAATCCACCACAAATCCAAAGCCGACCACGCCGTGCTCTTCACCACTCGACAGGATGAGCGTTAGCTCGGCTGCAGCTCTTGATCTGTAGGGCGACGTCGGAAGGCTGAGTGGAGGGATTGATCCGGGCATGGGAGCGCAGCGACCGTTTGGCGAAGCCAAACACAGCGAAAGGAGGTGCAGCGAAGCAAACCGTAGACGCTGCGCCCGGATCGATCCCGCAGCGAAGGAACCCCGAGCCCCAGCGAGCGGGCCGTACGTAGGAGCAAGCGTTTTTGGTTACTTTTTAGGCGTTTGTAAAAAGTGACCCGCCGTAAGGGCGGAACCCTAAGCCGCCATCACCCAAAAACGGATATACCCCCAAAACCAAAGCAAAAAAAAGCCCCCTAGGCATACACCTAGAGGGCTTCGGACAAACCAATTCAGAACTTAATGATGCTCACGCGTCGCCCGGAATTTCACATCCGGCCAACGCTCTTCCATCAACGCCAGATTAACCCGCGTAGGCGCCAGGTAAGTCAGGTGACCACCGCCATCAACGGCAAGGTTCTCCACAGCCTTGTTGGAAAACTCCTCAAGCTTCTTCTTGTCGCTGCACTCAATCCAGCGCGCGGAATACACAGTGATCGGCTCATACGAGCACTCAACCTTGTACTCCTCCTTCAAACGACTCGCGACCACATCGAACTGCAGCACACCGACGGCGCCCAGAATGATGTCGTTGCTGCGCTCCGGGAAAAACACCTGCGTCGCGCCCTCTTCAGCCAACTGCTGCAGACCCTGACGCAACTGCTTGGACTTCAGCGGATCACGCAGACGCACACGACGGAACAGCTCCGGCGCAAAGTGCGGGATACCGGTAAACCCGAGGGTTTCACCTTCACTGAAGGTGTCGCCGATCTGGATCGTACCGTGGTTGTGCAGACCAATGATGTCGCCGGCAAAGGCTTCTTCAAGCTGCTCGCGCTCGGAGGAGAAGAACGTCAAGGCGTCGCCGATGCGCACGTCCTTGCCGGTGCGCACGTGGCGCATCTTCATGCCTTTTTCGTACTTGCCGGAGCAAATGCGCATGAAGGCAATGCGGTCGCGGTGTTTCGGGTCCATGTTCGCCTGGATCTTGAAGATGAAGCCCGAGAACTTCTCTTCCACTGGCTCAACGGTACGCTCGTTGGCCACACGGGCCAGCGGACGCGGCGCCCAATCAACAACAGCATCGAGAACGTGGTCAACACCGAAGTTGCCCAGTGCAGTACCGAAGAACACCGGAGTCAGCTGACCGTCGAGGAATTCCTGCTGGTTGAATTCGTGGCAGGCGCCCTGAACCAGTTCCAGTTGCTCGATGAAACGCTCGTACTCGTCGCCCAAATGCGCGCGGGCTTCGTCGGAGTCGAGCTTCTCGATGATCTTGGTTTCGGTGCGTTCGTGACCGTGACCGGCGGTGTAGACAATGATGTAGTCGTCGGCCAGGTGGTACACGCCCTTGAAGTCGCGGTAGCAACCGATCGGCCAGGTGATCGGTGCGGCCTTGATCTTAAGAACGGCTTCGATTTCATCGAGCAGTTCGATCGGGTCGCGGATATCACGGTCGAGTTTGTTGATGAAGCTGACGATCGGCGTGTCACGCAGACGGCAGACGTCCATCAGCGCAATGGTCCGTGGCTCGACACCTTTACCGCCGTCGAGGACCATCAATGCCGAGTCCACCGCCGTCAGGGTACGGTAGGTATCTTCGGAGAAGTCTTCGTGGCCCGGGGTATCGAGCAGGTTGATCATGTGTTCGCGATACGGGAACTGCATGACCGACGTGGTAATGGAAATACCCCGCTGCTTCTCCATCTCCATCCAGTCGGATGTCGCATGGCGATCGGATTTACGGGATTTCACCGTACCGGCCACTGCAATCGCCTTGCCCATCAACAGGAGCTTTTCGGTGATCGTGGTTTTACCGGCATCGGGGTGGGAAATAATGGCGAAAGTGCGGCGTTTCGCGACTTCGGCGGCCTGGTTGGTCATGGGAAATCGCCTGGCGGTGATTCAAAAAAGGGCCGCGATTATAGCCCAACTCGATGCAATAACCGAACCGTTGAGCACATTAAGGGTGGCCAAATGCTGCCGCAGATGGGAACCTTTTAAAGCACGGAGACGTCCATCCCCTGTTACGAATTTTCGTCAGGGGCTGAAAAATCAGCAAGTTAGCCTGACGAGGCTGCGCTCATGGCTCGCTTTCAGCCCCCTTTTGCGGCGCTGAAAAACGGCTACTTTTCGCGAACGACTCTCCCGGCAGCCATGTACGGCTTGCCACACGGGACTGCGCTCGCCGACTACAAAAAAAGGAGTCCGCCTGTGGCTATCCGCTATGGCAAAGGGCTGATTGGAGGTGCGGTGGTGATCGCGCTCCTGGCCCTGCTGGTCCACTGGATCGGCATCAACACGATCGAACACTACCGCGACGATTTGTTGTTTTACCTGCAAGCTCATCTGATTCTCGTCCTCGCTTCAATGCTGGCCGCCCTGGTCGTGGGCATCCCCGCCGGTATCTTTCTCAGTCGCCCGACCATGGTCGGCCGCGCTGAACGCTTCATGCAGATCTTCAATATCGGTAACACCGTGCCTCCGCTGGCCGTGCTCGCGATTGCCTTGGGCGTCCTCGGCATTGGCAGTGGCCCAGCGATCTTCGCTTTGTTCCTCGCCTCCCTGTTGCCGATTGTGCGCAACACCTACGAAGGCCTGAAAAACGTCCAGGGCTCGCTGAAAGAAGCGGCCGTCGGCATCGGCATGACCCCGCGCCAGGTACTGTGGAAAGTCGAATTGCCCAACGCCGTGCCGATCATCGTCGGTGGCGTGCGCGTGGCTTTGGCGATCAACGTCGGCACCGCGCCGCTGGCGTTCCTGATCGGTGCCAACAGCCTCGGCAGCCTGATCTTCCCTGGCATCGCCCTGAACAATCAGCCGCAACTGCTGCTCGGCGCCGCGTGCACCGCACTGCTGGCCTTGCTGCTTGATGGCGTCGTCACCCTCGCCAGCCGTATCTGGCTGGAACGCGGTTTGCGCCCGTCTTAAGGCTTTTGCGAAGGAATACCTATGAAACGATTTAGTTTGATTCTGGGCTGCATCCTGCTGTTCGCAGGCGTCGCCCAAGCCGTTGAAAAACCGGTTATCCGCCTCGGCGCCCGAGTGTTTACCGAGCAGACCCTGCTCGCGGAAATCACCGCGCAATACCTGCGCAGCAAAGGCTACGACGCGCAGATCACCGGTGGCCTGGGCAGCAACCTCGCCCGCAGCGCCCACGAAAGCGGGCAGCTGGACATGCTCTGGGAATACACCGGCGTGTCGCTGGTGGCCTACAACCATGTCACCGAAAAACTCGACAGCGCCCAGTCCTACGCCAAGGTAAAAGAACTCGACGCGAAAAAAGGCCTGGTCTGGCTGACGCCGTCGAAATTCAGCAACACCTACGCCCTCGCGCTGCCGAAAAAAGTGGCTGAGGAATATCCGCAGATCACCAACATCAGTCAGTTGAACGAGGTGCTGCGCGCTGAAGCCAAGACCAATCATCTGGTGGCGCTGGATACCGAGTTCGCCAATCGCTCCGACGGCCTGATCGGCATGGTCGATCTCTACGGCATGAACCTGAGCCGCAAGAACATCCGGCAGATGGACGCGGGCCTGGTCTACACCGCGCTGCGCAACGGTCAGGTGTTTGCCGGCCTGGTTTACACCACCGACGGTCGCCTCAATGCCTTCGGCCTGAAACTGCTGGAAGACGACAAGCACTACTTCCCCGACTACACCGCCGCACCGGTGGTGCGTCAGGCCTACCTCGACGCGCACCCGCAACTGGCCGAGCAACTCAAGCCGCTGGCCGAACTGTTCGATGACGAAACCATGCGCCAGCTCAATGCGCGGGTCGATGTCGATCACGAAAGCCCTTCGAAAGTCGCTGCCGATTTCCTGCGCCAGCACCCACTCAACTAAGGAGGAAAAGTCATGGAATTTCTGAACGCCTTTTCCCACCTCGACTGGCAGCAGGTGATGCACCTGACCTGGCAGCACATCACCCTGGTCGGCATCGCCGTGACCCTGGCGATTGTCGTTGGCGTGCCGCTGGGCATTCTGATGACACGCTTTCCGACGCTCGCCGGTCCCTTGCAGGCCAGCGCCACAGTGCTGCTGACCGTGCCATCGATTGCCCTGTTCGGCCTGCTGCTGCCGTTCTATTCGAAGTTCGGCCAGGGCCTCGGCCCGATGCCGGCAATCACCGCCGTGTTCCTTTATTCGCTGCTGCCGATCATGCGCAACACCTACCTCGCATTGACGGGCGTCGAACCGGGTATCCGTGAAGCCGCACGCGGCATCGGCATGACTTTCGGCCAGCGTCTGCGCATGGTCGAGTTGCCGATCGCCGTGCCGGTGATCCTCGCCGGCGTACGCACCGCCGTGGTGATGAACATCGGCGTGATGACCATCGCCGCGACCATCGGCGCCGGCGGCCTCGGTGTGTTGATCCTCGCCTCCATCAGCCGCAGTGACATGTCGATGCTGATCGTCGGCGCGCTGCTGGTCAGTCTTCTGGCCATTTTCGCTGACCTGTTTCTCCAATGGCTGCAACGCTCGTTGACTCCAAAAGGACTGCTCAAATGATCGAACTTCAAAACCTCAGCAAAACTTTCCAAAGCAACGGCAAAGACGTCAAAGCCGTGGACTCGGTAAGCCTGACCGTCAATGAAGGCGAAATCTGTGTGTTCCTCGGGCCATCGGGTTGCGGCAAAAGCACCACGCTGAAGATGATCAACCGCCTGATCAAACCGACCTCGGGCAAGATCCTCATCAACGGCGAAGACACCACCGACCTCGACGAAGTGACCCTGCGCCGCAACATCGGCTACGTGATCCAGCAGATCGGCCTGTTCCCGAACATGACCATCGAAGAGAACATCGTCGTCGTGCCGAAACTGCTCGGCTGGGACAAACAGAAATGCCACGACCGCGCCCGCGAGTTGATGAGCATGATCAAGCTCGAACCCAAGCAGTATCTGCATCGCTATCCGCGTGAACTATCCGGTGGTCAGCAACAGCGCATCGGCGTGATCCGCGCACTGGCGGCCGATGCGCCGCTGCTGCTGATGGACGAACCATTCGGCGCGGTCGACCCGATCAACCGCGAGATGATCCAGAACGAATTCTTCGAAATGCAGCGCGCGCTGAACAAGACCGTGATCATGGTCAGCCACGACATCGACGAAGCGATCAAACTCGGCGACAAGATTGCGATCTTCCGCGCTGGCAAACTGCTGCAGATCGATCATCCGGATACATTGCTCGCGCATCCGGCAGACGACTTTGTCAGCAACTTCGTCGGCCAGGACAGCACGCTCAAGCGTCTGTTGTTGGTGAAGGCAGAAGATGCGGCGGACAACGCACCATCGGTGAGCCCGGAGACGCCGGTGGCTGATGCGCTGGAATTGATGGATGAGCATGACCGTCGCTACGTGGTGGTCACCTGTGCCGAGAACAAGGCGCTGGGTTATGTGCGTCGTCGTGATCTGCATCGCCAGACCGGCACCTGCGCGCAATTCCTGCGCGAGTTCAATGCCACAGCGGCGTACGACGAGCATTTGCGCATCCTGCTGTCGCGCATGTACGAGTTCAACCGTTCGTGGCTGCCGGTGATGGACGCCGAGCGGGTGTTCCTCGGTGAGGTCACGCAGGAGTCGATTGCGGCGTATCTGAGTTCGGGTCGTTCGCGCGGGATGAAGACCAGCATCGTCTCGCCGGCGGAGGCAGTGGCGTAACCACTTGAAATGGGGCTGCCACAGCAGCCCCTGATCATCTGCAATGAGTTGAATTGATCGGAACACATACAAGCCGATAGCATCGTGGTTTGCGGATAATGACGTCCGCGCGAACCGATCAAGGACCCTTGCATGATCGATCAAATTGCAGCCCTGAACTCGCTACGTAAAGATCTGCCAGATGCCATTGGCTGGACAACGATGGGGCCTTATCTGTATCACGCTCCAGCAGAGATGGTGACTGGAGAAACTCGTTACACCTGCACGCAAATCGCACTTTATAACGAGTCGGATTCAACCCTGGCTGACGTCAAATTGCTGTACCGGGGAAACTTCGAATTCGTCCCGCTTATCACGTACTCTCGACACGAAGCAGCCGTGAAATGGGAACACAATGCGGCGGACAAGGAACTGGTGCTCAAACAGGTTCCGCCCAATGAAGAAGTCGATATCTCGATTTACAACCCACGGGATTTCGAGGTTGTGCAGGTTCTGGTGAATGGAAGGAAAATCACCGATTTCATGACTCGCAGAGCCTTGGCCAAGGCGTATCCCACTCCACTGCGCTGGCGGATCGCATTCCCCGTGCTAGGCATTCTTGTCCTCGGCGCGCTGTCGTACACCAGTTGGCGGACCTACTCGATGGTCAAGAGCAACATGGATTACGAGCGTGATTATTCGCTTCTCTCTACGGTACCCAACGGCTTTTCCGGTTGCCATCCCTATGTTTTTGACAACCCCCCAAACGATTCCAGTGAGAAACAACTCGAGCGTCTCTTGAAACAGCAAAACCAGTGGATGGATTTCATTCTGGCGATGAACAAAGTTTCATTACCTGAGGAGTTACACCTTAAGGATCGAGTGGTGCTGTGCAAGTCGATCGAGAAATCCTGAATCAAATGGGCTGGTCACCGGTTTGTCGTGATAGGTGCGGCAAGTTTGCAGCGATGGTCTGCGATACCCCATGCGGGACTTAACGTTCGCAAGCTTGCACCGTAAATTTTCATCGCTTCACGTCTGGAAAGAAAAATGAACACCAGCGCTGGGCACCGGCTGGCTGATGCCCCCCTTAAGACAACTCAAATTACGCCATTGAGACTGTCTTTGCGGGGAACGTCGGGGATGTCGAGCCTATTGAAGTTAACTGGCATTTAGCGGAGAACGGCAGCGAACGTGCAGGCATTTTTAACACTGAAAAAATCGACGGGAACATCTGCCCGTCATCTCGGTCGGCTACAAAGAGAGATGAATGCGACGTACGTCAGAAGCGTGCAAAAACGCGACATTTTTAGTTGATCTCAGGCCCCTCACGCCCTAAAGTTCGCGCCGAACGTCCATGCTGGAAACGATCCATCCGGCTCAAGTACTGACGACGAGACAGCAAGGCCAAGGGAAAGCTGCACATCCCATGGCCTTTTTGCTTTCGGCGACATGCCTTGGGAAGTAGGCGAACCAAAGTGGGGATACGGAGGGCGTTCATTTGCACCCATTGATTTTTCGAGTTTGCCCATAGGAGCTCCCAGTATGTCGATCCAGGTCGAAGACTATTTCGCGCGCGCTACATTCGACAAAATGAAGGCGTTTGCCGACAAACAGGAAACCCCGTTCGTGGTGATCGACACCGCGATGATCAGCCAGGCCTACGATGACCTGCGCGCCGGTTTCGAATTCGCCAAGGTCTACTACGCGGTCAAGGCCAACCCGGCCGTCGAGATCATCGACCTGCTCAAAGAGAAAGGTTCGAGCTTCGACATCGCCTCCATCTATGAGCTGGACAAAGTGATGGATCGCGGCGTCAGCGCCGACCGTATCAGCTACGGCAACACCATCAAGAAATCCAAGGACATCCGCTACTTCTACGAGAAGGGCGTGCGTCTGTTCTCCACCGACTCCGAAGCCGACCTGCGCAACATCGCCAAGGCTGCACCGGGTTCGAAAGTCTATGTGCGCATCCTCACCGAAGGCTCGACCACGGCTGACTGGCCGCTGTCGCGCAAATTCGGCTGCCAGACCGACATGGCCATGGACCTGCTGATCCTCGCCCGCGACCTCGGTCTGGTGCCTTACGGCATCTCGTTCCACGTTGGCTCGCAGCAACGCGACATCAGCGTCTGGGACGCAGCGATCGCCAAGGTCAAAGTAATCTTCGAGCGTCTGAAAGAAGAAGACGGCATCCACCTGAAGCTGATCAACATGGGCGGTGGCTTCCCGGCCAACTACATCACCCGCACCAACAGCCTGGAAACCTACGCCGAAGAAATCATCCGCTTCCTGAAAGAAGACTTCGGAGATGACTTGCCGGAAATCATTCTCGAGCCGGGCCGTTCGTTGATCGCCAACGCCGGCATTCTGGTCAGCGAAGTGGTATTGGTTGCACGCAAGTCGCGCACTGCCGTTGAACGTTGGGTTTACACCGATGTGGGCAAGTTTTCCGGCCTGATCGAAACCATGGACGAAGCGATCAAGTTCCCGATCTGGACCGAGAAGAAAGGCGAGATGGAGGAAGTCGTGATCGCCGGCCCTACCTGCGACAGCGCCGACATCATGTACGAGAACTACAAGTACGGTCTGCCGCTGAACCTGGCGATTGGTGATCGTCTTTACTGGTTGTCGACCGGTGCGTACACCACCAGTTACAGCGCGGTTGAGTTCAATGGCTTCCCGCCGTTGAAGTCGTTTTACGTGTAAGAGCAGCTGCAAGTTTCAAGCTGCTAGCTGCAAGTGAAAAGCCCATGACGTGTCATGGGCTTTTTTTGTGTCTGTGCTTTGAGATTTGTGGTGTGCTTTCGATCTATCCCCCTCACCCCAGCCCTCTCCCCCAAGGGGGCGAGGGGGAAAGGGAGCAGATCGGGGGCTTTTCAAAACCTGAGGTCGACTGGATATCTCAGGTCGGTGTACCTGGAACATCCTACTCGGTCAGTCCCCTCTCCCTCTGGGAGAGGGTTAGGGTGAGGGCTATTGGCACCGAAGCGCGAACCGAGCAGCCATCCCCTGAATCCTGGGATCTGTCGCACCTGACAGCGTCTGACTCGCCACCCGCAGAAAATTCAGATTGCCGCCGGCCAAAGCTTTCTCAAGCCAATCCACCGCCTGATCAATCCGCCCCTCATCCGCTAAAACTGCAGCGAAACTGAACTGCCCGCGAAAATCCCCGCCCTCAGCCGAACGCCGATACCAGTCGCGCGCTGCTGATAGATCCGCCGGGCACACCTGCCCTTCCTCCAGATACCGCCCCAGCAGATTCATCGATTTCGCATGGCCCAATTCAGCCGCACGCCGATACAACGCCAGCGCCTGCAGATGATCCACTGCAACACCCCGCCCGGTCGCCAGCAGATTGGCGAGGTTGTACATCGCCCAATCCAACCCGGCCTCCGCTGCAATCCGGTAGTGCTGCGCGGCAATCGCCGCATCTGCCGAACAACCCCAGCCGTGCTCGTGGCAGCGCCCGAGCATGTTGCGCGCCATCAAATGCCCGCGCCCGGCGGCGATACCGAACCAGCGCAGCGCCAACGGTTGATCCTGTGCGATGCCCTGGCCGTCCAGAAGAATTTGCCCAAGCAAGGCCTGCGCTTCAGCCTCGCCCTCACCCGCCGCAAGCAAAATTGCCTGCGCCGCGCGTGCCGGGCTTTCTACAAGCATAGCGCTGAGTTGTTCGCCGCTGAGGACTTCCTCGCGACGCAATCGGAAACTCATACCTCAACCCAGCGCCGCAGCAGGTTGTGATACGTACCGGTGAGGCGAATCAGCGAAGGATGATCAGGCATGTCGCTGGTGAGCTGCTGAATCGCACCATCCATCTCGAACAGCAACGCGCGCTGGCTGTCTTCGCGTACCAGACTTTGCGTCCAGAAGAACGACGCATAACGCGCACCGCGAGTGACCGCGTTAACCTTGTGCAGGCTGGTGCCGGGGTACAAAACCATATCACCGGCCGGCAGTTTCACCTGTTGCGTGCCGAAGGTGTCCTGGATCTCCAGCTCGCCGCCGTCGTAATCCTCAGGTTCGCTGAAGAACAGCGTCGCCGAAAGATCGGTGCGCACCCGTTCGATGCTGCCCTTGGGTTGGCGCACGGCGTTGTCGATGTGGAAATCGAAACTGCCACCGGCGGTGTAACAGTTCACTAACGGCGGGAAGACTTTGTGCGGCAGCGCGGCGGACATGAACAGCGGATTTTTCCACAGCCGTTCAAGCATCGCTGCACCGATTTCCTTCGCCAGCGGATGGCCTTCGGGCAGTTGCAGATTGTGCTTGGCCTTGGCTGATTGAAACCCCGCTGTGATCTTGCCATCGGCCCAATCGGCCTGCTCCAACGCCTGGCGAATGCGCTGCACTTCGTCTTTCGCGAACAGTGCGGGGATATGCAGCAGCATGGCGATGTCACCTGATGGCAAAGAGGCGGCAATGGTATTGATTCTTATTGGCCGTGTAAAACCCGATAGACGAATGAACTGGCAAAAACCGTAAGGTTAAATTGTAAAGAATGTAAATTCAGTGCGAATAACAATGTTTCGCAATTGATACGAATACCTGTTTACCCTATATTCCGCCGCCTCAAATCCTTGGGGAGGGGAATAAAAATGGCACGTCAATACGCACAATTACCGGTCAGTTCACCACGTCTGCTCGCCTCTGCAATCGGTGTGGCAATCACCGCCGGCTCCGCTGGCCAGATGGTCTTCGCTGCGGAAAAAACCGACAGCAAAGCCGCCGGCAATGCCATCGCCCTGGACGCCACCGCCATCACCGGCGAAGCGCAGGACTCGACGTCCTACCAGGTCGAAAAAGCCTCCTCGCCCAAGTACACCGCGCCGCTGGTCGACACGCCGCGCTCGGTCACCGTTATTCCGCAACAAGTTCTGAAAGATACCGGCGCGCTGAACATGCAGGACGCGCTGCGCACCGTGCCGGGCATCACCTTCGGCGCCGGTGAAGGCGGTAACCCACAGGGCGACCGTCCGTTCATCCGTGGCTTCGACGCCCAGGGCGACACCTACCTCGACGGCGTGCGCGACACTGGTTCGCAGAGCCGCGAGATCTTCGCCGTGGAAAACATTGAAGTCAGCAAGGGCCCGAACTCCGCCATTGGCGGTCGCGGCGCGGCAGGCGGCAGCATCAACCTGGTGAGCAAGAAAGCGCACCTGGGCAACTCGTTCGACGGCGGCTTCACCTACGGCTCCGACCAGACTCAGCGCTACACCCTCGATGGCAACTACCAGTTCAGCGACACCGCCGCCGGCCGTCTGAACCTGATGAGCCACGAGAGCAACGTCGCCGGTCGCGACAAAGTCGATTACGACCGCTGGGGTATCGCACCGTCCTTGGCGTTTGGCCTGGGCACCGACACCCGCGTCAACCTCGATTACTACCATCTCGAAAGCAACGACACCCCGGATTCGGGCGTGCCGTACACCATTCCGGCCGGTGGCTCCGCTGCACGCACCAAGTCCAATCCGGACAAGCCCTACGCCGGCGGTGACCACAGCAATTTCTACGGTCTGGATCGCGATTTCCGCAAGGGCCGCACCGACACCGCGACCTTCGCCATCGAGCATGACCTGAGCGACTCGCTGACGATCAAGAACACCCTGCGTCACGGCACCAGCATGCAGGATTACATCCTGACCCAGCCGGACGACAGCAAGGGCAACGTCAACAATGGCAGCGTCTGGCGTCGGGCGAATACTCGGGTGAGCAACACCGAAACCACCACCAACCAGACTGACCTGTTCGGCAATTTCTACGTCGCGGGCTTCAAAAACAGCTTCTCCACTGGCGTTGAATACACCCGTGAGGAAAGCCAGAAGTCTTCGTACAACGTCAATACCGACACCACGCCGCGCACCAGCGCAGCGACCACTAACTGCAACCCGGGTCTGATCGGCGCAGCCAGCGGCTACAACTGCACCTCGCTGTCGAACCCGAACCCGAACGATCCGTGGAACGGCGCCATTTCGCGCAACTACGCCGGCACCGACACCCAGGCCAACACCTACGCGCTGTATGTGTTCGACACCCTGGAGCTGTCCGAGCAGTGGCTGGTGAACATGGGTCTGCGTTACGACCACTTCGATACCGACTACAAAACCTACAACGCCGCTGGCCGCACCACGTCCAAGGGCGATGACACCAGCGAATTCGTCACCGGTCAGTTTGGCGTCGTCTACAAGCCTGCGGAAAACGGCAGCATCTACGCGTCCTATGCCACCTCGGCCACACCACCGGGCAACACCCTGGGCGAAGGTCAGGAAGGCAACCCGCTGGGCGGCACCCCGGATCGCAGCGGCAACCTGCTGAGCAGCGACATGGAGCCGGAAACCACCAAGAACTATGAAATCGGCACCAAGTGGGATCTGCTCAACGATCGCCTGTCGCTGACCGCTGACATCTTCCGCACCGAGAAAGAAAACGCTCGCGTGCAAGTCGATACTTCGTCGTACGAAAACGCCGGCAAGACCCGCGTGCAAGGTGTCGAACTGTCGGCCAGCGGCAAGATCACCGACAAGTGGCAAGTGTTCGCCGGTTACGCGTTCATGGACAGCGAACAAGTCGACGGCGGCCCGCTGGGCAAGGCCAACGATGGCAACGAATTGCCTAACACGCCGAAGAACAGCGCCAGCCTGTGGACCACTTACCAGGTCACGCCGAAGCTGACCATCGGTGGCGGTGCGTTCTACGTCGACGATGTGTACGGCAGCGTCGCCAACACCACCATGGTCGATTCGTATGTTCGCTACGACGCGATGGCGGCGTACAAGCTGACCAAGAACGTCGACCTGCAACTCAACGTGCAGAACCTGACCAACGAAACCTACTACGACAAAGCCTTCTCGACCCACTTCGCCAACCAGGCGGCGGGCCGTACGGCACTGTTGAGCACCAACTTCCACTTCTGATCCTGTAGGAGCTGCGGCACGCTGCGATCTGTTGATCTTGCTTTTGATTCTGAAAAAAAATCAAAAGATCGCAGCCTTCGGCAACTCCTACAAAAAACAGTGGGCCCCGTTCATTCAATTGAACGGGGCTTTTGTGCGTAAGAAAGAACGCTTCTCGATAACCCACGGCATAATGCGCGCCGTGAAGACAATTTCCGAACGGACGGCGAGTGACGTGTTGAAGAAAACCCTGTTCCAGTTGCACTGGTTTTTTGGCATCACCGCAGGCTTGGTGCTGGCGTTGATGGGCATCACCGGCGCGGCCTATTCGTTCCAGGACGAAATCCTGCGGGCCATGAATCCCTCCGTTCTGCAGGTGGAAAAACAAGTCGCCGGCGTCCTGCCGCCCGTCGAACTGGTCGAGCGCATCGAAGCCACGTCCGGCAAAAAGGTCTCGATGCTTTGGGTCGAAACCGACAGCGGCAACGCCGCGAAAGTGTTCTTCACCCCGCCCAAGGGTGAACGTCGCGGTGAGATGCGCTACTTCGATCCGTACACCGCTGAGTTCATGGGCGACGCGGTCGGCCAGGATTTCTTCGGCCTGATGCTGCAACTGCACCGCTTCCTCGCCATGGGCGACACCGGGCGCAATATCACCGGCGCCTGCACATTGATCCTGTTGTTTTTCTGCCTCTCCGGTTTGTATCTGCGCTGGCCACGTCAGTGGAACAGCTGGCGCGTGTGGCTGACGCTGGACTGGAAGAAAAAGGGCCGCGCCTTCAATTGGGATCTGCATTCGGTGGCGGGCACCTGGTGCCTGTTGGTCTATCTGCTGCTGGCGCTGACCGGGTTATCGTGGTCGTACGAGTGGTACAACAAAGGCCTGACCAAGCTGCTTTCTGATGCGCCACAAAACGAGCGCGTGCGCGGTGGTCGCGGCCCGGCGCCGGAAGGTCCGGCACCAACCGCCGATTACGCAGCAATGTGGAGCAGTATCTACAGCGCGGCCGGCCCGGGACTGGCCGCGTACAACATCCGCATGCCGGCCGTCACAGGCCAACCGGCGACCGTGTTCTACCTGCTCGACAGCTCGCCGCATGATCGCGCACTGAACCAGATCACCCTCGACCCGGCCACCGGCATCGTCAAACGTGTCGATCGTTACGCCGACAAGAGCTTCAAGGCGCAATTGCTGACCAGCATTTATGCGCTGCACGTCGGCAGCTATTTCGGCCTGGTCGGGCGGATCATCATCACCATTGCGGCGGTGTGCATGCCGTTGTTCTTTATCACCGGCTGGCTGCTGTACCTCGATCGTCGGCGCAAGAAAAAGCAGATCAAGGATGCGCGCAAAGGATTCGATCAACCGGCCGCAGATGCTTCTGCGTGGCTGATCGGCTTCGCCAGCCAGAGCGGGTTTGCCGAGCAACTGGCGTGGCAGACCGCCGGGCAATTGCAGGCCGCCGGATTGCCAGTGAAAGTGCAGCCGCTGGCGAATGTCAGCGAACAGGATCTGCGTGAATCGAACAACGCGCTGTTTGTCGTCAGCACCTTCGGCGACGGCGAAGCCCCCGACAGCGCTCGCGGTTTTGAGCGCAAGGTGTTGAGCAAAGCAGCAACCTTCGACAGTCTGAATTACTCGGTGCTCGGCCTCGGTGATCGTCAATATCAGCACTTCTGCGGTTTCGCCAAACGCCTGCACCAATGGTTGGCTGAGCACGGCGGCAAGACATTGTTCGCCCCAGTGGAAGTCGACAGCGGTGATCCGTATGCCCTGCGTCACTGGCAAACCCAACTCGGCCTGCTCACCGGGCAAGCACCGGTCGACACCTGGCAAGCCCCGAGCTACGACAACTGGACGCTGGTCCGCCGCGAACTGATGAACCCGGACAGCAGCGGCGCACCGGTTTATCTGTTGGGCTTAAGCGCACCGAACACCAGCAGTTGGCTGGCCGGTGATCTGGTCGAAATACTGCCGCGCAACTGCCCGTGGGCCATCGAGCATTTCCTTGACGGTCTCGGCATTCGCGGCGAGACCACGGTGAAAATCAACGGCCTCGACGAGCCGCTGGAAGTGGCACTGGCCTCGCGCCAATTGCCTGAGCATCGCGCCCATCTGGTCGGTTTGCATGCGCAATCGCTGGTCGATGCGATGGTGCCGCTGGCCATGCGCGAATACTCGATCGCCTCGATTGCCGCCGACGGCGTGCTGGAGTTGATCGTGCGTCAGGAACAGCATGCCGATGGCACGCTGGGCATCGGTTCTGGCTGGCTGACCGAACACGCGCCGGTGGGCGGCAGCATCAGTTTGCGGGTGCGGCGCAACAGTGGCTTCCACCTGCCGAACGAACCGCTGCCGATGATTCTGCTGGGTAACGGTACCGGTCTGGCCGGGCTGCGCAGTTTGCTCAAGGCGCGGATTGCCGATGGTCAACAGCGCCAGTGGTTGCTGTTTGGCGAGCGCAATCGTGAACACGATTTCCTCTGCCGCGCCGAGCTGGAAGAGTGGTTGATCAATGGTGATCTGGAACGGCTGGATCTGGCGTTTTCGCGGGATCAGGCCGAGAAGGTTTATGTGCAGGATCGCTTGCGTGAGTCGGCTGACGAGTTGAAGAAATGGCTGGCGGACGGGGCGGTGATTTACATTTGTGGCAGTTTGCAGGGGATGGCTTCGGGGGTTGATCAGGTGCTTAACGACATTCTCGGGGCAGCCGAAGTGGAGCGGTTGATTGAGCAGGGTCGATATCGGCGTGATGTCTATTAAAAGCCCCTCACCCTAGCCCTCTCCCAAAGGGAGAGGGGACTGATTGGGGGAGATTCACGCAATACGCCGACCTGAACGTGCTTCACCGAATCCAGAATCGAGAGAGGGTTTTGTACCTGATCTCATAATCAACTCGGTCTTTCAGGTCGATGTACCTCTTCAGACACCTCGGTCGGCCCCCTCTCCCTCCGGGAGAGGGCTGGGGTGAGGGTCAGCCTTTGATCTTCATACCGGCTGCAACTTTTTCTCAAAAACCGCCACCCCATTCAAATCCCGCAACACCACACTCATCTCCCCACTCCCCCCTTCAATATTCACCTCGCCAAAAAACTGAAACCCGGCAAACGGCGAAGTGTTCTGCGCCGGCGGCGCTTTCTCGAAAACCACCTCCGGGCCAAAGGTTTTATCCAGCGGATTAGGCCCAAAGCTCCCGGCATTCAGCGGCCCCGCGACAAACTCCCAGAACGGTTCAAAATCCTGAAACGCCGCGCGATCGGGGTGATAGTGATGCGCCGCGCAGTAATGCACATCCGCCGTGAGGAAGACGAAATTGCGCACATGCTGCGCACGCAAGAATCCGAGCAACTCGGCGATTTCCACCTCGCGCCCCTGCGCCGGTCCCGGGTCACCGTTAGCCACCGCCTCCCAACGCGCGACACCCGGGCTGACCTCGCCATCCGGCACGCCAAGACCAATCGGCATGTCGGCGGCGATGACCTTCCACTGGGCTTTGGATTTCTTCAAACCGCGCTTGAGCCAGTCCAGTTGCTCACGCCCCAGAAACGGTTTCGCCGCGCCGAGGTTGTCGTCATTGGCGCCGCGATAACTGCGCATGTCGAGCACGAACACATCGAGCATCGGCCCATAGCTCAACTTGCGATAAATCCGCCCGCCGCCGTCGGCAGTCTGTAAGCGCATCGGTGAATATTCCAGCCACGCCTTGCGTGCGCGCCCGACCAGGGTGTGGATATCTTTCTCCTGATAACGCTCGTCGAGCTGCTTGCCCGGCGACCAGTTGTTGACCACTTCATGGTCGTCCCACTGCCAGATCTGCGGCACCTCGGCATTGAACCGACGGATGTTTTCGTCCATCAGGTTGTAGCGGTAGTTGCCGCGATAGTCGTCGAGGGTCTGCGCGACTTTGCTCTTAGCTTCAGTGGTGAGGTTGCGCCACACCCGACCGTTTTCGGTGGTCAGTTGAGCAGGCACCGGGCCGTCGGCGTAGATGGTGTCGCCGCTGTGGATAAAGAAGTCCGGCAGGCGCAGACGCATGGCTTCGTAGATGCGCATGCCGCCGATGTCCGGGTTGATGCCGAAACCCTGCCCGACGGTGTCACCGCTCCAGACGAAGCGAATATTGCGCCGCGCCGTCGGAGCGCTGCGCAGATGACCCAGCCACGGTTCACTGGCGACGCCGGATTGCGCGTCCTTGAAATACACCCGATAAAAAATCGCCTGACCGGCCGGCAGCCCAGTGAGCTCGACCCGAGCGGTGAAATCTGTGCGCGCATCGGCCAGCGCCGAGATCACCCGGCGCGGATGGCGAAACTGGCTGCGAGTGTCCCACTCGACCACCATATGCGCCGGGCGATCGCTGCGGCTCCAGATCATCGCGCGGTCGCCTTGCAGGTCGCCGGATTGCACGCCATCGGTCAACTGCGGGCGGTCCTTGACCGAGGCAATCACCGCCGGCGCCAGGCTTGGCATCAGCAGACCGGCGCCGACGACTTGCATGACACGCCGGCGACCGGGGTTGAAATCGCTCATGGTGTTCTCCCTGAAAAAAGGAAAACTTAAGCACGCCTATATGAACTCGCCATGACACCACTAACCATTGTGGGAGCGAGCCTGCTCGCGAAAGCGGTGTGCCAGTCAACCTACATGTCGCTGGCAGATTGCATTCGCGAGCAGGCTCGCTCCCACAGGGGATTTGTGTTGTCGGTCAGGCCTTCGCCGGTTCCAGCGCCAGCTCGACGGCCTCGGGGCGTTTGACCGTCGCATAGACCACAGCGGTCAGCAAACTCCCCGCCACAATCGCCAGCAAATACAGCAACGCATGATTGATCGCATTCGGAATCGCCAGCACAAACAAGCCACCGTGCGGCGCCATCAGTTTGCAGCCGAAATACATCGACAACGCACCGGTCAACGCACCACCGGCAATGCTCGCCGGAATCACCCGCAACGGGTCTTTCGCGGCAAACGGAATCGCGCCTTCGGAGATAAAGCACAGCCCCAGCACCAGCGCCGCTTTCCCGGCCTCGCGCTCGGTCTGAGCAAACTTGCGCCGCGCAATAAACGTGGCGATGCCCAGGCCAATCGGCGGCACCATCCCGGCGGCCATGGTCGCGGCCATCGGCGCATAACTCTGCGACGCCAGCAGCCCCACCGAGAACGCGTAAGCGGCTTTGTTGATCGGCCCGCCGAGGTCGACGCACATCATGCTGCCGAGCAACACGCCGAGCAGAATCGCGTTGGTGGTGCCCATGCTGTCGAGAAAATGCGTGAGCGCCCCGAGCATGCCAGCAACCGGTTT
Source organism: Pseudomonas sp. MC6 (assembly GCF_054790575.1). Lineage (NCBI taxonomy): Bacteria > Pseudomonadati > Pseudomonadota > Gammaproteobacteria > Pseudomonadales > Pseudomonadaceae > Pseudomonas > Pseudomonas sp. MC6. The sequence continues at coordinate 4,094,013 of NZ_CP186504.1, forward strand.
GCCGACCACGTAAATCATCACCAGCCCGGTAAACAGACTGGCGAACAACGGGATGATCAGAATCGGTTTCAGCGCCTCAAGACTTTGCGGCAAGGCGACATAACGACTGATCGCCTTCGCCGCGTAACCGGCGATAAACCCGGCGACGATGCCGCCGATAAACCCGGCGCCCAAGGTACTGGCAAGCAATCCACCAATCATCCCCGGCGCCAGGCCCGGACGGTCAGCAATCGAATAGGCGATGTAGCCGGCCAGCAACGGCACCATCAATTTGAACGCGGTCTCGCCGCCGATCTGCATTAGCGCAGCGGCCAGCGTGCCTTCCTCCTTGAACGCGGTGATGCCGAACACGAACGACAGCGCAATCATCAAACCACCTGCCACGACCATCGGCAGCATGAAAGACACACCGGTCAGCAGGTGTTTATAGATGCCGGTTTTTTCTTGCTTGGCCGGTGCCTTGCCGTCACTCGCGGCGCTTTCCACAGCACCTTCGGCCAAGGCTTTTTTCAGTGTGGCTTCGGATTGTTTCAACGCAATGCCAGTGCCGCAACGATAGATTTTCTTGCCGGCGAAACGCTCGGTGGCGACTTCGATATCCGCCGCCAGTAACACCACGTCAGCTTCAGCAATCGCCGCTGCGCTCAACGGGGTTTTCGCGCCCACCGAGCCTTGGGTTTCGACTTGCAAGTCATAGCCCAGACGCTTGGCGGTCTGCTGCAGGGCTTCGGCGGCCATGAAGGTGTGGGCGACACCGGTTGGGCACGCGGTAATCGCGACGATGCGTGGCGCACGCGGCGCATCAGCAACCGGTTCAGCCGCGCCGGCGACGTAAACCTCAGCCTCTTCAGCGCCACGACGCAGCACCGCTTCAACATCCTGCAACGCCTGCGCCGGGGCAATCTGGAAAACACGTTTACCGACAAAACGCGTCATGTCGATCGCGCCTGTGGCGACCAGCAAAACCCACTCGGCCGCTGCAATGGTCGCCGCCGACAACTCGCGTTCCGGGTGCGCCGCATCGACCACTTCAACGCTGGTGCTCCAGCCCTGACGCTGCGCCGCCGCATCGAGCAAACGCGCGCACAGCACACTGGTGACCATGCCGTTCGGGCAAGCCGTAACAATGGCTAATTTCATGACAAACCCTCTTATTGTTCTGTCAGGGGACGCACGCGCACGCCCTGTTCGAGCTGCGCCACTTGCGCCACATCGTTGATGCCGAAACCGACCTGGGTCACCGCCATCGCCGCAATCGCGGTGGCGGTGCGCAGGGTTTGCTCAGGCGTGTCGGCGCTGAGCAAACCGTGAAGCATGCCGGCCAGCAACGAATCACCAGCACCGACCGTGCTGGCGACGCTGACCTTCGGTGGCGTGGCGTGCAGTGCCGAGCCGACGCTGAACCAGTTCACGCCGTCAGCACCGTGAGAAATCACCACGTGCTCGACGCCTTGCGCGTGCAAACGCGCCGCTGCTTGCGCTTCCGCCGCGTGCGAAACCACGTCACAACCGAGTGCATCGGCGAGTTCTTCGGTGTTCGGTTTGATCAGCCATGGACTGGCTTTCAAGGCTTCGCGCAATGCTGCGCCGCTGGAGTCGAGAGCGACTTTCAAGCCAAGCTGATTGAGCCGTTCGATCAGTTCACGCAACCACTGCGCCGTGACGCCACGCGGCAAACTGCCGGCGACCACTACGGCATCGTGACCCGGGGCAATCTGCTCCAGACGATCGAGCAACGCCTGCTGTGCAGCCGCATCGACCACTGGCCCCGGGCCGTTGATGTCGGTGATGCGGCCATCCTGTTCCGCGACTTTGATATTGCTGCGCGTCTCGCCCGGCACGCGGATGAATGTGTCGACAAAACCACGCTTGGCGAACAGGGTTTCGAACGCTTGCAGATTGTCTTCGCCGAGAAAGCCGCTGACCGTCAGTTGATGACCAAGGTCGGCCAGCACTTGCGCGACGTTCACCCCTTTGCCGGCAGCGTGGGTGTGCATCTCGTCGCTGCGATTGACCTGACCGGCCTCCAGCCGTGGCAGCTCGACGGTGAGGTCGAGCGCGGGGTTGAGGGTCAGGGTAAGAATCTTGGCCATTACAGGGCCTCCACTAATGCGCGCACTTCGTTGGCGCTGCCCACGGCCAAGGCCTGTTGAGCAAGGGTTTGCGCCTGGGTCAGGCTGAGTTCGCGGATGCGCGCTTTCACTTCAGCAATGCTGCGCCCGGAGACGCTGAGTTCATCGACACCGAGGCCAACCAGTACCGGAACTGCCAACGGATCAGCTGCGAGTTCGCCGCACACGCCGACCCATTTGCCATGGGCATGGGCCGCGCGCACGGTGATGTCGATCAGTTGCAGCACCGCCGGGTGCAAACCGTCGGCCTGCGCCGACAGGGTCGGGTGACCACGGTCGATGGCCAGAGTGTATTGGGTGAGGTCGTTGGTGCCGACGCTGAAGAAGTCGACTTCCTTGGCCAGCACCGGCGCAAGCAGAGCGGCGGACGGCACTTCGATCATGATCCCCAGCTGCAGATCGGCGACCGGGATTTCCAGACGCAGACGTTCGGTCATGTCGCGGGCCTGACGCCATTCTTCAACGCTGCCGACCATCGGGAACATGATTCGCAACGGACGGTTGTCCGCCGAACGCAGCAAGGCGCGCAATTGCGCTTCCATGATCTGTGGGCGCTGCAAGGTCAGGCGAATGCCGCGCACACCGAGGAACGGGTTTTCCTCTTTGGCGATCGGCCAATACGGCAGCGGTTTGTCGCCGCCGACATCCAGCGTGCGCACCACCAATGGCCGCCCGGCGAGGCCATCGAGGACGCGGCGGTATTCGGCTTCTTGCGTGGCTTCGTCCGGCGCTTGCGGATGGGCCATGAAAATCAGTTCGGTACGCAGCAGACCGATGCCTTCGGCGCCCTGCTCCACTGCACTGATCACGCCCGCGCTTTCGCCGATGTTGGCGAACACTTCGACCGCATGACCGTCGGTGGTGTGTGCCGGTTGATGGCGTTGTTCGGCGGCAATTTTCAGGCGTTGTTCGCGAGTGTCGCGTTCTTCGGCGGCGCGTTGCAGAGTCGCAGCATCGGCGTCGACGTGCAGGCGACCGCGTTGACCGTCGAGCAGCAACGGCGTGCCCGGCGCCAGCAACAACACCGCGGCGCCAGCGCCAACCAGTGCCGGAATCCCGAGGGCTCGCGCAACGATGGCACTGTGCGCGGTGGCGCCGCCGCGTGCGGTGAGAATCCCCGCGACACGCGCCGGGTCCAGACGCGCGACGTCGGACGGGCCGACCTCGTCCATCACCAGAATGTACGGTTGCTCAGGCTCGCTCGGGGTTTGCACACCACACAGTTGCGCCAGCACGCGCCGGCCGACGTCACGCAGGTCCGCCGCACGCTCGGCGAGCAACGCATCCTGTAGCGATTCCTGTTGTTTGGCCGCCGCTTCGATCACCGCCATCCACGCCGCTTCAGCGCTTTCGCCCTGCTTGAGGCGGGTGTCGACTTCGTCGGTGAGTTCCGGGTCGTCGAGCATCTCCTGATGAGTGATGAAGATTTCGCGGATGGCTTTGGCTTTGCTGCGTTCGATCAAGCCCTGAATGTCGCTGCGCACATCGCTGAGCGCTTGCTTGAGACGTTCGCGCTCAACGGCGGCGGACTCGCCGCGCAGCGGGTAATCGATGGTTTGCTGCACCTGAATATGCGCAGGCCCAATAGCAATGCCCGGTGCTGCCGGGATCGCCTGCAACTGAGCGCCGGACGCCGGAGCGATCAGCACTTCGGCGATGTCGGCGATGACTTCGCGCTGCTGGCTTACGGCTGGCAGCGGCTCCACTTCTTCGCCAAGGCCTTCTTCGATAGCGGCCAAGAGTGCCGGCAAGGCGTCAGCGGCGATGGTCGGTTCAGCGATCAACTCCAGCACCTGACCGCGACGGGCGCCGAGGCTGAGCAGTTTGCTCAAGCTCTTCACCGACACGGCGCTGTCCTGACCATCGACAATGCGCACGCGAATTTCGCCATCAAAACTCTTCGCCAGTTGCGCGAGGATCTTCGCCGGGCGCGCGTGCAAGCCATGGGCGTTAGCCAGGGCAATGCGTGCGCTTGGCCAATCGGCGGGCAACTCACCACCAAGCACTTCGAGAACTTTGCGGCTGCTGGTGGCGCGGCCCAATTCATGGCCGCGACCTTCGATCAGCAACGCACACAAACGTTCGAGCAGCGCTTGGTGCGCTTCGCCAAGACTGGCCAGGCAGAACAGACCACTGAGCGGTTGGCCGAGGTAGCGCATCGGTTTGTCCGGCGTGACGAACGCCAGGCCCGGACGCTTCACGGTTTGCTCGCTGTGCAACCACCACAAACCATCGCCCAACGGCAGCGCTTCGACCTGTTGCAGCACCGCCGAGAAACCGTTGCTCACACAATCGGCCTGACGCAACAGACGTGCGCCACGCCAGACGAGTTCTTCGAAATCATCGGCGGAGACGCCGAGGCCGATCATCTGTGCATCCAGCGCCAGTTCCTGCGGCGCGCCTTGCAGCAGTTTCAGCAGCGCTTCGGGGGAGCTGGCACGACGCAGGGCCTGGCCCAGATCGGTCTCGCCGAGGGCGCGGGTCAGCAGTTGCAGCAGGCGCAGGTGTTCGTCGGATTTGGCGGCGATGCCAATCGCCAGATAAACGGTCTGGCCATCGCCCCAATCCACGCCTTCCGGGAACTGCATCAAGCGCACGCCAGTGGCGAACACCTGATCGCGGGTTTCCGGGGTTCCGTGGGGAATGGCAATACCTTGACCGAGAAAGGTCGAGCCCTGGGCTTCCCGGGCCTGCAATCCGGCGAGGTAGCCGTCGGCGACCAGACCATCGGCCACCAGGTGATTGGCGAGCAGTTGCAGGGCAGCGGGTTTATCCACAGCCGATTGGCCCATGGATATCTGCTCTATAGTGAGCTCGAGCATGCGATCTCCTTTTTGGCGCTATATGAGTGCCAGGTATTGTTTTGGATGGTTTGCAGCTTAGGCGCTTTACCGCTTTGCTTTTCAGCGGCAGTTTTGGCGGTTTCACGGCAGCACCGGCCAAAGACGTCTAAAACGTAGAAAATACGCTTGCTGAAACGTTTAATCTAGATTGATCGGCACGTTACTCGATAATGTCCCATCCTTGAAGTCCAACTTGTCGGATGCGCTGCGACAATAGTCGCCTGCCCTAATCGGGTAGGATTGGCGAAAATGTGGCGGCAAGCTCGAATAAACAAGGAAATACCGGGTTGAAACTCAGTGATATCGCGCGGTTGGCCGGAGTGTCCGTGACCACCGCCAGCTACGTCATCAACGGCAAGGCCGAACAGCAACGCATCAGCACCGCCACCGTCGAGCGGGTGCGGGCGGTGGTCGATCTGCACGGCTTCACGCCAAACCCTCAAGCGGCCGGGCTGCGCAGTCGGCACACGCGCACGCTGGGCTTTATTCTGCCGGATCTGGAAAACCCCAGTTACGCGCGGATCGCCAAGCTGCTCGAGCAAGGTGCGCGGGCGCGCGGCTATCAATTGCTGATCGCCAGCTCCGACGATGCGCCAGACAGCGAGCGGCAGTTGCTGCAACTATTCAAGGCGCGCCGCTGCGATGCGCTGATCGTCGCCAGTTGCCTGCCGGCCGGTGATGACAGTTACCGACAGCTACAGGCCAAAGGGCTGCCGATCATCGCCATCGACCGGGTCATGGAACCGGAGCATTTCTGTTCGGTGATCAGTGACGACCGCGAGGCCAGCCAGCACCTGACCCAGAGCCTGCTCGATCCGCAGCCGAAGCAGATCGTTCTGCTCGGTGCGCGCCCGGAACTGAGCATCAGCCAGGAACGTGCCGCCGGTTTCAAGCAAGCCTTGGTCGACTTCAAAGGTGAAGTGCTGGTCGAGCACGCTGAATCTTTCAGCCGTGAGTGCGGCAAGCAATTGATGGAAGAACTCCTGCAACGTCTGGGGCATTTGCCCGACGCGTTGGTGACGACTTCGTACGTACTGCTGCAAGGCGTGTTCGACGCGCTGCATGACTTCCCGCTGAAATCGCGACCGCTGCGCCTCGGCACCTTCGGCGATACGCAATTGCTGGATTTCCTGCCGCTGCCGGTCAACGCCATGGCCCAGCAACACCAGTTGATCGCCGACAAGGCGCTGGAACTGGCGCTGGCGGCGGTCGAGCAGTCGGAGTACAAGCCCGGCGTACAGGCCATCGCGCGGACCTTCAAGCAGCGTATTCACCAGGACTGAGCCGTGGAGCTGATCGACAGCCACACCCACCTCGACTTCCCCGACTTCGATGCCGATCGCCCGGCGTTGCTCGCCGAAAGCCGCGCCCTCGGGGTGCGGCGGATGGTGGTATTGGGGGTTTATGAGGGTAACTGGCAACGGGTGTGGGATCTGGTGCAGAGCGATGCGGATTTGTATGCGGCATTCGGTCTGCATCCGGTGTATCTCGATCAGCATCGTCCTGAGGATTTGTTGGCTCTGGGTGATTGGCTGACGCGGCTGCGTGGTCATCGGCAGTTGTGTGCGGTGGGCGAAATCGGTCTGGATTACTTCGTCGAAAACCTCGACCGCGAGCGGCAACAGGCGCTGTTCGAGGCGCAGCTGCAATTGGCCGCTGACTTTCATTTGCCAGCGCTGATCCATGTACGCCGCAGCCATGCGGCGGTTATTGCGACGCTCAAACGCTTCAAGCTCAAACGCGCGGGAATCATCCACGCCTTTGCCGGTAGCCGTGAAGAAGCACGGGAGTACATCAAACTCGGTTTCAAACTGGGCCTCGGCGGCGCACCGACCTGGCCGCAGGCGTTGCGCATGCATCGAGTGATTGCGGAACTGCCGCTGGAGTCGATCGTGCTGGAAACCGATTCGCCGGACATGGCGCCTGCGATGTTTCCCGGTCAGCGCAACAGCCCGGCGCACTTGCCGGCGATTTGTGAGGCGTTGGCGGAGTTGATGAATATATCCCCGCAACAACTCGCCAGCGCCAGCACCGCCAACAGCTGCGAAGTGTTCGGCTGGTAACACATCTCCCCTGTAGGAGTTGTCGAGTGAAACGAGGCTGCGATCTTTTGATCTTTGAAATCAAGATCAAAAGATCGCAGCGTGCCGCAGCTCCTACAGGGGATTTGTGTATTGCTTAGACGCGGAAGGCGCTGATCAGTTGTTTAAGCTCAACAACTTGGGCAGACAACGCGCGGCTGGCATCTTCGGTCTGGTGCGCACCTTGCGCTGTGCGCTCGCCGGCGCGGTTGATCTCGACGATGTTCTGGTCGATGTCATGGGCCACCGCCGTTTGCTGCTCAACTGCAGCGGCAATCTGCTGGTTCTGATCGACGATCATGCCGACCGCGCCGAGGATGTTTTCCAGCGCCTGCTGGACTTTCTCCGACTGCCCGACTGTGCCGTTGGCCATCTGATGGCTGACGCCCATGGCTTTCACCGCCGCGCCGACACCGCCGTGCAGTTTGGCGATCATCTGTTCGATTTCTTCGGTCGATTGTTGAGTGCGTTTGGCCAAGGTGCGCACTTCGTCTGCGACCACAGCAAAACCACGTCCCTGCTCGCCGGCACGCGCCGCTTCGATCGCGGCATTCAGCGCCAGCAAGTTGGTCTGTTCGGCGATGCTCTTGATCACTTCCAGTACACGGCTGATCGACTGACTGTCGCTGGCCAACTGGTTGATCACCAGCACTGACTGGTCAATCTCGCTGGCCAGCGCGGCAATGCTGCCCTGCTGTGACTCGACCAGGCCACGACCACTGATAGTCTCGTCATTGACGCTTTGGGCACTGCTCACTGCCGCGGCGGCACTGCGCGCCACCTCCAGTGAGGTCGCCGACATCTGGTTCATCGCCGTTGCCACTTGCTCGATCTGCGTACGTTGCCCGGCGACCGCCTGATTGCTCTGCGCTGAGACGTTTTCAACCTGCCCGGCCTGACGCTCGACCTCGGCGACGGTCTGGCCCACCCGCTCGATCAAGTCGTGAATCTTCCTCACCGTGCCGTTGAACACCTCGCCCAACTCACCTAACTCATCGCGACTGCTGGCCTTGAAGTTGACCGTCATGTCCCCCGCCGCGACCTTGTCCATCATTGCTCCAAGGCGTTTCAGCGTGGTGCGGGTCGAGGCGTAGAAGCCACCGTAGAGATAGAAAATCAGCACGAACACCACCGACAGCGCCACGGCTTGCAAGACCATGTGCGTACGGTTCTGCGCCAGACGCTGCTGCAATTGGGTATCGAGGAATTTCAACGTGGCTTCGTTGAGCTCATAGGTCTTGCCGATCAGCCCAGTGACCTGATCGTAAAAAGCCTGCCACGGCGCATCGAGGGTGTCGGCCATCACCACCTGCTCTTCGAACAGTTCGCTGGCCTGTTTCAGCGAAGCCTTGCTGCTGTCGGCCGCCGCGCTGAGGTTGTCCCCCGCGGCTTTGCTGGAGCCGAGGGCGTCCTGCAATTTCAGACCATACTCGGCCTGGAGTTTTTCGATCTGCACCAGCAACTCATCAAAACGCGTACTCGATGAACTGTTGAGAAAACCCTGACCCAATGAATACGAACCCATGGCCCGGCCTTCGCCGAGAGTTTGCGTGACGCTCGGCGTGATCAGGGTGACCAGTTCGCTGAGCTGACGGATATCGCTCTGGTTATCACGGCTCAGCCCGGCCTGACTGGTGATGATCTGGCTGAAAATCTGCGCACTGGCCAGTAGTTTGCCGATTAACGCGCTTTTGCTCTGCAGCGAGTTCTCCACTTGCTGGGCCTTGAACGCGGCGATCATTTCATCGCGTTTGCCGTCGAATACCTGGATCTGCTCGGGATCGTCGGTCATCGCCGTCAGCCCTTGCAGGCGTGCCAGAACCGCTTGTTCGAGCGTGGTGATCTGCGCCTCGACATTCCCGGCCTTGCCGGACTGGCCGAGGGTGACGTTGATCTGCACCAGATTGTTGAGGGTTTCCAGATCCCGGCGCAGAGCCAGGCTGCTGCCCAGCAGATCAAGGCTTTGCAGCTCGACGCGGGTGCCTTGGAATTCGCGATAGGAATCGCGCACCAGATAGAAATTGGTCACCAGCATCGGCACCAGGAACAGCACGCTGATCAGGCTGAACTTCATGCCGAAGCTCAGACGGTTCATCAGCGAGACAGCGGGATAGAGCAAGCTCTTCACTGGAAGTCTCCCTTGGTTTTTCTTGTTTTTATTGGCGGGCGCGGGGCGACAGCAGATAGCCACTATCGGGCGCCATCTCTGTATAGCTCAAATCGAAGGGAGGTTTTGTAACTTAAGGTTAACGACAAAAAGATCGCAGCCTGCGGCAGCTCCCACAGGAAACACACAATCCCTGTGTAGGAGCTGCCGCAGGCTGCGATCTTTTGATCCTTCTTTAAATCAGTGAAATCAGTGGATCAGAACTGTCCACAAAGCAAACCCGGCATACCACAGCACTGCCGCGCGCAGCAGCAGTTCCCACAGGCAATCGAGGGTGTTGATGCCTTCCGGCCCGACCACCGGAGGTGGAATCTCGCCCGCCGCCAAACCGACCCGATTGATCAGTTGCGCCGCGCTGATGTTCCAGTTGAGCAGTTCATGCAGCATCACCCGGCTGACCGCAACAAAGTTGCCGACCAGTGCCAGGCTCGCAGCCAGCAAGCGTACCGGCAGCCAGTCAAATGCATGCCGCAGTTGCGCGGCGCGCTCGACCAGCGCCGGGTTCTGACCGTGCTCCTGCGCCAGCGCCAACAGGCGATACGCCAATGCCGCTACCGGGCCGAGCACGAAATACCAGAAGATCACCGCAAAAAAGCTCTGGTAGGCCTGCCACAGCAGATGCGCCTGCACACGTTCGAGCAACTGCTCGCCGCTGTCGGCGCAGATGTTCAGATCGCGCTTGGCCACGTGCGCTGCGGCTTGCAAATCCTCACGGCGCCAGGCATCACGGAACGGCCCGAGGCCGCCGAGCAAGTCGCCGCGCCCCAGGCTGTAAATCACCACCAGTAAATGCACCGGCAACGCCAGCAAGCCGTAAGCCACCGGCTCCAGCACCACCAGCAACAGCGCCAGCAAGGCCACCGGAAACAGCACCAGAATGCTCAGCACCAGCCAAGGCTGTTTGGCCAGCCGCTCGCTGCTTTCGAGTTTGTTCAGTTCGCGGATCCATCCGCCATCGCGTTGAACCCGATGACGCAGGGCCGAAAACTTCTCGATCCACAGCGCCAGCAGTAACACCAGAAAACTCATTGTCCTTCCTCTTGTGCCAGGGCTGCGCGGTAACGCGCCCAGTCGAATGCCGGGCCAGGATCGGTCTTACGCCCGGGTGCTATGTCGCTGTGCCCACAAATGCGGGCGCCGGTGATGGCCGGAAATGCTGTCTGCAACTGGCGGGTCAACGCCGTCAACGCCTGATACTGCGCGTCGGTGAACGGTAGATCATCGGTGCCTTCGAGCTCGATGCCCACGGAAAAATCATTACAGGTTTCGCGCCCTTCGAACATCGATACACCCGCATGCCACGCCCGCTCAAGACAGGAGACAAACTGGGTGACCTTGCCGTCACGTTCGATCAGAAAATGCGCCGAGACGCGTAGGTCGGCGATACCTGCAAAGTAGGGATGTTCGGTGACATCCAGACGATTCTGGAAAAACTCCTGCACCTTGCCCGTGGCGAACTGCGCTGGCGGCAGGCTGATGTTGTGGATGACCAACAGGGAAATTTCGCCCGCAGGGCGTTCATTGAAGTTGGGCGATGGGCAAACCTGCACCCCGTGACACCACCCGCTAGCGGGATCCAACTGCATACCGATTCCTTCAACGCCGACTCTGTTGGCGCCCAGTATGCCGTGATCGGCCCCCGGCGCGCGATCACTTGCCGCGATTGAGTCGCCGCAGATTGCCCAGCACCGATTCGAGTGCGCGGTCGAACAGCAAGGTATCGTCCAGCGCACGCACCGTGCCACGCTGGAATTCCACGGCCAGCGCGATGCGGCTGCGCTCCAGCACCTTCATCCCGGTTCGATCGACAAATACATACTTGCCGGTGGCTTCGATGATGGCTGCGAGCTTGCAGCGCAGGCTGTTTTCATCGTCCTCACGAAAAGCGACCCAACTGCCCAGGCGCAGTTGCTCGACCTGACGCAGACCGGCGGCGTCGTGGGGCAAGCGTACCGATGTCATCGCCATTGCGCTTTCATCGGCGGTGTGCAGCACGATCTGTTGCGACACTTCGATCATGGGGGTGGCCTGATCCGATTCGACGGAACGCTCCAGCACACGTACATGCAGGGCTTCCAGCTCACTGAAAAACTCGCTGGTGGCGAACGGATCGAACGCTGAACTGCTCAGGCCATCACGCAGCGATTTGAGCAACCCCGGCACCAGTGCCAGCAAGCGCAGGCTGGATTCGGTGTCTTCATGACGCTGCACACTCCAGATCAATTGCTCCATGGTTTGCACATCGGCCTGCCATTCGGCTGACTGATCGCCATGCTTGAGGCAGGTCAGCAGCAATACTTTGCTCCAGGCGTCCTGGACGAACGTGACCACGGACGGCGGCAGCGTCTTACCCAGCAGCGCTTGATTCAGCGCCCGCTCGACCCGGCGCCGGGCCAGTTCGGTTTTTGCCCGCCCTTCTTCGGCGTCACGCAGACGCTGTTCAAGTAGCTCACTGCGGCGGCGCTCATCGCTGGTGAACGCAAGGAAATCGGCGAGCAACTCAGAGAAAATCGCCGGGTCATCAACAAAGTCAGTCAGCAGGCGCTGCACCACTTGTTCGATACGCAGGTACAAGCTGTCGCGCGCGTCACTGTCGCAGTCGCCCCAACCCATCGCCGCCTCGGCGATTTCGTTGAGCAGGCGCCGCGCCGGATGGGTGCTGCGACTGAAGAAACTCTTGTCGAGCACCGCGACCTTGAGCATCGGGATCTGCAACCGCGCGATCAGAGCCTTGAGCGAATCCGGCACATTGCGGTCTTCAAGAATGCAGTCGAAGACCATGGCGATCAGGTTGATCACGTCTTCGTCCGCATCGCCGACGATCCGCGATTTTCCACTTCTGACGCTGACGCGAGTCAGCAGTTGTTCGAGCTGATTGCGCAGATCGAAGTCATCCTGTGCCGCCAGCGCCGGCACGTACTGTTGCAAGTGCGAGAGCAGACGGAGCAGGTCGCGGGTGGAAATCGGTTGCGCCGCAACGCTGGGTTCCAGCGTCGGGGCAACACTGCCACGCACATGCGCGAGCAATTGCTGCAGCGCGGCGAAGACCTCCTGCACGCCTTCATCGACGGGCGGCGTGTCGTCGCTTTCATCGTTGCTCACACTGGCGATCGCACGATCAATGGCGCGCCGTGCCGGGGCGGCCTTCAACTCGGGCAACACACCGGTGGCAAGCAGCAATTGATTGGCTTCGGCGTAGAGCTGTTCGGTATCGGCCAAGACATAACGCTCGAAGAGTTTGAGCAGGATCAGCTTGACCTTGATTTCCACACCCAGGTTACGCCCGACCTGGAGGAAAAACTCGCAGAGCAGCGCCGGGCCGAGCGGGTTGTGTTGATCGTCGAGGGTGTTGCCGAGTAGCGCGTTAAGCCGCGCGGTCAGTTGATCGAGGGCGAAGCCGTCACGCTTGAGTACGCGACCGACCATGGTCTCGACCGCCACGCTGCGTTCCATGTCGTCGCTGCGCGGCGCCAACTCGTCATATATCAGGGCATGGGGCAGCGTGTTGTGCGTGGGGTCGTATTGCGTCAGGCCAACGAAAGCTTCAAAGAATTGCTCAAGAAAACCACGCTCGATGTTTTTGCGCTTGAGGCGCAGGTCGCGCATGGCTTCGAAAAAGATGTTCTGTTCGACGTCGTTGCGCGCCCGGTCGGCCATTTCGAACAGCGTGTCATCGGCGTTATCGAACAGCTCCTGCAAACCGTGGCGCAGTTGCTGGGCAGCCTTGTCGCGAACCTGAAGCAGAATCACAGGCAGGCGGGCGAGCGGCGAATGATTCGCCTGATCGGCAGTGCCTTTGTGCAAAGGCACCACTTTCCCGTCGTTGTGCATCCAAGCCTCCTGAAACGGTGATTCGTTCGGTCAAGCCAACCCGGATCCCTGTGGGAGCGAGCCTGCTCGCGATGGCGGTGTATCAGCCGCAGCAATGTCACTGAGAGCATGCATTCCCGAGCAGGCTCGCTCGCACAAGCTCAATCCGGACGTCAAAGCTATGACGTCAAATGCAAGGCGGATTATCTTTCATAACTTGTACCCGACGCCATAGCCGTCAGGGTTTCCCCTATGCCCTTTCAGTGACCATGTCCCGGCACGGTTTGCTCAAAGAAAATCGACAAGATGCAGGCAAGCACGCGCGTCTCGCCTTGGGTTGGCTCGCGCCATGCCCCTATAATCAAACCACTTTGTTTGTGGAGCCCGTTATGCCGAATCTACGTCTCGCCGATTTGACCGCCGAAATCGAAGCCAACGTGCGCCGTGCGTTGCTCGAAGACATCGGCAGCGGCGACATCACCGCGCAACTGATCCCGGCCGAACGCCTGGCCAAAGCCACCATCATCACTCGCGACGCGGCTGTCATCTGCGGCACCGCTTGGGTCGATGCGGTGTTTCGTCAGCTTGATCCGCGGGTCGCGGTGCATTGGCAAGTGGTCGATGGCGAGCGGGTCAAGCCCAATCAGCCGTTGTTTCATCTGGAAGGGCCGGCCCGTTCGCTGCTGACCGGTGAACGCAGTGCGCTGAACTTCCTGCAGTTGCTCTCCGGCGTAGCCACCCGCGCGCAGTACCTGGCCGATTTCGTGGGTACCACTCAGGTCAAACTGCTCGACACCCGCAAGACCTTGCCAGGCCTGCGTCTGGCCCAGAAATACGCGGTGACCTGCGGTGGCTGCCACAACCATCGCATCGGTCTGTACGACGCCTTCCTGATCAAGGAAAACCACATCGCCGCCAGCGGTGGCATTCCACAAGCCATTGCCGCCGCGCACAAGATTGCGCCGGGCAAACCGGTGGAAGTCGAAGTGGAAAGTCTGGATGAACTGAAGGAAGCACTGGCCGCCGGCGCCGACATCATCATGCTCGACGAACTGAGTCTGGACGACATGCGCGAAGCCGTGCGCCTGAATGGCGGCAAGGCGAAACTGGAGGCCAGCGGCGGCATCAACGAAAGCACGCTGCTGCCGATCGCCGAAACCGGGGTGGACTACATCTCGATCGGTGCGATGACCAAGGATGTCAAAGCGGTGGATCTGTCGATGCGCCTCAGCCTTTAAACAGCAGCGGCAAGTTCCAAGCTACAAGCTGCAAGCCACAGCGCTTTTGCGTTGACTTGCAGCTTGCCGCTTAAAGCTCGTAGCTGCTGTTATACGACGAGATTGTTCATCTCGCAGTAGTCATCCCACTCGACACCCAGCACTTCAGCCGCCTCTTTGTGTAGCACAAGGCGCTGCGCCTCGAACTCCTCCGGCGTGCTCGTGTACTTGAGTGTCAGCTCCCACGGCTGCAAACCCTGGGCTTCGGCTTCGTCTTCAAAGGCCCACTGGATCTGATCCTTTTGATCATCAGGACTCAGGTCCTTGATCTCTTCTTTCAGGTCCGGAACGTCCAGAATGTACTTTTCCAGCGCTTGTTGATGACGTTGCTCTTGAGTTAATTCGGTCATGGCGTTCTCGCTGATCGTAAGAATGGAGGATGGATCTGGATCATCAAGGATCTCTCTGACGCGGATTTTTCCGGCCTTCGGAACCATTCGGGATCATCTGAAAACTGCTGGGCGATGCTCATGCAGGCAACGAATATAGGACGTTTGCATAACGAATTACACGGCTCTTTACATCTCTCCCACAAAAAGCTGACCTGCGGAACATAAATCCGCATGGCAATGAGCGGGAGTGAGGAAAACGGTGGTGCCCGAGACAGGAATCGAACCTGCGACCTTCGCGTTACGAGTGCGCTGCTCTACCGGCTGAGCTACACGGGCGGTGGGCTAAACCTAGCACCGGTTTTCACAAAAGCAAAGATCACAGCCTGCGGCAGCTCCTGCATGATCGGGTTATCACACCGCTTTGTAGGAGCTGCCGCAGGCTGTGATCTTTTGATCTTTATGCCAGACAAAAAAATGCCCCGCCGTTTTCACGGCGGGGCATTTTCATTGCGCTAACGCTTTGGGCTGATTAAACGCCCGAAGCCTTGGCAGCTGCCACGTCTTTGATGGACAGCTTGATACGGCCGCGGTTGTCCACGTCCAGTACCAGCACTTCCACTTCCTGGCCTTCTTTCAGAATGTCGGTCACTTTCTCTACGCGAGCGTCGCTCAGCATCGAGATGTGAACCAGACCGTCCTTGCCTGGCAGGATGTTGACGAATGCGCCGAAGTCGACGATGCGCTCAACCTTGCCCACGTAGATCTTGCCGATCTCGGCTTCAGCAGTGATGCCCAGAACGCGCTGACGTGCAGCTTCAGCAGCTTCCTTGGTTTCGCCGAAGATCTTGATCGAACCGTCGTCTTCGATGTCGATCGAAGCCTTGGTTTCTTCGCAGATCGCACGGATGGTCGCGCCACCTTTACCGATAACGTCACGGATCTTGTCGGTGTCGATTTTCATCGCGATCATGGTCGGAGCGTTGGCCGACAGTTCGGTACGCGACTGGCCGATGATCTGGTTCATCTGACCGAGAATGTTCAGGCGCGCTTCCAGGGCTTGGCCCAGAGCGATTTCCATGATCTCTTCGGTGATGCCTTTGATCTTGATGTCCATCTGCAGCGCGGTAACACCTTTGGCGGTACCGGCTACTTTGAAGTCCATGTCGCCCAGGTGGTCTTCGTCACCGAGGATGTCGGTCAGAACTGCGAATTTCTCGCCTTCTTTAACCAGACCCATGGCGATACCGGCAACCGGCGCCTTCATCGGCACACCAGCGTCCATCAGGGCCAGGGAAGCGCCGCAAACGGAAGCCATCGAGCTCGAACCGTTGGATTCGGTGATTTCCGAAACCACACGGATGGTGTACGGGAACACGTCAGCGGCTGGCAGCATGGCCGAAACCGAACGACGGGCCAGACGGCCGTGACCGATTTCACGACGACCAGCGCCACCCATGCGACCACATTCGCCTACCGAGAACGGAGGGAAGTTGTAGTGCAGCATGAACGGGTCTTTTTTCTCGCCTTCCAGGGTGTCCAGCAGCTGTGCGTCACGGGCTGTGCCCAGAGTCGCGACTACCAGAGCCTGGGTTTCACCACGGGTGAACAGGGCCGAACCGTGGGTTTTCGGCAGAACGCCGACTTCGATGTTCAGCGGACGTACGGTTTTGGTGTCGCGACCGTCGATACGTGGCTTGCCGTTTACGATGTTTTCGCGAACGGTGCGGTATTCGATTTCGCCGAAAGCCGCTTTGACTTCGCTGGACGAAGGTTGGCCTTCTTCACCGGACAGCTTGGCAACAACCTGATCCTTCAGCTCACCCAGGCGAGCGTAACGGTCGGCCTTGACGGTGATGGTGTAAGCCTGGGAGATCGCTTCGCCGAACTCGGCACGGATAGCGCCCAGCAGTTCGGTGGCTTCTGGAGCCGGAGCCCAGGTCCAGGTTGGCTTGGCAGCTTCAGCAGCCAGTTCTTTAACCGCGTTGATCACCACCTGGAATTCGTCGTGAGCAAACAGTACCGCGCCCAGCATCTGGTCTTCGGTCAGCTCTTTGGCTTCCGATTCAACCATCAGTACGGCGTCCGAAGTACCGGCAACGACCATGTCCAGGCTCGAAGCAGCTTGCTGCTCGTAAGTCGGGTTCAGCAGGTAGCCGGTGCTTTCGTGGAAAGCTACGCGAGCGGCGCCGATCGGACCGTCGAACGGAATGCCCGAGATCGCCAGGGCAGCCGAGGTACCGATCATCGCAGCGATGTCCGGATCGGTTTTCTTGCTAGTGGAAACGACGGTGCAGACAACCTGCACTTCGTTCATGAAGCCTTCTGGGAACAGCGGACGGATCGGACGGTCGATCAGTCGGGAAGTCAGGGTTTCTTTCTCGGAAGGACGGCCTTCACGCTTGAAGAAACCGCCAGGGATCTTACCGGCAGCGTAAGTCTTTTCCTGGTAGTGAACCGACAGAGGGAAGAAGCCCTTGCCTGGATCGGCTTGTTTTGCACCGACTACAGTCACCAATACGCTGACGTCGTCGTCAACGGTGACCAATACTGCGCCGGAGGCCTGACGGGCGATACGGCCAGTCTCGAGGGTAACGGTCGATTGACCGAACTGGAATTTTTTGATTACCGGGTTCACGGTGTCCTACCTTCTTTGTGGCTCTTGGGGGAACTGGTTTCTTGCGAATTCTTGGGCAATGTCGGGAGTCGGCCCTACGTCTGTCCAGGGTAAAACGTGTATCCAGATAAAACTTGAGGCTGGGAGCCTGCAAGCCGCCGGCGGTAAACCGCAGACGTCCGACAGACAACCAACCTCATAGCGCAATCGCTGATTAGCGACGCAGACCCAGGCGACCGATCAGAGTCTGATAACGACCCAGATCCTTGCCTTTCAGGTAGTCCAGCAGCTTGCGACGCTGGTTTACCATGCGGATCAGACCACGACGGGAGTGGTGATCTTTACCGTTGGCCTTGAAGTGACCTTGCAGCTTGTTGATGTTGTGGGTCAGCAGTGCAACTTGCACTTCTGGCGAACCAGTGTCACCAACAGCTTGCTGGTAGTCAGCAACGATTTGAGCTTTTTCTTGAACGTCGAGAGCCATGAGGCAATCCTTTTATCAGGAAACTGTTTCAGGGAAACAGCTTCAACAGGCCAGGGACAAATCCCTGTATCTATAAATGAGTAGTGACCGTGCCTGTTAACAGCCACCCTCGCCAGCCTGCTTTGACACAGACCGGTTTCGGTCATTCCGACCGAATCAGTCGACGTGGTGCAATGCGCCCGTCTTCGCTCACTTCACCGATACCGATGAAGCGACCATTGTGATCCTGTACTCGTACCATGCCGAACTTCGGAGCATCCGGGGCACGTACCGGCTGGCCGTTGAGCCAGTAGAACGCGCTCGCTTCCGAGAAATGCAGCAGTGGCCAATCCTGCAGGCCGCTGTCCGATGGCATCAGGAAGCGATCCACCGCTTCGTTGCCACCTTCGGCATGTACCGTTTCAAGCTCTTCGAGGGTCACGGTCTGCGCCAGGGTGAAAGGCCCGGCCTGAGTACGGCGCAATTCAGCGACGTACGCACCACAACCGAGTTGCTCACCGATATCCTCCACCAGGGTGCGAATATAGGTGCCCTTGCTGCAATCCACCGCAAGACGCGCAGTATCGCCTTCGAAGGCCAGTAATTCCAAGCGCGCAATAGTAACAGAACGCGGTTCGCGCTCCACTACTTCGCCTGCACGCGCCAACTTGTACAGCGGCTGGCCATCACGCTTGAGCGCCGAGTACATCGGCGGTATCTGACTGATTTGCCCACGAAATTTCGGCAATGCCGCTTCGACATCGGCGCGACCAACGGTCACCGGGCGCTCCTGCAAAACCTCACCTTCAGCATCTGCCGTGGTGGTGGTCTTGCCCAGTTGCGCCAGGGTTTCATAAGCCTTGTCGGAATCGAGCAGGTATTGCGAGAACTTGGTGGCCTCACCGAAGCACAACGGCAAGACGCCGGTGGCCAGCGGATCGAGGCTACCGGTGTGCCCGGCTTTTTCGGCGTTGAGCAACCAGCGAACCTTCTGCAACGCGGCGTTGGAGGTGAATCCCAACGGTTTGTCGAGCAGGATGATGCCGCTGACGTTACGACGGATACGTTTGACCTGAGCCACCGAATTACTCCTTGGTGTCTTCAGGTTCAGCAGCGACCGGATGCTGATTGTCTTCAGCCACGGCACGCTCGATCAGGGCCGACAGGTGCGCACCACGGACAACGGATTCGTCGTAGTGGAAGTGCAATTGCGGCACGCTGCGCAGTTTCATTTCACGGGCCAGTTGCATACGCAGGAAACCTGCGGCGGCATTCAGCACCTTGATGCTTTGTGCGATATCTTCGGCGTTGTCCTGGCCCATCACGGTGATGAAGATCTTCGCGTGACCGACGTCACGGCTGACTTCTACTGCGGTAATGGTGACCAGGCCGACGCGCGGGTCTTTGACTTCGCGACGGATCAGTTGAGCCAGCTCGCGCTGCATCTGATCGCCGATACGTTGGGTACGGCTGTATTCTTTTGCCATGATTTTGTTACCTGTTACTGCCCCGCGGCGAAACCCGCAAGGTCTGAAAGCGGCAAACGCCCGGCCTGACAAAAGCCAGACCGGGCGTTGCGTTTAGAGTCCGGGTGATGCGCCACACTGTTGAGTGCGGCCGACCATCACGGCTCCTGAAGTGCGCGAGTTAGAGGCTGCGAGCAACCTGAACCTTCTCGAAGACTTCGATCTTGTCGCCGACTTTGACGTCGTTGTAGCTCTTCACGCCGATACCGCATTCCATGCCGGCACGTACTTCGGAAGCGTCATCCTTGAAGCGGCGCAGGGATTCCAGCTCGCCTTCGAAGATAACGATGTCTTCACGCAGTACACGGATCGGACGGTTACGGTGCACAACACCTTCGATCACCATGCAACCAGCGATCGCGCCAAACTTCGGCGAACGGAACACGTCACGCACTTCCGCCACACCCAGGATGTTCTCGCGAACATCGCTGCCGAGCATGCCGGTCAGGGCTTTCTTGACGTCTTCGATGATGTCGTAGATCACGTTGTAGTAACGCATGTCCAGACCTTCCTGCTCGACGATCTTCCGTGCGCCAGCATCGGCACGCACGTTGAAGCCGAACAGTACAGCGTTCGAAGCCAGTGCCAGGTTAGCGTCGGATTCGGTGATACCACCAACGCCGCCGCCAACTACGCGCACTTGTACTTCGTCGTTGCCCAGGCCATTCAAGGCACCGTTCAACGCTTCCAGCGAACCACGGACGTCGGATTTGAGGACGATGTTGAGCGTCTTCTTCTCGGCCTGACCCATGTTTTCGAAGATGTTTTCCAGCTTGCCGGCGTGAGCACGAGCCAGTTTGACTTCGCGGAACTTGCCTTGACGGAACAGAGCCACTTCACGGGCTTTCTTCTCGTCGGCAACCACGCTCATCTCGTCGCCAGCGTCCGGGGTACCGTCCAGGCCGAGGATTTCGACAGGGATGGATGGACCGGCTTCTTTGATTGGCTTGCCGTTCTCGTCGAGCATGGCACGCACGCGGCCATAGTTCGAACCGACCAGGACCATGTCGCCTTGGCGCAGGGTACCGTCTTGAACCAGAACGGTTGCCACCGGGCCACGACCTTTGTCGAGACGCGATTCAACCACAACGCCGCGGCCAGGAGCCGACGGAGTTGCTTTCAGTTCGAGAACTTCAGCTTGCAGCAGAACGGCTTCAAGCAGCTCGTCCACGCCAGTACCGACTTTCGCCGAAACCGGAACGAACGGCGTATCACCGCCCCACTCTTCGGAAGTCACGCCGTGAACCGACAATTCGCTACGGATGCGATCAAGATCAGCGCCCGGCTTGTCGATTTTGTTCACTGCTACAACCAGTGGAACGCCAGCCGCTACTGCGTGCTGAACAGCTTCAATGGTCTGCGGCATTACGCCGTCGTCGGCTGCAACCACCAGGATCACGATGTCGGTCGCCTTGGCACCACGAGCACGCATTGCGGTAAACGCGGCGTGACCCGGGGTATCGAGGAAGGTGACCATGCCGCGTTCGGTTTCAACGTGGTATGCACCGATGTGCTGGGTGATACCACCGGCTTCGCCAGCAGCTACCTTGGCACGACGGATGTAGTCGAGCAGCGACGTTTTACCGTGGTCAACGTGGCCCATTACGGTCACGACTGGCGCACGGGAGAACGACTCACCTTCAAACTTCAGGGACTCGACCAGGGAATCTTCCAGGGCGGTGTCGCTGACCAGGGTCACTTTGTGGCCCAGCTCTTCGGCTACCAGTTGAGCAGTTTCCTGATCAAGCACCTGGTTGATGGTCGCTGGAGTACCCAGTTTGAACATGAACTTGATGATTTCAGCAGCCTTGACCGACATCTGATTGGCGAGATCGCCAACAGTGATGGTCTCGCCGATCTGCACATCACGCACGACAGGGCCGGTTGGGCTCTGGAAACCGTGGGCGTTGCGCTTTTTCAGCTTGGCCTTGCCGCGACCACCGCGACGGAAGCCATCGCTTTCTTCGTCGGTAGTGCGTGGCGCCACACGTGGAGCCGGCGCTTTTTCTTTGACCGATGCGCGATGCGGAGCGTTTTTGCGCTCGCCATCACCACCACCGCTACGACGATTGTTGTCGTCGGCACGTGGCTTGTCCGGACGGCGCTGTTCGTTCTGCTTGTTGCGAACGTCAGCAGACGGAGCTGGAGCAGCGGCAACCACCGGCGCGCTTTCACGAACAGGTTCGGCAGCGGCAACCGGCGCAGCAGCAGCGGCGCTGTTAGCATCCTGCGCAGCAGCAGGCTGGTTACGCGCTTCTACTTCGGCGCGTTGCTTGGCTTCTTCTTCAGCTTTCTGACGGGCAGCATTTTCTACTGCGCGACGCTCATCCAGTTCACGCTTGCGCTCGGCTTCGATTTCTTCCGGGCTGCGCTGTACGAAAACTTTCTTTTTGCGAACTTCTACGCTGATGCTCTTGCTACCAGCCACACGCAGGGTGCTGGTGGTTTTACGCTGCAGCGTGATCTTGCGTGGTTCTTCCACTTTCGCCTTGTGGCTGCTTTTCAAGTGAGTCAGCAGGGACTGCTTCTCACTGTCAGTCACATTTTCTTCGGCGGCGGTGTGCGGCAGACCTGCCTCACGCATCTGCTGCAACAGGCGCTCTACCGGTGTTTTGACCTCATCGGCCAGTTGTTTCACCGTGACTTGCGTCATGCACTTCTCTCCTCAGGCCGCGCCTAATTACTCGAACCAGTGGGCTCGGGCGGCCATGATCAACTTGCCGGCACGATCATCGTCAATGCCGTCGATGTCGAGCAGGTCGTCAATAGACTGCTCGGCCAGGTCTTCGCGGGTAATTACGCCGCGCACCGCCAGTTCCATCGCCAAATCCTTGTCCATACCCTCAAGCGAGAGCAGGTCTTCGGCCGGATGGGCGTCTGCCAGCTTTTCCTCAGTAGCGATGGCTTTGGTCAACAAACGATCCTTGGCACGAGCGCGAAGCTCGTTGACGGTATCTTCGTCAAAGCCGTCGATGTTGAGCATTTCTTCCAACGGTACGTAGGCAATCTCTTCCAGGCTGGTGAAGCCTTCATCTACCAGCACCTGTGCCAGATCTTCGTCGACTTCCAGCTCGTCGATGAAGTTGCGCAGGATGTCGCCGGTTTCTGCTTGCTGCTTAGCCTGGATGTCCGATTCGGTCATCACGTTCAGGGTCCAGCCAGTCAACTGGCTGGCCAGACGCACGTTCTGACCACCGCGACCGATGGCCTGAGCCAGATTGTCTGCGCCAACGGCGATGTCCATTGCATGGGCATCTTCGTCAACGATAATTGCCGCAACCTCAGCCGGGGACATGGCGTTGATCACGAACTGAGCCGGGTTGTCGTCCCACAGGACGATATCAACACGCTCACCGCCCAACTCACCCGACACTGCCTGGACGCGCGAACCGCGCATACCGATGCAAGCGCCCTGCGGGTCGATGCGTTTGTCCTTCGAGCGGACGGCGATCTTGGCACGCGAACCCGGATCACGGGACGCAGCCATTACTTCGATCAGGCCTTCAGCGATTTCCGGCACTTCGATACGGAACAGCTCGATGAGCATTTCCGGCGCGGTACGCGACAGGATCAGTTGCGGGCCGCGGTTCTCGGTGCGGATTTCCTTGAGCAGCGCACGCAAACGCACGCCGACACGGAAAGTTTCGCGAGAAATGATGTCTTCACGGGCCAGCAACGCTTCAGCGTTGTTACCCAGATCGACGATCACGTTGTCGCGAGTGACCTTTTTCACGGTGCCGGAGATAATTTCCCCAAGGCGCTCGCGATAAGCGTCAACCACTTGAGCGCGCTCGGCTTCACGCACTTTCTGCACGATGACTTGCTTGGCAGTCTGTGCAGCAATGCGGCCGAACTCGATGGATTCGATCTTTTCTTCAACGACGTCGCCAACGTTGGCACCCGGATGCGTTTCGGCAACCTTGCTCGGCCAGGTTTCGATGGCCGGATCGTCGAGATCATTCTCTTCGACGACCGTCCAGCGACGGAAAGTTTCGTATGCCCCGGTGTGGCGGTTAATTTCCACACGCAGGTCAACTTCGTCTTCAAAACGCTTTTTGGTAGCAGTGGCCAAAGCCAGCTCCAGCGCTTCAAAAATTACGCTTGCCGGTACGCCCTTTTCATTGGATACCGACTCAACAACCAGCAGTACTTCTTTGCTCATCGTACGCCTCGCCTTTCGCAAGCCATTGGATCCGCGGGATCCGCGTCTCAGTCAAAACTGGGAATAATGTTGGCCTTGTCGATCATATCGATCGGCAACAGGAACTCATGGTCTTCTACCTGCACCACGACATCCTGTTCTTCTACACCGCGCAGAAGGCCCTGAAAGTTGCGTCGACCTTCAAAAGGCGAGCGCAGCTTGATCTTCACTTGTTCACCGGCAAATTTTGCAAACTGCTCAAGAGTGAACAGTGGGCGCTCCATGCCAGGCGAGGAAACTTCAAGGGTGTATTCAACGGCGATTGGATCTTCAACATCCAGCACACCACTGATCTGACGGCTGACAATGGCGCAATCGTCCACCAGCACGCCACCCTCTTTATCGATATAAACGCGCAACATCGAGTGACGACCCTGAGCCGAAAACTCGATACCCCAGCATTCATAGCCCAGGGCCACGACCACCGGGGCCAGCAAGGCCTGCAACTCTTCTAGCTTGCTCGACACCTGAACCCCCTAGTGCATGATATGTGCATGCTTTGCAAAATAAAAAAATGGGCGAAACGCCCATCCTTGAAACGCCGTCGAACAGCGGCGTTGAAAGTGTCCAGCTAACAAAAAGCCCCTTAAAAGGGGCTCCTTAAACTGGTTGCGGGGGCCGGATTTGAACCGACGACCTTCGGGTTATGAGCCCGACGAGCTACCAGACTGCTCCACCCCGCGACAAAGCTGGGGCGGAAGTATACGACCGATCCCTTATAGGGTCAATGTAACCTTCCACCTGCAAGAAAGCCCGCAACAGCGGGCTCTCCTGACTAATTGGTACCGAGAAGGGGACTCGAACCCCTACACCCTATGGGCACAACCACCTCAAGGTTGCGTGTCTACCAATTCCACCACCTCGGCAAAACTACGTTGAAACTCTTCTTACTTCTGCTCTTGAGCTGGAGGTACGTCAGTCGCTGGAGTAGCCGACTTTTGCTCTTGAAGCACCGGGACATCATCAGAAGCCGGTTGTTGTTGCTTAGGTACTTCCAACACTGCTGGATTTGGGAGACCCGCCTGAGTTAGCTGATGAGCCTTCTCTTTAGCAAAGTAACCTAACCCCAAGCTGGTTATGAAGAAACCGGCGGCAAGTATAGCAGTAAACTTACTAAGAAAGGTAGAGGAACCTTGGCTTCCGAACACAGTATTTGAAGCACCTGCTCCGAAAGACGCGCCAGCGTCCGCACCCTTACCCTGCTGCAGCAAAACCAGAGCAACTACGCCCAATGCACCCAGCAGATGAAAAACGACTACGACTGTTTCCAGCATTTTTTCAGTTTCCCGCGGCGCGACAAATCGCACCGAACTCATCTGCATTCAGGGAAGCCCCACCAATGAGCCCCCCATCGATATCCGGCATGCCGAACAGTTCGACCGCATTGGCCGCCTTCACGCTGCCGCCGTATAGAAGCCGCACACCTCGTGCGACTTCAGAATTCTCTGCCGCCAGCTGCTCGCGAATGGCTTTATGCACATCCTGAGCTTGCTGTGGCGTCGCAGTCAGTCCGGTACCAATAGCCCAGACCGGCTCGTAAGCAATAACTGCCTTGGCAAAAGCACCGACACCCAGCTCCTCGATGATGCTGCCCAGCTGACGCCCGACAACTTCAAGAGTTTTCCCGGCTTCGCGCTGCTCAAGGGTTTCCCCTATACACAACACCGGAATCAAGCCACATGCCTGCGCAGCTGCAAACTTGCGATTCAGCATACCGTCCCGCTCACCCATTATCTGGCGGCGCTCGGAGTGCCCGACAAGCACAAGAGAACAACCTGCATCTACCAACTGACTCGGAGCAATTTCACCGGTCAATGCACCTTGCATGGATTCCACCGCAGAATTCTGCGCGCCGACCGAAATCGACTTGCCTTTCAAGCCATCAATCACTTGATTGATATACAAGCAAGGCGGGAATACCGCGACATCAACACCGCTTGGCAAGGCCAGATGACGAAGGCCGTTGATCAGCTCAGCGACGCTGGCGCGGGTACCGTGCATCTTCCAGTTACCAGCTACCATAGGGCGACGCATGCTGTACCTCGTCGGTCAAAGTGGGCGCAGATGTTACCCAACACAATCATGGCTTGCAAGCCGTATCAGGCAGAAACTTCAGTTACCAGTTTTGCCAGCTCTTCGGCATAGTTGCGAACCTGAGTTTCGTCCTCACCTTCGACCATGACGCGCACCAACGGCTCTGTCCCGGACTTGCGCAAAAGCACGCGACCACGCCCGGCCATTGCCTGGGTTACACGTGCACTTGCTTCCTTGACAGCCGGGTGCTCCAGCGGACTCTCGCCACCACCGAAACGTACATTGATCAGCACCTGAGGACACTTGCGCAAAGCCTGGCGTGTTTGCGCAAGTCCTTCATTACGGGTCTTAAGCGCCATCAGCACTTGCAAAGCCGCGATGATCGCATCACCGGTGGTTGTGTGATTGAAGCAAACGATATGTCCCGAATTCTCGCCACCGACCAGCCAATTGCGCTCAAGCAGTTCGGCGATCACGTAGCGGTCGCCGACATTGGCGCGAATGAACGGAATCGAAAGATCCGCCAGCGCGAGTTCCAACCCCAGATTACTCATCAGGGTGCCGACGACACCGCCCTGCAATTTGCCACGCTCGTGCAGATCACGGGCGATGATGAACAACAATTCATCGCCATCAACGATGGCGCCAGTGTGATCGACCATCAACACCCGATCGCCGTCGCCATCAAAAGCGATACCCAGATCGGCGTGCTCTGCAAGCACCGCCGCCTGCAACTGCCCCATATGAGTCGAGCCGCAATTCTCGTTGATGTTCAGACCATTGGGCTGGGCCGACAATACGACGACTTCTGCACCCAGTTCCCGGAAGACACTCGGAGCAACTTTATAGGTCGCGCCATGCGCACAGTCGATGACGATTTTAAGGCCGGAAAAACTGGTGCCGGTTGGCACACTGCTCTTGCAGAACTCAATGTAGCGACCTGACGCATCATTGATTCGCGACACTTTGCCGATCTTGCTCGATTCAACCACCGTCATGGGGGTATCGAGCAACTCCTCGATCATCAACTCCAGCTCATCCGGCAGCTTTGTGCCCTTACCGGAGAAGAATTTGATGCCGTTATCGTCATGCGGGTTGTGCGAAGCACTGATCACGATACCGGCCTCAGCCTGGAACGTGCGTGACAGATAAGCGATAGCCGGCGTTGGCATAGGACCCAGCAGCATGACATCGGCTCCCGCCGATGTCAGACCAGCCTCAAGTGCCGATTCGAACATATAACCGGAAATCCGCGTGTCCTTGCCGACAAGTACCTTACAGGCACCCATCTTGCGAAAGGCCATGCCGGCCGCCCAGCCGAGCTTGAGCATGAAGTCAGGAGTAATCGGGTATTCACCGACTCGACCACGAATGCCGTCAGTACCAAAGTATTTCTTGCTCATAAGTGCTCCATCATTCTTATTCGGCTGATTCCACGGCCGCGATCATCCGCACCACGTCTACCGTTTCTGCAACATCATGGACACGCAATATGCGCGCACCTTTTACCGACGCCAGTGCCGCCAGCGCCAGGCCACCATGCAGCCGCTCGCCGACAGGACGATTCAAAGCCTGTCCGATCATGCTCTTTCGAGAAACTCCGACAAGCAAGGGCCTGCCCAATGCATGCAGGGCTTCCATGTGCTTGAACAAGCTTAGATTGTGCTGCAGGGTTTTGGCGAAACCGAAACCCGGATCGAGAATGATCCGCTCGGCAGGAATACCTGCCGCCGCACATTGCGCCATACGCTCAGCGAGAAACTCGCCGACTTCGCGCGTGACATCCCGATACTGCGGATTGTCCTGCATATCCCCGGGCTCACCGAGCATATGCATGAGACACACCGGCAAACCGGTAGCCGCCGCTGCATCCAGCGCACCATCGCGCTGTAGCGAGCGCACGTCGTTGATCAATCCGGCACCCAACCGCGCAGTTTCGCGCATGACGGCAGGTGTAGACGTATCCACCGAAATGATCACATCAAGCTCGCGATTGATCAGCTCGACGACCGGTGCGACGCGCTCAAGCTCTTCAAGCGGAGAGACTGCTCGCGCGCCAGGACGCGTGGATTCGCCACCGACATCAATCAGCGTCGCACCGGCTGCAACCATGGCTTCGGCGTGACGCAACGCCGCATCCAGCTGACTGTATTGGCCGCCGTCGGAGAAAGAATCAGGGGTGACATTGAGGATACCCATGACATGCGTCTGGGCCAAATCAAGAACCCGGTTGCCGCAAGGCAACCGGGTCAGGGACTGTACAGAAGTCATTTCAAACCTTAAACGTCAGCAGCCGGGCCGCCAATCGGTGTTTCCGGACGCTCGTCTCGAACCACAGGTGGCGGCGTACCGGTGCCACCTGACCAGTCACGAGGCTCGCGAGGTGTACGACCAGCCATGATGTCGTCGATCTGTTCAGCATCGATCGTTTCGTACTTCATCAGTGCATCAGCCATGGCATCGAGCTTGTCACGGTTGTCCGTGAGGATCTGCTTGGCCGTGCCATAGCACTGGTCAATGATGCTGCGCACTTCGGAGTCGATCAGCTTGGCTGTCTCGCCGGAGAAGCTGGCAGCCTGACCGCCACCACCGCGACCGAGGAATACTTCACCCTCTTCTTCGGCGTACATCAACGGACCGAGCTTTTCCGACAGACCCCACTTGGTCACCATGTTCCGTGCGATCTGGCTGGCACGCATGATGTCGTTAGAGGCGCCTGTAGTTACACCGTCGAAGCCCAGAGTCATTTCTTCTGCAATACGGCCGCCGTACAGCGAGCAGATCTGACTGATCAATGCGCGCTTGGACAGGCTGTAGCGATCTTCTTCCGGCAGGAACATGGTCACACCCAGCGCACGGCCGCGCGGAATGATCGACACCTTGTACACCGGATCATGCTCAGGCACGACGCGACCCACGATGGCGTGGCCAGCTTCGTGATAAGCGGTGTTCTGCTTCTCTTTTTCGGACATGACCATCGACTTGCGCTCGGCGCCCATCATGATCTTGTCTTTGGCCAGTTCGAACTCTTTCATTTCGACGATGCGCTTGCCACTACGTGCAGCGAACAAAGACGCTTCGTTGACCAGGTTAGCCAGGTCAGCACCCGAGAAGCCCGGAGTACCACGCGCGATAACGGCCGGAGCGACGTCGTCACCCATTGGCACTTTGCGCATGTGTACTTTGAGGATTTGTTCGCGACCACGGATATCCGGCAAACCAACCACGACCTGACGGTCGAAACGGCCCGGACGCAGCAGCGCAGGGTCGAGTACGTCTGGACGGTTGGTTGCAGCGATAACAATGATGCCATCGTTCATTTCGAAGCCGTCCATCTCAACCAGCAACTGGTTAAGAGTCTGCTCGCGCTCGTCGTGACCGCCACCCATGCCGGCGCCACGATGGCGACCGACGGCGTCGATTTCATCGATAAAGATGATGCAAGGCGCGTGCTTCTTCGCCTGCTCGAACATGTCACGTACACGACTGGCACCGACACCGACGAACATTTCGACGAAATCGGAACCGGAGATGGTGAAGAACGGAACCTTGGCTTCGCCGGCAATCGCCTTGGCCAGCAAGGTTTTACCGGTACCCGGAGGACCGACCATCAGCACACCGCGAGGAATACGGCCGCCCAGGCGCTGGAACTTGCCCGGATCACGGAGGAATTCAACCAGCTCACCGACTTCTTCCTTGGCTTCGTCGCAACCGGCGACGTCAGCCAATGTGGTTTTTACCTGGTCTTCGGAGAGCAGGCGCGCCTTGCTCTTGCCGAAGCTCATCGGTCCGCCCTTGCCGCCAGCACCGCCCTGCATCTGGCGCATGAAGAACATGAACACCGCGATGATCACCAGGATCGGGAAGCTGGCCACCAGCAGCTGGGTCCAGATGCTTTGCTGTTCAGGCTGCTTGCCTTCAACCACAACGTGGTTGTCGACCAGATCGCCGATCAGGCCATTGTCCTGGATTGCCGGACGAATGGTCTTGAAGCTGTCGCCATCATTGCGTTTGCCGGTGATTACATAGCCATCAACCGCTACGCGCTCGACCTTGCCATCCTTGACCTGCTGGATGAAGTCGGAATAGTTGAGGGTCTGCGGCTCGTTAGGGCTGGAGAAGTTGTTCATCACCGTCACCAGGACAGCCGCGATGATCAACCACAGGATCAGATTCTTTGCCATATCGTTCAATTAACTACCCTCTGAAGCAAGCTCCGCTACTGGCGCGCGCTTCGCATGATATTCACCGGCCTAACTTACTACATTACCTACGACTCTGGCAGGCGCCGTCTGTAACCCTTTGTGAAACACTTTCTACACAATATTCGTTAATGCTAGCCGGGCGAAATACTAAAAACCTATCACCCCGCACAAAAACCTCGTTTTACTCACTACGCCCGCGATAACCCCAAGCCAGCATGTATTGCTCGCGAGAGGTGCCACGAGAGGAGTCCGGCTTGATCATCTGGATCTTGTCGAACTTCTTGCGAGCGTCCTTCAGGTAAACATCAAATCCTTCACCCTGAAAAATCTTGATCACAAAATTGCCACCTGGCTTGAGGATCCGCTCCGCCAGATCAAGTGCCAGCTCGCACAGGAACATGGCCTTCGGCATATCCACTTCAGGCGTACCACTCATATTGGGGGCCATATCGGAAATCACAAGGTCCACCTGCGAATTACCCACAGCCTCAAGGATTCGCCCGAGCACTTCGTCCTCGGTGAAGTCTCCGTGAATGAAGGTCACGTCAGGAATACTGTCCATTTCCAGAATGTCCGATGCGATCAAACGGCCCTGACCGCCGATCAGGCGGCTGGTGACCTGCGACCAACCCCCGGGCGCTGCACCTAGATCGACAACGCTCATGCCAGGGCGGATCAGCTTGTATTTCTCCTGGATTTCCAGAAGTTTGTAACTCGCACGCGAGCGGTAGCCATCCTTCTGCGCTTGTTTCACATAAGGATCGTTGACATGTCTTTTCAGCCAACCAAGGCTTGTCTTGGAACGCGCCATTGGGCACCTCGTTGATAAGGGTCGTGATTAATTGGGCGGATCCACGAGCCCTCGGGTAAAATGGCCGCCATTTTACAGAATCCAGACGAAAGGGTCAGATTATGCCGCTCACTCCAGAGCAGAAGAAACAGTACAAATCCATTGGCCACCACCTCAAACCAGTTTTGACGGTAGCTGACAACGGTTTGACTGAAGGTGTTTTAGCCGAACTTGAACGCGCTTTGGCGGATCACGAGCTGATCAAAATCAAGCTCAATATCCTCGATCGCGAATCGCGCCTCGCGCACATCGCAGAGCTGTGCAAGGTTGGCAAAGCGGACCTGGTGCAGGTCATCGGCAAGATGGCACTGATTTACCGCAAGAACTTCAGCGTCAACAAGCAACTGTCGAACGTTCATCGCTTCAAGTGATGACAAGGGTCAAGGGTGTGCTTCGCGCACCCTGCCACTCCATCCTGGCACCGGCTGCATTACCAGCACCAGCCCGGAAAACCCCAGAACCAGATAACTGAACACCTGCCAGCGCTGCGCATCCGGCCAGCCGACACGCACTGCGACAAACATCGCACACGCATACAAAGCCATCAACAGCACCTGCCCACGAAAATCTCGCCATAGACTGGCAAGGCCCTCGGCCTGTACCAGCACCAAAGCCTGAAAAATAACGCATGCTGCGGCAAAACCTACCACCAGCACTTCAAATGCACTGGCGACTTCATCGATCAGCAACGGTGCCAGGCCAATCTGGCCCAGCGCCGGCTGCAAACCGAGATGTATCAGCCATAGACCGCCGACCCAAAGCATCTGGGTCAGCTGCCAAAGCATGGCGCCCGCATGCAGCGGGCGCCCTTTTTCAGATGTGACGGACTTCGACAATCTCGTACTCGATCACGCCGCTCGGCGTTTTCACGGCGACCACATCGCCCTCTTCCTTGCCAATCAAGGCACGGGCCAAAGGCGAGCCAACCGAAATCTTGCCGAGTTTGAAGTCAGCCTCATCCTCACCCACGATGTGGTAAGTGACGCTTTCATCGGTCTCGACGTTGGCGATTTCGACGGTAGTACCGAAAATCACTTTGCCGGTGTGCGGAATCGACGTGACGTCAATGATGACCTGATTCTGAATCCGGCCTTCGATATCACGAATCCGCGCTTCGACCATGCCCTGCTGTTCGCGTGCGGCATGGTATTCAGCGTTTTCTTTCAAGTCACCCAACTCGCGGGCCGTACCGATGTCCTGGCTGAGCTTCGGACGAACGACCTTGGTCAGGTGAGCGTGTTCTTCTTCCAGGGCTTTAGCGCCCTGGACAGTCATTGGGTATTTGATCATGCCTTCAATCCTGCGTGTAGATCCTGCAAGCGACGCACGGTCTTTTCCGGACCGAACTTCAGCGCTTCACAGATAGCTTCGCCAGCAGCAATAGTGGTGGTGCAGTAAATCTTGTGCTGCAAGGCATTACGACGAATGGAGTACGAATCAGCGATCGACTGACGACCTTCGGTGGTGTTGATGATCAGGGTGACTTCGTCATTCTTGATCATGTCGACCACGTGCGGACGACCCTCGGTCACCTTGTTCACACGGCGCACTTTCAGGCCTGCGGCTTCGATTAGCTTGGCAGTACCGGCAGTGGCAACCACTTCGAAACCCAAGTTGATCAGATCGCGGGCCACGCCTGCAACCAGAGGCTTGTCATCGTCGCGAACGCTGATGAACGCAGTACCGCCGGTCGGCAGCACTTCGCTGGCGCCCATCTGGGCTTTGGCGAATGCTTCACCGAAGGTGTCGCCGACGCCCATCACTTCACCGGTCGACTTCATCTCTGGGCCGAGGATCGGGTCAACGCCAGGGAATTTGGCGAACGGGAACACCGCCTCTTTCACGCTGTAGAAGTTCGGGATGATTTCCTTGGTGAAGCCAATTTCTTTCAGGGTCTTACCAGCCATCACGCGGGCAGCGATCATGGCCAGGGAGACACCGATGCACTTCGACACGAACGGTACGGTACGCGAAGCGCGCGGGTTGACTTCGATGACGTAGATGTCTTCGCCCTGCAAAGCCAACTGCACGTTCATCAGGCCGACAACGCCCAGTTCCAGAGCCATTTTCTTGACCTGTTCGCGCATCTCGTCCTGGATGTGCGCCGGCAGCGAGTACGGCGGCAGCGAGCAAGCGGAGTCACCGGAGTGAACGCCAGCCTGTTCGATGTGCTGCATGATCGCGCCGATCACCACGTCTTTGCCGTCGCAGACCGCATCCACGTCCATCTCGATGGCGCAGTTGAGGAAGTGGTCGAGCAGCACCGGGCTGTCGTTGGACACTTTCACCGCGTCACGCAGGTAGCGCTTGAGCTCTTCTTCTTCGTAAACGATTTCCATCGCGCGACCACCCAGGACATAGGATGGGCGCACTACCAGCGGGTAGCCGATCTTGCTGGCGGCACGAATCGCTTCGTCTTCGCTGCGCACGGTGGCATTTGGCGGCTGACGCAGGTTCAGGCGCTCAACCATTTGCTGGAAGCGCTCACGGTCTTCGGCACGGTCGATAGCGTCAGGGCTGGTGCCGATGATTGGCACGCCAGCCGCTTCCAGGGCACGCGCCAGTTTCAGCGGAGTCTGACCACCGTACTGGACGATCACGCCTTTCGGCTTCTCGACGCGGCAGATTTCCAGCACGTCTTCGAGGGTTACCGATTCGAAGTACAGACGGTCGGAAGTGTCGTAGTCAGTGGAAACGGTTTCCGGGTTGCAGTTGACCATGATGGTTTCGTAGCCGTCTTCGCGCAGAGCGAGGGCGGCGTGCACGCAGCAGTAGTCGAACTCGATGCCCTGGCCGATACGGTTCGGACCGCCACCCAGAATCATGATCTTGTCGCGACCCGAAGGCGCGGCTTCGCACTCTTCCTCGTAAGTCGAGTAGAGGTATGCGGTGTCGGTGGCGAACTCGGCGGCGCAGGTGTCAACGCGCTTGTAAACCGGGAACACTTCCAGCTTGTGACGGTGCGTGCGCAGGTTCTTTTCGGTCACACCCAGCAGCTTGGCCAGACGCTGATCGGAGAAGCCTTTGCGCTTGAGCTTGTACATCAGGTCGCGGTCGATCGCGGACAGACCGAGGGTCTTGACCTTCTCTTCGTCCTTGATCAGATCTTCGATCTGTACCAGGAACCAAGGGTCGATCATGTTCATGCCGAAGATTTCTTCGACGGTCATGCCGGCGCGGAAAGCGTCCGCCACGTACCAGATACGCTCGGCGCCCGGCACGGTCAGTTCGCGCTTGAGCACGCTCATGCTTTCCGGGTTGCTCAGGTCGAGCTTCTCGTCCAGACCGCAAACGCCGACTTCCAGACCGCGCAGAGCTTTCTGCAGGGATTCCTGGAAGGTACGGCCGATGGCCATGACTTCACCAACCGACTTCATCTGAGTGGTCAGTCGCGCGTCAGCCTTGGCGAATTTCTCGAAGGCAAAGCGCGGCAGCTTGGTCACAACGTAGTCGATCGACGGCTCGAAGGACGCCGGAGTCTTGCCGCCGGTGATGTCGTTCGACAGTTCGTCGAGGGTGTAGCCCACAGCCAGTTTGGCCGCGACTTTTGCAATCGGGAAACCGGTGGCTTTCGAAGCCAGGGCCGAGGAACGCGATACGCGCGGGTTCATCTCGATCACGACCATGCGGCCAGTGTTCGGGCAGATACCGAATTGAACGTTGGAGCCGCCAGTCTCGACGCCGATCTCGCGCAGTACCGCCAGGGAGGCGTTACGCAGGATCTGGTATTCCTTGTCGGTCAGGGTTTGCGCTGGAGCAACGGTGATCGAGTCACCGGTGTGCACGCCCATCGGGTCGAAGTTTTCGATCGAGCAGACGATGATGCAGTTGTCCTTTTTGTCGCGGACAACTTCCATTTCATATTCTTTCCAGCCGATCAGCGATTCGTCGATCAGCAGCTCTTTGGTCGGCGACAGGTCCAGACCACGGGCGCAGATTTCTTCGAACTCTTCACGGTTGTAAGCGATACCGCCACCGGTGCCGCCCATGGTGAAGGACGGACGAATGATGCACGGGAAGCCGAGGGTTTCGAGAACCGCGTTGGCCTCTTCCATGCTGTGGGCGATACCGGAACGCGGGCACGCCAGGCCGATGGATTTCATCGCCTTGTCGAAACGCGAACGGTCTTCAGCCTTGTCGATGGTGTCAGCGTTGGCGCCGATCATTTCTACGCCGAACTTTTCCAGAACGCCTTCGCGTTCGAGGTCCAGGGCGCAGTTCAGAGCGGTCTGGCCGCCCATGGTTGGCAGCACCGCGTCCGGACGTTCTTTTTCGATGATCTTGGCAACGGTCTGCCACTTGATCGGTTCGATGTAGGTGGCGTCGGCCATGTCCGGGTCGGTCATGATGGTGGCCGGGTTGGAGTTCACCAGGATGACGCGGTAACCCTCTTCGCGCAGGGCTTTGCAGGCCTGGGCGCCGGAGTAGTCGAATTCGCAGGCCTGGCCGATAACGATCGGGCCAGCGCCGAGAATCAGGATGCTTTTAATGTCTGTACGTTTTGGCATGGGTTTGTCACTCAAATCCGCAGGTCAGTCGGCAAGCCGTCTTGATCGATTTCTGAAGTCTCGAGGGGGCCACCGGTGTCGGGGCCGCCCTCGAGGGGCTTCTCTCTACAGTCTCAAGGCGAACGCTTAGCGTCGCTTGGCCATCTCGTTGATGAAGCGGTCGAACAGTGGCGCGACATCGTTCGGGCCGGGGCTCGCTTCAGGGTGGCCCTGGAAGCTGAACGCGCTCTTGTCGGTGCGCTCGATGCCTTGCAGGGTGCCGTCGAACAGCGATTTGTGGATCGCACGCACATTGGCTGGCAGGGTTTCTTCGTCGACCGCGAAGCCGTGGTTCTGGCTGGTGATCATCACCACGCCAGTGTCCAGATCCTGCACCGGGTGGTTGGCACCGTGGTGGCCATGGCCCATTTTCAGGGTCTTGGCGCCGGAGGCCAGAGCCAGCAGTTGGTGACCGAGGCAGATGCCGAATACCGGAATTTCGGTTTCCAGCACTTCCTTGATCGCCTTGATCGCGTAGTCGCATGGCTCCGGGTCACCCGGGCCGTTGGACAGGAACACGCCGTCCGGCTTCAGTGCCAGCACATCAGCGGCCGGGGTCTGAGCCGGCACCACGGTGACGCGGCAGCCGCGCTCGACCAGCATGCGCAGGATGTTGACCTTGACGCCGTAGTCGTAAGCAACCACGTGGTAAGGCAGCTCGGAAGCGTCGATGGTCGCGTGGCTGTCGGTCTTCAGATCCCAGACAGTCGAGCGCCATTCGTATTGGGTCTTGGTGCTGACGACTTTCGCCAGGTCCATGCCTTTCAGGCCCGGGAAGCCTTGCGCAGCGGCGATGGCCGCTTCTTCGGAGATGTTGTCGCCGGCCATGATGCAGCCGTTCTGAGCGCCTTTTTCACGCAGGATACGGGTCAGGCGACGGGTGTCGATACCGGCGATGGCCACAACGTTGTTGGCTTTCAGGTAGTCGGACAGGGACATCGTGTTACGCCAGTTGCTCGCTACCAGCGGCAGGTCACGGATGACCAGGCCAGCGGACCAGACGCGGTCGGACTCGGCATCTTCCGGAGTGGTGCCGGTGTTGCCGATGTGCGGGTAAGTCAGGGTAACGATCTGTTGGGCGTAGGAAGGATCGGTAAGGATTTCCTGATAGCCGGTCATTGCGGTGTTGAACACCACCTCACCAACGGTTTGACCGTCGGCACCAATGGCTTCGCCGCGAAAAATGCTGCCATCAGCAAGGGCAAGTATGGCTGGCTTAGTCAAGAAGACCTCCCGTAAATAACGCATGAAAGGGCGATCGCAGGTTGTAAAAAAGCGGAGTGACGTATGGACACGTCACCCCGCTTCTTCACTGAATTATTCTGCGCGCTTTTAGTGGACACACTAAAGCTGTAGCTTACAGAAAAAGGCTTTTTTGGTCCACCGCTAAAGAGCCTAAAAGGCCGGAGAATGCGACAGGTCGTCGCCAAGCGGAGAAAAACCAGCGCAAACAGGGCGTTTGCGCCGGGTTCAGCAGTGTATCAACGCAGGTCGAGCACGTCTTGCATGTCATACAGACCCGGCTCACGACCATCCAGCCACAACGCAGCACGTACCGCGCCCTTGGCAAAAGTCATGCGACTCGAAGCCTTGTGCGTGATCTCCAGACGCTCACCTTCACAGGCGAACAGCACGGTGTGATCACCGACCACATCACCACCACGCACAGTGGCGAAGCCGATGGTTTCACGCTCACGAGCGCCGGTGTGACCTTCTCGACCGTAAACAGCAACCTTCTGCAGATCACGATCCAGCGCACTGGCAATCACTTCACCCATGCGCAACGCCGTACCCGACGGCGCATCGATCTTGTGACGGTGATGAGCTTCGATAATTTCGATGTCCGCTTCATCACCCAGCACGCGCGCCGCCATATCGAGCAATTTCAGCGACAGATTGACGCCGACACTGAAGTTGGCCGCGAACACGATCGGAATATCCTTGCCCGCCTCGGCCAGCAACTGTTTCTGCCCAGCGTCGAGGCCAGTGGTACCGATAACCATCGCTTTGCCTGCCTTGCGGCAGAACGCGAGGTTTTTCAGCATAACTTCCGGCAGGGTGAAGTCGATCAATACATCGAACTCTTCAGCCACAGCTTCGATATGCCCGGACAGCGGCACGCCGATACGACCCAGCGAGGCCAGCTCACCGGCATCAACGCCGATCAGCGTACTGCCCGGACGAACCACGGCAGCGGTCAACCCGGTCAGCGGCGCACGCTGCTGCACGGCTTCGACCAGAATCTTGCCCATGCGCCCAGCAGCGCCCATCACAGCTATACGTCGCATGCGGACTCCTTACAGATCGCCGAAGAAGCGCTTCACACCGTCGAACCAGCCAGTGGTTTTCGGCGAGTGGCTGTTGTCGTCCGCCAGCGAGCTGCGGAACTCTTCCAGCAGTTCGCGCTGACGACGATTCAGATTGACCGGCGTCTCGACTGCCACACGGCACATCAAGTCGCCCGCACCGCCGCCACGTACCGGCGCCACGCCTTTACCGCGCACGCGGAACTGCTTGCCGGTCTGAGTGCCTTCGGGAATTTTCAGTTTGACGCGACCGTCGAGGGTCGGAATTTCCAACTCGCCGCCCAACGCCGCATCGACGAAGCTGATCGGCACTTCGCAGAACAGATGTTTGCCATCACGCTGGAAGATGTCGTGCTCGCGCACGTTGATGACTACATACAGGTCGCCAGTCGGCCCGCCCTGCGAACCCGCCTCGCCTTCGCCGGACAGACGAATGCGGTCGCCGGTGTCGACGCCGGCCGGCACTTTGACCGACAGGGTTTTGTACTCTTCAACGCGACCGTCACCGTGGCAGGAGTCGCACGGATCGGAAATGATCTTGCCCTGGCCATGGCAACGCGGGCAGGTTTGCTGCACCGAGAAGAAGCCCTGCTGCATGCGCACCTGACCGATGCCACCACAGGTCGGGCACGTCGATGGCGAGGAGCCCTTCTTGGCACCCGAACCGTCGCACGGCTTGCAATTGACCAGTGTCGGAACGCGGATATTCACCGACGTACCGCGCACCGCTTCTTCCAGATTCAGCTCCAGGGTGTAGCGCAAGTCGCTGCCACGCTGAGCGCCGCCACGGGAACCGCCGCGACCGCCACCGAAGAAATCACTGAAGACATCACCAAAGATGTCCGAGAAGTTCTGACCGCCGAAACCGGCACCGCCGCCACCCATGCTCGGGTCGACACCGGCATGACCGTACTGGTCGTACGCCGCACGCTTGCTGGAGTCGGACAGCACTTCGTAGGCCTCGTTGGCCTCTTTGAACATTTCTTCCGACGCTTTGTCATCGGGATTACGGTCCGGGTGGTGCTTCATCGCCAGACGACGGTAAGCCTTTTTCAGGTCCGCATCGCTTGAGCCGCGCTCAACACCCAACACTTCGTAATAGTCACGCTTTGCCATAAGTCTTCTGCACTCTTGAGGACGTTCGGCAAACCCCTCCTGAGGATCGCCAAACTCGTTGAGCCCCAATACAGGCCCGGACCCAACTCACGTCAATTCAACGATCCTGGTCTTTGTTTCTTGCGGTACTTTCGGCACGAAAAGCAGGAGCATTCCCGGCCATACCACCAACATCCGAACCTTGTCGCATGCTGTAAAAATTCGCGTATTCCAGATACGCCAACGCGGGAGCT
Source organism: Pseudomonas sp. MC6 (assembly GCF_054790575.1). NCBI lineage: Bacteria > Pseudomonadati > Pseudomonadota > Gammaproteobacteria > Pseudomonadales > Pseudomonadaceae > Pseudomonas > Pseudomonas sp. MC6. The sequence continues at coordinate 4,132,750 of NZ_CP186504.1, forward strand.
AGCTCCCGCGCGGCGACATCCTACCAGTCACTGCCTAAAGGCAGTCAACCGGCCGACCAACAACTTACTTGTGGTCTTTGACTTCTTCGAACTCTGCATCGACAACGTCGTCAGCCTTCTCAGCCGATTCGCCTTGCGGGGCTGCACCATCAGCTGGCTGCGCCTGTTCGGCGTACATCTTCTGAGCAACCGGAGCGGAGACTTTCGACAGCTCTTCAACCTTGGCTTCGATAGCAGCCTTGTCGTCGCCTTTGACAGCGGCTTCCAGAGCAACCACAGCGGCTTCGATCGCAGTCTTCTCTTCGGCGGTGACTTTGTCGCCCGCGTCAGCAATCATTTTGCGCGTCGAGTGAACCAGTGCATCACCCTGGTTACGGGCAGCGGCCAGCTCTTCGAACTTGCGGTCTTCCTCAGCGTTGGCTTCGGCGTCACGCACCATGCGCTCGATTTCTTCGTCGGACAGACCGGAGTTGGCCTTGATCACGATCGACTGAGTCTTGCCGGTCGCCTTGTCTTTCGCACCAACGTGCAGGATGCCGTTAGCGTCGATGTCGAAGGTCACTTCGATCTGCGGCACGCCACGTGGAGCAGGTGGAATGTCGGCCAGGTCGAACTTGCCCAGGGACTTGTTCTGAGTGGCTTGCTTACGCTCGCCCTGCAGCACGTGAATGGTCACAGCGCCCTGGTTGTCGTCGGCAGTCGAGAACACTTGCGATTTCTTGGTAGGAATCGTGGTGTTTTTCTCGATCAGCGCGGTCATCACGCCACCCATGGTTTCGATACCCAGGGTGAGCGGGCTGACGTCGAGCAGCAGAACGTCTTTCACGTCACCGGCCAGAACGGCGCCCTGAATCGCTGCACCCATGGCAACAGCTTCGTCCGGGTTAACGTCTTTACGCGCTTCTTTACCGAAGAAATCAGTAACCAGCTTCTGCACCAGCGGCATACGGGTCTGACCACCGACCAGAATCACGTCGTTGATCGCGCCAACGTCCAGACCAGCGTCTTTCATGGCGATGCGGCAAGGTTCGATGGTGCGCTGAACCAGGTCTTCAACCAGTGCTTCGAGCTTGGCACGCGAGATCTTCACGTTCAGGTGCTTAGGACCGGTCGCGTCTGCAGTGATGTACGGCAGGTTGACGTCGGTCGACTGAGCGGACGACAGCTCGATCTTGGCTTTCTCAGCGGCTTCTTTCAGGCGCTGCATGGCCAGCGGGTCACCTTTGAGGTTCATGCCGCTTTCTTTCTTGAATTCGTCAACGAGGTAGTCGATCAGACGAATGTCAAAGTCTTCACCACCGAGGAACGTGTCACCGTTGGTGGCCAGAACTTCGAACTGGTGCTCGCCATCAACTTCAGCGATCTCGATCACGGAAACGTCGAAGGTACCGCCACCCAGGTCATAAACGATCACGGTGTGATCGCCCTTGGCCTTGTCCATACCGTAAGCCAGAGCAGCTGCGGTCGGTTCGTTGATGATGCGTTTTACGTCCAGACCGGCGATGCGGCCGGCGTCTTTGGTCGCCTGACGCTGGCTGTCGTTGAAGTAGGCCGGAACGGTGATCACCGCTTCGGTCACGGTCTCGCCGAGGTAGTCTTCGGCGGTCTTCTTCATCTTTTTCAGAATTTCAGCCGAGATTTGTGGCGGTGCCATTTTCTGGCCGTTCACTTCAACCCAGGCGTCGTTGTTGTCAGCCTTGACGATCTTGTAAGGGACCATCTGGATGTCTTTCTGCACAACTTCTTCGTCGAAACGACGACCGATCAGACGCTTTACTGCGTACAGGGTGTTGTGCGGGTTGGTCACAGCCTGACGCTTGGCCGACTGACCTACCAGAATTTCGCCATCGTTGGCGTAAGCGATGATCGACGGCGTGGTACGCGCGCCTTCAGCGTTTTCAATAACTTTTGCTTTGCCATTTTCCAGCACGGAGACGCAGGAGTTGGTGGTCCCCAGGTCGATACCGATAATTTTGCCCATGTTAACTCTCCCGAAACTTTGGATTTTTTTGCCGCAGCAGTGGTGGCTGACTGCGGTAATACTTAAACGCTTGACTTCTAAATGGGGGCCTTGCGGCTAATTTCAAGCCTTCTCGTCAATCGAAGGCGAAATTGGCGCAGGCGCCTTGCTGACCACAACCATGGCCGGACGCAGCAGGCGACCGTTGAGCTGGTAACCCTTCTGGAACACCTTCAGAACGCTGTTCGGTTCTACGTCGGCGCTTTCTTGCATGGCCATCGCTTGATGCTGAACGGCGTTGAACGGTTCGCCGTGCGGATCGATCGCTTCCAGCTGATAACGCTTGAGGGTGTCGTGGAACATTTTCAGCGTCAGCTCAATGCCTTCGCGCATCGGACGAATGCTTTCGTCGTCCGGGTTCGACAGCTCGAGGCCGCGCTCCAGGCTGTCGACGATCGGCAACAGGTCGCCGGCAAATTTTTCCAGGGCAAACTTGTGCGCCTTCTCGACGTCCTGCTCGGCACGGCGACGGACGTTCTGCAGATCAGCAGCAACACGCAGAGATTGATCCTGCGCGGCGGCCAATTGCTCTTCGAGCACTTGTACACGGGTCGCCAGGTCATCACCCGAACCTTCGGGCGCCTGATTGGCTTCTGGGTTTTGCGTATCTACTGTCTGTTCGTCAGCCATAGAATTCTCCTTTCAATTTCGTCCGCGAGCCTGACTCGCGCTTCTGCCCCGATATATGGGGCCGCAAAATCAGGCTTCAAGGGCCTGCAAACATTAACCCTACAAAAAAGTGTCGAATCTTCATTCCTCGATGAGCTAAGCAAATCTGCGGTTCAAGCAAATCGAGCTAAGGGAGGGCATTGTCAGCGCGAAACGAAACACTGTATAAATAACCAGACCTTTAGCTTGGGAGCGGCCTTTATGCTGGTGCACCTGTCCGTACATAACTACGCCATCGTTGAACATCTCGATCTCGAACTCGATCGCGGGATGAGCGTGATCACGGGCGAAACCGGCGCCGGCAAGTCGATCATGCTCGACGCACTGGGCCTGACCTTGGGTGATCGCGCCGACAGCGGCGTGGTCCGTCCCGGCGCTGACAAGGCAGATATCCTCGCGACCTTTGATTTGGCGGACATTCCTGAAGCCAGCGCGTGGCTGGCCGAGCGCGATCTGGATACTGATGGCCCGTGCATTCTGCGCCGGGTAATCACCTCGGAAGGTCGTTCACGCGGATACATCAATGGCACGCCCTGCCCGCTCGGCGACCTCAAGTCATTGGGCGAGTTGTTGATCGATATCCACAGCCAGCACGAACACCAATCCCTGCTGAAAACCGATACTCATCGCCGCTTGCTGGACGAATATGCCGGCGCCAACGATCTTGCCCGCCAGGTTCAACTCGCCGCCCAGCGCTGGCGCCAGACTCGCCAGGAGCTGGAACGTCTCTCCAATTCCGGTGACGAACAACGCGCCCGCCATCAATTACTCAGCTATCAACTGGAAGAGCTGGAAAATCTCGGCTTGGGCGATAACGAACTGGAGCAACTGGAGCAGGAACACAAAAACCTGACCAACGCTGAAACCCTGCTAGGCATCTGTCGGCAAGTGGTCGAGCAATGCAGCGAAAGCGATTCCGGCAATGTGCTGAATGCGCTGACCGCCAGCCTCAATCGCCTGTCGAGCGTGAACAATTCCGTTGGCGCACTGGGCGAAGCCAGCAGTTTGCTGACCAGCGCGCAGATCCAGGTCGAAGAGGCCGTCGGTGAACTCAATCGTTTCCTCGATAACTTCGATGCCGATCCAGCGCGCCTGCAATATCTGGAAGAACGTCTCGACGCGATCTACACCTTGGCGCGCAAGCATCGGATTCAACCCACCGAAGTCGGTGAAATGCAGCAGAAACTGCTGGATGAAATCGAAACCCTCAACGCCAATGACGAATCCATCGAGCGCTTGGGTGAAGAGCTGGCCTCATACGCCCGCCACTATCAAGAGAAGGCGCGGGAACTGAGCGATTTGCGGCATCAGGCTGCCGGCAGTCTCGCCAGTGCGGTTGAGCAGGAGATTCAGCGACTGGGCATGCCGGGTGGTCGATTCACTATCGAACTGAAGGCCAATAGCAGCGACGAATTGCTGCCCAACGGGCTGGAGCAGGTCGAATTGCTAGTCAGCGCCAACCCGGGGCAACCGCTGAAGGCGCTGGCAAAAGTCGCTTCCGGCGGCGAGCTGTCACGGATCAGCCTGGCGATTCAGGTGATCACCGCGCAGACATCCCGCGTTCCGACACTGGTATTCGACGAAGTGGACGTCGGCATCGGTGGGCCGACCGCAGAAATTGTCGGCCAACTGTTGCGCCGTCTCGGCGATCGCGGCCAGGTATTGACCGTCACGCACTTGCCGCAAGTGGCAGCGCAGGGTCATCAGCATTTGTTTGTGCACAAAGTGCGCGGTGAAGAGGCGACTCACACCGCCGTCTCCAAACTGAGCAAGAACGACCGTATAGAAGAAGTGGCGCGCATGCTCGGCGGCATCGATCTGACCAAGGAATCCCTGGCTCACGCGAAAAAAATGGTTGTCACCACCAAGGTTTGACAACGACAGAAAGCACGAAGGCGACCCTTGGGTCGCCTTCGTTCGTTTCGCGAATGTGAAATTCGCGCGACATGCTTACTTTTTCTTGCGCACGTACAGCACCAGGTTGTGATCCACCAACTCGACACCGTGCTCCTCGGCAATTGCCTTCTGAAGCTTTTCGATTTCAATGCTGACGAATTCGACGACTTCACCGGTTTCCACGTTGACCATATGGTCGTGGTGGCCACCGTCAGCCAGTTCAAATACCGCGTGGCCGCCGTCGAAGTTGTGACGGACCACGAGGCCAGCCGCTTCGAACTGGGTCAGAACACGGTAAACCGTGGCCAGACCGACGTCCTCGCCAGCTTCCATCAACGCCTTGTAGACGTCCTCGGCACTCATGTGACGCTGCTCGGTGGAGTCGAGCATTTGCAGGATCTTGACCCGTGGCAGGGTCACTTTAAGGCCGGCTTTGCGTAGTTCGCTATTTTCAACCATGGTCAGCTTTCTCGCGATGCTGCTTCGCAGCTTCTCTTAATGCGGGTATGATCGGCGTTTACGTTGTCCCAGCCAAGATAGTGGAAGTCGCCCACCGATGCAAAACACCAAGCTCTTGCTAACCAGTTTCACCTTTGTGGGACTGCTCGCACTCGCCGGTTGTTCATTCCCCGGGGTTTACAAAATCGACATCCAGCAGGGCAATGTCGTCACGCAGGACATGATAGACCAGTTACGCCCGGGAATGACCCGGCCGCAAGTACGGTTTATCATGGGTAACCCTCTGCTTGTCGACACGTTCCATGCCGATCGCTGGGATTATCTGTACAGCCTGCAACCGGGTGGCGGTGAACGCCAACAGGAACGCGTCAGCGTTATTTTCAACTCAAACGACCAGCTTGTCAGCCTGTCCGGTGACTTTATGCCGGGCGTAAGCCGTGACGAAGCCATTCTCGGCAAGGACAGTGGCACGACCGTGTCGACTCCTGCTGAAAACGCCGAGAAGCCAGAACCGGAAAAACCGGTCAAGCCAGGTTCCTTGCTGGATCAGATCCAGAAGGACGTCGATGGTGTGGAAACCGTTCCGGTTCCGACACCAGAGCCGCTGGACACCTCGCCGCAATAATTTGCGAGGCAATAAAAAACCCGGAAATACCGGGTTTTTTATTGCCTGTGATTTGGCTTTTACGCGTTTCGAGCCTTGGCTTCGGCAGCCTTGGCCGCCCGCAAGCGCCGTACCTCTTTAGGATCGGCAAGCAACGGGCGATAAATCTCGATGCGATCTCCCGCCTGAATCACCCGTGAATCCGGGTCAGCAACTACTTTTCCAAAGATGCCCAGCGGGCACTCCGCCAGATTCAGCTCAGGAAACTCGCTACCAATACCCGATGCAAGCACCGCAGCCCGCACCGTGGCGCCCTCATTTACGCTGACAGCGCGTAAAACCTGACGATCCACGGCCGCGTACACCACTTCTATCTCGATCACCGGTTCAACCATGTATCTGCTTGGCGCGCTGACAGAACGCATCCACCAGCGTATTGGCCGCCTGATTGAACAGCGGACCCAACGTGGCGCGCACCAGCGGCCCGGCATAGTCGAACGACAGATCCAGACTGATCTTGCAGGCCTTCTCGTTCAACGCCTTGAACACCCAGACGCCGTGCAGTTGATTGAACGGCCCCTCTTCAAGGTTCATCTCGATCGACTGTCCCGGCACCAATGTATTGCGCGTGACAAAATGCTGGCTAAGGCCGCCCTTGGCCACGCCAACGCTGGCGCGCATATGCTCCGGCGAGCTTTCCAGCACTTCGGCAGCCGAGCACCACGGCAGAAATTCCGGGTAGCGGGCCACGTCGTTGACCAGGTCGTAGAGAAATTGCGCCGGGTACGGCAGCAACGCCGATCGTTGAATATGTGTCGTCATGTAAGCGTTACTTCCAGAGCTGAGCGGCAAACACTACAACAATGCCGATAGGCGCCACGTAGCGCATCAAAAACAAAGACAGGGCGAACAGTGCCGGATTGCGGATCGACAACTCGTCGCGTACCGCTTCACGCCCCATCACCCATCCGGCAAACAGCACGAAACACAGACCACCGAGCGGCAACATGATCCGCGAGGTGAAGAAATCTATCACGCCAAAGAAGTCCAGACCGCTCTGCGCGCCCCATTGGTAGAGGTGGAACATCCCGCCTTCGTTCACGAAAAATTTGGCCTCCTTCCAGATATTGAAGGAGAACACTGTGCCCAGACCAACGAACCAGCAGATGAACGCCAGCCAGAAAGTCACCCACGCGCGACTGACTTTCGTGCGCTCAACCAGATAGGCAACCATCGGTTCCAGAAGCGAGATCGCCGAACTCCAGGCAGCAATCGCCACCAGCACAAAGAACACCACGCCCATCAACTGACCGAACGCCACATTACCAAAGGCAAACGGCAGACTGACGAACATCAGCCCCGGCCCTTCACTAGGGTTCAGGCCGCCGGCAAATACAATCGGGAACAAGGCCAGGCCGGCGATCAGCGAAACAAAGGTATCGAGCAATGCCACGCCGACAACGGTGCCCGACAACGACGAACTCTTCGGCATATAAGCGCCATAGATCATGATCGAGCCGACACCGACACTCAGCGAGAAGAACGCATGCCCCATCGCCGGCAACAAGCCGTCGAGGACTTTTTCCGGGTGGAAGTCGAACATGAAATGCACGCCTTCCATGAAATGCCCGGTGGTCATGCTGTAACCCAGCAGTACCAGGATCATCACGAACAGCAGCGGCATCATGATACGCAGGCTGCGCTCAAGCCCGGCGACCACGCCTTTGGCGATGACGAAGGCCGACAGCAGCATAAAAATCGTATGCCAAAGTGTCAGACGCCATGGATTGGAAATGACATTGCCGAAATACGCACCGACCTGATCGGCCGTGGCGCCCTGGAAGTCGCCGCGGCCCATATCGACGATGTAGTCCAGCGACCAGCCGCCCACCACACTATAGAAAGACAGGATCAGCAATGCCGTGATCATCCCGGCAAAGGCCCCCCACGACCACTTGCCCGAGTGCCCGGCTTCCAGCGCCAGCACCTTCAAGGCGTTCGCCGGACTTTGCCGGGCGCGCCGGCCGATCAGGGTTTCCGCGAGCATGACCGGGATGCCGATCAGCGCGATGCACGCCAGAAACATCAGCACGAACGCACCGCCGCCGTAGACCCCGACCATGTAGGGGAACTTCCAGATACTACCCAGTCCCACGGCCGAACCGGTCGCGGCGAGTATGAATACCCAGCGGCTAGCCCAACTGCCGTGGACAGAAACCTTGTCTGTCGACATCGTTTATCACGCCCAAGCGTTAGAAAAAGAGGCCGCATTGTCCGGGATTCACTCAACCTGCTCAAGCACGCAGCATCACCGTAGCCGACAGCCGTTTATCTCCATATAATGCCGCCCCTATGGCTAAACAGAAGAAACACCCAACAGGGACCATCGCGCAGAACAAAAAGGCGCGACACGATTACTTCATCGAGCATAAGTTCGAGGCTGGTCTGGTCCTGGCCGGCTGGGAAGTAAAAAGTCTGCGGGCAAGCAAGCTACAGCTGGTCGACAGCTATGTCCTGCTCAAGGATGGCGAAGCGTGGTTGCTTGGCAGCCACATCACGCCTCTGATGACCGCAAGCACCCACGTCATCGCTGACCCGGTGCGCACACGCAAATTGCTGCTCAACCGCCGCGAGCTGGAAAAGCTTGCAGCGATGGTGCAGCAAAAGGGTTACGCCTGCGTCTGCCTGTCCTGGTACTGGAGCAAGCACATGGTCAAGTGCGAGATCGCTCTGGGCAAGGGCAAGAAGGAATACGACAAGCGTGACACCGAGCGCGAACGCGACGCCGGTCGTGAACTGCAGCGTGCGGTGCGCAACAAGGGCAAGGAAGACTAGTCTTCCCCCCCGAAAGCAAAGATCGTCCGATCGCGGCCCGAGCCTGCGGCATCTCCTACAGGGAAATACATATTCCTGTGTAGGAGCTGCCGCAGGCTGCGATCTTTTGCTTTAAAAAATCACATCCCCTTGCGTCGCTCCGCCCGGGCCATGCGCTGAACCTCCTGCCGCACCTCTTCCAGCACTTCCTGCACATACAAGATATGTCGGCTGGAGACTTCCCGTGCCTGCTCCGCACGACCTTCAATAATCGCCAGATACAATTCCCTATGCTGAGTGATCAGCATGTCGCGAGTTTCCGTGCGCTGCTTGTACATGCCGCCGATGTTGGTCACCACGTTACGCTTGAGCAGATCGAACAGCCCGCGAATGGTGTGCAGCAACACCGCGTTATGACTGGCTTCAGCAATCGCCAGATGGAATTTCGCATCCGCCGCGCCCTCCTCTGCCCGACTGACTTCATCGTGACGCGAATAGCAGTCCTGCAGCTCTTCAAACGCGGCGGTCAGCCGCTCACGATCGACATCGGTGGCGCGCAATGCGGCGTAATAGGCGCACGATGCCTCCAAAGTATGCCGAAACTCCAGTAGATCGCGCTGTGCTTCAGGATTGCTTTCGAGCAACTGCAGCAGCGGATCACTGAACGTCGAGCCGAGGCTTTCCACGACATAGTTGCCGCCGCCCTGACGACTGACGAGCAGACCTTTGGCCGCCAGTTTCTGAATCGCCTCACGCAATGATGGCCGTGATACGCCAAATTGTTCGGCCAGCGTGCGCTCAGCCGGAAGCCGTTCACCGGACTTCAGCGTGCCCTCGAGGATCATCCCCTCGAGTCGCTCGACAATATCGTCAGACAAACGGCGCTGCCGAATCTGATCAAACCCCATAACTCATTTCTCCACGATCCCGACCGCTCGCCGGGCTCTCTATTCTGGCCTATCGGCGCCTTGTCGACACCTACCAGACGCCACTTGCCCAAACCAGATCAGATGCGCTCTGCACCGCTTGTTCGACAAAAGTTTCAGGGCGACAAATTGACACACCGCCATCAAGGCTTTTACCCTAGCCAACAGCGATTGTAAATTGGTCTTACCAATTATCCAAGAACGCTGACAGTGCCTGACCAACAACAATTAGGGGCCACCCCATATGCAAACCTGGCAACAGCTCTACAGCCCGCTCGGCAGTCTCGGCGTGTCCGCACTCGCGGCCGTCATCCCCATCGTGTTCTTTTTCCTCGCATTGGCGGTGTTCCGCCTCAAAGGCCATGTGGCCGGGAGCATCACCCTCGCGCTGTCGATTGCCGTGGCAATCTTCGCGTTCCAGATGCCGGTCGACATGGCCTTCGCCGCCGCTGGTTATGGCTTCGCCTACGGTCTGTGGCCGATTGCCTGGATCATTGTCGCGGCGGTATTCCTCTACAAACTGACGGTCAAAAGTGGTCAGTTCGAGGTCATTCGCAGCTCGGTGTTATCGATTACTGACGACCAGCGCCTGCAAGTGCTGCTGATCGGTTTCTGCTTCGGAGCGTTCCTGGAAGGTGCCGCCGGTTTCGGCGCACCCGTGGCGATTACTGCCGCGTTGCTGGTCGGACTGGGCTTCAACCCCCTGTACGCCGCTGGCCTGTGCCTGATCGCCAACACCGCACCGGTAGCGTTCGGTGCACTGGGGATCCCGATCATCGTCGCCGGCCAAGTCACCGGTATCGACGCGTTCAAGATCGGAGCCATGACCGGTCGCCAACTGCCGCTGCTGTCGCTGTTCGTGCCGTTCTGGCTGGTGTTCATGATGGACGGCCTGCGCGGCGTGCGTGAAACCTGGCCGGCTGCATTGGTCGCGGGCCTGAGCTTCGCCGTCACCCAATACTTCACGTCCAACTTCATCGGCCCAGAGTTGCCGGACATCACCTCGGCCTTGGCCAGCCTGATTTCCCTGACCCTGTTCCTGAAAGTCTGGCAGCCAAAACGCGCTGCCGGCCAACATATCGCCGGCGCCGTTTCCGCTTCGGTGGTGACCGCCAGCGTCGGCGGTTTCGGTCAGAAACGCACCACCGTGGCTTCGCCTTACAGCCTCGGGGAAATTTTCAAAGCGTGGTCGCCGTTCCTGATCCTCACCGTACTGGTGACCATCTGGACACTGAAGCCTTTCAAGGCGATGTTCGCCGCTGGCGGTTCAATGTACAGCTGGGTGTTCAACTTCGCGATCCCACACCTTGATCAATTAGTGATCAAAACCGCACCGATCGTAGCCGTCCCGACTGCCATTCCAGCGGTGTTCAAACTCGATCCGATTTCCGCGACCGGCACGGCGATTTTCTTCTCCGCGCTGATCTCGATGCTGGTCTTGAAGATCAATTTCAAAACTGGTCTGACCACTTTGAAAGAGACCTTCTACGAACTGCGCTGGCCAATCCTGTCGATCGGCATGGTGCTGGCGTTCGCCTTCGTCACCAACTACTCCGGCATGTCTTCGACCATGGCGCTGGTGCTGGCCGGTACGGGCGCAGCGTTCCCGTTCTTCTCGCCATTCCTCGGCTGGCTGGGCGTATTCCTCACCGGTTCGGATACTTCGTCCAACGCCCTGTTCAGTTCGTTGCAAGCAACCACTGCGCACCAGATCGGCGTCAACGACACCTTGCTCGTGGCGGCGAACACCAGTGGCGGCGTGACCGGCAAGATGATCTCGCCACAATCGATAGCCGTGGCTTGCGCCGCGACCGGACTGGTGGGCAAGGAATCAGATCTGTTCCGCTTCACCCTCAAGCACAGCCTATTCTTTGCAACGATTGTCGGCTTGATCACCCTGGCTCAGGCCTACTGGTTCACCGGCATGCTGGTCCACTAAACCGACAAGAAGCATGGAAAAAACCGACGCCGATCCGTGATTTCGGCGTCAGCAATTCACAACCCGGTCTGTAAGGCTGCTGAAAGCAATGCTCTCTATATTCAGCAGCTACAACAGACGGATAACCGGGCCCACCCGGAGACACGCCTGATGAGCGAGCTTTTTTACAACGCCGTGCCAAACGCGACCCGTGTGGCACCGCCACTGCCCGAACCTCGGCAATACCCCAGCGAGAAACCGTCGCGGGTCTACCTGTTCGGCACGTGCGTGGTCGACCTGTTCTACCCCGAAGCCGGGATGGACGCGATCCGCTTGCTGGAGCGCGAAGGGATTCGGGTCGAGTATCCGCAAGGGCAGAGTTGCTGCGGGCAACCGGCCTACACCTCGGGTTACACCGAGCAAGCACGGACGGTAGCGCGCTCGCAACTGGCGCTGTTTGCCGGGGATTATCCGGTGGTGGTGCCGTCGGGTTCCTGCGCCGGCATGCTGCGCGAGCATTACGCCGACTTGTTCAAGGACGAGCCGCAAACATTGAAACAGGTTCAGGCCCTCGCGGCCCGCACCTATGAACTGGCCGAGTTTCTGCTGTTCGTCTGCAAGGTGCAGCTCAAGGACAGTGGCGAGCCGGTCAAAGTCGCGCTGCACACTTCGTGTTCGGCACGTCGCGAAATGAACACCCACCTGCACGGTCGCGAGTTGTTGGCGCAGTTGAGCAATGTGGAACGGGTCAATCACGACCATGAAAGCGAATGCTGTGGCTTCGGCGGAACATTCAGCGTCCGTATGCCAGACATTTCCGGCGCAATGGTGGCTGACAAGACCAAAGCGTTGAAGGATTCCGGCGCGCACAAGGTGTTGAGCGCCGACTGTGGCTGTTTGATGAACATCAACGGCGCATTGGAGAAACAAAAAGAAGCGCTGCGCGGGCAACATCTCGCCAGCTTTCTGTGGCAACGAACCGGGGGTGCGCAATGAGCACTTCCGCGATTATTCCTACGGTCGCCGTAGAAGAAGATTTCCGCACCCGGGCACACAATGCCTTGGGTGATCAGCAGCTACGGAACAACTTCCGCACTGCCATGGACTCACTGATGGTCAAGCGGGCAGCCGCGTTCAGTGATCCCCACGAAAGAGAACATTTGCGCGCACTGGGCAATTCGATCAAAGCCCGCGCGCTCTCCAAGTTGCCCGACCTGCTCGAGCAACTGGAACAGAACCTGACCCGCAACGGTGTGACAGTGCACTGGGCGGAAACGGTGGACGAGGCCAATGGCATCGTCTTATCGATCATCTGCGCTCACGAGGCGCGGCAAGTGATCAAGGGCAAATCGATGGTCAGCGAAGAGATGGAGATGAACCATTTCCTCGAGGCTCGGGACATTGAATGTCTGGAGTCCGATATGGGGGAATACATCGTCCAGCTCGACCACGAGAAGCCTTCACACATCATTATGCCGGCGATCCACAAGAATGCCGGTCAGGTCGCGTCCTTGTTCCACGACAAACTTGGCGTGGAATACACCAAGGACGTTGACCAACTCATTCAGATCGGTCGCAGAGTCCTGCGGCAGAAATTCTTCGAAGCGGACATCGGCGTCTCCGGTGTCAACTTCGCCGTGGCCGAAACCGGCACCCTGCTGCTGGTGGAAAACGAAGGCAACGGCCGCATGACCACCACCGTGCCACCGGTGCACATCGCCGTCACCGGCATCGAAAAAGTCGTGGAAAACCTGCGTGACGTGGTGCCGCTGCTGTCACTGCTGACGCGCTCGGCGCTGGGCATTCCGATCACCACTTACGTCAACATGATCTCCGGCCCGCGCAAGGAACACGAACTCGACGGCCCGCAGGAAGTCCATCTAGTCCTGCTCGACAACGGTCGCAGCCAGGCGTTTGCCGACAGTGAACTGCGCCAGACCTTGAACTGCATCCGCTGCGGCGCCTGCATGAACCATTGCCCGGTCTATACCCGCGTCGGTGGTCACACTTACGGCGAGGTGTATCCGGGGCCAATCGGCAAAATCATCACCCCGCACATGGTCGGTCTGGCCAAGGTTCCGGATCACCCGAGCGCTTCGTCGCTGTGCGGTGCCTGCGGTGAAGTGTGCCCGGTAAAAATTCCGATCCCGGCGATCCTGCGGCGCCTGCGCGAAGAAAACGTCAAAGCCCCGGACAGCCCGAATCAAGTGATGCGCGGTCAGGGCAGCAAGTATTCGCGCAAGGAACGTTTTATCTGGAACGCCTGGGCCAGGCTCAACAGCTCTCCGACTTTGTATCGATTGTTCGGTTTCTTCGCCACGCGCCTGCGTGCCCTGACTCCGAGTAACGTCGGCCCGTGGACGCAAAACCACAGCGCGCCGAAACCCGCCGCCCGTTCACTGCACGACATGGCCCGCGAGCATCTGGCCAAACAGGGGGACCGCTGATGAGCGCCAAGCAAAATATCCTCGGCAAACTGCGGAAAAGTCTGACCGGCACCACGCCGATTGCCGACAACTTCGATGTCGATCTGGTGACGCAGCCTTACACCTACACTGCTGAACAGCGCATCCCGCAGCTGCGCAAATTGATGGAAGCAGTGCACACCGAGATTCACATGACCTCGGGCGAAGGTTGGCCGGCACTGCTCGCGCAACTGCTGCGCGATCGTCAGTTGCCGAGCCTGTTGATCGCGCCGACGACAGCGCACGGGCAGAAAATCACACAGCACTGGGCGAACAATCCTGATCTGCCAGCGCTGAAGTCCTACGACCGGCCGATGGAAGAGTGGAAAGCCGAACTGTTCAATGACACCCCGGCCAGCCTCACCGGCACCCTCGGCGCGATCGCCGCCACCGGCAGCCTCATCATGTGGCCGACCCGCGAAGAACCGCGTTTGATGAGCCTGGTGCCACCGGTGCATTTCGCCCTGCTCAAGGCCAGTGAAATCCGCGACAACTTCTATCAGGTGCAACAGGAATTCGAATGGGCGCAAGGCATGCCGACCAACGCGTTGCTGGTGTCCGGCCCGTCGAAAACTGCTGACATCGAGCAAGTGCTGGCATACGGCGCCCACGGCCCGAAAGATCTGGTGGTGCTGATTCTGGAGGACCAATGACGCTTCCAGCGAACTTCCTGCGTGATGCGCAACAACTGATTCCGGCCGAGCGCCGCTTTGATGATCCGTTATCGACGCTGGCCTTCGGCACTGATGCAAGTTTTTATCGGCTGATTCCGAAACTGGTAATCCGCGTCGAGTCCGAAGATGAAGTTGTGGCTCTGCTGAAACTGGCTCAGCGCGACCATGTTCCGGTGACCTTCCGTGCGGCCGGCACTAGCCTGTCCGGCCAAGCGATCAGCGATTCCGTTTTGATCGTGCTTGGGGATAACTGGAACGCGCGCGAGATTCGCGGCCAAGGCATGCAAATCCGCCTGCAACCCGGGGTGATCGGCGCGCAGGCCAACGCGTGGCTGGCGCCGTTCGGGCGCAAGATCGGCCCGGATCCAGCATCGATCAACGCCTGCAAGATCGGCGGCATCGTCGCTAACAATGCCAGCGGCATGTGCTGCGGCACCGCGCAAAACACCTACCACACGCTGGCCGGGATTCGCCTGGTGCTGGCCGATGGCACACGTCTGGATACCGAAGACGCTACAAGTGTCGCGGCATTCCGCGTGAGCCACGGCGATCTGCTCGAACGCTTGGCGACATTGGGCCGCGAGACCCGCGCCAACGCCGAACTGGCTGCACGAATCCGCCACAAATATCGTCTGAAAAATACCACCGGCCTGTCGCTCAACGCCTTGGTGGATTTCGATGAGCCTGTGGATATCTTGAGCCATTTGCTGGTCGGCTCCGAAGGCACGCTCGGCTTCATCAGCGCGGTGACTTACGACACGGTGATCGATCATCCGAACAAGGCGTCGGCACTGATCGTGTTCCCGGATGTGGAAACCTGCTGCAACGCGGTCACCGTGCTGAAAAGCCAACCGGTGTCAGCCGTAGAACTGCTGGATCGCCGCAGTTTGCGTTCGGTGCAGGACAAACCGGGCATGCCGGCTTTCGTACAACAACTGTCGAACAATGCCTGTGCGCTGCTCATCGAATCCCGCGCCGCCTCTTCCACTTTGCTGCGGGAACAGCTGGCGCAGATCATGGCGTCGCTCAGCGGTTTCCCTGTAGAAAAGCAGGTCGACTTCACCGAAGACCCTGCCGAGAACGCCAAGCTCTGGGCCATCCGTAAAGACACCTTCCCCGCCGTCGGCGCCGTACGCAAAACCGGTACCACGGTGATCATCGAAGACGTGACCTTCCCGGTCGAACAACTGGCCATCGGCGTCAATCGCCTGATCGAGCTGTTCGACAAACATGCCTACGACGAAGCGATCCTTTTCGGACACGCGCTGGAAGGTAATCTGCATTTCGTCTTCACCCAAGGCTTCAACAACTCGGAAGAAGTCGCACGCTATCAAGCGTTCATGGATGACGTCGCGCAACTGGTGGCGGTGGAATTCGGTGGTTCGCTGAAAGCCGAACACGGCACCGGCCGCAACATGGCGCCATTCGTGGAACTGGAATGGGGCAGCGACGCCTATCAGTTGATGTGGCAGCTCAAACGTCTGCTCGATCCGAACGGCATTCTCAACCCGGACGTGGTGCTCAGCGAAGATCCGCAGATCCACCTCAAACACCTGAAACCGCTGCCGGCGGCCGACGAGATTGTCGATAAGTGCATCGAGTGCGGCTTCTGCGAGCCTGTCTGCCCTTCGAAAGACCTGACCCTGAGCCCGCGCCAGCGCATCGTCATCTGGCGCGATATTCAGGCGAAAAAACGTGCGGGCATCGACACCCGCAAACTGGAAGAAGCCTACGAGTACCAAGGCATCGACACCTGCGCCGCAACGGGTCTGTGCGCGCAACGTTGCCCGGTAGGCATCAATACCGGTGAGCTGGTGAAAAAGCTCCGTGGCCGACACGCGACGCATCAGAAAACCGCCGACTGGATCGAAGGAAATTTCGCCAAGACCCTGCAAGGCGCACGCTTCACCCTGCATGTGGCCAACGGCGCGCGGATGATGCTTGGCGCACCGCGTCTGGCGAAACTTTCCGCAACCATTACGCGGCTGTCCAAAGGCCAGGTGCCGTTGTGGACGAATGCGATGCCGCAGCCAGAGAAAGCCATTCGCTTCAGCCCGAGCGTGTCAGACGAACGCCCGCGCGTTGTCTATCTGGCGGCTTGTGTGTCGCGGGTCATGGGCCCGGCGGCGGGCGACAAAGAGCAGATGTCGCTATATGACAAAACCCGTGGGTTGCTGGAAAAGGCTGGTTACCAAGTGGTGTTCCCGGACAACCAGGACAACCTCTGCTGCGGCCAGCCCTTCGCCTCAAAAGGCTACGCCGAACAGGCCGAACACAAGCGTCAGGAGTTGATCAGCGCACTGCTGCATGCCAGTCGCGGCGGGCTCGATCCGATCTATTGCGATACCAGTCCGTGCACATTGCGATTGGTGCAGGACGTGGGAGATGTTCGCCTGGACCTGTACGACCCGGTGCGCTTCATCCGTACGCACCTTCTCGATCGACTGGATTTCACCCCACAAGACGCACCGATTGCCGTACACGTGACCTGCAGTACGCAACATCTGGGCGAAAGCCAAGCGCTGATCGATCTGGCGCGCAAGTGCAGCAAAACCGTGGTGATTCCGGAAGGCATTCATTGCTGTGGGTTCGCCGGCGACAAAGGCTTCACCACGCCGGAGCTGAACAGCCATTCGCTGCGCACGCTCAAGGATGCCGTGCAGCATTGCAGCGAAGGGATCTCCACCAGCCGCACGTGCGAGATCGGCCTGACGCAACATGGCGGAATCGACTACCACGGGCTGGTCTATCTGGTGGATCGGGTGACCCGGGCGAAGGCCTGCTGAAGAAAAATAGAACCCTTGAGGTCGACTGTAGTCCACAGATTAACCCCGACTGATCGGGGTTTTTCTTCCATACGGTTGCCCGTCCTGACGGCCAGCGAAGTCTGGACCCACTCGGTTCAAGGAGATACACATGAAACGTTCTGTACTGTTAGGTCTGTTCGTTACTGCATCGATGATGGCGTCCGCTTCGTTTGCTGACGGCAAGCCTGCCGATCTGTGTCAGGCCAATATTCAGACCATCAACAATACACAGTTGTCGGACAAGCCCGAACTCAAACAACGTGCTGATACCAGCGTGGCCAAAGCCAAGGCGCTTGAGGCTCAAGGTAAAATTGACGATTGCATTGCGGAAACCTCGCAAACCATCGTGGAACTGCGCAAATCCACCGGTACCAACAACTGATCAGCGTCCCGGCCAACCTTCGGGTTGGCCTTGTGGGCTGATTGGCGTACACTGCGCAGGCTTGTTGCTCAAACAGATGTACTGAGCAATGAGTTCGGGGCCGTTTAGGATTCGACGCCGGTTGCGAAACTCTAGGTGCATGCCGACTTGGTAACAGAAGTCGTAAATCCACTGTTGCAACTACTTATAGTTGCCAATGACGACCAATACGGTGTTGCTCTCGCTGCTTAATTGCAGCTGACAATGCTCCTGGTACCTTCGGGTCCAGCAATCATCAGGGGATGTCTGTAAACCCAAAATGATTGTCATATAGAACAGAATCGCCGTGCAGTACGTTGTGGACGAAGCGGCTAAAACTTACACAACTCGCCCAAAGCACCCTGCCCGTCGGGTCGCTGAGGGTTAACTTAATAGACACGGCTACGCATGTAGTACCGACAGCGGAGTACTGGCGGACGGGGGTTCAAATCCCCCCGGCTCCACCACTTCATCATCTAAAGACGTCCACGGACGTCTTTTTTTGTGCCTGAAATCCAGTAAATACAGGGGTTTCAGCGCTTCTTGGGGCTTTTGAGGATTTCTGAGTTCCAGGCGCTTTGGTATCCCAGGTGGTATCCCGGACTACCAAATGCTATTTTCAGGATACCAAAACGGTGCTGGAGGTAGCCCCCATGCCTACTAACGCAACCCGCCTCTCCGATCGCCAGCTCAAGGCAGTCAAGGCAGTCAAGGCAACTGGTAAAGACTTCGTCCTCAGCGACGGCGATGGCTTGCAGCTTCGAGTACGCGCCAGCGGCTCGATGATGTGGAATTTCAATTACCGCGAGCCGTTGATCAGAAGCCGTATCAACATGGCGCTTGGTCCATACCCCGACCTATCGCTAGCCAACGCTCGAAAGAAAGCCGCAGAGGCGCGTGAGTTGCTCGCTTTGGGCATTGATCCCAAAACCCAGCGTGATGAGGTAAGGCAAGCCAAACTTGCTGAGAGTGAACACACTTTCGAGAAGGTGGCCACGGCCTGGTTCGAGCTGAAGAAAGACTCCGTAACCAAAGCCTACGCCGAAGACATTTGGAGATCGCTGACGCTTCATGTTTTCCCAAGCATGAAAACAACGCCGCTCTCTCAAATCACTGCTCCGATGGTTATCAAGATCCTTCGTCCAATCGAGGCCAAAGGGAGCCTCGAAACCGTGAAACGATTGAGCCAACGACTCAACGAGATCATGACCTACGGGGTCAACTCCGGGCTGATACTCGCGAACCCCCTCAATGGAATTCGGGCGGTATTCAAGAAACCCAAGAAAGAGAACATGGCTGCGCTACCACCTGAGGAGCTTCCCGAGCTCATGATGGAAATCGCGAATGCCAGCATCAAGCGCACGACCCGCTGCCTGATCGAATGGCAACTGCACACGATGACCCGCCCTGCCGAAGCAGCCACCACACGATGGGCAGATATCGACTTCGACAAGCGCATTTGGACCATTCCGCCAGAGCGCATGAAAAAACGTCGGCCGCACACAATCCCTCTTACCGATCAGGCACTTTCGTTACTGGAGACACTCAAGCAACTCAGCGGTAACAGAGAGTACGTGTTCCCCTCAGATAGAAACCCCCGCACCCACGCCAATAGCCAGACCGCCAACATGGCGTTGAAGCGCATGGGCTTTCAGGACCGTCTAGTCAGCCACGGCTTGCGCTCGATGGCGAGCACCATCCTGAATGAGCATGGCTGGGATCCGGAGCTGATCGAGGTCGCGCTGGCGCATGTCGACAAGGACGAAGTTCGTAGCGCCTACAACCGGGCGGATTACATCGAACGCCGGCGTCCGATGATGGCCTGGTGGAGTGAACATATCCAGAAGGCGGCCACCGGCAGCCTGTCGGCATCGGCCATCAATCAAACCAGAGATCGCAACGTCGTACCGATTCGCTGCCCCTGAGTATGGGAAGGCTCCGCATTCCCATACTCAGGGGCTCATGCTTAAAGGTCTATCAGGCAACCACGACTTTTGCCTTTCTACGGCGGATCAACCCTGCTGTTAACTCGTAGTAGTAGACGGTAGCTGGAGCTGAGCATCGCAAATAGTGCTCCAGAAACCATCTCACGTGCTTTTCTCTCCAGGACCAGGGAGTCGCGCAACCCCAGCGTTCACGAATCACCTCGTGCATCCTTTCTGCTTGCCTGATGTGCCGCTGCTGCGTGGCATGCGCACCTTTGAGCATGGGGCGCAGGAACAACGCTATGTCGAACTCGGCCGTCATCGCCGGCCTCCGATGTAGGCACTCACCACATCGATGCGGTTATGTCCCAACTCATGGCTGATCTGCTTACGGGCTCGCTGATCGAGTGCTCGATCCTCTCGATGAACACGTCCACCATTAACGGGTGCAGGAAAGCCGATTAATTGCTCATAGCGCTCACAGGCGTAAGCCGCCCGCAGCTCATGAAAACCTTTCAATCCATGCTCATGCAGGATGTCCCGTGCCGGTCGCACAACTGCCTGCATAAAGTCTTTGTAGCTTTCGTCGGGCGCCAACAAATTCCGGCTGCCATTGGGTGAGGTCGCGCTGGCCCAATCCAGGGCATCGCGAACTTGATCCGTTACCTTAATCCAGCGCGGTGCCGAGGCCCCTGATCGACCACCTTTGGTGCCATCCTGGATGTTGATCTTGCCCAGTTGCCGAACCTCACGTTGCAGTCGGGGCAGATCGGCCAGGATCGCTTCGCGCAGGCGCATACCAGTCTCACGGGCGAGGAGCACAATGGCACTCACCCTCGATTGCTGACGATCTGACAGCGCCCGCGCGATCAACTCGACCTGCGCACGGTCTTGGCCTTGCGGAGCCTCACTACGCACGCTTGAGCGCTGCAAGCCCAGCGCCTTACTCGGACTCGGGATTTTGACGTACTGATCACCGCGCAGCGCGGCCATCGTTCGGTTCACGCTGGACAGTCGGTTCTGCGCGGTGGCAATGCCGACGTTGCCCTGATCAACCTGCTCCCGCACGTGGACGGCGTACCGCATGAGGATCTCGCGGTCGATCTGGCGCGCGTCGTTGACCCTCGGTCCTTCATCGGATCGACACCAATGCACGAACGCCTGCCAGCGATCGCTATGGGCTTTGACGGTAGCAAAATGGCCGTCGCCAAACAGGTCTTTCAGTGCTTGCCGTCCAGCATAGCTAAGCTGGCGACCGAAACCGAAATTGCGCCCCGCTCGCTTACCGACCCGCGCCATTTTTCTGTTCCTGATCGACTGCCGCGAGATCATGCAAAAGGGCTCGCCAGTGCGCACTTACAATCGCGAACTGAGCCCAATCAGTCGGGCGAAAACACAGCGTGTTGTCGGTGACGTAAAGATGCGCACCCTCCTCTTTCAACCATTGAATAATGGCTGTCGTAGAGGCGATAGCTTTATGGGTGGTGGCGACACTGGCGACAGCGGCGACAACCCTTGTCCTGCCTGGTTTTGAGCGTGGCGACAAAGTGGCGACAGTAGCGGCGACAAATCGCGCTTTGCGCTCCTTTTGACGCTGAGCCAGATGGTTGCGCAGCGCTTCATCAAGATTAAACATGGCGCACCTCGAAGGTGTGGCCATCGGTGATCAACCACTGATGATCAATCAACTCGACCAGCAGCTTGGCGGCATGACGACTGCTCTTGCGGGCAAAGCGGGGACCGTTGCGATTCAATTCACGAATACTGAAACGCTTCCAATCTTTGACCTGTAGCCATCGCAGCAGCCGGTCTGCCTCCTCTTTTACTCGACACACTGGCTCCTGCTCAGTCAGACGCTGGATCTCGGTGAGGTAGTAGCCGACTAAAGCGGAGGCCCGTTGGATATGGTCGACCTCCACGACGCTGCTCTCCTCCACAACTGCAAGAATGCCGGCGACGCGCAGCAGGTTATCGGCGGCCTTTGATCCGCTGGGCCGTACGCTGGCCAGCTCGCCAAACTCCCCCAGCTGAGCTTCGATAGCATCATGCAAATCAATCCAGCGACGACGCGCCAGCGGACTGAGGCTCAGCTTTGACAGCTGCAAGGCTCCGTCAGCGGAAAGTGACCAAGGCTGATAAAACAGAGCCGAAAGGCGGTGATGGTAGCGCTTGAGTGCGGCGTCTTTGGACAAATCGACAGCCTGGTAGCTACGTTGCCCGGCTAGACTGGTGGGCCAGGTCATCAAGCAGCGCCCTAGAATGCCTTGCCCCTGCAGCAACGGGTCACTGAGTAACTGCATGGCCAAATACGGTTGCAGCATCAGGTGCAGGCTCAGGCGTCGGTCATAGGCTCGTAGGCTTTCGCCTGCCATAGAGCGAGCACGATCAATCGGGCTACCGTCCCAGAGTGACGACAAGGTCGTGACCGCTTTCAAACGGTTGTCCCGACTCATGGTGCTGCTGCCAAGGAATTGTCCGCCCTCGTCACAGAACAGCCCCATGCTCGGCAAGTCATGGCAGAGCCCCTTGATCAGGGCCTCGATCGTCGGGTCTGTGGTGATCAGCCGAGGGGCCGAAGGCTCCGCTTCAAGCGGTACGCTGTTTGTGGGGGCGGGATCGGCAGGATTGATACGCTGCGCTTGACGCTGTGCGGCACGGTGCCGGGAGAGCTGTTCACGATAGTGTTGCCACTGTTCACGCTCCCATTGGCGCGCTGGCAGCAGTGCGGATCGGTCTGCCGCGGTCTTGCGATCACCGGACGCAGCCACCGTGATCAGGTACAACGACAGGGGATAATTTCTCCCGTCGAGTTGTAAGCCCGCATGACCTTGAGTGGCCAAGGCCGAGGCGGCCAACACCGATTGCGCGGCCAGTGCTTGGGGCACGCCGATGACCTCGGCCATGCGCTTCACCGCAGGCCCAAGAATCCCACCCAGTGCCTGCACCGGATAAGGCTGGGGCACGGGGTTCGACTCAATCAACGGTCGAGGTGGTCGTGGTAGTTCAAGCTTCGGATCTAACTGCTGCATGGGCCCTCTCCTCGATCATTGCTGGTTGTCCTCACGTAGTCCCGCCACGGCTGTTGAGTGTTATCAGGGATCAAGGCCCCTGCGGCCTGTGAGGTGTTCACTGACGCGGAACGAACGGCTCCTTACGACCGGGAGCAAGGGCGTAAACCCATGAATCTGGCCTCCTTAGACGCATCCGAAGATGCGGGCGGGTGGAGGCTATGCCGACTGACGAGTTCGACACCTGGAGATTCTGAGTGGGAGAAGGCAACAACATCGGCACCTGGGGCATGCCTGACTCTCAGTCAGGTGCAGCCTTTCCATAGGCTGCGGCCCCCGTGCCTGCGTCGTTGCGGATGGCGACGAATCGGATTTGTCAGGCCAATTGTCACGAGGAGAGTTGCGGCAATGCCCTGTACGACGTGGCTTGCAGCAGTGGTACGAGCGCCCGTCTCTTTCCAGGAGAAAGAGACGGGCGCGGATTGGCGCAGCGAAATGTGCCGAGAGGTGAGGTTGCTGCAGCGCAGCGCGGGAGGTCCATCATCTGCCGCAGTGGACAGACAAGTCGAGTAGGCATCCATCACTCTTGAGGAGTGACCGTGCGAGCCGCCGGACGCTAATCGCACTTCGGGAGAACCACCACGTAAGTGGCATAGCCTTGAAGGTTCTGGCTACCTGGGCAGGTGCTGCCAACGACAGCGGTCTGTGCGCCAATTTTTATACCCACTCGAAAAGGCGGTCAAGCGTCACGGCCAAAGCGCTCAGAAAGTGGCGACTGTCGCCACTTTTGTCGCCATGCTCCAAGCCCCGCTCTGCCTGGGTTGTCGTCGGTGTCGCCGGTGTCGCCACTTCTTTTTCCATAGCCCTACGACAAGCTCCGCTCTGACACCGGAACGAACTGCGTGCGATAGAGATCATGGGCAATTACTGACGGGTAAACGATGGCGTGGCGCTAATTGAAATATAAAATGAGGTAGTGGTACGAGGCGGCATCGAGAAAGAGCGAGTGAACCCTCTGATCGGCGCGATCAAAGATCGCTTGATCGGAGGGTTTGGCGGGAAAAGCAAATCTCAAACGTCAAATACAGCCTCAAGCATCAACGCTGGTTGATTGGGAAGTGTCGGCTTCACGCCGGACGATCAGCGTCTGTTGCAACCGCAGCCGAAGACCGGCTTCGAGCGCTTCTTGGGTATCACCTGCATGCATCCGAGCAGAGCAGAGCAGAGCAGGTAGGGGAGGCGGTGGAGACGGATTATCCGATGGAGGCTGTTATTAGACGCGTCTTAACCTTGAGTGGGCCGAACCATACTCACCTCAGCGCCTAGTAGCACAAAGCTAGCATTTCGATATAGGATCAAATCTTTAAGCCATGGAATATAGGGGCTGGTAATGCAAAACATTTCCTCAATACCATTTTTCGCAAAATTCACAGATTTAATACCTATAAGAGAATATGACTTTGAACATGGGAACCCAGGCCTTCTAGGAGCGGAGGTAGAAGGAAAACAAGTAATAGTCAAATACTGGCTCAACCGCCATCAAGATAAAACCGAAATACTAAAAGAAATATGGTTGTACGAAAAAAGGCAACTTCAAAGGCTTAAAGGTTGCCCTGGAGTGGGAGATTATATTTCTCCAATATATGAATCACACGCTGATGAACATGGATTTTATTTAGTTCTAGATAGTGGGTCACGACTACCCCTTTCGCTCTACTACGAATCCACATCGAGGACTCTGTATTTACAACGCCCTTGGATTTTCAACCTGAGACCGATATCAAATCGATTGAAATTCTGGAGAAATATTAGTCGAATAATATCGGCAATTAGCATCTTGCATTCTCAGGGTCTTCTACACAGGCATCTAAATATTGATTCGATACTTACCGACCCAACTAGTGATTTAGATTTTCAACTTACAGGCTTTGAGTGGTCAATCCGGGTTCAGCGAATGTCTGAATCTAATAAAACCAGAAATGCATCCACTGATGTTAATAGGAAGCACTTTTCATTCCTAACTGATTGGATGGACCTTGGTTTTTTGATCGCCAAAATCCTGAAAATCGATAATGAAGAAATATCAAGCACCTATCACCCCATTGACAAAATCATCGAAAAAACCGACCTGACAATAAATGAGGTAGTTCTCATACGAGGCCTAATCGGCTCTATCGATATTGATAAAAGCGCTTCAAGCAAGGTAATAAACTCTGACATAGCACTAAAGAAAATAAAGGATATAACTACAGAGCTGAATAGCCTCCTCGAAAAAAGCCCTGACCCACTAGCGATAGCCTTTCTATTTAACACATCATCTACCAAAGGGCAGCATAGCTCTGGAAAAACATCAGTATTTAATGCCGTACAGCATATATTTTTTGAAAATCACTCCATTTCTCTATCAGAAGCAGACATATCCGAACTACTAGATTTTATTAGTCAAGATCTCGCGACCTCAAGCATAACAAAGATACTTCAAAATAACGGTGAGATTGAATATCTGCTTATCGGTTCTCAGCTTTCCTACATCATTGGAAAAAACAAAAGTAACCGATTGGACTCCGAGGGAAGCTGGAATACAGCATTCTGCCATTCAGCATACTTAACTCCACCCATCAAGCTTGGGCAGCGAAATCAAAAGGTACAGATCAATAGGCACATTAAATGTGTTGTGCATACAAATAGAGTTGAGCTGGAACGACTTAATCCCTACCCGTGGAGCGAGTATATTGATAATTTGGATTCTCCAGCCACTAAGGATGAGGTCGCAAAAGATCTAACAACAGGTTTTGCTGCGTATCACCTGACTGAAATAGCGTTTGCCAAAGCCGAAATTTACCCAATTGAGGTCATATCATACACGATAGATTCTGACGACCCCTCCCTGTACAACGTAAAGCTGCGCACAAGAATTGATCCGGAAGCAGAAACCGTATCTCAAAGTTTATCAATAAAGAGCCCCGCTGTAAGGCTAAAACAGATTTTTACGAACAGCGGCGAGTATTCACGATGGTTTTTCCTAAGCAATTCTAATTTTAACGACGAAGATCACGAGGTTGTACTCGACTATTTATCTAGCCAACAAAATAATGGTGAAATCACTTATGAGTTCACAACAAATACGCCAAATCCAGACCACAAAACTCCTTTCATAATCACAAGCTCCACTCAAGGAACAATTAGCCAACTCAGCAGACGGGCTGCAGCAATTGATGCCTTAAGCCACCATGACGAATTGATAGAGCTACTAAAATCTCCACACAGAAGGATCATGAGCTCCAACGAAAATATTACTTTACATGATTCGTTCAATGAGTTGGACAGCTCAAAAAGAGACGTTTTTCAAAAAGTACTAAGCACTTTACCTCTATATCTAGTTCAAGGCCCACCCGGGGTGGGTAAAACTTACTTAGTCACCACGTTAGTGCAGCAAGTTTTTTCGAGCGAGGCTAACAGTCGGTTACTTCTTACGGCACAAAGCCACTCCACAGTTCATCACCTTTTTAATGAAGTTAATAAAGCGCTAGGAAGAGACAATACCCAGAACCCTCTCTTGGTTATAAGTTGCGTTAAAAATGGTTCTCCGGAAGATGATGCAGATCCGAACCTTAAAGTAGATGAGCTAGCGAAGGAGCAAATCAACAATCTTATCTCAAGCTCTCTTTTCAAGAGTTGCCCATCAGAAAGCACGAAAAATGGAGTCATTGCACTCAGCACCCCAGGAAACCGATCAGGCCGTAGCACACTAGTCAACCAGCTCCTTAAATCAGCAAACTTGGTATTCGCCACGACCAACTCAAAACAAGTTGAAGACCTTATAAGATCCAACTCTCAATTCGATTGGTCGATTATGGAGGAAACAGGAAAAGTTACCGGACTAGAACTATTAAGTCCCATGCTGCTATCGCACAGGCGATTGATGATTGGCGATCACAAGCAACTCCCACCATATGCTTCAGAAGTTATGAGAAAGGCATTAGGAGATGTAAGCAGTCTTAAAAAATCTCTACAATTCTCGCAGGAAATCTACAACAACAATATAAAAGGTGAGTTCGTAAAAAACAAACTAAACCAAGAGTCTATTGATAATTTTTCCGAGCAAGACCTTGAAGATATTTGCAGGGAAGCTCTACGTCTCCACTTGCTATTCGAAAGTTTAATAAACGAAGAAGAAATCGCCCTAAAGAGATCGAAAGATCATTATGGTCATGAGGGTCGACATAAACCCATCGCGAGTATGTTAGAGATACAGCACAGGATGCATCCAATAATTGCGGAGGTTGTATCTGATGTATTCTACAAACACAAATTGGACACATCAGATGAGAAAAAAGAATTTTATACAGAGCAAAACAAGCCATTCTACTTTGAAACTGCAGATTTTGAGGAGATAAACAGCGCCCCCATCGTATGGATTGAAACTCCCGATGTACAGGCTAACCAGGGGGTAAAGTCGGGCGATAGAAAGCCACAATGGAACAATCCATTTGAAGTTGAAGCCGTAGTCAATTTACTGAAACTCCTGCGAAGGAAGCCGGGTATTCAAAAACCACCGAAGCTAGCCTTACTGTCTCCCTACAACAAGCAAATTGAACGAATTTCAACAATGCTTGATAGAGAAAGCCAGAAAATTTTAAATCTACACGATTTTTCAAAGCCTGACGACTCCTCCTCATTCTGCAGTACAGTCGACGCCTTTCAGGGAGCGGAAGCAGACTTAACTATTATTTCATTGGTCCGAAATAATAGTGACTCTTATCCTCTAAGTGCTTTGGGGATTTTGCTGGACAGCAGACGCATGAATGTTTTATTGAGCCGTGCAAAGCATCAACTGGTCATAGTCGGATCATATGAATTTTTAAAACATTGGGCAAAAAAAATTCAACGAGAAGAGGTGAGCAAAGGGAACACGAGAAACGAATTTCTTGTCACTCTGATTTCGAAGCTTGAAAGCCTCAGGTCATCCAAGCACGCCGTATTTATAAGTTCAGATAAATTTAAATCTGACCCAGCCCCGCTTGAGCCTAAAACAACTAGGAAGAGATCATGACCAAAACTGAGAATCGTCAAAAAATATTTGTCAAGGTCCCTTTCGGTTTTGGAACTTTTCGATTAAAAATTTCGCGCTCTCAGAAATGGGGCGCCATAGACCTAATGATACTAATTTCATTAATTGAAAATCCAAAAACCTCTCAAACACTGTCCAGTGAGTCATGCTTACCAAGGCAGCTTATAGTTGAGATTTTAATACCGCTGATGAAAGCAGGGTGGATAGAGATAATAAACTCTGATAGTGAATTTTTATTTGCACTTACAGAGCGTGGAATGGCCGTCTCGGGAAATGAAGAACTGCCTTCAAATCAGGTACCTATGAGTGTGGTTAGAAGCTTTTTAATTGACCCATTAACCGGAGACTGCTATAGATTTGAAAAGAAAAAAAGGAAACAAAACTATTTGATATACAAAACTGGCAAAGCGACTAGCTTGGCTAAGCAGTATGGAAGTCAATGCGTGGAGTTGAAAGTAAAGCATCCTAAGTTTTCGCCAAAGCTCACCGAAATACTTAACTGCCTGCCTAATGAGAATGAGGAGATAGTTGGTATTGAAGATGAATATATCAAAGAAAACTTTAGCGACTCTCTCAGATACATGCTCGCATGCGTAGATAGCGAAGATCAGGTATCAGGAATCCCTGACATCTCGGTGGACTTAAGAGGGGCTATTATTGAGGCAGCTAAAAATCAAAGAAAAGTATTAGCTGAAAGTGCTAGTGCCACAACTCCCCTGCGTCATAAGGGAAAGGTTTTCGAAGTAGACTCTCTGGAACGTCACTTCAAAGCACGCGAGGTAGACTTAGAAAGAGTGAACATTATATCAGGCGGCGAAGAACATCGGCAGCACCTATTTGACAGCATTAAAAACGCACACACTCGACTAATCATACATTCAACATTTATAAATCCATCTACTGTTGAGGAAATCTTTGTCGAGCTTCTTGAGTCTGGTAAAAAACGAGTAAAAGTAGACGTTTTATGGGGGCAAACAGAACCAGGCGATACAAACAAAGTTCAGCAGTACAATGAGTTAGTACATGCAATTGAAAAATTTCAGCACCGGATAAACTCAGAAGGACTTTCAACACAAATAAACTTTCACACGACTCCAACTGGCTCGCACTCAAAATTCATCGTAACCGATGACGCAGACGGTTCTTGGAGCATGACAGTCGGATCATGTAACTGGCTATCGAGTGGATTTAATAGGTTTGAAGCTTCGGTACAAATTAGAGATTCCATTTTAGTTTCGGACTGCCTAAATATTGCATCGGACTTAGCGACTGGGCGATATGGGGTTCCTAACATGTTAAGTCGAGATCTTGCCATGGAGGCATCACGTATTTACAAAGCCGCTGAGAGCATCGCGCCTTCCGGGGGTAATACCGTTGAGGCTCAAATCCTAACATCAGCAGAACATCACGCAGCAATAAAGCAAGCAAGCGAATCCGTTATTAATAGTTTTTTCATATGCAGCCACAGGTTTAGCTTCGCTGCGGAACGCCCTATTTTGACCCCGCTAATTGCGGCAAGAAAAGCAAATCCTGACTTATCTATTCGGGTTGCCTACGGACGCTCTAGTGGTGCAATGAAAAACAAGGACGCTAAGTCTGTTAATGATGAACTGCAAGGTTTAGGGTTTAAGGTTACTAAGGCGGACGATCCACAAATACATGCGAAATTCGTAATTTGGGATGATACTAACCTAATAGTAAGCAGCCTAAATTGGTTGTCGGCCTCTTCAAAAGGGCATGATTTTAGCGAGCTTGGCATATATTTAAGTGGCGCGAATTTTGGGGGTAAGCTTATGACTTCATTTAACCAACTCTACGAAAACGCATGACTTCCAATAAGCTCTTGAACTCATGCAAGCGTGATAGGTTCTAATGCAATAACTTCTGTACGAGGCAGACCTTTGGGTCTGCCGATTTATTACCTCTTTCTATGCTTAACTCAATTCGCTTCAATTCGCTCCTTTCATTTTCAATACTCAATATGGATTTAAACCCATGAAAAAAAGAGATGAAGCTTTTTCTATTGAAATCCGCGACCCGGACTCGATAGATAAATCCCCTATAGTTAAAACAGAAAACATTAATGATTCGCTACTTTTAATCTTCAAAGAAAAAAGCATCTACAAGTTAATAACTGCAGACTCGACAGACCCGGAAGGGACGTACCCAGACACTGGACACACATATGAAAAAATATCAAACCTAGGAGCATCATCACCCTACGTCGCCAGAATATTTATTCAATTCAAAGGCATTATCGATCAAACTTTTCCAGAAGGACCTTTAAAGAAAAGAACAATACAAGAGATATGGAATCTTAATGAGCAACTGTTATCCTGTGCTCAATTTGAACTAAATATCACAGACCAACTTGCCGACATAATTACAAAATGCGATGCACTCATTGAGAGCAACAAGAATACGCTTAATATCCCACCACTTCCAAAATTTAAAAATCTTGAGAATGATGCAAAGTCCTTTCTTTTGGCAGGAAAGCAATTTCTTATAGATTGCTTTAAAATAATCAGCACTCTAACAGATGTTCCGATATCCCCTAGAGAAGAAGCACACTTCGAGAAACATATAAAGTGGCTAGATCAGAATCGTCCATCGCTACACGAGCTAGTATTAGCACTGAACAATGATCTCCCTTGGATTCGTCGACTATCAGAATGCCGAAATGCAATTGAACATCCAGGTCCCGGACAATTGCTTACCATACAAAATACAAAACTCCATCCAGGAAATAAATTTTCACTTCCTACATGGAGCTACGATCTTACGAAAAAACTAAGCCTACAAGAACTTTCGGTTCCCATCCATTTAGAGATGGAAACATACTTAAATAACATGTTGGATTTCCTAGAAGAAATCCTTCTTTTTTGCATCTCTGACAAAATCTCTAGCAATAGAATGTTTTCTATTTATCAGCATGACGAAAAGTCTATAAACCAAGCCTGTCCCGTTCGATACTACGCCGGTGTGAGCGCAGATTTTTACTCAAAAATAAAGAAAACATAGTTACGATACATTAGAACTCTAATTTAGTTCTGCTCCCGCTTTTAGTGAACGGGGATTAAGTCACAAAAATTGGGAGCAGACCACTGTTATCTATAACGTAGTCTGACTCCAAACTTTCCTGACTTCCACCGAGTATATACGATACATTTATATGTTAATTTAGCTATTGAAAATGTCAAGCCATCTTTTGCGCCGCTTTATAGCTGTTTTATCTGCCAACAGAAAGTAAAAGAAATCCTCAAAGTGAGGAACGATCATTGTCGGTTTGCCATGACTCATTTCGTACTCACTTGCTTTGTGTGACATGGCTTCAAGCAGAAGGTGAATAGGGCGAAGTATTTCTACCAGTCTCCAAATCACCAAAGGGGAACTCTTCTGAATTACGTATTGACGATGAAGGCAGTCAAAGACCATCATAGGGCGACCTGATTCGTTCAAGTAAGTGGTGAAACCATTTGGTTGTCCTGTCCTGTCCATGTTATAAATAAGATCCATCGCACTTTTTTGTATGACTTGATAAGGTGTATGTTGTTCATAGACGGAGCGGGCGATCTTCAACCACTTATCTAATGGGCTACGATCCATCTTCGCCTCGCACACTTCATTCAAATTGAAGTAGCGAGAGTTCATTGCATATTCAGTGAAAAAGTCAATCAGGTCTTGATCCTCAGCACTCAAGGTCGGTTGTTCTGTTCGCCTTGGACTATATACCGGTATCAGCTTCATACATTCGCCATATAAGCTCTTTATATCGTGTCCAAACTGATTTCTCAGCTGCTTTATTGTTGGCGTTGAGTAGTGGTTCGTAAGCATGTAATTAGTAATAATAGCCAGCTTTAAAATTCGTTCCACCCCTATAGAAATATTAAAAAAAGAAGAATAGAAGTAGCCATCTTTGTCTTGAAAAAAATTTGCTTTTAGAAGGAGATCGAAGCCGGAGAGAATTGAGTTCTTTGTCAGGTGAGCCTCTTGAGCCAATAAGGTGAATTTCTTGTCAAATCCAATCTGCTTCATGTCGATTAGTCCCGTTGGCGCAAGTTATATAGTAAGAGACAAGTTTCTTGATCCGATTTTTGACTCATTTTTCACGAATACGAAACCTTTAACCAATAAGAGATTTACTTTGGATATGGAATTATCAGCGGAGTAAGCACATGGTAGACCACTATCTTCCTCAGGAGGAAGATAGTTATAGGCACAAAACCAAAAGAAAAGACGCTCGATCGACGATCTGCTTCTGACTGATTGCTGTATGTTGTCCCGACAGCGGAGGGAGTTCACTCATTATAGATACGAAGTGCGTCAGCTCGGATGTGCACGGTTGTCAGATCGAATACAAGCAGACGGTCAAGCGGAATACAATTGCACACGGTATTCCAGTTGGTATTCCAACGAATAACAAAATAAGATATTAGCTATAAAAATCAACGAAATCGAACACGGATTCAGATTACCCCGGCCCAACTCTCTACGACAAAGCCCGCCTCGTACGGGTTTTGTTGCATCTCGCCGCCCCATCCTGCCCCCACCGCCAAAAACCAATCCCTGCCCACACACCTCAATGCTCATGCCGATGATGCACATCAGGAAAATGCGCATGGCTATGCCGCATCGGCGTATGCAAATGCGGATGACTGTGCGGCTCTGTTCCATCCCATTCAAACCCGTGCGTATGCTGGTGATGCTCATCGTGTGTGTGGCGATGTTCATGCTCAAGCCGTTCGTGCTGATGCTCATGAGCATGGTTCTCCATCAGATGAATCCACACCCCCACAGCCATCAACGCTGCTGCGAGCAGGAACATCAGCGATACCGACTCGCCTAGTAGCAGAATCGAGATCGCTGCGCCCAGAAACGGCGCGGTGGAAAAGTACGCGCCGGTGCGCGCACTGCCCAGTCCGCGCAGGGCGAGGACGAACATCACCAGGCTGACGCCGTAGCCGAGAAACCCGACCAGCAGGATGGGCATCAGCGAGTCGGCTGCGGGCAGTTGTTTGCCGATGAATAAGGCGAGGCTGCAGTTAACCACACCCGCCACAAGACCTTTGCTGCCCGCGATAAACAGTGCATCCGAGGCAGAGACCTTACGCGTCAGGTTGTTGTCGATGGCCCAGCAAAAGCAGGCGAAGGCGACGGCCAGCGGGCCTGTCCAGTCCTGCGCCGACACGGCCTCTTGCGGCCAGGACAACACGACACCGCCGGCCACGATGGCGAGCATGCCGATCACGATTCGCCGATCGGCATTTTCCTTGAACACTAGCCACGCCAGCAGTGCCGTGAGCACTGATTCCAGATTGAGCATCAGTGACGCGCTCGCGCCGGACGTTCTGGTCAAACCGAACATCAATGCCACCGGCGCCAGCACGCCGCCGAAGCCGATGGCTCCGACCAGCCACGGCCATTCGCCGGTGCCGAGTCCGGAACGCTGCCAACCTCGATCGCGGGCAAAGCGCAGGACGGTCAAACCCAGACCGCTGCCCAGATAGAGCAATCCGGCCGATAGAATCGGTGAAATCTGTACGCCCAGCAGCTTGGCGAGTGGCGTACTGGCGCCAAACAACGCTGCTGCAACCAACGCGTAAAGCACGCTCACATTCATGACGGGATCACTCGCTCGGGCCGATGGAATACCGGCAATGATCATGGCAAAACTCAGAGTTCACGTCACCGGACTCAAGCCAGCGGATAAACCCCGGAAGCGCTTCTACACTCACAGTGCCCTTACGCCAGACCGAGCCCCCATGACCGCACTCAAAGACCGCATGCAACAAGGCAAGGACGCCCGCAAGCATTGCCCGCGCAGCGCTCAGGCATCCACCGGCAAAATGAACCGTGACCCGATTCCGTTGATCAAGGCCTCCAGCCAGGGCCGCGTCGCGTCGCTGGTCGAGCTGCGTTACGGGCGCATGCTGGTGTCGCCGTTCACGTTCTTTCGCGGCAATGCCTTGTTGCAGGCGCACGATTTGTCGGGCACGGCGAACATGGGCCTGAACTTGCCCATCTGTGGTGACTGCCATCTGATGAATTTCGGCGGTTTCGCCACGCCTGAGCGCAATCTGCTGTTCAGCGTCAACGATTTCGACGAAGCACATCCCGGGCCGTGGGAGTGGGATCTGAAGCGTCTCGCGGCGAGTTTCGTGGTGGCTGCCCGCGATTTGCGCCACGGCGAATCGGTCGAGGAACAGGTGTGCCGTGAAATGGTCGGCGCCTATCAGACGACGTTGCTGGAATGCGCCGAACAGAGTTCGCTGGAAAACTGGTACGAATCCATCAGCTACAACGATCTGCTCGCTCAGGCGCGCAAAAGTACCCTCGAACATGTGGAGCGCGCCATCGAAAAGTCTGAGCGGCGTACCCACGCCGAGCTGTTGCCTAAAATCAGTGAACGCGATGCCAGTGGTCGTCTGATTATTCGCGATGACCTGCCGGAAATTTTCCACCTGCACAAAAACACCACGCTGCTGGACGCCGACGATGACTGGCTGCGGTTGTCAGACTGGCGACCTCTATACGATGCGTTCATGCGTGATTATCGAAACACGCTGCAACCTGACCGTCGCGAGCTGCTCTCACGCTTTCACGCCCAGGACATGGCCTTCAAAGTGGTCGGCGTCGGCAGTGTCGGTACGCGCTGCCTGGTGGCGCTGTTGACCGACGATCAGGAATTTCCGTTGTTTCTGCAGTTCAAGGAAGCGCGACGTTCGGTGCTCGCCGATTACGTCAAAGTCAAATCGCGCACGCGCACGAAGGCCAACGAGTGGTCGAGGGGCAGCGGTTGATGCAGGCCGCCAGCGATCTTTTTCTCGGCTGGACCACCGGTCCCAGCGGTCGGCACTTCTATGTGCGGCAACTGCGCGACATGAAAATCTCCGCTGAGCTTGAGACCTTCGACGCCGAAACCTTCGCCGCCTATGGACGTGTGTGCGGCCGAGCCCTCGCCCGGGCACATGCCAAGGCATCCGGCCTCGCGGCGCAAATCAGCGGTTACATTGGCAAAGGCGATGCGCTGGCGGATGCGCTGCTGAAGTACGCGCAAAGTTACACCGCACAAAACGAACGCGACTTCGAGCGCTTCCAGATGGCTTGTCGCAAGGGCCGTTTGCGCGCCCGGTCAGAAGCTGATTTTGCCGCTGACCATATGCCTTGAGTGGGGCCGGCTCCTCCTTCCCACACCGAACGTCCTAGGAAAATTCCCGCAACACGCGTCGACTTTGGTGAACTGGTGGACAGTTCCTCAGGACGTTACGCTCCACGACCACTGCCATCCAACGGACGGTTTGGCAGCCGCAACTGCAGTGAATGTTCACTCCACGGAGCTACGTCATGAAAAAGACCCCACAACTTTCGCTGGTTGGCTCGGCACCGTCCGACGCGCCCGCTTCCAGCACCCAACCTCAGTCGAACAACACCGCACGCGCCGAGGCGACCCGTCGGCGGCGTAGCGTCCCGCTCAATCAACTCATCAGGGTGCGCGACGATGTCGACACACTGACCCTGCTCACCCACGCCAGCGAGATTCTCGACTCCCTCGTCGCCATCAGCGCAAACCTTACCGATGAGTTCGACGGCTCGAAACGCCATGTGGCGGTAGCCATGAAGCAACTGAGCGCACTGGCCGAGATCCTGGTCTGCCGGGCGCGGGACAATCTTGACCCGCAGGGACCGCAAACCAGCGGGCCTGAAACCCGCCATTGACGGGTGAAACTGTAGAGTCGCACCGTCGCTCGGGTGAGCATCGGACAACGCCGAGCCGCCCATCGAGATGAATTTTTCTTCACTGCAGCTGCGCGGCCAAGCCTTGTACAGTCCGCTCGCTCATTCAAGAAACTACGGTTCGCCCGCGCTCCTGCGGGCTTTTTTTTGCCTCGGATTTACCGCGTCAGCCTGTGAGGGCTTGCTCTCCCACAGGTGAGTGCGCCAACCTGCCGGAAGATCCGCCACTCCGGAGTATCCGATGCCGCTGTTGACCCTGCCCTGCCAACGCCTGACGCTCGCAATATTCGCTCCGGATCAGGCCGAACTTGAAAGCGAGTTCTACCAGCGCAACCGGCGCCACCTCGCGCCATGGTCGCCGATCCGCACCACCGAATATTTTTCCACCGAGCAGATTCGCCGACGCCTTGAAATACAGGCCAGCGCATTCGAGGCCGGGCTGGCCATGCACTTCGCGCTGTTGACCCCGGACGGCCAGCAAATGATCGGCGCCTGCAACTTCAGCGGCATTATTCGCGGGGCCTTTCAGGCGTGTTATCTGGGCTATCACATTGATGAAGCCCAACAGGGACAGGGCTTGATGCATGAAGCGCTGGAGGCTGGTATCGACTACATGTTCGATATCCAGAACCTGCATCGGATCATGGCTAACTACATTCCCGGCAATGAGCGCAGTGAGCGCTTGCTTGAGCGTCTGGGCTTCGAACGTGAGGGTTACGCCAAGGCGTATCTGAACATTGCCGGGCGCTGGCAGGATCATGTGCTGACGGCCCTGGTCAATCCGCTGTTCGAAACGCCGGAGAAGCGTTGGTCACGACAACTGGCCTAGCTTCACAATTTATTCAGGATTGCCGCCGTATGCTCAGGCTCCCGCCCCTTCCGGTTGCCTGAAAGCCATGTCGCGTGCCGCCACTTCGCTGTTTCTGCTTGCCGCCCTGCTGTTTTTCTTCGGCTTGGGCGGCCACCAATTGCAAGGCTCCACCGAGGCCCGCGTCGCCGGGATCGCCATGGAGATGCACCTTGATAACGATTGGGTGACGCCTCGCCTGTTCGGCGAACCGTTTCTGGAAAAACCACCACTGAGTCTGTGGCTGGATGCTGGCGCCATGCGTGTGTTCGGTGTTTCACCGTGGGCCGTGCGGCTGGCGTCGGCGGTGGCTGGCTTGCTCAGCGTGATGCTGCTGTACGGCATGTTGCGCCGCTTTGAACGGCCGAAAATGATTGCCTGGACGGCGGGCATTCTGCTCGCGACTATGGCCAGTTACTGGAGCAATGTGCGCGGGGTCGGTGAGGATGCTTTGCTCGCCCTCGGAGTGACCATGGCGCTGCTGGCCTTTTTCCAGGCGCAACGGGCGTCGACCGCGAGCAACTTGCTGTTGTTTGTCGTCGGGATCGCCATCGCTACATTGAGCAAAGGTGTGCTGGGGCTGGCCATGCCGGGAGTGGTGATTTTCGCCTATCTGCTGGCCGACAACCTGATGGACAAGCGCCTGAAAATCACCGATTGGCTGCGGCCGGGCTTACTGACCCTGGTCGGCTTGATTCCGCTGCTGATCTGGCTCGTCATCCTCTTCCAGCACGGCGGCGCACAAGCCGTCAGAGAAGTGCTGTTGACCAACAGCGTCGGACGCTTCAGCGGATCGTTCGTCGAGGCCGGGCACTATGAGCCGTTCTATTACTACCTCGCCAAACTGCCGGAAGCCTTTCTGCCGTGGAACATTCTGGTGTACCTGGGGCTCTGGCATTTCCGCAAACAACTGAAAGCCAACCGTTACCTGCTGTTTTTCAGCCTGTGGATCGTGGCGCAGTTCATCATGCTCACGTTGGCGTCGAGCAAACGCACGGTGTACCTGATGTCGATGACACCGGCCGCCGCGGTGATCGCAGCGGAGTATGCGGGCGTGCTGTTCGATCGCTTGAAGCAGTACGAATCCGGCAATGGATTCGTAGGCCGAATCGCCCGTCACCGTCAGACATTGGCAATGGGTTTACTCACGCTGGTAATCGGCAGTTATCTCGCCGCCGCGCAGTGGGCGCTGCCTCATGCCGACAAAAAGCTTTCGTTCCTGCCGTTGAGTGCAGAGATTCAGACGCTGCAAACCGCCGGGCATCAAGTCGCGCTGTTTCAGGCCAACGAGCGGGTCGGTGGCGCGACGGTCTTCTATACTCAGCAAGTACTCAAAGGGCTGGATACCGAAGCGCAGTTGCGAGATTTCCTCACGGCCTCGCCCTCGCATGTCGCGGTGATGGCTGGTGACAGTGAGCCCGCGCCGCCTCTGAAAGTGCTCAAAACCATGATGGTTGGGCGTCAGGCGTATTACTTCGTCGGCTATTGAGGCCTGCGCAGCCGCATAAAAAAACCCGCCGGTGGTTGGCGGGTTTTTCATTTCATCCGAACGGGTTCAGAGAGAAACCTCTGGCTGAGCACTGAAAGCTTTCTGCGTGCGCTTGCTCAGCACCGGCACATCCAGCCGTGCCCGCCCGTAAAAGGCCAGCGCCGTCAGCAAACACGCCAGCCAGACGAAGATCCCGGCCCAGAAGGTGTGGGACATGTAGTGCCAGCCTTGCAGGACGCGAGTAGTGCCATAAACGAATCCCAGCAACAGCGAGCCCCACAAGATTGCACTGGAAAAACGCCATTGATAGCGCCGCGCCACGAAATACAGCGCCAGCATGGTGAAGCCGCCCGACGCATGACCACCCGGCCAGCACCGGCCACTACCGGCTTCATGGAACAGTTGAAAGTTGCTGTACCACTCAATGTGGGCCATTTTTCCGCCGTACAGTGTGGTCTCGATCGGGCAGTAAACGCTGGTGTGGGATTTGAGGAAGTGGATCACCCCGGTGCAAACCGCAAATGCGACCACCACAAACAGAAAATCCCTACGGTAATCAGCGGCAAATCGCAGCACCGGCGCGACTTTGCTGCGCTCCAGCATTGCACCGAGTCGCGGACGTTTGTGCGGATTGACCAACGGCCAGACCACCGATAGCAGCGCGCCGATCAGGGCGATTTCCGCCGTCCAGTTGGGAATGATCCGCGCCCATTTATGCGTGAGCTTCTCAAAGAATTGGATTTTGTCGAGCGGGAAGGACTGCGTCAGCGGATCGAACAACAGGTTGCTGAAGGCGATGTCGATTCTGGTCATGTCGAACATCAGGAACACCAGCGCCGCACAGGCGAGCGGAATACCAAAATTGTAAGCGTAGAAACGGGATTTCATCGGGTGGTCACCGTGCGCCAGTCGGAGGCTTCAATAAAGCCGAGCATCTTGGGAGCCGCCGGGCTGGCAGCGGAAACAAACAATGACGAGCCGTAACCCATGTCCGAAGTCGGCACTTTGAGGTCTTTCTCGATCTGCGCCATGCATTCGCTGTGGGTCACCAGTACCAGATTGCGACCGGGAACCTTATGGGCCAACGCGTCCTGCAACATGCGGCCCCGGCAGTTGATCAGCCAGTCGTCACCGCTGGCGGCATGGTTGAACATGTAACCGGCGGTCTGCACCGTGCGCATCGACGGGCTGTTATAGATGTCGGCGTTGTTCAGGCCCAGTTGTTCGAACCTTGCACCGACCGCCACCGCGACACTGCGCGAGCGATCGGTGATGCCGTCGTTGCCACTCAGGCACGCGGCTTTCGAGTGATCGCAGCGCTCGACGTGACGCACCAGCACGATCATCTCGCCCTTGGCCCAACCGGCTGCCAGCGCCTGCGCACCAGCCGCATTGCCATGCGCGAGATCCGGCACTGCCGCCGGCGCCAGCAACCACAGGGTCAAAGGGATCACCAATACCGATGCCGCCAACACCACCCAAGTGTTGCGAAAACGCGCCAAAAAGCTCAGATCGATCGAGCGTTTGACGCCGAACAGACTCAGTCTCAATTCCACAAAAACCGCCTCGCCACTGTGCATCACGGGTTCATTCGATGCGGCGAAGGTACAGAGGCGCGCGTGGGCAGCCAGTGAAACCCATGTGAAAAAAGTCTTGGGATCCGATGTTACAAATTCCGTAGGACAAAATCCTTTCAGCTCTGGGAAATGCGGCCGATACAAACCTGCTAACACCCTTGCTGGCTCAAAAAAACAACAATCTTCCAGCCTAACCGACGACAAGAAACCCAACGTTTCTGGAGGATTTTTGATGAATAGCTGGTTCGGCAACATCAGCGTGAACATGAAACTGGGCCTGGGCTTCGGCCTCGTGCTGGCCCTGACCTGCGTGCTGGCCCTGACAGGCTGGACCAGCCTCGGTGGCCTGATCGACCGCAGCAACTGGATGAGCGACATCACCCAGCTCAACGCCGGTCTGACCAAACTGCGCGTGGTGCGTCTGCAATACATGCTGACCAATGGCGATGAAACTGCCGCACAGAATGTGCAGACCACCCTTGAAAGCTTCGCCGCGCAACAACAGAAGCTGATCAACAGTTTCAAGAGCCCGGAAAACGTCAAACTGCTCAAGGAGCAGGCCGCGACCATCGCTGAATACCAGACGTCGCTGAACAAAATGCGCAACGCCTATCGCACCGGCAACAGTGCGCGCGACAGCATGAGCGTGAGTGCCGAGACCGCGTACAACCAGATCGAATCGATCAGCAAGCGCGTACAGCAGATGGACATGAGCGAGCAGCGTTTCGATCAGTTCCAGGCGATCACCGCCGCCAAGGAAGCGTTCATCCTCGCGCGCTACGAAGTGCGCGGTTACACCGCTACCACCAATGCCGAAACCGAGCAGAAAGCCGTTGGCCAACTGGATGTGGCGATCGCCAGCCTCAAGCAACTGAACGTGCATTTCGCCGACTCTCAGCAAGACGCCCTGCGTCAGCTGGAAACCGCACTGGTTAACTATCGCAGCGCATTGATGGCATATAAAAACGCCAACACCGACGCCGTGCAGGCCCGCAAGGAAATGACCGATCAAGGCACTGCGATCGTCAATACCAGTGAACAGCTGTATCAGATTCAGCTCGACCGTCGCGATGTCGAAAGCGCCCAGGCGCGCACCTTCCAGTTGATCAGCACCCTGCTGGCACTGTTGGTCGGTGTGATTGCTGCGGTGATCATCACCCGTCAGATCACCCGTCCGCTGCAAGAAACTCTGGCCGTGGTCGAGCGCATCGCCAGCGGCGACCTGACCCAGAACGTCACCGTCACCCGCCGTGACGAACTCGGCGTGCTGCAACAAGGCATCGCGCGCATGGGCGTAACCTTGCGCGACTTGATCAGCGGCATCCGCGACGGCGTCACCCAGATCGCCAGCGCTGCCGAAGAACTCTCGGCCGTGACCGAGCAGACCAGCGCCGGCGTGAACAGCCAGAAAGTCGAGACCGATCAGGTCGCCACCGCCATGCACGAGATGACCGCCACCGTGCAGGAAGTCGCGCGCAACGCCGAAGAAGCCTCGCAAGCGGCTGCCGCCGCTGACGGCGAAGCCCGCGAAGGCGACAAAGTGGTCAACGAAGCCATCGCCCAGATCGAACGTCTGGCCAGCGAAGTGGTGCGTTCGACCGAAGCCATGAGCGTGCTGCAACAGGAAAGCGACAAGATCGGCAGCGTCATGGACGTGATCAAGGCTGTGGCTGAACAGACCAACCTGCTGGCGCTCAACGCTGCGATCGAAGCCGCCCGTGCCGGTGAAGCCGGTCGTGGATTTGCCGTGGTCGCCGATGAAGTTCGTGGTCTGGCCCAACGCACGCAGAAATCCACCGAAGA
Source organism: Pseudomonas sp. MC6 (assembly GCF_054790575.1). NCBI lineage: Bacteria > Pseudomonadati > Pseudomonadota > Gammaproteobacteria > Pseudomonadales > Pseudomonadaceae > Pseudomonas > Pseudomonas sp. MC6. The sequence continues at coordinate 4,173,856 of NZ_CP186504.1, forward strand.
AATCGAAGGCCTGGTCGCCGGTCTGCAGAACGGCACCCAGCAAGTCTCGGCCGTGATGAGCAACAGCCGCGCCCTGACCGACAGCAGCGTCGCCCTGACCCGCAAGGCCGGCGCATCGCTGGAAAACATCACCCGTACAGTGTCGAACATCCAGTCGATGAACCAGCAGATCGCCGCCGCTGCAGAACAGCAGAGCGCCGTGGCCGAAGAGATCAGCCGCAGCATCATCAACGTGCGCGACGTGTCAGAACAGACCGCAGCGGCGAGTGATGAGACGGCAGCGTCGAGTGTTGAACTGGCGCGTCTGGGTGGGCAGTTGCAGCAGATGGTCAGCCACTTCCGCGTTTGACCTTCTTACAGCGCTGAAGCAAAAAACCAATCGCGGGCAAGCCCGCTCCCACAGGGTTTGGAGTCGTTCACAGATGTTGTGTTCGACTCATGAACTGTGGGAGCGGGCTTGCCCGCGATTGCATCCGCCCCATCACCCCGATGTCCCGGAAAAAACTCCGCCTAATGTAGGAGCTGCCGCAGGCTGCGATCTTTTGATCTTCGCTTTTGAACAAATCAGAAGCCAGATCAAAAGATCGCAGCCTTCGGCAGCTCCTACATGAAGGTATTCTTCAGCGCGTGCGCATTTCGAGCATCAGCAATCTGGAAAATCCATAACCCTGGCTTTTTCCTGCCGTGAAGGCAAACCAAGGTCGATCCCCCCGACCGAGGAAAAGCGCTGGCGAATCCGGCTACCCAAGCCTCCAGCGCGATCCCTTCTAATCAATGCTCGCCCCAGAATCATGCGAGCTTCTTCCTCGATGGAATTTCCGTTCTGGGCCGCGTTAATCCGTAACTGATCCATGAGCTGACCATCAACATTTCGAATTGTGATGCTGGCCATGATGCCTCCTGCTATCAAGCAAAAATCATTGATCGAGATTAGCATCCATCCGCCCAAGAACAGCCAGCGCAATCACTTACCGCGTCCCACGCTGCCGCAACGCCGACGGCATGAAGTACGCATCCTCCGGCACCGGTTGTGCGAAATCGACAGTCTCCGCCTCTTCGTTATCAAGGTTCTGCACGTAGTAACGACGCGCCTGCAAATCATGGAAAACATCCAGCGCACTCCACGTCGTCGGCAGGTCATAGAAGTTTTTCAGGTAGGCCATCGACACCCGCCACAACTCCCCTCGCCCGTCGTATTGATCGACCAGTGCCGCGCCCCAGCTGTCTTCATCGAGAAACAGCACACGCTTGGAATAGATGTGCCGCGAGCCCGGTTTCAGGTTGCCTTCCACCACCCAAACCCGGTGCAGTTCGTAGCGGGTGTATTGCGGGTTGAGGTGGCCGGGGGTGAGCAACTGCGCGTATTTCACCTCGGGGCTGGCGACTTTGTAGTTGTTGTAGGGGATGTAGATTTCCTGTTTGCCCTTGAGCTTCCACTCGTAGCGATCAGGCGAGCCGTTGAACAGATCGGTGTCGTCGGCAGTGCGCAGTCCATCGGAGGATGCGATCGGCGTGTCGTAGGCGAGGTTCGGCGCGCGACGCACCCGGCGTTGGCCGGCGTCGTAGATCCAGGCCTGGCGTGCGTCCTTGAGCTGATCGAGGGTTTCGTGCACGAGGGCGGCACCGCCGGCCAGTCGCGCCGGGCTTTTCACGAAGGCGAGGTAGTAGAACAGGATGTTTTTCAGGTCGGCGAACTGGCCGTTCGGGCGGTAGTAGTTGAACAGCGCTTCCTGCTGCGAGGTCACCAGCGCGAAGCTGCCATTGCGTTGCACTGGCGCTTCGGAGGCGCGGCGCACGACGTAGATGCCGCGATAGCGGGTGATGTGGTTCCACAACACTTCAACGCCGTCCTTGGGCACCGGGAATGGCACGCCGCCGTAAGCATCGGAGAAGCCGCTGCCGCCTTCGAGCAATTTGGCCGAGGTGGCGTTTTTCAGGGTGTTGTCGTACAGCCATTGCGGCGCTGAGCCGGAGCGGCGGGATGGGTAGATCGGCATCTGGAAGGTGTCGGGGTAGCTGTTGAACAGGGCGATCTGGCCGGGGCTGAGGTGGGCTTTGTATTGGTCGAGATTGGCTTTGGTGATGGTGAACAGCGGTTTGTCCGCTGCGTATGGATCGGGGTGATGCTGACCGGGTTTGTAGCCGGCGGGCGCCTGGGTGATGCCGCCGGTCCAGGAGGGAATCGTGCCGGCAGCGTTGCCCGCGCGCTCGGCGCCCATGGGGGTCAGGGTGGTTTTCAGTTGTTCGGCTTGTTTTGGGGTGATGGCGGCCAGAGCGGCGCTGGCAGCCAGGCCCAACACAAGCCCTAGCGAAGCTTTGGTCAATCTTGAAGTGTGAAACATAATCGATCTCCGAAACGGGAGTGAGGTCTGCAAATCACCGTAGATCCCCTGTAGGAGTGAGCCTGCTCGCGATAGCGGTGTGTCAGACAACATCTACAGCGACTGAAAATCCGCTATCGCGAGCAGGCTCACTCCTACAGGGGGTGCGCCTGTGTTCTGGATATCAAAGGAAATACTTGAGGTTGAACCCGACGTTATCGCGGTCGCGAATGCCGTTGTTCTGCCCGCCGCCGTAGAACTCGGTGTACTGCAACTCGGCTTCAAGCTTGTTCTGGTAGTTGGCCTTGATCCCCAGCGTGTAGGCCTTGCGCCCTTCGATGGTGTTGCCGGCCTGATAGCTGTTGCCCTCGAAATCATCCTTGTAAACGATGTACGGCGAGACGTTGACCCCGGCGTACACGTCGTTCCAGGTGCCGTTGAGCATCGCCGTGTAGCTGTAGGAATTGCGGTTGACCTGATCGTCGCGATCACCGCCCGACACATAGGAATAGTTACCGGTGCCGGCGTAGAAGCGACGGCTGCCGTCATACGCGGTGTATTGCAGGCTGCTGCCGCGCAGGTGCTCGGAGGCCAGTTCGAAAATGCCGAACAGCGAGTCGAACGAAGCGGTCGGGCCGAAGTTGTAAATGGTCCCCAGCGAGGTGTTGAACGCTTCGACACGTTCGGCGTTATTGATCTCGCTGTTGAGATTGACCATCTGCCCGCCGACGTTGATCGACCGACCCGTCACCGCCACAGCTGCACCGTTGGCCAGGTCGCCAATCAAATCGTTAGTGGCCGCAACGCCAATCGGCAGATTCGGCCGGTAAGCAATTTCACCGAACACCGAGGCCTCGCCCAGCGTAGTGTTGAAGCTGAAGCCATACATGCGGATGTCTTCGGCATAACGCCGATGCGCCTGGATGTTGCCCATCACATCAGCCGTGGCCAGACCATTGGCCAGCGCCCCGGCCTGACTGCCCGCAACGCCGGACAACAGGTTGGTCAGGGCATCCATGTCGATGCCTTTGTAGCCGCCGAGATCGGCAGCGATGGTCGGCTCCTTGGCGTGATAATTGACCATGTACAAACCAAACTCGGTGCTATTGAGCTGTTCGGCGATGTAGCGAAAGGCAAAACCGAACTGCCCGTCGTTGCGCGCGTTGTAGTCCTTGCCGATGCTCGCCACTTTCAGCGTGTTGCCATAGGCCGGCGTCACGCCATTGGCGTACAGCCCGGTGCTTTGCAGGGCGGAGTTGAGCAACGGGTTGTTGCCCAGCGCGCTGTACAAACCGATGACGTTGCCAAACCCCGGAACCGGCGTGTCGAGCGCGGTGCCGCTGAAGTTGTTGTAACCGGTGTTGCCGCCGTCGGCGAACAGGTCGGTCTGCGAGTAGAAGGTGCCGACCGGGTCGATGCGGGTTTCCTTCCAGTTGGTCTGGTAGAAACTCTCCATGGTCAGCGAATCGGTCAGGCCGACGTTGAAGCTCAGCGCCTCCACTGGCACCAACACTTCCTTCACTTCGGCGCCGGGCAAACGGTACTTGGCAGCGTCCACCGGGTTGGTGGTGTTGATCCCGCCGCGATAGAAAATCCCCTCGCCCCAGTTGAACACCTGACGACCGACGCGCGCCGTCACTGGCATCTGCAAGACGTCCCAACTGCCATGCACATAGGCATCGAGCATCTCGATGCGGCTGCCGGCGATGTCGCGGGTCTGGCTGGTGAAATGGTTATCCTGCGGGTAGCTCTGGCTCGGTTGCGACGGGCTGTTGTTGTCGTAGTAGTCGTTGCGCTTGTCCATCAGTTGCGTGTCGTAAAACGCGGTGCCGCGCACAAACAAACCGTAATTCTGATAGTTGGCTTCAAGCTCGGAGGTGATCTTGTACACCTCGGAAACCAGCCCGGTGTCGAAGTTGCGATTGCCGTCGTTGGTGTTGACGTCATCGTTAGTCTTGTCGCGGCTCTGCACCCGCCACAAACGACCGTAAGACAAGGTCGTGTCGAGGGAGCCAGTGACCTGTTTGTCCATGAAGCTGAACTCCACCGCGTGCGCCGCATCGACTGCGCACAGTTGCAGCAACCCGGCCAGGCCGACTCCGGGGAGCGCCGCGCCCGTCAGGCGCAATCGAGTGTTGATCATCTGTTCCTCCTTCCCTGTTTTTTATTGTTTTGGTGTGCGTTGCCGCGCTACGGCGCCAATCCGGCGCTGACGTAAATCCGGCTGTGCGCGCCGAAATGCCCGAGCAACTTGAACAGCTGCTGGTTGAGTGCCGGGTGGTCGAAGTCTTCTCGTTGCAGTTGATTGCCGCTGCTGAAATCACTGCTGACGGGCGCCGTTTCCAGCCACTGCCCGATGGCCTCGTCGAAGACTGCGGAGTCGTTGACGGACTCGGCGCTGACCACTTCGCGCAGGTAGTCGACCGAGTACGGCGGGTAGCTTTTGTCCTGAGCCACATCGGCGTAAGCCGCGAGCATCGGATGCGGCTGACCGGCGCGCAGCACGCGGCGCAGCCAAGTGGATTGGTACTTCTCCACTTCCATGTGCCGGGTGGCGACGCGCTCGATGGAGGCTTGTTTATCCTCAGCGAAACCGGCGATTGCCTTGCCTTCCAGTAACAAAAGACTGGCGAGGTCGACGCCGGGCAACGGCTTGGCGTGATACGGCTGAGTCAGGTCCTGAATGTGGTGCAGGCCCCAGCCGAGAAAGCGATAACCCCAATACGGATGACCGCTGGCAAACGCCAGTCGCGCCAGGCCCATGTACTGATACGCGCGCCAGTCCGGCCAACTGCGCTCGAGGAACCCGGCAACGGCGTACACCACCGCGCTTTCATGGAAGAAGCCCATGTGGAACGGCGCCTGCGAGCTGTACTGGAAGCGCGCATCGCCGAACGGTTGCGAGCCGAAACCGTAGATCGCGCCGACGTTGCCGGGGTTGTCGCTGAACAGATTGATGTCGTGACCGTAATCCGGTTCGTCGGCGGCACTGGCGAGTATGGCCAGCGGGGCGACTTTTTCATGATCGGCGACCACGATGAAGCGTTGGCGATTCCACGGCGAAAGGGTTTGCTCGACCATGACCTGATTGGCCTGCAAATGCTCACGTTCGGGCAGGTCTTTGCCGGTCAATGGCTGGATGACCATCGCCAGATGAATCTCGGGATTGATGCGCAACGCCGTGAGGAAATCGTGGCGCAGATTGTCACTGGGTACCGCTGGCAATTTCAGATTGTCGGGGCGTGGCGGGTATTGAGCGAAGTGCTCGCGGGCGAAGCTTTCCTGTTGCTCCAACAGCGCCAGCACGGCCGGATATTGCTCGTTGAGAAAACGCTCCAGTGGTTCGACTTCAACCTGCGGTGCATCCCGCAACGCCGGCAAATCCTGCAACGCCAGATAGCTGCCCACCGTATGGTTCGACCAGCCCCAGGCATTCGGGGCCGTTGCACAAAGCAGCAACAGGAGGGAAGTCAGTTTCATTGCTTCTGGTTCTTATTGGCGGTGCCGTGGGGGATGAGCCTAACAACCGCCCCCGCCGCTGACACTGTCCGATCTCACCAGAAAAAGTCTCCGATGGCGCCAATTACCCGATATCAAAAACACCACCGCCCCCTGTAGGAGTGAGCCTGCTCGCGATAGCGGTGTGTCAGTCAAATAGATGTTGGCTGACACACCGCTATCGCGAGCAGGCTCACTCCTACAGGGGATTGGTGGTGTTCTTTCAGGCGGGGTAACCGGTGATTTTGCGGATGCTCTGATACAGCGGTTTGAGTTGCCGATACATGCGCAGATAGACCTCTTTGTACAGCTGCTCGTAGATTTTTTGCGCATCGGGCTGTGGGGTGAAAACCGCACCCACCCGCGTCATCGCCGCAATCGCCGTGGGAAAATCCGCATGCAATCCCAACCCCACCGCACAACAAATCGCCGCGCCCAGACCGGACGCCTCATACACATGCGGACGCTCCGCCGGCAGGCCGAAAATATTCGCCGTGAGCTGCATCGCCGCATCACTCTGCGAGCCGCCACCGGCCACGCGCAACCGCTTGATCGAGACCTTCGAACGCCGCTCGATGTTCTCCATGCCCTGACGCAACGCATACGCCAGTCCCTCAAGAATCGCCCGGTAAATATGCGCACGGGTGTGCACATCGCCGAAGCCGATCATCGAGCCTTTCGCCTCGACACCCGGCTCACGAATCCCCGGCGACCAGTACGGTTGCAACATCAGGCCCATCGACCCCGGCGGCACCGCCTCAACCAGTGCATCGAACAACTGCTCAGGCTCGATACCCTGCTCTTTGGCCTGCTGCATCTCGCGCAAACCGAACTCGTTCTTGAACCAACTGACCATCCAGTAACCGCGATAAATCATCACCTCGCAGTTGTACTGATCGGGCACCGCAGACGGGTACGGCGGGATCAACGGGACGATTTCCAGATAGCGCGAGCGGGTGCTGGTAATCGTCGCCGTGGTGCCGTAGGACAGGCACACCGTGCTCGCATCGACCACGCCGGAACCGACCACTTCGCAGGCCTTGTCGGCGCCTGCAGCAATCAGCGGCAAACCTTCGGGAATACCGGTGTGGCGAGCGGCTTCAGCGGTGATGTAGCCAAGGGTTTCACCGGGTTTGTGCAGGCTCGGCAATTGCTCGGGGCGCACCGCCAGCGCCTGCCATTTCCAGTCACTCGGCGCGGCCCATTTCAGCCGTTTGAAGTCGAACGGCAGATAGCCGACGCAGCAGCCTACGGAGTCGACAAAACGCCCGCACAGGCGATGGGTGAGAAAACCGGACAGCAGCAAAAACTTGTCTGTTGCCGCCCAGACTTCCGGCTGATGCTGAGCGATCCAGTTCGCCTCAGCCTGAGCACGAAAATAATCCACAGTCGCCTGGGCGCCGACCAGTTTGAACAGCCAGCCCCACGGCCCTTTGATCCCGCCTTCGACTTCGCTCTGGCGTTGATCAAGCCAGAGAATCGCCGGGCGCAACGGTTTACCCTCGGCATCAACATTGATTACCGTGCCGCGCTGCGTGGTCAGGGAAACGCCGGCAATCTGCGAGCGATCAATCCCCGTTTGCTGCCAGACCTGCTGACACGCCTCGCCGAGTTTCGCCCAGTAATACTCAGGATCCTGCTCGGCCCAGCCCGGTTGCGTCGAGTAATACGCCTGCAATTCAACCTTGCCTTTGCCAAGCAGATTGCCCTGCAAATCGAAGAGCAGCGCACGCACGCTCTGGGTGCCGTTATCGATGGCCAGCAGGTAACGCTTGTTCGGGTGGTTGTCCATGGAGCTCTCTTCAAGGGGCATCAAGGCGTGGCATCCGGCAAACCGTGATGGCGTTGCCACAACGCCTGATAACGCTGTTCTTCCTGCTGCCAGTGTTCGTCGCTCCAGGCCAGTCGCGGCTGGCAGAGATGGCGGATGGCAGCAAAATACGCTTCGCCACCGCGCTGCAACAGCAGACCGATACGCGTGCGGCGCAGGAGCAGATCGTCGAGGTGCAGAACCATTTCCGACTCACAGGCGAAAGCCAGTTCGGCCCACAGCGTATCTGTAGCGCCGACCGTGTCATGGCCGATCTCCCTGAGCAGTTGCGCCAGCCTTGGCAAGTCGCGCCCATGTCGCCCGGCGAGACGTCGCCATTGATGGCTGCTCAGCGCCGGGATCGGCAGCGCAGGCACAGCGGCAAACACTGGCGCGGCGTCATCGACGAAAGGACGGTCCAGCATGCTCGCGCAGGCCTTGAGCACTTCGATGGCTTGCGGGCGAAACGTGGTCAGTTTGCCGCCGGCCAAAGTCACGCAACCGGGCTCCCGCCACAGCACATGCTCGCGGGTTTCGTTCGACGGTTTGTCGTGATGCGCACCTGCGCTGCCCACCACCGGACGCACGCCGGACCAGGTCGACAGCACATCATTCGCCGTCACTTCTGCGCCGGGAAATTGTTGCGTGCAGGCGGCCAGCAGATAGTCGAGTTCTTCGTTAGAGATGCTCGCGCTCTGATCCAGATCCTCGCGATGATCGAGGTCCGTAGTGCCGACCACTGTCGCGCCTTCCCACGGGAAAACGAACACCGGACGCCGGTCGCGCTCATGCATAAAAGTGAAGGCCTGCGCCACCGACAAACGCCAACCCGGCAGCAATAAATGACTGCCGCGCAACGGTCGCAATTGCCGTGGTGCCTCAGTCGGCCGCAAGCGCTCAGCCCAAGCGCCAGTTGCCACAGCAAGCACGCCACAGCGCAATTGCAGGGCTGTGCCAGCCTCGCAATCCTCGACCTGAACGCCGCACACTCGCCCGTTTTCACGCAGCAAATGTTCGACGCGCACGCCATTAACCACGACAGCACCATCGGCGCGAGCTTCGCTCAACACGCGCATCACCAGCCGCGCATCATCGGTCAGCGCATCGACAAAACAGGTGCCACCGAGCAAGTCGTTTTCCTTCACCCCCGGCGCCAGATAACGCAGCTGTTGCGCATCATGAAAGCGATGGCTGCGACGCCCGGCCAGAGCGTCGTAAACGCTCAGCAAACCACCCAACACCCGAGGCCCGGGAAAGCCGCCGCGATAGTGCGGCATCATGAAACTCATCGGCTCGACCAGCCCCGGCGCTTCGTCGAGCAGACGCTGACGTTCGCGCACCGAATCACGGGTCAGGCGCCATTGCCCTTTGGCGATGTAACGCAAACCGCCGTGGACCATTTTCGATGATCGACTGGAGGTGCCCCAGGCGAAATCGCGTTGTTCCAGCAGCAGGCAACGCCAACCTCGACGAGCGGCTTCCCGCAGGATGCCGGCGCCGCTGATGCCGCCGCCGATGACGATCAGATCCCAGGTTTCCTCGGCCAGCGTCGGCAGAATCTGCTGGCGCCACGCGGTGTTCCAGTCCTGACTCATGGCCGTCACTCCGGCAGCAGTGTGCCGGGGTTGAGGCGCCCGGCCGGATCGAAGTGTTTGCTCAGCGCCTGCAAGGTATCCATCGCCAGTGCGCCCTTCTCGCGCAACAGGTACGGCGCGTGATCCTTGCCGACGCCGTGCTGATGGCTGATGGTGCCGTGGTTGTCGACGATGGTCTGGCTGGCCGCGTGTTTGAGCGCTTTCCAGCGCGCCAGCGTCGCCGGGTAATCCGCCGCCGGGCGAAACACGTAAGTGGTGTAGATGCTCGAACCTTCGCCGTAGACGTGGGACAAGTGGGTGAATACATGCACGCGCTCGCCTTCGGCGGCCAAGGCCTCGCGCAGGCTGTTTTCGATAAGGTTGAGCAGGTTGTCGACGTTACTCCAGTCGGTGGCGGTTTCGAGGGTGTCGACCACGTAACCGGCGTTCCACAGGTTCTCGCGCAGGTAAGGGAAACGGAAGCGGTTCTGCGCCCATTTCTTGCCGAGCAAGGTGCCGGTGAATACGCCGCCGTAGGCCTTGAGGTGTTGTCGCGCCTGTTTCAGCGAAAGCGCGTTTTGCCGACGATTGCCGGTTACGCCGAAAGTCAGCAGGCATTTTCCCGCACCCGCTCCACGCAGATTCAGGTACTTTTCCAGCCAGGCGATTTGCTGTGGATGACCGGCCAGTGCCAGTTGCGTTTCGGTTTCCACGGCGTTGGACAGGCGCAGCATCGACAGCGGCACGCGCGCCTGGGCTAATTGGCGGATGGCGCTGAGTGCCTGCGGCCAATCGGGTAGAAACACACCGTAGAAACGCTCATCGGCCGGCAGCGCGCTGACCCGCACCTTGACCTCGGAAATGATCCCGAAACGGCCCTCGCAACCGAGCACCACTTCGCGCAGATCAGGTCCCGCAGCCGACGCAGGGAAGGTTGTAATGTGCATCGGCCCGGCGAACGTTTCCAAAGTGCCGCCAGCAAATAACTGCTCTATCCGGCCATAGCGCAACGACTGCTGACCGCTGGAACGGCTGGCCACCCAACCGCCCAGCGTCGACAACTCCCAAGACTGCGGGAAATGCCCCAGCGTGTAGCCCCGCGCACGCAACTGACTTTCCACCTGCGGCCCACTCGCACCGGGACCAAACGTCGCCAGCAGGCTCTGTTCGTCGAGGTCGATCAGGCGATTCATCCGCGCCAGCGACACCGTCACCACTGGCCGCGCCGAATCCGGTGGATTGATGTGGCCGGCCACCGATGTGCCGCCGCCATAGGGGATCAGGCACAAGTCCTGTTCGTGAGCCAGCGCCAGCAATTGGCGGATATGCTCGGCAGTCTCGGGGAACGCCACCGCATCGGGATAATTGCCCAAAGCACCTTCGCGCAACGCCAGCCAGTCCGGCAGGCTCTGGCCTCGGGCATGCAGCAAGCAGTCATGGACATCGACGCTGTACAACGTGTGCGCCGGTAACCGCGAGGCCGGCACCCGGGCCAATGCAGCTTCAAGCGTGGCATCGGGCAGCGCGCGCCCCTCGCCCAGGCGTTCATGAAGAAACTCCGCGCCCTGGGCCGGCAGTTCGACCACCGTGGTTGCATCTCCCCAGCCGTTCCAGCGTCGCATGCGTGTGTCCTTTTTTGCCGTCGAATCAGTGATATTTCAGGCCCCCATACTAGCCAGCGGCTGCAAAGTGTCACGGTCGCATCCGGCCAGTTCGTGTAGCCAATTGAGTCAAACGTCGCGCAAGCGTCAGCCATTTACTTTAGCCGGGGTTTCAAATTACCTTTCAGGCTATTCGTCCGCCTCCGCTGCCGTTGATCAAAGGAATGGGTTCATGCAATCGCTCGGCTTCACCTCGGTTCCGCCGCTGCTCAAGTACCTGCGCCATGCTGAACAACTGGGCATGGCGATTGAACCTGCGTTGGCGGCGGCGGGTTTGCAGGCGCAGCAGTTGAGCGACAACACCCTGCGTTTGCCCGGTGAGGCGCATGAACGGCTGTTGGATTATTTCTGCGAGCACTCGGGCGATCCATTGTTCGGGCTCAACGCGGCGAACTTCGTCCTGCCCAATTCGTGGAGCGTGCTCGGTTACATCACCATGAACTGTGCGACGCTCGGTGATGCGATGAGCCGGATCATGCCGTTCGAGAAACTGGTGGGGGACATGGGCGTCAGCCGCGCCGAGGTGCAGGACGGCCACGTGCACCTGATCTGGACTTGCCGTTATCAGCGCCCGCGAATCCGCCGGCATCTGGTGGAAAACGTCCTCGGCTCATGGCTGCACTATGCACGCTGGATCGCCGACACGCAGATGTCGCCGGCCGGGGTCTGGCTCGAACATTCGTGCCCGGCCGAGGTGACGCCAGCGCAGTACGAAGCGTTTTTCGATTGCCCGGTGCTGTTTGATCAGCCGTATTCGGCGCTGGTCGTGCCGCTGGCGTATTTGCAGCTGCCGTTGCGTCAGGCCGATGCGCAGTTGCTGCGCACGCTGGAAGAACATGCGTTGGGATTGATGGCGACGCTGGAGGATGCGTCGCTGGAGCAGCAGGTGAAGAACATCCTGCGGCAGTTGCTCAAGGAAGGTCTGCCGCGCAAGGAGCAGGTCGCCGAACAGCTCGCTGTTTCAGTGCGTACGCTGCAGCGGCAATTGCATCAGGCGGGGACGTCGTATCAGCAGATTCTCGATGATTTGCGCCAGGAGCTGGCTGAGCATTATTTGCTCAACAGCGCGCTGCCGATTCAGGACATTGCGCAGTATCTGGGGTTTACCGAACCGCGCTCGTTTCACCGCACTTTCAAGAGTCGGCGAGGGATGCCACCGGGGGAGTTTCGGCAGATGCATCGGGGGTGATTGCACGGGCCTCATCGCGAGCAGGCTCACTCCTACAGAAGTTTGTGTCGGACACATAATCTGCGTTCACTGAAGATCCATTGTAGGAGTGAGCCTGCTCGCGATGAGGCCAGCCGCCACAACACAATAAACACTTTCAAAGATGATGTTTAAGGACACTCAGCGTTACGCGAAACAGCCCACAAATCCTTGCGCCGTAACCTACGCCTAAGCCAGAATCCGCCGGCTTGTGCGCCCTGAGCATGCTGCGTAACTTGATTGCGTCACTGATTCCCAGTGATCGGGTTTAGTAGCCCGGAGGTAATTCTGCTGGTCGTACATTCATCACAGGTACTCGCGTACCTGAGCTTGATGGTGGCTGTACGCAGGGCGCTTCGGCGCGCCGGCTTAGCTGAGTTCCCCGGTCTACTAACCTGCGTACAGCTGCCACCCTTTCGTTTAGTAGCCAAAGGGTTGCCGCTCAACAAAGGGAACACAGCTATGTTCAAGATAACGCCAAACCCGCCGGTCACTGACCCGGCCTCCCCCTACGAATCCGCTGATTCGAAGAAATTCCACGAAGCCGCCGAACGCGCCCTCGATCACTACCTCGGTCCGACGAACGCCGACCTCATGGCAACGCCCTACTCGCCCAACACGCTGTACATGGCCAACCCCGAGGCAGGCACCGAATCCCTGCTGGCCGACGCCAGCGAAACTCTTGGCTCGGCGACCGTCATGCTCAACAACCATGCCGCGCAGGTTGAAGGCACTCACCGCAAAACCCTGCAGGGCATCGCGCAAGTGGTGATGGTGGCGGAAATGGCCGTCAATCGCGTGTTGGACAGGTTAGTGCCGACCGAGTAACGAAAAAGCCCGCTGCCCGACTGTGATGGTCAGGTGGCGGGCTTCTTTTTGCGGTGTGCCATTTCCCCCTCACCCCAGCCCTCTCCCGAGGGAGAGGGGGCCGACCGGGGGATGTTCACTAGATACACCGACCTGAGAGTGCTGCTGTGAATCCATAATCGACTCGGTCTTTCAGGTCGATGTACAGCGCCAGACAACTCGTTCAGTCCCCTCTCCCTCCGGGAGAGGGCTAGGGTGAGGGGCTTTTCAGCTCAGAGACAAATCGCGTTGGTAAACACCAGCCGATTACCAAACGGATCAACAATCGTCATGTCCTGACTCCCCCACGGCATCGCCTGAATACCCGGGTGCGAAAACTTGTAATCCTTGGCCACCAACTGCTGCTGAAACGCCTCCAGCTCATCCGTCTCGATACGCAGCGCCGAACCCGGGCACGCATCGCCATGATGCTCGGACAAATGCAACACACATTCGCCACGCGACACCTGCAGATACAACGGAAAATTCGCCTCGAAGCGATGCTGCCAGTCGATCTTGAAACCGAGGAAGTCGACGTAAAACTCGACAGCTTTGGCTTCATCGAAGATCCGCAGGATCGGGGTGGTTTTGCCGAAGCTCATGGGGTGCTCCCTGACTGATTGGCCCCACAGTGTAGACGGGGTGGATGTCAGCAATTCGGCCTGTTGATGACTTTCTTTAGTCGCAATGTGCCATCACTGTGATCCAGTCCGCGAAACCTCAGTGAAAGTTGTCGCGCAGATCACCCTGTCGAGCGAGAAACCGCCCTTCCCTGCGACCATTCGCCTGTCCATCGCGGTAACTCAACACGCCATTGATCCAAACCACATCAATCCCCTGCGCAGCCCGTTGTGGATCATTGAAATCCGCGACATCACGCACCGTCGCCGGATCGAACAACACCAGATCCGCCCAATAACCTTCACGAATCTCACCGCGCTCTTTCAGCCCGAATCGCGCCGCCGACAAACCGGTCATCTTGTGTACGGCGGTGTGCAGCGGAAACAGCCCGACATCACGACTGAAATGTCCCAACACCCGTGGGAAAGCGCCCCACAGGCGTGGGTGCGGGAACGGGTCTTCCGGCAGTCCGTCAGAACCCACCATCGACAACGGATGGGCGAGGATTCTTCGTACATCCGCCTCGTCCATGCCGTAATACACCGCGCCTGCCGGTTGTAGGCGTTTCGCGGCATCGAGCAGCTTCAGATTCCATTCGGCAGCGATGTCGATCAGATCGCGACCGCTGACTTCCGGGTGCGGCGTCGACCAGGTGATGGTGATGCGATGAGCATCGGTGACTTGCTTCAAATCCAGCGTCGAAGAACTCGCCGCATACGGGTAGCAATCGCAGCCGACCGGGTGAGTTTTCGCTGCCTCTTCCAACGACGCGAGCAACTGCGGACTGCGCCCCCAGTTACCGACGCCGGCACATTTGAGGTGGGAAATAATCACTGGCGATTTCGCATGTCGACCGATCTGAAACGCCTCGTCCATCGCTTCCAGAACCGGGGCAAATTCGCTGCGCAAATGGGTGGTGTACACCGCGCCAAAGGCCGTGAGCTCTTCAGTCAGTTGCATCACCTCATCGGTGGAGGCGTTGTAGGCGCTCGCATACGCCAGACCTGTGGATAAACCCAATGCACCGGCCTCAAGGCTTTCGCGTAACTGCTCGCGCATCGCGGCGATTTCTTCTGGCGTCGCGGTACGGAACAAATCATCCAGATGATTGCTGCGCAGCGCCGTGTGGCCGATCAGTGCCGCCACGTTCAGCGTGGTATTGGCCGCTTCCACCGCCGCGCGGTAATCGCTGAAGCGCGGATAAACGAATGCCGCCGCTGTACCGAGCAGGTTCATCGGGTCGGGCGGATTGCCCTTCAATGTCACGGGCGAGGCGCTTATGCCGCAGTTGCCGACAATCACCGTGGTCACGCCCTGGCTGAGCTTGGGCAGCATCTCTGGCTGACGAATCACCACGGTGTCGTCATGGGTGTGTACATCGATAAAACCCGGCGCCAGCACACGGCCGGCCGCGTCGATTTCCTCGGTCGCCGTGGCATCGTGCAAGTCGCCGATACGCTCGATGCGGCCCTCGCGGATCGCCACGTCGGCCTTGTAGCCGGGCACGTTGCTGCCGTCGATGATCAGGGCATTGCGAATCAGGGTGTCGTACAGCATGTCAGTCTCCCAGCGGCAGGTGATCGTCGCCGCCACGGTATTCGTCGAGGGCGAGTTTGATCCGCCGCAGACGTTCTTGATTGTCTTCAGGACTGGCCAGCGCCAGCTCGGTCGCCAGCACATCGATGGCGAGCAGCATGCCGTAGCGGGCCGCCGTCGGTTTGTAGATGAACGAGGTTTCTGCGCCTTGCAGCGGCAGGACGATGTCGGCCAGTTCTGCCAGTGGCGAGTCGGCGCGGGTGATCGCCAGAATGCGCGCGCCGTAGTTGCGCGCCAGTTCCACGGTCTCCAGCAGCTCCGGGGTGATGCCGGTCAGCGAACAAACGATAAGCACTTGCTCGGCGTTCAGGCTGGCGGCGGTGACGCGCATCATCACCGCGTCATGGCACACCGCGATCGGATAGCCGAGGCGCACCAGGCGAACCTGCAATTCATCGCTGCACAGGGTCGAGCAACCGCCCAGGCCGAAGGCGTGAATCATTCGTGCCTGGCCGAGCATCTTCACCGCATCGGCAAAGCGTGACTCGTCGAATCCGGCCAGATGCTGGCGCAGCGTGGTTTCGATATCACCGACGATCTGCCCGTAAAACGCCGACTGTTCAGGCGTGCCCGCCGGGTCGAGGAAACGGCTGCCAACGCCGCTGGCCTGAGCCAGTTGCAGGCGCAGATCACGCAAGTCGCGGCAGCCTACGGTGCGGGCGAAACGCGACAGCGTGGCGGTGCTGACTTCGGCGCGTTGCGCGAGGTCTTCGAGGCTGGCGCTGGCGGCGAAACCAACGTCATCGAGCATCAAACGGGCGATGCGGCCTTCACCGGCGCTGAAGGAATCCTGACGGGCGCGGATCTGGTAGAGGATATCCATGGGCGGCGGGCTCCGGTTACAGCAGATAAGAAAGGCCGACGGTCAGGCCGAACGCGACTACCGAGATCAGCGTCTCGAGCACGGTCCAGGTCTTGAACGTCTGCGCGACCGTCATGTTGAAGTATTCCTTGATCAACCAGAAGCCGCCGTCGTTGACGTGGGAAAAGATAACCGAGCCCGCGCCGGTCGCCAGCACCAACAGCTCAGGGTGTGGATAACCCAGACCAATGGCCACTGGCGCGACCACGCCGGACGCGGTGGTCATGGCCACGGTTGCCGAACCGGTGGCGATACGCATCAGCGCGGCGAACAGCCAGCCCATGATCAGCGGCGACAGGTGGAATTCATGAGCGAGGCCGACGATCTGATCGGTGACGCCCGCGTCGACCAGAATGCGGTTCAAGCCACCACCGGCACCGACCAGCAAGGTGATACTGGCGGTCGGTGCCAGGCATTCGTTGGTGAATTTGAGGATCGATTCACGGTTGAAACCCTGGGCGATGCCCAACGTCCAGAAGCTCAACAAGGTCGCCAGCAACAGCGCAATCACCGAGTTACCGATGAACAACAGAAACTGGTTGAAGCTGCTGCCCGGGGTGGAAATCAGGTTGGCCCAGCCGCCGATCAGCATCAACACCACCGGCAACAGAATGGTCGCCATGGTGATGCCGAAACCCGGTAGTTTGTCGCGCGGTTCGCGGTCGAGAAATTGCTTTTCCAGCGGGTTATCGGCCGGCAAGTGAATGCGCGGCACGATGAATCTGGCGTACAGCGGCCCGGCAATGATCGCGGTGGGAATGCCGATGGCAATCGCGTACAGCAAGGTCTGCCCGACCGACGCCTGATAAGCCTGCACCGCGAGCATCGCCGCCGGATGCGGCGGCACCAGCGCATGCACCACCGACAGGCCGGCAACCATCGGCAAACCGACCATCAGAATCGACACGCCGACGCGCCGGGCCACGGTGAATGCGATCGGCACCAGCAAGACGAAACCGACCTCGAAGAACAGCGGCAGCCCGACCAGAAAAGCGATGCAGACCATCGCCCAGTGCGCGTTCTTCTCGCCAAACTTGTCGATCAGCGTGCGCGCCATCTGCTCGGCGCCGCCGGACTCGGCCATCATCTTGCCGAGCATTGTCCCGAGCGCGACCACCAGCGCGATATGCCCCAGCGTCTTGCCCACCCCGGCCTCATACGCCCCGACCACACCCGATGGCGGCATCCCGGCCACCAGCGCCAGGCCGATGGAAATCAGGGTGATGACGATGAACGGATTGAGCCGGTAACGGGCGATCAACACGATCAGCGCGATGATGGCGACGGCGGCGTAGACCAGCAGCCAATAGCCGAAGGAAGGCGTCATGCGGTACTCCTCGAAAGGGTCACGTTCGAATGGGTTGTGAAACTCATAAATCATTTCGAGATCGAGATTTCAAACCACATGAAAGTAATTTTCGTGGAGAGGCAAGGCGTGTCGCAGATGGATATGTCTTGTCGTGATTAATGAAAATCACGGGGCGGGATTTACATGGCTTTTCGGTGAACGAGAAATCAATGTGGGAGCGAGCCTGCTCGCGAAGGCGGCTTCACATTCAACATCTCTGCCGACTGATCCAGCGCTTTCGCGAGCAGGCTCGCTCCCACAGTTTTGATCGCATTCCTCCAGACAGAATGCGCAAACCCTGTGGGAGCTGGTGGACGACTCACACCATTTCGTTACGAATCCATTCAACCACCGACGTGCGCTTCGGTGCCCAGCCATGGACATGTTTTTCAAATCCAGCCAAGCGCTATACTCGCCTGACAACCTCCGCGGAGTCCCTGCCATGAGCCCCACGCCTCGCACCAAAAAAAAACTGACAACCGAAACGTTGATCCGCGCAGTTGCCAGTTCGACAGCCATCGAGACAGGTCAAAGCGTCGAGACCATTGAGCGCAAACTCAAACTCAGGTCCAGTAAGTTCCTGCACTTGTCCCTGGCCAAGTAGTCCCGCCTCAAGTCCATAATGCTTGTCGGACCCAATACTCCATGGGTTCGTAGTTGCAGTTCAGCCCTTGGTTGATGGCTGCAAAATAAGCCTCTTTGTTTCGCTCCCAACTGCTGTAGTCCAGCGGCACGTAGCCCGCCTGCACGGCCATGACATCCGCCAGTAATCGCGACAAGCGTCCGTTACCTTCGCGAAAGGGATGAATAAGGATGAACTCGACGTGCGTTACAGCAATGGCGCGAATCAGGTTCTCGTCCAGATCGGGCCGGCATGGCGTGTATTTGGCAAGACAGTCCCTTTCAAATACGTCGAGCAACCGAGGAATCTGCGGCGCAGCGGCGAAGAAAAATCCATCCTTGCCCAAATTTACCGCACGGACATCGCCCGCCCATGGATAGATGTTCCCGAGCCAGTGTCGATGCCAATCCTTCAGATCCTGAACAGTGAGTGACCGATCAGGCAAATGCTCGATGAGTACAGATTGGTAGAGCTTTTCCAACAAAACCAGCTCTGCATCATCCATGTCTTCGGGTTCGATAATTCCCAGTTTATTGCTCAGCACTTGATCCTTAGAGCCAGGCTGAAAGCGGCTCTGTGCACCTTCTGCGTCATAACGGTTAATCATCCTTGTACCTGCTGAACTGGCAATGTTCAGAGCACCATAGGTCTGGCGTGACACAAGCGCAAAGCCCGAAACGAAAACGGCTGCCCAATGGCAGCCGTTCTAAAGGGTGATAACAAAGCCCGGCGGGGCTCAAACAGCAATCACACCATTTCGTTACGAATCCATTCAACCACCGACGTGCGCTTCGGTGCCCAGCCCAGCAGTTCGCGGGCGTGTTTGCCGCGCACTCGGCTGTTGGAGCCGAGGCCGTAGTTGGCCATTTCGTAGCCCCACTCGGCTTCAGCGTCTTTCAACGGCCAGTCTTGCGGTTGGCCCAGGTTCAGCGCTTCAGCCATGGCGGTGGTCATGTCGATGAACGACGCTTCGCCGCTTTCGACGAAGTAGAAAGTACCCGGTACGTTTTTGGTCAGCGCCAGCAGATACAGGGCAACGACGTCTTCGATATGCACGTTGGACCAGATGTTCTGGCCAGTGCCGACGTGGCGCACTACCCCGCTTTTGCGTGCTTGTTTGAGCAGTCGCGGCAATTGCACACTGTCGCGGTTGACGCCCAGGCTGTGGCCATAGATCAGCGTGTTGCAGATCACTGCCGAATTCACGCCGTCCTTCGCCGCCGCGAGGATCAGGTTGTCGATGGCCACGCGGGCGGCCTTGTCGACGGTCGGCTCCGGCAGGTTGTCCTCGTAGTAGATGACGTCGCTGGATTTACCGCCCGAGGCATCACCGACGATGCTCGAACCGCTGGTGTGCAGGAACACTTTGTTGGAACCGCGCAAGGCATCGAGCAACGCTTCAACTGCACCGCGATGGTCGCTGCTGGCGGCGTTGATCACCGCGTCGGCAGCGCGGGCCTGTTCGGCGAGCAGTGTTTTGTCGTCGAGAGTGCCGATGACCGGGATGATCCCGATGGCTTTCAGCTCTTCAGCCTGTTCGGCGCTGCGCACCAAACCGGTGACTTTATGACCGGCCTGAGCCAGACCGGTAGCAATCGAGCCGCCGATAAATCCGGCAGCGCCGGTGACAAATACGTTCATGGAGAAACTCCCTGCGTGAGTAAGTGATGAGACGAGTATCGGCCCGTGAGCCGCAGGGAAAAACCCGCCGCCGCCCAATTCACTCTTGCGCAGAGGTCACGAATCAGCCCTTAAAGTCGGCGCTGGCGTAAGCGGCGAGTTTGCTCTGGATAAAGTCGAGGAAGCACTGAATGCGCAGCGCCAGTTGCGAGTTACGGTAGTACACGGCGTTGATCGGCTGGCGATAACCGCTGTTGAATTCGCCGAGCAGGACTTTCAGGCGCCCGGCACGGATGTCATCGATGGTCATGAAGTGCGACAGACAGGCGATGCCCTGCCCTTCCAGCGCCAGGTGGCGCACGGTCTCGCCGC
The DNA here is from genome assembly GCF_054790575.1 of Pseudomonas sp. MC6. Classification (NCBI taxonomy): domain Bacteria; kingdom Pseudomonadati; phylum Pseudomonadota; class Gammaproteobacteria; order Pseudomonadales; family Pseudomonadaceae; genus Pseudomonas; species Pseudomonas sp. MC6. The sequence continues at coordinate 4,193,814 of NZ_CP186504.1, forward strand.
TGGAGGCGCTGATCGCCGGGGTGATTGGCCAGCGGTCGCCGTGCACATAGCGCAGCGGCCATTGGTTGAGGCCTTCGTTCTGGGTGAAGCCGAGCAAGTTGTGTTCGCTCAGATCGGCGACTTGCTGCGGCGCGCCATGTTTTTCCAGGTAGGCAGGGCTGGCGACGATCAGCAGCGGACTGCAACCGAGCGAGCGCGCGTGCAGCGTCGAGTCAGCCAGGGTGCCGATACGGATGGCGATGTCGGTGCTTTGTTCCAGCAGGTCAATGATCAGGTCATTGCTGTTGAGTTCGAGCTGGATGTCCGGATAGAGGCGGCGGAATTCGTCGATGTACGGGACGACCGCGTGGAGCATGAACGGTGACGCGGCATTAATGCGCAAGCGCCCGGACGGGGTTTGCTGACGTGAAGACAGACGCTCTTCGAGTTGCTCCATCTGATCGAGAATCAGCTTGGCCTGCTCGAAGAAATACTTGCCCTCTTCGGTCAGGTCCATGCGCCGCGTGGTGCGATTGATCAGCGTGGTGTCGAGCTTGGCTTCCAGCCGCGACAACGTGCGGCTGACCGCCGACGGCGTTTGCCCGACCTGCTCAGCGGCGGCAGAAATCGAACCGCATTCGATTACGCAGACGAAAATCTGCAACTCATCGGATCTGGCTTTCACGGGTGTCCTCTTTGAGATCGCCAAGATCGCAGATGACTGCAGCTCCCTGTAGGAGCTGCCGCAGGCTGCGATCTTTTGCTGTTACCACCGATAGTAGCCCGAAACCATTCAGGCCTTGAGACCAAACACCTCGGTCAGATGCCGCTCGTAACGCGCCACATCAGCCTCGATATTCGGCCGCTTCATCACGTCCACACAAAGGAACGTCGGCAACCCGGTCATGCCCAGAAACTCGTTGGCCTTGTGAAACGGGAAGTACACCGCGTCGACGCCTTTGGCTTCGAAGAAATCAGTCGGATCATCGAAGGCCTGCTGCGGTGCGTTCCAGGTCAGCGACAGCATGTACTGCTTGCCCTGAATCAGGCCACCGCTGCCGTACTTCTGCGATGCATCGGAACGGGTGCGGCCGTCGCTGGCGTAGAGGCTGCCGTGGCCTTCGGTAAAAACTTCGTCGAGGTACTTTTTCACCGTCCATGGCGCGCCCATCCACCAGCCCGGCATCTGATAAATGATCACGTCGGCCCAGAGGAATTTGGCCACTTCTTCGGCGACGTCGTAGCCCTCGTCGATGAAGGTGGTTTTCACATCGAAGCCGCCGCGATCCAGCACGCTCAACGCGGCTTCATGCAGGGTGGCGTTGTAGCGACCGTCAGAGTGGGCGAATTTTTTACCGCCATTGAGCAACAGCACTTTTTTCATGAGAAAGCCTCGGTGCAGCCATTGGGCTGGATGGAGAAGGGAAACTGGAATGGCGGCAGATTAACGATCCGCCTCGCGCGGAATAAGCCGTGGTTGCGCAAAATACATTTGATCAAAAGGCACGAATCTAAAGCAGATTGTTGCAATAACATCCGCGGCGTTCTGAATTTGAGGAGTCGTTGTGATGAGTGAACGCTTGGGGTTTATCCTGCACGCCAAGACCAGCCCGGAACAAGCCGAGGCTTTCGAAGCGCTGTTTCGCGCCTATGTCGAGCCGAGTCGCGCTGAGCCGGGTTGTATCGAGTACCACATGCTGCGCGACAAGGAAGATCCGACGCTGTTTATCTTCTACGAGATCTGGGCATCGCAAGCGCACCTGGATGTGCACTCGAACCTGCCGCACATGAAGGCATTCTTTGAGCGGCGCATGGATTATCTGGAACGTGATTTCGATATCCGCCAGATCGAAATGCTCAGCGAAGCCTCGGCTAACCGCTGATCAACAAGTGGGCGCCGAGCGCGCCCATACCGACAAAGAACACCCGTTTGAACAACACGGCGCTGATCCGTTCGCGCAGCCATTGGCCCAGCAACATACCGAGAATGGCCGGGATCAGCGCCAGCAGCGAAGCACTCAGTTCGCCGCCACCGAGGGCGCCACGCCAGAGCAATCCTGCGGCCAATGCCAGCGTCGAAACGGTGAATGACAGGCCCAGTGCCTGCACCAGTTGATCGCGATTCAAGCCCAGCGCTTGCAGGTACGGCACCGCCGGAATCACGAAGACGCCGGTGGCCGAGGTGATGACACCGGTGATCAAACCGCACGCCGGACCCAGCCAGCCTTCATGGCGGGGATTGACGCTCAGCGTTGGCAGAAACAAACCGCTCAACGCATAAAGCAACAGCGCCGCGCCCAACCCGCGCACCACCCAATGCCCGCCTGCCATGCCGATCGACAACGTGCCGATTCCGGTGCCGAGGAAGATCATCAGCAGCATTGGCCAGAGGCGTTTAACCAGTCCTTTCAAGTGCCCGCCGAATGCCAGTTGCCAGACATTGGTCAGGGTTGCCGGGATGATCAGCAACGCGGCTGCCTGCGACGGCGCCATAGCCAGACCGAGCAAGCCCATGGCGACGGTGGGCAGGCCGAGGCCGATCACGCCTTTGATCATGCCGGCGAGGATGAAGGTCGCGATAACCAACAAAGACAGGGCCAGACCGAGGTGTTGGTAGAAATCTGTGAGTGTGTGCATGGCGCTACTTTGCGCCAGTCGGGGTTGGCTGAAAATCTGCCATATACTGAGGGTGCCTCCGCCCTAACAAGAGGCTGATATATTTTTGAGGCTTCTGGCCTCATCGCGAGCAGGCTCACTCCTACAGGTTTTGCGTTCGCCACAGATCCCATGTAGGAGTGAGCCTGCTCGCGATGAGGCCAGCCCAGACACCAGAACTTTCAGAGGCTGCCCATGCACTTCGACCTCACCGACCTGCGCCTCTATCTGCACATCCTCGACACCGGCAACATCACCGCCGGCGCTGCCCGCAGCCATTTATCCCTGGCCGCCGCCAGCGCCAGAATCCGCGCAATGGAAGCCTCGCTCGGCATCGATTTCCTCGAACGCGGCCGTCGTGGCGTCACCCCGACGCCGGCCGGTAAAGCGTTGGCCCAGCACGCGCGCATCCTCCTGCAACAGGCCGAACGCCTGCAGCAGGATCTGGCCGACTATGCCCAAGGCGTCAAAGGTCAGGTGCGTTTGCTGTGCAACACCACGGCGATCACCGAATACCTGCCGGAAGTGCTCGCGGACTTCCTGCGCGATCATCCCAATCTCGACATCGACTTGCAGGAGTTGCCCAGCGCGCGCATCACCCATGCCTTGCGCCAAGGCGCGGCGGACCTCGGGATCGTCTCCGATGCGGTCGACACCCACGGCCTGCAGACCCGGCCTTTTCGCGACGATCCATTGGTGCTGATCCTGCCCCCTGAGCATGTTTTGGCGAGTCAGGCGTCGCTGACGTTTGGTGAAACCCTGGCGCACGACTATGTAGCGCTAGGCAATCACAGCGCGCTGGCGATTCACTTGGAGGAACAAGCGCTGCACATCGGCCAGCGCATGTCGATCCGGATCCGTGCCGATGGCTTCGAGGGCGTCATGCGCATGGTGGCGCGAGGTGCGGGGCTGGCCATCGTGCCCAAGGTGGCCATCGAGCGCTGGGCGGCGGTGCACTCGATAACGTGCCGGCCGCTGGACGAAGTCTGGGCCCATCGCACTCTGCAACTGTGCGCGCGGGACTTCGACCACCTGCCCGGTTACGCCCGGGCCTTGTTTGATGCGCTGGTGCCTTGACTCTACCGCTAGGGGCAGACTCTATCCTGTGCGCTTCATTTCAGGAGTACACACAATGAGCAAACGAATGCTCGTGATACTGGGTCACCCCTCCACCGACAGCTTTTGCGGGGCATTGAGTGAGACTTACGTTCAGGCCGCCAAGGACGCCGGGCATGAGGTGCGGCTGTTGCGTCTGGATGCGCTGGAGTTCGACCCGGTCCTGCACGAAGGCTACAACAAGGTGCAGCCACTGGAGCCCGATCTGCTGCAAGCCCAGGCCGATATCACCTGGGCCGAGCACCTGACATTCGTCTATCCGATCTGGTGGGGCGGGATTCCGGCGCTGTTGAAAGGCTTCGTCGACCGGATTTTCCTGCCGGGTTTCGCCTTCAAATACCGCGAAGGCAAAGCCTTCCCCGACAAGCTGCTCAAGGGCCGCACCGCGCATTTGCTGGTGACCATGGATACGCCGTACTGGTACTACAAATGGATCTATGGGATGCCGGGGCTGAATCAGATGCGCAAGACCACCCTGGAATTTTGCGGCATCAAGCCACTGAAGACGCTGACCTTCGGGCCAATCCTTGGCTCCAAGCCAAACCAGCGCGATGCGTGGCTGGAAAAGGCGCGCGTGACCGCCGCCGTCTAAGGTTTTCCAGCCGCCTCAACTGACGGCGCACCCGCCGCCGTCAGTGCCTCTTCGGGTTCCCTTCATGAGCCCGTCCGTCGCCTGTGTACGTCATTTACGCGCAGTTGCAATTTTCCGATGGTATTGGACATATAATCGCCGCCGATCCGGCATGACGCCTGATCGCGCTACGCTATGTTTGATCATCGAGACGGACCTTATGTATATCGGCAAAGCCGCCCAGCTGTCGGGCACCACAGTCAAAAGCATTCGCCATTACGAAGAAATCGGCCTGTTGCCCGAGCCCAAGCGTGAAGGCAAATACCGCATCTACAGCCAGCAAAGTGTCGAAGTGTTGACGTTCATCAAGTGCGCCCAGCAATTGGGCTTCAAGCTCAAAGAGCTGCAGGTGATCCTCAACAACTACCGCGGCGACGAATTCCCGTGGGACATGGCGCAACGAGCCATCGCCGAAAAAAAAGCCGAACTGGTAACCCAGATCGGCGATTTGCAGCAGTTGCACGACGGCCTCGAAGCGTTCGAAAACAACCTCAACGATGCGCGACAGGAATGTCAGTTCGAGCGCATTGCCCGTTATGGCGAAAAAAACCCGGGCACTACCCTGAACTGAAAGCCCTGCTGCGCCGCATGACCGGGCTCGCCTGTCGTCTCAGGGCAGGCGTGCCCGGTCGTTGGCGAATCAGCCCGGTACCGCCTCCCCTTCTGTGCGCAGTGCTTGAACCGGCGCATGCACCGGCACAATCGCCGCAAAGAACCACGGCGATACCAGCGTCACCAGGACAATGGTCATGACCCCGCTGGAAAACAGCGCCATCGCCACCAGTGCGCCGAGATCGACAATCGGCTTGAAGTCGGAAAACAGCAATGCCATGAAGCCTACGGAGAAGATCACCACGTTGATCACCGTCGAGCGGCCGACGCTGTGCATCGCCTGCAAAATAGCCGCGTCGATCTCAATGCCCTGCTGCACCAGCAACTTGATCCGCGACAGCAGGTGCACCGCGTAATCGACCACCCCGACCACGAGGAACGTCACCAGCGTCGTGCCGATGTTCAGCTCAATGCCGAACAGGAACATGAAGCCATAGACCGTCACCGACGTGGTCAGCAAGGTCAGCATGCCGAGCACACCGAGGCGCACCGATTTGAGCCAGTACATCATCATCAGCGTGACGACCAGCAAGGCCAGGGAAAAACTCAGCACCTGGCCTTGAGTGATTTCCTGCAACACCCCGGTCCAGATCAACGGCGTGCCCGCGTGGGTCACCTCCAGGTTGGCCGGTTTGTTGACCAGCAACCAGGCATCGAGGCGGTCGAGCATGCCCTGATAGTCGCTGGCGACCGACGAGGTCATGGTGTACAGGGTCAAGGCCTTGGAGAAATCGGCGTTGAGCACGTTGTTCAGGTCCGAACCGCCACCGTTTTCGAACAGCATCACGTGTTGCTCGATCAGCGAATTGCCCGGCACTTCAAACTGCTCGACCTGCCCGTCGTCATTGACCGACGAGACCTTCTCAACGGCATTCGGCACCCGCAGATACTCCGGGTTCATGTCGTTGAGCACCAGGTTCATGCGCTTGACGTAAGTGGCCAGCGAGTAGCCGTAACTGACGTTCGGTTGCTGTTTGATGAAGTGGTCGAGCTTGTCGATGAACTGCACCACTTCGGTGGTCAGCACGCCGCGTGGTTCTTTGCTGTCGATCGCGATCCAGCCCGGCGCCGTGCCCGCTACTTTGGCGTGGTTGATGAACTGATCGGACACGCGGATGTGGCTTTCCGGCTTGAAGTAAGCGATGCCGGAGTCTTCGATATCGACGCGGAAGGTGAACACGGTGGCCAGCGCCAACAGCGGCAGAATGACCATCAGGATCGGTTTGCGAAAGCGGATCATCCAGGCACAGAACGCCACCAGATACCGCGAGATGATCGAGTCCTGGTGCACCACTGCCTTGGCCTGCTGCGGCTGATCCTTGCCCCAGATGGAAATCCACGCCGGAATCAGCAACAGCGAAATGATCAGCGCCGCGGTCAGGCCGATCGACATGAACACACCGAAATTACGGATGCTGACAATGTTGTTGGTGGTGGAAATCATGAACGTGGCGATGGTCGTCACGGTCGTCAACACCACCGGCACCACCATCAAGCGCTGGGTTTCGCGGTTGGCCTCGCGATTGCTCTTGCCAGCGTTTTTCTGCTCGTAATATTCAGCCATCACGTGGATCGCATCCGAGCAGCAGATGGTGAACAGGAACACCGGCAGCACACTGGTCAACAGGTCAAACGGCACCCGCAAAAGCGCCATCAGGCCCAAGGTCCAGATGGTGCAGAACAGAATATTGAACAGCGGCAGCAGCACGCCCAGCGGTTTGCGGAAGAAGAAGATCAGCAGCAAGGTAATCAACAGAAACACGATCGGAAACAGCACGGCCAGGTCGTGATCGATGATCTCCTGTTGCGCGGCGATGAAGATCGGCATGCCGGCAATGAAGATTTCGTCCTTGTACTCCGGGTGCTCGGCCTGATATTGCGCGACGATGCCGCGCACGATCTGATAAGCCCGCAGTTGCGCCTGAGCGTCGTCCTGCTTGGTGCCGAGCTCAGCCACCAGCATCGCGACCTTTTTGTCCTTGGACACCACCCCGTCGACCATCAACTCGTTGCCCATGATCTGCGACTCGACCAGCGCCGGGTCCATGTCATAGGCATTCAGGGTTTTGTGGATCAACAGCTCGCCGTCGTCGGTCAGGACGATGTTTTCCAGGTCGCCCATCGAGGCCATTTCGCGGATCGGGTTGATCCGCTCGGCGAGAAAGGTCAGGAACAGCTGATCATGGGAATCCCAGTTTTGACTCTGGGCATGATCACGCAAGGCCTTGGCGTTGGCGTAATCGTTCTGCGAAAAACCACCCTCGAGAATGTCCCGGGTCAACAACTGCGCACGGCTGTCGTCCGGGTGCCGGGCGACGATTTGCGCCAACTGATCCTTGTCGGCATCGTTGGCCAGAATCATCTTGCGCACCGACTGCGACATCGAAAACAGCGCGTTGAGCGTGTTTTTGTTGAACACCGTTTGCGGGTTGTTCAGCGCCACCATGACCGAGTCGAACGTGCCGGTGAATTCACCCTGCAAATCGATGATGGTCTTGCGCGCCGGGTGGCTTTCCTTGAGCAGATAAGGGTTGGTGTCGGACACCAGCGCGCCCAGCGTATAAGTGAAATACGCGGTAATCGCCACCAGCAGGAAAACAATCGCCCGCGCATAGCGCTCAACGAAATTCAGATATCTTTCCATGATCATGCGTTTCCAGGTCGTCGGGGTCGGCGCTTAGCGGGCAGACACGGCAAATTCCGGCAGGTCACCGGTTTTCAGCCCGCGCTTGATGGCGGTCTGGGTGAACAGGCGATCTTCCAGCGAGACGTTGTACTGCAACTGGTTGAAGCGCATTTCCGAACGCGTGCCGTCGATGAAGTGCTCGGTTTCGCTGAGCACAATGCTGTCGATCGAGTCGATGGTCGCGACTTTCTGCGTGCGCATCTGCTTGATCAGCACACCTTTGACGTCGAAGAAATCCTGACGCATGACCAGGAAATTCTGCTTGTCGATCCACACCTTCAGCTTGTTGTAACCGGTCTTCGCCAGCACTTCGGGGGACGCCGGTTCGCGCTCGATCACGTAGCAGTCGCGGCCCTTGATCTGTTCTTCGCCGACGAGTTTCTGCGAGTAGTCCTTGACGCGGATCTTGTCCAGATCGGCGTACGAGTACTCACTGCCCATGAACGAGCCACGCTTGTCGGTGGTGGAGATGCGGCGGGTCTGACGGCTGACTGGCAGGTACATCCACTGGCTGTCTTCCAGGCCGAGGGGTTCGTGCGGGTTTTCGATGTGGAAGGCCACGTCACGCACGTCAGTCGGCGCGGAAAAGTACATGCTGAATTTGTCGCTGTCCGGGTAATCCTTTTGCAGGTAGGTGAACTCGCGAACGCGGGTATTGCCTTTCTTGTCATGCAGGATCAGCGAAACCTGGGACATGAAGCTGTTCCCGTCATTGCGATCGCGCACCTGACGGATGATCTCATCGGCATTGCCGGCCTCGGCGGCACTGGCGCAGGCGCTGCCGAGGATCAGTGCGGCGGCTGTCAGACTTTTCAAAAACGGCAACATAACAACTTCCTTTTCGTTGGATGAATGCACCTGCGCGCGAGAGCGGCAGGCGTGATGGGTCAGAACAGATAACCGGCCGACAGCCGCACTTGATCGCGCTTGCTGTACTCGCCGAAAGTCTTCTCGGGCTTGCCGAAGAACACATCCACTTCCAGCCCGAGCTTGATGTAGTCGACCGGTTTGTAGGTGAAGATGCCTTGCAGCAAGGCGTCGTCCTGAAACGGCGGTGATCCAGCGACCACCAGACGACTCTTGAGGCGGTCCTGCCAATGGGTGCCTTCGGCCGACAGGGTGAACAGCGGTTCGTATTTGTCCTGCAACATGCCGTCCTGCCAGTCGAGTAACACCTGCTCCTGCCACTGCGCGGAGATCAGCCAGTCGCGCAACAGGTAGTCGACACCCAGCAGCGACTTGACCATCGGCGTACTGTCGGCACCGTAGGCGCGGGTCGGATTGGTCACGCGCCAGTTGTCGAAATACGCCACCTCGCTGCGCACCACGATGCTGTGCCCGGCGTCGATCGCCAGCCCGGCACCGCCCATGGTGTAACGGGGAAATTGCCGCTCCAGCCGCGTGCGACCGTCATCGGCGAGGCCTTCGACGGCGTACACCGGGTCTTGCTGACGGGCGCTCAAGGCAACAAAACTGGTGTCCACCGCGCCGATCCGGCCGTTGGCGCTCAGGCCATAGGAATAGCCTTTGTCGCCGTCATAGCCGGGCTTGGAGTCGAGCAGGAAATACTGCGGGTCCGGCGTAGCAAACAGTGGCGCGGCAAATTCACTGCCCTCAACCGGCGCCCGGTTTTTCACAAAGTCAGTGATCCACAACGCCTCCAGTTCCCACTCGCCCACCGGTTGCGCAAAACGCACCATGGGCACGGCGATGCGGCTGTCTTCGAGCAGCGGCGTCAGACCATCGCGATAGTCCAGCGGGTTGATCTGATCGAGCACGCGCAATTCATCCGCGCGACCCCAGACCACCTGCTGCCAGCCCACCGTCACTTCGCCGTCACCCAACGAATGGCCGACGTAGAGGTGCCGCCAATCGGCGTCGAAACGGTACTTGTCCCGCGCCCGCTCGCTGTACGGATTGTTGCCGTCATAGCGCGCGTCATAACGCACGCGGCCCTTGGCCTTGTAGTAACCGCCCTCCCAGTTGTCTTCCAGGTTGGCCTTGAAATACACGGCTTTTTGCGTGACCTGATCGTCGCCATGCAGACGCATGGCCGTGGCCACGCCGACTTCACCGTCGGCGTAATCGGGCTTGAGATCATCGACAGTAAATTCGGCCATCGCGGCGGGCGCAGCCATGCACGCCCACACCGCACCCACGATGTGACTGTTGTGAAATCGAGGCATCGCTACATTCCCAACCCGACACCGCCATCGATCACCAGACTCTGCGCGGTCACCCCGCCAGCCTCGGCGCTGGCGAGGTAACGCACCATCGCCGCCACTTCTTCGCTCTGGATGAAACGGCGCATCGGCAGTTTCTTCTTCGCGTTGCGCACGATCTGTTCCTGGGTCAGCCCGGCAATCGCCGCTTGCGTCGCCAGTTCACCCTGCAACATCGGCGTATCGATCCAAGCAGGCAGAATCGCGTTGACGGTGATCTGCCGCGAAGCGAGATCCAGCGCCAGCGCCTTGGTCATGCCAACGATGCCGTGCTTGGAGGCGCAGTACGCGGTGTTGCGCACCTTGCCGGCACGGCCGAGGATCGACGACATATTGATGATCCGCCCACGGTCGGGCATCAGCGCCAGACACAACGAGGTCACGTAGAACGTGCCATTGAGGTTGACCGAAATCACCTTGTGCCAGTTGTGCAGATCCTCCGGTTCGTTCTCGTTGCAGATACCTGCACTGTTGACCAGCACATCGACGTATTCGACTTGCGAACCAAGGGTTTTGAACAACGCCTCCATGGCCGGCAGGTCGGCAATGTTTGCTGCATGGGTTTCGACTCGCGCCTTGATCTGCTCCTGCTGCTCGTCGACCCAGCGCTGCAGTTCGGCCAGATCGAGATCCAGCAGAATCAGCCGATTGCCAGCCTCGGCGGCAAAATTCTCGGCGACTGCACGGCCGATGCCTTTCGCCGCACCGGTGATCAGAATGGTCCGGCTCATGGCATTTTCAACCCGCCGTTAACCGACAGGACCTCCCCGGTCAGGTACAAACCGCGATCGGCGAGGTACAGCACCGCTTCGGCAATTTCTTCCGGTTCCGCGTAGCGCTTGATCAGCAGACGCGACTGAATTTCCTCCTCCTGACTGCCGATCAGCGCCGTACTCATCTCGGTCTTGACGATGCCCGGTGCGACCGCGTTGACGCGAATGTTGCGCGGCGCCAGCTCCACCGCCAAGGCACGGGTCAACGATTCGACCCCGCCCTTGGCGGCCGCATAGTTGCTCTGCCCTTTACCGGGCTTCTGCGCCGCCACCGAACTGATGTTGACGATGCAACCGCTGCGCTGGCGCAACATGCCCGGCACCACCTGCTGGCAGCACAGCATCGTGCCGATCAGGTTGGTCTGGATCACCTCGACCAGGTCGCGCGCCGACATCGTCGCGAGCAAACCATCGCGGGTGATGCCGGCGTTGTTGACCAACAGATCGATACGCTGAAAATGCTGATCGACCCGCTCAAAAAACGCCTTGATGCTGTCGCCGCTGCTGACATCGCACTGCAACGCCAGGCAATCGATCCCCGACGCCTGAACCTCATCGCGCAAGGTCATTGCCGCGACTTCATCGCGCACGTAACTGAACGCGATCTGATAACCCGCCCCGGCCAGAGCCAGGACAATCGCCCGACCGATGCCACGACTGCCACCGGTCACCACTGCTACTTTATTCGGCATGACCGTTCCTTAGAGCGAGTTGTCGGTTTTGAACTGCGCGAGGCTGAAGCCATGAGTCGCCGCCAGTGCACGAATCTGCTGCACTTGCTCGCGGCTGATGTCGCCGTAGGAGTAATGCTGTTTCATCCCGGACAGGCCCATCAGCACCGACTCGGCCATGCACGCGTACAACTGACCTTGCTTGAGATAGGCGCGAACGTTTTTCACCAGGCCATCGCCCAGCGGCGTCTGTACGATGCCACCGTGCATGTAGAGCACGTCGGAGCGTTGGCTAGCGAGGTTCTGGTCAACGTTCAGCGGCACGGCGATGTCGCAGATCACGCTGTTTTCGGCGAAGTGCTCGGCACCGAGAAACGGCTGCGGTGCGTTCGCCGCACAGAGCACGATGCGTGCCTGTTTCAGCACATCAAGATCGTTGCTGACGGTGATGAAGGCGTTCGCGCCCAAGCGTTCTTCGACCAGTTTCGCTACGCGCAGCCCCAGATCGGCACTGCTGCCGTGGGCCTGCAAGAGTCCATCGATTCCATCAATTTGCTGCAGGCGACGGGCGAGGCGATCGTGTTCGGCGACACCCTTGAGAATCGCGCGGGCGGCTTCGGCGTAAATCTGTTGCGCGGTTTTTTCCAGACGACGCAGGGAACCGTCGCGGCCGCTACCGATGAGGATCAGGTGCTCGACACTGGTCGACAGCAGCGAGGCGTAGGTCGAGGCAATATTGCCGGCGGCACCGACCACTGCAGCGGTCTGCTCGCCCAGCTCAAGGCCTTGCTGCTTGCAGCCCTGTTCGATGGCTTCCAGGCCCATGCCGATGGTCAGCGCATTGCCGGAAGTCAGCGCCATGTCGGGGATCTGCAGCGCTTGGCAGTTGTTGGTGACGATCGAGGTGTACATGCCCAGCCCGGCGACAGTGTAGCCATCTGCGCGGGCATCCTTGATGCGGTTGCCAACTTCTTCGCGGATGGTTTGCAGATCGCCGCTGGCGATGTACGCCGCCATGGCATCGGAATCCATGCACAGCGGGTACAGGGTGAATTCCACGGCGGTGCCGAGTTTCGAGCGAATCTGTACCGGGCCGATTGGCGCGGCACGGCGCTCGGGGGCCATGCGTTTGATGAACTCGCGTTTCTGTTCAGCGCTCAGGGTCGACAGTGAAGGATCGACGTCGCTGAGCATGTCCGAATCAATCAGATGGTTGATGAACGCGACGCGCGCCACCACGCGCACGTTCTCGTCAGACTTTGGGCGGGTTTCAGTCTCCTTGAAGCTGACCTCGCGCGCTGGCACGTCAGCGATGCTGTCGGCGCACACACCGGCCGCCAGCGGGAAGGCATCACGGCGGCGCAGCGTGTCGCAGACTTTCTGCAGGGAGCCGATCAAGCCATCGATTTCTTCGAAGGTGATGCACACCGGCGGTTCCAGACGGATCACATTGGCGTTGCTGCCCGACGGCGCCACGCGCAGGGATTCGAATTGCAGCAGGTAGCCGGCAATGATGTAGCCCAACGCATCGTTGTACTGCGCCGAAGCCTGAACCAGTGAGCTGGTGCCGGTCAGATCGTGCAGTTCGAAGCCCAGCAGCAAGCCGCGCCCACGCACGTCGGCGATCACGTCCGGGTAGGCCGCTTTGAGTTCCAGCAGCGAAGCCTTGAGGTATTCGCCCTTCTTGTTCACGTCCTTGAGCATCGCGCTGTCGTTCTCGAACAGACGGCGCAGGGCCGACAGGGCGATATGGCAGGACGCGTCATCTTCGGCAAAGGTCGAACTGTGGATGTAGCTGAAATCGTTTTCGTAGTGGCTGGCGCGGATCACCGTCGCGGCGATTTTCATCAGGCCACCGCCCAAGGCTTTCGACAGGCAGTAGTAATCACCCTGCAAGTTGAAATGGCTGGCGCCGAGCAAGGTGCCGGTGCGGCCGAAACCCGATTGCACTTCATCGATGATCAGCGGGCATTGCTGCTCGTTGCACAGACGCCGCAGGCCCAGATAAAACTCATTGGCGAACTCGTTGATGCCGCCCTCGCCCTGAATCGGCTCGAGCAATACCGCCGTGATCGCGCTGAACGCCTCACGGCGCACGTGCAGGGTTTCGCCGCTCCATTCCAGGCTCAGCCAGTGACGAATATGACGGGCCGGCAGCTCCTGCAATTGCTGTGGCTGTTGCGGGTCGATGAACTCGACGTTGAGGCCGAAACGGGCGAACGGTTTGCGGTATTGCTTGCCATAGGTCAACTGAACGGTGTTCACCAGTTTGCCGTGGAAGCTGCCGCGCACAGCGAGGAACACCGGCTCGACATGCAGTTGCGCCAGGTTGTGCTGACGCACCGCTTCGGCCACTTGGCGCACGGTGACGCAGGACAGATTCTGCGGTAGCAGACCGGCGGGCAAATCGAGATCGTCGATGTCCAGTTCGACGTAAGCCTTGTCGCTGGCAACCAGACTGGCGAGGGCGAAATCACGCTCGTCGAATTGCTTCTGCAGGTTTTTCTGACGACGGTATTCGGCGTGCTTGACGGCGATTTCCACCGACTCGGCGCCACTGTTGGAGAAGGTCGAGATGTAGCGTTCGCTGTTGTTCAGTTCACGATTGAACGCTTCACTGAGTTCACGCCCCAACTGCCCCGCCGCACCGCGCACCGACATCTGCGCGTTGAACGGCACATCGGCACGCAGCAGGTCGACGAGTTGATCGACAAATTGCGGATCGTTGTGGCCATACAGCGCGGCGCCGTAACCGCCGAGGAAGTCAGTGACGGTCACCTCTTCGCCCTGGCGGTCGCGGTAAAACAGTTTGCTGCCCAGCGCTCTGTGGAATTGGCATTCGAGGCCCAGGGCCTGCATCAATTCTACGAATTTCGGCCGTACGTAATCGCGGTAATCCATGACAGTTCTATCCCTTAAGTAAAAAATCAGCTGCGTTTCGTTGCGTGCCGACGGTCAGTCGGCCGCGTGAAATTCGAGTTGGTAACCGGCACTGAAACCGTTGTCGTCGCGGTTGATCACCAGGCAATCGTGCAGCACGGCATCGCGCGGCCCACCGATCACAAACGGCAGATGCGCATCCAGCGGTTGCTGCAGACCGCTGACCGGCGGGATGCTTTGCGCCTGCAACGCCTGCCGGGCAAAGATCAGGTCAACCAGACTCGGTGCACCACTCAGAATGCCGGTCAGCGGTGTGCTGCTGGTGATGTGCGCCGCGCCGGTTCGCGCCAGCGTGCGGGCCAGATCGGCATCCTTGTGCGGATCGCCCGTGGCGCTGCTGATCAGCAGATCCACCTGTTTGTCCGGCAGGTTCAGCGAATCCAGACGCGGGTGTGCGAACAGAGCGGTCAGACAGGTTTGCGGCCCGGCCGGCAGATCATCGGCGCGGCGCAACACCAGTGCCGCCGCACCTTCGCCGGCAATACCACCACTGCCCTGGCGATCGAAGGCGCGCAGGCTTTGCGAAGCATCGGTGCTGATTACGCCAGCCTCGGCCAGTGCGGCCAGCGCCAGCGGATCCAGTTCACTGCCGGCGCCAACCACAATCGCCGCATCCACTCGACCGCTTTGCAGCGCGGCGCAGGCTTCGCGTAGCGCCGCCAGATTGCCGGCCACGCCTTGCATGTAGGCGTTGCATTCGCACTCAAGCTTCAAGGCCAGACTGACGACGCCGAGCAAACCGTTGCTGAGGCTTTTGAGGACTAGAAACGGATCGAGCGCGCGCTCCTGCAACACGCGTTTGGCCAGACGCTGCATGTCGGCACCGGTCTCGGTCTGACACTCGTGCAACAGTTCGCCGTAAGACGCGAGCGACGGATGGGTGTAACCGCCCTGGCAGCAATAGAGACCAAAACGCACGTTGTCGCGGCCCGGTTCAAGCCCGGCCTCGGCCAGCGCCTGGCGCACCGCACTGACGCCCCAGATCACCGCCGGCGGGCAGTAACGCTGGAGGTTTTGCGCAATGTCCTGACGGCTACGTTGATGATCTCGATCAGCGATGTGTCCGAATGCAGTGACCCGCTCGCTGTGGAACAACGACGAGTTCAGGGGCGAGATCGCGCTACGCCCTTCGCGGGCCGCCGAGCAGAAACCCTCAACGCCCCAGCCGGTGGGCAACACACAACCGCTGCCGGTGATGGCGATACGTGCAGAGGCATTGCTCATTGTCCGTGCTCCCGATATTTGCCAAGGGCCAGCGAGGTGTTGAGGCCGCCAAAACCGAAGGAATTGCTCAGTGCGTAATCCACTCGACGACTGACGGCCTGACCGGCGCAGTAATCCAGATCACACTGTTCGTCGGCGTCGTGCAGGTTCACCGTGGGTGTGACCAGATCGTTCAGGCAGGCCAATGCGGTGACGATGCATTCGGGTGCGCCGGCCGCTGCGATCAGGTGACCGAACTGTGATTTGTTGGCGCTGACAGCCAAGGCTTGATAATGCTTGTGTTCGGCGAACACACTTTTGATCGCGAGGGTTTCAGCAACGTCGTTGAGCGGTGTCGAGGTGCCGTGGGCGTTGATCAGATCGATCTGCTGCGGGCGTAGCCCGGCGTCGTCGAGCGCGGCCTGCATCGCCAGTGCCGCGCCACGTCCCTCGGGTTGCGGTGCAGTGACTTTATAAGCGTCCAGGCTGCTGCCGAAACCGAGCACTTCGGCATAGGGTGTCGCGCCACGAGCCAAGGCATGTTCGAGGCTTTCCAGCACGACGAAACCACCGCCCTCGCCGGCAATCAGACCGCTGCGATCACGATCGAACGGGCGACACAGATCCGCGCCCCAGCGCTGCTCGCCGGACGCAGCACCGAGTAGATACAACGCAGCCATGGTGTCGAGATTGAGCACCGAGTCGGCGCCCCCCGCCAGCGCTACGCTGACTTCGCCGCGACGAATCATCTGAAAGGCATTGCCAATGGCTTGCGAAGCGCCGGCACAGGCACTGCTGATGTTGATCACCGGCCCTTCACAGCCCAGGTCGTCGGCGATTACCCGCGCCAGACGATCGTTGCTCTGACGCAGCGAGCCGTCGGCATTCACTTGCCCGGCCCGCGGCATCAGGTATGACCAGCTCGGGGTGCCGCCATTCGGGGCTTCGCTCAGCAGCATGTCGGCGAGCATATGCTGCGGTGCTCCCGAGGCACACAGCACCGCCGCGCCACGCAACTGTTCTGGCTGCAAGCCGCTGTCACCGACGGCCTGCGTGGCAGCCACCCAGCCAAACCGGCTGCGCTTTTCCAGCGGCATCGTCCAGGCCGGATGGCTTTGCAGTTTTTCCGGCAACAGGCGCATGTCGACAGGCGCGGCATAACGCACCGCGAACGACGCCTCTTGCAAGTCGTCCGGCTGCCATGGCCGCACGCAATGTTCGGCGCCGAGCATTTTTTCCCAGAGGGTCTGCCATTCGAAACCGAAACCGGTGACGGCGCCCATGCCGGTGATCACAATCCGTGTCGCACTCATGCGTGCTTCTCCATGGTTTCACTGGCCAACAGCAATGCGCCCCAGTGACCGGCGCGAGTGTGGCTGACAAGCAACGTGTAGCCCGGCGTCGCCGCGACTTCACGACTGAGGTGCAAGGTCAGTGCGATCTCTGTCAGCAAACCGCTGGCGCCCAGTTCACCGGTCATGGCGCGAGTGCTGCGAATCTCGCGCGGGAAAGCTTCGAGCAACTTCATCACTTGCCCGTCAGCGCAATTGCCGACGATATGCTCGACGTCGCCGACCCGCAGTTTCTCGACGCTCAGGACCTGGTCGATGACGCGCCGCCCCACCGCCACAGACCGCTGTGGATCGGTGCTGTAACCACGGGCAAACCCGGCAATGCGCACGACGTGTGCCGCACCCGGCGGTGGTGTCGACGCCAGCAACAGCGCGGCGGCGCCCTCACCGAAAATCGCTTCGCTCGTCTGATCGGGCTCGCGCAGGTACAGGGCCGGGGTCAGGTTCGGGCTGCTGCTGACCACCAACGCGGCGTCGGCATGTCGCTCGCCAATCTGCTGGCAAGCTTCGATCAGCGCATCCAGCCCGGCGTTGTCCTGGGAACAAAATCCGCCCATCGGCCCGTGACAATTGAGCGCTTCAGCCACATACGCCATCACGCTGCTGTTGAGCAGGGTCAGCGCATGCAGGGGCGGTGTGTTGGCCAACAATTGGCTGAGTTGTTTGTGCGGCTGTTCGATGATCGCCTGCACCGCATCCCAGCAAGGACTCGGCGCATCGACTTCGGGAATGGCCGCTGTCAGGGCAATGCGTGGCGCGGGCAATTGCAGCGCCGCCAGTGCTGGCGCCAACCGTGCGGCGCAATGCAACAGGCGCAAGCCCTGCGGTTCGACGCTGCGCTGGATCTTGCGATCAAACAGGTCACTGGCCAGTCGCGGTGTCGGCAATGCAAATGCCTGACGCTGAGCATCAAATGCCAGCGGTTGCGCCGCGCAGGGCGTGCCGAGCAAGTCAGCGCATTCACTGCCCGCCACATTCAGCACCGCAGCAGCATTGAGATAGATAGCTCGGTTCATGTCATGCCCTCCCCAGAACCAGCGAGCTGTTGATGCCGCCGAAGCCGAACGAGTTGGACATCACCACGCTGATCGGCTGTCGCACCGGCTCACTCAAGAACTTCAGCGAAGGGTATTCGGCAAGCTCGGGGTCGTAATTCAGGGTGGGCAACAGCACACCGTCACGCAGGCTCATCAGCGACAGCACCGCTTCGATCGCGCCACTGCCTGCCAGTGAATGACCGATGGCGGACTTGTTGGCGGTGAAGGTCATGAAGTCCTGGCAGCCGCCAAACAACCGCTGCAAGGCCAGCGCTTCACAACTGTCATTGGCCTGGGTGGAGGTGCCGTGGGTGTTGACGTGTTGCACGGCACTGCGCAGCAGCCCGGCGTCTTCGATTGCGGCTTCCATGCATTCCTCGTATTTGCTGCCATCGCGGCTGCTGGAGGTCATTTTCTGCGCCTCGCAGACATTCGCATAACCGAGCACCTGGCCCAGTGGCGCAGCCTTGCGTCGTTTGGCGTGTTCCGCGGATTCGAGAACGACCATCGCCGAGCCCTCGCTGAGGACAAAACCGCTACGGTCGGGCATGAACGGGCGGCTTTGTTCGCTCGCCGGCAAGTCGGCCTGACAGAGCGCGCCGAGGCTGTTGAACATGTAGTAGGGCAATTCGTTGGCCATCAACTCGACGGCACCACAAATGGCCAAATCGATCTCACCGCGCTCGATGGCCCGGTAAGCACTGCCGATGGCCATGGTGCCGGCGGCACAGGCATCGGAATGGGTCGAGATGTGATCGCGGATGCCGAGCCGATCAGCCAGATGCTGCGTCTGTTGATCGACCCGCCGGATGAAGGTCGCACTGGACGCTGCCGGACTGTCCAGCAGACGGTCGAGGTCGACCCGTCCGGCCTCATCCATGCAACGGCTGAGCCGCTGCAGATCGTGGCTGTCGGCACAGTACTTGTTGGCGCCCAGAAACAGACCGCTGCGACTGTGGGCAAAGTCTGCCGGCGTCAGGCCGGCGTGCTCCAGCGCCTGCCGGGCGACGTACTCGGCCAGCACACTTTGCCGTGGGTGCAGCGCCGCGTTGCCGCCGAAACCGGCCGCGATGCGCTGCCACTGCGTATCGTCGATAAATCCGGCGGCGCTGTTGTTGAATCCCAGCGCCTTGAACCGAGGATGTTCGCGGACACAGGATTGCTTCCGGCAAATCCGCTCGAACAACGTGGCAGCGTCCAGCGCCATCGGCGCCACCAAACCGAACCCGCTCACATAGACTTCTCGTGCCCGCATGAGAACTCCTACACCGCTTCTTTGGCGTGAGTGGTAACAAACTGCTCAACCAATTGACGGGACACTTCATCGCCATCCGCCGGCACCAGACGCGCACTGCACGCGCCGCAGACCACTTGTTGGCGCTCGTTCAGAACCGCCTGGTGAGCGTTGCAATCCGGGCAGGTCGCCGGCAGGTAGTTGAAAAGATTGCGGCACTGGTTGGCCCAGTTGCGCACGGTGGTCGCGGCGAACACTTGAGCCGGTTGCATGCCCGCCTTCAGTTGATCCGGGGTGTAGGCGCTCAGGCTTTGCTCAAGCAGGGCTTTGCCGCTTTCGGTAATGCGACCGCTGGCGAGAAACTCGCTGGCATCACCGCAAACCGCCACCGCATGATCCAGCACGCTGGTTTTCGGCAGTGTGCAGCCATATTGACGGCCCAGCTGGAAGCTCAGGTCGACGATGTCCAGGGAATCGGCACCGAGGTCTTCGACAATGCTGCTGTTTTCTTCGATGTCATTCGCATCCATCACCAACAGCTGTGCGAGGATTTCGCGAGTGCTGGCAACGACATGTTCCAAGTCCAATGGATTATTCATTTCTATCTCCCTATATGTCGTGACTACTTCATGAATTCGACTTATGAAAAGTAACTTTTCCCACAGCAACTTCTCACGCGGCGGAAATCTAAACTCTGCCCTTAAGGGGAGAGTCAACGAACTATTCAAGGTTTTTTTACAACTCGAAAAAAGTCTGCATAACCCTACTGACACCGCACCTCCTTGGTGCGATGAACGACTTATTTACTTAACAAAGACGGGGTAAGGTGGGGCGCCCGCGGTATCAGGCAGGCCGACTATCGAAAGCAACTAAGGACGCAACGGAACAGACGTACTAAAAGTAAAAACCAGACAAGTAAAATAGTTATAACTTCATAACCTTTGTTTTAGATCAGTACTGCCGTTAATTGATTTTGCTGGAAGGTTTACGTCTCCATCCGTAGACGCTGGCAGCGTTTCTGGATATCTGCATGTCGAGCACAGACATCTGGGCAAAAGCACGGCGCTATAGGGTGCAGCTTCCGTTTGATCGCCTTGTCTGGAGCCGACACATGACTGCCCCTATCACCGTTCTACGCGACACCCATCCGCTGCCGGTACTCGACGCCTGCAAATGGGAAAAACTCGAAGGCGACCCGCACACCGTCAACCTCAACGCCTACACCAGCGAAGACGGCAGCAAGATCATGGGCACATGGATCTGCACACCGGGCAAGTGGCGCGTCGATTATGTGAAGTGGGAGTACTGCCATTTCCAGGAAGGCTACTGCGTGATCACCCCGGACGGCATGGAGCCGATTCACCTGCGTGCCGGCGACATCTTCGTGGTTGAGCCGGGCATGAAAGGCACGTGGGAAGTGGTTGAGACCGTGCGCAAATATTTCGTGTTTGCCTGATGCAAAAAAACCGGGAGATCACCCGACGTGATGTCCCGGCAAACAATGTCTGTTACACAAAAGTCCCCTGTGGCAGCTAGCCTGTTCGCGAAAGCGGACGGTCAGTCACCTCCGCGTTGAAGCGACCGCCGTCATCGCGAGCAGGCTCGCTCCCACAGTTTGTTCAGCGCTGCCCGTCTATTGCAGGCTTGCGATAGCTGTTGATGATCGCCGAGAAGTCTTTCCCGCCATCCCCACGCTGACTCATCGCCTGATACAACTGCTGCGCCACTGCGCCCAGAACCACCGGCTGATGCGCCTGACGCGCCGCTTCGGTCGCCAGCCCCAAATCCTTGAGCATCAGTTCCGCACCGAATCCACCGGTATATCCACGCGAGGCCGGCGCGGTTTCAACAATTCCCGGCCACGGGTTGTACATCTCCGAACTCCAGCAACGCCCGGTCGAACTGTTGATGATCCCGGCCAGCACCGAGGTGTCGATGCCCAGCGCATCGCCCAGCGCCATCGCCTCGCTGACGCCGACCATCGAAATCGCCAGCAGCAGGTTGTTGCAGATCTTGGCGATCTGCCCGGTGCCAACTTCACCGCAATGCACGATGTTGCGGCCCATCTGTGCCAGCACCGGTTGCAGCGTGGCGAACAGTTCTGGCGTGGCGCCAACCATGAAGGTCAACGTGCCGGCGGTCGCACCGCCGGTGCCACCGGACACTGGCGCGTCGGCCATGGCCACACCCTGTTTTGCCGCAGCGGCCGCTACGTCACGGGCAGTCTGCGGATCGATGGTGCTGCAATCCACCGCTGGCACACTTTGGCGAATGCCAGCCAGCACACCGTCATCACCGAGCCAGACACTGCGCACATGCACCGCCGCCGGTAGCATGGTGATGACCAGTTCAGCGTCCTCAGCGGCTTCGCGGGCCGAGGCACGAATGCTGCCGCCCAGTTGCTCCAGTTCCGCCAGCACGGTTTTGTTCAGGTCGACCAGACTCAGCGAGTGGCCGGCCTTGATCAGGTTACGCGCCATTGGTGCGCCCATGTTGCCAAGACCGATAAATGCGATTTTCATGGTCGATTCCTCAGCGCAGGTTGATGGTGGTGTTCACGCCGTCGTTGACGCTGTCGTCATCGAACCAGCGCGCGGTGACCGTTTTGGTCTGCGTGTAGAACTGCACCACTTGCTTGCCGTACGGGCCGAGGTCGCCGAGTTTCGAACCGCGCGAACCGGTGAAACTGAAGAACGGTACCGGCACTGGAATCGGGATGTTGATGCCGACCTGGCCGACGTCGATTTCAGTCTGGAATTTACGCGCCGCCGCACCGCTCTGGGTGAACAGGCCCGTGCCGTTGCCGAACGGGTTGGCGTTGACCAGCGCAATCGCCTGATCAAGGGTGTCGACTTCCAGCACCACCAGCACCGGGCCGAAGATTTCCTGGGTGTAGATCTGCATGTCGGTGGTCACGCCCGAGAACAGGGTCGGGCCGACAAAGTTGCCTTGCTCGTAACCCGGCACCTTGATGTCGCGACCGTCCAGTTCCAGCTTGGCGCCTTCCTTGATACCGCTTTCGATCAGATCGAGAATTCGTGCTTTGGCTTTCTTCGAGATCACCGGGCCGACATCGGTGCCCGGCTCATTGCCGGCGTTGACGGTGAGTTTCTGCGCCAGCGCTTTCAGATCCGGCAGCCATTGCTTCGCCGCGCCGACCAGCACTACCACGGAGGTGGCCATGCAACGTTGCCCGGCCGCACCGAAACCGGCGCCGACCAAGGCATTCAGCGCTTGCTCGCGGTTGGCATCGGCCAGCACCACGGCGTGGTTCTTCGCGCCCATCATCGATTGCACGCGCTTGCCGTGCTTGCCCGCCAGGTCGTAAACGTGAGTGCCGACAGCGGTCGAACCGACGAAGGACACGGCTTTGATGTCTTTGTGCGTGCACAGGCCATCGACCACGTCTTTACCGCCGTGGACCACGTTCAACACACCGGACGGAACGCCGGCCTCGATTGCCAACTCGACCAGCAACATGGTCGACAGCGGATCCTGTTCCGAAGGCTTCAAGACGAAGGTGTTGCCGCAGGCGATGGCCATCGGGAACATCCACAGCGGAATCATCGCCGGGAAGTTGAACGGCGTGATGCCAGCGCACACGCCGATCGGCTGACGCAGCGTGTAAGTATCAACACCGCCGGCGACGTTCTCGGCGAACTCGCCCATTTGCAGGCTGCCGATGGAGCAGGCGTGCTCGACCACTTCCAGGCCACGGAAAATATCGCCCTCGGCGTCGGCAATGGTTTTGCCTTGCTCGGCGCTCAGGACGACAGCGATGCGTTTGGAGTGTTCGCGAATCAGCGCTTGCAGCTTGAGCATGATGCGCATGCGCGCGCCGATCGGGGTCAGTTTCCAGGTCTGGAAGGCGCGCTGAGCGGCGCTTACGGCGGCATCGACTTCAGCTGCGGTGGCAAACGGCACTTTGGCCAGCACTTGCTGGGTCGCCGGGTTGACGATGTCGTGCCATTCGGTGGTCTGCGACTCGACCCATTCGCCATTGATCAGCAGTTTGACCTTCTGGACGGTGGTTTCGTTGGGCGTAAGCGATGCGTTCATGCTGGTCTCCGAAACTTGTTTTTATCGTAGGAGCCAAGGCGAAAGGTTCGCCTTGAGATGAGGCGTGTGTCACGAATTGGTTGTCGGACTGTTTTTGGAGTATAGATGTGCAAACTTCTAATAAGAACGCACATATAAGCCCGTCCATCATGCAAAAAAACATCACCTCTCTAGGCTCGCTGAACTGGGACGACCTCAAGTTTTTCCTCGAAGTCGCCCGCACCCGCAAGGCCAGCACTGCTGCCAAACGGCTGGCTGTCGACTACACCACGGTGTCGCGGCGGATCAGTTCGTTGGAGGCGGCATTGGGGACTTTGCTGTTCGAGAAGTCGCGGACCAGCGGCTTCGTCCTGACCACCGAAGGTCAGCGTTTGCTCGGTTATGCCGAGTCGATTGAGAGCACATTGCACATGGCTTGCGAGCAGGTGTCAGGCTCCGGCGTGGCGTTGTCCGGGCATGTGCGCATGGGTTGCACGGAAGGCTTCGGCAGTTTTTTCATCACGCCGCAGCTGAGCCATTTCGTCGACGCCTACCCGGCCATCTCGGTGGACATCCTGCCGCTGC
This sequence comes from Pseudomonas sp. MC6, assembly GCF_054790575.1. Taxonomy (NCBI): domain Bacteria; kingdom Pseudomonadati; phylum Pseudomonadota; class Gammaproteobacteria; order Pseudomonadales; family Pseudomonadaceae; genus Pseudomonas; species Pseudomonas sp. MC6. The sequence goes on from NZ_CP186504.1 coordinate 4,217,548, forward strand.
CACACTTCATCAGCCTGTCCAAGCGCGAGGCCGACATCGTCATTGCGCTGGAACGCCCGGAGCATGGGCCGTACGTGTGCTGCAAACTCTGCGACTACCGCTTGCAGCTCTACGCGACCCAGGACTATCTGGACCAACACCCACCGATCCGCCGCCCGGCAGACTTGAGCAAGCATCAATTCATCAGTTATGTGGATGATCTGGCGTTCAGCTCGGAGCTGCTGTACCTGGCGAACGTGTTGCCCGGCGCCAGCGCCAACTTGCGCAGCACCAGCGTGATCGCGCAGTTCGTTGCAGCGCAGCAAGGGCGCTCGCTGGCGATTCTGCCGTGCTTCCTCGCCGCACAGGACCCGCGCCTGCTGCCGGTGTTACCGGAGGAAATCGATATTACCCGGCAGTTCTGGATGTACTGCCGGGAGGATCTGCGCAAATTGAAGCGGATCACCTTGTTGTGGGATTACATCCGTGAGGTGACTGAGCGTAATCAGGATCTGTTGATGGGCAAGACCCGCGACATGCAATTCGCCGACTAATCGGCGCTGACCACAATCGCGACACGGCGGTTTTCCGTGCGACCGGCCGTCGTATCGTTGGACGCCACCGGCTCTTTGCTGCCCAGGCCCTGCAGCTGGATGTTCTCTTGCTTCATGCCGACTGTGCCCAGCACGTTGGCGACACTTTTCGCACGACGCAGCGATAGTTGCTGATTGTAGGTTTCCTTGCCCGATGCGTCGGTATGACCATCGACCCGCACGCGCTCGATGCCAACAGCCAGCAGGGCCTTGCCGATGCGTTCGACGATCTCGGTGCTTTGCGGGTTCAGGCTTTCCACGTCGCTACCGAACAGTACTTTGCCAGACAGGCCAAACTCCCAACCCTCGTCGGTCAGTTCAAAACCCTGTTGTTTGAGTACCGCGACTTGCGCCGGGGTCAGGCCTTTTTGCGGTGCGGTCTGGCAACCGGTCAGAGCCAGTACGGCCATCAACAGCGCCGCGTAAAAAGATCGAATGGACAGTGTGAACACGACAGTCAGCTCCTGGTTTGAACGGAATCGACCGGGTGTTCCGCCCCGGCCGTGAATTGGGCGCCGCGCGACAGACGCTTGGCTTGATACATCGCCGCATCGGCGGCGTCGAGCAAGGCCCCGGGCGTGGCACCATGATCAGGGAAAACCGCAATGCCAATACTGAGCGAGGTCACCACACTGGTGTCGCCCGGCAGCGCGATGGGCATGTCCATGCTGGCGAGGATCTTGTCGGCAATGGTCTCGGCATCTTCGACCTTGTGCAGCGGCGTGAGCAGAACGGCGAACTCGTCACCGCCCAGCCGCGCCACCAGATCCTCTTCACGCAACTGCGCACGAACGCGATTGGCCACCGCCACCAGCACCGCATCACCCGCAGCGTGGCCGAAGTTGTCGTTGATGCCTTTGAAGCGGTCGCTGTCGAGAAACAACACGGCAACGCGCTCATCGTGTTTGCCGGCATTACGCAACGCGCGGATCAAGCGTCCTTCGAAAAAAGCACGATTCGGCAGACCGGTAAGGCTGTCGTGGCTGGCCTGGTGAGCGAGGGTTTCGTTTTCGTTCTGTAGATGGGTTTGCCAGGACTCCAGCTCATCGAGCAAGGCGTTGAAGTCATTGCCGAGATTGTCGAGTTCGGCGATCTGTGCCGGCGGCACGCGGCGGTCCAGCGCTCGTTCGCTGCGTGCGGCGTGAGCCACATTGGCCAGACTGCGCAGAGGACCGGTGATCGCGCGTAACTGGCGGCGCGCCAGATGAAGCGCAACCCAGGCGCTGATCGCGGTACAGAGGATGATCCCCGCCAGACCGCTGAGCAGAAAGCGCATCAGGCTGCCACCATGTCCGGTGAGCAGTACACGACCGATTTCACGGTCCTGATGCTCAATCGGCAGGCTGATGGGTTTTTCCAGGATGGCGCGGGTGATCTGCATTTCCAGCTCAGAGAACAAACCGTTTTCCGGACGTTGCCAATGCGCGAGCAGTTGTCCCTGAATGTCCAGCACCTGGGCTTCAGCGACCTCTTCGGTGGAAGCAATCAGCGCCAGCGATTCGTTGGCGGCGGTCTTGTCGTTGAACACCACCGCGGCTTCCACGGTGTAGCTGATCGAACGGGCGATCAAGTGCAGGTTGTGATCGGCGTACACCCGTAAAGCCAGTACGCCGAGCAACGTCAGCGAAACGCTGGCCATCGCCACGCCCACCAGCGCGACCGTCAAATGCCCTCGGCCAATGACCGAGCCCAGCGTTGGGCGGCTATTCGATCTGAACAGGTTCATGGCGCCGCCGGTTTACGACGCGACAATTGCAGCACGCTGGGGTGAATGCGCACGCCACTGCGGGCAACGGAGTCGAGATTGACCTCGAAGGACACCTGATCATCGCCAACGCGCAGACAGAACAGGCTGCCGACGGTGCATTGATCGCCACCTTCGCTGATGCTCAGCACCGGGTGACCGATCAGCGAAGCGAACAAGCGAGTGCGTTCATCCGCGGTGAGTTTGCCGATGTACACCGCATCGCATTCGCTGACGATCGCCGGGTTGTCGGCCAGCAGGCGACGTACGGTGACAGGCCGGCCGGTGGCTTGCGTGGTGCCTTTGACCAGATCGTCGGTGTATTCGGTCGGACCAACGATGCACAGGCGCAATTGCGCCGGTTCCACCGGCCAGCGCGCGTAACTGAGAATGCCAAGAACAACCTGCGTGACAGATTTGGCCCGTTGCTCGGCCATGCCCGTCGGCGCCTGCGGCTGCGCGACAGCCGCGCCCGTCAACATCCAGAGCAGAGCAACAAGCAACGCGTGCTTGCAGACAACTACGCGCCCTGTCGCCCAGACAGACACCTTCATGCAGGGATTCTCTTGGATCGTAGCGAAATGATGCCGCAACGATAGCACAGCGCTGAAACGTCAGCGAGACAGCGACCTCTGACCGGTCGGTCAGTAAACGCCGTCAATCGTCGGGATTTTCACCTCACAGGCACGGTCCCCTCTTCCAGTTCCAGCATCAACCCGCTCAGGCGCTTGACCTTGCGCTGCACCGCTTCTTCAAACACGCCCGCTCGGGATTCGATCAAGGTGAACCAATGCTTGGCCCGGGTGATACCGGTGTAGATCAATTCTTTGGTCAGCACCGGATTCAAGGCATCGGGCAGAATCAGCGCCGTATGGGCAAACTCCGAGCCTTGGGATTTGTGCACCGTCATCGCGTAGACGGTTTCGACGTCATTGAGCCGGCTCGGCAATACGAAGCGCACGCCGCCCTGACCATCGTTACGCGGGAACGCCACGCGCAACACCGGTTTGCCGGCGTCGGGTCCTTCGCGCTCGGGCAGTTTGAGGGCGATGCCGATGTCGCCGTTCATCAAGCCCAGACCATAATCATTGCGAGTCATCAGCACTGGCCGTCCTTCGTACCATTGCTGATCGTTTTCGATCAGACGTGCTTTGAGCAGCGCGGCGGTGATCCGTTGATTCAGACCTTCGACGCCCCACGGCCCTTTGCGCACGGCACACAGCAACTGGAAGGTGTCGAACGCCTGCAAGACTTCGCGGGCCCAAATGACCCAGTCCGGATGTTCGAGTGGCCGACCCAAGGGTGGACGCTGATCACGCAGCACGCTCAGATAATGGCGATAGCCTTGTGGGCCGTCGCCATGTCCCTCAAGCAACAGGCGCTCGAGCTTGTGATCGTGTTCGCCCTTGAGCGGCAGCGAATACACATCGTCATAGTGCCCGGCCGTGAGCAACTGGCGCGCTTCATCCGGCAACTGTTGGTTGACCCGACGCGCGAGCTGACCAATCCCACTGCCCTCACCGAAGCGCCGGGAGTGGCGCAGCATCACCACTTGCTGGGCCAGCGGGTGGGTGCCATCGACATCTTCATGCAAGCCACTGTCCTGCAGCGACTCACCGCTGACCGACTCCAGCCACTGTCGGGTCTGCGGGTTGTACCAGCCACTCTCGGCGTCTCGGCACAAATCCCCCAGCACCGCGCCGGCCTCCACAGAGGCCAATTGATCCTTGTCGCCGAGCAATACCAGTCGAGCATGCGTGGGCAAGGCATCCAGCAGGTTGGCCATCATTTCCAGGTCGATCATCGAGGCCTCGTCGACCACCAGCACATCCAGGGGCAGGCGGTTGCCGGCATGGTGACGGAAGTGCCGGGTGCCAGGACGACTGCCCAGCAGACGGTGCACGGTGGTGACGTCGCAAGGAATCTTCGCCCGCACCTCTTCGGTGACTTTCAGCGACTGCACTTGCTGACTGATGGACTCGGTCAACCGCGCCGCAGCCTTGCCCGTCGGTGCCGCCAGGCGAATCCGCAGCGGTTGGTCTGCGGCGACTGCGGGCGCTTGAAGCAAGGCCAGCAAACGCACCACGGTGGTGGTTTTGCCGGTGCCCGGACCGCCGGTGACGATGCTGAAGGCACCACGAGTAGCAAGGGCGCAGGCGAGTTTCTGCCAGTCGATCACTTCACCCGTTTTCGCTGATCCGAACAGCTCGTTCAAGCGCTGCGGCAGATCGTCCGGCGTCGGCTCCACTTGCTGCAGACGCTGACGCAACGCGGTATCGATGCGCCGTTCGTAAGCCCAGTAGCGTCGCAGATACAGGCGTTTTCCCGAGATTACCAACGGACGTTGTTGTGCTGAATCGCTGCTATCCGCGGCCAGTGCGACCAGAGAGCTGCCCGCTAGAACCTTGCACCAGTGAGCACCATCGAGCGCCTCGAGCAATTGCGAAGGCAGCAACAAGACACCACCTTGCACGTCTCCTTCGGGGGGTAGCGACAGCGCGAAGTCGGGCGCTTTCAGGGTTTCATAAAGATCAAGACAGACATGACCGTGGCCAAGTTGATGACTGGTCAGAGCAGCAGCGAGCAGCACCAGCGGATCCGTATCGCGATCAAGTTCGTGAAGGAACGCGACGAATGCTTTGTCCAGCGCACGCAGCCAGCCGCGCTCGACCCACCGGGTCAACAAGATCAACAGGTCATCGGCACTGGTAAGGGGCGATAACTTCGACAGACTGTCAGCAGCCAGCGGTGTAGGGAGCAGATCGGCAAAGGTGCGGCTCATAGCAGGACTCCCTGTTCCCAGGCGGGTTCGGTCTTGGGTTCGGGTTTGCCTTGGAACATCCGGTCGAGGCGCTCGATAAGCTCACGGGGCGGACGTACAAAATAGACACCGCGACTGTCGGCGCGAGTACCGCGCAGAAACAGATACAACGCCCCGCCGACATGCCGGTCGTAATCGTAATCAGGCAGCCGGGCCTTGAGTTGGCGGTGCAACGCCAGCAGGTACAACACGTATTGCAGGTCATAACGGTTGTCGAGGATCGACAGTTCCATGGCCTGCTCGGTGTAGGCCAGATCATCCACGCCGAGCCAGTTGGATTTGTAGTCGGCCACGTAGTAACGGCCATTGTGTTCAAAGGTCAGGTCGATAAAGCCTTTGAACATGCCGTTGAGTTGCACCGGTTCTGCCGCCACGCGGGCCACGCCCCTGTGAGTGTGCTGACGCACCAGTTCGTCGAGTTTGAGGACATCGACTTTATGGCTGGCGAACCAGAACTCCATCTCGACCCGATATTGCTTCAGTTGTTCTAGAACAACAGGCGGCTGACCACCTGCAACTGGCAGTGGCGACTTGAGCAGATGCTGCAGCCAGTCACTCAGGGTGGTGATCCAGCCTTCCCAGCCACGCAAGTTACAGCGACGGGCAATCGCATCTTCCAGCGCCTCGCGGGTAACCGCAAAGCCGTCATCACCGGCCCACTCCAGCAAACCGTGAAGAAACGTTCCTGGATTTGGGCCACGAGGAAAGCGGTGGATATCGGCGCCGCCGGCAATGATTTCTCGCGGGGCGTCGGGGTCCAGGCGTTCGTCATCAAACAGCTTTTGCGCTTGCGGGCTGTCCGGCGCTTCATCGCTGCCGACACTCAATACGTCGCTGATGCGCAATGCGCTGTAGGAAGCGATCCACCAGTTTTCACTGGCCTTGCGCTTGGGCAACAGCGTGGCACTCAGCACGGCGTCATTGCGTGGCGGCTGGTAATGCTCGTCGGTGGGTTGTGGCATTTCATCGATGTGGATGGACGGGCAGTCTTGTTGCAGGTCTTGCAGCCAGCGTTTCAGTTCGCTGGACTCGCCCAGCGATGTGCCACCGCCGAGCAGATAACCCAGTGCCGAAAGGTGCAGCACCGAACTGTTGTTATTGCCTCGCTTGAGGTCCGTCACGCCCAACCAGCAGGCGTGCTGCGCGCGGGTGAGGGCAACGTAGAGCAAGCGCAGGTCTTCGGCCAGGCGTTCGTCGTCCGCTTGCGCAATCAGCTCAGCGGTTGGTTTCAGACTCACCTGGGCCTTGCCCTCGGCATCGTGGTAATGCAGTGGCAAGCGACTGCCATCTACCGGTTTCGCCGAGCAAATGAACGGCAGGAACACCAAGGGATATTCCAGGCCTTTGGACTTGTGGATGGTCACGACTTTGACCAGTTGCTCGTCACTTTCCAGGCGCAGAATCTGCTCTTCGCCAGCCTGACCGGACACAGCCAGCAGTTCAGCCAGATGACGAATCAGCGCTTGTTCACCGTCCAGCTCCGCAGCCGCTTGCTGCATCAATTCCGACAGGTGCAAAAGGTTGGTCAGTACCCGCTCGCCATCCGTGCGTGTCATCAAGGTTTGCGGCAGATGGAAGTCATGCAGCAGGCGGCGCAACATCGGCAGTACACCTTGTTTGCGCCATAGCTCGCGATAGCCACGGAACTGCATGACCCGGGTTTCCCATACCAGTTCGTCCTGGTTCAGACGTTCCAGCTCTGCCAGTGGCAGGTTCAGGGTGATACAGGCCAGCGCGGCTTTCAGGGAACGTTCGACATCCGGTTCGGCACAGGCCTTGAGCCAGGACAACAGGTCGTGAGCCTCTTGCGCCGCGAACACCGAATCCTTGTCCGACAGATAAACACTGCGCACGCCGCGGGCGGCGAGTTCACTGCGGACGGCCTGGGCTTCTTTGCCGTCGCGCACGAGAATCGCAATGTCGGACGGCCTCAGACCTCTGAAGTCTTTGCCATCCTGCACGAACCCCGCGTTAGCGCTTTGCCCGCCATTGAGCAGCGCGGTGATTTCGCTGGCGCACGCGGCTGCCAATTGCTGGCGATAGACAACGCCGGACAGTGGCTGATCGCTGGACAAGTGCCAGACATTCAGCGCCGCGACTTCCTGACCGGCAACCTGCAGCCGTTCGTTGCGGCCCTGAGATTCCACGGGCAGGAACGGCACCGGGTTCTCGCCGTTTTTCTCGCGGAACAAAAACGCGCCGCGTCCCTGCTCTCGGGACTCGGCACGTGCGAATACATGATTGACCGCGTTGACCATGCCGTGGCTGGAACGGAAGTTGGTGCCCAGCGTATGCAGCCGACCAGTAGTGGCCTGACGTGCGCGCAGGTAGGTGTAGATGTCTGCACCGCGAAAAGCGTAGATCGCCTGCTTCGGATCACCGATCAGAAACAGCCCGGTGTCAGGACTGTTTTCCTCAATGCGATAGATGCTTTCAAAGATTCGGTACTGCACCGGGTCAGTGTCCTGAAACTCGTCGATCAGCGCGACCGGGAACTGTTCGCGAATCAACGTCGCAAGACGCTCGCCCCCGTCGGATTGCAAAGCTGCATCAAGGCGCAACAACATGTCGTCGAAGCCCATCTCGGCGCGACGCCGCTTCTCTTCTTCAAAGCGTGCGCCTACCCATTTGGCGGCATGTTGCAGTACAGCGGCATCGGGGGTCGGCAATGCATCGAGGCTCGATTTGAGTTTCGGCATGGCGTCCAGGCCCGGGTGGCTCGGGGCCTGACCTTTCCACGCTTCGGCCATGCCGTCGGGGGTCAGTCGGGTGAAACCGGTGCCGATATCCAGTTGCTCCAGGGACTCGTCTTCGGCCCATGCCTTGAGCTTTTCAAACCAGGGCTCGAAGTAACGCGCCTGCATTTTGCGCCCGTCGACGGATTTGCTCGCAACACCTTGATGGCAGATGGCGAGCAATTCGTCTGCCCACTGACGCCATGGCATTTTCAGTTCGATCAGCGCTGCACGGCGTTCTTGCAGGCATTCATCGATCAGCTCTGCGGGAGCCTTTCCTTCGTCGCTGTCACGCTCACTGGCGAACAGCCCGCGCACGCGAGGCAACAAGGCCGCCGGCCCGCCCCAGTTGCTGCGAACCCAATTCAACGCATCGTCCTGCATCGGGTAACAGAACAGCCGCCAGTAATCGCGCAACACTTCGCCGAGCAAGTCGCTGTGATCGGTTTCCAGGGATTGAGTGAACAAGCTGCCGCTGTCGAACGCGTGCTCACGCAGCATGCGCTGACACCAACTGTGGATGGTCGAAACGGCGGCCTCGTCCATCCATTGCGCAGCGACATCGAGGCGGTTGGCACAACCGGGCCACTGTTGAGCGTCGAACTGATCACGTAATTCGGCGATCAGTCCATCGGGTGCAGGCGTTTCGTCGCGAAAAAATCGAGCGGCTTCAGCCAGGCGCGTGCGTATGCGCTCACGCAGTTCCTTGGTCGCGGCATCGGTGAAGGTCACCACGAGAATCTGCGGCGGCAACAATTCGCGGCCGAATCCGCTAGCCTCGTCACCATGCCCCAAAATAAGCCGCAGGTAGAGCGCAGAAATCGTGAAGGTTTTACCGGTACCGGCACTGGCTTCGATCAACTGGCTGCCCTGTAACGGAAAGGCCAGGGCAAGGGGTGTCTTGGTACTCATGTTCGAGCCCCTTCAGTGGACAGTGAACGCCACGGTGCTTCAAGCAGAGGGCGATACAACGCGTTGCACCAGCCGGAGAAGGTTTCGTCCTCAAGCAATGCATCGAAGTCGGAATATTGCCGGGACAACGCAGGGCTCTCGCGGCGCTCACCTTCGCTGGTCTGCCCGTCACCTTCATAGGCTTTACGCGCTGCCGCTTCGGCCTTCAGCGGGTCAGTCTGGGAAAGCCACGAAAAAGCGGTTTTTACTGCGATCGGCAGTGGCTGTCGCATGCCTGCCTGCCAGGCGAGGAGCAAATCGCCAAGGAAACCTATCGCTCGTTCTCGCGCCATGGGTTCAAGCAACAACGTGTCGTCGCTGGCTACCAACGCAGTGCTCAAGGAAAGCCCGCTGGCGCAGGCCACCAGATGATTGACCCACGGTTTGGTCAGGCGATGCCATTTGCGGCTTTTGATCGAGCCAATGCTGTTGGGAATAGTGGTGACCGACAACAGCCCCCCATCGGCACGCTGATGCAAACCCGCAAGCCATCCTTCCAGACGCAAACCCTGCAATTCAAGGTTGACCGGCATCGCGCTGCTCAAAGGGACGGGCCAAAGCGTCAGCAGTTGTTGATAACGCTGTAGCAAATCCGGCAAAGGTTCGATCAGCTCACGTTGCAGGCACTCGCCGAACCCGGCCATTGGTAGCAGACCGCTATTCTGCAGACGTCGGGCTTGGGCAGTCAGCGCCTGATCGACATTGTCCGGCTGCCTGAGTGCGGCTTCGAGCAGACTGTCGCTGAGTGTGTAGCGCTGCAATGCGTCCAGTACGAAGGGTTCCTCATCGGCTAGCGGTGCTTCGGCGGCCTCGAAATACACTTTGAGGCGTTGGGTGAAAAAATGCCGAACCGGGTTGCGCAAAAAGTCCTGCAACAACGCGAGGCTCAACGGTTCCTCTTGCACATAAGGGCTGAGTAACTGTGCTTCGTTTTGAGATTCGTGCTGTTGATGCAGAACCTGCCATTCGCTGGCATAGCTGAAGAGTTGATCGCCTTCATGAAAATAGCGCGCACTGAACGGCTGCAGCGGGTGCTCTTGCGTCATGGCACTAAGCAGATCGCGGTTTTCATCGAGCAATCGCCAACCGCTGGCGAGGTGATCGCGCAACTGGCCGATCAACACGGAGGCCGGTCGCTCACTGTTATCGCGGATGCTGCGGCCGACCCAACTGATATAGAGCTGATGACGTGCAGACAACAGCGCCTCGAGCAAAAGATAACGGTCGTCTTCACGCCGCGAGCGATCTCCCGGACGGTAATCGCTGCCCATGAGATCGAAATCCAGCGGCGGCTGTGCACGGGGATAGTCGCCGTCATTCATCCCCAGCAGGCAGACCAGTTTGAATGGAATGGCGCGCATGGGCATCAGCGTACAAAAGTTCACGGCACCGGCCAGGAAGCGCTGAGACAGACGCCCCTGATCAAGGCCGGCGAGCCAGGCTTCGCGAACGACTGTCAGTGGTAACTCATCCGTCAGACCTACAGCCTCACATGTTTCCAGCCAGGTTTCGCGAAGCTCTTCCAGCTGGGTCAACAAGTAGTCGTCATGCTCGTTGCTGGCTTTGAAGAACAGTTGCATCAGCGCTTGCAATCGATAGCCCCACTCCTTGGGCTGAGCGGGCTGGGTGAGCTGCTGATGGGCAAGTTCCAAGGCATCGAGCAGGGCCACCAACGGCCCGATCAGTGCGGCGTCGAGTCCACCAATTTCATCATAAGGTTCAATCCCTTCACACGCATTGGCGCTGCCTACGGCGTAGCCCAGAAGCATGCGGCGCAGACCGAAATGCCAGCTGTTTTGCTCGAGCTCGTCGGGTAAACCCAGGCCCGCGCGTTGCTCGGCATTCATGCCCCAGCGTACACCTGCGCCTTCTATCCAGCGGTGCAGTGTTGGCAAGTCGCGCTCCTCAACACCAAAGCGCGCGCGAAGTGCAGGCACGTCGAGCAGGTCGAGGATTTCACTGACCGGAAAGCGACTGTCGGGAAGCTTGAGCAGGTGTTCGACTGCGATCAGCAGTGGATCACGACCTCGCTGTCCCTGATCCGCCAATGTGAATGGAATGAACCGGGCATCGTGGCGATCAAGCTGACCAAACACCGCGCGGATATGCGGTGCGTAGCTATCAATGTCAGGCACCATCACGATCACATCGCGAGGACGCAGATCTGGATTGGCGCTGAAGCGCGACAGGAGTTGGTCGTGCAGTATTTCGACTTCACGCTGAGCGCTGTGGGCAATGTGAAAACGGATCGACTCGTCATGTACCAGATCAACAGCGGGCCAGTGTTCGCGGGTTTCATTGAGTGGGCGCAACTCCAGGATGTCGTCCTGTAATTGATTGAGCAGGTTGTGCGGCTGAGTGTCGCTGAACAGGTCTATGCGGCCATCGCGAAAAGCCGCCCGATAGCTGTTGGGGTCGTCATAACTGTCGAGCAGGTTGATGTAATCCCGGCCTTGTTTACCCCATGCGGCCAATAGCGGATGAGCGTGTTGATGCAGTGCATCAGGGTCCAGCACTGTGGGCATTCCAGTCTTGCGCGATTGCCGCTTGTATTGATGCCGCAGCAGATCCTTGTCGGCGACAATATCGGCCCAGTGGTGTCGGCACGGGTTGTGAACACACAGCAGGACCTGACTGAAACGCGCAAGCCCGGCCAGTGCTTCAAGCACCTGGGCTGGCAGCGAAGAAATACCGAAAACGATTACCCGCGAAGGCAATCCCGCGGGAGCTTCGGCAAGATTGTTGATGCGTTCGATGAACCGTTGGTGAACGCCGGCACGACTCTGTGCCATACCCTGTTCCCCCACGTCATCCAGCAGCGCACGCCACAACTCTGCCTGCCAGCAACTGGTCGGAGTCAGCGCTTTTACTTCTCCCCTGACGCTACGCAACTGATGCCGACCTTCGGCCCAGTCCTCCAGCCAGTCGGCCCGATAAACCTGATACTGATCGAACAGATCCGCCAAGCGTTCGGACAATTGATAACGCTTGCGCAGGTCGGTGTCATGGGTGAGGAAGCGTTGCAACGGCTCGAAATGTGGGCGATCAATAACCTGGGGGAGCAGGCGCATGAGGCGCCAGGTCAGCGGGGCTTTATCGAGCAGGGATTTGGGAGGAATTTCATCTCGGCCCAGTACCATGCGGTACAGCTGCCACATGAAACTGCCCGGCAGTTGCACATCAATCGCTGCCGCGATACCGCAACCGCCGAGATCATCTTCCTCAGGGTCTTCAGCCAAGGCCAATTTGAGCCATTGGGCGATACCATTGCTCTGTACCAGCGCTATTTCGTTTTCCAGGGGAGCCAGTGGGTAACGTCGCATTATGCTGATCACAAGGCTGCGCAGTTCGTCCAGGCTATTACTCTGAACCACCATGAATGCAGCGTTGAGGGACTGAGCGTCCGGCATAAAGGTTTCCTTGGAAAAGTACAAAAGCCAGGGCAGAACCTTAGCATTCTCGGCAGATTGTGAAAGCCGGACAGCGCCTGTGAATGCTGTAAGAACTTTCCTGCGGACAAAACAAAACCCCAACTGCTTTCGCAATTGGGGTTTCGGAATTTAATCTTGACGATGACCTACTCTCACATGGGGAAACCCCACACTACCATCGGCGATGCATCGTTTCACTGCTGAGTTCGGGATGGGATCAGGTGGTTCCAACGCTCTATGGTCGTCAAGAAATTCGGGTACTGAGTCGTGGCCTTGTGGCCTCGCTTCAGCAAATTGGGTATGTGACAGCTGGTGTTTTGTGAACATCGAACTTTCGGTTCGTTTCGTCTTCACACACCGCAATCTGGTCTCTCTCGAGTTCGCAAATTGCTTGGGTGTTATATGGTCAAGCCTCACGGGCAATTAGTATTGGTTAGCTCAACGCCTCACAGCGCTTACACACCCAACCTATCAACGTCGTAGTCTTCGACGGCCCTTCAGGGAACTCAAGGTTCCAGTGAGATCTCATCTTGAGGCAAGTTTCCCGCTTAGATGCTTTCAGCGGTTATCTTTCCCGAACATAGCTACCCGGCAATGCCACTGGCGTGACAACCGGAACACCAGAGGTTCGTCCACTCCGGTCCTCTCGTACTAGGAGCAGCCCCTCTCAAATCTCAAACGTCCACGGCAGATAGGGACCGAACTGTCTCACGACGTTCTAAACCCAGCTCGCGTACCACTTTAAATGGCGAACAGCCATACCCTTGGGACCGGCTTCAGCCCCAGGATGTGATGAGCCGACATCGAGGTGCCAAACACCGCCGTCGATATGAACTCTTGGGCGGTATCAGCCTGTTATCCCCGGAGTACCTTTTATCCGTTGAGCGATGGCCCTTCCATACAGAACCACCGGATCACTAAGACCTACTTTCGTACCTGCTCGACGTGTCTGTCTCGCAGTCAAGCGCGCTTTTGCCTTTATACTCTACGACCGATTTCCGACCGGTCTGAGCGCACCTTCGTACTCCTCCGTTACTCTTTAGGAGGAGACCGCCCCAGTCAAACTACCCACCATACACTGTCCTCGATCCGGATAACGGACCTGAGTTAGAACCTCAAAGTTGCCAGGGTGGTATTTCAAGGATGGCTCCACGCGAACTGGCGTCCACGCTTCAAAGCCTCCCACCTATCCTACACAAGCAAATTCAAAGTCCAGTGCAAAGCTATAGTAAAGGTTCACGGGGTCTTTCCGTCTAGCCGCGGATACACTGCATCTTCACAGCGATTTCAATTTCACTGAGTCTCGGGTGGAGACAGCGCCGCCATCGTTACGCCATTCGTGCAGGTCGGAACTTACCCGACAAGGAATTTCGCTACCTTAGGACCGTTATAGTTACGGCCGCCGTTTACCGGGGCTTCGATCAAGAGCTTCGCGTTAGCTAACCCCATCAATTAACCTTCCGGCACCGGGCAGGCGTCACACCCTATACGTCCACTTTCGTGTTTGCAGAGTGCTGTGTTTTTAATAAACAGTCGCAGCGGCCTGGTATCTTCGACCGGCATGAGCTTACGGAGCAAGTCCTTCACCCTCACCGGCGCACCTTCTCCCGAAGTTACGGTGCCATTTTGCCTAGTTCCTTCACCCGAGTTCTCTCAAGCGCCTTGGTATTCTCTACCCAACCACCTGTGTCGGTTTGGGGTACGGTTCCTGGTTACCTGAAGCTTAGAAGCTTTTCTTGGAAGCATGGCATCAACCACTTCGTGTTCTAAAAGAACACTCGTCATCAGCTCTCGGCCTTAAGATCCCGGATTTACCTAAGATCTCAGCCTACCACCTTAAACTTGGACAACCAACGCCAAGCTGGCCTAGCCTTCTCCGTCCCTCCATCGCAATAACCAGAAGTACAGGAATATTAACCTGTTTTCCATCGACTACGCTTTTCAGCCTCGCCTTAGGGACCGACTAACCCTGCGTCGATTAACGTTGCGCAGGAAACCTTGGTCTTTCGGCGTGGGTGTTTTTCACACCCATTGTCGTTACTCATGTCAGCATTCGCACTTCTGATACCTCCAGCAAGCTTCTCAACTCACCTTCACAGGCTTACAGAACGCTCCTCTACCGCATCATCCGAAGATGATACCCGTAGCTTCGGTGTATGGTTTGAGCCCCGTTACATCTTCCGCGCAGGCCGACTCGACTAGTGAGCTATTACGCTTTCTTTAAAGGGTGGCTGCTTCTAAGCCAACCTCCTAGCTGTCTAAGCCTTCCCACATCGTTTCCCACTTAACCATAACTTTGGGACCTTAGCTGACGGTCTGGGTTGTTTCCCTTTTCACGACGGACGTTAGCACCCGCCGTGTGTCTCCCATGCTCGGCACTTGTAGGTATTCGGAGTTTGCATCGGTTTGGTAAGTCGGGATGACCCCCTAGCCGAAACAGTGCTCTACCCCCTACAGTGATACATGAGGCGCTACCTAAATAGCTTTCGAGGAGAACCAGCTATCTCCGAGCTTGATTAGCCTTTCACTCCGATCCACAGGTCATCCGCTAACTTTTCAACGGTAGTCGGTTCGGTCCTCCAGTTAGTGTTACCCAACCTTCAACCTGCCCATGGATAGATCGCCCGGTTTCGGGTCTATTCCCAGCGACTAGACGCCCTATTAAGACTCGCTTTCGCTACGCCTCCCCTATTCGGTTA
>NZ_CP186504.1:4237500-6062500 GCF_054790575.1 Pseudomonas sp. MC6
AATGTCGATAACGTTCTTCGAACCTTTCAAACCATGCAGCGCGTTTTCGAAATGCGGCGCGACTTCCGCGACGCTCTGCACCAGGTTTTCCTTTTGCAGCAGGTCGAGAGCCGCCAGGCCAGCGGCACAAGCCACCGGGTGCGCCGAGTAGGTGTAGCCGTGTGGAAATTCCACGGCGTATTCCGGGGTCGGCTGATTCATGAAGGTCTGGTAGATCTCGGAGCTGGCAATCACCGCGCCCATCGGGATCGCGCCGTTGGTGACTTGCTTGGCGATGCACATCAGGTCCGGGGTCACGCCAAAGGTGTCGGCGCCGAACATGTTGCCGGTACGACCGAAACCGGTGATCACTTCGTCGAACACCAGCAGGATGCTGTGCTGATCGCAGATCTCGCGCAGACGCTTCAGATAACCCTGCGGCGGTACCAGTACGCCAGCGGAACCGGCCATAGGTTCTACGAATACGGCAGCGATGTTCGAAGCGTCGTGCAGTTCGATCAGCTTCAGCAGCTCATCGGCCAGCGCGATACCGCCCTGCTCCGGCATGCCACGGGAAAATGCGTTGCTGGCCAGCAGCGTGTGCGGCAGGTGATCGACGTCCATCATCGCCTGACCGAACAGCTTGCGGTTGCCGTTGACGCCACCAAGGCTGGTGCCGGCGATGTTCACGCCGTGGTAGCCACGGGCACGGCCGATCATTTTGGTTTTGGTCGACTGGCCTTTCAGACGCCAGTAGGCACGAACCATTTTCACCGCGGTGTCGGCGCACTCGGAGCCCGAGTCAGTGAAGAACACGTGATTGAGGTTGCCCGGAGTCAGCTCGGTGATTTTTTCGGCCAGCTGGAACGACAACGGGTGGCCGTACTGGAAGCCCGGCGAGTAATCGAGGGTGCCCAACTGTTTCGAGACAGCTTCCTGAATTTCCTTGCGAGTGTGGCCAGCGCCGCAGGTCCACAGACCGGACAGCGAGTCGTATACCCGGCGGCCTTTGTCGTCGATCAGCCAGCTGCCTTCGGCGCCAACGATCAGACGCGGATCGCGCTGGAAGTTACGGTTGGCGGTGTACGGCATCCAGTGCGCGTCCAGCTTCAGTTGGCTGGCCAGTGGCGACGGCGCGTTTTCAGGCATGTTCATCGGGCAAAACCTCGCAGGGCATAAGCGTCAGGGAGATAAGAAGCGTTGTTGCAGCTAAATTGCCACGCGGATAAAGTCGGTGAAATCCAACTCTTCTAACCTTCAGTTAGAACTTTGCTAAACAATGAGAACAATAGGATGAGCAGCCGTCGCCCCGATCCGCTGGCCCAGGTCAGTGACTTTGATATTCGCCTGCTGCGGATTTTTCGCAGCGTGGTGGAATGCGGCGGCTTCTCGGCAGCGGAAACCGTGCTCGGCATTGGGCGCTCGGCAATCAGTCAGCAGATGAGCGATCTGGAGCAGCGTCTCGGTTTGCGTTTGTGTCAGCGTGGGCGCGCGGGTTTTTCGCTAACCGAAGAAGGTCGCGAGGTGTATCAATCGGCGCTGCAACTATTAAGTGCGCTGGAAAGTTTCCGCACCGAGGTCAACGGCCTGCACCAGCATTTGCGCGGTGAGCTGATCATCGACCTGACCGACAACCTCGTCACCCTCCCCCACATGCGCATCACCCACGCCCTCGCCCAGTTGAAGGAGCGTGGACCGGATGTGCAGATCCAGATCCGCATGATTGCGCCGAATGAAGTCGAGCAAGGCGTGCTCGATGGGCGCCTGCATGTCGGCGTGGTGCCGCAGGCCAGCGCGTTGTCGGGACTGGAATATCAGCCGCTGTACAGCGAGCGTTCACTGCTTTATTGCGCGGTCGGCCATCCGTTGTTTTATGTCGATGACAAACAGCTCGATGACGAACGCCTGAACAGTCAGGACGCGATCGCGCCGACGTTTCGTTTGCCGGCGGAGATTCAGGCGCATTACCAGGCACTCAATTGCACGGCCAGTGCTTCTGACCGGGAAGGCATGGCGTTTTTGATTTTGACCGGGCGTTACATTGGGTATCTGCCGGATCATTACGCCAGTCTTTGGGTGCAGCAGGGGCGTTTGCGTGCTTTGAAAGCAGGAACGCGGTTTTACGATTTGAGTCTGGCATCGGTCACGCGCAAGGGGCGGCGCCCTCATTTGGTGCTGGAGAGCTTTTTGGAGAGTTTGGCGGCGACGCGTTGAAGGCAAGATCAAAAGATCGCAGCCTGCGGCAGCTCCTGCATTTGCGGGTTATTTGCCGATAAAGCTGAGCAAGTGGACAGGTTTTTGCAGAGGGGGAATTACTTCGTTCCTCTGATAAGAAGCCCTAAGCCATGCAGCCAGATTCCGCACCGTCCAGCGACCTGATCTACGGCCTCGACGACCGCCCCAAACCGCTCGCCGCGACACTCGCGGCGCTGCAACACGTGCTCGCCAGTTTCGTCGGCATCATCACCCCGCCGTTGGTGATCGGCTCGGCCCTCGGGCTGACCGCGCATTTGCCGTACCTGATCAGCATGGCCTTGATGGTTTCCGGCATCGGCACGTTTATTCAGGCGCGGCGGCCATTCGGGATTGGCGCGGGAATGATCTGTCTGCAAGGCACCAGTTTTGCCTTTCTCGGCGCGGTGCTGTCGGCGGGGTTTCTGGTCAAGCAACGTGGCGGCAGCCCGGAAGACATTCTCGCGATGATCTTCGGTGTGTGCTTTTTCGGCGCGCTGGTGCAGATCGTTCTCAGCCGTTTCATCGGTCAATTGCGTCGAGTCGTTACGCCGCTGGTGACAGGGATCGTTATCACTCTGATCGGCATCAGCCTGATCAAGGTCGGCATCACTGATCTCGGCGGCGGCTTCAATGCGCCTGACTTCGGTGCGCCGGGCAATCTGGCGCTGGGCGTGTTCGTTCTGCTGACGATTATTCTGCTCAACCGCTCGAACACGCCATGGGTGCGCTTGTCGGCAATCATCATCGGTTTGCTGCTCGGCAGTCTGGCCGCGTGGTTCAGTGGGAAACTGGTGCCGCAGCCTTTGCCTGACTTGCCGCTGGTGAGTTTTCCTACGCCGTTCAAGTTTGGCTTCAGCTTCGACTGGACGGCTTTCCTGCCGGTCGCGCTGATTTATCTGATCAGCACCATCGAAACCGTCGGTGACCTCACGGCCAACTGCATGCTTGCCCGCCAGCCAATCAGCGGCCCTTCTTATATAAGCCGCCTGCGCGGTGGCGTACTCGGCGATGGCGTGAGCTGCATGATCGCCGCGACCTTCAGCGCTTTCCCCAACACCACGTTCGCGCAGAACAACGGCGTGATCCAGTTGACCGGCGTGGCCAGTCGCTACGTCGGGTTGTACATCGGCGCGATTCTGTTTTGTCTCGGCCTGTTCCCGATGATAGGCGCGGTGCTGCAACAGATTCCGAAACCGGTACTCGGCGGTGCGACCCTGGTGATGTTCGGCGCGGTGGCCGCTGCCGGCGTGCGCATCCTCGCGCAGTCGCCGCTGGATCGACGCAGCATGTTGATCATCGCCACGTCGTTCGGCGTTGGCCTCGGCATCGCCGCACAACCGAACCTGCTGCACCTGCTGCCGAAACTGGTGCAGAACCTGTTCGACTCGGCGATCACCAGCGGTGGATTGACGGCAATCATCCTGTGCCTTTTGCTGCCGGAGTCGAAAACCGAGGCCGCTGAAGTGCACGCGGCGCTGAACAAGATCGAACAGGCGTAACGGTTTTATCGCGCAAGGACTTGTCGGATGTCTGTGGGTGCGCTATCAACGCAACTGGTTGCACCCACAGACAAACCCGGAAGTGCCTATGACCTTTGAAGTCCCTGCCCATGGCGGCAAACCCGCCAGCCGCATTCGTCAGAAGAACGAAGAGACCATCCTCAAAGCCGCCGAAGACGAGTTCGCCCGTCACGGGTACAAAGGCACCAGCATGAACACCATCGCGCAGAATGCCGGGTTGCCCAAGGCGAACCTGCATTACTACTTCACCAACAAACTCGGTTTGTACGTGGCGGTGCTGAGCAACATCATCGAGCTGTGGGACAGCACCTTTAATACGCTCACCGCCGAAGACGATCCGGCCGAAGCGCTGACCCGCTATATCCGCGCCAAGATGGAATTCTCCCGTCGCCAGCCGCAAGCCTCGCGAATCTTTGCGATGGAAGTGATCAGCGGCGGTGAATGCCTCACCGAATATTTCAATCAGGATTACCGCGCCTGGTTCACTGGCCGTGCGGCGGTGTTTCAGGCGTGGATCGATGCGGGCAAAATGGACGCGGTCGATCCGGTGCACCTGATCTTCCTGTTATGGGGCAGCACTCAGCATTACGCCGACTTCGCCACGCAGATCTGCCGCGTCAGCGGTCGCAGCAAGCTGACCAAGCAGGACATGGAAGACGCCGGCAACAACCTGATCCGCATCATTCTCAAAGGCTGCGGCCTCACTCCTCCTCTATAAGACGTTTATGCCTTTCACCCTCAGCGGTTTTTGCGAGTACCGCGAAGAGATTCGCAAAAGCCGCTTTATCACTTTCGCCGAGCCGATCGGCAGCCCTGCCGAGGCGCAGGCTTTTTTCGAACAACACAGCGATTTCAACGCCTCGCACAATTGCTGGGCGTGGAAGCTCGGCGATCAATACCGTAGCAATGATGACGGCGAACCGGGCGGCACGGCCGGGCGACCGATTCTGGCGGCGATTGAAGCGCAGGATTGCGATCAGGTCGCGGTGCTGGTGATTCGTTGGTACGGCGGTATTCAATTGGGCACGGGCGGCTTGGCCCGGGCTTATGGCGGTGGTGCGAACAAATGCCTGCAAACGGCGGCCAAGGTTGAGTTGATAAGCCGGGTGCCATTGAGTTGTGCTTGCGGGTTTGCCGAATTGGCGTTGGTGAAGTTGCGCGTTGCCGATCTGGGTGGATTGGTGGTGGAGGAAAACTTCACGGCAAACGGGGTTGAATTGAAGTTGGCGGTGGGTGAGGCGCAGATCGAGTTGTTACAAAGCCAGTTGGCGGATTTGAGTCGTGGGCGGATTTTGTTGCAGCGGTGAAGCCAAGATCAAAAGATCGCAGCGTTCCGCAGCTCCTACACGGATCCGTGGTTGTCACGAATTTTGGGGGGTGATTCCGGTTTCGGCGTTTCCATGTAGGAGCTGCCGAAGGCTGCGATCTTTTGGGGCACCCCGAAATTTCTTATTCCACAGAGTTGCCCACATCTGCTGTGCACCCGACTGTGGATAACCTGAGTACATTCCGCTGTAACCCTTCTGTCACGTGGCTTTGCGCGGTTTGTTCACTTTTCGTTCAATTCACCCGACGAAACGAATATTTCAAATAGAAACAGATGGTTAGCGCGGTTTATCACCATTAGAAGAAAGCACTGCAGTGCTTATGCCCGGGTTTGCAGCTTGCGCACAATAACTGTGGAGCAACCTGTGGATAACCCGTTCATGACCGCCGCAGTCGCAGGTTCTGCCTAGCTCCCACGGGTTTGCTCGTTTTTTGATCAGTTGCCGGCGGGCAAAACTGGAGCCCGATCAACGGCTTTGCGCTGAAATGGTGCTGCGAATCCCGCCAATTTTCACCGCAATGCTCTGCGCCGAGCGCACGCAGCCGCAGCCCGCTCGGGTTCCTGACTCAATGGCCAGGAAATTGCTTTATCCACAGGCACAACTTCAAGCAAGTCGAGCCTGTCATGCCAATCGCGCCTCCCCTCCCGCGCCTGCAACTGCGCCACATCAGCAAACGTTATCCCGGCTGTCTGGCCAACGACGCCATCGACCTGAGCATTGCGCCCGGAGAAATTCACGCCCTGCTCGGGGAAAACGGTGCGGGCAAAAGTACCTTGATGAAAATTATCTACGGCGTCACCCAGGCCGACGCCGGGGAAATGCTCTGGCAAGGCCAACGCGTCAACATCCGCAATCCGGCGCAGGCACGGCAGTTGGGCATCGGCATGGTGTTCCAGCATTTCTCGCTGTTCGAAACCCTCAGCGTCGCGCAGAACATAGCGCTGGCGATGGGCGCGAAGGCTGGCACGCCGAAACAACTGGAGCCGAAGATTCGTGAAGTCTCGCGCCGTTATGGCATGGCGCTGGAGCCGGAGCGACTTGTCCACAGCCTGTCGATCGGCGAGCGCCAGCGCGTGGAAATCATCCGTTGCCTGATGCAGGACATTCGTCTGCTGATCCTCGACGAACCGACGTCAGTGCTGACACCGCAGGAGGCGGATGAATTGTTCATCACCTTGCGCCGTCTCGCCGCCGAGGGCTGCAGCATTCTGTTTATCAGCCACAAGCTCGGCGAAGTTCGGGCGCTGTGTCACAGCGCGACGGTTCTGCGCGGCGGGCGCGTGGCCGGGCATTGCGTACCGGCCGAATGTTCCGATCAGCAATTGGCGCAGTTGATGGTTGGCGAAGCGGCGGCGTTGATTGGCGATTATCCAAAGGTCAGCGGCGGCGCGGCGTTTTTGCAGGTGAACGGCTTGAGCTGGCACAACCCGGACCCGTTTGGTTGTTCGCTGACTGACATTGATGTGCAGGTGCGCAGCGGTGAAATCGTCGGTATCGCCGGGGTCGCCGGTAATGGTCAGGATGAATTGCTGGCCCTGCTCAGCGGCGAACAAACCTTGCCTCGGGCGCAAGCCGCGACCATTCGATTCGCCGAACAACATGTCGCTGATTTACGCCCGGATGCACGGCGCAAACTGGGTTTGGCATTCGTGCCTGCCGAGCGTCTCGGCCACGGCGCGGTGCCGGAATTGAGTCTGGCCGATAACGCCCTCCTCACCGCTTTCCAACAAGGTTTGGTCAGCCACGGTTTGATCGAACGCGGCAAAGTCGAAGCCCTCGCCCAACAGATCATTCAGCGCTTCGGCGTGAAAACCCCGGGCACGCAAACCGCCGCGCGCAGTTTGTCCGGCGGCAACCTGCAGAAATTCATCCTCGGCCGGGAAATCCTTCAGCAACCGAAACTGCTGATCGCCGCGCACCCGACCTGGGGCGTGGACGTCGGCGCTGCCGCGACCATCCACCGCGCGTTGATCGCTTTGCGCGATGCCGGCGCGGCGATTCTGGTGATCTCCGAAGACCTCGACGAACTGTTCCAGATCAGCGACCGCCTCGGCGCCTTGTGTGGCGGACGCTTGTCGGCGCTGCACAACACCACCGATACGCAACTCAGCGACGTCGGCGGCTGGATGGCCGGCCAGTTCGACAACCCACCTTCAGCCGCCACGGTTTAACGGAGTTTTCCACATGCTGCTTTCCCTCGAACCCCGTGGCCAGCAATCGCGCTTGATGCTGTGGTGCTCGCCGTTATTGGCGGCGGCGCTGACGCTCGGTTGTGGCTCGCTGTTGTTTATCGCCCTTGGCCATGACCCATTGCAAACCTTGCACACGCTGCTGATCGCGCCGGTCAGCGACTTGTATGGCGTCTCCGAATTACTGGTCAAAGCGCTGCCGATCCTGCTCTGCGCGCTGGGTCTGGCGGTGGCCTATCAGGCGCGAATCTGGAACATCGGCGCCGAAGGCCAATTACTCCTCGGCGCGCTCGCCGGCAGTGCCTTGGCGGTGAACATCATCGGCATGCAAAGCCGTTGGGCGCTGGTATTTATTCTGCTCACCGGCACCGTCGCAGGCGCGGCGTGGGCCGGGCTGACCGCGTGGTTGCGCACGCGCTTCAATGCCAACGAAATCCTCACCAGCATCATGCTCAATTACATCGCCCTGAACCTGCTGCTGTTCTGCGTGCACGGGCCGTTGAAAGATCCCGCCGGCTTCAACTTTCCCGAATCGGCGATGTTCGGCGATGCCAGCCGTTTACCGTTGTTGATGGAGGATGGCCGCGTGCACGCCGGGGTGTATTTCGCCCTGCTCGCACTGGTCGCGGTGTGGGTGTTGTTGCAGAAAAGCTTTGTCGGTTTCCAGATCAAAGTGCTCGGGCTGGACAAGCGTGCGGCGGGGTTTGTCGGCTTTCGCGAGAAGCGGCTGATCTGGCTGGCGCTGTTGATCAGCGGCGGATTGGCCGGGCTTGCGGGAGTCTGCGAAGTCACCGGGCCGATTGGCCAATTGGTGCCGCAGGTGTCACCGGGTTACGGCTATGCGGCGATTACCGTGGCGTTTCTTGGGCGACTCAATCCGATCGGGATTCTGTTTTCCAGCCTGTTGATGGCGCTGCTGTATATCGGTGGCGAAAGCGCACAAATGACGATGAATCTGCCGCAAGCGATCACCCAATTGTTTCAGGGAATGATGCTGTTTTTCCTGCTCGCCTGTGACGTGCTGATCCTCTATCGGCCACGCCTGAACCTGCGCTGGGTAAAGCGCACGTCGACCACCGCCGTAACCGCCGGAGCGCTGTGATGGATATCGATCTGTTGAGCAATATTTTCTACGCCATGGTGCGTTGCGGCACGCCCCTGTTGCTGGTGGCGTTGGGTGAGCTGATCTGCGAGAAGAGCGGCGTGCTCAACCTTGGGCAGGAAGGGATGATGCTGTTTGGCGCGGTGATCGGTTTTATCGTCGCGCTGAACAGCGGCAACCTGTGGCTTGGGGTGTTGTTGGCGATGTTGGCAGGGATGTTGTTGTCGTCACTGTTTGCGCTGGTGGCGCTGGTGTTCAATGCCAATCAAGTGGCGACCGGTTTGGCTCTGACGATTTTTGGTGTCGGACTGTCGACCTTTGTCGGCGCGGCCTGGGTGGGTAAACCGCTGGCGGGTTTTGAGCCGTTGGCGATTCCTTGGCTGAGTGAAATTCCGCTGATCGGGCGGATGCTGTTTGCTCAGGATCTGCTGGTGTATCTGTCGTTCGCGCTGTTTGCGCTAGTGGCGTGGGTGATCATCAAAAGTCGTGTCGGGTTGATTATTCAGGCCGTGGGCGAGAACCCGGATGCAGCGAGTGCGATGGGCTTGCCGGTGTTGACCGTGCGTACCTTGGCGGTGCTGTTTGGCGGGGCAATGGCCGGGTCGGCCGGGGCTTATTTGTCGCTGGCGTATACGCCGATGTGGGCGGAAAACATGACCGCCGGGCGTGGCTGGATCGCGCTGGCGCTGGTGGTGTTTGCCAGTTGGCGAGTATGGCGGTTGTTGCTCGGGGCGTATCTGTTTGGCCTCGCCAGCATCCTGCATTTGGTGGCGCAGGGGTTGGGGCTGGCGATTCCGTCGAGTTTGCTGGCGATGCTGCCGTATGTGGCGACGATTGTGGTGCTGGTGTTGTTGTCGCGGGATGCGCTGCGGACGCGGTTGTATGCGCCGGTTTCGTTGGGGCAGCCGTGGCAGGCGGGGCATTGATGCGGTGACCTTGTTGGCCCTATCGCGAGCAGGCTCACTCCTACATTGGATCGGATTCACAATTCCCTTGTAGGAGTGAGCCTGCTCGCGATGGCTGTTCAACAGGCAACACCTGAGCAATGCCCCACGCTAACTCGAAGACCAGAAAAACCAGCAAAATCGAACTGGCGCCGTGCAGCAAGGCATACCCCTGCCAAGCCGCAAACAAAAATCTGGCCACCGCGTCATACCTTCCATAACGCGCCTGCGGATCGCGAATCCGCAGCACCGCCCACACGCACACGACCGAACCCAACAAATTCGCCATCAACAGATGCACAGGCTGAAACGCGGGTAGTTCGCCGGGCAAATCCAGTGCGCTCAATAACCCGTGCACAAGGGCAAAACTCCAAGGCGTGGCAAACGCTGCCGTGACGATCAAGTCATACCAGGCACTGCCGCGCACCACGTTGCGATACTGCGTTGAAGTCCACATCATCCATGCTCCAGAAATTCAGGGAGCAAGCACGGTAAAGCCTGGAGTATGCTCCAGGGTCAATACCTCTTTTGAGAGCCAGCATGCGCATCGGTGAATTAGCCCAGGCCAGCGCCGTCAGCCGTGACACCCTGCGTTTCTACGAGCAGCGTGGGTTGATCGCGGCGCAACGCAGTGCCAACGGTTATCGCGAATATCCGCCGGAGATGGTGCAACTGGTGCTCTACATCAAAACCGCGCAGCGCCTGGGATTTACCCTCGGCGAGATCGGCGACAGCGTTGCCGCATTGTGGAACGTGCCCGACCCGGACAACGCCGTGGCGCAGTTGCTGCGCGACAAACTGCAATTGATCGAAACCCGCATGAGCGAACTCGACGCGTTGCGTCAGGAGCTGCAACTTCGGCTCGGTCAGGCCTGTCCATTGAATCCATGATCCTCATTCATCAAGGAAGCCCATCATGTCTGCAAAAAACGCACTGATCATCGGCGCCTCCCGGGGCCTTGGCCTCGGTCTGGTGAAAACCCTGCTGGCCGACGGCTGGCAAGTTACCGCCACCGTGCGCAATCCGCAAAACGCCGAGGCGCTGCAAGCGCTGGGCAAGGTGCGGATCGAGAAGCTCGACATGGACGATCAGCAAGCAGTCATCGCTTTGAGCCAACAACTCAAGGGCGACACCTTCGATTTGCTGTTCGTCAACGCCGGGGTCAAAGGCCCGGCAGATCAAACCCCGGGTGGCGCGACACTGGCTGAAGTCGGTCAATTGTTTTTCACCAACGCGGTGGCGCCGATCAATCTGGCTCAGCGTTTTGTCGGGCAGATTCGTGATGGCAGCGGTGTGCTGGCGTTCATGAGTTCCGGGCTGGGCAGCGTGACGGTGCCAGACGCACCTGAGCTGGCGTTGTACAAGGCGAGCAAGGCTGCGCTGAATTCGATGACCAACAGTTTTATCACGCAATTGGGCGAGCGGAAGATGACGGTGTTGTCGCTGCATCCGGGTTGGGTGAAGACGGATATGGGCGGCGAAGGCGCGGACCTTGATGTGGAAACCAGCACCCGTGGGCTGGTCGATCAGGTGAATGCGTATACCGGCAAGGGCGGGCACCACTTCATCAACTACAAGGGTGAAACCATCCCCTGGTAAGCATACAAATCCCCTGTAGGAGTGAGCCTGCTCGCGATAGCGGTGTGTCATTCAGCAAAAGTGTTGCCTGATACACCGCTATCGCGAGCAGGCTCACTCCTACAAGGGACCGTGGTGAATGGTCGGGTTGGGCTTGCCCGCTGCGACAATTTGTTTGAAACTGCGCACCTCGTCCCCGCGGCGACCCTGGATCAGCAGACAGGGCATCACTGAGCTGGCAACCCTGAACCCCATTTTCAGAGGAGCCGGCAACATGCCCGCGACCCGTACCTGGTTAAAAAATCCCCTCGCCATTTTCACTTCCAACGAGCTCGATGCCCGTGGCGGTCTTGTCGTGCAAGACGGTGTCATCGTCGAAGTCCTCGCCGCTGGCCAGCAGCCGTCGGCGCCGTGCAATGCAGTGTTCGATGCCCGCGAGCATGTGATCCTGCCGGGCCTGATCAACACCCACCATCACTTCTATCAAACGCTGACTCGCGCCTGGGCACCGGTGGTCAATCAGCCGTTGTTCCCGTGGTTGAAAACCCTGTACCCGGTGTGGGCGCGCCTGACACCGGAAAAACTCGCACTCGCCACCAAAGTCGCTTTGGCCGAGCTGTTGCTGTCGGGCTGCACCACCGCTGCCGACCACCACTATCTGTTCCCGGACGGCCTGGAAAACGCCATCGACGTGCAAGTCGAAACCGTGCGTGAACTGGGCATGCGCGCCATGCTCACTCGCGGTTCGATGAGCCTCGGCGAGAAGGACGGCGGCCTGCCGCCGCAGCAGACCGTGCAGGAAGGTCAGGTGATTCTCGACGACAGTCAGCGCCTGATTCACGAGTACCACGAGCGTGGCGACGGCGCGCAGATCCAGATCGCACTGGCGCCGTGCTCGCCGTTCTCGGTGACCCCGGAAATCATGTCGGCCAGCGCCGAACTGGCGAACAAGCTCGACGTACGCCTGCACACGCATTTGGCCGAAACCCTCGACGAAGAAGATTTCTGCCTGCAGCGTTTCG
This sequence comes from Pseudomonas sp. MC6, assembly GCF_054790575.1. Taxonomy (NCBI): domain Bacteria; kingdom Pseudomonadati; phylum Pseudomonadota; class Gammaproteobacteria; order Pseudomonadales; family Pseudomonadaceae; genus Pseudomonas; species Pseudomonas sp. MC6. Next base: position 4,249,399 of record NZ_CP186504.1, read on the forward strand.
GCCTGCGCACCGTTGATTACCTGGACAGCGTCGGCTGGCTCGGTCCGCGCACATGGCTGGCCCACGGCATCCATTTCAACCCGGATGAAATCGCTCGTCTCGGCGAGGCTGGCACCGGTATCTGCCATTGCCCGAGCTCGAACATGCGTCTGGCTTCCGGCATCTGCCCAAGTATCGATCTGACTGACGCGGGCGCGTTGTTTGGTCTGGGCGTCGACGGTTCGGCGTCCAACGATGCGTCGAACATGATTCTCGAAGCGCGTCAGGCGTTGTACATACAGCGTCTGCGTTATGGCGCCGAGAAGATCACTCCGGAACGCGTGCTGGGCTGGGCGACCAAGGGTTCGGCGAGTTTGCTGGGCCGTACCGACATTGGTGAGATTGCTGTGGGCAAGCAGGCGGATCTGGCGTTGTTCAAGCTCGATGAGCTGCGTTTCTCCGGCAGCCATGATCCGATTTCGGCGCTGTTGTTGTGCGGCGCCGATCGTGCGGATCGGGTGATGATTGGTGGTAAGTGGCGTGTGGTGGATGGCCAGGTTGAAGGGCTGGATCTGAAGGGCCTGATCGCCGACCACAGCCAGGCGGCTCGCCAACTGATCGCCGGTACCTGATACACCGCCGTTCAAAACTGTGGGAGCGAGCCTGCTCGCGAAGAGAGAGTGTCAGACAACATGTTTGTTGAATGACACACCGCTTTCGCGAGCAGGCTCGCTCCCACATTGGTTTCTGTCAGCCTCAAAGGCCGAGCAGGGACAACATGATGAACGTCGCGAACAGCACGAAGTGGGTCATGCCTTCGATGGCATTGGTCTCACCGTCATTGAGGTTGATCGCGCTGACGATCAGCGTGATGAAGATCATCACCGTCTGCACCGGCGTCATCGCCATTTGAAACGGCTGGCCGGTGTACAGCGCCATCGCTTCCATCACCGGCACCGTCAGAATCACCGTCGACAGTGACGCGCCCATCGCAATGTTGACCACCGACTGCATGCGGTTGGCCAACGCTGCGCGCAACGCCGTCAAAATCTCCGGCGCCGCAGAAATCGCCGCCACCAGAATCGCCGTGATCACCGGTGGTGCCCCGGTGCCTTCCAGACCCAGATCGAGGGTCTTCGACATCACTTCGGCCAGTGCACCGATCACCACAATGCCAAACACCAGAATGCCGATCGACAGGCCGATGCTCGGCGCTTTCGCCTGCGCGCCCAGCGGTTCTTTCTTGCGGCGTTTGTCTGGGTAGCTGTAGCTGAAAAAATAACTGTGCGGGCCGACCTGCATGCGCAGAAACAGCGCGTAAAGCACCACCATTGCACCGATGGTGAACGCCGAATAAATCTTCCAGTTGGCCTCGGGAATGAACTCCGGCACCACCATCGACACGCCCATGGCGGTGAGGATCATCACACTGTAGCTGCGCGCCGAATCGTCGTTGTACGACTGCTCGCCATGTTTGATCCCGCCCATCAGCGCGGCGAGGCCGAGGATGCCGTTGATGTCGAGCATCACGGCCGAATAGATCGTGTCACGCACCAGCGTGGGCGATGCTTCGTTGCTCATCATGATCGCGAGGATCACCACTTCGACCAGAACAGCCGCGAGGGTGAGGATCATCGTGCCGTAAGGGTCGCCGACCTTTTCGGCGAGCAGTTCTGCGTGATGGGCGACGCGCATCGAGGCGGCGACGATGAACGCGATCAGCGCCAGGCCGGCAGTCAGCGCGACGATCTGGCCGCTGTGCAGCATCCAGTGTTCCAACGGATAGGCGACGCACGCGGCGATGACGGCCAGTAGCAGAAAGCTTTCTTGCTTGAGGATTGTGAACATAACGGGCCTTTTGCCGAAGAGTGCGAATGAGCTACTGACTGCGGGGCGGCGCTAACGTTTCGTTACACCTTAGCGCACCAAGCGTTGGCGTGAACTCGCGGACTTGCACTGCGTTGGTTCTGACGCTGAAAAGATCGCAGCCTTCGGCAGCTCCTACAGGTTGCGCATTCCCATGTAGGAGCTGCCGAAGGCTGCGATCTTTTTTGTTTGTTGTCCTGTTGGTCAGCAATTTGCATTGGCCCTGACCACACACAACAAAATGGAGCTCCAATTCATGCAAATACGTCCGCTGCACAAACTGCTGTGCGCCGCCCTCGGTCTGGGGATCAGTCTAAGCGCCAGCGCTGCCGATCCGCTGAAGGTCGGCTTCGTCTACATCGGCCCGATCGGTGACCACGGCTGGACGTATCAGCATGAGCAGGGACGCAAGGCTCTCGCAGAAAAACTCGGTACGCAGATCACCACCAACTACGTCGAGAACGTCGCTGAGGGCGCCGACGCCGAGCGGGTGATTCGCAACATGGCCAAGGACAAGTACGACCTGATCTTCACCACCTCGTTTGGCTACATGAACCCGACGTTGAAAGTCGCCAAGCAATTTCCCAAGGTGACCTTCGAACACGCCACCGGCTACAAACAGGACAAGAACCTCGGCACCTATCTGGCGCGCACTTACGAGGGGCGTTATGTCGGCGGTTTCCTCGCGGCGAAGATGACCAAGACCAAGAAAATCGGTTACGTCGCTTCGTTCCCGATCCCCGAGGTGATCCGCGATATCAACTCGATTCAACTGGCCTTGAACAAGTACAACCCGGGCACCGAGATCAAAGTGGTGTGGGTCAACTCGTGGTTCGATCCTGGCAAGGAAGCCGATGCCGCCAACGCGCTGATCGATCAGGGCGTCGACGTGGTGTTCCAGCACACCGACAGCCCGGCGCCGATTCAAGCCGCCGAACGGCGTGGCGTGTACGCAGTGGGTTACGCCTCGGACATGGCGCACTTCGGGCCGAAAGCAGTACTGACCTCGATCGTCAACGACTGGGCGCCGCACTATATTCAGGCGACGCAAAGCGTGATCGACCACACCTGGAAATCCCAGGATTACTGGGGCGGGTTGAAGGAGGGCACGGTTGAACTGCCAATCAGCGATCTAGTGCCAGCGCCGGTGAAAGCCGAGGCCGAGCAGATCATTGCCGACATCAAGAGCGGCGCATTTCAGCCGTTTACCGGGCCGATCAAGGATCAGGTCGGCGTGGAGAAAATCCCGGCGGGCGTGAGCGCGACGAATGCGGAACTGGCGTCGATGAACTATTACGTTGAAGGCATGAAGGCTGAGATGCCGAAGTAATTTCAGTCATACCACCATCCCTTGTAGGAGTGAGCCTGCTCGCGATAGCGGTGGGTCATTCAGCAAAAGTGTCGCCTGATACACCGCTATCGCGAGCAGGCTCACTCCTACATTTGATCTTCAGCGTATTCAAGGATTGTGTATGGATCAGCTTCCGATCATCGACATCAGCCCGCTCTATGGCGACGACGAAAACGCTTGGCCTGCCGTGGCTGAACAAATCGACCACGCCTGCCGCGAATGGGGTTTCTTCTACATCAAGGGTCATCCGATTTCCGCGCAGCGCATCGACGCGATGCTCGATCACACCCAACGTTTTTTCGCCCTGCCCGCAGCGGAAAAACTCAAGATCGACATCACCCAGACGCGCCACCATCGCGGCTACGGCGCCATCGCCACCGAGCAACTCGACCCAAGCAAACCCAGCGATCTGAAAGAAACCTTCGACATGGGTCTGCACCTGCCGGCCAACCATCCTGATGTACTCGCGGAAAAACCGTTGCGCGGGCCGAACCGTCATCCGGCGCAAACCGGATGGGCGGAGTTGATGGAGCAGCACTACCTCGACATGCAGGCCCTCGCGCAAACCTTGTTGCGGGCGATGACCGTCGCGCTGAACATCGAACGCGACTTCTTCGACAGCCGCTTCAACGAACCCGTGAGCGTTCTGCGCATGATCCATTACCCACCGCGCCACACCGCCAGCTCCACCGAGCAGCAAGGCGCCGGCGCGCACACCGATTACGGCTGCATCACCCTGCTCTATCAGGACAGCGCCGGTGGCTTGCAGGTCAAAAATGTGCGGGGTCAATGGATCGACGCGCCGCCGATCGAGGGCACGTTCGTGGTCAACCTCGGCGACATGATGGCGCGCTGGAGCAATGATCGTTATCGCTCAACGCCGCACCGGGTGATCAGCCCGCTCGGGGTCGATCGCTATTCGATGCCGTTCTTCGCCGAGCCGCACCCGGACACGCGCATCGAATGCCTGCCGGGTTGTCAGGACGCACTGCATCCAGCGAAATATCCGACCACCACCTGCGCCGAATTCCTGTTGTCGCGCTTCGCCGATACCTACGCCTATCGCCGCGAGCAAGAAGCCGTGTGATGGATCGCTTGGTCAGGTTTTGCCAATTGTTTCGACGCGCATCTGTAGAATGCCGTCATTGCACCTGATGAGAAAAGAATATGTACGACTGGCTCAACGCCTTGCCCAAGGCTGAACTGCACCTGCATCTGGAAGGCTCGCTGGAGCCTGAGTTGCTGTTCGCCCTGGCCGAGCGCAACAAGATCGCCCTGCCGTGGAACGACGTGGAAACCCTGCGCAAGGCTTACGCCTTCAACAATCTGCAGGAATTCCTCGACCTGTATTACCAGGGCGCCGACGTGTTGCGCACCTCGCAGGATTTCTACGACCTGACCTGGGCCTACCTGCTGCGCTGCAAGGCACAGAACGTGATTCACACCGAACCGTTCTTCGACCCGCAGACCCACACCGACCGGGGTATCCCGTTTGAAGTGGTGCTCAACGGCATCGCGGCGGCATTGAAGGATGGCGAGCAACAACTGGGCATCACCAGCGGTTTGATCCTCAGCTTCCTGCGCCACCTGAGCGAAGAAGAAGCGGAGAAAACCCTTGATCAGGCGCTGCCGTTCCGTGACGCGTTTGTCGCGGTCGGTCTGGACAGTTCCGAGATGGGTCACCCGCCGAGCAAGTTCCAGCGGGTATTTGACCGAGCCCGCCACGAAGGCTTCCTGACCGTTGCCCACGCCGGCGAAGAAGGCCCGCCGGAGTACATCTGGGAAGCCATCGACCTGCTGAAAATCCAGCGTATCGACCATGGCGTACGCGCCATCGAAGACGAGCGCCTGATGCAGCGGATCATCGACGAGCAGATCCCGTTGACCGTGTGCCCGCTGTCGAACACCAAGCTTTGCGTGTTCGATCACATGTCGCAGCACAACATTCTCGACATGCTCGAGCGTGGCGTAAAGGTCACGGTGAACTCCGATGACCCGGCGTACTTCGGTGGTTATGTGACCGAGAACTTCTACGCGCTGCATGAGCATTTGGGCATGACCCAGGATCAGGCCAAGCGTTTGGCGCAGAACAGCCTCGATGCGCGTCTGGTAAAACCATAAGCAACACCGAAGTACCCATGTGGGAGCGAGCCTGCTCGCGATAGCGGAGTGTCAGACACCGATGTGTTAACTGACAGACCGCTATCGCGAGCAGGCTCACTCCTACATTGGATTTGTGTTCAGCCTGGGATTTGGGTTTCGGTCAGCTCTTCCAGGGTCTTGCCCCGCGTCTCCATCCCGAACAGCCACACCACCCCCGCCGCTATCGCGAAACACGCCGCCCCCAGCGCGAACACCCCGCCCTGCCCGGTAATCGGGAACACCAGCCCGGTCACCAACGGCCCGAGCAGCGAGCCGACCCGGCCAATTGCCGAGGCAAAGCCCGAGCCTGTCGCCCGTGCCGACGTCGGATACAGCTCCGGCGTGTAGGTGTAAAGCACCGCCCACATGCCGAACAGGAAAAACTGCATCAACAGCCCGGTGCTGATCAGCAGCGCCACGTTGCCGCCAAACACCGCACTCTGCCCGTACAGAAACGCCATCACCCCACCACCGAGCAAGGTGACGATGCACACCGGTTTGCGCCCCCAACGCTCGACCAACCACGCCGCCATGAGAAAGCCGGGAATCCCGCCAAGGGAAATCAGCACCGTGTAATACACCGACTGCGTCACGGCAAAACCCGACTGTTGCAGCAAGGCACTCAGCCACGACGTCAGCCCGTAAAAGCCAAGCAGCGCAAAAAACCACAGACTCCAGATCATCGTCGTGCGCTGGCGATACTGCGGCGACCAGATCTGCTTGAGTGCCGCAAAGAAGTTGCCCGGCGGCGTCACCGTGCGCGGCAAACGAATCGGTTCCGGCAGTGCCGCGCCGCCCAGCGATTTGCGCACCCGCGCCTCGATGCCGTTCAAAACCTTGTCCGCAGCGGCATCGCGCCCTGCCTGCTCCAGCCAGCGCGGTGACTCGGGAATGAAAAAGCGGATCGCCAGCACAAACACCGCCGGCACTGCCAACACCAGAAAGATGTCGCGCCAGCCAATCAAAGGCAGCAGAAAGTAAGACAGTACGCCGGCCGCCACGAAACCGAGCGGCCAGAAACCATCCATCAACGCGATGTAACGCCCGCGTCGTTGCGCCGGAATCAGCTCGGACAGCATCGATTGGGCGATGGGGAACTCCATGCCCATGCCAATTCCCAGCAAGATGCGGAACAGCGTCAGCGTCTCGACCGTTTGCGCCGTCGAGCACAGATAACTGGCCACGCCCCACAGCACGATGCTCCACTGAAACACCGGTTTACGCCCGAAGCGATCGGCGAGCATGCCAGACAGCGACGCCCCCAGCACCATGCCGAAAAAACTCGAACTGGCGAGCAATCCCGCTTGCGCACTGCTCAGGCCGAACTCGGCTTTGATCGAGCCGAGCAAGAACGTCATCATCGCCAGATCCATGGAGTCGAAGAAAAACGCCAGGGCAATGATGATGAAAATGATCCGGTGATAACCGCTGATTGGCAGTCGCTCCAAGCGCTCTGCCGCGCTGTAGCCGTGTGTATCCATGGCGCCTCCCCCCTCCGAAATATCCCCGGATCGAGTGTGCGCGATAGCGCCCAGGCGTTGGTGCTGGATGCGACCTGTTCGCAGCCGTGAACGACGCCAGAAGTGCTGACGTCGAATGCGATTGCTCTAGAACGCCATTTCCAGCTCGGTTTCCTTGGCGAAGCGGTGCAATTCGCGCTGGCCGGTGGCCGTCAATTGCAAGGCTCTTGAGTCGTTGGGCAATGTCAGCCAACCGGACTGCATGAACAGCTGCAACAACGCTGCGCCGAGTGAGCCACCCATGTGCGGACGGCGCTCGCTCCAGTCCGGACAAGCGCACGCCACTTGTACGTTGCGATGAGCCAGCGCTTGAATGAACACACCGCGCCCAGCCAACAATTTCGCCCCTTTGTGGGTCACCACGACGCGTTGTTCAAGCTGTTCGATCCAACCGGCATCGAGCATCCGCTGATACAGATCCGCCGCCAGCGTACCGCCCAGATGGTCATCGCAAAAACGCGCGCGCAACAATGAGGACGGCGCGGTCTGCGGTTTGGCCATGGGGGTGGTGCGCTTGAATACCTCGGGAATCTCCCTTGGAGCACTGGCGATGGTAGCGCTGGCCAGCGCTTCTATCGCAGCGCCGACCTCCGGTGCCGAGAGACGGAAAAACCGTTTGCGACCACGGACTTCGACCTTCAACAGACCACCCGTGGAAAGCCGCGCCAAGTGCGCGCTGGCCGACGACGTCGACAGCCCTGCCAGTAGCGCAAGCTCCTCGGTTTGCCGGGCCGAGCCATCCATCAACGCCCACATCATCGCGCTGCGCTTGGGGTCGGCCAGCAACGTGGCGATCTGGCTGATGCAAGGTGCATGTTCCATGTGTTCACTCCCTGTTGAATCGTATCGTCTACTGCTCGGAGACATCTTGGCCGGTAATGAGTCATCGGCCAAGACGCGAAAATCGCCATGAACCGGGGCAAGGCAGGCCACTGATGCAGCCTGCTCCGGCACAGAACCCGCAGCAGTTGCGCGACCATCACTCGAATACTGGCGACGCGGTGCGAGGGTCTCCGGGCCGGGGTGTCGGTGCTGGCATGAGGCGGGCGCTAGTATAAGCGGGTTAGCTCCCACGTCCCGCGCCGGGGCCTGCGCAGGTGGTGATTGTTCCTGACAGAAATTTCTCTATTTACCTGCGACTAATGATCAACTTTCGGAAAAGCGGGAAATTGACTACTCAAATCAGCGCATCGGCTGGCGAGCATTTCCCTCAGAAGGTTCACCGGCTTACTCAATTGAGCGCGATGGGCGCACAACAAATTCAGCGGTGCGCGCTCACACAGCAACTCCGGCAGCAGCACTTTGAGACGCCCGGCCAGCACATCGGCGCCCACGTCCAGCCACGACTTGTAGGCAATTCCGGCGCCAGCCACCGCCCACAGGCGCACAACGTCGGCGTCATCGCTGAAACGGTCGCCACTGACGGTCAGGCCGACTTCACGTTTACCGTCGTGAAAACTCCAATGGTCATGAACCCGGCTGCCGAGCATGTACAACAGGCAGTTGTGCTGAGCCAATTGCTCGAGCTGACGCGGTTCGCCGTGCCGGGCCAGATACGCCGGCGAGGCGCACAGCACACGACGATTGTTCGGGGCGATGGGCAATGCGACCAGGCTTGAGTCTTCCGGCTCGCCATAACGCAAGGCGACGTCCACCGGTTGCCGAAACAGATCGGCGATGCGGTCGCCAAGCAGCAAACGCACGGTCAGCTTCGGGTGCTCGCGCTGGAACTCATCGAGCCACGGCAGCAACAGGTTGCGGCCGAAGTCCGAAGGCGCCGACAACTGCAACACCCCGCTGACCTGATCCTGCCCGCTGGCCAGCAAGCGCCGGCCTTCATCGAGGTTGCTCAACGCCGCGCGGGCGTATTCGAGAAAGCCCTCACCCTCGGCCGTCAGACGCAAACTGCGGGTCGAACGCGCGAGCAAGCGCGCGCCGAGTTGCTGTTCGATCCGTTTCAACGCCGCACTGGCCACGGCCGCAGACATGTCCATTACTCGCGCGGCCGCCGACAGACTGCCCAGATCCGCCGCCCGGACAAACAACTGCAAGTCATCGAAACGCAGCATGCTCAGCCTCGATTATCAAAAAAATATTGAAAGAGACTGCTCTTTTAGCCGGTTTTATCTCGCAGAGAAATAGCCAATCATCTCTCCATCACATTCATCCCGCTTCTCTGGAGCCGAGCATGTCCCAGCCATTCACCGCTATCGCCACCCTGATTGCCAAACCGGGCCAACAGGATCTCCTCGAACAGGGTCTACGCGCCCTGGTTGAACCGAGCCGCGCCGAAGACGGCTGCAGCCAATACGACTTGCACCGCGACCTCGCCGACCCGCAGGTGTTTTATGTGATCGAACACTGGGCCAGCGAAGCGATTCTCGAGGCGCACAACAACAGCGCGCACTTTCAGCATTTCCAGGCCAGCGCCGGCCACACCATCGAACACTTCCAGCTCAAGCGCCTCGGCGCGATTGCCTGATTCCTTCTGCTATTACCTGTACGGAGCCATTCATGAAAGCCATCGCCTATTACGCTTCCTTGCCGATCAGCGACGCCCAATCCCTGCAAGACATCGAACTGCCAGAACCGGTCGCCGGCCCGCGCGACGTGCTGGTGGAAGTCAAAGCCATCTCGGTCAACCCGGTCGACACCAAAGTTCGGCAGAACGTGGCGCCGGAAAACGGCGCGGCGAAAGTGCTGGGCTGGGACGTCGCCGGTGTGGTCAAGGCTGTTGGCAGCGAAGTGACATTGTTCAAGACCGGCGACAAGGTCTTTTACGCCGGCTCCATCGCCCGTGCCGGCGGTAACAGCGAACTGCACGTGGTGGATGAACGCATCGTCGGCCATATGCCGAAATCCCTCGGTTTTGCCGACGCTGCCGCACTGCCACTGACCGCGATCACCGCGTGGGAATTGTTGTTCGAACGCCTGCAGATCCGCGAAAGCAAAACCAACGAAGATCAGAGCCTGCTGATCGTCGGTGCCGCCGGCGGGGTTGGCTCGATCCTCACGCAATTGGCCAAACAACTGACAGGCCTGAAGGTGATCGGCACCGCTTCCCGCGAGCAGACCCGCGATTGGGTCAAAGAGCTGGGCGCCGATCTGGTCATCGATCACAGCCAGCCGCTGAGCGAAGAGCTCAAGCGCGCCGGGATCGACAGCGTGACTCACGTCGCCAGCCTGACCCAGACCGATCAGCACCTCGATCAATTGGTCGAAGCCTTGGCGCCGCAGGGCAAACTGGCATTGATCGATGATCCGAAGTCGCTGGACGTAAGCAAACTCAAGCGCAAAAGCCTGTCGCTGCACTGGGAGTTCATGTACACCCGCTCGCTGTTCGAAACGCCGGACATGATCGAGCAGCACAAACTGCTCAATCGCGTGGCGGAGCTGATTGATGCCGGAACCTTGAAGACTACGGTGGGCGAGCATTTCGGCACGATCAATGCGGCGAACCTGCGCCGCGCCCATGAGTTGCTGGAAAGTGGCAAAGCCAAGGGGAAAATTGTTTTAGAAGGTTTCTAAGATCAAAAGATCGCAGCCTTCGGCAGCTCCTACAGGGGCTGCCGGAGGTTTTTTGCCGTCAGTCCGATGCTTGACCGTTGTCACAATTGCGATCGTATTCAGGTCTACAATCGAAGCCTCTGCGATACATCTTTTACGCAAGGGAGGTCAGCAATGAAGATCCTGATAAAAGAAGTGGCAAAGTCTCAATGGCAGGTTCGTCTGGACCAACACGCCGTGACATTCCGCAGTGAAGCCGAAGCACTGGCCTTCACCCGCACCCTCGAAGCGCGACTTTGCGCGCCCCATCAGATTCCCGACCGCAGCCAGCAGCGCGCCGCCGGCTGAGGTTATTTATGCCTCGGCCTGAGCTTGCGCCAGTGCCCGGGCATTCTGCAGACGGCGGGTGAGCAGCGCCACGCACACCACCAGCAAACCGCACAGGCTGATGACTATTGCCATCGGCACGGCGGTGCCGTCGTGCAACACCCCCACTAGCGCCGAAGCACCAGCGGCGACACTGAATTGCATGCAGCCGAGCAGTGCCGAAGCACTGCCGGCCCGTGCGCCCTGACCGTTCATCGCGCAGGCAGCGGCATTCGGGCTGATGCAACCCAGGCTCGATACGCAGATGAACAGGGGAATCAGCAGCGGCCACAAGGATTCGGTGTGCATTGCGCTGACCGCGAGCAACGCTAGCCCGGCAGCGAAATACACCCACACTGCCCGCGACAACAGGAACGCCGGGCCGCGCTTGGCCAACATCCGCGCGTTGACCTGCGCCACCAGAATGAACCCCGCCGCGTTGGTGCCGAACAGCCAGCCGAAATGCTCGGCCGGCACGCCATACAGTTTGATGAAGATAAACGGCGAACCGGCGATGTAGGCAAACATCCCGGCGATGGCGATGCCGCCAGTCAGAGCATGGCCGAGGTAAACCCGGTCCTTGAGCAAGCGACCGTACTGACGCAGCGCGCCGGACAACGGCTGGCGAGGCATGTGCGCCGGCATACTTTCCGGCAGGCCCAGCGCCACGGCCAAACCGGCCAGCGCGCTGAACCCGGTCAGCACCAGGAAAATCGACTGCCAGCCGGTGGTGTTGACCAGCAGACCGCCGAGCATCGGCGCCAGAATCGGCGCCAGGCCCATCACCAGCATCAATTGCGAGAAGACTTTCGCCGAGCCCACCGCGTCGCATTTGTCGCTGACCACCGCCCGGGAAATCACCATCCCTGCACAGCCTCCAAGTGCCTGGACGAAACGCGCGCCGATCAACCATTCCAGATTTGGCGCATAAGCACAGGCCAGGGATGCCAGGGTGAACAGCGTGAGACCGACCAGTAATGGAATGCGTCGGCCAAAGCGATCCGCCACCGGGCCATAAGCCAGTTGGCCAATCGACAACCCGGCGAAATACGCCGCCAGCGTCATCTGCACGTGTTTCTCATCGGTGCCGAACGCCAGCGCCATCGAGGGAAAGGCAGGTAAATAGAAGTCGATCGCCAAGGGCCCGAAGGCGGTCAAGGCACCGAGAATCAGAATGGTACGGAAGTTCATCAGGCATCCAGGTTGGCAAGTCGGCAGCCCGACAGTCTAGCCGCGCCCGGACGCCTTGAACATTCCGATAGCTCGCTAACTATAAAACTTCAGACGAGTTTCACTGCGTAGCCTTCTTCGCTGATCGCCTCGATGACCTGATCGCTGGTCAACGCACTCTCAACGCCTACCTCTTTCGCCGCCAGATCGACCCGCACACTGGCCGCCGGATCTTTGGCCTGAACTGCGCTGGTGATGGCTTTGACGCAGTGACCGCAGGACATGCCTTGAACGTTGAACACTTGCATGGAATGACTCCTTTGAGTGAGGTTGCCGGCAGTTTCGAGCTTGCCACGATGGCAAGGTCAAGTTCTTCAATAAACTGCCGGGCTGGCAATCGGCGCCGCGCTCGGCCAAGCTGCGTACATCAATGACTCGATTCAGGAGATTCAGCCATGCGCTGGTCAGCTTTCAGCCTGTTTGGCTTTCTCAGTCTCTTTGCCGCCGTTCCTACAGTGCAAGCCGCTGGTGAGGATTACGGCGTTCTGATCATCTCCCGCGAGCGCCTGGAAGTGGCAACCTCCTGCGAAATCGGTGTGTATATCCAGGATCAGCTGTCGGCGCGCCTGTTTCAGGAACAGAGCACGTCTTTCAACCTGCCACCGGGCACTGTATCGCTGCGTCTGAAACTACTGCCGGGGCAGGTACCGGGTTGCAATCCGGGCTTGCTCGCACCGGGTTCGCAGGAAATAAAACTGCAGGCGGGCGATGTGCAGAAGTACCGGATCGCGATGACACAGGAAGGCGTGTACCTGAAGCGCGCCGATCTCGGCTATTAAGCAAATACAAACCTGTGGGAGCGAGCCTGCTCGCGAATACGGTGTGTCATTCAGCGATGATGTTGACTGACCCACCGCTTTCGCGAGCAGGCTCGCTCCCACAGTTGGTTTTGCGGCGCGTCAAAGAATGGCGCTTGACCTTGCCCGCATGGCAAGGTTGATCCTTGTAGGTATCTACTACAGGGAGTACGACCGATGTCCGATTCCATCACTTTCGACCTGCCGATTGCCGGCATGACCTGCGCCAGTTGTGCCGGGCGTGTCGAGCGGGCCTTGAGCAAAGTCAGCGGCGCCAGTGCCGTCAGCGTCAATCTCGCCACCGAGCAGGCCCGTGTGCAAGCGCCGGGCGACAGTCTGCCGGCGTTGATGGACGCGGTCGAACGTGCCGGTTACAGCGTCCCGCAGCAGACTATCGAATTGAATATCGAAGGCATGACCTGCGCGTCCTGCGTCGGTCGCGTCGAGCGTGCGCTAAACAAAGTCCCCGGAGTGAAAAGCGTCAGCGTCAACCTCGCCAACGAACGCGCCCACCTCGAATTGCTCGGCCAGGTCGATCCGCAAACCCTGCTCGACGCCGTGAGCAAGGCCGGTTATTCGGCCAGCATCTGGCAAGCCGAACACCCACAAACCGATAACCAGCAACAGAAGCTGAAACATGAACGCTGGGCGCTGATCTGCGCGATCGCCCTGGCTCTGCCGCTGGTGGCGCCGATGTTGCTGCAACCGTTCGGCATCCACTGGATGCTCCCTGCCTGGGCGCAATTCGCCCTCGCCACGCCGGTGCAGTTCATTTTCGGTGCACGTTTCTATGTCGCCGCGTGGAAAGCCGTGCGTGCCGGAGCGGGCAACATGGACTTGCTGGTCGCCCTCGGCACCAGTGCCGGTTACGGCTTGAGCCTTTACGAATGGGCCACCGCTGCCGGGCGCATGCCGCATCTGTATTTCGAAGCGTCGGCGGTGGTCATTGCCCTGGTACTGCTCGGCAAATACCTGGAGAGCCGCGCCAAACGCCAGACCGCCAGCGCCATCCGCGCGCTGGAAGCGTTGCGTCCGGAGCGGGCGATTCAAGTGATCGACGGCCGCGAGCAGGATGTCGCCATCAGCGCGTTGCGCCTCAACGATCTGGTGCTGGTCAAACCCGGCGAACGTTTCCCGGTCGATGGCGAAGTCATCGAGGGCCAGAGTCATGCCGACGAAGCACTGATCAGCGGCGAGAGTCTGCCGGTGCCGAAACAACCGGGGAACAAGGTCACCGGCGGCGCGATCAATGGCGAGGGTCGCTTGCTGGTGCGCACCCAGGCGCTCGGTGCGGAAACCGTTCTGGCACGGATTATTCGTCTGGTAGAAGACGCCCAAGCCGCCAAAGCGCCGATCCAGAAACTCGTGGATAAAGTCAGTCAGGTATTCGTGCCCACCGTGCTGGTTTTAGCGTTGGCGACACTGATCGGCTGGTGGCTCTACGGCGCACCGATGGAGACCGCGTTGATCAACGCCGTCGCGGTGCTGGTCATCGCCTGCCCGTGTGCATTGGGCCTTGCCACGCCGACGGCGATCATGGCCGGCACCGGCGTAGCGGCGCGTCACGGCATTCTGATCAAGGACGCCGAAGCGCTGGAACGCGCCCATGAAGTTAGCAGCGTGGCCTTCGACAAGACCGGCACGCTGACCTCTGGCACACCGCGTATCGCCCATTTCAGTGCAGTGGATGGTGATGAAGACGCGCTGCTGAAACTGGCCGGCGCCCTGCAACGCGGCAGTGAACACCCACTGGCCAAAGCAGTGTTGGATGCGGCTGCTGAACGAGGTCTGAACGTGCCAGATGTCAGCGACAGCCAGTCGCTGACCGGTCGCGGCATTGCCGGCAATCTCGACGGCCGGCGTCTGGCGCTGGGCAATCGGCGCTTGCTGGACGAAAGCGGCTTGAGCGCTGGAGACCTTGCCGAATCCGCCAGCGCCTGGGAAACCGAAGGCCGCACGTTGTCGTGGTTGATCGAGCAAAGTCCTGAGCAAAAAGTACTCGGCTTGTTCGCCTTCGGTGACACCTTGAAACCCGGCGCACTTGAAGCCGTGCAACAACTTGCTGCCCGCAATATTCACAGCCATCTGCTGACTGGCGACAACCGTGGCAGCGCACGTGTGGTCGCCGAAGCGCTGGGCATCAGCAACGTCCACGCCGAAGTGCTGCCGGCGGACAAAGCCGCCACCGTCAGCGAGCTGAAGAAAACCGGCGTGGTCGCCATGGTCGGTGACGGCATCAACGACGCCCCGGCCCTCGCCGCTGCCGACATCGGTATCGCCATGGGCGGCGGCACCGACGTCGCCATGCACGCGGCGGGCATTACCCTGATGCGCGGCGATCCACGGCTGGTGCCGGCGGCACTGGAAATCAGCCGCAAGACTTATGCGAAGATCCGCCAGAACCTGTTCTGGGCCTTCGTCTACAACCTGATCGGCATTCCGCTGGCGGCGTTCGGCTTCCTTAATCCGGTGCTGGCCGGTGCGGCGATGGCGCTGTCGAGCGTCAGCGTGGTGAGCAATGCGCTACTGTTGAAAACCTGGAAACCCAAGGATCTGGAGGAGCACCGATGAACATCGGTCAAGCGGCCAAACACAGTGGCCTCAGCGCGAAAATGATCCGTTACTACGAGTCGATCGGCCTGCTCAAAGCCGCCCATCGCACCGACAGCGGTTATCGGGTCTACCGTGACGATGACCTGCACACGCTGGCATTCATCAAGCGCTCGCGGGATCTCGGCTTTTCCCTGGAAGAGGTCGGCAAACTGTTGACCCTCTGGCAGGATCGCCAACGCGCCAGCGCCGATGTGAAGGCGTTGGCGCGCCAGCACATAGACGAGTTGAATCAGAAGATCCGCGAACTCGGCGAGTTGCGCGACACTCTGCAAGACCTCGTCGAGCACTGTAACGGCGACCACCGCCCCGACTGCCCGATCCTCAAGGAACTGGCGTCGGGCTGCTGCGCACAACCCGCCCGCGCCTGAGTGCCAGGACTTTCACCGCGAGCAATGTGCCGAGGGGAATGCCGTGAAACAGCATGACCACGGCGCCCGGCGTCCACCACCCGTAGAACGGCGCGGCGATGAGCATACCGATGCCGAACCCGGTCATTTGCAGCAAGGTCAGCACGCTGAAAACTGGCAGGCGCAACTGCTCGGGTTCGCGCTGCAGCCGCGACATCAACCCGACTTCGGAAAAGCCGTCACCGAGGCCCGCCGGCAATGAAAACAGCAGCAGACCGTAGAGGCTGTGTTGCTGGAACATCAGGATGAAGCCGCAGGACATCAGCGCCACGCCGAAGAAAAACCGCCGTTCCAGATGGCTGTTGTCCGAGCCCTTGAGACGACTGGCGATTCGCGCGCCCAGCAGTTTGCCGCTGGCCCACACCGCGAGCATCAGCCCCAGTGTGGTGCTCGCAGAATCCGGTGTGAGCAGTTTGGAAATAATCGGAAAGCCGACGTTGTGCGCAGCGCTGCCCAACGTGTCGGCCATCGTCACCGCAAGCATCGCGGCAATCACCGGTGCCGAACGCAGGCCTTGCTTGAGTGCTGTCCATTCGCCCCGTTCGGGTTCATCGTTGACGGTCGTGGGTTCGAAACGCAGCGGCACGATCAATAACGCTGCCAGCAAATAGGTCAGTGCATTCAGTGCGAACACCGTTTCAAAGCCAAAACCCGCCACCAGCAAACCCGACACCAGACTGCCAGCGACCATCGCGCCGGATGAGGCCGAAGTGATCCAGGCGTTGGCCTTGAGCAATTGATCAGCAGGGATCAGACGCGGCAACTGGCTGTTGAGGCCGATGGCGAACATCGAGTTGCCCAGGCCCAGGCCGAAGGCAATCACCGGCAACAGCATGGCTTGCTGGCTGACGGGCACAATCAATAACAGACCCAGCACACTGGCGCGCAGCAGATCGAACGCGATCAGCGGTGCACGTCCACTGCAACGGCGGTAAAACGCGGTGCCGATCAGGCTGGCAAATATCCCCCCGCCCACGCGGCTGGCGAGGAAAATCCCGACGCTCATGGCGCTGTTGCTCAGCAGGTAGACGTAGGTGGCCAGCGCGACCATGTTGAGGAAGGCGCCGAAATCGGAGATCAGTCGGGCAGTGACGATCAGGCGGGTGTTGCGGGGGGTGGTCACATTCAGTCCTTGAGTGTGGTTGGGGCGGTGGACAGTAGACGTGAATTTGCGGGGATCCGAAAGAGGCCCCTCACCCTAACCCTCTCCCAGGGGGAGAGGGAACTGATTGGGGGATATTTGGGGGTACACCGATCTGAACGTTTTTCGTCGAATCCATAATCGACCCGGTGTTTCAGGTCGATGTATGACGCAAGAGACCTCGGTCGGCCCCCTCTCCCTCTGGGCGGTCCGACGTTTCGGGAGGGCTGGGGTGAGGGTGCATTTCGAAACCAAACAAAAAACCCGGCCGAAGCCGGGTTTCTCATCAAGCAATCACTGCATCCACGGTGGTGGCGGTGGTTCTTCGGACTTGCCTTTCGGCTCGTCGTCCGCCGCACGGATGGCCTGCTTGCGTTCCTCGTCGAGGCGCGCCGCTTCGATCTCGCGCAACACCCCGCCAACGTCGGCCAGGTCTTCCGGATCATCGAACTCACCGGTCAGCACACTGTTCGGGTGCAAAGTGCCGGCTTCGTACAACGCCCACATTTCCTTGGCGTACTTGGTCAGCTTCAATTCCGGCGCAAAGCGACCGAAGTACGAAGCCATGTTGCCGACATCCCGCTCCAGCATGCTGAACGCGTGGTTGTTACCGGCAGCGTCGACGGCCTGCGGCAGGTCAATGATGACCGGGCCGGTCGGCGTCAGCAGCACGTTGAACTCCGAGAGGTCACCGTGCACCAGACCGGTACACAACATCAGCACGATCTGCGAAATCAGGAACGCGTGATACTCGCGCGCCTGATCCGGCTCCAGCACCACGTCGTTCAGACGCGGCGCGGCGTCGCCGAATTCGTCGGCCACCAGCTCCATCAACAGCACGCCGTCGAGGAAGTCATACGGCTTGGGTACCCGCACGCCGGCGCCGGCCAGACGGAACAGCGCCGCCACTTCGGCGTTCTGCCAAGCATCTTCGGTCTCTTTGCGACCGAACTTGGAGCCTTTTGCCATTGCGCGAGCCTGTCGGCTGTTGCGCACCTTGCGGCCTTCCTGATACTCGGCCGCCTGGCGGAAACTGCGTTTGTTCGCCTCCTTGTAGACCTTTGCGCAACGTAACTGATTGCCGCAGCGCACCACATAAACAGCTGCTTCTTTACCACTCATCAGTGGGCGCAGCACTTCGTCGACCAGACCGTCCTCGATCAGGGGTTCAATGCGTTTTGGAGTCTTCATCAGCTTTTATTGTGGGTCCTTTATTACCAAACACGCGAATGTCACTCGTTATACGGCAATCCTCGCATCACGGGGAGGGGTTGCCGACCTGTGAACCTGTGAATGCACACACTGTGCCGAAAAATCGACCGCTGCGAATCATAGCCGAGCCTTGCCTGTTTGTTGGTATCGGCCGTTGAGGGCATTTGCGACAGAATCTGACATCTGCGGTTTTAGCCCTTTTACCCTCACCCCAGCCCTCTCCCGGAGGGAGAGGGCTGGGGTGAGGTGTCTGACGTTATACATCGACCTGAAATACCGCGTCGATTATGGATTGGGCTAACCATCTGAGTTAAACACCGTCGATTATGGATTCGGTAAAGCTCGATCACCTCAAACATCCCCCAATCAGTCCCCTCTCCCTCTGGGAGAGGGTTAGGGTGAGGGGCTCTTCTAGCGTTAGCGTTCGATGATAGCGGTGACGCCTTGCCCGCCCGCCGCGCAAATCGAGATCAGACCCCGGCCCTTGCCCGCCGCGTCCAGCAACTTCGCCAGGTTCGCCACGATACGCCCGCCAGTCGCAGCAAACGGATGCCCGGCCGCCAGCGAACTGCCCTTCACATTGAGTCGGCTGCGATCGATCGAGCCCAGCGGCGCGTCGAGTCCCAGGCGGGTTTTACAGTATTCGGGATCTTCCCAAGCCTTCAGTGTGCACAGCACCTGCGCCGCAAACGCTTCGTGAATTTCGTAGTAGTCGAAG
Source organism: Pseudomonas sp. MC6 (assembly GCF_054790575.1). Lineage (NCBI taxonomy): Bacteria > Pseudomonadati > Pseudomonadota > Gammaproteobacteria > Pseudomonadales > Pseudomonadaceae > Pseudomonas > Pseudomonas sp. MC6. The sequence continues at coordinate 4,268,248 of NZ_CP186504.1, forward strand.
TCCTGCAAGGTCAGGCCGTTGCGTGCGAGCAATCGCGGCACGGCGTACACCGGCGCCATCAGCAGCCCTTCCGCACCGTTGACGAAATCCACCGCCGCCGCTTCGCCATCGCGCAAATACGCGAGGATCGGCAAGCCGCGCTCCTTGGCCCACTCTTCACTGCCGAGCAGCACCACAGACGCGCCATCGGTCAGCGGCGTGGAGTTGCCCGCCGTCAGCGTACCTTTGGCGCTTTTTTCAAACGCCGGTTTCAGCGTCGCGAGTTTTTCCAGGGTCAGGTCCGGACGCAAATTGTTGTCGCGGGTCAGACCAAGGAACGGCGTCATCAAGTCGTTGTGCCAGCCTTCGCTGTAAGACGCAGCCAGTTTTTGGTGGCTTTCGAGGGTCAGTTGATCCTGCTCTTCACGCGGGATCTGCCAGGTCTGCGCCATCAATTCACAGTGCTGGCCCATCGAAAGCCCAGTGCGTGGTTCGCCGATGCGTGGAAAATCCGGAATCAGATGTTTGGGCCGCAGTTGCAGAAAGGTTTTCAGCTTGTCGCCGGTGGTCTTGGCGCGGTTGGCTTGCAGGAGAATTTTGCGCAGGCCTTCGCTGACACTGATCGGCGCGTCCGAGGTGGTGTCGACGCCGCCAGCAATGCCGCTCTCGATCTGACCGAGGGCGATTTTGTTCGCCACCAGGATCGCCGCTTCCAGGCCGGTGCCGCAGGCTTGCTGAATGTCGTAGGCGGGAGTCGCCGGTGACAGACGCGAGCCGAGCACGCATTCACGGGTCAGGCTCATATCTCGTGACAATTTCAGCACCGCGCCCGCCACCACTTCGCCGATGCGCTGGCCGTGCAGGTTATAGCGTTCGATCAGGCCTTCGAGGGCGGCGGTGAGCATTGCCTGATTGCTGGCCGTAGCGTACGGCCCGTTGGAGCGGGCGAACGGGATACGGTTACCACCAATGATCGCGACGCGGCGCAGCTGACTCATGAATAACTCCTTTTCCAAAGGTCTGAATTCACGCCAATCCCTTGTAGGAGTGAGCCTGCTCGCGATAGCGGTGGGTCAGATAAACATTTCTTGACTGATACACCGCTATCGCGAGCAGGCTCACTCCTACAGGGGGTCAGCTGTGTTTATGAATGTGCGTTCGGCAACACAAACGCCGGGGGCAAACTACTCTGCTGTTCAAGCGTAGGCCTTATTGCGTTAATCGAACGATTGATTGCCATCGACAGTCCACACTTTGAACCCCAACTTCTGGAGAGCGTTCCATGTCTGACCGCTATATCGACTTCGCCAACTCGTCCATCGGCCATCGTCTGGTCGGGGCGCTGGGCCTGCCGTCGCCGGTGCGACTGGAACGCTGGCAGGCCGGGCGCCTGCGGCCGGTGGAAGGTGCGCTGCTGATCGGCGGCGGGCCGCTGGCCGAACGCGTCGGCGCTTTCGCCAACCGTTTGACCGAGAGTATTTACCGCTACGGCGAGCAACCGACGACCGCGACTGAATGGATTCCCGGCCACGGCCCGAAACTCAAAGCCGTGGTGTTCGACGCCAGCGAATTGCTGCACACCGACCAGCTCAAACAGCTGCGCGAATTCTTCCAGCCGCTGATGAAAAACCTCGACCACAGCGCCCATCTGGTGATTCTCGGTCGCGCGCCGGAAACCCTAAGTGATCCGTTTGCCGCCAGCGCACAGCGCGCGCTGGAAGGGTTTTCACGTTCGCTGGCCAAAGAACTGCGCAGCGGCGGCACGCTGCAACTGATCTATGTCGGCGAAGGCGCGGAAGATCAGCTGGAAGGCCCGCTGCGGTTTTTCCTCTCGCCGAAAAGTGCGTTTGTGTCCGGACAGGTGATTCGCCTGACCGCTTGTGCGACGCCAGTGAGTGACTGGACGCGCCCGCTGGCCGGGCGCAAGGCATTGGTCACCGGCGCGGCGCGCGGCATCGGTGCGTCCATCGCTGAAACCCTGGCGCGCGATGGCGCCGACGTGATCCTGCTCGATGTCCCGCCGGCCAAGACCGATCTGGAAGCCCTCGCCGCCCGCCTCGGTGGCCGAGCGATCACCCTGGATATCTGCGCTACCGACGCCGCCACACAGTTGATTGAACAACTGCCTGATGGCCTCGATATTCTGGTGCACAACGCCGGCATCACCCGTGACAAAACCCTGGCCAACATGACCCCGGAATTCTGGGACGCGGTGCTGGCTGTCAACCTCAACGCGCCGCAAGTGCTGACCAAAGCGCTGCTCGACAGCGGCACGCTGCACGACAACGCGCGGGTGATTTTGCTGGCCTCGATCAGCGGCATTGCCGGTAACCGTGGGCAAACCAACTACGCCGCGAGCAAGGCCGGGCTGATCGGTCTGGCGCAAGCCTGGGCGCCGACGCTGCTGGAACGTGGTATCAGCATCAACGCCGTCGCCCCTGGTTTTATCGAAACGCAGATGACCGCACACATTCCGTTCGGCCTGCGTGAGGCCGGGCGGCGCATGAGTTCGCTCGGTCAGGGCGGCCTGCCGCAAGACGTCGCCGAAGCGGTCGCGTGGCTGGCGCAGCCGGGCACCGGCGCGTTTACCGGGCAAGCGCTGCGGGTCTGTGGACAAAGTGTTCTGGGGGCTTAGGCATGAGCATCGAATGGCATACGCTGGATCGCGAGCCGAGTCTGCCCGGGCTGTATGCACGGGCGGCGACGCGACGGAAAATCACCGGTACCCGGTTGCCCGACAGTGGTTTGCGCTGTTGGGTCGATGTCGATGGCAAACGCTTGGCGGCCTATCGCAAGGTCTGCGGATTCACCGATGACGGTCTGTTGCCGCCGACGTATCCGCATGTCCTCGCCTTTGCCTTGCAGATGCAATTGCTCACCGCCAGGGAGTTTCCGTTTCCTCTGTTGGGGTTGATTCATCTGAGCAACCGCATTCGCGTGTTGCGACCGATGGGCGGAATCGGTCGGGCGCAAGTGAGCGTGCGCGTGACAAATCTGCAAGCGCATCCCAAAGGTGCAACGTTCGATCTGCTGACCACGCTGGATGACCAGCTCGGGCCGTTGTGGGAAGCCGAAAGCCAGATGCTCTGTCGGGGGGTGAAGCTTGAGGGCGAGGCTGTCGAGCAGACCTGGGAGCCCTCGCAATCATTGGTGGAGGTGGCGCGCTGGAAAGCCCCGGCCGATATCGGTCGGCAATACGCCAAAGTCTCCGGAGACTACAACCCGATTCACCTGAGTGCAGCCAGCGCCAAGCTGTTCGGTTTTCCAACAGCCATCGCCCATGGTTTGTGGAACAAGGCGCGAACGCTCGCGGCGCTGGGCGATCATTTGCCCAAGGCCAACCTCGAGATCGCCGTGCACTTTCGTAAACCGGTGCGCCTGCCCAGTGAAGTGACCTTGCTGGCGAGTGCGGCGGGGTCCAGTGGTGAGTTGCGGCTGATCGGTGCACAAGACCTCGAACACATGGTCGGGCAGTGGCAACCCATTGCCTGAGCTCGCGGGACACCGTTAATTGTGTGTATATAACTTAAGTTTCCGCCGTCCTTGCCCCTTCCACTGAAAAAACCCGGGCCTTGATTATCAAGGCCTTTTTTTGTGCGGCTATATCGTGGGTATTAGTCCTTAGGCGCTGAATTTCGCCCTCTATATAAAGGCGTTAATACCAACTTGAGAATGGCCTGAAACCCGCCCCTGGACTGAGATTGAGCACAACGGTCGAAGGCATCACCGACGACAGATCGGCGAGCCATCGAAGTCAACGAACGTTGTGACAGGTGCAAGGAATTACGATCATGAAAACTCAAGGCGTATGGTGCAAATCGGCAATCGCTCTGGCATTGATTCTCTCCCTTGACCTCACCGGGTGCAGCAGCGGTGGTGGCGGTCATAAAAGCAGTTCCGGCAGTTCCGCGGCGGACGGCACCGCCGGCACTGGCGGCACCTCGGGTACTGGCGGTACGGGGGGCACCGGTGATACTGCGGGCACTGGCGGCACTGGCGGAACCGGTAACACAGGTGGTACTGGCGGAACCGGTGGTACAGGTGGCACCGATCCGACCAATCCAACCAACCCGACAGATCCGACCGATCCCACCAACCCGACCAATCCAACCACCACACCGTTGGTGACCACCACACTGGTGCAGGATGTCGGTAATACCGTCGCTGGCGTCGGCGATGGCGTTGGCCAGATCGGTGACTCGCTGAGCAGCGTTCCTGTTGTCGGTGGCGTTGTACAAAGTGCGGCCAACACCGCCGGCAATGTCGTCAGCACCTTGGGTGACGGTGTCGCCAATGGCGTAGGCAAGCTGGCGACCGACCCTAAAGGCCTGACCACCACCGTCGCTTCGGTCGGCGGTGTGGTGACCGATGTGGGCAACGGTGTCTCTGATCTCAGCGGCAAACTGGCAACCGCGACCGGCAGCGTTCCGGTGGTGGGCGGTGTTGTGACCAAAGTCGCGCCGCTGCTTGACGGTGTCGGCGAGAAAGTCACCATGCTCGGCAATACCCTCGACACCACGCTGACCAACGGCCCGACCAGCCAACTGACGAACAAAGTCGGCGGTAGTCTGGTTCCCGTGATCGCAATGGTCGAAAGCACCACCGACAAACTCGGCACTGCCACCGGGCTCGGCGATCCACTCAAAGGCGCGATCTCGCAAGTCGGCGGCGCGGTGAACACCCTGGGCGGCAAGGTCACCGATGCGGGTAACGGCAATGCCTTGACCAACACCCTCGGCGGCGCGTTGAGCGATACCGGCACCGCGGTCGGCAAGGCTGGTGGTCTGGTGTCCAACGGCACCGGCTCGGGTACTGGCGGTGTGGGTGGTGGTCTGGGCGGCGGCCTCGGTGGTACTGGCCTGCTGCAAACCGTCGGCGGTGCCGTGGTCAACGTCGGCGCAGGCCTGAATGCCGGCAATACCAATGGCGTGGTCAGCGCAGGCGGCGTTACCGCTGTCGGCCTGGGTAATACCGTGGCTTCGCTCAACACCGTACTTGGCGGTTCGGGCACCCCGATCACCGCAACCACCTCACCTCTGGCCACGGTTGGCGCCACCTTGGGCACGGGTCTGAATCCGGTCACCAGCGCTGTGACCAACGTGACCCAACAACTCGGCGCAGCGACCGGTATCGGAGCACCCGTCGCCGGTCTCACCGGCCAGGTTGGCGGTGCGGTCAGCAGTATCGGCAACACCATTGCCGCGACCAACAATCCGGTCACCACAGCGGTCGGTGGTCTGGTCAGCAACGTGGGCGGCACCGTTGCCGCCGTCGGTGGACTGGTCAACGGGGGTACCAGCGGAGCTGCCACCGGTGGCGGTCTGGGCGGTGTACTCGGTGGTCTGACTAATACCCTGGGGGGCAACAAACGCTAAATTGCACCTGGCCGATTCGACGGCCTCACCTACAGCGCCTACGCTTGGTTGAGGGCGGAAGATTCCCACGAGTCTTCCGCCTTTTTTCTTAGGAGAATTCAGCCCAGTGCTGTGATCTGACCATGGAGTGTCCTATGCGCGTAATGGCATCCCTGCTGTTCCTCAGTCTCAGTTCCGCCGCCCTCGCCGACACCCTGCCCAGTTTTCTCAACAGCAACGAAACCATCCGCAACCTGCCGGTGCCGAACCTGCCCGCCGACGCCTATCGCCCGAGCGCCACGCCCGTGCAAGTGCCGGACGCCGGTGCCGCCGCTGCGCAACCACTGTTGATGGAGACCAAGATCAATTTGCAAACCGTGCAGATCGAAGGCGGAACCCTTTACCCGCTCAACGAACTCGCCGAAATCTACAAACCCCTGATCGGCCGCCAAGCCACGCTCGCCGAACTGATCGAGGCCACGCGCAGCATCACTCGACGCTATCAGCAGGACGGCTACCTGCTGTCCTACGCGTTCTTGCCGCAGCAAAATTTCAATGACGGCGTAGCGCGCGTGGTGCTGGTGGAAGGCTACGTGCGCGATATCCAGATCGAGGGCGATGTCGGTCGGGTCAAAGCCCTGCTCGACAAACTGGCGGCGAAGATCCAGGCCGAACGGCCGCTGACCCGCAAGACGTTCGAGCGCTACACCACGCTGATGACGCGCATCCCCGGCGTAACGATCCAGGCCCAGGTACCACCGCCCGGTACCACAGACGGCGCGACAACGCTGGTCGCCCAGGCCAGTCGCAAACCCTTCACCAGTACGCTGAGCACCACCGAAGACAACCGCAACGGCACCCAGGCTTTGCTCGGCGTCAGTAGCAATTCGCAAACCTCGATGGGCGAACAACTGACCCTCAGCGGTCTGTTTCCACCGGGTGATGATCACGAACATTACTACCGCCTCGACTACAACCAGTTCCTCAATGACGAGGGCGCGCAACTGGCGCTGTCTGCTTCACGCTACCGTGCTGACCCCGGCACCAATGTCCTGCTCGACAATGGCCTGCAACTCAAACCGCACCGCGAAAACGACCGCTACTCGATCGGTTTCACCCTGCCGCTGATTGCCGCTTCCAACGAACTGCTGACGGCCGGCTCAAGGCTTTACGCGGTCAACGACAAGACCCGCTACAAGGTGATCGGCTTCCCGCTGAGTGTCGAAGAACGAACCGACATCCGCGCCCTCGCCTTCGAGAGCGACTGGCGCAAGGCCGATGCCCGCCAACTGCGCATCCTCAGTGGCGGTGTGTACCAAGGCGTCGACAGCATGGGCGCGAAAACCAACAACAACGCCATCGACCTCGACTTCTTTCGCCTGCGCCTGTCTGGCGTGCAGAGCGACAAGTTCCTCGATAACTGGCAAGGCGTGCTGTCGGCCGCGCTGTACTGGAGCGACGACACCCTGCCAGACAGCGAACGCGCGGTGTTCGGCGGGCAGAACTTCGGTCGCGGTTATCCCGACGATCAAGCGTCCGGCGACAAGGGCTGGGGCGTAGCGTACGAGGTCAACTACAGCTTCAACCGCGACGGCAACTGGGTGCGAATCCTGCAACCGTACGTGGTGCTCGACCGCTCGCGCAGCTGGTTCAATGAACTGCCGGTAAAGGCCAACAATCTGTCATCGGCCGCAATCGGGCTACGGTTTGGCGATGCCAAGTACTACAACATTGCGCTGGAGGCGGCGAAGGCGATGTCGGATGAAGCCCTGGACACGTTCAATCGCAAGCCCCGGTACAGCATCAGTTTCAGCTACCAGTTGTAAGCTGAAACACCAAGGAGGCTTCAGCAGCGGCGGGTGGAATGTACAACCGGCAGAAATGGGTCGGCTTGCAGGCCGCCTTCGCGAGCAAGCTCGCTCCCACAGTTGAACTGGGTGCATACAGAGAGAAATTTGGTCGGTGAGCCCACCTCGCACCGCGTCGCTCCTCACCACTCAACAGGATGAGCGTTAGCTCGGCTGCAGCTCTTGATCTTGATCCACGGGCGACGTCGGAAGGCTGAGTGGAGGGATTGATCCGGGGGTGGGAGCGTAGCGACCGTTTGGCGAAGCCAAACACAGCGAGAGGAGGTGCAGCGAAGCAAACCGTAGGCGCTGCCCCCGGATCGATCCCGCAGCGAAGGAACCCCGAGCCCCAGCGAGCGGGCCGCACGTAGGAGCAAGCCTTTTTGGTTACTTTTTCGGCGTCTGGAAAAAGTGACCCGCCGTAAGGGCGGAACCCTAATCAGCCACACCCGCAGCAACGGATATGCCCCCCAATCACCCAGCCACATTACTCCGAGGCTTGGGAAACAAATTATCCAGAGTCTCCAACAACCTGACGTAATAAATCGGCTTGCGAAACAGATCCACCACCTGCAACCGCAACAGATCACTGACGTCTTCCATATCCGCATGCCCCGACATCACAATCACCGGCAAATGCTGCCGAGAAGTATGCTCACGCAACCGCTTGATCAACGACATCCCGGACTCCTCCGGCATACGCAAATCAGTAATCACCAACGCAATATCGGGATGGCGCGTCAGATGATGCAACGCCAGCTTCACCGACGTTGCGGTATGACAAGTAAACCCCTCACCCTCCAGCAACTCCGCCAGCTCCAGCAACGCGTCCTCCTCGTCGTCAACCAGAAGCAACTGTTGGCGCTGCGGCGAAGACGCGTTCATAGGCAATACCTGAAAGCTGAATGGAAAATCCATTGTAGTGCGATATCAGCCAGGTGCAGCGTTCCCATGACTCAAGGCGTCGGCCGTGTCACAGCCGTACCATCAAGAGACGTCAAAATATTATTGAAGATCGCCAGCACCCTATCGCCAAGAGGGGTTACGAATGCCACAACCACGACGGCGACCATCGCCACCACAATGGCGTACTCGATCGCCGAAGCCCCTTCTTCGTTCTTGATGAACACCCGGGTTCTGGACATTAGATAGTCGAAAGTCATGCGAAACATAGGACTGCTCCTTTGCGCCTCTGGCGCTGATGTCACTACAACGGCAAAGAACCACCGTGCCATTTGAGCATTGTCAACAAACCCCCACCCAACAACTGTAAGAACGGATTAATCACAAAGGATTAATCACATCGCGAAGTTGCCGATTGCTGCTGTTAATTGGCCAAGACTCATACTTTAGTGGGTTATTTTCCTGTCACTAATGGCGTTTTGGCTTGGATCAGCTAGCGTGGAAATAGCGAAATAGTTGCATGTTCATAGCTGCCGGATTGGGAACTTCTCTCGTAAGCAAGTGCGGTGGGTAGTGCAGCAGGAAAGGGAGAGCCGTCATGAACAGTCGCGTCACCATGGGCCTTGCAGCCATCCTTATGCTTGGAGCGATCTTTGTCGGTTACTGGGGACTGGTGCTCAGTCGTCAACCGGCACCCGTCGCCGAAGCCCCCGTTGCCCCAGCCGTCACCGTTGAAAAAACTGTCGCGATCGCCGAAGACCAGGCCCGCCAACCGGTGGTGGTACTGCTGCACGACGTGCCACCCTTTACCGCGCTGACCGCTGCCGATGTAGCGGTGGAAAAACTGCGCAGTGCACCGGCTGGCAGCTTGAGCAATGTCGATCAGGCCATCGGCCGCACACCCTGGCGGCACCTCAGCGCCGGCACCTGGCTGAACGATGAAAGCTTCACCGCCGGCGGCTCACTGGCACGCATGATTCACAGCGATGAACGCGCGCTCACCGTAGCGGTCGACGAAGTGATCGGCGCGGCCGGGCAACTGATCCCCGGGGATTACGTCGATGTCTTGCTCTACCTGCGCCAGGATTCCAGCAACCTCGAACAGTCGGCACAGATCGTTTTACCGGCCATGCGCGTGCTGGGTGTCGGCGATCAATACGGCCTGACCAACGACGGCCAACCCGCCTCGCCGGCCCTGAGCGCCGAGGAAAAACTCAAACAGGATCAACGCCGCATCGCCGCGCGCACCGTGGTGCTGGCGGTGCCGGAACAACTGCTCAGCCGACTGATGCTGGCAACGCAAGTCGGCACCTTGCGTCTGGCCGTACGCAGCAGTGAAGAACAACGCCTGGCCAAATACTGGGCCGGCGAAACTCAGGCGCCGGAGCATCTGAGCAGCGCCAACAGCCAACTCTTCCAGTTCACCCAACTGGCCTTGGGCGCTGGACCGAAAGCGCCTACCGGCGGCGGTTCCGGCGCGGCCCCGAGGCCTGCCGTGGAAATCATTCGCGGCAATCAGATCACCCAACAAAACCCATGACTGCGCAAGGATCCAAGGGCATGCAGAGTCGTTTCACGCCGACATTCAAATCCATGCTGCGCGCCCTGCTACTGATGGGCCTGTCGATGGACGCCGCGTTGGCGGCGGTCGGCAATTGTTCGGCACTGGGGCGCATGCCGCCGGTGATCGAAATCGGCGAAGGCTTTCAACAGGACGTACAGTCGCCGGTAGCGATCACCCGTCTGGCGATTGGCGATCCGAAAATCGCCGACGTGCACGCCAACGGCAGTTCGTCCTTTCTGCTCACCGGCGTTGCGCCCGGGGCCACCAGCCTGATGGTCTGGACGTCGTGTTCAAGCGAGCCGCGCCAAAGCATGGTCTTTGTTCAGGGCGCCGCCACTGCCGCCATGACCGCCACCCTGCCCTCGGATGACCCGAGCCTGCCGTCGCAAGTGCAGACCGACATTCGTTTCGTCGAAGTCAGCCGGACCAAACTCAAGGAAGCCACCGCCTCGCTGATCGGCACGCGCGGCAACTTTCTGTTCGGTTCGCCCGGCACCCTGCCACCGATTGATGGTGTGCCGCAGCCACGCCTGCCGGTGGACAACTCACTGTTCAACTTCTCGTGGGTCGGCGGCAAGACCATGGCGATCATCAATGCGCTGGAAACCAGCGGTTTCGCCTATACCCTCGCGCGGCCAAGTCTGGTGGCACTGAACGGGCAGAGCGCAAGCTTTCTGGCCGGCGGTGAAATTCCGATTCCGGTGCCCAGTTCCGGTAGCGACAGCGTGTCGATCGAATACAAGGAATTCGGTATCCGCCTGACCCTGACACCGACCATCATCGGCCGCGATCGCATTGCGTTGAAGGTCGCCCCGGAAGTCAGCGAACTGGACTTCAGCAACGCCGTGCAGATTGCCGGCACCACTGTGCCGGCCCTGACCATCCGCCGCACCGACACCAGCGTGTCACTCGGCGATGGCGAAAGCTTCGTCATCAGCGGCTTGATCAGCACCACCAACAGCTCACAAGTGAACAAGTTTCCCGGCCTCGGCGACATCCCGGTGCTCGGTGCGTTTTTCAAAGGCTCGCAGATCAAGCGCGAAGAACGCGAACTGCTGATGATCGTCACCCCGCATCTGGTCCAGCCACTGGCCGCCGATGCGCAACTGCCGTCGCTACCGGGTGAAAAACTGCGTAACTACGATCCGAATTTCTACCGCATGTTCTTCCTTGAAAACGGCAACTTCGACAAGCGCAGCGGGTTATCGCAATGAGCCAGAGCCTGAGCCAGACCTTTCTCGCCATCACCCGCAACAGCACCGATCTGGAGTGGCTGCAAGGCGCGCTCGCACCGTTGGGCCAAGTGGTCAGCGCCGGTGGCGGCAGCCTTGATGAACTGCTGGCGCTGGTGGACGTGACCTTTGCCAATCTGGTGTTCGTCGGCCTTGATCGCGAGCACGTGGTCGCCCAGAGCGCGTTGATCGAAGGCGCGCTGGAGGCCAAACCGATGCTGGCGATCGTGGCCCTTGGTGACGGCATGGACAATCAGTTGGTGCTCAACGCGATGCGCGCCGGCGCCCGGGATTTTGTCGCTTACGGTTCACGCTCCAGTGAAGTCGCCGGGCTGGTGCGGCGCTTGAGCAAACGCCTGCCGCCCGTGGCACCGAATACGCAATTGGGCGGCCTCACGGTGATGTATGGCGTGCAGAGCAGTTCCGACGGCGCACTGCTGGCCAATCACATGGCATTGGTGGTGCAAAAAAGCGGTCAGCAAACCTTGTTGCTTGATCTCGGTTTGCCGCGCGGTGACAGCCTCGCCCTGCTCGGGCTGGAAAGTTCGTTCCACTTCGGCGATGCCTTGCGCCACTTGCGCAGGCTCGACGCCACGCTGATCGACAGCGCCTTCACCAGTGCCGAAGCCGGCCTGCGGATTCTCGCCTACGCCAGCAACGACGAGCCGCTGGAAAACACCAGCGCCGCCGAGCTGTACATGTTGCTCAGCGCCTTGCGCCAGCACTTCCAGCACATCGTTGTGAACCTCACCGGGCAGACCGACAGCGAAGCCTTGCGCACCTTTGTCAGCCACTGCGACAAGTTGCTCTGGTACACCGATCAGAACGTGCTCAACTGCCGACGCAACCTCGCCGTGCTCAATCTGTGGCGGGAAAAAGGCATGAAGCTCGACCACGGGCGCCTGCTGATCGACCGCTACCTGAGCAATGTCGCGCCCAACTCGGAAACCCTCGGCAAGACCTTCAATCTGGAAGTGATCGCCACACTGGCCCTCACCCCGGAAGTTCGTCTGAACGCGAAAAACCAGGGCGTGAGCCTGTTCGAACTGGCCCCGCGCGAAAAACTCACCCAGAGCCTGCGCGCCCTCGGCGAACGTCTGGCCAAACGTTCCGAAGGCCTGGCCAAACCTAAAGTGACCTGGTTCGACCGCTTGCGAGGCACCTCATGAGCGCAGAAAAACTCTTCGGTGCGGCGCCCCGCAGTGGCGTCGGCAACAGCGATCACGAAGGCCTGAAACTGGTCCTGCATCGCTACATCATTGACGCCCTCGAAGAGTCCGGGAAAAACCTGCTGGAAGGTTCTCGCCAGCAGCTCGCGCAATTCGTCACCGACAAAGTCGCCGAATACATCGCCCGTTTGCACCTGGCGATTTCCCGCTACGAAATGGAACGGCTGGCCGAAGAGATCGTCGACGAACTCACCGGTTTCGGCCCGCTGGAAGTGTTGCTGCGCGATCAGTCGGTGACCGAGATTCTGGTCAACGGCCCGCACCGGGTGTTCATCGAACGCGACGGTGTACTGCACCAGAGTGACCTGCGGTTTATCGACGCGCATCACGTCGAACGCGTGATGCAGCGCATCCTCGCGCCGCTCGGTCGGCGCCTCGACGAGTCTTCGCCGATGGTCGATGCACGCCTGCCGGATGGCAGCCGGGTCAACGCAATCATTCCGCCGATCGCCCTCGACGGTCCATGCCTGTCGATCCGTAAATTTCGCAAGGACATGCTCAAGAGCAGCGACCTGATGGCGATGCAAACCATCGACCTGTCGATCTTCGAGTTTTTCCAGGACGCCGTAGGCAAGCGCTGCAACATCCTGATCAGCGGCGGCACGGGCACCGGCAAGACCACGCTGTTGAACATTCTCAGCCAGTTGATCAACCCGCACGAGCGTCTGGTGACCATCGAAGACGTCGCCGAATTGCAGCTCGGTCACCCGCACGTGGTGCGCCTGGAAACGCGGCCGCCGAATGCCGATGGCCACGGTGAAGTGAAGGCCAGCGACCTGATTCGCAACGCCCTGCGGATGCGCCCTGACCGGATCATCCTCGGCGAGATTCGTGGCGTCGAAGTGGTCGACGTCCTCACCGCGATGAACACCGGTCACGACGGTTCGATGAGCACCGTGCACGCCAACAACGCCCAGGATGCGCTGTTGCGCTTGGAAACACTGGTCGACCTGACCGGACGCTCCATCGCCGAACGCACCCTGCGCCAGATGATCTGCGCCGCCCTCGACGTGATCATCCAGTTGACGCGCATGCCTGACGGGCGCCGCTGCGTCAGTGAAGTCGTGGAGGTGGTCGGCATTCGCGAGGACGTTTACGTCACCAATACCTTGTTCCGCCTCGACCGCCGCAGCGGTTTCGGCTTCCTGCGCGAAGCCGTCAATCCGGCCGGCGACAAGCTGCGCCACGAGGCTCATCTGGGCTGACGGCAAGGAGCACCGAGCATGTTGGGACCGATCATTCTCATTGTTATCTGCCTGACGCTGCTGGGGCTGTCGATCCGTCTGTTCCTGCAAGGCCTGCGCAAGACCGCCACGGAAAAAGTCCTCAACCGACTCGCCGCGGGGCAGCCGCAACTGGCGCCGGAAAAACCTGTGTGGGTCGGGCTGGAGCGGATGTTTCTGCGTGCAGGACTGGGCCGCCCGACCGAGCGTTTCGGTCTGTGGCTAAGTCTGTGGGCGCTGGCGATGGCGCTGGGGTTTTTTCTCGCCGACTGGGTCGGGCTGCTGCTGATGATCGTCATACCGCCACTGCTGTTGCGGCTGTACATCGGCATTCTTTACCAGCGCCGGGTCAAACGGATGATCGAGCAACTGCCGCAGTTGCTTGACCACACCGTGCGCAGCCTGAAGTCCGGGCGCACCTTGAGCGACGCAGTCATGGGCGGCATTGAAGCCAGTGAAGATCCGCTGAAAAAAGCCATGGGCCGGGTCCAGCGCAACGTGCAACTAGGCGTGAACTTGCCGGACGCCGTCAGCGATTTCGCCGAACTGTATGAACAGGACGAACTGCGCATGTTCGCCCTCGGCCTCAAAGTCAATCATCGCTACGGCGGCAACGCCAGCGAGCTGCTGGAGAACCTGATCAAACTGATCCGCGAACGCGACCAAGGCGCGCGGCAACTGCGTGCGCTCACCGGCGAAACGCGCATGACCGCGTGGGTGCTCGGCTCGTTACCGTTGCTGCTGGTGAGTTACTTCATGCTGACCAACCCCGGTTACATGCTCGGGATGTGGAACGACGCGAGCGGGCAGCACATGCTGATCAGCGCTGCCGTGTTGCAAGTGTTCGGAAGCCTGGCGCTGTGGCGCATGTTACGGAGCGTCTGACATGGTCTACCTCGCCGCTCTCATGTTGCTGCTCGGCGCCCTGCTACTCGTGGTCAATCACTTGCTCACCGAACGGCGCCGGGTGCGTCAGGTCAATCAGCGCTTGCAAGGGCATCTGGTGCGTGAAAACCGCTTCGGCAGTTGGCTGCGCGCACTGGGCGGCAGTAAGTTCGGACAACGCTCGGTGAGCATCGACAGCGAAACCCAGACTCTGCTCAACCGCATCGGCTGGCGCCGCTCTAGCGAACGGGCGCTGTACGCCGCCTGCCAGATCGGCACGCCGTTGCTGACGTTGGGTTTGGCGATTTTTCTGCAAGAGGTGTTTTTCCCGGAGGCTGACAACCGCTGGATCGTGCCGATGCTCGCCACCGGCGCCGGCTATCTGCTGCCCAAACGCTTGCTGGCCTACGCGGCGGCACGTCGGCAAAGAACCATCGCCGTGGAGGTGTCGACGTTCATTCCGCTGCTGCGCATCCTCTTCGAATCCGGCATGGCCGTCGAACAGGCCCTGCGCGTGCTCAGCATCGAAGCGCAAAAACTGCTGCCGGAACTGACCAGCGAACTGCGCCTGATCCTGACCCGTGTCGACTCTGGCCTGGAACTCGGCCAAGAGTTAAACAAAACCGCAGTAATGCTCGCCGTCGACGAATTCACTGACACCTGCGTGATCCTCCAGCAACTGATTCAACAGGGCGGTGGCGCGATGAAATCGCTGCTGGCGCTCAAGCAATTGCTGGATGACCGCCGCCTGACGCGCTTGCAGGAATACATCTCGAAAATGTCGGCGAAGATGTCGGTGGTGATGATGCTGTTTCTGTTTCCCGCACTGCTGATCGTCCTCGCCGGCCCGGGCTTCACCGCCATTGCCCGGGCGTTTGCAAACTGACCTTGCTCATGGAGAGCGTTTGATGAAAGTACTGATAGTCATCGCAAGTCTGTTGCTGCTCGGCGGTTGCGCCACCGACGGCCAGGCACCTTGGACGGCACTGCTGTCACCGAGCAGTTGCAGCAAAATGACCCAGGAGCAGGAGCTGGCCCTGAACCTCGCAGACGACCTGGCCAACGACGGCAAACTGCATGCCAGCCTCGCCAACCTGCAAAGCCTGCCGGACAACATCAGCGAAGTGCGCCTGCGCAAAGCCAAGGTCTATCGCCTGCTCGGCCGCAGCGAAGCCGAGCCGCTGTACCGCAGCCTGCTCGGCGGCTGCCTGACCGCCGAAGCCGAACACGGCCTCGGCCAGCTCTACGCCGCTCGCGGCGACAACGGCCAGGCCCAGGCCCACCTGCAACGCGCCGCCCGACTGGCCCCCACCGACGAAAAAATCCGCAACGACCTCGGCGTGGTCTACCTCAACCAGCTGCGCCTGAACGACGCACGTTTCGAGTTTCTCACCGCCATCGAACTCAAGCAGAACAACCAACTGGCGACCCTGAACATGGTCACCCTTCTGCTGTACCAGAACGACTGGCCACAAGCCGCCGAAATCGTCAGCCGCGCGAAACTGACCCCGCAACAATTCACCGAAGCCCAGCAACGCGCAGAAAAACTCAAAGCCCCGGTCAAGACCAAACCGGCCACCAGCAACCAAGTGGCCGCCGTCGTCGACCCGTTGCCGTCACCGATCAAATAAGGAGACAGCCATGCATCCCTTTAAAGGCCTGTGCTACCTGACCCTGCTCAGCCTGCCCCTCAGCGCCACCGCCATCGACGCCGGCCCCGCCTCGGCGCAACAACAGGAAACCGAAGGCTGGCTGGTCCTGCAAAGCCGCAACAAAGCCGCCTCGCCCAAGCCACAAACGGCAACCGCGACCGAACGGGATCTGGCGATGCAGCGCTGGTTGAAGAAGTACAAATATGAGATTCCGGATTTTTATGATCCGGATGCGGGTGGGAAGATCGAGACCAAGAATTAGTGAGGTGCTGACCTTGCGAGCGCTTTCGCGAGCAGGCTCGCTCCCACCTTTTGAAATGCACTCCACCTGTGGGAACGAGCCTGCTCGCGAAGAACGATGACGCGGTGTGTGACGGATCAGGTCTGCGGATCGACCCGATCCAGTGCCCGGTTTACCGCCAGCTCAGCCAGCATGATGATCTGCTGAATCGCCAGCGCGGTATTGCGCTCGGGCCGGCCGAGCTGATCGGCAAAGTTACCGGCCAGCGTATTGGCCGAAGCCAGGGATTCGCAGGCGTGGGCGAGCAGGCTTTCCGTATCGATTTTCGGATGGATGAGAAACATCGTGCTCGGTTGGCGGGGTTTTGCAGGTTCGGGGCAGAGGTAGAAATCGAGAGCGCGTTTGATCGCTTCGCGGTTTTTGGCGAGGTTGTCGGCGCGGATGGCTTCTTCGAGCGGGGTGGTGGATTCGAGGGGTGGGTCGGGGATCAGTTTGTCCATTGAAACAACTCCAAAGTCTTTGCCGCCACCCTCTGCCATTCTCACGGGGCAAAAGGTGGCAGCTGTATGCGGGGTGAGAATACCGGTTATGGACACCCGGCCAGACCGAAGTCTGCCCGCACACAGCCGCCATGACACATTGCAGACAGCAGACAAGCTGGCGGCGATTATGCGTGCACAAGGACTGGATGACCATAAATTGCCGGGTTCTCACACCCGATCGCTGAGTGTTCAGCGACAGCCAGAGACTAGAGAGCTCACGTCCGACGGACAACCTGAAAACAGTGTGGGAAGGTTCTGGTTATCTGCCACAAATTTAAACAGCCAAAAGCCAACCCTCACCCTAGCCCTCTCCCGGAGGGAGAGGGGACTGACCGGGGTGTTTGGTAGAGGTACGCCGACGTGAAATACCGCGTCGAACTCAGATTATGAAATAGATCAAAAGCCCCTCACCCTAACCCTAACCCTCTCCCAGAGGGAGAGGGGACTGAACGAGGTGTTTGGAAAAGGTACGCCGACGTGAAATACCGCGTCGAACTCAGATTATGAAATAGATCAAAAGCCCCTCACCCTAACCCTCTCCCAGAGGGAGAGGGGACTGACCGTGGTGTTTGGGAGAGCTACGCCGACGTGAAATATCGAGTCGAATTCAGATTTTGAACCAGATCAAAAGCCCCTCACCCGCTCCTAACCACTCAACAGGATGAGCGTTAGCTCGGCTGCAGCTTTTGATCTGTTGGCCCCTTCGGCAGGCTGAGTGGAGGGATTTATCCGGGGGTGGGAGCGCAGCGACCGTTTGGCGAAGCCAAACACATCGAGAGGAGGTGCAGCGAAGCAAACCGTAGGCGATGCCCCCGGATAGATCCCGGAACGAAGGAACCCCGAGCCCCAGCGAGGGGCCGAACGCCGGGGCCCAGCCTTTTGGTTACTTTTTGGCGTCTGAAAAAGTGACCCGCCGTAAGGGCGGAACCGCCAGCCGCAACACCCAAAAAAACGGATATACACACCAAACCCCAAGAACCTGGTCGGCCCAAAGGCCGCCAAGTCAATGCGCCGTAACCCGCTGCCGCGCAGCCGAAGCACTCGGCGAAAGAGCCAAAGCCAACTGCGTCCGATTATGCATATGCGTCAACCGCAACACCTGCGAAACATAAAGCTTCACCGTGTTCTCGGTAATCCCCAACTCACAGGCAATCTGATAATTGGTCTGCCCCTTACCGACCAACCGCGCCACATCCAGTTGCCGCGGCGACAACTGATTGAAAATCGCCGGCATCTCCTGCGCCTCAACCTCGGTGGGCTCACCACCCAACCCATCGCGAACCACCGACGAAGGACTGCGCCGCACCTTGTCCAGATCCTGATAAAGGTCATCAATCGACTCAGACAAATACTGCAACTTCTGATTCAAATGCCCCAGTTGCAGATTCTTCTGCCGCTCCTGCAGAGCCACCTCCTGTCGCCGCACACCTTCGAGCAATTCATCCAGATCAATCGGTTTCTGATAATAATCGGCAATCCCGGCACGCAACGCCTTGATCACGTCCTGCTTGTCGGCACGCCCAGTCAGCATGATCGCCTCGAACGCCCGATGCTTGCCCGCCAGCCGCTGCAATTCCTGAATCAACTGAATGCCATCCATGTCCGGCATGTGCAGATCACTCAGCACCAGACCGATCTCCGCGTCCTCACTGAAACGCTCGATCGCCTGCGCACTGGACTCACACGGCACACAGCGATAACCGCTACTTTCAAGAAACTCGCACAACTCCTCCACAATCAACGGCTGATCGTCGACCACGAGGACTTTTACCGCAGACGTAAGCTTGTTCACGTGCTACTCCATGTCCCAGGCCAAAGCTGACCATTCCTGTACTGCCAGCCTTTGGCTGTATAACCAGTTCCTTTGAAAGTAGACGTACTTTCCGACTATGTACATAGAACTAATGGCGCTTGGCGACTAATGGATCCAAAGTACAACGAGCACAGCACCGACCAGCACGAACGGAGCAAATGGCAGCTTTTTTGACATGTCGGGAGCCAGATATCGCAGACGTTCTCTAAGCCCTTGACTCATATGGAGCCAGACTCTTGGCGCCAGCAGCAGCCAGATCACGCTGCCGAGCCCCGCGCCAATAAACACGCCGAGAATGAACAGACCGTCCGTCGCAAGGCCAAGAGCTGTCATTAATTTCACATCGCCGGCGCCCATCCGGCCCATGAAAAACCCCGGCAGGGTCAGCCCCAGTGCGATCAGGCAGGCCCAGCCGCCCTGCCCTGCGTCAGCGCCCAGCCAAGTGCTGCCCGTCCACAGCAGCCAGATCAGCGCCAGCGCCGCCGCGCCAAGGGTCAGCCCATTGGCAATGCGCCGCTGGCGAGCATCTTGCGCAGCGCACAGCCCCAACCAGATCAGGAGGATAAAACTGTACATCGGGTAAAAACCGTCCATTTTTGCGGAATGATTCTATGCTGATACTACGCAGTGACAGTCAGGGTAGACGCACTCATGAAAACCGGCTTTCGGAAGTCGCAAAAAGGTGCGGTGGCGATTGAGTTCGCCTTGGTGTTCATCATTTTTTTCGCCGTGTTTTACGGTCTGGTCAGTTACAGCCTGCCCTTGGTGATGATGCAATCGTTCAACCAGGCCACCTCCGAAGCGGTACGCCGCAGTGTCGCGGTCGATCCCAACACGCCCAACTATTCAACGGTGGTGCTCAACACCGCGAACGCTACGCTGACCCAGCAATTGTCCTGGATTCCGCCGGTCTTCAACCTGGTGGTCGGCGTTGATACCAGCAGCCAATACAGCGCTTCAGGCCTGCTGACGGTGCGAGTGGATTATCCGGTCAGCAAGTTGAATCAGGTCATGCCGTTTCTGGTGCTTCCGGTCGTTGGCACAGTGCCCAATCTGCCCACCTACCTGACCGCCAAATCGAGTCTGCAATTTTGACGTCGGGGGACAACCTCTTCGGGCGCTTGCTCAAACGCACGCCGCCCGCCGCCCACGAGTTGCCCGACCCACTCGGCTCACCCGCAACAGGCTTGCACCTGTACCTGAACGACGACGGTGACGTGCTGCAAATCGCCGGCCCGCTGCGGCATCTGCTGGCGCAGTTCAAACCTCAAGATCAACCCCTGCCACTCAGCACTTATCTGCTGCCCCACAGCACGTTGACCATCGAAGGTCGGCCGAGGGAGTGGCAGGGGCTCTTGCTGGATCTCGACTTCTTCGGTCTGGGTGAGCAAACCGTGCACCTGCGGGGCTGGGTACAGCCGCTGGGCGAAGGCTGGCTGATGCAGCTGATCGACATCGCTGACTTGCTGCTCGAACGCCAACAATCGCGTCAGCGTGATGCCTGCCAATTGATTGCCGGGCAGGTCAGCGAACAGTTACGCGCTTGCAGCCAAGTGCGTTTGCCGGTGATCGTAAGCGAACAATTGCAAATGATCGCCCAGCGCTGGCATATCCCCTGTCTGGCGCTGGCCTTGCTTGATGATGAACAACAGGGGTGGCAAATCCATCGCCAGTATCGCGCCCACGATGCACCGACCCTGTGGCATGACGGCCAGCGCCTGGGCACGCCGCTGGACAGCCTGAACGGCGCCGCGCCGCAACGCGTCGGCGCACACCATGGCCTCGATGAACATTCGCGGGTGCAGGCTTTGTTCGGCAGTGCCGAAGGTTTCGCAGTGCCGTACAGCGATGAGCGCGGTGTGGTGGCTTGGCTGCTCTGCGGTTTTTATCCCGTGGACAGCGCCGCGCCATACCTCACCGAGCGCGACTGGATAACGCTGGTCGGCGCACTGGCCGGACCGTTGCTCGGACGCCTGCGCGAACAACAACATCACCTGCAACTGGAACGTATCGAGTCGCTGCAAACCCTGCTGGGCACCGGTTGGTGGGAGATTTTGGCAGGCGACGCCCACATTCAACTGGCCCCCGCGCTGGCGGCGGCCCTGAACGTGAACTCTGGCGGATTAGCGCTGGAAGACTGGCTGGCGCAAATCCATCCCGCCGACCGCGACGAGTTGCGCAGCCGTCTGCAAGCCTTGCAACAACACGGTGAAGCCCTGACGTTATCGGTGCGCCTGCGCGGCGTTAATAACGAACAGGCGCCCACGTGGTATCGCGTGCAGGGCCAAGTGATTGGCAATGGCGAGTACCGCCGGTTGGTCGGTTTCATGCTCGATATCAGCGACATCCAGAACCAGCAACAACGGGCCGCCGCCGCACATGCACGGCTGGACAACCTGATCGCCAGTTCGCCGGCGGTGATTTACGTCCAGCACTACCAAGAAGGCGCGCTGATCCCGGCGTTCTTCAGTGCCAGTCTGCAACCCTTGCTGGGCTGGAGCCTTGAGGACTGCGGCGACGGCGCACTGGTCGAGATGATCCATCCCGAAGATCGCGACCTTTATTTCGCCCGCAGCCGTCAGCTGTTACGCGAAGGTTCGGTACGCGCGCGTTATCGCCTGCGCGACCGTCACGGTGAATATCACTGGCTGCTCGATGAAGCCAGGTTGCTGCGCAATGACCTCGGCCTGCCGGTGGAAGCGGTCGGTTTGTGGCTGGACGTCACCGAAGCGACCCTGGCGGCCGAGCAGGTGAAAAAGAGTGAAGAGCGCTACCGGATTCTGGTGGAGGACTCGCCGGCAATGATCTGTCGCTACCGCCCGGACCTGATTCTGACTTTCGGCAACCGGCCGTTGGCGACGTACCTGGAATGCACACCGGAGCAACTGCCGGGGGTCGATCTGGGCAGTTGGATGTCCGAAGAACAACGCGCCGCATTCGTCCTGCGCCTCGCTTCACTGACCACAGATGAACCGGTAAGCACCGCAGAAATCAGCCTGCAACTGCCCGGCCGCGAACACGCCTGGTGGGTCTGGTCCGATCGCGGCGTGTTCGATGAACACGGCCAATTGATCGAAGTGCAAGCAGTGGGCCGCGACAACACCGAAGTGCGCCGCTCGCAGCAACAACTCACGCAAAGCGCGAAAATGGCCACCCTCGGCGAAATGGCCACCGGCCTTGCCCATGAAATCAATCAGCCGCTGAACGTGATGCGCATGGCCATCGTCAACGTGCTCAAGCGTCTGGGCAACGGCGATGTGCAGGTCGACTACCTGACCGACAAACTCAACCGCATTGATGCGCAGGTGCAGCGCGCCGCGAAAGTGGTCGATCACATGCGGGTATTCGGCCGGCGTTCGGAGATTGAGCAGCAACTGTTCAACCCCGCCTCGGCCATCGAAGGCACGCTGTCGCTGCTGGCCGAAGGCATGCGCGGTAAAGGCGTGGATTTGCACATCAGCGAGACAGGGTTCGAGGTGCAAGTGCGTGGCTACGTCGATCAGCTTGAGCAGGTTCTGATCAACCTGATGGTCAATGCGCGCGACGCGTTGTTGAGCAAACGCGAGAAGGACTCGAGCTTCAAACCGTGGATTGCGATCTACGCCGAGCGCGATGAACAGAACGTGCGGTTGTGGGTCGAGGACAACGGCGGCGGCATTGATCCGCGTCTGCTGGAGCGGATCTTCGAGCCGTTCTTCACCACCAAACCGATCGGCGTCGGCACCGGGCTAGGGTTGTCGGTGAGCTACGGCATCATCGACAACATGGGCGGCCAGTTGAGCGTGCGCAATTCGGCGGAGGGCGCGCGGTTCTGCATCGAGTTGCCGGTTGCCGTGGACGCCTAGATCACCAGATAGGCCTTGCCGGTCTGGCCGCAGGTCATATTGGCACCGACGTCGACGTCCATCAGATTGATGCCCAGACCTTTGAGCAGGTTGTTCAGCAGCGGGTCGAGCAACGGACTAAGTGCACCGGTCACCACGGGCAACAATCGGTTGGTGACATCGCTGATCAACGAGGCAACGCCGGTAACGATGGCACCCAACGGGTTGCTGCCCTGCGGTTTGTAGACGATCAGGTTGATGCCCGCGAGGGTGCTCGACAGGCTGCCGACGATGTTGCTGGTTGGCGCGGCCGGCAAGATGCTCGGCGGCAGTTTGAGGTTGGCCGGGGTGGCGAACGGCGTGCTGCTGGTGAACACCAGGTCTTGCGAAGTTTGCCCGACACTGGTGTCGAGCATGATGCCGATGCCTCCCGCGCCGAAAGGAACATGGGTGGCAGGATCACAGGTGCCGAGCAGCAGGATTTTGTGACAGGTGACGATCCCCAGATCGATCAGCGCCAAAGGCGCCACCGTGGGTTCGGCCGCTGAAGAAAAGGCATTGGCCGGATCGATCTTGCCGAGTTTCAAGTCAGCGATGGACGTAATGGTATGCGCAGTCAGGCTCTTGGTGCCGGTGGTGCCCGTCGGACAGCTGTAATCGGTGACATAACTCTTGGCGCCGCCGGCATCCAGACTGATGTCGATTTGCGGTGATGGCAGCAATTGTGGATCAAGTTGCTCGCAACCCGCGCCCAACAGGCACAGGACCGAATTGAGCGTACTGACCAGATTCAGACTCAGTAGTGCATTGAGGGTCGGGGTCAATCCACCGACCAGCCCCAGCACGGCATTGGTCAGCCCCGTCACCCCGGACAGTACCGGCAGATTCACGGAGACCAGCGTGCGAACCTGCGCCGTACGCACATAAATCCGGTCCGCCCCGGTCGGATTGACCTTGGCCCGCGCCGGATCGCCAATCGCGGAAAACTGCGGCGGTTCGATCACTTTCACCCGCACCGTGACATTCGCCAGCCCGAGCACACTGATCGGCAACGTCGCCGCCACCGCACTCTTGCTGTTGGCCAGTTGCACCACGCCCTGAATCAGCTGCAGCAGTTGCAGATTGGCGTCCAATCCTGCCGATGTAGTGCCGGTCTGCAATTGCAGGATGTCGCCCAGTTTGACCGGCGCCGCGTTGATCGC
Organism: Pseudomonas sp. MC6; assembly: GCF_054790575.1. Taxonomy (NCBI): domain Bacteria; kingdom Pseudomonadati; phylum Pseudomonadota; class Gammaproteobacteria; order Pseudomonadales; family Pseudomonadaceae; genus Pseudomonas; species Pseudomonas sp. MC6. Next base: position 4,291,738 of record NZ_CP186504.1, read on the forward strand.
CGCCACCTGCAATTGGCCCAGCGCAGTGGTCACCTGCGCGGTCGCGCCATTGAGTTGCACCACGGTCGCCGCCGCCTGGATCAGTTGCGTCACCGTGGCCTGAGTGTTGAGCAACTGCGTGTAATTGCCCGCCGCGACGTTGAGATTGATCGCCAGTTGATCAAGGTATTTGAGCAGGTTGATGTCGGTGTTCAGCAGGCCATCCCAGCCCAGTGCCGTGAGGTTGACGTTGCCGCCTAGCAGCCCGGAAAACAGCGGATTGAGGATGTTCGACTGGGCCGTATCGATGCTGGCCAGGGTGCTGCGAATATTCAGTTGCGCCACCGTCGGCTGCGGTTTGGCGGCCACCGCCGAGGCATTGAGCGTGGTATTGAGACTGACCGGTGTACCGCTGAACAAGGCCTGTATACCACCGGCAAAACTGGTGGTCAGCGTGCGACTGGCAACGACTTTGACCGCTGCCGCTTGCGTGGCATCTACCGCGAACGTGCGCAGGCCGGTGGCGGCCGTCACCAAGGTGCCGCACGTAGTGGCGAGGGTGTTGCTGACATCAACAATGTAGCCATTGCGCACGGCGCTTTGCCCGGCGTAACTGGCGGCGCTCAGCCCCGGCAGGCAATTACCGCCACGACTCACGGCTTCGAGGGCGGCGTTGTCGACCACCCGCTGCAATTTGCGTTGTTCCATGTACAAGCGGCCGGTGTCGACCACCAACAGCAGCATCACCACCGCCAGACTGAGGGTGGCCGCCGCCATCAAGCCAATCGCCCCGCGCTGGCGGGCCGGGCCGTTGAATCGCGAACGAGGCGACATGGCGCACTCCTTTGCCGCTAGCTCCATTGGTGCAATTGAGTGTAGACACGCCTAATGGCAACGCGCCATTTTGAACAGACAAACATCCCTGTGGGAGATTCTATGGTTGAGGGGAAGCCCTCAACTGACTTTTGTCTGATATTCGCTTTGCCCTTTCAGCAAGGCGAATACCACCCGAGCAAGTTTGCGAGCCAGCATCACCAACGCCTGCGTGGTGCTGAAACCCCGTGCTCTTTGGGCTTCGTAAAACCCTTTCCAGGCTATCGTACGGCTAGCCGACATCGCTGCGTTGTGCAAAAGTCGGCGGGCCTCGGGGTCTCCGCGCTTGGTCAAGCTGCGGCGACCGTCCTTTTGCCCTGATTTCGATACCCGTAAATCCATGCCCAGGAAGGCGATAAACGCATCCGCGTTGCTAAATTCCCCCCGCTGAAACGCCGTGAGCAGGCGCGCTCCGGTCAGAAATCCAATGCCCTCAACTTTCAGGCAACGCTTCAATTGGCAGAGCAAACCGGCTTGTTTGAGCTGATCGTTGATCGTCTTTTCGATCATCGTTTCAAGCCGCTGCATGGATTTTATTTGTTCAGCAAAAGCTGCCTTCAACAGCGGCTCATTCGACCAGCTCTGCACCAGGCCGACCCTTGCCTGGACCAAAGCCGCGCGGCGGCGGAAAAGGCTCAGGAGCTGGCGGTACAGCGGTGATGGCGGGGTCCAGGGGCGCAACTCCTCGGCTTCGTTCTTCAGGTAACGGGCCAGCAGCTTGGCGTCCAAGGCGTCGGTTTTGGCGCGGATCTTCACGCCTTCGCGGTAATGTTTGAGTTCATAGCCACCCACCATGTAAATCGTGCAACCGGCCGCATAGGCCAAATCAGCGAATTCCAGGTGGTAGATGTTGGTTGCCTCAATGGCAATAGACACGGGGCCGAGCAAGGCCTTCAGCCACTGCTTGATGGATGTTTTGGTGTTGGGAATCGCTTCAAGCAGATCGCTATCGGCCTGATAAATCACCAGTTCATTTTTGGCGACATCCACGCCAACGATCGGATTTGATAGAGCGACTGGCATTGCCACAGGATTTCCTCCGGGATAAGGTTTGAGCACTTGAAGGGCTCACCCAGAGGCGCAGGCTTGTTCCTATCGTCGGTCTAGCCAGATGCATTCTTTATCGGCGCTTGGGTGAAAGGAGGAGGGGCGAAATCTCCCACGGTCTGTGCTGCGTCAACAGCCAGAATCGAGCCTTGTCCCTCCTCCTCCCTTCAAGTCCTACCATACAAGCGAGCCTGCTCGCGAAGGCGTCGTGTCAGATAAATAACAGTTGAATGACACCCTGCTTTCGCGAGCAGGCTCGCTCCCACATTAGAATTTAGGGTGGAACAAAAAAATCGGAGCTCAACAGCTCCGACTTTTTAACGGATTCAGCGCGGTGGATAGTTGGCCAGAATCCGCCCGACCGTCTCGCGGATGGCATTGCTGCGATCATCGGGATTCGGCTTGCCGGACAGCATCTGCTCATCACTGCCGCGCCATACCAGTTTGCCATCCTTGCCGTCGAGCAGGTCGATCTGGATGGTCGCCACCTTGTAGGTGATGTTGCGCGTTTCGTTGTACATCGGCGCGCCCCAGTAGCCGTTCCACGGGCCGCCCCAGCCGCCGCCGTAGTTGGTCGTCACTTGCTGCTGACGATCCTCGACGATCAGGTAAGTCTGCACATACAAGTCACCCTTGGCACCCGCCGCCGCTGGACGCAAACCGCGCTGGTCGAGCTGATCGGCCACAGCCTGGCGAATGCGTTGCTCGGTCAGGTCGCTTTTGATCCGCGGATCATCGGGGCGGTATTGCAGGGCGGGGTCTTTCCAGCTCCAGCTGCGATAGGCGGCAAAGTCGCGGCTGGCATCGAAGTCATGGTTGACCTGGTTGGCGGCGCAGGCGCTGAGCAGCACGGCCATGGCCAGTAAAGCGAGACGGCGGAACATGGGTTTTCTCCGGTTGAAGACATGAACCTGCGGCAGCTTCTGATTGGCAGGAAGCTAACTGGGAGGATACGCCGACATGGCCTTTTCCACAGCCTCGCGGATCGAGTCGGTGCGATCGATTTCGCTGCCCTTGTTCGCGGTTTCGGCGCTCGCGCTCCACACCGGCTGACCGCTGCCGGCGTCGAACAGATTGACCTGCACCACCACGACTTGCTCGGAATAGGTGCGCACGATCGGCACCGTGTTGTACATGCCGTAACCGCGACCATAGCGATCATAGCCACCGTATCCACCGCCGTAATAACCGTAGTCGTCCTGGACCTGACGCAAGCGGGTTTCCAGACGCAGATCGGCGCTGACCAGCAAGTCGGCCGGGCGATTGTCGTGCAACGGGCGCAAGCCGCGCTGATCCAGCGCATTGCTCACCGCTTCGGCCACTTGCGCCGAATCGGCCCAGGCCGTGCCCGGCGGCAGTTGCCCGTTGAGCCAGGCCCAACTGCGATAACGCCCATAGTCACGCGGCGGTGCCGGGTACGCGCTGCGGTCGAAGGTGGTGACCGCTTGCGGCGGCGCCGGAGGCAAGGGCCGCGATTGCGCCACGTACGGGTTGCTGCTCTGGCAAGCAGCCAAGCCCAGACACATCAGCAGTAACCCGGATTGAGCTTTCATGTCGCGCTCCGATCAGATCGGCCGGCAGATCCAGTGCAAATAGCGCCCAAGCCCGGCGAAGCTTGGGTGACGACGGTGAGCGAGCTCCATCTCGAGCAAATCGACGAGTTCGGCGCGGGCCTGGAATTCCACTGGCATGTAGTCATGGAAAACCCGGATCCCACTCTGGGTTTCGACCTGCCACAGGCCGTCGAGTTGCGTTGCCAATTCTCGTGGATCGAGCGGCTGCTGCGGAGTCAGACTCTGCTTTTCGCCGGCCATGGCGTTCTTGCGCATTTTCTTGAAATGGCCTTTGAGCAGGTTGCGGTAGATCAGCGCGTCGCGGTTGTAGAACGCCAGCGACAACCAGCCACCGGGTTTGGTCAGTTGATGCAGCACCGGCAGGATCGCGTGGGGTTCGGCGAGCCATTCCAGCACGGCGTGGCAGATCACCAGATCGTACGGTTCAGTGAGTTGGTCGAGCAGTTCCTGCCATGGTGCCTGAATGAATGTCGCGGTCTGCCCGGCTTCGGCGAAGCGCTGACGCGCGCCGTCGAGCATCGGTGCGGCCGGCTCGGTGAAAGTCACGTCGTGGCCGCGTTCGGCCAGCCACAGCGACATGTGGCCAAGACCACCGCCAATGTCGAGCACCCGCAACGGGCGATCCGGTAACGCTTCGGCCAGGTCAGCCTGCAACACCGCGAGACGGATCGCACCTTTGGCGCCACCGTAGATTTTTTCGGCGAAACGCGTCGCCAACTGATCGAAATGCCGGTCGCTCATCAGTTGAACCGCCGTTCGCTGTCGGCGAGCTTGCTGCGCACCACTTCATTCATGTCCAACCCCAGCTCGCTGCACAGCAGCAACAGATACAGCACGATGTCACCAACTTCCTGCCCGGCATGGGCGAGTTTGTCAGCGGGCAACTGGCGCGACTGGTCTTCCGTCAGCCACTGGAAGATTTCCACCAGCTCGGACATCTCGACGCTGGCGGCCATGGCGAGGTTTTTCGGGCTGTGAAATTGCCGCCAGTCATTGCGGTCGCGAATGGCGTGCAGGCGTTCGGTCAGTTCAACAAGGTTCATCGGGTTCTCCTGAAGACGTATAGCTTCGGGGGGATACCCACCAAAGGCAAGCGGCGCGGGTGATCTAATGTGGGAGCGAGCCTGCTCGCTCCCACACGGGATTGGTGCAAACCTTCTATCATGCAGGGAACTCGGCCACCCGCGTTGTGGCCCAAGGCTCAGCTCTTTCATCAGGATGCACACATGCAGGTAGAAAGCTTTTTCGAATGGCTCGGGCAGGCGCTCGGTTCGATCATCCGCTTTATCGTTGATGGCCTCAGTGGCTTGTTCAACATTCTGAGCAATGCCGGCGGCAACTTTGTCGACGGGCTGGCGAAGACGCTGGGCATGGACACCTCGATCATCAGCATCATCGCGCTGATCGTCGGGCTGATGCTGTTGTGGTCGGCGATTCGCGCGTTCATGAATGCGTCGATCATTGCCGGGATTATCTGGTTGTTGCTGGGGTTGTGGTTATTGAGCTGGATTATTCATTAGGCCGTTGAAGAGCCCCTCACCCTAACCCTCTCCCGGAGGGAGAGGGGACTGAATGGGGGATATTCAAGAGCTACACCGACTTGAGCGAGTTTCAGCGAATCCATAATCGGCACATTCTCTCAGGTCGATGGATGACGCCAGACACCTCGGTCGGCTCCCTCTCCCTCTGGGAGAGGGCTGGGGTGAGGGTGGCTTCTACCGCTACAATGCCGCTCCCCCAAGGAGCCCGCATGTCCACTCTGATCGCCGACTGGCGCGACCGCCCAACTCACCGCAAGGTCTGGGCGCTCGCTGCGCCGATGATTCTTTCCAATATTTCCGTACCGCTGGTGGCGCTGGTCGACAGCACTGTCATCGGCCACCTGCCCCACGCCCATCAGTTGGGCGCGGTGGCGGTCGGCGCCAGCCTGTACACCTTTCTCGCCTGGGCCATGGGTTTCCTGCGCATGGGCACCACCGGGTTTGCCGCGCAGGCTGCGGGGCGCAGCGACGGTGCAGCATTGCGGCAGATTCTGTTGCAAGGCTTGCTGCTGGCGATGGGGCTGGCACTGGTGCTTGGCACTTTGGGTGTGCCGCTGAGTGGTGTTGCGTTGCACTTCATGCAACCGTCGGCGGAGCTGGATCAGCTCACTCGTGATTTTTTCCACACGCGCTTGTTCGGCCTGCCAGCGGCGCTGGCCAGTTATGCGCTGGTCGGCTGGTTTCTCGGCACGCAAAACGCCCGGGCGCCGCTGGCGATTCTGCTGAGCACCAACCTGATCAACATCGTCCTCAATCTGTGGTTCGTCATCGGCCTGGACTGGGGCGTGGTCGGTTCGGCGCGGGCCTCGGTGATCGCCGAATGGAGTGGCGCCCTGCTTGGACTACTGCTGACCCGCAAGGCACTGCGGGCGTATCCGGGGCACATCGTCTGGGCGGCGTTGAAAATCTGGCAGAGCTGGCGCCCGTTGCTGGCGGTCAACCGCGATATCTTCATTCGCAGCCTGGCGCTGCAATCGGTGTTTTTCCTGATCACCGTACAAGGCGCGCGGCTGGGCGATTCGACGGTGGCCGCCAACGCGTTGCTGCTTAATGGCTTGCTACTCACGGCGCATGCGCTGGACGGCCTGGCCCATGCCGTCGAGGCCTTGTGCGGACACGCCATCGGTGCCCGCGATCGTCTGGCCTTGCGTCGTTCACTGGTGGTGGCCGGCGGCTGGTCGCTGATCGCCAGCCTCGGATTTGCCGCGCTGTTTTTGCTCGCCGGGCACCTGTTCATCGAGATGCAGACCGATATCCAGAGCGTACGCGACACAGCGTTCGTCTACCTGCCCTACCTCGCCGTGCTGCCATTGATTGCGGTCTGGAGTTACTTGCTTGACGGACTGTTCATTGGTGCCACCCGCGCTCGGGAAATGCGCAACGGCATGCTGATCACCGTGGTTTTGCTCCTGCCGTTCGCCTGGGCGCTGCAAGACGTGGGCAATCACGGCCTGTGGATATCTTTTCTGCTGTTCATGGTCTTGCGCAGCCTGACCCTGGGTGCCCAAGCCTGGTGGCTCAAGCGCAACGACGGCTGGTTCAGCGGCGCTGCTCACTGACTCGGCGTGCGCGCGATAAACCCGACGACCTGATCGAGCACTGGCGCCAGGCGCCGCAACGGTCGCGACAGACTGGCCACCAAGGTTATGTGGCTGGGCCGCGAGTAATACAGATCCTGCACCGGCACGCCGGCCTCGCGCAGCTTGCTGGCGAGACCGCCGGTGTTGCGCGTCGGGTTGACCAGATCATCCTTGCTCGCGGCAATCAGCAGCGCGGGTGGTGCGCCGCGACTGACATGATTGATCGGTTGCGATTGCGGCGGTGAGTCCGGCCAGAAGAACACCGGGCGCACCTCGGGATTCTTGATCGGCAGGAAGTCATAAGGCCCGGCCAGACCGATCCAGCCCCGCAAATCCTTGGGCGAAATGCCCACGGCCGCAAGCCATTCACCATCCAGCGCAAGCATCGCCGCGTTGTACCCGCCGGAGCTGTGGCCCATCAAATACAAGCGCTGCGGGTTGCCGGAAAACTCGCGAATATGCGCTTTGGTCCACGCCACCGCCCGCGCCCCGTCCTGCAGAAACAGTGGATAACGCACCTGCGGATACAAGCGGTAATCCGCCACCACCGTGACAATCCCCCGCGACGCCAGCGCTTCTCCGACAAAGTGGTAGTCGACGCGCGAACCGCTGTTCCAGCTGCCGCCATAGAAAAACACCACCACTGGCGCGCCCGGCATCGGCTGATGCGGCACATACACATCGAGTTTCTGCCGAGGATCGTCGCCATACGCAATGCCCACGGTTTTGTCATACGTGCTGTCCGGGGTCAGCGCGTTGAGCAACTGCACCGGCGAACAGCCGCTCAGCACCAGCAGCAATACGCTGCCGAGCATTGCGCCGAAGCCTTGTCGGAATAAACCTGCCATACGCGCCAAACCCCGCCTCAGGACTGATCGCCGCGCCACTGGCGCCGCACGTGGTCAAGCCGCTGTTGCTGGGTCAGACCCACCGGCGGGGGCACCAGCACGGCACGCGGATGCAGCAAGCGTAGCCATAACCAGCCATCGAGCACGGTGCGGTCGCTGAATCCCAGCGCCAGGCCTTGTTGAACATGGGAGGACATCGTCGCGTAATCGGTTCCCAACGATTGGCACCAGCGCCAGATGTGTTGTTCCAGCAGGCAAGTCTGCAAGCGTTCGCGCTGGCGCCGGGTCAGACTTTCTTCGATGCTCAACGGTTCGACGGCAAGCCCCGGATTGCGCAACTGCTGCCAGCCCTGGCTGCCAATTGCGCAATCGGCCCAGGTTCCGCCGAACCAGCGCAACTGGCGGATCGGGCCGAGCCAGCGGCTCAGTTCGGTGGCGTTACAGGCGTCGAAAAAATAGCTCGCGGTCTGTCGGTTGTAATAGCTGAGCAAGGCCCGATGACTCAATCCGAACGACACTGTGAGCATGCGCTGCAAGTGTCTCAGCAACTGTTGCGCCGAGACCTCACTGCCCAGCAACAGCCCGCGCCAGGTGTTCGGATCGCTGTGACACAACGCGGCCAGCGCCGGGCAATCGCGTAACTCGATCAACCGCGGGCCATGCTCGCTGACCGGTTCAAACTCGGTGCCATCAAACAGCTTGAAGCACCGCACGTCGGCAAAGGCCTGGCGCAATACCCGCAAGGCCTGCGGTGCATCCGTGCCATCGAGCAATAGCCACTGCGCCATGGGCTCAAACGCCACACCACTCATGTTGCGCCACTCTGTTCAAGGGCGGTGACCAGTCGACAACTGCACACTGGTTCTGCGCAGTGACTGAAACTGCCGCCGCCGGGGATCAGGCATAACAGCACCAACGGCTCACCACACGCCAGTAGTTGCTGCAGGCCTTCACTCACCAGGTTGTCGGGCAGTGTCGGGGCAGTGTCGGTGTCGGTGAGGGCAAGTGGCGGTTGCAATACACCGCTGATCATCGGTTGATCCGGATCACCCTCGAAAAAGCTCACCACCACCTCGACGCCATCTCTCAGCGCCGCCATTGGCGTTTGCGCCAGGGACGGTGCGAGCGGTAGCCAACAGTGACTCGGCGCAGCGCCTTCGCCTTGATAGAGCCAATCGAATTGCACCGCCACCGGGCGCAAACGATCGGGTTGTGGCTCATCGACCTCCACCACCCAGGCTCGTTGCAGGCTGTGCATGCGCGATGGCGCTGTGGCTGATGTACACGGCACCTGCAGCGCCCCAAACAAGTGGTTGGCATAGGGACGTTCGAGGGAGGGATCGGCGCGATGTTCAATACGAGTGAGCAACCATGGGCGATTGCATTCGGCGAAAGGATGACCGGCCAATCGCAGCCAATGACCGCTGCGCAACGCCGCCAGCTCACTTTGACCTTCGGCCTGTTGCAGGCCCGATGAGCCGGCCTGCACGGTCTCTTGCAACTGCCAGTGGTGCAAGGTGCGCGCAGCGTTATGCCCATCGTCCTCGCGCTGATACCGCGCGGCACCGGCCAAGGGCAACCGCGCCGGATCATCGGCGAAAATCAGACAATGCCGGTCACGGTCGTGCTCAAAGTAATAGTGAATCCGCGCCTGCGCGCACAGGCGCTGGAGCAGTTGCAGATCGGATTCGCGGTATTGGGTGCAGAACGTTCGGGGCGCGTACTCCCCGTGTAACTCGAAGCGGCGCTGGGCACCGACGATCCCATGCTCTCTGAGCACCTGTTCGATGATCTGCGGCACCGAACGGCCACTGAAGATTCGTTGGCTGAAGCGCAGCGCCAGGCAACCCAGTTTCGGCCCCAGACGGATCCGGCTCAACCGCAGACCTTGTCCATGCTCATGCTGGACAAGGCTCTGCAATTGCCCGTGCACACCCTCCCCCGACGGCCCGAAACAGAGGAACGCCGAACGGTAAAGCAGACCGGCGAGATCCAGGTGCGGATCGTCGATCAACACATCGATCTCGAACGCAAAGGATTCGCTGAGGGCTTCGCTACCGGTAAAGGCCAGGACTTCGAAGGGGTCGGACAGGCCCGCAACATCGAGACGAAACGACGACTCGTTGACTGGTTCGAACATGGGCGGATCTCTACAGGAGGGGCGGTCGGGGATTCTCGCCGAGAGCCATGGCCGAGTAGAGAGCTGAAGTACAACTTAGGAAATGACCTACGCGAAAAGCAGACCGTATGACTTTGCTAGCCGGGAATGCCAAGCATTTCGCGAAGATCTTGGGAGATATCCCACCGGGTTATACGAATTTTCCACCACGTTCAGAAAAAATTCGGACAACCCGGCGAAATCGCCACCTGGTCTCAGGAAGACAGGTAGGAGGAACGGGTCAGGCCCAGACGCAAGGCGTCGAGGAATTGTGTGCGCTCGCTGGCACTGATACGGGCACTGGCGCACTTGTCGCGGTAGTGGGTCATCAGTTCTTCCGGCGACAAGTGCACGTAACGCAGCATGTCTTCGATAGTGTCGTGGGTCTCGATGCCCGCGTGGTACACGCTGCCATCGGCGTTCTGGTAGATGTTCACCGAGTCGGTGTCACCGAACAGGTTGTGCATGTCGCCAAGGATTTCCTGATAGGCGCCAACGAGGAACACGCCCAGCAGGTAGTCTTCGCCTTCATTCAAACCGTGCACCGGCAGGCTGGTTTCGATGCTCTGCTCGTCGACGTACTGGTTGATCTTGCCGTCGGAGTCGCAGGTCAGATCCTGCAGCACCGCGCGACGCAGCGGCTCTTCGTCGAGACGGTGCAGCGGGATGATCGGCAGGACCTGGTCGATCGCCCAGGTGTCCGGCAGGCTCTGGAACACCGAGAAGTTGCAGATGTACTTGTCGGCCAGCTTGTCGTTGAGTTCGTCGAGCACTTGGCGGTGCGAACGCTGACGGGCTTTCAGCGAGTTGTGCAGGCGACGGCAGACAGCGAAGTAGCACTGCTCGGCCAAGGCTTTTTCCGCCAGGGTCAGTTTGCCGTCGGCGTACTGCGCAGCCACGTCGCTCATGTAGTGCGTGGCGCGCCAGTAGGTTTCGGTGACCATTTCGATGTCGGTCGGGCCGAGCAGGTCAACCAGCCACTGCACGGTTTCCGGCAGCGATTCCTTGTTTTCGATCTGCGGGATTTCGTCGTTGTGTTTCTCGACGTCGGTCACCTGCACCACCAGCATCGCGTGGTGCGCAGTCAGCGAACGGCCACTCTCGGAGAAGATGTGCGGATGCGGCAGGGCCTGCGCGTCGCAGAATTCCTTGAGCATGCCGACCACGACACCGGCGTAATCGTCCATGTCGTAGTTGATCGAGCTGGCGTTGCGCGAGTGGGTGCCGTCGTAGTCGACACCGAGACCGCCACCGACGTCGATGTGATCAACCGGCAGACCGAGGTTGCGCAGCTCGCCGTAGTAACGGATCGCTTCCTTGAAGCCGTGCTGATAGTCAGCGAGGTTGGCAATCTGCGACCCCATGTGGAAGTGCAGCAGACGAATGCCTTGATCCAGGCCAGCCGCGCGGAAACGCTCGACCACCGACAGCAGTTGCGCCGCCGACAGACCAAACTTGGATTTTTCACCACCGGTATCGGCCCACTTCGACGACGCCAGCGACGACAGACGCACGCGCAGGCCGACCTGTGGCTTGACCTTCAGCGAGGCGGCTTCTTCGATCACCAGGCCAACTTCGGATTCTTTCTCGATCACGATGAACACATTGTGGCCGAGCTTTTGGCCCATCAGCGCCAGACGGATGAACTCACGGTCCTTGTAACCGTTGCAGACGATGGTGCCGCCCTTCGGCGCCAGTGCCAGCACGGCCAGCAGCTCAGGCTTGGAGCCGGCTTCCAGACCAATGGAAACGTCCTGAGTGGCGATGATGTTCTCGATCACCGCTTCTTGCTGGTTGACCTTGATCGGGTACAGCGCGGTGTACTTGCTCTGGTATTCCAGGCGCTCGATGTTCGCATCGAAAGCACCGGTCAGCTGGCGTACACGGTCTTGCAGGATGTCGGGAAAACGAACCAGCAACGGCAAGGACAAACCGCTTTTGCGCAGTTGGTCGACTTGCTCGAACAGGTCGATAGGCGAGCTGCTCGGGCCGTTCGGACGAACTTCGACGCGACCGGCGTCATTGATCGCGAAATACCCGGCCCCCCAATGGCGAATCCCGTAAACACTGCGGCTGTCCGCAACTGTCCATTGGCTGCCATCGTCTTTGCGTGTGCGTCGTACGGACATCGAAGTCCCCTATAAAGAAGTCATAGTGCGTCGCCTGATCGCAGGCCGGCGCAGTCTAAAGTATGAAAATGACGATTCGTCAGCGCGGCGGTAGACCGCGCTGACTGCGTGGAGTTTAGAAACCGGTCATGAACAGGCTCTGTGAAAACCATGGAGACGACACCGGATCTGCGATGTTTCAGACCCGGATCAAGCCGCAGATGGATTTCACAGAGGCTGCTAGCCGCCGGACTTCTTCGCTTTGAAACCGTGCTTGATCAGCTCAGCCAAGAGTAGCTCGACATGATCGCCCTGGATTTCGATGATGCCGTCTTTCAACGCCCCGCCAGTGCCGCAACGTTTCTTCAACGTTGTCGCCAATTCCTTGAGCGCGTCTTCGGCCAGTGGCACACCGGTGATGGTGGTCACCGTTTTGCCGCCACGGCCTTTGCTCTCGCGTCGCACACGGGCAATGCCATCTCCGGCCGGAATCAGGGTTTGTTTGCAGATACAGGCGTCCACCGGCTTGCTGCACTCCGGGCAATGACGACCTGCGTCGGTGGAAAATACCAAGCCACCTAAGGCGGCGAAGGATGCGGCTTTTTTGGCCACCGGCAATCCTCTTGGGAGGACAAAGACTGATCGCAACCTTGGGCAAGGTCAGCGACCGCGAAGCCCCACTCAGGCAGGGGCAGCGCTACTGCACCGGATGCTTCAATAAAAGCAGGACGGTGCAGCTTGAAAAGGTCGCGCAGTGTAACGGCAAAAAAGCGACTTGCTAAGTGCCAATCGGCGCCAATTCATGTGTTCTTTGCGACGTCGCTTTGCTGCGCCTTCAGATAGCGCTTCAACGCGGCCAGAGAGTCCGGGCAATAAGGCTTCTGCTCGATTTCCCGCATGACCTGCTCGACCGGAATAAAGCGTGCTTCGAGGACTTCTTCAGGCTGCAATGTAAGCGGGCCGTCCCACACGGCGGAAAACGCCGAACACCAAAGACGGTTGCCGGTATCTTCGAAGTAGAAATGGTCATGGGCAGTCAGCTCTACGCCGCTGACACCCAATTCCTCTTCCAGCTCACGGGCTGCCGACTCGGCGTAGCTCTCGTCTGCCTGCACCATGCCGCCTGCCGCGACGTCCCAGAAACCGGGATAAATCGCCTTGCTCAACGTGCGCCGGTGCACGCAAAGATCACCGGCGGAATTGAACAGCATGATGTACGTGCCACGGCCGATCAGCCCGCGCTCGCGCAAATCGGCGCGCACCAGAGCGCCGAGCAGGTTGTCCTGCTCGTCGACCCAGGCGATCTGTTCGGCATCCGAGGCGGCGCGATGGGCCGCCTCTTTGGCGTTCTGACTCATGAATCAGCCCTGATTGAGCAGTTGACGCAAATCGATCACAGCGGCGTTGGCACGGGAAATATAGTTGGCCATGACCAGCGAGTGGTTGGCCAGCACGCCGAAGCCGCTGCCGTTAAGAATCATAGGACTCCAGACCGGTTCCTGCGAGGCTTCCAGTTCACGGATGATCTGACGCACGCTGACCGTGGCGTTCTTCTTCGCCAGCACATCGGCGAAGTCGACTTCGATGGCGCGCAACAGGTGCGAGAGTGCCCAAGCCTGGCCACGTGCTTCGTAGAATACGTTGTCGATCTGCATCCACGGAGTCTCGACGATTTCCTCATCGACCTGCGGCACTTCGCCCACAGCCGGGGTTTCAGTTTTCAGTGCGGTGTTCAGCTTGACCCGACCGACACTGGCCGATAGGCGTTGCGACAGCGAACCCAGACGGGTACCAACATCGCCCAACCAGTTATTCAGGTTGTCAGCACGCGCATAGAACAGTGCGTTTTTCTGGCTCGGATCCGACAGGCGCGCCTGATAACGGCTCAGCGAGTTTATGCCTTCCTGATACTCGGACTCGCTGGAAGGGAGAATCCAGCTCTTGTTGTCGAAGTTGAAACGCGGCTCGGCCTTGGCCAGATCGGCATCTTCGGCCGACTGCGATTGCGAACGGGCAAAGTCTTTACGCAGAGCCCGGGTCAGGTCACGCACCTGCACCAGAACGCCGTATTCCCAGCTCGGCGTGTTGTCCATCCACAGGCCTGGCGGGAAGCGGTCATTGGAAATGTAACCGCCCGGTTTGTTGAGCAGCGTGCCGGCAACAGTCTTCAAGGTTTCGACCGTGGTGTAGCCGATCACCATCTGCTTGCCTTCTTTCTCGGCAGCCACTTGCGCGTTTTGTGCGACCGGAAACAGCGCCGGCTCCTGGCTCCAGTACCAGCCCAGGCCAATGGTCACCAGCAGATAGAGGCCGATCAGCGTCGCCAATGCGCGGCTGAACAGCACCCCGCCTACATAGCTGCGGGTGGCCGACTTGGGCTCGGCGGCACGTTCAGGCGCGCTGCCCGCGCGGTTTTTCCAGTCCAGCATGGCGATATCCTTTCAATCACTTGGGTTCAACGGTTCGACCACAACCATACAACAACGTGCCAAGGCCGGGCACCCGCGCGTAACGATAAGCCGCAAATCATGTGGGCGAATGACGCTTCGACGACGACTAAGGGAATCCCCGATGCTCGTGCCTCAGCCAATTGAATTGCAGGGTATTGAAAACCCTTGCAAAGCTTATTCATCGCGCGGATGAAAGTACGATTGACAACTCATCCATAGCGCCTTGATCAATCAGGGAGTGCCCATACCACGGGGGCTTGATCGACGACAAGGTCAAAAACAAAACCGCCCGGTCAGAAACTGAATGGTGACGCACTGCAGATTATTGACGTACGACACTCGTCTAAGGGAAAAGAGGTGCTAGCATAGAGCCACCAGTCGATCTCAGCATGCAGCCTAACTAGTAGTCAGGATATGACCGAGCCAGAAGACCCCAGCCGTGAGCGTCTCAAGCACCACTTTGCCCAGCGGGTAATTCATCAGGCACGTCAGATTCTTGAGATATGGCAGCGCCTGCAACGCAGTGAGTGGTCCACTGTCGATCTCGCCGAACTGAGCGAGGCCAATTTGCGTCTGCTGCGTTTTGCCGAGCGTTTCGAACAGCCGGAACACACCCAGCTTGCGCGCCACATCGGTCAGTCGCTGGAAGCGGTGGACGCCAATCGCGGACGCCTGAGCAGTGGTTTGATCACCGACCTCAATCGCTTGATGCAGCGCTTGTCGCGTACCGGCCTGCGCCATGGTGACCAACTCGACCAGACCTTCCTGCCGCCGTTGCGCAAACCAATCTACGTGATGCTGCAGGACTACGACCGCGCCGAGCGGCTGGCCAAGCAACTGGAGTTTTTCGGCCTGAGCGCGCAGGCGCTGGACAGTGTTTCAGCCTTTCGCTCATCAATGGTCGAGCGTCTGCCAGCAGCGATCGTCATGGACGTGGACTTCAGCGGCGCCGGCATCGGCCTGAAGCTCGCCGCCGAAGCCCAGATCGGACTGGAAGAGCCGCTGCCGCTGCTATTCTTCAGCCTGCACGAAACCGACACTCCGACCCGTCTCGCCGCCGTGCGCGCCGGTGGCCAGGAGTTCCTCACCGGCACCCTCGAAGCGTCGAGTCTGCTGGAAAAGATCGAAGTGCTCACCTGCGTTGCCCAGTACGAACCTTATAAAGTGTTGATCATCGACGACTCGCGTGCGCAGGCATTGCATACCGAACGCCTGCTCAATAGCGCCGGCATCGTCACGCGCACCTTGATCGAACCGATTCAGGCGATGGCCGAGCTGGCGGATTTCCAGCCGGACCTGATCATCCTCGACATGTACATGCCGGCCTGCACCGGTACCGAACTGGCCAAAGTGATTCGCCACAACGACCGCTATGTCAGCGTGCCAATCATTTACCTGTCGGCCGAAGACGATCTGGACAAGCAACTCGACGCCATGAGCGAGGGCGGCGATGACTTCCTGACCAAACCGATCAAGCCGCGTCACCTGATCACCACGGTGCGCAACCGCGCCGCCCGCGCGCGCAATCTGAAAGCACGGATGGTCCGCGACAGCCTCACCGGCCTGTATAACCACACGCATATTCTGCAACTGCTCGAAGACTGCTCGTTCCGCGCCCGTCGCGAGAACAAGCCATTGAGCTTTGCGATGCTCGACATCGACCACTTCAAACGGGTCAACGACAGTCACGGCCACCCGATGGGCGACCGGGTAATCAAGAGCCTCGCGCTGTTTCTCAAGCAGCGTTTACGCAAGACCGACTTCATCGGCCGTTACGGCGGCGAAGAATTCGCCATCGTCATGCCCGACACCGATATAGAAGCAGCGCACAAAGTGCTCGACGAAATCCGCCAGCGCTTCGCCGAAATCCATTACCCGGCGCAGCCGCAGGATTTGTGGTGCACCTTCAGCGCCGGTGTAGTGGAAATGCACGACGACTGCGACAGCCTGATGATGGCCAGCCAGGCCGATGAGGCGCTGTACCGCGCCAAGGGCGCCGGACGCAATCGCGTGCAGACCGCACGCGACTCAAAGCAAAGTGCCACTTTTTCATCGGATTCCACTGATTCGGTCATAACCCTGTAACAGAACCGCAATAAATTCAGGCGCTTACCATTTCTGCCGTTGGTAGCCGTCATGCGCCTGAAGTTGCTCACCAATCTCAATACGCTGCTGCTGGTCGCCGTGTGCCTCGCACTCGGCGCCACCCTGTGGTGGTCGCAAAAAGCCCTCGAACGCCCGTATCTGTTGATGGAGCGGTATTTGCGGTTGTCGCAGCAATTTCAGAATGACGTGGCGCGCAACGTCGAGGATTACCTCGCCAGCGGTGACGCCTTGCGCCTGAGCAGCGCCAGTCAGGCCATCGATAGCCTGCGCAAAGAACTCGATGAGTTGCCGCCGGCGCTGGCTGAAACGCTGCGTCCGAGCCTCTCGGGCCTGGATGAGTTCAGCAAAACCGACTTGCTCGCGGCCGGAAAACTGGCGGGTGATCCGCAGGCGTTGCTATTGCAGGCCGAGCGAGAATTGAGTGCCAGCCTCGATCAGCTCAGCACTTACGCCAACGGCAATGCGGCCTATCTGACGCCGTTGCTCGTCGCCTCTCAGCATTTGGGCAAACTGTCGCTGGCGCGGGACAAACTGGTCAGTAGCGGGCGCAGTGAACTGGCCGCCGATGTAGAACGCGAGGTCAGCAACATCCGCTCGCAGGCCCAAGCGATTGATGCCCTGCCCTTGCTCGGCGTTGTGGCCAAGGGTGAATCGGGCAGCGACGATTTCGCGGCGATGATGGGCATCGAAAACACGGAAAAAACTGTCGAAGAAGATGCTGGCGTCGGCCTCAAGCGCGAACTTAACGGCTTGCTCGGACGTTATCCGGCGGAGCTTGAGCGCACCCGCGATCAGATTCAGAAACGCACTGACCTCAGTGCCGCCACCCACCAGAAAATCGCCGCGGTGCAGCTAGCTATCGCAGGACTGGAGCCGGTGGTTCGCGCGCAGCACGGACAAATCCAAGGCGAAGTACGCTTGATGCAAGGCGTGATGATCGGTTTGATTCTGCTGATCGCGCTGTTGATCGACACCTTGCAGCGGCGACTGGCCCGTACGCTGACCAATCTCGCGCCGGCGCTGTCGAGCTGGGCCGAAGGCGATTTCAGCCGCGATATCCACTTGGGCAAGACAAACCGCGAACTGCACGACATTGAAGCCTCGCTCAACCGCTTGCGCGCCTATCTGGTGGACCTCGTCGGCACCATTCGTGGCAATGCTGAACAAGTCGCGGGCAGCAGCCGCACCCTCGCCGAACTGAGTAATGACCTGCACAGCGGCGCCGAGCATCAGGCCGGTGACACCGCATTGATTCGTGACTCACTCAGCGAACTGGAGGCAACCATTCAGCAAGTTGCCGGCGACGCGCAGCAGGCGGCAGATGCCAGCCGTCACGCTGGATTGGCCGTCGAGCATGGCCAGACCGTGATTGGCCAGAGCCTGACCGGGCTGCACGCGCTGGTTGGTGAGGTTCAGGGCAACGCGCAAATGATCGAGCATCTGGCTGAAGAGTCGGCAACCATCGGCGGCGTGTTGACGGTGATTCGCTCGATTGCCGACCAGACCAACCTGCTGGCGCTGAACGCGGCGATTGAAGCGGCACGTGCCGGGGAAATGGGTCTCGGGTTTGCCGTGGTGGCCGAGGAAGTGCGCTCACTGGCACAACGCACCGCAGGCGCGACAGCCGAGATTCAGGCGCTGATCGCTGGCCTGCAAACGGCGGCGCGGCAATCGGTCGAAGGCATGCGCGCGCAAGTCGAACACGCCGAAGCCACGGCCAATCAGGCACAAGCGGCGGATGGCGCGCTGGATAAAATCGTCGGCGCGATCCAGACCATTTCCGACACGGCGATTCGCATTGCCGATGTCACTGCGCAGCAGAGTGGCGCGGTCAGCGAGATTCGCGATCACAGTGAGCGGATTCATCAATTGGGCGGGGATAATCTGGTGCGTATCGGCCGCGGACGCGAACAGGGTGAGAATCTGCTGGTGTTGGGCGGGCAATTGCATACGGCCGTTCAAGCCTTCCGCGTCTGATAGACCGCCTTCGCGAGCAGGCTCGCTCCCACATTGGAATGCATACCCCTGTGGGAGCGAGCCTGCTCGCGAAGGCGTCAGTCCAGACACCACAAGTGACCGGATCAAATCACTTGGTCACATATTTCGCGCAAACATCGGCCATCGTGCTGGCTATTGCATAGAACTGGACAGTCACAAAGTCTTTGCGGCATAGTCGCCGGGTTCTGACGAATGCTCATTGATAACAAGGACTACGCAGATGGCAACCCTACTGGTGCTGCACGGCCCCAACCTGAACCTGCTCGGCACCCGCGAACCCGGCACCTACGGTTCAACGACCCTGGCGCAGATCAATCAGGATCTGGAGCGCCGCGCCCGTGAAGCCGGCCATCATCTGCTGTATCTGCAAAGCAATGCCGAGTACGAATTGATCGACCGCATCCACGCCGCGCGCGGCGAAGGTGTCGATTTCATTCTGATCAATCCAGCAGCTTTTACGCACACAAGCGTCGCATTACGTGACGCGTTGCTGGGAGTGAGCATCCCATTCATCGAAGTGCATTTGTCCAACGTGCACAAACGCGAACCTTTCCGCCATCACTCTTACTTCTCCGATGTAGCGGTGGGAGTGATCTGCGGCCTTGGCGCCAGCGGTTACCGACTGGCCCTGGAGGCTGCACTAGAACAGCTTGAAACACAGGCAACGACTTGAACTACAAGCGTTAAGCGCCCCTGACCGACCCTTGGGAGTTGATGATTCATGGATATCCGTAAAGTTAAGAAATTGATCGAATTGCTGGAAGAGTCCGGCATCGACGAGCTCGAGATCAAGGAAGGCGAAGAGTCCGTACGCATCAGCCGTCACAGCAAGACCCCGGCTCAGCAGTACTACGCGCCAGCTCCGATGCAAGCACCGGCCGCTGCACCTGCCGCTGCTGCTCCGGTTGCTGCCGCAGCCCCGGCTGCCGCTGCTGCCCCAGCGCTGAACGGCACTGTTGCCCGTTCACCGATGGTCGGCACCTTCTACCGTAAATCTTCGCCAACCTCGCCGTCCTTCGTTGAAGTCGGCCAGACCGTGAAGAAAGGCGACACTCTGTGCATCGTCGAAGCCATGAAGATGATGAACCACATCGAAGCTGAAACCAGCGGTGTGATCGAGTCCATCCTCGTCGAAGACGGCCAGCCGGTTGAGTACGACCAACCGCTGTTCACCATCGTTTGAACTGCGGAGAGCCTTTGATGACTGCGAAGTTGGAAAAAGTTCTGATCGCTAACCGCGGTGAGATCGCCCTGCGGATTCTGCGTGCCTGCAAAGAGATGGGCATCAAGACCGTCGCCGTTTACTCCAAGGCCGACAAAGAGCTGATGCACCTGGGTCTGGCAGACGAATCCGTCTGCATCGGCCCGGCTTCTGCCGCGCACTCTTACCTGCACATCCCGGCCATCATCGCGGCAGCTGAAGTGACTGGCGCTACCGCCATTCACCCAGGCTACGGTTTCCTCGCGGAAAACGCCGATTTTGCCGAGCAGGTCGAGAACTCCGGCTTCGCCTTCATCGGCCCGAAAGCCGAAACCATTCGCCTGATGGGCGACAAGGTATCGGCCAAGCA
Source organism: Pseudomonas sp. MC6 (assembly GCF_054790575.1). Classification (NCBI taxonomy): domain Bacteria; kingdom Pseudomonadati; phylum Pseudomonadota; class Gammaproteobacteria; order Pseudomonadales; family Pseudomonadaceae; genus Pseudomonas; species Pseudomonas sp. MC6. The sequence goes on from NZ_CP186504.1 coordinate 4,311,571, forward strand.
CGCGATGATCGAAGCGGGCGTACCTACCGTTCCAGGTTCTGACGGCCCGTTGCCGGAAGACGAAGAAACGGCGCTGCGCATCGGTCGTGAAGTCGGCTACCCGGTGATCATCAAAGCCGCTGGCGGCGGTGGTGGTCGCGGCATGCGTGTGGTGCACAAGGAAGAAGACCTGATCGCCTTCGCCAAACTGACCCGCACCGAAGCAGGCGCGGCGTTCGGCAACCCGATGGTGTATCTGGAAAAATTCCTCACCAACCCGCGCCACGTGGAAGTTCAGGTTCTGTCCGACGGTCAGGGTCACGCGATCCATCTGGGCGACCGCGATTGCTCGCTGCAACGTCGTCACCAGAAGGTTCTCGAAGAAGCGCCAGCACCGGGCATCGACGAGAAAGCGCGCGAAGAAGTACTGGCTCGTTGCGTCAAGGCGTGCATCGACATCGGTTACCGTGGCGCCGGTACTTTCGAGTTCCTGTACGAGAACGGTCGTTTCTACTTCATCGAAATGAACACCCGTGTTCAGGTGGAGCACCCGGTTTCGGAAATGGTCACCGGTATCGACATCGTCAAGGAGATGCTCAGCATCGCCGCTGGCAACAAGCTGTCGTTCACGCAGGATGACGTGGTAATCCGCGGTCATTCGCTGGAATGCCGGATCAACGCTGAAGACCCGAAAACCTTCATGCCGAGCCCGGGTACGGTCAAGCATTTCCACGCGCCAGGCGGCAACGGCGTTCGCGTCGATTCGCACCTGTACAGCGGTTATGCGGTTCCACCGAACTACGACTCGCTGATCGGCAAGCTGATCACTTACGGCGCGACCCGCGACGAAGCCATGGCTCGCATGCGCAATGCCCTGGACGAAATCGTGGTGGACGGGATCAAGACCAACATCCCGCTGCATCGTGATCTGGTTCGTGACGAAGGCTTCTGCAAGGGTGGCGTGAACATTCACTACCTCGAGCACAAGCTGGCTGGCGAGAAGCACTAAGCTTCAGCCCGCACCAGACAAAGCCGCCTTCGGGCGGCTTTGTTGTTTCTGCGGGTTTCATACTGTCATTTTTTAACATTACTGGCAGGCAGTAGCCTGTGCAGGCTGCCTATAATCGCGGCCTTGCCAGCACCGTGCTGACGAAAGGAGAGTCAGCCCATGCCTCAAAAACTCCCCATCAATCTCAACGATTTATTGCGTCAGCGCACGGTCGAAAGTGAGCGCATCGAGTACAAAAGAGGCTGGAATCCTGACCCGATCATTCGCACGCTCTGCGCATTCGCCAATGATTTCGAAAACCTAGGTGGTGGTTATATCGTCATTGGTCAGGAGTGTGATGAGCACGGCGTACCGTTCTTTCCTCCGCAAGGCATTGCCGATCAAGACATCGACAAGATTCAACTCGAACTGTTAGCTGCATGCCAATCTATTCGACCTGCCTACTTCCCGGTATTCAGTGTGGAAGAAGTCGAGTCCCGCAAGCTCATCGTACTGTGGGCCCCAGGCGGACAAAACCGCCCCTACAAAGCCCCCGCCGCAGTAACCGCCAAACATCGAAGCCTGCACTATTACATCCGTCGCTACAGCAGCACCGTCGAAGCAAAAGGTGAAATCGAACACGAGCTCTTGAGCCTTGCCGCCAAAGTCCCGTTTGATGATCGCTTCAACCTTGGCGCTCGCGTCACTGATCTTTCCAAACCGTTGATGCAAGGCTTTCTGCAGGAGATTGGCAGCGCCCTCGCCGAGGACGCAGATGATGTATCCACTGAAGCACTCGGCCGGCAAATGAACATTGTGGGCGGCCCAACGGAATCACCGTGGCCAAAAAATGTAGGACTGATGTTTTTCAATGACTCGCCCCATCACTTTTTTCCCGGCACACAAATCGATGTCCTATGGTTCCCGGAAGGAAGCGACGGTGATCGCTTTGATGAAAAGGTCTTCAAAGGCCCACTCGCCTCAATCACTCGCGAAGCCTTGGCCTATATTCAGCGCAACTTTCTGCATGAAACGGTCATCAAGCATGCAGACCGAGCAGAGGCCACTCGCGTATGGAATTTCCCGTTCACGGCGATTGAGGAAGCACTGGTCAATGCGGTTTACCACCGTTCATATGAGGAACGGGAGCCTATTGAGGTGCGCATCAGTCAGACAGAGCTAGTGATTCTGAGCTTTCCGGGGCCAGACCGTTCGATACGAATGGAAGACCTGCGGCTGGGGCGAGCGGTAAGTCGTCGTTATCGTAACCGGCGAATCGGCGAGTTTCTCAAAGAGCTGGATTTGACCGAGGGCCGGTCGACGGGAATACCCAAAATACTTAAGGTCATGACCAATAACGGCTCACCTCCTCCACTCTTTGAAACCGATGACGAGCGCATTTCCTATGTTGTTCGACTGCCTGCCCACCCGCAGACAATCAAAGCAAAAAGCGCGGCTGGACACTCCACCATGGAAGTCACCATGGAAGTCACCATGGAAGTCGCTGCATTACTGAAAGTGGTTTCCGGTGAAATGAGCAGACGAGAACTGCAAGACGCCATGCATTTGAAAAATGCCGACCACTTCCGCAAGGCATACATTCTGCCGGCCCTCGCTGCTGATGCCTTGGAGATGACGGTTCCCGAACAGCCAAACAGCCGACTACAACGCTATCGCCTGACGACCAAAGGCCAGCAATGGCTCAACGTCAATGAACAATTCAGAAACGACATAAATCCCCTGTAGGAGCTGCCGAAGGCTGCGATCTTTTGATCTTCAACCATGTTCGTGTTCTGCGCCGCGCTCGCGTAAACTTGCGCGCTTCTCGCCGGCCGCTAGGCTGCAATCAATATTTTTCAAAGGTGCCCGCCATGCCTTGGCTGCAAGTACGTCTCGCCATCAGCCCGGAACAAGCCGAAACCTACGAAGACGCTTTCCTTGAAGTGGGCGCCGTATCGGTGACCTTCATGGACGCCGAAGACCAGCCGATCTTCGAGCCGGAACTCAATACCACCCCATTGTGGGCACACACGCACTTGCTGGCACTGTTCGAAGGCGGCACCGAACCGGCACCGGTTCTGGCCCATCTGGAGCTGCTGACCGGCAGCCCGCTGCCTGAGCATCACAGCGAAGTCATCGAAGATCAGGACTGGGAACGCAGCTGGATGGACGGTTTCGAGCCGATGCGTTTCGGCCAGCGCCTGTGGATCGTGCCGAGCTGGCACGCCGCGCCGGAGCCCGACGCAGTCAATCTGCTGCTGGATCCGGGTCTGGCGTTCGGCACCGGCACCCACCCGACTACCGCACTGTGCCTGGAATGGCTCGACGGTCAGGACCTGAAAGATTGCAACGTGCTGGATTTCGGTTGCGGCTCGGGGATCCTGGCGATTGCCGCCCTGCTGCTCGGCGCCAAGGAAGCGGTCGGCACCGACATCGATGTGCAGGCGCTGGAAGCCTCGCGCGACAACGCCGGGCGCAACAACATTGCCGACGAACTGTTCCCGCTGTACCTGCCGGAAGATCTGCCGCAGGTTCAAGCCGACGTGCTGGTCGCCAACATTCTTGCCGGCCCGCTGGTTTCGCTGGCGCCGCAACTGTCCGGGCTAGTCAGGTCCGGTGGGCGTCTGGCGCTGTCGGGCATCCTTGCCGAACAAGGTGATGAAGTCGCTGCCGCTTATGCCCAGGACTTTGATCTCGACCCGATCGCCAATCGCGATGGCTGGGTGCGCATCACCGGCCGTCGGCGCTAATATGTCCGCCTGCATAAACCGGATCGCCGCATGACCGACAGTTTCGTCACCCAGTGCCCGCACTGCCAAACCAGTTTTCGTGTCAGCCATGCTCAATTGAGCGTGTCCGCGGGGTGGTTCGCTGCGGCTCCTGCCTGCAAGTGTTCAACGCCGCCAAACAGCTGCTGGAACAACATGCAGGCAAGGACGCGGTGACGCCGGTTGCGCCGCCGCTCGCCGAACTGCCTGTCGAGGCGGCGTCGAGCATTGCAGCGCCGCCAGTTGTCGAGCCACCAGCCATGGAGCCTGCGGCACCGCGCGCCATCAGCCAAAAGCAGTGGAGCGCCTCGGCGCTTGATCTCGACAGCCTCGATCTGGATGAAGAACTGGCCCGTCTCGAACAACGGGAAATCCAGCCCGCCACCGAACTCGGACGCGCGCGCGAAGACTCCCTGAGTGCCCGTCGCGACAGCCCGGAGCCGGATGACGCGGCATGGCCGGGCAGTCTGTTCAGCGAGCCTGCCGACGAGCGGCTGCCTGAGCCGGAAGACGAGCCGCAGATCGACGACATTGAACCGGTCAAATCCGAGCGCACCGAGCCTTCGCTGTCGCTGGAACCGGTGGATCTGGATGACGAGCCAGCGATCCCGCATCTGCGCCTGCACGACCCGATCGACCCAAATGCCCGCCGCGAACGCTTGTCGGCCAATGACAAACCCGATGACGATGATTTGCCATCGATTGAGCCGCTGCGCAAAAAACGCGAGCGCGCAGAACCCGGCGTACGCGCCGAAGTCCTGCAGGACCTGACCGACGACCCGCTGCAACTGGACTGGCAGAAACGCCGCTCGCCGTGGGGTCGTCGCTTGCTTTGGCTGGTGTTGGTCTTGCTGGCGGCAGGTGGGCTGGCTGCGCAGTACATCTCTTATCACTTCGATGAACTGGCGCGCCAGGATCAATACCGCCCGTGGTTTCAGCAAATCTGCCCGCAGATCGGCTGCACGGTGCCGTCCAAAGTCGATATCGCCCGAATCAAGAGCAGCAATCTGGTGGTGCGCAGCCACCCGGAGTTCAACGGCGCGCTGGTGGTCGATGCGATCATTTACAACCGTGCGACGTTCTCTCAGCCGTTTCCATTACTGGAACTGCGCTTCGCCGACCTCAACGGCCACCTGATTGCCAGTCGTCGCTTCAAACCCGGCGAATACCTGAGAGGAGACCTCGAAGGTCTGGCGGAAATGCCGCCGCAGACGCCGATCCACATCGCGCTGGATATTCTCGATCCAGGCCCCAAAGCGGTGAATTACAGCCTGAGTTTCCACTCGCCCGAGTGAATGCCTGCGTCGCTTTCGAATTGACGGCGGTTTTCTGACTTTGCTACCCACAACCAAACCGGTGGCGATAACAGAATAACTGTTCAGATTTTGTTCAATTCAGCCTTTATCCAGTCATCGAGAGCGGGTATCATGCCAACCCTTTTTCGAACTCTCATGATCCGGCCCCACCTCAGGGAAGTCCTATGTCGGCGGTACGCATCGGCCCATACACATTGCAGAACGGCTTGATTCTCGCCCCGATGGCGGGGGTCACCGATCAGCCCTTTCGTCAGCTGTGCAAGCGTTTGGGCGCAGGGCTTGTAGTCTCGGAAATGGTCACCAGTGACATGAGCCTGTGGAACACCCGCAAGTCGCGCATGCGCATGATCCACGAAGGCGATCCCGAGCCACGCTCGGTACAGATTGCCGGTGGTGATGCACAGATGCTGGCAGACGCGGCCCGGGCCAACGTCGAACTGGGCGCACAGATTATTGATATCAACATGGGTTGCCCGGCGAAGAAGGTCTGCAACAAGGCCGCCGGTTCCGCGCTGTTGAAAGATGAAGCATTGGTCACCGAGATCCTGCAGGCCGTTGTGGCTGCGGTTGATGTGCCGGTCACCCTGAAGATCCGCACCGGTTGGGATCGCGACAACAAGAACGGTCTGACCGTGGCGAAGATCGCCGAGCAGGCCGGGATCACCGCGCTGGCAGTGCATGGCCGCACTCGCGCCGATCTTTACAAGGGTGAAGCCGAGTACGACACGATTGCCGCGATCAAGCAGGCCGTGTCGATCCCGGTTTTTGCCAATGGCGATATCGACTCGCCGGAAAAGGCCCGTTACGTCCTTGACGCGACCGGTGCCGATGGCCTGTTGGTAGGCCGCGCCGCCCAAGGGCGGCCATGGATTTTTCGCGAGATCGAACACTTCCTGCGTACCGGCGAGAAATTGCCGGCGCCGGAGCTGATCGAGGTGGAACACATACTGCTAGAGCATCTGGCCGCACTTCACGCTTTCTATGGGGATGTGATGGGCGTGCGCATTGCGCGCAAGCATGTGGGCTGGTATCTCGCAACCTTGCCGGGCGCCAGGGAGTTTCGCGCCCACTTCAATCGTTTGGATGGTACGGAAACACAATGCGCCAACGTTCGGGAGTTCTTCGCCGAGCGTTACAAGAGCCTGACAGGGGACGAAGAAGGGGTGGCCGCATGACGATGATGACCGAGACTTTAGTGAGTGGAACAACACCCGTGAGCGACAACGTGAATTTGAAACAGCACCTCAATACCCCGAGCGAAGAAGGTCAGACCCTTCGCGGGAGTGTCGAGAAGGCGCTGCACAATTATTTCGCCCACCTTGAGGGCGCGTCCGTCACGGATGTGTACAACCTGGTGCTCTCCGAAGTCGAGGCTCCCCTGCTCGAAAGCGTGATGAACTACGTCAAGGGCAACCAGACCAAGGCCAGTGAGCTGCTGGGGCTTAACCGCGGCACGCTGCGCAAGAAACTCAAGCAGTACGATCTGCTGTAAGCATTCAATCAAACCAGAAAGGCGCCCGCGTAAAAAACGGTCGCCTTTTTTGCTGACTTCCTTTGCTTTTGATGGAAATTGAGATGACCGACCAGACTACCCGCCTGCCGATCCGCCGCGCCTTGATCAGCGTTTCCGACAAGACCGGGATCCTCGAATTCGCCAAGGAGCTCGAAGCTCTGGGCGTCGAGATCCTCTCCACCGGCGGGACGTTCAAGCTGCTGCGCGACAACGGTGTTGCCGCAGTGGAAGTCGCGGATTACACCGGTTTCGCCGAGATGATGGACGGTCGGGTGAAAACCCTGCACCCGAAAATCCACGGCGGCATCCTCGGTCGTCGTGGTATCGACGACGCGATCATGAGCGAGCACGGCATCAAGCCGATCGATCTGGTTGCAGTCAACCTCTATCCGTTCGAAGCCACCATCAACAAGCCAGGCTGCGACCTGCCGACCGCGATCGAGAACATCGACATCGGCGGCCCGACCATGGTCCGTTCGGCAGCAAAAAACCATAAAGACGTAGCGATCGTGGTGAATGCCAGCGATTACGCCAGCGTCCTGAAAGGCCTCAAGGCCGGCGGCCTGACCTACGCTCAGCGTTTCGACCTGATGCTCAAGGCTTTTGAACACACCGCTGCCTACGACGGCATGATCGCCAACTACATGGGCACCGTGAATCAGGCGGCTGAAACCCTGAGCACCGAAGGCCGCAGCGAATTCCCGCGCACCTTCAACAGCCAGTTCATCAAGGCTCAGGAAATGCGCTACGGCGAGAACCCGCACCAGAGCGCGGCGTTCTACGTTGAAGCCAAGCCTGCCGAAGTCGGCATCGCCACCGCGACCCAACTGCAAGGCAAAGAGCTTTCGTACAACAACGTGGCCGACACCGACGCTGCGCTGGAATGCGTGAAGAGCTTCGTCAAGCCAGCCTGCGTGATCGTAAAGCACGCCAACCCGTGCGGCGTGGCGGTCAGCCCGGACGCTGAAGGCGGTATTCGTCAGGCCTACGAACTGGCGTACGCGACTGATACTGAATCGGCATTCGGCGGCATCATCGCCTTCAACCGTGAACTGGATGCCGAGACCGCCAAAGCGATCGTCGAGCGTCAGTTCGTTGAAGTGATCATTGCCCCGAGCGTCAGCGAAGAGGCTCGCGCCATCGTTGCAGCCAAAGCCAACGTGCGCCTGCTGGCCTGCGGCGAGTGGTCGGCTGACCGCGCCGCAGCGTGGGACTACAAGCGCGTCAACGGCGGCCTGCTGGTACAGAGCCGTGACATCGGCATGATCAGCGCCGACGACCTGAAAGTGGTGACCAAACGCGCGCCGACCGAACAGGAAATCCACGACCTGATCTTCGCCTGGAAAGTCGCCAAGTACGTGAAGTCCAACGCCATCGTCTACGCCAAGAACCGTCAGACCATCGGTGTCGGCGCTGGCCAGATGAGCCGCGTAAACTCGGCACGTATTGCCGCGATCAAGGCTGAGCACGCTGGCCTGCAAGTTGCCGGTTCGGTGATGGCCTCGGACGCGTTCTTCCCGTTCCGCGACGGTCTGGATAACGCGGCCAAAGTCGGTATCACTGCGGTGATCCAGCCGGGTGGTTCGATGCGTGATGCTGAAGTGATTGCTGCTGCTGACGAAGCCGGCATCGCCATGGTCTTCACCGGCATGCGCCACTTCCGTCACTAAGAACACGTTCCAATGTAGGAGTGAGCCTGCTCGCGATAGCCATTGATCAGTCAAAGCTGCAGTGACTGACACACCGCAATCGCGAGCAGGCTCACTCCTACAGAAAAGCGTCCCTGCGGCGCTCAACAGAATTAGCGTCATCCGAGGTTTTTGAAATGAATGTTTTGATCATTGGCAGCGGTGGCCGTGAACACGCCCTGGCCTGGAAAGTGGCTCAGGATCCGCGCGTGCAGAAGGTTTTCGTCGCACCGGGCAACGCTGGCACCGCCATTGAGGCCAAGTGCGAGAACGTCGCCATCGACGTGCTGGCCCTTGAGCAACTGGCCGACTTCGCCGAGAAAAACGTTTCCCTGACCATCGTCGGCCCGGAAGTGCCGCTGGTGGCTGGCGTCGTTGATCTGTTCCGCTCGCGTGGTCTGGACTGCTTCGGCCCAACCGCCGGTGCCGCGCAACTGGAAGGATCGAAAGCCTTCACCAAGGATTTCCTCGCCCGTCACAAGATCCCGACCGCCGATTACCAGAACTTCACCGAGATCGAGCCAGCCCTGGCTTATCTGCGTGAAAAAGGCGCGCCGATTGTGATCAAGGCCGATGGCCTGGCCGCCGGTAAAGGCGTGATCGTCGCCATGACCCTCGCCGAAGCCGAAGACGCCGTGCGCGACATGCTCGCCGGCAACGCTTTCGGTGACGCCGGTTCGCGCGTGGTGATCGAAGAATTCCTCGACGGCGAAGAAGCTTCGTTCATCGTCATGGTCGACGGCAAAAACGTGCTGCCGATGGCCACCAGCCAGGATCACAAGCGTGTTGGCGACGGCGACAGCGGCCCGAACACGGGCGGCATGGGTGCTTACTCCCCTGCCCCGGTGGTCACCGCCGATGTGCACAAGCGCGTGATGGATCTGGTGATCTGGCCGACCGTGCGCGGCATGGCCGAAGAAGGCAACGTCTACACCGGTTTCCTTTATGCCGGTCTGATGATCGACAAGGCCGGTAACCCGAAGGTTATCGAGTTCAACTGCCGCTTCGGCGATCCGGAAACCCAACCGGTGATGCTGCGCCTGCAATCGAGCCTGGTGCTGCTGGTCGAAGCCGCCCTGGCGCAAGCGCTGGACAAGGTTGAAGCACAGTGGGATCCACGTCCGAGTGTCGGCATCGTGCTGGCCGCTGGCGGCTACCCGGGCGATTACGCCAAGGGCGCGACGATCAACGGTCTGGATGCAGCCGCCAGCCTGGAAGGCAAAGTCTTCCACGCCGGCACCGCGCTGAACGATGGCAACGTCGTCACCGCTGGTGGTCGCGTACTGTGCGCCACCGCAATGGGCGCCAGCGTCGGTGAAGCGCAGCAGCAAGCCTACAAGCTGGCGGCCGCCATCGACTGGGAAGGCTGCTTCTACCGCAAGGACATTGGCTACCGCGCCATTGCCCGTGAACGTGGCGAAACCCAGGAATAAGCTGTCGATCAAGTCCGGCGAGGGATACCGTTCCTCGCCGGGCTGTTCCGCCGCCGCGCATCGTTATATTCTGGCATCAACCTACGAAGGGATTTCGCCGTGCGCTGGCTCAGGATTGCCATAAGCTTCACCGTCACGTTGCTGACCTTGCTCTGCATGCTCCCGGCCCAGGCCGCACAAGGCAGTGGCTGGTCGGTATTGCTTGACGATCAGGGCAATCTGCAACTGAGCGATATCCGCTCCGCTCGCTACACCAATCAATTCAGCCCCATCGACCTTGATCGCCTCACCGCGTCCGAGCCCGATGGCGCCTTGTGGCTGCGTTTCCGCCTGGCGCCGGGCAAGCACGAACAAGTGCTGCGCATCTTCGCCCCTGACCTGTCAAAGCTCAGCCTCTATGTGCTCGACGGTGACAAGCTGATCGAACAACGCAACACCGGCACAGATCAGCCACAGGCCGAACGGCCGTTGCCGAGCAGCGACTTAATGCTGCCACTGCCGCTGAGCGACAAACCTCTCGACGTCTATCTGCGTCTGGTCTCCGACCATCAGTTGCGCCCGCATGTCACTCTGCAATCGGCGGTGATGAGCGCGGCCAACCACAATCAGACGCTGGTCTTCGGTTTACTGTTCGGCTGTCTCGGCATGCTGCTGTTGCACAACCTGGTGCGCTACGCCTACTCCCGCTCGCGCAGCAGCCTGTGGCTGGCAGTCTGCGAAGGCCTGTTGGGCCTCAGTCTGTTGCTGTTGCTCAACCTCGCCGGGCCTTGGTTGCCGAACTGGCATGCGGTGCAGACGCCGGGCGCCTATCTGGCACTGTTGCTGACTGCCCCGGCCGGATTGATGTTCGCCTATCGCTTCTTCGCCCCGCTCGGCCCGCACCCGCTGAACAAACTGTTGATTGGCGACATCCTGTTTATCGTGACCTGCAGCCTGTTGCTGTTGTTCGTCAACACTCTGCCGCTGAACATCATCACCTATGCACTGGTAGCACTCGCCGGCCTGAGCATGTTGTTCGTCGCGTTCTTTCACTGGCAGAAGGGCTACCGCCCGGCGCGGTTGTTCGTCGCGGCGATGGTGGTGTTCAACATCGGCACGCTGATCATTCTTCCGGCCTTGCTGGGGCTGACGCTGGTGTCGCCGCAAGGCTTGATCATGACCCTGATGGCGTTCATCTGCATCAGCGGCCTGTTGATGAGCATCGCCCTGGGTGAGCGTCAGCGCAGCATCACCGAAAGCCGTTTCAGCGTCAGCCGCGACCTCGCCGCAAGCAATGCCGAGATCAACGCAAAAGCCGAGTTCCTTGCCAAGATCAGCCACGAAATCCGCACGCCGATGAACGGCGTGCTGGGCATGACCGAACTGCTGCTGGGTACGCCGCTGTCGGTCAAGCAACGCGACTACGTGCAGACCATCCACAGCGCCGGCAACGAACTGCTGACGCTGATCAACGAGATCCTCGACATCTCCAAGCTCGAATCGGGCCAGATCGAACTGGACGACGTTCAGTTCGACCTTAATGCCCTGATCGATGACTGCCTGAGCATCTACCGGGCCAAGGCCGAACAACAGAACGTCGAGCTGATCAGCTTCATCCAGCCGCAAGTGCCACGGGTGATCAGCGGTGACCCGACGCGTCTGCGTCAGACCTTGCTGAGCCTGCTGGAAAACGCCCTGAAAAAAACCGATGAAGGCGAAGTGCTGATCGTCGTCGCGCTCGACGAACGCAGCAGCAAACCACGCCTGCGCATCGCCGTGCAGGACAGTGGCGCGCCGATGGAGCAGGAAGAACGCGACGCGCTGATGCACGCCGAACTGCACAGCAAGCACTTCCTCTCGGCGAATCGCTTGGGCGGCAATCTCGGGCTGGTCATCGCGCGACAACTGATTCGTTTGATGCAGGGCGAATTCGGCATCAAGAGCGGCGCCAGTCAGGGCAGCACGCTGTGGCTGACCCTGCCACTGGACCCCGATCGCCTCGAACACCCGACCTCCGATCTCGACAGTCCGCTGCAAGGCGCACGGGTGCTGGTGGTCGACGACAACGATACCTGCCGCAAAGTACTGGTCCAGCAATGCAGTGCGTGGGGGCTGAATGTCAGCGCAGTGCCTTCCGGCAAGGAAGCTTTAGCCCTGCTGCGAACCAAGGCGCACTTGCGTGATTACTTTGATGTGGTGCTGCTCGATCAGAACATGCCGGGCATGACCGGCATGCAGCTCGCGGCCAAGATCAAGGAAGACCCAAGCCTCAACCACGACATCCTGCTGATCATGCTCACCGGCATCAGCAACGCGCCGAGCAAGATCATCGCGCGCAACTCGGGAATCAAACGCATCCTCGCCAAACCGGTGGCCGGCTACACCCTCAAGACTACGCTGGCCGACGAACTCAATCAGCGCAACAAAGGCCAAGTGGTGTTTCAGCCGCAAGTGGTCACCCCGGCCACGGCCGCCAAAGTGCCTAGCGATTTCCGCATCCTCGTCGCCGAAGACAACACGATTTCGACCAAGGTGATTCGCGGCATGCTCGGCAAGCTCAACCTGCAACCGGACACCGCCGCCAACGGCGAAGAAGCGCTGCAGGCGATGAAAGCCCAGCGTTACGACCTGGTGCTGATGGACTGCGAAATGCCGATCCTCGATGGTTTCTCGGCGACCCAGCAACTGCGCGCCTGGGAAGTCAGCAACCAACGCATTCGCACGCCGATCGTGGCGTTGACGGCGCACATTCTCGCCGAACACAAGGAGCGCGCGCGGCAGGCCGGGATGGATGGGCACATGTCCAAGCCGGTCGAGTTGTCGCAATTGCGCGAGCTGATCGAACACTGGGTAGCCCAGCGTGATCAGCAAAACCGTGCCACGACGCCTGCCTCCTGAGCCGACAGACCCTTTAGCGCCTGATAGACTCCCCCACGACTTCCCTCGCCAGTGAGCTTGCACCATGCTCCATGTGTTGTTCAGCGTTTACCTGAAGATGCTGGTGCTCTATAGCCCGTTCTTCGTGCTGTCCTGCTTTATCAGCCTGACCCGCGGTTATTCGCGTAAGGAGCAACGGCGCCTGGCGTGGAAAGTGGCATTGGCGACGCTGGTCTCCAGTGTCTTGCTGTATTTGTTCGGGCGGGTGATTTTCGATGTGTTCGGCATCACCGTGGATGCATTCCGCATTGGCGCCGGCAGTGTGCTGTTCATTTCGGCACTGGGCATGGCGCAGGGTAAGCCGGCGGTGCAGGCCGACAACGTGCAGCAGGACGTCACCATCGTGCCGCTGACCATTCCGCTGACCGTCGGCCCGGGCACCATCGGTGCCTTGCTGGTGATGGGTATCAGCCAGCCGCATTGGGATGACAAACTCACCGCGATCATGAGTATTGCGCTGGCCAGTTTCACCGTAGGTGTGGTGCTGTATCTGTCGAATCGCATCGAGCGGATTCTGGGTGATCAGGGGTTGCAGATCGTCAGCCGTTTGATGGGTTTGTTCGTCTGCGCCCTGGCGGCGCAGATCATTTTTACCGGGGTCAAAGGTTATCTGGTGCCCTGAGCGTTGGTTTAGCAACAAGGGTGTATGGAAAAACGCCGCAAACGAAACCGTTTGCGGCGCTTTACCCAATTGCCTGGTCAGTCCGCGAAATACGGTTTTGCCAATAGCGTCTGCATCGTCACCCGAGCGCTGCGTTCGGTTCGCGCCTGCAATCGCCGCACCCACGTCGATATCGCATGTGATTGCTGGTCCTTGAAGGCCAGATACACTTCTCCGCGCAAGGCGGAGTCAGCGGAGCACACATCACGAAAGATCAGGCTGTGTTCCGTATCAGGATCGACGATCAACAAATGCTCCCCGACGATCTCGAACAACAGCTTGTGCGGCGAATCGAAATCCCAGATCAGCTTTCCCGGTACTGCCGGTACTTCGCCCAGCGCATGCCGACAGTCGATGATCAACGAATCCAGCTTCAGCCAGGCGGCTTTCGACAACCGGCAAGTCACATGACCCTGACCCATTCGCAGAATCAGGGTCGTCACGTCATCGGGGATCAACGGCAGTAGATCATCCAGCCTGTTGCTTCCCTCAACGGTCAGTACCTGAGCGTTTCGCTCCAGGTAGTCAAACGTACCAATGCTTCTTCGTCCCGGATAGACGTTCAGGCCTCCCTCGCGCCGGTCGTGCAGCAGCACATTCGAGCGTTGCTGCGTACCCAGCAGTACGGGTTCGGTGGGCAGCATTTTGTCGGCAAGTTTTATCAGTCTCGCGCTTTGCGAGTCATACCATTGCAAACTGCCGGGCGCAGACTCGACGAGTACGAATGTTTCATGATCCACATCGCTCAGCAACGTTTGCAGTCGCTCAACCAACGGCTCGTGCTGCGCATTAACCCAGTCCTGACTGACACCGGTAATCACTTCAGGCTCGAGGTAACTCAACCTCAGCGAGACACCGTCCACCGTCGTTCCTGTTAACCCGGCGCCTTCGATGGACACTTCGGCAAACCGCCAATCGGCCCAATCCTGTCCGGGCGTCGGCAACCCGTCCGTATGCAGCAACTGCGCGCCTTCATCAAACGCATCGACCAGCGACTGTGGCTCGACCAGTTCCTGGCTCCAGATTGCACCGCTGGCCAGATCAAACAACCAGCCCGATCGGTTGTCCGGCGTCACGCCCAGCAGGCGTACAGACTTGTCGCGGCCAAGATCACACAGCAGCAAATGATCGTTGATGTACCAAGCGTTGAGGTAACCGTCTCCCGTGGCGTTTTTTAAGCCGATGATGGCAAAACTGTCCATCGAATAGCGCCTGGCTAGCGGCTCCAGCGCCTGCCACCAATGGCTGTGATCCTTCAGCCACTGCTCACCGACCCCACCCAACTGCAATTCTCCTGACATTGTCAGATTGAAGAACCGGCCTTGATCGTCCAGGACCAGGTAGCCATTTTCGACAGCCATCACCTGCTTCAGCCCCTCAGGTTCAACCCATCGGTGCGACCATTGCACCAGCCCCTGTTGCGCGGTCATTTGCAGACGACAGAGCGTCTGATCGAGACGGTTGTAGATGAAATACAGATCGCTTTCGTCCGCCATCGGCAACAGCACCATGTCGCTCAGGTTCTTGATCGAGTCGTGCCAGCCACGGGCATGACGGGGCAAAGGCAGCGGGTGGATCAAAAGCCGGTCACGGCTGCGCACCCACACCAGGTCGCGCTTGTCAGGATCGAATGCCCAACAGACCGAAACATACGGTGCCGGCTGCCAGTCAAGCGTCGAAAAGCCATCCACCGCCGACACGGCGCGGGGCGTCAGGTACGTGCCCAGCACCACTGACCAGTCCTTCAGCGTCTTGTCGGCGAAAACCTTCGCCTGCAACTCGCGATTCTGCTCGTAGGTGACGGAGCTCAACAGCAGTTGGCCATCGTGAATCAGATAACCGAACAGCTGAGTCCCCGTCGCACCCACCACGGTCTGCACGAAGTGAATCGTGCCCTGCTCATCCGCTTGCAAGTCACCGATGGTGCTTTTGCCCTCCGCCAGCAATAAGCGATAGCGATTCTTGAGCAATCCGGTGATCGCATCCACCTGCCAGATATCGTAGCTGTCCGGCACACAAAACCAGGCGAAGCCACCGCTCACCAACGCCAGCTGTGCACTGTCGGTTTCACCCGCACGCTCGTTGCGGATGTACAGAAAGCGGTCTTCCTGCGCGTCATACCAGGCCCTGACATAACGCGGCTGATGTGGCGACTCGAATGGAATCAACCAATCCCTGATTGGCGTATAGGCCAGTGTCAGACGATGCTCCTGAGCCAAAGATTTGTAATGTTCGAGCAATGCTTGTTCATTGAGCCCAAACGGCGCGCGTTGCTCGAGGATGGTCAACTGGCGTCTGGCCCAGTCAATGCCGAACATCTGTCCGTCGGCTGTACCGATCATCACCTCGTGGGCCCCCTCGCCAAGCTTCACTTGCACATCACCGATGTAAAGCTCGCTCGTTGCCTCAATTCGAATGTCGGCTTCATTGGCCCATGTGGCGTGTAACTGCCAACGGCTCGCTTGCAAACTCTGTGTATGCAGCTCGACGTTGCCACCGCGACTGAGCGTCAGTGCGCAGGCATTGCCGGACCCGGTGATCCTGTACGTCAGTTTGCCCTTCCAGACATCCGGCAATGACGGCATCACCAGCGTGCGCTCAATACCATCCAACTGAACCTCGATGAGCGTATCGCGATAATCGGGCAACAGGCGCCGCACGATGTAATGGGAGGGAAAAGAGTAAAACGAGAACAGAAACAACCAGTCACCGTCAGGCTTCTTTTGCTCCAGACGCCTTGCCGTGTCAAAGCCGCGGTCGTGGCGTAAATTGGCGAACGGTAGCGCCTGATACTCATAGCCGTAGCAGGTCTGCGGGGTGCAAGGCAGTACGATCGGTTGCGCGACAGGCGGGGTGAATCCGATCCGGTCAGGCAGCTTCAACTGACTGCGGATATCAATCGCCCGGGAATAGTCGGCATCGAAGTCCGCTACGCCGAAGTGATTGCGCAACGGGTATAGCTTCGGACTGTCGAGCGACACCGTGCCCGCCCCCAGATCAATTCGCTTGATGATCAATGCGGGGTTGGCAATCCAGGCATCGAACTCAGAATCGAAGTGATACCCGACACCCCGATAAGCCTCCTCCATGTCGGCGAAAAAGTTGCCGACGCCCTGCGCATCTCGAGCAATGACAGCAAAGCCTTGGGCCAGCGCCGCGACACCTACCGCCAGCCCGCCAAGGATCACCCCGGCACCACCCAATACCGCTGCGGCCGTCGACGCGCCAGTCAACGCGGCCCCGATGCCACCTGCGGTCAATGCGAGGCTGGCAGAGTCGAAGGCCAGTTGCGTGCCGAACTGCGCTTGTTCAACGCCATCCTGTGCATTGCCAAGCTGATAAATATCAAAACCGACGTTAGCCAGCCCCAACACGGCGCCGACACCTTCATTGGCCGTATGCCCCAAGGCTTCACCGACGACGGATGAAGTGGTGCGCGCAATGATCTTCACCTCGTTCAATGCGGTGCGAACCAGTCGAATCAGGCCGACCACATCCACCACGTTTCCATGCAAAAGTTGCGCATAGTTGAGGTAAGCATGCAGACGTACCGCCATGGTCAATGTGCGTCCGTCTCCTTCGCGATTGCGCAACGCGTTCATCAAAGCCTGAATCGTAAACCCGGCATTGAGCGTGTGTACGCTGCCAGCCTCGGTCGGATCCGGCACACCGGCGGATTGCTGCGGTTTGCGCGCCAGCGTGGAAAACTGCTCGGACAACCAGTGTTTGATGCGCAACAGCCGGTAGTCATCGCTGACCACTTCGACCACGTGTTCGGGGTTCGCTGGATCAACCAGGCTCAGTTGGTAGTGGCCCTGCGATGTAACCTGCAGGGTTTCAAACAATGGCACCAAAGGTGTCACCCCAGTATGCAGTTCTTGCAACGCCGCCGTGGCGCTGGCGATCTGCTGTCCCCACCAGTGGCTGTCCAGGCCCAACAGACTGGCCCCCAGGTGTGAGTTTTCCATCAGCGAGCGTCCATGCGCACTGTCAAGGCGCTGACGAATCTTGCCAGGCGGTTGCTTCGGCAGCGAATCCGGACCGAGCAGTTTTGCTACCTCAAAACCGCTTGAAAGGTGCAAAGCCGAAATCTGATCGCCATGCAATTCCACCAGATCGAACCGAGGACCGTTTTCGCCAGCGTACGCTGCGTAATAGTCGGCCATTTTCTGACGTACGAAAAAGTGCTCGAGCGCACGTTGTAACTGGGCGGCGCTTTCGAACTCGAACAGACCGAAATTGGGGTCATAAAAATGGTAAGTCGCCACGTTACCCACTACAGTTTTCGCCACCAGCATCGAATGGTTTTCGGAGTTGAGCATCATCGTGCGAGTACCGGTGTGACTCTCCAGAGCGGCGCCGACCTGCTTCAGATCGGCGTGGCCAAACGGTGTGCCGACTTCACTCAACGCAGTACCACGAAGCTCTTCCAGTGCGAGCCCAAAAGCGATCGAATCACTTTGCTGCGGCTCAAGAGCCGCCAGATAAAAGCGCTCACGCAATCGATGAGAGGCCAGCCCGCCTTCGGTCAAGGCTGCGCTCATCACCAACGCCAATGGATAACAACGTCCTCCAATCGTCTCGCCGATACCGTTGAGCATCAAATCCTGAGGCACCAGTTTGACGCTGCGGGCTTCGCTATCGAATTCACTGAGTACCTGATCCAGTTTTTCGCCGACCAGGAGACGATGCTCCTTGGTGGCGACCTGCTGAATCTGCGCCGCACATCGCCCCCACTGCTGCTGGGTATACGCCTTCATCAGTGCAGCCTTTTTCAGACTCAGCGCACTGGCTGGCGAGGCTTCAGACTCGACAGCAGCGAAATTCAGACCACTCAGAAATGCCGGAGCCTTGAGTTGATAAAGCTGTCGCTCAATCGCCGCATAACGACTCGACACCCCCAGTTTGTGAAAGCTGTTGACCAGGTTGTCGAGTTCGACGCTGTATTTCTCGAAATTAATGCTGTGCAGTGAGTCCATTCCCAACAGAACACCGAGTGACAATCGCTGCAATGGCGTGAGATGGAGAACATCCAGTTCGCCATTGCCCATTGCCACCAATACTTCGTCCAGCCCCAGTTCCTGAATCCGTGCATCGCCAAGAAACACCGGAGGCAGTGCATTGTGGGCCTGTTGTTTGATCAACTGACGATCGCCAAAGCTCAGCGGCAGCGCGGCTTCAAAGTTGATTACACCGCTGTGCTGCTCCTGCATCGCCTTGATGAATGGCTCGCCGAGTCCATCGATCAGACCTTGCAATACACTGGAGAGCAGAACCGCTCTTCCCTCGATCAATGGCCAGCCCTGTTCGAACTCGATGGCCGAGCCCTTGAGCAGCTCGGCCATATCACCGCTGTAGCGCGTGCGGTACTGGCCCTTTTGCCAGCGCTCTTGCTCGCCGCTGACCCACTTCACGGCATCATTCTCATTTTCTTTCCAGGAGTGATCCAGTTCCTCCTCCGTGACGCGATTAACGCTGACTCGCGGAGTAATGGATGCGTCATCGCGAAGGATTTGCCCGTCATGCTCGGTCAGGTGAATTCGCCCGAAATCGTCCATGCCGTCACGGACAGCACGGGGGCCACTGAGGTAGACGGTGCTCTCGCTTTGCGGACGAATACCATCACTGAAGTAGCGCGCAGCCGAATAGGCCAGATAATCTGCAGAAATGGAACGCTCTGAAGACAGGTCAATCAAAGGCCCCCAACGGCTCGCAATAAACTCTTCAGCCAATGGCTGCATACTCGTCGAATCGATCAACGCTATTCTTTGTTGTGCTGCCCGGCGAATAGCGTCATTGACCACCTCATAGTTGAATCGAATGCGCCCAATAATGGTTTGCAGCATTGCCGCGCGAGGATGAGCCATCAGAAACGCGTTATTGATCGAACTGTTCTGAGCCACGGCCCGCACAGCGAACGGCCGTACCAGACGATCTGCCGGAAGCTCGAAGACTTGCCTCATGGCGGGCTGGCTTTGAGCAAACGCCTCAAGCGCCGAGCGAGATGCCTGAGGGATGTTGTCGACATGATTGCCATAACTGCTACGCATCGCCGCGCGTCCTGGCATCCAGTGCGGATTTTTGTCGAGCAAGAGCTGCAATACGCCCAAACGCTGGGGATCGGTAAAGGCGCTGATGTCCGTATCACCGATACTCTTACGCAATGGCGGCAAATTATCGACGTCGGCATAGCTCCCGCCTTCGCCATACAGGACCTCGGCACGAACGACATCAGACGCTGCCGCGAGATTGCCGCGCAGGCGAGTTTCCTGCTCGTAAATACCTTGCAACTGTATAAGCCTGTCACTGCCATCAAGATCACGTAACTGAAAACCATCACCGAGTTGCACTTCTATGCTCTCGCGGTTTCGTGACTTAAGCGCTTCCAGGACGTTGGCATCCTGACCATAAGCGCGAGTCAGTAAATCAATCCGGGCATCATCAGCCAACTCACCTCTGGCGACCGCTGCATTGATATGCGCCGCCATTTGTTGTTTCAAAACAATTGCCCGAGCTTCAAAAAGAGAAGCCAGTTCATTTTCGGAAACGGTTTTCCCAGCCACCTGGTTTAGAGCATCTGCCTTGGCAGCTTCAACAATCAGTTTGTTGGTTTGATATGCGAGCAGTGCATCGCTGTCGTACCAGAGATTGAACGTATAGCCGTGCTCGGCAAGCACCTGTTTCCACACATTCAGATAATCTCGCTGAATGGCACCGATACCACCACCGACCCATACAAAGTGCACAACCCTGGGGACTTCCGTCGCTGGGGTATTGACCAGCCCAGCACTGTACTGAACGAGAGATTCGAAACTCTCGACCTTGTCATAAACATCTGAAACATTCGGTTCTGTTTCATCCGCGCGGGCCGTTGACGAGCCCACACCACGCTTGCTCCGCTTGCCTTGGCGCAGGGGTTCCAGTGTCTGGCGCAACAGTCTTACCGGCTCCAGCAACCTTGATGAGCCCGTTCTTTCCAGGCATGCATCGTAATAACGCATGACCTCTTCGTAAACCGGGAAACCCTCATAAGGCAACAAAGCCTGCTGGAGGTCTACGAGATTTATAACGTTTTCGAAATTGACTTCAACAGTTTCAAGCTTATTGATGTTCTGCACAGAGTTTTGCCTCAGCAAAAAAAAGAGAGGCCAAACTAACGAGCAAACACGACCCATTCAAACTCAAATAAAATCAAACATTGTCAGGCAAAACAAATTGCAATCACCCTGACAAAAACGCAAATATTATAATAATCACAACCACTGCCCCCCGCTGAAAGCCACAACAAAACAGCCGCCACGGTTACACAAACAAAACAAAAAAAAATAATCACCGACAACTTTTGACGATCCTTGATTGAAAATTTTATATATTTCAGGACAAGATCTTAATCACTGTTACCAGTTCAACTATTGCCTCATCACCGCGCATCTGTAAAAAAGTCGCAATCCATTGTTCGAGCGTAAACCTGAATACTTGAGTGTCGACGCTGACTGCCAACACCATGTGTTTTCTCGCCTCGGAGTATGGCGGATCGACATCTCTGACTATCAGCGTGTGAGCACTGTCCGGGTCAGTAAACATCAGATGCCCGTCGACCAGCGACATTAACAAACGTGCGCAGTCAGCCATTTCGAGAAGCAGCAGGTTTGAGCCCGCATCTTCAGCGTTATCTGCCAGCCGCGTATCGACCACAATGCAGTCCAGACGCTGCCAGGCCTGGTCCGTAATGCGATACCCGGCGGTCCGGGATCCAAAGGCCAGAATCAGTGTGTCGACGCCATCGGGCAACAATGCTGTGATATCAGTCACTCCATCGCTCAAAGCAATGGATAACACCTCGCCTTCACACTGCGCGTGGCAGTCTGGAATCCACACCGAATCATGATCGGCAGGACCCGGGCTGAATATGAGTCCGTCAACCGGGTCGAACAGCAGCGGAGCAGAGCTTTGGCGCGGGCCAAGAAATATTGGCCACGAGCCATCGTGCCGACCGGCGATTTCAAAAAGCCGATCCGCCGCGGGCACGTAATACGTATAGCGATTACCGGTATTTACGACCGGCAGAACCGACGCATGGGTCTGCCTCACCAGTAATGCCTTCAGGCGCGCCCGCAACTGCTCAGCCGTCAGGCCCAGAACGTACGACCAGCGATTTTCCACGCTGACGATCCGCGCAGGCTGCTGATCGTGCAACTCGACATTGACCCCGTCGCGAGTCTGCCCGATCAGACCTTGCCCACGCGCCAGCACTTGCACAAACGACCATTGCGCCCAGACTCTTTCTGCGTGGGGCAATTGCTCCGGGATAACGCGTTGCGGTCCCGCAGCGAAAGCGACGCGCAGTGTCTCGATCGCAACGAGTGGTTGGCGATAAAGCTGCCCGGCCGAGCCATCCAGCAACCACGCCGCCTGTTTGTCCGGGGTGAGTCCCAACAGCGTCAATTGCGCCTCAGCGCTGACATCTGTCAGTACGAACTGTTCATTGATGCACCACGCCGCCAGGAACGCAGTACCGGCGCGGTTACCCAACCCTATTATCGGGAACGGCTCGGATTTATGTGCGTTGGCCAGCGCGGGCAAGGCATCCAGCCAATTTGGGGTTTGCTGCAGCCATCGCTGACCGAGGCCGACAAACTTCAGAATGCTCGGTCTGGCAGCCTCGCCAATCCATTGCTCGTCTTTGACGGTGATGTCATGGAGGTCGATCTCGAAGAGACGGCCATCGGACTTGGTGGCAATGTTGCGACCGGCCGTTTGCGTTACCTCGACAATATCGCGCTCGATGACAAAGTTGATGAATCGCCCGGGCCTCGGTTCGACGCCCCGGCTGATCGTCTGCGCCCGCTTGCTGTAAAACAGCAGTGCACCACTCTCGGGGTCGGACGGCATCAGCATCACCATGTCCGCGTCACTGCCCAACCCCGCCGAGAAATATTTGCCTGTGCGCTTGTTGACCCAGGCACGCTGGCGCAAACCTTCGAAAAAGCAGGTACGGGCGTAAACGAACGGTGCATATGCCCAGGTGCTGATGGCAGCGGCCATGCCCGGTGTTTCATCGTCATACGCGCCGAAGGTTGTGAAGTGATGCAACTCTCCTTGTCCGGGCCGAGCGGTGGGTTCCTCGATGAAGGACGACTTGATCCCCGTCATCACCACCGCCGAATCCGTTATGCGGTACTCCAGCGTGGTTTCGGTTTCACTGATACGGGCATCGATCAGCAAGCGCTGCACCATTCGCAAACTGCCATCGGCGTCCTGGACACAGCCAATGATGTGCGCGCCGGTGGCAGGATTCAGCAAACGGTAGCGATGCACGACCGTGCCGGTTATCGCGTCGACCCGCCAGACCGTCGCACAGTGTGGATGGTAGAACCAGGCATGGCGGGAGTTGGCGCCGCCCAACACCACACCCTCATTGACCGCGCTTGGCAGATTGCGCGCGTACAACAGGCGATCCCGGCTCGCTTCATACCAGGCAGTGGTCAGCGTCGCGGGGCCGGCGGAATTGAATGGCACCCGGAATCCGTACAGCGGCACAGACTGCGCAACCAATCGTCCTTCACTCGCCAGTTTGCGCAACAACGCCAGGGTTTGCGCCAGGCGGCGTTGATCGTCGAAGGTGACAGACTGCAAGCGCAAAAGGTTTTCCCATCCGTCGACCCGGAACAGGCCCTCCGCCAGTTCGATGAAGCCATCGAACACCGACAGCGCCATGCCGCCGACCATCAGTTGGCCTGCGTCAGGCTGTCCCCAGGCTGTGCCGACAAAACTGACCTGATCCAGACGAACCCAGGTCGCATGCACTATCCAGGTGGCCTGACCACGAAATCTCACAGCGACCAGGCCGGGCACGAGCCTGACCTGGTACTGTCCTGCGGGGGCGATGATCTCGTAGGAGATCTTGTTCTGCACCGGTGCGTCCAGCGTCGGCACCAGCAACTGCCGCACTTTCTTGTCCAGAACCACGTTGATGTCTGTCGGTTTATAGACCGGATGCAGCTTGTAAAGAATGTGTGGCAGCGACGGGGTCGTGGTGAGGTAGAAACGCCTGTTCCCGTGTTCGTCATATTCCAGAGCGTCTGCCGTGCGGTCGGACAATTGCGGGTAGCGGGTTTCAGTGTTGCTATCGCCAGCGTCGCCCACCTCAAAGGGCAACGGCTCATAGGTATAGCCACCCAGCCCTTTCACCTGATACTCGTAACCGTAGTAACAGGTCGGCGTGCTAGGCAGCACCAGTGTCTCAAGCGCATCGGTTTCATCTCGGTACAAATGGACGACTTCCGGCAATTGCAGGGCCTTGCGGATATCGAGAGAACGATGAATCTGCTGCGGGTCATCGTTGTATTGCGGCAGTTCCAACGGCCCGCCTTTCCACGGGTAAAACTTCTGGCTGTCGAAGCGCACTTCATTGTTTTGCAGGTTCACGCTGACAATGACGGCCTCTGCGGGAAATTGCACAACCTTGCCCTTGAGGGTGTACGCACCGCGCCTGTAAGCATTGCGGATCGCGCGCAGATGGTGACCCACGGCCGTGGCCTTGTCCCTGATCTGCCCCAGATTGCTGGCGATGGCCGTCACCCCGATGCCGACACCCAGTAGCGGCACCGACAGGACAGCCGCCGCCGTACTTACCGCCCCGCCAGCCGCCAAAGCAACAACATCCAGCCCCAATGCCGCAACGTTGAATGCCAGTGAGGTGGAGAACCGCGAGCGTTGCTCGTGGCTCTCGGCCACCGACAGGCTGTGAAGATCGAAGCCGATGTTGGCGAGCGAAAATACAAATCCGCCTGCCGTGGCGACACGCCCCAGCAGACGCCCGGACAACGACGACTGACCAAGCGCCAATGCCCGTTCGCTGGCCGCTACCTGACGCACCAGATTGATCGTCTGCGCCGTGTCGCTCAACACACCAAAACTCAACTGCGCATAGCTGAAATAGACCTGCACTTGCAGGGCTATCGACAAAACCGGCGCCCGCTCGCCATCAACCTGATAGTCACGATGGCGCATTTCAGTGACCAACGCCTGGATCGCGAAGGCGAAACTCAGACGACTGCCGCCGTCGGCTTCGACGGCGGCACTTGGCTTGCCCGCCAATGCGCCAACCAAACGCTGAAGGTGTTTTTTAAGCCTGTCGAAGCGTGCATCGGCGGTGCCGACCGTCAGTGATCTGCCCGGGTTCTGCACATCCACCAGCGTCAGCGAATAACCCGTGTCTGAGTTTGCCTTGACCGTATCCAGGAGTGGCAAATAGTTGCGACCCAGTGTGTGTTCAGCGCGCAATTGCCGGGTCGCATGATCAAATTCCTGCGCCCAGTAACGCGCGTCCAACTGCGCGAGGCTGGCCCCCAGCCGCGCGTTTTCACTGAGTGAGCGAGTGCGCGCCACAGCTTGCTTCGCCCAGACCGAAGCCGCCTGAGGGTCGGCGATGGCTGCGGTTTGCAAAAAACTCTCGACTCGTAACCCGGACGACATTGTCCGCTCGGCGAGCGCAACGGTGTCCAGTTCGATTACATCGAACTGCGCAGAACCGATGTCAGCCAAGCCGTACAACCTGGCCAAAGTGTCGTCGCGCAAGTAACGCTCCACGGCCTCCTTCAATTGCGCATATCCGGTAAACCCGTAAATCGCAAAATTGGGGTCATAAAAGCGATAGAGCGTTTGCTCATCCACTTGCACTTTGGCCACCAGCAAAGCGTGATTGCCTGTATCGAGCAGCAGGACGCCGGGGGCGGTTTTCGCTTCCAGTGTCTGCATCACACTGTCGAGGCTTTGCCGGCCGCGAGCCTGTCCGATCGCACGCTCGGGCACCTCGCGCAGTTCATCCAGCGCACTGAGCAATGCCCGCGAATCAACGTCTTCCGGTCTCAGGCTGGCGTTGGCCACACGTCCGATCAGTGCACGCTCGGCCAACCCGCCAGCCGCCACGGCGGCGCCCATCAACAGCGCGAGCGGATAGCAACGACGTCCCGGATCGCCCGGGGTGCGCAGCAACAGATCCTGCGGCAACTGTCTGACGGAGACGGCTCCGGCCTGGAAGAACGCATCGCGCACCTGTCCACTACGCTTGAAAATGTGTGTGTGATATTCACGTTGCGCCGTGCGATTGATCTGTCCGATGCGCTCGCCCCAGTGTTTCAGCGTCAGCGGTGCGCTCATCGCCAGCGCCTTGAGTTCGCGCACCGTGTGCGTGCCGTGGATGTTCACAACGGCGAGACCGGCCTCGAAGGCCGGCGACGCGTGCTCAATCAGTGCCTTTTCGATGGCGTGGTATCGGGCGAACAATCCGCCTTCGGAGGTTTCCCGAGCAACGTCCATGATGCTCTGCCAGGCAGGGGCAAACCCGGCAGCATCGAGACTCTTCGCGCCAAACATTGCGCCGAGGATCACGCGCTGCAGGGGGCTGAGTTGTTCAACCACCAACGAGCCATGGTCGACGAGAGTGAACAACTCGTTGAGGTTGCCAGTGGCCTCGGCGCCATGGGAAAACGGAATCTCACTAACGGTTTGCGCGCGTATCTGCTCACGGTTGTCGATACTGATGGAGATGGCTGAATTGAACGTAATCTCGCCGCTCAACTTCTCCCTCATCGCGCGCATGAACGGCTCGCCCAGATCGTCCATCAATTGCTGCAATACCGGGGTCAGCAACACCGGCTTGCTTTCAATGACCGGCCAGCCCTGTTTGAAGGTCAGCGTGTGCGGTTTCAACAGATCTGCCAACTGGCCGGCGTAGCGCGACTTGAGTTTGCCGGTTCGCCACTTCTCCCGCTCTTCGAGTAACCATTGCTCGGCCTTACCGTCGACGGTCCAGCCGGAGATCATCTCTTCCTCGGTGTGGGTGTTGTAGCCCTCCAACAACTTCAAGCGTTGACGAATCTGCACCTGTCGATCGGGTTGCAAGTGTTGTTCTATGTATTTGAGCAGCGCGGCCGCGGCGGCCCCTGGGCCGGTCAAGGTGATGGTGCCGCGCGCTTCAAGGCGAATGCCATCGCGGTAATAGGTAAAAATCGCGTCGATCAACCTGGAGCGGAACACATCGCTCTGTGCTTCAGGCAGCTTGCCCTGTGCCTGAGCCGCATTGACCACATTTTCGACCACATCAAACATCCGCGTCTGGTCCGCCGGGTCCATGCCGGCGACCGCCGCCCGGCGCTCCGCTTCCAGCAGGCAGTCATAATTGAGGCGGATCATCTGCATGTACGCCAGGGTCATGGCACTGCCGGGATGGGCGAGCATGTGCGCATTCATTTCGCCCCAGTCCGGCAAGCCATAGGCCGTTCCCAGACGAAGCGCGTCCCGTGGCACCGCGCGATCTTGTGGTGCGACAAAGATCTCGCTTAGCGGGTGTTGCTCACGGGCAAACGCTGTCAATGCCTCGAGATGTTCTGCGGGGATCTTGTCGGTGCGATCGAGATAGCGTTGCCGGTCGCGTCCCGGCATCAGCGCTTCATTGTGGTTCAACAGCAATTGCAAAACGCCGATTCGGCCTTCTTCGCCGACGCTGGATATATCGACGCCTGCCAACGTGTCCGCCAGCGGTGGCAAGTAATCCATGTCGCTGTAACGGCCGCCCTCCAGGTACTCGGCCTGCAACCGCACCACATCGCTCGCCGCTGCGAAGTTGCCACGCATGGCCACTTCGCGTTGGTAGACATCCTGCAGAAAGTGTCCGGCAAATTCGTGGCTGACATCACGCAGCTGCAAGTCCGCACCAACCATCGCCTGATGCGTCTGCAGGCAGCGTTGGCGAAAGGCTTCGAGCGTCGCTCGATCCTTGCCGTAAGCGCGGACCAGCAAGTCGATACGCGCCTCGTCGGCTCGACCGAGCCACTGCGGTTGCTGGAGATGCGCAAACATCTGCTGCTTGAGCACCCGTGCACGGTCTTCGATCATCTGCGACAGCTGAAAGGCCTTGTCGACTTTGTCACCGCCCGCTTCCATCGCCGCCGCTCTGGCGCTGTCGAGAATCACCCGGTTCATTTCAAAGGCCAGCAATGCATCACTGTCGTACCAGAGGTTGAAGCGGTAACCCTGCGGCTCCAGCACCTGGCGCCAGATGTTCATGTAGTCGCGCTGATTGCCCCCGATTTCACTGCCGCCCACCCAGACAAAATGCATGATTTTCGCCACGGGCCGGGCCTCGCCATGGAGCATGGCGTGCGTATCCTCCAGCCTGGTGACAGACTTGACGAGATCCGATCGGATCTGGCCGATGGCTTCGGAAACGGGCAGAGCCCTGCGTTGGAGCAACGATTCCAGCGCCTCCTGAAACAGCTTGATCAACAGCAGTCGCTGCGGGTCATCAGTGGTTTGTCTGGCAAGTTCATAGTGCGACAGCAACGCCTTGTATTCAGCGCTGCCGGCAAACGCGCTCAGCGCCCGCCGCAGCTGCGAGAAGTCTTTGGCGGACATGATTTCGTACGGCTGGTTGGTTTTCATCGTGACACTTCTTCAATAGCGGCTTCGTTGACCACGAAACTATTGAGCCGAAGCGCCCCACTCAAACCGCAAAAAACTCAAGCGGTGTCCGGTGAAACATCCAATAACACTCAAGGTTTACGCTTGAACCATGTGGCAATGAATTGCCTGTTTTCTTACCCGCGTACAAACGCACAAGGCCGCCAATCCAGAAGATTGGCGGCCTTGTGTTCGAGCGGGATGACTCAATCCGGATCTTTAACCTGATATCACGCCTAAAGCAGTTGCTTACAACTTCGCAGGACGCTCAACACGACTTTCTCAAACCACAGGTTTTTCACCATACCAGCGCGGTGTGTAGACCCAATCGCCACCGGTTGCCCGTGGAAACGTGCAAGTTGTCGAAGAACCAACCAACACCATGGTGCGCATATCCACTTGCTCCGGGGTCAACGCGCCCAGGGTCGTGGTACGCAGAGTCTGACCCGGACGACCGATGTCGCGCCCTAACACCACTGGCGTTTCAGGTGCGCGATGCTGCGCAACGATTTCCAGCGCCCGGCCCAGCTGCCACGGACGCGCACGGGAGATCGGGTTGTAGAACGCCAAGGCCAGATCTGCTTCGGCGGCCAGATCCAGACGCTTTTCGATGATCGACCAGGGTTTGAGGTTGTCCG
Organism: Pseudomonas sp. MC6; assembly: GCF_054790575.1. Classification (NCBI taxonomy): domain Bacteria; kingdom Pseudomonadati; phylum Pseudomonadota; class Gammaproteobacteria; order Pseudomonadales; family Pseudomonadaceae; genus Pseudomonas; species Pseudomonas sp. MC6. The sequence continues at coordinate 4,339,934 of NZ_CP186504.1, forward strand.
ACAGCGACATCACGCAGAAGTCATGGCCCAGTGGCGCACCGGCCTGCGCGGCGGTGGCCAGCGAAGCGGAAACGCCCGGAAGGATTTCCAGATCGACGCTGTGCCACGCCGGATCGGCCGACTCGTGCAAGGCTTCAAGCACTGCCGCCGCCATGGCGAATACACCCGGATCGCCCGAGGACACAACGATCACCGAGCGCCCCTCGGCGGCCAGTCTGAAGGCGTGACGGGCGCGTTGCATTTCTTCGCGGTTGTCGGTGCAGTGCTGCACTTGATCGTCGCGAAACGGCCCGGCCATGCGTACGTAGGTTTCGTAACCGAGCACATCGGTGGCGCGGGACAGTTCGGCCTTCACCGCTGGCACCATCAGTTCGGCAGCGCCGGGGCCAAGGCCGATTACGGCGAGACGTCCGCGTGGCCGGCCGATGTTCGAAACATCCAAAGGCTGCTCGGCGACCGCGATTGCCATGCTGTGGCCAGTCAGGACAGTTGCCGCAGGCACTGCGACACGCGCCAGGGTTTCGAGGTTGCTTTGTGCCGCGACAAAGCGCAGCGGCACACCCAACTCGAGCGCCGCTTCACGCAAAAATGGCGAAGCCATTTGCGTCGCGCTGGCCAGCAGACAGCCCAGCGACTGCACGGCGATCTTCGCCTGCTGCAACGCGCTGCGAACGGCACCCGCCAGGTCCGCTGTTTCGGCACTCACCGCCACCGCCACACTGCGTGGATAGATCAGTAACTCATTGGCACTCGCCTCACGCGCGGCACTGCCGACATGAATCGAGCGCTGCGCCTGCGGATCTTCCGGCAACTGCGCCTGATCCAGCCACGGCGCCGCGCCTTCGATGCGCACGCTGTGACCGGCCAACAGGTCGGAGACAAAACGCTTGCCAAGTTCCAGATCGCCCAGGGCGTAACCGCTCGGAGGGTTGAGCAGGCACGTGCCAAAACGCAACTCGCCGCTGGTGGTGATCGCTGCTGCAACCTGCAACGAGGCTGCAATCTCTCGCGCCATGACATTCACCCCGCCGAGGCCACCCAACAGCGGCACCACGGCGCTGCCGTCTTCGGCCACGGCGAGCACCGCAGGCTCGGCGCCCTTCTCCAGCAACAGCGGCGCCAGCGTGCGGATGACGATGCCGGCCGCGCACAGGGCAATGATCGGTGTGTCCTGCTGATACAGCGCGCGCAGGGTCACGCCGAATTCCTGATAGGTGCAATCGGCGCCTTCGACGCGCCCGGCGAGGCCGTGGATCTGCGCCGCCGGATAGACCTGCTGAATGCGCCGTGCGGTGGCCAGGCTACCCTGACCGAGAATGACGATGGCTGGCGTAGATTGAGTCATCAGCCTTGCCACCGTTCGCCCGGCACAATGATCAGCGAGAAGTACGGCGACGACATCGGCTCGACCTGATCCATCGGCACGATCTTCTGATTGGCCATGGTCGCACGCTCGACATACAGCGCGCGTTCGGCCAGACCCAGTTCTTCGAGGACCTGACGCACTTTGGGGAAATTGCGCCCCAGCTTCATGATCACCGCCGCGTCGGCATCGGCCAGACGCCGCTTCAACTCTTCATGGGGCAACACGCCCGAGAGCACCGACAGGCTCTGATTGCGATACACCAGCGGCGCGCCGAGCACCGAAGCGCCACCCAGCATCGAGCACACGCCCGGCACCACTTGGGCTTCATAACGAGTGGCGAGGCGATCGTGCAGGTACATGTAGGAACCGTAGAAGAACGGATCACCTTCACAGATCACCGCGACATCGCGACCGGCATCCAGATGCGCCGCGACCGTCTCGGCGGCTTCGTCGTAGAAATCGCTGATGACTTGCTCATAGGAAAGCGGCGCCGGCAGCGCTTCGGTGGTCACCGGGTAGACCAGCGGCAGCAGGTTCTGCGCTTCTTGCAGGTGCGCCTCGATGATGCCGAAGGCGTTGCCCTTTTTGCCCTTGGCGACGAAGTACGCCACCACCGGCGATTCGCGCAGCAGGCGCAGGGCTTTGACCGTAATCAGTTCCGGATCACCCGGGCCGACGCCCAGGCCAAGCAAACGTCCTTTGGCCTGCATCATTCGATCTCCGTGGCGAGGGCATTGACGGCGGCGGCGGCCATGGCGCTACCACCGAGGCGGCCTTGCATGATCACGAACGGCACGCCACGGCTGTCGGCGGCCAGCGCGGCTTTCGATTCGGCAGCGCCGACGAAGCCGACCGGGAAACCAAGAATCAGCGCCGGTTTCGGTGCGCCGGCATCGAGCATTTCCAGCAGATAGAACAGCGCTGTCGGCGCGTTGCCGATTACCACCACGCTGCCTTCCAGATGCGGACGCCAAAGCTCCAGCGCGGCAGCGGAACGGGTGTTACCCAGCTCTCGTGCCAGCTCCGGCACGCTGTCGTCGCGCAAGGTGCAGATCACTTCGTTATTGGCCGGCAGGCGTGCACGGGTCACGCCTTCGGAGACCATTCGCGCATCACACAGAATCGGCGCACCGGCGGCCAGCGCATCGCGCCCGGCCTTGCCCGCGCCTTCGGAGAATTGCAGACCGTCAATGGCCTCGACCATGCCGCAGGCGTGGATCACCCGCACCGCGAGTTTTTCCAGATCGGCCGGGATGCGCGCCAGATTGGCCTCGCGGCGAATGATCGCGAAGGAGTTGCGATAAATCTCCTGACCGTCGCGGATGTAATCAAGCATCAAGGGGGCTCCGAGAGCGGGTGGCGAGCAGGGTCGCGACCGCTTCAATAGTAAGGTTGCGTGCGTGCAACGCGCCGAAACCCGGCAACGTCGCATCGCGAAAATAGAGGTCGTAATGACCGGGATTGACGGCCAGCAACGTCACCGGGGCACAGTGGGCGGCGGCGCACGAGCGCGTGCAGCCACTGAGGTGGATGTTGAGGGCAGAAGGCAGCAACGTCGCCAGATGGCGGGCGTCCTGCTTGGTGTCGGCCAGGCCTTTGCCGCAGCCATTGGAACCGGTGCAGGCGATCAGGCGTGCAAGGGGTTCGGCAGCGCGGGTCAGCAGGTTCAGTTGCTCAAGACCCTCGATCACTTGAGCCGCATCGCTTGCTTTGACATCCGGCAACAGCAGGCTTTGCCAAGGTGTGAAACGCAAGCTGCCATTGCCGAACTGGCGGGCTAGTTGCGCAGCCCCGCGCAGCATCGCCGGATCGAGACGGCCCAGCGCCGGCACTGCACCGATGTACACCCGCCCCGAGGTATTTTGCGGATGAGCGCCGATGTGCAGATCGTCCGCAACAGCCGCGCGCTGCCAATGGCTGATCAGCTTGATCGGCAAGCGCGTGCTCAGTTGCCCGATAAACGCCGAGAGCGGCAACTCGTCGAGCAAATGGCGCATGCGCGTTTGCTCGGGGCGCGCCAACTCAAGAAACAATTCCAGTACCGCCACCACAAGTGCATGGCCGTGCCCCGGCAACACCGCGCCCAGTGCACGATCCGTTGGGCATCCGGCCAGACCGAACGCCAGCAAGGTTTCACCGTCACGCTCGAACGCCGACAACCACAGGTCGTGGGGATGTTCGAGCATCGCCAAGGTTTCCCCGCCATCCAGTAGCACAGCGAACTTGGCGCTCAACTCGTGGAAACGTGGATGGCTTTGCAGCGTGTCGAGTATCTGTTCGGCGAGAGGCCGAGTATCGAAGTGCATCTGCCGGTCGATCCCGGCAGCGGGGCTGAGCATCAGATTGCGCACATCGTCACCGGCCGCCGTGCGCGGGCCGAGGCCGGCGGCGAGCAAACGCTCGATCAGCGCTGCAGATTGCTGGCCGATCCCACGGATTTGCAGATTGGCGCGGTTGGTCGCCTCGATAGCCCCGCCGAACTGTTCGGCAGCATCGGCCACCGCGTCGGCCTGATCGGCGCTGATCGAACCGCCATTGAGCTTGATCCGGCAGATGCCGCCGTCCAGTGCCTGGACGATACGCAGCAACCCCGGGCAGGCCGAGGGGCGTAAAGCGGTGGACATCGGGCGTTCGTTCAAGGGGCTGACCGGCTGCGTGGGAAAGGCGCTTCACGGGCGAAGGCGCGGTATTATGCCTGCTTTGTCCGCTGGCATGAAAAGTCTGCCCGTCGGAACGGCGTGTTTAGAGGAATATAGATGTCACCCTGGCTGACGGTAGTGGGAATCGGTGAAGACGGCTTCAAGGGCCTGGGCAAAAATGCCCGGCGTGCCCTGCTGAGCGCCTCGCGGATCGTCGGTGGCCAGCGTCAACTGGACCTGCTGCCGGTGTGTATTCGTGGCGAACGGCAATTGTGGCCCAGCCCGTTTTCCCTCGCACCGGTGCTTGAGCAGCGTGGCGATGCGGTCTGCGTGCTGGCCAGCGGTGACCCGATGTTCTACGGCGTCGGTGCCAGCCTCGCCCGCCAGGTGCCGAGCGAGGAGATGCTGATTGTGCCCGCGCCGTCGTCCTGTTCACTGGCCGCTGCCCGCCTCGGCTGGCCGTTGCAGGATGTGGTGACGCTGTCGCTAGTGGCCCGGCCACTGGCGGCACTCAATGCACAACTGTTCAGCGGTGTGCGGCTGTTGTTGCTGAGCAACGACGGTCAGAGCCCGACGGCTGTTGCGCAATTGCTCCGCGAGCGCGGCTTTGGCTCGAGTCGTTTTACCGTTCTCGAGCATCTGGGCGGTGACACCGAGCGGCGCATCGACAGCAGCGCCAACGCCTGGAGTGACACGCCGATAGCCGACCTCAATGTCATCGCCGTCGAATGTCTGGCCAATGCCAATACCCCGCGCCTGTCACGCCTTGCTGGATTGCCAGACTCAGCGTTCCAGCATGACGGCCAACTGACCAAGCGCGACGTGCGCGCCATCACCCTCGCGCGTCTCGCCCCGACACCCGGCGAACTGCTCTGGGATGTCGGCGCCGGCAGCGGTTCGATCGGCATCGAGTGGATGCGCGCGCACCCGAGTTGCCGCGCCTTGGCCATCGAGGCCGATGATGGCCGTCAGCAATTGATCGAGCACAACCGCGATGCACTGGGCGTACCCGGCCTGCAGCTGATTCGCGGCAAGGCTCCGCAGGCATTGGCCGGACTGGAGCGCCCGGACGCGATTTTCATTGGCGGCGGCGTGACCCGTGAAGGAGTCTTCGAAACTTGCTGGGAATACCTCAAACCCGGTGGCCGACTGGTCGCCAACGCGGTGACCCTGCAAAGCGAAGTCACCCTGATGAGCTGGCGTGAACGTTACGGTGGCGAGCTGACGCGCATCCATGTTGCCCAGGCGCAGCCGCTCGGCGAGTTTGACACTTGGCGTCAGGCGTTGCCGATCACCCTGCTCCATCTGGTCAAACCCCTCGATGCGTGACGAAACCGCCGAACAACCCGCGCCGCTGCGTAGCGGCCTGACCACTGGCAGCTGCGCCACCGCCACCAGCCTTGCCGCCGCGCGCCTGTTGCTCGGCGGGGTTTCAGCCGATGCGGTGCAGATCGTGTTGCCCAAAGGCAAGCAGGTGCAGATGCGCCTGGAATTCTGTCGCTTGACCGATGACGGCGCCGAGGCCGGGACGATCAAGGATGCCGGCGACGATCCGGACGTGACCCACGGTGCGCTGCTTTATTCGCGGGTTCGGCTTTTGAGTGAACCGGGGATTCGTTTCAATGCCGGTGCCGGCGTCGGTACCGTGACCCGGCCGGGACTGGTGCTAGGCGTTGGTGAGCCGGCGATCAACCCGGTGCCACGCAAAATGATCAGCGATCACCTGACACTGCTCGCCGCCGAGACCGGTTATGCCGGCGGTTTCGACGTCACCGTCAACGTCGAGGGTGGCGAAGCGCTGGCCCTGAAAACCATGAATCCGCGACTGGGCATTCTTGGCGGGCTGTCGATCCTCGGCACCAGCGGCATCGTCCGGCCGTTCTCATGCGCGGCTTACATCGCCTCGATCCATCAAGGCATCGATGTGGCGAAAACCAACGGCTATCTGCACATCGCCGCCTGCACCGGCAACGCCAGTGAAGACACCATGCGTCGGGTCTACGATCTGCCGGAAATCGCCCTGATCGAAATGGGCGACTTCGTCGGCGCCGTGCTCAAGCATTTGCGCAAAGTGCCTGTGGATAAACTCAGCCTGTGCGGCGGCTTCGGCAAGATCAGCAAGTTGGCGGCAGGACATATGGATCTGCATTCGCGGCATTCGAGCATCGACTTGCCGCAACTGGCGGAATGGGCGGCAGCGATTGGCGCCGATGAGGCGTTGCAGCAAGGCATTCGCGAGGCCAATACCAGTCAGCAAGCCTTGGCGATGGCCAGTGCGGAGGGAATTGCCCTCGGAGATGAAGTCTGTCGACATGCATTGAATTTCGCCCGCAGCGTGGTGCCGGCGCAGGTACAGGTCGAGGTGTTTGCGATTGATCGTCAGGGCGGGATTGTCGGGCATGCCGGAGGTTTAGCATGAAGCGGATTTTACTGCTCGGCGGCGTCACCGAAGCACTGGCGATTGCCCGCACGCTGGGGCCGGAACATATCTATAGCCTGGCGGGTGTTGGCCGAGTGCCGACGGATCTGACCTGTCAGGTGCGGGTTGGTGGTTACGGTGGCGCCGAAGGTCTGGCGCAGTTCATTCGCGACGAAGGCATCGACCTGCTGCTCGACGCCACGCATCCCTATGCCGCACAGATCAGCCAGAACGCTGCGAGCGCCGCACAACTGACTGGCATCCCTTGCTGGGCATTGCGCCGTCCGGCGTGGCAGCCGCAGCCCGGAGATGACTGGCGCGAAGTCAGCGACTGGGCCGAGCTGATCGCTGCCCTCAAGCCTTTCCGCCGTCCACTGTTCACCCTCGGCCGTGAACCGCTGCAACACCTCGATGAGATCCCTGCGGAACAGTTCTGGACCCTGCGCGCGCTCGACGTCTACCCCGGCAACGAACGCTGCGAAGTGATCGGCGCACGCGGGCCGTTTCTGCTGGAGGATGAGCGAGCGCTGTTCGAGCGGCGGCAGATTGATGTGTTGATCAGCAAGAACAGCGGCAGCACCGCCACCGAGCCGAAGCTGGAAGTGGCGCGCGAGCGTGGGCTGCCGGTGATTGTGTTGAAGCGTCCGGGGTTGCCGGGGGGTGATCGGGAGTTTCGATCAGCGTCTGAAGTCCTTGAAGCCCTGACGTCGTAAGACTTTTCATCATTTCGTATTTATCTGTGAATTTACCTGCAAATTTTGAGGACGCAGCCGACTGTTCTTCACTACACCCTCACTCCAATACTTCGGTTCCTTTAATCCCTACAAGCAGCCAGCCGAGAAAAGCGGCTTGCCAGCTTGTATCCCAAGGAATACGATCCCGACATGATCTCTTTTGAACGATCCCGCATATTTTCCGAATGGCTCGACTCCTTAAAAGACATCAAAGGGAAAGGCCGAATCATCTCCAGGATTAAAACAGCCGAACATGGCAACTTCGGCGATTGCGGCTTCGTCGGTGACACCGTTTATGAAATGCGTGTTCATTACGGCCCTGGTTACAGAATGTACTTCACACGTAAAGGCGAAGTGATTTATCTGCTGTTGATCGGGGGCGACAAATCGACACAAAAGAGAGATATCAAACGCGCCGTGCAAATGGCTCATAACATCGGAAATGAGGAGTAAATCATGACCGAAGAATTCACCCGTTTTGACGCCGTCGAGTACCTTAAGACTCCCGAGGATATGGCGGCATATCTGGATGCCTGTTTTGACGACGATGAAGGCGATGGCGTTCTGATTCGTGCAGCACTCAATGACATCGCCCGAGCTCAAGGCATGACACAAGTGGCGCGGGATGCAGGTTTGGGCCGCGAAAGTCTTTATAAAGCGCTCAGTAGCACTGGCAATCCCGAATTCGCAACTATCATGAAAGTCATGAAGGCTCTGGGTTTGCGATTGCATGCCGTAACACTGTGAAGGCGCTGCGACACCAAACCGCACGACGCTTTTTTACTTATCGGCCCTGATCAGGCTAAATAGCCGCGCCTGATCGCCCACCCAATGGATCTGTCCCATGAACCGACACCGGCTGGCAATTGCCTGGATCGCCTGCTTTGCAGTGCTGTTCAACATGCTCGCCATGCCGATGACCGGGGCGATGGCGCAGGCGGCCAGTTCACCGGCCGAGCAATTGCTCTGGAGCAGTTTCTGCACCGGTAGCGGGACGAAGATGGTGGCGATCAACATCGGCGCCACCGATCAGAAGGCCCCGAACAACGACACTCATTCGAACATGCAGCATTGCTGGTGCTGCTCGGGTTCTGCGCCGTTGGTGGCGCTGCCGGGGCATTCGCCGCAGCTGTATTTCGCCCGCTATGAAAGCAATCGCAGCGTGGCGCCCGCCTTGCTGCAAACGCCCACGCCGCGCCAGCAATGGCCGAGTCTCAATCCCCGCGCTTCCCCTCTGGTTTGATTTGTTCGCGCAATTGACCTGCGTTTCAAACCGTTCTGGAGAACTGCCATGTTGAACAAATTCATCGTCGTCGCTGCGCTGTTGTTGCCGGCGTGCTTTGCCCATGCTCACGAATACAAGGTGGGCGAGCTGGAAATCGCCCATCCGTGGTCGCAAGAGTTGCCGCCGAATGCGCCCACCGTTGCCGCCTACTTCGTCATTCACAACGGAGGCAAGACGGACGACCGCCTGGTCAGCGTCGACTCGCCGATTGCTCCAGAAGCGCAACTGCACGAACACGTCATGCAGGGCGACTTGATGAAAATGCAGCAAGTGCCGAGCGTGGCCATCCCGGCTGGCGGCAACGTGACGTTTGCGCCGATGGCCTATCACGTGATGCTGCTCAACCCGCCTGATCGCAGCCTGCTCAGCGACGGCAAACGCTTCCCGCTGACGATGCATTTCGAGAAGGCCGGTGACGTCACCGTCGAAGTCTCGGTGCAGAAGAAACCGCCGGAAACCACGCAGGCCCACGCGCACGCTCAGTAAGCCCTCCGGCAGACTCCGCCCATGCGCCCGCTGAGCGCCAGGCCGCCACTGCAACGCCGTCAGACTCGACACCTGACTCGCGGCAGCTGGATCGCCCTGTTCGCCATGTTGATGATCTTCATCGGCCCACTGATTTCTCAGTCGATGCCGATGGATCAACACGCCTCGACTTCGATGCCGATGAGCATGGACATGTCGATGGACATGCTGGGCATGGATCACTCTGGGCATGAGGCGAAATCGAATGCCGAACACTGCCCGCCGCAATCCTCGCACCACGTGCTGTGGGAAAAGTGCGGCTATTGCAGCCTGCTGTTCAATTGCCCGGCACTGACCGGAGCCGGCGATTTTGTCGCCTTCAACATCCCGCCGCTGAACACCTTCACCCCGCCCTCCCCGCGCCTGGGCCACGCCCGGCAACCCTTCTTCCCCGGCGCCCGCAGTCGCGCCCCGCCCATCGCAGCGTAAACACGCACCTTTGATTGCACACGGTTGAGAAGACAGCCTCAGGCTGCCGGCCGTGTCGTTTACGACTGTTTGATGGAAATTGTCATGTCCAGGTTTGCTGCTGTTTCACGCTCGGGCACTGCCCCGGCGTCCTTCGCTTTGAACGAGTCGCGGATTCGTTTCAGGCACGCTACCGCCGTCCTTTGCGGCGTACTGCTGTCCCCGCTGGCGCTGGCCGATGATCACGCCGCGCACAACGAAGAACTCAGCCCGACGGTAATTACCGCAATCGCCCCGAGCTCGCCGCTGACCATCGTCACCAATCCAAAAGACCCGCGCCAACCGGTGCCGGCCAGCGACGGCGGCGATTATCTGAAGACTATTCCCGGCTTCGCACTGGTGCGCAATGGCGGCACCAACGGCGATCCGGTGCTGCGCGGCATGTTCGGCTCACGCCTGAACATCCTCACCAACGGCAGCATGATGCTCGGTGCCTGCCCGGGTCGGATGGATGCGCCGACCTCGTACATCTCGCCGGAAACCTACGACAAACTTACGGTGATCAAAGGCCCGCAAACCGTGCTTTGGGGCCCGGGCGCGTCGGCGGGTACGGTGCTGTTTGACCGTGAACCGGAGAGCTTCGGCGAACTCGGCACACGGGTAAACGCAAGCATCCTTGTCGGCTCCCACGGACGCTTCGACAAGGTCGTCGACGCCGCTGCCGGCGGGCCGTTGGGTTACGTGCGAGTGATCGGCAACACCGCGCATTCCGACGATTACCGTGACGGCAACAACGACATCGTCGCCTCGCGCTACGACAAGTGGAACGGCGATATCGCCGTCGGCTGGACACCGGACGCCGACACCCTGATCGAACTGACCGCCGGCAAGGGTGATGGCGAAGCACGCTACGCGGGACGCGGCATGGATGGTTCGCAGTTCTTGCGTGAAAGCCTCGGCCTGCGTTTCGAAAAATCCAACATCACCGACGTGCTGGAGAAACTCGAAGCGCAGGTCTACTACAACTACGCCGACCACGTCATGGACAACTACACCCTGCGCACGCCGTCCGGCACCGGCATGATGTCGGGGCCGATGGCGTCCAACGTCGACCGCCGCACCCTCGGCGCACGGATCAAGGCGACCTGGCGCTGGGCTGATATTCAACTGATCACCGGCCTCGATGCGCAGACCAACGAACACCGTCAGCGCAGCGGCATGGGCATCGACACCTACAAGGATCAGCCGTACAGCAAGGACGCCGATTTCCATAACTACGGCGTGTTCAGCGAGATGACCTGGTACGCCGCCGACCGCGACCGGCTGATCAGCGGCGCCCGCGTCGACCGTGCCTCGGCCAAGGATTACCGACAGACCACTGGCTCGGGAATGATGACTCGCCCGAACCCGACCGCCGACGCCACCCGCGCAGACACCCTGCCGAGTGGTTTCATCCGCTACGAGCATGATCTTGCCGACAGCCCGACCACGCTCTATGCAGGTTTGGGCCACGCGCAACGCTTCCCGGATTACTGGGAGCTGTTTTCGCCCAAGTCCGGCCCAGCAGGATCGGTCAACGCGTTCGATTCGATCAAACCGGAAAAGACCACTCAGTTCGATTTTGGCGTGAACTACAAGAGCGCCGACCTCGAAGCCTGGGCCTCGGGTTATATCGGCGTGGTGCGCGATTACATCCTCTTTGATTACACGCCCGGGATGATGGGCATGAGCACCTCGCGCGCCGAAAACATCGACGCGCGAATCATGGGTGGTGAACTCGGTGCCGCCTACAGACTCACCGACCACTGGAAAGCCGATGCGACCCTGGCCTACGCCTGGGGCAAGAACAGCAGCGACGGTTCGGCCTTGCCGCAAATGCCGCCACTGGATGCACGCTTCGGTCTGACCTATACCGAAGACAGCTGGAGCGCTGGCGCACTGTGGAGGGTGGTTGCCGCGCAAAACCGTATCGACCAGAACAAGGGCAACGTGGTCGGCAAGGATTACGACAAGAGTTCCGGCTTCGGCGTGTTCTCGCTGAACGGTGCCTATCGGATCAACAAGAACTGGAAGGTCAGCAGCGGCGTCGACAACCTGTTCGGCAAGGCTTACGCCGAACACCTGAACCTGGCGGGCAACGCCGGGTTCGGCTACCCGGCCAATGACCCGCAAGCGATCAATGAACCGGGGCGCACGCTCTGGACCAAGGTCGACATGAGTTTCTAACAAAAAAGTCAAAAGATCGCAGGCTGCGCCAGCTCCTACATGGGAGCGCGTAAACCCTGTAGGAGCTGCCGAAGGCTGCGATCTTTTGCTCTAAAAAATTCGCCAAGCGGAGCACACGTGATGAAACAGCCCAAACCGAACTTCTACAACCTGGCCTGGCGTTGGCATTTTTACGCCGGCCTGTTCGTCGCCCCGTTCATGGTGATGCTGGCCCTGACCGGCATCATTTATCTGTTCAAACCACAGCTCGATTCACTGATGTACAGCAGCCTGCTCAACGTCCCCGCCGGTCATCACACCGTCTCGGCCGATGACCTGTTGCAACGGGTCAAGAACGCTTATCCACAAGGCCAGGTCACCCAATACCTGCCACCGGTCAACGCCGAGCGCAGCGCACAGTTTGTGGTGAAGAACGCCGGCCACGAACTCAACGTATTCGTCGATCCATACCACGGTGACATCCTTGGCGAGCAGGATGCCAAGCAGAATCTGCAAGCCATCGCCCGCGCGATCCACGGTGAATTGATGATCGGCACCGTCGGTGACCGTCTTATCGAAATGGCTGCCGGTTGGGGCGTGGTGCTGGTCGTGTCCGGCCTGTTCCTGTGGTGGCCCCGCGGTCAGGCAGCGGGGATTCTGTGGCCGCGCCTGAACAGTCGCGGCCGCGTGTTGTGGCGTGATCTGCACGCGGTCACCGGGTTCTGGGGGGCCACACTGTTGCTGGTAATGTTGCTCAGCGGCATGACCTGGACCGGTTTCTGGGGCAAGCAATATGCGCAAGTGTGGAACGTGTTCCCGGCCGCGATGTGGGACAACGTGCCGACCTCCGACGTCGAGGCGCGCAGCCTGAACACCGCCACCCGCCAGACCGTGCCATGGGCGATGGAAAATACGCCGATGCCGATGTCCGGCGATCACGCCGAGCACATGGCCCACGGTGCCGCCAACGCGGGCCCCGCAGCACCCGCCATCAGCCTGCAAGACGTGCAAAACATCGCCACCCAGCGCAAGGTCGAGCCGGGTTACAGCATCACCCTGCCGACCACTGCCACCGGCGTGTTCACCATCGCCGTGTTCGCCGATGACCCGCGCAACGACGCGACTCTGCATGTCGATCAGTACACCGGCAAGGTCCTCGCCGATGTGCGTTTCGAGCAATACGGCGCAGTAGCGCGGGCCACCGAAATTGGCGTGATGCTCCACGAAGGAAAAATGTTCGGCACCTTTAATCAGATCGTCGTGCTGCTGATCTGCCTGATGATTCTGCTCAGCGCCGTCAGCGGCGTGGTGATCTGGTGGAAGCGTCGGCCGCAAGGCAAATTCGGCGTACCGCCGCTACGGCATGACCTGCCGAAATGGAAAACCGGCGTGGTGATCATGTTGGCGCTGGCGGCGATATTTCCGCTGGTGGGGGCTTCGCTGGTGGTGGTGTGGTTGCTTGACCGCCTGCTGCTGTCGCGCGTTGGGCGGACTGAGTCGGTCTCGACTTGAGTCGGACTCAACGAAGAGTGGCCGCCGGCGGCGGCACACTCCTTTGTCGAGGCCCGCTATCGTCAGTTACAACTCATCCCGGACACGGACAGGGCCTTGGGGCGACGGCTGTTGGCGCAGCAGGTTCCAGCCGCGTCTTATCAGCCCGGTCTGCCGCCAGTAGTGTCCTGCGACGAGTACCCGGAACTCACCGAGTGCCATGAGACGTGAAATGAATTCCCCGGGACTTAGCCGGTTGGTCCAGCGCCCACCCAGGAAAAACACCGATCGGGTCAGCAACAGATCCCTTTCGGCATCTGAATAACTTGGTGTGTATTTAAGCAATACCTGATGTGGCGTCGAGTAAAAATAATGCTGGATATCAAAACCCCTGCTCTTCAGATCATGGGTGTGGGCGTACACGAGCTCAGGTGCGGCAAAGTTGACTCCCACCTCCTCCGCGTCCTGCCCCAGAGTGGTGTTGCCTGACAGGTGCAACTGATGAGCAGCGACCGGTGTGTAACCTTCGGGATAATGCGGCGCCGGGTGTCGCCAACTGGCCGATGCGTCATTCGCCGACAGGAATATCCGCGCCAGCGGGTTTCGGTCATGTGCGGACCATAGCATGGGCTCGAGCGGCACAAATTGACTGCCGGTTGCCGAAGCCAGGATGGCGCTCTCATGGCCGACATCGAAAACGGACTCGGTCGCACGCTTTTGTGTATGGCGTGCAGCATCGTCGGGGTGATGGAAAACCGGGCCCAGCGCCGGGACCGGATTTTCCTGCCAACGTTGCTCACGGTCGACATCGACCTGTCGTGGTTGCCAACTGTCTACCACCTCGCCATGTCGCGACCAGTGATCGCTGCTCTCGATAACCTCTAACTTGCCCGCTCGTGCCATTCGGTGAACATAGGCAGAAATCCTGAACGTGCCTTTGGCAATTTCCCTTTCATCGGCTGCGGCCTGTTGTACTGATACAAATGCATTGGGACGAAACTCGATCTGTCCGAACTGGTCGTAAAACTCGCCTGGCTCGAACGCATGCAACTGCAGTTTCAACAACGCCCCATCCGCGCAGGAAAAGTAGATTGGCAGATATCCCTGCGGTGTGTCGGCCCGCAAGCACGCCAACTGAATATCGCTCGGCAGAAAAAAGAACTGGCGCACATCGTCAGATCGCACGCCCAACGGCGGCAGCGCTGCTCGAAGATACATGGCGTGCAGAGTAAAATCTGAAAACAGCTTGCCCTGTTCGAAGACCCGATCCAGAGCCAACGCCGAACGCTGTACCGCCACGGGCAGGGTTGCGAGAAAAATCCCCTCCGGATTACCCAGAATGTAACCGAAGGCCGCCGTTTCCCGGCTCACAGACGCTTCGTGAACATATCTGGCGGCAGCATCTACCTGAACGAACTGTGGACTGCAGGCGGGTCTGCTCAGGGCCTTGTCGTAGTCTCTCGTCCGCAAAAGATCGGTCGAATAAGGCGCCCAGACGGATACCCGGCGTGGCAGCCCCCAGATGTCGCTACCCTTGATCACCTGCAGACGCCCCCCCTTGGCCAGGACGTTGATCCATTCAACGGGCTGCAAATGCCTGCTGCGCAAGCCCTGCTTTATCGCCTTTGCATCAATGGCGGGAAATCGATCGCCCTGGCCAAGCAGCTGCGAAAAAAGTTCGGCTTGCGGCTGGTAACTGAGCACCGAACCGTCCGGTGCAAACAGGTATTCGTGCAATGGCTCCGGTTTGTAGCGCACCAGCGAGCCGTCCGCCAGCACGCGGTAGCGGTCTGTCACCCCGCGCCTGTTGAATGCCGACTCCAGTACGTCGACCGAAAACATGTTCAGATAGATCTGTTTCTGAACCGGCGATACGACCAGCGACGCCTCACGAGCGATGCGTGATCGGTAGCGTGCCACGATGTGACAACCGAGGGGAAATAATCCATAGGTCCGGCTTTCCTCAGGGCAAACCTGGGTGACATCGAAATCTTCATGGCTGACTTCAATCGGTGCGGTGGCCACATAACGCTTCTCGGCCGTCTCCAGAATCAGGCCGCCATATACGCTGTCGGTCACAACGGGAAGCAACGTTCTGGCGTGGATAGCCGCGTCGTCAGCCGTCTGAAAAACCGGGCCGAGCCAGCACCGCTGCAGATTGGCGTACGGCTGCCAGGTCACATTGACCGGCCCGGTCCGGTCCCAGCATAAACCGGCGCGCATCACTGCGAGTTCGCCACTGTTGGCGACCTCATGAACAAAATCGGTCGGCAGCCATTTCCCGGATGCCAGATGGTTCTTGATTGTCTCGAGCGTACCTTGCGACGTAGCGTCATGAAACAGCTTGCTGGACTTGCTTCTTGCGTATTTCAACAGGGCGCCATCGCGCGCTGTTATATAAAGAGCTGCCGGATCGTCTGATGCTATTACCGGACGACGGCGTCCGTAATACATCGAGGTTGTCAGGTTATCTGGCGAAATGAAGTAATGGGCCAGCCAGTCGTCCGGACTTTTTGCCGGATCCTCCACGTGATGATGCGAATACCAGTTGGCGTGTAACTCGAAGCCTTCAGGGAATCGATACCAAGGAGCGGTTCGTTGCACGGCAAACAGGCTATTCAACTCAAACAGATTGCTCTGCACAGCGCTGACGGGAACCCGCTCAGTGGCGATGTACTCGTCACGTTCCCGATGTTTGAGGATGAAGGAGAAACAGGCGCTTGCCTCTTCTTGCCAATCTCGGTCAAGCACATGTTGACTCTGGGCCGCCTCGTCGGCTGAAGCGAACACCGCACCGTAGGCCACCGTGTCCGGGAGACGCCATGGCAACGGCAACGGTAAGGCCAACGGAAGCAAAGCCGTTGCTGGCCGGGTTTGCCCAGGTAACTGCGCGGCAGGAAGCTCCGCTATAGGTTTGGGAAACTCGTGAATCACTTGCCAGACGGGCGCGTCTGCCGCAAGTGGCGCTTCGCGCACTGACCAGGTCGACGCTATCCGGCCGCGATAGCCCCATAGCTGATTATCCAAAAGACTGGTCAACCGACCGCCTGCAGCCTGCTCACGAATGAATTCCTGAGGGCGCTTGCTGCCACTGGCCAGTTCCGTAGCCAACGCACCGGGATTTTGGCGCGTGCCTAGACGTCTGCCCAGACTCTTTGCGGACGAAGAGCCATTGGATTCATATCGCAGCAGAGACTTCGGGACAGCTGATACGTACAGGTCGATCTGATCAAGTAGCACCTGTCTGATCTCATCGACATTGAACATCTGCAGACTCAGCACCGCTTCATGATAGGTCCATTTGAAGTAGTCAACCTCTACGGGATTGAGCCGCGACAATGCAACATGGGATACATAGCGCGCGTGCACGACATGATCGTCGGGAAAAATCGAGCGACCTTTATTGTCCAGCGGATAAAGCCGGCCCTGGCTGAGTGCATCGATATCGCCCTCCAGCGGCTCGGTTACCACGAAATGCTTGTTGCTGCACTGGAAGACGTAACCGGCGTATTGTCGATCCCGGCGGAGGCCGACCTGCTCGTGGGCATAGCGAGCTGCGTCGTCGGCAGATAAAAACTCCCGGCTTAATACCGGCCAGGAGAAATGATCGAAAGGCTGCCACTCCAGATCCACCGCGCCCAGGCTTGCCCACAATGCACTGCCGCGCAGCACCTCCAGCTGTCCGGCCAGCACCAGCATCGAGACAAATTCGCGGGGGCGAAGCGTGCCGGCCGACAACCTTGCCTGCACACCGTTATCGCCTATCGTGGCGTCGGCATGCTCGACGCTCAGTGCTGCTTCGATCGGACTGCCGCTGAACGTATATTTCAACATGGCAAAGTCCGGCGCCTGCATGTACAGCGCCAAGCCGCGCCCGACCTTTGCCAAATGCTGATTACGCGCAAAGGCTGCGATCGCCACGGCCAGGTCATGCGGGCTGAAGAAGTTTTCGTAGAGCCACGGCTGCGTAGGCGGAAACTGTTTGGGATCGGGTTGCGAAGCGAAGTAAAAACCTTCTAGCCGATAGCCCCGCGGCAGTTGCAATTGTCCTTTGGCATCCAACGGAAACAGGTGCTCGGCATCCCAGGCAGGCAACCCGGTCTGACGCGCATGGGTCGCAACATATTCTTCGCTGATGAGTTTTTTCAGTATCAGTCCGGCGGTCTGCGCACCTCTGGATTTCAATGCCGCGAGCACGGCGCGCTCGGCATTCACGCAGACGCGGGTCATCAGCGGTAATTCGGTCACTCTGCCACTGGAAAATGCCTGGCCCGCTTTCCAGTCCGGCGGCACTTGGCCAACGGAATGCCCCCAATCTGCGTTCGAAACGATAACTTTAAGCTCACCTACAGACGCCAGTTTGTTGATGATGCTCATTACGTCATAAGTCCCCACCGGATTACCCGACGGCGAGCCGGCCTTGCGCCAGAGGTAGTAACTGAACTCCTCTTTCGAACCGCTCGATGAATACTTGAGCAATGTTCCATCGGGTCCAGAAAGGTACGCGCTGCGAAAAAAATCCCGCGCGGCCACATCCGCGACGAAATCCAGATCGGAGAAAAAATTGATGAACAGCCTCACCAGCCTTTCATCCTGACGCGGATTGTTCTTGCGAACATCCTCGTACAGAGGCGCATGGCAATGCAGATTCGCCACACATCTGTATCCACGAGGGTGCACGTATTGCCCTGCAGCATCGACTTCGATAATGGTGCCGAAATCGAAGCGGGTGACCTCTCCCGGAATGGGTACGGTGGCGACAAAGCGTCCATCCGGACGCAGCAGAATCACGCTGCCATATTCCCTGTCCGGCTTCAGGGGAATACGGGTATGGACCCAATAGGCTGCATCCTCCTCGGTGAGGAACGCGGGACTCAGGGAAGGCAGCCTGAATTTGCGGGAAGGTATTGCAGTGCGGCCGATCTGGCCTGACACGTCATTCATCATAAGCATCCTGCGAAAAATAATCGGGATAACGATCGAATGAGTGTGGTCCCCCAGGTCTGCCGGACCGTGGTACATGTTTATCGTTTATGTATCCTCATCTGCCAACACAGACGCGCCCCAATCTGGCGCAACTCTACGCACCAACACCCGCACTCTGTGCCTTACTGGTGCGCGCTACTGCGGCGCAACCGCTCTAACACGACATTTCCCTGCCCATTCCCGACCGGGCACAGCCCTTGCAAAACACCCTTCAGTCGTCCGCATCTGCCAACCAGAAAAACTTCAAACGTTCATGGAGATCGCACAATGAAGCGTCGCAGTTTGATCAAGGCTTTCACACTCACGGCATCGATTGCCGCGATGGGCATGACCTGGACTGTCCAGGCCGCCGAGACCATCAAGGTCGGGATTCTGCATTCGTTGTCCGGCACCATGGCGATCTCCGAAACGTCGCTCAAAGACATGGCGCTGATGACCATCGACGAGATCAACGCCAAGGGCGGCGTCAACGGCAAGATGCTCGAGCCAGTCGTTGTCGACCCGGCATCGAACTGGCCGCTGTTCGCCGAGAAAGGCCGGCAGTTGCTGACTCAGGACAAGGTTGCCGTGGTGTTCGGCTGCTGGACCTCCGTGTCGCGTAAATCGGTGTTGCCGGTGTTCGAAGAGCTCAACGGCCTGCTGTTCTACCCGGTGCAATACGAAGGCGAAGAGATGTCGCCGAACGTCTTCTACACCGGCGCCGCGCCGAACCAGCAGGCGATCCCGGCGGTTGAATATCTGATGAGCGAAGAAGGTGGCAGCGCCAAGCGCTACTTCCTGCTCGGCACCGACTACGTCTACCCACGCACCACCAACAAGATCCTGCGCTCGTTCCTGCATTCCAAAGGTGTCGCCGACAAGGACATCGAAGAGGTGTACACGCCGTTCGGTCACAGCGACTATCAGACCATTGTTGCCAACATCAAGAAATTCTCCGCCGGTGGCAAGACTGCGGTCATCTCGACGGTCAACGGCGATTCCAACGTGCCGTTCTATAAAGAGCTGGCCAACCAGGGTCTGAAAGCCACCGACGTGCCGGTTGTGGCGTTCTCGGTCGGCGAAGAAGAACTGCGCGGCATCGACACCAAACCGCTGGTGGGTAACCTCGCGGCGTGGAACTACTTCGAGTCGGTAGAGAACCCGCAGAACAAGAAATTCGTCGCTGACTGGAAGGCCTATGCGAAGAAACACAACCTGCCGGGCGCCGATAAAGCCGTGACCAACGACCCGATGGAAGCCACTTATGTCGGCATTCATATGTGGGCGCAGGCGGTGGAAAAAGCCAAATCCACCGACGTCGACAAAGTCCGCGAAGCCCTCGCCGGCCAGACCTTTGCCGCGCCGTCCGGTTACACGCTGACCATGGACAAGACCAATCACCACCTGCACAAACCGGTGATGATCGGCGAGATTCAGGCTGATGGTCAGTTCAACGTTGTATGGCAGACCGAAGGGCCGATCCGCGCGCAACCGTGGAGCCCGTTCATTCAGGGCAACGACAAGAAGCCGGATTATGCGGTGAAGAGCAACTGAGTTTGACTTGGATTTTGGGCTGGGGCGGAGATCTTTTCCCCCTCCCCCCAACCCTCTCCCCCAGGGGGGGCGAGGGGGAAGGGAGCAGATCTCTACGGCTTTCAGAACCTGAGTTCGACGCAGGAATGTCAGGTCGATGTTGGATGCCCTGACAACTCGGTCAGTCCCCTCTCCCTTTGGGAGAGGGTTAGGGTGAGGGGCGGATTCACAGCCGGACACCGCTCCATCGGCCACCGCAAGAAAGGAAACACCACTAATGCCCACTGCCATACACCGCTTTCTCATAGCCATCGCACTGTTGCTGCCAATGCTGGCCCACGCCGGTGATGCCGAAGACTTCGTCGCGGCCAATCCCGTGCAGCAAGCCAAACTGTTGGAAACCTGGGCCGCGCAGCCCGATCCGGCCCGTATCGAATTGCTCAACGCCCTGCAACAAGGCGAGCTGACCATCGACGGCCAACCCAAAACCCTGCGCCTGAACAATCGCCTGCGGGGTCTGATCGACACCGCCATGGCCAGCCATCAATTGCTCGCCGCCGACGCCAAAATCCGTCTGACTGCCGCGCAGCAATTGCAGAAAAGCGCGAAACCCGCGCAGCTGAAATTCCTCGACCAGCAACTCGCTGGCGAAAAAGATGAAAGCGTCCATGCCGCACTGAGCCTGGCGCTGGCCAATCTGCAACTGGTCGACACTAATCCGGCCGTACGACTCGCGGCGGTGCGATTGCTTGGCGAAACCGGCGATCCACTGGCGCGCACGCGCCTCGAAGGTTTGGTCGAACCCGGCGTCGAAGCCGATGCCGGCGTACGCACGGCGGCCGAAACCAGCCTCGCCCAAGTCAAACGCAAACTGCTGGTCGGCGAGATCCTCGGCCAGGCGTTCAGCGGCATGTCGCTCGGTTCGATTCTGCTGTTGGCAGCGCTCGGTCTGGCAATCACGTTCGGCCTGCTCGGCGTGATCAACATGGCTCACGGCGAGATGCTGATGCTCGGTGCCTACTCGACGTACGTGGTGCAGTTGATGTTCCAGCGCTACGCACCGCAAGCGATTGAGTTTTATCCGTTGATTGCCTTGCCGGTGGCGTTCTTCGTCACAGCGGCGATCGGCATGGCGCTGGAGCGCACGGTGATTCGTCACCTCTACGGCCGCCCACTGGAAACCCTGCTCGCCACCTGGGGCATCAGCCTGATGCTGATTCAACTGGTGCGCCTGTTGTTCGGCGCGCAGAACGTTGAAGTGGCCAACCCGGCATGGCTGTCCGGCGGGATTCAGGTTTTGCCAAATCTGGTTCTGCCATACAACCGCATCGTGATCATCGCGTTCGCACTGTTCGTCGTTGTGCTGACCTGGCTGCTGCTGAACAAAACGCGTCTGGGCCTCAACGTCCGCGCCGTCACACAGAACCGCAACATGGCCGCCTGCTGTGGCGTGCCGACCGGTCGTGTCGACATGCTCGCCTTCGGCCTCGGCTCGGGCATTGCCGGTCTCGGCGGTGTGGCGCTGAGCCAGATCGGCAACGTCGGCCCGGACCTCGGTCAGAGCTACATCATCGACTCGTTCCTGGTGGTGGTGCTTGGCGGTGTTGGCCAGTTGGCCGGCAGCGTGCTCGCGGCGTTCGGCCTCGGTATCGCCAACAAGATTCTTGAACCGCAGATCGGTGCGGTGCTCGGCAAGATCCTGATCCTCGCGCTGATCATTCTGTTTATCCAGAAACGTCCGCAAGGCCTCTTCGCACTGAAAGGACGGGTGATCGACTGATGAACCAGCCTCTGCTTGTTACCGCGACACAAAAGGCCGGGCCGAAAGTCACGATTGCGGTCGGCGCAGTAATCCTCGCTCTGCTGATCGCCCTGCCGCTGCTGTCGTTGTTGTCGCCCGACAATGCGCTGCACATCTCGGCGTACACGCTGACGCTGGTCGGCAAAATCCTCTGTTACGCCATCGTCGCTTTGGCGCTGGATCTGGTCTGGGGTTACGCCGGTTTGCTGTCGCTGGGTCACGGCCTGTTCTTCGCCCTCGGTGGTTATGCGATGGGCATGTACCTGATGCGTCAGGCTGCCGGCGATGGTCTACCGGCGTTCATGACCTTCCTGTCATGGAGCGAACTGCCGTGGTACTGGACCGGCACCAGCAGCTTCGTCTGGGCGATGTGTCTGGTGGTGCTGGCACCGGGATTGCTGGCGCTGGTCTTCGGTTTCTTCGCCTTCCGTTCGCGAATCAAAGGCGTGTATTTCTCGATCATGACCCAGGCCTTGACCTTCGCCGGCATGCTCTTGTTTTTCCGCAACGAGACCGGGTTTGGCGGCAACAACGGCTTCACCAATTTCCGCACGATCCTCGGTTTCGGCATCACCGATCCGGGCACCCGCGCGGTGTTGTTTCTGGCCACAGTGTTGTTGCTGGTGGCGAGTCTGTTCATCGGCTGGCGCCTGGCGCAGAGCAAGTTCGGTCGTGTGCTGACGGCACTTCGTGATGCGGAAAACCGCTTGATGTTCTGCGGCTACGATCCGCGCGGTTTCAAGTTGTTCGTGTGGGTGTTAAGCGCGGTGTTGTGTGGTCTGGCCGGTGCGTTGTACGTGCCGCAAGTGGGCATCATCAACCCGAGCGAAATGTCGCCAACCAACTCGATTGAAGCGGCGGTCTGGGTGGCCCTTGGCGGTCGTGGCACCTTGATCGGCCCGCTGCTCGGTGCCGGTGTGGTCAACGGCATGAAGAGTTGGTTCACCGTGGCCTTCCCGGAATATTGGCTGTTCTTTCTCGGCGCGCTGTTCATCGTCGTCACGCTGTACTTGCCTAAAGGTGTGATCGGCCTGCTGAAGAAACGAGGTGAACAATGAGAGTCACAGCGAGCGCTGAATTCATGCTGGAACCGGCCTTCTTTCCCGTCGAACCGAACAAGGACGCCGGCACCAGCCGCGACTCCATCGGCCTTGGCCAGCGGGTCGGACCGGGGCTGGATATCCGTCACGGCACGATCCTCACCCTGGAAGACATCAGCGTCAGCTTCGATGGCTTTCGTGCGCTGAACAATCTCAACCTGTACATCGGCGTCGGCGAATTGCGCTGCATCATCGGCCCTAACGGCGCGGGTAAAACCACGCTGATGGACGTGATCACCGGCAAGACCCGGCCGAGTCACGGCAAGGCCTGGTTCGGTGAAACCCTGGATCTGACGCAGATGAGCGAAGTGCAGATTGCCCAGGCCGGCATCGGTCGCAAGTTTCAGAAGCCGACGGTGTTCGAAGCGCTGAGCGTGTTTGAAAACCTTGAACTGGCGCAGAAAACCGACAAGTCGGTGTGGGCCAGTTTGCGTGCGCGCTTGAGCGGCGAGCAAAAAGATCGAATCAGCGAAGTGCTGGAGACGATTCGCCTGACCACCTCGGTCAATCGTCAGGCCGGGCTGTTGTCCCACGGTCAGAAGCAGTTTCTCGAGATCGGCATGTTGCTGATGCAGGACCCGCAATTGCTCCTGCTCGATGAGCCGGTGGCGGGCATGACCGATGCGGAAACCGAGTTCACCGCTGAACTGTTCAAGAGCCTGGCGGGCAAGCATTCGTTGATGGTGGTGGAGCATGACATGGGCTTTGTCGGCTCGATTGCTGACCACGTCACCGTGTTGCATCAGGGCAGTGTTCTGGCGGAAGGCTCACTGGAACAAGTGCAGGAAAACGAGCGTGTGATCGAGGTCTACCTCGGCCGCTGAACTGCAAACAAAGTCACTGTGGGAGCGAGCTTGCTCGCGAAGACGGCAGCACATCCGACATCTCAGTGACAGGTCAACCGCATTCGCGAGCAAGCTCGCTCCCACAGGGATTTGGGTGAATTTTAAGGAATTTGAACATGCTGCAAGTCGACAAGCTGCACCAGTACTACGGCGGTAGCCACATCCTGCGTGGCCTTTCGTTCGACGTGAAAGTCGGCGAAGTCACCTGCCTGCTCGGCCGTAACGGTGTCGGCAAAACCACCCTGCTCAAATGCCTGATGGGCCTGCTGCCGGCCAAAGAAGGCGCAGTCAATTGGGAAGGCAAACCGATCACCACGTTCAAGCCACACCAGCGTGTTCACGCCGGGATTGCCTACGTGCCACAGGGCCGGGAAATCTTCGGCCGCCTGACCGTGGAAGAGAATCTGCTGATGGGTTTGTCGCGTTTTCCCGGCAGTGAAGCCAAGGAAGTCCCAGGTTTCATCTACGAATTGTTCCCGGTGCTGCTACAAATGAAGCAGCGTCGCGGCGGTGACCTCTCCGGTGGTCAGCAACAGCAGTTGGCGATTGGTCGCGCATTGGCCAGTCGTCCGCGTTTATTGATCCTCGACGAGCCTACCGAAGGCATTCAACCTTCGGTGATCAAGGAGATCGGCGCGGTAATCAAGAAACTCGCGGCGCGCGGTGATATGGCGATTTTGCTGGTCGAGCAGTTCTACGATTTCGCCGCGGAACTGGCCGATCAGTATCTGGTGATGTCCCGGGGCGAGATCGTCCAGCAGGGGCGCGGTGAAAATATGGAGGCCGAGGGTGTACGCGGGCTGGTAACGATCTAGTACAACGAATTAATCTGTAGCTTCCTAACGATAATTACACACCATGAATTCGACTGTTGCACCTGCCCTGTTTACCCCGAGCTGGCACGCCGCGCTGGAACTCGCTTATGCCCGCTTCGGCGATTGCACGCGTCCGGTCATGCGCCGACACCTCGGGCCGCTGCGGGTGCAAAAGCACCTGTATGCCGAAGGCCCTGAAGTCTGTCAGCACATCATCGTCCACCCGCCGGGCGGGATTGCCGGCGGTGATCGACTGGACATCAGCGCCCGCGTCGAACAGGACGCCTGGGCGCAGATCACCAGCCCCGGCGCGGCCAAATGGTATCGCGCCGGTGGGCCGGCTTATCAGAAGCTCGACTTGAAAGTGGCGGCCGGGGCGACGCTGGAATGGCTGCCGCAGGAGACCATCGTCTATAGCGCCGCGCAGGCTGAGCTGAGCACTTCGATTGAACTTGAGGGTGATGCACGGCTGTTTTACTGGGATGTGGTGGCGCTGGGTCGCCCGGCCAGTGGCGAGCGTTTCGACCGTGGGCATTTTCAGGCGCATCTGGATATTCGCCGTGATGGTCGATTGCTCTGGCATGAACGCCAGCGCATTGTCGGTGATGACGGTTTGCTTGATTCGCCGATTGGCCTGGATGGCAATCCGGTGTTTGCGACGTTGTTGGTCACCGGTGAAATTGATGCTGAATTGCTGGAGCGTTGTCGTTCGCTGGATAACCAGGTTCGCGGGGATTTGACGCAATTGCCGGGACTTTTGGTTGCCCGTTGTCTGGCCAGTGAAGCGTTGCTCGCACGGGCCTGGCTCATCGATTTATGGCGCTTGCTGCGTCCGGTGCTTCTGGATCGCGAGGCGGTGTCACCGAGAATATGGAACACCTGAAAGCAACCCTCACCCCCCGCCCTCTCCCGGAGGGAGAGGGAGCCTGACCGAGTCGCTTGAAATGAATTCAACTGACTGAACGAATACCGCTGACTGAACCGGCCATTGAAAACAACCGAGATCAGTCCCCTCTCCTTCGGGAGAGGGCTAGGGTGAGGGGCTGCTCCAACTGGCACCCCACACCGGCAAGAACCTCACAAATCTGCCCTGATGGAACCCCACAATGGACCTGACCCCACGCGAAAAAGACAAGCTGCTGATCTTCACCGCCGGCCTCGTCGCCGAGCGGCGTTTGGCGCGCGGCGTGAAACTCAATTACCCGGAAGCCATGGCCTACATCTCCGCCGCACTGCTCGAAGGCGCGCGTGACGGCCAGACCGTCGCCGAGCTGATGCACTTCGGCACTACCCTGCTCAGCCGCGAACAAGTGATGGAAGGCATCGCGGAAATGATCCCGGAAATCCAGGTCGAAGCGACGTTCCCCGACGGCACCAAACTGGTCACCGTTCACCAACCGATCGTCTGAGGCCGCGTCATGACTTACTCCATTCGCGATGCCGTTCACGCCGACCTGCCGGCGATCCGTGACATCTACAACGACGCCGTGTTCAACACCACGGCGATCTGGAATGAACAAGCCGTCGACCTCGGCAACCGCCAGGCGTGGTTCAGCGCGCGTCAGGCCCAGGCCTATCCGATTCTGGTGATCGTCGACGCCGACAACAGTGTGCTCGGCTACGCTTCCTTCGGTGACTGGCGGCCGTTCGACGGTTTCCGTCACACCGTCGAGCACTCGGTCTACGTGCGCAGCGATCAGCGCGGCAACGGCCTCGGCCCGCAACTGATGACTGTGCTGATCGAACGGGCGAAGACCTGCGACAAGCACGTGATGGTCGCCGCCATTGAAAGCGGCAACGCTGCCTCGATTCGCCTGCACGAGCGCGCCGGTTTCAGCATCACCGGGCAAATGCCGCAAGTCGGCACCAAGTTCGGCCGCTGGCTCGACCTGACCTTCATGCAACTGACCCTCAACCCTGGCGCGGAGCCGCCTGACGCCAACAAGGAGTGACACCGATGAACGCCGCCCAGCTGCGCCGCGTCAACGCGGAAAGTTTTGCGCATTACCGTCAGGGCCTGATCGACCTGCTGCTCGATGCCGTGGGTTACGGCGCCAGTGTCGGCTTTATGGCCGATCTCGATGCCGCGCAGGCGCGCGCTTATTTCGATGAGGTGCAGGACAACGTCAACAAGGGCAGCGTGCTGCTCTGGGTGGTGGTCAAGGACGAACAAGTGCTGGCCAGTGTGCAGCTCGGGTTGTGCCAGAAAGCCAACGGCCTCAATCGCGCCGAAGTGCAGAAGCTGCTGGTGCGCGAACACGCACGGCGTCGCGGTCTCGGTCAGCAATTGATGAGTGCGCTGGAACTCGAAGCGCCCAAACACAAGCGCGGCATGCTTTACCTCGACACCGAGGCCGGCTCGCCCGCCGAGGATTTCTACAAGGCGCTGGGTTACACCCGTGCGGGCCAGATTCCTGATTACGCCTGCGACCCGACCGGCACTTATCGGCCGACCGCCCTCTATTACAAGATTCTGCAAGGAGCCCAGTGATGATTCCTGGCGAATACCAGATCCAGCCCGGCGACATCGAACTCAACGTCGGCCGTCGCACCCTCAGCCTGAAAGTCGCCAACAGCGGCGACCGGCCGATTCAGGTCGGTTCGCACTATCACTTTTTCGAAACCAACGACGCGCTGACCTTTGATCGCGCGGCGAGCCGGGGCATGCGTCTGAATATTCCGGCGGGCACCGCCGTGCGCTTTGAGCCGGGGCAAAGCCGTGAGGTTGAGTTGGTGGATTACGCCGGAAAGCGGCGGGTATTCGGGTTTGCCGGACGAATCATGGGGGACCTCTGATATCTGCGTGCACCGCGGCCCCTCACCCCAGCCCTCTCCCGAGGGAGAGGGAGCCGATCACCGATAGCAGCCTCACCGCGTACAGTCCCCTCTCCCTCTGGGAGAGGGCTAGGGTGAGGGTCGATGGCTCACCACTATTTTCCTGAAGGACGCTGCATGAAAATCTCCAGACAAGCCTACGCCGACATGTTCGGCCCCACCGTCGGCGACAAGGTGCGCCTGGCCGACACCGAACTGTGGATCGAAGTCGAACAAGACTTCACCACCTACGGCGAAGAAGTGAAATTCGGTGGCGGCAAAGTGATCCGCGACGGCCAGGGCCAGAGCCAACTGCTGGCGGCCGAAGTCGTCGACACGCTGATCACCAACGCGCTGATCATCGACCATTGGGGCATCGTCAAAGCCGACGTCGGCCTCAAGGACGGTCGCATCGCCGCCATCGGCAAGGCCGGCAACCCCGACGTGCAGCCCAACGTGACCATCGCCATCGGTGCCGGCACCGAAGTGATCGCCGGTGAAGGCATGATCCTCACCGCTGGCGGCATCGACACGCACATCCATTTCATTTGCCCGCAGCAGATCGAAGAGGCGCTGATGAGCGGCGTCACCACCATGATCGGCGGCGGCACCGGCCCCGCCACCGGCACCAACGCCACCACCTGCACCTCCGGACCTTGGCACCTGGCACGCATGCTTCAGGCCGCCGATGCGTTCCCGATGAACATCGGCCTCACTGGCAAGGGCAACGCCAGCCTGCCGGAGCCGCTGATCGAGCAGGTCAAGGCCGGCGCCATCGGCCTCAAGCTGCACGAAGACTGGGGCACCACGCCAGCAAGCATCGATAACTGCCTGAGCGTCGCCGATCAGTTCGATGTGCAGGTGGCGATCCACACCGACACCCTCAACGAGTCCGGTTTCGTCGAAACCACCCTCGGCGCATTCAAAGGCCGCACCATTCACACCTATCACACCGAAGGTGCCGGTGGCGGTCACGCACCGGACATCATCAAGGCTTGCGGCTTCCCTAACGTGCTGCCGAGTTCGACCAACCCGACCCGGCCGTTCACCCGCAACACCATCGACGAACACCTCGACATGCTGATGGTCTGCCACCACCTCGACCCGAGCATTGCCGAAGACGTCGCCTTCGCCGAAAGCCGCATCCGCCGCGAAACGATTGCCGCCGAAGACATCCTTCATGACCTCGGCGCGTTCTCGATGATCAGCTCCGACAGCCAGGCCATGGGCCGTGTCGGCGAAGTCATCACGCGCACCTGGCAGACCGCCGACAAGATGAAAAAGCAGCGCGGCCCGCTGCCGCATGATGGCGCAGGCAATGACAACTTCCGCGCCAAACGCTACATCGCCAAGTACACGATCAACCCGGCGATCACCCATGGCATCAGCCATGAAGTCGGTTCGGTGGAAGTGGGGAAATGGGCGGATCTGGTGCTGTGGCGCCCGGCTTTCTTTGGCGTGAAACCGACGCTGATCCTCAAGGGCGGCGCGATTGCCGCCAGCCTGATGGGCGATGCCAACGCCTCGATCCCGACGCCGCAACCGGTGCACTACCGTCCGATGTTCGCCAGTTACGGTGGCTCGCTGCATGCGACCAGCCTGACCTTTATCAGCCAGGCCGCGCAGGAAGCCGGGTTGCCGGAAGCATTGGGGCTGAAGAAGAAAATCGCCGTGGTCAAAGGTTGCCGTGATGTGCAGAAAACCGACCTGATTCACAACGATTATCTGCCGGACATCGATGTCGATCCGCAGACGTATCAGGTCAAGGCTGATGGTGTGCTGCTGTGGTGTGAGCCGGCGGAAACATTGCCAATGGCGCAGCGGTATTTCCTGTTCTGAGCACAAAAAAAGGCCCTTCGGGGCCTTTTCAGTGTTGAGTCAGAAACTCCGCGTTATCGTTCATCGCGAGCAGGCTCACTCCTACAGGAACCTGCGTACACCGATCCATTGTAGGAGTGAGCCTGCTCGCGATAGGGCCAGATCACCCCCCACACAAACCTTCAGACTGTCTACTCGACCACCAGCCGCCCCAACCGCTGCCGCAACATAAGGTTCTCGGCACGCAACTCGCGCACCTCTTCCAGCAGATCCAGCGCCAGTGCAACACCTTCCCACTCCAGCTCCAGATCACGGCGCAACTTCGCCGCACGCTTGGCCAAGGCTAATTCGTAATCGGTGAAGCGCCATTCCCGGGGCTGCGCGCCCTGAGGTTCGAGGATGCCGTGTTCGACGATTTCGATCACGTAGACGTCCGACAAATCGGCCGCCTCACAGAATTCTGCCAGGTCCAGTTGAACGATCAGGGGGCTGCTCATGATGGGCTACTCCGTCGTCGAATTCAGAAGTTCTCGCGTGGGTTGAAGGCGGCTTTCTTGGCCAGTTCCTGCCACAGCGCCTTGACCTCGTCGTCGGCCGCTTTCGGCATCACCGCTTTGAGTTGCACAAACAGATAACCGCGCTCGCCGGCCTTGTTTTTCAAGCCATGACCTTTGGCGCGCATGCGCTGGCCGTTCTGACTGCCGGCCGGCACCTTGAGATTGATCTTGCCGGTCAGCGTCGGCACCGCCACTTCCGCTCCCAGCGCCAGCTCCCACGGAGCCAGCGGCAAAGTGATGATGAGGTTTTCGCCTTCGACATCGAATTTCGGGTGCGGCGCAAAACGAATGGTCAGGTACAGGTCGCCATTCGCCCCGCCACCGACGCCCGGTGCGCCCTGGCCTTTGAGGCGGATGCGCTCGCCGTCGGTCACGCCCGCCGGGATCTTCACGTTCAGGCTCTTGCTGGTATTGCTGACGTGCTGGCCGTTGGCGTTGTATTGCGGCACCTGGAAGGTGACTTTCTTCGACTCGTTCGACAGCGTCTCCTCGAGGAAGATCGGCAGTTCCATTTCCACGTCTTGCCCTCGGCGCCCAGCACTGCGTTGTTGCCGACCTTCACCGCCACCGAAACCGGGGCCGCGATTGCCGAAGATCGAACTGAAGAAGTCCGAAAAGTCACCGGTGTCGCCACCGCCGCCGCCAAAGCCGCCACGGCTCTGCCAGCCCGGTGGCCCCTGGAACGGTTGACCGTGCTGGCCGTAGCGGCGCAGTTCGTCGTATTCGGCGCGTTTGTCGGCGCTTTTCAGCGCTTCATAGGCTTCCGAGGCATCTTTGAATTTGGCCTCGGCGTCCTTTTCCTTGCTGACATCGGGGTGGTATTTACGCGCCAGCTTGCGATAGGCAGCCTTGATTGCCTTGTCGTCTGCTGTCGGCTCCACGCCGAGTATCTTGTAATAGTCTTTGAAGTCCATTGAAGGAATCACCATCCGTTATCGATTTCGCGCCGATGCCAGCATGCGCCGATTCGCGCGTGCCAGGTTGACCGATCTCAAGGTTGTGACCGGGTGGCGCAGCAGAAGTTTATCGGCAGTGGACGGCGGTTCTTGCGACCGCCGGTGGTTCTGCCGGCCCATGCCAGCAAGTTTGGGGCAAAGCTGCGATTTTCAACCAGTTTAGTCGTGAAATAGCAGATGACCGGCCTTCGAATCTGGCGCGCACTGACATACACTGCGCGGCCGTTTTTTTGACCGGAACCGAAAGACATGAAAGACGCCTCTCCAGCCCGTGCCTGCGGCATCGACTTCGGCACGTCCAACTCCACCGTCGGCTGGCTGCGCCCCGGCATGGAAACGATGATCGCGCTGGAAGACGACAAGATCACCCTGCCGTCGGTGGTCTTCTTCAACATCGAGGAACGCCGCCCGGTGTACGGTCGTCTGGCCCTGCACGAGTACCTTGAAGGCTACGAAGGCCGCCTGATGCGCTCGCTGAAAAGCCTGCTCGGTTCCAAGCTGATCAAGCACGACACCAGCGTGCTCGGCACCGCGATGCCGTTCAAGGACTTGCTCGGCCTGTTCATCGGTCAACTGAAAAGCCGCGCCGAGACCGCCGCCGGTCGGGAATTCGAGCAAGTGGTGCTTGGTCGTCCGGTGTTCTTCGTCGATGACGATCCGCTGGCGGACCAGGAAGCCGAAGACACCTTGGTCGACGTAGCCAGGAAGATCGGTTTCAAGGAAGTCTCCTTCCAGTACGAACCGATTGCGGCGGCCTTCGACTACGAGTCGACCATCGAGAAAGAAGAGTTGGTACTGATCGTCGACATCGGCGGTGGTACCTCCGACTTCTCGCTGGTGCGTCTGTCGCCGGAGCGTCGTGGCCTCGATAACCGTCACGACGACATCCTCGCCACCGGCGGCGTACACATCGGCGGTACCGACTTCGACAAACAGTTGAGCCTGCAAGGCCTGATGCCGCTGTTCGGCTACGGCAGCCGTATGAAAAGCGGCGCCTACATGCCGACCAGCCACCATATGAACCTGGCGACCTGGCACACCATCAACTCGGTGTACTCGCAGAAATCCAGCCTGGCGCTGGGCAGCATGCGCTACGACATCGAAGACACTGGCGGCATCGATCGTCTGTTCAAATTGATCGAACAGCGCGCCGGCCACTGGTTGGCGATGGAGGTTGAAGAAACCAAGATTCAATTGACCCACACCGACAGCCGCCATGTGCCACTGGATCGGATCGAAGCCGGGCTGAGCGTGGAACTGACCCGTGCGCTGTTCGAATCGGCGATTGATGCGCTGCTGGAGCGGGTGCGTGGCAGTGTTACCCAGCTGTTGAACGATGCCGGTGTGGCAGTGAATCAGGTCGATACGGTGTTCTTCACCGGCGGTTCGAGCGGGATTCCGGCGCTGCGCAACAGCGTCTCGGCGATGCTGCCGAATGCGCGACATGTTGAAGGCAACATCTTCGGCAGCATTGGTAGCGGCTTGGCGATTGAAGCCATGAAACGCTACGGCGTTTAACGGCAGCTGCAAGCTTTAAGCTGCAAGCGGTAAGTAAGAGCAAAAGCAAGAGCCACTGCGCTCTCGCTTCCGCTTTTACTTGTAGCTTGAAGCTTGCAACTCGAAGCTGCTGTTAAACCATCCCGCCCAGCTTCAACTCACTCTTCAGATACGCGTAATAAATCGGCCCCGCCACCACCCCCGGCAGGCCAAACGCGGCCTCGAACACCAGCATCGCCAGCAGCAACTCCCACGACTTGGCACTGATCTGCCCGCCAACAATCCGCGCGTTGAGAAAGTATTCGAGCTTGTGGATAAAAATCAGATAACCCAGCGCCGCCAATGCCACCCAGATCGACAGCGACAAGCCGACGATGGTGATCAGCGTGTTCGACATCAGATTGCCGATCACCGGCAACAGGCCGAGCAGGAAGGTCAGCACGATCAGGGTTTTGGTCAGCGGCAGCTTGATGCCGAACATCGGCAGGATCACCGCGAGGAAGATCCCGGTGAAGAAGGTGTTGAGCAAGGAAATCTTGATCTGCGCAAAGACGATGTTGCGGAACGCCTGCACCAGCAGGTGCAAACGGTCGAACAGCGCGGCGGCCAACGGTTTGCGTTTGGTCACGTCGGGGATGCGCTGCAAGGCGATGATCGCGCCGAGGACCATGCCGATCAGCAATGTCACGAACATGTGCGCCGCGTCCTTGCCGACCAGTTGCAGGTCGGACAAGTGCTTGCTCATCCACTCGCCGATCGCCACGCGAAATTCCGCAGCACTGGCCGGCAGGTAGGCGTCGATGAACGGCGGCAATTGCCCACGCGCGCGGTCGACCACACCCATGAATTTATCGAGGGAAGCGCCGGGATTTTCTGCTTCGTGCAGGAGAAAACTGATCGCGCCGGCGAAGATCAGCGCCAGCACACTCACCACCAGCGTGCCGAGCAACGCCACCGCCAGCCAGCGCGCGCGGCGGCCTTCGATCAGCCGTTGCAGTTGCGGAGTGAGCATGTTGACCAGCTCATAGACCAGCAAACCGGCCAACAGACTGGGCAACAAGCGCAGCGGCAGCACCAGCAGCAAACCGCCGAAAATGATGATGCAACTGACCCAGAACACTACATGACGCTCAGAAAACGTTGGCATACAGCCTCAAAACGAACGGCGTAAAAGGATTGGCAGTCTGCCAGCGTTCCCGGGGGAGCACTAGGTATATGCGGTGTTTCGGGTTTTGCTGCACGGCTTGAGATCCAGCCCTCACCCTAGCCCTCTCCCGGAGGGAGAGGGGACCGATCAAGGAATGGCGAAGAAATCCGGTGACCTGCCAGTGCTGTATTGAATTCAGAATCGGCCGGATAGTTCAGGTCGATGGATATCTGAAAACACCGCGGTCAGTCCCCTCCCCCTCTGGGAGAGGGTTAGGGTGAGGGCAAATCTCAAGCGAACGCCTAAACCAGTCACCCCACAGAACCAGGTTATTTTTTCTTCAGGCAATCACTCATGAACGTCTTGCGCGCATCACCGGTCAGGGCTTTGGTGGCGGCATCGGCGTTGCAGGTCTTCATTTTCTGCTGCTGCGGGGTCAGGGCCTTGGCATCGTTGGCCGCTGGCGCTGCCTTGAGGCAGGTGCTCATGAAGGTTTTGCGCTCATCGCCTTTCAGACTCTTGGCGGTCGCATCGGCATTGCAGGTGGTCATCTTGTTCTGTTGCGCCGTGGCGGCGAAACCCTGGGAACACAGGAGCAAACCAATCATCAACAACGGCACACGCAACATCTTCATGGAGTTTTCTCCTTGGCGCCGCACCGAGGGGGGCGGCCTCTGCTGGAGTGTAGCCAAATCCTGTTACACCTTCCTCCCTTCCAGATGGCTGCGGCGATACTGCTCCGGCGTACACCCCGCCTGCCGGGCGAACATGGCGATGAATGCCGAGCCGCTGCTGTAACCGAGATCGAAAGCGATTTCCTGCACACTGCGTGAAGTCTCCAATGCCTCGATGGCAGCGAGGTAACGCAGGCGCTGACGCCACTCGCCGAAACTCATCCCCAGTTCACGCACAAATTGCCGCGCCAGCGTGCGCTCACTGACATGCACCTGCAGCGCCCAATGTCCCAACGGCTGATTGTTGCCCGGTTCCGCCTGCAAGGTTTCGAGGATTGCCAGCAACCCCGGACTGCTCGCGTACGGCAGATAACACTCATGCACCGGTGCCTGCTGCAATTGATCGACCAGCACCTGCGCCAGACGCTGATCGGCATCCCGTTCGGGAATCTTCACGTCGCGGGCGGCGAAGTCTTTGAGAATCGCCTTGAGGATGTCGCTGATCGCCAGGGTGCAGGCGCGTTTCGGCAGTTCGGCGCAGACCTTGGGATCAAGACACACCGCGCGATAGTTGACCGGCTGATGACTGTAAAAGCTGTGCTCGACCTGCGGTGGCACCCACACCGCGTACTGCGGCGGCGACATGAAACGGCTGCCGTCGACGTCCATATGCAGCACGCCATGAGCGGCGTACTCCAGCGTGCCCCACGGATGCCGATGCGGCGCAGCGTATTCATGGGCGTTGAAGTCGGCGTAGCGGAAGTACACCGCCGATGGCAGTTCGCTGAAATCCAGCAGATCGATGTGTTTGCTGTTCATGCTGTCCGGTTGCAGAGGCAGGTTGTCCGGTTCGCAGTATAGGCTTGGATCCAGACAAGGGATAATTGCCTTCATCAACGTACTGGTTTCGACTCATGCAATACGCGTTTCCGCTGCTGGCGATTTTTATCTGGGCCGGCAATACCGTGATCAACAAACTGGCGGTCGGGGCAATTTTTCCCGCCGAGATCGGTTTCTATCGCTGGCTGCTCGCCGGTTTGCTGTTCACCCCATTCATGCTCAAAGCGGTGATCGCGCACTGGCCGCAGATCCGCCCGAACCTGGGCAAGATTTTCATTCTCGGCGTACTCGGCATGGCGGTGTATCAGAGCCTCGCCTATTTCGCTGCGACGCTGACCACGGCGACCAACATGGGCATCATCCTGTCGCTGATGCCGTTGATGTCGCTGGCCATGGCGATCATCAGCCTTGGACAGCGCCTGACTACCGGTGCGTTGGTCGGTGCCGTGTTGTCGTTTGCCGGTGTGCTGGTGGTGGTGTCGTCCGGCAGCCTCGGCGCGTTGCTGCAGCACGGCGTGAACATGGGTGATGCGATGATGTTGATCGCCACACTGGCCTATGCGATCTACAGCACCTTGCTGAAAAAATGGCAGCTGCGCCTGCCGCCGCTGGTGTTGCTGTATTTGCAGGTGCTGGTGGCGATTGTCGTGTTGTTTCCGTTGTATGCCGCTTCGCCGAAGACCGGTTTGACTCTGCAGAACATTCCGCTGGTGCTGTATGCGTGCCTGTTGGCATCGATGCTCGCGCCGCTGGCGTGGATGCAGGCAGTGCAGCGTCTGGGGCCGAGCCGCACGACGTTGTTCTTTAACTTGCTGCCGTTGATTACCGCGCTGATCGCGGCGGTGGTGTTGAAGGAGCAGTTGGCGATGTATCACCTGGTGGGTGGGTTGTTGACGTTGGCCGGGGTGATTCTTTCCGAGCGTTGGACAACCGTGTTAGGCCGCCGGATCAGCGTTGCCTGATAGAAAAGATCGCAGCCTGCGGCAGCTCCTACATGAGTTCGGGGCGTTCACAAAATTTGTGTTCGACACCGAACCTGTAGGAGCTGCCGAAGGCTGCGATCTTTTGATCCTAAACGCCTGCAGCCTCAAGCCGCGCCGCATGCTCGACAAACAGCCGCACCGGATCCGCTCCTTTACCGACCAGCCCCAGCGACTGATTGACGATGTCGAAGTGATCCAGCGGATAGTCATCGCCAATCACCGTGCCCAGATGCGAGCTATACCGCCCGACCATCCCATCGCACTGCCCCGGCTCACGGACAAAGGTTTTCGCAAACAAGCGACAGCTGCGATTGGTACCGTCAAACAGATTACCGCCACGATCGGTCTTGCCCGGCTGCAACGTCCCCGACCACGAGTAATAACGCACGCCGTTAACCTCTTCCGGCCCATGCCCGCCCCACGTTTCAGGCAGGCCCCGCGGATAACGTTGATTGAACAGCGCCACGCCCTCAGTGGTCAGCGATTGGTGCGAGGCGTGGATATCCACCGGCAATTTCGGCCCGCGATAACCGGTTTCCAGTAGCGCCATCAGCCAGCCGACAAACCGTAGCAACGCCTCAAGCAGTCGGCCCTTGGCGCTGTCGGCCGGATAATTTTTTTCCAGATAATCCGCCAGTTCCGAACCATGATTCGGCCCGGCCACCGATGTCACCGAGGCCACCAGATCCGGCCGTTTCGCCGCGGCATACCGTGCCGTCAGCGAGCCCTGACTGTGGCCGAACAGGTTGACCTTTTGCGCCCCTGTCTCACGCAAGATCTCATCGATCCGCGCGAGCAACTGCTCGCCACGCACCTCAGTCGAATGCAGCGGCGACACCTGCACCGCAATCACCGTCGCACCACCACGGCGCAATGCCTTGATGATGCCGTACCAGTACGGATAGAGCACCAGCCGGATAAACCCGAGCATTCCGGGCACCAGCACCAATGGATAACGCGTCGACATGGGCAAACATCCTTGTGGTCGGTGAGTGGATGCAAGGCGTGCAAAACGCCCGCCAAGCATCCTCCCTGATGATGACAACTCAACCACCAGCCTACTTCAGGCCCACGACTCCCGCCACAATAAGCCCGACTGACAGCAGTTTGACCAGGGTCAGGCTCTCGCCGAGCAACGCAAACCCGAGGAACACCGTGCCCAGTGAGCCAATCGCCGTCCAGATCGGATAGGCGATGCTGACCGGCAACTCGCGCATCGCCAACGTGAGGAAGTAGATCCCGCCAACCGCCGCAACCACCGTAATCAACGAAGGCCAGAGCCGGGTGAAGCCTTCGGCGTACTTCATGCCCATAGCGAAGGTCACTTCAAACCCGGCGGCGATCAGCAGGAACAGCCAGGCCACCTAGAACTCCCGGGCAAGGTTGAGCAAACGCTGCTCCGCCTCGGCCACCGATACCGCGAAGGTGCGCTCGGCGGACTCTTCGCCCTCGGCCGCAACCACGCTGACGTCGTTGATGCCGACGAACCCCAGCGCCGTGCGCAGCCATGGATCGGCGTGATTCAAGGCCTCCAGCTCACCACCCGGACCAAAACCGAAACCGCCGCGACTGGTGACGATCAAGGCTTTCTTGCCCTGCAACAAAGGCGTGTACTGGGCGACACCGTTGTCCAGCGTGTGATCGAAGGTCAGACCCAGGCGCACGATCTGATCTACCCAGGCCTTGAGGCCGCTGGGTACGCTGAAGTTGTACATCGGCGTGGAAATCAGCAGCAGGTCGTGGTCGAACAACTCGCCGACCAGTTGATCGCTCAGGGCCAGATCGGCCTGCATCGACAGTGGCCGTGCATCAGGCTCGGGATAAAACGCGGCAGCGACAAAGGCTTCGTTTACCGCCGGAATCATGGCCCGCCCGACCTCGCGGCGGGTCACTTGCGCCTGTGGATGACGCACCTGCCAGGCACTGAGAAAGCTTTCCGCCAGCCGCCGCGAGTGCGAACGGTCGCCACGGGGGCTGGCATGGACCGCAAGAATTTTGCTCATCTGAAACTCCTTGAGACTAGACTTTGGTTGCTGTGTCGTCGCAGATTGCAGGCGACACGCCTAAGCCTCAAATGAGCAAAAGTCAGTCTGGATGAATTGATTTCATCCATGGAGATATCAATGTTTGCCTCGCTGCCACTCACCGCCCTGCGCGCCTTTGAATCGGCATCACGGTTGCTGAGTTTCAAGGCTGCCGCCGAAGAACTGTCGGTCACGCCGACAGCGATTTCGCACCAGATTCGTTCGCTGGAAGACTGGCTCGGCGTCGCGCTGTTCGAGCGCCTGCCGCGTCAGGTGCGTCTGACCGAGGGCGGCGAGCGCCTATTTCGCAGCTTGCATGGCGCGCTGCTGGAGGTGGCGCAAAGCGTCGATACCCTGCGCCCGCAGCGCAACGCCAGCACACTGACGCTCTCGACGACCGCGGCATTTGCGGCGCTGTGGCTGGTGCCGCGCCTCGGGCGGTTTTATGCGCAGCATCCGAACATCAACGTGCGCCTCGATACCCATTGCGAGGTCATCGATCTGCATCAGGACGCCAGTGTCGATCTGGTTCTGCGTTATAGCCTCGACGAATACCCGAACCTCTATGGTCTGTGCCTGTTCGATGAATCATTCGGCGTATACGGCTCGCCCGAGCAAGTAGCGCTGGCCGCGCGGCGCACACCGACGTTGATCAG
Organism: Pseudomonas sp. MC6; assembly: GCF_054790575.1. Classification (NCBI taxonomy): domain Bacteria; kingdom Pseudomonadati; phylum Pseudomonadota; class Gammaproteobacteria; order Pseudomonadales; family Pseudomonadaceae; genus Pseudomonas; species Pseudomonas sp. MC6. Next base: position 4,378,031 of record NZ_CP186504.1, read on the forward strand.
CGTGCGCTGGCACAACTCCAAGCTTTACGCCCATGGCTGGGAAGCGTGGTGCACGAAGGCTGGCGAAAACTGGTTGAACCAGCAGCCAGCCATCCGCGAATACGATGAAGAGCACTACGCCCTGCAAGCGGCGATCGCCGGGCAAGGGCTGGTACTGGCGAGCAATATTCTGGTGTCGGAGAGCGTTGCCAGTGGCTTGCTGGTGCCGTTCATGGGTCAGGTTCAAGTTGATGGCGCCGGGTACAGCGCGTTGTGTGTACCGGGGCGCGAGCGGCATCCGCCGGTGCGGGCGTTTTTTGCCTGGTTGCGCGAGGAAGCAGTTTTGTCCGGGCTGGCGCCAAGATCGCAGCCTTCGGCAGCTCCTACTGGGGTTGCGTAAACCGATAAAACTTTTTGCAACGCTCACGACTCACAGCTTAGGTAGCGACCGCGTCCGCAGAACGTGGCGACAATCGGATTAGCCTCCAGGAGATCGAAATGAGCGACGACCTGCATCTGTCAGATGTTCAAACCTTGCGCGAACGTGCGCGCCAACACGTCGAGAACGGCGCCGTCACCGAGGGCTACAGCGCCGACCGTGAAGAGGTGCTGCGCTTGCTCAATGAATCGCTGGCCACCGAACTGGTCTGCGTGTTGCGCTACAAGCGCCACTACTTCATGGCCAATGGTGTGAAAGCCCATGTGGCCGCCGAAGAGTTTCTCGAACACGCCACCCAGGAAGCCCAGCACGCTGACCGTCTGGCCGAGCGCATTGTGCAATTGGGTGGCGAGCCCGAGTTCAACCCCGACATGCTGTCGAAGATGTCCCACGCGCAATACGTGGCCGGCAACACCCTCAAAGAGATGGTCTACGAAGACCTCGTTGCCGAGCGGATCGCCATCGACAGCTATCGCGAAATCATCCAGTACATCGGCGAAAAAGACCCGACTACGCGGCGTATCTTCGAAGATATCCTGGCGCAGGAAGAAGAGCATGCCGATGACATGGCTGACATCCTGAACGACCTGTAACCCTTCAAAACCGCCTTCGCGAGCAGGCTCGCTCCCACATTGGAATGCATTTCAAAGTGGGAGCGAGCCTGCTCGCGAAGGGGCCCTTTTGGGCACCGACTATTTAGTGGGTTTGACGGTAACCGGCGCCTTGCCCGCCTTCATCTGCTCCAACAACGGCGCACACTGATTCGGCTCACCGCCACTCGGTGCCACCAGCGCCAACAGCCCCGCCGCCGGCGCAGCGATCACACCCAGCGCAACCATCCCCGCCCCGCGCAACATCAGCGGCACGGCCTTCACGCCGGCATCCGGCTTGATGAATTTGCCGCGTACATACAGCGGCGAACGCAAGGAAATCAACCGCCAGCCCTTGGATTCCGGGGTCACCGTCAGGTCGAGTTGCTCGGTGGCCATGTTCGCCGTGCCGTCGATATAGATGATCGCGTTCTCGGTATCGAAGACAAACAGCTGCGTGGTCGCCAGACCGGTCTTGATGTCGAAGTCTGCCGCTGCGCAGTTGATCTTCACTTCCTTGTCGCCAAAGATCTTGCCGACCACATAGTTGCCGACGTTGAGCCCGGCCAGTTCCATCAGCTCACGGCTGATCGCGCCGTCGTTGATCAGCATCTTCAATTTGCCGTTGGCGCCGCCCAGCAACTTGGCCACCGAGTTGCCGCGCCCCGTGATATCAGCGTCGCCATTGAGCTCACCGAAACTGGTCTTCATCGGTTCAAAGGTCGGGAACAATTCCTTGAGCTTGAAGCGGCGCGCCGTCAGTTTCGCCCGGCCTTCCAACGGCTCGGTGCGACCATTGAGGCGGATTTGCGCATCAAGATTGCCGCCTGCTACACCAAAGCGCAGCGGCTCCAGGCTCAGCTCGCCGTCGTTGAGTTTCAGGTGGGTATAAAGATCGTTGAACGGCAGTTTCTCGCTGTGGACGATGCGCTTGCCGGTGAACTCGACGTCAGCGTCCATCGCGCGCCAGCGATCAGTCTTGAACTCTTCGACCGGCAGCACTTTATCCGCCGGTTGTTTGCTCTCGCCGCCGCGAGCCTTTTGCTTGTCATTGGAGTCGGCGCCGATCAGTGGCGCGAGGTCGGCGAACAGCAGTTGATTGGAGAGCAACGCGCCGCTGAGCTTTGGCCGTGGCTGGCTGGCGACGTAGGTCAGGTCGCCATGAATGTCACTGCTGCCGATCTTGCCGTTGAACTGCTCATAAGTGAATTTCGCCCCGGCCTCATCGTGCAGCTTGGCAATCAAATGGCCGTCGGTGGCGTACGGCGGTGTGTCCGGCAGGGTCACGCCGGTCAGCGGATAAAGATTGCCGAGGCTGGCGCCGGCCAGTTTCAGCCGCAGATCGAGGGCGCCGAGATTCAGCGGATCAGTCAGCGTGCCGGCCAGTTCGATGCTGGTGTCGCCGATCTTCGCCTGGGCCTGCAACGGGAACGGCTTGCTCGCGTCCTGCAAGGCGAGCAACCCGCCGATCTTGCCTTGGCCTGTGAGGTTCTGGCCGTGGTATTGGCCTTTGACCTTCAAGGCAAACGCATAATCCTGCGGTGAGCCGCCCTTGTCCTGCGCGGTTTTCGCCGCTTTGGCACCGACGATATCGCTATAGGGAATCGGCTTGCCCAGCGGATCGATCAGCACATCGAGATTGGTCTTAAGGGTCTGGTCGTCAAGGGTAACGTGGCCCTTGTCGAAACCGATGGCGCCGATGTCGACCACCCAATTCGACGGCTCAGCGTTCGGATCCTTCGGATCGAACTTGAACGTCCAGTTAGCGCGGCCGTCGGCCAGACGCTGCAACTCGGCGTTCGGTTCGGTCAGGTCAATGCGCGGAATCACCACGCGTTGCGCCAGCAATGCCAGCGGCGAGATACGCAGCTCAACGCGTTTGAGCGTGACCATCTGCGGCTTCTTCGACCAGTCCGGGTTACCCAGGCTCAAATCCTCGGCAACCACGTGCGGCCATGGCACCCAGGCGCGCCAGCCGCCCTCGTCCGGCTCGCGCTGCCAGATCACCGCGAGGTTGCCATTGATGGCAAACGGTCGGTGCAGTTCTTCCGAGACTTTGGCGTTGAGCGGCGGTTTGATCCGGTTCCAGTCGAAGAACACGATGATCAACACCAGCACGGCCAGTAGCAGCACGAGGATGGCGAAAGTCCAGCTGAAGATTTTTCCAGTGCGCGTCATGCACAAAGCTCCTGATCACGACCGCACGCAAAGACTGCGGCGCACGGCTGAAACGGCGGGCCAAAGCGGCCCTCATGAAATCTACGACTGGCAAACCAGCCGCAGGTTTAATCGAAAGATCGATTAAGGCGCAAAAAGTCGCGCGAATTCTGACCGATCAGTCGAACAGTGTTACCGCGTCCCGCACTTTTGCGAGGCGCGAGTGAGTCGGAAATACCCACCCCGGTGCAAAACCGTCGCCCGCAAAGCCGCGATCTAGAGCCTTCCGGCAGAACAATCAATTCTGTTGATTATTACCATTGCGTTTATGAACTTTTATATCGACTTATCGAGAGTAGCATTGCCCTCGTACCCACTTTATCGCCCTCCCAAGGAGCAACCCATCATGAAACGCCAATTACTGCTCAGCCTTACCCTGTCGATGCTAGCCAGCACTGCTTTCGCCCTGCCCGCTGCCGACCAAGCTACTCCGCAAGTGAAATCCAGCCACTCAGTGTTCAGCCAAACCGTAGCCGCTGATGGTGGTGACCGCACTCCACAAGGTCAGACCCTGGCTGAAGGCGGCCGTGATCGTCTGGAAGAGAAAGGTCTGGTTCAGGACGGCTACGACAAGACTCCACAAGGTCAGACTCTGGCTTCCGACGGTAGCGATCGCACTCCACAAGGCCAGACCTTGGCATCTGACGGCACCGAACGCACTCCACAAGGCCAGACCCTGGCGTCCGATGGTAGCGACCGTACCCCACAAGGCCAAACCCTGGCTTCTGATGGCAGCGACCGCACTCCACAAGGTCAAACCCTTGCCGAAGGTGGTGGTGACCGTGTGATCGAACGCAACAGCAAATTGAGCTAAGCCCATGGCGGCCTCGAAAAAAAGCCCAATCCCCGGATTGGGCTTTTGACTTTTCCGGACCGATAAAATCCTTCGCTGCATGCCCTCCCGTTCGACGCCGACAAAGCCGATTTGCTAGAGTGCGGCGCTTGTCCTGCCAAAGAACACACTCTGCGATGCTGCCCCGCGCCGAACAGAAACAACAGACCCGCAACGCCTTGATGGACGCTGCCCGCCACCTCATGGAAAGCGGCCGAGGATTCGGCAGCCTGAGCCTGCGCGAAGTGACGAAAACTGCCGGGATCGTGCCCACCGGTTTCTACCGGCATTTCGCCGATATGGACGAACTGGGCCTGGTGCTGGTCAGCGAAGTCGGCCAGACCTTCCGCGAAACCATCCGCTTGGTACGGCACAACGAATTCGTCATGGGCGGCATTATTGATGCCTCGGTGCGGATCTTCCTCGACGTGGTCAGCGCCAATCGCTCGCAATTCCTGTTTCTCGCCCGTGAGCAATATGGCGGCTCGCTGCCGGTGCGTCAGGCGATCGGCCGGTTGCGCGAGAACATCAGTTCCGACCTGGCGGCTGACCTGACGATGATGCCCAAGCTTCAGCATCTGGACGCCGAGGGCCTGAGCGTAATGGCAGATCTGATCGTCAAATCGGTGTTTGCCACCCTCCCCGACATCATCGACCCGCCCGCCGAAGCCCTGCCGGAGCATCTCACGCCACAGGCGAAGATCACCCAGCAACTGCGCTTTATCTTTATTGGCCTCAAGCACTGGCAGGGCCTAGGCAGTACCGAGTAACAACCTCTTCCTTACTGATACATCCGGTCCCCTGTAGGAGTGAGCCTGCTCGCGATAGCGGTTTATCAGCTACATATTTGCTGACTGACACACCGCTATCGCGAGCAGGCTCACTCCTACAAAGGTGCGCCGTCACGGCCTCTATTTGGTGCATAAAAAAATCTTCACGCACCAAAACATTCCATATTCCCGCAACATCTTGAAACATCCACTACGCTCCGACAGGGATTTCCTACATCTCGTCCAATTGGCAAGGCCCTTGCTCTAGCCAGAGTAATGTCCATAGCTGGAAGCTTTCCGATGCTGGTGATTCACCGCAGAATCGACCCTCAACCCGTCTGGGCCGCCGAGTTGCACCTGACCTTCGAAGCGCGGAGCAAAAGCCGTTTGCGCTGTTTCAGTGCCGAGAGCGAAGACGTCGGGTTGTTTTTGGAGCGCGGTCAGCCGCCGCTGTATGACGGCGAATGCCTGCAGGCCGAAGACGGCCGCATCGTCCGCGTCTGCGCCCGCCCCGAGCAGCTGCTGCACGTCACCTGCGCCAATGCCTTCGAACTGACCCGCGCGGCTTATCACCTGGGTAATCGTCACGTTGCCTTGCAGGTAGGCGATGGATGGCTGCGTCTGCTCGACGATTACGTCCTCAAAGCGATGCTCGAACAGCTTGGCGCACAGGTGGAAGCCATTGAAGCGCCGTTCCAGCCGGAACACGGCGCCTACGGCGGCGGCCATCATCATTCACGCCACGGCGACGAAGACTTCAACTACGCGCCGAAACTCCATCAGTTCGGCGTCCGCCTGTGAATCCGGCCTGGGCGCTGTTGCGCCTGGCCAGTCCGCAATTGCCGATTGGCGGCTACAGCTATTCGCAAGGCCTGGAAATGGCGGTAGATAACGGCCGGGTGAAAAACCCGGACGACGCCCGCCGCTGGATCAGCGATCAGTTGCTGCTGAATCTGTCGCGCTTTGAAGCGCCGCTGTTGCTTGCCCATTGCCAAGCGGCGGCGGATGAAAACTGGAGCGAGTTGCTGATCCGCTGTGAAAGCCACCGCGCCAGCCGCGAGACTCGCGAGTTGCATCTGGAAAGTCGGCAGATGGGCTATTCGTTGCAGCAACTGCTCAACGGTTTGCCGGAACTCGACGCCTGTGCTCGTGACTTTCTCGATCAATGCACCGAACCGCATCTGGCCTTGTGCTGGGCGCTGGCCGCACGCGCGTGGGGCATCAGCCCGCAGGACGCGCTCGCCGCGTGGCTGTGGAGCTGGCTGGAAAACCAGCTCGCCGTGCTGATGAAAACCCTGCCGCTCGGCCAGCAAGCCGCCCAGCGCCTGACCAGCGAATTGCTGCCGTTACTGCAACAGGCGCAGCAGGACGCGAGCCGAATCAATCCCGAACACATCGGCAGCGCCGCGTTCGGCCTGTCCCTGGCGTGCATGGCCCACGAGCGCCAGTACAGCCGCCTCTTTCGCTCCTAGGAGAAACATTCATGAACACACAACCTCTGCGCGTCGGCATCGGCGGCCCGGTCGGTTCCGGCAAAACCGCATTGACCCTGGCCCTGTGTCTGGCCCTGCGCGAGCGCTACAACCTCGCCGTGGTCACCAACGATATCTACACCCGCGAAGACGCCGATTTCCTGGTGCGCAACGAAGCCCTCGCCCCCGAGCGGATCATCGGCGTGGAAACCGGTGGCTGCCCGCACACGGCGATCCGCGAAGACGCCTCGATCAACCTTGAAGCGGTGGATCAACTGAACCGCCGTTTTCCGGGACTGGACCTGATTCTGGTGGAGTCCGGCGGTGACAACCTCTCGGCGACCTTCAGCCCGGAACTGTCCGACCTGACCATCTACGTAATCGACGTCTCAGCGGGCGACAAATTGCCGCGCAAGGGCGGCCCGGGGATCTGCAAATCCGACCTGCTGGTGATCAACAAGATCGACCTCGCGCCGCTGGTGGGCGCCTCGCTGGAGATGATGGACAGCGACACCAAACGCATGCGCAACGGCAAGCCGTTCGTGTTCAGCAACCAGAAAACCGGTCAGGGCCTTGAACAAATCATCGCCTTCATCGAACGCCAGGGCCTGCTGACCGCAGCCTGATTCACTGATCAACAAGGAAGCTTATTCATGACACTCAAACGTATTCTTGGCGCTGTGGCGCTGCTGCTGACTCCGGCATTGGCCTTCGCTCATCCGGGGCATGGCGACAGCGGTTTGATTGCTGGCATCAGCCACCCGATCGGTGGCCTCGACCATTTGCTGGCAATGGTGGCTGTTGGCTTGTGGGCCGCGCAGCAGCAAGGCGCGGCGCGTTGGGCGCTGCCTTGCACGTTTGTCGGCACCATGTTGATTGGCGGCATGCTCGGTTTTGAAGGGCTGGAATTGCCGGCGCTGGAAAGCGGGATTGCCGCGTCTGTGCTGGCGTTGGGTCTGGCGGTGGCGCTGGCGGTGCGTCCGCCGTTGGCGATGGCGGTGGTGGCGACGGCGGCGTTTGCGTTGTTCCACGGTGTGGCGCATGGCTTGGAGCTACCGGACATGAGCAGTCCTTGGGCGTATGCAGCTGGTTTCGTGGCTGCGACAGCAGCGCTGCATGCGGCGGGTTATGCCGTGGTGCGTTTCCTGCCTCAGGCGGCGGCACCGTTGGTGCGGTTGGCCGGAGCAGCTTCGGCAGTGACCGGTGCCTGGTTGCTGACCGGCTGATTTCTATCGCCTGAACTGCCACTTTCGCGAGCAGGCTCGCTCCCACAGGTTTTGTGTACGCTGCAAATCCACTGTGGGAGCGAGCCTGCTCGCGAAGGCGGTCTGACAGACACCACATCGCTCAGGCCGGTCTCTCTGCTACCATGTCGCGCAATCGCCCCAGCCGTGACGACGTCCGCCCATGCCCCACGCTTCCCGCTCCACCGCCCTGCCCGAATTGACCGCCCTGTTTGATGATGTGCAACAGCACTTCGTCGACGTGATCGTGCCGCTCTGGCAAGGCCCGGGCTGGAACGCCGACATGGCGCTGCCCTTTGAGGCGCTGGACGCCACGCATCAGCCGCTGCCACCGCAGCGCTATCGGGCGATGGCCTGTGCGCGGCAGCTGTATCTGTTTTCCAGTCTGATCGGGGTTGTGGATAACGCTGAAGTCCGCGCCGCGGCGCTTTTCCGCTCGCTGCAACGGTACTTTCATGATGCCGAGCATGGCGGCTGGTTCTACAGCATCGATGCACAAGGCAAGCCGCTGGATCAGCGCAAGGACCTCTACACCCACGCCTTTATCCTGTTTGCCTGCGCGCATTACTGGGCAAAGTCCGGCGATTCGCTGGTCGAGTCGACGCTGAATGCGGCGCTGGAAATCATTGGCCGGCGCTTTGCCACCGGCGATGGTTTGTACGAAGCGTGCCTGGAGCGCGACTGGATCACCCTGCAAACCGGTCCGCTGCAAAACCCGTTGATGCATCTGGCCGAAGCGTTCCTCGCCACCCTGGCGGTTCGCGAAGATGCCCAGACGCAGCAGGCATTGCTGGAGTTATGCACAGCCATGCACAAGCAGTTCGTCGACCCGCAAGATGGCGTGTTGATGGAAAAGCCGCTCGGCGCTGTGGATAACTGGTATGAGCCGGGGCATCAGTTCGAATGGTATTTCCTGCTGGAATCGTCAGCGTTGCTGCGCGGTTCGAAACTGCATGCGGCGCTGGATCGGGCGTTTGCCTTCACCGAGCAATACGGTGTGGTGCAGTCATCCGGCGCGGTGCGGGCGATGCTCGATCTGGAAACGAATGGACGCCCGCGCGACTCGACTCAGCGGATCTGGGCGCAGGCGGAATATCTGCGCGCGCTGACCTTGCGTCAGGGCAGTGAAGCGGTGGTACTGCGCCAGTTGCAGGCGTTGCAGCAGCGGTTTCTGCATGCGGGTGGCTGGCATGAGTGCCGGGATGAATTGGGCGAGGTGAGTCGCAAGGACATGCCTTCTACTACGCCGTATCACTTGGCGACTTGTTACCACGGTCTGGCTGAATATCTTCGCTGATGGATAAATAGCTATCGCGAGCAGGCTCACTCCTACAGGGGGAACGCATTCCAAATGTAGGAGTGAGCCTGCTCCGGGCGGCGATCCGACGATTAGCCGTTACGCGGTCGCTAGGCGATCCACTTCTTGTCCCCGGTAAAGCTGATCGTCAACCAGCGCGCCGCATCCGGCTTGCCCAGCTTCGCCGAAATCTTTTCGCGTAACGCATCCAGCTGCCCGACATTGCTCAGCGCATAATCCGCCGGCAACACCACATGAATCTCGATAAACCGTGCCCGCCCGTGCTTCTGCACGTACGACACGTAATCATCGAAACCATGCTCGGTTTTTGCCGCGTCCATTACCTGTCGCACCTGATCATCCAGCGTGTCCGGGGCGATCCCCAAGACATCGCGCAGCGCCGGCCCAAGGATCTTGAACGCCGGCGGCAGCATGGTCAGCGCCAGCACGATCAGGATCAACGGGTCGACATACACCGCCCACTGACCATAACCCTGGGACTTGAGCAGCAGCGCCGCGAGGAAACTGATCAACAGGCCCACGGACAGCATCGCGTCCACCAGCCAACTGATGTTGTCGAACTGGATCAGGCTGGATTTGAGCCTGCGATTGCGCTGCCGGACGTAGAAGAAGTAGGCGAATTCGACCACGGTAAACACCGCGGCATAAATGATCACCAGCCCCAACTCGATGTCGCGGCCACCGTTGATGATGCCGAACACGCCGTTGAGAAACGCGTAGATCGCGATCAGCATCAGGAAGCTGCCCTCAATCAGCAGCACCATCGGTTCCAGATGCCAGAAACCGAACTGGAAGCGGTGGTTGCTTTGCTTGGCGATCAGCTTGGCAGTGATCAGCATCAGGACTTTGATGAACGTTGCGATCAGCGAGAAAAAACCATCGAACAGGATGGATTGCGAACCTGAAACAAAACCGGTGACGATCCCGGCAATCGCCACCGCCAACATCAGAATGGTCGATTGTTTGAGCAGTGCCTGCTCACCTCGGTTACTCACTTTGACTCCTCGAAAAACCTTGAAAACCGCGGGGTGCGGTCGGGTTGTTACGAGGGGAGTTTACCTTATCGCCGTGTTTTGGCCGATTTGCCGCCTTCGCGAGCAGGCTCGCTCCCACATTGCAATGCATTCCAATGTGGGAGCGAGCCTGCTCGCGAATGGCTTCCGCGCGGTCTTAAGCCTTGTTCCGCTCGATGGCAAAACCCGCCCAGGTCTGACTCACCGGCATCAATTCCAGGCTGTTGATGTTGATATGCGCCGGCGCATTCATCACCCAGAAAATCGTCTCGGCGATGTCCTGCGGCTGGATCGGCTCGGCACCGGCGTAAGTCGCGTTGTAACGCTCCTGATCGCCAGCGAAACGCACCAGCGAGAACTCGCTTTCGCACAGCCCCGGCTCAATATTGCTGACCCGCACACCGGTACCCTGCAAGTCGCAACGCAGGTTCAGCGAGAACTGTTTAACGAACGCCTTGGTCGCGCCATACACGTGGCTGCCCGGGTACGGATAATTGCCGGCAATGGAGCCAAGGTTGACGATGCCAGCGCCACGACCATGGGCGATCAGGCGCGGCAGCAGCAGGCGGGTTGCGTACATCAGGCCTTTGACGTTGGTGTCGACCATGGTGTCCCAATCGTCCAGATCGCACTTCGGTGCCGGGTCCACGCCCAATGCCAGACCGGCGTTGTTGATCAGGCCGCGCAGCTTGGCGAACGATGGCGGCAGATTGGCAATCGCCTCTTCCATCGCTTTGCGATCACGCACATCGAGCACCAGGCCATGCACTTCTGTCTGCTTCGACAATTCAGCACACAACGCATTGAGGCGTTCTTCACGACGACCGGTCAGCACCAGTTTCCAGCCTGCCTCGGCAAAACGGCGGGCACAGGCTTCACCAAATCCGGAAGTTGCGCCGGTGATAAACAGGGTGTTGGACATCGTGTTCTCCTTGCTTCGGCCGCCGGGGCAGCCCTTGGAATAGAAAATCAGCAGGCAGCATGCCCGCCCGCGCATTCACGGGCAACACCCACAAGCTGTACAAAAAACGACCAACCGCACCAACACCATAGCCACCGTGGCCTGTAGCCATGTGCACGCATGTTATCCACAGTCCCTTCCACAGTTTCCGGGGGCAAGTGCAAACGCGCAAAGCCGCGCCACACAAGGCTTTGCGGGGGAAATAGAAAGTTTTTTGCTTGACCCTGAAGTGGCGGATGTGCGGGAGATGGCATTCTGCACGACTGGTCAGTCAGCACAGTGATTGCGCGAGGCCAGTAATTACGGCCCTCAGCGCAGTCTTTCCAGAGTTTAATCACAGACTTATCCACAGGCTTGTCAACCGGTAATCGCTGCTACTGGCGCCTCTATAAAAAGGTTGACAACGAAGACTTCAACCCCCGCAAAAACGACTGACCAAAAAACAACCACACGCTTGCAGGCCACGGTTTACGTGGCGCGCAGCCAGATACACCCACGTTATTCACAGCCAGCTCCACAGTAACCGGGCACAAGTCAAAACTGTGGAAAAACAGCCATTTGCAGCGTCTATATGTCGCGCTTTGGCAGCTTGGGGAATTTGTTTTCCACAATTCTGAAATCCGGCGCAGATCAACTGTAGGAGTGAGCCTGCTCGCGATAGCGGTATATCAGTCACCGGTGATGGCGAATGGGAAACCGCGATCGCGAGCAGGCTCACTCCTACAGGGGTTTGCGGTGAATTTAGGATATAAAAAAGCCCCGGGACTTGCGTCGCCGGGGCTGTGCATAACGTCGAGGAATCAGTGCCCGCCCAGATAGGCGTTACGCACCTCCTCATTCACCAGCAACTCTTTACCCGTGCCCGTCAGGCGAATCTCGCCGTTGACCATCACATACGCCCGGTCAGACAGCTTCAGCGCATGGTTGGCGTTCTGCTCGACCAGGAAGATGGTCATGCCGGTTTTCGCCAATTCCCGCAGGGTCGCGAAAATCTGCTTCACCACAATCGGCGCCAACCCCAGGCTCGGCTCATCGAGCAGCAACAACTTTGGTCGGCTCATCAACGCCCGGGCAATGGCGAGCATTTGCTGTTCACCACCAGACATGGTCATCGCCCGTTGGTTACGTCGCTCTTCCAGCCGTGGAAACAACGTAAACATACGCTGCATGTCCTCTTTGGCGTACTTGTCGCCAATCGGGATCGTGCCCATCAGCAGGTTTTCCTCGACGGTCATGTCGGGGAATACCCGCCGCCCTTCCGGCGACTGCGCAATGCCGTTGGAGGCGATGTAGTGCGAAGACTTGTGGGTAATGTCGACGCCTTGATAGAGAATCTGCCCGCTCGCCGCCCGTGGCTGACCGAAGATCGACATCAGCAACGTTGATTTACCGGCACCGTTGGAGCCGATCAGGCTGACGGTTTCCCCTTCGTTGATCTGCAGTGAAACACCTTTGAGCGCCTGGATCGGGCCATAAAAGACATCGAGATCTTTGAGTTCGAGGATCGGTTGGGTCATACCAGCTCCTCTTCGTCGGCGCCCAGGTAGGCGGCAATCACTTTCGGGTCGTTGCGAATGGCTTCAGGCCCGCCTTCGGCGATGACGATGCCGTGGTCCAGCACCACGATGTGGTCGGAAATGCTCATAACCATGCCCATGTCGTGTTCGATCAGCACCACGGTCAGATCGTGCTCGTCGCGCAGCAGCCGGATCATCGCGCTGAGCGCTTCGGTTTCCTGAGGGTTGAGGCCGGCGGCCGGTTCGTCGAGGCAGATGATCTGCGGCCGCGTGCACATGGCCCGGGCGATCTCCAGACGGCGTTGCTGGCCGTACGAGAGCTCACCGGCGAGACGGTTGGCGCAGTCGACCAGATCGACCACCTCCAGCCAGTAGAACGCCACGTCCAGCGCGTCGCTCTCCGCCTTGCGGTAGCCCTTGGTGTTGAGAATACCGGCGAGCATGTTGCGGTTGACCCACATGTGCTGGGCCACCAACAGGTTTTCCAGCACCGACATTTCCTTGAACAGGCGAATGTTCTGGAATGTCCGCGCCAGGCCAGCACGGTTTACCAGGTGCGTGCCGCCGAACATCTTGTAGTACATGCGGCTGAGGAAAGATTTCGGTGAGACAAAATCCGTCGGCTTGAACGACTCGCCCAGCAACTGGATGACGTTGGTCTGCTGGCCGCGTACGTTGAGTTCGATCTTGCCGCCGGAAGCCTTGTAGAACCCGGTCAGGCAGTTGAACACCGTGGTCTTGCCGGCGCCGTTGGGGCCGATCAAGGCGAAGATCGAGTTGCGTTTGACCTTCAGGCTGACATCACTCAAGGCCTTGATGCCACCGAAATGCATCATCAGTTTTTCAACAGAGAGTACGACTTCACTCATGGCGCAGTCCTCTCATAGTGAATGGCACCTTTGCGTGGAGTGACCCCGGTACGGCTGATGCGAATCAGCCCGCGTGGTCGCCAGATCATCATCAACACCATCAGGATGCCGAACAGCAGCACGCGATATTCGGCGAAGCCGCGCAGCAATTCCGGGGCGACGGTCAACACAAACGCGGCGATTACCACACCGATGGTCGAGCCCATGCCGCCGAGGACGACGATGGCGAGGATCAGCGCCGATTCGAAGAAGGTGAACGAGGTCGGGTTGACGAAGCCTTGGTAGGTGGCGAAGAACACCCCGGCCAGACCTGCGGTCGACGCACCGATGGTGAACGCCGAGAGCTTGACCAGCACGTGGTTGAGGCCCATCGAGCGGCAGGCGATTTCATCTTCACGCAGAGCTTCCCAAGCGCGGCCGACCGGCATCTTCACCAGACGATGCTTGATGTACAGCACGGCCAGCACCACGAGGAAAAGTACCGCGTAGATGAAGTAGTACTTCACGTCCGGGTTGTAGGCGATGCCGAAAAACTCGTGAAACGGCACCCCGCCATCCTTCGCCCGTTTGCCGAACTCCAGACCGAAGAACGTCGGCAGTGGCGCCGGCATGCCGTTCGGGCCGCCGGTCAGCGACAACCAGTTGTTGAGGACCAGGCGAATGATTTCACCAAAGCCCAGAGTCACGATTGCCAGATAGTCGCCGTGCAGACGCAACACCGGGAAGCCGAGGATGCAGCCGGCCAGCCCAGCGGTGATCGCCGCCAGCGGCAACACCGTCCAGAAACCCAGACCGAGATACTGATAACCGAGCGCCAGACCGTAGGCACCGATGGCGTAGAACGCCACATAACCAAGGTCGAGCAGACCGGCCAGACCGACCACAATGTTCAGCCCCAGCCCCAGCAGCACATAGATCAACCCGAGGATGACCACGCCCAGCAGATAGGAGTTGGAGACAAACGGCACGATGACGGCCAGCACAATCAGCAGCGGGATGATCCAGCGCAGCGAGGATTTGTGATCGGCAGGCAGCACGTGCACACCAGAGCCGGTGCTCTCGAATCCGTCGAGAATTTTCAGGCCCTTGGGCGTTTGCAGGAACAGGCTGAGGGCAAAGCGGCCAATCATGACAATGCCGATGATCCAGGCCACACGGGTCGGCTCGAGGTTGAAGCTGTAACCCTCGAGCACCACGCCGACAATCGGGCCGAAAACGATCAGGGCAATCAGGCCGGCAAGAATCGCCTCAACCAGGCTTTTTTTGATATCGATGGATTTTTGAGTGGTTGAAGACATCGCTTACACCTTCGACACAAGAGGACGGCCCAACAGGCCCTGCGGCCGGAAGACCAGAACAAGTACGAGCAGCGAGAAGCTGAACACGTCTTTGTAGTCGGAGTTGACCAGACCGGAGAACAGCGACTCGGAAATGCCGAGGATGATCCCGCCGAGCATTGCTCCGGGCAGTGAACCGATCCCGCCTAGCACCGCCGCGGTGAACGCCTTGATGCCGATAATGAAGCCGGCATAGAAGTCGAAAGTGCCGTAGTTCATGGTGATCAGCACGCCGGCCAGCGCCGCCATGGCTGCACCGATGATGAACACATAGGAAATGACCCGATCGGTATTGATGCCGAGGATCGAAGCCATCTTGCGGTCTTGCTGGGTCGCACGGCACATGCGTCCGAGCTTGGTGTACTTGATGATGTAGGTCAGCAGGCCCATGCCGACGAATGCGGCCACCAGAATGAAGACTTTGGTGTAGGTCAGTTGCACGAAGCCCGTGCCGATGTCGACGCGCCACGCACCGCTCAGCAGGGTTGGCACGCCCTGTTGTTTGGCGCCTTGTGCGATCTGTGCGTAGTTTTGCAGGATCAGGGAAATACCGATGGCGCTGATCAGCGGTGCCAGTCGGGTGGAGTTGCGCAGGGGTTTGTAGGCGACTCGTTCAATGACCCAGCCATACACCGCCGTGACGACGATGGTGAAGATCAGTGTGCCGAGCATCAGCAGCGGGAAAGATTCGATACCGAAGTAAGCCAGCAGAGCCAGACTGATTGCCGCCAGATAAGCAGAAATCATGTAAACCTCGCCGTGGGCGAAGTTGATCATGCCGATGATGCCGTAGACCATTGTGTAGCCGATGGCGATCAGGCCATAGACCGACCCGAGGGTCAGGCCGTTGACCAGTTGCTGCAGGAAAATACCATCCATAACGCAATCTCACGCAGTGAGAACCTGCACACCGGTGGTGTGCGGCTCTTCTAGGAAAAATACAGATTTACGTCGGAGCAATGTCAGAGCGCGATTTACCAGTTACCACCGCTCCTGTAGGAGTGAGCCTGCTCGCGATAGCGGTTTAACATTCAACACATGTGTTGCCTGTAACTCCGTCATCGCGAGCAGGCTCACTCCTACAAAGGGATCGTGGGTTAACTGATCGCGTCAGCCCTTACTTCTGTTTTTCCAGCTGGTGATATTTGCCGTCCTTGTCCCACTGGTAAACCACGTAGTCGGAGACTTTCAGGTCGCCCTTGGAATCCCAGGTTTTTTCGCCCATCACGGTTTTCACCGGATTTTTCTTCAGCCAGGCCGCAGCCTCTTCGCCCTTGTTGGACTTCGCGCCATTGAACGCGGCAGCCAAGGTCTGCACCGAAGCGTAGGCGTACAGGGTGTAGCCCTCAGGCTCGGTACCGGCCTTGCGGAATGCGTCCACTACGGTCTTGCTCTCAGGCAACAGACGCGGGTCGGCGCCGAAGGTCATCAGCACGCCATCGGTGAATTGCGGGCCACCGGCGGTGGTCACCAGTTCGTCAGTCACGATGCCGTCATCGGACATGAACTTGACGTCTTTCAGGCCTTGTTCACGCAGTTGGCGAACCAGCGGGCCGGCCTCCGGGTGCAGACCGCCGAAGTAGACGACGTCGGCGCCGGCGCCACGGATCTTGGTGACGATGGTGCTAAAGTCTTTTTCGCCACGGGTCAGGCCTTCGTACAACACAGGCGTCACGCCGCGCTTGACCAGTTGCGCCTTGGTGGCATCCGCCAGGCCTTGGCCGTAGGTGTCCTTGTCGTGCAGCACGACGACTTTCTTGCCCTTGAGCACGTCGACGATGTAGTCACCAGCCACAATGCCTTGCTGGTCGTCACGCCCGCACATACGGAACATGGCGCTGAGACCGCGCTCGGTGACTTGCGGGTTGGTCGAACCCGGGGTGATCGCGATGATCCCGGCTTCGTCGTAGATTTCCGACGCTGGAATGGTCGAAGAGGAGCAGAAGTGACCGACCACGCCGGCGACTTTCTGGTTGGTGAGGTCCTTGGCGACCGTCACGGCCTGTTTCGGCTCGCAGGCGTCATCGCCCTTGACCAGTACGATTTTTTCCCCGTTGACACCGCCAGCCGCGTTCACCGCGTCAGCCGCTGCCTGTGCACCCTTCATGTACTGCTCGCCAAATGCCGCGTTGGCGCCAGTCATTGGACCCGCTACACCGATTTTCACATCAGCTTGAGCAAACGCAGAAACACCCAACGCAGTAGCCACTGCGAGGGCCAGAAAGCCTTTCTTGTAAAACGTCTGGGACATGAGGTGGTGCTCCAAGGTTTTTTTTAGTTGGCACTGCGACTTCACTTCACTGAATGCTCAGAGCAAGGGCCGTGCCATCGGTTTTTTATTCTTCAAAAAGTCGCTGCTTTCTTGTTATTTCGACTGTTTCGTTCCCATTTTCATTGGGCGTGCAACCGTCTAAACCGCGGAAGGTGAAACCAATTATTTTTTCCGGCGCAACCCGCACGCGCCATCATTGCAACCGCGGCGCCAAACGACGTGCAACCAGCCTGTAACAGCCCGCGTCACCGAACTGCACACTGCTGGTGCGGGACTGCTACAACCCGCACCATTACAGGCTAGTCGCTGCATCGAAAAGCGCCGCTTCCGGCAACATATTTCAACACTCAAATCACGATGCGCAGGCACTGGCCCGCGTGATACAGCGAGAACCCGGCCTCATACAAACAACTGCGCAAGCCCACACCCGCCAAGGGCTGCATCGGTGCAAAGGGAATCGGCAAAGCTTGAGGGTCGCCGTGACACAAGTAATCGGCGAAGGCTTTGCCGACCACGGTGCCAGTCGTGACGCCCCGGCCGTTATAACCGGTGACGGCCACCAGTCCCGGCGCCGGTTCGAACAGGCGCATGAGGTGATCGGGGGTGAATGCGATGCGCCCGGTCCAGGTGCACTCCCATTCGACCGGCTTCAGATTGGGGAAATAGTGCTGCTGCACGCGATCGGCCCAGGCCTTGAGAAACCACGTCGGTTTCTGATTGCCGTTGCCCAGGCTACCCAGCAATAACCGCCCTTCTTTGTCGCGGCGGATGCTGCTCAGGACCTGACGCGTATCCCACGAGCCCTGCCCGCCCGGGAGGATTTCCTGCGCGGCGTCTTCGGTGAGCGGCACCGAGGCGACCTGATAGTAGTAACCGGGAAAGAAGTTGCGCTTGAGTTCGGTCCAGTCGCCTTCGGTGTAGGCGTTGGAAGCGATCACCACTTGCTCGGCCAGTACCGAACCATGCTCGGTCTGCACTGACCAGTTCGCGCCCTGACGCTCAAGGCGAGTGACCGGCGAATGATCGAACATTTGCCCACCGAGATCTTTCACCGCGTTGGCCAGCCCGGTGACGTAAGCCATCGGATTGAGCGTGCCAGCGCGACCGTCGAGCAACGCAGCGGCGATTTTTTGCGTGCCGGTGGCCTGTTCGCATGCCTTGCCGGTGAGCAATTCTACCGGCGCACCTCGGCGTTTCCATTGCTGTTCACGACTGCGCAGATCCGCCTCACCCTTGGCGTTGTGCGCCATGTGCAACGTGCCTTCGCGGCGCAACTGGCAATCGATGTTGTATTTATCCACAAGGCTGAACACCAGCGCCGGCGCGGCCCCGAGCATACGATTGAGCTGACTGCCCACCGCTTCGCCGAAACCGGCTTCGATCTCGTCCGGCGGGATCCACATGCCGGCGTTGACCAGCCCGACGTTGCGGCCGGAACCGCCATGACCGGCGCGATGAGCTTCCAGCACGCAGACGCTTTTGCCTTTTTCCAACAGATGCAGCGCCGCCGACAATCCGGTGAACCCGGCGCCGATCACGCAGACATCGACTTTGACTTCGCCTTTGAGCGCGGTGTTATCCGGCCTTTGCGGCGTGAGCTTTTCCCACAGACACTCTTCGCGTAACGGCATTGCCAAGCTCCTGTCGGAGCAGCTGCAAGCTTTAAGCTACAAGCAGCAAGCCGATCTGCTTGTAGCTTGGGGCTTGAGGCTCGCTGCTGCTTAATCGAATGTGATGCCCTGCGCCAGCGGCAACTCCAGCGAATAATTCACGGTGTTGGTCTGACGGCGCATGTATGCGCGCCATGCATCCGAGCCGGACTCACGCCCGCCACCGGTTTCTTTCTCGCCACCAAACGCGCCGCCAATTTCCGCACCGCTCGGGCCGATGTTGACATTGGCGATGCCGCAGTCGCTGCCAACCGCCGACATGAACTGCTCGGCCTCGCGCACATCGGTGGTGAAGATGCACGACGACAAACCTTGTGGCACCGCGTTGTTCAAGCGCAGCGCTTCCTGGAAATCGCTGTAACCGACCACATACAGAATCGGTGCGAAGGTTTCGCTGCAGACCACATCACTTTGCTCCGGCATTTCAACGATGGCCGGCGAAACGTAATAGGCATTGGGGAATTGGTCTTCGAGCTGACGCTTGCCACCGAACACCCGACCACCCTCGCTCAACGCCTGCTCCAGCGCGTCCTGCATATTTTCGAAGCTGTGCTTGTCGATCAGCGGACCGACTAGATTGCCTTCCAGCGGATTGCCGATGCGCACTTTCGAGTAGGCGGCCTTGAGACGGGTGACGATTTCTTCCTTCACCGACTCATGGGCAA
The DNA here is from genome assembly GCF_054790575.1 of Pseudomonas sp. MC6. Taxonomy (NCBI): domain Bacteria; kingdom Pseudomonadati; phylum Pseudomonadota; class Gammaproteobacteria; order Pseudomonadales; family Pseudomonadaceae; genus Pseudomonas; species Pseudomonas sp. MC6. The sequence continues at coordinate 4,397,196 of NZ_CP186504.1, forward strand.
TCAGTCGACGCAGGGTGGTGCAACGCTGCCCGGCAGTACCGACGGCGCTGAACAGAATCGCACGTACCGCCATGTCCAGATCGGCGCTTGGGCCGAGGATCATCGCGTTGTTACCGCCCAGCTCGAGGATGCTGCGGGCAAAACGTGCGGCGACTTTCGGCGCCACTTCGCGGCCCATGCGTGTGCTGCCGGTGGCGCTGATCAGGGCAACACGCGGGTCATCGACCAGCGCTTCGCCGGCGTCGCGGCCACCAATAATCACTTGGCAAAGGTTCGCCGGGGCATCGGTGAAGTTCTTCACCACGCGGTCGAATAGTGCCTGACAGGCCAGTGCGGTCAGCGGGGTTTTCTCCGACGGTTTCCACACCACCGGGTTGCCGCAGACCAGCGCCAGCGTGGTATTCCACGCCCACACCGCAACCGGGAAGTTGAACGCGCTGATCACCCCGACCACGCCCAGCGGATGCCAGGTTTCACGCATGTGGTGGCCTGGGCGCTCGGAGGCGATGGTCAAACCGTACAACTGACGGGACAGGCCGACGGCGAAATCGCAGATGTCGATCATCTCCTGCACTTCACCCAGACCTTCCTGAGTAATCTTGCCCGCCTCCCAGGAAACCAGTTCGCCGAGGTCGGTTTTGTATTCGCGCAACACCTCACCAAACTGACGCACCAGCTCACCGCGACGCGGGGCCGGCACCTTGCGCCATTGCTCGAACGCATGATCTGCGCGACTGATGTGCTGCTCGACTTCGGCCGGGCCTTCCCAGTTGACCGCAGCGATACGGCTGCCGTCGATCGGCGAATGCACCGGCACTTTGCCGTTCTGATAAAGGGCCGGGTTCACACCTAGACGATCAAGCAATGCGGCAACCATGGGTCACTCCTCAAGCAAAAAACTGAATGTGTGCGGACGCTTTTTCGCGACCGGGCAGGCCTTTAGTTGTAGCGTCACAATGGCGAGTCAACAAACGACCTTTACGCGAGATATCATTCCGTTTATTCATGCTCGGCATAGAAAGACAAGAAAAGGATCAGCCATGCTGAACAAACGCCACTTGCCGTCGATCACCGCCCTGCAGTGTTTCGAGGCCGTGACCCGGCACTTGAGTTTCACCCGCGCCGCCGAGGAACTGAACCTGACCCAGAGTGCGGTGAGCAAACAGGTCGCACAGCTTGAAGAGCTGCTGCAGCACCTGTTGTTCCGCCGCGTGCGTCGGCGTTTGCAGATGACCCCGGCCGGGGATTTGTACTTGGTTGAAGTACGAAAAATCCTCACCCAAGTGGAAATGTCGACGCATTACCTGCGCTCCTACGGCGGCGAAACAGAAGTCCTGCGCGTGTCTACGCCATCGACATTCGGCGCACGCTGGCTGGTGCCGCGCCTGAAAGGCTGGCGTCTGCGCCATCCGTCGATTCACCTGGATCTGTGCAATGAACAGGAAGCAGATGATCTGCTGCAAGGGCGCAGCGACCTGGCGTTCTATTTCGGTCAGGGCTCACGGCCAGGGACTGAATGCCTGAAACTGTTCGGCGAAGAACTTGTGCCGGTCTGCGCGCCGGGCAGCCTGCCGGACACACCATTTACTGACCCGACACAACTCACCGATCTGGTCCTGCTGCAAAATGCCTCGCGCCCGCAAGCCTGGCACGACTGGTTCGACAGTCAGGGTTACCAGACCGAACACAGCTACCATGGGCCGCGCTTCGAAACCTTTTATATGTGCATTCGCGCCGCGCAGGTTGGCTGTGGTGTGGCGTTGTTACCGCGTTTTCTAGTGGAAGAGGAATTGGCTGACGGCAAACTGGTCATTCCGTTTGAGCATGCCATGCCCAGCACTGATGCCTATTACCTGGCGTACCCGGAGCATGCGGCGGAAGTGCCCAAGGTGCGGGATTTTGTGAAGTGGATGCTCGAACAGATCGACAGCCCGGAAATTTGACTCGATTGAAAAATGTGGGAGCGAGCCTGCTCGCGAAGAGACCGGCATATTCAGTATCAATGTTGACCGAAATGACGCCTTCGCGAGCAGGCTCGCTCCCACCAGGGTTCTGCGGTGATTTAAAAAACTGCTGGCAATCTTCGTCCCTGATATGCGCCACTAGCGCCATTGATTGAGTCCGCGCACAGGCGCGGCGCACCTGGAGACCCCGTTATGAGCGAGAGCGTGTTTGCCGATCGCATCGTGCAGAACCTGCTCGACACCGACTTCTACAAATTGACGATGATGCAGGCGGTGCTGCACAACTACCCCAACGTCGAAGTCGAATGGGAGTTTCGTTGCCGTAACAGCGAGGATCTGCGCCCGTATCTGGCCGAGATCCGTTATCAGATCGAGCGTCTGGCCGAGCTGAGCCTGAGCGCCGACCAACTGAGTTTCCTTGAGCGGATCAGCTTCCTCAAACCGGACTTCCTGCGTTTCCTCGGACTGTTCCGCTTCAACCTGCGCTATGTGCACACTGGTATCGAAAACGGCGAGTTGTTCATCCGTCTGCGCGGGCCGTGGCTGCATGTGATTCTCTATGAAGTGCCATTGCTGGCGATCGTCAGCGAAGTGCGTAACCGCTATCGCTACCGTGAAACCGCACTGGAACAGGCGCGCGAGCAGCTCTATCGCAAGTTCGACTGGCTGACCGCCAACGCTTCGGCCGATGAGTTGTCGCAACTGCAAGTCGCCGATTTCGGCACCCGTCGACGCTTTTCGTACGGCGTGCAAGCTGAAGTGGTGAACGTGCTCAAACACGATTTCCCCGGACGTTTTGTCGGCACCAGCAACGTGCACCTGTCCCGCGAACTGGACATGAAACCGCTGGGCACCATGGCCCACGAATGGATCATGGCCCACCAGCAACTCGGTCCACGGCTGATCGACAGCCAGATCGCCGCACTCGATTGCTGGGTTCGCGAGTACCGTGGTCTGCTGGGCATCGCGCTCACCGATTGCATCACCACCGATGCGTTCCTCGGCGATTTCGACCTGTTTTTCGCCAAGCTTTTCGACGGTCTGCGCCACGACTCCGGTGATCCTGTGGTGTGGGGCGAAAAATGCATTGCGCACTATCACAGGCTCGGCATCGACCCGATGAGCAAGACCCTGGTGTTCTCCGACAGCCTGACCCTGCCCAAGTCGCTGGAGATCTTCCGCGCGCTGCACGGTCGGATCAACGTCAGCTTCGGCATCGGCACCAACCTCACCTGTGACATTCCGGGTGTCGAACCGATGAGCATCGTGCTTAAAATGACTGCCTGCAACGGCCAACCGGTGGCGAAGATCTCCGACGAGCCAGGCAAGTCCCACTGCAAAGACCCCAATTTTGTTGCCTATTTGCGACACGTTTTCCAGGTTCCTGCCGATTCCAGTCTATCTAGCAAGGAGTGAATTCATGCAAGCCGTACAGCGTGAGATTGCTGAGCAGCTCAAGGTGCAACCGCCGTTCGCCGACTACCAGGCTCTGCAGGCCGAAGTCGCCCGGCGCATTACCTTTATTCAGAATTGCCTGGTCAATTCCGGGCTCAAGACGCTGGTGCTGGGCATCAGCGGCGGCGTCGACTCGCTGACCGCCGGCCTGCTGGCCCAGCGCGCGATGCGTGAGCTGCGCGACCAGACCGGCGACAATAGCTACAAATTCATCGCCGTGCGCCTGCCGTACGAAACCCAGTTCGATGAACACGATGCCCAGGCCTCGGTGGACTTCATTGCTCCAGACGAGCGCCACACGGTCAACATTGGCCCGGCAGTGAAGTCGCTGGCCAGTGAAGTGGCAGCGTTTGAAGGCAAGCATGCGGTGTCGGTGGACTTTGTGCTCGGCAATACCAAGGCACGCATGCGCATGGTCGCCCAATACACCATCGCCGGCGCGGCGCATGGTCTGGTGATCGGCACCGATCATGCGGCGGAAGCGGTGATGGGTTTCTTCACCAAGTTCGGTGACGGCGCCTGCGATCTGGCGCCGCTCAGCGGTCTGGTGAAAAACCAGGTTCGCGCGATTGCGCGCAGCTTTGGTGCGCCGGAGTCACTGGTCGAGAAGGTGCCAACGGCGGACCTTGAGGATTTGTCGCCGGGCAAACCCGACGAAGCGTCCCATGGTGTGACGTACGCCGAGATTGACGCGTTCCTGCACGGCGAGCCGGTGCGTCAGGAAGCGTTCGACATCATCGTTGCGACTTACAACAAGACCCATCACAAACGTGTGATGCCGTTTGCGCCGTAAGCGCTGATGGAATGAAAAAGCCCGCTGAGGAGTGATCCTCAGCGGGCTTTTCTTTGGCCATTGCTTTCATTGATGCGGATGGCCCCTTCGCGAGCAGGCTCGCTCCCACATGGTTCGCTGTCGGACCCAGCATTTGTGCACAACTAAGACCTGTGGGAGCGAGCCTGCTCGCGAAGAACGATGACGCGGTTGAACGGCTTACTTAACAGTAATCGTGCCTTTCATCATCGAGATGTGCCCAGGGAACGAGCAGAAGAAGCCGTAGCCACCGTCAGCAATCTTCGCTACGTCAAAGGTCAGCGAGTCGGTTTCCTTGGCGCCGATGATCTTGGTGTGAGCGATGATGCGCGCGTCACCTTCCGGCAGGTAGTTCTTGTCGATACCGGCGGCCAGGCCAGCGGTGGCGATTGGCTGCATGTCAGCTTCTTTGCTGATCACCAGGTTATGGCCCATGACGTTCTTCGGCAGGTTGCCCGAGTGGGTCAGTTCGACGGTGAAAGTCTTGCAGCTCTTGTCGATCACGATTTCCTTGGTGTTGAAGGACATCTGATCGGTGGAGTCAACGGTGGTTTTGCACTCAGCAGCCATCAATTGGCTGCTGGCCAACGCCAGCAGGGATACCGCAACAACTTTGGAAAACATGGTGAATCTCCAAGGCAGGGTTAACAAAAACACGAATGGTGGAAAGACTGCCTGAAATCTTCGCAAGTTCCTATGACTTGAGTCAAAAATTGTATACAACTTTCAGGCTATGACACTCATCGACACAATCTAACGGCCAGATTCCCCGACCGGCCCTATGATCGGCGCATCTACTGAGACGGAGTGCCTGTCATGTTCTTTAACGGTCTGTTGTGCAGTTTGCTCGCCGCCTACGCCTGTGGCGCCAGCGGCACCTTTGAATCGCCTGAACGCGAAGTTTAGGCCTTGGATCACGGCGTGCCAGCCATTACCCTGTGACGGATTGACCCAGGAGGAAGGCATGTCTCTGAAATCCGTATGTGTATTTTGCGGTGCCAATGCGGGCACTGATCCGGCTTACACCGAAGCCGCCATTGCCCTTGGCCGGGCCTTGGCCGAACGTAAACTGACCCTGGTCTACGGCGGTGGCGCCGTGGGTTTGATGGGCATCGTTGCCGATGCGGCACTGGCTGCCGGCGGCGAAGTGATCGGCATCATCCCGCAAAGCCTGATGGACAAGGAAATCGGCCACAAAAGCCTGACACGCCTGGAAGTGGTCGATGGCATGCACGCGCGCAAGGCGCGCATGGCTGAACTGAGCGATGCGTTTATCGCCCTGCCCGGCGGCCTCGGTACACTGGAAGAATTGTTCGAAGTATGGACCTGGGGCCAGCTTGGCTACCACGGCAAACCTTTGGGCCTGCTGGAAGTAAACGGTTTCTACAGCAAACTCACTGCTTTTCTTGACCATATCGTCGGCGAAGGCTTCGTTCGCGCGCCACACCGTGACATGCTGCAAGTGAGCGAATCGCCGCAAGCACTGCTCGATGCCCTGGATAACTGGAAGCCGACCGTCACGCCCAAATGGGTCGAGCAAAAACCCGGCTAACCACCGGGCACCGATACAGGGCAGAATACGCGCCGCTCAACCTCACCTTCGACCAAGAGGAACGCCCATGGCCAAACCCAATTACTCCTTCGCCAAACGTCAACGAGACCTGGCAAAGGAACAGAAGAAAGAGGAAAAGCTTCAGCGCAAGAAACAAACCGCTGAAGAAGCAGCACTGAACCCTGAGGGTGAAGTGGCACCGGAAGATGATGTTGATGCAACTGAAACACCGAAAGATCAGGCGCCCGACGCCTGAACCCCACCGGGTTTGATGATCGAATCAGACCCTGCGGATTTGTGACGGGGCTGGCGGTTTCACTGCCGGCCCTCACAGCCTTCCATTCCCCAATACACCCGAATTCCCTGTGGGAGCGAGCCTGCTCGCGAAAGCGGTGTACCAGCTACCTATAAGTTGACTGACCTGACGCCTTCGCGAGCAGGCTCGCTCCCACATTTTTTGATCGTCGTTAATCCAGCGGCATCACGGTGACGCGCACTTCCGGGTCATGATTGCCGCCGCCGAGAATCACCCCGCGCAACGGTGACACATCGGAAAAATCCCGCCCCCACGCCAGCGTGATGTGCTCCAGCGCCGGCTGCACATTGTTGGTCGGATCGAAATCCACCCAGCCCAGCACCGGACAAAACACCGACACCCAGGCATGCGACGCATCGGCGCCGATCAAGCGTGGCTGCCCCGGCGGCGGCTGCGTCAGCAAATAACCACTGATGTAGCGCGCTGCCAAGCCTCGCGAGCGCACGCATGCCAGCATCAAGTGAGCGAAGTCCTGACAAACCCCGCGTCGTCGCTCCAGCACCTCCACCAGCGGTGTCGCCACCTGGGTCGCCTCAGCATCGAAGGTGAATTCGCTGAAGATCTTCTGCATCAAGTCCTGCACGCCCAGCAGCAACGGCCTGCCCGCCGGAAAACAACTTTGCGAGAATTCGACGAAACTGCGTTTCAGATGCACGTACGGTGACTGGAACCGGTAGCGACAGGCTTCGAGCAACTCAGCGGACAACGGCTGACTGCTGTAACTCAGCGCATCGCGGGTCAGCTCCCACGCGGGCGACTGATTGAAGTCCAGCGCCGGCCGCGCCAGCACTTCAACGGTGAGTTGTGCATTGACCTGCAATTCGTCATGCGGCCGCTCAAAGGCCAATCGGGTCAACGGATTACCAAACACATCCAGCTCATCGCGCCGTGCTGTCGGGTCCGGACTAATCAGCAATTGCTGATCGGTGCAGCGCTGCCATTCGCATTTTCGCGGCCACAAGTGCGCCAGTTGCTGTGCGAGGGAAACCGGGCTGTCGTAGTGGTAACAGGTGTCGTGGAAAATCTGGTATCGAGCATTCATCAGACAGACACCGTGCGTTGGCTGACGTCATCGACATGGGCGAAATGGCGCAGGGCCAGACGATCCGAGACCTGACCGCTGGCATCGGCAATCTCTTGCAGCAGATCCGCCAGACCATTGAGCGCCGCTCGTACGCTGGCCTCCCCGAACAATGGATTCTCCAGGCATCCCAGATCAAAACGCGCAAGACGCTCGACCAACTGTGGCAATCCCGCTTCCCGTGGGACACCGAAATCATCATTCAAGCGCTTTAACGTGCGGGTCACCAGCTTCAACTGAAACAACACCGCGTGCGGGTTCTGCTCGTCCAGCAGCAACAGGTCGAGCACCGGAATCAATTGCGCCACGGCCAGATAACGTGAGCGATAGGTGATGCTGCTGTTGCCCAACTCCAGCAACCACTCCAGGCCCGCCTGATCGAATGCGCCGGCACCACGCAGAAATGCCGCCAGACTGCTGCTGAGAAATTGCAGTCGCTCGATGCGCCGGCCAATCATCAGAAACCGCCAGCCTTCGTCGCGGGTCATGTCGTCGAGGGCAAACCCGGACAGCGCCGCCAGCGACATCACCAGCCGGTTGAGGAAATCCAGCAGCTCGCCGAAGTCGGGTTCGTCGGTGTCCAGGTCCATCGCTTCGCGCTGCAACTCCACCAGCGCCTGCCAGTTCTCGCGCGAAAGCTTGCCACGCACCTGCGAGGCTGCCCACTGCAAACGCTGCAGGTTGGAGCGCAGACTGAACGACCAGTCCTCACCCAGCAGCGCTGCCAACAGGCGCTCAGGGAGTTCACCTTCGTCCGGCAGCAACGTCAGCCGCTCACCGAGGTCGACCGCCGCCTGTAGCGCTTGCGGGTCATCGCCATCGACATACCGCGCGAGCATGATCCGCAGCAGCCGCGCACTGTCGTCGCAGCGTTCGCAGTAACGGCCGAACCAGAACAGGTTCTCCACCACTCGCGAGGGTAGATACGGATCGCGCCGCACCAGATCGTGCACGCCGACATTACGCTGGCTCTTCCATTGCTCGCCGCTGGGTGGACGATCGCCAAGTACCCAAGTGTCCTTGCTCGCCCCGCCGCGCTGCATCGATACCACTTCGGCATCCGCCTCGGCGGCCACCCGGGTCAAACCACCGGGAAGCACGCGATAACCCTCACCACTGGCCACGGCGTACATACGCATGCCGATCGCCCGTGGTTGCAGTTGTCCATTTTCCGCCTGCCAGATCGGCGCGTGGGACAATTGAGCCAACTCTTGCGCCACATAGGCATACGGGCGCGCCTGCATGCGCTCGGCAAGCGCCTGGCGCTGTTTTTCACTCAGATCACGGCCGAACACAGGCGCGAAGCTTTGCGAGGGGAACGCCGGTTTGATCAGCAGTTCGGGCAGTTTTTCCAGTGCTTGCGCCAATACCGGCGACTCACCGCACCACCACGTCGCGATCGACGGCAGGATCAGTTCTTCGCCAAACAGGTATTGATTGATCCTGGGCAGAAACCCAAGCAATCCCGGCGACTCCAGCACGCCACTGCCCAATGCATTGGCCACCAGCACGCGGCCCTGACGCACCGCTTCGAGCAGACCGGGAACACCGAGCGCCGAGTCCGTGCGCAGCTCCAGCGGATCGCAGAAATCATCATCGAGCCGGCGCATGATCGCGTGCACCCGACGCAGACCACTGAGGGTTTTCAGGTAGACCGTGGCATCGCGCACCGTCAGGTCACCGCCCTCGACCAGCGGGTAACCCAACTGGCGAGCCAGATACAAATGTTCGAAATAACTTTCGTTGAAGCGCCCCGGTGTGAGCAGCACCACCAGCGGCGTGTCATCGTCACTCGGCGCCTGTCGTGCGAGGGTTTCCTGCAATGCGCGGAAGAAACCCGCCAGATGCTGCACCTTGAGATCACGGTACAACTCGGGAAAGGCACGGGACACGATGGTGCGGTTTTCCAGGGCATAGCCGGCGCCCGACGGCGCTTGTGTGCGATCCGCCGTGACCCACCAGCGCCCGTCCGGCGTGCGTGCCAGATCCACGGCGTACAGGTGCAGAAATATCTCTTCCGGCGGCGCGATATGCTGACACGGCCAGAGAAAATTGTTGTGACCGAAGACCAGCTCTGCCGGCAACAAACCTTCGCTGATCAGCCGTTGCGGGCCGTACAAGTCCGCCAGCACAGCATTGAGCAGGCGCGCACGCTGAGCGATGCCTGCCGACAATTGCTGCCACTCATCTGCAGCAATCACATGCGGCAGCAGATCCAGCTCCCAAGGCCGATCCGCGCCTTTGGGATCGGCATAGACGTTATACGTGACACCGTTTTCCTGAATCTGCCGCGCCAGCAATGCCTGACGCTGTACCAGTTGCGCCGGGGTGCTGCGCTGCAACTGGTCGAACAGCCGCCGCCAGTGCGGGCGCACCGCGCCACTGCCGTCGAGCAGTTCGTGATAAGTGCCCGCCGTGAGCGGGTAGCGGTCTAGCAGGTCAGGCATGGAAAGCTCGGCAGACAGCAAGGAACGGTCAGACTAACGCAGGCAGATGACGCGCGGATAGACGAAAAATCCGCGTGTCGCGTAGGCCTTAGAAACGTCGTAAATCGATTGTCATCGGTAGCTCGTCACTGATTTCTACATTCGGTATAGGAAGTTTCCCCGGCGTGTGTCCGACGCGAAAGAACCGCGCCATACGCCGGCTTTCGGCTTCGTTGGCGTTGACTGGCAATGTCTCGTAATTGCGCCCGCCCGGATGGGCAACATGGTACTGGCAACCGCCCAGTGACCGGCCCATCCAGGTGTCGAGCAGGTCGAACACCAGCGGCGCGTGCACCGGGATGGTCGGTTGCAAGCAGTTAGCCGGTTGCCACGCGCGATAACGCACCCCAGCGACGAACTCTCCTACGCGTCCGGTCGGATGCAATGGCACGGCGATGCCATTACAGGTCAGCAGATAACGCTGCGGCGGCAAGCCTTTGAGCTTGACCTGCAGGCGCTCCAGCGATGAGTCGACGTAACGCACCGTGCCACCTGTCGCGCCCTCCTCGCCCAGGACATGCCATGGCTCCAGCGCCTGACGCAATTCGAGCTCGATACCGTTAACGGCGTAATCGCCAACCTTGGGAAAACGAAACTCCAGATGCGCGGCGAACCATTCCGCGCGCAGTGGATAACCGGCGTTGTTGAGTTCGACGATGACGTCGGCGAAGTCCTGTTCGATAAAGTGCGGCAGCAGGAAACGGTCGTGCAGTTCAGTGCCCCAACGCGCAAGTTTCGCCGGCGCATAAGGCTCACGCCAGAAACGTGCGACCAGTGCTCGCAGTAACAACTGCTGAGCCAGGCTCATGCGCGCATGGGGCGGCATTTCAAAGGCGCGCAACTCCAGCAAGCCGAGACGCCCGGTGGCGCCGTCCGGCGAATACAGTTTGTCGATGCAGAACTCGGCACGGTGAGTGTTGCCGGTGACGTCGATCAGCAAATTGCGCAGCAGTCGATCAACCAGCCACGGTGCACATTCCTCGCCCGGCTCGGGCATCTGCGCGAAAGCGATTTCCAGTTCGTACAGCGCGTCATTGCGCGCCTCGTCAACCCGTGGCGCTTGGGACGTCGGGCCAATGAACAAACCGGAAAACAGGTAGGACAGCGAAGGATGGTTGTGCCAGTAACTGATCAGGCTGCGCAACAGATCCGGGCGACGCAGGAACGGCGAATCTGCTGGCGTCGCGCCCCCGAGCACAAAGTGATTGCCGCCGCCGGTACCGGTGTGACGGCCATCGATCATGAATTTCTCGGTGGTCAGGCGGGTCTGGCGCGCCTCTTCATACAGAAACTCGGTGCGCTCGACCAATTCGTCCCACGTGGCCGAGGGTTGCACGTTGACTTCGATCACGCCCGGATCAGGGGTGATACGGAAGTTGCTCAGGCGCGGATCGCTCGGCGGCTCATAGCCTTCCAGCAGCACCGGGCAATGCAGTTCTTCGGCGGTGGCTTCGATCGCCGCGACCAGTTCCAGATAATCCTCGAGCCGCTCCAGCGGCGGCATGAACAGGTACAAACGCCCCTCACGGGCTTCGGCACAAAACGCGGTGCGTGTCAGCCAGTCGGCGGATTCGTCGATTTTTGGCACGCGTTCGTCGGGCGTAGCCGCTTCGCCTGGACTATTGAGCTGCGCAGTTTGCGGCAACTCGGGAAAATCCTGATTCGGATCCTGTGGATGAATAAACGGATACTCGGCCGCTTTCACCCACGGCTGCGAACCCAACGGCAAGCGATAACCCAGCGGCGAATCTCCCGGGACCAGACGGCAGTGCTCATCACGCAGGTACCAGCGCCCGCTCTGCCATTGATCGCCCTTGGCGGTGCGCGCCAGCGGCAGCACCTGGCCGATCACCTTGTTCAGGCCCTGACTGAAGACTTTGCGCAGGCGTGCGCGCTCCAGCGGCTCCTCCAGACGCGAATCTTCGGCGCTGACGTTGCTGGGTAATGTGCCCTCGCGCCAGAGGTAATAGAAGTTGTCTTCGTAGGCCGGGAACACAAAACGTGTAGGCAATTTCAGGCGTTCGGCGACACTGGCGAGGAAGCGCCCCGCCAATTCGCCATTGGCGCCGTAATCCTGTTGCTCGTCGGCGATCAAAGCGTCGTTGTGCCAGATCGGCACGCCGTCGCGGCGCCAGTAGCAATTGAGCGACCAGCGCGGCAATTGCTCGCCGGGATACCACTTGCCCTGACCGAAATGCACCAGGCCTTTCGGTGCGTAGTGTTTGCGCATGCGCTGGAACAGTTCGGCGGACAGTCGACGTTTATCGTCACCCAACGCGGCGGTGTTCCACTCGGCGCCGTCCGGATCGTCGATGGAAACGAACGTCGGCTCGCCGCCCATAGTCAGGCGCACGTCGTCTGCCAGCAGGTCGGCATCGATCTGCCGACCCAGCGTTTGAATCGCCTGCCATTGCTCATCGGTGTAGGGCTTGGTGACCCGCGGCGCCTCCCAGATCCGCTCCACCGACATTTCGTGGCTGAACACACATTCGCAAGGTTCGACCAAGCCACTGATCGGTGCCGCCGAGGACGGATCTGGACTACACGCCAACGGGATATGCCCTTCACCGGCAAACAGCCCGGAAGTCGCATCCAGGCCGATCCAGCCCGCGCCCGGCAAATACACCTCGCACCAGGCGTGCAGGTCAGTGAAATCGACGTCAGTGCCGGATGGGCCGTCGAGGCTTTTCACATCGGCGGTCAGTTGAATCAGATACCCGGAGACAAACCGCGCGGCCAATCCAAGGTTGCGCAGTAGTTGCACCAGCAGCCACGCCGAATCCCGGCAGGAGCCGGAGGCATGTTCGAGGGTGTGCTCCGGGGTTTGCACGCCCGGCTCCATGCGGATCAGGTAACCGATGTCTTCGCTCAGGCGCTGGTTGAGCGCCACCAGAAAATCCACCGCTGGCAGCGGTGTGCGGTCGATGGCGTCCAGATAGGCTTTGAATTTGGGGGTCAGCGGCAGGGTTTCGAGGTACGGCGCCAATTCCTTACGCTCATCGGCGGCGTAGGCGAAGGGGATTTTCTCGGCGTAGGGCTCGAGGAAGAAGTCGAACGGATTGAACACCGCCATCTCGGCGAGCAGATCGACTTCGATGCGCAACTCATTGGTTTTCTCGGGGAACACCAGCCGCGCGAGGTAATTGCCCTGCGGATCCTGCTGCCAGTTGATGAAATGCTGCTCGGGCGAGACTTTCAGCGCATACGACAGAATCCGCGTGCGGCTGTGGGCGGCCGGGCGCAGGCGAACGATCTGCGGGCCGAGTTCGACAGCGCGGTCGTAGCGGTAATGCGTGACGTGATGCAATGCGACATGAATCGACACGGCGTGCCTCCTGCGAGCCTAAGCGTATTCGAAAGCGCGCAAGACTTATGCCATGCAGAGGCTTGGGCGCTTTCCCGGAATGCTTAAGGCAGTACAGCACCAAAATCGGGCGATGCGGGGAAATGGTTTGGGCTGATTGCACGTAAATGTTGCGAAGAGCGCCCTCACCCTAGCCCTCTCCCGGAGGGAGAGGGGACTGACCGCGTTGGATGTTGGAGATACACCGACTTGAAAGTATTGAGTCGAATCCATTTTTTGAAAAGTAGTGAGATCTGCTGCGAAGAGCCCCTCACCCTAGCCCTCTCCCGGGGGGAGAGGGGACCGACCGCGTTGGATGTTGGAGATACACCGACTTGAAAGTCTCGAGTCGAACTCAAGTTTTGAAAAGCATGGAGATCTGCTCCCTTCCCCCTCGCCCCCATTGGGGGAGAGGGCTGGGGTGAGGGGGGATGGATCTTGCAGACGACAAAAACCCATCCCCAGAAATGCAAAACGCCAACCCGAAGGTTGGCGTTCTGTTCAGCTCAAGCGATGTTTAGCGCGGCACGACCGGCTTGCGTGTCGGCTTCGGCCCTTTGCCTTTCGCGGCGTCCTTGCGCTCCTTGGCCGCCTGCTGGTTGCGGGCAAACGCCGCCGCCTTGGCCTGCTCACGCTTGTCCCAAGGATTACCACCATCACTGGCACGCGGCGGCAGACCGGTGTGCTGGGTGAGGATCTTGGTGGTCTTCTCTTTGCCTTCCTTCGCGACTTTATGGCTGCCGGCTGGCGTCGAGTTCTTGCGACGGGCGCTCTGGTAGCTGTCGGTAGCCGGCTGGTGCGTCGGGATCAGTTGATCCTTGCCCGAACCGATCAGGTCGCCACGGCCCATGCGGATCAGCGCTTCACGCAGCATTGGCCAGCCTTTCGGGTCGTGATACCGCAAGAATGCCTTGTGCAGACGACGCTGCTCTTCGCTCTTGACGATGGTCACGCCGTCGCTTTTGTAGGTGACTTTGCGCAGCGGGTTCTTGCCCGAGTGGTACATCGCGGTGGCGGTGGCCATCGGCGACGGGTAGAACGCTTGCACCTGGTCAGCGCGGAAGCCATTGCCCTTGAGCCACAGAGCGAGGTTCATCATGTCTTCGTCGGTGGTGCCCGGGTGGGCGGCGATGAAGTACGGAATCAGGTACTGCTCCTTGCCCGCTTCCTTGGTGTACTTCTCGAACATGCGCTTGAACTTGTCATAGCTGCCAATGCCCGGTTTCATCATCTGGTTGAGCGGACCTTCCTCGGTGTGTTCCGGGGCGATCTTCAGGTAACCACCAACGTGGTGAGTGACCAGCTCTTTGACGTACTCCGGCGATTCAACCGCGAGGTCGTAACGCAGGCCAGAGGCAATCAGAATCTTCTTCACACCCGGCAAGGCACGGGCGCTGCGGTACAGCTGAATCAGCGACGAGTGGTCGGTGTTCAGGTTCGGGCAGATGCCTGGGAACACGCAGGACGGCTTGCGGCACGCGGATTCGATTTCCGGCGTTTTGCAGGCAATGCGGTACATGTTCGCGGTCGGGCCGCCGAGGTCGGAAATGACGCCGGTGAAACCCGGGACCTTGTCGCGGATCTCTTCGATTTCGCGAATGATCGACTCTTCGGAACGGTTCTGGATGATCCGGCCTTCGTGCTCGGTGATCGAGCAGAAGGTGCAGCCACCGAAGCAGCCACGCATGATGTTCACCGAGAAACGGATCATGTCGTAGGCCGGGATCTTCTCCTTGCCATACGCAGGGTGCGGAACACGTGCGTAAGGCATGCCGAACACGTAGTCCATTTCTTCAGTGGTCATCGGAATCGGCGGCGGGTTGAACCAGACATCGACTTCGCCATGCTTCTGCACCAGTGCGCGGGCGTTGCCCGGGTTGGTCTCGAGGTGCAGCACGCGGTTGGCGTGGGCATACAGAACGGCGTCGCCACGGACCTTTTCAACCGATGGCAGGCGAATTACGGTCTTGTCACGGGTCATGCGCGGGCTGGCCAGGATCTGTACGACCTTGGCTTCCTGCGGATCTTCGACCGGACCCTTTTCCTGTTCGATGGCGCAGGCCTGGGTGTCCTGAGTGTTCACGTACGGGTTGATGATCTTGTCGACCTTGCCCGGACGGTCGATACGCGTCGAGTCGACTTCGTACCAGTCTTTCGGCGTATCACGACGAATGAACGCGGTGCCGCGCACGTCGGTGATGTCTTCGATCTTGTGCCCGTAGGACAGACGCTGGGCAACTTCGACGATCGCGCGCTCGGCGTTGCCGTACAGCAGAATGTCGGCGCTGGCGTCGATCAGGATCGAGTTACGCACGCGATCCTGCCAGTAGTCGTAGTGAGCGATGCGACGCAGCGAGGCTTCGATGCCGCCAAGGACGATCGGCACATGCTTGTACGCTTCTTTGCAGCGCTGGCTGTAAACCAGGCTCGCGCGATCCGGACGCTTGCCGGCCATGCCGCCTGGCGTATAGGCGTCGTCGGAACGGATTTTCTTGTCCGCGGTGTAGCGGTTGATCATCGAGTCCATGTTGCCCGCCGCAACCCCGAAGAACAGATTCGGCTCGCCGAGCTTCATGAAGTCGTCTTTGGACTGCCAGTTCGGCTGCGCAATGATCCCGACGCGGAAGCCTTGCGACTCCAGCAGCCGGCCAATGATCGCCATGCCGAACGACGGGTGATCGACGTAGGCATCTCCGGTAACAATGATGATGTCACAGGAATCCCAGCCAAGCTGATCCATCTCCTCCCTGCTCATCGGCAGGAATGGCGCTGGCCCGAAACATTCGGCCCAATATTTTGGATAGTCAAATAACGGCTTGGCTGCTTGCATGTCGACGACCGGTGTTGAAGTGAAAAATCGCGGGCGCGGAATATAGCACAAATTTTGACCAATTCCGACGGCAATGGTCGGTTTCTCTTACAGCCAGTGTTGCGCATGCCCGTCGACCCGTCACAGGCAGAAAAACATCGATTCAACCCAACATTCATCAGCCCGGCACCTGCGCCAGCTGATGTGACAACCCTTCAAGGATGAAGAAATGTCACCGAAATCGCCCATCAGAGGCACCACCACCGTTGATGTTCATCCACGCCCCGGCAGTCCGAGGGGCGGCCACGTGCCGCACCCGACGATTCCTCTGTCGGCAGGCACGCTACGGATGCCGGAAACCCTCACGACAGGCGCCGATCTGCAGGCGATCAGGTCGGCACCGTCGATCAGGGTCAGCCCATCGCCACCGGATCCGCCCATCCGCCCCCCAGCCCGGGAACCCTCGCTGGAACATTACCTGATCAATGCGCCCGCCTCCCTGCCGGCGCCCGATGGGCACGGCGTCAGAACCTTCAAGGGCCGTCGTTACGTGGATGTGCCGGATGGCGGCATTGTGCAGGTCGTCACTGATGCGCCATCCGGTCTCTACCGGGCACGGCTGGCGAGCGAGCTGACGCCTGCCGGGCCGCTGCTGATACGCGATCGCGAAAGCGGGCTGTGGCATCCGCTGGAGGACGGCAAAAGCATCACTTTCCCCTTGTCCGACACACGCCTGCAGGATTTCGCGACCGATCTGGACTTTACCGGCGTCCAGGTCGACCGGGACCGTCTGTATCGCTACGGCGGCAAACTCTACGCAGTGATCGCCGAACAGAGTTACCAGGCGCTGCATGACCTTGACGCCTCCTCGCCAGCATTGCCGGTCATGCGCATCGTTCGCCCTGAAGATCCCGTGGCTAGCGACCCTGCCAATGTTTACATCGGTACGCGTGCGGGAAGATCGGAGCCGATTGTCTTTGATGAGCAGCGCGGCTGGGTGGGGACGCTGGTGGGCGGCACGGCAGGCATGCGCCGACGAGCGAATCCGGCAGATGCCTTGCGCGCGGCTGACCTGACGTTCGAGTTACAGACGCTGGAACTGCAATTCAACCAGGCCATGACCACGGGCGAACAGCTGCACTACCGCTGGCAGGCGTTGAAGGGCAGCGAAGCCGAGCGCGCCCATTTGCAGCGCCTCGAAGAACATCATCGGTGGGAACTGTCGATACTGGAAAAAACCCTCGACCTGCACACCGATGAAAAGGAGCGCATCGTCTCGATCATGGGACGTGTCGCCTACCGGGAAAAGATCATCGTGCTGCACAAGGGCCGCATGCTGACCTACAACCAGCTGATGATCGCCAGCGATTCGCGAAAGTTGCTGGACGGGCCGATTTTCGGCGGCCCGGTTGCTGACCATGCGGCCGTGGCAGCCCATTTGTCGAACAAACTGGAGATCCTCAAGAAGCGTCAGGATATCGCCGATGAACTGTTGAACAAGTGGCGCCTGTCACCCGACGATTTGAAAGGCACGGTCTATGATCCGATCGATCTGCACGAAAACGTTGCCTTCTGGATCTACGCCAAAAGCCGCCTGTTCGTCGATGAGGATGCGCCTGTCGACATCAGCAATGCCAATGCCAGATACCTTGCGTTCTGTTTCGGTGAGGTGACCTTTGCTTTTCGTGCGCTCAAGGAAATTCCTCAGCATGCGCGTATTTCCGTGCTCAGTGACTTGCTGGATCAGACGTCAGCCATCAAAGCCTCGTACGAACATCTGCCGCTGCCCCCCGGCCCGCAACATGCCAGCTCACGCAGTGAAATCATCGAAGCCATAGAACATTTCGAGCACACGCTGGAACAGCATCTGGGTCGCTACCATCAGGAGCAGGACACAACCCCTGCGCTGCCACCCCACGAACAACCGATCGATTTCGATTTCATCCCGGCACAGGGCCAGCGCCCGCAAGCAGCGGCACCGAGGAAGATGTTCCGCAGCAAGCACCATGGGGTCTACAAGATCCGGGTCGGACGGCCACGTCGCACGGCGGCGGGTGAAGACTTGATCGATGTGATGAATCCGCATGACCCGACAGAGGTCCTGCAAACCTACGAACGCCGGGAAGGCGAATGGCGTCGGCAGATGGCCAGGCAAGAAAGAAACCTGTCGACGCTGACTGCTCAGGCGCGGCAGCACCTGGAACAATCCGAAGCGCATTTGCATACCGCGTGGCGCGATGAGAAAGCCAAACGCAATGCCAGCGGTATCGTCGAATTTCTGACTGGCCGGGCCGACGAACTGGATGATCTCGCCCGGCAAATCGGACAAGCGCCCAATCCCGCCGCCAGTGACATTTCCGCGCTGGTACAAAGCCTGCACCACGACAGTCAGCGCCTGCTCCAGGAAGGTGAAAACATTCGTGTGCGGCTCTACAAAGACCCCGACTACCTGAGCAACGACCGCGTGGCGTATCTGATCCGCCACGGGCATTTGAGCGCCACTCGCACGCAGAGCCGGATACCGCTGGGCAAGGGCAACAAAAAGGAATTTCTCGACGTCTACACGCTGAACGACAGTCAGGCCGGTACGGTGCTGTGGTACGCGCACTTCCACTACACACAGAAGGACAGTCCTTTAGCGGACTTTCAGGTAAAGCGCGGCCACCTCAAGACTCGCCAGCAAAACCGGCTCGGTACGTCGTCTCAACGCAGGGACGAGCAGGCCGGCCGGGCGCACGTGAAGATCTGGCGTGAAGATATCGACAGCAGGACCGCACAGAGAATCTTCGAACTGGCCTCCTGAAACAGGAACGCCCCATACCGTGCGTGACTGAACAAGCAAACTTGTCCGAAGGCAGGAAGCCCAACGACATCTGTCCCTGAGCCAATGCCTGGGGACAACCACTCAAGGATGATAACCATGGCTACTAAAACGCCCGTCAGAGGCACCGTTTCGGTCGACGTCCATACGCGTCCGAATCAAACACCGGAGACCCGGACGCCGCACCTCGACAGCACGATCAGCGTCGGCACAAGCCGGGACGGACAGCCAGCGCGATCGGGCAACGTCGCCCCGGATAACGACCTCGACGCTATCAGCCCGGCCCCGGCCATCAAGATTCAACCGGCAACGCCTCACGCTGAAAACCAGATATCCGTGCAGCAGCCGATCGAACATTACCGAATGGCTGCGTCGGCCACGTTGCCTGCTATCGACGCCAGCGGATTCAGAACGTACAAGGGTCGCCGCTATGTCGACATGGCCGATGGTGGCATTGTGCTCGTCACAGTGGACGCTGACACGGGCCGGTATCGGGCCAGACTGGCCAGCGAGCGATTGCCTTCCGGCCCGGTGCTGCTGCGCGACGCCGACAGCGGACTTTGGCGTGTCGCCGAGGATCACCACGTTATCAGCGTGCCGCTGACCGATCCCGACCTGCGAACCTTTCGCTCGGATCTGGATTTCAGCACCAGCGAACCCGACAGCGACGGCGTGTTTCGACATGATGGCAAACGCTACGCGCTGATCGAAGGCCATGCGTATCAGGTCATGCTCGATACGGATGCCTCCACGCCTGTGCAGAAGGTATGGCGCATCGTCAACGCCAAAGACTCCGTGGCGACAGACAGCGAAAATATCTATCACGCCAGCCGTAGCGGCGAATCGCACGCCATCACGCGCGACGGGCAAGACACCTGGGCGTTTGCCGCCTCAGGTTTACGGGGCGGCATGCGCCGTGGGGAAAGGCCTGGAGCCGGGACACAAGCAAGCCTGGCGACCCTGCTGCACGACTATGCACCCTTCGCAGCGGTCCACAAGGAACTCGTCGAATCGTCTGAGCGGTACAACAGCCTTTACCGCGAGGCGCGTGCTTTGCCCACGGACAGTTCAGCACAGACCGCAGCCCTGATCGCCGTTGAGGTCCATCTGCTCAAGCACATCAAGAAGCAGGCGGACTTTATCCAGTCACTCGTCGACAACAAGGATTGGCTGGTGCGGTTAAAAGCCCGCGGGGAATTCAAAAAGGAGCTGCACACCTTCCGGATGGATCGAGTGAGTTACCTGAATCGGCTCATGACGGTCATGGACTTGAAGCTCGCACCGACCTTCGCAACGCTGAACAGCGACAACTGCAAAAAAATGATCGCTAACCTGAACAAAAAACTGAAGATTCTCGAAGACCGGGAAGTGCTGATGGGGCAGATCAGAAAAGCCTCCCCGGGGGCGGAACCCGATCTCGTCGAACTGAGTCAGGAAGTGCCCACGGCCGAGCGTGTCACCTTCAACAAGTTGAGTTTGTACGTCCACTTGTTCGCAGGCACACCTGATCACACGCCAAACGCGACCATGCACTCGCTGCCCTCCATCAATCTGTTCAACGGCGATCTGCACAACATTCCCGAAGGCTCGCAGCCATTGGCGTTGATGCTGACGCTTGATCAAATCAGACGCGACAAAAGCCGTTTTGAAGCATGGCTGTCGACGGACAGCGTCAAGGCCGAGTACGCCAGGGAAATCCTCGCGCTGACTGACACCGTCGAGAACAGAATCGAGACACGACTGAACGAACTCCTGGCTACGTTTGACCGCAATACCGAACTGCCCAGCCGGGATCAGGACATCGACTTCGACTTCCTTCCAGTACAACCGGGCAATAGCGGAACCACACGCCCGGCAACGCCCAGAAAGGTGTTCAGCACGCGCCGGCACGGTACTTCAAGAATCCTCGTCGGCGAGACGGAAACCGCCGCAGACGGCAGTGTCATCATCAAGGTTTCCAACCCGCTCCAGCCGGATGGCCCGACTGAACGATACGAGAAAAGGCAGGGTGAATGGCTGCCCGTTCGTCCACCCATCGTCAGCACTCCGCGACCGGAACTGATAGCCGAGGCCAACCGCTTATTGGCTGATGTTGAAAAGCACATTGCCGCAGCACGGGCCAAAGAAACCGCGAAAGACAATCCGACGGAAATCATTGAAGACCTGGAAAAAGCCATCGAACCGCTCAACGAGCAGGCACGCCGCCTGCAAAACCACGAAAACGCGGCCGAGGATAGCGAGATCCAGAGCTTGGTCCGAACGCTTGCAAACGGCCGCAGACACATTGTCCGCACATGGCCAAAGCGTGCTGGTGCGGATGTACAAGAACAAGGACGTGCTGGACATTCTGCGCCTGAATTATCTGATCGATCACGCTGAGCTGAACGCCGTCAAAACCGTTGATCGCAAACAGCAGGGCAAAGGCCGGGACAAGTCGTTTCTCGACGTCTACTCGATCCGCGATCGCGTCGACAATGCGCCGTTATGGGAAGCGCACTTTCACTACGACAAAGAAAACAGCGAGCCGCTGAATTTCACCATCAGGGGCAGCCATCTGAAAACCCTCGAACAGAGCAAGCGCGGCATCGAGTCCCAGCGCCGCGACGAACAGGCCGGTCTGCCCCACGTTGCCATCTGGCGCCAGACTTTCGATGGCAAGACCGCACGCAAGATTTTTGCTCTGGCGAGCGAGGCGACAGCGGCGGTCCGCTGACACAGTCAATCAGGCAATGACGCCGAATACGCCAGCAACTCCGCTCTGCAAGAGTTGCTGGCCACTACAAGGAAAGCAGGAAATGCCAATCAAGTTGCCAGCCAAAGGCACTACCTCCAGCAGCACACTCGTTCGCCCCCTGCCCTCGCCAGACGTGAGCACTGTACGCGCCGATACGACCGTGCGCCCGGGCTTTGAAACCTTCAGCGAGATCGGTCCACCGACTCGGCCCTTCCGGCCGACGGACGACGCTGACCTCGATGCGATTACGCCGGTGCCAACGGTCACGGTTCATCCTTCCCCCACGCAGGCCGAAATCCCACATCCCGTCGACCCACCACTGGAGCATTACCGAGTCATGACCGCTGCTGGCTTGCCAGCGGCGAATGCCGAGGGTTTCAGAATGTACAAAGGACGCCAGTACGTCGAGGTGGCTGACGCAGGCATCATACAAATCGGCAGAGATCCGGACACGGGCCTGTTCCGGGCCAGACTGGCAAGCGAGTCCAGACCTTCAGGCCCTGTCTTGCTGCGCGATGGCGATAGCGGGCGCTGGCGGTTGGCCGATGACGGCGAAGTGACTACTGCCCCTCTAACCGATTCTGGCCTGCAAGCGTTTCGCACGGATCTGGACTTCAGCACCAGCGAGCCTGACAGCGACGGCGTGTTTCGACACGACGGCAAACGCTTTGCACTCATCCACGATCATGCTTATCAGGTCATGCTTGATAAGGATGCCTCTACGTCTGGGCAGAAGGTATGGCGCATCGTCAACGCCAAAGACCCTGTGGCTAGTGACAGCGAAAACATCTATCACGCCAGCCGCAGTGGAGAATCTCGGGCCATCGCACTCAGCGTCCGCAATACCTGGGTTGCTGTTTCCACCGGGTTGCTGGGAGGCATGCGCCGCCATGAGGCCATCCCGATTCTGCTGCAACGATATGAGCCCTTCCTCGCAAGGATAAACGAGCTTAACGAATCAGCTGCGCGGTATGACGTGCTCGCGGGTCAGGCTAATGCCCTGGCGAACGGCAGTGCAGGGCGGACGGCGGCGTTGATTGCCGTTGAAGTTCACCTGCTCAGGCACATCAAAAAACAGGCTGACAATTTGCAGGCAATACTCGACCACAAATCCTGGTTGATGCACCTCAAAGCCAACGGGGTTTACGCCGAAGAGCTGCACGCCCTTCGCCTCGATCAGGTGAAATACCTGAACCTGTTGATGAAAGCCATGAACCTGAGGGGCGAGTCTGTATTCACCACGCTGACTGCCGACAACTGTATAAAAGTCATCAGTCTTATGAACAAAAAGCTGAAGCTTCTCGAAGACCGGGAGGTGGTGATGGGGCAGATCCTGAAAGCAGACCGAGGCGCGGCCCCCATACTTGCCAAGCTCCGTAATAAAGTGGCCACGGCCGAGCGCATCAACTTCAACAAGTTGAACCTGTACGTCCACTTGTTCGCAGGCACGCCTGACTACTCTCCAGAAGTGACCATGCGCTCGCTTTACTCCATCGACCTCATCACCGGCGATCTGCAGAACATTCCCGAAGCGGCGCAGCCATTGTCGCTGATGCTGACCCTCGATCAAATCAGAGGCGACAGGGGCCTTTTTGAAGCAGAGGTATCGGCAGGCAGCGTCACAGCCGAGTACGCCAGGGAGATCCTCGCGCTGACCGATCAGTTCGAGACCGGCATCGAAACCCGTTTGAAAGACATCTTTGCCTCGTTCAACCGCAATACCGAACTGCCCAGCCTGGATCAGAACATCGACTTCGACTTCATTCCGCCCCAGCCTAGCGATAGCGTGTCAGCCCGACCGCCGTCGATGAGGAAAGTGTTCCGCACCCGACGGCACGGCACTTCCAGAGTGATGGTTGGCGACACGGAAACTGCTGCAGACGGCAGCGTAATCGTCAAGGTTTCCAACCCGTTCCAGCCCAATGGCCCGGTCGAACGATACGAGAAAAGGCAGGGTGAATGGCTGCCCGTTCGTCCACCCATCGTCAGCACTCCGCGACCGGAACTGATCGCCGGGGCCAACCGTTTATTGGCTGACGTGGAAAAGCACATTGCCGCAGCACGGGCCAAAGAAACCGCGAAAGACAATCCGACGGAAATCATTGAAGACCTGGAAAAAGCCATCGACCCGCTCAACGAGCAGGCACGCCGCCTGCAAAACCACGAAAACGCGGCCGAGGATGCCGAGATCCAGAGCTTGGCCGAGCGCTTGCAAACGGCCGCAGACACACTGTCCGCACATGGCCAAAGCGTGCTCGTGCGGATGTACAAGAACAAGGACGTGCTGGACATTCTGCGCCTGAATTATCTGATCGATCACGCTGAGCTGAATGCCGTCAAAACCGTTGATCGCAAACAGCAGGGCAAAGGCCGGGACAAGTCGTTTCTCGACGTCTATTCGATCCGCGATCGCGCCGACAACGCACCGTTATGGGAAGCGCACTTTCACTACGACAAAGACAACAGCGAGCCGCTAAATTTCACCATCAGGGGCAGCCACCTGAAAACCCTCGAACAGAGCAAGCGCGGCATCGAGTCCCAGCGCCGCGACGAACAGGCCGGCCTGCCCCACGTTGCCATCTGGCGCCAGACCTTCGATGGCAAGACCGCACGCAAGATTTTTGCTCTGGCGAGCGAGGCGACAGCGGCGATCCGCTGACACAGTCAATCAGGCAATGACGCCGAACACGCCAGCAGCTCCGCTCTGCAAGAGTTGCTGGCCACTACAAGGAAAGCAGGAAATGCCAATAAAGTCACCGCCCAAAAGCACCGCCTCGGGCAACACCTCTATTCGACCGGCACCGGACGTGACCACGCCGCGCGTCGATACAACACCGCGTCCGGGCTTTGACAGTTTCAACACGAATGGACTGCCGGCGCGCCCTCTCACACCAACAGGCGACGCTGACCTCAATGCAATCAGCCCGGCGCCCACGGTCACGGTCCACCCTTCCCCGTCACCAGCCCAAACGGTGCGACCTGTCGATCTGCCGCTGGAGCAATACCGGATCATGGCACCTGTTGGCTTGCCGGCGGCCAATGCCGAAGGTTTCAGGATCTACAGAGGGCGCCCCTATGTCGACGTGGTCGACGTCGGGATCGTGCAGGTCGCCAAGGATGCCGACAGCGGTCTGTTCCGCGCCAGGCTGTCCAGCGAATCGAAGCCTTCCGGCCCCGCTCTGCTGCGCGATCCAGACAGTGGGCGGTGGCATAGGCTGGACGAATTCGAACCGATCACCTTTCCCCTGAGCGATAGCCGTCTGGCACCGTTTCGCACACCGCTCGCTTTCAACCACATAGACCCCGACAGCGACGGACTTCATCGCTTCGACGGCAAACTGTATGCATCGATCGACAACCATGCCTATCAGGTGCTGCACGACCCGGACGCCTCGACGCCATTGGCCACCGTGATGCGCATCGTACGCAGTGACGACCCCATCGCCAGCGACAGCGCCAATGTGTATGTCGCCACTCGCCCCCCGGCGTTTCGCCAACCCACGCGCAACAGATCGCCCAAAGTCTGAAGCGCTGCTGGCGTCATCAGAGCGGCAGCATTCTCTGGCTCGAAGCCGGGAACGGCCCACTGCCGGCGCTGAAAGCGGATTTCAGCCACGTTCGGCATCTGACCCTGCAATCGGTGGCCTGGTCAGACTCCGCCAGTACATTGCTCGGCAACTTCTCCGGTCTGGAAGGTCTGCATATCAGCGGATCAACCCTAAGTACCCTGCCGACAGCCATTGCACAGATGCCCGGATTGCACAGCCTGGACCTGAGCACGAACCGTATCGCCCCTCGATGAACGAGCAGCCGCCGGCCTGAGCTCGCTGGACAATCTCAAGCACCTCGACCTGTCAGGCAACCCGTTGGGTAAAACACCTGATTTCTCCGGAATGCCGAACCTCAAGACCCTGAACCTGAGCAACGCAGAGCTGGATCAGTGGCCAGCCGGTCTGCTCAACCAGACCCGGCTGACGCATCTGGACTTGCGCAACAACCGCCTGAACGCGGTCCCAGAGGCAAACCTCAATCCGCCAGCCGAGCAGTTCGAAGCGCTCGCCCGTATCAACAGCGTCACCCTGCTTGAAGGCAATCCGTTCCCGACCGGCTACTGGACAAAACTGGAAGACTTTTGGCAACGGGTGACAACCGAACAACCGGAACTGGGCAACAACGCCGTGGCTGATGCGTTCAGACTTCCCAGCGACATGCCTGAAACTGTCAGCGTGCAGCGGGTCTACCCCAATAAAAACCCAAAGCAGTTGCGCGCGTTTCTCCTGGCTCTGGATGAAGACGGCAAAGCGCAACTGGCACGCCGTGTCGCAGCACTGGACTTACTGGAATCCCAGCTCGACACCTACGTCAACCGCAGCCAGACCGACTCGTTCGGCGCTGATACCCCGGCCAAAATACAGGCGCGCCATATCGCGGATATCATCAAGGCCTGTTGGCTGGATTCGACGCACACGCTGAGGCTGCCGGAGATCAAAGCGCCACTGCCCCCGCTCAGCGCCGACTTCAGTCATGTCAAATCGCTGTTAATCAATGCCGCTACCTGGTCGGGCGACGCCGATACTTTCCTGTCCGGCTTCCCGAATCTGGAACGGCTGGTGATCAATCACTGCAGGCTGGAAAGTTTGCCCGGCCCCATCGTTGCCATGCATGACCTGGTCAACCTGGACCTGTCGGGTAATCGTCTGCAAATGACAGAGGACAGAGCGGCAATACTCAGTGCCATGAATCAGCTTGAGGCGATCAATCTGGGCGACAATCCGGCCCTTGGTTCGATGCCTGATTTCAGCGGCATGTCCAGGCTGAGGCAGGTGCAGCTCAATAACACAGGCATCGATCAATGGCCGAGCGGATTGCAGGACAAGCCCGATCTGATCATTGTGGATCTAAGCAACAATCGCTTGAAGGAAGTACCGCCGACCTTTCTAGATCCACCGCCGAAGCAACTGCTGGCGATCGCCCGGATCAACGCCGTGACCCAACTCGATGGCAACCGCTTTGCGGCCGGTTACGGGAAGAAGTTCGATGACTTTTGGCGGCGCGTCAGCGCAGTCGCTCCCGAGCTGCTGACTCACACCAACTTCGATAGCGACAACTCCGTTGCCCGGCGTTACCAACGGCTGTTTCCAGGCAAGAACATGAAGCAGTGCAGGGAATACCTGTGGAGCCTCGACGCGGACACCGTCGTTATCAAGGTGCGCAGTCTCGAACGAGAATTCAAAGTACTGAAACGCCAGCTCGACGATTGGGTTTTTTCCGGCGGGGGCAATCGGGGCGGCTACATTCGCGCGGATCAACTGGCACTCAATGCGCAGATCCGGACTGATCGGGTCACGGCCAGCAACAGAATCATCAGTTGCTGGCGCCGAGAGGGGCCGCAAGCTCACGCCCATGACGGTACTCCCATCGGCCTGGAGCTCGATCTCAGCAATCTGCGGCTGCCAAGCCTGCCGGACATAGACGCTGACTTCACTCACGTCGGCTCACTCAAACTGGTCAATATGCACCTGAGCACGTCTCCGGAAGGTTTTTTGACGCGTTTCCGCCATATACGCTGGTTGCAACTGTCGCGCAATCAACTGCGCGAACTGCCACCGGCCATTGGCGAAATGAATGGGCTGACGTTGTTGTCCCTGGATAGCAATAATATCACCCTGACCACCGACACTGCCCGCGTTCTCGCGAGCCGCACTACCTTGCGTGGACTGGAGCTGCAGGGAAACCGGCAACTGGGCATCGCCCCGGACATGAGCCAGATCGTCGACATGCGGACTGTCAGTCTGGCCCACACAGGGATCGACACCTTTCCCACTGGCCTCATCCATCAGCCGCTGCTGGATACCATCGCGCTGAACGGCAACCGCATCACGGAAATTCCCGACGCCATTATCGCGCCGCCGAATGATCAATTGGCCAACACGGTGCGCATCAACAACATCACCGACATTTCGAACAATCCACTGTCGGACGCGACGTACACCCGTCTGCTCCAGTACAACAATCGCCTGACAGCCGCCGGAACACCGCTGACAGGCGCAAGGAACATCTCCAGTACAGCCATAGTACGTCCTACGCCCTTGCGCTGGATCAGGAATGATCCGATGAAGCGCTGGACAGCAGGACTCTCCGACGATCAAGTGGCTAACCGCAGGCGTCAATGGCAAACCTTGCGCGACCAGCCGCGTTCCGGCGGTTTGTTCGACACGCTTGAACTCCTGCTGGACAGTGCCACCGGTCACCACGAACTGCAGGGACGAGTCTGGAAGCTGATCGACAGCATCACCGAAAACACGCCGCAGTCCGAACGCTTGCGCAACGAAGTGTTCGATCGCGCGGGCGAAGCGACCTGCTGTGATCGGGCGGCGTTTACCTTTACCAACCTCGAAGTCATATCAATGACGCACAACGCTGTGGCCCGAGCCAGCGACAAGACTCAGGGGCCAGAACTGTTCAAGCTGTCCAGGGCGTTGTTCCGCTTGCACGAAGTCGACAAAGTCGCCTCGGCAGACATCGCGCAACGCGAAGCCGCAATTGTCGCTGCCAGAACGCCCGATGAGGCCGCGATCCTGCCCCCACCTCATGTAGGAGAAGAAGTCGAAATCAGGTTGTACTATCGCCACGGCCTGAAAGACCGCCTGCAGCTGCCTGGGCAACCGGAAAAAATGGGCTTCTCACGCCTGGTCAAAGTCTCCGACACGCAGCTGGAAAACGCTTACCAGACGGTCATTGCGCGGGATAACTCGGCTGAGGAGTTTCAGGCATTGGTGTCGAGGGAGTTCTGGCAAAAATACCTGACCAGTAAATATCAGGAAACCTTCGAAACCCAGCGTCAGCCGTTTCAGGACCGGCAAGCAGCCTTGGGTGAGTCATTCGAGGCAAACGAAATGTCGTTCGCCGATTACGACGCGCAATCGAAAACGATGCAGGCCGAGTGGATCATCGAGGAAGCGGCCCTGATCGACAAACTGAGCCGCGAGGAACTGGCGCAGTACAAGGCCAGCGGCACTGATGAGGAAGCCGCCGGCACAAGTGCCAGCTGAATGAGGCGAGTGCTGGCCGAGGATTTTCGGCCAGCCTTTATTCGTCGTCGTCGAAGTTGTAGCTGCCCGGCGCGAGGTTTTCGAAGCGGGTGTACTTGCCGATGAACGCCAGGCGGATAAAACCGATCGGACCGTTACGTTGCTTGCCGATGATGATTTCGGCGATGCCCTTGTGTTCGGTTTCCGGGTGATACACCTCGTCGCGGTAGACGAACATGATCACGTCGGCGTCCTGCTCGATCGCTCCGGATTCCCGGAGGTCAGAGTTGATTGGACGTTTGTTCGGCCGTTGCTCGAGGGAACGGTTGAGCTGAGACAGCGCCACCACCGGGCAGTTGAATTCCTTGGCCAGCGCTTTCAGGGAACGCGAGATTTCCGAAATCTCGTTAGTTCGGTTGTCGCCGCCGGAACCCGGAATCTGCATCAGTTGCAGGTAGTCGATCATGATCAGGCCGATCTCACCGTGTTCACGCGCCAGACGCCGGGTACGCGCACGCATTTCCGAAGGGCTGATACCGGCGGTGTCGTCGATGAACAGCTTGCGGTCATTGAGCAGGTTGACCGCCGAGGTCAGGCGCGGCCAGTCATCGTCTTCCAGTTGGCCGGAACGCACCTTGGTCTGGTCGATCCGGCCTAACGAGGAGAGCATACGCATGACCAGCGATTCACCTGGCATCTCGAGGGAATACACCAGAACGGCCTTGTCGCTGCGCAGTACGGCGTTTTCCACCAGGTTCATCGCGAAGGTGGTTTTACCCATCGACGGACGACCGGCGACGATGATCAAGTCAGCCGGTTGCAGGCCGCTGGTTTTCTCGTCGAGGTCGGTGTAACCGGTAGACAGGCCGGTGATGGCGTTGTCGGTGTTGAACAAGGTGTCGATGCGGTCGATGGCCTTGGTCAGCAAGTCATTCACACCAACAGGTCCACCGGTTTTCGGCCGGGCCTCGGCAATCGCGAAGATCTGCCGCTCGGCTTCATCGAGGATCTCCTCGGCGGTGCGCCCTTCCGGGTTGAAAGCGCTGTCGGCGATCTCGGTGCTGATGCCGATCAGTTGGCGCAACGTCGCACGCTGGCGGACGATCTGCGCATAGGCCTTGATGTTGGCGACGGATGGCGTGTTTTTCGCCAGCTCGCCGAGGTAACCGAGGCCGCCGACTTGCGAGGTCTGACCTTCCTTGTCCAATTGCTCGGCAAGGGTCACGACGTCGATCGGCGAGTTCTGATCGGCCAGCTTGGCGATCGCACGGAAGATCAGGCGGTGGTCATGTCGATAGAAATCGCCGTCGGAGACTTGATCGAGCACGCGTTCCCAGGCGTTGTTGTCCAGCATCAGACCACCGAGTACAGCCTGTTCGGCCTCGATGGAATGCGGTGGCACCTTCAGGGCAGCGGTTTGCAGATCGTATTGCTCGGGAGCGGAGATATCGTTCATGGCCACTTGTGTAGTTTGGAAAAACAGAGAATTCAGAAAGACAAAGGGCACGACCTGTAAACAGGATCGTGCCCGATGTTAACCGTCTGACGGACAAGCCGCCAGCCGATCAGTGTTGCTTAAGCTGCTACCACGACAACGCGTACGGTGGCTTCAACTTCGGCGTGCAAGTGCACAGCCACGTCGAATTCACCCACGTTGCGGATGGTGCCGTTCGGCAGACGAACTTCGCTTTTCGCAACTTCAACGCCGGAGGCGGTCAGTGCGTCAGCGATGTCGTGAGTACCGATCGAACCGAACAGCTTGCCTTCGTCGCCAGCGGTGGCAGTGATGGTCACTTCCAGCTCGGCCAGTTGGGCAGCACGGCTTTCAGCCGATGCTTTACGGTCTGCAGCAGCTTTTTCCAGCTCAGCACGACGCTCTTCGAACGCAGCGATGTTCGCTGGGGTTGCGGCGGTAGCTTTGCCGTAAGGCAGCAGGTAGTTACGGCCGTAACCGGCCTTAACGTTTACTTTGTCACCCAGGTTGCCCAGGTTGGTGACTTTTTCCAGAAGGATCAGTTGCATGTGAAAATCCTCTAACTTTTAACCTTCACCGTTCGCGCTGTCGGTGTCTTTCGACACGTGACGACCGCGAAAATCAATCAGGCTGTCGACAATGGCCAGGACCACGAGCAACGGATAGATCAGCTGCATGAACAACAGCAGCGTGACGTACAACCCCACCAGCCAGAAACCGGCCAGTCGCTTTTGCCCGACCAGCCCGTGAATCAGGGCAAGTCCGGCGAACACCAGCGGTACACTGCACAACGGCGTCAACATGGCCATCTGTGCACCGAGATTCGGGCCCAGAAGCATCAACGCCAGCAGCAACATCGCCGGCCCCAGCGGGATCCGGATGGCGCGAAACTCGCGACCAAAACCACCCGGGTTGTACAACAACGCCTGCCAATGCCGCCCGACAATCAGGCTCAGCACGCTGACGATCTGCAACAGCGCCGCAATCAGTCCGGTCAGGACTGGTGCGATCAGGGACGCGAAACGCGCTTGCTCATCAACCGACAATTGCTTGTAGGTCTCACCGAGAAGCGCCGGCATGACCTTTATCAAGGCCTGCGCGAGCATCTCGATCTGGGCCGCAAACGCTACCCCGAGCACCACCGAAAACACCACTCCAATCACTACGCTGACCAGCAGCGTGCGAACCCAGGACTCACTTGCGCGCAAAACCAACGCAAGTCCCGAAGACCCCAGCAGCACCAGAAGTGCCCGTGGGTCATCGGCGTACAGCCACCAGATCAACGCTGGCAGCAGCCCCAGAGACAGAACACCCAAGGCGTCCGTCAGTCCGCGCCGCAGCAGCACAAGGCTCCCCGCGGCAGCACCCAACCAATACAACAACGGCAATGTTGCACATCCGGCCACCACGAGAGTGGCCTGCATACGGCCTCGCATGATGAACTCAGCTAAGGCACGCATGCATTCAATCCTTTGCTACTTGTCGACTGCCCGGTCTCAGCGGCCGTGGCTGTCGGTGTAGGCCAGCAGGGCCAGGAAGCGGGCGCGCTTGATAGCGGTGGCCAGCTGACGCTGATAACGAGCTTTAGTACCGGTGATGCGGCTTGGAACGATTTTGCCGGTCTCGGATACGTAGGCTTTCAGAGTGTTGAGATCTTTGTAATCGATCTCTTTCACGTCTTCAGCGGTGAAACGGCAGAATTTACGACGACGGAAGAAACGTGCCATTTGATAGGCTCCTTAATAAGGTCCGTGGATTACTCGTCAGCGTTATCGCTGTCGTTCTCTTCGCCTTCAGCGCTTTCAGCGCCTTCGTGCTCAGGACGATCGCGACGCTCACGGCGCTCACTGCGGTTTTCTTCAGCCTTGAGCATCTCGGACTGGCCGGTAACGGCTTCGTCGCGACGGATGACCAGGTTACGGATCACTGCATCGTTGTAGCGGAAGTTGTCTTCCAGCTCGGCCAGGGCCTTGCCAGTGCACTCAACGTTCAGCATCACGTAGTGAGCCTTGTGAACATTGTTGATTGCGTAGGCCAGTTGACGACGGCCCCAATCTTCCAGACGGTGGATTTTGCCGCCGTCTTCTTCGATCAGCTTGGTGTAACGCTCAACCATGCCGCCGACTTGCTCGCTTTGATCCGGGTGGACCAAAAAGATGATTTCGTAATGACGCATGAATGCTCCTTACGGGTTGTAGCCTGCCGCTCAAAAACGGTCAGACAAGGAGTGAATGACACTTATGGACTTGCTGGCGCGGGGCACATGCGTGCCTGCCGTCACAGCAAGGGGCGCAATTGTAGAGAAGGGGCAGAAGAGGTGCAAGGTAATTGGTGATTATTTGAACAGCAGCTGTAAGCATCGAGCCTCAAGCTGCAAGCGGGTCCGCTTTTAGCTTGAGGCTTGCAGCTATGAGCTTATGGCTTGCGCGAAGCGCTCGCCTTGGCTTTGGCACCGCGCTGACGCTGCGCTTCGAACAGGCACACGCCAGTTGCCACGGACACGTTGAGACTGCTGACGCTACCGGCCATCGGCAGTTTCACCAGATAGTCGCAGTGTTCACGGGTCAGGCGACGCATGCCTTTGCCTTCGGCGCCCATGATCAGAATGGTCGGGCCAGTCAGATCCTGGTCGTAAATGCTGACCTCAGCTTCGCCTGCCGTGCCGACAATCCACAGACCGCGCTGCTGAAGTTTTTCCAGCGTACGAGCGAGGTTGGTTACCGCCACCAGCGGAATCACTTCCGCCGCGCCGCAAGCGACTTTACGCACGACCGGGGTCAAGGTTGCCGACTTGTCTTTCGGCACGATCACCGCCAGCGCACCGGCCGCATCGGCCGAACGCAGGCAGGCGCCGAGGTTGTGTGGATCGGTCACGCCGTCAAGCACCAGCAGCAACGGTGCGCCGTCAGTGCGATCGAGCAGCTCGTCGAGCATCGCTTCGCCCCACACCTGGCTCGGGCTGACTTCCGCGACCACGCCTTGGTGGACACCTTCAACCCAGGCGTCCATTTCGCGGCGCTCGGCCTGACCGACCTGGACACGATTTTCGTTGGCCAGCTCAACCAGCGTCTGCACGCGCGGATCGTTGCGGCTTTCCGCCAACCAGATCTGCTTGACGCGTTTCGGGTGGTGACGCAGCAACGCTTCTACCGCGTGAACGCCGTAGATTTTTTCCAACTGACTCATGACTTCGCCTTCGGTTTACGTGCCCCGCCACTTTTGGCTGGAGCAGAACCCGCTTTTGGCGGGCCTTTACGATGTTTGCTCGGTTTGGCTGGCTTGCCGCCGGAGGCCTTTTCAGGCGCCGACCGCCCGGTCTTTCCCCCGGACGCCGCTTTACCACCGTTTTTGGCATCGGAAAGCAGAGCTTTCTTCATTTCACGGCTTTTGCGCAGCTCGGCGTTCTTCGCCACGGCGTCGCTTGGGCGATAGGCTTCAGCAGCCTTTTCTTTGGCCGGACGACCAGCGGTTTTCGCTGGAGCCGCCTCGGCTTTTTCCTTCGCAGCGGGTGCGGCAGTTTCAACACCACGCTTTTTGCGACCGATCGGCGCGCTGATGGTTTTTTCAGCCATCTCGAAGTCGATCTTGCGCTCGTCGAGGTCAACGCGCATGACGCGCACTTCAACGGTATCGCCCAAGCGGAAGCTGCGACCGGTGCGCTCGCCCGCCAGGCGGTGATGCACAGGATCGAAGTGGTAGTAATCGCCCGGCAGCGCGGTGACGTGCACCAGGCCTTCGACGTAGATATCGGTCAGCTCGACGAACAGGCCAAAACCGGTTACCGCGGTGATCACGCCCGGGAACGATTCGCCCACGCGATCTTTCATGAACTCGCACTTGAGCCAGTTCACCACGTCGCGGGTCGCTTCATCGGCACGGCGCTCGCTCATCGAGCACTGCTCGCCGAGTTGCTCCAGTGCCGCTTCGTCGTACGGATAGATACGCGCCTTCGGAATGGTCATCGCACCGGCACGACGAACGTGCGGGGTGTCCTGTTTCGAATGGATCACGCTGCGGATCGCACGGTGCGTCAGCAGGTCCGGGTAACGACGGATCGGCGAGGTGAAGTGGGTATAGGCTTCGTAATTCAGGCCGAAGTGGCCCTGATTGTCAGCGCTGTACACCGCCTGACTGAGCGAGCGCAGCATCACGGTCTGGATCAGGTGGAAATCCGGGCGATCCTTGATGCTCGCGAGCAAGGCCTGATAGTCCTTCGGCGACGGGCCGTCCTTGCCTTTATGCAGGGACAGACCGAGCTCCCCGAGGAAGGCACGGAGTTTTTCCAGACGCTCCGGTGGCGGACCGTCGTGGACACGGTACAGCGCAGGAATTTCGTGCTTTTTGAGGAATTCGGCGGTGGCCACGTTGGCTGCCAGCATGCATTCTTCGATCAGCTTGTGCGCGTCGTTGCGGGTGGTCGGACGGATTTCGGCAATCTTGCGCTCGGTACCGAAGATGATCCGGGTTTCCTGCGTTTCGAAATCGATCGCGCCACGCACGTGACGAGCGGCCAGCAGCACCTTGTACAGCGCATAAAGCTGCTTGAGGTGCGGCAGAACGTCGTTGTACTCACCGCGAAGCTGACGCGCCTCGGTGATTTTCGGTGTTTCCAGCATCGCGCTGACTTTGTTGTAAGTCAGACGAGCGTGGGAATGGATCACCGCTTCATAGAAGCAGTAGTCGGTCATTTCGCCGGACTTGGAGATGGTCATCTCGCAAACCATGGCCAGACGATCGACGTGCGGGTTCAGCGAGCACAGGCCGTTGGACAGCTGCTCAGGCAGCATCGGCACCACGCGCTCGGGGAAGTACACCGAGTTGCCGCGCACTTGCGCTTCGTTGTCCAGCGCCGAGCCGATCTTCACGTAGCTGGAAACGTCGGCAATCGCCACGTACAACTTCCAGCCACCGGAGAACAGGCGCAGTTTGCCCGGTTTGGCTTCGCAATAAACAGCATCGTCGAAGTCGCGGGCATCTTCGCCATCGATGGTGACGAACGGCAGATGGCGCAGGTCGACGCGCTTCTCTTTGTCTTTTTCTTCGACTTCCGGCTTGAGCTTGGCGGCTTCTTTCAGAACGGCTTCAGGCCAGACGTGCGGAATATCGTAAGTGCGCAGGGCCACATCGATTTCCATACCCGGCGCCATGTAGTTGCCGACCACTTCGACCACATCGCCTTGCGGCTGGAAGCGCGGCGTCGGCCAGTGGGTGATTTTCACCTCGACGAACTGACCAATCTGCGCGTTGGCGTTGCGGCCCGGCGTCACCAGCACTTCTTGCTGAATCTTCGGGTTGTCCGCGACGACGAAGCCGATCCCACCTTCTTCAAAGTAGCGGCCGACGATGGTTTCGTGAGCACGCGAGACCACTTCAACGATCACGCCTTCGCGGCGACCGCGACGGTCGAGACCGGAAACACGGGCCAGCGCACGGTCACCGTCGAATACCAGACGCATTTGCGCCGGGCTCATGAACAGGTCGTCGCTGCCGTCGTCCGGCACGAGGAAACCGAAGCCGTCACGGTGACCACTGATGCGGCCGAGGATCAGATCAAGTTTATCCACCGGCGCATACGTGCCACGACGGGTGTAGATCAGTTGAGCGTCGCGCTCCATGGCGCGCAGGCGACGGCGCAGGGCTTCGATCTGGTCTTCTGTGGTCAGACCAAACTCTTCGACCAGTTGCTCGCGGGCAGCAGGCGAACCCCGATCAGCGAGGTGCGCCAGGATCAGTTCGCGGCTAGGAATAGGGTTTTCGTATTTTTCCGCTTCACGAGCGGCCTCGGGATCGAGGGACTGCCAATCGGCCATTAGAGAGTTTTCACCTTGTCTATATGCGGGTTAGTTTGGCATAGGCGCCATGAAACGGGAAATTTCCGACTCTATAAGGCCCAACAGAGGCCCTGTAGCGACGCTGGAAAGCCGTTTCGACCACCACCGGTAAAAAAAATCATATTTTTTGCTGACAGGGGTTTACAGTTAAAAAGACGCTCCGTATAGTGCGCGCCATCGACGACGTACAAGCGTTGACGATACTGCCCAGATGGTGAAATTGGTAGACACGCCAGCTTCAGGTGCTGGTGACCTTACGGTCGTGGAAGTTCGAGTCTTCTTCTGGGCACCAATTTCGAGTTTGAGACTAGATCAGTTTCAAGACTCACACAAAACCCGCGAAAGCGGGTTTTTTGCATTCTAAGCCCGGGTTTTCTTAAAACTGATTTATTAAAATTAAATCAGGGGTTTACAGATCAAAAGGCGCTCCGTATAGTGCGCCACATCAACAGCGGCAACGCTTGCGATGATTGCCCAGATGGTGAAATTGGTAGACACGCCAGCTTCAGGTGCTGGTGACCTTACGGTCGTGGAAGTTCGAGTCTTCTTCTGGGCACCAATTCAAATTCAAGGTTACGGCCTTGAATGTCACAGAAACCCGCGAAAGCGGGTTTTTGCGTTTCTGGCTTCCTGAATCCCCCCGTAGGAGCTGCCGAAGGCTGCGATCTTTTGATCTTGTTTTTCAAAGAGCAAAATCAAAAGATCGCAGCCTTCGGCAGCTCCTACAGGAACGCAGAGCCTCTCGCAAGGCGCACTTGAGAAACAATATCGTTTATCATTGTTGCAAGTTTTTGCAATGCGACAGTGAGGAACCCTGCGAATGACGTTTCGAAATACCCTGCGCCGAGGCCTGACCTTCACCCTTCTCGGCCTGGCGCTCGCCACTCCCCTCACCCAGGCTGCCGATGCGGTTTCCCTGACGCTTTATAACGGCCAGCACAAGGAAGTCGGCGACGCGATCGCCAAAGCCTTCGAAGCCAAGACCGGCATTCACGTCAATGTGCGCAAAGGCAGCAGCAATCAGCTCGCCAGCCAGATCATCGAAGAAGGCGACCGCTCCCCCGCCGATGTGATCTACACCGAAGAATCGCCACCGCTGAACAATCTTGGCGAACTGGGCTTGCTGGCCAAGACCGACGACGCCACTTTGGCTGTGCTTCCGGAAAAATATGTCGCCGGTAACGGCACCTGGATCGGCGTCACTGCCCGCGTTCGCGTGGTCGCCTACAACCCGAAACTGGTCGATGAAAAAGACCTGCCGAAATCGGTGATGGAGTTCTCCGATCCGCAATGGCAAGGCAAAGTCGGTTTCGTACCAACCAGCGGTGCCTTCCAGGAACAAGCCGTCGCCATTATCAAGATGCACGGTCGCGATGCCGCCGAAGAATGGCTGACCGGCCTGCGCGCGTTCGGCAAGACCTACAGCAACAACATGGTTGCCCTCAAAGCCGTGGAAAACGGCGAGGTCGCCACGGTGCTGGTGAACAATTACTACTGGTTCGCCCTGCAACGCGAGAAAGGCAAACTGGATTCGAAACTGCATTACTTCACCGGCGGCGACGTCGGCGGCTTGATCACCGTATCCAGCGCAGCCGTGTTGAAATCCAGCAAGCATCCAAAAGAAGCCCAGCAATTTCTTGCCTACATGGCCAGCGAAGAAGGTCAGCGCGTGATCACTCAGACCACCGCGGAATACCCGCTGCACAAAGGCATGGAATCGGATCGCGGGCTCAAGCCGTTCAATGAGCTGGAAGCGCCGAACGTCACGCCAGCCGATCTGGGCAATGCCGAAGAAGCACTGGAACTGGAACGCGAAGTTGGCTTGAACTGATGACCGCATCGTTATCCGCCCCCGCCGCGCGCGGGGGTTACGTACCAAAGCGCAAGCGGCCATCGATCTGGCTGGTGCTGCCGGTATTGCTTTTGGTGGTGATGAGCCTGTTGCCGCTGGCCTACGTCGGACTGAAAGCCTGGCAGGCCGGTTGGGCCGAAGCGCTGCACTTGTTGTGGCGTCCGTATGTGTTCGGCCTGCTGCGCAACACCTTGGCATTGATGGTTGGCGTAACCCTCACCTGCGGCGTCATTGGTCTGTCGCTGGCTTGGCTGCTGGAGCGCAGTAACTTGCCGGGGCGACGCTTGTGGGGCGTGATTCTGTGCTTGCCGTTCGCGGTACCAGCATTTGTCAGCAGTTTCACCTGGGTCTCTTTGAGCGCGCAGTTCGAAGGGCTCGGCGGGGCGATTCTGGTGATGAGCCTGTCGAAGTACCCGCTGATCTTCCTGCCGGTGGCGGCGACGCTGCGCAATCTCGATCCCTCCCTTGAAGAATCGGCCCGCACCCTCGGGCAAAATCGCTGGGGCGTGTTTTTCCGAGTCACCCTGCCGCTGCTCTGGCCTTCGCTACTGGCAGGCTCCTTGCTGATCGCCCTGCACATGCTGGTCGAGTTCGGTGCACTGTCGATCATCGGCCTGCAAACCTTCACCACGGCGATCTATCAGCAGTTCGAACTGGAGTTCAGCAACGCCAACGCGGCGATGCTCTCCGCCGTGCTGCTGGCGCTGTGTCTGGTGCTGTTGTGGCTGGAATTACGGGTGCGCGGCAAGGGCCGACATGTACGCACCGGGCAAGGCGCGGCGCGTCAGGCTGAGCAGGTTCGGCTGGGGCCATGGGCAGCAGTCGGTCAGTTGTATTGCCTGATGCTGGCGATTGTCGGCAGCGGGATTCCACTGGGCATGCTGGCGTATTGGCTGGCGGTCGGTTCGTCGGCGGCTTTTCCGGTGGCCGCGATTACTGAAGCCCTGCTCTCGTCTTTGGCGCTTTCTCTCGGCGGTGCAGCATTGTGTCTGGTACTGGCGGTGCCGGTCGGGTTGTTGGTGGTGCGTTACAAAGGCCAACTGGCGATCTGGGCCGAACGCCTGCCTTATCTGCTGCACGCGCTGCCAGGATTGGTGATTGCGTTGACGCTGGTGTATTTCGCCCTGCATTACGTGCCGGCGCTGTACCAGACTTCGGGACTGCTGCTGATTGCCTATGCGCTACTGTTCCTGCCGCTGGCACAGGCGCCGATCCGCACAGCCCTGAACAAGGCTGCACCGCAGCTGGAAGAGGCTGCACGCACGCTGGGCGCTTCGTCGTTCACGGCGTTTTGCCGGGTGACGTTGCCGATCATCTTCCCGGCATTGGGTGCGGCTTTTGCGCTGGTGTTTCTGGATGCGATGAAAGAGCTGACGGCGACGTTGCTGTTGAGTCCGACCGGGCTTAACACGTTGGCGACCGAGGTATGGGCGCATACCGCGAATGTCGAGTTTGCGGCGGCGGCGCCTTATGCGGCGTTGTTGATTCTGGTGTCCGGGTTGCCGGTCTATCTGCTGACGACGCGGATGTATCTGAGCCGCTAAAAGATCGCAGCCTGCGGCAGCTCCTACATGGGATTTCGCGTTTCAATGTAGGAGCTGCCGCAGGCTGCGATCTTTTGATCTTAAGCCCTGAACTGTCCCAGGCTTGCCTTCAGTTGCGCCGCCAGACCATCCAGCACCTTGCCACTCGCCGTGGTCTCCACCACCGCCTGCGCCGCTTTCTCGGCCTGCGCATGAATCGTCTCGACGCGCCCGCGCACTGCCTGCGCACCTTGCGCTTGATGGGCCGCAGCCTGCGTTGCCAGGCCAATCGCCGCATGCACCTGCTCGACCGACGCCTGCACCGACTGCTGCAATCGCGCACTGTCGCGCAACACCAGCAAACCTTCGCTGGCCTGGCGCCCGGCCTGACCGATCGCCTCGACCGCCTCACGTGCGCCCTGCTGTAGAGCGACGATGTGCGCCTGAATGTCGCCGGTAGAGCTTTGTGTCTTGCTCGCCAGCGCACGTACTTCGTCGGCCACCACCGCAAAACCACGCCCGGTCTCGCCCGCGCGCGCTGCTTCAATGGCAGCGTTGAGCGCCAGCAGGTTGGTCTGCTCGGCAATTCCGTGAATCACCGTCAACACCACTTCAATCTGCTCGCTCTGCTGCGCCAGTCGCTCGATCACTTTCGCCCCGGTATCGACCTGCCCCGCCAGCGCCTCGATCAGACTGCCGACCTTGGCGGACGTACGAGTGTTTTCGTCAGTCGCCTGGCGAATATCCACAACCTGCTTCAACGCGGCCTGCATGGCATGGCTTTCCGACTGCGCCTCATCAGCCATTTGCGACAGTGCGCGCAGACTCTCCGCCACTTCATCACGCTGCATGCCCGCCGCCGCATCCGCACCGGCATTGCGCAGGGTCATCGCGCCAATCTCGACGCCGGTGCGCTGCGCAACATCGCCCGCCTCGCGCACGATCGGCTGTAACTTATCCACAAAGCGATTGACCGCCGAAGCCATGTCGCCGATTTCGTCCTTGCTGTTGATCTGTACTCGCTTGGTCAGGTCGCCCTCGCCCGCCGCCAGGTCATCCATGGCTGCGTTGAGCATCTTCAGGCGATTGACCACACGATGGCCCAACACTACCGCCAGCAACAGCAGCACACCACAACCGACCAGCGCCAGACCCAGGCCAATGCGCCAGCGCAAGGTTGCCGCTGCTTCCTGAACGGTATTGGCAGTATTGGATTTCATCTCGGTCGCAGTGGACTGCGCCGACTGCAGGCGCGACTGCATGGCTTTGGCACTGTCTGCGGCAGCGCCCTTGAGACTGTCGCCGACCAACTGATCACTGCTGGCGATCAACGCCGAGAAGCGCTTGTCCAGCGCCGCCAGATCGGTTTCCATCGAGGCCGTGGACACCCCCATCAGCACCTTGCCGATTTCCACGCCGTTGGGATTGATCGAGGCTTCAAGGTAGTAAACCGACGGATCGTTCTTGGCCGCATCCAGCACTTTATCCAGCGCGCGTTCGCCTTGGCCTTTTTCCAGCAAGGCCTTGTTGATCGGGTTTTCGCGATTGAGATAGCGGGTCAGGTGCTGGCCGGTGGCGTCGTCGTAGACGACGAACAACACATTGGGATTGCGCTGGGCCCGGCGGGCGAACTCGGACAGGGTCGGCACGTCGCTGTCCCACATGGCACGCGGCGCCACCGAGGCGAGCAACTGCGCCATGTCATTGGCCGAATCCTTCAGATCTTTTTCCAGCGTCGCACGCAACTGCGCCTGCTCGTCTTTCAGTCGCAAAGACAGGCCAGCGGTCAGCCGCTGACGGGTACTGGCGGATAAGGCATCAAGACTCGACGTGACTTCACGCCCGGCCTGCTCCAGCTCGCCGGAGAGTTTCTGGCTGTCGGCGCCGAGGCGCACCGCCAAATCTGCTTCCAGCGCCGTGACGGTGCTCCGCGTCAGGGCAACCGCCACCAGCACCTGCACCAAAAGGGCGATACCAAGGGTAACGAACACGGGGCGCAACAAACGGCTTTGTAACAGTGAGAGAACGGCCGACACTGTGAATACCTCTACTTCTGACGCCATTAATTTGATGGCACTCTTGTAGACAGATTCACAGCAAAGGTCATGCCGTCCAACAGGCATAAACGACAAAGGCCCCGATGAAGGGGCCTTTGTTTTTTTACATCAACGACTTATCAAGCAAACGGATGACGCAGAACGATGGTTTCGTTACGGTCCGGGCCCGTCGAAATAATGTCGATCGGCGCGCCGATCAACTCTTCAACGCGCTTGATGTAGGCACGAGCGTTAGCCGGCAGCTCTTCCAGGGTTTTGGCACCCACGGTCGATTCGGTCCAGCCCGGCACTTCTTCGTACACAGGCTGCAGGCCTACGTAGCTGTCAGCATCGGTCGGAGCAACAGCGTTGCCTTCGGCATCTTTGTAGCCGACGCAGATGTTGATGGTTTCCAGACCGTCGAGCACGTCCAGCTTGGTCAGGCAGATTCCCGAGATGCTGTTCACATCGATAGCGCGACGCAGGATAACGGCATCGAACCAGCCGCAACGACGGGCACGGCCGGTGGTCGCGCCGAACTCGTGACCTTGCTTGGCCAGGTGTGCACCGACATCGTCGAACAGCTCAGTCGGGAATGGACCCGAACCAACGCGAGTGGTGTAAGCCTTGGTGATGCCCAGGATGTAATCCAGGAACATCGGGCCAACGCCGGAACCGGTCGCCACGCCACCGGCGGTGGTGTTGGAGCTGGTCACGTACGGGTAGGTACCGTGGTCGATGTCGAGCAACGAACCCTGAGCGCCTTCGAACATGATGTCTTTGCCTGCGCGACGCAGGTCGTGCAGCTCAGCGGTGACGTCGAGCATCAGCGGCTTGAGCAGCTCAGCGTACTCCTTGCACTCGGCCAAGGTTTTCTCGAACTCGATGGCAGGCTCTTTGTAGTAACCGACCAGCATGAAGTTGTGGTAATCCACCAGTTCACGCAGCTTGTCTTCGAAGCGCGGCATGTTCAGCAGGTCGCCAACACGCAGGCCACGACGAGCAACCTTGTCTTCGTAAGCCGGGCCGATGCCGCGACCGGTGGTACCGATCTTCAGCTCGCCACGGGCCTTTTCACGGGCCTGGTCCAGCGCCACGTGGAAGGACAGGATCAGCGGGCAGGACGGGCTGATACGCAGGCGCTCACGCACCGGTACGCCTTTCTCTTCCAGCTTGGTGATCTCGCGCAGCAGGGCGTCAGGTGCAACCACCACGCCGTTGCCGATCAGGCACTGCACGCCTTCGCGCAGCACGCCCGACGGGATCAGGTGCAGGACGGTTTTTTCGCCGTCGATCACCAGTGTGTGGCCAGCGTTGTGGCCACCTTGGTAGCGCACTACGGCGGCAGCATGTTCGGTCAGCAGATCAACGATCTTGCCTTTGCCCTCATCACCCCATTGGGTGCCCAGGACTACGACATTCTTACCCATAACACTTGTCCTCATTCGCGCAAACTTGGTGCCGGCGATGGCCGGCAGGAAAACTCAAGAAGCCAATGGCGATACTTGCCAAAGCCCGTTCTGCTGAATCAATTGCCGGTCGCAGTCCGCATCACGGGCGGCGGCCAAAGGTTGTCCAGGCAACGCCTGAACGACACGCTGACCCTCACTGCGCAACTGGCAAACCTGCTGCCAGAGTGCCGCATCCGTACTGTCAGGCATCCAGATACCGCCAGACGGTAGCTCGATCTCAGCACGCCCCAGGGTCACCAGGGTTTTCAAATCGGTGGAAAAACCAGTCGCCGGACGCGCGCGACCAAAATCCGCGCCGATGTCGTCGTAGCGACCGCCCTGAGCGATGGACTGGCCAACGCCCGGCACGAACACTGCGAACACCACACCGGTGTGATAGTGGTAGCCGCGCAGCTCACCCAGGTCGAAGTACAGCGGCAGCTCCGGGAAGCGTGCCGACAGCCGCTCGGCGATCGCCAGCAAGTCTTCCAGTGCCGCCAAAACCGGCGCCGGCGCATTGGCCAGTCGTTCGCGGGCAGCGCTCAACACCTCACGACCGCCACACAGGTCAACCAGCGCCCGCAGCATGCCGGACAGGTCGGCCGGCAAGCCTTCGGTCAAGGTAATGACCTCGTCGATGGCCTTGCGTTGCAACGCATCGAACAGCTGTTGCTCTACTTCACCGGACAGACCGGCGGCACGCGCCAGACCACGGTAGATGCCGACATGACCGAGATCCATGTGCACATCCGGCACGTCGGCCAGTTGCAGCATGGCCAGCATCAAGCTGATCACTTCAACGTCGCTGCTCGGGCTGGCGTCGCCGTACAACTCGGCGCCCAACTGGATCGGGCTGCGCGAGGACGACAGTGCACGCGGCTGCGCATGCAGCACGCTGCCGGCGTAGCACAGACGGCTCGGGCCTTCGCGACGCAGGGTGTGCGCATCGATACGCGCCACTTGCGGCGTGATGTCGGCACGGAAACCCATCTGCCGGCCCGATTGCGGGTCGATGACCTTGAAGGTACGCAGATCCAGGTCCTGGCCCGCGCCGGTCAGCAGGGATTCCAGGTACTCGATATGGGGAGTCACGACAAACTCGTAACCCCAGCTCTGGAACAGATCCAACACCTGACGACGCGCAACTTCAATGCGCGCCGCTTCCGGTGGCAGTACTTCTTCGATGCCATCTGGCAGCAGCCAGCGGTCTACCGTTGCCATTACGCCATTCCCCTTTGATCCGGGCGGCCAGCCTGCGGGCGAGCCTTGAGTGAAGCAGAAAATGACTGAACCGTTCAAAACGCACGCGCATGAACGACGCGGCGAAAGGCCTGTTAGCGGCTTCGCCCATCACTTTCCTCGAAATACTCTCGGGCCATTCAACCCGATGCCTGCAACAAAACACAGCAATCAAACGTGCAGACGCAAAAAAGCCGGGAATTTCCCGGCTGCCGCATCATACACACGTTTTCCCAAAGGATCACCCCGCCCGAGGTTTTAGCCGCCGGGCGGAATGATTCAGGTCAACGGCGTATCAAGGCTTGGCCTTTTCCAGGTAGTGGAAAAAGTCGCTGCTTGGGTCGAGGACCAATACGTCGGATTTGTTCGCGAAGCTTTCACGGTAGGCGCGCAGGCTACGGTAGAAACTGTAGAACTCCTGATCCTGACCATAGGCCTTGGAATAAATCGCAGCGGCCTGGGCATCACCGTCACCGCGAACCTCTTCGGATTCACGATAGGCTTCTGCCAGCAACACGCGGCGCTGACGATCGGCGTCGGCACGGATGCCTTCAGCCAGCTCGTTACCCTTGGCGCGGTGCTCGCGAGCTTCACGCTCACGCTCGGTGCTCATACGTTCGAACACGCTGCGGTTTACTTCTTTAGGCAGATCGATGGTCTTGACCCGGACATCGACCACTTCGATACCCAGCTCTTTTTCCGCCATCTTGTTCAGCGAAGCAGTGATGTCAGCCATCAGTGCGTCACGCTCACCCGACACCACTTCGTGCAGGGTGCGCTTACCGAACTGGTCACGCAGACC
Organism: Pseudomonas sp. MC6; assembly: GCF_054790575.1. Taxonomy (NCBI): domain Bacteria; kingdom Pseudomonadati; phylum Pseudomonadota; class Gammaproteobacteria; order Pseudomonadales; family Pseudomonadaceae; genus Pseudomonas; species Pseudomonas sp. MC6. The sequence continues at coordinate 4,441,807 of NZ_CP186504.1, forward strand.
GGATTCCAGACGACGGGACAGACGCTCGTCGGCGATTTGCTTGAGGCCGGAAGTTGCGGTGTAGAAGCGCTCGGCATCTTTCACGCGCCACTTGGCATAAGCGTCGACCATCACGGCTTTCTTTTCCAGGGTCAGGAAACGCTGTGTCGGTGCATCCAGCGTCATCAGACGTGCGTCGAATTTACGCACTTGGTTAACGTAAGGCACTTTCACATGCAGACCCGGCTGAACATCGGCCTGAACCACACGACCGAATTGCAGCAGCACCGCACGCTCGGTCTGAGCGACGATGTAGAAGCAGTTCCAGCCCACCAGCACGACAACGACGCCAACAATAAGGGCGATCAGCGATTTATTGCTCATCAGCGGGTCTCCCTTGTGCGCGACTGCGGCAGGTCAGTGACATGCGGCGTGACGTCCGTGTTGTTGCTGGCGGCAGCCGAACCGGTGACCGGTGCATTGCTGCCCGAACTGTTCTGAATCATTTTGTCCAACGGCAGGTAAAGCAGGTTGCTCTGGCCGTTCTTGTTGCCGGTCACGAGTACCTTGCTGGTGTTGCTGAAGACTTCCTGCATGGTGTCCAGGTACAGACGCTGGCGGGTGACTTCAGGTGCCTTGCGATACTCGGCGACCAGTTTGGTAAAGCGATCAGCTTCACCCTTGGCACGCGAGACCGTCTCGTCACGGTAACCGTTGGCATCCTCAAGGATACGCTGGGCCTGACCACGGGCTTCCGGCACGACGCCGTTGGCGTAGGTTTCAGCCTGGTTGCGCGAACGCTGCTCGTCTTCACGGGCGCGGATCACATCGTCAAAGGCTTCCTGCACTTCACGCGGTGCCGCTGCGCTCTGTACGTTGACCTGAGTGACGGTGATACCGGTGCGATAGGTATCGAGGAAACGTTGCAGACGCTCCTTGATTTCGCTGGCCATCAATTCACGACCTTCGGTCAGCACCTGGTCCATGGCGGTGGAACCCACCACGTGGCGCAGGGCGCTGTCGGTCGCATGTTGCAGGCTGATTTCCGGCTGATCGACGTTCAGCACGAAGTCCTGCAGGTTGCTGATCTTGTACTGCACGGTCAGCGGCACTTCGACGATGTTCTCGTCTTCGGTCAGCATCTGGCCCTGCTTGGTGTAGGCACGCTCACGCGTGACGTTTTCCATGTACTTTTTATCGATCGGCGGGAAGTAGATGTTCAGGCCCGGGCCGACAGTCTCGTAGTACTTGCCGAAGCGCAGCACCACGGCTTGCTCCTGCTCGTCCACTACGTAAACCGCGCTGTACAGCCAGACAGCCGCCAGCACAACGAGGCCGATCCCGAGCAGACCGCCGAAGCCGCCTCTGCTCTTGCCCGAACCACCGCCGTCATCACCACGTTTCTTACCACCACCGAACAACCCGTTCAGGCTTTCCTGCAGCTTTCGGAAGGCCTCGTCGAGATCCGGTGGCCCCTTGCGGTCGCCGTTATTGCGGCGTTTGCCACCCCAAGGATCCTGATTATTCGAGTTGCCACCCGGCTCATTCCAAGCCATAGCGCTCTCCATCTGATAAAGCAAAGACGCACCCACGGCGCGCCGACCAATGCTACAGAATGCCTGCCGTTGCGGCACAACCGCTTTGTCAGGCTTTTATTGCAAAGTGTGTTGCTCGATGAATTCCATCGGCTGCAATCCTTCGCGGCTTACCAGTCGATTCAACTCGACACGGGGCAAACGAACGGCCAGCAAACTGATGCCTTCTTCGTCGTGCTCTTCTTTCTGCACCGCACCGAGTTCGAAAAACTGCGCACGCAGTCGCGCGAATCGTTGCGGCAAGCGCAAGGTACCGATAAACAAATCACTGCCAAGCAATTCGGCGATGGCTTGTTCAAGCAATTCCAGACCACTGCCATCACGCGCCGACAGCCAGACCCGCTGGGGCTTGCCGTTTTCGTCGCGCTGGATTTGTGGCTCAACACCTTCAAGCAAATCGAGTTTGTTATAGACCTCGAGGATCGGCAAGTCCTGGGCACCAATCTCGCCCAGCACCACCATCACCTGCTCGATCTGCAACATGCGATCCGGTTCGGCCGCATCGATCACGTGCAACAGCAGATCGGAATTGCTCGACTCTTCGAGGGTAGACCGAAATGCTTCGACCAGCTTGTGCGGCAAGTGACGAATGAAGCCCACCGTGTCCGCTAGAACGATCGGCCCCAGGTCGTCAATGTCGAGACGGCGCAGGGTCGGGTCCAGCGTGGCGAACAATTGGTCGGCCGCGTAGACATCGGATTTCGTCACGTTGTTGAAGAGCGTGGATTTGCCGGCGTTGGTATATCCCACCAGAGACACGGTAGGGATATCCGCACGGGAGCGGCCGCGTCGCGATTGCTCGCGCTGGCTGCGCACCTTCTCGAGCCGGCCCTTGATCTGGCGTAGGCGAACCCGCAGCAAACGGCGGTCGGTTTCCAGTTGGGTTTCACCTGGACCGCGCATGCCGATACCGCCACCCTGACGTTCAAGGTGAGTCCAGCCGCGAACCAGCCGCGTGCTCATGTGGTCAAGCTGGGCCAGTTCAACCTGGAGCTTGCCTTCATGGGTGCGGGCGCGCTGGGCAAAAATATCGAGAATCAGACCGGTACGGTCGATCACGCGACACTCGAAAACACGTTCGAGGTTACGTTCCTGACTGGGCGTGAGGATGTGATTGAAAATCACCAGATCGGCTTCTTCAGCCTTGACCAGGTCGCGCAGTTCCTCGACCTTGCCGCTGCCGATCAGAAATTTGGCGGTTGGCCGATGACGCGGCACGTTAAAAAACGCAACGGTCTCGGCGCCGGCCGAATTAGCCAATTCCTGAAACTCCTGCGGATCTTCGCGCGCCTCAGGGTCCTGTCCATCCAAGTGAACGAGGATCACTCGCTCACCACCACCGTGGCGCTCAAAGAACAAAGGAGACTCCTATCAGGCGTTACCTGGCTCAGCGTCACCTGCTTCGGATTCGGTTGCGCTAGGCAGACGAATTGGACGAACCGGCACTACTGTCGAGATAGCGTGTTTGTAAACCATTTGGCTCACGGTGTTTTTCAGCAGGATCACGAACTGGTCGAACGACTCGATCGTGCCTTGCAGTTTGATACCGTTGACCAGATAGATGGAAACCCCAACTTTCTCTTTACGTAAAGTATTCAAGTAAGGGTCTTGTAGCGAATGCCCTTTTGACATGTGCCGCACTCCTTTAAGGATTCAATAATAAAAAATAGGTAATTCAGATGGCTTTGGCCGCCACACCCCCAAGGATAGACGGCAATTGCAAGGACTCAGCTCAATATGGAGATGGTCCCAAGGTATTTCAAGGCGCGTGGCAGATTGTCGCAATCAAGACTGTCCAGCCAGTGTAGATCTTCCCAGCTGCGCAGCCAGGTGAACTGGCGTTTGGCCAATTGGCGCGTGGCGATGATGCCGCGCTCCTGCATGTCGGCCAACGTCAGCTTGCCATCCAGGTAATCCCAGACTTGGCGGTAGCCTACCGCACGTATAGACGGCAACCCTGAATGCAGGTCACTTCTTTTACGCAGGGCTACGACCTCGTCGATGAATCCCTGTTCCAACATAATTGTGAATCTTTGTTTAATGCGCTCGTGCAGTACCTGGCGGTTTGCCGGGGCAATGGCCAAGTTCGCGACAGTATAGGGCAATTGTTGCAGTCCCGAAGCGGCTGCTTCAGTACTTTGCGCAGATTGTTGCTGGCGCAGCGCAGTCATGCTCTGACCGCTGACTCGGTAAACTTCCAGCGCGCGACTCAGGCGCTGCGGATCGTTCGGGTGAATCCGCGCCGCGGACACCGGATCGATGACCGCCAATTGGTCGTGCAGGGCTTGCCAGCCAAGGCGTGCAGCCTCTTCTTCGATCTGCGCGCGAACCTCGGCATCGGCCGCTGGCATATCCGCCAGACCTTCGACCAAAGCCTTGTAATAGAGCATCGTACCGCCCACCAACAGCGGAATTTTTCCGCGCGAGGTGATCTCGGCCATGGCTTGCAGGGCGTCACGACGAAAATCCGCAGCCGAATAGGCTTCAGCCGGATCAAGGATATCGATCAAACGGTGCGGATATTCGGCCAGCAGTTCTTTCGAAGGCTTGGCGGTGCCGATGTCCATGCCGCGATAGACCAGCGCCGAATCGACACTGATCAACTCGCACGGCAGCACCTTGGTCAGCTCGATGGCCAGATCGGTCTTGCCCGCAGCGGTCGGGCCCATCAGGAAAATCGCTGGAGGTAGCTGGCTCATCAACGACCGCGCAGGAACAGTTTGTCCAGATCGTCCAGGCCCAATTGGGTCCAGGTCGGTCGGCCATGGTTGCATTGACCGCTGCGCTCGGTGTTTTCCATGTCACGCAGCAGGCCGTTCATTTCCGGCAGGGCCAGGCGCCGGTTGGCGCGAATCGCGCCGTGACAGGCCATGGTGCCGAGCAATTCGTTGAGGTGCGCCTGAATCCTGTCGCTGGTGCCGTACTCCATCAGATCCGACAGCACGTCACCGACCAGACGGTTGGCTTCGGCCTGCTTCAACAAAGCCGGGATCTGGCGGATCGCCAGGGTTTCCGGGCCCAGACGCTGCAATTCAAAGCCCAGTCGCTGGAACCATGCGGCGTGCTCTTCAGCACAATCGGCCTCGCGCTGACTGACCGCCAGCGATTCCGGCACCAGCAATGGCTGGCCACTGAGGCCTTCGCTGGCCATGGCGATTTTCAGACGCTCATACATGATCCGTTCATGGGCGGCATGCATATCCACCAACACCAGACCTTGAGCGTTCTCGGACAGAATGTAGATGCCCTTGAGCTGCGCCAGTGCGTAACCGAGCGGCGGAATATCTTCCTGACCAGCCGGCAGTGCGTTGGCATTGGCCTCAGGCAGCGGCGCGAAAAACTCGCGGTATGCGGCCTGCGCCTCGGCAGCCGGCGGCACCGCCGATTGCGGGCGCGGCGTGTATTGATACTGGTAAGCGCCGCCAGCACCGGCACCGGACGAGGTATTGAACGCCGGTTGCGCCTGCGGCTGTTCCAGCAGCGCATTGGCCGCCAGACGCATTTCGCCCTGTGGGCCGAACTCACCGGCATCGAGGCCGCTTGGGCGGACGATCGCAGTGGTGACAGAACCGGCAAGCTGATCTTCCGGACGCACATCGCCCAACGCGCGGTGCAAGGTGCCATAAAGGAAGTCATGCACCATCCGACCGTCTCGGAAGCGCACTTCGTGTTTGGTCGGGTGAACGTTGACGTCGACGGCTGCCGGATCGACCTCGAAGAACAGCGCAAAGGTCGGATGGCGGCCGTTGAACAACACATCGCGATAAGCCTGACGCACCGCATGGGCCACCAGTTTGTCGCGCACCGCCCGGCCATTCACAAAGAAATACTGCAAATCCGCCTGACTACGGTTGAAGGTCGGCAAACCGACCCAGCCCCAAAGATGCAAGCCGTTGCGTTCGATCTCGATCGGCAGCGCCTGCTCAAGGAAGCCCGAGCCGCAGATTGCCGCCACACGCCGGGCACGGGCCGCGTCATCGTGGGCCTCATGCAGACTGAGAATGGTCTTGCCGTTGTGGCGCAGATGAAACGCGACGTCGAAACGCGCCAGCGCCAGACGCTTGATCACTTCTTGCAGATGATCGAATTCGGTTTTTTCGGTCTTGAGGAATTTGCGCCGCGCCGGGGTGTTGAAGAACAGATCGCGGACTTCCACCGAAGTGCCGACCGGATGCGCCGCCGGCTGAACACGAGGCGCCATGTCGCGACCTTCGGTTTCGACTTGCCAGGCTTGATCGGCACCACGGGTGCGCGAGGTCAGGGTCAGACGCGCCACGGAGCTGATCGAGGCCAGCGCCTCACCACGGAAACCCAGGCTCATTACCTGTTCAAGGTCTTCGAGGTTGCGGATCTTGCTGGTGGCGTGACGGGCCAGCGCCAACGGCAAGTCATCGGCGGAAATCCCGCTGCCGTCATCACGTACGCGCAGCAGCTTGACCCCGCCCTGCTCGACGTCGACATCAATACGTTTGGCACCGGAGTCGAGGCTGTTTTCCAGCAGTTCCTTGATCACCGAAGCCGGGCGTTCAACCACTTCACCGGCGGCAATCTGGTTCGCCAGCCGTGGGCTGAGCAGTTCGATGCGGGCAGCCGCGTTCAGCACTTCGTTCATTCTTTGGACGCCAGTTCGGTGCCTGGAATGGTCAAGTGCTGACCGACTTTCAGCTCATCGCTTTTCAGGTTGTTGGCGGCACGCAGCGTGGCCGGCGACACCTGATAACGCACGCCGATCATCGCCAGCGTCTCACCCGGGCCGACGCGGTGATCGCGCGGGCCTTGGGCGATCTTGCCGGAATCACGCAGCCAGGCGATGTACGTGCCCGGCGGCGGGTTCTGCTGGAAGAACTGACGCACGCCGCTGCTGATCGAACGCGCCAGCGCTTGCTGGTGGCTCGACGCCGAGAGTTTGTTCGCTTCGTTGGCGTTGGAGATGAAGCCGGTTTCGACCAGGATCGACGGGATGTCCGGCGACTTCAGCACCATGAACCCGGCCTGCTCCACACGCTGTTTGTGCAGTGGCGTGACACGGCCGATGTTGGTCAGGACTTTCTGCCCGACGTTGAGGCTGGAGGTCAGCGAGGCGGTCATCGACAGGTCGAGCAACACGCCCGCGAGCATGCGGTCCTTGTCGTCGAGGCTGACGTTGCCGGCACCACCGATCAAGTCGGAACGGTTTTCGCTGTCGGCCAGCCAACGCGCTGTCTCGGAAGTTGCACCGCGATCAGACAGGGCAAACACCGAGGCGCCGAAGGCGGCCGCAGACGGCGCAGCGTCGGCGTGAATCGAGACGAACAGGTCGGCGCCCTTCTTGCGGGCGATTTCGGTACGGCCGCGCAGCGGGATGAAGTAGTCGCCGGTACGGGTCAATTCGGCGCGGAAGCCTTTCATGCCGTTGACCTGACGCTGCAACTCGCGGGCGATCTGCAATACCACGTCTTTCTCACGCTGACCGCGCGAGCCGGACGCACCCGGATCTTCGCCGCCGTGGCCGGCATCGATCACGACAATAATGTCGCGTTTGCCGGCTGGGGCTGGTGGCAACTTGATTGCCGGCTCGGTCGGGGTTACCGGGACCGCTGGCACTGTCGCCACCTGCGGCGTTGGCGCAGGCGGCGGGGCGGCGTCGGCCGGGTTATCGAACAGGTCTACCACCAGACGGTTGCCGTACTGCGCGTTCGGCGCCAGCGAGAAGCTTTTCGGGGTGACGGCTTTCTTCAGGTCGATGACCACGCGCAAATCGGTCGGCGTACGCTGGGCCGAACGCATTGCGGTGATCGGCGTGTTCGCAGTCTGCACATTCAGTGGCGCACCGAGGGTGGCGCCGTTGATGTCGATGACCAGTCGATCCGGAGCGGTCAGGGTAAACACGCTGTGCTGCACCGGACCGCTGAGGTCGAAGACCAGTCGCGTGTTGTCCGGCGCCCGCCACAGGCGCACGCTGTTGACCTTCGAATCGGCCACAGCGTTGACGGTTACTGCCATCAACAACAGTCCAGCGGCAGCCACCAACGCGCGAAAGCGCATACCTAACCCCATCATTTAATTGGATTCCAATGCCAAAGCGGCACACCAGGCCTCGCCACGTGAGCCCTGGGATAAAATTTTCAGCGAACGCCCGCTGTCTTGCGGGCTAATGGTAATGGTCAGGTCAGGCTTTGGCAAAAAGCCTGCACCTTTATCGGGCCACTCGATCAGGCAAAGGGCGTCGTCTTCGAAGTAGTCGCGGATGCCGAGAAACTCCAGTTCTTCCGGATCGACCAGGCGATACAGGTCGAAGTGGAAGGCGCGGATGTCACCGATTTCGTAGGGTTCGACCAAGGTGAAGGTCGGACTTTTTACCGAGCCAACGTGGCCCAAGCCACGAATGATGCCCCGCGATAGCGTGGTTTTGCCCATGCCCAGGTTGCCTTCGAGAAAAATCAGCCCGTGGCCTTGAGTCACGCGGGCAATCCGTGCGCCAAAGTCGCTCATGGCCTGTTCATCGGCCAGGTACAGGGTTACTTCAGACACGGTGCTTGCTCCTCCAACAACTGACGAATGGCTGGAATCAGATCACTGGCCGCCAGCCCACGGCCGAATTTTCCTTGTTGCCTACCGGCATTGGCGTGCAGCCAGACGGCCAGGCAGGCAGCATCGAAGCCGTCCATGCCTTGTGCCAGCAGCGCACCGGTCAAACCGGCCAGCACGTCGCCGAGTCCGGCGGTGGCCATGGCCGGATGACCTTGGTGACACAACGCCAGACGGCCATCGGGGTGAGCGATCAGGCTGCCGGCGCCTTTCAACACCACAACCGCTGTATATTTTTTGCTCAATGCCAGCGCCGCCGCCGGACGATCCGCTTGCACTTCGGCGGTGCTGATTCCCAGCAAGCGCGCGGCTTCGCCCGGATGCGGGGTGATCACGCAATCCTTGGGCAACTCAACGAAACCGCTCGCCAGCAGGTTCAATGCGTCGGCGTCCCATACTTGCGGCAGTGCTGCGTTGGCGGCCGCCGACAACAGTGCGCGGCCCCAACTGGCCTGCCCAAGTCCCGGGCCGACCACCAGCACAGAAACTTTCTCCAGCAAACCCATCAACTGATTGGCAGAAGACGCGCCGAGCGCCATGGCTTCCGGCACTCGACTCAGTGCTGCGGGGATATGTTCAGGACGGGTCGCCAGCGACACCATGCCCGCGCCACTGCGCAGGGCCGTTTCGGTGCTGAGCAGAATCGCCCCGCCAAAACCGTGATCGCCGCCGATCAACAGCACATGGCCGAAACGGCCCTTGTGCGAAGTCGGGGCACGCGCCGCCAACCTCGGAAGATTAGCCGTGTTGAGCCTTCGGGCGATAAATGGAATGTCACGATAGATGTCGGCGCGGGCCTGCAAATCGTTAAATACCAATTGGCCGACATGATCCGCTGCGTCGCCGGTGAACAGACCGATTTTCAGCCCGATAAAGGTCACCGTAAGATCAGCCTGCACAGCGGCGCCCAGAACATGCCCGGTGTCGGCGCTCAGACCAGAAGGAATATCGACGGCGGTCACCGGCAAACCGCTGGCGTTGATTGCCTTGATCGCCGAGAGATAAGGCTCGCGCACGTCCCCGCTCAGACCCGTGCCGAGCAATGCATCGAGAATGACGCCGCGTAATTCGCTTTCAGCCTGCCAGGCCTGCACCGCAACACCTTCCGCCAACGCTTCGGCATGGGCCTGCGCGGCATCGCCCTGCAAACGCTGCGGATCGCCGACCGCCAACACCCGCACCTGCCAGCCGGCTCGCTGCGCCAAGGCCGCGACCAGATAACCGTCACCGGCATTGTTGCCATGCCCGGCCAGCACCGTCAGTTCAGTCGCCGACGGCCATTGCCGCACCAGTGCTCGCCACGTCGAATGGGCCGCGCGCTGCATCAATTCGAAGCCCGGCGTACCGGCGGCAATCAGCCGTGCATCGAGTTCGCGCACCTGTGCGGCGCCATACAGCGCGTCGGGTAATTGATCTTTCGTGTGCGGCATGCGTCTTCGGGCTCCGATGTCTGGCAGAATTATACGCACCTCAGCTCCGGTTTCTCTCGCCTCATGTCCGCCATCACCACAGACCTGCCCGCCCTCGCCCAATCGATCAAGGATTGGGGTCGCGAGCTGGGCTTTCAGCAAGTCGGCATCAGCGGCCTGGATCTGGCCGAGCATGAGCAGCATCTCGCGCGCTGGCTCGAGGCCGGCTACCACGGCGAAATGGACTACATGGGCGCCCATGGCAGCAAACGCTCGCACCCGGAAGAGCTGGTGCCGGGCACGTTGCGCGTGGTCTCGCTGCGCATGGACTACCTGCCGGGCGATACGCAAATGGCGCAAATGCTGGCGCAACCGGAAAAAGCTTACGTGTCGCGTTATGCCTTGGGCCGCGATTACCACAAATTGATCCGTAAACGTGTGCAGCAATTGGCCGACAAGATTCAATCGGAGATTGGCCCGTTCGGTTTCCGCGCGTTTGTCGACAGCGCGCCCGTGCTGGAAAAAGCCATTGCCGAACAGGCCGGGCTGGGCTGGATCGGCAAAAACACCCTGGTGCTGAATCGCAAGGCCGGCAGCTATTTTTTCTTGAGCGAACTGTTCGTCGATCTACCGTTGCCGGTGGATGAGCCGCACAGCAACGAACACTGCGGCCGCTGTACTGCGTGCCTCGATATCTGCCCGACCAACGCATTCGTCGGCCCTTACGTGCTGGACGCGCGCCGCTGCATTTCCTACCTGACCATCGAACTGAAAAACGCGATCCCCGAAGATTTGCGACCGCTGATCGGCAACCGTGTGTTCGGTTGCGATGACTGCCAGATCGTCTGCCCGTGGAACCGGTTCGCCAAGCACTCCGGGGAAAGCGACTTCAAGCCACGGCACAATCTGGACAACGCTGAACTGGCTGAACTGTTCATGTGGGACGAAGACAAATTTCTCAGCAGTACCGAAGGCTCACCGCTGCGTCGGGCCGGGTATGAACGCTGGCTGCGCAATCTGGCCGTGGGACTGGGCAACGCCCCCTCGAGCATTCCGGTTCTGGAAGCATTGAAGGCGCGCCGTGAATACCCGTCAGCGCTGGTACAAGAGCACGTCGAATGGGCGCTGAAGCAACACGCCAAACGTCAAGGCGCGTCGTTGTAAACGAACTTGGGCATTTCCCAATGAAAGCGAATCGCCAACAAACGCAATAGAAAGCCGCCAAACAGCGTAATCAAAATCGCCTGCTCGCTCGGCACGTTCAGATACAGGCAAAGCATGTAACACCACGCCGCCGCAAACGAGACGCTGGCGTATAGCTCTCGGCGGAAAATCAGCGGTATGTCATTGCAGAAGATATCGCGCAGGATGCCGCCGAAGACGCCAGTGATCACACCGCTGACCGACGCGACCAGCATGCCGTGGCCCATTTCCAGCGCGGTCATGCAGCCAATCAGGGTGAACGCCACCAGGCCGACGGCGTCGAGCACCAGGAACAGCGAACGCAGATGGCGCATCCAGCGCGCGGTGAACACGGTGAACATTGCAGCGACCGAGGTCAGCACCAGGTATTCCGGGTGTTTTACCCAGGTCAGAGGATAATGCCCGAGCAGTACATCGCGCACCGAGCCACCGCCCAAGGCTGTCACGCAGGCGATCAGCACCACGCCAAACCAGTCCATGCCGCGCCGCCCGGCAGAGAGGGCGCCAGTCATGGCTTCAGCAGTAATGGCGATCAGATAGAGCATCAGCAACATGGTGGCGATCCAGGCAGGAAGGCGCGCAGTCTAGCCATTTCAGTGCGGCACCAAAAGGGGGCAATCGCAATGCCCGCCCCCATCGCCAGGCATTAGAACTTGATGAAATGCTTGCGGTAGTGCTGCAACTCGGCGATCGATTCGCGGATGTCGTCCAGCGCCAGGTGCGTGCTGCCTTTCTTGAAGCTGTCGCGCACGTCCGGCGCCCAGCGCGCGGCCAGTTCTTTGAGCGTGGAAACGTCGAGGTTGCGGTAGTGGAAGTAGCTTTCCAGCGACTTCATATGCGTATAAAGGAAGCGGCGATCCTGGCAGATGCTGTTGCCACAGATCGGCGATTTGCCCTTCGGCACCCATTTTTCCAGGAAGGCGATGGTTTCGGCTTCTGCCTCGGCCATGCTGATGCGGCTGTCGCGCACGCGCTGGGTCAGGCCGGAGTTGCCATGGGTACGAGTGTTCCACTCGTCCATGCGGGCCAGCACTTCGTCACTGTGGTGGATGGCGATCACCGGCCCTTCGGCCAACGTGTTCAGATCGCTATCGGTGACGATAGTGGCCATCTCGATGATGACGTCGTTTTCCGGATCCAGACCGGTCATTTCCAGGTCGATCCAGATCAGGTTCTGCGGGTTTGGCATATTTCGGCTCCTAGGCAATGCTGCGCAGTTTAGCCTAGGCCGGTGGCCGGGCGTGCTAAACTCGCGGCCGTTTTACCTAATCGCTGCATTCTTCAGACGGAACACCCATGGCCAAACGCCAACTCAATCGTCGTCAAAACTGGCGCATCGAAAAGATTCAGGGCGAACGCGCCGCACGCGCCGCCAAACGCGAGTCCTCGGCGGTCGAAGCCCTTGAGGGCGGCGATCTGGGCCCGGAGCAAACAGGTCTGGTGATCGCCCACTTCGGTGTGCAGGTCGAGGTCGAAGCTGTTGACGGCGATCAGGCCGGCCAGGTCTTCCGCTGCCACTTGCGCGCCAACCTGCCCGCACTGGTGACCGGTGATACCGTCGTCTGGCGTGCCGGCAATCAGGGCATTGGTGTGATCGTCGCGCAACTGCCGCGCACCACCGAACTGTGCCGCCCGGACAGCCGTGGTCAGCTCAAACCGGTAGCCGCCAACGTCGACATGATCGTCATCGTCTTCGCGCCGCTGCCCGAGCCTCACGCCAACCTGATCGACCGTTATCTGGTTGCTGCCGAACACGCCGGCATCCGTCCATTGCTGCTGCTGAACAAGTTCGACCTGATCGACGAGCAGAACGCCCCGGCGCTCAATGCGCTGCTGGCGGTGTATCGCACGCTGGGTTATCCGGTGCTGGAAGTCTCGGCGCACCACGGCAACGGCATGGAACAACTGCAACAGCAACTCGACGGGCGCATCAGCGTGTTCGTCGGCCAGTCCGGTGTCGGCAAGTCGTCATTGGTCAACAGCTTGCTGCCTGAGGTTGAAACCCGTGTCGGGCCACTGTCCGAACTGTCCGGCCAGGGCACGCACACGACAACCACCGCACGGCTGTTTCACTTCCCTGGCGGCGGTGAACTGATCGATTCCCCGGGTATCCGTGAGTTCGGCCTCGGCCACGTCAGCCGCGCCGATGTCGAAGCAGGCTTCATCGAGTTCGATGATCTGCTCGGCACCTGCCGCTTCCGCGATTGCAAACATGACCGCGAACCGGGTTGTGCGCTGCTCAAGGCACTCGAAGACGGACGCATCCAGCAGCAGCGGATGAACAGCTACCGCTCGATCATCGCCAGCCTGCCGGAAAACGGCTATTAAGTAGCCGGACACAAAAAAGCCGCGATCATCTCGCGGCTTTTTTTTGCCTCAAACGCTGGCGGGCGGTTTTGGCACGACCATTTTCGGCTCAGGTTTCTGAAACGCATACAGATGCTGACGCACAATCCCGCCCGGCAACTCCTTGCCGAACACGCCGTAACGTACCGGCCATTCTTTGGGCGGCAACTTGAAGGTGCCGAACAGCATGTCCACCAGCGGCGTGTGGATGGCGTAGTTCTTGTAGATGTAATCCTTGTGCCGAGCATGGTGCCAATGGTGATAGCGCGGCAGCACGATCAGGTAATTCAGCCAGCCGCCGTTGATCCGCACGTTGGCGTGGGCGAGTACTGCCTGAACACCGACCAGAATCACATAGGCATTCAATGCTTGCGGCGCGAAGCCCAGCAGCATCAACGGCACCAGCACACCGGTTCGGGTCAGCAGGATTTCGATGAAGTGCACACGCGAACCGGCGAGCCAGTCCATGTGCGTACTGGAGTGATGCACCGCGTGGATACGCCACAGCCATGGCACCACATGGTAGAGCCGGTGCAGCCAATATTGACCTAGATCGGCAACCAGGATCGCCAGCAGAAACTGCACAACTAGCGGCAGGCTTTGCACGCTGGTCTGCAAGCTTGGCGACATCGCCCAACCGGCGATGTAACTCGAGGAGGCGGTGATGAAGATCAGGATGAATTGCACCAGCATGTGGCTGACGAAAAAGTAGGTCAGGTCGGTGCGCCAGTGCGGGCGCAGGATGTTTTGCTCGGGATCCTTGGAATAAAGCTTCTCCAGAGGAATGAACACGATCGCCGACACCAGCAGCGCCAGCACAAACCAGTCCAGGCCCAGCGAGTACGGGGTCTGTCCGATCGAACTGACCTGAACATTGGTGCCACCGAGGAATACCGCCAGGCCCGATGCGACCAGACCGGTGATTCCTAGGCGTTTACGCTTGTTAAGGAGGATATTCAGGGTGCCGAGGCTGAATGACAGCACCAGACCAAGCAACAGCGTGGTGCGCGCAAACTGCTCGTCATAGACCTTGCGCAGTTCGGCCGTGGTCAGCCATTCCGGGAAGAGAAAACAAAACACCGCCAACAGGCTCAACAGCCCGAGGGTGGCCGAAATATAGCCACTGACCCGCCCCTCGCCAAATTTGAAGGGTGCGTTGCCATGCCGTTGAAAATAGGCTTTGAGTCTTTCCATTAACTGATCTTCCGTGATTGCGAAAACTGCGACTGGTCATTGCGACGCAGGCAGATACAAAAAAGCCACGGTGACCGTGGCTTTTTGTGAATCACTGCTTCGGCGTGGGGGCCGGTGCAGTAGCTGGCGGAGCAGCGGAGGCAGGCGCCGCGCTCCCCGGTTCAGCCGGTTTTGGCGCGGCGTCGTCGAACAGGTTCAAGCGTTCGCGCAGTTCGTGCGCCGGCACCGGTTGCTGATCCGCCGGCAGTGCATTCGGGTCGACTGGTGCTGCCGGAGCCGCACCATTCTGACCTTGATCCGCCGGTTTCGCCGGATCCGCACCTTGCGAACCTTCGATGGCCGCCTGGGCTTTTTTGGTCAACACCACAATGTCGATGCGGCGGTTGACCGGGTTGAACGGGTTTTCCTTGTCGAACAGCGCCGACGAGGCATAACCGACGACCCGCGCCACTTGCGCATCCGGATAGCTGCCGGCGATCAAGGCACGACGGGCAGCGTTGGCACGGTTGGCCGACAGCTCCCAGTTACCGTAATCACCGGTACCGATATAAGGCTTGGCATCGGTGTGGCCGCTGATGCTGATCTTGTTCGGCACCGCTTTGATGGTGTCAGCCATGGCCAGCAGGATGTCTTCGAAGTACGGCTTCAGACGTGCGGAACCGGAGTCGAACATCGGTCGATTCTCGGCATCCATGATCTGGATGCGCAAGCCATTTGGAGTGATCTCGAAGAGAATCTGATCCTTGAATTTCTGCAGCTGCGGGTTCTCGTCGACCTTGTTCTGCAGTTCTTGCAGGAGCAGCTCCAGACGTTCCTTCTCGACCTGCTCGGCCATGCCTTCAACCTGTTCGGTGTCGACCGTGACCTTGTCGGGTTGCGGCTGCGACTTCACTTCCGGGTTGAGGGTGTTTTCCGGCGCCAGGGTCGGCGTGCCGCCCAGGTCGATGATGTACGGCGTACCGCTTTCGGAAAAGCCGACCGGGTCTTTGAAGTAACCGGCGATGGCGATCTTCTGCTCCGGCGTTGCCGTGGACAACAGCCACAACACCAGGAAGAACGCCATCATCGCCGTGGCGAAGTCGGCGAAAGCGATTTTCCACGCCCCGCCGTGATGCCCGCCGGCTATGCGCTTGACGCGCTTGATGATAATCGGCTGATTATTTTCCATTTCTTAGCGACCGCGAACGGCTTGTTCCAGCTCGGCAAAGCTTGGACGGTGGGCCGGGTACAGCACCTTGCGACCGAACTCGACCGCCAGCGACGGCGGCATGCCGGAAGCAGAAGCCACCAGCGAGGCCTTGATGGCTTCGTAGACGTTCAGCTCTTCCTTGGCATCGTGGGCCAGCGAGTGCGCCAGCGGGCCGAAAAAACCGTACGCCGCGAGAATACCGAAGAAGGTACCGACCAGTGCCGCACCGACGTGCAGACCGATCGACTTCTGATCGCCCTCACCCAGCGAGGCCATGGTCACCACGATACCGAGTACCGCCGCGACGATACCGAAACCGGGCATGGCATCGGCGATGCCGTTCACCGCATGAGATGGATGCTCAAGGTCTTCTTTGAGGCTGTACAGTTCCATGTCGAACAAGCCTTCCAGCTCGTGCGGCGCCATGTTGCCGGACGACATGATGCGCAGGTAATCGCAGATGAACGCGGTCATGCGTTCGTCTTTGAGCACTGCCGGGTACTTGGCGAAGATCGGGCTCGCGGCGGCATCTTCGATGTCGCCTTCGATGGCCATCATGCCTTCGCGGCGGCTCTTGTTGAGGATCTCGTAGATCAGGCCGAGCACTTCCAGATAGAACGTGTGGCTGAAGCGCGAACTGAACATGCTCAGGGATTTCTTGAGCACGTGCATCGTCATGTAGCCGGGATTGGCCTGCAGGAATGCACCGAGTGCAGCACCACCGATGATCATCACCTCGAAAGGCTGGATCAGGGCGGCAATCTTGCCGTGGGAGAGCACGTATCCGCCGAGCACGCTCGCGAATACGACGATGATGCCGATAATTTTAGCCATAGGTAGAAAGTACTTATTTAAGTCGGGTTCAAGGTCATATTCGGAAGTTAAAAAATCTCTTCTTCTACTTATCGGCAAAACTGCGCCAGACTATAGCCAGTTCAGGCGAAAAGCCAATTTAGCCCATGCCGGGCGCGTCTACAGTCAGTGAAGATCCCGTCCAGACATGGCTAATGAAACGAACGTCCCACACGCAAAACCGACCACCATTGACGGCTGGGTAAAGTTGCTCGACAGCGTCCGGCTGCCCGTACCGCAAGACGCTCACGACAAGGTCTGCCGAGCGATCCGTGACAATCGCAGTTCGTTGCGCGACATCGCCGACCTGATGCAGGACAGCCCGGCGCTGGCCTTGAGCATCATCCGTGAGGCGAATCGTCACACCCACGGGACCATGGCCACCCCAGCGGAAAACCTTGAGGTGGCGATCAATCGCCTTGGCCTCGCCCGCACCGAAGAATTGCTGGCGCGCCTGCCCGCCGAACCGCTGATGCAAATCCCCAAGGCGCTGCGCCAATTGCAGATGATCAGCCAGCACGCGACGCAACAGGCCAACGGTTTTTTCGCCAGTCGCCTGGCGCGGCTGTGGCAGGACATTCACTGGGGCAGCCTGCTGTTTCTGTCGCCGCTGTGGCCGATGGCGCTGACGTATCCGCAATTGCTCGAAGAGTGGGAACTGCGGGTTATCCACAAGGGCGAATCGGCCCGCGTAGTCGAAAAACAATTGTTTGGTGTACGCCTGCTGAAAATCGCAGAAGCGTTGGTGCAGGCCTGGCACCTGCCGATCTGGGTGCAGCAGGGTTATAAACTGCTGCTCAGTGAACAACGCGAGCTGGTGAAGGTGCTGCGCATTGCCCGCGACAGCGAACATCCGCTGCGCCAGCAAAATCGCCTTGACGATGACCCGACGTTGCGCCGCTGGCTCAACCAGCCAGCCAACACCGTGCTGCTGGCCAATGGTCTGGCGCTGTCGGCGCAACAAGCCTGGGACAGTCCGCACAGCGAACGCTGGCAGTACCTGACCAGCCTTTATCTGCAAATCTCGATGGACGAGGTGCAGCAGCAACTGCACCAGCAGGCTGCCAACAGTGCACGCCAGCATGCAATGCCCGATCTGTGGCACCCGGCGGTTTCGCTACTGTGGCCATGGGGCACGCACCGTTTGCCGGCAGGCATGTTGCCGGCTGCTGCGCCGAGCGCTGAAGACCTTGGCCAATGGCGCCGCCAATGCGCCGAACTGCTCGCCGAACCGAGCCGCTTCACCAATGCGATGAGCCTGACCGTCGCCGCTCGCGATGCGCTGGTCGCCAGCGGCATGCGCCGGGTGATGATCCTGATGGCCGATCGCACGCAGTCGAATCTGCGCGTGAATCAAACCGCCGGGCTACCGAAAGAAGCAGCGGCGCTGAATTTTGTCGTCAGCCAGAGCAGCGTGCTGCAACGGCTGCTGGCGCAACAGGCACAGGTGCGGATTACCCCGGACAACAACGCGCAGTTCTCCGCGCTGCTGCCGCCGGGCCTGCGCACACTGTTTCGCGGCGAGCATCTGTTCCTGCGCTCACTGGTGAATAACGGCCGGGTAATCATGATTGTGGTCGCCGATCAGGGCGGCGGGCCGTTTGCCGACATCACCGTGCAAGCTTTTGGCAAAACCGCGCAGTGCATCGAAAAAGCCCTGCACA
Source organism: Pseudomonas sp. MC6 (assembly GCF_054790575.1). Classification (NCBI taxonomy): domain Bacteria; kingdom Pseudomonadati; phylum Pseudomonadota; class Gammaproteobacteria; order Pseudomonadales; family Pseudomonadaceae; genus Pseudomonas; species Pseudomonas sp. MC6. The sequence goes on from NZ_CP186504.1 coordinate 4,459,805, forward strand.
GCTTTAGCAGCCGTGGCCGATGAGGCTGCGCTACAATTCCCCCCTTTGTGCCCTGGAGACCTCACATGTCTGACTTCTCTGGCTTGCCGCTCGTCATCGAGCCGAGCGACCTGCTCCCGCGCCTCGATTCCCCTGAACTGATTCTGGTGGATCTGACCAGCGCTGCCCGCTACACCGAAGGTCATCTGCCCGGCGCACGCTTTGTCGACCCGAAACGCACCCAGCTCGGTCAACCGCCGGCGCCGGGCCTGCTGCCGGCGAAAGCTGATCTGGAGGCGTTGTTCGGTGAACTGGGCCATCGCAAAGACGCGGTCTACGTGGTCTATGACGACGAAGGCGGCGGCTGGGCCGGGCGCTTCATCTGGCTGCTCGACGTCATCGGTCACGACAAGTACCACTATATAGACGGTGGTCTGCCGGCGTGGCTGGCGGATGGTATGCCGATGTCGATCCAGGTTCCGCCGATTGTCGGTGGGCCGCTGGCATTGACCCTGGACGAAGCACCGACTGCCACGCGCGAATACCTGCAAAGCCGTCTCGGCGCTGCCGATCTGGCGATCTGGGATGCGCGCGGGCCGCTGGAGTATTCCGGCGAGAAAGTGCTGGCCGCCAAGGCCGGGCACATTCCCGGCGCGGTCAATTTCGAATGGACTGCCGGCATGGACAAGGCGCGTCAGCTGCGCATCCGTACGGACATGCCGCAGATTCTCGAAGACCTCGGGATCACCAAGGACAAAGAAATCATTACCCACTGCCAGACCCACCACCGGTCGGGCTTCACTTATCTGGTGGCCAAGTCCCTCGGTTATCCGCGGGTCAAGGGCTACGCCGGTTCCTGGGGCGAATGGGGCAACCACCCTGACACGCCAGTCGAGATTTAAGGTTTTTTAAGGACAACCAATGAAAGAGCGTCTGTTTATCCTCAGCCAGTACCTGCTGCCTCATCACCTGCTGTCCCGCCTGGCTGGCTGCATTGCCGAGTGCCGCGTGCGCTGGTTCAAGAATGCCTTTACCCAATGGTTCGCCAAGCGTTATCAGGTGGACATGTCGCAAGCGCTGGTCGAAGACCTGACCGCTTACGAGCACTTCAACGCCTTCTTCACCCGCGCCCTGAAAGACGGCGCGCGTCCACTGGACGAAACTCCGGGTGCGATCCTCAGCCCGGCCGACGGTGCGGTCAGCCAGCTCGGCCCGATCGAGCACGGTCGCGTGTTCCAGGCCAAGGGCCACAGCTTCAGCGTGCTGGAACTGCTCGGCGGAGATGCGGCCAACGCAGCGCCGTTCATGGGCGGCGACTTCGCCACCATCTACCTGTCGCCGAAAGACTACCACCGCGTGCACATGCCGCTGGCCGGCACCCTGCGCGAAATGGTCTACATCCCGGGCCGGATCTTCTCGGTGAATCAGACCACCGCTGAAAACGTACCGGAACTGTTCGCTCGCAACGAGCGCGTGGCGTGCATCTTCGACACCGAGCGCGGCCCGATGGCTGTAGTGCTGGTCGGCGCGATGATCGTCGCTTCGATCGAAACCGTATGGGCCGGTCTGGTCACGCCGCCGAAGCGTGAACTGAAAACCTTCCGCTACGACGAAGCCGCCCGTGCCCCGATCCATCTGGAAAAAGGTGCCGAACTGGGCCGCTTCAAACTGGGTTCGACCGCGATCGTGCTGTTCGGGCCGGATCAGGTCAAATGGGCTGAAGAACTGGTCGCCGGTTCGCCAGTGCAGATGGGCCAAGGCCTGGCGCTGCCAAACGCCTGATCCCTGAACTGACGGTCGCCCCCTTGTAGGAGCTGCCGAAGGCTGCGATCCTTTGATCCTGGTTTCTAAAATCAACATCAAAAGATCGCAGCCTTCGGCAGCTCCTACAGGTTCAAGGCCGTGTCGTTCATTTGCTGCTATGGTTTTTGGCATGAGCCAGACCAACTCCCCGCAACTCCTTCACGCGCCAACCCCGTCGCAAACGCGCCTGTCGTTTTGCGAAGCGACTCCACGCGACCTCAAGCGCTGGATTGCCGACCTGCCAAAAGCCAACATCGGCGAAACCGCCCGCCTGCTTTATCAAGCCTTGGGCGAACTCAATCTGTTGCTCACGCCCAGCGACAACCGCCTCAACCTGCTGGAGCTGTTGCGACCCGAGGTGTATTTCGTCTGCCAGCATCTGGAGCGGCATTTCCTGCATCAGGCGATCATGCTCGACGAGCGTTCGCGCAAGATCAGCAATCTCTGTCAGGCACTGCAAAGCCATCTGGCCGTCGGCTACAAACAGATCGTGCTGCGCATTGCCCCGAAGTACAGCAAGGATCGCGCAGCATTGGTCAGCATGGCCCTGCAACGGGCAGCCCATGCGCTCAAAGGCCAGTTGCTGCGCGCCACGCAGTTATACAGCTCGCCGCCGGAACATCTGTGGTTCGAACTGCATCAGCTGTATCGCAGCGCCGCTGAATTACAACTGCAACACCGCCGCGTGCACGACGATCTGGCCAGCCTGACGACAGAGCTGAGCCTGGAACAGACTTACATCGCCGCAATATTGCTGGGCAGCGCCCGCTGCAATCAATTGCGCCAGAACCAGATCGCCCGCCTGGCCGAAGTGCTGGAACCGTGGAGTGCACTGCTCAAACTGCATCCCGCAAACCCGGACGCTGGCCTGTTGGCAATCAGCGCAGAGCTCGATGCCGGGCCGCGCTACCGCAACATGTTTCGCAGCGAGCAACAGCGTGGATTGCTTGGTTTCGATCCACAGCCGTTGGTGAATGCCATCGAAGCGCATTTGCTGCATCAGGACACTTCGACGCCGCTGCCCGTCCCGGCCGGGCTGAGCTTCGATACCCTGCAGCACCTGCATGCCGCCTGGGGTCAGGCTGCAGAACGCAGTTTTCAACGCACGGTCGGCCAAGGCGATCTGACCGTGTGCGTCGGCATGAGCGCCCTGCACTTCTACCTCGGCGGCGAGCGCAGTTTCAGCGAACTGCTCAAGCATCCCGGTGCGCGCTCGGCGAATTTCAGCCGTGCCGTCGCTGAAGGTGAAAAGGACAGTTGGAGTCAGGCATTCGATGCAGCACCGCAGAGCAAGGCTGATGAGTTTTTGCCCTACGAGGAAATTCAGTACGACCATTTGCTCGAGGATGAAAGCGCCACCGACAGCACACCGCATTACCCGACCCACGCCCTGCCGGTGATCAATCACAGCCCCGGCGGTTACTGTCTGGCGTGGCCAAATGAAGTGCCCGCCGAGTTACAGGCCGGAGAAATGCTCGGGATTCAGGACAGTGTCGGTCTGGGCTGGAGCATTGCGGTGATCCGCTGGATCCGCCAGGTGCGAGGTGGTGGCACGCAGATGGGCATTGAACTGGTGGCACCGCACGCCCAGCCCTGCGGTTTGCAACTGGTGCGCTCGCGGGACGATCACAGTCAGTATTTGCGCGGACTATTGTTACCGGAGATCAGTGCGATCGATGTGCCGGCAACCTTGCTGGCGCCGCGCCTGCCGTTTCAGGAAGGCAGCAAGGTGCTGATCAACACCCAGGGCGAGGAGCACCGCGCCGGGCTGGATCGCCGGGTGGCGAGTACGCACAGTTTCAATCAGTTTGCCTATCGCTCACTGGAGGCCACGCAGAATGGCGGGAGCGAGGAGGATTTTGATTCGCTGTGGAAATCGCTTTAAAGCAAAAGATCGCAGCCTGCGGCAGCTCCTACAGAGAAATGCATATCCCCCTGTAGGAGCTGCCGCAGGCTGCGATCTTTTGATTTTTAATTACAACTGTCCGTCACGATCACGGAAACCCAGCAGATACAGCACGCCATCCAGACCCAACGTAGAGATCGCCTGCTTCGCCGACTGCTTGACCAGTGGTTTGGCGCGGAACGCCACGCCCAACCCGGCAATCGCCAGCATCGGCAGGTCGTTCGCGCCGTCGCCGACCGCGATGGTCTGCTCCAGACGCAAACCTTCCTTGTGCGCCAGCTCTTTGAGCAAATCAGCCTTGCGCTGCGCGTCGACAATCGGCTCGATCGCCACGCCGGTGCACTTGCCATCGACCACTTCCAGTTCGTTGGCGAACACATAGTCGATGCCGAGTTTGGCTTGCAACTGCTTGGCGAAATAGGTGAAGCCGCCCGAGAGGATCGCGGTCTTGTAGCCCAGACGCTTGAGCTCGGCGAACAGCGTTTCGGCGCCTTCGGTCAGACGCAGCGAAGCGCCGATCGAGTCGAGTACGCTGACGTCAAGGCCTTTGAGCAAGGCCAGACGTTCTTTGAAACTGGCGCGGAAATCCAGCTCACCGGCCATGGCGCGTTCGGTGATTTCAGATACCTGTTCGCCCACACCGGCAGCCTTGGCCAGTTCGTCGATGACCTCGGCCTCGATCAGGGTCGAGTCCATATCGAACACCGCCAGACGACGGTTACGGCGAAACAGCGAATCTTCCTGAAAGGCGATGTCGACGTTCAGTTCCTGGGCCACACTGAGAAATTCGGCTCGCAAGGCCTGCGGATCGGCCGCTTCGCCACGCACGGAGAACTCGATGCAGCCCTTGCCTTTGTCGGCTGGCGTGTCCAGCGGCATGCGACCCGACAGACGGTCGATGTGATCGATGTTCAAGCCATATTTGGCGGTGATCGAGCTGACCGCCTGCAATTGGCCGGCGGTCACTTTGCGAGTCAACAGGGTAACGATGTGACGCTTCTTGCCCTGATTGCCCACCCACTGCTGGTAATCCTCTTCGGACACCGGGGTGAAACGCACCTGCTGGTCGAGCTCGTAGCCCTTGAACAGGATGTCCTTGAGCACGGATTTACCCTGTTCCGAATCGGGGATTTCAACCAGGATGCCGAACGACAGGGTGTCGTGGATCACCGCCTGACCGATGTCGAGAATGTTCACACCACCCTGTGCCAGAACACCGGTAATGGCTGCCGTCAGACCCGGACGGTCGACTCCCGTGATGTTAATCAGGACGATTTCGCGCAACGCGCACCCCCGCAACTGGAAAAAAACCGCATTCTACCCACTTTCAGTGACCATCGGGCACCGCGAGCGCTTTGCCGGTCTAGGGCCTGTCGCTATACTGCGCGTCAACTTCACGGACAAAAGAGCCGAGCTCAGTGAACCGGCCCACGCCAGTTAAAACCGATAACTTCTTCCTGCTGATCTTCCGTGCACTGCGCCACCGCCGTGTACCGATTGCATTGCGCATTGCCAGCCATAACGTGATCCTGGTCGCTCTGGCCCTGGTGATCTATGCCGGCGTGATGGGTTTGCAATTCAAGCAGGCCATGCACCAGCAGGCCGATGCGCTGGGCGAAAGCCTGACCACGCAGACCGCGACCTCTGCCACCGAGCTGTTGGTGTCCAACGACATCCTCAGCCTTAACGTGCTGCTCAACAACCTGACCAAGAACAAACTGGTGGCCCACGCGGCGATCTACAGCGTGGATAACCGTATCCTCGCCGAGTCCGGTCAGCGCCCCAAGCACAGCCTGCTGGGCGAAGCCGAAGGCATGTACGAGAGCAAGATCACCTTCCAGGACGTGACCGCCGGGCAACTGCGCATCAGCCTGGACATGGATCAGTTCCAGCAGCCGATGACCATCAGCCTGCAAAGCATGGGTATTCTCAGCGGGATTCTGTTGGCGCTGTCGCTGGCCCTGAGCCTGCGCATGGGCCGCTATCTGTCGACGCCGCTGCTGCAATTGCGCGTCTGGTTGCGCCGCATCGACGAACACACGCCGGGCATCGATCGTCAGGATGAAATCGGCGATCTGGCGCGTCAGCTGCACGCCAACTACGCGCCGGAGCCTGCACCTGAACCGGAGCCGGAATTCGAGGACGAAGAAGACGAGCCGGAATTCGAGGTGCGCAACTTGCGTGATCCGAGTTTCGACGAAACCCGTCCGATGGCCGCGCAGAAACCTGCCCCGCGACATCTGGTCAGCACCGTCGAAGACGATGATGACGATGACGCGTTCGCCGACCTGCGCGACGAATCGCTCAATGGCGCGCCGCAACCCGTCGTCCGCCAGCCGTCGCCAAGCGTGCCGCAGCACACCGCCGTGCTGGCCGTGCAACTGGGCTCGCAGGAACAACTGCGGCGCTTGCCACGGGCACGCCTGGAAGAGTTGCAGGAGCGCTATCGCGATTGCCTCGATCAGGCCGCTTCGTTGTATCAGGGCGAAATCGAAACCCTGAACGACGGCAGCACGCTGATGCTGTTCCACACCGAAGACAGCGGCGATGACTACCTGACCAATGCGATCTGCTGCGGCGAACTGCTGCGGGCGCTGGGTCATCAGTTGCAGATTGAAGTCGCGGATAGCGGCATCACCCTGCAATTGCAATTGGGTCTGACCTTGGGTGATGAGCTGTTTGGTCTGAGCCAGATTGATCTGTTGCTGACCGACTCGGCGCAGGATGCCCTGGCCTTGTCGCAGCACAGCCGCAACCTGCTGCTGGTTGAGCGCAAGATCAGTGACGATGCGCTGATCCGTCAGCGTGCACGGATCCGTCCGATCGCCAGCCCTGAGGGTGCTTGCTGTGTGGAGCGGTTGATGGAGCCTTATCCGTCGATGCTCGAGCGGCAGCTGGCGCGGATGCATGAGCGTCGGGCGTAAGCCTTAGACCTTAGGCCTGAAACACAGAAGCCCGCCGACGAGTGATTGTCTGCGGGCTTTTTTGTGGCTGACTGAAAAGCCCCTCATCGGAACGCCGCCCGCCTACCCCTCTCCCAGAGGGAGAGGGGACTGATCGGGGGATATTGCCGAAATACACGGACCTGCACGTCCTGCTGTGAATCCATAATCGCCAAGCTCTTTCAGGTCGATGTATGACGCCAGACACCTCGGTCGGTCCCCTCTCCCTCCGGGAGAGGGTTAGGCGGGCGGCGTTCCGATGAGGGGCTTTTGATCTTTCACGCAGAACCCCAGACACAACAAAGCCCGCACAAGGCGGGCTCTGTTCTGACTCGGTTCAGGCTTAGAAGCGGAACACTTCCATATCCGTACGAATTGGCGAAGCCATCGGTATCTTCGGCTGCTTCTCGGCTTCCGCCGCCGGTGCTGCCGGTTTCGGTGCCGACTTACGCGGCGCCTCAGCCACCGGAGGCTGGTTGGCCAATGGCTTGAGCGCTACCGACAATTGCTCGGCCAGACGCTGCAGCAAAATGCCCTGGGCCTGAACCTGCGAAGCGGTACTGCCGGCATGCAGCTCTTGCAGATGCACGATGCGGTTATCGCGCACTTGACCACGGCGGTCGATCAGACGCCATTGCGCATCGAGGATCGCCGGTTGTTTCTGACCGGAGTCCAGACGCGTAATGGTTAGCAGCACCTGCACATCCGGAGTAAATCCGGTTGTGGCCGGTGCCAGCACCACACGCTGGCTGTCCAGATGGCCCGCGACCTGGCGCATCAACAACTGATCGATATCCGACGAAAGGCTACCCGCCCAACGACCGTCGGTCGCCGCTTGCAGACTGCCGTCCGGTTGACGTTGCAGCAAGGTCTCACGTTGCAGGTAATCGGCTACGACTACCGGACCCAATAAAACCGCCATGCCCGCGCTTTGCGCAGGCTGAACCGGACTTCCGCTGTCCAGTTGATACAGCGACACCGGCTGGTGAACGCTGCAACCCGCCAGGCCCAAAACGCCGGCGAGCAGGAAAATAAGGGGGCGCAGAGCAGTCATCATCCCGTCCAGGTGGCCGCCACAAGGCTGACCACAGTGAAAATACTCAATAAATATGAAGAACGCTCGGCCACGCCGGCGCTTGGAAAGGCCATATCATCCGTGAATATGCGTTCCGACTCCAGCGCCAAAGCGTCGATCTACGCGTTAAATCGTGGATCGACGCGTCTAGCGCGCTTAATTGAGGTTTTCGACGAGCAGCGCATCCACTCTCTGGAAGCCCCTTGGAAGCTTATTGCCACGACGTCCACGCTCACCTTTGTAGTGTTCGAGGTCGTCGGCCTTCAGCGAGAGGGTCCGTTTTCCGGCCTGCAGCACCAAGGTGGCGCCTTCCGGAATGACGGCGATGTCCGTGACATATTCTTCGCGACTGGCCACACGTTCACCGGAAATACCGATGATCTTGTTGCCTTTGCCCTTCCCTAATTGTGGCAGATCGCTGATTTTGAAGATCAGCAGGCGACCTTCGGTCGTCACCGAGGCCAGCCAGTTGTGCTCGCGGTCAGCCACTGGTCGCGGCGCGATCACTTTGGCGTTGTTCGGCAGGCTCAACAGGGCTTTACCAGCCTTGTTCTTGGCTTGCAGGTCTTCGCCTTTCACCACGAAGCCGTAACCAGCGTCGGAGGCGATCACATACAACGCGTCGTCTTCCGGCATCAGCACGCATTCGAAGGTTGCGCCCGGCGGCGGCGTTAGACGACCGGTCAACGGCTCGCCCTGGCCTCGCGCCGACGGCAGCGTATGCGCAGCAACCGAATAGCTGCGGCCGGTGGAGTCAATCACCACGGCAGACTGGTTGGAACGCCCCGCCGCCGAGGTTTTGAAGCCGTCGCCGGCCTTGTACGACAGGCCAGTGGCGTCGATGTCGTGACCTTTGGCCGAACGGATCCAGCCTTTTTCCGAGAGGACGACGGTGACTTTCTCGTTCGGCAGCAGATCGTGTTCGGTCAACGCTTTGGCTTCGGTGCGCTCGACGATTGGCGAACGGCGGTCGTCGCCATAGGTTTCGGCGTCCTTGATCAGCTCGGTGCGCACCAGCTTCTTCAACTTGGCTTCGCTGCCCAGCAGGGCTTGCAGCTTGGCTTGTTCCTTGAGCAGTTCGTCCTGCTCGTCGCGCAGCTTCATCTCTTCCAGGCGCGCCAACTGACGCAGACGGGTATCGAGGATATAGTCGGCCTGAATCTCGCTGAGGGCGAAACGCTCGATCAGCTTGGCTTTCGGATGTTCCTCAGTACGGATGATGTGGATCACTTCATCGAGGTTGAGGTAAGCAATCAACAAACCGTCCAACAGGTGCAGACGACGCTCGACCTTGTCGAGGCGGAATTGCAGGCGGCGACGCACGGTCTGCACGCGGAACTCCAGCCATTCGACCAGCAGCGTGCGCAGGTTTTTCAGCTGAGGTTTGCCGTCCAGACCGATGATGTTGACGTTGACCCGGTAGGTCGACTCCAGCTCGGTGCTGGCGAACAGGTGCTGCATCAGCGCTTCGTGATCAACGCGGCTGTTGACCGGAATGATCACGATGCGGCACGGGTTCTCGTGGTCGGATTCGTCACGCAGGTCAGCGATCTGCGGCGCTTTCGACGGTTTCGCCTGCATCAGCGCAGCGATCTGCTCCAATACCTTGGCCCCGGAGACCTGATGCGGCAGCGCGGTGACGATGATGTCGCCGTCCTCGACATGGTACACGGCGCGCATGCGCACCGAGCCCTTGCCGGTTTCGTACATTTTCAGCAGGTCGGCGCGCGGCGTGATGATTTCCGCTTCGGTCGGATAGTCCGGACCCTGAATGTGTTCGCAGAGCTGCTCGACCGTGGCTTTCGGCTCATCGAGCAAACGCACGCAAGCGGTGGCAACTTCGCGCAGGTTGTGCGGCGGCACGTCGGTGACCATGCCCACGGCAATACCCGTGGTGCCATTGAGCAGAATGTTCGGCAGGCGCGCCGGCAGCACCAGCGGCTCCTGCAAGGTGCCGTCGAAGTTCGGGCCCCAGTCCGCAGTGCCCTGGCCCAGTTCGCTGAGCAGCACTTCGGAATAACGCGACAACCGCGCTTCGGTGTAACGCATGGCGGCGAAGGACTTCGGATCGTCCGGCGCCCCCCAGTTACCCTGGCCGTCGACCAGCGTGTAGCGATAGCTGAACGGCTGGGCCATCAGCACCATCGCTTCGTAGCACGCCGAGTCGCCGTGCGGGTGGAATTTACCGAGCACGTCACCGACGGTACGCGCCGATTTCTTGTGCTTGGAATCGGCGTCCAGGCCCAACTCGCTCATCGCATAAATAATGCGACGCTGTACCGGTTTCAGGCCGTCGCCGATATGCGGCAGGGCACGGTCCATGATCACGTACATGGAGTAGTTGAGGTAGGCACTTTCGGTGAAGTCGGCCAGCGAGCGGCGTTCTACACCGTCCAGGCTGAGATCAAGGGGGTTGCTCATGCAGGCCTCATCGGTTCGTTGTCTGGCGCAGCAGCATGGTGCCACCGCGCTGAGTAAATTCAAGTTTGTTCAGGGCGCTCATGCCGAGCAGCACCTGATCGCCATGCAGCCCCGGCGCCACCAGTGCACGGACATCCCGCAGCACAATGTCACCCAGTTGCAGGCGGTTGATTTTGGTCCGATAGCCCTGGCTCAGGCCGTTAGCCGTGCTCAGGGTCACTCCGAAACCTTCTTCCAGCTTCAAACGTTTGGCCAGATCCGCCGGGATCGCCACATCGGTCGCGCCGGTGTCGAGCATGAACTCCACCGGCTCACCGTTGATCTGACCGCTGGCGACAAAATGCCCTTGGGCGTTGCCGGCCAGTTTCACCTCGATAAAACCTTGGCCCTGCTCCGACGTGACCACCACGTTCGGATTTTGCTGGCGCTGCTCCCACTGGCCGAAAAACCGCGTGGCCAGAAACAGTGCCGCGCACCACGCCAGAATCATCAGCACCCGACCGGCGCGCTTGCCCGGCGGTTGCTGGCTCATGGTTTGGAACTCCAGCCACCGTCAGGTGCGGCGAAGCGCCAGACGATCGGCCGAACCTCACCGTCCGCGCGCGGGCCGAAATTATTGTCGACGCCGACCCATGCACCATCAGCGTCAACGATCAGCGCCTCTTCCAACCCGAAGTTCTGCGAGTAACGGCGGTTGGCCTGCAACAGTTCAGCGGCGTACGACCAGCAACGCTCGACCTTGGCGGTCTGCGCATCGCGCCGACAAATCTGGAAGGCGTTGCGCTCAAGGGTAAACAATTTGCCGTTAAACAACGAAAGGTCGGAAAAGTCTCGGTCGACCGCTCTGGCCTTCGGGAACTGCGGCGGCTGCATTTCCTTGCCGCCCTCGCTGAGCAGCACGCAACGACCGTCGCAATCCCACACCGTCTGCTGGCGCTTGATCAGCAGCAAACCACGGCTTTGCCGCTCGGCGGCCAGCCACATCTGATCACCCGCCGGGCTGATCGCCAGGCCTTCGAAGATCGCATTGAAATGCAGGAGCATGCCGCTGGCCCGCGCTTCGCGAACCATCATCGGCGAGATCTTCAGCCAGTTGACCGCGCCGCTGACAGGCACCTGCAAGACCGCCGCATGACCCTCGCTGACAATGTAGCGATTGCCGGCACTGTCGCAACTGATGCCTTCGAAATCCAGATCACCACCGCGCACGAACGACGCGGCCCAATTGCGCGAGCGCAACCCCCACGGCAAACCGGTCTCAGGCACCAGGGGTACGTCGATGTGCAAGGCTTCGGCCTGCCAGACCTGATCGGCGGTATTGAGCCGATAGATCTGATCGTCATCGCGGTCCGACACCGTCCACAACTCGCCGCCACACATGGCCAGCCCCGACAGGTTACCGCCGCGCATGCCGTCGACCGGGTGCCCGGAGAGCACGCGCAACTCCTGCAACGGCTCGGCCGACACATTCATTGCACTCAGCAGCAACGCACCCGCCAAGGCCCAGCCAAACCGCATCAGGCCAGCACCTCGGCGAGGTTACCTTTGGATTCCAGCCAGGTTTTGCGGTCACCGGCGCGTTTCTTCGCCAGCAGCATGTCCATCATTTCCGAGGTTTGCGCGAAATCTTCACCCAGCGTCAGTTGCACCAGACGCCGAGTGTTCGGGTCCATGGTGGTTTCACGCAGCTGCGGCGGGTTCATTTCACCCAGACCTTTGAATCGGGTGACCTGTGGTTTGCCGCGTTTCTTCTCGGCGACCAGACGATCGAGAATGCCGTCACGCTCGGCTTCGTCGAGGGCGTAGTAGATCTCTTTGCCCAGGTCGATGCGGTACAGCGGCGGCATGGCCACGTAGACGTGACCGGCATCCACCAGCGGGCGGAAATGCTGGACGAACAGCGCGCACAACAGGGTTGCGATGTGCAGTCCGTCGGAGTCGGCGTCGGCGAGGATGCAGATCTTGCCGTAACGCAGTTGACTCATGTCCGCCGCGCCCGGGTCGACACCGATAGCCACGGCGATGTTGTGCACTTCCTGGCTGGCCAGCACTTCGCTGCCGTCGACTTCCCAGGTGTTGAGAATCTTGCCGCGCAACGGCAGGATCGCCTGGAACTCCTTGTCCCGCGCTTGCTTGGCGGAACCGCCGGCGGAATCACCTTCGACGAGGAACAGTTCGGAACGCATCGGGTCTTGCCCGGCGCAGTCGGCCAGTTTGCCCGGCAGCGCCGGGCCCTGAGTCACACGTTTACGCTCGACTTTCTTGCTCGCTTTCAGGCGGCGACCGGCGTTGTTGATCGCCAGTTCGGCCAGCGCCAGACCGGTTTCCGGGTTGGCGTTGAGCCACAGGCTGAAGGCGTCCTTGACCACACCGGAGACGAACGCTGCCGCTTCACGCGATGACAGACGCTCTTTGGTCTGGCCAGAGAATTGCGGCTCCTGCATTTTCATCGACAGGACGAACGCGATGCGCTCCCAGACGTCTTCCGGCGCCAGCTTCACGCCGCGCGGCAGCAGGCTGCGGAATTCGCAGAACTCGCGCATCGCATCGAGCAGGCCCTGACGCAAACCGTTGACGTGGGTACCGCCCTGCGCCGTCGGGATCAGGTTGACGTAGCTTTCCTGCACCGCGTCGCCACCTTCCGGCAGCCACAGCAACGCCCAGTCGACCGCTTCTTTGTTACCGGCGAACGCGCCGCAGAAGGGCTCGTCCGGCAGGCGTTCGAATTCGCTGACGGCGTCCACCAGATAGGAGCGCAGGCCGTCTTCGTAATGCCACTCGACTTTCTCGCCGGTGCCTTTGTCTTCGAAGCTGACCAGCAGACCCGGGCACAACACCGCCTTGGCCTTGAGCACGTGCTTGAGACGGCTGATGGAGAATTTCGGTGAATCGAAATACTTCGGATCCGGCGCGAAGTACACGCTGGTGCCGGTGTTGCGCTTGCCGACGGTGCCGACGATTTCCAGTTCCGAGGCTTTGAAACCGTCGTTGAACGTCATCTGGTATTCGTTGCCGTCACGCTTGACGCGCACACGGACTTCGGTCGACAAGGCGTTGACCACGGAAATACCCACGCCGTGCAGACCGCCGGAGAACTGGTAGTTCTTGTTCGAGAACTTACCGCCCGCATGGAGCTTGGTGAGGATCAGCTCGACGCCCGAAACACCCTCTTCCGGGTGAATGTCGACCGGCATGCCGCGACCGTCGTCGCTGACTTCCAGCGAATGGTCGGCGTGCAGGATGACCTGCACCGACTTGGCATGCCCCGCCAGAGCTTCGTCGACACTGTTGTCGATGACTTCCTGGGCGAGGTGGTTCGGCCGACTGGTGTCGGTGTACATGCCGGGGCGTTTGCGCACCGGGTCGAGGCCCGAGAGGACTTCGATGGCGTCGGCGTTATAAGAGCTAGCGCTGGGAGTGGCCATAGGGTCTCGTCGTCAGTCATTCATGAAATAGGGGCAAGACTTCACAGTGCGGTGAAATCGATTGCCTGATACACATCGGCGCCAATGCCGGCAAAACTCAGCAACGCCGGCAATTGCCCGGCAAAGCCTTGGAAACTGTGGTCGCCGCCGGCCTGAATACGCAAGGCGCAGGCGCGGTAATACTGCTGGGCGAGGCGATAATCCAGTGTTTCATCGCCGGTCTGCAACCAGACCTGATAGCGCTGGGCATCCTGAGGCGCCGGCACTTCCAGTTCGGCCAGGGCCGTGACGTGGTCGTGGGTCAATTCCCAGGTTTCATCCGTATACAGGTTTTTCTGCGTGCCCAGATAGCCGTCGAACATTCGGTGCGGGCTGACCGCCGGGTTGACCAGCAGGGCTTTCAGGCCATGGCGCTCGGCCAGGTGAGTCGCATAGTAGCCGCCGAGGGAGCTTCCCACCAGCAGCGGGCTGCCCAGCTCGGCGATTGCTTGCTCCAACTGACCGATGGCTTCGCGCGGATGGTGATGCAGGGCCGGAACACGCAGTTTGTCGCTCAAACCCAGTTGCTCCATCACCGTTACCAGCTGACAGGCCTTTTTCGAGGCTGGGGCGCTGTTGAAACCGTGGATATAGAGGATCGAACCGGACATTTGAGCTCCCTGGGTGTCGGTTTGGGTTTGCGGAGTTTACAGGGAGAGAAGATTGGATTGGGGGTGGTCTCAAGAAATTGGTCATTCAGCAGGGGCGGCCCTCACCCTAGCCCTCTCCCAAAGGGAGAGGGGACTGATTGGGGGATATTAAAGAGATACACCGACCTGAAAGTGATTGGGCGAATCCATAATCAACTCAGTATTTCAGGTCGGCGCATGACGCAATACACCTCACCCCAGCCCTCTCCCTCCGGGAGAGGGCTGGGGTGAGGGTTTTGATTTGCCGCTCAATAGCCGTTGGAGCCGTAATCGACAGTGAAGGCGAAACCGGTGACGCGCTCCACGCCAGTCTCCAACCGCCCATCCGGCAACAACCGCAACCAGCGATACCCCGGCGCCTGCTCACCCACCTTAAAGTCCACACTCCCCGGCTCAAACTGAATGCACGTCGAAGGCGAAGCCATCAACCGCACGCCATTGCGCTCAAGGTCAATCTCCTGATGCACATGCCCCCACAGCACCGCACGAACCTGTGGAAACCGATCCAGCACCTCGAAAAACGCGTCAGGATTGCGCAAACCGATCGGCTCCATCCACGCACAACCGATCGACACCGGGTGATGGTGGAAGCACACCAGATGATGCCGCTCCGGCGCTTCGCTCAGCGAACGCGCCAGCAGTTGCAGTTGATCGTCCTGCAAGTACCCCGGCACCGAACCGGGTACAGCCGAATCTAAAAGAGTCACGCGCCAGTTGCCGATATCGACTACTGGCTCCAGAAAGGTGCTCTGCACTGCGGCCTGGGCCATGATCATCGGTTCGTCGTGATTACCGGGAATCCACCGCGCCGGTGCAGCGATCTGCGCGCTCATCTCGCGAAATTGCTGATACGACTCCAGCGTGCCGTCCTGGGAAATATCCCCGGTGGCCAGGATCAGATCGATCTGCGGCTGCTGCGCCAGCACCAACTCAATGACCTTTTGCAGGCTCTCGCGGGTGTTCATGCCCAACAGCGTGCCGTCCGCTTCAGCAAACAAATGGCTGTCGGACAACTGCACCAGCAACGCCGGATCGGCGGAGGTCAACATGGATACGCTCGGCAAGGCGCTCTCCCAAGGCAAAAGCACGGAATCGATCAAGTGCCGCAATTATGCTGGGGGATGACAGAAAGAGGAAACCGCCGAACCGGACACAGTTCACAACTAGCGTACGACTTCATACTCGTGCCCCAACGCCAGGCAATGACTCAGCCATTCCCCCAGGAACAGATTGAGCTGAGCCTTTTCATCCGGCTGATGCATGGCCGCATTCGGATAAGGATAGATGCCGCGAAAGCGTCGTGCATGTTCGGCGCTGACCACTTCGGCCATGCGCGCGTCGTGATAGACCTGGACTTCCAGTTGCGGCACCGGCAGCCATGGCAGGCTGTGTTCCTGGCGCACCTGCAGCGTGGTGGTGTAGGGACAGGTTTGCAGCACTTCGAGGGCCAGCACGCCAAGCATCTGCTCGCCCTGGGTCACGGCGATGCGCCGCGCCTCGGGCTCGCTGCGCATGTCCGGCAGCAGTCGCATCAGGCGCGCGTAGTTGGCCTCGCAGGCGGCTTGCAGCCCCACGAGGTCGACTCGATAACGATCGCGCAGCTTGTTTACGACCATAACCCCCTCACTTCGGCGCGGTTCAGCGCCAGCCATTGCAAGGCGATGATGCTCGCCGCGTTGGCAATGCGTCCATCACGGACGGCCTGCAAGGCATCTTCAAAGGCCCAGACCGTGACGCGGATATCTTCTGCCTCTTCTTCCAGGCCATGCAGGCCGCCAACGCCGTCAGTGCTGCAACGCCCCAGATACAAATGCACGAACTCGTTGCTGCCGCCCGGCGACGGGAAATATTTGGTCATCGGCCACAAGGCCTTGATGTCCAGCCCAGCTTCCTCCTGCGCCTCGCGGTGA
This sequence comes from Pseudomonas sp. MC6, assembly GCF_054790575.1. Lineage (NCBI taxonomy): Bacteria > Pseudomonadati > Pseudomonadota > Gammaproteobacteria > Pseudomonadales > Pseudomonadaceae > Pseudomonas > Pseudomonas sp. MC6. The sequence goes on from NZ_CP186504.1 coordinate 4,475,955, forward strand.
GCAACTTCTTCCGGTTGTTCATCCTTGTCGATCAGACCAGCGACCAGCTCGACCAGCCATGGATTGTCGGTCTTGCCCATGGCGCCGATGCGGAACTGCTCGATCAGCACCACTTCATCGCGCTGCGGGTCGTACGGCAGCATGCACACGGCATCGTGACGGACAAAGATTTCACGGTTGATTTCGCGGCTCATGCCACCGGCGAACAATTCATGGCGCAGGTGAACACGGTCGAGCTTGTAAAAGCCCTCGTAGCATTTTTCGCGCCGCACGATATCGACAGCGGTCGGAATGGCGTTGGCAAAATCAGTCATGAGCATCCTCTTTACTGCAGATCCATTACGAGATTGCTGGTTGTTACTGGCAACCTCGACTTCGCGCCATCCTAACGCGCCCGAACGGTTTGATGCAGCCCCTTTACCGTCAGCGGGATGGACGGTGGAGGCGAAACCCACTCTAATTAGCTTAGTGGCGAACTGACTGCTTCTGCGAGAGTCGAAGCGGATATCTTTTTGCCTTCCCCTGCTTTCGAAAGGACGCCCATGTCGCTTTTCAAAATTGCCTCCGTGGCCGCCATTGCCCTGACTCTGGGCGCGTGCGCCAGCCTGTTCCAGCCCAACTACCGCACGCCGCTGGAAACCACCCGCGATGCATCGGAAACCCTGAAACCCGGCTGTTCCAACCCGGACTGCCCACTGGTGAACATCGACACCCTGCGCTTCCCGGCCGAACCTGCACTGGATGGCATCATCGAAAAACGTCTGCTGCAAATGACCCGCACCGAGAAAAACGCCCCGGTAGCGCCGACCCTGGCGGCCTACCGCGATCAGTTTCTGGCCAGCGCCGGCCCGCGCAACAGCAGCTACCTGCAAGCGAAAGTACGTGAGCAGCATGACGGCTTGGTGATCATCGAGTTGTCGAGCTACCTCGACACCGGCGGCGCGCATGGCACCCCGGGTCGCGGCTTCATCAACTATTCGCGCCAGCAGCACAAAGTGCTGAACCTGTCCGACATGCTTGTGCCGGGTCAGGAAGAGGCGTTCTGGAAGGCGGCGCAGGTCGCGCACAATAGCTGGCTGATCAGCACCAAGCTCGATCAGGAGCCGGAGTTCGTGGCGAACTGGCCGTTCGTGAAAACCGCGAACGTGGCGCTGACCTATGGCGGCGTGATCCTCAAGTACGACGTGACCACTATTGCGCCTTACGCGCTGGGCCACGTCGAACTGAAGATTCCCTATCCGCGTCTGAACGGCATTCTCAAGCCTGAGCTGTTTCCCGGCCGTAACTGAAGGCCCGACCGAGCACTAGCTGTAACAGCCCTGCCAGCACCAGCGCCGGCAGGGTTGCGCCGACATCCGGATACAGATTCGCCAGCAAATGGTAGGTGCTCACGCCACCCAGCCACGCCAACAACGCCGGCCAGCGCAATGCGGCTGACGCGACCTGAGCGCTGCGCTTGCGCAGGATGAAGTGATCCACCAGCACCACGCCGAACAGCGGCGCAAACACCGAACCGATCAACAGCAGGAAATTCTGGTACTGCGCCAACGGCGCCAGCAGGGCGATCAGCGTGCAGATCACGCCGATGGCCAAGGCCAGATGCTCGACTTTCAGGCGCAACAGAATCCCGCTGGACACCGCCGCCGAATGAATATCGGCGAAAGCGTTTTCCGACTCATCCAGCAGAATCAGCAACAGCGGAATGCCCAAACCGGCGCCGGCCAGTGCCAGCAGCAGCGCATTGACTTCACCGCTTGGCGCGAAGGCCAGGGTGTAGGCGACGCCGAGGCTCATCAGCCAGAAGTTGCCGATGAAGAAACCGACGGCAGTACCGCCGAAAACATTCTTTGCGCGTTTGCCGAAACGCGAGTAGTCGGCGATCAGCGGCAGCCACGACAGCGGCATTGCGATGGCAATGTCGAAGCCCACGGCGAACGGCAGCGAACCGTCACCGGCACGCGACCAGAGATCGGCCAGATCGGCTTTGGCGAACAGGTTCCAGGTCAGCCAGAGGCACGCCGCCAGCAGCAGCCAGATGCCCCACTTGCGCAGAATCTGCCGCACAAAGGTCAGCGGCCCGCTCACCGCGAGCAAGGTGGCCAGCGCACCGAAAAACAGCGTCCACAACACCGGGTTCGACCACAGCGAGCCTTCGCTGAACGCGCGGGTACCGAGCAGGCTGGCGGCGTCGCGCATGACGATGATTTCGAACGAGCCCCAACCGATCAGTTGCAGCAGATTAAGCAGCGCCGGCAGGCTCGCGCCTTTGCTGCCGAGGCTGAGCTTCAGCGCAGCCATCGACGACAGGCCGGTGTCACTGCCGATCACGCCAACGGCGGCCAGGAGCAGCACGCCCACCAGCGTGCCGAGGAAGATTGCCAGCAGCGAACCGGACAGGCCCAGACCTGGCGCGAGCAATGCGCCGGTCTGCAGAACCATCAGGCCGATGCCGAGGGAGAACCACAGGGAAAACAGATCGCGACCGCCGAACACACGCTTGTCAGCGGGCACGGCGAGGTCGGGAGAATAGGTGCTGGGTTGAATGCTCAAGGGTGCTGATCTCACAGGAGTGATAGCTACAAGTTGCAAGCCACAAGCTGCAAGAAAAAGCAGGTTTCGCATGTGCTTATATCTTGCAGCTTGCAGCTTGCCGCTTACACTTTTTTATAAAGCTGACTGCCTTCCTTTTTGAACCGCTCGGCCTGTTCCGCCAGGCCTTTGGCGACGTCCACGTCGACCGCGTCGATCCGCTGGTTGGCCGCGTATTCGCGGACTTCCTGAGTGATCTTCATCGAGCAGAATTTCGGCCCGCACATCGAACAGAAGTGCGCGACCTTGGCCGAGTCCTTCGGCAGGGTTTCATCGTGATACGAACGCGCGGTGTCCGGATCCAGACCGAGGTTGAACTGGTCTTCCCAACGGAATTCGAAACGCGCCTTGCTCAAGGCGTTGTCGCGAATCTGTGCGCCCGGATGCCCTTTGGCCAAGTCCGCTGCGTGCGCGGCGATCTTGTAAGTGATGATCCCGGTCTTCACGTCATCCTTGTTCGGCAGACCCAAGTGTTCCTTCGGCGTCACGTAGCAGAGCATCGCGCAACCGAACCAGCCGATCATCGCCGCACCGATACCCGAGGTGATGTGGTCGTAGCCCGGCGCAATGTCGGTGGTCAGCGGGCCGAGGGTGTAGAACGGCGCCTCATCGCAGCACTCCAGCTGCTTGTCCATGTTCTCTTTGATCAACTGCATCGGCACGTGGCCCGGGCCTTCGATCATGGTTTGCACGTCGTGCTTCCAGGCGATCTTGGTCAGTTCGCCGAGGGTTTCCAGTTCGCCGAACTGGGCAGCGTCGTTGGCGTCGGCAATCGAACCCGGACGCAAGCCATCGCCCAGCGAGAAGCTGACGTCATAGGCTTTCATGATTTCGCAGATTTCTTCGAAATGCGTGTATGCGAAGTTTTCCTTGTGATGCGCCAGGCACCACTTGGCCATGATCGAACCGCCACGGGACACGATACCGGTCACGCGTTTGGCGGTCAGCGGCACGTAACGCAGCAGCACACCGGCGTGAATGGTGAAATAGTCGACGCCCTGCTCGGCCTGCTCGATCAGCGTGTCGCGGAACAGCTCCCAGGTCAGGTCTTCGGCCGCGCCGCCGACTTTTTCCAGCGCCTGATAGATCGGCACCGTGCCGATCGGCACCGGCGAGTTGCGGATGATCCACTCGCGCGTTTCGTGAATGTGCTTGCCGGTGGACAAGTCCATGATGTTGTCCGCGCCCCAGCGAATACCCCAGGTCAGTTTCGCCACTTCTTCTTCGATGGACGAACCCAAAGCACTGTTGCCGATGTTGCCGTTGATCTTCACCAGGAAGTTACGGCCGATGATCATCGGTTCCAGTTCGGTGTGGTTGATGTTGGCCGGAATGATTGCGCGGCCACGGGCGATCTCGTCACGCACGAATTCCGGGGTGATGATTTTCGGCACGCTGGCGCCGAAGCTGTGGCCCGGGTGTTGCTGATCCAGCAGGCCAGCGGCGCGGGCCACTTCAAGTTTCATGTTTTCGCGGATGGCAACGAATTCCATCTCGGGCGTGATGATGCCCTGACGCGCGTAGTGCATCTGCGTGACATTGCCACCGGCCTTGGCGCGGCGCGGATTGTTGACGTGGGCAAAGCGCAGCTTGGTCAGTTCCGGATCGGCAAGGCGTTCGCGGCCGAAGTTGGAACTCAGGCCCGCCAGGCGCTCAGTGTCGCCACGGTCGTCGATCCACGCCGAACGCACATCGGCGAGGCCTTTGCGCACGTCGATCACCACGTTCGGATCGGTGTACGGGCCCGAGGTGTCGTAGACGGTCACCGGCGCGTTGATTTCGCCGCCGAAATCGGTCGGCGTCACGTCGAGGGTGATTTCGCGCATCGGCACGAGGATGTCCGGGCGCGAGCCCTGAACGTAGACTTTTTGCGAACGGGTGAACGGCTTGACCGATTGCTCATCGACCTTGGCCGAGTCACTCAGGTTGATCGCGTTTTTTGATTTTGTAGTCATCACGGGCTCTCCAGACAGCATCCAGGCAGTGGATTGTCGGAGCAGAACCTGAAAGGCACGGACGCACCAGGACCGGTGCTGTGCATCGTCGTCGAGCGTTCGATTGTCGAACAATTTCCCGGACGAAGCACAAGAGGACTCGCCGGGTGACGAGAAATCTTGTTCCCTACGCAGGCGCTAACCTGATCAGGTTCAACGGGATCCGAAATTATTCGATCTCAGCCTCATAGCAAGGCACCCCGACAAGAACCCGGCCAGTCTAGACACAACCGGCAAAGAACGCCAACACCGCAGCAAACACCATGATGAATGGCATAAATACAGGGGCTTGGCCGATTGTTGTGAGGCAAATGCACAACTACACTCGCTTTGCCCCGCCACGCCTTGACGCTGCGGGGCCTGCGCCTTAACGTTGGCGCCCGGATTACTTCCATAATATTAATGCTAGGGATCGCCTCATGCTGCGCAAACTCTCACTGGCTGTTGCCGTGTCTTGTGCGTCCAACGCAATGGCCTGGGCAGCAGAAGCGCCCTTGTCGACCAAAACCGATCTGGTCAGCGTCTACCAGGAAGCTGTCGACAACAACGCCGATCTGGCCGCCGCCCGCGCTCAGTACGGCGCACAGAAAGAAGTGGTGCCGCAGGCCCGCGCCGGGCTGCTGCCGAATTTGTCCGGCGGTGCCGAAGTGGCCAATGTGCGTACGTCGATCGATCAGCCTTCGGCCACCGCCAATCGCAGCGCTCACTCGTATCAGGCGACTCTGGCCCAACCATTGTTCCGCGCCGATCGCTGGTTCCAGTACCAGGCCGCGAAAGACGTCAACGAGCAAGCCGCGCTGCAACTGTCGGCGACCGAACAGAACCTGATCCTGCAATCGGCCGAAAGCTATTTCAACGTGCTGCGCAGTCAGGACAACCTCGCCTCGACCAAGGCGGAAGAAGCGGCGTTCAAGCGCCAGCTCGACCAGTCCAACGAACGTTTCGATGTCGGCCTTTCGGACAAGACCGACGTGCTGCAATCGCAAGCCAGTTACGACACCGCCCGGGCTAACCGTATCGTTGCGCAGCGTCAGGTCGATGATGCGTTCGAAGCGCTGATCACCCTGACCAACCGTCAGTACAATTCGATTCAGGGCATCGTCCACACGTTGCCGATCCTGCCGCCGGCGCCGAACGATGCGAAATCCTGGGTCGACACGGCGGCGCGGCAGAACCTCAATCTGCTCGCCAGCAACTACGCGGTCAGCTCTGCCGAGCAAACGCTCAAGCAACGCAAGGCCGGCCACTTGCCGACCCTCGACGCGGTAGCGAAATACGAGAAAGGCGACAACGACGCCCTCGGTTTCGCCAACCCGAACTCGTTCGGTGCGCCCTACGGTGGCAACGTCGAACAGAGCACGGTCGGCCTGCAACTGAATATCCCGATCTACAGCGGCGGACTGACCAGCTCGCAAGTGCGCCAGTCGTATGAGCAACTGAATCAGAGCGAACAACAGCGCGAATCGCTGCGTCGGCAAATCGTCGAGAACACCCGCAACCTGCACCGCGCAGTGAACACCGATGTCGAGCAAGTGCAGGCGCGCCGCCAGTCGATCATCTCCAACCAGAGCGCTGTGGAAGCCACGGAAATCGGTTATCAGGTCGGCACGCGCAACATCGTTGACGTGCTCGATGCGCAGCGTCAGCTGTACACCTCGGTGCGCAACTACAACAACACCCGCTACGACTACATCCTCGACAACCTGCGCTTGAAGCAGGCGGCGGGGACGTTGAACCCGGGGGATCTGGAAGATCTGCGGCGGTATTTGAAGGCTGACTACAACCCGGACAAGGACTTCCTGCCACCGGATCTGGCCAAGGCGGCCGAGGCGCAGCTCAAGGCCCGGCCTTAAGCCTTAAAAACAAAAGATCGCAGCCTTCGGCAGCTCCTACATCGGAATACGTTTCCCTGTAGGAGCTGCGGCACGCTGCGATCTTTTTGCTTTACTTGATCAATCTGCCCAAACCATCGAGCAAACGCTGCAACGCGCCCTGATTGCGGCGCATCACCGCCAGCCCGGCCTCCGCCATGCGCTGCGCATCACGCGGCAGTTCAAACAGGCGCTGTACTTCCACCGCCAGCCCTTCGGCATCATCGACTTCGGCCAACGCTCCGGCTTCGCGCAATTGCGCCGCGATGTCGAGGAAGTTGAACAGGTGCGGGCCGCTGATCACCGGTTTGGCCAGTGCTGCCGGCTCCAGCAGGTTGTGCCCGCCGTTAGGCACCAGACTGCCGCCAACAAACGCGCTGTCTGCCAGTGCATAAAGAAACAGCAATTCACCCATGGTGTCGCCGAGCAGCACCGACGTCTGCGCATCGACATTGGCGGCAGTCGAACGCCGCACCGTGGCAAAGCCTTCGCGCTGGCACAACTCGAACACTGAGTTGAAGCGTTCCGGATGCCGCGGCACCAGGATCAGCAGCGCATCCGGGTGATTGGCCAACAAGCGGCGGTGGGCATCGAGCACCACTTCGTCCTCGCCTTCGTGGGTGCTGGCGGCGATCCACACTGGGCGCTCCAGCGCCTGCCACTGCCCGCGCAGTTCGATGGCGCGTTGCAACAGTTGCGGGTCGATGGTCAGGTCGAACTTGATCGAACCGGTGACTTCGACTGTCTCCGCACGCGCGCCCAGATCACGGAAGCGCTGGGCTTCGGTTTCGGTCTGTACAGCGAACAGACTCATTTCGGCGAGCATCGGCTCGGTCAGTTTGCTGAAGCGGCCATAGCCGCGTGCCGAACGCTCGGACAAACGTCCATTGGCCAGCGCCACCGGAATCCCGCGCTTGGCGCACTGGTGAATGTGATTGGGCCACAGTTCGGTTTCCATGATCACCGCAAGCTTGGGCTGAGCGCGATCAAGAAAGCGCGCCGCCGCACACGGCAAATCGTAGGGCAGATAGCAATGCTGGATGCGCGGCTCGTTGGCGAACAGCGCCTGAATCCGCTCCGATCCGGTCGGGGTCATGCAGGTCACGGTGATCGGAAGCGTCGGATAACGTTGCAGCAAGGCGCGGATCATCGGTGCCGCAGCAATGCTTTCGCCCACCGACACCGCGTGCACCCAGATGCCGCCGGGTTGCAGTTTCGGCATGCCGTAGGAGAAGCGTTCGCCGATCCGCTTGGCATACGCCGGCGCCTTGCGTGCGCGCAGCCACAGCCGAATCGCCACCAATGGCAGCCCCAGGTAAAACAGCGCGGTGTAGAGAGTTCTATTCATGGCGGCGGAGTTTATCGACTTTTGTCGCCGATCGCGCGCAAGTGCACGGCAAAACGTTCGGCCAGCCAGCGCGCGGCCGGGCCGAGGGGTTCGTCGCGGCGCCAGACCAGTTCCACCACCAGCGCCGGTGGCGTCCATTCGCTGTCGAGTTCGACCATCAAGCCCTGATACGCCGAGTACTGCACCACATGGCGCGGCAACCAGGCCCAGCCGAGATCGCGCACCAGCCATTCGGACATGACGTAGAAACTGTCGGCGCGCCACACCTGTGGGCTGGCCGGCTCGTTGCCGGGATAAACGCTGGTTTGCGTCGACATCAGCAATTGCCGGTGCTGCGCCAGTTGCTGGCAGGTCACGTAGGACTGTGCCGCCAACGGATGATTGATCCCGCAGACCGTGACCATCTCCACGCTGCCGAGCACGCGGCGCTCCAGCGCTTCGGGGATTTCATCGTGATAGAACAACAGGCCAAGATCGGCGCGGCGCTCGACCAGTTTGCGTGCAACCTCACCTTGAGCGGCGCTGGTCAGTTGCACTTCCAGGCTGGGGAACTGCTCGGCCAGTTCACCGAAACTTTCCACCAGCGCCTGATAGGGCATCGCCTCGTCTTGCGCCACGCGCAACTGTGCTTCCTGTCCCCGCATCATTGCCATCGCCCGGCCATTAAGGCGTTCACATTGACGCAGAACTTCCCGCGCTTCTTCGAGCAAAGCTTCGCCCGCTTCGGTGAGCGTTGGCTGACGGCCACTGCTACGCTCGAACAGGCTGACGCCCAAGTCATCTTCGAGCATGGCAATCGCACTGCTGATCGCCGACTGCGCTTTGCGCTGCTGGCGCGCCACGGCGGAAAACGAGCGGTGCTCGGCGACGTCGACAAACACCCGAAGTTGATCCAGATTCCACTGCATGCTGACTCACCGACCCATCTCTGTAACAGATAGGTAATGACTTTACCCCATCTGGCGAATCACTAGAATGCCGCCTCAGCAAGCAACGTTTCACATTGAGGATTTGAACATGAACGCCTACGCCTACCTGGCCATTGCCATCTGCGCCGAAGTGATCGCCACCGTTTCGATGAAAGCGGTCAAAGGCTTGAGTACGCCGCTGCCATTGGTGCTGGTCATCGTCGGCTACGCGATTGCGTTCTGGATGCTGACGCTGGTGGTGCGTACCGTACCGGTCGGCGTGGCCTACGCGGTCTGGGCGGGCATGGGCATTGTCATGGTCAGCGTAGCGGCGCTGTTCATCTACGGGCAGAAACTGGATATCCCGGCGATGCTGGGGATGGCGTTGATCGTGCTCGGCGTCGTCGTGATCCAGCTGTTCTCCAAGACCGCCGGCCACTAAATCCAACCACATCCCCTGTAGGAGTGAGCCTGCTCGCGATAGCTATGTATCAGACAACATAACTGTTGAATGAAAGACCGTTATCGCGAGCAGGCTCACTCCTACAGGTTTTGTATTCCACGTGTTGATCATCGACAAATCCGCCCCTTTCCCGAGTCTGTATACTGCGCCCTCGTCTTGAACACTGAGGTCGCTGCATGCCATCCGTTATTTCCACCGACGTTCTGATTGTCGGCGCTGGTGTCGCCGGCCTCTGGTTGAACGCGCGTCTGCGCCGCCAGGGTTTTTCGACCGTACTGGTGGAAAGTGCCAGTCTCGGCGGCGGGCAGAGCGTGAAGTCCCAGGGCATCATCCACGGCGGCGCCAAGTACGCGCTGCACGGTGCCCTGACCGGCGCCTCGGAAGCCATCGCCGACATGCCGCGGCGCTGGCGTGAAGCGCTGGCCGGCAATGGCGAACTGGATCTTTCCGGTGTGCGCCTGCTGTCCGAAGCTCACTATTTGTGGTCGCCGGGCACTCTGGCCGGCAACCTCACCAGTTTCTTCGCCAGCAAAGCCGTGCGCGGCCGCGTCGATCAGGTCAAGGGCGAGCAACTGCCGCCGGCCCTGCAAGACAAACGCTTCAAGGGCAAAGTCTATCGCCTCGCCGAACTGGTGGTCGACGTGCCGAGCCTGATTCAGCGTCTGGCCGATCTGGCCGGCGATGGCCTGCTCGCCGGGCAAACCATCGAGCCACTGCTGGAAGCGGGTGTACTGGTCGGCTTGAGAGTCGACGGTCGCGAGATTCACGCACAGCGTATTGTCCTCAGCGCCGGCGCTGGTACGGCCCAACTGCTCGAAGACCTTGGCCTGACTCAGCCGGCCATGCAACGCCGCCCGCTGCACATGATCATCGCCAAAGGGCCGGGGCTGAAACCGCTATACGCCCACTGCCTGGGTGGCGGCACCAAACCGCGCATCACCGTGACCACGCACCCGGCCGCTGACGGCCAGTGGGTCTGGTACATGGGCGGCGACATCGCCGAAAGCGAAGGCGTGCACCGCGAGCCAGCCGAGCAGATCGCCACCGCGCAGAAAGAGATTGCGCAGTTGTTACCGTGGATCGACCTCAGCACCACGCAATGGGCGACCTTGCGTGTCGACCGTGCCGAACCGCTGCAAACCGGCCTCACGCGTCCGGACAACGCCTTCCTCGCCGAACAGGGCCGTTTGCTGGTCGGCTGGCCGACCAAACTGGCGCTGGCGCCGGACTTCGCCGATCGCGTGATCGCCTCTCTTGAGCGCGACGGCATCCAGCCGCAAGCCGCCGAACCTTTGCCGGCGCTGCCAAAACCACCCATGGGCGTTCCCGCCTGGGAGCAATTGCTGCCATGACTATCGCCACCCTGCACAACCTTCATCGCCCTTTGGGCAGCACCGGCCTGACGGTTTCGCCACTGGGCCTGGGCACGGTCAAACTCGGCCGTGACCAAGGGGTGAAATACCCCAACGGCTTTCAGATTCCCGGCGACGACGAAGCGCGCATGCTGCTGCGTCAGGCTCGCGATCTGGGCATCAATCTGATCGACACCGCTCCGGCTTATGGACGCAGCGAAGAACGCCTTGGCCCATTGCTACGCGGCCAGCGGCAAGACTGGGTAATCGTCAGCAAGGTCGGCGAGGAGTTTGCCGATGGCCTGTCGCGCCACGATTTCAGTGCAGCACACACACGGATGTCGGTGGAACGCAGTCTGCAACGTCTTGAAACCGATTTTATCGACCTGGTGCTGGTGCACTCCGACGGCAACGACATGGCCATCCTCGAGCATGAAGATGTTTACGCGACACTCGCAGCGCTCAAGGCCGAAGGCAAGATTCGCGGCTTCGGCTTCTCCGGCAAAACCGTCGAAGGTGGCTTGAAAGCACTGGAGCAAGGCGACTGCGCGATGGTCACCTACAATCTGAACGAACAAAACGAGAAAGCTGTCATTGACTATGCTGCTGCCCACGGCAAAGCCATTCTGGTGAAAAAAGCCTTGGCCAGCGGTCATGTTTGCCTGAGCCCGGGCGTCGATCCGGTGCGCGCCAGCTTCGAATTGCTGTTCGCGCAACCTGGCGTAGCCAGTGCTATTGTCGGCACGATCAATCCGCTGCACCTCGCCCACAACGTTGCGACCGTTGCCCAGGTCCTACGTGGTCACTGACGCCGCTTCGCGGCCTTAAGCAGGAGCCGATATGCCGCGCACGCTCATCAGAAAGAACCCGAGCAACTTCAAGACCCTGCCGCTGTTCGTCGAAGCTACCCCCGAAGGCCTGACCTATCAGAGCGTCGGCATGCCGCTGAACTTTGCGCAGACCTTGCAGCGACGCAAACCGGTGAGCGTGGCCGACACTGAGCGTTTCTCGCTGGAGTTGGCCAATCTCGGCGTTTCGGTACGTCTGACCCTGCATTGGCAGAATCGCGATTATTGGGTGCTGGTGCGCCAGCGCCGACAGGACCGTGGCGACGTCGTGCTCAAATTGATTTCCGGTTACGTGCCGGCGCATGAGCTGAATATTCCGCTGCACACGGCGATTCAGGAAATTGCCGAAGAGTGCTTGCTCGAGACACCGGAAGGCTGGCTCGGCGGGCGTTTCAACGACACCTGGCTGCCAGCACCCTACTCTGCGGCCCTGCATTATCGCGAAGCCCTGCCGTTTCGCCTGACGCCATTGTCCGGCTCCGCGCGCCCCATACGCAGCGCCAATCTGCAATTGCTCGAACGGCCCCGGGCCTATGTGCACCTTCCAACCGCCTCGCTGCAATTGATTTACGACTTGCGCCTGGATGTGCCCAAGGAAGCCAAGTCCCTGAGCCTGTTCCACGTCGACGAGCGTCTGGAGGGTGATCAACTAGTGGCCCGACTCGACCGCAAGCGCCCCGACCTGTACTTGATGCCACTCAAGGACGGCGCACCACTGGCCGAGTTGTACACGCTCAAGCGCGACAAACTCGTTGCCGCCAGCACCCGAGGTCTATATTTGGCCGAAAGCTTTGCGACACAAACCGGCTGGGTCGTGCGCGAGGAGCGGATTCGCTGGAAGGACTGGCTGGTGCAACAGGGCCTGCAACCGGCAAAAGCCCCGCGTCAGGGGCTCAAGCAGTTGAGTATCAAGGCGCTGCGATTAGTCGGGCTAGGCAAAAAAACCGCCAAATAGCGGTTTAGCGGCGGCGATCCCACCACGTGCGCAACCCGGCGAAGAAATGGAAGTAGCGGTTTTCGCGCTTGCCCATGCCGCGCTTGGGCGAGAACGATTCATCGGCAAATACACCGGTAATGCGCACCCGTGATGCCTGGGTCGGCAGCGTGCAGATTTTGGCATCCACCTGCTGCAGTGCATATTTGAGCAAGCGTTCTGAATGCAGCTTGCGACCTGTCACCTTGCAGAATTCGAAAATGCGCTCGATGCGCTTGCCGTACGCGACATAGGTATCGCGCCCACACACGGCAAAACGGTCGTTCAAACCGCCCCACCACTGCCAGTCCGGAATATAAGCGTTGTGCTTGCGAGCCTCAGGGTGAGCGAAGACATAGGCAGGCAATGCGCTGTGAAAGAAATTGTCCGGGCGCACGAACACGACGAAATCCGGATTGAACGGCTCGATCATGCTGGTCACGGTGTGCAGTGAGTTGAGCTGATAGATCAGGTTGCGCAATGACGCATAGTCATCGGCCCAAGTGTCGCCCTGTGCCTTGACCTGCTCGAAGTCCCAGCGATCCAGCACGCCTTCGGTCGAGGTGAGCGTGCCGATCATCGACTCGAAGGGCTGATAATTGTCAGCCTTCAATTCGCCTTTTTCGCCGGAACGCGTGTTCTGCACCTCATCGATCTTGTACAGATGGTAGAAGCATTTTACGTCGCTGCCCGCAGGCAGCTGCGCCAGCACGTTCTGTTCGATGGAAGGGAAACAGATCGGCGAATTTCTCGGGATCCCGAAAAAAGCCACGGCAATTTTCAACACTCGACAGCACCTTTTGAAAGTAGGTCGGGCCTGCTGGCAACCGGATAGACGATATCGCTTACTTCTGCCGAAACAGCTTCTGCCACCAGCGAAGGGGTTGCAGAGGCACCACAATGATGTCCGACTTCTGCAGCCAGTCACGCTCATAGTCCCAGGCATGGCCGCCCCAGAGTTTTCCGGCTTCGTTGGAAAACCCCAGGGTCATGAGCTGATAGTTATAACCGGCATGAGCGCGCAACCAGTCGAACAACACCAGCGTGTTGAAACCGGTAGAAGGCCCAACGTAGCGCTTGCCACCCGGGCGATCGACCGGGTAGTTCCACAGCGGCGGCAATGGAATGCGATCCCAATACATGGCCACACGTGGCAGTGGACACATCGGCGCGGCGCAGCCCACCAGCATGCTGAAACAGCGCTCACTCGCCTGTTCAAACATCCGCTGTACCGGGGGCGCGTAAGGCAGACCAAAAAAATACGCGTCCGGCGCGTTGTAGCCATGTACGAAGACATTGACGCTGTGCTCGTTGAGCAGCCCCGCCTTGATGCAGGTATTGAAGCTGACGACGACGTCATCAACGCCAATGTTCAGTGCCTGAAAATCTGCCGCCGTGATAGCCGGATTGTTGGCAATCAACACGACCCGGGGCGTACGGCCCAGACAGTCGAGAAGCTCAGCAGGCAAAGCCTCCAGAACGGATTGATCACCACCGGGCAGCGCATCCAGCGCCATGTAATCGTCCTTCATTCAGACCGGCACCTTCATTCCGTAACGCAGCTTCACCCAGAACCGTGTAAACGCTGAAGGCGGCTGCCATGGGCGCATCTCACGCTGGATTTCCGTGGCCAGCGCCTGACCGACACGGGCAAAGGAATAACGACTTTGCGCAAACTCCTGGCCGTTGCGGGCAATACGCTCTGCCAGTTCCGGATCGCTTTGCAGCAGTTTGATCTTCTCCACCGCCTCTTCTTCGCTGCGGTAGAACACGGTGTTGTGCATGTCTTCAAAGCCGAGCAAGCGGTCTTCTTCGCCCTGGCTCCAGGCCAGCAGCACACAGCCGCAAGCCATGGCTTCGTAGTTCTTGATCATGAACTCGTTCATGCCGATGTCGGCGCTGACGAAAATCCTGATGCGATTGAGTGTCTGCAGGTATTCCTCACCCGACTTGGTGCGGGTCACCAGCATCCCGGTACGTTGCGAAAGCGACTCGAGCATGGCTTTGCGCTCGGCGTACTCGGTGCTTTTCAGGCTGCCAAGAAAGCCGACGGGAATGTCCCGCTCAACACCGGTGTTGTGCAGCATCTGCTCGTCGTAACCTTTGGAGACGAACACCGTGTCGATGCCTTCGGCCAACATCTTGCGCGCGACCACGGCACCGGACACCAACGCCCGACAGCTCGGCAGGCGGCTGTACAGACGGGAATACACGCCACGGTACTTACTCGCCGGCATGTAGTTCTGATAGGCATCGTGCTCAAGGAAAACCAGCCCGGGTATGCATTTGAGCACTTGCAGTTGCGTCGCCAGACGCTTGACCCGGGAGAAAATCACCACGCGATCAAAGGTCTGGTAATCGACCGAGGCCAGAAACGTCCCCAGATGCAACTGCTGCTGTTTGCTCAAACGATAGATGAAACATTCATCACAGTTCTGCTGCACGATGTCGTAGAGCCGGTCGAGAATGACCCGCTGCTCGTCCATCACCAGGAGCATGACTTTCATAGGTTAATTGACCACGCGACGTAGACAGGCAAGCGCATCGGATTCAAAGCTGCCTACATCAACGGAAACGGCAAAATCCCCAAGGCAAAATCCGTTCACACGCAGTACACAACGGTAAAAATTCATCTGATCAACGACTGCGAATCTTCTCGACAATCGCAGTTGTCGAGCTGTTTTCCACAAGCCCCAAGACCTTCACGGTGCCGCCATAAGCGGTAACGATATCAGCGCCGACCACCTGATCGATGCCGTAATCGCCGCCCTTGACCAGCACATCCGGCTTGACCTCGCGCAACAGGTTTTCCGGGGTGCCTTCAGGGAAGCTGATCACCCAGTCCACAGCGCCGAGGCCGGCGAGAACCGCCATGCGTCGATCAACGCTGTTGATCGGACGGCCCGGGCCTTTGAGGCGGCTGACCGAAGCATCATCGTTGACCGCGACAATCAGACGATCGCCCTGTGCTCGCGCCTGCTCCAGGTAGGTGACATGCCCGGCATGCAGGATGTCGAAGCAGCCGTTGGTGAAGACGATCCTTTCGTTGTGCGCGCGGGCATCGGCCACGGCGAGCAGCAACTGCTCAAGACCGAGCACACCACGCTCGGAACCCTCTTCACGCTGAATGGCGCGACGCAGTTCCGGGGCGCTGATGGCCGCCGTACCCAGCTTGCCGACGACGATACCTGCGGCCAGATTGGCCAGCGCAACAGCGTGGGGCAGGTCTTCACCGGCGGCAATCGCTGCGGCCAGGGTCGAAATTACCGTGTCACCGGCACCAGTGACGTCGAACACTTCACGGGCACGGGCTGGCAGGTGCAGTGCCGGCTGGTCGGGACGCAGCAGGGTCATGCCGTGTTCGCCGCGTGTCACCAGCAGCGCGCCGAGTTCGAGGTCGTGCATGAGGCCGGCGCCCTTGCTCACCAGCTCATGCTCATCGACGCAACCGCCGACGATGGCTTCGAATTCGCTGAGGTTCGGGGTAATCAGGCTGGCGCCACGATAGATCGAGAAATCCTTGCCCTTCGGGTCGGCCAGCACCGGGATGTTCTTCGCGCGGGCGGCCTGGATCAACGCCTGATGGTTTTTCAGAGCGCCTTTGCCGTAGTCGGAAAGTACCAGCACCTTGATGCCTTCGAGCAGGTCGTCGACCTGCGAACCGAGGGCCAGGGCGTCGGTGGCGAACGGTTCTTCAAAGTCGATACGCAGCAGTTGCTGGTGCCGGCTCATGACCCGCAGCTTGACGATGGTTGGCTGGTGCGCGATGCGCTGGAACAGGGCACGAACGCCCGCGCCTTTGAGACTGTTGCTCAGGCTGTCGGCAGCTTCGTCGTCGCCGGTCACACCGACCAGCGACGCCGGCGCACCCAGCGCGGCAATGTTCAAGGCAACGTTCGCGGCGCCACCTGGACGGTCTTCGATCTGCTCGACCTTAACGACCGGCACCGGCGCCTCAGGGGAAATCCGTGAGGTTCCGCCATGCCAGTAACGGTCGAGCATGACATCGCCGACTACCAAGACCGGGGCTTGATCGAAACGCGGCATGGACAACTTCATGGAGCAACCCACATACAAAATGAACAGGGGCGCGATATTAACACAGGGTAAAGCGCCGTCCGCCTCAATCTGAAAGGTCGCGCACCCAGAACAACTCGTGACGCCGGACCGCCTTGCGGAAAAACTCGTTACTGCCCGTTTCAGGCCAGCGACGGCCGGCCAGAGCCTGCTGGATCCAGCGGCGCAATTGCCGTTTGAACACTTGCCCGCCCTGCAGATCGTGTTCCATGGCCAGTGCCATGGCTTTGTCCAGTTGCACATCCGCTGACAACAGCGGACTCCACAGCCGGTCAGCCGGCAATGGCTCGATGGCCGGCGGCAGCGCAATACCGGCACCGGCAGGCCCCATCGGCCAGCGATCGTTGTCGTGCAGGTGATTGGCGTACATCAGCAGGGTTGTCGGTTTCCAGTGACTCAGCTCGATAGCCTCAAGCAACGCCCGGGTAGAGGCAACATGATCGCTGTGAGGATCAAGCTCAGGATGCGGTGTGACAATCACGTCTGGACGATAGTGCTCAAGCAGTGCAGTCAGGTCGCCCAGCAGATTTTGCCAGGTGGGCTGCCCATCGACGTCTGCAGGCAAGGTCAACGGGTTGTGCCGGCGCACACTGCGGATGTCGTTTTCCTGCGATTCCCGGGAGCCGAACGCCTGGGTCGGTTTTTCGGCCATCGAGGGCAGTTGCAGGCAGTAATAACCCAGTTGCACGCAACGCTCGGCGGGCACTCCGCCCCACAGCGGAATCGTCAGGCTGTCCCAACTGCGCAAACGCCCCTTTAACCGCGCGGCTGCGGCTTGGTCCAGACCCAGTCGCTGGAAGTTTTCAGCTTCGATCTCGCCTTGGGTCAGCGTGACGATGCTGACGTCTTCGCAGCGGCTGTAAAGACCGAATGCCGCAAGCTCGGCATCATCGGCGTGAGGAGCGATGACCATCACTCGCTGGTGGGCATAGTCAGCGTTGAGCATGACCCACAGCGTGCCCGTGGCACTCGGCGCACAATAGCGGCCGCGCAACGTCAACGAACCTTGCGCCAGCGCAGCGGCCTGCCCGGAAAGATTGAGGAAACGCCGGCCGTTGACCCCGCGCTCGAAGTCCTGGCGATCTGCGCCCACTTCAATATAGGGGTCTAGCCAGCGCCCCAGCCAAGTGGATTTCACTTCAAGCTCGAGCACCAATGTCTCGCCTTGCGCCAGCGGCTCACCCAGGCGCACCAGGCCGCCCTCAAGGCTCACGGCCTGCCGGGCCGTGCGTGACGGAAAGTCGTATTGATAGTCGTCAGAAGGCCGATAGAACAGATGATCGGCGAACCAGGCCTCGTGCGCGACCCAGGCCAGCACCAGCAACACTGGCACCAGCCACCACGCAACCAGCCATCCGATCAGCAACACCCCCACCAGGAAGGCAATCAGGAACAGACGCTTGTTGCGCCGATGGGCCTTGAGAAGCTGTTGCTTGCGAGCGCTCATGAATTCAGACCCTGTAGACCGGCACCGTGTGGCACCAGCGATCCTTGTACTCACGGTCGGCACGACCGAATGAATAGCGCAAAGGCTTGTCCAGAGCTTGCGCGTGCGCCCAGGCCTCTTGGGTGTTGACGAAGCTCAGCACACTGCCGGGACTGAACTCGCGGCTCTGCGGGTCAACGCCACCGTTGATGTATTCCAGCGAAACCCATTGCGGGGCCTCGACGCGGTACAGCACCTGAATGGCCACGGGTGCCGAATCGAGCATCGCCACCGAACCGGTCATGAACTCGCGCAGCAAGGTAAATACGTCAACCAGCCCGGCCTTGCCCGGCACCTCGAAGCCCCAGCGACGCTGGAACAAATCACCGTAAGCGGCAGCCTGTTCCTGCGGGGTAAAGTCGGACATCGGCACCAGCGATCCGCCCGCCTCTTCCAGCAGGCGCTGCTCACGACGCTGGTTGTAGCGGAATTTCTTCGAATACTCTTCCGGGAGCCGAGCCAGAGCCAAACCCTCAGGCTGTGGCTTCAATGTGCTGATCTGATCGGCATTGAGCTGGGAGACATAAGCCATACGCTGGCGCACCGGTACGCTGACATCTGGCGCGATCGGCAGAATGATTTCCGCATTGCCCATGTCCAGCAATCCACGCTTGCCCTCGCGCTTGAGCACTTCCTTGGACAAGGCGACATGCCGGCCCCAGCAGGGAACGGCGGCAAGCACTTCACCGCCAATCACCCAGCCCAGGTAGCGCAACTCGATGCCCAGGAATGTCGACAAACGCTCGACGACTTCGGGGTGCGTGGCAAAGCTGCCACCGAAACGCTGCCAGGCCCGGGCGTAGCTGTCGCGGTCGATTTCGCTCCAGCCACGCTCGCGAAAGCTGCGAAACATCGTCAGCATACGTTGGTCGCGTGTGCCGGCTGAGGCTCGTCACCCTCTTCAAACTCTTTGGCATGCAGACGGGCGTAATAGCCGTTCTGCTCGAGCAATTGCGCGTGAGAGCCGCGCTCGACGATACGGCCTTCGTCCATGACCAGAATCAGGTCGGCCTTTTCAATCGTGCTCAAGCGGTGAGCGATCACCAGGGTCGTGCGGTTTTTCACCACATGATCCAGTGCAGCCTGAATATGCCGCTCCGACTCGGTATCGAGAGCAGAAGTGGCCTCGTCGAGAATCAGCAGCGGCGCATCCTTGAGCAGCGCCCGGGCGATGGCGATGCGCTGACGCTGGCCGCCGGACAGCAGCACGCCGTTTTCGCCGACCATGGTTTCATAACCTTGCGGCATCTTGATGATGAACTCGTCGGCATAGGCCTCTGTAGCCGCGCGCTTTACTTCATCGAACGGCGCGCCGGCCAGATCGCCGTAAGCGATGTTGTTGGTCACCGTATCGTTGAACAGGGTCACCTGCTGGGTCACCAGAGCAATCTGCCGACGCAGGCTGCGCAGGGTGAAGTCCTGCACCTGCACGCCATCGAGCAGAATCTGGCCCTGCGCATGATCATGCTGATAAAAGCGCGGAATCAGACTGGCCAGGGTCGATTTGCCACTGCCTGAGCGGCCAACCAGCGCGACCATTTGCCCCGGTTCGACAACAAAACTGATGTCGTTGAGCACCGCTTTGTCGGTGTCGGGGTAGTGGAAGCTGAGATTGCGCACTTCCAGACGACCTTCGAGACGATCCTGCTCGACCGTGCCCCGATCCACCTCCGCCGGCTCATCCAGTTGCTCGAAAATACTCTCGGCACCGGCCACACCCTTCTGGATGGTCGAGCTGACTTCCGACAACTGACGGATCGGTTTCGGCAGCAGGCCGGCCATGGTGATGTAAGCCACCAGATCGCCCGGCGAAGCATCGCCGCGCAGATACAGCACGAGGAACATGACCACGGCCATGGCGCTGTAAGTCACCAGTTGCAGCATCGGCGTGTAAACCGCGCCGGTCTTGGTCATCGTCAACTGCTTGTCAGTGTTGCTCTGGCTGGCATCGCGAAAGCGATCCTTTTCGTACTGCTCGCCACCGAAGCTGCGCACAACGCGGTAGCCATGAATGGTCTCGGAGGCGACGTGCGTGACGTTGCCCATAGAGACTTGAATCTTCTTGCTTTGCTTGCGGAATTTCTTGCTGGTGCTGTTCACCATCAAACCGATCAACGGCAGGATGGCGACCATCACCAGAGTCAGCTTCCAGTTCATCCACAACAGCGTGCAGAACAGGAAAATCACGGTCATACCTTCACGGATGACGACTTTGATCGCATCCGTTGCTGCACCGGTGACCATCGTCACGTTGAAGGTGATTCGGGAAATCAGATGGCCGGAATTGTTCTTGTCGAAGAAGCGATTGGGCAACTCCAGCAACTTGTTGAACAGCACCACCCGCAGGTCATGCACCAGCCCCAGCGAAACCCGCGCCAGGAAGAAGTTACCCAGGTACGACCCCACGCCCTGCCACAGCGCGATGAAGACAATCATCAATGGCACGGTTTCGAGCAACTGCAGCTTGCCCAGATATGGGTTGCCCGGGAACAGACTGGCTTCAGGATTGGCCAGACCGTCGACAAAGTATTTGAGGATGTAAGCGAGCATCGGTTGAGTCGATGCGAAGATCAGAAACCCGACGATGCTGAGAAGGAAAAGGCCGGCATAAGGCCGCACGTAAGCCAAAAGGCGGAAATAGATCGCCAGCGTGGACTGGGCTTTCGGTTCAGGACTGCTCATGGTGATCCGCGCAATTCAGTGAGGTGCCGATGATATCACACGCGTTTTTGCCCCGATAAACATGACTTCAAGCCAGCCTTCGACCAAGTCGGTTAAGATACCCCGCTAATGATGGGGAGCCCGATATGCAATCGATTGATCACAGCACTTACGAGGCACTGCGCAAAGGTGCACACGTACTGGAGGCCGACGGTTCCGGCGACAAGGTGCTCAGATTGGCCGATGGACGCATGCTCAAGCTGTTCCGCCGCAAGCGGTTGCTCAGTTCGGCGCTGTTCTACCCCTATGCACAACGCTTTGCCGACAACACCCGGGCACTCGAACAGCGTGGCATCCTCTGCCCGAAAGTGATCGCGGTGTACCGCATTCCGAGCATCGAACGCGACGCTGTGTATTACAGCCCGCTGCAAGGCAATACAGTGCGTCAGTTACAAAGCACTGGCGAAGAAGCTGACTCACTGCGATTCCAGCTGGGCGGCTACTTCGCTCTGCTACACGAAAAAGGTGTGTACTTTCGGTCGCTGCACTTCGGCAACGTCGTGCAGACCCCGGACAAGCATTTGGGCCTGATCGATATCGCCGACTTGCGCTGCCAGAAGCACGCACTCAGTGACAGTAAACGGCTGCGCAACTTCGCTCACTTGCTGCGCTACAAGGAGGACCGCCAATGGTTGCTCGGTCAGGACGCCGGCGAAACTTTTGTCGAAGGCTATCGCCAGGCGTTGCCGAGCCACCGACAAGCGCCGCTGATCTCACGCCTGCGTCCGCTGCTCGGTTAAGCCTTAGCGACCTATAATCACCACGGTGGCACCTTTGCGATTGGCGAAATGCTCGATGATGCGCAGCTTGTGCGCCACCAGCCAATCATTCAACCAAGGCTCGTCACCTTTGGCCTCGATGAGGAAGTACTGATAGTCGCCAGCGTGAGCTGCCGACATCGCTTCCTCAGCGGTCAGTACCGGCATCACGTAGCCGCGACCGGCGTAATAGCTGATCCGCCCATCCTCGAAATACGTCTTCGCACCCGGCTCGACATGCGCGGACAACCAGCGACCGGCCTCGACGTAATGCGTTTTACCCGCACCGGTGGAAATGACGTTCGACAGCATAACCAACAACCCCAGCACCACCAGCCACTTGCCCCAGCGCGGGAAATCGCGAACAAACGCCGCCAGCCCCATCGCCAGCACGGGCACAAACAACAGATTCAGAAAGCTCAGGTAGCGCGCGTTCATGAACTGTTGCTTGATGAAAAACAGCACCAGCACGATCAGATACAACAACGCCGTCCAGGCGAAGGGACGGTACTCGCGCCAGTAAACACCCAGAAATCCCCAGTTACGTCGCAGCACGAAAGGGACGGCGAAAGGCCCCATCAACTTCACGAAGCTGATCGCCATGGTCGCCAGGATGCCAAAGAAAATGATCCGACCGGCTTCATCCTGGGAATACTTGTTGATGAGCGAGTTGGCAAACTGCTCGCACAGCATCTGAAAGGATGCAAACACACCGTGCGGCTCGATCATGTCCAGATACAGCATCACGCGCGCCGACATGAGCACACCGGTAACTGAAACAGCCACCAATCCCAAAACCGGTAGCAGCGAAAACTGAGCGAATTGCATCCGTCGGCTCGACGACCACAGATTAGGCAACTGCCACAGCGCCAAGGCCGGCACCAGGAGCAGGGCTTCCAGTCGAAACAAGGCAGCCGCAACAATGGCGAGATGGATGAGTGCAGCCCGCAGCCAACCGCCACGGGCTTGCCAGCGCAGCGCGAGCCAGAGTGTCAGGGTGCAGAAGAACCAGAAACCGCATTCACGGATGATGTCGTTTCGGAAGGCATTCACCGCCGGCATTGCCAATACCACCAGACACGCCCAACCGGCGAGTTGCGCAGACCGTTGACGTACGCAGTCCACCATCAGCGCGCTGGTGCCGGCAAAAAACAGCGCGCACCAAAGATAGGCGCTCAGCTCGAGCGGCAAATGCAGGACGGTATGCGTACCGGCCAGAAGAAAGGAAAACCATGGCCAGTCGAAAGTGGCCCAGGCCACATTAGGCCCGTGCTCGGTGACCTGTTGCGCGATATCGATATACAGCGCGGCATCACGCCCCACTGTCGCGGTGCCCAGAACCGCAATCAGCGATAACAGCGCACTGCCCAGAAACGCCAGCCAAACCGGGTATTCGTCGATGACTCTGGAGACTCGAGTTGCCACGCTACCGCCCGTACCTTTCACCCAGCCACCTCACCGACATCCGTTACAAGGCCCGCGTAGTCTCCGCGACCCGTTTACCGAAACAGCAACCGCAACGCCTTACGCGTGTAGGACCAGCGCGAAAACGTCCGCCAGTCCGCACGCAAGGCCTGAAAATAGAATGCCTTGGCCAGCTTGTACTCGCCATGGGAATAACAGTCACGAAACAACGACAAGCAGCGTTGCGCAAGAAAGGCCTGGCGTAAATCACTCATTTCGTCGGGCATTCGTCGACTGGAAAAGACTTCGCTGACGACCTGCTCCGTACCGGCGGCAAGGCTTTGCCGCAAATCATGGCGCATGCTGTCGGCATGCTTGTAGATCAACGCCAAAGGCTTGTCCAGAACGGTGCAGGGATAGCGCGCCAGCACCTGGGCAAACACTGGCAAATCCTCGACGTTGCGCAAGTGTTCCGGGTAATTACCCATAACGAACACATCGCGATGCATCGCGCAGGCACCGTTGGAAATCGATACCGTCTTGCTCAACAGGTAACCCTGCAAGCGCTGCCGCGGCGTCACAGGCAACGGCTTGGCCGCCTGCAAGCTGCGTCGCCCGTCGGCGAACACCGACCAATGTGCACCGATCACCATCAGGCTGTGCGGATGACTGGCGATATGCTCAGAAAGCGCAGCCAGTGCGCCGGGAGCCATTTCGTCATCGGAGTCGAGGAATACCAGATACCGCCCGGTCGTCTCCTCAAGCCCACGATTGCGCACCGACGACAAGCCGCCATTGGCTTTGCGCAGCGCACGGAAGCGCCCGCCATGCTTGAGCAGGAGGTTTTCGACTACCTCGGGGGTATCGTCCGTTGACCCGTCGTCGATGACCAGCAGATCCGCGGTCGCCTCATCCAACTGCGCCAACACCGATTCCACTGCACGTGGAAGCGTTCGCGCATAGTTGTAAACCGGAATGACGACGCTGATCAGTGTTTCAGTCAAGTTCGTATCCTTTTACACCCTCTTTTACGACCAGAATATCTTCCATGATCAGGTATTCCAGATCAGAGCCGAAAAACATGTTCAGTGCGTCAGTCGGCGAGCAGATCATCGGTTCGCCACGACGGTTGAGCGAGGTGTTCAGCGATACGCCGTTGCCGGTCAGGTTTTCCAGCGCCTTCATCATGTCGTAGTAGCGTGGGTTGTATTCACGCTTGAGCACCTGGGCACGGGAGGTGCCATCTTCGTGGACAACTTCCGGTACGCGGGTCTTCCACTCTTCCGCCACTTCGAACGTGAAGGTCATGAACGGTGCCGGGTGATCGATCTTGATCATCTGTGGCGCAACGGTGTCGAGCATCGACGGGCAGAAAGGCCTCCAGCGCTCGCGGAACTTGATCTGGTGGTTGATGCGGTCAGCCACACCAGCCACGCTCGGGCAACCGATGATCGAGCGGCCGCCGAGTGCGCGTGGACCGAACTCCATACGTCCCTGGAACCAGGCCACCGGGTTGCCATCGACCATGATCTTGGCGATCTGCTCAGGCATGTTGTCGAGCTTGCGCCAGGTCGGCTTGTTCTCGTGACGCGCGCAGGCGGCAATCACGTCTTCGTTGCTGTACGACGGGCCGAGATAGACGTGCTCCATCTTCTCGACCGGTACGCCACGAGCGTGCGACACGTAGGCAGCGGCGCCGACTGCAGTGCCGGCATCGCCGGACGCCGGCTGAACGAACAGCTCTTTGATGTCGTCGCGAGCGATGATTTTCTGGTTCAGTTTGACGTTCAACGCACAGCCACCGGCGAATGCCAGCTTGCCGGTTTCCTTGAGCACATCGCCCAGGTAGTGGTCGATCATCTGCAACGCCAGTTTCTCGAACAGCGCTTGCATGCTCGCGGCGTAGTGGATGTATGGCTCGTCAGCGATGTCGCCTTCGCGTTTCGGACCCAGCCACTCGATCAGCTTCGGCGAGAAGTAGAAACCTTTGCCCTTCTCTTTGTAGCGACGCAGGCCGATCACGTTGGCGTAGTCGGTGTTGATCACCAACTCGCCGTTCTCGAACGAGGCCAGACGCGAGAAATCGTATTTGCTGGCGTCGCCGTACGGCGCCATGCCCATGACCTTGAACTCACCATCAAGCATCTCGAAACCGAGGAACTCGGTGATCGCGCCATACAGGCCGCCGAGGGAGTCAGGATCGAAGAATTCCTTGATCTTGTGGATCTTGCCGTTTTCGCCATAGCCGAAAAAGGTTGTGGCGTACTCGCCCTTGCCGTCAATACCGAGGATCGCGGTTTTTTCTTTGAAACCCGAGCAGTGGTAGGCGCTGGAGGCGTGAGCCAGGTGGTGCTCGACCGGCTCGATCTTGATTTTTTTCGGATCGAAACCCAGTTGTTCCAGGCACCAGACAATCTTGTTGCGATAGCGCTTGTAACGGCGATTGCCCATCAGGATCGCATCAAGCGCGCGGTCCGGCGCATACCAATAACGCTTGGCGTAGTGCCAGCGCGCCTTGCCGAACAGGCTGATCGGGGCAAATGGAATCGCGACCACGTCAACATCGGACGGCTTGATGCCGGCCTGTTCCAGACAGAACTTCGCCGATTCGTAGGGCATGCGGTTCTTTGCATGTTTATCGCGTACGAAGCGCTCTTCTTCAGCCGCCGCCACCAGCTTGCCGTCGATGTACAAGGCCGCTGAAGGATCATGGCTAAGGGCGCCGGACAGGCCAAGAATCGTCAATGCCACAGGGGTCTAGCCTCTTTAGTCTGCGTGCAGGCGCGATGCGCCTTGAAAATTGATGTGCCCTCGCACAGGGCGAGTGACAGCTAAAGGGCGGGATTATAGCGTAAACGAGAGGGGAATTACCCTGCGCGATTGCCCCAGGGTGAATGGATTGGAGAAACCTTGCCCTGTGCCTCAATAACCGCCCTTGCGCCAGTAAATACCGAGGTTGCCGTCGGTGACCTGACGAAAAACCGTATAAGGCAACGCTACTGTATCGAATACACCGGACAATGGCAGATCCAGCAGCACGAACGGCACCAGAAATCCGCTGGGATCAGGGGGCGCGTTAAGCACGCAGAAATCGAATGCCAGCCCGCTGTAAATCCGCGGAATCGATTGGCAGTAGGTGTTTTGTTTGCGCATGTCCCGGGCGACGTCGGCATCGTCCTGCAATACGGTCATGACGCTGCCACAGCCGGCCAGAACCCATGAAAATGCACTCACTGTTACAGCCTGTCTGATCATTAAAATTCGCCCTCCAAGGTCGTTGGGCAAATTAGCATCGGGGCTGAACGGGGCACAGTTCATGGCTTCTGGAGAGGCTGTAGGACAAGTCGCTGAATCTTGTCCTCCACTGCTGTAGTGGTTTGACTCAGGCCGCGCTGGAAATGTCCTTGGGCAAACGATGATCAATAATCTGATACAGCGCGCTGCTTTCAGGCCAGTTACGCATGAATCGCGCACGGTCACGGGCATAGGCCGGCGCGAAACTGCCGATAGTTCCATGCTGACACATCGAATCCAGATCGATCAGTGCCCAGCGATCCTGCTGCCAGAACAGGTTGTGCCCCTTGAAGTCGCCATGGCTGATGCGCTCGTCAATCAATCGCGCGAACAACAGGTCCAGCGCCTGCAATTCTGCCTCCGGTGCTTCGCCACTTTCAACATAGGGCGCAAAGCGCTCGATGATATCCGGCCCCGGCAGGAACTCGGTCACCAGATACGCACGGCTGCGCAGCCAAAAAAAGCGCTTCTCCAGCACCGCCAGCGGCTTGGGCGTAGCGATGCCGAGGAACGCCAGGCGATTGCCTTCACGCCACGAATGCCAGGCGCGACTCGGACGCCAGAAACGCTTGAGCCAATGCGCAAAGCCCTTGATGTTGTAGCGTTTGATCACCAGAGTGCGCACACCGGCCTGAACCTTGCCGACGCTCGCCGCACCACCGGTCTTGTACATATGGCCCTGATCAAGCAGCGCATCCGCCTGCGCAAGCACCGGCAGCATGGCCGGCTCTTCTTCACGACGAATTGCGCGCAGACCGAACGCTCCACGCTGCACACTGAACAGCGTGCACTCGCGACCGACCTTGAGCAGAAAGTCTTTCAGACGCCACCGGCGTACTTTGTCGATCTGTTTCTGCAAGGCTTCCAGCGGGAGCGCGTGCTCGCTGTTGCTCAACAGGTAATACACCAGCAATTCTTCAGTGAACGGCTCAAGCGCCTTGGGTAACTGGGCGAAAAATACCCCGAGATTTTCCAGGACTTTTTGTCGCGACAACGGCTGACCAGCGGTCTCTGCGCATACTCCGGCGCCGTCAATCAAGTACAACTGGCCGCCGTGACGCAGCAGATTATCCAGGTGCAGATCCTCCTGCCAGAGGCCTTTGCCGTGCAATTGGCCAATGGCGCCGAGCGCCTCGGCCAATACCGCCGACTGTTCATCTGCGAGCAACGGCAGCGACTCGACCTTTGCCCAGGCATCGCCAAGGCTTTCGGCGCCTTCAAGGAAATCGAACAGCAGCCAGCCACCTTCGTCACTGTTCAAACCGTCGGCTAGCAACAACGGTGTCGTCATGCCTTGCGCGGCCAACAAGCGCACGCCTTCCAGCTCACGCTGAAAATGCCGGGCAGCCTTGCCGCCGACCAGCAATTTGGCCAGTACCGGACGGCCACGCCAGACACCGGCGCCGACGTAGCGTTGCCCTGGCAGAACCCGCAGCAAACTAAGCAATTGCAGATCCGCATTTCCGGCGGCATCGGCCAGGGTCACGGTCAGCGGCAGTTGCGGGGTTCGCCCGACACCGGCCAGCTCGGACAATTGCATCAGCGCGTCTCCTTGTGACTGCGGCGCGCGGTCAGCCGGGCCAGCCAGCTGTCGAGCAGCGAGCTATCGGTGGGCTGATCGAGATAAGCCGCGAGCAATTCACGCAGTTGCGCCTCGTTCCATTCCGGCGCGCGGCGTTGCAGCGGCTCCAGATCCTTGATCCGGTCACGCATGCCGAACAATAAAGGACGGGTTTTTTCCAGGTCGATCAATTGCGCCTGATACCCGTCACCGCTGGCTCGCAGAAAAATATGTTTGGGATAGAAGCAGCCGTGCACCTGACGCACACCGTGCAGATGCCGAGCCAGCAATCCGCAAGCCTTGAGGATGGCCGACTGTTGCGCGGCACTGAGCTGCGCCCAACGCTGCAACAGCGATTCCAGATCGCTCCAGCCGTCCAGAGCGCGGGTCAGCAGGATCGCGCGAACTTCGCCATTGACCTTGCGTTCACCGAAGAACGCCGCCTGCAGCGCGGGTATGCCGAGCTTGCGATAGCGACTGATATTGCGAAACTCACGGGCAAAACTGGGTTCACCGAAAGGCGCGTGCAAAGTGCGCGTCAGGTAATTGCTCTGGCGCTTGAGGTAATAGCCCTGCCCTTCCAGGTCCAGACGGAAGACGCTACTCCAGCCACCACGGGCGGTATTGGGTTCATCCACAGCTTCAAGCTGCTTGGCCCACAATGCGTCGAAACTGCCGAGACCATGGCGCTCAAGCAGCGCGCGGTCTTCAGCGGCGAGAAAATCAGTCATTCGCGTCCCTCGAAAAATCTCACCACGTGCCGAATCCGTTTCTTGTCGGCGCTATCAAGCCGATCGCACTGGCGGTATTGCTTATAGAAGCGCAGGCGTTGGGTATTGGACAGGTGGTATTTGGCGAGTTTATCGAGACAGGCCAGATCCTTGGTGATCCGATACTTGAGCCAGAAGCCGCGCCAGAACTCGCCGTTAGGGCAATCGATCAGAAATATACGCGCCTGGTCATCGATCAACAGGTTGCGCCATTTCAGATCGTTATGGGTAAATCGGTGATCATGCATCGTCCGGGTATAACCGGCCAGTTGCCGACTGACAGCGTCGACCCAGACGCGATCCTTGAGCTTCGGATCCTTGCGCTCGGCGAGCGCCGAGAGGTCTTCGGTGTGCGGCAGTTCGCGGGTGATCATCGCGCCACGGTCATACGCCGCGCCACGTCGTTCCAGCCCCCAAGCGATCACTTCAGCGGTAGGAATGCCCCACTTGGCGAAGCGCTTGAGGTTCTGCCATTCCATCTTTACCCGCGGCTTGCCGAGGTAGCGGCGTAGACCTTTACCGGCGCCGACATAGCGTTTGACGTAATAGTTGACGCCGTTGCGCTGCACGCGAATCACTTCCGACAGCGGGTCACGGGTCAGGCGTTCGCCCTGCAACGCAAATACCGCTTCGAGGCTGCCGAAGTCTTCGGCGAGCTCGCCGTATTGCGGCTCGAGAGTCCAACCCGCCATCAGAGCGCATCCCCGTAACGCTGCTTGCGTGCGTAGAGTTTATTGGCTTTGCCTTCCAGCCAGTTCAGCAGCGGCGCTTCTTGCGCCAGGATCTGGCGCAGCGGCTGCTGGAAATAGCCCTTGAGAAAGCGCAGCTTGTCGCGGCGGGTCAGGCCGATGTCCAGCGCGGAAAAGTACAGTGCGGCCAGATCCTTGTTGCGCCAGCGCTGAGTAATCTTCGCGCGAGTCTGGGCGCGGTGCAGGTCGATCACCGAGAGTTTGAAGTCTTGCGGTGTCACCGGTTTATCGGTGTGCAACAGGAAATGGCAGATGTAGCAGTCGCGATGGTTGACGCCGGCGCGATGCATCATGCCAGTCATGCGCGCGACTTCGGCAATCAGCGCGCGCTTGAGTTTCGGCTCGGGCGGCTGCTTGCCCCAGTCGATGCTGAAGTCTTCGAGGCTGATGGTCGGCGCCAGCTCTTCGGTGACGATGAACGAGTGCTGATCCGCCGGATTGCTGCCCTTCTCGCCGTAAGCGACGGCGGTCATGGTCGGCACGCCGACTTCCTGCAGACGCTGAATGGCTGTCCACTCCTGACCTGCGCCGAGTACCGGCAGCTTGGCGGTCAGCAGGTTCTTGAAGATCTCGCCCCAACCAATGCCACGGTGGATCTTCACGAAGAATCCGTTACCGTCGACTTCCGTGCGCAGTGTCCGGCGTGCTTCCAGCTCGCGGTATACCTCGCCCTGCAAGCCTTCGACTTCGGCGAACGGATCGCGTCCGGCCCAAAGGCTTTTGAACGGTTCAGCCAGCATCAACTTCATTAAGCGTGCTCCGCCAGAATCACATCGGCCGCGTGCTGCGGCATGCTGTAGAGGTCGGCCGTGTCGGCGAAGGCCAGACCATTGCGGCTCCAGGCCGCCCGTGCAGCGTCGTCATTCAACATGTCGGTCAGGTATTGCGTCAGCTGTGCCTGATCGAATGGATCGTCCAGCACTCGCCCGGCGTCTGCCTCGGCAATGTAATGGGCGTAACCGCAGACCGCGCTGACCAGCACCGGCAAACCGGCGACCAGCGCTTCCAGCAACACCGTACCGGTGTTCTCGTTGTACGCCGGGTGGATCAACAGGTCGGCGCCGAGCAGGAAACGCGGGATATCGCTGCGCCCCTTGAGGAACGTCACATTGTCGCCCAGACCCAAAGTCGCGCTCTGCATCTGGAACAATTTGGGGTCATCCTGGCCGATTACAAACAGCCGGGTACGCGTCTTCAGCTCAGCGGGCAATGCCGCCAGCGCTTTCAGGCTGCGATCAACGCCCTTGGTCTTGAACCCGGAGCCGATCTGCACCAGCAGCAGCTCGTCGTCCTTCAGATTGAATTCAGCACGGAAACCGGCGCGAATCTCATCGGCATCCGCCGGGCGGCGACGATCCTGGGCGATGCCTGGCGGCAGCAGATGGAAACGCTCAAGCGGCGTGTCGTAATGTTTGATGAACAGCGGCTGCTGCACTTCGGAAATCATCAGCACTTCGGTCTTCGCATCCTTGGCGAACACTGCGCGCTCGTACTCGGCAAAGTGGCGATAACGGCCCCAGCGGCGGTACAGCGAATTGCGCAAGTTCTGCGCCTTGTCTTCGAAGCAGCCATCGGCGGCGTAGTAGACGTCCAGCCCCGGCATCTTGTTGAACCCGATCAGGCGATCGACCGGGCGCTTGGCCAGGTCCGCTGCCATCCACGCGCTGAGTTTTTCGTTGCGACGGTGGTTGAAGAACGCCTTGACCGGCGCCACCAGTACTTCGAAGCCGGGCGGCACGTCGCCTTCCCAGATCAGCGTATAAACGCGAATCTGATGACCGCGCTTCTGGCATTCGAGGGCGATGCGCATGAAGTCGCGCTGCAAGCCACCGAACGGGAAATATTTGTACAGGACGAATGCCAATTGCATCAGCGCAGCTCCTCAGCCATTAACAACGTGCTCAGTCGGCTGGCGACACGCTCGGGGTTCAGACGCGTGAAGCACAGAGGCTGTTCACGCTTCAGGTCAAACTGACGGGCATCTTGCGCGGTCGGTTGATAGGTACATTTCTTTTGCAGGCACGGCGCGCACGGGAAGTCGCTGGCCAGGTGAATCTGCAGTTTGCCGTAGGCGCCGGTCAGGCCCGGGTTGGTCGGGCCGAACAGCGAGATGGTCGGCACGTCCAGTGCAGCGGCCAAATGGCCGAGACCGGTGTCCACCGCGACGCACGCTTGCGCACCGGCAAGGACTTTGCCGACGCCGGCCAGATTCAGCTTCGGCAGCACTTCGGCGTGCTTGAAACCGGCAGCGATGCGTTCGGCACGAGCCTTTTCCTGCGGGTTGCCCCACGGCAACTTGACGCCGACGCCGAGGTAACCGACGCGTTCGGTCAGTTCGCGCCAGTAGCTTTCCGGCCAGTGTTTGGTGTCCCACGTGGTGCCGTGCAGGAACACCACAAAAGCATTTTTGCGCGGTAACTCGACCAGACGTTCGACGTTGAGGCCGTAGTCGCCCAAACCTTTGGGCAAGTCGTAACCGAGGGCGATGGCGAACAACTGCCGCACACGCTCGACAGCGTGCTGACCACGGGCCACGGCCAACTTGCGATCGTAGAACCGCGACGCCATCGGTTCGCGGGCCGAACCTTTATCGAGGCCCGCCACCGGCGCTTTGACGTAACGGGTCAGCCAGGCACTTTTCAGCAGGCCTTGGGCGTCGATCACCAAATCGTATTTATTCGCGCGCACGCTTTGCTTGAAGCGTTTCCACTCACCGCTGGTGATGGTCTTCCAGATGTTCTTGCGCCAGCGGCGGATCGCCACCGGAATCACTTTGCCAACGGCCGGGTGCCAGGTCGGAATCTCGGCGAAGCCTTCCTCGACGACCCAGTCGAATTTGATCCCGGGGATGGCCCGGGCGGCGTCGGTCAGCGCCGGCAACGCATGAATCACGTCGCCCAGCGATGAAGTCTTGATCAGCAGTACCCGCAACTTAATGAACCTCGACCACAGAGCCCTGCAACTTCTGCAAGGCATCGTTGACCGCGTCCGGCATCAGCTGGCGCAGGCAGTTGTAATGGCCGAAGCGGCAGGTACGGTCGAAGCACGGGCTGCAATCGAGGCCCAGACGCACCACTTCGACGTGTTCGGCCAACGGCGGGGTGAAGCCCGGCGAGGTCGAGCCGTAGACTGCCACCAATGGGCGGTTCAGCGCAGCGGCGACGTGCATCAGACCGGAATCGTTGGAGACCACCGAGTCGGCACAGGACATCAGGTCGATGGCTTCAGCCAGCGACGTGCCGCCGCTGAGGTTGACCGATTCTTCTCGCAGGCCCGGGATCAGCCGTGCGCGAATGTCTTCACCGACCGAGTGATCGTTTTTCGAACCGAACAACCACACCTGCCAGCCTTCGCGGATACGTGCTTCGGCGACTTTCGCGTAGTGCTCGGACGGCCAGCGCTTCGATTCGCCGAACTCGGCGCCGGGGCACAAGGCCAACACTGGGCGGTCGAGCGTCAGGCCAAACTTGGCCAGTGCGGCGTCGCGGGTCACCGGGTCGATTTGCAGGCTCGGACGTGGATAGGGTTTCGGCAGCTCGGCACTCGCTTCATAGGCCAACGCCATGAAACGCTCGATCATCAGCGGATAGCGTTGTTTGTCGAGGATGCGCACGTCGTTGAGCAGACCATAGCGGAATTCGCCGCGCCAGCCGGTGCGTTTCGGGATGCCAGCGAAAAACGGCACCAGCGCCGATTTCAGCGAGTTCGGCAGCAGGATCGCCTGGTCGTACTGGCCGCGCAGGGACTTACCGATGCGCCGACGCGTTGCCAATTCCAGCGCGCCGTGACCGAGCGGAAAGCTCAAGGCCTTGCGCACTTCAGGCATGCGTTCAAGGATCGGCCGGCTCCACTCGGGGGCCAGCACGTCGATTTCGCATTGCGGGTGGCGCTGCTTGAGACACTGAAACAGTGTCTGCGCCATCACCATGTCACCGACCCAACTGGGCCCAACGATCAGAATATTCATGTGGTTTCCATAAACGAACCGGGGAGGCATTTACGCCTCCCCGCCTCGATAATCACTGTGGGAGCGGCATTGCTGGCGATGGGTCATTACCTTCAACATGACTGTCGACTGTCACTCCGCTATCGCGAGCAGGCTCGCTCCCACCTTTTGAATCTCATTGCCTTCATCGGCGCGCTATCAGCTTAGCCCCATCTCTTTCCATATCCGCAAAACCTGTCGCCGCTCTTCAACAAACTGGTCTCCTGCAATCACCCCGGCGTCCTTCTGCAAGGCCTGCCGGTGGGCGGCGGAGCGGTAGGCTTTATAGGCCTCGCGCAGCAGGCTGGCATCTTCGGCAGGCATCAGCCCTTCGTGCTCCAGCTCTTCCAGAATGCGGATGTTATCGGTCCAGCGCAGCAGTGGCGGGTGGCTTTGCGACCACGCCAGAGCCGCGTATTGCACCATAAATTCAATATCGACGATACCACCGGCGTCCTGCTTGAGGTCGAACGGCGCCGTGGCATCGAAGGCATTTGCTGCCGTACCAGCTGCGGTGCTCTTGGTGCCGAGGTTATCGCGCATCTTCGCGCGCATCTCGCTGACTTCCTGTTGCAACTTCGCCAGATCACGTGCCTTGCCCAGCACCTGGGCGCGAACCTTCTCGAACGCGTGACCGACATCCTGACTGCCGACCAGCACTCGCGCACGCACCAAGGCCTGATGTTCCCACGTCCAGGCTTCATTTTCCTGATAGCGGGCAAACGCACCCAGCGAGCTGACCAACAGCCCCGAGGCCCCGGATGGCCGCAGACGCATGTCCACTTCATAGAGCTGACCGGAGTTGGTCTGCGCCGTTAGCAGGTGAATGATCCGTTGTCCGAGCCGCGTGAAGAACTGCGCGCCATCGATCGACTTCGGTCCGTCGGTTTCAGCCTGCGGATCGCCGTCATGGATAAACACCAGATCCAGATCCGAACCATGCCCCAGTTCCAGGCCGCCGACTTTGCCATAACCGACAATGATGAAACCGGGATCGCACAAGGTGCCGTCGGTACGCAGTGGCGTGCCGTACTTGGCCACAGTCTGGCGCCAGGCCAGGGCCAGCACTTGCTCGAGAATCGCCTCGGCCAGCCAGGTCAGGTAATCGCTGACTTTCATCAGCGGCAGGCTGCCGGCAATTTCCGAGGCGGCGACGCGCAAGCGGTGCGCCAGTTTGAAATGGCGCAAGGCTTCCATTTGTTGTTCGAGGTCATCTTCGGGAATCCGCGTCAGCCGCTCGCGCAATTCAGCCGCCAGTTCCGGCGCCAAGGGCGGTTTGAACAAACGCCCTTCGTTAAGCAATTCATCCATCAGCAGCGGGAAGCGCGTGATCTGCTCTGCGATCCACGGGCTCGCCGCGCACAGCGTCAGCAAGCGTCGCAGCGCACCGGGGTTTTCCGTCAGCAAGACCAGATAAGCCGAACGCCGAGCGACCGCTTCGACCAGCGGCAACACCCGCTCAAGCACCAGATCCGGATTGGCATGCTCGACGGCCTGCGCCAACAGGCGCGGAATAAACGCATCAAGACGCTCACGCCCCAGCCGCTGCATCGC
This sequence comes from Pseudomonas sp. MC6, assembly GCF_054790575.1. NCBI lineage: Bacteria > Pseudomonadati > Pseudomonadota > Gammaproteobacteria > Pseudomonadales > Pseudomonadaceae > Pseudomonas > Pseudomonas sp. MC6. Next base: position 4,510,660 of record NZ_CP186504.1, read on the forward strand.
GCGCAACTGCGGACTGCTGCGCAATCCGGCCAGCGCCTTCAGAGCTTTGCTGGCATCGGCAAAACCGCCCTCCTCCAACTGCCGGCACGCCGCCTCTTCGTCCTGCGCCTCTTCCCACAGCGGCAGCCATTCACCGCCGACCATCACTTCGCTTTCGGTGCCTTCTTCCTCGTCGGGATCGGCAATCACCTGGGCGAAGTGCCAGGCGACGCGGCCACGCCAGAACATCAGTTTTTCGTGGAAGGCGTCCCAGTCGGCGAAACCGAGCATGAAGGCAATGCGCGCCTGATCCTGTGCGCCATCCGGCAGCATCTGGGTCTGGCGGTCGGCAATCGCCTGAATCGCGTGTTCGGTGTAGCGCAGAAACTCGTAGCCCTCGCGCAACTCGCTGATCACTGCCGGCGGCAGATAGCCCTGCCCCTCCAGCGTGCTCAATACCTTTAATAGAGGACGCTGCTGCAGGCTCAAGTCGCGGCCACCGTGGATCAGCTGAAAGGCCTGAGCAATAAACTCGACCTCACGAATCCCGCCGGAGCCCAGCTTGATGTTGTCGGCCATGCCCTTGCGCCGCACTTCCTGCTGGATCAGCTGCTTCATGGTGCGCAGCGCTTCGATTGCCGAGAAGTCCAGATAACGCCGATAAACGAACGGCCGCAGCATGTCGAGCAACTGCGCGCCCGCGACCTGATCGCCAGCGACCACCCGCGCCTTGATCATCGCGTAGCGTTCCCAGTCACGGCCCTGATCCTGGTAATACTGCTCCAACGCGTTGAAGCTCAGCACCAGCGCGCCGGACGAACCGTACGGACGCAGGCGCATGTCGACGCGAAATACAAAGCCGTCAACGGTCATCGGATCCAGCGCCTTGATCAGGCGCTGGCCGAGGCGAATGAAAAATTCCTGATTATCCAGCGAGCGCTTCACGCCCACCGTTTCACCGCCCTCGGGGTAGGCGAAGATCAGATCGATATCCGAAGACAGGTTCAACTCGACGGCGCCGAGCTTGCCCATGCCGAGGATGACCATTTGCTGCGGCTCACCGCTGCGGCGGCCGGTCGGCGTACCGAACTGTTCGCAATGGCGGCTGTACAACCATTGATAAGCCTGGTCGATGGTGGCGTCGGCCATGTCCGAGAGATCGCGGCAGGTTTGCACCAGATCTGCCTGACGGGTGAGATCGCGCCAGATGATCCGCACTTGATGGCGAGCGCGCTGACGACGCAGGGCGCGACCGAGTTCATCTTCAGTCTGGGCAGCGTTCACCGCGGCGGCAATCTGCGCACACAATTCACCCGGCGCGAAAGCCCGGTCGAGTTCGCCAGACTGCGCCAGCGCAAGCAACATCAAAGGGTCACGAACGCTCTGTTCAATGACGAATTCGCTGGCAGCGGTGACGCGGGCGAACTGCGCCCAGCGCTCTGGCGTCCAGCTCGCGAAGCCGTGATCGTCCTCCAGCGTGGCGACGGCCGTACGGAACGACTGCTCGGATCGAGTGACCAACGGCAGGAGAATGGCGGGCAGTTCGGCAAGCACGGGCAGGGTCATGGTCTATCCTTGATCGGCGTGTAAATGGCCGCTTGTAGTGATTGGTGAAAACCCGCTACCCGGAGGACTGTCGAACAAAAGTTAGAAATAGCTGAAATTTCTTTCTCTTTGGCAGCGAACATCAAAGTTTCACCTTTTTCGGATGGCAAAAGACCAACCTTAACGATTATTCTCACAACGCAGCCGGAGGCCACAAGCCATTCTTCTGTAGTTTTACTACTCGTCTATACATTCGAAAGGCTGAAATGCCGGATGATTTGTAGTAAAACTACACGCCGCCGGAACAACCTATCGGCAATCCAAGAATTTTAAATCGTCTGCCCACAAGGCCAGTCGCAAACTCAGGCAACCGATTCTGGAAGCCTTTCCGCCCTGGAGCAAGCCATGCAAGACCTCGATCCCGTCGAAACCCAGGAATGGCTGGACGCCCTGGAATCGGTTCTCGACAAAGAAGGCGAAGACCGTGCTCACTATCTGATGACCCGTATGGGCGAACTCGCGACCCGCAGTGGCTCGCAGCTCCCTTACGCCATCACCACGCCTTACCGCAACACCATCCCGGTAACCCACGAAGCACGCATGCCTGGCGACCTGTTCATGGAACGCCGCATTCGCTCGCTGGTGCGCTGGAACGCGATGGCCATGGTAATGCGTACGAACCTGAAAGATTCTGACCTGGGTGGTCACATCTCCAGCTTCGCTTCCAGTGCGACCCTGTATGACATCGGCTTCAACTACTTCTTCCAGGCCCCGACCGACGAACACGGCGGCGACCTGATCTACTTCCAGGGCCACACCTCGCCAGGCGTTTACGCCCGTGCGTTCATGGAAGGCCGCATCACCGAAGACCAGATGAACAACTTCCGCCAGGAAGTCGACGGTCAGGGCCTGTCGTCCTATCCGCACCCTTGGCTGATGCCTGACTTCTGGCAGTTCCCGACCGTATCGATGGGTCTGGGTCCGATTCAAGCGATCTACCAGGCACGTTTCATGAAGTACCTGGAACACCGCGGCTTCATCCAGCCGGGCAAACAGAAAGTCTGGTGCTTCCTGGGCGACGGCGAGTGCGACGAGCCGGAATCCCTGGGCGCAATCTCCCTGGCCGGCCGCGAGAAGCTGGACAACCTGATCTTCGTCATCAACTGCAACCTGCAGCGCCTCGACGGCCCGGTTCGCGGCAACGGCAAGATCATCCAGGAACTCGAAGGCGTGTTCCGCGGTGCTCAGTGGAACGTGACCAAAGTCATCTGGGGCCGTTTCTGGGACCCACTGCTGGCCAAAGACGTCGACGGTATCCTGCAACGTCGCATGGACGAAGTCATCGACGGCGAGTACCAGAACTACAAAGCCAAAGACGGCGCGTTCGTCCGTGAACACTTCTTCAACACGCCAGAACTCAAGGCGATGGTTGCTGATCTGTCCGACGACGAGATCTGGAAACTCAACCGTGGCGGCCACGACCCGTACAAGGTCTATGCGGCTTACCACGAAGCGGTCAACCACAAAGAACAACCAACCGTCATCCTCGCCAAGACCATCAAGGGTTATGGCACCGGTGCCGGCGAAGCGAAAAACACTGCGCACAACACCAAGAAAGTCGACGTCGACAGCCTGAAGTTGTTCCGCGATCGTTTCGACATCCCGGTCAAGGACGAAGAGCTGGAGAACCTGCCGTTCTTCAAGCCAGAGCCAAACAGCGCCGAAGCCCGCTACCTCAGCGAGCGTCGCACTGCACTGGGCGGTTTCGTGCCTCAGCGCCGCGCACAAAGCTTCAGCGTGCCGACGCCGGACCTGGACACCCTCAAGGCCATCCTTGACGGTTCCGGCGACCGTGAAATTTCCACCACCATGGCTTTCGTGCGGATCCTCGCGCAACTGGTCAAGGACAAGGAAATCGGCCCGCGCATCGTTCCGATCATCCCGGACGAAGCCCGTACCTTCGGTATGGAGGGCATGTTCCGTCAGCTCGGTATCTACTCGTCCGTCGGCCAGCTCTACGAGCCAGTCGATAAAGACCAGGTGATGTTCTACAAGGAAGACCAGAAAGGTCAGATCCTTGAAGAAGGCATCAACGAAGCAGGCGCCATGAGCTCGTTCATCGCTGCCGGTACTTCGTACTCCAGCCACAACCAGCCGATGCTGCCGTTCTACATCTTCTACTCGATGTTCGGCTTCCAGCGTATTGGCGACCTGGCCTGGGCTGCCGGCGACAGCCGTACCCGTGGCTTCCTGATCGGCGGCACCGCCGGCCGCACCACCCTGAACGGTGAAGGCCTGCAACACGAAGACGGTCACAGCCACCTGCTGGCCGCGACCATCCCGAACTGCCGCACCTACGATCCGACCTACGGCTACGAGCTGGCGGTGATCATTCAGGACGGCATGAAGAAGATGACCGAAGAGCAACAGGACATCTTCTACTACATCACCGTGATGAACGAGTCGTACCAGCAGCCGGCCATGCCGGCCGGTGCCGAAGAAGGCATCAAGAAAGGCATGTACCTGCTCGAAGAAGACACTCGCGATGCGGCGCACCACGTCCAGCTGATGGGCTCCGGCACCATCCTGCGTGAAGTCCGTGAAGCGGCGAAGATTCTGCGTGAAGAGTTCAACGTCGGCGCTGACGTGTGGAGCGTTACCAGCTTCAACGAACTGCGTCGCGACGGCCTCGCTGTCGAGCGCAGCAACCGTCTGAAGCCGGGCCAAAAGCCTAAGCTGAGCTACGTCGAAGAGTGCCTGAACGGCCGTAAGGGTCCGGTCATCGCCTCTACCGACTACATGAAGCTGTTCGCCGAGCAGATCCGTCAGTGGGTACCGTCCAAGGAATTCAAAGTCCTCGGCACCGACGGTTTCGGCCGCAGCGACAGCCGCAAGAAACTGCGTCATTTCTTCGAAGTTGACCGTCATTTCGTGGTGTTGGCAGCCCTGGAAGCACTGGCTGACCGCGGTGATATCGAACCTAAAGTCGTGGCTGAGGCCATCGTCAAGTTCGGCATCGACCCGGAAAAACGCAACCCACTGGACTGCTGAGGAGACATTTTGTGAGCGAACTCATTCGCGTACCTGACATCGGCAGCGGTGAAGGTGAAGTAATTGAACTGTTTGTGAAGGTCGGCGACCGTATCGAAGCCGACCAGAGCATCCTGACCCTGGAATCGGACAAGGCCAGCATGGAAGTGCCGGCCCCGAAAGCCGGCGTCATCAAGAGCCTGAAAGTAAAGCTGGGCGACCGTCTGAAAGAAGGCGACGAACTGCTTGAGCTGGAAGTCGAGGGCGCCGCTGAAGCGGCCCCTGCTCCGGCTGCTGCGCCAGCTGCAAAAGCGGAGGCCAAACCGGCTGCCGCGCCAGCTGCTGCCGCGCCAACTGCTGCCCCTGCTGCCGCTTCGGTTCAGCAAGTGCACGTGCCGGACATCGGTTCGTCGGGCAAGGCGCAGATCATCGAGATCCAGGTCAAGGTCGGCGACAAAGTCGAGGCTGATCAATCGCTGATCACCCTGGAATCCGACAAGGCGAGCATGGAAATCCCGTCGCCTGCCGCTGGCGTGGTCAAGGCCATCAGCGTCAAGCTCAACGACGAAGTCGGCACTGGCGACCTGATTCTGGATCTGGAAGTGGCGGGTGCTGCGGCCCCTGCGGCTGCCGCTCCGGCTCAGGCTGCTGCTCCGGCCGCTGCCGCTGCCGCTGCGCCTGCTCCGGCAGCCGCGCCAGCAGCTCCGGTTGCCGACAGCGTTCAGGACATCCACGTTCCGGACATCGGTTCGGCTGGCAAAGCCAAGATCATCGAAGTGTTGGTCAAGGCTGGCGACAGCGTTGAAGCCGACCAGTCGCTGATCACCCTGGAATCCGACAAGGCGAGCATGGAAATTCCATCGCCTGCCGCTGGCGTGGTGGAAAGCGTTTCCATCAAGCTGGATGACGAAGTCGGTACCGGCGACCTGATTCTGAAGCTGAAAGTCAAAGGCGCAGCCCCTGCTGCTGCCCCGGCTCCAGCTGCTGCTCCGAGCGCTCCGGCACCTGCCGCTGCTGCTCCGGCTGCCGCTGCACCTGCTGCCGCTCCAGCCGCCGCACCGGCTGCTACGCCAGCGAAACCGGGCGCGAAAGTTCACGCCGGCCCTGCCGTGCGTCAACTGGCCCGCGAGTTCGGCGTCGAGCTCAACGCTGTCGGCGCCAGCGGCCCGCACGGTCGTATCTTGAAAGAAGACGTGCAGGTTTACGTCAAAGCGATGATGCAGAAGGCCAAGGAAGCACCGGCCGCTGCTGCTGGCGCAACCGGTGGCGCGGGCATCCCGCCGATTCCGGTCGTCGACTTCAGCCGTTTCGGCGAAATCGAAGAAGTGCCGATGACTCGCCTGATGCAGATCGGCGCGTCGAGCCTGCACCGCAGCTGGCTGAACATCCCGCACGTGACTCAGTTCGATTCGGCCGATATCACCGAGCTGGAAGCGTTCCGCGTCGCGCAGAAAGCCGTTGCAGAGAAGGCTGGCGTCAAGCTGACCATCCTGCCGCTGCTGCTCAAGTCCTGCGCGCACATGCTCAAGGAACTGCCGGACTTCAACAGTTCGCTGGCACCAAGCGGCAAGGCGATCATCCGCAAGAAATACGTGAACATCGGCTTCGCCGTCGACACCCCGGATGGCCTGCTGGTACCGGTCATCAAGAACGTCGACCAGAAGAGCCTGCTGCAACTGGCAGCCGAAGCCGCTGCGCTGGCCGCCAAGGCCCGCGACAAGAAGCTTACCGCTGACGACATGCAAGGCGCCTGCTTCACCATTTCCAGCCTCGGCCACATTGGCGGCACCGGCTTCACGCCGATCGTCAACGCGCCGGAAGTGGCGATCCTCGGTGTTTCCAAGGCAACCATCCAGCCAGTCTGGGACGGCAAAGCCTTCCAGCCGAAACTGATGCTGCCGCTGTCGCTGTCCTACGATCACCGTGTGATCAACGGCGCCGCTGCCGCACGCTTCACCCAGCGTCTGGGCAGCCTGCTGGCGGACATCCGCACGATCCTGCTGTAACTCGATCGGCCCTCCGGCAACGGAGGGCCGATTGCTGCACCCTTTCGAGCGCCACACGCTCGTACCTCAACCCCGTCAGTTTGGCGGGGCTTTTTTTTGCCTGAAAAAACTCTCTTCTCGTCTTTTTCCCACAAGCCGTGCTGATTTCGGCCACAACCCTGGTCGACTTGGCCCCGATCTTTTTTATTCGATACACAACTAACCTAGGCACAGCAAAAACAACTAAGCAAACTTAAAAAACCTTCCTATTTATTCAAATTCATTCGAATGGATTCGACATGTTAAAACCAACTATCGGCCCGATTGTCGGCCACGTTACAACTCGTCATGCACGCATATTCATGCGTGGCGATCGACAGAACAATGCATTGGTATTTGCCGGAATACGTTACCGCCCATCCGGCACAGAACAATGGTCTACCGGCAACTTCGCGCAGCTGAGTGAGCTGCGTGACATGTCGAAAGTTTTCGCCCTCAATAACTTGAGCGAAGATACCGAATATGAATATCAGGCCGGCTGGTTCAGTCCGATGAATCCGGTGCACACGCCGGACAGCGTCGCCGAACTGCCGCTGCAATGGCCGCGCGAGATCTATCGCCTGCGCACCCGGTCCAGCAAGCCCCTGCAGGCCAGAGCGTATATCATCGGCTCCTGCCGATACCTGCGCATGACCGCCGGCATCGCCTCCCTGCCACAATTGGGCGACCGGATCTTTGCATCCATCAATCAGATCATCGAAGGCATTCAGCCACCGATCAGTGCGGTATTGATGACTGGCGATCAAATTTATGTGGATGACTTGAACTTGATCGCACCGGACCGCGAATACAAAGACATCCTCAGTAAATACCGCGCTGCGTTTTCCCAACCGAATATCAAACGTTTGATGTCCGGCACTTCGACTTACATGATTCTCGATGATCACGAAATCGAAGACAACTGGCCCGCCAATGCGAGCAAGTCCGACGCCGACTTATACCGCAATGCAATGGCGGCTTATGAACTGTATCAGGCCAGTCACAGCCCGGTACATCCGCTGACAACTAACGGTGAAATAGATCACTCATCACTTGAGCATTACTGGTATCAATTCAGCGACGGCGATATCGAATGGTTTGTCACTGACAGTCGCACCCGCCGCAACTTGTCCGCCGATGATCGACGCATCCTCGACGAGGCACAGGAACAGGCGCTGCTCAAATGGCTGAGCAACAGCACGGCGCGGGTCAAGTTCGTGGTCACCAGCGTGATGTTCTATCCGGATCGAAAACTTCACGGCGATGACGCCTGGAAAGCCTTCCCCGAACAACGCTTGCGCTTGCTGGAAACCATCCGCACCCGGCGAATCAAGAATGTCGTGTTCATTTCGGGGGACGTGCATGGCTCACTGACTGCTCGCCTCAGTCACAGCGAAGACCCGGACTTCGAAGTCCACACCGTGGTGTCCTCGCCGCTGTGCAACAGCAAACTGCTGCCATATGCCAAAGCGTCCACGTTCATTCTCGATCAGCCACTGGTGCGTACGGCGGCCGGCGATTATCGACATGAGCTGACCAGCACGGTGGTCAGCGAAGACAATTTCGCTCACATGGTGGTAGAGGGCGGGCAGATTCAGGTCAATTACCACGACCGCGATGGCAAACAGTTGCAGTCGGTCGCCATAAAACTGCGTTAGGCCTTAAAAATCGCAGCCTTCGACAACTCCTACAGAGGGCGCATTCCCCCGTAGACATTGACGAAGGCGGCGATCTTTTGCTCTTTTCAATGACATGCTGGAGAAATGTTCAGCGCAGCCGACATATTCTTATAGCACTTGGCCTTCATCTCTCTTGTCAGTCGGTGCCGCAATGATGCAACCTTGCCGCAGGCAACAGTAAAGAGGGCGCGAGCCCGGCGCGTTCAGCATATTTCCAAGCGAGTTCCCTTCATGAAGAGCCAACCCGATGCCGCCAGCCGTATGGCGGCCGAGGTAGTGACGCAGTTGCCTGTGCCCTCGCGGCTCGGCATGCTGCGTTTCGAGCGCTTGAATGAAGCCAGTTGGGCCATGCTGTTTCTCGATCCCAACTGCGAACGCCAGTTCGGTCAGCCGGCTGTCGAACTTTGCGCGTTGGTCGGCTCACCCTACGCCAGCCTGATGGAACCGGAAGCGCGTTATCAGCTGCACGATGCGATCCAGCAACAGCTGACCGCCAGCCCGCATTATCTGGTGCGATACACCCTGCACACGGCTGCTGGTGCGCTGAACATCCTTGAGCTGGGCGAAGCCTACAAACAACACAATCGACATCTGCTGCGCGGCTACCTGCTGGCGGTCGATCACGTTTTCGATGAAGTACCGCTGCCACCCTCCGTTGACCTCGAAACGCAGAATTCACGCCTGCAAATCGCCCTTGAACTCAATCAACGCGCCCAGCAGGAACAGTTGCAGCACCTGGAACGGGTGCGCGCCCAGCAAGACTTGATTCTGCTACTCGCCCGTCAGCGCTACAGCACGCACAACTCATTGCAGGAAGCCGCCGAACTGATCACCCGCTGCGCCTGTGATATCTATGAAATCGACTGCGCCAGCCTGTGGAACCTCGAAGGCCAGCAACTGGTGCCGATCTCCGCGTACCACCGCGCGACCCAGGAGTACATCCTCCCGGACGTGATCGACATCAGCAGCTTCCCGGATTACATGGACGCCCTGCACGGCAGCCGCGCCATCGATGCACACAACGCGATGCGCGACCCACGCACCCGGGAGATGGCCGAAGCCCTGCGCCCGCGCGATGTCAACGCCATGCTTGATGCGAGCATTCGCGTCGATGGCCAAGTGGTCGGCGTGCTGTGCCTGGAACAGACTGGCGTCACTCGCGCCTGGCAGTCCGACGAAATCGCTTTTGCCGGCGAGCTGGCCGACCAGTTCGCACAAGTTATCAACAACCACAATCGCCGCACCGCCACCAGCGCCCTGCACTTGTTTCAGCGTGCGGTCGAGCAAAGCGCCAACGCCTTTTTGCTGGTCAATTGCGACGGCGTGGTCGAGTACGTCAATCCAAGTTTTACCGCGATCACCCAGTACACCACCGAAGAGGTCCACGGCCAGCGTCTGTCCGAGTTGCCGGCGCTGGAAAACCTCAGTGAACTGTTGTTCGACGCGCCCTCGGCGCTGGCCAAGAGCAACAGTTGGCAGGGCGAATTCAAGAGTCGCCGGAAAAACCTCGAACCGTACTGGGGCCAGTTGTCGATTTCCAAGGTGTATGGCGATAACCGTGAGCTGACTCATTACATTGGTATCTACGAAGACATCACCCAGACCAAGCTCGCGCAGCAGCGCATCGAGCGCCTGGCCTACACCGACAACCTGACCAACCTTGGTAATCGCCCGGCGTTTATCCGCAATCTGGACGAACGCTTCGCCCGCGATAGCGATACCCCGATCAGCCTGCTGCTGGTGGACATCGACAACTTCAAGCGGATCAACGACAGCCTCGGCCATCAGACCGGCGACAAGCTGCTGATCAGTCTGGCCCGGCGGCTGCGCAACAGCCTGAGCCCGAGCGGCAGCCTCGCGCGGTTCGCCAGTAACGAATTTGCCGTGCTGCTCGACGACACCGACCTTGCCACCGGCCAGCAGATCGCCAACCAGTTGCTGGCGACGCTGGATAAACCGATGTTCGTTGACAACCAGTTGATCAGCGTTACCGGCTCGGTCGGCCTTGCGTGCGCGCCACTTCACGGTCGCGACCCGCAAACGCTGATGCGTAACGCCGGTCTGGCGCTGCACAAAGCCAAGGCCAACGGCAAACATCAGGTGCAAGTCTTTACCGAGGCGCTGAACGCCGAGGCCAGTTACAAACTGTTCGTTGAAAACAACCTGCGCCGCGCTCTGACTCAGAACGAGCTGGACGTGTTCTACCAGCCCAAGCTGTGCCTGCGCAGCGGGCGCCTGCTGGGCATGGAAGCGCTGTTGCGCTGGAACCACCCGGAACGCGGCATGATCCGTCCGGACCAGTTCATCAGCGTCGCCGAAGAGACGGGGCTGATCATTCCGATCGGCAAGTGGATCGCCCGCCAGGCCTGCCGCATGAGCAAAGCGCTGACCGCTGCGGGGATGGGCAATCTGCAAGTGGCGATCAACCTGTCGCCGAAACAGTTTTCCGACCCGGATCTGGTTGCCTCCATCGCCAACATCCTCAAGGAAGAAGCGCTGCCGGCCTATCTGCTCGAACTGGAGCTGACCGAAGGCCTGCTGCTGGAAGCCACCGAAGACACGCACTTGCAACTCGACCAGCTCAAACGCCTCGGGCTGACGCTGGCCATGGACGACTTCGGCACCGGTTACTCGTCGCTGAGCTATTTGAAGAAATTCCCGATCGACATCATCAAGATCGATCGCAGCTTCATCCATGAAATCCCCGACAACCAGGACGACATGGAAATCACCTCGGCGGTGATCGCCATGGCGCACAACCTGAAACTCAAGGTCGTGGCCGAAGGCATCGAGACCGCCGAACAACTGGCGTTCCTGCGTCGCCACCGTTGCGACGTCGGCCAGGGTTACCTGTTCGACCGGCCGATCCCGGGCGGCGAACTGATCCAGGCGCTGAAGCGCTACCCGCGCGGCCCGTTGTGCCTATAAACACCGCAAATCCCTTGTAGGAGTGAGCCTGCTCGCGATAGCGGTGTGTCAGCAACAAACCCTCTGACTGACCCACCGCTATCGCGAGCAGGCTCACTCCTACAATGTTGTGCGAGTACCAGCACATTTTGGGTAGTGATTAACCGGGCATCATTGGGCACACTGGCGGTCTGACTTTTTACATCCAACCTGACTGAGAGGAACGATCATGGTTCTGCGCTCGGAAATTCTGGTGAACAAAAACGTGCTCCCGACTAAAGAACAAGCTCTGCCCGGCCGCGAAACCGCGATGACCCTGCCTGAAAAGCACTTCGTTTTCGAAGAAACCCCGCTGCTTGGCCCGTTTTTCCAGGACGTCGATTTTGCAATTTTCGGTCTGGGTTGCTTCTGGGGCGCCGAGCGGCGCTTCTGGCAGCGCGAAGGCGTGGTCAGCACGGTCGTCGGTTATGCCGGCGGTTTCACGCCGAATCCGACCTACGAAGAAGTCTGCTCGGGCCTGACCGGCCACGCTGAAGTGGTGCTGGTGGTGTATGACAAGGCCAAAGTCAGCTACGAAGAGCTGCTGACGATGTTCTGGGAACTGCACAACCCGACACAGGGCATGCGTCAGGGCAACGACATCGGTACGCAGTACCGCTCGGTGATCTACGCGACCTCGCCTGAGCATCTGGATGCGGCGCTGAAAAGCAAGGCGACCTATCAGGCCGAGCTGTCGAAGGCAGGTCTGGGGGAAATCAGCACTGAGATCGAACAGGCGCCGACCGTGTACTTCGCCGAGGCGTATCACCAGCAGTATCTGGCGAAGAATCCAGAGGGTTACTGCGGGATTGGCGGCACCGGCGTGTGCATGCCAGCGAGCCTGGCAGGCAATTAAATCCTGAAAGCAAAAGATCGCAGCCTTCGGCAGCTCCTACAGGAGACCAGTGATCGTCCGCACATTGGTGGACGCCGCCGAACCGTGTAGGAGCTGCCGCAGGTTGCGATCTTTTGATCTTGCCGTTGATCAGCTCTCGGCAATCAACCAATCCATCTGCCACCCGCCCTGAGTCTGCCCAAGCTTCTTCGATAACCACGGCAACAACTCACGCAATTCTTCCTCCAGCCCCCACGGCGGATTGGCAATCGCCATGCCCGAGCCGTTCAGGCTGTTCGGCGTATCCAGCGGGTGCACCAGCAATTCCACGCGCAACAACTTCGGCGCACCGGTGCCAGCCAGATCCTGATAGAAACGGCGCAGCGCACGCTGGTCCTTCACCGGATACCAGATCGCCGCCACGGTTTGACGCATCCGGCCAATCGCCTCTTTCAACGACGCCGCGCAACGCTGCATCTCGTCGAGCTGCTCGAACGGCGGATCAATCAACATCACTGCGCGTTTCTCCTGCACCGGCAGCATCGCTCGTGCAACGTGCCAGCCCTCGCCGAGATGAACTTTGACCCGACGATCACCGGCCATGTTGTCCTTGAGCAGCACGCCGTCTTCCGGGTGCTTCTCGTTGAGCATCACCCGATCCTGCGGGCGGGTCAGGCGCCGCGCCAGCTCCGGCGAACCCGGGTAGTAGCGCAGCTGGCCATCCGGGTTCATCTCGTGCAACACCTTCATGTAGTCGGCGGTCAGCGCCGGCAGATCCGGCTGATCCCACAAGCGCGCGATGCCTTCCAGGTACTCACCGGTACGGTTGGCCTGATCGCCCTGCAAGTCATACAGGCCGATGCCGGCGTGCGTGTCGAGATAGGCAAACGGCTGCTCCTTGCGCGACATCAGGGCGATGAGGCGGGTCAAGGTCAGGTGTTTGAACACATCGGCGTGATTGCCGGCATGGAAGGCGTGACGATAATTCATGGCTGCTCCTGCGAAGGGCGCAAAGTTTACCTTTTACCGGGCGGCAAGTCAGGGGTTCGCAGCCGAGCGGACAAAAGCCTGCCCTCACCCTAGCCCTCTCCCGGAGGGAGAGGGGACTGACCGAGTGATCTTGCGAGTTACATCGACCTGAAAGATCAGCGGGATCTCAGGCTTGGCCAAGCGAAGATCAGCGCGGAAGTCGGCGCACATCGCCCAGACAACTCGGTCCGCCCCCTGAAACAACAACTCCATCCAGGCTTGGCCAAGCCAAATTCACCACTGAAGTCGCAGGTCGGCGTACATCACCCAGACAACTCGGTCAGTCCCCTCTCCCTCTGGGAGAGGGTTAGGGTGAGGGGCTTTGCTTTTATGGCGCGGCGCGCAGGCGCCTGCCGATGACATCGAGCACATCGCAGCCGTCACGCAGAGGAATCACGCAGAGCTGGGCGAAATCGCTGAGGATGACGGAGTCGCATTCGACCGAGCCGCGCATGCACATGTTTTCCAGCACCTGGATCACGGCGCGCAGGCGATGGTTGGCGGCGTCCATAAGGATGTCGAGGGGCACGTGGGTGTCGATGAACAGGGTGGGCATGTCGCTGCAATTGCCGGTCAGGGCCATGAAGCGGTTGTCGGGATGGGGAATGATTTTTTCGTAGGGTGGAGCCGTTCGTATTGTCGTCATTTCTATCTTCCATAGAGTGTAAAAGTGAACTGCCGCATTCCTTCCTACGGGATTGGGTGGCAGCCGTGCGCGGGAGTAGGAAACCGACCCATGGAATTCGGCCACGCCGAAGCGTGTCCCGCACACAGCCGCCGCTGACGACATTGCTCACACAAGTTACGTGCCGCAATTCAAACAACAGCGCTGATGCACCACAGGTAGAGGGCTCCTACACCCTGTCACCACTCTCGCAGTGACAACGAAAAGACTATCCCTGCAACCCACCGCCCACCAGTTCATGAAAACCGCCGCAACTCGAAGGAATCGTCCGAGACCTTCGCCCCGAAAACTCATTCCGACTCTGCCAGCAAAAACGCCAGCAACACCGATTGCGACGATTCTTCCGACATTGAAACCTGAAAAAACCGCCTGACCTTGCAACGCAAAACCGCCTCGGGAAAGGCCTCGAAGACTGCCGGACACTCTTCGCTCAACCACTGCAACGCATTGGCTGTTCGAACGTCATTGCCCTGCTGCGCCAGCACCGATTCCGGCACCTGCCACCAAGGAAATATCCGCCCCGAAACCTGCGCCCTGCCACCGATATCCAGCGCCTGCCCATTGATCAAGCAACGCCCGATCAGCGGAAACAGTTGCGCCGCATCCACCTCATCGGCCTGAAGAATCGGCAACAGAAACCGCCCATCCCAGAAACGAAAAAACACCGTTTTGCCGTCAGGCAACAGCACTTGGGTGAGGCTGCGAAAGTGCGCCAACACCTCCTCAAGGCTCGCGGAAGAGACCGCCAGCCAACCCCAATCCCGCGATTCGGTAATAGCGACCCAATGCAGAAACTCACTGTCAGCAGCGACAATTCCCACGTAAGGCATCACCGCATCCCACTCGGCATAGATCGTCTCGGCCCAGATGGGGTTCGCCGTGTCTCGCCAAGCGGCAGGCGGTTTTGCCTCACTGGCATTACTGAAAACCGCAAACAACTGCTCGGAAGTTTTCAACGGTTCACGCGCCAACCATTCGGCAGGCAAAAGAAAATCAGGCTGCACAGAGACCATCCTTGCAACGTTCACACTCTTCGCAGAATGGCGCGTCACCCTTGAAGCTCATGATTTGTGCGGCGGTGAGCATGGCTGCCGGCGCGGCGGCGAGTTTTTCCGGCAATCCCGGTACAACCGGTGTGGCACTCATCGCCGCCATCGGCGCACCACCCACAACAATCGGCACACTGCTGAAAATCCCACCCGGGCCGATGTTGATCCATTGCCCGCCAGCCTGAATCGTCGCACTCGCGCCGCCGTCGATGACCACTTGCTGACCAGCGCTGACGTGGAATTGCCCACTGGCGCTGATCGCTTGATTACTCACGCGAACATGACGGTCGCCGGTCACGCTCAGATGATCGTCCTGCTTCACTTCGGTCTGCCGCTGGCCGTGGGTGATGCGCTGCTCATCAGCCTTCAACTCATGCCGAGCGGTCCCGGTGACAACAATGCTGCGCTGGTTATCAACCTGCACCTGTTGATCGTTCAACACATGCTGCGTCCAGTTACGCTGGGCGCGCAGATAGATTTCCTCAGCGCCTTTCTTATCCTCGATGCGCAGTTCGTTGTAGCCACCGCCGCCGGGGCTGCTCTGACTGCGGAAAATGCTACGAGTCTTGTCCGCCGGCAGATCCAGCGGAATCGGCGTCGCGGCATTGGGCAGGCAGCCCACGACCAAAGGTTTGTCGGCGTCGGCATCGATGAAACCGACCAGCACTTCCATACCGACTCGCGGAATCAACACACTGCCGTAACGGTCGTGCGCCCAATTAGTGGCAACGCGCAGCCAGCAACTGGAATGCTCATTCAATTCACCGTCGCGATCCCAAGCCAGTTGCACCTTGACCCGGCCGTACTCGTCGCAGTGGATTTCGGTATCTTTCGGCCCGGTCACAACCGCTGGTTGATAACCAGGCATGCGTGGTTTTTCCGGCCCCAGCGCCGGGCGGAAAAACACGTCCCACGGCGTGGCGAGAAAGGTATTACGGTAACCCTGAAATCCCTCGCCATCGCTGGTCACCGATTCTTCCAGTACTTGCGGCTGACGGCCGTGGTGTTCAACGGCGGTCAACAGCCACAGGTCATTCCAGCCGTCGCGCGGATGCTCGCTCAGTTGCAGGAAATGTCCGCAAACCAGTGCGGATTCGTCGCTGATGCCTTCGGCCTGACGATAATCGGCGATATGTCGCTCAAGTGCGCGCTGGGCGAGATGCTTGCCGGTCTCCCGATCATTGAATTGGCCAGGGAAGTGATAGTCCTCCAGCACCGGGCGCTGCTCGCCGTCGACATGGCTTTGCAGGTGCAGGCGTGGTTTTTCAAAGTTGTAGTCGCGCCGGGTAACCACGCTGGTGCGGGTTTCCACGCGCACATTGAAACGCTGGATCGCCGGGGTTCCGGCAGACATGCCACTGCCCGGCAGATAAAGGGTCGGCGCGGCCAGTTTTGGAAACACCGTCTGGTCATCACCGAACACCAGTACGTGCGCGTCGGCGCTGTGTTGAAAGTGGAAATGAATACCGACCTCGGCACACAGGCGTTGGATGAACGCCAGGTCGCTTTCGGCGTACTGCACGCAATACTCACGAACCGGGTATTCGCTGCCTAACCGAAACTCGAACGCATCACGAAGGATCGCGTGATCCTTAAGCACCTGCGCAACAATTTGCGGCACGCTCTGATGTTGGAAAATCCGCTGATTGATGCGATGTCCCAGATACGTCAGACGCGGGACGAGGCTCAGGTGATAGCGCGTCAGACGTTTCCCCGAATCGCCCTGCCCGACCTGATAAATCTGACCGTGAACGCCGGAACCGTCCGCATCAAAGCTCAGAAAAGCCTGACAGTGCAGCAGGCTCTCAAGATCCAGATCCGGTCGCTCACTGACCAGTTCCAGCTCGAAGCGAAAAGGTTGGCTGATGGCTTCCTTGCCCGTGAACTCAAGGACCTTGAGGTCATGCTGGGCGCCTTCGAGGGTCAACGTGAAACGCGGTTGATTGGCAGGCGCGAACATCCGATGTCTCTCTGCAGTGTGAGGGCGGGCGATTCTGCATGAGGGGCAAGGGGTGATGAATGGGTGACGGGAAAATCAGATTTCCCCTACTTTCATTGCTGAAAGTCCCTGCAAAAAGCGGCGCCTTCAACTACAGACAAATCCTCCAAAACCACCACTGAACCCTGTGGGAGATTCTATGGTTGAGGGGAAGCCCTCAACTGACTTTTGTCTGATATTCGCTTTGCCCTTTCAGCAAGGCGAATACCACCCGAGCAAGTTTGCGAGCCAGCATCACCAACGCCTGCGTGGTGCTGAAACCCCGTGCTCTTTGGGCTTCGTAAAACCCTTTCCAGGCTATCGTACGGCTAGCCGACATCGCTGCGTTGTGCAAAAGTCGGCGGGCCTCGGGGTCTCCGCGCTTGGTCAAGCTGCGGCGACCGTCCTTTTGCCCTGATTTCGATACCCGTAAATCCATGCCCAGGAAGGCGATAAACGCATCCGCGTTGCTAAATTCCCCCCGCTGAAACGCCGTGAGCAGGCGCGCTCCGGTCAGAAATCCAATGCCCTCAACTTTCAGGCAACGCTTCAATTGGCAGAGCAAACCGGCTTGTTTGAGCTGATCGTTGATCGTCTTTTCGATCATCGTTTCAAGCCGCTGCATGGATTTTATTTGTTCAGCAAAAGCTGCCTTCAACAGCGGCTCATTCGACCAGCTCTGCACCAGGCCGACCCTTGCCTGGACCAAAGCCGCGCGGCGGCGGAAAAGGCTCAGGAGCTGGCGGTACAGCGGTGATGGCGGGGTCCAGGGGCGCAACTCCTCGGCTTCGTTCTTCAGGTAACGGGCCAGCAGCTTGGCGTCCAAGGCGTCGGTTTTGGCGCGGATCTTCACGCCTTCGCGGTAATGTTTGAGTTCATAGCCACCCACCATGTAAATCGTGCAACCGGCCGCATAGGCCAAATCAGCGAATTCCAGGTGGTAGATGTTGGTTGCCTCAATGGCAATAGACACGGGGCCGAGCAAGGCCTTCAGCCACTGCTTGATGGATGTTTTGGTGTTGGGAATCGCTTCAAGCAGATCGCTATCGGCCTGATAAATCACCAGTTCATTTTTGGCGACATCCACGCCAACGATCGGATTTGATAGAGCGACTGGCATTGCCACAGGATTTCCTCCGGGATAAGGTTTGAGCACTTGAAGGGCTCACCCAGAGGCGCAGGCTTGTTCCTATCGTCGGTCTAGCCAGATGCATTCTTTATCGGCGCTTGGGTGAAAGGAGGAGGGGCGAAATCTCCCACGGTCTGTGCTGCGTCAACAGCCAGAATCGAGCCTTGTCCCTCCTCCTCCCTTCAAGTCCTACCATACAAGCGAGCCTGTTCGCGAAGGCGGCATGTCAGTCGACACACTCATTGAGTGATCAATCGCATTCGCGAGCAGGCTCGCTCCCACATTGGATCTCCACAGTATTCGAGAAATCGCAGGCACAAAAAAACGGCCTGCCTCCTGTAGGAAACGGGCCGTTTTCGGGTGAGCCTCAGCTCAGAACAATCACTTGTTCAGATTGAAATCTTTTTCTGCCGCTTCAAAGCGCTGCACCATGCCAGTGGTCGGCGCGCCGAGCTTGCTGACGATGTAGATGGCGATGCTTGCGAAGATGAAGCCCGGGATGATTTCGTAAAGACCCAGCAGTTCGAAATGCTTCCAGACCACCACGGTGATCGCGCCGACCAGAATACCGGCCAGTGCGCCGTCGCGGGTCATACCTTTCCAGATCACCGAGATCAGTACAACCGGACCGAACGCAGCACCAAAGCCGGCCCAGGCGTAGGACACCAGGCCCAGTACGCGGTTTTCCGGGTTGGCGGCCATCGCGATCGCGATCAGCGCAACCAACAGCACCATGGCGCGGCCGACCCAGACCAGCTCAACCTGAGAAGCGGATTTACGCAGGAAGGTTTTGTAGAAGTCTTCGGTCAGGGCGCTCGAGCACACCAGCAACTGGCAGCTCAGGGTGCTCATCACCGCAGCCAGAATGGCCGACAGCAGCACGCCAGCAATCCATGGATTGAAGAGGATTTTGGCCAGTTCGATGAACACACGCTCGTGGTTCTCGGTGACTGGGCCGGCAACTTCCGGGTGTGCCGAGAAATAAGCAATACCGAAGAAACCCACGGCCACGGTGCCGCCCAGGCACAGGATCATCCAGGTCATGGAGATGCGACGGGCGTTGGCAATCGACTTCACCGAATCCGCGGCCATGAAACGCGCGAGGATGTGCGGCTGACCGAAGTAGCCCAGACCCCAGCCCATCAGCGAGATAATGCCGATAAAAGTGGTGCCTTTAAGCATGTCGAAGTTGCTTGGATCTTGCGCTTCGATGGCCAGGAACGTGGTGTCGACGCCGCCGGTGGCCAGCAGAACAATGATCGGCGTAAGGATCAGCGCAAAAATCATCAGCGTGGCTTGTACGGTGTCGGTCCAGCTCACGGCCAGGAAACCACCGATAAAGGTGTAGGCAATCGTCGCCGCAGCACCGGCCCACAGCGCGGTCTCGTAGGACATGCCGAAGGTGCTTTCGAACAGACGGGCACCGGCCACAATGCCGGAAGCGCAGTAGATGGTGAAGAACACCAGAATCACGATCGCCGAGATGATCCGCAGCAGGCCGCTTTTGTCTTCAAAACGGCTGGCGAAGTAGTCCGGCAGGGTCAGGGCGTCGCCGTTGTGCTCGGTCTGCACGCGCAGACGGCCGGCAACGAACAGCCAGTTCAGGTAGGCACCGATGATCAGACCGATGGCGATCCAGCTTTCGGACAGACCGGACATGTAGATGGCGCCTGGCAGGCCCATCAGCAACCAGCCGCTCATGTCGGAGGCACCGGCAGACAGCGCGGTGACGACGCTGCCGAGGCTGCGACCGCCAAGAATATAGTCAGAAAGGTTGTTGGTGGAGCGATAGGCCATCAAGCCGATCAGCACCATTGCTGCGATGTAGATCACGAACGTGATCAGGGTTGGATTGCTTACGCTCATTGAGTTACGCCCTGGCTTTGTTTTTATGTAGCGGCGGTGGTGAACCGCACGCAAACGACGACGTTTGGCAGACGATCCGGGATCCCGCGCATTTAGGACTGATGTTTCCCCAGGAAAGCCATCAGCCGGTACACCGGGTTATTCCCGGTTGCACCTAGGGCGCGAATGCTATGCAACAAATCAAATAAGGTGCAACCAGTTTCGTGAGAATTAGTTGCACCTAGTCGGAATTATCGACAATCACCCCGTTTTTGCTCCCTTTTGTCGCAGTCATGGCCCTTTGCTAGAAGCAAAAGCACCAAGCGTGAGCAGCACTTTCGTACCAGAAAATAATTCCTGACGAGCTGCCTATTATTCCGACAAAAAAAGGGTTGCACCCGGTTGCACCTCTTTCGGCGCACGGCTAATCTTGCCGCCAGCTGATGCCACGCAACTGTGGCAACCATGAGGATAAAAATATGGCTACCACCACCCTTGGGGTCAAACTCGATGACCCGACCCGCGAACGCCTGAAGGCCGCCGCAACCTCGATTGATCGCACGCCGCACTGGCTGATCAAGCAGGCAATTTTCAATTACCTGGAAAAACTCGAGGGTGGTGCAACCCTGACCGAGCTGAACGGTTTGACCGCCAAGGACGCCGATGAGGCGGGCGAAGTCCACACCGATCACGCCCACCAATGCTTCCTCGAATTCGCCGAAAGCATCCTGCCGCAATCCGTTCTGCGCGCTTCGATCACTGCCGCTTACCGTCGCCCAGAGCCGGAAGTCGTGCCGATGCTGATCGAGCAGGCTCGCCTGCCAGCGCCAATGGCTGAAGCCACCAACAAACTCGCCGCCGCCATCGCGGAAAAACTGCGCAACCAGAAAAGTGCCGGCGGTCGTGCAGGCATTGTTCAGGGTCTGCTGCAGGAGTTTTCCCTGTCGTCCCAGGAAGGCGTAGCGCTGATGTGCCTGGCCGAAGCGCTGCTGCGCATCCCGGACAAGGGCACCCGTGATGCACTGATACGCGACAAGATCAGCACCGGCAACTGGCACCCACACTTGGGCAACAGCCCGTCGCTGTTCGTCAACGCTGCCACTTGGGGCCTGCTGCTGACCGGCAAACTGGTCTCGACACACAACGAAGCCGGCCTGACCTCGTCCTTGAGCCGCATCATCGGCAAGAGCGGCGAGCCGATGATCCGCAAGGGCGTCGACATGGCCATGCGCCTGATGGGCGAGCAGTTTGTCACCGGCGAAACCATCGCCGAAGCCTTGGCCAACGCGAGCAAGTTCGAAGCCAAGGGCTTCCGTTACTCCTACGACATGCTCGGTGAAGCGGCACTGACCGAGCACGACGCACAGAAATACCTGGCGTCGTACGAACAAGCTATTCACTCGATCGGCAAAGCCTCCCACGGTCGTGGGATTTATGAAGGCCCGGGCATTTCCATCAAGCTGTCGGCCCTGCACCCGCGTTACAGCCGTGCGCAGTACGAACGCGTGATGGATGAGTTGTACCCGCGCCTGCTGTCGCTGACCCTGCTGGCCAAGCAATACGACATCGGCCTGAACATCGACGCCGAAGAAGCCGACCGTCTCGAACTGTCGCTGGATCTGCTTGAGCGCCTGTGCTTTGAGCCGCAGCTGACCGGCTGGAACGGCATCGGCTTCGTGATCCAGGCTTACCAGAAGCGTTGCCCGTACGTGATCGACTACGTGATCGATCTGGCTCGTCGCAGCCGTCATCGCCTGATGATCCGTCTGGTGAAAGGCGCGTACTGGGACAGCGAAATCAAGCGCGCCCAGGTCGAAGGCCTGGAAGGCTATCCGGTCTATACCCGCAAGGTGTACACCGACGTTTCCTACATCGCTTGCGCACGCAAACTGCTGTCGGTGCCGGAAGTCATCTACCCGCAGTTCGCCACGCACAACGCCCACACCCTGTCGGCCATTTACCACATTGCCGGTCAGAACTATTACCCGGGCCAGTACGAATTCCAGTGCCTGCACGGCATGGGCGAACCGCTTTACGAACAAGTTGTAGGCAAAGTTTCCGAAGGCAAGCTGAACCGTCCGTGCCGCGTGTACGCACCGGTCGGTACTCACGAAACCCTGCTGGCTTATCTGGTACGTCGACTGCTGGAAAACGGCGCGAACACCTCGTTCGTCAACCGCATCGCCGACCAGTCGATTTCGATTCAGGAACTGGTGGCCGATCCGGTTGCGCAGATCGAGCAGATGGCGACCGTGGAAGGTGGTTTCGGCCTGCCGCACCCACGCATTCCGCTGCCGCGTGATTTGTACGGTTCTGAGCGCGCCAACTCCAGCGGCATCGACATGGCCAACGAACATCGTCTGGCTTCGCTGTCCTGCGCTTTGCTCGCCACTGCACACAACGACTGGAAAGCCGCGCCGATGCTCGGTTGCGTTTCCAGCACTGAAACCCCTGCGCCAGTGCTGAACCCGGCCGATCACCGTGATGTGGTCGGTCATGTTCAAGAAGCCACCGTCGAAGACGTCGACAACGCCATTCAATGCGCACTGAACGCCGCACCGATCTGGCAGGCCACCCCGCCGGCCGAACGCGCGGCGATTCTGGAACGTGCCGCTGACTTGATGGAAGGCGAGATTCAGCCGCTGATGGGCCTGCTGGCTCGCGAAGCCGGGAAGACTTTCGCCAACGCCATCGCCGAAGTCCGCGAAGCGGTCGACTTCCTGCGTTATTACGCAGTGCAGGCGCGCAACGATTTCAGCAATGACGCCCATCGCCCACTGGGTCCGGTGGTGTGCATCAGCCCGTGGAACTTCCCGCTGGCGATTTTCAGCGGTCAAGTCGCTGCGGCATTGGCTGCCGGTAACCCGGTATTGGCCAAGCCTGCCGAGCAAACTCCGCTGGTGGCGGCTCAAGCCGTGCGTTTGCTGCTTGAAGCCGGGATCCCGGAAGGCGTGCTGCAACTGCTACCGGGTCGCGGTGAAACCGTCGGCGCCGGTCTGGTCGGCGATGAGCGCGTCAAAGGCGTGATGTTCACCGGTTCCACCGAAGTCGCGCGTCTGCTGCAACGCAACATCGCTGGCCGCCTCGACAGCCAGGGCCGTCCGATTCCGCTGATCGCCGAAACCGGTGGCCAGAACGCGATGATCGTCGACTCCTCGGCTCTAACCGAGCAAGTCGTCATCGACGTGGTGTCCTCGGCTTTCGACAGCGCCGGTCAGCGTTGCTCGGCGCTGCGCGTACTGTGCCTGCAGGAAGATTCCGCTGATCGCGTCATCGAAATGCTCAAAGGTGCCATGGCCGAAAGCCGTCTCGGCAACCCGGAGCGCCTGTCCGTGGACATCGGCCCGGTGATCGACGCCGAAGCCAAGGCTGGCATCGATAAGCACATCCAGGGCATGCGCGACAAAGGTCGCAACGTGTACCAAGTGGCGATCGCCGACACCGAAGAGGTCAAACGCGGCACCTTCGTCATGCCGACCCTGATCGAACTGGAAAGCTTCGACGAGCTGCAACGCGAGATCTTCGGTCCGGTGCTGCACGTGGTGCGCTACAAGCGTAAAGAGATCGATCAACTGATCGGCCAGATCAACGCTTCCGGTTATGGCCTGACGCTGGGCGTGCACACCCGTATCGACGAGACCATCGCCAAGGTGATCGACAACGTCAATGCCGGTAACGTCTACGTTAACCGCAACATCGTCGGTGCCGTGGTCGGCGTGCAGCCATTCGGCGGCGAAGGCCTTTCGGGTACTGGCCCGAAAGCCGGTGGCCCGCTGTACCTGTACCGCTTGCTGGCGACACGTCCTACCGACGCCATCGAACAATCCTTCGCTCGCGGTGATGCCGTTATCGCCCCGGACGTTCGTTTGCGCGACGCCATGAGCAAACCGCTGAATGCCTTGAAAGCCTGGGCCGACAGCAACAAGTTCGCTGACTTGAGCACCCTGTGCGTGCAGTACGCTGCACAATCGCAGAGCGGCATCACCCGCGTATTGGCCGGCCCGACTGGCGAGAAGAACAGCTACGCGATCCTGCCGCGCGAGCACGTGTTGTGCCTGGCCGAGGTTGAAGGCGATCTGCTGACGCAACTGGCAGCGGTGCTGGCGGTAGGTGGTTCGGCGGTGTGGCCAGAGTCCGACATCAGCAAGGCATTGTTCGCACGCCTGCCGAAGGAGATTCAGGCGCGGATCAAGCTGGTTTCTGACTGGAACAAGGATGAAGTGGTGTTTGATGCGGTTCTGCATCACGGCCATTCCGACCAGTTGCGCGGCGTTTGCCAGCAGATTGCCAAGCGTGCCGGCGCGATCGTTGGGGTTCAGGGCTTGTCCCAGGGCGAGACCAATATTGCGCTGGAGCGTCTGGTGATCGAGCGGGCGTTGAGTGTTAACACTGCTGCTGCGGGTGGTAATGCGAGCTTGATGACCATCGGCTAAATCGCTGTAACTCCAGGCGCCCGCAACGGTCGCCTGGAATGAAATTCCCTGTAGGAGTGAGCCTGCTCGCGATAGCGGTCTGTCAGTTAAAATAATTGTGTCTGACAGACCGCTATCGCGAGCAGGCTCACTCCTACATTTGATTAGTGTCGCCCTCACCTCTGCATCACTCTCATCAATCATCATATCCAGCCTCTATTCCCCCGCCTTAGACTCGGCCCAACCCCAATTTCAGGTAGGCCGCCATGTCCGAGACGCTGCTCAGTTCCCGCAATCTGGCTTTCGAGCTGTATGAAGTCCTTGATGCCGAGGGCCTGACCCGGCGTGAGCGCTTTGCCGAGCACAATCGCGAAACCTTCGACGCCGCCATCGGCACCGCGCGCAACATCGCCGAGAAGTACTTCGCGCCGCACAACCGCAAGGGCGACGAGAACGAACCACGCTACGAAGACGGTCAGGCGATTCTGATTCCTGAAGTGAAACCAGCGGTGGATGCCTTCCTTGAAGCCGGATTCCTTAACGCCGCGAGAAGTTTCGACGCCGGTGGCATGCAGCTTCCTACACTGCTGTCGCAAGCCTGCTTCGCGCATTTCCAGTCAGCCAACGCGGCTTCGACGTCCTACCCGTTCCTGACCATGGGCGCGGCGAATCTGATTGAGAGCTTTGGCACGGACGAGCAGAAACAACGCTTTCTGCAACCGATGATCGACGGGCGTTTCTTCGGCACCATGGCCCTGACCGAGCCGCATGCCGGTTCATCGCTGTCGGATATTCGTACGCGCGCCGAGCCGGCGTCCGACGGCACTTATCGCCTCAAAGGCAACAAGATCTTCATTTCCGGCGGCGATCACCCGCTCTCGGAAAACATCGTGCACATGGTCCTGGCCAAGCTGCCCGATGCGCCTGCGGGTGTTAAAGGCATTTCGCTGTTTATCGTGCCGAAATTTCTGGTCAACGATGACGGGAGCTTGGGCCAACGCAACGACGTGCTGCTGGCAGGGCTGTTTCACAAGATGGGTTGGCGCGGCACCACCTCCACAGCGCTGAACTTCGGCGATAACGGCGAGTGCATCGGCTATCTGGTGGGCAAGCCGCACCACGGTTTGAGCTACATGTTCCAGATGATGAACGAGGCACGTATCGGCGTCGGCATGGGCGCGGTGATGCTCGGTTATGCCGGTTATCTGTACTCGCTGGAGTACGCCCGCGAGCGGCCACAGGGTCGCGTGCCGGACAGCAAGGATCCGACGGCGGCGCCGGTGGCGATCATTCAGCACGCCGATGTCAGACGTATGCTGTTGACGCAAAAATCCTACGTCGAAGGTGCATTTGATCTCGGTCTGTACGCGGCGCGCTTGTTCGACGACACCACCACGCTTGAGTCCGAAGCCGAGCGCAAACAGGCGCATGAATTGCTGGATCTGCTGACGCCGATCGTCAAATCCTGGCCGTCGGAATTCTGCCTCAAGGCCAACGAACTGGCGATCCAGATTCTTGGCGGCCACGGCTACACCCGTGAATACCCGGTGGAGCAGTATTACCGCGACAACCGCTTGAACCCGATCCACGAAGGCACTCACGGCATTCAGTCACTGGACTTGCTCGGGCGTAAATTGGCGCAGAACGGTGGCGCGGGATTGAAGCAATTGATTCGACTGATCGCCACCACGGCAGAGCGCGCAACGGCGCATGAATCGCTGACCGCACTGCGTGAGCCCCTGGAAAAACTGGTCGCGCGCCTGCAAACGGTGACCATCGGTTTGTTGACCGACCTGGCACAGGGCAAGGTCAATAGCAGTCTGGCGAACTCGGCGTTGTACCTGAAGGTGTTCGGGCACACGGTGATTGGCTGGCGCTGGTTGGAGCAGGCGATTCGTGCCGAAGAAGGGCTGGCAAAGGGTAATGCGGCGGATGTCGACTTCTATAAGGGCAAGCTGCAGGCGGCGCGGTACTTTCTGACGTGGGAAGTGCCGGGTTGTCACCATGAACTGGCGTTGCTGGAGGCGCGGGATGATACGTGCCTGGCGATGCAGGATGCGTGGTTCTGAAAGCCTACCCTCACCCCAGCCCTCTCCCGGAGGGAGAGGGGGCCGAATGGGGGATATATAGGAAGTACACCGACCTGAAAGTGCCTTGCCGAATCCATAATCGACTCGGTCTTTCAAGTCGGCGCATGACGAAAAACCACTCGGTTAGTCCCCTCTCCCTCTGGGAGAGGGCTAGGGTGAGGGGCTTTTCTGGCTCAACACTCAACTCAACTTGAACCCACCCATCTGCCGCGCCAGATCATCCGCCAGCCTCTGCAACATCTGACAATCCTCACGACACGCCCGAACCTCCCCCACCGTCGCCCGCGCCAGATCGGAAATCCCCTGCACATTACGGTTGATCTCTTCCGTCACCGCCGACTGCTCTTCCGTCGCCGTCGCCACCTGATGGTTCATGTCACTGATGCGCTCGACCTGACCGGTAATCGCCGTCAACGAAGCCCCAGTGCGCTGGCTCGACTCAACCCCGGTGCCGGTTGCCGCCTGGCCGGTGCGCATCGACGACACGGCGTTTTCCGCGCCTTGCTTGAGGCTGCCGATCATCTGCTGGATTTCATCGGTGGATGCCTGAGTGCGGCGCGCCAAGGTGCGTACTTCATCGGCAACAACTGCAAAGCCGCGCCCCATGTCCCCGGCGCGCGCCGCTTCGATGGCGGCATTAAGTGCCAGCAGGTTGGTCTGCTCGGACACGCCACGAATCACTGCTAATACAGAGTCGATCGAGGCCACTTGATGTGCCAGCTCACCGACCGCACCCGCCGCTACGCCAATCTCATCCGACATGCTTTCAATATGCTTGATCGAGCCGCCAACCACTTCCCGCGCCTGCATCGCTTCATCCCGCGCGGTTTGCGAAGCGAGTGCCGCGTTACCAGCGTTCTGCGCAATCTCCTGCACGGTCAGGCCCATCTCGTGAACCGCAGTTGCGACCATGTCGGTCATTTCCTGCTGGCGGCCGGAACGCTCAGCGGTGTTCTCCACCACTTTCGCCACTTGCCCCACAGCCGTGCGCAGACGTTCGCTGGTGGTCAGCACTTCGCCGATCATGCCGCGCTGGCTATCGAGGAAACGGTTGAAGCCGCGGGCGAGGTCGCCCAGCTCATCGGCGCGGCTGGAATCTAACCGGTGGGTCAAATCTCCACCGCCGCTACCGATTGCTACGAGCGCGGCTGTTACCTGACGAATCGGCCGCACCAGCCCTTGCGCCAGCCACACCACCAACGCGAGACACACCAGCGCTACCGCCAGACCGATGCCGCCACTCATCCACATCGCCTTGCGGGCCTCGGCATAGATCTGCAACTGCGGCACTTCGGCCACCAAGGTCCAGCCCAGATCACGCAGAGGCAGGCTGAAGGCGAGGAAGTCTTCGCCATCCCTCTGGAAGCTGCTGCTGATCGCCGTTTTCTGGCCCATGACGGATTGCGCCGCATTGGCGCCAATCTGCTCGCTCAAGGTGCGTTTGCCGCTGAACTGCGCTTCGGGATGCACTTGGATCAAACCGTCGGAGCGCACGAGATAGACCTTGCCGCGCTGACCAAAGCTGAAGTTGTGAATCAGCTCCGACAGCTCTTTCATGCTCAAACCAAGCCCGGCTACGCCGACCACTTTACCGGCCTGCTCGACTTTCAGATCGATGAACAGCGCCAATTCTCCGGTGGCGCCGTCGTTGTCGATATTGAGGGTGCGCGGCTGATTGCTGTCGAGGAAGGAATAGAACCACGCGTCGGCCGGTTTGGAACGACTGAGGGTGCGATCCAGGCCTTTTTCGGTGATGTAATGATTGAATTCGGTGCCGATGATCAAAGCGGTAAAGGCTTTATGTTCGGCGCGGATGCCTTCCAGATACTGCGCGAAGCCCGCCGTTTTGCTGCTGTCTTCGCCTGAGGCGAGCCAGTCGCGGACCATCGTATTGCTGGCGATATCTTTGGCCGCCGTCAGCGGTTGCACAAGGATGCGTTCGATATCGTTGCGCGTCGCTTCGATGCTCGATGGCAGCGCTTGCTCGACCAGATAGCTCTGGGCGAGGCGGTTGACCACCAGGGTATAAATGCCAACCACGATCAGGATACTGACCAGCAGGGCGGTGCCCATGCTGAGAATCAGTTGCCATTGAATACTGCGTCGCCACAACTGCATGGAGCACCCCCAAAGAATAAGTGGCCGAAACAATGCAACAGCCGTGCCGATTGTATACAACCCGATCGACAATCTATTCTTTGGTTGTGCGCAACCCGATCAACCCTGATTGATGGTCTTGGCAATAGTGTCGACCGTGGCGCTGACTTGCTCTTGGTAACGGTCGAGTTCTTCTTTGTGCTGCTTCTTCATTTCAATCTGCTGCGAGCACAGATTCATCGCCGCCAGCACCAGCAAGCGGTCACCGATCAATGTCGGGTATTTGCGCTTGGTGTCGTCCAGCGCTGCCTTGAGCATCATGGCCGCGTCCAGCAGGGTCTGTTCTTCCCCGGCCGGTGCCTTGATCGAATAGTCCTCCCCGAGAATGGAGACGACTTTTACCCCTGCTGTGTGGTGGTTCATGCGCTGACAGGACCTGCGTTGACGCGATCAACCAGGGCTTGAATGCGGGCTGCGGTGGCGCCGTGCTTTTCTTCCTGCTCCATCAGGTTCAGTTG
Organism: Pseudomonas sp. MC6; assembly: GCF_054790575.1. NCBI lineage: Bacteria > Pseudomonadati > Pseudomonadota > Gammaproteobacteria > Pseudomonadales > Pseudomonadaceae > Pseudomonas > Pseudomonas sp. MC6. Next base: position 4,539,530 of record NZ_CP186504.1, read on the forward strand.
CAGGCTTTCGTTTTCATCCTTGGCCTGGGCCAGTTCCGTGGACAAGGTCTGGTTGGTCTGCGCAAGGCTCTGGTTCTGTTGCACCAAGTCGCTGACGAGCTGTTCCAATTGGCTGAGGGATGCTTCCAACATTTTGATCTTCCAAGCGTTTTTCAAAGGGCGCGTACGATAAAGAAAAGTCACCACGGATGCCAGGGTTAAACCGGCGCAAGGCCTTGATTTTCCTGGTGGCGGATCGTTCCTGCGAGTTTTAAAGACTGTGATCTGCCGATCTGGTTCCTGCACTTCGTCGCCCCAGCCCTTCTGCGACAAATACGCACAGTGCCTCAAGACTTTAGTCGTATGACCGATAAGTCATCCATATCGCAGTCTCAGCCCGCATGGAAGCGGCCCTCTCTTGGTATCCGCCCATGTCCCTCCGCAATATGAATATCGCCCCACGGGCGTTTACCGGCTTCGCCCTGATCGGCGGCCTGATGCTGATTCTCGGCGTGTTCGCCCTGAATCAGATGAGCAAAATCCGCGCAGCAGGCGAAGACATTGCGACGGCCAGCGTGCCTTCCATCAAGGCTCTCGACGAATTCACCCAACTCACTCTGCGCCTGCGCGTTTTGTCGTATCGGTTGCTGATCAACCGTGAACCGGACGTTCAACAAAAGACTGTCGAACTGTTCGAGTTGCGCAACAAGCAGATCGCCGACGCCCAGCGCGCCTACGAACCGTTGATCGACGGCCCGCAAGAACGTGCGGCTTATGATCAATACGTGCAGTTGCTCGCGCAGTACCGCCAGCTCGAAGACCGGATGAAAACCCTGTCGCGCAACAATCAGATCGATGAACTGCGGCAGATGCTCAACTCGGACTTGCTAAGCAACTCGGAAGCGGTGAACACCGCCCTGGCGCGCCTGCTGGAGATCAACACCCAGCAAATCGCCGACACGGATAAAGGCGCGAGTGATCAGTTTTCGATGTCTTTCAACCTTGTGGTCACGTTGTTGGTGATCGCCACTGGCCTGACCTTCCTCTTCGCATGGCTGCTGACCGTGAGCATCACCAAGCCGATCTCCAAAGCATTGGAAGCTGCGGAAACCATCGCCGAAGGCAACCTGACTCAACCGATCCACGTTGACGGTGAAGACGAGGCAGGACGTCTGCTCGCGGCCATGGCCAAGATGCAATCGAAGCTGCGTGACACCCTGCAGCGTATTTCCGGCTCGGCCACTCAATTGGCTTCGGCGGCTGAAGAACTGAACAGCGTCACCGACGAAAGCGCGCGCGGCCTGACTCAGCAGAACAATGAAATCGAACAGGCGGCCACTGCGGTCAATGAAATGACCAGCGCCGTGGAAGAAGTGGCGCGCAACGCCGTGAGCACTTCGGAAGCTTCGAAAAACGCCACCACGTCTGCCGGCGACGGCCGTGATCTGGTGCAGGAAACCGTCAGCGCGATCGAACGCATGAGCGCTGATGTGCAGAGCACCGCTTCGCTGATCGGGGATCTGGCGAATGAATCCCGTGATATCGGTAAAGTGCTAGACGTGATTCGTGGTCTGGCCGATCAGACCAACCTGCTGGCACTGAACGCAGCGATTGAAGCGGCACGTGCCGGTGAGGCCGGTCGTGGTTTTGCGGTGGTGGCAGATGAAGTCCGTGCCCTGGCGCACCGTACCCAGCAGTCGACCAGCGAAATCGAGCGGATGATCGGCAGCATTCAGAGCGGTACCGAACACGCCGTGGATTCGATGCGCAACAGCACCGAACGCGCCGAGTCGACCCTGAACATCGCCCGTGGTGCCGGCATGTCGCTGGACACCATCAACACCGCCATCGTCGAAATCAACGAGCGCAACCTGGTGATCGCCAGCGCCGCCGAAGAGCAGGCGCAAGTGGCGCGGGAAGTGGATCGCAATCTGGTGAATATTCGTGATTTGTCGGTGCAATCGGCGACCGGCGCGAATCAGACCAGTGCGGCGAGCAATGAGCTGTCGCGTCTGGCGCTGGACCTGAACAACATGGTTGGGCGGTTCAGCCTGTGATTCAGTAGATCAAGATCAAAAGCGCCCTCACCCCAGCCCTCTCCCAGAGGGAGAGGGGGAAAGGGAGCAGATCGGGGGCCTTTCAGATTTTCAGTTCGGCGCGATATTTCAGGTCGGCGTACCTCGCACAAACACCGCGGTCGATCCCCTCTCCCTCCGGGAGAGGGCTAGGGTGAGGGCAGCAATCGCCCGCCGAACACAAATCCTGATGCTCCGCTGAAAAAGCTTTTTGACAGCATCACATTTCAACAGGTTAGAATCGCTGGCACGCAGACTGCATGGTCAGTTTGTGCCCGTATTTACGCTTCTGGAGTACTGCCTTTGAATGCGACGACCATCAACAGCCTGTTCTTGATCGGCGCGTTGCTGGTAGGCGCAAGCATTCTCGTCAGCTCCCTCTCCTCCCGTCTCGGCATTCCGATTCTGGTCATTATTCTTGCGGTCGGCATGGCCGCCGGGGTCGATGGCGGCGGGATCATTTTCGATAACTACCCGACGGCCTATCTGGTCGGCAACCTCGCCCTGGCGGTGATCCTTCTCGACGGCGGCTTGCGTACGCGGGTGTCGAGTTTCCGCGTGGCCTTGTGGCCGGCGCTGTCGCTGGCCACGGTCGGCGTGTTGATCACCACCGGGCTGACCGGCATGGCTGCCGCGTGGCTGTTCGATCTGAATCTGATTCAAGGTCTGTTGATCGGCGCCATCGTTGGCTCAACCGACGCCGCGGCGGTGTTCTCGCTGCTCGGCGGCAAAGGCCTGAACGAACGGGTCACCGCCAGTCTGGAAATCGAATCCGGCAGCAACGACCCGATGGCGGTGTTTCTCACTGTCACTCTGATCGACATGCTCGCCAGCGGCCAGACCGGTCTGCACTGGAGCCTGTTGACCCACCTGATCCGCGAGTTCGGCATCGGTGGTGTGATCGGTCTCGGCGGTGGCTGGCTGATGCTGCAACTGGTCAACCGCATCAATCTGGCGGCCGGTCTGTATCCGATTCTGGTGATTGCCGGCGGTCTGGTGGTGTTCGCCCTGACCAACGCCTTGCACGGCAGCGGCTTCCTCGCGGTTTATCTGTGCGGTCTGGTGATTGGTAACCGTCCGGTGCGCAGTCGCCACGGCATTCTGCACATGCTCGACGGCATGGCATGGCTGGCGCAGATCGGCATGTTCCTGGTCTTGGGGCTGCTCGTGACCCCGCACGACTTGCTGCCGATAGCCCTGCCCGCTCTCGGTCTGGCACTGTGGATGATTCTGTTTGCGCGGCCGCTGTCGGTGATGGTCGGCCTTCTGCCGTTCAAGGCCTTCCATGGCCGCGAGAAAGCGTTTATTTCCTGGGTAGGCCTGCGCGGCGCGGTACCGATCATTCTCGCGGTGTTCCCGCTGATGGCCGGGCTGCCGAATGCGCAGCTGTATTTCAATCTCGCGTTCTTCATCGTGCTGGTGTCGCTGCTGGTGCAGGGCACGAGCCTGCCGTGGGTGGCCAAGCTGTTGAAGGTGACCGTACCGCCGGAGCCTGCGCCGATTTCCCGCGCGGCGCTGGAAGTCCACGTCACCAGCGAGTGGGAGTTGTTCGTTTACAAGCTCGGCGCGGAAAAATGGTGCATCGGTTCGCCCCTGCGCGAACTGAAAATGCCCGAAGGCACACGTATCGCGGCCCTGTTTCGTGGCCAGCAACTGCTCCATCCGTCGGGTAGTACGGTGCTGGAAGTCGATGATTTGCTGTGCGTTATCGGCCATGAACATAACCTCGGCGCCCTCGGAAAACTCTTCAGCCAAGCGCCGCAACGGGGTCTCGATCTGCGCTTCTTCGGTGATTTCGTGCTGGAAGGAGACGCCCAGCTTAAAGCGGTTGCGGCGCTCTACGGGTTGCCGGCCGAAGGCATCGATCCAGACATGACCCTGGGCGCCTTCATTGCACAGAAAGTCGGCGGTGCGCCGATCGTCGGTGACCAGGTCGAGTGGAACAACACCCACTGGACGGTTGCGGTCATGGACGGGAACAAGATCGGCAAAGTGGGCGTCAGATTCCCCGAAGGAAGTCGCCCGGGCCCAGGACTCTTCCTCTAAACTGCGTCCACTCTCACTTGCTTGACCGGTCTCTATGCCTACCCTGCGCTCCTTTTTCGCCGCGGCCCTGCTGGGCCTGAGTCTTACTGTCGGCCCGCTGTACGCCGCCGAACCACCGTCCAGCGACGCCGTGCAGGCCAGTCTCGACAAACTGGCCGACAGCAAACTGCCGGATGCCGATAAGAAGACCCTGCAGACCGTCCTGCAGAACACGCTCAATCAGCTGAACAACCAGCGTGATTACGAGCAGAAACTGATCGATCTCAAGCAGCAACTGGCGAGCGCGCCCAAGCAGACGATTGAAAGCACCCGCGAACTGACGCGCCTCAAGGCTACGGCCGTGGTGCCGGTGGCACAGCGTTTTCCCAAAGAGTCGATTCAGCAACTGGAGCAAATCCTCACCGATCGCTCGACTCAGCAAAGTGACCTGCAAAAAGCCCTCGCCGACGCCAACAGCCTGATCATCACCGCACAGACGCGCCCCGAGCGTGCTCAGGCAGAGATTTCCGCCAGCCAGACGCGCATCCAGCAGATCAACAACATCCTCAAGTCCGGCAAGGACGCGGGTAAAACCGTCACCGCCGAGCAGCGCGACCAGTTGAACGCCGAACTGGCGGCGCTGAATGCGCTGATTCCGTTGCGCCGTCAGGAGCTGGCCGGCAACAGCCAGTTGCAGGATCTGGGCAACGCTCAGCATGACTTGCTCTCGGAGAAGTCCGACCGCCTCGACCGCGAGATCCAGGAACTGCAAACCCTGATCAACCAGAAGCGTCTGGCGCAGTCGCAGGAAACCGTGACCCAGCAGTCGATCGAAGCGCAGAAGGCCGGTAGCAGCAGTCTGCTGGCCATCGAAAGCACGGCCAACCTCAAACTCTCCGACTACCTGCTGAAAAGCACTGACCGCCTCAACGAAGTCACCCAGCAGAATCTGCAGACCAAACAACAGCTCGACAGCCTGACCCAAAGCGATTCAGCGCTGGACGAGCAGATCAGCGTGCTCAAGGGCAGCCTGCTGCTGTCGAAGATTCTCTACAAACAGAAACAAGCCCTTCCGCGACTCAAGGTCGACCGCGACCTGGCGGATCAGATCGCCGACATTCGCTTGTGGCAATTCGACGTCAGCCAGCAGCGTGAGCAACTGAGCAATCCCGCCGCCTATGTCGACAATTTGCTGGCCACTCAGCCGCCGGAGCAGGTCACCCCGCAATTGCGCAAAAACCTGCTGGAGCTGGCCAACACCCGCGCCGACCTGCTGGAGCGACTGAATCGCGAACTGAGCGCCATGCTCAACGAGTCGATCACCCTGCAACTCAATCAGAAACAACTGCTGAGCACCGCGCAGGGGCTGCGTGCGACGCTCGATGAGCAGATGTTCTGGATTCCGAGCAACAAGCCGCTGGATCTGGAATGGATGCGCGCGGTGCCGGAGCGCCTGAAGCGTCAGGTCGACACCCTGCCATGGGCGTCCAGCCTCAGCGAGCTGACCGACGGTCTGACCCAGCGCCCGTTGCTGTTCCTGCCGCTGGCGCTGCTAATCGGTGCACTGCTGTGGCGGCGCAAAAATCTGTACGCGCGGCTGAACAAGGTTCACCAGGACATCGGCCACTTCAAGCGTGACAGCCAGTGGCACACGCCGCAGGCGATTCTGATCAATATTCTGTTGGCGATGCCGGTCGCGTTGGGCCTGGCCTTGTGTGGTCTGGCGTTGCAGATCGACGCGCGCGGACAGAACGCCAACATGGGCGCGGCTTTGCTGCAAATGGGTCAGGCGTGGCTGGTGTTCTACACCGCTTACCGGATTCTGGCGCCGGGCGGCGTGGCGGAACTGCACTTCCGTTGGGAGAAACCTCAGGTTGAATTCCTGCAAGGCTGGATCCGTCGACTGGGTCTGGTGGTCATGGCGCTGGTGACCATTGTTGCCGTCGCCGAATTGCAACCGGCGGCCCTGGCCGATGATGTGCTCGGCATGCCGGTGGTGCTGACTTGCTACGCCTTGATGGCATGGCTGCTCAGCCGTCTACTGATCAGCAGCCCGGCCCACGAGAACACCTCGTTGTTCCGCAAGGCCGTCGGTGTGATGTTCACCCTGCTGCCGATCGCCTTGTTCGTGGCGGTGTGCTTCGGCTACTACTACACCGCGCTGAAACTCAGCGACCGCTTGATCAACACCCTGTACCTGCTGATGTTCTGGCTGGTGATCGAAGCGACTTTCGTCCGTGGCCTGAGCGTTGCCGCGCGACGCCTGGCCTATCAACGCGCCCTGGCCAAACGTCAGGCCGCAAAAGAGGCTGGCGACGGCGAAGCGGTGATCGAAGAGCCGACGCTGGACATCGAAAAGGTCAACGAGCAGTCCCTGCGCCTGATCCGTCTGGCCCTGCTCGGCGGTTTCATTGCCGCGCTTTACTGGGTCTGGTCGGACCTGATTTCGGTGTTCTCCTACCTCGACAACATCACCCTCTACGAATACACCAGCGGCACCGGCGCCAACATGAGCATGGTGCCGATCAGCATCGGCGACATGCTCGGCGCGCTGATCATCATCGGCATCACCTTCGCCCTCGCGCGCAACTTGCCCGGCCTGCTCGAAGTGTTTGTGCTGTCCAAGCTCAATCTGGCTCAGGGCAGTGCCTACGCGACCACGACGTTGCTGTCGTACGTGATCGCTGGCGTCGGCTTCGTCTCGACCCTGTCGACCCTCGGCGTGAGTTGGGACAAGTTGCAATGGCTGGTGGCGGCGCTGTCGGTCGGCCTCGGTTTCGGCATGCAGGAGATCTTTGCGAACTTCATCTCCGGCATCATGATCCTCTTCGAACGCCCGGTACGGATCGGTGACACCATCACCATCGGCAACCTGTCGGGCACGGTGAGCAAGATCCGCATCCGCGCCACGACCATCACCGATTTCGACCGCAAGGACATCATTGTCCCGAACAAGACGTTCATTACCGGGCAACTGATCAACTGGTCGCTGACCGACACCATCACCCGCGTCACATTGAAGCTCGGCGTCGATTACGGCTCGGACCTGGATCTGGTCAAGGAACTGCTGCTCAAGGCTGCCCGCGAGAACCCGCGCGTGCTCAAGGAACCCGAGCCGCACGTGTACTTCCTCAACTTCGGCGAAAGCACCCTCGACCACGAATTGCGCATGCACGTGCGCGACCTCGGTGACCGTAACCCGGTGCTCGATGAGGTCAACCGCTTCATCAACCGCGAGTTCAAGAAGCAGCACATCAACATCTCGTTCCGCCAGATGGAGGTTTACCTGAAGAACCTGCACGGTCAGGAATACAAGATGGTGCCGATCGAACCGGAAACGAAAACCATCGTGCCGGTCGCCGACGATCAGAAACCGCTGCAAGAGCCGCCGCCGGCCAAACTCGACTAACCGGCCTATACCCAGCAGAATGCTCGGACATTCTGCTGGAGCCGGCCCTTGAAAGCCCTCGACGAACTGACCTTCGATAATCGCTTCGCCCGCCTGGGCGATGCGTTCTCCGCCCATGTGCTGCCCGAGCCGATCGACCATCCGCGCCTGGTCGTCGCGAGCCCGGCGGCGCTGGCCCTGCTTGATCTCGACCCGGCGACCGCCGAAACCCAAGAGTTTGCTGAACTGTTCGGCGGCCACAAGCTGTGGGCCGATGCCGAACCACGGGCGATGGTCTACTCCGGGCATCAGTTCGGTGGCTACACGCCGCAACTTGGTGACGGTCGGGGCTTGCTGCTCGGCGAGGTCTACAACACTGCCGGCGAGCATTGGGACTTGCACCTCAAGGGCGCCGGGCAGACGCCGTTTTCGCGTATGGGTGATGGCCGTGCGGTGCTGCGTTCGTCGATCCGTGAATTCCTTGCTTCCGAAGCGTTGTACGCGTTGAACATTCCTTCGTCGCGCGCGGCTTGTGTGATCGGCTCCGACACCCCGGTCTGGCGTGAAAAGCAGGAACGCGCAGCGATGGTGCTGCGTCTGGCGCCGAGCCACATCCGCTTCGGCCACTTCGAATACTTCTATTACACCAAGCGTCCCGAGCAGCAAAAGCAGCTGGGCGAACACGTATTGGCGATGCACTTTCCCGAATGTCTGGAACAGCCGGAACCGTATCTGGCGATGTTCCGCGAAATCGTCGAACGCAACGCCGAACTGATTGCCAAGTGGCAGGCCTATGGCTTCTGTCACGGCGTGATGAACACCGACAACATGTCGATCCTTGGCATCACCTTCGACTTCGGCCCGTTTGCCTTCCTCGATGATTTCGACACCAACTTCATCTGCAACCACTCCGATGATCAGGGCCGCTACTCGTTCAGCAATCAGGTGCCGGTTGGCCAGTGGAACCTCAGTGCATTGGCTCAAGCGTTGACGCCGTTCATCAGTGTTGAAGCCCTGCGCGAAACCCTCGGCTTGTATTTGCCATTGTTCCAGGCGCACTACCTCGACCTGATGCGCCGCCGCCTCGGCTTCACTACCGCTGAAGACGAAGACCAGAAGCTGCTGGAAGACCTACTGCAACTGATGCAGAACAGCGGCGTCGACTACACGCTGTTCTTCCGCCGACTCGGTGAAGAGTCGGCCGAACAGGCCGTCGCCCGGTTGCGTGATGACTTCGTCAACATCAAGGGTTTTGATGCCTGGGGTGAACGCTACGTCGCCCGGGTTGCCCGCGATGGCGATGCTGATCAAACGCAGCGCCAAGCGCGGATGCATGCGGTCAATCCGCTATACATCCTGCGCAATTACCTGGCGCAAAAAGCCATCGATGCGGCTGAGCAAGGGGATTACTCAGAAGTACGCCGGCTGCACGCGGTGCTGAGCAAACCGTTTGAAGAGCAGCCGGGGATGGACGGTTATGCCGAGCGGCCGCCGGAGTGGGGCAAGCATTTGGAGATCAGTTGTTCGTCTTGAACCAGCATCAGGTAAACACATCGATTGGCACATTGAAGCGCTCTGCCAACCAACGAATCTGGCGCAAGTTAAGCTTGCGCTTGCCGTTCAAAATCTCCGAAACAACCGACTGAGCACCAACACCCGGCAAGTCGCTCTGAGTCAGGCCGTGCTCACGCATCATGTAACCGAGAACCTCTTCGCCACTTGCCTGGGCCATGGGGTGATGGGTGTGATCCCATTCTTCGATCCAGTCACCGATGATGTCGACCAAGCTCATCAACGGGTGCGACTCATCATCGCCGGTAATTTCCAGCAGTTCGTCGACTGCCAATACCAAAGCATCGTAGTCGTCTTCGTTTTTCGGTTTCCGAACCACTGGAGAGACAAATTCCCAGTGCTCGACAACCGTTTTAATCAAAACATTCATACCCTACCCTCCTTCCATTTACCGCGGTCATATTCGCGGTGATCCATCACATGCTTTATGTAGAGTCTCTGAGAGCGATAACTGACAAAAGCAATCAGTCTCAATTTATTGTCACCGATATCGAAGACATGAAACTCGCCAACCTTGTCGGTCGCAGGAAATATCGATTTCATCGCTGAAAAATCCTTTGGATAAATTCTGCTCGCCAAACGAAACCACTGCGCCAGAGCACTTGCTGCTTGTGGCCATTGCTCCTTGGCCTGTCGAATGGTTTTTTCACTGAACACATGCATGCAACATCCTTATCGCATTCTGCTATGGGGAGTTAATCACAAACCAAAAATATCGCAAGTTGCGATAACACTAGGCAGACCAATGGATTGGCCTGCTGCGTCTTCAGCCTAGGCACAACGCGAGAGCCTGCACGATTGAAATATGAGCAAACGTCTCCAACTAGGTGTTATCAGCTCAATTCCGGATTTCGCTCATGACCACCCCACTCCTCATCCCCTGCCCCTCCTGCAACGGCCTCAACCGCATCCCTGCCGAGCGCCTCGCGGATCAGCCCAAGTGCGGACGCTGCAAATCCGCCGTGCTGCGGAACAAACCCTTCGAACTCAAGCAAGGCGATTACGCCAGCCAGATCAAGGGGGATTTTACCGCTGTTGGTTGATGTCTGGGCGCAGTGGTGTGGGCCGTGCAAGTCATTTGCGCCGGTGTTCGAGCAAGCGGCGGCGCAGTTGGCGGGCAAGTGCCGCTTGGCCAAGCTTGATAGTGAAGCGAATCAGCAGTTGTCGGCGCAGTTGGGGATTCGCTCGATTCCGAGTCTGATTCTTTTCAAGAACGGAAAGGAAGTGGCGCGGCAGAGTGGCGCGTTGCCGTTGCCGCAATTGATGGCGTGGCTGCGTAGCCAAGGGATCTGACACACCGCCAAACAATGTAGGAGTGAGCCTGCTCGCGATAGCGTCCTGTCAGCCAACACTTGAGTGACTGAAAGGAAGCTATCGCGAGCAGGCTCACTCCTACAGGGGATCTGCGTAGCTCAGGAGATCAGTGATCTTCGAGCAAGTTGTGCAGTTCGACGAATTGCTGGGTCAGCTTATGGCGCGGGTCGAGGTGGATCAGCGGCATGCTGGCCTGGTGCGATTCGCGCATGCGCACCGAACTGGTCAGATACACCGGCAGAACCGGCAAGCCTTCGGCAATCAACTCATCAAGAATCTGCTGTGGCAGGCTCGCCCGGGCCTGGAACTGGTTGACTACGATGCCTTCGACTTCCAGTCCTTCGTTATGGTCATCTTTCAGCTCTTCGATTTCCGCGATCAGGCCGTACAAGGCCTGACGGGAGAAACTGTCGCAATCGAAGGGAATCAGCACACGATCAGCGGCAATCAGCGCCGAAACCGCATAGAAATTCAGCGCTGGCGGCGTATCGAGGTAGATGCGGTCGTAATCTTCAGACAACTCATCGAGCAACTTACGCAGCTTGTTGATCTTGTGCTTGGCCTCAAGTTTGGGTTGCAAATCGGCCAGCTCGGCCGTCGCGGTGATGATGTGCAGGTTGTCGAACGGCGTTTCGTAAATATCCGCCTGATTCTTCTTCGAGAACGGCCCCGAGGACAGCGTCTGCTTGAAGAAGTCGGCAATGCCCATCGGGATGTCGTTGCCAGTCAGCCCGGTCAGATATTGAGTGGAGTTGGCCTGGGCATCAAGGTCCACCAACAGCGTGCGATAACCCTCGCTGGCGCTGACCGCCGCCAGATTGCAGGCAATGCTGGACTTGCCTACGCCACCTTTCTGATTGAACACCACGCGCCGCATGACCAAACCTCCGTGTATCAAAGAATGACCGAGTGTAGATGCGCTCGACCTCGCTTCGCTACCTTCACGGACACGGACTACAAAGTCAGGTGCAAATATCCGCGGACAGATAGGGCAATCGCCGCCATTGATCGCCGAGATGCCCGACAGACAAGCCGCTCACGATCTGGATAATGGCCAAGTGACAGTTTTCTTGCGAACCACTCGGTACATTTCGTTGCGCAAAATGTAACCAGCATTTGCTACACACCCGTCGCACCGGGATAATGCGCGCCACCCGGCGCCATGCGCCACGTCAAGCCTGCTGCGGCTCTGGCCACTCAACGCGTCAACGAATGCCCGCAGGGGCGGGATGAATGTCCGTGATCAACTTCAACATCGCCCAATGGCGCGCGTGGGCTCCCGGGCTCGACAGCGTGGACGCCTGGCAGGCCTGGAGCCGACAACCGGTGGTACTCCAGAGCAGCGATGCCGCGCCCGATGTGTCGTTTTTGCCGGCCATGCAACGCCGCCGCCTCAGCCGACTGGCACGCATGGCGTTCAGCGTTGGCTGGCCCCTCGCCGACGGACGGGAGGATCTGCCGCTGGTGTTCGTTTCGCGTCACGGCGAAACCCCGCGTACCTACGAGATCCTCACCGATCTGGCCAACGAACAGCCCCTGTCGCCGACGCAGTTCAGCTTGTCGGTGCACAATGCGATTATCGGCCTGTGGTCGATCATGCGCGGCGAGACCAGCGAAATGACCGCCCTCGCCGCTGCCGGCGACGGCCTCGAACACGGCATGCTCGAAGCCGCAGCCCTGCTCAATGAGGGCGCCCCGGCGGTGCTGCTGGTGATCACAGAAGAACAACCGCCCGAAGCGTATTCAGCGTGGATCGACGACGTGCCGTTTCCGTACGCGCTCGGCCTTTTGCTCACCCCCGGTACCGACTGGCGGCTGACCCTGAACAGCACCACAGAAACACGGTCAAAAGCGCACTGGCCCCACGCGCTCACTCTGCTGCGAACCCTGCTTGGCCAGCAACCCCTTTGCCAACATGCCTGGAAAAATCGTGTATGGACCTGGCAACGCAACCCGTGACCGAAAAAAACCGCGACGCCTATTACTGGCGCCTGCTGGCTACCGCCGCAAGCTTCGCCCTGTTCGGGCTGGGGGGACTGTGCCTGCGCGTACTGGTGTTTCCGTTACTCGGATGCCTGCCGGGTGATGCGCTGAAACATCGGCAGCGCGCGCGGCAGACCGTCAGTCGGCTGTTCTGGTTTTTCGTGCGCTTCATGGCCCGTACCGGCGTGTTGACGTATGACATTCAAGGGGCCGAACGTCTTGGCCGTCCCGGGCAGATGATCATCGCCAACCACCCGTCGTTGATCGACGTAGTGTTCCTGATCGGACTGGTGCGCCAAGCCAATTGCGTGGTCAAGAAAACCCTGTGGGAAAACCCCTTCACCCGTGGCCCGCTGCGCAGCACCGAATACATCAGTAACGACGGCAGCATGGACATGCTCGATGCCGCTGCCCAGTCCCTGCAAAACGGCCAGACCCTGATCATCTTTCCGGAAGGCACGCGCACCCAGCCAGGTCAGGCGCCGGCCTTTCATCGCGGGGCGGCAGCGATTGCCCTGCGCGGTGCGAAAATAGTCACGCCGGTGATCATCAAGGTCAACCCGACCACGCTGACCAAAGCCGAACCCTGGTATCGGATCCCCAGCCGCCGCGTGCACTTCAGTTTTCGCGTCGGGGCCGATATAGACCCACAGACTTTCGCCGCGCAAGGGCCAGCCCCGCAAGCCTCGCGCAAGCTCAACGATTATTTGCACACCTACTTTATTAAGGAGCTCGCCGAAGATGAGCGATCTGAATCGTGATATCAAACTACTGATCATCGATGCTCTCGGCCTCGAAGACATCAGTGTCGACGACATCGGCGACGAGCAGACGCTGTTCGGCGAAGGCCTGGGCCTGGATTCCGTCGACGCGCTGGAACTGGGTCTGGCGATCCAGAAAAAATACGGCATCAAGATCGACGCCGACGCCAAAGACACCCGTAACCATTTCACCAACGTGGCCAGCCTTGCGGCATTCGTCACGGCAAAACAGGCAGCTTGAGACCGGACCATGCAAACTCGTGACGATATTTTCAACACCCTGCGCGATGCCTTGGTCGAGCTGTTCGAACTGGATCCGGCCCGTGTGAGCCTGGAGTCCAACCTGTATCAGGATCTGGAAATCGACAGCATCGATGCGGTCGATCTGATCGATCACATCAAGCGCCAGACCGGCAAGAAAATCGCCGCCGAAGAGTTCAAATCGGTGCGCACTGTCGGTGACGTGGTCGAGGCGGTCTACCGCCTGGTTCAACCGGCCGCATGAGCCGACTGATCGGCCTCGGCCTGCTGCTGGCCGGTCTGCTGTACCCCTTTGCGGTGTATTTCGGCATGGAGCACTTTGCTCCATGGCAGTTCGGCCTGCTGCTGGGCAGCCTGTGGCTGGCGCGGGCGCTGACCGGCGAGCGCAAGCCCGGCAGCCTGTGGATGGCCTGTGTGGCGATCGTCTTCTGCCTGTTGCTGGCGCTGTTCGACAGTCCGCTGTTGCTGCGCTGGTACCCGGTGCTGATCAGCGGCTTCATGCTGGTGCTGTTCAGCCTTAGCCTGAAATACGGCCCGCCGATGGTCGAGCGGCTGGCGCGCTTGCGTGAACCAGAGCTGCCGGACATCGCGATCCACTATACGCGCAAGGTCACGGTGGCCTGGAGCGTGTTTTTCTTCTGCAACGGTTTGTGCGCCGCCCTGCTGACACTGTGGGCGCCGCTGAATTGGTGGATGTTGTACACCGGCCTGATCTCCTATGGATTGATCGGCCTGATGTTTGCCATTGAATGGCTGATACGACAACGGGTAAGAGGCCGTACATGAACTGGATAAAGCTTGAGCAGCTGTTGCTCAAGGCTGCGCCGGCGCGGGCTGTCAGCCACGCACCGGCCCTCGATCACGCGCAACTGTGCGAGCAGGCGCTGAGCGTTGCCGCCGGTCTGCAAGCGCAAGGCGTGAAGCGCCTGGCTGTGCACCTGGAAGATGCCGCAGAACTGGCCATCGCTTTGCTGGGCGCATGGCGTGCCGGCGTCAGTGTGCTGCTGCCCTCGGATCTGCAAGCACAAACCCGCCAGCGCTGGTCGGCTGAAGTCGATCAGTGGCTGACGGATCACGCCGATGACGCGCAGCTGAGCGACTTTCATCAGCCGCCGTTGCCCGGCGCCGAGCTGGATCTCGACCAGTGCCGTCTGAGCCTGTGCACGTCCGGCTCCAGCGGCGAGCCCAAGCGCATCGACAAAACCCTGCGCCAACTGGCCAATGAAGTCGAAGCGCTGGAGCAACTGTGGGGCGCCGATCTCGGTGAGGCCTGCATCATCGGCAGCGTCGCCACCCAGCATATTTACGGTTTGCTGTTTCGCGTGCTGTGGCCGCTGTGTGCCGGGCGCCCGTTTGCGCGTAAACAACTGGCGTTTCCCGAAGACTTGCAGCGTGCCAGCCGCGAACATCCGGCCTTCGCCTGGATTGCCAGTCCGGCGCTGCTCAAACGCATGGGCGACAACCTTGACTGGCCGGCCCTGAGCGCCGTGCGCCGGGTGTTTTCCTCCGGCGGCGCGTTGCCCTTTGAAGCCGCGCAGAGTCTGCAACAACGCTTGCAACAATGGCCGACGGAAATCCTCGGTAGCTCGGAAACCGGTGGCATTGCCTGGCGTCAGGGCGAACAACTGTGGCAACCGTTTGCCGGTGTTGAATTGAGCCAAGACAGCGAAGGCGCCCTGCTGATCGCTTCACCTTACCTGCCCGCCGGGCACGTCGAACACACCGCTGACGCTGCGCGCATCGCCGCCGATGGCCGCTTCGAACTGCTCGGGCGGCTGGACCGGATCGTCAAACTGGAAGAAAAACGCATCTCTCTGCCCATGCTCGAACAAGCCTTGGTTGCCCACGAATGGGTCGCCGAAGCGCGCTTGGGCGTGGTCCAGGAAAACCGTGCTTCCCTCGGTGCGTTGCTGGTGCTTAGCGAGGATGGCCTGTTTGCCTTGCGTGAGCACGGCCGTCGCAGCCTGACTGAAACCCTGCGCCAGCATTTGCGCCAACACTGCGAAGCCCTGGCCCTGCCCCGCCGCTGGCGACTGGTGCGGCAATTGCCGTTGAACAGCCAAGGCAAGCTGCCGCAGGCCGACGTTGAAGCGCTGTTGATGGCGCCGCGACCGAAATCGCCGGAAGTGCTGTCGCAGGTCGAGACCGAGGGTGAATGGAGTCTGCAACTGAGCGTGCCGCCGGATCTGGCTTATTTCAGTGGTCACTTTCCCAAAGCTCCAGTATTGCCCGGTGTGGTGCAGGTGGAATGGGCGCTGAACCTTGGGCGGCAGTTGCTGAATCTGACCGGCCCGTTTGCCGGGATGGAAGTGCTGAAGTTCCAGCAACTGGTGCGCCCCGGTGATGAAATCCAGTTGCACCTGCGCTTTGATCCTGAGCGCCGCAAATTGTATTTCGCTTACCGTAATGACACGGCAACCTGCTCCAGTGGGCGGATTCTTTTGGGTGTAGAGCATGATTGACCTTGGTGAGTGCTGCGCACTCAATCGCGAGCAGGCTCACTCCTACAGGGATCGCGGTTTTCCAATGGAGAACTGCTATGCATAACCCTTGCGCGGTGATCCCGGTTTATAACCACGAAACCGCGATCACCACGGTGGTCGACGCCCTGCTCGCGCAAGGCCTGCCGTGCATTCTGGTGGACGACGCCAGCACGCCATCCTGTGCCAGGGTTCTCGACGCACTGGCCGAGCGCGACAACGTGCATCTGGTGCGCCTGACCGCGAATCAGGGCAAGGGCGGTGCGGTGATGACCGGTTTGCGCGAAGCCTCACTATTGGGTTTCAGCCATGCGCTGCAGGTCGATGCCGACGGTCAGCACGACTTGCACGACGTGGCGCGTTTCGTCGAGGAATCCCGTGCCCATCCCGAGGCGATGATCTGCGGTTATCCGCTGTTCGACGAGAGTGTGCCGAAAGGCCGTTTGTACGCGCGCTACCTGACCCACGTGATGGTCTGGATCAACACGCTGTCACTGCAGATCCGCGATTCGATGTGCGGGTTTCGCGTCTATCCGCTGGCCCCGACGCTGGCGGTGATCGATTCGGCGAAAGTCGGCAAGCGCATGGATTTCGATTCGGACATTCTTGTACGCCTGTCGTGGCGCAATCAGCCGATGCGCTGGCTGCAAACCAGCGTGCACTACCCGCTGGACGGTGTGTCGCACTTCCGTCTGTTCCACGACAACGCACTGATTTCCAGCATGCACACACGGCTGTTTCTTGGCATGTTGCTGCGCTTCCCGGTGATCCTCTGGCGGCGGTGGCGAACATGACCAGCGAGACCGACAAGAAGCACTGGGCCGACCGCGAAGAACGCGGCAGTTTCCTGCTGATGAAATTCACCGCGTTCGCCGCCAAGGTCCTTGGTCGACGCCTGCTCAGCCCGTTGCTCTACGGCATCGTCCTGTACTTTTTCCTGTTCGGCCGCACCGCACGGCGCAGTGCCTGGCAATACCAGCAGCGCCTGGCCGCATGGAGCCAGCGCGACGCGTTGCGCCCGACGCATTGGCGAGTGTTCGGCCAGTTCATGGCCTTCGCCGATTCCATGCTCGACAAGCTCGACGTATGGAATGGCAAGCTCCGTATCGAACAGATCGAAATCATCGACCCGGCGCTGCTGCGCAACCAGTTGCGCGGCAGTCGCGGGCAACTGCTGGTCGGCGCTCACCTGGGCAATCTCGAAGTCTGTCGCGCACTGGCGGAGATCGGCGAAAAGGTCACTATGAACGTGCTGGTGCACACCAAACACGCCGAGCAATTCAACCGCCTGCTCGGTGAAGCCGGGGCGACCAATCTGCGCCTGATTCAGGTCAGCGAGCTCGACCCGGTGATCATGCTGCAACTGCACGAACGGCTGGAGCGCGGCGAGTGGCTGGCGATTGCCGGCGACCGCGTGCCGCTGCACGGCGGGCGCAGTGTCACCGTAGACTTTCTCGGCCACCCGGCGCCGTTCCCGCAAGGCCCGTGGCTGCTCGCCGGTTTGCTGAAATGCCCGGTCAATCTGCTGATGTGCCTCAAGCAGCCGGACGGTCACTATCGCCTGACCCTCGAGCCCTTCGCCGATGCCGTGGTATGGAAGCGCAGTGAGCGCGAGCAGGTCATTCATCAGTGGGCCACCCGCTATGCGCAGCGCCTGAGTCACTATTGCCTCGAAGCGCCGCAACAATGGTTCAACTTTTACCCTTTCTGGAAGACCGATGACGACGCCAACCCATGAGCCGGTAACCTTCGGCGAACGCCCATTGCGCATCGAAGACGTGCTGGCCCTGGCCAATCGTCAGGCGCCCGTGCAGTTGCAGAGCGACGCCGACTACCGCGAGCGCATCGCCAAAGGCGCGCGGTTCCTTGATTCGCTGCTGGACAAGGAAGGCGTGATCTACGGCGTCACCACCGGTTACGGCGATTCCTGCGTGGTCGCGGTGCCGTTGCATCACGTCGAAGCGTTGCCGCGTCATCTCTACACCTTCCACGGTTGCGGGTTGGGCAAGCTGCTTGATGCGCAAGCCACTCGCGCGGTGCTCGCGGCACGTTTGCAGTCGTTGTGCCACGGCGTTTCCGGGGTACGCGTGGAACTGCTGGAGCGTCTGCACGCGTTTCTCGAATACGACATCCTGCCGCTGATTCCTGAAGAAGGCTCGGTGGGCGCCAGCGGCGATCTGACGCCGTTGTCTTACGTCGCCGCAACACTGTCCGGCGAGCGTGAAGTGATGTTCCGTGGCGAACGCCGTCAGGCGGCCGACGTGCATCGCGAACTGGGCTGGACGCCTTTGGTGCTGCGCCCGAAAGAAGCCTTGGCGCTGATGAACGGCACTGCGGTGATGACCGGCCTCGCCTGCCTGGCTTTCGCCCGCGCCGACTATCTGCTGCAACTGGCCACGCGCATCACCGCGCTCAATGTGGTCGCGCTGCAAGGCAACCCGGAGCACTTCGACGAACGCCTGTTCGCCGCCAAACCGCATCCGGGGCAAATGCAGGTCGCCGCGTGGCTGCGCAAGGATCTGGCGATCGACGCACCGACCGCGCCACTGCATCGATTGCAGGATCGCTATTCGCTGCGTTGCGCCCCGCATGTGCTTGGCGTGTTGGCCGACAGCCTGAACTGGCTGCGTTCGTTCATCGAAACCGAACTGAACAGCGCCAATGACAACCCGATCATCGACGCCGAAGCCGAGCGCGTGTTGCACGGCGGGCACTTCTACGGCGGCCATATCGCGTTCGCCATGGACAGCCTGAAAAACCTCGTGGCCAACGTTGCTGACCTGCTCGATCGGCAGCTCGCCTTGCTGGTGGATGAGCGCTACAACCACGGTCTGCCGAGCAACCTCTCCGGCGCCCCGGCGGATCGCGCGATGATCAACCATGGCTTCAAAGCCGTGCAGATCGGCACCAGCGCCTGGACCGCCGAAGCATTGAAAAACACCATGCCGGCCAGCGTGTTCTCGCGCTCCACCGAGTGCCACAACCAGGACAAAGTGAGCATGGGCACCATCGCCGCCCGCGATGCGATCCGTGTGCTGGAACTGACCGAACAGGTCGCCGCCGCGACATTGCTCGCCGCCAACCAAGGCGTGTGGCTGCGTGCTCAAGCGGAGGATGCCCGACCGCTGCCACCGTCACTGGCGGCAATGCACGAAGAACTCGCCAAGGACTTCCCGCCAGTTATCGAAGACCGCGCACTGGAAGGCGAATTGCGCCTCTGCCTGCAACGCATCGCCGCGCAACACTGGAGGCTGCATGCGTAGCGCCGGAGTGCTTCACGCCGACACCGAAATCCTCGTGCCGTTTTTCGACGTCGACACCATGCACGTCGTCTGGCACGGCCATTACGTCAAGTATCTGGAAGTCGCGCGTTGCGCACTGCTGGACAAGATCGGCCACAACTACACGCAGATGCTCGAGTCGGGTTACGCCTGGCCGATCATCGACCTGCAATTGCGCTACGTGCGCGGTGCAGTGTTCGGTCAACGCCTGAACGTACGCGCCAGTCTGGTCGAGTGGGAAAACCGGCTGAAGATCAATTACCTGATCACCGACCTGCACAGCGGCGAACGCCTGACCCGCGCCAGCTCGGTGCAGGTCGCCGTTGAGGTGAGCAGTCGCGAGATGCAGCTGGCTTCGCCGAGGGTCTTCACCAATGCCGTGGAAAGGATGCTGCGATGAATGTATTTGTTAAAAGCCTGAGCGTGTTGGCGCTGCTGACGCTGTCGGCGCTGGCCAACGCCTTCGATCTGCAACAGCTCAGCGAACAACTGGCGAAACCGGACGTGATCCACGGCCAGTTCATCCAGGAAAAACACCTGCGTGCATTACCGCAGCCGCTGATCAGCAAGGGCCATTTCGTTCTGGCGAAAAACCACGGCCTGCTCTGGCTGCTGAAAACCCCGCTGCAGCAGGATTACCGCATCAGCGCCAAAGGCATCGCCCGCCGCGACGATAACGGCTGGCAATTGCTGCCGAACAAGAGCGCAGGGGCTGAACAGAACCGCTTGTTCCTCGCCGTGCTGCAAGGCGACAGCAGTGGCCTGCAACGCGACTTCGAACTGGCCCTGAGCGGTGATGCACAACAGTGGAAACTCACCCTGACGCCGCGCTCGCTGCTGCTCAAGCAAGTGTTCAACCAGATCAACATCGACGGCGGCGCGCTGGTGCAGACCATCGAACTGCTGGAAACCCAAGGCGACAGCACTGTGCTACGCATGCAGGACAGCATCGCCAGTCAACCGTTGAGCGACGCGGAGCAACATGACTTTGCCGAGTGAACGCAGGCTGCCCTGGCTGTTTCTGATCCTGCTGCTGGCCGTCGTCGCGCTGGCCGGTTGGCAGTGGCGTGACGGTGCGCCGCTGTCGGCGAATTTGATGGAGCTGGTACCCGGCACTGACCCTGACGCTCTCGAACTGCGCGCCGAACAACGCATGCAGGAACCGCTCAACCGCGAAATGCTGGTTCTGGTCGGCCACACCGATCGCCAGCAAGCCGTCACCATGGCGCAGACCCTGGGTGAGCAATGGCAAGCCAGCGGGTTGTTCGAAAAAGTGCAGTGGAACCTGCAAGCGGATCTGCCGGCCCTGCGCACGCAACTGCTGCAAGGGCGGCTGGCGATGCTCTCGGCGGATGACCGGCAACTGCTGATCGAACACCCCGACGCCTTCATTCAGCAACGCGTGCAGGCCCTGTTCGATCCGTTCAGTGGTTTCAGTCTGGTGCCAAGTCAGGACGACTGGCTGGGCCTGACCGGGCGCATTCAGAACAGCCAGCCGCAGCACGGTTCGGTGCAACTGGACATCGGCAGCGGCGCGTTGATTGCCGATGCCGACGGCAAGAGCTGGGTGCTGCTGCGAGCGCGCACCACCGGCAACGCCTTCGACATGAACTTGCCGCTGCAAGTCGCCGCACTGCTGCAACACAGTCGCGAGCAGGCCGCGAAATCCGATGTGCAACTGCTCGCCGCCAGCGGCTTGCTGTACGCGGCCAACGGTCAGCAGCAAGCGACTCGTGAAATGACCTGGGTTGGCGGCGGCGCCACTGTCGGCATTCTGTTGCTGCTGTTGCTCGCTTTCCGTCGCTGGCGCGTGTTGCTGGCATTTGTGCCAGTGCTGGTCGGCATGTTGTTCGGTGCGGTGGCGTGTGTGGCGCTGTTTGGCCATATGCATGTGATGACACTGGTGCTAGGTTCCAGCCTGATCGGCGTGGCCGTGGATTATCCGCTGCATTATCTCTCGAAGAGCTGGAGCCTGAAGCCGTGGCGCAGTTGGCCAGCCTTGCGCTTGACCTTGTCGGGGCTGACCCTGAGCCTGATCACCAGCGCCATCGGTTATCTGGCGCTGGCATGGACGCCGTTCCCGGCGCTGACGCAAATCGCCGTGTTCTCTGCCGCAGGATTGCTCGGTGCGTATTTGTCGGCCGTCTGCCTGCTGCCAGCGCTACTGAGCAACGTCGAACTGCGGCCCGCACAATGGCCGTTGCATCTGGCCCAGCGCCTGGTCAATCTGCGCGAAAAACTTCTCGAACGCGTGCGCACACCGGTGTTGCTGGCGCTGCTGATCGCCTTCTGCGTGGGCGGTCTGGTTCAGTTGCAAAGCAAGAATGACATCCGCCAATGGGTCGGCGCTCCGCAACATCTGACCGACGAAGCGCAGGCCATCGCGCGCATCACCGGCTATCAGCCCACCAGCCAGTTCTTCCTCGTGCGCGCCGACAATCAGCAGCAATTGCTCGAACGGCAGGCCGCACTGAGCGAGCGTCTGCAGCAACTGGTCAACCTCGACAAGCTGCAAGGCTATCTGGCCCTCGATCAACTGGTCAGCCCACCGAACCAGCAAGAACAGGTGCGCGAGGCGTTGAACAAACTGCCGCAATACTGGCAGCCATTGCTCGACCTCGGTGTACCGCTCGCCGCCCTGCAAGCAGAACTGCAACAGCTGCAGACCGTGCCCGCTGAAGACATCGGCGCGGCATTGGCCGGTCCACTTGGCGAGCCTTATCGCATGCTTTGGCTCGGCCCGAGCGAAGACGGCGTGGCGGCGATGACCAGCCTGCAAGGTTTTAACAACCCGGCGCTGCTGCGCGTGCAAGCGCTGGACTTGCCGGGGGTAATGCTGGTCAATCGCCTCGGTGAGTTGAACGAGGTTTTCGCCGCGACGCAGATCAGCGCCGCTGAACTGAAACTCGCTTCCTGCGCGTTGATCGTGCTGGTGCTGATGTTGCCGTTCGGTCTCGGCGGTGCGCTGCGCATCGTCGCCCTGCCGTTGCTCGCCGCGCTGTGCAGCCTCGCCAGTCTTGGCTGGCTTGGTCAGCCACTGACCCTGTTCAGCCTGTTCGGCCTGCTGCTGGTGACCGCAATCAGCGTCGACTACGCGATTCTCATGCGTGAACAAGTCGGTGGCGCAGCGGTGAGCCTGCTCGGCACCTTGCTGGCCGCTGTGACGACGTGGCTATCGTTTGGTTTGCTGGCGGTTTCCAGCACGCCGGCGGTGAGCAATTTCGGCCTGTCGGTGAGCCTCGGTCTGGCCTTCAGCTTCATGCTGGCGCCGTGGGCCGGACGCCACGAACACACCGCGACAGTCGCGGAGCCAGCGGCATGATGATTGTCGTTTTCTGGCTGCAGGCCATGGCCTTGTTCGCCGTGGCCACTCGTGTTGGCCGCCACTTTGGCCTGATTCCGATTGTCAGTCAGTTGCTCCTGGCCAGCTTCGGCTTGCCGCTGCTGATGTACTTCTGGATCGAACCGGGCTGGCAGCTCAGCGGCGCCGAACTGATCGCTCCAGACTGGCTGAAAAACCTCTACAGCCTGAGCTTTGCCCTGCTGCTCGGGCATATCCTCAGTGATGTGATTGATCTGAAACTCGATCGGCAGAGCGTGAAAATCGCCGTGCCGAGTTTTGCCGTGCCGTTCACTTGCGGCTTGGCGGCGGCTTACTGGCTACTGCCAACGCAACCGTGGCTCAACTCGCTGGCCTTAGGGCTAGTATTCGCGATCACTGCGATCCCGGTGCTGTACCTGTATCTGCGACACATCGATTACCCGCCCGCCGCCACCCGGCGTCTGGTGCAAACCGCGATCCTCATTGATCTGACCTGCTGGACGCTGTTCGACCTCGCCCAGGGCAGTCTGCATCTGAGCAGTCTGTTGCTGCCGCTGGGTTTCGCCTGTGTGCCACTGCTATTAAATCTGTTGCGTGTGCGTCGGCCGCTGACTTACAGCCTCGGTTTCTTTGCGCTGCTGGTGATGGCCGAGCATTACAAACTCAACGCGTTGATCTTCGGTATCGGCTACCTGCTGTGCATGGCCGCGCTGAAAGTGCCGCTGGTGCTACCGTTCCCGGCGCGCTGGATGAGCCGTTTGCAGACGTGGCTGGCAATCCCGCTGATCCTCACGTTCGGCATCGTCCAGATCGACGTGCACAGCGCCCTCGCCAGCCTCGGCGTGGTGCAATGGGCGGCGCTGCTGCTGTTGCCGATTGCCAGTAAACTGCTCGGCAACTGGCTCGGTCTCGGCTGGGCCGGCGCTTCGTTCGAAGGCGCCAGCCGCTGGCGCGAAAGCGTGCTGCTGAACATTCGTGGCCTCAGCGAAATCGTCTTTCTCAATCTGCTCTTGCAACAACAGCTCATCACCCCGGCGCTGTACTTCGCGCTGATGCTGATGGGCCTGATCGCGACGCTGCTACCGGCCCTGATCGGCCTGCATCGCGCGCCTTTGAATCTGCAACATCCTCTGCCCCGGAGTTCACGTGCCAATCGTTGAAATGGAATCCCGTCAGGTCGTGATCATCGGCGCCGGCCCTTCAGGCGCCATCGCCGCCGCGCTGCTCAAGCGCAAGGGCCACGATGTGCTGGTGCTCGAGCGCCAGCACTTCCCACGCTTTTCCATCGGCGAAAGCCTGCTCAGCCATTGCCTGGATTTCGTCGAAGAGGCCGGCATGCTCGACGCCGTCAATGCCGCCGGCTTCCAGCGCAAGACCGGCGCCGCATTCGCTTGGGGTGAGCGTTACAGCGCCTTCGATTTCAGCGAGACCTTTTCCGGCGGCAAACCGACCACGTTCCAGGTGCAGCGTGCCGACTTCGACAAACTGCTGGCTGATCAAGCGGCATTGCAGGGCTCGGAAATCCGCTACGGCGATGCCATCGTCAGCGTCGATTTCGAGCGGACGAAACCGCAGCTGGATGTGCGCCGCGAGGACGGCAGTGAGTACCGCGTCGAAGCGGATTTCGTCCTCGATGCCAGCGGCTACGGCCGCGTGTTGTCGCGACTGCTGGACCTGGAAGCACCGTCGAATTTCCCGGTGCGTCAGGCGGTGTTCACCCACGTCGAAGATCACATCGACAACCCGGCATTTGATCGCGAAAAAATTCTCGTCACCACTCATCCAGAGCACCGCGATATCTGGTTCTGGACGATCCCGTTCAGCAACGGCCGCTGCTCGGTGGGCGTTGTCGCGGCCGAGGAACACTTCAACGACCGCGACAGCGATCTGGATGCCTGCCTGCGCAGTTTCATTGCCGAGACGCCAAGTCTTGCCGGCGTATTGAACAACGCTGTCTGGGACACCCCGGCGCGCACGCTCGGCGGTTACGCCGCCAATGTGAAAACCCTGCACGGGCCTGGCTTTGCCTTGCTCGGTAACGCGGCGGAATTTCTCGACCCGGTGTTCTCCTCCGGTGTGACCATCGCCATGCGTTCGGCGAGCATGGCGGCAGCGGTTTTGCACCGTCAGTTGCAGGGCGAAACCGTCGACTGGCAAAGCGAATTCGCCGAACCGCTCAAGCGCGGCGTCGACACCTTTCGCTGCTACGTCGAGGGTTGGTACGCCGGCACCTTTCAGGACGTGATTTTCTATGAAGACAGCCAGGCGGAAATTCGCCGGATGATCTGCTCGATCCTCGCCGGGTACGCCTGGGACGAACGCAACCCGTTCGTCAGCGAAGCGCGCCGCCGCTTGAAGATGATTTCCGAACTCTGTGCAAAGGACGCCACATGAACTACTTGAGCGACAGCTACGTCGAGGAAACCCGCTTCGGTTTCTGGTTTCTGCGCAGCCACACCTGGCAGCACCATGTGTTGCGGGTGGCGATCAATGATTTACGCGGCTTGTTCAGTGAAACGCTGCCGGAACATCCGGTGTTGCTGGATGCCGGTTGTGGTCAGGGCAAGTCGTTCGGTCATCTGCGCCAGACCTTTGCGCCACAGCGTTTGATCGGCGTAGATGCTGACCCGCACAGCCTTGAATTGAGCGGCGCAGAAGCGACGCGTCTGGATCTGGACGTGGAACTGATCGGCAGCGATTGCGCGACACTCAATGTGGCAGACGCCAGCGTTGACCTGCTGTTCTGCCACCAGACTTTTCATCATCTGGTCGAGCAGGAAAAGGCCCTGGCCGAGTTTTATCGGGTGCTGAAACCGGGTGGCTATCTGCTGTTCGCCGAGTCCACCGAGGCATACATTGATACGTGGGTGATCCGCTGGCTGTTCCGCCATCCGATGCACGTGCAGAAGAGTGCAGCGCAGTATCTGCAGATGATTAGCGAGCAGGGTTTCGAATTTGGCGAGGGCAATGTTTCCTACCCGTATTTGTGGTGGAGCCGGTCGAAGGATTTTGGCTTGCTGGAACGGTTTGGGTTGCGCAAGCCGAAGCCGTTTGGTGAGCGCGAAGAGACGTTGGTGAACGTTGTCGCGCGCAAGCCGCTTGAAGGTGATCGTTGATGCGACACATAACCTGTGGGAGCGAGCCTGCTCGCGAAAGCGGTGTGTCAGCCAGCCTCTTTGTTGAATGTGCCGGCGTCTTCGCGAGCAGGCTCGCTCCCACAGTGTCCGCGGTGTGGCGACTTTTTGTGGTCGGCGTGATGCTTCTGTTGAGTGCCTGCGCCAGCCAGGCGCCGCTACCGGCGAGCAACCCGACTTTACCGCTGCCCTTGCAACTGCACATCGAACGCCAACAAGCCGAACAACGCCAGGACTGGCTGCTGGTGATCCAGCGCGAAGGCCCGGGCATTCGCTGGTCGATGATGGACCCGCTGGGCATTCCCCAAGCGCGGCAGCAACTGATCGACGGCCATTGGCAGGCCGATGGGCTGCTGCCGCCGAACCCCGAAGCCCGAGAGCTGTTTGCCGCGCTGTTGTTCGCCCTGACCCCGTCCGGCGAGCTGCTGCGCAATTACCCCGCCGCACTGCAGCAGGGCCAGCAACGCGCCCTGCCGGCGCGCTGGGACATCCGTTATGCACAACCGTTGAGCTTCGAATTGAACCTGCCTCAAGGCCCGCACTATCGCGTTTCTCCGCTGGGTGAACCGACGCCATGACCGCTTACCTGAATGCCCTCGGGGTGATTTGCGCCCTCGGTCGCGACAAGTCGGAAATCGCCCGCAACCTGTTCGCCGGCGACTGCTCGGGCATGCGCCGAGAGTCCGGCTGGGTGGCGGAGCGTGAGTTGCCGGTGGCCGCCGTCCACGGCGAACTGGCGCCGATCCCGGCAGAACTCGCCGATCAGCGCAGTCGCAATAATCAGCTGTTGCTGGAAGCGGCATTGCAGATTCGCGATGACATCGATCAAGCGATCCAGACCTTTGGCCGCGAGCGCATTGGCGTGGTGCTCGGCACCAGCACTTCGGGCATCGACGAGGCCAGCCGTGGTCTGGCGCACTACATTCGCGAACAGCAGTTCCCGGCAGAATACGATTATCGGCAACAGGAACTCGGCGCCCCGGCCAATTTTCTCGCCGACTGGCTGCAACTGAGCGGCCCGGCCTATGTGATTTCCACGGCGTGCACCTCCAGCGCCCGGGCACTGATGAGCGCTCAGCGTTTGCTCGATCTGGGCCTGTGCGACGTGGTGCTGTGTGGTGGCGTCGACAGCCTGTGCAAACTGACTCTCAACGGTTTCTCGTCACTCGAAGCGATGTCCGACGAGCGCTGCAATCCGTTCTCGGCCAACCGCAGCGGCATCAATATCGGCGAAGCGGCGGTGCTGTTCGTGATGAGCAAACAACAGGGCGACGGCCCGGCCATTGCCTTGCTCGGCGCCGGCGCCAGTTCCGACGCCCATCACATTTCCGCCCCTGAACCGACCGGGCGCGGCGCCCTGCAAGCGATGCAGAAGGCCTTGAACCGCGCGCTCCTGCAGGCAACGCAGATCAACTACCTGAACCTGCACGGCACCGCCACCCAGCACAACGACGCCATGGAAAGCCTGGCGGTTGCCATCCTGTTTCCCGAAGGCGTCGCCTGTTCCTCGACCAAACCGATGACCGGCCACACCCTCGGTGCGGCCGGTGCGCTGGAAGCAGCGTTCTGCTGGCTGAGCCTGAGCGCCGAAAACCCCGACCACGCCTTGCCGCCACACGTCTGGGATGCTCAGGCCGATCCCGCGTTGCCACTGCTGAACTGGGTGACCGCGAGCGAACGCCTGACGTCCATTGCACCCCGCTACCTGATGAGCAACTCGTTTGCCTTCGGCGGCAATAACGTCAGCCTGATTATCGGAGACGCCCCATGACGGCCTGGCCGCTCGCCGAACTGCTGCCCCATGCGGGCGACATGATTCTGATCGACAGCATCCTCAGCTTTGACGAGGAGCAGATCTTCACCCGCCTCACGGTCAAGCCCGAAGGCTTGTTCAGCCTGCCCGACGGCAGCCTGCCGGCGTGGGTCGGCGTCGAACTGATGGCACAGAGCGTCGCCGCGTTTGCCGGTTGCCACGCGCGACTCAAAGGCAATCCGGTGGAGCTGGGTTTCCTGCTCGGCACGCGCAGGTTCGAATGCAACGTCGAAGCCTTTCCCGCCGGTAGCGATCTGACCATTCATGGTCTGCGCTCGCTGGAAGACGACAACGGCATGGGCGTATTTGAATGTCATATACACGGCGCCGGCATTCACGCCAGCGCACGCCTGAACGTGTTCCGTCCGCCTCAGGTCACTCAATATCTGCAACAGACACAGGAGTCGAACCATGACTGAATCCGTACTGGTCACCGGCTCCAGCCGTGGCATCGGCCGCGCCATTGCCTTGCGTCTGGCGCAGGCCGGGCACGATATCGTCCTGCATTGCCGCAGCGGCATGGCCGAAGCACAAGCCGTTCAGGCTGAAGTCGAAGCGCTGGGCCGCAAGGCGCGGATCCTGCAATTCGACGTCGCCGACCGCGAGACCTGCAAAACCATTCTGGAAACCGACGTCGAAACCCATGGCGCCTATTACGGTGTTGTGTTGAATGCCGGCCTGACCCGTGACGGTGCGTTCCCAGCGCTGAGCGACGACGATTGGGACGTAGTTTTACGCACCAACCTCGACGGTTTCTACAACGTTCTGCACCCGGTGATGATGCCGATGATCCGCCGTCGCGCCGCGGGTCGCATTGTCTGCATCACCTCGGTGTCGGGGCTGATCGGCAACCGTGGCCAAGTCAACTACAGCGCCTCCAAGGCCGGGGTGATCGGCGCGGCAAAGGCGTTGGCGATCGAGCTGGGCAAGCGCAAAATCACGGTTAACTGCGTCGCGCCGGGCCTGATCGACACGGCGATGCTCGACGAAAACGTGCCGGTGGAAGAATTGATGAAAATGATCCCCGCACAACGCATGGGCACCCCGGAAGAGGTCGCCAGTGCGGTGAATTTCCTGATGTCGGCGGAAGCCTCGTACATCACCCGTCAGGTTCTGGCGGTCAACGGAGGCTTGTGCTGATGAAGCGCGTCGTCGTCACCGGCATGGCCGGCATTACCTCGCTGGGCAGCGACTGGCAGACCATCGCCGGCAACTTCGCGGCTAACCGCAGCGGCATTCGCCGGATGGACGAGTGGGATCGTTTCAGCGAACTCAACACGCGCCTGGCCGGGCCGATCGATGATTTTGCAGTGCCCGCGCAC
Organism: Pseudomonas sp. MC6; assembly: GCF_054790575.1. Classification (NCBI taxonomy): domain Bacteria; kingdom Pseudomonadati; phylum Pseudomonadota; class Gammaproteobacteria; order Pseudomonadales; family Pseudomonadaceae; genus Pseudomonas; species Pseudomonas sp. MC6. The sequence goes on from NZ_CP186504.1 coordinate 4,568,240, forward strand.
TGGACGCGCAAGCAATTGCGCAGCATGGGCCGAGTGTCGCGGCTGGCGGTCGGTGCGGCGGAAAAAGCCCTGGCGGACGCCGGTTTGCTCGGTGACGAGTCGATCAAGGACGGCCGCATGGGCGTCGCGTGCGGCTCGTCCACTGGCAGCACCGATGAGATCAAAGCGTTCGGCAACATGCTGCTCAACTCGGTCGCCGAAGGCCTAAACGCCAACTCCTACGTGCGGATGATGCCGCACACCACCGCCGCCAACATCAGCATCTTCTTTGGCCTCACCGGTCGTTTGATCCCGACGTCCAGCGCCTGCACCAGCGGCAGCCAAGGCATCGGTTACGCCTACGAGGCGATCAAGTTCGGCCGCCTGCCCTTGATGCTCGCCGGTGGCGCCGAAGAGCTGTGCCCGACCGAGGCCATGGTCTTCGATGCGCTCTACGCCACCAGCCTGAAAAACGATGCGCCACAGACCAGTCCACGCCCGTACGACAAGGGCCGCGATGGTCTGGTGATCGGTGAAGGTGGCGGCATGCTCGTGCTCGAAGAGCTGGAACACGCCCTCGCTCGCGGTGCGCACATCCACGCCGAGATCGTCGGCTTCGGCAGCAACGCCGACGGCCAGCACACCACGCGCCCGGAACAAGTGACCATGCGCCGCGCCATGGAACTGGCGCTGGAAGACGCCGGCCTCACGCCGGACGCCATCGGTTATGTAAATGGCCACGGCACGGCTACAGAACAGGGCGACATTGCCGAAACACTGGCGACCAGCAGTTTGTTTGGCGAACGCATGCCGATCAGCTCGCAGAAGAGCTTCCTCGGCCACACCCTCGGCGCCTGCGGCGCGCTGGAGTCGTGGTTCAGCATCGAGATGATGAATCGCGACCTGTACGTGCACACCTTCAACCTCGACGAGGTCGATCCGCACTGCGGCAAACTCGATTACCTGCGCGGTGAGTTCCGCCAGATGCATCACGACTACGTGATGAACAACAATTTCGCTTTTGGTGGCGTCAACACCTCGTTGATTTTCCGCCGCTGGCACTGACCGCAACACCTTTGGAGTGAAGGGAATGACTCAGTTTCACCGCATCGCCGCTCTGTTGGCACTGTTTTTTGTGCTCGGCGGCTGCACCAGCAAACCGGTTTACAACGCCAAGGAAGAGTTCTCGCCCAACCTCGGTTTCACCCAGCAACAGATGAGCCGCGCGATCGTCACTGCGCTCAACGACCGCCAGTGGGTCGTGCAATCGGTACGTCCGGGCATGATCAAAGCGGCGATCACCGTACGCGGTCGCCATCACGCCGAAGTCGATATTCCGTTCACGCCGACTTCGTTCGAAATCGACTACCGCAGCAGCTACGGCCTTGATGCCAAGGACGGCAAGATCCACGGCAACTACAACCGCTGGGTCAACCGCCTGCGCGACAACGTGCTCAAAGAGCTGTCGATCAACCCGGACATCGAGTTCGTCAACGACCTGGGCATCGTCAAACAAGGCGCCGACGAGCCGACCTACCTGAGCTTCCGTGAAGGCGTCAAACGCGCCACCGACGCCGGCCTGCTCGACGGCAGCGTGAAGTTCTACCTGGCTGGCGAAACCCTGCCCAAGCAAGTGCGCAAACTCGACACCGTGAGCAGCAGCCGCAAAACCAACGGCTCGAACAAATCCAACGAAGACGCCTGCTTCTGGGCCCTGCAATCGGCCCTGGCGACTCTGCAGAACGCCGCAAAAAAAGCCGACGCCAACGCGGTGATCAACATCGCCAGCGTCGACCAGCGTGATCTGTACAAGGACACTGAGAAATTCCAGTGCCGTGCCGGGCTGGTGGTGTCGAGCGTGGCGCTGCGCGGGGACTTGGCGCACGTGGATTGATGGGATTGCAGAAACGACAAAGGGCGCCATTCGGCGCCCTGCTCATTTCAGCTCTACACTCGTCCGGACAGGCCGTCGCACCGCGCCTGATGGAACGGCGAGCCTATCAGCCCTGCACTCGCGGTTCTCTTTCACCGTCAAGGAGATGACCATGCAAGTGAAAGCCCTGATCGCCGCTGCGCTTTTCGCGCTACTGCCCAGCGCCAGCCACGCCACCAACTTGATGTACATGCCCTTCGAAACCGTGCTGTCGGACGCGATTCGCGCCGGACGGCTGGATGGCAGTGTGAAGTTCTATCTGCTCGGCAATGGACCGCAGGGGACTCAGCAGTTATTGCGCAGCGGGGTGGTCAGTGATTTGAAGACCAATGGCTTCAACAAGAGTGACCACAACTCCTGCGAGTGGGTGTTGCAGTCGAATCTGATCAAGTTGCAGGCCGATGCCAAACGGGTCGGGGCGAATGCGGTGGTCAATATCGTCAGCTATTACGACCAGCATGTGCGCAAGGATTTGAATACGTATGAATGCCGGGCAGGGATTTTTGTCACGCGGGTGGCGTTGAAGGGGGATTTGGTGCGGTTGCCCTAACGGCAAGATCAAAAGATCGCAGCCTTCGGCAGCTCCTACAATGGAATTCGCGTTTCCCTGTAGGAGTTGCCGAAGGCTGCGATCTTTTAAGCGGACTCGACTTTGCGCGTGAGCAAATCTACGAACGCCTTGGCCATTGGCGATTTCTGATCCTTGCGCTGCACCAGCCACACCGCCGACACCGCTTCCGGATCGAGCAACGGTCGGTAGACCACGCCATCGATGCGCATCCGCTGATAGGACGCCGGCAGTACCGAAACCCCCAACCCCGCTGCGACCAGACCGATGATGGTCATCGCCTCCCCCGCCTCTTGGGCGAAGTGCGGGCTGAACCCGGCATCGCGCGCCAGGCTCAGCAATTGCGCATACAGCCCGCTGCCGTAGCTGCGCGGAAAGAACACGAACGGCTCCAGCGCCAGCGCCGAGAGGAACAAGCCCTCCTCCGATCCCTGGGCCAGTGGATGCTTGGAACCGAGCACGGCGACCAGCGGCTCACGCATCAACTCCACCACGCTGAGCGAATCCGGCAACCCAAGCGGGCGCATGATGCCGACCTCGATCGACTCATCCACCAGGCCCTCGGCGACTTGCGTGCTGCTCATCTCACGAAGGTTGAGGTGCACCGCCGGAAAACGCTGGCGAAAGGCAAAGATCGCTTGGGGAATGGTCGAGTTGAACGGTGCCGACGAGGTGAAACCAATCTTCAACTCGCCCAGTTCACCGAGTTGCGCACGTCGGGCGACGTCCGCTGCTTTATCAACCTGCGCCAGCACCAGCCGCGCCTCTTCGAGAAACAACCGCCCGGCCTCACTCAGCTCGACCCGACGATTGGTGCGCTCGAACAACCGCGCACCGACCTCCTGCTCCAGCGCCTGAATCTGCTGGCTCAGCGGCGGCTGCGAGATACCCAGCACTTGTGCGGCACGGCCAAAATGCAGCTCTTCGGCGACGGCGATGAAGTAGCGCAGATGACGCAATTCCATGGAAACCCCATTAGGTCGTTAAAGCTATCAAACAGGTCGAACAATATATTGGATAGAAACATTAGCCAGCTATATGATTTTTTCATTGCCTGCCTGGCCGTGCCCTCCGAGGTCTGAAGTGAAAACTGCTGTCGCGCCCCTAGCCCATGAAGTCCCGCCTGCTGCGGCGGACGATGTCGTCGCCGAGCTGCAAGAGATCTACATCGAAAAAGGCACGCCGATGTTCATGCGCACGGTGCTGGCGCTGTTCAGCGGCGGCTTCGCGACGTTTGCCCTGCTGTATTGCGTGCAGCCGATGATGCCGCTGCTGTCCCACGAGTATGGAATCAACGCGGCGCAGAGCAGCCTGATTCTCTCGGTGGCCACCGGCATGCTCGCCATCGGCCTGCTGATCACCGGGCCGATTTCTGATCGGGTCGGGCGCAAACCGGTGATGGTGACCGCGCTGTTCGCGGCAGCGCTGTGCACCATGGCCAGTGCAATGATGCCGAGCTGGGAAGGCGTGCTGATCATGCGTGCGCTGATCGGGCTGTCGCTGAGCGGGCTGGCGGCGGTAGCGATGACTTATCTGAGCGAAGAGATCCATCCGCAACACATTGGTCTGGCGATGGGTTTGTACATTGGCGGAAATGCGATTGGCGGGATGAGCGGACGTTTGATCACCGGCGTGTTGATCGACTTCGTCAGCTGGCACACGGCGATGCTGGTGATCGGTGGTCTGGCGATGATTGCCGCAGCGGTTTTCTGGAAGATCCTGCCCGAATCGCGCAACTTCCGCTCACGTTCGCTGCATCCGCGCAGCTTGCTTGACGGCTTCACCATGCACTTTCGCGATGCCGGTCTGCCGTTGCTGTTTCTGGAGGCATTCGTGTTGATGGGCGCGTTTGTCACGCTGTTCAACTACATCGGTTATCGCTTGCTGGCCGCGCCGTACAACCTTGATCAGGTGTTTGTTGGATTGTTGTCGGTGGTGTATCTGTCGGGGATCTACAGCTCGGCGAAGATTGGTTCGCTGGCGGACAAACTGGGGCGACGCAAAGTGCTGTGGGCGACCATTGCGCTGATGTTTGCGGGTCTTGCGTTGACAATGTTTACGCCGCTGCCGCTGGTGATTGTCGGCATGTTGATTTTCACCTTTGGCTTCTTTGGCGCGCACTCGGTGGCGAGCAGCTGGATCGGGCGGCGGGCGACCAAGGCCAAGGGTCAGGCGTCATCGTTGTACCTGTTCAGTTATTACGCCGGGTCGAGCATTGCCGGCACGGCGGGTGGGGTGTTCTGGCATTTGGGCGGGTGGAATGGCATAGGCCTGTTTATTGGTGCGCTGTTGCTGATCGCGCTGCTGGTCGCATTGAAGCTGGCGAAGTTGCCGCCGCTGCAGGGCGTCAAAGCCTGACACAGGACCCAGGTGGGAGCGAGCCTGCTCGCGAAGGCGTTTTGTCAGTTGATGCAAAGTTTGCTGATCCACCGCTTTCGCGAGCAGGCTCGCTCCCACAGTGGATCTGTGTCCGACATTGAATCGTGCCAACAAAAACGCCCGGCATCTAGCCGGGCGTTTTTTATGGTGTGGCGATCACTCGTGATACTGCGCCGACAGCTCATGCACCGCACGCAGGAACGCACCGGCGTGCTCCGGATCAACCTCAGGCGTGATGCCATGGCCGAGGTTGAACACGTGGCCGCTGCCCTTGCCGTAGCTGGCCAGAATGCGTCCGACTTCAGTGCGGATCGCTTCCGGTTTGGCGTAGAGCACGGTCGGGTCCATGTTGCCTTGCAGGGCAACCTTGTCGCCAACGCGGGCGCGGGCGTTACCGATGTCGCAAGTCCAGTCCAGGCCCAGTGCGTCGGCGCCGGCGTCGGCGATGCTTTCCAGCCACAGGCCACCGTTTTTGGTGAAGAGGATCACCGGCACTTTGCGTCCATCGTTTTCGCGGATCAGGCCGCTGACGATTTTCTTCATGTAGGCCAGCGAGAACTCCTGATACGCCGCCGCCGACAGGTTGCCGCCCCAGGTGTCGAAGATCTGCACCGCTTGCGCGCCGGCCATGATCTGGCCGTTGAGGTACGAGGTCACCGACTGCGCCAGTTTATCCAGCAGCAGGTGCATGGCTTGCGGGTTGTCGTAGAGCATCGCTTTGGTCTTGCGGAAGTCTTTCGACGAGCCGCCTTCAACCATGTAGGTCGCCAAGGTCCACGGGCTGCCGGAGAAACCGATCAACGGCACACGGCCGTTCAGCTCGCGACGGATGGTGCTGACAGCGTCCATCACATAGCCGAGGTCTTTGTGCGGATCCGGGATCGGCAAGGCTTCGATATCAGCGAGGGTGCTGACGACTTTCTTGAAGCGGGGACCTTCACCGGTCTCGAAATACAAGCCTTGGCCCATGGCATCGGGGATGGTGAGGATGTCGGAAAACAGAATCGCCGCGTCCAGTTGTGGATAACGGTCGAGCGGTTGCATCGTGACTTCGCAGGCGAATTCCGGATTCATGCACAGGCTCATGAAATCACCGGCCTGGGCGCGGCTGGCGCGGTATTCCGGCAGGTAGCGGCCGGCCTGGCGCATCATCCACACCGGGGTGACGTCTACGGGTTGCTTGAGCAGGGCGCGGAGGAAACGGTCGTTCTTCAGGGCAGTCATGTCGGCATCCGGAAAAAAAGTGCGGGCATTTTCTCAGAGCGCGACGCAAAAGGCACGGATGCAGGTCAGCCTTTTGTCTATCGGGTCAATTTATTGCGCTGGAATGCTGATTTTGCAGCACCAGGAAACAACTGTGGGAGCGAGCTTGCTCGCGAAAGGGCCGGCACATCCAACATTGCAGTTGGCTGATAGACCGCTTTCGCGAGCAAGCTCGCTCCCACATTTTTGATCGCATTTCAGATTGAAATGTAATCAGACGCCCAGGTAATCGAGGATCCCTTCGGCGGCGTTGCGGCCTTCGAAGATCGCCGTCACCACCAGGTCGGAACCGCGCACCATGTCGCCACCGGCGAAGATTTTCGGGTTGCTGGTCTGGTGCTTGTACTGACCTTGCTCAGGCGCGACAACGCGGCCCTGGCTGTCGGTCTGGATTTCGAACTGTTCGAACCACGGCGCCGGGCTCGGGCGGAAGCCGAAAGCGATGACCACGGCGTCAGCCGGGATGATCTCTTCGGAGCCCGGGATCGGCTCAGGGCTGCGACGGCCACGGGCGTCCGGTTCGCCGAGACGGGTCTCGACCACTTTCACACCTTCAACCTTGTCTTCACCGACGATGGCGATCGGCTGGCGGTTGTAGAGGAATTTCACGCCTTCTTCCTTGGCGTTCTTCACCTCTTTGCGCGAGCCGGGCATGTTCGCTTCGTCACGACGATAAGCGCAGGTCACCGATTTGGCACCCTGACGGATCGAGGTACGGTTGCAGTCCATCGCCGTGTCGCCGCCGCCCAGCACCACAACCTTCTTGCCTTTCATGTCGACGAAATCTTCCGGCGACTTTTCAAAGCCCAGGTTGCGATTGACGTTGGCGATCAGGAAGTCCAGCGCGTCATACACGCCCGGCAGATCCTCACCGGCAAAACCGCCCTTCATGTAGGTGTAGGTGCCCATGCCCATGAACACCGCATCGTATTCGGCGAGCAGTTGTTCCATGGTCACGTCTTTGCCGACTTCGGTATTCAGACGGAACTCGATGCCCATGCCGGTGAAGACTTCGCGGCGATTGCTCAGCACGGTCTTCTCAAGCTTGAACTCGGGGATGCCGAAGGTCAGCAAGCCACCGATTTCCGGGTTCTTGTCGAACACCACCGGGGTCACGCCGCCGCGTACCAGCACGTCGGCACAACCCAGGCCCGCCGGGCCCGCGCCGATGATCGCGACACGCTTGCCGGTCGGTTTGACCTTGGACATGTCCGGGCGCCAGCCCATCGCGAACGCGGTGTCGGTGATGTACTTCTCGACCGAACCGATGGTCACCGCGCCGAAGCCGTCGTTAAGGGTGCAGGCACCCTCGCACAGACGATCCTGCGGACAGACCCGACCGCAGACTTCCGGCAGGGTGTTGGTCTGGTGCGACAGTTCGGCGGCCTGGAGGATGTTGCCCTCGGCCACCAGCTTCAACCAGTTGGGAATGAAGTTGTGCACCGGGCACTTCCATTCGCAATACGGGTTGCCGCAACCCAGACAGCGGTGGGCCTGATCGGCCGACTGCTGGGGTTTGAACGGTTCGTAGATTTCGACGAACTCTTTCTTGCGTTGACGCAACAGTTTCTTCTTCGGATCTTTGCGCCCGACATCGATGAATTGAAAGTCGTTACTGAGACGTTCGGCCATCTTCAAAACCTCTTACACGACAGCTCCAAGCTACAAGCTTCAAGCTGCAAGAAAATCACATTAGTCCGTTACAGCGCGCACTGGCTCCAGCTTGCCGCTTGAAGCCAGTGGCTTGCAGCTGCGCCGTTATTGCGGACTCGCACGAGTACTGGAGAGCAGAGATTTCAAACTCGCCGCCTTCGGTTTGACCAGCCAGAAACGGCGCAAGTAGTCATCGAGGTTTTCGGCGAGTTCACGACCCCACTCGCTGTCGGTTTCCGCGACGTACTCGTTCAGCACGTTTTGCAGGTGGCTGCGATAGGCTTCCATCGCCTCGCCGCTGATCCGCTGGATTTCCACCAGTTCGTGGTTGACCCGGTCAACGAAGGTGTTGTCCTGATCGAGCACGTAGGCGAAACCACCGGTCATGCCAGAGCCGAAGTTGTAACCGGTCTTGCCCAGAACGCAGACGAAACCACCGGTCATGTACTCACAGCAGTGATCGCCAGTGCCTTCCACAACCGTGTGGGCACCGGAGTTACGCACGGCGAAACGCTCGCCTGCGGTGCCGGCGGCGAACAGCTTGCCGCCCGTGGCGCCGTACAGGCAGGTATTGCCGATGATGGCGCTTTCCTGAGTTTTGTAAACGCTGCCCTTCGGCGGCACGATGGTCAGCTTGCCACCGGTCATGCCTTTGCCGACGTAGTCGTTGGCGTCGCCTTCGAGGTACATGTTCAGACCGCCGGCGTTCCACACACCGAAGCTCTGACCGGCAGTGCCCTTGAAGCGGAAGGTGATCGGCGCTTTCGCCATGCCCTGGTTGCCGTGCTTGCGCGCGATTTCGCCGGAGATCCGCGCGCCGATCGAACGGTCGCAGTTGCAGATGTCCAGATCGAACTCGGCGCCGCTCATGTCGTTGATCGCCGACGAGGCCATCTCGACCATTTTCTCGGCCAGCAGGCCCTGGTCGAACGGCGGGTTGCGCTCAACGCCACAGAACTGTGGTTTGTCCGCCGGGATGTGATCGCTGCCCAACAGCGGCGTCAGGTCCAGGTGATTTTGCTTGGCGGTCTGGCCTTCGAGGATTTCCAGCAGATCGGTACGACCGATCAGCTCTTCGAGGGAGCGTACGCCGAGCTTGGCCAACCACTCACGGGTTTCTTCGGCGACGTAGGTGAAGAAGTTCACCACCATGTCGACGGTACCGATGTAGTGATCCTTGCGCAGCTTCTCGTTCTGAGTCGCAACGCCGGTGGCGCAGTTGTTCAGGTGGCAGATACGCAGGTATTTGCAGCCCAGCGCGATCATCGGCGCGGTACCGAAGCCGAAGCTTTCAGCGCCAAGAATTGCAGCCTTGATCACGTCGAGGCCGGTTTTCAGGCCGCCGTCGGTCTGCACCCGGACTTTGCCACGCAGGTCGTTACCGCGCAGGGTCTGGTGGGTTTCGGCGAGGCCGAGTTCCCACGGTGCGCCCGCGTATTTGATCGAAGTCAGTGGCGAAGCACCGGTGCCACCGTCGTAGCCGGAGATGGTGATCAAGTCCGCATAGGCCTTGGCCACACCGGCGGCGATGGTGCCGACGCCCGCTTCAGCCACCAGCTTCACCGAAACCAGCGCTTTCGGGTTGACCTGTTTCAAGTCAAAAATCAGCTGCGACAAGTCTTCGATCGAATAGATATCGTGGTGCGGCGGTGGCGAAATAAGGGTCACGCCTGGCACTGCGTAACGCAGCTTGGCGATCAAACCGTTGACCTTACCGCCCGGCAGTTGCCCGCCCTCGCCCGGTTTGGCGCCTTGGGCGACCTTGATCTGCAGCACTTCGGCGTTGACCAGGTATTCCGGAGTTACCCCGAAACGGCCAGTCGCAACCTGCTTGATTTTCGAGCTCTTGATGGTGCCGTAACGCGCCGGATCTTCACCACCTTCGCCGGAGTTCGAACGCGCACCGAGGCGGTTCATGGCTTCGGCCAGGGCTTCGTGAGCTTCCGGCGACAGTGCGCCCAGCGAGATACCGGCGGAGTCGAAGCGCTTGAGCACCGATTCCAGCGGCTCGATTTCACTGATGTCCAGCGGCGTGTCGAGGGTCTTGACCTTGAACAGGTCGCGGATCATCGACACCGGACGGTTGTCCACCAGCGAGGTGTATTCCTTGAACTTGGCGTAGTCGCCCTGCTGCACAGCGGCTTGCAGGGTGTTGACCACGTCCGGGTTGTAGGCGTGATATTCGCCACCGTGGACGAACTTCAGCAGACCGCCCTGCTGGATCGGCTTGCGCGGACTCCAGGCTTCGCTGGCCAGTGCTTTCTGCTCGGCTTCGATGTCGACGAAACGCGCACCCTTGATGCGGCTCGGCACGCCACGGAAGCTCAGGTCGCAAACTTCTTCGGACAGGCCGATGGCCTCGAACAGCTGCGCACCACGATACGAAGCAATGGTCGAGATACCCATCTTCGACAGGATCTTCAGCAGACCTTTGGTGATGCCTTTGCGGTAGTTCTTGAACACCTCATAGAGGTCGCCCAGCACTTCACCGGTACGGATCAGGTCGCCCAGCACTTCGTAGGCCAGGAACGGATAAACCGCCGAGGCGCCGAAACCGATCAGCACCGCGAAGTGATGCGGGTCACGGGCGGTCGCGGTTTCAACGAGGATGTTGGAATCGCAACGCAGGCCTTTTTCGGTCAGGCGGTGGTGCACGGCACCGGTCGCCAGGGATGCGTGGATCGGCAGTTTGCCCGGGGCGATATGACGGTCGCTCAGGACGATCTGAGTACGACCGGCGCGCACGGCTTCTTCAGCCTGATCGGCGACATTGCGGATCGCCGCTTCAAGGCCAACGCTTTCATCGTAGTTGAGGTCGATGATCTGCCGCTCGAAGCCCGGGCGGTCGAGGTTCATCAGCGAACGCCACTTGGCCGGCGAGATCACTGGCGAGCTAAGGATCACGCGCGAAGCGTGTTCCGGCGATTCCTGGAAAATGTTGCGCTCGGCACCGAGGCAGATTTCCAGCGACATCACGATCGCTTCACGCAGCGGGTCGATCGGCGGGTTGGTGACCTGCGCGAACTGCTGGCGGAAATAGTCGTACGGCGTGCGCACACGTTGCGACAGCACGGCCATCGGCGTGTCGTCGCCCATCGAGCCCACGGCTTCGTAGCCTTGCTCGCCGAGTGGACGCAGGACCTGATCGCGCTCTTCGAACGTGACCTGATACATCTTCATGTATTGCTTGAGCTGATCGACGTCGTAAAAAGCCGAACCGTGGTCGTTGTCTTCCATGGTCGCCTGAATGCGCAGGGCGTTCTTGCGCAGCCATTGCTTGTACGGATGACGGGACTTCAGACGGTTGTCGATCGCATCGGTGTCGAGGATCTGCCCGGTTTCGGTGTCCACGGCGAAGATCTGGCCAGGGCCGACACGACCTTTGGCAATCACGTCTTCCGGCTTGTAATCCCACACGCCGATTTCCGAGGCGAGGGTGATGAAACCGTTGGTGGTGGTGACCCAGCGCGCCGGGCGCAGACCGTTACGGTCGAGCAGGCACACCGCGTAACGACCGTCGGTCATGACCACGCCGGCCGGGCCGTCCCACGGCTCCATGTGCATCGAGTTGTACTCGTAGAACGCACGCAGATCCGGGTCCATGGTTTCGACGTTCTGCCACGCCGGCGGAATGATCATCCGCACGCCACGGAACAGGTCGATGCCACCGGTGACCATCAGCTCGAGCATGTTGTCCATGCTCGAAGAGTCGGAACCGACACGGTTGACCAGCGGGCCGAGCTCTTCCAGATCCATCAGATCGTTGCTGAACTTGGTCCGACGGGCCTGTGCCCAGTTGCGGTTACCGGTGATGGTGTTGATCTCGCCGTTGTGGGCGAGGAAGCGGAATGGCTGGGCCAGCGGCCATTTCGGCAGGGTGTTGGTGGAGAAGCGCTGGTGGAACACGCAGATCGCGGTTTGCAGGCGCTCGTCGCTCAGGTCCGGATAAAACGCAGCCAGGTCGGCCGGCATCATCAGGCCTTTATAGATGATGGTCTTGTGCGAAAAGCTGCAGATGTAGTGGTCGGAGTCGACGGCGTTGGCCACCGACGAACGACGACGTGCACTGAACAGCTTCACGGCCATGTCCTGATCGCTCAGGCCTTCACCGCCGATGTACACCTGCTCGATCTGCGGCAGGCGCTCAAGAGCGAGGCGGCCGAGGACGCTGGTGTCGATTGGCACTTTGCGCCAGCCGATCAGTTGCAGGCCTTCAGCGAGGATCTCGCGGTTCATGTTTTCGCGAGCGGCTTCGGCCTTGGCCGGATCCTGGTTGAAGAAGACCATGCCCACTGCATATTGCTTGGGCAGTTCGACGCTGAAGGTTTCCTGGGCAATGGCTCGCAGGAACGCGTCAGGTTTTTGAATCAGCAGACCGCAACCGTCACCGGTCTTGCCGTCGGCATTAATCCCACCGCGGTGGGTCATGCAGGTCAGGGCCTCGATGGCCGTTTGCAAAAGGGTATGACTGGGCTCGCCCTGCATATGGGCTATCAGGCCGAAACCGCAGTTATCCTTGAATTCATCTGGTTGGTACAGACCTGCTTTCATAGACACTTTCTCACCAGGCTGCCTCTTTTCGAGGCAAATTTCTTTTCAATTCAACCACTTGCATCCCGCGCCGAACGTACGCCAGCTTAGCAGGGGCAAAAGGGTGGTCATTGTACACAGCGACACAGAGGCTCACAAATTTGACGACGAAATGTCGCAAATTCATGTCGCATTTGTGAAAGGTTTAAAGCGATCTGCTGTGCTAGTCAAAACTTTTTTAATTTTGACCGCAACGACTCAAAGACTACTGTGACGCAGACACCACAAGGCACGCGACCTGGAAGGAAGCGCGCACTCGTAGAAATTTTGAGGTGCTTGGAGAGGCGGCCTGGGTAAGGCCGCCGAATCTTCAGCGAGTTGTTGCCAGTTCCTGTTGGACGCTGGCGACAGTGCGAGGCCAAGGTTTACCAGCCTGAACCTTCGCTGGCAAGGCCTTGATGGCAGAAACGGCTGCATCACGATTGGCAAAGTTGCCGTAGGTGATCACATAGAGAGGTTTGCCGTTGAGCACTTTCTTGAAATAACGGTACTCGCCGCCCTGCTCTTTGACGAAGTTTTGCGCAGTGGCTTCAGAGCTGGTGCCGAGGATCTGTACCACGTAGTTGCCGGTCGGCTGACCCGCGTACCAGCTGCCACCGGCAGCCTTGGCGACGGTCACCGGCTTCTCGGCCGGTTTGGCAGCAGCGGCTGGCTTGGCTGGCGCTGGAGCAGGTTTGGCGACTGGCGCGGCCGGAGCAGGCTTGGCGGTGGCAACTTGCGTCGGCGCCGGCGTCGGCTTGGCGGCTGGCAATGGAACCGGAGTCGGTGCAGGACCGGCCGGAACGCCCGCAGGCGGTGCGGAAGTGGTGACGGTCGGCGGGGTATCGCTGGAACCTTCCAGCGGCACACCATCGTCGCCTTCGGTAATGCCACCGGCCGCTTCGGCCAGCGGGCCGCGCATCACTGGCTGAGAGTTGCCGACCAGCGGCAACGGCATCGGCTGTGTATTACCGGCGAACTCGACGTTCGGCGCGCCGCCATTGGCTGCGCCCTGGCCCAATGGCAACTGTGCCTGTTCATTGGCCGGTGCACCGGTGGTCGGCGCCTTGTTGCGACCCGGCATCAGCCAGGCGGCGGCGACCGCGACCACAACGACGGCGGAAATCGCCAATACGTGTTTCTTCGGCATGTTGAACCCCATACTTGGACGCTTGACCGCTGAGCGGCTGGCAATCATGACTTCGATCAGAGCATCGCGAGCGACCTGGTTGATATTGCCCGGCCAACCCTCGGCACTTTCGTGAATATCAGAGATCTGATCCGCGGTGAAAAGTTCGACACCCCGGCCTGCACCTTCGAGCCGTTGGTCGAGATACTCGCGGGTCTCTTCTTCGGTGTACGGCTGCAATTCGATGACGTGGAACCGCTCTTCCTCAAGGTGCAAAGCCTCGAGCTGAGCGATCAGCGACGACTCGCCGAACAGGAACACGTGCGGGCGACCTTCCGGTGCGCCGGCACCCAACGCCATCAGCGCTTCCAGAGCGGATTCGTCGAGCTGCTCGGCGTCATCTACCAGTAGATAGACTTCCTGGCCGGTCAGCGCAAGTTGCACCACCTGATCCAGAATCGCGCCCACTTCGGCCTGAGCAACGTTCAGCGCCTGCGCCACTTGGCGCAGCACACCGGCTGCATCGCCGGCGCCACGGGCGGAAACCACCACGCTCTGCACCGATTGCTTGTTGGTGCTGGCGACCAAGGCCTGACGCAGCAAAGTCTTGCCGCTACCCTGAGGACCAGTGACCACCAACAACAACTGGCTGTAACGCGCCAAGTGATGCAGTTGACCCAGCACCGGCTTGCGCTGGGCCGGGAAGAACTTGAAACCCGGAACGCGTGGCGCGAACGGGTCGTGACTTAACTGGAAATGGCCGAGAAACGCCTCGTCGGCATGCAAACTAGTCATCGGAATCTTATTAACCTTTAAGCTGAGCCAGGGCGCGGTAATCCGCTCCCAGCGTGGCCTGTAGAACCTCTTTCGGATAATCGTCGGTCACTACCGCTTCGCCCATCCGGCGCAGCAGCACCAGGCGCAGACGACCGTCGATCACTTTTTTGTCGATTGCCATGTGTTGAAGAAAATCGGCTTCGGTCATTTCAGTTGGCGGCACCACCGGCAGGCCAGCGCGCTGGAACAGACGAATACCGCGATCACGCTCCTGCTCGCTGATCCAGCCGAGCCGCGCGGACATCTCCAGCGCCATCACGGTGCCAGCCGCGACCGCTTCCCCGTGCAACCAGACACCATAGCCCATGTGGGTCTCGATGGCGTGGCCGAAGGTGTGGCCGAGGTTGAGCGTGGCGCGCACCCCGGTTTCCTTCTCATCGGCACCGACCACCGCAGCCTTGGCTGCGCAAGAGCGCTCGATCGCGTAAGTCAGGGCTTTCTGATCCAGCGCCCGCAGGGCATCGACGTTGTCTTCGAGCCAGGTCAGGAACGGCTCATCGCAGATCAGACCGTACTTGATGACTTCGGCCAGACCGGCGGACAGCTCGCGCTCTGGCAGGGTTTTCAGGGACGCCGTATCGATCAGCACCACGTTCGGCTGATAGAACGCGCCGACCATGTTCTTGCCCAGCGGATGGTTGATGCCGGTCTTGCCGCCCACCGACGAATCGACCTGGGACAGCAATGTGGTGGGAATCTGGATGAAGTCGACGCCGCGCTGGTAACAGGCAGCGGCGAAACCGGCCATGTCGCCGATCACACCGCCGCCGAGGGCGATCACTGTGGTGCGGCGATCATGACGGGCGGTCAGCAGACCGTCGAAGATCAGTTGCAGGGTTTCCCAGTTCTTGAAGGCTTCGCCGTCCGGCAGCACCACGGAGATCACCGAGTACTGCGCCAGGCTGCGAGTCAGACGTTCGAGATAGAGCGGCGCAACGGTCTCGTTGGAGATGATTGCCACCTGCCGCCCATGAATATGCGGTGCCAGCAACTCGGGCTGATCCAACAAACCTTCGCCAATATGAATCGGGTAGCTGCGCTCGCCTAGATCGACCTTGAGTGTCTGCATGTGTCCCCACAGTGAAGATGGAAGCAGGCGTCCTGCCCTGAATTATTGGTTATCTGCGGCCTATAGCGGGTATGACGCCGCTCGCACGCCATCCGCCACAACCTCGGCGGGCTGTGACAGGACGCCGAGGATAGCGCATTTCGAGCGATGCTTTAACGGGGAGGCAACTGCGCCAGACGATCGAGAATATCGAGTACGACCATGCGTGGCGGCCGTTCGTCGGTTTCCACCACCAGATCGGCGATTTCCCGATAGAGCGGATCACGAATCGCCAGCAGGTCGCGCAGGGTTTTCTCCGGATTGGCAGTGCGCAGCAACGGTCGATTGCGGTCACGCGAAGTGCGGCCGACCTGCTGCTCGACGGAGGCGTGCAGATACACCACTCGCCCGCCCTCATGCAGGGCTTTGCGATTGGCATCGCGCATGACTGCACCACCGCCGGTCGCCAACACCACGCCATCGAACGCGCACAGCTCGGCGATCATCGCCTGCTCACGGTCACGAAAGCCGGGTTCGCCTTCCTTGTCGAAGATCCACGGGATATTGGCGCCCGTGCGCAGCTCAATTTCCTTGTCGGAATCTTTGAACGGCAGGCGCAGCTCTTTGGCCAGTAACCGGCCGATGGTGCTTTTACCAGCACCCATCGGTCCTACAAGAATCAAATTTCGCACAGAATCAACGACTCACAGCAATCGCCTGGTTATTCATGATACGTGGTGTGAGAAATACCAGCAGCTCGGATTTTTTCTCCGAAACCACATCACGCCGGAAAAGGCGGCCAAGATACGGCACATCGCCAAGAAATGGCACCTTATCTACGACCTTGCTTTGAGTATTTGAGAAAACACCGCCAATCACGATGGTTTCGCCGTCGTTGACCAGCACCTTGGCGTTGACCTCGTTTTTCTTGATCGGCGGCACATCCTGCACTTTGTTCAGGTAATCCGGTTCGTCCTTGGTGACCTTGACCTCCATGATGATGCGGTTGTCGGGGGTGATCTGCGGGGTGACTTCCAGTGACAGCGAGGCCTCCTTGAACGACACCGACGTCGCGCCGCTTGAGCTGGCTTCCTGATAAGGAATCTCGGTGCCTTTGAGGATTTTTGCGGTTTCCTTGTCGGAGGTGACCACTTTCGGCTGCGAGACGATTTCACCGTTGCCGGTTTTCTCCATCGCTGTCAGCTCGAGATCGAGCAAGACATTGTCAGTGATGAAGGCAATGCCGATCCCCGAGGTATTACCCACGGTCCCCATGTCGACGAACGGCGAGTTGGTGCTGGTGCTGCCTGGTGTGCCGATGGTGGTCGATGAGCCATTACTGACGCCCGAAGTGTTCCAGTTACCCTTGTTCTGGATCGACCCGCCCCAGCGTACGCCCAGGCTTTTGTCGTAATCGACGTTAGCCTCGACGATCCGCGCCTCGATCATCACCTGACGCACCGGAATATCCAGCTGCGCCACGATCCGCCGCAGTTCGTCGAGACGATCCTGAGTCTGGTAGGCAATGATGTTGTTGGTTCGCTCATCGACGGTAATCGAACCGCGCTCATCGATTTTAGCCTCGGCACTGGTCACCGACTGGAACAGCTTGGCGATGTCCGCCGCCTTCGCGTAGTTCACTTGCAGCAGTTCACGGCGCAACGGCGCCAGCTCGGCAATCTGCTTCTGCGACTCCAGTTCCTGGCGCTCGCGGGCAGCGATTTCATCGGCGGGAGCCACCAGCAGCACGTTGCCGATCTTGCGTTTATCCAGACCTTTGGTTTTCAGCACCAGATCCAGCGCCTGATCCCACGGCACGTTTTGCAGGCGCAAAGTGATGCCACCCTGCACCGTGTCGCTGGCGACAAGGTTGAGGTTGGTGAAGTCGGCGATCAGTTGCAGCACCGAGCGCACATCAATGTCCTGGAAATTCAGCGAAAGCTTTTCGCCGACGTAAGCCTGACGATCGGCGTTGCGCTTTTGCAGGTCATCGACCGTCATAGGGCGGACGCTGACGGTCAGTTTGTTGTCGGTCTGGAAGGTCGAGTACTCGTAAGTACCACTGGGTTCAACGGTAATAACCGTGCGATCAGCGGTCACTCCGGCATTGACGAACTGCACCGGGGTGGCGAAATCCTTGACGTCAAGGCGCACCCGCAGCTTGTCCGGCAACTGCGTGCGGGCAAAGCTGAGGATGATCTTGCCGTCATGCTCCTGGATATCCGGGGCAATGGTCGGGTCGGACAGGTCGATGACGACATTGCCTTCACCTGCCGTACCGCGCTGGAAGTCCACACCGCGAATCGCCCGGTTTTTCGGCACAAAGGCCTTGGCGGGCGCAACCGCTTTAGCAGTAGCACGAGGTGCAACGGCAGCAGGACGCGGCGCCGCTGCCGGTGCGCCCTGACCGACCACCACGAACAGGTTATTGCCTTCGACCCGCGTGTTGTAAGGCGCCAGTTGCGTGAGGCTGACGATCAACCGAGTCCGATCCTTGGCCTCGACCACCGTGGCCGTGCGCGCATTGCCACTGCCCAGATCAAGATTCTTGCTGGCCAACTGACTGGCGACACCGGGCAGATCCAGGGCGATCCGCGCCGGCGATTCAGTGGTGTAGCCCTTGGGTTGCGGCGGCGGGCCGTCGAACGACAACTTCAGCTCGACGCGATCACCCGGCAACGCTGCCACATCCAGCGTCTTCAGATTGGCCGCGAGTACCATCGGCGACATCAGCGCTATCCATAGCGAAAAACCGAGGGTGGAGAAAATCCTGTTCATTGTTCGACTTCCACTATGAGTGCTCTTTCAAAGGAATGGTGCGCGGACGCTCCAGCCAGGCGCCTTCGCCGTCGGGAACGATTTCGACCACATCGACCTGGGTGGCACTGATGGCGACGATACGTCCGTCGTTGCGCCCCAGGTAATCGCCGACTTTCAACCGATGCACGCCGCCAGCACCGCGCAGCAGCGCGAAGGAGCCGGAAGCATTGGCAATCGTGCCGACCATCTCGAACTGCTCGATGTTGAAACCTTCGAGGTATTGCTTGACCCGGTTGGGGTCGGGTTTGACGTTGCGTGACCCGTGTTTCTGCCCGGCCAGATCAACGCGCACCTGTCGCGAGAACGGACTGCGCAGGTTGGCCGCGCTGTAAGTGAATGTTGGGTAAGACCGGAATGTCGGGGTTGGTTCAATCTTGCCTGCCGGGCGCAGGCGCACTTCATTCAGGTAGGCGTCGAGGTCACTGAAGTCATCGCTGCCACCACAACCGTTCAACGCAAGCAGCGTCATCGACAACGCGATACAACGAATCGGGCTCATTTCTGCAGCCCCTTGTCGTTGTACCGGTAGGTCTTGGCAAGGATGCTCATGCGTAACTTCGGCCCGCCTTCTTTATTTGCAGGCGCCAGTTCGAAGTCATGCAGGGTAACGATGCGCGGCAGGCCGGCCACGCCGCTGACGAAGGTCGCGAGGTCGTGATAGGCGCCGGTGACGGTGATCTGAATCGGCAGCTCTATGTAGAACTGCTGAGTGACCTCCGGCAGCAGTTTGATCTCTTCAAACTCCAGACCACTGCCCAGGCCAGTGCGGGTGATGTCCTCGAGCAAACCCGGCACTTCGGTGTCACTGGGCAATTGCCGCAACAACACGCCGAAGGTGTTTTCCATCTCCTTCATTTGCTGGGTGTACAACTCAAGATTGGCTGACAGGCGAGCCTTGCTGGCGAACTGCTCCTTGAGCGCGGCCTCTTCCTCGCGCTTGGCCTCCAGCTGGTTTTCCATATCACTGATGAAAAAGTTATAGCCAAACGCCAATACCAGCACCATCAACAGCGCCCCGGCGATGGCTTTCACTGCCGCCGGCCACGAGCCGATGTTGCTCGTATCGAGGTCGTTGAAATCGATATCGCGCAGACTTTCCAGCCATTCGGACGGCTTCATTGCTCGTCCTCCAAGGTCTTGGGCTGGGTCTGCCGAACGGTCAGTTCAAAGGTGTTGGCCTCATCCACCTGGCCTGCGGTCGTCGCTTTCACCTCATTGAGGCTCGGCGCGTCGAACCAGTCGGAGGCATCCAGATTACGCATCAGCTCGGAGACCCGGTTGTTCGATTCTGCAGCACCACTGATCGACAGAGTCTTGCCAACCATCTTCACGTCGGTGAAATACACCCCGTCCGGCAGCGAACGTGCCAGTTGATCGAAGATCCGCCCGCTGATCTGCCGGTTGCCCTGCAAGTCCTGGATGATGCGCATGCGTTCGACCAGTTGCTGACGGCGCGCCTTGAGATCGCTGATCTGTCTGATCCGTTCGTCGACCACGGCGATCTGCTTGCCGATGTAGTCGTTGCGCGCCACTTGCCGCTCAATGGCCGCACTGATGACCTGATCGGCAATCAGCACCGCACCGACCGAGCCGACGACAACACCGATCAAGGCCAGCAGGAAGTGTTTGCGCCGTTCTTCACGGCGCTCTTCGCGCCAGGGCAGGAGGTTGATCCGCGCCATCAGTCGAAACTCCTGAGCGCGAGCCCGCAGGCGATCATCAGGGCCGGCGCGTCACTGGCCAGCGCTCCGGCGTTGACCTTGCTGCTCAAGGCCATGTTGGCAAACGGGTTGGCCACTTGCGTTGGCGTGTTCAGGCGCTGCTCGATCAGCCGATCCAGCCCGGATACCGACGCCGTGCCGCCAGCCAGCAGAATGTGGTCGACCGCGTTGTATTGCCCGGAAGCGAAGAAGAACTGCAGCGAGCGCGACACCTGCTGGACCAGCGCCTCTCGAAACGGCTGCAAGACCTCGCTGATGTAATCATCGGGCAGGCCGCCCTGTTTTTTCGCCAGCCCCGCCTGCTCGAGGGTGAGGCCATAACGCCGCTGGATCTCCTCGGTCAATTGCCGACCGCCAAACAATTGTTCGCGGGTGTAGATGATCTTGCCGTTGTGCAAGACGCTAAGGGTGGTCATGGTCGCGCCGATATCGACGACGGCGACAGTGAGCCGCTCTTGCGTGGCCGCCAGTTGCGTGGCGAGCAACCCGAAAGAGCGCTCCAGCGCATAGGCTTCGACATCAACGACCCGCGCAGTCAGCCCGGCGAGTGCCAGCGCCGCTTCACGGACTTCGACGTTTTCCTTGCGACAAGCTGCCAGCAGCACGTTGACTCGTTCAGGGTTGCGCGGCGAAACGCCCTGGACTTCGAAATCGATGGCGACTTCGTCCAGCGGATAGGGAATGTATTGGTCGGCTTCGATCTTGAGCTGGTTTTCCAGTTCGTCGTCGGTCAGCCCGGCGTCCATTTCGATGACTTTGGTGATCACGGCGGAACCGGCCACCGCGACCGCCACGCTTTTGAGCCCGGTGCGCGCCTTGACCAGCACCCGGCTCAGGGCCTGGCCGACGCCTTCAAGCTCGGCGATGTTCTTTTCGACCACGGCGTTGACCGGCAATGGCTCTACCGCGTACGCCTCGACCCGGTAGCGATCACCCTGACGGCTCAGTTCCAGCAGCTTCACTGACGTAGAGCTGATGTCGATCCCCAGTAACGTATTGGTCTTTTTATTGAAGAGTCCCAGCACTACCAATTCCCTATGACTTTCCGTGAGTTACGGACTCTGTAATACGCATTGCGTTCCTTCACCCCGTCTTGACAGAAGCGCAAATGACGCCCCCAGCAGAAAAGTGCTTATAATGCCCAGCGTTTTTTTCCGCTTTTTACTGCCTGCGCGGATGGTTCTGTGTGTAGCCGGAACCCCGTCGCCAAATTCATTCTTTGCACTGGATGTCCAAAAGCCTTGATTCGTCTGCTGAAATTTTTCGGTTGGTCCATCGTCGCCGTTTTCTGCGGACTGCTTTTAGGTCTCAGCGGCGCGTTTCTTTACCTTAGTCCGGGTTTGCCTTCTGTGGAGGCTCTGCGAAGCATTCAGTTGCAGATTCCATTGCGGGTCTACAGTAGCGACAACAAGTTGATCGCCGAATTTGGCGAAATGCGCCGCACACCGATCCGTTTCGCCGACATTCCGCCCAATTTCATTAATGCGTTACTAAGTGCTGAAGACGACAATTTCGCCAACCACTATGGCGTCGATCCGAGCAGCCTGATGCGTGCGGCGACCCAACTGGTCAAAAGCGGGCACATTCAGTCCGGCGGCAGCACGATCACCATGCAGGTGGCGAAGAACTTCTTCCTGACCAGCGAACGCAGCTTCTCGCGCAAAACCACCGAAATTCTGCTGGCCCTGCAGATCGAACGACAACTGACCAAGGACGAGATCCTTGAGCTGTACGTCAACAAGATCTATCTGGGTAACCGTGCCTATGGCATCGAGGCGGCGGCGCAGGTGTATTACGGCAAGTCGATCCGTGATGTCAGCCTGGCGCAGATGGCAATGATCGCCGGCCTGCCGAAAGCGCCGTCGCGCTTCAACCCGTTGGCCAACCCGGCGCGCAGTAAAGAGCGTCGCGACTGGATCCTCGGGCGCATGTACAAGCTCGGCAAGATCACCGAAGCGGATTACACCGCCGCGATCAACGAACCGCTGAACGCCAGCTATCACGTGCCGACCCCGGAAGTGAACGCGCCGTACATTGCCGAAATGGCCCGTGCCGAAATGGTCGGCCGTTATGGCAGCGATGCTTACACCGAAGGTTTCCGCGTCACCACCACGGTGCCGAGCAACCTGCAGGAAATGGCCAACACCGCGCTGCACGAAGGCTTGATGACCTACGACCAGCGCCATGGCTACCGCGGCCCCGAGTCGCGCCTGCCGGGCAAGACTCGCGAAGCCTGGGCCAGTGAGCTGACCAAACAACGCACCATCAGCAGCCTCGAACCGGCCATCGTCACTCAGGTCGACAAGAACGGTCTGCAAGTGCTGACCCGCACCGGCGAAGAACACGTCGCCTGGGACACCATGAAATGGGCACGACCGTTCCTCAACACCAACAGCATGGGCGCCAATCCGCGCCAGCCGTCGGATGTCGCGGCGGTCGGTGATCTGGTTCGCGTGCAGCGTCAGAAAGACAATTCGCTGAAATTCAGCCAGATTCCACAAGCGCAAGGTGCGCTGGTGTCGCTGGATCCGCAGAACGGTGCGATTCGCTCGCTGGTCGGCGGTTTCGCCTTCGAACAGAGCAACTATAACCGCGCGATGCAGGCCAAGCGTCAGCCGGGTTCGAGCTTCAAGCCGTTCGTCTACAGCGCTGCGCTGGACAGCGGCTACACCGCTGCCACGCTGGTCAACGACGCACCGATCGTGTTCGTCGACGAGTACCTTGACAAGGTCTGGCGTCCGAAGAACGACACCAACACCTTCCTCGACCCGATCCGCTTGCGTGAAGCGCTTTACAAGTCGCGCAACCTCGTATCGATCCGCTTGCTGCAGGCGATGGGCGTGGGCAAGACCATCGACTACATCACCCGCTTCGGCTTCAACAAGCAGGACCTGCCCCCAAACCTGTCGCTGGCGCTGGGCACCGCAACGCTGACACCGATGGAGATTGCCACCGGTTGGAGTACGTTCGCCAACGGCGGCTACAAGATCACCCCGTACATCATCGACAAGATCGAAAGCCGTAACGGCGACACGCTGTTCGTCGCCAACCCGCCGACTGTGCCTCAGGGTGGTTCGGCGACGGACGGTATCGCGGCACCGAATACCGAATCCTTTACGGTCAACGCCGCACCGGTTGCGGGTGAAGCGCCAGGCAACGCAGCGGTACCGCAAGCGCCGGCCGTGGCTGAACGAATTGTCGACGGCCGCACCACGTATATCCTCAACAGCATGTTGCAGGACGTGATCAAGCTCGGCACCGGCCGTCGCGCATTGGCCATGGGCCGCAGCGATATCGCCGGTAAAACCGGTACCACCAACGAATCGAAAGATGCCTGGTTCTCTGGTTACAACGCCGATTACGTGACCACGGTCTGGACCGGTTTCGACCAGCCGGAAAGCCTCGGCCGTCGTGAGTTCGGCGGCACCGTGGCGCTGCCGATCTGGATGAACTACATGTCGGCTGCGCTCAAGGACAAGCCGCCGCACGTGCAGCCTGAGCCGGAAGGTTTGCTGAGCTTGCGTGTGGATCCGGTCAGTGGCCGTGCGGCGACGCCGAGCACGCCGGGCGCGTACTTCGAGCTATTCAAGTCCGAAGACACGCCGCCGTCGGTGAATGAACTGGGCAATGGTACGGCGCCGGGCAGCCCGTTGCCGGCGGATGAGCAGGCGCCGATCGATTTGTTCTGATCCAGCGGCATTGAAAAGCCCCGCCTTCGATTGAAGTGCGGGGCTTTTTTATGGCTGAAGATCAACAGCCCCTCACCCTAGCCCTCTCCCGGAGGGAGAGGGAACTGATTGGGGGATGCTGGTGAGGGATGCCGACCTGAACGTGCTGTGCCGAATCCATAATCGACACCACTCTTTCAGGTCGGCATATAACCCCAGACGACTCGGTTAGTCCCCTCTCCCTCCGGGAGAGGGTTAGGGTGAGGGGGCTCTTGATCTTCAGGCAATAAAAAGCCCCGACTCTCACGAGCCGGGGCTTTCGGTTGAAGCGCTACAACGACTTAGCCGTTGAACACGTCATCCACGCTTTTCAGCGGGTAGTTCTTCGGATACGGCAGGGTCGCCACACCAGTCTCGATCGCGGCCTTGGCTACAGCGTCGGAGATCAGGGTGATCAGGCGCTTGTCCATTGGCTTCGGAATGATGTACTCACGGCCGAATTCCAGCGGAGCACCGCCGTAGGCATCGCACACGTCCTGTGGAACCGGCAGCTTGGCCAGTTCACGCAGGGCGTTGGCAGCAGCCACTTTCATTTCTTCGTTGATGCGCTTGGCGCGAACGTCCAGGGCACCACGGAAGATGAACGGGAAGCCCAGTACGTTGTTGACCTGGTTCGGGTAGTCCGAACGGCCGGTCGCCATGATCACGTCGCTACGGGTGGCGTGCGCCAGTTCCGGGGAGATTTCCGGATCCGGGTTCGAGCAAGCGAACACGATCGGGTTGGCCGCCATCGACAGCAGGCCTTCAGCGCTCAGCAGGTTCGGACCGGACAGACCGACGAACACGTCAGCGCCTGCCAGTGCGTCAGCCAGGCTGCGCTTGTCGGTGGCGTGAGCGAATACTGCTTTGTACTGGTTCAGGTCGTCACGGCCGGAGTGGATCACGCCGGTACGGTCAACCATGAAGATGTTTTCGATGCGTGCGCCCATGCTCACCAGCAGTTTCATGCAGGAGATGGCGGCAGCGCCGGCGCCCAGGCAGACGATCTTGGCGTCTGGCAGGGTTTTGCCGGCGATTTCCAGGGCGTTGATCATGCCCGCAGCGGTCACGATCGCGGTGCCGTGCTGGTCATCGTGGAATACCGGAATGTCGCACTGCTCGATCAGAGCACGTTCGATCTCAAAGCACTCTGGCGCCTTGATGTCTTCCAGGTTGATGCCACCGAAGGTGATGGAGATGCGTTTTACCGTGTCGATGAAGGCTTGCGGGCTTTCGGAGTCGACTTCGATGTCGAAAACGTCGATGCCGGCGAAGCGCTTGAACAGTACGCCTTTACCTTCCATCACTGGCTTGGAAGCCAATGGGCCGAGGTTGCCCAGACCGAGAATCGCGGTGCCATCGGAAATGACTGCAACCAGGTTGCCCTTGCCGGTGTATTTGTAGGCCAGTTCGGGATCGCGGGCGATCTCACGCACTGGTTCAGCTACGCCGGGGCTGTACGCCAGCGACAAGTCGCGAGCGGTAGCAGTGGCCTTGGTGAGCTCGACACTCAGCTTCCCTGGACGAGGATTGGCATGATATTCGAGAGCGGCAGTTTTCAGATCAGACATTTTGGCATTCCGCTTTTTACTGTTGGACAGACTGGTCAGCGAGGATACGCGCCTCGCAAAGTCCCCACAAGACTGAGCGGTCACCCCTGTCAAGCGCCCTGCCCTACGACTTTGGGCCAAGAGCCACGGCGCACAAGGGCTAGACTGTTCACAATCGACATAAAAAATGTCTACAATTTTTTCTTCAGCGCGGCGTTTGCAACATCGATGGATCGGTCAGCGGAAGTAGCCAACGCGACTGACCGGATTGCAATCCGCCGCGCCGCGAGCGATCAACGATCCAGCCGCGAGCCTCGATCTGCTTGCCTTTCAGCGCCTGCAACCGGGTATTGTCGAATTGTCCGACCAGATTGGGTGCAACGCGCAATACAAGCGCGTCCTGCAACTCGATCCAGATTCCCCCGCGATTGCGCTGAACCTTGCTCACACGCCCACTGACCACAGCAAAACCCGAGCGCTGGATCTGCTCCGCTTTCAGTACAGGAGACTGCCGCCAGAGGCCCAGCCCGGCCTTTCGCGCACTGCGTTCGGCGGCTTGCTGACAGGTAACAAGATCGACATTCGGCGCAACGGCGACCTGGAAACCGAGGCCATCGGCGAGCATCTGCGCTTCGAGATTGGCGCCGCTGGCGCTGTAAATATGCGCAAGCGTACGCCCGTAATGGTCTTTGGCTTGCTTGCCGGGGCGCAAACCGACACGTCCGCCGCTGGCATCGACCAGCGCTTGCAGGCGTTTGCGTGCCGCCACCGCGAAGGGTTCATCGCCGCGGCCCTGTTTGCCCAGCTCAGGCGTGTTGAGGCCGATCATCCGCACGCTGCGACCGTCGCTCAGGCGCAGCGTGTCACCATCGACCACGCGCTGCACCGTGACGCTGGTCAGCTGCGCAGGCGTCGGACAGAAAGCGTGCGCGCCGGACAGCCAAAACGCGGACACAAAAAAGGCGCCCGCAAGGGACGCCTTTTTCAGCAATGAGGAAAAGCCCACCGGGCCCTTCAACCTTACTCTGCAGCAGCAGGTTTCTTGCCGAAAGCACCGAAACGGTCTGCGAACTTCTGAACGCGACCACCGGTGTCCAGAGTCTTCTGCTTACCGGTGTAGAACGGGTGGCATTCGTTGCACACGTCGATTGGCAGAGCTTTGCCGAAAGTCGAACGGGTTTCGAACTTGTTGCCACAGCTGCAGGTAACAGCGATGACTGGGTAATTCGGGTGGATATCAGCTTTCATGGTGTCTTCCTCAGCTAGCGTGCCGCCATCCAACACTATTGTTGAATACCGCACGTAATTAGGCCGCGGATTCTACCAGACCTTTTCAAACACGCAAGCTGTCACCGAGACCGACCGTCTGCTAGGCTCCCGGCCCATTGCGCTGTCCCTGTGGGAGCGAGCCTGCTCGCGAAGACGATCTATCAGCCAGCATATTAGCCGCCTGACACACCGCTTTCGCGAGCAGGCTCGCTCCCACAGGTTATGTACGCAGTCCTTTTAATCGCCTGTTGATAGAGATCCCCCCGCGTGCCCGACGCCATCTTGCGCCTCGCCTTGCCTTCGCCCTTGCGCCGCTTGTTCGACTATCGAGCCCCGGCCGGCGTACTGCGCGAGCAATTGCAGCCGGGCATGCGCCTGCGGGTGCCGTTCGGTCGGCGCGAGATGATCGGGATTCTGGTCGAGGTCACGGACACCAGCGAAGTGCCGGTGGAGAAACTCAAGCCGGCGCTGGCCCTGCTCGATGCGACACCGCCGCTGCCACCGGCACTCTTCAAGTTGTGCCTGTGGACCTCGCAGTATTATCAGCACAGCCTAGGTGACACCCTGAACTGGGCACTGCCAGTCCTGCTGCGTCAGGGTGAGCTGGCCGAAGCCCGCCAGGAGCGTTTCTGGTCGATCACCCCCGGCGCCAGCCTTGATGATCCGCGCGTTGCCCGCGCGCCGCGTCAGCGTGAAGCACTGGCGACGCTGGCCCAGCACCCACACGGCGTCGCCCATCAGTTGCTGAGCAAACTGATGCTGAGCAAGGACAGCCTCGATCTGTTGCTGGCGAAAAATCTGGTGCAAGTGGAAATACGCCGCCATGCCCCGGGCGCGCGTCACGAACACTGGCTCGCTCAGCCGGAATTGCCGCTCAACGCCGAACAGCGCGCTGCCTATGAGGCGATCCGCGCCGGTTTCGACAGTTATCACGCGTTCCTGCTGGCCGGGGTTACCGGCAGCGGCAAGACCGAAGTCTATTTGCAACTGATCCGCGAAACCCTCGAAGCCGGCAAGCAGGCGCTGGTGCTGATCCCGGAGATCAACCTCGGCCCGCAGACCCTGGCGCGCTTCGAGCAGCGTTTCAACGCGCGGATCGCCCTGCTGCACTCGGCAGTCAATGACCGCGAGCGCCTCGACGCCTGGCTCGCCGCCCGGGATGGCGAGGCCGACATTATTATCGGTACCCGATCGGCGCTGTTTACGCCGATGAAGAATCCCGGGCTGATCATCATCGACGAAGAGCACGACGGCTCTTATAAACAGCAGGAAGGTTTGCGCTACCACGCCCGCGATCTGGCGCTGGTACGTGCCCGCCAGGAAAACATCCCGATCGTGCTGGGTTCAGCCACCCCGTCGCTGGAAAGTCTGCACAACGCCTACACCGGCCGTTACGGTCTCCTACGCCTGAATGAACGTGCCGGCGGCGCCAAGCAGCCGCGCTTCCTGCGCCTGGATGTAAAAAGCCGCCCACTGGACAGCGGCATTTCCGGGCCGATGCAGCAAGCTATCGGTCAGACACTGGCAAACGGGCAACAGGTTTTGGTGTTCCTCAACCGTCGCGGTTTTGCACCGACGTTGCTGTGCCACGATTGCGGCTGGATGTCCGAGTGTTCGCGCTGCGATGCGCGGATGACCGTGCACCAGCGCTACGGCGAATTACGTTGCCACCATTGTGGCTATGTCGAGCGCACGCCGCGCCAGTGCCCGAAGTGCAACAAGGTTGATTTGCGGCCCGTGGGCGCCGGCACCGAGCGCGCCGAAGAACGCCTGGCGATTCTTTTTCCGGACTATCCGGTGCTGCGC
Organism: Pseudomonas sp. MC6; assembly: GCF_054790575.1. Taxonomy (NCBI): domain Bacteria; kingdom Pseudomonadati; phylum Pseudomonadota; class Gammaproteobacteria; order Pseudomonadales; family Pseudomonadaceae; genus Pseudomonas; species Pseudomonas sp. MC6. Next base: position 4,596,471 of record NZ_CP186504.1, read on the forward strand.
GTTGACCGCGACAGCACATCGCGCAAGGACGCGATGAATCAATTGTTCGCGACGATTCAGAAGGGGCAGCCGTGCATTCTGGTCGGCACGCAAATGTTGGCGAAAGGGCACCACTTTCCACGAGTGACGCTGGTGTCGATCCTCGATGCCGACGGCGGTTTGTTCTCCGGCGACTTCCGCGCCAGCGAGCGCATGGCGCAGCTGATCGTGCAGGTGGCCGGGCGTGCCGGGCGAGCAGAAGAACCGGGCAAGGTGATCATTCAGACGCACCTCGCCGACCATCCATTATTGGTGCAGCTCACCGAACAGGGCTATTTCGCCTTTGCCGAACAGGCCTTGAGCGAGCGCCGGGCTGCCGGGTTGCCGCCGTTTGCGCATCTGGCATTGTTGCGTGCCGAAGCGCACAAGCCGGGGCAAGCAGAAGGCTTTCTCGATGAGGCGTGCAGCGAAGCCGAGCGCTTGCTGGCTGAGCAGAATCTGAGCGGGATCGAATTGCTCGGGCCAGTGCCTGCGCCGATGGAGCGCCGTGCTGGCCGTTATCGCGCGCAGTTGTTGTTGCAGGCGACGGCGCGGGCGCCGCTGCATCGGTTGCTGGCGAGTTGGTTGCTGGTGCTGGAGCAGATGCCGAGTGGGCGCGCGGTGCGCTGGTCGCTGGATGTCGATCCCGTCGATTTGTATTGAAATTCAAAAGATCGCAGCCTTCGGCAGCTCCTACAGGAAAATGCGTATCACCGTGTAGGAGCTGCCGAAGGCTGCGATCTTTTGATCTGAATGTCACCACATATCCATAACCTGCCTGCTAAGGTTGGCAAGCCCGTCTTCGCAACGGATAATGCCCAGTTTTTCCACCCGCGCATCAATGCGCCCGCCGCGCTTGCGGTCGAAAGAGAAGACCATGAAAGACACCATTCGCCAGCTGATCCAACAAGCCCTCACCCAACTCGTCAACGAAGGTGTGTTGCCTGAAGGCCTGTCGCCGGCGATTCAGGTGGAGAACGCCCGGGACAAGACCCACGGTGATTTCGCCAGCAACATCGCCATGATGCTGGCCAAGCCTGCGGGCATGAAACCGCGCGATCTGGCGGAAAAAATCATCGCCGCACTGCCGGCTGACGAGAACGTCACCAAAGCCGAAATCGCTGGCCCGGGCTTCATCAACTTCTTCCAGAACACCCAGGCTTTGGCCTCGCGTCTCGACGCTGCCTTGGCTGATGCCCATGTTGGCGTACGCAAGGCCGGCCCTGCGCAGCGCACCGTGGTCGACCTGTCGGCACCGAACCTGGCGAAAGAAATGCACGTCGGCCATTTGCGCTCGACGATCATCGGCGACGGCGTGGCCCGCGTCCTTGAGTTCCTTGGCGACGAAGTGATCCGTCAGAACCACGTCGGCGACTGGGGCACCCAGTTCGGCATGCTGATGGCGTATCTGCAGGAAAACCCGATCACCAGCGACGAGCTGTCGGATCTGGAAAACTTCTACCGCGCCGCCAAACAACGTTTCGATGAATCCGAAGAATTCGCCGACTGCGCCCGTGGCCTGGTGGTCAAGCTGCAGGCCGGTGATGCCGAGTGCCTGGCGCTGTGGACCAAGTTCAAGGACATCTCGCTGTCGCACTGCCAGAAGATCTACGAACTGCTCAACGTCAAACTGACCATGGCCGACGTGATGGGCGAAAGCGCCTACAACGACGACCTGATCAACGTGGTCAACGATCTGAAAGCCGCAGGCATGCTGGTCGAGAGCAACGGCGCCCAATGCGTGTTCCTCGACGAGTTCAAGAACGCCGACGGCGACCCGCTGCCGGTGATCATCGTCAAGGCTGATGGCGGTTACCTGTACGCCACCACTGACCTGGCAGCCGTGCGCTATCGCAGCGGCAAACTAAAAGCCGATCGCGCGCTGTACTTTGTCGATCAGCGTCAGGCCCTGCACTTCCAGCAAGTGTTTGCCGTGGCGCGCAAGGCCGGTTTCGTCACCCATCCGATGGAAATGGAGCACATGGGCTTCGGCACCATGAACGGCGCCGACGGCCGTCCGTTCAAGACCCGTGACGGCGGCACCGTGAAGCTGATCGATCTGCTGACCGAAGCGCAGGAACGCGCCTACAGCCTGGTGAAAGAGAAGAACCCGGAGCTGGCCGAAGACGAACTACGCAACATCGCCAAAGTCGTCGGCATCGGCGCGGTGAAATACGCCGACCTGTCGAAGCACCGCACCAGCGACTACAGCTTCAACTTCGACCTGATGCTGAATTTCGAAGGCAACACTGCGCCTTACCTGCTGTACGCCTACACCCGCGTCGCGGGTGTGTTCCGCAAACTCGGCAAGGACTTCAGCGAAGTCGATGGCCAGATAGTATTGGAAGCGGCGCACGAACAAGAGCTGGCGGCAAAACTGGCGCAGTTCGGTGAAGTGCTGAATAACGTGTCCGACAAAGGCACGCCGCACATTCTCTGTACTTATCTGTACGACGTTGCCGGTCTGTTCTCCAGCTTCTATGAGAACTGCCCGATCCTCGCCGCCGACACCCCGGCCCAGATGCAGAGCCGTCTGCGTCTGGCCGCGCTGACCGGTCGCACCCTCAAGCAAGGCCTGGAGCTGTTGGGTCTGGAAACTCTGGAGCGTATGTAAGTTGGCTGCCAAGAAAAAACCTGCACCCAAACGTGGCGCCAGCCGTTACCAAGCTCCTGCGAAGCAACCGATTCCGGGCTGGCTGTGGATGGCCATCGGCCTGACAGTCGGCGCGTTCATCGTGTTCCTGATGAAGCTGGAGCCGGGCAAGGGCAGCGACACGGTCAAGCGTGAGAAGGTCGAGCAGGCACAACAGCAGAAAGCGTCGAAGATTGCCGAGGCCAACAAGACCCCGCCGAGCCCGACGCAACCGGTCAAGCCGAAGTACGACTTCTACACCCTGCTGCCGGAATCAGAGGTGATCGTGCCGCCGGACGCCGTGCCGGAGAAGACCTTGCCGACGCCACAAGTGCCGGCCATCCCGACCACGCCGGTGACCCCGGCGGAAGCGGCGAAGATCGACACCGCGCGCGCGCAGGCAGCCCTGGCCGGGATTACCCCACCGCCAGCGCCACCAGTGAGCAAAGCGGCGCCGGTGACCAAGTTCTTCCTGCAGGCCGGCTCGTTCCGCAAGGAAACCGATGCCGACAAGGTCCGCGCGCAGATCATTCTGCTCGGTCAGGCGGTGGCGGTTGAGTCCGGCACAGTGAAGGATGAAACCTGGTACCGCGTACTGGTCGGCCCGTTCAGCAACCGCGAACAACTGACCACCGCGCAGAAACAACTGGCCGGCGCCGGCTTCAGCAACCTGTTGTTACAACAACGCCAGAGCCGCTGATTCCACCAGTAGTACCGCGTCATCGTTCATTCGCGAGCAGGCTCGCTCCCACAGGAATAACGCAGTCCCTGTGGGAGCGAGCCTGCTCGCGAAGGCGTCTTATCAAGCACTAGATCCCCCCGATCAAACACCCGCCGTTCGTCCCTGCGCACCCTCCCCGGTTGAAATCCTCTCCAGCACCCCCATATGAATGGGCATAAGGCACTTTCGCCCCGCTGTGTGGAGACTCTTCCCTTGACCACCATCGTTTCAGTCCGCCGTCACGGCAAAGTCGTCATGGGCGGCGACGGCCAGGTTTCTCTCGGCAATACCGTGATGAAAGGCAACGCGAAAAAAGTCCGTCGCCTGTACCACGGCCAGGTCATCGCCGGTTTTGCCGGTGCCACCGCCGACGCCTTTACCCTCTTCGAACGTTTCGAAGGCCAGCTTGAAAAACATCAGGGCCACCTGGTGCGCGCCGCTGTCGAACTCGCCAAAGAATGGCGCACCGACCGCTCCCTGAGCCGCCTCGAAGCCATGCTCGCGGTGGCCAACAAAGACGCCTCGCTGATCATCACCGGCAACGGTGACGTGGTCGAACCTGAAGATGGCCTGATCGCCATGGGTTCCGGCGGCGGCTATGCGCAAGCCGCCGCCAGCGCGCTGCTGAAAAAGACCGACCTGTCGGCCCGCGAAATCGTCGAAACCGCCCTTGGCATCGCCGGCGACATCTGTGTATTCACCAACCACACTCAGACCATTGAGGAGCAGGATCTCGCTGAATAAGCCTGACGCGGCCCTGTGCCACGGCTTGTTTCTGCTTGAGGACCGTCAATTATTATGTCCATGACTCCCCGCGAAATCGTCCACGAACTCAACCGCCACATCATCGGCCAGGACGATGCCAAGCGCGCCGTCGCGATTGCCCTGCGCAACCGCTGGCGCCGCATGCAGCTGCCTGAAGAGCTGCGCGTTGAAGTGACCCCGAAGAACATCCTGATGATCGGCCCGACCGGTGTCGGTAAAACCGAAATCGCCCGTCGTCTGGCGAAACTGGCCAACGCGCCGTTCATCAAGGTCGAAGCGACCAAGTTCACCGAAGTCGGCTACGTTGGCCGCGACGTCGAGTCGATCATCCGTGATCTGGCCGACGCTGCGATCAAGATGCTCCGCGAGCAGGAAATGACCCGCGTTCGCCATCGCGCTGAAGATGCTGCCGAGGATCGTATCCTCGACGCACTGCTGCCGCCGGCGCGCATGGGCTTCAGCAATGAAGAAGCGCCGAGTAGCGATTCCAACACTCGTCAGCTGTTCCGCAAGCGCCTGCGCGAAGGTCAGCTGGACGACAAGGAAATCGAGATCGAAGTCGCCGAAGTTGCCGGCATCGAAATCGCCACGCCGCCTGGCATGGAAGAGATGACCAACCAGTTGCAGTCGCTGTTCGCCAACATGGGCAAGGGCAAGAAGAAGGCGCGCAAGCTCAAGGTCAAAGAAGCGCTGAAACTGGTGCGCGACGAAGAAGCCGGGCGTCTGGTCAATGAAGAAGAGCTGAAGGCCAAAGCGCTGGAAGCGGTTGAGCAGCACGGCATCGTGTTCATCGACGAGATCGACAAAGTCGCCAAACGTGGCAATGTCGGCGGCGCCGATGTCTCCCGTGAAGGCGTACAGCGCGACCTGCTACCGCTGATCGAAGGCTGCACCGTCAACACCAAACTGGGCATGGTCAAGACTGACCACATCCTGTTCATCGCGTCCGGTGCGTTCCACCTGAGCAAGCCGAGCGATCTGGTGCCTGAGCTGCAAGGTCGCCTGCCGATCCGCGTCGAACTCAAAGCCCTGAGCCCGTCGGACTTCGAGCGCATCCTCAGCGAACCGCACGCTTCGCTCACCGAGCAATACTGCGCGCTGCTGAAAACCGAAGGCCTGAACATCCAGTTCCAGCCGGAAGGCATCAAGCGTCTGGCGGAGATCGCCTGGCAGGTCAACGAGAAGACCGAGAACATCGGTGCCCGTCGTCTGCACACGCTGCTTGAGCGTTTGCTCGAAGAGGTGTCGTTCAGTGCCGGCGATCTGGCCAGCACCCACGATGAGAAGCCGATTCTGATCGACGCCGAATACGTCAACAGCCACCTCGGCGAATTGGCGAAGAACGAAGACCTGTCCCGTTATATTCTGTAAAGCGGCAAGCTCCGAGCTACAAGCGGCAAGCTGAGTTAAGCTTGCAGCTTGTTGCTTGCAGCTCAAGGCTGTTTTTATGATTCCTACCGACATCAAACTGCACAAAGCCTCGAAAACCCTGACGCTCACCTACGCGTCCGGCGAGGAATACACCCTGCCCGCCGAATTCCTGCGCGTGCATTCGCCCTCCGCCGAGGTCCAGGGCCACGGCAAACCGATCCTGCAATTCGGCAAGATCAACGTCGGTCTGAGCAAGCTGGAACCGGCCGGTCACTACGCACTGAAACTGACCTTCGACGACGGTCACGACAGCGGCTTGTTCACCTGGGATTATCTCTACGAGCTGGGGCGACGTTATGACGCACTCTGGGCCGATTATCTGGCCGAGCTCAAAGCCGCCGGAAAAACCCGCGACCCGAACGAGTCGATCGTCAAGCTGATGCTCTAGCCCGAGCCTTGCGCTCATTAGAGGGCATTTTCTAAATTCATCTGTTTGAATGCTCCGCTGTGTGGCCGAGGATCGGCCCGCTTGCGAAAAAAATTAAACTCGGGTAACCAATGGAGCTGGCAAGTTCCCTGCAGTGCTCTACGACTGTAAAGCAGCTATGCAGAATTAACGGTCACCCGAGCAGTAGTACCTGGCATTGGCTGTGGAACTGCACAGCAGAAAACCGGGTACTCGTCTCAGGACAATGGAGCGTCGTAGATGAGTAACAAGAATAACGATGACCTGAAGTACCAAGCCTCGGAAAACACCCTGGGGCTTAATCCCGTCGTTGGGCTACGCGGAAAGGATCTGCTGGCCTCTGCTCGTATGGTGCTGAAACAGGCCATCAGACAACCGATCCATAGCGTCAAGCACGTCACCCATTTCGGCCTCGAACTGAAGAACGTGTTGTTTGGAAAATCCGAACTGCAACCGGCTGGCGATGACCGTCGCTTCGCTGATCCTGCGTGGAGCCAGAACCCGCTCTACAAACGTTATCTGCAAACTTACCTGGCGTGGCGCAAGGAACTCCATGCCTGGATCGATGACAGCAGCCTGTCACCCAAAGACATTGCCCGCGGCCACTTTGTCATCAACCTGATGACCGAAGCCATGGCCCCGACCAACACCGCCGCCAACCCGGCCGCCGTGAAACGCTTCTTCGAAACCGGCGGCAAAAGCCTGCTCGACGGTCTCTCGCATCTGGCCAAGGATCTGGTGCACAACGGCGGCATGCCGAGCCAGGTCAACATGGGCGCGTTCGAAGTCGGCAAGAGCCTCGGCGTCACCGAAGGCGCGGTGGTGTTTCGCAACGACGTGCTGGAGCTGATCCAGTACAAGCCGATCACCGAGCAAGTCCACGAGCGCCCTTTGCTGGTGGTGCCGCCGCAGATCAACAAGTTCTACGTATTCGATTTGAGCCCGGACAAGAGTCTGGCGCGCTTCTGCCTGCGCAATAACGTGCAGACGTTTATCGTCAGCTGGCGCAACCCGACCAAAGCACAGCGCGAGTGGGGCCTGTCGACCTATATCGACGCGCTGAAAGAAGCCGTCGACGTGGTCACCGCGATTACCGGCAGCAAAGACGTGAACATGCTCGGCGCCTGCTCCGGCGGCATCACCTGCACCGCCCTGCTCGGCCATTACGCGGCGATCGGCGAGAAGAAGGTCAATGCCCTCACGCTGCTGGTCAGCGTGCTCGACACGACGCTGGACAGCGACGTCGCCCTGTTCGTCGACGAGCAGACTCTGGAGACCGCCAAGCGCCATTCGTACCAGGCCGGCGTGCTCGAAGGCAAAGACATGGCCAAGGTCTTCGCCTGGATGCGTCCCAACGACCTTATCTGGAACTACTGGGTCAACAACTACCTGCTCGGCAATGAGCCGCCGGTGTTCGACATCCTGTTCTGGAACAACGACACCACCCGGTTGCCCGCTGCGTTCCACGGCGACCTGATCGAGATGTTCAAAAACAACCCACTGATCCGCCCGAATGCACTGGAAGTGTGCGGCACGCCGATCGACCTCAAGCAGGTCACGGCCGATATCTTCTCGCTGGCCGGCACCAACGACCACATCACGCCGTGGAAGTCCTGCTACAAGTCGGCGCAGTTGTTCGGCGGCAAAGTGGAATTCGTGCTGTCGAGCAGTGGGCATATCCAGAGCATTCTGAACCCGCCGGGCAACCCGAAATCGCGCTACATGACCAGCGAAGAAGTGGCTGCCAATGCCGATGAATGGCAAGAGAACTCGACCAAGCACACCGACTCCTGGTGGCTGTACTGGCAGACGTGGCAGGCCGAGCGCTCGGGCAACCTGAAAAAGGCCCCGCTGAAACTGGGCAATAAAGCGTATCCGGCGGGTGAAGCCTCGCCGGGCACTTACGTTCACGAGCGGTAACTGACACACCCGGCCCAATGTAGGAGCTGCCGCAGGCTGCGATCTTTTGATTCTGTTTTTAAAATCAAGATCAACAGATCGCAGCCTTCGGCAGCTACTACACAGGGGGCGGGGTGTACTTGAAATCCACAGGGCCTGACGCATGCCGCAACCGTTCATATTCCGTACCGTCGATCTGGATGGCCAGACCCTCCGCACGGCGGTACGCCCCGGCAAGCCTCACTTGACGCCCTTGCTGATTTTCAACGGCATCGGCGCCAACCTGGAGCTGGTGTTTCCGTTTGTCGCGGCACTGGATCCAGATCTGGAAGTGATCGCCTTCGACGTGCCCGGTGTCGGCGGTTCCTCGACGCCGAACCGGCCGTATCGCTTTCCCGGTCTGGCCAAGCTGACCTCGCGCATGCTCGATTACCTCGACTACGGTCAGGTCAACGTCATTGGCGTGTCGTGGGGCGGCGCGCTCGCGCAGCAGTTCGCCTACGACTACCCCGAGCGCTGCAAGAAACTGGTGCTGGCGGCGACCGCTGCCGGTGCGGTGATGGTGCCGGGCAAACCGAAAGTGCTGTGGATGATGGCCAGTCCCCGGCGCTACATCCAGCCGTCCCATGTGATCCGCATCGCCCCGCTGATCTACGGCGGCTCGTTCCGTCGCGACCCGACGCTGGCGGCCAGCCACGCCGCGAAAGTGCGTTCGGCGGGCAAGCTCGGTTACTACTGGCAACTGTTCGCCGGCTTGGGCTGGACCAGCATTCACTGGCTGCACAAGATCCATCAGCCGACGCTGGTGCTGGCCGGCGATGACGATCCGCTGATCCCGCTGATCAACATGCGCATGCTCGCCTGGCGCATTCCCAACGCCCAACTGCACATCATCGACGACGGTCATCTGTTCCTGATTACCCGCGCCGAAGCGGTGGCGCCGATCATCATGAAATTCCTCCAGGAGGAACGTCAGCGCGCGGTGATGCATCCGCATCCGACACCGCTCGGCGGTTAAACCCGGCGGCAGGCTTTATGCAGGCCTTTGGCAAAGAGTGCGCGGCAGGACGCCGCGCAGGCAACAACCCGCAACAGCGTCTATGGTGTTCTGGTTCGGTGAGTTTGTTTTTGGCCTGAAGACGAAGGAGTGTTGAGTCATGCGCGACAAACCAGCGACGGGCGTAGTGCCCAGCCCCGCCGTGTTCATCAACGCACAAAGTGCGATCACCGGCCTGCGTGGGCGGGATTTGATTTCGACCTTGCGCAATGTGGCAGCCCATGGCCTGCGTAACCCGATCCACAGTGCGAAGCATGCCTTGAAACTCGGCGGCCAATTGGGCCGCGTGCTGCTCGGCGAAACTCTGCACCCGACCAATCCGAACGACAGCCGCTTCGCCGATCCGGCGTGGAGCCTCAACCCGTTTTACCGGCGTAGCCTGCAGGCCTATCTGGCCTGGCAGAAGCAGGTCAAAAGCTGGATCGATGAAAGCAACATGAGCCCGGACGATCGCGCTCGTGCGCACTTCGCCTTCACCCTGCTCAACGACGCCGTGGCGCCGTCGAACACCCTGCTCAATCCACTGGCGGTCAAGGAGCTGTTCAACTCCGGTGGGCACAGCCTGGTGCGCGGTCTCAGTCATTTGTTCGATGACCTGCTGCACAACGACGGCTTGCCACGTCAGGTGACCAAACAGGCTTTCGAGGTCGGCAAAACCGTCGCCACCACCACCGGCTCGGTGGTGTTTCGCAACGAGATGCTGGAACTGATCCAGTACAAACCGATGAGCGAAAAGCAGTACGCCAAGCCGCTGCTGGTGGTGCCGCCGCAAATCAACAAGTACTACATTTTCGACCTGAGCCCGCACAACAGCTTCGTCCAGTACGCCCTGAAAAACGGTTTGCAGACGTTCATGATCAGTTGGCGCAACCCGGATGTGCGCCATCGCGAATGGGGCCTGTCGACCTACGTCGAGGCTGTGGAAGAAGCGATGAACATCTGCCGGGCGATCACCGGCGCCCGCGAGGTCAACCTGATGGGCGCCTGCGCTGGCGGGCTGACCATCGCCGCGCTGCAAGGGCATTTGCAGGCCAAGCGGCAGCTGCGAAGGGTTTCCAGCGCGACGTATCTGGTCAGCCTGCTCGACAGCGAAATCGAAACCTCGGCTACGCTGTTTGCCGATGAGCAAACCCTCGAAGCGGCCAAGCGTCGCTCCTATCAGAAAGGCGTGCTCGAAGGTCGCGACATGGCCAAGGTCTTCGCTTGGATGCGCCCCAACGATCTGATCTGGAGCTACTTCGTCAACAACTACCTGCTGGGCAAAGAGCCGCCGGCCTTCGACATCCTCTACTGGAACAACGACAACACCCGTCTGCCCGCCGCGTTTCACGGCGACTTGCTGGACTTCTTCAAGCACAACCCGCTGACCCATCCGGGTGGACTTGAGGTCTGTGGCACGCCGATCGATCTGCAGAAAGTCACCGTCGACAGCTTCAGCGTCGCCGGCATGAACGACCACATCACACCGTGGGATGCGGTGTATCGCTCGACCCTGCTGCTCGGTGGCGAGCGGCGTTTCTTGCTGTCCAACAGCGGCCATGTGCAGAGCATTCTCAACCCGCCAAGCAACCCGAAAGCCGCGTACGTCGAGAACGGCAAAATGAGCAGCGACCCGCGCGCCTGGTACTACGACGGCAAGCACGTCGACGGCAGTTGGTGGCCGCAGTGGCTGGAATGGATTCAACAACGCTCCGGCGCCCAGCACGAAACCTCGTTCACCCTCGGCAATCCGAACTATCCACCGATGGAGGCAGCGCCCGGTACTTACGTGCGTGTGCGCTGACGCTTAACCGAACTTTTCTAAGAAGACTGGATGAAAACCCGCGACCGGATTCTCGAATGTGCTTTGCAACTGTTCAACGAAAAGGGCGAGCCGAACGTTTCCACCATGGAGGTGGCCAACGAAATGGGGATCAGCCCGGGCAATCTCTACTACCACTTCCACGGCAAGGAACCGCTGATTCTCGGGTTGTTCGAACGCTTCCAGAATGAACTGGCGCCACTGCTCGATCCGCCAGCGGATGTGGAACTGGCACCTGAGGATTACTGGCTGTTTCTGCATTTGATCGTCGAGCGGCTGGCGCAGTATCGCTTTCTGTTTCAGGACCTGTCGAACCTCGCCGGACGACTGCCAAAACTGGCCAAGGGCATTCGACATCTGCTCAATGCGTTGAAGCGCACCCTAGCGTCGTTGCTGGCGCGGTTGAAGGCTGGGGGGCAGTTGGTCAGTGATACGCAGGCGTTGGGGCAGTTGGTGGAGCAGATCACCATGACGCTGCTGTTTTCGCTGGATTATCAGCGGATTCTGGATCGGGAGGGTGAGGTGAGATTGGTCGTGTACCAGATCATGATGCTGGTAGCGCCGCACTTGCTGCCGCCGGTTAAGGTCGCCACCGAACGCATGGCCCTGCAGTACCTTGAAGATCACGACTGAATCAAAAACCCCTCCCCCTAACCCTCCCGAAACGTCGGACCGCCCGGAGGGAGAGGGGACTGATCCGGGGATGCTGATGAGCTACGCCGACCTGAAATTTCTCTGTTGAATCCATAATCGACTCGGTTTTTCAGGTCGATGCATGACGCAAGACATTGCGGTCGGCTCCCTCTCCCTCCGGGAGAGGGCTGGGGTGAGGGTAAGCTTTTAAAAAGCACAAACAAAAACGCCCGACCTTCACAGGCCGGGCGTTTTGTTTTGCCCTGAAGAATCAGGACTGACTGGTTGGCGTCGACGGGGTCGATGCAACAGTCGGGGTAGCCGCCGGAGTCGGTGCCGCGGCGGAGTTCGACGCGCTCACCGGGGCTGCCGGAGTGGCCGGCCTGGCTGCAGCAGGTGCTGCTGGCTTCGGCGCTGCGGCTTTCGGCGCGGCCGGTTTTTTCACTGCCGGTTTCTTCGCTGCTGCCGGTTTGGCCGCAGGCTTGGCAGCTGGTTTGGCCGCAGCGGTTTTCGCTGCTGGCTTGGCGGCTGGTTTCGCTGCAGTTTTGGCCGCAGGTTTTGCTGCAGTTTTGGCAGCGGCTTTGGCGGCAACCGGTTTGGCTGCAGCTTTGGCTGCGGGCTTGGCGGCAGCGGTTTTCGCAGCCGGTTTAGCCGCGGCTTTTGCCGCGGGTTTAGCTGCCGCTTTGGCCAGTGGCTTGGCAGCAGACTTGGCCGCTGGTTTGGCCGCAGCCGTTTTCGCTGCCGGTTTTGCCGCAGCGGTTTTCGCCGCCACAGGCTGGGCTTTCAGACCGGTGAGTTTCTCGATCTGTTTGGTCAGTGTGTCGACCTTGCTGTTGAGTGCTTTGACTTCATTGCGGCTCGGTACACCGAGGCGCGAAATCGCGCTGTTCAGGCGCTTGTCGAAAGCCCCTTCCAGCTCGTCCCACTTGCCCAGTGCGCGATCTTTCACGCCGCTGATGCGCGACTTGGCCGAAGAAGCGGAGTCCTTGGCGGCATCGACTTTTTTGCCGACTGCGGACTTGGTGAGCTTCTCGGCTTTCTCGCCGTCTTTGACCAATGTATCGAAGAGCTTGCTGCCGTCAGTGTCGATCTTCGAGTACACGCCTAAACCAGCCAGCCAGATTTTGCGGGAGTAGTCTTCGACTTTCCCGATCCACGAGCTGCCTTCTTTATCGGTGTTCTTTTTACCAGCCATCCCGTTCTCCTTAAGATTTACGCGCGACGCGTTCGAGCAATGCCGTCAGCTCATCGAGCTTAGCAGAGAGTGTCTCAACGTCATGTTTAGACGGAATGCCGATACGATTCAAGGCGCTTGCTACGCGGGAGTCGAACGCCTTCTCGACCTTGTCGAGCTGAACTTCGACACGACCTTTGAAAGAACTCACTTCGCTCTTGGCTTCATCGATCTCGGCGTTGGCCGCTTCGAGTTTTTCGGTGACGGCTTTTTTGCCTTTCTTTTCAACAGTTTGACCAGCTTTGATCAACTCTTGAAAGTAGTCGCTGCCCTCTTGGCCGACCTTGGCGTAGGCACCCAGGCCTGCCAGCCAGATCTTGCGGGCATAGGATTTGACGTCGCTCAGAGCAGAAGTCGAAACGTCGATTTTTTTCTTCAAAATAACTTTGGCCATGGTGCACCCCACGCGCAGAAGGTTTGAGGAACTGCCCGGGAAAGTGTCGGGCTCAGGCACAAAGTAGGCAGAAAAATTAGAAACGGCACCCTAACAACTGACATGAATCGGTGGTGCCTGAATGAAAAGATCGCAGCCTTCGGCAGCTCCTACAGGGGAATGTGTACGTCTGTAGGAGCTGCCGAAGGTTGCGATCTTTTGATGTTCAAACCAAAGCTTTGTCGAGGGCTTTTTCGATTTCGGCTTTGATCATGCCGCTCATGGCCGACATCATCAGGCCCAGCTCAACGTCGACCTTGATCGAATCGTCCGCCACATGCACCGCGCCTTTCACGCCCGAGCGCTTGAGGTTCAGGGTGTCGCCGGACCATTGCGGCTCCAGGCCATATTGCTCGGAGAGTTTTTGCGCCAGCTTGTCGGCCTTCTCGCGGGCAGCTTCCTTACCCAGATTGTGGGCACGCTCAACAGTGATTTTGGCCATTGATTGACTCCTGCTTTTTGAATGGGGCGAAAAAGATGTGTCGGTAAATCTTGACCGCCGCTGCGGCAAATCGTCCCGAGGGTTGCCCATCTTACCTTTAGCCATTCCAAGACAAAGCATGGCTTGGGGATTAGAATGTCGCGCATTCTCTTTTGGTGACAGCGATATGACTGATCAGCGCAAAGGCAGCGATGCCGAACCCACCACTCACTTCGGCTTCAAAAACGTTCCGGAAAGCCAGAAAGCGGAAAAAGTCGCTGAGGTTTTCCACTCGGTAGCCGCCAAGTACGACCTGATGAACGACCTTCTGTCGGGCGGCATGCACCGTCTGTGGAAGCGTTTTGCGATCGAACTGTCGGGCGTGCGCAGCGGTAACCGCGTGCTGGACATCGCCGGCGGTACCGGTGATCTGACCAAAAAATTCTCGCACCTGGTCGGCCCGACCGGTCAGGTGGTATTGGCTGACATCAACGAATCGATGCTCAAGGTCGGTCGTGACCGTCTGCTCGATCTGGGTGTTGCCGGCAACGTCGAATTCGTTCAGGCGGACGCAGAAAAACTGCCGTTCCCGGACAACCATTTCGATTGCGTGACCATCGCCTTCGGCCTGCGCAACGTGACGCACAAAGAAGACGCCCTGCGCTCAATGCTGCGCGTGCTCAAGCCCGGCGGTCGTTTGTTGGTGCTGGAATTCTCCAAGCCGACCAACGCGCTGATGTCGAAAGCCTACGATGCCTATTCGTTCGCCTTCATGCCGCTGATGGGCAAGCTGATCACCAACGACTCGGAAAGCTATCGCTATCTGGCCGAATCGATCCGCATGCACCCGAATCAGGAAACCCTGAAGTCGATGATGGTCGACGCCGGTTTCGACCGCGTGACCTATCACAACATGACCGCAGGCATCGTCGCCCTGCACCGTGGCATCAAGCCCTGATGTTGCTCACCGGGCTGCTCGCCAGCGTTGAACTCGGCCTCAACCGGGTGCTGCGTCTCGACAGCACGGCGTTGCCACGGCTGGCGCATTTGACCGGCAAGGTGATTGCCGTCGACTGCCGCAGCCCGGCGCTGCAACTGTTCATTCTGCCGAGCGACGAAGGTTTGATGCTGGCGTCCCATTGGGAAACCGCTGTCGACTGCACCCTGCGTGCGCCGGCCTCGAGCCTGATCAAACTGGCCGTGAGCAAAGACAAGACTGCGGTGCTGCACGCCCCGGAAGTCGAACTCGATGGCGACAGCGGCGTGCTGCTGGAACTGGCCGGTGTGCTGCAGGATCTTGAGCTGGACTGGGAGTACGAACTCTCGCGCTGGCTCGGCCCGGTCGCCACGCAACTGGTCGGTGGCCATCTGCGCAGCCGCGCGCGCTGGTATCAACAAGGATTTGCCAGCCTTAACCAGAACCTCGCCGAATACCTTGCCGAAGAATCGCGCACCCTCGTCGGGCAGCGCGAAGCCGAAGCGCGGTTTAGCGAACTGGACCGGATCAAACTTGATCTGGAACGTCTCGAGGCGCGTTTCGAGCGCCTTTCCCGATCCCTCGACCCAAGCGATAACGCATGAAGCTGCTCGCCGTCCGCCGTCTGCTGCGCATCCAGTCTGTCGTGATCCGCTACCGCCTCGATGACCTGCTGTTCGATCTGCCGCTGCCCTGGTTTCTCCTGGCGCTGCGCTATGTGCTGCCGTGGCGCTGGTTCCCGCGCAAGCCGCTTGACCTGAGCCGGGGCGCGCGTTTGCGCCTGGCGCTGCAGGACCTCGGGCCGATTTTCATCAAGTTCGGGCAGATTCTTTCGACCCGCCGCGACCTGCTGCCGGAAGACATCGCCGATGAGCTGATGCGCTTGCAGGATCGCGTGCCGCCGTTCGATTCGCAGCTGTCGATCAAGCTGATCGAGGAGCAACTGGGCAAGAAGATCAGTGACGTGTTCAGCCGTTTTGACGTCGAACCGTTGGCTTCGGCTTCGGTGGCGCAGGTGCATGCCGCGCAGCTGAAAACCGGCGAAGAAGTCGTGGTGAAGGTGATCCGCCCGGGTCTGAAGCCGATCATTGCGCAGGATCTGGCGTGGCTGTTCATCCTTGCCCGCGCGGCTGAAAAACTGTCTGCCGACGCGCGTCTGCTGCACCCGGTCGACGTCGTGCAGGACTACGAAAAAACCATCTACGACGAACTCGATCTGCTTCGCGAGGCGGCCAACGCCAGCCAGTTGAAGCGCAACTTCGAAGGCTCGCCGCTGCTGTATGTACCGCAAGTCTATTGGGACTGGTGCCGGCCGAAAGTGCTGGTGATGGAACGCATCTACGGCATTCAGGTCACCGATCTGGCAACCCTCGCCGACCAGCGCACCGACATGAAAATGCTCGCCGAACGTGGCGTGGAGATCTTCTTCACCCAAGTATTCCGCGACAGCTTTTTCCATGCCGACATGCACCCAGGCAACATCTTCGTCAGCACCGTCAATCCGTGGAGCCCGCAGTACATCGCGATCGACTGCGGCATCGTCGGCAGCCTGACCCCGGAAGACCAGGATTATCTGGCGCGCAATCTGTTCGCCTTCTTCAAGCGTGACTACCGTCGCGTGGCGCAACTGCACATTGATTCGGGCTGGGTGCCGGCGGAAACCAAACTCAACGAATTCGAAGCGGCGATCCGTACCGTGTGCGAACCGATCTTCGAAAAACCGTTAAAAGATATTTCATTTGGCCAGGTGCTGATGCGCCTTTTCCAGACCGCGCGGCGCTTCAACATGGAAGTGCAGCCGCAACTGGTGCTGCTGCAAAAGACCCTGCTGAACATCGAAGGTCTTGGCCGTCAGCTGTATCCGGATCTGGACCTGTGGAACACCGCGCAGCCATTCCTCGAACGCTGGATGCGCGAGCGCGTCAGCCCGAAAGCCTTGCTGGGCAACGTGCAGAGCCAGTTTGAACAGCTGCCGCATTTGGCCAACATGGCTCGTGATCTGCTCGAACGCATGTCGCAACCGCACGCCTACGACCCACCGCCGCCATGGCATAAACGCAAGGACGACTGGTTCCTGCGCCTGCTCGGTTGCGCGCATCTGGCCGGCGGGGTAATCCTCGCCATCGGTGGCCCGCTGCACGAATTGGGGCATTGGCCGGCCGGAATCATGGTGGCCGTCGGCTTGTATCTGGTCGTTCGCCGATAGCACGAATCAGCTGCAAGTTATAAGCTGCGAGCTGCAAGCCTGACGATACTGGAACACCGCAATCTGCTCTTACTTGCAGCTTGGAGCTCAAAGCTTGTAGCTGCGTTTCGGGAATTGAAGATGAAAAACTGGCTGGACGAGATCAAATGGGACGCTGATGGCCTGGTGCCGGCGATTGCCCAGGATCACAAGACCGGACGCGTACTGATGATGGCTTGGATGAACCGCGAAGCGCTCGAACTGACCGCTGCGGAAAACCGTGCCATCTACTGGTCACGTTCCCGTGGCAAGCTGTGGCGCAAGGGCGAAGAGTCCGGCCATGTACAGACGCTGCATGAAATGCGTCTGGACTGTGACGCCGACGTGATCATCCTGATGGTTGAACAGATCGGCGACATCGCTTGCCATACCGGCCGTCAAAGCTGCTTTTACCGTGTCTTCGAAAACGGCGACTGGAAAACCGTCGACCCGGTTCTGAAAGATCCGCACGCTATCTATTCCGCAGGACACAAACATGAGTGACACCCTGACCCGCCTCGCTCAGGTACTTGAAGAGCGCAAAGGCGCAGCCGCCGACAGCTCGTATGTGGCTAGTCTGTATCACAAGGGTTTGAACAAGATTCTGGAGAAAGTCGGCGAAGAGTCGGTCGAAACCATTATTGCCGCCAAGGACGCTGCGATCAGCGGCGACTGCAGTGACGTGATCTACGAGACCGCCGACCTGTGGTTCCACAGCATGGTCATGCTTGCTCAACTGGGGCAGCATCCGCAGGCCGTGCTGGATGAACTGGATCGTCGCTTCGGCCTGTCCGGACACGTCGAGAAAGCCTCGCGTCCGTCCGCCTGAACAATTTTTAGAGAGGAACAGCAACATGGGCATTTTTGACTGGAAACACTGGATCGTCATTCTGGTTGTCGTGGTGCTGGTGTTCGGCACCAAGAAACTGAAAAACCTCGGCACCGACGTTGGCGAATCGATCAAGGGCTTCCGCAAAGCCATGAACGACGATGAAAAACCGGCCGCTGATCCAACCGTGACGCCTGCGCAGCCAGTGCCACCGGTGCAGCCGCAAGCCACCGCTCAGGCCAACCCGCCGCACACCATTGACGTGCAGGCGCAGAAAGTCGAAGAGCCGATCCGCAAAGACGTGTGAGCACTGACTAATGTTTGGTATCAGCTTCTCTGAACTGCTGCTCGTCGGCCTCGTCGCCCTGCTGGTGCTGGGCCCCGAGCGTCTGCCGGGCGCTGCACGCACCGCAGGCCTGTGGGTCGGCCGGCTGAAGCGCAGCTTCAACGCGATCAAACAGGAAGTTGAACGTGAAATCGGCGCCGACGAGATCCGTCGGCAACTGCACAACGAGCACATTCTGTCGCTGGAGCAGGAGGCGCGGAAGATTTTCACGCCGGTTCAGCAAGAGCCGACGCCGGTTGAGCATGTAGGTCAGCAGACAATTCATGCGCCGACCGCGCCTGTTACGCCAGCACCGGCACCCGCTGCCGTTGTAGCACCGACAGAGCCGGCGCCAGCCGCTGTGGAACAATCTGTTGAACACGTTGCGCCAACCGCCGCGCCGATCACACCAGCGCCTCAAGACCCTACTCTGCCGCCGCGAGCCCCATGAGCGATCTCCCCGAAAACGACCAGCACATGCCGCTGGTTTCGCACCTCACCGAGTTGCGCACCCGCCTGCTGCGTTGTGTGGCGGCGATCTTCATCATCTTCGCCGGGCTGTTTGCGTTCACCCAGCAGATCTACACCTTCGTCTCGACGCCGCTGCGCCAATACCTGCCGGTCGGCGCGACGATGATCGCTACCGACGTGTCGTCGCCGTTCCTGACGCCGCTGAAGCTGACGATGATGGTCTCGCTGTTCCTCGCGATCCCGGTGATCCTGCATCAGATCTGGGGCTTTATCGCGCCGGGCCTGTACAAGCATGAGAAGCGCATCGCGGTGCCGCTGCTGGTGTCGAGCATTCTGTTGTTCTACACCGGCATGGCGTTCGCCTATTACTTCGTGTTCCCGCTGATCTTCAAATTCTTCGCCGCTGCCACCCCGGCCGGCGTGGAAATGATGACCGACATCGCCAGTTACCTCGACTTCGTCATGACGCTGTTTTTCGCCTTCGGCGTGGCGTTCGAGATCCCGGTGGCCGTGGTGCTGCTGGTGTGGATCGGCGTGGTCGACGTGGCCTACCTGAAAAAGATCCGCCCGTACGTGATCATCGGCTGCTTCGTGGTCGGCATGATCCTGACGCCGCCGGACATCTTCTCGCAAACCCTGCTGGCCGTGCCGATGTGGATGCTGTTTGAAATCGGCATTCTGTTCGGTGGTTTGATCAGCAAGCGCGAACGACCGGATGAAAACGCGGCCGACGACCACAACGACCAGCCGCCAGCGACCCAGGCATGAACCTGCTGTTGCTCGAAGAGGCCGACTTCATTGCGGCCGACCGCGTAGTGCTGCGTGATCGACGCCTGACCCATATGCAGGAAGTTCACCGTTCGGAAGTCGGTGACAGCCTGCGCGTCGGGCGCATCGATGGGCTGATGGGTTCGGCTGAATTGCTGCGTCTGGAAGCGGGTGAAGCGGAGTTGCGTGTCAGCCTCGATCAGCCGCCACCGGCCAAACTGCCACTGACGCTGGTGCTGGCCCTTCCGCGTCCGAAGATGCTCCGCCGGGTGTTTCAGACCGTGGCGACCATGGGCGTGTCGAAGGTGATTCTGGTCAACAGCTATCGGGTCGAGAAGAGTTTCTGGCAGACGCCGTTTCTTGAGCCCGAGGCGATTCGTGAGCAACTGATCCTCGGCCTCGAACAGGCGCGCGACACTGTCCTGCCAGAGATCATCATCGAGAAGCGCTTCAAGCCTTTCGTTGAGGATCGGCTGCCAGCGATTACCGAAGGCACTCTCGGACTGGTTGGCCATCCCGGCAACTACCCGCCGTGCCCACGCGCCCTCAGCGAACCCGTCACCCTGGCCATCGGCCCCGAAGGCGGCTGGATTCCCTACGAAATCGATCTGCTGGCCAAGTCCGGCCTGCAACCGGTGCAACTCGGCGAACGCATCCTGCGCGTCGAAACCGCCGTCACCGCCCTGCTCGCACGCCTCTTCTGATTCTGCGCAGCAGATAAGTGGTGTTACAGATTGCCATCATTCGGCCGATACCCTCTCCATAAGTCCAATTAGTGGTCCGAAGGGAGTGGTCGCATGTACCGTTGGTTAGCCGAGAGTCTTGGAAACGTCAGCGTCAAACGCAAGCTGGGCATCGGTTTCGGCCTGGTGCTGTTGCTGACCCTGTTGATCACCTTCACCGGCTGGACCGGCATGAGCGGCATCATCAGCCGTGGTGACAAACTCGGCTTTATCTCCAGCCTCAACGAGCTGACCAAGGACCTGCGCCTGGCGCGCATGGACTACGACATGCGTCGCGGCGAGCAGGGACCGGGCACGGTCAACGAATTCCTGAGCAAACTCGAAAGCGGTCTGCAATCGGCACGCGGCATGATCGAGCAGCCGTCCGATGTGGCGATGGTTGATCAACAATTGGCTGCCGTGGCTGAATACAAGCGTGCCTTCGGTGAAATGACGCAGGCCACCGTGCAGCGTGAAGACGCGCGCAGCAAGCTCGGCGCCAATGCCGACAATGCCGTGGCCAAGGTCGGCGAGGTCGAGAGCGCACTGCTACAAGGCGACAGCATCGCGCAATACAACGCGGTGATAGAACTGAGCAAACTGCTGCAGCAAGCGCGATATCAGGTGCGCGGTTACACCTACAGCGGCAAGGCCGATGCCGAGCAACCCGCCCTGACCGCGATCGACAATGCCCTGAAAAACCTCGTAAGCCTGCCGTCCCGCGTCCCGGATCAGCATATCGGCAACCTGCAGCAAGCCACCGACTCGCTTAAGGCTTACCGTGCAGCCGTGGCTCAATTCCGTGATTCTCAAGTAAAAAACGCTGCAGCACTGGCCAACATGTCTGCTCAGGGCGACATTTTGATCGCTGTGAGCAAGAAACTCACTGAATCGCAGACCGTGGTTCGCGACACTGACGCGGCGCGTGCCAAAAACCTGCTGCTGATCGCCACCGCACTGGCGGTAGCATTCGGTCTGCTGGCCGCTTGGGCGATCACCCGGCAGATCATCATCCCGCTGAACCAGACCCTGAAAGTCGCCGAGCGCGTAGCTGCCGGTGACCTGACGCACAATCTGGTCTCGCTGCGCCGTGATGAACTCGGCCAACTGCAGCGCTCGATGCAGAGCATGACCCAAGGCCTGCGTGAACTGGTCGGCGGAATCAGCGATGGCGTCACCCAGATCGCCAGCGCCGCTGAAGAGCTGTCGGCGGTGACCGAACAAACCAGTGCCGGGGTCAATAATCAGAAAATCGAGACCGATCAGGTCGCCACCGCCATGAACGAAATGGCCGCCACCGTGCAGGAAGTTGCGCGCAACGCCGAAGAAGCTTCCGAAGCCGCCGTCGCCGCTGACCAACAGGCTCGCGAAGGCGACAAAGTGGTGGGCGAAGCGATCGCACAGATCGAGCGTCTGGCGGTTGAAGTCGGCCACTCCACCGAGGCCATGGGCGAACTGAAACGCGAAAGCGACAAGATCGGCAGCGTCCTCGACGTGATCAAATCCGTGGCCCAGCAAACCAACCTGCTGGCCCTCAACGCCGCCATCGAGGCTGCGCGTGCCGGTGAAGCCGGGCGTGGGTTTGCCGTGGTTGCCGATGAAGTACGCAGCCTCGCCCAGCGCACGCAGAAGTCCACCGAAGAGATCGAAGAGCTGATCGTCGGTCTGCAAAACGGCACCCAGCAAGTGGCAACGATCATGGACAACAGCCGCACCCTCACTGACAGCAGCGTTGAGCTGACCCGTCGCGCGGGCGGTTCGCTGGAAAGCATCACCCGCACAGTTTCGGCGATTCAGGCGATGAACCAACAGATTGCGGCAGCGGCCGAGCAGCAGAGCGCGGTGGCTGAAGAGATCAACCGTAGCGTGCTGAATGTGCGGGATGTGTCGGATCAGACGTCGGCGGCGAGCGAAGAGACGGCGGCTTCCAGCGTTGAGCTGGCGCGCTTGGGCACGCATCTACAGATGCTGGTCGGTCGATTCAAGGTTTGAAGTGATTCATCGGCCTCGGTTCACTGTGGACCGGGGTGATGCCATTCGCGAGCAGGCTCGCTCCCACATTGGACCGCGTCCGCCTGGACTACTCGGTCAACTGTGGGAGCGAGCCTGCTCGCGAAGGCGTCCTGAGAGACGCTGAAATTACAAGACCTGACGTAAGAAAGCCTTCGCGCGCGGATCCTTCGGCGCATCAAAGAATTCCGCCGGCGCCGCATCTTCCAGCAGCTTGCCGTGATCGAAAAATAACACCCGATCCGCCACTTCCCGGGCAAAGCCCATCTCATGGGTCACGCAGACCATGGTCATGCCTTCCACGGCCAGGTTTTTCATCACGTCCAGCACCTCGCCGACCATTTCCGGGTCGAGCGCCGAGGTCGGCTCATCGAACAGCATGACCTTCGGCCCCATCGCCAGCGCCCGGGCAATCGCCACGCGCTGTTGCTGACCGCCGGACAGGCGTGACGGAAACTCATTGGCCTTCTGTGCAATACCGACCTTCTGCAGCAACTCCATCGCCTTGGCCTCGCGCTCTTTCTTGCCGCGCTTGCGCACGACTTTCTGCGCCAGACAGAGGTTTTCCAGCACGGTCATGTGCGGGAACAGGTTGAAGTGCTGAAAGACCATGCCGACTTCGCGGCGGTAGGCGTTGACGTCGGTTGTCGGGTCGGCCAGTTGCAGACCGTCGATGCTCACCGAGCCGGAATCGAATTCCTCCAGGCCATTGAGGCAACGCAGGAAAGTCGACTTTCCGGAACCGGACGGGCCGATGACCACCAGCACTTCGCCCTTGGCCACCGTGGTACTGACGTTATCCACCGCGCGCACCACTTGCCCACGGGTGTCGAAGACTTTTACCAGATCGCGGACTTCAATCACTTTGCGCGAGCCTCCGCTCAAGTCGGCTGGCGATTTTCGACAGCGGCAGGTTGATCAACAGGTACAGACCGGCGACGCAGAACAGAATCTCGAACGGCGAGAACGAGGTGGTGATGACTTCACGGCCGCTTTTCAGCAGCTCGGTGATGGCGATCACCGACACCAGCGAGGTGTCCTTGACCAGGCTGATGAACTGCCCGGCCAGCGGCGGCAGCACGCGTTTCAGCGCTTGCGGCAGCACCACGTGGCGCATCGACTGACCGGCACTCAGACCGAGCGAACGCGCCGCTTCGTTCTGGCCACGGGCAATCGATTGCACCCCGGAACGGATGATCTCGGCCACGTAGGCACCGGTGAACAGCGACAGCGCGGCGATCCCGGCGAATTCGCGGGACAGGTTCATCACCGTGCCGATGAAGAAATAGAAAATGAAAATCTGCACCAGCAGCGGCGTGCCGCGTACCAGCTCGACGTAAATGGTCGAGAGGTCGCGCAGGGTCGGGTTGTTCGACAGCCGGCACAGGCCAGTGACCAGACCGATCAGCAAACCCAGGACACCGGAAACGACTGACAGCCAAAGCGTGGTCCAAAGGCCCCACAACAACGGTCCTGCCGCCCAATGCCGGGTCACGCCCACGACGTCGCCTTCGGCCACATCGTCGCCCTGAGCGAATTGCAGGCTGTTCTCGTCGACGGTCAGGTGCTGCTCGTCACCGGCGTCATTGCGCAGAGTGACTTGCGCGCTGCTGCCCTTGCGCACCAGTTCGGTGACGGTGGAAATGTCCGTGGCACGCTGGGTTTCTTCAGCCTGATAGGCGAAGTACTGCGGCACGCGATTCCAGCGCCATTCGTAGGACATCAGCGACGTCGCGTAATACAACGCGCCCGCGAGGCCGACCAGCACCAGCACGGTGAGGACGTGCCAGGGCCATTGGGCTTTTTTCTGTTTCATTGCAGGTTCCGGAATTGGTGTTGCTTACAAGGCCCTCTTCGCGAGCAGGCTCGCTCCCACATTTGAAATGCATTCCAATGTGGGAGCGAGCCTGCTCGCGAAAGGGGCGACGCGGTCTGGCAGACCAGCGTTATTCCATGTCCTTGAGCCACTCGGTGCTCTTGAACCACTTGTCATGGATGCGATCGTAGGTGCCGTCTTCGTGGATCTGGTGCAGGAAGTTATTGATGAAGTTGAGGCTGTCGTAATCACCTTTCTTCAGACCAAACGCCAAAGGCTCGTAGGTGAACGGCTTGTCGAGGAACACCAGTTTGCCGGCGCCGACTTTGGTCACCGCGACCACGTTGTAAGGCGCGTCGTAGATGAAGGCGTCAGCCTTACCATTGACCACGTCGAGCACGGCTTCCTGCTCGTTGTCGTAGCCGTGGTATTTGGCTTTGGAGATCAGCTTCTTGGCGACCATTTCGCCGGTGGTGCCGAGTTTGGAGGTGATACGGTAGTCGGCAGTGTTCAGGTCTTTGTACGACTTGATGGTGCCTTCCAGCTCCTTGCGGATCAGCAGGGTCTGGCCGACAACGATGAACGGTTCGCTGAAGTTCAGGCGCAGGTTGCGTTCCTGAGTCAGGGTCATGCCGCTGCCGATCATGTCGAACTTGTCGGTCATCAGCGCCGGGATGATGCCGTCGTAACCGGTGGAAACCAGCTCCAGCTTGACGCCCATGGCCTTGGACATGGCCTTGAGGATGTCGACTTCAAAGCCGATGATTTCGCCGCGCTTGTTGGTCATTTCGAACGGCATGTAGGTCGGATCCATACCGACTTTCAACGTGCCGCGCTTGACCGCGTCATCGATTGCACCGGCTTGCGCCGCATTGACTGCAACCAGTGCCGTGACGCCGACCAGCAGCATCGACAGATACTTCTTCATCTTCAAGTCCCCAAAACCATTGCGTGTGCGGCGCGAAAACCAACAGTGACGGGCAAAAAAGCCCGGGTGCGCCAATTCGGGGACGGATGCTAACGCACTCGTTTTTTTGCACAAGGTTTAATGGACGATTTGTTTAACAATCACGAGCTGACCCTCACCCCAGCCCTCTCCCGGAGGGAGAGGGAGCCGACCGAGGTGTCTCAAGCTATACGCGGACCTGAAAGATCGAGTCGATTATGGATTCGGTAAAGCAAGATCAGGTCGGTGTAACTCGAACATCCAACTCGGTCAGTCCCCTCTCCCTCTGGGAGAGGGCTAGGGTGAGGGGCTTTTCGGCGCCACAAAAAAACCCCGCTGAATCAGCGGGGTTCTCTCATCAGGCCGGCTGAGCCTGCAAGCTCACCGGTCTCAACGGCAACAACGGCGCATGCGGATCGGCTTTCACCGAAGCGCGCCATGCATCCAGCCACTCGGCGTGACCTTCGGCCCAGACCAGCTCATGCAGACGCGCCAGCGCCACAGGGTCGCTCAGTAATTGCAACCGATCATGGTTGTTCAGCCCGGCCGGGCCGACCTTGATCGCGTGACGCACACGTTCCTGACGCAGCCACTCGATCGGCTCGGCCTGACCGTGACGCGAGGTCGCCAGCGAGCACGCCAAAGCGTTCTGCTGTGGGTCGACCACCGCGCGGACGAAGCCGTCGTTGAGGGCGTGGTAACGATTTTCGTGGGTGTACTGATCAGTCGCCAGCAGCGCCTGTGGCGGATTGTATTCCTCAGGGATGAGGAACAGGCTCTCGTCACGGGACTTCAGGCCCAGACCGACACGGCTGGAGATCACCGACACCGGGATCGACAGCATCAGCGAACCGACAATCGGCACCAGCCACCAAAGGAAGCTCGGGTTCAGCCAGATCACCAGCAGCGCCCAGCAGAAGCCCAACAAGGTCTGCGGGCCGTGGCGTTTGACCGCTTCGCTCCATGGCGTCGAGTCGTCGTCACGTTGCGGCGAGTTCCAGGTCGCCGCCCAGCCGAGGAACGCGGCGAGGACGAAACGGGTGTGGAAAATCATCCGCACCGGCGCCAGCAGCATGGAGAACAGCATCTCCAGCAGCATCGACAGGGTCACCTTGAACTTGCCGCCGAACTCTTTCGCGCCCTTGACCCAGATCAGGATGATGCTCAACAGTTTCGGCAGGAACAGCAGCACGATGGTCGTCGAGAACAGCGCGATCGCCTTGTCCGGGTGCCATTGTGGCCACAGCGGATAGAGCTGACGCGGTTCAAGGAAGTACTGCGGCTCCATCAGCGTGTTCACCGCCAGCAGCGCGGTCGACAACACCAGGAAGAAGAACCACAACGGCGCCGACAGGTACGACATCACGCCGGTCAGGAACACCGCACGATGCACCGGGTGCATGCCTTTGACCAGGAACAGGCGGAAGTTCATCAGGTTGCCGTGGCACCAGCGACGGTCACGCTTGAGTTCGTCGAGCAGGTTCGGCGGCAGTTCTTCGTAGCTGCCCGGCAAGTCGTAGGCAATCCACACGCCCCAACCGGCACGGCGCATCAACGCGGCTTCAACGAAGTCGTGAGACAGGATTGCACCGGAAAATGCACCTTTACCCGGCAACGGCGCCAAGGCGCAGTGGTCGATAAACGGCTTCATGCGAATGATCGCGTTGTGACCCCAATAGTGGGATTCACCCAGCTGCCAGAAGTGCAGACCGGCGGTAAACAGCGGGCCGTACACGCGGGTCGCAAATTGCTGCATGCGCGCATACAGGGTGTCCATGCCCGACGCACGCGGCGCGGTCTGGATGATCCCGGCGTCCGGCGTGGCTTCCATCAAGCGCACCAGACTGGTCAGGCACTCGCCGCTCATCACCGAGTCAGCGTCGAGCACGACCATGTACTTATAGTCACCGCCCCAACGACGGCAGAAGTCGTCGAGATTGCCGCTCTTGCGTTTCACACGACGGCGACGGCGACGATAGAAGATCTTGCCGAAGCCTTTGGCTTCGCGGCAGACATCCAGCCAGGCCTGTTGCTCGGCGACACAGATATCGGTGTCGTTACTGTCGCTGAGCACGAAGAAGTCGAAACGATCCAGATCACCGGTGGCGGCGACCGATTCGAACGTTGCGCGCAGACCGGCGAACACGCGCGGTACGTCTTCGTTGCAGATCGGCATCACCAGCGCGGTACGGGCGTCTTTGGCAATCGGCTCGTTGCCGGCGCTTTTGCCGGAGATACGGTATTTATCGTGACCGGTGAGCAACTCGAGGAAGCCCATCAACGCGGTCCAGAAACCGGCCGATACCCAGCAGAACAGAATCCCGAACAGAATCAGGATGCTGGTTTGCAGCGCATACGGCAGCACTTGCGTGGCGGTTTGCAGCAGCGGCTGGTGCAGGACTTCTTCCAGATCAACGAACGACCAGCCCTGGTACGGCATGATGCCTTTCATGTACCAGCCGGCGACGATGGTCTGGCCAAGCATCAGCAGCAACAGAATGTAGCGGCGGATCGAACCGACGGTGCGCCAGCGCGCGGCCGGCAGGACGTTTTCGTCCTTCGGCGGCTGCGGCGGGTTGGTGCGACCGGTCATACGGCGCCAGCCACGCACCAGAATATTGGTGCGCCACGGCTCCGGAACCACCTTGGTACGGCGGATCGGTGGGGTGGCCTTGAGGCTGACCCGACCGCTGGCGTCGAGCACCAGCATTTCCGCTTCTTCCAGCTCTTCAGCCGTGCTCAGCGTCAGGCGCTTGCCCACCGAAGCCTGGGCGGCTTCGGCAGGGGCGTCGAATGTCGAGGACGACAGGCGTTCATGCAACTCGCTGAACGACTGGCAGCCCGCGAGTTCCGCGCGCTGCTCGTCGGTCATCGGCAGATGCGCCAGATACTCGGACAGAGTCTCTGGCTGTACTTGAGAGTTACTCATCGGCAGGCAACTGATAGCTCCAGGTCTCGGTCAGGACTTCTTCAGTCGGTGCCGATTCCGGTGTGGCTGGGGCCGCGTCCGCAGCAACTGGCTGCTTGGCGTCTTTGTTGGCCTTGTCCTTGGCATCCGCGGCTGGCTTGGCGTCGGCCTGTTTGGCCTCGGCGGCCTTGGCTTCCTTGTCGATTTTCTCTTGTTGCTTGGCGGCAACCTTGTCGGCCTTGGCGACGGACGAGTTGGACGCCGGCACCGATTTCGCCAGATCAGCGGTCACGACTGGCTGAACCAGAGCGGCACGCATCTCGGTCGACTTGCTCGCGTCCTTGATTTTCATCCGCAGGGTCAAGCGCCAGCCTTTGGTTTCCGGGTTGTAGCGCACGCTGTTCTCAACCAGTTCGGCGTTGTCACCAACACTGACCTGACTGCGCACATCGGCATCCGGGGTCAGCGCGGCCAGCGACGGACCTTCGAAGTCGACCAGGTAGGCAACGCTGCCGTCCGGCTGACGAATCAGGTTCGATTGCTTGACGTCACCGGTCGAACGCAGAGTCTGCGATACCCAGGCGCTGTCAGGCGCGTGAATCGCCGCTTCGTCCATGGTCCAGTGCATGCGGTACGCGAAGTCCAGTGGTTGGCCCGGCTCCGGCATTTTTTCCGGGCTCCAGAACGCAACGATGTTGTCGTTGGTTTCGTCGGCGGTCGGGATTTCTACCAGATCAACGGTGCCCTTGCCCCACTCGCCCTTCGGCTCGATCCAGGCGCTTGGGCGCTTGTCGTAGCGATCGTCGAGGTCTTCGTAGTGGCTGAAGTCGCGGCCACGTTGCAGCAGACCGAAACCACGCGGGTTCTCGACGCTGAAGTTGCTCACGGCCAGGTGTTTCGGGTTGTTCAGTGGACGCCAGATCCACTCACCGTTGCCGGCATGGATCGACAGACCGCTGGAGTCGTGCAGTTCACGACGGTAGTTGAGGACCTTCGACGGCTGGTTGGCGCCGAACAGGAACATGCTGGTCAGCGGCGCGATGCCCAGTTTGCCGACCTTGTCACGCAGGAACATCTGCGCCTTGACATCGACAATGGTGTCGCTGCCCGGACGCAGGATCAGACGATAGGCACCGGTGGCACGCGGCGAATCCAGCAGGGCGAAGATCACCAGGTGCTTGTCGCCCGGCTTCGGCTGTTGAATCCAGAACTCGCGGAAACGCGGGAATTCTTCACCCGACGGCAGCGCGGTATCAATCGCCAGACCACGCGCCGAGAGGCCGTAGGTGTGGCCCTTGCCGACAACGCGGAAGTAACTCGCGCCGAGCATGGTCATGATTTCGTCTTGCTTGTCAGCCTTGTTGATCGGGTACAGCACACGGAAACCGGCGTAGCCCAGTTGTTCGGTGGCTTTCGGATCGAATTTCAGGTCGCCGAAATCGAAGCGCGTCGGATCGTATTTGATCTCTTCGACGGTGTTCGCCGTGATTTCGTTGATTTTCACCGGTGTATCGAAGTGCATACCCTGGTGATAGAAAGAGAGTTTGAACGGAGTCTTCTGATCAGCCCACTCAGCCTTTTCGGTGAGGAAGCGGATTTTCTGATAGTCCGCGAACTTCATGTCGCGGAATTCGTTCGGCAAATTGCTGCGCGGGGCTTCGAACTTCTGCCCGGCCAGTTCTTTAGCTTTCGCCGATACATCGTCAAGATTGAACGCCCAAAGCTGACCGGCGCTGAGCAGGCACAGGAGCGCCGAACCCGCTACCAGGGCACTTCGCATGCGTTTGGCAGACATTTTTGCTGCATTACAGGGACTAACAATCACGAGCAACCCTCGCCGAAAACAGATCAAAAAACCAACGGCTAGCTATCTATATGCCAGGTTGGCGAGCATTGTTCCGACTCCGCAGGGGCAAAATGATTCCCCAATCGGATCCGGACAAGTCTCTACCTAAGTGAAAATGGATCAGCGAACGCTGATCCCAGTGCGCGCGATTATCTAGTAGCCCGCATGACAACGCATCAGGGGTAACAAAGTATTTATCGCGAAAACACCCTAAAAACAGTCGAAACTTCCCAAAAAGGTGTTTCAAGCGCATTCAGGTCTGTAACAAAAAGGTAACCGGGCCATCGTTGACCAAATGCACCTGCATATCGGCGCCGAATCTACCTGATGCCACAGTGCCATGCACCTGTTTCGCACTGCTCAATAGATAGTCGAACAATTCCTCGCCCAAGGCTGGAGGCGCGGCCGTCGAAAAGCTCGGGCGCAACCCGCTTTTGGTGTCGGCCGCGAGGGTGAACTGCGAGACCAGCAGCAACCCGCCACCGACATCGGCGAGGGACAAGTTCATCTTGCCCTCCGCATCACTGAATACCCGATAGCTAAGCAGTTTATGCAGAAGTTTGTCGGCGCTGGTACGCGTGTCGTCGGGTTCGACCGCCACCAGCACCAGCAAACCGTGATCAACGGCGCCCACTACCTCTCCATCTACCTCGACGCGCGCACCGCGAACGCGCTGTAAAAGGCCCTTCATGCTTCTTCGGGCGGCAGGTCGAGCAGGCGCCGGGCCATGTTGCCCGCAGCACGCACCAGTGCATCGGTGATGCCCGGTTCCGAGGCTGCGTGGCCGGCATCACGGATTACCTGCAGTTCGCTGTTCGGCCAGGCTTGATGCAGTTCCCAGGCGTTGTCGAGCGGGCAGATCACGTCATAGCGGCCGTGAATGATCACGCCCGGCAGATGGGCAATCTTGCCCATGTCGCGAATCAGCTGGTTCGGCTCAAGGAAAGCATTGTTGGTGAAATAGTGGCATTCGATCCGCGCAATCGACAGCGCGCGTTGCGGCTCGGAGAACCTATCGACCACCAGCGGGTTCGGCCGCAGGGTCGCGGTGCGCCCTTCCCAGGTCGACCAGGCTTTGGCCGCGTGCATCTGGGCGATCTGGTCGTTACCGGTCAGACGCTTGTGGAAAGCGCTGAGCAGGTCGTCGCGTTCGTCCAGCGGAATCGGCGCGATGTAGTCCTGCCAGTAATCAGGGAACAGACGGCTGGCACCGGCCTGATAGAACCACTCGATTTCCTGCGGACGGCAGAGAAAGATCCCGCGCAGGATCAGACCGTGAACACGCTCCGGGTGGGTTTGTGCGTAAGCCAGCGCCAGGGTCGAACCCCACGAGCCGCCGAACAGCACCCATTTGTCGATGCCCAGGTGTTTGCGGATGCGCTCAAGGTCAGCGACCAGATCCCAGGTGGTGTTGTTTTCCAGGCTCGCGTGCGGCGTGGAGCGTCCGCAGCCGCGCTGGTCGAAGGTGACAATGCGGTACAGGTTCGGATCGAAATAGCGACGGCTCTGCGCGTCGCAACCGGCGCCGGGGCCGCCGTGGATGAACACAACCGGCAAACCCTCCGGCGAACCGCTTTCGTCGACGTATAGCGTATGGGTGTCATCGACAGCCAGATCGTGCCGGGCGTGAGGTTTGATCTGCGGAAACAAAGTCTGCATTGCGCGCTCCGTAAGGGGTCGAGGTCATCCCTGGGGGGACTTCTATTATTCTGCCGTTGGGCATCATAAACCCGATTTACGTCAATGAGCATGCTCTAGAGCAGTCACCGTTTGTCAGCCGTAAACTTCGCAGGGTGTACACGATCCTGTGGGAGCGAGCCTGCTCGCGAATGCGGTGTGTCATTCAACGTAGATGTTGGCTGACCGGACGCCTTCGCGAGCAGGCTCGCTCCCACAGGGGTTATGCGCTGTAGTGAGACTTTGCCCACGCCAGATAGCCCTGCAGCAGTTGCTTGAGCACTACTTGCGTCGGCTCGGCCAGATCGGCGCGATAGCGGAACGGTTCGAACTCTTCCATGTAGGTGCTCTGGCACAACTCCAGTTGCACGGCGTGGATGTTCTCGGCCGGGTTGCCGTAATGGCGGGTGATATGACCGCCCTTGAAGCGCCCGTTGAGGACATGGCTGTAATCGCCGTGGCGTGCGCAGATCGCTTCCAGTTGTGCAGCCAACTGCGGATCGCAACTGGCGCCATTGAAGGTGCCGAGGTTGAAGTCCGGCAGTTTGCCGTCGAACAGGTGCGGGATGATCGAGCGGATCGAGTGCGCATCGAACAACAGCGCGTAACCGAATTCGGCTTTCAGTCGTGCCAGCTCTTCCTGCAGCGTGCGGTGATACGGCGTCCAGATCTGCTCCAGATAGGTTGCGCGCTCTTCTTTCGATGGCTCGTGCCCTTCGCGGAACAACGCAATGCCATCGAACAGCGTCGCCGGATACAGTCCGGTGGTGGCGCCGGCGTACAGCGGCTTGTCGTCGGACGGACGGTTCAAGTCGATGACGAACCGCGAGTACTCGGCAGCCAGAGTGCTCGCGCCCAATTCCTCGGCGAAGTCGTACAGCTGCGGAATGTGCCAGTCGGTGTCCGGCAGGCTTTTCGCGTCCGCGATCAACCCGGCCTCCACCGCTGGGGTCAGGTGCACACCGGCATGCGGCATGCTGATCAGCAGCGGCACGCGACCTTGTTTGAAGTTCAGAACCTTATCCACAACCGCTCTCCTACAGACTTGATTCGACGCCGTGACGCACGACGCGTTTGTCCAGATCGCCACCCAGCCAATAAGCCAGATCCGCCGGACGATCAATGTGCCAGGCAACGAAATCCGCGACCTTGCCGACTTCCAGCGAACCGTGGGTGGCCGCCATGCCCAGTGCTTGCGCGGCATGAATCGTCGCACCGGCCAGGGCTTCTTCCGGGGTCATGCGCAAACAGGTGCAGGCCATGTTCAACATCAGCCGCAACGACAGCGCCGGCGAGGTGCCAGGGTTGAGGTCGCTGGCGATGGCGATCTTCACCTTGTGCTTGCGCAGGGCTTCCATAGGCGGCAACTGGGTTTCACGCAGGAAGTAGAACGCGCCCGGCAGCAGCACGGCGACGGTGTCGGCTTCGGCCATAGCGATGGCGTCGGCCTCGTCCATGAATTCCAGGTGATCCGCAGACAGCGCCTTGTAGCGCGCGGCGAGGCTGGAGCCGTGCAGCGACGACAGTTGTTCGGCATGCAGTTTCACTGGCAGGCCGAGTTTTTGTGCGGCGATGAACACGCGTTCGACTTGCTCAGGGGAGAACGCCAGGTATTCGCAGAAGGCATCCACGGCATCGACCAGACCTTCGGCAGCCAGTGCTGGCAGCATTTCGCTGCAGATCAGGTCGATGTAGTCATCGGCGCGATCTTTGTATTCGGGCGGCAACGCGTGGGCCGCCAGGCAGGTGCTGCGCACGCTGATCGGCAGCTCTTTGGCCAAGCGCCGGATGACCCGGAGGATCTTGCGTTCATTGGCCAGATCGAGGCCATAGCCGGATTTCATCTCGACTGTGGTCACGCCGTCGCGCATCAGGCTTTTCAGACGCTTGGCGGCGCTGGCGAACAGCTCGTCTTCAGTGGCTTCGCGAGTCGCGCGCACGGTGCTGGCGATGCCGCCACCGGACGCTGCGATTTCCGCATAGCTGACGCCTTGCAGGCGCTTTTCGAATTCGCCGCTGCGGTTACCGCCGAACACCGTGTGGGTGTGGCAATCGATCAGGCCGGGCGTGACCCATGCACCTTGCAAGTCGTTGACCGCCGGGTATTCGCCGGAGGGCAATTGATTGCGCGGGCCGATCCACTCGATGTGCGCACCGGACGTCACAATGGCCGCATCTTCGATGATCGAGTAGACGCCTTGCGCCATCGTTGCGACGTGGCAGTGTTGCCAGAGGGTTTTCACTGTTGGCCTCCGTTGGGGGTTGGTTTGGTGGGTGGCCTCTGAAAAGCCCCTCACCCTAGCCCTCTCCCGGAGGGAGAGGGGACTGACCGGGTTGTTCTGTCGAGATACATCGACCTGAACGTCTTGAGCCGACCTCAGGTTCTGAAAACGATGAAGATCGGCTCCCTTCCCTCTCTCCTGGGAAAATAAGGACTGACCAGGTTGTTCTGCCGAGGTAAATCGACCTGAAAGTCTTGAGCCGAACTCAGACTTCGAAAACGATGAAGATATACTCCCTTCCCCCTCTCCCCCCTGGGGGAGAGGGTTGGGGTGAGGGGGATCGATTTCAGCAACTGCAAACATCCCCCTGAAAACACACTTACAAACTAGGCAAAAGCTTCGCCGAAACCAACCCAGTCAAACACCGCGAAGCCAACAGCTCAGTCGCCGCGTTAATGTCCGGCGCAAAGAACCGATCCTTCTCATAAAACGGCACTTCCTTACGCAGAATAGCCCGCGCCTGCTCCAGCTTCGCCGAGGTCTTCAGGCCGTTACGCAGATCCAGCCCTTGCACCGCCGCCAGCCACTCCACCGCAAGAATCCCGCGCGTGTTTTCGGCCATTTCCCACAAACGCTTGCCAGCCGCAGGCGCCATGGAAACGTGGTCTTCCTGGTTGGCTGAAGTCGGCAGGCTGTCCACCGAATGCGGATGCGACAACGCCTTGTTCTCGCTAGCCAATGCCGCTGCCGTCACTTGAGCAATCATGAAACCGGAGTTCACCCCGCCATTGGCCACCAGGAACGGCGGCAGCTGCGACATGTGCTTGTCCATCATCAGAGAGATTCGGCGTTCGCTCAGCGAGCCGATTTCAGCGATGGCCAGGGCCATGTTGTCAGCAGCCATGGCCACCGGTTCGGCGTGGAAGTTACCGCCGGAAATCACATCGCCTTCAGCAGCGAAGACCAGCGGGTTATCGGAAACGGCATTGGCTTCGACAGCCAAGACCTCAGCGGCCTGACGGAACTGGGTCAGGCAAGCGCCCATGACTTGCGGCTGGCAGCGCAGCGAGTACGGGTCCTGAACCTTCTCGCAGTTCTGGTGCGAGTCGGAGACTTCGCTGCGCTCACCGAGCAGATCGCGGTAAGCCGCAGCGGCGTCGATCTGACCTTTCTGGCCACGCGCGGCGTGAATACGTGCATCGAACGGCGAACGCGAACCCAATACCGCTTCAACCGTCAGACCGCCCAGCGCCAACGCACCGGCAAACAAGTCTTCACCTTCAAACAGACCACGCAGCGCGAACGCGGTGGACACCTGAGTGCCGTTGAGCAGCGCGAGACCTTCTTTCGCCGCCAGTGTCAGCGGCGTCAGGCCGGCCACTTTCAGCGCCTCGACAGCTTCCATCCACTCACCCTTGTAGCGCGCCTTGCCCTCGCCCAGCAGCACCAGCGACATATGCGCCAACGGCGCCAGGTCGCCCGACGCGCCCACCGAACCTTTCAGCGGAATGTGCGGGTAAACCTCGGCATTGATCAGCGCGATCAGCGCATCAATCACCACACGGCGAATGCCGGAGAAACCACGGCTGAGGCTGTTGACCTTGAGCACCATGATCAGCCGCACCAGCTCGTCGCTGATCGGCACGCCAACACCGGCGGCGTGGGACAACACCAGCGAGCGCTGCAGATTTTCCAGGTCTTCGCTGGCAATGCGCGTCGAGGCCAGCAGGCCGAAACCGGTGTTGATGCCGTAAGCGGTGCGATTCTCGGCGAGGATCTGCTCGACGCAAGCGACGCTGGCTTCGATCTGTGCCGAGGCGCTGTTGTCGAGAGTCAGCTTGACCGGGTTCTGGTAGACGTCACGCAGTTGGGCCAGGCTCAGTTGGCCGGGAATCAGGTTCAGCGCAGTCATTTTGTGCTCCTTTTGAGAGTTTGTTATTAACTCGCCAGACGCTCCGGAGATGTCCGTTGTCCGTCGCGTCTCGCCTTTTGGGGAGTCGCGCCTTGGCACGCTGGCGTGGGTATTGGTCAGTGCAAATTCGGTAAAACGTTGTGCGGCAGATTCGGGTTTTTCAACACGCTCGCAGCGGCAGCGATGTCCGGCGCCAGCCAGCGATCCTGATCGTAGGCCGGGACTTTTTCGCGCAGCAGTCGCCAAGCGACATCGGTGCCAGCGCCAAAGCGCTGTTCCTTGAGAAATTCAAACGCCTGCGCCGCCAGCAGGTATTCGATGGCGAGGATCTGCGTGCAGTTTTCCAACGCGCGATGCAGCTTCAGCGCGGCATTGGTGCCCATGCTCAAATGGTCCTCCTGCAGGCCCGAGGTGATGTAATTGTCGAGCACCGCCGGTTGCGCCAATTGGCGGTTTTCCGCACACAGCGATGCGGCGACGTACTGAACGATCATCATCCCCGAGTTCACCCCCGGATTGGCCACCAGAAACGCCGGCAGACCGCTGACGTGCGGGTTGACCAGACGATCGAGGCGACGCTCGGCAATCGAACCGATTTCGGCCATGGCAATTGCCAGCAAATCCGCCGCCATCGCCACCGATTGGCCGTGGGGGTTGGCCTGTGACATCACCCGGAAATTGTCCGGTGTGCCGAGCAACAGCGGGTTGTCGGTGCAGCCGTTGAGTTCCGCTTCGACCTGCTTGATCGCATGGTCGAGTTGATCACGCGCGGCGCCGTGCACTTGCGGGATCGAGCGGATGCTCAGCGCATCCTGAGTGCGGATGCCTTTGCTCGACGCAATCACTTCACTGCCATCGAGCAAGGCGCGCAGATTTGTGCCGACTTGCTGCATGCCCGGATGTGGTTTCAGCGCGATGATCTCGGCATCGAACGCATCGATCTGACCGCGCTGGGCTTCGAAACTCATCGCGCCGATAACGTCGGCCCACTGCACCAGCCGCGTGGCGTCGGCAATCGCCAGACAGCTGAGGCCGGTCATGCACGGCGTACCGTTGACCAGGCACAAACCGTCCTTCGCACCGAGTTGCACTGGTTGCAGGCCTTCTTCGGCCAGCACCTGTTGCGCCGAGGTGATCTGCCCGCGATAGCGGACATTACCGACGCCGAGCAACGCGATGCCGATGTGCGCCATGTGGGTCAGGTAACCGACCGAGCCTTGCGACGGAACCTGCGGGGTGACGCCGCGATTGAGCAGTGCCAGCAGGCCTTCAACCACGCGGCGGTGGATGCCGGATTTGCCGTGGCTGTAGTTGTGGATCGCCGCGCAGATGATCGCGCGGGTCTGCTCGTCGGCAAGCACCGGGCCGACACCGCAGGCATGGCTGAGCAGGGTGTTGCGCGAGAGCTGGCTGAGTTGTTCGTCTTTCAGGGAAACGTTGGACAAACCGCCCAGGCCGGTGTTTACGCCATAGGCGCGCTCGCCGCTTTCGACGATGCGCTGGACGATGGCTTGGGCGTTTTCGATGCGCGCCCAGGTGTCGCTGGACAGCTCGAGTTGAGCGCCGTGACGGGCGACGGCGACCACGTCCTGCCAACGCAGAGGGGCGCCGGTGATAACGATTTTTTCAGCCTGGGACATCTAAAACCTCAACCGTAATATTGATGCAGCTGTGCCGGCCCCTTCGCGAGCAAGCTCGCTCCCACATTGGAATGCAGTTCCCTGTGGGAGCGAGCTTGCTCGCGAAGAGGCCAGCACAGCCAACACAAAACTGCTTAAACCACCGCCGCACGCCGCTGCACGAACCGGTCAACGTACTCATCCGCCGGCGAATGCAGGATCTCTCTCGGCGTGCCGACCTGTATCAACTTCCCGTCCTTGAGAATCGCAATGCGATTGCCGATGCGCACCGCCTCATCCAGGTCGTGAGTGATAAACACGATGGTCTTGTGCAGGGTCTTTTGCAGCTCCAGCAACTGATCCTGCATCTCCGCACGAATCAGCGGATCCAGCGCACTGAACGCCTCATCCATGAGGATGATGTCAGTGTCTGCCGCCAAAGCGCGCGCCAAACCGACACGCTGGCGCATGCCACCGGAGAGCTGGTGCGGGTATTTGTTTTCGTAGCCTTTCAGGCCCACGGTGTTGATCCAGTGCAGCGCACGTTCCGAGCAAATCTGCTTGCTCTCGCCACGCACCTTCAGGCCGTAGGCGACGTTGTCTAGCACGGTCTTGTGCGGCAACAGGCCGAAGCTCTGGAACACCATGCTGATCTTGTGCCGGCGAAATTCGCGCAGGGCGTCCATGTCGTATTGCAGGATGTCCACGCCGTCGACGAGGATCGCGCCGCTGGTCGGGTCGATCAGCCGATTGAAGTGGCGCACCAGCGTCGATTTGCCCGAGCCCGACAGGCCCATGATCACGAAGATCTCGCCGGTGCCGATGCTCAGCGACAGGTCATTAACGCCGACCACACAACCGGTCTCGCTCAGCACCTGATCCTTGGTCTTGCCCTGACCGACCATCGCCAGTGCGTCCTTGGCACGGTTGCCGAAAATCTTGAAGACGTTTTTGACTTCGATCTTGCTCACGGTTGCGTTGCTCATTTGCTCACCTCATGCCGTGGCCGACCGTACGCCTGAGTAATGCGGTCGATGACCACTGCGAGAATCACGATCGCCAGACCGGCCTCAAGACCACGTCCGACGTTGAGGGTCTGAATCCCCACCAGCACATCTTCACCCAGGCCACGGGCGCCGATCATCGAGGCGATCACCACCATCGACAGGGCCATCATGGTGGTCTGGTTGATCCCGGCCATGATGCTCGGCAGGGCCAGCGGCAGTTGCACGCCGAACAGTTGCTGCCAGCGGTTGGCGCCGAAGGCGTTGATCGCTTCCATCACTTCGCCGTCAACCTGACGAATGCCCAGATCAGTCAGGCGAATCAGCGGCGGCGCGGCGTAGATCACCGTAGCGAAAATCGCCGGGACCTTGCCCAGACCGAACAGCATCAGCACCGGGATCAGGTACACGAAACTCGGCATGGTCTGCATGATGTCGAGCAGCGGCATCAGCACCGAACGCAGGCGATTGCTGCGCGCCGAGAGAATCCCCAGCGGAATGCCGATCAGCACCGAAATGATCGTCGCGACCATCATCAACGCCAGGGTCTGCATAAGCTTGTCCCACAGGCCAACAGCGCCGACGAGGAACAACAGACCGACGATGACCGCCGTGGTCACCACTTTGCGCGTGGCGTGCCAGGCAACTACACCGACGATCGCCAGCATCAACCACCACGGCGCCGCACGCAGCAGGCCTTCAAGGTTGACGATGGCCCAGAGCAGGGTGTCGGAGATATGGCGGAACACATCACCGTAGTTGGTGACCAGCGAATCGACCCAACCGTTGACCCAGTCGGCGATGGAAAAGGTAAAGCTTTCGGGAAACATAAGCGGCTCTCAATCAGAAATCTCAATCAAGCGTTTACGGCATATCTCCCGGCCAGCCTCACGGTTGACCGGGAGGTATCGACCTACAGCGCCGCGTCGATTTTCTTGGCTGCGTCTGCACTGACCCACGCATGCCAGACCTCAGGATGTTCCTTGAGGAAGATTTTCGCCAGTTTTGGCGACTCGATACGTTCCTTGGCCATGCGGCCCAGGTTCTGGTTCAGCAGGTCGATCGGCAGGTTGACCTTTTCCAGCACGGCGACCAGTTCCGGGGCTTGTTCGTGGAAGGTTTTCGACAGGCCGACCTTGATGCTCACGGTCTTGTCGACGCCCGGTTTTTCTTCGAGTTTGACCAGATCCACCTGCCCCATCAGCGGGGTTGGCGACCAGTAGTAGAACAGGATCGGCTCGCCGCGCTTGTAGCTCGACAGAACCGCTGCATCCAGCGCCGGGCCTGTCCCCGGACGGAAGTTGGTGTAGCTGCTTTCGAGACCGTAGCTTTTCAGCATTTCGCTGTTGTCGAGTTCACAAGTCCAGCCCGCCGGGCAATTGTAGAAACGGCCCTTGGATGGCTCTTCGGCGTCCTTGAACACCGCGGCGTATTTGCCCAGATCCGCGATGTTTTTCAGGTCAGGGGCTTTGGGTTCGAGCTTGCGCTTGGCGTCGCCTTCGATCACGTAACGCGGCACGTACCAGCCTTCTACCGCGCCCACGACCGGAGCGCCGACACCGACAACCTTGCCGGCCTTCTCGGCCTTGTTCCAGACCTCGCTGCGACCCACCCACTCTTCGGCGAACACTTGAATATCGTTACTGCTCAGGGCGTTTTCCATGGTGATGGAGTTGCCCGGCAGGCTGTCGGTCTTGCAGTCGTAACCTTTCTCCAGCACCACTTGCAGGACGTCGGTCAGCAGCATGCCGCTTTCCCAGTTCAGGCCGGCGAATTTCACCGGTTTGCCCGATTCGCACCAGCCGGCGGCTTGCGTCGCACCGGCACTGGCCAACAGGCCCATGGACAGCAATGTGGTCAGCAGGGTCTTGTTCGATTTCATTGTTGTGACGCTCCTAATCATGAATTGGCTTACGGCAGTCAAGAGGCATCCAGCCCTGTCCACGTCCAAATCAGGCCTGCGCCGCAGCGCGACCGGCCCCGCTTGTTTTAGGTTGTACAACGCTGTTCTGCTCGACCGGCAGAATCAGTTGATCGGGCACTGCGCTGTGCCATTTTTTTGCGCACACGTAGTAAACGACAGCCGGCAGCACCAGGCCGATGATCCAGGAGATATCCACATCACCGAGGGCCGCCACCAACGGGCCGGTGTAGAACTTGGTGGAGATGAACGGCAGCTGCACTAGCACACCGAACACGTAGACGCTGATGCCGAGCAGGTTCCAGCGACCGTAGCGACCGTTCGGATCGGCCAGCGCCGGCACGTCGTAGCGCTCACGGGTGATGCAGTAGTAGTCGACCAGGTTGATCGCGCTCCACGGGGTGAAGAAGGCGAGCAGGAAGAGGATGAAAGACTTGAACGCCCCGAGGAACGAGTGCTGACCGAGCAACGCAATCAGCGTCGCCGCGCCAACAATCACCAGCACGAACACCAGACGCTGCATGCGCGTAACGGTCAGGTGACCTTTGAAACCACTGATGATGGTCGCGATGCACATGAAGCTGCCGTAGGAGTTCAGCGTCGAGATAGTCACTTTGCCGAACGCGATGCTGAAATACAGCAGCGCAGCGGTGGCACCAGTGCCACCCAGACCGACGATGTAGGCGACTTCGTGACCGGCGAACTGGCCGTTGGCCGAAGCCGCAGCAAAGACGCCGAGGATCATTGCCACTTGCGCGCCGACCACTGAACCGGCACCGGCGGCGAAGAAGGTTTTTACCGCCGAAGTATTGCTCGGCAGGTAACGGGAATAGTCAGCCACGTAAGGGCCGAAAGCGATCTGCCAGGAGGCCGCGAGCGACACCGCGAGGAGGAAACTGCTCCAGCTGAAATGACGGATTTGCAGAAGTGCGCCGACATCGGTCTGGCTCATCAGACGCCAGAACAGGAAGACGAAAGCGATCACGCCAATGACGCTGGCGACACGACCAATCCAGTGGATCACTCGATAACCGAGCACCGTGACCACCACGATAACGCTGGCGAAAATCAGGATGCCGACGCTGTCGCTGACGCCGAACAACTGGCCCAGCGCCTGGCCGGAAAGTACCGTGCCCGTCGCGGTGAAGCCCAGGTACATCAGGCACACCAAGACGATAGGGATCGCCGCACCATAGACGCCAAACTGCACGCGGCTGGAGATCATCTGCGGCAGACCGAGTTTCGGCCCTTGCGCGGCATGCAGCGCCATCACGCCACCGCCGAGCAATTGACCGATCAACAGACCAATCAATGACCAGAACACATCACCGCCCAGCACCACGGCCAAGGCCCCGGTGACGATTGCGGTGATT
Source organism: Pseudomonas sp. MC6 (assembly GCF_054790575.1). Taxonomy (NCBI): domain Bacteria; kingdom Pseudomonadati; phylum Pseudomonadota; class Gammaproteobacteria; order Pseudomonadales; family Pseudomonadaceae; genus Pseudomonas; species Pseudomonas sp. MC6. Next base: position 4,637,491 of record NZ_CP186504.1, read on the forward strand.
TGCAGATTCGCACCCATCCACAGGGTGAACTGGCTAAACAGACGACCGTGTCTTTCCGCTTCCGGGATGTAGTCGATCGAACGCCTTTCGATCAACGGTTTGTTGCCTGCACGATCGGTGTTGACAGCCATGATTCAACCTCTGTGGATTGTTCCGGGTTTTGTTCTTTTTTGGCTTTTGCTTTTGTAGGAGTGAGCCTGCTCGCGATTGCGGTGGGTCAGTCAGCACATTTGCTGAATGTGCCGGCCTTATCGCGAGCAGGCTCACTCCTACAGGGGAAAGCATTACTTTCCGGTAATCATCGGCAGGTTCAGCCCCTGCTCCTTGGCGCAGTCGATGGCGATCTGGTAACCGGCATCGGCATGACGCATGACGCCAGTGGCCGGGTCGTTGTGCAGCACGCGCGCAATGCGCTCGGCCGCTTCGTCCGTACCGTCGCAAACAATCACCATGCCCGAGTGCTGCGAGAAGCCCATGCCAACGCCGCCGCCGTGGTGCAGGGAAACCCAGGTCGCGCCGCTCGCGGTATTCAGCAGAGCGTTGAGCAGTGGCCAGTCGGACACGGCGTCGGAACCGTCCTGCATCGATTCGGTTTCACGGTTCGGGCTGGCCACCGAGCCGGAGTCGAGGTGGTCGCGACCGATCACGATTGGTGCGGACAATTCGCCGCTACGAACCATTTCGTTGAACGCCAGGCCGAGCTTGGCGCGCAGGCCCAGGCCGACCCAGCAGATACGTGCCGGCAGACCCTGGAAGCTGATGCGCTCGCGGGCCATGTCCAGCCAGTTGTGCAGATGCGCGTCGTCCGGGATCAGCTCTTTGACCTTGGCGTCGGTTTTGTAGATGTCTTGCGGATCACCCGACAGCGCCGCCCAACGGAACGGGCCGATGCCACGGCAGAACAGCGGACGGATGTAGGCCGGTACGAAGCCCGGGAAATCGAAGGCGTTTTCGACGCCTTCTTCCTGGGCCATCTGACGGATGTTGTTGCCGTAGTCGAAGGTCGGAATACCTTGCTTCTGGAATTCCAGCATGGCTTTCACGTGCACGGCCATCGACTGCTTGGCGGCTTTGATCACAGCAGCCGGCTCGGTCTTGGCGCGGGCGCGGTATTCGTCCCAGGTCCAGCCGGCGGGCAGGTAGCCGTTGAGCGGGTCGTGGGCGCTGGTCTGGTCGGTGACCATGTCCGGGCGCACACCACGCTTGATCAGTTCCGGGAGGATTTCTGCGGCGTTACCCAGCAGTGCGATGGAGATCGCCTTGCCTTCCTTGGTGTATTTGTCGATGCGCGCCAGGGCGTCGTCGAGGTCTTTGGCTTGCTCGTCGACGTAACGGCTTTTCAGGCGGAAATCGATGCTCACTTGCTGGCATTCGATGTTCAGCGAGCAGGCGCCGGCCAAGGTTGCCGCCAGCGGTTGTGCGCCGCCCATGCCACCGAGGCCGGCGGTCAGGACCCACTTGCCGGTGAGGTTGTCGTTGTAGTGCTGGCGACCCGCTTCGACGAAGGTTTCGTAGGTGCCTTGGACGATGCCCTGGCTGCCGATGTAGATCCAGCTGCCGGCGGTCATCTGGCCGTACATGGCCAGGCCTTTGGCGTCGAGTTCGTTGAAGTGCTCCCAGCTCGCCCAGTGTGGAACGAGGTTGGAGTTGGCGATCAGTACGCGCGGGGCGTTGCTGTGGGTCTTGAACACGCCGACCGGCTTGCCGGATTGCACCAGCAGGGTCTCGTCGTCATTCAGGTTGGTCAGGCTTTCGACGATCTTGTCGTAGCACTCCCAGTTACGCGCGGCGCGACCGATACCACCGTAAACCACCAGTTCTTTCGGGTTCTCGGCGACTTCCGGGTCGAGGTTGTTCATCAGCATGCGCAGCGGCGCTTCGGTCAGCCAGCTCTTGGCGGTCAGCTTGTTGCCGCGCGATGCACGGATTTCGACGTTACGAACCTTAGTAGGCTTATTGTCAGTCACGAAAAAGACTCCTCAGCGATCAATTCAAACCAACCCTGGCAATGGGCAAGCAGCCTGCGTGCATCAATGCGCGACAAGCGAATCAGTGGACGCTGCGGAGAGTCTCGAGCGACTCATACGCATACGTCTTTACTTGTACATACAAGCATATGCAATCAAGCGGCCAACTTGTTGGAGGGGCGTTCAAGAAAAATCGTGGGCAGGGCTGGAGAGCGCCTGAATCAAGGGTTCTGGCGTTGATGAAATTTTTCGAGGGTATTGATTGAGAGCGTCAGGGACTGTTACGAAAGCGAGGTTTTGCGCCACGCTGGGGCGTTCGGTAACAAATTGGTGCGTGGGTTGGGAACACCCCAAAAGCAAAGATCGCAGCCTTCGGCAGCTCCTACAGGGCGTACATCAATCCCATTGTAGGAGCTGCCGAAGGCTGCGATCTTTTAAGATTTTTCAATCAGCGGGCAGTCAGCTCAATGACACAGCAACCCGCATCAACGGACACTTCAACCAAGCCCTTGTTACCGTCCAGTTGCAGGCAATCATGGCGACCGAGTTGCGAAACGGCGTCACCAACCTGCACTTCCAGCAACTCACTGACACTGAACACCAGCACCGTCCCCGCCGAGCTGAAAAGCCGCTGTTCACCTTCAAGCCACTGCAACCGCGCGCTGTACCGCTGCGGCGCGTAGATAAGGTTGAAGTCGCGAATCGCGCCACCAAGTAAAGTGCACGAGACCTGGCTTTCCCCGCTGAAGGCAAACGGGTCGAGCGGTAACAGCGGCCGCGTATCGTCGCCATCAACGCATAGGGTCATGCCGTCACCCTGCAATACCGTAATCACTCGCTGGTAACCGGCGAAGGTCGAGAAGCCGCCGGACTCGGCGATGTCGGCAATCGACAGGCGCCAGCCGAAACCATCCAACCCTGCACCGGCATCACGGGTGATTTCTTCAGTGCTGCCGCCGCCGTTTTTCCACGGCATGCGCGGGTAGCCTTCAGCGCGTAAAACCTTCACCTGACTCATTTATGAAAGCGCCCTTCCAGACGATGACGAGAACCCGGATGAATCAAACGTGCAGCCGTCACCGGCTGACGCCCCGACCACGTGCGGCGACGAATCAACAAGCACGGCTCGCCTTTTTCAATCTGCAGCAACTTGCACTCGGAAGACTCGGCGAGGATCGCTTCAACCACGTGCTCGCCCTCAGTCAGCGGCGCCACCTGATTGAGATACGCGTAAGGCGTTTGCAGGGTGAAGTCCTGCTTGAGGTATTCCGGGGCGACCAGCGCGTTGACGAAACGGTCTTCGATTTGCACCGGAATGTCGTTTTCGTAATGCACGATCAGCGAGTGAAACACCTTTTGCCCTTCACGCATGTCCAGCGCCAGTGCGCGCTCGGAACCGGCGGCCTCTTCTTCGAGGGTAATGACCTGGCAGGTGTGGCGATGGCCACGGGAGGCGATTTCGTCGGCGATGTTGTGCACTTCGAACAACGCAGACTGGCTCTTCGGTTCGGCGACGAACGTGCCGACACCTTGCATGCGCACCAACAGGCCATCGGCAGTCATCTCGCGCAGCGCGCGGTTGATGGTCATGCGGCTGAAGCCGAGTTGATTGACCAGCTCGCTCTCGGACGGCACACGGTAGTGCGGCGGCCAGTTTCCGCTGTCGATCTGCTGGGTAATCATCTGTTTGACGCGGGCGTACAAGGGCGCCGGACTGTCGCCCATGTTCGCGGCCAACGGGGAGACTGGAGGCGGAGTCGGCACGGTTGATCCCTGTTCATTGGATGAAGGTTGCTAGCTTGCCGGAGTTTACCGGGCAGGCAAACGTCTGTATATGTATATACAAATAACACACGATGGGGTGCTGAACCATGTCCGCCTTCTTTGCCGAACGCGCGCTGCTGCCTAACGGATGGGCCAACAATGTACGTCTTGAGGTCAGCGCCGAGGGCCTGCTGACCCAAATCCAGGCCGATTCCACCGCAGATGGCGCCGAACGGCTGAGCGGTCCGTTGCTGCCGGGCATGCCTAATTTGCATTCCCACGCCTTCCAGCGGGCGATGGCGGGTCTGGCCGAAGTGGCCGGCAACCCCAACGACAGTTTCTGGACCTGGCGCGATCTGATGTATCGGCTCGTCGGAAAAATCAGCCCGGATCAGCTCGGCGTGATTGCCCGTCAGCTGTACATCGAAATGCTCAAGGCTGGTTACACATCCGTTGCAGAATTTCATTACGTGCATCACGACAGTAATGGCCAGCCTTATGCCGATCCCGCTGAGCTGGCGTTGCGCATCAGTCAGGCCGCGACTGAAAGCGGCATCGGTCTGACCCTGCTGCCAGTGCTCTACAGCCACTCCGGTTTTGGCGGACAGACGCCCAACGATGGCCAACGCCGCTTTATCAACAGCACCGAAAATTACCTGAATCTGCAATCGCGCCTGCAGCCAATGCTGGCGCAGCAAAAGGCGCAATCGCTGGGCCTGTGCTTCCACTCCTTGCGCGCGGTGACGCCGCAGCAGATCAGCGAAGTATTGGCCGCCAGCGACAAACAATGTCCGGTGCACATCCACATCGCCGAACAGCAGAAGGAAGTCGACGACTGCCTGAGCTGGAGCGGTCGGCGTCCGCTGCAATGGCTGTATGAAAATGCCGAAGTCGATCAGCGCTGGTGCCTGGTCCACGCCACTCACGCCAACCCTGAAGAAGTCACGCTGATGGCCAAGAGTCGCGCCATTGCCGGCCTGTGTCTGACCACCGAAGCAAATCTGGGCGACGGGATTTTCCCGGCGGTGGATTTCCTCGCGCAGGGCGGGCGCATGGGCATCGGTTCCGACAGCCATGTGTCGCTGAGCGTGGTGGAGGAATTGCGTTGGCTGGAATATGGTCAGCGCCTGCGTGATCAGCGGCGTAACCGTTTGTACGGTGCAGATCAGCCGATGGTCGGGCGCACGCTGTATGACGCGGCGCTGGATGGCGGTGCGCAAGCGTTGGGGCAGCCGATCGGGGCGCTGGAAGTGGGCAAGCGGGCGGACTGGATCGTGCTCGATGGCAACGATCCGTATCTGGCGACGGCCACGGGTGACGGGATTTTGAATCGCTGGTTGTTTGCCGGTGGCGATCGTCAGGTGCGCGATGTGCTGGTCAACGGCCAGTGGGTTGTGCGTGATGGGCGGCATGCTGGCGAAGAGGACAGTGCTCGCGCCTTCACTCAGGTCCTGCGCGACCTTTTAGGCTGACACAAAACAAAAATGTGGGAGCGAGCCTGCTCGCGAAAGCGGTGTATCAGTAACATTTTCGTTAACTGACACGCCCTCTTCGCGAGCAGGCTCGCTCCCACATTAGTTTGGTGGCGTTATTTAGTTCGAGGTCTTGGCCATCTGCCGATCCGACGCGCGCCAGATCAGTCGCGTGGTGTCATAACCCTGCTGACGCGCCTTGCTCAGCAGTTCTTCACGCACCACACCGTTGACGGTCGGCGTGCGTGACAGCAGCCACATGTACTTGCGACTCGGGTCGCCGACGATGGCGGTCTTGTAGTCATCGCTGACGTACAGCACCCAGTATTCGCCTTTAGCTACACCCGGAATCAGGCGCGAGAACCAGGTATCGAATTCGACCCAGAGCTTGTCGGTCTTGCCCGGCACCTGTGGATAGGCCGTGCCCTTGGCCTCTTCCCACTGCCAGTCCGGCGTCAGGCAGCGATTGAGCACCGCGACATTGCCGTCAGGCTTGAGGGTGTAATGCGCTTCGGACTGCGCGCAATTGCGCTGGAAATACATCGGCAAGCGCGCCAGTTCATACCAGGTGCCCTGATAGCGCTTGAGATTGACGCTGTTGACGGTTTTCGGCGCCAACGGGTCGACGCCGGAAGTGGCGCAGCCGGCCAGTACCAGGCCGGCAAAAAGGATCAGCAATAACCGCTTCATTTTTCTTCTCCGTGGGCGCGAAGCCCCGGTTTACTTCAGGCCTTGGCCGGAAAACATCAGCACTTTGTCACCGGCGTACTGCACGCTGATAAAGCTGTTCTTGTCGCCCCAGGTGCAACTGGACATGCCGAGCGCGCCCGAGCAATCGGTGGGCTTGCCGAGCAGAGTCTCGACTTCAGCCTTGGCCATACCGGCCGAGAGCTTCGAATAGTTTTCCTGATTGACCTTGCTGCATGCGGCCAACAGCACGCAAAACGTCAGAAGGGCGATAGATCGCAGCGACATGGTGTAACTCCTGGAACGAGGGGGGATGGCATGGTGCCAACCAGAAGCTTAGAAGAGAAAACCCTCATCTGGTTCCGTGGGCGAACGGCTATTTATTAGCCCGCCCGTCTGGCATTTGCCGATAAATCAGACACTTTGTAGGGCTATTGAGCATTTCGTCGCCTTTCGCCAAAGACGCCTAATCTTTGGCGCGCCGCGGTCGAAATAAGAGCAGCGCAAAGCCCCCGAGTGTGGCAAATTGCCGCCCTTTCTTGACCAGCCCCTTCGCGGTAGTTCATTCGATGACCAGAAACATGAAATTCAGCCATAAGATCTTGTTGGCTGCCGCCCTTGTGGTGGCCGTTGCGTTCGCCTGTTTCATTTTCTTCAACGACTATCGACAGCGCGAAGCCCTGAGCACAAGCACCGAAGCCTCGATGCAAGAGCTGGGCAGCCTGACCACCAGCAACATCAAGACCTGGCTGGAAAGCCGCATTCAGTTGCTGCAATCGTTGTCGCAGCAAGTCGCCGTCGACGGTAACGCTCCCGCCAGCCTGAAACGCATCATTGACCTGCCCGCCTATACCGGCAATTTCCAGCTCAGCTACTTCGGTGGCGCCGACGGCGTGATGTTTTCGGTGCCAGCCGGCAACCGCGCCCCGGACTACGACCCGCGCGCACGCGGTTGGTACAAAGCGGCCAACAGCGCACAGCAGACCATCGTCACCGAACCGTACATCGCCGCGTCCTCGGGCAAACTGGTGATCACCGTTGCCACGCCAGTGCAGCGCCAAGGCCAGATGCTTGGCGTCGCCGGTGCCGACATCGACCTGACCAGCGTCAGCGCGATCATCAACTCGCTGAACTTCGGCGGCCACGGCCACGCGTTCATCGTCAGCAGCGAGGGCAAGATCCTGATCCACCCGGACAGCAAACTGGTACTCAAGACTCTCGCCGAGGCCTACCCGAACGGCGCGCCGAAAGTCAGCCCGGGCTTGAAAGAAGTCGAGTTCGACGGCAAGACTCAGTTGATCTCCTTCACCCGCGTCAACGGCGTGCCGTCGGCCGACTGGTACGTGGCGCTGGTGCTCGATAAAGACACCGCGTTCGCCATGCTCAGCGAATTCCGCACCTCGGCACTGATCGCCATGATCATCGCGGTGGTGATCATCATCGCCCTGCTCGGCATGCTCATCCGCGTGCTGATGCAACCGCTGCTGACCATGGGCCGCGCGATGCACGACATCGCCGAAGGTGAAGGCGACTTGACCAAACGTCTGGTGATCCATGGCAACGACGAGTTCGGCGCACTGGGCACCTCGTTCAACCGCTTCGTCGAACGTATCCACACCTCGATCCGCGAAGTGTCTTCGGCCACCGGCCAGGTCAACGAAGTCGCCCTGCGCGTGGTCGCGGCATCGAACTCGTCGATGTACAACTCCGACCAGCAAGCCAGCCGCACCAACAGCGTCGCCGCCGCGATCAACCAGCTCGGTGCCGCCGCGCAGGAAATCGCCCAGAACGCCGCCCTCGCCTCGCAGCATTCCAGCGACGCGCGCAGCCTTGCGGTCGACGGTCAGCAGGTTGTGGATAAAACCATCCAGGCCATGCAGCAGCTGTCGGCGAAGATCAGCGATTCCTGCGGCAACATCGAAACCCTGAACAGCAACACGGTGAACATCGGCCAGATTCTCGAAGTGATCACCAGCATTTCCCAGCAGACCAACCTGCTCGCGCTCAACGCTGCGATCGAAGCGGCACGAGCCGGTGAAGCCGGTCGTGGTTTCGCTGTGGTCGCCGATGAAGTGCGTAACCTCGCGCACCGCACCCAGGATTCGGCGCAGCAAGTGCAGAAGATGATCGAAGAGCTGCAAGTCGGCGCGCGCCAGGCGGTCAGCATCATGACCGAGAGCCAGCGCGAGAGCGAAAGCAGCGTCGGCATCGCCAACCAGGCCGGCGAGCGTCTGGGCAGCGTGACTCAGCGTATCGGCGAGATCGACGGGATGAACCAGTCGGTGGCCACTGCGACTGAAGAGCAGACGGCAGTGGTTGAGTCGATCAATGTCGATATCAACGAGATCAATACGCTGAATCAGGAAGGTGTGGAGAACTTGCAGGCGACGTTGCGGGCTTGTTCGGATCTGGAGCAGCAGGCGGCGCGGTTGAAGCAATTGGTCGGTAGTTTCCGCATTTAAGCGGCGCTGCTTTTGGCGCCTTCGCGAGCAAGCTCGGCCCTACAATGGTTCTGTATGGTTCACAGATATCCTGGGGGAGCGGACTTGCCTGCGATGGCGGCATCAGCAACGAAAGAATTTGGAATTGAAACACGCTCGTCTGCTCGAACTGACGCTGGACTGAATTAAGACTAAACTCAGTCCCATTCAATTTAGCGGGGCTCAACCATGAAGCTTTCATCGCAAATCAAACCCATCAGTTACCTGAAAAGTCACACAGCCGAAATCGTCAAATCAATCACAGAAAGCCGCGAGCCTCTGGTAATCACTCAAAACGGTGAAGCCAAGCTAGTGGTGATGGATGTGAAAAGCTTTGAAGAGCAAGAAGGCACGATGGCCTTGTTGAAACTGTTGGCGATGGGTAATCGGGAGATTGAGGAAGGCAAGTTCAGTGATGCTGAAGATGTCTTTGCCGATTTGGACAAGGCCGATCATCAATGAGTTTAAAGGTCGTTATTCTCCAGTCCGCACAAGCAGATCTCAAAGAACTTCGCTCCTACCTCGTCAGACAGTTCTCATTTCAAATTTGGCAAAGCACTTATGCCGATCTCAAGACTGCGATTCTCGGCCTCGCAGATCTGCCTTATTCAGGATCAATCCCCGAAGAAATCGAGAAGCTCAATCTCGGCCAATACCGCCAGATTGTTTTGGGAAGGAACCGGATTATTTATGAGGTGCGAGAAAAAACGGTTTTCATCCATATCATTGTCGATACGCGAAAAAGCCTACCGGCACTGTTGATGAAACGGCTTCTACGAGGCAATCCTTGATTTAGAACCGTGATCCAGGCTGATCGAGAAATACCAACTCCTCAGCCGTAGACTCCCGCCCCAACACCGCATTGCGATGCGGAAACCGGCCAAACCGCGCGATCACTTTCTGATGCCGCTCGGCATAATCCAGGTTGTCGGCAAACACCGCCCGCTCCGCTTCCGGCTGTTCAGCCACCAGTTCAATAAATCGGGAAACGGCTTCGTTCTGCACCGCGAGGTTTTCGCAGTGTTCGAACACCAGATAAATAAACACACGCTGAATCGGTTTCAACTGCCGATCGAAATCCGCGGCAATGCCTTGGGCGACGAGTTTCTGCGCGCGCAGATCGCCGGAGAATGCTTTGGGGGTATCGCGAAAGATCATTCGCGGCAGTTGATCGAGCAGGAGCACCACCGCCAGCCAACCCTCGGGACGTTGCGTCCACTCGGTCAATTCGCCGGCCAGGGCCTGATCGACAAAGACCCCGAAACGCGTCTGCGCTTCGAGGTCTTGGCTGTCTCGTTTACCGAACCACAACTTGCCCTTGTCAGCCGCTATCTCATCCGGGGATTCGGCTTGTCCGAACCACCAATCGAGCAACGGCTGCCAGGGCGCGGTCATGGTTTACTCCTTGTGGTAGGCCGTAGCGCGAGCAACTTCTTCTTTCGAGCCGAGGAACACCGCTACGCGCTGGTGCAGGCCTTCCGGCTGAATGTCGAGGATGCGCTGGTGACCGTCGGTGGACGCGCCGCCCGCTTGTTCCACCAGGAACGACATCGGGTTGGCTTCGTACATCAGACGCAGTTTGCCTGGCTTGGAAGGCTCACGGCTGTCGCGCGGGTACATGAACAGACCGCCGCGGGTCAGGATGCGGTGTACGTCGGCAACCATCGCCGCGACCCAACGCATGTTGTAGTTCTTTTTCAGCGGACCTTCTTCACCGGCCAGCAGCTCGCCGACGTAGCGTTGTACCGGGGCTTCCCAGTGACGCTGGTTGGACATGTTGATGGCGAATTCCTGGGTCGACTCAGGAATGGTGATGTCTTCGTGGGTCAGCACGAAGCTGCCCATTTCACGATCGAGGGTGAAGCCCTTCACGCCGTCGCCCAAGGTCAGTACCAGCATGGTTTGCGGGCCGTAGATCGCGTAACCGGCGGCAACTTGCTGAGTGCCTGGCTGCAGGAACGCTTTCTCGTTCAGCGGCTCGTTCTGGCTCAGGTATTCGTTCGGGCAACGCAGTACCGAGAAGATGGTGCCGACCGGAGCGTTGATGTCGATGTTCGACGAGCCGTCCAGTGGGTCGAATACCAGCAGGTACGCGCCTTTCGGGTATTTGCCCGGGATCTGGTAGGCATTGTCCATTTCTTCGGACGCCATGCCGGCCAGGTGACCGCCCCATTCGTTGGCTTCGAGCAGGATCTCGTTGGAGATCACGTCGAGCTTCTTTTGCACTTCGCCTTGGACGTTTTCAGTGCCCATGCTGCCCAGAACACCACCCAGGGCGCCTTTGGACACGGCGTGGCTGATTTCTTTGCAAGCACGCGCCACCACTTCGATCAGGAAACGCAGATCGGCAGGAGTGTTATTGCTGCGGGTCTGCTCAATCAAATAGCGACTCAGGGTAACGCGGGACATGGACGGCTCCGGTGGAATGGGGGGCTAAAAACCCGCGCAGTTTACAGGGAGTCTGAAAACGTAGCGAGCGAAGACGCCCGGTAACGTGCGTTGGGGTGTAATTGCCTGCATGAGACGTGATTGTCGGTGGAGAGTTCAGGTAGCGGATTTAGCGTAGTCCGAAATCGGACGGGTGTGGCTGGGGGTTAATTGATCAGTTCGGAATATGTATTGGCTGAAACGCCGCTTTCGCGAGCAGCGCCAGCCATTCTCAGGTGTTAGTTGGAGGCTTGCGCAACAAGCTAAACGCCATCGCCCCAAGGAAAACCACGCTCAATAACAACACCGCCCACAACCCGATCTTTTTCCAGTTGGTCTCAGCCACCGCCGCCGTGGTCGCCGTGGAGGTCTGCGTAGCCACCACCTCTCCCTGAACCGCAGCCTTACTCAACGCCGCCAGTTTCTCCGGTTTGAAATCCGGAATCAGCGTCGCCAACGGCAGATTCGCTGTCTTCACACTCGGATTGCCCAACGCCAGACTGTACGGCCCCTCCCCGCGCGCGAGGAAAATCACCTGCGTCGCTCGCACCGCGTACTTCACGCTTGGCGCCTGCTCACCCAGACCACCGCCACGCTCATCCACCGTCAGCTTCAACTGCTGCACGGTTTGCCCGTAAAGCTGCAATTCGTTCTGCACCACGTCCTGACCATTCTGGGTCAGGCGATAGAGCAACCCGCTGCTCAGCTCCTGCCAAGGCAAGCTGCTTTCGCGGCGTCCCGCCAATGTCACCGGCGCCAGACTGTTCGGTTGTTTGATTTCGACCTGCACCCGCTCGACATTCAGCCCCATCGGCAATTGCCAGGTGTACTCGCCGACCTTGGCACTGCTGCCGGCCAATGCCTGCGACCAGACCAACGGCAGCGGAACATTGCGCGGATCACTGCTTTTCAATTGTGCCGCCGTCAGGATCGGCGCCGAGTTCGGCGATTCCCACAGCAACCGCACATAGCGCGCCGATTGCCCCGGCAACGTCACCTCATGCTGCTCGATGCGCTCATCGGAAAAGGTCAGCCGTGCCACCTGCCCTTCGCCCCAGGCTTGCCAATGTTGCAGGTCGTCGCTGGCTTCGATGCTGAAGCGCTGGAAGCCGTCGCGCTCGCTGGTCCAGTCGAGGATCAACTGCTGCAACGGCGCCTTGATCGCGCTGGCATCGAGCAGCCAGCCACGCAGCACTTCTTCACCCGCCTCCAACTGGCTGGACGGTTGCACTTCGACCAGCGTGCCGCTGGTCGTCGATTGCACGCGCACATTCGGCGCGCGCTCGCTGGCGTCGGCGGCGTTGTACAGCGGGAACCACTTCACCTCGTGCAACTGACCGTCGTCGCGGGTCTGTGCCGATTCGCGTGCCAAGGCGTAAGCCTGCGGTTCGCCGGCGGCGTTGAACACACGCAGATCACTGAGATCGGTCTGGCGTGCCTGCAATTGCACGCTCAACGGCAACTCGAGGCGATACCAAGGGCCATTGCCTGTGACTGACAGCGGCACCTGCGTGGCGAAGTCCGCCGGTTTTTCCTGGGCACCGGCCACCATCACCACGCCCAACGCCAACCAACCCAGATTCAGCATGCGACTCAAGATGAAACTCCTTCGGTGTCCGGGATCGGTTTGTCCGCCGCCGGCTCAGCTTCAGCGCGTTTGGGCGGCAGCGGTGCGAAATAACCGACCACCAGCAGTAACACGCCAACGCCGATAAACGAGACGATCCGGGCGAGGCCACCACGGTTGCTCAATTCGACAAAAATCAGTTTGGCCACCACCAGCGCAATCAACGCCGCGCCGATCAGCCACACTTCGCGACGATGACGCAGATGCCCGCCGATCATCAGCCCGAGCGCCATCAGCGTCCAGACGATCGACAATCCGGCCTGCACCAACATTGAGGCGAGCAGCGTATCCAGCTCAAACGGGATGCCCGCCCAATGGTGCGCGGCGCGGGTGACCAGCGCCGTGCAGAAGGCGAACAGCGAAACCCCGGCGATCAATTGCGTCGCGTATTCGGCGTAGTCCTGACGAATCGACAGCTGCGAAACCGCACTGCGCGACCAGACATAAACACCGAACAGCGCGAACAGCAGACCCAACTCCAGCGGATTGAGCAGCGGCACGTACGGCAACGGCTCGGCATTGCCATCGCTGACACCATTGGCCAGCCAGAACCATGCGAGCATCAACACCGCCAGCGGCGCAGCGGCGTACAAACGGTACTCGCGAGGGAATGCCGCCACCGGCCACGGCCAACTGCGCGGTACTGCCGCCAGCAGCAGATAAAGGCTCGGCAGAATCGCCCAACCGAGCCAGCGCCAAGCGTTGTATTGCTCGGACAACAGCAGCAGGCCGTAGCGCAACTCCAGCGCCAGCACGCCGATCAGCAGCCAGCAGCCGAGTACATGTGCCGCACTCAAGGCGCGCGCCGGCAGCATCGGCGCCAAGCGTCGCAGACTGAAGAAGTGCACGGCAAACACCGCCGCCCACGCCAGCCAACCGAAATCGGCCGCTGGGTGATAACGCGAATGCCAGGCAGCGAGCAACACCAGACCTGCTGCCGGAATCAGCAAGGTACAGAGCAAGCCCAGCGCCGGCCATTTCAACCGCAACGACAGCAGCGTCCACACCGCCACGCTGACGGCTGCAACCAACAGCAGCAACGTGCCTTGCAGATTCGGAGCAGCAAAACGCAGCACCTCGCTGACCCACGCCAACGCCCACCAGCCGGCGCCCCACACCAGCAATACTTCGGACAACCGCTGCAAACTCAACGCATCGAATGCCGAGGCGTGATTGCCCAGTTGCAGGCGCCACGCACCGATCATCGCGGCCAGGCCCAACACCAGCGGCGTCCAGAATCCGCCATCGGCCAAAGGCTTCAGACCTTCGCTGGACAACGGTCCAAGCAACTTGGGGCCGGCCAGCAAAAACGCCGCACCGCCAATCACCTGCAACAGCAGACCAAAGACAAAACTTACGCGTTGCTTGAGGTACAGGCTCAACCAGATAATCAGCAAACCACTCGCTGCCCACACCGCACTCGCGGTCTGCCACGGCAGCACAAACAGCACTGCCAGATTGATCAGCACCAGACCGGCCAACAGCACCACCGACAAACCGCGCAGCAGACGCACATCACCGCGCACCATTTCATCGCGAGCCGCCAACAGCATGCCAGCGATCAACGCCAGACCAATCAACGACGCACTGAGCAAGCCGCTCCAACCGGCGCTGAACACTGCGGCGGAATCTTCCCCTGCACCTTGCAGACGCAGCAGGAACAACGCGCCACCGAGTAGCTGCACGGCAAATGCGCTGAACAGGAACGTACGCGACTGAATCCGCAGACCGACAAACAGCGTCACCAAACCGGCCAACGCCCAACTGATCGCCGTGGCCTGGACGAAGAAGAACAGTGGCGCGAGCAGATAGAGGAACGTCAAACCCAGACACGCCAGCACCGGCAAACCTTGACGTTCCCAAGGCGCGGCCTGTTCCGGCGAAGCCTTGCGCAATTGGTAGAAACTGAACAGCAGCGCGAGGCCGAGCATCAACGCGCCCAGCGGCGCACCGTCGAGCAAACTGCTCTCGCCGACGCCCAACTGACTGAGGAAGGCCAACGCGGAACCCAGTTGCAGCAGCAAGGCAAACGCCCGGGCGAACGGTCGATGCTGACGCAGACCGAGCCAGAAAATCCCCGCGCCTTCCACCGCCCATGCCGCTGAGGTCCAGCGCGCATCCAGCCCCAACGGAATGGCCAGGCTGGCAAAAATCACCCCGAGCGCCAGACAGGTTTCGCCCAGCAGCACCGCGCGTCCACCCATTAACAGCTTGGCCAGCGCCATGTAGATCATGCCCAGCGCTAGCGCACTGAACGCAGCAGCAAACTCCAGATGCTGCACCAGCTCAAACTGCAAACCAAAGCCAATGAGCGGCGGGCCGAACAGCATCGTCCCGTCGACGTAATCGCCCTTGCGCGCAGACCAGTGCAGTAACGCTTCACGGTCACCCTCTGCCGGCGCATCTGGCATATCGAGCAACTTGCGCCGCGCGAACAACAGACCGATGGCGAGGTACATCAGGAAAAACAGAATCAGGAACGGCTCGGTACTCCACAACAGCTCCGGCGCATAAGAGTGCAAGCCCCAGGCGAAACCGATGCCGAAGGTGCCGACGAAGCCGATCAGGTTGAGCAGACGCCAGGCCTTGAACCAGGCGATGGCGAGAATGCCAGCGTTGAGCAACGCGAAATAACTGAATAGCGCGACGTGGTTGCCGGCGCCGGTCGAGGTCAGGATCGGCGCGGCAAAACCGCCCAACGCGGCCGCTGCGGCAAGCCCCAAGGCATCTTGGGTTATGGCGAGAATCGCCGAGAAAATCGTGACTGCCACCAGCAGGCCGAGCGCAGCGGAAGGATCGAGCAACGGGTGCAGGCGCATCGCCGCGAACACCGTCAGGTACAGCACCGCAATTCCGGTGCCTTGCAGCATCAACGCGTAATTACTGTTGCGCCGGCGCAGCCACCAACCCAGCGCGAGCAGGCCCAACGCGGCCGCCGCGACACCGGCGTAACGCACCTCGATCGGCACGACCATGCCTTCGGTGGCGTAGCGCAGCAGGAACGCCAGACCGAAGAACAGCAACACAACACCGACGCGCAGTACGGTGTTACCGCCGAACAACCAGTTGCGCGCGGCGCTGATGCCGCGCTCGATAAGGTTCGGGCCACGGGGTTCGGCAGGTTGTTGCGGTTCGGGCGTGACGGCGTCAAGGCGCCAGACATCAGCGGGCAGCGGTTGACTGGTTTCACTGGCAGCGACGGAAATCGGTTCGAGTTCGGGCGGCAGTTCCCAGACCAGCTCGGGGGCCGGGGCTTCTTCGGCGGCTTTGACGGGTTCTACGACGGGCTCGGCAACCGGCGCCGCACTCGGTGGAGGGGCAGCATGAAGGGGCGCGCCCTCCAGCAAAAACAGACGTTGCTCGACACCCTGCAAAGCGACTTTCGCCTGCTCAAGTTGCTGCTGTTGCGCCGTCGCCAGCGAGCCAAGCCGAGCGATGCGGATAGTTTGCCCGATCGCCAGCCCCAGCAGCGCGCCCAACAGCGCATCACTGAACGACTCGTCGAGCAGCCAGCCGAGCACCAGCCCGATCAACATGAACATCCATTGCATGGTCGATATCCCTAAGCGCGAAGGCTAATCCGGGAAGATTAGCGCAGCCTGACCCAAAAAGATCGCAGCCTGCGGAAGCTCCTACAGGGTTATGTGAACACCTCTGTAGGAGCTGCCGCAGGCTGCGATCTTTTCCGGCGCGCGATTATATCGAGCCGAGTGGAAAGTTACTCCAGTGCTTTCCAGATATCCGTGGCGTACTCGCGAATCGTCCGGTCCGAGGAGAACCAGCCCATCCGCGCCGTATTGAGGACCGCCGAACGCCACCAGTTGTTGGAATCGTGCCAATGCGCCTCAACGCGTTTCTGTGCTTCCCAATAGGAATCGAAGTCGGCGCAGACCAGGAAGCGGTCGTAATCCACCAGCGAATCGATCAGCCCGGTATAGCGCGAAGTGTCATCCGGCGAGAACACCCCGCTGCGAATCGCTTGCAGCACATCGTTCAAACGATGCGACGCGGCGATGTCCGGCAACGCGCTGAACTCGTGGTTCTGTTTGCGCGCCTCCACCTGCTGAGCGCTGAGGCCGAAAATGAACATGTGCTCGGCACCGATGCGTTCGCACATTTCCACGTTGGCGCCATCCAGCGTGCCGATGGTCAGTGCGCCGTTGAGGCCGAACTTCATGTTACTGGTGCCCGACGCTTCGAAGCCGGCAGTGGAAATCTGCTCGGACAAGTCCGCCGCCGGAATGATGCTTTCCGCCAGGCTGACATTGTAGTTAGGCAGAAACACCACTTTCAGCAAGCCGCGCACCGTCGGATCGTTGTTCACCACCCGGGCGATGTCGTTGGTCAGCTTGATGATCAGTTTGGCCTGGTGATAACTCGCCGCCGCTTTACCGGCGAAGATCTTCACCCGTGGCACCCAGTCGACTTCCGGCTCGGCGCGAATCGCCTGATACAGCGCCACGGTGTGCAGCAGGTTGAGCAACTGACGTTTGTATTCATGGATCCGCTTGACCTGCACATCGAACATCGCCGCCGGATTGACCGCGATGCCCAGCCGTTCGTGAATCAGATAGGCCAAAGCTTTTTTGCTGTGCAGGCGTTGCTCGGCGAAGGCCTTGCGGAATGCGGCTTTTTCAGCGAACGGTTCTAGATCGAGCAGGCGCTCTTCAGGGTTATCGAGCAAATCCGGGCCGAGCGCATCGACCAGCATCGAAGTCAGTTCGGAGTTGGCCTGATACAACCAGCGGCGGAAGGTAATGCCGTTGGTTTTGTTGTTGATCCGCTCGGGATAGAGCTTGTGCAGTTCGGCGAACACGGTTTTACGCATCAACTGCGTGTGCAGTCCGGACACACCGTTAACGCTGTGCGAACCGAGGAACGCGAGGTTACCCATGCGCACGCGGCGACCGTTGTCTTCTTCGATCAGCGACACCGCGCGCAGCACGTCGAAATCGTGAATGCCTTTGGCTCGCAGCGAATCGATGTGCTGGGCGTTGATCAGGTAAATGATCTGCATGTGCCGTGGCAGCATGCGTTCCATCAAACCCACCGGCCAGGTTTCCAGTGCTTCCGGCAGCAGCGTGTGGTTGGTGTACGACAGCGTGTCGACAGTGACTTGCCACGCCGCGTCCCACGCCACGTCGTAGACGTCGACCAGTTGGCGCATCAGTTCGGCAACAGCAATTGAAGGGTGCGTGTCGTTGAGCTGGATCGCCGCGTGATCGCCCAGGGTCAGCACCGAGGTGTGCATGTTGCGATGGCGGCGCAGCAGATCTTGCAGCGACGCGGCGACAAAGAAATATTCCTGGCGCAGGCGCAGCTCTTGCCCCGCTTCAGTGCTGTCCGCCGGGTAAAGCACGCGGGAGATACTTTCGGCGCGAGCAACCTCGGCGACGGCGCCCAAGTGGTCACCGGCGTTGAAGCGTTCCAGGTGCAAATCTTCCATGGCGCGGGCACGCCACAGGCGCAAGGTGTTGACGCTTGCCCCGCGCCAGCCAACCACCGGCGTGTCGTAAGCAATGGCGCGAACAGTTTCTGCTGGCGACCAGACCTGTTTGGATTTGCCGGAAACGTCGGTGACGGTTTCAACGCTGCCGCCGAAGCCGATGGAGTAGACGACTTCCGGCCGTTCAAACTCCCACGGGTTGCCGAAATCCAGCCAGTGCTCGGTCTGCTCCTGCTGCCAACCATCGACGATGGCCTGGCGGAACAAGCCGTGTTCATAACGAATGCCGTAGCCGTGACCAGCGATGCCGAGGGTCGACATGCTTTCCATAAAGCATGCGGCCAGACGACCGAGGCCGCCGTTGCCGAGCGCCGCATCGGGTTCCAGCAAGCGGATGCGCTCCAGATCGACACCGAGTTCAGTCAGCGCTTCACGGGCGACGTCGAGCAGGCCGAGGTTGCTCAGACTGTCGTAGAGCAAGCGGCCGATGAGGAACTCCAGCGAGAGGTAATACACCCGCTTCTGGCCTTTGCGATAAATCTGCCGGGTGTGGTCCATCCAGTGTTCGACCATGTGATCGCGCGCAGCCAAAGCGATGGCTTCGAACCAGTCATGGTCGAAGGCGTGATCGGGGTCTTTGCCCACCGCATAGGTGAGCTTGGTCAGGACGGCGTCGCGGAATGCGGCCACCTCTGCTTCGCGAACTAGTGGTTCTTGAGTCATCGATAGGACCTCGAGCGAGCGGGAATTGTCTGAGCCTAGACGGTCTGACCGACGGTGAAGGCTCTGGTTCGGCAGTATTTCCTGAGACGGTGAGATGGCCCGGCATTACCTTGGCGGATGAGCTAATGAATGCAGGGGCCGTGCCGAATTGTCCGGCAATGTGCCTGTATGCAGAAAAAATCTGGCGAAAGGTTGTTCAAAAATCCACCAGTCCCGGTATGATCGCGCGCCCTGATGCACACACGCCTGGTAACTCCCGATGATGAAGCCCAACCTGATTGCCGCCGCCGAGATCGATCGTCTCGATACGTGGGCAAAATACTCAGCCCCGATGTGCGGTTCCTGCGTGTCCAGCTGCTGCACGCTGCCGGTTGAGGTGAAGATCAAGGATCTGGTGCGCATCGGTGTGGTCGACGAGTTCGAACTCGGCGATCCGCCAAAAAACATCGCCAAGCGTCTGCAAAAGGAAGGCCTGGTTGAACGCTTCAATCAGAAGTCCGGCATCTTTACCCTCCAGCGCATGAGCAACAACGATTGCTACTACCTGGATCGTAAGAGCCGCCTGTGCACCATTTATGACAAGCGCCCGGATACCTGCCGCAATCACCCGAAGATCGGACCGCGTCCTGGGTATTGCGCGTACAAGCCGAAGGAAGTGGTGCGCGAGCAGAATTTCCGCGCGATCGAGCGCTTCTGAACGACGCTGAGTTCTTCGGTAGCCGTTAACCCCCAGCCCCTCACCCCAGCCCTCTCCCGAGGGAGAGGGAGCCGATCTCTGTCGCTTCCAAACCTGAGGTCGACTCGATTACTCAGATCGATGCAAAGCCAAAGAACAACTCGGTCAGTCCCCTCTCCCTCTGGGAGAGGGCTAGGGTGAGGGGCTCTTGATCTTCAAGACCCAACTGCATTTCCTCCAGACAAACAAAAACGCCCCCGGTCTCTCGACCGGGGGCGTTTTCATTCAGCCTGAACTAATGACTCAGTTCTTGGCTTTCTTGGCAGCGCGGGTACGCTCGCTTTCGTCCAGGATCTTCTTGCGAAGACGGATGGACTTAGGAGTGACTTCGCACAGCTCGTCTTCCTGGATGTATTCCAGAGCCTGTTCCAGGGTGAAGCGAACAGGTGGTACCAGAGCGATGGTTTCGTCTTTACCCGAAGCACGCATGTTGTCGAGCTTCTTGCCTTTGGTCGGGTTTACACCCAGGTCGTTGTCGCGGCTGTTCTGACCAACGATTTGACCGTTGTAGATCTCCTGGCCGTGTTCTACGAACAGCTTGCCACGAGCCTGCAGGGTTTCCAGCGAGTAGGTCAGTGCCTTGCCGGTTTCAACCGAAACCAGAACGCCGTTCTGACGGCCGGACATGTGGCCCGACTTGACGGTGTCGTAGCGATCGAAGATCGAGGTCAGGATGCCAGCACCGTTGGTCAGGGTCAGGAACTGGTTACGGAAACCGATCAGACCGCGAGCAGGGATGTTGTATTCCAGACGAACACGGCCCTTGCCATCAGGAACCATGTTGCTCAGGTCGCCTTTACGCAGACCCATCTCTTCCATGACCTTGCCCTGAGCTTCTTCAGGGATGTCGATGGTTACGTTTTCAAACGGTTCTTGCTTGACGCCGTCAACTTCACGAATGATCACTTCAGGACGGCCCAGGGCCAGCTCGAAGCCTTCGCGACGCATGGTTTCGATCAGTACCGAGAGGTGCAGCTCACCACGGCCGGAAACCTTGAACTTGTCAGCGGTGTCGCCTTCTTCAACGCGCAGGGCAACGTTGTACAGCAGCTCTTTGTCCAGACGGTCCTTGATGTTACGGGACGTCACGAACTTGCCTTCTTTACCGCAGAATGGCGAGTCGTTTACCTGGAAGGTCATGGAAACGGTTGGCTCGTCAACGGTCAGAGGCTTCATCGCCTCGACAGTATCCGGGTGGCACAGGGTGTCGGAGATGAACAGCGAGTCCATACCGCTGATGCAAACGATATCGCCTGCTGCAGCTTCTTCAACGTCAACGCGGTGCAGACCGTGGTGACCCATCAGTTTCAGGATACGGCCGTTACGGCGCTTGCCGTCGGCACCGATCGCCACAACCGGGGTGTTCGGCTTGACGCGGCCACGAGCGATACGGCCAACGCCGATAACACCCAGGAAGCTGTTGTAGTCCAGAGCGGAGATCTGCATCTGGAACGCGCCGTCACGGTCAACAGCCGGAGGCGGAACGTGGTCGACTACCGCTTGGTACAGCGGGGTCATGTCTTCAGCCATGGCGGTGTGATCCAGACCGGCGATGCCGTTCAGGGCCGAGGCGTAGACAACCTGGAAGTCCAGTTGTTCTTCGGTAGCACCGAGGTTGTCGAACAGGTCGAAGATCTGGTCCAGAACCCAGTCCGGACGCGCGCCTGGACGGTCAACCTTGTTGATCACCACGATTGGACGCAGGCCGGCTTCGAAAGCCTTCTTGGTCACGAAACGGGTTTGCGGCATAGGGCCGTCTTGAGCGTCAACCAGCAGCAGAACGGAGTCAACCATCGACATTACACGTTCAACTTCGCCGCCGAAGTCGGCGTGGCCCGGGGTGTCCACGATGTTGATGTGGTAGCCGTTCCAGTTGATGGCGGTGTTTTTCGCCAGAATGGTAATACCGCGCTCTTTTTCCTGGTCGTTGGAGTCCATCACGCGCTCGTCGTTGAGCTCGTTGCGCTCCAGAGTGCCGGATTGACGCAGGAGTTTGTCTACCAGGGTGGTTTTACCATGGTCAACGTGGGCAATGATGGCGATGTTGCGTAGATTTTCGATCACTTGTGTATCTCGATCAGAGGATTCGGTTTGCTGACAAGTCTTGGCAGCGATTAGCAGTAGTGTCCGGCATGGCCGTTACAGCTTGACGGCGGTGTCGGGGGGCCGGTGACGCAGGCCACAGGCAAACAGCCCCGGGCACTTAGCTCGGTCGATAAACGCGCACATTGGCATGCCCCTCACTGAGCAAATGGTGAGCATGCAGGCGACTCATCACGCCTTTGTCGCAATACAGCAGGTACTGGCGAGTCGGATCCAGCTCCTTGAAACGAGCGTTCACTGCGTAGAACGGCATCGTCTGTACTTCTACGCCAGCGAGTTCCAGCGGCTCATCCTCGGCGGCATCCGGGTGACGGATGTCGATCACGATCTGGCCGGCCAGTGCTTCGCTGACTTCTTCAATCTGTACGTCCTGGCCCAATTCGTCGATCACCCGATCGATCGGCACCAGTTTGGCGTTTTCGAGCGCACGCTCGAGGACCGCCATGTCGAATTCTTTCTCTTCGTGTTCAACGCGACCGCGTTTGGCGGCGGTCTTCGGGTTGACCGAAATGACCCCGCAGTATTCCGGCATGTGCCGGGCGAAATCGGCGGTGCCAATTTCGTTGGCGGTGTCGATGATGTCCTGCTTGTGCGCCACGATCAGCGGACGCAGGACCAGCTTGTCGGTCACACAGTCGATCACCGACAGGTTCGGCAGTGTCTGGCTCGACACCTGGGAGATCGCCTCGCCGGTGACCAGCGCCTCGATCTGCAGACGGTCGGCGATGTTGGAAGCCGCGCGCAACATCATACGCTTCAACACGACGCCCATATGACTGTTATCGACTTTGCCAAGAATTTCGCCCAAAACTTCTTCGAACGGAACACTGACAAATAGCACGCGTTGCGAGCTGCCGTACTTCTTCCAGATGAAATGCGCGACTTCCATCACGCCCAATTCATGGGCACGACCGCCCAGATTGAAGAAGCAGAAGTGCGTCATCAGGCCGCGACGAATGATCTGGTAGGCCGCAACGGTCGAGTCAAAGCCGCCGGACATCAATACCAGCGTCTGCTCCAACGCACCCAGCGGATAGCCGCCGATGCCGTTGTGCTGGCTGTGGATCACAAACAACCGTTTGTCGCGAACTTCGATACGGACTTCGATTTCTGGCGCTTTCAGGTCGATACCAGCAGCACCGCACTCACGGCGCAGCTTGCTGCCGACGTATTTTTCGACGTCCATCGAGCTGAAGCTGTGCTTGCCCGCGCGCTTGCAGCGCACCGAGAAAATCTTCCCGGCCAGTGCATCGCCGTAGTGCTGTTTGCACTTCTCGGTAATGTCGTCGAAATCGCCCAGCGGGTACTCGTCGATCTGCAGAAAGTGCGCGATGCCCGGCATGCAGGTCAGGCGCTCACCCATCTCTTTCAAGGCTTTGGCGTCGGTAACGCGGGTTTCCAGCTCGAGATTGTCCCACACACCGTTCACCACCACGGCCGGGTCCAGGTCACGGAGCACGGTGCGGATGTTCTTGGCCAGCTGGCGGATGAATTTCGTCCGGACAGGTCGGCTTTTGATGGTGATCTCGGGGAAGACTTTTACGATTAGTTTCATGAAAACAGCGCGCGAACGGCCAGCCGAAAAAGGGGGGCGCGGATTATAGCGGAAATTGCTCAAGGTTTAACCAGTTAATGTGCAGAAGGTTTTGTGCGCACCAAAACGGGTCATTTTCGAATCAAGACGCTACATTAGAGGGCGATATTTTCATCATTCAGGCGTTTGAAGCCTTAATAAGCGTGAATTTGGGGCGAAAAACCCATGCTGGGGCACTGGCATGCAATTTGCTCCCTTGTGAGGCAGGTTGCCTTGGCAGAGTATTCGCGCCGGCATCAACCAAATTCAAGGGCATCCACTACCAAGCCCGAAGCCACCCGGAGGACATATGTCGAAGACGGTTCAACTCATCAAAGATCATGACGTCAAGTGGATTGATCTGCGCTTCACGGACACCAAAGGTACTCAGCACCACGTGACCATGCCGGCTCGCGATGCTTTGGACGAAGACTTCTTCGAAGTCGGCAAGATGTTCGACGGTTCCTCCATCGCTGGCTGGAAAGGCATCGAAGCCTCCGACATGATCCTGATGCCGGTTGACGAAACGGCCGTTCTCGACCCGTTCACCGAAGACGCCACCCTGATCCTGGTGTGCGACATCATCGAACCTTCGAGCATGCAAGGCTACGACCGCGACCCACGTGCGATCGCCAAGCGCGCCGAAGAACACCTGAAAGCCACCGGTATCGGTGACACTGTGTTCGCCGGTCCAGAGCCAGAGTTCTTCATCTTTGACTCGGTGAAATTCAAGTCGGACATCTCCGGTTCGATGTTCAAGATCTACTCCGAGCAAGGTTCGTGGATGTCCGACCAGGACATCGAAGGCGGCAACAAGGGTCACCGTCCAGGCGTCAAAGGTGGCTACTTCCCGGTTCCGCCGTTCGATCACGACCACGAAATCCGTACCTCCATGTGCAACGCACTGGAAGAAATGGGCCTGACCGTCGAAGTTCACCACCACGAAGTGGCGACTGCCGGCCAGAACGAAATCGGCGTCAAGTTCAACACCCTGGTGAAGAAAGCCGACGAAACCCAAACCCTGAAGTACGTTGTGCACAACGTTGCTGACGCTTACGGCCGCACCGCGACCTTCATGCCGAAGCCACTGTACGGCGACAACGGTTCGGGCATGCACGTACACATGTCGATCTGGAAAGACGGCAAGAACACCTTCGCAGGTGAAGGCTATGCCGGCCTGTCCGATACCGCTCTGTACTTCATCGGCGGCATCATCAAACACGGTAAGGCCCTGAACGGCTTCACCAACCCGGCGACCAACTCCTACAAGCGTCTGGTGCCAGGCTTCGAAGCTCCAGTGATGCTGGCCTACTCGGCTCGCAACCGCTCCGCTTCGATCCGTATTCCTTACGTGTCGAGCCCGAAAGCCCGCCGTATCGAAGCCCGCTTCCCGGATCCGGCTGCCAACCCGTACCTGGCCTTCGCAGCACTGCTGATGGCTGGTCTGGACGGTATCCAGAACAAGATCCACCCAGGCGACGCTGCCGACAAAAACCTGTACGACCTGCCGCCTGAAGAGGCGAAAGAGATCCCACAAGTTTGCGGCAGCCTGAAAGAAGCTCTGGAAGAGCTGGATAAAGGCCGTGCGTTCCTGACCAAGGGCGGCGTGTTCTCCGACGACTTCATCGACGCTTACATCGCGCTGAAATCGGAAGAAGAAATCAAGGTTCGCACCTTCGTGCACCCACTGGAATATGAGCTGTACTACAGCTGCTGATCCGGTAGCGCCGCGTTACGTGGCGTGAGTGAAAGAGGCCTCCTTCGGGAGGCCTTTTTTATTGCAGATCAAAAAACCCTCACCCTAACCCTCTCCCAGAGGGAGAGGGGACTTATCTCCATGCTTTTCCGAACCTGAGTTCACATGGCAATTTCAGGTCGATGAAATTTGTCAGAGAAACGCGGTCAATCCCCTCTCCCTCTGGGAGAGGGTTAGGGTGAGGGCGTTACCAGATGTTTACCGGGTTGGGCCAACCGCCGCGTCTGGCCTATGCTGCACCCCATCGCTTTCAATCCCGGTCGATTTCATGGGTCGCACCTTTCTCTACATTCTGCTGCTGATCGCCCTGCCCGCCGACGCGCAGATCTACAAATACACCGATGCCAACGGCAACACGGTGTACAGCGATCATTCGCCGGACGGCGTGCAAGCGAAGCCGATGGAGTTGCCGCCGCTCAACCGGGTCGAACCGCAAACGCCTAGCACAGTACCCGCGACTGAAGCTGACAACCGTGAGCCTGCGCGCAACGCCTACGACATTCTTGAACTCGCTGGTCTGCCCACCGAAGAGGCCCTGCGCGCTAACAACGGCACCTTCACCGTCAACGTGCTGATCAAGCCGCGCCTGCAAGCGCCGCATCAATTAAGGCTGGTATTGGACGATGAGCCTTACGGTCAGCCGAGCAACGTGCCGATCCTGCAACTGGTGAACGTCGATCGCGGCGAACACCGGCTCGCGGTGCAAGTGATCGACGGCCAGACGATCATCCAGCAGAGCCCACCCGTCGCCCTTAGCGTGCAGCGGGTGCACAAGCCATGATCCGCGCGTGGTTGTTCGTCCTGTCGGCGCTGATGCCGCTGCAAGCCTCAGCCGAGGTCTTCACTTATACCGACGCGCAAGGCAATCGCGTCTACACCGACCAACCGCGCGGCAATGCCAAGCGAGTGCCGATCGCCACCAGTAACCGCATGCCGGCCAACCCCACCGCCGCCGCGCCGATCACCACCGCGAAAAAATCCCCGGAGCAACCGCCCTTCCACTACGACATGCTGCGCATTCTGGTGCCTGAACCCGATGCAACCATTCGCAGCAGCGCTGGCGAAATCATCGTCAGCGTTACCAGCGAACCCGGCCTGCAACGCGGTCACCGCTATCGCCTGCTGCTGGATGGCCAAGCCACCGGCGAACCCGGCCTCAGTCCTGTGTTCCCGCTGACCAATATCGATCGTGGCAGCCACAACCTTTCCGTGGAAATCCTTGACACCGAAGGCCGTACCGTCGAACGCACGGCCAACCAGCCCTTCCATATGCTGCGCATCTCGCTTGCGCAGAAGCGTCAGGTCAAACCCTGCACCAAGGAGGATTATGGCGTACGCCCGGAATGCCCGCTGAAAGACAAACCGCCCGAGCCGAAAAACCCCTTCCTGCGTTTCTTCTAACGCCGCTCAGCTTTGCGCACTATATTGGTGCAATAGGCTGCACCGTACTCACATTCCAACCCATTTTGGTTCGAAACTACCCGTGAGAGCTGGCCCTGTGCCACGCAAACGAGCGTCAAACGGCTGTTTCAAGGGTTAAACGCTTCTTTTCGGAGCCTTGGTTTGGTTTTTGCATTTTCCCGATACCGACGCTTGCTTGTTGCGCACGCTCCGCCCCCAAAAGAGGCTCCGATGACCATTAGCGACGCAATCCACCGTTTGCTGCTCGACAACCTGACCACCGCCACTATCCTGCTCGACGCCGAATTGCGCCTCGAGTACATGAACCCGGCGGCGGAGATGCTGCTCGCCATCAGCGGGCAGCGCAGCCATGGCCAGTTCATCAGCGAGCTGTTCACTGAATCCACCGAGGCGCTGAATTCCCTGCGCCAGGCGGTGGAACAGGCGCATCCGTTTACCAAACGCGAAGCCATGCTCACCGCGCTCACCGGCCAGACCTTGACCGTTGATTACGCGGTGACGCCGATCCTCAGTAACGGCGCGACCATGCTCCTGCTGGAAGTCCATCCGCGTGACCGCCTGCTGCGGATCACCAAGGAAGAGGCGCAGCTGTCCAAGCAGGAAACCAGCAAGATGCTGGTGCGCGGCCTTGCCCACGAGATCAAGAACCCGCTCGGTGGCATCCGTGGCGCCGCACAATTGCTGGCCCGCGAGCTGCCGGAAGACAGCCTGCGCGATTACACCAACGTGATCATTGAAGAGGCCGACCGCCTGCGCAATCTGGTCGACCGCATGCTCGGCTCGAACAAGCTGCCGTCGCTGGCCATGTGCAACGTCCACGAAGTGCTCGAGCGCGTCTGCCAACTGGTCGAAGCCGAAAGCCAGGGCTGCATCACCTTGGTGCGCGATTACGACCCAAGTATTCCCGACGTCTTGATCGACCGCGAGCAAATGATTCAGGCGGTGTTGAACATCGTGCGCAACGCGATGCAGGCGATCAGCAGCCAGAACGAGCTGCGTCTTGGCCGCATCAGCCTGCGCACCCGCGCCATGCGCCAGTTCACCATCGGCCACATCCGCCATCGCCTGGTGACCAAGATCGAGATCATCGACAACGGCCCCGGGATCCCGGCGGAACTTCAGGAAACCATTTTCTTTCCCATGGTCAGCGGACGCCCGGACGGTACCGGACTCGGCCTGGCCATTACCCAGAACATCATCAGCCAGCACCAGGGCCTGATCGAGTGTGACAGCCATCCAGGCCACACCACCTTCTCGATCTTTCTGCCACTGGAACAAGGAGCCACATCGACATGAGCCGTAGTGAAACCGTGTGGATCGTCGATGACGACCGTTCTATCCGTTGGGTTCTGGAAAAAGCCTTGCAGCAGGAAGGCATGACCACCCAGAGCTTCGACAGCGCTGATGGCGTGATGAGTCGCCTGGCCCGTCAGCAGCCTGACGTGATCATTTCCGATATCCGCATGCCGGGTGCCAGTGGTCTGGACCTTCTGGCGCGGATTCGCGAGCAGCATCCACGGTTGCCGGTCATCATCATGACCGCTCACTCCGATCTGGACAGCGCTGTCGCCTCGTATCAGGGCGGCGCGTTCGAGTACCTGCCGAAGCCGTTCGACGTTGATGAAGCGGTGTCGCTGGTCAAGCGTGCCAATCAGCACGCGCAAGAACAGCAAGGCCTGGAAGTCGTGCCGGCACTGACCCGCACCCCGGAAATCATCGGTGAAGCGCCGGCGATGCAGGAAGTGTTTCGCGCCATCGGCCGCTTGAGCCACTCCAACATCACCGTGCTGATCAACGGCGAATCCGGCACCGGTAAAGAACTGGTCGCCCATGCCCTGCACCGCCACAGCCCGCGCGCGGCCTCGCCGTTCATCGCGCTGAACATGGCGGCGATCCCCAAGGATCTGATGGAATCCGAGCTGTTCGGCCACGAAAAAGGCGCGTTCACCGGTGCGGCGAACCTGCGTCGCGGGCGCTTTGAACAGGCTGACGGCGGCACGCTGTTCCTCGATGAAATCGGCGACATGCCGGCCGACACCCAGACGCGCCTGCTGCGGGTCTTGGCCGACGGCGAGTTCTATCGTGTTGGCGGCCATGTCCCGGTCAAGGTCGACGTGCGCATCATTGCGGCGACGCACCAGAATCTGGAAACCCTCGTCCATGCCGGCAAATTCCGTGAGGACTTGTTCCATCGCCTCAACGTGATCCGCATCCACATTCCGCGCTTGTCGGACCGTCGCGAGGACATTCCGACCCTGGCCAAGCACTTCCTCAGCCGCGCCGCGCAGGAGCTGGCGGTCGAGCCGAAACTGCTGAAAAGCGAGACCGAGGAATATCTGAAGAACCTGCCGTGGGGCGGCAACGTGCGTCAGCTGGAAAACACGTGCCGCTGGATCACCGTGATGGCGTCCGGGCGCGAAGTGCATATCAGCGACCTGCCGCCAGAACTGCTGAACCTGCCGCAGGATTCGGCGCCGGTGACCAACTGGGAGCAGGCGTTGCGTCAATGGGCCGATCAGGCCTTGGCGCGTGGCCAGTCGAGTTTGCTCGACAGTGCGGTGCCGGCATTTGAGCGGATCATGATCGAGACGGCGCTGAAACACACCGCCGGGCGTCGGCGTGATGCGGCGGTTTTGCTGGGTTGGGGGCGTAATACCCTGACGCGCAAAATCAAGGAACTGGGAATGAAGGTGGATGGTGGGGATGATGATGAGGGGGATGAGGGTTAAACCTTGTTCGCTTGAGAGTGGTTGTGTACTCAGGATCCATCCCCCTCACCCCAGCCCTCTCCCCCATGGGGGAGAGGGGGAATGGGAGCCGATTTGTGTGATGTAAAAGGCCTGAGCTCGGCTCGGTATTTCAGGTCGACGTAACTTGACCGGGCAACTCGGTCAGTCCCCTCTCCCTCAGGGAGAGGGTTAGGGTGAGGGGCCGCCGTGCACCGCATCAATGCACAATGACCCGTGATCGCGCACAGCCGCATCGCCACACTTCCCCCTAATAACACTGAAAACCCTTTTTTCATCAACACAAAAGCCCCGATGTACGGGGCTTTCGCGTTTCTGACCAGCTTTTTTGTTTCAGCAGATTAAAACCTGGCACGCCCCCTGCAACACCTCTTACAGGTGATTAGTTTCACCACCCGTTTCGGGGACCTTGGTACAGGCAGGCCGGGGATTCCCCTCTTTATACCGGGCTCATACCGCAACGCGACGAGCCCACCCTTTTGGGATCCTTGGTACAGGCAGGCCGGGGGTTCCCTCTTTACACCGGACCGACGCTCGCAGCGAAGTCCAGCCGTTTTGGGAACCCTGATACAGGCAGGTCAGGGATTCCCGCTTTTACACCGCTCGCCGAGGCGTTCAGCCCGGCGTTAATCAAGCCTCGGACGTTTGGGTAGATGGTGCTGGGGCTGGTTTTGCCGCCCTGCATCATATTCCCGTATTGCCGCTTCCAGTCTGTCCAGCATCTTTCCGGGGCTGGGTTCATTGATCAGAATGTCTGTCATCCGTGCCTTTTCGCTGGCGTCAGCTTTGACGTAGACCTCGAGAAACCACCAGACCCGCCGCTGCAGAAGCGGATACTCAACGTGAAACTCAGGCGTGCGGCTCAGTTTGCGGAGCCTGCTCGAAAGATGGCCAACGCTGTCCCAGAGTTCCAGTTTTTTAGGCATTTCTCCTGCCGGCACATGCTGCAGCCAAAGATTTGCCGACAAATCATTGCTTTCTGCTCCCAACCAGATATCGGAGTCGGTTTTTATCCGTGCGCGTATCAATCGCCGGAGTGAGGCCGGATCCGTTATTGGATTGCCGATAAGATTGAAGCCCCGTCTGAGCTCAACGGATTCCGGAACCGAGGTAATTCGATTGTTCGCAAGGTTCAACACTTTCCCGGGAATCTCATTGGTGATGCCCTCCGGAAATCTATCCAATCCCATGTTGGAAAGATCCAGCTCCTGCAACGCAGTCATTGCTTTGAGTGAAGGTGCGACAGAAAGCGCATTGTCGCCTAGCCTCAATATTTCCAGGCTTGACGGCCCGCTGTCGGCATCAAGCCCGATAGGGATTCGGTGTATTCCGGCTCCTGTCAGGTCCAACACGCGCAACTCGGTCATCCCGGAGATGTCAGGATCCGTTAGCAAAACAACGCTCGGGTGTTGAAGAAACAACTGAGCGCGCAAGTCGTCGGGATAATAACTCAGCCTTGCCGCCTGTATTCTACCAAGCCTCAACACCTGCAATCTGGTCATGCCCCTCAGCGAAAAATCATCCTGTAAGTCACAATCCTGCAGGCTCAATTCTCTTAAACGGGGGAGCTTCACTAATTGCTCGGTAAAGCGCGAATCCATATTGAATCTTGAGTAAGCACGCTCATATATAGAGGCGCCGAAGGATCTTCTGGTGATTAACTGGCTTGTTACCGTCAGACTTTCAATGTTTGGAAACTGCGCAAAAAACACCTCAGGGTTCAGCGGTGCATGACCTCTTAACGTAAGAGAAACGACTGAGTTGAACTTCAATGAAAGCAACTTATCGACTGGCCATAGCGTGAGATTGATATCCAGCTTGAAACCCGACAGCCGCCCATCGTTATAGACCCGCTGATCAGGCTCACCTTGCCACTTGTACAATTGGCGTAGCCTGGTCCACATGCCAAACGCCTCAGATATCTCATGGGACTCGGGTACGTGATTTTGGTGGTTCGGGATGCTGACGTGTTCGCTGCCCAGTTGCGGTAGCCCGAGCTGAATACGTTTAAGCTCCACATCCGCCACATCCTTGTCACTGAACCGGGCGATAAAGTCATCTGCGTGTTGATCGGTCGAATCCGGAAAATACTGTTTGATCTGCGCTCGAGTGGCTGGCTCAACGACCTCACGCTGGTACCAGATGCCGCTGTCGGCATCGCGCAGCATCACCGGCCCCAAAAGCAACTCGCTTGTGCGTCGGGCTCGATGCAATCCCGTTTGCGGATCCACGGCGACAAGAACAAGGTCGCCACCGGCCACATCAGCGTAAGTTCGCTTGTTAAAAACCCTTAAACCTTCACTGTTGATTTCTGGAAGTATCGCCCGGGCATTGACTACGTAATGATCCAGCGAAGGCTGAGATGCTGGCAGACGAGTTTCAGCGGGAATCGTCTGAACGACGACGGCCGGAGCCGGATGGATGACATCAATGTCTGTAGCGCCGGCGCGCGAATGCGGATTGTCGAGAGTAATACCTGAGTCGACGCCTCTGCGGCCTGAGGGACCGGGGAGCGAAGTGTCCACTTCCACCGATCGATTCGAGCTGCCGGGAACATCCACGTGGGTACCGCTACCGCGCGGTGGTTTTACTGGCATGTTTTTTCATCCTTGAAAAAGTCGCCCTTCGCATTTGCCTAAGGGACGAAGGGATCGGCATCCTGCCGATCTGAAAGAGGAGCCTACGGTAGCGTGCGCAAGTGTTGAAGGAGATAGGAAAGGCAGACTGGCGCAGTGAGAAACAACGCCACGAAATGTAGGAGAGCACGAGAAGGACGGGAATTTTACAATCAGTCCGTTTGCAGTCGAATCTCCAGCCGCCAGCGGTCCTCGGCCTCGCTGCCTGTCCACTCACCCTGCAGCGGCCGCGCAGCCAGCACCGTCAGCAGCAAGCCACCGTCACTTTTGCGCGTACGCCAGTTCACGTCCTTGCCGTTGAGTTTGAACTGGCCCTTCTGCGCAGGGCCTTCAGCCTGGAACAACAGCGCCACCGTGCCGTCGATGATCTCGCCGTGCAGCTTGGGCTCATTGTTGAACCACACCACCAACCCGCCGTCAGTCACGTCAACCTGCTGCAACACCGTCGGATCCGGCGTGGTCAGGCGACCAATCATCAAGCCAATCATCACGCCGACAATCGCCAGCGAACCGATGACTCGCGGGAATAGTTTCGAACGGTTGTCCACAGGCGGCGTAGAATGCCGCTCATCTTTACCTTCGGAGCCGTGCATGTTTCACGTCATCCTTTTTCAACCAGAAATTCCGCCGAATACCGGCAACGTTATCAGGCTGTGCGCCAACAGCGGCTGCCACCTGCATTTGATCGAACCGTTGGGCTTCGAGATGGACGACAAGCGCTTGCGCCGTGCCGGTCTCGACTACCACGAATATGCCACGCTGCAACGTCATGCGGACCTGGCCAGTTGCCTGGAAAGCCTCGGCAACCCGCGACTGTTCGCGTTTACCACCAAGGGCTCGCGGCCGTTCCATGATGCCGCATTCGTACCCGGGGATGCGTTTCTGTTCGGCCCGGAAAGCCGTGGGCTGCCGGCGGACGTGCTCGACGCCCTGCCTGCCGACCAGCGCTTGCGCCTGCCGATGCGCGAAGGCTGCCGCAGCCTGAACCTGTCCAACACCGTGGCCGTCGCTGTGTACGAAGCCTGGCGCCAGAACGACTTTAAATAACACTACAAAACAAATGTGGGAGCGAGCCTGCTCGCGATTACGGAGTGTCAGTCAACATTGATGTGTCTGACAGACCGCTATCGCGAGCAGGCTCGCTCCCACATGGGGTGTTGCTAAACCGTCTTACTGAACGGTTGGCGTCTCGCCGCTTTCCTGCATGCGCTGCAGCTCTTGCGCGTACAGGGCATCGAAATTCACCGGAGCCAGCATCAGTGCCGGGAACGAACCGCGGGTCACCAGGCTGTCCAGGGTTTCGCGCGCGTACGGGAACAGGATGTTCGGGCAGAACGCACCCAGGGTGTGGCTCATCGAAGCCGCGTCGAGGTTCTTGATCAGGAAGATACCGGCCTGTTGCACTTCAGCGATGAAGGCGACTTCTTCACCGTTTTTCACGGTGACGGACAGGGTCAGCACGACTTCGTAGAAATCACCTTCCAGCGCTTTCTGGCGAGTGTTCAGATCCAGCGCGACTGCCGGATCCCACTGCTGGCGGAAGATCGCCGGGCTTTTCGGGGCTTCGAAGGACAGGTCGCGTACGTAGATGCGCTGCAAGGAGAATTGCGGTGCGGTTTCTTCTTCGCTGGCTGCAGTGTTCTGTTGGTCAGTCATCTCAGATCCTTATCGATCTTGGGTCTTTTAGGGAGTGCTGTACGTGGGTGCAGCCGTTCAGGCCTTGAGCAGCGCGTCGAGTTTGCCCGCGCGCTCCAGGGCATACAAATCATCACAACCGCCGATGTGCTTGTCGCCGATCCAGATCTGCGGCACGGAGGTGCGTCCGGCCTTCTGGCTCATGGCAGCACGAATCTGCGGCTTGCCATCGACCTTGATCTCTTCGAAGGCCACACCTTTGTTCGCGAGCAATTGCTTGGCTCGCATGCAGTAAGGGCAGTAATCGCTGGAGTAGACGATGACGTCGCTCATATCACTTCACCAACGGCAGGTTGTCGCCTTTCCAGCTGGAAATCCCGCCGGACAGCTTGGCGGCGGTGAAGCCGGATTTCATCAGCTCGCGAGCGTGGGTGCCGGCGGTCTGGCCCAGGGCGTCGACCAGAATAATGGTCTTGGCCTTGTGTTTTTCCAGCTCGGCGACGCGCGCAGCCAGTTTGTCCTGGGGAATGTTGATCGCGCCAACGATGTGGCCGGCAGCGAAATCCTTGGCCGGACGGATGTCCACCACCACGCCTGCGTCTTTGTTGACCAACGCGGTCAGCTCGCCGGTGCTCAGGCTTTTACCGCCGCCCTGCATCGTGTGCGCCAGCAGCAGAGCCAGCAGTACGACGAAGATACCGACAAGAATGTAGTGGTTAGTGGCAAATTCAATCAGGTGAGCAACCATCGAAGGAGGTTCCAGGGCGTTAAAATGTCGGCCAGTATACACAGCCACTATGGTCGGCCAAACCCCGTCCGGCGGTGACGCGGTCGGAACTTAGCTTTAAACTCCAACTCCCTTTTCCATCGCCCTCTTCTTTATTAGCCACGAGTGGATTCCATGACGACTACGCCTAAACCTTTGGTCCTGATGATTCTCGACGGCTTCGGTCACAGCGACAGCCCTGAATCCAATGCCGTTTTTGCGGCGAAGAAGCCCGTCCTTGATCGCCTGTGGGCCACCGTGCCCAACGGCTTGATCTCGGGCAGCGGCATGGACGTCGGTCTGCCGGACGGCCAGATGGGCAACTCCGAAGTCGGCCACATGAACCTCGGCGCCGGCCGCGTGGTGTATCAGGACTTCACCCGCGTGACCAAGTCGATCCGCGACGGCGAATTCTTCGAGAACCCGACCATCTGCGCCGCTGTGGATAAAGCCGTGGCCGCCGGTAAAGCCGTGCACTTCATGGGCCTGTTGTCCGATGGCGGCGTGCACAGCCACCAGGATCACTTGATCGCCATGGCCGAACTGGCCTTCAAGCGTGGCGCTGAAAAAATCTATCTGCACGCTTTCCTTGATGGCCGCGATACGCCGCCGAAAAGCGCTGCGTCGTCGATCGAGTTGCTCGACGCGACCTTCCAGGCACTCGGCAAGGGCCGCATTGCCAGCATTGTCGGCCGCTACTTCGCCATGGACCGCGACAATCGCTGGGATCGTGTCGCTCAGGCGTACAACCTGATCGTCGACGGCAACAGCGAGTTCAACGCGGCCACTGCGCAGGAAGGCCTGGACGCTGCCTACGCTCGCGGCGAGAGCGACGAATTCGTTAAAGCCACTACCATCGGTGAGCCGGTAAAAGTCGAAGATGGCGACGCAGTGGTGTTCATGAACTTCCGCGCCGACCGTGCCCGCGAGCTGACTCGCGTATTCGTCGAAGACGACTTCAAGGATTTCGAACGCGCACGCCAGCCGAAACTGGCTGGCTTCGTCATGCTGACCCAATACGCGGCAAGTATTCCGGCACCGTCGGCATTCGCGGCGGGCAGCCTGGAAAACGTCCTTGGCGACTATCTGGCGAAGAACGGCAAAACCCAGCTGCGCATCGCTGAAACCGAGAAGTACGCACACGTGACCTTCTTCTTCTCCGGCGGTCGTGAAGAACCGTTCCCGGGCGAAGAACGCATCCTGATCCCGTCGCCAAAAGTCGCCACTTACGACTTGCAGCCGGAAATGAGCGCACCGGAAGTCACCGACCGTATCGTCGAAGCCATCGAAAACCAGCGTTACGACGTGATCGTGGTCAACTACGCCAACGGTGACATGGTTGGCCATAGTGGCGTGTTTGACGCAGCCGTGAAGGCCGTTGAATGCCTCGACACTTGCGTGGGGCGCATTGTTGAAGCACTGGAAAAAGTCGGTGGCGAAGCGCTGATCACTGCTGACCACGGTAACGTTGAGCAAATGGCTGACGAATCCACTGGCCAGGCGCACACCGCGCACACCACTGAGCCGGTGCCGTTCATTTACGTCGGCAAGCGTGACCTGAAAGTCCGTGAAGGCGGCGTGCTGGCGGACGTGGCGCCGACCATGCTGAAACTGCTGGGCCTGGAAAAACCGGCGGAAATGACCGGCACTTCGATTCTGGTCTGACCCTAATCGTCAAAGCACCGCAAAACCCTGTAGGAGTGAGCCTGCTCGCGATAGCCATCTGACAGTCAACTACTCTGTTGAATGTCAGTAAGCCATCGCGAGCAGGCTCACTCCTGCATTGGTTTGCGGTGTTTTTCAGGCCAGTTATCACACAGCCCCAATTGGGCGTTTTTTTTGCAGCCTCGGGCGGGCATACTAGGCCGTCCATTACCCTGGTGCCGCCCGCCTCTATGCTCCGCGTCCTGATCGCCCTCGCTCTGACCTGCCTGCTCCAACCGGCCTTCGCTGACGAGCGCGCGCAAACCCAACAGCAGTTGGACGCCACGCGTCAGGACATTGCCGAGCTGAAAAAGCTGCTGAGCAAAGTCCAGGAAGAAAAATCCGGCGTACAGAAAGAGCTCAAGGGCACTGAAACCGAGCTGGGCAAGCTGCAGAAACAGGTCGATGCGCTGCAGAAAGAACTGCAGAAAAGCGAATCCGAGCTGCAGCGACTCGATGCAGAGAAAAAAAAACTCCAGAGCGCGCGCACTGAACAGCAGCGACTGATCGCCATTCAGGCCCGTGCGGCTTATCAGAACGGTCGGCAGGAATACCTCAAGCTGCTGCTCAACCAGCAGAATCCCGAGAAATTCGCCCGCACCCTCACCTATTACGATTACCTGAGCCAGGCCCGCCTGGAGCAGTTGAAGAACTTCAACGAAACCCTGCGCCAGCTGGCCAATGTCGAAAAAGACATTGCTGCCCAGCAGGCACAGTTGCTGGTGCAGAAAAGCAGCCTCGATACCCAGCGCGACGAACTGGAAAATGTTCGCAAGGAACGTCAGCAGGTCCTCGCCAAGCTCAACGATGACGTGAAAGCCCGCGACCAGAAACTCGCCGCCCGCGAGCAGGATCAGGCAGACCTGTCTAAAGTCCTTAAAACCATTGAAGAAACCTTGGCCCGTCAGGCCCGTGAGGCAGAAGAAGCGCGGCAGAAAGCGCTGATCGCCCAGCAGGAAGCGGAAAAAAAGCGTTTGCGTGAGGCGCAGGCTGAAAACAGCGACGCCCCACGGAAACCGGTCAAATCCACTCCCGGCGCGCTGGTCTCCAGCAGCGGCGAGACCTTCGGCGGCCCTTTTGCTGCAACCCGGGGAAAACTTCCTTGGCCGGTTGATGGTCGACTGCTGGCACGCTTCGGCGAAAGCCGTGGCGACGATGCCCGGACCAAGTGGGACGGCGTGATGATCAGCGCCTCCGCCGGCAGCCAGGTGCATGCCGTACACGGTGGTCGCGTGGTGTTCGCCGACTGGCTGCGCGGTGCCGGGCTGCTGGTGATCCTCGATCACGGCAACGGTTTTCTGAGTCTTTACGGTCACAACCAGACGCTGCTCAAGTCGGCCGGTGATGTGGTCAAAGCCGGTGAGTCCATCTCCACTGTCGGTAACAGTGGCGGTCAGGACACATCAGCACTGTATTTCGCAATTCGTCAGCAGGGTCACCCGAGTGATCCGGCGCAATGGTGCCGCGCGCAAGGATAGGCGTTGAGTCACCTACATTAGGAGTTCGTTCGACATGCTGCATTTGTCCCGCCTTACCTCGCTGGCCCTGACGATCGCCCTGGTGATCGGCGCGCCTCTGGCGTTCGCCGCGCAACCGGCCCCGGCCGTCGCTCCGGCAGGCACTGCCGCGACCTCCAAGGCGCCGTTGCCGCTGGAAGAGTTGCGCACCTTTGCCGAGGTCATGGACCGGATCAAAGCCGCTTACGTCGAGCCGGTGGACGACAAGACCCTGCTGGAAAACGCGATCAAGGGCATGCTCAGCAACCTTGATCCGCACTCGGCCTACCTTGGCCCTGAAGATTTCACCGAGCTGCAGGAAAGCACCAGCGGTGAATTCGGCGGCCTGGGCATCGAAGTCGGCGCCGAAGACGGTTTCATCAAAGTGGTCTCGCCAATCGATGACACCCCGGCGTCGAAGGCCGGTATTCAGGCCGGCGACTTCATCGTCAAGATCAATGGTGCGCCAACGCGCGGCCAGACCATGACCGAAGCCGTGGACAAGATGCGCGGCAAGATCGGCCAGAAAATCACCCTGACCTTGGTACGCGACGGCGGCACGCCATTCGACGTGACTCTGGCCCGTGCGGTGATTCAGGTGAAGAGCGTCAAGGCGCAGCTGCTGGAAACCGGCTACGCGTACATCCGCATCACCCAGTTCCAGGTCAAGACCGGCGAAGAGGTCTCCAAGGCCCTGGCCAAGCTGCGCAAGGACAACGGCAAGAAGCTCAACGGCATCATTCTCGACCTGCGCAACAACCCGGGCGGCGTGTTGCAGGCGGCGGTGGAAGTGGTCGACCACTTCATCACCAAAGGTCTGATCGTCTACACCAAAGGCCGGATCGCCAATTCCGAACTGCGCTTCTCGGCCACCGGCAAAGACGAAAGCGAAGCGGTGCCGATGGTTGTGTTGATCAACGGTGGCAGTGCCTCGGCCTCGGAAATCGTCGCCGGTGCCCTGCAGGATCAAAAACGCGCGGTGGTCATGGGCACCACCAGTTTCGGCAAAGGCTCGGTACAAACCGTGCTGCCGCTGAACAACGACCGTGCACTGAAGATCACCACGGCGCTGTACTTCACGCCGAACGGCCGCTCGATTCAGGCGCAGGGCATCGTCCCGGACATCGAAGTGCGCAAAGCCAAGATCACCAACGAGGCGGACGGCGATTACTTCAAGGAAGCCGACCTGCAAGGTCACTTGGGCAACGGCAACGGCGGCGCGGACAAACCGACCGGCTCCGGCGCCAAGCCCAAAGCCATGCCGCAGGATGACGATTACCAATTGGCCCAGGCCCTGAGCCTGCTCAAAGGGCTGAGCATCACATCCGGCCGCTGAGGATGTCTTTGCGTTTCGTCTTCGTTCTGTTGTGCTGTCTGGCAGGTGCTGCTCACGCAGAGCCCGCCAGCCCGAAACCGCACAAAGCCTACCTGACACTGATCATCGACGACCTGGGGCAGAATCTGCCCCGGGATCGCCGCGTGCTGGCCTTGCCCGGCCCGGTGACCACGGCGATCATGCCTGATACCCCGCACGCCACCGAGTTCGCCCGCGAAGCCCATCGCGCCGGCAAGATTGTCATTCTGCATATGCCAATGGATCCGGCCACCGGGCCGTTCGCCTGGCACCCCGAACTGCCCATCGAAGAACTGGAAAAACGCCTGAACGCCGCGTTCAAAATGGTCCCGTACACCGCCGGCATCAATAACCACATGGGCAGCCGCATGACCGCGCAGCCAGTGGCGATGGCATGGTTGATGGGCGAATTGCAGCGCCGGCACAAGTTCTTCGTCGATAGCCGCACCAGCGCCCAGACCGTCGCCGCGCAGCAGGCGCAGAAGATCGATCTGGCCAGCGTGTCGCGGGATGTGTTCCTTGATGACGAGCGCACTGAAACCGCGATTTACACGCAACTGCAGACTGCGATCAACCTGGCGCGCAAACAGGGTTCGGCGGTGATGATCGGCCATCCGTATCCGCAAACGCTGGCGGTGCTGGAGCGCGAATTGCCGAAGTTGAAGGCTCAGGGCATCGAGTGGATCGATATCAAACAGATGATCAGCGTACGCAGCAATCGCGCCATGGCTGGCCATGGCAAGGACGGCGTGTATCGGTAGCACTTTGTGACGCTGACACATACATAGTTACCACCCGATAACCATCTCCGTTCCCGATAGTGCGACCTGCAACAGGTCGTGACGCCCTCGCGTCGCTTTCAACTATCAGGAATCATCATGACTATCGAAGACAACACCGCAGCCCATCCCAAGCAGATGGAACCGATCACGCAGGACAATCTGCTGATCAACTTCACCACGGAGTTTCACCGGGTCTGGAGCACCAACGGTTCCAAAGCAAAACCCGCCACGTTCTGGCGCCCCACCCCTGCTCCGGATGCATTGCCGGGCTACTTTCCGCTGGGCGACGTGCTCATTCCCGGCGGCACCAATATCAATGGCGAAATGGTCGCAGCGGTGGTCTGCGAGAAAGATATGGAAGGGGCCCAGAGCACTAAAGGGAAGGCACTGGCCCGCCCTGTCGACTTTGAACTTGTCTGGAAAGAAACCGGGGCGCCCAGTGTCACACCCATGTCGATCTGGCGACCTTTGGCCCCTGTAGGCTACGTCGCTCTGGGGCTCGTGTGCTCCAACGATCACTGCAAACCTTCGTTGAACTCGGTGCGCTGCGTCAGGCTCGACCTGGTGATCGCAGCGAACGTCGGCGAGTTGATCTGGAATGACAAGGGCAGCGGCGCCAAACTCAGTTTCAGCGCCTTTGGCATCGAACCGCCGACTGCCGCCGCAGGCGACATCCATTTTGCGCCCTGCACCTTCGTGGGCATCCAGGGTTATAGCAAGCCTGTAGCACCCTCGACGGCGTACAGCCTGCGCATGCAAATCCCGCTACAAGTCAGCGCACCGCCGCCAATTCCGATTCTGACCGGGTACGCGAAGCCCGCAGTAAACGAACCTGCCACTGTCACCCAGATTGCCCACCTGCCTTGGTTTGTAGTGCGAGACCATGCTCATCCCGGCGAACAATTTCGCAATTCGCCCTACTACGCACTGAAAAGAACTGACGAATACTTGCTCATTGGTCACGAACGCAATGAGTCGGACAAGTATCGGGCCGTTAAATGGACGGCGCCGCGTGCGCAAAACGCGGTGACGATGCGCATGTTCCAGGGTTTTACCGCCATGGAAATCGTCAAAGCCTGGCCGACCATGCCTCTCAGCGATATCCGCCTGACAAAGTTCTCAGCCTGCCTGCCGAAGAGTTTGACCCACACCGAGACGTCTTCCAGCGGCTGGAACGAGCTACGACCTCAAGTGGTGATTGGCATGGCGCCGAAGCAAACAGCCGTCGCGGTTTATCAGCTGCAAAGCCATTACGAGTTGGTACGGGAAGACGGCACTCAAGTAGCGGTCGACTTTGGTTATACCGACGATTCAAGCGTGCTGTTGACGCAATATCCGCCGGAGTCCGTCGCGGTCGTCAGCGCATGTCCGCCACTGAAGACAGACACCCCGGCAGATCCGGACATCGATGGCACCAACGTTAGCGCGCAACCACAACCGGACCTGGAGGTTGCTATAGATAGCGCGCCATGATTTCGTCGACCACACCTTCCTTGCGCAGTTGATCCAGCGCAGCCTGAAGCCTGGCGACGACTTCATCGGAGACGTCCTTGTTCAGCGCCAGGTACAACTCGGCACTGTTGAAGCGCAGCACGGTTTTCAGGCCGGTGACCCCATCCTGCCGCGCCAGATAGCGCCCGGCAGGATCACCGGTGGCCCACAGATCAATCTGACCATTGACCAGTTTCTTCGCGTTGTCCTGATCGCGCAGCACCACAATCGGCTTCAGGCCTTGTTCGGCCAACGTCTCGGCAATCGCATCGCCCTTGTAGGCGCCAACCTTGTACTTGCGCGCGTCGTTGAGAGTCTCGAGGGTGATCTTGCTGTCAGCCTTGGCCAGCATGATCCAGTCATCGGGGCCGATGGGACCAACCCATTTGAAGAGTTTTTCACGGTCCGGCAGACGCGCCATCACAAAGGCGCCATAACCGGGATTTTCCAGCGCGAGTTTATAGACACGCTCCCATGGAAAACGCAGGGTCAGGCTATAGGTGATGCCGGCACGCTGGAACACTTCACGGACGATGTCAGTGGCGATGCCATTGATGTTCTCGCCTTTGGCGAAGTTCTTGCCATCTTTCGCCATGTTGTACGGCGGGAAGTTTTCGGTGAGAAGCACCAGATCGGTGTCGGGACTGTTTTCGGCCCGGACAGTGTTGATGAGCAACATTGATGTGCTGGCGAGAACAAGAAGCAGGCGTTTGATCATGTCGGGCTACCGAAATCCATGGCGTGCCCAAGAGTGCCTTGGGTGCGCCATGGTGTCCACTGGCCTGTATCGATTTTGAGCTTAGCGCATCACGATGCCGCGTTTGGCCATGTAGGCCTTGGCTTCCTGAACGGTGTATTCGCCGAAGTGGAAAATACTCGCCGCCAAGACTGCGCTGGCGTGGCCTTCGAGGATGCCGTCGGCCAGATGCTGCAGGTTACCGACACCGCCGGAAGCGATCACCGGAATGCCCAGCGCATCGCTGATAGCGCGGGTGACACCGAGGTCGAAACCGTTTTTCATGCCGTCCTGATCCATGCTGGTCAGCAGGATTTCACCGGCACCGAGGCCTTCCATTTTCTTCGCCCACTCGACCGCGTCGAGGCCGGTTGGCTTGCGCCCGCCATGGGTGAAGATCTCCCATCGCGGGGTTTCACCCGGGCCGGAAACCTTCTTGGCGTCGATGGCGACGACGATGCACTGCGAACCGAAATGCTGCGCCGCTTCACCGACGAATTCCGGGTTGAACACGGCAGCGGTGTTGATCGATACCTTGTCCGCGCCGGCATTCAGCAGATTGCGAATGTCCTGCACGGTACGCACACCACCGCCGACGGTCAGCGGAATGAACACCTGACTGGCCATGCGCTCGACGGTGTGTAGCGTGGTGTCACGGCCATCGACGCTGGCGGTGATGTCGAGAAAGGTAATCTCGTCGGCACCCTGCTCGTCGTAGCGACGGGCGATTTCCACCGGGTCACCGGCGTCGCGGATGTTTTCGAACTTCACACCTTTGACGACCCGGCCGTTGTCCACGTCCAGGCAAGGGATGATACGTTTGGCCAGCGCCATGGTCAGTCCTCAGCCTTGGTACGAATCGCAGAAAGCTTGCGCTTCGGCGACGTCGAGGGTGCCTTCGTAGATCGCCCGGCCCGTGATGGCGCCGATGATGCCCGGCGCCTTGGCGTCGAGCAGCGACTTGATGTCACCCAGATTGTGGATACCGCCGGAAGCGATCACCGGGATCTTCGTGGCAGCGGCCAGCGCAGCGGTGAACGGTACGTTGCAGCCCTGCATCATGCCGTCTTTGGCGATGTCGGTATAAACGATCGAGGAGACGCCGTCGGCTTCAAACTGCTTGGCCAGATCGATGACCTGCACGGTGCTGATTTCAGCCCAGCCATCGGTGGCGACGAAACCGTCTTTGGCATCCAGACCGACGATGATCTTGCCCGGGAACGCACGGCACGCTTCAGCGACGAACGCCGGATCTTTAACGGCTTTGGTGCCGATGATCACGTAGCTGACGCCAGCCTTGACGTAGTGCTCGATGGTTTCCAGCGAACGGATGCCGCCACCGATCTGGATCGGCAGGGTCGGGTAGCGTTTGGCGATTGCGGTGACCACTTCGCCATTGACTGGCTGACCTTCGAAAGCACCGTTCAGATCGACCAGATGCAGACGGCGGCAACCGCCCTCCACCCACTTGGCAGCCATGCTCACCGGGTCATCGGAGAACACCGTGGAATCTTCCATGCGGCCCTGGCGCAGACGTACGCAGGCACCGTCTTTAAGATCGATAGCGGGAATAATCAGCATGCTTTTTCCTTCGTCAAAAGAGCGGCAAGCTGCAAGCGACTAGCTGCGAGCATGCGGTGTACCAGTTCTTGCAGCTTGAAGCTTGCGGCTTGCAGCTGCTCCTAATTTTTTTCGAGCGCCCACAGGTCGCTTTCGATGCTTTCAAACCGCTCTTTGAGGTGGGTCTGC
Organism: Pseudomonas sp. MC6; assembly: GCF_054790575.1. NCBI lineage: Bacteria > Pseudomonadati > Pseudomonadota > Gammaproteobacteria > Pseudomonadales > Pseudomonadaceae > Pseudomonas > Pseudomonas sp. MC6. The sequence continues at coordinate 4,680,770 of NZ_CP186504.1, forward strand.
ACATCGAAAATCGCCCTGTTGTAATAGTGCGGAGCAATTTCGCGGGTAAACAGCTCAAGAATTTCCGCCGCTTCGAACGAACCCAGATCGAGTTCGAAACGGTCTTCCATGAACCGCTGAATCTTGCGATTGGCCTCGTTCTCCTGTTCGGGAGTGAGGGTCAGGATCGGCGGTTTGGACTTCTTGGCAGCCATTTACCAGCGACCGTCCCACGCGGCGAAGTTCTGCAGCAATTGCAGGCCATGGGTATGGCTCTTCTCCGGGTGGAACTGCACAGCGAAACGCGAGCCGTCGGCCAGCGCCGCAGCGAAATCGACACCGTAATGACCGCCACCGACCACTTGCCGCGCGTTAGCGGCAGCGATGTAGTAGCTGTGCACGAAGTAGAAACGCGCCATGTCCGGAATGTCATGCCACAGCGGGTGGCTGACCTTCTGCTGCACTTCGTTCCAGCCCATGTGCGGGACTTTCAGGTGTTCGCCGTCTTCATGCAGGTCTTTGCCGAAGAACTTCACCGCGCCCGGAAACAGGCCGATGCAGTCGACGCCGTCGTTCTCTTCGCTGGTGTCGAGCAACGCTTGCATGCCGACACAGATACCGAGAAACGGACGATCCTGACTGACTTCGCGCACCAACGAATCGAAACCGAGGCGACGGATCTCCGCCATGCAATCGCGAATCGCACCAACGCCCGGGAACACCACGCGGTCAGCTTCGCGAATCACGTTGGCATCGCTGGTGATCAACACCTTGCCGGCGCCGACGTGCTCGAGGGCCTTGGCCACCGAGTGCAGGTTACCCATGCCGTAATCGATAACTGCAACCGTCTGCATTACAGAACGCCTTTGGTCGATGGCATTTGCCCGGCCATGCGCTCATCCAGCTCGACGGCCATGCGCAGCGCGCGGCCGAAAGCCTTGAACACGGTTTCGATCTGGTGGTGGGTGTTGGTGCCACGCAGGTTGTCGATGTGCAGGCTGACCAGTGCGTGGTTGACGAAGCCCTGGAAGAATTCCTGGAACAGGTCAACGTCGAAGCCACCGACGGTGGCGCGGGTGTACGGCACGTGCATCTGCAGGCCTGGACGACCAGAGAAATCGATCACCACGCGCGACAGCGCTTCATCGAGCGGCACGTAGGCATGACCGTAACGACGGATGCCTTTTTTATCGCCGATGGCTTTGGCAAATGCCTGGCCGAGGGTGATACCGACGTCTTCCACCGTGTGGTGGTCGTCGATATGCAGATCGCCCTTGCATTCGATATCCAGGTCGATCAACCCGTGACGGGCAATCTGATCCAGCATGTGCTCAAGAAAAGGAACACCGATATCGAATCGGGCCTTTCCGGTGCCATCAAGGTTGATCGAGGCTTTGATCTGGGTTTCCAGAGTGTCGCGCTCGACAGACGCCTTACGTTCGGCCATCACCAGCTCCGCAAAATCATTGGGCGAAAAAGGCAGCCATTATAGGCACGCGGGGCCGAAACAGAAACACGAGAGGTGAGATGGCTGACGGATAGAACGCCCGGCTGTCGCGGGTAGACATGTCCATACAAGCCATTACAGGCAGCGCAAAAACAAATATGGGAGCGAGCCTGCTCGCGAATGCGGCGGATCAGCCAACAATTAAGTTGACTGACATTCCGTCTTCGCGAGCAGGCTCGCTCCCACAGGTTCGGTGTTTATGCAGCTAACACCTTAGTGAAACAATACCGCCGTCTTCTGCAGGGTCACCCACACACCCCACGCCAACGGAATACCCACCACCAGCCACGCAGCGATCGCCAGCGGCTTGCTGCCCGGCGCGGCTTTCCACTCCAGAACCGTGCTGGCATCAGCACCCTTGTCATGGCCCAGCGCCTGTTCGGCCGCCAGTTCCGCGTCGGTCATGAAGTACTTGTCGGCCACCGGACGCACCATCAGATTGCACAGGAAACCCAACACCAGCAGACCGGCGAGGATGTACAAGGTGATGTCGTATGCGGCAGCACGTTCAACGCCGATGCTCAGCTGATATTCACGCAGGTAGTTCACCAACACCGGACCCAGCACGCCAGCCGCAGCCCAAGCCGTCAGCAGACGACCGTGGATCGCACCAACCATCTGCGTACCGAACAGGTCAGCCAGGTACGCCGGAACCGTGGCGAAACCGCCGCCGTACATCGACAGAATGATGCAGAACGCCGCCACGAACAGTGCAACGTTGCCCAAATGACCCATGTTCGGAATCAGCGCGTACAAGGCAAAACCCAGGGCGAAGAACACGAAATAGGTGTTTTTGCGGCCCAGGTAGTCCGAGAACGAGGCCCAGAAGAAGCGGCCACCGATGTTGAACAGGCTCAACAGACCGGTGAAACCGGCAGCAATCGCCGCGATCGACGCCAGTTGCCCGGCATCGAGCTGGCCAAATGGCACATCAACACCCAGCAACTTGCCGCCGAACACTTCCTGCAGCAGTGGCGAAGCCATGCCGAGGATACCGATACCGGCGGATACGTTCAGGCACAGCACCAGCCAGACCAGACGGAATTGCGGGGTTTTCCACGCCACATTCACGTGCACGTGGCGATGCGTGATCATCGAATTGGAAGCCTTTTTCGCCGGAGCGGTCCAGCCTTCAGGTTTCCAGCCGGTTGGCGGCACGCGGTAAGCCAGCGCGCCACCGATCATGAACACAAAGTAGATAGCAGCCATGGCCACGAAGCTCTGCCAGACGCCAACACCTTCAGCCGAGCCAAAGTGGCTCATCAGCGCGGTTGCCAGCGGTGCGCCGACCATCGCGCCGCCACCGAAGCCCATGATCGCCATGCCAGTGGCCATGCCGCGCTTGTCCGGGAACCACTTGATCAGGGTCGAAACCGGCGAGATATAGCCCAGACCCAGACCGATACCACCGATCACGCCGGAGCCGATCCACATCAGCCAAATCTGGTGGGTATAGATACCCAGCGCCGAAATCAGCAGACCGCCGCACCAGCACAGTGCCGATACCACACCGGCCTTACGCGGGCCTGCGTGTTCCAGCCAGCCACCCCAGATCGCTGCCGAGCAGCCGAGGAAGATGAAGAACAGCGTGTAGATCCAGCCGAGCATGGAGATCGGCCAGTCGCATTGCGACGAGAACACTTGTGCGATGAAGCTCATGTCCGGTGCGCAAGCCACCGGAGCAGTCACGCCCAATGCCTTGGACAGCGGCAACCAGAACACCGAGAAGCCGTAGGCCATGCCGATGCACAGGTGGATGGCCAGAGCGGCCGGTGGAACCAGCCAACGGTTGAAACCGGGCTTGGCGATGATGCGTTCCTTGGACAGGAACGCGGGCTGATCGGCTTTGAGGCCGTCCGCCGTGATGCTCGTGCTCATTGTGTATCCCCCAATTATTAGTATGGTTCGCCAGCCACTGTTCACCCCCGGCCTTTATGCACGCAGGCATGACCGTTTTTTTGGGTGAAGCTCCTTGAAGGCGCGACGTTAAGTCGCAGAAGGACGGACGAACGGGCGAAGGTTACCATTTGCACGTGACAGAAAAACCAAACTGATATCACCTTTTTTCTGTCATCTGTTCTCGTACCACCAGGAAAACGTCATGCCGATCATTGTCCAAGCCTTGAAAGACGCCAGCTATCAGGATCAACAGGATCTGCAGAAGATCTATCGCGACGCGCCAGAATGGCTGTTCACGCCGTTTTCCGGGGAGGCTGACCTGATCGAAGGCGCCCTCGCAGACGGCTCTTTTATTGCTGGCCGCTTCAACGACCGCTTGCTCGGTGCAGCCATTCTGCAAAGGCACCACGACGTCTGGTACTTGTCCCATTTATGCGTAAGAAAAGTTACCCGCCGCCGTGGGGTTGCCGAACGGCTGGTGAACCAAGCGCAGAAAATGGCGTCGCAAGCGGGGGCCGAACTGCGCCTGCTGGCCCCTGCGGAGCATCTTGAGGCTCAGGCACTGGCCGCCAAGTTGCAGGTACCGCTGGAGGTCCTGGCAACATGACGTCACAGCGAACCGGGTGGTTGCAGCGCTATACTCCCCGGCTAAATTACGAATTCGACTAACTACAAGGACTCGCCCATGAAAGCGTTCGGCAAAATCCTGGGTCTGGTACTTCTCGGGCTGTTGCTGATCATCGTGGCGGCAGGTTTTGCCCTGACCCACCTCTTCGATCCCAACGATTACAAAGACGAGATCCGCCAGATAGCCCGCGACAAGGCCCACATCGAGCTGACGCTCAATGGCGATATCGGCTGGAGCCTGTTCCCATGGCTTGGCCTGGAATTGCACGAGGCCAGCGTCGCCACCCTGGTCAAACCTGCCGAACCGTTTGCCGATTTGCAGATGCTCGGTCTGTCCGTGCGCGTGCTGCCGCTGCTGCGCCGTGAAGTGCAGATGAGCGACGTGCGCGTCGAAGGCCTGAACCTGCGCCTGAACCGCGACAAGGACGGCCACGGCAATTGGGAAGACATCGGCAAGGTGCCCGCCCCTGCCGGAGCAACGCCGCCAGCCGCTACCCCGGGCCAGCAGGCCAGCGAAGCCCCTGTTGCAGTGGAAAAACCGCCGCAGCCGATCCGCCTCGACATCGACAGCCTGACCGTCAACAACGCCCGCGTTGAATACAACGACGAGAAGACCGGCAAGCAATTCAGCGCCGAAAGTATCCAGCTGAGCACCGGCCCGGTACACGACTCGACCAATATCCCGGTGAAAGCCACTGCATTCCTCGGTACTAATCAGCCGGTTCTGCGCGTGCGTACCGAACTCACCGGCGAGCTGCGCATCGAGCGCGCGCTGCAACGCTACAGGTTCGAAGACATGAAGCTGTCCGGCGAACTGGCCGGTGATCCGTTGCAGGGCAAAACCATGACATTCGCAGCTCAGGGCCAGTTATCGCTGGACAAAGCCGCGAACGTCGCCGAATGGACTGGCATCAAGATCTCCGCCAACCAGTTGCGCGCCTTGGGCGAACTGAAAGCCAACGACCTCGACAAGACCCCGCAGATCAGCGGCGGCATCTCCATCGCCCAGTTCGATCTGGCGAAATTCGTCGACAGCGTTGGCCAGAAACTTCCGGCCATGGCCGAAGGCAGTCTGAGCAAGGTCGAACTGGTCAGCCGCGTTGCTGCCACGCCAACCAGCATCGCCTTCGACAACATCAACCTGAAACTCGACGACAGCAGCTTCAGCGGCCGCATCGCCGTCGAAGACTTCGCCAAGCAATCGTTGCGGGCGATCCTCAAGGCTGACACGTTCAACGCTGACCGTTACCTGCCACCAAAATCGGAAAAAGCCGCCAACGCCACACAAACGCGCCAGGCCGAAGTTGCCAGCACTGAAGCCGATGCCATGGCCGGTGCCGGCTCCACGCCTCTGCCGGACAAACCGAGCAAAACCGCCTGGAGCACCGAGCGCTTGTTACCGGTTGAACGTTTAGCCAAACTCGATGTGGACGCCGACCTGACCTTCGGCCAGCTGACTCTCGACAAATTGCCGATCCAGAACGCCGCACTGAAAGCCACCGGCCAGGGCGGCCTGCTGACCCTGACCAACCTGAGCGGCGAGCTGTACAACGGCGGCTTCGCAGCCAACGGCACACTTGATGTGCGTCCGAGCGCGCCAGTGCTGAACCTGCAGACCAGACTCAACCGCGTCCCCGTAGAAAAAATCCTCGAAAGCCAAGGCAAGAACCCGCCGGTAAAAGGTCTGGTAACCCTCACCAGCAACGTCACCGGCAGCGGTAACAGCCAGCAGGCACTGATCGATACGCTTAACGGCAACGCCAGTTTCGTGATCAACAACGGCGTGCTGCTCAACGCCAACCTTGAACAGCAACTGTGCAAAGGCATCGCCACGCTTAACCGCAAAACCCTCAGCGGCGAGCCACGCGGCAAGGACACACCGTTCCAGGAGCTGAAAGGCAACCTGACCTTCCGCAATGGCATTGCCAGCAACCCGGATCTGAAGGTGCGCATCCCCGGCATGACCGTCAACGGTGACGGCGACATCGACCTGCGCGTACTTGGCATGGACTATCGCGTCGGCATCATCGTCGAAGGCGACACCAGCGCCATGCCGGATCCGGCGTGCCAGGTCGGCGAAAAATTCGTCGGTGTCGAATGGCCGCTGCGCTGCCGTGGCCCGCTCGAATTGGGCGCCAAGGCCTGCCGCGTCGACAACGATCGCCTCGGTCAGGTCGCAACCAAGCTGGCCGGCGACAAGCTAAGCGAGAAGATCGACGAGAAACTCGGTGACAAGGTCAGCCCGGAATTGAAAAACGCATTGAAGGGGCTGTTCAAGCGATGAGAGCGGAGCAATTTTCCACGGCGGTGCTGGATTGGTTCGACCGCCACGGCCGCCACGATCTGCCTTGGCAGCAGGACATCAACCCGTATCGGGTATGGGTGTCGGAGATCATGTTGCAGCAGACCCAGGTCAGCACGGTGCTCAACTATTTCGACCGTTTCATGGCCGCGCTGCCGACGGTCGAAGCGCTGGCCGAAGCCCCCGAAGACGAAGTGCTGCATCTGTGGACGGGGCTGGGTTACTACACCCGCGCACGCAATTTGCAGAAGACCGCAAAGATTGTCGTCAGCCAGTACGGCGGCGAATTTCCGCGTGACGTTGAAAAGCTTACGGATCTGCCGGGCATTGGCCTGTCCACCGCTGGTGCCATCGCCAGCATCAGCATGGGCCTGCGCGCGCCGATTCTCGACGGCAACGTCAAACGCGTGCTGGCACGCTTTACCGCGCAAGAGGGCTATCCCGGGGAGCCGAAGGTCGCCAAACAGCTCTGGGCCAACGCTGAGCGCTTTACGCCGCACGATCGGGTCAACGCTTACACCCAGGCGATGATGGATCTCGGCGCCACACTGTGTACGCGCAGCAAGCCGAGTTGCCTGCTGTGTCCACTGGAGCGTGGCTGCGAGGCGCACATGCTCGGCCTCGAAACCCGCTACCCGATTCCCAAGCCGCGCAAAGCCATCCCGCAGAAGCGCACGCTGATGCCGATGCTCGCCAATGGCGACGGCGCGATTCTGCTTTACCGCCGCCCCTCAACAGGTTTGTGGGGCGGCCTGTGGAGCCTGCCGGAACTCGATGACCTCGACGACCTGCAACATCTCGCCGATCAGCACTCGCTGACCATGGGCGAGCAGCAGGCGCTGCCGAGCCTTGTCCATACGTTCAGCCATTTCCAGCTGTCCATCGAACCCTGGCTGGTTCAGGTGCAGGAGGCCGCCCATCACGTGGCCGAGGCCGACTGGCTCTGGTATAACCTCGCCACCCCGCCGCGCCTGGGCCTCGCCGCCCCGGTCAAAACCTTGCTCGAACGCGCGGCCGCCGTCTTGAATGCAGGAGAGTCGCCATGACCCGCACTATCATGTGCCGTAAGTACAAAGAAGAATTGCCCGCGCTGGAACGTGCTCCTTTCCCGGGCGCCAAAGGTCAGGATATTTTTGACCACGTCTCCGCCAAGGCTTGGGCTGACTGGCAGAAACACCAGACCCTGCTGATCAACGAAAAGCGTCTGAACATGATGAACGCCGAAGACCGCAAATATCTTCAGGGCGAAATGGACAAGTACTTCTCCGGCGAGGAATACGCCAAGGCCGAAGGCTACGTTCCGCCTGCAGAGTAAACCCTGCAAAATCGGGGGTCGGATCGTAAGCGACGGAATTAATTTAAGAAATTTTAAAAAAGTCGTTGACGTAAATCCGAAAAACCCTTTTAATGCGCCCCGTTGCCCAGATAGCTCAGTCGGTAGAGCAGGGGATTGAAAATCCCCGTGTCGGCGGTTCGATTCCGTCTCTGGGCACCAAATACCGAAAACCCTGAATCGCAAGATTCAGGGTTTTTTTATGCCTGCGATTTAACAGGCCGCGCTTCATCCCCTCTTCCAGTGCTTTTGCTGGCCATTATTTTGATGTTAGGCTCCGTCAGCTTTTTCCGGCAGGTCATTGCTGACTGTCGAAAATAATCGCCGAGTACTTCAGTCCTGATGACCGGCATTTAACGCATTACCCGAATAACGCACTCCGCGCCCTCGAACCCTCGAACCCTCGAACCCTCGAAACCTATCGAGGTTATAGCAGGCAGCAGGAGAGTTGCGTCTGCGAGCAGGATCGCTCGCAGAACCAAGCCCCCTCATAAAGTTGTCATGGAGGACAAGACCTCAGCGCAGGTCATCTGCTGTTGTTTCAACTGTCAGGCAAGCGACAGCAAACACGGACCCGGCATTCAACATTTGTTTGAACTGTCGCGTCACAGCGCCCTGTGCCCTCCCGAAAAAACCAGACCTGTATCAACTCGCCCACGTCCGGATCTGTGCGTGCGCTCGGCACGCATTGCATCATCGAAACAGCCAACAGCTCCCACAAAAAAATACAAAGGGAGCCGATACGACAGGGATGTAAACAATGACCGAAGTCCTACAACACACTAATAAAACCGTTGAGTCTTTAGTTGAACAGGAAGTCAGAACTTTCAGTTTTGATACGCAACAAGCAAAGCTGCTGCATAAATTCTCTGCAGAGTTGGCAACCATGGGCGGGCCACAAGCCGCCGGCGCCAAGTCCAAAGCCTCACTGGCAGCGACCGAGTTGAAGTTTTCGTTTTCCAAGGAACAATGCGAGCTGCTTGCCGCGTACTCCGACGGCCTCGTTTCCCTGCTGATTTTTGAGGGGATGCAAACATTCACCGAGACCAGCCCACCGGATGAACTTCCCGAGCTGGCCGCTCTGGAGAATCGTCACGACGTACTGTGTCTGGCGGCACGTAATCAGATTCTGTTGAAACTGGTAGATAACAGCTCCTTTGCCTACGACATGGACAACGAAGGCAAACTGGTCCGACTCGTCGCCAACTTCAAGGGCGGCGGACTGACCAAAATCAATGATGAACCGGAAATCAAAGAGCTGAGTTCCCACTCCGGTCTCGCGCTCGGCCCGCACACCGAAGCGCCGTACTGGTGCGCCGTCAACGCGCAGGACGGGCACTCGCCCTCGCCTTCGTCGTTGATTCTATCGGCGCTGTGGAATCCAGGCCTGGAACCGACCTCGGTGATTCCGCTGCCACCTCTGCTGGACGAAATCGGCGTCACTGGATGCCTCGCACTGACGACTGGCAGCTTCCAGTTCACCCGCAGCGACTCTTTCGTAAATGGCAAGGGCGAAGACGGCCGTAATGTTTCGATTCTGGAGTTCGATGACAACGTCGGATTCGCCGCGCGATTCAACTCTTACCGTTTTTCGGTCAACGAAAACGCCTCGGACTTTGTAAAAGAGGCTTATTCCGCGCTTTGTCAAAGCGTGGGTAAAGCAACACCGGTGCAATACACACTGACGCAAGAATCGGCCATGGTGATCAATAACGTCCGGGCCCTGCACTGTCGTGATGTCATCAAAGACAATCGACGTGTACTGGTGCGCATCTTCGGCTTGTCGAAGTTCTCGTCGCCGATCGTCATTTCAGACGATCCGCTGCTGATTCAGGGCTGATATTTACCGCACGTCAAAGCTGCAGAATGGCCAGTCATGTGGATGGCTGGCCAATAACTATAAAAGGGAAAATGTAATGGCTTGGGATGTAATTGGCATGTTGGCGCTCGTGGCTTTTTGCGCCGGTTTTTTTGATGCGATTGCCGGGGGAGGTGGATTGATTACTTTGCCTGCCTTGTTTCTGGCCGGTGTCGACCCGATCAGTGCGATTGCCACCAACAAGTTTCAGGCCGCGTCGGCGACTATTTCGGCCACGGTCACTTTCGCTCGCAAAGGCATGATTGAATGGCGCGAAGGACGTTTCCTGGTTATCTGCGCATTTCTCGGCGGCGCCAGCGGAGCACTCTTGGTCAGTTCTATTGATAAGCGCTATCTGGAAGTGTGCGTGCCCGTCATGCTTATTCTGGTGGCGATCTACTTTGCGCTCTCGCCGAAACTGGCCCATGAGGATCGTCGCAAGAGAATCGGCATTCTACTGTTCTCGTTCACCGTGGCGCCGATCCTGGGCTTCTACGACGGCATCTTCGGTCCGGGTGTAGGCTCGTTCTTTATCGTCGGTTTCGTGCTGCTCTGCGGGCTTGGCATGATGCGGGCCATGAGCTTCACCAAACTGGCCAACGCTTCGTGCAACCTGGGTTCGCTGTCAGTTTTCATCACCAAAGGCGTGATCATCTGGCCGATCGCGATTGCCATGGCTTTGGCAGCCTTTCTTGGCGCACAACTCGGCGCCAGAGCCGCCGTGCGCGTCGGCCCACGCTTGATCAAACCCATGTTGATCGTGGTCTGCTGCGCCTTGGCGATCAAGCTGCTGAGCGTGGAGACCAATCCATTGCGTGTTGCTGTCCTGCACACCCTGGCAGCCCTGTGATCAGTCGGTTGGCGTTGACCGGCGCGTCTCGACTTCGGTCTCGATTGCAGTTCGACGAGGCGCCAACCGGCCCTGAGTTTTTCTTTGCGCAAACCTTCGCGGGCTACCAATTGGAAGGTCGGGTACTGGCGGGCTGCGCCGGAGAATCGCCAATGCCAACAGTGCTGGCGATTCACGGTGCCCGCTCTGACTATTCGCGACTCAACGCCATCCTGCATCCCTTGCAGGCGCTGGGAGTTGCCAGCCTGAGCTTCAATCTTTCAGGTCACAACCCCTGCACCGACATCGCTCTTGAAAAAACTTCGCTGGCGCACAACCTTCAGGAGGCTTTGCAGTTTGCCGGTCATCTTGGCGCCGAACTCAACACCGTGATCGGTCACAGTCTGGGCGGTGCACTGGCACTCAAGGTGGCGCAAGCGCATCGCGCTTCAGTCAGGCGCATTGTGCTGTTCTGTCCCGCCCTGTACGCGGAGGCGGCCTGGCAGCAACCGTTTGGTCCACCGTTCAAACGTGCCATTTCGGTGCCTTACGGTTTTCTCGACTCGACATCGCTGGAGTTCCTGCGCACGTTCGAAGGGGAGGTCTTGCTGGTGATCGGCGAATACGACGGCCTTCGGGCAACCGCGTTTGGCGGGATCGCCGGTACATCTGCCGGGACGCAGCAACTGGGCGCGCGCATGATCAATAGCGCCATTCCCTATGAGGTTATCGAGGCCATTGAAAAGAGCCTGGGCCCCCTTCAATTCAGAAAGATCGTGCTGCCGGGTTGCGACCACGCTGTATCAACGTGGCTCAGGGAAAACCCGCTACGCGCCGCAGAGTTGGCGAACGAGATAACGCAGTTCATCAATGCCGGAAACAGGTCCCAAGTGTCATGAACCAAAGGAAAACCCGCGTCCCTCTGCCCCATCCGCCGCCCTATCGCCCAAGTCGGGTGACTTACTGGCTGACTGTTCTCGTTGCTCTGCTGATTACTGTCGCCATTGGGTTGTCGATCTGGATGCTGATCGACAGCTGGATCACCGGCTCTATCACCACCAATAACCGCGGCCCGCGCAGCACTTACACCCTGGCCCTGCAGCCTCGGCAGTTCTGGTTCGAGTTTGTCTGGCAGAGCGTTGGCACAGTGTTTCTGCTGGCAGTTGGAGTGTTCGGCGTGTGGATCTATCGCAAGGTTCAAGAGCCCGTGCACACGCCGAAAAGCAAACGCCGCGCAAAGAAAACCTAAAGCGTATTGATGTAATCGACAGGCAGCAGAACTGTGTCCAGAGCGGCGTCCACTGGCAGGGATACAACAGTGATGAGCGGACAGACAATCATCATGTAACAGACGATCGCCGCCGGCATACCATCGCTGCCGCCGCCACGCACGCCCAGCAGGTGAAGGTTGCCATCAACCCCTCGGTAATACTGGGCATCGGACAAACCGTCATTCAAACGCCCGATAAACGTTCCGCAGCCGGCCAACAGCAACCCGAGGCCAGCAACACAAACCGCACGTAAAATCCCTTTCAAACCGGCGCTTCCTTACATCACAAAACGAGAGGCGCGGGATTGTACCCGCGCCCAGGCTTTGCAATCACATCCATCGCTATCCCGCGTCATTCCAGTGGAACACCAGATTGCGCGGAACGCCTGCGCCAACGTCTGTCACGTCGCGCCGCGTTTCGCCTTTACGCGTGGCCACCACCGTGTACTTGCCGGGAGGTAGTTGCACGTATACCAACGGGCCCGTCTGGTTAAGCGTCAGTATGGTTTGCCCTAGCGACTTTTCAATCATCACATCGACATCAGCGGTGTACTCGTCTTGCGCGCCCACAGCGAACGTCATGTGCAGGTTATAACCGCTGCTTTGCTGAATGGCCTTCGCCTCATCCTCACCGATCCCGCCGGCCAGATAAGTGACGCCGCTCTGTTGTTGCTGATGAACTTGCACCCCGGCACTGTCGATGGGCTCAAGACTGGCTGCCTGCAACATCACCGGAAACAACAGTGCAGCGACGGCGGCGATGGGCAGCATGAATGAAAGAACGCGTTTCATGATCACGACTCCCGGGTTCGTGTAGAACCCAACCGTTACTCCTTTTAGATTTTGCGTATCGGGGTGGGTTTTAGATTGTTTGGAACTTGGCGCATGTACGAAATGGACTACAGGCCATTACCCTCTGACGCCTCTTTCAGCGGCAACGTCCTGCAACATCAATCCCTTCTTCCGTCCCACATCACCGTCTCGCCCGACATACCCGCGCGACGACTCTTGGCATGCTTTGACGCCTGTTTCCAACGATGTGGAAGAGCCGATGAGCCCGCTAAAACCTGCTGACACGCAAGACCCGAAAATCGATTCGTTGCTGGGGGAGTTGGGCGAACTGATTCGCCAGGCGCGGCAAAAAGTGCTGCGTGCGGTGGACACGATTCAAGTGCAAACCTGCTGGCAGATCGGCAGGCATATTGTCGAGTTTGAACAAGAGGGAGCCCAGCGTGCGGGCTATGGAAAACAGTTGTTGGGGTTGTTGGCGAAAGATCTGACGGCGCAGTTTGGTAAAGGGTTTGATGATCGTAATCTGCGATACATGCGCAGCTTTTATCAGTTGTTTCCAATTTGGAACGCAGTGCGTTCCGAATTGAGCTGGACCCACTATCGTCGGCTTCTGGGCGTGACCAATGAAAAAGCACGCCATTGGTACATGGACGAATGCGCCAACCTGAACTGGTCGAGCCGCGCCCTCGATCGCCAGATCCTTACGCTCTACTACGAACGGCTTCTCATGAGTCGCGACAAAGCCGATGTCATCGAAGAAGCCACCACCAATATCGAAGCGCTGAAATGCAATCCGCGTGAATTCATTCGCGATCCCGTCATGCTCGAATTTCTCGGTCTGCCCTCAGCCGGCAAGGTCAGGGAAAGCGGTCTCGAACAAGCTCTGATCGACCATCTGCAGGGCTTTCTGCTTGAGCTGGGCAAAGGCTTTTCCTTTGTCGCCCGCCAACAACGCATCAGTACCGACGGCGTCGATCTGTACATCGATCTGGTGTTCTACAACTACCTGCTCAAATGCTTTGTGATCATTGATCTCAAGCGCGGCAAGCTCAGCGCCCGCGATGTCGGACAGATGGACATGTATGTGCGCATGTACGACGAACTCATGCGCAGCGAGGGCGACAAGCCGACAGTCGGGATTATCCTGTCTGCCGAGAGCAACGACTCGGTGGCGCGCTACTCAATGCTCAAGGGTAATGAGCAACTGTTCGCCAGCAGTTACAAAACGATACTGCCGAGTGAAGACGAGTTACGCGCAGAGCTCAATCGCGAACAGGCGTTGATCGAGGAGCGCATGCTCACTCAATCCTCCGAGTAAAACGTGCGGATTGTTGCCGGGCGGCGCTGAGACTATCGTTGTCAGCTTATTCTTCCAGGTCGAGCGTCATGAGCTGTCAGGACACGCCCGCAAGGCAAGACATGCAGTCAGGGTCGCCAACCTTGACTGCTGAGCAAGGTGAGCCTTTCAAAGAAGCTGCCGCCGACGGCTTTGCACTTGGCGGTTTCACCTGGCGTCAGTTCTTGCCTGATAGCCAACGCCCAGTAGTGATCATCAGCGCCGCCACGTCGGTACGTTGCCGCCACTACTCGCGTTTCGCGGCTTATCTGTTCGCAAACGGCTTTGACGTTATGACCTACGACTACCGCGGCATCGGCGAATCGCGGTCCACTTCGATCAAAGGCTTGAACGCCTCGTGGACAGATTGGGGCGCACTGGATTTCGAAGCGATGCTCAAACGCGCGCAACGCGAGTTTCCCGGTCAGCCGATTGATGTGGTCGGCCACAGCTTCGGCGGTTGTGCGGCGGGTCTGGGCGAGTCCGGGCAGGTTATCCGACGGCTGGTCACCGTTGGTGCGCAGTTCGCCTATTGGCGCGATTACGCCCCCGAACAGCGCTGGCGCATGTTCGGCAAATGGCATGTGATGATGCCGTTGCTGACACTGTTCTGCGGCTTTTTCCCCGGCAAGCGACTCGGCTGGCTGGAAGATACGCCGACCGGCGTTGTACGCGACTGGAGCACGCCTGCTGCGCGTTACGAACGGCGCCCCAGTGGTCGCGCACTGATGAACAAGAGCGGCGCCCTGCCCTTCGCTAACGTCCACGCGCAGACTCTGGCCATCAGCATCAGCGACGATCCCTACGGCACGATTCCAGCGATCGAACGCCTGCTCGGTTACTTCGACAACGCTGCAAAAACCCACCTGCGCATCGAGCCGCAGGACATCGGCGAACAACAAGTCGGACATTTCGCCTTTTTTCGCAGCGCATACCAAGCCACACTATGGCCCATCGCTCTGACCTGGCTGCAAACCGGCGCACTGGCCCCCGACACACCCGGGCGGCAAGTCCCGCGCAGCTGAGCCCTCTCAACGCACGACGGAACACATCATGGCCTCCGCCAACAAACAGCAGAAACGCGCCACCCGGGCCAAAGCCAAGGCCAAGCAGAACCGCACCAAACGCGCCGAAGCGCCGGTCGAGCTAGACCCGAACGATGATCGCATCGACTTCGAATCGGTGGACCTGACCGAGCTGTTCAAGAAAATGATCGACGCCGAGAAGATCGGCCAGCAAGCGTTGTGCACCGCGTTCCTCGAAGACCCGCTGCTGGAACTGGTTTACGAGCAGGAAGGCGAAGAAGGCGCGATGGATTTCATCCTCGCCGCGCTGATCGAGTATCGCCAGTGGTCGCAGGAAACCGACGAAGCCGGCGCGCTGGCGTGGATCGAGTCCCCGGCCTTCCAGGCCGACTATGTGGCGGCGTCCGACGCGATCGCCGCGCAAACCCAACAGAAGAACTGAGCTCCCATGGCATCCCTGAACAAACAACAGAAACGCGCCAAACGCGCCAAGGCCAAAGCCAAGCAAATCCGTATGGTCGGCCGCAAGCCGCTGGAGCAGGACGAAGATCTCGACCACCTCGCTGAGCCGGTGCCGGAATACGTCCTGGCGATGTTCAGCAAAATGCGCGACGCCGAAGCCATCAGCCGCAACGAGATGCTGCTGACCCTGCTGCGCGAACTGGCGTTCGTCATCGTTGACCATCCAGAGCTGCTGGACATGGAAAACGCCGACAACGAAGGCATGGCCGCCACCCACTTGGCCGCCGACATGCTGATCGACTACCGCATGTGGGCCGAAGGCGCAACGATCGAAGAGGCCCAGGCCTGGCTGAGCGAGCCACAGTTCATCACCGATTTCGGGGTGGCGCTGGATGCTTATGGCAAGTCGGTGGAAACGCAGGAAGACAAGGGCGAATAAACAACGCTCACAAACAAAAACGGCCGCTAGTCATCACTGACAGCGGCCGTTTTGCATTACGCGTTACGGATCAGTTCAACACCACCGCGCCACGCTTTTCCAGCTTGCGACGACGCGCCACCAGCAGGCCGGCAGCCACCACCATCAGGCTCAGCAGACCGGTCGCAAGAATCTCCACGCGGTGCGCTTCCTGGAACAGCATGATGGTCAGGGCCGCGACGATGAAGATGATCACCGCGTAGGTCAGGCCCGGGAACAGCCACATGCTGAAGACGATTTTCTCGCCGCGCGCCATGCGTTGTTTACGCATACGCAGTTGCGAGAAGGCGATCACCAGATACACCAACAGTGCGATGGCGCCGGAGCTGGCCAGCAGGAATTCGAACACCGCCGCCGGGGCCACGTAGTTGGCGAAGGTGCACAGGAATGCTGCGCCAGTCGACAGCATGACCGCCCAGTAAGGCGTGCCGCTCTTGTTGGTACGGGTCGACATGGCCGGTGCATCACCACGCTTGCCGAGGGAGAAGAGCATGCGCGACGAGGTGTACAGCGCCGAGTTCAGGCAACTGGTCACCGCGACCAGAACCACAATATCGACGATCATCTTGGCGTTCGGGATGCCCATGCGCTCGAGCACAGTCTGGTAGGAACCGAGGTTGGCCAGCGTAGGATCGTTCCATGGCACCAGCGCCACAACGATGAAGATCGACACGAGGTAGAACAGACCGATCCGCCAGATCACCGAGTTGGTGGCCTTGGAGATTTGCTTGCCCGGGTTCTTCGATTCCGCGGCCGCGATGGTCACGATCTCGGTACCCATGAAGGAGAACATGGTGGTCAGGATTGCACCCAGTACTGCGCCCATACCGTTTGGCAGGAAGCCGCCGCTGTCGAACAGGTGCGAAACGCCGCTGACCTGGCTGTTCGGCAGGAAGCCGAAGATCGCCGCAAGGCCGAGGATGATGAAGCCGATGATCGCCAGCACTTTGATCAGCGCGAACCAGAATTCGAACTCGCCGTAATTCTTCACGCTGAACAGGTTGGTGATGGTCAGGAGCATGGTGATGACCAGCGCGAACGCCCAGATGCCGACGTCAGGGAACCATGCGTGCAGGATGGTCGCAGCGGCGTTGGCTTCCAGCGGAATCACCAACACCCAGAACCACCAGTACAACCAGCCGATGGTGAAACCGGCCCAGTGCCCGATGGCACGGTCGGCGTACGTCGAGAAGGAGCCAGTGTCCGGCGAGGCAACGGCCATTTCGCCGAGCATGCGCATCACTAAAACCACCAGGGTACCGGCGGCGGCGTAGGCCAGCAGCACGGCAGGGCCGGCGGCAGCGATGGCGTGGCCGGAGCCAACGAACAGACCGGCGCCGATTACACCGGCGATCGACAACATGGTCACATGACGCGGTTTGAGCCCCTGTTCGAGGCCATTGGAGCTTGGGGTACTGCTCATCGAAACTACCTTTGCGAGGAAAGCGATTGCG
The DNA here is from genome assembly GCF_054790575.1 of Pseudomonas sp. MC6. Lineage (NCBI taxonomy): Bacteria > Pseudomonadati > Pseudomonadota > Gammaproteobacteria > Pseudomonadales > Pseudomonadaceae > Pseudomonas > Pseudomonas sp. MC6. The sequence goes on from NZ_CP186504.1 coordinate 4,697,921, forward strand.
TCCGGCCCGTCTGGCATTTTCTTTCTCGTAAAAAGAAACCAACGGGGCGTTCCTTATTCTGCACGCAAGTTTTGCGCCAAAATGTTTCAAACTCTTCTGTGCCGCGGCTTTGCGCGCGACCGGACAGTCATCGCAAGTCCTTGGATTTAATGGCAATCCGCCAGAGCGTTACCCTGCGACTCACTTTTCAAACGAAACAGCGCACCAGAAACACACTGAAAAAGCGTGGGATGCACAATAAAAGGGCGAATCCGGAACGTTCGGCCGGATAGCGCTTCCAACACCCCGCCAAAGCTGGCAACATCGCGCCTTTTTTTACGCGACACCCACGGGTTTGCACGATCAAACACCCGTTCGGTTGTTGATGGGGCGACAGTCTGCTGTGCCGATGCGACAACCTGCCACATGCCACCCGTTAACCGCTCGTAGCGCTGTTGGCTGCCATTGAAACGCTATGCTAGCTTGGCCGCCTCGCCAGGAAGGCCATCCAACAGCAGGAGCGCAACATATATGAGGAACGCACATGGCTGAGGCCACGCCCGCGCTTGAAATCCGCAACTTGCACAAACGCTACGGACAGCTGGAGGTGCTCAAAGGCATCTCGCTGACCGCCCGCGACGGCGATGTGATCTCGATCCTCGGTTCCTCCGGTTCCGGCAAGTCCACGTTCCTGCGTTGCATCAACCTGTTGGAGAACCCGCACCAGGGCCAGATTCTGGTGGCCGGTGAAGAACTCAAGCTCAAGGCCGCCAAAAATGGCGAACTGGTTGCCGCCGACGGCAAACAGATCAACCGCCTGCGCTCCGAGATTGGTTTTGTGTTTCAAAACTTTAATCTGTGGCCGCACATGAGCATCCTCGACAACATCATCGAGGCACCGCGTCGCGTGCTCGGCCAGAGCAAAGCCGAGGCGATCGAAGTCGCCGAAGCGCTGCTGGCCAAGGTCGGCATCGCCGACAAGCGCCACGCCTACCCGGCGCAATTGTCTGGTGGTCAGCAGCAACGCGCAGCGATTGCCCGCACGCTGGCGATGCAACCGAAGGTGATCCTGTTCGACGAGCCCACCTCGGCGCTTGACCCGGAAATGGTTCAGGAAGTACTTAGTGTCATCCGCGCATTGGCCGAAGAAGGCCGCACCATGCTGCTCGTGACCCACGAAATGGGTTTCGCCCGTCAGGTCTCCAGCGAAGTGGTGTTCCTTCACCAAGGCCTTATAGAAGAGCAAGGATCGCCTCAGCAGGTGTTCGAAAACCCGCTTTCGGCGCGCTGCAAACAATTCATGTCCAGCAACCGCTAACGGAGCAACATGCATGCAGAATTTCAAAAAGGTCTTCCTGGCCGCCGCCGTCACCCTCGCGTTCAGCGCCGGTGCCATGGCTGAAACCCTGAAGATGGGCATCGAAGCGGCCTACCCGCCGTTCAACAACAAAGACGCCAGCGGCAACGTGGTCGGCTTCGACAAAGACATCGGCGACGCCCTCTGCGCGAAGATGAAAGTCGAGTGCGCCGTGGTCACTTCCGACTGGGACGGCATCATCCCGGCCCTGAACGCGAAGAAGTTCGACTTCCTGATCTCCTCGCTGTCGATTACCGAAGAGCGCAAAGGCGCGGTGGACTTCACCAACCCGTACTACTCGAACAAGCTGCAGTTCATCGCACCGAAAAACGTCGACTTCAAAACCGACAAGGACTCGCTGAAAGGCAAGACCATCGGTACCCAGCGTGCGACCCTGGCCGGTACCTGGCTGGAAGACACCTACGCCGATGACATCAAGGTCAGCCTCTACGACACCCAGGAAAACGCCTACCTCGACCTGACTTCCGGTCGTGTCGACGCGATCCTCGCCGACAAGTACGCCAACTATGACTGGCTGAAAAGCGACGCCGGCAAGAACTATGAGTTCAAAGGCGACCCGGTCGTAGAAAGCGACAAGATCGGCATCGCTGTGCGTAAAGGCGATCCCCTGCGTGAGAAGCTCAACGCCGCGCTGAAGGAAATCGTTGCCGACGGTACCTACAAGAAGATCAACGACAAGTATTTCCCGTTCAGCATCTACTGATCCTGACCTGTGGGACTGGCGCCGTGATGCAACGGCGCCGGCTCCCGACTTTGCCTGCCGCAATTTGAACAGAACCCCATGATTATCGACCTCTACGGATTCGGCCCGGCCCTCGCTGCCGGCGCGCTAATGACCGTCCAACTGGCCCTTACGGCCCTGTGCCTGGGACTGGTGCTCGGCCTGCTCGGCGCCTTGGCCAAGACTTCCCCGTACAAGCCGCTGCAATGGCTTGGCGGCACTTATTCCACGTTGGTGCGTGGCGTCCCGGAATTGCTCTGGGTGCTGTTGATCTACTTCGGTACGGTCAACCTGATGCGCGCCCTCGGTGAGTTCTTCGGCAACCCCGACCTGCAGCTCAACGCCTTCGCCGCCGGTGTGATCGCACTCGGACTGTGCTTCGGCGCTTACGCCACGGAAGTGTTCCGTGGTGCGATTCTTGCCATTCCCAAAGGCCACCGTGAGGCCGGCCAGGCCCTGGGCCTGTCGAAATGGCGGATCTTCACCCGGCTGATCATGCCGCAGATGTGGCGCATCGCCCTGCCCGGTCTGGGCAATCTGTTCATGATCCTGATGAAAGACACCGCGCTGGTCTCGGTGATTGGCCTAGAAGAAATCATGCGTCACGCGCAAATCGGCGTAACCGTGTCGAAACAACCGTTCACCTTCTATATGGTCGCCGCGATCATGTACCTGGGCCTGACCGTGCTGGCGATGACCGGCATGCACTTCCTGGAAAAACGCGCCGCTCGCGGCTTTGCGAGGAGCGCTTAAATGAACTGGGAAGTGATCATCAAGTGGCTGCCGAAACTGGCGCAGGGCGCGACCCTGACCCTGGAACTGGTGGCCATCGCCGTGATTGCCGGTCTGCTGCTGGCGATTCCGCTGGGCATCGCCCGCTCTTCGAAGCTGTGGTACGTGCGCTCGCTGCCTTACGCCTACATCTTCTTTTTCCGTGGCACGCCGTTGCTGGTTCAGCTGTTCCTGGTTTATTACGGACTGGCGCAGTTCGACGCGGTGCGTGAAAGCGCGTTGTGGCCGTACCTGCGCGATCCGTTCTGGTGCGCGACAGTGACCATGACGCTGCACACGGCGGCGTACATCGCCGAGATTCTGCGCGGGGCAATTCAGGCGATTCCGCCGGGTGAGATCGAAGCGGCGCGGGCCTTGGGCATGTCCAAGCCGAAAGCGATGTTCTACATCATCCTCCCGCGTGCCGCGCGCATCGGCCTGCCGGCCTACAGCAACGAAGTGATCCTGATGCTCAAGGCCAGTGCGCTGGCCAGCACCGTGACTCTGCTGGAACTGACCGGCATGGCGCGCACGATCATTGCCCGCACCTACTTGCCGGTGGAGATCTTCTTCGCTGCTGGCGTGTTCTATCTGCTGATGGCTTACGTGCTGGTACGCGGCTTCAAGCTGCTGGAGCGCTGGCTGCGCGTCGATGCCTGCCAAGGGAGCTGATACTTCCTACGTGCTGACGGGTGAGGACTTACTCGCCCGCTTCACGGCGCTGGATGCTTTTTTGATTGAGCATCAGGCGCTGTGGAAACCTCGACCGTTCACTCATCTTTCGCTTGATTGGGAAGCGTCCTACCCGGAGCTGGCCTTGTGGCTACGCGGACGGTCGCTGGAAGACGCGGAAAACGCTCACAACCAACCTGCTGATCTTGTTGATGCGCCGGAGCCGTTTGCTTCATTGGCGGCGTTGTCGGCTGAGTTGAGTGCAGTTGGTGAGTTGCCGGGACATGCACTGGAACCTGCGGGCCATCGACTGAATGTCGATGTGCCGGGGCGCAAGTGGCAGCAGATCGAGGCGTTTGCCAGTCGCTTGTCCTTTGCTTCTCAGCCGACGCACTGGCTGGATTGGTGTTCGGGCAAGGGGCATTTGGGACGGCGCTTGTTGGGCTCGGAGCAGCAACTGACTTGCGTTGAATATGATCCTCAATTGGTCGCCAGCGGACAGGCGTTGAGTCAGCGTCATCATCTGCATGCTTTGCATGTGGAGCAAGACGTACTGGCGACTGATGCCTCTGCTGTATTGAGCGCGGCTCACACGCCCGTCGCCCTGCATGCGTGTGGCGATCTGCATGTGCGCTTGATGCAACTGGCCAGTGCTGCCGGTTGCCAACGAATGGCGATTGCGCCCTGCTGCTACAACCGCATCAGTCGCAGCGAATATCAGCCGTTGTCCCACGCCGGACTGGCATCGCTCCTACAACTCTCGCTGGAAGATCTGGCACTGCCGATGAGCGAAACCGTCACCGCCGGTGCTCGCGTCCGACGTCAGCGCGACACTTCGATGGCCCGTCGTCTGGCCTTTGACCTACTGCAACGGCAAGTGCGCGGCGTCGACGAATACCTGCCGACGCCCTCCCTACCCAGCGCCTGGCTGGAAAAACGGTTCGCTGATTACTGTCGAGATCTGGCTACGCTCAAAGAGTTATCCACAATCGGTGCGCCAGATTGGCCCGCACTCGAAGCAGCCGGTTGGCAGCGATTGGCCGAAGTTCGCAATCTGGAATTGCTTCGCGGATTGTTCCGACGGCCGCTGGAGCTTTGGCTGAATCTGGATCGAGCGCTTTTCCTCGTCGAACAAGGCTACGTCGTACGCCTCGGCACCTTCTGCGAAACAGCCCTCACACCACGTAATCTGCTGCTGTTGGCCGAACACGAATAAATCATCGACTCCCTGTGGATAACTCTGTTGATGAATTCTTCGTGGATCCAATATCCATGCCTGTTTCGAGCCTTTAACAGCGCTGGTCATTTTTTGTTCATATTGATAAAAAACCAATAAAACAGCGATTTGCGAACAAAATGAGAACGAGTCCACAAATAACCGCCTAAGCACGGTTTCGTGCCAGCCGGTTGTGCATAAGCCGCCAATCAAAACGACATAACCGCCGAAATTCACCGGTTCGAAGCGAATAATTGCGGCGCATCGCCAGCCTTGCTATACAAGTCCACAGCGTGCCGCTAGCGCACCTCCAAACAAGAACAATCAGACCGACAGGAAGCGACCGTGACGTTCATTTCTTATGCGCAGAATTTTGAAGACGTCCGCTTGTGGCGTGCCCTCAAGCAAGTCGAACACGGCTTCTACATCGATGTCGGTGCCAACGATCCACATCACGACTCGGTCACCAAAGCCTTTTATGACCACGGCTGGCAAGGCGTGAACGTCGAACCGATGCAGAACTACCACGACGCCCTCTGTCAGCAACGCCCGCGCGACGCCACCGTGCAATGCATCGCCAGCGACCAGCCTGGCGAAATGACCTTCTACGCCATCCCCGACACAGGCCTGTCCACAGCCGATCCGGCGATCGCCCAGTTCCACAAAGATCAAGGCATGGACGTGCGCAGCCTCACCGTGAAGGCCCGTACGCTGACGTCGATCTGCGAACAATATGCCGCCGATCGGCCGATCCACTTTCTGAAAATCGACGTCGAAGGCCACGAAGAAAGCGTCCTGCGCGGCATGGACTTCACTCGTTTCCGTCCTTGGATCATAGTCATCGAAACCCCATGGGAGCGCGACCACACCTGGGAACCGCTGGTCACCGACGCCGGTTACCAAGCGATCCTCTTCGACGGCCTCAACACCTGGTTCCTCGCCGACGAATACATGCAGCTCAAACCGGCTTTCGACATTCCACCGTGCAACCTCGACAACTTCCAACTGTGCAAAGGCCACGCCTTCGCCCACCCGATCAGCGCCAGCGAAGTCGACACAGCCCAACAACTGACCAACGCTCTGCAACGCGCCGAACAGGCCGAAGCGCAACTGGCAGCCCTGCAAAACAGCCGCACATTGAAGGCGGTGCAAACGCTGCGAAATGTGCTGCGCAGGGCTTGATTCGAGCGAATGCAAAAATAGTCTGAATTCAGGGGTTTACAGGATCTTCCCAATCGCTATAATCGTCGCCCACACGCCGGTATAGCTCAGTTGGTAGAGCAACTGACTTGTAATCAGTAGGTCCCGGGTTCGACTCCTGGTGCCGGCACCATACAAAACGAAGCCCCTGCAGAAATGCAGGGGCTTTGTTGTTTCTGGGGTGTTTATATTCTTGGCAGTTTACCCTCAGTGAAAATAGCTTCTCCCCTCGCACTTCGCGCAATTAGCCACACTTCCTCTTACACACTTCGAAAGCGCGGACTTTGAACCAACGGTTCACATTTCCATCTTTATGCTAAATTATGAAATAGCAATAATTATGCTGTACACATAAAAAGGTGTAATCGTATGAGCAGCATTTTTCAGCGCCCAGAACTGGCCGAGTCAATGGCTAACCAGCTTCTCAATCCAGGTGTGCTCGACGAAGGTCTGCGCTCAGGTCTATTTCTATCTGGTCTACGCCGCACAGGTAAAACAACGTTTCTGAGGAACGACCTCATCCCTGCCTTGGAAGAAGCTGGTGCTTTGGTCATCTACGTCGACTTATGGAGCGACACTCTGGCTAACCCGGCAACGCTCGTGCACAACGCCATCCGGGAAACCCTGAAAGATCTGCAAACACCTGGCTCCTCTGCCTTGGAAACATTCAAGCGAGTCAGCAATGTTGAAATCGGCGCCGGGGGATTCAAGTTCGGCTTCAAACTCAACAGCATTGGCAACGTCGATGGCCCAACACTGGCGCAAGCACTCACCGAAGTCGTGGATCAAGCCAAGACTGATCTGGTGTTGATCATTGACGAGGTCCAGCACGCCATTTCCTCAGACGACGGCAATCAGCTGCTCCTGGCACTCAAAGCCGCTCGCGATGCAATCAACCCTCGTCCGAAAACGCCGGGATACTTTCTATTTATCGGAACAGGTTCGCACAGAGCGCAAGTCAGCGAACTGACCGCCAAACGCAACCACGCCTTTTCCGGCGCCACGTCCGCAGCCTACCCATTGCTGAAAGGCGATTACGTTGAATTCCTGCTCAACCGACTCGCAATGACCGTGAAGAAGGACAAACTGCCGTCCCTCGAAGCCGCTATCGAGGCGTTCGACACTTTGGACAATCGACCTGAAGAAATGCTGAAGGCCCTACGCCAACTCTTGCAGCAAGAGGGCCAGCCCGATGTTTTCCTACCGGTAATCGCCAGCACATTGCGCTCGGCAGCGGCGAGCATCGAGCTGGAAAAAGTCGAGCAACTGGGTAGCCTCGCTCAAGCCGTTTTCAACAAGATCGCCTCTACAGCAGGCGATGCTCGCGGAATTTTCTCCACTGACGCAGCGGCTGAGTATTCAAAGTCAGTCGGGCGAGAGGTACGGGTCGAAGAGATTCAACCGGTGGTAATTGCACTGGTTGCCGAGAACATCATCATGCGACGCGGGCACGGGATTTACGCGATTACAGATCAGTTTGTTCAAGAGATCTGGCTGGAAGAGCGGGCTTTGATAGAAGGGAGTTAGGCGGCAAGGCATACGTTACGGAAAAAGCCCCTGTAGAAATGCAAGGGCTTTGTTGGTTCAGACTTTAAGCAGAATGCAGATCCCGCAACGCTTCAGGATGCTGACTTGCAACGCGCAACAGGGTTTGCGCTGCACCTGTCGGCTGCCTGCGCCCCTGCTCCCAATCCTGCAAAGTCCGCAGACTCACACCGATCAGTTTGGCAAACGCACTTTGAGAAACGCCCACTTTGGCACGCGCTTCTGCTGCCGCAGAGAGCGGCACTTGAGTCACGCCTGCGGCCTTTCCGGCTTTCATCTGACGTACAGATTCCAGCAAGTTCTTCTGGAATTCCTCCAGTTCATCGACCATCGATGATTCCTTTCAGTTGCTTAAGGAAGGCTACGGACAAGTTGCTGAGCTTTGCCCAGATACAAGACGATCAGCAACCAAATTGAGCCTCAATATGTCTGCTTAAAAACACCGAGCCGCACACGTTTTTCAGAATAGGCTCTCTTAGGTTGATCGCTATGGTGGCGTTTCCCAACGTTAAATGCGGAACCTAGGCTGCTTCAACCGAAAGCGAGATCCTTCGCCCAAGCTGTTGCAACGCACGCTCAACATTCTCGATCTTGGAGTGGTGCAGAAAATCCACCAGTCGGTCTACCTGAGGCCTTTGCACTCCTAGCCGACGCGCCAGTTCGGCTTTGCTCACACCGGACTCCAGGAGCGTATTCCAAAGCGCTACCTTCGCTGCGGTCAGCGTAGGCAGACGCAACACGACGTCACTTTTCTGTTCTCCCGCCTGCCCCGTCGGAATCAATCGGCGATCATCGACGTAGATCGACAGGGCGGTCTCGATGGCATCGATAGCACTGTCGAGCGCCTGTTCAAGGGTGTCGCCAACGGCGTGCATCTCTGGAATTTCTGCGCAGGACAACCAGACACTGTCCGGCTCTTCGTGAACTTCCAACGCATATTCGAACATCACGATTCCTCTCATGGGGTACAACTGGGCCTCAATCCTTGAGGCCCAGCTGTTTGATTATCGATTTTCTCAACCCTTCGCCCATTTCCTTGGCTCCGTGGTCGGGAAACACAGTTGATTTGCCGTTCAGTTAAGCAAAGCGCTGATCGATGATGTCGTGAAAGTGATGGATGCGCCGCCAGACAAGCCGTTGATGTAAACGCCGGTGTCAGGCCCTCGCCGATGCGAGGGCTTTTGCGTTTCAGACCTGACTGATCTCAAGCACAAACGAAATCTTCTGCTGACTCGCACTCCACACATACCGCAAATGCTTGCCCTGCTTGGGAATCGAAACCGCTGGCGGTCGAAACGCGGCGACACATTCATGGCCCGGCAGGCGGACGCTGCTGTAGAGCAGTCCCCACGACTCAGTTTCGCGCAGTTGCCGGGCGAATAGCTGAGACGGCCCATAAGCCTCGGGATCCGGATTGTGCAATTCGGGGTGATCGTGGCGAATGTCGTGTAACGGTTTAACCACCCGATTGACGTAAGTCCGCATGGTCAATTCAAGGTCCGCTTCTTGGGTCGCCGCAAGAAATCGTTCCTGGTGATAACAAGTTTCGGCGATGGCCGCAGCCTGACTGCTCGCAGCGTAGTAGACGCCGAAGGTGCCATCGCAGAACCGACTGCGTTTGCCGATGTGGGTGAACGCAGCCATCACCGGGGTCGAACCGGGGCCGAAGAGTCGATCTTCGGGTCGCACGCGGGCGAGGACGCCGGCCTGTTCTATCAGGCGATCATTGGTCAGCGCTTCCAGCGCGTAGGCAACTTCCAGGTCTTCTGGATCGAGCACGTCTTCGAACAGCGCAATCGGCGGGAAGCTGCTGTTTACGATCCGATAGGCTCGCGGCCAGGCCACATCAACCAAATCGAGCGCCTTCAACCGCGCACCCCATCAAGGTAGCGGCGTACATCGGCGATATCGACTACGCGTCCGGCGAGCATGTAATCCAGCGCCGTTCGCCCATTGAACGGCGCCGCCGTGTTCGGACTGCTGACCCATGAGTAGGCGCGCTCACGGCTGTTACTGAAGATGATGCTCAACGCCTTGTGAATGCCCATCAGGTAGGAGATGCGCTCTAGAGTGTCGTTAGGCAGGCGTATATTCGGCAGGTGTTTATATTTGTAGAACGTGGTGTTGCCAACGCCTCCCAACAGTGTGCGCTGCTGCTCGGCGCTGCATCCCCAACGCTCCATAAGGTTGAAGAAGAACTTCAACGCGACGCGACCAGCTTCGGGGGCGTCGAGTTGTTCGCGTGGGGTGAGGGCTGGGGATGAGGTGGGCATTTAGCCGCCTCCTTGATTAGGTACATGAATATGAGCGTAGTACAGATACGGATACAAATTAGTTTTTAATACATAACCGAATAATAATTTCGCTAGGTATCGGCGACGAAAACCCATCTCACGCACCAAAACCACGCACTTTTTTTGACCCCCATCACCCCCACGTCACCAAAAAACCCGATCCTGTGTCAGCCTCCAGCCATCGGCGAGGACATCAATTCGCTACTAAACCCGCGACAACTATGCTCAGGTACAGGAATATAGCCAGCATATGGCGCCTGACCGGCAGTCTCGTAAACAACAATACCCAGCCCACTTCAGAGGGCATTACCCATGGATAGCAGAACCTTACGCAACCTCATGCGCATCGTGCAGACCGGCTCTTTGTCGGCCGCAGCCGAGCATTCGTGCCTGACTGTGCAGGCGTTGGCCGCGCAGTTGAACAAGGTCGAAGAGCAGTTCGGTTTCCGCTTGTTTCGACGTTCCAACAAAGGGCTGACGCTGACGCCGCAAGGCACTGAGCTGACGCCCTATATGGACAAAGTGCTGATTGCCACGCGACAGATGGAAGAGAAGGTCGAGGCGCTGAAAGTGCCGGGCCAGCGCACGTTGAAGGTTGCGTTGAACAACACCTTGTCACCGGATTTCAACCGGCGAATGATCGGACGCCTGATTGAGGTTTTTCCCGATTATCAGATGGAGTTCAGCTACGCCGAGTCGATGGAAAACCTCAGCAAGCTGAAGAACGAAGACTTCGACCTTGCGGTGCTGATCGGCCCGCAGCGGCCGGGTCTGCCGAGCATTGTCTTGCCGGATGTGCAGGTACAAGTCGTCGGTGCGCATTGCGGGCAGGAGAACGATCCGCTGACGTTGCTGGGCAACAAGTTTCAGGTGCGTCCTGCGGAAGATTGTCCGTATTCCCACAGCTTTTTGCGTTTTCTCGACGCCGGGCTGGGCAATCACGAGAACGGCCAGCGCATGGTCTATTCGTGCAGCGAGACCCTGACGCTGTCGCTGATCACGCAGATGGATGCGGTCGGCATGGTCTCCCGTGAGGCCGCGCAGAAAAACGGCCTGACGATTTTCCCCGGGTTCGAGGATTTCCTCGAAGTGCGCCTGGCGGTGAACAATCCGGAGTTGTCGAACCAGGCGTTGAATGATGTCGTCGATCTGCCGCTACATGAAAGAGCCGAGCGCAATGTACGCAGCCGTCCCAACCGCCACACTGAGAAAGAGGTTTTTGCTGAAATACGCACATAGCAACGTCGGAATCGCGGCATAGAATTCCGGGCGATCGAGCTGTATGTGCTGATCCTTGATCAACAAGGGAGTCAGGCTGATCGCAGCGACGATCGCCACCGGCAAGTACTCCAGCGCCCGCGCGACAAACGGCGGCCAGTGCTCGGTATTCACTTGCAGGGGCAAGGCGCGCGGCAGAAAGGTCACGGCCATCATCAGCGCGACCACCAGAATCAGGAACGTTTGGTCAGGCATACACCCACTCCGCAGCCCACAAACGTGGCGATAAACACGTTGAATGGCGAACTGCCGACCAGGCTCAGTGCGCCCATGCACAACACCGCAGCGGCGGCCGCGATGAGTTTGTTGCGGGTGTTGCACAGCGACACCAGCACGTAGAGCATCATCGCCGTCAGGGCGTAGTCGAGCTGATATTTGATCAGGTGCGCCGCGTACTGCGCGCACACTGCGCCGAGCAAACCGCCAAGCACCCACGAGGTGTGGCAGAACAGATTGAAGCCGATCAGATAACGCACGTTAACCGGTGCGCCAGTGCCGAGTTTAACGCTGTGGAACGCGAAGGATTCATCCGTCAGGCCACCGGCGTAAGCCCAGCGCTCCATGCGGCTCAAGCCGAGGGCGCGCAGGGCCTTGGCCATATACACCGACATCAGCATGTGCCGCGCGTTGATTAGAAACGTGGTCAACACAATGGTAGTCAGCGAGGCGCCGCTGGAGATCAGTGCCAGCGCGGCGAATTGCGAAGCGCCGGCGTAAACGAACAAACACATTGCCACCGGCAGCCACATCGGCAGGCCGGCGTTGACGGCCATCAGTCCGAATACGAATGACACCGTGAAGTAGCCAGCTATTACCGGACTGGCTTCGGCAAACGTGCGCGACGGCTGATGGTTGACCATCAGCGGCGCACTGCCGGACGTTTCATTCATAGATCCCTCTCAAATGTCCGTTCGCCGTGGGGCTCGCAAAAACCCTGGGCAGTCCAAAAACGCTTGCCCGCGAGGTTAGCATCGTCGACGAACAGAAACATCCGTAACACCCCGACCCGTTTCATATCGGACGACGCCGCTTCAACCAGTCGTTGACCGACGCCTTGGCTGCGATAGCGCGGGCTCACGGCCAAATGGTTGATGGTGCCGCGACTGCCGAGCATGCCGCCGAGCACTGCACCGACGATTTCGCCGGCGACGTCGAAGGCGAGATAGGCCGTGGTGGTTTTCTGGATCAGCACGCCGCGCAGGCACTTGGCGTCCTGCCATTCACAGAAGGACACTTCGTCGAACTGGCGGAAGAAGCGCTCCATGCGCTGCGCATCCTTGGCCGTGGCGCGTCGCAGCACCACCGGCGTCGAGCACTCGACGCCGTCGATTGGGGTGATCTGATTAGCGAACAATGTCGAAAGCGGTCCCGGGCCGCGAGAAGGAAATCGCCAGAATCTGCCGGTACGCCATCGCATGCGTGTGCGGGTTGCGGGCCGGGGTTACGTAGTGGCGCATGTCGCGATCGAGGAAGTAGGTGGTGTCGAGAATTTCCTCGTAAGTGGTCGATGCCAGTTGATGCTCGTGGGTGTCATACAAACGACTTTCCGCACCCTCGACGTTATTGCGGCCCCAGAAGTGCACACCGCTGAACGGATAACCGTCGCAGTGAATGCCTTCAGGGGTGATTTCCAGTTGTTTGCCGGGTTTTATCTCGATGCGGATCTGATGGATCTGGCACTGCCAGATTTCATCGTGCAGCTCTTCCGGCAGTACGCTTTTGTACACTTCGAAATCGGTGTCGATCAGGCTGCGCATCACCGGCGAAGTAATCACTTCATCGGAGAAGTCCTGAAAGTGCCGCACCAGGCCGCCAACATAGGCGTTGTTCTCTTTCGACTGCACGTAGGCGCGATGCTCGAGCTGCTTCAACTCACGCGTCTTGGGGTTGTACTCAAAGTCGCTGTAACGACGGTAACGCATGCCGGCTTCGGCCTGACCGTAGTAGCTGTCAGGCTCCATGTTTTCCCAACTTTTGGTCAGTCTGACGAAGTCGGCAAAATGACCGTAGAGATTGAAGTCACCACCCTGGACGTTGACATATTTGTCGCGCCGTAGCGATTCGCCCACTTCTCTGTTCAAAACGATCATTACCAAATTCTCCGCTGCGTTGAGCGGCCTAATCTATTAGGTGGAGAATTTGCGTCCATGAGAAAGAATTTCAGGCATTTAAAGCCCTGTTTGAAACGGAGTTTGCAGCGCCTCAAAAACAACTTTCACATGACAAAAACACGGGTTTTTTCTAGTTTTCATCGAAAAACCGTCGAAAAAAAACCCCGAACCAGTCGGGGTTTTTCTCATGTTTCTTACACTTGATCAGGCATCAGAAGATGTTGATCGGGTAATCCACGAATACGCGCAGTTCGTTACCGCTGACGTTGTACTCGCTGGATTTCTGCGAAACACGCAGGATCGAGCTGCGCAGTTTCACGCTCAGGTCTTTGGCCGGGCCAGACTGCACGACGTATTTGAACTGGTTGAAGATCTCTCGCTCGGTGCCGCCTTCGCTGGTGGAAGTGGTGATGTTGTCGCCACGCACGTAAGCAAAGTTGTAGCTAAGGCCCGGTACGCCGAATGCGCCGAAGTCGAGGCCGTAGCCCAATTGCCAGCTACGTTCGTCTTCAGCGTTGAAGTCGGACCAGTAGGAGTTGGCCAGGTAGATGGAGTTACCGCCGTCACCGACACGACCTTGATCTTTCTGGTAACCGCCGTAGGCGTAACCCAGGTTGCTGTCGCCGGTGGAACGCTGGTGCGCCACGGTGAACGAGTGCGGGCCCGTTGCGAATGTTGCGGCCAGGCTCCAGATTTTGTTGTCGCGACCGGTCACGATGCTTTCGCCCGGAACGGTGTTTTCGCGAACGTACGAGCTGTCCAGCTTGGTGCGATAGCCGTTGAAGTCCAGGGTCAGCGACTGATCCTTGTTGAACGGCAACACGTAGTTGGCGTTCACGTATTGTTTCTTCAATACGTCTTCGACGTCGGAAGCGTACAACGCACCTTTGAAGTTCTCGGTGAACTGGTAGCTACCGCCCAAAACGTTGATCGACTTCAGACCACCACTATCACGGCCTTCATCGCTCTTGCGCGATTCGGCGGTGAAACGACCGGCGTTCAGTTCCAGGCCTTTGATCTCTTTGGAAGTGATCAGGGTACCGGTGTAGCTTTCCGGCAGCAGACGCACATTGTCGTAGCTCAGCACCGGCAGGGCCGGCATCTGGTCGCCGTAGGTCAACACGGTGTTGGAGAAGCGGAACTTCACCGCGGCACCGCCCTTCGCTATGTCATGGTTCGCGCGGCCGTCATTTTCCTGCTTGAAGAAATCGATACCACCGGCGCCGCTGCGGCCCTTGCCGCCGTCCAGACGCAGTGCGTACAGACCGAAAGCGTCGACACCGACACCCACGGTGCCTTGGGTGAAGCCGGACGAGAACGTACCGATGGCCGCTTGGCCCCACTCGGCCTTGTCTTTGTTGCCGTCTTTATAATCACGATTGATGTAGGCATTGCGCAGCAGCACTTTGAGGCTGCTGTCTTCAACAAAACCCTTGGACTCGGCCTGGTCATTAGCCATGGCCTGAGTGGCGCTCAACATCCCCAGTGCGATCAGACTGATTCGCTTGTTCAACATTTTGTTTTCCTTATTACGGGTTGAAACGCGCTGTGTCGAACGGCGGAAACGGCGCTTTTGCACTCTTTTATTCACCCCGAAACAAAAAGGCCCGCCCACGATAACGTGATGGCGGGCCTGCTCCTTGTTTTGAGTCATGGCGGTTGGCCACAGGCGTTGGGCCGAATCGTAGCCGCGCCTTCAACAATGTGTCAATTTCAAGAATCGTCTTTAAATAGGTAAAAATCGTCTAAGAAACGTAAATTTTGCGCTGACTCCTTGCTGGGAAATGCAAACAGCCAGTGAATCCAGCGCGTATCAGGCGCAACCATCGATAGAACAAAATGCAGAAGTTTTACCGGTTTCATCGAGGACGATTGCCTGTTGCAACCAATCGGCAAATGCCTGCGGCTTGCCCAGCCAGGGGCTGATGTCGATCAACTGGAACGTGCCATTCTGCTCCAGAGCAAGCGTAGGAAAACCCTGACCGCCCAACTGAGCCAAAAACTGGCGACTGGCTTTGATGTGCCCCTCGCTATCAACGGACTCAAACGCAATGTGGAAATCTTCCTGCGCATAGCCGATCTGCATGGCCAATTCCAACAGCACGGCTGAATCGGCAATGCGTCGCCCTTCCACATAGTGCGCGGTCTGCAACCGCCCCAACATGCGCAGGCCGCCTCGGTCGATGGCTTCGGCCGCCATGACCGCCGCAATCGGTGGCGTCGAATCGAACACGGCCGAGTGATCGCGCAGCAAGCCGTCGAAATACGCCTCGCCGAAAGGCTGGCCGGTGTACTCGGCAATGCGTCGGTCGTGGGGCATGACGTAATTGCGCAGTTGCGAGGAAACCGGCTGGCGGTTGGCGCCACTCATCATGCCCCCAGCATGGGCGAGCACTGGCAGCACCTGTTGTGCGGCTTCAATGAGCGGCTTGGCGCCATAACACCAGCCACACAGCGGGTCGTAGACGTAATGAAGAATCATGGGAAAACTCCGGCAAAAAATCGATGGCGGCAGATTAGTCCCCGCACTCATGCGGAAAAACGCTGGAATGGCTTTCAGTCTGTTTCACGAATCGGTCGAATTGGCCGACCGGTCGGATTGTGTCGAACCGGACACAAATTGAAACAATCAGACAAGGGAACTTATAAGGAATAATTAACGGAAGCAAATGCAAAGCATTACCATTCGCGCGATCGAATTCCTCCACCCTTTCGGAAGCGCTGTTCAATGCCTGCCCCGTTCCGTCTTACGCCCGTCACCCTTGGGCTTTCTGCTTTTCTGTCGAGCGGTTTTGCCTATTCGGCGACCGAATTACCCGCCACCGCGATCAGTGCCGAAGCGCAAGCCGATGACCCGCGCGTGAAGCTCAGCAGCACCGCGACGCGCACCTCGACACCCGTGCGCTATGTGCCGCAGGCGATCGATTCGATCAAGACCGCCAACGTCGCCAACTACGGCACCAATGATATTTCTGACGCCTTGAGCGGCATGCCCAACGTCAGCAGCAGCGCCGACACGCGCTTCGACAGCCTGCGCATTCGCGGCTTCGATGCCAGCAACGATTTCTATCTCGACGGCATCCGCGACGACAGCCAATACAAGCGCGACCTGCACAACATCGAACGCGTCGAAGTCCTTAAAGGCCCGGCCGCCGTGTTGTACGGTCGTGGCAGTCAGGGCGGGATCGTCAACCGCGTGAGCAAGATGCCGGAATTCGGCCGTCGCTCGACCATCGAGGCCCAGGCTGGCAGCGAAGATTTGCGCAGCCTTTACGCCGACCTCAGCACTGATCCGAGCGAAAACATAAGCCTGCGCCTGAACATGGGCAACATGGATGAAAACAGCTTCCGCGACGGCGTCAGTGGCAACCGCCAACTGTTCGCACCGTCGATGAGCTGGCAACTGACGCCGGATCTGAACTGGCTGGTGCAGTACGAATACAGCCGTTACAACCGCACCCCGGATCGCGGCATCCCCGGCGTCAACGGGCGCCCGGCCGATGTCGGACGTGACACGACCTATGGCAACGATCACGACTTCATCGATGACAAGTCGCAATCGCTGCGCTCGAAACTCACCTACGAGATCAACGACAACTGGCAACTGCGCCAGACCCTCGGTGTGTTCAAGCTCGACAGTGATTTCGACAACACCTACCTCACCGGTTACACGCCGGCGACCAACAAGGTCACGCGCCAGCACTGGCAGCAGGATCTGACCACCCGCAACGTCTATAACAACGTTGAACTCGAGGGCGGCTTCGATACCTTCGGCCTTGAGCATCGCTTGCTCACGGGCGTCGAGATCGGCAGCCAGCGCCGCGATCCGACGCTGTACAACGCCGCCACTGGCAGAACGCCCGGCGCGCAGCCGGTGCCGTCGCTCGACTTGTACAACCCGAACCGCGATCTGCGCCACACCGGCAGCATGCAGGTCTCCAGCAGCAGCCACACCGAAGTCGAAAGCCGTGCGGTGTACGTCCAGGACCAACTGCGCCTGAACGATCAATGGCAACTGCTGGGGGGTCTGCGTTACGACACCTTCGATATCGAGTCGACCAACAAGCTGCGGAACATCTCCGAAGACCGCGACAGCCACAGCACCAGCCCGCGTGTGGGCCTGGTCTGGACGCCGCTGCAAAACCATTCGTTCTACGCTTCGTGGTCGAAGACGTTTTCGCCAGTCGGCGGTGGCTTGATCGGCATCACCCCGGGTGCGGCCGGCAACACCAACGACCTCAGCCCCGAACTGACCAAGCAGAAAGAAATCGGCGTGAAGAGCGACTGGTTTGATGACCGCTTGAGCACCACGCTGGCGATCTATGACCTGGAGCTCTACAACCGCCGCACCAGCGATCCTAATGACCCGACGCTGACCGTGATGTCCGGCCTGCAACGTTCGCGCGGGATCGAGTTGACCGCTACCGGTAACATCGTCGGCAACTGGTACATGCGCGGTGGCGTCGGTGTCCAGGATGCGAAGATCGAGAAGGACAACAACGGCCTGGAAGGCAAACGCATCAACAACGTCGCCAAGCACAACGGCAGCCTGTTCCTGACCTGGAAACCGGATATGGGCTGGTACGGCGAAACCGGTCTGACCCTGGTTGGCCAACGTTATGCCGATAACGCCAACACCACCGTGTTGCCGGGTTACGGCCGTTGGGATGCGCTGGTCGGTTACCGCTTCAAGGATTGGGATTTGCGTACGGCGCTGAACAACATCACCGATCGCGAATATTACGCGTCGGCGACCAGCCAGTATCAAATCCAGCCGGGTGCGCCGCGCAGCGTGGTGATGACCGGCACCTACAGTTTCTGACTTCACACACATCCCTGTGGGAGCGAGCCTGCTCGCGAAAGCGTCGGGTCAGTCGACATCGTTGTTAACTGATCCACCGCATTCGCGAGCAGGCTCGCTCCCACATTGAATGGGTGCGTACAAAATAATCGTGCATAAAAAAGCGCCGCCATCCCGGCAGCGCTTTGACCAATCCCTGTTGTTGTTCTTATCCCTCCATCACAGCCCACAACGCGTCCAGTTCGGCCTCGCTGAACAGGTCAGCGGGGTAACGCTCGATCATCATCCGGCGCGGATCAGGTTGCCTGATCTGACGCGTTCCATTGGACTTCAACCAGTGCGCGACAATCTGGAGCGATTCGCCGTTAACGGCCATGGGATGCAACGTCCGCTCGCTGACTACGTTCACTTCGGCGTTCATTTCAGCGCTCTCTCCCCGTTCATGAGCGGCTACGTTATCCAAGGTTTATGACAGAACTGTTGAAGTTCTCCTCCCTCCCTAGTGCACGAGTGATGAATACAAGAGCTATGCCAATGTTTCGCTGTTGTCGACAAGCGGATACAAAGAAGCCCGCAGTCCAACCGGGCTGCGGGCTTCTGTGCATGCATAGCGAGCTAATCATTGCTCGGCCGATTTGTTAATCAACTCAAGCTGTTACGACTCAACTCACTCTTTGTGCGGCGCGGGTTGCTGTTGGGTAAGGCAGTGGATATTACCGCCACCCAGTAACAGTTCACGGCCCGGCACCATCACCACTTCGTGCTGCGGGAACAGCTTCTGCAGGATTTCCTTGGCCGGCGCGTCCATTGGATCGTCGAAGCTCGGCGCGATGATGCCGCCGTTGACGATCAGGAAGTTCACGTAGGAACCAGCCAGGCGCACAGACGGATTGCGTTCCTGCGTGCCGTCCACCGGGTCGACACCGGCGCACTCTTCTTCAGTCGCGTAAAGCGGCCCCGGAATCGGCATTTTGTGCACCGTGAACGGGCGACCCTTGGCATCAGTGCTGCTTTGCAGAACTTTCAACGCAGCCTGGCAGCGCGGGTAGTTCGGATCCTGCGGATCGTCGGTCCACGCCAGCAGCACTTCGCCCGGACGCACGTAGCAGCAGAAGTTATCCACATGGCCGTCGGTTTCGTCGTTGAACAGACCGTCCGGCAGCCAGATGATTTTATCCACAGCCAGATTGGCGCTCAGTACCGCTTCAATCTCTTCGCGGCCCAGGTGCGGGTTGCGATTGCGGTTGAGCAGGCACTCTTCGGTGGTGATCAGCGTGCCTTCGCCGTCGACGTGAATCGAGCCGCCTTCAAGCACGAAACCTTCAGTGCGGTAACGCGGGCTGCGCTCGATCTCGAGGATCTTGCCGCCGACCTGCGAATCGCGATTCCACGGCGAGTACAGGCCGCCGTCGAAGCCGCCCCAAGCGTTGAAGTCCCAGTTCACACCGCGCACTTCGCCGCTATTGTTGATGACGAAAGTCGGGCCGCTGTCGCGTACCCAAGCGTCATCGCTGGACATCTCGACCACGCGGATATTCGGCACGTCGAGGCGCGCGCGGGCGTTTTCATACTGGCCGGCGGACACGGCCACGGTGACCGGTTCAAAACGCGCGATAGCCTTGGCCACCGCAGCATGTGCAGCTTGCGCCGGTTTGCCGCCCAGACGCCAGTTGTCCGGGCGCTCGGGCCAGATCATCCAGGTCTGCGTTTGCGGCGCCCACTCGGCCGGCATGTGAAAGCCGTCGGCGCGCGGGGTACTTTTCAAAGTTGTCATCGGGATCAGGACTCCAGGGAACCGTCGAGGGTTTTCAACGCGCCGTACAGGTTCGGACGGCGGTCACGGAATGAACCCCACGCGCTGCGAATGTGTTCGAGCTCGTCGAGGTTGAAAGTGTGCACAAGAATACCTTCTTCGGTTTTATTCAGCTCCTGCACTTTCTCGCCGAACTGGTTGGCGATGAACGAAGAGCCGTAGAACGTGATGTCGTAGCCGTCCTGTTCTTCGTTGCCGATGCGGTTACTGGCGATCAACGGCATCAGGTTGGCGCCGGCATGGCCCTGCTGCACGCGCTGCCAGTGATCGCACGACGAGATGGTTTTGTCGTGCGGCTCGCTGCCGATTGCGGTTGGATAAAAGAGTATTTCAGCGCCTTGCAAGGCCATGCTGCGTGCAGCTTCCGGGAACCACTGATCCCAGCAGATGCCCACGCCGATCTTCGCGTAACGGGTGTTCCACACTTTGAAACCGGTGTCACCCGGGTTGAAGTAGTACTTCTCGTGGTAGCCCGGGCCGTCCGGGATGTGGCTTTTACGATAAATCCCGAGGTTGCTGCCGTCAGCATCGATGATCGCGATGCTGTTGAAACGTGCGCGGCCGGCCTGCTCATAGAAGCTGATTGGCAGCACCACTTGCAGCTCTTTGGCGATTTTCTGGAAATGTTTGATCGCGACGTTTTCTTCCACCGTCGTCGCCAGTTGCAGATAGTCCGGGTTTGGCTTCTGGCAAAAGTACGGCGCCTCGAACAGTTCCTGAATCAGGATGATCTGTGCGCCTTTGGCGGCGGCTTCACGCACCAGCCTTTCAGCGATTTCGAGGTTGGCTTGCAGATCCCAGGAACAGGCCATCTGAGTGGCGGCAACGGTAACGATACGGCTCATGAAGCATCTCCGGGCAAGTGCTTTGGCGGTCGACAATTCGACCGAAGTGAAAAACGCGCGCACCGGACATGAGATCGCCATGCCGGAGCAATGGTGACTTTATATCCGATAAATATCGGCTTTAGAAGCTTGCTAAATGCATTCCGTCTAAATAAACCAAACAAAAGCCGATATAAATCGAATTATTGTCGCACTTTCTGTAGGAGCTGCCGAAGGCTGCGATCTTTTGATCTTGATTTTAAAAAGCAGAATCAACAGATCGCAGCCTTCGGCAGCTCCTACACGGGATCAGCGTTACAGGCCTTCTGTGAGGACTCGGTCGAGCATGTCGACAAAGAAATCCACGCTCTGGCGCGACGTCACCATCGGCGGTTTGATCTTGAGAATGTTCAGATCATCACCGGTCGGCTGCATGAAAACCCCCAATTCACGCAAGCGATCGCACAGCAGCGCGGTCTCCTCGGTCGCCGGCTCCAGCGTCTCGCGATTACGAATCAGCTCAAGCCCGAGATAGAACCCGGAACCGTGCACCGCGCCCACCAGCGGATGTTTATCGATCAGCGCTTCGAGCCGCGCCTTGAAGTGGCCACCGACCACCTGTGCGTTTTCCCAGAGTTTTTCTTCTTCCATGACATCGAGCACCGCCATGCCGATCTGGCAGCTCACCGGACTGCCGCCCGCCGATGAGAAGAAATAGCCCTCGGCCTCCAGCGCCTCGGCAATTTCCCGCCGCGTGATGACCGCACCCAGCGGTTGACCGTTGCCCATGCCCTTGGCCATGCAAATGATGTCCGGCACCACACCCTGCTCTTCAAAGCCCCAGAAGAAGTGGCCCATGCGCCCGTACCCGACCTGCACTTCGTCGGCGATGCACACGCCGCCTTGCGCGCGTACCAGCGCGTACACCCGCTTCAGATAACCCGGCGGCAGTGAAATACCCCCGGCATTGCCGTACACCGGCTCGCAGATAAACCCGGCCAATTGGCGCTTCTGCTCGGCGAGCTTCCCCAGGTGGTGCTCAACGCTGCGCACATAATCCGGCGCTGAATCGAGACCGCGGAATTCACCGCGATAAGTGTTTGGCGCAGGTACCGGATGCACCCAGTCCGGGCGGCTTTCCAGCGCTTTCGGGTTGTCGGCAATTGACGTCGAGACCGCATCGGCGCCAATGGTCCAGCCGTGATAGGCCTCGAGCACGCTGATCATGTCGCGACCGCCGCTATAGGCCCACGCCAGACGAATCGCCAGGTCGTTGGCCTCGCTGCCGCTGTTGACCAGAAACACCCGATCCATGCCCTCCGGCGCCAGCTTCAGCAAGCGCTCGGAAAACTCCGCGACTGCCGCATAGTTGAACCGCGAGTTGGTGTTGAGCAACGACCACTGGCGAGCCGCGACAGCGGCCATGCGCGGGTGACCGTGACCGAGCACCGCAACGTTGTTGAGCATGTCCAGATAGGAGCGGCCCTGCATGTCGATCAGGTGATTGCGCCAGCCGCGTTCGATGCGCGGCGGATCGATGTAGTAGTGTTTCTGGGTGCGGGCGAAACTGGCATCGCGGCGTTCGAGTAACGTTTTCGCGTCCAGCTCCGGCTCGGCATCGCAGGCCAGCCCCAACAATGCGGCCGGCGATGGGCACAGCGCCTGCCAAGCCGCGGCATGCGCCGGGGGGCAAAACAGCGGCGCATTGAGCTGCGCGCCCCGACACAACTGCACACGCAACGGGCCGCTGACCGCGCCCAGCACCTGACCTTTGACCAGCGCCGCGCCGCTGTGCAGCGACGGTGTCACGCCCCACAGGCGCACGCTGAGTTGCGGGCCATCCAGTTGCAGCACGCCGTCAGTTGCCTGATGCACGACGCCAGCGAACGGAGCCTCCACGGCGGTACCATCGGGCACACGCAATTCCACGTGCAGCGGGAAGGTGTCCGGTTCAACGGCACAGTCGGGACGAGTGCGCGACAAACGGTACTGACCATAACGGCTCGCCGCCAAACCATGGGCCGCCGCCGCTTCGTTCAACAGGTGCTGATCGATGCTTGCCTGCTCCCAGTTGCCGGCCTCGAAATGCGGGCTGAGGACACCGAGATCGATCAGGGCAAATTCACGCCCGACCAGACCGGGCAGCAAGGGCGCAAAACCTTGGCTGTCGATCGCCGGCAAGCTGTGACCGACGGCCGTGAGGATCGCCGCTTCCATCAGCGCCTGTGGCACCGATGTCGCCACGCGGAAGATTTCCCACTCATGGCTGAGGTTGTCGCGGCTGTAAGTATTCGTCGGGTCGATGCTGACCTGTTGCTCGCCACTAAGCACCAATACCGCCGCGCGCGCGACGATCAATGGCCACAGTGCTTGCAGCTCCTCATGTTGCAGCGGGTTGACCGCGTGGTAGGCCTGCACCGCCGGCAGGATGACAAACGGTTCACCACCGGCGTGATGCAGCAACGCCGCACACGTCACCGACAGATCGGTGATGCGCCAGGTGCGCACCAGATCGCCAAAGTCGATCACACCCTGCAACTGCCAGTGACGCTGGGCATGGCGCGCCCAGACAGCGTTGTCATCGGTGATGTCCATGTGGATCGCCTGCACCGGCAGCTTGTCCAGCAACGGCTGCAAGCGGCGCTCGGCCTGCGCGGCGGCGTCGGCGATCGATGTGCGTTGCTGCTCATCCCTGATCACCGGCAGAAGGTGGCTGATCAGTGCGCTGGCGTGGCGGGCATCCCACTGCAACGTGCGCTCAAGTCCCGGATGGTCGAACCCGGCCAACGCCAGATCCATCTCGCCGCAGAGCCGGCCAAACCCCGCCACCACGTCGCGCCCCAAGTGTTCGAGATGCGTGAGCGGCTGGCCCTCGATGTAATCCAGCAGCCGCACATGAACGGTTTCGCCGCCGACTTCCAGTGACAGCAGATCCTCGCCGTTATTGGCCGCGATCACCCGCGGCACCGTCACCGCCGCCTGCTCGGCCAGGTACTTGAGCCCAGCGTGCTGGGCTTGCAGCTCCACCAGGGCGTAATCGCCACGGCAGATTTTCAGCACGAACCGACCGCGCGGGCTGTCGACGCGGAAATTGAGATCCTGCTGGCTGCCAAGGGCCTGCAACGTGCCGCTGAGTCCGTAATGTTCCGCCAGCCATTGCCGGGCCTGCTCTGCAGAAACCTGCGGGCTGGGCAAACTGGCGCGATGAATCAACGTGGCGAGCGGCATGAAACGACCCCTGAAATTTTATTAGGCGCCTATATCGCCATTGCTGCGCGCTATCCGCAACCCCCAACCGTGTAAAGGCATCCGGGCTATTTGTCTTCCAGCACTCGCACCCTTCGGCACTTTGCGCAAGAATGACGGCCATTCACACCTGCCTAGGAAGCCCCCATGAATGTAATCACCACCGACCTGCCCGGTGTCTTGATCATCGAACCGAAGGTGTTCGGTGACGAGCGCGGTTTCTTCTACGAGAGTTTCAACGCCAAGGCGTTCCAGGACGCTACCGGTCTGGACACGCAATTTGTTCAGGACAACCACTCGCGCTCGCAAAAAGGCGTATTGCGTGGCCTGCATTACCAACTGCAAAACACTCAGGGCAAACTGGTCCGCGTGACCGTTGGTGAAGTACTGGATGTCGCCGTGGATATTCGCCGCAGCTCGCCGCACTTCGGCAAATCCGTGGCGGTGCGTCTTTCTGCGGAAAACCATCGTCAACTGTGGGTGCCGGAAGGTTTTGCCCATGGTTTCGTGGTGCTGAGCGAGTTCGCCGAATTCCTCTACAAGACCACCAACTACTACGACCCGTCGTCCGAGCGCAGCATTCGCTGGGATGACCCCGCTCTGGGCATCGACTGGCAGTTGGACGAAGCGCCTAAGCTGTCCGCCAAGGATCAGGTCGCAGCGTTGCTCAAGGACGCTGACGTCTTCGCCTGAGGCCGGGCATAATGCGCCTGTCCCTACAGGCGCATCTGGCTCATGAAACCAACCCTTCCCCGCAGACCTCGCTGGCGCAGCCTCGCCCTGCTGGCCCTGTGTCTGGCGCCGCTGTTGTGGCCGCTGGAACATCTGGCCGAGCGCTATTACCGCAGCGAACTGGCCGGACAGAACCGTCAGACCCTCGACCTGTACGTCGCCAACCTGCTGGGCACCCTGCACCGCTACGAAGTGTTGCCACAGATTCTCGGCGACCTGCCGGCCCTTCGCTCGGTCCTCGGCGCGCCGGACGACGGCGTTACCCAAGGCAATGCCAATCGCCTGCTGAAGAACATCGCCGCGCAGACCGGCGCCGAAGTCATGTACCTGATGGACACCAGCGGGCAAACACTGGCCGCATCGAACTGGGACAAGCACGACAGCTTTGTCGGCCGCAACTTTTCGTTCCGGCCGTATTTCAGTGAAGCCATGGCCGGACGCCTCGGTCGCTTTTTCGGTCTCGGTACCACCTCGGCCAAGCGCGGTTACTTCTTCGCCGCCGCCGTGCGCAACGGCGAAAAAATCATCGGCGTGCTGGTGATCAAGGTCGACCTCGACCACACCGAAAGCCTGTGGGGTAAAACTCCGGAACAACTGCTGGTGACCGACCACAACGGCGTGGTCATCCTCACCTCGCGTCCGGAATGGCGCTTTCGCTCGACCCGTAAATTGAGCGATGGCGAACGCTCAGCGATCACCGCCATCCAGCCCTACCCGACCCGCGAGCCACGTCCATTGAACCTCAGCCCCAGCGCGTGGCTGATTCAGACCCACGACATCGCCGAAACCGGCTGGAGCGTGAGCATCCTCGCGCCGCGCACGCTGATCGACCGTCCGGTGCGCACCGTGGTTGCAATCGGCGGCGCCACGCTGCTGGTAGTGATGCTGTTGCTCGGTCTGATGATGCAGCGCCGTCGGCATTATCTGGAACGCATCGCGTTCGAGGCCAAGGCACGCCGTGAACTGGAAGGCCGTGTGGCGGAACGCACCAGCGACCTCGAAGGCCTCAACCGACGTTTGAAAGAAGAGGTGCTGGAGCGTGAACAGGCTCAGCAGGAGCTGGTGCGCGCCCAAGATGATCTGGTCCAGGCCGGCAAGCTGTCGGCGCTGGGGACCATGTCAGCGAGCATCAGCCACGAACTCAATCAGCCGCTGGCGGCGATCCGCAGCTACGCGGAAAACGCCGAGGTGTTGCTCGATCATCAGCGCACCGACGACGCTCGCGGCAACCTCAAACTGATCAGCGAACTGACCGGGCGCATGGCCTCGATCATCGCCCACCTGCGCGCCTTCGCCCGCCGTGATCGCCACGCGCCGGAGAGCGTTGCCCTGCAACCGGCGCTCGACGATGCCTTGGCGCTGCTGGCCAAACGGCGCCGGAGCATGGAAGTCGAGCTGATCCGCGACCTGCCCGCCGCCACCCTATGGGTCGAGGCCGGGGAAACGCGTCTGCGCCAAGTGCTCGGCAACCTGCTCGCCAACGCTCTCGATGCCCTTACCGAAAAAGGCCCGCCGCGCAAACTCTGGCTGAGTGCCGAATCCACCGCCGAGGGCGTCAATCTGTACATTCGCGACAACGGCCCGGGCTTTTGCATGGAAGCCCTTGGCCGCGCCAGCGAACCCTTTTACACCACCAAGACCCGCACTCAGGGCCTTGGTCTGGGGCTGGCCATTTGTGAGACGCTGATGCGCGCCTTCGGCGGTGAACTGTCGTTCGCCAACCACAAGCAAGGTGGCGCCTTGATTACCCTGCGGCTGCGCGCCGGTGCGCCCGGGGTCAGCCTGCAACCGTCCGAGGATCGAAGTGCATGACCATCGACAATCGCATTCAGGTGGTGTTGATCGACGACGATCCGCACCTGCGTCAGGCCCTCGGCCAGACCCTGGATCTGGCCGGCCTGAAAATTCTGCCACTGTCCGAAGCCAAGGGCCTGGCCGCACAGCTTGAGCGTGACTGGCCGGGCGTGGTGGTCAGCGACATTCGCATGCCGGGCATGGATGGCCTGGAATTGCTCAGCGAACTGCACGCACAGGATCCGGAACTCCCCGTGCTGTTGATCACCGGCCACGGCGACGTGCCGCTGGCGGTACAAGCCATGCGTGCCGGCGCTTATGATTTTCTCGAGAAACCCTTCGCCAGCGATGCCCTGCTCGACAGCGTGCGCCGCGCCCTCGCTCTGCGCCGCCTAGTGCTGGACAACCGTAGCCTGCGCCTGGCCCTCAGCGACCGCAACGAACTGAGCGCGCGACTGGTCGGCCACTCGACGCCCATGCTGCGTTTGCGTGAACAGATCGGCGCGCTCGCCGCGACCAAGGCTGACGTGCTGATCCTCGGCGAAACCGGCGCCGGCAAGGAAGTCGTCGCCCGCGCACTGCACGATTTATCCAGCCGCCGAAATGGCCCGTTCGTGGCGATCAACGCTGGCGCACTGGCCGAGTCCGTGGTGGAAAGCGAACTGTTTGGCCACGAACCCGGCGCCTTCACTGGCGCGCAGAAACGTCGGATCGGTAAATTCGAATTTGCCAATGGCGGCACGCTGTTTCTCGATGAAATCGAAAGCATGAGCATGGATGTGCAGGTCAAGTTGCTGCGCATGTTGCAGGAGCGCGTGGTCGAGCGTCTGGGCGGCAATCAACTGATCCCGCTGGACATCCGCGTGATCGCCGCGACCAAGGAAGACCTACGCCAGGCCGCTGATCAGGGCCGCTTCCGCGCCGACTTGTATTACCGCCTCAACGTCGCGCCATTGCGCATTCCACCGCTGCGTGAACGTGGAGAAGATGCGTTGGTACTGTTCCAGCATTACGCCGATGAAGCCAGCGCCCGCCACGGTTTGCCGCCACATGAACTGCAGCCGGCACAACGCGCCTTGCTGCTGCGCCACACCTGGCCGGGCAACGTGCGCGAACTGCAGAATGCCGCCGAACGTTTCGCCCTCGGCCTGGAACTGGCGCTGGATAACGCTGGCACCGAAGGCGGTGGCAGCACCACGGTCGAAGTCATCACCGGAGGTCTCAGTGAGCAGGTGGAGAATTTCGAGAAGTCGCTGATCGCCGCTGAACTGGCACGCTCCCACAGTTCGGTGCGCAGCCTCGCCGAGGCCTTGGGTATTCCGCGCAAGACTCTGCATGACAAGTTGCGCAAGCATGGTCTCAACTTCGGCGACAGCAGCCATGGGGACGAGAACGAATGAGCACCGACAGTCACTATCTGGAGTCCGTGCTCCATCACGATATTCCACTGACCCGCGACATGGGCCTCAAAGTGCTCGACTGGCGCGAGCAGCAATTGAGTCTGCATTTACCGCTGGATCCGAACGTCAATCACAAGAGCACCATGTTCGGCGGCAGCCTTTACTGCGGCGCGGTGCTGGCCGGTTGGGGCTGGTTGCATTTGCGTCTGAAAGAAGAAGGAATCACCGACGGGCACATTGTGATTCAGGAGGGACAGATCCGTTATCCACTGCCCGTGACCGGCGATGCGGTAGCAATTTGCCCGGCGCCTGATGCGAAGGCGTGGAAGAGGTTTCTGGCGATGTATCGGCGTTATGGGCGGGCGCGGTTGGCGCTCGATACGCGGATCGTCAATGCGGGTAGCGATGAGGATGCGGTGAGGTTTACCGGCCAGTACGTTTTGCACCGCTGAAGATCAAAAGCCCCTCACCCTAGCCCTCTCCCAAAGGGAGAGGGGACTGACCGAGATGTCTTGCGTTGTACATCGACCTGGAAGATCGCAGCGATTATGGATTCAGCAAATCCTCGACCAGGTCAGCGCTGCTTTCCAATATCCCTCGGTCGGCTCCCTCTCCTGGGGGAGAGGGCTGGGGTGAGGGGGATTGCGGATCAGCCCACTTAACCCCGAGCCAACTCCAACAACCTGGAACGCCACGCCGCCTTCGCCGGCAGCGCCAAAAAGAACTCGTTCAACAGCGATTCCCGCGCCGGATAACAGAACGCTTCCCCGCGCAGATCCAACACCTCACCGCCCGCCCCTTCCAGCACACCTTGCGCCGCCGCCGTGTCCCACTGCGAAGTCGGTGCCAGGCGCGGATAGCAATCCGCCGCACCTTCGGCCAGCAGGCAAAATTTCAGCGAGCTGCCGATATTGGCCAATTGCAACTCGCCCAGACTCGCACTCAACCCCGCCAGCAAGCGCTCCTGCTCAGGACTGGAATGCCGACGGCTGGCCACCACGGTAAACGCCTCTCCCGGCCCCGGCACATCACGCACCTGAATCGCAACCGGCGTGCCGCCCTTGTCGCAGCGCCACGCACCAAGCCCGGCGCCGCCGACATAAAAGCGACCGTTGGTCGGCATCGACACCACGCCAAATACCACGCGACCGTTTTCGATCAGTGCAATATTCACAGTGAACTCTTCGCTGCCGCTGATGAACTCCTTGGTGCCATCCAGCGGATCCACTAACCACCAGCGCTGCCAGCCGGCGCGTACGCTCTGGGCGATGTTGGCGTCTTCTTCCGACAACACCGGAATGCTCGGATCCAGCGCCGTCAGCCCGGCAAGGATCAGATGGTGCGCGGCCAGATCAGCCGCCGTCACCGGCGAGTCATCGGACTTGGCCGTGACTTCAACGCCGGAGCGCCAGAACGGCAAAATCGCCTCGCCGGCCTGCAATGCCAGCTCAACGACCGGCGCCATCAACGGGTGGGGAAACGTCATCGATATCTCACTCATGCTGGAAAGAACCCGCGCTCGGTCAGCAGATCGCGGGTCAGATACAGTGCAGCCAACGCACGGCCTTCGGAAAATTGCGGATTGAGCGCCAGCGACGACAATTCGCGCAGGTTCACCTTATCGACGCGCATCGGTTCGGGCTCGTCGCCTTCCAGCCGCTCTTCGTACAAATCGGTAGCCAGAACGACCTGGATCTTCTGGCTCATGTAACCGGGCGATAACGACAGCTCGGTCAGATGCTCCAGTTGTCGCGCGCCAAATCCGGCTTCTTCCTTGAGTTCCCGCTCGGCTGCCGCCAATACGTCTTCGCCCGGTTCGATCAAACCTTTAGGCAAGGACAGTTCGTACTCATCGGTACCGCCGCAGTATTCCTCGACCAGCACTGCGTGTTCGGCGTCCAGCATCGCCACGATCATCACCGCGCCGTAGCCCGCACCTTTGCCGACCAGACGCTCGTAAGTGCGTTCCACGCCGTTGGAAAAGCGCAGCTTGAGTTCTTCGACGCAAAACAGGCGGCTGGTGGCGACGATCTCGCGGGCAAGTACGGTGGGTTTCTGGCGCATGCAAAGCTCCTTGGCGTGAACGCGCTACTATAACGCGGCTTTCCCGATTGTTTACGTCGGATATCTTTCTACCGCTCGAGACGTTGCCATGCCTTCATTACCGTGGTCCGACATCGATACCGTTCTGCTCGACATGGACGGCACGCTGCTGGATCTGCACTTCGACAATCACTTCTGGCTGGAACACCTGCCGCAGCGCTACGCCGAACTGCACGGGGTCAGCCGGGCCATGGCCGAGATGGAATTGCAGCCGTTGTTCGAACGCCACGCTGGCCAGTTGCAGTGGTATTGCCTGGATTTCTGGAGTGCCGAACTGAAGTTGTCGGTGCGGGAATTGAAGCAGGAAACCGCGCACCTGATTGCCTTGCGGCCGGATGCCGATACCTTTCTGGAAGCAATCAAACGTGCCGGTAAACGGGTGATCATGATCACCAACGCGCACCGCGATTCACTGTCGCTGAAGCTGGAACGGATTGAGCTGGCGCCGTATTTCGAACGGCTGATCAGCTCCCACGATTACGGTTTTCCCAAGGAAAACCCGCAGTTCTGGGATGCCTTGCAGGCAGACATCGGCTTTGATCCGTCGCGCAGTCTGTTTATCGACGATACCTTGCCGATTCTGCGCAGTGCGCGGGACTTTGGTGTCGCGCATTTGTTGGCGGTGAAGGAGCCGGATAGCCGCAAGGGGCCGAAGGACACGGCTGAGTTTGCGGCGGTTGAGGACTATCGCAATCTGATCGCAGGTCTTTGATCTTTGTAGGAGCTGCCGAAGGCTGCGATTTTTTGATCTGTTTTTTAAAAATCAAAGTCAAAAGATCGCAGCCTGCGGCAGCTCCTACAGGGGTGTTGTTTTACTCAGGAATACGCAGCGTCTGCCCCGGATAGATCTTGTCCGGATGCGACAGCAGCGGTTTGTTGGCCTCGAAGATCTTGTTGTACTGGTTGGCGTTGCCATACACAGCGAGGGAAATCGCGCTGAGGGTGTCGCCTTTTTTCACCACGACAAATTTTGCTGCAGCCACCACCGGGCCGGTCACGGTGATCTGATCATCCACGCTGCCAACCCCGGCAATATTGCCCACTGCCAGCAAAATCTTCTCTTTCTCTTCCTGACTCGCGACTTCACCGGTAACGGTCACTTTGTCGCCATCCACCGTTGCCTGCACATTCGGATTGCCCAGGCCGACCTTGCTGATGTGTTCCTTCAACTGTTCACTGGCATTGGCGTTACCCGGGGTCAGCAGATCGAGCAGCTTTTCACCGGCTTCTTTAACAAAACTAAAAAGGCTCATCGTGGTTCTCTCCATGGAATAAAGGTTCAGTCGTCCAAGCCTAGACCACCGCGGACAAACCCGGTTCCAAGCCGACCAATGACCCTGCCGCCGCGCAAGCGGTAGAATCCCCCACCCCTGCCAGCGCCTGGAGCGAAGATGGACATCAAGCAGCTGAAATTCCTCATCGCCCTCGACGAAACCCGCCACTTCGGCCAGGCCGCCGCGCGTTGCCATATCACCCAGCCCACCCTGTCGATGCGTCTACGCAGCCTCGAAGAAGAACTCGACCTGCCGCTGGTCAACCGTGGCCAGCGCTTCGAAGGCTTCACCGCGCCGGGCGAGCGGGTGCTGGCCTGGGCACGCTCGGTGATGGCGGCTTATGACGGTTTGCACGCGGAAGCAGCCGCGTGTCGCGGCAACCTGATCGGTACGCTACGGCTGGGCGTGGTGCCACTGTCGAGCTTCGATCCGCTTCCATTGATGCAACGCCTGCACAGCGCCCACCCAAACCTGCGTTTCGAAATGTCGGCGCTGAGTTCTGAGCAGATCCTCGAGCATCTGGCGAACAACCGAATCGACATCGGTGTTTCTTACCTCGACCGCCTGGATCACGAACGTTTCGAATCACTGGCATTCGACGAAACCCGCATGGGCCTGCTGTACGACCAGCGCACTTTTACCTTCGGTGAAGCTCCGTTGAGCTGGGAATCACTGATCGAACTGCCGCTGGGCATGCTCACCAGCGGCATGCACTTTCGCCAGTCCATCGACCACAACTTCCACAGCCGTGGCCTGACCCCGCAACCGTTGCTGCAAACCGATGCCGTCCATCAATTGTTACAAGCGGTACACGGCGGTTTTTGCTGCGCGATCATGCCGCTCGACGGCGGCCTGGAAAAACTCACCGACCACCTGCGCCTGCAATCGATCGAAGACGCCCAGACCCTCGCCCCGCTTGGCTTGATCATGCGCCGTGGCGCCCCACGTTCCGCGCTGGCCGAGGCCTGTTTCGCGCTGTATCAGCAATCGCCAATTGCCTCATGATCGACGGCATCTATCGATAGATCGACACTAGCGATTAGACGCGACAACTTGCCGCGCCTAGTCTTAACGTTGATCAAACCGTCGGTGATGCCATGAACGCCAAGCGCCCAGCCTGCGCGGCGCCTGCAATTGAAACGCCCGCGCCTGCCGCCAGCCAGACCTACAGTTACAGCGATTTACCCCGCGAGGCATCGGCCAGCACTGCGCTGGCTGAGGAAGTCGCGTTGGCGATCGCCTACAACGGCATCAGTCAGGCGGTGATGCTGGTGACACCGACCGACCTGGAAGACTTCATCGTCGGCTTCAGTCTAGGCAGCGGCATCATCGAGGACGCCACCGATATCTATGACCTGCAACTGACCGGTGCCGGCTCCGCGCAATACGCGCAAGTGACCATCGCCAATCGCGCGTTCTGGAACCTCAAGCAACAGCGCCGGCAAATGGCGGGTACCAGTGGTTGCGGATTGTGCGGTGTGGAAGCGGTGGAGCAGGCGTTGCCCGATCTCAAAGTCCTGGCCGGCGCAGCGTTACCGCCGATCGAATGGCTCGACGGCTTGCGCCAGCGCATCGGCGCGTTTCAGCCTTTGGGTCAGCATTGCGGCGCAGTGCATGCGGCGGTGTTCATGAACGCCAGCGGTGAATTGCTGCTCGGGCGCGAAGACATCGGCCGGCACAACGCCCTCGACAAGCTGATCGGCGGACTGATCCGCCAGAAGATATCCACAGCAGGCGGCCTGGCGATTGTCACCAGTCGTTGCAGTCTCGAATTGATCCAGAAAGTCTTGCGTGCCGGCATCCAGACCCTGGTCAGCCTGTCCGCACCCACCGGCCTTGCCGTGCAATGGGCCCGTCGACACAACCTCAATCTCATCCACCTGCCGCAGAAAAGTGCGCCGCGGGTGTATAGCCCCGCGATGGAGAATCAAGCGTGAGCCAACATCATCAAGCCGACCAGAAACCTGTCCCGCGCTACAAGCCTTACAAAGGTGCCGCCGGCGGCTGGGGTGCCCTGATCAGTGTGGCTCAGGCCTGGTTGACCAGCGACAACGCCCTGAAAAACCTGCGCATGATGCTCAAGACCAACCAGAACGGCGGCTTCGACTGCCCGGGTTGCGCCTGGGGCGATTCGCCGGAAAGCGGCATGGTCAAGTTCTGCGAGAACGGCGCGAAAGCGGTTAACTGGGAAGCCACCAAGCGCCGCGTCGATGCCAGGTTCTTCGCCAAACACAGCGTCACTTCGCTGCTGGAGCAGAGCGATTACTGGCTGGAATATCAGGGCCGTCTGACCGAGCCGATGGTCTACGACGCCGAAACCGATCGCTACAAGCCGATCAGCTGGGACGACGCCTACACCCTGATCGCCAAGCACCTGCAGAGTCTGCCGAGCCCGGATCTGGCCGAGTTCTACACCTCGGGTCGCGCCAGCAACGAGGCGGCGTATCTGTATCAGCTGTTCGTGCGCGCCTACGGCACCAACAACTTCCCTGACTGCTCGAACATGTGCCACGAGGCCAGCGGTGTGGCGTTGGCGCAAAGCGTTGGCGTCGGTAAAGGCACCGTGACCTTCGACGATTTCGAACACGCCGACGCGATTTTCGTCTGGGGCCAGAACCCCGGCACCAATCACCCACGGATGCTCGAACCGCTGCGTGAAGCGGTGAAGCGCGGTGCGCAAGTGGTGTGTATCAACCCGTTGAAGGAACGCGGTCTGGAACGTTTCCAGCACCCGCAACACCCGATCGAAATGCTCACCAACGGCGATAAACCGACCAACACCGCCTATTTCCGTCCGGCCCTCGGTGGCGACATGGCGCTGCTGCGCGGCATGGCCAAGTTCCTTCTGCAATGGGAGCGCGATGCGCAGAAGGCTGGCGAACCTGCTGTGTTCGATCACGACTTCCTCAACGCCCATAGCGCCAACGTCCTCGAGTACTTGGGCGTGGTCGATGACACGCCGTGGGAACAGATCGTCGAGCAATCCGGCTTGACCCTCGTAGAAATCGAGCAAGCTGCGCGCATGTACGCCAAGGGCAAGAACGTGATCATGTGCTGGGCGATGGGTATCACCCAGCATCGCCATTCGGTGCCGACCATCCAGGAAATCGCCAACCTGATGCTGCTGCGCGGCAATATCGGCAAACCGGGCGCCGGCCTGTGCCCGGTGCGCGGCCACAGTAACGTGCAGGGCGACCGCACGATGGGCATCAACGAGCGTCCGCCGGTGGCGTTCCTCGATTCGCTGGAACGTCGCTTCCAGTTCAAGGTGCCACGCCACAACGGCCACAACGTGGTCGAAGCGATCCACGCGATGGCCGAAGGTCGCGCCAAAGTCTTTATCGGTCTGGGCGGCAACTTCGCCCAAGCCACGCCAGACAGCCCGCGCACGTTCGCCGCACTGAGCAATTGCGACCTGACCGTGCAGATCAGCACCAAGCTCAACCGCAGCCATCTGGCTCACGGCAAGGACGCGCTGATCCTGCCGTGCCTTGGTCGTACCGACATCGACATCCAGACCGAAGGCCCGCAAGCGGTCACCGTGGAAGACTCGTTCAGCATGGTTCACGCCTCCAACGGTCAGTTGCAGCCGCTGTCGAACCAGATGCGTTCGGAGCCGTCGATCATTGCCGGTATCGCTGCTGCCACACTGGGCAGCAAACCGGTGGACTGGAACTGGCTGGTGGCCGATTACGGGCGCATCCGCGAACTGATCGCCGACACCATTCCCAACTTCAAAGCGTTCAACGAGAAGATCAAGAACCCGGGCGGTTTCTACCTCGGCAACAGCGCCGGCGCACGCAAGTGGAACACGCCGTCGGGCCGCGCCAACTTCCGCGCCAACATGCTGCCGAAAGATCTGGTGCACGAGCGCACCCGCGCCACCGGACAACTGCCGGATCTGATCCTGCAATCGATGCGCTCCCACGATCAGTACAACACGACGATTTATGGTCTCGACGACCGTTATCGCGGGGTGAAAGGTCAGCGCGATGTGTTGTTCGCCAATGAGGCGGACATCATTCGACTTGGCTTCCGTCCGGGGCAGAAGGCTGACATTGTTTCGATATGGGACGACGGTCGTGAGCGTCGGGTGAAGGGCTTCACCTTGCTGGCGTTTGATATTCCAGCGGGCCAAGCGGCGGCTTATTACCCGGAAGTGAATCCGCTCGTGCCGCTGGAGAGCACTGGGGATGGCAGCCATACGCCGACGTCGAAGTTCATTGCAATTCGGCTGGAAGCGGCGAGTGAGACCGGGTTGATCATGGCCAAGTCTGCTTAATCCAAAATCAAAAGATCGCAGCCTTCGGCAGCTCCTACACCGATTCCTGTAGGAGCTGCCGAAGGCTGCGATCTTTTCGCTTCTGCTTTTCAAACGGCCACAAAAAGGCCGCTTTTTCACAAAAACGGCCTGTCCGAAGTAGCTAAAGACCGGCGAAAAACGGTTAAGTTCCGGTGAAAAAACAGCAACTTGCAAAGTTGTATACAAGTCGTGTTATTCGTCGGATTTCGATTGTCACGCTTGTCACACAGCCTCAGGATCGGCGCCGTCATCCCTTTGAGGCTCATCTATGAAGTTCTCCTCGATTCTCTTGTTGTCCCTTGGCCTGGTCAGTGGTTTTGCTTCCGCAGGCGGCACCACCGAAGCAGGTGTGGGCGGCGCATTGGGCGGGGTTCTTGGCTCGGTCGTCGGTCAGTCCTTAGGCGGCAATACAGGTTCCACCATCGGCGCAGCCCTGGGCGGCGCGGGTGGTAGTGCGGTCGGCGCCGACAAACGCAGCCGTGGCGAAGCCGCCATCGGTGGTGCGCTGGGCGCAGCCGGCGGTAACGTGGTCGGCCGCAGCATGGGCGGCACCACCGGCAGCCTGATCGGCTCCGCAGCAGGTGGCGGCGCCGGTGGCGCGCTGGGCAACTACATGGGTAACAAAAGTGATGACGATGATCGTCATTACGATCGCGGTCGTGACCGTGACCGTGGTTATTACCGCGACCGTCACCCGGGCCGCGGCCACGCTTACGGCCATCGCAAACATCACAAGCACTATCGCGACTGAGGTCTCAAACACCTCGCTGGCCGGTAAAGCAAAATCGCAGCCCAAGGGCTGCGATTTTTTTTGCCATTTACACCACTAGGTATTCCAAGGCCTGGCGCAGTTCGGCAGGAATCGGCACCGGCTGATTACTCGCCCGATCGACGAATACGTGAACGAAGCGCCCGGCCGCACACGCCTCGCTTTCACCGACCTTGAACACCGCCAATTCGTACTGCACCGAACTGTTGCCCAACTTGCCGACTCGCAGACCGATCTCGATCAGATCCGGAAAGGCGATCGAGGCAAAGTAATCACACGCCGAACTGACCACAAATCCCACCACCTCGCCGTCATGGATATCCAGACCACCGACCTGAATCAGGTAAGTGTTCACCGCCGTGTCGAAGAAGCTGTAGTAGGTGACATTGTTGACGTGACCGTAGGCGTCGTTGTCGTGCCAGCGTGTGGTGATAGGCTGGAAGTGCGGATAGTCGGTGCGCTGAGGGGTGGACATGGTTGGGCTGATTCTCCTGTTTTTCAGTGAGGCCGCTAGCCCTCACCCTAGCCCTCTCCCAGAGGGAGAGGGGACTGACCGAGGTGTTCTCTCGACATACACCGACCTGAGGCTTTCGATTCGAACTCAAATTCTGAAACACACGAAAATCGGCTCCCTTTCCCCCTCGCCCCCTTGGGGGAGAGGGCTGGGGTGAGGGGGATAGATTTTCGCCGTAACACTAAGCTTGAGCAAACCCCTTCCCTTGCGCCGCCAACTCACCAATCAACCGCGCCGGTTTCCACTGATCGCCCTGCCGCGTCTCCAGCGCCAGTAAACGCTGATGAATAACCGCGAGCCCTTGCTGATCCGCCCAGGCCATCGGCCCGCCCTTGTCCGCCGGGAAGCCGTAGCCATTCAGATACACCAGATCGATGTCATGCGCAGACTCGGCAATGCCTTCCTGCAAAATCTTCGCGCCTTCATTGACCAACGCCAGCAAACTGCGCTCCAGAATCTCCTCCGGACCAATCTCACGGCGCTGGAAGCCCAGCCCTTCGCTGACCTGCAACACCAGCGCATCGACCTCAGGATCGTGCTCAGCCTGACGACTGCCCGGTTCGTAATGGTAATAACCGTTGCCGGACTTCTGGCCGAACCGGCCCATCTCGCACAAACGGTTATCTACCTGAACCTCCGGCGCATCCTGCCCCTTGCCGGCCAACTCGCGTGCACGCCACTCCAGATCGATGCCGACTACGTCGTACATGCGGAACGGCCCCATGGCAAAACCGAAACCTTGCAGCGCTGCGTCGACCTGCTGTGGATAAGCGCCTTCGAGCAACATCTTGCGCGCCTCCAGCACATACGGATGCAGCATGCGGTTGCCGATAAAACCGTGACAGTTGCCCGACACCACACTGACCTTGCCCATGCGCTTGCCCAGAGCCAGCGCCGCTTCCAGCACCGCCGCCGAAGTCTGCGCACCGCGCACGATTTCCAGCAGTTTCATGATGTGCGCCGGGCTGAAGAAATGCAGCCCCAACACTTGCTCCGGGCGCCGGGTCGCAGCAGCAATCGCATCGATGTCCAGCGCCGAGGTATTACTCGCCAACAGCGCCTCAGGCTTGAGCAAACCATCCAGCTCACGAAAGATCTTCTGCTTCAGCTCAAGATTTTCGTACACCGCCTCGATCACCAGATCGACATTGCGAATCGCCGCGTAATCCGCCGCCGCACTGACCCGTGCGATACGCGCATCCGCCTCGGCCTGATCAATCCGGCCTTGGCGAACGTTGTGTGCATAAGTATCGGCCACGGTGGCGAGCGCCTGCTCAAGCATCTGTGGATTGTTATCCACCCACTGCACGCTCACCCCGGCATTGGCCAGGCACATGACAATGCCACGGCCCATGGTGCCCGCACCGATCACGGCGGCCTGCTGAATATCGAAGGATATCTGGCTCATGTTGTTCTCTTGTTGGCGATCCAAAGACAGACCTCAACCATAGTCAGCCAGCGACGTTTTTTGAAGTTTATTACCGTGATGATCGACATTCAGCGGATGGATACAGCCCCGCCTTGATGACACTTGATGTAGGAGCTGCCGAAGGCTGCGATCTTTTGATGCTGACTTTTTCAAGAGCAAAAGATCGCAGCCTTCGGCAGCTCCTACAACGATCAGAGGTGCTCTTGCGCCCAACTGCGGACTTCGCCGTAGGGATATTCCTCCAACGCCGCAAACCCGGGAATCGCTCGCGCCTTGAGCTTGGTGAACAACGGCACGCTGATCCCGCACAGGAAACGCGTCACCCGCTCCGCCGACGGAATCACCCCGGTGTGCTGCTCATGCCTGTGGATAAAATCACCACACAGCGCCGCGAAGTTTTTATCCACAAGCGCTGGCAACTCCGGTGGTGCCGGCAACCGTGCAACCTGGCCATGACACACCGAGCAATGCCCACACCGCTCAGGCGCATTGCGATCCCCGAAATACTCGGCCAGGCGATAACCCAGACAACGCTCGGTGGCAAAAACCTCAAGCATCGCGTGGATGCGCGCCACTTCGGCCTGCTCATGCCGGGTGAAATATTCATGCAGCTCGACGCTCAGGGCATCGCTGTCAAAGTCACTATTCAGCAGGCTGTAGACCTCGGTCATCTGCTTGCTTTCCAGTTCGACCCAGCCCTTTTCCTGGAAGTAATCCAGCGCCTTCACTACCCGATTGCGCTCAGCGGAATACTGCGAGTACATCGCCTCGAAATTCACCGTGGCCCAAGTGCGCGCACGAGGCGAGGTTTGAATGATCGCGCCGACAAAATCCCTGCGCTCACCGTCGAAGCGCTCAAGCAGCGCTTCGGGTTCCAGCAGGTATTTGAAACGGTATTCGGCGTAATAGGCGTAGCGCGGCGCGATCAAACCGCGCAGTTCCAGTTGTACCAGCAAGGTCTTCAGCGGCAGTGCGCGAATGTTGCTCTGATCCGCCAGTGGACCGAGCAGAAACTCCCATTGTCCTTCCGGTACCGAGGCCTTTAGCTCATCGAGTACATAGCGAATGCCGTCGCGCTCCGGCGTATCGCCGTAGACGAAGTTTTCCAGCACATTGAGACTGTCGCGATTGGCCAATACCAGACAATCCGACGGCTGCCCGTCACGGCCGGCGCGGCCGATTTCCTGACTGTAGTTTTCGATGGATTTGGGCAGGTCGAAGTGCACGACATTGCGGATGTCACTCTTGTCGATGCCCATGCCGAATGCGATGGTCGCGACGATGCAATTGGACTGCCCGGCCATGAAGCGTTTCTGGATCGCTTCGCGTTTGTCGTGGGCTAAACCGGCGTGATAGGCCTCGGCCTGAATGCCGTTGCGCTCAAGGTGCTCGGCGATGTGCTCAGCAGTTTTCTGCAAGGTCACGTAGACGATACTCGGCTGCCCCGCACGCTCGGTCATCCACTCGACCAGACGCCGGCGCTTGTCCTGACCACGTACCGGTTCCACCAGCAGATTGAGGTTTGGCCGATAGAAACCGGTGGTCACCACATCGTCAGCGGCGATAGCGAATTTGGCCTGCATGTCGGCGATGACTTTCGGCGTTGCGGTGGCCGTCAGGAGCAAAGTTTGCGGGATGTTGAACTGGCGCTGATAGTCCGGCAGCTTGAGATAATCGGGCCGGAAGTTGTGGCCCCATTCCGAGATGCAATGCGCCTCGTCCACCACCAGCAGCGAGATCGGCACCTGCTGCAGAAAGTTGCGGAAACGCTCGTTCTTCAAGCGCTCCACCGAGATCATCAAAATCTTCAATTCACCCGAACGGGCGCGGGCCATCACGTCATTGGCATCATCGCGGCTCTGCGCCGAATCGATGCTGCCGGCCGAAATACCGTGTCGCTGCAAGAAGGCCAACTGATCCTGAATCAGCGCCAGCAACGGCGACACCACCAACGTCAGGTGCGGCAGCATCAGCGCCGGCAATTGATAACAAATCGACTTGCCGGAACCGGTGGGGAAAATCGCCGCTGCCGAGCGCCCGGCCAGTACCGCGCTGATCGCGGTTTCTTGACCGGGTCGAAACTGTGGAAAACCAAAAACCTGTTCCAGGGTGTTGTGCATTCGCTGTCACTCCATTGACTGCTGCCATGCCAACAGCCTAGCGGGCGATCGCAGCGAGTCGAGAAAAGGTCGGGGCCAAATCGATTCGGAATGATACAGCGATTACTTGAACACCACGGTCCCTGTGGGAGCGAGCCTGCTCGCGAAGAGGCCGCTCAGAACAACACAAAATCCTGAAGTTCAGGGACGCAAAACCGCCACCCGCAACTGCT
The DNA here is from genome assembly GCF_054790575.1 of Pseudomonas sp. MC6. NCBI lineage: Bacteria > Pseudomonadati > Pseudomonadota > Gammaproteobacteria > Pseudomonadales > Pseudomonadaceae > Pseudomonas > Pseudomonas sp. MC6. The sequence goes on from NZ_CP186504.1 coordinate 4,738,420, forward strand.
CATTCAGCATCTGCTCATGCACACCTTGGCTCTTGCTCGCCCACAGCGCATGCGCCGGACTGATGTCGCCAGTGAACGCTGCCGCCAACTGACGCAGATCAGCGACGCTGCGCACACGCGGACAGAACAGTTGCTCATCACAGTTCTGACTGGCGTTGCGATAGGTGCTCAGCAACCCCTCCCAGATACCGTCGCGTACATGGCGAATCGATTTCAGTTGCACGTGCGGCACCCCGAGTCGCTGCTCAAGCCCCTCTTCATCCAGCGCTTCACTGGCCAAAAGTGCTTTGGCGAACATCAACACTTCACCGCGCGACGCCGTGTCCAAGCTCGCCTGGCTGATCAGTGCCTCCGGCCAATCGGTGCGATCGAGGCGATCCAGCACCCACGCATTGCCAACGTCCGAGGCCAAGGCCAAACGGCAAGTGCCCAGCCCGAGCAATAAAACTGCGGCCATTCGTAGCCAGTGCATACCTAATTCCCTTTAAGCGCGTGTCAGACGTTTGGAAACGCCCTACAGATTCTGGCGCGCACGATACAGCGGTTTACCGCGAATCGCCTGACAATCACGTAGGAATTATTACGCCTAAGGGTTTTGGCCTGAAAAAGCTGCGAAAACACGTAGGGCATTTCCTCAAAACACGGAAAAACCCCTACGAATACTGTCCATTGCGGCTGTCTTGTCCCACAGAGAAACGCCCTTCTATAGTGGCCGCCGCGGCTGCATACACTGCACCGGCCCGCCCCAGCGCCTTCGAACAGGACACGCCTCACCATGATCAACCGCTATCGCCCACTCAAGACTTGCTACAGCGAAAACCCGGTACTGCTTATCGACAGCCACTCCAGCCAGACCGACCTGATCAATGCCGCCGATCAGCGTTTACGCGCGGCCGGTGATTTGCTGGAAACGCTCTACTGCTTATGTTTCAAACAGGCTGATGTGAAAGATATTCCTAACATCGTCAACGCGCTTTATTTACTGGTACAGGATGGTTGCGACTTGCTCGAAGTTGCCAAACAAAAACCACCACAAACAACATATAACTAAAATTTGCTACAAACTCGGAAACACCAGAACTCTTTATTTATATATGAAACCCGCACTAACTTGTTCGCTCTTACAACTAAACGAGAGCAACACCATGACAGTTTTAACCATATTTTTTTGCGGTACGGGTTCCAACAAGTTCGATACCACCCATGAAAACTTCTGGGACGGCGAATTGGTTTCCACGCTGGCTTCCAATCATACCGGCCGCGAGTTCGCCGAATGGATCGTCGTCGACGGACCCGGCAGCGGCAACCTGCAAGCTGACGATCTGTTCACAAAAACCAAGGAGTACGGCCTTACCGGCACACTGTTCGGCAAAGGCTGGGAGGAAAACGTGCAGCATGCCCTAAATGTCATCAAGGGCAAATGTGACTGGCAGCGCCAGCAACTGACCGAGGCCGAATACAACCGCCTCAAAGCCGCCGGCATTCCCATTGAAGATGTAAAAGTCGAGGGTTCGTGGTTCTGGCGTAAATATAACTACGGTGATCGCAGCGTGACCCAACAAAAGTTACAGGAGCAGATCATCAAGACATTTCGCAAGGATGGCGTTATTCCCACTCAGGTCAATCTGGTGGGCTGGAGCCGAGGGGGTGTAAGTTGCCATATGCTGGCCAATGCGATGCTCAATGATCGCGAACTGAATAATATCCCGGTGAATATATTTGCCCTTGATCCGGTACCAGGAATCGGCAACTTCCAGGATGCGCGCGTCAAACTTGGCGCCAACGTCAAAGAATATGTCGCCTTCTATGCCCGCGATGAACGCTCCAAAGGTTTCAGTTGTGTCATTCCGCAAACCGCCACCGGCACCAAAACCTGCGTCTACCCGATGGCCGGCCGCCACGCGACCATGGCCGGCAACGCCACCGCCGCCGGCGGCGTACCCACCAACAGCGGCGACCTGAAAGCGCTGGTCGAACCTGGCCGCATCGTCCGCCACCTCGCCGAAACCTGCCTAAAGCGCTGGGGCGTACAACTGAACAAAACCCTGAACCTGAGCGAAGCCGACCTCCTGCGCCTGACAGGCGCCATCGTCGCCGACGAAGCGCGCTACAAGCGGATGCACAGCATTTCCTACACCTACTTCACCGAACTGGATAAAGGTGAGCGCTATGTTTCGCTAGGCAGCAAAGGCGTGCCGTTCTCGGCGGTGAAGGGTTCGATCTACGCGCCGGCAACGGGGCTGACGACGAGCCTGTTAAACGTTGCGGAGTATCGGATTATTGGTTGATGGCGCTGGGGGTGTGAGCGGACGAAAAAACCTACAGCAATAGCCTATCCGCTATTCGTCCAGTTCCTACAAACCTAGACTCCGTTGCCGCCTATCGCGGCTTGGTAAGTCAAATCTATAGTCGTGACTGTCGCTGCCAAATCAGCGACTCGGGTTTGGTCACCTGAAATTGAGAGAGAGAAACTACGCATGCCCTTGTATGCTTGCCGCCATCTATTGTGCGGCATGCTTTATGGCGGCTGTGTTTGGGACGCTTCGGCGTACACGGAGTTCTCTCTCTCTGGTTGACCAACCCGAACACAGTCGCCTCCCATCGTTTGGTCATGATGGCGGCGGCTATTGGAACGCCTATAGAGAGAAGAACAATGAAAGCATGGAATCCGCTTACCCCTGATCGCTACCGCCCACTCGAATCAAACCTCACCGACACCAAGCCCCTGATCATCGACACAACGGCCAACCCGCAAGACATCCTCGAATGCGCCGTTCAGCGCCTGCGCGCTTCAAGCGACCTGCTACGCACCCTCTACTGTCTCAACTTCAGACAAGCCGACGTCGAAGACATCCCCCACATCACCCACGCCCTCTATCTGCTGACGCAGGATGGCTGTGATCTGCTGCAAGTCGCACAGCAGCAGATGCTCAACTGGAAGGCTCCAGCCTGAAATCGAGTGATCGTATCGCTCTTATGCACTCTGTGAGAGCGATCAAAAAAACGGTAATCAAACATGGGAGCAACCATGAGCAAATTCTTTGATGAGCTGATGGAAAGCGTTATCGAAATGGACGAGATCTTACGCAAAAAGCATCGCGATTCAGACTCGAATGCTGATACGAGCGTTTTGACGTTTCAGCAAAAGCAGGCCCATTACGACAAGGTTCGCCGATCAAACTATTTGGCCAGCCTACGCATTGAAGGTTTTGAAACCACCCCTGCCGATGCTGAAAAGCCACTTTCCTTCACGCATGGAGGTTGTCGAAAAGTACCGGCAAAAACCGGCTGACTAGAGCAAGCGCTAACGTTTACGTGGCAGTATTCTAGCTATAAAAACCAAAAACAGATGGAATAATGCCACTTAACTTCGTTTTTCGCGGGTCTGGCGGCAAACAGCGCCCTTCAACTTAAGTGCTATTATTCTGGCAGTTAAGGTTTAAAAATGAAGGAATACTGCCACATGGCCAAGAAAACAGCGCCGCTCTTGCCCTCCACTGCTCGACTTTTAGTCGACCTTGGTGAGCGACTGAAGCTAGCTCGCCTACGCCGCAAATTGACGGCCAAGCAGGTCGCCGAAAGATCAGGCATGTCGCTGACAACCTTGCGCCATCTGGAGTCCGGAGGCTCAGGCGTAACCATCGGGGCCTACTTGTCGGTCATGCAAGTGCTGGGGCTGGAAAAGGACCTGAGCAAACTGGCTGCAGCCGATGAAATGGGTCGCCAATTGCAGGATGCGCAGTTAATGCCTGCAACACGATCCGCAGCGAAAAAGCCCCAGCGAGTACGAGCAGTCAGTGCGGCAAAAAAGGGCGCATCCGAACACGTCGAGACTTGAAACGTTATCGATGCCGCCACTACCACGAAAATTCCGGCTGACTTCCCATTCAACACACACTCACTCTCCAGCCTTTTGAACAAGAAAAAGGCCAGTATCCAAACCGGTGAAGAATGACGCTGATTGCTGTTTGCAGACTGTGAATAGAAATATTTAGGTAAAAGATACACGGGCACTGGCAAGGAGCCTTCTCAAGGTATAGCCTGAAGACTCGCACATAAATTTTAAACTTCCAGTGCCACGACATAAAAACTGGAGAGCAATAAGCATGCTGTCAGCGAAACTAAAACAGGATTTGATAGATGAAAAAGATATGGAGATCATATTTCAGCAACACATTATTGAGGGCGACAGCTATTTCTTCAACTCCCTCATGAATGCACCAGAAAAAGAATACGAACTTAGAAAAGAACTTTCACGAGAATTGAATATCAATATACGCGACACTGTTCTTGTAGGCTCCGCGAAAATTGGATTCTCAATAAAAACCAGGCAATTCCTAGAGTTTGATGAGAAATTCAAAGCTAGCAAAATGAGAAAAGATCGATCAGATATAGACATAGCTATAGTTTCACAAGCCTTATTCGACGACCTATCAGAAAAATTATACAAATTCACTAGACATTACGATAAATCTTGGATTGCAGAAAACTGGCAGGTTAACAACTATTATTCAATCCATAGTCCAGAAAAACCTAAACTCCATGATAGTTTTTTCTATTACTATGCGAAAGGTTGGTATCGTCCTGATATGTTACCAGCTAACTTTGACCCACCTTGGAAGGAAACACTGGGACGGTGGCGCACTTCGTTGAATCGCAAGATTTCGATCGGGCTTTATCGAGATTGGAAATATCTCAAAAACTATCAAACCGACCATCTTGAAACTATACAAAGCAAAATTAAGAAATTGGAGATATAAATGAGCGCCCGCCTCGCAGACAGCATTCCAGCAAACAATGTCAAAATAATTGAACTCTACAACAAGCTTCGTTCAAAAAGCCTTGATGTAAGACCGGACTTTCAAAGAAAGCTAGTCTGGAAGAAAATTCACAAATTCAAATTCATTGAAACCATATTACTTAACTATCCATTTCCAGAAATATATATTGCTCCAGGCGAACTAGACTCTGAAAGCATCACACTGACTGAAAAAGTTGTAGATGGACAACAAAGACTTTCCGCAATAAAGGATTACATTGAAGGAACAGACGTTTTTGCTGAAAGCAAAATCACCATAAAAAAATTCAACGAATTATCGGCCACAGAAAAAGCTGCATTCTTGAATTACGAAGTATCTGTTCGATATTTAAAAAACTCTTCCGAAGAACAGACCAAAGAAATTTTTCAGAGAATAAACAAAACTGATTACGCTCTTAATAAAATTGAGCGTTTCAATGCGCAGTGGGGAGATAGTGAATTTGTCTGCTTTGCCAAGCAGTTATTGGACAAGGACTACGACAACTCTGAAACCACATACAAATTAAGCCCAGACAATATAGATGAAATACAGAAATTCTTTTTCGGAAAAGAACCAATATTTTCCGACTCCAATACGTCACGAATGACTGATCTCCAATATTTCCTAGTAATTTTAGCAACAATTGTCGGCGAAGAGTATTTCCAAAGAAACAACAATGTTGAAGAGTTGGTTGAAGCGTTTAATGACAACTTCAGTCAAGCCGAAGAAATTGAACCTCAACTCACGGCTGTTATTCGCTTCATAAGAGAACTGGACCTACCAAAAAGTACAACCTGGTTGAATAAAACCAATTTATTCACCCTCATCATCGAGCTATATAAATATGATTTAGACCAAGTTGATGCGAATGCGCTACGTGAAGAACTATTATCCGTGGATCATAAGTATCGATACTTCCTTCTCGACGAAGGAGATAAAGTTGCGTTAACTGCGGCTGGAAAAGGGTTCATTATTGATTCGGAAACGAGTTTATTCTTTCAAAACTCTAGAGTTGCCGTGAACGACAAAGGACCTAGAGTACAACGAGCTAATTTTGTAGAAAAAATAATAGAAACAGCATTTATCAAATAATATTTCATACCCACAAAAAAGCCGCCTCAAGGGGCGGCTTCTTCATTGACGACAGATCTTACAACTTCGGCCCAGCAGCCTTGATCGCGTCGCTCACTTCGAACTTCTTGAAGTTCTCGATGAACAGACCGGCCAGTGCTTTCGCGGCCTCGTCGTACGCAGCCTTGTCAGCCCAGGTGTTGCGTGGGTTGAGCAGGTTGGTTTCAACGCCCGGTACGGCCAGTGGCACGTCGAGGTTGATGGTGTCGAGGTGTTCGGTGGCTGCACCGATCAGCGCGCCGCTCTGGATCGCGGCGATCACCGCGCGGGTGGTCGGGATGTTGAAGCGTTTGCCGACGCCGTAGCCACCGCCAGTCCAGCCGGTGTTGACCAGGTAAACCTTCGAACCGAAGCCGCGGATGCGCTTGATCAGCAGCTCTGCGTATTCGCCAGCCGGGCGCGGGAAGAACGGTGCGCCGAAGCAGGTGGAGAAAGTCGACTTGATGCCGCTGCCGGAACCCATTTCAGTCGAGCCCACCAGTGCGGTGTAGCCGGACAGGAAGTGGTAGGCCGCTTGTTCTTCGTTGAGGATCGACACTGGCGGCAGTACGCCGGTCAGGTCGCAAGTCAGGAAGATCACCGCGTTTGGCTCGCCACCGAGGTTGTGCTCGGAACGCTTGGCAACGTGCTCCAGCGGGTACGCGGCGCGGCTGTTCTGGGTCAGGCTGACATCGGCGTAGTCGGCGTGCTTGGCGTCGTCGATAACGACGTTTTCCAGCACAGCGCCGTGCTTGATGGCTTTCCAGATAACCGGCTCGTTCTTCTCGGAGAGGTCGATGCACTTGGCATAGCAACCGCCTTCGATGTTGAACACCACGCCTTCACCCCAGCCGTGTTCGTCGTCACCGATCAGGTAACGGCTTTCATCAGCCGACAGGGTGGTTTTACCGGTGCCCGACAGACCGAAGAACAGGGTCACGTCGCCTTCTTCGCCGATGTTGGCAGCGCAGTGCATTGGCAGCACGTCAGCGGCCGGCAGCAGGAAGTTCTGCACGGAGAACATGGCTTTCTTCATCTCACCGGCGTAACGCATGCCAGCGATCAGCACTTTCTTCTGTGCGAAGTTGAGGATCACGCAACCGTCGGAGTTGGTGCCATCACGCTCAGGCACGCACTCGAAGTTGGCGACGTTGAGCACTTGCCACTCTTCACGACCGGCCGGGTTGTACTGGGCCGGGTTGATGAACAGGCAACGACCGAACAGATTCTGCCAGGCAGTCTGGGTGGTCATTTTCACGGCCAGGTAGTGATCTTCCGCCGCGCCTACATGCACGTGGGACACAAAGTGCTCTTGCGCGTTGTTGAATGCTTCTACGCGAGCCCACAGCGCGTCGAACTTGTCGGCCGGGAACTTGCGGTTGATCGGGCCCCAGGCAATAGCGGCCTGGGTGGAAGGCTCTTCAACGATGAAACGGTCAACAGGCGAACGACCGGTGCGGTGACCCGTGCGAACAACCAGCGCGCCGGTATCGGCAAGCTCGCCCTCACCGCGGTTCAGGGCTTCTTTTACCAGATCATCAACACTCAGATCGGTGTACACGGCGTTATTGGCTTGCGTCATGAGGTTCCCCGTCGGCCAGTGGCCGAGTGTGCTCCAAACGTTTTGTAGTAGAAAGTCGTGCACTACTACCGCGAAAAAAGTGGGCCGGATTATGCCAGAAAAGCCCAAAAAGAGTAGGGTCCTCCCGTCGTAACGGCGATATTCCGTCGTTACGCAGTGAATTTACCTGCGCTGAACCGTTTTAGTGCCGGGTATCTGACGGCGTGTCGACGCCTGCGCCAGCGAACAATTGAGCAACATCCGTGGCATCGAACAGGTAGCGCTCGTTACAGAACTGGCAATCAACCTCGATGTTGCCACCATGTTCGACCACCAATTGCTGCGCATCTTCCAGACCGAGACTGACCAACGCATTGCCGGAGCGTTCCCGCGAGCAGCTGCAACGAAAGCGCAGTTTCTGCACATCGAACAGACGAACCTGCTCTTCATGGTAGAGGCGATGGAGGACGGTTTCGTTGTCCAGGCTGAGCAATTCATCGGCGGTCAGGGTGGTGGCCAGCGCGGTGATGTGCTGCCAGCTGGCGGCGCGATCTTCTTCGTCTTTCAGACGGTCAGCCGGCAATTGCTGCAGCAGCAGGCCACGGGCGCGACGGCCGTCGGCAAATAGCTTGAAGCGAGTGCCGACCTGTTGCGACATGACGAAATAGTTGGTGAAACAGTCGGACAGGGTTTCACCGTCGAGGTCGACGATACCCTGATAACGCTGGCCGACAGTCGGGTCGACGGTCAGGGCCAGAACGCCGTTCGGCATCAGGTCGGCGAGGGTCGCGTCCGCCGCGATCTGCTCGGCGTGATAACGCGCCAGGCCACGGATCTCACGCTCGCTGGAGCACTCGATCATCAGCATCGGGATCGGGCCTTCGGAACGCGCCTGCAGAATCAGCAAGCCATCGAACTTCAAGGTGCCCACCAGCAACGCGGCCGCCGCCATCAATTCGCCGAGCAGTTGTGCCACCGGCTCCGGGTACGGATGTTTGGCGAGGACTTCGGCGTAGCTGCGCTCAAGTGCAACCAGTTCGCCGCGTGTGTCGCTGTCATCAAAGATGAAACGTTGGGTGAAATCGGTATCCGGTAGGTCGGTCATAATTTTGGGTATCTGAATGTGGTGACAAAATGGTTACAAGACGTGAAAATTTGCACTTCTTGGCACTCTTTTTGGTGCCGACTGCTCTGCCATGGGAGGCATTTTATGAACAATCCGGGTTTGTTCCAATCTAGGTGGAACCTCGGCCGGCTGGTTCTGTGCAACGTAGTGCCGTTGGCGCTACTGGCTTTCTGGTTATGGCCTACGGGCAACGCGCTGTGTGTGATTTTCGACGAGTGGCTGTTTCGCTCACTCAATGCACCGCTGGCCAGCAACCCCATATGGCTCCACATCTGGGCAATTGCAAGTATGCGTCCGTTCGACATCGTCGTTGGCTTGATCCTGCTGACGCTGCTGATCAAGGGCGACTGGGTGTTCAAGGCGATTGACGTGCGCCGGGCTTTTTTCGGTTTTCTTTCGATCCTGCTATTGATGGTGGTGATTCGCGCACTGTTTTCCAAGTTCGCCGACCATATGGATTGGCAGCACAGCAGCCCGTCGATGATGCTTGAGGGCGCCGTGCACATCAGCGATTACTTCCCGAATCTGGAAAAAACCTGGGAAGTGAAGGATCGCTCGAGCCAGAGCTTTCCCGGTGACCACGCTTCGGTGTTGTTGATCTGGGCGCTGTTCATGGGCGTGTTCAGCCGCACGGCCGGCCAGTTCGTGACGACCTGGGGCCTGGCGCTGTTGTTCATGCTGCCGCGCCTGGTGGCCGGTGCGCATTGGGGTCAGGACGATTACATCGGTGGTGTATTGCTGGCGGTATGGGCGTTGGGCTGGGGTTACTACACGCCGTTTGCCTATCACGCCTCGAACTTCTGGCTGAGGGTAACGGCGCCGATCTTTGCATTGCTCGGCAAGTTGCCGCTGCTTTCGCGGATGAGTGTGGTGCGTAGCGCCTGATACCGAGCTGTCTTCAGCGAGGGCTGCGCTCTCGATTCGCGAGCAGGCTCGCTCCCACATTGGAATGCAATCCCCTGTGGGAGCCTGCTCGCGAAGAGGCCAGCATCAACAAAGCGCTTACTCGTCGTTACTGCTACCCCGGAACTTGAACAGATCCCGCCGCTGCTTCTTGCTCGGCTTGCCGTCGGTGCTCACGCCCAACGCGCCCGCCTTGCGCATCGCCGCAGCCGCTTCACGTTTGGCAATACTCACTTCGGTCTCCGCGTACAACGCCTGCGCTTCGGGAGCGCCCCGTCGAACAATCGACAACGCCTCGACCTTCACCGTACGCACTTCAAACCCGGTACGAATCTCGAACTCATCGCCAATGCGTGGCTCTTTGCCAGGCTTGCAGCGCTCGCCGCGACAATGCACCTTGCCACTCTCGATCGCTGCTTTGGCCAAGGCACGGGTTTTGTAAAAACGCGCGGCCCACAGCCACTTGTCGAGACGGACCTTGTCGTCCTCTTCGCTTTTTTGTGCCATGGCATTTCCTCATTCTGAAATATTGATGAACTGTACTACCGTTTCACTCATGTCATGAATGACCGCGTCCCGGATTACAATGCTCGCGTTTCGGCGCCTGCTTCAGGGGCCGGAAATCCGGGCTGTAGAAATCTGTCGCCTTTTAACCCTTATTCTGCGTGAATACCGCGAATCCGGCCTCGTGCGGGCTGAAGCGGTTGTCACGGTTGAGCATTTTTTTGAAGACATTTGACCATTTGACCGTTGTCGGTCTGCGCGAGTGGGTGGCGCTTCCGGATTTGGGAGTCGCGGGCCTGCGAGCGAAAATCGACACCGGTGCCAGCACCTCCAGCCTGCATGCCACCGACATCGAACCGTTCGAGCGTGACGGTGAAAAGTGGGTGCGTTTCACCGCGCACCTGGGCACTGTGGTGCAGCTGCGTCATCGCCGCTGCGAAGCCCCCCTGGTAACACGCAAAACCATCAAAAGCTCCAACGGCCATGCGCAGGTGCGCTACGTGATCAGCACCACTCTGGCCCTTGGAGATCGAGTGTGGCCGGTCGAGTTCACCCTCGCCTGCCGCAAGTCCATGCGCTATCGCTTGTTACTCGGATCCAAAGCCCTGATCGATGGCCAGTTGGTGGTCAATCCGGGCATCAAATATGTACAAGACAAGCCGGTGTTCCCGGTATCTACCTCCTCCACAGGTGTTGCATGAAGATCGCTGTGCTGTCGCGGAACCCGCGTCTGTATTCCACCCGTCGTCTGGTCGAAGCCGGAACCGAGCGCGGGCATGAAATGGTAGTGATCGACACCTTGCGCGCCTACATGAACATCGCCAGCCACAAGCCGCAGATTCACTATCGCGGCAAACCGCTGGAAGGCTTCGATGCGGTGATCCCGCGGATCGGCGCGTCGGTGACGTTTTATGGTTGTGCCGTGTTGCGCCAGTTCGAAATGATGGGGGTTTTTCCGCTCAACGAATCGGTGGCCATCGCCCGTTCGCGGGACAAGTTGCGCTCGTTGCAACTGCTGTCGCGTCGCGGCATCGGTTTGCCGGTGACCGGGTTTGCTCACTCGCCGGACGACATTCCCGATTTGATCGACATGGTCAACGGCGCGCCGCTGGTGATCAAAGTGCTGGAAGGCACCCAGGGCATCGGCGTGGTGTTGTGCGAAACCGCCACGGCGGCAGAGTCGGTGATCGAAGCGTTCATGGGCCTGAAGCAGAACATCATGGTTCAGGAATACATCAAGGAAGCCGGCGGCGCGGATATTCGCTGCTTCGTGGTCGGTGACAAAGTCATCGCGGCAATGAAGCGCCAGACCAAACCGGGTGAGTTCCGTTCAAATCTGCATCGCGGCGGCAGCGCCAGCCTGATCAAGATAACCCCGGAAGAACGCATGACCGCGTTGCGCGCCGCTAAGGTCATGGGCCTGGCGGTGGCGGGGGTGGATATCCTGCGTTCCAATCACGGGCCCTTGGTGATGGAAGTGAACTCCTCGCCAGGGCTGGAAGGGATCGAGACCACCACCGGCAAAAATGTGGCGGGGATCATCATTGAGCATCTTGAGAAGAATGGCGGGCCGAATATGACCCGCACCAAAGGCAAGGGCTAGAGCGAAGAGCTAGAGCTAAGAGCAACAGCCCCTCACCCTAACCCTCTCCCGAAGGGAGAGGGGACTGATTGGGGGATATTGGAGAACTACGCCGACCTGATCCTGCTGTGCCGAATCCACAATCGCCCCAGTCTTTCAGGTCGATGTATGACGCAAGACACCTCGGTCTGCCCCCTCTGGGAGAGGGAGCAGATTGAGGGACGATTAAGAGATACGCCGACCTGATCTTGCTGTGCCGAATCCATAATCGACTCGGATTTTCAGGTCGACGTATGACCCCAGACACCTCGGTCAGCTCCCTCTCCCTCCGGGAGAGGGCTGGGGTGAGGGGTTTTTGGGGGTTAGACGGCGTCTCTTGGTAACATCAACCCCAGCGGCAATCTCACCCGCGCCTCCAGCCCTCCCCCGGACCGGTTACGCAGTTCAACATTGCCGCCATGCATCGAAGCAATCCGCTTCACGATCGCCAAACCCAACCCTGTACCCTTGCCGCCGCGGGCACGATCGCCACGGGTAAACGGGTTGAAGATCGCCTCCAACTCCGAAGGGTCGATCCCCGCACCACGGTCCATCACACTCAGCACCACATACGGCGCACTGACGTCACCGGACACGTAAGCCGCGACTTCAACGTGACCGCCAGCATGGTTCAAGGCGTTGCCGATCAGGTTGTTCAGCAAGCGTTTCATCGATACCCGACGCAGCGGAAACGGCTGGATCGGCTCCAGACGCAAACGCACTTTCTCTTCATTCTGGTTGTACGGCGCCGCGACCTCGCGCACCAGATCAGTCAGATCCACCTCTTCTACCGACTCGTCACGACCATCGCGGATGAACGCAAGGAACTGGTCGAGAATCGCGTCCATGTCTTCAATGTCGCGCACCATGTCGTCAGTCAGGTCGTTGCGATCGCCCATCAATTCCAGCGACAGCCGCAAACGGGTCAGCGGTGTGCGCAAGTCGTGGGACACGCCGGCCAACATCAACTCACGCTCGCGTCCGGCCTGCTCGACGTCTTCGGCCATCTGGTTAAAAGCGCGATACACCTCGGTCATTTCGCTCGGCGTATCGCTGATCGGCAGACGTACGCTGCGACCCTGACCGAGTTGCCGGGCGGCATAGACCAGACGCTTCAAGGGTTGGTTGAGCTGACTGACGAAAATCCATGCAGACGCCGTCGACAACAAGCCGATGGCGAGGAACCAGCCGAGCACGTTCCAGATTTTCTGGCCGCGCAAAGGATGCGGATACAGCGGCACCTTCAGCCAGCCGTCACCGAGGCTCGGCGCGCGGACCCATAACGCCGGCGGCGAGTGCATGCGTAAGCGTACTTCGGTGTCGGCGCCCAACTCCGCCTGCATCTGCCGCTGATAGATTTCGCTGTACGGCCAGTGCTGTTCGCCTTCCGGCACACCGGCGCCCACGACCCGGATCAGGGTGGCGGCATCAGCGATCTTCGCGCGATTTTCTTCATCGGCAGCCCAATAGGCTCGCAGCGTCAGGGCGACGCCGTGGCTGTATTGGCGATCCACCAGCACGTCCTCGTTCATCAACAGATAAACCAGGGTCAGCGCCTTGGAAAACAGCACGACGATAAGCACCAGCCAAAGGGTGCGGGAGAAAAAACTTTGAGGGAACCAGACAGGGGTTTTCATCGATAACCGCTACACACTTGCAGGAGCGAGCAATGCTCGCATATTGCGGATTGCGAGTCTGCGGGCATGGCCGTTCGACCAAAACCTGCAGACCCGCTCCTACAAATCGCCGATCACTTGGTGGCGGCGCCATCCGGTACAAACACGTAGCCCACGCCCCAGACAGTCTGGATGTAACGTGGTTTCGACGGATCAGGCTCGATCATGCGGCGCAGCCGGGAAATCTGCACATCGATGGAACGCTCGAGTGCATCCCATTCGCGGCCACGGGCCAGATTCATCAGTTTGTCGCGGGTCAGCGGCTGACGCGCGTTCATCACCAGCGCCTTGAGTACCGCAAACTCACCGGTGGTGAGCATGTGCACTTCGTCGCCGCGTTTCAGTTCGCGGGTGGCCAGCGACAACACGTAATCACCGAAGGTGACGTTTTCGTCTTCACTGCCCGGCGCGCCCGGTACCGGAGCGGCCTGACGACGCAGGACGGCTTTGACCCGGGCCATCAGCTCGTCCGGGTTGAACGGCTTGGCCAGATAATCGTCGGCGCCCAGTTCCAGGCCCTTGATGCGGCTCAACTCATCGCCCTTGGCGGTGAGCATGATGATCGGAATCTGGTTGTTCGCGCCACGCAGGCGGCGGCAAGCGGTCAGACCGTCTTCGCCGGGCAGCATCAGGTCGAGGACGACCAGATTGAAGACCTCACGCGACAGCAGACGATCCATCTGCTCGGTGTTCGGTACGGTGCGGGCACGGTAGCCCTTGCTGACGAAAAAACGTTCCAGCAGGCTGCTCAGCCCCGGATCGTCGTCAACGATGAGAATTTTTTCGCCTTCAGCAGTTTGTGCAGTGCTGCTCATTAGATGCTCCTTTTAGCTCGGCGCGCATTATGGCGTAGCTGCCGTTATACGCACCGTGTGCATTGTTAGCAGATTTTTCCTTCACTGCCAGAAAACCGGGGTTTATGCCTACAGACTGCAACGCCCCCGAATGACAGAACGCTGGTTATAATGCGCGGCGTTTTGTGCCAGGCAACGTCTGAATCGTTACCGCAGGTGGCAGGCTTTTTTTCCTGCCGAGCGCAGTAATTGTTCGATTTCACGGGTCAATGGGCTGCCTTTTGACCCAGGCAGCGGCAATTTTCTAGCCGCTCAACCAGACTCCGGGCCTTTATTTCCGTGCCTGCGAGCCTGATTTCACACTATGTCAGGTGGTTTTATGGACAGCATCAACAGCCGCATTGCCGAGGAACTCGGCGTACGCCCACAACAGGTCGAAGCGGCCGTCGCGCTACTCGATGAAGGCTCTACCGTTCCCTTCATCGCCCGTTACCGGAAAGAAGTCACCGGCAGCCTCGATGACACCCAGTTGCGTCATCTGGAAGAGCGTCTGCGCTACCTGCGAGAACTCGACGAACGGCGCATCAGCATCCTCGCCAGCATCGAAGAGCAAGGCAAACTCACCCCAGCCCTCGAACGCGACATCAAACTCGCCGACACCAAGACCCGCCTCGAAGACTTGTACCTGCCGTACAAGCAGAAGCGCCGCACCAAGGGCCAGATTGCCCTGGAAGCCGGCCTCGGCGACCTGGCCGACGGCCTGTTCAACGATCCGAACCTGACCCCGGAAACCGAAGCCGCACGCTTCGTCGATGCCGAAAAAGGCGTGGCCGATGTGAAGGCCGCACTGGAAGGCGCCAAGTACATCCTCATGGAGCGCTTCGCCGAAGACGCCAGCCTGCTGGAAAAATTGCGCAACTACCTCAAGCAGGAAGCGACCCTCAGTGCCCGCGTTATCGCCGGCAAAGAAGAGGAAGGCGCCAAGTTCCGCGACTACTTCGAACACGACGAACCGCTGAAAAGCATGCCATCGCACCGGGCACTGGCGATTTTCCGTGGCCGCAACGAAGGCATCCTCAGCTCTGCTTTGAAAGTCGGCGACGAGCTGCCGGGCACCATGCACCCGTGCGAAGGCATGATCGGCCAGCAATTCAACATCCAGAACCAGAACCGCCCGGCCGACAAATGGCTCGGCGAAGTGGTGCGCTGGACGTGGAAGGTCAAGCTCTACACGCACCTGGAAACCGACCTGCTCGGCGAACTGCGTGACGGCGCCGAAACCGAAGCGATCAACGTGTTCGCCCACAACCTGCACGACTTGCTGCTGGCCGCACCGGCCGGCCCGCGTGCAACCCTGGGCCTCGACCCGGGCCTGCGCACTGGTTGCAAGGTTGCCGTGGTCGACTCCACCGGCAAGTTGCTCGATCACGCCACGGTTTACCCGCACGTGCCGCACAACAAGTGGGATCAGACCATCGCCATTCTGGCTGCCCTGTGCGCCAAGCACTCGGTTGACCTGATCGCCATCGGCAACGGCACCGCCAGCCGCGAGACCGATAAACTGGCGATCGAGCTGATCAAAAAATACCCAGCGATGAAAATGACCAAAGTCATGGTCTCCGAGGCCGGTGCATCGGTGTACTCGGCGTCGGAACTGGCGGCCAAGGAATTCCCGGACCTCGACGTATCGATCCGGGGCGCGGTATCTATCGCCCGCCGCTTGCAGGATCCACTCGCCGAGTTGGTGAAAATCGATCCGAAATCCATCGGTGTCGGCCAGTACCAGCATGACGTCTCGCAGCTGAAACTGGCGCGTGGTCTGGACGCTGTGGTCGAGGACTGCGTGAACGCCGTCGGCGTTGATGTAAACACCGCTTCGGTGGCACTGCTGGCCCGAATCTCTGGCCTCAACGCAACGCTGGCGCAAAACATCGTCACGCACCGCGACGAACACGGTGCGTTCAAAACCCGCGCAGCGCTGAAGAAAGTCGCGCGTCTGGGCGAAAAAACCTTCGAACAGGCGGCCGGTTTCTTGCGCGTGATGAACGGCGACAACCCGCTGGATTCCTCGGCGGTGCACCCGGAAGCCTATCCGCTGGTGCAGCGCATTGCCGCTGAAACCGACCGTGATATCCGCTCGCTGATCGGCGATGCAAGCTTCCTCAAGCGTCTGGATCCGAATAAATTCACCGACGAAACCTTCGGTCTGCCGACCGTAACCGACATCATCCAGGAACTGGAAAAACCGGGCCGCGACCCGCGTCCCGAGTTCAAGACCGCTGAGTTCCAGGAAGGCGTCGAAGATCTGAAAGACCTGCAACTGGGGATGATCCTCGAAGGCGTCGTCACCAACGTGACCGCGTTCGGCGCATTCGTCGACATCGGCGTGCATCAGGACGGTCTGGTGCACATCTCGGCGTTGTCGGAGAAGTTCATCAAGGATCCACGCGAAGCGGTGAAGGCCGGTGACGTGGTGAAAGTGAAGGTCATGGAAGTCGACATCCCGCGCAAACGCGTTGGCCTGTCGATGCGCATGGGCGATACCCCGGGCGAGAAGATCGACGGCGCCCGTGGCTCGCGTCCGGGTTCGGCGCAGCGCCAGCCTTCGAACAACGCGCCACGCAAGGAAACCGCAACCGCCGCACCAGTGAACAACGCGATGGCCTCGCTGTTCGCCAACGCCAAGCAATTGAAGAAACGCTGATGGAAATTCCAGCCGGGCTCGTCGAGAGCGCGTTTTTCAAGCTGTTGGGCTGCCGCCTGCACAGCCTGGAAACCGGGGCGGCGCAAGTCGCCCTGGTGCTGGAACCGGAACTGCGCAATCGCGGCGGCAAATTGCACGGTGGTGCGCTGTTCAGTCTGGTCGACATTGCCATGGGGCTGGCCTGTTCCAGCACCCACGGTTTCGATCAGCAGAGCGCAACCATCGAGTGCAAGATCAACTATATCCGCGCCGTTTCCGATGGCGAGGTGATGTGCACGGCGCGGGTTATCCACCCGGGCCGGCGCACGCTGGTGGTCGAAGCCGACGTGATGCAGGGCGACAAACTGGTCGCAAAAGCGCAAGGCACGTTCGCTGTCCTGTAGCTTGTGGTCATCAATTTGAGTTAATTTCGGCGCAACGAATCCTGTGGGAGCGAGCCTGCTCGCGAAGAGGGTGTATCAGCAATGCAGATGTTGGCTGACACACCGCCTTCGCGAGCAGGCTCGCTCCCACAGGGATTGTGCAGTTCCTGACTGACCGGCAAATGGCCTGCCGCTACAAAACCAGGCGAAAACGCCAGTTTCAACTTCACCCTTGTAGACCGTCCTGCCCACCCCCATATTGGGGCGACTGACGCGTGAAGGAATCCAAATTGAGCGAACTTCTCAACCGCCGCCTGGCTCTGCTCGGCGAGCGCGCTAACCTCTCTCTGCTCGAGCAGTGCCTGCACGGTATCGAACGTGAATGCCTGCGCGTGACCAGCGAAGGTCGCCTGGCGCAAACGCCGCACCCCGAAGCCTTGGGTTCCGCGCTGACCAACGAACAAATCACCACCGACTACTCCGAGTCGCTGCTGGAATTCATCACGCCCGCCCTGCCGGATCCGGCTGATACCCTGGCGAGCCTGGACAAGATTCACCGTTTTGCCTACAGCAAGCTCGGCAACGAGTACCTGTGGAGTCCATCGATGCCGTGCCCGTTGCCGGCCGAGGAAGATATCCCGATTGCCTATTACGGCACCTCCAATATCGGTCAGCTCAAGTACGTCTATCGCAAGGGCCTCGCCCTGCGGTATGGCAAGACCATGCAGTGCATCGCCGGGATTCACTACAACTTCTCCCTGCCGGAAAAGCTCTGGCCGCTGCTGCGCGAAACCGAAGGATTTGTCGGCACTGACCGCGATTATCAATCGTTCTCCTACATCGCACTGATCCGTAATTTCCGTCGCTACAGCTGGCTGCTGATGTACCTGTTCGGTGCCTCGCCAGCGCTCGACGCCGGTTTCCTGCGCGGGCGTTCGCATCAGCTGGAACAACTCGATCCGGACACCCTGTATCTGCCGTACGCCACCAGCCTGCGCATGAGCGACCTCGGTTATCAGAGCAACGCCCAAGCCGGTCTGACGCCTTGCTACAACGATCTGGCGAGCTACACCGACAGCCTGCGCAAAGCCGTGGCCACGCCGTACGCGCCGTACGTTGAAGTCGGCACGCACCAGGATGGCGAGTGGGTGCAGCTCAACACCAACATCCTGCAGATCGAAAACGAGTACTACTCCAACATCCGCCCGAAACGCGTGACCTACACCGGCGAGCGGCCGATTCAGGCGTTGGTGGCCCGTGGCATTCAGTACGTTGAAGTGCGTTGCCTGGACATCAACCCGTTCCTGCCGATGGGCATCGATCTCACTGAATCGCGCTTCCTCGACGCGTTCCTGCTGTATTGCGCGCTGAACGACAGCCCGTTGCTGACCAACACTTCGTGTGGCAACGCGACGTCGAACTTCCTCAGCGTGGTCAAGGAAGGTCGCCGTCCGGGCCTGCAATTGCAGCGTGACGGTGAGTCGGTCGAGATGAAGGCTTGGGCAGCCGAACTGCTGGAACAAATTGCTCCATTGGCGGCGTTGCTGGATCAGAGCCATGGCGGCGATGCGCACAGCAAGGCGCTGGATACGCAACTGGCCAAGGTCAGCGATCCGTCCCTGACGCCATCCGCGCAGGTGTTGGCGGCGATGGCCGAGCACAAGGAAAGCTTTGCGCAGTTCTCCCTGCGTCAGAGCCAGGCACATGCCGAGTTTTTCCGTAGCGAGCCGTTGGCGGCGGATGAACAGGCGAAGTTTGAGGAACTGGCGCGTACGTCGCTGGCAGCGCAGGCTGAGCTGGAGCAGAACGAGGTGGGGGATTTCGATGTGTTTGTTGGGTCGTATCAGGCGAGTATTTTGGCGATTAGTAACTAAAAGCCCCTCACCCTAACCCTCTCCCAGAGGGAGAGGGGACTGATTTAGGTGCTCTTGAGATTTACGCCGACCTGAAATATCCAGCCGAACTCAGGCCTTGAAAAGCACACAGATCGGCCCCCTTTCCCCCTCGCCCCTTTGGGGAGAGGGCTGGGGTGAGGGGGAAAAATCTAACGCCGAACGAAAAATCCGAAATACCCCACAATTCCCCCGCTCTTAGATTTTTCCGCTCATAAGCTCATTCTAAAAAGTTATTTATTTACTGATTCTTAGATCATTTAGTCTCCTTTCACGCCGACGCTCGGTCGCCTGATATGGAGCTCTTCAATGAAACTGAATTTCCCGCTTCGCCTGCTCGCCGTGGCCTCCCTGGCTGCCGCGAGTTTTCTGGCTCAGGCCGCCGACCTCACCGTCGCCTACCAAACCACCGTTGACCCGGCGAAAGTCGCCCAGGCTGACGGCGCTTACGAAAAAGCCACCAAAGCCGATATCGCCTGGCGCAAGTTCGATAACGGCGCCGACATCATTGCCGCCATCGCCTCCGGTGATGTGCAGATTGGCTACCTCGGTTCGAGCCCGCTGACCGCGGCGATCACTCGCAAAGTCCCGGTCGAAACATTCCTTATCGCGACCCAGATCGGCGCCGCCGAAGCATTGGTCGCTCGAGACGGTTCCGGCATCAAGACCCCGCAAGATCTGATCGGCAAGAAAATCGCCGTGCCGTTCGTATCGACCGGTCACTACAGCCTGCTGGCGGCGCTGAAGCACTGGAACATCGATCCATCGAAAGTCACCGTGCTCAACCTCGCCCCACCAGCGATCATTGCCGCATGGAAACGCGGTGACATCGACGCCACTTACGTGTGGGATCCGGCACTCGGCGTGGCCAAGGAAAACGGCAAAGTGCTGATCACCTCCGGCGAACTGGCCAAGTTCGGTGCACCGACCTTCGATGCGTGGATCGTGCGCAAAGACTTCGCCGAGAAGCACCCGGAAATCGTCACCGCGTTCGCCAAGGTCACCCTCGACGCCTACGCCGATTACCGCAAAGACCCGAAAGCCTGGCTCGCCGACCAATCCAACGTCGACAAACTGGTGAAACTCTCTGGCGCCAAGGCCAGCGACATCCCATTGCTGCTGCAAGGCAACGTCTACCCGCTGGCCGCTGATCAGGTCGTCACCCTCGGCGCGCCGACAACCAAAGCCATCACCGACACCGCCGCGTTCCTCAAGGAGCAAGGCAAGGTCGAAGCCGTTCTGCCGGACTACGCGCCGTACGTCAGCGCCAAATTCATCACCAACTGATCGGGAGTTAACTGCGATGGCCTTGCTACAGCTGGAGCGCATCAGCGCACAGTACCCGGGCAGCCCGACACCGGTGCTGGCGGATATTTCTCTGACCCTGGGGCCTCAGCAATTGCTGGTCGCCCTCGGCCCGTCCGGCAGTGGCAAAACTTCGCTGTTGAACCTGATTGCCGGTTTCGTCGAACCAAGCGCCGGGCGCATCACCCTCGACGGCGTGCCGGTCAAAGGCCCGAGCGCCGAACGTGGCGTGGTGTTCCAGGACGACGCGTTGCTGCCTTGGCAGGACGTGTTGGCCAACGTCGCATTCGGTCTGGAACTGGCCGGTGTCGCCAAAGACAAACGCGAAAAGATCGCCCGCGAAATGCTCGCACTGGTTGATCTTTCCGGTTTCGAAAGCCGCCGTATCTGGCAACTCTCCGGTGGCCAGAAACAGCGCGTCGGCCTCGCACGCGCCCTCGCCGCTGACCCGCGTGTATTGCTGATGGACGAGCCTTTCGGCGCCCTCGACGCGTTCACCCGCGAACAGATGCAGGAGCTGTTGCTGCAAGTCTGGCAGCGCACGGCCAAACCGGTTTTCCTGATTACCCACGACATTGAAGAAGCGGTGTTCCTCGCCACTGACCTGATTCTGCTCGCGCCGAATCCGGGGCAGATCGTTGAGCGTCTGCACCTGGATTTCGGTCAGCGTTACGCCGCTGGCGAGTCAGCACGTGCGATCAAATCCGATCCGCGCTTTATCGAAACCCGCGAACACGTGCTGAGCAAAGTGTTCTCGCAACGCAGCGCCGGGCAACGGCAGGAGCGCGCATGAGCAGTTACGACGTTTCCTCGGCGGCGGTAAAACCCGTCAGCGCATCGGCGGCGATACCCGTACGCCGTAGCCTCAGTACGCGCTGGATCAGCCTGCTGACGCTGTTTGCCTTGTTGGCGATCTGGTGGGCAGTGACCGCCACTGGCTTGATCGAACCACTGTTTCTGCCGCCACCGTCCGCTGTTTTGCAGAAGGGCTGGTTGCTGGCGACCACCGGTTACATGGATTCGACCTTGTGGCAGCACCTTGGCGCCAGCCTGAGTCGTATCGGTCTGGGTCTGGGTTTCGCGATTCTAACCGCCGTGCCGGTGGGCATCGCCATCGGTGCCAACCGCATTGCCCGTGGCGTGCTCGATCCGCTGATCGAGTTCTACCGCCCTATCCCACCGCTGGCCTATTTGCCACTGATCGTGATCTGGTGCGGCATCGGCGAATTGTCGAAAGTGCTGCTGATCTACCTGGCGATTTTCGCGCCGATTGCGATTGCTACCGCCACCGGTGTGCGCACGGTTGATCCAGCGAAATTGCGTGCGGCGCAGTCGTTGGGCGCGACTCGCGTGCAATTGATTCGCCATGTGATTTTGCCGAGCGCTCTGCCGGACATTCTCACCGGTGTGCGCATTGGTCTGGGCGTTGGCTGGTCGACGCTGGTCGCGGCCGAACTGATTGCTGCCACCAGCGGTTTGGGCTTCATGGTGCAGTCGGCCGCGCAGTTCCTCGTCACCGACGTGGTGGTGCTGGGGATTCTGGTCATCGCCCTGATCGCCTTCGCCATGGAAATGGGCCTGCGTGCCCTGCAGCGCAAACTGGTGCCGTGGCACGGCCAGGCCCACTGACTACGTTCATGTGAATCCCCTGTAGGAGTGAGCCTGCTCGCGAAAGCGTCGGATCAGTCACTGCACTTTAGCCTGACACTCCGCATTCGCGAGCAGGCTCACACCTACAAAAGCTTGAACCCCGAATTCGAAGAGAAAGACCATGAGCAGCCTGAACATCACCCCATTAAGCTCGGCCCTCGGCGCGCAGATCAGCGGCGTCGACATCAGCCAGCCGCTGAGCCTGGAACACCGCGACGCGATCGAGCAGGCACTGCTCAAATATCAGGTTTTATTCTTCCGCAATCAGCCAATCGAGCCGCCGCAACAGGCTCGTTTCGCTGCGTACTTTGGTGACCTGCACATTCATCCGATCTACCCGAACGTACCGGAACAACCGGAAGTGCTGATCCTCGACACCGCCGTCACCGACGTGCGCGACAACGCGATCTGGCACACCGACGTGACCTTCCTGCCGACGCCGGCGATGGGCGCGGTGCTCAGCGCCAAGTTGCTGCCGGAGTTCGGTGGCGACACGTTGTGGGCCAGCGGCATTGCCGCGTATGAAGCGCTATCGGCGCCGCTGAAAGGTTTGCTTGAAGGCCTGACCGCGACTCACGATTTCACTCGCTCGTTTCCGCTGGAACGCTACGGCAACACGCCAGAAGCACTGGCGCAGTGGGAAGAAGCACGACGCAAGAATCCACCGCTGTCGCACCCGGTGATTCGTACGCATCCGGTCAGCGGGCGGCGCTCGTTGTTCGTCAATGAAGGCTTCACCTCGAAGATCAATGAGCTGCCGGAAACCGAGAGTGAGGCGATTCTGAAGTTTCTGTTCGCCCACGCGACGCGACCGGAGTTCACCATTCGCTGGCGCTGGCAGCAGGACGATATTGCGTTCTGGGACAACCGCGTGACGCAGCATTACGCGGTGGATGACTACCGCCCGGCGCGGCGGGTGATGCAGCGGGCGACGGTGTTGGGGGATGTGCCGTTTTTTCGCTGAGTCCTTTTAAAGGCAAAAGCCCCTCACCCTAACCCTCTCCCGGAGGGAGAGGGGACTGACCGAGGTGTTTGTACAAGCTACATCGACCTGAAATATCGGGTTGAACTCAAGCTTTGAAAGGCATGAAGATCGGCTCCCTTTCTCCCTCGCCCCCCTGGGGGCGGTCCGACGTTTCGGGAGGGCTGGGGTGAGGGGGTTGGATCTTGCTGATCCAACCCAATCGTCATCACTCCGCCGTCGAAGGCTTCTCCCAAAGATTGATCCCGCCCTCTTGGGCAAACCGGTCAATCTCCGCCAGCTCCTCAGCACTGAAGCTCAAATTCTTCAACGCCCCGACGTTCTCGATAATCTGCTCCGGCCGGCTCGCACCAATCAGCGCCGAGGTCACCCGTGAATCCCGCAACGTCCACGCCAGTGCCAGTTGCGCCAGACTCTGACCACGACGCTTGGCAATTTCATTCAACGCCCGCACATGAGCGATGTTGGCCTCGGACAGATGCGAAGCCTGCAACGAACCGCCGCCCGGACGATTGACCCGCGCATCCGCCGGCACGCCGTTGAGGTATTTGTCGGTGAGCAGGCCTTGCGCCAGTGGAGTGAAAGCAATCACGCCAGTACCGAGTTCATCGGTGGTATCCAGCAGATCTTTTTCCACCCAACGATTAAGCAGGTTGTACGCCGGTTGATGAATCAGCAGCGGCACTTTCCACTCTTTCAACAGCGCAGCGATCTCGCGGGTTTTCACCCCGGAATACGACGAGATCCCGATGTACAACGCCTTACCCTGCTGCACCGCAGTGGCGAGGGCGCTGGCGGTCTCTTCCAGCGGGGTATCCGGGTCGAAGCGGTGCGAATAGAAGATATCCACATAGTCCAGACCCAGGCGTTGCAGGCTCTGGTCGAGGCTGGCCAGCACGTATTTGCGCGAGCCGCCGCCCTGACCGTAAGGGCCTGGCCACATGTCCCAACCGGCCTTGCTGGAGATGATCAGTTCATCGCGATACTGCTTGAAGTCTTCACGCAGCAGGCGGCCGAAATTGATCTCGGCGCTGCCGTACGGCGGGCCATAGTTGTTGGCCAGGTCGAAGTGGTTGATGCCCAGATCGAACGCGGTGCGCAGCAAGGCGCGCTGGGTGTCGATCGGTGTGCTGTCGCCAAAGTTGTGCCACAAGCCCAGCGACAGCGCCGGCAGCACCAGACCGCTGCGCCCGACGCGGCGGTAAGGAATGGAGTCGTAGCGGTTTTCGGCAGCGGTGTAAGTCATCGAATCCTCTCTTGTCTGTCTTGAAATGGGTGTCGACTGCTTCGCGAGCAAGCTCGCTCCCACCTTTGGAATGCATTTCCCTGTGGGAGCGAGCTTACTCGCGAAGGGTGTTACACAAATCGATTGCCGGGTCGGGCCAGGCCAAGGTTCTCGCGCAACGTCCGGCCCTCATACTCCGTTCTGAACAACCCACGCCGTTGCAGTTCCGGGACCACGCCAGTGGCGAAGTCTTCGAGCCCACCCGGCAGGTGCGGTACCAGCACGTTGAACCCGTCCGCCGCGCCCTGTTCGAACCATTCCTGCAAGCGATCAGCGATCTGCTCCGGCGTACCGACCAGGCTGTAATGCCCACGTCCACCCGCAATCTTGCGACCCAATTGCGCAAGGCTCAGGTTTTCCCGGCCTGCCAATTCAGTCAGCAGTTTCTGCCGGCTCTGCTGACCGCTTTCGGTTAGCGGCAACTCCGGTAACGGCCCGTCCAGCGGGTACTTCGACAAATCGAAGTTGCCCAGCATACGCCCAAGCAAGGCGACGCCAACCTCAGGTTCGACTAATTGCTGAAACGTTTCACACTTTTCCAGCGCTTCGGCTTCGGTGCGGCCGACCACGACAAAAACCCCGGGCATGATTTTCACGGAGTCGGCACTGCGCCCGTACTTGGGCAAACGTCCTTTGAGGTCGGCGTAGAACGCCTGAGCACCGGCCAACGAAGTCTGCGCGGTGAACACTACTTCAGCCGTCTGCGCCGCCAATTCGCGCCCTGTTTCCGAAGAGCCGGCCTGGACAATTACCGGTTGCCCCTGCGGCGAGCGCGCAACGTTCAGCGGGCCTTTGACCCGGAAGTGTTCGCCGACGTGATCCAGCACATGCAGCTTCGCAGGATCGTAATACGCTCCGCTGGCCTTGTCGCGAATGAAGGCATCGTCCTCCCAACTATCCCAAAGCCCGGTGACTACCTGATGAAATTCGCGAGCGCGGCTATAGCGTTCGGCATGACCAATGTGTTCATCACGACCGAAATTCAGCGCCTCGGAAGCATTGTCCGAGGTCACCAGATTCCACCCCGCGCGGCCACCCGACAGGTGATCGAGCGAAGCGAATTTGCGCGCCACGTGATACGGCTCGTTGTAACTGGTAGTCGCCGTTGCGATCAGGCCGATGTGCTCGGTCACTGCACTCAGCGCCGAGAGCAATGTCAACGGCTCAAAGTGATCGGAACGCGCCATGCGACTGGCGATTTGTTGGGTCGGCGCGGCGACGCTGTCAGCGACAAACAACGTATCGAACTTCGCCGCCTCGGCAATCTGCGCCAGCCGTTTGTAATGGGCGAAATCCAGACCCGCGTTGGCCGGCACCTCCGGATGACGCCACGCCGCCACATGGTGCCCGGTGGCCATGAGGAATGCGCCGAGTTTCAACTGTCTGCTCATCTCAGAAATCCTTGCGCAGTTGCACGCCGAAGTAGCGCTCGTCATCCCGTGGCACGGCGCGATAAATGTAGTTGCCGCCGCTGGCGAGCAATGGCGAATAGGACTTATCGGTGAGGTTCTTGCCCAGCAGCGCCACGCGCCAGCCATTGCTGTAATCGGCCAGCGCGACGCTGGCGTTCCACAGGCCGTAGGCACCCTGCTTGGTGTCGGCGTTCTGGCTGATGTCGTACTGCACTTCTCTCTGCCAGCTGTAGTCGGTGCCGAGTTCGATATCCAGGCCGTTATCCAGCGGGATCGTGTAGTCGGCGCGCACGTAGCTTTTCCAGTCCGGGCTGAACGGCAGCGGTTTGCCGTTGACGTTGCACGACGCCGCCGCGCCCGCCGGGCAGGCGAACTCGTCGATCCGTGCGCGGGTGTAGGCGAGTGCGCCGGACAGCTTCAATTGCTGGGTGGCCTGCAAGGCGTAGTCGAGCTCGACGCCTTCGGTGCTGACGCTGCCGGCGTTGATCAAACGTGTCACAACCTGGCCGGCGACGGTGTCGAAGAAGTTCGCCTGATAGTTGTCGTAGTCGCTGTGGAAAACCGCTAGGTTGGTGGTCAGGCGATTGTTCCAGCTCGTCGCCTTGATCCCCGCTTCCCAAGTGTTGGAGGTCTCCGGTTTCAGCGCTTCGGTGTCGCGCGGCTGCATATTGAAGAACACGTTGTAGGCCGGGCCTTTGTAGCCGCGCGAGTAGGTCAGATAAGTGGTGACCGTATCGCTCAAGTCGTACTGCACGCCGAGGCGGCCGGACCAGCCGTCTTCGTCCACCGAACCGGAACTGCTGGTCGCCGGTTGAATGCCGCTGACGGTGGTCGCCGAAGTCGAGACGCGGCGGTGATCGTATTCGAGATCATCGTGGGTATAACGCAAGCCGGCGATACCGCGAAAGTCGGACGTGAAGTTCAGGGTGGCCTCGCCGAACGCTGCGTAGCTGTCGCTGGTGGTGCTGTAATCAGCGACGCCGCGGTCAGTGCGCGTGGTCGTTGTCAGTGTGCGCTGATAGGTTTCTTCGTCCTTGCCGTGCATGTAGAACAGGCCGCCAACGTATTCGAGGAACTCGCCCTTCGGCGAAGCCAGGCGCAGCTCTTGCGAGTATTGATCGAAGGCCAGATCGCCCTTGTCCGCCGTGCCGGGAAACGCTGTGGTCACTGTGCCGAGCCGGTCGCCATCCTGATACTGAGTATTGTCCCAACCACGCCACGCGGTGATCGACGTCAGGGTGTAATCGCCCAGTTGCCAGTCGAGCTGGCCGGACAGGCCTTTGTTGGTGTC
The DNA here is from genome assembly GCF_054790575.1 of Pseudomonas sp. MC6. NCBI lineage: Bacteria > Pseudomonadati > Pseudomonadota > Gammaproteobacteria > Pseudomonadales > Pseudomonadaceae > Pseudomonas > Pseudomonas sp. MC6. The sequence goes on from NZ_CP186504.1 coordinate 4,765,397, forward strand.
TTCAACGTGTGAGCGGGTGTCGGTGTTGATATCGCGATTGTGGCTAGTCGCATTGACCGGGCTCAGCGCATTGGCGAAGGCCGGGGTCAGCGACTTGCTGACCACACCGTTGGGGCCGTCGTCATGGGACTGCATGTAGTCGGCGATCAGGGTGAAGGTAACGTCGTCATTCGGGGTGAATTCGAGTTTGCCGCGCACGCCACGATGGTTGTAACCGTTGACCTCTTGGCCATTGTGTTGGTTGTCGACGTTACCATCGTAGGTGCCGAACAGCGTGCTGATCGAGCCTTTCAACGTGTCCGGAATCAGGCTGCCGCCAATGCCGAAACGAGTGCGGCTTTCGTTGCCGCTGTAGTACGACTGGTCGATGTAACCGTGGGTCTCGGCGGTCGGTGCTTTGCTGGTGATGTTGAGCACGCCGGCCGAGGCATTCTTGCCGAACAGCGTGCCTTGCGGGCCGCGCAATACTTCGACGCGCTCCAGATCCAGCAAGTCGAGAGTGGATTGGCCGGGACGCGCGTAGACCACGCCATCGATCACCGTGGCCACGGTCGGCTCGACGCCCGGCGAGGTGGAAATCGTGCCGACGCCGCGCACGAACAGCGAGGTGTCCTTGTTCGACGCGCCGGTGCGGAAGTTCAGCGACGGTACCTGCTGGACGATGCTCGCTACGCCGTTGCGGTTATCGCGTTCAAGCTGTTCGCCGTCGATCACCGACACCGCGACCGGCACTTTTTGCAGTGACTCTTCGCGGCGCGTGGCAGTGACGGTCACCGATTTGAGCGTCGGCTCCTGATCACTACTCTCGGCAGCGAATGCGTTGGGCAATGGCAGCACCGCCAACCCCGTGAATAACCATCCAGCGGCGCGAATTGACTGCGCCAGTTTGTGTGTTGCCCCAGGAATGTTGTGCATGTTTGCCCGCTCGAAATTAGCCCTTAACCGCTGCCGTTCTGCGACGACAGCGCCTGAATCGGTGTCTTGGGCATTCGCTCGAGCGAGTAGCAGACAGCGCGCTTTGTTAGCGCTACCATCGACAGTATTGGCAAGCCACACATAGAGCGTCCAATACTGAAAAATTACTTTTATATGCGATTTGGTTTTTAAGAAGGATCGACTCTTGAGCGAAGAAAAACCCCGCAAACGCCGTGGCGCCGGACGCGTGACCCTGAATGCGGTGGCACGTGAGGCCGGGGTTTCAGCGATTACCGTGTCGCGCTATTTCAATCAGCCCGATCAGGTTTCGCCCGAACGCCGCGAGCGGATTGCGGCGGTGGTAGCTGAGTTGGGCTATGTACCGAATCTGGTGGCCGGCGGGCTGGCTTCGGCGCGGGGCAAAATCGTCGGCATGGTGATCCCGAACATCTCCGGGCCGATCTTCGCCAATACCATTCAAGGCTTCAGCGACACGCTCAGCCATCACGGTTATCAACTGTTGCTGGCGTCGAGTTACTTCAGCACCGAGCAGGAGGAAAATGCGGTGCGGGCGTTTCTCGGCTGGTCGCCAGCGGCGCTGGTGCTGACCAGTCACTTTCACAGTGCCGGCACGGAAAAGATGATCGCCGAGGCGGATATTCCGGTGATTGAAACCTGGGATTACCAGCCGGATCGCGAGCCGATGCAGATTGGCTTTTCGCATTTCGAGGTGGGCGTGACAGCCGCCAGATATCTGCTGAAAAAAGGCTATCAACGTATCGCCTTCGTGCAGAACAGTGCTGCGGGCGACTTCAGCGCATTGGAACGCCGCGACGGTTACGCAGCGACTTTAAAAGAATCCAGCCTGGAACCCTGGGTCTACGCCCCGGACGCTGATCGCGCACCATTCGAGGCCGGCAAACAGGCGATGGACGCCCTGATGAATGCTTCACCACGCCCCGACGCGATCATCTTCGCCAACGACAACCTCGCCGCCGGCGGCTTGCTTGCCGGGCAACGCGCGGGTTTGAAAATCCCCGAAGACTGCGCCGTTCTTGGCTTCGGCGACTACCCGTTCGCCGAGATGCTGCTGCCCAGCCTGAGTACGATCAAACCACCGGCGCTGGAGATCGGCGTGCTCGCTGCAACGCGCGTATTGGAAAGTCTTGGCGTGTTGCCGAGCGACGAGGTGCAACGTCTGAACCTGCTGCAGTGCCAAGTCATCGAACGCGAAAGCACCTGATGAATATGGTGGGGGCTGGATTGGCTATGCTCTAAAGAACACCGAGGTGGCCCTATCGCGAGCAGGCTCGCTCCCACAGGGATTTCCTGTGTACGTAAAATTTATGTCCAGCCGAGATCCATTGTGGGAGCGAGCCTGCTCGCGAAAGCGATTATTCAGGCAATGCACCTTCACCAGACAGAACCCGCCATGCACACTGCCATCATCATTTTCTTCGGCCTGGTCCTGCTCGCTCTGATGCTGTACATCGGTGAGCGCATCGGCTTCAGCCGCCAGACCATGGGCTACGGCTTCGCCGCCCTGTGGCTGGCATTGACGGTGATTAATGGCGCCGTGGGAGTGGTGCATGCGGGCCAGCCGCTAGGTTCGGAAATTGCGATTGGCAGTGCGGTATTCGGCGTGCCGATGGCGGCGATGGTGTTGTTCATGGTGCTGAGCGCCGAGTCGTAAACGTCCCGGCGCCCAGCCGCCGATCAACGCACCAGATGCAGGAACTGCATGTGCCGTTCGTACTGATCGAGGATGTCGTTGATGATCTGCTCTTTGGTATAGCCGACCAGATCGTAGTCCTGACTGCCCTCGCTCAAGTGCACTTCGGCGCGGTAGTAGCGACGATTGTTGAGTTGCTTCGAGCCCATCCCGCCACGCGCGAACGACGGCGTGAAGTAGCCGCGCATCTGCACCTGATAGATGAACGGATGCGCATCACCGTGGCCGATTTCCAGGCTGACGCTGTCATTCGCCGGATCCGGCTGGGTGACCACGTTCAGGCCTTTCTCGACGAACACCGCCGTCACTTCTTCAATCGCCGGGCGCACCGTGGTGTCCATGAAGCGGTACACCTCGTCCCGCGACGGGAAATGCACAGCCTGACTCAAGCGCTGTCGCCATCCGCCCGTGCCGCGCCGCGAACCGGAGACCGGTGCCAGCGAATGCAACTGCGCGATCTGCTTCTGCGACTCCAGATAGAACGCCTTGTGCAGGCCCCACATCATCAGCAGCAGAATCAGTGAGAACGGCAACGAGGTCAGCACTACCGCCGATTTCAGCGCGTCAATGCTGCCGGAGAACAGCAGCGCACTGGTGATCAGCGCGGTCATCGCCCCCCAGAACACCCGCAGCCATTTCGGCCCGTCTTCGTCCGGGCTACCACCCTTGGCCGACAGGGTCGAGAGCACCACGGTACCGGAGTCGGCAGAGGTGACGAAGAACACGAAGCTGATAAACACCGTCACGGCGATGACGGTTTTGCTCCATGGATAAGTTTCCAGCAGCAGGTAAATGCTCATCGACGGGTTGTCGAGGGCCGACATGCCGAGCGCGCTCATGCCGTGGTTGAGGACCTGATCGATGGCGCTGTTGCCGAAGATCGACATCCACGCGAGAGTAAAACCGAGCGGAATCAACAGCACGCCGAAGACGAATTCACGGATGGTGCGGCCACGGGAAATCCGCGCGATGAACAGGCCCACGAACGGCGACCATGCGATCCACCAGGCCCAATAGAACACCGTCCAGCCGCCGAGCCAATCGCTCGGTTTATCGTAGGCGTAGAGGTCGAAACTCTTCATCGGCAAGGCGCCGAGGTAATCGCCGATGTTCTGGATCAAGGTGTTGAGCAGGTGCTGGGTAGGCCCGGCGAACAACACAAACAGCAGCAGCGCACAGGCCAGCAGCATGTTGATGTCGGACATTACCCGCACGCCTTTATCGACGCCGGAGACCGCAACAATGATTGCCGCGCCCATCATCAGCGTGATCAGGCCGACCTGAATCCACTGGGTGTGAGCGATGCCGAACAGGTAGTCGAGACCGGAGTTGAGGTGCAGCACCCCAAAGCCCATGTCGGCACCCAGACCGAACACCGTGGCAATGATGCCGAAGCCGTCCACCGCGTAACCGATCGGGCCGTTGATGCGCTTGCCAATCAGCGGATACAGCGCCGAGCGCAGGGCCAGCGGCAGGTTGTGGCGGTAAGCGAAATAGGCCAGCGCCATACCGACAAAGGCGAACACGCCCCAGCCATGCAGGCCCCAGTGCAGAAACAGAATCTGCATTGCCTGACGCGCCGCATCCGCGGTGCCCGCCTCGCCTTGCGGCGGCTGGAGCATATGAGTCAGCGGTTCAGAGACGCAGAAAAAGAACAGCGTGATGCTGATCCCGGCGGCGAACAGCATGCCGGCCCAGGACAGATAACTGAATTCGGGCTCGTCGTGGTCGGCACCGAGTTTTATCTTGCCGTAGCCGGATAAGGCGGTGACCACCACGAAGACCAGATACAGGGTCATCGCAAGCATGTAGTACCAGCCGACCGTATTGGCCGCCCAGTTTTGCGCTTCCAGCAGCCAGGCGCCGGCCTGTTCAGGCATGGCAATGACGACGAGACCAAACAGCAGAATGACCGTCGCGGCGAAATAGAACACCGGCGGATTCATGCGTACCAGACCGCTGGCGGGGGTAGACGATGCACTCATGAAACGTGCACCTCGCGGGGTTGAAACGTGGCTGAAATGATCGGACTCAGCAAAGGCAAGCCTCCTGTTGTGAGCGGGCAGCGAACCACCGGTTTAACTTGAATGAACGTTCAAGTTAAACATGGATAGGGTGGTAAGGACTAATCGCAGGGCTCGACGGTAGTTTTCCTACAGTAGCCCAAGGAGGTGTATGACGCGGGTTTGGAGGAATTCGTTCAACAGCAACATGGCCTTATGCCCATACCTGTAGCTGCCGAAGGCTGCGATCTTTTGCTGTGGTTTTTGTAGATCAAAAGATCGCAGCCTTCGGCAGCTCCTACATGGGATCTTACTTTTGCGTGCCGTCATCGTGCTGCAAATTGGCCTGGGTCAGATTGCATCCGGCCGGCACGCTGCGCGTCAGCCACACGTTGCCGCCAATGGTCGAACCCTTGCCAATGGTGATCCGCCCAAGAATCGTCGCCCCGGCATAAATCACCACATCGTCTTCAACGATCGGATGACGCGGATGGCCCTTCTGCAACTGCCCGTCCTCATCCGCCGGGAAACGTTTGGCGCCCAACGTCACCGCCTGATAAATCCGCACGCGCTCACCAATGATCGCCGTCTCGCCGATCACCACACCCGTGCCGTGATCGATAAAGAAGCTGCGGCCGATCTGCGCACCCGGATGGATATCGATACCGGTCGCCGAATGGGCGATTTCCGCACTGATCCGCGCCAGCAACGGCAACCCGGCGCGATACAAATGATGCGCCAGGCGATGGTGAATCACCGCCAGAATCCCCGGGTAGCACAGCAGCACTTCATCAACACTGCGCGCCGCCGGATCACCGTGATAGGCCGCCAGCACATCGGTATCGAGCAGCGTGCGCAGGCCCGGCAATGCGAGGGCGAAATCCTGCACGATCTGGATCGCGCGGGCCTCGACTTCGGTGTCGGCCTGCGCGCTATGACGGGCGACGTAACGCAGTTCCAGACGGGTCTGTGCCAGCAAGGCATTCAGTGCAACATCAAGGGTGTGGCCGACGTAGAAGTCTTCACTCTCTTCACGCAGATCCACCGGCCCCAGACGCATCGGGAACAACGCGCCGCACAACGCTTCAAGAATCTCCGCCATCGCCGCCCGCGACGGTAGCTCGCGACCACCCTGCTCGCCGGAAGCCCGGCCGTTCTGTGCCCGCCACTGATCCCGCGCGCTGCGCAGTTGAGTGACGATGGTCTGCAATTGCCAATGGCTGGAACGCTCGCTCACGGTAAAGACTCCTCAGGGGCGGCCGGACTGTCTGGCCGCGTCAACGGCGACTACTTTACGGCAAGGTCAGGAGAGCGAATTAAGAACCGATAGTGCTGGGCTCATTCGATTTGGCTATAAGCGATTGGCGGTTGCCCCTGTAAAAGCGCGTGCCTATAGTCCTTTCATCTTCCTCCGCCAGTACGGACTCATGATCAAACAACAGCTGGACCGCTTTACCCGTCTCGACCTGCTCGGCCACCCGACGCCGCTGGAAAAACTCGAACGCCTGTCCACCTGGCTCGGCCGCGAGGTGTACATCAAACGCGATGACCTGACGCCGCTGGCCATGGGCGGCAACAAATTGCGCAAGCTCGAATACCTCGCCGCCGATGCCTTGGCGCAGGGCGCCGACACGCTGATCACCGCCGGCGCGCTGCAATCGAACCACGTTCGCCAGACCGCCGCACTGGCCGCCAAACTGGGATTGGGTTGTGTGGCGCTGCTGGAAAATCCGCTCGGCACCGACGATAGCAACTACACCGGCAACGGCAATCGCCTGCTGCTGGATCTGTTCGATGCCAAGGTCGAACTGGTCGACAACCTCGACAACGCCGACGAACAACTCGCGGCCCTTGCCGTTCGGTTGCGCAGCAATGGCAAGAAACCGTATCTCGTGCCGATTGGCGGCTCCAATGCGCTCGGTGCTCTGGGTTACGTACGCGCCGGCCTGGAACTGGCTGAGCAAATCAAGGACACCGGCCGCGATTTCGCTGCGGTGGTATTGGCCTCGGGCAGCGCCGGGACGCACAGCGGTCTGGCCTTGGCGTTGAGCGAAGTGTTGCCACAATTGCCGGTGATCGGCGTGACGGTTTCGCGCAGTGAGGAGGATCAACGGCCGAAGGTTCAAGGCCTGGCGGAACGCACGGCAGAGCTGCTCGACATTGAGCTGCCGGCCAGTTTCAAGGTCGAGTTGTGGGATGAATATTTCGGCCCGCGTTATGGCGAGCCGAATGCCGGGACGTTGGCGGCGGTGAAGTTGCTGGCGAGTCAGGAAGCGGTGTTGCTCGATCCGGTGTACACCGGCAAGGCCATGGCGGGTTTGCTTGATGGGATTGGTCGTCAGCGTTTTGATGAAGGCCCGATCATCTTCCTGCACACCGGTGGGGCGCCAGCGTTGTTCGCCTACAAGGATTTCCTGTAACAGAAGATCAAAAGATCGCAGCCTTCGGCAGCTCCTACAAGTGATCACATGTAGGAGCTGCCGAAGGCGATCTTTTTCCACAGATAATGCATATTCCAATAAAGAATAACATTTCAAATATTAAGTATTTTCAAGTCTAACGCAGACATCTTATAGTCTCGCCGCAGGCGAATTTCGCGCAAGACGCATAAGCTGCTTTAGGGCACGATAACGCAGGCGCACGAATCACCAATTTGCCAACTTTCCTTAAGCGTCTTCCATAAGAAAACACAGGGGCTTGTCATGAATTTTTCCGCACTACGTCGCAATCTGCTGGTGGGTTCGCTGGGCCTGGCGCTGAGCGCCGGTCTGATCGGCCAGGCAGTGGCCGGTGAGCAGCTGCAACAGATCAAGGACAAAGGCGTTATCAACGTCGGCCTGGAAGGCACTTACCCACCGTTCAGCTTCGTTGATGCCGACGGCAAACTGTCCGGTTTCGAAGTTGAACTCTCTGAAGCGCTGGCGCAAAAACTCGGCGTCAAAGCCAAGATTCAACCGACCAAGTGGGACGGCATTCTCGCTGCGCTGGAATCCAAGCGTCTGGACGTTGTAGTCAACCAGGTCACCATCTCCGACGAGCGCAAGAAGAAGTATGACTTCTCCGAGCCGTACACCGTTTCCGGGATTCAGGCGCTGGTGCTGAAGAGCAAAGAAGCGGCGCTGAACATCAAGACCGCCAATGACCTGTCCGGCAAAAAAGTCGGTGTTGGCCTGGGCACCAACTACGAACAATGGGTCCGCGCCAACGTGCCGGGTGCCGACGTGCGTACCTACGACGATGATCCGACCAAGTTCGCTGACCTGAACAACGGCCGCACCGACGCCATTCTGATCGACCGTCTGGCTGCACTGGAATACGCCAAGAAAGCCCCGAAAACCGTGGCCGCCGGCGAAGCTTTCTCCCGTCAGGAAGCCGGTGTTGCCCTGCGTAAAGGTGAGCCGGAACTACTGGCTGCCGTAAACAAGGCCATCGACGAACTGCGTGCAGACGGCACTCTGAAGAAGCTGTCCGAGAAATACTTCAACGCAGACGTCACTAAATAATGGAAGTTGGATTTCAATTCGAAGCGCACTTCCCGCAGTTGAGCCAGCAACTCGCCGAAACATCGGCGCTGTTGCTGGACTCCGCGCCCTTTCTGCTCAAGGGCGCGTACTACACGGTAGTCCTCAGCCTCGGCGGGATGTTCTTCGGCTTGCTGCTCGGCTTCGGCCTGGCGTTGATGCGCTTGTCGCGCTTCAAATCAGTGAGCTGGCTGGCGCGCGTCTACGTGTCGTTCTTTCGCGGGACGCCGTTGCTGGTGCAACTGTTCGTGATCTATTACGGCTTCCCGCAACTGGGAATCGAACTGGATCCGCTGCCAGCGGCGCTGATCGGCTTCTCGCTGAACATGGCCGCTTACGCCTGTGAAATCCTCCGCGCCGCGATCGGTTCGATCGAGCGTGGTCAGTGGGAAGCTGCTGCGAGTATCGGCATGACCCGCGCGCAAACCCTGCGCCGGGCCATCCTGCCGCAAGCAATGCGCACGGCGTTGCCGCCGCTGGGCAACAGCTTCATTTCGCTGGTCAAGGACACGGCACTGGCCGCCACCATTCAGGTGCCGGAGCTGTTCCGTCAGGCGCAACTGATTACCGCCCGGACTTTCGAAGTCTTCACCATGTATCTTGCCGCCGCGCTGATCTACTGGATTCTGGCCACGGTGCTTTCGCACTTCCAGAACAAGTTGGAAGAGCGGGTCAATCGGCACGACCAGGAGTCCTGACGATGATTGTCGTGGAAAAACTGACCAAGCAATTCAAGGGTCAGGTCGTGCTCAACGGCATCGACCTGGAGGTCAAGGAAGGCGAAGTCGTCGCGATCATCGGCCCAAGCGGTTCGGGGAAAACGACGTTCCTGCGCTGCCTGAATTTCCTTGAACAACCCACCAGCGGCCGGATCAAGGTCGGCGATATCGAAATCGATACCAGCCGCCCGCTGAATCAGCAGCAGAGTCTGGTGCGCAACCTGCGCCAGCACGTTGGCTTCGTCTTTCAGAACTTCAACCTGTTCCCCCATCGCACGGCGCTTGAGAACGTCATCGAAGGCCCGATCGTGGTCAAGAAGATACCGCGCGAAGAGGCGGTTGCTCTGGGCAAGAAGCTGCTGGCCAAGGTCGGACTCGCCGGTAAGGAAGACGCTTATCCGCGTCGTCTCTCCGGTGGTCAGCAACAGCGCGTGGCGATAGCCAGAGCGCTGGCGATGGAGCCGGAAGTGATTCTCTTCGACGAACCGACTTCGGCCCTCGACCCGGAACTGGTCGGCGAGGTGCTGGCGACCATTCGTGGCCTCGCCGAAGAGAAACGCACCATGGTGATCGTCACCCACGAAATGGGGTTTGCCCGCGACGTGGCCAACCGTGTGGTGTTCTTCGACAAGGGCGTGATCGTCGAGCAAGGCGAAGCCAAAGCATTGTTTGCCAATCCGAAAGAACAACGCACGCAGCAGTTCCTCAGCAAGTTTCTGAATCACGCCTGAGAACTTTCATGGCGTCACCGGCAACTTCCACGGATGGAAGTTACCTTTATAAAACTTCCACCCCAACCCGTCGTCCGACCTAGACAAAATATATCCGAAGCAGTGCATATATAAGTTCTGCAACAGATAATGCCCGCCCGAAACCCGCGCCATCCGGCACGACAGCGGTCAAATAAATCTACGTGAAAAATGCCAAAAAGCCCTGAGTTCCGTGGCCCTTTTCTCCTAAGCACTTAGGCATTTGGCTGCATCAACGTAGGAAACTTCTGATTAATTCGTAATTCACGGATTAACTAACCTCCTCTATTGACACCCCACGCCGCACACTCTTATCTAGTCAGCAACCGGTATCACTTAGTTTAATAACTCCGTATTCAACTTGAATAAAAGTTCAAAGTTTTATTGCCGGTTTATTCACGCCTTTTGTTCTTTCAGAAACGGACTTCGCTGCAAGGCTTCAAGGAGAGAAATCGATGACCCGCACTTCGCACACCCCCGAACTGGCAGCGCCGACCCTGGCGCCAGCGCAAAAAACCGGCATTAATCTGACCGCCGCCGCCCATCTGTTGGTCGAGGTGTCGCCCTATCCCGATATGGATAGCGGAGACCTCATCGAGCTGTTCTGGAACAAATGCTATGTCGCCTCCAGGGTGCTGACGGGGGACGATGTCGGCATGGCCGTCAGCCTGCGGGTGCCCGAGAGTTTCATCGCCAACGGCACCGCACGCATTCACTATCGGGTGATGCAGGTCGGTCAGGGCCCGGCGTTATCGGCGACAACGCGTGTGCAGGTCAAACTGGACTGTCCCGGCGGGCAACCTTCAGTGCTCAGCGGCGACGAAAACCAGCAGTTGGCCCCCGTGGCTATCCCCGACGCCATTCGCCGTCAGGGCGTGAACCCGAACCAGATCAAACGCGGCGTGCCACTGACCATCGAACCGTATCTGAACATGGCCGAGGACGACGCCATTACCTTGCGCTGGGGTGATGTGCGCATGGATCTGGCGCCGATCACGCCAGCGGATATCGGGTTACCGATTCAGGTCTGGGTACCGCCATCGGTGATTGTCGAAGCGGGTGAGGATCTGCGGTTGGATGTGACGTATTGCATTCTCGATCGGGTGGGCAATAACTCACGCTGGGCACCACCGCGTACATTGAAGATCGGCTGTGCAAACCCTTATCTGAAAGTCCCCTTCAAGCCAGAACTCATGGCTGCCGAATCACGTAAAGATTGATCCTCTTCAGCGGGTAAGGGGCCCCTACACCCTTACCCGAAAATTCTTAACCAACCCGATCATCACCCCTTCTATGCATATTCCTAAAAGTTAGTTTATTTAATATTTATACACGCTTAGGGTATATGAACCGGACCACCGGACATTCTTTCGTTCGCCGCAATTTTGCGGCGTTTTTCATGAGATGTGAGGTAGGTAGTATGGTCCGGAACACAATCACCCCAGTGCAGATCGCCAGGGCATTGCGTGCAGCCAAGGAGCGGCACTGATGTCCAGTCTGGCAGACGCAAACGTCCAGTCGGATCTGGACATCGCCCCGTTGTTGTTGCCCGCGCAGGTTTTGCGCAACGACGCCCAAGCCATCAAGGCCGCCCATGAGCTGGCGCTAGTCGCCCGCGTGCAGGCCGCCAAACGCGATCGTCAGCGCAAGCTGCCATGGTCGGAAATCGAACAGTTCACCCGCAGTGGTTTAGGCAGCATCGCCATCCCGCGCGAATACGGTGGCCCGCAGGTTTCATTCGTCACCCTGGCCGAGGTGTTCGCGATCATTTCCGCCGCTGATCCGGCGCTGGGACAGATTCCACAAAACCAGTTCGGCATCATCAATCTGGTGCTCGGCAGCGCCACCGAAGCGCAAAAAAAACAGCTGTTCCAGAGCGTTCTGGAAGGCTGGCGGATCGGCAATGCCGGCCCGGAACGCGGCACAAAAAACACCCTGGAATTGAAAGCGCGGATCACAGCCGACGGCGACGATTACGTGATCAATGGCCAGAAGTTTTACTCCACCGGCGCGCTGTTTGCGCACTGGGTTGCGGTCAAAGCGCTCAACGATGACGGCAAGCAAGTGCTGGCCTTCGTCCGCCGCGGCACGCCGGGGCTGCGCATCGTTGACGACTGGTCAGGGTTCGGTCAGCGCACCACCGCCAGCGGTACGATTCTGCTGAACAACGTGCGCGTAGAGTCGAGCCTGGTGGTCGACAACTGGAAGATCAACGAAACCCCGAACACCCAAGGCGCGGTATCGCAACTGATTCAAGCCGCGATCGACGCCGGCATCGCCCGTGGCGCCATTGATGACGCCATCGAGTTCGTCAAAACCCGCGCGCGGCCTTGGATCGACGCCAAGGTTGATCGCGCCAGCGATGACCTCTATGTGATCGCCGACATCGGCAAACTGAAAATCGAACTGCACGCCGCCGAAGCGCTGCTGCGCAAGGCCGGGCAAGTTCTCGATCAAGTGCACGCTGCACCGCTCACTGCCGAATCCGCCGCCCGCGCTTCGATCGCCGTGGCCGAAGCGAAAGTACTGACCACCGAAATTTCTTTGCTCGCCAGCGAAAAGCTGTTCGAACTGGCCGGTAGCCGCGCGACCCTCGCCGAATTCAATCTCGACCGGCACTGGCGCAACGCCCGCGTGCACACGTTGCATGACCCGGTGCGCTGGAAATATCACGCGGTCGGCGCCTATCGCCTCAACGGCACTTTACCGGCTCGCCATTCCTGGATCTGAGACGACCAGACATCTGGAGAAAAACATGACGCTTTCCCATCACGTCGCGGTCATCACCAGCGATGAGCAAGCCCTGATCGTCGCCAGCGACCTGGCCGAAGACTTCAAACGCGACAGCGCCCTGCGCGACCGTGAGCGACGCTTGCCACTGCCGGAGCTCGAGGTATTTTCCCGCTCCGGTCTGTGGGGCATCAGCGTGCCCAAGGAGTACGGCGGCGCTGGCGTTTCCAACGTGACGTTGGCCAAAGTCATTGCCCTGATCGCCCAGGCCGACGGCTCGCTCGGACAGATTCCGCAGAACCATTTTTATGCATTGGAAGTGCTGCGCGTAAACGGCAGCCATGCGCAAAAACAACGGCTGTATGGTGAAGTGCTCGCCGGCCAGCGCTTCGGTAATGCCCTGGCTGAACTGGGCACAAAAACCGCTCACGACCGCGTCACCAGTCTCAAACGCGACGGTGACGGCTATCGCATCAACGGTCGCAAGTTCTATGCGACCGGCGCGATTTACGCGCAGCGCATTCCGACCTCAGTAGTTGATGAAAACGGCGTGCAGCAACTGGCCTTCGTCCCCCGCGACAGCAAAGGCCTGACCGTGATCGACGACTGGAGCGGCTTCGGTCAACGCACCACCGGCAGCGGTTCGGTGGTGTTCGAAGACGTGTACGTCGCGGCTGAAGACGTGCTGCCGTTTCAAAGCGCCTTTGAACGTCCAACCACCGTCGGCCCGCTGGCGCAGATCCTTCACGCCGCCATCGACACCGGCATCGCCCGCGCCGCTCACGAAGACGCCCTGCACTTCGTACGCAGCAAGACGCGCCCGTGGATCGATTCCGGCAACGACAAAGCCACCGAAGACCCGCTGACGTTGAAGAGCTTCGGCCACTTGAGCATTCGCTTACACGCCACCGAAGCCTTGCTCGAACGTGCCGGCGAATTCCTCGACGCCGCACAAGCCGAGACCAATGCAGAAACTGTCGCCGCCGCATCGATTGCCGTCGCCGAAGCCCGCGCGATCAGCACTGAAATTTCCCTCACCGCTGGCAGCACATTGTTCGAACTGGCCGGCAGCCAGGCCACGCTGATCGAGCACGGCCTCGACCGTCATTGGCGCAACGCCCGCGTGCACACCTTGCACGACCCGGTGCGCTGGAAATATCACGCGGTGGGCAACTACTACCTCAATGACGAAAACCCTCCGTTGCGAGGGACGATCTGATGAGCGCGGCGAAAAAGAAGATCCTGCTCAATGCGTTCAACATGAACTGCATCGGCCACATCAACCACGGCTTGTGGACGCATCCGCGCGACACCTCAACGCGCTACAACACCCTCGAATACTGGACCGAACTGGCGCAATTGCTTGAGCGCGGGCTGTTCGACGGCTTGTTCATTGCCGACATCGTCGGTGTGTATGACGTCTATCAGAACTCGGTCGACGTCCCGCTGAAAGAGTCGATCCAGTTGCCGGTCAACGACCCGTTGTTGCTGGTTTCAGCCATGGCTGCCGTGACCAAAAATCTGGGGTTCGGCCTGACCGCCAACCTCACCTACGAACCGCCGTATCTGTTCGCCCGGCGCATGTCCACGCTCGATCATCTGAGCCGTGGTCGCGTGGGCTGGAACATCGTCACCGGTTATCTCGATAGCGCCGCCAAAGCCATGGGCCTCAGCGAACAGGTGGAACATGACCGCCGCTATGACCAGGCCGACGAGTACCTGGAAGTGCTCTACAAACTTTGGGAAGGCAGTTGGGAAAACGGCGCCGTACTCAACGACCGCGAGCAGCGGATCTACGCTAACCCGGAAAAAGTGCACAAGGTCGAGCACAAGGGCGAGTTTTATCAGGTCGAGGGTTATCACCTTTGTGAACCTTCGCCACAACGCACGCCGGTGCTGTTTCAGGCCGGCAGTTCCGATCGCGGCTTGCTCTTCGCCGGGCGTCACGCCGAGTGTGTATTCATCAGCGGCCAGAATAAACCGTCGACCAGAGTTCAGGTCGACAAGGTGCGCGCCAGTGCCGTCGAAGCGGGACGCAACCCCGAGGACATCAAGGTGTTCATGGGCCTCAACGTCATAGTCGGCGCGACCGAAGAGGCCGCATGGGCCAAGCACGCCGAATACCTGAGCTACGCCAGCGCCGAGGCCGGCGTGGCGCATTTTTCCGCCTCCACCGGCATCGACTTTTCCCTGTACGAAATCGACGAACCGATCCAGTACGTGAAGAGCAACGCCATTCAGTCGGCTACCAAGAACCTGCAGAACAACGACTGGACCCGGCGCAAGCTGCTTGAACAGCACGCCCTCGGTGGACGTTACATCACCGTGGTCGGTTCGCCTGAACAAGTAGCGGATGAGCTGGAGTCATGGATCGCCGAGACCGGCCTTGATGGCTTCAACCTGACGCGGATTGTTACGCCGGAGAGCTATGTCGATTTTATTGAGCTGGTGATTCCGGAGCTGCAGCGGCGCGGGTCGTACAAGACTGCGTACGACAGTGGCAGCTTGCGCGAGAAGCTGTTTCAAGGTGAAGCGCAGCTACCTGAGCAACATACGGGTTCCGCATTTCGCCGCTAAAAGCTTCGCGAGCAGGCTCGCTCCCACATTTGGAATGCATTTCCCCTGTGGGAGCGAGCCTGCTCGCGATGAGGCCATCCAATACACCACAAATTTATGCACTGACTGGAAAACTCACATGACCAAAAAACGCCTGTCCCACCCAGTCAAAGCACTGGCCCTGGCCCTCGGCCTGTTCAGCTCGGCCGTTTTCGCCGCCGACGCCCCCCTGAAAATCGGCACCACCGCCGCCTTCGCCATCCCGCTGGAAGCCGCCGTCGAAGAGGCCTCCAAACAGGGTCTGAAAGTCGAACTGGTGGAATTCACTGACTGGATCGCACCGAACGTCAGCCTCGCCGCCGGCGACATCGACGTGAACTACTTCCAGCACATCCCGTTCCTGGAGAACGCCAAAGCCGCGTCGGGTTTTGATCTGGTGCCATTCGCCCCGGGGATCATCAACAACGTCGGCCTCTACTCGAAAAAATACAAAAGCTTCGATCAGCTGCCAGAAGGCGCCAGCGTCGCCATCGCCAATGATCCGATCAACAGCGGTCGCGGTCTGCAACTGCTGGCCAAGGCCGGTTTGATCACGCTGAAACCGGGCGTCGGCTACAAGGCTACAGAAGACGATATCGTCGCAAATCCGAAGAAAATCAAAATCCTCCAGGTCGAAGCAGTGCAACTGGTGCGCGCCTACGACGACGCTGATCTGGTCCAGGGTTACCCTGCCTACATTCGTCTGGCGAAGACCTTCGATGCCGGTTCGGCACTGCTGTTCGACGGTCTCGACCACAAGGAATACGTGATTCAGTTCGTCATCCAGCCGAAGAGCAAAACCGATCCGCGCCTGATCAAATTCGTCGACATTTACCAGCATTCGCCGGTCGTTCGTGCGGCGCTGGATAAAGCCCACGGCAAGCTGTATCAAGCCGGTTGGGAAAGCTGAGCATGACGGCCGCGATCCAACGGCGACTGGAGATTCCAGAGCAACACAATGCTGAAAAAACCGAGCTGCACCCCGAGTTGAATCGCGCCCACGTACGTTTCATCGGCTTGGGTAAAACCTACAACGGCCGTCAAGGCCCGGTCGCGGCGCTGCAAGGCATCGATCTGGCGATTCAGCGCGGCGAAGTGTTCGGCATCATCGGCCGCAGCGGCGCTGGCAAGTCATCGCTGATCCGTACGATCAATCGTCTGGAACAACCGACCTCGGGGCGAGTGCTGATCGATCAGGTCGACATCGGCGAGTTCGATGAAGACCGTCTGGTAGCGCTACGCAGGCGCATCGGCATGATCTTCCAGCACTTCAATCTGATGTCGACCAAGACCGTTTGGCAGAACGTCGAACTGCCACTGAAAGTCGCGGGTGTGCCGAAAGAACAACGCGAGAAAAAGGTGCGCGAACTGCTCGAACTGGTTGGCCTGCAAGAAAAGCACAAGGCTTATCCGGCGCAGCTTTCCGGCGGGCAGAAACAGCGTGTCGGCATCGCCCGCGCGTTGGTGCATGACCCGGATATCTTGCTCTGCGACGAAGCCACTTCGGCGCTCGATCCAGAGACCACCCAGTCGATCCTCGGCCTGCTGCGCGAGATCAACCAACGCCTGGGCCTGACCATCGTTCTGATTACTCATGAGATGGCAGTGATCCGCGAAATCTGCGACCGCGTTGTCGTGCTTGAACACGGACAGGTTGTCGAACAAGGCCCGGTCTGGGAAGTGTTCGGCAATCCGCAGCACGAGGTCAGCCAAACCTTGCTTGCACCGCTGCAACACGCGTTGCCGGAGGAATTGCAGAGCCGCTTGCACGCGCAGCCGCCATCCTCCGACGCCGCTGTGGTGCTGCGCTTGCAGTTCACCGGCAGCGCCAGTGATGAGCCGGATCTGGCGGCACTGTTCGCGGCACTAGGTGGCCGGGTTAAGTTGCTGCAGGGCGGCGTAGAACGGATTCAGGGTCATGCATTGGGGCAACTGTTATTGGCCGTCAGCGGCTCAGCGCTCAGCGCCGAACAATTGCGCGAGCGCGCCGCACCGTGGGCGCAGCGAGTGGAGGTAGTGGGTTATGTGGTTTGATCGCTTGTTGCAGGGTTTTATCGACACGTTCCTGATGGTCGGCGTGTCCTCGCTGATCGCGTTGCTGGTGGGGATTCCCATGGCGGTGATTCTGGTCACCAGCGACAAGGGCGGGATCTATGAAGCGCCGGTACTCAACCGTGCTCTGGGCGCGTTCGTTAACCTGTTCCGCTCGATCCCGTTTCTGATTCTGATGGTCGCGCTGATTCCGTTTACCCGGTTGATTGTCGGCACCACCTACGGCGTGTGGGCCGCCGTTGTGCCACTGACGATTGCGGCAACTCCGTTCTTTGCGCGGATTGCCGAAGTGAGTCTGCGCGAGGTTGATCATGGCTTGATCGAAGCCGCGCAGGCGATGGGTTGCCGGCGTTGGCACATTGTCTGGCATGTGCTGTTGCCGGAGGCGCTGCCGGGGATTGTCGGCGGGTTCACTATCACATTGGTGACGATGATCAACTCTTCCGCGATGGCCGGGGCGATTGGCGCTGGCGGGTTGGGGGATATCGCCTACCGCTATGGGTATCAACGCTTTGACAGCCAGATCATGCTGACGGTGATTGTGTTGCTGGTGGCGTTGGTGGCGGTGATTCAGTTGGGTGGGGATCGGTTGGCGCGGGGATTGAACAAGCGCTGAGCCGGGCCGGGCTCATGTAGCAACTTCACAACCGCTATCGCGAGCAGGCTCACTCCTACAGGGGAACGCATTTCAAATGTAGGAGTGAGCCTGCTAGCGATGGGTTGCGCAGCAGCCCCGCTTCATGGCGTATATTCGGCAAACCCCAATTGCCCGCGTATCCCCACCATGAAGCAGACCCCCACCGATCTCGAACAGATCACCGCCACCACCCTCGGCCACTACAACTCGGTGGCCGAAGACTTCCGTGAAGGTACCCGCGACCACGATGTCAGCCAGAACATCGATGCGTTGCTGCGGCATATTCAAGGCACGGTGCCGTTCACGGTTCTGGATTTCGGCTGCGGACCGGGGCGGGATTTGCAGACGTTTACGCGTATGGGTCACATCGCCGTCGGGCTGGACGGTTCCCAAGAGTTCGCGCGAATGGCCCGTGAGGACAGTGGTTGCGAGGTGCTGCAACAGGACTTTCTGAAGCTCGATCTGCCGGCTGAACGCTTCGACGGGATCTTTGCCAATGCGGTGCTTTTTCACGTGCCGTTGCAGGAATTGCCACGGGTATTGAAGCAATTGCACGGTGCGTTGAAACCAGGTGGCGTGTTGTTCAGCTCCAATCCGCGTGGGGATAATCGTGAGGGCTGGAACGGGCCTCGCTATGGCTCGTATCACGATCTTGAGGCTTGGCGCGGGCTGCTTGCCCGCGCCGGATTCGTCGAACTGGAACACTACTTCCGTCCCGCCGGCCTGCCGCGCGAGCAGCAGCCGTGGTTGGCCAGCGTCTGGCGCAAAGGCTGAGTCAGAGAGTTGCCTGCCCCCGGTAGTGGCTGACGGTACCTTCCGGCAGCAGCACAGTGATGCTCTCGCCGGGCAAGGTCTGGCCGTCCACTTCACGCTGGGCTGGATCGAAGTTGGCCAGCAGCCGAGTGCCGTCTTCAAATGAAGTCTGCTGCACCTGCCGATCTTCGCTCAGCCATTGGAAACCAGTCAGCGCCTGCGTCGCCAGGCGCTCATGCAGCGGACGGAAGAATGCGTCCTGACGGGCCATCAGCGGCAGTCGCTGCGCCAGCGTTGCCGCACTCAGGTGGTACAGCGGCGGCACGTTGTAGAGCAATTGCGTCAGTTCGTTCTCCACCCTTGTGTTGCTCGGTTTAAGGCTGTCGAACAACCAGTGATGAGTGGTGATGAGCGAACCGTGGAACACCGCTTGATAAAGCGGCACACGGCTGGCCGGATCAAAGTGAATGCGCCGCAACGGTTCCTTTATTGGCACGGATTTGAAGAACAGGGCCGGTTGCTCCGGCGGAAACCACTTGCCGACAAAGTATTCGGAATCCGGTTTTTTACTCATGTCGGCATCGCCCCAACCGATCACCGGTGTCTGCATGCCATGGGCGAACAGCACGCCTTGAGCCGTTGTCGCATTGCCATCCTCGGAGCCGCTGGGCAATTGCAGCGTTTCGTTGATCCAGCGCGACGCCGCGACGTTGCCCACGGCATTCTGCGCCTGCGTCATGGGGGCGTCCGCGCGGTAGCTGTCGAACAACATGCCTGTGGCGTAGGCATCGAGAAACCAGCTGTTGAAACCGGCGGCGGCGCTGACCGCTTTGACTCGTTTCTCCAGTAGAGGGCGCACGCAACGCGGGTCGGTGTAATGACCCGATTGCTGAAAGCCGCTTTTCATCGTGCGATTTTCCAGCACGATGGCGCACTCGCGGTAAGCCGTGTCACCTAGATGCGCGGTGGTCCAGTCCGGATTCTCATCCCGACTCAGCGCCGTCTCGTAAGAATCATACGGCGCAAGCAGATAACCGGCCTGCACGCCTGCTCGAACCGCCTCGGGATGCCAGAGCCCGCCCTCCCATCCCTCGCCAAGACCCAGCCACAAGCGCGACAGCCCGGCGTTTTGCAATTGCTCAATGGTATCCAGCGACAAGGTGTTGCCCCATTGCTCGGGATTGGCTGTGACGGCACCGGCGAATTCGCGGGACAATTGCCCGCGCAGAGCGGCGTAGCCGTTGACCAGTGCCTGCATGTCCGGCACCGCGCGGGCTTGCCAGGTTTTGCGCGCCTGAGTGTTCAGCGCCCGATTGAGGCTGCGCAGCAGCACACCTTGCTGATAACGATTGAGCACCGTTTGGTGGGCGAGCAGCTGCAAGGCCTCACGCTCCATCGCGCCTCGCAAAGCACCGGCAAGCTGGCTCTGGCCGCGCAACTTGCCAAGCAACGCCGGCCAGTTCCGCACATCCTTTTGCCCCAGCAGATCGTTACCCCACAGGTAGACATGACTGGCGCCCAACAGCTTTCGCGACGCCGGTGTTTTCTCAAGCTTGCGGCTCAGGCTTTCGTGACGACCGGTGTCGATCAACCATTGTCGATAGCGCTTGGCACCGGCCAGCGGCTCGGCGTCACCCAGAAACAGGCTGAACGTCAGCGCTGTCGACGGCTTGAGTGAGGTGAATTGATGCCGCACCGACAACGCGAGCGTATCGCCCTCAGCGCTGAACAGCAGTTGCTTGTTGTAGGGGTTGGTCAGCAACCAGTTGAGACTGAATCCCTCATGCTCGACACCCCAGATCGGCAGACTCATATCCTGAGTGGCATTGAGCACCCCTTGACTCACCAGAAACGTCTGCCACACCGGATCGCCGCGCGGCACATAATGCCCCTCGGCCAAGGGCCAGATCAGGCCCTTGCCCATGGCATTGCCGGGCTGGCGCAAGAACTCAAGTTCAGACGCGGCGCCTGCGGTGATCGAGAAGCTCAGGTCGCGTTGATCGAGATCAACGCTGAGTGACCAGGCGCCATCGTCCCATTGCCATTCGACGCGATTGTCGCGTTGCACCAGGTTGCTGACCCTGTGCGCGGCGACACCCGTCGAGGCCTGCACAGTCGCGCCGTTGGCCGGAGTAGCTCGCACAGCGAGGGTTGCGGGGTCGAGCTGTACGCGCCACAGCGGGTTTTGCAGCAGCGTTTCAGCCAGCGATGCGGGCGACAGGCACAAGCCGGCCATTAACAGCAGTTGGCGCAGCCAGCAAGTGACCGTCGACATCAGGCGTCCCTCCTCCACATGGAGGAAGGACGGTAACGCAATGCATCACGGTTGTAAGTCAGACCGTTCCCAAAGGTGTAACAAGCTCCCTCAGTGGGTCGATGACGAAGCGTCCTTCTTCGGCTCGCGAATCTTGTACCAGGCCACATACAGCGCCGGCAGGAACAACAGCGTCAGCAACGTCGCGACCACAATCCCGCCAATCATCGCGTACGCCATCGGCCCCCAGAACACTTCGCGAGCAATCGGGATCATGCCCATGCTTGCCGCAGCGGCGGTCAGCAGGATCGGCCGACGCCGATGCTCGGTCGCCTCCACCACTGCATCCCACGGCGCATAGCCCTTCTTCTCGAACTCATCGATCTGCGTCACCAGAATCACCGAGTTGCGGATAATGATGCCGATCAGCGCCAGAATCCCCAGGATCGCCACGAAGCCCATCGGCGTACCGGTCGGCACCAACGCCAGTACGACGCCGATCAGTCCCAGCGGCGCGACACTCGCGACGAGGAACATCTTCTGCACGCTGTGCAACTGGATCATCAGGAACGTCGCCATCAAAAACAGCATCAACGGCAAGACCTTGGCAATCGGCCCCTGCGCCTTGCCGCTTTCCTCGACCGTACCGCCGGTGGCGACTTTGTAGCCCACTGGCAGTTTGTCAGCGAAGGCATCAATCGACGGCTTGAGCAGTTTCACCAGATCGGTCGGCTGGATCTCGTCGCGCACCGAAGCCTTGATGGTGATGGTCGGCAAGCGGTCGCGACGCCACACCAGCGGCTGTTCCAGCTCATAGCGCACAGTGGCGAACGCCAGTAACGGAATCGATGTGCCGTTGGGCGTAACGATCTGCAGATTCTGCAGGGTTTCCGGCGTACCGCGCTCCGAATTCACCGCCCGGCCGACCACGTTGATCAGGTAGATGTCGTCGTTGACCTGGGTCAGAGGCGCGCCACTGACAATACTGTTCATCAGGTTCGCCACGTCTTCGGAGGACAGCCCGAGCTGCCGTGCCTTGTCCTGGGCGATGTCGATGCGCAGGACTTTGCCCGGCTCGTTCCAGTCGTAAATGATCTCGCCGATGTGCGGGTTCTTGTCCAGTTCGGTGGCCAGATCGATGGCGTGCTTGCGCACTTGATCGATGTCCTTGCCACTGACCCGGTACTGGATCGGCCGCCCCACCGGCGGGCCCATTTCCAGCGCCTGGACGTAACTGCCGATGCCGACGAAGTCCTTGTGCAAGCGCTCGCGCAGACGCTGACTCAATGCCTCACGGGCCTCGAAGTCTTTGCTGACGATCACCAGTTGTGCGTAGTACGGGTTTTGCAATTGCTGGTCGAGCGGCAGGTAGAAACGGATCGCGCCCTGACCGATGTAGGTACTCCAGCGCACGATGTCCGGGTCGCCTTTGAGGGTTTCTTCCAGCTTGTCGACGGCCTTGCGTGTTTCGTCGATGGAGGCGTTTTGTGGCAGGTTGAGATCGACGAGAATTTCCGGGCGGTCCGATGCCGGGAAGAACTGGTTCTGCACAAAGCGCATGCAAAAAATCGACAGGGCAAACAGCAGCACGGTGATACCGATCGCCCACCAGCGATTGCGCATCGCCCACAACAGACCGCCATTGAACGCACGCCCGACGCGGCCCGGCTCGGCCTCATGGGGTTTCACGTTGGCGCTGAGAATGTGCACGCCGATCACCGGAGCGAAGAACACCGCCACCACCCACGAAACCAGCATCGCCACTGCAATCACCGCGAACAGGGTGAAGGTGTACTCACCGGCGGAGCTGGCATTGAGGCCGATGGGCACAAAACCCGCGACGGTCACCAGCGTACCGGTGAGCATCGGGAACGCCGTCGAGGTGTAGGCGAACGTCGCGGCCTGCTCGCGGGTCTCGCCCATTTCCAGGCGCGTGACCATCATCTCCACGGTGATCATCGCGTCGTCCACCAACAGGCCGAGGGCGATGATCAGTGCGCCGAGAGAAATCCGCTGCATGGTGATGCCACTGTATTCCATGAACACAAACACCATCGCCAGCACCAGCGGAATCGAGCACGCCACCACCAGGCCGGCGCGCACGCCGAGGCTGATGAAGCTGACCACCAGCACGATGATCACCGCCTCGAACAGGGCACTGGTAAAGCCACCGACCGCTTCTTCCACCACCACCGCCTGATCGGACACGGTGTGCACACCCACGCCAACCGGCAAGTCTGCGGTCAGTTCATCGATGCGCTGGTGCAACGCCTTGCCGAACTCCTGAACGTTGCCGCCCTTCTGCATGGCAATCGCCAGACCGATGGCCGGTTTGCCGTCAAAGCGGAACTCCGGAGTAGCCGGATCGGTGTAGCCGCGAGTGATGTCGGCGATGTCAGCCAAACGATAGAAACGGTCGTTGAGCTTGAGATTGACCTCGGCCAGATCCTTTTCCGAGGCGAACTGCCCGGAAGTGCGCACGGAAATCCGCTCAGGCCCGGCCTCGATCACACCGGCCGGGGTCACGGCGTTCTGCGATTGCAGGCTCTGCACAACCTGACGCTGATCGATACCCAACGCCGCCAGTTTGCGGATAGAGAAGTTCAGATAAATCACTTCGTCCTGCTGGCCGATCATTTCGATCTTGCCCAGCCCCGGCACATTGCGGATCTCGGCCCGCGCCTGTTCTACGTAATCGCGCAACTGGCGCATGGTCAGGCCGTCGGCGGTGAAGGCGTAGACCGAGCCGAACACATCACCGAACTCGTCGTTGAACCCGGGCCCTTGAATACCTTGGGGGAACTGCCCGCGAATGTCGTCGATCTTCTTGCGCACCTGGTACCAGATTTCCGGGATGTCCTTGGCACTGGTGGTGTCGCGCAGGTACACGTACACCGTCGATTCGCCGGGGCGCGTGTAACTTTTCACGTAGTCGAGGGAGTCGAGCTCTTCGAGTTTTTTCTCGATGCGGTCGGTGACCTGCGCGAGGGTTTCTTCCTGGGTCGCGCCCGGCCATTTGGTCTGGATCACCATGGTTTTGATGGTGAACGACGGGTCTTCTTCGCGGCCCAGATTGAAGTACGAGAACACGCCCATCAGCAACGCGACGAACATCAGGTACCAGACGAATGACTGATGCTTGAGGGCCCATTCGGAGAGGTTGAAAGAGCCTTTCATTGACTGTCCTCGTCAAGTTTTACCGATTGTCCGGGTTTGAGGCTGTTGACGCCGGCGCTGACCACGCGCTCGCCGTTCTTCACGCCGCCCGCGAGCACTACGCTGCTGTCGGTGCGGCTGATCACGCTGACGTCGCGGGGGCTGACGGTTTTGCTCTGGGTGTCGATGACCCAGATCCGTGGTTTGCCGTCGACCTCCTGCAAAGCGGTAGCCGGCAATTCGATGCGCGGTTTGATCGCCGAACTGAGGGTCACGCTGATCGCCGTGCCGAGGCGGAAACCGTCCGGTGTCTCGGCCAGCGTCAGGCGTGCCCGACGAGTACGCGTGGCGCTTTGCGCCTGCGGTTCGATCTCGCGAAGGGTTGCCGTGGTGTTGATGCTCGGGTCGAGTTGCCCGGCCACCAGAAACACCACGTCGGAAGGAATCTGATCGACCAGGGTGTCGGGCAGATCGATCACCGCTTCCTTGATGTCCGGTTGCGCCAGAGTCACGACCTGCTGGCCCGCCGTCACCACTTGCCCAGCTTCGGCGTTCCACGCGGTGACCACGGCTTTATGGTCGGAACGCAGTTCGGTATAGCCGAGCTGGTCCTTGCTTTGATTGACCGCCGCCCGTGCCTGGTCCAGCGAGGCCTGGGTGGTTTTCAAGTCTGTGGTGGCGATGTCCAGTTGTGCCTGCGCCCCTACGCCACGATCGAACAGCGCCTGCTGACGGCGGGCATTGGCCTGGGCATTGATCAGTTGCGCCTGAACCCTGGCCAGGTCGCCCTGGGCCGAACGCAATTGATTCTGCTGATCAGACGGATCGAGGGTGGCGAGCAGCGTGCCCTTTTGCACTTCGGTTCCGACATCGACGTTGCGGCTGGCGATGCGGCCACCGACGCGGAAACCGGTGTTGCTTTCATAACGCGCCTGGATGCTGCCGGCGAAACGCCCCAGGCTTTCCTCGCTCAATGCCTGAACCTTGACCGATAACACCGGACGTACCGGCTCCGGAGGTGGCTCGCTTTTTGAGCAGGCCGCCAGCAACACACCCACGGACAACAGCCCCAGACGCTTCATGGCTGTGCTCCCGGTTGCAGATCCTTGTAGGTGTTTTCAGCGATTTCGACTTTCATGCCGGGATGCAGCAACTGCCCACCGGCGACAATGACTTTCTCCCCGCCCTTGAGGCCTTCGCTGATGATGACCTTGCCGATCAGGTAGCGGCCGACGGTCACGTTGTGCAACTGCGCTTCACCTTTATCGTCGACCATCCACACCGCCGGATCACTGATGTTTTTCGTCAGCGCCGACCATGGCAATTCGACTGCTGACTTGCCGCTGCCCTTGGCGGTGGCGCTGACCACCGAGCCCAACTGCATCCCTTGGGGCAGGCTGTCGAGGCTGACTTTGACTTGCACCGTGCCGGACTGCGCTGACACCGCCGGGGTGATTTCACGCACCGTGCCGGTGGTTTTGATGGCAGGGTTATCGAGCAGACTGACGACGATCGAGGGATCCGCAGGACGCTCGGCCAGCAGCGATTCGTAGACGTTGAACACCGCGTCACGGTCGCCGTCGCGGGCCAGACTGAAAATCGGCGCGGTGGCCTGCACCACTTGGCCGACTTCGGCCTGACGCTCGGTGATCACGCCCGGGGCATCGGCAATCAGCGCGGTGTAGCTAAGCTGGTCCTTGGCGTTGGCCAATTGCGCCTGCGCCGCGCTCAAGGCGCTTTGGCTGCTGCGCAACGCGGCTTGGGCGGAATCGTACTCGCTCTGGCTGGTGTAGCCCTTGGGCAGGAGTTTTTGCTGGCGCACGAACGCCGCGGCGCTCTGTTTGACCCGCGCTTGTTCGGCGACGACCTGGGCCTGGGCGGAATCGACGTTAGTCTGCAAATCCTTGGGGTCGAGTTTGGCCAGCACCTGTTTGGCCGTAACCCGGTCACCGACATCGACCATGCGCTGAATGATCTTGCCGCCGACGCGGAACGACAGTTCAGTCTGCACGCGCGCCTGCACGTCACCGGTCAATGTCACCGCAGCCGCGTAATCCGTGGGTTTCACTTCCTGTACGAAGACCCTGGGCAGGTATTCCTCAGGAGCTTTTTTCTCGCCGCATGCGGTCAGCAAAGTGAACAGACTCAGCATGACCGCTGTTTTCAAACCGGGACTCGCCATGCAGACTCCTTCCTGTGTACGAACGTGCAAGTGACGATACGACTGTGAGCTTAGAACAGGGTTCAACGTTCGCCCGTTCGTCCCCCATGTTTTCCTGTAGGAGCTGCCGCAGGCTGCGATCTTTTGATCTTTTAAAAACAACATCAAAAGATCGCAGCCTGCGGCAGCTCCTACAATAAGCGTCTCAAGAGAAGGAATTCCATGCTCAACACTCTGGCAGTGGCCAATTACCGTTCGATCAACAAACTGGTGATCCCGCTCGGCCGGCTCAACCTGATCACCGGCCCCAACGGTAGCGGCAAGTCCAACCTCTACCGGGCCTTGCGTCTGCTGGCGGAAACCGCTCAGGGTGGCGTAGTCAATGCGCTGGCCCGTGAGGGTGGGCTGGAGTCGACCTTCTGGGCCGGGCCGGAAACCATCAGCCGGCGCATGCGCAACGGCGAAGTGCCCATTCAGTCGACGGTGCGTCAGGGTGTGAAGCGGCTGCGCCTGGGGTTTGCCGGAGAAGACTTCAGTTATTCGATCAGCCTCGGGCTGCCCGATTCCAACGGGCATTTCATGCTACCCGAACATTCCCGGCCAATTCCCTCGCGCTTCAGCCTCGACCCGCAGATCAAGCGCGAATGCATCTGGGCCGGCGCGCTTTACCGCCCCGCCAGCCTGCTGGTGGATCGTGACGGCCCGATGATCCGCGCACGCGCCGAGCGCAAATGGGATGTGCTGGCACAACACACGCCGAACTTTGACAGCCTGTTCGATCAGGTTGGCAGCCTGCGCAGCTCGCCGGAAGTGTTTCAGATGCGCGAGTTCATTCGTCGCTGGCGCTTTTATGATCACTTTCGCAGCGATGCCGATGCGCCGGTGCGCCAACCGCAACTGGGTACGCGCACGCCAGTGCTGCATCACGATGGGCGGGATCTGGCGGCGGCGTTGCAGACCATCATCGAGATTGGTGATGGCGACGCGATGCGGGCGGCGATTATCGATGCATTTCCTGGCGCGCGGGTGCATATCGAAGCGCAGGCCGGTGGACGTTTTGCCATCGAGTTTTATCAGGAAGGTTTGCTGCGGCCATTGTCGGCGGCGGAGCTGTCGGACGGGACGTTGCGCTATCTATTGTTGGTCGCGGCGCTGCTGACGCCGAGGCCGCCGTCGCTGATGGTGCTGAACGAACCGGAAACCAGCCTGCACCCGGATCTGCTGCCGGCGTTGGCGCGGTTGATCATTCGTGCGTCGGAGCAGTGTCAGGTGTGGGTGGTGTCCCATGCACGGCGGTTGATTTCGGCGTTGCAGGAAGATCCCGAGTGCAATTGCATTGTGCTGGAGAAAACCCTGGGGCAGACCGGGATTGTCGGCCAGCGGGTGCTGGATGAGCCGGCGTGGAACTGGCCGGATTGAGTGATTCAGGCAAAAGCCCCTCACCCTAACCCTCTCCCAGAGGGAGAGGGGACTGATTGGGGGATGCTCAAGAGTGACGCCGACGTGAAAATGCATCTGTGAATCCAAAGTCGAAGTGACGCCGACGCGAAATGCATCTGTGAATCCATAATCGACTCGGTTCCGCAGGTCGATGTCTGATGCAAGACACCTCGGTCGGCTCCCTCTCCTTCGGGAGAGGGCTGGGGTGAGGGGCAGGCCTCACCACCGATTCAACAGGCAATCACCCCTGCCACTTGCCGCCCTCGACAATCACACTCTCAGGCTTGGTGTCATCACTCAGCTCTTTACGCACATATTGGTCGTACAGCTTGAGCAGATACTTCTCCTCACCCAGCTTGGCCAGCTCAGTATTCACCCAGTCACGCAACTCGATATTGCCCTTCTTCACCGCCGGCGCAATCGGCGCTTCAGCACCGAGCTTTTCATCGAGCACGCGATAGCCCGGGTTCTGCTTGGTCCAGCTGAACAGCACCAGGTTGTCCTGTGCATAAGCATCACCACGACCGTTGGCCAAAGCTTGCAGCGATTCGGAGTTTTTCTCGAACTTCAGCAGTTTCCAGTCCGGATGATTCTTGGTCAGCCAGATATCAGCAGTCGTGCCGGTAGTAACGATGGTGGTGCGGGTCGCCAGGTCATCAAGGTTTTTCACCGAGCTGCTTTGCGGCACCAACGCCTGCACCGCAACCTTGAGGTTCGGGTTGGTGAATTCCACCGCTTCCTTGCGCTCCGGCGTCACAGTCATGTTGGCGAGGATCAGGTCGACCTTGTCGCTTTGCAGGAACGGAATACGGCTCGCCGGCTCAACGGCAACGAACTCGACCTTGTTTTCATCACCGAGCAGATCCTTGGCGAAACGCCGGCCGATATCAGTATCAAAGCCGACGTAGCGCCCAGCTTCATCGACAAAACCGAACGGTGGCTTGTCGGTGAACACGCCGACAATCAACTTGTCGCGGGCCTTGATCTTGTCCAGATAACCGGCCGGCGCGGTGCTTTCGCTGGCGACTTTCGGCTTCGGCGGTTCTTCGGTCTTGCTGCAACCGGCAAGCAAGGCGAGGCTGAGCAGGGGCAGTAAAAAAGCGGCAGTTTTCATAACAGTTCCAGTTCCTTTGTCGGATTCGTTTTCGGCAGTGTTGCCACGAAGGAGAACTTCTCCAGAAACTGCTGCGCGCGTGCGGTTTGCGGGTTCGTAAAGAAAATCTCGGGCGGGTTCTGTTCAAGGATGCGCCCGGCATCCATGAACACGATGCGGTCGGCCACCGCGCGGGCGAAGGCCATTTCATGCGTGACGATCAACAGGGTCATGCCTTCGCGAGCGAGGCCCTGAATGACCTGCAAAACTTCTTTGACCATCTCCGGGTCGAGGGCGGCGGTGACCTCGTCGAAGAGCATCACGCGCGGGTTCATGCACAACGAGCGGACGATGGCGATGCGTTGCTGCTGGCCGCCGGAGAGCTGACGCGGGAAAGCATCGCGCTTGTCCAAAAGTCCCACGCGCTCAAGCAGCGCTTCGGCTTGTTGCTGGGCTTCACGGCGCTGGCGCTTCTGCACCTTGAGCGGGCCGAGCAGCAGGTTGTCGAGCACACTCATGTGCGGGAACAGGTGATAACTCTGGAACACCATACCGATCTGCTGACGGATCTCGCGCCAGTCGGTGGCCTTGTCCAGCAGCTCACGGCCGAGAAACTTCAGGCTGCCGCTGTGGGCCTCTTCCAGGCCATTGAGGCAACGCAACAAGGTGCTTTTGCCGCAACCGCTGGGGCCGAGGATGACGATCACTTCGCCGCTCTGCACCTGCAGGTCGATGCCGTTGAGCACCTGCTGCTCGCCGTAGAATTTGTTGAAACCGTGAAACTCGATCAATGCGCTCATGCTTGCGTCCAGCGCCGCTCCAGCACGCGCGAGGCGGCCGACAGCGGGTAGCAGATCAAAAAGAAAAACAGAAACAGTGCGCCGTAGATCAGCACCGATTCGTAAGTGCGCTCGATGATCTGTTGGCCGACCTTGATCACATCGACCACACCGATGAGCACCGCCAGCGAGCTGGTCTTGATGATCCGCGTGTAGACGTTGATGGTCGGCGGCGTCATGCGTTTCAGCGCTTGTGGCAGCAACACGTAACCGTAGAGTTGCGCGGCGTTCAAACCAATCGACAGCCCCGCTTCACGCTGGCCGCGTGGTAACGAATGCAGGGCTCCGCGCGCCACTTCGCCGACCTCGCTGGCGCCCCACAGCGATAGCACCAGCACCGCGCACCAGAAGCTGGGAATGCTCAGGCCGAAGAAAATCGGCAAACCGAAGAACAACAGATACAACCAGACCAGCACCGGGATCGCCCGGAACAGCTCCAGATACACCCTCAGAATCGCGTTCAGCCACGTGATATTGAGCGTGCGCAATACGCCGTAGAGCACGCCGCCGACAGTGCTGATGGCAATGCCCAGAAAAGAGATCGACAAGGTTTGTCCGGCGCCTTTGGCCAGTTGCGGCAACGACACCCAAAGCAACTCAAGACCCGAACTGGCCATGCTGGAGCCTCCTTTCCAAACGGCTGAGCAACAGCGACAGCGGCAAGAACAGCAGCACGCAGATCAGCGTCAGCACGGCGAGCATTTCGTAGGTTTTGTAATAGAGCGCGATGTAGCTCTTGGTCGTGTAGAGAATTTCCGGCACCGCCACCGCCGAGACCACAGTGGTTTCCTTGAGCAGGAAAATGAAATTGGCGAACAACGACGGCAGGCTGAGGATCCCCGCTTGCGGCAGGATCACATAGCGCAGCAATTGGCCGTGGGACAGACCGATAGAGCGCCCTGATTCCAGTTGCGCCAGCGGCACCGCATCGACGCCGGCACGCAGCACTTCGGTGAGGTAGGCGCCGCCGAGGAAGGTCATGGTGATGATCGCGGCGGTGAAACCGGACACCTGGATCCCCACGGCCGGCAAGGCGAAGTAGACGAAAAACAGCTGGATCAGCAGCGGCGTGTTGCGCGCCAGTTCCACATACAGGCCCACCAGTTTTTGCAGGTACGGCGTGCGGAACACCAGAATGGTCGCGTTAAGCAGCGCCACCAGCAACGAAGTACCGATAGCGATAAATCCGACCTGCAGCGTCACGCCCACGGCTTTGAGAAACGCCGGCAGGGTGCTGAGGATAAATGCGTAATCGAAGGTCATGAAACGTCCTGGACGCCGCTCGGTAAGCGACGGTGGTGCAGTCCAAGGACAGCGGATGGCTGTCCGGCAAGCACCGACTTTATAGGTATAAAAACAAGAATTTAAATACCGTTAAAGCATATTGATATCACCCAAAAAACTATCTTGTGGGTTTGCCGGGAAGGAATAAGAAGGCTATTTTCCTTTGCGCTGTAGGACGGATCTTTTTTTCACGAAAGCCCTCCAAGGACGAACAGCTTTTGGCCAGACTCCCCCGGCCAAACTCATAACAAGGAAGAGAACATGGACGTAAAAGTGCCGCAGCGACTGGATCCGCAAGAGATTGTGAAATTGTTGGTGGCGTTGAGGCGGGCGTTGAAGGCTGCAGCGTAAGTCAAAAACCCCTCACCCCAGCCCTCTCCCGGAGGGAGAGGGAGCTAACCGAGGTGTCTTGCGTCATACATCGACCTGAAAGACCGAGTCGATTATGGATTCGGCAGAGATCTTTCACGTCGGCGTACTTCTACAGCATCCCCCGATCAGTCCCCTCACCCCAGCCCTCTCCCGGAGGGCGAGGGGGCCGACCGCGGTATCTGGCGTTTTACATCGACCTGAAAAATCGAGTCGATTAAGGATTCGGCAGAGATCTTTCACATCGGCGTACCTCTACAGCATCCCCCAATCAGTCCCCTCACCCCAGCCCTCTCCCGGAGGGAGAGGGAGCCGACCGTGGTGTCTGGCGTTTTACATCGACCTGAAAGATCGAGTCGATTATGGATTCGGCAGAGATCTTTCACGTCGGCGTACTTCTACAGCATCCCCCAATCAGTCCCCTCTCCCTCTGGGAGAGGGCTAGGGTGAGGGGCTTTTCAACGCACACACAAAAACGCCGATGCCCATCACTGGCCATCGGCGTTTTCACACCTTGAAGGGGGTGGTTCAAGCGTCAGATCAGAACGCCGGCAGTACCGCGCCGTTGTACTTCTTCTCGATGAACGCTTTGACTTCCGGGCTGGTCAGGGCTTTGGCCAGTTTCTGGATCGCGTCGCTGTTCTTGTTGTCCTCACGGGCCACCAGGAAGTTCACGTACGGCGAGTCAGCGCCTTCAATCACCAGCGCATCTTTCTGCGGATTCAGTTTGGCTTCCAGCGCGTAGTTGGTGTTGATCATGTCCAGATCAACTTCTTTCAGAACGCGTGGCAGCAGGGCCGACTCCAGTTCCTTGAACTTGAAGTTGTGCGGGTTCTTGGCGATGTCTTTTGGCGTTGCCAGCGCGTTTTTCGGGTCTTTCAGCTCGATCAGGCCAGCTTTCTGCAGCAGGATCAGCGCACGGCCGCTGTTGCTGCCTTCGTTCGGGATGGCGATGGTCGCGCCGTCCGGCAGTTCAGCCAGGGTCTTGTACTTGCTCGAGTAACCACCGAACGGTTCAACGTGTACGCCCTGCACAGTCACCAGGTACTTGGACTTGTCGTCCTTGTATTTGCCCAGGTTGAAGCTGTTCAGGTACGGCAGGGTCTGGAAGTAGTTGGCGTCCAGACGCTTCTCACCGACCTGTACGTTCGGCTGAACGTAGTCGGTAAACACTTTGATTTCCAGATCCACGCCTTCTTTGGCCAGGGTCGGTTTGATCAGCTCAAGGATTTCAGCGTGCGGCACCGGGGTCGCAGCAACCACCAGTTTCTCGCCGGCATTGGCCAGGGAAGCAGTCAGAGCAGCCGCCAATGCGGTAAACAACAGAACCTTTTTCATGCAGTGTCCTTATCGAAAATCACGGTCGTCATCGACGACGGCATTAATACGTGTGCCAGTGAAGTGATATCGCTGGCGTGGGTCGGACAATACCGTGATTTTTTATTCCCGGACAATAACGTTTATTCAGCTTCATATTCCATTTTGTTCATGTTGAACAAACCGTTTACAAACCATCGCTTAACCGAATCAGCAAATCTTTCAATGCCTTACGCTCATCGACGCTGCCGCCGATGTTGATTTGTGCAACCAGCCGCTCGATCTGAAGCTGCGGGCCAGACACCTCGGGCAGATTCAGGTGCTCCGGCAGAATCTCGTCGCCAGCACTCACCAGCAAGGCAAAATGAATGACGTTTTCCAGCTCTCGAGTGTTACCCGGCCAGCTGTGTTGTTCGAGCACGTGCTGCGCGGCTTCGCTGATCAGCGGCACGGGCAGGTCGAGGCGCTGGCTATAGATGCCAAGGAAGTACTCGGCCAGCGAAAGAATGTCGCCGATGCGTGCGCGCAAGGCGGGCAGTTCCAGTTGCCCTTCGCTGAGGTAGTGATAAAGCCGCTCGTGGAATTTCCCGGCGTCCACTGCTTGCGCCAGATCGATACTGGTCGCCGCGACCAGGCGCACATCCACAGGACTCGGTTGATGCGCACCGACACGGGTGACTTCGTGGTTCTCCAACGCGGCAAGCAATTTGATCTGGATTGGCAACGGCAAGTCGCCGATTTCATCCAGATACAAGGTACCGCCGTTGGCCGAACCGAACCAGCCTGCACGGCTGCTGGCCGAGCCGCTGTAACTGCCGGCAGCGTAGCCGAACAGCTCGGCATCAGCGTAGGTCGGGCTGATCGCCCCGCAATTGACCGAAACGAACAGACCGCTGCGGTCACTGGCGCGATGGATGTGCCGGGCGAGCAGTTCTTTACCCGTACCGGTCTCGCCACGGATCAATACCGAAGTCGAGCGCGGCGCCAGTTGCTCGAGCTCCTCACGCAGTTGACGCGAGCGCGGATCGACGAACACCAGCGCCTTGGCGCGAATGCTCAGGGGGCTTTTTTCCGCATCGGGAAAGGTCAGCAACGGCTGACCGAAGGTTTCGAAACTCATGGCAGGCTCCCGCCCAAAACCGCCGGCAGACGGGGGCGTTGAAAGAAAAAAGGTCAGGCGCGGCGGCGGGCGTGGTGTTCCATACGGTTTTGCAGGCGATAGAGATAAGCAAAACCCTGCTCCCAACGCTGATGCCCGGACTTGACGTTGATGTGTCCGGCACCGGCGAGAATTCCCGCCTCGGCACCCCAGTTGCGCGCCAGCTCCAGTGCGCGCGGCGCACTCACGGCGGCGTCGTTGTCGGAGCTGACGACCTGGCTCGGAAACGGCAGCAGATCAGTCGGAATCGGTGCGAAATTGCGCAGCGCCGGTGCACACGCCGGACGCTCGACATCTGCCGGCGCGACCAACAAGGCGCCACGCACCTGACGCAGATATTGCAGCGGCGCAGTGGCTGCCCAATGGGCAACGGTGATGCAGCCGAGGCTGTGGGCGATAAGAATGACAGGCGTGCTGTCAGCGGCAATCGCCTCGGCCAGTGCCGCCACCCAGTCTTCACGACGCGGCGTCAGCCAATCGGCCTGCTCGACCCGCGCGCTGTTCGGCAGGCTGTTCTGCCAGTGGCTTTGCCAATGATCTTCTGGCGATCCTTGCCAGCCCGGCACAATCAGGTAGCGGATTGATTCGTTGCGCATGGGGAGCTCTCCTGCGTCGTGTCTGTTCCTGGACGAGTATAGGGAGGGGATTTATATTCGTTAAGGAATAAGAAGCTATTTATTAAGATCTGAATTGAATATGAGTATTGTGTATGACTTTAGATCCTTTCCCCCTCACCCCAGCCCTCTCCCCCAAGGGGGCGAGGGGGAAAGGGAGCCGATCTATGCGGTTTTCAGATTTGGAGTTCGACTGGATATTTCAGATCGGCGTATAGCGGCCAAACAACGCGGTCAGTCCCCTCTCCCTCTGGGCGGTCCGACGTTTCGGGAGGGCTAGGGTGAGGGCTTTGCTTCTAATGCCAGAAATAAAAAAAGGGCCGCACCCTGCCAAGGAGACGGCCCCGGAAAAACGTTGAATCTGTCACCGCGCAGTAATCACCGACAACTTGGTAATCCCCGCCCGTTCAATCGAAGCCATCGCCCGCGCCACTTCGCCGTAGTTCACCCCGTCATCGGCCTGCAATTGCACGCGCACTTCCGGGTCCTTGGCCTTGGCTGACTTGAGGTTGAATTCCAGCAAGTCCGGCTGAATCTCATCCTTGTTGATAAACAGTTTGCCGGCACCATCGATGCTCACCACCAGCGGATCCTTCTGCTCGACCGGCGCCACCGCTTCGGTCTTCGGCAGGTTGATCGGGATAGCGTTGGTCAGCAGCGGTGCGGTGACGATAAACACCACCAGCAGCACCAGCATCACATCCACCAGCGGCGTTACGTTGATCTCGCTGAGTACCTCATCACTGTCTTGCGTGGAGAAGGCCATATCAGGACGCCTCCTTCACTTTTGCTGCGTTGCCCGGCGTTGCGACCTTGTGCGCCGTCGGGTGGATCAACACGCGGAACGCACTCTTCTGCGCCAGGCTGTAGAAGTCGTGGGCGAAGTCATCCAGATCCGCCGCCGTCAGTTTCAACCGACGCAAAAAGTAGTTGTAAACCAGCACCGCCGGCACCGCGACGGCGATCCCCACACCCGTGGCGACCAATGCTGCACCAATCGGCCCGGCGACCGTTTCCAGGCTCGCCGAACCTGCGGCGCTGATGCCTTTCAACGCTTCCATGATTCCCCACACCGTGCCGAACAAACCAATGAACGGCGACGTACTGCCAATACTCGCGACCACCGCCAGGCCCGTTTCCAGCGAACGGCGTTCGCGAACGATCTGCTGACGCAATGCGCGCTCGAGGCGATCCTGATGGTTGATCGCCTGGCTCAAATCATTGGCCTGTGGCGTCTCGCCCACCTGAATCGCCGCGTAACCGGCCTGTGCTACTCGCGCGGCTGCGCCGGGTTGGGTCTCGCTCAATTCAGCGGCTGAATCGAGACTCGACGCCGCCCAGAAACGCTTATGAAAACGCCGATCCTGCGCCTTCAGACGCCCGAACTGCCAAGCCTTGAGCAATGCCAGCCCCCAAGTGGCGACGGAAAAAACCACCAGCAGCCAGATCACCGCGCTTTCGATGGATTCCAGTGGAGATGCCAGTAACGTCATGATGTATTCCCTCGTGTAAACGTTTCGCGCGAATTTGGTTTCGGTTTAATGAATCTTGAAATCGATGGGCACGCTGACCCAGCCGTCCTGGGCCACATCACCTTGCTTGGCCGGAACGAAACTCCAACGCTTCACGGCGTTCAGCGCCGCGTCGTCGAGCTGTTGCCGGCCACTGCTTTTGGCTATCTGGATCTCGCCCGGTTTACCGCTGGCAAGCACATGTACGCGCAGCAACACCGTGCCTTCCCAACCGCGACGCTGGGCCAGCGACGGGTATTCCGGTGCCGGGTTTTTCAGGTATGCAGCATTCGCTGAGGCCGGGGTTACCGGTGCCGGCGCGGGTGGAGCAGGTGGCGCAGGGGCTGCAACCGGGGCTGCCGGTTGTGGCGGCGTCGGTGGTTGCTCGACCGCTTTCGGTGCTGGTTTGGGTGCCTGTTTAACCACCGGTTTGGGTTTCGGAACGGGTTTTGGCGGCGGCGGTTTTACCGCCAGTTCGTCCTCCACCGGCGGCGGTGGCTCAACCACAGGCGCAGGTGGCGGCGGCTCGACAACCGGTGGCGCTGGCGGTGCCGGGCGCGAGAACTCGATGGTCATCGGCGGAATTTCCGGCGGCACGATTGGCAGCACTGGCGTCGGTTTCTGGCTGATCCAGTAGATCACCGCGCCATGCACCACCAGCGCGAGCACGCCAAGCAGAATTGTTTCGCGCCGACTCAGAATGCCTTTGGGCGCACGCTGCAAACGCAACTGCCCCAACGGCACACGATGCGGCCGGCCGAGATCGACCAATTCGCCACCCGGCGTCTGACGCCAC
Organism: Pseudomonas sp. MC6; assembly: GCF_054790575.1. NCBI lineage: Bacteria > Pseudomonadati > Pseudomonadota > Gammaproteobacteria > Pseudomonadales > Pseudomonadaceae > Pseudomonas > Pseudomonas sp. MC6. The sequence goes on from NZ_CP186504.1 coordinate 4,801,796, forward strand.
AGCAATTCCTCTGCGCTGGCGGCGGTCTGGACATTGCCCATTGATTCACTCCCTGCGGTCTTTTTGCGTTCTCTACAAAAACTGCCGATCAACCGTTTTGTTGAATCCCCCACGGCGAATCGATGGGTGAATCATTGGGCTTGACGCTTATCTCCGAAAGTAATCTTTAACGTTATGCATAGGTCATTATGGAATATACAAATTGATCAATTCTGCCAACGCCACGCGCCACGCGGGCTGCAGCGATGCGTGAAAAAGCGCATGCTTTTCAGGCATTGAAAGTATTCATGCAACGCATCAAATTCGCCTGACCCGGTTTTGCAGGACGACTAATACGAAGTAGATAGTTGATTATTATTTTCCAGAAACAGCAAAAAGGCCGGGCACTTTCGCGCACCGGCCTTTTTGTTTAATCAACTGTTATTGCTTGAGGAACTCCCCTGCCAGGCCAACAACATCACCGTCAAAGTTGGTGCGCGAACCAACCGCACGAACTTTCGAGTAATTGTGATCCGGCGAGAACAGTGTCCAGGACTGATAGCCTGTGCCTTCATTCAACGCCGCGAACGTGATGATCGTAGGCTGCCCGGTGCTGTTTTGAAAATGGTAGTGACCGTAAGCGATGTCGTAATTCACGCCATTCTGGCTGAATTTTCCGCTGAAGGTGCCGTTGGAATCGTTGCCATCGGTAATCGTCAGTTTGGCGCCAGCGTTATCGTTTACATAATTGCCATTAATGCTCGACATAACGAGATTTCCTTTATCGTTGGATAAGTGTCTTCCGATGAGAGCAAGTTTCCTCCTGGAAACTCACGACAGTCAGGATGGTTGGACATTCAATTATTGTCCACGCGAGCTACTAACTAAATTGCAATATGCACTGTTCAACCCGGTCATAACTTATCGCCGTTCGTTCGAGCACTAATTCCATTTCAACTAACGACTGGCATTGGTTTGCTGCACACCGACAACCGGGGCATTAACCGCCGTCTCGGAGCGTGGTGTGCCCGTTGGCACCCAGTCATAACTCACAGGCAGCGCCCGATACACCCAGTTGCTGATCGCGTCGCTGCCCGGCGCCTTGCCGAGATAGGGGCTGACGTACTCCCAGACGTTTTCACCGCTGGTTGTCACCTGGAAAAATCGCCCGTTCATGCCTTCGTCGATCAACGTGTTGCCATTGGGCAAACGCCGCGCGCTGCTGATAAACGAGCTGTAAAACGCCCAACCCGGTTGCTTCGAATTCGCCGCGCTGTACTGCCAGACAATCTCGTTTTTCAGCGGATCGATTTCCAATACTCGCGAACCGGAAATCAGCCCAAGGGTGACGTTCGGATAACCCGCCGATCCCTGGTTATCGAACACCAGCAAGTTACCGGCTCCAGGCAATCCGGCCGGGATTATGTGTGCATCATGCTGACCGACAAACTGATCCACCGGGCGCGGCAGTTTCTGCGCGGTTTTCGGGTTGATCAGCGGCAGATTCGGGCCAAGACGCCAAACCACTTTGCCGCTGTTTTTATCAATGATCGCGATGAAGTTGGCGTTGCGTGAATCAATCAGCAGGTTGTCTGGATTGAAGCGCTTGTCACCGGCATCGAACCACTTGTTCGGCCCGACCAGACTGAGGTTGTTGATGTGCAGGTAATCCGGATTTTCACTGGCACGCACCAGCTTCAACTGCTCGGCGGTGAAACCGAATTCATTGAGATGCTCCGAGGCCAGCCACTGCCATTTCACCGCGCCTTCGGGACTGACTTCATAGATCGCATCGTCGATCACCTCGGGCACTTTGAAGCCTTTGACCTTGTGCACCTTGTTCGCCAGCACCACGGTGTTGCCATTGCTCAAACGGCGCTGATCATGGTGCTGTTGCGCCGCGCCACCGGGGGCCTTGTCACCCCACTGCCAGACGACTTTGCCGTGCCAATCCAGCTCACCGACGCTCTGATTGCCCAGACCATTGCCGGCCGAACCGAGCTTGCCGGGATCCTTGTCACTCAGTTGCAGCAACACATGCCCACGCTCTCCGCCGACCAGTTTCGGGTCGATGATCGCTGACGGGAAACCTGCCTGTGGCCAGGTTTTCACCTCGTTGCCGTTCATGTCGATCAGGTGCGTCTGCTTGTCGGCGCCGCTGAAAATCACGTACTGGTTGAACGCCTTGTTCGGGTCGTAACGAGTGACGCCCGTCGGGTAAACACTCGGTGCGGCGAAGGCACCGGCGCTGAGCACTGCGCCGGACAGCAACACCGGCAAAGCCGTTTTGATACGCAACATGATGCAGCTCCTTGAGTGACGAATCAGAAGTCGTAGCGACCGGTGACGCCCAGCGTGCGCGGTGTACCGAGCAGGCCTTCATAGCCGCCGTTGCCGCCCGTCCACAGGGTCGTGTAGTAGGTTTTGTCGAAAGCGTTTTTCAGCCACAGCGACACGTCCCACTGGCCCTGATTGAAGTCACCGCGCAGGCCGGTGGAGAAGTTGACCACGGCGTAACTCGGGATCTGGCCGTAGTCGGAATCCTCGACCGTACCGACGGCTTTGGAGCGGAACGCATAGCTGGCGGTGACGTAAGGTTCGAAGCCGTTATCCAGATTCCATTTGTATTCGCCGTTGGCGTTGCCGATCCATTTCGAGGCGCCGACCACTTGATGGCCGCTAAGGTCGCAAGACGCTGGAGCGCCCGGCGCCTGGCTGACTTCCGGCGGGCACGGGGCATCTTTGTACGAGAGATAGCTGACGTCGTTGTAGGAGCCGTTGATGTTCAGGGTCAGACCGCGCAACGGGATCACCGTACTTTCGAACTCGACGCCGCGCGAACGCACGGAACCGGCGTTGGTCAGGTACTGCACGCGATTTTCCGCGTCGTAGGCGTTGGTCTGGTAAGCGTTGACCTGGGTCCAGAACACGTTGGCATTGAGTTGCAGACGGTGATCCCACAGCGTGCTCTTAAAGCCGACTTCGGCGTTGTTCGCGCGTTCGGTGCCGATCAGTAGCGAATCGGCGCCGGCCACCGGCGCAGAACCGACGGCGAGGTTAACCCCGCCGGATTTCTCGCCGTGGGACAACGTGGCGTAGCCCAGAACATCATCGGTGATGCGATAGCTGAGATTGAGCAGCCCGGAGGGACTGGAGCTGTACTGATTCAAGTCGCCGGAATCGTAAGCGCCGGTACGACCACGCCGTGCGGTGGCCGCCGCGCCTGTTACAGCAGCGCCACCAATCGGCGCATCCCTCGTGACCCAAGCGGATTTTTCTTCATAAGTGCCACGCACCCCGGCGGTGAAATCCAGTCGCTCGCTGAGGTGCCAGGTGCCTTGGGCGAACAGCGCAAAGCTGTCGGTCTTGATATGGCCGTTACCAACACTGGTGACGTTGGCCAGCGCACCGCGCGCGGTGCCGTTCCAGATATCGGCTTGTGGGCCGTAATAAGCGAAGGATTTATTGTCCAGATCCGAACCGAAGTAGTAGGCGCCGACCACGTAATCGAAGAACTCACCCTTGGGCGAGGCCAGGCGAAATTCCTGCGAATACTGTTTGTCTTCCACCGACACCCCGGCGTTGTAACTCGCCGGCACGTTGAGGCCGTCGTCGTTGCGCGGGGTGAAATTCCAGAAGCGATAGGAACTGATCGAGGTCAGCGTGAAATCGCTCGGCAGCGTCCAGTTGGCCTCCACCGAGGTGCCGCCCTGATGCACGGTGACATGTTGGTCGTTGTCCAGATTGACCTTGCGGTGCGAACCGTTAACCAGGGTTGCGCCGGCCGCGTTGGCGCGCGATTGGTACAGGTTGACGCCGTTGATGGTCGGCCCAGTGTTGTACAGCACGCGGGTGCCGGCGCTGGAGTCCTCTTCGTTGTAGTCGCCGATCCAGCGCAGGTTGAAATCTTCGTTGGGCTTGAACAGCAGTTGCGCGCGGAAGCCCTCGCGCGAGCCGCCGTTGAGATCATGGCCGTCGTATTCGTTTTTGATGTCACCGTCGCTGCGAGTGCGGTACGCCGAAAATCGTCCGGCCAGTTGATCGTTGAGCGGGCCGGAAATAGTGCCCTTGGTCTGGAAATAACCGTCCTCGCCGACCGAAGTTTCGATGCTGCGCTCAGGGGTGAACGTCGGAGCACGGGTACTGATGTTGATCACCCCGGCGGTGGTGTTTTTGCCGAACAGCGTGCCCTGCGGCCCACGCAAGACTTCGAGCTGTTCGATGTCCATCAAATCAAACACCGCCATCCCCGGACGACCCAGGTAGACGTTGTCGATGTACAGACCAACGCTGCCTTCAAGACCATCGCTCGCAGGGTTGTTGCCAAGGCCGCGGATCGACACGCTGGACTGGCGTGCGTGCATGTAGGCGACGTTGACGCTGGGCACCAATTGCTGCAAATCCTGAATCCGGTAGACCCGCTGCGTCTCCAGATTCTGCCCGCTGACCACACTCATTGGCGTCGGGACGTCCTGCGAACTTTCCTCGCGGCGGCGGGTGGTGACGGTCACGGTTTCGAGTTGCGAACTGTTGGCGGCAGGCTTGCCGGCCGGCACTGGTGCCGGGGTTTCAGAATCGGCGGCGTAACCGTGAGTCCAGCTCGCGCTCCCTGCCAGCAACAGGGCCAGAGGCAGGCGTTTGAGCCGTCGTGGCGTTAAGGGTGACGCAAGGTTCAACGGACTCATGGCGCGGCTCCTGGTCAAAAAACACACAGACATCTTCAGCGCTGCATATTCTTTTAAGTTATTTATTTATGTATTTACAGATATTTACTGCATAAGAGATTGCCTTTATAAGGAGTCGACCTAATGCATATCCAATGCATTTCCCGGATATTTTTTATGTGAAAAATGCATATCGACTTGCGCCAACTTCGTCACTTCATCGCCCTGGCTGAACAACGCAGCTTCGTCGCCGGCGCGCAGGCGGTGAACCTGTCGCAGTCGGCGTTCAGCCGCAGCATTCAGGCGCTGGAACACAGCGTTGGCTGTCAGTTGGTTGATCGCGGACGCAAGGAATTACCGCCGACCAAACAGGGCCAGGTCCTGCTCGAACATGCGCGGCGACTGGTCAGTGGCGCGCAGCAAATGGCCAACGAGATCAGCCAGTTCAACGGGCTGGAGGCGGGGGAATTGCGCTTCGGTTGTGGGCCAGCGCCGGCAGCGGGTTTGATTCCTCGGGCGATTGGCAGCTTCATCGGGCGCTATCCGAAAGCGCGGGTGCAGTTTCAGGTCGATGACTGGCAGAGCCTGAGCAAGCGACTGATGAGCGAGGAATTCGAATTCTTTGTCGCCGATACACGCTACTTCGAGGCGGATCCGGATTATCTGACGCACCGGTTGCGGCCGCGTAAATGGCATTTCTGTTGCCGCGCAGGGCATCCGCTGGCGGCTTTCGATAAGGTCAGCGCAGAGCAATTGATGAGCTATCCGCTGGCGGTGAGTATTCGGCCGCCAAACTTGCGCAAGGTCATCGTTGACCTTAGTGGGCGGCCGGATTTCACCCCGAATGTCGAATGTGAAAACAGCTCGAGTCTGCTCAGTGTGGTGCTGCGCTCGGATGCGATCGGGATTGTCGGTGCGTATTCCGATGCGCTGCACCAGGCCAAGGGTGAATTGGTGTGTTTGCGGATTGAAGGGTTGGCCGATGATCTTGAGGAGCTGTATACGCGTTATGGGATTGTCAGCCGGGCGGGGTATCGGTTATCGCCGTTGGCCGAGGCGATGATTGAGCAGATCAAGGCGATTGATGCGGTGGATGAGGAAGTCTGTTCGCTGGACGGACTCGCTGTCTGATCTACCGTTATCGCGAGCAGGCACCGATGCACTGCCTGCATAAAACCCATTCCCCAAATGCACTTGCCGAACACCCTCACGCCTAGCGAAATACCTCGCCTGTCCCATTGACCGGTGAACCCCATGCCCACCCCGCCAAACCCCGTGCGCAACGTGCTGTACATCATGTGCGATCAACTGCGCCGCGATTACCTGTCCTGCTACGGCCACCCGCACCTGCACACACCCAACATCGATCGACTCGCTGCGGCCGGTGTGCGTTTCAGCCGCGCCTACACCCAAGGCACGATCTGCGGGCCGTCGCGGATGTCGGCCTACACCGGACGCTATGTCAGCAGCCATCAAGTGGCGTGGAACGCCGTGCCGTTGCCGCTGGAAGAACTGACTATCGGCGACTACCTGCGCCCCCACGGCATCCGTACCGCCTTGGTCGGCAAGACCCACGCGACGGCGAATATCGATGCCTTGCAACGCCTGGCGATCAATCCCGATAGCGAACAAGCCGAAATCCTCAACGAAGTCGGCTTTGAACCCTACATGCGCCACGACGGCATCTATCCCGACGATCCGCTGTTCGACGACAAGCGCGAATCCGCACCCTATAACCATTACCTGCGTGAACACGGCTTCGACGGCAAAAACCCCTGGCACGACTGGGCCAACGCCGCCGAAGGCGAGAACGGTGAAATCCTCAGCGGCTGGCAAATGCGTCATGCGAATTTGCCAGCACGAATTCCCGAGCAACACTCCGAGACTGTCTACACTACAAATCGAGCCATCGACTTCATCACCGAGCAAGGCGAGAAATCGTGGTGTTTACACCTTTCCTATATCAAACCGCACTGGCCCTACATCGTACCAGCGCCGTACCACGCCTTGTACAGTACGAAATCGATTCTCGAAGCGGTCCGCGCGACGCCCTCCGAAGCCAGCAAACACCCCGTATACACTGCCTTTCGCCAGCATGAGGAAAGCCTCAACTTTTCCCGCGATTCAGTACGACTGACTGTAATCCCTACGTACATGGGTCTGATCAAGCAGGTGGATGATCAACTCGGACGGCTGTTCGATTTTTTACAGAGCAACGGTCGCTGGGATGACACATTGATCGTGTTCACCAGCGATCACGGCGACTTTCTGGGCGATCACTGGCTCGGTGAGAAGGAGTTTTTGCTGGAGCAGGCGGTGGGGGTGCCGTTGATCGTGCGCGATCCTCGGGCGGCGGCGGATGTCACGCGCGGAACGGTGGATGATCGACTGGCGGAAACCATCGACGCGCTACCGACGTTTCTTCAAGCGCTGGGATTGCCGGGGGCAGAGCATCGGCTTGAAGGGCATTCGTTGATCCCGCTACTGCACGGTGAAAACCCGGACTGGCGCCGCTATGCGATCAGTGAATACGACTACGCCTTCCAGGCGCCGGCGCGGGAGCGTTTGGGCCAGCCGATTGATCGTTGCCGCATGACCATGGTGCGTAGCGAGCGCTGGAAATACCTGGCGTACGACGGTTTTCGACCGCAGTTGTTTGACCTGTTGAATGACCCGCAGGAGTTGCGCGACTTGGGCGATGATCCGGAATTCGCGGCGGTGCGCGAGGAACATGCGGCGTATTTGTTTGAGTGGGTGCGCGGGTTGAAGCGGCGCACCACCATCAGTCATCAGGAGATTGATTGGCGTGGGCAGCGGTTTCGTTATGGAGAGCCGGAGACCGAGAAGGTTGTTCAGATTGGTGTTTGGTAGCTTTAAGAGCCCCTCACCCTAACCCTCTCCCAGAGGGAGAGGGGACTGAATGGGGGATATTTCAGAGGTACACCAACCTGATCGTGCTTCACCGAATCCATAATCGATAAAGATCTTTCAGGCCTATGCATAACGGGAGACAACTCGGTCGGCTCCCTCTCCCTCTGGGAGAGGGCTGGGGTGAGGGGATGTTGATCTTCAGTCACGACCTTTGATGGTCTGACTACGCTGCCCATTCGCGCCCACCGGCACTTCCCCCTTGAGCGTCACCCGACGCACCACCCGATCCTGAGTCCCGTAATCATCAATCGCATAGTGCTGCGTCGAGCGGTTATCCCAGATCGCCACATCACCGGCCTGCCAGCGCCAGCGCACGGTGTTTTCCTGACGAATCACATGGCTCTGCAACAGCCCGAACAAATGCGCCGAATCCGCCTGCGAATAACCCTTGATGCGTTTGACGAAATGCCCCAGCAGCAAGCTCTTCTCGCCGCTGATGGGGTGTACGCGCACCACCGGGTGCTCGGTCTCGTAAACGGTGGAGGTGAAGACCTTGCGATAGCGCTCCAGCTTCTCCGCGGAGACGTCCGGCTTGGCGCTGGCATAGTCGTATTCGTTGCTGTGCACGGCGACCAGTTTATCGGCCAGCTCACGCAGCTCGGTCGGCAAGCCGTTGTACGCGGTGGCGGTGTTGGCCCACAGGGTATCGCCACCGAATGCCGGAGCTACCACCGAACGCAGGATCGACGCTTTCGGGTAGGCGTCAACGAAGGTCACGTCGGTGTGCCAGGAGTTGGCGCGCTGGCCTTCAGCGCCGTCCAGTTCGAGCAGATAACGCGTGCCTTCACGCGACGGCACGGTCGGGTGAGCGACAGGCTCGCCGAGCAAATGAGCAAAGGCTTCCTGACGCTGATCGTCGAGCTGAGTCTGCTCACGGAAGAATACGACTTTGTACTGAACCAGTGCCTGTTGAATCGCTTCAATCGTGGCGGTGTCCAGCTCACCGGACAAATGCACGCCACGAATCTCGGCGCCGATACGACCGGCCACCGGATGAATTTCCAGCGCATGGACAGCGGGTTTTACTGCGAGTGCGGCATTGCTCATGGGTAGACCCTCATCGACTGCTTACGGTTGAACGGCAGCGAAACAACGCTCTATCTATATTCCATTTACATCTAATAGATATTCACATGCTTCGTTGACGGAATAAGAGCTTGCATTTAAAACCTCTAATAACCCTCGTCGCAAATGCCTTCGAGCTATTTTTAGGATGCCGGAAAAGCATATGGATCTTCGCCAGTTGCGTTACTTCATCGCCCTCAACGAACACCGCAGTTTTGTCCGTGCGGCGGACGCGATGGGCATCACTCAACCGGCGTTCAGCCGCAGCATTCAGGGGCTTGAGCAAGAGTTCGGCTGCGTGCTGGTGGATCGCGGCAACAAGGATTTGCGCCCCACGCCCGAAGGCCAAGTGGTGCTGCAACACGCCCTGAGCCTGGTGCAAGGCGCCGCGCTGCTCAGCGCCGAAGTGACGCAGATGACCAAGCTCGATGCCGGCGAAGTGCACTTCGGTTGCGGCCCGGCGCCGGCGGTGAAACTGGTCCCGGACGCGGTGGCGCAATTCATCAATGCGCACCCGAAAGTGCGCACCTGTTTTCAGGTGGATAACTGGGAAAAGCTCAGCCGCGCGCTGAGCCGTGAAGAGATCGAATTCTTCATCGCCGACATCCGTCATTTCGAGTCCGATCCGAACTTCCAGACCCAGGCACTGACACCCAAACGCGGGGTGTTTTTCTGCCGGCCGGGGCATCCGTTGCTGGCCAAGGAAAGCCTGTCGACCAACGACATGTTCGACTACCCGTTGGCGACCACGCTGATCCCGCCGGGCATTCGCAAATTGTTGGCGAACCTCAGCGGCCGCATCGATTTTTCCCCGACCATCGAGACCGAGCACTTTCCGGCGCTGGTGAAAGTGGTGCTGCAATCGAATGCGATTGGCGTGGGCACGGAAGAGGCGTTTGTCGAGGACATTGCCAAGGGTTCGCTGGTGTTGCTGCACTGGCGCAATCTGCCGCAGAACCTGGAGAGCATGAATGCGCGTTGCGGGATTGTCAGTCGCACTGGGTTTCGTTTGTCGCCGGCGGCGCGGGCGATGATTGAGACGTTGGTGGCGGTGGATCGGCAGGAGATCAGCGTCGCCGTTTAGGACGCTATCGCGAGCAGGCTCACTCCTACAGGGGAACGCATTCCAAATGTAGGAGTGAGCCTGCTCGCGATGGCGCCGGATCAGGCGCTAGGATTCAGAGCTTGGCCCGCTGCCAGCTCAGGCGCCACCCAGTCATTGACCTTGAACGGCTTGCGAATCAGCTTCTGCTGCGCCGCCAGATCAACTTTGTCCTGCAAGCTGCCGAGGAACACCGGATCCAGTGTCGACGGGAACACTTCGCTCAATTTCTGATCCTGCAGATCCTGCGTCAGAATCACCGGCGGATAACTCGCCAATCCTGAGACCAATTGCACGTAAGCCGCCTTGTTGCTGTCCTGCGTCAACCACTCAACAGCTTGCTGTTGGGCTTTGAGCAGCTTGGCCACGACCTCCGGGTGCGCGTCGACAAACTTGCCCGTGCCGACCAATACCGACTGCACGCTGCCTGCGCCACCGAGATCCTTGGTGTTCAGCGGCAACTCGGCCAGCCCTTTGGCCTGCAATGCGGTCAACCCGGAACTGCCCCAGGACGCATCGATCTGCTTGGCTGCCAACGCCGCGACCGCTGCGTTGAAGTCCAGATTGATGACCTTCAGATCCTTCTCACTCAAGCCCTGACTGGCCAGCGCCGCATCAAACGACAACTGCGTCGCGGTACCGCGGAAAATCGCCACACGCTTGCCTTTGAGATCCTGGAGCGTCTTGATCCCCGACCCCGGCACGACGCCCAGATACTGCTTAACCCCACGGGCACTGGCGCTGAGCAACCGCGTATCGAGGCCATTGGACTTGCCGATGATTGCCGCCAGATCGCCCAGATACGCCAGATCAACCTGACCATTGGCAAATGCCTCGTTGATCACCGGCCCCGCACCTTTGAAGAAACTCCACTGAATCTTGATGCCCTGATCAGCGAAGGCCTTTTCGAAGATCTGCTGATCGCGCAGCACATCAACCACGCCACCGCCGCTGTGCTGGGTGCCGGCACTCAGGTCAGGCACGGCGATTCTGATTTCCTTGAGTTCGTCGGCATGCGCGGTGAACGCCAACAGGCCCGCCAGAGCAGGAACGGCAAACAGACTGAAAACACGTTTGAAGGGAAAGTTCATGGGTGCAGCTCCTTGATCACGACGGGCGTTGAGGAGTCGAAAGTAGGCCGAATGAACACCTTCGCTTAAATACTATAAACGCACATTTTTATAGCTTTTAACGCTAAGCAAGCAATAACGGGGCTTGCAGCGGCGTATGCATTAACAGCATCGAAAATATTCTTCGAATGCATTGGATGCGTGTGGGCTGGAAGCCTTAAATGGCGCTGCTTATCTCTAAAAATAACTTATTAAAAATTATTTATAACCATTTGATCTTAGTTAATACCGCTAGAGATCGCAGCCTTCGGCAGCTCCTACAGGGGTCAATTCAAGGACGCATTCCCCCGTAGGAGCTGCCGAAGGCTGCGATCTTTTGATCTTGATCTTGAGCCAACCCGACAACGGAGGTCATCCATGGCCCGCCCATCCTTGCTCAGTCTCCCACTGCCCGCGCCGCCGCTGAAAAGCCGCCGTACCTGGCCAAGCCTGAACCAACGCCTGTTGCCGTGGCTGTTGCCCCTCAGCCTGTTCGCCCTGTGGTGGCTGGCCGCCCGCAACGAATGGATGAGCGAACAGATCCTGCCTGCGCCGTCACTGGTGTGGAACAGCGCTGTCGAGTTATCGCAGGGCGAGTTATGGGGCCACTTGTGGATCAGTCTGCAGCGTTTGTTCTGGGGACTGCTCGCGGGGGTTTCTGCGGGTGCATTGCTCGGCGCAGCACTGGGATTCAGTCGTCGCCTTGAACGCTTGATCTTCCCGACCTTCGCCGGACTTTCACAAATACCGACGCTGGCGTGGATTCCCTTGTTCATGGTGTTTTTCGGCATCGGCGAAGTGCTGAAACTGGTGGTGCTGATCAAAGCCATCGTGGTTCCGGTAACCCTGCACACACTGGTCGGCGTAAGAGATGCACAACCAAAACTGCGCGAAGCTGCCGCTGTTTTACGCTTGCCGCCACACCTGCTGATCCGTCGCCTGGTGCTGCCCGCCACCCTCCCCGCGTTCATGGCTGGCGTACGTCTGGCGCTGGCCGCCGGATGGACTTCGTTGCTGGCGGTCGAACTGTTGGCCTCCAGTGAAGGCATCGGTTACCTGATGGTCTGGGCGCGGCAGTTGTTCATGCTCGACATCGTGTTCGTGTGCATCGTGGTCATCGGATTGATCGGTGTGGCGATGGATCGCGGCATCGGTCTGCTGGACAAGAAACTGGTGCACTGGCCGCATCCGGCCACCGCTGAAATTCGCCGCGGCCCGCGCTATGAAGGCTGGCAGCGTCTGCAGCCATGGCTGCTGCCGCTGAGCTTGCTGGCGTTGTGGCAACTGGCGAACGAACTGCAGTGGGTCGACGCCAACATTCTGGTCAGCCCGCTGGCCGTTTTAAGCACGGCATGGGATGGTCTGCTCGACGGCACGTTGATCAGCGGTATGGCCCTCAGTCTTGGTCGTACACTCGGTGGTCTGCTGCTTGGCGGCGGCCTCGGATTTGCCTTGGGCCTGCTGCTGGGTTTGTCGAACATCAGTGAACGCCTGCTCGGCCCGACCCTCGCCGCCCTACGCCAGATCGCCATCTTCGCCTGGGTGCCGCTGCTCACCGCGTGGTTCGGTCTCGGCGAACTGGCCAAGTGGGTGTTCGTCGCCCTCGCCGCCTTCTTTCCGCTGTTTATCGCCACGCAGCGCAGCGTCGCCAACCTCTCGCCACAACTCAACGAAGCCGCCCGAGTGTTGCGTCTGAGGCTCGGCCAACGCCTGCGTCGGCTGGTGCTGCCGGGCGCCGCGCCGGGGATTTTCGCCGGTCTGCGCCTGAGCCTGATCTACGCCTGGCTCGGCACCATCGGTGCTGAATATTTCATGCCGTCCAACGGCGGCATCGGCAGCCAGATGATCGGCGCCCAACAGTTGCTACGCATGGACTTGATCATGGCCGGCATGCTTTTCGTCGGCCTCACCGGCGCCCTGCTCAACCTCATTGGCCAACGCCTGGAAATTCGCGCGACCCGCTGGAGACACGCATGAACGCACCGATTGTCAGCTTCACCCATGTAGGCAAATCCTTCGATGTCGACGGTTTCGAACTGGAGGCGATTCGCGAATTCAATCTGGACATCGCCGAGGGCGAATTCGTCGCCATTGTCGGTTCCAGCGGTTGCGGCAAATCTACCTTGCTGCGTTTGCTGGTGGGTCTTGATACGCAGTTTCGCGGGCAGATCACGGTGGATGGCAAAGCCGTCAGCGGCATCGGCGGCGAGCGCGGCATCGTCTTTCAGGAGCACCGTTTGTTTCCGTGGTTGACCGTCGCTGACAACATCGGTCTGGGTCTGGTCAACGAGCCACTGAACGCTGCGCAGAAGCAACAGCGGGTCAACGACTTCATCGAGCTGGTCGGCCTGCGCGACTTCACCCGCGCCTATCCGCACCAGCTCTCCGGCGGCATGGCCCAGCGTGTGGCGATTGCTCGCGGCCTGGTTGCCAGTCCTAGAATTCTCCTGCTCGACGAACCGTTCGGCGCGCTCGATGCGCTGACTCGCCAGCAGATGCAGGACGAGCTGTTGGCGATCCGCGACCGCGCAAAAATCACCACGATTCTCGTCACCCATGACGTCGAAGAAGCGATCTTCCTCGCCGACCGCGTCGTGGTGATGGAGCCGCGTCCGGGGCGGATCAAGCAAGTGGTCGACATCGCCCTGCCGCACCCGCGCCAGCGCAGCAGTTTCGACTTCCATCAGTTGCGTGAAGAACTGCTGCACGAACTGACCAGTGACGACCATTACCAACCGAGCGTACCGGTGCAGATCCGCGATCTGCCGCTGACGTTCATTGCCTGCTGAACAGGAGTTTTGCGATGCCGCAACGTCCCAATTTTCTGGTGATTCTGGCCGACGATCTCGGCTTCTCCGACATCGGCGCGTTCGGCGGCGAAATCGCCACGCCGCACCTCGATGCCTTGGCCAACAACGGTCTGCGTCTGACTGATTTTCATACCGCGCCAACCTGCTCGCCAACCCGCTCGATGTTGCTCACCGGCACCGATCACCACATCGCCGGCATTGGCACCATGGCCGAAACGCTGACCCCGGATCTGATCGGCAAACCGGGTTACGAGGGCTATCTCAATGACCGCGTCGTCGCCCTGCCCGAGCTGCTGCGCGAGGCCGGTTATCAAACCTTGATGAGCGGCAAATGGCACTTGGGTTTGAAGGCTGAACTGGCGCCGCACGCACGAGGTTTCGAGCGCTCGTTTTCGCTGCTGCCGGGCGCGGCCAACCACTATGGTTTCGAGCCGACCTACGATGAGCAAACGCCCGGCCTGCTGAAATCCACGCCGGCGCTGTACATCGAGGACGACACGTTTCTCGACGAACTGCCGAAGGACTTCTATTCCTCCGATGCATTCGGCGACAAATTGCTGCAGTACCTCAAGGAACGTGACCAGACCCGGCCGTTCTTCGCCTACTTGCCGTTCTCCGCGCCGCACTGGCCGTTGCAGGCGCCCGCCGAGATCGTCGAGAAATACCGTGGCCGCTATGACGCTGGCCCCGAAGTGCTGCGTCTGGAGCGTCTGGAAAAACTCAAAGCCCTCGGTCTGATTGAACCGGACGTAGAGCCGCACCCGCTGATTCAGTTAACCCAGCAGTGGGACGCGTTGAGCGAGGAACAAAAACAGATTTCCGCGCGGGCCATGGAAGTCTACGCGGCGATGGTCGAGCGCATGGACTGGAACATTGGCCGGGTCATCGACTATCTGCGCCAGCAGGGGCAGCTCGACAACACCTTCATCCTGTTCATGTCCGATAACGGTGCCGAAGGCGCGCTGCTGGAAGCGTTCCCGAAATTCGGCCCGGAACTGGTGACCTATCTCAGCCAGCATTACGACAACAGCCTCGACAACATTGGCCGGGCCAATTCCTACGTCTGGTACGGGCCGAACTGGGCGCAGGTGGCGACCGCGCCATCGCGGCTGTTCAAGGCATTTACCACTGAGGGTGGGATTCGCGTGCCCGCGCTGCTGCACTATCCGCATCTGGCGATCAAAGGGCAGATCAGCCATGGTTTCGGCACGGTGATGGACATCACCCCGACGATTCTCGATCTGGCTGGCGTGCGTCATCCGGGCAAGCTCTGGCACGGCAAACCGGTGGCGCCGTTGCGCGGCAAATCGTGGCTGGGGTTCTTGTCTGGCGAGACTGCGCAGGTGCATGACGAGCACACGGTGACGGGTTGGGAATTGTTCGGGCGCCGGGCGATTCGGCAGGGGTCGTGGAAAGCGGTGTGGATTCCTGGGCCGGTCGGGCCGGCGACCTGGCAGCTGTATGATTTGAGTAGTGATCCGGGGGAAATTCATGATCTGGCGGTGAGTCGGCCGGAGAAGCTCAGCGCGTTGATCGGGCATTGGCAGCAGTATGTCGAGGAGACTGGGGTGATTTTGAGTGAGTCGCCATTTCAGCCGGATTAAGGGCGAGATCAAAAGCCCCTCACCCCAGCCCTCTCCCAGAGGGAGAGGGGGCCGACCGAGGTGTCTTTCGCTATACATCGACCTGAAAAATCGGGTCGATTATGGATTCAATGAGGAACATTCAGGTCGGCGTACTTCCCCAATATCCCCCAATCGGTCCCCTCTCCCTCCGGGAGAGGGCTAGGGTGAGGGCAGCTCGTCAGGCCTCCACCGCCTCCCCAGACACCGCGATTTCATCCCGACGAACAAACCGGTTCGCTCGCCCAAACGTGCCAAAATCATTAAACCGCACGCCCATCTCACGCATCACCCTATGCGCCACCGGCACCGTCATTTGGCGAATATAAAACGGTTCCTTCACAACAAAATGATGAATCCCGTGACTGCTGCCAAAGTTGAAGCAGAACGCCTGCAACGGCCACAACCACCAAGGGTTCAATACCTGACACTGCTGCAGCACATTACCCAACTCGACATCGCCGTAGTAATGCATGTTCGAGCTGATGAAGTGCAGGCAAAACGTGCGCAATACGTTCGGGCCGATGATCACCACGGCGGCAATATCGATCACCTGCATCACCGACAACATCGTCGCTGACCATTCGATCGGCGAGCCCAGCAAATAGGCGATGCCATTGGCCGCATGAAAGCCGAGAAACACATACCACGCGCCCCAATGCACCAGCGCCAGCGGCGCGTAGACCTTCAACGTACGCTTGATGATGCTGAACTTGTGCGCCCAGGTCTTGGCCCGCAGCATGCGGATGAATGCCGACATGACGTTGTCGCCAACCATCAGCAAACGTGCAAAACCCCACGGCTCGCCGTTGGTGATCGCGCGTTCTTCCATGTCGGTCTCGGTGCCGGAGACCTTGTGGTGATTAAGGTGCAGATGCCGACGGATCCACGGGTTGATCGTGCTCGGCCGCGCCAGCCACACCAGGCCCATCATCAGGTTGTGCGGCACGCGCTGCTTGCGGAAATACATGCTGTGGATCAGGTCGTGTTCCAGCTCATGGGTCAACGAAGCAAAAAACGCGTTGAGCAACAAGCACACCCACCACGCCATATGGCCGGTGATGTACAGCGCCGCCGAGCCGATCATCCCGATCAGGGCAAAGGCCAGAATCCCCGCCCCAAGCGCATCCTGATGCTGGAGAATCGGGTAGCGCTCGCGCAGTTCGACGCCTTTGGCCAGCACCACTTGGCGAATATGCGCTGATCGCTGGGCCGCATTGTGTCGCTGGGGACTTGCAGAAGTACCGTCCATGCTTCCATCCTCGGGTTTATGATGTTCGCATCGTGCCTAGCCAAGGCTTCAATTGCGGTAGCCGAAAACGCCAACCTGTTGACCGGAAGCGCCAATCAGCATGAAGGAACCGACCTCCCTCGCCAGCTGGACCCGTGCCTTGCGCAAGCAACTCGATGCGTTGGGACTGGACAGCATAGCCTTGTGCCAGCAGGCCGGGCTCGACCCGAATTTGATGGACGACCCCAACGCGCGCTATCCATTGTCCGGCACCACACGCCTTTGGGAAATTGCCGTGCAGGTCAGTGGCGATCCGGCGATTGGTCTGCGCGTGTCGCGCTTCGTCAGCCCGACCACGTTCCATGCCCTCGGTTATGCGCTGGTCGCCAGCGGCAGTTTGCGCGAGGTGTTCGAGCGCATCGTGCGCTATCACCCGGTGGTCAGCGATGCGCTGGAACTGGAGCTGAGTCGTGGCGACGACTGCTATCAATTTCGTCTGAAAATTCCGTCAGGCAACCCGGCACCCGCCTTCGAAGCCATCGATGCGTTTACCGCGATCTACGTGCGCACCTGCCGCAATCGTCTTGGTCGCGATTACGCGCCGCTAGCGGTTTATCTGCGCCGCCCGGAACCGAGCGATGCGCTTCAATGGCACAAAGTCTTCCGCGCTCCGGTGCATTTTGGTTGTGCGGAGGATCGCCTGGAGTTCGCCCTTGCCGACTTTGACAGCCACCTCGACGACGCCAACCCGGAACTCGCCGAACACAACGAAGCCGTGCTCAAACGCACCATGGCCCAGCTCAAACCGCTGACCTGGGAGCGCAAGGTGCGCGATGCCATTGAAGAACAACTGCCGGAAGGTGAGCCGAGTGCTGAACGCATTGCCCAAGCCTTGCACCTGAGTTTGCGCAGCCTGCAACGGCATCTGGCGGATGAAGGTTGTCGCTTTGATACGTTGCTCAACGAGAGCCGGGAGAATCTGGCGCTGCTGCACCTGCGCGATCCGCAGTGCTCGTTGAGTGAGGTGAGTTATTTGCTCGGGTTTGCCGACACCAGCAGCTTCAGCCGCGCGTTCAAGCGCTGGACGGGGCTGACGCCGGGGCAGTTTCGTGATGGGTTGCGCTGATTGTCAGCTTTTAATCAGGCTGCGCGCCATACCAGACAACCATTGTTCGATCATCGCAGCACCCATCTCAGCGAACGCTGGATGACCTGCGCTGTACCCGGCCAGTTCGCCCATCGTTACCTGCATGCCATTAGCGACTTGCTGCAGTAATTCATTGCAACGCGCTTCGGTCAGATTGCAGGCAGTTCGACCGAAGCGCACCAGCATTTTGTGCTTTGGCCAAGCCTTCGAACCACCCAACAGCAACGCCATACTGTCGTTCTTTATGTAGACCGAGGTGGTGATAATGTCGTATGCGGGGGCGAGCCTGATTACTGATTCCTCGCCGCAGTTTTCGTAAAGCACGCCAAAATTTTTTAGATGCGCGTCGCCGTTTTTCAGGCCTGCGGACAAAGCCACTATTTTGAAAAATGCTTCCAGCGCCTGATTGAGCAATGCAGGTGAAACAAACGCTTTGATCTGCCGGGCCGCACCTTCGTAAGAGCCGTCGTATTTGGCTTTCGATGACCAACCATTGAGTACGCAGAAGTCCTCGAAACCGAGGTAGCCCGTAGGGCTCAAGTCAAAGCGCTCGATTACCAGAAACTTGCCATGTTCGCTCAGTTCAAACTGCGGAACCTCAAGCCCGCTGTGTTGCGCAGCACGCATGCAAAAGTATTCGTTGGTCGCCAAATGCGGATATTCATCGGCGCGAAAAGCTTTAACCAGGTGAGTGGACCCGCGATGAGTCAGGCGATCAATCGCGGCCGCGCTGTCACGCACCAGCACTTTGGGTTGCACACCGGACACACCGGAATACTGACCATAGGTTTGCAACAGTTCCTCGAACAGGTCTTGTGCACCATCGTGCACCAGCAGATCGGCCAGAGACGTTTCGGGCGGCCGATCCGTCATCGATGCGCTGGCAATGGATAACCGACCGAGCTGATAGGGGCCGACAATAGCCAGCAACGCAAAATCATCGAAGCCGCGAACCGCCTTACTGAAGCGCCGAACCAGCTCATCACGTAGCGCACCTTCCGGCAGATTCATCTCGAAAACCGGATGGATACCATGCTGCCAACCATAACTTTCCAGGCGGGACGGCATTGTCAGCGACACGGCATTTTCAGCACTGGCTTCCTCGCGGTAATTGAAGACGCTGTCGACTCGATCTTGCCCGCGCGCCAACGTCCCTACCGCTTGCCCGCCGACACAGACGTTTAATCGATCCGACGACTCAGTCATGGAAGTTAACCTTTTGCAGCGTATCGAGTGTCGGTCGACGAGACTGACGTGGAACCGCCGTCAGCTCATAGCCAAATCCGTTGAGGATCGCTTCGACTTTACGCACGCCGATTTCCGAAATAGTGTTGTTTTCGATCCCCGAAATCGTCGCGCGGCTCATTCCGTATTGCTGAGCCAGTGCCTGCTGAGTCATTTTGTTCGCCTTGCGCAGGGC
Organism: Pseudomonas sp. MC6; assembly: GCF_054790575.1. NCBI lineage: Bacteria > Pseudomonadati > Pseudomonadota > Gammaproteobacteria > Pseudomonadales > Pseudomonadaceae > Pseudomonas > Pseudomonas sp. MC6. The sequence continues at coordinate 4,820,876 of NZ_CP186504.1, forward strand.
TTTGATCAATTCACCAAGCTGTTCCATGTTATTTCCTGCATCAAATACGGTGCAAATTCAGATATTTGCTTAATTTGCATCGCATTTGATGCAGTCAGTGAGCAAGATTAGCCTAATTCCGAGTGAGCAAGTAGTAATCACCTGTTCACACCAAAACCCAGCTCAAAAATGGTGCCATCAGCATCACTGCTCACCCGCACCTGTCCCCCATGCAGTTGCATGATCGACTGGACAATCGCCAACCCCAACCCACCCGAATCCCCCGGCTCTGCCCGTGAAGGATCGACGCGGTAGAAACGGTCGAACAGTTTACCCAGATGCTCGGGTGCAATCGCCGGCCCGTGGTTGTGCACCTGCAACCAGCACCAACCTGACTCGTCGCGGCGGCGCAAGCTGATCACGGTTCCGGAGTCAGCGTGGCGCACGGCATTCGCCAATAAATTCCCGAGCGCCCGTTGCAGCAATTGCTGATCGGCAAGCAGTTCGCCATGCAGTTGATTGTCCAGCCGCAGATCGCGGTCATCGGCCAAGGCTTCAAAGTAATCACACAGTTCGCCGCCAACGCTGTGCAGATCCAGCAATTGCAGATTGAGCGCACGTTCTGCCTGCTCCGCACGAGCGAGGAACATCAGGTTCTCCGCCATGCGTTTGAGTCGCTCGAACTCTTCCATGTTCGAGGCCAAGACTTCCTGATACTCCTCGGTACTGCGCGGATGATTCAGCGCCTGGCCGTTGCTCGCCAACAGCGTGTGCAGCGGCGTACGAATCTCGTGGGCGAGGTCGGCGGAGAACTGCGACAGGCGCTGCACGCTGTCGTCCAGTCGTGCCAGCATGCCGTTGAGTGCCTGTACCGGTTCAAGCAGTTCCGTGGGTGTGCCAGCGGCAGGTAAACGTTGATCGAGGCTGCGCAGATCGATGCCGCGCACGGCTGCGCTCAACTGCCGTAACGGTCGCAAGCCCCGGCGTAGCAACAGCAAGCCTAGGGCAAAGGCGAGCAACGCACCGAGGCCGACTGCCAGATACAAGCGCAAACGGTAACTGGCGAGCATCTGCTCGCGCTCGCTCAGTACCTTGCCGGCGATGACGGTCAGCGGTTCGCCGTTCGGCCCCTGCGCTGCACCGGATAGCAGCGCCACCGCAGCACCGTCCGGCGCTTGCCACGTCAGCACGTCACGGTGCTGCGGCGCTTGCTCGCGCGGGATTGCATTGAGCGCCGGGAGAACGCGTTGACGGGGATTGATGGCGATCACGCTGGAACCGTCGGCGCGGCGCACCAGCAGCAGGCTGTCGAGGTTACCGAGCATGTTCTGATACAGCCGCGGCCGCGCCTGCAGGGCGTCGAGGCTGTCGCTGTCGGCGAGCAAGGCGCGCACCTGCTCCAGTCGTCCGAGCAACGCGAGGTCGTCGCGGAAGGCGATTTCCGAGGCCAGCGAGCGGTAGAGAAACACGCCAATCGCGCTCAGCACCAAAGCGCAAACCAATGCGAACGCCAGCGCCAAACGCCAGGCGATCGACCTAGAGCGCATCGTCAGGAGCTTCCAGCTGATAACCGACGCCGCGCACGGTGTGGATCAGTTTCGGCATGTAAGGATCATCGACTTTCGCGCGCAAACGACGCACCGCCACTTCGACCATGTTGGTGTCGCTGTCGAAATTCAGGTTCCACACCTGCGAGGCAATCAGCGTGCGCGACAGCACTTCGCCCTGGCGACTGGCGAGCAATTGCAGCAGGGCGAACTCCTTGTTGGTCAGCGCAATGCGCTGGCCACCGCGACTGACGCGACGGCGCAGTACGTCGATTTCCAGGTCGGCGATGGTGTACGACTCGGCTTCGCGCATCGGCCCGCGTCGTAGCAACGTGCGCACCCGTGCGAGCAGTTCGGCGAAGGCGAAGGGTTTGAGCAAGTAATCGTCGGCGCCCAGTTCGAGCCCGCGCACGCGGTCTTCGATGGCGTCCTTGGCGGTCAGGAACAATACCGGCGTGGCACCGCGCTGACGGATCAGTTGCAGCAATTGCCAGCCGTTGAGGCCGGGGAGCATCACGTCGAGGATGATCAGGTCATATTCCTGCTGCTCGATAAAGTAACGACCATCGAGACCATTGAGCGCCACGTCCACGGCAAAACCCGACTCGCCCAGGCCTTTGGCGAGGAAATTCGCGGTTTTGGCTTCATCTTCTACGACCAGCAAACGCATGGCACACCTCGATTGATAGGCACACAGGCTAGGCGCCTTCGGCGGCGTTGCCCATTACAAACTTGTAATCAGACTGACGGGGTTCTGACGAAGACCGGCGATTAAGGTGGCGACCTCAGCTTTTGGAGCCTGTCCATGACCATCAAATACTTCGTTGCAAGCCTGATGATCGGCCTCAGTGGCGCGGCTGTCGCCAGCCCTGAACTGCCACGTCACGCCGACCTCGACCTGAAAACTGCACAGCTGCTCGCCGACACGGCAATGGCCAACTGCACCGGCACGGTGTCGGTACTCGATCGCGGCGGCAATCTGCTGGTGACCCTGCGCGGCGATGGCGTCGGCTCGCACAACACCGCTGCCAGCCAGCGCAAGGCTTACACCGCGCTGTCGACCAAAACCGCCACCCGGCTGTTCGCCGAACGCGCTCGCAGCAACCCGGAAACCGCCAACCTCAACACCCTCGACGAGTTGCTGCTGCTCGGCGGCGGGATCCCGCTGTTCCTCGGCACTGAACTGGTGGGCGCGATGGGCGTGGCCGGTTCCGGTGGCGGTGAGCAAGACGAAAACTGTGCGATCAAGGCGGCCGGGAAAACCGGTCTGGCCACTACCCGTTCCCAATAAGGAGACTCATCCATGACGACTATGCGCATGACCCTCGCCGCGCTCGGCCTGAGCGCGTTTTCAAGCCTTGCACTCGCCGCCGGTAATCCGTTGAGCGTGCACGTGCTCAATCTGGAAAATGGCCTGCCGGCGCCGGGCATCGACGTGACGCTGGAGAAACACGTTGGCCAGAACTGGCAGCCGTTGGCCCAAGGCACCACCAATGAACAGGGGCGGATCGCCGAGCTGTTCCCGGCCAAACAGCCTTTTGAAGCGGGTGAATACCGCGTAGTGTTCAAGACCGGCGAGTACTTCAAGAAGATCAAGCACGACACCTTCTTCCCGGAGATTCCGGTGATTTTTGAAGTGAAGCAGACCGATCAGCACTACCACATCCCGCTGCTGCTCAGCCCGTACGGTTTTTCGACCTATCGCGGTTCGTAAAACCAGCACAGATCAAAAATGTGGGAGCGAGCCTGCTCGCGAAGGCGTCGGTTCAGTCGAAATCTCAGTTGAATGACCCACCGCTTTCGCGAGCAGGCTCGCTCCCACAGGGGATCTCGGGTGCCCGTTAGATCGTGGCCAGGGCGCGCAATCGCGCGGCGTCGAGGATTTCGATCTCGCCATACCCCAGCCCGATAATCCCCTGTCCCTGCAAATCCTTGAGAATCTGGTTGGTGGTCTGCCGAGACAGCGACAGCATCGACGCCAGCTGTTCCTGCGGCAGTTGCAGCACCCGGCGTGGCGCGTCGAGTTCGCCGTAGCCTTCGGCAATCATCAGCAAGCGATGCGCCAGACGCGCCGGGGCCGGCAGCAGGCTCAGTTGTTCGAGGTTGATGAAGGTCAGGCGTAGTTTGTGGCTCATCAGCAGCGCCAGATGCCGCCAGTACACTGGATTTTCATCAAGCAACTTCAACAGCGTCGCCTGAGGAATGTTGAGCAAGGTGCACGGCCCGACGGCATAGGCGTCATGCGTACGCGGCTGGCCATCGAACAGGCAGATTTCGCCGAACCAGTGCGGCGCCTCGACCAGGCTCAATAAAGCCTCCTTGCCCTGCTCGCTGACAGCACCGATGCGCACCGCGCCGTCGAGCACCGCATACAAGCCGCACGGCGCATCGCCGCGCTGAAACAGGCGCTGACCCGCCGTCAGCCGCCTCTCCCGGGCCGCCGCCAGCAGACTATCCTGAAAGGACGCCGGCAGATGACTGAACCACTGCCCGGTCATCAATCGCGAACGCATTTGCATAAACACTCCTGGATTGTCGCCTGCCTGACAGAGCGAACCCTGATCCCGAGGGATGATGCGATCAACCCTACCGGAGGAACAACAATGAAAAGCCTCGTCGACCATCTCAGTCAATACGCTGCCTACCACCGTGATCCGCGCAACATCGCCAGCCACTTTATCGGCATTCCGCTGATTGTGGTGGCGGTGGCGGTTTTGTTGTCGCGGCCAGAATGGTCGCTGGGCGGGTTGTGGATATCTCCAGCCGTTGTCGTGGCGCTGGCCTCGGCGTGGTTTTATCTGCGTCTGGAGGTGAAGTTCGGGGTGCTGATGACGCTGCTGATGGGGCTGTCAGTCTGGGCCGGGCATGTGCTGGCGCAGCAGAGCACCCTGGTCTGGCTGAGCAGTGGTCTGGCGATGTTTGTGGTCGGCTGGGTGATCCAGTTTGTCGGGCATCACTATGAAGGGCGAAAACCGGCGTTTGTCGATGATGTCAGCGGACTGATTGTCGGGCCGTTGTTTGTCGTGGCCGAGTTGGCGTTCATGCTGGGCATGCGGCATGAATTGAAAGAGCAGATCGAGGCGCGGGCGGGGGTGGTACGAGTTAATCCAAATCGCAAAGCGGCGGCTTAGGCCGCTTAAAAGATCGCAGCCTGCGGCAGCTCCTAAAGTGGGTTTGGTCGATCACAAAATGTGTGACCAACCGAAACCCCTGTAGGAGCTGCTGCAGGCTGCGATCTTTTGACTTTAGAGGCTGGCGACTTTCTGCCAGACCTTCGGCTTGAAGAACAGGGTTTCACCCTTGGCCAAGCCGATCAGGCTGTCATGGTCTTTCACCACTTCGGCCTCGATCAGATCCGTCTGCCCCTCAACCTTCAACGTCACTCGCGTAGTCGCGCCCAACGGCCGAATGTCACGCACCTCAGCAGCATGGTGATCTTCCAGTTCGTGTTTGGACAACGACACCTCATGCGGGCGGAACAGCACGTGATTGTCGTCGCTCAGCAGCAAGCGGTTCGAATCGCCGAGGAAGTGATAAACGAAATCGCTGGCCGGGTTTTCGTAGACGTCGCCCGGTGAGCCAATCTGTTCGATCACGCCCTTGTTCATCACCACGATACGGTCGGCGACTTCCATCGCCTCTTCCTGGTCGTGGGTCACGAACACCGAGGTCAGATTGATGTCTTCGTGCAACCGCGCCAGCCAGCGGCGCAGTTCTTTACGCACCTTGGCATCAAGCGCGCCGAACGGCTCATCCAGCAGCAGTACTTTCGGTTCGACCGCCAAGGCACGGGCCAAAGCAATCCGCTGACGCTGGCCACCGGACAACTGCTCCGGATAACGATCCGACAGCCAATCCAGCTGCACCATGTTCAGCAACTCATGAACCTTGGTCGCGATCTGGCTTTCGCTCGGGCGCTGGTTTTTCGGTTTCATGCGCAGGCCAAAGGCGACGTTATCGAAAACGGTCATGTGGCGGAACAACGCGTAATGCTGGAACACAAAACCGACGTTGCGATCACGCACATCGTGGCCGGAGACGTCTTCGCCGTGGAAGACGATGTTGCCCTGATCCGGGGTTTCCAGACCGGCGATGATCCGCAGCAGGGTGGTCTTGCCGCAGCCCGACGGGCCGAGCAGCGCCACCAACTCACCGCTGTGGATGTCCAGGCTGATGTTGTCCAGCGCCTTGAAGGCATTGAAATTCTTGCTGACGTTACGCACTTCGATCGACATGAATTATTCCTCCGCGGCGCTGGCGCGCAGGCGGTTGATACGGTTTTCGCTCCACTGCTTGAGCAGCAGGATGAAGAGCGCCAGGATCAGCAACAGGCTCGCCACAGCGAACGCGGCCACGTGGTTGTATTCGTTGTAGAGGATCTCGACGTGCAACGGCAAGGTGTTGGTCACCCCGCGAATGTGCCCGGACACCACCGACACCGCACCGAATTCACCCATGGCCCGCGCGGTACACAGCACCACGCCATAGATCAGGCCCCATTTGATGTTGGGGACGGTGACGTGCCAGAACATCTGCCAGCCATTGGCGCCGAGCAAACGCGCGGCTTCCTCTTCCTGCGTGCCTTGTTCCTGCATCAGCGGGATCAGTTCACGAGCCACGAACGGCACGGTGACGAAGATCGTCGCCAGCACGATGCCCGGCAAGGCGAAGACGATCTGGATGTCGTGATCCTGCAGCCAAGGCCCGAACAGGCCCTGCGCGCCAAACATCAGCACGTAGACCAGACCGGCGATCACCGGCGATACCGAGAACGGCAAGTCAATCAGGGTCACCAGCATGCTCTTGCCGCGGAACGAGTACTTGCTCACGCACCACGCGGCGCTGACGCCGAACACCAGGTTCAACGGCACAGAAATCAACACGGCGAACACGGTGAGTTTCAGTGCCGACAGTGCATCCGGTTCAAAGATCGCGGTGAAGAACGCACCGAGGCCATTTTTCAAACCCTGCGATACCACGATGAACAACGGCAGCAGCAGAAACAGGAAAAAGACCAGCCAGCCAAGGCCGATCAGGATTCTGCGCGAAGTGGCACTGCCACGGCGTGCAGCGTTGGCCGAAGAGGCGGCCGCAATAGACGATTGGGACATGTTCGCGCCTCCTTATGGGGTTTCGATGCGCCGCTGCAGCAAGTTGATCAGCAGCAACAGGACGAAGGAAACCACCAGCATCAGCACGCCGATGGCGGTAGCGCCGGTGTAATCGTATTGGTCGAGTTTGACCATGATCAGCAGCGGCAGGATTTCGGTTTTCATCGGCATGTTGCCGGCGATGAAAATCACCGAACCGTACTCGCCGACGCCACGCGCGAACGCCAGGGCAAAACCGGTGAGCCAGGCTGGCAGCAGCGCAGGTACGAGGATGTGGCGGAACACCTGCAAGGGTTTCGCGCCGAGGCACGCGGCAGCTTCTTCGACTTCACGGGGAATGTCGGCCAGCACCGGCTGTACCGTGCGCACCACGAACGGCAGGGTGACGAAGGTCAGCGCCAGAGTGATACCGAGCGGGGTGTAGGCGATTTTGAAACCGAGGTCAGCGGCGAATTGGCCGACCAGACCAGCCGGCGCATACAGCGCGGTCAGCGCGATACCGGCCACCGCTGTCGGCAGGGCGAACGGCAGATCGATCATCGCGTCGATCACCTTGCGCCCCGGGAAGGTGTAGCGCACCAGCACCCAGGCCAGCAACGTGCCGATGATGCCGTTGATGATCGCAGCGCACAGCGCGGTGCCGAAGCTCAGCTTCAAGGCCGCAAGCACCCGCGGTGCGGAGATGATCGCCCAGAACTGATCCCAGGTGAGTTGGGCGGCGTGGACGAACATCGCCGCCAGCGGGATAAGCACAATCAGGCTGAGGTACACCAAGGTGTAGCCCAGCGTCAGCCCGAAGCCGGGTATGACGGGGGAGATACGACGCGACATAAAAGTCCTTGGTTAAAAAGCATTCCGCTGAACGCACCAATGTGGGAGCGAGCTTGCTCGCGAAGAGGGAGTATCAGCCAACTCTACGTCGTCTGACACTCCGCTTTCGCGAGCAAGCTCGCTCCCACATTTTCCGCGCCTGGCTTCAGGCTTGATGTGTGGCTGAAGTCAGATTACTGCGCCTGATAAATCTGGTCGAACACGCCACCGTCGTTGAAGAATTTAGGTTGCGCGGTTTTCCAGCCGCCGAAGTCCTTGTCGATGGTCACCAGGTCCAGTTTCGGGAACTGCTGGGCGTACTTCGCGGCCACGTCCTTGTCACGCGGACGGTAGAAGTTCTTCGCGGCGATCTCCTGACCGGCCGGGCTGTACAAGTGCTTCAGATAGGCTTCGGCGATCTGCTCGTTGCCCTTCTTCTCGGCGTTCTTGTCGACCACCGCCACTGGCGGCTCGGCGAGGATCGACAGCGAAGGCACGACAATGTCGAACTTGTCGGCGCCGCCATCTTCTTTCAGTGCCAGGAACGCTTCGTTTTCCCAAGCCAGTAACACATCACCCTGACCGTTGTTGACGAAGGTAATGGTCGAACCGCGTGCACCGGTATCCAGCACTGGCACGTGCTTGAACAGGGTCTGCACATATTCTTTGGCTTTGGCTTCGTCACCGCCGTTGGCTTTCAGGCCATAGGCCCACGCGGCGAGGAAGTTCCAGCGGGCGCCGCCGGAGGTTTTCGGGTTCGGGGTGATCACCGAGACGTCGTTCTTGACCAGATCGCCCCAGTCCTTGATGCCTTTCGGGTTGCCCTTGCGCACCAGGAAGACGATGGTCGAGGTGTACGGCGTGCTCGCTTCCGGCAGACGCTTCTGCCAGTCGGCGGGCAGGGTCTTGCCGAGTTTGGCGATTTCGTCGATGTCGCCGGCCAGCGCCAGGGTCACGACGTCAGCGCGCAGACCGTCGATCACCGCACGGCCCTGCTTGCCCGAACCACCGTGGGATTGTTGGATTTTAACGGTGTCGCCAGCGTGGTCTTTCTGCCAGAACTTGATGAATTCAGCGTTGTAATCCTGATACAGCTCGCGCGTCGGGTCATACGACACGTTGAGCAGTTCGTAATCCTTGGCAACGGCGGAACCGGCAAACACAGCACTGGCCAGGGCGGCCAAAGCGTAACGGCGAATCGACGACATGGTGAAAGCTCCTGGAATTCTTGGTGGTGGCTTTTTCTTATGAATATCTGGAATCGGATGTGCCGGCTAAAGATCGTCCGATCGCGGCCCGAACCTTCGGCAGCTCCTACACACAGCCCCCTGTAGGAGCTGCCGCAGGCTGCGATCTTTTGATCTTCAACTCAGCCCGGTTGTTTGCCCGGCTGCTGCAAACGGAATTTCTCTTTGCGTTCGATCTGCACGACTTGCGCGTTGTGCACAGTGATCTCCACCGCGCCGAAACGCAGATCGCGCAGGGCGCTCTGGATTTCACGCAAGATGGTGCTTTCGTCCTGACCGTCAACGCTGCGAAGGGATGCGCTCATGGTGCTGCTCCTTTGAATGGGATTTGCCTGGCAGTGGGCGGCACTGCGTTCGGCGTAGGAGCAATATAAGAGAGGCGCGGATATTCTTAAAAAGACTATTTAAGAATGTTTATATAACTAGAAACCATTATGTGGCGGGGCAAGGGCTTGCAGCCTGTTGAAGCAAAAGATCGCAGCCTTCGGCAGCTCCTACAGGGATCGGTGTAGGAGCTGCCGCAGGCTGCGATCTTTTGATCTTTTAACCAATCACCGGAGTTCTCGCCCAATCAATCTCCTTTGCCGGACTCGGCCGCCCAAACCAGTACCCCTGCCCCAGGTCACATTCCTGTCCCAACAGAAACGCCGCCTGCTCAACCTGTTCAATACCCTCGGCATGCACCTGCATGCCCATGCTCCGGGCCAACGCGATAATCACCCGGACAATCGCCGCGTCATCTTCATCCCACGGCAACCCGGCAACGAAACCCTGATCGATCTTCAGTTTCTGCACCGGCAAACGCTTGAGCCTTAACAGCGACGAATAGCCCGTGCCGAAATCATCGATGGCCAGGCGGATACCCAACTCGCGCAAACGGTGCATCTGCTCCAGCGCCACTTCCGGATCATCCATCACCGCGCTTTCAGTGACTTCCAGCTCCAGAAACGCCGGATCCAGCCCGGTGTCGTGCAGCACCTGCGCCACCTGCTGATACAACTCACGCCGGGCAAACAGGCGCGAAGACACATTTACCGCGACAAAAGACAGCACGATCCCGGCCTGCTGCCACTCACACATCTGCCGACACGCCTGCTGCATGACCCAAGCGTCGATTTCGGCGATCAACCCGGTGCGTTCAGCGATCGGAATGAACTCCGCCGGCGACACCAGACCACGCACCGGATGCTGCCAGCGCACCAACGCTTCGACGCCAATCAGGCGACTGGTTTTCAAGTCATGCACGGGTTGGTAGTAAACCCGCAGCTCCTGCTGCTCCAGCGCCCGGCGCAGCTCGAATGCGATCTCCACCCGTTGCTGGGCGTGGGCGGTAAGTTCTTCGGTATACAAGGCATAACCGTTGCGACCGCTACTTTTGGCCTTGAACAACGCCGCATCGGCATTGCGCAACAGTTGCTCGGCGCTTAGCGCATCGCTGGGGAACAGACTGATGCCGAGGCTGGCGTTGATGAACAACTGATTGCCATCAATACAGAACGGCTCCTTCAGCGCATCGAGAATGCGTTGCGCCAGCGCCGCCGCCTGCACCGGCTGTGGACAACTTTCCGCCAGTACCGCGAACTCATCGCCGCCGAGCCGCGCCAGGGTAATCCCGGGGCCGAACAGCGCTTGCAAACGCGCCGCCACGGCCTTGAGCAAGCGATCGCCGACGTTATGGCCGAGGCTGTCGTTGATCATCTTGAAGTGATCGAGATCGAGCATCAGCAATGCACAGCCGCGCTTGTGGTTTTGCGCCGAGGCCAGCGCCTGCTCGGCGCGATCGCTGAACAGCAGACGATTGGGCAGATCGGTCAGCGGATCGTGGTGTGCGAGGTGTTTGAGTTCATGCTCGGAATCCTTGATCGCGCTGATGTCGGAAAACACCGCGACGTAATGGCTGAGCCGGCCCTGATCATCGTGAATGATCCGGATGGTCTGCCACTGTGGATAAATCTCGCCGCTTTTTCGCCGGTTCCAGATCTCGCCGCTCCATTCGCCCTGCGACTCAAGGGTGGCGAACATCGACTGATAGAACCCTGGCGGATGATGGCCGGATTTGAACAGGCTCGGCTGCTGCCCAATGACTTCTTCACGCTGATAACCGGTAATCTCGATGAACGCGCGATTGACGTGCACGATCCGGCCATGATGGTTGGTCACCAACACGCCCTCGCGGGTGCAATCGAATACCGCCGCGGCCTGACGCAGGCGTTCGCGATCGACATGGCGCTCGCGCAACCGTGCACCGATCCCGAGAAACGTGCACAAACGCGCTCGCGCCAGGAAAATCAGCCCTGCGCTGAAGGCTGCAAACAGATAACCGTTGATCAGTTGCCATCGGGCAAGATCGACGGAGTTATCGAAGAAATTGTTTAATAAATGATCAGTACCTTGCAGCCAGACAGCGGCAAGCACGAGATAGAGCAGCGCTGCACGCAATGCATCGCGGTAAGTGGCAGGCATTCGGCTGTCCATGTCCCTACAAAAAGGTTGGAATTATAGGTCAAGAAACATCCAGCGACTCTTATCTGAAAGGGCGACTGGTTTTATCTGTGTGCTTGGTGATAATGCAACGGCTGTTTTTATCTTTATCGAGGGCCCTATAGCCTATGTGGTACGAAGGTTTTCTTGGCTTGTCGGCCTGGTCTCTGGTCGCAGTCACCCTGCTGATGACCCACGTGACGATTGTTGCCGTCACGGTCTATCTGCACCGCTACTCGGCCCATCGCTCGCTGGAGCTGAATGCCGGTCTGAAGCACTTTTTCCGTTTCTGGCTGTGGCTGACCACGGCGCAGAACACCCGCGAGTGGACCGCCATCCACCGTAAACACCACGCCAAGTGCGAAACCGAAGACGACCCGCACAGCCCGGTCATCAAGGGTTTGTCGACGGTACTGCGCACCGGCGCCGAGCTGTACCGCGCCGAAGCGCAGAACCCGGAAACCCTGCGCATCTACGGCAAGAACTGCCCCGAAGACTGGATCGAACGCAACGTCTACAGCCGCTACCCGCTGCTGGGCGTGGCAATCATGGGCGTTATCGACCTGCTGCTGTTCGGCACCATCGGCATCACCATCTGGGCGATCCAGATGATGTGGATCCCGGTGTGGGCTGCCGGCGTCATCAACGGTCTGGGCCATGCTGTCGGTTACCGCAACTTCGAATGCCGCGACGCGGCGACCAATCTGGTGCCGTGGGGCATCCTGATCGGCGGCGAAGAACTGCATAACAACCATCACACCTACCCTAACTCGGCCAAGCTGTCGGTGAAGAAGTGGGAGTTCGACCTCGGCTGGGCGTGGATCAAAGTCTTCAGCTTCCTGCGTCTGGCCAAGGTTCAGCGTGTAGCGCCGATCGCTCACCGTGTTGAAGGCAAGGGCAATCTGGACATGGACACCGCCATGGCCATCCTCAACAACCGTTTCCAGATCATGGCCCAGTACCGCAAATTGGTGATCGGTCCGCTGGTCAAGCAAGAACTGGCCAAGGTCGATCATTCGGTGCGCCACCAGTTCCACCGCGCCAAGCGTCTGCTGTCGCGGGAAACCAGCCTGCTGGAAGATCGTCACCACGTGCGCATCCAAACAATGCTCGAGCACAGTCAGGCGTTGAAGGTAATTTACGAAAAACGCCTGGCCCTGCAGCAGATCTGGGTCAAGACCAGCGCAAATGGCCACGACATGCTCGCGGCCATCAAAGAGTGGATTCACGAGGCGGAAGCCAGTGGCATCCAGTCCCTGCGCGAGTTCGCTGACCAGTTGAAAACCTACTCGCTGCGTCCTGCAGCAGTCTGAGACCGTTGATCGGTGCACCCGGCTCCCGGGGGCACCCTTCGGAACTTCGCTAAAAATCGCCTATCTCAAAGACACTTCGCCATCCCGGCGGGCTGTACTGTGGCCGTTGTCGAATTGCGGCACGTCCTTTGAGATCTGTGCCGATGGTCAATAACAACCAAAAAGACTCATCCTTACCGCAGTGGCCCGAGGCCGCGCAAACCCTGATGGCGTTGATGCATGCCCAAGGCGAGGTCGCTCGGCTAAGCGAACGCGAGCAGCTGTTTAGCTCATTGCTGGTCAGCGTCAACGCCGTGCTCTGGGCTTTCAACTGGGAAACCCGTCAGGTGCTGTACGTCAGCCCCGCCTACGAACGGATTTTCGGTCGCTCCGCCGGCCTGCTGCTCGCCGACTACAACCAATGGCGTGACAGCATCTACCCCGACGATCTGGAATACGCCGAACGCAGCCTCACCGAAGTCCTGCACAAAGGTGCGGTAGAAGATCGCGAATACCGCATCATCGCCGCCGACGGCCAGGTGCGCTGGCTCAGCGATAAGTGCTTCATCAACCGTCAGGACGAGCCGGGGCAACCGGTGATCATCGTCGGCATCGCCGAGGACATCACTGACAAGAAGCAGATGGAAACCGAGCTGCATCGCTTGGCGACCACCGACGTGCTGACGCAAAGCAGCAACCGCCGTCACTTCTTCGAGTGCGCCAACCGCGAGTTCGAAGAGGCGCGTGCGCAGGGTTCGCCCATGGCGTTTTTGCTGCTCGATATCGATGACTTCAAAGTGATCAACGACAGTTACGGCCATCCCGAAGGCGACAACGTGTTGCAGCGGATTGCCGAGTGCGGGCGTGGCTCGTTACGTCGCGGTGATCTGTTCGGGCGGATTGGCGGGGAAGAGTTTGCGGCGGTGTTTCCAGGGTGCGCACCGGACATGGCCATGCAAGTGGCCGAGCGACTGCAGCAGGAAATTCAGCGGTTGAGCTTCAGCCATGACGGCCAGACGTACGGCATCACAGTCAGCCAGGGGCTGACCAGCCTTACCGGGGAAGACGAAAGCCTCGACAGCCTGTTCGCCCGTGCGGATGCGGCCATGTATGAGGCCAAACGGCAGGGCAAGAACCGCATCATTTCTGCCTGACCCGTATCTCAGCTACACAGAGATCCATTGTAGGAGTGAGCCTGCTCGCGATAGCGGTGTGTCGGACACACAGAATTGACTGACACACCGCTATCGCGAGCAGGCTCACTCCTACATTGGAATTGTGTAAGTCAGGTTATTTGCGCATCCGCATCAACTCCGGCAGCCCGATCTTGAGCAACCGCGCCGTGCGGCTCTTCGCCAACTCCTCCACGCCCTCATGCTCGGTCAAGCGGGCCATCTGCGCCGACATGTTCATCACCAGCGCCTCGCGGGAATACACGCCGCCACCGAGCTGGTAGACCGAGGCAATCAGCTCACGCAGCTCCAGCGGCAATCGCCAGCGAGTACGCAGGGCCGAACCATATGCCGCGCCAAATTCCGCCAGCGCCTCGCCGACTTCCTCCAGCTCATCCAGCTCACCACCGGCCTGCTGCCATTCCTGCAGACAACGCAGCAACGCCAGATCACCCAAGCGATGCAGCATGCCCGCGCAGTAACAGCGCTCCTGATCGAGATCGAGCAAGCGCGCCAGCGTGCGGGCGTATTCAGCGGTGTGCAGCGACAACCCCCAGTAACGTTCGGCGTAATCCGCCAGGCACGGATCACTGAGTCTGGCGCTGCGTTTGAGTGCCAACCCCAGAATCAGGTTCATGCTCTGTCCGGTGCCCAAGCGATGCAGGGCTTGCGCCAGTGTTTGCACCGGCGCGCCGTGGTGCTGCGCCGCGCTGTTGGCCGCAGCGATCAACACCGCCGTGATCTGTGGATCGGTTTTGATCTCATCTTCCAGCAACTTCAGATCGAGGCCATTGGGATTGAGGCTGCGCTTCACCGCCACCTGCACATCGGTCATCAACGGTGCGCCGTCGGCTTGCTCGCGGCGGCGCTCAAGAAATACTGCCAAGGTCATGCCCGGCGCCAATGCCGGCACCTCACAGAACACCTCTTCACCGGCATTCAGCAACAAGCCTTGTAAACGCTCAGTCAGGTTTTCCATGTTCAGTGGTTTGGTCAGATACGCCGTCGGCGCCAACGGAATCGCTTCGCGCACACTGGCGCTGTCGTTGCGGTTGCTCATCAGAATGAACGGCAGCGGTGGATTGCGCTTGCGCTGACGCACGCTGCGCAGCACATTCAAACCATCGACGCCGGGCAGTTCCCAATCGACGATGGCGAGGTCATACGGAATTTCGCTGAGCATCGACATGGCTTGCTGGCCATCGGCACACAGATCCAGCCGTGCATCGCAACGCACGTTCAGCAACACTTGTTTGAGCAAGTCGCGAGACCACGGATCAGCCTCGGCAATCAGCACTCGCGGTACGGCGGGTAAATCAACGGCAGTCATGCGCGCTCTCCCTTGCAATGCCTGAACCTTAGCCAATGCTGGCCATTCGATACAGCGCTAAAGCGCTCGATGTGTTTCAAGGGGCGTAAAAAAACCCGCCGAAGCGGGTTTTTGTCGATCAGGTCACACGGGGTGATCAGAGCTCGGAGAAGCACTCTTCGATGATCGCCAGGCCTTTATCCAGTTGCTCGTCCGGCGAGGTCAGCGGTACGAGGACGCGCAGAACGTTGCCGTAGGTGCCGCAGGACAGCAGGATCAGGCCCTTGTCGCGCGCCTTGGCCACAACCGACGCTACTGCTGCAGCGTTTGGCTTGTGGCTGTCACCGTTTTCGAAGAGCTCGACCGCGATCATCGCGCCCAGGGCTCGGACTTCGCCAATCACCGGATACTTGGCCTGGATAGCTTTCAGGCCAGTGACCAGACGTTCGCCGACAGCCTTGCAGCGGTCCAGCAGTTGCTCTTCTTCGAACACTTCCATCACTGCCAGAGCAGCGGCGCAAGCGATCGGGCTACCGGCGTAGGTGCCGCCCAGGCCGCCTGGCGCAATGGCGTCCATGTATTCGGCCTTGCCGCAAACACCGGCGAGCGGGAAGCCGCCAGCGATGGATTTGGCGAAGGTGGTCAGATCAGCAGCAACGCCCATCTGTTCCATGGCGAAGAACGTACCGGTACGGCCAGCGCCGGTTTGTACTTCGTCAGCGATCAGCAGGATGCCGTGCTGGTCGCACAGCGCGCGCAGGCGCTTCATGAACTCTTTCGGCGCAACGTAGAAACCACCTTCACCCTGCACAGGCTCGATGATGATTGCGGCGATGTCTTTTGGCTCGGCGTCGTTCTTGAAGATGCGTTCGATGGAAGCGATCGAATCGTCGATGCTCACGCCGTGCAGTTCGTTCGGGTACAGCGCGCGGAAGATGCCGCCTGGCATCAGGCCCATGCCAGCCGAGTAAGGCACGACTTTACCGGTCAGACCCAAAGTCATCATGGTGCGACCGTGGTAGGCGCCGGTGAAGGCGATCACGCCAGCACGGCCAGTGGCGGCACGGGCGATTTTCACGGCGTTTTCCACGGCCTCGGAACCGGTGGTGACCAGCAGGGTTTTCTTGGCGAAATCACCTGGGACCTTCGCGTTGATCTTTTCGCACAGCTCAACGTACGGCTCGTAAGCCAGTACCTGGAAGCAGGTGTGGGTCAGCTTGTTCAGCTGTTCGGTCACGGCCGCGATGATTTTCGGGTGCACGTGGCCGGTGTTCAGTACAGCGATGCCGCCGGCGAAGTCGATGAACTCACGACCTTCAACGTCAGTCACGGTAGCGTTTTTTGCCGATTCAGCGAAGATCGGGTGAATCTGGCCAACACCACGTGGAACAGCTGCGGTACGACGGGCCATCAGTTCAGCGTTAGTCTTGCTCATTACAGTCCTCATTCGCCGCTCATCGGGCGGCGTGGTTCAAGGATTAAGCGGGAGAAATCGACGGTGGCAGCATGCGATGATCGACTGCCACGGCGTTCCTGGCCGCAGAGAAAATTCCGGTTTGAAACCACGCAAAGGGACAGCGCTCTCGTGCCCTTTGCGTTTGCAGCGATCCTTGTCCGAGCTTAGATGCCCAGGCAGAGGTATTTGATTTCCAGGTAATCTTCGATGCCGTACTTGGAGCCTTCACGGCCCAAGCCCGAGGCCTTGATGCCGCCGAACGGCGCGACTTCGTTGGAGATCAGCCCGGTGTTGACGCCGACCATGCCGTATTCCAGCGCTTCAGCGACACGGAACACACGACCGAGGTCACGAGCGTAGAAGTACGAAGCCAGACCGAACTCGGTGTCGTTGGACATCGCGATCACTTCGGCCTCGTCTTTGAAGCGGAACAGCGGCGCCAGTGGACCGAAGGTTTCTTCCTTGGCCACGGCGGCATTTTTCGGCACGTTGGTGAGGATGGTCGGCTCGAAGAAGTTGCCTTCCATCGCCTTGCCACCAGCCAGCACGGTGGCGCCTTTGGCTACAGCGTCAGCGATGTGTTCTTGCACTTTGGCCACGGCTTTTTCGTCGATCAGCGGGCCAGTGGTGGTGCCGTCTTCCAGACCGTTGCCGATCTTCAGTTTGGCCACGGCCACTTTCAGCTTCTCGGCGAACGCGTCGTAGACCGAATCCTGAATGTACAGACGGTTGGCGCAGACGCAGGTCTGGCCGTTGTTGCGGTATTTGGAAATGATCGCGCCTTCGACGGCCTTATCCAGGTCCGCGTCGTCGAACACGATGAACGGCGCGTTGCCGCCCAGTTCCAGCGAGACTTTCTTGATGTCCTTGGCGCATTCCGACATCAGCTGACGACCGATTTCGGTCGAACCGGTGAAGGACAGTTTGCGCACGATCGGGTTGCTGGTCAGCTCGCTGCCGATGTCGCCGGCGCTGCCGGAAACGACACTGAACACGCCCGCAGGAATGCCCGCGCGCTGAGCCAGTTCGGCCAGGGCGAAAGCGGAAAACGGAGTTTGCGAAGCAGGCTTGAGCACCATGGTGCAACCGGCGGCCAGTGCCGGGCCGGCTTTACGGGTGATCATCGCGGCCGGGAAGTTCCACGGGGTGATCGCAGCGGTCACGCCGATTGGCTGCTTGATCACGATCAAGCGCTTGTCTGGCTGGTGGCCCGGAATCACATCACCGTAGATGCGCTTGGCCTCCTCGGCGAACCACTCGATGAACGAAGCGGCGTAAACGATTTCGCCCTTGGCTTCGGCCAGCGGCTTGCCCTGCTCGAGGGTCATCAGGCGCGCGAGGTCGTCCTGGTGCTCGATCATCAGTTCGAACCAGCGACGCAGCTTGCCGGCACGCTCTTTGGCGGTCAGTGCACGCCAGGCCGGCAGCGCTTTATCAGCGGCTTCAATGGCACGGCGGGTTTCGGCGGCGCCCATTTTTGGCACGGTACCGAGGATTTCGCCGGTGGCCGGGTTGTTGACCTTGATCGTCTGACCGTTGTCCGCATCGACCCAAGCGCCATCAATGAAGGCTTGCTGGCGGAACAACAGGGTGTCTTTAAGCTGCATGTCGGCTTTCCTTAACAGCACCGCGGCCTGCGCGGAGCAAATTATGATTGTAGAAAGGCGCCTCGCAAGGCTGCCGTCAGGGAAATCAGTGACCGGGTGTGGCGCATCGACAGTGCACGATTCGAAACACTGGCGCTTCAACGCCCGGTCAACGAGCGTTTGAAATCTCAAACGGATCGTAGGATCAAAGGGGTTAAAGGACAATAGGTCGTTCGAAAAAAAGAACAAAAACGGCGTGTTTGTGGAATTTTTCAGATCAACGCGCCAAAAGCCTCAGCCGCAACAAAACCATAGAACAGTCCCGAGAAAGCGCCAAGCGAGGGTTTTGCAGGACGTTACAGCTTTATGGAATGCAGCGATTTGCGCCGACACGCGCACTGACAATCCGTGCCGAAACCCAGCATGGACGCCCCGAGCCGACCTAGGTATGATGTCGCCCGCTGCACCAGTAGCTCAGCTGGATAGAGTACTGCCCTCCGAAGGCAGGGGTCGTGGGTTCGAATCCCGCCTGGTGCACCATTGATTTAAACGAGAAAGCCCCGGACTGTGATGGTCCGGGGCTTTTTTGTGGGTGACGCAAAGGGACCGGAACGACGTTACTCCGTCGTCCAGTCAAACTCGTCGTAATCATCATCGTCGTCTTCTTCCTCCTCAACCTCCTCAAAGACGTCGCCTTCATCAACGACATCCTCTTCCGACTGGTTAAGCAGAAATTCCTTACGCGTCTCGGTAATCGCGCGCCGCATCTCTTCGCCCTTCTCCGGGCAGTTGAGCAGTTGGGCGATGCGGTCAATTTTTGCTGCCACGTTGTCCTCCAGCGCATCGGCAATGCCCCGATAGTGCGCGTTTTTGCGGGGTAATGCCAAATGGCTGGGGGATCAGGCGGTCATTTTTTCTGCAACTGTTCGAGTCGGGCGTCGAGATCGGCGTTCGGGTAGCGTTTGTGCAGGTTGTTGAACAGGCTGTCGGCGGCTTGCGATTGGCCGGATTCGCGCAGGCGCAGGACTTCGCGCAGTTGTGCGTCGAGGCCGTTGGCCGGGGCGGTGGCGCGTTTGCTGAGTTTGGTTTCATCGGCGCTGATGGCTTGATCTTGCATCGGCGCGGCCATTTCCATCATCGGCACAGGGGCTGGCAGGGCGCCGGCCGGGGCGGACAATCGGTGCAGTTGCGCTGAGTCCGTGTCGGTCATGGGCACTGCTAGCTCGGGGGCAGGAATGGAGTCGTACTGACGCAGCGGCTCAGGAGCACGCTGGACAAGCGACAGCATCAATGCCACGCCGACGAGGCTGGCGAATGCGACTTGCCAGCGCGGTTTGCGGCAGACGTCGAGCCAGCGTTTCCACAGGCTTGGTGTCGGCGCAGGGGTTTGACGCTGCGCGGCGTTGAGGATGAACGCATCGAGGTGCGCTGGTGGTTCGGCGTTGTGCTGTTCGCGCACATGTTTGATCAGCGGATCTTCGGGTGTCTGGCGGGCGTCAGTCATGTCAGTACCTCCTCGGCCAGCAGCCGACGCAGTTTTTGCTGGGCGTAGCGCAAGCGGCTTTTGACGGTTTCCAGCGATGCTTCGGTGAGGCTGGCGATTTGTGCCAGGTCGAGGTCGCCGTGGGTACGCAGCAGGAACACTTCGCGCTGGTCGGCGGGCAGGGTTTGCAGGGCGCTTTCCAGACGCTGGTTGTCGCGGCTCAGGCTGAGCAGTTGTTCGGGATCGTTCGCCTCATCGCTGACGGCATGCGCTTGTTCATCATAACTGTCGTGCAGCGGTTGCTGGGCGCCATGCTTGCGCCAGTAATCGATCAGGCGATTGCGCGCGATCTGGAACAGCCACGTACGAAATGTCGCCCGGCCTTGTGGCTGACTGGCGCTGCGAATCAGGCTCAGCCAGGTTTCCTGAAATACTTCGTCGGCCAGTTCCGGTTTGCCGCTCAAGCCGAGCAGAAACCGGTACAGGCCTTGGCGATGGCGCGCGTACAAGATCTCGAACGCGGCGCCGTCGCCCTCGCGATAACGCGCCAGCAGCGATTCATCGCTGCTGGCGGTTGAGCTGTCTGCCGAGGCAAACAGCTGACTGATGAAGCCTTTCAGACGACTCACTTATTCAATCCGTTGTTCAGTGGCCAACGCGTTCGATGCGGTTGAGTTGCGCAAGCTCTGCGCCAGTTCGACCAGTTGCACGAACTCATTGCGCAAACCGAAGCGATCATCACCACGAGCGCCACGGGCCAGTGTCTCCGTGTCTTTCAGGCTGAAGTCGCCGGTGTAACGGCCATCCTTGAGCTGCTGGGAAAACGCGGCAACGGCAGCAGCAAAACGCAGATCCTCGCTAGCCGGCGCGGTCTGATTGGCTATCGGCCGCTCGATCAGCAGACTTTTCCCACCTTCAGGCTGTTGATAACGCACACGCAGCATCGCCAATTCTCCGTTCTTCGAGGAAACAACCGGCTCCGACTTGCCGTAACGCAGCGGCTCCAGCCAGCCCTGCTCGCCCGCCGGAACAATTTCGTACAGCGCGGTCACCGTGTGTCCTGCGCCGATTTCGCCGGCATCGACTTTGTCATTGCTGAAATCCTCACGCTTCAACGCGCGGTTTTCATAGCCAAGCAGGCGATATTCGCTGACCTGCGCCGGGTTGAACTCCACCTGCAGTTTGACGTTTTTCGCCACCACGGCGAGGGTCGAACTCACCTGTTCCACCAACACTTTGCGCGCCTCGCGCAGATTGTCGATGTAGGCGTAGTTACCGTCGCCGGCGTCGGCCAGTTGTTCCATCAAGTGTTCATTGTAGTTATCCACACCGAAACCCAGGGTTGTCAGCGAAATTCCGGTTTTGCGTTTATCCGCAGCCATTTGCTTGAGGCTGTCGAAGTCGCTGACGCCGACGTTGAAGTCACCATCGGTGGCCAGGAGGATGCGGTTGATACCTTTTGGGATGAAGGCCTGCTGCGCCATTTGGTAGGCCAGTTCGATACCGGAGGCACCAGCGGTCGAACCGCCGGCAGTCAATTGCTCAATGGCTGTACGAATTTTCGCTTTCTCGCGCCCGGAAGTCGGTTCAAGCACCACTCTGGATTCGCCGGCATACACCACCAGTGACACGCGATCCTGATCGCGCAATTGATCGACCAGCAATTTCAGCGTGCTTTTGACCATCGGCAAGCCCTCGCGGCGATCCATCGAGCCGGACACATCGACCAGAAACACCAGATTGGCCGGGGCGATTTCCGCCACCGCCCGGTCGGACGCCTTGATGCCGATGCGCAGCAGGCGGGTGTGCGGGTTCCACGGTGAGGTGGCCAGTTCAGTAGTCACGCCAAACGGCGATCCGTCGCCGGGCAGCGCGTAGTCATAAGGGAAGTAATTGACCATTTCCTCCAGCCTCACCGTGCCTTCCGGTGGCAGTCGGCCTTGATTGAGCAAGCGGCGGACGTTGGCATAAGCGCCGGTGTCAACGTCAGCGCTGAACGTTGAAACCGGGGTTTCGACGACGCTATGGATCGGGTTATCGGCCAGTTTTTGATATTGCTCGCGCGGCTCGTCACGGTAGCGCTGTGGATAACTGTCTGCGCTTGGCATCGCTGCGAAACTGGCGATTGGCGCAGGATGAGCCATGCGCTTGGCCATCGCCCCACCGGCCATGACCGCTTCCTGCTGTACTAGAACTTCGGGCTGCGCCGGCGCTGGCACAGCAGCGGAATCGGGTGTGGACGAAGCACCGCAACCGGCAAGCGCCAGTAACACAGCAACCGCAACAGGACGCAAGAGAGGATGAGACATGGGGGCTGACCTCGGGATGAAATTGATCATTCATCCACTGAGACGGGCAGCCCTTTCAGTTCGGGTTAAACGCCGCTAAAAAATTTTTCAGCGGTGATAACGCCGCACCGCACTGCTGTTACGCAGTACGTGGCCTTTGATTTTTTCCATCAGCTCGGCGCGGGTCAGACCGGCCGGCAAGGCGTCCGGCGCCAGATCCAGCGCGTAGATCTGGATGACGTAGTGGTGCGCGCTGTCGCCCACTGGCGGGCACGGCCCCATGTAGTGGGTGTTGCCCTTGCTGTTGGTGCCACCGACACCTTCGAACGCGGACTTGGCACCGACGCCAGCTGCAATCTGCCGTGTAGTGGACTTGATGCCGTAGTGAATCCAGTGATCGACGCCCAGGCCTTTCTGGCCGTCCGGGTCATGCATGACGATCGCATAACTTTGGGTACCGGCAGGACCTGCGTTCCAGCTCAGGGCCGGCGACTGGTTCTTGCCACCGCAGCCGGCCGCATCGCTGGCCGCGGCCGAGGTGAACAGGCGGTTATCGGAAACACCCGGAATGCTCAGGGTGAAACGCTCCTGGGCCTGCGCCGGAAACTGCACGCAAAGGGTGACGGCGAGAGCCGCCAGCCAGGGGTTGAGAGAGGTCAATCGGGTCATTCCGGGAGCACCTTGTGCAGTGGGGCCGTCGTCGGCCTGCAAACTATAGCTGTACCGTTCGTGCCGTGGCAGTGGCAAATGGCTGAACCTCGCACCGATGCACAAACTCACAAGAGAAATGCCCGCGAGGAAGCCGACCATGTCCCTGCACCGTGTCGCCCGTATTGCCGATGTCCCTGAAGACCGTGGCCTGCAGGTTGAAATCGGCGACTGCAAGATTGTGCTGCTGCGCGCAGGCGATCAGTTGCGTGCCTTTCAGGGCGAATGCCCGCATGCCGGCGCGCCCTTGGCTGACGGCGCAGTGTGTCACGGACGGCTGATTTGCCCCTGGCACAAGGCTGCTTTTCGGGCAGAAGATGGCGCGCTGTGTGAGCCTCCCGCACTCGACAGCCTCAAACGTTATCCACTGGAACTACGTGGTGATGAGGTGTGGGTCGATGATCAGCCTTTAGCGAATCCGCACACGCCGCCGGCGGATGATGCACGCACGTTCGTGATTGTCGGCGCCGGGGCGGCAGGCACCGCGTGTGCGGCGGCGCTGCGGGAAAAGGGCTTTGGTGGCCGGATCGTGATGATTGATCGCGAGGCAGATGCCGGTTACGACCGCACGGTGCTGAGCAAATTTGTCCTCGCTGGAGAAATGCCCCCCGAGGAAACCCCTCCTCTGCGAGATGAGGCTTTTTATAAAGAGCAGCGTATTGAGCGACTGGAAAACGAAATCACCTCGCTCGACGCCTCAAGCAAGGTTTTGCACCTGAGCGATGACCGGATCCTGCGCTATGACGCGGCGGTGCTGGCTACCGGTGGCGAGCCGAATACGCTGGAATTGCCCGGCGCCGACCTGCCGCAGGTCTTCGTCCTGCGCTCAAAAGCCCAGGCAGACCAAATAATGAACGCCGCCAAGCCCGAGCAACGCGCGGTGATCATCGGCGACAGTTTCATCGCTCTCGAGTGCGCCTCGGCTCTGCGCCAATACGGCCTCGACGTTACGGTGCTGGCTCGGCACGCGATTCCTTTCGCCGCGCAATTCGGCGAGGCCGTGGGCAAAGCCATCCGCACGTTGCACGAAGAAAACGGCGTGAAATTCATTACCGAACACGAAGCCACCGAGATCATTGGCGACGACAAGGTCGAGGCGGTTCTGCTGGACAATGGCCTGCGGCTTTCTGCGGATCTGGTACTGGTCGGGATCGGTGTGCACCCGGCCACCGAAGCTTTCGCGTCACTGCCGAGGGAAAAGGATCAGTCATTGCGCGTCGATGACGGTATGCGTGTGAGCGAAAATCTGTGGGCCATTGGCGACATCGCCACGTTCCCGTTGAACGGCCAGCCACAACGCATAGAGCACTGGCGCCTGGCTCAACAACACGCGCGTATCGCCGCTACCAATATGCTCGGTGGCGACGAACATTACCTCGACGTGCCGTTCTTCTGGACCTGGCATTTCGGCAAGAATTACGACTACCTTGGCCACGCGGAGCACTGGGATGAGGTGGAGTTTCTTGGCGAACCGGAAAATCCGCCCTTTATCGGTCTGTTCGGTAGAAACGGTGTGCTGGTCGCTGCAGTCGCCTGCGAAAAAGAACGCGCCATGGCGATGCTCGCCGAGCATATGAAACAACCGCTGCTGATGGAAGAGGCCTGGGCGCTGGCTCGCGACTGACACAAACCCTGTGCAGGAGCTGCCGAAGGCTGCGATCTTTTGATCTTCAACGTCAAGAGATCGCAGCCTTCGGCAGCTCCTACAGGGACTTTGCCACTCAGGTAAGCCGGTTTACCGGTTCGCGATTGTCATCATCTTCAGCATGCAGAAAGATCACCCGCGGGTGCTCCAGCGGTGCCAGTGGCGGCGGCAACTCCTGCGGCTGAACCGGCCAGAAATGTGTCACCACATGGCTGATGTCGCCTTCCTGATCGTTGTGAATGGTCATCACCCCGGGCGTGCGCAGTTTCTGAAAGCGGTCATCGCAGAGTTTGAAACTCTTGCTCAGCCCTTCATCGTCAATCACCGGCGACGGCAACCGACGCTGGGCGAAACTGCGACTTTTGCGCTGCTGATAACGCGCCCAACCGATCAGAATCACCGCGTTGACCAAGGCAATCCACAGATAAATCTGCAGGGTACCCAGCGCGTCGAACGCCGATTTATCGATCAGCGGGCCGCCCGCGTGAGTTTCGACCAGCGGCCACAAGCCACGGATCAGCAGAAACAGCAGGCCAACCCAGGCCACCACGGTGAGGATGACATCGATCACTACCAGAAAAGGCCGCTGGCGAGTCCGGATGATTTTCATTTGATGACCTCCTCTTCGTCGTCGCCGATCGGTTTTATGCCCCGATCAGGACTGACCCAACGCGCACGTTTCTGATGTTGGCCGAACAGCACTTTGGGGAAGCTGACCAACGTGGTCAGCAGGCTGATAAGCCAGAACACCAACGGATACCAGACCACCCAGAACATTGTGCGACCCAATCCCGGCTCATAGCGCCGGTCGATGACGATGCTGACCGCGAACTGCACCAGGCAGACGAAGGCCAGCAGCAACCCGGTAAACGCCGGCGGCATCAAGTGATCCACCGCGATGGCTTCCGGCATGACCACAAACTTGCCGACGGCCCAGAAAATCACCGACAACAGGAAGGTGAATGCCCACCCGGTCGACAGGCAGTATTCAAAGAGCAGCGGCCACAGGTAACGATGACGGTACTGCCAGATGCCACGGATGTTTTTGAACAGCACTTCGGCACCGCCCTGCGCCCAGCGCAGTCGTTGCTTCCATAGCCCGCCGAGGGTTTCCGGCATCAGAATCCAGCACAGCGCGCGCGGCTCGTAGAAGATGCTCCAGTGATCGAGTTGCAGCTTCCAACTGATATCGATGTCTTCGGTGATCATGTCCGGGCTCCAGTAACCGACGCGGTTCAGCGCGGTACGGCGGAACGCGACGATCACGCCGGAGACGGTGAAAATCCGCCCGAACACCCGTTGCGTACGCTTAATGAGCCCGATGATCGACGAGAACTCACCGACCTGCACCCGCCCGACCAGCGTCGAGCGCGTGCGAATCCGCGGGTTGCCGGTCACCGCCCCCAGGCGTGCGTTATCCAGCATCGGTGCGACCAGATAGGCTGCGGTGTTCGGCGCCAGCAGCGCATCACCGTCGATGCACACCAGATACTCACTGCGTGCCGCGATGGCGCCCATCCTCAGAGCAACGGCTTTGCCCTGGTTTTCCGCCAGATGCAGCACGCGCAGACGCGGATCTTCCTTGGCCAGCGCATCCAGCACTTCGGCGGTGTTGTCCTTGGAGCCGTCGTTGATCGCGATAACTTCGATGTTCGGATAATGCTGGGCCAGTGCTGCATGGATGGTGTCGGCGGCGTTGTCACCTTCGTTATAGCAAGGGATCAGGATCGAGATCAGCGGCTCGCCTTCCAGCGGTGGCGGCAGCGTGTCGTCTTTCCATGGCCAGTGGCGCTCCCAGTGCAGCCAGAAATACAGGCCGCCGGCGATCCACAACCCGGACATGAACAACGGGTAGAAGAACACGAAGTCCATCAGGAACTGCCCGGTGACCAGGAAGATCAGGCCCAGCGGCACGCCGAGAACGAGCGCCAGAACAAGCAGGGCTAACAGTCTATCCAGCATGTTATGGATTCCATTTGTTGGAGAGTGCAGGCCTTACGGTTTTCAGGTCCGGCAGGTTGTCGAGGAAGTTGTCCGGGTAGTAACCGAAACTGGTCGCACCCTGACGCTTGAGGCGGCCCATCCAGTCCGCCAGATGCGCACCGTCGATGTCGGCCTGATCCTTTTTCGTCCAGTCCCGCGCTTGCAATTCGAACACCGTGCGATCCAGCGCCCCTGGGCGCTTTTTGACCGTGGCCACCAGCGCTTCCAGCCACGGACCGGACTCTGCCTGGGTCTGTTTTTCCATCAGCGGCATGGCCATCGGCGCCGTCCAGTCGTAGGTCACGAGGAAGTCATCGAGGTTCTGTGCGTACCAAGCTTCGCTCTCGGGGTTGAGCATCGGCTCGGCGAAGATATTGCGCGCGGTCAGCACCTGCGGGCCGCGAATCGCACGGACTTTGGCGGTCAGCTCGTTGGTAAAGTCGATGAGGTATTTGCTCTTGAAACGCGTCCAGCGCTGCATCGCTGCCGGATCGTCGCGCAATGCGGCAATCGAACCCGGCAAACCGTGGGCAGCGTAGGCTTTCAAGGCTTCAGGACCGGCATCTTCGAAATCCGACAGTACCGCGTCGTCGTGGTAAAGAATGCCGTTGACCGAGGTCAGGCGCGCGACGTCTTCGTAGATTTCACCGATGATCCGTCGCACTTCAGGATCGAACGGCGACAAGCGTTGGTACTGATCCGGATCCACCGAGGTGATGCCGGTTTTCGGGTCCCAATGGGTCACGCGCGGCAGTTTCGAGTCAAGACCAAAACTCAGCACCGGCATCCACGCGAAGACCTTCACGTTAGCGCGGGTACGTAGTTGCCAGGCGACGCGGTTAAAAATGTCCGCACGCACCGGTAAGTGACGGTTGGGGAAGTACAGCGAATGCACCAGGCCATCGCCCTTTGGATCGGCGAAGGCTTGCAGGAACACCGTGTTGGCGCCCAAGTCAGCGATGCGCTGCACCAGCTTTCCGAGGTTGATGTCCTGCTGCGCCGGATCCGGGTCATAAACGTTGTCCAGATCAACATGCACAACGCGCATGACGAAATCCGACTGCACGTCGACGATACTGTTGGCGAAACGCTCGCCGTCAGGATCCGAAGCGACAAGAAAGCGCGGGCTGCTCATCAGGTTGTCGAGGGCGTCGAGACCGTCTTCGAGGGTCAGGGCCATTTCGTAGCCCTCCTCGCCGACCACGGTCAGCGATGTGCCGTCCGCCGCGCCATACGGCCAGACCCAGACGCGTGGTTTTTTACCGGTGACCTTACGGATTTTTTCCGAGATGTTATTCACGTCGGTGCGAATCCGCGCCTGGAAATCGTCCTCGGATTCATAGCGTTTGGTCACTGGATCGTAGCGCCGGGTCGCCGCCGCCGGCTGCATATTGCCCTGCGGGTTGGCCAGAATCCCTTTGTGATTGGCGTCGGTGTGAGCAGCGATTTCCACCAGCCCGGAGTGTGAGATTTCGCGAATCTGATCCCAGGTCAGAAAGTCGGAACGCGCACGCGGAGCACCGGCGAAATCCACCGGTTGATTGAGCGGCGTGTCGATCCAACTACCGACCGGTGCCAGCAACGCATGCCAGTTGTAGGCGCGAAGCACCGGTAACACGCGAGTGTAGAAACTCGAATAACCGTCGTCGAAGCTGAGCAGGATCGCTTTCGCCGGTAGCTCCGGGCCGCCCTTGCGTGCGGCCATGATCTGGTCGACCGTCACTGGTTTGTAGCCATTCTCGCGCAGCCACGCGAGCTGTTCGATCATGCGCTCGGTGCGCACCGCCACCACGGCCTGATCAGGATCGAGGTCTTCGACGTCGTGATAGGCAATGCCGAGCACGTGATTTTTCGGCCACGGTTTTTCGCTGGCCGCCAGCGGACGCTCGGACGGCGGCGCGAAGGCCGGAGCTTGCTGGGCGCAGGCGCTGATCAGCAGCGCTCCCAGCAGAAGGATGAAACGCGAAATCAAAGGCATCTTCAAACTCTTCTAGAAGCGGAAAGTGAGGTCGACGAGCAGACGCAGATCGGTCTCCCGATCACCGTCGTAAGGCCGATTGATCACACTGAACAAACCGCCCACCTCGAACACGTCGTTCCAGGCATAACGCTGACCGTAACCGAGCAGGGCCATGCCGCCGGTGCCGTGCTCACGCTGGCTGTACGTTCCCGCACCGGCCTGGAATTGTTGGCTCCAGGCCGTTTCGTAGCGGTGGTAGAGCACGTGATTGACGTTGACCAGCGGCATCACGCTGAAGTCGGATTTGGGGTTGAAGTACGGCACGTCATCGGACTTGGAGTTGTGGCTGGTGCCGACTTCCAGTCCTGCATCGACCTGCACGTTCGGCGCGCTGTAGACGCCCTCGCGGCCGGTGAGCAAGGCTTCGACGCGGTTGTTGCCGTCGCTGAAGTGCGACGGGCTTACCGACAGACGCCACTCGCGGCTTTCGTTGGCGCGCCAGCGAATGAAACCGCTGCCGCCATTGGCTTTGATGTCGCTGTTGAGCGCGCGCAATGGTGTCTCGGCCGACAGGTATTCGAGGCTGCCGCCGTACTGCCAGTGGTCATTGATGTCGCGAGCGATCGCCAGACGCGCGCCTTGTTTGTCGCCGAAACCGTAATCGTGATTGGACACTTCCGCTTCGAGGGTCATGTCGCGGGTGCGCCGCTGCAGGCCAACACGCTGAAAGCGGTGGTGCCCGGTGCCTTCGGCGAAGTCACCGGTGGCATACCCGGCGCCGGCGAACACGCGCCAATCTTCATTGATCGGCGGGCTGTACAGGGTGGTCTGGATGCCGAAATCGCGGCTGCCGCTGACGGCGCCAGCATCGCCGCTGCCGCCACCGTTGGCCTTGCCGCCGTAGGCCTCGACGCGCAGCTCGGACATGTCATGCACTTCGCGCTCACGGGCCAGACGCTGTACCTGGCGGTTATCCGGATAGCGGGCGACGACGTCGTCGGTCAGCGCATCCATTTGCCGCCATTCCTGTAATTCCATCGCGGTGTGGGCCTGGCCAATTTCCAGGCCCATGGCGCGCGGCACCATGCTCTCGGTTTCCTTGAGCTGCATTTCTGCGCGGCGCGGCCAGTTACGGGCCAGGTACAGATCGGCCTGAGCCAGACGCAAACCGACGTTACCCGGCGCCTGATCGACCAGCGTCTGCAAGCGCTCCTCGCCATGGGGCAAGTCAGCGCTGTAAGTGCCGGCCTGCGCGGCCAGTTGCTGGGCGTCCATCCATTCATCATTGGGGTTGCCGATCGGCAAGCCCTTGAGTTCAACACGCGGACGCTGGGACTTGGCGGCGTCCTCGGCGACTTTGCGCGCCTCATCAGCGCGGTCGCTTTCCAGCAGCGAGTAGTACAGCGCAGTGGTGTCTACGAGTCGGTCGCCGACATCGGCATCCGGCGCCGCCAGCACTTGGCGATAGAGGTCGGTAGCGATTTCTGGCTGACGCTGATCCAGATACGACGCCGCTACCCAACGCAGTGCGTAGGTCGGAATCTTCACGCCTTCGGCTTGCAGCTTTTGGTATTCAGTGATGACGTCGGCGGTGCGCGCCCGGGCCTTGAGCGCGCCCATGCGGTCGATGCGCCAGCGAATCACGTCGTCGTGAGCGGTCGCGTCCGATGTCCAGGTGGCGAGCAGTTTGTCGTAGTCGGCCAGCGCGCGGTCGGCGATGACGTAGCGTTCTTTTTCACTGCGGGTGGCGAGTTCGGCGAGACGCACGCGCTCGGCAGCCAGATCGCCTTCGAGGCGACGCAGGGTTACCGGATCAATCAGGCCCGGACGCTGATTGGCCAGACGCAGCGCCGGCTCCGGCAGACGCGCCTTTTGCAGAGCAACCACGTATTCGCGAGCGACTTCCGGTTTGCTGCCGGCGCGCTTGAATGCTTGATCGTATTCGAACAGGGCATCGTACTGTTTGCTGGCGCGGGTCAACGCGTAGCCCAGCGCCAGACGACGGGAAGGATCATCAGGCTTGGCCACCACCAACGCTTTGGCGCGGGTCACCGCTTCGTCGGGTTTGCCGGCATCCGCCTGAGTCAAAGCCAGGCCCAATTGCAGGTCGGCATTATCCGGCTCCAACGCCAAAGCCTTGTTGTAGACCTGAGTGGCCTGATCCCAACGTTTGAGGTTGCGATAAGCGCGGGCGGTGGCGGTCAGCGCCTGAACCGGCAGGACACGGTCGCGGCCCTGGGTTTCATAGACCTGCACCACTTCGGCATCGAGGCCAGCCCAACTGGCGATTTGCAGGTGATCGCTGATCTGCCCGGTGGTCGACTGCCCAAGTGGCACCTGGCGCAAAACCGTCAGCGCAGGCGTGGTTTGCCCGGCACGGGCGTCGCGCACCATCTGATCGTAGGGTGTGTCGGCAAACGCCAGCGCCGGCCAGAGCAATTGGCTGCACAGCGCGACTCGAAACAAAGGGCGTAAACCACGATGCAATACAGGAACATCAATACGCGGCATTCGTCAGCATCCTTACATGGCCAGCCGGGTCGCAATGCCCTCCTTGCCCTTTCGTAACGGTGGCCGCCAATGCACATGCAACGGCCAAGCTTAGTCAGGCAGTTTTGCACGCAAGCGCAGAGCAATATCCAGAACACAATAATTGTTCAGAATCGTGCTGGTGGTTCAGCCGAAAATCCGAACGCCAGACAGCAAAACGCCCGGCGTCTGTGCGATACAGAGGCCGGGCGTTGCTATCAAGAACGCAGGATTACTGCACTTGCGTGACGCCGGCGAACTTGCTCATCAGGAAGCCGACGAACTGCTCGACGGTCATCTTCTGGCCGTTGAATTCGACCTGATTGGCGGCGTAATGCAGCTTGGTCACGACGTTGCTGCCGTCGACGACGGCCAACTGCGAACCGACCGCCATGCCCGCAAACATGTCGGCAGCTTCCTTGGATTGATCGACGATGGCTTTGGCATCGGTCTGACCATCCAGTTGTGCCTGCACGCTGAGCAGATCGACCAGCATCGGCTTGGACACCTGGATATTCAGGTCCAGCAATGCGATCAGTTGTTTGCCCAGTTGATCCGGCGGCAAATCCATCGATTGCGGCTTGGTCAGGTCGATCACCAGATTGGCCTTGCTCTCGCCGTTGGCGGTGTTGAACGAGAGGTTTTCCAACGCAAACTGTGGGCCGGCAGCCAGCAGTTTTTGCAGGTCGGCTTTGACTTGCGCATTTTCCGCTTCGGTCAGATTCAGCTCTGGCGCAGGCAAGCCCTGGGCTGCAGCTTCGGCGGCGGCTTTTTCATAAGGCTGCAGTTTGGTCTGGTAAATCTGCATCAGCGACATGGTCGACGGAATGTCGAGATTTTTCAGGCTCATGGCCATGTTCGCCGAGCCGACTTTCTTGTCGTTGAGGCTGACTTCGCCAACCTTGTAGTCAGCACGACCCGAGGCATTGCTGCCGTTTTCTTCGGTGAGGTTCTTCATTTCGAAGTTCTTCACACCGAGCACCGACTGCTTGGTGCCGAAAGTGGTTTTGCTGTTGGTCAGCACCAGGGTGTTTTCCCCGGTGTAGTAGCCGTAGCTGCTCTTGGCGAGGTTGCTGGCCAGGGTCAGACCGTTGAGTTCGACCTGCACCGGCGCCTGATCTTCAGCGACGGTGACCAGTTTCAGGTTGTCCATGTAGCCGTCCGCCTTGACCTTCTGCGCTTTGGCGTTAGCGGAGATGTTCATGGTCAGGCCGGAAAACTTCAGACTCGATTGTTCATCCAGTGCGGTTTCGAACGGCAGCAGATCGAGGGTGCTGGTGGTGGATTCGTCGTAGCCGATGCTGGTCACGCCTTTGAGCGGCGCGGCGCCCTTGGTCGCAGCGAACCACTTCTCGGTGGCCGGATTCTTTTCCAGCTCGTAGTTGCTGGTGGCCATGACCGGCAGCCATTTCAGCGAAACCAGACGCGAGAACGGCAGCGGGCCATGTTCGATGTGGTCTACGAACAGCAGTTCGACCGGCGCATCACCGAACATCTCGCCTTCGCCTTTGAGGCGGTAGTGCGCGGTGCTGGTGAAGGTGTGGCGCTCCAGCGACACCAGTTCCAGCGACGCGGTACCGTTGGAGCCGGCCATGGCGGTTTGCAGCTCTTGGTTGGCATTGCTGACGGCGTTGTTGAGTACGCCTTCGATCTTGGTCCCGGTGTACCAGGCCCCGCCTGCGCTGATCGCGCCGATGGCAACAACAATTCCGAGGAGCACGCCTGCTGATTTATTCATGAATGACCTGATCGATTTCCGTGGCTGTGAGTGTGGTCGTCTTCCCTGAACCCGTGACCGGGTCGCGGCTCGACTGTGCTGAGTTCAGCGGTGGAGATTAGCACCGGGCGCGGGAGCTGGCCCAATGTTTAAAGGTTAAAGAGTGTCTATGGGGAGAGTGGACAGTGGGCGGGCTGCGAGAGTTTCGGTGTTTTTTAAGTCGCCATCGCGAGCAGGCGAAGGCCTACAGGGGAACGCATTCCAAATGTAGGAGTGAGCCTGCTCGCGATGAGGCCGGTCGATTCGGCGGGAATCAGGAATACTGAACCTCGATCTCATCCAGCTGATGATCAAAGCTTTTCAGCCGCGCGGTCCAGGTGTACACCAGCACTTCAAAGTCCCGATCAATCACCGCTCCGCCCGAGACGTCGGCGCGCGGATCGCAGAAATCAAGTTGATAACGCTCGCGGGCCATGGCTGTAGCGACATCGGACAATTCCCGGGCATTGTTGAGCCAGTGCCAGCCCTCGCCATCAATCTGCTTGTCGAGTTCCAGACACTGCTTTTTCAGCGCTTCGAGACTTTTTTCCAGCGGCGTGCCGGTGAGTTCGCCCATGACTTCGGCGAATGTCCGGCCCGGCTGCCAGTAACTGCCCCAGAAATACCGGTCGAACACGGTTTCGACCCGGCGCAGGGCGACTTTGGTATCCCAGATCAGCACCAGGGTCTTGCCCTGTTCAAGCTGCCGTTTCTTGACCCGCTGCACCTGGAGCGACGCCCACGCCACGACGACGATAGCCATGACCGCAATCAGCGCGACGGCGCTGTCGAGGAAAACCATGGCCTTGTCGATCTGGTGGGCCAGCATGATGCCGTAGAAATAGGTGGCCGAGAGCAGCACCAGCGCTGCGAGGGCGCACCAGAAGCCGAGAGCGTAAGGGTTTTTCATTATTGGTTTCCCCTAGACCAGCGCTAGCAATGTGCGCTGAAGGGGCGCTTTGCACGGGGCGTCCCTTCAACACTTCAAAGCATAGCAACGGCCTCAGGGTTTGCTGGGGCTTGGAGCGTGCGTTCGTCCGCTTTCCCAGCCGCCGCCCAAGGCGAGGAACAAATCGATCTGGCTCATCGCAACCTGGGTGTTGGCGGCGGCCAGTTGCGCGGTGACATCGGTGTAGGTGCGCGTTGCTTGCAGATCAGCGAGGAATGACTCGCGGCCGACCTGGAAGAAGCGGTGGGTCTGGTCGGCGGCCAGTTTCGCCGACTCCTCGGCATCGGCCAGTGCGTCGCGGCGTTGCAGCAATGCGCTGTACTGGGCCAGGCCGGTCTGGGTTTCGCGAATGGCGTTGAGCACCACGCCGTCGAAGTGCGCCAAGGCGCCTTGGGTCGCCGCTTCTGCCTCGCGGATTCGCGCGCGGGCGCCGTTGGTCGGCACCTTCCAGCTCAGCGACGGGCCAAAGCCCCAGCGGTTGGTCGACGGATCACCCAAGTCATCGATGAGACCAACAGTGCCGATGGTCGCGCCGATACTGATGTCCGGATACAACTCGCCAGTGGCGACGCCGATCCCGGCGGTCGAAGCGGCCAGACGACGTTCGGCCTGGCGAATGTCCGGGCGACGTTTGAGCAGCGCAGCGCCATCGCCGACTGGCACCAGTTGGGCGATTTTCGGCAGTTCTGCGCAGGTAGCGGTACCGGCCGGCAATTGATCGACCGGTTTCGCCAACAGCATCGACAGACGGAACAGCCCTGCCTGACGCGCGGCTTCATAGCGGGGCAGTTCGGCGCGCAAGGATTTGAACTGGGTTTGCGAGCGAGTGACCTGGGTTTCGTCACCGCGACCGGCGTCGCGCAGACGCTGGATCAGCGTGGTGCTTTGCGATTGCAGGTCGAGGGAATGCTCGGCGATTTCACGTTCTTCATTGGCCGCGCAGACTTGGGTGTAGGCGCGCACGACGTCTGCCACCAAGGTGATCCGCGCCGTGTCTGCCGCGGCCTGGGTCGCGTCGGCATTGGCCTTGGCGCCTTCGATGCCACGCTGCAAGGTGCCCCACAGATCGAACTGATAAGAAGCGCTGATGCCGATGTCGCCGACGTTATCGACCGGGACTTTTTCCGGCAGCAAGAATGCCTGACCAGACTCTTGCAAACGCTGCGCGCCCATCTTCACACCTGCGCTCCAGCCACCCGCTGCTTCGGCCTCATCGACCTGAGCCCGCGCCCGTTGCAGGTTCGCCGCCGCGACGCGCAGATCGGTGTTGGAAGCCATGGCCTGCTGCACCAGTTGATCCAGCCGCGCATCCTTATAAAGACGCCACCAATCCGCCGGCACCGGCGCCGAGACTACCGGTTTGCCGGCGACCGCCAGTTCGCCCTGAAAATCCTTGCGCTCAACCGCCGCATCCTCAGGCACCTGATAGTCCGGCCCGACCATCTGACAGGCCGAGAGCATCACGCCCAACCCGGCGATCATCAGCGCCCTGCTCATTGCCCGGGCTCCTGCTTTTTATCGTCGACCTTTGAGTCTTCAATGATCGAGACCGTAGCAGTGCGACCGGCAATCATGCGGAAATCTGCCGGCACATCATCAAAGGCAATCCGCACCGGAATCCGCTGCGCCAGCCGCACCCAGCTGAATGCCGGGTTAACGTTCGGCAGCAAGTTGCTGCCGCTGCTGCGGTCGCGGTCTTCGATACCGGCAACGATGCTTTCGACATGCCCACGCAGTTTGGCGCGGTCACCGATCACACGGATGTCCACCGACTGGCCGACATGAATGCCGTCGAGCTTGGTCTCTTCGAAATAGCCGTCGATGTGGAACGAATTGCTGTCGACCACCGACAACACCGGACGCCCGGCGGTGACGAATTCCTGCGGACGCGGCGCGCGGTCGTTGACGTAACCGTCGACCGGGCTGCGGATTACCGAGCGGTCGAGGTTGAGCTGAGCGCTGTCCACGGTGACCATGGCTTCGGCCAGTGCCGATTGCGCGCGAGCGACCTTCGACTGGCTTTCTTCCAGTTGCTCGGCCGGCACGAGGTTACCGAGGCCACGATTACGCTTGGCCTCACGCTGGGCCTGAGCGAGGGTTTCTTCGCGATCGGCGACAGCCGCTTTGGCCTGACGCAGGGCCAGTTTGAAACGGTCCTGGTCGATGCTGAACAGCACTTGGCCGCGCTTGATCAACTGGTTGTCTTTCACTTCCACCTGCTGGATCAACCCGGACACGTCCGGGGCGATCTGGATGATGTCAGCGCGAATGTGGCCGTCGCGGGTCCATGGCGCAAACATGTAATACATCACCATGCGCCAGACGAGGACAACGGCAAAAGTCACGATCAGCAGGGTCAGTACCACGCGACCGATGGTCAAAAACGGTTTTTTCATGTCATCAGGTATCGACTGAGTGAGTCCACGCCGTACAGCAGTACCGCGTAGAGGGCCACGTTGAACAATGCCCGGTGCCAGACCAGACGGTAAAAGTGCACGCGCGTAAGCACGGCATGCACCAGCAAAAACAGCACATAAGTGATGCCCATCAACACCAGCAGGGTCGGCAGGAAAATGCCGCTGATGTCCAGATCACCGATCATAGGGGCGCTCCATCGGGCAGCGGTTCTTCGGAGTCGGCACTGGAGACGAATTCGACGCCGGGCAACAGCGCCAGACGCAAACCGCTCAAGGCGTGCAAAAGGTTCAGACGGGTTTCATCGTCGCCGTGGCCATTGAGCGCGCGGCGGGTACGATCCAGGGTCATCAGCAACGGGGCCGGCGCCGGCAAGCGTTCGCCAGCCTTGAGGCAGGCGCGGAAATACTCGCCGACTTCACTGACCACTTGCTGCAACAGCGCGTTCGGCGCGCCGCTCACCCGAGGGGTGTAGGCGAGCAAATCGAGCAGGTTGAGGCCGACGCGCACTTCGCGCATGGCGATGCCGGTGTCCTGGCCGGTGAGGGCCAGACGCGGCAGGTGCTGCATCAGTCGATCGAGCAACTGCACGCCCAGTTTCCGGTGCTCGGCGAGGTTGGCCGGCTCGGTCATGTGGACGATGTCTTTCCAGCTGAAGCGGGTCAGGCGTTTGGCCGCCAGTTCGGCGCCGAACGGACGCGCCACCAGCGTCCAGATAAACGCGAACAACAGCCCTAACGGACCCGCCAGGTTGGAGTTCACGAAGGCAAAAAAGTCCGCGTCGTAAGCCCCCTGAATACTGATGAACGAGGAGGTGTTAACCAGCGTCAGCAGCATGCCGAGGAAGAACCGCGGCTGCACGGTAAGGGTGCCGACGCAGATGAACGGCACGGAAAACGCCAGCACCAGCATCGGGAAGTCATGCAGGTTGGGCAGAATCAAAAACAGATAAAGGCTGGCGAACAGCACCGACATGCCGGTCCAGAAAAAGAACCGGTAAATCTGCGGTGCCGGGTCGTCCATCGAGGCGAAGAAGCTACAGGCCACCGCGGCGAGAATCACCGCACTGCCGCCGTCCGGCCAGCCGAGCAGAATCCACAGCACCGAGGCGGTGATGATCGCCACAACGGTCGAGGCCGCCGAGTAGAGCATCAGCCCACGATCAATGAACGGCGTCAGACGACCGAGGCGCCAGTGACGGTAGACCGCGCGCCAGCTGTCCTGGCGCTCGCAGAGAATCGCGTCCTGCAGACTGCGGCAGTCCTGCCATAAATCGATGAATTCGCCGAGGCGATAAATCGAGTTGGAGAACAGCAGTTGTTTGCGGTCTTGCAGTGCTTCGGCACTCGGTTGCAGGGCTTCGAGCTGATCTTTCAGGGCTTGCCAGCGCTCGAGATCGGCGTCCTGATGAGCGAGCCATTCGCGGGTTGCGGCCAGCAGCGGTTCGAACTTTTCCACCAGTTCCGGCGTGCGCCGTTCGAGGGCATAGAGCGAATCTTCCAGCGCATCGATCACCGGTAATAGATGAATCATTCGCCCGCGCAGTTCTTTGGTGTTGCGCACGGTTTGCGGTAGTGCGCCTTCGTGGGGCAACTGGCCGATCATCAATTCGAGGCTGTTGAAGTTGGCAACCATGGCCATGCGCAGTGCGGTGACTTCTTCGGGCTGCACATCGCGACTGAGGAATTTCAGGCTATAGGTCGTTGCGTCGGCGAACCACTTGCTCACCGCGTCATTGAATACGGGCGCCAGACGACGCGGCCAGAACATCGCGCCGACCACGGCGGCAACGGCGATGCCGAGGAAAATCTCTTCGGTGCGCGCCTCTGCTACGTCCCACACTGCCAGCGGGTTATCCACAACCGGCAAGGCAATCAGCGGCAGGGTGTAACCGGCGAGCATCAATGCGTAGTTGTTGGCCGTGCGCAGTTGCAGAGACAGGAACAACAAAATGCCCGTCCACAGCGCAATGACGACCACCAGCACAAACGGACTCTGCACGAACATCGGCACGAAAAAAACCGCCGCAGCGGCACCGAGAAAGGTACCGATGGCACGGTACAGCGCCTTGGAACTGGTCGGCCCGAGAAACGGGCTGGAGACGATATACACCGTGGCCATCGCCCAATACGGACGCGGCATTTGCATGAGCAAGGCGATGTACAGCGCGATCATCGACGCTGCAAAAGTCCGCACCCCGTAGAACCAGTCACGGGCCGGCGGAATGCCGGAGAAAAAACCGTTCAAGAATTAACCACCCATGGCGGGTTGGCCGCCTCAAAAGCTCTGAGTACCCGAAGCGTAGCTTCCAGATCGCTTTGCTCGATGCCTTCGAGCACCTCGTGACGCAAGCGCACCAGTTCGATCTCCACCGCTTGCACCAGTTCACGCCCGGTGTCGGTCAGGCTCAGACATTTGGCGCGGCGATCCTGGGCATCTTCGGTGCGGCAGACGTAGCCGGAATGACACAACTGATCGAGCAGACGCACCAGCGACGGACTCTCCATCCCGGCCGCCTGCGCCACCTGAACCTGGCGCACGCCCTCGCCCAAGCGGCCGATCATCAATAGCGGCACGGCGCAGGCTTCGGAGATTCCATAGTTGACCAGCGTGGTCTGGCAGATCTTCCGCCAATGCCTGGCGGCCACCACCATGGCACTGCTGATGTTCATTTGGAGAGCGTCGAGGGAATCGGGCACGGGGAAATGCACACTGTTAGTTTGCTAACTATCAATATCGCATTGGAGGGGAATTTCAGTCAAGTTTTGAAACAAATTGCCTGCTTGCCTGTAGGAATTGGCGCTGAGAGCTTATTCAGCGCTTTTTTGCATTCTCGTAAACACTGCTGCGCTCGCGCTTACCGACTGCGACAACCGAAACAACAACGCGCTCATCGATCACCTGATAAACCAAGCGATAGCCGGAAGCCTTGAGTTTGATTTTGTAGCAGTTCGGCATCCCGTGTAGAGCATCAGCAGAAACCCTTGGCAGCTTCAACCTCTCGCCCAGCTTCTTTTTGAATTGTTCTCGTAGTGTATGACCCAACTTGTTCCACTCTTTGTGAGCGGATGGCAAAAATTCGAGCTTATAGGTCATCCAGGCTTACCGAAATTGGCGTCTCATGGCTGCGGGCGCGAACGATTTCAGCAAGCTCCAGATCATCGAGTCGCTCCATCATTGCTTCGTACACATCCGCTGGCACCATATAGCCCATGACGCGATTGTGGTTAAGAACGGCCACGGCGCCGCCATGTGCACCGCTCAGCACTGCGGAAGGGTTTTTCTTTAATTCTGAGACACTGACAGCCATATCGGCCAGAACGCTTTGCATAATAAAGGACCTCAATTGAGGTCGTGATTTTGGTCTATTTTTTGATCCTCAACAACCGTTCCACTCAATTGAATGACAAGAGGTGGGCGTCCAGTCAGCCTTCCCGTCCCTTTCGCAACAACACATCCAACCGATCCACTACCTCCGCCCAGTCGGCGTCATCCAGAATCTCGTCACGCAAAAACTCCGCTTGGCTCTTCGTCCAGAAAAACGCATCAGCCAAATGAAGGTTGGGTTTGAGCGGGGAATGGGTGGTGATGAATTTGTCGATGTTGACCGGATCGTCCGGAAGGCCGAGTTGTTTGAACAGGGATGGCAAGCTGTGCGTTGGGCTTTCCATTGATCAACTCCTTCAAAAATGGGCTGTTTGGAAGATTATTCGCGAGCAGGCTCGCTCCCACAGGGGAATGTGATCAACCTGTGGGAGCGAGCCTGCTCGCGAAGGCGTCAGTGCCGGCGCCACAAAGCCTAATCACTCAACTCCCGCACCTCGGCATGCGGCACCATTTTCAGAAACTCGGGCATGCTCATGTGCAGCAGGTAGTTGTGGTTGCCCGCCTCCAGATAAATATCCTTCTGCCGCGTCAGCAACGGGTCGATAACCATGTCCAGGCCATAGGAGTCGCCCAGCGGCGGCACCGCGCCGCGTTCGCAGTCGTCGAAGATGTGCGCCAGATTGCTTTCGCGGGTCAGTTGCCATTCGCCACTGAGGCGCACTTTGCTCAGGTCAAGGTGACGGCTGGCCGGCAGCACGGCCATCAGGTAGTGACCGTGGTGGTCGTCAAGGATGATCGATTTGGCCACCCGCTCGGCGGGCACCCCGGCGACCCGTGCGGTTTCCAGGCTGCTGGACGAGTGACGGTGAGCGACGATGTCGTATTCGCAGTGCGCCCGGTTCAGGCTGCTCTGCACCTTTCTTGCCATACGCATGATGCACCTCGGTGTTGCGCTGAACGGTGGTTGCCGTGCTTTTGAGTCTAGTTCGGCGGGCCGTCGATGCAGGGAAATCCGCTCACTGGACACATCCTCACACTGATCAAAATTCAACCACTGCAACCCTCAACTAGACTGTAAGAACCAGACATGATGCTCGCGGAGGGTCACGTGAACAGCCGATGTTGTGCGTTTGCCTTGCTCCTGCTGATCAGTGGCTCAGCCCTCGCCGCCGACCCCCCGTTGCCACCGATGAGTCCGGCCGGTTTGTGGCTGATTACCTTGGGCATCGTCTTTCTGATCGCCGAAGCGGCGCTGCCCAATTACGGGGTGATCGGCTTGGCCGGAATCATCATGTTCGTCATCGGCGCGCTGATTCTGAGCAACGCCGAATTGCCGGCGCCGATGATGATCGGCCTTGGTCTTATCAGTGCCCTGCTGTTGCTCGCGCTGCTGATCCGCGCCCTGAAAACCCGCCCGCGCCACGCCGTCAGTGGTGACGCCGGCCTGCTCGGCAGCGTGACCGCGATCACCACGGTGCAACCGGGCGATGCGCGCAACGGCTGGGT
The DNA here is from genome assembly GCF_054790575.1 of Pseudomonas sp. MC6. Classification (NCBI taxonomy): domain Bacteria; kingdom Pseudomonadati; phylum Pseudomonadota; class Gammaproteobacteria; order Pseudomonadales; family Pseudomonadaceae; genus Pseudomonas; species Pseudomonas sp. MC6. The sequence continues at coordinate 4,861,415 of NZ_CP186504.1, forward strand.
GCAACTGCAAGGTGAACGCTGGCAAGTGCTCAGCGCCACCCCGCTGCAAACCGGGCAATCGGTGCGCGTGGTCGGGCGCAAGGGACTGTTGCTGCAAGTGGCCGCGACTGAAGCGGCGCCGCTCGGAGAGTGATCATGGGTCTGCAAATCGGTTTTGTTGCGCTGCTGTTACTGGTCATTGCCTTGGCCGGTTCGACGTTTCGCATCTTGCGTGAATACGAGCGCGGCGTGGTGTTTCAGCTTGGCCGCTTCTGGCAAGTCAAAGGTCCCGGCCTGATCCTGCTGATTCCGGTGGTCCAGCAAATGGTTCGGGTCGACCTGCGCACGGTGGTTCTCGATGTGCCGCCGCAAGATGTGATCACCCGCGACAACGTGTCGGTGAAGGTCAACGCTGTGCTGTATTTCCGCGTGCTCGATCCGCAGAAGGCGATTATTCAGGTTGAAGATTATCTGTCGGCCACCAGCCAACTGGCACAAACCACCTTGCGTGCAGTGCTCGGCAAACACGAACTGGATGAACTGCTGGCTGAACGCGAGCAGTTGAACATCGACATTCAGCAAGTACTCGATGCGCAGACCGACGCCTGGGGGATCAAGGTTGCCAACGTCGAGATCAAGCATGTCGATCTCAACGAATCGATGGTCCGCGCCATCGCCAAACAGGCGGAAGCCGAGCGCGAACGTCGGGCCAAGGTGATTCACGCCGAAGGCGAACTGCAAGCCTCGGAAAAACTCATGCAGGCAGCGGAAATGCTCGGTCGCCAGCCTGGGGCAATGCAGTTGCGCTATATGCAAACCTTGAGTTCGATTGCCGGGGACAAGAGTTCGACGATTGTCTTCCCGTTGCCGATCGAGTTGCTCAAGGGCATGGCGGATTTGTCCGGCAAGTCATGACCCGCCTATTCACCCGCAGGTTCGGTCACGAACAAGCGTGCTTGCATCCCGCCCGCATGGACTTCAGCGCTGGCCCGCCAGGTTGCGGGTCGCGGTGAGAACTCTTGTGGCTCGTCGACGGTTCCGACCAGCCAGACCCGGCCTCCGGCGGGCAGCTCGGTCAGGCTGTTCAGATAGACATCACTCGTTACCAGCGTGCCGAACCCGTACTCATTTGGCCGCGTCGACTGGCCATCGGCGTTCGGTGGAGTGAAGAGGCGCACCTGCGCCCCGGTGCGATCGTAGTAGACGTAGCTCAGATACCAGAGCATGTCGCTGGTGACGATGCGGTCACCGGGAAGGAAATGCTGGTTGACGTACTTCACGACCGTGTCGAGTTGATCATGAGTGTCGACCGTGGCGTTGTTGCTCACACCGACCAGTTCCACGCCGACCAGCGCTACCAGCACCGCCAGTGCAAGCATGCGAACGCGGCTATACAAACGATCAATGGCCAACGCCGCGAGCATCGGTAAACCGAGGGCAAATGCCGTCAGATATCGCTCAATGAATACCGGCGTGATGAACGACACCGCGAACACCAGCAACAGCGGCAGACCGGTGTACAGCGCCAGCAGAATGCTGCCGCGCGACACACTGCGATCGCGCATGACGGCCACAACTGCCAGCACCAGCAGTGCCAACGGCAGCGCGCCAAAGACCAGCAGCGGCAGACTCTCACCATCGTCCTGAATCAGCCATGACCAGATCATCGACGGCAACGACCCCAACGTCACCGCTGGCTCCCAGCCGACATCACCGCCGACTTCGAGTTGTTGCATGTGCTGCATCAAGTCGAGCAGTTTGGGTAACCAGGGCAGATACAGCACGACAATGGCCAGGTTCGCCAGCCACCAGTTCCCGCGCTGGATATGCCGGAACCGGTAACCGCGCTGTACGCGGATCGCGATCAGATAAAGCCAGTGACACAGCGCCGCGAGCACGGCGAAATAGTGGGTGTAGAGCGCGGCGCTCATCAGCAGCAGGTAATACACCAGATAGCGCTGGCGTTGCGGGCGCCGGATCCAGTAGACCAGCGCCAGGCTTGCGGCAATCAGCAGCGCACCGAGCAGCGCGTACATGCGCACTTCCTGGCTGTAGCGCACCGCCGTCGGTAGCAGTGCGAGTAACAATCCGGCGATGAACGCGGCGCGGCGAGTGGCCAGGCGATCCACCAGCCACACGCCCAGCCCGACCGCCGTAATGCCGGCCAGCGCACTGAGAGCGCGGACCGCGAGAATGCCGTCCCCGAACAATTCGACCCAGCCATGCAGCAGCATGAAATACAGCGGCGGATGCACATCGAATGCCGCGTGCTGCCAGATTTCACTCAGTGAGTAGCGCGCCAGCAGCAGACTGGAACCTTCATCGCCCCAGATCGCTGCCGCTGTCAGATCATAAAAACGCACGAACGCGGCCAGCGCGAGAATTGGCCACAGCCAGTGATTTTTTACCCAGCGCACCCAACGCAGGCTGCCGAACCAGGAACCGGGCACGGCAAACGGATCTTGCGTGTCGCCCATTGGCGTGACTCTGTTGACCGCCATCGCTTCCTCTTGCCGCGCCGCAGCGCCACGAGAGTATGACGCGCCAACCTGCCCATCACTTTAGGTCAGCCACGGCGGAACCGTCGATGCCGGTTGGCGCTTTCACGACACCCGGCAACCCGACGGCGACTTTCGCCTCTGGATACACCGATTGCCAACCGCCGCCCAATGCCTTGTACAACCCGACCATCGCCAGCGACACGCCAGTGGAGCTTTCCACCCACTGCTCCTGCGTCGCCAGCAACGCACTTTGCACGGTAAGGACGTTGACGAAATCAACCACGCCTTCGACGTATTGCTGTTGCGCAGTACGCAGGGCGATCTGATTCTGACGTACGGCTTCGGCGAGGCTGTCGCGGCGGCGCTGACTGGCGTTGTAAGCGGTCAACTGATCGTCGATTTCATGCCAGGCGCGCAACACCGTCTGCTGGTAGGCGATGGCCGCTTCCTGCTGCTGCGCTTCACGCAATTGCAGCACGCCACGCAGACGTCCGCCGTCGAACAACGGCAGGCTGAATTGCGGGCCGATGCCGAACGCGCGTGAGCCCCACGAGCCAAAGTCGCTGAGTTGCATGGCTTGCGAGCCGAGGTTGCCGGACAAGGTGATGCGCGGATAGAAATCGCCCTTGACCACGCCGATGTTGGCAGTGGCGGCGTGCAGACGCGCTTCGGCCTGGCGGATGTCCGGGCGGCGTTCGGCCAGTTGCGACGGCAGGCCGATGGCGACTTGCAGCGGCGACTGCGGCACGGCGGCGTCTGTGGATAACTCCTTGGCCAATGCCTGTGGCGGTTCGCCCATCAGCAGGCTTATCGCGTTGATCAACTGCGATTGACGTTGTTCCAGCGCCGGCAAGCGCGATTCGATGGCCGCGACTTGCGCGGCGGCTTCGGCGACGTCGAGATCGGTCGCCACGCCGTCGGCCAGACGCAGTTGCGAGAGTTTCAGGCTGTGCCGCGCGACATCGAGGTTCTGCTCGGTGACGGCGCGGGTGTTCTGCACGCCGCGCAGTTGAATGTAGTTTTGTGCGGTGTCGGCAAGCACCGCCAACAGCACCCCGCGACGGTCGTTCTCAGCGACTTCAAGGTTAGCGTCGGCCGCTTCGGTTTCGCGGCGCACGCGGCCCCAGAAGTCCAGTTCCCATGACGCGGAGAAACCGGCGTCCCAAAGGTTGAACGCGGAATCGCCGTTGTGTCCGGACGGATCGTTCAGGCCTTCGCCGCTGTTGCGCTTGCGCGCGTAACTGCCCGTGGCGGCGGTGCTAGGATAACGGTCAGCGGTGATCACCTGGCGAGCGGCGCGGCTTTGTTGCAGGCGGCTGCTGGCCAGTTGCAGGTCGAGGTTGCTCTTCACCGCACGTTGAGTGAGTGCAGAGAGTTGCGCGTCGTGGAAGACTTCCCACCAGCGTTCGTTGAGGGGTTCGCTGACGGCTTGGCTGGGGGCGGACTTGGCGGGTTTGGCCCAGTCGGCGATTTGTGGGGCTTCGGGCTTCTGGAAGTCTGGGCCTACGGTGCAGGCGGTGAGACTCATTGTGAGCAAGGCACTCAGAGTGATTTGCTGCCACTGGCCTCTTCGCGAGCAGGCTCGCTCCCACATTCTGGAATGCGCAGCCCCTGTGGGAGCGAGCCTGCTCGCGAAGGCGTCGGTTCGATCAACATGGCTCATCGCTGAGTCACCTCACGCACCAACGTCGCCGAGCTGGCGGTATCAATACTCGCCTCCACCGACATCCCCACGCGCAAGCGCTCGGCCAATGGCTGACCCGGTTCCAGCATGATCTTCACCGGAATCCGCTGCACCACCTTGGTGAAGTTGCCCGTGGCGTTATCCGGTTTCACCGCCGCAAAGGTCACGCCCGTCGCCGGGGCAATACTCTCGACCCGACCGCTCAACGCTTCGCCGCCAAGGCTGTCGACACGCACCTGCACCTCCTGCCCCGGCTGCACATCGGTCAGTTGCGTCTCCTGAAAATTCGCCACTACATACGCCTGCTGCAACGGCACCACCGCCAGCAGTTTGCTGCCCGGCGTCACATACGCACCTACGCGCACCGCACGCTCGCCGATCATGCCGTCCTGCGGCGCCGTGATACGCGTGTAGGAGAGTTCGAAACTGGCGATTTCCAACGCCGCTTGCGCGTGTTTCAGACTGCCTTCGGCGGCATCCCGCTGAGCCGTGAGAATGTCGACCTGCTTGCGCTCTGCCGCCAGTTTCGCCGTGGCGGTGTCGAGATGCGCAGTGGCCTGATCGATGCGCGTGCGCGCCTGTTGCGCGTTTTGCACCGTGCCGGCGCCAACGCCCGCCAAGTGGTTGTAGCGATTCAACTCCTGCTGAGCGAAAGCCATTTCCGCCTTGGCCGACACCACCGAGGCCTGCGCCTGGGCGATCACCGAAGTCTGGCGTTCCAGCGTCGCTTTGGCATTCTGCAACTGCGCTCGTGCCACCAGGGTTTGCGCGTCCGCTGCCTCAGCTGAAGCGCGCAGATCGCGATCATCGATCAGCGCCAGCAACTGTCCGGCCTTCACTTGCTGGTTGTCCTCCACCAAGACTTCCTTGATAAACCCGGCCACGCGCGGCACAACGAGCGTGTAGTCGGCGGAGACAAAAGCGTCATTGGTGTTTTGCTGGGTACGTTTGCCAAACACGCCGGGCAGCGCCAGGTAAACCAGCACGCCGACCGCCAGTGCGGCGGCGATGGCCACCGCGAGTTTTTGCTTTGCTTGAGTCGTCATAAAAACCTTCTGTTTCAGTACAGCGATCAGGTCGGCGCGCGCGGCGGATAGATCCGCGTCGGCAGCCAGAAAATCAGCAGGATCAGCGCCACCGCGACGCCGGCCATGCACACGTAGAGATCGGAAGAAGTCAGCACCACGGCTTGTTCGTGCAGGCGATGGGCGAGGCCCGGATCGCTGCGATCGGCCAGCGGCGAATTGCCGAGGCTGTCGACCAACATGCTCGAATGGAAATGCAGACGCGACGTGGTCAGTGCCTCGATCACCCCGGTGGCGACCACGGCCGACAGGCCTTTCACGGTGTTGAACCATGCCGATGCGAAGGGACCGTCCAGCGGTGTGATGCTGCCGGTCGAAAGCATCAACAGCGGCAGCACCGCCATCGGCTGACCGAAAATCTGCAGCCATTGCAGGACGTAGAAGTCGTCGCGAATCCACTGCGAGGTCAGCTGCGATCCACCCAGACAGGACAGTGCCAACATGCTCAGACCGATGCCGAGCACCCAGCGGCAATCGACCCAACGCAGGTTGCATAGCGCCGCCACCAGTGGCAGCGCGATCAACTGCGGCAGCGCGGCGATCAGCATGATCGGCGCGGTCTGCACCGGACGATAACCCTGCACCTGCGCCAGATAACTCGACGGAATCAGCACTACCGCCAACAACACCACCAAAACGCCGGCCAGGGTCATCAGTGCGAACGAAAGGTTGCGGATACCGAGCATCTGCAATTTGAAAAACGGAATCGGCTGCGACCATTCGTTGATCAGAAACGCCACCAACAGCAGCGAGCCGGCACCGAGCAATCCACAGATCAGGCTCGACTCGAACCAGTCCAGTCGATTGCCTTGCAGCAAACCGATCACCAACATGCAGATCGCCGGAAAGCCCAGCAGCAGACCTTTCCAGTTGAACGATTTGAGGCGTTCCAAACGCAGCGGGTCCTGCGGAATGCCCCACGCGACCATCGCCATGGCGATCAGGCAAGGCACGATGATTTGCCAGAACGTCCACTGCCAGCCGACGTATTCGGTCCACAATCCGGCCAGCGGCGTGCCGAGGCCGGGGCCGAATGTCGCCGTCAGTGCGTAGCCGGCCAGGCCATAGAGTTTGATGTTCGCTGGCAAAAAGCGCAGGGCGACGGTCATCAACATCGGCGGCAATGCGCCGCCGGCCAGACCTTGCAGGATGCGCATCAGCAGCAGACTTTCGTAATTGGGTGCGAACGGGCACAGCACGCCGAGCAGAGTGAACAGACCGATCGCGCAGAGGGTGAAGCGGCGTAGCGAGAAGGTCACCGAACACCACGGTGCGAAGGCCATGGCCGCGACTGAGGTGGCGGTGTAACTAGCCACCAGCCAAGTGCCTTCGTCGTAACCGATGTGCAGCGCGCCGCGGATGTCGGCCAGGGCCACCTTGGTGACCATCTCGTTGAGGCCCGACACCAGCACCGCCAGCAGCACGCCGACCAGGCCAATGATGATCCGCGCCCCGAACACCGGTGGCGTCGCCGCCTTCGCCGGGCTGGCCGCAGCGATGGGCGCTGCCGCCGTCAGGGATGTCATGAATACTCACTCCGGAGGGAAAAATACCGGAGCATCTTAGTCGGGCTTGGCAATGACGAAAATTGACTTATTGGCAGCTTATAAGTGCGTCAGACGCAATTGTTAAAAGCAAAAGATCGCAGCCTTCGGCAGCTCCTATAGGGATATGCATTCCAGTGTAAGAGCTGCCGAAGGCTGCGATCTTTTGATCTTCAAGGCTGGGCAGCCAGCCACGTTTCGTCGCAACAGGCCTTGAGGGTTTCGCGCAGCCAGCGGTGCGCGGGATCCTTGTCGAAACGCGGGTGCCAGGCCTGGGTCAGCATCAGCGTCGGCAACGGGATCGGCAGGTCGAATGAGCGCAGCTTCAAACCCAGGCGACGCACGCTGAGCAACGCCTCTTTGGGCACCGGCAAGATCAGGTCGGAATCCGGCAGCGCAAACATCGCCGCATGGAAACTCGGCGCGATCACCGCCACGCGCCGCTCCAGGCCTAGCGCATTCAGCGCCGTATCGATCGGGCCGCGCGCGATGCCGCGTCGCGACATGCTGATATGGGAAAACCCGGCGTAGCGCTCGGCGGTGATTTCGCCGTCGAGCAATGGATGATCTTCGCGCACCAATCCGACAAAGTGTGTAGAAAACAGGTTTTGCACTTTGACTTCAGGGGTGACGGGCCGGGTGTTGCTGACGCTCAGATCGATGCGCCCTTCACGCAGGGCTTCATCATCGCCGTCGCCCTCTGGGACGAAGCGCAGTTCGCAGTGCGGCGCGAGTTGATCGAGGGTGTCAAACAGCTTGCCGCCATAGACACCGATGAAGAAGTCATTGGCGCGAATGCTGAAGCGCCGGCGCAGTGTGCCCAACTCTACGGTGTCGGCGGAACGGAACAACAGCGCGGCCTGCTCGACCACGTCGCGCACCTGTTCGCGCAACTCCAGCGCCTTGGGTGTCGGCACCAAGCCACGTCCAGCACGCACGAGGATCGGATCACCGATGGCTTCGCGGATTCGCGTCAGGGTGCGGCTCATGGCCGCCGGGCTGAGGTTCATTCGCCGTGCGGCGCCGACCACACTGCCCTCGTCGAGCAAGGCGTCGAGGGCGACCAGAAGGTTCATGTCCGGGAGCTGCATGCTGAGCACTCTTGGCTGATCAGGATTGATCTGGGCGCAATGCTAGCAAACATCCTTCAGCTTTGGCGGCGCCTTCAAAGACGCCTTCGCGAGCAGGCTCGCGATGAGGCCAGCCGCCACACCAAAAATTACCGCTGCATCCCCCAACGCTTGACGGTCACCCGCTCCAGCGTGTCGAACACCAGATTCTCCACCAGCAACCCGATCAGAATCACCACCGCCAAGCCGGCAAACACCTTGTCGGTGTACAGCTCATTACGATTCTGGAAGATGTACCAACCCAGTCCACCCTTGCCACTGGTCGCGCCAAACACCAATTCAGCGGCGATCAACGTGCGCCAGGCAAACGCCCAGCCGATCTTCAACCCGGCGAGAATCGACGGCAACGCCGCCGGGATCAGGATGAACAGCACCAGCCGCAAGCCCGTCAAACCGTAATTGCGACCCGCCATGCGCAGGGTTTCGGAAACACCGAGGAACCCGGCATAGGTGTTCAACGCCAGTGCCCACAACACCGAATGCACCAGCACGAAAATCAGGCTGTTCTGTCCCAGGCCAAACCACAGCAGCGCCAGCGGCAGCAGGGCAATCGCCGGCAGCGGGTTGAACATCGAGGTCATCGTGCTCAACAGATCACGGCCTAACTGCGTCGATACCGCCAACGTAGTCAGGGCGAACGCCAAAACGATGCCGATCAGGTAACCCTTGATCAGCACCACCAACGATATCCACACCTTGGCCAGCAACTCACCACTGAGCAGCCCCTCGAACAGCGCGTGACTGGTCTGCAAAAAGCTCGGCAGCATAAGGTCGTTGTTCTGAATCCGCGCGACCACTTCCCACAGCACCGCCAGCACAATCAGGATCAGACCTTTACGCAACCAGCCCTGCTGCCACAATCGCGTGCCAAGCGATAGTTCGCGCTCGACCGGCACTTCGGTCAGCGGCTCCAGCACACTTTCGAATTCTTCACGCACAGATGATGAATGGCTCATCGGGTAGTCCTCCTGGCCGCTCAATAGGCGATGCGAATATCGTTGAAGTCGTGGTCACGCTCGGTTTCCGGCGACTGGCCTTCGTCGAACAGCAGACGATGAATGCGCCGCGCCGATTCCTGAAACGCCACGCCACCGAGGCTGTGCAGATCGTATTGATGGCTGTGCACTTCGGCGCGCACTCGGCCGGGATGCGGCGACAGCAGCAGGATGCGATTACCGACCACCAACGCCTCTTCAATCGAGTGGGTGACGAACAGCAGCGTGAAGCGCACCTCTTCCCAGAGCAGCAGCAATTCTTCCTGCATCTTGCGCCGGGTCAGCGCATCGAGGGCGGCGAACGGTTCGTCCATCAAGAGGATTTTCGGCTGCATCGCCAACGCTCGGGCAATCGCCACCCGCGCTTTCATGCCGCCAGACAAAGTGTGCGGATAAGCATCGGCAAATGCCGCCAGGCCGACCTTTTCCAGATAGTGCAGCGCACGTTCTTCGGCTTCTTTTTTCTTCAGGGTGCGCGATGCAAGCAGCGGAAACATCACGTTCTGTTTGACAGTTTTCCACGGCGGCAGTTGATCGAACTCCTGAAACACCACGATGCGGTCCGGCCCCGGCGCGTCGACGCGCTGGCCTTGCAGACGGATCTCGCCTTCGCACGGTTGAATGAACCCGGCGACCGCTTTGAGCAAGGTGGATTTGCCGCAACCGGAGGGGCCGAGCAGCACGTAGCGATCGGCTGGATCGATTTCAAAACTGACCTGGTGGGTGGCGCGCACCACGCGTTGCGGCGTGCGGTATTCGAGGCTGACGTGATCGACCGCCAGCAGCGCTTCGCTGCGGGCGATCGGGTTGCTGGCCGCGTGGCCTGGCAAGGGAGCGTTCATGATTTGATCAATCTCCGGCGAATCAGAAAGGCGCGTCGCCCTGGATGGTCGTGCGATACAGCTTGCGGCGCAGGTGCGCCGGGCAGCCGGCGGCGAGATGGATCAGCGAACGGTTATCCCAGAACACCAGATCGCGGGGTTGCCACTGATGGCGGTAGATGTTCTGCGGCAGCACGCTGTGGGCGTACAGCTCGCTCAGCAGTTGCTGGCTCTCGTCTTCCGGCAGGCCGACGATGCGCGTGGTGAAACCTTCGCTGACGAACAACGCCTTGCGGCCGTTTTCCGGGTGCGTGCGCACCACCGGGTGCACCACTTCCGCGACCTGAGCCAGTTGCTCCGGGGTCAGCGTCGGGCGCCAGTTGCCTTCGAATTTGGTTTCGCTGTAACGCGCCGTGTAGGAGTGCGCGGCACTGCGGCCTTCGACCGCTTTGCGCAACGCTTCGGGCAAGTTGTCCCAGGCTTTGTGCATGTCGGCGAACAGCGTGTCGCCGCCCTCCTCTGGCAACTCCTGAGCGTGGAGCATCGAGCCGAGGCTTGGCAGCTCTTTATAAGAAAGATCGGAGTGCCAGAACTTGCCAGCATCACCGAGGCCGATGTTCTGGCCGTTTTCGATGATGTTGGAAACGATGAGGATTTCCGGGTGGTTGGCCAGCAGGAACTGCTTGAGCACATGGATCTGCAACACGCCGAAGCGGCGGCTGAAGTCGATTTGCTGTTGCGGGGTGATTTGCTGGTCGCGGAACACCACGACGTGGTGATCCAGGTGCGCGCGGTGGATGCGCGCAAAGTCCTGATCATTGACCGGCCGAGAGAGGTCGAGGCCAATGATTTCGGCGCCGACGGCACCGCTGAACGGACGGATTTCAAAGGATTGCGGCGCGGCGGTCGCGGCGCTTGGGGAAGCAGTAGCTGCGGACATCTTTCCATCTCCCACGCACGGCACGCTCACGGGCGCGCTCGTCGATCAGACACTCACGCTGGATTGCGTGTTGGTTCAGGTCGTGCGGCGCGCCGATTGGTCGGCAGGTACGCAGGGGGTGACTTTATAGCTATAAGAATAGGAAATTAAATACCGTTAATGAATAACGATATGGCGAATGGTGAGGAATGGACTGAGTGGTGAGTGACGGTTTTTGTCACTTACTGACAGGGATGCGGTATTCCCACTGACGCCTTCGCGAGCAGGCTCGCTCCAGGGATCGCATTCCATCTGGAGAAATGCGATTACTGTAGGAGTGAGCCTGCTCGCGATGAGGCCAGTGAGGCCACTAAAAAATCAACGCTCGTGCAACGCCTCGGCCCGCGCGCGGATGATCGGCTTGAGCAGATAACTCAACACCGACTTCTTGCCGGTAATGATGTCCACCGAAGCGACCATCCCCGGGATGATCAGCAATGGCTTCTCGTCCGTACCGAGGTGGCTGCGCTCAGTGCGCACCTTGATGATGTAGTACGTGGTTTTCTTGTCTTCGTCGGTGATGGTGTCGGCACCGATCTGCTCGAGCTTGGCTTTGAGCCCGCCGTAAATGGTGTAGTCGTACGCGGTGAATTTGACGATCGCTTCCTGCCCCGGGTGCAGGAACGCGATGTCTTGCGGACGGATCTTGGCTTCGACCAGCAAGGTGTCATCCAGCGGTACGATTTCGACCATGTCACTGCCTGGCTGGATCACGCCGCCGATGGTGTTGACCAGCAACTTGTTGACGATGCCGCGCACCGGCGATGTCACCAGCGTGCGGCTGACGCGGTCTTCCAACGCCTTGCCGGTGGCGCTGGCCTTGTTCAGGTCGGTGCGCGCCTCGTTGAGTTGGGTCAGCGCTTCGCTGCGGAATTTGCCGCGCGTCTCGTCGATCTTGCGCTGCACTTCCTTGATCGCCGATTCGGCACGCGGAATCGCCAGCGTCGTTGCATCCAGCTGACCGCGGGTTTCCACCTCGGCACGCTTCAGACGCAAGACTTCCACCGGCGACACCGCGCCCTGCGCCACCAGCGGCTCGGACATGTTGATTTCCTGACGCTGCAAGCCGAGTTGCTGACGATACTGCGCTTGCTTGGAGGCGAATTCGCGCAGCTCTTGCTGACGCTGAATCAACTGCTCCTGCAAACCACCGATCTCGTCGTGCAACTGCTGGCGGCGGCTGATGTACAGCGACTCTTCGCTTTTCGCCTGACCCGGCACGGCTTTAAGTACGTCCTCGGGGAAATTCAGCGGGCGGTCATCGACCTCGGCGCTGAGGCGTTCTACGCGCAGCAGCATCGACAGGCGATCAGCTTCGGTTTCGCCAACGTTGGAAGCAAATCGCGTGTCGTCGAGGCGAATCAACGGCGCGCCTGCTTCAACAATCTGGCCTTCCTTGACGAACAGTTCGGAGATGATCCCGCCCTCAAGGTTCTGGATTTTCTGGATCTTCGACGACGGAATCGCCTTGCCGTCGCCCTTGGTCACTTCGTCGATCACGGCGAAGTTGGCCCACAGCAGCAGGAAGATAAAGAAGCCGATGATCGCCCAGATGGTCAGGCGTACGACGCGCGGGGCGTCTTCGATCAGCGCTTTGTTGACCTCCGGCAGGGGCTGGCCCTGCAACGATGCCGAGCCTTTGAAGTAGCGACGGATCGAATCCTTGAAACCCGACTTAAGCAACACTGATCTGCCCCTTCTTCAACGCTTCCATCACGGCGGCTTTCGGGCCATCGGCGAGAATCTGTCCACGGTCGATCACCAGCAGACGATCGACCAGCGACAACAGTGAAGCCCGGTGCGTCACCAGCACCACGGTCTTGTTTTCAATGACGGCGGCGAGGCGTTGCTTGAGGCGTTCTTCACCGGTGTTGTCCATCGCACTGGTCGGCTCGTCCATGAGCAAAATCGGTGGGTTGAGCAACAAGGCCCGAGCCAGCGCAACGTTCTGCCGTTGACCGCCGGAGAGGTTCTGCCCGCGCTCGCCGACTTGCAGTTCGTAACCTTGCGGGTGCAGGCGGGCGAATTCGTGGACGCCAGCCAGTTCGGCCGCCTGCAGGACCAGCTCGTCTTCGACATAACGTGCGCCGGAGACGAGGTTGTCACGCAGGGTGCCGGCCAGCAGTTGAATGTCTTGCGGCACGTAGCCGATGTTGTAACGCAGTTCGCTGACGTCGATCTGACGAATATCCACACCGTCGACCAACAACGCGCCGTCGTCCGGCTGATACAGACCCACCAGCAGTTTCGCCAGCGAACTCTTGCCCGAGCCGCTGCGGCCGATGATGCCGATTTTCTCGCCGGGACGGATCACCAGATTGATGTTCTTCAGCGCCGGGTTCTGTTGTTCCGGATAAGTGAAGTTGAGCTGGCGGCACTCGATCGCGCCTTGCAGAACCTTGCGGCTCAGCGGGCGCTCTTCGAAGTTGCGTTCTTGCGGCAGCTCCATCATCTGGTCGACCGAAGTCATGGTCACCCGTGCCTGCTGGTAACGGGTCAACAAACCCGACAGCGACGCCAGCGGGCTCAGTGCGCGGCCGCTGAGCATGTAGCAGGCAATCAGACCGCCCATACTCAGGTTACCGGCGATGATCTGGTAGACGCCGAAGACGATCATGATCACCCCGGCCAGTTGCTGGATCAGCAGGGTGATGTTCATCGCCAGACCGGAGAGCATTTTCACTCGCAGCTCGAGGCGGCTGAGGGTGCCAATGGTCTGTTCCCACTGGTACTGGCGCTCGCTCTCGGCGTTGTTGACCTTGACCGCGTCGAGGCCGGCGAGGGTTTCGATCAGGCTCGACTGGCGCTCGGCACCGAGGGCCATGGTGCGTTCCATGGTGGCCACCAGCGGCTTCTGCAAGGCGTAGCCGATCAGCAACGCAATCGGGAACGCCAGCACCGGAATCCACACCAGATGCCCGCCGAGAATGGCGATGACGATGAAGATGAGGATGGTGAACGGCAGGTCGATCAGGCTGGTCAGGGTCAGCGAGGCAAGGAAGTCGCGCAGGCTCTGAAACTCGTGGATGTTCTGCGCAAAACTGCCGACCCGTGCCGGACGGTACTTCATGGCCATGCCGACGATGCGCTCGAACAGCGTAGCGGAAATGATCAGGTCGGTTTTCTTCCCGGCCAGATCCAGGCACAGGGCGCGCAGACTCTTGAGCACCAGGTCGAAGATGTAGGCACCGGTGATACCCAACGCCAGCACCCACAGGGTCGCTTCGGCCTGGTTCGGCACCACGCGGTCGTAGACGTTCATCACGAACAGCGGCGCGGCCATGGCGATGATGTTGATCAGGAAACTCGCGGCGATGGCATCGGCGTACAGCCAGCGCGAACGCTTGAGGGTGTCGCGAAACCACGAGCGCGCACGCGGAATCAGCGTGCCGTGGTTGACGTCGAATTTGTGTTGCGGTTGGGCGAAGAACACTTTGCCGGTGTAATCGTCGGCGAGTAGTTCGCGACTGACCACGGATTCGCCGCCATCGCTTTCGCTGAGCAGCACCCGAGCCTCGTCGTCACCTTGCCAGCCCAACAGAACGGCACTGCGGCCATCCTTGAGCAGCAGCAACGCCGGCATGGCGATCGCCGGAATTTCTTCCAGTTTGCGCTGCAGCACTCGACCTTGCAGACCGGCGCGAGCCGCCGCGCGGGGCAGCAACTCGACACTCAGGCGTTGTTTGGGCAGCGGCAGGCCCGTGGTCAGCATCGCCGCGCTGGCGGGTTTCTGATGGAGCATGCAAAGGGCGAGCAGACCGTCCAGTAACGGATCGTCGTGCAACGCGCGTGGATCATGACTGAGTTGAACTCGACTGACTTCTGATTCCACGCTCGACACTCTTTGACAGTTGAAAAGGGATAACTCAATTCATCCCAGGCAGCTGGACCTTGGGCTTCACGTCGTTCTGCACAACGGATGCCAACGGTGCGACCACTCCCTGGCTTCTGAGCAACTCGCCCATGGTCGCCTTGATTCGGTACTGAGTAAATAACTGAATGTTTTTGATTTCAGCCAGACGCCGCGAAGCGGTGAACAACTCGTTTTCGCTGTCAAGCAAATCGAGCAGGGTGCGTTCGCCGAGGCTGAACTGACGCTGGTAGGCGGTGCGCACCGAGGTGCTGTGATCGACGTACTGCTGCGCGATCGGCACCTGCGCGTTAGCGTTGTTCAAGGCGTTCCAGGCCAGACCCAGCTCTTCGTTCAACTGACGCAAAGCGTTGTTGCGGATGTCCAGCGCCTGGTTCGACAGGTACGACTTGGACTCCAGATCGGCCTTGTTGCTGCCACCGGAATACAGGTTGAAGCGCATGCGCAGCATGGCTTGCCACTCGTTGTTGTGACCGTTCTGGCCGTCGAGATCGTTGTCGGCGGTACGGCCCAGTTCGGCGTCGAAACGTGGGTAGAAGGTCGACTTGGCGGTTTCGTACTGCTTCTCGGCAGCGGCGATGTCGGATTCGGCCGAGCGCAGGATCGGGCTGTTTTCCAGCATCTGCTGGCGCGCTTCATTGAGGTTGGCCGGCATCATCGCCATGAACGGCGCCGGACGCTCGAGTTGATCGGGCATCTGGCCGACGGCGCTGAGGAAGTTGGTTTCCGAGTCGGCGAGGTTGGTTTGCTCGGTGATCAGGTTGTTGCGGGCCTGGGCCATCCGCGCTTCGGCCTGATCAAGATCGGCGCCACTGCCGACGCCGCGCTGGGTGCGCAGCTGGATCTGGTCGTAGATGCGCTGGTGGCTTTTGAGGTTTTCTTCGGCCAGACGCACGAATTCGCGACGGGTCAACACGTCCAGGTAGACCTGGGCAACTGTCAACGCTGTGCGCTCGGAAGTGCCAAGCAGCGAATAGGCGCGAGAGTTAACGGTGGCTTGTTGACGCCCGACTTCGCTGGACGTCGCAAAACCGTCAAAGACCATTTGCGAGAGACGTAAACTTGACTCGCTGCGATTCAGGGTTTCGTAGTGGTTACCGGAATTGGCGCGGGTGGTGACGCTGTCGGTACCCTCACGGCCATAACCGCCGAGCAGATCGACCTTCGGCAGGTATCCCCCTTTCGCCGCTCTTAATTGATAATCCGCCGCCAAACGACTGTTGACCCCTGCCTGGATTTCCGGATGGACATCCAGTGCCTGCTGCATGGCTTCTGGTAAGGATTGCGCTTGTACAAAAGAGGCGGCGAGAGCGAAGGGTACGGCGAAAAGCAGGGGCGAACGCATGATAGGAATTTCCCAGAACTTCTTGTCTTGAATCACAGCAAAACGTGGCGCTGCGTCGGATGATGGCAACCAGATTGACCGTATGTCGGAAAGTTCAAAACAGGAACTGGATCACACGCTGAAGGACAGGTCGCCGCGGAAATATCAATGTGACATTAGTGGGGCGATTGTTTAGGATGGCACCCAGAAGGTCAATAGTTTGGCATAAAGTTAATAGCGAAAGAATATAGCCAAATTATTGACGAAAACACGCGTCAAACTTGTTTCGCAAATTTTTAAAGTACGTCCAGACTGAATCGGCGCCCATGCCGTCAGGTCCATGGAAGTCAACTGAACGTGACACCCGGAGAGTCTTCAATGAGCAGTGTTGTTGCCATCGTCAAAAGCATTGTCGGTCAGGTATTCGTGGTGTCCCCAGAGGGCGTGCGTCGCGTACTCGTTGAAGGCGATCGCCTGTTCGTTGGCGACCAGATCGACACCGGCCTCTCCGGCGCCGTGTCACTTGAATTGGCTGATGGCCGCACCCTCGATCTGGGTCGCGAAACCCAGTGGAGCGCCACCGCGCCCGACTCCAGCAAGGACCTGGCTGAGGCCACCGCGCAGGCTGCGCCGTCGGTAGCAGAACTGCAGCAAGCCATCGCCGCCGGTGTCGACCCGACTACCGCCCTCGATGCCACCGCTGCCGGCCCGAGCGCCGCAGGCACTGGCGGTGCCGCCGGTGGCGGTCACAGTTTCGTGATGCTCGACGCCACCGCTGGCCGCGTTGACCCGACCATTGGTTTCCCGACCGCAGGCATCAATGCTGCCGGTCAAACCGCGCAAAACATCACCGGCGGCCAGACCACCGATACCACCACCAACGCCCTGCGTGAGTCGACCCTGAGCCTCAGCGCCACGCCGACCATCACCGAAGCCGGCGGCGTGCTGGTGTACACCGCAACCCTGACCCAGGCGCCGCTGACCGACCTGACCATCACCCTGTCCAACGGCGTGGTGATCGTGATTACAACCGGCTCCACCACGGGCACCGTCAACGTGCCGCTGGCGCCGAACGACACCGTTTATAACGACCCGACCCAGATCGACGTGACCGTCACCGGCACCACCGGCGGCAATGGCATCACCGTGACGCCGCCGACCACTCCGGCCACGACCCAGGTCACCGACACCATCGACACCACCACCGTCACCCTGACGGCGGGGCCGAGTGTCACCGAAGGCGGGCAGATCACTTACACCGCAACGCTGACCAACCCGGCGCAAACCCCGGTGACCGTCACCCTGTCGAACGGCTCGACCATCACCATCGGCGCCGGCCAGACCACGGGCACCGTCAACGTGCCGACCCCGGCCAACGACGTCTATAACAATGGCAGCACCGTCACCACCACCATCACCGGTGCCAGCGGCGGCAACTTCGAAAACCTGGTCCCAAACACGACGCCAGCGGTGACTACCATCACCGACTCGATCGACACCACTAACCTGACCCTGACCGCCACCGGCACAGTGGTCGAGGGTGGCCAGATCACCTACACCGCAACGCTGACCAACCCGGCGCAAACCCCGGTGACCGTCACCCTGTCGAACGGTTCGACCATTACCATTGAAGCCGGCCAGACCACGGGCACCGTCAACGTGCCGACCGCGGCCAATGACGTTTACAACAATGGCGGCACCGTCAGCACCACCATTACCGGCGCTACTGGCGGCAATTTTGAAAGCCTGGTGCCGAACACTACGCCGGCGACCACCACGGTCACCGATTCGATCGACACCACCAGCGTCAGCCTCACCGCCACCGGCACAGTCGTTGAAGGCGGCCAGATCACTTACACCGCGACGCTGAGCAACGCCGCGCAAACTCCGGTGACGATCACTCTGTCGAACGGTTCGACCATCACCATTGAAGCCGGCAAGACCACGGGCTCGGTCAACGTGCCAACCGCGGCCAACGACGTTTACAACAATGGCAGCACCGTCAGCACTACGATTACCGGCACCAGCGGCGGCAATTTCGAAAATCTGGTGCCGAACACCACGCCAGCAACCACCACCATTTCCGATTCGATCGACGATACCAACCTGTCGCTGACAGCGACCGGGACCGTGGCCGAAGGTGGTTCGATCGTTTACACCGCGACCCTGACCAACCCGGCCGGCACACCAGTCTCCGTGACCTTGAGCAATGGTTCGGTGATCACCATCGAGGCGGGCAAGACCACCGGCACCGTGACCGTTCCGGCGCCAGCCGATGACGTCTATAAAGACGCCGGCAAAGTTGAAGTGACTATCAAGGACGCTTCCGGCGGCAACTTCGAGAACCTGGTGCCGAGCACCGTTCCAGCCGTGACCGAAGTCACCGACACCATCGACACCTCGACCGTTAAATTGACGGCCGACACCTCCGTCGCTGAAGGCGGCACCGTCACTTACACCGCCACTGTCGGCGCGCCGGTGACCGGCTCGCCTGTCATCGTGACCCTGGCCAACGGTCAGAGCATTACCATCGAAGTCGGCAAAACAACCGGCACCGTGACCACCACCGCGCCTAACGATGCGCTGACCGGCAATGCGCCGCTGACCAACTCGATCACTGGGGTTTCGGGCGGTAATTACGAAGATCTGGTTGCCGACAAGACTCCGGTTTCAACCAGCGTTACCGATGTTGCCGACACCACCAACCTGTCGCTCAGCGCCACCGGTTCTGTGGCTGAAGGCGGCCAGATCACTTACACCGCGACCCTGACCAACGCCGCAGGTTCGCCTGTCACCGTAACCCTGTCGAACGGTTCGGTGATCACCATCGAAGCCGGCAAAACCACCGGCACCGTGACCGTCGCCGCACCAGCCGATGACGTCTACAAAGACGCCGGCAAAGTCGAAGTCACGATCAAGGACGCCAGCGGCGGCAACTTCGAGAACCTCGTTCCGAGCACCGCTCCGGCCGTCACCGACGTAACCGATACCGTCGACACCACCACGGTCAAACTGACCGCCACCGAGTCGACGGCTGAAGGTGGCACCGTCACTTACACCGCGACTATTGGCGCTCCGGTGACCGGTTCACCAGTTGTGGTGACCCTGGCCAACGGTCAAAACATCACTATCGAAGTGGGTAAAACCACCGGCACAGTGACCACCACGGCACCGAATGACGCGTTGACCGGCCATGCACCGATCACCAACGCGATCACGGGCGTGAGCGGCGGCAATTACGAAGATCTCGTCGCCGACAAAACCCCGGTCAGCACCACTGTGACTGACACCACTGACACCACCGACCTGATACTGAGTGCGACCGGCACCGTGGCTGAAGGCGGCCAGATCACCTACACCGCGACCCTGACCAATGCCGCAGGCTCGCCCGTCACCGTGACCCTGTCGAACGGTTCGGTGATCACCATTGAAGCCGGTAAAACCAGCGGTACCGTGACCGTCGCAGCCCCAGCCGATGACGTCTACAAGGACGCCGGCAAAGTCGAAGTGACCATCAAGGACGCCACCGGCGGCAACTTCGAGAACCTCGTTCCGAGCACCGCCCCAGCCGTCACCGACGTCACTGACACCATCGACACTTCGACGGTGAAACTGACCGCGACCGAAACCGCAGCTGAAGGCGGCACCGTCACTTACACCGCGACCGTCGGCGCGCCAGTCACCGGCTCGCCGGTCATCGTGACCCTGGCCAACGGTCAGACCATCACCATCGCCGTCGGCCAGACCACCGGCACCGCGACTGCCACCGCACCGAACGATGCGCTGACCGGTCATGCTCCACTGACCAACTCAATCACCGAGGTCAGCGGCGGCAATTACGAAAATCTGGTCGCTGACAAAACCCCGGTCAGCACCACCGTGACCGACACCACCGACACCACCAACCTGACGCTCAGCGCCACCGGTACCGTGGCTGAAGGCGGCTCGATCGTTTACACCGCGACCCTGACCAACGCAGCAGGCTCGCCCGTCACCGTGACCCTGAGCAATGGCTCGGTAATCACCATCGAAGCGGGCAAAACCACCGGCACCGTGACCGTCGCTGCACCTGCCGATGACGTCTATAAGGACGCCGGCAAAGTCGAAGTCACCATCAAGGACGCCACCGGCGGCGACTTCGAGAACCTGGTGCCAAGCACCGTTGCAGCCGTGACCGACGTCACTGACACCATCGACACCTCGACGGTGAAGCTGACTGCCACCGAAACTGCTGCTGAAGGTGGCACCGTCACCTACACCGCCACTGTTGGCGCGCCAGTGACCGGCTCGCCAGTCGTAGTCACCCTGGCTAACGGCCAAAGCATCACCATCGCTGTCGGCCAAACCACCGGCACCGTGTCGACCACCGCACCGAACGACGTGCTCGCCGGCCATGCACCACTGACCAACGCAATCACCAACGTCAGCGGCGGCAACTACGAAAACCTGGTCGCCGATAAAACCCCGGTCAGCACCACCGTGACCGACACCGTCGACACCACCACCGTTTCGCTGACCGCCACCGGCAACGTCAACGAAGGCGGTTCGATCGTTTACACCGCAACCCTGACCAATCCGGCCGGCACGCCGGTGACCGTGACCCTGAGCAACGGTTCGACCATCACCATCGACGCCGGCAAGACCACCGGTACCGTGACCGTCCCAGCCCCGGCCGATGACGTCTACAAAGACGCCGGCAAAGTCGAAGTGACCATCAAGGGCACCGACGGCGGCAACTTCGAAAATCTGGTGGCCAATCCGACGCCAGCGGTGACCAATGTTGCCGACACCATCAACACCACGCACCTGACCCTCAGCGCCGAAAGCTATGTGCTTGAAGGCACGTCGATCACCTACACCGCGACCCTGACCAACGCCGCGCAAACGCCGGTGACCGTCAACCTGAGCAACGGCCAGACCATCACCATCGAGGCTGGCAAAACCAGCGGTTCGGTGACCATCGCCGCGCCGAGCGACGACGTCTACAAAGACGTCAGCAAGCTCACCGTGACCATGACCGATGCGACTGGCGGCAACTTCGAGAAGCTTGATGTCAGCAAGACCCCGGTCAGCACCACCGTCAATGACACCATCGACAAAACCACGCTGACCCTCAGCGCCAGCGACACCGTCAGCGAAGGTGGCCAGATCACCTACACCGCGACCCTGAGCAACCCGGCCGGCACCGCTATGACCGTGACCCTGGCCAACGGCGCGGTGATCAACATCGCCGCCGGCGCCACCAGCGGTTCGGTGAACTTCGCTGCGCCTGCCAATACGCCGTACATCGACGGCGGCAAGGTACAGACTGCGATCGCCAGCCACAGTGGCGGCAACTTCGAACAGGTCGATGCCAACCGTTCCGCGGTGGTCACCACCGTGACCGACACCGTCGACACCACCAATATCAGCCTGAGCGCCACCGGCTCGGTTGCCGAGGGCGGCTCGATCGTCTACACCGCGAGCCTGACCAACCCGGCAGGCACGGCGATGACCGTGACCCTGAGCAACGGCGCGGTGATCAACATCGCCAAGGGCGCGACCACCGGCACCGCGACCGTCGCAGCACCGGCCGATGACGTCTACAAGGACGCTGGCAAGGTCGATGCGAGCATCACCAAGACCACCGGCGGCAACTTCGAGAACCTGGTGGTCGACAAGACTCCAGCGGTCACCGACGTGACCGACACCATCGACAACAGCACCGTTTCGCTGACCGCTACCGCCAGCACCACTGAAGGCGGCGTGGTGGTTTACACCGCCTCCGTAACCGCTCCAGTCACCGGCGCGCCGGTTGTGGTGACTCTGTCCAACGGCCAGACCATCACCATTCCGGTCGGCGCCAGCAGCGGCAGTGTCAACTTCACCGCACCGAACGATGCCCTCGCTGGCGGCAACACGCTGAGCGTGAAAATCGACGGCGCCAGCGGCGGCAACTACGAAAACCTTGTGGCCGACAAAACTCCGGCCGTGACGTCGGTGACCGACACCGTCGACACCACCAACCTGTCGCTGAGTGCGACTGGCACCGTGGCTGAGGGTGGTTCGATTGTTTACACCGCGACCCTGACCAACCCGGCTGGCACGCCAGTCACCGTGACATTGAGCAACGGCTCGGTGATCACCATCGAAGCGGGCAAGACCACCGGCACTGTTACCGTTGCGGCGCCTGCCGATGACGTCTACAAGGACGCCGGGAAAGTCGAAGTCACCATCAAGGATGCAACGGGCGGCAACTTCGAGAATCTGGTGCCAAGCACCACGCCAGCCGTTACCGATGTGACTGACACCATCGACACCTCGACCGTCAAACTGACGGCCGACACCACTGTGGCTGAAGGTGGCACCGTCACTTACACCGCCACGGTTGGCGCGCCGGTCACCGGTTCGCCTGTCGTGGTCACTCTGGCTAACGGCCAGAGCATCATCATTGAAGTCGGCAAAACCACTGGCACCGTGACGTTCACTGCGCCGAACGATGCGCTGACCGGTCAGGCGTCGCTGGGTAATTCGATCACTGGTGTCAGCGGCGGCAACTACGAGAACCTCGTGGCCGACAAGACTCCGGTGTCGACCAAAGTTACTGACACCGTCGACACCACCGATCTGTCCCTCAGCGCCACCAATTCGGTGGCCGAGGGCGGTTCGATCATCTACACGGCGACCCTCACCAACCCGGCCGGTACGCCGGTGACCGTGACCCTGAGCAACGGCTCGGTGATCACCATTGAAGCGGGCAAGACCACCGGCACCGTCACCGTTGCGGCGCCTGCCGATGACGTCTACAAAGACGCCGGCAAAGTCGAAGTGACAATCAAAGATGCAACCGGCGGCAACTTCGAGAATCTGGTGCCGAGCACTGTTCCGGCCGTGACCGAAGTCACCGACACCATCGACACCAGCACCGTCAAACTGACCGCCACCGAGTCTGCGGCTGAAGGTGGCACCGTCACTTACACCGCCACCGTCGGTGCACCAGTCACCGGCTCGCCTGTCGTCGTGACCTTGGCCAACGGTCAGAACATCACCATCGAAATCGGCAAAACCACCGGCACCGTCACCACCACCGCACCGAATGATGCGTTGAACGGCCACACCCCGCTGACCAATGCGATCACTGGCGTTTCCGGCGGTAATTACGAAAACCTCGTCGCCGATAAAACTCCGGTCAGCACCACCGTGACCGACACCGTCGACACCACCGATTTGACGCTGACCGCGACTGGCACCGTGGCTGAAGGCGGTTCGATTGTTTACACCGCGACCCTGACCAACCCGGCCGGCACGCCGGTGACCGTGACCCTGAGCAACGGCTCGGTGATCACCATCGAAGCGGGCAAAACCACTGGCACCG
The DNA here is from genome assembly GCF_054790575.1 of Pseudomonas sp. MC6. Classification (NCBI taxonomy): domain Bacteria; kingdom Pseudomonadati; phylum Pseudomonadota; class Gammaproteobacteria; order Pseudomonadales; family Pseudomonadaceae; genus Pseudomonas; species Pseudomonas sp. MC6. The sequence goes on from NZ_CP186504.1 coordinate 4,884,682, forward strand.
TGTCAGTTCCTGCGCCCGCCGATGACGTCTACAAAGACGCCGGCAAAGTCGAAGTGACCATCAAGGACGCCACCGGCGGCGATTTCGAGAACCTCGTTCCGAGCACCACGCCAGCCGTTACCGACGTCACTGATACCATCGACACTTCGACGGTCAAACTGACCGCCACCGAGTCAGCGACTGAAGGTGGCACCGTCACCTACACCGCCACTGTCGGTGCACCTGTGACCGGTTCGCCAGTTGTCGTGACCCTGGCCAACGGTCAGAACATCACCATCGAAGTGGGTAAAACCACCGGCACCGTGACCACCACCGCACCAAACGATGCGTTAACCGGCCATGCGCCGCTGACCAACTCGATCACCGACGTGAGCGGCGGCAATTACGAGAACCTCGTGGCCGACAAAACCCCGGTCAGCACCAACGTGACTGATACCGTCGACACCACCAACCTGTCGCTCAGCGCCACCGGTTCGGTGAACGAAGGCGGCCAGATCACCTACACCGCGACCCTGACCAACGCCGCTGGCTCGCCAGTCACCGTGACCCTGAGCAACGGCTCGGTGATCACCATCGACGCCGGCAAAACCACCGGCACCGTCACCGTCGACGCGCCGAAAGATGACGTCTACAAAGATGCCGGTACCGTTGAAGCGACCATCAAGGGCGCGACCGGTGGCGACTTCGAAAACCTGGTCACCAGCACAGCGCCAGCCGTCACCACCGTTAACGACACCATCGACACCTCCACCGTGTCGCTGACCGCCACCGCCAACGTCGCTGAAGGCGAAACCGTGGTCTACACCGCGACCGTGACCGCGCCAGTCACTGGCTCGCCGGTTGTCGTGAACCTGTCCAGCGGCCAGACCATCACCATCGCCGTCGGTGAAACCAGCGGCACGGTGAACTTCGTCGCGCCGAATAGCCCGTTGGCCGGCGGCAGCTCGCTGAGCGTGACCATCGACGGCGCTACCGGCGGCAACTACGAAAAACTCGCGGTCGACGGCAAGTCCGCCGACACCGCAGTGTCGGACACCAACGACACCACCAACCTCAACCTGACCGCGACCGATTCGGTGGCTGAAGGCGGTTCGATCGTTTACACCGCGACGCTGACCAACCCGGCCGGCACGCCGGTAACCGTGACCCTGAGCAACGGTTCGGTGATCACCATCGAAGCCGGTAAAACCACGGGTACCGTGACCGTCGCTGCTCCAGCCGATGACGTCTACAAAGACGCCGGCAAAGTCGAAGTGACAATCAAGGATGCAACCGGCGGCAACTTCGAAAACCTGGTGCCGAGCACCGTGCCGGCCGTGACCAACGTCACCGACACCCTCGACACCACCACCGTCAAACTCACCGCGAACGAGTCGGCGGCTGAGGGTGGCAGCGTGACTTACACCGCAACCGTCGGCGCGCCAGTGACCGGGTCACCTGTGGTCGTGACCCTGGCTAACGGTCAGACCATTACCATTGGTGTTGGCCAGACCACCGGCACCGCGACCACCACCGCGCCGAACGATGCATTGACCGGCCACGCGCCGATCACCAATGCGATCACCGAGGTAAGCGGCGGCAACTTCGAAAATCTGGTGGCGGACAAGACGCCGGTTTCGACCAATGTCACCGACACTGTCGACACCACTGACCTGTCGCTGACTGCGACCGGCACCGTGGCTGAAGGCGGTTCGATCATCTACACCGCGACGCTGACCAATGCCGCTGGCTCGCCAGTCACCGTGACCCTGTCGAATGGCGCGGTAATCACCATCGAAGCCGGTAAAACCACTGGCACCGTGACTGTTCCAGCCCCGGCCGATGACGTCTACAAAGACGCCGGCAAGGTTGAAGCGACGATCTCCACCGCTACCGGTGGCAACTTCGAAAATCTGGTGCCGAGCACTGTTCCAGCCGTCACCGAAGTGACTGACACCATCGACACCTCGACCGTGAAACTGACGGCGACCGAGACCGCCGCTGAAGGTGGCACCGTCACTTACACCGCGACAGTCGGGGCGCCTGTGACAGGCTCTCCGGTTGTGGTGACCCTGGCCAACGGTCAGAACATCACCATCGAAGTCGGTAAAACCACCGGCACCGTCACCTTCACCGCGCCGAACGATGCGTTGACTGGCCATGCACCGCTGACCAACTCGATCACCGGAGTAACCGGCGGCGATTACGAGAATCTGGTGGCCGACAAGACCCCGGTTTCGACAACGGTCACCGATACCGTCGACACCACCCACCTGTCGCTCAGCGCGACCGGTTCTGTGGCTGAGGGCGGCTCGATCATCTACACCGCGACATTGACCAACGCTGCTGGCTCGCCAGTGACCGTAACCCTGTCCAACGGCGCCGTGATCACCATTGAGGCCGGCAAAACCACCGGCACCGTGACCGTTCCAGCCCCGGCCGACGATGTCTACAAAGACGCCGGCAAGGTTGAAGCGACGATCTCCACCGCCACCGGTGGCAACTTCGAAAACCTGGTACCAAGCACTGTGCCGGCCGTCACCGAAGTGACTGACACCATCGACACCTCGACCGTGAAATTGACGGCCGATACCTCCGTGGCTGAAGGCGGCACCGTCACTTACACCGCCACTGTGGGCGCTCCAGTGACCGGCTCGCCAGTCACCGTGACCCTGGCCAACGGCCAGAACATCACCATCGAAGTCGGCAAAACTACCGGCACCGTGACCACTACCGCACCGAACGATGCACTGACCGGTCAAGCGCCACTGACCAACTCGATCACCGGAGTAACCGGCGGCAATTACGAGAATCTGGTGGCCGACAAGACCCCGGTTTCGACAACGGTCACCGATACCGTCGACACCACCCACCTGTCGCTCAGCGCGACGGGTTCGGTTGCTGAAGGTGGCTCGATCATCTACACCGCAACGCTGACCAACGCGGCCGGCTCACCAGTCACCGTGACCCTGTCGAACGGCGCCGTGATCACTATCGAAGCCGGTAAAACCACTGGCACCGTCACCGTCGCAGCGCCGGCGGATGACGTTTACAAAGATGCAGGCAAAGTCGAAGCAACCATTTCGACCGCGACCGGCGGCAACTTCGAGAATCTGGTGCCGAGCACCGTGCCGGCTGTGACCAGCGTCAGCGACACCATCGACACCACCACCGTCAAACTCACCGCCACCGAGTCGACAGCTGAGGGTGGCAACGTCACCTACACCGCGACTGTCGGCGCGCCAGTCACCGGCTCGCCGGTTGTCGTAACCCTGGCAAACGGTCAGACGATCACCATCGGCGTAGGCCAGACCACCGGTACCGCGACCACCACGGCGCCAAACGACGCATTGACCGGTCACGCTCCGCTGACCAACGCGATCACCAACGTCAGCGGCGGCAACTACGAGAACCTCGTAGCCGACAAGACGCCGGTCAGCACCAACGTGACCGACACTGTCGACACGACCAATCTGTCGCTCAGCGCGACCGGCTCCGTGGCTGAGGGCGGTTCGATTGTTTACACCGCAACCCTGACCAACGCCGCTGGCTCCCCAGTGACCGTGACCCTGTCGAACGGCGCGGTGATTACCATCGAGGCCGGCAAAACCACCGGCACCGTGACCGTTCCAGCGCCAGCCGATGACGTCTACAAAGATGCCGGTACCGTGCAGGCGACCATCAGCACCGCCACCGGTGGCAACTTCGAAAACCTCGTGCCGAGCACGACTCCGGCCGTAACCAGCGTCACCGACACCATCGACACCACCACTGTGAAACTGACGGCAACCGCTACCGCAGCCGAAGGTGGCAACGTCGTTTACACCGCCACGGTTGGTGCTCCGGTAACCGGTTCGCCGGTTGTGGTAACCCTGGCCAACGGTCAGACCATCACCATTGGCGTCGGCCAGACCACGGGCACCGCGACCACCACGGCGCCAAACGACGCATTGACCGGTCACGCTCCGCTGACCAATGCGATCACCAACGTCAGCGGCGGCAACTACGAGAACCTCGTAGCCGACAAGACGCCGGTCAGCACCAACGTGACCGATACCGTCGACACCACCAACCTGTCGCTTAGCGCTACCGGTTCTGTGGCCGAGGGCGGTTCGATCGTCTACACCGCGACCCTGACCAACGCCGCTGGCTCGCCAGTGACCGTGACGCTGAGCAATGGCTCGGTGATCACCATCGAAGCGGGCAAAACCACCGGCACCGTCACCGTTCCAGCGCCAGCCGACGACGTCTACAAAGACGCCGGTACCGTGCAGGCCACGATCAGCACCGCCACCGGTGGCAACTTCGAAAACCTGGTGCCGAGCACGACGCCGGCTATTACAAGCGTCACCGATACCATCGACACCACCACTGTGAAACTGACGGCAACCGCTACCGCAGCCGAAGGTGGCAACGTCGTTTACACCGCCACGGTTGGTGCTCCGGTAACCGGTTCGCCGGTTGTGGTAACCCTGGCCAACGGTCAGACCATCACCATCGGCGTCGGCCAGACCACGGGCACCGCGACCACCACCGCGCCGAACGACGCATTGACTGGCCACGCTCCGCTGACCAATGCGATCACCAACGTCAGCGGCGGCAACTACGAGAACCTCGTAGCCGACAAGACGCCGGTCAGCACCAACGTGACCGATACCGTCGACACCACCAACCTGTCGCTTAGCGCTACCGGTTCTGTGGCCGAGGGCGGTTCGATCGTCTACACCGCGACCCTGACCAACGCCGCTGGCTCGCCAGTGACCGTGACGCTGAGCAACGGCGCCGTGATCACCATCGACGCGGGTAAAACCACTGGCACCGTGACCGTTCCAGCGCCAGCCGATGACGTCTACAAAGACGCCGGTACCGTGCAGGCGACCATCAGCACCGCCACCGGTGGCAACTTCGAAAACCTGGTGCCGAGCACGACGCCGGCTATTACAAGCGTCACCGATACCATCGACACCACCACGGTGAAACTGACCGCGACCGCCACTGCCGCTGAAGGCGGTAACGTCGTTTACACCGCGACCGTCGGTGCGCCAGTGACGGGCTCGCCAGTCGTGGTCACCCTGTCGAACGGTCAGACCATCACCATCGGTGTTGACCAGACCACCGGCACCGCAACTACTACCGCGCCAAACGATGTCTTGACCGGTCACGCACCGCTGACGAACGCGATCACCAATGTCAGCGGTGGTAACTACGAAAACCTTGTGGCTGACAAAACGCCAGTCAGCACCAACGTGACCGACACTGTCGACACCACCAATCTGTCGCTCAGCGCGACGGGTTCGGTTGCTGAAGGCGGTTCGATTGTTTACACCGCGACCCTGACCAACGCCGCTGGCTCGCCAGTCACCGTGACTCTGAGCAACGGCGCCGTGATCACCATCGACGCGGGTAAAACCACTGGCACCGTGACCGTTCCAGCGCCAGCCGATGACGTCTACAAAGACGCCGGTACCGTGCAGGCGACCATCAGCACCGCCACCGGTGGCAACTTCGAAAACCTCGTGCCGAGCACGACTCCGGCCGTAACCAGCGTCACCGACACGATCGACACGACCACCGTAAAACTCACTGCAACCACAACTGCAGCCGAGGGCGGCAACGTTGTCTACACCGCCACGGTCGGCGCGCCAGTCACCGGTTCGCCGGTTGTCGTGACCCTGGCCAACGGTCAGACCATCACCATCGGTGTAGGCCAGACCACGGGCACCGCGACCACCACTGCGCCTAACGACGCATTGACCGGTCACGCGCCACTGACCAACGCGATCACCAACGTCAGCGGCGGTAACTACGAGAACCTGGTCGCCGACAAGACTCCGGTCAGCACCACTGTGACCGACACCGTCGACACCACCAACCTGTCGCTGTCCGCGACCGGCACCGTGGCCGAAGGTGGCCAGATCACTTACACCGCGACCCTGACCAACGCCGCTGGCTCGCCAGTCACCGTAACCCTGAGCAACGGTTCGGTGATCACCATCGACGCCGGCAAAACCAGCGGCACCGTGACCGTTCCTGCACCAGCGGACGACGTCTACAAAGACGCCGGCACCGTGCAGGCCACGATCAGCAACGCCACCGGTGGCAACTTCGAAAATCTGGTGCCAAGCACGACTCCGGCTATCACCAGCGTCACCGACACCATCGACACCACTACCGTGAAGCTGACGGCAACGACCACTGCGGCAGAGGGCGGCAACGTCGTCTACACCGCCACGGTCGGTGCTCCAGTGACTGGCTCGCCAGTTGTGGTAACGCTGGCCAACGGTCAGACCATCACCATCGGTGTTGGCCAGACCACCGGCACCGCGACCACCACTGCGCCTAACGACGCATTGACCGGTCACGCGCCGCTGACCAACTCGATCACCAACGTCACGGGCGGCAACTACGAAAACCTCGTGGCCGACAAAACCCCGGTCAGCACCACCGTGACCGACACCGTCGACACCACCAACCTGACGCTGTCCGCGACCGGCACCGTGGCCGAAGGTGGCCAGATCACTTACACCGCGACCCTGACCAACGCCGCTGGCTCGCCAGTCACCGTAACCCTGAGCAACGGCGCCGTGATCACCATCGACGCGGGTAAAACCACCGGCACCGTGACCGTTCCAGCGCCAGCCGATGACGTCTACAAAGACGCCGGCAACGTGCAGGCAACCATCACCGGTACCAGCGGCGGCAACTTCGAAAACCTCGTGACCAGCAACACGCCAGCCGTGACCAGCGTCACCGACACTATCGACACCACCACGGTCAGCATCACTGGCAGCAGTTCGGTGACCGAAGGCCAGACCGCCAGCTACACGGTCAGCCTGAACCACCCGGCGCAAACCGAAGTGACCCTGAAAATCGTCTACAGCGGCACTGCCGCCGACGGTTCGGATTTCACCGGCGTGTACACCGTGAAGATTCCGGCCGGTGCGAGCAGCGCGCAGTTCAACGTCGCGACCATCGATGACAAGATCACCGAAGGCACCGAGAACTTCGTGGTCAAGATCGATTCGGCCACCGGCGGCAACTTCGAGAACCTCGCGGTCAGCGCCACCAACGGCAGCGTCAGCACGTCGATCATCGACAACGATGCGCCGCCAGTCATCGACCTGGATGCCAACAATTCCAGCGGCGCCACCGGTGCCGACTACAAGGTGACTTTTACCGAAAACACCCCGGGCGCGGGCGTGTCGATTGCCGACACCGACATCAGCATCACTGACCCGGACAGCACCATGCTCACCGGCGCCACTGTGGTCCTGACCAACCGGCAGGACGGTGATGCGCTGAACCTCGGCAACAGCGTCAACGGCATTACCATCAATGCCAACAGCACCAACGGCACCGTGACCCTGACGCTGTCGGGCAACGCGACACTGGCCGACTACATGCAGGCCATCAAGAACATCAGCTTCACCAACGGCAGCGAAAACCCGAGCACCGTGCCGCGCATCATCACCGTGACCGTGACCGATGGCGGCAACTACTCCAACACCGCGACCACTACGGTCAACGTGGTGGCAGTCAACGACGCACCGGTTGCTGCACCGAGCAATGTCACCGGCACCGAAGACACGCCGCTGGTGCTCGGCTGGTCGACTTTCGGTGTGACCGACGTCGACAGCCCGGCCAGCAGCCTCGGCATCAAAATCACCCAGCTGCCGGGCGAAGGCAAACTGCAGTATCTGGACGGTTCGACCTGGAAAGACGTCGCCAATAACCAGACCTTCAGCAAGGCTGACATCGACGCGGGCAAGCTGCGCTTCCTGCCGGATGCCAACGAGTCGGGCGTCAACGGTTACGGCGGCACCGGCCTGGGCAACAATCAGGCGGACTACGCGCAGATCAAATTCCAGCCAACCGACGGCCAACTGTTGGGTAACACCGGCACCGTGAAGATCGATGTCACTCCGGTGGCGGATGCGCCGACCGTGAGCGTCGCCGACAACAGCGTGAAGTCCACCGGCCTGATCAAGGAAGTCTGGACCGGCCTGTCGGGTCTGGGCACCAACGGCAACGGCGCGGATTCGACCACGTTGAAAAACGTCATCGACGGCGCCGGCACACCGAACACCAGCACTAACGTGAACAACGTCCAGTCCGACGGCAGCGTGACCGCCGGCACCGCGTCGAAGACTTCCGGCCTGATTTATCTGGAAGCCGGCAAGACCTACACCTTCAGCGGCATCGGCGATGACAGCCTGTTGGTCACCATTGGTGGCAAGAATGTGGCATCGACCACGTGGGGCGTGGGCGGCAACCTCAACGGTTCCTTCACCCCGACCACCAGCGGCTACTACACCCTGGACATCTACCACCACAACCAGAGCGGCCCGGGCAGCTACGACGTCAACCTGTCGGTCAACGGCAGTACGCCGATCGACCTGAGCAGCGCCGGCGTACCGATCTACACCGGCGTGAAGGATCTGGTGAATTCGGGCGTGACCGTCTCCGATCTGCACGGCACTAACGGCGAAGGCTATTACGACGGCTACAAACTCAACACCGGCGCCGAAGGCACCACGGTGAAACTGTCGGCGGTCACCACCGCCCTGACCGACACCGACGGCTCGGAAACCCTGAGCGTGAAGATCAGCGGCGCGCCAGTCGGCTCGGTGCTCAGCGATGGTGCGGGTCATACCTTTACTGTTACCGCCAGCAGCGGCGACGCCAACGTCACCGGCTGGAACCTCGGCAGCCTGACCGTAACGCCACCGCCGTACTACAACGGCCAGTTCAACCTGACCGTGACCTCGACCTCCACCGAGATGGTCGGCGGCTCGGCCAGCAGCACCGCGACCATTCCGGTCAGCGTGGTGCCGGCCGTCTACAACGCGGTCGTGGCGACCTCGGGCGATGACACCGTCACCGGCACCGATGGCAACGACATCATCGTCGCCGACATCGGTGGCCTGACCGTGGTCCCGGGCACCAACTACAACATCGCGTTCATGGTCGACAGCTCCGGCAGCATGAGCGCGTCGTCGCTCAACGCCGCCAAAGACTCTCTGACGTCGGTGTTCAACAGCCTCAAGCAGAGCCTGGGCGGCAGCAATTCGGGCACAGTGAACATTTTCCTCGTCGACTTCGATACCCAGGTCAACAAGTCGGTGTCGGTAAACCTCAACGACCCGAACGCGCTGACGCAACTTAAAGCGGTACTGGACTCGATGGCCTCCGGCGGCGGCACCAACTACGAGGACGTCTTCAAGACCACGGCCAACTGGTTCCAGAGCACGGAAGCGTTGGCCAACAGCGGCGCGAAGAACCTTACGTACTTCATCACCGATGGCCAGCCGACCTACTACCAGAGCGGCGAGCAGACCAACCCGACGCTGTACGGCAACGTGAAGCTCGACGATGTAGTGAAAACCAGCAACTACAAGCCGGGCGACACCTTCAGCACCTACATCGACAATACCCATGCGTTGACGATCAACAGCGCCGGCACCGTAACCCTGCAAACCTACAATTCGTGGTGGGGCTGGAGCAGCTCTAATCTGGGCACCATCCACGCGCAGGGCGACGGCACTTATGAGTTGTCGAGCCTGGCGGGTACCGGCAACAGCACTAACTCGTCGACGACCAGCAACTCGACCAGTGGTTTTGCCTTGCTCAGCGGTCTGTCGAGCGTCGAGGCTATCGGACTGAACAACGACGTCAGCCTCAACGATCTGAGACCTTACGATTCGGATAAAACACCGCAGACCAACATCGACCCAAAGGATCTGGCCAACTCGATCATCGGCCACACCGAAGCAACGATGCCGGGCAACGACACCGTCAGCGGTGGCGAGGGCAACGACATCCTCTTCGGCGATCTGGTCAGCTTCAACGGCATTGCCGGCGAGGGTTATCAGGCGATGCAGGCGTTCGTTGCCAAGGAAACCGGGGTCGACGTCAGCAAGGTCACCACCAGCAACGTGCACCAGTACATCACCGAGCACTATCAGGCGTTCGATGTGTCCGGTGCGCATGACGGTAACGACACGCTGTTGGGTGGCGCGGGCAATGACATCCTCTTCGGCTCGGGCGGCAACGACTGGCTCGATGGCGGCAAAGGCAATGACATCCTGCTCGGCGGTACCGGCAACGACACGCTGATCGGCGGTCAGGGCAACGACATCCTGATCGGTGGTTCGGGTGCCGACACCTTCGTCTGGAAAGCGGGCGACACCGGCAACGACGTGATCAAGGACTTCAAGGCCAGTGAAGGTGATCGTATCGATCTGCGCGATCTGCTGCAGGGCGAGACCGGTAGCACCATCGACAACTTCCTGAAGATCACCACGGTCGATGGCACGTCGTCGCTGCAGGTCAGTTCGGCGGGCAAGTTCAACTCGGGCGACGCCGCTGCTGCAACCCCGGACGTGACGATCAAACTGGAAGGCAACAACTGGTCGAGCGCCAACATTCATAACCTGATTGCTGGCAGCGATCCGACCATCAAGGTCGACCACAACAACAGCTGATGCGTGAACAAAACGGCCGCCCCATTTGGGGCGGCCGTCACGTTTGCGCCTACCGCGACGGTGACGATTACGTCGCCGCACCGCATACTCGCGTGCAGTTGGCTATGCTGCTGACAGCATGACGCTGGTTCATTTCCGAGGGATGCTCAATGTTTTACGTGCAACGCGATGCGCAAGGTCTGTTGATTCGCGTGGAAGCCGCGGCCTACGCCGAGGCCACGGAAACGCTGCCGGCCGACAGCCATGAAATCCAGGCCTGGTTCGCCAACGAAGTGGTGGAAACCAGCCTGAAACAGCTCAAGCAGAGTGACTTCGAAATGATTCGGGTCCTCGACGACCTGATTCAGGTGCTGACCCAGAAAGGCGTGATCCGCGTCACCGATCTGCCGCCGGCGGCTCAGGCCAAGCTGATGGACCGGACTCAGGCGCGTGAGGCGTTGGGCGGGTTGAGTCAGTTGATCGATGAGGATGAGGGCGGGTTGATCTGATCCCGTCAGAATCAAAAGCCGACCCTCACCCCAGCCCTCTCCCGGAGGGAGAGGGAGCCGACCGAGGTGTCTGGCGTCATACACCGACCTGAGGAATCGAGTCGATTATGGATTCAGCAGGAGCTGACCGAGGTGTCTGGCGCTGTACATCGACCTGAGCAATCGAGTCGATTATGGATTCAGCGCAAATCGCTCACGTCGGCGTATTGCGTCAATATCCCACGGACAGTCCCCTCTCCCTCTGGGAGAGGGTTAGGGTGAGGGTTGCTCTTACCGCCAAGGCCGCGGCTCACCCAACAACTGCCCCTGAACCCCATACAAACCCATCTCGCGAATCACCGACAACTCCCCTTCCGTCTCGACCCGCTCGGCAATCAGCGGCAGATCAATGCTGTGCGCCGCCCGCTGGATCGCCTCGATGAACAGACGCTTGTCACTCTCCTGATCAATCGCACGAATGTAGCTGCCATCGATCTTCAGGTACGCCAGCCCCAACCGCGCCAGGTTGCCAATCATGCTGAAGCGCCCACCAAAGCGCTGCAGGCTGAGCGAAAAGCCGAGTTCACGCAGACGCCGGGTCAACTGCTCCAGCACCGCCTGCTCCGGCAATTGTTCCTCACCGATTTCCAGGGTCAGGCGCGCGCCCAGATTGGAATGCGCGCGCAGAATCTCGAAGACTTTGTTCAGCGCCTGCGGATCAGCCAGGGTCGCCGAGGACAGGTTCAGCGCCAGCGAATCCTCATGCACTTTCATCTGTTCCAGCACGCGTTCGAGCATCAGCCGATCCAGTCGCGCGGTCCAGCCGAAGCGCTCCAGCCATGGCAAGAAGCGCCCGGCCGGAATGGTCTGGCCCTGATCATCGAGCAGGCGTGAGAGCACTTTGTAATGCAGCACCAGTTGCGTGTCTGCAGCGGCGACCACCGGTTGGAAATACAGCTCGAAACGCTGCTGACTCAAGGCCTGATCGAGCAAGCGGTGCCAGGCGTGGTGATCGTCGCCAACGTCCGCCGTCAGGCTCTGATCGATGCAGGCCCAGTTCTGCTCACCCTGCCCTTCAGCCTGCGCCAGCGCCTGATCACCGAGGCTGAGCACCGACTGCGGCGAATCGCCGTGAGCGAACGGCGCCAGGCCGATCGACGCTACCGCCGCCACATCGGTAGCGCCCGTGGCGTGCAGGCTGCTCAGGGCACTGTCGAGATTCTGCGCCAGTTGCAGCGCTTCCTCGCGCACCAGCCCCGGCGCCAGCACGGCGAATTCACCGCCACGAATACGCGTGACGAGGTTCTGGGTTTCCGGGTATTTGGCGCATTCACGCGACAGTTGCTCGCCTACTGCTTTCAACAATTCATCTGTACGCTGACCGCCCAAGCGCTGGTTGAGCCCCGCCAGATCCTTAACCCGCAACAGCAGCAGATAACCGGAACTGGCCTGCTCCGGGTTGCTCACCCGGTTGTTCAACTGCATCTCGAAATAACGCCGGTTGGCCAGCCCGGTGAGATTGTCCTGATAGGACTCGGCGCGCAGTTTTTCACTGCGCTCGGCCTGCTCCTGGAATAGCGCCTTGAGCTTTTCGACCATCTGGTTCATCGCCTGCACCACGCGGCGCAACTCAGGCGTGCGCGGCAGATCCGGCAGGCTGAGGAATTCGCGGCGGGCAATGGCGTGGGATTGCTTGACCATGTAATCCAGCGGCTTCAACTGCCGGCGCAGCAGTAGTGCCCCGAGCACCGCACTCACTGCGCCGCAGATCAGCAGCCAGCCGAGGCTGCCCAACGCGCTCTGCCACAGCTTGGCCACGGCAAACATCGGATGGCTGACCACTTCGACCCGCGCTGCCTGTTCCCAACCACGGCTGACCAGTGCATCGCCACCAGCCGGTTCCAGACCGATCAGTTTGACGAACCAGTCCGGCACATTGCTGACGGCCGGAATGCCGCTGCGCTCGACGATGGTCTGGTCAGTTTTCAGATCCACCACGCGGATGCTCGCGTAATAACCACTGTCGAAAATCGAGCTGACCAGCAGCTCGACCATCGCCGGATCGTCGATATTCGGCGTCAGCGACAAGGCCAGCGCTGTCGCGGCGTCCTGGGCGTGGGAACGCAACTGGTTGACGTACTGGGTACGCGAGCTTTCCAGACTGACCATGAAGCTGCCGGTGAAGGCGACCACCAGGAACAGACAGATAGCGATCAACAGCTGTTTGAACAAAGACATCTGAGCGCGTGCTCCTAGTTAGTCGTCTCGACCGGGAAACCTTCGGCCTGCATTTTCTTCAACACATCCTGCCAGCGTGACAGACGTTTGGTATCACCGACCTTTTTATTGCCCTTGGCGCCCGGCAAGTACAACCCTTCCGCATTGAAAGAGTAGACCGGCAGCAAATCGGTTCGCTGCGATGCCGGCTGAATCGGATCGATCAGGCTGTCGAGCACCAGCGGCATGGCATCGGGGGTGGCATAGTAAGTCAGGACCATGTGTGCACGGTTCTGGCGCAACGCTTTGACATAGGTGATGCGCAGCTTGTCACTGGAAACCCCGAGGTGGCGCAGGCTGAAATACTTGGCGATCGCGTAGTCTTCGCAGTCGCCGGCGCCTTTCCATAAGGCTTCGATCGGCGTTTCCCAATAGTCGACCTCGTGCCACAGATCGATGTCCTCGACGTAGCGCACCTGTTTGTTGAAGAACAGGTTCACCACTTTGAGCTTTTCCATCTCGCTGACCTGCTTCTGCGTGGCCAACAGATTTTGCCAGGCATCGATGCGCTGCTGCCCGGCACCCAGCGGCCCGTAGAGCGCCGTGGCTTTGCGGCTGATCGTGGAAAAATCCCAATCGGCATGCAGACCGCCCAGCATCATGCCGGCCAGCAACAGTGCGCAGCCTAGCCAGCGCAACGTCCGGGGGATCGCGAAACATACCGCCACAGCAGGTTTCCAGAGGGCAGGGAGGAAAGCGTTTGATGGTGAAGCTTAGCCCGGCAAAAAACAATGGCACCATGAGATCATCGCCGGCGCGCTAAACTTCAGCTGCCAGCACATTGTTTTACAAGGTTTGACAACCTGTAGAGCAATCACTAGTGTCATTTGGATCCAAATCAGGCCGACATACAGGGTGCGTAGTCGTGACACAGAAGCCCAAACCGCTGCACAGCATTAAAGTCGACGGACCGATTCCTGCGCATCTGGCCCGGTCGGTGATCGAAGAAACACTGCGCTCGGCGATTCTCGATGGGCGTCTGCCCTGCGGCACTGCCTTGCGCCAGCAGGATCTGGCCGATTTGTTCGGCGTCAGCCGCATGCCCGTGCGCGAAGCCCTGCGCCAGCTCGAAGCCCAGGAACTGCTCAGCGTTACTGCGCACAAAGGCGCAGTGGTTGCGCCCCTGATTCAAGGCGATGCCACGGAAACCTACGAACTGCGCATCTTGCTCGAATCCGAAGCCATGCGGCAGTCGATCCCGCTGCTGACTTCTGCCGATCACGCCCTTGCGGCGAGTTACATCGAGGAACTGGAGGCGCAGCACGATTACACGGAAATCGGCCGGCTCAACCGTTTGTTCCACATGGCCCTGTACAGCAAGGCGCCCAATAAACGCTTGCTGCGCCTGGTCGAAGACGGCCTCAACGAAGAAGAGCGCTTTCTGCGTTTCAACCTTGAGGCCATGGGTCTGGGCAAATTGTCCCAGGACGATCACCGGGCGATGCTGCAAGCCGTGCAGGAACGTGACATTGAACTGTCGATCAAACTCCTTGAACAGCACCTCAATCGCGGTGTTGACGTGATTACCCGCTATCTCGCCACCCCCGCCGCACAAAGCCGCCAAGCCGCACGCTGAGCGCGCACCCTCCGCGAATCACTCTCTTACAAATCCCCACGCGATCTGCCAGCCCTCGGGTGGGCGGATCCGCGTGCCCGCTCTAACCTCCCTGCGCCGTTCAGCCCGAAATTTGCACCTTGGTGGTGACGAATCGGTAATAGCCGTGGCGCTCATTTACCCGCACTCTTGAACGGCCAACCCCATAAAGAACGGGCGACGCGTCGCACTGACGGCGCAGTCCCCGCACCAGGAACCTACGGAAGGAGCCTTGCCACGGGAAAAAGGAAGTCATGGCGCGGGGTCACGGCCAACTTCCGCCCCTTTTAAATCATTCAACTCTTATTACTGGAAAGTTGCTTCGAGTGAGGCATTCACTCTTGTCGATCAATTTTGGCCGTTATTCGCCGAAAGGAGCAACTACGCCCAAATAAAACTTCAACACGAAGTTTTATCGGAACAACTCAACTTCAAAAAACAGCAAACTTTAAATAATTAAAAATATTCTTGTTAAATACTTAGCCGGTGTATTAGCTTTTCTTCGCCAAGTGTGAACTTCGCCCTTCACCTCGGTATCAGCCCAATGCCGTCGGCTCAGCAGTAGCGGCTTATGGGCAGACATGACGCCATGTCAAAGTTATATCGATCCGCACTTACCTATCAGCAAAGAAGCCTGTCGTCCGTCGACAGAAAACAAGTAAGTCGTCATTTAACTGATTGCATAGCTGCCAGAACAGTTCCATTCAACATCAACGATAAAGGACATCATGATGCCCAATAAGAACCAACTCGCCCTGAAGAAAGCCGAACTTAGCATTCACCCGATCTTTTCCGAGATCACTTCGTTATCGGTGTTACAACGTTTCATGGAAACACACGTATTTGCCGTGTGGGATTTCATGTCGCTGACCAAACGCCTGCAGCAGGAACTGACGTGTACCCGATTGCCGTGGTTACCGCCGCGCGATCCTCACGCCGCCCGGTTGATCAATGAGATCGTTCTGGGCGAAGAATCGGATGATCGCCTGACGGATGGTCATTACAGCCATTTCGAGTTGTACCTGGATGCGATGCGCGAAATCGGCGCGAGCACCACGGCCGTGGAGCGCTTCGTCACCCTGCAACAGGAAGGCGTGAGCTATGACGTCGCGCTGCAAAGCGTCGAGGTTGATCCGGCCGCCGCACAGTTTGTCCGCGACACCTTGCGCACCGCCCTGCACGCACCGGGACACAGCGTGGCGGCGGCATTTCTACATGGCCGTGAGAGCGTAATCCCGACCATGTTCCAGCGCATTCTTGACGATTGGGGCATCGGTATCGAACAGGCGCCGACCTTTCGCTATTACCTGGAGCGGCATATCGAGGTCGACTCCGAGGATCACGGTCCGGCGGCAGAACACCTGCTCGAACGCCTGGTCGACGGCGATCCGCAACGCGAGGCCGAGGTCTACGCCAGCGCCATCGCTGCCGTGGAAAGCCGCATCGCCTTATGGGACGGCCTACGCCTGAGCATGCGCGAACCGTTGGCGGAGGTGGCCCAATGAACGCCGCCGACTATCAATCCTTTGCCGACGCCTGGGAGAGCCGCGCCACCATCCGCACCCGCCCGCGTCGTGTACTGGAAGACGATGAACGCCTGATCTACCCGCTCAGTCGTCAGCCGCTGGTGCTCAGCGAAACCTTCTTGCGCGAGTGTCCGCAGCAGCGCGATTTCGCCTTGGTGCAGACGTTGTACAAATTTATCAACGATGTGGTGATTTTCGAGACCGAGATCGTCGACAAGACTGCGCGCAGCATCGCCAAGAATCGCTTCGCCGTGGCCTTCCCGTTTGCCTGTCGTTACGACGCGATGACCGTGGTGGTCGACGAGGATTACCACGCGCTGGTGGCGATGGATTTCATGCAGCAAACGGTCGCGATGACCGGTATCGAACCGATTCAGTTGCCCGATGAAATCGAGCTGAGCCGGGCGATTCCTGCGGCTGTAGCGCTGGCACCGGAGCACCTGCGCAGCGCGGTGGAGTTGATCTGCGTGGCCATCGCCGAAAACACCGTGACCGGCGATGTCGCCGCGTTCGCACGCGACGATACGGTCAAGCCATCGATCAAAGGCCTGATGGCCGACCACTTGCTCGACGAGGGTCGCCATTCGAGTTTCTGGGCGCGGATGGTGCGTATCTATTGGCACACCGCCAGCGCGGCAGATCGCGAGGTCATCGCGCAGATTCTGCCGGTGTTCATCGGCCATTACCTGACCAACGACATCCAGAAATCCTTCGACCTGCGCCTGATCGACGCACTGCCGGTCAGCGAGGCCACGCGCCGTTCGCTCAGGGATGAAATGGCCGGGCTGGCGTTCCCGATCAATCGCCACCATCCGCTGGTGGGCAACATCGTCAAGTTCTTCCACAACAGTTCGCTGCTCGACACGCCCTGCGTGCAGCACACCCTGCGTGACTACCTGGTTTGACAAGGAGGCCGACATGAAACGTCTCGACATTTTGCTGATTGGCGCCAGCCAGGCCATGACCGACCTGGCGCTGGAGCTTGAACAACACGGCCACACATTGCAGCGCAGCGGCGTTGCGGCATCGACGGTGGACTTGATCATCGACGATGGCTTCATCGGCGCTGGCGATCGCTGCGCAATCCCCCACCTGCACCTGCGCTTGGGTATCAATGCGCACAGCAAGGCCGGTTTACCTTCACTCGATCTGCTGTGCTTCCTCGGTTCTTCACTGATCAGCCGCGTGCCGATTGCCGATGAGCCGTCCGGCAATGGTCAGTCACTGCGCCAGCGAGCTCTGACGCAGGTGATCGACGAGGTGACGTTGCTGGTCAGCCGCTTCTCTCGTAATGCTGACTATTTTCAGCAGGCCGCGTCGGTGCCGGCGGCGGATTTCGAGCGGATGGAAGACCTGCTGTTCCTCGACAGCCTGGCGTACATCCATCACCTCAACGACACGGCGAATCCGACGCTGCTGGAACAGGCGCAGACTCCGGCAATCGAGCGCCTGCAACAAAGCCTGATCCACCACGCCGAACGACCGGCGCTGCATCTCGCCGAACAATCGATCAGCTATCGGCAATTACACGCCCACAGTCGCGCGATCCAACAGCGCTTGCAGCCCTTGCTTGAGCAACACCCGCAGCCGTGGGTGGTCGGTATCTGCCTGCCGAAAAGCCCGGCGTTGTTCGCCTCGATTCTGGCAATCCTCGGCAGCGGCGCGGTGTACCTGCCGCTGGAGCCGAGCCATCCGCTGCAGCGTCAGCAATACATTCTGCAAAACGCCGGCGCGTTGTTGCTGCTGCACGATGGCGAGCATCCGCTTGGCGAAACCATGGCGGGGCTGGATGTCAGTCACATCGCCAGCGCAGACGCGGATCTGAGCCAACCGCTGATGTGCCGACGCCCAGAGCTCGATGCGCCGTGCATGGCGCTTTACACCTCGGGCACCACTGGCCATCCAAAAGGTGTGCTGCTCAGTCAGGCCAACCTTGCGCACTTCACCACGTGGTACGCCGATTACGTGCAGTTGCAGGCAGAAAGTCGAGTTTTGCAGTTCTCATCATTGAGCTTCGATTCGTCACTGATCGACATCTTTCCGACCCTGCTCGAAGGTGCCGAACTGGTGGTGCCCGACGACACCCAACGGCGTGATCCGCTGCAACTGATCGCGCTGATCCGTCGCCGACAACTGACCCATGCGTTCCTGCCGCCGGCGCTGTTGAGCATCCTGCCGCTGGAGCAACTGGAAGGCGTGCAAGTGATGACCGGCGGCGATGTCTGCGAGCCGTTCGTCATCGAGCAACTGACCCGTCAGGGCACGCTGCATAACCTTTACGGCCCGACCGAAGCCACGGTGCTGATCACTGCGCGTCAACTGATACCCGGTGACAGCAATCGCAGCCTCGGCGCGCCGATCGCCAACAGCCAAGTGCTGATTCTCGATGACGATTTGCAACCGGTGCCGCAGAACACCGTCGGCGAATTGTTCATCGTCGGCCCCGGCGTCTGCCTCGGTTATCTGAACAATCCACAGCAGACCGCCGAGCGTTATCTGACCTTGAATCTGCCGGACGGGCAGACGTTGCGCGCCTACCGCAGCGGCGACATGGCCAAGTGGGGCGAGCACGGTATCGAGCTATGCGGACGTCGCGATAACCAAGTGAAGATTCGCGGCTTTCGGGTCGAGCCGGAAGAGATCGAGCGCTGCCTGCGCGAGAGCCAGTTGTACCGGCAAGTGGCGGTGGTGATCGACAGTCAGCGGCGCATTCTGGCCTTCCTCGCCCAGCCGCAATCAGACACCGCGCGCGAAGCACTGAAGGCTCACGCCCGACAGTTTTTGCCGGACTACATGCAACCCGTGGCGTGGACCGAGCTGCCGAGCATGCCGTTCGCCAGCAACGGCAAGGTCGACCGCAAAGCGCTGCTGGAACTGCCGGTGAACGTGCAGGACAGCGGGCCGAAATGCCTGCCGGCGAATGCCGATGAAGCACTGTTGCTGGAGATCTGGGCGGAATTGCTGGAGTTGCCGAACAGCGATATTTCCACCGACGAAAGCTTCTTCAATCTCGGTGGTCACTCGATTTTGCTGTCGCGCATGTTGCTGCGTTTGCGTGAGGAGTTCGGCCGCAGCATCTCGATCAATCGCTTCATCGAACTGCCGACCATCATCAAACTCGCCACACTGGTGCGCGGCACCGATGACAACGCGGTGCTCAGCGCCCAGGCCATGGCTGACGCCGAGCGTGCGCTGGACATCGAACCGCTGCCGATCAGCCGCATGGGCGATGTGCACAAGGTCATCGTCACCGGCGCCAACAGTTTTGTCGGTGTGCACATCGTCGAGGCGCTACTCGGTTGGGGCGCCAGCGAAGTGGCGTGTCTGGTGCGTGATGGCGGCGGAAAAACGGCGGTGCAACGGTTTGCCGAGGCACTGCGGGAAAACCGTCTGGAGCATCTGGATCTGCGTCGTGTGCGGGTTTACGCGGCAGATATTTCGCGCCCGCAACTGGGCATGAACGACGAAGATTATCAGCGCCTTGATCGCGAGTTCGGCGCACTGGTGCACAACGCCGCCAACGTCAATCACGTGCTCGATTACGAGTCGCTGGCGGCGGACAACGTCGAGCCGATTTTCGCCCTGCTGCGCTTGTGCGAAGGGCAAAGCAAAAAGGTCTTCAACTTCGTCTCGACGCTGTCGGCCTCAAGCACGGTCGATGATGCGGGACGGGTGCTGGAACTGCCCGCCGCGCTGACGCCACCGATCTACATTCGCAACGGCTACAACCTGTCGAAATGGGTCGGCGAACGCATCCTCGAACGGGCGCGGGAGCGTGGTGTGAGCGTCAATCTGTATCGCCCCGGCAACATCAGTTTCAACAGCTTGAGCGGCGTTTGTCAGCCGCACAAAAACCGCTTGATGCTGATGCTCAAAGGCTCGATCCAGCTCGGCCAGGTGCCGGCCTTCGCGCTTAATTTTGACCTGATGCCGGTGGACTTTCTCGCCCGTTTCATCGCCTTCCACGCCAGCCGTTATTCGCCCGACCGCGCGGTGTTCAACCTGCACAACCCCGAGCCTTTGAGCTGGGACGCCTACGTTGCTTCGTTCCGCGAAACCGGCAGCGAGTTCGCATTGGTCAGCGTCGCCGACTGGCAGCAGCAACTGGGCCGGGTAGACGCCGCCAACGCGCTGTTCGGCGTGCTCGGTTTCTACCTCAACGGCTTTGAAGAAGACATCGGCGACATTTCCCTGATCGGCCACGCCAACGCCGAGGCCGGCGTGCAGCAGATGGGCGCGCACTACCCACAGAAGTCCCCAGCGCTGCTGCGTCGCGGCTGCGATTACCTGAAAGAAATCAACTTCATCTGAAGCCACAAAAAAGGAGCAACACCATGAGCACTCTGCAACCCGACACTCTGATCAAAAATCCGCACGGCTGCCACGTTGTCTCTTCGGTAGAAGTGCCGGCGGACGCGGCGCAAGTCTGGGCGGTGGTCGGCCACTTCGGCGGTTTCGACCGTTTCATTCCGGCGCTGTCGCACATAGAAACTATCGGCGAGGGCGTGTCCTCGCTGCGCAAGAAATGCTTCAAGGATGGCAACGTGGTGGTTGAGCAACTGAACTCCCGCGATGAACACGCACGAAGCATGACCTGGACGACGATTTACAACACCTTGGGCGTGGCGAATCTGTGGGCGGCGATGAATGTGCAATCGCTGGGCGCAAGCAAATCCCGGGCGACGTGGACGATCATTGCCGAGCCTGCTTCGGGGGGTGAAGAGGCGCTGCCGGGGTTCAAGGAGTTTGTGCAGGGGTTTGCGGATGATGCGATGGGGAATGTGCTGAGGCTGTTTGTTTAAGGCCTGAGTTCGGCGGTGAGTTCTAGACCGCTATCGCGAGCAGGCTCACTCCTACAGTTGATCGGGTTCCTTCAGATGGAACCCGATTTAATTTGTAGGAGTGAGCCTGCTCGCGAAGAACGATAACGCGGTCTTCAATCTGAAAATCAGATTTTGAAACTGTCGACCAGTTGCTTCAGGCGATTAGCCTGCTGCGACAACGCATCACAATCCTTCAACGTCTCGTTGAGGTTGGCCACGCTCTGCTGGTTCAGAAGGTTGATCTGGTTAACGTCGACGTTGAGGGTTTCCACCACGGCGGTCTGCTCTTCAGTGGCCGCGGCCACCGACTGGTTCATACCGTCGATTTCACCAATGCGCTGAGTCACGCTGACCAGACGCAAACCTGCCTGATTGGCCACTTCCACGCTTTGCTCGCTGGAGGCCTGACTAGCGTTCATGGTGGTCACCGCTTCGCGCGAACCGATCTGCAGCGAAGTGATCATCTTGTGGATCTCTTCCGCCGATTCCTGAGTGCGATGGGCGAGGTTACGCACCTCATCCGCCACCACCGCAAAACCACGTCCGGCTTCACCGGCACGCGCCGCTTCGATCGCAGCGTTGAGTGCCAACAGGTTGGTCTGCTGCGAAATCCCTTTGATCACATCGAGGATATGGCCGATGTTGTCGGTGCTGGCGTTCAGGGTTTCGATCTGCGTGCACGACAGGCTGATCTTCTGCGACAGCTCGGTCATTGCCTGAATCGTCTGCTCGACCACCTGACGACCGTCATCGGCCTGCTCGCTGGCGCCGCTGGCGTGTTGCGAAGCATCGGCAGCGTTGCGGGCGATTTCCTGAGTAGCAGCGCCCAGTTCGTTGATCGCCGCAGCGACGCTGTTGGTGCGTGCACTTTGCTCGTCGGAGCCGATGATCGAGGCGTTGGACGACGCCATCACCCGTTGCGACAAATCGTGCACATGACGGGTTGCCGAGGACACTTCGGAAATCGACGCGTGAATCCGTTCAACGAACTGGTTGAACGCACTGCCCAACTCACCGAATTCGTCCTTGCTCTCAACCACCAGACGACGGGTCAGGTCGCCTTCGCCCTGAGCAATGTCCTGCATCGCGCGGCCCATGGTGGTCAGCGGACGCATCAGAACGTTGATCAACAGGCTCAGCAGCAAGGCAATCGCGGCCACGGCGACAAACATCGCGATCAACGCCGAAGTGCGGAATTGGCTCAGTGCGGCGTAGGCCTTGTCGCGATCGATCGACAGACCGATGTACCACTGCGCATTCGGCAGGTCGCTGACCGGAGTGAACGACAGAATACGTTCCTGACCGTTAAGCACGACGTTCTGGTTGCCCTTTTCGATGCGCACGCTGGTGTTCGGGTAAATGTCTTTCAGGTTTTTCATGACCTGGTCTTTGTCCGGGCTGACGATCACCTGACCGTCGGCGCTGACCAGAAACGCATGGCCCAGGCCACCGAAGTCCACCGAGTTGATGATCTTCACCAGGGTTTCCAGGCTCAGGTCACCACCGACCACACCGAGCAGTTCGCCGTTCTTTTTCACCGGCATGGCAATGGTCACCACCAGCCCGCCGACAGCAGCCATGTACGGCGGCGTCAGCATGGTTTTGTCAGCTACCACGGCTTGCTTGTACCAAGGGCGCTGACGCGGGTCATAGCCGTCAGGCATCTTCGCGTCAGGACGCTGGGTGAACACACCGTTGGCCTGACCGACGTAGGTGAACTGGAAATTCGAGGTGAAGGCCGGTTGATCGACCAGACCCGGGAAATCCGCGTCCTTGCCCTGATGCGCAACATTCTGCGCGAGGTTTTCCAGCACCAGAATCCGCCCGCTCATCCAGTTCTGCACGCTGCTGGCGGTCAGATCACCGGCCTGCTGTACGGAGGACTGGAGGTTCTGGCGAATGGTGTTTCGCTGCAGGTAGTCGTTGTAGAGGGTGAACAGCGCGAACGCCAGGACCACGACGCCCGAGGCGGCCAACAGGATTTTATGGCTGAACTTGAGATTCATTTCATGGGACTTCTTATGCGAAAAGTGGGGATGCGTTCCGGATGCAACATTCCATGTACAGCGCAGGCAGCGTTCTTCTGGCCGCTCTACTTTGGTGCACGCATGTCTCACCAGTCTGTCGGCACGTGTCGGAGAAATCTTAGGGTTGAGCGGGAAATGGATGGTATTTCTGCCGGATTCCCGCCGAACGGCGTGCCAGAGCTTTCAACCAGGTGTTTTCCAGGAGCAATGTTCGAGCGACGGTTGCAAATTCCGTAACCCTTCATGACAATGCGACTAATTATCATTTGTGACGTCCGCGTTCATGTCCTCACCTGAGTTTGCAGTACAGGCGCTTTACAGTAGTCATCACGGCTGGCTTAACGCTTGGCTGCGCGCACGGCTGGGCAATGCGGCGGATGCGGCAGATCTCGCGCAGGACACTTTCCTGCGTCTGCTGCAACGCACCGAACGCCTCGAACTCAAGGCGCCGCGCGCTTTCCTGCGGACCATCGCTCGCGGGCTGGTGATCGACCATTGGCGTCGCGAAGAAATCGAACGGGCCTATCTGGAAACCATTGCTCATTTGCCCGAAGCCGAGACGCCTAGTGCCGAAGCCCGGGCGCTGGTGATCGAACTGCTGGAAAACATCGCGCGCATGCTTGAAGGACTGAAGCCGAAAGTGCGTCAGGCCTTTCTGCTGGCGCAGTGCGAAGGTTTGACCCACAAGCAGATTGCCGAGCAGATGGGCCTGTCGTTGCGCTCAGTTGAGCGTTACGTCGCCGATGCGCTGTATCACTGCTACGTGCTGCGGTACGAAAGCTGATGCCTGTAGATCACACCGCACTCGGTCGCCGTGCCGAGCCACAGCAACACGTGGTCAAACAAGCCATCCATTGGCTGTTGCGCTTGCGCAATAACCATGGCAATTCGCGGTTGAATCGCCAGTGTGAGCAATGGCGTGCCGAACACCACGAGCATGAACTGGCCTGGCAACGCGTGCAGTCGCTGCAAGCCGAATTGAGCAACAATCTGCGTGCAGTACCCGGTGCGCAGGTGGCGTTCAATACTTTGGAAAACAGTGCCCAAGGCCTTGGCCGTCGGCAGGCTTTGAAGCTGTTGTCTGGCGCATTGCTGATGGGTTCCGCCGCCTGGCTGGCCAAGGACACTGCCGCGTGGCAGCAATGGAGCGCCGATTACGCTACGGCGACGGGCGAGCGGCGCGCCTTCCAGTTGCCGGACGGTACCCGGATCGAGTTGAACACGGCCAGCGCGGTGGATCTGGATTACACGGCGCAACAGCGCCTGATCAAACTGACTCGCGGCGAGATCATTGTCACGTGTGGTGGCTCCGACGAGGGCGCGCCGACTGATCGGCCGCTGCGGGTACAAAATCGTCACGGGACTTATGAGCCCGTCGATGCCCGATTCATCCTGCGTCAGGACAATGACTGCACGCGGCTCAGCGTCACCCATGGCCAGGTTGCCATCCACTCCGGCGGCACCTCGGTAGAAGCACTCGCCGGGCAGAGTTATCTGATCGACCATCACCAGGTCCGCCCGGCCCCGACGCTGGACATGGACGCTGGCGCCTGGATCGATGGCTTGATCGTCACACGCAATATGCGTCTGGGTGACTTTCTCGCCGAAGTCGCGCGTTATCGGCAGGGCTTTCTGAACTGTGCGCCGCAAGTGGCGGAGCTGCGTCTGTCCGGCGTATTCCGTCTGGAAGACACCGACAAACTGCTGGCGATTCTGCCGCAGACGTTGCCGGTGCAATTGCGCTATCGCACGCGCTGGTGGGTGACTCTGGAACGTGCGGTCTGAAATTTTTTTGGCGGGTTTTTGCAGCAAGTCCGGCTTAGTCAGTAAGCACTTCAACTCAGCCTTCGCGACTGCCTACGGAAACCTACAATGACTGTCCGCGCCACCTGTAAGAACTCTCTGAATTTCATTGCCGAATCTGGCCTGTTGCGCCACGCCGTTCGAGCGGCGCTGTTTTCGACTGCATTGGGCGTTGGTGTGATGCCTGCAATAAGCATGGCGGCGGCTCCCGCTGGCAGTGAAGTCAGCCACCGCTACAACGTGGCTGCGGGCCCTCTCGGTGAGGCGCTGAATCAGTTTGCCCGTCAGGCTGGCATCACGTTGTCGATGACCCCGCAGCAAACTCAGGGCCGGCAATCGCTGGGCGTACAGGGTGAATATTCGACCGATCAGGCGTTGAGCCATTTGCTCGGTGGCTCCGGTATGGAAGCGGTTAGTCAGGACGGCAGCAGTTACATCCTGCGCCCATTGGCTGAGACCGAAGCACTGGCCCTGCCTACCACCGACATCAAAGGCTTCGCCCTCGGCAACGCTTTGGGCAGCATGGATGGCTACAACGCCACTCACAGCCAGATCGCCACCAAGACCAGTACCGCGTTGCTGGAAACCTCGCAAAGCGTATCGGTGGTCACTCGCGAGCAAATGGATGACCAAGGCTCGCAGACTGTCTCGCAGGCAATGCGTTACATCCCGGGCGTGCTGACCAATCCGTATGGCGCGACTCATCGCTATGACTATGTAGCGATGCGCGGTTTCAACGATGGCTCGGTGGACAACATCTATCTCGATGGCCTCAAGTCGATGGGCGACAGCGGTACTTACAGCACCATGCAGGTCGACCCGTATTTCCTTGAGCGCGTGGACATTCTCAAGGGACCGTCGTCGGTGCTGTATGGCCGCAGTTCGCCCGGCGGCCTGGTGGCGCTGACCAGCAAGAAACCGCTTTATGAGGCTTACCATCAGGTGCAAGCCACGGTCGGGACGCAGGGTCAGCGTGGAGTCGGTTTTGATTTCAGCGGCCCGGTCGATGACGACAAGCGTATCGCCTATCGTCTGACCGGGTTAACGGATCAGTCCGACACGCAATTCGACCACAACAAGGAAAAACGCTTCGCCCTCGCACCCACGCTGAGTATCGATTTCAGTGAAGACACTTCGCTGACCCTGCAGGCTTATCTGCAACACGATCCGGATGGCGGTTACCACGGTGGTGTGCCCGCCGACGGCACGATTCATCAGCGCAATGGCAACCGCATCTCGCCGCACTTCTTCGAAGGTGAGCCAGGCGTTGATGGTTACTCGCGCGATCAGCAGTCGTTCGGGTATCAATTCGAACATCGCTTCAACGATGTCTTCACCGCACGCCAGAACTTCCGTTACCTCGATTCCAAAGTGAACATGGATCAGGTCTACGCCTATGGCTGGACCTCGCCGAGCAGCAACGAGCTGAACCGCTATTACACCGGCGGGGACGAGCGTCTGCATGCGTTTATCGTCGATAACATGCTCCAGGCGGAATTTTTTACCGGTGCGACCAAACACACGGTGCTGATGGGCGCGGATTATCAGCGGCGTAAAACCGTGGTCGACTGGACCAGTGGCGGACTCACGCCGATCAATGCTTTCAATCCGGTGTATGGCAACTCGGCGATCGACATGTATGGCGAGACCAGTTACCTGCGCCGTCTGGAACAGACCGGGGTTTACCTGCAAGACTTGATCGAGATGGACAAGTGGCGTTTCTCGCTGGGTCTGCGCCAGGACTGGGTCGAGACTTCGGACGAAAACCGTATCGCTGAAGCCGGACGTCCGGTTGGCACAGAGATCAATGATCGCCGCACCAAGCTCACTGGCCGTGCCGGTGCGTTGTACCTGTTTGATAACGGCTTGGCGCCGTACATCAGTTACTCGGAGTCGTTCAACCCGAACTCCTATGCCGACAGCGCCGGTAATCCGCTGGCACCTACCGACGGCACACAGTGGGAAGTCGGTTTGAAGTATCAGCCGCCGGGCACTGATAACCTGTTCACCGCCTCGCTGTTTCGCATTGATCAGGAGAACCTGGCGACCAAACTGCCGCAGGAAAACTTCTATCGCGCGGTGGGTGCTGTGCGCTCCCAAGGTCTTGAGCTGGAAGCGCACATGCAGCTGACCGATAACCTCAAAGTCCTTGGCAGCTACACCTTCACCGATATCGAATACTCGAAGTCGATGGTCAGTACGTTGAGCACCCCGACCGACGTGATTGAGAACAAAGGCAACTCACCGACGCAAGCGCCACGTCATATGGCGTCGTTGTGGGCGGACTACAAGTTCGACAGCGCGGCACTCGATGGCCTGCGACTGGGCGGCGGCGTGCGTTATGTCGGCTACAGCTGGGCCGATGCGGAAAACACCCTGAAGGTGCCTTCCTACACGCTGTTCGATGCCTCGATTGGCTATGACTTGGGCAAGGTCGGCTTGAAGGGCGTCGATGTGCGTCTGAATGCGAACAACCTGACCAACGAGTCCTACGTCGCTTCCTGCGCGAGCCTGAACTTCTGCTACATGGGTGAAGAGCGCAACGTGGCGGCGACGGTCAGCTACCAGTTCTAAGCCTTTGGTCCTGTGCATAAAAAAGCCAGCCCCTGAATGTTCAGGGGCTGGCTTTGTCGTTTCTGGGGGGAAATTCCAATGCGTGCGTTTTTGGTGTTGTTGCATCGATATATCGGTTTGGCTACCGCAGTGTTTTTGCTGTTGGCCGGGATTACTGGAAGCATTCTGGCGTTCAACCATGAGTTGGATGAATGGTTGAACCCGGAGTTTTATGCTGCCTCTGCGCAGGGCTCTAGACTGCCGCCGGGTGAATTGGTTGATGCGGTGCAATCTGCGCATCCGAAGCTGCAGGTCTGGTACATGGAGTATCCGCATGAGGCGGGGCATACCGCTTTACTGGCGGCAGTTCCACGTAATGATCCGGCGACGGGTAAGCCATTCGACGAACGTAATCAGGTGTTTTATCTGGACCCGGTGAGCGCTGAGCAGACGGGTCAGCGTTATTGGGGGGAGTGCTGTTTTGAACGGAAGAATTTTGTCCCGTTCATCCTTGAGTTTCACTACAACCTGACATTGCCGGGGAACTGGGGATTGTGGCTGATGGGGTTGGTGGCCGTTGCCTGGGTGATCGATTGTTTTGTGGCGCTATGGCTGACATTACCGAGAGGAAAGCCATTCTGGAAGAAGTGGTCGACGGCCTGGAAGGTCAAGGGTGGGCATGCCTACCGGCTGAACTTCGATCTGCATCGTGCGGGGGGATTGTGGTTGTGGCTGTTGTTGTTGCCGATCGCCATCAGCAGCGTAGCGATGAACTTACCGAGCCAGGTGTTCAAGCCTGCGGTGTCGCTGTTTTCGCCGATTGAGCCGAGCGTCTATGAGGCTCGAGGGCGAATGCCTGTTGGTGATCTTGGGGTGACGCAGTTGAGTTATCAGCAAGCGTACGAAAGGGCACTACAGGAGGGGAAAAGGTTAGGACTGACTGCTGCGATCGGGGAGTTGTATTACAGCTTTGAGTACAACTTCTACGGCGCTGGATTTGGGCAGCACGACACTGAAGCCCATGGTAAATCCTGGTTGTTCTTTCACGGTACGGACGGGCGCTTGTTAGGGCAGGAGATTGCAGGGCGGGGAACGTTGGGAGAGCAGTTTTATCGGTTGCAGCTCCCGATACATGGTGGACGGATCATTGGTGTGACCGGGCAGGTAATGATCGCGGTGTTAGGTGTTTTAATTGCAGGACTGTCAGCGACTGGCGTCTACATCTGGTGGCGAAAATGGCAGGCTCGACGTATCAGCAAGGCACGCAAAGCAGTTTGATGATTGGTTTTTGCAGGCGCTGAAATGACAAAACCCCTGTCTGCGTTAGCAGACAGGGGTTTCGGAATTCAATCTTGACGATGACCTACTCTCACATGGGGAAACCCCACACTACCATCGGCGATGCATCGTTTCACTGCTGAGTTCGGGATGGGATCAGGTGGTTCCAACGCTCTATGGTCGTCAAGAAATTCTGTATCTGGCCCGTCAACACGGTAACAAGCCAGCAAAAACGGATGTTTCTACTAAAACAAAACCCCAACTGCTTTCGCAATTGGGGTTTTGGAATTTAATCTTGACGATGACCTACTCTCACATGGGGAAACCCCACACTACCATCGGCGATGCATCGTTTCACTGCTGAGTTCGGGATGGGATCAGGTGGTTCCAACGCTCTATGGTCGTCAAGAAATTCGGGTACTGAGTCGTGACCAGAGGGCCTCGCTTCAGCAAATTGGGTATGTGACAGCTTTCGGTGTTTTGTGAACATCAAACTTTCGGTTCGTTTCGTCTTCACACACCGCAATCTGGTCTCTCTCGAGTTCACAAATTGCTTGGGTGTTATATGGTCAAGCCTCACGGGCAATTAGTATTGGTTAGCTCAACGCCTCACAGCGCTTACACACCCAACCTATCAACGTCGTAGTCTTCGACGGCCCTTCAGGGAACTCAAGGTTCCAGTGAGATCTCATCTTGAGGCAAGTTTCCCGCTTAGATGCTTTCAGCGGTTATCTTTCCCGAACATAGCTACCCGGCAATGCCACTGGCGTGACAACCGGAACACCAGAGGTTCGTCCACTCCGGTCCTCTCGTACTAGGAGCAGCCCCTCTCAAATCTCAAACGTCCACGGCAGATAGGGACCGAACTGTCTCACGACGTTCTAAACCCAGCTCGCGTACCACTTTAAATGGCGAACAGCCATACCCTTGGGACCGGCTTCAGCCCCAGGATGTGATGAGCCGACATCGAGGTGCCAAACACCGCCGTCGATATGAACTCTTGGGCGGTATCAGCCTGTTATCCCCGGAGTACCTTTTATCCGTTGAGCGATGGCCCTTCCATACAGAACCACCGGATCACTAAGACCTACTTTCGTACCTGCTCGACGTGTCTGTCTCGCAGTCAAGCGCGCTTTTGCCTTTATACTCTACGACCGATTTCCGACCGGTCTGAGCGCACCTTCGTACTCCTCCGTTACTCTTTAGGAGGAGACCGCCCCAGTCAAACTACCCACCATACACTGTCCTCGATCCGGATAACGGACCTGAGTTAGAACCTCAAAGTTGCCAGGGTGGTATTTCAAGGATGGCTCCACGCGAACTGGCGTCCACGCTTCAAAGCCTCCCACCTATCCTACACAAGCAAATTCAAAGTCCAGTGCAAAGCTATAGTAAAGGTTCACGGGGTCTTTCCGTCTAGCCGCGGATACACTGCATCTTCACAGCGATTTCAATTTCACTGAGTCTCGGGTGGAGACAGCGCCGCCATCGTTACGCCATTCGTGCAGGTCGGAACTTACCCGACAAGGAATTTCGCTACCTTAGGACCGTTATAGTTACGGCCGCCGTTTACCGGGGCTTCGATCAAGAGCTTCGCGTTAGCTAACCCCATCAATTAACCTTCCGGCACCGGGCAGGCGTCACACCCTATACGTCCACTTTCGTGTTTGCAGAGTGCTGTGTTTTTAATAAACAGTCGCAGCGGCCTGGTATCTTCGACCGGCATGAGCTTACGGAGCAAGTCCTTCACCCTCACCGGCGCACCTTCTCCCGAAGTTACGGTGCCATTTTGCCTAGTTCCTTCACCCGAGTTCTCTCAAGCGCCTTGGTATTCTCTACCCAACCACCTGTGTCGGTTTGGGGTACGGTTCCTGGTTACCTGAAGCTTAGAAGCTTTTCTTGGAAGCATGGCATCAACCACTTCGTGTTCTAAAAGAACACTCGTCATCAGCTCTCGGCCTTAAGATCCCGGATTTACCTAAGATCTCAGCCTACCACCTTAAACTTGGACAACCAACGCCAAGCTGGCCTAGCCTTCTCCGTCCCTCCATCGCAATAACCAGAAGTACAGGAATATTAACCTGTTTTCCATCGACTACGCTTTTCAGCCTCGCCTTAGGGACCGACTAACCCTGCGTCGATTAACGTTGCGCAGGAAACCTTGGTCTTTCGGCGTGGGTGTTTTTCACACCCATTGTCGTTACTCATGTCAGCATTCGCACTTCTGATACCTCCAGCAAGCTTCTCAACTCACCTTCACAGGCTTACAGAACGCTCCTCTACCGCATCATCCGAAGATGATACCCGTAGCTTCGGTGTATGGTTTGAGCCCCGTTACATCTTCCGCGCAGGCCGACTCGACTAGTGAGCTATTACGCTTTCTTTAAAGGGTGGCTGCTTCTAAGCCAACCTCCTAGCTGTCTAAGCCTTCCCACATCGTTTCCCACTTAACCATAACTTTGGGACCTTAGCTGACGGTCTGGGTTGTTTCCCTTTTCACGACGGACGTTAGCACCCGCCGTGTGTCTCCCATGCTCGGCACTTGTAGGTATTCGGAGTTTGCATCGGTTTGGTAAGTCGGGATGACCCCCTAGCCGAAACAGTGCTCTACCCCCTACAGTGATACATGAGGCGCTACCTAAATAGCTTTCGAGGAGAACCAGCTATCTCCGAGCTTGATTAGCCTTTCACTCCGATCCACAGGTCATCCGCTAACTTTTCAACGGTAGTCGGTTCGGTCCTCCAGTTAGTGTTACCCAACCTTCAACCTGCCCATGGATAGATCGCCCGGTTTCGGGTCTATTCCCAGCGACTAGACGCCCTATTAAGACTCGCTTTCGCTACGCCTCCCCTATTCGGTTAAGCTCGCCACTGAAAATAAGTCGCTGACCCATTATACAAAAGGTACGCAGTCACCCAACAAAGTGGGCTCCCACTGCTTGTACGCATACGGTTTCAGGATCTATTTCACTCCCCTCTCCGGGGTTCTTTTCGCCTTTCCCTCACGGTACTAGTTCACTATCGGTCAGTCAGTAGTATTTAGCCTTGGAGGATGGTCCCCCCATATTCAGACAAAGTTTCTCGTGCTCCGTCCTACTCGATTTCATGACTAAGAGATTTTCGCGTACAGGGCTATCACCCACTATGGCCGCACTTTCCAGAGCGTTCCGCTAATCTCAAAGCCACTTAAGGGCTAGTCCCCGTTCGCTCGCCACTACTAAGGGAATCTCGGTTGATTTCTTTTCCTCAGGGTACTTAGATGTTTCAGTTCCCCTGGTTCGCCTCTTGCACCTATGTATTCAGTACAAGATAACCATCTTATGATGGCTGGGTTCCCCCATTCAGACATCTCCGGATCAAAGTCTGTTTGCCGACTCCCCGAAGCTTTTCGCAGGCTACCACGTCTTTCATCGCCTCTGACTGCCAAGGCATCCACCGTATGCGCTTCTTCACTTGACCATATAACCCCAAGCAATCTGGTTATACTGTGAAGACGACATTCGCCGAAAATTCGAATTTCTCAACTAAGAGAACTCACAAATTTTACCTTAGCCTGATCCGTTACCAGTGAAAGTAACGTTCAGTCTATCTTTCTATCACATACCCAAATTTTTAAAGAACGATCTAATCAAAAGACTAGAAATCAATATTCTCAATGGAATACTCATTTCTAAGCTTTCAGAAGCAGTTATATGGTGGAGCCAAGCGGGATCGAACCGCTGACCTCCTGCGTGCAAGGCAGGCGCTCTCCCAGCTGAGCTATGGCCCCATAACAAAATTGGTGGGTCTGGGCAGATTCGAACTGCCGACCTCACCCTTATCAGGGGTGCGCTCTAACCAACTGAGCTACAGACCCAATTTCGAGCGCGTAACTGTTAGCTTGGAGCTATCAGCTTGGAGCTTAAAGCTGCTTCTATCGTCTTCTTCAATGAATCAAGCAATTCGTGTGGGAACTTATGGAGCAGCTGATGTCGTCGATTAAGGAGGTGATCCAGCCGCAGGTTCCCCTACGGCTACCTTGTTACGACTTCACCCCAGTCATGAATCACACCGTGGTAACCGTCCTCCCGAAGGTTAGACTAGCTACTTCTGGTGCAACCCACTCCCATGGTGTGACGGGCGGTGTGTACAAGGCCCGGGAACGTATTCACCGTGACATTCTGATTCACGATTACTAGCGATTCCGACTTCACGCAGTCGAGTTGCAGACTGCGATCCGGACTACGATCGGTTTTATGGGATTAGCTCCACCTCGCGGCTTGGCAACCCTTTGTACCGACCATTGTAGCACGTGTGTAGCCCAGGCCGTAAGGGCCATGATGACTTGACGTCATCCCCACCTTCCTCCGGTTTGTCACCGGCAGTCTCCTTAGAGTGCCCACCATAACGTGCTGGTAACTAAGGACAAGGGTTGCGCTCGTTACGGGACTTAACCCAACATCTCACGACACGAGCTGACGACAGCCATGCAGCACCTGTCTCAATGTTCCCGAAGGCACCAATCCATCTCTGGAAAGTTCATTGGATGTCAAGGCCTGGTAAGGTTCTTCGCGTTGCTTCGAATTAAACCACATGCTCCACCGCTTGTGCGGGCCCCCGTCAATTCATTTGAGTTTTAACCTTGCGGCCGTACTCCCCAGGCGGTCAACTTAATGCGTTAGCTGCGCCACTAAGAGCTCAAGGCTCCCAACGGCTAGTTGACATCGTTTACGGCGTGGACTACCAGGGTATCTAATCCTGTTTGCTCCCCACGCTTTCGCACCTCAGTGTCAGTATCAGTCCAGGTGGTCGCCTTCGCCACTGGTGTTCCTTCCTATATCTACGCATTTCACCGCTACACAGGAAATTCCACCACCCTCTACCATACTCTAGCTCGACAGTTTTGAATGCAGTTCCCAGGTTGAGCCCGGGGATTTCACATCCAACTTAACGAACCACCTACGCGCGCTTTACGCCCAGTAATTCCGATTAACGCTTGCACCCTCTGTATTACCGCGGCTGCTGGCACAGAGTTAGCCGGTGCTTATTCTGTCGGTAACGTCAAAATTGCAGAGTATTAATCTACAACCCTTCCTCCCAACTTAAAGTGCTTTACAATCCGAAGACCTTCTTCACACACGCGGCATGGCTGGATCAGGCTTTCGCCCATTGTCCAATATTCCCCACTGCTGCCTCCCGTAGGAGTCTGGACCGTGTCTCAGTTCCAGTGTGACTGATCATCCTCTCAGACCAGTTACGGATCGTCGCCTTGGTGAGCCATTACCTCACCAACTAGCTAATCCGACCTAGGCTCATCTGATAGCGCAAGGCCCGAAGGTCCCCTGCTTTCTCCCGTAGGACGTATGCGGTATTAGCGTTCCTTTCGAAACGTTGTCCCCCACTACCAGGCAGATTCCTAGGCATTACTCACCCGTCCGCCGCTGAATCCAGGAGCAAGCTCCTCTCATCCGCTCGACTTGCATGTGTTAGGCCTGCCGCCAGCGTTCAATCTGAGCCATGATCAAACTCTTCAGTTCAAACATCTTTGGGTTTTTAAGAAACCCTAAACTTGGCTCAGCAATCGTTGGTTACATCTTTGATTTCTCGCGGAGTAACTTGTGATGCTGATAATCTTGTTGACTATCAGTCTGACTCCACAAGCACCCACACGAATTGCTTGATTCAGTTGTTAAAGAGCGGTTGGTTAAGATCTTTCGTCTCAACCGAGGCGCGCATTCTACAGCAGCCTCATTTGCTGTCAAGTGATTATTTTCAGAAGTTTTCGAAGATTTCTTCAACAACTTCAACCACTTGCGCTTCCGATCTCTCGTCAGCGGGAGGCGAATTCTACAGCGTTACACGCTGCTGTCAACACCTCTTTTTCAACTTCCTTTTGACTTCGATGAACTGAAGCAACCTGCCGCCGAAACCTACATAACTCATTGATTCTCAAGGAGTTTTCCGTTTCGACTGCGCCGGAAGTGGGGCGAATTATAGACACCTGAAATCTGCCGTCAACCGTTAATTTCGCTTTTCTTTCAATCACTTGCAGATTGGTTAAAAATCGACCAGAAACCTCGATGTATAGCGAGAAAGCACGATCCCTTCTATTCAGAGCACCCCAGCCGCCTTCAATTCAGCCACCGCACCCGCCCCCAGGCCCAGCACACTCTGTAGAACCTCCAGCGTATGCTCACCCAATAAAGGAGGCGCTCGGCGATATTCAACCGGTGTCTGCGAAAGACGAATCGGGCTAGCCACTTGGGGCACCATTCCCGCCAATGCATGCGGCAACGCTATCGCCAGACCACGCGCCTTCACCTGCGGATCGTCAAACACCTGCGACAGATCATTGATCGGCCCACAAGGCACGCCCGCCTGCTCCAACTCGGCAACCCACTCGGCAGTCGTCTTGAATACCGTCGCCTGGCGAATCAGCGGAATCAACACCGCCCGATTCGCTACTCGCAGCTTATTAGTAGCAAACCGCGGATCGTCAGCCCACTGCGGCTGCCCGGCCACTTCGGCAAACTTGCGGAATTGCCCGTCATTACCCACGGTGAGAATGAAATCGCCGTCGGCCGTAGGAAAGTCCTGATAAGGCACGATGTTCGGATGCGCATTGCCCAGACGCTTCGGCGGGTTGCCCGTCGTCAGGTAATTCATCGCTTGGTTAGCCAGACACGCAACCTGCACATCCAGCAACGCCATATCGATGTGCTGACCACCACCGTCGTGATCGCGATGAGCCAGCGCCGCCAGAATCGCCACCGTCGAATACAGACCGGTGAGGATATCCGTCAACGCCACACCCACCTTCACCGGGCCGGCACCTTCATCACCCTCGGGACGACCGGTCAGGCTCATCAACCCTCCCAGCCCCTGAATCATGAAGTCATAGCCAGCACGCTTGGCATAAGGCCCGGTCTGGCTCGAACCCGGTAATCGAGCAATAGATCAGGTTCGGATTGATCGCCTTCAGCGACTCATAGTCCAGCCCATAAGCCGCCAGACCACCGACCTTGAAGTTCTCGATGAGGATGTCCGACTTGGCCGCCAACTCGCGCACCAGCTTCTGACCCTCAGGGCGGGTGAAGTCGATGGTCACCGATTGCTTGTTGCGGTTGGCCGACAGGTAATAAGCCGCTTCCGAGGTGTTCTCACCATAAGCGTCTTTAAGGAAGGGCGGTCCCCAGGCACGAGTGTCGTCACCATTGCCCGGACGCTCGACCTTGATCACCTCAGCGCCAAGGTCGGCGAGGATCTGCCCGGCCCACGGCCCGGCCAACACGCGCGATAAATCCAGTACCCGCAGATGCGACAGCGCGCCCATGGTCGCTCTCCTATTAATAGAACGCTTGCAGGCCGGTTTGCGCACGCCCCAGGATCAGCGCGTGAACGTCGTGAGTCCCTTCATAGGTATTCACCACTTCCAGGTTGACCAGATGACGGGCCACACCGAACTCATCGGAGATACCGTTGCCGCCGAGCATGTCGCGCGCCATACGGGCGATGTCCAGCGACTTGCCGCAGGAGTTGCGCTTCATGATCGAAGTGATTTCGACCGCAGCGGTACCTTCGTCCTTCATGCGACCCAGACGCAGGCAGCCTTGCAGGGCCAGTGTGATTTCAGTCTGCATGTCCGCCAGCTTCTTCTGGATCAACTGAGTGGCGGCCAACGGGCGACCGAACTGCTGGCGATCCAGTGTGTATTGGCGGGCGGTGTGCCAGCAGAATTCGGCAGCGCCCAGTGCGCCCCAAGAGATGCCGTAGCGTGCAGAGTTGAGGCAGGTGAATGGACCTTTCAGACCACGCACGTCCGGGAAAATGTTCTCTTCCGGCACGAACACGTTATCCATGACGATCTCACCGGTGATCGACGCACGCAGGCCGACCTTGCCGTGAATCGCTGGAGCGCTGAGGCCTTTCCAGCCCTTCTCCAGTACGAAACCACGGATGTCGCCAGCATCGTCTTTGGCCCAGACCACGAACACATCGGCGATCGGGCTGTTGGTGATCCACATCTTCGCGCCGGTCAGGCTGTAGCCGCCGTCGACTTTACGTGCACGGGTAATCATCGCGCCCGGATCGGAACCGTGGTTTGGCTCGGTCAGGCCGAAGCAGCCGATCCACTCGCCGGAAGCCAGTTTCGGCAGGTATTTCTGTTTCTGTGCTTCGGTACCGAACTCGTTGATCGGCACCATGACCAAGGAGGACTGCACGCTCATCATCGAGCGGTAGCCGGAGTCGACACGCTCCACTTCGCGAGCAATCAGACCGTAGCTGACATAGTTCAGACCGCTGCCACCATATTGCTCAGGGATGGTCGCGCCCAACAGGCCGACTTCGCCCATCTCGCGGAAGATCGCCGGATCGGTTTTCTCATGACGGAAAGCTTCGAGAACACGCGGTGCGAGGCTCTGTT
Source organism: Pseudomonas sp. MC6 (assembly GCF_054790575.1). Classification (NCBI taxonomy): domain Bacteria; kingdom Pseudomonadati; phylum Pseudomonadota; class Gammaproteobacteria; order Pseudomonadales; family Pseudomonadaceae; genus Pseudomonas; species Pseudomonas sp. MC6. The sequence continues at coordinate 4,921,897 of NZ_CP186504.1, forward strand.
GAGCGAACTGCTCGGCGGTGTCGCGGATCATGCGCTCTTCTTCGGTGAGCTGTTGATCCAGCAGCAGGGGATCGATCCAGTTGAAGCTAGCTTTACCGCCCATGAGTGTGTCCTCGCAAATCGGGTGAATTAACGTGGCATTGATCCTAGGCGCGGTTCGCGGTCGCGGCAAACGAGGATTTCGCATTCTGTTGTGCTAATTTCTCACTCCGAAACGTCGTGAAATGCCTTTTATGCGGCGCATTAGTGAGGTTGATGTACATGCGCAGGAAGATCCCCAGCACCACAGCGCTGATCAGTTTCGAGGCCGCCGCGCGTCACGAGAGCTTTACCCGCGCCGCTGAAGAACTTTCCCTCACCCAGGGCGCCATTTGCCGACAGATCGCCAGCCTAGAGGAGTTCCTCAGCGTGGAACTGTTCCGACGCTCGCGACGTGGCGTGAAACTGACCGAGGCGGGACTTTCCTACAGCCGCCGCGTCGCCACGCAACTCGATGCGGTCGAGCGCGACACCCTCTCGGTGATGGGCCAGCAAGGCACCAACGTGATCGAACTGGCTGTGGTGCCAACCTTCGGCACGCAATGGCTGCTGCCACGGCTCAAGGATTTCCAGCTCAAACACCCGGAGGTCACCGTCAACCTGACCAATCGCACTCGCCCCTTCCTGTTTGCCGATACTGAGTTCGATGCCGCGATCTACTTCGGCGATGCCGACTGGTCCGGTACCGAATCCCACAGACTGATGGGCGAGAATCCGATGCCGGTGTGCAGCCCGGTCCTCCTCGGTGACAAGACACATCTCACAGCCGGAGCCATCGCCGAGCTGCCACTACTTCAGCAGACCACCCGCCCTTATGCCTGGCGCCAATGGTTCAACTCACAACACCTGAATATCCCCCGCGACATGACAGGTCCACGCTACGAGCTATTCTCCATGCTCGCCCAGGCCGCCATGCACGACATGGGCATTGCGCTGATTCCACCGTTCCTGATCCAGCGTGAACTGGCCGAAAAACGCTTGGTGATTGCCAACCCGCAGGCACTCTCCAGCATCAAGGCCTATTACCTGATGATTCCCGAACGAAAGGTCGAATCAGCGTCATTGAAGGCATTTCGTGACTGGTTGGTAACTCAGGCGCAGAGCTACAGCTTAGAAGGATAAAGGCTATCGGCGATATCTAACCCCGTAGTCAGGAAATAAAAAGCCCTACAGATATAAGTATTTGTCGCAATTGCACAGACTGTATCCGAAAGTCGTACAGACGTCCCACAAGCGCCTGACGACGTGGCTTTGAGCCTCCATCGGCGACGCATTGATGCCTATTCACGTCACCGATGAGAAATTTTTCCATAATCGGCCAGAATCCTTGCAAGGCACGGCCTGCAAGGGATTCAGCTGGCCATCTGCGACATTCGGTCACGGCATGACTTGTAGTTAATTTTCCGTCACCCGTCATAATCCCTTGAAGGGCATAAAGTTCGCCTGCAAAATGCCGCGCCCCGCCCTGATTTGGCGGGATCGTGCTGATCGGCCGCCCCAGTCGCACCATCCGTAGTGCATGGGTTTACTCAATAAGATCACGCAGGAGATTTGACGTGCACATTGGTGTTCCTCTCGAAACCCAGACCGGTGAAACACGGGTTGCTGCAACCCCGGAAACCATTAAAAAGCTGATCAGCCAAGGTCATAAGGTCACTGTGCAAACCGGCGCCGGCGTAAAAGCCAGTGTGGTCGACAGTGCCTATGAAGCGGCAGGCGCAACCATTGGCAGTGCCAATGACGCGTTTGGCGCCGAGCTGATTCTCAAAGTGGTCGCCCCGAGCGATGTCGAACTGACGCTGATCAAGCGCGGTACGGTGCTGGTGGGCATGCTCAACCCGTTCAACAACGAAACCATCGCGAAGATGGCCGAGTGCGGGATTACCGCATTCGCCCTTGAAGCGGCGCCGCGCACCTCGCGCGCGCAGAGTCTCGATGTGTTGTCGTCGCAGGCGAACATTGCCGGCTATAAGGCTGTGTTGCTGGCTGCTCACCACTACCCACGTTTTATGCCGATGCTGATGACCGCTGCGGGTACCGTGAAAGCGGCGCGTGTGCTGATTCTCGGCGCCGGTGTTGCCGGGTTGCAGGCGATCGCCACGGCGAAACGTCTGGGTGCGGTGATCGAAGCGTCCGACGTGCGTCCGGCGGTAAAAGAGCAGATCGAATCCCTCGGTGCGAAGTTCGTCGACGTGCCTTACGAGACCGATGAAGAGCGTGAATGCGCCGTCGGTGTCGGCGGTTACGCGCGGCCAATGCCGGCAAGCTGGATGCAGCGTCAGGCTCAGGCCGTACACGAACGCGCCAAGCAGGCCGACATCGTCATCACCACCGCGCTGATTCCGGGCCGCAAGGCACCGACGCTGTTGAGCGCGGACACCGTGGCGCAGATGAAACCGGGTTCGGTGGTCATCGACCTCGCAGCGGCTCAGGGCGGCAACTGCCCACTGACCGTGGCAGACCAAGTCGTCGTCGAGAATGGCGTGACCATCTGTGGCCCAACCAATCTGGCCGGTGAAGTCGCCGCAGACGCCTCGGCACTGTACGCACGCAACCTGCTGGACTTCCTCAAGCTGGTCTTCACCAAAGAAGGCCAGTTCGACGTCAACCTCGAAGACGACATCGTCGCCGCGTGCCTGATGTGCCGCGACGGCCAAGTCATCCGCAAAAACGCCTAAGCAGGGATTCAGACGATGGAAGAGCTTATCTCCCCCGGTATCTACAACCTGATCATCTTCGTGCTGGCGATTTATGTCGGCTACCACGTGGTCTGGAACGTTACACCTGCGCTGCACACGCCGTTGATGGCGGTAACCAACGCCATCTCGGCGATCGTGATCGTCGGCGCCATGCTCGCGGCCGCACTGACCGTTACCCCGCTGGGCAAAACCATGGGCACCCTCGCCGTGGCACTGGCGGCGGTCAACGTGTTCGGTGGCTTCCTGGTCACCCGCCGCATGCTTGAGATGTTCAAGAAGAAAGCCCCGAAAGTAAAAGAAGAGGCGCCGAAGTAATGAGCATGAATCTCGTCACGACGCTCTACCTGATCGCGTCGATCTGCTTTATCCAGGCCCTCAAAGGCCTGTCGCACCCGACCACCTCGCGGCGCGGCAACCTGTTCGGCATGCTCGGCATGGCGTTGGCGATCATCACCACCGTCGGCCTCATCTATAAGCTCGGTGCCGAGCTCGCGACTGCCGGTATCGGTTATGTCATCGTTGGCTTGTTGGTCGGCGGCACCGCCGGTTCGATCATGGCCAAACGCGTTGAAATGACCAAGATGCCGGAACTGGTCGCCTTCATGCACAGCATGATCGGCCTCGCGGCCGTGTTCATCGCCATCGCTGCGGTGGTTGAGCCGCAGTCATTGGGCATTGTTAAACAGCTGGGCGACTCGATCCCGACAGGCAACCGTCTGGAGCTGTTCCTCGGTGCGGCCATCGGTGCGATCACCTTCTCCGGTTCGGTGATTGCGTTCGGCAAGCTGTCGGGCAAGTACAAGTTCCGTCTGTTCCAGGGCGCACCGGTACAGTTCACCGGTCAGCACAAATTGAATGCAGTGCTGGGTCTGGCCACGCTGGCACTCGGCCTGACTTTCATGTTCACCGGCAACCTCACCGCGTTCGCACTGATGCTGGCGTTGGCGTTCGTGATGGGCGTGCTGATCATCATCCCGATTGGCGGTGCCGACATGCCGGTGGTGGTGTCGATGCTCAACAGCTATTCCGGCTGGGCGGCGGCAGGTATCGGATTCTCGCTGAACAACTCGATGCTGATCATTGCCGGTTCCCTGGTGGGTTCGAGCGGCGCGATCCTCTCGTACATCATGTGCAAGGCGATGAACCGTTCCTTCTTTAATGTACTGCTCGGCGGTTTCGGCAACACGGCCGACGCAGGTCCTGCCGGTGCGAAAGAAGCGCGTCCGGTGAAATCCGGTTCGGCTGACGACGCAACCTTCCTGCTGACCAACGCCGATACCGTGATCATCGTGCCGGGTTACGGCTTGGCGGTAGCCCGTGCACAGCACGCGCTGAAGGAACTGACCGAGAAGCTGACCCACCGTGGCGTGACCGTGAAGTACGCGATTCACCCGGTTGCCGGCCGTATGCCGGGGCACATGAACGTGCTGCTCGCCGAGGCCGAAGTGCCTTACGACCAGGTGTTCGAGATGGAAGACATCAACTCCGAGTTCGGCCAGGCCGACGTGGTGCTGGTGCTCGGCGCGAACGACGTGGTCAACCCGGCCGCGAAGAACGATCCGAAGTCGCCGATTGCCGGCATGCCGATTCTCGAAGCGTTCAAGGCCAAGACCATCATCGTCAACAAACGCTCGATGGCCAGCGGCTATGCCGGTCTGGACAACGAACTGTTCTACCTGGACAAGACCATGATGGTCTTCGGCGACGCGAAGAAAGTCATCGAAGACATGGTCAAAGCGGTCGAGTAACACCCCCGCTGCGATACCGAACGCCCCGACTCGTCGGGGCGTTTTTGCTTGCGCAACACGTCTGACAATTTGCCGCGTTGTTGCAGATCCAGTAACGGTGTTTTACTTGAAACCCGCTAAATAGACGCCTCGTTTGCGACCTTGGTAGCGGGACAGGCGCCCGTCAAATTCACTAGACTGCGCATCCTGCTACTCGTTGCCCGAGATAATAATCCATGTACCGTGACCGTATTCGCCTGCCTTCGTTGTTGGACAAAGTGATGAGCGCTGCCGACGCCGCCGCTCTGATTGAGGACGGCATGACCGTCGGCATGAGCGGTTTCACCCGCGCCGGCGAAGCCAAAGCCGTTCCCCACGCATTGGCCGAGCGCGCCAAGGTCACGCCGCTGAAGATCAGCCTGATGACTGGCGCCAGCCTGGGCAATGACCTCGACAAGCAATTGACCGAAGCCGGCGTACTGTCGCGACGCATGCCATTCCAGGTCGACAGCACCTTGCGCAAAGCGATCAACGCCGGGCAGGTGATGTTCATCGACCAGCATCTGTCGGAAACCGTAGAGCAGCTGCGCAACCAGCAACTGAAACTGCCGGACATCGCGGTCATCGAAGCCGTGGCCATCACCGAGCAAGGTCACATTGTGCCGACCACGTCGGTGGGCAACTCGGCAAGCTTCGCGATTTTCGCCAAACAGGTGATCGTCGAGATCAACCTGGCGCACAACGCCAACCTCGAAGGCCTGCACGACATCTATATCCCGACCTACCGCCCGACGCGCACGCCGATCCCGCTGGTAAAAGTCGACGACCGCATCGGCAGCACGGCGATTCCGATTCCGCCGGAGAAGATTGTCGCCATCGTCATCACCCAGCAGGCGGATTCGCCGTCCACCGTGTCGTCGCCGGACGTCGACACCAATGCCATCGCCGATCACCTGATCACCTTCTTCAAGCAGGAAGTCGACGCCGGGCGCATGACCAACAAGCTCGGCCCGTTGCAGGCGGGGATCGGCAACATCGCCAACGCGGTGATGTGTGGCCTGATCGATTCGCCGTTCGAAGATTTGACCATGTACTCCGAAGTGCTGCAGGACTCGACCTTCGACCTGATCGACGCCGGCAAGCTGAGTTTTGCGTCGGGCAGCTCGATCACGTTGTCGGAGCGCCGCAACAGCGACGTGTTCGGCAATCTGGAGAAGTACAAGGACAAACTGGTACTGCGTCCGCAGGAGATCTCCAACCACCCGGAAGTCGTGCGGCGCCTGGGCATCATCGGCATCAACACGGCGCTGGAGTTCGACATCTATGGCAACGTCAACTCCACCCACGTTTGCGGCACGCGAATGATGAACGGCATTGGCGGTTCCGGTGACTTCGCGCGTAACGCGCATCTGGCGGTGTTCGTGACCAAGTCGATCGCCAAGGGCGGCGCGATTTCCAGCGTGGTGCCGATGGTCAGCCACGTTGACCACACCGAGCATGACGTCGACATTCTGGTGACCGAGGTGGGGTTGGCGGACCTTCGCGGCCTGGCACCACGGGAGCGTGCGCGAGTGATCATCGATAACTGTGTTCACCCGGACTTCCGTCAGGCACTGAATGATTACTTCACGAAGGCCTGTGCAATTGGTGGTCACACCCCGCACATCCTGCGTGAAGCCTTGAGCTGGCACATGAATCTGGAAGAAACCGGACGCATGCTGGCGGTGTAGTTCACACAGATAAACCGCTGATGCAAACACAGTTTGCGTCAGCGGATTGTTCCAACCCTCAAGACTGACAAAAACTGTACTTCTGTACCGGTCTTTTCCTACAGCATTTACCTACCCTTTTCCTTGAATCGAGCAAAAACGCACCACTTGAGTGCGGACAGGTACAGTTTGCTCAAATTTGACCCGTACACCCCCTATAAACAGTTAACTGGTCACTCACAATACAGTTGAACTGTATCTAGAGAGACTAGGCAAACGAGAGGATCATGGGCACCAGTCAAACCACTACCTGATCCCGCCACAAGCGGAAGGATGTCAACCATGGAACGTACACTCAGTTCCGAACTGTTCTTCGAAGACAAAGCTGTAAACACCCAGGCTTCCCTGCCTCTGCGCGTTATCGCCAACCTGATGTTGTGGCAGCGCCGCATCTCCAGCCGCCATCAACTGGCTCGTCTGGATTCGCGTCTGCTGGCTGATGCCGGTATCAGCGAAGCACAACGCTACGAAGAGCTGAGCAAGCCGTTCTGGCGCTAAGTAGCGTCGCTGGCTCTGGTCGTTAGACCCACCGCCAGCAACCCGAATTGAACAAACAAAACCCGTCGCGGGAAACCGCGACGGGTTTTGTCGTTTCAGGTTCTCGAAAGTCTCAATACAGCTGTCTACTGCTCATACAGATACAGTTTTAATTTTTCTAAATCTTAACCAGTACAATTTAGCGCTAGTGTATCTGCATCTTTGTCTGTCACACGCTCAACATGACCTTCCGCCTTCACCGGTAAAAGGAATACGCCATGAAAGACTTACAGGATGTTTCAGAAACTTCGAGCCTGCTGGTTGCTCGCCCCAATGCTCTACGGCGCTTGTTTCGCAGCCTGTGGGAGTTCTTGGAGCGCGCCAGGACGCGGCGCTTGCTGTCCCAGCTCGACGGTCGGGATCTCGCCGATCTTGGCCTCAGCCACGCCGATCGCCTCCATGAGCTGGATAAACCCTTCTGGCGCTAGCACTCTGCCCACTGTGCGAATCCCGCAAAGCAGGCCTAATATCCACGCAGAACGTGGCGAATGCTGTGTCACTGGCGTCTGACTCCTCAGATACCGAGCCACCTCTCAATACGGTTTATCCACAGGAGTTACACCATGTCCCGTCTTCGTCTGCTCAGTGCCGCCGCCCTGCTGGCCGTGGCTGCCAACGCCAGCGCCACCAGCTTCATCGTGACCACCGACGCCGTTGTCGGCGCTCTGAAATCCTCTTCCGACGCCACCTCCGACGTCACGTCGTCGTTCCGTGATGACAAAATTGTCCTTGCCGCCCGTGACGACGCTGCCAGCTTCGTGGCCAGCGAAGGCGAAATCCGTGGCGTGAAACTGGAAAGCGCACTGGATCACATCCGTCATCAGGCGCCACAGCTGCAAGCTACTGACGCACAACTGGCGCAGGCCATCCTGACGATCTAAGCGCCAGGTACCAATCGGGACACGCCGGTCGTGTCCCGATGTTTCGGCGCTGGCTCTGGCCCGGGCATTGCGCTAGCCTTTGGGCTCACTAAAAATTACCGAGTCCGATGCGCTTTCTTCCAAATCTACTGATTCCCTCCGTATTGTTCACCGCCTGCTGGACGGCGCCGGTTAATGCCTTTGATGCTTTCAACGCATCGACCCAAGGCACCGTCGTCAGTGGTTACGCCACCAGCATGGTGTCTTCCGCACCTTTCGACCGTAAACTACTGCTCGCGGCCCACGATGATGCCGCCGCGTTTGTTGCCAGTGACGGTGAATGGCGAGGTGCTCGTCTGGAATCCGCGCTGCATTACTTGCGCAAAACCCGGCCGAAACTTCATGTCAGTGACCTTGAACTGGCAGAGGCAATTCTCGTCCAATAGTTATCCTGTTCCCCAGTTATCCTTGCCCCTCCGGAGTCGTTCCATGCGTAGCCCGCTGATTGCTGCCGCCCTTGGCCTGTTTTTGTTGGCCGATGTGGCCCAGGCGCACACCCTGGTAGCCACCAGTAACATCATCGTTCGTGCCTCCCAGCGCACCATCGATTTCACTTCCGACACCACCACGTCGATTCGCGACTCGAAAATCATCCGCGAAGCCCACGATGACGCTGCCAGTTTTGTCGCCACCAACGGCGATATCCGCGGCGCGCATCTGGAAGCAGCGCTGAACACCCTGCGCACTCGTGTGCCGGAAGCGCGTGACGCCAGCGATCAGGTTCTCGCCGAAGCCATCCTCGCACTGTGAAGTCAATCGGCGCCTGGCTGCTTGCCGGGGCGTTGTTGCTACTTGGCAACAGCGCCCACGCCGGCCTGCAATTGCGGCTCAAGACCGACGGTCTGAGCCCCGCCCAACAACAGGCCAGCCAGGCGCTGATCGATGAGGCGATGCAAAAGCTGCCGCCGAGTTTTATCGAGCGGCTGGATCGGCGTATCGATGTCGGCTGGACCGATGACATGCCCGGCAATGCCTATGGCCAGGCCACGCTGGTTTCCGAACTCGATCTGAATCGCAAACTGCTTGCGGGCCTCACCGATGGCAGCGCAGCCAAAGAAAAAACCAATCGCCCCCACGGCACTGTGCGCCAGGAACTGCTCGCCACGGTGCTGCATGAGATCACCCACATTTACGATCGTGCGCGCTTGTGGCCGGACGCCGAGCGCACGCTGATCCAGCGCTGCACCCGACGTTTCAACAGCGCCGGGCTGATCGGCATTCCCGACGAATGCCGTGGCCAGAATGGCCGGCGCTTCACCCTCAGCGATGATCCGCGCCTGCTCGACCTCGCTGGTTGGCAGCAATACGTCGGTCGTCGTGGTGAACGTGAACAACACAACCGGCAAATCGCTCGCAGCCCGGACCTGTACGAAATCTCCAGTCCCAAGGAGTTCGTCGCGGTCAACATGGAGTATTTCCTCCTCGACCCGAGCTACGCCTGCCGCCGCCCGGCGCTGTATCGCTATTACCAGCAACACTTCGGCTGGGCACCGCCGGCCAAAGATACCTGCAGCAAGACCTTCTCCTTCCTCAATGCTGGCAACGACTTCGCCAAACAGCCATTGGGGCAAGTTGATCCGGAACGGGTCTATGCCGTCGACTATCTGCTGGCCGAGGCCAATCAGAACTGGGTCAGCCGCTGGGGCCACAGCATGTTGCGTCTGGTGATTTGCGCACCCGGCCGTCCACGTGGCCCGGATTGCCGGCTCGATCTGGATCAGCATCTGGTGTTGTCCTACCGCGCCTTTGTCGGTGATGTACAGCTGTCGAGCTGGGACGGACTGGTCGGCAAATACCCGTCGCGCCTGTTCGTGTTGCCGCTCGCGCAGGTCATCGACGAATACACCAAGACCGAACTGCGCAGCCTCGCCTCAGTGCCGCTGAACCTGTCACGGGACGAGATCGAAGGCGTAGTCGAGCATGCGGCCGAAATGCACTGGAGCTACGACGGCAACTACTTCTTCCTCTCCAACAACTGTGCGGTGGAAGGCCTGAAGCTGTTGCGCAGCGGCAGTAACAACAACCAGTTCGTGGGTCTGGACAGCATCATGCCCAACGGTTTGCTGGAGGTGATGAAGGGCCGTGGCCTGGCGGACACCAGCGTGCTGGATGATCCGAAAGAAGCGTTGCGTCTGGGTTACCGCTTCGACTCGTTCCGCGATCGCTATCAGGCGATGTTCGATGTGCTGAAGAAGCAATTGCCGATCAAGCAGAACACCGTTGAAGAATGGCTTTCGCTGACAGCCGAAGAACGCCGTGAGTGGTTCGAGCGCGCCGACTTGCGCACCAGCGCCGCACTGCTGCTGTTGGAGCAGGCCAGTTATCGGCGCCAGTTGCTGCTGGCACAAGACGAGGTCAAGCAGCGTTACCTCGGTGCGCGCGAGCTGGAAAACGGCGGCATGGACAAGGCCAACGCGACGTTGCAGGAGATTCTCGCCAACAGCGGATTCCTTAGTCGTCCGGCGGAATTGCTCGATTCCAAGGGTTACGGATTGCCACAGCCGACCGAGTTCACTCGACTCGAAGCGGAGAGCAGTCAGCGACAGAAGAAGCTGCTGGCCCTGTCGGGTGATCTGGACGCAGAAGTACGTAAGTTGCTGGAACCCAAGCGTGCTGCGGAGATTGCCGCCAGTGAGGAGAATGTGAAGCAGATCGGCGCGCATCTGCGCAAATTGCACAAAGCCTCTGGGGGCCTGGAACTGCCCTGAAGCAAAAGATCGCAGCCTGCGGCAGCTCCTACACAATCCCATGTAGGAGCTGCCGCAGGCTGCGATCTTTTGACTGACTAAGGATTAATACAAAACCCCGTCGAGAATCTCGTAAACGATCCCGGTACCCACCGCGATCAGCACGATATCGCCTCCCGCCCGACGCCATTCGTAGCCCGGATACACCGGCAAACGACCTAGCGCACGATTATCCAGACGCTCGCCGTAATACCCGTGCGGCAACGGCCGGCCACGCTCCAAATGAATGCCCGGAGGTGGCGGTGCACCGCGTACGAAGTAGCCATGATTGTCACGAATGGTCTGGCGCACCGGGCCGAAGTCGTGCGGCGGCGGACCACCACGGTGATCATTCTGTGGGCCACGGTGGTCGTCACCGTGATTGTCGCCGCGGTTATCGTGCTGGCCCTGCTGCGGGCCGCCGTGGTCGTGATCGTCGCGCTGATCAGCGCTGGCCAGCAGCGGCGTCGCGCTGATCATCAGCACGCCCAGTCCGACCATCAGACGTTTCGGCATTTTCATCGGGTATTTCCTCACGGCACAAACAGCAAAAAAGGCTTCAGAACGATGTTCTGAAGCCCTCGGTCTTGCTCATTTAGTCTGTGCCGCGAAGCGCTAATTCCTCTGTATCAGGAACTTTACCTTCAACTGACGCGGGCCTTACGCACGCCTTCGGAGAGTGCCGAGCACAGGCTCAGTACACCGTCGATGGCCTGGGCTGGCGTCGTTGCGTTGGCGATGTGATCGATCAACGCCGAACCCACCACAACACCATCTGCCAGACGAGCAATGGCCGCTGCTTGCTCTGGGGTGCGGATACCGAAACCAATGCTGATCGGCAGATCGGTATGACGACGCAGACGGGTCACCGCCTCTTCGACGTGCTCCAGCGTTGCTGCACCGGCACCGGTCACACCGGCCACCGACACGTAGTAAACGAAACCGGAGCTGCCATTGAGCACTTTCGGCAGACGCGCATCGTCTGTGGTCGGCGTGGTCAGACGGATAAAGTCCAGACCGGCAGCCTGTGCCGGGTCGCACAGCTCGGCGTTATGCTCAGGCGGCATGTCGACCACGATAAGGCCATCGACACCAGCCTCTTTCGCATCAGCGATGAAGCGCTCGACGCCATACATGTGAATCGGGTTGAAATAGCCCATCAACACCAGCGGCGTGTCGCTGTTGCCTTCACGGAACTCACGAACCATTTGCAGGGTTTTCAGCAGGTTCTGTTTGGCGCCCAAGGCACGGATGTTCGCCAGTTGAATCGCCGGGCCGTCGGCCATCGGATCGGTGAACGGCATGCCCAGCTCGATCACGTCGGCGCCGGTACCCGGCAAGCCCTTGAGGATCGCCAGCGAGGTGTCGTAGTCCGGATCACCAGCGGTGACGAAGGTCACCAGCGCAGCGCGGTTCTGTTCCTTGAGGTCGGCAAAGCGGGTTTGCAGGCGGCTCATCAGTGTTTCTCCTGCTGGGACTGTTCCATATGGTGCATGACGGTCTGCATGTCTTTGTCGCCACGGCCGGAGAGGTTGACCACCATCAGGTGATCCTTCGGCAGCTTCGGTGCACGCTTGAACACTTCAGCTAGGGCGTGGGCGCTTTCCAGGGCAGGAATGATCCCTTCCAGGCGGCAGCATTTGTGGAATGCATCCAGAGCTTCGTCGTCGGTCACCGAGGTGTACTGAACGCGGCCGATGTCATGCAACCACGCGTGTTCAGGACCAATGCCTGGGTAATCGAGGCCGGCGGAAATCGAGTGAGCGTCGATGATCTGGCCGTCGTCGTCCTGCAGCAGGAAGGTACGGTTGCCGTGCAACACACCCGGGACGCCGCCATTGAGGCTCGCCGCGTGCTTGCCGGTTTCAATGCCGTAACCGGCGGCTTCAACACCGATGATTTCGACGCTTTTGTCGTCAAGGAACGGGTGAAACAGGCCCATCGCGTTGGAACCGCCACCGATGCACGCCACCAGACTGTCCGGCAGACGGCCTTCCTGCGCTTGCAACTGGTCGCGGGTTTCCTTGCCGATGACGGCCTGGAAGTCGCGAACCATCGCTGGATAAGGATGCGGGCCGGCAACGGTGCCGATCAGGTAAAAGGTGCTGTCGACGTTGGTTACCCAGTCACGCAGGGCTTCGTTCATCGCGTCTTTCAGAGTGCCGGTGCCGGCAACCACCGGAATCACTTCAGCGCCGAGCAGCTTCATGCGGAATACGTTGGCCTGCTGACGTTCGATGTCAGTGGTACCCATGTAGATCACGCAATCCAGACCGAAACGTGCGGCGACGGTGGCAGTGGCCACGCCGTGCATGCCGGCGCCGGTCTCGGCGATGATGCGTTTTTTGCCCATGCGCCGCGCCAACAGGATCTGGCCGATGCAGTTGTTGATCTTGTGCGCGCCGGTGTGGTTCAGCTCTTCGCGCTTGAGATAAATCTTCGCGCCGCCGCAGAACTCGGTCAGGCGTTCGGCGAAATACAGCGGGCTCGGACGTCCGACGTAGTCGCGCTGGAAGTAGGCCAATTCTTCTTTGAATGCCGGATCTTCCTTGGCCGTTTCGTATTCACGGGCCAGATCGAGGATCAACGGCATCAGGGTTTCCGCCACGTAGCGGCCACCGAACGAGCCGAACAGGCCGTTATCGTCCGGGCCGTTACGCAGATCAGAGGTGTTCGAAGTCTGGGTCATGAGTCGCTCCAGGTGAATTCGGGTCAAGAGACAATGACGACCACTCTACCCCTGACCTTCTAAGCTGAAAACCGATAAGATCGCCACAACCTGTCAGGAAAACTCACAGATACCATGAGCCATGATCTTCCTCCGCTGAACGCCTTGCGTGCGTTCGAAGCCACGGCCCGATTGAACAGCGTCAGTCAGGCCGCCGAACAGCTGCACGTCACCCATGGTGCGGTCAGCCGTCAGCTGAAAGTGCTCGAAGAACACTTGGGCGTCAGCTTGTTTGTTAAAGACGGGCGCGGCTTGAAACTCACAGATGCAGGCATGCGTCTGCGTGATGCCAGCGGCGAGGCTTTTGATCGGCTTCGCAGTGTTTGCGCTGAATTGACGCAAAGCATGGCGGATGCGCCGTTTGTACTCGGCTGCTCTGGAAGCCTGCTGGCGCGCTGGTTTATCCCGCGTTTGGGCCGATTGAATGCCGATCTTCCGGATTTGCGTTTGCATCTATCGGCGGGTGAAGGCGATCTCGATCCACGACGTCCGGGGCTGGATGCTTTGCTGCTGTTCGCCGAGCCGCCATGGCCGGCAGACATGCAGGTTTACGAATTGGCTGCAGAACGCATCGGCCCGGTCATGAGTCCACTGTTCAGCGGCTATCAACGCCTGCGAACGGCGCCAGCCTCAGCGCTGCTCAATGAACCGCTGCTGCACACAACTTCTCGCCCACAAGCTTGATCAAGCTGGGCACAGCAAAGCGACCTTGACGCAAAAGCGCTGAAGCTCGGGCAAGGTTTTGAGCATTTGTATTATTTGCTGGAGGCCGCAGTGGCCGGTCTCGGCGTGGCCATCGCGCCGGAGCCGCTGGTGACAGAAGACTTGAAAGCCGGTCGCCTGGTTGCGCCATGGGGTTTCTGTGAAACCCCGGCACAACTGGCGTTATGGCTACCCAAGCGCGCCGCAGACGGGCGCGCTCGGCAACTGGCGCAATGGCTCAAGAACGAGTTGCGCCAGAGCGATCACTCACCGCGCTTGAACAGCAAATAAGCCGCGAGCAGACCGATCGCACCGACGGCCACACCGGCCGTCGTCCATGGATGTTCCTGAGCGTAATCACGGGTGGCGATCCCGGTTTCGCGGGTTTTCACTTTGACTTCTTCATAGGCATCGCTGAGCAGGTGACGCGAATGTTTCAGCGCACTTTCGGCATTGCTTTTCAGCGCCTTGAGGGTCTTGCGCGACTCGTCCGAAGCGTCGTCCTTCAGGCTCTCCAACGACTTGAGCAGACTCTCGATCTCGGCTTCCATGCTTTGCAACGAGGCTTTACGTAAAGAGGTGTTGGCCATGGTGGCTCTCCTGCATTGGTGATGAGTGGCGTGTGTTGGTTGGGACTTCAGCGGTTTGAGAAAGTGCAGAAAATCTGAACTTCGTCTGCGCAAAGCCGCCGAAATCAACAGTGCAGATTCACTGCTAGTCTCAATTCCACACGCCAAGGAGATCGTTATGAGTGACCATCACACGTACAAAAAAGTCGAGCTGGTCGGTTCGTCGACCAGCAGCATTGAAGACGCCATCAACAACGCAATTGCTGAAGCCAACAAGACCATTCGCAACCTGGAATGGTTTGAAGTGACCGAAACCCGTGGTCACATCAAGGACGGCAAGGCAGCGCACTTTCAGGTGACGCTGAAAGTCGGCTTCAAGATTGCCAGCAGCTGAGTTTGGTCTAGTCTTCTGAACTTGCGCGCTGGCCGAGTGCCATAGGAATGGCAAAGCGCTACAGGGTGAGTGCATCGGGTGGATGACCTGATGCCCGCCTCTTTCAATCCGACCAGGGAGTGCGACCGATGAAGAAGTTCATTTTGGCAGTAGGTTTGTTGAGCCTTGCGGGTGGTGCGTTTGCTGCCGGTAAGCCTTGTGAAGAGCTGAAAAGCGAGATCGCGGCGAAGATTGATGCCAAGGGTGCTTCCGGGTATTCGCTGGAGATTGTCGACAAGGGCGCAGATGCTGGCGCCAAGGTCGTTGGCACCTGCGAAGGTGGCACCAAGGAAATCGTTTACAAACGCGGTTGATCGCGCCTGAAATACAAAAGCCGACGTGAATGCGTCGGCTTTTTTGTATCTGGGATTTTGGGGCTTTTGGTGTGTTTGAAATCGAACCCCCTCACCCCAGCCCTCTCCCCCTAGGGGCGAGGGGGAAAGGGAGCGGATCGGGGGGGCTGTTCAGATCCTGAGTACGACTCGTTATTTCAGGTCGATGTATCTCGAACATATAACCCGGTCAGTCCCCTCTCCCTCTGGGAGAGGGCTAGGGTGAGGGTGCCTTTCAGCCCTTCATTATTTGCGCCAACAACTCGTACGAATACACACGATCAGCGTGCTCGTAGAGATCACTGGTGAAAATCAGCTCATCCGCCTGCGTCTGCTCAACCAGCACCTCCAGCTTGGCGCGGATCTTCTGCGGGCTGCCGACCATCGCCAGTCCCAGGAAATCACCGACGGCTTCACGCTCATGCGGCAACCACAGCCCGTCCATGGTTGTCACTGGTGGACGCTGCACCAGGCTCTGCCCACGCATCAACGCCAGAATGCGCTGATACACCGACGTCGCCAGGTAGTCCGCCTGCTCGTCGGTATCCGCCGCCACCAGCGGCACACCGAGCATCACATACGGCTTGTCGAGCACCGCCGAAGGCTTGAAGTGATTGCGATAAACGCGGATCGCCTCGTGCATGAAACGCGGGGCGAAATGCGAGGCGAAGGCGTAAGGCAAGCCGCGCTCACCGGCCAGTTGAGCACTGAACAGGCTGGAACCCAGCAACCAGATCGGCACATTGGTGCCGGTGCCCGGCATCGCGATCACACGCTGATCCGGGGTACGCGGGCCGAGGTAGCGCACCAGTTCGGCGACGTCTTCGGGGAAATCATCGGCACTGCCGGAGCGCTCACGGCGCAGCGCCCGAGCAGTCATCTGATCGGAACCGGGCGCGCGGCCCAGACCGAGATCAATCCGACCCGGATACAGGCTTTCCAAGGTGCCGAACTGCTCAGCGATCACCAGCGGCGCATGATTGGGCAGCATCACGCCGCCGGAGCCGACACGTATGGTCGACGTACCGCCAGCCAGATAGCCCAGCAAAACCGATGTCGCGGAACTGGCGATGCCGTCCATGTTGTGATGTTCGGCCACCCAGAATCGCGTGTAGCCGAATTTCTCGACGTGCTGTGCCAGATCCAGCGAATTGCGCAGCGATTGCGCCGGGCTGCCGTTTTCGCGCACCGGTACCAGATCGAGGGTGGAAAATTTTACGTCGGACAGTTGTTTCATAAACCTGCGTCTCCGAGTGGGGAGGCAGGTTTTTCTTGCGAACGAAAACCTGCCAAATCCATAAGCGTGTTTTGTGCAATGAGGGCATATACCCGAGTTTCAATAGCGGTGATGAAATTTCCTACTAAAAAAGTCAACGATTCAGCCGGGCTGAACTTTGCTGCGGCGTCTATCCTCAGAAGCCTTGCAAGTAAAAACCACGACGGCGCGGCGTTTCCGCGCCAGATCTTGAGGAGGCAGACATGGCTATCGTGAAGAAAGCATCCGCACATTGGGCAGGCGATCTGAAAACCGGCATCGGCTCCATCTCCACCGAAACCGGTGTCCTCAGAGAAGCGCCGTACGGGTTCAAGGCCCGGTTTGAGGGCGGCAAAGGTACCAACCCGGAGGAACTGATCGGCGCGGCGCATGCTGGCTGTTTTTCCATGGCGTTTTCGATGATTCTGGGCGATGCGGGGCTGAAGGCCGACAGCATTGATACTCAGGCGGAAGTGACCCTCGATCAGGTGGAGGGCGGGTTCGCGATCACGGCGGTGAAGCTGATCCTCAAGGCGAAGATCCCTGGAGCGACGCAGGAGCAGTTTGAAGAGCTGAGCAACAAGGCCAAGGAAGGGTGCCCGGTGTCGAAAGTGCTGAATGCGAAGATTACGCTTGAGGCTTCGCTGATTTCTTAAGGTTCGAATCAGGCGTTGGCTTTGCCGACGCCTTCGCGAGCAAGCTCGCTCCCACAATGAACGGGTCTAGCCAGAACCAATGTGGGAGCGAGCTTGCTCGCGAAGGCGATTTCACAATCAACCCGGAGTTTGAAACCGAAAACACAACTTGTGAGCGAAGTCAGAACCCTCGCTGTAAAAGTATGGTCGAATCAATGACAGCAGCTTCAGCGCACGCCCGTGCGCGCTGCCTCAGGGAGCTTCACTCATGAAACGTATTGGCTTGGCGATTCTCTGCAGTGCACTGGCCACCTCGGTAATTGCGGCACCCAAAAACTGCGAAAAACTCAAGGAAGAGATCGAAGTCAAGATTCAGGCTAAAGCAGTGCCGTCCTACACACTGGAAATCGTAAGCAAAGAAGAGGCCGCAAAACATGACATCGCCATGGTGGTCGGTTCATGCGAGAACGGCACCAAAGCGATCATCTATCAGAAGAACGACAGCTGAGTCGCCTCAGATAATGCAGTTGTAGTCGTGATCCTCGGCGACAATCTCGCGCTTGGCGTTGTACAGCCGGGCACTTGGGGTGAACGCCAGCGAGCGGCCCTCCAGCGTGTAACGCTGGCCGGCCTCGAAATGGTCATAGCGGATGTACATGTAGCACAACCGCTCCACCGGCCCGGTCATCAGCGCGCCACCACCGCCAAACACTTCGAAATCAAACCGCACGCGCAATTCGTGGCTGCCCGGGGTGACCTGAAAGTAGCGCCCGTCATTCAGTCGCTGTTTGTCGAGGCGCTCGGCCATGAGCACTTTACCGCCGGGCGTCGGCGTCGAAAAATCGACCCAGGCCATGTGCGGATCGACCGGGGGCAATGGCGTCTGACAACCGGCCACAAGACTGGCAACGAGCAACAACAGCAACTGGCGCATGACGAATATCCACTGATCTGAATACTCAGCATAGCGCCGTTCAGGTTCGCTGACAGCCTGCCGGCGTGCCCTGGCCTACCACTTTGCGCTGCTCGTCATAGAGCTTGGCCCATGGCCGGAAGCCGATACTGCCGGCCTGTAACTGATAACGCTGGCCGGCATTGAAATCCTTGAATTTCACGCTCAACTGGCAATCGCGCCACAGCGGCTCAGCGTCGGGACCGATGTTGGTCGCCTCCACCGGAAACTGATAACGCACCTTCAATTCATGACTGCCGGGCTGCACTTCGAAGTAGCGTTTATCGGTGGTTGCCTGGGTATCGACCTGCAATGCTTGCAGCGCCGTATCCTGCTGCCGGGCATCGAGATCGATCCAGGCTTGCGAAGGGTCAGGATCGGGCATTCCGAATCCGGCACAACCGGCCAGCGTCAGCAGGCCTCCTGACAGCATCAACATGCGCATAGCGGTGCTCCTTAAGGCGGGATAGTCTTGCGGACAGACTCTCCGGGGGATTTCTTATTTTGATCAGGCCGTTTCCAAGCCTTGGGTTACTTGATCGCGTTTTTCGGGTTTTGTTTCCGGGTGTGTTGTTTTTGTTGCTCAACGGTTGCGCCAGCGTCAGCTATTACGCTCAGTTGGCCAGCGGCCAGCTGCAATTGCTGCGGGCGCGGGAGCCAGTGGAAAAGGTGATCAATGACCCGAGCCGCGACGAGACACTGCGCGCACATTTGGCGCAATCACAAAAAGCCCGCGCCTTTGCCAGCGAACATCTGCACCTGCCGGATAACGAGAGCTATCGCCTTTACGCCGACATCCATCGCCCGTACGTGGTGTGGAATGTGTTCGCCACTCAGGAGTTCTCCCTGACGCCACAGAACCATTGCTTCCCGATTGCCGGTTGTGTGGCCTATCGCGGTTACTACAGCCAGAGCGCGGCGCGGGGTGAAGCGGCGATCCAGCGTTTGCAGGGCATGGACGTTTCGATTGGCGGCGTTGAGGCCTATTCGACGCTGGGCTGGTTCAATGACCCGATCCTTAACTCGATGATGGGCTGGGGCGATGAGCGTCTGGCCACGCTGATTTTTCATGAGCTGGCGCATCAGCGCTTCTATGTAAAGGACGACACCGAGTTCAACGAGTCATTTGCCACGTTTGTCGAGCAGGAAGGCACGCGGCAGTGGCGAGCGTTTCGGGGGTTGCCGGCGGACACCGATTCACGGCTGAAACAACGCGATCAGTTTATTGAGTTGGTGCTCGATACCCGCTCACGGCTGGAGAAGCTTTATACACAGCCATTAGCGACCGAGCTGATGCGCGAACGTAAAGCGGCCGAGTTCGAGCAGTTTCGCCGCAAATACAGAATGATGAGGGACAGCCAGTGGGCCGGGGACAAGCGTTACGACGCCTGGGTGAACGCGCCGCTGAACAATGCGCGGTTGCTGCCGTTTGGTTTGTATGACCAGTGGGTGCCGGCGTTTGCGGCGTTGTTCAAAAAGGTCGGGGGGGATTGGATGAGGTTTTATGCTGAGGTGGAGGAACTTGGCAAATTGCCGGTGAGCGAGCGCAAGGCGGCACTCAAAGCGTTGGCAGACGCTCAGGCCTTCAGTGGCTAAAAAACCGTCATCGCGAGCAGGCTCACTCCTAAAGGGGAATGCGTTCCAAATGTAGGAGTGAGCCTGCTCGCGAAAGCAATTTGATCAGCGCTGCAAAAAGGCCTGATGCAACTCGTCCAAAGTTTCAAAGTGATAAGCCGGCGCCTCAGCGTTCAACTCTTCAAAACTGCCAAACCCATAACCCACTGCCGCCGCATCCAGCCCGTTACTGCGCGCGCCGATCAGGTCGTGCTTGCGATCACCGATCATCAGCGTATCCGCCGGATCCAGCCCTTCTTCCTTGATCAGATGCGCAATCAGCTCAACCTTGTTGGTCCGCGTGCCATCCAGCTCACTGCCGTAGATCACCTTGAAGTGCCGGGCAAAATCAAAATGCCGAGCAATCTCGCGGGCGAACTCCCATGGCTTCGAAGTCGCGATGTACAACTGCCGTCCTTGGCCACTCAGGGTTTCCAGCAACGGCGTAACACCCTCGAACACACGGTTTTCATACAGGCCAGTGACCTTGAAGCGCTCACGATAGAAATTCACCGCCTGCCACGCCTTGGCTTCATCAAAATCGTAGAACTGCATGAACGCCTGCAACAACGGCGGGCCGATAAAGTGTTCCAGTCTGGTCAGATCCGGCTCATCGATGCCGAGTTTGGCGAGGGCAAACTGAATGGAACGGGTGATGCCCTCACGTGGGTCGGTCAGGGTGCCATCGAGGTCGAACAGTACGGTTTGGTAATGCATGAAAATTCCTGGGCAGTCGCCAATTCGAATCAGAGTGTGTCGTAGCCTTCGGCCAGATGTAGATCCTTGAGCTTCACGTAGTTCGCCGCGCTGTAGGTGAAGAAGGCTTTTTCCTTGTCGGTGAGCGGACGCACCTGCTTCACCGGGCTACCCACATAAAGGAAGCCACTTTCAAGGCGCTTGCCCGGCGGTACCAGGCTGCCGGCGCCGATGATCACATCGTCCTCGACCACCGCGCCGTCCATGACGATGCTGCCCATGCCGATCAGCACGCGGCTGCCAACGCTGCAGCCATGCAGCATGACTTTGTGGGCGATGGTCACGTCATCGCCGATCAGCAGCGGGAAGCCGTCCGGGTTGAACGGGCCGGCGTGGGTGATGTGCAGCACGCAACCGTCCTGGACGCTGGTGCGCGCGCCGATACGGATGCGGTGCATGTCGCCGCGGATCACGGTCAGCGGCCAGACCGAGCTGTCTTCACCGATTTCGACGTCGCCGATCACCACCGCCGAGCTGTCGACAAAGGCGCCTTTGCTCAGGCTGGGGGTGTGATTCTGGTACTTGCGAACGGACACGATAATTTCTCTCTCTGTCGCCGATAGCTGCGGATGATGCCGATTGTAATTAAGATGGGGCAATGTTTCCCCAGCCAAGGTGCCAACCGTGAGCGTGAACAACCCTCTGCTGCAGTCCTACGACCTGCCACCGTTCTCCACGATCCGTGCCGAACACGTCCTGCCCGCCATCGAAACGATCCTGGCCGACAACCGCGCCGCCATCGCCGAAATCCTCAAGAGCCAAGTCCATAACCCGACCTGGGCCGGCCTGGTACTGGCGATGGACGAACTCAATGACCGTCTCGGCGCTGCCTGGAGCCCGGTCAGCCACCTCAACGCCGTGTGCAACAGCGCCGAGCTTCGCGAAGCTTACGAGTCGTGCCTGCCTGCCCTGAGCGCCTACTCCACCGAGATGGGCCAGAACCGCGAGCTGTTCCAGGCTTATGAAGCGCTGGCCAACAGCCCGGAAGCCGCTGGTTTCGACGTGGCGCAAAAGACTATTCTGGAACACGCTCTGCGTGACTTCCGTCTGTCGGGTATCGACCTGCCGGAAGCCGAGCAGAAACGCTACGCCGAAGTGCAAAGCAAACTGTCCGAGCTGGGCAGCCGCTTCTCCAACCAACTGCTCGACGCTACGCAGGCTTGGACCAAGCACGTCAGCGACGAAGCCGCCCTCGCCGGCCTGACCGATTCGGCCAAGGCGCAAATGGCTGCCGCCGCGCAAGCCAAAGGCCTCGATGGCTGGCTGATCACCTTGGAATTCCCGAGCTACTACGCGGTGATGACTTACGCGCAAGACCGCGCGCTGCGTGAAGAAGTCTACGCCGCCTACTGCACCCGCGCCTCGGATCAAGGCCCGAACGCCGGTCAGAACGATAACGGCCCGGTGATGGAAGAGATCCTCGATCTGCGTCAGGAACTGGCCAAGCTGCTGGGTTTCGCCAGCTTCTCCGAGCTGAGCCTGGCCACGAAAATGGCCGAATCCAGCGATCAGGTACTGAGCTTCCTGCGCGATCTGGCCAAGCGCAGCAAGCCGTTCGCTGAGCAGGATCTGCAACAGCTGCGCGCCTACGCCGCCGAACAGGGCTGCGCCGATCTGCAAAGCTGGGACAGCGGTTTCTACGGCGAAAAGCTCCGTGAACAGCGCTACAGCGTTGCCCAGGAAACCCTGCGTGCGTACTTCCCGATCGACAAAGTGCTGGGCGGTCTGTTTGCCATCGTTCAGCGTCTGTACGGCATCGAGATCGCCGAGCAGAAGGGCTTCGACACCTGGCACCCGGACGTGCGCCTGTTCGAAATCAAGGAAAACGGCCAGCACGTCGGCCGCTTCTTCTTCGACCTTTATGCCCGCGCCAACAAGCGTGGCGGGGCGTGGATGGACGGCGCCCGCGACCGTCGTCGTACCGTCGACGGCGTGCTGCAAAGCCCGGTGGCCAATCTGGTGTGCAACTTCACCCCGGCCGACAGCGGCAAGCCTGCGCTGCTGACCCACGACGAAGTGACCACGCTGTTCCACGAATTCGGTCATGGCCTGCACCACCTGCTGACTCGCGTTGATCACGCCGGTGTTTCCGGGATCAACGGCGTGGCGTGGGACGCGGTCGAGCTGCCAAGCCAGTTCATGGAAAACTGGTGCTGGGAGCCGGAAGGTCTCGCGCTGATTTCCGGTCACTACGAATCTGGTGAGCCGCTGCCTCAGGACCTGCTCGAAAAAATGCTCGCGGCGAAGAACTTCCAGTCCGGCCTGATGATGGTCCGTCAGCTCGAGTTCTCGCTGTTCGACTTCGAACTGCACGCCACCCACGGTGACGGCCGCAATCCGCTGCAAGTGCTGGAAGGCGTTCGCGACGAAGTGTCGGTGATGCGTCCGCCGGCCTACAACCGCTTCCCGAACAGCTTCGCGCACATCTTTGCCGGCGGTTACGCGGCGGGTTACTACAGCTACAAGTGGGCGGAAGTGCTGTCGGCCGATGCCTTCTCGAAGTTTGAAGAAGACGGCGTGCTCAACGCAGAAACCGGCCGCGCCTTCCGCGAAGCGATTCTGGCGCGCGGCGGTTCGCAGGCGCCGATGGTGCTGTTCGTCGACTTCCGTGGCCGTGAGCCATCGATTGACGCACTGTTGCGCCACAGCGGCCTGAGTGAGGACGCGGCAGCATGAGTGAGGGGCCTGTGATTACCAAGAAGCGCTTTATCGCCGGGGCGGTCTGCCCGGCGTGCAGCGAACCGGACAAGCTGATGATGTGGAACGAGGACGGCGTGCCGCACCGCGAATGTGTGGCCTGCGGTTACTCGGATACGCTAAACGAGCAAGGGCTGTCGGTGCCGAAAGAATTGGGCACGCGGGTCAACACCAGTGCGCTGAACAAACCCGCGCCGGACAAGACCGTGCAGGCCGTACAGTTTTTCCCCAACCCGAAACTGAAAAAAAAGCCTGACCAGCCCAATTGAGCCATGACTGCCTCGCACCGAATCAGCGGTGCGAGGTGGTATCTATCTAATGCCTTGCCCTTGCGCTTTCTCCGTAGGCTGATTTTTTTCAACCTGCGGTCAAGGAAGACGCGATGCCCCCTACCAATCCCCTGCTACAACGCTGGCAGCTGCCGGCCTGGTCCGACGTGAAGGCCGAGCACCTGGCACCCGCCATCAATGCCATCGTGGCCGATAATCAGCGGATCATCGCCGAAGTGATCGCCACCCAGACCGACCACCCCAATTGGGATGATCTGGTGGTGGCCGTCGCCGAAGCCGACGCACGGCTCGCTGAAACCATGGGCATCATTGAAGTGCTCTCGACCGTCAAAACCACGGACATCGACTGGATAGAGCAAAGCGCCCTGTGCAGCATTACTGCGGCTCGCTATCGGGTGCAGAAGGCTGCGAACCTGGAGCTTTATCACACGTATCAACGTCTGCAGCAGAGCCCGATCGCCGACAGCTTTGATGACTTTCGCAAAGCGTCGCTGGCCAAGACACTGCGCGCTTTTCGTCGGTCGGGCATCGAATTGCCCGCCGATCAGCGACAGCGGTTAACCGCAATAAACCTCGACATCGAGCTTCAGGAGCAATTGTTCCAGATCAATCTGGAGCGCAGCAATGCCGCCTGGAGCAAGCAGATTGACCAGGCGGCGACGCTCAACGGCTTGTCAGCCGCGCTCAAGGATCGACTGGCGCTGAATGCGCGTCGAACGGGAAAAAGCGGTTGGTTGCTGACGCTGGATCGCAACACTTACGAATACTTCATGAAAAATGCGCGAGACCGGAGTTTGCGCGAAGAGTATTTCCGCGCTTATTGCACCCGGGCCTCGGATCAAGGACCGCAGGCTCTTCAGTTCGACAACGGTCCGGTCTTGCAAAAGTTACTCGGGTTACGCCATGAAAAAGCCAGTTTGCTGGGTTTCGAGAGCTTTGCCCATCTGCGGCTTTCAAATCACATGGCCAACTCGCCCGCTCAGGTCGAACATTTTCTAAAACAGCAGATCGAGCACAATCGCGCCGCACTGGAGCAGGACATACAGGCGCTGCAAGCATTCGCCGCAACGCAAGGTGTCGCAGAACTGCAGGCCTGGGATTTCGAGTTTTTTGCTGAGCAATTACGCCAGCAACGCTCGGCGAGCACACTGAAAGGACTTCGCGAGTATTTTCCGCTGGATGAAACGCTGCGCCGGTTCTGCCAGTTCAATGAACACCTGTTCGGTATCAAACTGGCAGAGCAGCAAGACCTCAGCCATTGGCACGAGGATGTGCGCCTGTTGGAGGTCAGCGAATACGATCAGGTGATGGGGTACATCTACGTTGATCCGTTTCATCGCGAGGACGCCCCTGACTTTGCCTTGACCAATACTGTGCGCAACCGACGCATCAATGCCGAGGGCCGGCCAGCCCTGCCGATCGCCATCCTCCACTGCAACTTCCCGTCCGCGACCAGCGAGCATCCCTGCCTGCTTTCACATAAAGACCTGCGCGTGCTTTTCCATGAGTTCGGGCATTGCCTGCAACAGGTGCTGACCCGTTCGCCCCATCACAACCTGTCGGGTATCTCGCAACTGGGGCGTGATACGGGCGAGTTCGCCGGGCAACTGTTCGAACAATTAAGTCTTTCAGAGGAGCTGCTTCAGTGGCTGTCAGTACACTACAAAACCCGTGCGCCACTAAGCCGCACACGGCTAACGTCAGCGCTGGCCGCCATCGCCACGCACACCAGTCGCGATACCGCTACGTTGCTGCTTGAGGCTTTATTCGATCTGGAATTGCACCGCAGCGAAGAAAACGGCCGAAACGCGCAACAGTGCTTCCAAGCGGTGCTACAACAAATACCGCAGCTACAATTGCCCGCGTATTGCCGCCTTGCCAACAGTTTCGATTATCTGGTGACCGGTTACGAAGCCTCGGTCTACGCCTACAAATGGTCAGGCGTACTGGCCAGCGAAGCGTTCAAGCGCTTTGAGCGCGATGGGGTCTTCAATGTGCAAACCGGCCGGGAACTGCGTGAAGCGTTCTTCTCTGGTGATTCGACTTCGCTGTTCAGCGCGCTGGAAACCTTTATGGGCCAGCCGGTCGCCGCTGATCTGGCAGCGCAACCGGACTGACCGATCACTCGACGTGGGCGGACTTGAACCAGCTTTTCATCGAACAGGTGGCGAAAGCACTGGTACTGCAATCGCCATTGGCCAGCGCCGTGCGCAGCTTGTCGACATCGGCCTGCATCACGTAGCGCACGCTATCGCGGAAGTGCCCGCTCTCACCAAAACCGCCCTGAGTCATCTCGCTCAAGGCATCCTCTTTGCTCCAGCCCTGCACCACCACACGGTACATCGCCGCCATCAGGCCGGTGCGGTCGGAGCCGTGCTTGCAGTGCATCAACACCGGACCGTTGGCTTCGGCAGACTGAATAGCCCGCAAGGTCTTGAGCACATCGGCGTCGTCAACATGGTTGGTGCGATACGGCAGTTGCACCTGATTGATGCCGGGCTCGGACAACCAATTACTGTCGGCTTCCGGGAGGAAGTTGATCACCGTGGCGACTTTGAGATTTTTCAGCAACGGCACGGCGCCGCCATCCGGTAACGCGCTTCGATAGAGCGTCGGCGACATCTGGAACAGGTTGTATTGCACTTCGACCGGTTGCGCCCAATCAGCGGGACGGGCCGTCGCGGTTGCCGCAGCCTGGGCCGGCAGCCAGTGCAGCAGCGCTACAAGTGATAAACACAAAGCAGGGAACAAGCGTACTCGGGACATGCTGGGGTGACCGTGTCGGGATTCATCGATGAGGGGAACGCAGCTTCGGCGTTGCGCGGTCAAAGCCCTGTGAGTCATCCGTCAAAGAATCGTGAATCGGCACGGTTTCATTCACCGTCACGCAGAAAACCGCTGTTTTTTTCCGATGAATCGGTTCATCGAGAAGCTTAGCCTGCTACCATTTGTCACATCATGTTGCAGACGCGTCCCCTTTTTCCGGGTCAGACCGGATCCGTCTCGACGAAAAATCCTCAAGCCGTTCGCAGAAGCGGCTGTCCCCTAATGCCTGATGAGGTGCACCCCCATGTCTGATGCAGATCGAGACAACCCGCGGCGTGAGTTTTTGCGCAAATCCCTGACCCTGATTCCGGTGGTCACCCTGGCTGGCACCGGTCTGGGCAGCAGCGTCTTGCAAGCAGCGCCTGAAGCCAAACCAGCTGCGCCCGCGCCGCAACCGGTTCGCACTGATGCCAGCGTGTATCAGCCGAGCTATTTCACCGCCGAAGAATGGGCGTTCATCAATGCCGCCGTCGCACAGCTGATCCCCAACGATGCCCAAGGCCCGGGCGCGCTCGAAGCCGGCGTGCCGGAATACATCGACCGGCAGATGAACACGCCGTACGCCGCCGGTGCGCTGTGGTACATGCAAGGCCCGTTCAACGCCGACGCCGCTCCGGAAATGGGCTGGCAGAGCAAACTGGTGCCCAAAGAGATCTATCGCCTCGGCATCGCCGCCACGGATCAGTGGGCAAAATCCCTCAACGGTAAAGTATTTGCTGAGCAAGACAGCGCTACCCGAGACGATTTGCTCAAGCAACTTGAAACCGGCAAAGCGCAGTTCGACGCGGTTCCGGCGAAGATTTTCTTCAATCTGCTGCTGCAAAACACCAAGGAGGGGTTCTTCTGCGACCCGATCCACGGTGGCAACAAAGGCATGGTCGGCTGGACCATGATCGGCTTCCCCGGCGCCCGCGCCGATTTCATGGATTGGGTGGAACGTAACGAGCAATACCCCTTCCCGGCAGTTTCGATTCGCGGCGAGAGGGCGTAAGCATGGCAACGGTAATGAAGAAGGTTGACGCAGTAATCGTGGGCTTCGGCTGGACCGGCGCGATCATGGCCAAGGAGCTAACCGAAGCGGGTCTCAACGTGCTGGCGCTGGAGCGCGGGCCGATGCAGGACACCTACCCGGACGGCAACTATCCGCAGGTGATCGACGAACTCACCTACAGCGTGCGTAAAAAACTCTTTCAGGACATCTCCAAGGAAACCGTCACCATTCGCCACAGCGTCAACGACATCGCCCTGCCGAACCGCCAGTTGGGCGCGTTTCTGCCGGGCAATGGTGTTGGCGGCGCCGGACTGCACTGGTCGGGCGTGCACTTCCGGGTCGATCCGATCGAGTTGCGCATGCGTAGCCACTACGAAGAGCGCTACGGCAAAAGCTTTATCCCCAAGGACATGACCATCCAGGACTTCGGCGTCAGCTATGAAGAACTGGAGCCGTTCTTCGATTTCGCCGAAAAAGTCTTCGGCACCTCGGGCCAGGCCTGGACGGTGAAAGGCCAATTGGTCGGTCAGGGCAAGGGCGGCAACCCGTACGCGCCGGATCGCTCCAACCCGTTCCCGCTGGAAGCGCAGAAAAACACAGTCTCCGCACAGCTGTTCGGCAAAGCAGCGACTGAAGTCGGTTACAAGCCCTACAACTTGCCTTCGGCAAACACCTCGGGGCCTTACACCAACCCTTACGGCGCACAGATGGGGCCGTGCAACTTCTGCGGTTTCTGCAGTGGTTACGTTTGCTACATGTATTCCAAAGCCTCGCCGAACGTGAACATTCTGCCGGCGCTCAAGCCGCTGCCGAATTTCGAGCTGCGGCCTAACTCGCATGTGTTGCGGGTCAATCTCGACAGCAGCAAATCCAAAGCCACCGGCGTGACCTACATCGACGGACAGGGTCGCGAGATCGAGCAACCGGCGGATCTGGTGATTCTCGGCGCGTTCCAGTTGCACAACGTGCGTTTGATGCTGCTCTCCGGCATCGGCAAACCGTACGACCCGAAGACTGGCGAGGGCGTGGTCGGGCGCAACTTCGCCTACCAGAACATGGCGACCATCAAGGCGTTCTTCGACAAGGACACCCACACCAACAACTTCATCGGCGCCGGCGGCAACGGCGTGGCGCTGGATGACTTCAACGCCGACAACTTCGACCACGGCCCGCACGGCTTCGTCGGCGGCTCGCCGATGTGGGTCAACCAGGCTGGCAGCCGGCCGATTGCCGGCACTTCGAACCCGCCGGGCACACCGGCGTGGGGCAGTGCCTGGAAACGCGCGACCGCCGATTACTACACCCACCAGGTGTCGATGGACGCCCACGGCGCGCATCAGTCCTACCGGGGCAACTACCTCGATCTCGATCCGGTGTACCGCGATGCCTATGGTTTGCCGCTGCTGCGGATGACCTTCGACTGGCAGGAAAACGACATCAAGATGAACCGTTTCATGGTCGAGAAAATGGGCAAGGTCGCCGAAGCGATGGGCCCGAAAGCCATTGCGGTGATCGGCAAGAAAGTCGGCGACCACTTCAACACCGCGTCGTACCAGACCACCCACCTTAACGGTGGCGCGATCATGGGCACCGACCCAAAGAAGAGCGCGCTGAACCGCTACTTGCAGAGCTGGGACGTGCACAACGTTTTCGTTCCGGGTGCCTCGGCATTCCCGCAAGGCCTGGGTTACAACCCGACCGGGCTGGTTGCCGCACTGACCTACTGGTCGGCGAAGGCGATCCGCGAGCAATACCTGAAAAACCCCGGCCCGCTGGTTCAGGCTTAAGGAGCGATGACCATGAAAAATCTCGTTATCGCGACTCTGGCGCTGCTCGGCAGTGCCTCAATTCATGCGGCTGAAGTTGATCAAAGTCTGATCAAACAGGGCGAATACCTCGCCCGCGCCGGTGACTGCGTGGCCTGCCACACCGCCAAGGGCGGCAAACCGTTCGCCGGTGGCCTGCCGATGGAAACCCCGATCGGCACGATCTACTCGACCAACATCACCCCGGACAAAACCGGCGTCGGTGAATACAGCTTCGAGGACTTCGATCAGGCCGTACGCCATGGCGTCGCCAAAAACGGTAGTACGTTGTACCCGGCGATGCCGTATCCGTCCTACGCGCGTGTCAGCGAAACCGACATGCAAGCGTTGTACGCGTACTTCATGCACGGCGTAGAACCGGTGGCGCAAGAGAACAAGGCCAGCGACATTCCGTGGCCACTCAGCATGCGCTGGCCGCTGATGGGTTGGCGCTGGATGTTTGCGCCGAAGGTCGAAGACTACAAAGCGACGAGTACCGACCCGGTGATCGATCGTGGTGCATATCTGGTCGAAGGCCTCGGTCATTGCGGTGCCTGCCATACGCCGCGCGCCCTGACCATGCAGGAAAAATCCCTGAGCGCGGCCGATGGCAAAAACTTCCTCGCCGGCAGTGCGCCGCTGGAAGGCTGGATCGCCAAAAGTCTGCGTGGTGATCACAAGGATGGCCTCGGTAGCTGGAGCGAAGAGCAACTGGTGCAGTTCCTCAAGACCGGGCGTAGCGATCGCAGCGCCGTGTTCGGCGGCATGAGCGATGTGGTCACCCACAGCATGCAATACATGACGGATGCCGATCTGACGGCGATTGCCCGCTACCTCAAGTCGTTGCCGGCCACTGATCCGAACGATCAACCGCATCAGTACGATGAAAAAGCCGCCAAGGCGCTGTGGAACGGTGATGACAGTCAGCGTGGCGCTGCGGTGTACATCGACAACTGCGCCGCGTGCCACCGCACCGATGGCCACGGTTATACCCGGGTGTTCCCGGCGCTGGCGGGTAATCCGGTGCTGCAATCGGAAGACCCGACTTCGTTGATTCACATCGTGCTCAAGGGCGGTACGTTGCCGGCGACACACACGGCGCCGTCGACCTTCACCATGCCGGGCTTCGCCTGGCGTCTGTCGGATCAGGAAGTGGCGGATGTGGTGAGCTTCATCCGCGGCAGTTGGGGTAATAAAGGTGCGCCGGTCAGCGCCAAAGAAGTTGCGGGTTTACGCAGCGACGATATGAAAACTACGTCCACTGATGATCTTGGCCAAGTCACCGATCATCATTAAAAACAAAAACCCTGCATGAACCATTCATGCAGGGTTTTTTAATGACAGATATCGCAACAAGTTCCAATCTTACGGATTAACGATACTTACATAAGCCTTGGCCAATGCAATCAGCTTCGCCTTGTCGTCGTTATCAATATCACCATCACCGTCCACATCGTTCTTGTTGGTGCGAACAGTGAACGTTTTGCCACGGTCGCTGGACACTGCCACCACGTAGTCCGAGTCAACCAGAGTCTCGGTGGGCAGCTCCTGCTCGGCGTTCCAGCCCAGTTCCTTGCGCGCAAGTTGCATCGAAACAATGGTATTGGGCTCCGATGCATTGGGCAGCATCATTTGCATAAAGACGCCACGCTGATTGAGATAAGACATGAATTAAATCCTTTTAATTTAGTTACCGGACAAATGCCGATGGAAGTGGCCAAGACTATATTCGATAACTTGGCGCGACAACGGGACATATGTATCTCGGATTGTACTTTGCACTTATATATAAACTTTGCCAGTCAGCGCGTATCCCATCGCTGAACGGTACTGGATCACACCGGGTGCGCTCAGGTACTGTATGTATATACAGATCAGGAGCCCACCCAATGATCAACCCTCTCCCGCCCCGCGGTCGCGGAACCGCCAGTAACCCGCACAACCGCTTCGCGCCGAACCGCTCGGTGGCGGAGGATGACGGCTGGTATCAGGAAGTGCCGCTGACGCAAGGCACCGAGGTGATGATCGAAACCGCAAAAACCATCATCACCCGTAACACTTCACCAGACTTGCCGTTCGACCGTTCCATCAATCCCTATCGAGGCTGCGAGCATGGCTGCATCTATTGCTACGCACGGCCCAGCCACGCCTATTGGGACATGTCACCCGGGCTGGATTTCGAAACGAAACTGATCGCCAAGACCAACGCCGCCCAAGTGCTGGAAGAACAGCTCGGAAAGAAAGGCTATCAATGTGCGCCGATCAACCTGGGTTCCAACACCGACCCGTATCAGCCGATCGAGCGTGAACACAAAATCACCCGCCAGACCCTCGAAGTGCTGCTGCGCTATAAGCACCCGGTGACCATCATCACCAAAGGCTCGCTGATTCTGCGCGACCTCGACCTGCTCACCGAACTGGCGCAGCAACGGCTAGTGGCCGTAATGATCAGCCTGACCACGCTGGACGACGAACTCAAACGCATCCTCGAACCGCGCGCCGCTGCACCCAAGGCACGATTGCGCGCGATCCGGGTGATGCGCGAAGCAGGCATTCCCGTTGGTGTGCTGTGTTCACCGATGATTCCAATGATCAATGACAGTGAAATCGAAAATCTGCTCAACGAAGCCCACGCCGCCGGTGCGCAAAGTGCTGCGTACATGATGTTGCGTCTGCCGCTGGAAGTGGCGCCGCTGTTCGAGGAATGGCTTCAGTCGCACTACCCGCAACGCGCCGCGCACGTGCTGAGCCTGATCCGCCAGAGCCGTGGCGGCGAACTCTACGACAGCCGTTTTGGTGCACGCATGCGCGGTGAAGGGGTGTTCGCCGATCTGCTCGCGCAGCGGTTTGCCAAAGCGATCAAGCGTCTTGGCTTGAATCATCGCGAGGGCTATAACCTCGATTGCACGGTCTTCTGTCCGCCGGGTCGCCAGATGTCGTTGATTTAGCGACAATTGGCCTATGGTTGAGGGGTTGGTATCCTTCCGCCGAAATCACCCAGTCACGTTTTTTGTGACCTGGAACACACGTTCTAGAGCGTTTGATTCAGTTTGAGTTAAGTTTCGGCGGCTACCTTGTTCATCGAGTGACTGACGGGTCGGGATGACCCGGATGTTTAAACAGCCACTGGCTTCATACCGGAATACATGGGAATGACTCCCCTAATCCGCCAAAGAGGATGAATCATGAGTGACAAGGATAAACAGCCGTTGGCTGCGTCGGCGCAAACCCCTGAAGCGGAATCCGCCGATGCAGCGCTGCGACAGATCGTAGACGGCTTTTTGCATTTTCATCATGAGGTCTTCCCACAGCAGGAAGAACTCTTCAAGAAACTCGCCACGGCCCAAGCGCCCAAGGCGATGTTCATCACCTGCGCCGACTCGCGCATCGTCCCCGAGCTGATTACCCACAGCTCGCCCGGCGATCTGTTCGTGACCCGTAACGTCGGCAACGTCGTGCCGCCTTACGGGCAGATGAACGGCGGCGTTTCCACCGCGATCGAATACGCGGTACTGGCGCTCGGCGTGCAGCACATCATCATCTGCGGCCACTCCGATTGCGGCGCCATGCGTGCGGTGCTCAATCCGGACAGCCTGGAAAAAATGCCGACAGTGAAAGCCTGGCTGCGCCACGCTGAAGTCGCGAAAACCATGGTGCATGAGAACTGTAA
Source organism: Pseudomonas sp. MC6 (assembly GCF_054790575.1). Taxonomy (NCBI): domain Bacteria; kingdom Pseudomonadati; phylum Pseudomonadota; class Gammaproteobacteria; order Pseudomonadales; family Pseudomonadaceae; genus Pseudomonas; species Pseudomonas sp. MC6. The sequence continues at coordinate 4,954,569 of NZ_CP186504.1, forward strand.
CTGCGCCGACGAAAAAGAAAGCATGCCGATCCTCACCGAGGAAAACGTCATCGCCCAATTGCAGCACTTGCGTACCCATCCTTCGGTAGCCTCGCGCATGGCGAACGGTCATTTGTTCATCCATGGCTGGGTCTACGACATCGAAACCAGCGAAATCAAAGCTTACGACGCGGATCAGGGACGTTTCCTGCCGCTCGACGGCAGCCATCCGATTCCGGTGGCGACGCCCAAAGCGCGCTTCTAAATCCTCCTAAACATCTGTGTGGTTTGACGCCGGTCGCTGATTCAGCGACCCGGCCTCGCCATGCCTGAAGAAAACTTCGGGAGAATCGCCATGCGTGCGGCTCAATTGAAAGCGGTGTTGCCACGGGAGCTGCTCGCTTCAGTGGTTGTGTTTCTGGTCGCCCTGCCGCTGTGCATGGGTATTGCGATCGCCTCAGGATTGCCGCCGGCCAAAGGGCTGATCACCGGGATCATCGGTGGTCTGGTGGTCGGCTGGCTGGCGGGATCGCCGTTACAGGTCAGCGGGCCGGCGGCGGGTCTGGCGGTGTTGGTGTTTGAACTGATGCGTCAGCACGGTATCGAGATGCTCGGGCCGATTCTGCTGCTCGCCGGTTTTCTGCAACTGGTCGCCGGGCGCTTGAAGCTCGGTTGCTGGTTTCGGGTCACGGCGCCAGCGGTGGTGTACGGGATGCTGGCGGGGATTGGCGTCTTGATCGTGCTGTCGCAGGTGCATGTGATGCTTGATGCGTCGCCGAAACCTTCGGGGCTGGATAACCTTACGGCGTTTCCGGCGGCGGTGGCGCAGGCCTTGCCGTCGTTTGGCTGGCAGGCCGGGTTGCTCGGGCTGTCGACCATCGCGGTGATGTGGCTGTGGGAGAAGTTTCGCCCACATTCGTTGCGCTTCGTTCCTGGGGCATTGCTCGGTGTCGGGCTGGCGACCGGGGCAAGTCTGTTGCTGGCCCTGCAAGTCAAACGCGTCGAGGTGCCGGCGAATCTGGCCGAAGCCATCGATTGGCTGAAACCGGCGGACTTGCTCAGCCTGGCTGATCCGACGCTGCTGATCGCCGCGTTCGCCGTGGCGTTTATCGCCAGCGCCGAAACGTTGCTGTCCGCCGCAGCGGTAGATCGCATGCACAGCGGCGTGCGTTCGGACTTCGACCGTGAACTGTCGGCGCAAGGTGTCGGCAACATGCTCTGCGGTCTGCTCGGCGCGTTGCCGATGACCGGGGTGATCGTGCGCAGTTCGGCCAACGTCCAGGCCGGCGCGACCACGCGTTACTCGACGATCTTCCATGGCCTGTGGCTGCTGGCATTCGTGTTGTTGCTGTCGAGTGTGCTGCAAAGCATTCCGGTGGCGAGTCTGGCCGGTGTGCTGGTTTACACCGGGTTCAAACTGGTCGATCTCAAAGCGTTTCGAGGGCTGGGACGTTATGGACGGATGCCGATGTTCACTTATGCGGCGACGGCGCTGGCGATCATCTTCACTGACCTGCTGACCGGGGTGTTGATCGGTTTCGGTCTGACGATGTTGAAACTGGCGTTCAAGGCTTCGCGATTGAAGATCAGCCTGATCGATCTGCCGCAGGAGGGTGAGATGGAATTGCGTCTGGTCGGTGCGGCGACCTTCCTCAAGGTGCCGGCGCTGACGCAAGTGCTGGGCAGCATTCCCCAGGGGACGACGGTGCATGTGCCGCTCAATAATCTGAGCTACATTGACCATTCGTGTCTGGAGTTGCTGGAAGAGTGGGGCCGGGCGAATGCGGCGAAGGGCTCGAAGCTGTTGATTGAGTCGCGCGGGTTGAAGCGCAGGCTTGAAGGACGGATTCGAACGACTACCGGGATCGGCGCGGCCGGTTAAATTTGCTGGTTGAACTCAACCCCTGTAGGAGCTGCCGCAGGCTGCGATCTTTTGATTCTGATTGTAAAAGATCAAAAGATCGCAGCCTGCGGCAGCTCCTACATTCGATTGTGTGTAACTCAGGCCGCGGGCTGGTCCAGTTCCAGACCCACACCCAGGCGTCGGCCCATGCACGGCCAGCGTTTCCACGCGGCGCCGGTGTCCGGGCTGCTGAGTTTTTCGCGGTAGACCTCTACCGACTCCAGCGCAAAACTCTCGTCGTTGAGCATCTCGTCGATCGCGTGATGCACCGCTTCGTCCAGTTGGTTGGCAAATTCCTCACCGATCAATTGGTGAGCAATCAAGTTGGCGACCGTCATGTCCAGAGGGATCAGTGGCTGGCCGAAATGCTTGATGTACAGGTCGTTGACCTCTTCGACAAAACGGTGCGCCAGATAGGCTTCGTCAAGCAGGCTGTCCAGGCCAACGTGCCCGGCCATGATGGCCGGCGGCTGGAGGAAATACTGCTCGGCGATTTTCAGCACCGGTTTGATCTGCGATTCGATTCCCGCTTCCCTGGCAACTTCATTGGCTGCATCCAGCAGGTCCGGCACTTCATCGATATAGGCGGCGACAAAACGCGTCAGCACACCATTGGCGTCGGCTTCCGGCAATTGGATCGCCGGATGTAAATGAGGCAGCTTGCTTTCCAGCTGACGGGTCAGCAGGCCGGTTTCTTTTTCGTGTTGTTGGGCTTTTTGGATCTGCTCGCGCAATGCGGCGGTGTTCATGAAAACTCCAGGAAACAAGGCAATGAAATAGGGAAGACATAACTTAGCTGGCTTACGAAAAATGCTAAGACGCATTTGTCATAATTATTTCATCCTTGATGCACCTGCGTTATATCGGTTTGCCACCACTCGTCTGCATCCTTCTCCATTCGTGCCCTTGAACGCAAGTGCCAGCTGTTTCAGTTGATTTACGTGTGCACATTGCAATTTCCCGTCGCTGTCTATACTCGCCAGTGAATGGAGTTAGCTGATGACGCCCGACTGCACCCGCAGCAAGGCCCGGCGATTCAAGTTCGTAGTCTGATGCAGCCGCTCCCTTGCCGCAGGCGAAAGCCGGCGGGATAACAAGAACGATAAGGGGAACCCGCAATGATGCGACATCCACACGTCTGGATGGGCCTCCTGTTGTGGTCGATTTTCAGTCCGGCGCACGCCGCATGGACTGTGAATATGGCGCCTGGAGCGACTGAAATCAGTCACGCAGTATTCGACCTGCACATGACCATTTTCTGGATCTGTGTGGTGATCGGGATCATCGTCTTCGGCGCCATGTTCTGGTCGATGATGGTGCACCGCCGTTCTACCGGGCAGGTCGCCGCAAAATTCCACGAAAGCACCACCGTCGAAATTCTCTGGACCGTCGTACCGTTCCTGATTCTGGTGGCGATGGCCGTGCCGGCGACCGCCACCCTGATCAAGATGTACGACACCAGTGAGCCGGATATCGATATCCAGATCACCGGTTACCAGTGGAAGTGGCACTACAAATACCTGGGCCAGGACGTCGAGTTCTTCAGCAACCTGGCCACCCCCGCCGAACAGATCCACAACAAGGAAACCAAGGGCGAGCATTACTTGCTCGAGGTCGACAAGCCGCTGGTGCTGCCGACTGGCGCCAAGGTGCGTTTCCTCGTGACCTCGGCCGACGTTATTCACTCGTGGTGGGTGCCGGCCTTCGCGGTGAAACGCGATGCGATCCCGGGATTCGTCAACGAGGCGTGGACGCGCATCGACAAGCCCGGCATTTACCGTGGCCAGTGCGCCGAACTGTGCGGCAAGGACCATGGCTTCATGCCGATCGTGGTCGAGGTCAAAGAGAAGGCCGACTACGACAAGTGGCTCGCCGAGCGCAAAGCCGAAGCCGCGCAGCTTAAAGAGCTGACCAGCAAGGAATGGACCCTCGAGGAACTCAAGGAACGTGGCGACAAGGTTTATCACACCACCTGCGTTGCCTGTCACCAGGCCGAAGGCCAAGGCCTGCCGCCGATGTTCCCGGCGCTCAAGGGCTCGAAAATTGCCACTGGCCCGATCAAGGATCACTTGAGCATTGTCTTCCACGGCAAGCCCGGCACCGCCATGGCGGCGTTCGGCAAGCAGCTGTCGGAAGTCGATATCGCAGCGGTCGTGACCTACGAACGTAACGCCTGGGGCAACAACAAGGGCGACATGGTCACGCCAAAAGAAGTGCTGGAGCTGAAACAGGCGGAAAGCAAATGAGCCGGTCTATCGCGTACCTCGTGAACCGGTCGGGGCAACGCGCCCCGGCCTGCCTCATTCACTCACGTAAAGGAGACCGGCCATGAGCGCTGTCATCGATGACCACGGTCATGCCGACCACGCCCACGGCCCCGCCAAAGGCCTGATGCGCTGGGTGCTGACCACCAACCACAAGGACATCGGCACGCTGTACCTGTGGTTTGCGTTCTGCATGTTCCTGCTCGGCGGTACGTTCGCGATGGTGATTCGCGCCGAACTGTTCCAACCAGGGCTGCAGATCGTCGAACCGGCGTTCTTCAACCAGATGACCACCATGCACGGTCTGGTGATGGTCTTCGGTGCGGTGATGCCGGCCTTCGTCGGCCTCGCCAACTGGATGATCCCGTTGATGATCGGCGCGCCGGACATGGCCCTGCCGCGGATGAACAACTTCAGCTTCTGGCTGCTGCCGGCGGCGTTCCTGATCCTCGTGTCGACCCTGTTCACCCCCGGTGGCGGGCCGAACTTCGGCTGGACGTTCTATGCGCCGCTGTCGACGACGTATGCACCGGAAAGCGTGACCTTCTTTATCTTCGCCATCCACTTGATGGGCATCAGTTCGATCATGGGCGCGATCAACGTGGTCGCGACCATCCTCAACCTGCGCGCCCCCGGCATGACCCTGATGAAAATGCCGCTGTTCGTCTGGACCTGGCTGATCACCGCGTTCCTGCTGATTGCGGTGATGCCGGTGCTGGCCGGGTGCGTGACGATGATGCTGATGGACATCCACTTCGGCACCAGTTTCTTCAGTGCAGCCGGTGGCGGTGACCCGGTGTTGTTCCAGCATGTGTTCTGGTTCTTCGGGCATCCCGAGGTGTACATCATGATCCTGCCGGCCTTCGGCGCCGTCAGCTCGATCATCCCGACCTTCTCGCGCAAGCCGCTGTTCGGCTATACCTCGATGGTCTACGCGACGGCGAGCATCGCCTTCCTGTCGTTCATTGTCTGGGCGCACCACATGTTCGTGGTCGGCATTCCGCTGGTGGGCGAGCTGTTCTTCATGTACGCCACGCTGCTGATCGCGGTGCCGACCGGGGTGAAGGTGTTCAACTGGGCCAGCACCATGTGGCAAGGCTCGCTGACCTTCGAGACGCCGATGCTTTTCGCCGTGGCGTTCGTGATCCTGTTCTCCATCGGCGGTTTCTCCGGATTGATGCTGGCGATCGCCCCGGCGGACTTCCAGTACCAGGACACCTACTTTGTGGTCGCGCACTTCCACTACGTGCTGGTGCCGGGGGCGATCTTCGGCATCTTCGCTTCGACCTACTACTGGCTGCCGAAATGGACCGGCCACATGTACGACGAAACCCTCGGCAAGCTGCATTTCTGGCTGTCGTTTGTCGGCATGAACCTGACCTTCTTCCCGATGCACTTCGTCGGTCTTGCGGGGATGCCTCGGCGGATTCCGGACTACAACCTGCAGTTCGCCGACTTCAACATGGTCTCCTCGATTGGCGCGTTCATGTTTGGCGCGACGCAGATTTTCTTCTTGTTCATCGTGATCAAGACCATTCGCGGCGGCCCGCCAGCACCGGCCAAGCCTTGGGATGGTGCGGAAGGTCTGGAGTGGAGCGTGCCGTCACCGGCGCCTTATCACACCTTCACCACACCGCCGGAAGTGAAATGAACAAAGATCTCCCTGTGGGAGCGAGCCTGCTCGCGAAGAACGATGACGCGGTTCATCTGGTGCACCGAGTTGTCTGCTTCGCGAGCAAGCTCGCTTCCACAAGGGATCTGGTGAGAGGCATGAACCATGGCTGACTCGATCTCGCTGAAAAAACTGGTCACCCGCCTGCTCGGGGTGGTGGTGGCGATGTTTGTCTTCGGTTTTGCCCTGGTGCCGATCTACGATGTGATGTGCAAAGCCTTCGGCATCAATGGCAAGACCGGTGGACAGTACGAGGGTGAGCAAGTGGTCGACACTTCGCGCCAGGTGCGCGTGCAGTTTCTCTCGACCAACAACGTCGATATGCCGTGGGACTTTTATCCCAAGCATGACGAACTCACCGCCAACCCCGGCGCGGTCAACGAGATGATCTTCATCGCGCGCAATCCCACCGACAAACCGATGAGTGCGCAAGCGGTGCCGAGTATCGCGCCGAGCAATGCGGCGGCGTATTTCCACAAGACCGAATGCTTTTGCTTTACCCAGCAGGTGCTGCAGCCCGGTCAGCAGATCGAGATGCCGGTGCGTTTCATTGTTGACCGCGACATGCCCAAGGATGTGAAGCACCTGACGCTGTCCTACACGCTGTTCGATATCACCGCCCGACATCCGCCGGTGGCTGTAAACACTGGCGGTTGAGCGTGCCCGATAAGGAGAACAATAAATGGCAACTCATGAGCACTATTACGTTCCGGCCCAGAGCAAATGGCCGATCATCGCCACCTTCGGCATGGCCATCACCGTTTACGGCCTGGCCGTCTGGTTCAACGATCTGAAGGCGACGCGCCCGGAATCCCACGGCCCGTACATCTTTTTCGTCGGCAGCCTGTTGCTGGCGTACATGCTGTTCGGCTGGTTCGGGGCGGTGATCAAGGAAAGCCGCGCGGGCCTTTACAGCGCGCAGCTGGATCGCTCGTTTCGCTGGGGCATGAGTTGGTTCATCTTCTCCGAGGTGATGTTCTTCGTCGCCTTCTTCGGCGCGCTGTTCTACGTGCGCCACGTCTCCGGGCCGGCGCTCGGTGGCGAAGGAACGAAAGGCCTCGCCCATATGCTCTGGCCGAACTTCCAGTTCACCTGGCCGCTGCTGCACACGCCGGATCCGAAACTGTTCCCGCCGCCCAAGGACGTCATCAGCCCGTGGGGCCTACCGCTGATCAACACGATTCTGCTGGTCAGCTCCAGCGTGACCATCACCATCGCCCACCATGCCTTGAAGAAGGGCCATCGCGGCGCGCTGAAAATCTGGCTGGCGATAACTGTGCTGCTCGGCTGCGCGTTTCTTGGCTTCCAGGCTGAGGAATACATTCACGCCTATCACGAACTGGGCCTGACCCTCGGTTCGGGCATTTATGGCGCGACGTTCTTCATGCTCACCGGGTTCCACGGCGCCCACGTAACCATCGGCACGATCATTCTGTTTGTGATGCTGATGCGCATCATGAAGGGCCATTTCGACAACGAACATCAGTTCGGTTTCGAAGCGGCGAGCTGGTATTGGCACTTCGTCGACGTGGTGTGGATCGGCCTGTTTATCTTCGTTTATGTGCTCTAACAACAGCTGCAAGCCACAACAAAAGCTGCGAGCTGCAAGCTTCAAGGCAAAACGGTAAGGCTTTTAACTTGTAGCTTGCCGCTTGCCACTTGCAGCGAGTGTTTACCACGTCACGTGGGACACCAGTTGGCCGCTGTAAAAGCCCCAGGCAATCAAGCCGACGGTGGCAGCGGCCAATGCCACCCGAACACTCAAGGCGATGACCAGGCGATTCGAGCTGCTGTCGTCCTTGACCAGGAAAAACAGGCCGCTGAACAGGCTGATCACCGTGGCAATCAGCATCAGGACGATCGCTGTTTTGAGCATGGGAAGAACTCCGGGGGACAGGCGATGCAATTGAGTATAGCGAGCGCAACGACTGACTTTGTGGCGCAGCCATGAAGCGTTTTCGCCCGGGCGTGATACCGACCGTGGTGGTGGCATTGTTGCTGCCGCTGCTGGTGTCATTAGGCTTCTGGCAATTGAGCCGTGGTGCCGAGAAAACCGCCCTGCTCGCCAGTTACGCCGAACGTCGTGCGGCCGATCCGATGGCCAGCACTGAGTTGCTGAACAGCGCCGATCCGGCCTATCGCCGCGTGCATCTGCACGGCCAGTTCGATGCCGCGCACAGTTTGCTGCTGGATAACCGCCAGCGTAACGGCAAGGTCGGCGTCGAGTTGCTGCAACCCTTTCAGGATCAACGCACCGGATTGTGGCTGCTGGTCAATCGCGGCTGGCTGCCGTGGCCGGATCGCCGCGTGCCGCCACAATTCACTACGCCCAGTGAAGCGTTGAATGTCGATGCCTGGGTCTACGTCGCCCCTGGCGCCACTTTTCAGTTGCACGCCGACCCGGTCAGCAGCACCTGGCCGCAAACCATCACTGCCGTCGAACCCGTCAAGCTGTGGAAAACCCTTGAGCGCGACGGCTTCACCTACGAATTACGCGCCGAATCCGGCCCGGCCAGCTACGAGGCCGATTGGCCGGTGGTCGCCATGGGCCCGGAAAAACACCTCGGTTACGCCGTGCAGTGGTTCGCCATGGCCACCGCCCTGCTCGGCCTCTACGTCTATTTGGGCTTGCACAACGCAAAGGAGAACCACCATGGGAACGGCCATGAATCCACCCAGCATGTCTGAGGCGAAGCCTGCCGCCACCCGTCGTCGCGGGCGCATTCAGTTATTGCTGATTGTGCTTGGCGTGATCGGGCCGATGGTGCTCGCCACCGGCATGTACAAATTGCAGTTCTGGGTGCCAGAAGGTCGCAGCTATCACGGCGAACTGATCGGCAACGGCCAGACCCGCGCCGACCTCGGCGTGCAAGCGGAGGAAGAGCGCTGGCAGATACTGGTCACCGCACCGAAAGAATGCGCGGTGGACTGCCAGCAACTGGTCTATCTGGCGCGGCAGATCCAGATCGGCCTCGGTCGCGATGCCGGCCGCGCAAGCCACGCCCTTGCTGCTGCGCAACCGGTGAGCGCTGATTACGACGCCAAGCTGACCCGCGAATATCCGCAACTGCAACGCTACCCGCTGGACGCCGGTGTGTTCAGCAAGACAACCGGCGACAAAGCCACGCCGCAACTGTGGATCATCGACCCTCACGGCAATCTCGTACTGCGTTACGAGCCGAATGTAAAAGGCAAGGATCTGCTCAACGACCTGCGGCACCTGCTGAAACTGTCGAACATCGGATAAGGGCATCGTCATGGCCAAACCTGGATTTCGCCTCGCGCTGTTTGCCACCCTGCTGGCACTTATTGTGGTGCTGCTCGGCGCCTACACGCGCCTGACCCACGCTGGCCTCGGCTGTCCGGACTGGCCGGGCTGCTACGGGTTTATCAGCGTGCCGAAAAGCGAAGCCCAACTGGCCCATGCCGAACTGCATTACCCCGACTCGCCAGTGGAGGCGCACAAGGGCTGGAACGAGATGATCCACCGCTATTTCGCCGGCACCCTCGGCCTGTTTATTTCGATTCTGGCCGGACGCGCGTGGGTTAACCGTCGTCATCCGGGGCAGCCGTTGAAACTGCCGCTGTTTCTGCTGGCTGTCGTGATCGCACAAGCGGCGTTCGGCATGTGGACGGTGACGCTCAAGCTTTGGCCGCAGGTGGTCACCGGGCATTTGCTCGGCGGCTTTGCGACGCTGAGTCTGTTGTTTTTACTGACGTTGCGATTGTCCGGGGTGCTGCCGGCGCTGACCGTGCCCAAGCGTTTGCAGTATTGGGCGACAGCGGGATTGTTGTTGGTGATTGGTCAGATTGCGCTGGGTGGCTGGGTCAGTTCCAACTATGCGGCAGTGGCGTGCATCGATTTTCCGACCTGCCACGGGCAATGGTTGCCGCCAGCGGATTTCGCCAACGGCTTTCACCTGACTCAACACATCGGCCCGAATTACTTGGGCGGACAACTCGACAGCGATGCGCGCACGGCGATTCACCTGACTCACCGGATCGGCGCTTTGCTGGTGACGTTGGTTTTGCTTGGCTTGGCTTGGCAATTGAAAGTGATCGGTATGACGCGGCTGGCCGGCCTGGTGCTGATCGCCCTCGCAGCGCAAATCACCCTCGGTATCAGCAACGTGTTGTTCCATCTGCCGCTGCCGGTGGCGGTCGCGCATAACGCCGGCGGTGCGGCGCTGTTGCTGACCATGGTGCTGGTCAATTACCACGCGCGCACCAGTCTGGTTCGGGTCAAACAACCGGTGCTCGCACGCTGGCGTCTGAGTCCGCGTAAACACGCGGCCGCGCCCATCACCATAAAAGGAGAAACGCCGTGGCGATTCTGATTGGCGAGCGCCCGCATCAGGCGATCTGGCGTGATTATCTGGAGCTGACCAAACCGAAAGTCGTGGTGCTGATGCTCATCACCTCGCTGGTCGGCATGTTCCTCGCGACCCGCGCCGGGGTGCCGTGGACGGTGCTGGTGTTCGGCAATCTGGGGATTGCGTTGTGTGCCGGCGGCGCGGCGGCGGTCAATCATGTGGTGGATCGACGCATCGATGCAGTGATGGCGCGCACGCACAAACGGCCGCTGGCTGAAGGCCGGGTTTCTCCGGCGGCAGCGCTGACGTTTGCACTGGTGCTGGCGCTGCTCGGACAGGCCTTGTTGCTGACTTTCACCAATCCGCTGACGGCGTGGCTGACCTTGGCTTCGCTTCTTGGTTATGCGGTGATCTACACCGGTTTCCTCAAACGTGCGACGCCACAGAACATCGTCATTGGTGGCCTCGCCGGCGCCGCCCCGCCGCTGCTCGGCTGGACCGCTGCCACTGGCCACGTCAGCGCCGAACCGTTGTTGCTGGTGCTGATCATCTTCGCCTGGACGCCGCCGCACTTCTGGGCGCTGGCGATCCATCGCAAAGAGGAATATGCCAAGGCTGACATCCCGATGCTGCCGGTCACCCACGGCGAGCACTACACCAAGGTGCACATTCTGCTGTACACCTTCGCGCTGCTGGCGGTGAGTCTGCTGCCGTACGTGATCCACATGAGCGGCGTGCTCTACCTGATTTGCGCGCTCGCTCTCGGCGCAAGGTTTCTGCAATGGGCCGTGGTGCTGTACCGTGGCACTCGGCCGCACGCGGCGATCAACACCTTCAAGTACTCTATTTGGTACTTGTTTCTGCTGTTCATCGCCCTGCTCGTAGACCACTACTTACTGTTGAACCTATGACTCGAACCCAGAAAACCGTCTTCATCCTCGTCGCCGTGATCGCGCTGATCCTGGGACTTACCGTCAACAAAGTGCTGAGCGGCAAGGGCCAGGGCGACCCTACGGCGCTGATCGACGCCGGCATCATCCTGCTGCCGCAGAGCCGCAATCTGCCGGACGTGACGATGACTGATCAGGACGGCAAACCGGTGGCGATCAATGAGTTGAAAGGTAAATGGAGTCTGCTGTTTTTCGGCTATACCTTCTGCCCGGACATCTGCCCGACCACCCTCGCCCAACTGCGCCAGATCAAGAGCGAGTTGCCCAAGGACGCTGTGGATAAATTGCAGATCGTGCTGGTCAGCGTTGACCCGAACCGCGATAACCCCAAGCAGTTGAAGCAGTATCTGGGTTATTTCGATCCGCAGTTTGTCGGCCTGACGCCGACCTCGATTGAAGAACTGCAGAAGGTGGCGAATGCGGTGAGTATTCCGTTTATTCCGGCGGATACCAGTAAGCCGAATTACACCGTCGACCATAGCGGCAATCTGGCAGTGATCGGGCCGGACGGGACGCAGCGGGGGTTTATTCGGGCGCCGTTGAATAACGCCAAACTGGTTGCGCAGCTGCCGGTCATGCTTAATCGCAAGTAATCGCCTAAAGGCAAAAGCCCCTCACCCTAGCCCTCTCCCAGAGGGAGAGGGAACTGATTGGGGGATATTCAAGAGTTACGCCGACCTGAAAGTTATCCGCTGAATCCATAATCAACTCGGTCTGTCAGGTCGATGTAGAACGCAAGACACCTCGGTCGGCCCCCTCTCCCTCCGGGAGAGGGCTGGGGTGAGGGGAAGCTTCACAGCAGGTCCAAAGCCCAACACCAGACACAAAAAAGGGGACGCCATTAGCGTCCCCTTTTTCATTGCAGCCAGCCCAATCAGAACGCCGGCAGCACCGCGCCTTTGTACTTCTCGGTAATGAACTTCTTCACTTCCGGGCTGTGCAGCGCAGCAGCGAGTTTCTTCATCGCGTCGCTGTCCTTGTTGTCCGCGCGGGACACGAGGATGTTCACGTACGGCGAATCATTACCTTCAATCACCAGCGCATCCTTGGACGGATCAAGCTTGGCTTCCAGCGCGTAGTTGGTGTTGATCAGTGCCAGATCAACCTGAGTCAGCACGCGCGGGATGGTCGCGGCTTCCAGTTCACGGATTTTCAGGTCTTTCGGATTTGTCGCAATGTCTTTGACGGTCGACAGGATGTTGGTCGGATCCTTCAAAGTGATCACGCCAGCCTTGGCCAGCAGCAACAGCGCGCGGCCGCCGTTGGTGGCGTCGTTCGGGATCACCACGTTGGCGCCGCTTGGCAGATCCTTCAGGTCCTTGAGCTTGCTCGAGTAAGCGCCCAGCGGCTCCAGGTGCACACCGGTCACGGCAACCAGACTAGTGCCCTTGGCCTTGTTGAACTCATCGAGATACGGCTGGTGCTGGAAGAAGTTGGCGTCCAGACGCTTTTCCGCGACCTGTACGTTCGGCTGAATGTAGTCGGTGAACACCTTGACCTTCAGCTCCACGCCTTCTTTGGCCAGCGCCGGTTTCACGAACTCGAGGATTTCCGCGTGCGGCACCGGGGTGGCGGCAACGGTCAGGGTTTCGGCGTGGGCCGAGAATGCTGCGACAGCAGCAAAAGCAGCGATCAGTTTTTTCATTCAGCTAACTCCTTATGAGGCGCCCGTCTGGCGCCTGCCAGCGAATGGCCGGCTCATCTGTTCATTACAAAACCGGTTATTTGCGCGAGAAATGCACGACCAGTCGATCACCGACCATCTGCAACACTTGCACCAGAATCAACAGCAACACCACGGTGACGATCATCACGTCAGTCTGGAAACGCTGGTAACCGAAACGGATCGCCAGGTCACCCAGACCACCCGCGCCGACCACACCGGCCATCGCCGTGTAGGACACCAGTGTAATCGCCGTCACCGTAATCGCCGCGAAGATGCCCGGGCGGGCTTCCGGCAGCAGAGCGTTGATGATGATCTGCCGCGTGGTCGCGCCCATCGACTGGGTCGCTTCGATAATGCCGCGATCAACCTCACGCAGCGCGGTTTCCACCAGACGCGCGAAGAATGGCGTCGCACCCACAACCAATGGCGGAATCGCACCGGCCACGCCCAGCGACGTGCCGGTGATCAGCACGGTGAACGGGATCATCACGATCAACAGAATAATGAACGGCAGCGAACGCAGGATGTTCACCGCCAGCGACATGAACGCGTAGAGGCCACGGTTTTCCAGCAACTGACGCGGGCTGCAGAGGAACAGCAACACGCCCAGCGGCAGGCCGAGCAACACGGTGAACAGCAGCGAACCACCGAGCATCAGCATGGTGTCACCGGTGGCCAGCCAGATTTCGTACCAGTCGATATTGGTGAAGAAACTGATCAGGTCTTCCATTAGCGCAATACCTCCATGTGAACGTCAGCGGCGGTGAAGCGGGCGAAGGCCGCTTCCATGTCGCCACCGGTGACGGCGAGGGTCAATTGCCCGTACGGAATGTCTTTGATGCGGTCGATGCGACCGGCAAGGATGCTGTAGTCGACGCCGGTTTCCCGGGCGACGGTACCGAGCAGCGGCGCGTAGGTCGCTTCGCCCTGGAAGGTCAGACGCACGATACGGCCCGGCACGTGAGCGAAGTCATCGCGCTGCTCGCTTTCGTCGATCTGCTCGCTTTCCTGAACAAAGCGTTTGGTGGTCGGGTGCTTCGGATGCAGGAACACATCGGCCACCGAACCTTGCTCGACGATTACGCCGGCATCCATCACCGCGACTTGATCGCAGACGCGACGGATGACATCCATCTCGTGGGTGATCAGGACGATGGTCAGTTTCAGTTCGCGGTTGATCTCGGCCAGCAATTGCAGAACCGACGCGGTGGTCTGCGGGTCGAGGGCACTGGTGGCCTCGTCGCACAGCAGAATCTTCGGCTTGGTCGCCAGGGCGCGGGCGATGCCGACGCGCTGCTTCTGGCCGCCGGACAATTGCGCCGGGTACTTCTTGGCGTGGGCAGACAGACCGACTCGCGCCAGCAACTCGGCAACGCGCTTGTCGATGTCACTGCTCGACAGTTCGCCGGCCAGGGTCAGCGGCAACGCAACGTTGTCGGCCACGGTCTTGGAGGCAAGCAGGTTGAAGTGCTGGAAGATCATCCCGACTTGCTGGCGGAAACGGCGCAGGCCGTTGGCATCCAGCGCGGTGACTTCTTCGCCGTCGACGTAGATCTTGCCGCCACTGGAGTCTTCCAGGCGATTGATCAGACGCAGCAGGGTACTTTTGCCCGCACCGGAATGGCCGATCAGGCCGAACACCTGCCCGTTCTCGATAGAGAGACTGGTCGGGTGCAGCGCGGGAATGTCCTTACCGGCGACGCGGTAAGTCTTGTGGACGTTTTGAAACTCGATCACGTAGCGAACCTTGTGGGGCGCGTTAGAAAAGGATCAGCGGTTAGCCGGGCGCGCATTTTAGCCTGTCCGTATAGAGGTTCTTAGCATTTATTTCGCAATTAACCTTCGATTTGGCAATAACAAGATCAAAGGTCATAAAAAAGGAACGTCCAAAGCAGCCCATCAGTCACTAAGTAAGCGACTTGAAAACCCTGGGTGCCGTGCCCGGGAACCACTCAAGAGTCCCCGGCAAACCACGGGGTCAACCGAGGAGTTTACGACTGATGAGCAAGAAGCCTACGACCGATAAAAGCCAGATGGCCGGTACCGATGCCCCGGATCGTGCCAACACCAACGCCAAACTCGACAGCCTGGAAAAGTTTCGCTCCGATGCCACCGGCCAGGCGCTGCGCACCAACCAGGGCGTGAAGATCGCCGACAACCAGAACACCCTCAAGGCCGGCCCGCGTGGGCCGTCGCTGCTTGAAGACTTCATCATGCGGGAAAAGATCACGCATTTTGACCATGAGCGGATCCCGGAGCGCATCGTTCACGCCCGCGGCACCGGCGCGCATGGTTTCTTTCAGGCGTACGAGAACCATTCGACGCTGACCAAGGCCGGTTTCCTACAGGATCCGGGGAAAAAGACCCCGGTGTTCGTGCGCTTTTCCACCGTGCAGGGCCCGCGTGGCTCCGGCGACACCGTGCGTGACGTGCGTGGTTTCGCGGTGAAGTTCTTCACCGATGAAGGCAACTTCGACCTGGTCGGCAACAACATGCCGGTGTTTTTCATTCAGGACGCGATCAAGTTTCCCGATTTCGTCCACGCGGTGAAACCCGAGCCGCACAATGAAATTCCTACCGGCGGCTCGGCCCACGACACTTTCTGGGATTTCGTGTCCTTGGTGCCGGAGTCCGCGCACATGGTCATCTGGGCGATGTCCGACCGGGCGATCCCGAAAAGCCTGCGCAGCATGCAGGGCTTCGGCGTGCACACCTTCCGCCTGATCAACGCCGAGGGTAAATCGCGCTTCGTCAAATTCCACTGGCGCCCCACTGCCGGCACGTGCTCGCTGGTCTGGGACGAGGCGCAGAAGCTCGCCGGTAAAGACACCGACTACCATCGTCGCGACCTCTGGGAAGCGATCGAGATGGGCGATTACCCGGAATGGGAACTCGGCGTACAGGTCATCGAGGAGGAAAACGAGCACGACTTCGATTTCGACATCCTCGACCCGACCAAGCTGATCCCAGAAGAAATCGTGCCGATCACGCCGCTCGGCAAAATGACCCTGAACCGCAACCCGGACAATTTCTTTGCCGAGACCGAGCAGGTCGCGTTCTGCCCTGGCCACATCGTGCCGGGCATCGACTTCTCCAATGACCCGCTGCTGCAAGGCCGACTGTTTTCCTACACCGATACGCAAATCAGCCGACTCGGTGGGCCGAACTTTCATGAGCTGCCGATCAACCGCCCGGTCGCACCGTTTCATAACGGCCAGCGTGATGCCCAGCACCGCTCGGTGATCGACAAGGGGCGCGCTTCGTATGAGCCGAACTCGATTGATGGCGGCTGGCCGAAAGAAACCCCGCCGGCCGCGCAGGACGGTGGTTTCGAAAGTTATCCAGAGCGCATTGATGCGAACAAGATCCGCCAGCGCAGTGAGTCGTTCAGCGATCACTTCTCCCAAGCGACTCTGTTTTTCAACAGCATGAGCGATCACGAGAAGGAGCACATCATTGCCGCTTACAGCTTCGAGCTGGGCAAGGTTGAGCGCGAGTTCATCCGTGCGCGGGAAGTGAACGAGATTCTGGCCAACATCGATCTGGAACTGGCCAAGCGCGTGGCGGCTAATCTGGGTCTGCCTGCGCCGAGCAAAGGCACGGTGGATGTGCGCAAGGTGTCATTCGATCACTCGCCAGCACTGAGCCAGGCGAATCTGCTGCCGGAAAACATCAAGACACGAAAAGTGGCGATTCTTGCTGCTAACGGCGTCGATGGTGCAGCGATTGATGCGATGAAGAAGGCATTGGCGGCTGAAGGTGCGCATGCCAAGTTGCTGGGGCCGACTTCGGCGCCGGTGAAAACTGCGGACGGAAAAATGTTGCCTGTGGATGCTTCGATGGAAGGCATGCCGTCGGTTATTTTCGATGCGGTGTTTGTGCCGGGCGGTGCGGCGTCGGTGAAGGCGTTGAGCGGTGACGGCGTGGCGTTGCATTACCTGCTGGAGGCGTACAAGCATTTGAAGGCGATTGCGTTGCACGGGGATGCCAAGCAGTTGCAGGATCTGCTGAAACTGGAAGCGGATGCCGGGTTGTTGCAGGGCAAGGATGTACCGGCGCTAACCAAGCCGTTCTTTACGGCGATCGGGCAGCATCGGGTTTGGGATCGCGAGCCTAAGGCCAAGGCCATTCCAGCTTAAGATTTTTGCTGGCTGAGAGGACGCTTTCGCGAGCAGGCTCGCTCCCACATTGGGATTTTCAGTGAACACAATTCCTGTGATCGACGAAAATCTACTGTGGGAGCGAGCCTGCTCGCGAAGCTTTTTAGGGTTTACGCGGGCTCAGAACCATCTGCGCCGGCACTGTGCGCACGATTTGCTTCTCAATCTTCAGATCAAAATCCGGGTTCAGCTTCTTTACCCGTTTGGTCAGCAACGTCGACAACCATGGATAGTCATTCGTCCGTGGTGCCTGAATGGTCACCCCACACTCATAATTCACCACATCAGCAGCGATCGCATCCAGTTGACGGCGAAGTTTGCGACTATCGGTGATATTCAACGCAACCGTGGTGCTCTCTGCAGTCGGATCGATCACCTTGGCTTTCGGCTTCGCCTCGGCGGCCAGCAAGGCTGCTTCGGCCTTTTCCAGCTCAGCCTTGCGCGCTTCGGTGATGGCGCCGTTGACGCCACCGGTCAGCGCCGGCGCTTTGGGCATCAGCACGCGGGCACGGCTCAATGCTGTGGCGGCGGCATTCACATCACCCTTCTGCAACACGATCTGGCTGCGACGCAGATACGCTTCGGCAAGCTGCCGCTGGTACTGCTCAAGGGACTGATCGTTTGGGGCGTCTTTCTGCAAAGCAGCCAATTGGTCTTCAGCGGTGGCCAGTTCGCTGCTGGCCAGGCTTTGCTCCAGCTGTGCGATGGCCGTAGCCCGCGCATCGGGGGCTTCAACCACCGGTGGGGTACTTTGGCAGGCGCCCAGCAGCACTGAAAATGCGACAAGGAGCAGATAACGGGAGGCGAACGGCTTCATTCCTGCGACTCTCTATTTGCGCAAAAAGCGGCCAAGTCTACACCCCACGACGGGGCAGAACAAAACTCAGCAGAAACAGTGCGGCCGCCGTCACAACGATTGACGGGCCTCGCCGGGGTGTCCTGGAACCACGACAAGGCCAGCCCGCCACACACCGCGAGCATGCCCAGCAGGCTCGCGCCCAGTGCCATCTGCTCCGGCGAACGGGCGTGACGCTGTGCCGCAGCTGCCGGGATGATCAACAGTGAAGTAATCAGCAACACACCGACGATTTTCATCGCCACCGCGATCACCACCGCGATCAACAGCATCAGTGCCATGCGCAGGCCAGCGACCGGCAGGCCTTCGACTTTGGCCAACTCTTCGTGCACGGTAATCGCCAGCAATGGCCGCCACAGCGTCACCAGCAACACCAGCACCGCCGCGCTGCCGCCGAGGATCCACGCCAGATCAGTCGGGCTGATCGCCAGCAGGTCGCCGAACAGATAGGCCATCAGGTCGATCCGCACTTCATGCATGAAGCTTAGTACCACCAGACCGAGAGAGAGCGTGCTCGGTGCGAGAATTCCCAAAAGCGTGTCAGACGCCAGCGGTTGACGCTGTTGCAACGTGACCAGCAGCACCGCCAGCAACAGACAGCCTACGGTGACCGCAACGGTCGGGCTGACATCCAGCAAAAAGCCCAGCGCCACGCCGAGCAATGCGGCGTGGGACAGGGTATCGCCGAAATAGGCCATGCGCCGCCAGACCACGAACGAACCCAGCGGACCTGCAACGATCGCCAACGCCAGACCTGCAAGCAGGGCATACAACAGAAAATCAGCCATGCTTGCAGTTGTCTCCGTGAACGTGAGGCTGGCCAATGACCGGCCCTTTGACCACTGAACCGTGCAGGTCGTGAGCGTGGTCGTGATGATGGTGATAGACCGCCAGGCTCTGCGCGTTCTTGCCGAACAGCTCAACGAACGCCGGATCGCCACTGACCTGCTCGGGATGCCCGGAGCAGCAGACGTGACGGTTGAGGCAGACCACCTGATCGGTGGTGCTCATCACCAGATGCAAATCGTGGGACACCATCAACACGCCGCAACCATGGCGATCGCGCAGACGGGTGATCAGGCTGTACAACTCGGCTTGCCCGGCGACGTCGACGCCCTGCACCGGCTCGTCGAGCACCAGCAATTCCGGTTCGCGCAGCAGCGCCCGAGCGAGCAGTACGCGCTGCATTTCCCCCCCGGAAACGCTCTGCACCGGGCTGTCGATGACGTGTTCGGCGCCGACTTCTTTCAATGCCGCCAGCGCACGCGGACGGTCAACGCCCGGCACCAGCCGCAGAAAGCGCAGCACCGACAGCGGCAAGGTCGGATCGACGTGAAGTTTTTGCGGCATGTAGCCAACGCGCAGCTTCGGCTTGCGCCAGACGCTGCCGCTGTCTGGTTTCAACAGCCCGAGCACGGCGCGCACCAGCGTGGTCTTGCCAGCGCCGTTGGGACCGATCAGGGTGACGATCTGCCCCGGCTCGACACTCAGCTCGATGTTGTCCAGCACAGTCTGCCCGGCAAACGTGACGGCGACCTGCTCCAGACGGATCAGCGCATTGCTCATCAAGCCCCCTGGCAACCGGAGCACAGGCCGACGACTTCGACGGTCTGCGCTTCGACGATGAAACCGACGTCTTTGGCGCTGTTGATGATCGCGTCGCTGATCACTTTTTGTTCAAGTTCGATGGCAGCGTGACAGTCACGGCAGATCAGGAACTGGCCCTGATGCGCGTGTTCCGGGTGTACGCAGCCGACGAAGGCGTTCAGCGAAGAGATGCGATGCACCAGGCCGTTTTCCAGGAGGAAATCCAGCGCGCGGTACACGGTCGGCGGCGCGGCGCGGCGGCCGTCCTGCTCGCTCAGCACCGCGAGAATATCGTAGGCGCCCAGTGGCTTGTGGCTCTGCCATACCAATTCCAGCACCCGGCGGCGCAACGCGGTCAGGCGCAAGCCTTTCTGGGCGCACAAGGTATCGGCCTCGGACAAAGCGCTGTGTACGCAATGAGAGTGGTCGTGGGGACGGCTGGCAATCGGTGTAATAGGCATGGGCGGCGACGAGTTTTGATAGAGACGTTATTATGTTACCCGTTCTCGCCTCCTTGAGTGGTCATCGTGTCCCGACTTTTTTCTGTTTTTGTGGCTTTTGTCGCCAGTTTTCTGCTGATCGGTTCGGCTCAGGCCGAGGTCAAAGTCCTCACCAGCATCAAACCGTTGCAGCTGATTGCAGCGGCCGTGCAGGACGGCGTGGCGATTCCCGAAGTGCTGCTGCCGCCGGGTGCTTCGCCACACAATTACGCGCTGCGGCCATCCGACGTACGGAAGGTGCAGTCGGTGGATCTGCTCTACTGGATCGGCCCGGATATGGAAGGTTTCCTGCCGCGCGTGCTGAACGGTCGTACGCTGCCGAGCGTCGCCGTGCAGGATCTGCCAGGGATGAAACTGCGGCGTTTTGCCGAGGACAGCCATTCCCACACCGAAGACGCCGACGAGCATGATCACGATCACCGCCCGGGCACGCTGGATGCGCATTTGTGGTTATCGCCGGTGAATGCGCGGGTGATTGCCGACAAAATGGCCGCAGACCTCAGCGCCGCCGACCCGGCCAACGCCGCGCGCTATCAGAGCAACGCCAAGGCGTTCGACGAGCGTCTCGATGCACTGGATCAGCGTTTGAAGAAGCGTCTGGCCAGCGTTGAAGGCAAGCCGTACTTCGTCTTTCACGAGGCGTTTGATTATTTTGAAGAGGCTTATGGCCTGAAGCACACCGGCGTGTTCAGCGTTGCGGCGGAAGTGCAGCCGGGTGCGCAGCATGTTGCGGCGATGCGCAAGCGGTTGCAGGAAGTGGGCAAGACTTGCGTGTTCAGCGAGCCGCCGTTGCGCCCGCGTCTGGCCGAGACTTTGGTGGCCGGGCTGCCGGTGAAACTGGCTGAGCTGGATGCGTTGGGCGGGTACACCCCGGCGACGGCTCAGGGTTATGAGCAGGTTCTGGAAAAGCTCGGCAATGATCTGGCCGGGTGCCTGGAATCGTTGTAAGCCATAGAAAAAGATCGCAGCCTTCGGCAGCTCCTACAGGGGATTGATGTAAATCCTGTAGGAGATGCCGAAGGCTGCGATCTTTTGATCTTAAAGCGCGAAAGGCAAAGGTGTGTGCACCTGCTGCCGCTGCGCCAAGCGCTGCTCAAACTCCTGCGGATCGTGAATCAACACATCCTGCCCGGCGAACTGCTCCGCCGCGATCAATCGCGACAGCCAGAACCGCACACAGGCCACGCGCAGCATGGTCGGCCACAACTCGGCCTCCGCAGCCGTGAATGGCCGCAGCGCCGCGTAGGCGCCGAGAAACGCGCGGGCTCGCGGCCCATCGATCAAACCGTCCTCGTCCGAACACCAGTCATTCAAGGCAATCGCCACGTCATACAGCATCGGCCCCGAACAGGCGTTGTAGAAGTCGATCAGCCCGGTCAGGTGCGTGCCTTCGAACATCGCGTTATCGCGAAACAGGTCGGCATGAATGTTCGCCCGCGGCAGCGCGAGAATCTTGTCTTTGCGCTCGGTGATTTCATCCAGCGCCTTTTGCAGCAGCGCACGCGGTTCATCGCTCAGGTGCGAAAGAAACTCCGTACCCTCCTCCAGCATCCAGTCGAGGCCACGATCGGTCTTGCGCTTGATCATGCGCTCGCCCTGGGTCGCAAGGTGCAGATGCGCCTGCAACTCGCCGACCTGCGCGCAATGCTGAGCATTAGCGACCTTGATGTGCTTGCCGGACAGGCGCGGTTGCAACAGCGCCGGTTTGCCTTTCAGCTCACGCAGCGCCACGCCGTCGGTGGTGCGCAGTGCATACGGCACCGGCAAGTCGGCTTCATGCAGCACGTCGAGCAGCTCGATGAAGAACGGCATCTCCTGCACCGGACCGCGCTCAACCAGGGTCAGGACGAACTCGCCCTGCTCCAGGCTGATAAAGAAATTGGTGTTTTCGCTGCCGGCGGCGATCCCCTGGAAATCAAGCAGACGGCCAAGCCCGTAAGGGGCGAGAAAGGTTTCCAGCTCGGGCCGAGCCAGGGGAGTGAACACAGACATGTTTTAACTGCCAGTACGGGCGCCGCCAATTGCGGCGCCGAGTGAATTAAAAATCTACTTCCATTCGAAAATCTTCCACGACGGAATCAGCATATCCGGCTGATCCGAGCGGATGAAGTTTGCATCCGTCCCGTCTGCACGCACCAGAAAGTAGGGTGGTGCGCCCTTCGGCGTGACTTTGATCGCGTACAGGAACCCGTTTTGACGGTACTCCTGAATCGTCTTGTCGCCTTCCGTGCGAATGGTGACTTCAGGATCTCCCGACGGCGCATCATCCGCCGCCATCGCGGCCAACGGTGAGGCAGCAATCAGACCGACCAGCAGCAAGCGATTTAACGTACGCATGATAACCTTGTCCCTTTGTCGTCAACGGTCCCGCTATTCTAGCGCCGGACCCGCCGAAAAGGTTGATCCTGCTCATGAGCCAAGCCCCCCTCGTCCTGGTGGACGGTTCGTCTTACCTGTACCGCGCGTTTCACGCGCTGCCACCACTGACCACTTCCAAAGGCCTGCCGACCGGTGCGGTCAAAGGCGTGCTGAACATGCTCAAGAGTCTGCGCAAGCAGTACCCGGACAGCCCGTTCGCCGTGGTGTTCGACGCCAAGGGCGGGACATTTCGCGATGAGATGTACGCCGAATACAAAGCCAATCGCCCGAGCATGCCCGACGACATGCGCGTGCAGATCGAGCCGCTGCACCAGAGCGTGATCGCCCTCGGCTTCCCGCTGCTGTGCGTCGAAGGCGTCGAGGCTGACGACGTGATCGGCACCCTCGCCCGCAGCAGCGCGGCGGCGGATCGCCCGGTGGTGATCTCCACCGGCGACAAGGACATGGCGCAACTGGTCGACGGCCACATTACCTTGGTCAACACCATGTCCGGTAGCTCGATGGACGTCGAAGGCGTGAAGGAGAAATTCGGCGTCGCACCGGAGCAGATCATCGATTATCTGGCGCTGATGGGCGATTCGTCCGACAACATTCCGGGCGTTCCGGGCATTGGCCCGAAGACCGCTTCCGGCCTGCTGGTCGGCGTCAACGGCGGCTTGACCGAGCTGTACGCCAATCTCGACATCGTCCCGACCCTGCCGATTCGCGGCGCGAAAACCCTGCCGGCCAAGCTTGAAGAGCACAAGGAGATGGCGTTCCTCTCCTATCAACTGGCGACCATCAAGGTCGATGTGCCGCTGGACGTCGAACTCGATGACTTGCAGATGGGCGCGGAAGACCCGGCCAAGCTCTACGAGCTGTACTCGCTGCTGGAATTCAAAAGCTGGATCAACGATCTGGATCGCGACGCCAAACGTCTGGAATTGAGCGCAGGCAGCGAGCCTGCGCCGGCTGGCGATCTGTTCAGCGCACCAGCAGAAGAAGCGCCTGCCGTTCCTGCTGAAGCCGCTTACGAAACCATCCTAGATCAGGCGCGCTTCGACGTCTGGCTGGAAAAACTCAACAACGCCAAACTGTTCGCCTTCGACACCGAAACCACCGGCATCGACGCGCAGCAGGCGCAACTGGTCGGCCTGTCGTTCGCCGTGCAGGCCAACGAAGCCGCGTATATTCCGCTGACCCACTCCTACATCGGCGTGCCGGAGCAGTTGGATCGCGACACCGTGCTGCGCGCGCTCAAGCCGATTCTCGAAGACCCGAGCAAGCTGAAGGTCGGCCAGCACGCCAAGTTCGACATGAACATTTTGGCCAACTGCGCCATCGGTGGCGACCAGAACAACGGCATCACCGTGCGCGGCATCGCCTTCGACACGATGCTTGAGTCCTACGTGCTCAACTCCACCGCGACCCGCCACGACATGGACAGCCTCGCGCAAAAGTACCTGGATCACACCACCGTGAGCTTCCAGGACATCGCCGGCAAAGGCGCCAAGCAGCTGACCTTCGACCAGATCGCGCTGGAGCAGGCCGGGCCGTACGCCGCCGAAGACGCCGACATCACCCTGCGTCTGCACCAGACGCTGTTCGAAAAACTCAGCGCGATCCCGAGTCTGGCCAGCGTTTTGACCGACATCGAGATTCCGTTGGTGCCGGTGCTGGCGCGCATCGAACGCCAAGGCGCGTTTGTCGACGCTGAGCTGCTCGGCATCCAGAGCATCGAGCTGGGCAACAAAATGGTTGCGCTGGAGCGCGAAGCCTTCGAAATCGCCGGGGAAGAATTCAACCTCGGCTCGCCGAAGCAACTGGGCGTGATTCTCTACGAGAAACTCGGCCTGCCGGTGCTGAAGAAGACCGCCAAAGGTCAGCCGTCCACTGCTGAAGAAGTGCTGGCGAAACTTGCTGAAGACGATCACCGCTTGCCGAAGGTGCTGATGGAGCACCGCTCGATGAGCAAGCTGAAAAGCACCTACACCGATCGCCTGCCAGAGCAGATAAACCCGCGCACCGGGCGTATTCACACCTCGTATCACCAGGCCGTGGCGTCGACCGGGCGCTTGTCTTCCAGCGATCCGAACCTGCAGAACATCCCGGTGCGCACCGCTGAAGGTCGACGCATCCGTCAGGCGTTTGTAGCGCCAAAGGGCTACAAACTGCTGGCGGCGGACTATTCGCAAATCGAACTGCGGATCATGGCGCACCTGTCCAAAGATGAAGGCCTGATGAACGCCTTCCGCAACAATCTGGACGTGCACACCGCCACCGCTGCCGAAGTGTTCAAGGTCGAACTCAACGAGGTGACATCCGACCAGCGCCGTGGCGCCAAGGCGATCAACTTCGGCCTGATCTACGGCATGGGCGCGCAGAAACTCGGCAAGGACATCGGCGTAGACACCAAAACTGCCAAGGCTTACATCGACACCTACTTCGCCCGTTATCCGGGGGTTCGCGAGTACATGGATCGCACCCGCACGCAGGCGGCGGATCAGGGTTATGTCGAGACCTTCTTCGGTCGTCGCCTGTACCTGCCGGAAATCAACTCGAACAAGCCGCAGGAGCGCGCCGCCGCCGAACGCACGGCGATCAACGCGCCAATGCAAGGCACGGCCGCCGACATCATCAAGAAGGCCATGGTGGCTGTGGATAACTGGCTGGCGACGTCCGGACTGGACGCCAAAGTCATCCTGCAGGTACACGATGAATTGGTGCTGGAGGTTCGCGAGGATCTGGTCGAACAGGTCAGCGCCGAGATTCGCGTGCACATGAGCGAAGCGGCGAAGCTGGATGTGCCACTGCTGGTCGAAGTGGGCGTGGGCAACAATTGGGATGAGGCTCACTGAGCCATTTGAATACGGTTTTGCCGCGACATGACGTCGCGGCAGCCCCGGAAAATCTGCTTATTTCGAAAAGCGCTTGGGATTATTCCAAAGCTTTTTGAAAAAAATCTGAACTAATCTGGAAGGACACTACTCAGAGATACTGAATGGCTGGTGAAGCCCTTCGATGCTCCTATGTTGTGTTAAGTGTTGGCAGATATCTGAACCCCGCCCTAGCGGTTCGGAACTTAAACCCCGGAATTTCTCCCTCCCCAATGAAATCCGGGGCTTTTTTTGCCCAAAAATCGGCTGTAGCGCGGCCATGCTGCGTTAAAGGCGCTACTCAAAATGCTCATTTAGGTCCCCTAAACTCCGCTTTTGAGCATCACCTTTGCCTTGCCTGACCACACTACAACCAATTTTTCCCAATCCCGACTTACTCGGCTGCCGCCTCGGCGCCTTTGTCTGCCAGTTCCATCCAGCCGGCCAGTACAGTGTAGGCGTCTTCCAGGCCCATGCGTTTTGGTGCGGAGAACAGTTGGATGGTGACTTGATCGCCCCAGCCTTTGCGAATTTCCGACTGCACTTTGAGCAGGGTGTTTTTGGCTGCGCCGTAGGTCAGTTTGTCGGCCTTGGTCAGCAGGATGTGCATCGGCATGCCGGCCGCAACGGCCCAGTCGAGCATGAGCAGGTCGAAGTCGGTCATTGGATGACGGATGTCCATCATCAAAATCAAACCCTTCAAACTCTCGCGGCCACCGAGGTAAGCCTCAAGGTGACGCTGCCAGTGCATCTTCAGCGGGATCGGTACTTTTGCGTAACCATAGCCCGGCAGGTCGACCAGACGGCGATCTTCGTCTAGCTTGAAGAAGTTCAACAGCTGTGTGCGGCCCGGAGTTTTCGAGGTGCGCGCCAGGCTGGCGTGAGTCAAAGTGTTCAGCGCGCTGGATTTGCCGGCGTTGGAACGACCGGCAAACGCTACTTCGAAGCCTTCGTCGTCAGGGCATTGATCGACTTTGGCGGCACTGAGCATGAACGTGGACTGTTGGCACAGGCCGAGGATGGGATTCTTGAGTTGCATGGGATTTCCGATGTGGGCGGCGCCGGGATTGGGCGCGGAACGCGGTGTCGCTTCCGTTTCAGTGACGCCAGTATATAATGCCGCAGATTTTGTGTGTGCTTTGTCCCAGCGAAGGATGAAGTTCACGAGAGCGACAGACTTTGATTGCGCATTAGAACGCAGAACGCTCTCAACCCTGAAAAGGTCGTTTTATGACGAAATGGCTGCTGGCTGCCGGAGTCTTGATGCCGCTTTACAGCGCACAGGCTACACAGGATCCGGAAGCTGTGTACAACCGTGTTTGTGGTGCCTGTCATTCCGGCCAACTACCCATGGCGCCCAAAAGAGGCGATCAGGAAGCTTGGACGCCGAGGTTGGCGAAAGGTATGGGGACGCTGGTGCAACACGTGACCCAGGGTTTCAAGGCGATGCCGCCGCGTGGTTTGTGCATGGACTGCAGTGCCGAGGATTACCAAGCCATCATCCTTTGGATGAGCGAGTAAACCCGGTCCATAACTTAACCCTTAGCCGTAGTTGGATTAGCTGATGAACAAATTGATCGTGAGTCTGCTGTTGACCGTGGGAATCTCAGGCTTCGCCCATGCTGCCGGTGATGCCGCAGCGGGCCAGGCAAAAGCCGCCGTTTGCGGAGCCTGCCATGGCCCGGACGGCAACAGCATGGCGCCAAACTTTCCGAAACTGGCAGGTCAAGGTGAACGGTACCTGACCAAGCAACTGCACGACATCAAGTCGGGCAAGCGCACCGTTCTGGAAATGACCGGCCTGCTGACCAACCTGAGCGATCAGGATCTGGCCGACATCGCCGCCTACTTCGCCACCCAGAAGGGCAGTGTCGGCGCCGCCGATCCGAAGATCGTTGCACGCGGTGAGGCCCTGTTCCGTGGCGGCAACCTGGCCAACGGCCTGCCAGCTTGCACCGGCTGCCACTCACCGAACGGCGCCGGCAACGCGGCTGCCGGCTTTCCGCACCTGGGTGGCCAACACGCTCAATACATCGCCAAGCAGCTGACCGATTTCCGCAAGGAAGAAGGTGGCCGCACCAACGACGGCGACACCATGACCATGCAGACCATCGCCAAGCGCCTCAGCGACGAAGATATTGCGGCGGTCTCCAGCTACATTCAGGGTTTGCACTAAGCGCGCCGGATCGCGCGTTGAGCGAGGCTGAAGATCAAAAGATCGCAGCCTTCGGCAGCTCCTACAGGGGTGTTGCGTGATTCAATGCAGGAGTTGATATCTCCGGCAATGTTAACGCTCGATTAATCCGTCGCAGCAAGTATAAAAAGGGTGGCTTTGGCCGCCCTTTTTTGTGGCCGCTGCCGTTACACTACAGAACTCATGCCCGCCAGGATCTGTCTGAAAACAGGTCGCGCGAGGCGACCCAAATTGTCCAGGAGTAAAGCATGCGTAATCTGATCATCAGCGCCGCCCTCGTCGCTGCCAGCCTGTTCGGCGTGACCGCTCAAGCCGCCGAAGCCCCTGCCGCCCCTTACGTGGAACTGGCCAACCCGGTTCCGGTTGCAGAGCCTGGCAAGATCGAAGTGGTCGAGCTGTTCTGGTACGGCTGCCCGCACTGCTACGCTTTTGAGCCCGTGATCAACCCTTGGGTTGAGAAACTGCCGTCCGACGTCAACTTCGTACGTATTCCAGCCATGTTCGGCGGCCCATGGGACGCTCACGGTCAGATGTTCCTGACCCTCGAAGCCATGGGCGTCGAGCACAAGGTTCACAACGCCGTATTCGAAGCAATCCAGAAACAACACAAGAAGCTGACCGACAAGAACGACATGGCTGACTTCCTCGCCACCCAGGGCGTAGACAAGGACAAATTCCTCGCCACGTTCGACTCGTTCGCCATCAAAGGTCAGATCGTAAAAGCTCGCGAACTGGCCAAGAAGTATGAAATCACTGGAGTGCCAACCATGATCGTCAATGGCAAGTACCGCTTTGACATCGGCTCCGCCGGTGGTGCCGAACAAGCGCTGCAACTGGCTGACCAACTGGTCGCCAAAGAGCGAGCGGCAACCAAGGCTGCTGCCAACTAAGCGCGGCTACCGCCATGCGCCGCTGGAAGTCTGAACGCATCGTTGGCCTGCATGATCCGCAGGTCAACGAGCATCACCTGGAGTCCACGGGCCTGCCCGCAGACCAGCGTTTGCGTCTGCTCAGTTTCAATATCCAGGTCGGCATCAGCACCGAGCGCTATCGGCATTACCTGACCCGTAGCTGGCAGCACCTGCTGCCGCACAACGGCCGTTCAGGCAACCTGCAAAAGATCGGTGACTTGCTCGGCGACTTCGATCTGGTCGCTCTGCAGGAAGCCGATGGCGGCAGCTTGCGTTCGGGCTACGTCAATCAGGTGGAACATCTGGCCCAACTCGGCGCCTTCCCTTACTGGTATCAACAACTCAATCGCAACCTCGGCCGACTCGCTCAGCACAGCAATGGCGTGCTCAGTCGCCTGAAACCGTCGGCGATCGAAGATCACCCGCTGCCCGGCCCGAAAGGTCGCGGGGCGATTCTGCTGCGTTTCGGCGAAGGCCCGGAAGCGTTGGTGGTGGTAATGATGCACCTGGCCCTTGGTGCGCGAACACGCAGCCTGCAACTGGCCTATATTCGTGAGCTGATCGGTGGTTATAAACACCAGGTGTTGATGGGCGACATGAACACCCACGCCAGCGATCTGCTACAACACTCTCCGTTACGCGATCTCGGCCTACTGGCCCCGCAGGTGGAAGCGACTTTCCCCAGCTGGCGTCCTCAACGTTGCCTTGATCATATTTTGCTCAGCCCGACCCTGACCCTGGAAAAGGTCGAAGTGCTGGCCCAACCGATTTCCGATCACCTGCCGGTCGCGGTAGAGATTCGTCTGCCGGGTTCGCTCACGGCCGATGCATTGCCCGCGTTGAGTCCTGCCCCTCGCGGAACCCCTGAATGAGCGACGACGCCCAGCGCTGGAAAGAGAAGTACCTCAAAAGCATCGAACAGCAGGACAAACTCGAACGCCGCTGGGCCGCCAGGCTCGACTTGCTGCGTCGCGGTCTGGTGCGCAGCACACTGGCGGCTGAAGGTACCGACAAGGTCGTTGATCAGTGCATGAAAGAGATGCGCGACGTGGTGCGCACCGACGACATGGACGCCGGCCTGGCCGCCCTTTTGCCGCGCCTGGAAAAAGCCGTGCTCGATTCCGAGCAGCGCCGCGAAACCCGCATTGATCAAGTCAGCAGCGCGCTGACATCGCTGGTCACGCAGTTGCAGGCTTTGCCGCTGCCACGTGAAGTCGCCCAGCCCTTGAAGAAGTTCGCCAAACAACTGGATGGCCGCGTCGGCTCGGCGCGGGAAATGCCATTGCTGCTGAGTGAACTCAGCGGCTTGCAGGGTAAGGCGTTGAGTCAGCTGGAAACGCCCGCAGAGCCGGGTCGCCCGGGTCTGCTGCAACGGCTGTTTGGTAGCCGCGACAGCGAAGAAGCGCCAGCGACAGAATCACCCGCGCCGCCGCAACGGCTTGGCCCACCGGCGCCCGAACCAGAAGCCACACAGCCCGCCCCTGTCGCCGTGATCGAAGCCATGACGGCAGCGCCTGCCATCGAAGCAGTGGTGCCCGTCGAAACAACGACGCCAGCCACCCAGGCTCATTTGGAACCGGAACCGGCAGAGGTGGTTAACTTTGTACCACCCACGGTCGTCAGCAAAGTCAGCAGCCATCCGGTCGAACCGCAGGCTGAGCACATCAAGCTTGAGCCTGTTTTCACCCCGGCTCCTGCTCAGAATGAAATCGCGCCTGCCGCCATCAATCCTGATGAACTGACCCACCCCGGCGATCCGACTCCACTGATCCTCGACAGCCTGCCACTGCCCGAGCCAATTGCCCTGGCGCTGGCCGCCATCGACCCGGAGCAGCCCGAGCACGACATCCTGTTCGCCCTGCCAGACACCCCCGAGCCATCCTATAGCTCCGTGGCCAAACACATCGAAGACACCCTGATCGGGCTGCTCGACGACCTGACTCTGCCTGAACGTCACCGTCCACAAGCCGAAGCCATGCGTGAGCGGCTCAAACACGGTTTGAACTGGTACGAATTGATCCCGATCCTCGACGATCTTGCGACGTTGATGCTGGCGATCACCGACAGCGGTCAGCACGAATTCGAAGCCTATCTGCAACAGCTCAACGAACGCCTCGAAGCATTCCAGAGCAACCTGCAAGCGGCCAGCGAAGGCCATGCCGACAACAGCTCGGCGGCGCGGGCAATGGACACGCAGATCCGCGAGCAAGTCGACGGCCTGCAGACCAGCGTGCAGGAAGCAGCGGATCTGGAAGACCTCAAGCACGTGCTGGAGAACCATCTCGAAGGCCTGCTCGGCACCATGGATCAGCACCAGAAGCAGCGCGACGCCCGCGAGCAGGAAGTCGCCACGCGGCTGAAAAGCCTGTCAGAGCGCGTAGCGCATATGGAACAGGAAGCCCAAGGTTTCCGCGAACATCTTGAAGTACAAAGACAGAAAGCCTTGATCGATCCGCTCACCGGCCTGCCCAATCGCGCCGCGTGGAGCGAACGCCTCGAGCACGAAATCCAGCAGTGGCAACAACACGGCAACACCCTGAGCCTGGCCATGCTCGACCTCGATCACTTCAAACGGATCAACGACAACTACGGCCATCTGGCCGGCGACAAGGTGCTGAAAATCATCGCCACCGTGTTGCG
Organism: Pseudomonas sp. MC6; assembly: GCF_054790575.1. Taxonomy (NCBI): domain Bacteria; kingdom Pseudomonadati; phylum Pseudomonadota; class Gammaproteobacteria; order Pseudomonadales; family Pseudomonadaceae; genus Pseudomonas; species Pseudomonas sp. MC6. The sequence continues at coordinate 4,985,398 of NZ_CP186504.1, forward strand.
CAAACGCCTGCGCGGCTCGGACTTCATTGCCCGTTTCGGCGGGGAAGAGTTCGTTCTGTTGATGCCGGCAACGCCGCCGGCAGTAGGCGCCAAACTGCTGGAGGCCCTGCGCGCAGCGATCGAAGCTTGCCCGTTTCACTTCAAGGGCGAGCGGGTGACGATCACCATTTCCATGGGACTGGCATCATTCCGCGCTGGAGAACACAGCGATCTGGTACTGAAAAGAGCCGATCAGGCGCTATACCGCGCTAAAAATGCAGGACGCAATCGGGTCGAGCTGGGCTGAGCAAATTGTTCCATTTTGTTTAAATCCGCCCACTGGCCGTCGAGACGCAAGGCAGTACGTTACACTGTTGCATTACTGTCTTGCGTGTACTGCCTTCTGCCATGAAATTCTTTGCCCTCCTCGCTTCGCTGCTCGTTCTGGCCGCTTGTTCCAGCAGCCCGCGTTACGACATCAGCCATCCTTCGGCCAATTACGACAGCCGTATCCAGTTCGTGATCGTGCATTACACGTCGGCCTCGCTGGAGCGCTCTCTGCAATTGCTGACCCACGGCGAGGTCAGCAGCCATTACCTGATCGGCGACGACAAGGGCGGCACCGTCTATAAACTGATGGATGAGAACCAGCGCGCCTGGCATGCCGGCGAAAGCCAATGGCAGGGCCGTACCTGGCTCAACTCCAGCTCGATCGGCATTGAAATCGTCAATCCAGGCTTCAAAGACACGCCGACCGGGCGTCTGTGGTATCCGTACAGCGAAGCGCAGATCCAATCGTTGATCGTCCTGCTCAAGGACATCAGCAAGCGCAACGGCGTCAGCCCGCGGCACATCATCGGCCACAGCGACATCGCACCACTGCGCAAACTCGATCCGGGCCCATTGTTCCCGTGGAAGCGCCTCGCTGCCGAAGGCCTGGGCATATGGCCGAACGAACAGGCGGTTGCGCGTCAGCAGATGCTGTTCAACAGCAGCGAGCTGCCAAGCATCAGCTGGTTCCAGGCGCAATTGGCGCACTTGGGTTATGACACACCACAGACCGGCGAGCTGGACGTCGCCACGCGCCATGTCCTCGCCGCGTTCCAGATGCACTTCCGGCCCTCGCGCTTCAACGGCACGCCGGATGCGCAAACGGCAGCGTTGTTGCTGGTACTTAACCAGACAAAATAATGACGCCCGCCCGACGGTTAGGGCGAAATCGCAATCAGCAGCTATAACTCATTGGTAATTCTTCGGATATTCCATGATGGTTGCTACCCGAGAGACGCTGCGTAGCTGGTTTTATCGCCCGTGGTTTTTGGCGATGATCGCGGCTGTCCTCAGTGCCTGCCTGCTGATCGCCGGCGGAATGTTCGTGGCAATGCGACAGGTCGAGCAAAGCGAAAGTCAGGAAATGAACGCGCAAGGCGAACGTTTCCTCGCCCGCCTCGAACAATTGTTCGGCCAGTTACGCGAAAGTCTTGACGATCTCGAAGCGCAGCCATTGCGCAGTTGTGACGATGAAATGATCGCGACCCTGCAGCAAGTCACCTTTAACTATCGCTTCGTCTACGAAGCGGCTTACATGGACGCCACGCGGATCTGCTCCAACCGCCCACGTCAGGAAGGCGTGTCGGTAGTACGGGCGCCGGATATCAGAGGGCCGACTTACAGCTATTGGCTCAATACCACCACCGAACCCGATGAAAACCGCGCCGCGCTGATGCTGGGCCGCGGCAATTTTCGTGTGGCCACATCACGTGGGCATCTGACCGACATGGTCGATCTGTCGCCCGGCAGCAGCCTTTTGGTGGTTCTCGATCACGGCACCCGGGCGATCCCGGTCCTCGGTACGGCGCAGGCCTGGCCACCGACCGAACATTGGCCACCGAAAAGCCGCGAGTCATTACAAGTCACTCAGACTCGGCTGATCTACCGCATGCCCACCAACAACCCGGAATATCAACTGGTGCTGATCACGCCGCGCACCGGCATGCACATCCCTGCGATCTGGTGGTGGATGGTTCCGGCCTGTCTAGTGCTCGGCGCATTCCTAGGGTTCTTTGTGTTCTTGCTGGTGCGCCAGCGCCAGTCACTGGACGCCGAACTCAATGGCGCCATTCGCCGGGGCGAGCTACAGGTGCTCTACCAGCCGATCTTCGACCTCGACAGCCGCAACTGCGTCGGCGCCGAAGCGCTGCTGCGCTGGCGCCGCCCCGACGGCACACTGACCAGCCCGGACCTGTTCATCCCCATGGCGGAAAATACCGGGCAGATTCGGCAGATGACCGACTTTGTCCTCCAGCGTTTGCTGGAGCAACTGGGTCCGGTGCTGCGAGCCAATCCGCAACTGTATATCTCGGTCAACCTGGCTGCCTGCGACGTGATGGTGCCGCGCATCGGCCAGGTCATGGCGCGGCTGCTAACGCTCCATCGTGTAGCCGCGCGGCAGATAGCCTTCGAGGTCACTGAGCGTGGCTTGATTGACGTGGTGGTGGCGCGGGAAAACCTGCAAGCCTTGCGCGATGTCGGCCATCAGGTGTTGATCGACGACTTCGGCACCGGCTATTGCAGCCTCGCCTACCTGCAAACCTTGCCGGTGGACTGCCTGAAGATCGACAAAGCGTTTATTGATGCACTGGGTCATGACGCCGCCAGCAGCGGCGTCGCTCCGCACATCATTCACATGGCCCAGGCGCTGGATCTGAAGGTGATTGCCGAAGGCATCGAACTGGAATCACAGGCTGAGCTGCTCAGTAGCGAAGGCGTGAAATTCGGTCAAGGCTGGTTGTTCGCCCATGCGCTGAGCGCGGTGCAGTTCATCGAACTGATCACCCGTGGCCGACGCCTCGCGGGAAGGCGTATGGACGACGAAGCCTAAACCGCGAGCGCCATATAGAACTGCGTGCCCTGCCCCGGCCGCGAATAAACCCCCATGCGTCCGCCATGCAGCTGGACGATTTCCTTGCACAGCGCCAGACCCAGTCCAGCGCCGCCCTTCTTGCGCCCGACCTGCACGAACGGCTCGAAGATTCGCCCTTGCTGGCCGTAGGCAATGCCTTCACCGTTGTCTTCGACGCTGATTATCACCCGCTCGCCATGCCGACGTGCCTGCAAGCGAATCTGACCGTCGCGGGCGGTATGGCGCAGGGCGTTGTCGATCAGGTTGTCGAGCACGCGATCGAGTTGCGCCTGATCAGCCTGCAAACGTGGCAGCGGCGCCTGTACTTCGACATTCAGGGCGATGCCCTTGGCCGCCGCCGAATCGGCAAAGCGCAGCTGCGCCTGCTCCAGCAAGTCTTCGATGGAGCATGGCGCCAATGTGAGTTTCTGCAGGCCATTCTGATAACGCGAGAAGTTAAGCAAGTCATTGATCAACTGCATCAGGCGCTGCATTTCCTCATTCACGGTGTCGAGCAGATCAGCCTCGCGCGACTCCGCTGGAAACTTCGCTCGCTCGCGGAACAAACCGAAGGCCATGTGCATGCCGGTAACCGGCGTGCGTAGCTCATGTGAAGCGCGCAGCACGAATTCACTGCGCACCCGTTCGAAGGCACGCTGCTCGGTGACATCGTGCAGCACCATCACCGCGCCGAGAATATGCCCTTGGGTATGACTGACCGGCGTCAGGCTGTAGGTCAGCAGGCGTGATTCGCCGTCAACCTCAATACTCAAATCTTCCGGCGCCCGCTCCAGCGTGCCGCCGCGCAGCACCAGTTGCAGCTGCGCATCCAGCTCTGGTCGTTCCAGCGCCGTGCCCAGTCCCTGGCCGAGACGATCATCGTCCCAACCCAACTGCCGCTGAGCGACGGGATTGAGGTGCTCCAGATTCCCCTGGCGGTCGATCATCAGCAAGCCGTCATCGATGCTGTCGAGTACCGCTTGCAAGCGTTGCTGGCCGGCGAGCAATTCATCGACGTTGGTCGCCTGATGTTCGCGCAGTGCCTCAGCCATCATGCCGAAACGCTTGGTCAGCTGATTCATTTCCATCGCCGACGAAATCGGCAGGGTCACTTCAAAATTGCCTTGGCCGATATTGTCCGCCGCTTGCGCCAGCGCCTCGATCGGCGCGCCAAAACGCCTGGCAATCCCGTGGGCCGTGATGAAACCGATGATCAGCACCGCCAATCCGACAAATCCAAGCAGACCCGCAATCAACAAGGCACGGTCACGCGCCTCACGCTGTACCGCGTTGATGTTATCCAGTGCATGCTTGTGTTCGGTGATCAGTCCGTTGCGCAACGTATTGAAGCGCTCCCTGAAGTCAGCGCTGCTGCTTATGGAGCCGGCCGGGTCACGCGACAAATCGAAAGCTTCCAGGAAGCTCAGATAATCCGCTTTTGCCCGACTGAAGCCGTATAGCCGACCATCGCCCTCTTGCTCTTGGGCGATGCCTTGGTCCAGCAACTCGAAGTAATGCTGTTTCGACGCTTCGAACGCCACGGGATCAGGCTTTTCGGCCAGCATGATGATCAGTTGATCACCCAGCGTCTGCCGCAACTTGAGCCCCAGATCCAGAGTGACGAAGTTGCTGCGCACCAAAGCTTCTTGAGTGCCGGCCATCTGCATCACGCTGACCAGCCCGAGCAACAGCCCGAGCAAGGCCACCGTGATCAAGGCGGAAATACTCAGGAACAACCGCGTGCGCAACTTCATCGCCAGTTTCATCGCCCGGCGCTCACAGGTTGTACTGCTTGCGCTTGCGATACAGGGTCGAGGCGTCGATGCCCAGGGTTTTCGCCGCTTGATCCAGCGTGCCGGCGGTGGCGAGCACCGCGCCGATATGGGCTTTTTCCAACTCGTCGAGACTCAGCGCCGCACCGACTCTTGGCGCATTGTTGGCCGGTTGTTCGGCCATGCCGAGGTGGCTGATTTCCACGCGTTCCTGCGGGCAGATGATGCTCGCCCGCTCAACCACGTTACGCAGCTCACGAATGTTGCCCGGCCAGCGGTAGCCCAGCAGCGCCTCGCGAGCCTCGTCGCTGAAGCCCCGTGCCGGACGTGCGTACTCTTTAACGAAGCGAGCGAGGAAGCGATCAGCCAAAGTCAGAATGTCTTCGGCGCGCTCACGCAGTGGCGGCAAGTGCAGGGTGATGACGTTCAAGCGATAGAGCAGGTCTTCACGGAAACGCCCGTCACGGACCATGTCTTCCAGGTTGAGGTTGGTCGCAGCCAGAATGCGTACGTCAGCGCGACGGGTGACTGGATCCCCTACCCGCTCATATTCCTTGTCTTGAATGAAACGCAGCAACTTGGGTTGCAATGTCAGGGGAAAATCGCCGATCTCGTCGAGAAACAGCGTACCGCCGTCGGCCTGATTAACCCGGCCCAGCGTGCTTTCACTGGCGCCGGTAAACGCACCGCGACTGTGGCCGAACAGCTCGCTTTCCATCAGTTCGGCGGTCAACGACGGGCAGTTGATGGTCACGCAGGATTTCTTCTCACGTTTGCTCCAGCCATGAATCGCTCGGGCCAGCTCACCTTTACCGGTACCGGACTCGCCGAGGATAAGAATGTTGGCGTCGGTGCCGGCGACCTGGCGGGCGGTTTCCAATACGACTTTCATCGCCGGGCTGTGGGAATCGAGCCCGTCCTTCGGTTTGCGGATCTCGCCTTCCAGCGCTTCGAGGCGCGCTGACAGTTGGCGCACTTCCAGTTGCTTGGCGGTGGCCAAACGCAACTGATCCGGGCTGCACGGCTTGACCAGATAGTCGGCGGCGCCCGCCTGGATCGCATCGACGGCGGTATCGACAGCCGAATGCGCGGTGACGATGACCACGCGCATCCACGGCGCCTGAATGCGCATCTGCGCCAGCACGTCGAGACCGTTGTCTTCGCCCAGGCGCAAATCAAGGAAGCACAGGTCGAAGACCTGGCGCTGCAACAATGCCTCGGCCTGAGCCGCGCTGTTGGCGGTGGCCACCGTATAGCCCTCGTCTTCGAGGCAATAACGGAAAGTACGCAGGATGGCGGATTCGTCGTCCACCAGCAGAATGCGGCCTTGATGCTCAGTGGCAGATTCCATTTTTCCTACGCTCCATAGTGATTGGTCTTGGGTTAGTCCCGGAAAAATCGGGCAAGTTGCATGGTTGATTCTGAACGATGCCAGCCATAGGAGGGTAGCTCTCTCCTGCCTTTACAGCCAAGTTGTTGGTTTTGCTGGTTTTTTAAACAAATTCAGATTTGCAGGGCATTCCCTGCGTACTTTTCTGACATCTACGCCCTGCTCTCAATTCCATAAGAATGAAATCTCCTACGAAAAAATCGTGCATTGCGCACGACCCCAGAGGACCCATCGTGCAGGATGCGTCGCAGACGTTTTTCATCATGCTTACAACTCATTGATTTTATTGAATATTTTTCAAATAAAAAACTGGCATGCAGGCTGCAATATCTCACTCATCCCGGGCAGATCAGAACTGCCCCAACCGAATAAGAGTGAGGAACCCAGGATGACTCGCCCACGTGCCGCCCAAGTGCGTATCTCGCCACTGCACATCCAGCAAGGTCTGTTTGGCGTATTGGCGCTGCTGATCACCCTGATCGCCTGCCAGCAATACCTGCGCTGGGAAAACAGCCAGCAGGTTGAGCCGTTGATTTCGATCCAGCACAACACGCAAACGCACTTCAGCGCCGTCAGCAGCAGTCAGGCCGAAAGCGCCTCGATGCGCATGATGGACGTCGATCAGGCGCAGCCACTGGATCAACTGCCACGTGAAGAGCGCTGGGTTTTCTAAAGAGCAAACGAATTCGGGCGCAGAGCGCCGGAACACGTAACACCCCCAAATAGAGAAGTAAGGAGAATCACCATGTTGAGCTGGGCAATTACATTCTTGATCATTGCCATCATCGCTGCAGTACTGGGCTTCGGTGGTATCGCGGGCACCGCCACGGGTATCGCCAAGATTCTCTTTGTCGTGTTCCTGGTGATGTTCATCGCTTCCTTCTTCTTTGGCCGTCGCGGCCGAGGTTAACGATGAGTGTGTTAAAGACACTGGCAGCCGCCCTGCTTCTGGGCGGTAGTGCCATGGCGATGGCGGCCAATGACGGCCAGACGCGAGTCAACGAACTGTTGAGTTCCGACCCGCAATACCGGGAAACCTGGGAAGGCGTGGTGAAGAAGGAAGAGCGCCTGCCGGAATGGGTGATGAACCTGTCCGGCACGCCTGACCAGCAAATGAATGCCGTAACTGAAGATGGCGACCAGTATCTGGTCGGGCCGCTCTGCGAATCCGCAGACAAGTGCTTGAACCACCGCTTGATCGTCGCGTTCAGTTTCGACAAGAAAGACGCTTACGCCATGCTCGTTGATGTGCCCGAGGGACTGCCGGCCGACAAGTCGCCAACGCGACATGCCACCTACCGCTTCCTCGGCAAACCCGACCAGGGCATGCAGGATCTGCTAATGGAAACCCTGAAAAAAGATCCGAAGTGGTACTGATCTGAACATGAAGACAGCAGCCCTGCTGTCTTCCATTGCGCCGACCTGAGGAAGGCTGGCGCATGACCAGGGGGCCGGGACGTTCTGACTGTTGCAGGGTCGGAGTGACCTACGGGTACAGGGAGTGCCTGCGCGAGGGCCGGGTCAGGGTAAAAGCTGCGCCGCAGGTTCGCCGACCCACAGTGGTTCGACGGACTTGCGCTGAGCTTTCAAACACGCAAAACATTGATCCAGAGCGTCCAGCTCATCCTTTTTATCGCTGACACTGCGCGCAAAAACATTACGCGGTGTTTCACGGCGACCGTATATCGACAAAGAGACCGTTTAAACAGTAGGACTTCTAGTCTTCCTGCGTAGGCTTTTTCCTAGATTTTTTGTCGATTTTTCTCGTTCAAAAAATAACCAACCCACGCTGTAAAGACCGGTTCACGGCACTTATGCCGGCCGAAATGTCACAATCGAACCGGTTGGGACGCCAGTTTCATTTAAAAAAGCTCATGCCGATTCGGCATAGGGTAGGCGTTTACGGCATTAGACGGCGCAACCTTGCATCGGAATAGTTGCGCCTTTTTTCGCCTGCCGAAGAGCCGTAATCACGCGCTTCGGGGCACCTTATACGGAGGCAGATGCACAGACTTTTCCGCTAATGAGCGTTCCAGTTCCTGCATGTGCCTGAGTCAAACGCAAGTAAGGGTAAAGATAATGAAGAAGGCAAAAATTAGCCTCGCCTGGCAGATCCTCATCGGTCTGGTTTTGGGTATTGCAATTGGTGCGTTGCTCAACCACTTCAGTGCCGAGAAGGCCTGGTGGATCAGCAACGTCCTGCAACCGGCAGGCGATATCTTTATCCGTCTGATCAAGATGATCGTGATCCCGATCGTCATCTCTTCCCTGATTGTCGGCATTGCCGGCGTGGGCGACGCCAAGAAGCTCGGGCGTATCGGCCTGAAGACGATCATCTATTTCGAAATCGTCACCACCATCGCCATCGTCGTCGGCCTGTTGCTGGCCAACCTGTTCCATCCGGGCACAGGCATCGACATGAGCACCCTCGGCACGGTGGACATCTCCAAGTACCAGGCAACCGCCGCCGAGGTACAGCATGAACACGCGTTCATCGAGACCATCCTCAACCTGATCCCGTCGAACATCTTCGCGGCCATGGCCCGCGGCGAAATGCTGCCGATCATCTTCTTCTCCGTGCTGTTCGGTCTCGGTCTGTCGAGCCTGCAGTCGGACCTGCGCGAGCCGCTGGTGAAGATGTTCCAGGGCGTCTCGGAAAGCATGTTCAAAGTCACCCACATGATCATGAACTATGCGCCGATCGGCGTGTTCGCACTGATCGCGGTGACCGTCGCCAACTTCGGCTTCGCCTCGCTGCTGCCGCTGGCCAAACTGGTGATCCTGGTTTACGTCGCCATCGCCTTCTTCGCCTTCGTGGTACTGGGCCTGATCGCCAAGCTGTTCGGCTTCTCGGTGATCAAGCTGATGCGCATCTTCAAGGATGAGCTGGTGCTGGCCTACTCCACTGCCTCCTCGGAAACCGTGCTGCCACGGGTGATCGAGAAGATGGAAGCCTACGGCGCACCGAAAGCCATCTGCAGCTTCGTGGTACCGACCGGTTATTCGTTCAACCTCGACGGTTCGACCCTGTACCAGTCGATCGCCGCGATCTTCATTGCTCAGCTGTACGGCATCGATCTGTCGATCAGCCAACAACTGCTGCTGGTCCTGACCCTGATGGTCACCTCCAAAGGCATCGCCGGCGTACCGGGCGTGTCCTTCGTGGTACTGCTGGCCACTCTGGGCAGCGTCGGTATTCCGCTGGAAGGTCTGGCGTTCATCGCCGGTGTCGACCGCATCATGGACATGGCGCGTACCGCTCTGAACGTGATTGGTAACGCCTTGGCGGTACTGGTTATCGCACGTTGGGAAGGCATGTACGACGACGCCAAGGGCCAGCGCTACTGGAACTCCCTGCCGCACTGGCGCAGCAAGGAAAAACTGCCAGCAGGCGAAATCTCCAAGAACTGACACAAATCCCTGTAGGAGTGAGCCTGCTCGCGATGAGGGCTGTACATTCAACATCTCTGTTGTCTGATACACCGCGATCGCGAGCAGGCTCACTCCTACAGTGGACCGAGTCAGCCAAACGAACCCCGGAGAAATCCGGGGTTTGTCGTTTCTGGCGACCCCGCTATCATTCGCCGCATTCTTCGGGGGATTTGACTGATGCTTAATGGCCTGTGGCTTGGCTTCTTCATCGTGGCAGCCGTATCGGCGCTCGCGCAGTGGCTGATCGGCGGCAACGCCGGGATCTTTGCGGCGATGGTGGAAAGCATTTTCGCCATGGCCAAGCTCTCGGTCGAAGTCATGGTGCTGCTGTTCGGCACCCTCACCCTGTGGCTGGGCTTTCTGCGCATCGCCGAGAAGGCCGGGATCGTCGAATGGCTGGCCAAGGTACTCGGCCCGCTGTTCCTGCGGCTGATGCCGGAAGTCCCGGCCGGCCACCCTGCCCTTGGCCTGATCACCCTGAACTTCGCCGCCAACGGTCTGGGCCTCGACAACGCGGCCACGCCGATCGGCCTGAAAGCCATGAAGGCGCTGCAGGAGCTCAATCCCAGTGCCACCATCGCCAGTAACGCGCAAATCCTCTTCCTGGTGCTCAACGCCTCCTCCCTGACCCTGCTGCCGGTGACGATCTTCATGTACCGCGCCCAGCAAGGCGCGCCGGACCCGACACTGGTGTTCCTGCCGATCCTGCTGGCGACCAGTTGCTCGACGATCGTCGGCTTCCTCTCGGTGGCGTTCATGCAGCGTTTGCGGATCTGGGGTCCGGTGGTGTTGGCGTATCTGATTCCCGGGGCGTTGATACTGGGTGGTTTCATGGCGCTGCTGGGCACCCTTTCGGCGACGGCTCTGGCAGGATTGTCGTCGATCCTCGGCAATCTCACGCTGTTCGGGTTGATCATGCTGTTCTTGCTGATCGGCGCGTTAAAGAAAGTGAAGGTCTACGAGGCGTTTGTAGAGGGCGCCAAAGAGGGCTTCGATGTCGCGAAGAATCTGCTGCCGTATCTGGTGGCAATGCTCTGTGCTGTAGGCGTGTTGCGTGCCTCTGGTGCCTTGGACTTCGGGCTGGACGGAATTCGCCATCTGGTCGAGTGGGCCGGTTGGGACACGCGCTTTGTCGATGCGCTGCCGACAGCAATGGTCAAGCCGTTCTCCGGCAGCGCGGCACGGGCGATGTTGATCGAGACGATGCAGACCTCGGGGGTCGACAGCTTCCCAGCGCTGGTCGCGGCGACGATTCAGGGCAGTACCGAGACCACGTTCTATGTGCTGGCGGTGTATTTCGGCGCGGTGGGGATTCAGCGCGCGCGGCATGCGGTGGGGTGTGCGTTGCTGGCGGAGTTTGCCGGGGTCGTGGGTGCGATCTTCGTCTGCTACTGGTTCTTCGGCTGAACAAAAATCCAGACTGTAGGAGTGAGCCTGCTCGCGATAGCGGTTTATCAATCGCCATCATCGGTGACTGATACACCGCTATCGCGAGCAGGCTCACTCCTACAGGGGTTGTGTGTTGGGCTTAAGGTTTCGGGGGGGCCAGTTTCTGGCCTTGATCGACGGTCCAGGCGACGACTTTCGCGGTCAAGCGATCACTGGCCTGACCAAACCCGGCGACCACCGACGGCACCTGCACATCATTCAACGGCTGACGCTCTTCAAACCGTCGACTGGCCAGAATCCGCTGGTCATAACCGCGCACCAGCAACGCATCAACCCGCACCACAACGCTGGCCTGCGTGCCCTGATACTCAGTCTGAAACGCCTGCAAACTCCCGCCCAGTTCCAGATCCGCAGCAAAGTTGCTGTCATCGGTACTGAGCAACGTCACCCGACCATCACTCTGAAACCCATCCAGCAGACGATTACGCACCAGCACCGGCGCCGGATCGCTCCAGCGCGAGCCCTTGTAGCTGCTGATCACATCGCCCTGCGGAATCACCGCAATCGTCGGCCGGTTCAACGCCTCACTGGCCTGCAGCTTGTTCAGCCGCAACGACCACTGCTGCGTTGCCGCCGAGCTGGCCCGAGGCGGGCGCCTGTGCGGCCGGCAGGCGATAGACATCCGACGGCTCGGACTGGGGCAGAATCGAACAGGCGCTGATCAGCGTGAAGCCGGCGAGGAGGGCAAGTCGAGTCAGCTTCATGGTGTGAATTCCTTGTTCTTGTCACGGCCCAGCAGGTAGCCGCTGGGGTTGGCCTCAAGGCGTTGCGAGATGGCGCGCAACGAAGTCAGCGTCTCGCGCAGTTCGCGGATCGCAGGGGCCAGGCCATTGAGGCCCTGCATGCCGTTATCGAGGGAGTTTTCGTTTTTGCTGAGCAAAGTGCTGATGGTTGTTGTGCTTTGCTCTAGCGACTTCATCGCTTGCTCGGCGCTACCCAACGCTTGCTTGCCCTGATCGTTGATCAAGCCGTTGGCGTTGCGCATCAGTAACGAGGTCTGTTCGAGCATGCTGCCGGCCTGTTTACCGACGGTCGCCAGTTGCTGCATGGCTTGCTTGATGTCACCGCGCTGATCATTGATGGTGCCGGTAGTCTGCTCCAGATGGGCGAGGGTTTTGCTGACGCGCTCGACGTTCTCGGCAGAGAACATCTGATTGGCGTTCTGCAGCAGCGCAGTGATGCCGGTCATCAAATCGTTGGAGTCATTGAGCAAGCGCGAAATAGGCGAGGGCGACGCGACGATGGTCGGCAGATTACCGTCATGCCCACGCAGTTTCGGGCTTTCCGGGGTACCACCGCTGAGCTGGATGATCGACGTCCCCGTGATCCCGGCCAGCGCCAGCTTGGCCTGGGTGTCTTCCTTGACCGGCGTATCACCGGCCAGACGAATCCGCGCCAGCACCCGCCGTGGATCTTTTGGATCAAGGCGCAGGTTGATCACATCGCCGACCTTGATCCCGCTGTATTGCACAGGGCTACCCTTGGACAAGCCACTGACCGCCTCGCTGAAGACAATCTCGTAATCCTTGAATTCGGTGTCGACGCTGGACTTGGCCAGGAACAGACCGAAGAGCAGGGCGCCTGCCACCACAATCACCGTGAACAGGCCGATCAACACATGATGGGCTCGGGTTTCCATGTCAGACCTCGTTGAGCAATTTGGCGGCGTCCAGCGCCGAGCGGCCGCGCGGGCCGTGGAAGTATTCGTGAATCCACGCGTCGTCGGTTTCCGAAACGACGTCGATGGGACCTGCGACCAGGACTTTTTTCTGCGCCAGCACCGCCACGCGGTCGGTGATGGTGTAGAGCGTGTCGAGGTCGTGGGTCACCAGAAATACGCTCAGACCCAACGCATCGCGCAGGGTCAGAATCAGTTGATCGAACTGCGCAGCGCCTATCGGATCAAGGCCGGCAGTCGGCTCGTCGAGAAACAGAATATCCGGATCCAGCGCCAAGGCCCGCGCCAGCGCGGCGCGCTTGATCATGCCGCCGGACAGCGACGCCGGGTATTTGTCCGCTGCCGACAGCGGCAGCCCAGCCAGTGCCAGTTTCACCGCTGCCAGGTGCTCGGCGTCGTTGCGGCTCAAGCCGGCGTGTTCGATGAGGGGCAGGGCGACGTTCTCGGTCACCGTCAGCGACGAGAACAACGCGCCTTTCTGGAACAGCACACCGAAGCGTCGCTCGACCAGCGAGCGCTCATGCTCGGACAGGCTCGGCAGGTTCTTGCCGAACACCGTGACCATGCCTTCGCTGGGCCGGCGCAGACCGACAATGCTGCGCAACAGCACCGATTTGCCGCTGCCGGAACCACCGACCACGGCGAGGATTTCGCCCTTGTACAAATCCAGATCGAGGTTCTCGTGCACGCTCTGGCTGCCGAAGCGATTGCACAGGCCACGAACTTCGATCACCGCCTCCGAGGGCGCGCGGGGTAGACGACTCACCAGCCCATCTCCATGAAGAACAGTGCGGCCACCGCGTCGAGCACGATCACCACGAAAATCGATTGCACCACAGCAGAGGTGGTGTGGGCGCCGACCGACTCGGCGCTGCCGCTGACCTTGAAGCCTTCCAGGCAACCAATCGCGGCGATGATGAAGGCGAAGATCGGCGCCTTCACCAAGCCGACCAGAAAGTGTTGAACGCCGATGTCAGACTGCAACAGGGTCAGGAACATCGCCGGCGAGATATCCAGCGACACCGCGCAGACCACGCCGCCACCGACGATCCCGCAAAGCATCGCCAGAAACGTCAGCATCGGCAGCGCCACCAGCATCGCCAGCACCCGCGGCACCACCAGCAACTCCATCGGGTCGAGGCCGAGGGTGCGGATCGCGTCGATTTCTTCGTTGGCCTTCATCGAGCCGATCTGCGCGGTAAAGGCACTGGCGGTGCGCCCGGCCATGAGGATCGCCGTGAGCAGCACGCCGAATTCGCGCAGGAACGAGAAGCCCACCAGATCCACGGTAAAAATCGTCGCGCCAAAACTGGCCAGCACCGTCGCCCCGAGAAACGCCACCACCGCACCGACCAGAAAGGTCAGCAACGCCACGATCGGTGCGGCGTCGAGGCCGGTCTGCTCGATGTGCGCAATCATTGGGGTGATGCGCCAGCGCTTGGGCCGAAACAGGCTGCGAGCAATGGTTTCCATGATCAGGCCGACAAAACCGAGCAGTTGCAGGGTGTCTTGCCAGATGGTGTCGACGGCGCGACCGATGCGCGTGAGCAATTGCACGCTGACGCTGATTTCCGCTTCCTTGATCGGCACGCAGAAGTCGGTCATCGAGCAGTACACGGTTTGCAGCAGCGCGCGGTCGGCGGAGGTCAGGGTGCAATCGGGGTGTTCGGCGGACTGGCCGAGGCGTTCGGAGCCGAGCAGTTCGACCAGCAACGAGGCGCCAGCGGTGTCGAGGGCGCCGAGGCTGTTGAGGTCGATCGGGGTGTTGGCATCGTACTGGCCGTGGAGCTTTTCGCTCAGTTGCTTGAGCTCGGCGTAATGGGCAAGCGTCCAGTCCCCCGTGACCCGCAGGCGGGCAGGGGTTATCGACGTGTCCAGTTGGGCATTACCGCTGATCGAGCTGCTGGTCATAAGCTCCGTGCTTGTTCGGCCTTTATGCGAACTAACGTAATAGCACGAACCGGATTACTTTTCTTTGATCGCTGTGCTGTCCGTGACTTCGAAGCGCAGCACGCCGATCACCTGGCCATCCTCGGTCAGCACCCGCACCTGCCACTTGCCCGCCGGGTTGCCGGGGAAGTTCTGCTTGTGCGTCCACGCCCGGTAGCCTTCCTTGCGCCCGCCGTGGATATCGAGGGCGATGCGGTCGACCTCTTTGCCGTTGAATTGCCAGACGTGATAAATCCGCTCATCCAGCCCGCGCGGCGCGTTGATTGCGGTGTAGGCATACAGGCCATCGCCGCGAATCTGCTCGGCGCTGACCGTGTCGAGGCTGGCACCGGGGGTGCGGTCCTGCATTTGCGTGCTGATCGCCACGTCGGTCATCCACAGCGTCGCCGGCGGCACCCACGAACGCAGCGCCCAACCGACGCCGCCAATACCAACGGTAATGCACAGGATCGCCAAGGCATTGCGCAGCGTGCGGATCGGGAAGATCGACGCCAGACTCGGGAACGACAACAGCACGGCAATGCCCAGCGCCCACTTGAAGCTCTGCGCGGTGGTCAGGTGCATGATCACCGGCAACGCAGTGAGCAGGGCGGCGAACAGGGTCAGGGTGTGCAGCGCGAGAAACGCCCAGCGCCGTGGCGCCAGCCATTTGTAATAGAGCGGATCAACGATCGAGATCAGTGCCGCCACGCTGAGCAGGCCGGTGAAAAACAACTGGCCACTGTTCCAGGTCGTGGTGATGAAGAAAAACGGCAGGACGAAAAACAGGCTTTCCTGATGGATCATCTGCGTCGCGTAACGCAGCAGCGGCTGGGGGATCTCGCGTTTGAAGATGCGAGTGAAGAGGCCGGTAAGGGTGTTCTCCAGCATCAGCCAGATCCAGCTGAGCAGCATGATCACGGTGATCCAGCTCGCCAGACCCTGCTGACGATCGACCATGATGAAACTGCCGACCCCGGAGATGAACCCGCCAAGCGCAATGACCCCGGGATAGCGCTTCATCAGTTCGAGAATGCGCTGGATCAGGAGCTGTATTTTTGGCATTTGGGCGGTTCACGACTGGATAGGAAAAAACCTCGACAGAGTAGCGCCCGCCGGGCGCTGTGGCGAGGCTGCCGGTCACTTAAAACCAACGCATTCCCTTGTAGGAGTGAGCCTGCTCGCGATAGCGGTGTATCAGCCGAAGAAATGGTGACTGAAGGACCGCTATCGCGAGCAGGCTCACTCCTACAGGATTAGTGCTCGGCCGGCCGGCGGCGGTGATGCAAACGCCAACCGATCAGGACCAGCAACACCAGACCCAAGCCACCCGCACTCAACCACAACACCTGATCATCACTGATCAACGGCTTCTCGATCCGCAGATACCCCGGCTGCAACAGCAACTCACGCATGGCCTTGTTCGCCGCTTCCAGCGTCACGCCTTGAAGCTCGCGCGCCGGGTTGGCAAAGCGGCCGTCCTGATAATCGCCGAGGGCGCTCCAGTAGTAATCCGCCAGCGCACTGTTGCCCTGCACCGCCCAGGTCTGATGGGCGATGGAAGCCTGTTTGATCCGCGCAAAGGTGTCCGGATCGAGGCCGTTTTTCAGCAGATCAGCCTTGAGGTCTTCCAGCACCTGGATCGCTTCGTCGACGTCATCACGGTCCAGATCGGCGTTGAGGCTCATGAAGCCCACACCGCCAAATACCTCACGCTCAGCCCATGGCCCGTAAGACAAGCCGTGGTTGAGGCGGATCTGTCGGTACAACGCCCAGTCGAGGTAATCCTTGAGAATGTCGAAGGTCTGGTCGTACTGATCATCGATCACCGGTTCCGGCACCAGCCAGTGCAACTTGGCGCTGTCGCCGATAAAGCCACGGGTGAGGGTGCGTTCATGGGCGGCGCTGGTGCTGATGTCCGGCAGTGCACGGTGCTCGCTCGGCTCAACCGCTTCGAGCGCGCCCCAGGTGCGCTCCAGATAGGCCGGCAGCAGTTTGTCGAGTTCGCCGACGACAATCAGGGTCATATTGTTCGGCGCATACCAGGCCTTGCGCACCTTCTCCAATTGCTCCTGAGTCAGGTGACCGACCTCGGCGCGCTGCGGGCATTTCAGGCCCAGTTCGACGGCGAGCTGATTGCTCGCGGTGTGGCCGAGATCCTGACGATCGAGAAAGCGTTGCAGGCGCGTGTAATGGCCACCGTCCTCGCGTTCGACCACGCGTTTGGCGGCGTTGATCGCATTGTCGTCAATGCGCGTTTGCGTGAGCAGAGCGAGCAGCAGGTCGAGGACCTTGCGCTGATTCTTCGCCGGTGCTTCGATGACGAACGTGGTATCGGCGTTGCTGGTAAAGGCATTCCAGTCACCGCCCAGTGCTTGCATGCGCTCCTCCAGACCGCCTTCGCCAGTGGCGTCGATGCCGCTGAACAACAGGTGTTCGAGCAGGTGCGGCAGCTCTTTTTCAGCGCAATCGAAATCATCGAGGCCAACGCCAACCACCAAGCGAATCGCCACATGCCCGCGTTCGGTGCCGGGTTTGAGCATCAGCTGCAAACCGTTGGGCAGCGCATAGCCTTCGACCTGAAAACGATCCAGGGCAAAGGCGGGCAGGGAACCGAGCAACAGACAGGCGAACAACAGGCAACGCATAACAGGCTTCCGTACGGCTGATTTGGAGATCCGTGTCGCTATTCAGGCCGCCATTCGCGAGCAGGCTCGCTCCCACAAGGGAATATATTTCAAATGTGGGAGCGAGCCTGCTCGCGAAGGTCTTAAGGCTGAATCAATGTAACTGACTAAACCCAGCCCCAGTCGTTCAAGGCGAATGCGTAATGTCGGCAATATCATCCGCCGCCAGCGCTCCGGTGTCCGCCGTTTCCAGCACCACATACGCACTGCCGCAAAACAGCGAATTCAGGCGTTTCATGTCGGCAATCAACTCCAGATGCAGCGAGCTGGTCTCGATACTCTGGACGATCTTGCGTTGCAAACGGCTGACATGCGCATGGGCCAGACGGCGCTCCTGTGCGCGAAAGCGGCGTTTCTCGCGCAGCAACTGCCGGGCGCTTTCACGATCGCCACTGAGGAATACCGACAGGCCCAGACGCAAGTTAGAAATCAGTTGCTGCTGCAATCCGGCCAGATCCTCCAGACCTTCCTCGGAAAACGAACGGCGCTGCGAGGTCTTCTGCTGCTGGATCTTGCGCAGCATGCGTTCGATCAGGTCGGCAGCCAATTTGAGGTTGATCGCCAGCTCAATGATCTCGGTCCAGCGTCGACTGTCCTGCTCGCCGAGGTCTTCGCGGGGCATCTGCGCCAGATACAGCTTGATTGCGCTGTACAAGGATTCGATGTCATCGGTCAGCCGACGTATTTCCTGGGTGACAGCGGTCTGCTTGCCGCGCAGTACATCAAGAGTGGCGTCGAGCATGTTCTCCAGCAGATCGCCCATGCGCAGGGTTTCCCGCGCGGCGTTGGCCAGCGCCAGGCTCGGTGTGACCAGTGCAGTCGCGTCGAGATGACGCGGTTTGGCAGTGCCGTTGACCTCCGGCCGTTCCGGCAGTAGCCACGCGCAGAGGCGCGCCATCGGGCCGACGCTTGGCAGCAGAATCAGGCAGCGCGCGGTGTTGTAGAGCAAGTGGAAGCCGATGACCATTTCCTGCGGGCTGAAGTCGAGGCTGTCGATCCAGTGCACCAGCGGGTCGAGCACCGGGATGATCAACAGCAGGCCGATCAGTTTGTACAACAGACTGCCCAGCGCCACTTGACGGCCAGCGGCGTTCTGCATGCTGGTGCTCATGAACGCCAGCACGCCGCTGCCGATGTTGGCGCCGATCACCAGACCAATTGCCACCGGCAAACTGATGACCGCAGCACCGGCCAGCGTCGCGGTGAGCAGCACGGCGGCGAGGCTGGAGTAGGAAATCATCGCGAATAATGCGCCGACCAAGGCGTCGAGGAGGATGTCGCCAGTCAACGAGGCGAAAATCACCTTCACGCCTTGAGCGTGGGTGATCGGCGCGGCGGCTTCGACGATCAATTGCAGCGCGAGAATGATCAGCCCGAGCCCGATCGACACCCGGCCCATCTGTCCGAGCCGCGTCTGTTTGCGCGACAGAAAGAAAATCACCCCGAGAAAAATCAGCAGCGGCGACAGCCATGACAGGTCAAACGTCAGCACCCGCGCCATCAGCGCGGTACCGACGTCGGCGCCGAGCATGGTCGCCAGCGCCGGGGTCAGCGCCATCAGTCCTTGGCCGACAAATGAAGTGACGAGCATCGCGGTGGCGTTGCTGCTTTGCACCATCGCGGTCACGACGATGCCGGCGACAAAGGCGAGCCAGCGCTTGGACATGTTTTGGCCAATCACATGGCGCAGGTTGGTGCCGTACACCCGCAGGATGCCGGTTCGGACGATGTGCGTGCCCCAGATCAACAGGGCCACGGCGGAAAGCAGATTGAGCAGGGTGAGCATACAAACCCCCTGTAGTAGCAGCGCCCCAGAGGGGCAAGTTGACGGTACCGCGCGGTTTCTACGTTTTTGATACTTAAGCTGTAGTTGGCTAACGGTCTGGGCGCCAGCATTGCACAGCTAAAGTGTCGATTGAAACAAAAGTGTCATGAAAACGGGTTCATTCACCCACCTGAATCCACCACAAACAAATGTAGGAGTGAGCCTGCTCGCGATAGGGCCATCAGCCTCAACATTGATGTTGACTGACAGACCGCTATCGCGAGCAGGCTCACTCCTACAAGGGGTGTTACCTGAAGACTACCGGGTTACTGGCCCGGGATGTCCTTGCGCAGTTTCACCGGGTCTTGCTGCTGTTTTTTCTTGGCCATCGCGCCGCGCAGCTTGATGTTGATCGCTTCCACCGCCAGCGAGAACGCCATGGCGAAGTAGACGTAGCCCTTCGGCACATGCACGTCGAACGACTCGGCGATCAGCACGGTACCGACCACCAGCAGGAACGACAGCGCCAGCATCTTCAGCGACGGGTGCTTGTCGATGAACTCGCTGATCTTGCCCGAGGCCAGCATCATCACCAGCACGGCCACAACGATCGCCGCAACCATCACCGGCACGTGGGAAACCATGCCCACGGCAGTGATCACCGAATCCAGCGAGAAGACGATGTCGATGATCGCGATCTGGATGATGGTGTAGAGGAAGTTGCCGCCCTTGCCGCCGGGGGTGTCGTCGCTTTCGTCTTCGCCTTCCAGTGCGTGGTACATCTCTTGCGAGCTCTTCCACAGCAGGAACAGACCACCGAAGAACAGGATCAGGTCGCGGCCGGAAATGCCTTGGCCGAACACTTCGAACAGGTCGGCGGTGAGACGCATGACCCAGGTGATCGACAGCAGCAACAGGATGCGCGTGATCATGGCCAGGCCAAGACCGAAGATCCGGGTGCGCTGCTGCATGTGCTTGGGCATGCGGCTGACCAGGATCGAAATCATGATGATGTTATCGATGCCGAGGACGATTTCCAGGGCGGTCAGGGTGAAGAAGGCAACCCAGATTTCGGGGTTGGTCAGCCATTCCATGTGTATTCCTTTGAGCGATTGTTAAACCGAAAAAGGTCCGGGCTTCAAACCGCGAAGCCAGGACCCGAAACGGTGAGTCTTGGGCTTATAGAGTGCTGAACACCGGGAAAGTCCCCAACAGCAGTGCAGCAATCAGGATGCAGATACATACCAGGATCGCCCATTTCAGGGTGAAACGCTGGTGGTCACCGAAATCAATGCCGGCCAGGGCCACCAACAGATAGGTCGATGGCACCAACGGGCTCAGCAAGTGGACGGGCTGACCGACGATCGAGGCACGGGCCATTTCGACTGCGGTGATCCCGTAGTGGCTGGCGGCTTCGGCCAACACCGGCAACACGCCATAGTAGAACGCATCGTTGGACATGAAGAAGGTGAACGGCATGCTCACCAGCGCCGTGATCACGGCCAGATACGGGCCGAGGAAATCCGGAATCACTGCCAACAGGCTCTTCGACATCGCATCGACCATGCCGGTGCCGGACAGGATACCGGTGAAGATACCCGCCGCAAAGATCAGCCCGACCACTGCCAGCACGCTACCGGCGTGAGCCGCGACGCGATCCTTCTGCATCTGCAGGCAAGGGTAGTTGACGATCATGGCAATACTGAACGCCACCATGAACAACACCGGCAATGGCAGCAGGCCGGCGATCAGCGTGCACATCAGGCCGAAGGTCAGGGCGCCGTTGAACCAGATCAGTTTCGGACGGCGGGCATCCGGGAACTGCGACACGCTGATTTCGCTGTGATCGACATCATCGCCAACCAGATGCAGCTCACCGAGACGTGCACGCTCACGCTTACCGTAAAAGTAGGCGATGACCAGGATCGCCAGAACACCAGCCGCCATCGCCGGAATCATCGGCACGAAGATGTCCGACGGGTCGACATGCAGAGCACTGGCGGCACGGGCAGTCGGGCCGCCCCACGGGGTCATGTTCATCACGCCACCGGCGAGGATGATCAGACCGGCCATGATCCGCGGGCTCATGCCGATGCGGCTGTACAGCGGCAGCATGGCGGCCACGCAGATCATGTAAGTGGTCGCGCCGTCACCATCGAGGGAAACGACGAGCGCCAGTACGGCGGTGCCGACCGAAACCTTCAGCGGGTCGCCCTTGACCAGTTTGAGGATCTTGCGCACGGCCGGGTCAAACAGGCCAGAGTCGATCATCAGGGCGAAATAGAGAATGGCGAACATCAGCATCACGCCGGTCGGCGCCAGCTTGGTGATGCCTTCGAGCATCATCGGACCGATCTTCGGTGCAAAACCGCCGAACAGGGCGAAGACAATCGGGATGATGATCAGAGCGATCAGCGCGGACAGGCGCTTGGTCATGATCAGGAACATGAACGTGATGACCATGGCGAAGCCAAGGAAAGTCAGCATGGGAATACTCCAGGCGTAGCGCGGCTAGTTAAATGAGCAGATCGGACGGGATCAGCGCAGAACGGGAAGCACGAGACGTACGGGCGGAGTTGAAGCGAGGAGGCGGGTTACAGAGGACATCAGAATCACCATTGTTGTTGTTAATTGGGCCGTTCGTGCGAGGTATCACACGCATTGGCCAACCGGTCTGTTGCCGGAAGTGGAGGCGATGCTAATCGGGGAAGCTTTCAGCTACCTTTCGTTGAAGAAAGCTTTGGGTGAACGGTCAACCGGCCGTCGGATGCGAACCAGAGTCAATAAACACGGGAAGGGGAGCTTCGAAATGAGCGAATTGCACAGCGGCGGCTGCCATTGCGGACACATTCGTTATCAGTTCAGCGGGGCGTTGCAGGATATCGCCCATTGCCATTGTTCGATTTGTCGCCGAGTCAGCGGTGGCATCGTCACCACATGGATCACCGTGCCGGTGGCGAATTTCCAGTGGCTGGCCGCCGCGCCATCGCGATATGACTCGTCGGGTAGTTGCGCGCGGTTCTTCTGCCCGAACTGCGGTGCGCAACTGGCGCTGGTGACGCGGCTTAGCCCCGATAGCATCGACGTGACCATCGCTACCCTTGATCAGCCGCAACTGGCGCCGGCCGAGCGGCATATCTGGACTGACAGCCAATTGCCCTGGCTGCATCTGGACGAGCATCTGCCAGGCGAAGCCGAAGAAACGCTGTAGGTTTACAAGAGCCTGATCAAAAAATAGACAGATCCAGCGTTCGGATCGCGCCCATCCAGATCGCGTGCTCAGTATGATCGAGCAAGTCATCGCCAGTGTCCGGGTGCAAAAACACCACCAGGCCTTTGCGATTGAGCGCCAGCCACGGCAGCACATCGCCGATCAGCTCAGGGCCGAAGGCCAATTGGCAACTCCAGTCCGGATGCGGCCCGACCGGGCGTTCGTGGACGCGGCCCATTTTCAGCGCAAATAATTGCGCGGCCTGCTCGCACAAGGCCCGCGCCTGCTCGATGGTCCTGGCGTCGAAATAGACATGGGCGTGATAACCCTTGATCGCTTGCATCTGAAAGCCTCTGAATCGGTTCGAACCCTCGGCGTTGCTCGTATGTCACACGCCATACAAGGGATAAGAAAAGGGATCAGCCATGAAAAATGCCGAAACCCCGGCGGTAAAAGTGGTGCTCTATGGTGCCATGAGTAGCCTGGGCAGCGCGTTGATGGCTGAGTTGCTGCGCCGTCAGCACGAAGTCATTGCCATCCTCGACGATTTGACCGCACTGGCACCGCGTCCGGGTTTGCGCACCAAAACCGGCGATTTGTTCGACTCGGAGCGGATCAATCAGAGCGTGGCCGGTAGTTCGGCGGTCATCTGTTTACTGGATGCGCCGGGGTTGCCGTTCAGTAGCGATCAGGTTGAACGGGCCGTCGTGCTCGGGCCGGTCGAGCAGGTGCTGGCCGTCGATGCGCTGGTCGATGGGCTGCAAGCGGCCAATGTGTCGCGGCTGTTTCTGGTGGGCGATTTTGCCGTTCTTGATGAACCGGATGTCGATGATCGCCTGCAACGCCATGCCGCCGAGGAAATTCGCGAAGCCGTGCAAAGCAGTCCGCTGCACTGGACGCTGGTGAATGCGCCACATGGCGTCGCGGGCCTGACGATTGAGCATTTCAGTCAGGTCGGCGGCAATCTGGAACCGGGTCTGGCCGAACCGCTGGAGCGTTTGAATCGCGTGGCGGTGGGGATTGCTGATGAGCTGCGGTTGAATCTGCATGTGGGCCAGCATGTGAATTTCGTGGCGGCTTCAGATTCGTAAAAGATCGCAGCCTGCGGCAGCTCCTACATGAGATCGGTGTAGGAGCTGCCGCAGGCTGCGATCTTTTGATCCTCAAACCGCAATCGAAGGCAGCGCCAGCCCACTCAAGGACTCCGCGCTGCTCGCCTGTTCCGCCATCAGCCAATCGACAAACTGCTGAATCAACGCACCCCGGCGTTTGCGTTGCGGCAGCACCACGTAATAACCGAGGCGCGACAGGGTCGTTTCGGCGATGGGACGGCACAGCAAACCCTGACTCAGCAAGTTATCCACAAGGTGGCGCCAACCAATCGCCACGCCTTGGCCGCCAATCGCCGCTTGAATCAACAGCGTGTAATTGTCGAAGCGCAATTGCCCCGGCGCCGGCGGTGTATTGATACCGAGTTCACGGAACAGACCACTCCAGTCAAACCAGTTGCTGCTGTTTTGCCCGCGCAGGTGCAACAACGGAAACTCCAGTAACGCCTGAGCCGGCAGGGGCTGGGCGCGATCCTTGAGCAACTGCGGACTGCACACCGGGAACACTTCTTCGCTGAACAGCCAATGGCTTTCGCCCTGCTTGAAACGCCCATCGCCAAACAGGATCGCCACGTCGATGTCGGTGCGCAGCATGTTGTGGTTGCGTTCGCTGGTCACCAGGCTGACGTCGACCTGCGGATTGGCCTCGTGAAAACGGTGCAGCCGCGGCATTAACCAATAAGCGGCGAAGGCAAAATCGGTGGCAACTTGCAGGACCTCGTGTTGCTGTTGTGAGCTGATCGCGCTCAATCCTGCGTCGATGTTCTGCAAACCAAGGGTAACTTGCTCGAACAGGATCGCACCGACTTCGGTCAGCTCGATCCCTCGATAAATCCGATCAAACAGGCGTGTGCCGAGCTGTTCTTCCAGCCGTTTGATCTGCTGACTGATTGCTGGTTGCGTAGTGCCAAGCTCTACCGCCGCGGCGGTAAAGCTGCGCTGGCGAGCGGCCGCCTCAAAGGCGCGCAGCAGGTCGAGGGACAGATCACCCAAGGCGTCATACATAAGCTGTGCTTATCCTAGTCATTGTCGGGCGCGGGCTTTACCAGACAAAGCATGAACTCCATGCTCGATCGCAGCAATGTCGCATAAATATTCACTATGGAATGCCGCGATCACATGAAGCGCAAGAATATTCTTTTCATCATGGCCGATCAGATGGCCGCGCCAATGTTGCCGTTCTACGGCCCTTCGCCGATCAAACTGCCGAATCTTTCCCGCCTCGCCGCTCAAGGCGTGGTATTCGACGCCGCATACTGCAACAGCCCGTTGTGCGCGCCGTCTCGTTTCACCTTGGTCAGCGGCCAATTGCCGAGCAAGATTGGCGCCTATGACAACGCTGCCGATTTCCCCGCCGATGTGCCGACTTACGCCCATTACCTGCGCCGTCTCGGCTACCGCACCGCGCTGTCGGGCAAGATGCATTTCTGTGGCCCCGATCAGTTGCACGGCTACGAAGAACGCCTGACTAGCGACATCTACCCGGCCGACTATGGCTGGGCGGTGAACTGGGACGAGCCGGATGTGCGGCCGAGCTGGTATCACAACATGTCTTCGGTGCTGCAGGCCGGACCGTGCGTACGCACCAATCAGCTGGATTTCGATGAAGAGGTGGTGTTCAAGGCGCAGCAATACTTGTTCGATCACATTCGCGAAGATGGCGATCAGCCGTTCTGCCTGACCGTGTCGATGACTCACCCACACGACCCGTACACAATTCCCAAGGCTTTTTGGGATTTGTACGACGATGGCGAAATCCCGCTTCCGACAACGCCGGATCAACACGAACTCGATCCGCACTCGCAGCGTCTGCTCAAGGTCTACGACCTGTGGGATAAGCCATTGCCTGTGGATAAAATTCGTGATGCACGCCGGGCGTACTTCGGTGCGTGCAGCTATATCGACGCCAACGTCGGCAAACTTCTGCAAACGCTGGAAGAAACCGGGTTAATCGATGACACCATCATTGTCTTCTCAGGCGACCATGGCGACATGTTGGGCGAGAAAGGCCTCTGGTACAAAATGCACTGGTACGAAATGGCAGCCCGTGTGCCCCTGTTGATAAGTGCGCCGGGGCAGTTCGAATCGGGCCGCGTCAGCGCTGCCGTGTCGACCGCCGACCTGCTGCCGACATTCGTTGAACTGGCCGGCGGCACGCTGGAATCGGGCTTGCCGCTGGACGGCCGCTCACTGGTTTCACACCTGCAAGGGCAGGGCGGTCATGACGAAGTGTTTGGCGAATACATGGCCGAAGGCACCATCAGCCCGTTGATGATGATCCGTCGCGGTGCCTACAAATTTATCTACAGTGAAAGCGACCCTTGCTTACTCTTCGACGTAGACAACGATCCGCGTGAGATGGAAGAACTCAGCCAATCGCCGCAGCATCGCCAGCTGTTCGATGATTTTATCGCCGAAGCGCGGGCCAAATGGGACATTCCGGCGATTCACCGTGAGGTCCTCGCCAGCCAACGCCGTCGCCGATTTGTTGCCGAGGCGCTGACCATCGGCAAGCTGAAGAGCTGGGATCACCAGCCGCTGGTGGACGCCAGTCAGCAGTACATGCGCAACCACATCGACCTCGATGATCTGGAACGCAAAGCACGTTATCCACAACCCTGCCAAAACCAATAATGTTAAGGGGAAGTCCATGCGTAAGTTATCCACAGTAGTGACGGTTGGCCTGCTCGCGCTGAGCAGCGCATCGGCCTTCGCCGAGCAAAGCTGCGACACGGTGAAAATGGCCGACCCGGGCTGGAGCGATATTGCCGCGACCAATGCGATCACCGGGTTTCTGCTGGACGGCATGGGCTACAAGGCCAAGGTCGACACACTCGCGGTGCCGATTACCTTTGGCGGTTTGAAGGACGGCCAGGTGGACGTGTTCCTCGGCAACTGGATGCCGGCGCAGCAGGGCTTCTATGACAAGTTCGTCGCCACCGGCGATGTCACGCAACTGGCGAAGAATCTCGACGGCACCGAATTCACCCTCGCCGTGCCGGATTACGTGTGGGATGCGGGTGTGCATAACTTTGCCGACCTGAACAAATACGCGGACAAGTTCGAGCGCAAGATCTACGGCATCGGCTCCGGCGCGCCGGCGAATATCTCGTTGCAGGAAATCATCAAGAAAAACGACTTCGACATGGGCCAGTGGAAGCTGATCGAATCCAGCGAACAGGCGATGCTGGCTGAAGTGTCGCGGGCCGTGAAGAAACAGAAATTCGTCACCTTCCTCGGCTGGACCCCGCACCCGATGAACGTGCAGTTGAAGATGCATTACCTGAAGGGTGGCGAGAAGTATTTTGGCGATACCGGCAGCGTGTTTACGTTGACGCGCAAAGGCTATGCCGAGGCGTGTCCGAATGTGGGTAAATTGCTGAGCAATCTGTCGTTCACCCAGGAGATGGAGAACAGCATCATGGCTGAGGTGGTGAACAAGAAGGTCACTAATGCCGAGGCGGCGAAGGCGTGGATCAAGGCGAATCCGGCGGTGCTGGATAAGTGGCTGGACGGGGTGAAGACGGTTGACGGGAAGGATGCGTTGGCGGCGGTGAAGGCGAAGCTTTGATCGTGGGGTTGCTGGAATTGTTTACGGCTTGAGATTTATTCCCCCTCACCCCAGCCCTCTCCCCCAAAGGGGGCGAGGGGGAAAGGGAGCCGATCGTTGTTTGATTCGAGACCTGAGTTCGACGCTGATTCCTCAGGTCGATGTAGCCAGTCCAAACACCTCGGTCAGTCCCCTCTCCCTCTGGGAGAGGGCTAGGGTGAGGGGCCTTTCCCCAGGCACCCTGATAACCTTGAACAAAACCCCAACCGCGAGGACCCATGGCCTTCCCCAGCCGCCACTCTCTCTTGCCCTTCCTCACCTGGCTACCGCGGCAAACCCGCGCCAGCGTCGGACGGGATCTGATCGTCGGCCTCAGCGGTGCGATTCTCGCGTTACCCCAGTCGATTGCCTACGCGTTGATCGCAGGTCTGCCACCCGAGTACGGCCTCTATGCGGCGATCATCCCGGTGCTGATCGCCTGCCTGTGGGGTTCGTCGTGGCATCTGATCTGCGGCCCGACGGCGGCGATTTCCATTGTGCTGTTTGCCAGTGTCAGTCCTTTAGCGATTCCGGCGTCGCAGGACTACATCACGCTTATCCTGCTGCTGACCTTCCTCGCCGGGATTTTCCAGTGGCTGCTCGGTTTACTGCGTTTCGGCGCGCTGGTGAACTTCGTCTCGCACTCGGTGGTGCTGGGGTTCACCCTCGGTGCCGCAGTGGTGATCGCCATCGGGCAATTGCCGAACCTGTTGGGACTGGAGTTGCCGGCCAAGGCCACAGCGCTGGCGAGTTTGATGGATCTGCTGCAACACCTCAGGGCTGTGGATAAACCTTCGTTGGTACTCGGTGTGGCAACGGTAGTCGTCGGTGTGGTGTTGAAACAATTGCTGCCACGCTGGCCGACGCTGTTGATAACCCTCGCATTGGCCAGTCTGCTGGTGTGGCTGTGGCCGGCGATGTTCGGCCATGTGCATCTGGTCAGCGCGTTCGTCGGACGGCTGCCGCCATTCAGTGCGTTGCCGCTGGATCTGGATTTGATCTTGCGCCTGCTGCCGAGCGCCGTCGCAGTGGGCATGCTCGGGTTGGTCACCAGCCTGTCGATTGCCCGCTCGATTTCGGCACGCTCGCAGCAATTGCTCGATGCCAATCAGGAAGTCCGCGCGCAGGGCTTGTCGAATATCGTCGGGGCGTTCTTTTCCGGATCATTGTCGGCGGGCTCGTTTACCCGTTCGGGCCTCAGTTACGAGGCGGGCGCATGCTCGCCGCTGGCCGGGGTGTTTTCAGCGATTTGGGTGGCATTGTTTGCGATTTTTGGCGCGGGGCTGATTGCGCACATTCCGATTCCGGCGATGGCGGGCAGCATTCTTTTGATTGCCTGGGGGTTGGTCGATCATCGCGGGATTCGCGCCTTGCTGCGGGTCAGTCGCGCCGAGTTCGTGGTCATGGCCCTGACGTGTCTGGCAACGTTGCTGCTGGAATTACAGACAGCAATCTACGCGGGCGTGCTGGCATCACTGTTCTTCTACCTCAAGCGCACTTCGCAACCGCGTGTGCAGCATTGGCGCGACGGTGAGGACGATGTGTTGCGCGTCGGCGGGTCGATCTTTTTCGGCGCCAGCCATTACCTGCAGGTACGCCTGCAACGCATGCATGGCGCGCGGGTGGTGATCGAGGCGCAGCAGATCAACTTCATCGACTATTCGGGGGTGGAGATGCTGCATCAGGAGGCGCGGCGGTTGTTGAGCCAGGATCGCAGCCTGACCCTGCGCCGGGCGCGGCCGCAGGTGGTGGAGGAGTTGCGGAAGCTGGAAGGACCGGAGAAATGCCCGATCCGGTTTGAGGATTGATTGGCAATAGAGGTAATCCTTGTGGGGGCGAGCCTGCTCGCGAAGACTGCGGCACAGCCAACATTGATGTGTCAGACAGACCGCTTTCGCGAGCAGGCCCGCTCCCACATGGGTATCTATTGGGCCAACTGGCGGCGTAGTTCGGCCAGCACGGGCGCCGTATCCGGGCGCACACCGCGCCACAAAAAGAACGCCTCAGCCGCCTGTTCAGCGAGCATGCCCAAGCCATCCATCACCACCGCCGCACCCTGTTCGCTGGCCCAGCGGCAGAACGCCGTCGGTTCCTTGCCGTACATCATGTCGTAGCACAGGGTTTTACCCGGCTCGATCAGGCTCGGCGCAATCGGCGGTACATCGCCGGTCAGGCTCGCCGACGTGGCATTGATGATCACGTCCACCGGCTCGCGCAGCCAGTCGAAACCACTGGCCGACACCGGCCCCAGGTCGCAGAACAGCTCCGCCAGCAACTCAGCCTTGTCCACCGTACGATTGGCGATGACTACCGATGCGGGTTTCTCCGCCAGCAAAGGCTCCAGCACCCCGCGCACAGCGCCACCCGCCCCCAACAACAGGATGCGCTTGCCAGTCAGGCTGAATCCGGCGTTCACCGTCAGATCGCGCACCAGCCCGGCGCCGTCGGTGTTGTCACCGAGCAGCGAGCCGTCAGCCAGTTTGCTCAGGGTGTTCACCGCGCCGGCCCGTTGCGCACGAGCAGTCAGGCTGTTGGCCAAACGGTAAGCGTCCTCCTTGAACGGCACGGTGACGTTGGCGCCGCGACCTTCCTGGAAAAACGCCGTGGCGCAGCCAGCGAAATCTTCAAGCGGCGCCAGCAAGGCGCTGTAGTCGAGGCGCTGACCGGTCTGCTCGGCGAACAGTTTGTGAATCATCGGCGATTTGCTGTGACCGATCGGGTTACCGAAAACGACGTAACGATCCATCAGAAATCCTCAGGCCTCGGCCAGCCAGTCGCGATCTTGCAGGAAGTACTCGGTCAGGCGCGCTTCTTCGCTGCCAGGCGCAGCCTTCCAGTCGTAACCCCAGCGCACTTGCGGCGGCAGCGACATCAGGATCGACTCGGTACGCCCGCCCGATTGCAGGCCGAACAACGTGCCACGGTCGTATACCAGGTTGAACTCGACGTAGCGGCCACGGCGGAATTCCTGGAACTCACGTTGTTGAGCGGTGAACGCGGCGTTTTTGCGGCGCTGCACGATCGGCAGATAAGCGTCGATGAAAGCATCGCCGATGGCGCGCATGAAGGCGAAGCTGGTGTCGAAGTCCCACTCGTTCAGGTCATCGAAGAACAGACCGCCGATGCCGCGCGGTTCGTGGCGATGCTTGATGTGGAAATAGGTGTCGCACCAGGCCTTGTAACGCGAATATACGTCCGGCCCGAAAGGCGCACACGCCTGTTCGGCAACGCGGTGCCAGTGGATGCAGTCTTCTTCGTTGCCGTAATACGGGGTCAGGTCAAATCCGCCGCCGAACCACCAGACCGGTTCTTCACCTTCTTTCTCGGCGATGAAGAATCGCACGTTGGCGTGGGACGTCGGCACGTGCGGGTTGTGCGGGTGAATCACCAGCGACACGCCGAGGGCTTCAAAACCACGGCCGGCCAGTTCCGGGCGGTGGGCGCTGGCTGACGGTGGCAGACCGCTGCCGAAGACGTGGGAAAAGTTGACACCGCCCTTTTCGATCAGCGTGCCGTTCTCGATCACGCGGGTGCGACCGCCACCGCCGGCAGGCCGGGTCCAGGCGTCTTCGACGAAGCGCGTGCCGCCGTCTTCGGTTTCGAGAGCCGCACAGATGCGGTCTTGCAGATCGAGCAGATAGGCCTTTACGGCGTCGGTGCGGGTCGTCATGGCTTCACCTTGAATCGGGCGGCGCCCCGGCAGACGGGCGACGCAAATGGGCGCGTAGCATACCACCGCAGACTGGCGCGCCGCAGTTGACGAAGATCAAGCATGAGAGTTGGATAGGGGGCTTACGAAAGACCCAAGGAGAGCAGGCAGATGGCAAAGCGTATCCAGTTCCGCGCCCACGGCGGCCCCGAAGTGCTCGAATATGTTGATTACCAACCCGCCGCACCCGGCCCGAATCAGGTGCGCGTCGCCAACAAGGCCATCGGCCTGAACTTCATCGATACCTATTACCGCAGCGGTCTGTATGCGCCGCCCGCCTTGCCGTCCGGCCTGGGGGCGGAAGGCGCGGGCATCGTCGATGCCGTGGGCAGCGACGTCACCAGGTTCAAAGTCGGCGATCGCGTCGCCTATGGCAGCGGCCCATTGGGTGCTTACAGCGAATTGCATGTACTGCCCCAGGACAATCTGGTGCACCTGCCCGACGAAATCAGTTTCGAAACCGCTGCCGGGGTCATGCTCAAAGGCCTGACCGTGCAATACCTGTTGCGCCAGACCTATGAACTTAAGGGTGGCGAAACCATTCTGTTCCACGCCGCCGCCGGTGGCGTCGGTTCGCTGGCCTGCCAATGGGCCAAGGCCTTGGACGTGAAGCTGATCGGCACCGTCAGCTCCAAAGAAAAAGCCGAACTGGCCAAGGCCAATGGCGCTTGGGCGACCATTGATTACAGTCACGAAAACGTCGCCCAGCGTGTGCTGGAGTTGACCGACGGTAAAAAAGTCCCGGTGGTCTATGACGGCGTTGGCAAGGACACTTGGCTGACCTCGCTCGACAGCGTATCGCCGCGCGGTCTGGTCGTGAGCTTCGGCAATGCTTCCGGTGCGGTGGACGGGGTCAATCTGGGCATTCTGGCCGCCAAAGGCTCGCTATACGTGACCCGGCCGACGCTGGCAACTTATGCCAACAATGCCGAGAATCTGCAGCGGATGGCCGATGAATTGTTCGAAATGATCATCAGCGGCAAATTGAAAGTGGACGTCAGCCAGCGGTATTCATTGGCCGACGCAGCGAAGGCGCAAACCGAGCTGTCGGCGCGGCGCACTACCGGCTCCACCGTTCTGCAACCCTGAAACGCAGCCATCAAACGAAGCACCCGGGCGAGCCTCACGAGGCTGGCCCGGGACGTCACCTCTCGACAAAGAACGGCGTCTTGCCTGCCAGGGTGGTTGCGAAATCACCACGGGGCAGAAGCTGTACCTGCATGCCCAACACACCGGGCAATCTGAGCAATGCGCTCGCTTGCGCCTCGTTGTGCAAAGCCTGTTCGATGACACGTTCAGCAGCGGCGGGTAATCGGTCCTCCGCGATAAGCAGCCGCAGCTGCGCACCGTCGGCCTGTCGATCAATCTGCACCTGCACATCCGAAGCGTGCAGTTCGGGCAACGCTTCTGCGAGCACGCTCAGGACCTGTCGCTGAGTGATGATCGCTCCGCCCAGCTTGATCGAAGTTTCGATTCGACCCTGCAGTTCCAGTATTGGCAAAGCGCTGCCACAGGCACAGCCGGATTGCCTGGGCAAAACTCGCCCACGATCACCAATGCGGTACCGCAACAAAGGCACCTGATCGGGCAGCAAAGGGGTCAGCAGAAACTCGCCGGGTTCACCGTCCACCACCGCTTGCAGGCTTAAAGGATCGACCACTTCAAGCAGCATGGCATCTGCATGCAGATGGTAGAAACCATGCTCAAGGTGCGCGCACTGGAAACCGATCGGGCCGGTCTCCGTCGAGCTATAACCCAACGATCGTATGTTCAGGGCTGGCCAGTCTCGTGCCAGTTGCTCGCGTAGCGGCTGACGGCAAGGTTCACCGATGTAGTAGAGCCATCTCAAACTGCGCAGCTGCACTCCATCGACATCGGCATGATTGAACAGCGCCTCGGCGAACGAGGGCGTGCAGATCAAAGCGTCGGCCGCTTGTGAATGAATCAACCCGGCTATGCGCTGCATGCCCATCAGCGCGCCTGCAGGCAGCAGACGCGCGCTAATGTGCTGGACGATGGCCGCCGCGTATTGAAAGGCTCCCTGCATTTCACCAGGCGTCAGGCAATTGATGACGACTCGTGGCAGGTCATCGGTCGCAGCAAATACTCGCGCGCCCAAGGGCACGATGCTTTCGTTGAATGCCCAGGAATGGGTGATGTGCTTGCAATTGCCGGTGCTGCCACCTGAAGTCAGGGTCAGCCCACCGCCCGGTGCGCGATGTGACGCATCGCTGAGGTGAGTAAACAGCAACCCGCCCTGATCGTCCTCCACGGCGAGGATCGGTAGCCGATGCAGATCCTCTGCGGTCTGTACGTGTTGAATCTGCGGACACAAGGTGCAGAACCATGGCAGAGACCGCGCATCGTCCAATTTACGCGCGAAGGCCTCTGCAGCTGCAGCCTGAATGGTCTTTGCACAGCTCCGTTGCATCAGGTCACTGCACATGATGCGGCTCTCCCTGACGAATGCCCAACTCAGCGAATCCTTCGTTGACGGCACTCGCCAGATGCTTCAACTGAACCTCGCTGTGATTGGCGCTGATGGCCAGTCGCAGGATTGCTTCACCTTTGGCCACCACCGGAAACAAGGCCGTGGTGACCGCGATGGCGTGCCGACGCAGGTGCAACGCCAGGCTGATGGCGTCTCTTTCGGCTCCGACCCGGACGAAACGTATCGGTGAAGCAATCTGATGGTTGCCCAGAACCGGCCCGAGCAGACCATCGATAACTTCAACATTTTTCCATAATGAAGCCTGCAACTCCCGCAAACCTGCAGATAGATGAATCTTTGTCGAGGCGACTGCCGCACCGACTCCGCCCATGGACAGTGGGCCCCCGAACGTATAAGTCGACGCATGACGCCGAATCAGCTCGGCATCGACCGACGTCAGCACCGTAATTGCACCGCCGGTTGCGCCGAAGGCTTTGGACAATGACGACAACAGGATCAAACGATCGCGCAACGGCTCAGCGGCGACATCAAGCGCATAACCGCCCCCGTTCAGGCCATGGATCGAAGTGCCGTGAGCGTCATCCGCATACAGATAACCCTCAAAGCGCTCAGCCAGTTGCAGCAGCCTGTTAACGGGATAAAGCCCGCGCATCGAGCCGATGCTGTCAGTCAGGATAATGGGGGTATTGCCGGCAGCGACAGCGGTGGAGCAGGCATCTTCGACTTGCTGAAGATCACTGCAATCGCAGCGCTGGACAGGGCCGAACTGCCACAGAATGCCTTGCAGTACCTGCATTGAAGCATGGGCCGCGCGGTCAACGATCCAGCCCGGGCCACGGCGCAGGGGGTACGACGGCAGCTCACCGGAGCCCAGCAGCGGCAGACAACCCAGATGGGCGCTGCCCACCGAGTTGAATGTCACCGTATGCCCCTGGAAAATGCGGTTCAACTGCCCATCGAGTTCGCGCATCGGCGGTAGCAGCGCTCGGGTGCGGGCGGCAGCAAACTGCACACCGAAAGACTCGACGGCTTGCACTGCGCCTTGAACCAGACGGGGATCGCTCTCGAGTCCCAGATAGGAGCACGAGAGAAATTCGGTCAACTGCTCGCCACTGCTCAACTCTATGACCTTGCCATCGCGCTGCACCAGGTTCAGGCCATTGAGCCCGGCGTCGAACAATTGCTGTTGATCGTCACGCGCCTGACGGACACGGTTCTTGACCCAATTGACGGTCGGATGAGGTGTGTTCATCGAGATACCTGCACAGATGATGTCTGGCGATAGACCTGTACTCGCCAGAGTTGAGTTTTTTCTCGTGCGATCGCCTCCTGAAACTGCGCGGTAACGTCGCAGAAGCCTGTGCTATCGGGCCTGACCACATGCAAATGGCCACGAATAACCGTCAGCGCATCCTCGCCCAGGGCGGGCCGGAGCCGCTGCAGGACATCCATGCCAACCTCCGCCGGCAGGAATGAAGGCACGTCGGAAAACGAGACGAAGTCGACATCCCTGCATCTCGAAGCACAGTCGAAGATATCGCCCTGCACCACAGTCAACCGGCATTGCTGCTGCGCCTTGCGTGCCAGTTGAAAAACCTGTGGATTGCACTCCAGCGGAAAGCCCTGCGGATATCGCAGTTCACCGAAAAACAGCATTTGCAGGAAAAAGCTTTCGCGCACGACCTGGGTGGTAAACAAGGTATGGAAGATATCCAGATACACCTCGCGGGAACTGATACCCAGGTTGTTGCGGGGAAACGCCCCTTTGTACAACAGCGAGTTGAGCACCGCTGCGTTGCCCAACAAGGCGATCACAGCCTTCCAGCGCTTGAGGGGAAACCGGCTTTGGTAATAAGCCGATTGCTCTCCCAGATCACGAAACTGGAAAATCGCCCGCCCCGCCTTGCCGGTGAACAAACCATTGATCTTCGCCAACCGCTGCAGGGTCTGCTCGAAGGCCCCTTGGTAAATCGGTGCCTGCCAATGACGGGAATGAAACAGGTCCGCCAGCCAGCGGCGATCAAGCGGAGGCAGATCCAGAAGGCGAAAGATGGATTTGCGCCGTGCCACCGACGTTTCCGGCCAGTAGCCCATGAAATCCATGAACGACTGGCGATCGGTCTGCTCAAGCAAAGCTAAACGCAAGCGGGTGAAGGCCAGTTGCGGCGCACTGATATCAGCGCAAGTCATGCGGGCAGGGTGACGGGCCAGCAACGGCAGAAGCCGCCCGCCGCAGCCGGCTACACCCAACACATGCCTGGATTGCTCGGGCAAAATCGTGTACTCGAGTGCGGTGTCTTCATCCCCCAACGCGTAGTTCAACCGCTCGAAGTAGTCAGCCATCTCGACCTCCGCCTGCCCGACGTGAAAATGAACGGGAAGGCGTCATGATTTATCCAGCACATGGAGGAATTCGTAGCGGGGCGCGAGGCCGTTTTGCCAGGCTTCATATTGCTCATAAACGGCTTCGAGCATGTTGCCGGTCAGGCGCAGACTGGTTTCCATCACGGTGGCAATGGCATCCCAGTCAGCCTGACGCTTGCAGGTCCGCTGGAGGATGAGTTTGATCTCAGTGAAGTGCTCGACATCGATATCCGAATGAGCAATGAAGAACGTCAGTTGAGCGGGCTTCAGCGCCAGTGTTTCACTCAGCTTGGCGATCAACGGAGTAATAAAGTGATAAGCGTTTTCCGCCCAGTAACTGTATCCCAGCCGCTGTAACGGATTACCGGTAAAAGAAATCCAGTACAAATAAGCAATCAATACTTCCGTCGCCGGAAGTGCCGGTGGCATATCAAAGACTTCATTCTTCAATCCCAGGCTCATGACATCATGCAAGGCCATTTTTTCATGACCGACTTCTTGCGCAGCATGTTCAAAACAGAATTTCGCATAAACAGGATTATCGGCATGCCGCACACCGACCAAACCCTGATTTCGGGCATTGTGTGCGGTGTAATGAAAGGTTTCGATCATGTAGATCGCATATAACGCTCTGGAAACACTGCCCTCGCGGATAGCCTTGACCATCCGGGAATTATCCAGAATATCGGCCCACGCTTTTTCAATGCGCTGATCGAGCAGAATCAGCTGTTGTTCAAAACTGACGGACGCATTCATCGCGACTCTCCGGGTAGTTGCCGTTGATGGGGAAAGGTTGTTGCAGCGCCGTGAGGACTTCCCGCCATTGCGCAGACAGCAGCCAGTAATCGCCGCGCGCGCGGTGTTCGATATGCAGTGAGCTGGAAGTGATCGGGGTCAGGCCAAAGCGCTGGAACAGTCGCCGTTGTGGCGATCGGCACAAGGCCGTCACACCTTGATAGCCGCGATCGATCGCCCATTCGGTGGCGGCTGCAAGCAGCACATTGGTCAGCGCCGGTCGGTGCTGTTGCGAATGCGTGATCAGGCGACTGAACTCGACATGACGCGCCAGCGCCACGGTCGGAGAAACATACTGGTGCGCCAGCAAAGCCCATTCGAAAGGCGAAGGGGTCACTCGCAAAACCGCCGTCAGTTGATCGCGTTGATACAGCAGAAAATGTGTACTGCGCGATGAAATCGCCAGCCTTGTTTCAAGTGCCCGGGCTCTGGAAGTCAGCATGTAATGCTTTAATCGCAGACGAAACTGGCGGCCGATGAACCGTTCAAACTCGCTGGCATCTGACCCCGCATCAAGCATAACAATACGATAATCGGCATGCTGCCTGGTTAATGTCTCTTGAAGCCCCTGCAGATAATCCTTGAGTTGTAAGTTCGTAGTATCCATTCCTTCTCCGCAGACGTTAACTTATCGAAGTTTCTGAGCGCATTGAAATAATGGATGCTTTTAGAAATATCGCCACTACGCGACTTCTGATAATGACGTGGGAAAAGTTACTGAAACTTCTAATTTATCGATTTATCTGACACACAGCAGTACAACATAAACAACAGATTGTTTAAGTTATGCAGATTACCAAGGATAAATCGCAGACAGAAAAAAACTCCTCGCCAAAACAGTCGAGGAGTTAAAAACAGGTGAGGCGGAAATCGGGTCAGTCGGGACGAATAACCTTACCCGTCGCCAGATCGCGAATGACGCTAGGATTTTTCCGCCCGCCAAGGCTGCCGCCCAATACCAGATCGATCTGGCCACGGAAATATTGCTCAACCCGTAAACGCGTGCGCGCTGCCGGGCGACCCTGCGGGTTGGCAGAGGTCGAAATCAATGGCCCGATCATCGAGCACAAATCACGCACTTGCGGGTGATCGCTGACCCGCAGTGCCACGGTGTCGTGCACGCCGGTGACCCATTCCGGCAACAAGCCCTGATGTGGCACCAGCCAGGTGTTCGGCCCCGGCCAGGTGCTGGCCATGCGGTCGATCCACTCTTGCGGGAAGTCTTCGAACAGGAAGTCGAACTGGCGAATGTTGTCGGCGACCAGGATCAGCCCTTTGACCACCGAACGATTCTTGATCGCCAGCAACCGATCCACTGCCTCTTCGTTCCACGGGTCGCAACCCAGCCCCCAGACGGCTTCGGTTGGATAGGCAATCACCGCTCCGGCGCGAATCTCTCGTGCGGCTTGCTGCACACGCCAACTGTTGACCATGAAAAAACTCTCCGCAAACAGGTTTCGCGCAGTTTACCGATCTTCCTTGTAAAACCTAGCGCGTCCTGGCCAACCAGCGACCGTTTTCGCACACCGCACGGCCATCCATTTCCAGTTCGGTGAGGGCCGCCAGCACTTTCGGTAATGCCCAGCCGCTGCTGTCGGCCAAGCCTTCGCTGGTGTGCGGCGCGGCGTGGAGCAGGGCGAGCAACGGATGATCGACTTTCGGAGAATCCGTGGACAACGGCAAATGCTGCCAGCCACGCAACGCTTCGAGGATGTGTTCGATGGTTTCCACCAGCACTGCACCGTCTCGAATCAACTGGTGACAACCGCGCGCACCGGGGTGATGAATCGAACCGGGAATCGCGTAAACCTCGCGCCCCTGTTCCGCCGCCAGCCTTGCGGTAATCAAAGAGCCGCTGGCAACGCTCGCCTCGACTACCAGAACGCCAAGGGACAAACCACTGATGATGCGGTTGCGTCGCGGGAAGTTGCTCGCGGTCGGCCCGGCGTCCAGAGGAAACTCCGAAAGCACCGCGCTGCCGGACGCAATCATCGCATCAGCCAAGCGTCGATTGCGCTGTGGATAAAAGTTTTCCAGCCCGGTGCCGATTACGCCCACGGTCAGCCCGCCAACATCCAGAGCAGCCTGATGCGCAGCGGCATCGATACCCAACGCCAACCCGCTGGTGATGACAAAACCGGCCCCGGCGAGGCAGCGGGAAAATGCTGCGGCGGTGTCCATTCCCGGACGCGACGCGCGACGGCTACCCACCATCGCCAGTTGCGGTTTCTCGAGAATCAGCGGATCACCGGCAACGAACAACATTGGCGGCGGATCAGGAATCTGCGCCAGCAGCGCCGGGTAATCGGCTTGATCCCACATCAGCAAATGATGCTCTGGCCGCTCTAGCCAGCGCATTGCATGGCTGGCACCGTCGCGAACGTCTGGACAGCGCCGCGCTTCGGCGCACGTCGCCGGCAAACCCAACGAACGCCACGCACTGGCCGGAGCGCTGATGGCTTTTGAGGCCGAGCCGAAGGCTTCAAGCAATTTGGCAAAGCGCTTCGGGCCGACATCCGGCAAGCGGTGCAGGCGCAGGCGCGCTTCCAGTTCCGCTGGGGAAACCGGCGTACAGACAGGCAATATCATGGATCATCCTTGATCGTTATAAGCCCCGAACCATTCGGAACAAGCTGTGGATAACTCTGTTGGTAACTTGTTAAGCAAGCTTACGGATTTCGCACCTTGTCGAGCACCGCCAGCGAGCGTGAAGCGTTGAGAACGAGGCCGTAGCTGAGTTTGTCGTAGGTGCGGAACACCATCAGCAACCCGGCGCGTTCGTCGGGGATCTTCAGCGGTTGGCCGGTGACACGGTCGCGCACGGTTTCCCCGGTCTTCATCACCACCAGCACATTGCCTTCGGCCAGACCGTCGCGCTTGCCCTTGTTCAGGGTGACCACATCCATCAAGCCGATCTGGGTGACGCCACGCGGCACGTCGATGATCACGCCGTTGATACTGGTGGTCGGTGCGCTGGGCATGAAGGTCGAGTTGATCGAGCGCTCTTCGCCGCTGAACAAACGATCGCCGAGGCGCACTTCCTGGGTGGTGCGTTGCAGGGCGAGGGTGGCGACGTCGCCTTCGGTGGCGACGATCTCACCGCCACCGATATCGTCTGCGTTGATCCCGAGGAACTCCTTGGTCTCAGGATCGGTGTAGACCTTGCCCTGACGGAAGATCCCGTAAACCGGCTGATTCGGGTCGAAATGGCCACGTGCAAAGATCCGGTCACCGGTGCCGCTGAGCACGCGTTCGGCATCACCGGCGACGATGTAAGGTGCCTTGTCGAAATCCTCGACCTTGTCGACGATGCGGTTGCTCAGCAGAAAGCTGTTGATCGACTTCAGTGGAATGCTCGGAATCGCCTCGGCTACCGGGCTGGTGCGAATACGCGGCGAGAGCTTGATGGTGCCGCGCGACTCGCTACGATTGAGCGTCAGACGCGGCTGGCCGTCGACATAACTGAGCGTCAGCGTGTCGCCGGGATAGATCAGGTTGGGGTTTTCGATTTGCGGATTGGCCCGCCACAGTTGTGGCCACTGCCAGGGTTCGCGCAGGTATTTGCCGGAAATGTCCCAGAGTGTATCCCCCGAAACCACCGTATATTGCTGTGGAAAACCTTCCCTGAGTTGCACTTGCCCTTGCGCCACGCCAGCCGAAGCCAACAGCAGCAGGGCGAGTAGTGTTTTCCTCATGCAGTGAATCCCTTTATCATGTGCATTCGCGTGAACCGTCAGAGCCCCCGTGGCTCGCTTGTGCAAAATGCACAAGCTACGCTTCACAACGGTAGCCTGCATCTTCGGACCTGCCAGGCCATCGCCCGACTTTACTCAACGTGTGCAGCAATCAAAGCCTATGGCCATTTTAAACATCCTCGAATTCCCGGACCCGCGTCTGCGCACTATCGCCAAGCCTGTGGCTGTAGTGGACGACGAAGTGCGTCAGTTGGTCGATGACATGTTTGAAACAATGTATGAAGCGCCGGGCATCGGCCTTGCCGCGACCCAGGTCAACGTGCACAAACGTATCGTCGTGATGGACCTTTCCGAAGACCGCACCGAACCGCGGGTGTTCATCAACCCCGAGTTCGAATCGCTGACCGAGGAAATGGAGCAATACCAGGAAGGCTGCCTCTCGGTACCGGGTTTCTACGAAAATGTCGATCGCCCGCAAAAGGTCAAAATCAAGGCGCTGGACCGCGACGGCAAGCCCTATGAGCTGATCGCCGAAGGCCTGCTCGCGGTGTGCATCCAGCACGAATGCGACCACCTCAACGGCAAATTGTTCGTCGATTACCTGTCCACGCTCAAACGCGACCGGATCAAGAAGAAACTGGAAAAGCAGCACCGCCAGAACGCTTGATGCCCCTCCTTCAAAGGCTTGCTGCGGCAAGCCTTTTTCTTTTCAAGAGACGCCCTTCATGACTGAGCCACTGCGCATCGTTTTTGCCGGCACCCCGGAATTCGCCGCCGAACACCTCAAGGCCCTGCTGAACAGCCCTTACGAGATCGTTGCGGCTTACACCCAACCGGATCGTCCGGCCGGTCGCGGGCAAAAACTGATGCCGAGCCCGGTCAAACAGCTCGCCCTGGAAAACCATATCCAGGTGTTGCAGCCGCCGACATTGCGCAATCCTGAGGCTCAGGCTGAACTGGCCGCGCTGAAACCGGATCTGCTGGTAGTGGTCGCCTACGGACTGATCCTGCCGCAAGTGGTGCTGGATATCCCGCGTTTGGGCTGCATCAACAGTCATGCCTCGCTGCTGCCACGCTGGCGCGGTGCGGCGCCGATTCAACGCGCCGTAGAGCACGGTGATGCCGAGAGCGGCGTAACCGTGATGCGCATGGAAGCCGGCCTCGACACCGGGCCGATGCTGCTCAAGGTCGTCACGCCAATCACCGGTGAAGACACTGGTGGCTCCTTGCATGATCGCCTCGCAGAAATGGGCCCACCAGCCGTGGTGCAAGCGATTGCCGGTCTGGCTGCTGGCACGCTGGAAGGCGAAGTGCAGAATGATGAGCTCGCCACTTATGCACACAAGCTGAACAAGGACGAAGCGCGCATCGACTGGAGCCGTCCGGCGGTTGAGCTGGAGCGACTGGTGCGCGCCTTCAACCCATGGCCGATCACCCACAGCACCCTTAACGGTGAAGCGCTGAAAGTCCTGGCGGCAACACTCGCCGAAGGTAAAGGCGCACCGGGTGAAATCCTCAGCGCCAGCAAGGACGGCCTGGTCGTCGCCTGCGGTGAGCAGGCGCTGTGCCTGACCCGCCTGCAATTGCCCGGCGGTAAAGCGCTGAACTTCAGCGACCTGTTCAACAGCCGTCGTGAGAAATTCGCCGTCGGCACTGTGTTGGGTGCAACGGTGGACGCGCAATGAATCCGCGTCTGGCCGCCGCCAAGGCACTCGCCGCCGTGCTCAGCGGCAAAGCCTCGCTGAACAGCTCCCTGCCGACGCAACTGGACAAGGTCGAGGATCGCGATCGCGGTTTCACTCAGGATCTGGCCTTCGGCACCGCGCGCTGGCAGCCACGTCTTTCGGCGCTGGCGGAAAAGCTGCTGCAGAAACCGTTCAAGGCTGCCGACGCCGATGTCGAAGCCTTGCTGCTGGTCGGCCTCTACCAATTGCTTTACACCCGCGTGCCGGCCCACGCCGCCATTGGCGAAACCGTCGGTTGCGCCGAGAAGCTGAAAAAGCCGTGGGCCAAAGGCCTGCTCAACGCCGTGTTGCGCAATGCCCAGCGCGAAAGCGAGACGATTTTCGCCGAGCTGGAACGTGATCCAGTGGTGCGTACCGCTCACCCGCGCTGGCTGCAAAAATCCCTCAAGGCTTTCTGGCCGGAACAGTGGGAAGCAATCTGCGAAGCGAACAATGCGCATCCGCCGATGATTCTGCGGGTCAATCGCCGCCATCACAGCCGCGACGCTTACCTTGGTTTGCTGACTGAGGCCGGGATTGCCGCAACACCGTGCATTTACAGCCGCGACGGCATCATCCTCGAAGCCGCTGCTGACGTGCGCAGCCTGCCAGGTTTCGCCGAAGGCTGGATCAGCGTGCAGGACGAAGCGGCGCAACTGGCTGCCGATCTGCTCGATCTGGCGCCGGGGCAACGCGTGCTCGACGCCTGTTGCGCGCCCGGCGGCAAGACCTGCCACATCCTCGAAGCCGAACCGG
Organism: Pseudomonas sp. MC6; assembly: GCF_054790575.1. NCBI lineage: Bacteria > Pseudomonadati > Pseudomonadota > Gammaproteobacteria > Pseudomonadales > Pseudomonadaceae > Pseudomonas > Pseudomonas sp. MC6. The sequence goes on from NZ_CP186504.1 coordinate 5,027,785, forward strand.
CGCTGGCCGGTGTGGTGGCGGTGGATCTGGAAGCCAAACGGCTGGTGCGCGTTAAGGAAAACCTCGAACGCCTCGGCTTGAACGCGGAACTGATCGCCGCCGACGGTCGCGACACCGAGAAATGGTGGGACGGCAAACCCTTCCAGCGCATCCTGCTCGACGCGCCGTGCTCGGCCACCGGCGTGATCCGTCGCCATCCGGACATCAAGCTGACCCGTCAGCCGGCCGACATCGTCGCCCTCGCGCAACTGCAAGGCGAACTGCTCGATGCGATGTGGAAAACCCTCGAAGTCGGCGGCATCCTGCTGTACGCCACCTGCTCGACGCTGCCGACCGAAAACACCGAAGTCATCGCCGCGTTCCTCGAGCGTACGCCGGGTGCCCGCGAACTGGATCTGGCCACCAGTGCCGGGATCAAACAGCCCCATGGTCGCCAATTGCTGGCCCAGCAGGGCGGGCATGACGGGTTCTACTACGCCAAGCTGATCAAGATCGCTGCCGCGCGCGGCTAAATGGGTTCAATGGAGTGACTGGATGAAAATCATCATCCTCGGGGCGGGGCAGGTCGGCGGTTCGCTGGCTGAGCACCTCGCCAGCGAAGCCAACGACATCACCGTGGTCGATACCGACGGCGAGCGCCTGCGCGACCTCGGCGACCGCCTCGATATTCGTACCGTGCAGGGCCGTGGCTCGCTGCCGTCGGTGCTGCGTCAGGCCGGCGCCGACGACGCCGACATGCTGGTGGCGGTGACCAACAGCGACGAAACCAACATGGTCGCCTGCCAGGTCGCCCACACGCTGTTCCACACCCCGACCAAGATCGCCCGGGTGCGCGAAGCGTCTTACCTCCATCGCGAAGAACAGCTGTTCCAGAACGAAGCGATTCCGGTCGACGTGCTGATCAGCCCCGAGCAAGTGGTGACCAACTATATCAAGCGCCTGATCCAGCATCCGGGCGCCTTGCAGGTGATCGACTTCGCCGAAGGCGCGGCGCAACTGGTGGCGGTGCGCGCTTATTACGGCGGGCCGCTGGTCGGTCAGCAATTGCGTCAGTTGCGCGAACATATGCCGAATGTCGAGACGCGCGTGGCCGCGATTTTCCGCCGTGACCGACCGATCCTGCCCCAGGGCGATACGGTGATCGAGGCCGATGACGAAGTCTTCTTCATCGCCGCCCGTGAGAATATTCGTGCGGTCATGAGCGAAATGCGCCGTCTCGACGAAACCTACAAACGCATCGTCATCGCGGGCGGCGGGCAGATCGGTGAACGGCTGGCCGAGGCCATCGAAAGCCGCTATCAGGTGAAGATCATCGAGATGAACCCGGCGCGTTGCCGTTATCTCTCCGACACCCTCGACAGCACCGTGGTGCTGCAGGGCAGCGCGTCCGACCGCGATTTGCTGCTGGAAGAGAACATCGCCGACGCCGACATTTTTCTAGCGCTGACCAACGATGACGAAGCCAACATCATGTCGTCGCTGCTGGCCAAACGGCTGGGGGCGAAGAAGGTCATGACGATCATCAACAACCCGGCCTACGTCGACCTGATTCAGGGCGGCGATATCGACATCGCCATCAGCCCGCAACTGGCGACCATCGGCACCCTGCTGGCCCACGTCCGTCGTGGCGATATCGTCAGCGTGCACTCACTGCGTCGCGGTGCGGCGGAAGCCATTGAGGCGATTGCCCACGGTGATGCGAAGTCGAGCAAGGTGATCGGTAAACCGATCGAGAAGATCGGCCTGCCGCCGGGCACCACGATTGGTGCGGTGATCCGCAACGAACAGGTGATCATCGCCCACGATGACACGGTGATCGAAGCGGGCGACCATGTGATTCTGTTCCTTGTGGATAAAAAGCATATTCGCGATGTGGAGAAGCTGTTTCATGTGGGGTTGAGCTTCTTCTGATCCGGATTATCGGGGGATCAGACTGGTGTCATCGCGAGCAGGCTCGCTCCCACATTTGGAATGCGTTCCCCTGTAGGAGTGAGCCTGCTCGCGATAGCGGTATCCCATAGCAAGACTCATCCCTGACACACCTCATTCAAGGAATCTCCCATGCTCGAATCCCTGGAAAAAATGCTCGCCAAGGGTGTGGATAACTCATTGCTGCGCTTCGGCCTGGGCAAGGGTTATCTGGATCTGGGCGAAAACGCCAAGGCTGCCGAGCATTTCCAGCGCTGTGTCGGTTTTGATCCGAAGTATTCGGCGGCATGGAAACTATTGGGCAAGGCGCATCTGGCGCTGGGCGATCACGTCGCCGCGCGGCAAGCGTGGGAACAAGGTCTGGAAGCGGCCCGCGCCCATGGCGACAAGCAGGCCGAAAAGGAAATGACGGTGTTTCTAAAGAAACTGGATCGTCAGGCGCAGTGAATCAAAGGTAACGAAGACCGATGCCTTCGGCATTCACTGTCACCACTTCCATGCGCACCCGTGGCGCGCCTGTGGGTAACCCCTGCACCTGGCCGTAAACCACTGCACCTTTGGGCAAAGAAGCCAAAACCGGATGCTGCACAAACACCCCGGTAGGCGACAGGTTGCGCGTCTGTCCGAGGCATTCGCCGAAGCTGTCGTGGGTGATCTTGATGCGGAAGGATTTGCGTTGTTCGGACATCTTCTTGCGCCCTTTGATGAACGGTTGTGGATAACCTCACCAGTGAGGTTATCCACAGATCATGCCAATCAGCTCAGTACCAGCGCTCTTCGCCCGGCGGACGCTTTTTGAAGCGCTTCATGCTCCACATGTACTGGCTTGGATACGCCGCCACATAACGCTCGACGACTTTACTCATCGCTGCGCAGGATTCGGCGGTATCGGTGCTGTACATGGCTTCCGGCGCCGCTTCGAGGATCACTTTGTAGCCAGAACCGTCTGGCAGGCGCAGCGCATGCAGGAACACGCCAACGGCTTTGCCGCCGGCCAACATGTTCGGCACGAATTTACTGGTCAGCGCTTGAGTCGCGAAGAACGGCACGAAGATCCCGGCGGATTCGGCCGGTTCCGGGTCAGCGGGAATGCCCACTGCACCACCTTTGCGCACTTCCTTGATGACGCTGAGGATGCCTTCCTTGGTGGAAGCAGCGACTTTGTTGCCCAGTTGCACACGCTGTTTGCGCAGCAATTCATCCACAGCCTTGAGCTTCGGCGGACGGTAGAAAATGATCGGTTTGCACTGGCTGCAATAGAAGTGGTTGAGCACTTCCCAGTTGCCGAGGTGGCTGGTGATGCCGACCACGCCTTTGCCCGAGGCCAGCGCATCCTTGAGCACGTCGAGACCTTCGACTTCACGCACCAGGTCGATCGAACGCTGCGCCGGCCAGATCCACGCGCAGGCGCTTTCGGTCAACGACTTGCCGATGTCTTTCAAACTCTGGCCGACCAGACGTTCACGTTCGACCGGATCCATCTGTGGAAAACATTTGGCGAGGTTGATCCGCACCACGTCGCGGGAACGGTTGGGGGTTTTCCACATGATCCAGCCGATCGCCGAACCCACGGCCTGCACCGCCCGCCATGGCAGCAGGGCAAACAGCCGCAGAGCGCCTACCAGCAAGGCGCCTTTAAACTTTTCCACAGGTCACTCCTGATCTTGTGCGGTTCGCGAGGCGGCCATTCTAACCGCCGTTGGCGAGCTGCGCGTAGCGGTCGCAGTCCTGCGTGTGGTCCATGACCATGCCCGAAGCCTGCATCAGCGCGTAGCAAATGGTCGGGCCGACGAACGTGAACCCGGCCTTTTTCAAGGTTTTGCTCATCGCCAGCGCTTCGGGGGTGATCGCAGGGACTTCGCTGCGATCCTTGAAATGATTGATGATCGGTTGATCGCCAACGAACGACCAGAGCAACGCCACCGGGTCCTCCAGCGCCAGCCAGGCCTGGGCATTACGACGGGCGGCGTTGAGTTTGAGGCGGTTGCGAATAATCCCCGGATCGAGCATCAATTCGTCGATTTCGGCGTCGCTCATCTGCGCCACACGCTGTACGTCGAAGCCGAACAACACCTCGCGATAACGCTCGCGCTTGCGCAGCACGGTGATCCAGGACAACCCGGCCTGGAACCCTTCGAGCAAAAGCAACTCGAACAAACCCTGCGCATCGCGTAGCGGCGTGCCCCACTCCTGGTCGTGATAAGCCATGTACAGCGGATCTTCGGTACACCAAAAGCAGCGTGGCATAAGGCTCCAGGGGGCGTGCGCAGCAATGAATCGGGTATACTCCCGCTCTTTAAATCGCAGCCCAAGAAACAGGTGAATTTCGTGAGCCAGCCTACGCCAGCCGTGCGTACCTTCCAAGACTTGATCCTCGCGCTCCAGCAATACTGGGCCGAGCAAGGTTGTGTGGTACTTCAGCCCTACGATATGGAAGTAGGCGCCGGCACTTTCCACACCGCGACCTTCCTCCGCGCCATCGGCCCGGAAACCTGGAACGCCGCCTACGTGCAGCCAAGCCGCCGTCCGACTGACGGCCGTTACGGTGAAAACCCGAACCGTCTGCAGCACTACTACCAGTTCCAGGTGGTCCTCAAGCCGAACCCGGACAACTTTCAGGAGCTGTACCTGGGCTCGCTCAAGCATGTCGACCTGGACCCACTGGTCCACGACATTCGCTTCGTCGAAGACAACTGGGAATCGCCGACCCTCGGCGCCTGGGGTCTGGGCTGGGAAGTCTGGCTGAACGGCATGGAAGTGACTCAGTTCACTTACTTCCAGCAGGCGGGCGGTATCGAGTGCTACCCGGTGACCGGCGAGATCACTTACGGTCTTGAGCGTCTGGCCATGTACCTGCAGGGCGTGGATTCGGTCTACGACCTGGTCTGGGCTGACGGCCCGATGGGCAAAGTCACCTACGGCGACGTGTTCCACCAGAACGAAGTGGAGCAGTCCACTTACAACTTCGAACACGCCAACGTCGACAAGCTGTTCGAACTGTTCGACTTCTATGAAGGCGAAGCCAAGCGTCTGATCGAACTCGATCAGCCGCTGCCGTTGCCGAGCTACGAAATGGTCCTGAAGGCGTCGCACACCTTCAACCTGCTGGATGCGCGCCGGGCGATCTCGGTAACCGCGCGTCAGCAATACATTCTGCGCGTACGCACCCTGGCGCGTTCCGTTGCGCAAGCCTACCTGCTGGCACGCGCCAAGCTGGGCTTCCCGATGGCGACCCCGGATCTGCGTGATGAAGTACTGGCCAAGCTGGAGGCAGCACAATGAGTGCGCAAGATTTTCTGGTTGAACTGGGCACCGAAGAACTGCCACCGAAAGCCCTGAATACCTTGGCTGAGGCGTTCCTCGCCGGTATCGACAAGGGCCTGCAAGCCGCTGGCCTGAACTATGAGACTAAAACCGTCTACGCCGCGCCACGTCGTTTGGCTGTGCTGATCACCGCGCTGGCGACCCAGCAACCGGATCGCAGCATCAACCTCGACGGCCCGCCACGTCAGGCGGCGTTCGACGCTGAAGGCAATCCGACTCAGGCAGCCCTGGGCTTTGCCAAGAAGTGCGGCGTTGATCTGAGCGAAATCGATCAGAGCGGTCCGAAACTGCGTTACAGCCAGAGCATCGCCGGCAAGCCGACCGCGAGCCTGCTGCCGACCATCGTCGAAGATTCGCTGAACGACCTGCCAATCCCGAAACGCATGCGTTGGGGTGCGCGCAAGGAAGAGTTCGTGCGTCCGACCCAATGGCTGGTGATGCTGCTCGGTGACCAGGTCATCGATTGCACCATCCTCGCGCAAAAGGCTGGCCGTGATTCCCGTGGTCACCGTTTCCATCACCCGCAAAGCGTGCGCATCGGTTCGCCGTCGAGCTACCTCGCCGACCTGCGTGCCGCTTATGTACTCGCCGATGCAAACGAGCGTCGCGAGATCATCAGCAAGCGCACCGAAGAACTGGCCACCCGTCAGGAAGGCACGGCAATCGTTCCGCCGGCACTGCTTGACGAAGTGACCGCGCTGGTTGAATGGCCGGTGCCGCTGGTGTGCTCGTTCGAGGAACGTTTCCTCGACGTGCCGCAGGAAGCGCTGATCACCACCATGCAGGACAACCAGAAGTACTTCTGCCTGCTGGATGCCGACGGCAAGTTGCTGCCACGTTTCATCACTGTGGCCAACATCGAAAGTAAAGATCCGCAGCAGATCATCGCCGGTAACGAAAAAGTGGTTCGCCCGCGCCTGACCGACGCCGAGTTCTTCTTCAAGCAAGACAAGAAGCAGAAACTCGAAGCTTTCAATGATCGCCTGAAGAACGTGGTGTTCCAGGAAAAACTCGGCAGCGTCTACGACAAGGCCGAACGCGTATCGAAACTGGCTGCGTACATCGCCGCACGCATTGGCGGCAACGCTTCGTGGGCTGCTCGCGCTGGCCTGCTGTCGAAGTGCGACCTGGCCACCGAAATGGTCGGCGAGTTCCCGGAGATGCAAGGTGTCGCCGGCTATTACTACGCCCTCAATGATGGCGAGCCGGAAGACGTCGCGCTGGCGCTCAACGAGCAGTACATGCCACGCGGTGCCGGTGCAGAACTGCCAGCCACCCTGACCGGTGCAGCCGTCGCGATCGCTGACAAGCTCGACACCCTGGTCGGTATCTTCGGTATCGGCATGCTGCCAACCGGTAGCAAAGACCCGTACGCCCTGCGCCGTGCGGCACTCGGCGTGCTGCGTATCCTCATCGAGAAAAAACTCGATCTGGACCTGAACGACGCCGTCGCATTCGCGGTGAATGCGTTCGGTGCCAAGGTCAAGGCTGCCGGCCTCAACGAGTCCGTATTGGAGTTCATCTTCGACCGTCTCCGTGCACGTTACGAAGACGAAGGCGTTGAAGTGGCGACTTACCTGTCGGTCCGAGCCCTGAAGCCGGGATCGGCGCTGGACTTCGATCAGCGTGTGCAAGCGGTTCAGGCCTTCCGCAAGCTGCCGGAAGCGGCAGCGCTGGCGGCGGTGAACAAGCGTGTATCGAACCTGCTGAGCAAACTCGAAGGCGCGGTGCCGACCGAGGTGCAAGCCAAGTATTTCGACAACGCCAATGAGTTCTCGCTGTACTCGGCGATCCAGCAAGCGGATCAAGCGGTGCAGCCAATGGCCGCGGCGCGTCAGTACAACGAATCGCTGGCCCGCCTGGCGGCATTGCGTGAGCCGGTGGATGCGTTCTTCGACGCGGTGATGGTCAATGCCGACGACGCCAATGTGCGGGCCAACCGTTACGCGCTGCTGGCGCGTCTGCGTGGCCTGTTCCTCGGTGTTGCCGACATTTCGCTGCTGGGTTGAGGGATTGCTGTTGAAACTGCTGATTCTCGATCGGGACGGAGTGATCAATTACGACTCCGACGCTTACATCAAGTCCGTGGCGGAGTGGATTCCGTTGCCCGGCTCGATCGAAGCGATTGCGCAGTTGAGCAAGGCCGGCTGGACGGTGGCGGTGGCCACCAACCAGTCGGGCATTGCTCGCGGCTATTACGACCTCGCCACCCTCGATGCCATGCACGCGCGTTTGCGCGAGTTGGTGGCGGAGCAGGGCGGTGACGTCGGGCTGATCGTGTATTGCCCGCACGGGCCGGACGAAGGCTGCGATTGCCGCAAGCCGAAACCGGGGATGTTGAAAACCATCGCGGCGCATTACAACGTCGAGCTGACCAATGTCTGGTTCGTCGGCGACAGCCTTGGTGACCTGGAGGCCGCCAAAGCCGTCGATTCACAGCCAGTTTTGGTAAAGACCGGAAAAGGCGCAAAGACTCAGGGCAAAACCCTGCCGGTTGGCACCCTGATTTTTGACGATCTGGCGGCGATTGCCGCAGAACTTATCCACAACTAGAGTACTTCTGAAGTTCCTGACCAGGGATTGATCGGGAGTGCGCTTGAACACTCGGGCATTGCCCCGTCACGGTAAACGTCACTATGTCGATACTGCGGGCCATCAGGATTTTTCTCTTTTACCTGCTGCTGGGCACCACCTCCCTGCTGTGGTGCAGCTTGAGTTTTTTTATCGCGCCGTTTTTGCCATTCAAGGCGCGTTATCGTTTTATCAACGTGTACTGGTGTCGCTGCGCCTTGTGGTTGACCAAGGTGTTTCTCGGTATCCGTTACGAAATCAAAGGCGCGCAAAACGTGCCTGACAGGCCCTGCGTGATTCAGTCGAACCACCAGAGCACTTGGGAGACGTTCTTTCTCTCCGCTTATTTCTCGCCATTGAGCCAAGTGCTCAAGCGTGAACTGCTTTATGTACCGTTCTTCGGCTGGGCGATGGCCATGTTGCGGCCGATCGCGATTGATCGCGACAACCCGAAAGCTGCTTTGAAACAAGTCGCGGCGAAGGGTGATGAGTTGCTGAAGGACAACGTTTGGGTGCTGATCTTCCCGGAAGGTACACGCGTTCCTTACGGCACTGTCGGCAAGTTCTCCCGCAGTGGTAGCGCTTTGGCGGTGAATGCGGCGCTTCCTGTGCTGCCGATTGCACACAATGCCGGCAAGTTCTGGCCGAAAATCGGCTGGGGCAAGAAGTCCGGGGTGATCACCGTAGTCATCGGCGAACCGATGTATGCCGAAGGCACAGGCCCGCGCGCCATCGCCGAGCTGAACGACCGGGTGCAAGCCTGGAACGAGAAGACTCAGCGCGAAATGGGCTCGCTGCCACCGGCCCCGCAGGCACCTGCTGCAAGCGATCAAGTGGCTGTCTGAGATTTTGTGGATAACCTGTGTACGGTTTTGTTAAAAACGCTTGAATATTGATAATAAGTGATTGATTTACTTATATATTTCTCAAGCTCATAAAAGACCGTAAAAGGTGCATAAGTTTTTTTTCGGATGTAAGAAAACCGGCTGATATAGCCGGTTTTTTTGTGCCTGATCAGTCGGGGACAAGCGGTAACTCAAGCAGGAAGGTGGTGCCTTGATCAACCGCGCTGCGGCATTCAATTTTGCCGCCGTGATGATCGACTACCGCTTTGACCATCGATAAGCCGAGGCCCACGCCGTCGATGCCCTGCGCGGAAGAAAAACGTCGGTATTGACTGAACAGGTCGGGCAATTCATCAGCGGCGATGCCCTTGCCTTGATCGATCAATTCACAGTGCAACCATTCCTCGCGGCAACTGAAGCGCAGGGTGATAGTGGTATCTGCCGGGCTGTACTTGATCGCGTTCTCCAAGAGGTTGAACAGCGCGCGGGTCAGCAAGCCCTGATCAGCATTGATCAGACGTTCTTGCGACTCTTCATCCATGTCATGCAGCAGCTCGATACGTTTCTGCTGGGCGATGGGCAACGCTTGATCCAGCACGTCCAGCACCAACATCGCGAACAACGTCGGCTGAAATTGGTAAGCCTCGGATTCGGCACGCGCCAGCAGAACAAACCCGTCAGTCAGATCCAGCGCGCGACGTACCTGGCGTTCGATTTGTTCGAACAACGGCGCATCGGCCCCCACTTGATGACGGTGCACATCGAGCAAGGCGAGGATCGCCGAGTGCGGGGCGCGCAGGTCGTGGGAAAGAAAGCGCAGCAACACGCTACGTTGTTCCTCGGCCTCGCGTTCAGCGCTGAGGTCAGTGAGGCTCAGGAGCCAGCCAATTGGCGTGTCACCGTCCACCGGAAGGAGGGCGGCACGCTCGAGACGCAGGCTGCGTTCCTTGCTATCGCGAAACTCCAACAGCGGCAGGGCGGACAAAGTCGGTCGCGCTTCTGTGGATAAATCCGGGTAACCGAGGCTCGCCAGTTGATCGAGAACATCGTCCCCCACCAAGTTGTGATCGAATAGCTGGCGAGCCTTGCGATTGCCCAGCAGGATCTGGCCCTTGGGATCGCTGATCAGCGTGGCGACTGGCAGATACTCCAAGCCGTCGGCAATAAAGCGCCGGGTATCGCGGGTACGGCTCATGGCTTGCTCAAGCGCCATGATCTGGCCCTGCAGGCGATCAGCACCCGTGAATTGCGAGCGACGGCGTTCGGGGAAAACTTTCGGCTCGCTGTCGAGCCGTGCCAGCTCCCAACCGAAATAGGTCAGCACTACACTCAGGCGCCGCCAGTTCCAGATCAGATAACCGAACAACATCCCCAGCACTGCCGGCGTCGGCGACCACCAACGACGCGCTTCCGCTAAACCTGCACTGGTCAGCAACGCGCACGCCATGCCGATCAACGTTACCCAGAGCGCCCAACGCGGGCGCCATAACAGAAATCCAAGACTGCCCGCCACCAAAGCAACTGACAACAACGCGCCCATAACTGGAGTCGCATCGTGCAGGTTGATCTGCGCGCGATAAGACAGCAACGCAGTCAGCGGCAACAGCACTAGACTTATCCACAACCACTCACGCACCAACTGTCGAAACAGTCGCTGCACCTGACTCGGCTCACGGCTTTCGCGCCGGCGCTGATTGTTCATGGGGAAAAAGGGCGGGGCAGGATGAATGCTTTCATAGGTCACAGGTCTGAGACGTAGACCCGAAGAATCATAGCGGACGTCGACCAACGGCGGGCCGCTTACTTTCAAGGTGATGACCAAGCGACTATGGTTGACGCCCAACTGCCCAAGCAACAAGGAACTATCGCGTATGCGCGTTGCGATACTGGACGACGAACCCGCCGAACTGCGCCGGGTCGAGCAAACCCTGCAGCAGATGGCCGATACCGGCGAACAGCCGTGGTCACTGCACAGTTTCGAACGCGGTGAGGACCTGCTGCGCCAACTGCGCCGGGAAACCTTCGACCTGCTGATCCTCGATTGGCAACTGCCCGACCTCACCGGTCTGGTCCTGCTGCGCTGGACCCGCGAGCATATGGAAGCGCCACCGGCGGCGATTATGCTGACCAGTCGTGATGGCGAGAGCGATATTGTTCAGGCGTTGAATGCCGGGGCTGATGATTATGTGAGCAAGCCGTTTCGGCCGAATGAGTTGAAGGCGCGGGTGGCTGCGGTGTTGCGTCGGCATAGCCAGCAACGGGCGGCTAGCGAAGTATTGAGCTTCAATGACCTGACCTTCGATGACGCCGAACTGACCGTCACCCGCGAGGGCAAACCCATCGTCATGACCGAGCGTGAGTATCGACTGGCTCGGTGTCTGTTCAGCAATCTGGGCCGGCCATTGTCTCGGGATTATCTGTATGAGCGGTTTTGGCCGCATGAGGAGATGGCATCGTCACGGCCGTTGGATACGCATATCTATAGATTGCGCAACAAACTCGGGCTGACGGCGGATCGAGGGTGGCAGTTACTGACTATTTATGGATATGGGTATCGGTTGGAGAGTGTGGCAGCGGTAAACGAGTGAGTTACGTGCAATAAATTGATCAAAAGCGCCTGCAAGCTCCAAGTTAAGTTTCCCATCTTGACCAAGATGTTGCCGGCGACAGGCCTTGATCAATGGGGTGGAGCACTTGTCGGTTGACGCCAGGTTGAATACAGAAACACGATCGCCAACAGGGTGAACGGGACGGCGGTGACAGGAGCAAATCCCGAAACTATATAACCCGCTGATCCTCCTACCATAATTGCCAATGCGAGAAAGAAATAGTCACTTTTTTTATGGGTGTCTCGGATAATAAGTTTAAGCATCTTGATTTCCGCGAATAGTTGAACATCGTGATCCATAGAGCGCCGTATGCTGTCGCGGTGTGTTCAATCTTTCCCGCAATTAACACGGTCGCAACTTGAATGCTGTCAGGATAAACATGGGCACAGCATATGTTTTAACCAAAGACGGCGTTCCAATCCAATTTATTGTAATCGGCACAGGTCAATTCACCCGCCTGACTTCAGCATTAAAGGCAACAGCGCGTGACATTAATCGCAGGTACTACGACGCACTACCCAAAACAATCAATAGTAGTTTTCCTGGAAAAATCACGCCGCCCTAAAGTTTATGCAAACGCACTTAGATTAAATCTCTATCCCTCGACCGACACCAGCGCGCCGGTGATACTCCAAATGCTTTTTTGAAATGCTTGGTCATGTGGCTTTGATCAAAAAAACCTGCCTCTACCGAAGCTTCCACCAGCGATTTACCCGCAAAAATCGCCGCTTTGACTCGGTCCAAACGTCGCATCGTCAGATAGCGGTGGGGGCTTGTGCCGAAATAAACCCGATAGTCTTTGGATAAACTCCACTTGTCCCGACCGGTGCAATCAGCCAGGTCATCCAGGCTGACCGGTTGCTGAAGATTATCGTTCATATACTCCCGCGCTCTGTCGGCCGCCGTAAAGCAATTGGCACCGGTAGCGGCACGCTCGCCACATATGGCTTGCAGCGTGGTGAAGAGTTGAAATATAGCGTCGTCCTCCTCTAGCGGATCGAGCGGATCATCCAACGCGGAAAGTATGTTGTCAGTTGCAGCGGCAAACCGGGGATCACTGGAGATGCCTCCTTTCAGGAAGGGCAAAGGTTTACCGTGCAGCACCTGCTGAGCTAACTCCGGAGTGATATACAGCATTCGATAACGGAAGCCCGAATCGCTGCCGGCATGGCCGTCGTGTTCTTCATCTGGGTGCAGGACCAAGGTTTCCCCTGGCAGGCTATTCCGATTCTCCCCGCGATAGCGAAAACTTTGCACGCCCGAAAGTGTCCGGCCAATGGCATATGTGTCATGCCGATGAGGGTCAAAACCATGTGCGCTAAAAAAAGCTTCCAACCGCTCGAGTTTTGATGTGTGAGGCGAATGTCGTACCCAATCCTTCGGAGATGGAAGCTCAATCATGGCCGAACTACCTGGCTTTTGAAGATTCCTGACATAGTGCTGATCCTTAGCGAGATGGTCTAACGTTTGACAATTGGCAGGATAATAAGCATGCCCAGCTTTCAAGAAGCTAGCACTGTGCTCTGATTTTTTGAAGAGCCACCTGCTCTCCAGCACAGAACTTTCATCTAAGGTATGAGTACTATAGATCCAGTCGTGTTACGACTTTCCAACAACGTGTGTGCTCGCTCGGCTTCCGCAAGCGACAGGGTTGCGCCCACTTGAACCTTCATCCCCTCTCGCAAACACTGGAAAAATTCCTCCGCATAGCTTTGCAGTACTGCTGAATCGCTGATGTAGTCGAACAATATGGGGCGGCTGACTGTTAGTGATCCCGCGCGTGCCAGTTGCGCTAGTGCCACGTTTTCAACGGGCCCTGATGAATTGCCAAAACTGATGATATGCCCGCAGGAAGCTGTGGCATTCAGCGAGGCTTGCCAGGTAGAACGCCCGACTGAGTCGTAGACAAATGGCACCCCCTTTCCGCCGGTTAGCCGCCTTGTCTGGTCGGCGATGTCATCTCCAGCAAGCAGGGTCGTCCACGCTCCCGCCGAGCGCGCCAACTCAGCCTTGGCTTGCGTTGAAACAACGCCGATCAGGCGAATACCTTTGCGCTTGGCGTATTGGCAGGCCAGCAAGCCCACGCCACCGGCTGCGGCATGAAAAAGAACCGTATCCCCGCTTTTCGGCTGACTGACCCGATTGAACAAGCAAATCGTGGTAAGACCCTTTAGCAAGCCGCCGGCGGCGGTTACGTAGCTGATATCGTCCGGCAGGTGAACAAGTCGGCTTTGATCCACCCAGTGTTGTGTTGCATAGGCGCCCAGCGAAGATTGTACGTAAGCAACCCTGTCACCAATCCGGAATCGCGTCACATCGTCTGCACATTCAATCACCGTACCAGCGCCCTCGGTGCCCAACCCTGAGGGCAACGCAGGAGGAGGGTACAGTCCGGAGCGGAAGTAGGTGTCGATAAAATTCACACCAATCGCGTGATTGTGGATTCTCACTTGTCCCGGTCCCAACGCATTGACCGCCATAGACTGGTACTCAATCACGGAAGGTGATCCGTGGGAACGAAAGATCACTTGTAGTGTGTCGTCAGTTTTCATTTGAGTGCCGAGCAAGTCAGGTAAATGGAAAAGGAGAGTAGAGACAGCCCGATCAGTTTGGGCACCCAGAGTTGCATGGCATGGCTTGGAGCTGTCCGTACGACCTGCCCCAACCAGGCCCAGGCGAATCCAATCGGCACGACGATCAGGACGAAGGACAGCAGCGCCCAACTGTAGAGCTGCGCAGTACCATAAACTTCTCGCGGAAACACCACAGAGGCAAATAACAGTGCCTTGGGATTGAGCAACGTTGCCGTCAGCAATGATCTGGAGCTTACTGCCGGTCGGCGGGACTCGCTTGCCAGCAGCTTCGTCGAGGCAATGCGCACAGCCAGATAAGCCAGATAGGCCGCGCACAGTAACTTCACTGCTGTACCGATGCCCGGATACCGTGCGGACAATGCTATGAGTACAAACCCCCAAGCGCTGATTGCAATGCTGTAGCCAAATGCTTCGGTGGCGATCAGAGGCAAAGTTTTGGCTGGGCCACAGGTATAACCGGATGTCATTAGCAAGGTGTTGGTAGGGCCAGGCATCATCAAAATCAACGATGCACCTGTGGTGACGTTGAGAAACACGTTAATGAAATCCATTTCAAAGGCGATCCAGTCGAGTTACAAGGCGATAAAATCTCGCAGGCTGTCTATTACTTCCGGCAGGTTCTGACGAACGAAAAAGTGATCACCAGGGAACACTTGGTGGAAACAATTCTCCGTGGTCTTGCTAGACCATGCCTTCAAACCGGAGATCGGGACAGAAGGGTCGGCATCGCCGCCGATCGCGAGAACGGGTATTGAAACCGGGTCAGCGTCAGCAAGATTTATGCTTTCAGAAAGACTGAAGTCGCTACGCAAGGTCCTCAGGGCAATCGCACGCAAACCCGGATTAGCCGCCACTTCGTGGGGAAGACCTCCGAGCCCCATGATGTACTCCATGAACTGCTCGTCGTTCATGGTTGATGAACACAATCGATGTGCGGCAGCTGCTGAGCTCGCACATGCCGTAAGCGAAACTATCCGCGCATTGGGATAGAGAGAATCGCAGTAGGTAGCGAATTTATGCGCGATGCCAGCACCCAGGCTGTAGCCAAACAGGTGCAAAGGCAGCTCGAACAGATCGCTGGCAGCGTGGACCAATGGCGGCAAAAGATCATTGATATCCGTGATGAACGGCTCGCCAAAACGTGCTTCCCGTCCTGGCAGCTGGATAGCGCAAACTTCAATTTGCGGGCCCAGCATCGCTTGCCAGTCTCTATAGAACGAGGCGCTGCCGCCGCCGAACGGAAAACACAGCAATCGACTGCGAGCTGCCGGTTGGACAGTTCTCTGCAGCCATCTGGTCGAGGGTGGGTTACGCATCGTTCGCCTCGACCGGCCGTTCGAAATAGTCGTTGCCATTAGCGGTGAACCAGTCGCGGCGTGGTGGCGTAAACACATCAAGGTCGATCGTGTCCTCAAGGCACTCCGCTGCGTGCGGTACATTGGCTGGAAAGTGCAGAACGTCCCCCGCACACAATGTTGTGCTCTGCTCCATATCCAGCCCGTGTGTGAAGCGGATTTTGCCCTTGAGGATATAAGTCATCTGTTCGTTGGGATGACTGTGATGCTTAACGACGGCGCCAGCCTTCATCGTCAGCTTGACCATCATCAGCTCATCACCGCTGACGATCTGCCGGACTATCAAGTCGCCCAATTGCTCTCTCGGGACGGTATCCCAATTGATCACTGGCTGTTGCTTGTGCATGTCAGAGTCCTTGCGTGTGAGCGTAGAAGTCGTAGAGCATGAAAGCCGCACAGATCGCCAGAGCGATACCCATCAGCCGATTGAAGAAGTTGAAGTAAGACTCTTTGGTGATGCGCTTGCCAAGAACAGCGCCCAGCAGCGAATAGATACCGGGGGCTCCTGCGCCGCCCAGTGCGATCATGGTTGATACCACCGCGATACTGGCACCGGTGACATGGGCAGCCGGGAACATCACCGTGGTGATGGGCAGAACCACCATCATCCCTTTTGGATTCAACGCCTGGATCAAGAAGCCGTTCCAGAATGTAAGTGGTTTGTCCGGCGACTGCGTCTCTTCGGTCTTGCCCGGCAGAACCACTTTTGAGGTAAAGACTTTGAACGCCAGGTACAAGGTATAAAGCCCACCGATGAGCGCCAGGTATGGCAGTACGGAGCGAGAAATCAGCGCCTCGCCGGTGTAACCAAAAATAAGGAATAACGCGAACATCGCGCAGCCTACGCCGATGAAGAATCCGACCGTGCGACGAAACTGCCCCGTGAGTCCGGCATTCAGGCCCATCACATTGACCGGACCGGGGCTGTACATGACGCTGAACGCGTAGAGGAAGATTTCCATGTCGTGATCTCCTGTTTCAGGCCGATTTGAGGCCAAATGTTGAAAGAATCGAGGTGTAGGCAGACTGGTCGACTACTTCATCGTTAGCGACCATCTGCTTCTGCCATTGGTAAAAGGTCCGGAAGGCCGAGACCGGATCGCCTTGGGTTAGCGCGGTAGTCACTTGAGCAGGCGGCAATGCACCGTTCTCTCCCAAACGAGCTGAAAGCTTCTGACAACCATTGAGGAAACTGTCGATCTGGTCGATCAAAGCCTTGCGGATCACTAGCACCTTCTCGGGTTCTTCCCCAACCAAAAGCGCAAGGTCTACCGCTGGATCGCCTTCACTGCGGCTACCGGCATACTCGACGGACTCAAGCAGCGTCAGAGGAACAAATGCCTCTAATCCACCCAAATCGAAGATCAGCCCGGCAAGCACACCAATATTCTTCTTCTGTATTGCCGCGTCGACTTGCAGATGATCCGGGCGATGCGCGACCGTGGTCACCGCTGCCTGAAAACTCGGACTGAAATCCACCCGAACGGGTAATCCTTGGGTAGATTCCTGATGGAATGTCCCGTGTTGAGGGCTCCAGTACAGTTCTGCCCTCTCTGGCGAAGTTTGCTCAATACGAGCAATCACTTCGCCAGGGATGCGTTTATCTTCGTGCAACCGAGCGCTACCCTTGCGCAGAAGCACGTTGATTGTGTCGTTGTGGACTTGCGCCGCAGGCTTGCTATCAAGCCAACCGGTGCGGATGGCGAAACCAGCTTTGAGCACAGGAGGGGTCGGCATCGAGTGCTCGTCCACTTGCGCATCGAGAGAGAGGGCGAACCGAATCGGCAGGCCGACCTGCTTGGCGAACTCAAGATCAGTCTTGTTGTGAGCAGGGTTAACCAGTACGGCACCCGTACCGAAGTCGGGCTTGACCCAGTCCGCGACCCACACGGACATCAGGTCGCCAGTTAACGGATTACGGACATAGGCACCGGTGAAATAGTTGTCGGCATCGGGGCGTTCGGACAATCGACGTGTGAACCAGTGATATTTGTGTACGGCGATGGCGCAGGCTGCTGTGCAGGAGCTCCAGTCCGTGACGAATACATCGATGGACTCTGGCGAATCGAAAAGCTTCAACGAACAGATCGCGCCCTGGGATTGACGCACGCTCTTTCGAATCCGCGAGACAATTTTTTCCGACCAGAATGGAATCTGTGTCGAGATTTGCACCGTGGCATCGCTGGATGGACCATAGAATGCCTCGAATGAACCATCTTCGAGTGTGTTGAAGTGCACTTGACCATTTTCCAGCAGCCGGTTCAGGTGCAAGCCCGCCTCGATCTTATCGGCAGTGACCGGCGCGCATTGGGTTGCACGACTCATGAACGCGGCAAACAGCGAGCCTCGCTTGAAGGTAAGGTCAGCAGCTTCGCCAGTTTGTGGCTGCTCCAGCAATGCAAAAGTTTTCATCATTTTTTCTCCAGATAAGCCGGCCCACGCAGCTGACGCAGGCCGGCCCAGGCTTAGGCCGTTTGCTCGGTCAGCGTTGGTTGGATGGCCTTACTCAGTTTGATAACCGAGGAGTTTCGGAACAGTGACTCCATGTTGATGTGAACTTTCAGATCCTCATGCAGTTGGCGTTGGATCTCGGCCATCATCAGGGAATGGCCTCCGACGTCGAAGAAGTCCTCATCCATTTCCAGTTGCGGGTAGTTCAGGACTTCTGAGCAGATCTTGTGAATAGCATTCAGCATGGGGTTTTCTCCTCTGCCGGAGAGAATGAGAACTCTTGGCCGCGGTTGTTGGCATTGCGAATTTTGTTGTGGTCGTAGGTGTCCTCACCGGATACGAGCACCGTCGCGTAGTCAGCGAGGTCGAATGTTTCGCCATGCGCGTTATAGCTCTTCAGATCTGGATAGACGCGGACATGGGTCGGAACATAGCGGCCGGAAATAGCCAGACGGGTCTGCCGTTCGGTGGTGTTGTCGTGAGAAGCGTGTGCGCAGGACGCCGTAAAAATCACGCACTCGCCAGCTTGCAGTTCCATATCTACCGGGTTTGCACTTTCAGGGTCCCAGGATGGGTCGACCTTGAATTCGGAAAAGTCGTAACCGAAGAAACCGGTGTCCGTCTGGGTGTGCTGGTATTCACCGTTACGCCCCGTGGAGACGCTTTTCTTCTCATCGTAGTAATACTTTTTATGCGAACCCGGCAGGAAGCGCATGCAGGCCGTTTCCTTGGTAGCGGGCGTGAACGCGGTCCATACCGTCAGATCGATGTAGGCGTTCCAGTCTGTCTGAGTCGGGACAATCAGTGGGTTGCCATCGGTATAGCTGTAATCGCGAACCTGGTGCCATTCAGTACCTCGCCCGCCTGGAAATTTGGCGAACCATTCCGAACGCCAGCACAGCAGATCGGCCCCCAGAATGCCGCGAAGGTACTTCAGAATCGTTGGGTGCATGATGTGACGGGACAGTTCGGGAATATCGAAATGTCGGTCGTAGTTCATGTTGTTGTCATAAAGAATGTGCGAACGATCATGGTTTGCAGCGCGTAATGCGCGCAGGATTTCTGCCGCTTCATCCGGTTCGTACAGTTTGATCGGACCGATGAAGCCATTTTTTTCGAAGAACTCGATATCCTTCTGAATGTCATCAGTGATTACTGCGCTCGCAGGTAATCCAGTCGTTGCCGAAATTTTTTGGTCCATCTGGCTCATGTGTTGCTTCCTTTTTTGGATGTTGCGTACGCTTGGTTCAGGCCAGGTTCAAAAGAGCCTGGCGATCAATCTTGCCGTTCTGGGTCAAGGGAAACTGTTTGCAGGCCACATAGCGGCGTGGATGCATATGGCGGGGCAGGAGATTCCCGAGCCGATGACCGATATCGCGGATCGGTGGAAGTTCGCCCGCGGTCGCCACGAAGGCAGTGAGCTCCGGATCCTGGCCGGGTACGGCTTGAGTGTTCAGGACAATCGCGTCCTCGGCAGCTGGCAAGGCGTTGCGAACCCCGTTCTCGATCTCGGACAGATTCACCAGCATGCCTCGGATCTTGATTTGGTTATCCCGTCGACCCAGGCAGATAGACTTGTGCTCAGACAGGCGCCGAGCGTAGTCACCGGTGAAGTACGCCCGCTGTACAACGCCATCAATGGATATTTCCCGGAAGCGCTCTGCCTGCAGAGGGAGGTTGTTCAGATAGCCTCGGCCGACCCCCATGCCGGAGATAACGATCTGGCCGATATCGCCGACCGACACAGGCCGATCTTCGTCATCAAGTATGTCGACCCGGCAATTACCGACAGGGCTTCCCATTGGAATACCTTCGGCCAGATAGGACTCGTAGTCGGACATCGAATAGGACGTGGCAACATCGGTACACTCGGCAACGCCGTACTGATGGATCAGGTTGCATGCTGAACCTTTTTTCCGCGCCCACTCCATTACCCGGGCTGTAGCCAGTGCTTCGCCGCCGATGAACAGATGCCGTAGTGTGGCGAGACGATCACCCGCCTGTCCGGCCTGGATGATCAGATAGAGCGAACTTGGAGCCAGGTGAATACTGCCAATCCGGTGACGCTCAATGAGGTCGACAATCTCATACCCATCGAATACAGCACTGCTGGTTAGCGAAATCGCCGCCCCGCAGTACAGAGGTGTCACGAGGCTGCGCTGGGAAATATCGAACCCGAACGCCGACACCAGGATGCCGTTGGCTTCGCGGTCAAGGCGGTATTCATCCACATGCCAACTGATCAGGTTCGCCCAACTGCGATGGGTGATTGCTACCGCTTTGGGAATACCGGTGGTGCCCGACGTGAATACGGTGTAGCAAAGATCGTCTTCACGGGCAGACGAAACTACCGCAGTGGCTGTCGGAGCTGCTGCCAAGTCTTTACGCAATGACTCGATTTCGATGACTGCAATCGGCAGATCCTGCAGCAGATCAGCGGCATTTTCGGAGGTGAAGATAAGTTTGAGATTCGCCAACTGTTGAATCATCAATGTCAGTCGGGCAGCCGGATTGGCGATATCCAGCGGCACATAGGCAGCACCGCTTTTAAGAATGCCAATGATGCAAACCAGGGTCGACACAGAGGGCTGAAGAAATATTCCGACCAGATCTCCCGCCTGAATTCCTTGCTCACCAAGATAGGAAGCCAAAGCGCTGGATTCGCGATCAAGTTGGGCATAATTCAATGTTTCATATGCACTTCGTACAGCAATCGCATCAGGCGTTTCATTCGCCCAATACGTTACTTTTTCATGAATCATGGGCGCGCGAGGGCCCTGCTTATCATTAACAGACATCGACTTATTTCCTGAAGTGGCGTCAGTTGGCAGTAGAAAGTTTGGCCGCGGTCTCGATGATGATGTCTTCCTGTCCAGCCACTAACTTGCGTTGCCCCAACAATTGATAGAGGCGAAATTCATCCACGCTGAACTGTTCCGCTGCGCGTCTTATATGCGGCGCAAAACCAGAGAACAGCCCATAAATGCCACTAGCGATATTGGCAGCGCCAATGTGCGGCGTCAGGCAATCGAGATATTGTTCCGAAGTGCGAGCTAGTCCGGCGACAGCCTCGAAGGAACACTGAGTCCGATACCCCAAGCGATTCAACACGGCGATCAGGGTCTCCAGTTGCGTATTACCGGCACCCGCTCCAAAGCCCTTGATGCAAGCATCCAGCAGTTCAGCACCTTCCTCGACTGCAGCAATTGAGTTGGCAACTGCCATGCCGAGATTGTTGTGTGCATGGAAGCCAAGCTTGGTGTCGGTTAACCGCTGGATAGCCTGAATTCGCCAACGCACGTCGTCAGGCGTCAGGTGACCTGCACTGTCCATCAGAATGACCGCATCGGCGCCGTAGCCAGCCATGAGTGACGCCTGCTCAGCCAGTAACTCAGGCTCAGCCATATGAGTCATCATCAAGACGCCGTATACGGTTTTGCCTTGATTCTTGACCGACTCGATGTAGGGAGCAGTGATGTTGGCTTCCGTGCAGTGGCTGGCTATACGGAAAACATCTACACCGACGTCGATAGCCATCTCAAGATCTGTCGATTTGCCCAGCCCAGGGATGAAGTGGATACCCAAACGTCCGTTTTGAATGGCCGATCTGGCAATTTCGAGCATTTCTCGATCATCGACGCAACTGATACCCAGAAGTGCCGAAGAACCGCCAAGTCCGTTGCCGTGGTCGACCTCGATAATATCGATGCCTGCAGCGTCGGCCTGCGCTGCATATCGGTGAATCTGTTCTTTTGAAAGCTGGTGCCGGACAGCATGATTGCCATCACGCAAGGTGCAATCGGTAATGGTGATCATGCGGCGTTACGCTCCCAACAGGCAGAGTGGAATTCGGCTACGGCAATCGCGGCGCAGTTGATGATGTCCAGGTTGCCTGCGTAGGCGGGAAGGTAGTCACCGCTACCCCGTACCGTCACACTCATGGTCAAGTGGCCTTTCGACTCGATAGGTTCCAGAACCATCTGATAGCCAGGTACATATTGTTGAACACGGGCAACCATCTGCCGAACGCTCGCCCGCACCTTCTCGATGCATTCGTAGCGGCCTTTGGCGAATACCGTCGTCTGCATGTCGATGCCAGGTTTAGCCGGGTTGATATTCAGAACCGCTTTGGTCGAGCCCGCACCGCTAAAGTGTCGTAATGCCTGCTCGGTGGTCAAAATGTACTGATTAATGTTTTCCCGAGTCGCCAGACCGGCGCTGTCCGATGCGATGGTCGAAGCAACCTCGATGTACTCCAGAGATTCGAACGATTGAGCAATCGCAAAGGCCAACGGAATACTTGCCTGTCCGCCACACGTAACCAGATTCACGTTGCGCTCATTGGCGATGCTGTCGAGGTTGATCGATGGCACACAGATCGAGCCAATCTTGGCCGGGGTCATGTCAATCGCCAGGAGGTTAGCCTTGCGAAATACCTGATCGTTAATCCTGTGTGATTGAGCAGATGTCGCGTCAAAAACAATATCGAGCTCATTGGCGTGTTGCGCCAGAAACTCAATTCCATCGGACGACGTAGCAATGCCCAACTCACGGGCTCTAGCCAAACCTTCGCTATTGGAACTGCGTCCTATCACCATTCTGAGATCCAGATGGTGAGAGCGCATCGCCTTGTACATCAAATCGATTCCTATACTTCCCGATCCGATTATTGCTGCGCGTTTGCGAGGTATTACTGATTCCATTTTTGCTGCCTCCAGACCTGACATCCATCCCCGTTACCTCGCTTGGGACTCTATTTCCGAGAGCCCCGAACCCGTTTAGAGACCTTAAGCCAGCGACCTAGAGCGTTGCTTGTACGTTCTTGGGTAGATGAGGAAATAGAAACAATTTATTGCCGAGTTCACTGACTGGCTTAGAAGCGAAGTGTCAGGACAGGTAACTGGATGAGGCGGGAATCTTGGACGAGGAGCGCTTTTTTCCCACAAAAAAAGGCCAACCCACAGGGGTTGGCCTTTTTTATCGGGGCAACGAAAGCAACTGATCGTGAAATACAGTCGCTTCCGGGATCCTGCAACCGGATCAGAAATCCAGGTTCGAAACCGCCAGCGCATTGCTCTCGATGAAATCACGGCGAGGTTCGACCGCATCACCCATCAGGGTGTTGAAGATCTGGTCTGCGCCAATGGCGTCTTCGATGGTGACTTTCAGCATGCGGCGCACGCTTGGGTCCATGGTGGTTTCCCAAAGCTGATCCGGGTTCATTTCGCCCAGACCTTTGTATCGCTGAATGGTGTGGCGCTTGGTGCTTTCTGCCATCAGCCAGTCGAGTGCTTCCTTGAACTCAGTGACCGCTTTCTTGCGCTCGCCACGCTGGATGTACGCGCCTTCGTCGAGCAGGGTGCTCAGTTGAGCACCGAGGGTGACGACGGTCTTGTAGTCGTTGCTGCCGAAAAAGTCGCGGTTGAAGGTGACGTAGTTTGACAGGCCATGGGAGATCAGTTCGACCTCTGGCAGCCAAACGCCACGTTCACGGTCTTCACGCAGGCTGGCCTTGTAAACCAGACCGGACTTTTCCACGGTGCGCAGACGCGCTTCGTACTGAGCCAGCCACTCTTGCATCGCTGCGTGGTCGCCAAGCTTTTCCAGGCTCACGGCCGGCAGGTAGATGAAGTGCTCGGTCAGCTCCTGCGGGTACAGGCGCGACAGACGCTTGAGGGTCTTCATCACCATGCGGAAGTCGTTCACCAGACGCTCAAGCGCTTCACCGGAAATGCCCGGGGCTTCTTCGTTCAGGTGCAGGCTCGCATCTTCCAGGGCCGACTGCGTCATGTACTCTTCCATGGCGTCGTCGTCTTTGATGTATTGCTCTTGCTTGCCTTTCTTGACCTTGTACAGCGGCGGCTGGGCGATGTAGATATAGCCGCGCTCGATCAGCTCCGGCAACTGACGGAAGAAGAAGGTCAGCAACAGGGTACGGATGTGCGAACCGTCGACGTCAGCATCGGTCATGATGATGATGTTGTGATAGCGCAGCTTGTCGATGTTGTATTCGTCGCGACCGATACCGCATCCCAGTGCTGTAATCAAGGTGCCCACTTCCTGGGAAGAGATCATCTTGTCGAAACGGGCTTTCTCGACGTTGAGGATCTTGCCCTTCAACGGCAGGATCGCCTGGGTCTTGCGGTTACGTCCCTGCTTGGCAGAGCCGCCCGCAGAGTCACCTTCCACGAGGTAAAGTTCGGACAGTGCCGGGTCTTTTTCCTGGCAGTCAGCGAGCTTGCCTGGCAGGCCGGCGATGTCCAGCGCGCCTTTGCGGCGGGTCATCTCACGAGCTTTGCGCGCCGCTTCACGGGCACGGGCGGCATCGATCATCTTGCCGACAACCAGCTTGGCTTCGTTCGGGTTTTCCAGGAGGAAGTCGGAGAAGTACTTGCCCATCTCCTGCTCGACCGCGGTCTTCACTTCGGAAGACACCAGCTTGTCTTTGGTCTGCGAGCTGAACTTCGGATCCGGCACTTTTACCGAGATGATCGCGGTCAGGCCTTCACGGGCATCATCACCGGTGGTGGCGACTTTATGCTTCTTCGCCAGACCTTCCTGCTCGATGTAGTTGTTTAGGTTACGCGTCAGTGCCGAACGGAAGCCCACCAGGTGAGTGCCGCCGTCGCGCTGAGGAATGTTGTTGGTGAAGCACAACAGGTTCTCGTTGAAGCTGTCGTTCCACTGCAGGGCGATTTCCACGCCGATGCCGTCTTCACGCTGGATGTTGAAGTGGAACACCTGGTTGACCGCAGTCTTGTTGGTATTCAGGTATTCAACGAACGCACGCAGACCGCCTTCGTACTTGAACAGCTCTTCCTTGCCGCTGCGCTCATCCTTGAGGACGATGCCGACACCGGAGTTGAGGAAGGACAGTTCACGAATACGCTTGGCCAGGATGTCCCAGCTGAAATGAATGTTCTTGAAGGTTTCGCTGGAAGCCTTGAAGTGGATCTGGGTACCGGTGGTTTCGCTGTCGCCAACGATGGCCATCGGCGCCTGAGGTACGCCATGGACGTAAGTCTGTTCCCAGATCTTGCCGCTGCGGCGAACGGTCAGTACCAGCTCTTCGGACAGTGCGTTCACTACCGACACACCCACACCGTGCAGACCGCCGGAAACTTTGTAGGAGTTGTCGTCGAACTTACCGCCAGCGTGGAGGACAGTCATGATGACCTCGGCGGCGGAAACGCCTTCCTCTTTGTGCACGTCTACCGGGATGCCACGGCCGTTGTCTTTAACGGTGATGGACTCATCCGGGTGGATGATGATGCTGATGTCGTCGCAGTGGCCGGCGAGGGCTTCGTCGATCGAGTTGTCGACCACCTCGAACACCATGTGGTGCAGACCGCTGCCATCATCGGTGTCGCCAATGTACATACCGGGACGTTTGCGTACGGCATCCAGGCCTTTCAGCACTTTAATGCTCGTTGAGTCGTACGTATTTTCTTCGCTCAATGCCTTCACTCCCGATGGTCGTGGGTCTGGGTGATACGGCCCTGTTCCACGTGGAACAGAGCGACTGGCGTTTCCGTCTGCCAGCCTTCCCTCAATAATTCGTGATCTACACAGGTGATGAACACCTGGCAGCGTAAGTCTTCCAGCAAGCGGCACAGCGCGCGACGGTGGCCCTCGTCCAGCTCGGACGGCAAATCATCCACCAGATAAATACACTGACCGCGGCGGGCCTGGCTGACCAGATGCCCTTGGGCAATCCGCAGTGCACAGACCACCAACTTCTGCTGACCCCGGGACAAAATGTCCGCGGCATTGTGCGCGCCCAATCTAAGACGCAAATCAGCCCGTTGCGGTCCGGCCTGGGTATGACCCATTTGCTGATCCCGTTGTACGGAACCAGCCAGTACGGCGCTCAATTCCCGGTCTTTGTCCCAGCCTCGGTAATAGCTGAGCGTCAAACCTTCGAGCTCAACCAGTTCGCTCAAGGTTTGTTCAAAGACTGGTTTCAAGGCTTTGATGTAAGCGCGGCGGTATTCATCGATTTCAGCGCTGGCCTGGCACAGTTCCCTGTCCCAAACCGCTTGCGAAACGGCGTCAAGTGTACCATGCCGCAGCCATGAGTTTCTCTGGCGCAAGGCCTTCTGCAAACGCTGCCAGGTGGCCATGAAGCGCGGCTCGACGTGGAACACGCCCCAGTCGAGAAACTGCCGACGAATCTTCGGCGCGCCTTCGAGCAGACGGAAGCTGTCGGGGTTGATCAACTGCAGCGGCAGGATCTCCGCCAGTTGCGCAGCACTACGGGCGTTCTGGCCGTCGATGCGGATCTGGAACTCACCCTGACGATCGCGCGAGATGCCCAAAGCGCTATGCCCACCCTCGGCCAATTCGACCTGACCGAACACGGTACAGGCAAGTTGCTCATACTGGATGACCGGCAACAGCCGCGTGCTACGAAACGAACGGGCAAGCCCCAGCAGATGAATGGCTTCCAGAACACTGGTTTTGCCGCTGCCGTTAGCGCCGTAAAGAATGTTGATGCGGGGGGAGGGGGAGAAGGTCACCGGGTGCAGATTGCGCACCGCGGTGACCGAAACACGACTTAAGGACATCCAGGGTCAGCTGATTACAGACGCATCGGCATGACAACGTAAGCCGAATCGTCGTTGTCGGACTCTTGCACCAGCGCACTGCTGTTGGAGTCGGACAGGATCAGACGAACCTGCTCGGTAGTCATCACGCCCAGCACGTCGAGCAAGTAGCTCACGTTGAAGCCGATTTCCAGCGAGCCGCCGTTGTATTCAACGCCCACTTCTTCTTCCGCTTCTTCCTGCTCCGGGTTGTTGGCCTGGATCTTCAACTGACCACTGGCCAGCTGCAGACGGATACCACGGTACTTCTCGTTGGACAGAATCGCGGTACGGCTGAATGCTTCACGAAGAGCCTGACGATCGCCCAGTACCAGCTTGTCGCCGCCCTTTGGCAGAACGCGCTCGTAGTCCGGGAACTTGCCGTCGACCAGTTTCGAGGTGAAGGTGAATTCGCCGGTAGTGGCGCGGATGTGGTGCTGGCCCAATACGATACTGACATTGCCGTCCGGCTCGGTGAGCAGACGTGCCAGTTCGAGAATACCTTTGCGCGGCACGATCACCTGATGGCGATCCGGCTGGCCGATATCGGCTTTCATCGAGCACATGGCCAGACGGTGACCGTCGGTGGCCACGGCGCGGATGATGCCTTCGGACACCTCCAGCAGCATGCCGTTGAGGTAGTAACGCACGTCCTGCTGAGCCATGGCGAAGCTGGTGCGTTCGATCAGGCGACGCAGTTTGCTTTGCTCCAGGCTGCAGGTCAGCGAGCCCGGACCTTCTTCAACGGTCGGGAAATCGTTGGCTGGCAGGGTCGACAGGGTGAAGCGACTACGGCCAGCCTTTACGACCAGCTTCTGCTCGTCGACCTTGATGTCGATCAGCGCATCGTTGGGCAAGCTTTTGCAGATATCCATCAGCTTGCGCGCAGGCACGGTGATGGAACCTGTTTCAGCCGGCTCTTCAAGTTGCACACGACCGACCAGCTCGACTTCCAGGTCGGTACCGGTCAGCGACAGTTGCTGGCCTTCGACAACCAGCAGCACGTTGGAGAGTACCGGCAAGGTCTGTCGGCGCTCGACGACGCCTGCGACCAGTTGCAGGGGTTTCAACAGGGCTTCGCGTTGAATGGTGAAATGCATGGTCTAGTCCCTTGCCTTAATAAGCTGCGCTGGTGTTCATCAAGTAGTCAGTGTACGCAGCAGGTTCTTGTAGTCCTCGCGGATGTCCGCGTCGGATTCCTTAAGTTCGTTGATCTTGCGACAGGCGTGCAACACGGTGGTGTGATCGCGGCCGCCAAACACATCGCCGATTTCCGGCAGGCTGTGGTTGGTCAGTTCCTTGGACAAGGCCATGGCCACCTGACGCGGACGCGCTACCGAGCGCGAACGGCGCTTGGACAGCAAGTCCGAGATCTTGATCTTGTAGTACTCGGCGACGGTGCGCTGAATGTTATCCACAGAGACCAGTTTGTCCTGCAACGCCAACAGGTCTTTCAGGGATTCGCGAATCAGCTCGATGGTGATGTCGCGGCCCATGAAGTGCGAGTGGGCG
The DNA here is from genome assembly GCF_054790575.1 of Pseudomonas sp. MC6. Lineage (NCBI taxonomy): Bacteria > Pseudomonadati > Pseudomonadota > Gammaproteobacteria > Pseudomonadales > Pseudomonadaceae > Pseudomonas > Pseudomonas sp. MC6. The sequence continues at coordinate 5,055,560 of NZ_CP186504.1, forward strand.
ATCACGCGTTTAAGCGCGCCTTCCAGCTCACGGACGTTGGAGCGAATGCGCTGGGCAATGAAGAACGCGGCGTCGTGCGGCAAGTCGACTTTGGCCTGGTCGGCCTTCTTCATCAAGATCGCCACGCGGGTTTCCAGTTCCGGCGGCTCGACGGCAACCGTCAGGCCCCAGCCGAAGCGGGATTTGAGGCGCTCTTCAAGGCCTTCGATTTCTTTCGGGTAGCGGTCACTGGTGAGAATGACCTGCTGGCCACCTTCAAGCAGGGCGTTGAAGGTGTGGAAAAACTCTTCTTGCGAGCGCTCTTTGCGGGCGAAGAACTGAATGTCGTCGATCAACAGAGCATCCACCGAACGGTAGAAACGCTTGAACTCATTGATCGCGTTCAGCTGCAGTGCCTTGACCATGTCGGCCACGAAACGCTCGGAATGCAGATACACGACCTTGGCATTCGGGTTCTTCTTTAACAGATGGTTACCCACCGCGTGCATCAAGTGAGTCTTACCCAAACCAACGCCACCATAAAGGAACAGTGGGTTGTAGCCGTGCTTGGGGTTGTCCGCCACTTGCCAGGCCGCCGCGCGTGCGAGCTGGTTGGATTTACCTTCGACGAAGTTTTCGAAGGTGAAGGTGCGGTTCAGGTAACTGGTGTGCTTGAGCGCGCCTTCGACCTGCACGGTGCGCTGTTCGGCGCGGACCGGGGCTTGCTGCGAAGCGGCACCGGACATCGGGTCGAAACTGTCGCGAGACGGCTCATCGCTGACTTCAGGGCTTTTCTGCGTCGAACGCTTGGCTGCCGGCGCTGGCGTCTGCGTGGGTGCCGGCGTACTCACAGGCGTGGCATTTGCCTGGGCCTGCTGGGAAACCTGCGCGGCTGCAAGCGGCGCGTTCGGTGCTGCACGCGGAGCGGAACTGCGTTTGCTGCCTATTAATAAGGAAAGCGCAGGCGCCATGCCGTTGCCGTGCTCATCCAGCAGTTCAAGGACGCGGCCCAGGTACTTTTCGTTGACCCAGTCCAGCACAAAACGGTTCGGTGCGTAGACGCGCAACTCGTCGCCTTCGGCTTCGACCTGTAGTGGACGGATCCAGGTGTTGAATTGTTGGGCAGGCAGCTCCTCGCGCAAAAGCTCCACGCACTGCTGCCAAAGTTCCACTGACACGGATATCCCCTAAGTTGAAAGCCGGTGAGGCAAAAACAAGCGGCCATTGTAGCGGCGAGCCGCCCACTTATCCACATGCAGGTTGCCCGGTGTCCATGATTTATCAATGCGTTGAATCAGAAAAAGGCGACCAACGGTGTGTGAATAAGCTCTGTGGATAACCACCTCTAAGGGCACTGGACAACTGGGGGTTGAACTCGGTGGATAACAGGCCTGTGGATAACAGGCCATTCCACACACAGGTTATCCGACAGCGCAGCACAGGCTGAACACGGTTTTCCACTGTAGTTGTCATTCTCTGTACATCACGTCAGACAAGGCCTAATGCTACTTATCCACAGAAGAAGGTGTGCCTAGCTTTTATAAGCTTTACAGAAAAGCTTTAAATAATTCCCTTCTTTATTTTTATGTATGACGAGCAGGTGATCAGGCAAAGAACACCTTGAGATCTATTTATAAGGAAACGCTGGTTGGAAATTGACCTGAAGGCTTGCTTTCTCTAGAATCCCCGGTCTCTTAAAACGGGGGCCATTCCGGCCCGTTGTGGACGAACCAGGTAACACGACATGAAACGTACTTTCCAACCAAGCACTATCAAACGCGCCCGTACCCACGGTTTCCGTGCTCGCATGGCTACCAAGAACGGCCGTGCAGTCCTGTCGCGTCGCCGCGCCAAAGGTCGTGCGCGTCTGGCAGTTTGATAATCCGGTACTGGAGGTGAGTCAGGACTTCAGTCGGGAAAAGCGTCTGCTTACTCCCCGGCATTTCAAGGCAGTCTTTGACTCCCCTACCGGCAAGGTTCCGGGGAAAAATCTCCTGCTCCTTGCACGCAACAACGATCTTGATCACCCCCGTCTCGGGCTGGTTATCGGGAAAAAGAGCGTAAAGCTCTCCGTTGAGCGCAATCGCCTCAAACGTTTGATGCGCGAATCGTTCCGTCTGCACCAGGATTCACTGGTCGGCTGGGACATCGTTATCGTCGCGCGCAAAGGTCTGGGCGATGTAGAAAACCCCGAATTGATTCAGCATTTCGGCAAGCTCTGGAAGCGTCTGGCACGCAGCAAGCCAGTTCCAGAAGTCAAAACCGAAACTGTAGGGGTAGACAGTCCAGATGCGTAAACTGGCCCTCGTTCCGATCCAGTTTTATCGCTATGCCATTAGTCCTTTAATGGCCAACCACTGTCGTTTCTACCCCAGTTGTTCCTGCTACGCGTTAGAAGCCATCGAAAATCATGGCCTTCTGCGCGGTGGCTGGCTGGCCTTTCGTCGTTTAGGTCGCTGTCATCCGTGGAATCCCGGTGGTTATGACCCGGTTCCACCTATCCCTACCTCCCGTTCTTCTTCGATGGCCGAGTAATCATGGATATCAAACGCACGATCCTGATCGTCGCCCTGGCAATCGTGGCCTACGTTATGGTCCTTAAATGGAACCAGGACTATGGTCAGGCTGCCCTGCCGACTCAGAATGTTGCTTCCAGTACGACTACATCCGGTTTGCCGGACACCGCCACTGGCAATAATGCTGCAGCCAGTGACGATATTCCGCGTGCCGCTAGCGATACCAGTGCACCTGCCGAAACGCCGGTAGCCGCCAGCAAGGATCTGATCCAGATCAAAACCGACGTGCTCGATCTCGCGATCGATCCACAAGGTGGTGATGTTGCTCAATTGACCTTGCCTCTGTATCCACGTCGTCAGGATCGTCCTGATGTTCCGTTCCAGCTGTTCGATAACGGCGGCGAACGTGTGTATCTGGCACAAAGCGGTCTGATCGGCACCAATGGCCCGGATGCAAATCCGGCCGGTCGTCCGGTCTACTCCTCGGAGAAGAAGACTTATCAACTGGCTGACGGTCAGGACCAACTGGTCGTAGACCTGAAGTTCAGCAAGGACGGCGTCAATTACATCAAGCGTTTCACTCTGAAACGTGGCCTGTATGACGTAGCCGTTTCCTACATTGTGGATAACCAGAGCGCTCAGCCCTGGAATGGCGCGATGTTCGCGCAGTTGAAGCGCGATGCTAGCGCTGATCCTTCGTCCACAACCGCTACTGGCACCGCAACTTATCTGGGCGCTGCCCTGTGGACAAGTTCGGAGCCGTACAAGAAAGTGTCCATGAAGGACATGGACAAGGCACAACTGAAAGAAACCGTCACCGGTGGTTGGGTAGCCTGGCTACAGCACTACTTCGTGACTGCGTGGATTCCGGCAAAGGGCGAAAACAACATCGTCCAGACCCGTAAAGACAGCAAAGGCAACTACATCATCGGTTACACAGGTCCAACACTGACCGCTGCACCGGGTGCCAAAGTTGAAACCAGCGCTATCCTTTACGCCGGTCCGAAAAGCCAGGCTGTGCTGAAAGAGTTGTCCCCAGGTCTGGAACTGACCGTCGACTACGGCATTCTGTGGTTCATTGCTCAGCCAATCTTCTGGCTGCTGCAACACATTCACGCCATTGTCGGTAACTGGGGCTGGTCGATCATTTTCCTGACCATGCTGATCAAGGGTATTTTCTTCCCTCTGTCGGCTGCCAGCTACAAATCGATGGCGCGTATGCGTGCCGTTGCGCCGAAACTGGCTGCTCTGAAAGAGCAACATGGCGACGACCGGCAGAAAATGTCGCAAGCCATGATGGAGCTGTACAAGAAAGAGAAGATCAATCCGCTGGGCGGCTGCTTGCCGATCCTCGTGCAGATGCCGGTTTTCCTTTCTCTGTACTGGGTTCTGCTGGAAAGCGTGGAAATGCGCCAAGCGCCGTTCATGCTGTGGATCACTGACCTGTCGATCAAGGATCCGTTCTTCATTCTGCCGATCATCATGGGCGCAACCATGTTCATCCAGCAGCAGCTGAACCCGACTCCTCCGGATCCGATGCAGGCGAAGGTCATGAAAATGATGCCAATCATCTTCACCTTCTTCTTCCTGTGGTTCCCGGCAGGTCTGGTGCTGTACTGGGTTGTGAACAACTGCCTGTCGATTGCACAACAGTGGTACATCACACGTAAAATCGAACGGGCTACCCAAGCCGCTGCTTGATTTACACTGTGGATAACCACTCAAAACGCCCCCTAGTGGGGCGTTTTGCTATCTGTCATTTTTGTCTGGATACCGGTCAATGAGCGCACCTCGTGAAACCATCGCCGCTGTCGCCACCGCTCAAGGCCGTGGTGGTGTGGGCATCGTTCGTATTTCCGGGCCGTTGGCCAGCGTTGCAGCGAAAGCCATCAGCGGCCGCGAACTGAAACCGCGTTACGCCCATTACGGCCCGTTTTTCAGCGACGACCAGCAAGTCCTCGATGAAGGTCTGGCGCTGTATTTCCCGGGGCCGAACTCGTTCACCGGTGAAGACGTGCTAGAACTGCAAGGCCACGGCGGCCCGATCGTTCTGGATATGTTGCTCAAACGCTGCCTGGAACTGGGATGTCGCTTGGCCCGTCCTGGTGAATTCAGCGAACGCGCCTTCCTCAATGACAAGCTCGACCTGACCCAGGCCGAGGCGATTGCCGATTTGATCGAAGCCAGTTCTGCACAGGCTGCGCGCAATGCTCTGCGTTCCTTGCAGGGTGCGTTTTCCCAGCGTGTGCATAACTTGACCGAGCAACTGATCGGTTTGCGTATCTACGTCGAAGCCGCCATCGACTTCCCGGAAGAAGAAATCGACTTCCTTGCCGATGGCCATGTGCTGAGCATGCTCGACAAAGTGCGCGTCGAGTTATCCACAGTACTGCGAGAAGCCGGGCAGGGTGCGTTGCTGCGCGATGGTATGACTGTGGTGATCGCCGGTCGTCCGAATGCCGGCAAGTCCAGTCTGTTGAATGCCTTGGCCGGTCGTGAAGCCGCCATCGTTACCGAAATTGCCGGTACGACCCGCGACATCCTGCGCGAACATATCCACATTGATGGTATGCCACTGCACGTTGTCGATACGGCCGGACTGCGCGATACCGATGATCATGTGGAAAAGATCGGGGTCGAGCGCGCATTGAAAGCCATTGGCGAGGCTGATCGGGTGTTGTTGGTGGTCGACGCCACTGCGCCGGAAGCGCTGGATCCCTTTGCCCTATGGCCGGAATTCCTTGAAACCCGACCAGATCCGGCGAAGGTCACCCTGATCCGCAACAAAGCCGATTTGACCGGCGAAGCCATTGCCCTGAAAACCAGTGAAGACGGCCATGTGACGATCAGCCTCAGCGCCAAGTCGGCCGGTGAAGGCCTTGACCTGCTGCGTGACCATCTCAAAGCCTGTATGGGTTACGAGCAGACCTCGGAAAGCAGTTTCAGCGCACGTCGCCGGCATCTTGAAGCCTTGCGCCACGCCAGTGCAGCGTTGGAACACGGCCGCGCCCAGCTGACCTTGGCTGGCGCCGGAGAGTTATTGGCGGAAGATCTGCGTCAAGCCCAGCATTCTCTCGGCGAAATCACTGGTGCCTTCAGCTCCGATGATCTGCTAGGTCGGATATTTTCCAGCTTCTGCATTGGCAAATGACAAAGGGGCTGTGGACAATTTATCCACAGCCCCTTTTCATTTACCAGTTGTAGGAAACCGTACCGAGCAAGGTCCGGTCTTCTCCCCAGTAGCAGCGGCCGGCATCATTGCATCCCGACACATATTCCTTGTCGAACAGGTTTTTCGCATTTAGGTCCACGCTCCAGTGCGTGTCGATCTGATAGCCGATCGCCGCATCAACCAAGGTGACATCGCCGGCATCCAGCTTTCCGTACAGAGAAGGCGAGGTGTAGGCGAAGGCACTGTCGAAGTAACGCACACCGCCACCCACATACAAACCTTTCAGATCGCCATCGAGGAATCGGTATTTCGCCCAGGTCCGAGGCCTGATTACGCGGCACGCCGGTCATCTGATGGCCTTTGACCAATGACGTCGCGGCATCCTTGGTGATTCGCGCGTCGGTGTAGGTGTAGGCCGCCGTGACGTTGAGGTTCTGCGTCAGATTGCTGTTAAGTTCCAGCTCTACACCCTTGGAACGGCTTTCGCCCACTTGGCGATAGCTCGACGTGGTGGCGTCGAAGTAGGTGTCGTCCTTTTTGCGCAGGTCGTACACCGAAGCAGTGAACGCTGTGTCCCAGCCGATCGGCTCGTATTTCAGGCCCACTTCATATTGGCTGCTGGTGATCGGATCAAGCGGTGCGCCGGCGTTGGAAATCTGCTGCACCGGCACGAACGAGGTCGAGTAGCTGACATACGGCGTCATGCCGTTGTCGAACTGGTACATCACGCCGCCCTGATAAGTGAATTTCTTATCCTCGGAGCTGATGTCACTCGACTGGGCCACCTTGTCGCGGAAATCACTGTCGACCCAATCCTGACGACCGCCGAGCAGAAACAACCAATGGTCGTACTTGCTCTGGATCTGTGCATAAACCCCTTTCATCTGCTGCTCGAGCAAGGTGTTTTGCACCGCAATCGGTGTGGTAGGGTCGCGCAGGTACACCGGGTTATACACATCGATCGGCCCGACGACGCCGGCATCCCAGTCTTGATTGAAGGAAGTGCGGTCGTAGCTGGCGCCGAATAGCACGGTATTTTCCAGACCGCCGACCTGGAATTTGCCTTCCAGTTGGTTATCCAGCGAATACACCATCGATTTGTTGTAGCGATCGTAGGCCGTCATGTTCAGGCGTGTGCCGAAACCGGCATTGTTGAGGTTGCCCGGCCAGGTTTCGTGGCGGGTAATGCGCGACTGCATGTAGCGCGAGTTCTGCCGGAACTGCCAGTCGTCGTTGAACGAGTGACTGAACTCGTAACCGGTGCTCCAGGTTTCCCGTTCGAAGGTATTCCAGTCCGGATCGCCGAGCATTGTGCCCTTGGATAACTTGCCGTTGGGGTTGGTCAGCAAAGTCCCGGCGGCCGGTAGGCCAAGTTCCATGTTGGTGTGATCCTTCTGGTAGTTGGCCAGTAGGGTCAGCGTATTGAAATCGTCGAAATTCAGAGTCAGCGATGGCGCGATGTAGATCCGGTCATCCGGGACATGATCGGTCTGGGTGTCCGACTTGCGCCCGAGCATCACCACCCGCCCGAGAACATTACCGCTGTTATTGAGTGGACCGGAGACATCGACGCCGATCTGCCTACGATTATTCGAGCCATAACCCAATTGCACTTCGCCTTGTGGCGCGGCGGTCGGGCGTTTGCTCACCAGATTGACCAGACCGCCGGGAGCGTTTTCCCCGTACAGCAGAGAAGACGGGCCGCGGAAAATCTCCACTCGCTCAAGACCATAAGGCTCGGTGCTGGTGTCATAGCGGTTGCCCTGTACGCGTAGTCCATCGCGCAACAGACCGTAGCCGTAATCGGTGGCATTGAAACCCCGTATGAAAAACAGATCTCCGGCCAGACTGTCGCCGGCGGCAAACGGAGGGGCAAAGATCCCCGGGACGTAGCCAAGCACCTCGGTGAGCGTCTGGGATTTCTGATCTTTCATGCGTTGCGCGGTTACGACTGACACCGAGCGTGGCGTTTCCGACAACGGTGTGCTGGTTTTCGTACCAATCCGGCTGCTTTGCGCCTTGTAGCCAACGTCGGCGGCGTAATCCAGGTTCATCGGGTTGGCTAATTGCCCGTTGATGTTGGTCGGGGCCAGTTCCAGCGAGTCACCAGTGGGCAGCGCCTGCAGAATGTAGCTGCTAGGCGCCTGCGGTATGGCTTGCAACCCCGAGCCTTGCAGCAGTTGGGAGAATCCCTGTTCGACGGTGAAGTTGCCGTTCAGTCCCGCACTGCGTAAACGGCTGGTCTGTTGCGGCGAGAACGACAGAATCACGTTCGAAGCAGAGGCGAACTGGCTCAACGCATTGTCCAGCGGGCCGGCAGCAATGGTGTAGCGCTGGGCGGCCATCGCCGCGAAGGCGTTATTGGTCATTACCAGGCAAGGCGCGGCACTGGTCATCAGTAGGCTGTAGGCAATGCAGTGGTGGGAAAAACGCTGACGGAACGTGGGAAGACGCATGTGTGGATAAGCCCTGAAGGTGGCGAAGAGCCGCGTTTATCGCGATTACCTGTAGGGCCGGGTCAGGGCAAAAAAAGATAACCTTGGTTTCAATTTATTTTTCCCCAGGTGATTTTCGATCAGACGTTGTGGCTGATCGAGACCCAGTAACGGGTGAAGTAGCGGACGTTGATCGGTAACGAGGCCTGGAGATTGGCCAGAACGGCATCGGTGGAGTCGAGCCGAAAGGTGCCGGATACCCGCAGATCCCGGGCGCGCGCGTCGCAGTGCAAAACCCCGCTGCGATAACGGCCCAATTCTTCGATCACATCGCCCAAACGTGCATTGAGGACGATCAATTGGCCGTTGGTCCATGCCACTTCCGAGGGTTGGAAGGGATGAATGAGTCCGATATGCCGGCTATCGAAGTCAGCGCCTTCCCCTGCATTCAGAATAATGGCGGCTGTTGATGAATCCCCCGGTTGAACGCTGACCCGATTTTCCAGCACCCCCACGCGGGTAGAACCCGGGAACTGGTGGACGGAGAATCGAGTGCCCAAGGCTTGTATCCGGCCATCACGGGTTTCGACGAAAAAGGGTCGTTGATCGCCAAGCTTTCCGGTTTGGATCAGGATTTCGCCCGAGCGCAGGCGAATCAGCCGCTGTACCGGGTCGAAAGACACGTCAATGGCAGTGTCGGTGTTGAGCTGAATCTGGCTGCCATCCGCCAATGCGATATTGCGAAGCTGACCAACCCCGGTTTTATAGTCCGCCCAAACATTCCCCAAGGAAGCGTGATGCTGAACATTCCAGCCAACGAACCCCGTCCCCGCCCCGAGCAGCAACAGTTTCAGCACCTGACGGCGTTGCTGACCGGTGTTCAGTGCCCGACGTTTCAGATCCTGCGGTAGTGTGCCGAGGTGGCGTTGCATTTGTTCCATCTGGTTCCACGCCGCCAGATGTGCCGGGTCGCTATCTATCCACAGCTGCCAGGCCTTCTGTTCGGCGAGCGTCGGCGGATCCGTTTGAAACTGCACATACCAACTGGCGGCCGCTTCGAAAACCTGACGGTTGGGGGCGATGGCCATCAACGCTGCGCCATGACCAGGGCACATTCCGTCAGGGAGCGGATCATGTGTTTCTTCACCGTGGTCAGAGAAACCTTCAGCTGCAGGGCGATCTGTTGATAAGTCAGGCCATCGATCTGCGACAGCATGAAAATCTGTTGGCTTCTGGCGCCGAGCCCGGCCAAGGCTTTATCCACAGCGACCAGAGTTTCGATGATCAGCGCCTTGTCTTCCTCGCTGATGGCGGTGGCTTCCGGTCGAGCCGCCAGGGTCTGCAAATATGCTGCTTCGATAGCCTGTCTGCGATAACGATCAATCACCAGACCGCGTGCAATTGTCGCCAGATAGTCCCGTGGCTCGCGAATCTGCGCGGCATTGCGGGCCGCCAGAATCCGCACAAACGTGTCATGCGCCACATCGGCGGCATCGCAGGCGTCATGCAATTTTCCCTTGAGCCATCCATATAGCCACGAATGATGTTGCTCGTAGATTTGCTCAATCGCAGCGGTGTGGGCGGGTAGGGACATAGGGAAAACTGATGAGTTAATGATAATGCCTATTATTAGCCCCTGTTACGTTCTCTCACAATAGCCCTCGCACTTACCTCCATCAGCTTCTTTGTCGCCAGCGAACCCTCGCTGGTGTTTTTTTTGCGCGCTGAAAAAGCTGCTGTATCGTTTTTTCTGTGGATTAAGCCCTGTGAATAACTGCCACTGAGGTCGGTTGATAACAGGGCTTAAAAACTGGACATAAACCCCTCTGTGGATAACCTTCCCTTTCATCCACAGGCTTACAGCGGTTATCCAAGGGCCTCATTAGCACATGAGCACAGGGTTTTAAAACTCTGTACACATTGAATATAAAGGCCTGTAGCAATCTATCCACAGAAAGGTGGCTCAGTAAGAATAAACATAAAAACAAAGGTTTTATAAATTTCTCTCTTTTTTATTCTTTTAACCTCGAGTTCTCCACAGCTGGTTAAATTTTGTGCAAAGGGTTCTTTAGGAAGGGCGAAGTCCCTATACTTGTCGACCAGGTTCAGAAACCTGATCTCAAACTATTCCTGAATTACCTACTTAAGCAGGCACGAGGTGCGTGGTGGATTTCCCTTCCCGTTTTGAAGTGATCGTCATCGGCGGCGGTCATGCCGGTACCGAGGCAGCACTGGCCTCAGCACGTATGGGGGCAAAAACCCTGTTGCTGACGCATAACGTGGAAACCCTCGGTGCCATGAGTTGCAACCCGGCCATCGGTGGTATTGGCAAAAGCCATCTGGTCAAGGAAATCGATGCCCTCGGCGGCGCGATGGCAACGGCCACCGATTTGGGCGGCATCCAGTTTCGCGTGTTGAACAGCCGCAAAGGCCCAGCCGTACGGGCGACCCGTGCGCAAGCCGACCGGATTCTGTACAAAGCCGCTGTCCGCGAAATTCTGGAAAACCAACCAAACCTGTGGATATTTCAACAAGCGGCTGACGACCTGATCGTCGAGCAGGAACAAGTCCGTGGTGTTGTCACGCAAATGGGTCTGCGCTTTTTCGCCGATTCCGTGGTGTTGACCACCGGTACGTTCCTCGGCGGACTTATCCACATCGGTTTGCAGAATTTCTCCGGCGGTCGCGCCGGTGATCCGCCGTCGATCGCCCTGGCTCACCGTCTGCGTGAACTGCCACTGCGTGTCGGTCGCCTGAAAACCGGCACACCGCCGCGTATCGACGGCAAGTCTGTGGATTTCTCGGTGATGACCGAGCAACCCGGCGATACGCCGATTCCGGTGATGTCGTTCATGGGCAACAAAGAACAGCATCCACGTCAGGTCAGTTGCTGGATTACTCACACAAACGCCCGCACCCACGAAATCATCGCGGCGAACCTCGATCGTTCGCCGATGTATTCCGCCGCTGGTGAAATCGAAGGCATCGGCCCGCGCTACTGCCCGTCGATCGAAGACAAGATCCATCGCTTTGCCGACAAGGAAAGCCATCAGGTGTTTATCGAACCGGAAGGTTTGACCACCCATGAGCTGTATCCGAACGGGATATCCACAAGCTTGCCGTTCGACGTGCAATTGCAGATCGTGCAATCGATCCGTGGCATGGAAAACGCGCACATCGTGCGTCCGGGTTATGCGATCGAGTACGACTACTTCGATCCACGCGACCTGAAGTACAGCCTGGAAACCAAAGTCATCGGCGGTCTGTTCTTCGCCGGGCAAATCAACGGCACCACCGGCTACGAAGAAGCTGGCGCCCAAGGTTTGCTCGCTGGCGCCAACGCCGCACTGCGCGCCAAGGGCAAAGAAGCCTGGTGCCCGCGTCGCGATGAAGCCTACATCGGCGTTTTGGTCGACGACCTGATCACCCTCGGTACCCAAGAGCCGTACCGCATGTTCACTTCCCGTGCCGAGTACCGTCTGATTCTGCGTGAGGACAACGCTGACCTGCGTCTGACCGAAAAAGGTCGCGAGCTGGGTCTGGTCGATGACGCGCGTTGGGCGGCCTTCTGCAAGAAACGCGAAAGTATCGAGCTGGAAGAGCAGCGCCTGAAAAGCACCTGGGTTCGCCCGAACACGCAGCAGGGCGATGCGATTGCCGAGAAATTCGGCACGCCGCTGACCCACGAATACAACTTGCTCAACCTCTTGAGTCGACCGGAAATCGACTACGCTGGTCTGGTCGAAGTGACCGGCAACGGCGCCGAAGATCCACAGGTTGCCGAACAGGTGGAAATCAAGACCAAATACGCCGGTTACATCGACCGTCAACAGGACGAAATCGCCCGTCTGCGCGCCAGTGAAGACACGAAACTGCCTGTGGATATCGATTACACCAACATTTCCGGTCTTTCCAAGGAGATCCAGAGCAAGCTCGGCGCGACTCGACCAGAGACGCTGGGCCAGGCTTCGCGGATCCCGGGTGTGACCCCGGCAGCGATTTCGCTGCTGATGATTCATTTGAAAAAACGCGGCGCGGGCCGTCAGTTGGAGCAAAGCGCTTGAGTTCTAAGGTCACTTCGCAACACGCCGAAGAGTTATCCACAGGAGCCCGCGAGCTCGGTGTCAATCTCACTGAAACCCAGCACGAATTGCTGCTGGGTTATCTGGCCCTGTTGATCAAATGGAACCAGGCCTACAACCTGACCGCTGTGCGCGATCCGGACGAAATGGTGTCGAGGCATTTGCTCGATAGTCTCAGCGTGATGTCGTTCATCGAGAACGGTCGTTGGCTCGACGTTGGCAGTGGCGGCGGCATGCCAGGCATCCCGTTGGCGATCCTGTATCCGGATTCGCAAGTGACTTGTCTGGACAGCAACGGCAAGAAAACCCGCTTTCTGACTCAGGTCAAACTCGAACTCAAACTGGATAACCTGCAAGTTATCCACAGCCGTGTCGAAGCCTTCCAGCCTGCACAGCCGTTCAACGGGATTATTTCCCGGGCGTTCAGCAGTATGGAGAACTTCACCAACTGGACTCGCCACCTCGGCGATGCCGATACACGATGGCTGGCAATGAAGGGCGTTCATCCGGCCGATGAGCTGGTAGCATTGCCGGCAGACTTCAAACTCGATAGCGAACACGCCCTGGCCGTACCCGGTTGCCAAGGCCAACGCCATCTGCTGATACTGCGCCGCACGGCATGATTGGGAACACAAGCAAGAATGGCTAAGGTATTCGCGATAGCGAACCAGAAGGGTGGTGTGGGTAAGACCACCACCTGCATCAACCTCGCAGCATCCCTGGTCGCGACCAAGCGCCGGGTGCTGTTGATCGATCTCGATCCACAGGGCAACGCCACCATGGGTAGCGGTGTGGATAAACACGGCCTGGAAAACTCGGTCTACGACCTGCTGATCGGCGAATGCGATCTGGCCCAGGCCATGCACTATTCCGAGCACGGCGGTTACCAACTGCTGCCGGCCAACCGCGATTTGACGGCGGCCGAAGTGGTGCTGCTGGAAATGCAGATGAAGGAAAGCCGTCTGCGCAGCGCGCTGGCGCCGATCCGTGAAAACTACGATTACATTCTGATCGACTGCCCGCCGTCGCTGTCGATGCTCACGCTGAACGCACTGGTCGCCGCTGACGGGGTGATTATCCCCATGCAGTGCGAGTACTTCGCGCTCGAAGGCTTGAGTGACCTTGTGGATAACATCAAGCGCATCGCTGAATTGCTCAACCCGAACCTGAAAGTCGAAGGCCTGCTGCGGACCATGTATGACCCGCGCCTGAGCCTGATGAACGACGTTTCGGCGCAGCTCAAGGAACACTTCGGCGATCAGCTGTACGACACGGTGATCCCGCGCAACATCCGCCTGGCCGAAGCGCCGAGCTACGGCATGCCGGCGCTTGCCTACGACAAGCAATCGCGCGGCGCCCTGGCTTATCTGGCCCTGGCCGGCGAGATGGTTCGTCGTCAGCGCAAAAACTCACGCATCGCCGCCGCTCAGGCAACTTAAGGAATCCCCATGGCCGTCAAGAAACGAGGTCTCGGACGTGGACTGGATGCACTGCTGAGTGGTCCGACCGTCAGCGCGCTGGAAGAACAAGCGGCGCAAGCTGACACCCGCGAACTGCAGCACTTGCCACTGGATCTGCTGCAGCGCGGCAAATACCAGCCGCGCCGCGACATGGATCCTCAGGCGCTGGAAGAACTGGCAGCGTCGATCAAGGCGCAAGGCGTGATGCAGCCGATCGTGGTGCGCCCGATTGGCGGTGGCCGCTTCGAGATCATCGCCGGTGAACGCCGCTGGCGCGCGAGTCAGCAAGCCGGGCAGGAAACCATCCCGGCGATGGTGCGCGACGTACCGGATGAAACCGCGATCGCCATTGCGCTGATCGAGAACATCCAGCGTGAAGATCTCAACCCGATCGAAGAAGCGGTGGCCCTGCAGCGTTTGCAGCAGGAGTTCCAGCTGACGCAGCAACAGGTCGCCGAGGCTGTGGGTAAGTCCCGCGTCACTGTGGCTAACCTGTTGCGGCTTATTGCACTGCCGGAAGTCATCAAGACCATGTTGTCCCACGGCGACCTGGAAATGGGTCATGCCCGTGCTTTGCTCGGTCTGCCGGACAATCAGCAGGTGGAAGGGGCGCGACATGTTGTCGCACGCGGCCTCACCGTGCGCCAAACTGAAGCACTGGTTCGTCAGTGGTTGAGTGGCAAACCGGAGCCTGTGGAAGCGAGCAAACCCGACCCGGATATCGCCCGCCTCGAACAGCGTCTGGCCGAGCGCCTAGGCTCTGCGGTGCAGATTCGCCACGGCAAGAAGGGAAAGGGTCAGTTGGTGATCGGTTACAACTCCCTCGATGAGCTTCAAGGTGTGCTCGCGCACATCCGCTGAAACATTTCCTCATGTAGCGCGCAGTCGGAAATCACTACCTGACAGTTGAATAGGGGCAGAACCGCCCCTATACTCTGCGCGCATTTTGTCGGCACAAATTATGCCAAGTTATTGAATTCTGGCAGCCGACCATTGGAGAGCAAACGTGATGGAAACCCGCAAGCCAAACCGCCTGCCGTTCCATCGCCTGGCGGTTTTTCCGGTGTTAATGGCTCAATTTGTCATTTTGCTCATTGCCGCTTTGGCGCTCTGGCAATGGCACGGAGTCGTTGCCGGATACTCGGGACTTTGCGGGGGCCTGATAGCCTTGCTGCCCAATGTTTATTTCGCTCACAAGGCATTTCGGTTTTCCGGCGCCCGAGCAGCCCAGTCCATCGTCCGGTCATTTTATGCCGGCGAGGCAGGCAAACTGATTTTGACGGCAGTGCTCTTTGCACTGGTGTTTGCAGGTGTGAAGCCACTGGCGCCGATAGCAGTATTCGGCGTGTTCGTGCTGACTCAGTCGGTCAGCTGGTTCGCTCCCCTGCTGATGAGAACAAGACTTTCGAGACCTTAGGGCGTTTGAGGCAACCATGGCAGAAACAACCGCTTCGGGCTATATCCAGCACCACTTGCAGAACCTGACCTTCGGTCAGCTACCTAACGGCGGCTGGGGCTTTGCCCATACCGCAGCAGAGGCCAAAGAAATGGGCTTCTGGGCTTTCCACGTCGATACTCTCGGCTGGTCGGTCGCGTTGGGTCTGATCTTCGTACTTCTTTTCCGCATGGCGGCAAAGAAAGCGACTTCGGGTCAGCCGGGTGCTTTGCAGAACTTCGTTGAAGTATTGGTCGAATTCGTCGATGGCAGCGTGAAAGACAGCTTCCATGGCCGTAGCCCGGTGATTGCACCGTTGGCACTGACCATCTTCGTCTGGGTGTTCCTGATGAACGCCGTCGACCTGGTACCGGTCGACTGGATTCCTCAGCTGGCCATCCTGATCTCCGGTGACCACCACATCCCGTTCCGCGCCGTGTCGACTACCGACCCGAACGCGACCCTGGGCATGGCGTTCTCGGTTTTCGCACTGATCATTTTCTACAGCATCAAGGTCAAGGGCTTCGGCGGCTTCATCGGCGAACTGACCCTGCACCCGTTCGGCAGCAAGAACATTTTCGTTCAAGCCCTGCTGATTCCGGTGAACTTCCTGCTGGAATTCGTGACCCTGATCGCCAAACCGATCTCTCTGGCTCTGCGTCTGTTCGGCAACATGTATGCCGGCGAGCTGGTGTTCATTCTGATCGCTGTGATGTTCGGCAGTGGTCTGCTCTGGCTGAGCGGCCTGGGCGTTGTTCTGCAGTGGGCGTGGGCTGTGTTCCACATCCTGATCATCACGCTGCAGGCGTTCATCTTCATGATGCTGACCATCGTCTACCTGTCGATGGCGCACGAAGAAAACCATTAAGGCCAGTCTCGACTAGTCTGATGTCCTTCCCGGTCAAACGGGAAGGGGCTCTTCACAGGGCACCTGAAACGATTTGTTTTACCGCTTTAATCTAAAAAACCTAAACCATACGACGTAAAAGTCGGGAGGAAAGATGGAAACTGTAGTTGGTCTAACCGCTATCGCTGTTGCACTGTTGATCGGCCTGGGCGCACTGGGTACCGCAATTGGTTTCGGCCTGCTGGGCGGCAAGTTCCTGGAAGGCGCAGCGCGTCAGCCAGAAATGGTTCCAATGCTGCAAGTTAAAATGTTCATCGTTGCCGGTCTGCTCGACGCCGTAACCATGATCGGTGTTGGTATCGCTCTGTTCTTCACCTTTGCGAACCCGTTCGTTGGTCAGATCGCTGGCTAATTACCCGGATTCTTCCGAGTAATTTGATGTGATGGACAACGTAACTGCGAGGTGTTGGCGTGAACATTAATGCGACCCTGATTGGCCAGTCCGTTGCGTTCCTGATTTTTGTACTGTTCTGCATGAAGTATGTATGGCCTCCGGTCATCGCTGCTCTGCACGAACGTCAAAAGAAGATCGCTGATGGTCTGGACGCTGCCAGCCGTGCAGCTCGCGACCTGGAGTTGGCCCAAGAAAAAGCGGGTCAGCAACTGCGCGAAGCGAAAGCTCAGGCAGCTGAAATCATCGAGCAAGCCAAGAAACGCGGTAACCAGATTGTCGAAGAGGCCGTTGAAAAGGCCCGTGTCGACGCTGACCGTGTGAAGGTTCAGGCTCAAGCCGAGATCGAACAGGAACTGAACAGTGTCAAAGACAAGCTGCGCGCCCAAGTGGGTTTGCTGGCTGTCGGCGGCGCCGAGAAGATCCTGGGTGCCACAATCGATCAAAACGCGCACGCAGAGCTGGTTAACCAACTGGCTGCTGAAATCTAAGCGAGGGCGATCATGGCAGAACTGACCACGTTGGCCCGACCTTACGCTAAGGCGGCCTTCGAGCACGCTCAGGCCCACCAGCAACTGGCCAATTGGTCAGCCATGCTCGGCCTGGCTGCAGCGGTGTCGCAAGACGACACCATGCAGCGCGTGCTCAAGGCCCCGCGACTGACGAGCGCAGAAAAGGCCGCCACGTTTATTGACGTGTGCGGCGACAAGTTTGATGCCAAGGCACAGAACTTCATCAATGTCGTTGCCGAAAACGACCGTCTCCCGCTTCTGCCGGAGATTGCCGCTCTTTTCGACCTGTACAAGGCCGAACAAGAGAAGTCGGTAGACGTTGAAGTGACCAGTGCTTTTGCATTGAACCAAGAACAGCAAGACAAACTCGCCAAGGTTCTCAGTGCACGACTCAACCGGGAAGTGCGCCTGCAAGTTGCGGAGGATGCTGCCCTTATAGGTGGTGTCGTTATCCGCGCCGGCGACCTGGTTATCGATGGCTCGATTCGCGGCAAAATCGCGAAACTTGCCGAAGCATTGAAATCTTGAGTTTGAAGGGGCAGCAGAGCAATGCAGCAACTCAATCCTTCCGAAATAAGTGAAATTATCAAGGGCCGCATCGACAAGCTCGATGTGACCTCCCAAGCCCGTAACGAAGGCACTGTCGTCAGCGTATCTGACGGCATCGTGCGGATTCACGGTCTGGCCGACGTAATGTACGGCGAGATGATCGAGTTTCCGGGCGGCGTCTACGGTATGGCCCTCAACCTGGAGCAAGACTCCGTAGGTGCCGTTGTACTGGGCGCTTACCAGTCTCTGGCTGAAGGCATGAGCGCCAAGTGCACCGGCCGCATCCTCGAAGTTCCGGTTGGTAAGGAACTGCTGGGTCGCGTAGTCGACGCACTGGGCAACCCTGTTGACGGCAAAGGTCCACTGGGCAACACCGAGACCGACGCGGTCGAGAAAGTTGCTCCGGGCGTGATCTGGCGTAAGTCGGTAGACCAGCCTGTACAGACTGGCTACAAGGCTGTCGATGCCATGATCCCTGTCGGCCGTGGCCAGCGTGAGCTGATCATCGGTGACCGTCAGATCGGTAAAACCGCTCTGGCGATCGACGCGATCATCAACCAGAAAGACAGCGGCATTTTCTGCGTCTACGTAGCTATTGGTCAGAAACAATCGACCATCGCCAACGTGGTTCGCAAGCTGGAAGAAAACGGCGCCCTGGCCAACACGATCATCGTGGCTGCCAGTGCTTCGGAATCTCCTGCGCTGCAATTCCTGGCACCGTACTCCGGTTGCACCATGGGTGAATTCTTCCGCGACCGCGGTGAAGACGCGCTGATCGTTTATGACGATCTGTCCAAGCAAGCAGTGGCTTACCGCCAGATTTCCCTGCTGCTGCGCCGTCCACCAGGCCGTGAAGCTTACCCAGGCGACGTGTTCTATCTCCACTCCCGTCTGCTGGAGCGCGCATCCCGCGTTTCGGAAGAATACGTAGAGAAGTTCACCAACGGCGCAGTGACCGGCAAAACCGGTTCCCTGACCGCATTGCCGATCATCGAAACCCAGGCTGGCGACGTTTCCGCGTTCGTTCCGACCAACGTGATTTCCATCACCGACGGTCAGATCTTCCTGGAATCGGCCATGTTCAACTCGGGCATCCGCCCTGCAGTGAACGCCGGTGTTTCGGTATCCCGTGTGGGTGGTGCCGCTCAGACCAAGATCATCAAGAAGCTGTCCGGTGGTATCCGTACCGCTCTGGCTCAGTACCGTGAACTGGCGGCATTCGCCCAGTTCGCTTCTGACCTGGACGAAGCGACCCGTAAGCAACTTGAGCATGGTCAGCGCGTTACCGAGCTGATGAAGCAGAAGCAATACGCACCAATGTCGATCGCTGACATGGCGCTGTCGCTGTATGCCGCTGAGCGTGGGTTCCTGACTGACATTGAAATCGCCAAGATCGGCAGCTTCGAACAAGCGCTGATTGCTTTCTTCAACCGCGATCACGCCGATTTGATGGCCAAGATCAACGTTAAAGGTGACTTCAATGACGAAATCGACGCTGGCATGAAAGCCGGTATCGAGAAGTTCAAGGCCACCCAAACCTGGTAAGCCGCAGCGGGAGCCGCGAGGCTCCCGCTTGCTAACCTGATAGGTGTTACATGGCAGGCGCAAAAGAGATTCGCAGTAAGATTGCGAGCATCAAAAGCACGCAAAAGATTACCAGCGCCATGGAAAAAGTGGCGGTCAGCAAAATGCGCAAGGCACAAATGCGCATGGCTGCTAGCCGTCCTTATGCGGAGCGTATCCGCCAGGTTATTGGGCATCTGGCCAACGCCAACCCGGAATACCGCCACCCGTTCATGATCGACCGCGAAATCAAGCGCGTTGGTTATGTTGTGGTGAGCAGTGACCGTGGTCTGTGCGGCGGCTTGAATACCAACCTGTTCAAGGCCCTGGTCAAGGACATGGCGGTAAACCGCGAAAACGGCGTCGAGATTGATCTGTGTGTCGTTGGTAGCAAGGGTGCGGCCTTTTTCCGTAACTTCGGCGGTAACGTCGTTGCAGCTATCAGCCACCTGGGTGAAGAGCCGTCGATCAATGACTTGATCGGCAGCGTCAAGGTGATGCTGGATGCCTACCTGGATGGCCGTATTGATCGCCTGTCCGTGGTGTCCAACAAGTTCATCAACACCATGACGCAACAGCCTACCGTGGAGCAGTTGATTCCACTGGTGGCCACCCCGGATCAGGATCTCAAGCACCACTGGGACTATCTCTACGAACCGGATGCCAAAGAGCTGCTTGACGGCTTGATGGTCCGCTACGTTGAGTCGCAGGTCTACCAGGCGGTGGTCGAGAACAACGCGGCTGAACAAGCTGCGCGGATGATCGCGATGAAGAACGCTACCGACAACGCCGGTGATTTGATCAGCGATTTGCAGCTGATCTACAACAAGGCGCGTCAGGCTGCGATCACCCAAGAGATCTCGGAAATCGTCGGCGGCGCTGCCGCGGTTTAACGGTTCAAATATTCAGAGGATCCAGCTATGAGTAGCGGACGTATCGTTCAAATCATCGGCGCCGTTATCGACGTGGAATTTCCACGCGACAGCGTACCGAGCATCTACAACGCTTTGAAAGTCAAAAGCGATGCCGGCACCACTCTGGAAGTTCAGCAGCAGCTGGGCGACGGCGTGGTTCGTACCATTGCGATGGGTTCCACCGAGGGCTTGAAGCGCGGTCTGGAAGTTACCGACTCTGGCGCAGCCATCTCCGTACCGGTCGGTAAAGCGACCCTGGGCCGGATCATGGACGTCCTCGGTAACCCGATCGACGAAGCTGGCCCGATCGACACCGAAGAGCGTTGGGGCATTCACCGTCCAGCGCCTTCGTTCGCTGAACAGGCAGGCGGCAACGACCTGCTGGAAACCGGCATCAAGGTTATCGACCTGGTTTGCCCGTTTGCCAAAGGCGGTAAAGTCGGTCTGTTCGGTGGTGCCGGTGTAGGCAAAACCGTAAACATGATGGAACTGATCCGTAACATCGCCATCGAGCACAGCGGTTATTCCGTGTTCGCCGGTGTGGGTGAGCGTACTCGTGAGGGTAACGACTTCTACCACGAGATGAAGGACTCCAACGTTCTGGACAAAGTGGCACTGGTTTACGGTCAGATGAACGAGCCGCCGGGTAACCGTCTGCGCGTAGCACTGACCGGCCTGACCATGGCCGAGAAGTTCCGTGACGAAGGTAACGACGTTCTGCTGTTCGTCGACAACATCTATCGTTACACCCTGGCCGGTACTGAAGTATCCGCACTGCTGGGCCGTATGCCTTCGGCAGTAGGTTACCAGCCGACTCTGGCTGAAGAGATGGGCGTTCTGCAAGAACGTATCACTTCGACCAAAGAAGGTTCGATCACTTCGATCCAAGCGGTATACGTACCTGCGGATGACTTGACTGACCCGTCGCCAGCGACCACCTTCGCCCACTTGGACGCCACCGTCGTTCTGTCCCGTGACATCGCCTCCCTGGGTATCTACCCAGCGGTAGATCCACTGGATTCGACTTCGCGTCAGCTGGATCCGAACGTAATCGGTCAGGACCACTACGACACCGCTCGCGGCGTTCAGTACGTTCTGCAACGTTACAAAGAGCTGAAGGACATCATCGCGATCCTGGGTATGGACGAGCTGTCGGAAGCCGACAAGCAGTTGGTAAACCGTGCTCGTAAGATCCAGCGCTTCTTGTCGCAGCCGTTCTTCGTGGCTGAAGTCTTCACCGGTGCTTCGGGTAAATACGTTTCCCTGAAAGACACCATTGCTGGCTTCAAAGGCATCCTCAACGGTGACTACGACCACCTGCCAGAACAAGCGTTCTACATGGTTGGCGGCATCGAAGAAGCGATCGAGAAAGCCAAGAAACTGTAATCCCGGCGCCCGGCAACGGGCGCTAATTTAGGTTGAGGCAATCAGATGGCTATGACAGTCCATTGCGATATCGTCAGCGCGGAAGGGGAAATCTTTTCCGGCCTGGTCGAGATGGTGATTGCGCACGGTGCACTGGGTGATCTTGGTATCGCTCTGGGTCACGCGCCGCTGATCACTAATCTGAAGCCAGGTCCGATCCGCCTGATCAAGCAAGGCGGGGAACCCGAGGTGTTCTACATCTCCGGTGGTTTCCTCGAGGTTCAGCCGAACATGGTCAAAGTGCTTGCCGATACCGTGCAACGTGCCGCCGACCTGGATGAAGCTCAGGCTCAAGCAGCTCTCAAGGCTGCCGAGCATGCTCTGCATGAAAAAGGCGCTGATTTCGACTACAGCGCTGCGTCAGCACGGCTGGCCGAGGCTGCAGCTCAGCTGCGCACCGTCCAGCAGATCCGCAAGAAGTTTGGCGGTTAATCCGTCAGCCGCTTGTTGTGCGATTGATAAAAAAGGGTAGCCTCGGCTACCCTTTTTTCTTTTCCGAATTCCCGAAACCCGGTCGCAGTCGCTGACCACCCAGGATTGGTAGCCAGTCATGTCTCTTGAAATCGTTATCCTCGCGGCCGGTCAAGGCACTCGTATGCGTTCGGCACTGCCGAAAGTGCTGCACCCGATTGCCGGCAACTCCATGCTGGGCCATGTTATCCACAGCGCCCGGCAACTTGAGCCACAACGCATTCATGTGGTGATCGGCCATGGTGCCGATGTGGTGCGTGAACGCCTGGCCGCTGAGGATCTGAATTTCGTCCTGCAAGACAAACAACTCGGCACCGGTCATGCCACTGCCCAAGCGGTGCCGTTCATTACTGCCGACACGGTGTTGATCCTATACGGTGACGTGCCGCTGATCGAAGTCGAAACCCTGCAACGTTTGCTCAAGCATGTCGTGCCCGGGCAGATGGGTTTGCTAACCGTCGAACTGGAAGACCCAACCGGTTACGGCCGCATCGTGCGCGATGCTGACGGCAAAGTAGCCGCCATTGTTGAGCACAAAGATGCCAGCGAAGCCCAGCGCGCCATTACTGAAGGCAACACCGGCATTCTCGCGGTGCCGGCCAATCGTCTGGCCGATTGGATGAGTCGCCTGTCGAACAACAACGCCCAAGGCGAGTATTACCTGACCGACGTGATCGAAATGGCGGTCAGCGATGGTCTGGTGGTGGCCACCGAACAACCACACGACCCGATGGAGGTGCAGGGCGCCAATGATCGCAAGCAGCTGTCCGAGCTGGAGCGTCATTACCAGCTGCGCGCTGGCCGTCGTTTGATGGCGCAAGGCGTGACCCTGCGTGATCCGGCGCGTTTCGATGTGCGTGGAGAAGTCACTGTGGGTCGCGACGTGCTGATCGATATCAACGTGATCCTCGAAGGCAACGTCGTCATCGAAGACGATGTGGTGATCGGCCCGAATTGTGTGATCAAGGACAGCACCCTGCGCAAAGGCGTGGTGATCAAGGCCAACAGTCATATTGAAGGTGCCGTTATGGGCGAGGGCAGCGATGCCGGCCCGTTTGCGCGTCTGCGTCCAGGCACCGTGCTCGAAGCGCGTGCGCATGTGGGTAACTTTGTTGAACTGAAAAACGCCCATATGGGTGAAGGCGCCAAAGCAGGTCACCTGACTTATCTGGGTGATGCCGAAATCGGTGCGCGTACCAATATTGGCGCCGGCACCATCACCTGCAACTACGATGGCGCCAACAAGTGGAAAACCGTGTTGGGTGCTGACGTGTTCGTCGGCTCCAATAACTCGTTGGTCGCGCCTGTGGATATCTCTGCCGGTGCGACCACGGCAGCCGGTTCGACCATTACGCAGAATGTGGATAACGCGCAGTTGGCCGTGGGCCGAGCGCGGCAGAGGAATATCGACGGCTGGAAGCGGCCGGAGAAGATCAGGAAGAGCTGAGTTATCCACAGCGGTTTTTTGAAGATCAAGAGATCGCAGCCTTCGGCAGCTCCTACGGGAATGTTGAAGGCTGCGATTTTTTTTGGGCGACAGCTTGACGATTTAGGGCTGATAGGTTTTGATTGCTTACGTTATCTTTCGAAACGAAACTTAAGCCATGTCGAAACGCAACACGCCGCAACGCCGCCACAACATCCTCGCCTTGCTCAACGAGCAGGGCGAAGTCAGTGTGGATGAACTGGCCAAGCGTTTCGAAACCTCCGAAGTTACGATTCGCAAGGATCTTGCTGCGCTTGAAAGCCATGGCCTGCTGCTGCGCCGCTACGGCGGGGCGATCACAATGCCCCAAGAGTTGGTAGCGGAAACCGCGCAGAGCGTTTCCAAATACAAACAGGCGATTGCCCGTGCAGCGGTGAAACGCATCCGCGAACACGCGCGGATCATCATCGACAGCGGCAGCACCACCGCCGCCATGATCCCGGAGCTTGGCCAACAGCCCGGTCTGGTAGTGATGACCAACTCCCTGTACGTCGCCAATGCCTTGAGCGAACTCGAACACGAACCGGTGCTGCTGATGACCGGCGGCACCTGGGATCCGCATTCGGAATCCTTTCAGGGCCAGGTCGCCGAGCAGGTACTACGCTCTTACGACTTCGACCAATTGTTCATTGGCGCCGACGGTATCGACCTGATGCGCGGCACCACGACCTTCAATGAGCTGCTCGGTTTGAGCCGGGTCATGGCCGAAGTGGCGCGGGAAGTCATCGTCATGGTCGAGGCCGACAAGATCGGTCGCAAGATTCCCAACCTGGAGCTGCCGTGGAGCAGCGTCCATACCCTAATTACCGATGATCGCCTGCCTAGCGAGGCACGCGATCAGATTCAGGCCCGCGGTATCACCGTGATTTGCGCGGCTGTCAGTCAGGAGAAATAAGCATGTGTGGAATTGTCGGCGCAGTTGCTGAACGTAATATCACCGCCATCCTGCTCGAGGGCCTCAAGCGCCTGGAATACCGCGGCTATGACAGCGCCGGTGTCGCGGTCTTCACCAACGATGAAACCCTTGAGCGCATGCGTCGCCCGGGCAAGGTCAGCGAACTCGAAGCAGCGCTGGCTGAACACCCGCTGGTTGGCCGACTCGGCATTGCCCACACCCGTTGGGCCACCCACGGCGCACCCTGTGAACGCAACGCCCACCCGCATTTTTCCGGCGACATCGCGGTGGTGCACAACGGCATCATCGAAAACCACGAAGCCCTGCGCGAACAGCTGAAAGCGCAGGGTTACGTGTTTACTTCGGATACCGATACCGAAGTCATCGCTCACCTGCTCAACCATAAACTCAAGGATCAGCCTGATCTGAGCGTTGCGCTTAAAGCAACGGTCAAGGAACTGCACGGTGCTTACGGTCTGGCCGTGATCAATGCCAAGCAGCCGGATCGTCTGGTCGCCGCGCGCAGTGGCAGCCCGTTGGTGATCGGTCTGGGTCTGGGCGAGAACTTCCTCGCCTCCGACCAGTTGGCGCTGCGTCAGGTCACCGACCGCTTCATGTACCTGGAAGAAGGCGATATCGCCGAAATTCGCCGCGATGAAGTGCAAGTCTGGGACATCAACGGCAATGCTGTCGAGCGCCAGACCGTGCAGTACAGCGACGGTGCCGAAGCCGCCGACAAAGGTGAATACCGCCACTACATGCTCAAGGAAATCCACGAGCAACCGGCCGTTGTGCAGCGCACCCTCGAAGGTCGCCTGAGCAACGATCAAGTGTTGGTGCAAGCCTTCGGCCCACAAGCCGCCGAGCTGTTTGCCAAAGTCCGCAACGTGCAGATCGTCGCCTGCGGCACCAGCTATCACGCCGGAATGGTGGCGCGTTACTGGCTCGAAGAACTGGCCGGTATCCCGTGCCAGGTCGAAGTCGCCAGCGAATTCCGCTACCGCAAAGTGGTGGTGCAGCCGGACACCCTGTTCGTGACCATCTCGCAGTCCGGTGAAACCGCCGACACCCTGGCAGCCCTGCGCAACGCCAAAGAGCTGGGTTTCCTCGCCAGCCTGGCGATCTGCAACGTCGGCATCAGCTCGCTGGTGCGCGAGTCCGATCTGACCCTGCTGACTCAGGCCGGCCGCGAAATTGGTGTGGCCTCCACCAAAGCCTTCACCACGCAATTGGTCGGCCTGTTGTTGCTGACGCTGTCGCTGGGTCAAGTGCGCGGCACGTTGGCTGACGGCGTTGAAGCGCGTCTGGTCGAAGAGCTGCGTCGTCTGCCAACCCGTCTTGGCGAAGCGCTGGCCATGGACAGCACCGTGGAGAAGATCGCCGAGCTGTTCGCCGAGAAAAACCACACCCTGTTCCTCGGTCGTGGTGCGCAATTCCCGGTGGCGATGGAAGGTGCCCTGAAACTCAAGGAAATCTCCTACATCCACGCCGAAGCCTACCCGGCCGGCGAGCTGAAGCACGGCCCGCTGGCGCTTGTGGATAACGACATGCCGGTGGTCACTGTGGCGCCGAACAACGAACTGCTGGAAAAGCTCAAGTCCAACCTGCAGGAAGTCCGCGCTCGTGGCGGTGAATTGATCGTGTTCGCCGACGAAAAAGCCGGCATGACCAACGGCGAAGGCACCCACGTGGTGCAGATGCCGCATATCCACGACATCCTCTCGCCGATCCTCTACACGGTTCCGCTGCAGTTGCTGTCGTACTACGTTGCGGTGCTCAAGGGCACGGACGTCGATCAGCCACGTAACCTGGCGAAGTCGGTGACGGTGGAATAAGTTATCCACAGCTGACATCGGCGCAAAAAAATCGCAGCTTCGGCTGCGATTTTTGTATCTGACTTGAGGGTCTCCATGGATCGCTTCCAGGAAATGCACATCTTCACCATCGTCGCCCAGGAGCAAGGCTTCTCTGCTGCCGCGCGTCGTCTGGGTTTGTCAGCGGCCAGCGTCACGCGGGCGGTGGCGGCGCTGGAGTTGCGCATCGGCACGCAGTTGTTGATCCGCACCACGCGCAGTGTGCATTTGAGCGAAGCGGGGCAGCGTTACCTGGAAGATTGTCGGCGGATTCTCGCCGAGGTGCAGGAGGCAGAGGATTCGGCGGCGGGCAGTCATGCCGAGCCGCGTGGGCAATTGACGGTGACGGCGCCGGTGTTGTTCGGTGATTTGTTTGTGACGCCGGTGATGGCGCGTTATCTCGCGCAGTATCCGGATGTCACGATCAATGCCGTACTGGTTGATCGTATCGTCAACATGGTTGAGGAGGGCATCGATGTCGCGGTGCGCATTGGTGATCTACCGGACAGCAATCAGCATGCGATTCGGGTCGGGGAGGTGCGTCGGGTCATTTGCGGCTCGCCGGACTACTTTGCCAAATATGGCCGGCCGGCTCATCCCCACGCATTGGCGGGCGCGCCAGTGGTGGCGACTTCAGCGATTGGCCAGCAACGCAGTTGGCCGTTTCTCGACGCGGGCGAACCGCTCAGCGTGCGTCCAGAGCCGCGTCTGATCGTGACCGCCAATCAGGCTGCGATTACAGCAGCTTGCACGGGCTTGGGTTTGACCCGGGTGTTGTCCTATCAAGTGGCGAGTCAGGTTGCCGCCGGCACACTGGAAATAGTGCTCGCCGAATTTGAACTGCCGCCGCTGCCGATCCACGTCGTGTATCAGGGCGGGCGCAAGGCGCCAGCGCGGATCCGCAGTTTTGTCGATTTCACGGCAGAGGCTTTGCGCGAACATCCGGCCTTGAAAAATGCTGCGTTATTTCACTCAGTGAAATAATCGATTGCAGTTGCTGGTGATTCTGTTGTTTTCGCGATAAGTGGAAGATGGCCTCCATCGGCGCTCTCATCCCCGCAGTGGCGCCCCTGTTCAACGGAGTCGACCATGCAAGCGATCAAACTCTACAACTTCCCACGTTCCGGCCACGCCCACCGTGTCGAGCTGATGTTGTCCCTGCTGCAACTACCGACCGAGCTGATCTTCGTCGATCTGGCCAAAGGTGAGCACAAGCAGCCGGCCTACCTCGCGATCAACAGTTTCGGCCAAGTGCCGGCCATTGATGACGACGGCGTGGTGCTGGCCGATTCCAACGCGATTCTGGTGTATCTGGCGCAGAAATACGGCCATGGTCGTTGGCTGCCAACCGATCCTGTCGGCGCCGCACGGGTACAGCGCTGGTTGTCGG
This sequence comes from Pseudomonas sp. MC6, assembly GCF_054790575.1. NCBI lineage: Bacteria > Pseudomonadati > Pseudomonadota > Gammaproteobacteria > Pseudomonadales > Pseudomonadaceae > Pseudomonas > Pseudomonas sp. MC6. Next base: position 5,082,995 of record NZ_CP186504.1, read on the forward strand.
CCGCCGCAGGACCGATCGCTTTCGGCCCCGCTGCTGCGCGATTGGTCACGGTGTTTGGTGCCCAACTGAATGCAGAAGAGGCGATTACCCGTGCGCACAACCTGCTCAAGGTGATGGACATCGAATTAGGCAAAACCGTGTATCTGGCCGGTGACGAGCCGAGTATTGCCGACGTTTCGGCCTACAGTTACATCGCCCACGCACCGGAAGGCAACGTGTCGCTGGACGACTACGGCAACGTCCGCGCCTGGCTGGCCCGGGTCGAGGCCCTGCCTGGTTTCGTCGGCATGCCGCGCACGGTTGCCGGTCTGCAAACCACCGCCTGATTTTCGCAATCCACACTGTGCCGACGGTGCAGGGGAGAGGTCGTGATGGAACGTTCACCGTGGCACGCTGGCGAGCAACAGTTGCAAGCGAAGGTCGGGGTTGCTGAACGCATGGAAGCCTTCGGGCGTAAGGTGATTCGCACCTGGATGCCTGATCAGCACCGCGAGTTCTATCAGCAACTGCCCTTCATGCTATACGGCGCAGTCGATGCGCAAGGGCGGCCGTGGGCCAGTGTGCTCGAAGGCGCGCCGGGGTTTGCCCATTCGCCGGATCCCGAGCATCTGCATTTCGCCAGCCAGCCTGCTGCCGATGACCCGGCGCAACTGCGTAACGGCGAACCGATCGGTTTGCTTGGCATCGAGTTGCACACCCGCCGGCGCAATCGCCTTAACGGCCATGTCGGCAATCTGAGCGCTCAGGGTTTTGAGGTGAGCGTGGATCAAGCCTTCGGCAACTGCCCGCAATACATTCAACTGCGCCAGTATCAACGTGTGCCGCTGACGGATCCGCAGACGCGCCCGGCTGAATATCTGCACGGCCTAGATGACGCGGCCACTGCGTTGATCACTGGCGCCGATACGTTTTTCGTCGCCAGTTATGTGGATGTCGAGGGCGAGCGCGCGGTGGATGTTTCTCATCGTGGCGGCCAGGCCGGTTTCGTGCGGGTGGAAGGCAATCGTCTGACCATCCCCGACTTCGCCGGCAACCTGCATTTCAACACTCTCGGCAATCTGTTGCTCAATCCCAAGGCCGGCCTGCTGTTCATCGACTTTTCCACAGGTGATCTGCTGCAACTCAGCGGGCGCACCGAGATCCTTCTCGATGACCCGCAGATCGAGGCGTTTCAAGGTGCGGAACGGTTGTGGACATTTGAAGTGGAGAAACTGGTGCGGCGCCCGGCAGCCTTGGCGTTGCGCTGGCGCTTCGACGGCATGTCGCCGACTAGTCTGTTGACCGGCAATTGGGCTGAGGCGGATGCGCGTTTGCAGGCGCAGGCGCTGGGGAACCAGTGGCGGCCGCTGCGGGTGGCGAAAATTGAGGCGGAGAGCCGCAACATCCGCTCGATCTATCTGGAGCCGAACGATGGCGCCGGTTTACCGGTGTTTCTCGCCGGCCAGCATCTACCGCTGCGTTTCACCATTGATGGCGAGGTGCACATCCGCACCTACAGCCTTTCGAGTGCGCCATCAGATGGTTTCTACCGCATCAGCGTGAAGCGCGAAGGACTGATCTCGTCGCACCTGCATGAGCAGATTCGTGTCGGCGATGTACTCGAAGCACGGGCACCGCAAGGGCATTTCACCGTCGCGCCGCAGGAGCAGCGACCGTTGGTGCTGTTGGCCGCCGGTGTGGGCATCACGCCGTTGCTGTCGATGTTGCGTGAGGTGGTTTACCAAGGCTTACGCACTCGGGGGATTCGTCCGACATTGTTGTTGCAGAGTTCACGCAGCCTCGCGGATCAGCCGTTTCGCAGGGAGCTGGATCGTTTGCTCGAAACCGCAGGTGACTCTGTACGAATCCTGCGATTGCTCAGCCAGCCGGAAGCCGATCTGCAAGAGGGCGAGGATTTCGATGTGCGTGGTCGCATCGACGGCACCGTGCTGAGGAACCTGCTGGATGCCGAAGACTTCGACCAGCTCGACTTTGTGCTTTGCGGCCCCGGTGCTTTTACTCAAGGGTTGTACGACACCCTGCGCGAGCTGGATGTGCGTGACGCACAGATTCATGCGGAAACCTTTGGCCCGTCGACGCTGAAACGTCAGGCCGATCCGGACGCGATCGTCATCGAACAACCGCCCGCAGCGACCACATCGGTCCCGGTGGTGTTCGAGCGCTCGGCGAAAGAGGCGCGCTGGCAGCCCGATGGCGGGAGTTTGCTGGAGCTGGCGGAAAGCCGCGGATTACGGCCGGAGTTCAGTTGCCGCGGTGGTTCGTGCGGTACGTGCAAGACCCGGCTGGTCAGTGGTGCAGTGAATTATCCACAGCTGCCGGCGGATATTCCGGAAGCGGGACATGTGCTGATTTGCTGTGCCGTTCCGGCGCAAAGCAATCAGCCACTGGTCTTAGACCTGTAACCCGAACCCGTGTAGGAGCTGCCGAAGGCCGCGTTCTTTTGATTTTGATTTTTAAAAACAAGATCAAAAGATCGTCCGATCGCGGCCCGAGCCTTCGGCAGCTCCTACAGGGGATCGGTATTCAACCCACGCTCAGGCGTAGGACAGCGATTTCTCTTCCAGCAATTCCTGATACAGCTCTGTCCATTTGCGGCCCATTTCATCGGCTGTGAATAACTGCCGGTAACGCGCTTCGGCTTTCACCCCCATGGCAGCGGCGCGCACCGGGTCTTCCCAGAGCGTGCGCATCGCCTCGCGAAACGCCTGTGGATGACTGGGCGGGACCACCAGCCCGGTTTCGTTGTGAATATTGATGTAGCTGGTGCCAGTGCCGATCTCGCTGGAAATCATCGGTTTGCCGTACATCGCACCTTCCAGCAGCGAGATGCCGAAAGCTTCCGAGCGCAGGTGTGACGGGAAAACAATCGCGTAGCTCAGTTGCAGCAGCGCGACTTTGTCCTCGTCACCCAAGCGTCCGAGGAAATGAATATTGCGCAGGCCCAGCGCTTGCGCTTGAGCGTGCAGTTCCAGTTCCAATGGCCCGGCACCGACAATGACGACGGGATAATCCACGTCTTTCAGCGCCTCGAGCAGAATGTGCAGGCCCTTGTAGTAACGCATCACCCCGACAAACAGAAAAAACTTATCCCCAACCTGCTGGCGCCAGCGATTCATCCGCTCTGCATCCGCCTGTGGATAACCAGCCTTGTTCAAACCGTAGGGAATTACTCGGGTCTTGTTCTGGAACTGTTGCAGCACATCGCTGGTGTGCAGGTAGTTCGGCGAAGCGGCAACAATGCGGTCGGCGCTGGCGAGGAAGCGGTTCATCAACGGGCGATAGAGTTTGAGCAGGTGCTTCTGGCGAATGATGTCCGAGTGATAAGTCACCACACTCGGTTTATTCATCGCACTGGCGAAATGCACCAGGTCCATGAACGGCCACGGGAAGTGGTAATTGACCACGTCGGCCTCGGCCGCCAGTTCGCGAAACTGTTTGAACACGCTCCAGGAAAAACCCGTGGAGGCGAACTGGATGTCGAGTTTGGCGCGGTGCACTTCGTGCTGGCCCAATTTCACCACGGGCGGTGTCGGGTCAGCACTGAGGGTCAGCACCTGGCCGTCGATACCGTGCTGGGCGCCGCTCTCGCACAGTTGGAAGATCACTTGCTCAATGCCGCCGACCGAGTCAGGCAGGTACGTCTTGAAAAAATGAAGAACTCGCATTCAACCTCCCATGGCCTGGCGGTAGGCACTGGCGGTGGCCTGTGCACAACGCTCCCAGGAAAAAAGCCGTGACTGCTGTAACCCGGCTTCTTGGCATGCCTGCCAATGCGCTTGATCGTCGATCAGTCGGCTCAGCGCATCACGCAGGCCTTCTGCATCGTCAGCTTCAATATAGTTGCCCGCTGCACCGGCGACTTCCGGCATCGCCGAAGAATGCGTGAGCACCACCGGGGTGCCACTGGCCATGGCCTCCAGTACCGGCAGACCAAACCCTTCGTACAGCGATGGAAAAATCAGTGCGCGGGCACCGGCCAGCAATTGCGCGACCTGTTCATCGGGCAGATAGCCGAGCAGGCACACATGCCCGCTGGCCAGCGCCTGACGCAAAGGTTCACTGAACTGCTCGCGCTCCCAGCCGGCCATGCCGACGATCAGCAGCGGATAACGCTGGCGCACGGCTTCGGGTAACAGGGCATGGGCGCGCAGGGCCAGGCCAAGGTTCTTGCGCGGCTCCAGCGTGCCCACGCATAGAAAATATTCCCGCGCCGCCACCGCATGCGCCTTGAGCACCGCATCAATGGTGCTCGCCTCGCGCGGATGAAAGCGCTCGGCGATGCCCAGTGGTGCAACGACGAAACGCTCGGCAGGCAGGCTGAAATAGGCTTGAGCTTCCTCGGCGATGGCTTGCGAGTCGGTGAGAATCACTTGGGCTTGCTCCACACCCACGGCCAATCGACGTTCGATTTCCTTGAGCCGCGCCGGGGGCTGGGTCTCAGGGAAATGCAGGTGGGTCAGGTCATGCAGGGTGATCACGGTCGGGCCGTCGAAGGCCAGCGGCCACAGGCTCGGTTCGTGATAGAGGTCGATACCTTGCGCGCGCCCCTGATCGAAGCGTTTCTGCTCCAGCCAGCGGCGCGCCTGATAAGCCCCGGGAATCTGTCGCAGCAGCGGCGTCAGGCGCGAGTAACCGGGCATGGCCGCTTCCGGCAGCGCCGAGCTCCAGCCCCACCCGTGGAACAAGGTCACGTCAATCTCGGGTTCGCTGCGCAAGGCGTTGACCAGTTCGGCAACGTAATGGCCGATGCCGGTGCGCGGCGCCTGGAGAATGCGTGCGTTAAGCGCTATGCGCATGCTGCCTCGCTGGCGCCGCCGGCGCTTGCAGAACATTACGCACACTGCGTTCGGCCAGTTGCTGACTGGCTTCGCGCCAGCCGATCCACTGCCAATCAGCAACATCGCGGGCGGCAGGGAACTGGCCGCTGCACTGGAAGCCGTTGATCAAGTCGGCAAGGCTTTGCGGATCCTGCAAATCGAAATACGCCATGAACTCGCCTCCGATTTCGCGAAACACCGCAATGTCACTACCCATCGCCGGCAAGCCACGCTGCATGGCTTCCACCAAGGGCAAGCCGAAGCCTTCGACGAACGAAGGAAACACCAGTGCACTGGCGTGGGCGTAGGCGTGTTCAAGGCTGGTGTCACTGAGATCGTTAAACATGAACAGACGCTGATTCAGCTCTGGATGATTGCGCACCCGGGCGAGGAGGGCATCGCATTTCCAGCCGACCCGCCCGGCGATGCACAGCCGTGCGGTCGAGCCTGTGATCCAGGCGCGCTCGAAGGCATCAAGCAGATACGCATGGTTCTTGCGTGGTTCGATGGTGCTGACCATCAGGTAAACCGGGTCTGTTGTCGTGAACAATTGCTTCAGGCGCGGATCGACCGTCGCATGGTCGGTATGCAGATCCAGTTCGGAACCCAAGTGAAAGAAATCGAACCAGCGCTGGTCGGTTTGTTCGGCACCGATTCTGCGCTGCAATTCTTCACGCACCTGATCGCGCACCGTGGCGGAAATCGCCATGTAGCCGTCGGCCGTGCGGGTGATCCAGTCGAACCACTCGCTGAAAACCTCGACCAGACGCGTGTCGTAAAACTGCGGATGAGTCAGAGGGATCAAGTCGTAGATCACCGCGATCATGCCGACGCCGTCGCGTTTGAGTCGCTCGACGTGGGCGAACAAATCCGAGTGCCAGGATGAATCCAGCAACACCAGTTGATCGCCCGGCCGATGTTGCAGGGGGGAGCAACGTTTGAGCAGTTGCGTGCGGTTGATCTGTCGGATCAGGCGGATCGGCAGGCCGAACGCGCCGAAGATTGTCAGCCGGTAGCCGACATACAAAATCCGTCGCGCCAGTTTCGAGGTGAGTTGCGCATCACGACGCTGATGCCACTGCCAGAAGCGATGAGCGAGGCGCTCCAGGCGTCCTCCGAAGGTTTCCAGCCTGTTGAAAAAAGGCGTATCGAGCGATGCCAGTTGCAGCACGCGGTAGAGTTCGCCATTGAGTACCACCACCGGCATGCACTCCACACCTGCGGCGCTGGCGGGCAGTTGCTTGATGACGTTGCGCACCACACGCTGAATCCCCGAGTTGATGGTCGGGTGTTTGAACACATGGGTGCATTCGACGAGCAAGCGGGTCATGGCAAGCGCTCGACAGGCCGGACTTCGGTGTCGCGCGAGATGGTGGTCTTGGCACCCAGCCATGAGCAGCCGACAAAATCTTCCTGCCGATTGTTGATCACGTGGAACACCAGCCCGTAGTCGCGCCATTCGAAATTGCGATCGAGGTGAGAGTCCAGGCGCGACAGGCTCAGCGATACGGAATAATTGCCTTTGCCCAATCCCATGACGAAAGCGAAGCGATAGGTGAAACGCTCGCCGGCGTGCAGGTCGGTCAGCGCCTTGTCGAGGCGGTGGGTGTTGATGCCGTACATCATCTGGCCCAGACGATCCTTGAGGATAAAACCCAGTACCAGCCGTTCGATGTCCTTGCGCACTTCAACTTTCACTTCGAGCACCACCGCTTGACCGACTTCGGCAGCGTCGATGCTGCGATCGTTTTCATCGAGCAGGCGCACGCCGAGAATCGCTGCTTCGCCGGTACCGGAGACGGTTTGCACTTCGCCGCCGGCGAGCATTTCCTGACGGACGATCTGGCCCTCGCGTTCGGCCATCAGCGCGTTGTAATAATCGAGCACGGGTTCGGGTTTGCCGTACATGGCCATGCGGCCATCCTTGAGCAGAATCGCCGAATCGCAGATCGATTGAATGGCCGAACGGTCGTGGGACACGATCAGCAGCGTGGTGCCGGATTTGCGGAAACTGCGGATGCGTTCGAAGCTTTTGTGCTGGAAGTAGGCGTCGCCCACCGACAGTGCCTCGTCGACGATAAGGATGTCCGGGCGTCGCGCCGTGGCAACGCTGAACGCCAGGCGCATCTGCATGCCGCTGGAGTAAGTGCGTACCGGCTGGTCGATGGCGTCGCCGATCTCGGCGAAATGCTCGATGTCGGGTATCAGTGCCTCGATTTCTTCGAGCTGCATGCCCAGCAACTGGCCGGCCATGATGGCGTTCTGGCGACCGGTGAAATCCGGGTGGAAACCCATGCCCAGCTCCAGCAGCGCGGCCACGCGGCCTTGCAGTTCGATTGTGCCGGTGGTGGGCTGGGTGGTGCCGGTGATCATCTTCAGCAAAGTGCTTTTGCCCGCGCCGTTGGCGCCGACGATGCCCACCGCTTCACCGGGGGCGATTTCGAATTCGACGTCTTGCAGCACCCAGTGCTGGCGGTGGCGGATCGGCGAAAACGGGAGCAGCCACTCGGCCAGTCGGCTCCAACGGTTAGGGTATTGTTTGTAGGCCTTGCTCAGGCCGGTGACGCGAATATGCCCCATCAGAGTTCATCCACCATTTCGCCGACGCGCTGGCGAAACAGCCGCAGACCGATCAGACAAAACAGCACACCCGTGACGAAGATCGGCAGCAGCGAGCTCCAGACCGGCCACTGACCGTAGAGAAACAGGTTTTGATAACTGCTGAACAGATTGGTCAGCGGGTTGAGTTGCAGCAGGCGCTGTACCCATTCCGGCAGGATCGTGATCGGGTAAACGATCGGCGTCAGCCAAAACCAGAATTGCAGGCAGATGCCGAACAGCTGACCGACATCACGGAAGAACACGTTCAATACGCCGAGGACCATGCCCAGTCCGGCGCAGAACATCATTTGCAGGGCGATCAATGGAATCAGCGCCAACAAGGCCATGCCCGGCCAGCGTCCGGTGATCAGCAGAAAGCCGAGAAACAGGCTGATGATGATCGCGAAGTTGATCCCGGCGTTGCACAGCACTATCACCGGCAGGCAGATGCGCGGGAAGCTGATTTTCTTCAGCAGGTTGGCGTTTTCCAGAAACATGTTCTGGCTGCGCAGGGTAATTTCGGAAAACAGTCCCCACGCCAGCAGCCCGGCGCAGAGGTAGACGCTGTAGGCCATGCTGTCATCCACGCCGGGTAAACGGGCGCGCATGATGTGGGAAAAGATCACGGTGTAAACGACGATCATCGACAGTGGATTGAAGATCGGCCACAGCGCGCCGAACAACGAATTGCGGTACCGGGCTTGAAACTCTCGCTGCACGCTGCCGAGGATGAAGCCCCGGTAGCCATGCAACGAGCGGAACAGGGAAAGCAGCATTTAAACCGTCCTGCCGTATTGGTCTTCGAAGCGAACGATGTCGTCCTCTCCCAGGTATTCGCCGCTTTGCACTTCGATGATCACCAGGTCGATCACCCCGGGGTTTTCCAGGCGATGCTTGTGGCCGGCGGCGATGAAGGTCGATTCGTTCTTGGCTACCAGCGTTGTACCGCTGCCATTGTTGGTGACCTTGGCCATGCCTTCGACCACCACCCAGTGTTCGTTGCGGTGATGGTGCATTTGCAGCGACAACTTGCCGCCAGGCTTGACCACGATGCGCTTGATCTTGAAGCGCGGACCTTCTTCGAGAACCGTGTAAGTACCCCACGGGCGGCTGACGGTACGATGCAACCGATAGGCTTCGTGGGATTTGTCCTTGAGTTGCTTGGCCACGCGGCGTACGTCTTGCGCACGGTCGGCATGGGCCACCAACACCGCGTCGGCGGTGTCGACGATGATCAAGTTATCCACACCCACCGTCGCCACCAGACGACCTTCGCTCTGGACGAAGTTGTTGTGGCTGTCGATGAAAATCGCTTCGCCGCTGGCGCGGTTGTTGTCTGCGTCGGCCGGCACCAATGCCGCGACGGCGCCCCACGAACCGATGTCACTCCAGTCGAAGCCTGCGGGCACGACAACGACTTTTTCCGAGCGCTCCATCAGTGCGTAATCGATGGAAATGTCGGTGATTTCCGCGAACAGCGCCGGCGACAGTTCTTGCTGCAGGCAACCGACGGTTTCAATCGGCGCGCTGGCGGCCATGCAGGCGCGAGTCTGCTCGAGCAGTTCGGGCGCGTGCAATTGCAGCTCGGCAATCACGGTGGCGGTGGTGAAGCAGAACATGCCTGAGTTCCACAGGAAGTTGCCGCTCTCCAGATAATGCGTGGCGGTTTGCAGGTCGGGTTTCTCGACGAAACGCTGCACTTTCGCCGCACCTTTGGCATCCAGTGGGGCACCGGTCTCGATGTAGCCGAAGCCGGTTTCCGCCGCCGTCGGGATCACGCCGAAGGTCACCAGATAGCCGTCTTTGGCCAGATTGACCGCGTGCTCGACCGCCGTTTTCAGCGCGTCCTGATTGACGATCAAATGGTCGGCGGGCATCACCACCATGATCGCGTTATCACCATGCAGTGCTTGCAGCGACAACGCGGCAGCAGCAATGGCCGGCGCCGTGTTGCGCCCGGTCGGCTCCAGCAGGAAGTGCCCGCGATGGCGCGACACGTGGGCGGCGCAATAGTGATCCTTGCTCTGGAAGTAGTACTCGCGGTTGGTCACCGTGACGATGTCACCCCAGCCGTCCAGCAATGCGGCGGCACGCTGGTAGGTCTTGCCCAGCAGCGACTGGCCGTCGGGCAGGGTCATGAACGGCTTGGGATGGCCCTCGCGGGACACCGGCCACAAACGGGTGCCGGCACCGCCGGACAGAATCACGGGGATCAGCATGGCCTACTCCTTGGCGACGCGTTTCATGTCCGCATCCATCATCATGCGGATCAAGGTATCCAGGTCGGTTTTCGGCTTCCAGCCCAGCACGCGCTGAGCCTTGGCCGGATTGCCGAGCAGCACTTCGACTTCGGCCGGGCGGAAGAACGCGGGGTCGATCTTCACGTAATCGCGGTAGTTGAGGCCGACGTGATCGAAGGCGATGCGGCACATTTCCCGTACGGTGGTGGTGATGCCGGTGGCGACCACAAAATCGTCAGGCTTGTCTTGTTGCAACATCAGCCACATGGCTTCGACGTAATCACCGGCAAACCCCCAATCACGTTTGGCGTCGATGTTGCCCAAGGCCAGCTCCTGCTGTTTGCCTTGTTTGATGCGTGCGGCGGCGTCGGTGACCTTGCGGGTGACGAACTCGATGCCGCGCAGTGGCGATTCATGGTTGAAGAGAATGCCGCTGCTGGCGTGCAGGTTGAAGCTTTCGCGGTAGTTGACGGTGATCCAGTGGCCGTACAGCTTGGCCACACCGTAAGGGCTGCGGGGGTAGAAGGGTGTGTTTTCGTCCTGCTGCTCAGCCTGGATCAGACCGAACATTTCACTGGTCGAAGCCTGATAGAAGCGGGTGTGCGGGCTGAATTGACGGATCGCCTCGAGCAGATGGGTAACGCCCAGGCCGTCGACGATGCCGGTGGTCACCGGTTGATCCCACGAGGCGGCGACAAAGCTTTGCGCGGCGAGGTTATATACCTCGTCCGGCGCCGACTTGATGACCGCACGCTGCACCGAGCAGGCATCGGCCATGTCGCCATCGAGATAAACGATGTCGGCTTCGACACCCATCTCGCGCAGGCGCCAGCGCGAATCGCTGCTGCGTCGTGCTACCAGGCCATGAACCTTGTAGCCCTTGTCGAGCAACAGTTTGGCCAGATATGCGCCGTCCTGGCCAGTAATCCCTGTGATCAGTGCACTTTTAGTCATTCTTGTTTTACTCGCTTCTCCCAGTCGGACAGGATCGCCCGCAGGGATTGTTGTGTTGTGATTTCAGGCGTCCATCCGGTGATCCGGCTCAGCTTGGTATGACTGCCGCAAACGCGGCGCTGGTCGGCGCGGCGCATGCGTGCCGGATCTTGAACCAGTTGCACTGGCGCTTCGGCCAGATCGGCCAGTTGTTCAATCAGACTGCGGATGCTCTGCTCGCGCCCTGAGCAGATGTTGTAAACCTGTCCCGGTACACCTTTCTCCAGCAGCGCGAAATAGGCCGAAATCACATCGCCGACATCTAGGAAATCCCGCGTTACGTCGATATCGCCGACTTCCAGTTGCGGGGCTTGCAGGCCCTGTTTGATGCGATTGATCTGACGGGCGGCACTGGCGATGACGAAACCTTCTTTCTGTCCTGCGCCGATGTGGTTGAACGGCCGCGCGACGAGCACCGGCCAGTCCTCACTCAAACCCCATTGCAGGCTGAGAAACTCGGCCGAGAGTTTGCTCACCGCATACGGATTGCGCGGGCAGGGCGCTTGTTGTTCGGTGATCGGCAGATCGCTTTCGCTGACCTGGCCGTAAACGTCGCCGGAGCTGACGTACAGGAAGGTGCCCTGAAAACCACGGGCCTTGAGAGCCTGCAACAGATTGAGGGTGCCGAGCAGATTGATGTCGAAGGTCCGTGCCGGGTCGCGGAAGGCTTCGGGGACGAACGTCTGGCCGGCCAGATGAATGACCGCGTCAGGCATTTGCGGCCACAGGTCGACAAGGCTGTCTGGAGCCGTCAGGTCGTAACGTGAAGCTGCAGGCAGCAGTTCCCACGCAGAGTCAGGCGAGGCCAAACGTGACTGAATATGTTGTCCAACGAATCCACTGAGACCCGTGACGAACAGACGCTTTTTCAAACAGCGACCCCTTGGTCTTGGTTTTCGCAGCACTTCCTACAGGCTTTAGAGAAGGGTCTGTCAGACCGGTTGGAAAAAACCGCTAAGACGACAGGCGAAAACGTTGTTGTAGTTATTTGCTGTCAATCTGTGCCAATTGCCGAGCAATTTCAACTGGCCATACCGTGACTGGTCAGTTCTCGTCAGCGTAGCGGATTTATTCTCGCCGGGCGGTTCACGAATACCTGACGGATGTGTTTAGAATGCCCTTCGTCGCCAAATCCCGGGCTTTGATTCGAGAACCGCGACGCAGGGTGAAACCGACCACTAAAACAAGAACGAAGACGTACCCGATGACGAAGGACGAAGGCTGGCCATGCCGACTCGATCCAGCGCACGGCCGTCATAGCATGAAGGTACCGGGATGGCGCCTTCATCGTGGGATGCCATGAATTTCATTCTTTACTCGGACGTCAATGACAGTTCCATCGGCCAGAGTCTCGGCCGTCCGGAATACAGTTATTACTTCGTGCTCAAGGCCTATCGCCCGGTGCTGGAAAGCCTTGGGCGCGTGCACGTGGTCGCGTCCACCGCCGACGTCGATCCGCTGTATCGACAACTGCTCGCCGCTGGCGAAGACAGCCTGTTCCTGTCGTTCACTCCGCCGCAGAAAACCCCGGTCGACCTCGAATGCCCGACGGTGTGTGTGGTGGCCTGGGAGTTCGACTCGATTCCTGACGAACAGTGGGACAACGACCCGCGTCAGGACTGGACGCAGATGCTCGCTCGCCATGGGCGGGTTATCACGCTGTCGAGCCACACCGCTCGAGCCATTCGTCGTGCCATGGGCGAAGACTTCCCTGTGCTGGTATTGCCCACGCCGCTGTGGGAAAACTTCGCGGCGATCCGTCAGCAGACACTGGGTGCGCCAGTCAATCCAGGCACCACGCTGGCGATCAAGGGCTGCATTTTCGATACTCGCACCCTCGGCCTCTGCGCCGATGCACTGATCCCGACACCGATCACGCCGGAAGAAGAAGCCGCGCTGGCGGCCGAAATCGAAGCCGCGCGTCCGCCACCGCTGACCCTCCAACGCCGCTTCGTCATTGCCCGGCATTACCTGCGTCTATGGGTGCTGGATCTGGGACACGAGCAGGCAGAACCGGTGCCACGGGTGAAGTTTCTCTACAACTGGTATTGGGAAGGCATTCGCGATCTGGTGCCAGATACGCTGCACGGCTGGCTCGAACAACGCTTGCCGGCGGTGTGTGGGCCGCTGCCGGTCCCCGTCGTCGAACCGGTGACGCTGAACTTGCCGGACACCACTTCGGTGGTCGAAACCACGGTCGACGGTGTGGTTTATGTCACCGTGTTCAACCCCAGGGATGGCCGCAAGAACTGGCATCAACTGATCACCGCATTCTGTTGGGCGTTTCGCGAAACGTCCGACGCGACGCTTGTGTTGAAGATTACCCAGAACGATCTGGCTTCCTATTACAGCGAGTTGATGACATTGCTTGCGCAACTCACGCCGTTCGCCTGCCGGGTGGTGGTGATGCACGGTTATCTCGACGACACGCAGTACGCCAGGCTGTATCAGGCCGCAAGTTTCTACGTGAACGCCTCGCGCTGTGAAGGCCTGTGCCTGCCGCTCATGGAGTTCATGTCCAGCGGCACACCGGTGATCGCCCCCGATCACACGGCGATGGAAGACTACATCGATGACGCGGTGGCATTCGTGATCAAGTCCAGCGAAGAGCTGACGATCTGGCCGCAGGACACGCGCATCATCTACCGTACTTTGCGCTATCGCCCGGACTGGGGCTCGCTGAAACACGCCTACGAAAACAGCTATCGGATGGCCAAGACCCAGCCACTGGATTATCAGCAGATGTCGGCGGCCGCCATCGAACGCATGCACGATTACTGCGCGTTCGCCCCGGTGCAAAAACGCATGGCGGACTTTTTCGCGCTGGCCTCCGATGCTGCCGATGTCGCGCCCGTGACGGATAACGCCTCATGCTGATCATCATTCATTCGGAAACCAACCAGCACACCATCGCGCAGAACCTCGGGCGTTCGGAGTACAGCTATTACTTCGTGCTCAAGGAGTACCGTCCGGTGCTCGAACGGCTCGGGCGGGTGGTGGAAGTGCTCGATCCGCAAGCCGAGGTCGATGCGCTGTACCTGGAATGCCTGAGCCGTGGCGAGCCGTGTGTATTTCTGTCGTTCTCGCCGCCGCATCGCACCCCGGTGCACCTGGCGTGTCCGACGTTGCCGGTGTTTGCGTGGGAATTCAGCACCATCCCCAACGAGCCGTTTGCCGGTGAACCGCGCAACGACTGGCGCACGGTGCTGGCAGCCTGTGGCGCAGCGATCACCCATTCCAATTACACGGTCAACGCCGTGCGCGAAGCGATGACGGATGACTACCCGATCGTTGCGGTGCCGGCACCGGTGTGGGATCGCTTTGCGGCCCGTGGCGCGCAGTTGCAGGGGCAAACCTCGACGGGGCCGCTGCGCCTGACTATCAAAGGGCTGGTGGCGGACAGTCGCAAGCTCGACTTGAATGCCTTTGGCCCAGCGCATCTGCGCAGTGGTGAGGGCATCGATTTCACTGCGCCGGTCACCGAACAAGAGTTGTTGCTCGACGGCGTGGTGTACACCTCGGTGTTCAATCCCGGCGACGGGCGCAAGAATTGGGAAGACATGCTCAGCGCCTTCTGTGTCAGTTTCCGCGACGTCGAAGACGCCACGCTGGTCCTCAAACTGACCCATCACGATGCCGAAGAAGCGCTCAGCGACATCCTCCATCACCTGTATAAAAACCAGTCCTACCGTTGCCGCATCGTGTTGATCTACGGCTATCTCGCCGACCCGGATTACGAGCGTCTGGTGCAGGCCACCCGTTATGTAGTCAACACCTCGTATGGCGAAGGCCAGTGCTTGCCGCTGATGGAATTCATGTCCTGCGGCAAACCGGCGGTGGCACCGCGCACCACGGCGATGATCGATTACCTGAGCGCCGACAACGCCTTTCTGATCGAGTCCACGGATGAACTCACCGCGTGGCCGCACGACCCGCGTCGAGCCTTTCGCACCTTGCGTTACGTAACCAACTGGGCGTCGTTGTGTGAAGCCTACAAGGCCAGTTACGACGTGGCGAAAAACCACCCGGCGCGTTACGCACAGATGTCGGCGCAAGCCGTCAGCAGTCTGCAAGGTTTCTGCAGTCAGGCCGTGGCCGAACAACGCTTACAGGTGTTCCTCGCGCAATTGTTCGAACAACGCGCAGTGGCCATGGAAGCCCCTGAAGCATGACCAGCAAACGGATCATGGACATTGAAGTCCTGCGCGCGATTGCCGTGTTGGGCGTGTTGTTCCACCACATGCAGGGCAGCCTGTTCACCGACCCGGTGCCGTTGCTGGAGAAGATTCATGGCTGGGCGCAGCCGTGGTGGGGCGTCGATCTGTTCTTTGCGATCTCCGGTTTTGTCATCGCCCGTAGCCTGATCCCGACGCTGCAAGGCTGTACGACGCGGCAGGAATACTGGCAGGAGACCCGAAATTTCTGGCTGCGCCGGGCGTTTCGCTTGTTGCCGTCGGCCTGGTTGTGGCTGGCGCTGATGCTGCTGGCCTGCGTGTTTCTCAATCGCTCCGGGGCGTTCGGCACGCTGAGCGCCAACTTGCAAGCGACGCTGGCCGGGGTGCTGCAGTACGCGAACTTTCGTTTTGCCGACAGCTTCTTTCATTACGAATACGGCAGCAGTTTCGTATATTGGAGCCTGGCGCTGGAGGAGCAGTTTTATCTGCTGTTCCCGCTGTTGATTCTGCTGTTTCGCCGGCGTCTGGTCTGGGCATTGCTGGCGCTGGTGGCGGTGCAGATTCTGACCGTGCGCACACCGTTGCTGATGGTCGTGCGTACAGACGCGCTGGCCCTCGGCGTGCTGTTGGCGATGTGGAGCGCGCAGCCGGGTTATCAACGCTGGCAGCCGACCTTCCTGCGTCGACCGTGGGCCGGAATTTCGGCGTTGATCGCCATCGGATCACTGTTGAGCTTCATGGCCACTGACCGTTTCACCTTTGCTCCTTACCGCATCGGCTCGATTGCCGTACTCGGCGCCTTGCTTGTGTGGATCGCTTCGTACAACCGCGACTACCTGATGCCTGCCGGTGCTGTGCAGCGTGTGCTGGCGTGGGTCGGCAGTCGCTCCTACGGTATGTACCTGATCCACATTCCGGCCTATCAACTGGTACGTGAACTGATCTTCCGTTTGCAGAGCGCCGGTTTGCCCAGCCCCGCCGGGCATCCGATCGTCACACTGCTGCTGGCGTTCGGCCTGATCGTGCTGCTCAGCGAACTGAATTATCGCCTTATCGAAATGCCGATGCGCAACCGTGGCGCTGCGCTGGTCAAACGCCTCGGCACGTCTCGAACCGCCATCCCATCCTCTGGAGCTACCTCATGCTGAGCCTTTTGAAGAAACTCACGGCGGGCACGCCTGCTCCGGTCGCCGCGCAGCCTGTCGTGGCGGTCGCCGAGAAGACCGATCCGTACATGCTCGGCCTGCACGATGCGATGCTCAGTGGCTGGTTCAACCAGGAAACCGGCGAGCTGTTCAAAGGCTTTCCGGTGACCGCCGCCGACACCTTGCTCGACGTCGGCTGCGGTGATGGCGGCAATGTGCACTTCTGTGGCATGCGTGGGGCGAAGATCATCATTGCCGATATCGACGGAGCGAAGGTCGAAGCGACCCGTCAGCGTCTCAGCGATACGCCAGCGCGGGACATCGAATGCCACGTCACCGACTGCAATCCACTGCCGATTGCCGACGGCACGGCCACGCGTGTGGTCTCGACGGAAGTCATCGAGCACGTCGACGACCCGGCGCAGTTCCTTGCCGAACTGGTACGCGTCGGCAAGCCGGGGGCCCTGTACCTGCTGAGCGTGCCGCACCCAAGCTCCGAAGACCTGCAAAAAGACATCGCCGCGGCGGAGTATTTCCAGAAGCCCAACCACATTCGCATCATCAGCGAAGAACAGTTCAAGGCGATGGTCAGTGAAGCCGGGCTGGAGATCATCAGCCACAGCCAGTACGGTTTTTACTGGTCGATGTGGATGTTGCTGTTCTGGGAAGCCAAGGTCGACTTCAGCAACCCGGATCATCCGTTGCTCAATCACTGGGCCGACACCTGGCAAGCGGTGCTGGACTCGCCGCGTGGCGCGCAGATCAAACAGGCGCTGGATGCGGTGGTTGCGAAAAGCCAGGTGATCATCGCCCGTAAACCCGCCGCCCCCCTGTAGGAGCTGCGGCACGCTGCGATCTTTTGATCTTGATCCTGAAAAAAGATCAAAAGATCGCAGCCTCGTTTCACTCGACAGCTCCTACAGGGTTTTTGTGTAACCTTGCAGCCTTGTGGTGTCAGGGGGTTGGAAGGTATGCGATTTATTGTGGTTCTGTTCTTGGGCATCTTGCTTGTGGCTTGCAAGCAGCAGGACGCTCCGCCCCTCGACCAACAACTCTACATCTGGCAACGTCAATGGACGCCGGCCCACGAGGCGGCGCTGCGTGACAGTCGCCAGGATTTCTCAACGCTACGCGTCCTCGCACTGCAAGCCTTTCCAAATGCCGGATGGAGCAGCGCGCGAATCGATGCGCCGTTATTGAAAGCCGATGGTCGTCCGTTGATTGCGGTGATTCGTCTCGACGGACAACTCAAGTCGCTGGATCAGGATCAGGTCACCGCGCAGATTCTGCAGGTGCTAGCCGACTGGCAGGCGCAAGGCCTGAGGCTGAGCGGCGTCGAGATCGATCACGACGCCGGTAACGCACGCTTGCCGGCCTACGCTGAATTCCTCAAACATCTGCGCGTGGCATTGCCGACGGACATCCCGCTAAGCATCACCGCGCTGCCAGCCTGGCTCGATAGTTCGCAATTGCCCGTACTCCTGCAAACCGTCGACAGCAGCGTGTTGCAAGTCCACGCCGTCAGTGACCCGCGTCGAGGGCTCTTCGATTCCGATCAGGCGTTGAAGTGGGCCAAGGCCTGGGCGCGAATCACCGATAAACCTTTTTATCTCGCGCTGCCGGCTTACGGCGTGGCGCTGTTACCGGATGACGGCGGGGCGCCAGTGGTGGAAAGCGAAGTGCAACTTGAGCGGAGCGGTGAGCGCCAGGAATTGCTCGCCGATCCGCTGCAATTGAGCCAACTCGGCAAGGCCTTGCGCGAAGACCCGCCGGCGCATCTGGCCGGGTTGATCTGGTTTCGCTTGCCGCTGGCCAATGATCGCCGTGCCTGGAGCCTGACCACCCTGCGCGCAGTCTCCCGTGGTGAGCAACTCGCCAGTCAGCTCGGCGTGGTGTTGAGCGAATACAACGGTCTCTACGACATCAGACTCGACAACCCTGGCAACCTCGACAGTGCCTGGCCCGCACGGATCACGCTGAAAGCGCAAAGCTGTGAAGGCGCTGATGCGCTCGCCGGTTACTCGTTGCAACAAAGCCCGGATCTGCTTACCTTCACCCGCCTGCGCGACGGCCGCATGCCGGCGGGCGGACAACGCGCCATCGGTTGGGCGCGCTGCGCACATATTGATCAAGGAGGTTCGCATGTTGACCCGTAACTGGCCCCGCCATCTGCTCTGCCTGAGCCTCTGCTTTCCGCTGGGTTCGGCGCTGGCCTGCGGGCCGGATTTCCCCATGCGCCTGCTCGACAATCGCGGGCAGACCCTCGCAGATCTGCCTGAGGGCAACTTCCACTTCGAGCTCAGCCGCCTCGGCAAAACCATCGCCGGGCTGAAGAACGTCACCGCGGCGACACACAATCCCAATGATATGTACGGCGAGGAAAACGCGGCGGCCGAGTCTCGGGAAATCGCCGAACAAGCCGGCCTGAGCGCCGAGCAACAAGCGTTGGTCAAACAGCTGCGCGGCCTGACCGATGCGCGTCAGGTCGAGGCGCAGGGTGCCAGTCTGCCAGCGGAAATCCGTTTGTACGTCGCCGGCGCGGTGGCGTTTGCCACGGGCGATCATCAACTCGCCATCGCTTATTTCGACAAGCTGCTGGCGCTGCCGGCGGATCAGCGCGCGTTGCGCAGTACCTGGGCGGCGTATTCTCTCGGGCGTACCTGGTTCGCGATGAGCAGCGAAGCCGCGGATGCGGTCGTGTCGCTAGAGCGATCGCGTGATGCCTTCCGCCAGGCCCGGCAACTGAGCATCGACGGTTTCAGCGATCCGTTGGAGTTGGGTGTTGCCAGTCTCGGTGAAGAGGCGCGGGTGTTGCGCACGGCGGGCGACTGGAACGGCGCCATCGAATTGTATGAAGCACAGAACCTGCACGGCTCGGCCGTGGGTTACACCTCGCTCAAGCAATTGATGAATGAACTGGCGGAGCTGCCCGAGGCCGAACTGGCCGAGCTGCTGCAGCACAAAGCCGTGCAGCAACTGGTCACGGCATCGTTGGTAAGCCGCCAGGGCTGGTCGTTTGGCGATGAGCCGCCGAACGAGAAGAAACTGGTCAAGCTGCTGCAAAACAGCACCCGTGGCAGCCTCGATAATGCTGATCGCCTGGCGGCGATGAGTTATCAACAGGGCGATTACGCCGGAGCCAAGGCTTTTCTCGAGAACGCCGGCGACGGCGGACTGGCGTGGTGGCTACGGGCGAAACTGGCGGTGCGTGACGGCGATAAAAATGCCGCGGCTGCGGCCTATTCGAAAGCCGCGCAAGCTTTCCCGCAGAGCGAAGACTGGGGTTACCGGCGCACACCGGACTGGGCGTATGAAACCGTTCAGCCGAAGTGCCGGGTCGAAGGTGAAAGCGCGATTCTCGCCTTGCAGCGCGGCGAATACCTGCAAGCCTTCGTGCAGTTGTATCGCAGCAACAGTGTCTACTGGTTCGATGCCGCGAGCGTGGCCGAGCGCGTGCTGACGGTCGATGAGCTGAAAAAATACGTCGACGATAACGTCCCGGCTCCGCCCGCGCTGACACAGCAGGAGCGTGACAACTACGTGCCGTTGCCGGTCGCTGCCAGCCTGCGCAATCTGCTCGGCCGGCGTTTGCTGCGTGAGGGGCATTACGCCGATGCGGTCGCTTATTTCGACAATCCCGACCTGCAAAACAAGGCCCGACTCTACGGCGAACAACGGCTGAAGGCCGATGCTTCGTGGTGGCCGACCAAACGTGCGAGTGCGCTGTACAACGCCGCGTGGACAGCTCGCGAGTGGGGCATGGACATTCTCGGTTACGAGATGGCGCCGGACTACGCCACGTTCGGTGGCAACTACAGTCTGGAAAGCACGGAGCTGAAAGTCGGCCCGCTGGTAAGCGAGGCCGAAGTGCAACGTCAGGCCGCCAGCGAAGCGAAACCGGATCAGCGCTATCACTACCGTTTTGTCGCCACTGCGCTAGCCGGGCGCGCCGCAGACAATCTGCCGCACACCAGCCAGGCGTTTGCTGCTGTACTGTGCAACGCCGCCGGCTGGAACAGCAGCCTGGAAGATCAGAGCGCGCTGTATCAGCGCTACATCAAGGAAGGCCCGTTCGTACCGTGGGCGGTGGACTTCGGCAATCAGTGCCCGTACCCGGATTTCGAAAACGCCGACAAGCGTTACGTCACCCAGGTAACCGATGCTGTGCGCTCGTCGCTGCGGCCGTACAAGTGGCCGGTGCAGATCGGTGCGGTTGTGCTGGTCGCGGCCGCTGCGTTGCTGTTCATCAGCCGTCGCCAGCGCAAGGCCCGCAAAGGCTAAGCCTGCTGGACGAACGTCAGGCGCACGGCGAAACCGATCAGCAGGCTGCCGAACAGCCATTGTTGTACACGTTGGGCCGTTGGACTGTGTTGCAGCCAACGACCCAGCGCGGCGCCGGTGAGGGCGTAGGCGCTGTCGAACAGCAGGCCGACGCCGACCAGCAGCATGCCCAGCACGGCGAACTGGCTCAGCACCGCTGCGCCTTCATTGACGATGAATTGCGGTAGCAGCACCGAGCAGAACAGTAACGCCTTGGGATTGAGCAGGTTGGTCAGCAAACCGCGTCTGACGGCTTCGCGCCAACGCCCGTGGGAATCGCCAGGCTCGCCAGTATTCAGGTTCGGCAGCAGATTGCTGCGTAGGCATTGAATGCCGATCCACAACAGATACGCCGCCCCCGCCAGCCGCACTACCTCGAATGTCCACGGCGCAGCCTTGAACAGCGCGGCCAGCCCCAATGCCGCCAGCGCCACGTGACAACCACGGGCAATGCCCAAGCCAATAGCGGTGGCCAGCGCCGCGCCGCGTCCCTGCCGGGCACCAGTTTGCAGCAGCAGGATCATGTCCGGGCCGGGCAATAGATAGACCACCGCCAATGCCAGGAAAAACAGCCAGAAATTCGCCATGTTGCCGCCCTTTCGTTGTCGATTCGGTGCGCCAAGTCTAGAGCCGAAGGGTAGGGCAGGTGCTTGCGTAGTCCGCTTCAAAAACCTTCTTGATTGGCATAATCTGCTGGTTTCCCATTGCACGACTATCGGGGTCTGCCAAAAATGAAAATCGATGCCTTCGATCGCAAGATTCTCGCGGCCCTGCAACGTAACGGGCGCCTGAGCAATGTCGAGCTGGCGGATGAAATCGGCCTGTCGGCCTCGCCGTGCCTGCGCCGGGTGCGGATGCTGGAAGAGGCCGGGGTGATTCGCGGTTATCAGGCCAATCTCGATCGCGATGAAGTCGGGCTGGGACTGACGGTGTTTGTCGGGGTCAAGGTCGAGCGGCACAACGATGCACAGGCCGAGGCGTTTTACACCGCAGTGACGGCGTTGCCGGAAGTGATCTCGGCGTTTCTGGTGTCGGGAGAGTCGGACTTTTTGCTGCAAGTGGTGGTGCCGGATCTGCGTGCGTACGATCGCTTTCTCAGCGGTTGCCTGCTGAAGCTGCCGGGGGTGAGTGACATCCGCAGCAACTTTGCGATTCACACGGTGAAGACGCCGGGGGCGTTGCCTCTCGGACATCTTCCGCTATAGACCGAGTCGCATCCTTCGCGAGCAAGCTCGCTCCCACAGTGACCGCGCTCTTTCAGGCGTATCGCGGTCGAATGTGGGAGCGAGCCTGCTCGCGAAAGCGCTGGGGCAGCCAATAAAAATTCCGAAACCTACATCTGCGTCGCCATCCCTTCGACATTCATCGCCGCCTGGCGCAACGCCTCTGACCGCGTTGGATGCGGATGGCACGTCAACGCAATGTCCTCCGCCGAAGCACTGAACTCCATCGCCACACAAAACTCGCCAATCATTTCACTCACGCTCGGACCGACCAGGTGAACGCCGAGTACTTCATCGGTGCGCTCATCAGCGAGGACTTTGGCGAAACCTTCGGTCTCATGGTTGATCTTCGCCCGGCTGTTGGCGGTGAAGGGAAACTTGCCGACTTTATAGGCACGGCCCTCGGCCTTGAGTTGTTCTTCAGTCTTGCCGACGCTGGCCAGCTCCGGTCTGGTGTAGATCACGTTGGGGATCAAATCGTAATTGACCTCGCCGGCCTTGCCATGGATCTGCTCGACGCAGGCCATCGCTTCGTCTTCAGCCTTGTGCGCGAGCATCGGCCCGGAGGTCACATCGCCGATCACCCAGACTCCGGCGGCTTCGGTGCGGTGCTGTTTGTTGGCGAGCATGCCGCGTTTGTCGGTGCTCAGGCCGACGTTCTCCAGACCGAGGCCCTGGGTGTACGGGCGACGACCGATGGCCACCAGCACGTAATCGGCTTCCAGCAACTCGGCAGTGCCGCCAGCGGCCGGCTCGACGCTGAGTTGCACACTGTTGGCGGAAGCGGTGGCGCTGGTGACTTTCGAACTCAACTTGAACGCGATGCCCTGTTTGCTCAGCGAGCGTTGCAGGGTTTTGCCGGCCTCGCCATCGACGCCCGGGCAGATGCGGTCGAGGTATTCGACCACGGTGACCTGCGCGCCGAGGCGCCGCCACACCGAGCCCAACTCCAGGCCGATCACACCGGCACCGATCACCACCAGGTGTTTGGGCACTTCACTCAGGGAAAGCGCACCGGTCGAATCAAGGATACGTTTGTTGTCGATCTCGACGCCCGGAAGGGGAGTGGGCTCGGAACCGGTGGCGATGATGATGTCCTTGGCGGTCAGTTCGACTTTGCCGCCCTGATCGTCGGTCACCGTGACCTTGCCCGGGCCGTCGATGTGGCCCCAGCCTTTGATCCAGTCAACCTTGTTCTTGCGAAAGAGAAACTCGATGCCTTTGGTCAGGCCGGTCACGCTCTCGTCTTTCTGTTTCATCATTTGCGCGAGGTTCAGCGTCGGTTTGACTTCGATGCCGAGATTGGCGAATTCCGCACCCATCGCCGCCTCGTACAGCTCCGAGGCATGCAACAGGGCTTTGGACGGCATGCAACCGACGTTCAGGCAGGTGCCGCCCAGCGTCGCACGACCTTCCACACACGCGGCCTTGAGGCCCAACTGGCCGGCACGAATCGCCGCGTTATAGCCTCCGGGGCCGCCGCCCAGAATCACCACGTCATAGTTGCTCATGAGCTTGCTCCTGATGGATGAATGCGGATCGCTAAAAGTAGTTCTGAATAAAAATTACGAACGTAATATGTGCGTTTCCAGGCATTTCGGTCAAGGCTTCAGGCAAGCGACAGGTTGGGCATCTTTGAATACGCGTAATTGTGTACGAATATTTCACGCTTTTCGTTATATCGTAACGATATGAACGGCAAGCCAATGATGTTGGGGTGATATGCGAGTTGATCTGGAGGTGGATGGCACGCTGGTGGCCGGGCTGCCGCGTTTTCAGCAGGCGGCCACACAGGGCAGGCGACTGCGGCGCTGGGCTTTTGGTCTTGGCGCATTGGCCGGAGCAGGCTGGGTGTTGGCGTTTTTCGTCGGGCTGTTTGCGCCGCAGTCATTGTGGCTGCCGCTGCTGGTTAATTTGAGCGCGGCGCTGCTGGTGTTGGTCGCCGGGCTGCAATCGGCGTGGTGGGTGACGCAATGGCGCGCGCGAGTGATGAATCCTGTTGTCCTGGCGCCGAATGCCGGTGGGGAGTTCTCTGCGCCGGAAGGTTGGTACGAACGGTTGCTGGATCGCCTCAGTCAGCGTGGCTTGCATATGCTCGGCCAGATCGGCGCAGCGACGCTGTGGTTAGGCGGCTGGGCGTTGTTAGTGGCGCTGAGCATCGAACAGGTGTGGAACCTCGCACTGCCCGCCGCAGCCGTTGGATTGTCCGCCACGGTGGGCGCGGCGTTGGCATTACTCCTAGCGTTCGGCTTGCTGGTGCTTGAGCGACAACTGGCTCAGGAGAATCCTGCGCAATGGCCGGAAGCCGGTTCATTGGCGCAACTGACGCGCGTGGCGATCATCAGTCTGGTGCTCGGCGCGCTGTGTTTGTTGTTTGCTGGCGAGAATGCCGTTTGGCCAGTTCGCGTGTCTGTACTGATGGGTATCCTGCCGGGATTGGTCGCGATCGAGTTGCTATTGCGCGCCGTTCTTTCCGTCTTCAGCCCTCGTCGCGAACAGCTTGAGCCTACGTTGCTGGCGCGCAGTTTTGTTGCCGACATGCTGCGTTGGCCACCCCAGCCTTTACTCGCGTTGCAGCACGAATTGCACAACCGCTTTGGCATCGATCTGCGCCAGATCTGGGCGTTCAGTTATATGCGCCGAGCGTTTCTGCCGGTGCTGGCGCTCGTCGCAGTGGTAGGTTGGTTGCTCACCGGTATCCATGAAATCCCACTACAGGGTCGCGGTATTTATGAGCGTTTCGGCAAACCGGTGCAGGTGTTCGGCCCGGGATTGCACACAGGTTTGCCGTGGCCGTTGGGCCGAGTATTGATCGTCGAAAACGGCGTGGTGCACGAATTGGCCACCAGCGTTGGCGAAAGCCCGGCGCCGCTGCAGGCCGATCCCGCCGAAGGCCCGGCGCCGATCACAGCCAACCGCTTGTGGGACGCCAGCCACGTCAACGACAAGTCGCAAGTCATCGCCAGCAGCCGTGGCGCTCAGCAGAGCTTTCAGATCGTCAATATGGACGTGCGTTTCGTCTATCGCATTGGCTTGACTGATCAGGCCGCGCTGGCCGCGACCTACAACAGTGCCGATGTGCCGACGCTGATTCGCAGCACGGCGAGCCGGATTCTGGTGCACGACTTTGCCTCGCGCACGCTCGACGGTTTGCTCGGTGAAGACCGGGTCGGGTTGGGCGAGGAGATCGGTCGCGCGGTGCAAAGTGATCTGCAACAACTTAACAGTGGCGTGGAAATTCTCGCCACGGTGGTCGAAGCCATCCACCCGCCGGCCGGTGCCGCCAACGCCTATCACAGCGTGCAAGCCGCGCAGATCGGCGCGCAAGCGTTGATTTCCCGTGAGCGTGGCGCGGCGGCCGAGGCGAGCAATCAGGCGCAATTGCAGGCCAGCCTTGCTCGCGATCAGGCCAGCGCCAATGCCCGCGAAACCAGTGCCACCGCGCAGGCGGCGGATCTGAAATTCACGGCCGAGCAAAAAGCCTACGCCAGTGCCGGTCAGGCTTTCGTGCTCGAGCAATATCTCGGTCAGCTCGGCCAAGGCCTGAGCAAAGCCAAATTGCTGGTACTCGATCATCGTCTCGGTGGCAGCAGCAATGGGCCGACTATCGATCTTCGGACTTTCACGCTGCCGGCTGACCCGACGCCCGCGCGTACCACCGCTCAACCAGGAGTCGCCCATTGAGCCAGTCACACACTCACGAACCGCATGATCACAGCGGCCACGATCACGGCCACGGCGGGCATCATCACCATCACCACGGAGCGCCGGAAGAGGCGGGGCCTTTTCCGTGGCGACGCATGGGGTGTGCCGTGTTGCTGGTGGCGTTCGCCATCGCAGCAGCGAGCCTGGTGCAAGTGCGCTCGGGCGAAGCCACGGTCATCACGCGTTTTGGTAACCCCGCGCGGGTGTTGCTTGATCCGGGTTTGAGTTGGCGCTGGCCGGCGCCATTCGAGGCGGCGATTCCGGTGGATTTACGTTTGCGCACCACCTCTAGCGGCTTGCAGGATGTCGGCACTCGCGACGGTTTACGCATCATCGTCCAGGCCTATGTGGCGTGGCAGGTGCAGGGTGATCCAGACAATGTGCAGCGCTTCATGCGCGCGGTGCAGAACCAGCCAGATGAAGCGGCACGGCAGATCCGCACTTTTGTCGGCTCGGCGCTGGAAACCACGGCCAGCAGCTTCGATCTGGCCAATCTGGTGAACACCGATGCCAGTCAGGTGCATATCGCCGATTTTGAAGCGCAGTTGCGTCAGCAGATCGATCAGCAATTGCTCGCGACCTATGGCGTGCGCGTCGTGCAAGTCGGCATCGAGCGTTTGACCTTGCCGTCTGTAACACTCACCGCCACGGTCGATCGCATGCGCGCCGAGCGTGAAACCATTGCCACCGAGCGTACGGCGATCGGCAAACGTGAAGCTGCGCAGATCCGTTCCGCTGCCGAGCGCGATGCGCGAATTGTGCAGGCTGATGCGACCGTGAAAGTAGCAGAAATCGAGGCGCAGTCTCGCGTCGAAGCGGCGCAGATTTATGGCCGTGCTTACGCCAGTTCGCCGCAGCTCTACAACTTGCTGCGCTCGCTGGACACCCTTGGCACCATCGTCACACCGGACACAAAACTGATCTTGCGCACTGACGCGGCGCCATTCCGCGTGCTGGTCGACGGCCCGCCAACACTCGACAGTAAATCCGGATCGCAACCATGAGTGAAGAAGTTCCACGTGGAACACATTCGCTGAACAGTCCGTGGTTTCAGGCCGGTCGTTTGGCATTTCTCGCCCTGTACGCGGTGACGGTGTTGGCCGCTTTGGCTTGGGCGTTTTCCAATGTGCGGCAGATCGATCCGCAGAATCGTGCTGTGGTTTTGCACTTTGGTGCACTGGATCGCGTGCAGAACGCCGGGCTGTTGCTGGCTTGGCCACAGCCGTTCGAACAGGTGGTTTTGTTGCCAGCCGCGGATCGGGTGATCGAGCGGCGGGTGGAAAATCTTCTGCGCAGCGATGAGGCACTCAAGGCTGATCGGGTCGCTTCCTTTGCCACACCACTGAGCGACGCACTGGCCGGATCTGGTTATTTATTGACCGGTGATGCCGGCGTCGTGCAACTGGATGTGCGGGTGTTCTACAAAGTCACCTTCCCCTATGACTTCGTGTTGCAGGCTGAGCATGTGCTGCCGGCGCTCGATCGGTTGGTCACTCGCAGTGCCGTGGCACTGACTGCCGCCAGAGATCTGGACACCATTCTGGTCGCTCGTCCGGAATTGATCGGCGCCGACAACCAGGCTGCCGAACGGCGTGAGAGATTGCGCGGTGATCTGGTACAGGGCATCAACAAACGCTTGGCCGAGTTGAAGGCGAGCGGGCAGGGCATCGGGATTGAAGTGGCGCGGGTCGATGTGCAATCGAGTCTGCCCAACCCTGCGGTCAGTGCATTTAACGCGGTATTGACCGCCAGCCAGCAGGCCGACAAAGCCGTGGCCAATGCGCGTACCGACGCCGAGAAACTCACCCAAACCGCCAACGAACAGGCCGACCGCACACTGCAGGTTGCTCACGCGCAGGCTGGTGAACGCTTGGCCAAAGCCTCTGCCGACACTGCCACGGTGTCGAGTCTGGCCAAAAATACAGACCCGCAAATGCTCCTGCGTCTGTACCGCGAGCGTATGCCGAAGATTCTCGGTCAGGCCGGATCGGTCACCACGGTCGACCCGAAAGACGATTCCCGCCTGATCATTCAGGGAGCCAGTAAATGACTGCGACGACCGCTGCACCGAGCCTGTTGTCCTCGGCCGAACAACGCCGCGCCGCACGGCAACTGACTTTGGCGATGCTCGCGCTGGGCCTTCTTGGTCTGGGGCTGATCTGGCGCTGGCTGGTTCCGGAGCAAACCGGGGTCAGCCAGTTGTTGCTCGGTTTCGCCTCTTTGTTGGTCGCCGTGCCGGTGATGCGTTCGGCATGGTACAGCCTGCGTTATCCGAGCCTGCACGGCATCACTGATCAGCTGATTGCCTTGGCCATGCTCGGGGCGTGGGCGACTGGCGATCTGCTGACGGCGGCATTGCTGCCGATCATCATGATCTTCGGTCATGTCCTGGAGGAGCGCAGCGTCCTCGGCTCGCAGGAGGCGATTCACGCCCTCGGCCAACTGACCCGCAGCCATGCGCGCAAGGTTCAGGCCGACGGCTCGATCATCGAAGTGGACAACGGCGCGCTGAAATCCGGCGACACCGTTGAGGTGCGCGCGGGGGATCGGGTGCCGGCGGATGGTCGGGTTCTGTCTGGTCAGGCCAGTCTCGATACCGCTTCAATTACCGGTGAATCAGTGCCGGTCGAGGCGGGTGTCGGCATGACGGTGTTCGGCGGTGCGATCAACCTCGACGGTTTGTTGCGCATCGAAGTGACCCGCACCGGCGATGAGTCGACCCTCGGTAAAGTCATCGCACTGATGCAGAACGCCGAGCGTTCGAAGCCACCGATCACCCGGTTGCTCGAACGTTATGCCGGGGGTTACATGGTGCTGGTGTTGTTGCTGGCAGCGGTGACCTGGTTTATCACCAACGATGCGCAGGCCATGCTCGCCGTGTTGGTGGCAGCGTGTCCGTGCGCGCTGGTGTTGTCCGCTCCGGCGACGGCGATTGCCGGTGTCGCGGTGGCAGCGCGTCACGGGATTCTGATTCGCAGTTCGGCGTTCCTCGAAGAACTGGCTGACCTGACATCGCTGGTCGTCGACAAGACCGGGACGCTGACTTATGGCACCTTGCGCTTGCAGTCGATCAACAGCCCACAGGCACAGTCGTCTGCGGTCATGGCGCTTGCCGCTAGCCTCGGCGCGGCGAGTAGTCATCCGGTCAGTCGGGCACTCGCAGGGTTGGTCAGTCAGGACCAATATCTAACGCTGAGTGATATTCACGAGCGTCAGGGGCTCGGTGTAGTCGCCATGACCGGGCAGGGCGAAGCGGCGCTCGGTCGGCCAGAATTGTTCGCGCAACTGGGTATTGCCACGACCAAGGTTCCCGATCATGACGGCCCGATCGCCGGTCTGGCGCTGAACGGTGAATTCCTCGCCTGGCTGTTGCTCGCTGACAGCGTCAAACCGGAAGCCCGGTTTGCCCTCAGTGAATTGCGTGAGTTGGGCCTTGGGCGACAACTGTTGCTCACAGGCGATCGACACAGCGTGGCTCAATCGATGGCCAAAGAGGTCGGTTTGCATGAGGTCGAAGCCCAGGCGTTGCCCGAGGACAAACTCAATCGCGTGCTCAGGGAAATCGACAATGGTTTCCGGCCAATGGTGGTCGGTGACGGCATTAATGATTCGCTCGCGCTGAAGGCGGGAGTGGTCGGTGTGGCAATGGGCGCCGGTGGTGCAGACATAGCGTTGGCCTCGGCCGACATCGTTTTGATCGGCAGCGACCTGCGCCGGCTCGGCACCTGCGTGCGCCTCAGCCGCCAATGTCGCCGGACATTGCAGGTCAATGTGATCATCGGTCTGGGCTGGACGCTGGCCATTGTGGTGTTTGCCGCATTCGGCTGGTTGGGTGCAGCAGGGGCGATGATTGCGGCGCTGCTGCATAACCTCAGCACCTTGCTGGTACTCGGAAATGCCGGGCGGTTGCTGCGCTTTCAAGAGCCGCTACTAAAACTCAAGGAAGACCTTTGACATTATTTTTCGATCCGCTGTAACGCCGTCGGGGCGGCTCTCTCTAGTGCTATGTCGGGACTGAACAAACCTTTCAGCCGACACCCCTGACGATTACCGAGGATAAGAAAAATGACGATCAAATCCGCTGCTGCTGGTGCCGCTCTCGCTTTGGCTGCCGCCACAATGTTTGCCGGTGTTGCCACCAACGCAATGGCTGCCGATGCCAACGTGCATTGCTATGGCGTGAACGGCTGCAAAGGCCAGAATGACTGCAAGACCAAAGACCACGCCTGCAAAGGCATGGGTGCCTGTAAAGGCCAGGGCTTCAAGGCAATGACTCAGGCGGCGTGTGAACAGGCCGGTGGCAAGGTCGGCGAATAACTGACCGGCAAGTGTCGCCGCAGTGGATGGTTCCACTGCGGCCACTTTTTATCAGGAGTTCGCCGCATGTCTGTTTCCATTCCCTCCCTGGGCTACGGCCTGGGTTTGCGTAGCGCTTATTACCAGCAGATCCTTGAGCAGTCGCCAAATGTCGACTGGTTCGAAGTGGTCTCGGAAAATTTCATGGTGCAGGGCGGCAAGGCCCTGTATTACCTTGATGCGATCGCCGAGCGTTATCCGTTGGTGATGCACGGTGTATCTCTGTCTATCGGCGGGCCGCATGCCCTCGATCCGGACTATCTCAAACAACTCAAGCAACTGGCCAATCGGGTCCGACCTGCATGGATCTCCGATCATCTGTGCTGGAGCCGTGGCAATGCCCATCAGTTACATGATCTGCTGCCGCTGCCTTACACCGAAGAAAGCCTGGATTACATTGCCGCTCGGGTGATGCAGGTTCAGGATGTTTTGCAGCGTCCGTTGGTTCTGGAGAACGTCTCCAGTTATGTCCGTGCCGCCTCTGATGATTTCACTGAGTGGGAATTTCTCGCTTTGCTTAGCCGCGTGAGCGGGTGCGAATTGCTGCTCGACGTGAACAATGTCTACGTCAGTTCACGCAATCATGGCTTCGATCCGTGGGTCTTTATCAGTAGCCTGCCCGTCGATAAAGTCCGCCAACTGCATCTGGCAGGGCACAGCGATTATGGTGACTACGTGATCGACACCCATGACCATCCGGTGAGCGATCCGGTCTGGGCGCTGTACCAACGCACGCTCGAACATTTCGGCCCGGTGGCCACGTTGCTGGAACGCGACGATCATTTTCCGCCCTTCGACGAATTGCTCGATGAACTGCAAAAGGCCCGTCAGCTGGGGAATAAGGCTCTGGCCGGGAGGCAGCAATGCGCCTGAAAGAGTGGCAACTGGCATTCGAATCCTTTCTGCTCGAAGAAGACACCGGCGCAAATCTGACCCTGAGCAGGAGCCTGATCGGTGGCCCGACACTGGATGTCGAAACGGGCTTGGCGATCTATCACAACGCTTACAAAGCGCGCTTGCTGGAAGTCTTGCGCAATGACTTTCCGACGATCCTGCACTGGATGGGTGATGAAGAATTCGAAGCGCTCGCCATGGCGTACATCCGTCAGTGTCCATCAACGCACTACAGCCTGCGCTGGTTGGGCAGAGGCTTCGAAGGCTTTGTCCGCGAGTATCTGGTGCCGGAGCAGAGTGCGCCGCTGGCCGAGATGATCGCGCTCGAATGGGCTTTCACCCTGGCTTTCGATGCACCTTTTGGTGAACCGCTGACGATTGAAGCCATGGTCGCCCTCGCTCCGGAAGAATGGCCAGAGCTGCGGGTCAGACCGGTGCCGTCCCTGCAGTGGCTGGAGTGCCGCTGCAATAGTCTTTCAATGTGGCGCGCGGTAAAGGAAGAATCGGAATTCCCTGACAGCATGGCGCTCGAAATCCCACAGATCTGCCTGATCTGGCGCAACCAGTTGATCTGCAGTTACCGCAGCCTCGATCCGGCGCAAGCCACGGCCCTCGATGGCTTGCTCAACCAAGGATGGAGTTTCGCCGAACTGTGCGCCGAGTTAGCAGTCACTTATGGTGAAGGCGCGCCACTTCAAGCCGTTACCTGGCTGAAACAGTGGATTCAGGAAGGCTTGTTGGAGCGTCTGCAACGATAGATAAGGCTAATCAAATCGATAGCCTGCTATTTTTCCGGGATGGTCTACCCTCAGATCTGACGTCTGAAACAAGGGGGATTTTCCATGCTCGTGCAATTTCCACCGGCCTTACAGAATCTGCAGCTTCCGCTTCGCCTGCGACTCTGGGATGGCCATGAGTTTAATCTGGGGCCGGCGCCCAGCGTCACCATCGTGGTAAAGGACCCGCAGATGGTCAGCCAGTTCACCCACCCAAGCCTGGATGCGCTCGGAGCGGCATTCGTTGAAGGTAAACTTGAACTGGAGGGTTCGATCAGCGAAGTCATCCGGGTCTGCGACGAATTGAGCAACGCTTTGCTCGGCGAAGATGACGACAGTCAGCCAGTACGTTCGGTGCACGACAAGGAAACCGACGCCAAAGCCATTTCCTACCATTACGACCTGTCCAATGCGTTCTACCAGCTCTGGCTGGACAGCGACATGGCGTATTCCTGCGCGTACTTCGAAACGGGCAGCGAAACCCTCGAACAAGCGCAACAAGCCAAATTCCGACATTTATGCCGCAAGCTGCGCTTGCAGCCAGGCGACTACCTGCTGGATGTCGGTTGCGGCTGGGGTGGGTTGGCGCGGTATGCCGCGCGGGAATTCGGCGCAAAAGTCTTTGGCATCACCCTGAGCAAAGAACAGCTGGAATTGGCGCGTGAGCGGGTCAAGGCCGAAGGCCTGGAAGACCAGATCGAATTACAGTTGCTCGACTACCGCGATTTGCCCCAGGACGGGCGTTTCGACAAAGTGGTCAGTGTCGGCATGTTCGAACATGTCGGTCACGCCAATCTCGCCGAGTACTGCAAAACCCTGTTCGGCGCGGTGAAGGAGGGCGGCCTGGTGATGAACCATGGTATTACCGCCAAACACACTGATGGCCGACCGGTAGGACGCGGTGCCGGGGAGTTTATCGAGAAGTACGTGTTTCCCAACGGTGAGTTGCCGCACCTGGCGATGATTTCGGCCGAGATCAGCGAAGCCGGCCTGGAGATTGTCGACGTCGAAAGTCTGCGCCTGCATTACGCGCGCACGCTGGATCACTGGAGCGAGCGGCTGGAGGACAATCTCGAAGCCGCCGGCAAACTGGTACCGGATCAAGCGCTGCGCATCTGGCGTTTGTACCTGGCCGGCTGCGCCTATGCGTTCGCGCGTGGCTGGATCAATCTGCACCAGATCCTCGCGGTAAAGGCCCACCCGGATGGCAGCCATGAACTGCCGTGGACTCGCGACGACATCTATAACCCTTAACACTGAATAATCCTCTCTCCCTTTGGGAGAGGGTCAGGGTGAGGGGTTTTTAGAGAATCGGCGAAATCAGCCGGGCGATCCGCATGCCGACCTGTTGCAGGCGGTGGATCTCCCGGCTTTCTTCCTTGGCGATTTCATAGGCTTGTTCGAAATCCTCTTTGAGCATGTTTTCCACACTGGCGGCAAAGTCACTGTCGACGGTCAGCAGCATCACTTCGAAATTCAGCCGGAATGAGCGGTTGTCCAGATTGGCGCTGCCGATGGCGCTGATCTCGCTGTCGATCAACACCACTTTCTGATGCAGGAAACCGGGTTCGTAGCGGAATACCCGCACGCCGGCGCGCACGGCTTCAAATGCGTAAAGGCTGGAAGCGGCGTAGACGATGCGGTGATCGGGACGCGACGGCAGTAGCAATCGAACATCGACCCCACGCAACACGGCCAAACGCAATGCAGCGAACACGGCTTCATCAGGGATGAAATACGGGCTGGTGATCCACACTCGCTCGGTCGCCGCGTGAATCGCTTCGACAAAGAACAGCGAGCAGGTTTCGTAGGCATCCGCCGGGCCGCTGGCGAGCAATTGGCAGAGCACGCCGTCATCCGGGTATTCGTCGGGCAGGATCAGCGGCGGCAGGGTACGCGCAGCCCAGAACCAGTCTTCGGCGAAGGATTCCTGCATACACGCGACGACCGGGCCACGTACCTTCACATGGGTATCGCGCCAAGGTGCCAGTGGTGGTTTTTCGCCCATGTATTCATCGCCGACGTTATGTCCACCGACAAAGCCGACCACGCCATCGACCACGACGATCTTGCGGTGGTTACGGAAGTTGACCTGAAAGCGATTGAGCCAGCCGCTGCGTGTGGCGAATGCTTTGACCTCGACGCCGCCATCGCGCAATGCCTGCACATAACTGTGGGGCAGGGCGTGGCTGCCGATGCCGTCGTAGAGCAGGTGAATAGACACGCCTTCGGCGGCTTTCCTCAGTAACAGATCGCGCAGGCGCTGGCCGAGCCGATCATCGTGAATGATGAAAAACTGGATCAGCACCGCTTCTTTCGCTTGATCGATCGCCTGGAAGATCGCGTCGAAAGTGGCCGCACCGTTTATCAACAGTTGCACTTGATTGTTCGCCAGGCACGGCATGCGACCGAGTTTGGGCATGGCGCGTAACGAGGCGTAGGCATTCGAGGCGCGCGCAGTCAGTGCCTCTTCCACCCACGGGCGCCAGTTCAGTTCGGAGATCGCCTGACGCATCTGTTCGTTGGCCTGACGCCGCGCTTTGATATAACCATCGAAGGTACTGCGGCCAAACACCAAGTACGGAATAAGCGTGAGGTAGGGAATGAAGATCAGCGACAATGCCCAAGCGATCGAGCCTTGAGCCGTGCGTACGGTGAGCACCGCGTGGATGGCAGCGATCAAGCCGAGGGTGTGTATCAGGGCGATCAGATAACCGAAAATGTGCGGTCCAAAATAATCCATGGGGCAGCCTTGCTCCGGAAGATTCAATGCTTAACAGACCATGTTCTGTCGCGAATGTCGCTATTTAATTGGTGCATGAACCGAAGCAATCGGCCGACGTCTAACGGCCACTACTGATCAGGAGTTTTTCGATGAACGTTCGTCTGCTGGGTTTGGCGCTGGGCCTGGGTTTGGCATTGCCGGTGATTGCGCAGGCGCAGATGCTGCAGCCGGGGCTGTGGGAAATGACATCGAGCAACGTCAAGGTCGATGACCAGCCGATGGATGTGCAATCGATCCTCGGTCAACTGCAAGGTCAGATGACCCCGCAACAACGTGCGGCGCTGGAGAAGAACGGGATCAACATCGGCGGCAAAGGTATCCGCGCGTGTCTGACGCCGCAGCAAGTGGCGACCAACGATATCCCGCTGGCCGATCCGCAATCGGGTTGCAAACAGCAGATCACCGAGCGCAGCGGCAACCAATGGAAATTCCGTTTCAGTTGCCCGAAAGCGCAGGGCACCGGGGTGGCGACGTTCCTCAGTGATCGTGAGTTCACCACTGTGGCCAACGGCACGTTCAACGCGATCGGGATCAACCAGAAGGGCAGTCTCGAGACTCGCGCGGTTTGGCTGGGCCAGGATTGCGGCGCTGTGAAACCTCGCGCGTAAAACATTCCATGTAGGAGCTGCGGGACGCTGCGATCTTTTGATCTTGATTTTACAAAAGGATCAAAAGATCGCAGCCTCGTTTCACTCGTCAGCTCCTACAGGGGTTTGAATCAACGCATAAACCTCAGCGCCAATCCTCGACACGCCTCATTCACCTGACCCTCCCGCCAGGCAATCTGCCCCGAAACAATCGTCGTATTCACCCGATGCCGAAAGCTGCACCCGGCAAACGGCGTCCATCCGCACTGCGACAGAATCGGTTGCCGATCGACCTCCAGCGTTTGCCGTTCAACCAGCACCAGATCCGCCCAATACCCCTCACGC
The DNA here is from genome assembly GCF_054790575.1 of Pseudomonas sp. MC6. Lineage (NCBI taxonomy): Bacteria > Pseudomonadati > Pseudomonadota > Gammaproteobacteria > Pseudomonadales > Pseudomonadaceae > Pseudomonas > Pseudomonas sp. MC6. Next base: position 5,117,957 of record NZ_CP186504.1, read on the forward strand.
GAATACCCACGATCCGGAATCGCAAACAGATCCGCGACGCGATGGCTGGTCTTCGCCACCAAGGTCGTGATCGGCAAAATTCCATCCGCCACCAGCTCCATTAACGCGGGCAACGCATGCTGTACCAGCGGTAATCCGGAAGGCGCCTGCGCATAAGCTCGCTGCTTTTCTTCCCAGGTATGTGGCGCATGGTCACTGCCGATCACGTCCAGTAGATTGCTGTTCAGGGCCGCGCGCAACGCATCGCGATCGGCCTGAGTCTTGATCGCCGGGTTGCACTTGATCAAGTTTCCAAGGCTTGAGTAATCGCGATCATCGAACAGCAAATGATGCAGACAGACTTCAGCGGTGATGCGTTTCTGCGCTAGGGGTTTGTCCTCGAACAACGCCAGTTCACGCGCTGTGGTCAGGTGCAAAACATGCAGGCGCGTGCCGTGACGTTGCGCCAGCTCCACCGCCAGTGAAGAGGATCGATAACATGCCTCGGCATCGCGGATAAGCGGGTGAGCGCCGGGCGGTATTCGCTCACCGAACAACTCACGCAGATTGGCCGCGTTGGCGTCGATACTCGGAGTATGTTCGCAGTGGGCCAACAGGATCGTTGGCACTTCCGCGAACAGTCGCTCAAGAATTTGCGGATCATCCACCAGCATGTTGCCGGTGGACGCGCCCATGAACACTTTCACCCCAGCCACTTCGCAGGGATTGAGCGCGGCGACCGTATCGAGGTTGTTGCGGCTCACGCCAAAGTGAAAGCCGTAATTGGCCACCGAACCGAGCGCCGCCCGGCGCTTTTTGTCGGCCAGCGCTGCGAGGGTGAGGGTGGCCGGGTTGGTATTGGGCATGTCCATGAAACTGGTGATACCGCCGGCAACCGCCGCCCGAGATTCGCTATGAATGCTGCCCTTGGCTGGCGCACCGGGCTCACGAAAATGCACTTGGTCGTCAATCATCCCCGGCAGCAACCATTGGCCATTCGCGTCGATTTCCACCTTGGCGTTTTCGCCTTCGATGCTGCGAGCAATCTTGACGATGCGCCCGTTGCTGACCAATAGATCGCCGTCGAACTCGCGTCCTTCATTGACCAGTCTTGCGTTGCGAATCAGCACGCTGCTCATGATTCAGAACTCGTTCTGCAAGGCTTTGTAGCCGCGCACCAGATCGACGTTGGTGCGCGCCACATCTTCGGAAAACTCCGAGGCGCTGACACTCACTGGCGGGAATAACGAGAGGTCGGTGTTTGGGCCGATGCGAGTAGTCGAGGGTACGTAAAAAGCGTCTGGCAAATCTCGACCGTCGACCACCGAGTTGTGCCGCACCACGCAACCATTGCCGACGATGCAGTTGAACAACACGCTGTTGAAGCCGATGAACACGCGGTCGCCCACGACGCAGGGGCCGTGGACGATCGAGCGGTGGGCAATGGAAGTGAACTCACCAATGGTCACTGCTGCGCCGGATTTGGAATGGATGACTACGCCGTCCTGGATATTCGAATTGGCGCCGATGGTGATCGGCTCCATTGCACCCGAGGCGTCCACTTCGTCGGCGCGGATCACCGCGTAGGGACCGACGAACACGTTCTCGCCGATCACCACTTTGCCGCAGATGATTGCGGTTTTGTCGACGTAGGCTGACTCGGCAATTTGTGGCAAATCACCTGATGGGTTCTTGCGGATCATGGTTGGCTCAGCGCGTTGTAGAGGGTGTCGAGGTTGTATTCGAACAGCCCGGTGAAGGTGCTGGCGGGGCCGCGGGCGGCGAGGGCGTCGGAGTAGAGCGTGCCACCAATGTGCGCGCCGCTTTCGTCGGCGATCTGTTTGAGCAGACGCGCGTCTTTGATGTTTTCCATGAACACCGCTTTGACGTGGGCTTGGCGAATCTGGGTAATCAGCGCAGCGACTTCCGCGGCCGATGGCTCTCGTTCTGTGGACAAGCCTTGCGGTGCCATGAAGTCGATGCCGTACGCCTGGCCGAGATAACCGAAGGCATCGTGGCTGGTGACGATTTTGCGGTTGCCCGGAGGCAGCGCACCGAGTTTGTTTTTGGCCTCGGCGAGCAGGGCGTAGATCTGCTTCAGATAGATTTTGCTGTTGCGTTCGTAGTCGGCTTTGTTCGCAGGATCTGCAGTGACCAGTGCCTTGGTGATATTGGCGATATACAACTCGGCGTTCGCCAGATTATGCCAGGCGTGTGGGTCGGGAACGGTTTCGCCGTCCTCATCCAGCGAGCGGGGAATCACGCCGTGACTGGCACTGATGACCGTGGCTTTAGTGTCGGTGCTGGTGACCAGACGATCCAGCCACGGCTCGAAACCGAGGCCGTTCTTGATGATCAATCTTGCGCCAAGCAATGCTTTGGCATCGTCCGGTGTTGGCTCGTAGGTGTGTGCGTCAGCGTCCGGGCCGACCATGTTGGTGATCTGGATATGCTCGCCGCCGACCTGATGCACCATGTCGGCGAGGATGCTGAAGCTGGTGACCACCGGTAATTTTTCCGCCGCCGACAAGGACATCGACAGCATCAGGCTAAGCAACACGAGTAGAGCGCGCATCGGGAAACACCTCATTGGGATGTGAGCAAAGGCGGGCGGCGCAACAAACCGTGGACCGGCCCGAACACCACGGACAGCAGATAACCGACACCGGCGACGAGGACGATGGCCGGGCCGCTGGGCAAAGAGCAGTAGAACGACAGCAGCAAACCGAACCACACCGAGAGGCAACCGATGACGGCCGCGATGGCCATCAGGATCGGCAGACGGCGGCTCCAGAATCGCGAAGCGGCGGCGGGAAGCATCATCAGTCCAACCACCATCAGAGCGCCGATTGCCTGGAAGCCGATCACCAGGTTGAGTACGACCAGAGTCAGAAAGACGCCGTGGGCGATGGGGTCCGAGGCGGCTGACGGTTCTCAGGAACAGCGGGTCGAGGGTGTCGAGCAACAGCGGCTTGTAGATCAGCGCCATGGCGACCAGGCTGAATCCCGAAACCCATAACATGCCGGTGAGGGTCGGGCCGTCGACGGCCAGTGCTGAGCCGAACAGCAGATGCAACAGGTCAAGGCGTTTGCCGGCGATGCCGAGTATCAGTACGCCGCTGGCGAGGGAAATGGGATAGATCGCGGCGAGGCTGGCGTCTTCGCGCAGGCCGGTGCGGCGGGTGATCCAGGCGGCGAGGCCGGCCATGCTCAGGCCGGCCCCGAGACCTCCGAGCGTCAGCGCAGGCAGGCTGAGTCCGGCAAACCAGAAACCCAGTGCGGCGCCGGGAAGTATTCCGTGGGCCACCGCGTCACCGATCAGGCTCATTCGCCGCAGGATCAAAAACACGCCGAGCGGCGCAGTGCTGCACGCCAATACCAAGCCGCCGAGCAGGGCGCGGCGCATGAATAAAAATTCGTTGAACGGCTGCCAGAAATGGGCGACGGCGAGCATCAGGCCACCTGCGTGTGAGGGGTTTGCCGGATCAACTCGTTGCTGGCTCCGAACACGCATTCGTGGTTTTTGATCAGCAAGGTTTGCGGGATGTGCTGGCGTACGGCGGCGAGGTCGTGACACACGACGACCAGTGTTCGACCTTCGCCATGCCAGGTATGGATGTGCTGCCAAAGCAGTTGTTGGCCGAGCTCATCGAGTGCGGCGTGGGGTTCGTCGAGCAACAACACTGGAGCGTCGGTCAGACTCAGGCGGGCGAGCAGGGCACGTTGCAGTTCTCCACCGGACAGGGCCATGAGTGGACGCTCCCCGAGTCCGCTGAGGTGCCAGTTTTCCAGTGCGTCTTTCAGACGTTGTGCGCGCAATTGTGTTGAAAGCCGTCGGCCCCAGAAACCGGCGCAGATCAGTTCTTCCAGGCTGATGGGGAATTGTCGGTCGAGATGCTGTTGCTGGGGCAGGAATGACAACCCGCTTTGACGTGGAACACTGAGGGCAACGTTGCCTGCCAAAGGTTTTTGCAATCCGGCGATGACTTTCAGCAGGCTGCTCTTGCCGCAGCCATTGGCACCGATGATCGCGGTCAGGCTGCCGCTGTCGAACTCAATACTCAGCGGGCTCGTCAGTGGTTGACCGGGTGCGCCCCAACTCAGCGATTGGCAGCGGATCATGCTTGTTCACGCTGCCAGTGGCTTTCGGCGACGGCGTCGTGGGCGTGCAGGCTTTCGGCGTGAATGACCCGCAGATTGAATCCGCTGACTCCTGGGGTGCGACGCAATGCCATATTCAGACGGCGCGCGGCATCTTCACAGAACATCAGGTTCTGGCCGTTGGCGAGGGCGAAGGCTTGTTCGTCCGCGCGCTTTACTGCGGTTTGTACAGCGGTGCCAAGGGCCGCCTCGGCGTCATTGATGATCACGCTCAGCGGCAATTCATCGATGAATTCGTCTAGGTGCAGATGCAATTGCGCAATGCTGCGTTGGCTGTGAGGTGTGGCGACGATGCCTTGAGTCGAGCCTAGCCATGCCAAAACGTCTGCGTGCTGAAGACCTTTGTTGGCGAAGTCGTCGATAAATTGTTGCTGGATCAACTGCCGCGCCAACGCCGCTGAGCAAGGGCAAGTCGAAGAGTAGGGCACGTCAATTTTGAGTTCCACGTGGAACATTTGATTTTTCAGGCTTGCCGAAATAGTCGTCGGATAGGATTTCCAGCCGGCCAACGGGCTGATTAGCGCGGGGCGTTTCAGCAGTAAGTCGCAGTGAATATTCACGTACGCACAGTTGGATAACCCCTGGTGGCTTTCTAGAAAGCGCTTGAGTACTTCGTGCAGGAGAGCGGGTGTCAGGCGTTCCTGTTCGAGTATCTCCAGGGCCAAATACAGCCGCGACATATGAATGCCGCGCGCCTCGCCATCATCAAGGCTCACTCCAGCGTCAGCCTTGGCATTCAGGTGTTGGCCTTCCAACAAAACGGGTAATGCGATGCCTTGCATCCCCACCCATTCGAGTGGCAAAGCTTGGCGAGCGGTCTGCGCGGCGATATCCGGGAGTGAAAGCGAATTCATGTTCGGGACCATCATGGTGATTCAATTAAATGTTACATTATAACAATTCAAATCACGATGTCTTTTTCATGAACAGGTTTTCATATGCACAGACGTCAAGTGCTCAATCTGATTTTGGCCAGCGCCGCTTTTGCTTTGCCCTTCAGCGTATCTGCTACGCAAATTCGTCAGGCACGACTTTGGCGATCTGAGGACAAAGTGCGGTTGGTGTTCGATTTGAGTGGGCCGGTCAGCTACAAGACCTTCACGCTCAGTGCGCCTGAACGACTCATCATTGATGTGAGTGGGGCAAGCTTGGGTGGGGATTTCAGCCACTTGGCGCTGAATGACACGGTGATACGCGCGATCCGATCCGGGCCCTTTGGTCAGGGCGATACGCGAATTGTTCTGGATCTGAGCAGTCCGGTATTACTGAACAGCTTTCTTTTAGCGCCGCAAGACGGACAAAGTCATCGCTTGGTATTGGACTTGGTCAGCGCAAAACTGATTCAAATAGCTCCAAAGGTTCCACGTGAAACACCGCAGATCAGTGCTCATCCGAAGCGCGACATCGTCGTAGTCGTCGATCCGGGACATGGCGGAAAGGATCCCGGCGCGGTCGGCGCCAAGGGCGAACGCGAAAAAGATGTAGTGCTTTCCATCGCGCAGATGCTGGCTAAGCGTCTGAAAAAAGAGAAAGGCTTCGACGTAAAACTGGTACGCAATGACGACTTTTTCGTTCCATTGCGCAAGCGCGTGGCGATCGCCCGTCAGCACAAAGCCGACATTTTTATCTCGGTGCATGCCGATGCAGCGCCGCGTCTGACGGCTTCTGGCGCATCGGTGTATTGCCTTTCTGAGGGGGGCGCAACGTCGGCGACTGCGCGCTTCATGGCGCAGCGAGAGAACGGCGCGGACCTGCTCGGTGCAACGAGTCTGCTCAACTTGAAAGATAAAGACCCGATGCTCGCCGGGGTGATTCTCGACATGTCGATGAATGCAACGATTGCCGCCAGTTTGCAGCTTGGCAGTACGGTGCTGGGCAGCCTTGCCGACATTACGACTCTGCACCAGAAGCGCGTGGAACAGGCTGGATTCGCAGTGTTGAAATCGCCGGACGTACCTTCAATCCTTGTGGAAACCGGCTTTATTTCCAATGCGCGGGACAGCCAGCGATTGGTCACCGCTCGGCATCAGCAAGCCGTGGCAGACGGTTTGTTTAAAGGATTGCAGCGCTACTTTGAAAAGAATCCCCCCGTCGACAGTCACCTGGCCTGGCAGCAGGCGCAGCGAGAGGCTCAGGTTTAACAGCCGGTAATCCGGCTGCAGGTGAATTTCGCGCTGCTACCACCCGAGCTGGAGAAGCGATTGATCGTCGTCCAGCCGACACGTCGTGTGTAGCCCACCCAGGCTTCGCCGTCAGAAGCGATGCCGGTGAAGAACGTCAGTTGCCCGAAACGGCTATTGGTTTGCGCCCAATAACGCTGGCCGGCCTTTTCAAACCCACGCAGATAAAGCGTGTTGCCGACGGTGTTGACGCTATAGGCGTTGCCGTCGGCATCGACGCAGGCCAACAGATTTGCACTGCGTGTGCAGGTCGCAAGCGCCGGCATCTGAGCCGATGCATTGCCGATGATCAACAATCCAAGGCTCAACAACGAGCATTTCAGCGCAGTTTTCATTGCGAATTCCGGAGTGGTATCGGCTCAGCTTCCTGCGGTTTATCACTTAGGACAAGAGGAGGGCTGGTTTATTTATATTGTTATACTATAACATAAAAGATAACCGAGTCTGAGCAGGCCGATTTCAAGCGTTTACTTTCAGCGAAACCCTTCGCATGAAGCACAAAAACGCCAAGCGCCAGCAAAGCGCTAATCGCTTGCCATTAAAAGAGGATTATCCAATGTCAGCCGAATTGCCCGTTACCGTACTTTCAGGATTTCTTGGTGCTGGAAAAAGTACACTTTTGAATTACGTACTACGTAATCGAAAGGGTTTGCGGGTAGCAGTCATCGTCAATGATATGAGCGAGATCAATATTGATGGCAGCGAAGTTCAGCGTGATGTCAGCTTAAACCGCGCAGAAGAAAAAATAGTCGAAATGAGCAACGGTTGTATCTGCTGTACGTTACGCGAAGACCTGCTGGAAGAGGTCAGTAAGCTCGCCCGTGAGGGCCGCTTCGATTACTTGTTGATCGAATCCACCGGAATCTCCGAACCACTGCCCGTGGCCGAAACCTTTACCTTCCGCGATGAACATGGCCAGAGCCTCTCCGACATCGCGCGTCTCGACACCATGGTCACTGTAGTCGACGGCTTGAATTTCCTGCCGGACTACCACGCGGCAGAGAGTCTCGCCTCCCGTGGCGAGATTCTCGGCGAAGAAGACGAACGCTCGATCACCGATCTGTTGATCGAACAAATCGAATTCGCCGACGTGCTGTTGATCAGCAAGATCGATCTGATCAGCCAGCCCGAGCGTGAGGAATTGATCGCCATCCTCAAACGCCTCAACGCCCAAGCCGAAATCATTCCGATGGTGATGGGCGAAGTGCCGCTGGAGAAGATCCTCAATACCGGTCGTTTCGATTTCGACAGAGCCGCGCAAGCACCGGGCTGGCTGCAGGAATTGCGCGGTGAGCACGTGCCGGAAACCGATGAATACGGCATCGCTTCCACAGCCTACCGCGCACGCCGACCCTTTCACCCGGAGCGCTTCTTCAACTTCATCGACCGTCCGTGGCTGAACGGCAAGTTGCTGCGCTCCAAAGGCTTCTTCTGGCTCGCAAGCAAACCCAGCGACGCCGGCAGCTGGTCGCAGGCCGGCGGTTTGATGCGCCACGGCTTTGCCGGGCGCTGGTGGCGCTTCGTGCCGAAGGAGCAGTGGCCACAAGATCAGGAAAGCACCGCAGCCATCATGGAAAACTGGACGCCAAGCGTTGGCGACTGTCGCCAGGAGTTGGTGTTCATCGGTCAGAACATCGATTTCCTGCAGCTTTCTGCCGAACTCGATGCCTGCCTGCTCACCGATGAAGAAATGGCCCTTGGCGTAGAGGGATGGCGATTGCTGGCGGATCCGTTCGGCTCTTGGCACGAAGAGGCTGCCTGATGCTTGCACTCAAACTGCTGCAAAACCGTACCCGCCATCAACATCAAGGCCCGACGCCGAAAACACTGGCACGGATTCTGGAAGACGACACCAACCTCGCCGTCTGGCAGCGCCAACTGCCTTTGCACATCAGCGAATTTGCCCACTTGCTACTGTCGCTCAACGAGCCTCTGGCGGAGTCGCTGAGTCTGGAGTTGCCAGATGAGGACGCGGAACCTGATCTTGCTGGTCTGGCCTTGGGCTTGCGCGATCTGGAGGGTTACGAAGGCTTTATCGCCGATCTGAAATGGTTAGTCAGCGCCTTTGCCTGCTTGCTCGGTGCGCGGCGCATCGGCCTGCGCCTGCGGGTGCTGGATAAAGCCATGTGCCCGCGCTTCCACGTTGATCATGTGCCGGTGCGGCTGATCACGACCTACGCCGGCGTTGGCAGCCAATGGCTCAAGGAAGGCGCGATGGATCGCAGTCAATTGGGACAGGCCAACGCCGAACCCCAAGCGCAAATACAGCAACTCAAGAGCGGCGACGTCGCCTTACTGAAAGGCGAGAAATGGCACGGCAATGAAGGTTTTGGATTGATTCACCGTTCGCCGCAACCGGCTGCAGGCGAGCGTCGTCTGATACTGACCCTCGACTGGCTCGGTTGACGCCTCAAGGCTTGAGCCAAGAACCCTGGCTCTGGCCCTCGCAATACGGCTTCAGATACGCGGCATCGGTGGCGACGCCGTAATAGTGGATATCCTGGCGATAAGGCATATTGGCGACTTGCGCGTTGCGGCACACGCCAAACGCGCCGCTCGGGCACTGGTCGACGTATTGCACCTCGACTTTTTGCCCGGCCAGGGTTGGCTGGCAGAAGCCGTCGTTGAACAGTTTTTCAGGAATATTGCGGTTCTGCTGACAGACTTTGACGTCGAGCCGCTTGCCCTGACTGTGCACCACGCAGGCCTGAGCCCACGCTTCACTCGACAGCAGCGTCAACAGCAACGACCATCCCATCCAACGCATCTTTGAATCTCCCAAGAAAGCTCCCGGCCATGTTGCAGAACATTCCTACCCATGTCATTGCTGGCCCTTTGGGCGCAGGCAAGACCAGCCTGATTCGCCAGCTCATGGCCCAGCGGCCAGAAGGTGAGCGTTGGGCGGTGCTGATCAACGAGTTCGGCCAGATCGGCCTCGATGCTGCGCTGCTGACCCGCGATGCCGATGGTGTCGCACTCGGCGAAGTGGCCGGGGGCTGCCTGTGTTGCGTCAATGGCGCGCCGTTTCAGATTGGTCTGGGGCGGTTGTTGCGCAAGGAGAAACCGGATCGGCTGTTTATCGAACCGTCCGGGTTGGGGCATCCGGCGCAATTGCTCAAGCAGTTGAATGAAGCGCCATGGTCAGGCGTTCTGGCGGTTCAGCCCTGTGTGCTGGTGCTGGATGCTCAGGTGCTGCATGGCGGGAAAGCATTACCAGTCGCGCAACAGGACGCGTTGGCGAGCGCCGGATTGCTGCTGCTGAACAAGGCCGAAAACCTGGATGACACGGCCCGGGCAAAAATCGCCAACCGATTGCCGCCAGTCCCGCTGATCTGGACGCAACAGGCGCAACTACCGCTGAACGAACTGCCGGGCCTGGCTGCAAAAGCAGTCAACGGTGTGGATAACCTGGCCGTGCCCAAAGGATTGGGACAAATGCCGGCCGTCTGGAGCGATCCGACGTTGCCGATTTGCCTGAGTCAGGCGCAGGAGGGTGGCTGGAGCATTGGTTGGCGTTGGCATCCGGGCCAGACGTTCGACAAGCAACGCACTGCCGACTGGCTAACTGGCCTTGATTGGAAGCGAGCGAAACTGGTGATCCGCAGCTCGGATGGCTGGGTGTCTGCGAATGCTTTGGATAATGCCAAGCTGATCTGGCAGGCCAGCGAATGGCGGAAAGATTCGCGAATCGAACTGATCTTCTTCGATCCGCAAAATATTGATCAATTGCAGGCGGGGCTGGCGCGATGCCGAACCCGGTGATTCAGCTCAAGGCTTCCACTTGGTATGTTCCTGCCGCCACTGGCTCAACTCGATGACTTCGGCGCGCGGCTTGTGTACTTCAACCACCGGTGGCGTGTCGTCGAACGGTGCCGGGTAGGGCGCCAGTTCGATCTGCGCACTGTGCGCGCCAAACTGGGTGATGGTGCCGTTATGGCGGGTTTCACCGGTCACGGTGAATTCAAAGTTGTACACCCGCGCCAGTCGGCGGCGACCGTTGGCGTCCTTGATGAAACCGATCTTCTTCAGGGCAACGTTGCCGTCGAGCAACTCGACCCGCACGTTCAGGCAATGCTGTTTGACCCGCTCCAGCGCGCGTTCGCGCAAGCCGTGGTTGTGCCATAGCCACGCGCCGGCAGCGGCGAACAGTATCAGCACGAAGATGTTTTCCAGGGTCAGCATCAACATCGAACTCCAAAAGATAGCGTCAGCTTAACTGCGTCGCCGGTCTGTCGTACAGGCTGCGTTTCGTCGCATACTGCGCGGCTTGAATTTCAATCGTTTTACGGAATGACCCGAATGAAACGTACGCCTCATCTGCTCGCCATTCAGTCCCACGTGGTGTTCGGCCACGCCGGCAACAGCGCCGCGGTTTTTCCGATGCAGCGGGTCGGGGTCAATGTCTGGCCGCTCAACACCGTGCAGTTTTCCAACCACACCCAGTACGGCCAATGGGCCGGCGAAGTGCTGGCGCCGCAGCAGATTCCCGAGCTGGTCGAAGGCATCGCCGCGATTGGCGAGCTGGGCAACTGCGATGCGGTGCTGTCCGGATACCTCGGCAGCGCGGCGCAGGGCCGGGCGATTCTCAGCGGTGTCGAACGCATCAAGTCGGTCAATCCGAAGGCGCTGTATCTGTGTGACCCGGTGATGGGCCATCCGGAGAAGGGCTGCAGCGTGCCGACCGAAGTCAGCGATTTCCTTCTGGAGGAGGCGGCCGCCGTGGCGGACATCATGTGCCCGAACCAGTTGGAGCTGGACAGTTTTTCCGGGCGCAAGCCGCAGTCGTTGTTCGATTGCCTGGCGATGGCGCGTGCGCTGCTGACGCGCGGGCCGAAAGCGGTGCTGGTCAAACATCTGGATTATCCGGGTAAACCGGTCGATGGCTTTGAAATGCTACTGGTAACGGCCGAAGGCAGCTGGCATCTGCGTCGTCCGCTGCTGGCATTTCCGCGTCAGCCGGTGGGCGTTGGCGATCTGACGTCCGGCCTGTTCCTGGCGCGGGTGCTGTTGGGCGACAGTCTGGTGGCCGCGTTTGAGTTCACGGCGGCGGCGGTGCATGAGGTATTGCTGGAGACTCAGGCGTGCGCCAGTTATGAGTTGCAACTGGTGCGGGCGCAGGATCGGATTGCGCATCCGCGGGTGAAGTTCGAGGCTACTGCGATCAGTTTGTAAGACCGCGTTGAATCCAATCGCGAGCAGGCTCACTCCTACAGGGAAACGAATTCCAATGTAGGAGTGAGCCTGCTCGCGATAGCGATTTCCTAACGCTACAAATCTCAGGCGTCGCCCTTGATCTCCTGATAGCGCTTCTCCAGCTCCTGACGAATCTGCCGGCGCTGCTGCGCCTGCATATAACGACGCTTGTCTTCACTGTTCTGCGGTTGCAGCGGCGGTACGGTGGCCGGCTTGCGCTGGTCATCCACCGCAACCATGGTGAAGAAGCAGCTGTTGGTGTGACGCACCGAACGCTCGCGGATGTTCTCGGTGACGACTTTGATGCCGACTTCCATCGACGTGTTGCCGGTGTAGTTGACCGAGGCGAGGAAAGTCACCAGTTCGCCGACATGAATCGGCTCGCGGAAAATCACCTGGTCCACCGACAGGGTCACCACGTAGCGGCCGGCATAACGGCTCGCGCAGGCATAAGCCACTTCATCGAGGTATTTGAGCAGGGTGCCGCCGTGGACATTGCCAGAGAAGTTGGCCATGTCGGGGGTCATTAGTACCGTCATCGACAGCTGGGCGTTTCCGGGTTCCATAACGTTCTCACGGATCAAGGCTGGTTGCTGGAAGCACCTCTGCGGGTGCCTGGTCGCTTTTCAAAAGCACCGTTATCGGGACGCCGGGCGACTGGCCGCCGTCACGCCGGAATCGATCTGTTTCCATATATTGCACCGCCTTCCAGGCGGAAGTCGCGGTGTTACCCTGCAAAAGCCCGCCTCAAGGGCAATTCCCACACCAAAAGCGGATTTTTACCTAGCTCGCCCAGACTTTTCTGACGTCTGTCAGCGAGCCTCGTCATTCAAGGAGCCCACGCCATGCATGCCATCAGTTTTATTCAGGACCTGGCAGTGATCATGTTGGTCGCAGGTGTGGTGACCGTGTTGTTCCACCGTTTCAAGCAACCGGTGGTGCTCGGCTATATCGTTGCCGGCTTTATCATCGGCCCGCACACGCCACCGTTCGGCCTGATTCATGACGAGGAAACCATCAAGACCCTCGCCGAACTCGGGGTAATTTTCCTGATGTTCTGCCTCGGCCTGGAGTTCAGCCTGCGCAAGCTGTTCAAGGTCGGCGCCACGGCGTTTATTGCGGCGTTCCTCGAAATCGTCCTGATGATCTGGATCGGCTACGAAATCGGCCGCTGGTTTGACTGGAACACCATGGACTCGCTGTTCCTCGGCGCGATTCTGGCGATTTCTTCGACTACCATCATCGTCAAGGCGCTCAACGATCTGAAGATGAAAAACGAGCGCTTTGCGCAGTTGATCTTCGGCGTACTGATTGTTGAAGACATCCTCGGCATCGGCATCATTGCGCTGCTTTCCAGCATTGCGGTCAGCGGCACGGTCAGCTCCGGCGAAGTGTTTTCCACGGTCGGCAAGCTGTCGCTGTTCATGATCGTCGCGCTGGTCATCGGCATTTTGCTGGTACCGCGTCTGCTGGCCTATGTGGCCAAATTCGAAAGCAACGAAATGCTGCTTATCACCGTGCTCGGCCTGTGTTTCGGCTTCTGCCTGTTGGTGGTCAAACTCGAATACAGCATGGTGCTCGGTGCGTTCCTGATCGGCGCGATCATGGCCGAGTCGCGGCAATTGCTGAAGATAGAGCGGCTGATCGAGCCGGTTCGCGATTTGTTCAGCGCGATCTTCTTTGTCGCCATCGGGTTGATGCTCGACCCGCTGATTCTTCTCGAATATGCGTGGCCGATTGCGGTGATCACCGTCGCTGTGGTGCTCGGCAAGATGTTGTCCTGCGGCCTCGGGGCTTTTATCGCCGGCAATGACGGACGCACCTCACTGCGCGTCGGGATGGGGCTGTCACAGATTGGCGAATTTTCCTTCATCATCGCCGCGCTGGGGATGACCTTGCAGGTCACCAGTAACTTCCTTTATCCGGTCGCTGTGGCGGTGTCGGTGATTACGACGCTGCTGACGCCTTATCTGATTCGTGCGGCGGATCCGCTGTCGATCAAGCTGTCCGGCGCTGTGCCCAAGAGTCTGGGGCGTGTGTTGGGCATGTACGGTGAATGGCTGCGCAGTATCCAGCCGCAAGGCGAGGGCGCGATGCTGGCGTCGATTATCCGCAAGATCTTGCTCCAGGTCGGGGTCAATCTGGCGTTGGTGATTGCGATCTTCTTTAGCGGGGCATTCTTTGCTGAACGCCTCTCGGCCTGGCTACAGGACTGGATCAGCGATCCGAGCTGGCAGAAGGCGTTGATCTGGGGCGGGGCGTTGCTGGTGTCGCTGCCGTTCCTGATCGCGGCGTATCGCAAGCTCAAGGCGCTGTCGATGCTGCTGGCGGAGATGGGCGTGAAGCCGGAGATGGCCGGGCGTCACACGCAGCGAGTGCGCCGGGTGATCTCCGAAGTGATCCCGATCCTCTCGCTGCTGGTGATTTTCCTGCTGTTGGCAGCCTTGTCGGCCAGTATCTTGCCGACCAACAAGTTGCTGGTGCTGATCGCCGTAGTCGCGGCCGCCGTGGCGGCGCTGCTCTGGCGCTGGTTCATCCGCGTGCACACGCGGATGCAGGTGGCGCTGCTGGAAACCCTCGACAACCACAAGGAGTCGTCGGGGCATTGACCTGCCGGGGCGGCTGGCCGATCAGCTTTCCAGCCAGACGTCCCGCGCCCAGTGCCACACCGATTCCCAGGTTTCCTCGGCAATCAACTCTTCTTCGGCCTGCCACAACACTACCGTGCCGTCCTCTTCGACACAGTAGTAGTCGTCGCCGTCCTGACAGATTGGAATCAGGCTGCGATCAACCCCGGCATCCCAGGCGTTGGCCGCCACATCCGGCAAGTAGGTGTGGGATTGTGGGTCGGTGACGGTCACCGGCTCAAGGCTGCCGTACACCACATCGCTGACGGTCAGCAAAAACTCTCTGAAGACAAACGGAATGTCGATGAACAGCTGTTCTTCGATTTCGACCAGCAGATCTTCGTCAGGTAACTCCAAAGGAACCGGCACGGGTTCGTTGGCTTCACGCAGTTGTTCGATGATTTCTTCCACGTCCGGGATCCTCTTGCTTGAATGGCGCGGTTTATATGGGCCGGTTTATACAGTAGCTCGCTATAGATGCAACCGCGAAATAGAAAACCCCAGCCGAGGCTGGGGTTTTTATTACGGCAGGTGACGCCTGGAGGGGATCAGCCGTTCTGGCGGATACCGGCCACCAGCCAAGGCTGGTTGTCGCCCTGCGGACGCTCCATGTTCCAGCTTTCGCTGAACACTTCGCCCTGGTCGAAGCGCGAGGTCTTCGACACACCGCTGAAGGTCAGGGTGGCGATGGTCTTGTCGGCACGGTCATCGACGCCATCCAGTTGTACCTGGAGGTTGTCGATGTAGGTCGACTGGAACGCGTCGCCCAGATCTGCACGCTCACGCTTGAGGAACTCGAGCATTTGCGGGGTCACGAACTCGGCGATCTTGTCCATTTCGTTGGCATCCCAGTGCTGCTGCAGCGACTGGAAGTGGCTGCGTGCAGCTTCAAGGAAGTTCTGCTCGTTGAACCAGGCCGGCGCGTTGATCACCGGACGGGCGGCAGCAGGTGCAGCCGAACCACCGAAGATCGAACCCATGGCGGCAGGCTTCTGCTCGAACGCTTCACGCTGCATCGGCGCGCCGGCCGGAGCGAACTGCTCCTGCTGCTTGCGTCGACGCGCGGCGATGAAGCGGAAGATCACGAACGCGATCACGGCCATGATCAGGATGTCGAAGATCTGCATGCCCTGGAAGCCGCCGCCCATGAACATGGACGCCAGCAGGCCACCGGCGGCGATACCGGCCAGAGGGCCGAGCCATTTCGAAGCACCGCCGGCCTTGGCGGCAGCGCCAGCGGCACCTGCAGCACCTGCGGTCGCAGCCGCGCCGCCGACACCTGGAGAAGAAGGAGCCATCTGGCTGGTCTGGTGCGTCGGCGCAGCGCCGGCGCTTTTGCCACCACCAAAGCGCTTGGCGTTGGCGTCGAGGCTCATCGTCAGGCCGATGCACAACGCCATGGCGATGCTAAGAAAACGTTTCATAAAGGGTATTCCCGTTTGTGGAGACACGCGCGCCATGTTGCACAGCTGAAGTGTTACTGGCTAGCGAGAGAGTGTTTCGGGCTTTTGCCTGACAGGTCGCGTTCAGCTTCGCGAGGCAATAAGAACGTGTACTTTTGGCTGTAGGAAAAGGAGATTGGTTCAGCGGGATTTCGCCTCAGAACATCGAACCCTGTGGGAGCAAGCCTGCTCGCGAAAGCCGCACCGCGGTCTATCAGATCAACCGCAGCGATTTCATTCGCGAGCAGGCTCGCTCCCACAAAAACAGCAGAACTGGTGTCAGATCGCTTCCAGCTTGGCGTAACCGAGCATCAGCCACTTGCTGCCTTCGCTGAAGTTCACCTGCACCCGCGCCTGCGCGCCGGCGCCCTCGAAGTTGAGGATCACGCCGTCACCAAAGATCGAATGGCGTACCGCCTGACCGAGGCTGAAACCCGTTTCCGGAATTTCGCTGCCGCTGAACAGGTTGCTGCCGCTCATCGACTGGTTGCCGCCAAATGGTCGGCTAACGCTGTTCGACAGACGCACTTCCTGGATCAGACCTTTCGGCACTTCACGTACGAAACGCGAGACCTTGTTGTAGGTCTCGCTGCCGTACAGGCGTCGGGTTTCAGCATAGGTCATCACCAGATTCTGCATCGCCCGGGTGATACCGACATAGGCCAGACGCCGCTCTTCCTCAAGACGTCCCGGTTCTTCCAGGCTCATCTTGTGCGGGAACAGGCCTTCTTCCATGCCCACGAGGAACACGTAAGGGAATTCCAGGCCTTTGGCGCTGTGCAGGGTCATCAGCTGAATGCTGTCTTCGTGTTCGTCGGCCTGGGTGTCGCCGGCCTCCAGAGAAGCGTGGCCGAGGAATGCCGCCAGTGGCGTCAGCTCTTCGTCTTCTTCGGTGTTCTCGAAGTTGCGCGCGGCGCTGACCAGTTCCTCAAGGTTTTCTACCCGTGCCTGGCCTTTCTCGCCTTTTTCCGCTTCGTGATAAGCGATCAGCCCCGATTGCTCAATGACGGTCTGTGTCATCAAGTGCAGCGGCATTTCCATGCACTTGGCGGCGAGGTTTTCGATCAGTTCGATAAACGCACCCAGCGCACCGGCAGCGCGACCGGTCAGGCCTTTGTTGGCGACCAGTTGGCGCATCGCTTCCCACATCGACACATCGCTGTGGCGCGCGTGATCGCGGATCGCTTCGACGGTTTTTTCGCCGATGCCACGGGCCGGCACGTTGATCACCCGTTCCAGCGCCGCATCGTTGCCGCGACCTTCGAGCAAACGCAGGTAGGCCATGGCGTTCTTGATTTCCGCACGCTCGAAGAAGCGCTGACCACCGTAGATACGGTACGGAATGCGCTCGCGCAGCAGAGCTTCTTCCAAAACGCGCGATTGGGCGTTGGAGCGATAGAGTATCGCGATATCGCTACGGGCCAAGCCGGTTTTCAGCGCGCTTTCGATGGTTTCGACAACGTAGCGTGCTTCGTCGTGTTCGTTGAACGCGGCGTACAGATTGATCGCTTCGCCATCACCGCCGTCGGTCCATAGCTCTTTGCCCAGACGCCCGGTGTTGTTGGCGATCAGGGCGTTGGCGGCCTTGAGGATGCCGGCGGTGGAGCGGTAGTTCTGCTCCAGGCGAATGGTTACCGAGTCCGGGAAGTCGGAAGAATATTGATGAATGTTCTCGATCTTCGCGCCACGCCAGCCGTAAATCGACTGGTCGTCGTCGCCGACCACCATCAGGCTGTCGCCACCCTTGCCGAGCAGGCGCAACCAGGCGTACTGCACGGCGTTGGTGTCCTGGAACTCGTCCACCAAAATATGGCGGAAGCGCTTCTGGTAATGCGCCAGCAGGCCCGGGTGATCGCGCCACAAGTCGAGGGCACGCAAGAGCAATTCGGAGAAATCGATGACGCCGGCACGCTGGCACGCCGCCTCATAGGCTTCGTAGATGCCGCGCATGGTCGCCAGGTACAAATCACCGCTGGCCTGAATGTGTTGTGGACGCAGACCTTCGTCTTTCTGACCGTTGATGAACCACTGCGCCTGACGGGCTGGCCAGCGCTGCTCGTCGAGACCGAGCTCGCGGATCACCCGCTTGACCAGCCGTTGCTGGTCGTCGCTGTCGAGAATCTGGAAAGTCTGGCTCAGTCCGGCTTCCTGCCAGTGCGCCCGCAGCAAACGGTGCGCCAGGCCGTGGAAGGTGCCGACCCACATGCCGGCCGGGTTGATACCCAGCAACTGCTCGATGCGATGACGCATCTCCGCAGCGGCCTTGTTGGTGAAGGTCACCGACAGGATGGAGTGGGGCGAGGCGTTTTCGACCTGGATCAACCAGGCGATACGGTGCACCAGCACTCGGGTTTTACCGGAGCCAGCACCGGCCAGGACCAACTGACGGCCAACGGGGGCTGCTACGGCCTGGCGTTGGGCATCGTTGAGGGAGTTCAGCAGAAGGGAGAGATCATCGCGCATCGGGGCATTCTAGGGTGCGCCGCAGGCCCGGGCAAACCGAGCTTTGCATTAGCCGATGAAACTCCTGTCGATGACGACCGGTCGGTCACTGGCTACAGGCATCGGCCCGCCGCGCTCGAAGGGTTTCGCGGGTGGCAAAGGACGGAAAAGTTTCGCTGAAATTATGATCTGGAGCAGTTTGGCAACGGGATCGGCTTGTGTATGCTCCGTCCACGTTTCGGGCGCACGCCCTCCTTATAAGAACAAGAACGTTGCCCATGACCCTCAGCTCCGAACTGTCGGGCCCCTCCGTGGAACCCCGGGTTATCCGCAAGCACTATGCCGTCGAAATGGCGGTGGAGCGCACGCGTCTGCTGTATCAGGGCTCGTTGTTGCCCACGCTGTTCATGTTGATCAATGGTCTGGTCTGCGCCGGTTTGCTCTGGAGCCCGCAGCGCTACTTCGTGGTCAGCGTCTGGCTGGTGTGGCTGCTGTCGCTGGTGGCGTTGCGGGTGATTCAGGTCGCAGCGTTCGACTCGGCAATCCCTGATCGTCAGGCGCAACCGATCTGGCGGCGGATGTTTCTGCTGGGCTCGACCATGACCGGGTTGACGCTGGCCGGCGCCGGCATCGCCCTGGTGCCCGCCGACAACTTCATGCAACAAGCCTGGGTGTTCGGCCTGATTGGCGCCGCAACCCTGTCGGCCAGTGTCGCCTACGCGGTGAGCCTGCCGGCGTTTCTCTCCTTTACCTTGCCGTGTCTGCTGCCAGCGATTGGCTACCTTTTCTGGGGCGGCGACGAACAGGCGCGCGGTTGGGGCTGGCTCGGGTTGATCCTGCTCGGCTCCCTGAGCGTGGTGGCTTGGCAGGTCAATCGGCTGATTGATCGCGGTTTGCTGCGGCGCTTTCAGAATCAGCACTTGATCGAACACCTGCAACAGACGCAAATGCGCAGCGAGCAGCTCAATCAGGAACTGGCCAGGGAAATCGACCAGCGTCGCTGTGCCGAGGGCAAATTGCGTGAAGCTCAGGTCGAACTCGAAGACCGCGTTGCCCAGCGCAGCCTTGAGCTGGATGCAGCCAATCAGGCCCTGAGCAAAAGTGAGGCGCGGCTGGCGCTGGCGTTGAAAGCCAGTGAGTTGGGTCTGTGGGACTGGAACCTGCAAACCGACGAGGTTCACCACACGCAGATTCAGGAGCTGTTCGGCCTCGCTCCGGAATACGTCACGGCGCTTTTGCGCGACCTCAAACCACGCCTGCATCCCGACGATGTGCCGACGCTGAAATACGCGTTGATCGAGCATTTGAAGGGGCGCACCGAGGACTATCAGATCGAATACCGCGTGCGTCACAGCGATGGCCATTGGGTCTGGATCGAAGACCGTGGCCGCGCGGTAGAACGCAGCGACAGCGGGCGGGTGATCCGCATGGTCGGCACCCGGCGCGACATCAGCGCCAGCAAAAGTCTCGAAGAACAACAGCGACTGGCGGCGACGGTGTTCGAAGCGGCCAGTGAAGGCATCGTGATTCTCGACCCGAACTACGCGCTGATCGCAATCAACCAGGCGTTCAGCCGGGTCACCGGTTACGACATCGAGGACATGCTTGGGCGCAACGTCGTCGAGCTGCCATGCAGCCGCGACGCCCGTCGTCATTACGTGGCGATCCGTCATGCACTGGAGCAGCATGGTAGTTGGCAGGGCGAACTGGTGGAGACGCGCAAGAACGGCGAGTTGTACCCGCAGTGGCTGCAACTGAATGCGGTGCGCGATAGTCGGGGAAATGTCAGTCATATCGTGGGCTTCTTCGCCGATTTGTCGGCGCGGCGTGAATCCGAAGAGCGCATGCGTTATCTGACTCATTACGACGAACTGACCGGTCTGGCCAACCGCTCGCTGTTCCGCGAGCGCTTGCATGAAGCGCATCAGCGTTCGCGTCAGGGTCGACGCAGTCTGGCCTTACTGCACATCAATCTGGATCGCTTCAAATTGCTCAACGACAGCTTGGGCCATGAGATTGCCGACCAGTTGCTGCAGAAAATGGCGCGCCGGCTGGTCAACGCCTTGCCGGAAGCCGACACCATCGCGCGATTGTCCGGTGATGAATTTGCGGTGCTGTTCGATGCCTACGGTAACCTGTCGAGTCTGGCCCGGGTTGCCACGCGATTGTCGTCCAAGCTGCGTTTGCCGCTGACCGTGGAAGGGCATGAATTGGTTGTCAGCGCCTCGATGGGCATCAGCATGCTGCCGGACAATGCCCGGGAGATTTCTGCGCTGGTCAGCCAGTCGAACATGGCCATGCAACACGCCAAGCATCTGGGCGGGAACAACTTCCAGTTCTACACCGATAGCTTGCAGGCCAGCACCCTTGAGCGCTTGCAGCTGGAAAATCAGTTGCGCAAAGCCATTGAGGAAAAGCAGCTGAAGGTGTTCTATCAACCGAAGCTGTGTCTGCAGACCGGACGGCTGAATGCGGCGGAGGCGCTGGTGCGCTGGGATCATCCGATCATGGGTCGAGTGCCGCCGGGGGATTTCATCGGGCTCGCCGAGGAAACCGGTCTGATCGGGCCGATCGGCGAATTCGTCCTGCGTCAGGCCTGTTGGCAGGCCTGCGAGTGGCAGCGTCAGGGGCTGGAGCCGATCCGCGTTTCGGTCAACCTGTCGGTGCATCAATTGCGTCAGGGCAAGCTGGTCAGTCTGGTGCGGCAGGTGCTGGAGGAAACCGGTTTGGCGCCGCACTACCTGGAGCTGGAGCTGACCGAAAGCCAGCTGCTCGATAGCGTCGAACACATCATCGCGACGTTCCAGCAACTGCGTGATCTGGGGGTGAAACTGGCGATCGATGACTTCGGCACCGGCTATTCATCGCTGAGTTATCTCAAGCGTATTCCGGTGGATTACGTGAAGATCGATCAGGCATTCATTCGCGGATTGGGTGAGGGCAGTGAAGATGCGGCGATCACTCGGGCGATCATTGCCATGGCTCACGGACTGTCGCTGAAAGTAGTGGCTGAAGGCGTCGAGCGACAGGATCAGCTGGAGTTTTTACGCGCCGAGCGTTGCGATGAAGTGCAGGGCTATCTGATCAGCCGGCCTGTGGAGGCTGACAGTCTGGCCGGGCTTTTGCGTGAACAGGAAAAACCGTTTTAAGGGCTACATGCACCTCATCGCGCCTGATATGGGGACATCGAGTTACGCATTGAGCAGGCAAAAAGCCAATTCATGTAGTATAACTACAAGCGTGCTACATCCTTGCCCATAAGAAGAGTCCAGCCCCTTGAATCTGCTGCAACACATCGCCCAATCACGTCACCTGTTACGCAAGTCGGAGCTCAAGGTCGCCGACCACGTGCTGCTTGACCCTGCGGCGGTGATGCACAGTTCCATGGCCGACCTGGCCCACAGCGTCGGCATCAGCGAGCCGACCATCGTGCGCTTCTGTCGCGCCATTGGTTGCTCCGGTTTTCAGGATCTCAAACTGAAGTTAGCGCAAAGCCTCGCGGCCGGTGCCAGCTTCGGCCAGTTTGCGATCCATGAAGACGACTCGGTCGCCGACTACAGCCTGAAGATTTTCGACACCACGTTGCACACCTTGATGGAGGTTCGCGAGAAGCTCGATCCGATCGAGTTGCAGCGTGCGGTGACGTTGATGTCGCAGGCGCAGCGTGTTGAGTTCTATGGCTTCGGCGCCTCGGGCGCGGTGGCGGCGGATGCGCAGCACAAGTTCTTCCGTTTGCTGCTGACTGCAGCGGCGTATTCTGATCCGCACATGCAGGCGATGTCGGCGGTGACGTTGAAACCGACCGATGTGGCGATCTGTATTTCCCAATCCGGGCGCTCCAAGGATTTGCTGATCACCGCCAATCTGGTGCGTGAGAGCGGGGCTTCGCTGATTACCTTGTGCCCGAGCCAGACGCCGTTGGCCGAATTGTCGACGGTCAATCTGGCGATCGATGTGCATGAAGACACCGAAATCTATACGCCGCTGACCTCGCGTATCGCGCACCTGGTGGTGATCGACGTGCTGGCGATGGGCGTAGCCATGGCGCGCGGGCCGAGTCTGGTCAATCACCTCAAGAGCGTGAAGCGCAGTCTGCGCAGCCTGCGTTTGTCGCCGAAAGCCGCCAAAGCGCTGGATGATTAAGAGCAAAAGATCGCAGCCTTCGGTAGCTCCTACATGTGGAATGCGATCCCTGTAGCTGCCGAAGGCTGCGATCTTTTGCTTTACGACGGTTACTTTCATCAAACCGTCATCCCCCACACCTATCGTGAAACTCCCGTCATCGCCTTGGGAGACTCGAAATGGCTCAGCCCTACGAAGAACGCAACAGCGCCGCGAAAACCCGTCGTCAGCAGGAAGACCAGCGCCGCATGGAATTTCGCCGCGCCATCGAAGATCGCTTCGAACTCCGTCAGCTTCAAGCTGAAATCGGCGACTTTCCCGACATCACTCACTGGCAGGCGGCACCCGCAGCTTCCCGTCGAAGCGCTCAACCAGCGCGCTGATCTGCACCCGTTCGCTGCGGATAAACGCCAGGAAGGCGTGTGCCACCGGTGACAAGCGTTTGGCTTTCGCTTGCACCAGACACCAGCTACGGAACAGCGGCAATTCATCGACCGGCAACTCGACGAGGCCGCCGGTCGCCAGCTCCAGGTTCAGGGCGTGGCGCGTCAATAGCGCCAGGCCCAGACCCGCCTGCACACATTCACGTTGTGCTTCGGCCGAGGCCACTTCCTGAGTCTGGGTGAAGTGCACGCGTTTCTCTTTGAAGTATTCTTCGCAGGCCAGTCGCGTACCCGACCCCGGTTCGCGGATCAGCAGCGTGTAAGGCTCCAGGTCCTGCAAACGCAGCGGGCCCATGTGCGCCAACGGATGATCCGGGCGCGCCACGGCAACAATCGGATTGTTGAGGAACGGCAAAAACTCTAGACCCATGTCCTGCGGCACCATCGACATGATCACCAGATCATCGCGGTTATCCGAAAGCCTGCGAATCACCTGGCCACGGTTGACCACGGTCAGTTGCAGATTCACTTCCGGGTGCTGACGCTTGAAAGCGGCGAACAGGTGCGGCACGAAATACTTGGCGCTGGACTCCACCGCCAGTTTCAGCTGACCTTGCAGCGAACCCTGCATGTCCGACAGCTGCATATCGAGGTTTTCCAGGCGCCCGAAAATGTCCCGGCTGGCGCGCTGAAGTGCTTCGGCAGCCTCGGTCATGTAGAGTTTTTTGCCGACATAATCGAATAGTGGCTGCCCGATCAGCTCTTCGAGCTGACGAATCTGTAGGCTGACAGCCGGTTGTGTGAGAGACATTTCCTCGGCTGCGCGGCTGTAAGAGCGTAAATCACACACCTCGTTGAAGATCTGCAATTGACGCAATGTCATACGCATCAAGGACTTACGCATTTTTTATACGCTCTGACGGCGGGCTGATGTTTCAACTATAAGTCTTTGCTTATGCCTAACCCAATTTTTATTCATTTTTGTTAATCCCTCATGAGCGCTAGTGTGGACCTGCGACTAAATTGAAACATTTGGTCACGCGTCGACCTGGGTCTAGCAGGTCGTGGTGCCACCGGCTCAAGGGAACCTCCAAGTGATAACAAAGATCCTGATCGCCAACCGTGGTGAGATTGCCGTACGAATCGTGCGAGCCTGCGCCGAAATGGGTATTCGCTCGGTTGCGATTTTTTCCGACGCCGACCGCCATGCCTTGCATGTGAAGCGTGCAGATGAGGCCCACAGCATCGGTGCCGAGCCACTGGCCGGTTACCTGAACCCGCGCAAGCTGGTGAACCTCGCCGTCGAAACCGGTTGCGATGCACTGCACCCCGGTTACGGTTTCCTTTCGGAAAACGCTGAGCTGGCTGATATCTGCGCCGAACGCGGGATCAAATTCATTGGTCCGTCGGCAGAAGTCA
The DNA here is from genome assembly GCF_054790575.1 of Pseudomonas sp. MC6. Taxonomy (NCBI): domain Bacteria; kingdom Pseudomonadati; phylum Pseudomonadota; class Gammaproteobacteria; order Pseudomonadales; family Pseudomonadaceae; genus Pseudomonas; species Pseudomonas sp. MC6. The sequence continues at coordinate 5,141,905 of NZ_CP186504.1, forward strand.
TCCGCCGCATGGGCGACAAGACTGAAGCGCGCCGCAGCATGATCAAGGCGGGCGTACCGGTCACGCCGGGCACCGAAGGCAACGTGGCCGACATCGAAGAAGCCTTGGCCGAGGGCGACCGCATCGGTTACCCGGTGATGCTCAAAGCCACTTCCGGTGGTGGCGGTCGTGGTATCCGTCGCTGCAACAGCCGCGAAGAACTCGAACAGAATTTCCCTCGGGTGATTTCCGAAGCGACCAAGGCGTTCGGTTCTGCCGAAGTGTTCCTGGAAAAATGCATCGTCAATCCCAAGCACATCGAAGCGCAGATCCTAGGCGACAGCTTCGGCAACGTCGTGCACCTGTTTGAGCGTGATTGCTCGATTCAGCGCCGCAACCAGAAACTCATCGAAATCGCCCCGAGCCCGCAACTGACTCCGGAACAGCGCGCCTACATCGGCGACCTGTCGGTACGTGCGGCCAAGGCTGTCGGTTACGAGAACGCCGGCACCGTGGAGTTTCTGCTCGCCGAGGGCGAGGTGTACTTCATGGAGATGAACACCCGGGTGCAGGTGGAACACACCATCACCGAAGAAATCACCGGGATCGACATCGTCCGCGAGCAGATTCGCATTGCCTCCGGCCTGCCGCTGTCGGTGAAACAGGAAGACATTCAGCACCGGGGTTTCGCGTTGCAGTTCCGCATCAACGCCGAAGACCCGAAGAACAATTTCCTGCCGAGCTTCGGCAAGATCACCCGTTACTACGCCCCCGGTGGTCCGGGCGTGCGCACCGACACGGCGATCTACACCGGCTACACCATTCCGCCGTTCTACGATTCGATGTGCCTGAAGCTGGTGGTCTGGGCACTGACCTGGGAAGAGGCGATGGACCGTGGCCTGCGTGCCCTCGACGACATGCGTCTGCAAGGTGTGAAGACCACCGCCGCGTACTACCAGGAAATCCTGCGCAACCCGGAATTCCGCAGCGGCCAGTTCAATACCAGCTTCGTTGAAAGCCACCCTGAACTGACCAACTACTCGATCAAGCGCAAACCCGAAGAGCTGGCCCTGGCCATCGCCGCCGCCATCGCCGCCCACGCAGGCCTATGAATGAAACAGCTGCGAGCTTTTAGCTGCAAGCGGCAAGTAAAAGCAGATTGGCTTTTTCTTGCAGCTTTTAGCTTGAAGCTTGCCGCTATGAGGAGATACCAATGACTAAGAAGATCTTCGTTACCGATACCATCCTGCGCGACGCTCACCAATCGCTGCTCGCCACCCGCATGCGCACCGAAGACATGCTGCCGATCTGCGACAAGCTCGACAAAGTCGGCTACTGGTCGCTGGAATGCTGGGGCGGCGCGACGTTCGACGCCTGCGTCCGCTTCCTGAAGGAAGATCCGTGGGAGCGTCTGCGCCAACTGCGTGCGGCACTGCCTAACACTCGTCTGCAAATGCTTCTGCGCGGGCAGAATCTGCTCGGCTATCGCCACTACAGCGACGACGTGGTCAAAGCCTTCGTCGCCAAGGCTGCGGTGAATGGCATCGACGTGTTCCGCATCTTCGACGCGATGAACGACGTGCGGAACCTGCGCGTGGCCATCGAAGCGGTGAAAGCGGCCGGCAAACATGCCCAGGGCACCATCGCTTACACCACCAGCCCGGTGCACACCATCGACGCGTTTGTGGCACAAGCCAAGCAAATGGAAGCCATGGGTTGCGACTCGGTGGCGATCAAGGACATGGCCGGTCTGCTGACCCCGTACGCCACCGGCGAACTGGTTCGTGCGTTGAAAGCCGAGCAGTCGCTGCCGGTATTCATCCACTCCCACGACACTGCCGGTCTGGCGACCATGTGCCAGCTCAAGGCGATCGAGAACGGTGCCGACCACATCGACACCGCGATCTCCAGCTTCGCTTCGGGCACCAGCCACCCGGGCACCGAGTCGATGGTCGCCGCGCTCAAGGGCACCGAGTACGACACCGGTCTGAACCTCGAACTGCTGCAAGAGATCGGCCTGTACTTCTACGCCGTGCGCAAGAAGTACCACCAGTTCGAAAGCGAATTCACCGCCGTCGACACCCGTGTGCAAGTTAACCAGGTGCCGGGCGGGATGATCTCCAACCTCGCCAACCAGCTGAAAGAGCAGGGCGCCCTGAACCGCATGGCCGAAGTGCTGGCGGAAATCCCGCGTGTGCGTGAAGACCTCGGCTTCCCGCCTCTGGTGACCCCGACCTCGCAGATTGTCGGCACCCAGGCGTTTTTCAACGTGCTGGCCGGCGAGCGTTACAAGACCATCACCAACGAAGTGAAGCTCTACCTGCAGGGCGGCTACGGCAAAGCGCCGGGCGTAGTGAACGAAAAATTGCGTCGTCAGGCCATCGGCAGCGAAGAAGTCATCGACGTGCGTCCAGCCGATCTGCTCAAGCCGGAAATGACCAAGCTACGTGCCGACATCGGCGCACTGGCCAAGTCCGAAGAAGACGTGCTGACCTTCGCCATGTTCCCGGACATTGGCCGCAAGTTCCTTGAAGAGCGTGCCGCTGGCACCCTGACCCCTGAAGTGCTGCTGCCGATTCCTGAAGCTGGCGGAGTGACAAAAGCGGGCGGCGAAGGCGTTCCGACCGAGTTCGTCATCGATGTCCACGGCGAAACCTACCGCGTCGACATCACCGGTGTTGGCGTCAAGGCAGAGGGCAAGCGTCACTTCTACCTGTCCATCGACGGCATGCCGGAAGAAGTGGTGTTCGAACCGCTCAATGAATTCGTCAGCGGTGGCAGCAGCAAACGCAAGCAGGCGTCGGCACCGGGCCACGTCAGCACCACCATGCCGGGCAACATCGTCGATGTACTGGTCAAGGAGGGCGACACCGTCAAGGCCGGCCAGGCTGTGTTGATCACCGAAGCGATGAAGATGGAAACCGAAGTCCAGGCAGCGATTGCCGGCAAGGTCACTGCGATCCATGTGGCAAAGGGTGATCGGGTCAATCCGGGTGAAATTCTGATCGAGATCGAAGGCTGAGATAACGGCCGCGATCCAACGCTTTAAACCTCGGGGGGGCATGTGCTCCCCTTTTTTTTGCGTTTTTTCATCCTGTAGGAGCTGCCGAAGGCTGCGATCTTTTGATGTTGTTTGGAGTTCATAAAACAAGATCAAAAGATCGCAGCCTTCGGCAGCTCCTACAAAGAATGTTGTGTCAGTCAGAACGCCATGCGCCATTGGCCCATCACGCCGTGGGTGCGGCTGTCAGTGGCCATTTCACCGGTAAGGCCAACGCCGACGGAGTGATTGGCTGACAGCCCAAGATCGAGTCCGGCATCCACCGACAGGCTGTTTCGATCCAGCGCGGCACCGGCAACTTCAAACCGTTTGCCACCCTTGACCAGTTGCTGGCGGGTGTCGCTTTCAATCTCGCCAAAGGTGTGTTTCCAGCCGGCACTGAATCGCGGCGTCAGCGTCATGCCGTTATCCAGTCGAGTGATTTTTGCCGTGCGCAGGCCGAAGGTGCTGCTGAGGTTGTCGCGGGTTTGCCCGAAGACCTTCAGCGCCGCATCCCCACCTTTTTCGCTGTAGCTGTCGCGCTGGTAGCGCTGATAGCCAAGGCTGGCGAACGGTTCGAGCGTCGCGTTGTGCCGGCCAATATTGACCGCCAGTTCGGCAAAGGCTTGCTGGGTGTTGGCGTCATAGTTGCCCTTGAGGCGATCGCTGAACCCGTTGAAGGCCACACGACGTTTGCTGTCGCCGTCATGGCTGGCATAGGTCGCCCCGAGACGCAGTGAGAACGGTCCGTCCTGACGCACTGCGTAGGCACCGAGGTGCCAGCTGTCGAGGTCGCCATCGTATTGCCGGGCATCGAGTCTGGTCTGCGATTTCCCGCCGATCAGGCCGATATGCCATTGCTCATCGAGCCGCCAGTCGGCGCCCATGACCAGACCCTGGGTCGCGTGTTTCAGGGTGCTGTCGAACTCGCGGTCAACCTTGCCGCCATGGCCGAGCGCCTGAATCCACACCCGCCCGGAATCGGCGCCGTTGGCGGCCTGACGCGGTGAGTTGCCGGAACCGTAGGCTGAACCGTAACGGCTATTGAGTTGTTGCATGGCCGAGAGCATGCTCGCGCTCACGGGGGTGATACTGCTCAACGTGGCTTTGGCGAGGTTGGCGTTGCTGCCGGCGGCGAGTTGTTCGATGGCGAGGGGGGCGGTGGTTTTGTCGCTGGTCAGGAGTGCGGCGACTGCCGCGTTTGCAGGTTTTAGTGGCGCAGGAGCGGGCTGTTCGGCGGTCTCGTTAACTTGCGCAATCAGAGGTTCGTCCTGCATTGGCGATGGTGCGGACTCTGCAACGGGAGTCGACGCTGAAGGCGGAACTGGAACTCGAACTGGAACTGGAACCGGTGCAGACGCAGTCAATGGCGTTGGCGTCATTGAAGGCGTAGGCACTGGTGGTTCGACAATGCTGTCGGCAACTGCACGACCATTGTTCGTCGTGGCAACACTCGCAAGCGGTTCACCATTACGGGCGTAAGTCAGCCCGACAGACTTTTTGTTGTATTGAGGTGTGGCGGTCATGAAAGCGAGGTTGTTAAGGACCTTACCGAATTCACCTTCTATCTTGCCGGCTTCGATGATTTTGTACTGGCGACTTTGCGGATACTCCCCTGGAACGGCAACGACGTTCAGGGTTGCACCTTCCAGCCTGGCGGTGCCATCGACCTTGATCGTTTGACTGCCACTGGGAGTAACCTCATAAGCCAGTTCGGCGCTTGGCGACAAGCGCAAATCGCCTTTCACGCGCGGGCTGCCTAGCACTCCATTGACGGTGAGCAGGCCGGCGACCTCCAGGTCTCCCACCGCACCTTTACCTGCAAAGCTGCCCCCCCTCTCGACATAGACGTCGCCCATGATGCTACCCAGGTTGGTCAGAGCGGTACCGCTGTTCACCAGCACGCCTTCCTTGAAGTCTCCCCTGGAACTCAACGTCCAGGCTCCTCGAGCGAGAAATAGACCGTTGAAATTGCGTGTGTCTTTCAACTCTCCGCCTTCAGCGGCATTCAGAAACAGAACGTTATCCCCCTCGCCTCCATCCAGCAGTCCCGTAAAGCTTGCGCCGTCCGCGAGGGTGATCAGATCGTTTACAGCGGTACCTTTAAAAGTCTTTTCAGGGGTTTCAAAAGCGATGGGCACCGTACTTGGGGCAGTGAGAAATGCCCTGAGTCGTTCGAGCGCCATTTCTTTATGGCTGGTTTCGGACGATTCTGCAGTATCCATTATTGCGGATGAATCAGCGATTTCAGAGGGTTGCTGAGCGTTGGCGAACGCTACGCAACCCAGAGCCAGCGAAATGGCCAAAGCCAAGTGTTTTGGTTTGAATATGTGTTGAGTGAGCATCGGGTTGAGCCTTTCTTTGGAAGAAGCCCCAACTCTATTGATGCCCCAAAAAATCCGATGTCGGCTGCTTCCCGCACGCTTGCAGGCGACATCGCATCGTTTTGTAGAAAATAACCGCGAGATCCGCAACCAGGATTTTTACTCGGCCGCAGCGGCCCCTTTTCCTACAACCATTCAAGACCCCGCCGGCTGTTCAACCCTCAAAAACTCATTTGCCACTGACCAATCAACCCGTGATTACGGCTGTTGCTGCCGATCTCGCCGCTGTATCCCACACCCAACGTGTGCCGCGCAGAAATCCCCACGTCCAGCCCGGCTTCCAGCACCAGACTGTCACGATCCAGCGAGCTGCCATCGACACTGAACGCCGTGCCCCCAGTCACAAACGCCTGACGCGTCGAGCTGCCGACATCGCCGTAAGTGTGTTTCCAGCCAGCAGCCATGCGCGGCGTCACGCTCATGCCGTTGTCCAGGCTGCTCAAGTGCGCCAGGCGCAGGCCGAAGGTGCTGCTGAAGTTGTCCTGGGTCTGGCTCTCGACTTGCAATGCGGCGGCGCCACCTTTTTCCTGGTAACGGTCGCGGTGGTAGCGCTGATAACCGAGGCTGGCGAACGGCTCGGCGCTGAGGCGGCCACTGCCCATGGCGTAGCCGAGTTCGGCGAAGGCTTGCTGGCTGTCGGCGTCGTAGTCGCCTTTCGGACGGTCGCTGAAACCATTGAAGGCGATGGTGCGTTTGCTTTCACCTTGATGGCCGCTGTACGCCGCTCCCAGACGCAGCGAGATCGGGCCTTTTTGATGCAGCGCGTAGACACCGGCGTGCCAGCTCTCGACGTTGCCGTCGACGCCGGTCGCATCCAGATCGGTTTTCGAATAGCCGCCCAGTACACCCAGGCGCCACGCCGGATTTAGAGCCCAGTCGACGCCCAGCACGCTGCCCTTGGTGCGTTGTTCCAGACCGCTGCTGCCGTGCTCGCCATCGAGCTTGCCGAAGCCGCCGATGCCTTGCAGCCAGAGCCGCCCGCGCGCGTTCGGATCATTCAGATTGCGCGCCTCGGAGGGCACGCCATTGGCCGCCAGCACGGGTGTGTCGCGCTGATCGAGACCGACCATCAGTCCCGGGCTGCCGGCCATTTGCTGCATGGCCGAGAGCATGCTGCTGCCGACTTGACTGCTGGCGCCGAGGGTGGCGCTGGTCAGGTTGGCGTTGCTGGCACCGGCCAGTTGCTCGATTGCCGCGCCGGCGCTGCTTTGACTGGTATTGAGCAAGGCGTTGTACAGCGCACTGTTTTTGCCGATTGAGGCGAGGCTGTTGGCGGCGTTTGTACCGTTGCCGGTCGCGGCGAACGCATTGAAGGCCACGTCATTGCGGGTGTAGGTCAGGTCGACCTGGGTGGGCGTGTAGGCGAGGGTCGGCGTGAGGAACGCATAGTCGCTGGTGACTTTGCCGAAGGTGCCGTTGACCTGCGCCGCTTGCAGCACGGTGTAATGGCTCTGCCATGGATACGTGCCGCTGCCGGTATTCACCGCGAGCGTTGCGCCATTGAGATTGGCGATGCCGCCGACCTGTACCGGCGCGCTGCTGCCATCGGCATTGACGCCGTAGGCGAGAGTGGCTGTGCTGCCCATGTTCAAATCGCGAACGATGGTTGCGCGACCGAGGCTGGTGTCGGTGCGCAATGTGCCGTTGACGTTGAGGCTGCCCACCGAACCGCCACCGGCATACACACCGCCGGCGTCAACACTCAGGTTACCGGCGATGCTGCCTTGGTTGAGCAGTGTCGCGCCGTTGCGCACTGCGCCGCCATCGCTGAAATCTTCATGGCCGGTCAGCGTCCAGGCACCTTGCTTGACCTCTAGCCATTCGAAGTTGCGACTGGCGCCGAAGCTGCCACCGGCCGCGTCATCCATCACCACTCGGTCATAACCGCTACCGCCGTCGACAACACCGACGAAGCGACTACCATTGCGCAAGGTCAGGCTGTCATTGCCGCCACCCAGGTCCAGCGCCAGGCCATTGCTGCCACTGATCGTACCGCCGTTGATGACGCTGTCGGCGAACTCGCCGACGAATTTCACGCCGAACCCGTTGAGGCCTTGAATGGTGCCGAAGTTCTCCAGAGTGGTAGCCGCCAGCCCCGAACCGCCGCTGCCATCGTCGACCAGAATGGCGCTGTCGGCGCCGCTGATCAGAGCGTCCTTGGCGTTAAGAATGTAGCCGCCACCCAAGGCAATGCCTTCGCTGCCGTTGGCGAACCCGCCCTTGTCCACGCCGCCGGCACCGACGCCCTGAATGGTCCCGTAGTTTTCTATGTGGGCGATCTTGTCGATGTCCACGCCATCGCCGTCACCGTTCGCTTGCAAGCCTGAGTAAGCGCCTGTGATGGTGCCGTGGTTGATCACCGTGCCATCGCCGTCGGAACCGAACCCTGAGCCATTGCGGCCAGTGACCTGCCCGTAGTTGATCAGCGTCGCGCCAAGGTCGGTAGTGATGCCATGGCGGCCGCCGGAAATCACTCCGTAGTTGGTCACGCTGACACCGCTTGCGGAATCGATGTCGATGCCGTCGAACTTCTCGTCGGCATTGTGCGAATCGCCGGTGGAGATCTCGCCGTAGTTGGTAATGGTCGCGTTGGCACCGGTCTTCATGCCGTCGCTGGCGTCGCCGCGAATCAGTCCGCCGGCACGGTTGATGATGGTGGTTTTCACCCCGTCGCTGCGCAGCGCATCGAGGTCCAGACCTTGGCCCGTGGTGGAGCGAATCACGCCGCTGTTATCGATCACCAAACTGCCGCTGACGAAATTGCTGTCGATGCGCAAGGCGTCATTGGCGCCGAGAATCTGCCCGCCGCTGCGGTTGTAGATCGTGTAGTTGCGCGCCAGGGTCAGGTCGCCGCTGCTGTCGATGGCCCGACCACCGCTGGAAACGATTTTGCCGGCGTTATCGATCACCACACCGGCACCGCTGGTGCTGTCTTTCAGGCTCACGGCCTTGCCGCTGCTGGTGATGCTGCCCGGCGCCGAAATCGTCAACGTGTCGCTGCCACCCAGCGTTTGTGCTGCAGTGGTGGAGGTGTCGATCTGCACGGTTTTGCCGTGGGCTGCCGTGGCGGTGATCAACAGGGCAATGGCGAGGGACAGGCGCTGGGGCGGGAACGGCATGGTCGGACGGCCTTTTTGTTATAAGCGGACTGTCCTGTATAGCGAAGGGTTTTTACAGAATGATGTCGGTTGCGGATCTGCATTATTTTGCGTTCAGAGCTTGATGTTCGGGTTTTCGTCTGCATTTTGTTGCAGATTTAGGCACTCTGTTCAACTTGAGATGCACTATATTGCATCCATCAGCAACAAAAGCTCTGTTGAAATGCATTTAAATGCAGGTGGGAAAGCATGTACGACCTGACCTTACAGATATTCACGGCGGGTAAATGGCAAGACGCGATGATTCTGAGTTTCGACGATCCTGAAAAGGGTTTCGAGAGTCGCTGCAGTTTTGGCTACGAAACGGCCTACCTTGCTGAAAATATTGAAGCCATAGGTTCACCGTTTTCCAAGGCCGTGAGTGCGTTGTATCCACTGGATTGGGACGGTCGCCGTTCCAAAACGCCGGCATTCGTGCACGACATTGCCCCCGCGGGGGCAGCCAAACGCTTTTTGCTTGCGCGTCTAGGTCAAGAAAAACCGGCGAACATCAGCGCCGATTTATATCTGCTCGGTCGCAGCACGCCAGCCCCTATCGGCAATATGCGCATAAAAGAGTCGGCCGAGGCTGTCGATGAGCGCAAGCCAATCGGATTCAAGCGTGAGGATGTCATCCAGCGTGACAACCGCTTTCTCGAATATGCCTATGAACTGGGTGCGGCAATCGGTGGAGCTACGGGCGCGGGTGGTGAGGCGCCGAAGCTTTTATTGGCCGAGAACAAGGCTGGTCTCCTGTATCCCGATGCCGTATTGGATGACGACGAAGTCAGGCAGCACTGGTTTGTGAAATTTGCCAGAAACAGAGGCGGTCTGACCGATCAAGACATCCTGCGAAGCGAATTCCATTACTACAAGGCGCTTCAGAAGCTCGGCATTGAAACGATCGCGGCCGAAGGCTTGGCACTGGAAGAAGCGAACAAGCCAAGTTTGTGGATGCAGCGTTTTGATCGCACGGTGAGCGATGGCGAAGTAAGCCGCTTGGCTGTCGAATCGATTTACTCGTTGGCTCAAGTGACGACGCCGGGAAGTGCGATGAACCATATGGAGGTCATCCACATGCTCGCCGGGCTCTGGCGCAGAGCAGGGCAGGCCAGCCAGATACCCACTCTTGTGACGGACTACTTACGCCGGGATCTGATCAATAAAATCCTTGGTAACTCGGATAACCATGGTCGTAACACCGCGATCATTCGGCAGGCAAACACCTTTCGCCTAGCGCCGATTTATGACCTGGCGCCTATGGTCATGGATGACGAAGGCGTGACCCGTACGACCAAATGGCCAAGAGATCTGGAGAGGGCGGGAGACGTCGATTGGCGTGGTGTGTGCCGCGCATTGGCGGACATTGCTGAACCGGATGACCCATTGGCAGCGTTATGTGATGCGCCGTCTCTTTTCGAACGACTGCGCGAAGATGCCCAACGTCTGGCGGCGCTGCCCGACATACTGACGGCCAGTGGTTTGCCCGACAAAACAATGAATCACCCAGGCATTCATCTGAAAAATCTGGAGCAACGCTTGAAAGAGTGGGATCTGCAATGAGCATGACGGTTGCCGAGCGCACAGTGCTCATCGAAAACATTCAAGAGGCTCTCGCGCAAGGAACACTGGAGATTGGTGAGGCCGTTCGCCGTTTGCGCGTCGAAGTGACGGGGCTGCATCAGACCCAGTTTGCCAAGATGTGCAAGATATCGGTGCGTACGCTGGTACATATCGAACACGGCGAGGGCAACCAGACACTTAAATCGTTGAATGCAGTGTTTCGTCCGTTTGGCCTGAAAATGGGCGTTGTGCGGGTACGCCGAGAGCCCCATTAAAACCTGACGCAGCCCGCAATGTGCCGGTCGTCCTAGCTCCGCCGCACGTAAGCCTTACCGTAATGCCGCTCCATCCGCGCCTGAATCAACTCCAGGCCAATCGACATCAGCCAGTAGATGATCGCCGCCGTCGTCAGCATTTCGATGTAGCGGTAGCTTGAGCGCCCATAAGACTGAGCGAGAAACATCACTTCCCAGACGCCCATCACCGAGATCAGTGACGAGTCCTTGAGCATCGAGATGAACTGGTTGGTCGTGGGCGGGATGATCGTGCGCATGGCTTGCGGCAGGGTGATGCGCCAGAAAATCACTGTCTCGCGCATCCCCAGGTGCCAGCGAAGCTTCGCGCTGGCCGTGGTCGACCCCGAGGATGCCGGCGCGGAAGATTTCACTGAGATAGGCGCCGTAGTTCAACGACAGGGCAATGATGCCCGCGACAATGGCGCCAGGCACGATACCCAGTTGCGGCAAGCCCAGGTAGATCAGCAGGATCTGGATAAGCAGTGGCGTGCCGCGAAAGAACGAGGTGTAAAAACTGGCGATGCCGAACGCCACGGCGCTTTTCGACAGACGTGCCAATGCCGTGATGAAGCCCAGCAGGGACGAGGCGACAATCGAGCACATACACAGGAAAAGCGTCAGCGCTGCACCCTGCAAGAAGCCGTTGGGCGCCAGGTGCAGGCCAACCAGATTGGGCAGTTTGTCGAGGATGATCGAGAACTTCAGGTCGAAGCTCAGGAAGAACCCGGCGAACAGGCAGAACAGCGCTGCCCAGGTCAGGTACAGCCGCGTACGAAAACCGAACATCCGTTGCAGGCGAGTTTCAGCCACCGGTTGCGGTGGCTGGGGAGGTGTCGGGAAAGAAGTCATTGGCTGATATCAGCGCCGATCCATTTTTGCGACAGCTTGCTCAGGGTGCCGTCCTGCTTCAGTTGCGCGAAGACTTCACGCACCTTGGCGTCCCATTGCGCGTCACCCTTTTCGATGGCCACCGAGTTCGGCTCCGAGTACAGCGGCGCGCCGGCCAGTTTGAAGCGTTTGTCTTGGTTCAGACGTGGCTGCGCGGTGACGAGGTTGGTGAGGATCGCATCCAGGCGCACGCCGGCGCCCAGGCCCAAATCCTGGAAGGCGACGTTGTCGGTATCGTACGGCGCGATCTGCACGTCTTCGAACGGGTACTGCAACTGCGTGTCTTCGGCGCCTTCAATGACCAGGTTTTTGTTCAGATAACTTTCGTAACTGGACGCGCTGGTGAGGCCGACTTTTTTGCCACTCAGATCCTTGGCATCGTGAATCCGCTCATCCTTGGCGTTGACCACGATCACCGCTTGCGAAGCGTAATACTCGACCGGGAAATCGAACACTTCGGCGCGGGCTTTGCTCGGCGTCATCGAGCAGATGCAGATATCGTAGCGACCGCTCCAGCGGCCGGCGGCAATGACGTCCCAGGACGGCGTTTCCAGTCGTAGCTTGACGCCTAACTTGTCAGCCACAGCCTTGGCGACATCAACGTCGAAGCCATCAAGCTGATTCTGGTCATTGAGAAACGAGAACGGTGGATAGCTTTCCATCAGCACACCGACCAGCTCTTTTTTCTGCTCGATACGATCCAGCGTGGCGCCAGCGAAGGCTTGAGTGGAAGCGGCCAGAATCGTCAGGCCCAGGGCCAGTAGCGGTTTAAATTTCACAGTCGATCCCTGGGTAAAAAAGAGGTTGTTTTTAACGGAATGGTGCGTATTAAATAGTTATAAGAACGACTCTGATAGTGAGTTATTTTCATAAGCATATGAGTGAAAAGCATATGGGCGCAGGCAGCACGATTATTCTCGATGGCGGCATGGGCCGTGAGTTGCAGCGCGCCGGTGCGCCATTTCGTCAGCCCGAGTGGTCGGCGCTGGCGTTGAGCGAGGCGCCGCAAGCGGTTGAGGCGGTGCATGCCGCTTACATCGCCAGTGGCGCCAATGTGATTACCACCAACAGTTATGCCGTGGTGCCGTTCCATATTGGCGAAGCGCGTTTCGCCGCTGAAGGGCAGGCGCTGGCCGCGTTGGCCGGTGAGTTGGCGCGACGCGCGGTGCAGTCCTCGGGAAAATTCGTACGGGTAGCTGGCTCATTGCCGCCGCTGTTTGGCTCTTATCGTCCGGATCTGTTCGAGGCCGCGCGAGTGACCGAGTTGCTGGCGCCCTTGGTCAATGGCCTGGCACCGCACGTTGATCTGTGGCTGGCGGAAACCCAGAGTTCGATCATCGAGGCGCGCGCCATTCGCGCCGGGTTGCCGAAGGATGGCAAACCGTTCTGGTTGTCATTCACCTTGAAGGACGAAGACACCGATGAAGTGCCGCGCCTGCGCTCTGGAGAGCCAGTCGCCGAAGCGGCGGCGGTGGCAGCTGAGTTGGGTGTCGATACGTTGTTGTTCAATTGCAGTCAGCCGGAAGTGATTGGTGGCGCGATTGATGCGGCGCGTGCAACCTTCGAGCGTCTGGGGGTGAAGATAAACATTGGTGCTTACGCCAATGCGTTTCCGCCGCAGCCAAAAGAAGCCACGGCCAATGATGGACTTGATCCGCTGCGCGAGGATCTGGATCCGCCGGGTTATTTGCACTGGGCGATTGACTGGCAGCAGCGCGGTGCGAGCCATTTGGGCGGATGCTGCGGGATCGGGCCGGAACACATTGCGGTGCTGGCGCAAAAGCTAGGCTGAAATAGATCAAAAGATCGCAGCCTGCGGCAGCTCCTACAGGATGAGCGTCAATCCCGTGTAGGAGCTGCCGCAGGCTCGGGCCGCGTTCGGACGATCTTTTGCTTTGACGATTTAACTACGGCATTCGACCAAGCCTTTCACCTGCCCGTCGGGCGTCTGATTTTCATCTGACAGCCACTGCTCGAACCCTGCCGCAATCGCCGGCCACTCGCCATCCAGAATCGAGTACCACGCAGTGTCGCGGTTCTGGCCTTTGACCACCATGTGCTGGCGGAATACGCCTTCGAAGCTGAAACCCAAGCGCTCGGCGGCGTACTTGGAGCGGGCGTTGCCGTTGTTGCATTTCCATTCGAGGCGGCGGTAGCCGAGGTCGAAGGAGTGCTTGGCCAGCAGGTACACCGCTTCGGTGCTTCTCGACGAGCGCTGCATTGGCGCGCCGAAGGTGACGTGGCCGATCTCGATGCGGCCCTGGGCCGGGACGATCGACATCAGGCTGAGGATGCCTTGCACCTGAGCGCTGGCGCGGTCGATGACAGCGAAGAAATACGGGTCGCTGGCGGCCGCGTGGTTGTTCAGCCAAGCGTCGAAAACGCTGCGTTCCGGGAACGGGCCGTAGGGCAAGTAATCCCAGAGTTTCGGGTCGGCGCCGGGGCCTTCGAGGGCGGCGAACAGCTCGTCACCGTGGCGCGCCGGGTCTAGTCTTTCCAAGCGAATGAAACGGCCTTCAAGCAATGTGGCGGTGGGGGCGGGGACGCCTTTCCAGTCAGCGAGTGATGCGGTCATGTACGCGTCTCCTTAAATGGCTTTGCGAAACTGGATGAAGCCCGGGCGTTCGGCGATGCGCTCATAGAGCTGGATCGCGGTGGCGTTGGATTCGTGGGTCAGCCAGTGCACTTTGCCGCAGCCGTCAGCCTTGGCGGTGGCGTAGACGTGTTCGATCAACAGGCGGCCGACGCCGGTGCCACGGGTCTCGGGGATCACCAGCAGGTCTTGAAGGTAGCAGGAGTTTTCGATGCTCCAGTTCGAGCGATGGTAGATGTAATGCACCATGCCCACGGCTTTACCGTCGGCCCAGGCCAATGCCGCGTGGGTCGGTTCGCTTGGGTCGAGAAAACGCTGCCAAGTGCTGTGCGTCACAGCTTCCGGCAGTTCGGTGTTGTAGAACCGCAGGTAGGCCTGCCACAGCGGCAGCCACGCGGCGTGGTCGGCGGCGCTGGCCGGGCGAATGTCGATCTGACTCATGGTGATTTCCTTAGCGCATCAATCGGGCGAGGTTTTGATCGTTGATTTCGGGGCTGGCAGCGAGGCCTTCGCGCACGCCGGCAATGTCTTCGGCGCTGCGGTTCTGGCTGAGCTTGCGCTTGCCTTCGAGACGGTCGATGGGAATGGCGAAACCGACGATGGCCTTGAGCATGCCGTCGATGTAATCGGCGGGCGCATCGGCAACTGACCACGGTTGTGCGCGGCCGGCTTCATGGCGGTCGGTGAGGGTGCTGACGATGTCGAGCAGGCGCCCGCCGTCGCTGAAGGTTTCGGCGTGGCCATAGGCATGCACGGCGATGTAGTTCCAGGTCGGCACGACTTTGCCGTGTTCGGCCTTGCTCGGGTAAAAGCCCGGGCTGACGTAGGCGTCGGCACCGGCAAAAATCAGCATGGCTTCGGCGCCGTCGCGCAGGTCTTTCCATTGTTGATTGGCGCGGGCCAAGTGCCCGTACAGCGTGCCGTAGTCACCTTGTTCGCAATGCAGCAGCACCGGCACATGGCTGGCTTGCAGGCCATTTTCGCCGTGAGTTACCAGAATGGCGAGGCGGGTGGCGAGAATCAGCTCGTGCAGTTGTGTCAGGTCTTCGATGGCAAAGGCGCGTGGCGTGTACATGGACAGATTTTCCTTGGCGAATGCCTGCATCGTAGGCAGGCTATTGGTCTGTTGTAAGATCCATTGATGACCAATTTCATAGGTCCATTGCCATGCCCGATTCGCCAACGTTATCCATGCCCTTCAACCCTGCGGGTATCGAGCTTGATCGCCGCCAGGGTTTGAGTCGGCAGCTCTATCAGGCGTTGCGCCTACGGGTACTGGACGGGCGGCTGGCGAGTGGCACGCGGTTGCCGGCCAGTCGCGATCTGGCGGCGGCGTTGGGGATCTCCCGCAACAGCGTGGTGCGCGCCTACGATCAACTGTATGCCGAAGGCTTTATCGAAGGGCGGGTAGGGGATGGCACCTACGTCGCACAATTGATGCCGGTAGCGAGCCCTGCGAAAAAATTATCCACAAAAGTATCCACAGGGTTTTCAACAGGCTTACCCACAGCCTTATCCACAAATTGGCTGGATTTACCTGTAATTTCATCCAGTAAAGTTATCCACAGCGATAGTTTTTCGCGCATCGAAAAGAACCATTTGGCCCGGCCACCGAGTGGTCCGCCACGAGCATTCAGGGTGGGTGTTCCGGCGTTTGATCTGTTCCCGTTCGAGGTGTGGGCCAAGCTGAATGCGGCTTTCTGGCGAAAACCGGATCTGGAGCAACTGTGTTACGGCGATCCGTCCGGCGACGCGCGTCTGCGCGCCATGATCGCCGCCTATCTGCGCAGTTCACGCGGCATGCAGTGTTCACCTGAGCAAATTGTGATCACCAGCGGCGCACAACAGGGCATTAGCCTTTGTGCACAGTTGCTGGTGGAACCGGGCGATGCTGTGGCGATCGAGAATCCGGGCTACCGCGCGGCTGGTCATGCGTTCGCTGTGGCCGGGGCTCGTTTGCACGGTATTGCCGTGGATGAAGAGGGCATGGATTGCTCAGCGCTGTCGGCCACCGGGGATTGTCGGGTGGCGTATGTCACTCCCTCACATCAGTACCCGACCGGCGTGGTGATGAGCTTGGCGCGACGCCTGGAACTGCTCGCCTGGGCCGAGCGTTGCCAAGGCTGGATCGTCGAGGATGACTACGATGGCGAGTACCGCTACACCGGTGCACCGCTGGCGCCGTTGGCGGCACTCGATCGACAGGGCCGGGTGCTGTATGTCGGCACCTTTGGCAAGGTCGCGTTTCCGGCATTGCGCCTCGGTTATCTGGTGCTGCCCCCGGCGCTGGTCGATGCATTCTCGCAACGCCGGGCCGTGGATGTCCGCCATTCCGAGGTCAGTACCCAAGCGGTGATGGCCGAATTCATGGCCGCCGGGCATTTTCAGCGGCATATCCGGCGCATGCGCCGCGCTGCGCTGAGCCGGCGCAATGCCTTGCTCGACGGCTGGCCAAGCGTGATTGCCGGCGTCGGCGATTTGCCTGCGGTCTCGGCCGGACTGCACTTGACCTTGGCGGTCGACAGCATCGAACGCGAGCGGCAATTGATCGAACAAGCCGCCCGCGCCGACGTGGAGATCAATGGTCTGAGCAGTTACTGGCTGCCGGATTCCACGGCGCCGCTGGATCAGCGTGCCGGACTGGTCCTGGGCTTCGCCGCCGTGCCTGAGCCTGCGATCAACTCGGCGCTGACCCGGTTGCGACAGGCGTGGCAGGTGTGAGAAACAGCGCTCGCGCGGACTTGTCGGAAATGCCGCTGCGATGAATATTGATCAGCGCCTGATTATTCAAAAAGCGTGGTTCGTAGGCACCGCCCATCAACCGTTGTGCAACGGTTTTCATATGGCCCACCGGGAACGGCGTGACCGGTGCTTGCGCGCTGCTGTAATGAAAATGTGCGTAACACAACACCTTGTGGGTATGGGCATCGCCTATAGCGTATTCGTCGAGAAAGTCCCGGGCCTGACCTTTGAGGCGACGCCGAGTCACGGTCTGTGAAATCGTCACTTCGCCCATGTCCTTCAGCCACTGAACCCCGGCCGCCGTCGGTGGTTGTTGTTTGACCATCCGGATCCGGGTGCTGGTGCCTTTTGCATCAAGGGCGTTGGCAGCCTCGTCAAGTTTGTGGCTGAGCGCTTCAGTCGGTCTCTTCAGATCGGCGGTCAGGTTACTGCGGGTCAAGGCTTCGTCGATGGCCGCATTGGCTTCGCGCAACGTGGCGGCATGCCGCTGGTATTGCTCTTCAATCTCGACGGGAATCCGTGGTCCTCGTTTGAGCTGGGCTTCGATACGCCGGTGGAAGGCTGCCAAACCGTCGAGCAGGGCCTGACCTTCACGGATACCGATATTCAAAGTGGGATTGGTCTTGGGTGGCTTGGGTTTGGCGGTGCGCTGCTCGACCCAGACGCCGGGTGACTCCTCCTTGAATGTTGCGATGACCCCCGTCAGGACGGTGCGCACTTCCACCAGATCGTTCTGTCGGCCTTCGAGGCTCTTTTTGCGTTCGCCGACCAGCGTGCCTCTGGATCTGGTTTTGATGATCTGGCGCGCAGATGACGATTTGGCGGCCCGTCTGGATGGGCCGGGCTGCGGCTCCAGCAAGTGACTATAGCGCAGCAGTTCGACCAGCTTCACATCCGTGCGGGCCTTGAACTCGATAACCCGACTGCGCACATGCTCCAGCCGTTCGGTGTTGATCTGGTTGGCGTAGTCGATCAGCAGATCGCCAAAGCGTTGGTCGACAGCGGTAAATTGTTCGGCAACCTTGTTCAAGGCATCCGTGCGTTCGCGCAGCCTGTCCAGGCTTTCGTCGGCGGTCAGGTTCAGCGTGCTCTGGATATTCAGTGCCGCATCCTCGATGAGGACGCCCAGCGCCTGATGGGCGTTGGCGTCAGTCGCCGTGCTCCAGGCCTTGATGCAGATCTCCTGGCCGAGACTGATCTGCAACAGCTTGAGGTCGTCCAGATCGTATTTGGGCAATGCCTTGCGGTAGGTATTGATGACCTTGACCGCTTTTTTCCCCAGCAAGGCCAGTTCTTCAAAACGGCTCTGGGCCGACTCCATTTTTTCAATGATGGCCTGGGTTTGCTCGTTCATTCGCTCGAAGGTCTGAATAAATACCTCGGGGGCGAAACGGCTTTCGTCGGCCAGCATCGCTTGCATGCTTTTGAGGTTTGCCTGGAAATCCGTGGAATGCAGGTCAAGCCATTCCTGCCCGAGAAACAATTGCATCTCCAGTCGCTGGATCATGACGGTGCGGTAATTGATAATGGGTTCTTTGTTATTCAACGCCTTGATCTTTTCGATGCTCGTACCGTACGCCTCGAGCTGTGAGCCGAGCGTATCCAGATACCGCTGACGGGCCTGCGCGCGGGCGGGCGGTAGTGCATCGTTGAGCGCAGTGTGGTCGGCATCACGCTGGACCTGTTTGGCTTTCATCGTCAAATCGAACGCGCTGATCTCGCGAGTCAACTGGCTTGCGTCCATTTCATTGATGTCCTGGACCACTTTGAGGGCGCTGTCGAGCCCGCCGCCGCGCAGACGCAATCGAAGGTCGATCACCCATTGTCCGTTGGCGGTGCGACTCAGCATCGGCCCCTTACGCAACGTTGGCTGACGAGAGTCGACAATCTGCACGTCTGCGTGTTCATTGAGCACGACTTCGAACCAGCGCATGCCCACAGGGGCGAACCATTGTTTCTGGCGGGGGTAGAGGTGCTGATGCGTGCCCTCGCTGGCCGCCTCGCCGAGCCCTCTGGGTTTAGCGATCTGAAAACTGTCGAGCACCTGGGACAGTGCGGTGGGAGATCGTTTCAGTGCGGTAAAGGGATTGATCGACATTTCGTGAAGGCCGGGCAGTGCGCTGCTGGAGACGTCCGCCAACTGCACGGGTTGGGTGACCACGGCAACGGTTTTTACGCTCGGCGCGGGTTCCTGGGTTGTTATCAATTCGTTTCGCGGTGCCTCGCCAACCGCTGCACGATGGGCCAGCACCATGCCCAGCGCCAGAAGAATGTCAGTCAGCGCGCTCCAGGCGATCCTGCCGGATTGTTCATTGGCGACGTCGCTGACCTCTTGCAGGTCGTCCATGATCTGCCAGATCCACGCGGCTGTGCCGACACTGCGTCCGAGGAATGGCAAAGCGGCGTTGAACACCATCCAGCCACCGCTTTTAAGCGAAGCCCAACGCGCTTCCGCATCGGAAACCGATTGCCGATCGGCTTGAGTTATGACGGCCTGGACGTTGCTGTTGTGCAGCGTTGCCAGGACATTCTGCTCAATGGCTGCCTTACCCAGCGCGATGGGGCCGGACATGTCCAGGGCTGTCGTGGGGTTGACCAGCAATTGCGGGATCGTCCATACCGAAGGCAGTCGGCCGGTGAAGACGAACTGGCTGTAGTTGAAGCGCACGTCGTCCGGCAACCAGGCGAGGACCGATTCGCACAACTGGCGAGACTGCTGAATCTCGTAAAGCAGGTTGGCGTGGGAGGGAAACTGCATCAGCACCCTCTCGAACAGTGGGCGATACAGTACGCACGGGCCTTGGTCCGCGTCGCGCGGGCCGATGACAAACATGTTTTCGACGGTGTCCGCTCCTGAGCGGCTGCGATGGGCAACGAACGCCAGCGGGCGAATGACGATTTCTTCGTGATCGACATGACGCTCATCGCCGGTGCTGGACAGCGCCGCAACGACATAGCGGTAACCCTGCTCGGTGATGCCGTCCTTGCCTTGTATTTTGTGTTGTAACGCCAAGAGCGGCAGTTCAATAGGCAACTGGCTGGTGTAGAGCCCTCGCAGTGCCAAGGCTTGCTCTGTGTCTTCGATCAGCAGGTTTCTCAGGTGCGCCGGGTAGCTCTCGCCGATATCGACAGTACGCACCAGTTGTTCCAGATAGCTTGCGGTCATCCAGTCAGGCAACGTGCCGCCATCCTTGTAACGGACGGTTTTATTGCCCAGTGGCTGCCCGGCAAGGTTCTGCAGGGCGAGTTCAATCAGCGACAGCGTCTGGGTCTGGGTATTGCCCGGCAACACAAACGTGCCCCAGACCACCAGACTGGTGATACTGATTTCGATGTCATCAATGCTCACCTCGCCGGCCTTGGGATGATCCTTGAGCATCTCTTGTTTCAAGGCATCGCGGGTAAACGCCTGCAGGCTGATGACTTCGCTCTGGAATGATTTGCCCTTGTTTGTGTGTTGCACCATGGTCAGGTCGAGTAAATGTCGGCTGTAACGGGTCTGATCGGCAGGCGCTGCGTTGTCGAGCCAGGGTGGCAGCATCGGACGCAGGCGTTCGATGTTGGGTTTGAGTCGCGGTGGCGGTTCTCGAGGATCGCCGACCGTTCCGGTGTGCGGGTAGAGCGCGTTCAAGCTTGAGCCTTGGAAAAAATTGATCGCACCGAGGGCGTCGGCTTCCAGAGCAATCAACGTACAGGCCTGATAGTCGAAGAAATTGCCTTGCGGTTCGACCAGTCGCCATTTCAAGCCGGTGCCGGAGGCCTCTTTCCAGTAGCGACGCGGCAGGGCCTTGCCCAGTTCATCCAGGGAGTCGAAGGCCTCGAATCCCTGGATCACCGAGTGGGTCATGATCAGCGTGCGCTCGTCGGCGGTGCCAATCAGAACCGCCGTGTCGAGCAGGGTCAGATGGCTTTGTTCGTCGCCCTCGCCCCGGTCCAGATCAATCAGACAGGCGCGGGTTTTGTATTTGTCGGTGGGCAGGCGCTGATTTTTCTCTGGATGCTGGTAAACCGCAGCGACTATGGCCCGCTGATCGGCATCCCAGTCGGGACTGGCCTCGACGCCCCACAGATTGCGCAGGGCTTGTGACATTTGCTGCCAGCGCGGTTGCCCGGGGTAGGTGAAATCGTCCCAGTAATTGACCTGCTGTTCCTTGTAGGCAATGAACAACAGCGGTGCCAGTTGATTGAGCAGTTTGCCGACGGCGCTGATTTTTACCGGCAGCTGGATGGCTGCGGATTGGTCGGGTTGCAAGGTCAGATAATGTTCGCCGTCGAGGTACGTCACGGTGCTGCCGGAGAGGCCCAGGCGCACGAGTGTGTCGGTCAGCGACTCGATCCGGTGGCGACCGGGGACGACCTCATCCACCTCGATGACCCAGGTCGGTCTCACGACCATGGCCAGCTGTGGGTCGATTTCCAGGTCTGGATACAAGGTCTTGAGCGCCGGGCGCAACGTTTTCGAGGCGACTTCTCGCAGCGAAGGGCCGGTCACCAGTTGGGTCAAGACGTCGACGGCGCTGGGCGATGGGATTTCGGGCATTGGCAACACCTGCACTGATGGGCGCGCGCCGGGATGGCGGCGAATCCGGGCAAGGTAGAGGCAGGCGGCGGGAGGCGTGCGGTAGATAAATATCGCGGGCCAAAAAAGACCCGCACCGGCGGGTCTGGTGTTGTGTGTCTGGCTAAAATTCGTTTATTGCTCGAACCCTTCGAGCACGTTCACCGCATTGATGCCGATTTCTTCCACGGCGTAACCGCCCTCCATGACAAACAGCGTCGGTTTGCCAAGGGCGGCAATGCGCTTGCCCATCGCCAGATAATCCGGGCTGTCGAGTTTGAACTGCGAAATCGGATCGTCCTTGAAGGTGTCGACGCCGAGCGACACGACAATGACGTCGGCGCCATAGCGATCGATCTCGTCGCAGGCCTGATCCAGTGCCGCACTCCACACGTCCCATCCGGAGCCGGCGGGCAGCGGGTAATTGAAGTTGAAACCTTCACCGGCAGCGTCGCCATGCTCATCGTCGTAGCCGAGGAAAAACGGGAACTCCGCTTCCGGATGACCGTGGATCGAGGTGAACAGCACGTCGCTGCGCTCGTAGAAAATCGACTGGGTACCGTTGCCGTGGTGATAGTCGACGTCGAGGATCGCGACCTTCTGGTGGCCCTGATCGAGGAAGGCCTGCGCGGCGATGGCAGCGTTGTTGAGGTAGCAATAACCGCCCATCAGATCGCTGGCGGCGTGGTGTCCCGGTGGACGGCAAAGGGCGAAGGCAGCGCGCGCGCCACGCTGGATTTCTGCTTGCGCGGTCAGCGCAACTTGCGCCGCGCTGTACGCCGCTTGCCAGGTACCGGCGGTGATCGGCGCACCGCCGTCGAAGCTGTAATAGCCGAGCTGGCCGTGCAGGCTGGACGGTTTGATTGCACGCAGGGTGCGCGCCGGCCAGGTGTAGGGCAGCAAGTCACCGTCAGTATTGAATTCAGTCCAGCGCGCCCACGCACCTTTGAAAAAGTCGAGATAGTCTTGGCCGTGGATGCGGGCGATCGGCTCCAGACCGAAATCCTTCGGTGCCTCGACCGGGCCGAGGTTCTGGTTTTTCACGCGTTGCAGCACATGGTCGGCGCGCGAGGGCATCTCGAAACACGGCTTGAGCTGGCCATCGATGAGTTCGCAGCGGCCATGGTGCAGGTGGTGATCGTCCGAGTAGATCGTCAGCATTTGTTGTTCTCCGCAGGGCTGATTCGGTTGCCCACAGTGTTGCGGCGTGAAGCGAATCGGAGAACGGCAGGAAAGGCCAAAAGGGGATGGATCTGGCCAAAAATCATGACCGCAATTCGCCCCTTCTTCAGGCCCTGAACTGGCTTGGAGCCACACCACTCCAGCGCACAAAGGCATGACGAAAGCTCGCGGTCTCGCTGAAGCCAAGGGTTTCGGCGATGCGATAAATCGGCAACTGGTCCTCACACAACATCTGCTTCGCCCTTTCGAAGCGCAGTTCATCGAGCAGTTCCTGATAGCTGCTGCCCATGTCCTTGAGATGCCGGCGCAAGGTGCGCGGCGAGCACTTCATCTGCTGCGCCAGACCTTCCAGTCCCGGCGCGGCGTTGAGTTGGGCGCTGAGCAATTGGCGGATGCGCCCCAGCCATGCCTGACGCCCGGTGAACTCAAGATTCTGTTTGCGGCAACGTTCGGTCATGGCTTGATGGGTGATGAGATCGGCTAGCGGCAGCGGTTGATCGAGCCAGTGACGGTCGAAGGCAAAGGCGTTGTCCTTGGCGGCGAAGTGCAGCGGGCTGTCGAAGTGCTCGGCGTAACTGTCACGATAGTCCGGCGCGGCGTACTCGAACCGCGTCGCGAGCAAGGGCAGCGGATGCCCGAGCAAGTCATCGCAAATGACTTTCAACGACACCAGGCAGAACTCGGCATTGAACACCGCCATCGACGGACTCTCGCGATAGTCGGCGGCGACGAACCAGACGCGCTCGCCGTCGTCTTCCAGACTCAGCTCGAAAAGTGTTCCCAACAGCGCCGGATAACGGATCGCCAGACGCAAAGCGTCACCGAAGGTGGCACAGGTCAGCAGGGCGTAACCGAGGATGCCGTAGCAGGAAACATGCATGCGCCGGCCCAGTTCCAGACCGATATCGTGCTTGAGTGCGACCGCGTTGGCGCAGACCTGCATCTCCTGATTGGTGGTGATGCGGGTGTCGGCCCGGTGCAAGTCCGCGACACTGATGCCGCTACCGGCGAGCAGCGCCTCGCTCGACAGGCCTTCGGCCTTGAAGGTGTTGAGGATCAGCGAGACGGCATTAAGGGTGGTGAGGTGGGAGTGGAGCATAAGATCTTCCAGCCTTGAGATGGCTGGAACGCAGCAAGTTGCATGCCGCAGTAGCCCCTCACCCCAGCCCACTCCCAAAGGGAGAGGGGGCCGATTGGGGGATATTGAAGAGATACGCCGACGTGAAAAAACTGTGCCGAATCCATAATCGACACTTTTTTTCAGGTCGGCGTATAGCGCAAGACACTAAAGTCGGTTCCCTCTCCCTCCGGGAGAGGGCTAGGGTGAGGGCCATTCCAGAGCCTTGCTCAGAGCAACTCACCACACAAATCCAGTTCGATCAGCTGACGCACTTCAGCGGTTTCCAGCCCTGCACCGAGCAACCCGTGCAACTTGCCAAACGCCGCCTCACGGGTCATGCCGCCACCGGACAACACGCCAACACCGCGCAAGCGACTGCCCGCCTCATACACATCCAGCTCAACGCCACCCTCATGGCATTGCGTCACGGCAACCACCACCACACTGTTATCCCGTGCGCGGCCAAGGCTTGCCAGAAACTCAGGGTTGTCGCTCGGCCCGGTGCCGCTGCCGTAGCACTCCAGCACCAGACCTTGAATGCCGCTGTCGAGCAGACCATCGAGCACTTCGGCACTGATACCCGGGAACAGTGGCAGCACCGCAACCTTGACCAGTTGTTTCGGCTGGTTGTAGTTCAACGATGCTGGAATCGAAGAGGCTTTGACACCGCCGCCCTGACGCTCCAGACGCTTGAACGGATGACGGCCGAAGCTGCGCACTTTCGCGCAACGGGTCGGCGCCAGCAGTTCGCCGTGGAAGTACAGATGCACGCCCGGCGCCAGACCTTGGCCGAGGGCAACCAGCGCACCGCCGAGGTTTTCCCAGGCATCGCTGTCGGTGACACCGGCCGGCAGCATCGAACCGGTGAAGCAAACCCGCGCATGCAGGCCGAGCAACTGGAAACTCATCGCCGCCGCGCTATAGGCCAGGGTGTCGGTGCCGTGCAGGATCAGCACGCTGTCGCAGCCTTGCACATCCACGGCATCGACCACCGCTTCACGCAGTTGCTGCCAGTAGGCCGGGGTCATGTTGGCGCTGTCGATCAGCGGCGACATCTCGCGAAAGCGCCACTGCGGCACAACGAGTTCAGGCTGGCTGTGCAGGTAGTCGCGCATCCGCGCTTCGAAACCGGACGCCGGGGCCAGACCATTGGCGCTGGCCTGCATGCCGATGGTGCCACCGGTGTAGAGCACCATGACGTGTTGGGCGGCGGGGTAGGTCGACGAATTCATGGGGATTCTCCGAAAGGATGAGGTCCTTGTAGGAGTGAGCCTGCTCGCGATGGCGGTTCATCATTCAACATTGATGTTGGCTGAAAGACCGCTATCGCGAGCAGACTCGCTCCTACAAGTTATTGCACCACAATAACTGACGGGCGCTGGGGATGCGCCCGTCATTCACCTGTCAGCGTTGCGCTGCAGGTACGCCTTGCGGCTCGGCTTCGGTCTTGTCGGCAGCGGCAGACGGATTGGTCGGCCAGGCCTTCAGGTCGAGGTCCAGATCGGCAAATTTGCTCGAGTCGAACACTGGCTGCTTGACGCCGGCGCGGCGCTGCCCGTCGTAGTCGCGCATTACGCGCATGCCGACCTTGAACAGCATGGCCAGAGCCACGAGGTTGACGAAGGCCAGGCAGGTCATGGTGATGTCGGCGAAGGCGAACACGGTCGATAGGTCCTGCATCGAACCCCATACCACCAGCGCCAGCACCAGACCGCGGAAAATCATCAGCGCGGCGCGGTTGCGGGTGAGGAACTGCAGGCTGTTTTCGCCCAGGTAGTAGTTGTAGAGGATGCAGGTGAAGACGAACAGCGACAGCGCGACGCTGACGAACATGCGACCCCAGTCACCGACCACAGCGGCCAGCGAGTTCTGGGTCAGGACGATGCCGTCACCTTCGAAGCCCGGGGTGTAGAAGCCCGACAGCAGGATCAGCAGCGCGGTGCAGGTGCAGATCACGAAAGTGTCGAGGAACACGCTGAAAGCCTGAACCACGCCCTGCGCGCCCGGGTGCTTCACGGCGGCCACGGCGGCGACGTTCGGCGCACTGCCCAGACCCGCTTCGTTGGCGAACACGCCACGCTTCACGCCCATGACGATGGCGCTGCCGAGCAGACCACCAAAGGCCGGATCGAGGCCGAAGGCGCTCTTGAAGATGGTTTCCAGCATGGCTGGCACATGTTCGATCTGGGTACCGATCACGTACAGGGTTACGCCGATATAGGCGAGGGTCTTGATCGGCACCAGCAGGTCGGACACCGAGGCGATGCGCTTGATGCCGCCGATGAAGGTGATGGCCAGCAGCACCGCCAGGACGATACCGGTGTGTTGTGGGTTGAATTCAAAGGCGTTCTGCAGCGAGTGGGTCACGGTGTAGGACTGCAGGCCAATGAAGGCAAAGCCGTAGGTGACCAGTAGCAGAACGGAGAACACCACCGCCATGCCTTTGAGCTTCAGGCCGTGCTGGATGTAGTAGGCCGGGCCACCACGGTACAGGCCGTCGCCATCGGCGCGCTTGTAGACCTGGGCCAGGGTGCATTCGAAGAAGCTGCTGGACATGCCGACCAGTGCGGTCACCCACATCCAGAACACCGCACCCGGACCACCGAGGGTCACGGCAATGCCGACACCGGCGATGTTGCCTGCACCCACTCGGCCGGCAAGGCTGAGCATCAGAGCCTGGAACGAGCTGAGTTGCCCGGCGCTGCCCTTTAGGCTGTCGCGGAACACCGCGAACATGTGGAAGAAGTGGCGCAATTGAACGAAACGCGAGCGAATCGTGAAGTAGCTACCGAGCCCGACAATGAGCACGATCAGTACTTTCCCTGAGAGGAAGTCGTTAATGACTTCGAGCATGGATTTTTCCTCGCTGTTTATTGTGTAAGCAAATACTGGATGGAAGAAACATCGTGTTACACCGGTGCGCGCACGGCACGACAGGTGAGGCGAAGGTTTCGTCCGGTTCCATTTCGCGGGTTTGTTATTAGTTCGGGTTTCGCATGGGTTATGGCCTCGTTACCGACGACCGCTCACGCGAAGAGGGGCGGCACTATACCGATCAGTGACGCGCCCGTCTGCACGGTAGTGGTGCAAGCGACAAAACGAGGGTGCTGCAAGATCAAAAGATCGCAGCCTTCGGCAGCTCCTACAGGTGTACGTCAATCAATGTAGGAGCTGCCGAAGGCTGCGATCTTGGCGGTATCAAATACACAAAACATTTAACGTCCTGCCCGCGAAGAAGTTAAAAAAAAGGGCTTGGGGACTAAATCCCCAAGCCCTCAAAAGGTGAGAGGTGTCTAGTCCCTCGACCTGGTGAGCGGTGCTACAAGTAACGTGTCGGCTCAGGCTTTGAGCGGAACCAGACGCGGAGCAATCATGTTTTCCGGGCGCAGGATGTCGGCGAGCATGGCTTCGTCGAGCAGACCTTCTTCGCGCACCAGTTCCAGTACGCCGCGGCCGCTTTCAAGGGCGAGGCCGGCGATACGGGTGGCGTTTTTGTAGCCGATGTACGGGTTCAGAGCGGTGACCAGACCGATCGAGTGTTCGACCAGTTCACGGCAGCGTGCTTCGTTGGCGGTGATGCCGACGATGCAGTGCTCGCGCAGCATGTCCATGGCGCGTTGCAGCAGGCGGATCGAATCGAAGATCTTGAAAGCGATCAGTGGCTCCATCACGTTCAGCTGCAGTTGGCCGCCTTCGGCTGCCATGGTCAGCGCCAGGTCGTTACCGATGACCTGGAAAGCAACCTGGTTCACAGCTTCCGGAATTACCGGGTTGACCTTGCCGGGCATGATCGAGCTGCCTGGCTGACGCGCTGGCAGGTTGATTTCGTTGATGCCGGTGCGTGGGCCGCTGGACAGCAGGCGCAGGTCATTGCAGATCTTCGACAGCTTGACCGCAGTGCGCTTGAGCATGCCGGAGAACAGTACGAAAGCGCCCATGTCGGAAGTCGCTTCGATCAGGTCGGCGGCTGGAACCAGCGGTTGACCGCTGATCAGTGCCAGACGCTGAACAGCCAGCGCTTGATAACGCGGGTCGGCGTTGATGCCGGTACCGATCGCAGTGCCACCGAGGTTCACTTCAGTCAGCAGTTCCGGGGCCAGCGTCTTCAGACGGGCCAGGTCTTCGCCCATGGTGGTGGCGAAGGCACGGAATTCCTGGCCGAGGGTCATCGGCACGGCGTCTTGCAACTGGGTACGGCCCATTTTCAGGACGTGATCGAATTCTTTGCCCTTGGCCGCGAACGCCTGAATCAGGCTGTCGAGGCTGGCCAGCAGGGTGTCGTGACCGAGTAGCAGGCCCAGGCGGATCGCCGTTGGGTAGGCGTCGTTGGTCGACTGCGCCATGTTGACGTCGTCGTTCGGGTGCAGGAACTGGTACTCGCCTTTCTGGTGACCCATTGCTTCGAGCGCAATGTTGGCGATCACTTCGTTGGCGTTCATGTTGGTGGAAGTACCGGCGCCACCTTGAATCATGTCGACCACGAACTCTTCGTGGTAATCACCGCGGATCAATCGGGCACAGGCTTCGCTGATGGCCGCGTGCTTGGCTTCGCTCAGGTGACCCAACTCGCGGTTGGCGTCAGCAGCGGCCTGTTTGACCATTGCCAGGCCGACAACCAGTTTCGGGTAATGCGAAATCGGAACGCCGGAGAGGCGGAAGTTGTTCACCGCTCGCAGGGTCTGGATGCCGTAATACGCTTGAGCCGGTACTTCGAGGGCGCCAAGCAGGTCGTTTTCTGTGCGGAAAGATGCAGCGGAGGACATGATAGAAATCATCTCGATATGGACCCGGTCTGTGCCGGAACGCTGCGAATGCTAGGCTTGTGGGAAATTTTGGGCCAATGCTGTTCAGCACTGCCCTATGCACATTCGGCATAATGCCCGTGTGACGCCGCGTGCGCGGCAGACGTGTGACCTGTTTTGGTGCGTGTCCGGGAGGACGTGATGAATCTGGAAAGCAAATGGCTCGAGGACTTCAGTGCTCTGGCCGCCACCCGTAGCTTCTCGCAGGCCGCTGAGCGACGCTTCGTGACCCAGCCGGCGTTCAGTCGGCGGATCCGCAGTCTGGAGGCTGCACTGGGGCTGACTCTGGTCAATCGCTCGCGCACGCCGGTCGAACTGACGGCAGCGGGGCAGTTGTTTCTGGTGACCGCGCGCACGGTGGTTGAACAGCTCGGTGAAGTGCTGCGCCATTTGCATCATCTGGAAGGCGGGCAGGGCGAAGTGATGCAGGTCGCTGCGGCTCACTCGCTGGCGCTGGGCTTTTTCCCGCGCTGGATCGCGCAGTTGCGTAATGAAGGCTTGAATATTGCCACGCGGTTGGTCGCGACCAACGTTGGCGATGCGGTGCATGCGTTGCGTGAGGGTGGCTGCGATCTGATGCTGGCGTTCTATGACCCGGATGCGGCGATGCAGATGGATCCGGAGATTTTCCCGTCGCTGCATTTGGGCCAGACCGAGATGCTGCCGGTGTGCGCAGCAGATGCTGATGGCAAGCCGTTGTTCGATCTGGAAGGAGAGGCCAGTGTGCCGTTGCTGGCCTACAGCGCCGGGGCTTTCCTCGGCCGTTCCGTAAACGGTTTGCTGCGCCAGCGTCAGTTGCGTTTCACGACGATCTACGAAACCGCCATGGCCGACAGCCTGAAAAGCATGGCGCTGGAAGGCTTGGGCATTGCCTGGGTGCCGCAACTGAGCGTGCGTGCTGAGCTGGCGCGTGGTGAGATGGTGGTCTGCGGTGGCCCGCAATGGCATGTGCCGCTGGAGATTCGCCTGTACCGTTGCGCCTTGGTGCGTAAAGCCAACGTGCGCCTGCTGTGGCGCAAGCTCGAGGGTGGCGCTGCACAAGCTTCCTGAGCCTACGCGGACCCCTTGTAGGAGTGAGCCTCTCGCGATAGCGTCAGCACATTCAGCGACGATGTGACTGACACACCGCCATCGCGAGCAGGCTCACTCCTACAGGGGATTTGCGGTGTTCTGTCGCTGACCTTCAGGTCAATAAAACCGGGCATTTGCGGCAGATGACAGATGGTCGCGCGGGGGGCTGTTTATTGCTTTCTTTACGGTATACTGCGCGGCCTTCGGCCGGCACGTCCGGCCATTTTTCGTACAATCAAGCCACGCAACCTGCGTGGCTTGTTGTTTTATGACGCGCCTGCGGGCGCTCCAGAGAGAAGAGGCGCGACGATGAGTGCACTGGTTGGCGTGATCATGGGCTCCAAGTCCGATTGGTCCACCCTTAGCCACACCGCCGATATGCTGGAAAAGCTCGGCATCCCGTACGAGGTCAAAGTGGTCTCTGCCCACCGCACCCCGGATCTGCTGTTCCAGTACGCCGAAGAGGCTGAAAGCCGCGGCATCGAGGTGATTATCGCCGGTGCCGGTGGCGCAGCCCACTTGCCAGGCATGTGTGCGGCCAAGACCCACCTGCCGGTGCTGGGCGTGCCGGTGCAGTCGGCCATGCTCTCGGGCGTCGACTCGCTGCTGTCGATCGTGCAGATGCCAGCGGGCATTCCGGTCGCCACTCTCGCTATCGGTAAAGCCGGCGCGATCAACGCCGCGCTGCTCTCGGCGAGCATCCTCGGCGCCAAGCATCCACAGTTCCACGCGGTACTGAAAACCTTCCGTGCCGAGCAGACAGACAGCGTCCTGGACAATCCAGACCCACGTATTGCCTGAGGTTGTTGAGATGAAGATCGGTGTAATCGGTGGCGGCCAGTTGGGTCGCATGTTGGCCCTGGCGGGCACTCCGCTAGGCATGAACTTCGCTTTCCTCGACCCTGCGCCGGACGCTTGCGCCGCGGCGCTGGGCGAACACCTGCGGGCCGATTACGGCGATCAGGATCATCTGCGCCAATTGGCCGATGAAGTCGATCTGGTGACCTTCGAGTTCGAAAGCGTCCCGGCCGAAACCGTGGCATTCCTGTCGCAATTCGTCCCGGTCTACCCGAGCGCCGAAGCCCTGCGCATCGCTCGCGATCGCTGGTTCGAAAAGAGCATGTTCAAGGACTTGGGCATCCCGACTCCGGCCTTCGCCGATATCCAATCGCAAGCCGATCTGGACGCTGCGGTCGCTTCCATCGGTCTGCCAGCCGTGCTGAAAACCCGCACTTTGGGTTACGACGGGAAGGGCCAGAAAGTCCTGCGCAAGCCAGAAGACGTGGTCGGCACCTTCGCCGAACTCGGCAGTGTTTCCTGCCTGCTGGAAGGCTTCGTGCCGTTCACCGGTGAAGTCTCGCTGATCGCCGTACGTGCCCGCGATGGTGAAACCAGGTTCTATCCGCTGGTACACAACACCCACGACAGCGGCATCCTCAAGCTGTCGGTGGCCAGCACCGATCACCCGTTGCAGGCGCTGGCCGAAGACTACTCGAGCCGTGTGCTCAAGCAGCTCGACTACGTCGGCGTGATGGCGTTCGAGTTCTTTGAAGTCGACGGTGGCCTCAAGGCCAACGAGATCGCCCCGCGCGTGCACAACTCCGGGCACTGGACCACTGAAGGCGCCGAGTGCAGCCAGTTCGAAAACCACCTGCGCGCCGTTGCCGGCCTGCCGCTGGGTTCGACCGCCAAGGTCGGCGAGAGCGCGATGCTCAACTTCATCGGCGTGGTACCGCCGGTTGAGAAAGTCATCGCCATCGAAGACTGCCATCTGCATCACTACGGCAAGGCCTTCAAGGCCGGGCGCAAGGTCGGCCACGCCAACCTGCGTTGCGCCGACATGGCCACGCTGCAGGCGCAGATCGTCAAGGTCGAAGCGCTGATCGCCGAGTAACGACAGTTTCATGTGGCAGCGGCGGAACCATTCAGGGGCCGCCGTTCTCTCATGGCAGGATGCCAAAGTCTGACTAGGCTTCGCATATCTATCTTTGAGAGGGAAATGCCATGGGAATTATCGGAACCATCTTTATCGGCTTGATCGTCGGCCTGCTGGCACGGTTCCTGAAACCGGGCGATGACAGCATGGGCTGGATCATGACCATCCTGCTCGGTATCGGCGGTTCGCTGGCAGCCACTTACGGCGGCCAGGCTCTGGGCATCTATCACGCGGGCGAGGGCGCAGGTTTCATCGGCGCACTGGTCGGCGCGATCGTGTTGCTGGTGATCTACGGTCTGATCAAAAAGAACTGATCCAAAGCGACAAAGCCCTCTCTGCCAAAGTGGCGGGGAGGGCTAGAATGCTCGGCGACTCATTGTTCCTTCCTTTCTATACCGAGCACTTTCATGCGCCGTCTTCTGTTGACTCTCCTATTTCTGGGCAGCGGTTTGGCCCACGCCGGCGAACTGCCGGAAACCGACTGGCTCGAACTGATGCCCAAGTCGGACCAGAAGGCCCTAGAGGCCATGCCTGAAATCGACCACAACTCCCCGGAAGCCACCGGCACCTTCACCGAGAAGGGCGGGATGAAGCAGGCCAAAGGTCTGCCGGCGGTGATGTATTCGACCAAAACCGTGGCATCGATGAACGACAAACACATCCGCATCGGTGGTTATCCGGTGCCGCTGGAGTCCGACGCCAAGGGCCGCAGCACGCTGTTCTTCCTCGTGCCGTATCCGGGCGCCTGTATCCACGTGCCGCCGCCGCCACCGAATCAACTGGTGCTGGTGCGATATCCGAAAGGTTTGAAACTGGATGATATCTACACGCCGTTGTGGGTGAGCGGCACGCTGAAAGTCGAGAAGGTCAGCAATGATCTGGCCGATGCGGCGTATGCACTGGAGGCGGACAAAGTGCGGGTGGTGCAGGAGTCCGATCTCTAACAGTCACCACAAAACTACTGTAGGAGTGAGCCTGCTCGCGATAGCGTCGTGTCAGCCAATTTAATGGATCTGACGAACCGCTATCGCGAGCAGGCTCATTCCTACATTTGGTTTTGCGGTGCTGTTAGAGCGGTTTGCTGGCGACGCTGACGCCCATGGTATGACTCGCCCCCGGCGCCAGCGTGACGATGTCGTCCATCACATTCGCCGTCTCGATGCACAGCATGCGCTGCCAGCCATCGTTGTCCATGTCGGCCAGCGCTGCCGCGCGATCGCTCCAAGGGTTCCAGATCACCGCCGTGCGTGAACCGGTAGCCGTCAGCACAATGCGCCGTTCCCAGGCCGGATCGACGATGCTCAGTTGTGGTGGAGCGTCGAGATAGATGCGGTCGGTCTCACCGGCAAAATGCAGATCGCCTTGCTGGCTGTTGGTTTTCCAGTCGTCCAGCGTCTCGATGTAACTCAAGCCATCGACACCATCGACATGCACATGGCGCACATCACTGACCGCGAAATACGTATGCAGCGCCTGGCTCAGGCTGACGGTGTCACTGCCACGGTTGTGGCTGGTCAGGCTGAAACTCAGTTGCTCGGACAAGTGCAGAGTCAGGGTCAGATCGACCTGATGCGGCCAGCCCTGCAGGCCACCCGCGGGGTAGGGCAGCTTGAGTTCGACCTTGACGCCGTCAGCCTCTGATTCGATGCCGCCCAACTCCCAATCCATCGCCCGCACCAGACCGTGCGCGGGTGCCGGTTGCTCACCGGTGTACATGGCCTGCACGCTCTGCGGGTTGCGTTCGAACTTGCCGAACCACGGCCAGCACACCGGCACGCCGGCGCGGATACTTTTGCCTGTTTTGAACTCGGCCTTGTCGTTGAGCCAGATGATCGGCGGCTGGCCATCGATCTGATAACTGAGGATGTGCGCGCCTTGCTGGGCCACCAGCACTTCGGCCTGACCGTGGCGAATGCGCCAGCAGTTCAGTTCATCCAGTTTCACCGCTTCAACGTTGGGCGTGTTCATGGGACAGCTCTCGATCAGTAACAAGGACAACTATCGACCGTCAAACGGCCGCCAGGTTTAGCGCGCGCGCGGTGGAACCGAGCGAGTGCGACCGCTGCCGTCGATGGCAACGAAGACGAACACCGCTTCGGTGACTTTACGCCACTCGCTGGACAGCGGGTCGTCGCTCCACACTTCGACCATCATCTGGATCGAGCTGCGGCCGATTTCCAGGGTCTGGGTATAGAAGGACAATTGCGCGCCGACAGCCACTGGCACAAGGAACGCCATGCGATCGATGGCCACGGTGGCGACCCGGCCGCCAGCGACACGGCTGGCCATTGCGGTGCCGGCCAAATCCATCTGCGCCACCAGCCAGCCGCCGAAAATATCGCCAAAGCCATTGGTTTCGCGTGGAAGTGCGGTGATTTGCAGGGCCAGGTCGCCTTGCGGGATTGGATCTTCTTGTTCGAGCTCTATCATGCCGAGGGTGCCTCTGACCCGTGACTCTTCGTTGGTATTGCTGGTGGTAGCCGTCTTCGGGAAAAACGATTCAGCACCGAACCTACTACGTTCGTCACGTTTTCCATCAGGCGCCTAAGGAGAAACTCTGCGAAACCGGCTAATCCCGAGCAAAGGCCGGGCCAACGACGTTTTCGCACAGCAACCCCTTACAAACCGGAGCAGGTTGCGAGTATATCGGTCGGTAGACTCCACGACGACCATCCGGTTCTCATTTCGACCGTCAATTACGCGCCTCTATGTGCTTTTTCGAACAATTTGCTATGGTGCCGAACCTGCCCAAGCCACCGCCAGCGTTGTTGTGGCGGCAGATCCGACTATAAGAGAAGCCCTTGCCATGACCACAGCGCCTTCGAGCCTCGCGCAGCCCGAGCAACCCGCACGACCGTTGACCCGCAACGACTACAAGACTCTGTCGCTGTCTGCCCTTGGTGGCGCGCTGGAGTTTTACGATTTCATCATCTTCGTTTTCTTCGCCACCGTGGTCGGCAAGCTGTTCTTCCCGGCCGACATGCCCGAGTGGCTGCGCCTGATGCAGACCTTCG
This sequence comes from Pseudomonas sp. MC6, assembly GCF_054790575.1. Taxonomy (NCBI): domain Bacteria; kingdom Pseudomonadati; phylum Pseudomonadota; class Gammaproteobacteria; order Pseudomonadales; family Pseudomonadaceae; genus Pseudomonas; species Pseudomonas sp. MC6. The sequence goes on from NZ_CP186504.1 coordinate 5,176,210, forward strand.
GTATCTTTGCCGCCGGTTACCTCGCACGGCCGCTGGGTGGCATCGTCATGGCGCACTTCGGCGACCTGCTGGGGCGCAAGAAGATGTTCACCCTGAGCATTTTCATGATGGCCGTGCCGACCCTGATCATGGGCCTGCTGCCAACGTATGCGCAGATCGGCATGTGGGCGCCGATTCTTCTTCTATTGATGCGGGTCATTCAAGGTGCGGCGATTGGCGGTGAAGTGCCAGGGGCGTGGGTCTTCGTTTCCGAACACGTTCCGCAAAAGCACATGGGTTATGCCTGTGGCACCCTCACCAGCGGGCTGACCGCCGGCATTCTGCTCGGCTCTTTGGTCGCCACCGCGATCAACAGCATTTATACGCCAGCGGAAGTTTCCGATTACGCCTGGCGGATTCCATTCCTGCTGGGCGGTGTGTTCGGCCTGTTCTCGGTCTACCTGCGCCGTTGGCTGCACGAGACCCCTGTGTTTGCCGAACTGCAGTTGCGCAAAGCCTTGGCTGAAGAAGTGCCGCTGCGTGCGGTGCTGCGTGATCATCGCGGCGCGATTGCGATCTCGATGCTGCTGACCTGGTTGCTCTCCGCTGGCATCGTCGTGGTCATTCTGATGACCCCGACCGTGTTGCAAACGGTCTATCACTTCACGCCGACCGAGTCGCTGCAATCGAACAGTCTGGCGATCGTGTTCCTGAGCATTGGCTGCGTTATCTCCGGCGCGTTGGCGGATCGCTTTGGCGCCGGTCGCGTATTCGTGTTTGGTTGCCTGGGCTTGCTGATCAGCTCCTGGACCTTCTATCACAGCCTCGCCGATCACCCGAACTGGTTGTTCCCGCTGTATGCGCTGACCGGTTTTCTGGTTGGCACAATTGGGGCGGTTCCATACGTGATGGTTAAGGCGTTTCCACCGGTGGTGCGTTTCAGCGGGTTGTCGTTCTCGTATAACGTGGCTTACGCGATTTTTGGTGGCCTGACGCCGATGGTGGTCAGTCTGCTGCTGAAAGAAAGCGCGATGGGCCCGACCTACTATGTGGCAGTGCTGTGCGCGATGGGGATTCTGGTCGGCGCGTGGCTGTGGAAGAAGGGGCGCTGATCCAGACTCTGCATCAGTTGTTCTGATGCCATCGCGAGCAGGCTCACTCCTACATTTGGAACGCATTTCAAGTGTAGGAGTGAGCCTGCTCGCGATGGAGGCAACACGAATCATCCTGCAAAGAATCGAATGCTGGCCTTTCATCCAATTGTCATATTTCAGCCATAGAGTGTTCACACGGCCTGCTGATACTTGGCCCCGACTTAACACACCCTATCTGCTAGGAGTAAGGCATGAAACTGAAGCGTTTGATGGCGGCAATGACTTTTGTCGCTGCTGGCGTTGCGACTGCCAACGCGGTTGCCGCTGTTGACCCTGCTATCCCGAGCTACACCAAGACCACTGGTGTGTCGGGCAACCTGTCCAGCGTCGGCTCCGATACCCTGGCCAACCTCATGACCCTCTGGGCTGAGAACTACAAAAAAGAATACCCGAACGTCAACATCCAGATTCAGGCCGCTGGCTCCGCCACTGCGCCACCTGCTTTGACTGAAGGCACCTCCAACCTGGGCCCGATGAGCCGCAAGATGAAGGACACCGAACTGGCGGCCTTCGAGCAGAAGTACGGCTACAAGCCAACCGCTATCCCGGTTGCCGTGGATGCCCTGGCTGTGTTCGTGCACAAGGACAACCCGATCCAGCACCTGACCATGGAACAGGTTGATGCGATCTTCTCGTCGACCCGTCTGTGCGGCGCCAAAGCCGACGTGAAAACCTGGGGCGAACTGGGTGTGACCGGCGATCTGGCCAACAAGCCAGTACAGCTGTTCGGCCGTAACTCGGTATCCGGCACCTACGGCTACTTCAAAGAAGAAGCCCTGTGCAAAGGCGACTACAAACCAAACGTTAACGAACAACCTGGTTCGGCGTCGGTTGTGCAGTCGATCAGCTCCTCGCTGAACGGCATCGGTTACTCGGGCATCGGTTACAAGACCGCCAGCGTGAAGACCGTTCCTCTGGCCAAGAAAGGCAGCACCGACTTCATCGAAGACACCGAAGAAAACGCCCTGAACGGCAAATACCCGCTGTCGCGTTTCCTCTACGTTTACGTCAACAAAGCCCCGAACAAGCCTCTGGCTCCGCTGGAAGCTGAGTTCGTGAAACTGGTGCTGTCGAAACAGGGCCAGGAAGTGGTAGTGAAAGACGGCTACATCCCACTGCCAGCCAAGGTTGCTGCAAAAGCACTGGCTGACCTGGGTCTGCAGGAAGGCGGCGCTGTCGCAAAGAAGTAACAAATTGAGTCCGGGGTGAACCCCGCCGGACTCAGGTGAAAGGCCGGATCTGCGCGCAGACCGGCCTTTTCCACACCTCAAATTTTTGATCCTCTGCCAGTCCCGCTGGCGGTGGATTTGCTGCGTCACTGCATTGTCATCTTTCTGTCATACAGGATCGCTAGGGTGAGCGCATGAATGATCTGGCCAATTCCCAAATGACTACTAATCCTCCCAAGCGCATTGATTTCAATACGCCTGAGCTGCAACGCAAGCGCCGCATTCGCGCGCTCAAGGATCGCTTCACTCGCTGGTACGTCCTCGTTGGCGGTCTCGCGGTGCTGGCAGCCATCACCCTGATCTTCTTTTTCCTCGCCTACGTGGTTGCGCCGCTATTCCAGGGTGCCGACCTGACCGCGAAAGACTCGATCACCCCGGCCTGGATGCAGGACGCCGGCAAGCCGCTGATGATTTCGCTCGAAGAGCAGAATCAGGTGGCCATGCGTGTTTCCGACAAGGGCCAGGCATTGTTCTTTGATATCGACAGTGGCGCTGAGCTGAAGCGCGTCGATCTGCCGGTGCCTGCCGGCGCCACCGTGACCTCGATTGGTGAAGACCAGCCAGGCCATCCGCTGGTGGCCGTGGGCCTGTCCAACGGTCAGGCGCTGGTGTTCCGTCACACCTATAAAGTCAGCTACCCCGATGGCAAGAAAACCATCAGCCCGGCCATCGAGTATCCGTATGGCGAGACGCCGATCGCGTTGAACGAAGCCGGCGGTGCGCTGGAGCATGTCAGCCTGAATGCCACCGACACGACGCTGATGCTGGTCGGTTCGACCGGTTCGCAACTCAACGTGCTGTCGCTGACCAGCGAAGAAAACATGATGACCGGTGAAGTCACCAACGAGCAGAAGCGTATCGATCTGCCACAGATGACTGAGCCGGTGAAAAACATCTTCGTCGACCCGCGCCAGCAATGGCTGTACGTGGTCAACGGTCGCGCTCAGGCCGATGTGTTCAGCCTGCGCGACAAGAGCCTCAACGGTCGCTACAAACTGCTGGAAAACGCTGATGCCGAAGTCACCGCGACCACGCAACTGGTCGGTGGTATCTCGCTGATTGTCGGCGACTCCAAGGGTGGTCTGGCCCAATGGTTTATGGCCCGTGATACCGACGGTGAGCTGCGCCTGAAACAGATTCGTACCTTCCAGATGGGCACCACGCCGATCGTTGAAATCACCGCCGAAGAGCGCCGCAAAGGCTTCCTCGCGCTGGATGCCAGCGGCAAGCTCGGCGTGTTCCACAGCACCGCACATCGCACGCTGCTGGTTGATCAGGTAGTCGATGGTCAAGGCGTATTCGGCCTGTCACCGCGCGCCAACCGCGTGATCGTTGAAGCCGGCGGCAAGCTGCAACCCTTGCTGCTCGACAACCCGCACCCGGAAGTCTCGTGGAGCGCGCTGTGGAGCAAGGTCTGGTACGAGAACTACGACGAGCCTAAATACGTCTGGCAATCGACTGCAGCCAACACCGATTTCGAACCGAAACTGAGCCTGTCGCCACTGACCTTCGGCACGCTGAAAGCCGCATTCTACGCGATGCTGCTGGCCGCGCCGCTGGCCGTTGCTGCTGCAATCTACACCGCGTACTTCATGGCCCCGGGCATGCGCCGCAAGGTCAAACCGGTGATCGAGCTGATGGAAGCGATGCCGACGGTGATCCTCGGTTTCTTCGCCGGTCTGTTCCTCGCGCCATATGTCGAAGGGCATCTGCCGGGCATCTTCAGCCTGCTGATGTTGCTGCCGATCGGCATTCTGGTCGCCGGTTTCACCTTCAGCCGTTTGCCTGAATCAATCCGCCTGCGAGTCCCGGACGGCTGGGAAAGTGCGCTGCTGATTCCAGTGATTCTGTTCGTGGGCTGGCTGTCGCTGTACATGAGCCCGTTCATGGAGAACTGGTTCTTCGGCGGCGACATGCGCATGTGGATTTCCCACGACCTCGGCATCACTTACGACCAGCGCAACGCCCTGGTGGTCGGTCTGGCCATGGGTTTTGCAGTGATCCCGAACATCTACTCGATCGCTGAAGACGCCGTGTTCAGTGTGCCTCGCGGTCTGACCCTCGGCTCGCTGGCCCTCGGTGCCACGCCGTGGCAGACCATGACCCGTGTCGTCATCCTGACCGCCAGCCCGGGGATCTTCTCGGCGCTGATGATCGGCATGGGCCGTGCGGTCGGCGAAACCATGATCGTGCTGATGGCCACCGGTAACACCCCGGTCATGGAAATGAACCTGTTCGAAGGCCTGCGCACCCTGGCCGCCAACGTCGCGGTGGAAATGCCCGAGTCGGAAGTCGGCGGCAGCCACTACCGCGTGCTGTTCCTCTCGGCGCTGGTGTTGCTGTTGTTCACCTTCGTCATGAACACCCTGGCAGAACTGATTCGTCAGCGTCTGCGCAAGAAATACTCGTCGCTTTAAGCAAAGGTAGAAGTCTGTGAAACAGAACTCCCTGAAAGGATGGTTCAAGAGCGGCGCCCCGGGCGTCTGGATCAGCGGTGGCGCGGTGTCCATCGCGGTCATCATGACCATTGGCCTGTTGGCGGTGATTGCCGTGCGCGGTCTCGGTCACTTCTGGCCGGCGGACCTGGTCCACGCCCATTACGACGTACCGGGCCAGGCCAATCACCTGGTCATCGGTGAAGTGGTACAGAAAGAAGAAGTGCCTCGCGCCCGTCTGAAGAGCGCCGGTTTGCCGGTGCCCGATGAAGGCCCGGAATTCATGACCCGCGAGCTGATCAAGGTCGGCAACCGTGATCTGAACGGTAACGACTTCACCTGGATCGTCGGCGAGTGGCTGACCAACCAGACCACGCCGCCAGAACTGATGGCGATCGAGCGTCGCGAGTGGGGCAATTTCTACGGCTACCTGGTCAACGTCAAACAGGATGGCAAAGTCATCGCCGAGGGTGAGGCTGCGTGGCCTGAGTTGCAGGCGCGAATCAACCGTGTGAACGGTCTGGCGGCACAACTGAAGTCGCTGGAAAAGACTGACATCGGTGCGATCAACGCAGGTCTGGAGCGCATCCGTCTGCACGGTCGCAAACTGGAACTGGAAGGCAAGCTCGACGCCACCGCGCAAGCGGACATGGAGTCCGAGCGTGCCGAGCTGAATGCGCGTTATCAGGACATCGAAGCGCGCCTGGCCGATCTGCATGCGCAGTTCAACCGCGATGCCTTGACCGCTCGTGATGCCAACGGCAAAGAGATCGAAATCGGTCTGGGCAAAGTGGTTCACGCCTACCAGCCGAACGCGATGAGCACCTTCACCAAGGTCGGCTTCTACTTCAGCAAGATCTGGGAATTCCTGTCGGACGACCCGCGTGAAGCGAACACCGAAGGCGGGATTTTCCCGGCGATCTTCGGCACCGTGATGATGACGTTGATCATGGCGATGATCGTCACCCCGTTCGGCGTGCTGGCGGCGGTGTACCTGCGGGAATACGCCAAGCAGAACACCCTGACGCGGATCATCCGTATCGCGGTGAACAACCTCGCTGGCGTTCCTGCGATCGTTTACGGCGTGTTCGGTCTGGGCTTCTTCGTTTATGTACTCGGTGGTTCGGTCGACCGTTTGTTCTTCCCCGAAGCACTGCCGGCGCCGACCTTCGGTACACCGGGTCTGCTTTGGGCATCGCTGACCCTGGCACTGCTGGCGGTGCCGGTGGTGATTGTGGCGACCGAGGAAGGTCTGGCGCGTATTCCACGTACCGTGCGTGAAGGCTCGTTGGCCCTCGGCGCGACCAAGGCTGAAACCCTGTGGAAGATTGTGATCCCGATGGCCAGCCCGGCGATGATGACCGGCATGATTCTCGCCGTGGCTCGCGCCGCCGGTGAAGTGGCGCCGCTGATGCTGGTGGGTGTGGTGAAACTGGCGCCGTCGCTGCCGGTGGACGGCAACTACCCGTACCTGCACCTGGATCAGAAGATCATGCACCTGGGCTTCCACATCTATGACGTCGGCTTCCAGAGCCCGAACGTCGAAGCGGCCCGTCCGCTGGTGTATGCCACGGCGCTGTTGCTGGTACTGGTGATCGCCACGTTGAACCTGTCGGCGGTGTATATCCGCAACCACCTGCGCGAAAAATACAAAGCACTGGATAGCTAAAGCCCTTAGCCACAAGCGGCAAGCTACAAGCCGCTTTTGCTCAAACTTGCAGCTTGCAGCTAGAAGCTCGCAGCTACGAACGGAGTGAGAACCATGCAGCACGAAACACATACCCACGGCATCAACATGTCGGCCCTGGGCCGCGACAAGCAGAGCCTCAGTCTCGAACAGGAAACCGTTGCCATCGAAGTACCGGGCCTGAGCCTGTACTACGGCGAGAAACAAGCGCTGTTCGACGTCAGCATGAACATCCCGAAACAGCGCGTGACCGCCTTCATCGGCCCGTCCGGCTGCGGTAAGTCGACGCTGCTGCGCACCTTCAACCGCATGAACGATCTGGTTGACGGCTGCCGCGTAGAAGGCGCGATCAACCTTTACGGCAACAACATCTATCGCAAGGGCGAAGACGTTGCCGAGCTGCGTCGTCGCGTCGGCATGGTGTTCCAGAAGCCCAACCCGTTCCCGAAGACCATTTACGAAAACGTGGTGTACGGCCTGCGCATCCAGGGCATCAACAAGAAGCGCATTCTCGACGAGGCGGTAGAATGGGCGTTGAAAGGTGCGGCACTGTGGGACGAAGTCAAAGACCGTCTGCATGAATCGGCACTTGGCCTGTCCGGTGGTCAGCAACAGCGTCTGGTCATCGCCCGTACCATCGCGGTTGAGCCGGAAGTGCTGCTGCTCGACGAACCGTGCTCGGCCCTCGACCCGATCTCGACGCTGAAAGTCGAAGAGCTGATCTACGAGCTTAAATCCAAGTTCACCATCGTCATCGTCACGCACAACATGCAACAGGCCGCGCGGGTGTCCGACTACACGGCGTTCATGTACATGGGCAAACTGGTGGAATTCGGCGACACCGATACCCTGTTCACCAATCCGGCGAAGAAGCAGACCGAAGACTACATCACCGGTCGATACGGTTAACCGTACAGCCGCGAGCTTCAAGCTGCGAGCGGCAAGTCAAAGCGGTTCAGCGTAACGACAAATTTCAGCTTGCAGCTTGTAGCTTGCAGCTCTTGGTTAAAGCTTTTGCGGAGCGAACACAATGATTTCTAAGGAAGGCCTGACCCATCACATCTCTGCGCAGTTCAATGCTGAGCTCGAGGAAGTGCGCAGCCACCTCCTGGCCATGGGCGGGCTGGTCGAGAAACAGGTCAACGACGCGGTGACCGCGCTGATCGAGGCCGATTCCGGCCTGGCTCAGCAGGTGCGCGAGATCGATGACCAGATCAACCAGATGGAACGCAACATCGACGAAGAATGCCTGCGCATTCTCGCCCGTCGTCAGCCGGCGGCGTCCGACCTGCGTTTGATCATCAGCATCTCCAAGTCGGTGATCGACCTGGAGCGCATCGGTGACGAAGCGACCAAGATCGCCCGTCGTGCGATTCAGCTGTGCGAAGAAGGTGAAGCGCCGCGCGGTTATGTCGAGGTTCGTCACATTGGCGACCAGGTGCGCAACATGGTTCGTGATGCGCTGGACGCGTTTGCCCGTTTCGACGCCGACCTGGCGTTGTCGGTGGCGCAGTACGACAAGATCATCGACCGCGAATACAAGACCGCGCTGCGTGAGCTGGCCACCTACATGATGGAAGACCCGCGCTCTATCTCGCGGGTCTTGAGCATCATCTGGGTGCTGCGTTCGCTGGAACGCATCGGCGACCACGCGCGCAACATCTCCGAATTGGTCATTTACCTGGTGCGTGGCACCGACGTGCGCCACATGGGCCTCAAGCGCATGAAAGAAGAAGTTGAAGGCACAAGCGGCGAAACCGCTAATGTTCCGGGCGATGCTGACGATAAGTAAGATTGCCTGAGAAAAGCGCCCGGCCCTTTGGCCGGGCGTTTTTGTTTGTGCTTTTCATGGGCAGATTCGATTAAAAAGCAGCACCCGCGAACGAAAAGTCCCGGCGTGACTGAAGAGTTTTGGCAATGTGCCATCAGCCAGCGTTATGCTTGCCGGGATTTTAATAGGGGTGTTGGATGAGCAAGATCAGTGTGTTGGTCGTGGACGATGCTTCGTTCATTCGTGACCTGGTGAAAAAGTGCCTGCGTAATTACTTCCCGGGGATCCGCACCGAGGACGCCGTCAACGGTAAAAAGGCTCAGGCCATGCTGGCCAGAGAAGCCTTCGACCTGGTCCTGTGTGACTGGGAAATGCCGGAAATGTCCGGTCTCGAACTGCTGACCTGGTGCCGCGAGCAAGACAATTTGAAGACCATGCCGTTCGTTATGGTTACCAGCCGTGGCGACAAGGAAAACGTCGTGCAGGCGATTCAGGCCGGCGTTTCCGGCTACGTCAGCAAGCCGTTCACCAACGAGCAACTGCTGACCAAGGTCAAGCAGGCGCTGAACAAGGTCGGCAAGCTCGACACCCTGATGAACAGCGCGCCGACCAAGATGAACTCGGCGTTCGGCAACGATTCCCTGAGTGCCTTGACCGGTGGCAAGCCTGCCGTGGTTGGTGGTGCACCGGCAGCTGCGGCGGTCAACCCGTTCGCCAAACCGGCTGCTGCCGCGCCAGCGCCCGCCGCTGCGCCGTCCCGTGGTTTGCTCAACAGCCCACCGGTCAAGGCGCCAGCCGCCGCTTCAGCGCCGGCCAGCGGTCGCGGCCAAGGCCAATTGCGCCTGCCAAGCGGTACTCAGCAATGCGTGATCAAGGCCCTGAGCATCAAGGAAGCGTTGCTGGTGGTGAAACGCACCGACACCCTGCCGCAGATCCTCGACAGCGCCGTGCTCGATCTGGAGCAGGGCGACAATGCCGAAATCGCCCGCCTCAACGGTTACCTGCACGCGGTTGTCGCGTTTGAGCCGAAACCGGACAGCGACTGGCTGCAACTGACCTTCCGCTTCGTTGATCAGGACGCGCAGAAGCTCGACTACATCTCCCGCCTGATCGCTCGCGGCACGGCGCAGAAGCACTTCGTTCCAGGCGCGTAATTTTCGTCGCCTGACAGTCCGCTATCGCGAGCAGGCTCGCTCCCACCCTGGAATGCATTCCAAATGTGGGAGCGAGCCTGCTCGCGAAGGGGCCATCACTTGCACCACCAATCTCCCAGACTGGCCAATTTGAAACATCTGTCGACTAGCCTGGTCTGCTTCACCTGCTAGGCTCATTCCCAGGCCTTACTTCGACAGACTCTTGCCCATGCTCGCGCGCCTGCTGTTTTTCTGTGGTCTCTTCATGGCCTCCACCTCGGCTGTGGCCATGACCATTTACAAATCCACCGATGCCAACGGCGTGGTCTCGTACAGCGACCGGCCGAGCAAAGGCGCGCAGGTGTTCGTTTTTCAGGACCGGATGGTCGAGCGCCTGGAGCGGCAGGTCTATCTCGACATCAAAAAACAGAAAGGCACTGACGTGGTGTTCGTGCGCAATGATCTGTATGCGCCGGTCGAGGTGGCGCTGGCGTTTACCGGGATGAGCAATGTGCGTGGCGCGCCAGCACAAACCATCCGCCGGGTGCTGCCGGCGCGCAGCAATACGCGGTTGGCGTTGCTGACGGCGGTGTCCGGCAAGCAGCCGATGGTGTACACGCCGCAATTTCACTATTCCCTCGGTGACCCTGCCGGCACCGCGCAGGGCTATCGCTATCCGCTGCCATGGCGCGGTGGGCCTTTCCGTCTGAGTCAGGGCGCCAACGGCCAATACAGCCACTACGGGCCGAAGAACAAGTACGCGATGGACATCGCCATGCCGGTCGGCACGCCGATCATTGCCGCGCGGGCAGGGGTGGTGGTGAAAACCGAAAATTCGCAGAGCGGGCGCGGCAATGATGCGTCCGGCAATTTCGTGCGGGTGCTGCACGACGACGGCACCATGGGTGTGTACCTGCACCTCAAGCAAGGTTCGGTGAGCGTGCGTGAAGGGCAGCGGGTGGCGGTGGGCAGTCCGCTGGCACTGTCGGGCAACACCGGCAACAGCAGCGGCCCGCACCTGCACTTCGTGGTGCAGCGCAACAGCGGGGCGGGGCTGGTTTCGATTCCCTACCAGTTCAACCAGCCGCTGGGGGCGTTGCCCAACTTTGCGTTGGGCAAGCAATAAAGCAAAAAAGATCGTCCGATCGCGGCCCGAACCTGCGGCAGCTCCTACATAGGAATGCGATCCCTGTAGGAGCTGCCGCAGGTTCGGGCCGCGATCGGACGATCTTTTAGCAGGCAACGCGGTATCCCGCATTGCACTCAATCCAGCATCAACACCTTGGCCAGCACAATCTTCGGCCCTTTCATCTTCTTGATGATGATCCGCAGGCCTTCGACTTCCAGCACTTCTTCCTCTTCCGGCACCCGTTTCAGGGTTTCGTAGACCAGCCCGGCAAGGGTTTCCGCTTCGATGTGATCAAGGTCGATGCCCAACAGGCGTTCCACCTTGAACAGCGGCGTGTCACCACGCACCAAGAGCTTGCCCGGCTGATAAGCGAGGATCCCGCGCTCCGCTTTGCGGTGTTCGTCCTGAATATCGCCGACCAGCACTTCCAGCACGTCTTCCATGGTCAGGTAGCCGATGATGTTGCCATCAGCCTCTTCGACCACGGCGAAGTGCGAGCCACCCTTGCGGAACTGCTCAAGCAGCTGCGACAGCGGCATGTGGCGCGACACCCGCTCCAGTGGACGGGTCAGTTCAGCGAGGTTGAACGACTCGGGAATGTGGTCCAGCGCCGCCAGCTCCAACAGCAGATCCTTGATGTGCAGCAGGCCGACGAACTCCTGGCGCTCGCTGTCGTACACCGGATAACGGCTGAACTTGTGGCGACGGAACATCGCCAGGATTTCTTTCAGCGGCGCATTGAATTCCAGGGTGATCAAGTCTTCGCGGGAGTTGGCCCAGTCGACCACTTCCAGCTCGCCCATTTCCACCGCCGACGCCAATACACGCATGCCCTGATCACTTGGATCCTGGCCGCGACTGGAATGCAGGATCAGTTTCAGTTCTTCGCGGCTGTAATGGTGTTCGTGATGCGGGCCGGGTTCGCCCTGGCCGGCGATCCGCAGAATCGCGTTGGCGCTGGCGTTGAGCAGATAGATCGCCGGGTACATCGCCCAGTAGAACAGGTACAGCGGCACCGCCGTCCACAGCGACAGCAGCTCGGGTTTGCGGATCGCCCAGGATTTCGGGGCCAGTTCACCGACCACAATGTGCAGGTACGAAATGATGAAGAACGCGGTGAAGAACGATACGCCTTTGACGATCTCCGGCGACTGCACGCCGACCGCGCTCAGCAGCGGTTCGAGAATGTGCGCAAAGGCCGGCTCACCGACCCAACCGAGGCCAAGCGAGGCGAGAGTGATACCGAGCTGGCACGCCGAGAGGTACGCATCGAGCTGACTGTGTACGGTGCGCAGGATGTGCCCGCGCCAGCCGTTCTGATCAGCGATGGCCTCGACCCGGGTCGAGCGCAGTTTGACCATGGCGAATTCCGCCGCAACGAAAAAGCCGTTGAGCAAAACCAGGATCAGAGCAAAAAGGATCATGCCGAAATCGGCGAATATTGTTGCGAGGGACAAGCCAGGGGAAGGGTCCATGATGGAGTTTTGCGGGTTCCGTGTGATTCAAGAGAGGTAAAAGTCGCGCCTGAAAGGCAGGCACAAGTCAGCCAATGTAGCGGCTGACCTGGCGATTGCCTAGTGCGACATTACTCAGCGGCGCTGATCGCCCGCGCCTGGGCCACTTGCGCCGGGGCGAAATGGCAGGTGAACGTGCTGCCGTGACCGGGCACGCTGCTGATCTCCATGCGTGCGCGGTGGCGCAGCAGCACGTGCTTGACGATGGCCAGGCCGAGCCCGGTGCCCCCGGTGTTGGAGTTGCGGCTGGAGTCGACGCGGTAGAAGCGTTCGGTCAGGCGCGGCAAGTGTTTGCTGTCGATGCCGATCCCGGAATCCTGCACGCTGAGGTGCGCGCCCTGATCGTCGCCCCACCAGCGAATGCGGATGTTGCCCTCGGCCGGGGTGTACTTCACCGCGTTGAACACCAGATTGGAAAACGCACTGCGCAATTCCGCCTCGCTGCCCTTGAGCAACAGGCCGGCATCGGCTTCCAGCGTTATGCGCTGGTTCTTTGAGCCGGACAATTGCTGCGCATCGCTCTTGATCGATTGCAGCAGGGTGTCGACTTGCACCGGCTGGTTGTCCGACGGGTAATCGGTGGCTTCGAGTTTCGCCAGCAGCAACAAATCGTTGAGCAGTGTCTGCATGCGCCCGCCCTGTTGTTGCATTTGCTGCAGGGCGCGGCTCCAGCGTGGATTCACTTCCTCGACGTTGTCGAGCAGGGTTTCCAGATAGCCGCAGATCACCGTCAGCGGCGTGCGCAATTCGTGAGAGACGTTGGCGATGAAGTCTTTGCGCATCTGTTCCAGCTGATGGATGCGTGTGACGTCGCGCACCAGCATCAAGTGTTCATTGTTGCCGTAGCGGGTCAGATACAACTGAATGCGCACGCGATCATTGGTTGGCGAGGGGATTTCCAGTGGCTCGGCGTAGCTGTTCTGCTCGAAGTATTCCTTGAAGCGTGGATGGCGCACCAGGTTGGTCACCGGTTGGCCGCTGTCCTGCGGAGTCTTGAGGCCGAGCAGGGTTTCGGCAGCACGGTTCCACCATTCCAGGTTGCCGTCGCTGTCGAGCATGATTACCGCGTCTTTCAGCGCAGCGGTGGATTCCTGCACACGGTCGATCACCGCTTGCAGGCGCCCGCGTACGCGTTGGTCGCGGCGTTGCAGGTGGTAGATGCTGTCGAACACTTCGCCCCACAGGCCATAGCCGTCCGGCGGTGCTTCGTCGGGTTGGTGCTGGCGCAGCCACTCGTGCAGACGCAGCAACTGCTTGAGCGTCCAGCCCAGATAAATACCCAGACCCGCCGCGAGGCTCCAGCCGTAATAGCCGGTGATCAGGCCGATCACCAGACACGCTGTGACCAGCAACAGCATGTGGCGAATCAGGGTGCCATGCCAGTTTTGATTCACGGGGGCGTCCTTAGCCGCAGCTTCAAGTTTCAAGCTGCAAGCTACAAGTCAGAGCGGCTCGCTGTTACTTGCCGCTTGTAGCTAGAAGCTTGCAGCTGTTTTTTTATGCTTTTGTGGAAAACCGGTAGCCGGTGCCGCGCACGGTTTGTACCAGATTTTCGTAAGCGTCGCCGAGGGCCTTGCGCAGGCGGCGGATGTGCACGTCGACGGTGCGTTCTTCAACGTAGACGTTGCCGCCCCAGACCTGATCCAGCAACTGGCCACGGGTGTAGGCGCGTTCCTGGTGGGTCATGAAGAATTGCAGCAGACGGTATTCGGTCGGGCCCATCTCGGCGGGTTTGCCGTCGATGGTCACGCGGTGGCTGATCGGGTCGAGCAGCAGGCCGCCGACTTCGATCGGTGCTTCGCCGTCGGTCGGGCCGGCGCGACGCAGCACGGCTTTCAGGCGGGCAACCAGTTCGCGCGGGGAAAACGGTTTGGTGATGTAGTCGTCGGCGCCGACTTCAAGCCCCTGGATCTTGTTGTCCTCTTCGCCCTTGGCGGTGAGCATGATGATCGGGATGTCCCCGGTCAGTTCATCGCGCTTCAGGCGACGGGCCAGTTCGATACCGGAGGTGCCGGGCAGCATCCAGTCGAGCAGGATCAGGTCCGGCTTGCGGTCGACGATGATGGCGTGGACCTGCTGCGAGTTCTCTGCCTCGAGGCAGTCATAGCCGGCCATTTCCAACGCAACGGCGATCATTTCGCGAATGGGCGCTTCGTCGTCGACGATCAGAATGCTCCTGCCAACCATGCCTTAATCCTCTTGTCATTTTACTGTCTTGCGCCGCATTAGATAACGGAATTATTGCAGTCGTGTGACAGTATTTTAGTCCGACGGCGATTGTGCAAATCCTGAACTAAGCTCTAAGTCCGAATCCTGACAACCACAAAAGAAGGTTTCCATGACTCAAATGACTGTTTCTTTTAAAGCACTGCTGATGGCTGCCGCCCTGACTCTGCCTGGATTTGCGCTGGCCGCGGATCCGGCGATGGAGAAGGACGGCATGTACACCGATCACAAGGGCATGACCCTGTACACCTTCGCCAAGGACTCGGGCGGCAAGTCCATGTGCAACGACAAATGCGCAACCAACTGGCCTCCGTTAATGGCCACGGCGGGTGACAAGTCGATGGGTGACTGGACTGTCATCAAACGCGACGACGGCTCAATGCAATGGGCCTACCAAGGCATGCCGCTGTACACCTTCGTGATGGACAAGAAGGCCGGTGACATGACCGGTGACGGCAAAATGGACGGCGCGTGGAAAGTCGCCAAAGCCAAATAAACGCTGCCCCTGTAGGAGTGAGCCTGCTCGCGATAGCGGTTTATCAGTCGACATTTTCGTTAACTGATACACCGCTATCGCGAGCAGGCTCACTCCTACATTGATTTGTGTTTAGCGCAGTGCGTAATCCAGCACGATCCCGACGAAAATCGCCAATCCGGCCCAGTGGTTGTGCAAAAACGCTTTGAAGCAGCGCATCCGGTCGCGATCCCGCGTGTACCAGAACTCCCACGCATAACACCCGGCAGCCACCAGCAAGCCGAGATGGAACCAGACGCCCAGCTCGAACTTCGATCCCGCCAGCAACAGGCAGCCCAGCGACAGCGCCTGCAAACTGAGGATGATCACCCGATCCGCCTCGCCAAACAGAATCGCCGTCGACTTCACGCCAATCTTCAAGTCGTCATCGCGGTCGGTCATCGCGTAATAGGTGTCGTAACCCACCGTCCAAAGCAGGTTGGCGATCCATAGCAGCCACGCTGCCGCCGGCAACTCACCGGTCTCGGCAGTGAACGCCATCGGCATCCCCCACGAGAATGCCGCGCCCAGCACCACTTGCGGGTAATAGGTGTAGCGCTTCATGAACGGATAAGTGAACGCCAACGCCAGACCACCGAGCGACAGCCAGATCGTCGGCGCATTGGTGCACAGCACCAGCAGAAAACTCACGCCCATCAACAGGGCGAAGAACACCAGCGCTTCTTTCGAACTGATTCTGCCAGCCGCCAATGGTCGTTGTGCGGTGCGTTTGACGTGGCCGTCGACCTTGCGATCGGCCCAGTCGTTGATCACGCAGCCACCGGCGCGGGTCAAGATCACGCCGAGGACGAAAATCACGATGTTGGCCAGCGACGGCGAGCCTTTGCCGGCAATCCACAGTGCCCACAGGGTCGGCCACAGCAGCAGGTAAATGCCGATCGGCTTGTCCATCCGGGTTAACTGAATGAAATCCCAGGCGCGCGGGTTCAATCGATTCAGCGACTTGAGCAGGCTCTGATACATCAGATGTTCTCCGGATGGGCGCGGGCGGCGGTCCACAGGCTCGGCAGGAAGATTTCCGCGACCAGGACGCTCAGCGCGCCACGATCAAAGCGCGAACGCCGGCCCCACAGCTCAGGCGTTTTTGCCGCTTGAGGCAGCCATTGTTCAGGGTAGTGGCAAACTTCGAGGGCGCGGCGCTGGAACGCCTGATCGCAAAACAGCAATTCGCCCAGCGAGCGGCTGCCCAGTTCGTCCATGTGCAAACCGTCGCCCTGCAAGGCGGCGCGCGAAGCGACGCTGCGGGCAAACACCCAAGCCTCGCCGTGGCCACGCAAATACACCTCGCGCACCCAGCCTTCGCTGCCCTCGGCCAGATCCAGCGCAGCGCATTCGTCAGCGCGTAGGGTGTCCCAGCCTTCAAACAGTGGTGTGACGCTGAAGCCGTCATTGGACAGCCGGGTCAGGCGGCGGGTGAGGGAGCCTTCGTCGAACAACCAGTCGAGGGTCACCGAATCGGGGAGGGGCGTCAGTCGGCTTTGGGTCAGCCAGAGCGGGGTCGGGCAGGCATTTGAATGTTGCACAATGAGTCATTATTGGCCGCAAATGAGGCGGCGAGCTTACCATGGCGAGCTGCGATATTGATTGGCCCGGGGCGCCATTGCGCCGAACAGACTTGCATCTGCCCGGCACCATCAGTACAAAACGCCCTGAGCCGGATGGCAGCGCAACTCCATCGACCGTCCGCGCCGGCACTAAGCCTGAACCCTGAGGAAGTACCTGAATGAAAAAGTGGCAATGCATCGTCTGTGGCCTGATCTACAACGAAGCCGACGGCTGGCCGGATGACGGCATTGCGCCGGGCACCCTGTGGCAAGACGTACCGGAAGACTGGCTGTGCCCGGACTGCGGTGTCGGCAAAATGGACTTCGAAATGATCGAAATCAACTAAACACAATCAAGGAGTAAGGCATGAGCGCACCTGTCGTCATCATTGGCACTGGCCTTGCGGGCTACAACCTGGCCCGGGAGTTTCGCAAACTCGACAGCGAAACCCCGCTGCTGCTGATTACCGCCGATGACGGCCGCTCTTACTCCAAGCCGATGCTCTCCACCGGTTTCGGCAAGAACAAAGACGCCGACGGCCTGAGCATGGCCGAACCGGGCGCGATGGCCGAGCAGTTGAAGGCCGAGGTGCGCACTCATACGCGCATCAGCGGCATCGACGCCGGCCACAAGCGCTTGTGGATTGGCGAGGAGGCGGTGTACTACCGCGACCTGATCCTCGCCTGGGGCGCAGAAACCGTGCGTGTGCCCATCGAAGGCGATGGCGCCGATCTGGTGTTCCCGATCAATGATCTTGAAGACTACGCACGTTTCCGCGCCGCTGCGGCGGGCAAGCGTCGGGTGCTGCTGCTCGGTGCTGGCCTGATTGGCTGCGAGTTTGCCAATGACCTGATTCTTGGCGGCTACGAAGTGCAACTGGTGGCGCCGTGCGAACAAGTCATGCCGATGCTGCTGCACCCGGCCGCTGCGGCAGCGGTGCAGGCCGGGCTGGAAAGCCTCGGTGCGAAATTCCACCTCGGTCCGGTGCTGACCCGATTGCAGAGAGTTGCCGACGGCCTCGAAGCGCATCTGTCCGACGGCCAGGTCATCCCATGCGATGTGGTGGTCTCGGCCATTGGCTTGCGCCCGCGCATCGATCTGGCGGCGGCCGCTGGCGTACAGGTCAACCGCGGCGTCGTGGTGGATCGCCATCTGAAAACCTCCCACGCCAACATCTACGCCTTGGGCGATTGTGCCGAAGTCGATGGGCTGAATCTGCTGTACGTGATGCCCCTCATGAGTTGTGCGCGAGCACTGGCACAAACCCTCGCCGGAAACCCGACCGCGGTGAGCTACGGCCCGATGCCGATCACCGTTAAAACCCCGGTGTGCCCACTGGTGGTTTCGCCGCCGCCACGGGGCAGCGAAGGCGTCTGGACGGTTGAAGGGCAGGGCGCCGACATCAAAGCCTTGTGCCACAGCGCAGACGGTCAATTGCTTGGTTACACGCTGACAGGCGCGGCAGTCATGGAAAAACTCGCCCTGAACAAACAGCTTCCGGCGCTGCTGGCGTAAATACCGGTCGTTCTGTCGGAATCACCCCGCTTTTGCCCCGACAAAGGTCGCGGGGAGACTGGCGCCGCCGGTATCCGCGTGCCATTCTCACTCCCGTCTGCCGCAGAGTAGAGCCTGCGGCGCCTTGGGCGCTGTTCCAACGAGAACAGCACGGACATAACAACAAAAAACCGTCAAAGGGGCTTCACTAATGCGTAAACCAGAACTCGCCGCTGCAATCGCTGAAAAAGCAGATCTGACCAAAGAGCAGGCCAACCGCGTACTCAACGCCGTTCTCGAAGAAATCACCGGCGCTCTGCACCGCAAGGACAGCGTGACGCTGGTCGGCTTCGGCACCTTCCTGCAGCGCCACCGCGGCGCCCGCACCGGCAAAAACCCGCAGACCGGCGAACCGGTCAAAATCAAGGCCAGCAACACCGTGGCGTTCAAGCCAGGCAAATCGTTGAAAGACAGCGTCAATCCTTAATTGCGGCGAACTCCTCGAATAACGGGGAGAACCGCAGAAAAAAATGGGCACACCGATTGCGGTCGGGTGCCCATTTTTTATGCCTGCCGATTTATTCTGGCGTGAAGCCTTAATAAAGGCCGACTGACTGATTGCGTTTGTTGGCTATCGATCAGCCTCACACAGTTAAATCAATACTCTATATATAAAAGCCATCATATTGATGGCACTTTCTGAGTTGTTGGTTGTCTCGCTGTGATTTGTTGAAACAACACTGAAGTCTTTCGGAATCATCCTACATCCGATTTTTTCAAAACCCGTCATGCTCCGCGTCATTCTCGCCTGCCCCGGTTTCCGGTGATCGATGACAGTTGGAACGATCGCTCTAAATCAAGCTTTCCCGGTGTTTTGTAAGGGTATGCGAATATAAACAGAGCATCGGGGATTCCCTGACTGAATATAGGGAAACCTCCTACAACAAACAAAAAACACTTCGTCTTGTTGTTTAATCAGATGCTTGCTAGTGGCCATCATAGTGATTACGATGCGCCCACTTGAAAGAGCACATCTCAATTGGATGAGTCGCACCACCGCTCTTCGATACTGTCCCGCGCCGCGGTTACTCCAATAGGCGCCTGACTGTAATCCTTAATAAAGGCCATGGATGTCCTACTCAAGCAAACTTTCCGCCCATTACCTCGAACTCGCTAAAGTCTCTGTTTCCAAAGAGAATTTCGCGGGCGAAGACGTTCGTTTTTCGAGCGAATTCGAGGCGCTGGAAAGCGAGCTGGCCAAAGCCTCTTCGATGCACGAAAGCGGGCAGATCGACTGGCTGAAAATTCGCGAAAACAGCGAAAATCTGCTGCGTACCCAATCCAAGGATTTGCGTGTCGGCGCCTGGCTGACCTGGTCGCTGTACCAGCGCGAATCCTTCCCCGGGCTGCTGGCCGGGCTCGGGTTGCTGCACCATCTGTCGGAAAACAACTGGGCCGACGTTCACCCGCTCAAACCCCGCACCCGTGCCGCCGCCATCGGCTGGCTGGTGCCGCGTCTCGAGCAGGTCATCACCGAAAACATTGCGATCAAAGAGCAGTTGCCGATGTTCCGGCAGCTGTCCGAGCACCTGTCCGGTCTCGAAGCGGCTTGTGCTGAGCACTTGGGTGATGACTCGCCGCTGTTGCTGCCGATTTCCCGTCGCCTGAAAACCATGATCCAGCGCGCGGCCGACAACCAACCGGCCCCCGGCGTTGTGGGTGCGGCAGTGGCGCAGGTCAAGCAGGCCGCGAGCCAGTTGCTCACCCCTGGCGCACCGATCGATAACGAACGAGACGCGCACAAAGCCCTGCGCGCCCAACAGGAAAGCGCGCGTCCGCTGTGCGCCTGGTGGCTCAAGCAGAAAGCCACCGACCTGCGCGCCCTGCGCCTCAATCGCACGCTGTTGTGGATGACCATCGACGCGGTGCCGGAGCGCAACGCCGAGCAGATCACCGTATTGCGCGGTCTGCCGCTGGAAAAACTCAAGCTCTATCAGGACCGTTTCGATCAGGGCAAATACGCTGATCTGCTGGTGGAACTGGAGGCGAGCCTGGCGAAGGCGCCGTTCTGGTTCGATGGCCAGAGGATGGTCTGGGAATGTCTCCAGAACCTCAACGCCGAGTTGGCAATGCGCGAAGTGGAAATCCACTTCGCGCTTTTGGTTCAACGGCTGCCCGGCATTGTCGAGTTGCGTTTCCATGACGGCGCGCCGTTTGCCGATCCGTCCACCCGCGCGTGGATCGCCGCCAACGTCATGCCGCACCTGCAAAGCGCCAGCGCGCCGCGCAAGGTCGAAAGCGAAAACGTCGAAACCCAGCCGGCTTGGGAAAAGGCCCTCGAAGAAGTCCTGCCGCTGCTGCGCAAGGAAGGCCTGAAGCCCGCCGTGCAGACGCTCAAGCAGGGTTTGCAATCCGCTCACGGTGGCCGCGAACGCTTCTTCTGGCAGTTCGCCCTCGCGCGCCTGTGCTTCATGGCCAAGAAATACGAACTGGCCAAGAACCAGCTGGAAACCCTCGATCAGACATTACAGGACTCAGGCCTGCACGCCTGGGAGCCGGATCTTGCATTGGAAGTGCTGCATCTACTGCATAGCTGCTGCGAGTTGTTGCCGCAGAACCATGCCGTACGTGAACGCAAGGAAGAGATTTATCGCAGGCTGTGCCACCTCGATCTCGAAGTGGTACTCGAATAGGCCCCAGGGCCACAACCGCAAGGAGAAAAGCCATGGCCAAAGAAGGCTCGGTAGCCCCCAAGGAACGCATCAACGTCACCTTCAAACCCGCCACCGGCGGTGCTCAGGAAGAGATTGAACTGCCGCTGAAGCTGCTGGCAATCGGTGACTACACCCACCGCAAGGACGATCGCAAAATCGAAGATCGCAAGCCGATCAGCATCGACAAGATGACCTTCGACGAAGTGTTGGCCAAGCAAGAGCTGGGTCTGACGCTGAGCGTGCCGAACCGTCTGCAGGAAGATGGCGAGGCCGACGAGCTGGCTGTGCAACTGCGCGTCAATTCGATGAAGGACTTCAACCCGGCCAGCCTGGTCGAGCAAGTGCCTGAGCTGAAAAAACTGATGGAACTGCGCGATGCGCTGGTGGCCCTCAAAGGCCCGCTGGGTAACGCACCTGCGTTCCGTAAAGCGATCGAAGGCGTGCTCGCCGACGACGAATCCCGCGGTCGCGTACTCGGTGAGCTGGGCCTGAACGCCGCAGCCCCGGACGCCTGAGACTCCAGCCAAGGAAGCCAACACAATGAGCACTAGCGCAGCACAAGAGAAGAGCGCCGGCAACGGCGAGTACAGCATTCTCGACAGCATCATCGCCGAAACCCGTCTGACTCCGGACGACGAAGCCTACGATATCGCCAAGCGTGGCGTGTCGGCGTTCATCGAAGAACTGCTCAAGCCGCAGAACAACGGTGAGCCGGTCAAGAAGGCCATGGTTGACCGCATGATCGCCGAGATCGATGCCAAGCTCAGCCGTCAGATGGACGAAATCCTGCACCACCCGGATTTCCAGGCTCTGGAATCGTCGTGGCGTGGTCTGCAGTTGCTGGTCGACCGCACCAACTTCCGCGAAAACATCAAGATCGAAATCCTCAACGTCTCGAAAGAAGACCTGCTGGACGATTTCGAAGACTCGCCGGAAGTCATGCAGTCGGGCCTGTACAAGCACATCTACACCGCTGAATACGGCCAGTTCGGTGGTCAGCCTGTGGGCGCGATCATCGCCAACTACTACATGTCGCCAAGCTCGCCAGACGTGAAGCTGATGCAGTACGTGGCCAGCGTTTCGTGCATGTCCCACGCGCCGTTCATCGCTGCTGCCGGCCCGAAATTCTTCGGTCTGGAAAGCTTCACCGGCCTGCCGGATCTGAAAGATCTGAAAGACCACTTCGAAGGCCCGCAATTCGCCAAATGGCAGAGCTTCCGTACTTCGGAAGACTCCCGCTACGTTGGTCTGACCGTGCCGCGTTTCCTGCTGCGTAACCCGTACGATCCGGAAGAAAACCCGGTCAAATCGTTCGTGTACAAGGAAACCGTTGCCAACAGCCACGAGCACTACCTGTGGGGCAACACCGCTTACGCGTTCGGCACCAAGCTGACCGACAGCTTCGCCAAATTCCGCTGGTGCCCGAACATCATCGGCCCGCAGAGCGGTGGCGCGGTTGAAGACCTGCCGTTGCACCATTTCGAAAGCATGGGCGAAATCGAAACCAAGATCCCTACTGAGGTTCTGGTTTCCGACCGTCGTGAATACGAACTGGCCGAGGAAGGCTTCATCTCCCTGACCATGCGTAAAGGCTCCGACAACGCGGCGTTCTTCTCCGCCAGCTCGGTGCAGAAGCCGAAGTTCTTCGGCATCAGCGCAGAAGGCAAGGCTGCAGAGCTGAACTACAAGCTCGGCACCCAACTGCCGTACATGATGATCGTCAACCGCCTGGCTCACTACTTGAAAGTGCTGCAGCGCGAGCAACTCGGTTCGTGGAAAGAGCGTACCGATCTCGAGCTGGAACTGAACAAGTGGATCCGTCAGTACGTTGCCGACCAGGAAAACCCGAGCGCCGAAGTCCGTGGCCGTCGTCCGCTGCGCGCTGCGCAAGTGATCGTCAGCGACGTTGAAGGCGAGCCGGGCTGGTACCGCGTGAGCTTGAACGTGCGTCCGCACTTCAAGTACATGGGTGCTGATTTCACCCTGTCGCTGGTTGGCAAGCTGGACAAAGAGTAAGAGCGACTCATGGACGGATACGGCAGCCTGTTCGAACGCCTCAATGGCGACGCGCAACTACGCAAGGGCAACAGCCTTGAGGCTTGTGCCATGGCGTCAGTGGCTGCCCATCTGGCCAAAATGCTCAGCACCCGGGCCGGCAGCGTGCAAACGCTGGCCGACTACGGGTTGCCCGATCTCAATGACATGCGTCTGAGCCTGCACGACTCCCTGAGTCAGGCCCGTCTGGCCATCGAAAACTTCATCGAAGCCTACGAGCCGCGCCTGAGCAATGTGCGTGTCATTTCCCTGCCGCGTGACCACGATCAGCTTCGCCTCGCCTTCAGCATCGAAGGCCTGCTGGAAGTAGAAGGGTTCAAGCGTCAGGTCAGTTTTTCCGCGCGCCTGGATGGCAGCGGACAAGTGAAGGTCACCTAAGGAGAACCCCGATGTCTGGCAAACCTGCAGCACGCGTATCCGACCCCACCGCTTGCCCACTTCCAGGCCACGGTACCAACCCGATCGCCGCCGGTTCCGGCGACGTGTTCTTCGACGGCCTCGCGGCCGCCCGTGAAGGCGATGCCTCTGCGTGTGGTGGTGCGATGGTCGGGGGCCTTGCCACGACGGTAAAAATCAACGGTAAATCTGCTGTCACCGTCGATTCTGAAGGTACGCATGGCAACAAGGTTACGGCAGGTTCCGGAACGGTGATTATCGGCAATTCGCATTCGCCGGCGCCGTTTGTGCCGCCGTTGCCGGTGGAGATTCAGTGGCCGTTCAGCCAGCACTTTGTTGTTCGTAATCCTAGGAATGGAGCACCGGTTGCTGACCGGTCATACACATTGCGTACAGCCTCCGGTAAGGAGGTCAAGGGCGTTACTGATGCGCAAGGCCGAACGAAGCCTATCGCTTCTCACCTTGCTGAAAGTGTCACGCTTATCGTCGAAGAACAGTCTTCGCTCGTGATTGCTTAAGGGACTATCACATGCCGGCACCCACTCCTGTAACAGCTCAGCTCACCCCTTCCTCTGACAAGAAGCCTGCGGAGGCGGCTGTCGATAGCTTCCAGATCACAGATATTCCGGGTGTGATGAGGAAAATGGGCTGGAAGGAAAGTGCTCGACTCATGCAGCGCTGGTTCGACGGTGCGCCTTTTGAGATGTCCCCAAGCGAGAAACGGGGGCGTCTCGCTGTTGACAAGATCACCGCAGAAAAGCTGTTTGATGATTTGGATTTTGAATGGCTCACCTCCTCCTCGCCCCACACAGGTGAAACCATCAAGGAGCTTCTTGCGAAGGCCACAAGCCCCAGTCAATACAATGAGTTTATCGGTCGTCAGCGAGGACTAACGCAGTTAGCACCGGGACTTTTGCAATTTATGACTTGCATGAGAACACTCGGAGTTCTTGATGAAACTGGCCAGGATCTCGTAAGGGGCGCTCATGACTACAGTGCCTTGAGCGCAAGAATGCTGGAGACTGCTACCCAATATAATTTTCGATCGATAGGGATTACCACTTCGGAAAAGAAGAATAATCCACTTGATGACGTGTACGGTACTTTGGGTGGATTCGTGGTTAAGTTTGCAGTCACGAAATTCAGTACAACTCCCAAGACGAAAAAAATGCCTGCTACATTAACGATTGAAGAGATTGGGTGTTATGTACGTGATACCTATGAGTTTTTGAATGAAGATGGTGACGATCAGTTGCTCGGATACTGGAATCACGACGGTGTTGTCAGGCCTAGCGTTTATGCATATTTAACTTCGCCAAAAACATACGAAGTCGAGGGGCAGCTTTATTTCAAGGTGACCAACGATAGCTACAACAGTTACCGCAATAGTTTTGGAAAGGGTGGTGATTTGTTTGTGTACTCTACGGTCAAGAAAATCCCCGTATCAATTCATCATCGTTTCACCGCTGCAGACTTTGCCGAATTTTCGCAACGATCGATCAAGCCAAAGGCGATGCCATGAAAGCTTCACCTAAAAATTGGGTCTTGATTCTTTCACTGTGCGCGCTTGTGCCGGTTTTGATTCTTTTGAGCTTGAAGGTGCTTAGCTCGAAGGCCGCGAAGCCTCTGTACGTTGACTGGAATGAATCTGGTAGTTGCTATATCGCAACCTATGTGCCCAATTACAATTTTTTGGGCGTAGTGGTCGGGCGTGTTTTCAAGTATTTCAGCAGTCCGTATTTTTATCGTGTTTATACAAAAAATGATGATCTGCTAAAAACATCAGAATGGTATCTCTGGCGGGACGAGGGCAGTCCCGGTATTGCCCCTGAGTTTCGTGGAGAGATGATTGTTTATCCAGGCTCTGAAGGCTGGGAAAGTTGGATAGTTTCAGAGTGTCGTTAATGCCTGATTTCAAAAATAGGTTGGCCTCGTCAACTGAGAAAGTAGGAGAACGGTAAGCATGGATGCAATGAGTTTACAGGGGTATCTGGCCGGCGTTGCTGACAGTGACCTGTTTGGCTGTCTGGCGATATTGAGTTTGGTATTGCTACTGACAGCTTCGCATCGCGCGGCTCGACGCTCACGCCTTCACCGTGCCCTAACGCTTTCGGTTTTGGCCGCTGTTGTAGCTATTCATGGCTTTGGATCGTGGTACGGAAATCTGGGACCAGCATGAGCAACTACACCCGTCTTGCCAGTTGCTTGTTTTTCCATGCCGTGGGGTGTGTGGCCTACGTGTTTTTGAATAATGCAGTCGTACATGCCTACAAGCATCTGAACGGCGGGTTCACCACCCGTGGAGTTGCCATCGGTATGGCCAGCTACGCGCTGTTTTACATTTTTCTTGGTGTCAATTTGATAGCTGCGCTGATCCCGAATCTTGTCGCCAAGCTGGTGATCCTGAGCCTTATGGTGGGCTTCATCCTGCTTTGGATGCTACCCGACAACCCACTGAGAGCCTTGTTTTATGGTGTGGCTCAAGGTTGCGTCACGTTGCTGGCAATCCTCGCTTCTCAAGTTGTCGAGTTGCGTTGGGCATCGCGAAACAAGGTCGGGCGCATCCAGCCGAGCCAGCCTGAGAGTGCCATCCAATGATCAGGTCAGGTATCGAGCGTAATCATCAGGTTGGTATTTCCATAAGTTCCACTACCAGGCAGATAACCCGTGTCCTTTAACCACTACTACCAAAGCGAACTCACCGCACTGCGCCAACTCGGTCGCCGTTTCGCCGAGCGTAGTCCGGCGTTGGCGCCGTATCTGGGCCAGGCAGGGCGGGATCCGGACGTGGAGCGGTTGCTCGAAGGCTTTGCGTTTCTGACTGGGCGGCTGCGCCAGAAGCTCGATGACGAGCTGCCGGAACTCAGCCATTCGTTGATGCAATTGCTCTGGCCGAACTACATGCGCCCGCTGCCGGCGTTCAGCATTTTGCAGTTCGATCCGCTCAAGCGTTCCGGGCCGGCGTTGCGCGTCGAGCGTGATACGCCGGTTGAAAGCAAGCCGATCGAAGACGTGCGTTGCCGCTTCCGCACTTGCTATCCGACCGAAGTGTTGCCCCTCGATCTGGCCGCACTGAACTACTCGGTGAAGGGCGACGGCTCGCTGCTCAGCCTGCGTCTGGAAATGAGCGCCGACGGCCACCTCGGTGAGCTGGAACTGAGCAAACTGCGTCTGCACTTTGCTGGCGAGCGCTATATCAGCCAGATGCTCTACCTGAGCCTGCTGCGCAACCTCGAAGGCATCGAACTGATCCCGCTCGACGGTGCCGGCAAACCGATCGATGGCGTCAGCGGCAAGCCGATGGCGTTCAAGATTCCCGGTGATCGAGTCAAACCGGTGGGCTTTGCCGAAGAAGAAGCGCTGATCCCGTATCCGCTGAACACCTTCCGTGGCTATCGCTACCTGCAGGAATACTTCGCCTTCCAGGACAAGTTTCTGTTCGTCGACGTCAACGGTCTGGACATTATCAACGCGCTGCCGGAAGACACCCTCAAGCAGATGCGTGGCCTGGAGTTGCGCTTCGACATTCGCAAGAGCGGCATCATGCGCATGCGGCCGACGCTGGATAATGTGAAGCTGTTCTGCACGCCGATTGCCAACCTGTTCGCCCACGATGCTTTGCCGATTCGCCTCGACGGCAAACAGGATGAATACCTGTTGCTCCCAGCGGAATACGATCTGGAAAACTGCGGCGTGTTCTCGGTGGAAACCGTGACCGGCTGGAAGCCCGGCGGTCTCGGTTATCAGGAATACGTGCCGTTCGAATCCTTCGAACACGACCCGAGTTTCGACGTGCCCAACAGCCGTCCGCATTACAGCATCCGCCAGCGTTCGTCCTTGCTGCACGACGGTCTCGACACCTATCTGAGCTTCGGCATCCGCCACACCGAAGCCCACGAAACCCTGTCGATCGAGCTGATCTGCACCAACCAGAACCTGCCGCGCAAGCTCAAGCTTGGCGACATCTGCATGGCCTGCGAAGAGACGCCGGAGTTCCTCAGTTTCCGCAACATCACCCCGGCCACTTCCAGTTTCGCGCCACCGCTGAACCGTGACTTCCTGTGGAAGCTGATCAGCAACATGTCGCTTAACTATCTGTCGCTGGCCGACGTCAATGCGTTGAAGGTGATTCTCGAAACCTACGACCTGCCGCGCTACTACGACCAGCACGCGGAGAAGGTCAGCAAACGCCTGCTCGGCGGCCTCAAGCACATCAAGCATCACCACGTTGACCGCTTGCACCGTGGGTTGCCGGTGCGCGGTTTGCGCACCGAACTGACCATCGACCCGGAAGGGTATATCGGCGAAGGCGACCTGTTCGTTTTCGCTTCGGTTCTTAACGAGTTTTTCGCGCTTTACGCCAGTCTCAATTCATTCCATGAGCTGCGCGTAAAAAGCACACAGGGAGAGGTGTACCAATGGACACCACGTATGGGCCTGCAGCCCCTGCTTTAAGCGGGCTGACCAAGGTAATACGCGAGTACTCGCTGTTTCAGGCCGTGCTGCTGGTGATCGACCGGCTGCGCGAGGCACACCCGCACCTGAGCGAAGACGATCTGTACGACCATGTGGAGTTCCAGGCCAACCCGAGCCTGGGCTTTCCGCGCAGCGACGTCGATCGCGTCGAGTTCTTCGAAGAGCATGGGCAGATGCGCGCGCGCGTGCGTTTCAACCTGATCGGCCTGGTCGGCTCGGGCTCGCCGTTGCCGGCGTTCTACGGCGAACAAGCCTTGGGCGACAGCGAGGACGGCAACCCGACGCGCAACTTCCTCGACCTGTTCCACCATCGCCTGCAACGGCTGATGCTGCCGATCTGGCGCAAGTATCGCTATCGCGCAAGTTTCCAGAGCGGCGCGCTCGACCCGTTTTCGGCGCAGCTGTTTGCGCTGATCGGTCTCGGCGGCGACGAGATCCGCAAGGCCAAGGAACTCAACTGGAAGCGCCTGCTGCCGTACCTCGGCCTGCTCAGCTTGCGCGCGCACTCGGCGGCGCTGATCGAAGCCGTGCTGCGTTACTACTTCAAGCACGAAGACCTGGTCATCGAGCAGTGCATCGAGCGCCGCGTAGAAATTCTCGAAGAGCAGCGCAATCGTTTGGGTCGTGCCAACAGCCTGCTCGGTGAAGACCTTGTGCTCGGTGAACACGTGCGCGACCGCAGCGGCAAATTCCGCATTCACATCACCGAACTCGACTGGCAGCGATTCCATGAATTCCTGCCGATCGGTTTCGGTTACCAGCCGCTCTGCGCGCTGGTGCGGTTCACCTTGCGTGACCCGCTCGATTACGACATCCGCCTGGTGTTGCGCCAGGAAGAAATCCGCGAACTGCGCATCGGTGAGCAGAACGCCTGTCGCCTCGGTTGGACCAGTTGGCTGGGCCGCGAAAAAGCGGACGGCGTGGTGACCCTGGGCAGCAAAATTCATTAAGGACGTGAGCCATGATCAACGTAGACCTGCAACAACTCATCCAGGCGCTGGACGCCGAAACCCGTCGTGATCTGGAGCGTTCGGCCGAGCGTTGCGTGGCCCGTGGCGGCAGCAAGATCCTCGTCGAAGATTTGATGCTCGGTCTGCTCGAGCGTCCGAACGGCTTGTTGTCGCGCGCACTGCAGGATGCAGACGTCGACGCCGGCGAACTCAGCGCCGCGCTGCAATCGCGCGTCGAGCACAGCGCTTCGCGTAATCCGGTGTTCGCCCCGGAACTGGTGCAGTGGCTGCAAGATGCGCTGCTGGTGGCCAACCTCGAACTGGGCCAGACCCAGGTCGAAGACGCCGCGCTGATCCTCGCCCTGCTGCGCAATCCGATGCGTTACGCCGGCAGCCGTTATCAGCCGCTGCTCGCCAAGCTGAACATCGATCGCCTGAAGGAATTTGCTCTGTCGCAAAAAGAGCAACCGGCGGCCAATGGCAAACCCGCCGCCCAGGGCGAATCGCTGTTGCAGCGCTTCACCCACAACCTGACCCAGCAGGCCCGCGACGGCAAACTCGACCCGGTGCTGTGCCGTGACGGCGCGATTCGGCAGATGGTCGACATCCTCGCCCGTCGTCGCAAGAACAACCCGATCGTCGTCGGTGAGGCCGGTGTCGGTAAGACCGCCATCGTCGAAGGCCTAGCTTCGCGCATTGCTGCCGGTGAAGTGCCGCAAGTGCTCAAAGGCGTTGAACTGCTGTCGCTGGACATGGGCCTTTTGCAGGCCGGCGCCAGCGTCAAAGGTGAATTCGAACGTCGTCTCAAAGGCGTGATCGACGAAGTCAAAGCCTCGCCAAAACCGATCATTCTGTTCATCGACGAAGCCCACACCCTGATCGGCGCGGGCGGCAATGCCGGCGGTTCCGACGCGGCCAACCTGCTGAAACCGGCGCTGGCCCGTGGCGAATTGCGCACCATCGCTGCAACCACCTGGGCTGAGTACAAGAAATACTTCGAGAAAGACCCGGCCTTGGCCCGTCGTTTCCAACCAGTGCAACTGCACGAACCGACCGTCAGCGAAGCGGTGACCATCCTCCGAGGTCTGGCCCAGGTTTACGAGAAGAGCCACGGCATCTACCTGCGTGATGACGCGGTGGTCTCGGCGGCTGAACTGTCCGCACGTTATCTGGCCGGTCGGCAACTGCCGGACAAAGCCGTCGACGTTCTCGACACCGCGTGCGCCCGCGTACGCATCAGCCTCGCCGCCGCCCCGGAAAGTCTTGAGCGCCTGCGTGGCGAACTGGCTGAAGGTGGCCGTCAGCGTCAGGCGCTGCGTCGCGATGCCGAGGCTGGTCTGCTGATCGACCATGAAGCGCTGGAGGCACTGGAAGCGCGTTTGGACGAAGCCGAAACTGAAATGGTCGCGCTGGAAACCCTGTGGACTGAACAGAAGCAACTGGCCGAGCGCCTGCTGGAACTGCGTCAGCAACTGGCCAAGGCCCGCGAAGCCGCAGCCGTCGAGCCTGTGGTGACCGTTGAGGAAGACGCCGAAGGCACTGTGATCGAAACCGTTGCCGCCGAAGTCGAAGAAGGCCAGAGCGTCGAAGCGCTGGAAGCCCAGCTCAACGAAACCCACAGCGCCCTGACCGCCGCACAGGTCAAGGAGCGTCTGGTCAGCTTCGAAGTGTGCCCGCGTCTGGTCGCCGAAGTCATCAGCGCCTGGACCGGCGTGCCATTGGCGCAACTGGCCCGCGAGCACAACGCCAAAGTCGCCAGTTTCGCCACTGACCTGCGCACGCGCATCCGTGGTCAGGAACAAGCCGTGCACGCCTTGGATCGCTCGATGCGTGCGACCGCTGCCGGCCTGAACAAACCTGATGCGCCAGTCGGCGTATTCCTGCTGGTCGGCCCGAGCGGCGTCGGTAAAACCGAAACCGCGCTGGCCCTGGCTGACTTGCTGTACGGCGGTGATCGTTTCATCACCACCATCAACATGTCCGAGTTCCAGGAGAAGCACACCGTCTCCCGCCTGATCGGCGCACCACCAGGCTACGTCGGTTACGGCGAGGGCGGCATGCTCACCGAAGCCGTACGCCAGAAACCGTACTCGGTAGTGCTGCTCGATGAAGTCGAAAAGGCTGACCCGGACGTGCTTAACCTGTTCTACCAAATCTTCGACAAAGGCGTGGCCAACGACGGCGAAGGTCGCGAGATCGACTTCCGCAACACGTTGATCCTGATGACCTCGAACCTCGGTAGCGACAAGATCAGCGACCTCTGCGAAAACGGCGCACGTCCGACTGCCGAAGTCCTCGAAGAAACCATTCGCCCGGTGCTGAGCAAGCACTTCAAACCGGCGCTGCTGGCGCGGATGAAAGTGGTGCCTTACTACCCGGTCGGCGGCCCGGTATTGCGCGAGCTGATCGAGATCAAACTCGGTCGTCTCGGCGAGCGCCTGAATCGTCGTCAGCTGGATTTCAGCTGGTGCCAGAATCTCGTCGATCACCTTTCCGAGCGCTGCACGCAAAGCGACAGCGGCGCGCGCCTGATCGACCATCTGCTCGATCAGCACGTGCTGCCGCTGGTGGCGGATCGTCTGCTCGACGCCATGGCCACCGGCGAAAGCCTCAAGCGTGTGCATGCCACGCTCGACGGTGATGCCAGCGTGACGTGCGAGTTCGCCTGAGGTGGGTGTGATGTTCACTCAGGTGCCGCAGCCACTGGTCTATGCCGAAGCGTTGCTGGCGCAGTTCGCCAGTCTGTCGCGGGCGGCGGACGGTGCTGCGTTGCTGGGTGACTTCGTGCGTGGTCTGGCCGAGTTGAGCGGTTGCGAATTGACGCAGCTGTATCTGCTCGACGCCACTCACACGTGCCTGGGGATGAACGCCGAATGCCTCGACGGCGCCTTGCAACCGCGTGAAGCGGCGAGCCTGCCGGCGGATTACAACGGTGAACAACTGCTGCAATTTGCCCTGTGCCAGAACCGCGTGGTGTGCCTCGACGACTTGAGCGGCAGCCTGCACGAAACCAGTTTTCTGCCGGCGGCGACCTCGCCGTGGCAGTCGCTGTTGTGCGTGCCGCTGGTCAATCAGCACAAAGCTGTTGAAGGTTTGCTGCTGTGCGCCAGCCGTCGTCGCACCCACCTGCAAGGCTTCGCTGATTCCCTCGGCCAGCTCGGCTCGTTCGTGCTTGGCCAATTGCATTTGTTGCAACGCCTGCGTCAGCCGCTGGCGGAATCGACCACGGTGGCACGCAGCGTGCCGAGCATCAGTGGCTATGGCTTGATCGGTAAAAGCGCGGCGATGCGCCAGACCCATTCACTGATCAGCAAAGTCCTGCACAGCCCGTACACCGTGCTGCTGCGCGGTGAAACCGGCACCGGCAAGGAAGTCGTCGCCCGGGCGATTCACGATTGCGGCCCGCGTCGTTCTCAGGCGTTCATCGTGCAGAACTGCGCGGCGGTTCCGGAAAATCTTCTGGAAAGCGAGCTGTTCGGCTATCGCAAAGGCGCGTTCACCGGTGCCGATCGCGACCGCGCCGGCCTGTTCGATGCGGCCAATGGCGGCACGTTGTTGCTCGACGAGATCGGCGACATGCCGCTGTCGTTGCAGGCGAAGATTCTGCGCGTGTTGCAGGAAGGCGAGATTCGTCCGCTGGGTTCCAACGACACCCACAAGATCGACGTACGCATCATCGCTGCGACGCACCGCGATCTGTCGACGCTGGTCAGCGAGGGCAAATTCCGTGAGGACCTGTATTACCGTCTCGCGCAATTCCCGATCGAGCTGCCGGCGCTGCGTCAGCGTGAAGGCGACATCCTCGAACT
This sequence comes from Pseudomonas sp. MC6, assembly GCF_054790575.1. Taxonomy (NCBI): domain Bacteria; kingdom Pseudomonadati; phylum Pseudomonadota; class Gammaproteobacteria; order Pseudomonadales; family Pseudomonadaceae; genus Pseudomonas; species Pseudomonas sp. MC6. The sequence continues at coordinate 5,208,441 of NZ_CP186504.1, forward strand.
GGCCCAGCACTTCGCCGAGAAGACCTGCACGTATTTGCAACGCAATCCGGTGCGCTGGTCGAGTGCCGCGCTGGAACACCTGTCCGGCTACAACTTCCCCGGCAACGTGCGTGAACTCAAGGCATTGGTCGAACGTGCGGTGCTGTTGTGCGAAGGCGGCGAGTTGCTCGCCGAGCATTTCTCCCTGCGCATGGAGGCAATGCCGGAAGACAACAGCCACTTGAATTTGCGTGAACGCCTCGAGCAGGTCGAACGCACGTTATTGCTCGATTGCCTGCGCAAAAACGACGGCAACCAGACCCTCGCCGCCCGCGAACTGGGTCTGCCGCGACGCACGCTGCTATATCGGCTCGGCCGTCTGAACATCAATCTGGGAGATTTCGATGGGTAGGCAAAACGTCATCGAAACCCTCGCAAAAACCATTTTCAGCGCCGCCCGCAAGGGTCGGCGCTTTGTGCTTTGTCTACACCTGGAGACCCTCTGATGTCTGTTCGTCACTGGCACGCTGTCCTGCTGACCCTCGTCGTTCTATGCGGCCTTGGCGGCTGTAGCGGCAATTACAAATTCAACGACAACGACTATCGCCCGTTGGGTGATCCGCAAGCGGTCAATCGCGGCAAGTGACCGCAAGGAGCATCAAACATGGAATTGGTTTTCGAAATGCTGAACACCAAGCAGTTCGTGCCCACGGAGTTGTGCCAGAAGACCTTTAAACAGGCCGGCGGCGTGATCGGGCGGGGCGAGGACTGCGACTGGATCATCCCTGACCGCAAGCGTCACCTGTCCAATCACCACGCGATTGTCAGCTACCGCGAGGGCACGTTCTTCCTCACCGACACCAGCAGCAACGGTGTCCAGGACGGCGAGAGCGGCGCGCGTCTGCACAAAGGCGAACCAGTGCGCATCGAGCACGGCAGCACCTACGTGCTGGGCGACTTCGAGATTCGCGCGCGCCTGGTACGCGACCCGGCGACCTTCGACGGTGAAGTCGGCCGTCCGCGCGCTGCTGGCAGCATCATCCCGGACGACGCCTTCCTCGATCTCGACCCGCTCAACGCCCTCGAACAGCAAGAGCGTGTGTACTCGGAAATCGACGAACTGCTGGCGCCGAACACCAAGCCTGAGGATTCCCGTCAGCGTGCCGACTACGCACGTATCGACATGGAAAGCCTGATGGTGCCGGAGCTGATTGCCGCTCCGGTCGAACCTGAGCCCGCTCCGGCACCGAAAGCCGTCGAGCGCCAGAGCGAAGGTTTCTGGGATCATTTCGGTGCGGCGCTGGGTGTCGACGTCAAAGGTCTCAGCCACGACGAACGCGAAGCCCTGGCGTTGAACGCGGCGCGCTTGCTGCGCCAAAGCATCGGCGGATTGCAGCAGAGCCTGCGCACCCGCTCGGAGCTGAAAAACGAATTGCGTCTGGCCCAGACCACCGTGCAAGGCACCAACAAGAATCCGCTGAAATTCGCCGTCGATCCGAGCGAAGCCCTGCAGATTCTGTTGCAGCCAAGCAAGCCCGGCCATCTGCCGGCCGAGCAAGCGATCTCCCGTGCGTTCCGCGATCTGCAGGCGCATCAGGTGGCGCTGCTGACCGCCAGCCGCGCCGCCGTGCGTGGCACCCTGGAGCACTTCTCGCCGGAGCAACTGACCCTGCGTTTCGAGCGTGACAACAAGCCGTTGATCGCGACTTCGGGCGGACGCTGGAGAGCGTTCGGCCGTTATCACCAGGCGCTGCGTCAGGACGATGACTGGAGCGAGCGTCTGCTGGCCCGCGACTTTGCCCAGGCTTACGAAGAACAGATCCGCCTGATCTCCACCCTCCACACCGACCACCAAGGATGATGCGCATGTCTCGCCGCTCGACCGCTTTTTTCAAGACGCTGACTGCGCTCACCATGCTGGTGTTGCTCGCCGGTTGCTCGTCGCTGTCGCCGTACTCGAAAGTGACCAAGATTAACCTGAAGCTGACCGGCAGCGATCAGCTCAACCCGGACCTCAACGGTCGGCCGTCGCCGATTGTCGTGCGTCTGTTCGAACTCAAGCACCCGGTGACTTTCGAGAATGCTGATTTCTTCAGCCTTTACGAACGCGCCAAGGAATCCCTCAACCCGGATCTGGTGGCCAGCGAAGAACTCGAGCTGCGCCCGGGTGAAACCGTGGAGATGAAGCTCAAGGTGGAAGAGGGCAGCCTTTATGTCGGCGTCCTCGCCGCTTACCGCGACTTGCCGGACACCCAATGGCGCCACACCGTTCAGATCACTCCGCTGGAAGTCACCGAAGTCGATCTGACGCTGGACCAGACCGGCATCCGCAACACCAATCAAGTGCTCGCCAAGGCGGATGACTGATCATGAATACCCATAAAGTCATTTGGCAGGAAGGCATGCTGCTGCGGCCGCAGCACTTCCAGCACAACGATCGCTATTACGATCACCAGATGAAAACCCGCACGCAATTGCTGGGTGGCTACACCTGGGGTTTCCTCAATCTGGAGATCGACCTGCAGTTCCTCAACATGGGCAAACTGGTAATCAGTGAAGCCTCGGGGATTTTGCCGGACGGCAGCCTGTTCGAACTCGGTGGCAACACTGAGCCGCTGGCGCTGGACGTACCGCCGAACACCGGCAACACGCCGATCTACCTGGCGCTGCCGCTGGTCACCGGTAACCACATCGAAGCGCGTCGTCCGGAGCAGTCCGACGTGCTTGCGCGTTACACCGCGTACGACGCCGAAGTGGCCGACTCCAACGCCGGCGACGACTCCGCCAGCCAGGTCAGCTGCGGTCGCCCGGACTTCAAACTGTTGCTCGGTGAGCAGCAGAGCGATCAGGCTTACGTGAAACTGAAGATCTGCGACGTGCTCGACACCACGCCGGACGGCGTGATCAGCCTCGACCCGGATTTCGTGCCGACCTACATTCAGGCCCACGCCTCCAGCTACCTGCTGTCGTGCCTGAAAGAAGTCATCAGCATGCTCAACCACCGTGGCGACACGATTGCCGAGCGGATTCGCTCCAACGGCAAGGTCGGCGGTGCTGAGGTCGGTGACTTCATGATGCTGCAACTGATCAACCGCACCGAACTGCTGCTGCGCCACTACCTCGACCTGGAGCAAGTGCACCCGGAAGAGTTGTACCGCACGCTGCTGACCATGCTCGGCGATCTGGCGACCTTTTCCGGCGAGAGCAAACGTCCGCGTCTGGACAGCCGCTACTCCCACGCTGACCAGGGCGGCAGCTTCCGAAAGCTGATGGAAGCGATTCGTCAGGTGCTGTCGATGGTTCTCGAACAGCACGCCATCGAACTGATCCTGCAAGCGCGTCAGTACGGCATCATCGTCTCGCCGTTGCACGACCACAAACTGCTTGGCTCGGCGTCGTTCGTGCTGGCAGCCAGTGCCAACTGCGATTCCGAAGAACTGCGCCATCGCTTGCCGGCGCACCTCAAGGTCGGCCCGGTGGAGCGTATCCGCCAACTGGTCAACCTGCACTTGCCGGGGATCAAGGTCAAACCGTTGCCGGTGGCCCCACGGCAGATCGCGTTCCACTCGAACAAAACCTATTTCATCCTCGAACTCAGTTCCGAAGACCTGGCACAACTCGAGCGCTCCGGCGGTTTCGCGTTCCACGTGTCCGGCGAATTCGCCGAGCTTGAACTGAAATTCTGGGCCATCAGGAACTGACCGACATGATCAAGGAAACGGATTACAACCAGGACGACAAAACCGTCCTGCTCGATCGTCAAGGCCACGGACCGGCATCGAGTCCGCTGACCGACTTCGCCGCGCCGCCGCGTTTCGAGCAACTGGAAGAACGCATGATCTACGCCGCGCGCCTGCGCCCGGCCGAAGCGTTCAACATCAGTCTCAATTCGCTGGTCGCGGCCTCGTCCGAGCTGCTTTCGGAAGTGGTGCGCCTCAAGCACAGCGAAACCCGAGAAGATCTCTACGCACTCAACGAGCGCCTGACTGCCGGGCTCAAGTTGTTTGAAGTACGCGCCCTGCACAACGGCGCCGAAAGCAGCCAGGTGATGGCCGCGCGTTACGTGCTCTGCACCGTGGTCGACGAAGCCGTCGTGACCACACCGTGGGGCAACGAAAGCGAATGGTCGCAGATGAGCCTGCTGAGCAGCTTCCACAACGAGACCTTTGGTGGCGAGAAGTTCTTCCAGTTGCTCGATCGACTGTCGAAGAACCCGGTCAAGCACTTGCCGATGCTCGAGCTGATGTACCTGTGCCTGTCCCTCGGTTTCGAGGGCAAGTACCGCGTACAGGCACGCGGCATGCTCGAGCTTGAAGGCATCCGCGATGCTCTGTATCGGCAGATTCGTCAGTTGCGTGGCGACGTGCCGCGCGAGTTGTCGCCGCACTGGGAAGGCTTGAACGATCAGCGTCGCAACCTGGTGCGCATCGTGCCGGCGTGGATGGTGGTGTTGTTCACTTTCGTCTGTCTGGTGGTGATGTATTCGGGCTTCGCCTGGGTCTTGGGCGAGCAGCGCGACACCGTTCTGCAACCTTATCAGCCGCTTGATCCAGCCGCGGTTCAACCGCAGTCGCAGCCGTAAACAGGGACGTGTGATGAAAAAGTTTTTCAAGAAAGTCGGCGCCTTCCTGCGCCAGACCTGGGTCTGGACCTTACTGCTGGTGCTGTTCGTGGCGCTGCTGGTGTGGTTCGTCGGCCCGTTGTTGGCGGTTGATGACTACAAGTTCTGGGAGAGTGCGACCGCGCGCTTGCTGACCATTGCCGTGCTATTCCTGATCTGGGGCCTGACCATGGTCTTCGTCAGCTGGCGCGCGGGTATCCGCAAGAAAGCCGAGGAAGAAAGCGAGGACGGCCAGGATCGCATTCGCCGTGAAGAGCTGATCGACGAAGAGCAGAAAGAGTTGAAGGCGCGCTTCAAAGACGCGCTGAAAACCCTGAAGACTTCCAGCCTGTATCGCGGCCGCAGCGAGCGTTGGCGCAGTGACTTGCCGTGGTACCTGCTGATCGGTCCGCAGGCTTCCGGCAAGACCAGCCTGCTGGACTTTTCCGGTCTGGAATTCCCGATCAACAAGATCGACCGCAAGCTGACCCGCGACACCCTCGGCACCCGTCATTGCGACTGGTACTTCGCCGACCACGGTGTGCTGATCGACACCGCCGGGCGTTACACCACGCAACCGGATGTGGAAGTCGATGGCGGTGCCTGGACGACGTTGCTGGAGCTGCTGCGCAAGCGTCGTCGCGGGCGTCCGTTGAACGGCGTGCTGGTGACCATTCCGGTGGAAACCCTGCTTGGCGGCAGTGAGCAAGACATCGATACCCTCGCACGCCAGGTTCGCGGCCGTCTGCAAGACGTGCATCAGAAACTGCACGTCGACGTGCCGGTCTATCTGGTCCTGAGCAAGGCTGACAAGCTGCTCGGCTTCGACGAGTTCTTCGATCAACTGACTCGCGAAGAAAGCGATCAGGTACTCGGCACCAGTTTCCGCAAGGATCAGGTCGGCACCGACGTCGCTGTGTTGCGCAACGAGTTCGAAGAACTGCTGCGTCGCCTCAACAGCCAAGTGATCATGCGCATGCACTCCGAGCGCGACACTCAGCGCCGTGGCCGCATCCTCGACTTCCCGCATCAACTGGGGCAGATCGGCGAGCGCCTGTGCCTGTTCGTCGACATGGCGTTCACCGGCAACCGTTATCAGCGTGCCACGCAACTGCGCGGTTTCTACCTGACCAGTGCGCCGCACCTGACCCAAGAGATGGATGCGAGCACCGCCGGCATCGGCGCCAGCCTCGGCATGAGCGCCGGCGTGCTGCCGACCCTGCGCAGCGGTCGTTCGCGGTTTATCCACCACTTGTTCAGCCAGGTGATTTTCCCTGAGTCCGATCTGGCCGGTCTGGACAAGCGCGAACGCAGCCGTATTCATTGGGGCCAACGTGCGTTGTACGTCGGCGCACTGGCGGCACTGGCACTGTTCGGCATGCTATGGGCGGGCGGTTTCTCGGCCAACTACGAGCGTCTGGAAAACTTGCGCAATCTGGCGCAGAACTGGACGCAGCAACGCACGGCATTGTCGCCGCGTGATGACGCCATGGGCGTGCTGAAAACCCTCGATACCAGCTACGCTGCGACACAGGTGTTCCCGAAGAAGGGCGACGTTTCGTACCACGAACGTGGCGGTCTGTATCAGGGTGAAGACGTCAATCCAGTGGTCAAAGAGGCTTACGAGCGCGAGCTTGAAAAGCAACTGCTGCCACGGGTTGCAACCATGCTCGAAGGGCAGATCCGCGCCAACATGAAGGACCGCGACCGCCTGCTCAACAGCCTGCGCGCGTACCTGATGCTGAACATGAAAGACCGTCGCGATGCCGCGTGGCTGAAGGACTGGGTCGGCACTGACTGGTCGACGCGCTACACCGGTAATACCGCGGTGCAGAACGGTCTGAATGCGCATCTTGAGCGTTTGCTGAAGCAGCCGTTTATCTACCCGCTGAACGACCAATTGGTCACTCAGGCGCGTCAGGTCTTGCGCAGCGAATCGCTGGCTACCGTGGTTTACCGCATGCTCCGCGAGCAGGCGCGTAATCTGCCGGACTACCGCTTCAGCCAACACCTCGGTCCACAAGGCTCGCTGTTTATCGGCACCGAATACGTGATCCCGGGTTTCTACACGCAAACCGGTTATCAGCAGTATTTCTCGGTGCAGGGTTCGGCGCTGGTCACCGACATCCTGCGTGACAACTGGGTACTCGGCGAAGGCGCCGGCATCAGCGACATGGACTTGCGCCGTCTGATGGTCGAGCTGGAGCAGTTGTATTTCCGCGACTACGCCAATTACTGGAGCGAAGCCGTTGGCCAGGTTGCCCTGCCGCCAATCAGCGACGCCGGTGAAGGCGCCGAACAACTGGCGGGCCTGACTTCGGCCAACTCGCCGGTGCTGGCCTTGCTCACTGAAGTGCGTGAGAACACGCGCTTCCAGGCCGCTGCAGATCCTGTCGAAGAAGCTGGCGACGCTGCTGATGCACTGGCCGGGCAGAAAGGCAAACTGGGTAAAGTCGGTAAACTGGCCTCGGCTGTCGCGGACAAGGCTTCGGCGCTGAACGTGGCGAAGACCCTGCCGGACACCGCGAAGAAGTCGCTGCAACGTCGCTTCGAACCGCTGCATCGTTTGCTCGATGACAACAACGGCCCGGCGGCGGACCTGACGCCTGCACTGAGCGCGCTCAACGACCTGCAACTGCAACTCGCCGGTCTGGCCCGTTCCAGCACGCCGGAACAAGCCGCGTTCGAAATGGCGAAAACCCGCATGAGCGGCCAGCGTGATGCGCTGACCAACCTGCGCAATGCGTCCAGCCGTCTGCCGCGTCCGCTCAGCGTGTGGTTCAACGTGCTGGCCGAAGACTCGTGGCGCCTGGTGCTCAACGATGCTTACCAATACCTGAACGGCCGTTATCAGAACGAGCTGTACAGCGTGTATGGCAAAACCATCAGCAAGCGTTATCCGTTCAGCGCCAGCAGCACCAGCGACGTAGCGATCAGCGATTTCCGCGAGTTCTTCCGCGCGCAAGGCACCGTCGACCGCTTCTTCGACAGCTACATGCGTCCGTTCGTCAGTGGCGATCCGGGCAACTACCGCATGCGCAGCGTCGACGGTCACAGCCTGCCGGTGTCGAAAATGTATCTGGACCAGATGGCGGCGGCGCTGACGATTCGTCAGAGCTTCTTCTCGATCAACCCGGCCGAGCCGACCGTGCAGTTCAAACTGGAGCCGTACACCCTCGATCCGGCGGTCAGCCGTTCCGAGTTCAAGTTCGGCGACAAGACCATGGAATACCGCCACGGTCCGATCCTGCCAATGTCGTTCAAATGGCCGACCGATGCTGAGGACGGTCGCACCAGTCTGGTCATGGACAAAATGGCCGGGCGCCCGATCGGCATCGAGAAGAACTCCGGCCCATGGTCGCTGTTCCGTCTGTTCGACCTGATGCAGACCGAGTACCTGACCGGTCGCGATGTGCTGGTGCTGAAAGCCGATGTAGGTGGCCTGCGCGCCAACTACCTGCTGACCAGCCAGCGCACGCCGAACCCGTTCGACATGGGCGTACTGCGCACCTTCCGTATGCCGGTGCAGCTCTGATGCTGGTGGCCAGTGCCTGGCGCAGCGCGGCGCGTACCGACCCGGGCAAGGTGCGGGCGCGCAACGAAGATGCCTTCCTCGACTCGCCACAGCAGGGGCTGTGGGTGGTCGCGGACGGCATGGGCGGTCATCAGGGTGGCGACATCGCCAGCCAGTTGATCGTCGCCAGCCTGGCTGAACTGCCGCAACACGAGGACTTCGACGAACGCCTCAAAGCCATTCGCCAGTGCCTGCACTGGCTGAACCGGCGTTTGGGGCAGGAGTTGACGGTCACCGCCGGACGTCACGACAGCATCATGGGCAGCACCGTCGTGGCGCTGCTGGTGGAAGGCAATCGCGCGGCCTGCATCTGGGCCGGCGACAGTCGTTGCTATATGTGGCGTGGGCAGCGTTTGTATCAACTGTCCAAGGATCATTCGCTGCAACAGCAACTGATCGACGAGCAACAAATGAGCGTCGAACAAGCGGCGGCACACCCGGCGGCTCAGGCCTTGACCCGAGCCGTCGGCGCCGCCGAACAACTGACCCTGGATGTCCTCGAACTCGAGGTCTATCCGGGCGATGCGTTTTTGCTCTGCAGCGATGGTTTGTATCAGGGCCTGAGCAGCGATGCCCTCGGCAACGCCCTCAGCCTCAGCGCGCCGCACGTGGCGCTGGAACGGTTGTTCGACGGCGCCCTGCGTGGCGCCGCGCGCGACAACCTGACAGCCGTGGTGATCCGCCAATGACTGAAATCGAATCCTCAGTCGATGACTTGCTGATGAGCGAAGAGCAGGCCAACAACCTGACCTACTTCGCCTTCGCCAAGGAAAACAAAGCAGAGCCTTTGCTGGCGCCGACCAAGGCCAGCATCGGTGCACTGCCGGATGTACTCGCCGGTCGCTACCACCTCGAGCGTTTGCTCGGGGCCGGTGGCATGGGCGCCGTTTACCGGGCGCGGGATCTGCTGCACGAACAGTTCGGTGATCCCGACCCTTACATTGCGCTGAAAATCCTCAGCGAAGAATTTGCCGAATCGCCGGACGCCAGTGCCTTGCTCTACAGCGAGTTCGCCCTGACCCGACGCCTGCGCCACGACAACGTCGTGCGTGCACACACCTTTGAAGTCGACACCGACTGCCAGCGGGCCTTCATCACCATGGAATACATGCGTGGCCTGACCCTGGACAAATTGCTCTGCGAGCGGCCCCTCGGCCTGCCGTGGCAAGAACTGCGCGACATCGTCCTGCCGCTGCTCGACACGCTGGCCTACGCCCACGGTCGCGGCGTGCTGCACGGTGACATGAAACCGAGCAACGTCATGCTCAGCGAAGACGGCTTGCGTCTCTTTGACTTCGGCCTCGGTCAGGCAGAGGAGGGCGTGATGCCCGGCCTGCCGCACCTGAGCCGCGAACGCTTCAACGCCTGGACACCGGGCTACGCCGCCCCCGAACTGCTTGAGGGCCAACCGTTGTCGGCCAGCGCGGACGTGTACGGCGTGGCCTGCGTGATCTATGAACTGGCGGGCGGCAAACACCCGTTCCGCCGCTTGCCCTCGACCCAGGCCCGCGACGAGCACCTGGAGCGCGAACTGCAAGCCCCGGCGAATTTACCGAAACACGGCTGGCCAGCGCTGCGAACCGCGCTGAGCTTCGACCCGGCAGAACGCAGCATCACTGCCCAACAATTGCGTGACGCCTTGGGCGCCACTTCGTCCTGGCTGCAACGTCTGCGACTTCGGGCGTAACGGATGACATTCGAACAGGGAGCACTTTATGTTCAACCCAGCTAACGAAACCCACTTCAGCCTCAAGGTCGAAGACTACGTCGGCGACCTGCAAGTGCTGTCGTTCACCGGCACCGAAGGCATCAGCCAGCCGTATCGCTTCGACCTCGAACTGGTCAGCGAGAACCCGGATCTGGACCTCGAACAACTGCTGCACAAGCAGGCATTTCTGGCGTTCGATCCACAAGGCTCGGGCATCCACGGCCAGATCTACCGAGTTGCTCAAGGCGATGCCGGCAAGCGCCTGACCCGCTACAAAGTGTCGATGGTGCCGCAACTGCAATACCTGCATCACCGCACCAACCAGCGCATCTACCAACAGATGTCGGCGCCGAAAATCATCGCGCTGATCCTCGAAGAACATGGCATCAAGGGCAACGCTTACAACTTCCAGCTCAGCCAGCCGTGCCCGGATCGCGACTACTGCGTGCAGTACGACGAAACCGACCTGCACTTCGTCCAGCGCCTGTGCGAGGAGGAGGGGATTCACTATCACTTCCAGCACAGCGACAAAGGCCATCTGCTGGTGTTCGGCGACGACCAGACCGTGTTCCGCAAACTCGGTCAGCCCACCGCGTATGTGCAGGGTAGCGGCATGGTCGCCGAAGAACCGGTGATCAAAGGCTTCAAGCTGCGCCTGGAAACCCGCACCAGCCGCACCACCCGCCGCGACTACGACTTCGAAAAACCGCGCCTGCAAATGGAAGCTGCGTACAAACCCGAAGGCGCTCTCGATAGCAAAGACGCCGAACCAGATCTGGAAGACTACGACTACCCCGGCTGCTTCATCGACCGCGCCCGTGGCAAGTTCCTCAGCCAGCGCGCCCTCGAACGCCACCGCGCCGACTACCGTCGAGGCCGAAGGTCGCGGCGACCAGACCAAACTGGTCAGCGGCCACTTCATGGAAATGTCCGACCACCCGCGCACCGAGTGGAACGACCTGTGGCTGCTCACTGAACTCTTCCACGAAGGCAAACAGCCGCAAGTCCTCGAAGAAGGCGTGACCAGCGACACCACCGACAACAAAGACGACTTCCACCAAGGCTACCGCAACACCTTCCTCGCCACCCCGTGGGACGTGTTCTACCGTCCGGCCCTCGAACACCCGAAACCGCGCGTGCTCGGCAGCCAGACCGCCATGGTCACCGGCCCCAAAGGCGAAGAAATCCACTGCGACCAATACGGCCGCATCAAAGTCCAGTTCCACTGGGACCGCGAAGGCCAGGCCGACGACAAAACCAGCTGCTGGCTGCGCGTCTCCAGCTCCTGGGCCGGCGACCGCTACGGCGCCATCTCCATCCCGCGTATCGGCATGGAAGTCCTCGTCACCTTCCTCGAAGGCGACCCCGACCAACCGCTGGTGACCGGCTGCCTGTACCACAAGGAAAACCCGGTGCCGTATGCACTGCCGGCGAACAAGACTCGCAGTGTGTTCAAAACCCTTAGCTCTCCGGGGGGCGGTGGCTACAACGAGCTGCGCATCGAAGACAAGAAAGGTGCGGAGCAGATCTACATTCATGCGCAGCGCGATTGGGATGAAAACGTAGAGCATGATCAGAAGATTCGGGTCGGGAATGAACGTCATGACACGGTGGTTAAGAACACTTACACCGAGCTGAAGGCTGAAGAACACCGCACCACCATCAGCGATCGCAAAGTTGAAGCGAAGCTGGATGATCACCTGACGGTGGGGCAGAACCAGCATGTGAAGCTGGGGACTGCGCAGCTGACGAGTGTGGGGAAAGAGATTCACCTCAAGGCTGGGGACAAGATTGTTATTGAGGCGGGGACGGAGCTGACCATTCTTGGGGGTGGGAGCTTTATCAAGCTCGATGGCGGTGGGGTTACGGTGGTTGGGCCGGTGGTGAAGATTAATGCTGGCGGGTCGGCTGGGTCGGGGACCGGGATCGGGATTAAGCCGCCGGTGCTTCCGGGGGCGGCGGATAAGGATAAGGCGGGGAGTTTGATGGATCAGGCGTTATTGAATGCGCCGCCACCTCCTCCGCCAGCATCCGAGAAAAAGAGCTTCCGAATTCAGATGAAGCGTCCCTATGAGAAAAAGGGAATCGGAGGCCAACCGTATGTGTTGGAGGTTGATGGAGTGACCTATAAAGGCACAACCACTGCGGATGGTTTTATAGATCAACCAGTTCCTCCAGCCGCAAAAAAAGGGAAACTTACGTTTTATCCATTTGGAACAGATTCTCAGCCGTGGATTTGGGAGCTTGACTTAAGTGCGCAATCCGACGCTTCGGACATTAAGGGACTCCAGTCTAGGTTAAAGAATCTTGGGTTTTATAATGGGAAGATAGATGGTGAGAACGGCCCGAAAACTAAATATGCCACTCGTTGTTTCCATCGCTCTTGCGAAATAACAGACAAAGATTATCTATTGGCTGCTGATATCAAGCGGCTCCAAGAACAGCACATTGCTTGAGGGAGCAAGGAATGACCTATGGTAATTTTGACCTCCGCCGTGGAGATCACGATGGAAAACCTGCGCAAAATAAGCCTCCACGATGGGGGGGGAATGACAATCCCGTTTTAACTGTGCTTAATGCCGAAACAACAGCAGCGTTTTTAGGGAGTAGTGCAGCGCTCGCTGTTCCTGAGCATGTTAGAAAACTTCAAGAGGATCTAGTTGCACTAGGTTTCTCGATAGTTGGAAAGCCGGACGGCGGATTTGGTGCGCGCACTGGTTGGGCTGTTAGAGAGTTTCAAATATATGCATCTATGAATAAGGTCGCCTGTGTAAGACCGGAAAAGCAGGGGCAACTGTTACTGGATCAGGCAGGATCTCCAGTAAAAATAAACAATTTAGATGTGTATTTTGATAGTTCTGCAGCGATTGTGGCGCAGGCGGGGAAGGCTCCTAGTGTAACCGGCTCTACAATCTCTCCAGCAAGTTATTACGTTGACAGTCTTCAGTCTGTAGATAATTCCGAGAAGTACGATGGGCCAATAAGCGGAGTGGTGAATGAGAAGACAAGGGCAGCTATAGAACATTGGCTTGATAATGATTACAGATGTCCTGTTGTTTTCGAAGCTTGGACCCTGGCCCAGGGTGCTAGAACTAATTTGGCTGCGGCTGGTTGTAATATTTGGGCCGATAAAGACTTTACTGTTGGAGCTCCGCGAGTATTAGTGAGGGATTTTACTGATTATTTTGAATTTCCGGCAGGGAAGAATCAATCAGACTATCAATCTGTAGGGTATTACGAATCAAGTGGGTTTGGTGGACCTAATGCTACAAAGGCGCATAGTTGGTCTCCTGAAGCAGAAATGTCGGTTAAAAATATTACTGGTGCTGAAGTCAATTCAACGCAACTTAATACAGCCGCGTTATCAACATACCGTACCGTCCGAGTTGTAGCAGAAGCTGAATGCTTTGGGCGTTTTGATGTATTGAATGCGTGGGATAATGCGTTGATCTCCGCAGGGCCATGTCACTGGACTATGGGTTTGTTTAAAAGTGGAAAGTATGGCAAGGGAGAGCTTGTAGGGTTTATTGCTTATCTGAAAAATAAAAGTAATGAAGCTTTCAATAAGGCATTCGGTAATTTTGGTCTTTATCCAATACATGATTGGGGTAGCTCGAGTTTGTATTCTGATGAAGTGAAGACTTATTCCGGTTGGGTTAAGTTGACGAATGACACCTTTGTCAAAGGTCAAGATGCTCATGCAGATACCGAATTTGATGAGTTAGCGAAAACGAAAGAAGAGGCGCACTATTTAAAGACTTGGCATTGGTTCTACAGGATGAGCATGTCGGGCCGGACTCTACAGGATTACAAGACTGCGATGTGGTCGATGGCTAAAGTTCGAGTGACGGATATCTTAAAAAAAGAAGTCACTTTTCATGTCGGAGCCACTACTGTAAATAGTACCTTAGGCAAAGTCTTTACTTCGGAGAAGTCTGTGGCTATTCTTCTTCGGTGGCATGTATTTCGGCCATCTCATGTCGTACATGATGACTTTGAAAAAATCACCCCTGTCATACAGCAGGCAATAAACGGTACTGCCGGAGTTAACTGGTCGGGTGCGGTGTCTAGTTGGGGGGATGCACATGAAACAGCTTTAACAGCGAAGTTGTTAGCGGCTGCGGCTGTAATTAACTCTACGATCACCACGAGCATCAACTTTGGTGCGAATCAGCCTCAGGGCTCCGTCAGGACAGGTAGGAATACCTTTGTATTGGAAGTTTAATTGTGAGATATTTTTTTGCTTTTCTAATATTTTCTCCTGTAGTTAGCGCTGCCACTATTGATGTATGTGATGCTCCGGGAGGAGCGAAGCATTTTATTTCACAATGGTCTGATGGTGGAGAAAATATAGATGTATTGTCGAGAGTAAATGGCGAAAAATTTTCCGTCCAAGAGGGGAAGGTGGTTTATAACGGCGATCTCAATGGTGATGGTGTTAAGGACTTTATATTTTCTTCCTATGATAGCGAAGGTTCTAGCAAGGAAATGACTTATGGATTTCTAATTCAGTGTAAGGGTTATTTGAAATTCGTTGGAGGTGATTATTTTGCTAGAGTTGAGGTCTTAGAGAAGTCTCCTGTGGCTGCGGGCGGGTTTAAAGACATTCAGGTCTACTCCTATCAAAGAGATGGCGATGGGAATATTCGCTATAAAGGGAAGCAAGCGTTAACTACGCCTCATGCGTGGACATTTAATTCGGAAACCAAAAAATATGAAGGTAAATCAGAATAGTTAATTGAGAAAAGGTGACGGATTTATTTGCGGTGTTGCGCTCAGCGGCTTTGACTTTGGTGCGGCGTATAAATAGATCTGTTCCGTATATTCGGATTCAAACAGGTTCTAGTTTGCGGGGTGAAATGGGGACAGACCACGGTTTTAGTAATTGCCCGAAAAACGTGGTCTGTTCCATTTTTTCCTCAAAAGGATATATAAAGTTGAAAAAATATTTAACTCTATTTAATCGGCATTTTATTCCGTTTGTAGCTTTTGGCTTCGTAGCGTCCAATGTGTTTGCGGATGCCGCACCCACAATAGGTGAATTCCATCCTACGGTAGTAGCCTCTTTGGGCGAAGAAAAGATCGCTGTATTTTTTTTGAAAAATAGTCTGAAGGCGATAGCTAAAGAAGAGCATGTTGCCGATGCTGAAATATATTACTCATCATTGAGCTCCGGTAAACCCTCTCTAAACTATGTTTGGAAGGTTGAGGGGGATCAGATCGCTTCTGTATTTTTCTACGAGTGGAAGTCTCCTGCGAGAGCCGGAAAATCTATGTTTGTGTTGACAAAAAGAAAATTGTCGAACTCGGCATTTGACGGTTTTGCTTATTCGGTAATGGAATTTCCAATAAGGAGAAATGGCAGAAGTGTATCCTTGCTTCATTTTAGTGGCGATTTGCCTGACCCAGCTCTAGATAACTGTATGGAGGGGGCAGATCTGGTTACGGGAAATAAAGTGGTCTGTGCTTATAAAGATGCGGCTAGCATTAAAAATTACTTTGGCTTGCAGGACAAAAAATATTAAAAATTGTGCGCGCGGCAATAGAGAAAACGGGGCGGTTCATTTTTAGCTGAATCCGTCCCGTGTATCCTCTTGCGGTGTTACTTCCTGCTTCACCGCCATCTATTCTTCCAGATGATCCAGCGCATACGTCACCACATTGGCAATTTAAGTCAGGTGGTAAAGGGGGCTGGTAAAGGGGGCGGATTTATTTATCCGTTTGTTTTATCGTTGAGCCCAAATAAATCTGTCTCCTTTGTTGTCCATTTTTATTTTCAGCGGCTAAACAATACGCCGAACCGGGCATAGTTGCACTTGAGGGGACCTTAGAATGAGGGTGGTAGCTTTTTTAGTTTTCGCGCTCCTGGCGTCAGTGGTCAATGCGAGCTCTAGCTGCGAGGCTGACCTGAATGGGGATGGAATCTGCGATCCGTATGGTGTTAGACCACTTGAGGATGACGGTACAATTTCGCGAATTACTATAGATATTGGTGGTGGTAATAAGTCAGTTTCGGGGGTTTTTGAACTTGGAGACGGTGGGTTATCTGTAGGTTATCTACCAGGTGAGTTTTCGTTGTTACTGGATTTTTATACTCGTAATACTGATCTTACGCAGTATAGTTTTAAATGGAATTCTGCGCGGAAAGACTGGGTTCTCTATAAAAAATCTACTTGGGCGGAACCTAGTAGAAATGAAAAATATACCTTGGGTGGTGAGAAGGTACCAGTTGAAGCACTATTTCCGCAAAAGTTTAATGTTCAGCGTGTGGCGTGTTGCACCCTGTTTTCTCAGTTCTCCGAAAATGGGCCCGATTTTAGCTATTTGAGTAATGAGGATCAGCTTGCAGAAATCAGGAAAGACTTCAAATATATTCTTGGTAAGCTTCCTCAGGGCGAAAAAGGAGAATTATTTTATGGGCTCGATGATAGCGGTAACAAGGTAAGGAGGAGTATTCCTCAAGAGCTGGTGTATGAGCTAACGTTGATAATTTCCAATGATAATGTCGGGCCTCTAAATGACTATGCTTATTATTTGTATCGTAGCAAAAACAATGTTTTAGCTGCTTTGCTTTTGAGGGGGATTCATAAAAAGTTTCCGGAGAGAGTCGTTGCAACATTGAATTTGGCAGATGCTTATTGGGATATCGGAATGAAGTCCGACGCATGTCCGCTTTATAAGGAATACATCGCTAAAATGACAATGAACGGAAAGGGTGAACGTATTCCGCAGGCAGCGAAATCTCGAGAAAACTGCAATTGAGACGAGCCGCGTTTCACGGGGAGGAGTAGGGCGAGCACATGCAATTCAAAACTCTAGCGGTATCACTGCTCGGCCTGATGTGGACGATCCCGGCGTTAGCCGAAACCACCACGTTCAGCCCAACCAAAGGCGTCGACGCGACGCTGGTTCTCGAAGGCTCCAAACTGAACATCGCGGTTAAAAGCGAAGCGCACAGCGAGTCGCGGACAATCGATTTTGAAGCCGAAAACGAACTCCACGTGCAGTTCGACGATTTCAATTTTGACGGCGCCCAGGATTTCGCGATCTGGCAACTCGATGACGGCATGGGCACTTACCACTACTACCGGGTGTTCATTTATCAAGCCAAAACCGGCACGGTTGAAGAGTTACAGCCGGACTGCGGCGATGGTTTCGTTAACCTGCGCGTCGACAAAAAACGCAAAGCGTTGCTCAGCACTTACTGGGAAATGAACATCCCCAAGCAATGCATCACCCGATTCACCGAACGCAAAACCTGAATGACTCAAGGATGAACACAGTGAACCGTTTTGTTTTAACCCTGCTGGCCGTATTGCTGCCGGCTTCAGCTGCCTATGCGCAGGACGACTGCAGCCATGTCACCTCAAGTCTGGAAATGGTGCCCTGCTCGGAGGCGGCGAAGAAGGCTGCCGATACGCAGTTGAATGTCAGCTACAAGCAGCTAATGACGCGACTTGAGTCTGACTATCGAGCAGATTCGGCATTGGGCGCGGAGTACGCCGCGAAGGTCAAAGAGTCGCAGCGTGCGTGGCTGAAATTGCGCGATGCGAATTGTCCGTTGGAGGCATTCGAAATCGAGACGGGGATGCCGGCGCATGTCTTCGCCGTTAACTCGTGTATCGCCAGAATGAGTCGTGAGCGTTCGGAGTATCTGGACAAGATCGTCCCTGTACTTTCATCCGACAAGAACGCTTCGACGGCTCCCACCAGCGACGCTTGCCCCTCGGAGGAGTTCGCGCCGTTCCTGACAGCGTTTTCCGCCAACAGCGAATCACAGCGCCGTCTGACTGCAATGACGGTCAAGTCGCTGGTGTTGAAACCGGTAGCTGGGAAGGATCGAAGTACCTTTGAGCCTTCGACCTCGGGAGTTAGTGGAACAACGTTCACCTATCCGCTGATGGCTGCAATCACACCCGGCAAGACACCTGGAGTCGAGATCGAAGAGGTCGACGACAGTCACGTCAACGTTGTGGATAAACGGGCGGGTAACAGCAATGTGAAAATCTTCAACTTCTCTCGTCAGGCGTGCTGGGTGCTTGAGGGGATTGAGGATTGGTCGATCAGTGAGAAGGATCTTGTCGCAACAGATAACCCGGGAATGAGCCGCGCCGAGAACTTCTGTTATCAACGTGCCGAAGCGTTAGGTGGGCTTGGGTTTCTTGAGCAATATCCGCTGACCGTAGAGCTGATTGAAGCGTCGCTGGAAAATTTCGTGTGTGCTGCAGAGTCGGGTGATGCACAGGCGAGCCTGTCGGCGGCAAGCCTGAGTCTTTCGCAAATGGCGTCTCAGTTGGAAACGAGCAAGGTAGAGGCGTTGTTCAAAGCGGCCTCGAAAATACCAAGTGGCGCGCTGGCCTATGCCACGTTTCTTTGTTCAGGAAACTCCACCGACTATAACGGCCCTTGCCTCCATCCCGAGCAGGCGAAAGAGCAGGTCATTCGGGCGATCACCATGGGTTCCACAGACGCGATGAATTATCTGGCCTCGACCTTTGAAGGTGGCGAGTTTGGAGCGAAGGATATGTCCCGGGCGTTAGCCTGTTATCAGATGGCGGCTGACAAAGGTAATCAGTTGGGCATCTTCAACGTGGGTCGATTGGGATCGCAGGGCGCTGAACCGATCAAGGCCAGTCACTGCATCTGAAATGCCGGGTCATGTCTGATGCGTTTTCGCAGTCGTTGAGTCTGAATCCGTCCGGTAAAACGTTTAGTTTTTGAGCATCTGACGACTGCGATTTTCCTTTAAACTCCCCACCCCCAAGGAATGCGCTCAGGACACGGAATGCCAGCCCCCTCTAACTCCCTTCGCCCAGCGCTAGTGCTCTGGCTATACGCCGCCGCAATCGTGCACATTCTCGCCGGACTCACCCTGACCTGGGCCGGGCATTCCGGTTTACTCGACGGCTATCTGCACGTTCTCGAACTGTCGTTCTGGGGCACCGACGCAGTACCCACCGCCGGCCACGAACAACAAGTCTGGTGGCTCGCGCTGTTCGGCGCGACGCTGCAAAGTTATTCGCTGTATATGCTCGCGCTGGTGCACTTGGGCAATCGCTTGAAAAACCCGGCAGTGTGGGGCTGGTTGATCGCAGGCATCCTGTTATGGGCGCCGCAGGACATGTGGCTGTCAGCGCAAAAGGAGGTTTGGTCGCACCTGTGGCTTGACGGTTTTGCGCTGCTCGCATTGTTGCCGCCGCTATTTTGGCTCTATCGACATGACTGTCGGAAAGGCATTTGCGAGATCGTATCGAGCGACCCGAGCCGTGGCTGATGTATCACCGATAAGTCTCATAAAACCTCGATACCTACGCGGACTGCTGTTTGGTTTTGCACTCACGCAGGTTAGTCATGCAATTGCCGACAAGACCGTGTTGGTCGGTAATGCTTCCGGTCAATCGCAGGCGGCTAAAGGGCCAATCACCGCTTTGGTCGTGATGACACCCTGCCGGTTTTCGATGACGCTTACGCAAGATCAATGGCTGCAGTTCAATTCGCCTGATCTGGTATTCGTTGCGACAAAACAACTTCCAAACACATTGAACGCGCCGCAATTGTGGCAGGCGTCAAGCTCAAACACCGCTGAGTGGAATTTCGAAAAGTCAGCAGGTCTGAGCGAGCCATGGTTTGGTGTTATGTGTGAAAACGCGGAGAATTTTTCCGCCCTCACTGCTCAGAAGTTGCCGTCTGATGACTCGATTGAGGTGCAGCTGTTGCGTGAAGCCAACGACCTCAAGTGTCCGGCAACTCTGACTGATCACGGCTGGAGCCCGACATTGTTGGCGGGGGATCCGCAAACCTACACGTTCGAGTCGCTGGACGGGACAAAGTCGTCAGGATTCATCATCGGTTATCACGATAAGAGTCGACGTCTGTTCAGTCGCATCACCTTCTGCCTTATGCATAACGAACAGGTGCTGATTGGTTCGGCAGAGTCGGGCTCATCAGCCCCGTTGGCGATAAGCGCTGAGGGATTTGAAAAAATCAAAACAGCAGTGCGGAGCATCACCTTCGAGTGAGGATGTTGATGATGCATTGCATAGATGGAGCTACAGCGTGAAAGGATTTTCGGTTCTTCTCGGCAGCTTGATATTGGCTGCCGCGTCCATGGCATTCGCGGTCGATCCAGCCTTCAAGGATTACACCGTCACGCCCGCTTTCACCGGCCCCAACCATAAGCTGGTGCCGCAAGAAAACAGCAGCCCAATGATGGACCAAGCGCGGGTGCAAGCCCTGAAAGGCAAGGTCAACTTCGCCGGCCATTACATCCTGCACAGGCTCGGCTGTGGCGGCAGCGCCATTTGCGGCGAAGTGCTGGACGCTCAGACTGGGGAAGTCGTTGGCGGTCTGCCGAATGCTTACGACGGCAGCAACTTCGGCATGGTTTACCAGCCCGACAGCCGCTTGATCATCGTCTCCGGCATCACGCTCGACGGCGAAGAAGATGCGCAGGGGAATGCTTTGGAAAGTGGTAATCGGGATCGTTACTACGAGTTTGTGAACAATGAATTTCGACTGCTGAGCATGACCGACGTGGAATCGTCGCCGATGGATGAGGAGTGAGTAGATGAACCGTCTTCTCGCGGGCAGTCTTAAGCGGTTGATGTTTGTCATGGGCCTGTTAGTTTCAGCCAATGCCTTGTCTGAAAATATTCAGATCGTGGGGGTTGGCGGGCACTTAGTGACGCTGAAGGACAAGACATGGGGCAGGCCCGCTGCGGAGTCGGCGGTTGCCTCGTTTACCGCCAATGGAAAAACGTTTCCCCTCTATGTACCCGCGGTGGGTACTGAAACGCATGAGGCTTGGTTAAGTCCCGACAAGAAAACATTGCTCCTCCTTCAGACTCTGTATGGCGTTGTCATTGGCCAGGAGGGTGAAGAAATCCCGACAGAGGAAACTGGTTGCGGGGTCATTTCGATGGAGACCGGTTGCGTGCTCAGTCAGCCTGCAGCCAGGTTTTGCTACGGCAAGTGGGAGGGCAATCGGTGGACTTCCGGGGAAGAGGATGCGCCTGACCTCGTCCTGCAGACGCCGTCTCCAAAGGACTTATTGAAGCAGGTCTCAAATATTGAGATGCCGCAATCTCGCGTGGAAGAACTCGCATTCAATCTTCGCACTATAAGTCCAGAGTCCTATATGGCTTGTCACCCACCAGCGCGCAATGTTCAAGCTTTTAACGACTTGGCCTTCTATTTGGCCGAGGGCGGTAGAGATGAGTTGGCGCTGAAGTTTTATCGCGGCGTTGAGGCCGTTGGTAAACGCACGGTGCTGATGTTGAACATCGCCGATTCACTCTGGCGCCTCGATCGTACAGACGAAGCGCAACGCTATTACAGTCAGTACCGCGACGCGATGAGCGCCGACGGCAAGGCGCAGAAAGTTCCGCAACGAGTCATTGAGCGAACTGCACATCAAGGAATGAAAAATTGAACAGGATTGTCCGCTTTATCGCGTTACCTCTTGGGATGCTATGCGCGTTATATGCGCACGCCGAGGACGAATGCGAAGTCATTACCTCTAGCTTGGAATTTAATCAATGCGTGGCGGCCGAACTTAAGCGGGCCGACGCCAACCTCAATGCCAGCTACAAAAAGCTGATGGCAAGGTTTGAGGTTCAGCAAAAACGCGACCCTGAACAGGGCAAGGCTTTCATGGCCATCGCCAGAGAGTCACAGCGTGCGTGGATCAAGTTGCGCGATACCACATGCCCGCTCGAAGCCACGGATATCGACCCTGATACGGCGCTTCACTCTACAACCGTCGATAGCTGCATCATCAGAATGAGCCTGGAACGCGCTGCATATCTGGACAGGATCGTGGCAGATGACTCGGGTGATGTGGTTGATATGAATAAGGTGTCCAGATCCGGCGCGAAGCGTTACCAGGATGTAGTCGCGCGCTATCTCTACTCGTTCGACAACCCATGCTTGACGGTCCAAATTCTCGCGCCTGACGGTGGATGGCGAGTGTTGTCATTGACGCGGTTCTGCAGTTTTGACGGCAAGTCATTCCAGTCCGGTTACGCCGATGCTGGATTCGAGGCCCCTGTATTTACAGATGACGGTCTGCACCTGACGTTAAGCACTACGGAGCTTCGCGCGCCCGGTGAGAAGCGTCGCGCCTGTGTGATTCCGATCAAGAACGAGCAAATAAAAGCGCTGAAATGTGGCGAACCTGAGTCATCGTGATGCCCTCGCGCTAGTTATTGAAGATTGATCAATTCGTCGATCGACAAGGAAGTAATGGAAGTGAACAGGTTTTCAAGTTGTGTGTGCTTGCTTGCATCGATCATCGGTTTTACCGCGCAAACGGCAACGGCGGATGACCTGCAAACCATCAAGCAAATGCATCCGCCGGTGGTGGCAACGGTGGGCGGGCAGAAGATCACCGTGTTGTTCTTGAAGAACACACTCAAAGGTCAGACGACAGGTGCCTACGTTCCCGGTGGGGAGGTTTTCTACACGACAATGAGTGCCACGAGGCCAGAACTCTCGTTTGTGGCGCCGCTCGTGGGTGATGAAGTCGCATCGGTGTTTTTTTTCGAACGCAAATTCCCTGAGCGAGCGGGGAAGTCCCTTTACGTGCTCATGAGGCAAAAAGAGGCAAACGGTGGTTTCGAAGGCTACACCTATTGGACGCTGGAATTGCCACTCATCAAGCAGGGCGAACAGTTGTCGTTGCGGTTTTTTCGCGGTGATCCACCAGACCCCGAATTGCAGGATTGCCGAGACGGCCGAGACCTTGAAAACGGCGTCGATGTTGTGTGTGCCTACAAGGATGCAACTAGTATCAAAAAGCGTCTGGCAGACCTTGATGCAAAAATCATTGCCGATTCGAAACTGCAACAGGAGATCCGCCAGAAAGCGTTAAAGATCGACGGTGAAGTGTGTCCCTCGCCCGACTTTTCAACATTCCTCTCAGCCTTCTCTGAACGCGCGGAGTTGCAGAAAGCCTTCGTCCTACAGCCGCTGAAAATGGTCACAACCGTGGCCGGCGACCCCGAGCCCGAGATGCAAAAAAACAGTCTCAGCGGTGATCAGCTCAAGTTCCCAATAATCCCGGATCTGGCGAAGCGAGAGGCCCAGGGCCTGACGTTGACCGTCAAGGAAGAGCAGGGTGATCACGCCGTCGCCATCCTGCAGAAACCGGATACCGATTATGTATTCGAGTATCGGTTTGTTCGTGGGCAATGCTGGTGGCTTGAAGAAGTGATGGATTACTCGCTTTGAAACAGGTGGCAAGTTGAAAAGATTAGGCTTGATCGCGTTATTGCTGTGTTCTTTCTCTGTGGGGGCAGGGCCGATGTTCCCGTCACTCGAGTCTTGCATGGCCGCCGACAGCGACTGTGCGCTGGCGCTGAAAGACGATTTCCTTGTAGACGCTAAGTCCGGGCAACGTCTCTCCGAAAGGCCGGTATCGGCCGGAGCGATGAGTGTTTTCTGGCTGTATCGAGATGGCGAGCGCTACATCCTGGAGGAGGAAAACTCCTCACAGGCGAAGTCGCGTCGCTGGCTGGTATTCACCTACGACAGCGGAAAAGTGGTGCTCGACGGCGCTTATGTTTTCTCGATCGACATTGATATGAACACCGGGCCCTATTGGCATGGCTACGACTGCCGAGGTGATGCCAAGCCGTTCGCCGTGCCCACGAAAGATCCGTTCAATGATGTCGCTTTGGAGGAGTTGTGCGGGATGTCCGAAGGCTGGGTCGTCTCGGGTCGGAATACCGAGGTGCCGGTGTCTGCCAAGGGGCTGGCCGTCAGTGTTCCCGTGTACCACGCCCGCAACCGTGACGGTTCAGCGACGTACCTGTTTACTGAAAGTGATGTTCCGGAGCTTTCGAAGCTGGTGTGTTTGTCCAATTGCGCGGATGTCACTCAAATACCAGAACGCGTCTCGCAAGAAACAGCGCCTTTGAAGGGCGGGCAGGATGGAACGTTGTGTTCAGATGACGAAGACATTTACTTCAGTTGCCCGTTGGAGGGTGGTAAGACGGTTTCCGTTTGTGCACGGGGAAACAACAAGCCCACGGCCGGTTTTGTTCAGTACCGTTACGGCGTGCCGAGCAAAATAGAGATGGTCTATCCGAAGACGGCTTTGCCGCCCAAGGGCAAATTCTTTGTCGTGAACGCTTCGGAAGGCAGCGTGAACTTGAACATCATCAAGTTCAAAAACGGTGCTTATACCTACCTCGTTAATCAAGCCTTTCTGAGTTATCTGACGGTGCTCAAGGACGACAAGGCGGTGTTCCGGCAGTATTGCGGTGAGGGAGGGAATGCCTACATAAACCGGGCGGCGCTCCAGGGGTTGGAAACGCGCCCAAAAAGCGCAGAGGACTTTCGCTAGTTTTTGTTATCGAGATTTAGAAAAGGGGACTTAACGTCCCCTTTTTTCCATCCGCAAATCTCGCTACGGCTTGGCCGCCACGCTTCGCACTTCAATCTGGTCGAGTGTCCCTTCCACCATCAGTCGCACACCGTCCGCCATTCTGCTCAGGGCCAGCGCCACCGAGCGGCGGGAGCCGTGGAGGTCGTCGGCGAGGTCGCAGGCGATGACGCTGATGGACAGGAGATCTTCGGAGGCGTTGGCCATGAGGGCTTCGGCGTCGGTGCCGGGGGAGAGTTTGAAGAGGCCGTTCTCACGTTTGGGATGTGGTTCGACGGCTGGTTTGAAATGGTGGTCGAGGGCGCGCTCGGCGGCTTCGTGGAATTTCTTTGATTCCAGGGTTTCGTAGGGCGAAACGTCTGGGGATTCTGGGGGATTGGGTGTTGGTTTGATCATTCGGTCTTACTCCAGTTTAAGGAGCCGACACCGTTTCGCTCGCACTTCGAAAGTGGTGGCAGCTGTGCATAGGTGTGCAAGACCGGTGGAGTAACCCGGCAGACCCGAAGGTCTCCCATACACAGCTGCCATAACGATCCGCGAGCATAGGAAAACGCTCGGCGAATTGCCATAACCAATGTGTACTCCAACCGGACTTGCACGTCCGTATCGCCAATCTGCGGCGACACACAGAGCCTATCGATAGCCAGCCAACTCGCCTAGTTCATGGACAGCCCCGCACTTTGCAGGAAATTTCCCATAGATTCGCGGGGCGGAAGATCAAAAGATCGCAGGCTTCGCCGGCTCCTACAGGGATGTGTTTCAACAGGTGTAGGAAAGGTGAGTGGTGAGGCGCGGAGCGTCTCGGGATGCATTCCCACGCGGCGCGGGGGAACGATCAGTGGGCGAGCGCTGAATCGTGACTTGGCGGTCATCGTGCGGGAAATGGTCCGCATCCTCTTCCAATAGAGTCAGATACTGGCGTTATCGTCCGAATCCCTTACACTGCCCCGGCCGTTCATTTTCCTTTTGAGGCTGTGCGCATGAAATTTCGTTTTCTTCTGTGGATGATGGGTTTGTTGATGGGTAAGGCCAGCCGGACAAATCCTGCGTTCCAGCAGCAGTTGGGTGACAAGGATCTGGTGTTTCAGCTGCAGACGCTGGATGGGAAAGTGGCGCGGCATTTCGTGGTCAAGGATCAGCGCATCACCAGCAAGTCTGGCGTAGTGGCAGAGCCGGCGTTTGCGATTGCGTTTAAAGATGCCGGTTATGGCTTTGCGACGATGCAGGCGAAGAACAAGCAGTTGGCGTTTATGCAGGGGATTCAGGACAAGTCGATCCAGCTCAAGGGGAATCCGGCGCTGGTGATGTGGTTTCAGGGGTTGATGAAGTATTTGAAGCCAAGAAAGGCTAAGGCTAAGGCTTAAGAAGGTGCTGGCTTGAACAGATCCATGCGCGCGCACTGAATAACGGTGCGCTTGTCTTGTAAGGCCATCATTGCGGCTCGTAAAGACAGCCGGACTGTCATTTCTATCAGGTGTTTTGTGCGTCATGGCGATGCTCTACTCAAGTTCCAGTTCCAGCGTTAAGGGACTCACCAACTTGATGGAACAAGCTCATGACGCAGACACACAGTATTTCTACCCCTAGGTCACTCGATCCGACATTTGCTCGCAATGGCGTGTTGACGTTACCGATACCCGGCATCGCGGGCGACGAAGCGGCGGCAGTCTTGGCGCTCCCCGATGCAAAATTACTCGTTGCGATACCTTTAACGGGCGCGAATGCTCCGGTTGCCATTGCGATGCTGAATGAAGACGGTTCGCTGGACGAGACCTTCGGTGCAGCGCGCAGAGGTTTCGTTGAAATAGCGTTGCAAGGTGCTCGGATCAGCTATGTATCCGGTCTCGATGCGCTTGAGGATGATGGTTGGCTGATACACCTTCAGTATTACTCGACTACCTCCAATGACGTTGGCCTGGCATTGGTCCGCCTGAAAAATACCGGTGAACTGAACGAAGCGTTCGGCACCAACGGGATGCGGTATATCTCCTACTACGGCAATCCCGAACCCGCTAACGCGCCGCGCAAGGCAAGTCCCCCGAACACCCGCTCCTCTGAGACTTCGCACCCTCGATCGCGGTCAGCGGCCCTGCTAGTGGGCGACAAAATCGTCCTGCTCCATTCCGTATTTTTTGATGAGGCGCCACTGCCAGTAAATGTTGTGATACGTCTGCAAGCGGATGGGTCACTCGATCAATCATTCAACGGTTCGGGCTATGTGATTCCGGAGATCGCTACATCGAGTACCGCCCACGGCATCGCCGTTCAAGCCGATGGCAAGGTGCTGGTCTGCGGTGCATACCAGGACGAATCGGGAGGCCGTGGAGTTTTTCTGGCGCGTCTGGACACAAATGGCGCACTGGACAGTCAGTTCAACGGCGGCGTGGCCGTGTTGATTCCCGACGACGAAGGCGAGAGTTTTCTGCAATCGATTTCGGTACGTGAAGGCGATGGCAGGATTATCGTCGCGGGCCGAGCCTTGCGTAGTGGCCTTGAAGGTGGGTTGATCGCTGCGTTCACGACCAGCGGCGCGGCAAACCTTGTGTTCAATGGCGGCAAGCCGCTGTTTTCGCCGTTACTGAAAGGGTTGGCGTGGACGCATGCCTCGCAGGTGGGTGGTTCGATCGTTGTTGTCGGTCACGGTGAATCAGCCATGGTGACGGCGCGTTTTCTTGCTAATGGAAAACCGGATACGGCTTTCAACGGTACGGGGCATGCGCTGTTTGAAGACAGCGCAGGGGCAGCCTTTGCGCGAGGTGTGGCCGTCATGGAGGACAGTCGGATCGTGGTGTGCATCGAGCTCTCCGTCTATGCCGATCCTTCCAGAATCCCTGGGCATTTCGTGCGCTATCTGGCGGGCACACCGTCTTTAAATAACGATCCGACCTTTGGCGAAGATGGCATCCTCAGATTTCCCTTCCTCGGGTTCTCGGGATATGACGTGAGGGCGTTGCTGGCGCTACCGCAAAATAAACTGTTGGTTGCCGTCCGCCTCTCGACGGAGGGTGCGCCCACGCGGATCGTTCGTCTGCTCGAAAACGGCGCTCTCGACACAGCTTTCGGTGGGGAAGACTCTGGCTACGTCGAGATCAGGCTGAAAGAAAGTTTTTACATGAGCCGGATCCTCGGGTTTACACCGCTGAGCGATGGCGGTTGGCTGGTTCGTGCTCAGTACACGGCAGAAGGCTCGAATTACTCGACGGGCCTGGTGCTGGTCAGACAGCGCGAGGACGGACAACCGCAAACGTCTTTCGGGGAACAAGGTGTGCTTTACATTCCCTTCGAGAAGATGGGAGGAGACGCATATACCGCGTTGGCGCAAAAGTCTTCCAGCGGTGCCGCAGGGGCTGGCGCAGCAGGGCTGGTCGCGCAACAACTGGACGAAAAAATCGTCGTGGTCAGTACCGTTGAGGATGCTTCCGGCCGGACAAAAGGTATCGTTCTGAGGTTCGAGCCGAATGGCTCACCCGATACGACCTTCAACGGCACGGGCTTTGCGTTCGTAGAGCTTGCAGAGATTTCGCCTTCGGACATCGTTGCGCAAGCGGCCGCGACCCAGGCTGACGGCGCCGTGGTGATCTGCGGCAATTACTTTGCGGTGAGTGCGCATGGCGCCTTCGTTACTCGTTTCGACGCTACGGGCAAGATTGACACAGGCTTTGGCATCAACGGAGTTGTGGACGTGCCCCACGATCAATGGATCAGCCTGGACGTTGCGGCAATAGTCGACGACAAAATCGTTGTGGCCGGTGGTGCGGCGGTGAAGAACGTTTCTCATGGCTTGATTGCGGTGCTCAATTTCAGCGGCTCCTACAATCAGGTGTTCAATGGTGGTCAACCACTGATTTCTTCACCTGTCCCCCAAGGCGTCAGATGGTTGCATTGCGTGCCGCGTACGGACGGTTCAGTCATCGTTTGCGGTAGCAGTGGCACTGGGGCGCTTGATGAGAATCTCAGCGCGGTCACCGCACGCTTTCTGGCGGATGGTTCTCCAGACGCCTCTTTCTTTGGTTCGGGATTTACCGTTTTCAATGAAAGCGCGGGTTTCGAATACCCCCACGGCATGGCGGTAATGGTCGATGGGCGTATCGTGGTGGGCGGAGTGTATTTCACCGACTCTGGGTACGATAAAGGCTGGGTGATCCGTTACCTGGACAAGTCGGCTTAAGCCGCAGGTTGGCCCATCGCGGGCAAGCGTCGCTCCAACGGGAGGTCGCTTGCCCGCTTTGCATTCAGGCCTGGCTGAACTGCGAGGCCAGTTCACGCAATAACACCTCGGCCTCAAGCACTTTGCTGACAACGTCATTGGCTTTGTCGCGAGTCAGGCCGACGCGTTCGAGCAGCGCATCCGGAATATCTTCATCCGGTCCAGAGCCAATCCCGCGTCCACGCAGCAGGCGCACGGCCAGGCAGACGAGGTTCGGGTATTCGGCGTAGGCGCCGTCGTAGCTTGGGTCGTGCTGGAAGCGCAGAGCGGTGGCCAGTTCGTCCGGCATGTCCCAGTAGCGCATCAGCCACGAGCCGATCTGTTCGCGGCTGATGCCGAGCAGGTGTTGCTCGATGTAGCTGTGGCACAGGTGCGGGTTGACCTCCAAGTGGCGGCAGATCAGCGAGAAGTGCGGCGGAAACACGTGGGCCAGTAGCAGGTAACCGAAGTTGTGCAGCAGACCGGCCAGATACGTCAGGCCGGCTTCCGGGCGCTGGGCGCGCGGCATGGCGCGGGTCAGGCCTTCGATGACGGCGGCGGTGTAGATCGACTGCTGCCAGTACGGCGTGGTGTGTTGCGGGTGATCTTTGGGCAGGCTCAGGGTCTTGCCGAGGGCCAGGCCCAGCGCGAGGTTGATCACCAGATCAAAACCGAGCACGCGAACGATCGCGTCTTCCACCGAACGGATCTTGCCCGGTGACGCGTAGTACGGCGACGCCGCCCAGCTCACCACTTGTGCGGCCAGTGCCGGGTCGGTTTCGACCACGCCGGTGATGTCGTCGATGGTGGCGTTGGGGTCGACGCGCAGTTTGATGATTTTTTGCGCAGTCTCGGCCAGCGGCGGAATCTCGATGGTCGCTTCCAGCCGTTGCTGAATGCGCCGCGCTGTGAACGCCTGTACGGCCTGGGTGATTTCCTCGCGGTCATCGTCCGGGCGATCGAGGTTCGGGCGGATACTGCTCAGCGCTTCGCCGAAATTGGCGGCGCTGGCCTTAGTCAGCATGGTCTTGAAGTCTTCGCTGGCGATTTCCAGCAGCAGGCCCGGCTCACCGGAGTTGATCAGCAACTTCGGCTCACGCAGCAGGCTTTCTTCGTAGAGGCACGGCGAACTGGTCAGCGCTGGCAGGCCTGGCAGCAGGCTGAGGCTGTGTTTGCCGAGCATTTTTTCCAGACGCTCGGTCGAGACGGCAGTCAGACGCCGGCCGGTGAGTTCGGCGAGGCGATTGAGGTCGAGCAGTTGGCTCTGCGGAAACAGCACCATCAGCGCGCCGACGGAGTCGTCCAGCAACACGGCTTGTACCTTGCGCGAGGCATTGAGGCCGTGGTGGTCGAGCACTTCTTCGTAGGCGATGCCCAGCTTGCCTAGCAGCAGCCGAATGACAGACGGCGCGTGCGGGGATTCGGGGGCGAGAGCGGCTTCGGTCATGATCTGTATCCGTTTTTGAAACAATGGCAGGAGTATAACCAGCTTGGTCAGAACGATCTGTCAGAAACTGCGACGGTGCTCACACTTGGCCGTATTGCTGCCCGTGGCGCAACCAGCGATCGAGTAATGGGCTGACGTGGGTTGGCCAGCGTTCCAGCAAGGCTTGCGCGGCGTCGCGGACGGCGGGCAGCAGGTCGGCGTCGCGCATCAGGTCGGCGACTTTGAATTGCAGCAGACCGGTCTGGCGGGTGCCGAGCATTTCCCCGGGGCCGCGCAATTCGAGGTCTTTTTCGGCGATGACGAAACCGTCGTTGGTCTCGCGCATGATGCCCAGTCGCTGGCGACCGATCTGCGACAGCGGCGGATGGTAGAGCAGCACGCAGTGGCTGGCGGCGCTGCCCCGACCGACGCGACCACGCAATTGGTGCAGTTGCGCAAGGCCGAGGCGTTCGGGGTTTTCGATGATCATCAGGCTGGCGTTGGGTACGTCGACGCCGACTTCGATCACTGTGGTGGCGACCAGCAGTTGCAGGTTGCCAGCCTTGAATTCGGCCATGACGGCGGCCTTCTCGACGGGTTTCATGCGCCCGTGGATCAACCCGACTTTCAGTTCGCCGAGGGCGAGGGTGAGATCTTCGAAGGTGGTTTCGGCGGCCTGACAGGTGAGCTCTTCCGACTCTTCGATCAGCGTGCATACCCAATAGGCCTGACGCCCTTCGGCGCAGGCACCGCGCACGCGTTCGATGACTTCGACGCGGCGGGTGTCGGTGACCAGCACGGTGTTGACCGGGGTTCGTCCGGGCGGGAGTTCGTCGAGGATGGAGGTGTCGAGGTCGGCGTAGGCGCTCATCGCCAGTGTTCGAGGAATCGGCGTGGCGGTCATGATCAGTTGGTGCGGGCACATGCGTCCGCCGACGCCTTTCTGCCGCAGCGCCAGACGCTGCTGCACACCGAAACGATGCTGTTCGTCGATGATCACCAGCGCGAGGTTCTTGAACTGCACTTCGTCCTGGAACAGCGCGTGGGTGCCGACCACCATCGGCGCGCCGCTGGCGATCTGCTCCAGCGCGGCGACGCGGTTCTTGCCCTTGAGCTTGCCGGCCAGCCACGCGACGTCGATGCCCAGCGGTTCGAGCCAACGCTTGAAGGTGATGAAATGTTGCTCGGCGAGGATCTCGGTCGGCGCCATCAGCGCGACTTGATACCCGGCCTCCAACGCCTGCAATGCCGCGAGTGCTGCGACCACGGTTTTACCCGCGCCGACATCGCCCTGAATCAGCCGCAGCATAGGCTCGTGTTGGCTGAGGTCGTAGGCGATTTCGTTGCCGACACGCTGTTGCGCACCAGTCGGGTTGAAGCCGAGGTTGGCCAGGTATTTCGGCGGCAGCTTGGTCGCTTTCGGCATCGCTGGCGCGCGCAAGGAACGCATGCTTTCGCGCAGGCGTTGCTGCGACAGTTGATGGGTCAGCAGCTCTTCAAAGGCGAGGCGATGCTGGGCCCAGTGATGGCCGAGGGCGAGTTCGTCGACGTCGGCATCGGCGGGCGGGTTGTGCAGGTAGCGGATCGCATCGGCCAGCGGTGCCAATTGATAGTCGCGGGCCAGCTCGGTCGGCAGCCAGTCGGGCAGGGTGTCTGGCTTGAGCATGGTCAGCGTCTGCAGACACAACTGGCGCAGACGCGCTTGGGTCAGGCCTTCGGTGAGCGGATAGACCGGGGTCAGGGTTTCATCCACTGGCGGCGGTTCGTCACCGGTAATGGCGCGGTATTCCGGGTGGTAGATTTCCAATCCTGACGCGCCGGGCCGTGCCTCGCCGTAGCAGCGCACCCGCGTGCCGCGCTTGAGGCCTTCTTTCTGTGCGTTGCTGAAATGGTAGAAGCGCAGGCTGAGACCGCCGGTACCATCCTGCAAGCGCACGACGAGGCTGCGCCGGCGGCCCATGACCACGTCGGCGCCGCTGACGGTGCCTTCGACCACGGCGTCCTGCCCCGGTCGCAGCGCACCGATCGGCACCACGCGGGTGCGATCCTGATAACGCAGCGGCAGGTGAAACAGCACGTCCTGCAGATTCTCCAGACCGACCTTGGCCAGTTTCTCGGCCATGGCTTCGCCGACACCCTTGAGTGCCGTCACCGACACTTGCGACAGCTCCGTCATGACGCTCGCTTAACCGGCCGTAACCGATGCCGCTGGCTTGGCCACCGAACACAGGCGAATGGAGTCGGCGAGGATCTCGATGGCTTTCGGCCGTGGGAAGCTCGCGCGCCAGGCAATGGCGACGGTGCGGAACGGCACCGGTGGCGACAGTGGGCGCACTTCGATCACGCCCGGGGCGTAGTGATGGCTGTCGACCGCCGACAACGGCAGGATCGAGATGCCCAGACCGGACGCGACCATGTGGCGGATGGTTTCCAGTGAGCTGGATTCGACGGTGGTGTGCTTGGCGCCGTCGTTGCCCTTGGTCAGGGTCGGGCAGGCTTCGAGAACCTGATCGCGGAAGCAGTGGCCTTCGCCAAGCAGCAGCAGGCTCTTGTCGTTGAGCAGGCCGGCGTCGATGGTTTCTTTTTGCGTCCACGGGTGCTGGGCCGGCATCAAGACGTAGAACGGCTCGTCGTACAGCGGCAGGGTCAGCACGTCGGCTTCGTTGAACGGCAGGGCGATGATGATCGCGTCGAGTTCGCCGTTGCGCAGTTTGTCGCGCAGCACGTGGGTGAAGTTTTCTTCGATGTACAACGGCATCTGCGGGGCGACCCGGTGCAGCTGCGGAATCAGGTGCGGGAACAGGTACGGGCCGACGGTGTAGATCGCGCCGACTTTCAGCGGCGCGGTCAGCTGGTTTTTGCCGGCTTGGGCCAGTTCACGGATGCCTTGCGCTTGTTCGAGGACTTTCTGCGCCTGGGCGACGATGCCTTCGCCGACCGGGGTCAGGCGCACGGCACTTTTGCTGCGCTCGAAAATCAGCACACCGAGTTCGTCTTCAAGCTTTTTCACGCCCACCGAGAGGGTCGGCTGGCTGACGTGGCAACGTTCGGCGGCGTGGCCGAAATGCTGCTCTTGGGCGAGGGTAACGATGTAGCGTAATTCTGTGAGGGTCATAGCAAGCGTCCATGAAGATGCGGGCCAAGCATACCGGCTGCAATCGATAGACGCACGTTATCAGACTGAGGGCCCAATGCGACTACGTCATAAAGCAAAAGATCGCAGCCTTCGGCAGCTCCTACAGGGAAATGCATTCCAATGTAGGAGCTGCCGAAGGCTGCGATCTCTTGGTCTTGCTACTTAACGGCGGCGTTCGAGGGAATAAACAAACGGCGCAACAATTTCGATCGAGCCGTTGTTGAGCATGTCGGCCGGTGGCTTGGGCAGCGGTTGCGCGCGGCGGATCATTTCCAGGGTAGCCCGGTCCAGATCGGCGTTGCCCGAGCGGCCCACCAGTTCGAACGACAGCACATTACCTTCGGCATCCACCACGAAACGCAGGCGGTTCAAGCCTTCCTTGCCCCGTGCCTGAGCACTGGCCGGGTACTTTTTGTACTTGGCCAAATGCGCGAGCAGGGTGCCTTGCCAGCTGGCCTTGGCAGCCATCTGGGCCGGCGACGGGCCTGGCGCAGGCTGGGCGGATTTCTCCGTCGGGGCCTGGGTCGGTTGCGTGTCGGCCGGCTTCTCCTCGGAAGGTTTTTCCTTCGGTGGATCGGGCAGCTTCTTCTCGACCGGCTTCGGCGGTTTAGGCTTGGGCTTCGGCTTGGGTTTCTGCACCGCGATTTCAGCTTTCGGTGCTTCGGCCAGCTTCGGAATCGGCAACTCTTCAACCGGAGCCGGTGGCTGCGGCGGTGTGACGACTTTCGGCGGAGCAGGCGGTGGCGGGGCCGGAACCGGGGCCAGCTCGACCATCATTGCCTGTGGGGGCAATTCGATGGGCGGGCGGGCGGTCCAGTTCAGCGCCAGCGCGATGGCCAGCGCGTGAACGCCCAGCACCACGGCCAGGCTACCGCTGTAACGCGTCAGCTTATGGCGCGTCGTGATCATTTCTTGGCTGCCGTCTCAAGTCCGACCAGACCGACCTTCAGATAACCGGCGGAGCGCAGTTTATCCATCACGCTCATGAGGTCGCCGTAATCCACGCCTTTATCGGCCTGGAAGAAGATGGTGGTGTCTTTCTTGCCCTGAGTCTTGGCGTCGAGCACGGCGCCAAGGGTTTCGGCTTTCACTTCATCGTCGCCGATGTACAGGCGTTGGTCAGCCTTGACGCTGAGGAACACCGGTTTTTCTGGCCGCGGTGCCGGTTTGGCGGTCGAGGCAGGCAGGTCGACTTTGATGTCCACGGTGGCCAACGGAGCGGCCACCATGAAGATGATCAACAGCACCAGCATCACGTCGATGAACGGCGTGACGTTGATTTCGTGGTTCTCGGCCAGATCGTCGTCTGCGCCTTCTTTCAAATGCAGGCCCATGGCCGATTACCCCACTTTGACCATGTGCGGCTGGGAGCTGCGCTCAGGCTGGTGGTCGAGGTCGCGGCTGACCAGCAGCAGTACTTCTGCCGAGGCATCGGAAACCTGCGCCTTGTAACCGGCGATGGACCGGGCGAAGACGTTATAGATCACCACGGCCGGAATCGCAGCAACCAGACCCAATGCAGTGGCCAGCAGGGCTTCAGCAATGCCGGGCGCGACGACAGCAAGGTTGGTGGTCTGGGTTTTGGCGATGCCGATGAAGGAGTTCATGATGCCCCACACGGTACCGAACAGGCCGACAAACGGCGCGGTGGAACCGATGGTGGCGAGGACGCCGGTGCCGCTGCTCATATTCCGACCGCAGGCCGCGACCAGGCGCTCGAGACGGAAGCTCACGCGTTCCTTGATGCCTTCTTTCTCGCGGCTGTTGACCGACAGGCGCATCTCTTCGAGGGCGTCGTGCACCAGCAGGTTGGCGAGGGTGCCTTCCTTGCCGGCGGTGGCGCTGGCTTCTTTAAGGGTGGTGGCTTTCTTCAGTGCAGCGATTTCGCCACGCAGACGACGCTTGGCGCCCATCAGCTCGAAGCCTTTGGCGATCCAGATGGTCCAGGTGATGATCGAAGCGATGGCCAGACCGATCATGACGATTTTCACGATGATGTCGGCGTTCTGGTACATGCCCCAAGGCGACAGGTCGTGGGCCATGCCCAGGCTGTTGTCGGCTTCGAGAACTTCAGGAACGTCGGCAGCGTCAACTGCTTGCACCGGATCGGTAGCGGCCGGGGCAGCCGGAGCAGCGGCTGGTGCGCTTTGCTCGGTGGCGGCTGGCGTTGCAGGTGCCTGGGCGTCGGCGAAAGCGGCGGTCGGTGCCAGCATCAGGCTGAGCAGCAGAGCCGCCACTGCGCTCCAGGCGCGAGGTCGTTTGGTTGGCGAAGCGGGGATTTGATTACGTGTCATGCTGGCCGGACCTGAGATAGAAAAACGTTGATGCTCTTCCAGGCCTCGTGAGGCCGAGAACAAAAGTGGCGTGCATTATTGCAAGTAATTCTTGTTAACAAAAGTAATAGAGTATCTTTTTTTCTACCATTGCTAGCCGTTCGTCCTGTGCCAGAGCTAGTCTGTGCCTTTCCGATAGGAGTTTTTTGATGTCCGCGCCTTCTGTTTTGATTGCCGGTTGTGGTGATGTCGGCAGTCGTCTGGCCAAGCAATTGCTGGCGGCTGGCTGGGAAGTTCACGGCCTGCGCCGGGATGTTTCGAAGCTGCCTGCTGGAGTGATCGGCGTTGCCGGCGACCTGTTCAATGAAGACTGCCCGGCGACCTGGCCGGTGGGTGCCGTGGACTATCTGGTGTATTGCGCCGCCGCCACTGATCACGATGAGGCCGGTTATCGCGCGGCTTATGTGCAGGGTTTGCAGAATGTCCTGAGTTGGCTGGACGACTATGGGCAGGTGCCTGAGCGGCTGGTCTTCGTTTCCAGCAGCAGTGTGTATGGGCAGCAGGAGGGTGAGTGGGTCGATGAGACATCGGCGACGGTCGCTGCGGGTTATTCCGGGCGGTTGATGCTCGAAGCGGAGCAAGTGGCGCTGAACAGTGGCATTCCTGCGAGCATTCTGCGTTTGACCGGGATCTACGGGCCGGGCCGCGAATGGCTGCTGACTCAAGTGCGTCGCGGTTATCGCGTGGCGGTTGATCCGCCGCTGTATGGCAATCGGATTCATGCTGACGACGCGGCAGGATTGCTGGCGTTCCTGTTGGAGAAAGATCGGCAGGGCGTGAAGCTGGAGGATTTCTATATCGGCGTTGACGATGCGCCCGCGCCGTTAGCGGAAGTCGTAGGCTGGTTGCGTGAGTATCTGGGCGTTACCGAATGGTCTGAAGATGCCAGTGTGCGGCGCACCGGCAGCAAGCGCTGCAGCAATGGCCGGGCGAAAGCGTTGGGCTGGACGCCAACGTACCCAAGTTACCGCGAAGGCTACGCCGCGATCCTCGAAGGTAAATGCTGACTTCCTGACACCCCAAAAACAAATGTAGGAGTGAGCCTGCTCGCGATAGCGGTCTGACATTCAACACTTATGCTGACTGTTAGACCGCTATCGCGAGCAGGCTCACTCCTACAGGGGATCTCAGCGAGTTGAGGTCCGGGTTACTGCTTCTCCAGCAACCACTTGCGCTCACCAGCGGTGAACTGCGGTTGTTCATCCGCCAACGCAGCATTCACCGCCTGGAGAATTTCCAGCTCTTTGCCCTTGCGCACAAAGATCCAGTTATTGCCCTGACCATTCTGCTGCAACCACATGCTGTCATTGCCGTTGCTCATCGAGGCGCAATCGCCCGCCAGGCATAACGCATAACGGTCGGCACCCGGTAAGCCGGAGACCTGGCCATCCGCCTGGAATTTCACGGTGCTGCCTTCGCCCTGGCCGTTGGTGATTTTCCAGTCACCGCCCAGATAGGCCGAATACAGCGCACGTTCGAAGCTGGCGCCGATCGGTGCGCCCTCCGGCACGGGAATCTGTGCGCGGTCGAAAACCTGCTCGGGTTCGTTCTCGCTGGCGGCTTGCTGCAGTTGCCCGCCATCGCGTTTCAGCTCACTGGCGGAGCTGCCATAGAAGTCGACCTTCCAGGCGCCGGATTTCTCACCCAGCAGCCGTCCTTCGACGTTCTCAAAACCGTTGGTGTAGCGGGCCTGACCGGCCTTGGTGTTAACGTCCCACTCAAGGTTCGGGCCGTAAGCCTGAAGCGCTTCGCGCAGGGGGCCGCCCTTGGCTGCGGCATCGATCGCCACCTGGTTGATCCAGGTGCCACTGATGTCACGGTCGGCAGGGTTGCTGGCGCAGCCGCCGAGGAAAATGGCGAACAGCGGGAGAGCTAGCGCTTTGCGCATGGTGGAATCCTTTCAAAACCTTTTCTTGCTGAGCAGTCGGCGCGGCGTTTGAGGGCCGCGCCGTGCGCATCACTCGATGACCAGAATGGCATCCATTTCAACCTGCGCACCCTTTGGCAGGGCAGCCACGCCAATGGCGGCGCGGGCCGGGTATGGCTGGTCGAAGTACTTGCCCATGATCTCGTTGACCTTGGCGAAGTGGCTCAGGTCGGTGAGGAAGATATTCAGTTTGACGATATCCTTGAACGAACCGCCGGCGGCTTCGGCCACTGCTTTGAGGTTCTCGAACACCTGGACGGTCTGGGCTTCGAAGCCTTCAACCAGTTCCATGGTTTTTGGGTCCAGAGGAATCTGACCCGACATGTAAACGGTGTTGCCTGCCTTGATCGCCTGGGAGTAAGTACCGATGGCGGCCGGGGCCTTGTCGCTGGTGATAACAGTCTTGGTCATGTATGACTCCTTGTTAGGGTTGCGTTATGCACGCATGCGGGTGATGCGAATCACCCCGGTCAAGGCGCGCAGCTTCTTGATCACGCGGGCCAGGTGCACACGATCGTGGACGCTGACCACCAACTGGACCACGCTGATGCGACCATCGCGTTCGTCCATGCTGATTTTCTCGATATTGCCGTCAGCCGCGTTGACGCTGCTGGCCAGCAGAGCGATCAGGCCGCGCTGGTGTTCCAGCTCGACGCGCAGTTCGACGTTGAATTCGCCGGTGACATCCTTGGCCCACGAGAGCTGGATGCATTTTTCCGGGTTGTGCCGGATTTCGCTGATGTTGCGGCAGTTGTCCAGGTGCACGACCATGCCTTTGCCCGCCGACAGGTGCCCGACAATCGGGTCGCCCGGGATCGGCGTGCAGCACTTGGCGTAGCTCAGTACCAGACCTTCGGTACCGCGAATGGCCAGCGGTCCTTCCGGGCTTGGCAACTGTTCGCCTTCGCCGAGCAGCCGTCGGGCAACGACGTAAGCCATGCGGTTGCCGAGGCCAATGTCTTCGAGCAAGTCTTCGATCAGTTCGAGGCGGTACTCGGTGAGCATGGCTTTGACGCGTTCGGCCGGGATCTTCTCCAGCGAACTGTCGAAACCGTTGAGCACCTTGTTCAGCAGGCGTTCGCCGAGGCTGATGGACTCGGAGCGACGTTGCAGTTTCAGCGCATGGCGGATGTGCGTGCGCGCCTTGCCGGTGACGACGAAATTGAGCCATGCCGGATTCGGTCGGGCGCCGGGAGCGCTGACGATCTCGACCGTGGAGCCGCTTTGCAGCGGTTCGGACAGCGGCGCGAGACGACGGTTGATCCGGCAGGCAATGCAGCTGTTGCCAACGTCGGTGTGCACCGCGTAGGCAAAGTCGACCGCCGTGGAGCCTTTCGGCAGCTCCATGATCCGGCCTTTGGGCGTGAACACGTAGACCTCGTCCGGGAACAGGTCGATCTTCACGCTCTCGATGAATTCCAGCGAGTTGCCGGCACGTTGCTGCATTTCCAGCACGCCTTTGACCCACTGGCGGGCGCGGGCGTGAGTGCCTTTCGGCTGTTCGTCACCGCTGGATTTGTACAGCCAATGGGCGGCGATGCCGTTGTTGGCCATCTCTTCCATTTCGCGGGTACGGATCTGAATCTCGATCGGTACGCCGTGCATGCCGAACAGCGTGGTATGCAGCGACTGATAGCCGTTGGCGCTTGGGGATCGCGATGTAATCCTTGAAGCGCCCCGGCAACGGTTTGTACAAATTATGTACAGCGCCGAGCACGCGGTAGCAGGTATCGACCTTGTCGACGATGATCCGGAACGCGTAGACGTCCATGATCTCGTTGAAGGCCCGACGCTTGCCGCGCATTTTCTTGTAGATGCCGTAGAGGTGTTTCTGGCGACCGCTGACTTCGCCCTGGATGCCGTCGATGGCGAGGCAATGGCCGAGGGATTCTTCGATCTTGTTGACGATTTCCTTGCGATTGCCCCGGGCGCGTTTGACCGCCTGGTAGATCCGCGCGGAACGCATCGGGTGCATGGCCTTGAAGCCGAGGTCTTCGAATTCGATGCGGATCGCATGCATGCCCAGCCGGTTGGCGATGGGCGCATAGATTTCGAGGGTTTCCTTGGCGATCCGGCGGCGTTTTTCGCCGGACAGCACTTCCAGCGTGCGCATGTTGTGCAGGCGGTCGGCAAGCTTGACCAGGATCACGCGAATGTCGCGCGCCATGGCCATGGCCATTTTCTGGAAGTTTTCGGCTTGGGCTTCGGCCTTGGTCTCGAAATTCATCTGGGTCAGTTTGCTGACCCCATCGACCAGTTCGGCCACGGTTTCACCGAACTGCGCTTGCAGCGCTTCTTTGGCGATACCGGTGTCTTCGATCACGTCATGCAGCATCGCGGCCATCAGACTCTGATGGTCCATGTGCATGTCGGCAAGAATATTCGCCACCGCAAGAGGATGCGTGACATACGCCTCGCCGCTGCGACGGCGCTGACCGTCATGGGCTTGTTCGGCGTAGAAATACGCTCGGCGGACCAGGTTGACCTGGTCGTTGCCGAGGTAGGTCGATAAGCGATCGGCGAGGGCGTCTATGCTCGGCATGATAATTCCTGCCGTAAGCTGTGATCCCGCGCCGTGCTACGTCGACCAGGCATAGGCTTAGACGGCCTCGTTGGACTCGTCCTCGAACGCTGCGAACAGCGGTTCGTCTTCGACGATCTCAGCGTTGGCGATGAACTCGTAGCTCATCAGGCCTTCAGCGATTTCACGCAGGGCAACAACGGTAGGCTTGTCGTTTTCCCACTGAACCAGTGGCTCTTTGCCGCCGGTGGCCAGTTGACGGGCACGTTTGGTAGAGAGCATGACCAGCTCAAAACGGTTTTCCACGTGGTTCAGGCAGTCTTCAACGGTTACGCGGGCCATGGTATTCCTCGGAGCGAATGCAATATGCGCGCTGCCCGGTTGGGCGAGCGGACTCAACAGTTTAAAAAATCACCAGCGATTAGGGAAGCGCTGATTTTTTGACCAAGCCCTTCAACGCGCTGCAAGCTCCAATGTAAAGCGCTTGCAGGCGTTTTGGGAAGTGCTGATTAACCGAGCAATTCGGCAAGCAATTTGCCGAAACGTACCTGCTGGCGTTTCTGTTGGAGTTGATTGGCGCGGAAAATCGCCTTCAGATCGTCCAGTGCGTGAGCAAAATCGTCGTTGATGATCAGGTAGTCGTACTCGACATAGTGACTCATCTCGCTGACCGCTTCGCGCATCCGGCCGTCAATGATCTCGTCGCTGTCCTGACCGCGGTTGGTCAGGCGCTGGTGCAGGGCTTGAAGCGACGGCGGCAGGATAAAGATCGAGCGTGCTTGCGGCATCAACTTGCGCACTTGCTCGGCGCCTTGCCAGTCGATTTCCAGAATCAGGTCGTGACCTTCGTCCAGCGTCTGCTGCAGGCGGCTTTGCGAGGTACCGTAGAAGTTGCCGAAGACTTCGGCGCGTTCGAGGAAGTCGCCATGCTCGCCCATCTTCACAAACTCTTCGCGGGTCACGAAGTGATAGTTCACGCCGTCCACTTCGCCCGGACGCATGGCGCGGGTGGTGTGCGAAACCGAAACGCGAATTTCCGGTATGGCGTCGGTCAAAGCCTTGACCAGGCTGCTTTTGCCCGCGCCCGATGGCGCGGAAATAATGTACAGAGTGCCGGTGCTGTGGGTCATGTCGGGGTTGCCTTACTCAATATTCTGCACTTGTTCACGCATCTGCTCGATCAACACCTTGAGGTTGACGGCGGCTTGGGTGCTGCGCGGGTCGAAGGCCTTGGAGCCCAGTGTGTTGGCTTCGCGGTTGAGTTCCTGCATCAGGAAGTCCAGGCGGCGCCCGGCAGCGCCGCCGGACTTCAGTACCCGGCGCACTTCGATGATGTGGGTGCTCAGGCGATCCAGTTCTTCGGCCACATCGCTCTTTTGCGCGAGCATGACCATTTCCTGTTCGAGGCGCTGCGGGTCCAGCTCGGCTTTCATGTCGTTGAAGCGGTCGAGGACTTTCTGGCGTTGGGTGGCGAGCATCTGTGGCACCAGTTCACGCAGGGTCACTACGTCTTCTTCAATGGAAGTCAGGCGCTCGTTGATCAGGCGTGCCAGCTCCGCGCCTTCGCGCTCGCGGCCGGCCTTCAACTCTTTCAGGCCTTGATTGAACAGGGCCAGTGCGTCGGCGTTCAATGCCTGCGGGTCAGTCGCATCACCCACGAGTACACCGGGCCAGGCCAGCACTTCCAGGGGATTGAGTGCGGCAGGATTCTTGATCAGGCCGGCAATGGTCTCGGCTGCTGCGACCAGTTGCGCGGCGCGCTCGCGATCGACTTGCAGGGTTTTGCCGGTGCTTTCTTCGGTGAACCGCAGGGTGCATTCGAGTTTGCCTCGCGACAGGCCCTGACGCAGCGCTTCACGCACCGCGCCTTCGAGGTCGCGAAACGACTCTGGCAGACGCAAATGTGGCTCCAGATAGCGGCTGTTGACCGAGCGCAGCTCCCAGCTCAGGGTGCCCTGGGCGCCGGCTTTTTCGACGCGGGCGAAGGCGGTCATGCTGTGCACCATGGCGGTGACCTCGCAATGCAGATCGGCGCAGCAGGATGTTCCGCAGGCTCGA
The DNA here is from genome assembly GCF_054790575.1 of Pseudomonas sp. MC6. Classification (NCBI taxonomy): domain Bacteria; kingdom Pseudomonadati; phylum Pseudomonadota; class Gammaproteobacteria; order Pseudomonadales; family Pseudomonadaceae; genus Pseudomonas; species Pseudomonas sp. MC6. The sequence goes on from NZ_CP186504.1 coordinate 5,250,275, forward strand.
TATCAATGAATTTAAGCCGACTGGCAGCAAAGGCGCAGGATTGTAGCGCAGTGCGGCGAATGCGCCCAAACACACGGTGTGACAAAGGGCTGCAGCCCGTCGGTAATCGGTGTTTCAGGGGCTTCGAGCGTCGCCCGGATTTTTTAACGAGTGCCCAGGCGCGGTGCAGCGCTCTATAATGCTCGGCAGTTTTCCGTCCCCAGTACAGGTATTCCCTATGAAACGTCCAAGTGGTCGCGCTGCCGATCAGCTCCGCTCGATCCGCATTACCCGCAACTACACCAAACACGCCGAGGGATCCGTACTGGTCGAATTCGGTGATACCAAAGTCATCTGCACCGTCAGCGTCGAAAACGGCGTGCCGCGTTTCCTCAAGGGCCAGGGCCAAGGCTGGTTGACTGCCGAATACGGCATGCTGCCGCGTGCTACCGGCGAGCGTAACCAGCGTGAAGCGAGCCGTGGCAAGCAGGGCGGTCGCACCCTGGAAATCCAGCGTCTGATCGGTCGTTCCCTGCGCGCTGCGCTGGACATGTCCAAGCTGGGTGACGTCACCCTTTACGTTGACTGCGACGTGATCCAGGCTGACGGTGGCACTCGCACCGCTTCTATCACTGGCGCAATGGTTGCACTGGTTGATGCGCTGAAAGTGATCAAGAAGCGTGGCGGCCTGAAGGGTGGCGATCCGCTCAAGCAAATGATCGGTGCGGTATCCGTCGGCATGTATCAGGGCGAGGCCGTGCTGGATCTGGACTATCTTGAAGATTCCGCTGCCGAGACCGACCTCAACGTAGTGATGACCAGCACCGGTGGTTTCATCGAAGTACAGGGCACCGCTGAAGGCGCGCCGTTCCAGCCTGAAGACTTGAACGCCATGCTGGAACTGGCCAAGCAGGGCATGAACGAAATCTTCGAACTGCAAAAGGCTGCACTGGCCGACTGAGCAGGTTGATAACCGCAAGGAGGACGCGATGAGTGACGAGCAAGAGTTGCTGCCCAAACCGAGCCAAGAGGTTCGCCAATGGGCGATGTTTTGTCACTTGTCCGCCTTGTTGGGGATCTGGATTCCATTCGGCAATTTGATCGGGCCGTTGATCCTGTGGCAGATGAAGCGCGAGACAGACCCGTTCATCGATGCCCAAGGCAAGGAGGCGCTGAATTTTCAGATCACTGTCGCCATTGCATCGTTGATCTGCTTTCTGCTGATGGTGCTGATCATCGGTTTCTTTCTGTTGGGAATACTGGCTATCGGCGCACTGGTTTTGACGATCATTGCCGGAGTGAAAGCCAATGAAGGTTTTCCTTACAGATATCCATTTACGTGGCGCCTGATCAAATAAGAAACGCGCAAAGTTCTAATACCAATGCCCTGACATGTCAGGGCATTTTTATTTATGCAGCATAATTAATCGTTACTGTATGTAGGAATAGTCTGGCTGCGATGACAAGTCCTGTTATTTTCGCATATACACTTTTAGTCACAACTGCATTGGCTTGGTTAGGATTCATGTCCTTGGAATCAAGGTCAACGATTGTTAAAGTTGCTCGGCTAATATTTCTAATGAAATATTAAGATATGTTCAAGCCATCGAAGGCTCTTGAATTCCCGAGTAATCAGTGTTGAGACAATCAGCCGGTTCAGGGGGTGGATGCAGGTAAAAATTCGCCTCTGAATAAATAGCCAAGAATAATTCCAATGATTCAGCTCGATTTTTACGGAACGCTTGTGGCCGCTTCCTTAGTACTTCTACTGGGGCGCGGGCTCGTTAGGCGTGTTGGCTTCATGCGCAGTTACAATATCCCTGAACCTGTCGCAGGTGGCTTGGTAGTTGCCTTGATTTTACTGTTACTGCGAACGTTCGATATTGAAATTCGCTTTGATACTTCCTTGCAAACACCTTTGATGCTGGCCTTTTTTGCCACCATTGGGCTGAGCGCAGACTTTGCCAGTCTGAAAAAAGGCGGGCGCATCGTCGGAATATTCCTGCTGGCGGTCACCGGTCTGTTGGTGGTGCAGAATGCGATGGGGATCGGGTTGGCAAAAATGCTTGGGCTCGACCCGTTGATGGGGCTGCTGACCGGATCGATCACCCTGGCGGGCGGTCATGGAACCGGCGCTGCTTGGGGCACGGTATTCAGCGAGAAGTACGGTCTGGCCTCGGCGTCCGAACTGGCGATGGCCTCCGCGACGTTTGGTCTGGTGCTGGGTGGTTTGATCGGCGGGCCGGTTGCGCGGTTGCTCATCAAGCGAGTGGAGGTGCCCGGTTGCAATCAGCAGGAAGTGCCACGGTTGCCAAAAGGTTTTGAACAGCCGAACAAGGAGCGCTCGATCACGCCATTTTCGTTTGTCGAAACCCTCGCTCTGATTGCAGTCAGCTTGCTCGCGGGCAATCTGTTGAACGGCCTACTGCAAGGGACTGCATTCGAGTTGCCGACGTTTGTGTGTGTCCTGTTTGTAGGCGTTGTGCTGCGCAACGGTCTTTCAGCGCTGGGCTTGTATCAGGTGTTTGAGCGTGAGGTCTCGGTACTGGGTAATGTCAGTCTGTCGTTGTTTCTGGCGATCGCCCTGATGTCGCTCAAGTTGTGGGATCTGGCCGCGCTAGCGCTGCCGATCTTCATCATTCTGGCGATGCAGGCCATGGTCATGGCGCTGTTCGCGATTTTCGTGACATTCCGGGTGATGGGCCGTAATTACGATGCCGCCGTCCTGGCGGCGGGGCATTGCGGTTTTGGCCTGGGTGCCACGCCGACTGCCATTGCCAACATGCAGGCCGTGACGCAACGCTACGGCCCCTCGCAGATCGCTTTTCTGGTGGTGCCGATGGTCGGAGCGTTCTTCATCGACATAATCAATGTCATCGTGATCAAGCTGTATCTGGCCTTACCGTTCTTCGTCGCAGTCTGAATTCGAGCCTGTCTGGAAGTGACGCATAAAAAATGCCCGTATCTTGCGATACGGGCATTTTTTGTACTGCAAAACGACGCTTAGATGGTCAGCGTCCAGTCGTAGTCGACGATCAGCGGTGCGTGCTGCGAGAACCGTGGCTGACGTGGCAGGCGTGCGCTGCGCACAAAGCGTCGCAGGCCTGGAGTCAGGATCTGGTAATCGAAACGCCAGCCCAGATTGAGCATCTCGGCCTGTTCGCTGTCCGGCCACCAGCTGTACTGGTCGCCTTCACGGCTGACTTCGCGCAGGGCATCTACGTAGCCCATGTTGCCGACAATCTCGTCCATCCAGGCGCGTTCTGGCGCCAGGAAGCCCGGAGATTGCTGGCTGTCGCGCCAGTTCTTGATGTCGAGCTTCTGCTGCGCCACGTACAACGAGCCACAATAAATGTACTCGCGACGTTTGCGTCGCTGTTTGTCCAGGTACTTGCCGAAGTCGTCCATGAGCTTGAACTTCTGGTTCAAGTCCTCGTCGCCGTTCATCCCCGAAGGGAGCAGCAAGGTGGCAATACTGACTTTGTCGAAATCTGCTTGCAGGTAGCGCCCGTAGCGGTCGGCCGTCTCGAAACCGAGACCGCTGATGACAGCCTTCGGTTGCAACCGCGAATACAAAGCCACGCCGCCTTGGGCAGGGACTTCAGCATCGCAGGCATAAAGGAAGTAGCCATCCAGTTGGAAGGCTGGGTCATCCAGTTCAAAGGCGGAGGCACGGGTGTCCTGCAGGCAGATGACGTCGGCATTCTGTGCTTGCAGCCAACTGAGCAAACCACGCTCGACTGCAGCCTGAATACCATTGACGTTCACACTGATGATCCGCATAAATGGCCCCAAAAATCGCGTGCGTGTATGATACACGGCGTCAAGCTAATTAGCTAAATCCGTGGTATTTGGGGTTTTTTTCATGCAAGCGTATCAGCGCGATTTCATTCGTTTTGCCATCGATCGCGGCGTTTTGCGCTTCGGTGAGTTCACCCTGAAGTCCGGGCGCACCAGTCCTTACTTCTTCAACGCCGGCCTGTTCAATTCGGGCTCGGCCTTGGCGCAGCTCGGGCGTTTCTACGCTGCGGCCATCGCTGAAAGCGGTGTTCCTTTCGACGTTCTGTTCGGCCCGGCCTACAAAGGCATCCCGCTGGCGGCAACCACTGCCGTTGCGCTGGCCGAGCATCACGACCGTGACCTGCCATGGTGCTTCAACCGCAAGGAAGCCAAGGCTCATGGCGAAGGCGGTAGTCTGGTCGGCGCGCCATTGACCGGTGATGTGCTGATCATCGATGACGTGATTACCGCCGGCACCGCAATCCGTGAAGTGATGCAGATCATCGCCTCGCAGGACGGCGCCAAGGCTGCCGGCGTACTGATTGCCCTGAACCGTCAGGAGCGTGGCAATGGTGAGTTGTCGGCCATCCAGGAAGTCGAGCGCGACTTCGGCATTCCGGTGATCAGCATTGTTTCGCTGAATCAGGTGCTGGAATTCCTTGCCGATGATCCGCAGCTCAAGCAACACCTGCCAGCCGTGGAAGCGTACCGCGCCCAGTTCGGCGTCTGATACGACATCATTCTGTAGGAGCTGCCGAAGGCTGCGATCTTTTGATCTTAAAAACAGAATCAAAAGATCGCAGCCTTCGGCAGCTTCTGCAGGGGGGGGCGGTTTAACGCAGGTTTCGCCATTTTCTGAGCAGTTTCACGGTTAATCCCGTGTTGATCAGTGCAAATGCCAGCAACGCCATTACGACCATTACGTACAGCGTGCGATCCACATCAAAATCCCACAGATCCAGTGTGCTGCTGCGAATAATCCCCACCGCGGCCGGCAGGTTGACGTAAAACAGCGCCACAAACGCGCACGTCAGCGGCAGCGCGCGCCCGTAAAAAGCCCCCCGAACCTTGTCCCTGCTGCGTTTTCTGTTCAGCGGCCCCGACTGGTATTCATCCAGCGCCAGCGCTTCACTGAGCGCCGGCCACGCCAGATTGAACATGAACGTGGTCAGGGTCAGCAGCAAGCCACTGACCGCGACGATGTCACTGAACGGCATTGAGCCCCAGCGTCGTGCAGAGCAAGTCGTGGGAGTCTTCGCTGATCTCGAACTGCCCGGCGCTGCCTTTGCGCTTGGTGATGGGTTTGAAGGTCGGCTCGTTCTGGGTGATCAGCATGTTCAGCTCATCGCGAATCACGTCCGAGCTGATGACCACCAGAAACACGGTTTGCGCGTGTTCGGCTGTCTCGATCACCGCGCGCATGCTGTGCTGGAGGATGTCGTCGAGCTGATTGCGAAAGCGTGAAACGGTGTTCTTCAGCAAGGTTTTGCTTTGGCTCTGGGTCAGCTGGAAGATCGTCGAGATCTGCGACTCGGTCGGTAGTGTTTGCCCGAAGTAGCTTTGAATCAGGTAGAGCAGGCGATCCTGCTTGGCCTCGTCAGCGCGACTGGGCATGCCGCCCTCGACCAGCATTTTCAGGTATTCGGTCAGACTGGCCTTGGCTATACGCTGCAAGGCGTGGGCGATTTCCGCGTCGCCGATGCGCAAGGTTTTCTTGACCGGTTCCTTTTGTTCCAGCTCGAAAGCGTCGGCGTCAATCGTGAACGAGATCTGCATGTCTCAGGCGCTCCGGGGTTATTTTTTGTTCGAGGGCGTGATGACCTCGGCGCTTTTGATGTTGGCAGGCTGTTCTGGATAAGGGTCTTTGATCGCATCACCTTGCCCAGTGAGGATTTTCCAGCCATTCAACGCATGTGCTGTTTTGCGAAATTGCGGGCACGGAGGCATCGAGGTCTTGGCTTGATTGGAATACTGATGGCCGCAATCAACACACTCGTAAGTGCCAGGGGAAACATCGCTGCCGTAAGGGACGTAATCTTTTTGCATGGGTAAATCTCCGGTGGATGAAGGGAGGATCCTAGGGAGATTTGTTCTGAGGGAATGTCGGACGTTTCGCTGAGTTATGTCGGACGTTTCTTGCGGGCACAAAAAAGATCGCAGACTTCGTCAGCTCCTACAGGGAATTCATACAAATGAAATTCCGTGTGATGTAGGAGCCGACGCAGGCTGCGATCTTTGGCTTTTCAGCAATTACCGATCAAGGACGCTTGCGATTGCTGATCAGCGTACCCACACCGGTATCAGTGAAGATTTCCAGCAGGATCGCGTTAGGCACTCGACCGTCAATGATCAACGAACTACCGACGCCGCCCTGAACCGCTTCCAGCGCGCAGCGAATCTTCGGCAGCATGCCGCCGTAGATGGTGCCGTCGGCGATCAGATCGTCGACCTGCTGGGTGCTAAGGCCAGTCAGCACGGTGCCCGACTTGTCCATCAGGCCGGCGATGTTGGTCAGCAGCATCAGCTTCTCGGCTTTCAACGCCTCGGCAACTTTACCAGCGACCAGGTCAGCGTTGATGTTGTACGACTCGCCGTTCTCACCCACGCCAATCGGCGCGATGACCGGGATGAAGTTGCCTTTGACCAGCAAGTTCAGCAGTTCGGTGTTGATCCCGACCACTTCACCTACCTGACCGATGTCGATGATTTCCGGCTGAGTCATCTCCGGCGTCTGGCGGGTCACGGTGAGCTTCTTCGCACGAATCAGCCCGGCGTCTTTACCGGTAAGGCCGATGGCGCTGCCGCCGTGACGGTTGATGAGGTTGACGATGCTCTTGTTGACCTGGCCGCCGAGGACCATTTCCACCACGTCCATGGTCGCGGCATCGGTGACTCGCATGCCATCGACGAAATGGCTTTCGATCGACAGGCGCTTGAGCAGATCACCGATCTGCGGGCCGCCACCGTGCACGACCACCGGGTTGATGCCCACGGCTTTCATCAAGACGATGTCGCGGGCGAAGCCGGTTTTCAGCTCCTCGCTTTCCATCGCGTTGCCGCCGTATTTGATCACCAGGGTCTTGCCGACATAGCGTCGGATGTAAGGCAACGCTTCGGACAGGACCTGGGCGGTATGGGCGGCGGCTTCGCGTTCGAGGGTCATTCAGGGCTCCGGGTGGATCAGAACGGTAGTTGGAGATCAGGTGCAACGCGTTTCAGTTGGGCGTGGAACACATCCTTGATGCGTTGCAATTCAGCCTCGTCATCGGCCTCGAAGCGCAGCACCAGCACCGGTGTGGTGTTGGACGCGCGCACCAGGCCCCAGCCTTTGGCGTAATCGACTCGCACGCCGTCGATGGTGGTCAGGTCAGCGCCTGCGCCCCACTGTGCGTCGTGCAGTGCATCAATGATGCTGAATTTGCTCTCTTCGGTCACATGGATATTGATTTCCGGCGTAGAAATATCGTTCGGGAAGGTCGCAAACAGCTCTTCCGCAGTGGATTTTTCCTTGCTAAGGATCTCCAGCAGCCGTGCGGCGCTGTAGATACCGTCGTCGAAGCCGAACCAGCGTTCCTTGAAGAAGATGTGCCCGCTCATTTCGCCGGCCAATAGCGCACCGGATTGTTTCATTTTCTTTTTGATCAACGAATGACCGGTCTTCCACATTAGCGGTCGGCCGCCGTATTCCTTGATCAGCGGCACCAGACGGCGGGTGCATTTGACGTCGAAGATGATTTCCGCGTCCGGATTGCGCGCCACTACGTCGCGGGCGAACAGCATCAGCAGGCGATCGGGGTAGACGATGCTGCCGGTGTTGGTCACCACGCCGACACGGTCGCCGTCGCCGTCGAAGGCGAGGCCGATGTCGGCGTTGGTTTCCTTGACCTTGGCGATCAGGTCGACGAGGTTTTCAGGCTTGCCCGGATCCGGGTGGTGGTTCGGGAAGTTGCCGTCGACCTCACAGAACAGCGGAATCACTTCGCAATTCAGCGCTTCGATCAGTTGCGGGGCAATCACGCCGGCCGCGCCGTTGCCGCAGTCGACCACGACCTTCATGCGCCGGGCCAGTTTGATGTCCTGGACGATTTCGGTGTTGTAGCGGTCGAGGATTTCTACTTGGGTGACGCTGCCCGTGCCGCTGCTCAAGTTGTTGGTCTTGAGGCGTTCATGCAGGGCCTGGATCTGTTCGTTGGCGAGGGTGTCGCCGGCGATGACGATCTTGAAACCGTTGTAGTTCGACGGGTTGTGGCTGCCGGTGAGCATCACCCCGGATTTGCCGGCCAGGACGTTGGCGGCGTAGTACAGCGCCGGCGTCGGCACCAGACCGACATCGCTGACGTGGCAGCCGCTCTCGGCGATGCCGCGGATCAGCTCGGCAACCAGCTCGGGGCCGGACAAGCGGCCGTCGCGACCGACGGACACGTTCGGCTCACCTTGGGCCAGGCTCTGCGAACCGATGGCGCGGCCAATCCAGTAAGCGGTTTCGGCATTGAGGAATTCCGGCACGGTGCCGCGAATGTCATAGGCGCGGAAAATGCTGTCGGGCAGCTTCGGGGCAATCTTGGCTGGGGTGCTCATCTACGGAAATGCTCCATCTCGAAAGTGGCGGGACAGACCGACGAATCGTTCGACGGCAGGCTCAAACTGAAGGGTATGACGGCGTTTTCCACAGAGAGTTCGTGGTGCGAAAGGGCCATGACGCCTCGGCTGGCGTGACTTTCGGCCGGCAAAACCTTGATTTTTGGCGGTAAACCATTCAGCTGATCTGCCTGAAATTTTCCCCTGTGGCGCTGTCTCCGGCAGCGCCTGCAGGGGATTTTTCCGCTTAGTTGGTGCCGGTGTGGCCGAAGCCACCGGTGCCGCGTTCGCTTTGGTCAAACTGCTCGACTATCTCAAAGTGAGCTTGAACCACGGGTACAAGAACCAATTGAGCGATACGTGAGCCAACCTCGATGTTGAATGCAGTCGATCCGCGGTTCCAGCATGAAACCATCAATTCGCCTTGGTAGTCGGAATCGATCAGACCGACGCTATTGCCCAGCACTATGCCGTGTTTATGACCCAGCCCTGAGCGAGGCAAAATCAACGCCGCCAGACCCGGGTCGCCAACGTGGATAGATAATCCTGTTGGGATGAGCAGGGTTTCTCCTGGATTCAGCATCGTGTCCTGTTGGAGCATGGCTCTCAGGTCCAGGGCAGCGGAACCCAGAGTGGCGTATTGCGGCAGCGGGAATTCGCTGCCGATGCGTGGGTCGAGGATCTTGGCTTGCAAAGCGTGCATGTAAATTAAACCTGGTTCAGACGTTCGGCGATAAAAGTGACCAGTTGGCGAGCGATCTTGCTCTTGCTGGTCTGGGCGAAAACCGTGGCGTGCAGCGCACGGTCAATCACGCTGCAGGCGTTTTCTTCACTGTTGAAACCGATGCTCGGGTTGGCGACGTCGTTGGCGACGATCAAATCGAGATTCTTGTCCTTCAGCTTGCGTGCAGCGTAGTCGAGAAGGTGTTCGGTCTCGGCGGCGAAGCCGACACTGAACGGACGGTCGGGACGGGTCGCGATGGTGGCCAGAATGTCTGGATTGCGCACCATTTGCAGGACAAAGCCGTCACCGCTCGTAGGATCTTTCTTGAGTTTTTGCGGGGCGACGACTTCCGGGCGGTAGTCCGCAACGGCTGCCGAGGCGATGAACACGTCGCACGGGATCGCCGATTCACAGGCTGCGAGCATGTCGCGGGCGCTGACCACGTCTATGCGTGTGACGCGATCTGGCGTCGGCAGGTGCACCGGGCCGCTGATCAGGGTCACACGGGCGCCGGCTTCCACGGCTGCTTCGGCGAGGGCAAAGCCCATTTTTCCGGAGCTGTGATTGGTGATGTAGCGCACCGGGTCGATGTTTTCCTGGGTCGGGCCGGCGGTAATGACCACGTGCTTGCCGGTCAGTGCCTGACGCTGGAAACAGTCCGCTGCGCATTGCGCCAGATCGGTGGCTTCCATCATGCGGCCCATGCCGACGTCGCCGCAGGCCTGACTGCCAGACGCCGGGCCGAAGGCCTTAAGGCCACGGCTTTCCAGGAGTTGCAGGTTGGCCTGGGTCGCCGGATCGCGCCACATCGCTTGATTCATTGCCGGAGCAACGGCGACGACAGCGTCGGTGGCCAACACTAAAGTGGTCAGCAAATCGTTGGCGATGCCTTGGGCAAGACGGGCAATCAGGTCGGCGGTGGCCGGGGCGATCAGCACCAGATCGGCCCATTTGGCCAGCTCGATGTGACCCATCGCGGCTTCGGCGGCCGGGTCGAGCAAGTCGAGGTGAACCGGGTGGCCGGACAAGGCCTGCATGGTCAGCGGGGTGATGAACTCGGCGCCACCGTGTGTCATGACCACGCGCACTTCGGCACCCTGGTCGATCAGGCGACGAACCAGATCGGCGCTCTTGTAGGCCGCGATGCCGCCGCCGACGCCCAGAACGATGCGTTTCCGATACAGCCGCTGCATAGGTCTGCCTTTCATTTCGTTGATGACTGCGATGCGATGCCCCTCCCCAGGGTTGAATCGACCGCAAAAAAGATGGGCTACGATATCACAGCGACCGCTACGGAACAGCGGCGCCCACAGACAGGGAATGTGTATGAGTATTCGCGATTGGCCTGCGGCGGAACGCCCGCGGGAAAGGTTATTGGAACACGGTGCAGCGAGCCTTTCGGATGCTGAGTTATTGGCCATTTTTCTGCGCACCGGATTGCCCGGAATAAGCGCTGTGGACCTGGCGCGCAATCTGTTGACTCAATTCGGTAGCCTGCGTTTGCTGCTTGAGGCCGATCAGGACGCATTCAGCAAACAATTGGGGCTCGGACCGGCAAAGTTTGCGCAACTGCAAGCTGCTCAGGAAATGAACAGGCGACATCTGGCTGAGAAATCACGGCAGAAACCAGCCCTGGAAAACCCTCAGGTCGTTCGCGATTATCTGAAATCGATGCTGCGCCACGAACCGCATGAGGTGTTTGGTTGCCTGTTTCTCGACTCCAAACATCAAGTACTGAATTTCGAGATACTGTTTCGCGGCTCGATCGACAACACCAGCGTGCATCCGCGCGAGGTGGTGAAGCGATGTTTGGCCAATAACGCGGCGGCGTTGATCCTGTGCCACAACCATCCATCGGGGAATACCGACCCCAGTCAGGCAGATCGGCTGCTGACCAAGCGCCTGCAAAAGGCGCTGGAGCTGATTGATGTACGGGTGCTGGATCACTTCATCGTCGGCGATGGGGAGCCGTTATCGATGGCGGAGTGTGGCTGGATGTAACGCCCAGGAACGATCAAATCCCTGTGGGAGCGAGCTTGCTCGCGAAGGCTTCGTGTCAGTCAGCATCACTTTTACGGACAGACCGCTTTCGCGAGCAAGCTCGCTCCCACAGGTTTGATTGCATCCACAGAGTTTTGTGCCGGGCAGGTTATTTCAGGTTGACCTTGGAATAGTCCTGCCGGCCAAACGGGCTCACGGAGTAACCCTGCACATCCTTGCGCGTCAGCGCGTAGGCAGTCGGGTGCGCCAGCGGCAGCCACAACGCCTGCTGCTGAATCTGCGTCTGCGCCTGTTCGTACAGTTTGGTGCGCACACCTTGCTCACTGGTGGTCTTGCCGGCGCTGATCAGCTTGTCGAGATCAGCATTGCAGTAGCGCGCAAAGTTGGTGCCCGACTTGACCGCTGCGCAGGAAAACTGCGGCGTGAGGAAGTTGTCCGGGTCGCCGTTATCGCCGGCCCAGCCCATGAACAGCAGGTCATGCTCGCCCGCCTTGGCGCGACGGATCAGCTCGCCCCACTCGATCACACGGATTTCCGCTTGAATGCCGATTTCCGCCAGATCCGACTGCAGCATCTGCGCGCCCAGACTCGGGTTTGGGTTGAGCAGGCTGCCCGACGGACGCGTCCAGATGGTGGTCTGGAAGCCATCCTTCAACCCGGCCTTGACCAACAACGCCTTGGCTTTGGCGACATCGTGCGGGTACCCCGGCAGGTTCTTCGCGTAGCTCCAGGTGTTCGGCGGGTAAGGGCCGTTGGCGGCTTCGGCGGTGTCTTCAAACACGGCTTTGATGTAGTTGGCCTTGTCGAAGGCGAGGTTGATCGCCTGACGCACTTCTGGTTTGTCCAGCGGCGGATGCTGGCTGTTGATGCCGACGAATGCGGTCATGAACGCGTCAGTCTTTTCGACTTTCAGCGTCGGTTCTTTCAGCGCGGCCTGTACGTCCAAAGGTTTTGGCGACAGGGCGATCTGGCATTCATTGCGCCGCAGTTTTTGCAGGCGCACGTTAGCGTCCGGGGTGATGGCGAAGATCAACGGATCCACCGCAGGCTTGCCACCGAAGTAATCCGGGTTGGCCTTGTAACGGATCGCTGCGTCTTTCTGGAAACGGTTGAACACGAACGGGCCGGTGCCGATCGGCTGGCTGTTGAGCTTGTCCGTGGCGTTGGCCTTCATCAGTTTGTCGGCGTATTCGGCGGAGTAGATCGAGGCGAAGCCCATGCTCAGGGTCGCCAGGAATGTCGAATCAGGATGATCAAGGGTGAAGCGCACGGTCAGCGGATCGAGCGCGTCAATCTTCTTGATCAGCGCTGGCAACTGCATCGACTGCGCATGCGGGAAGCCGCTTTGAGCGACCTTGTGCCACGGGTTGGCCGGGTCGAGCATGCGGTCGAAGCTGAATTTGACGTCTTCGGCGGTCAACTCGCGGCTCGGTTTGAAGTAATCAGTCGTATGAAATTTCACCTGCGGGTGCAGCTTGAATACATAAGTCAGGCCATCGGTACTGACTTCCCAGCTGTCGGCCAGGCTCGGCACGACTTTGCCGCTGGTGGTATCGAAATCCACCAGGCGGTTCATCAGCACGTCGGCCGAGGCATTGGTGGTGGTCAGCGAGTTGTATTGCACTACGTCGAACCCTTCCGGGCTGGCCTCGGTGCAGACGCTCAGCGCGGCGGCCTGCGCCAGGGGGCTCAGCAGGAGCGGGGCGAGCAACAAGGGTAGGGCAGCGAGGCGCATGGTCGGTTTCCTTTTACAGATCGAAGGCCCATCTGCAAGTGCAGTCTGGAAAAGGCCTACCCTAGAGGGCTGGATTACAAATGACTATCCCCTTTTTGCATTTTAAGGGCACAGTGGTGGCCGTTTTTCAGACCGCGGTGCTTCGCAAAAAGTCTGAAACGCCTGCTTGGGCGACTTTCTGCGACGAGTGGTAAAAATCGATGCCGGCCTTTATCCAAAGCGTTCGCAGACCAAAAAAGCGCCTTTTTACCGATTGATTTCACACCGAATGTTGTTGCACCCCGGTCTTTCTGGTATAAAGCAGCGCTCTTTTCTAGGGGCCCGGTTCCTTCACTGTAGGTGTAGCCGGTAAGACCTCTAAAGAAACGCGGCGCCTGGCGCCAAATGACTGAGAGATTAAGCGGCCAACCCATGCCGGGTTGGGCATGTGGTTTTAGAGGGCTGAGGCATGTCGAGAGTATGTCAAGTTACCGGTAAGGGTCCGGTGACTGGGAATAACATTTCCCACGCAAACAACAAAACCCGTCGTCGTTTCCTGCCGAACCTGCAGCATCACCGCTTCTGGGTTGAAGAAGAGAAACGTTTTGTGCGTCTGCGCGTATCTGCCAAAGGCATGCGTATCATCGACAAGCGTGGCATCACTGTCGTGCTCGCCGAACTTCGCCGCGATGGCAAGATTTAAGGGAGCTAATCATGCGTGAATTGATTCGTTTGATCTCGAGCGCCGGTACTGGTCACTTCTACACTACCGACAAGAACAAGCGTACTACCCCGGACAAAATCGAGATCAAGAAATATGATCCGGTTGTTCGCAAGCACGTGATCTACAAGGAAGGCAAAATCAAGTAATTGATTTTTCCCGACTTACAAAAAAGGCCCGTATCTCACGATACGGGCCTTTTTTGTTGCCTCGATATCTGCACGCGGTCTGTGTAGGAGCTGCCGAAGGCTGCGATCTTTTGATCTTGTTTTTAAGGATCAAGGGCAAAAGATCGCAGCCTTCGGCAGCTCCTACAGGGGGCGTTCGATCAAGCCTTCTGTTCAAAGATCACATAGATCTTGCGGCAAGCCTCAAGCACTTCCCAGGTGCCGCGGAAACCCGCCGGAATTACAAACCGGTCGCCAACACGCAAGGTCTTGGCGTTACCATCGCTGTCACGCAGCACCGAAACCCCCTGCAGGATTTCGCAGTACTCATGCTCGGTGTAATTCACCGTCCACTGCCCGATCGCACCTTCCCAAACGCCAACGCCCATCTGCCCGCAAGGGCTTTCGTACTGATGGAACACCGCTTGCTCAGGATCTCCCTTCAGCACCTTCGCCGGGTCCGGACGATAGCGTTCGGCTTCGCTGCTGGTCAGGCTGATGTCGACGACGTTCTGGATGTTCATTGTTGTTATCTCCCGTGAATACGGCGCGATTGGCTGGAAAGGGCCAAAGTCTATGTTGATTAAAATCAACACCGCAAGGCCGTATGGCCACCTTATGTCAAATATATTGAAACAACCCCGGCCGCTGGTTTAGGGTGGCGGGTGCCTCTGGCCGAAAAACCGGCTGGCCGGGCAGAATTCCTGAGGACGCTGGCGAAGATCGCGCGGCGCTCGTATTCAACAAGCGGAGGACACTCGAAATGACCACCCTGACTCGTGCCGACTGGGAGCAACGCGCCCGCGACCTGAAGATCGAAGGCCGCGCTTATCTCAATGGCGAATACACCGACGCCGTCTCCGGCGAGACCTTCGAGTGCATCAGCCCGGTCGATGGCCGTCTGCTTGGCAAGATCGCCAGCTGTGACGCCGCCGACGCCCAGCGCGCCGTGGAAAACGCCCGCGCCACCTTCAATTCCGGCGTCTGGTCGCGCCTGGCGCCAACCAAGCGCAAAGCCACCATGATCCGTTTTGCCGGCCTGCTGAAGCAGCACGCCGAAGAACTGGCCCTGCTCGAAACCCTCGACATGGGCAAGCCGATCAGCGATTCGCTGTACATCGACGTCCCGGGCGCGGCGCAAGCGCTGAGCTGGAGCGGTGAAGCGATCGACAAGATCTACGACGAAGTCGCCGCTACGCCGCACGACCAGTTGGGTCTGGTGACCCGCGAGCCGGTAGGCGTGGTCGGCGCCATCGTGCCGTGGAACTTCCCACTGATGATGGCTTGCTGGAAACTCGGTCCGGCGCTGTCGACCGGTAACTCGGTGATCCTCAAGCCATCGGAAAAATCCCCGCTGACCGCCATCCGCATCGCCGCACTGGCGGTTGAAGCCGGCATTCCGAAAGGCGTGCTCAACGTGCTGCCGGGCTATGGTCATACCGTTGGCAAGGCGCTGACCCTGCACAACGACGTCGATACGCTGGTGTTCACCGGTTCGACCAAGATCGCCAAGCAACTGATGATCTACTCCGGCGAATCGAACATGAAACGCGTCTGGCTGGAGGCCGGTGGCAAGAGCCCGAACATCGTCTTTGCCGATGCTCCGGATCTGCAGGCCGCGGCTGAATCCGCCGCCAGCGCCATCGCCTTCAACCAAGGCGAAGTCTGCACCGCCGGCTCGCGTCTGCTGGTCGAGCGTTCGATCAAAGACAAGTTCCTGCCGATGGTGATCGAGGCGCTGAAAGCCTGGAAACCGGGCAATCCCCTGGATCCGGCGACCAACGTTGGTGCGCTGGTGGATACCCAGCAGATGAATACCGTGCTGTCATACATCGAATCCGGTCATACCGATGGCGCCAAATTGGTGGCTGGCGGCAAACGCATTCTGCAGGAAACCGGTGGCACCTACGTTGAGCCAACGATTTTCGACGGCGTGAGCAACGCGATGAAGATCGCTCAGGAAGAGATCTTCGGCCCAGTACTGTCGGTCATCGCTTTCGATACCGCTGAAGAAGCGATCCAGATCGCCAACGACACGCCGTACGGCCTGGCCGCAGCAGTCTGGACCCAGGACATCTCCAAGGCGCACCTGACCGCCAAGGCGCTACGTGCCGGCAGCGTGTGGGTCAACCAGTACGACGGCGGCGACATGACCGCACCGTTTGGCGGCTTCAAGCAATCGGGCAACGGTCGTGACAAGTCGCTGCACGCGTTCGACAAATACACCGAGCTGAAGGCGACGTGGATCAAGCTGTAAGCCGTTAGGAGGGTCTGTTCGCAAGAGCAGAACCTCCAGACGAAGCAGATCCCTGTGGGAGCGAGCCTGCTCGCGAAAGCGGTGTATCAGTCAGCCCATGTGCTGAATGTGCAGCCGTATTCGCGAGCAGGCTCGCTCCCACATTTGTTTGATGTGGCCTCCAAAAAATAATTATCCACAGGAGCGTGGAACATGCGGTGGGCGACGTATTTCGCCGTGTTGGCGTCTGTCTTGAGTGTCGGTCTGGCCCTGGGGGTCAGCATGCCGTTGGTGTCGTTGCGCCTGGAAGGCTGGGGTTACGGCTCCTTCGCCATCGGTGTAATGGCAGCGATGCCAGCGATTGGCGTGTTGCTCGGCGCGAAGATTTCCAGTCATCTGGCGGCGCGCTTCGGCACGGCCAATCTGATGCGCCTGTGCCTGTGGGCCGGGGCGCTGTCGATCGGCTTGTTGGCGCTGTTGCCGAGTTACCCGATCTGGCTGGTGCTACGGCTGATGATCGGGGTGATCCTGACCATCGTGTTCATCCTCGGCGAGAGCTGGATCAATCAACTGGTGGTTGAGCACTGGCGCGGTCGCTTGGTGGCGCTGTACGGCAGCAGCTATGCGTTGAGCCAGTTGTCTGGCCCATTGCTGCTGGGTGCGCTCGGCACCGAAGAGGATTACGGATTCTGGGTCGGCGTCGGCCTGCTGTTGGTTTCGCCTTTGCTTCTGTTGGGCCGCAGTGGTGCACCGAGCAGTGAAGCCAGTAGTGTGACGTTCCGCGATCTGTGGGGATTTGCCCGAGAGCTGCCGGCAATTGCCTGGGCGGTGTCATTGTTTGCCGCGTTCGAGGCGATGATCCTGACGTTGCTGCCGGTGTATTGCCTGCAACAGGGCTTCACCGCTGAAATCGCGCTGGCGATGGTCAGCACGGTGGTGGTCGGCGATGCGTTGCTGCAATTGCCGATTGGCGCGTTGGCCGATTATCTGTCGCGGCGTACGTTGTTTGCCGGCTGCGCCGTGGTGTTGATGCTGTCGAGTCTGGCGATTCCGCTGTTGCTCGACACGCTGCTGATCTGGCCACTTTGGGTATTGTTCGGGGCGAGTGCCGGTGGTTTGTTCACCCTGTCGCTGATTCTGATTGGCGAGCGTTATCGCGACGATGCGCTGGTGCGGGCGAACGCGCACATTGCGCAGCTATGGGGTGTGGGTTGTCTGGTCGGGCCGCTCGCGGCCGGGGCGGGCAGTCAGTGGATCAGCGGGCATGCGTTGCCGTTGTTGATGGCGATTGGGGCGTTTGGGTTGGTTCTGCTGCTTTTGCGTCAGGGTGCGTTTGGCCCAGTGACCGAGCCTGCGTAGATCTTTTGCTCTTTAAAGCATTCGCTCAAGCCCGACAGTGGTGCTGAACCACGCGTTGAACCGCCGCCACCAACTCCCCGGCTCCTTGGTCAGGGTGTGCATCTGGCCGTTGTCCTCAGTGATCCAGACAATCTGGCCATCCTGCAATTTCGCCTCGTAACTCAGCGCTGGCGCCATGCCTTGCAGCGCCAGTTCGCGCACATGCCCGGCCAGCTCAGGGCTGTCCACCAACACCCCGACCTCGGTATTCCACAGCACCGAGCGCGGGTCGAAGTTGAACGAGCCAATGAAAGACTTCTGCCGATCAAAGATCATCGCTTTGCTGTGCAGGCTTGAATCGGAACCGCGAAACGACTTGCTGTAAAACACATGCGGGCCGCTGCCGTAGTTATCCCCAGGCTGGCGCCGCAGTTCGTACAGTTTCACGCCGTGCTCCAATAGCGCCTTGCGATACGGTGCATATCCGCCATGCACCGCCGGCACATCGGTGGCCTCCAGCGCGTTGGTCAGCAGGCTCACCGAGACGCCGGCATCGGCGCGACCGGTCAGGTAAACCAGCCCCGGCTGGCCCGGCACGAAGTACGCCGAAATCATGATCAGCTCTTTGCTCACGCCTGTAAGCTCGGGTGCCAGTTGCGTGGTCAGCAGCAATTGCGGATCCGGCTCACCCTTGGCCAAGACCTTGCTCGGCGCGTCCCACAACGCCTGATTCCACGCCCAGATCAGTTCTTTGCGCCAGATGTCCATGCGCGGTTCGGTCTTGAACGTCATCAACTGCTGATACAGCGCGTGATTTTGTTTGCGGGTGTCTTCCAGCGATTCTTCCAGGCGTGTGCGGGTGTTCTGCAGGTCCTTGGCGGTCGGTTGGCTGGTAAGAAACTCGTCGATCGGCTTGCTCAGCGCGCTGTTCCAGTACTGGTCGAAACTGTGTCCGAGCTGCTCGGCCACCGGCCCGACGCTGAGCATGTCGATGTCGGTGAAATTCAGGTTCGGCTCGGCGTCGAAATACTCGTCACCCAGATTGCGCCCGCCGACGATGGCCACGCTGTTATCCGCCAGCCACAGCTTGTTGTGCATGCGTCGATGCTGCAGCGACAGGTTGAACAAGCGACCGGCCGCGCGGGTGACGCCGGTGCTGCGGCCCAGATGCAGCGGATTGAACAAACGAATCTGAATCTGCGGATGCGCCGCCAGAGTGGCGATGATCTGGTCGAGGCCATCGCTGGTGGTGTCATCGAGGAGGATGCGCACGCGCACGCCACGGTCGGCAGCCTTGAGCAGTTCCTCCACCAGCATCCGCGTGCTGATGCCATCGTGGACGATGTAGTACTGCAGATCGAGGCTGGTCTGGGCGTTGCGGATCAGTTCGGCGCGCGCGGTGAACGCCTCGCTGCTGTTGGACAGCAGGCGAAACCCCGAGCGGCCTTGATAGGGCGCCGCTTGTGCCTGAATCGAACGGCCGAAGCTGGAATCGGAAGCCGGCAATGCCTGACTCGGCTCGCGCGGAACATCGAGACTGGCACAGCCGCTCAGGAACGAGGCGAGTAACAGCAAAGCGAACAGGGGCTGTCTGAATCTCACGTAGGGTCATTCCGAATGGCGGCTAGGGTCGGCATATGGACGCGGTTCTCTGGAAAAAGGTCAGTCGGCCTCGGCCAGCAATCTGACGGCCGTCTCGCCGACCTTGCGCACCGCCTCTTCGATCTGCGCTGTCGGTTTGGCAGCGTAGTTCATCCGCAGGCAATTGCGGTACTTGCCCGAGGCGGAAAAAATGCTGCCGACGGCAATCTGTACGCCTTGGTCGTGCAACTCACGATTGAGTTTCAAGGTGTCGAAACCTTCCGGCAATTCGACCCACAACATGAAGCTGCCTTGCGGCCTACTGGCGCGTGTGCCTGCCGGGAAATAGCGGGTAACCCAGTCGATCATCATGTCGCGACTGCGCTGGTATTGCGTGCGCATGCGCCGCAAGTGCGGTTCGAAGTGGCCGGCCTTGAGGAATTCGGCGATGGCGATCTGCGGCTGCGGCGCGGTCGATCCGGTGCTGATGTATTTCATGTGCAGCACGCGCTCGAGGTAACGGCCCGGTGCGACCCAGCCGATGCGCAGGCCCGGCGCCAAGGTCTTGGAAAACGAACTGCACAGCAATACGCGGCCGTCTTCGTCGAAAGATTTGATCGTGCGCGGGCGCGGGTAGGTGTAGGCCAGCTCGCCATATACATCGTCCTCGATGATCGCCACGTCGAAGCGCTGCGCGAGGGTGAGCAGGGCGCGTTTGCGCGACTCCGGCATGATGTAACCCAGCGGGTTATTGCAGTTGGGGGTGATCTGGATGACCTTGATCGGCCATTGCTCCAGCGCCAGTTCCAGGGCTTCCAGGCTGATGCCGGTGAGCGGATCGGTGGGGATTTCCAGGGCCTTCATGCCCAGGCCTTTAAGCGTCTGCATGGCACCGTGAAAGCTTGGCGAGTCCACCGCGACGATGTCGCCCGGCTCGCAGATCGCGTGGATGCTGGTCGACAGCGCTTCGTGGCAACCGGTGGTGATCACCAGATCGCTGGCGCTCAACTGGCAGCCGGAATCGAGCATCAGTCGGGCGATCTGCTCGCGCAGTTCGAGGGTGCCGTGGATATTGTCGTAATACAGACCGGGCATGTCCTGACGGCGGCTGATTCGTGCCAAGCCGCGCAGCAGCGGCTTCATGGTCGGCGAGCTGATGTCCGGCATGCCGCGACCCAGTTGCACGACATCCTTGCGCGGCACCGCGCGAATCAATTCCAGCACCTGATCCCATTGCGAAATTTCCACCGGTCGCTGTGCCGGGCGGCCAACGGCGGGCAACTCCGGCAGTTCGCGGCCGACTGGCACGAAGTAGCCGGATTTGGGTTTCGGCGTGGCCAGGCCACTGTCTTCGAGCACGCGATAAGCTTGCTGCACCGTGCTCAGGCTGACCCCGTGTTCAACGCTCAAGGCGCGCACCGACGGCAACCGATCGCCGGGACGATAGAAGCCGTTTTCGATGCGCGTGCCGAGCAATTCGGCGAGATTTACGTAAAGGGTCATGGCGCTGCCTCGGTGCAGGTGATTCGATAAACCAGTACAGACGTGGCAAAAATTGACAATTCAGTCGGTAAAACGACGAATCTGTATGGAGTTAATACAGTTGCTTTGAATCTGTAATGGTTTTGCTTGCCCGCGCATCATGGAATCTCTGGCTACCCAAGTAAACAGGAGCATTGAAAATGAATGGCTTGAGCGATGTGCGGCTGACGTTACACAGTCAGGAACTGGCGGCAGGGCAGAAGGATCGTGCACGCAATGAGATCATGCGTAACGCACCGTCCGGCCTGAGTCGCTGGAATCTGTTCTGGCATCGTCTGCACACGCGCAAGGCGTTGCTGGCGCTGACGGCGGATCAGCTCAGGGATATCGGGCTGACGCGTGAACAGGCGCAGGAGGAGGGGTTGAAGCCGTTCTGGCGGATCTGAGATCTGTATTGTTCTTGCCGGCCCCTTCGCGAGCAGGTCTCATGAGCGCCGCAAACCATCAGACCAACTCTTTGAGGCGATGCCACAACATCCCCAGCGCCAACAACGGCGAGCGCAAATGCTTGCCGCCCGGGAAGGTGATGTGCGGCACCTTGGCAAACAGATCAAAGCCACCGCTGTGTTGCCCGCTGATCGCCTCGGCCAATAACTTGCCCGCCAGGTGCGTGGCATTCACCCCGTGCCCGGAGTACGCCTGGGCGTAATACACGTTCGGCTGATCCGCGAGCCGACCAATCTGCGGCAAGCGGTTCGCGCCGATGCCGATCATGCCGCCCCACTGATATTCGATATTCACGCCAGCGAGTTGCGGGAACACTTCGAGCATCTTCGGTTGCATGTAGGCGCCGATATCCTTTGGATCGCGCCCCGAATAATGGCAGGCACCGCCGAACAGCAAACGACGATCCGCCGAGAGTCGGTAATAATCCAGCGCGACACGTTGGTCGCAGACCGCCATGTTCTGCGGCAGCAGGTTATGCGCCTGTTCTTCGCTCAACGGCTCGGTGGCGATGATGTAGCTGCCGGCGGGCAGAACCTTACCGCTAAGCTGTGAATTCAGATCGTTGAGATAGGCGTTGCAACCGAGCACCAATGTTTTGGCGCGCACCGAACCTTGGGCCGTGTGGACTTTGACTTCGGGGCCGTAATCGATATGTGTCACCACCGAGTGTTCAAACAGTTTGACGCCCAATTGCTGCGCCGCCGCTGCTTCGCCCAACGCGAGATTGAGCGGATGCAAATGCCCTGACCCCATGTCGATCAAACCACCGACATAGCGCTTGGAACCGACTACGGTGTGCATCTCGTTGGCTTGCAGCAAACGGGTTTCGTAGCGATAACCGAGGCCACGCAATTCTTCGGCGTCCTCGGCAAAACCCTCAAGGTCGGCGGGTTTGTTGGCGAGGTCGCAGTAGCCCCAGGTCAGGTCGCAGGCAATCTGAAAACGCTCGACGCGCTGGCGGACGATTTCCACCGCTTCCAGGCCCATCAGTTTCATCTCACGCACGCCGTCGGCGCCGATGACGTTGGCGAACTGATCGAGACCGTGACCGACCCCGCGAATAAGCTGCCCGCCGTTGCGACCACTGGCGCCCCAACCGATCTTGTGCGCTTCCAGCAACACTACGCTGAGGCCGCGTTCAGCCAGTTCCAGCGCCGTGTTCAACCCGGAAAAGCCACCGCCGACCACGCAGACATCGGCGAGCACCTCACCTTGCAAGATCGGGTGATCGGGCTGCGGCAGGCTGCTGGCGGCGTAGTAAGAGGCAACGTGGGGTTGGCTCGCGGAGGTAAAGGCGCGGGCAGTCATGGGCGTCATCCAACGGCTAAGGTGTCGAGAAAATTTGACGGAGCATAAGCCGCACCCCCGAACGTGGGCAACACTGGTCGGCTTGCGGTGTCTGGATCAGGGCTTTTGCGGCACAATTGGCGCCTATTCCACCTTGGTTACCGTTTTGATGAGCTGCAACAGCCAGACAGTCCGCACTTTGCGTCAGCAGATCCCCTCGTTCGAGTGTGTGCCTGGCTGCCACGATTGCTGTGGGCCGGTGACCACCTCACCGGAAGAAATGGCCCGCCTGCCGCGCAAGACCCGCGCCGAGCAGGATGCGGCGATGGAAGAACTGAACTGTGTGCACCTGGGGCCGAATGGCTGCACGGTGTATGAAGAGCGGCCGTTGATTTGCCGGCTGTTCGGCACGACCAAAACCTTGCCTTGCCCGAATGAGCGGCGGCCGGTGGAGCTGATTCATCCGCGGGTCGAGAAGCAGATCTTCGAGTACATGGCGGCGCATCGGCAGGTGTTGGTTTAACGCGTTCACTCGGGACCGAGTCGACGCCATCGCGAGCAGGCTCGCTCCCACATTTGGAATGCATTCCCCTGTGGGAGCGAGCCTGCTCGCGAATGGAGCGCCACCGATCTTCAATCCGGAATAGGTAAGCTCAGGCTCTCTTTCACCTCTTCCATCACGATATAACTCTTCGACTCCCGCACATGCGGCAGCTTCAACAGAATGTCGCCCAGCAGCTTGCGGTACGAGGCCATCTCGGAAATCCGCGCCTTCACCAGATAGTCGAAATCCCCTGAGACCAGATGGCATTCCAGCACGTGCGGCAACTTCAGCACCGCGCGGCGGAACTCTTCGAACGTGTCGCCGGATTTGTAGTCGAGGCTGATCTCGACGAACACCAGCAAGCTACCCTTCAAGTGCTGCGGATTCAGCCGGGCGTTGTAGCCCATGATGATCCCTTCGCGCTCCAGACGCCGCACCCGCTCGGTGCACGGCGTGGTGGAGAGGCCGACTTTTTCGCCGAGTTCGGTAAAGGAAATCCGTCCGTCCGCCTGCAGGATCCGCAAGATGTTGCGGTCGATCTTGTCCAGCTCACGTTTGGTCTGAGTGTTGGTACGCATAGGGGATGCGCCTCCGTGAAAAGGGTTTTTGCCGAGAATTGTCGCCAAATATAGGCGCTTATATAGTGAAAAGCACTGGCATTTCTTTTTTACACTGCGCGCATCATTGCTCTAACAACAGACGTGCGCGGCCCAGCCGCGATGAGGGATACAAAATGCGTGTAATGGTCTTGGGTAGCGGCGTCATCGGTACCGCCAGTGCTTACTATCTGGCCCGTGCCGGGTTTGAAGTGGTGGTGGTCGACCGGCAGCCTGCTGCGGCCATGGAGACCAGTTTCGCCAACGCCGGTCAGGTGTCGCCGGGCTACGCCTCGCCGTGGACCGCGCCGGGCGTACCGCTGAAGGCGATCAAGTGGTTGCTGCAACGCCACGCCCCTCTCGCGATCAAGGCCACTGCCGACATCGACCAGTACCTGTGGATGGCGCAGATGCTGCGCAACTGCACCGCCAACCGTTACGCGGTGAACAAAGAGCGCATGGTGCGTCTGTCCGAGTACAGCCGCGATTGCCTCGACGAATTGCGCGCCGAAACCGGCATCGCCTACGAAGGCCGCAGCCTCGGCACGACCCAGTTGTTCCGCACCCAGGCACAGCTGGATGGCGCCGCCAAAGACATCGCCGTGCTGAAAGAATCCGGGGTGCCGTTTGAAGTCCTCGACCGCGCCGGCATTGCCCGCGTCGAACCGGCACTGGCAGGTGTGACTGACATCCTCGCTGGTGCCCTGCGCCTGCCAAACGACCAGACTGGCGACTGCCAGATGTTCACCACGCGTCTCGCCGAAATGGCCGTGAAGCTCGGTGTCGAATTCCGCTTCGGCCAGGACATCCAGAAACTCGACTACGCCGGTGATCGCATCAACGGTGTGTGGATCGACGGCAAGCTGGAAACCGCCGACCGCTACGTGCTGGCCCTCGGCAGCTACTCGCCGCAACTGCTCAAGCCACTGGGCATCAAAGCCCCGGTGTATCCGCTCAAGGGTTACTCGCTGACCGTGCCGATCACCAACCCGGCGATGGCCCCGACCTCGACCATTCTCGACGAGACCTACAAGGTCGCGATCACCCGTTTCGACAACCGCATCCGCGTCGGCGGCATGGCCGAGATCGCCGGTTTTGACCTGTCGCTGAACCCGCGTCGCCGCGAAACCCTGGAGATGATCGTCAACGACCTTTATCCTCAGGGCGGTAATCTGGCCGAGGCGAGTTTCTGGACCGGTCTGCGTCCGACCACGCCGGACGGCACGCCGATCGTCGGTGCCACGCCGTTCAAAAACCTGTTCCTCAACACCGGTCACGGCACGCTCGGCTGGACCATGGCGTGCGGTTCCGGTCGTTTGCTGGCCGACCTGATGGCGAAGAAAAAACCACAGATCAGCGCCGAAGGCCTCGATATTTCCCGTTATGGCAACAAAACCCAGGAGTCCGCAAAACATGTCAATCCAGCGCCAGCTCACCAATGAGCGCATGAGTCAGATCGTCAGCCACAACGGCACCGTGTATCTGGCCGGACAGGTCGGCGACGACTTCGACGCCGGGATTGAACAGCAGACCCGCGACGTACTGGCCAATATCGAGCGTTTGCTTGATCTGGCCGGGACTGACAAACAGCATCTGTTGTCGGCGACGATTTACCTGAACGACATCGAGGCGCACTTCGCCGGGATGAACTCGGTGTGGGATCAGTGGCTGCCAAAAGGCGCTGCCCCGGCCCGCGCTACTGTCGAAGCGAAAATGGCCAAGCCGAGCATTCTGGTAGAAATTTCTATCGTCGCCGCGCTGCCGTAACCGTTGTAAAGATCCCTCTCCCGGCGCTGTTGGCGGTTCACGTCGTCAGTCGGCGCCGGTTTTTCTTCCCATGACCGCCTAGAAGTCTGCCGCCATGCGTCCTGCCCGTGCCCTGATCGACCTAGAAGCCCTGCGCCACAACTACCGAATTGCCCGCGAAGTCACCGGCGCCAAGGCGCTTGCAGTGATCAAGGCGGACGCCTACGGCCATGGCGCGGTACGTTGCGCCCAGGCACTGGAAGCCGAGGCCGACGGTTTTGCCGTCGCCTGCATCGAAGAAGGGCTGGAGTTGCGCGCGGCCGGCATCAAGGCCCCGGTGTTGTTGCTCGAAGGCATCTTCGAAGCCGATGAGCTGGCGCTGGTTGTCGAGCATGATTTCTGGACCGTGGTGCATTCGCTGTGGCAGCTCGAATCGATCGAGCAGGCGACCCTGAGCAAACCGATTACTGTGTGGCTGAAGCTCGATTCGGGCATGCACCGCGTCGGTCTGCATCCAAAGGATTACGCAGCCGCTTATCAGCGTCTGCTGGCCAGCGGTAAAGTCGCGAAAATCGTCTTGATGAGCCACTTCGCCCGCGCCGATGAACTGCACGCGCAGAGCAGCACCGAACAGGTCGCGGTGTTTGAGGCGGCGCGTCAGGGTCTGGCCGCGGAAGTCAGCCTGCGCAACTCGCCCGCCGTACTCGGTTGGCCGCAGATTCACAGTGACTGGGTGCGCCCGGGCATCATGCTTTACGGTGCAACCCCGTTCGAAGAAGCCAATGCCGTGGCCGAGCGTCTGCAACCGGTGATGACCCTGGAATCGAAAGTCATCTGCGTGCGTGAGCTGCCAGCGGGTGAACCTATCGGTTACGGCGCCAAATTCATCACCGACAAACCAATGCGCATCGGCGTGGTTGCCATGGGTTACGCCGACGGCTATCCACGTCAGGCACCGACCGGTACGCCAGTGTTGGTTGCCGGCAAGCGCAGCCGCATTCTCGGTCGGGTGTCGATGGACATGCTGTGCATCGATCTGACGGATGTGCCGGAAGCCGACCTCGGTTCAACCGTCGAGCTGTGGGGCAAAAACATCCTCGCCAGTGAAGTGGCGCAGTGGGCCGACACCATTCCGTATCAGATCTTCTGCAATCTGCGTCGGGTGCCAAGGCTCTATTCCGAGGGTTAAAGCCGCTGCGGGGGTCAAGTGTTGTAAATACTGAACGCTGTCGCCATGATAACGCTCAATATTCTTACAACATCAGGAGGCTCCCGCCTTGGACGTCGGTGAACGACTGCAATCGATCCGCAAGCTCAAAGGGCTTTCCCAGCGTGAACTCGCCAAACGCGCGGGCGTCACCAACAGCACCATTTCGATGATCGAAAAGAACAGCGTCAGCCCCTCGATCAGTTCGTTGAGAAAGGTACTGGGCGGGATTCCCATGTCCATGGTCGAGTTCTTTTCCGAAGAAATCCTGCAGGAAGTCCCGACCCAGATCGTCTACAAGGCCAACGAGCTGATCGACATTTCCGACGGCGCCGTGACCATGAAACTGGTCGGCCGCGCACACCCCAGCCGCGCCATCGCCTTCCTCAATGAAATCTACCCGCCGGGCGCCGATACCGGCGAAGAAATGCTCACCCATGAAGGCGAGGAAACCGGGATTCTGGTGGAAGGCCGTCTGGAACTGGTGGTGGGCTTGGAAACTTTTATTCTCGAAGCCGGCGACAGCTACTACTTTGAAAGTACCAAGCCGCACCGTTTCCGTAATCCGTTCGACGCGCCTGCGCGACTAATCAGCGCAGCCACGCCGGCGAATTTTTAACAAAGAGGTGCCAAGCCATGATGGCAAAGGCACCCGGAGAGTTTTTCTACCGTGCGGTATAACCCCTTCGACTATGGGGTTGTTTCAGTGTGACGGGCTACCCGCTATACTTCCGCCCGCCTGCGAACCGTGGCCGCAGGCGTGAATAGCCACCATTGAGGGTGAACGCGTGAACCTAATTATGAAAATGCTGGCTGCACCAGCAACCGTATTGGCCCTCTGGGCTGTCAGCGCTCAAGCTGCGACGAATGACGACATTGCCAAGCGCCTCGAGCCAGTCGGCCAGGTGTGTGTTCAGGGGCAGGAATGCAAAGGGATGGAAGTGGCTGCGACTGCCGGCGGCGGTGATGCCAAGACTCCAGACTCAATCATTGCCAAACATTGCAACGCTTGCCATGGCTCCGGCCTGTTAGGCGCGCCGAAAATCGGTGACACCGCAGCCTGGAAAGAACGAGCCGATCACCAGGGCGGCCTCGACGGCATCCTGGCCAAGGCCATCACCGGCATCAATGCCATGCCGCCTAAAGGCACATGCGCCGATTGCTCCGACGCCGACCTGAAAGGCGCAATCGAGAAGATGTCCGGCCTGAAGTAAGGCGCACTTCTGACGAAAAAAACCGTCTTCGGACGGTTTTTTTGTGGGCGCGATTCAAGAACCCCTCACCCCAGCCCTCTCCCGGAGGGAGAGGGGGCAGACCGAGGTTCCGACATCGACCTGAAAGACCTTAGCGATTATGGATTCAACAAAGCTATTTCACGTCGGCGTACCTCCCCAATATCCCCCATTCAGTCCCCTCTCCCTCCGGGAGAGGGCTAGGGTGAGGGTGACGGTTTAAGGCCCTAAACGAATCTGGAAAAAACACTGATCCAATCTCCAAGCTGTTCATTGCAGCAAACTCAAGGCAAGCTCGGTCTACCCCTATTCACGGAACGGGCAGGAGGCTTCAGATGGTGCAGTTGTGTTCGATCGAACAGGCAGTGGACGACGTGCTGGCACGCATGCCGGCGCATATCCACATGGGCATGCCGCTGGGCCTGGGCAAGCCCAATCACTTCGTCAACGCGCTGTACCGGCGGATCAAAAGCCTGCCCGAGCGGCAACTGACGATCTACACCGCGCTGTGCCTCGGCCGGCCGAACCTGGGTGACGGTTTGCAGAAGCGCTTTATCGAACCCTTCGTCGAACGCGTCTTCGGTGACTACCCGGAATTCGATTTCCTCGCCGACCTGCACCGCGACAGCCTGCCCGCCAACATTCGCATCGAACAGTTCTTCATGCAGCCCGGCAGCCTGCTCAATAGCGCGCCGACCCAGCAGGATTACGTCAGCAGCAACTACAGCCACGCCGCGCGCGACATCAACGCCGCCGGGCTGAATCTGGTGGCGCAATTGCTCGCCAGCAGCAGCGAACATCCGGATCGCCTGAGCCTGAGCTGCAACCCGGACATCACCCTCGACCTGTTGCCGATGATCGCCAAGCGTCGCGAGGCCGGGGAGACTATTTTGCTGGTCGGCCAGGTGCACACCGATCTGCCGTACATGCCCGGCGACGCCGAAGTCGATATCGACACCTTCGACCTGCTGATCGACGCGAAGGACAGCAGCACGCTATTTTCCACGCCAAACATGCCCGTCGGTTTTCAGGATCATTTCATTGGCTTGCACGCGAGTACGCTGGTGCGCGACGGCGGTACGTTGCAGATCGGCATCGGTTCGATGGGCGACGCGTTGACCGCCGCATTGCTGGCGCGTCAGGCGGATAACACCGGTTATAAGGCGTTGCTCGACGACATCAACCTCAGCCAATGGGCGCAATTGATCAACCGCGAGGGCGGCACTGGGCCATTCGCCAAAGGCCTTTACGGCTGCAGCGAAATGTTCGTCAATGGCCTGCTGGTATTGGCGGACGCGGGAATTATTCGGCGCAAGGTCTACCCCGACGTGCAGACTCAGGAACAGGCCAACGCCGGCACCCTCGACGAGGCCGCGCAAACTGACGGCATCTCGGTGCACGGCGGTTTCTTCCTTGGCCCGCGCAGTTTTTACGAGCGCTTACGTGAGCTGCCACTGAGCAAACGCCTCGAATTCAACATGACCCGCATCAGCTACATCAACGAGCTCTACGGGCAGGAAGAACTCAAGCGTCTGCAGCGCCTCGACGCGCGATTCATCAACACCGTGTTCACCATGACCCTGCTTGGCGCTGGCGTGGCGGATCAACTGGAAGATGGCCGAGTACTCAGCGGTGTCGGCGGGCAGTACAACTTCGTCGCGCAGGGGCACGCGCTGCACGATGCGCGTTCGATTCTGATCCTGCGCAGCTGGCGTGAGTCCGGTGGCGACGTCAGCTCCAACATCGTTTGGGAATACGGCCATTGCACGATCCCACGGCACCTGCGCGACATCGTCGTCACAGAGTACGGCATCGCTGATTTGCGCGGTAAATCCGATGCGGTCGTCATTGAATCGCTGCTGAATATCAGCGATTCACGCTTCCAGCAGGGCCTGATCGAGCAAGCGCAAAAAGTCGGCAAGCTGCCAAAGGATTTCCGTCTCGATCCGCGCTTCACCGAGAACACGCCTCAGCGTTTGCAAGCCATCGCCGCACGCCATCCGAACCTGTTTCCCGAGTATCCGCTGGGCTGTGATTTCACCGCGATCGAACGGGATCTATTGCGTGCGCTGAATTGGCTGAAGAGCAAATTCAAACTCACCGAGATTCTGGAGCTGGGCAAGGCAGCTCTCGATGCGCCGGAGGCTTCGCTATACCCCGAGCACCTTGAGCGCATGCAACTTACAAACCCGGAAGGCCTGAAAGAAGACCTGTTCCAGCGCCTGCTCCTCACCGGCCTGAAAGCCACCGCGCAATAACTGCCTGACCCAAAACAACTGTAGGAGTGAGCCTGCTCGCGATGGCGGTGTATCAGTCAAACAAGATGTCGACTGACACTCCGCTATCGCGAGCAGGCTCACTCCTACAGGGGGGGGCTGCGGTGTGGCTTTATTCGATGAAGGTGACCACGCCACCTGTCAGCGATTTCACGCGGGCCAGCGATTCAACGCGGTAGCCCTGCGAGTCCAGTTCGGCGCGGCCGCCCTGGAACGACTTCTCGATGACGATGCCCAGACCGGCAACGGTCGCGCCGGCCTGTTTGATGATCGAGATCAGCGCTTGCGAGGCCTTACCGTTGGCCAAAAAGTCGTCGATGATCAGCACGCGGTCGCTGCTGGTCAGGTGGCGCGGGGAGATGGCCACGGTGCTTTCGGTCTTTTTGGTGAACGAGTAAACGGTCGCCGACAGCAGGTTTTCCGTCAGGGTCAGGGACTGTTGCTTGCGGGCGAAGATCACCGGCACGCCGAGGTTCAGACCGGTCATGATCGCCGGGGCGATGCCCGAGGCTTCGATGGTGACGATCTTGGTGATGCCCGAATCCTTGAACAGCGAGGCGAATTCGTCGCCGATCAGCTTCATCAGGGCCGGGTCGATCTGGTGGTTCAGGAAGGCATCGACCTTCAGGACCTGGTCGGAAAGCACAATGCCTTGTTCGCGGATTTTCTGCTGCAATGCTTCCATGAAGCTGTCCTCTTTTGGCGCTTTGTGCGCCGAAGGTCTAGTAAAAAGGGGTCAATTCTAGCGCTTTAACATCGCGCGTATATCAGCCAATGCGCTGTTGCCGCGCACGACTTTGACTTCGGTGGGTGTGTCGTCGTTGCCTTCCCACGCGAGATCGTCCGGCGGCAGCTCATCGAGAAAGCGGCTGGGCGCGCAGTCGATGATCTCGCCGTACTGCTTGCGCTTGGCGGCGAAGGTGAAGGCCAGGGTCTGGCGCGCGCGGGTGATGCCCACGTAGGCCAGGCGGCGTTCTTCTTCGATGGTGTCGGCTTCGATGCTGGAGCGGTGCGGGAGGATTTCTTCTTCCATGCCCATGATGAACACGTAAGGGAATTCCAGACCCTTGGACGCATGCAGCGTCATCATTTGCACGCCTTCGGCGCCGTCTTCCTCTTCCTGCTGACGTTCGAGCATGTCGCGCAAGACCAGTTTGCCGATGGCGTCCTCGACGGTCATTTCGCCTTCTTCGTCCTTCTCGAGGGTGTTTTTCAACGCCTCGATCAGGAACCAGACGTTGCTCATACGGTAATCGGCAGCCTTGTCGCTGGAGCTGTTGGTGCGCAGCCAGTTCTCGTAGTCGATGTCCATGACCATGCTGCGCAGGGCGGAGATCGGGTCTTCGCCGGCGCACTGCTCGCGCACCTTGTCCATGAAACGCTTGAAGCGCGACAGGCGATCGGTGAAGCGGCTGTCCAGATGCTCGCCCAGACCGATTTCGTCGGTGGCGGCGTACATCGAGATCTTGCGTTCGGTGGCGTAGTTGCCGAGTTTTTCCAGCGTAGTCGAGCCGATTTCCCGGCGCGGCACGTTGATCACCCGCAGGAAGGCGTTGTCGTCATCCGGGTTGACGATCAGGCGGAAGTAGGCCATCAGGTCTTTCACTTCCTGACGGCCGAAGAAGCTGTTACCTCCGCTCAGGCGGTACGGCACCTGATGGTGCTGCAGCTTCAGTTCGATCAGCTTGGCCTGATAGTTACCGCGATAAAGGATGGCGAAATCGCTGTATGGACGGTCGGTGCGCAAGTGCAGGCTGAGGATTTCCATGGCCACGCGCTCGGCTTCGGCGTCCTCGTTGCGGCAGCGGATCACGCGGATCTCGTCGCCGTGGCCCATCTCGCTCCACAGCTGCTTTTCGAATTCGTGCGGGTTGTTCGAGATCAGCACGTTGGCGCAACGCAGGATGCGACTAGTCGAGCGGTAGTTCTGCTCGAGCATCACCACTTTCAAGGACGGATAGTCGTCCTTGAGCAACATCAGGTTTTCCGGGCGCGCGCCGCGCCAGGCGTAGATCGACTGGTCGTCGTCGCCTACCACAGTGAACTGGTTGCGCTTGCCGATGAGCATTTTCACTAGCAAATATTGGCTGGCGTTGGTGTCCTGATACTCGTCGACTAGCAGGTAGCGCACTTTGTTCTGCCACTTTTCGAGGATGTCGGCGTGTTCTTCGAAGAGTTTTACCGGCAGCAGGATCAAGTCGTCGAAGTCCACCGCGTTGAACGCTTTCAGCGTGCGCTGATAGTGGGTGTAGACGATGGCGGCAGTCTGCTCCTTGGGATTACGCGCGTTCTCCAGCGCCTGCGGCGGCAGGATCAGGTCGTTTTTCCAGGCGCCGATCATGTTCTTGATTTCGTCGACGCCGTCTTCGCCCGCGTATTCCTTCTGCATGATGTCGGTCATCAGGGACTTGACGTCGGTCTCGTCAAAGATCGAGAAACCGGGCTTGTAGCCCAGCCGCGCGTGTTCCTTGCGGATGATGTTCAGACCAAGGTTGTGGAACGTGCAGACCGTCAGGCCGCGACCTTCACCGGCGCGCAGCAGGGTGCCGACCCGCTCTTTCATCTCGCGCGCGGCCTTGTTGGTAAAGGTCATGGCGACGATGTACTGGGCGCGGATGCCGCAGTTCTGGATCAGGTGCGCGATTTTACGCGTGATCACGCTGGTCTTGCCGGAGCCAGCACCGGCGAGCACCAATAGAGGGCCGCCGACGTAGTTCACGGCTTCTTGCTGCCGGGGATTGAGTCGGGACATACGAAAATTCGGGAGTCGTTGACGAAATGGGCCGGCATTTTAACAGGCTCAGCGATTTGTGCTGCTCTCTCCGACTTGTGACGTACCACGCGATTCAAATTTGCCGGTTTTGTTACTTTCACGCAGGATGCGCGGTGATTTTGCGGCTAATGTTCTCATTCGTGACACAAAATAACGTTTTGATAACCGTTGTCATTTGGTCATTGAACATCGCAACGGCATAATGCCCCGCCCACATCATTGCAGAGTCTAGGGAGCTAGCTTGTCTACGCCTGTCGAACCCTTGCGTTTGCTGCTACTGGCCGAAGAGCCTGCGTGGACAGCGTTATTGCGCGAGTGTCTGGCTCCGATGGGGAGCGCGGCGGTGCTGATCAGCGCGCCGAGCTGGGAGTCGGTCAGCAGTTTGTTCGAAGACAACCGCAATGCGGTGTTGTTGACCCTTCCGGCATTGCAACCGGCACCCGGCCGTTGCAGCCTGCCGACGGTCTTGCTGCTGGAACATGAGCCGGACACCGCGCCGGTTGGCGTCAGTGACTGGCTGGTGTTCGACGCCCTCGACGCCGGCATGCTACGGCGTTGCCTGCGCCATGTACGCGAACGCGGCGTTCTCGAAACCACGCTGCAACGCCTGGCCGAACAGGATCCGCTGACCGGCATTGCCAACCGTCAGGGTTTTCAGACCTTGCTCGCCGCGCGCCTCGCGGAAAACGACGGTCGCGGCCTGGCCCTCGGGCATCTTGATCTCGACAACTTCCGCCACGCCAACGACGCGCTTGGCCATCAGGCCGGCGATCGCTTGATCCTGCAAGTCGTCGCGCGGCTGAAAAGTCAGCTCGAGGCTGGCGATCAACTGGCACGCCTCGGCAGCGATGAATTTGCTTTGCTGATCGACACCCGCCGCGCTCCGCAGCGCGCCGAGTGGATGGCCGAACGCATCACTGAAGCGCTCGCCGAACCTTACTGGGTTGATGGCGAGAGCCTGCTGATCGGCTCCAGCCTCGGCATCGCCCACGCCCGGGCGCAGGGCGGCGCCGACCCGCTGATGTGGCACGCGCACATCGCCATGCAGCAGGCAAAAAGTACCCAAGGCTGCACTTTTCATATCTTCAACGAACGCATCAACCGCAACGCGCGGAGCATGGCTGATCTGGAAAGCGAACTGCGCCGGGCCTTGCGCCGCGATGAGCTGGAGCTGCATTACCAGCCCCGTCTGAATATGCAGGATGGCCAGATTGTTGGCCTCGAAGCGTTGGTACGTTGGCGGCACAGCGAGCGCGGCCTGCTGCCGCCGAGTGAATTCGTGCCACTGGCCGAGCAGAGTGGTTTGATCGTGCCGTTGGGTTACTGGGTGATTTCCCGGGCCCTGCGTGACATGCAGGCGCTGCGCGAGCGCGGGTTGCCGGCGCTGCACATGGCGATCAACCTGTCGTTCCGCCAGTTCCAGGACAGTCAGTTATTGCCGACATTGAGCCGATTGATTGCAGAGCGTGGCGTCGAAGCGCAATGGCTGGAGTTTGAGCTGACCGAAACGGCCGTGATGCGCCGCAGCGATCTGGTCAAGCAGACCATGGATGCGCTTGGTCGCCTCGGCGTGCGCTTTTCTCTGGATGACTTCGGCACCGGGTTTTCCTCGTTCGTGCACCTCAACAGCCTGCCGATCACCTTGTTGAAGATCGACAAGAGCTTCGTTGGCGGCATGGAACAACGCGAAGAAAACCGCAAACTGGTGCACGCGATGATCAATCTCGCGCACAACCTGCATCTGGAAGTGGTCGCGGAGGGGGTGGAAACTCCTGAACAACTAGAACTGCTGCGCGGGTTTGGTTGCGATCAGGTGCAGGGTTATCTGATCAGCCGGCCGTTGCCGTTGGCGGAACTGGTTGAGTATCTGACCTTCGGCTCAAGCCAGCAGTCAGCCCTCGAGATCGTGAGCTGAGCACATAACCAATGTAGGAGTGAGCCTGCTCGCGATAGCGGTGTGTCAGAAATGATGAGTTGTCTGACACACCGCTATCGCGAGCAGGCTCACTCCTACAAGGGATCTCAGTCGGTCTGCGGGACAGTGAACTGACTTGATGACGCAGGCTCCAGCCGAATCATCCGCTTCATCTTCCATTCAAACGCCAGCGTCAAACTCACCGCCGCACACGCCAACCCCAGCGCCAACCCCCACCAGACGCCCGTCGGCCCCCAATTGAGGTGGAACGCCATCCACCACGCGGCCGGTGCACCGATCAGCCAATAGCAGCCGAGACCGACCAGGAACGTGGTTTTCGCATCCTTGAGTCCGCGAATGCAGCCCATGGCAATCGTCTGCGTGCCGTCGAACAACTCAAACCACGCCGCCACCGCCAGCAGGCTCACCGCGAGGCGAATCACCTCGGCAAACGCCGGATCGTTGTGATCGAGAAACAACCCGACCAACTGGTTCGGCAGCAACCAGAACACCATGGCGAAACCCAGCATGACCACGGCGCCGAAGACGATCCCGACCCGCCCGGACATTCGCGCATCGTTCAATTGCCCGGCACCGTAGTGCTGACCGACACGCATGGTGATCGCGTACGACATCCCCGCCGGCACCATGAATGCCACCGAAACAATCTGCAGGGCAATCTGGTGTGCGCCCAGTTGCGTGCTGCCCATGGTGCCCATGCACAGCGCCGCGAAGGCGAACAAACCGACTTCCACAGCGTAGGTCCCGCCAATCGGCAGACCGAGGCGCCACAGTTCTTTCAGGTACTGGCGATTCGGCCGTGACAGGCCCGCGCGCAGCGGATAAGCGTCATACGCCGGATGCCGACGGATGTGCCAGGCCAATGCCAACGCCATGCAGTTGGCAACGATTGCCGTGACCAGGCCGATGCCCATCAGGCCCATTTTCGGCAGGCCGAACATGCCAGTGATCAGCGCGTAATTGAGCAGGAAGTTGGCCACCGTACCGGCCAGGCTGATAACCATCACCGGCGTCGCCCGGCCAATCGCACTGGTGAAGCCGCGCAAAGCCATGAAGCTGAGGTAGCCGGGCAGAGCGAAGGGCAGGGCGATCAGGAATTGTCCGGCGGCATTGACGTTGGTTTCGGTCTGGCCGAACAGCAGCAACACCGGTTTCAGGTTCCACAGCAGCAAGCCGGCGCCCAGTGCCATCAGCCACGCCAGCCACAACCCGGCCTGGGTCAGGCGTGCCGCGCCAATGATGTCGCCGGCGCCCTTGCGAATCGCCACCAGCGTGCCGACCGCCGCAATCACGCCGATGCAGAAAATCGACACGAACGAATAAGTCGCCGCACCCAGTCCGCCGCCAGCCAACGCTTCCGGACTGAGGCGCGCCATCATTAAAGTGTCAGTCAGCACCATCAACATGTGCGCCAACTGTGAAGCGATCAACGGCCCTGCCAGCCGCAGGATAGCCCAGAGTTCGGTACGCACAGGATGCTGCATGGTCATCACCACTCGATTTCAGAGGGAACAGGAGACCGTCGATTCTCGGCGCTTGGCAGGCGTTGCACAAAGGGATAAAAAGGATGGATGGCATGAGTAAAACTCATCCTGAGCAGATTCTGTCAGTCCGGCTGCATCCCGCTATAGGAGCTTTCTGTATGTCCCGTCGTCTTCCTCCCTTGTATGCCCTGCGCGCATTTGAAGCGGCGGCGCGACATAGCTCGTTCACCCGTGCGGCTGAAGAGTTGTCGATTACCCAGAGTGCGGTGAGCCGGCATATTCGAACCCTCGAAGATCACTTCGCCTGTCGGCTGTTTCATCGCAGCGGGCGCAATCTGCAACTGACCGAAGCGGCGCGTCTGCTATTGCCGGGAATCCGCGAAGGCTTCGGTGCTCTGGAGCGGGCCTGCAATACCTTGCGCGCCGAAGACGACATTCTGCGCATGAAGGCGCCGTCGACCCTGACCATGCGCTGGCTGCTCGCGCGACTCAGTCGCTTCCGCCACTTGCAGCCGGGCAACGAAGTGCAACTGACCAGCGCCTGGATGGATGTGGATTCGGTGGACTTCAACGATGAGCCTTTCGACTGTGCTGTGTTGTTGAGTGACGGGCATTTTCCGCCGGACTGGGAGGCCAGCCTGCTGTTTCCTGAAGAGCTGATTCCGGTGGGTGCGCCAAACCTGCTGAATGATCAGCCATGGGATCTGGCTCGACTGGCCTGCACCGAATTGCTCCACCCGACGCCCGACCGTCGCGATTGGCGCAGTTGGCTGGAGCACATGGGGCTGTCCGATCAGGTGTCGCTCAAGGGCGGACAGGTGTTCGATACCCTCGAGTTAGGGATGATCGCAGCGGCGCGCGGTTACGGTGTATCGATGGGTGATCTGTTGATGGTCGCCGAGGACGTCGCGCAAGGACGCCTGAGTCTGCCGTGGCCGACGGCCGTCGCCAGCGGACTGAATTATTATCTGGTGTGGCCAAAGACCCGTCCCGGAGGTGAACGTTTGCGCCGCCTCAGCGACTTTCTGCAAGGCGAAGTCCGCGCCATGGAGCTGCCGGCGGTTGAGCGCTTGAGCTGAAACGTTCGAGCCGCCACAATAGCGGCCTTGCGCCATACCCACGTTGCGCGCTCAAGTATTCGGTTTTCCCGCCGACTATGAGCAAGTGGAACCGTCGTGCCGGTATCCACGATTCGCCCCCACTATTAGAAAATTATCCGAGTCGAGATCAAGGAGGATCCCGTGGCTCGGCCAGGAGCTGTCCATGTCTCAACCTCGCGCTCGGATCGCCTCGCAGCTGGGCCTCGCGCTCGCTGTAATACTGGCGATAGTTATCAGTGGCAGTACGGTGTTCGCCTTGCGTTCGCTGGATTCCGCCAACCTCGCCACCCGTGAAGAGCATCTGGCCAGTGAGGCGCGGCTGCTGGCCGACCAACTGAGTACCTTTCACGGCACGCTGCGTGAAAGCACCCAGCGCCTGAGCGGACTGTTCGAGAAGCGCTTCAGCGCGGGTCTGAGCATTCACCCGAGTGAACCGGTGACGGTGGCCGGCACCCAGACCCCGGGTCTGCACCTGGGCAGCGAAGTCTTGAACAACAACCTCAAGGAGGTCGACGAGTTCAAACAGATGACCGCTGGCGTCGCCACCCTGTTCGTACGCAGCGGCGAAGACTTCGTGCGGGTCAGCACCTCGCTGACCAAGCAGGACGGCACGCGCGCCATCGGCACCTTGCTCGACCACGCGCACCCGGCCTACGCGAAGCTGATGGCAGGACAAAGCTACGTCGGTCGTGCCTTGTTGTTCGAGCGCTCCTACATGACCCAATACACCCCGGTGCGCGATGGCAGCGGCAAGGTGATTGCGGTGCTGTTCGTCGGTTTCGACTACACCGACGCGCAGAACGCCCAGTTCGACAACCTCAAGCGTTTCCGTATCGGTCAGACCGGCTCGCTGGCGCTGCTCGACGAGCAGAACAAATGGCTGGTCGCGCCAGCCGGTGTGCAAGCGCTGGATCAGTCGATTCCAGTGATCACTGGTCTGGCCAAGACGCCGGGCAAAGGTCAGTTCTGGGCTGACAAATCCGAGGATTTCTACAGCGTTGCCGTACCGTTCGACGGCGGGCCGTGGTCGGTGGTGGCGAGCATGCCGAAAGCCGAAATCCGTGCAGTGACCTGGAGCGTCGGTACGCAACTGGCGATCGGCAGTCTGTTGGCGATGCTGTTGGCGGTCGGTTCTGTGGTCTGGCTGCTGCGCAGCAAACTGGCGCCACTGAGTGACCTGGTGCGTCAGGCCGAAGCTTTGGGTGCTGGCGATCTGAGCGTGCGTCTGAACGTATCGAGCAACGATGAAATCGGTCAGTTGTCCCGCGCTTTCAACCAGATGAGCCAGGCGCTGTCGACGATGGTCGAGCACATCCGTCGCTCCTCGGAAGAGGTCAACAGCCGTGCCCAGGCCCTGTCCGGTTTGTCCGGCGGTGCCTATGAAGGCATGGAGCAACAATCTGGCGAAATCACCAGCATGGCCGGCGCGGTGGAAGAGTTCAGCGCAACGTCGCTGAACATTGCCGACAACATGGGCGCGACCCAGCGTCTGGCGCAGGAAAACGCCCAGCAAACCCAGATTGGCCGCAGCTCGATGGAAGAAGCGTCGTCCTCGCTGGAGCAAATCGCTGGCGCCCTGAACAGCACCGCCACCGTGATCAACACCCTCGGTCAGCGCTCGCAGGAAATTGGCGGCATCGTGGGTGTGATCACCTCGATCGCCGAGCAGACCAACCTTCTGGCACTTAACGCAGCAATCGAAGCTGCCCGTGCTGGTGAGCAGGGTCGTGGCTTTGCTGTGGTGGCCGATGAGGTGCGCAGCCTGGCTTCGCGTACTCGTCAGGCCACCGATGAAATTTCCAGCATGATTCACAGCATCCAGCAGGAAACCGGTAACGCGATCAGCACCATGGAGCAGGGCAATGTGCTGATGCAGGAAGGTTTGTCGCGCAATGCCAATGTTGCCTCGGCGCTGGCACGTATTGACGAGCAGAGCCGGTCGGCGGGGCAACAGTTTGCCGCGATTACCACGGCGACTCAGGAGCAGAGCAGCACCGCGACGTTGTTGAGCAGCAATTTGC
Source organism: Pseudomonas sp. MC6 (assembly GCF_054790575.1). Classification (NCBI taxonomy): domain Bacteria; kingdom Pseudomonadati; phylum Pseudomonadota; class Gammaproteobacteria; order Pseudomonadales; family Pseudomonadaceae; genus Pseudomonas; species Pseudomonas sp. MC6. The sequence continues at coordinate 5,289,285 of NZ_CP186504.1, forward strand.
AGAGCATTGCGTTGGCCAACAGTGAGCAGCGTGAGGTTGTGTCGAACCTGGCTGTTACGGCTAAAGAGCTGGAGAAGCTGGCGGCGGATCTGCGTTCCGAGGTTGATCGCTTTCGTTGATGCGCCTTTGAAATAGCTTTCGCGAGCAGGCTCGCTCCCACAGTGTTCGGTGTGATTCACAGTTTTTGTGAAGACCCGGATCCCCTGTGGGAGCGAGCCTGCTCGCGATTGCATCACTGAGGATCTTCGGCAGAACATGCGATCTGTCGGTCTAATACACTTGCTGAAACGTTTCCGCAGCGCTATAAAAATGGCACAACTCCAATAAAGGCTGCTGCCATGACCCCGCTCAAACTCGCCGTCGCCCTCGGCGCATTCACTGCTGCTTCCCACGCCATGGCATGGGATTACGTCCTTCTCGATACCAACAAGCCCGCGCAAAACTGGACCATCACCAGTGAACAGCTCGGTGTGAAAACCGACAAACCCTTCTCCGTAAGCCTGCGTACCTTGCACGGAGGGCGGCAGGAAGGTGTCAGCATCGTTGATATCGATAACGGCACGATGAAACTCTCGGTGGTACCAACCCGAGGCATGAATGTCTTGCAAGCCTCTGTCGGCAACGTGCGCATGGGTTGGGATTCGCCGGTCAAGGACGTGGTCAACCCGGCCTTCATCGAGCTCAACGGACGCGGTGGGCTGGGTTGGCTGGAAGGCTTCAATGAGCTGGTCGCCCGCTGCGGTTACGAATGGGTCGGCCATCCCGGCATCGATAATGGTGAGCTGCTGACCTTGCACGGACGCGCCGCCAACATTCCGGCGAGTACGGTCACGCTGCACATCGACGAAAAGCCGCCCTACGCCATCAGCCTGCGCGGCGAGCTGAAAGAGCAAGCGTTCAAGAAAGTCGACTTCTCGGTCGTCACTGAGCTGGTCACCGAGCCCGGCAGCGTGCGCTTCGCCCTCAACGATACGCTGACCAACAACGGCGATTACCCGAAGGAATACCAGGCGCTGTATCACAGCAACTTCAGTACGCCGTTCCTCGAGCAAGGCGCACGATTTGCCGCTCCGGTGAAACAGGTGTCGCCGTTCAACGACAAGGCCAAGGGTGATTTGCCAGACTGGCAGACCTACCGCGCACCGACCAAGGACTACGACGAAACCGTCTACAACGTCGTGCCCTATGCCGACGCCAAAGGCGAAACCCTGACCGTTTTGCATAACAAGACGGGCAGCCTCGGTGTTTCTGTTGGCTTCAATACCCAGCAGTTGCCGGTGTTCTCCCTGTGGAAAAATACCGATACCCAAGGCCAGGGCTATGTCACGGGGCTGGAGCCGGGCACCAGTTTTTCTTACAACCGCCGCTATCAGCGTCCGCTGAATCTGGTGCCGACCATTGCACCGAAAGAACACAAACAGTTCCAGATCAGCTACAGCCTGCTCGCGGACAAAGGTGCTGTGGATAAGGCCTTGAAGCGTGTGACCGAAATTCAGGCGGGGCGCGAGACCGAAGTGCGGCAGACGCCGCTGGTTGATCTGACCGAGCATTAAGGCGTCGCCGGCCGGTATTGCAGTGCCTCGGCCAAGTGTTCGCGTTTGATTGCATCGACTTGCTCGAGGTCTGCCAGAGTGCGGGCGACCTTGAGAAGCCGGTGCGCGGAACGCAGCGATAGCGTTAAACGCTCACAGGCCGACTCCAGCCAGGCTTCGTCGACTGTGGATAACTTGCAGTGCCGCTTCAATCCCGGCAGATCGAGAAACGCATTGGCGCAGCCTTGACGCTTTTGCTGCCGTTCTCGCGCCTCGGCTACCAACGCTGCGGCGCTGGCGCTGTCTTCTCCCGGCTTTACCTGCGGGTTCAACGCCGTCGCTTCCCGCGCCACCGTCAGGTGCAGATCAATCCGATCCAACAACGGCCCCGAAAGCTTGTTGCGATAGCGCTGGACCATGTCCGGTGTACACGAGCACTTGCCGCTCGGCTCGCCAAGATATCCACAGGGGCAGGGATTCATCGCTGCGACCAACTGGAAGCGTGCCGGAAAACGTACGCGATCCTTGGCTCGGGAAATCACGATATGACCCGACTCCAAAGGCTCGCGTAAAACCTCCAATACCTTGCGATCAAATTCTGGCAACTCATCGAGAAACAGCACGCCATGGTGGGCGAGGGTAATCTCACCGGGTTGCGGTTTTGAACTGCCACCGACCAGTGCCGGCCCGGATGCGGAGTGGTGCGGTTGACGGAATGGGCGCTGCGGCCAATGGGTCAGCGGTGCGCCACTGGCGACTGACTGGATCGCCGCCACCTCCAGTGCTTCACTCTCGGCCAGCGGCGGCAACAGCCCCGGCAGGCGACTCGCCAACAATGTCTTACCCGTCCCAGGCGGCCCGCTGAACAGCAAGTTATGGGCGCCCGCAGCAGCAATCAGCAACGCCCGTTTCGCCGCCACTTGCCCCTGCACTTCATTCAAGTCGGGATAAGGCTTGCTGGCATGCATCAGCCCGTCGGAGACATAAGGTTCAACCGGCGTATGCCCATTGAAATGCGCCACCGCCTCCAGCAAATGATCCACCGCAAACACCTTCAACCCCGAGGCCAGACACGCCTCCTCGGCATTCGCCCGCGGCACCACCAACGCACGACCCGCCTTGCGCGCCGCCAACGCTGCCGGCAACACGCCACGCACCGCTCGTACTGCGCCGGACAACGCCAACTCACCCAGACATTCCACATCATCCAGCGTCAGACACGGCACCTGCACACTCGCCGACAGAATCCCCAGGGCAATCGCCAGATCAAACCGCCCGCCATCCTTGGGCAAATCTGCCGGCGCCAGATTCAAGGTGATCCGCCGCGCCGGAAACTGCAGCCCGGAGTTGATGATCGCACTGCGCACCCGATCCTTGCTCTCCTTCACCGCCGCCTCGGGCAGGCCGACCATGGTCAGCGACGGCAGACCGTTGGCCAGATGGACTTCGACGGTGACAGCGGGGGCTTCCACGCCTATCTGGGCGCGACTGTGGACGATGGAGAGGGACATGGTCGTTCCTTGAGCTGAATCGGGGAGCCGCTTCCTGCGGGTTTTTGAAGGGTAGTTGGGAGAGCGAATCCAGGCGACACGGATGCGAGGGCAAACCTTCACTGGATGTTGCCAAGGTGCCCTTCCACGTTCAGTAGAGGCGCCACATTAGTTTTCTTCTTCGAGATTTCTTACTTGGCTTCCTCCCCCGGCCAGCCAACCATTCGGTTCGAGTTCTTTACCGTACTTGGCCGCTACCTCAATAAAATGACGCTGATTGGCTGAAATACCTCCGGCTAACCGAAGTGCTTCAGCGTGATATCCAACAATCTCTTCTAGCTTTGCCCTTCTCTTTTTGTCTTTCATTGAGGCCTCGTTTTTTGGGTGACAGATGCTTTGTTGGCCACCGTAGTACAAGGAGGAAAAGTCGCGTAATCAGGCGCAGACGCTGATGTTTGTAGGGCCATGCCCTAATAGGTGTAGGACGCCGGCGAAAGGGGGGTGAAGGTCTTGTATCCGGGAGTCGGATGCTCCAGTTTGGCCGTTCAATGCAGCCTCTGGAGGCGAAAAATGGACCGCAATGGTATGCGCCCGATTCATCCGGGCGAGGTTCTGAATAAGGAATTCATGGAGCCGTTGGGCATGACTGTCATGGATCTGGCCATGCCCACGAAATGGCCCGAAAGTGAGATCGAAAAGCTTGTGAAATGCCAGCTCGGGATCTGCGCCGATCTGGCAATCAGCCTTGCCACTCATCTCAACACTACGCCTGAGTTCTGGATGAATCTGCAATCGACTTACGATTTGCGCAGGGCCCAGCTCCGGCATGCGGGTTTATAGCGATTGCAGCATTCGCGAAGCTCTTTTCCACCATGGCCCCGTCATTGGGCGCTTGGTCTGTTCCCGTTCCACCATCATCTGCGGCACATCCTGCAACCGTATCCACGGCTGGTTATTCCAGTGCAACAAACTCAATGTCATGTCCGGCCAACTGAGCAGGCTCAGGTGTGGGCGTTCGCTTGTGGTGGGGTGTTGGGCGTCGCGCAGGGTGGGGATGACTTGGTGGGTGAGCCATTCGCGCAGCGCTCGGTATTCGGGGCAGTAGTGGTAGACGAGGAGGGCGTAGATGCCTGATTCGCTGATCAGCAGGGTGTTTTCGATCTGGTTGTGGATCAGGGTTTTACGGGTTTGGTATTGGTCGGGGTCGAGTTTTCGCAGCATGCGTTCGTTGAGGTAGATGTGCAGCAGGCGGCTCAGGTCTCGGGCGCAGAACCAGGGTTGGTTCTGGATGAGAAGGGCGTGGAGGGGGAGTTTGTGGCGGGTGAAGATGTGCGGGCTTAGATAAGTCTCTTCTTGATTCATGGAGCAGTTCCTCTTGCTTAAGGGGCTGCCCTCAATCGTCGCCAAACGATTGGGTGGCAGTTGTACGCGGGTTGGCGAACCGGAGCAAAAGGAACCCGGCAGACCCGAAGGTCTCCCACGCACAACCGCCATGAAACGATGTGGCGGTAAATGTAGCCGCCATCATGGTTGTCGTGCGCCTTAAGCTGTTCGGGTCGCCAAACCCGGTGCTGAACATTCAGCATCGGGTGAGCTTAGAAACCTGGGCTTTTCGGCGCAATCGGACGGCGGTGGTGCAGGTTGTAGGACGTTGCCGGGATGGTTGAAGGGCTGGAGATCAAAAGATCGCAGCCTTCGGCAGCTCCTACAGGGGGCGCGGATTATTCAGCGGGCGGCGTCAGCTTCGCTTCCATCTCGGCGACTTTGGCTTCGAGGCTTTCAAGTCGAGCGCGAGTACGCGCCAACACAACCATCTGACTATCAAATTCTTCACGGCTCACCAGGTCGAGTTTGCTGAACGCACTCTGCAGCAGCATCTTGAACTGGCTTTCGATTTCGGCTTTTGGCAGCGGGGTGTCGCCGTTGAACAGGCGGGAAGCGGTGCCGCTCAGGGCGTCGAGGAAGTCTTTGGGCGCGAGCATGGTGGATGTCCTGGAAACAATGGCCGGCAGTGTATCACGCAGTGTCTATAGTCAATCTCGTGGTCAGGGATGCACGCTTTTCGCGCAGGCGGACGGATGGCGACGCACCGTTGTTGTGCGTATCCGGATGGGGTTTTGCACGGGATGGCGTGCGACAGAGGCCAAGGGATTGAAATCAGAGGTTTTTGGCGAGATGGCAAGGTTTCTGCTTAGTCACCTTCGACCCATGCACTGATGCAGTCGCTGTGACGAATGCAGTGCGGCAGACGGAGCGGGGAGTTTCGTCGGCAGCGGTTAGCTGGCGTCAGTCGGGCAGGTACGGCCGACGATGCGTTACAAAGCCAGGCACTGCGCTTAGACTTGAGTCGGGTTTGTTTTCCTGGGGCAAGTCCACCAATTCGGGAGAGAGTTTTCATGAAGCTAGTCACTGCCATCATCAAGCCGTTCAAGTTGGACGACGTGCGCGAGTCGCTGTCCGAAATCGGCGTGCAGGGCATTACCGTTACTGAAGTCAAAGGCTTCGGCCGGCAGAAGGGTCACACCGAGCTGTATCGCGGCGCGGAATATGTGGTCGATTTTCTGCCCAAGGTGAAAATCGACGTGGCCATCGACGACAAGGATCTGGATCGGGTTATCGAAGCGATAACCAAAGCGGCCAACACCGGCAAGATCGGTGACGGCAAGATCTTCGTGGTCAATCTGGAACAGGCGATTCGCATCCGTACCGGCGAAACCGATACCGACGCGATCTAAGCGCCGCCACAAACCCCAACGCCCCAGGAGAAAACAATATGACTCTGCGTAAATTCGCAGGGCTAGGAGCCCTGTTGTCTATCGTAATGCCCGGCCTTGCTATGGCGGCAGACGAAGTGGCGGCCCCGGTCCTCAATTCCGGCGATACCGCCTGGATGCTCACCTCAACAGCCCTCGTGCTGTTCATGACCATCCCCGGCCTGGCGCTGTTTTACGGCGGCATGGTTCGCTCGAAAAACATTCTTTCCGTGATGATGCAGTGCTTCGCCATTACCGGTCTGATCAGCATCCTGTGGGTCATTTATGGCTACAGCATTGCGTTCGACACCACCGGTATGGAGCAGGGCGTCGTCAATTTCAACTCGTTCTTCGGCGGCATGGGCAAGGCGTTCCTCGCCGGTGTCACGCCTTCGAGCCTGACCGGCCCTGCGGCGCTGTTCCCTGAGGCGGTGTTCATCACCTTTCAGATGACCTTCGCGATCATCACCCCGGCGCTGATCGTCGGTGCGTTCGCCGAGCGGATGAAGTTCTCCGCGATGCTGATCTTCATGGGCATCTGGTTCACCCTGGTTTATGCACCGATCGCGCACATGGTCTGGTCCGGCAACGGCGGCCTGATGTGGGACTGGGGCGTACTCGACTTCGCCGGCGGCACCGTGGTGCACATCAACGCCGGTGTGGCCGGTCTGATTGCCTGCCTGGTATTGGGCAAGCGCAAAGGCTTCCCGACCACCCCGATGGCTCCGCACAATCTGGGTTACACCCTGATGGGCGCGGCGATGCTGTGGGTCGGCTGGTTCGGCTTCAACGCCGGTTCCGCTGCGGCGGCCAACGGCACCGCCGGCATGGCGATGCTGGTCACTCAGATCGCTACCGCTGCCGCCGCACTGGGCTGGATGTTTGCCGAGTGGGTCACCCACGGCAAGCCAAGTGCACTGGGTATCGCATCGGGTGTAGTTGCCGGTCTGGTAGCGATCACTCCAGCAGCTGGCACCGTGGGCCCGATGGGCGCACTGGTCATCGGTCTGGCCGCAGGTGTGGTGTGCTTCTTCTGCGCCACCACCCTGAAACGCAAGCTCGGTTATGACGACTCCCTGGACGCCTTCGGCGTACACGGTATCGGCGGTATTCTCGGCGCGATCCTCACCGGTGTATTCGCAGCTCCTGCTCTGGGTGGCTTCGGCACCGTCACCGACATCGGTGCGCAAGTGTGGATTCAGGTCAAAGGCGTGGGCTTCACGGTGATCTACACCGCGATCGTCACCTTCATCATCCTCAAGGTCCTCGACGCCGTCATGGGTCTGCGTGTGACCGAGGAAGAAGAGTCGGTTGGCCTCGATCTGGCACAACACAACGAACGCGGCTACAACCTGTAAGTACGCGCACTGAAAAAATTGCCCGGTTCGCCGGGCATTTTTTTGTCCGGGATTTGTCATTAAGCGACAGGCTGAAAGGATTTTTCGTACGCCTTTAGTCGTGTTTACGACGGCGGTTTTTCACCGGCCAATGGCTTACATCATTGAGCGAATATTAGGGCCTTTGTTTTTTCCCAGAGCGCGCTAGAATGCGCCCCGAACGTGCGGAGAACTGTATGTGGCAACAGACTCTGATAACCCTGCGGGCACGGCCCCGGGGCTTTCATCTGGTAACGGACGAGTTACTCGCTGGCCTGCCTGAACTCAGGCAGTGCCGGGTCGGTCTGTTGCATTTGTGGCTGCAGCATACCTCGGCGTCGTTGACCATCAACGAGAACGCCGATCCGGCGGTACGTCGCGACTTCGAACGATTTTTCAATCGTCTGATCCCACAAGGAACAGACGGCTATGAGCATAACGACGAAGGCCTGGACGACCTCCCGGCGCACTTCAAGGCCAGCGTGCTTGGCTGCCAGATCAGTCTGCCGGTTTCGGCAGGTCGTCTGGCACTGGGAACCTGGCAAGGCGTTTATCTGGGCGAGCACCGTGATCATGGCGGTGCCCGAAAAGTCCTCGCCACCTTGCACGGTGAAGGGGCATAAACCGTTGGTCACCAATGGTTACTGATTTTTTAACGGCGACTTTCGACAGTTGCCAAAGCTGGTCTATAACTAATCTGCTTTTCGCAAGTCATGAGGTAGAACATGAGCGACGATGATCTGGAAAACGACGACCTCGAAGTAGGCGACGAAGACGAGGCCGAGGAAGGTCTGGAAGCAGCAGCGGAAGACGTTGCTGACGACGATGGTGGCGACGATACGCCGGCCCCGGCTGCCAAAGGCAAAGCCAAGGCTGCGGTGTCGGTAGACGAGTTGCCGAGCATTGAAGCCAAGAACAAGGAACGCGACGCCCTGGCCAAGGCCATGGAAGAGTTCCTGTCGCGTGGCGGCAAGGTTCAGGAAGTGGAGGCCAACGTGGTCGCCGATCCGCCGAAGAAGCCAGACAACAAGTACGGCAGCCGCCCTATCTGAGGCGTGCCGCTTGCTTGCTGAAAGAGCCCGCCGTCGCTGCGGGCTTTTTCATGCCTGGAATTCCGCAATTGAAGTGAACGCAATTCCCTTGTGGGAGCGAGCCTGCTCGCGAAAGCGGCGGGTCAGTCAACATCAATATTGGATGACAGATTGCCTTCGCGAGCAGGCTCGCTCCCACAGGGGGGTGGTAGATCAGTTCGAGGAGGCATTCCAGCGCGCGAGTACGGCTGGCAAATCGCTCAGGCTGCGAATCTCGGCATCCGGCAGGCGATCCGCTTCCCAGACCTTACCCGCCGGGTTAAACCAGATCGCCCGCAACCCCGCCTGCTGCGCGCCGGCAATGTCATCGCCCGGATGATCGCCGATATGTACGGCGGTTTCGGCCGTGGCGCCACCGCGCTGCAAGGCTTCGTGGAACAACCGGGCATCCGGTTTGGCGATGCCGATATCTTCCGCACACAACGCAAACTTGAAGTAGTCCGCCAGCCCCAACCGGCGCACATCGGCATTGCCATTGGTGACTACGCCAAGCGCGTAGTGATTGGCGAGGATCTCCAGCACCGGCTCGACTTCAGGGAACACTTCGATCTGATGCCGCGCATGCAGAAATACTTCAAAACCCTTGTCCGCCAGGTCGGTAGCTTGGCCATGGGCATATCCAGCGTCTTCCATCGCATGAAACAACACCCGCCGACGTAGCGCGCTGATCCGATGCTTGAGCCCCGGTTCGTTAGCCAATACACGCTCGCGAATCGCCCACAAATCTTCGACCGGCACCGCGCCCAGGTTCGGCGCATGTTCGCTCAGCCATTCGCGCAATACCGCTTCGGCGCTGACGATCACTGGCGCGGTGTCCCACAGGGTGTCGTCGAGGTCGAAGGTGATCAACTGGATGCTCATGAATCATCGCCTTTCATGCGTTTGGCCCGTGGGTGGGCACTGTCGTAGACCGTTGCAAGGTGCTGGAAGTCCAAGTGGGTGTAGATCTGGGTGGTCGTGATATTCGAATGGCCTAGCAGTTCCTGCACCCCTCGCAGATCTTGGGAAGACTCCAGCAAATGGCTTGCGAAGGAGTGTCGCAACATGTGCGGGTGTAGGTTTTGTCCCAGTTCCCGCGCTCCTGCCGCTTTGACTCTTAGCTGGATCGAACGAGGACCTAGGCGCCGACCTTGCTGGCTGATAAATACCGCATCGTCTACCGGGTTGGCCATGGCGCGGAAGGGCAGCCATAGCTCTAGGGCTTCACGCGCCTTTCTCCCCACTGGAAGCAGGCGAGTCTTGCTGCCTTTGCCGAGCACCTGAACCATCCCATCGGCGAGGTCGAGTTGTTCAAGGTTAAGCCCTGTCAGCTCTGATAAGCGCAAACCCGAGGAGTAGAAAAGCTCAAGAATCGCCTGATCCCGTCGGGCTAGGAAATCGTCCTCCACTGCACCTTCAAACAATTGCAGGGCGCGGTCAGTGTCGATGACTTTCGGCAACCGACGTTTGTCCTTGGGTGTCGACAAGCCGTTCGCAGGATCGTGTTCGCACAAACCTTCGCGGTTCAGGTACCGATAGAGCCCACGCACCGCCGACAATAGCCGGGCCAGGCTGCTGGAGGATTGGCCTTTGCCATGCAGTTGAATGATCAAGCCCCGCATCCGCTGTGTGTCCAGCGCGGCCCAACTACCAATGTTCTGTTTGACGCACCAGCCCAACACTTTGTCGAGGTCGCGTCGGTAATGGTAGATCGTGTGCGGCGACACCTGCCGCTCACTGCGCAGGTGTTCGCAGTAAGCGTCCAGTTGTCGTTCCATGTTCAGCGTACCGAGCGCAGGGAGCTGTTGACCCGTGGCAGCACGCGGCCCATGACTTCGGCGATGTAGCTCAAGAACAGCGTGCCGACCGAACTCTTGTAGTGCTGCGGATCACGGCTGGCGATCGCGAGAATGCCGTGGATGCCTTGATGACTGACCGCGACCACGGCGGTGGAGCCGATCTGCTTGCGCTGTTCTTCGCCGAAGAGGAAGTCCAGTTCATGCTCACGCAGGCTGCCGCTGACGCTTTTGCCTTCGGTAAGCAAGCCGCCGATGGCGACTTGGGCGTCAGCGTGAGTGACCCAGCGACCGACCGGTGCCGGGTTGTCACCGAGCAGGATCAGGCTGACAAAAGGCACCTGGAAATCCTGGCGCAGACTGTCTTCGACGCTGATCACCACGTCTTCCAGGCTGGCGGCGTCCATTAGAGAAAGAATCAGGCGGCGGGTCTTGTCGAACAGGCGATCGTTGTCGCGGGCGACGTCCATCAAATGCGAGAGGCGGTGACGCATCTCGATGTTGCGGTCGCGCAGAATGGTCATCTGCCGCTCGACCAGCGAAACGGTATCACCGCGCTGGTGAGGAATGCGCAGGGCGGGCAGCAGTTCTTCGTGCTCGACGAAGAAGTCCGGATGCGCCTCAAGGTACGCAGCAACCGCTGCCGCCTCCAGGCTTTCGGACGCTGATTCGTCGGACTGTCGGGCGGGTACCTGAGGCTTATCGGTCATGGTTTCTGCTCACTCAAAGACGTACTTGTCCTTCGTATACACGCACTGCCGGACCGGTCATCAGCACCGGTTGGCCAGGGCCCGCCCATTCAATGGACAGACGCCCGCCGGGCAGGTCGATCAATAGCGGCGAATCCATCCACCCCTGGCTGATCGCAGCGACAGCCGCTGCACACGCGCCGGTACCGCAGGCTTGGGTTTCCCCGGCGCCGCGTTCCCACACGCGCAACTGCGCACGGTTACGGTCGATGACTTGGAGGAAACCGACATTCACTCGCGCCGGGAAGCGCGGATGGTGTTCGATTTTTGCCCCCAGTTCATGCACCGGTGCGCTGTTGATGTCCTGCACGCGCAATACCGCATGCGGGTTGCCCATCGACACGGCAGCCAGTTCGACCGTGGTGCCGTCGACTTCCAGCTGATAGCTGATGGCCTGCGCCGGCGCTTCGAACGGAATGTCCGCCGGCACCAGACGCGGGGCGCCCATGTTCACACCGATCTGGCCGTCGTTACGCACGTCCAGTTCGATGATGCCGCCCTTGGTCTCGACGCGAATCTGTCGTTTCGCGGTCAGACGCTTGTCGAGCACGAAGCGCGCAAAGCAGCGCGCACCGTTGCCGCACTGCTCGACTTCCGAGCCATCGGAATTGAAGATCCGGTAACGGAAATCCACGTCCGGGTTACTCGGTGCCTCGACGATCAGCAGCTGGTCGAAACCGATGCCGGTATGGCGGTCGCCCCATTGCTTGGCGTGCTTCGGCTGAATATGCGCGTGCTGGCTGACCAGGTCGAGAACCATGAAGTCATTGCCCAAGCCGTGCATTTTAGTAAAACGCAGCAGCATGGCTTACTCCGGCAGCAGGCTTTCGCCGGCAAACAGCTCGGCCACGGTCTCGCGGCGACGCACTTCAAAAACCTGATCACCGTCTACCAACACTTCAGCGGCACGGCCACGGGTGTTGTAGTTGGAGCTCATCACAAAACCGTAGGCGCCGGCCGAATGCACGGCCAGCAGATCGCCTTCGGCCAGGGCCAATTCGCGATCCTTGGCGAGGAAGTCACCGGTTTCGCAGATCGGGCCGACGATGTCGTATTTGCGCGCAGCGGTGTCACGCGGTTTGACCGCCGTGACGTCCATCCACGCCTGATACAGCGCCGGGCGAATCAGGTCGTTCATCGCCGCGTCGACGATGGCGAAATCCTTGTGTTCGGTGTGCTTGAGGTACTCGACCTGAGTCAGCAGCACGCCGGCGTTGGCAACGATGAAACGGCCCGGCTCGAACACCAGCGCCAGATCACGACCGTTCAGACGCTCGCGTACGGCTTTGATGTAGTCGGCAGCCAATGGCGGCTCTTCATCGCGATAACGCACACCCAGACCACCACCGAGATCGATGTGGCGCAGGTGAATGCCGCAATCGCCGAGACGATCGACCAGATCCAGAAGGCGGTCGAGGGCATCAAGGAACGGTGGCAGGGTGGTCAGTTGCGAACCGATGTGGCAGTCGACGCCAACCACTTCCAGGTTCGGCAGATGCGCGGCGCGTACGTACACGTCTTCGGCGTCGGCAATGGCGATACCGAACTTGTTCTCTTTGAGACCGGTGGAAATGTACGGGTGGGTGCCGGCATCGACGTCCGGGTTCACCCGCAGCGATACCGGGGCGCGAACGCCCAGCTCGGCGGCGACCACTTGCAGGCGTTCCAACTCGTCGGTGGATTCGACGTTGAAGCAGTGCACGCCGACTTCCAGTGCGCGACGCATGTCGTCACGGGTCTTGCCGACACCGGAGAAGACGATCTTGTCAGCACTGCCGCCAGCGGCGAGTACACGCTCCAGTTCACCACGGGAAACGATGTCGAAACCGGCACCGAGACGGGCCAGGACATTCAGTACGCCGAGGTTGGAGTTGGCCTTGACCGCAAAGCAGACGAGGTGCGGCATGCCGGCCAAGGCATCGGCGTAAGCCAGATACTGAGCTTCGATATGCGCGCGCGAGTACACATAAGTAGGCGTACCGAAACGATCGGCGATGGCGGACAGCGCCACACCTTCCGCGAACAGTTCCCCGCCACGGTAGTTAAAAGCGTCCATGGCGATCCCTTATTGGTAAACGTCGTGCTTGTGTGCTTTGGACGGTTGCTTCTGCGAAGACTGGGCTTGCTCGGCCGGGTCCTGATCGTCATCCGGCAGGTACAGCGGGCCTTTTTGACCACAGGCCGAAACGAGGCAGGCAACCGCGACGAGCGCAGCAAGGGAAGAGATCAGGCGCTTCATGGCGAAATCCTTGAAAATGCGTTAATTGCGCCGGAGTATACCGGCCACCCGGCAGCTTGCCTATGCGAGGGGGTTCCCGTCCGGCGGGGCTCGCCCAAAGCTGCCCGAACCGCCGCAATCTCCTGTAGGAGTGAGCCTGCTCGCGATAGCGGAGTGTCAGCTAGCGATAATGTTGGATGTGCCGGCCATTCGCGAGCAGGCTCGCTCCCACAGGGTTCGGTGTTACTGGGCCGGCAGGTGCTTGGTCGTTAATCTTTGCAATCGGCCGGCAGCGTCCGTATCTTTCGGCGCTTGAGCCTGATCAGACATTTTTTGAGGTTGCCGCAATGAGTTTGTCCGAAGCCCGTTTTCACGATCTGGTCGATGAAACCCAGGAAAAACTGGAAGACATCTTTGACGAAAGTGATCTGGATATCGACATGGAGAACTCGGCCGGTGTGCTCACCGTCAAGTTCGAAAACGGCTCGCAGCTGATCTTCAGCCGCCAGGAGCCGCTGCGTCAGCTGTGGCTGGCGGCGGTGTCCGGTGGTTTCCACTTCGACTACGACGAAGAAAGCGAGCGCTGGATGTGCGACAAGAGCGAAGAGCAATTGGGCGAAATGCTCGAGCGCATCGTCCAGCAGCAGGCTGGCGCTGAATTCGACTTCGAAGGTCTGTGATTCCGTGACCGACACCGCTCCTGTTCGTCCACCGAAGCCGCTCTACAGCAACATCAGCCCGGCCGTGCCCTCGCCGTGCAGCGGCGTTTGCCGACTCGACGAACAAAAGGTCTGCCTCGGCTGCTTCCGTCATGTCGAGGACATTCGCGAATGGCGTTCGGCGGACGACGAGCGGCGACGGGTAATTTGCGCGCAGGCGTCGCAGCGCAAACAGTGCGGCGGGGCGTGACTTGTATATTTTTTGAGCTGTGATAGTGTCCGAACACGCCTCAACCCATCGAGGCCTGGTGAAAACCCCGTCTTTTTTGGCGGGGTTTTGCTTTTTTTGTGTGCAGAAGAAAGGAGTCTGCCCGGATCATGACCGCACCTTCCATCACCCTTACCCGTCTGGACGTGCAACGTCTGGAACGCCTGATCGACAGCCTGGATGACACGCTGCCGGGCGTGATTGCGCTGCAAACCGAGCTGGACCGCGCCGATACCGTGGTCGGCCACGATGAAGTGCCCGCCGATGTCGTGACGATGAATTCCCGTGTGCATTGCCGCGAAGAAGGCAGTGGCAAGGACTATCACCTGACGCTGGTCTATCCAAAGGATGCCAACGCCGATGAAGGCAAGATCTCGATTCTGGCCCCGGTCGGCAGCGCGTTGCTGGGCCTGAAGGTCGGTCAGCACATTGACTGGCCGGCACCCGGTGGCAAGACCCTCAAACTGACTTTGCTGGAAGTCGAATCGCAACCGGCCAACGGTGGCGCGTTTCCCGAGTAATCCGCCTCAGACCTGTTCGAGTGCCTCGTTCAGGGCGCGCTCCAGGTCAGCCTTGTAGCGCAGATACAGATTGCTTGAACTCTGCCCGTCACCGAGCAGGCCCGAGAGGTCGAGGTCGGTGATGTAGCAGCGATAGCGTTCGCTGTCGCGGCGCTGCTCGACGATCTCCCGGGCGACCACGCTGAACAGCTGGTCGCCATGTTCCAGCTCGCTGAATTCCCGTTGATTGCAGTACAGAGTGACCTGCACTTCGCCCGGTGCGGCTTTGCCGACGATCGCCTGCACGTCGTAGAACGGCTTGTTCACCGGCGTCTGCGGTGCCGGCCGCGCTTCGACCCGTCGTGCGCGTCCCGGCCCCGAAGGCAATAACTGGTAATACAACGTTTCGAGACGGGCACCCGGGCCGGCATCCATCGGCAACACGGCTTCGCGACGGAACAGGATCGATTGCAGGAAGCGCTGCAGCGGCACCAGCAGACTCTGCTCGTCGTGGTACGGCAAATGCTGCTGCCACAGCGCATTGAATTCATCCAATACGTACAGCTCGGCTTGCTGTTCGGTAATGCGGTAGAACACCTGAATGCACTCCGGCTGGCCCATTGGCAGGATCAGCGCGAGGTCGTGTTCCTCCAGCGCCATCGGGTCCAGGTGCAGCGGGCTGTAGCGCGGCTGTTCCTCGCCGAGGTAATCGACCAGCGCCGGCAGGGTGGCGAGGGCGACGTGGTTGACCTGGCCCGGCACCAATTCCAGTACGTGATAATGCTGCTGCACCTGAATCAGATAGCGGTGATTCAACTCGCTGAGCAGCAGGTTCTGCGCGGTGTCGATGATTTCTTCAACCCGACGGGCAATGAACTGCGCGCGGTTGTGGCAGAAGCAGCGCACCTTCAGCGACGGCTGCGATGGCCCGCGTGGCAAATTGTTGAGGTAATCGCGCAGGCAGTCGAGCAGGGCATGCGGGCCGTCGAAGCGGTTGACCAGTACTTCGTTCCAGCTGTTGAGCGTGACCTGATCCAGCGTCAGCACGAGGTTTTCGCGCACACCGGCGTAGCTCAGCGAGTCGGTTCGCTCGGTGGTCATCAGGATATTGAGGTCGCGGTGATGTTTGAGCGGATCAATCCCGACGTTTACCAGAATCAACACTTCGCTCGGCACCGCGGCGCACAGCAGCGGTTCTTCCGCGACGGTGGGCAAGGGCAGGGCGATGCACTGCTGCAGGCTGCCGAGCAGGTTGAACAGCTCGAACTCGCTCAGGTCGCTGGTGCCGGGATGCAAAGCGAGGCGCGTGCTGCTGTCGATCACACCGTTGCGGTGGCACCAGGTCAACAGCTCCAGTAACTCGCGGCTGCGCTTGATTGGCGCGAAGTGTTCCCACTCCAATGCGGTCAGGCTGCCGTTGTACAGGCCCCACTGGGTTTGTCCCGGCTCCTTCTTGTTGCGCGACTGCACCAGGGTCAGGGTGTCTTCGGCCAGATCCGGGGCGATGCCGGGGTTGATGAACTCGACCTTGTCGGCCTTGCGCTCGAAGGCGGCATAGAGCCTGCGGCCGAGCACATTGAGGTCGCGCTTGTTGATCAGGCTGACGGTCTGCTCGGTGCGAGCGAACTGGGTCAGGAAGCGATAGCTGTAGTTCAGCTCATTGACCAGCGCGCGGCGTTCGGCGCTGACCTGGCGGACTTTCCACTGACTGCGGCTGTCTAGCAGGGTCAGTTGTCGCTGATCCCAATGCCACTCGCTGGCCAGCCGTTCCAGCAACGTGCGTTGCCAGCTCTGGGTGCGGCTGTTGCCGGTGAGCTTGCGGTTGACCTTCAGGTACAGCGCGCGGCGCACCAGTTCCAGCCGCTCCGGCTCGTTACGCGCGGTGAGGTATTCCTCGATACGCCGGTACACGACCATGTACGGGTCCAGTTCATCCAGATCCAGTTGGTTGGCGAACACGGCTTTTTTGAAGCGCAGGCTCAGGCACTGCACCTGCGGGTGTTCGCTGGCGTAGACCTCGGTCAGCAGCAGTTTGAGCACCGATTTGTACGGTGACTCGATGCCTTTGAACAACTGCCACAACCCGGCGCCGATGAACTCGCCTGGCGGGATTCTCGCCAGGTGGCCAAGGTCGAGGGTTTCGTCGGCGCGGATGAAACGCTTGGACAGCAGGGTGTGGGTGTAGAGGTCGTAGGCGGTTTCTTCGTAAACCGGCACCAGCCACCAGATCGGCGTGCGCCCGGCCAGCCAGATTGCGGTGCGGTAAAACTCGTCCAGCAACAGATAGTGCTGAGTGCTGCCGCAGTTTTCCGAGCTGAGCTGGGTGTCGCGTTCGCCTTTGACGAAGCGCTCCGGGTCGATCAGGAAAAAATGCGCTTCGGCGCCCTGGCTCGCAGCCCAGGTTTCGAGCAACTGACATTTCTTGCTCAGCTCACTGAGTTCACTTTCGCTCAAGTCAGGCGCGTGGCAGACCCACACGTCCATGTCGCTCTGATCGGCCTGTGCCAGCGTGCCAAGGCTGCCCATCAGGAACAGGCCGTGGATCGGTCGTGGCGGGTTGCTGCCGTGACGCGGCTTGTAGGAGAACGAACGGGTCAGGCGTTGCGCTTCGGCGAGCGTATTGGTGTCCGGCTCGTAATTCGACAGACCGGCCGGCGTACTGCCCGAGACATAACCCGGCAGCAGCGGATGGTTGACGTGGAAGAACAGCGGCAACAGCGTCAACACGCTCTGTTGGCGCGTCGACAAACCTTCCAGGGCGCGGCCGAGGCGGCCTTCATTGAGTTTGAGAAAACGCGCGCGCAGTTGGCTGAGGACCTTGCGGTCAATGCCTTCGTCCAGGTCGGGGCGGATTTCGTGGGTGCGCGTCATGTCAGCTCAAACCGGCTCGCAGGCTCGGACGTAGAGGGTCTCGGAATGTCAGGCAGTTTAGCCTTAGCGCAGCGGGACTTTTAAGCTGAATTTGTTTTTTGACGTCAGATTTATATCGCGGGAGGCCGGGCAGGCCCGCGGAAATCCCGTGGCAGGAGTTCCCGTGGGCAAAGTCGGGAAGGATCAGGCGGTTTCCTGCTCTCTCAGAATGGTCAGCACGGTTTGCACATTTTGTGCGGCATCGCGACCGAGGCTGGTCAGATACCCGCCATCGGGCTGATCCGTCAGGTCTTTTTCAAAGAGGCGTTTGGCGGCAGAAATATGTTTCGGGGCAGCGGTCTGATGAATTTTCAAACCTTCCTGGGAACTGTCCAGGGGAAAGAGTGCGAGGACTTCCAGTTCGGCAACCAACTCAGGGGTAAGCGACATAAGGACTCCAGACTTTCTAGGAATTGGACGACAGCGTCCCTAAGGTGAACCCGCTTTTGCGGCATGTCCAGTGCTCAGATCAGGGATTTTGTCTTGAGGCGGATTCCAGTGTAGTCGGGGCCGGAGAGTTGGCTGGATGGATGGGTGACAAATTGTGTGGGAGCGAGCCTGCTCGCGAAAGCGGTGTGTCATTCAGCAAATAAGTTGACTGATAAAACGCCTTCGCGAGCAAGTCGAATCGTCGCACCGTCGCTCCCACAGGGGGGAATGTGTTGTTACTGCTTTTCGGGTGGCAACTCTGGCAGTGCGCGCAGCGCCGCTTCGTACCATTCGGTATTGAACGCACGGTCTTCATCGAGCATCGCGTCAATCTCGCAGGCCAGCACGTGCGCCATCAGGTTGAGGATCTCTTCGCGCTCCACACCCACCAAGGTCAGCTTGTTGAACGTCGCTTTGGCCGCTGGCGGGTTGTCGCTTTCGATCTGGTTCTCGATGGCTTCGATCAACGTAGCCTCGGTGAACTCTTCGTCGTCGTTGTCGATGTCTGTCGGCTCGCTCATGGCAGGCTCCTCATGGAAAGGCGCCAGTTTACCCGCATTCCGCGGGGTGATGCTGCTGGCGCGATTCGCCTGTGCGATCTATAAACAGGCCCTGCCCACCCCGCACGGCCTGGAGGCTATGTGATGTTCAAGCTCTACGGATTCTCAGTCAGCAACTACTACAACATGGTCAAGCTGGCGCTGCTGGAAAAAGGCCTGCCGTTCGAAGAGGTCACGTTCTACCCGACGTCGACCCCTGAATCACTGGCCATCAGCCCGCGCGGCAAAGTGCCGGTGCTCGGTGTAGACGCCGGTTTTATCAACGAAACCGCGATCATCCTTGAATACCTCGAGCAGACCCAGAAAGGCACACCGCTGCTGCCAAGCGATCCATTCGAGCGCGCGCAGGTGTTGGCGATTGCCAAGGAAATCGAGCTGTACATCGAGTTGCCTGGGCGTGCCTGCTATGGCGAGGCGTTCTTCGGCATGACCTTGCCGGACGCGATCAAGGAAAAGACCAAGACTGAATTGCTACTGGGTTTTGCTGCGCTGGGCCGTCACGGCAAATTCGCCCCGTACGTGGCGGGCGACAGTCTGAGCATTGCCGATTTGTATTTCTTCTACAGCGTGCCGCTGGCCTGTGCGGTCGGGCAGAAGCTGTTCGGGATCGATTTGCTGGCGGAGATGCCGCAGGCGAAGGCGTTGCTGGAACGGCTGGAGCAGAATCCGCATGTGCAGAAGATTGCGGCGGACAAGGAAGCGGCGATGCCGGCGTTTTTGGCGATGATCGCTGCCAAGAAGTGATTTTTTTGCTGTTCTGAAGATCGCATTCGCGAGCAGGCTCGCTCCCACAGAGTTATGTGCTGAAACACGATTACGTGTTCGACGCAGAATCTGTGGGAGCGAGCCTGCTCGCGAAGCTTTTGGCTTTTAGCGGCTGGCGATCAGCGCCTGACCGCGAACCACAGCAGCCTTGACCTGCGCCGGCGCAGTGCCGCCGATATGGTCACGGGCATTCACCGAGCCTTCCAGGGTCAGCACGGCAAACACGTCCTGCTCGATCTGATCGCTGAACTGGCGCAGTTCTTCCAGGCTCATCTCGGCCAGATCCTTGCCAGTGTCCACGCCGTATTTCACGGCGTGACCAACGATCTCGTGGCAATCACGGAACGGCAGACCACGACGCACCAGATAATCCGCCAGATCGGTCGCGGTGGAGAAGCCACGCAGCGCCGCTTCACGCATGATCGCGTGCTTGGGTTTGATCGCCGGGATCATGTCGGCAAAGGCCCGCAGCGAGTCACGCAGGGTGTCGGCGGCGTCGAACAGCGGCTCTTTGTCTTCCTGGTTGTCTTTGTTGTAAGCCAGCGGTTGGCCCTTCATCAAGGTCAGCAGGCCCATCAGTGCGCCGAACACGCGGCCGGTCTTGCCCCGCACCAGCTCTGGCACATCGGGGTTTTTCTTTTGCGGCATGATCGAGCTGCCGGTGCAGAAACGGTCCGGCAGATCGATGAACTGGAATTGCGCGCTGGTCCACAGCACCAGCTCTTCGGAGAAACGCGACAAGTGCATCATCGCGATGCTCGCGGCCGAGCAGAATTCGATGGCGAAGTCGCGATCGGAGACGTTGTCCAGCGAGTTGCCGCCGACGGCGTCGAAGCCCAGCAGTTGCGCGGTGTATTCACGGTCGATCGGGTAGGTGGTGCCAGCCAGCGCGGCGCTGCCCAGTGGCATGCGGTTGGTGCGCTTGCGGCAGTCGACCAGACGCTCGTAGTCGCGGCTGAGCATTTCGAACCAGGCCAGCATGTGGTGCCCGAAAGTCACCGGCTGCGCCGTCTGCAGGTGGGTGAAGCCCGGCATGATGCTCGCGGCTTCGCGCTCGGCTTGCTCCAGCAGGCCTTTTTGCAGGCGGGTAATTTCGGCGAGGATCAGATCAATCTCGTCACGCAGCCACAGGCGGATGTCGGTGGCGACCTGGTCGTTGCGGCTACGCCCGGTGTGCAGCTTTTTACCGGTGACGCCGATGCGGTCGGTCAGGCGTGCTTCGATGTTCATGTGCACGTCTTCGAGATCGATGCGCCAGTCGAACTGGCCGGCCTCGATTTCGCCCTGAATGGTCTTCAGGCCATCGATGATGCTGTCGCGCTCGGCATCGGTCAGCACGCCGACCTTGGCCAGCATGGTGGCGTGGGCGATCGAGCCCATGATGTCGTGGCGATACAGGCGCTGGTCGAAAGTGACGGAGGCGGTGAAGCGGGCGACGAAGGCGTCGACGGGTTCACTGAAGCGGCCGCCCCAGGACTGATTGGTCTTGTCAGTGCTCATGAATTCGCTCGTATCGGCTTGAAGAAAGAAGGCGTGAAACGCTGGCGCGGATAATAACAGGGTTGCCAATCCTGTCGCTGACACTGGTCGATACGTTTTTTTCTCATTGTGTGCGCCATAGTCGCCGCTGGCCCCGGAGGTTTTGCGCAAGGATATTTTTCGATTGAGCAATATCGGCCCGGCGAGCGTCTACAGTTGGACATAAGGGTCGACGCGGCTCCGGATCGCGCAAAGGTCTGGCCGCCGACTATAAGAAGAGGGGGTGGGTGTTTTGTCCTTCGGCAAACCCCGTGAGAAACGCAGGAAACAGCGGGCTTTGAGCAGTACGACCCGGACACTGGCAAATATTGCTGGCCGACGTACGGCACTTTTTGGCGCTCGGGCTAGTCTTAGCGTGGATCGCGGTGACGGACGTCACTTCACCTGTCTACGCTATCCTTGTGCGAGACTCACGCAGGAATCCAGCGCAATATGAATGTCCTGATCGTTGATGACGAACCACTGGCTCGCGAGCGCCTCAGCCGAATGGTGAGCGAGCTCGAGGGTTATACAGTTCTGGAGCCCAGCGCCACGAATGGCGAAGAGGCGTTGGCACTGATCGACAGCCACAAGCCGGATATCGTGCTGCTCGATATCCGTATGCCAGGCCTTGATGGCCTGCAGGTCGCTGCCCGTCTGTGCGAACGCGAAACGCCGCCGGCCGTGGTGTTTTGCACCAGCCCCGATGAATTTGCCGTGGAAGCCCTGCAGGCCAGCGCCGTGGGCTATGTGGTGAAACCCGTGCGAACTGAACATCTGCATGACGCCCTGAAACGGGCTGAACGTCCCAACCGGGCGCAACTCTCGGCCCTGACCCGTCCCGCTGCCGAAAGTGGCACCGGCCCGCGCAGCCACATCAGTGCGCGCACCCGCAAAGGCATCGAACTGATCCCTCTGGATCAGGTGGTCTATTTCATTGCCGATCATAAATACGTGACTTTGCGCCACGAGGCCGGCGAAGTGCTGCTCGACGAGCCACTCAAGGCTCTCGAAGACGAATTCGGCGAGCGCTTCGTGCGTATCCACCGCAACGCCTTGGTCGCCCGCGACCGTATCGAACGTCTGCAACGCACGCCGCTGGGGCATTTCCAGCTGTTCCTCAAAGGTCTCAATGGTGATGCGCTGATCGTCAGCCGTCGGCATGTGGCCGGTGTGCGCAAGATGATGCAGGGCCTGTAACCCGGTCATTCCGGACGGCTCCAGCTCCTTTTAACCGGGCATTGCAGGCCAGGGAGGCCGCGCCGACTCTGATTCAGGTCAAAGTGGATTTGGCTGAGCTGTTATTATCCGCCGTATCTATTCAGTACGGATTGATCCATGTCCTCTCGCGAAATCCGCATCGCCACCCGTAAAAGTGCGCTGGCCCTCTGGCAGGCCGAATACGTCAAAGCCCGTCTGGAAGCGGCCCATCCGGGTCTGCTGGTGACGCTGGTGCCCATGGTCAGTCGCGGCGACAAGCTGCTCGATTCGCCCCTGTCGAAAATCGGCGGCAAGGGTCTGTTCGTCAAAGAACTGGAAACCGCGTTGCTGGAAAACGAAGCCGACATCGCCGTCCACTCGATGAAAGACGTGCCGATGGACTTCCCGGAAGGCCTCGGTCTGTTCTGCATCTGCGAGCGCGAAGACCCGCGTGATGCCTTCGTTTCCAATACCTACGCCAGCCTCGATGCGTTGCCTGCCGGCGCCATTGTCGGCACCTCCAGCCTGCGTCGTCAGGCGCAATTGCTGACCCGTCGCCCGGATCTGCAAATTCGCTTCCTGCGCGGCAACGTCAACACCCGCCTGGCCAAGCTTGACGCCGGCGAGTACGACGCAATTATTCTCGCGGCAGCCGGTTTGATCCGCCTCGGTTTTGAAGACCGCATCACTTCGGCGATCAGTGTCGATGACAGCCTGCCGGCCGGTGGCCAGGGTGCAGTCGGTATCGAATGCCGCAGCGCTGACACTGCAATCCACGCCTTGCTCGCACCGCTGCATCACGCCGACACCTCGTCGCGCGTCACTGCCGAACGTGCCCTCAACAAACATCTGAATGGCGGCTGCCAAGTGCCGATCGCCTGCTACGCCGTGCTGGAAGGCGAGCAGTTGTGGTTGCGCGGTCTGGTCGGTGAACCGAGCGGTGGCAAGCTGCTTAGCGCCGAAGCTCGTGCGCCACGTGCCGATGCCGAAGGATTGGGCGTGAAGGTGGCCGAAGATCTGCTCAGCCAGGGCGCCGACGATATTCTCAAAGCGGTCTATGGCGAGGCGGGTCACGAGTGACTGGCTGGCGCCTGCTGCTGACCCGCCCTGCGGATGACTGCACGGCGCTGGCGCAGACGTTGGCAGTGCAGGGTTTTTTCAGTAGTTGTTTGCCGCTTCTGGACATTGTTGCGCTGCCGGTCTCTGACAATATTCGTCAGGCGATTGCGCGGTTACCGCGTTGCGACGCGGTGATCGTGGTCAGCAAGCCGGCGGCACGCATTGCGCTGGATCTGCTCGGCAACTCGTCTTCGCTGACAATGCCGTGGTTCAGCGTCGGCGCGGCGACCGCACAGATTCTGCGCGAGCATGGCCTCGACGTCAGCTTCCCGGCCGATGGCGATGACAGTGAAGCCTTGCTGCAATTGCCGCGTCTGCGTGCAGCGGTCGGTCAGCCCGGGGCGCAGGTATTGATCCTGCGTGGAGAGGGTGGGCGTGAACTGCTCGCCGAGCGTTTGCGCGAGCTAGGTGCTAGTGTCGAGTATCTGGAATTGTATCGACGCGACCTGCCAGCCTATGCCCCGGATGAACTGCCACGGCGGATCGAAGCGGAACGCTTGAACGGGCTGGTGGTCAGCAGTGGACAGGGTTTCGAGCACCTGCGTCAGATGGCCGGCGATGCCTGGCCAACAATTGCGCAATTGCCGTTGTTTGTTCCAAGCCCAAGAGTCGCCGAGCTGGCACTTGCCGCCGGGGCTCAAACAGTTGTGGATTGCCGCGGCGCGAGTGCCGCGGCTTTGCTGACGGCGCTACGGGAGCATCCCGTACCCGTTTTCTAATGCAAAGGATGGATACGTGAGCGAAACAGCCTTGCCAAAAGATGACGTCCAGCCTGTGATTGAACCCCAGGTTGAAACTCCACCGCCGGCCACAGAGCCGCGCCGAGGCAATGGATTGGCCATCGTCGCCTTGTTGCTCGGCGCCGCCGGTGTCGCGATCGGCGGCTGGGGTGTCTGGCAGGTCCGTCACCTGCAGACCAACACTCAGCAGCAGTCCGGTGAAGTGCAGGCGTTGAACGATCAGGCGCAGAGCCTGAAGCTCAATGAACAGCGCCTGACCGAGCGCCTCGCGCAGTTGCCAGGGGCCGACGAACTTGCCGAGCGCCAGCGTCTGGTGACGCAACTCCAGGGCGACCAACAGCGCCTCAATCAACGTCTTGAAACGGTGCTGGGCGCCAGCCGCAAGGACTGGCGCCTGGCCGAGGCCGAGCATCTGCTGCGTCTGGCCAGCCTGCGTCTTTCGGCGTTGCAGGACATCAGCAGCGCTCAAGCGCTGGTGCAGGGAGCTGACGAAATCCTCCGTGAGCAAAACGATCCCGGTTCCTTCGCCGCTCGCGAGCAAGTGGCGAAAACCCTCGTGGCGCTGCGCAGCACTGCACAACCGGATCGTACCGGTTTGTTCCTGCGTCTCGGCGCGCTGCGTGATCAAGTCATCGACCTCACCGAGCTGGCGCCGGAGTACAAGGATCGCGGTGAATCGCTGCTGGGCCTGACTGCCGACGGTGATGGCGCCAGTCGTTGGGCGCAGTGGTGGGATAAGGTCTCGCGCTACATCCGTATCGATTTCAATGCCGACAAGAATGTGCGGCCGCTGCTGGCCGGGCAGAGCCTGAGTCAAGTGCGTCTGGCCCTGAGCCTGGCGCTGGAGCAGGCGCAGTGGGCCGCGCTCAACGGTCAGGCGCCGGTCTACACCCAGGCGCTGGCTGAGGCGCGTGATGTCCTCAAGGGCAATTTCAACCCGGACAATCCGCAAAGCAAAGTGATGCTCGAACAGGTTGCCGAGCTAAGCAAGGAACCGGTCACGGTCACGACGCCGGACTTGGCCGGCACGCTGAGTGCGGTGCAAGCCTATCTTGAGCGGCGCAACGTCAATGCCGAAGAATCGGTGAAACCTTTCGCCAAACCTGCCGCCAGCACCGCGCAGGAGGCTACGCCATGAAACGCCTGTATGTGATTGTGTTTCTGGTGATAGCGGCGACGGCGGCACTGGGTCTGGCTATTGCCGAGCATTCCGGTTACGTGCTGGTGGCCTACAAGAGCTTCCGCTACGAGTCGAGCCTGTGGGCGACACTGGCGGTGATCGCAGTGTTGTGGCTGCTGATCTGGGGCATCAAGGCGTTGGTCGAGCTGGTCATGACCTCCACGGGCGTGGTCAATCCCTGGTCGCGCCGTAACCGCAGTCGGCGCGTGCAGGTAGCGATCGAGCACGGTCAACTGGATCTGGCCGAAGGTCGCTGGGCCAGTGCTCAGCGTCATCTTTATCGAGCAGCTGAAGCCGAGCGTCAGCCATTGCTGTACTACCTCGGCGCTGCCCGCGCAGCCAATGAGCAAGGCAATTACGAAGAGTGCGATCGTTTGCTGGAGCGCGCACTGGAGCGTCAGCCTCAAGCAGAACTGGCTATTGCTCTGAGTCATGCGCAGTTGCAGACCGACCGTGGCGATACCGACGGTGCCTTGGTCACCCTGCAAGCGATGCACGATCGCCATCCGCGCAATGCACAGACGCTGCGTCAGTTGCAGCGCTTGTATCAGCAGCGCGGCGAATGGTCGGCGGTGATTCGTTTGCTGCCGGAGTTGCGCAAGGACAAAGTCCTGCCACCCGCCGAACTGGCTGAACTGGAACGCCGCGCCTGGGGTGAAAACCTGTCGCTGGCAGCGCAGCGTGAAGAGGACGGGACCGTTGGCTTGCAGTCGCTCACGCGCGCTTGGGAGCAACTCACCTCAGCTCAACGTCAGGAGCCACCCTTGGTGTTGGCGTACGCCGAACAACTGCGTCAGTTGGGCGCTCAGGTCGAAGCGGAAGAAGTGCTGCGCAATGCCCTCAAGCGCAAGTACGACAGCCATCTGGCCCGTCTCTACGGTCTGGTGCGCGGTAGCGATCCAGCGCGTCAGTTGCAAACCGCCGAAGGCTGGCTGAAGGATCATCCGAACGATCCGAGCTTGCTGTTGACCCTCGGCCGACTGTGCCTGCAAACCAGTCTGTGGGGCAAGGCACGGGATTACCTGGAAAGCAGTCTGCGTGTGCAGCGCAATCCCGAGGCCTGTGCGGAGCTGGCGCGCCTGCTCGCCCAGTTGGGCGATACCGAGCGCAGCAATCAGTTGTTCCAGGAAGGCCTTGGTCTGCTGGACGAGCGCCTGCTGGCCGCGCCGTTGCCGGTTCCGGCCCATGTCTGAAGTGGCGAGGGAGTTCGCTCCCTCGCTTACCTTTTGTGGCTGAATTTTCCACTTCGTTGAGCGCCTGAGGCAAATTCCTACAACGGGCTACACCGATTCCTATCGAACCTGTCGGGTTTTCCCTACACCTCTGGTGAACTGTCGGCAGGGCCTTGCCTTGAAAGGCTGACACGCTTTCCTCTACCGTAACCGTCTGTCTCTACTGTTACGGAAAAGCCATGTCGTTGGCCTGCTCACGCTCCTTGTTCTTCATGGCTTTCACTGCGGGGGCCTTTGCTCTGGGAGCTTCCTATTATCTTGAATATGCTGTCGGCCTGACGCCGTGCAGCCTGTGCCTGGTGCAGCGTCTGTTCCTTACGCTACTGTGCGTGTCCAGTGGTGTGGCAGCGGTGCACGGCCCCAGGCGTGTTGGTCTGTGGTTGTACTGGCTGTTGACCTTGGGCGCGAGCATGGGAGGCACCACGGCGGCCTGGCGGCAGGTATTGATACAGAGCGATCCGCTGCTGCACCTGCTCAATTGCTCGCCAGCTCCCGAGGCCTTATTCAGCGGTCTGCCATGGATCTGTGCCTTGCAAACATTGTTTAGCGGCGGTGCCGATTGTGCGGAAATTTCCTGGACCCTGTTCGACCTGAGCATCCCGGAGTGGAGCCTGTTGTTCTTTGTCGCCGTCTCGATTCTGGCGGTGTATCAATTGTTGCGGCTGGTCTGGAGTGCTCTGCAACGCCCGCTCAGCGGCGAAGCGTCGCACTCGGTGCTGCTGCGGGATTAAACACTTGTATGAACTTTATCTCCTGCGTACCTTGAAGCCATAGGCGCGCGGGCATAATCTGGCCCGCACGTGTCATTGGATTTATGTTGCTCGATGACGCTCTGCCCGGCCGTTCCCCAAGGCAAAATCAAAAGAGGGGCGCGGGTGTAGAGCAGCATGACCCACAAGGGAAGAGAGATCGCCATGCTCGAAAGTTGTCAGAATGCTCAGGAACGTTGGGGTGGAGTTCATCTGCTGATCGACCGCTGGTTGCAAGAGCGTGAAGATCTGATCGGTGCCTACGACAAACTCGGTGCACAGCCTGAGTCGCTGTCCGAGAGCCGCAAGCCTCTGCAGGAATTCTGCGGTGTGCTGGTCGATTACGTCTCGGCCGGGCACTTCGAAATCTACGAACAGCTGACTGGCGAAGCCAAGGCGTTCAACGACAAGCGTGGTCTGGAACTCGCCGAGACGATCTATCCGCGCATCGACGTCATCACCGAGAAGCTGCTCGCCTTCAACGATCTGTGCGATGAAGGCAAATGCGTAGCCGAGAAGTTCAAGGAACTCGGCGGCCTGCTGCACGAGCGCTTCGAGCTGGAAGACTGCCTGATTGAAGTGCTGCACACAGCACACAAGGAAGAAGATCCGGTTCAGGCCTGATCCCGAATCCTGATCAAAAAAAACGGTGCGCCCGAAAGCGCACCGTTTTTTATTGCCCGATCAACTCGTCGCGCCACGCAATTCCACTTCAAATACCAGCGGTGTGAACGGTGCAATCAGGTCGCCGGCACCGTCGGCGCCATAGGCCTGATCCGACGGAATCACCAGTCGCCATTTTGCTCCCACCGGCATGTTCTGCAGCGCGGTGCGCCAACCCGCGATCACGCTGTCGAGGTTGAACCATTGCGGCTGAGTGTTTTGATCGAACACCGTGCCATCCGGCAGTCGACCGACATACAGCACCTGCACTTTTCCGTCAGGCCCGGCCTTGGTGCCATTGCCAGGTGTCAGCTCGGTGAGCAGGATGCCGTCGGCCAGTTCTTTTACGCCCGGTCTGGCTTTTTCAGCGGTCAGAAAACGTTGCTCGTTTTCCATCGCCGCGTCGCTCGAAGGCTGCGCAGAATGTTCGGCATGTTGCGCTTCATGATCGGCCAGAATCTGTTCGATGCGTGCTTCGCTCAGTGCCAGCGGCTTGCCTTGATAGGCTTGCTGCAAGCCATCGATCAGCGCCTGAATCTGCAATTGCGGGACTTCCTGGCGCAGCCGTTCACCGAGGCTGGCACCGAGGCTGTAGGCCAGATCGTGAGCATCGTTCGCGGTGGTTTTTTCGTCCGCGTGAGCGGCCGAAAAAATCATCCAGAGGGATAAAAAAAAGTAGCGCGACATGGGCACTCTCCGTCCTGAGATGCGGTGGATTATGCCAGCGCGAACGTCTGCAACGGTGAACTGCTTTTGACTTCGCGCAGAACATTTTCGATTCGGTGCAACGCAACGCAATCGATACTGTCAAGATGCCCTAGCGGCGGTAACTGCAGAGGTCTAGTATGAGCCGCACCCACGTCAGCCAGGAGGTAAACCATGTCGGCCACCAAGAAGCCTGTAAATACTCCGTTGCACTTACTCCAACAACTCTCGGGCAGCTTGCTCGAGCATCTGGAAAACGCTTGCTCCCAAGCCTTGGCTGATGCTGAAAAACTGCTCGCCAAACTGGAAAAGCAACGCGGCAAGGCGCAGGAAAAACTTCATAAATCCCGCACCAAATTGCAGGACGCAGCTGCCGCCGGCAAAGCCAAGGCACAGACCAAAGCCAAGGGCGCAGTGAAAGAACTGGAAGACCTTCTCGATGCCTTGAAGGATCGTCAGTCCGACACCCGCAGCTACATTCTGCAACTCAAGCGCGATGCCCAGGAAAGCCTGAAACTGGCCCAAGGTGTTGGTCGCGTTCAAGAAGCCGTGGGCAAAGTGTTGTCCTCGCGTGCAGCCAAACCGGCAGCGGCACCGGCGAAGAAAGCAGCTGCCAAACCTGCTGCTGCAAAAGCTCCAGCGAAAACCGCGGCGGCCAAGCCTGCTGCAAAAGCTGCTGCTAAAACCGCTGCCAAGCCAGCTGCAAAAACACCGGTGAAAGCCGCTGCAAAACCAGCTGCCAAAGCGGCCGCAAAACCTGCAGCGAAGAAACCTGCTGCGGCGAGCGCTGCAAAACCAGCGGCTAAAAGCACGGCGGCAAAACCTGCTGCGCGTACTGCCGCTGCCAAGCCGGCTACCCGTGCCGCCGCTGCTAAACCAGCCGCCAAACCAGCTGCAGCAAAAGCTGCTCCAGCGAAAACCGCCGCAGCTAAACCTGCTGCTGCAAAACCAGCTGCCAAGACTGCCGCTAAACCAGCTGCCGCCAAACCTGCTGCAAAAGCGCCAGCAAAAGCTGCTGCCAAACCAGCCGTGAATGCCGCCGCCAAACCGGCAGCCAAGCCAGCCGCTAAACCGGCCGCTGCTGCCAAGCCTGTTGCTGCAAAACCAGCCGCCAAGCCAGCTGCAAAACCTGCCGCAAAACCAGCCGTTAAAAAGCCAGCCGCTGCCAAACCAGCTGCTGCTAAACCGGCTACCGCGCCTGCTGCTAAGCCAGCCGCACCGGCAGCGTCGGCTGCGCCATCGGCACCTGCTCCAGCCGCTACTACCTCGACGCCATCGACTACGCCATCGCCAGCCGCTGCGTGGAGCGTCAGCAACAACCCGACCAGCGCTTCCTAAGTGCCGGTTGCCGCGACGCGCAGCACTTGCAGCGCGTCGCGGTTCGGGCTGGCCGCTGTGCCGGCCAATTCTTCCAGCCAGGTTTCCGAGCCTGCGTCGTTTTGCATCCACTCCTGCGCCACACCCTCAAGCCGTGACAGCAACGCTCGCTCAGCTTCCAGCTCGAGTGATTTGATCTGCTCGCGCATGCCTTTCAAAACCGCGTCATCCACCGCCCGCGCTTTCCATTGCATGCGCAGGGTTCGCAGCGGCTGCACCACCTCGATATCCCACTGTCCGGTCAGCGCCTGAAGCTGCCTTACGCGTTGTTCGTCGCAGGTTGCGCCACGTTGTTCCAGCCATAAGCCGCACAGCAGCAGGCACACATTGGCCCCCGCCGTTTGCAGTTGCAGGCAGGCGTCTTCCACGCCCGGTCGGGCGTAGGTGGCAAGGGAAAAGCTCCACAGGTCAGAGGACATCGTGCTACTCGCGCCAGTTGTGAGCGAAGCTGGTAGACTCCGCCGCCATTATGATCCGACTTCAGAACCTGACTTTACAGCGTGGCCCGCAACGTCTGCTAGAAGACGCCGAGCTGACCCTGCACGCCGGCCACAAAGCCGGCCTCATCGGTGCCAACGGCGCCGGCAAATCGAGCCTTTTCGCTTTGATCCGGGGTGAGCTGCACCCGGATTCGGGTGACTGCTTCTTGCCGGCCGACTGGCGCATCGCCCACATGCGCCAGGAAATCGAGACGCTCGAGCGGCTTGCCGTCGACTATGTGCTCGATGGCGACCTGCGTCTACGCGAGGTGCAACGTGACCTCGCCGCCGCCGAAGCCGCGCACGACGGTGCCGCTCAGGCCCGCCTGCACTCGGAACTCGACAGCGCCGACGGTTACACCGCCGACGCACGAGCGCGCAAGTTGCTCGCCGGTCTGGGTTTCACCAACGAGCAGATGGATCGTCAGGTCGGTGATTTCTCCGGTGGCTGGCGGATGCGTCTGAATCTGGCGCAGGCCTTGATGTGCCCGTCGGACTTGTTGCTGCTCGACGAACCGACCAACCACTTGGATCTCGACGCGATCATCTGGCTCGAAGAGTGGCTGAAAAGCTACCCGGGCACCTTGCTGCTGATTTCCCACGACCGCGATTTCCTCGACGAAGTCGTCGACCACGTGGCGCATGTCGATCAGCGCAAGATCACTTTGTATCGCGGCGGCTATACCGCATTCGAACGCGCCCGTGCCGAGCGTCTGGCCCAGCAGCAACAGGCCTACGAGAAGCAGCAGGCGCAACGTGCGCACATGGAAAGCTACATCGCCCGCTTCAAGGCGCAAGCGACCAAGGCCCGTCAGGCGCAGAGCCGGATCAAAGCCCTGGAGCGGATGGAAGAGCTGTCGGCGGCCCACGTCGATTCGCCGTTCGATTTCGTTTTCCGCGAGTCGAGCAAGATCTCCAGCCCGCTGATCGATCTGTCTGATGCGAGCCTCGGTTACGGCGACAAAACCATCCTCGAGAAGGTCAAGCTGCAACTGACCCCGGGTGCGCGGATCGGCCTGCTCGGGCCGAACGGCGCGGGTAAATCGACCCTGATCAAGAACCTTGCCGGCGAGCTGTCTCCGATCGCCGGGCGCCTGACCCGTGGCGAGAACACCGTGGTCGGCTACTTCGCTCAGCATCAGCTCGACTCGCTGGATTCCAAGGCCAGTCCGTTGCTGCACATGCAGCGTCTGGCGCCGAGCGAACGCGAGCAGACTCTGCGCGACTTCCTCGGCGGCTTCGATTTCCGTGGCGCACGCATCGATGAGCCAGTGCTGAATTTCTCCGGTGGTGAAAAGGCGCGTCTGGCCTTGGCGCTGATCGCCTGGGAACGACCAAACCTGCTGCTGCTCGACGAACCGACCAACCACCTCGACCTGGAAATGCGCCTGGCGCTGACCATGGCGCTGCAGGAATTCAGCGGTGCGGTGTTGGTGGTGTCTCACGATCGGCACTTGCTCAAGAGCACCACCGATAACTTCTACCTGGTCGCAGACGGCAAGGTCGAAGAGTTCGATGGCGACCTCGAAGACTATGCGCGCTGGCTGGTGGAATACCGCCAGCGCAACGCGCCAGTCAGCAATACGCCGGTGAACCCGGACAAGACCGACAAGAAGGCTCAGCGTCAGGCCGCAGCTGCGTTGCGTCAGCAATTGGCCCCGCACAAGCGTGAAGCCGACAAGCTCGAAGCCGAGTTGGGCAAGCTTCACGAGAAGCTCGCCAAGGTCGACGCCAGCCTCGGCGACAGCGACATCTACGAGCCGGCACGCAAGAACGAATTGCGTGATCTGCTCGCCGAACAGGCCAAGCTGAAGGTTCGTGAAGGCGAGCTGGAAGAGGCGTGGATGGAAGCCCTCGAGGTATTGGAAAGCATGCAAGCGGAGCTGGAGGCGCTGTCCTGATGGATGCGTTCAAGCTGCCGCTGCCGGCGGAGTGGGTCGAGCCGATCTGGTTTGTCGTGCAGATTCTGCTGATCCTGCTGGCCGGTTACCTCACCCAGCGCTTCGTCGCCAAAGGCCTGACAAGATTGGGTGAGCGCTATCCGTTCCCGCCGCAGTTGCTGATGCCGCTGCGTGGTGTGCTGCGCTGGCTGATCATGGGCAGTGCACTGATCTTTGTGCTGGAACGTCTCGGTGTCTCGGCCACGGTGTTGTGGACGGCGCTGTCGGGGTTCGTCGCGGTGGCGGCGGTGGCGTTCTTCGCGATGTGGAGCGTGCTGTCGAACCTGCTCTGCGCGATTCTGATTTTCACCGTCGGGCCGTTTCGCCTCGGGGATATCGTCGAGCTGGTCGATACCACCGACAAGCCAGGCGTCAAAGGCCGGGTGGTGGCGATCAATCTGCTCTACACCACGTTGATCGAGGCTGAGGAATTGGGCACTGGCAGCGCGATGGTGCAGGTGCCGAACAGCTTGTTTTTCCAGCGCTCGGTGCGGCGTTGGCGCGGTACGGATGTGTTTCCGTCGAGCGGTTTCGAGAAGTAGATTCTGCGGCGTCTGTTCTGACGCCTTCGCGAGCAAGCTCGCTCCCACATTTGATCGCGGTCTACTGTGGGAGCGAGCTTGCTCGCGAAGGGGCCCTCAGCAGCACCTGCAACATTCAGCAAAAAATCGGTAGTCATCCATTCAAACCCGCATTAGCTTAGGCATTTGTCACGAGCATGAGTCGAGGTGTGCGATGGAGCTTCAAACATGGCTGGCGTTTTTTGCCGCCTGCTGGGTGATCAGTCTGTCCCCGGGTGCTGGCGCCATTGCGTCGATGTCCAGCGGTCTGCAATACGGTTTCTGGCGTGGTTACTGGAACGCCCTCGGCTTGCAAATCGGTCTGGCGGTGCAGATTGCGATTGTCGGCGCCGGTGTTGGCGCGATCCTCACCGCTTCGGCCACGGCCTTCCACGCGATCAAATGGTTCGGTGTCGCTTATCTTGTATATCTGGCCATCAAGCAGTGGCGTGCACTGCCCATGGACATGAGCGATGACGCAGCAGTGCGGCCGATCGGCAAACCGCTGGCGTTGGTGTTCCGTGGCTTTCTGGTAAACATCAGCAACCCCAAGGCCCTGGTGTTCATGCTCGCGGTGTTGCCGCAGTTCATCAACCCGCATGCGCCGCTGTTGATTCAGTACGTGGTGATCGGCGTGACCATGGTTTGTGTCGACCTGATCGTCATGGCGGGCTACACCGGTCTGGCGTCGAAGGTGTTGCGTCTGTTGCGCACCCCGCAGCAGCAGAAGCGCATGAACCGTACATTTGCCGGGCTGTTCATCGGCGCGGCGGCGTTTATGGCGACGTTGCGTAAAGCGGCAGCATAAACCGCGCAGGCACAAAAAAAGGCGACCTTTGCGGGTCGCCTTTTTTTTGGCTGAAACGCGGAGCGTTCCGGGATGCATTCCCACGCGGAGCATGGGAATGATCAGGGGCCAGTCATCAGCGCAGAATCACTGGCGCAGTATCGCGCGGCAGATTGTTGCGCTGCGGCGCTTCGCGCGGCTGCTCGTAACCACCGCCACCGAGCTGCATGCTCAGTTGCCCGGCCACGTCTTCACCCAGCGCCTTCGACACGTCACGCACCACTCGTGGGCGGTTCAGCGAGATCTTGATGTCGCGATGGTTCACCAGTTTGGTGTCCTGCGCTTCACCCATCGCCGTGAAGGCCGAAGTGATTTCGAAGGTCTTGGTGTTGATCAGGCTGAAATCCGCCACCAACGTCAGGCCCAGTACCGCCGAATAGCTGTCGGTGTGCGCCAGCTCGTTGACGTCCTGAGTGAAGTCGATGTCCGACACCGTACCAAACAGCACATAGTCGGCGCCTTTGAAGTTGCCGGCCTTGATCCGCTTGATCACGTCATAAACGTCACCCTTGGACGACGCGGTGTACGGCGTGCCCTGCACCAGCTGGAACATGCCGGTACGCAGGATTTCACCCTTGATGTCGCCAGTGAATTTGCGCAGCTCGCCTTGCTCGATGTAGCTGGTGCTCGCTTCGATCTCGTTGTAGCTCGACGAGCCGCTGGAGCTGTAGTAACCCTCGCGATGATTGCTCTGAGCGGAAACGATGTGGATGTATTGCTCCACACGTTCCTGATACGCCAGATCCGTCACCGCGACTTTCGGGGCCGCTTGCACGCTGAACGCGCAAGCCAGGGCCATCATGCCAATCCATGCGCGCATCAATTAACGCTCCGTGGTTTTGCGGATCTCTTTTTCGTCCATCCACTCGGCCAGACCGCTTTCAACGTCGATCAGTTGCAGGCTGAATTTATAGAAGACGTCCTTGTAGTCGCTGCTGCGCTTGACGATCGAGCTGATCGAGCCTTCGATGCGGTACTTGGCGGCAACCATGTTGCCGGTCTTGGCCACGGTGCTCTTCTTGTACAGGCCGCTCTGGTTTTGCAGCTTGAGCTGGTCAACCTGGCTTTGCATGGCGTTGTTGTCGCTGGCGAAACGCGCAACACCGGTTTTCATCAGCTGAGTCTTGATGCTGGTGGTGATTTCGCGGGTGTCGATGTACTCGCTGGTCTTGTTCTTCACGTCGTAGACCTGAACCACCGGACGACCCTGCAGAATGCCGGACTGGGCCAGCGAGCGGGTCATCGATTCGGCGATCATTTGCAGGTCGGTCGAACCGAATTCGTTGGTTACGGTTTCAACCGCTTTGGTGTCGCCGTAGCTGATGTTCTTGCTGCCCAGGGTCGGCGAAGTGTTGGCGCAACCGGAGGCCAGCAGGGCGATAACGGCGATGCAGGAAAAGCGTGCAAACATGGGAGTGCTCTCTAAAACAGGAATAGGGTGGCAGGCTTACGGCGTCTTGATTTCCAGACGGAAGTCCACGGCTTTCGGGGTCGGGGCGATGCCTTGAATGAAGCTGGTCTGGGCGCCGTACATCATTTGGCTTTTCCAGACTTCTTCTTCGGCAATCGGGAAGCCTTCCGCGCCGAGCCAGGCGAAGCGGTAGTAGAAAATCTTGTTGCTGTTGAGGGTGTTGCTCAACTGCACATTGACCGTCATGAAGCCGTTTTCGCGGGCGACGCGCATGGCGCCGACGACGATGTGTTTCTGCGGACCCATGGCCACGACTTTGCTCGCGGCGCTGCCCGGCTCTGGCGGTGGCGGGGTGGCGCAGCCGCTCGCCAGCAAGGCGAGGGCGGCGACGGCGATGAGTTTGAAACGCATGCAAAGACTCCGTTCTTAAGGTTGTTTGAGGCTGGCGACGTTGGTCGCGCCGGCGCTCGGGATGACGTGTGCGGCGAGGCCGCCGGCGAACACCTGGTTGCCCACGGCGCGCAAAGTGATCACTTGATAACGCTGATCGACAGTGACCTTGACCACCGAACCGCCCACGGCGCTTGGCAGGGTAACCTGATGCTCACCCTTTTTCAGACGCAGACGCACCACTTGGGTGTAGTCCGGCAGGGTGCGCCACGTACGGGTATCGGCACCTTCGAGCACAGCTGAAGAGATACCGACGGCCAGACCGGCCAGCGGGTTGGTTTCGTTGATCTGCTTCTGCGCCACGCCTTTGGTGATCGCCCGCACGGTGGTGCGCAGGATGATCCCCGGCATGTCGTCACGCAGGGCGCGGCGGGACATGGCGGTGGTGCTGTTGAGCGCGGTCAGATCGACCTGCTGACCGTCGACGCCGATTTGCGCGAACGTCGCCGTAGAGGTGTCAGGTTTGATGATCGGGAACGACAGCGGTGTGATCACCACGTTGTTGGAGATTGGCAATGGCAGTGGCACACGGATCGAATCACGGGCCGGCGCCAGACCGCTTTGCACCACGATCAGAATGTCGCTGTCGTCGGACTTGCTCGGCTTGTCGAGATTGACCAGCGCCTGCTCCAGCAGCGGCGTGTTCGGGCGCAGTTCGGCAGCCTTGCGGTAGCCCGGTGCAGCCAGGCCTTTTTCGCCCAGCGCTTCATAGACGAAGCCGGACAGATAATGGCTGAAGGCACTCTGGTAGCTGTTCTTCAGACCCACCACTTCCGGTGCGTCGAGGCTGGCGACCGGATAACCCTGCAAGTCCTTGTACTGCGTCTTGATGCCTTCTTTTTCGGCCTCTTCTTCGCTCTTGAGGTATTCCTTGTCGCGCAGGTCGGCGATCACTGCTTCACGTTCGTGAGTTTTCTTGATCGCAGTACGTGCGCCGTCGAAGTCATTGACCGCCAGCAGGTTCAGGGCCATCTGCGTGGTCAGCATGACTTTTTCGTAGTCGTAGCCTTCGTAGCGACGCACTTTGTCGTTGACGATGAAGCTGCCGAACTGAGCCAGGTACTTACCGGTGTCGAGCTTGACCGAGTCCTCCCACTGACCCACCACCCCATCGGCGCTGGTCCAGGCATTCTGGCTGCCCGAAAGGTCGCCCTTGGCGCGCAGCAACTCACCTTTCTCGAAGTAATAGAGCAGGTCTTTGTCGGGGCCGGTGTTGTTCTTTTCCAGCAAAGTCAGCGCGGCGTCGACGTTGCCGGTGGCCAGTTGCTGGTTGGTCTGTGCCAGTTCCGAGTCGTAGTTGCGAAACGCCGAACAGCCGGACAGCAAAGTGACGGCGCTGAGCGCGATCAGAGTGGGGGCGCGGAATGCCATGGGGGTACTTCTTCCCTGGAGTAATACAGCCGCGGATGCTGGTCGGGCTGGTGTGACCCATCGGCAGTGGCGCTGGCCTCCTGCCAATTCCTCATAACCTGAGGAGCTTTAATGCCCGAGCGCAATAACGCGGGCGCGGCATTATAAGCAGGCGGTGATGGCTATGTAATAGCTTTTTAATCTCACTTGTTAGTTTGGTGCCATTGCTTATTTCAGGTTGGATACCACGCTCCTTGCCGACGCCCCGTCCGACTGGAATGCGCTGCCATTGGCAAACACCCGATCATCCAAGGCACGCAAGTTGATGACCTGGCGGTTCTGGTCGATGCGGATTTTCAGTGGCGCAGCCCCGGGCGCGTTGGGCAGGCTGATCAGGTGCTCACCTTTTTTCAGGCGCAGGCGCACAACTTGGGTGAGGTTGGGCAGGGTTCGCCAGGTACGGGTGTCGGCTTGCTCGAAGCCATCCCAGTGAGTGACGTAGGAGGCTTTGCTCGGATCGCGTCGATTGTCCGTTGCCTGAACATCGGCCGCCAGAAATGCCCGATAGGTTGTGCGCTGGATAATGCCCGGCATGTCGTCACGCAGCGTACGCAAGGACATGTCGGTAATGCTGTTGACGGCGATCAGCTTTTTCTGACGACCGTCGATGCTCACTTGATTGAACGCCGGGGTCGAGGTGTCAGGGACCATCACGGGAAACGATACATTGGCAACGATGACTTGCCCGTCCGCCAACTTCACCGGGTAGGGCACGCGCACGGAACTGCGAGCCGGCGCCAGGCCGCTCTGCACGATGATCAGCACATCGCTTTCGTCTACCTTCAGTCCAGGGCTGTCGAGGTCGCGCAATGCCTGCTGGAAAAACGCCATGTCCGGACGCAGTTCTATTGCCTGACGATAGCCGGGCGCTGCCAGATCTTTCTCGCCCAGCGCTTCATAGGTGAAGCCGGCAAGATAGTGACTGAACGCGCTCTGATAGCCGTTCTTCAAGGCGATGACGGCGGAAGATTCCAGCATGACCACCGGGTAGCCTTGCAGATCCTTGTAATGGACGCGGGCGCCGCTGGCCTTGGCCGCTTCTTCGACACGCTCGTATTCCAGCTCCCGCTGGCGGGCGATCAGCGCTTCGCGCTCGTGGGTTTTCTTGATGTCGGCACGGGCGCCGTCAAAATCATTCATGGCCAGTTGGTTGAGGGCCATTTGTGTGGTCAGCATGACTTTTTCGTAGTCGTAACCATCGTAGCGGCGCAGCTTGTCATTGATGATGCTGCCCCAGTGATCGCCCATGGCGGCGAGCAACTTGTCGCCGGTGGTTTCAATGGTGTCCTGGCGCTCGATGATCATCTGCTCGGCGCTGCGCCAGGTGGTCTGGCTCTGCGCAAACTCGCCGCCGGCACTCAGTACGGCGCCCTTTTCGAAATAGTAGAGCAGGTCTTTTTCCGGGGCCGGATTGTTCGCTTCGATCACGGACAGGGCGCTGTCGATGTTGCCGGCCTTGAACTGGTCGGTGGTCTGTTGCAGTTCCATATCGTAATTGCGATACGCACCGCAGCCGCTCAGTTGCACAACGGCGGCGATCAACAGGGGCAAGTGCAAGCGATGGCGCATGAAAGGGGTTCATCCTTGAGCGGGAAATGCGACAGTTAGCGCAGTATAGGGTGCAATAGTGGCTAAGTGATGTGTCGTTTTTTTCTCCGATAGCTCGCGTCATGTCTGACGCGGCATCGACAAAGCTTGAGGGAAATGCGTTCGAAGTGAACAATATGTAACTTCGCATTTCCATTTGAGAATTCTTCATGACTGCCTCGTCCCGTTTCCTGGCCTGGCTGGTGTTCCCGCTGTTTGCCCTGAGCAGCTTCAATCTGCTGGCCGATACCGCGGAAGGCGCACCGCAAGCGCTGCACCTGCTCGACTACATCAGCGCCGACTACCCGCCGACGGTAGCCGCAGGCAAGGTGGTCGATGACTCCGAATATCGCGAGCAACTGGAGTTCACCCAAGCGCTGCAAGGCTTGATCGCCGGCATGCCGGCCAAGCCTGAAAAAGCTGCGTTGGAGCAAGGTGTCAGCGCATTGAAGGCAGCGATCACCGCGAAGCAGGACGGCGCCGAAGTGGCTCGTCAGGCGCGGCAACTGGGCGCGCAACTGGCGGTAGCCTATGAAGTCAGCCAGGCACCGATCATCACTCCGGATCCGACTCGCGGCGCACCGCTCTATGCGCAGAATTGCTCGGTGTGCCACGGTGACAGCGGCGCCGGTGACGGCCCGGCGGGACTCGGCATGACCCCGGCACCCGCCAATCTGCGTGATGCGGCGCGGTTGGATCACCTGAGCCTGTACGCGATCTACAACACCCTCGGCCAAGGCGTCGAAGGCACCGACATGCCGGCGTTTGCCGATCAGCTTGACGATCGTCAGCGCTGGGATCTGGCGACTTACATCGCCGGCTTCAGCGCCGATCCGGCGGCGGCCAAGTCGGAGAAGAGCTACAACATCGCCGATCTGGCCCGCCAGACCCCGGCCGAAGTGCAGGCTGCCGAAGGCCCGCAAGCGGCGGCGACATTTCGTGCGCAACGCGCGCAGCCGCCGCAGGTCAAGCGTGGTCCGGCGCAGTTGCTCGACTACACCGCCGCAACGCTGGACAAGAGCTTGGCGGCGTATCGCGCCGGTGATCACGATCAGGCTTATGACCTGTCGGTCGCGGCCTATCTGGAAGGCTTCGAGCTGGTCGAGAGCTCGCTGGATAACGTCGACGCCAACGTGCGCAAGGACACCGAAAAATCGCTGATGGCGTACCGGCAATCGTTGCAGGACGGCTTGCCGGTCGAGCAGGCCGAGCAGCGCCTGAACGTGGCCAAGGCCAAGTTAAAAGAGTCTGCCGGCCTGCTTGGCAGCGATGGTCTGAGCTGGTCGCTGAGCTACATCTCCGGTTTACTGATTCTGCTGCGCGAAGGTCTGGAAGCGATTCTGGTGCTGGCGGCGATCCTCGCCTTCCTGCGTAACACCGGCCAGCAATCGGCGGTGCGCAGCGTCAACGTCGGTTGGGGGCTGGCGCTGCTGGCCGGCCTCGGCACCTGGGCGCTGGCAGCGTATGTGATCGATGTCAGTGGCTCGCAGCGTGAACTGCTCGAAGGCGCAACAGCGCTGTTCGCCAGTGTCATGGTCTTGTGGCTCGGCGTGTGGATGCATGACCGTCGCCACGCAGCGGCCTGGCAGGATTACATCAAGAGCAGCCTGGTTGGTGGCGGCGGACGTTTCGGTTTCGCGATCCTCGCGTTCTTCTCGGTGTACCGCGAGTTGTTCGAAGTGATCCTGTTCTACGAAACCCTGTGGTTGCAGGCCGGTCCTGCCGGGCATGACGCGGTGCTTGCGGGCGGGGCGACGGCGCTGGTGCTGCTGGTGGGTCTGGCGTGGGTGATTCTGCGCGGTTCGGCGAAACTGCCGCTGACGCTGTTCTTCAGCATCAACGCGGCGCTGCTGTGTGCGCTGTCGGTGGTGTTTGCCGGGCACGGTGTGAAGGCCTTGCAGGAAGCCGGGATCTTCGGCACGCGGCCGGTGGCGTTCTTTGAATTCGATTGGCTGGGCATTCATGCCGATGCGTATTCGTTAACGGCGCAGGCGGTGGCGATTCTGGCGATTGGTGTGTTGTATGGGCGTAGTTGGGTGGCGGAGAAGCGGCGGGTTTCGGCTGCTTGATTGAGTGCTCCCTTAAAAGATCGCAGCCTTCGGCAGCTCCTACAGGGGCGTAGCATGTCGCAATATTGCGGCACGACGCGCACTCTGTGAGCTGCCGCAGGCTGCGATCTTTTGCTTTTAGAGGTAAAGAAAATGCGTGTATGGATCGATGCCGACGCCTGCCCACGGGCGGCGAAGGATCTGGTGGTGAAGTTCGCCCTCAAGCGTCAGTTTGAAGTGGTGCTGGTGGCCGGGCAGCCGCAGATCAAACCGGGGCTGGCCATCGTCAAACTGATCGTGGTGCCGAGCGGCCCGGATGCGGCAGACGATTATCTGGTCGAGCACGCGGTGCCTGGTGAACTGGTGATCTGCAGCGATATCCCGCTGGCCGACCGGCTGGTGAAGAAGGGCGTCGCGGCGCTGGATCCGCGCGGTAAGGAGTTCGATGCGCAGAACATGGGCGAGCGCCTGGCCGTGCGCAACCTGTTCACCGATCTGCGCGAGCAGGGCCAGATGAGCGGCGGGCCGGCGCCGTTTGGCGATCGCGAGAAGCAGGCGTTCGCCAATGCACTGGACCGGATTCTCACCCGACTGACGCGAAAACCTTAAGCCCTACACAAATCCCCTGTGGGAGCGAGCCTGCTCGCGAAGGCGTTGTATCAGACAACATCGAGTTGAATGACACACCGCATTCGCGAGCAGGCTCGCTCCCACAGTTGTCGTGTGTGCTGCGGGGGATCAGGCGTCGTTTTCGTGGGTCAGTTCGAGCACACGGTCGACCAGCTTGTTGATCCCCGAAGCCGCCTCACTGATGTTCTGCGCCAGCATGTAAGCCGGGGTCGTCACCAGTTTACGCGCCTTGTCTTCGATGATTTCCGTTACCGCACAATCCTCATGGGTGGCGCCCATCTTGTTCATCGCCGTGGCGGTGTCGGTGTCGTTACCGATGGTGCAGGTCACGCCCGGGCCGTAGATCTTCGCCGCGAGTGCCGGCGAGATGCACATCAGGCCGACGGGTTTGCCCGCTTCGGCAAATGCCTCGGCCAGCGCCAGCACTTCCGGCTGCACGCTGCAGCCAGCGCCTTCGACGGCGAAGTTCGAAAGATTCTTCGCCGCACCAAAACCGCCCGGCACGATCAGCGCATCGAAATCATCGACGTCAGCATCGCGGATATCCTTGATGTTGCCGCGGGCAATGCGCGCGGATTCCACCAGGACGTTGCGCGACTCGGGCATTTCTTCGCCGGTCAGGTGGTTGATCACGTGCAATTGCGCGATGTTCGGGGCGAAGCACTGTACCTGCGCGCCACGTTGGTCGAGGCGCAGCAGGGTGATCACGCTTTCATGGATTTCGGCGCCGTCGTACACGCCACTGCCGGACAGGATCACTGCAACTTTTTTGCTCATGGGTTTCTCTCCAGATTCATGGCGCTAAATGTCCACTAAATTATCGCGCGTTGCCATAGGCTCAAGTGGTGGCTGCACCTGCATGGAACGCTTTCTACATGGATCGCAACAACGCCGGGGTGTTCATTATTTGGGGTTGCCTGCTGCTTAACGAGCGGGGGATTTTTGGCGTGAGAACGCCGCTGGCGAACGTGAATGCGCCAGAGCAGCGAGGATAAAAGTGACGTATCTGACTGAGAGGGGCGGCCAGCCCGCTCAGTGCCGGCGGGCTTGCAGCAAGTCGCCAACGAGTTACTCGGCTGGCGTCTTCGGTTCGGCGGGCTTGGACTCTTCGGCTTGATTCAGCAGTGCAGCTTTCGCGGCTTGCTCGTCGGCGTAGACCTGTTTGGCCAGCCGCGCATTCTTGAAGCGGCGGCGCAGCCACAGGCCAACGCCAAGAATCAGCAGCGCGCCGAGTACCCACAGCTCGTACTTCTTGATGCTGCCGAGCATGCCTTCAAGCACCGCGCCGAAGTGGTAAGCCGCCGCCGCCAGCGCGGTCGCCCAGATCGCCGCACCGATGCCGTTGAGCAGCAGATAACGGCCCGGCGGATAACCCGACAGACCGATCGCCACCGGCATCACCGTGCGCAGACCGTAAACGAAACGGAAACTCAGCACCCATATGTCCGGATGCTTGCGAATGTGCTCCAGCGCGCGGTCGCCCATCAGCTGCCAGCGCGGTTTGCGCGCGAGTAATTTGCGCCCGTGCTTGCGCCCCAGGAAGTACCACAGCTGATCGCCGGCATAGCTGCCGCAGAACGCCACAACCACCACCAGGTTGATGTCCATGTATCCACGGAACGCGAGGAAGCCCGCGAGCACCAGAATGGTTTCGCCTTCGAAAAACGTGCCGAGGAACAAGGCAAAGTAGCCAAAGTCATGCAGAAATTGTTGGAGCATTGTCTGGGTGCTGGCGAAATGAACGCGCAGCCTAACCCTTCGGACACATTCATGAAAGTGTCCAAATGTGTCTCGACGTGAACAATTCCTACACTGAGAATGGAATGCGGCTACGTGACACAGGTCTCACACAACTGTCATCTGTTGGTCATAATGGCCGTCTATAACTGTCACGCTCGCCCGTTTGCGCGGGCTCAGGAGTCCGCCGTGA
This sequence comes from Pseudomonas sp. MC6, assembly GCF_054790575.1. Lineage (NCBI taxonomy): Bacteria > Pseudomonadati > Pseudomonadota > Gammaproteobacteria > Pseudomonadales > Pseudomonadaceae > Pseudomonas > Pseudomonas sp. MC6. The sequence goes on from NZ_CP186504.1 coordinate 5,332,135, forward strand.
GCTTTACCCCCGCCAACCGTCTGTTCCCTGCCACGCGCCTGCGCCGCAATCGTCGTGATGATTTTTCGCGTCGGCTGGTGCGGGAAAATGTGCTGACGGTCGATGACCTGATCCTGCCGGTGTTCGTGCTAGACGGTGAAAACCGTCGCGAAGCCGTGGCCTCGATGCCCGGGGTAGAGCGGTTGACTATCGATTTGCTGCTAGAAGAAGCGGCGAAGTGGGTCGAGCTGGGTATCCCGGCGCTGGCGCTATTCCCGGTTACCCCTCCTGAACTGAAATCCCTCGACGCCGGCGAAGCCTGGAACCCGGAAGGCATTGCCCAGCGCGCCACCCGCGCCCTGCGTGAGCGTTTCCCGGAGCTGGGGGTGATCACCGACGTTGCGCTTGATCCGTTCACCACCCACGGCCAGGACGGCATTCTCGACGAAGAAGGCTACGTGCAGAACGACATCACCGTCGACGCACTGGTGCGTCAGGCGCTGTCCCACGCCGAAGCCGGCGCGCAGGTTGTCGCACCGTCGGACATGATGGACGGTCGCATTCAGGCGATTCGCGAAGCGCTGGAGATTGCCGGTCACGTCAATGTGCGAATCATGGCTTATTCCGCCAAGTACGCCAGCGCCTATTACGGCCCGTTCCGCGATGCGGTCGGTTCGGCGTCGAACCTCGGCAAGGCCAACAAGGCCTCCTATCAGATGGACCCGGCCAACAGCGACGAAGCGCTGCACGAAGTCGGTGCGGACTTGTCTGAAGGCGCGGACATGGTCATGGTCAAACCGGGCATGCCCTACCTGGACATTCTTTTCCGGGTAAAAGATGCCTTCAAAGTGCCGACCTTCGTCTATCAGGTTAGCGGCGAATACGCCATGCACATGGCGGCGATCCAGAATGGCTGGTTGAGCGAGGCGGTGATTGTCGAATCACTGACCGCCTTTAAACGTGCCGGCGCTGATGGCATCCTGACTTACTTTGCTGTCCGCGCCGCTCAATTGTTACGAGAGCAGAAATAGCCCTCCCAGGAACATTCAATGAATACCGAAGGACTCACGGAAGTTGCAGTAAAAGAAGCTCAGCCGGTGGTCGAGCAAATCACCGAGACCCCGCCGGAACTGGAGCCTGCGCCACCCGCGCCAGTCACCGAACCTGTCGCGGCGGCGCCAGTGATTGCGATACCGGGCCTGGATGACAGCAGCCTGTACATCCACCGCGAGCTCTCGCAACTGCAATTCAACATCCGCGTGCTGGAGCAGGCGCTGGACGAGTCCTATCCGTTACTGGAACGCTTGAAGTTCCTGCTGATCTTTTCCAGCAACCTCGACGAATTCTTTGAAATCCGCGTCGCCGGCCTGAAGAAGCAGATCACCTTCGCTCGTGAACAGGCCGGTGCCGACGGCCTGCAACCGCATCAAGCGCTGGCGCGGATCAGCGAGCTGGTGCACGGTCACGTTGATCGTCAGTACGCGATCCTCAACGACATCCTGTTGCCGGAGCTGGAAAAGCACCAAGTGCGCTTCATCCGGCGCCGCAACTGGACGGTCAAGCTGAAGACCTGGGTGCGCCGCTACTTCCGCGACGAGATCGCGCCGATCATCACCCCGATCGGCCTCGACCCGACGCACCCGTTCCCGTTGCTGGTGAACAAGAGCCTGAACTTTATCGTCGAGCTCGAAGGTATCGACGCCTTTGGTCGCGACTCCGGTCTGGCGATCATCCCGGCGCCGCGCTTGCTGCCACGGATCATCAAGGTGCCGGAAGAAGTCGGTGGCCCGGGCGACAACTATGTGTTCCTGTCGTCGATGATCCACGCTCACGCCGATGACCTGTTCCAAGGCATGAAGGTAAAAGGCTGCTACCAGTTCCGTCTGACCCGAAACGCCGACCTGGCGCTCGACTCCGAAGACGTCGAAGACCTGGCCCGCGCCCTGCGTGGCGAGTTGTTCTCACGTCGTTACGGCGATGCGGTGCGTCTGGAAGTCGCTGATACCTGCCCAAAACACCTCTCGGATTACCTGCTAAAGCAGTTCAACCTGAGCGAGAGCGAGTTGTATCAGGTCAACGGCCCGGTCAACCTGACACGCCTGTTCAGCATCACCGGCCTGGACAGTCATCCAGAGCTGCAATACACGCCGTTCACCCCGCAGATCCCGAAACTGCTGCAGAACAGCGAAAACATCTTCAGCGTGGTCAGCAAGCAGGACATTCTCTTGCTGCACCCGTTCGAGTCGTTCACCCCGGTGGTCGACCTGCTGCGTCAGGCCGCCAAAGACCCGCACGTTCTCGCTGTGCGTCAGACCCTGTACCGCTCCGGCGCCAACTCCGAGATCGTCGATGCGCTGGTGGATGCCGCGCGTAACGGCAAGGAAGTGACAGCGGTCATCGAGCTGCGTGCGCGGTTTGACGAAGAATCCAACCTGCAACTGGCCAGCCGTCTGCAAGCGGCCGGTGCGGTGGTGATCTACGGCGTGGTCGGCTTCAAGACTCACGCCAAGATGATGCTGATCCTGCGTCGCGAGGCGGGCGAGATCGTCCGTTACGCGCACCTCGGCACCGGTAACTACCACGCCGGCAACGCCAAGCTGTACACCGACTACAGCTTGCTGACTTCCGACGACGCTTTGTGCGAAGACGTCGGCAAACTGTTCAGCCAGTTGATCGGCATGGGTAAAACCCTGCGCATGAAGAAGCTGCTGCATGCGCCGTTCACCCTGAAGAAGGGCATGCTCGACATGATCACCCGCGAGACGCAATTTGCGCTCGACGGCAAACCCGCGCACATCATCGCCAAGTTCAACTCGCTGACCGATCCGAAGATCATCCGCGCGTTGTACAAGGCCAGCCAGTCCGGTGTGCGCATCGATCTGGTGGTGCGCGGCATGTGCTGCCTGCGTCCGGGGATTGCCGGGGTTTCGCACAATATCCATGTGCGCTCGATCATCGGCCGCTTCCTCGAACATACCCGCGTGTTCTACTTCCTCAATGGCGGCGACGAGCAGATGTTCCTCTCCAGCGCCGACTGGATGGAGCGCAACCTCGACAAGCGCGTTGAGACTTGCTTCCCGGTCGAAGGCAAAAAACTGCTGACCCGGGTGAAGAAAGAGCTGGAACTGTATCTGACCGACAACACCCACAGCTGGAGCTTGCAGTCGGATGGTCGTTACATTCGCAACACGCCTACCGGCAACCAGAACCCGCGCAGTGCGCAGGCGACGTTGCTGGAGCGGTTGGGTAGCCCGATTTTGCCGGTGAGCAGCTAAAGCCAAGAGCCAGAGCCCCTCACCCTAACCCTCTCCCGGAGGGAGAGGGGACTGACCGAGGTGATGTCAGGGTTACGTCGACTTGCAATACCGAGTCGAACTCAGGCTTCGAAGCCAACGGAGATCGGCTCCCTCTCCCTCGGGAGAGGGCTGGGGTGAGGGGCATCGATCTCACGCACACCACTAAATCCCAGCCGAACACCCAATAAAAAAGGCGATCCAGAAGGATCGCCTTTTTTATGCCCAATCGAGGCTCAGTGGACCGTGAGCACAATCCCCACCCGCGTCAGCCAATCTGCCTCAAGGCCGAAATCCGCCTGAGTCAGCTGATTTTCATCCAGCCAGTTCTCCGGGAACTCCACATCCAGGGTGTTGCCCTTCGCGTGCAACACCACCTGCGGCATCGTCTGCGTGCCACGAATGTGGTGGAACAGGATCGCAAAGCGCAGCAGCACACACAGGCGAATCAGCTTGTCACCGTCGTCACCGAAGTCGGCAAACTTGTCTTTCGGAATATTGCGGCGATGGCCACGCACCAGCAACGCGAGCATCTGCTGGTCTTCGCGGGAAAAGCCGGCGAGGTCCGAATGCTCGATCAAGTAGGCGCCGTGCTTGTGGTAGTGATAGTGCGCAATATCGAGGCCGACTTCGTGCACTTTCGCCGCCCAGCCGAGGAGTTCGCGCCATATACCGTCATCCAGCTCCCAGTCCACAGCCACTTGATCGAACGCGTGCAAGGCTTTGCGCTCAACTCGCGCCGCTTGTTCGAGGTCGACGTGATAACGCTCCATCAGCGAGGTCAGGGTGCGCTCGCGCACGTCCTCATGGTGATGACGGCCGAGCAGGTCGTAGAGCACGCCTTCACGCAGCGCACCGTCACAGTGATCCATGCGTTGCAGTTCGAGGGCGTCGAAAATCGCTTCGAGAATCGCCAGACCTGCCGGGAAAATAGTCCGGCGATCCGGCTTGATGCCTTCAAAATCGATCTTGTCGACGTCACCGAGCTTGAACAGGCGACGCTTGAGCCAGGCCAGACCTTCGGCATTCACCTCGCCTGTGCCATGGCCGCCGGCTTTCAGCGCCAGACCGATGGCGCGGATGGTGCCCGAGGAGCCAATGGCTTCATCCCAGGTCAGGCGGTGCAGGGCGTGTTCGATGCTCATGATCTCCAGCCGCGCCGCCGTGTACGCCTGGGCGTAGCGGGCCGGGGTGATCTTGCCGTCCTTGAAGTAGCGCTGGGTGAAGCTGACGCAGCCCATTTGCAGGCTTTCGCGCAACAATGGCTCGAAGCGTTGCCCAATGATGAATTCGGTACTGCCGCCGCCGATGTCGGCGACCAAGCGTTTGCCGGGGGTGTCGGCAAGGGTGTGCGACACGCCGAGGTAGATCAGACGCGCCTCTTCACGGCCAGAGATGACTTCCACCGGGTGGCCGAGGATTTCTTCGGCGCGGTGGATGAATTCGAGGCGGTTGCGCGCTTCACGCAGGGCGTTGGTGCCGACGATGCGTACGGCGCCCAGCGGCATACCGTTGATCAGTTGGGCAAAGCGTTTGAGGCAATCGAGGCCGCGCTGCATCGATTCTTCGTTGAGCTTGCGCTCATCGTCGATGCCGGCGGCGAGCTGAACCTTTTCGCCTAGACGTTCGAGAATGCGGATTTCGCCGTTCTGGGCCTTGGCCACGACCATGTGAAAGCTGTTGGAGCCCAGGTCGATTGCGGCGATCAGGGACAGATTCTTGGCTTGGGATTGCGGCATGATCAGGGGGTCTCGGTCGATAACCCCGACATCGTGCCACGATCAAAGGCTGGCGCCAACGCGCATGGTTCAAACCGTTGATTCAGCGCAGAAAGTCTGGAGATCGCGGCGCGGCCATTCGCGAGCAGGCTCGCTCCCATAGGTGACCGCATTCCAATGTGGGAGCGAGCTTGCTCGCGAAGAGGGCATCACTGCTTCAGAAGATCTTCAGGCTGTCGCTTCCACCGTACCAATAAAGTTCGCCAGTTCCGCCGTCTGCGGATTGGCAAACAACACCTTCGGATCCCCCACCTCATGCACCTTGCCATGGTGCATGAACACCAGTTTGTCGCCGACCTCGCGGGCGAAGCGCATTTCGTGGGTGACCATGATCAGCGTCATGCCGTCCTTGGCCAGCTGCCGCACGACGCTGAGCACTTCATTGACCAGTTCCGGGTCGAGCGCCGAGGTGATCTCGTCGCACAGCAAAACCTTCGGCGACATCGCCAATGCCCGGGCAATCGCCACGCGCTGCTGCTGACCGCCGGACAACCGATCGGGGAAGGCATCGAATTTTTCCCCAAGACCCACGCGCTCAAGCATCTCCCGCGCCAACTCCGCCGCTTTGGCCTTTGGCACTTTCTGCACCACTTGCGGCGCGAGCATGACGTTTTCGCCCACGGTCAGGTGCGGGAACAGATTGAACTGCTGAAAGACCATGCCGACCTTCTGCCGCAGGCTGCGCAGATCGGCGCGGGCGGCGTCGAGGTATTCGCCGTCGACTTCGATCACGCCGTCGTTGATCGACTCCAGACCATTGAGCGTACGCAGCAAGGTGGATTTGCCCGAGCCGCTGCGGCCGATGATCGCGACCACCTGACCTTCCTCGACGCTGAGGTCGATGCCTTTGAGCACGTGGTGATCGCCGTAGTATTTATGCAGGGCGGAAATTCTAAGCAGAGGCATGCAGTCTCCTTTCCAGGTAGCGCGCACTGAGGGACAAGGGGTAGCAGAGCAGGAAGTAGCCGAGGGCGACGAGGCCGTAGACCATGAACGGTTCAAACGTGGCGTTGGCAAGCATGCCGCCAGTCTTGGTCAGCTCGGTGAAACCGATAATCGAGGTCACCGCGGTGCCCTTGACCACTTGCACAGAGAAGCCCACGGTCGGCGCCACAGCAATGCGCAGCGCCTGCGGCAGGATCACGTAGCGCAGCTGTTCCAGTGGATTGAGCGCCAGACTCGCCGAGGCTTCCCACTGACCGTTGGCGATCGACTCGACGCAGCCACGCCAGATCTCTGCCAGATAGGCGCTGGTGAACAAGGTCAGAGCAATCGCTGCGGCCATCCACGGCGAGATTTCGATCCCGGCCAGCGCCACGCCGAAGAACACCAGAAACAGCTGCATCAACAGTGGCGTGCCCTGGAACAGCTCAATCCAGGTGCGGGCGATGCTGCTCGACACAGGGTTTTTCGAAATGCGCATGATCAATATCAGCAGGCCGACGATCCCGCCGCCAATGAACGCCACCAGCGACAGCGCCAGCGTCCATTGCAGGCCGACGAGCAGGTTGCGCAGGATGTCCCAGAAAGTGAAATCGCTCATGCGCGGCTCCTGCTGATGTAGCGGCGACCGATCCAATTGAGCAACTGGCGAATCAGCAGCGCCATGCACAGGTAGATCAGCGTGGTCAGCGCGTAGGTTTCAAAGGCGCGGAAGTTGCGCGATTGAATGAAGTTGGCGGCGAAGCTCAGCTCTTCCGTGGCGATCTGCGAACACACCGCCGAGCCGAGCATGACGATGATGATCTGGCTGCTCAGCGCCGGCCAGACCTTGCCCAGCGCTGGCAGCAAAACTACATGACGGAACGCCTCGAAACGCGTCATCGCCAGCGCCGCTGCGGCTTCCAGTTGCCCGCGAGGAATCGCCTGAATGCCGGCGCGAATGATCTCGGTCGAATAGGCGCCGAGGTTGATCACCATCGCCAGCACCGCCGCTTGCCATTCGGAAATCTGCACGCCAAGCGACGGCAAACCGAAGAAGATGAAGAACAACTGCACCAGAAACGGCGTGTTGCGGATCAACTCGACGTAGACGCCGAAGATTGCCGAGAACGGGCGGATGTTCCACGCCCGCACCAACGCCCCGACAATTCCGGCGCCGACCCCGAGCAACGAACCGATGGCGGTCAGCTCAAGGGTGAACAGCGCCCCGCGCAGCAACAGGTCGGTGTTTTCCACCACCGGCATGAAATCGAACTGATAAGCCATGAAGGTCTCCCGCGCAGTCGATCAGAGATCGGCCGGCAGCGGCTCTTTCAGCCAGGTCTGCGAATTCTTTTCCAGTGCGCCGTCAGCCTTGGCGGTGGTCAGGATGTCGTTGACCTTGGCCAGCAGCGCCGCTTCGTTCTTGTTCACGCCGACGTAGACCGGCGAATCCTTGAGCTTCACTTTCAGGGCTGGAACGCGTTTCGGGTTCTTTTCGCTGATTGCGACCATCACCACGTTGCCGCTGGCGATTAGGTCAACTTGCCCTGCGAGGTAAGCGGCGATGGTCGAGTTGTTGTCTTCGAAGCGCTTGATGGTCACGCCTTCGGGGGCAACTTTGCTCAGTTCGATGTCTTCGATGGCGCCACGGGTGACGCTGATGGTCTTGCCCTTGAGGTCGTCGAGGCTGGCGATCGCAGAGTCTGGCGGGCCGAACACGGCGAGGTAGAAGGGGGCGTAGGCGCGGGAGAAGTCGATGACTTTCTCGCGCTCGGGGTTTTTGCCGAGGCTGGAAATCACCAGATCGACTTTGCCAGTGGTGAGGAACGGGATGCGGTTGGTGCTGTTGACCGGGGTCAGTTCGAGTTTGACCTTGAGTTGATCAGCCAGCAGTTTCGCCGTGTCGATGTCCAGACCGCGCGGCTTCATGTCCGGGCCGACCGAGCCGAACGGCGGGAAGTCCTGAGGCACGGCGACTTTCAGCGTGCCGCGTTTGACCACGTCGTCGAGACCGTCGGCGTGAGCGGGAGCCTGGCTGAGCAACAGAGAGGAGAACAGAGCGGCGAGGAGGGCGCTGTAACGCTTGGTCATGAACAATCTCCGGATCGGCGGGAAGTGATTTCTGCGTTCGGACAGAGCATGGGCCGTGCCAATACGTGGCTTTCGTCGTGGCAGGCCGCGGTTTCAGCGGGTTTGTTCGGTCTTACTGGTCTGAACAGTCAGGTTGTTTTTCGCACCGCTATCGCGCATCGCTCCGCAGCACCGAACCCCGCTGGGGCACGACTTGCCGGACTCGGCGAATAGCTTTACAACTAGCCGCACATTGGCCTGGCGCGTCTGAAAAACCATGAATTCGATTTCCCGTGCAGTACCCGAAGTGGCGCTGCAAGCGATCCGCAAACTGATCACCGAGCAGGGTTTCGGCGCGGGCGATGCCTTGCCGTCGCAACGGGATCTGGCGCTGCAACTGGGCGTCAGCCGGGCGTCGTTGCGCGAGGCACTGTCATCGTTGAGTGCGCTGGGCGTGGTCAGTATTCAGCCGGGCAAAGGCGTGTTCGTGCAGTCGCCGGTGGAGCTGTCGCGCGGCGAAAATGCACCGGGTTGGTCGTTTGCAGCGCAGGCGTCGCCGCTGGATATCTTTCAGTTGCGCTATGCGCTGGAAGGTTTTGCGGCGGGACTGGCGGCGGTGACCTTGAGCACGTTCGATCTGGATGCGCTGGAAGACAATGTTGCGGCCATGCGTGACCAGTTGAAGGCCGGCGACTTCGACGCCGCCGCGAAACTCGACTTCGAATTCCACCGGCGCATACTGTTGGCCAGCGGCAATCAGGCGATGCTGAACATCCTCACGGCCAGCGCCGAGATGTTCCTGGAAAGCCAGAAACTACCGTTCATCCGCGCCGAGCGCGCCATGGAGACCTGGCAGGAACACCGCAAGATTCTGCGGGCCCTCGCACGCCGGGCGTCCGCTGCGGCGCAAAAAGCCATGCAGGAACACGTGCGCAACGCCGCACTGCGCACCGGAATTTCCTTCATCGCCCCCGCCACGGCGTGACTTGAGCTATACCCAAACTCATCGAGTGCCATAGCAAGACTCAATCAACTGCGGCTTCCTGAACAGGGGAAGGGCGGCTATGATGGGCCACGTTTTTTTGCTTACAACCTGGAGAATTCCATGAGCAGCGATCTTATCAAACACGTTAGCGACGCTAGCTTCGAAGCCGACGTACTCAAGGCCGAAGGCGCTGTCCTGGTCGATTACTGGGCTGAATGGTGCGGTCCTTGCAAAATGATCGCTCCGGTTCTGGACGAGATTGCCGAGACTTACAAAGGCAAGCTGACCGTTGCCAAACTGAACATCGACGAAAACCAGGAAACCCCGGCCAAGCACGGCGTGCGTGGTATCCCGACGCTGATGCTGTTCAAGAACGGCAACGTTGAAGCGACCAAAGTCGGCGCCCTGTCGAAGTCGCAACTGGCGGCTTTCCTCGACGCCAACATCTAAGCGTCGCTGTAAAGTGCCTGAAAAAAAGCCCCGCAATTAGCGGGGCTTTTTGCGTATTCAGGGCTAGACGCTCCGAAACTCAGGTGGTACATTCGGCCCCGCACTGGTTTCTCCATTGCCCCCTGCTAGCCGTCGCCGACGCACTCCTTTTCGAATTAGTTCGCGATCCTGTCGCCTTCTCTGCGGCGCGGCCTCATTAAGCCAAAAGCTTAATTTCCCCCCCTCCATAAATGATTACGTCATTCCTATATGAATCTGACTGAACTCAAGCAAAAGCCGATTACCGAACTGCTCGAATTGGCCGAACAGATGGGCATAGAAAATATGGCCCGTTCGCGCAAGCAGGACGTGATTTTCTCCCTGCTGAAAAAGCACGCGAAAAGCGGCGAGGAAATCTCCGGTGATGGCGTGCTGGAGATTCTCCAGGACGGCTTCGGCTTCCTGCGCTCCGCTGACGCTTCCTATCTGGCCGGCCCGGACGATATCTACGTTTCGCCAAGCCAGATCCGCCGCTTCAACTTGCGCACCGGTGACACCATCGTTGGCAAGATCCGCCCTCCGAAGGAAGGCGAGCGGTATTTCGCTCTGCTCAAGGTCGACACGATCAACTTCGATCGCCCGGAGAACGCGAAAAACAAGATTCTCTTCGAGAACCTGACCCCGCTGTTCCCGACCGTGCGCATGAAGATGGAAGCCGGTAACGGTTCCACTGAAGACTTGACCGGTCGTGTGATCGACCTGTGCGCTCCGATCGGCAAAGGCCAGCGTGGTCTGATCGTCGCACCGCCGAAAGCCGGTAAAACGATCATGCTGCAAAACATCGCAGCGAACATCGCTCGTAACAACCCTGAAGTTCACCTGATCGTGCTGCTGATCGACGAGCGTCCGGAAGAAGTAACCGAAATGCAGCGCACCGTGCGCGGTGAAGTGGTTGCGTCGACCTTCGACGAGCCGCCGACCCGTCACGTACAGGTAGCTGAAATGGTGATCGAGAAGGCCAAGCGCCTGGTCGAACACAAGAAAGACGTGGTGATCCTGCTCGACTCCATCACCCGTCTGGCCCGTGCCTACAACACCGTGATCCCGAGCTCCGGCAAGGTATTGACCGGTGGTGTCGATGCCCACGCCCTCGAGAAGCCAAAGCGTTTCTTCGGTGCTGCGCGTAACATCGAAGAAGGCGGCTCGCTGACCATTATCGCCACCGCGCTGGTTGAAACCGGCTCGAAGATGGACGAAGTGATCTACGAAGAGTTCAAGGGTACCGGCAACATGGAACTGCCTCTGGATCGCAAGATCGCCGAGAAGCGTGTGTTCCCTGCGATCAACATCAACCGTTCCGGCACCCGCCGCGAAGAGTTGCTGACCGCCGACGACGAACTGCAGCGTATGTGGATCCTGCGCAAGCTGCTGCACCCGATGGACGAAGTGGCTGCCATCGAGTTCCTGGTCGACAAGCTGAAGACGACCAAGACCAACGACGAGTTCTTCTTGTCGATGAAGCGCAAGTAATACGAAACACGTTTGAAAAGGAGCGCCCGAAAGGGCGCTTTTTTTTTGCCTTGGATTATTTGTATCTGGATTGAAGTTTGCGCGGCTGATAACTTCGCGCCTTCAAGGGATTTTGTATCCAGAACAGGTAAGGTTTTTTCATGCACACGTTTGGCAATCGCCGTGATATCGACGGATTACGGGCACTGGCGGTTATTCCCGTCGTACTGTTTCATTTCGGATTCACTACATTCAGCGGCGGTTTTGTCGGCGTTGATGTGTTCTTCGTCATTTCCGGCTTTCTGATCACCTCGATTCTGTTCCGCGAAATCAGCGCACAGCGTTTCAGTTTTCTGGATTTCTGGGGCCGTCGTGCCCGGCGTATCCTGCCGGCATTGACCGTCGTGGTTATCGTGACGCTGGCATTGGGCTGGCTGCTGCTGACGGCCAAGGACCTTGCCGAACTGGGGCGAACGATTCGTTACCAGTCGCTGTTCATTTCCAACATCCTGTTCATGCGTGAAGACGGCTACTTTGCGCCGGCGTCGGAGCTCAAACCACTGCTGCATACCTGGTCGCTGGCGGTGGAAGAGCAGTACTACATCTTCTTCCCGTTGATGATGGTGTTGCTGATGCGCTATGTCCGCCATTGGCGCTGGATGTTGTTTGCCGTGCTGCTGGTGTCGTTCGGCTTGAACATCATCTACATCGAGCGCCGTCCGGAGTTTGCCTTTTTCTCGTTGCCGACCCGCGCGTGGGAGCTGCTGTGCGGGGCCATGCTGGCGGTGATGCCCGTGCCCAAGCATGTCGCGCGGCCGTGGCTGCGTCAGTGTGTTGGCCTGGCCGGCCTGGCGGCGGTGCTGGTGGCGGTGTTCACATTCGACAAGTCCACGGTGTTCCCGGGCTGGGCAGCATTGCTGCCGGTATTGGGCACGACGGCGCTGATCTGGTCTGGCGCACAGGGCCCAACGTGGGCGGGCCGGTTGTTGAGTGTCCGCGTTCTGGTTTGGATCGGCCTGCTGTCCTACTCGCTGTACCTGTGGCACTGGCCGGTTTACGTGTACGCCAATGCGATCTCCATCGATGGCATCCAACCGCTGGAGGCGCTCGGCTGGATGGCACTTGCGTTGGCGCTGGCCTGGCTGAGCCTGCGTTACATCGAGCTGCCGTTTCGTGAGAAACGTGTATTCGCCAGTCGTAACTCGGTGTTGGTCGGCGGTCTGGTGTCGATCACCGTGCTGGCGATCACCGGCTCGGCGATTCGCTCGGCAGACGGCGTTCCGCAGCGTCTGACCGGCAAGGCGCTGGAATATGCGCAATCGCGCGAGTGGAACGCCGGGCAGTCGAAGTGCATGCACTTGAGCACGGACAAGGCACTGACCAAGACCTGCCTTGTGGGCGGTGATCAACATATTACGGCGACCAAAATGTTCTGGGGCGACAGTCACGCCGCAGCGTTGTTGCCAGCCATCGAAGGCAATGCCGGACGCAACGTGCAGCCGGTGTGGCTGTACAGTTTGACCGGGTGCCCGCCGATCATCGATGACCACTTGCGCCCGCAGTGCAAGGACTTCAACCAGCGCAACATGGACCGCGTCACGAGTCTGGGGATCAAGGACGTGGTGCTGGCGGCGAACTGGAGCCTGTACGTTTATGGTCGTGAAGACGGCGATGGCGATCTACAGTTCCTGCTTGATCGCAAGGACAACCCACGCCAGGCAGAGCAGCGCATGGCCGCCGCCCTCAAGGCGCAAGTGGCCGAGCTGCGTGAAGCGGGAGTGCAAGTCTGGCTGTTCAAGGAAGTGCCGCTGCAACACAAGAGCTTCATCGACCGTCTGACCAGTCTGGCGCGCATCGGCCGTTCGGCAGAAGGTCTCGGTCGCCCGCTCAACGAACACTTGGCTCGCCAGCAGTTTTTCACGTCGTTGTTCGGCTCGATGAGCGCCGCTGATTCCGGCATTCATGTCATCGATCCGACGCCGTTGATGTGCAAGGACGGCTTGTGCGCTATCGATGTCGACGGCCACTCGCAGTACAAGGATGCCGATCATCTTTCGGACGTTGGCAGCGCCAGACTGAGCCCGTTGTTTGCGCCATTGATGCTGGGCACCAGCGACAATTGAATGATGCCAGGCTCTGACGGGCTGCTGTTTGCCCGTCAGAGCAGGTAGGATGTACGCCTATTTTGAGGGTGCCATCGTCAATGAAATTCAAGGATCTTCGGGATTTCGTGCAGCAGCTTGAGCAGCGCGGAGAGTTGAAACGCATCCAGATTCCCGTCTCGCCGGTGCTGGAAATGACCGAGGTGTGCGACCGCACGCTGCGGGCCAAGGGCCCGGCGTTGCTGTTCGAAAAGCCCACCGGCTACGACATCCCGGTACTCGGCAACCTGTTCGGCACCCCAGAGCGGGTGGCCATGGGCATGGGCGCCGAGTCGGTCAGCGAGCTGCGCGAAATCGGCAAACTGCTGGCCTTCCTCAAGGAACCCGAGCCGCCGAAGGGCTTGAAGGACGCGTGGTCGAAGCTGCCGATCTTCCGCAAGATCATCTCGATGGCGCCGAAAGTCGTCAAAGACGCGGTGTGCCAGGAAGTGGTCATCGAAGGCGACGATGTCGATCTGGCGATGCTGCCGGTGCAGACCTGCTGGCCCGGCGACGTCGGCCCACTGATCACCTGGGGCCTGACCGTCACCAAAGGCCCGAACAAGGAACGCCAGAACCTCGGTATCTACCGTCAGCAAGTGATCGGCCGCAACAAGGTGATCATGCGCTGGCTCAGCCATCGTGGCGGCGCTCTCGACTTCCGCGAGTGGTGCGAGAAGCATCCGGGCCAGCCGTTCCCGGTGTCCGTTGCATTGGGCGCGGACCCGGCGACCATCCTCGGCGCGGTGACGCCAGTACCGGACAGCCTGTCCGAATACGCTTTCGCAGGGCTCTTGCGCGGCAATCGCACCGAGCTGGTCAAGTGCCGTGGTAACGACCTGCAAGTGCCGGCCACTGCCGAGATCATCCTCGAAGGCGTGATCCATCCGGGCGAAATGGCCGATGAAGGCCCGTACGGCGATCACACCGGTTACTACAACGAAGTCGACAGCTTCCCTGTGTTCACCGTCGAGCGCATCACCCACCGGATCAAACCGATCTACCACAGCACCTACACCGGCCGTCCGCCTGATGAGCCGGCGATCCTTGGCGTGGCGCTGAACGAAGTGTTTGTGCCGATCCTGCAGAAGCAGTTCCCGGAAATCACCGACTTCTACCTGCCGCCCGAAGGCTGCTCTTATCGCATGGCCATCGTGACCATGAAGAAGTCGTATCCGGGGCATGCCAAGCGCGTGATGCTCGGTGTATGGTCGTTTTTGCGACAGTTCATGTACACCAAGTTCGTTATCGTTACCGACGACGATATCAACGCCCGCGACTGGAACGACGTGATCTGGGCCATCACCACGCGCATGGACCCCAAGCGCGACACGGTGATGATCGATAACACGCCGATCGACTACCTCGACTTCGCCTCGCCGATCTCCGGCCTGGGTTCGAAAATGGGCCTCGATGCCACCCACAAGTGGCCGGGCGAAACCACTCGCGAGTGGGGCCGCGTGATCGTCAAGGACGACGCCGTCACCCAACGGATCGATGCCATCTGGAATCAGTTAGGAATAGATTGATGCGTGTAACCCTGCAGCCCTCCGGAGCAGTGCTTGAGATACAGCCCGGTGAGCGGATTCTCGACGGCGCGCGGCGTCTGGGCTACGAATGCCCGCAAAGCTGCCGCAACGGTAATTGTCATGTGTGTGCGGCGTTGCTGGTTGAAGGCCGCGTCGCCCAGGAGGGCAAGGTCCACGACCACGGCGAGTTCTACACTTGCATAGCCGAGCCGCTGGAAGACTGCATCCTGCTGTGGGATGGCGTGCTCGCGCCGGGAGAACTGCCGGTGCGCAGCCTGTCGTGTCAGGTCATCGAGTGCCGCGACGTGGGTGGTGACACCTGGCGTGTGCGTTTGCGCGCGCCGGCCGGCAAGCCACCGCGCTATCACGCCGGGCAGTATTTGATGATCGAGCGCGAGAACGGTGAGAAATCAGCATTCTCCATGGCCTCGGCGCCGCACGGCGGACGTGATCTGGAAATCCATGTGCTGGCGCGCGAAGCCAGTGCATTGAGCCTGATCGAACAGCTGCAACGCAACGCTATGGTGCGCGTCGAGCTGCCGTTCGGTGATACGCATCTGGCTGAATTGCCCGACGGGCCGCTGGTGCTGGTCGCCGCCGGTACCGGCATGGGCCAGATTCACGCGCTGATCGAGCATTGCCGCGCCAACGGCTTCAAACATCCGGTGCATCTGTACTGGGGCGTGCGCCGTCCGGAAGATTTCTATCAGATCGAACATTGGGACGAATGGCTGAAATTGCCCAACCTGTTCCTGCACAAAGTCGTCAGCGATCAATGCGGTTGGGAAGGGCGCTGCGGCATGCTGCATGAGGCGGTCTGTGAAGACTTTCCCGACCTGAAACCTTTGCACGTCTACGCCAGTGGCTCGCCAGCCATGGTCTACGGCACGCTGGACGCGTTGGTTGAAGCGGGGATGGACGCTCATCAAATGCGCGCAGACGTGTTCGCTTACGCCCCTCGCTCCTGAATCCGTTATAACTCTCTATATAGCCGATCGGTATTTATCTAATTGCATAAATACCGCTAGGTTATATATCAATCAGGCAATCAATTAAGAACTGTGCCATGGCACTCAAATTGCCTTAAAACATATGTGCCTTATTGTTACAGCGGTGCGTTCTATTAAGTAATTCTTCACCCGCGGGGAGCTGAACGCTATTCGCCATGAGCGCCATTGAAAACGCTTTTCTGAATCTGAATTACCCTCCGCGGCTCGATCTTGGGCCGCAGCTGACGCACGAACAACTTCTCGCTTCCATGCAATCGACCATGGCGCGCCACAAGGGCGGGCCGGTGTGGCTGTTCGCCTACGGTTCGCTGATCTGGCGGCCGGAATGTTCGGCGGTGGAGCGGGTTCGCGGGCGCGTACATGGCTACCATCGCGGTTTGTATCTGTGGTCGCACGAGCACCGCGGTACGCCGGAAATGCCCGGTCTGGTATTTGGTCTGGATCGCGGCGGTTCGTGCAGCGGCTTTGCCTATCGCTTGCCGGAAGACAATCTGGATGCGGCGCTGTATGCGCTATGGAAACGCGAGATGCCGGTGCCATCCTATCGGCCACACTGGCTCAACTGCCGTCTTGCCGACGGTAGCCAGGTGCAGGCCTTGGGATTTGTATTGGAGCGACACCTGCCCAGCTATGCCGGCAACTTGCCGGATCACGTGCTGAGCCAGGTGTTCGAAAGCGCCAGCGGGCGTTACGGCACCACTCGCGATTATGTCGAGCAGACCGCCCACGCCCTGCGCAGCCACGCCATGCCAGACCGCAATCTGGAGGCGCGGCTCAAGCGCTGTCAATCACAGTCCGATCAGGCGACGGCTTCGCGACTCTGACTGGCGACTTGCTTGTGCCATAGCGTCGGGGCCAGGAAGGCCATCGCCAGCAGGCAAGCGCCGACCAGCAGCACGAAACCACCGTCCCAGCCGAAATGGTCAACGGTGTAGCCCATCGCGGCACTGGCCGCGACCGAACCGCCCAGATAACCGAACAGACCAGTGAAGCCCGCCGCAGTGCCAGCGGCTTTCTTCGGTGCCAGCTCCAGCGCCTGCAGGCCGATCAGCATCACCGGGCCGTAGATCAGGAAGCCGATCGAGAACAGCGCGATCATGTCGACGGTCGGGTTGCCGGCCGGGTTCAGCCAGTAAACCAGGGTCGCGACAGTCACCAGTGCCATGAACACCATGCCGGTCAGGCCACGGTTGCCACGGAAGATCTTGTCCGACATCCAGCCGCACAGCAGCGTGCCCGGGATACCCGCCCACTCGTAGAAGAAATAGGCCCACGAGGTTTTATCCACGGTGAAACCCTTGGCTTCCTTCAGGTAGGTCGGTGCCCAGTCCAGCACGCCATAACGCAGCAAGTAGACGAAGACGTTGGCCATGGCGATGTACCAGAGCATTTTGTTGCGCAGCACGTATTTGACGAAGATCTCTTTCGCGCTGAATTCGTCTTCGTGGCTGGCGTCGTAGCCTTCCGGGTAATCGTTCTTGTACTTCTCGATCGGCGGCAGGCCGACCGATTGCGGGGTGTCGCGCATGGTGATGAACGCGAACACGGCCACGCCCAGCGCCACGGCTGCCGGTACGTAGAACGCCGCGTGCCAGTCGTTGAACAGGCCCATGCCGAGCAGGAACAACGGGCCGATCAGGCCGCCGCCAACGTTATGCGCCACGTTCCACACGGAAACCACGCCGCCGCGTTCCTTTTGCGACCACCAATGCACCATGGTCCGGCCACTTGGCGGCCAACCCATGCCCTGGGCCCAACCATTGATGAACAGCAGAATGAACATCATGGTCACGCTGGACGTTGCCCACGGCGCGAAACCGAAAATGAACATCACCCCAGCCGACACCAGCAGGCCGAACGGCAGGAAGTAACGCGGGTTGGAACGGTCGGACACCAGGCCCATGAGGAATTTCGACAAGCCATAAGCAATGGCGATCGCCGACATCGCCAGACCCAGGTCGCCGCGGCTGTAGCCTTCGTCGATCAGGTACGGCATGGCCAGCGAGAAGTTTTTGCGCAGCAGGTAATAACCCGCGTAGCCGAAGAAAATACCGGCGAAGATCTGCCAGCGCAGGCGTCGGTACGTGCTGTCTATTTTTTCTTCAGGCAATGGAGCCTGATGTGCGGCAGGACGAAAGAAAGCAAACATTCAAGAGCTCCAGATTTCTTGTTTTGACTGCGGATGCGAATGTTACAGTTTCGTTACCGAAAATAGCACCGGTTCGCATCGAGCAAATAGCGGAAAATGTTGGAAGTCGCATGTTCTTTTACGAACCTGTCGCTCAGCTGTAAGAACAGGGCGTTTTTGTGGCGGTCGAGACGTTGTGACTTAGACTCGCGATCAATCGACCGACTGATCGCAGAGAAAAATGATGGCCGTGAAAGTTCGCATGTTGCTGCCCAGATTGCTGGTTGCGGTAGCGCTCACTGTTGCAGTGCTGGCGCTGAGTTATGCGCAGGATTCTGCGGCGCCAGGTTTACGCAATGTCACTGTGCTGATCATTCGCCATGCGGAAAAGCCTGAGGTGGGTCGTGAACTCAATGCCCGGGGCGAACAGCGCGCCGCTGCCTACGCCGACTATTTCACCTCGCTGCAGCTGGACGACCAGATACTCACGCCCCACCGTCTGATCGCGACCGCTGACAGCGCGCAAAGCATCCGCCCCCGGCAGACCCTGATTCCGCTGTCGCAGCGCCTGCAACTGCCGATTGAACAGCCGTTTGCCAATAACGACGTCGACAAACTGGTCAGCTCTCTGCGCAAGAGCAATCAGGCGAAAACCGTGCTGATTGCCTGGCACCACAGCCATATCAACAAACTGATTGCCGCCTTCGGCGGTGATGGCCCGATGCTGATCGGCCAACCGAAATGGCCGGTGGATGTTTACGACTGGCTGGTTGTTCTGCGCTTCGATGACAAGGGGCATTTGATCCAGTCGCGAAGCGAGAAGGTTCAGGAACAACTGATGCCCGGCGATGTTGCAGGCTGAAGCGGTAAGAGGATCCGTCAGAAAAGTTACCTTTGAGCATTCGCGTGGCGTGATCGCCCGATTTACCGTCGTGCGTTGGGAAATGTCCTGCACCCAACGCAGAAGTTGCGCCATTCAGTTAAGCGTCATTGCTCCGTAACCTTTGTGCTGTTGCCGGGATTGGCATTCGAGCGCTAGGGGGTGGGGCATGCGGTGGATTGTGGCGTTGTTTTTGTTGTCGGTCAGCGGTGTGGTGCAAGCGGCGGGAGCGCTGTTGATTCCCGAAGACAACCCACGACCCATTTATCCATTGGCATTGTTCCGGGCGGGGGTTACGGGAGAGGTGAAAGCCCGTTTCGTCGTCAGGGCGGACGGCTCTGTCAGCGAAATCAGCATTCTGAAAAGTGACCACCCCGATCTGGCTGAAGCGGTCAGAGTTGCGCTGGCGCAGTGGCGTTTCAAGCCTTGGGCCGTTGAGGAGGACAAACCCGAAAAGCAGGAAGTCGTCGCGCCGATGGTCTTTCGGCTCGATCTGGATCAGCCCATTCATGTCAATCAGCAACTGAAAGTTTTGCGATGCCGTTCGGTTAACGAGAATCTGGCGAATATTGCTGAGTATTCATGGATCGATTCGGCGGCGTTCGTACAAACCCGAGCCTATCTTACGAACGTCTTCCACAAGACTCAGCTGCCGGATGAACAGCGTCTGGCGATGATTGCGAAGATGAACAAGCGAGTTTCGATGATTGTGAGGAGTTGTCGAGAGAGTCCAACGCGCAAATTTGTGAGTCTGCTGCCTGTGGAAATTCGTGAGTTGCTTTGATTCTTAGCTAGACAGCGCCACAGAGTGTGGCGCTATTTTTTATTACTCTGGTTTAAAGCCAGGTTTGCCGTTTGCTAGGCGCCATTCTTTGATTTCTTCGAGCGCTCCTTCTGGGCTATCTTCGCGTCCTATTGGACGAGTTAAAACCAGCCGTTTCCTTGGATGTTCTGTTACTTTTTCAAAATGCCGCATCCGCCTGGAGGAATACTCACTATAGGCATCGCCCGAAAGACCACTGTCATTCTCGAAGAAGCCTCTTAAAAAAGTTAAGAATTCTACCTCTGTGTAATCCTCTAACTTATCTTTGAAATTCATTGTGGATTACCTTTTTTATGCAATTCTACGTGCGCTTTTGGAGTTAGGATGCTTAGGTTTTCCAGACCGTATACTTCTCCGCCATCAGCAATTCGGTGCTTGTGGTGTATTTCAATTTTTTCTCTGCCGCCGACGGTGTCCAAAGGCTCCGCATAAGGTGCTGCGCCGTTGGCCATTTGCTCCAAATCAACTTTACCGAACTGTCGCCTTAGTGACCCATCCGCTGCAACCGCTTTCCAGAAGCTTTCCCTGAATCTATCAAAATTCCTAAACTCCTGACCACGCAACTGATCGGCAATCTGTGCAGGAACCGGCGAGCCACTTGCTTGTGCCGCGCTACCCAACCAATTGTTGCCAACCACCTGCATTTGCTCTTGCCTGGTTATTGTTTTGCTCAAGGGTTTTTTTATGTATCAAGTAGGTTAATGCTGTTTGTTGGCGGGTAAGTGCTTCGACAGGCGTAATGCCGTGCACACCACCCAAGTTGGCAGTGATTGTAATGATCTCGGATTGAAGAGTGGCAGCAAGCTGACTGGATTTTATCTGGTGATCATTAGCGATAGTTGCCTTGCTGGCTTCAATTTTTTGAATCGTTTGCGAAATGATGATGGCTTCATTGATGTCGGCGATGTCTTGGTGAGATAACTGGCTGAATAAGTCTGAGCCGGTTCGGCTTCTATTTCTCGTTCGCCCAGTGCGGTCGTATCCCCCGCCCGCATTCGGTGAGTAAGTTGGCGTTTTGTAAGGGTTGATTTCTGTTAGGCCTAAAGGTAGGGGCTGGCCCGGTTGCCAGTTTTGATCACTCATACAGTTACTCCTTGTGTCTGTATGTGATCAAACTACTGTGATCTGCTGTAACGACTGCGGTATATAGTTACTACCGGTTATTAGTTATTAGTGGTAACGAAAGTTTTAAAAAAAAACGGCCGGATAAACCCGGCCTTACTGGTGAGAGTCCTTCAGCGCACCTGCACCACCACCTTGCCCACCGCCTTGCGCTGGCCAAGGTCATTGATCGCCTGCGCCGCATTGCTCAACGGGTACACCTGCGACACCAGCGGTTTCAACTTGCCCTCGGCGAACCAGCCGAACAACTGCTGAAAGTTCGCCGCGTTATCCTGCGGTTGGCGCTGGGCGAAGGAGCCCCAGAACACCCCGAGCACCGCTGCGCCTTTGAGCAGGGCGAGGTTGACCGGCAGTTCCGGTATGCGTCCGCTGGCGAAGCCGACCACCAGCAGACGACCGTTCCAGGCGATGGCGCGGATAGCTTGATCGAACAGATCGCCGCCGACTGGGTCGTAGATCACATCGGCGCCCTGGCCGTCGGTAAGGCGTTTGATTTCATCCTTGAGGCTGGTTTCGCTGTAATTGATCAGCTCATCAGCGCCGGCAGCTTTGGCCACCGCGAGTTTCTCGGCACTGCTGGCGGCAGCAATCACCCGGGCGCCCATGGCTTTGCCGATTTCCACGGCAGCCAGGCCGACACCGCCGGAGGCACCGAGCACCAGCAGGGTTTCGCCCGGTTGCAGGTTGGCGCGCTGCTTGAGCGCGTGCATCGAAGTGCCGTAGGTCATGCTGAAGGCCGCGGCGATGTTGAAGTCCATCGACGGCGGAATCGGCAGCACGTTGTAGCCTGGCACCGCGACCTGTTCGGCGAAGCTGCCCCAACCGGTCAGGGCCATGACCCGGTCACCGACCTTGAGGTGGCTGACCTTTTCCCCGACTTCGCGGACCACGCCCGCTGCTTCGCCACCCGGCGAGAACGGGAAGGGCGGCTTGAACTGGTACTTGCCCTCGATGATCAGCGTGTCCGGGAAGTTGACCCCGGCGGCGTGCACGTCCAGCAGGATTTCATTCTTCTTCGGGGCGGGGCTGGCGACCTCTTCCAGCGCCAGCGATTCGGCAGGGCCGAAGGCTTTGCACAGCACGGCTTTCATCAGGGCTATTCCTTTGGGAGTGATGGCCGATAAGTGTAGGTGTGTCAGTCAACGGGTCAACGAGCATACCCGGCCCTGATAGTCAGCCATAAGCTTGTGCTTGCGCGGCGGGTCGTTATGCTAGGCCGCAAACCGGATAAGGAGCGAATTGTGAAAGCGTGGATCATGTTGTTGCTGGCCCTGTCTCTGCCTGTGGCAGCGCTGGCCGAAGAAGCCAAAGAAGGCGAGGCGCCGAAGGTAAGCTACATCACCCTGAGCCCGCCGTTTGTGGGTAACTACGGGCTGGATGGCACACCGAAGCTCAAGGTCTACAAGGCTGACGTGGCGCTGCGTGTGACGGGCGAAGAGTCGGCGAAACTGGTCAAGGCCAACGAACCGTTGATCCGCAATCAACTGGTGGCGCTGTTTACGCAGCAGACCACCGAGGCGATGGGCAGCATCGAAGGTAAAGAGAAGCTGCGTCAGGAAGCGTTGAAGCAGACTCAGCAAGTGATGAATGACGAGACCGGCAAGCCGGTGGTTGAGGACCTGTTGTTCAACAACCTGATCATTCAGTAAGACTTCTGCTGTCCGGGCGGGCCTCTTCGCGAGCAGGCTCGCTCCCACAGGTTCTTCGGTGGATGCAAAAATGTGCATCATCACAAATCCACTGTGGGAGCGAGCTTGCTCGCGAAGGCAATCTCTAAGGCGAAGGATGATTCAAGGTTTCAACGCCATCACTGCAGCCCATTGCTCCGCCGTCACCGGCATCACCGACAATCGTGAGCCCTTCTGCACCAACGGCATCTCCGCCAGCGCCGTCTGCTGCTTCAGATAATCCAGCTTCAACACCCGCGCAAACGTCTCGACGTGTTCAACGTCAATCGCACTCCAGGCATTCTTCTCCGGCGTCGCCTTCGGGTCGAAGTAATGACTCTCCGGCTCCAGTGCGGTGGGGTCCGGGTACGCCGCCTTGATTATCTTGCCAATCCCTGCAATCCCCGGCTCCGGGCAGCTGGAATGATAGAAAAAGAACTCATCGCCCACCGCCATCGCGCGCAGGAAGTTGCGTGCCTGATAGTTGCGAACCCCGTCCCAGCGTGCCTTGCCGAGTTTTTCCAGACCTTTGATCGAGAGTTCGTCGGGCTCGGACTTCATCAGCCAATAGGCCATGGTTTTTTGCTCCTGAAACGGTCATTGGGCAGGTTGTCGGGCAATTTTATGACAAACCGACAGTCGGTTGACGTCAGCGTTTGCGCGCAGGTTCACGTTGTCGCAAAATGCCGGCCTTTAAAGCTTGACGCTGCTGCACGGCCTACAAACGGAAACCGCTGCTGTCATCGTGATGATGTGCCTTGAGGGGGGCAATCGATGAAACGCAAACCGGATTTACTATGGACTTTGGTAATTTTGTTTGGCCTGGGCGTCGTGACCACGGGTTACGCACAAAGCCTGTGGGCGAACAAGGCCGACGCGCCGATAGAAGTTGCACAGCAAGTACAACAGTCGACAGCCTTCAAACGCTGAAACTGCTTTCCCGACGCCGCTGATCTGCGCGGCGTCCTATCCTGCGAAATACCACGCCTTGTCGCTGACCGTGCCTTGTAACGGTACATCCCAGCTCGCCTGCGCCAATCGCTCGACCTTCTGACACTCATGGGCCAGCCCCAGCAACGTCGGCTTGCGCCAGTTTTTACGGCGGGCCAGATAGGCCAGACTGCGATCATAGAAACCGCCGCCCATCCCCAGGCGTCCGCCGACATCGTCAAACCCTACCAACGGCAACAACACCAGATCCAGTGCCCAGACCTTGCGTTGCTGCGCCAGATTGGCGCGCGGCTCGAGAATGCGGAAGCGATTGGGTTTGAGTTTTTCGCCGGGACGAATGCGCTGAAAGACCATTTTGGTTCGTGGCCAAGCGCTGAGTACCGGCAGATAGGTAGCTTTGCCCCGACGTTGAGCCTCACGCAGCAGCAGGCGCGGATCGATTTCACCGTCGGTGGGTAAATACAGAGAGATATGTCTGGCCCGGCGAAAATGCGGGTCTTGCGCCAATTGCCGGTACAGGCCTTTGGCGGCCTCGCGTTGTTCGCTTTTGCTCAGCGAACGGCGCGCCTTGCGCAGCAGGCGGCGGAGTTGCGGGCGGGGCAGCAGCGCGGGTTCGGTCATGGTTCGGCTTCGGCAGGTTGGACGAAAACGTACGCATAAAAAATCCGATGGCGGTTTTCACCGACATCGGATTCGAATCAGGCTCCCCGGATGAACCGCTGTCAACTTAGCCCTTGAACCCGAAAGTTCAAGGTGGAAGATGCAGTAGACTTTAAGGCTTTCCGTCTAGCGGACATGCACACCAGCCCAACGTGCAACTTCCAGGGTAGTGCGAATCGGCTCAGGGACATCGTCAACTGGCAAGCACCCCAGGGAGTGCCACGAGTATACCGCAAGCGGCCAGTCGAATCAGCCCTTGGTGGTGTTCTGATCGTCGGCCAGCACCAGATCGACACGATCGAGCAAGTCACGCACCTGTTCTCGGGTCGAACCGCTGGCCTGGATATCCGGGCGCTCTTCTTTGTGCAAGAGGTCATGGGTGATGTTCAGCGCGGCCATCACAGCAATGCGATCGGCACCGATGACTTTGCCGCTGCTGCGGATTTCGCGCATCTTGCCATCCAGGTAGCGCGCGGCGCTGACCAGATTGCTGCGTTCTTCCTGCGGGCAGATGATCGAATACTCTTTGTCGAGGATCTGCACGGTAACGCTATTGCTTGAACTCATGAGTCTTGCTCCAAGGCCTTGAGGCGCGAAATCATCGATTCGACTTTACGCCGGGCGATTTCGTTTTTTTCAATGAGGTGAGCGCGTTCCTCGCGCCAGGTCTTTTCCTGAGCTAGTAAGAGTGCATTTTGACTCTTTAGTTGCTCGACTCGGCCAATCAGCAGTTCGAGTCTGGCCATCAGCGCTTGCAGGTCGGTGTCTTCCATTGTGTCCACGTGTTCGTCTGATGGGTGGTAGCTGGCGGACAGCCTTTAATAGTCTTGGCGAGTCTGTCGATGTAGGATACAAGGCCTTCATTCTAGACATAGCGCCGTCTGGCGCCTAGCTGCCCATGACCATTGCGAATTCCCCGTACCAAGCCTTTGCCACCCTGCTGACTGCCAGCGGCCATAACGTCTCGCCTGCCGAACTGCACGGCGTGCTGCTCGGGCGCAGTTGCGCCGGTGCCGGCTTCGATAACGAAGGCTGGCTGATCGACGCCGCCGAACTGCTCGAAGGCGACATCCAGGACAACGTCCGCAACGCCCTGATCGGCCTGCAAGAGATGGTCAAAGGCGAGCTGACCGGCGACGACGTCACTGTCGTTCTGCTGCTGCCGACCGATGACGCACCGCTGGCCGACCGCGCCGCTGCACTGGGCGAGTGGTGCCAGGGCTTCCTCAGCGGGTTTGGCCTGAACTGCCGCGACAGCAGCATGCTCAGCACTGAGGCCACCGAGGTGCTGCAGGATCTGGCTGCCATTTCCCAAGTGCAAGACGCCCTGGAAGAATCCGAAGACGGCGAAACCGACTACATGGAAGTCATGGAATACCTGCGCGTTGCGCCGCTGCTGCTGTTCTCGGAAACCAAGAAAGCCGACGTGACGCCAGCCGCCAAGCCGTCGCTGCATTAATCGCGTGCCAGGGAACGCCATCTGCCCATGACCCATATCCCGAAAGCGGAATACAGCCGTCGCCGCAAGGCCCTGATGGCGCAGATGGAGCCCAACAGCATTGCGATTTTGCCCGCCGCCGCGGTGGCGATTCGCAACCGCGACGTCGAGCACGTCTACCGCCAGGACAGCGACTTCCAGTACCTCAGTGGCTTTCCCGAGCCGCAAGCCGTCATCGTCTTGATGCCCGGCCGCGAGCATGGCGAGTACGTGCTGTTCTGCCGTGAGCGCAACGCCGAACGCGAACTGTGGGACGGCTTGCGCGCCGGGCAAGAGGGCGCGATCCGCGACTTCGGTGCCGACGACGCTTTCCCGATCACCGACATCGACGACATCCTCCCCGGCCTGATCGAAGGCCGTGACCGGGTGTATTCAGCGATGGGCAGCAACCCTGAATTCGATCGCCACCTGATGGACTGGATCAACGTCATCCGCTCCAAGGCGCACCTCGGCGCCCAGCCGCCGAACGAATTCGTTGCCCTGGATCATCTGCTGCACGACATGCGCCTGTATAAATCGGCGGCAGAAGTGAAGGTGATGCGCGAAGCCGCACGGATCTCGGCGCAGGCGCATATCCGCGCGATGCAGGCCAGTCGGGCCGGGCTTTACGAGTACAGCCTCGAAGCCGAGCTCGATTACGAATTCCGCAAGGGCGGAGCGAAAATGCCGGCTTACGGTTCGATCGTCGCCGCCGGGCGCAACAGCTGCATCCTGCATTACCAGCAGAATGATGCGCTGCTCAAGGACGGTGATCTGGTGCTGATCGACGCTGGCTGCGAGATCGATTGCTACGCCAGTGACATCACTCGTACCTGGCCGGTCAACGGCAAGTTTTCGCCCGAGCAGAAAGCGATCTACGAATTGGTATTGGCCTCGCAGGAAGCCGCATTCGCCGAAATCGCCCCGAACAAACATTGGAATCAGGCGCACGAAGCCACGGTTCGGGTGATCACCACAGGGTTGGTGAAACTCGGTTTGCTGCAAGGCGAGGTCGACGAATTGATCGCCAGCGAAGCCTATAAAGCGTTTTACATGCACCGCGCTGGCCACTGGCTGGGTATGGATGTGCATGACGTCGGCGAGTACAAGGTCGGCGGCGAATGGCGCGTGCTGGAAGTCGGCATGGCGCTGACCGTGGAGCCGGGCATCTACATCGCTCCGGACAATCAGAACGTTGCGAAGAAATGGCGCGGCATTGGCGTGCGCATCGAGGACGACGTGGTGGTGACCAAAACGGGCTGTGAAATCCTCACCAGCGGCGTACCGAAAACCGTCGCAGAAATCGAAGCGCTGATGGCACAAGCAAGGACACACGCGGCATGAGTCGAGTCAATCTGGCAATCATCGGTGGCGGTCTGGTCGGCGCCAGTCTGGCGTTGGCCTTGCAGGCCGGGGCCAAGGCGCGTGGCTGGAAGATCGTGCTGATCGAACCGTTCGCTCCCGGCGACAGCTGGCAGCCGAGCTACGACGCACGCTCGTCGGCGTTGTCCTTCGGTTCGCGGCAGATTTATCAACGCTTGGGCGTGTGGCAGGAAATCTCCCGCCGCGCCGAGCCGATCAAACAGATTCACGTCTCCGACCGTGGTCGTTTCTCCACCGCGCGCTTGTCGGCGATGGAAGAGGGTGTGCCGGCGCTGGGTTACGTGGTGGAAAACGCCTGGCTCGGCCAATGCCTGTGGCAGCACGTCGACAAAGACGTGATCAGCTGGCGTTGCCCGGCGGAAGTCACGCGCATGGAGCCGCTGCCCGATGGCTATCGCCTGACCCTCAATGATGAAACCACCCTTGAGTGCGACCTCGCGGTGCTCGCCGATGGCGGTCGCTCCGGTCTGCGCGAGCAGTTGGGCATCAACGTGCGCCAGCGTCCGTACAACCAGAGCGCGCTGATCGCCAACATCACCCCGAGCGAAGCGCACAACGGCATGGCCTTCGAGCGCTTTACTGACGAAGGGCCGATGGCGCTGCTGCCACTGCCGGAAAACCGCTGCGCTCTGGTCTGGACCCGTTTGGGCATGGACGCGCAGCGCTTGGCCGATCTGAGCGAGCGCGATTTCCTCAGCGAATTGCAGGGCGTGTTCGGTTACCGCCTCGGCACGTTGAAACAGGTTGGCGCACGACATCTTTATCCGCTGACGTTGGTCGAAGCCGAAGAACAAGTGCGCTCGCATCTGGCTGTACTCGGCAACGCGGCGCACAGCCTGCACCCGATTGCCGGGCAGGGTTTCAACCTGTCGCTGCGCGATGCCGATGCCTTGGCCGCTGCATTGCTGGCGAGTGACAAACCTTTGGGCGACTTCGCCACATTGCAGGCTTATCGCGAGCGTCAGCGTCTCGATCAGGATCTCACCGTCGGTTTCTCCGATCAGGTCACGCGCCTGTTCGGCAGTACGCAGCCGCTGGTTTCGCTGGGCCGTAATATCGGCCTGCTCGGCCTCGATCTGCTGCCACCGGCCAAGCGCTGGTTTGCGCGTCAGGCCATGGGCTTGGGAACGCGTCCGGATGCTTAAGTGGCTGACCGCTAAATTCGGCAAAGCGCGATTGATGCGCTGGGTGATGACGTTCTACCCGCCGTACCTCGGCGCCGGTGTGCGGGTTCGGCACATCAGCGATGACTTTCGCGATGTGCAGGTGTCGATGGGCCTCGGCTGGTACAACCGCAATTACGTCGGTACCCAGTTCGGCGGCAGCCTGTATTCGATGGTCGATCCGTTTTTCATGCTGATGCTCATGGAGAACCTTGGCTCGCGCTACATCGTTTGGGACAAGGCAGCCGACATCGATTTCATCGCGCCGGGCAAAGGCCCGGTGTTCGCCCGGTTCAGCATCGACGAGACACTGCTCGCCGAGATTCGCCGGCAAACCGCCAATGGCGAGAAATACCTGCCACAGTTGCAGGTCGACATTCATGACGGCGCCGGCAATCTGGTGGCGCGGGTCGGTAAAACCCTTTACGTGCGGCTCAAGCCGCAAGCGAGACAGGCTTAAAGCATGGAAATGCGCGCAGATCTGCTGATTGTCGGAGCCGGAATGGTCGGCAGCGCTTTGGCGTTGGCGTTGCAGGACAGCGGACTCGAAGTCCTGCTGCTCGACGGCAGCCCGCTGAGCGTCAAACCCTTCGACGCCGAAGCCGCGTTTGAACCGCGAGTGAGTGCCTTGTCGGCAGCCAGCCAGCGCATTCTTGAACGCCTCGGCGTCTGGGAAGGCATCGCCAAACGCCGCCGCAGCCCGTACACCGACATGCATGTCTGGGACGGCAGCGGCACCGGGCAGATCCATTTCTCGGCGAGCAGTGTGCACGCCGAGGTGCTTGGCCATATCGTCGAAAACCGTGTGGTGCAGGATGCCTTGCTCGATCGCTTGCACGATTGTGATCTGGGCATGCTGGCCAATGCGCGGCTGGAACAGATGCGTCGCTCGGGTGATGACTGGCTGCTGACGCTGGCTGACGGTCGTCAGTTACGTGCGCCGTTGGTGATTGCCGCTGACGGTGCCAACTCGGCAGTGCGACGTCTGACCGGTGTGGCGACGCGTGAGTGGGATTATCTGCATCACGCCATCGTTACCAGCGTGCGCAGCAGCAAACCGCACCAGATGACCGCGTGGCAGCGCTTTACCGATCACGGGCCGTTGGCGTTTCTGCCGCTGGAACGTGACGGGCAGCAGGATTGGTGTTCGATCGTCTGGTCGACCACGCCGAGTGAGGCCGAGCGATTGATGGCGCTGGATGAAGCGGATTTCTGTCGTGAGTTGGAGCGCGCCTTTGAGGGGCGACTCGGCGAAGTGATCAGTGCCGATCCGCGACTGTGCGTGCCGCTGCGTCAGCGCCATGCCAAGCGTTATGTGGCTGAAGGCCTGGCGTTGATCGGCGACGCGGCGCACACCATTCACCCGTTGGCGGGGCAGGGTGTGAACCTGGGCTTCCTTGATGCGGCGGTGCTGGCGGAAGTGCTGTTGCAGGCGGCGGAGCGCGGTGAGCATTTGGCCGATGTGAAAGTGCTGAGTCGTTACGAGCGTCGGCGCATGCCACACAACCTCGCGCTGATGGCGGCGATGGAAGGGTTTGAGCGGTTGTTTCAGGCCGATCCGTTGCCGGTGCGTTGGTTAAGGAATGCCGGGTTGAAGCTGGTGGAGCAGATGCCGGAGGCGAAAGCGCTGTTTGTGCGTGAAGCCCTCGGGTTGACCGGGGATCTTCCGGCCCTCGCCAAACCCTGACATCTCCATTGAGGCTGATGGCCTCTTCGCGAGCAGGCTCGCTCCCACAGTTGAAATGCATTCCAGTGTAGGCGCGAGCCTGCTCGCGAAGCGTCAGTCCAGTCACCGCAACATTCAGCCTGTGCAACATCTGGTAACTCCTTCAAAAAGAGTTCGATTGAGGTGGTAAATGTGAGTCCTTATCATTTGGCCCACATTTCCCGACCGAGAGACCGCTCCCATGTTGGCACCCAAGCGTCTTCTGACCGCACTGGCCCTGACCCTGATCGGTAGCACCACGGCCCAGGCCGCTGATGAGGTGGTGGTTTACTCGTCGCGCATCGATGAACTGATCAAACCGGTCTTCGATGCCTACACCGCCAAGACCGGGGTGAGGATCAAGTTCATCACCGACAAGGAAGCGCCGCTGATGCAGCGCATCAAGGCCGAGGGTGAAAATGCTACCGCCGACCTGCTGCTGACCGTCGATGCCGGCAACCTCTGGCAAGCCGAGCAGATGGGCATCCTGCAGCCGTTCACTTCGAAAACCATCGACGCCAACATCCCGCTGCAATATCGCTCGTCCAGCCATGCCTGGACTGGCCTGAGCCTGCGTGCGCGGACCATCGCCTACTCCACCGAACGGGTGAAACCGGGCGAACTGACCACCTACGAAGCACTGGCTGACAAGAATTGGGAAGGGCGCCTGTGTCTGCGTACGGCGAAGAAGGTCTACAACCAGTCGCTGACCGCGACCATGATCGAAGTCCATGGTGCCGAGAAGACCGAGAAGATCCTCAAGGGCTGGGTGAACAACCTGTCCACTGACGTATTCTCTGACGACGTTGCGGTGCTCGAAGCGATCAACGCCGGTCAGTGCGACGTCGGCATCGTCAACACTTACTACTACGGTCGCCTGCACAAGCAGAAGCCGGAGCTGCCGGTGAAATTGTTCTGGCCGAACCAGGCCGATCGTGGCGTGCACGTGAACCTGTCGGGCATTGGCCTGACCAAGCATGCGCCGCACCCGGAAGCGGCCAAGGCTTTGGTCGAGTGGATGACCACGCCTGAGGCGCAGAAGATCTTTGCTGACGTGAACCAAGAGTTCCCGGCCAACCCGGCGGTGGCACCTTCGGAAGAAGTGGCGGCGTGGGGCAAGTTCATTGCCGATACTTTGCCGGTGGAAGTGGCGGGCAAGCGTCAGGCTGAGGCGATCCGGATGATGGATCGGGCGGGTTGGAATTGAGGCTTTTTCGATAAATTTGTCTGCTTCAAGATCCAGCCCCTCACCCCAGCCCTCTCCCGGAGGGAGAGGGAGCCGATCTGAGTTGGATTCAAATCCTGAGTTCGACTCGATGTTTCAGGTCGATGTAGCTTGCATAAGCACCTCGGTCAGTCCCCTCTCCCTCTGGGAGAGGGCTAGGGTGAGGGCAACAACACCCAAACCAAGAACACCCCAATCCCCCAGAGACCCAAAAGTGGCCCACCCCGCCCAACGCCGCTGGTACCCCATCGTCTTCGCTATCGCCGCGCTGGTGCTGTTGCCCCTGAGCGTTCTGCTGCTCTCCTGGCAGACCATCGATCAGCAAATCTGGTCGCACCTGTGGGAAACCCAGATGCCACGCCTGCTCGGCAACACTCTGACGCTGGTCGTCGGCGTTGGTGTCGGCGTGACCCTGCTCGGTGTCAGCCTGGCTTGGCTCACCAGCCTCTGCGAATTCCCCGGTCGACGCTGGCTCGACTGGGCGCTGATGCTGCCGTTCGCCATCCCCGCGTACGTACTGGCCTTCGTCTTCGTCGGCCTGCTCGACTTCGCCGGTCCTGTGCAAACACTGCTGCGTGAATGGTTCGGCACAGGCCTGCGCCTGCCACGCGTGCGCTCCACCGGCGGGGTGATCATCGTGCTGGTGCTGGTCTTCTATCCCTACGTTTACCTGCTGGCGCGCACCGCGTTTCTCGCGCAGGGCAAAGGCCTGATGGAAGCCGCGCGAGTACTCGGTCAGTCGCCGTGGCTAGCTTTCTGGCGAGTGGCGCTGCCAATGGCGCGTCCTGCGATTGGCGCCGGCGTAGCGCTGGCGCTGATGGAAACCCTCGCTGATTTCGGCGCAGTGTCGGTGTTCAACTTCGACACCTTCACCACGGCCATCTACAAGACCTGGTACGGCTTTTTCAGCCTGCCGAGCGCGGCACAACTGGCGAGTCTGTTGCTGCTGGTGGTGATGCTGGTGCTGTATGGCGAGCGTCGTGCGCGTGGCGCCAATCGGGCGAGCAACGAGCGGCCACGGGTGAAGGCGCTGTATCACTTGCGAGGGTTAAAGGCCTTCGCGGCGATGAGCTGGTGTGGCCTGGTGTTCGCCTGCGCCTTCGTCATTCCGATGCTGCAACTGATCGTCTGGTTCTGGCAGCGCGGGCGTTTCGATCTTGATGAACGCTACGCCGGGTTGATTCTGCACACCCTCTATTTAGGTGGCATGGCGGCGCTGATCACCGTCAGCGTTGCGTTGTTACTGGCCTTCGCCCGCCGGTTAGCGCCGACACCGGCGATCAACTCCGGGGTCGGTCTGGCTAATCTCGGTTACGCCTTGCCGGGTTCGGTGCTGGCGGTGTCGATCATGCTCGCGTTCAGTTATCTGGATCGCGAACTGGTCATTCCGCTCTCCGGTTGGCTCGGCGGCGCGGGCAAACCATTGCTGCTCGGCAGTCTCGCAGCATTGTTGACGGCGTATCTGGTGCGCTTTATCGCGGTCGCCTACGGCCCGCTGGAAAACAGTCTGGCGCGTATACGGCCGTCTTTGCCCGAAGCGGCACGTAGCCTCGGTGTCAGTGGGCCGCGACTGTTTTTCAAAGTGTATCTGCCGCTGTTGCTGCCCGGCACGCTGAGCGCGGCGTTGCTGGTGTTCGTCGATGTGCTCAAGGAAATGCCCGCGACCCTGCTGATGCGCCCGTTTGGCTGGGACACGCTGGCTGTACGCATCTTTGAAATGACCAGCGAAGGCGAATGGGCGCGGGCTTCTTTGCCGGCGCTGACCCTGGTTCTGGTTGGATTGTTACCGGTCATCGGCCTGATTCGCCGCTCCGCCCATCGAAACACTTAGTAGTGAGTCCTGAATCATGCGGCTACAATGCGCGGCATTCGGTGCGGTTCGTCTGACAGATCTTTTCGCTGAAATTGGCTGAAAGCCTTCTATTACAAGGCTTTCACGCTGTGCAGCGACTGTCCGCACCTTCGCCACGCCCGGAAGGAGAAACCCATGGGACAGCGTACGCCTCTGTATGACCTGCATCTCGCCCTCGGCGCGAAGATGGTCGATTTTGGCGGTTGGGACATGCCACTGCATTACGGCTCGCAGGTCGAGGAGCACCACGAAGTGCGCCGCGATTGCGGGGTGTTCGATGTATCCCACATGACCGTGATCGATGTCACCGGCCCCCAGGCCAAGGCCTGGCTGCAGCATTTGCTGGCCAATGACGTCGATCGCCTGCACCGCCCCGGCCGTGCCTTGTACAGCACCATGCTCAACGAGCGTGGCGGCATCGTCGATGACATGATTGTCTATCGTCTCGATGACTGTTATCGCCTGGTGTTCAACGCCTCTACCCGCGATCAGGATCTGGCCTGGATGAACGCGCAGCTCGGCAAGTACGACGTGCAACTGCACGAGCGCTCCGAACTGGCGATGCTCGCCATTCAAGGCCCGCAGGCCCGGCACAAGATTGCCGAACTCGTCACCCAGTCCCGCGCCACGCTGATCCAGCACCTCAAACCCTTTGAAGGCTATACCGACGGTGACTGGTTCATCGCCCGTACCGGTTATACCGGTGAGGATGGCCTGGAAATCTGCCTGCCGGCCAGTCAGGCGCCGGGTTTTTTCAACGATCTGGTTGGTGCCGGCATTTCCCCGATCGGCCTCGGTGCCCGCGACACCCTGCGTGTCGAAGCCGGTATGAACCTCTACGGTCAGGACATTCATCAGGACGTTTCGCCATTGGCTTCGAACATGGCCTGGAGCATTGCCTGGGAACCCGCCACGCGCCAGTTCATTGGCCGCGCCGCTCTGGAGGCGGAAAAAGCCGCTGGTGTTGCGCACAAACTGGTCGGTCTGGTGCTGGAAGAGCGCGGTGTTTTGCGTGCCCATCAGGTGGTTCGCATCGCCGATGTTGGCGAAGGGGAGATCACCAGTGGTAGTTTCTCTCCTACGCTGAGCAAATCGATTGCCCTGGCGCGTGTTCCGATGGCAACCGCCGACCGCGCCGAAGTGGAAATCCGCGGCAAGTGGTACCCGGTACGGGTGGTCAAACCGACCTTCGTACGCCATGGCAAAACTTTGATCTAACCTTTTCCGGCGGGCAGACCGCTGACAATTTCTCGAGGACACCGAAGATGAGCGATATCCCTGCCGAACTGCGTTTTGCCGAAAGTCACGAATGGGCACGTCTGGAAGCCGATGGAACCGTCACCGTGGGCATCAGCGATCACGCGCAGGAAGCGCTGGGCGATGTGGTGTTCGTCGAGCTGACCGAATTGGGCAAGGTGTTCGCTGCGCAAGATCAGGCCGGTGTGGTCGAGTCGGTGAAAGCCGCTTCCGACATCTATTCGCCGGTCAGCGGTGAAGTCATCGCGATCAATGAAGAGCTGGGCGGTTCGCCAGAGCTGTTGAACTCCGACCCGTACGGTGCGTGGATCTTCAAGCTCAAGCCAAGCGACAAGGCCGAGCTGGACAAGCTGCTGGATGCTGCCGCTTATAGGGCTGCCATTGGCGAGTAAGCGCTAAGCAATACCCAAAGCCCCGACCCGTCGGGGCTTTTTTGTGGGCGATGATTTCCCCTTGTGGGAGCGAGCCTGCTCGCGAATGCGGTTTGTCAGAAACATTTGAATTGACTGACACACCGCCTTCGCGAGCAGGCTCGCTCCCACAAGGGGAAAGGGGGGGCTCTGAAAATTGGTGGCGATGTGGGCTGCTATGCTGGTTTGACCGTGTTGCATTGACGCCGAGCGCCAGCCAAGAGAGAGCCCGTCATGTCCCAGTTGCCGTCCCTGAGCCAGTTACGCGACCCCGATGCCTTCCTGCGCCGCCACCTCGGTCCCGACGCCGCCGAACAGCAGGCGATGCTCGACAGCCTCGGCCTCGGTAGTCGAATCGAACTGATCGAGCAAACGGTGCCGCCAGGCATTCGCTTCAATCGCGCGCTCGACCTGCCAGCGGCGCTGGATGAACAAGCCGCGCTGGCCAAACTGCGCAGTTACGCCGAGCAGAATCAGGTCTGGACCAGCCTGATCGGCATGGGCTATCACGGCACGCTCACGCCGACCGTCATCCTGCGCAACGTCCTGGAAAATCCCGGCTGGTACACCGCGTACACGCCGTATCAACCGGAGATCGCTCAAGGTCGGCTCGAAGCACTGCTAAACTTCCAGCAACTGACTATCGATCTCACCGGTCTGGAGCTCGCCAACGCGTCTCTGCTCGATGAGGCTACTGCGGCTGCCGAGGCCATGGCTTTGGCCAAACGGGTCGCCAAGTCGAAGAGCAATCTGTTTTTCGTCGATGAGAATTGCCATCCACAGACTATTTCCGTTATGGAAACCCGCGCTGAAGGCTTTGGCTTCGAGCTGATAATCGACGCTGTGGATAACTTGAATCAGCACCAGGTGTTTGGCGCGCTGCTGCAGTATCCGGACACCCATGGCGAGGTTCGCGATCTGCGTCCGCTGATCGATCACTTGCATGCGCAGCAGGCGCTGGCCTGTGTCGCTACCGATTTGTTGAGTTTGCTGTTGCTGACGCCACCGGGTGAACTGGGTGCCGATGTGGTGTTCGGCTCGTCCCAGCGCTTCGGCGTGCCGATGGGTTACGGCGGCCCGCATGCCGCATTTTTTGCCAGTCGCGAGGAATACAAACGGGCGATTCCGGGGCGGATCATCGGTGTGTCGAAAGATGCCCGGGGCAACGTCGCGCTGCGCATGGCCCTGCAAACCCGCGAACAACATATCCGCCGTGAGAAGGCCAATTCGAACATCTGCACCGCGCAGGTACTGTTGGCCAACATCGCCAGTTTCTACGCGGTGTATCACGGCCCGGAAGGTTTGAAACGCATCGCCCAGCGCACGCATCGGTTGACCTGCATTCTGGCGGCCGGGCTTGAGCGCAAAGGCATCAGTCGGGTCAATGCGCAGTTCTTCGACACGCTGACGCTGGACGTCGGCGGTGCGCAAACCGCGATTATCGAAAGCGCTCAGGCTGCGCAGATCAACCTGCGAATTCTTGGTCGCGGCCGTGTGGGACTGAGTCTTGATGAGACAACCAATGAAAGCACGGTGGCCAAGCTGTTCGATGTATTGCTGGGTGCCGATCATGGGTTGAACGTCGATGAACTTGACGCTGAAGCCCTGAGTTCGGGCATCCCCGACAACCTTCAGCGCAAAACCCCGTACCTGCGCCACCCGGTGTTCAACGCTCACCACAGCGAAACCGAGATGCTGCGTTATCTCAAACAACTGGAGAACAAGGATCTGGCGCTCAACCAATCGATGATCCCGCTGGGCTCCTGCACTATGAAACTCAACGCCACCAGCGAAATGATCCCGATCACCTGGCCGCAATTCGCCAACCTGCATCCGTTCGTGCCCCGCGAGCAGGCGGTCGGTTACACCTTGATGATCGAAGAACTGGAACGCTGGCTGTGCGCAATCACCGGGTTTGATGCGATCTGCATGCAGCCCAACTCCGGCGCCCAGGGCGAATACGCCGGGCTGCTGGCGATCCGTAAGTATCACAAGAGCCGGCAGCAGGGTGCGCGGGAAATCTGCCTGATTCCCTCCTCGGCCCATGGCACCAACCCGGCGTCGGCGCAGATGGCTGGAATGCGCGTGGTGATCGTCGAATGCGACGAGGCGGGCAACGTCGATCTGGAAGATTTGAAGTCGAAAGCCGCCGAGGCTGGGGATAAATTGTCGTGCCTGATGGCAACCTATCCGTCGACTCACGGTGTGTACGAAGAGGGCATCAGCGAGATCTGCGAAGTTATCCACAAACACGGCGGCCAGGTGTACATGGACGGCGCCAACCTCAATGCGCAGGTCGGGTTGGCGCGGCCGGCCGACATCGGCGCCGATGTGTCGCACATGAATTTGCACAAGACCTTCTGCATCCCCCACGGCGGTGGCGGCCCGGGCATGGGGCCGATCGGTATTCGCGCGCATCTGGCACCGTTTGTCGCTAATCACCCGGTAGTGCCGATTGACGGGCCGCTGGCGCAGAACGGCGCCGTCAGCGCGGCGCCATGGGGCAGCGCGAGCATTTTGCCGATCAGCTGGATGTACATCGCCATGATGGGGCCGCAGTTGGCCGATGCCAGTGAAGTGGCGATCCTGACGGCGAATTACCTGGCGCAGCATTTATCTGGCGCGTTCCCGGTGCTGTACACCGGGCGCAACGGGCGCGTAGCCCACGAATGCATTCTCGATCTGCGACCGTTGAAGGCGCAGACCGGCATCAGTGAGGAAGACGTCGCCAAGCGCCTGATGGATTACGGCTTTCACGCGCCGACCATGTCGTTCCCCGTGCCCGGCACCTTGATGGTCGAGCCGACCGAGAGTGAGTCCAAGGCTGAACTGGATCGGTTTATCGGTGCAATGTTGAGCATTCGCGCAGAAATTACCGAAGTGCAGAACGGCAACTGGCCGGCCGAGGACAACCCGCTGAAACGGGCGCCGCATACCCTGGCGGATGTCACCGGGATTTGGGAGCGGCCGTACAGCATCGAGCAAGGAATTACCCCGGATGCGCACACCAAGGCGCACAAGTATTGGCCGGCGGTGAACCGGGTCGACAATGTTTACGGCGATCGAAACCTGTTCTGCGCCTGTGTCCCGGTGGATGATTACCGCTGATTTCCCGGCAAGCACACCTTCCCCTGTGGGAGCGAGCCTGCTCGCGAAAGCGGTGAATCAGTCACCTGAGAATTTGCCTGACACACCGCTATCGCGAGCAGGCTCACTCCTACAAGGGATTGTGGTGATCCTGAAATCCAGGCAAAAAAATGCCGCTCATATGAGCGGCATTTCTGTTAGCGAAAGGCTTACTCGGAAGCCACGGCGTTCTTCGCCAGAATCGCATTCGCCAGTTCCATGTCTGTCGCCTGCAGGCCCGGATTGTCGGCGCGGACTTTTTGCATCGCGGCTTCCAGATACGGACCACGAATGCCGCCGTCACTGGCAACGAAACTGCCGGCATCGTCCTGAGCGGCGATGATCAGCTTGTGATCCTTGAAGGTCAGGTAGGTCGAACCGGTGGTGGCACCGGACGAGATGACGTTACGCCAAAAGCTGTCCGCCATGGCCGAACCAACGGGAAGGGACAGCAAGGCCAGTGTGGCAACAGCAAGTTTGAGACGCATGATGAGATGACTCCTGGGGGTTAACTACGGCGTTGGATCGCCATTTCCCCGATCCGGTTCCGTGGCGGCTTATTTCTGCTCGCTCTGCGGCGTAACCCGCAGCACTTCCTCAACCGTCGTCAGTCCTGCGGCGACTTTCTGCGCTCCGGACAAACGCAAACTGCGCATGCCTTCCTTGAACGCCTGCCGCCGAATGGCGGTGAGATCGGTATCCGGGGTGATGAAGGCTTTGAGGCTGTCGCTCAGTTGCATGATTTCGTAAACCCCGGCGCGTCCGCGATAGCCGGTGTCGCGGCATTCCACGCAACCAATGGCGCGTTGCGCGTTGCTCGGCAACGGCGCCTGCCACGGGCGTGTCAGGGTTTGCCAGTCTTCTTCTTCGAGCGTCAGCGGCGCCTTGCAATGCGGACACAATGTGCGCACCAAACGCTGGGCCATGACCCCGAGCACGGTGGCTTTGATCAGGTAGTGCGGCACGCCGAGTTCGAGCAGACGACTGATCGCGCTGGGTGCGTCGTTGGTGTGCAGGGTCGATAACACCAGGTGCCCGGTGAGCGCCGCCTGAATCGCCATTTCAGCGGTTTCCAGGTCACGGATCTCGCCGATCATGATGATGTCCGGGTCTTGCCGCATCAGTGCGCGCACCCCGGCGGCGAAGCTCAGGTCGATGTTGTGCTGCACCTGCATCTGGTTGAACGCCGGCTCGACCATTTCGATCGGGTCTTCGATGGTGCAGAGGTTCACTTCCGGCGTCGCCAGTTTTTTCAGCGTGGTGTACAGCGTGGTGGTCTTGCCCGAACCGGTCGGCCCGGTGACCAGAATGATGCCGTTGGGCTGGCGGGTCATGTCCTGCCAACGGCGCAGGTCATCGGCGCTGAAACCCAACTGGTCGAAATCCTTGAGCAGCACTTCCGGGTCGAAAATCCGCATGACCATTTTTTCGCCGAACGCTGTAGGCAGGGTCGAAAGGCGCAGCTCGACTTCACCGCCGTCCGGGGTCTTGGTCTTGACCCGGCCGTCCTGGGGTTTGCGCTTTTCGGCGACGTTCATCCGCCCGAGGCTCTTCAGGCGACTGACAATCGCCATGGTCACCTGCGGTGGGAATTGATAAACATTGTGCAGCACGCCATCGATGCGAAAACGCACTGTGCCTTGTTCACGCCGTGGCTCGATGTGGATATCACTGGCGCGTTGCTGGAAGGCGTACTGGAACAGCCAGTCGACGATGTTGACGATGTGCGCGTCGTTGGCGTCCGGCTCCTGATCGCTGGCGCCGAGGTTGAGCAGTTGTTCGAAATTGCCGAGGTTGCCGCTCTGGGTGTCGGCATTGCTGGCGCCGCTGACCGATTTCGCCAAGCGGAAAAACTCGACACTGAAGCGCTGGATGTCCGCCGGGTTGGCTACTACGCGTTTGATCGGCAGCTTGAGTACGTGAGTCAGGTCAGCTTCCCAACCGGTGACGTAGGGCTGAGCGCTGGCCACGGTGACGGTATCGCGGTCGACCGCCACGGCGAGAATCTTGTGCCGTTGTGCGAAGGCGTAGGACATCAAGGGCGTGATCGCGGCGACATTGATTTTCAGCGGGTCGATGCGCAAATACGGCTGGCCGGCCTGCTGCGCCAGCCACAGGGTCAGGCTTTCCAGGTCGAGGTGTTTACCTGGACGGCTAAGGTCGTCGAGCTGCTGACTGGCGATGAACTCCAGCGGATGCATCTGGCCGTGGGCGGCGTGGCGGCGGCGGGCATTCAGTGCCTGCTCCGCCGAGTCCTGGCAAATAAAGCCTTGGGCGACCAGTTCACGCAGCACCTCGTTGAGTTCCAGCCAGCGGTCCTGAGTGGCAAGTTGAACGGACATGCGGGCTTCCTTTTGAGCGACAGTGCGCAAAAGAATAGTCGTGACCCTGCAGACCGTTGGGCCACTACCCGACGAAGCCGTTGCCGGATTTGTCAGCCGGCTGCTTGTGCCGGCGCATCCCAAACGCTATCGGCGTTTTGCAGATTCACCGAGCAGACGCTGATCAGGTTGCGAAGTTTTTCCGCGATCACTTGCGCGCGATGCCAACTGAAACCGCCCATGACGATGTCGATCGACATCAAGTCATCCATTCGCTGCACGTTGACCTGCTCGGGTGTGAGGAATTGCAGGGCGAACAGGTTGAGCACCCGCACCAGCAAATCCGGCTCGGCCTCGGCGAGGATTTGATATTGCGCCAGGCAATGGGCGTTGCTGACGTTCCAGACATCGGCGCGGGTTGGCGCGGTGGTTACGGCTTCGAGGTGCGGCATGGCGAGTCTCCAAAATTTCTGGAGGAATTTTTACATTCGTCGCGGGGTATTTCTTGGCTATGATCGGCGTTATTGGCGGTCGATCGAATTGATCAATTCGCAAGATTTTCGATTGGAGGTTTTTCTATGCACAGCGAGCTGGACAGCTACGACCGCAAGATTCTCGCCCTGCTGCAAGAGGACGCTTCACTGTCGAGCGCGCAGATCGCCGAGCAGGTCGGCCTGTCGCAATCGCCGTGCTGGCGGCGGATTCAGCGGATGAAGGAGGAGGGCATCATTCGCGGCCAAGTGACCTTGCTCGATCGCAAGAAGATCGGCCTGAACACGCAGATCTTTGCCGAGATCAAACTTAACGCCCACGGGCGTTCGAACTTCACTGAGTTTACCGAGGCGATTCGTGGCTTTCCGGAAGTGCTGGAGTGTTATGTGCTGATGGGCTCGGTGGATTTTTTGCT
The DNA here is from genome assembly GCF_054790575.1 of Pseudomonas sp. MC6. Taxonomy (NCBI): domain Bacteria; kingdom Pseudomonadati; phylum Pseudomonadota; class Gammaproteobacteria; order Pseudomonadales; family Pseudomonadaceae; genus Pseudomonas; species Pseudomonas sp. MC6. The sequence continues at coordinate 5,372,839 of NZ_CP186504.1, forward strand.
GCGGATTGTCGCGGCGGACATTGAGGCGTATGAGCGGTTCTTCTTCGAGAAGCTGTCGCTGGTTCCGGGGATACAGGAAGTGAATTCGATTGTGGCGTTGTCGGAGATCAAGTCCACCACCAGTTTGCCTGTCTTGCGATAAAGCAAAAGATCGCAGCCTTCGGCAGCTACTACAGGGGAAATGCATTCCAAAGGTAGGAGCTGCCGAAGGCTGCGATCTTTTAGCGGTGTTACATGCGCAGGAGCATTTTCCACGCGCGATTCTGGTAAACCGCAATCGCCTGTTGCTTGCGTGCGTCGAGCAGTTCGTCAGTGATCGTAGGTTCGTTGGCCAGTTGCGCCAGCTTGTTCAGCTCGCCGTACAGACGATCCATTTCCGCGATGTCCAGCACGTTACGGGCGTGGTGCAGCCATACCTGAATGCGCTCGATACGCGGCAGTTGCTCAGCCAGATCTTCCGGCTGCTGTTGATAACGCTGCAATTGCAGGGCCGTGGCTTCTTCGCCCAAGGTACGCGGCAGCCAGCTGTGCAACTGCGCGCCGCCCTGACGATTGCCACGCACATTGCGCTCGGCGGTCCAGGTGCGGGCCAGCAACCAACGCGAAGTGTTCAGCGAGAACAGGCCCCAGCGCGGGTCTTCGAGTTCTTCGAGGAACTGCTCCGGTGCGGCTTTGCGCACGTCTTCGTCTTCGATACCGGCCTGCACCAGCGGGCGCCAGTCTTCCAGCAAGGCATCCAGGGCAACGCGCAGATCATGGGTCGACTGACGCGGTGCGGCCTGGCCGAGGCTGCTGAGCAGGGCGCGCATTTCTGCAAGGTTTTCGACCCAATCGAGCAACAGGCGCCAGTGGCCGTTGAAGCGATATTGTTCAGCCAGACGCTGGCTGCTGCCGAGCAAATGCCAGCTCAGCGCGGCGAAGGCGTCGTCGAGTTGGGTTTCCGCGGTCAGCTCCGGTGCCGGCAGGCTTAGCGAGTAGCTGTTGGCGTCGTACAAGCGGTAGCCGCGTTCAGCCTTGCTGATGTCGCACGGCATCAGCGCCAGGGTTTCCGCCAGTTCAGCGGCCAGTTCCAGCAGCGCGGCAGGCTCGCCTTCGCGCAGTTCCAGTTCCAGCTCGCAGATTTCTTCTTTCTGCTTGCCGACTACCACGTGACCGAGGTCCAGCGCGGCTTCGATAACCACTTTGGATTTGCCACGGCCCCAGGCGATTTCGGCGCGCTCGCGGACGAAATCGGTGGTGAAGATCGGCTTGAGGGTTTTCTTGTCCAGCTCGGCCAGCGACTCGGGCCAGCATTCGCCGTCGAGTTTCTTCACGTCGAGCTTGGCTTTCGGCAACTTCCAGTCGTATTCATTACGCTCGGACAGACCGGCGACGCTCTGGCCACGGGTCTTGAGGGTCTGAATCACTTCGTCACCGTCCTTGCGCAGGCGCAGGGCGACTTTGGCCTGCGCCAGATCGCGCTCGGGGGTGTCGAAGTACTGGTTCATCAACTCACGGCGTTCCCAGCCATTTTTGTTGCGTTTTTTCAGTAGCGGATGCTCGCGCAGAGCGGCGAGGGTTTCGCGGCTGACGCGGAGTTTGATTTCGGTTTCTTTCTGCATGGCCGGAAAATCCAGGATCGGGAGCGCAGCCGGGGGAATGTGTGGCTGCCAAGGCCGTGCAGTGTACAGGACTCAAACTTCCTACGCCCTGCGACGGTTTATTCCGAGCGCCGGATGGTTCTATGATGGACCTCAATTCGGGAGTTGGAGTCAGCGATGCCTTTGCCATCCATGCAAGACCAGTTCGCGGCGCTGATCGCCGCGCCGTCGGTCAGCTGTACCCAACCGAACCTCGATCAGTCCAATCGCGCGGTGATCGATTTGCTCGCCGGGTGGCTGGGTGACCTGGGTTTCAGCTGCGATATCCAGCAGGTCAGCCCCGGCAAATTCAACCTGCTTGCCAGTTTCGGCAGCGGCCCCGGCGGGCTGGTGCTGGCCGGGCACAGCGACACGGTGCCGTACGACGATGCGTTGTGGCAGACCGATCCGCTGAAGCTCACCGAAGTCGATGGCCGCTGGGTCGGGCTGGGTAGTTGCGACATGAAGGGATTTTTCGCGCTGATCATCGAAGCCGTGCTGCCGCTGCTCGATCAGCCGTTCAAGCAGCCGTTGCTGATCCTCGCCACCTGCGATGAAGAAAGTTCGATGTCCGGCGCCCGCGCGCTGGCCGAGGCCGGGCGTCCGCTGGGCCGTGCGGCAGTGATCGGCGAGCCGACCGGGCTCAAGCCGATTCGCATGCACAAAGGCATCATGATGGAACGCATCGATATCCTCGGGCAGAGCGGCCATTCGTCGGATCCGCGCCTGGGCCACAGTGCCCTCGAAGCCATGCACGATGCGATCGGCGAACTGCGCGGCCTGCGTCTGTTGTGGCAGCGTGAATTCAATAATCCGCAGTTCAGCGTGCCGCAGCCGACGATGAACTTCGGTTGCATCCATGGCGGCGACAATCCCAACCGTATCTGCGGCCAGTGTTCGCTGGAGTTTGACCTGCGACCGCTGCCCGGCATGGACCCGAAAGTCCTGCGCGCGGAGATTCTGCGTAAGCTCAACCCGGTCGCCGAGCGGCATCAGGTGAAGATCGATTACAAACCGTTGTTCCCGGAAGTGCCACCGTTTGAGCAGTCGGAAGACGCCGAACTGGTGCGCATCGCCGAAAAGCTCACCGGTCACAGCGCCGAAGCAGTAGCGTTCGGCACCGAAGCGCCTTATCTTCAGCGCCTTGGCTGCGAAACCATCGTGCTCGGCCCCGGCGACATCGCCTGCGCACATCAGCCCGGCGAGTACCTTGAAATGTCACGTTTGCAGCCTACCGTGCATCTATTACGGCAACTGATTGAACATTACTGCCTGAAGAATTGAACGCATCCCTTGTAGGAGCTGCCGAAGGCTGCGATCTTTTGCTTTTGTTTCAGAAGATCAAAAGATCGCAGCCTGCGGCAGCTCCTACAGGGGCAAGTCGTTAAATTAGTAGGAATCCAACCCGTATTCATGAGGAGAGCGCGCGTGTCGCCAAGCCTGTTCCGACGATAACCATCAGCCCGCTGTGCGTTTTCCGTTTCGCCCCTTTTTAGGCTGCTATTTATTACAGGCCCAGGTTCATGCCCGAATACGTTAACTGGCTTCGTCACGCGTCCCCTTACATCAATGCCCACCGCGACTGCACCTTCGTCGTCATGCTGCCCGGCGATGGCGTCGAGCATCCGAATTTTGGCAATATCGTCCACGACATCGTCTTGCTGCACAGCCTCGGCGTGCGCTTGGTGCTGGTGCACGGTTCGCGCCCGCAGATCGAAACCCGCCTCGCTGCGCGCGGCCTGACCCCGCATTACCACCACGGCATGCGTATCACCGATGCGGCAACGCTGGAATGTGTAATCGACGCGGTCGGCCAATTGCGCATTGCCATCGAAGCGCGTTTGTCGATGGACATGGCTTCGTCGCCAATGCAGGGCTCGCGTCTGCGCGTGGCCAGCGGCAACCTCGTCACCGCGCGGCCGATCGGCGTGCTCGAAGGCGTCGACTATCACCACACCGGCGAAGTGCGCCGGGTCGACCGCAAGGGCATCAATCGTCTGCTCGATGAGCGTTCGATCGTGCTGTTGTCGCCGCTGGGCTATTCGCCGACCGGTGAAATTTTCAACCTCGCCTGTGAAGACGTCGCCACCCGCGCTGCCATCGATCTGGGCGCAGATAAATTGCTATTGTTTGGCGCCGACCTCGGTCTTATCGACGAGAACGGCAAACTGGTGCGTGAGCTGCGTCCACAGCAAGTGCCGGCGCATTTGCAGCGTCTGGGCAGCAACTATCAGGCAGAACTGCTCGATGCCGCTGCCGAAGCCTGTCGTGGCGGCGTGGCGCGCAGCCATATCGTCAGTTACGCCGAAGATGGCGCGCTGCTGACAGAGCTGTTCACTCGTGACGGTGGCGGTACGCTGGTCGCTCAAGAGCAGTTCGAACTGGTCCGCGAGGCGGCGATTGAAGATGTCGGCGGCTTGCTCGACTTGATCAGTCCGCTGGAAGAGCAGGGGATTCTGGTGCGTCGCTCGCGCGAAGTGCTGGAGCGCGAGATCGAGCAGTTCAGCGTGGTCGAGCGTGAGGGCATGATCATCGCCTGTGCGGCGCTGTATCAGATTGCCGATTCCGATGCCGGTGAACTGGCGTGTCTGGCAGTGAACCCGGAGTACCGCCATGGCGGTCGCGGTGATGAATTGCTGGAGCGCATCGAAACCCGAGCACGGGCGCAGGGTTTGAAGACCTTGTTCGTCCTCACCACGCGCACCGCGCACTGGTTCCGTGAGCGTGGGTTCGAGCCGAGCAGCGTCGAGCGCCTGCCGGCGGCGCGGGCTTCGCTGTACAACTTTCAGCGTAATTCGAAAATCTTCGAAAAGACTCTGTAACTGAGGCGCTCCATTCGCGAGCAGGCTCGCTCCCACATTTGTTCAATGAACCCATGTGGGAGCGAGCCTGCTCGCGAAGCTTTTATTGCGCCACAAACTTCGCGCTGACATACGGCGAATAATCCGGCAGCACCGTTTCAACCTTGCCCTGTTCCTTCAAAAACTTCGCCGTCTCGCCAATCGCTTTCGCCGTGCCGCCGTCCAGCAGCGCCGTGGTTTGCTGCGCCTTAGCGTCCGGGAACGCCGACCCTGCGAGCAATTCCGGCACATCAGCGGCATTGGCACCGGTCAGTTTGGCGATTTTCTGTACCGGCACCGAGTCAGCCGTCCAGCTGTCTTTATGCGCCGCGTAATCGGCAAATGAATCCAGCGTAACCTTGGCGAACTTCGCGACAACGTCAGGATGCTTCTCGGCAAAATCCTTGCGCGCGACCCAAACCTCGAAGGTTGGCGCACCCCACTGGCCGACCTGCGCAGCATCGGTCAGGGTCTTGCCGGTCTTGCGAATTTCCCCCAGCGCAGGCGACCAGACAAATGCGCCATCGATATCGCCACGCTTCCACGCCGCTGCGATCTCTGCTGGTTGCAGGTTCACCACTTTGACTTTCGAGGCGTCCAGGCCCCAGTGCTTGAGGGCGCCGAGCAGGCTGTAGTGTGAGGTCGAAACGAAAGGTGTGGCGATGGTTTTGCCGACCAGGTCCTGGGGGGTGTTGATGCCGCTGCCATTGCGCACCACCAACGCTTCGGCGGCATTGATCTGCGCCGAAACGATGAACGCCACAATCGGCAGATTACGCGAAGCGGCAGCGGCCAATGGGCTGGAACCGAGGTTGCCGATCTGCACGTCACCCGAAGCAATGGCTGTCACAACTTCCGGGCCACTGTTGAAGCGGCGCCAGTCGATTTTCTCGCCGATGGTTTTCTCGTAGACGCCGTCGGCCTGGGGGACTTTGCTCGGGTCGATACCGGTCTGATAACCCACGGTGAGGTTGGCGGCATGGGCCGAAAAAGAAATCAGCGCTGACACACAAACTGTAACAAATTGACTGGATAGTGCGCGTTTGGCCATCATGGCGTCGCCTTTTCGATAGGGTTTGACGATTCGGGGTTACGCCAAAGCTAATCGATATAAAAAAAGGCTAACAAATACCATTTAGGAATGAGCTTAGTCGCCGATACGCTGTTTCCCGGCGGAGGTGGCAAGATACTGGCCATATTCCGAAATGATATGAAAAAGAATGAATAAATTCTTTTTGGGTTTATCAGGAAATCTTTACTCTGCACGGACCAAATCACTGCGATTAGACCTTGGTCGTAGACACACAAGGTTACGATTGACTTGTCAGTCACGGTCTGGCGCTAATCGCGCATCTTAGGACCCGGGGCATCAGACCCAGGGCCAGGAACACAAGAATTAGAAACGAGAGGAGCTTTACATGAACAAGTCCACCTTGGCCCTGGCTGTGGCCGTAGGGGTTATGGCGCAGCAGGCAGGCGCCGCCGGTTTCATCGAAGACAGCAAAGCTACTTTGGGGCTGCGTAACTTCTACATCAACACCGATAACCGTGACGGCGCTGGCGCCAACAAGAACGAAGAGTGGGGCCAAGGCTTCGATCTGCGTTTCATCTCCGGTTACACCCAAGGCACCGTTGGTTTCGGTATCGATGCCATCGGCCTGCTGGGCGTACGTCTGGATTCGGGCGGCGGTACTAACGGCAACAGCGGTACCGCTTACGGCGGCACTGTGTTCCCGAGCGAGTCCAACGGCAAAGCGGTGGACAACTTCTCCAGCCTGGGCCTGACTGCCAAAGCCAAGATCTCCCAGACTGAACTGAAGCTGGGTACTCTGCAGCCGAAGAATCCGGTCATCGTGACCAACGACGGTCGTCTGCTGCCACAAACCTGGCAGGGTGGCCAGATCACTTCCGGCGAAATCAAGGACCTGACCCTGGTCGGTGGTCAGATCGAAGCCGTGAAAGGTCGTAACTCCAGCAACAACGAAAACCTGTCGATCGGTGGCGCCAACACCCGTGGTACTGCGTTCCGTGACAGCAACAAGTTCATCTACGCCGGTGGTGACTACAAGATCACCAAAGACCTGACTGCCCAGTACTACTACGGCAACCTGGAAGACTTCTACAAACAGCACTTCCTGGGTCTGGTTCACAACTGGGCAATCGGCCCGGGCGTATTGAAGTCCGACTTCCGTTACTTCAACAGCTCCGACGACGGCAAGAACGGCACTGATTCGGCTTACTACAGCAGCGGCAACTACACCGGTTTCCGTAACGGTCGTGGTGAAGTTGATAACAACCTGTACAGCGGCCTGTTCCTGTACACCGTTGAAGGTCACACCTTCGGTGGCGGCTACCAGGTTTCCAATGGCAGCAGCGACTTCCCTTGGCTGAACCAGGGCGACGGCTCGTCGAACTACACCATCACCGACATGCAGATCCAGAAGTTCGGTCGTGCCGGCGAGAAAACCTGGCAGGCTCGCTACTCGTATGACTTCGCTAAAGTTGGTGTACCTGGCCTGACCGCTGGTGTGGTTTACCTGAAAGGCGATTCGATCGACACCGTGGGTGCCAATGGTCGCGAAAGCGCGTCGAACCGTTCCGAGTGGGAACGCGATTTCACCATCGGCTACGTAGTGCCGGAAGGCCCGTTCAAAAACGTCGGCCTGATGTGGAAAAACGCTGTATGGCGCACCGACCTGCCGAACACCCGTTCGCAGGACGAAAACCGCCTGATCGTCAGCTACTCGATCCCGCTGCTGTAATAGCGAGTTCCTGCACCTGATGTAAAAAAAGCCCCGTCCGGCATCGCGCCGGACGGGGCTTTTGCGTTTTCGAGTCAGGCCCACCCCCGTAAGCCCTCCCCCGAAATTCCCCTCTTTACAGCAACTCAAGGCCTTCTCGAACCTTGCGACCGATGTTCGTCGGGATGCCGTTCGGCGTCCAGTGAACAGATGTTTAATATTCACTTATGATCTAGATATCTCATTATTTATTCTTTTTCATGATGGCAAATCCCGGGCTACAGTTGAGGTCTCGAACAACTTATCAGGAGCAGCACCATGAGCCTCAGACTCGGCGACATCGCCCCCGATTTCGAACAGGATTCCAGCGCCGGCAAGATTCGTTTCCACGAATGGCTGGGCGATAGCTGGGGCGTGCTGTTCTCCCACCCGGCGGACTTCACCCCCGTGTGCACCACCGAGCTGGGCTTCACCGCCAAGCTCAAGGATGAGTTCAGCAAGCGCGGCGTCAAGGCCATCGCGCTGTCGGTCGATCCGGTGGACTCGCACCACAAGTGGATCGAAGACATCAACGAGACCCAGAACACTGTCGTCAACTTCCCGATCCTGGCTGATGCCGATCGCAAGGTCTCCGATCTCTATGATCTGATCCACCCGAATGCCAACGACACGCTGACCGTGCGTTCGCTGTTCGTGATCGACCCGAACAAGAAGATTCGTCTGACCATCACTTACCCGGCGAGCACCGGGCGCAACTTCCACGAGATTCTGCGGGTGATCGATTCGCTGCAGCTCACCGACAACTACAAGGTGGCCACCCCGGCCAACTGGCAGGACGGTGAAGAGGTGGTGATCGTGCCTTCGCTCAAGGATGAAGATGAGATCAAAAAGCGCTTTCCGAAGGGCTATCGCGCGGTGAAGCCGTACTTGCGCCTGACGCCACAGCCGAATAAGTGAGATTTGCGGTGTAGCCACCACCGCTTTCGTCGGAACGCCGCCCGGAGCAGGCTCGCTCCCACAGGTGATCGCATTCCAAATGTGGGAGCGAGCCTGCTCGCGAAGGCGTTAGTCCAGTTACCACGGAACTACTAAGCAGGGGATTTCAGGCCGTTTCGACGGCCTTTTTTTTCGCCTGAAACAAAGCGAATCTCATATCTCCAAAAAGCATAACCAAATGAATAAATATGATTTATGGATATATAAATCAGCTGGTAAGGTCACTCCCATCGAAGCGAGATCGCAACCCGCGAATCGCCTGTAACGCTTAAGGAATCGTCTCAATGCTGGTCGTCTCACTCGGTGGCAGTCCCAGCCTGCGCTCCCGTTCCGGGGTGCTGCTGGAACGCTCGCAACGCTGGTTGCAGGCGCAAGGGGTGGAAGTGGTGAGTTATCAGGTGCGGGACTTCCCGGCCGAGGATTTGCTCCACGCCCGCTTCGACAGCCCGAAGGTGCTCGACCTGCTGCAACAGATTGAAAACGCCGACGGTCTGCTGATCGCCACACCGGTTTACAAAGCGTCGTTTTCCGGCGCCCTGAAGACCCTGCTGGATCTGCTGCCCGAGCGCGCCCTGAACCACAAGATTGTCTTGCCGATGGCCACGGGCGGCAGCATTGCCCACATGCTGGTGGTCGACTACGCCCTCAAGCCTGTTTTGTCGGCGCTGAAAGCCCAGGAAATGCTCCAGGGGATTTTCGCCGAGGACAGCCAGATCGCTTACGGCGAAGGCAGTGCTGCGGCGCAACTGGCTCCAGCGCTGGAGCAGCGACTGCACGAAGCGCTGGATCAGTTTGTCGGCGCCATGGCCCGTCGGCCGAAACCGCTGGAACCGGGTCTGTTGAACGAACGTTTGTTGAGTGCTCGCTGGAGCATTTAAGCCTCATCGAAATTTGAAGTACTCGCCTTACTCGCCCGCTAACGGGCAAGCAGGTGCAGCCAAAACCCAACAGCAAAAAGGAGAGCGCTATGCGCACTGTATTTTTGCGTCGTGGTCTGGTCGCTCTGTTTGCTGCGGCTGTCACCTTCGGCGCCATCACTCAAGCTCAAGCCGAGACATTGCGGATCGGTTATCAGAAGTACGGCACGCTGGTGCTGCTCAAAGCCAAGGGCACTCTGGAAAAACGTCTGGCCGCCCAAGGCGTCGACGTGCAATGGACTGAATTTCCCGGTGGCCCGCAACTGCTCGAAGGCCTGAACGTCGGCTCGATCGACTTCGGTGTCACTGGCGAAACTCCACCGGTGTTCGCTCAGGCGGCCGGCGCCGATCTGCTTTACGTCGCTTATGAACCGCCAGCGCCGAACAGCGAAGCGATCCTTGTGCCGAAAGACTCGCCGATCAAATCGGTGGCCGATCTCAAGGGCAAGAAAGTCGCCCTGAACAAAGGCTCCAACGTTCACTACCTGCTGGTGCGTGCACTGGAAGACGCCGGTCTGAAATACAGCGACATCCAGACCGTATTCCTGCCGCCGGCCGATGCTCGCGCTGCGTTCGAACGTGGCAGCGTCGACGCCTGGGTCATCTGGGATCCGTACCAGGCTGCCGCCGAGAAACAACTGCAAGCGCACACCCTGCGCGACGGCAAAGGCATTGTCGACAACCACCAGTTCTATCTCGCGACCAAGCCTTACGCACAGAAAAATCCCGAGGTGATCAAGACCCTCGTGGAAGAAGTGCGCGCGGTCGGCGAGTGGTCGAAAGCCAATCCTGAAGACGTGACCCAACAAGTCGCGCCACTGCTCGGTCTGCCGGCGGATATCACCCTGACTTCGGTGCAACGCCAGGGCTACGGCGCGCTGTTCCTGACCCCGGAAGTGGTCGCCGCGCAGCAGAAAATCGCTGACACGTTCTTCCAGCTCAAGCTGATTCCCAAGCCGCTGAGCATCAAGGATGTGATCTGGACACCACCGGCCGCTGTGGCTAAAGCGCAGTAATTCGAATCCCCAAGGAGACCACTCCATGAGCCTCAATATCTTCTGGTTCCTGCCTACCCACGGCGACGGCCATTACCTTGGCACCGCCGAAGGCGCTCGCGCCGTCGACCACGGTTATCTGCAACAGGTTGCGCAAGCGGCTGATCGTCTGGGTTTCGGCGGTGTGCTGATTCCCACCGGCCGCTCCTGCGAAGACTCGTGGCTGGTGGCGGCGTCGCTGATCCCGGTGACCCAGCGTCTGAAGTTTCTCGTTGCCCTGCGCCCCGGGATCATTTCCCCGACGGTCGCGGCGCGGCAGGCAGCCACCCTTGATCGCCTGTCCGGCGGCCGTGCGCTGTTCAATCTGGTGACTGGCGGTGACCCGGAAGAATTGGCTGGCGACGGTCTGTTTCTCAGCCACGAAGAACGCTATCAAGCCTCGGTGGAATTCACCCGCATCTGGCGTCGTGTGCTCGAAGGCGAAACCGTCGATTACGACGGTCAGCACATCAGCGTGAAGGGTGCGAAGTTGCTCTATCCGCCGATCCAGCAACCGCGTCCGCCGCTGTACTTCGGCGGCTCCTCGGAAGCGGCGCAGGACCTGGCTGCTGAACAAGTGGAAATGGTCCTGACCTGGGGTGAGCCGCCAACAGCAGTGGCCGAGAAGATTGCCCAAGTCCGAGCCAAAGCCGCCAAGCTCGGCCGCACCGTACGCTTCGGTATTCGTCTGCATGTGATCGTCCGTGAAACCAACGCTGAAGCGTGGCAAGCGGCAGATCGGCTGATCTCGCACCTGGACGACGACACCATCGCTCGCGCTCAAGCGTCGCTGGCGCGTTTCGATTCGGTTGGCCAGCAACGCATGGCCGCGCTGCACGGCGGCAGCCGCGACAACCTCGAAGTCAGCCCGAACCTCTGGGCCGGCGTTGGCCTCGTGCGCGGTGGTGCCGGTACGGCGCTGGTCGGCGATGGCCCGACCGTGGCCGCACGTGTGAAGGAATACGCGGATCTGGGCATCGACACCTTCATCTTCTCCGGTTATCCACACCTCGAAGAGTCTTATCGCGTCGCTGAACTGCTCTTCCCGCACCTCGACATCGAGCGTCCGGAACTGCCGAAAAGCGCCGGTTATGTCAGCCCGTTCGGCGAGATGGTCGCCAACGACATTCTTCCCAAAGCCGCGTCGCAGAGCTGAGGCGCGCCATGAAGAAAATCATCCACAGCCTCGCGCCCTGGGCGTTGCCGGTGTTGTTGCTGGCGGTGTGGCAGCTGTCGGTGTCGGCCGGTTGGTTGTCGACACGGATTTTGCCGGCACCGGTGGCGGTGATCGAAGCCGGCGTGAGCCTGGTGCGCAGCGGTGAAATCTGGACGCATCTGGCGATCAGCGGCTGGCGTGCGGCCCTCGGTTTCACCATCGGTGGCAGCATCGGTCTGGTCTTGGGTTTCATCACCGGCCTGTCGAAGTGGGGCGAACGCCTGCTCGACAGCTCGGTGCAGATGATCCGCAACGTGCCGCACCTGGCGCTGATTCCGCTGGTGATCCTCTGGTTCGGCATCGACGAGTCGGCGAAGATCTTTCTGGTGGCGTTGGGCACGTTGTTCCCGATCTACCTCAACACTTATCACGGCATCCGCAACGTCGATCCGGCGCTGGTGGAGATGGCGCGCAGCTATGGCTTGAGCGGTTTCAGCCTGTTCTGGCAGGTGATCCTGCCGGGCGCGCTACCTTCGATTCTGGTCGGTGTGCGTTTCGCCCTGGGCTTTATGTGGCTGACGTTGATTGTGGCGGAAACCATCTCGGCCAGCTCCGGCATCGGCTACCTGGCGATGAACGCCCGCGAGTTTTTGCAGACCGACGTGGTGGTGCTGGCGATCCTGCTTTACGCGGTGCTGGGCAAACTCGCCGACCTCGCGGCCCGAGGACTTGAGCGTGTGTGGTTGCGCTGGCACCCGGCTTATCAGGTTGCCAAAGGAGGTGCGGCATGACTGCTCAACAACCTCCACGCCTGCTGCGCGGGATTCCGCTGGCGGTGCGCAACCTGCAGAAAACCTTCGGCGCGCGGCAGGTGCTGCGTGACATCGATCTGCACATTCCGGCGGGGCAATTCGTCGCCGTGGTCGGGCGCAGTGGCTGCGGCAAAAGTACCTTGCTGCGCTTGCTCGCCGGCCTCGATAAACCGACTGGCGGCGACTTGCTCGCCGGTTCTGCGCCACTCAGCGATGCGCGGGAAGACACCCGATTGATGTTCCAGGAAGCACGCCTGCTGCCGTGGAAAAAGATCATCGACAACGTTGGCCTCGGCCTTAAGGGCAACTGGCGCCCGCAAGCGCTGGATGCACTGGAAGCGGTGGGTCTGGCGGATCGTGCCAATGAGTGGCCGGCGGCGCTGTCTGGCGGACAGAAGCAGCGCGTTGCGCTGGCGCGGGCGCTGATCCATCAACCGCGCCTGCTGTTGCTCGACGAACCGCTCGGCGCGCTGGATGCGCTGACCCGAATTGAAATGCAGCAACTGATCGAACGTCTCTGGCAGCAACACGGCTTCACCGTGCTGCTGGTGACCCACGATGTCAGTGAAGCGGTGGCGATTGCCGACCGGGTGATTCTGATCGAGGACGGCGAAGTCGGCCTCGATCTGCATGTCGAACTGCCGCGGCCGCGAGTGCGTGGTTCGCACAGACTCGCAGCGCTGGAAACCGAAGTGCTTAACCGTGTTCTCTCCCTGCCCGGCGAACCGCCGGCGCCGGAACCTGTTTCACCACTGCCTACGCAACTGCGTTGGGCTCAATAACTCAAGCAAACGACAGGAATCATTGCCATGACTATCAAAGCCATCAACGTCCGTAACCAGTTCAAAGGCTCGATCAAGGAAATCGTCCTCGGTGACGTGCTGTCGGAAATCGACGTGCAGACCGCTTCCGGCATCGTCACTTCGGTGATCACCACCCGCTCGGTCAAAGAGCTGGAACTGGTGGTCGGCAGCGAAGTGATCGCCTTTGTGAAATCCACCGAGGTGTCGATCGCCAAGTTGTAAGCCGGTGAGTAAAAAACAAAACCGGAGGGCGTGAGCCCTTCGGGGTTTTTTGTGCCTGGCTTGAAATCGGCGGCGCGGCCTTCGCGAGCAGGCTCGCTCCCACAGGGGATCGCATTCCAAATGCGGGAGCGAGCCTGCTCGCGAAGAGGCCAGTCAGACCACTAGAGATCTTTTGGGCAGATAAGGTGGCAGATACAGCCCGATATAGGCATCAAACACGCGCATCCCTTCCTCGGCCATGCGCGGGGTGATCTGCCCATGCTGCTGCACCGAGCGCGCATACACCCGGTCGCCCAACTCCATCGCCAAGGCAAACACATCGACATCTGCCGGCAACCTCGGCAATTCGAAGTGATGATCGAACAGCTTGTGCATCAGATCGCCCAGTTCTATGTCGTGCTGACGATCTGCCTGAGTCACTTCGGTCAGACCATGTTGCGCGAGGATCAACTGCCGTGCGGCGGCGTCTTCGTCGTAGATCTCCAGCATTCGCTGCTCGACCAGCCGCGACAGATCACGCCAGTCACGCAGGGCTTCGTGATCGATCGGTGCTTGCAGGCAGGCGCGGAACGCAGCGTGGACATCCGCCGTCAGCGCTTCGAGCAATGCCGGGACGCTGGCGAAAAAGTGGTACACGGAGGAGGGCGGAATCTGCGCGCGCTTGGCGACGCTGTAGATCGACAGACTCGCCACACCCTCGGCCGCCAGCAATGCGCGCGCGGCGTCGAGTATCGAATCGATGCGCGCCTGGCTGCGGGCACGGGGTTTGCGGACGGGGGCGGGTCGCGTCATGGAAGTCTCCTGCGGGGCAGCGGGCATTGTACGAGCCGGCTCTTGTGTTGTCTTGTCGACCGCCTTCGGGAGCAAGCCCCCTCCCACAGAGATCTCCAGTGAGAAGAAAATTTGTGTGCATAGGAGATCCCCTGTGGGAGCGAGCTTGCTCGCGATCCGCCGCAGGCGGCCATAAAAAAACGCCGTTGGCTGCGAGAGCCGACGGCGTTCTGTTTGGTGCTACAACCGCTTAAACGGTATGCAGATACCAGTTGTACTCAAGGTCGGAGATGGAGTGTTCGAACTCCTCCAGCTCGCTTTCCTTGCAGGCGACGAAGATATCGATGTACTTCGGATCGATGTACTTGGCCATCACCTCGCTGTCGTCCAGCTCGCGCAGGGCATCGCGCAAGTTGTTCGGCAGGCTTTGTTCGTTCTGCTCGTAGCTGTTGCCTTCGACTGGCGCGCCCGGCTCGATCTTGTTGGTCAGACCGTGGTGCACGCCGGCCAGTACCGAAGCCATCAGCAGGTACGGGTTGGCGTCGGCACCGGCGACGCGGTGTTCGATACGCACGGCATCGGACGAGCCGGTCGGTACGCGAATCGCCACGGTGCGGTTGTCCAGACCCCAGCACGGCGAGTTCGGTACATAGAACTGCGCGCCGAAACGACGGTAGGAGTTGACGTTCGGGCAGAGGAAAGCCATCTGCGCGGGCAGGGTCTCGAGCACACCGCCGATCGCGTGACGCAGCGCGGCGTTCTGCTCGGGATCCTCGCTGGCAAAAATGTTTTTGCCTTCTTTATCCAGAATCGAAATGTGTACGTGCAGACCATTGCCTGCCTGGCCCGGATACGGTTTGGCCATGAAGGTGGTGTCCATTTCATGGTCGTAGGCGATGTTCTTGATCAGACGCTTGAGCAGTACCGCGTAGTCGCATGCCTTGATCGGGTCGGCGACGTGGTGCAGGTTCACTTCGAACTGCGCCGGGGCACTTTCCTTGACGATGGCGTCGGCCGGGATGCCTTGCTCTTTGGCACCTTCCAGAATGTCCTGGAGGCAATCGACGTATTCGTCGAGGTCGTCGATCAGATAGACCTGCGTCGAGTGCGGACGTTTGCCGGAGATCGGCGAGCGTGGCGGCTGAGGGCGGCCGTTCACGTTTTCCTGGTCGATCAGGTAAAACTCGAGTTCGAATGCGGCGCAGATGGTCAGGCCCAGCTCGTCAAACTTTGCAACAACTTGACGGAGCACTTCGCGCGGATCGGCGAAGAATGGGTCGCCTTCGAGTTCGTGCATGGTCATCAACAGTTGCGCGGTCGGGCGCTTCTGCCATGGCTCATTGCACAGGGTGTCGGGGATTGGATAGCAGATACGATCGGCGTCGCCGATGTCCAGGCCCAGGCCGGTGCTTTCCACCGTCGAACCATTGATATCCAGAGCAAATAGAGAGGCCGGCAGGTTGATGCCTTTCTCGTAAACCTTGTGGAGACTGGTGCGTTCAATGCGCTTGCCGCGCACCACACCATTCATATCCGCAATCAGAAGGTCAACGTACAGAACCTCAGGATGTTCCTTAAGGAACGCGTTCGCTTCGTTAAGCTGAACGGCACGCGGGGGTACCGACATGATGCAACACCTTTGTTGTTAAAAATATCAATCATTGATCTTTTCTGGTTTCAGTCAACCCGAACGGCTTGCCGAAGTCAAGCGAGGCCTTTTTTGCCCTAAAAAAGCGCTGCGAGGGCATTTATGGGGCACTTTCGGGCGATTTTTGGCCCTTGGGACACTGCGCACCCGCAGGCTTGAGCAGGCCGTGTTGTATTTTTTACGGGGGTGTTGTGTAAAAAAATGAACAAGGCTAAGCTCCGATCAAACCCATAACAGCAATAATACCGGGGTGCTTCATGTCTCGCCTGCCGTTAATCGGCATCACCGATTGCTCGCAACAGTCCGGTCTGCATGCTCATCACATCAGTGGCGACAAATCCGTCCTTAGCGCAGCCAGCATGGCTCGCCCGTTAGCGACGATGTTCCCGTCCATGGCCGTTCAAGCGTCAGCGTCCGATATTCTGGACGTACGGGAAAGCATCCTGTTTATGGCGTCCCCTTCCAATATAGATCGCTTTCACCCTCAAAGCCTGTGCCGCTTGCCCAGCCGTGCTCATGATTCTGCACGCCTGGACTGTGCACAGGAAATGCAACGCCAGCGTAAAGGGCAGGTAAGCTCCTCTTTCATTGTCTATGCGCGGTGCCAGGCATAAGCCGGCACTGCGCGAGCAAGCCCCCTTTAACGCGACGCCCATAGCGTCAAACTTTGCCTGACATCATGTCAGGAGACTCAGCCCAGAGGCATTTATGAGTAACAACCTCGACCAGCTCACCGATTGGTTGAAAGACCACAAGATCACAGAAGTCGAATGCATGATCGCCGACTTGACCGGTATCACCCGGGGCAAGATTTCGCCGACCAACAAGTTCATTGCCGAAAAAGGCATGCGTCTGCCGGAAAGCGTGCTGTTGCAGACCGTGACCGGCGACTACGTCGAAGACGACATCTATTACGAACTGCTCGACCCAGCCGACATCGACATGATCTGCCGCCCCGACCAGAACGCCGTGTACCTGGTGCCGTGGGCCATCGAGCCCACTGCGCAGGTGATCCACGACACCTACGACAAGCAAGGCAACCCGATCGAGCTGTCGCCGCGCAACGTCCTCAAGAAGGTCCTCAAACTCTATGCCGACAAAGGCTGGCAGCCGATTGTGGCGCCGGAAATGGAGTTCTACCTGACCAAGCGCAGTGACGACCCTGACTATCCGTTGCAGCCGCCAATCGGCCGTTCGGGCCGTCCGGAAATCGGTCGCCAGTCGTTCTCCATCGAAGCGGCGAACGAATTCGACCCGCTGTTCGAAGACGTCTACGACTGGTGCGAACTGCAGGAACTGGACCTCGACACGCTGATCCACGAAGACGGCACGGCGCAGATGGAAATCAACTTCCGTCACGGCGACGCGCTGTCGCTGGCCGACCAGATTCTGGTGTTCAAGCGCACCATGCGCGAAGCCGCACTCAAGCACGACGTGGCTGCGACTTTCATGGCCAAGCCAATGACCGGTGAGCCGGGCAGTGCGATGCACTTGCACCAGAGCATCATCGACATCGAGACCGGCAAGAACGTCTTCTCCAATGAAGACGGAACCATGAGCCAGTTGTTCCTGCACCACATCGGTGGCTTGCAGAAGCTGATTCCGGAATTGCTGCCGCTGTTCGCCCCCAACGTCAACTCGTTCCGCCGCTTCCTGCCGGACACCTCGGCACCGGTGAACGTCGAGTGGGGCGAAGAGAACCGCACCGTGGGCCTGCGCGTACCGGATGCCGGCCCGCAGAACCGCCGTGTGGAAAACCGTCTGCCGGGCGCCGACGCCAACCCGTACCTGGCGATCGCCGCGAGCCTGCTCTGCGGTTACATCGGCATGGTCGAAGGCCTCAACCCGAGCGCACCAGTGGTGGGCCGTGGTTACGAGCGCCGCAACCTGCGCCTGCCGCTGACCATCGAAGACGCGCTGGAGCGTATGGAAAACAGCGCCACCATCGAGAAGTACCTGGGCAAAACCTTCATCACTGGCTACGTCGCGGTAAAACGGGCCGAGCATGAAAACTTCAAGCGCGTGATCAGTTCCTGGGAGCGTGAATACCTGCTCTTCGCCGTCTGATACGCCGGGCGCGGTCCTCAGCGGCCGCGTCTTCACCGATAACAAGGAGAATTGGCATGACCAGCAACAACCCGCAAACCCGCGAGTGGCAAGCACTTAGCAATGATCACCACCTGGCCCCGTTCAGCGACTTCAAGCAGCTGAAAGAGAAGGGCCCGCGGATCATCACCAACGCCAAGGGCGTTTACCTGTGGGACAGCGAAGGCAACAAGATTCTCGACGGCATGGCCGGTCTGTGGTGCGTGGCCATCGGTTACGGTCGCGATGAACTGGCCGACGCGGCCGCCAAACAGATGCGCGAACTGCCGTATTACAACCTGTTCTTCCAGACCGCGCACCCGCCGGCACTGGAGCTGGCCAAGGCCATTGCCGACGTGGCGCCGGAAGGCATGAACCACGTGTTCTTCACCGGTTCCGGCTCCGAAGGCAACGACACCATGCTGCGCATGGTCCGCCACTATTGGGCGATCAAGGGTCAGCCGAACAAAAAAGTCATCATCAGCCGCAAGAACGGTTATCACGGTTCGACCGTGGCCGGCGCGAGCCTCGGTGGCATGACTTATATGCACGAACAAGGCGACTTGCCGATCCCGGGCATCGTCCACATCGCCCAGCCGTACTGGTTCGCCGAGGGTGGCGAGATGTCGCCGGAAGAGTTCGGTATCTGGGCGGCCAATCAGCTGGAAGAGAAGATTCTCGAAGTCGGCGTCGACAACGTCGGTGCCTTTATTGCCGAGCCGATTCAGGGCGCCGGCGGTGTGATCATTCCGCCCGACAGCTACTGGCCGCGCATCAAGGAAATCCTCGCCAAGTACGACATCCTCTTCGTCGCGGACGAAGTGATTTGCGGTTTCGGCCGTACCGGTGAGTGGTTCGGTAGCGATTTCTACGATCTCAAGCCTGACATGATGACCATCGCCAAAGGCCTGACTTCCGGCTACATCCCGATGGGTGGCCTGATCGTCCGTGACTCCGTTGTTGCGGTGCTCAACGAAGGTGGCGATTTCAACCACGGCTTCACTTACTCCGGTCACCCGGTGGCGGCAGCGGTGGGCCTGGAAAACATCCGTATCCTGCGCGATGAGAAAATTATCGAGAACGCGCACAACGAAACGGCACCGTATTTGCAGAAACGTCTGCGGGAACTGAACGATCACCCGTTGGTGGGTGAAGTTCGCGGAGTCGGTCTGTTGGGCGCGATCGAGCTGGTGCAGGACAAGGCCACGCGCAAGCGTTACGAAGGCAAGGGCGTCGGCATGATCTGCCGCCAGTTCTGCTTCGACAACGGCCTGATCATGCGCGCTGTGGGCGACACCATGATCATCGCGCCGCCGCTGGTGATCAGCAAAGCCGAGATCGATGAACTGGTTACAAAGGCACGTAAATGCCTGGACCTGACCCTCAGTGCGTTGCAGGGCTAAGTGCTAGGCTTTGAGCGGGGGAGCTGCGGCGCGCTCGCTCAAAGCTGTCAGAAAGGCTGGTCTTTTCTTGAAAGACCGCCTCGGATCTTGCCAGACTATCCGCGGTTCCAGTTGTCCGGGTTCGGCCGCTGAACAAAGTGGTTCAAAAAAGAAAAATTTGGAGCATTAACGCATGAAGGCATTAGGCAAAAAGCTCGCTGGCAAGACTCTGCTCGCCATGTCCCTGATGGGAGTCATGGCGACTGCGGCTCAGGCGGACGACAAGGTGTTGCACGTCTACAACTGGTCCGACTACATCGCCCCGGACACTGTGGCCAACTTCGAAAAAGCCACCGGGATCAAAGTCGTCTATGACGTCTTCGACAGCAACGAAACCCTCGAAGCCAAGCTGCTGGCCGGCAAGTCCGGTTACGACATCGTGGTGCCTTCCAATAACTTCCTCGCCAAGCAGATCAAGGCCGGTGTTTACCAGGAGCTGGACAAGTCCAAGCTGCCGAACTGGAAGAACCTCGACGAAGACCTGCTCAAGGCTGTTGGCGATGCCAGCGACCAAGGCAACAAGCACGCGTTCCCGTACATGTGGGGCTCGATCGGCATCGGCTACAACCCGGCCAAGGTCAAGGCTGCGCTGGGCATCGACAAGATCGATTCCTGGGACGTGGTGTTCAAGCCTGAAAACATCGAGAAGCTCAAAAGCTGCGGCGTAAGCTTCCTCGACGCCCCGACCGAAATGATTCCGGCGGCGTTGCACTATCTGGGCAAGCCGACCAACAGCAAGGACAAGGCTGACCTGAAGGCCGCCGAAGACCTGTTCCTGAAGATTCGTCCTTCGGTTGCCTACTTCCATTCCTCCAAGTACATCTCCGACCTGGCCAACGGCAACATCTGCGTCGCCGTCGGTTACTCGGGTGACCTGGAACAATCCAAGACCCGCGCCCAGGAAGCCGGTGACAAGGTCAAGCTGGCCTACACCATTCCAAAAGAAGGTGCTGGCACGTTCTACGACATGGTCGCCATTCCCAAGGATGCCGAAAACGTCGAAGCCGCCTACAAGTTCATGAACTACCTGCTTGAGCCGCAAGTGATGGCCGGCATCACCAATGCCGTGCGTTTCCCGAACGGCAACAAAGCTGCCACGCCACTGGTGGACAAGGACATCACCAGCGATCCGAGCATCTACCCGTCGGCTGAAGTGAAGAAGCAGCTCTACGCGATCAGCGATCTGGACGCAGCGACCCTGCGCCTGATCACTCGCAGCTGGACCAAGATCAAATCCGGTAAATAAGCCGGTTTGACGCAACAACCGCTGGCCGTCATGCCCCGCGCGGGCGGCCAGCGGATCAATTAAATGACAGGAAGTTTTGCAGGAACGGTTTTTCGAGGGTAAGTTGCGCGCCGGTTTTGTTGCCGGGCAGCCACGGCTGTCATGCAGCGCGGGGCAACTTGGGCCCAACTAATTTAGAGGACCTCCACTTGCCTATTTTTTCTTCTTTGCGCAAAGCCCTGCTGGCCACTGCCGGCCTGACGATTGCTGTCGGAGCCCAGGCCGCCGGTACGGTGCATATTTATAACTGGTCCGATTACATCGGCGAGACCACCCTGGCCGACTTCCAGAAAGCCACCGGGATAAAACCGGTCTACGACGTCTTCGACTCCAACGAAACCCTGGAAGGCAAGCTGCTCGCCGGGCGTACCGGCTACGACGTGGTCGTACCGTCGAACCACTTCCTCGGCAAGCAGATCAAGGCCGGCGCGTTCCAGAAGCTCGACAAGTCGCAGCTGCCGAATTATTCCAATCTCGACCCGGCGCTGCTCAAGCGTCTGGAGCAGAACGATCCGGGCAACCTGTACGCCGTGCCGTATCTGTGGGGAACCAACGGCATCGGCTACAACGTCGATAAAGTGAAAGCTGTGCTGGGTGTCGACAAGATCGATTCGTGGGGCGTTTTGTTCGAGCCTGAGAACATCAAGAAGCTGCAAAGCTGCGGCGTGGCGTTCCTCGATTCGGCGGATGAAATGATGCCGACTGTGCTCAACTATCTGGGCCTGAATGCCAACAGCACCAATCCCAAGGACTACGAAAAAGCCACCGACAAGTTGCTCGCGGTGCGTCCTTACGTGACCTACTTCCATTCCTCGAAATACATCGGTGATCTGGCTAACGGTGACATCTGCGTGGCCATCGGTTTCTCCGGCGATATCTTCCAAGCGAAAAACCGCGCAGCCGAAGCCAAGAAGGGCGTGAACATCGCCTACGCGGTGCCGAAAGAGGGCGGTGCCTTGTGGTTCGACATGCTGGCAATCCCCAAGGATTCGTCGAACGTGAAGCAGGCCCATGCCTTCATCAACTATCTGCTGAAACCTGAGGTGATCGCTCAGGTCAGTGATTACGTCGGTTACGCCAACCCCAACCCGGGGGCGGACAAGCTGATGGAACAATCCATCCGTACCGATGCGTCGGTGTATCCGCCGCAGGCCGTTATCGACAAGGCCTACGTATCGACCGAGTTACCACCGAACATTCAGCGCCTGATGACCCGCAGCTGGACCAAGGTCAAGTCGGGGATGTAAGGCACACACTATCCTGGGTTCGCCTTGCGGGGCGAACTGCACTGTTTTTTTCTGGGAGTTTCGTAAATGGCAGTTGCCTCCGGCGCCTATAAGAAAGCCCTCGAGGGCGACCAGACACCGAAACAGGTGCTGGTCAAAATCGACCGGGTCACGAAGAAGTTCGACGAGACGATTGCCGTGGACGATGTGTCCCTGGAAATCAAGAAAGGCGAAATCTTCGCCCTGCTCGGCGGTTCGGGATCGGGCAAATCCACTCTGCTGCGGATGCTGGCAGGGTTCGAACGGCCCACGGAGGGGCGCATTTTCCTCGACGGCGTCGACATCACCGACATGCCGCCGTACGAACGTCCGATCAACATGATGTTCCAGTCGTACGCCTTGTTCCCGCACATGACCGTGGCGCAGAACATCGCCTTCGGCCTCAAGCAGGACAAGATCCCGGCGGCTGAAGTCGACGCTCGCGTGGCCGAGATGCTCAAGCTCGTACAGATGAGCCAGTACGCCAAGCGCAAGCCGCATCAATTGTCGGGCGGTCAGCGTCAGCGCGTGGCGCTGGCCCGTTCACTGGCCAAGCGGCCGAAGCTGCTGTTGCTCGATGAGCCGATGGGCGCACTGGACAAGAAACTGCGCTCGCAGATGCAACTGGAGCTGGTGGAAATCATCGAGCGCGTCGGCGTGACTTGCGTGATGGTGACCCACGACCAGGAAGAGGCCATGACCATGGCCGAGCGCATCGCGATCATGCACCTGGGCTGGATCGCCCAGATCGGCAGCCCGATCGACATCTACGAAACCCCGACCAGCCGTCTGGTCTGCGAATTCATCGGCAACGTCAATATCTTCGAAGGCGAAGTGATCGACGACGCCGAAGGCCACGCAACCATCACCTGCAAAGATCTTGATCGGCAGATCTACGTTGGCCACGGCATCAGTACTTCGGTGCAGGACAAGTCGGTCACCTACGCGATCCGCCCGGAGAAGCTGCTGGTCACCGCCGACCAACCGACCTGCGAATACAACTGGTCGAGCGGCAAGGTCCACGACATTGCCTACCTCGGCGGGCACTCGGTGTTCTACGTCGAATTGCCAAGCGGCAAACTGGTGCAGTCGTTCGTCGCCAACGCCGAACGTCGCGGCGCGCGTCCGACCTGGGGCGATCAGGTCTACGTGTGGTGGGAAGACGACAGCGGCGTGGTACTCCGCTCATGAACATGCGCAAATTCAAACGCCGCATCAACCGAATAATCCCCAATGGCCGGCAACTGGTCATCGGGGTCCCGTTCATCTGGCTGTTTCTGTTCTTCATGTTGCCGTTCTTCATCGTCCTGAAGATCAGCTTCGCCGAAGCCGACGTGGCCATCCCGCCGTACACCGAGATCTACACGTACGCCGAGCAGAAGCTGCAACTACTGCTGAACCTGGGCAACTACGCAATGCTGGCGGGCGACGAGTTGTACATCGCCGCGTACCTCGGCTCGTTGAAGATGGCGCTGATCAGCACTGTCCTCTGTCTGGTGATCGGCTACCCGATGGCCTACGCCATCGCCACCGCCCGTAAAGAGCTGCAAACGGTGCTGGTGCTGCTGATCATGATGCCGACCTGGACGGCGATCCTGATCCGCGTTTACGCGTGGATGGGCATCCTCAGCAACAACGGTTTGCTCAACGGTTTCCTGATGAGCATGGGTTTCATCGACGAACCTTTGCAGATCCTCAACACCAATCTTGCGGTGTACATCGGCGTCGTTTACTCGTACCTGCCGTTCATGATCCTGCCGCTGTACGCCAACCTGGTGAAGCACGATCACAGTCTGCTGGAAGCGGCATCCGACCTCGGTTCGAGCACCTTCAACAGCTTCTGGAAAATCACTATTCCGCTGTCCAAGAACGGCATCATTGCCGGCTGCATGCTGGTATTCATCCCGGTGGTCGGCGAGTTCGTGATCCCGGAACTGCTTGGCGGTCCGGAAACCCTGATGATCGGCAAGGTGCTGTGGCAAGAGTTCTTCAACAACCGTGACTGGCCGGTGGCGTCCGCGCTGGCGGTGGTGATGCTGGCGATCCTGATTGTGCCGATCATCCTGTTCAACCGCAGTCAGGCCAAGGAAATGGAGGGTAAAGAATGAAGCGCTTCCGTTTCTCCAGCCTGATGCTGGTTCTGGGTTTGCTGTTTATCTACCTGCCGATGCTGATCCTGGTGATCTACTCGTTCAACGCCTCGAAGCTGGTGACGGTGTGGGGCGGCTGGTCGATCAAGTGGTACGTCGGCCTGCTCGACAACACGCAACTGATGGGCTCGGTGCTGCGCTCGCTGGAAATCGCCTGCTACACCGCAGTTGCCGCGGTGGCGCTGGGGACGCTGGCGGCGTTCGTGCTGACGCGCATCACGCGCTTCAAGGGCCGCACGCTGTTCGGCGGCCTGGTGACAGCGCCGTTGGTGATGCCGGAAGTGATCACCGGTCTGTCGCTGCTGTTGTTGTTCGTAGCCATGGCGCAGATGATCGGCTGGCCGCAGGAACGTGGCATCGTCACCATCTGGATCGCCCACACCACGTTCTGTGCGGCGTATGTGGCGGTGGTGGTGTCGGCGCGCCTGCGTGAGCTGGACCTGTCGATCGAAGAAGCGGCGATGGACCTCGGTGCGCGGCCGTGGAAGGTGTTCTTCCTGATCACCATCCCGATGATCGCGCCATCGCTGGCGGCGGGCGGCATGATGTCGTTCGCGCTGTCGCTGGATGATCTGGTGCTGGCGAGCTTCGTCTCGGGGCCGGGTTCGACGACCCTGCCGATGGAAGTGTTCTCGGCGGTGCGTCTGGGTGTGAAGCCTGAGATCAACGCCGTGGCCAGTCTGATCCTGCTGGCGGTATCGATCGTGACCTTCATGGTCTGGTTCTTCAGCCGCCGTGCCGAAGAAGCGCGCAAGAAAGCCATCCAGCAAGCCATCGAAGAAAGCGCAGCCGATTCGTGGAAACAGCCGGACGTGCGTCGCGCACCAGCGCCGGAAGCGGCGTAGGCAATATCGGGTTGGTCCCTTTCTCAAGACCAACCCAAATCCCCATGTAGGAGTGAGCCTGCTCGCGATGGCGGTGTGTCAGCTGAAAACTACCTGGCTGACACACCGCCATCGCGAGCAGGCTCACTCCTACATGGGTTTTATGCAGTCCAGGGAGAGTTGCGGATGACCTCGACAAAGTTCATCGGCTTGAACCCCGGCTGCTGATCCTTCAGCACATCGGTCTTCACATTGCCAAACGTCGTCTGCGGACGATGGCGCAAACCATTGGCAAACGCGCAGATGATGCACTCCTTGAAACCTTCCCCACGCGGGTGCGCATGCACCACCGCCTCGCGCTGCACAGTGCTGAACGCCGCGTAATCCATGCCCAGCACATCCATTTCCACACCAGCCGTTACCAGCGCCACGGTCGGGCGCAGATGCTTCGGCACGCCTGGCGTGGTGTGCAGGGCAATCGACAGCCACACCTGTTCGATGTCGTCATCGCTCAACCCGTACGGTTTGAGAAACGCTGCTGCCGCGTTCGCGCCGTCGACTTCAAAACGCTCGTCATCACTGCGGTGGCCTTCGACCAGACCGAGGTCGTGGAACATCGCGCCGACGTACAACAGTTCCGGATCGTAGGCCAGTTGCTGGCGCTCACCACTCAGCGCGCCGAACAGAAATACCCGACGCGAATGGTGGTAGAGCAGGTCGGACTCGATGTCGCGGATGTACTCGGTGGTGGCCCGGGCGAGGGTGCTGTCGGGGATTTTGATGCCGGCAATGGTGGTGCTCATAACGATTTCCTCGTCGAAAACGCCGTCGTGGCGCTGATGGGGAAAGTCTGTTCCCGGCGCGGGAAGCGAACAATCGATGCATGGCTGCGATCCTTGCCATTCGACGCGCAAATCGTGCCAAGCTAAAAAGATCGCAGCCTGCGGCAGCTCCTACATGGGAAAGCGGACACCTGTAGGAGCGGCCGCAGGCTGCGATCTTTTGCTCTTAAAGGGGGAATCCACAGCCATGAGCAAAACCGTCGCCATCGTCGTGTTCGCAGGCGTGCAGTCGCTGGACGTCAGCGGCCCTATGGATGTGTTCGCCGAGGCCAATCGCTTCCTGGCGCCCGAGGATCACTATCGGCTCGATGTGATCGGCGTCGAACACGGCCCGATGGCCTGTTCCAACGGTTTGAACCTGAACGCCCATCGGCATTTCAGCGAAGCGCTGGATGCCTACGACCTGCTGCTGGTCGCCGGTGGCCCACAATTGCCGTTCATGGTTTTTGGCGCGACGTTCGATGATTGGCTGCGTGAAGCCTGCGCGCGGGCACAGCGTTTCGGCTCGATCTGCAACGGCGCGTTTATGCTGGCGCGGGCCGGATTGCTGGAAGGGCGCACCGTCACCACGCATTGGAACGATGCCGAGGCGTTGGCGCAGTTGTGTCCGACGACGCAGGTCGACGCGGATCGTTTATATGTCGAGGACGGCACGCTCTACACCTCTGCCGGGGTGACGGCGGGGATCGATCTGTCGCTGTATCTGCTGGCGCGGGATCACGGCGCTGAGGTGGCGCTGAGCGTGGCCAAGCGGCTGGTGGTGTTTACTCAGCGCTCCGGTGGGCAGTCGCAGTTCAGCCCGTTCCTCACGCCGCATGCGGAGCCGACGTCGGCGGTAGCGATGGTGCAGCTTTATGTATTGGCTAATCTGACGGGCGATCTGACGATTGCCGATCTGGCAACTGCGGCGAACATGAGTGCGCGCAATTTTTCGCGGGTGTTTGCTCGGGAGGCGAAGGTGACGCCGGCGGAGTTCGTCGAGCGGGCGCGGGTGGATGCGGCGCGGGTGATGCTGGAGAGCACGGCGGCGCCGTTGAAGACGGTGGCGTATCAGTGTGGGTTTCGTGACGCGCAACATATGCGCGGGGTGTTTAACCGGCGGTTGGGGGTTACGCCGCAGCAGTTTCGGCTGAACTTTGCGGTGATGGTTTGACCCATACCCTCACCCCAGCCCTCTCCCAGAGGGAGAGGGAGCCGACCGCAGTGTCTGGCGTGATACATCGACCTGAAAGACCTTAGCGATTATGGATTCGGTAAAGCAGTGTCAGGTCGCTGTAAGCCTTGAGCATCCCCCAATCAGTCCCCTCTCCCCCCGGGAGAGGGCTAGGGTGAGGGGCTTTTAAGGCGCTGCCCGCGCCGGCAACAACTTCAAGGTACTGCGCGTATTCGCCGTCACCTCTTCGGCATTGAAATGCGCCTGCACATACATCCCGTCGACATACGCCTCAGCCTGATCGTCATAGTGACTGTCAAACGGCACACCACTCTGCCCGACCGGGTTGATCGTCAACCCATGCGCCGGATCGGCAAAATCCACCAAGCGCCGTGTCGACGGCCCGTAGGTCACCGGCCACGGTGCCGGTCCGATCCTCGCCGACAGGTTGTTCGGCACTTCGTGACTGCCCGGCGCCGCAAACGGCCCGACATTGAAAATCCGATCCAGTGGCTTCTGCTGCCCCAGCGGATGCCCGTGAGTCAGCGTGTGCGCCGCGCCCCATTTCCACTCGGTAGTGTTGTCGCCAAGGGTCAGCTTCAAGTGCTGCATGCTCGCCTGCCACGCTGCGCGCACGATATCAGCGCGGGTCTCCTTGGTCGGTGTACTGCGGTTATCCCACCACGGTGAATCGGCATTCGCCGCCAGTTTCGGCAGCGCCGCATCAATTACTCGCGTCGACAGCAGCGTGTCGAAAAAGTCATTGCCCAACTCATCCCGCATCGCTGCATCGGCGAGGTCGTAGAGGAACTGGTTGAACACCGTTGCACTGACCGAATCCAGCGGATAGTCGCCCGGCCACTGCGCCAGTTGCCCGACCAGTTTCAGTTGCGCCGGATCACTCACCACCTCACGCAGTACCGGCAGCAATGGCGCCAGCAAGCGCGGGCCGTAACCGGTGGCGGTGCCTAATTGCAGTTTCTGATTGGCCTCGTTGGTCCACTTCACGCTCTTGTCGCTGAGCTGACGATTCAGTTTCTGGCCGCGATCGGCGAGGTTGTAGTAACCGGGAATCTCCATGCCGGTCGGCGACAGCGGCTGGAAGTTGGCCGAGACGATGTAGCCGCGCGCCGGGTTCTCTTCCTGCGGGTTGGCGCTGAACGGGTAGAAGCCGTCCTTGTCGGCCTGATTGCTGCTGCCGTCAAGAATGAATTCCGGCCGCACCCCGGCCGGGCGCTTGGGCAGCAACGCCGAGGCCCACCAGGCGATATCACCCTTGGCGTTGGCATAGACGAGATTCAGTCCCGGTGCCTGGACTTTCGCGGCAGCGCCGCGGGCCTTGGCCAGGGTGTCGGCGCGGTTGAGCTGGTAGAAGCCTTCGAGGATCGGGTTTGGCGTTTCGAGGAAGGCCCACCACATCGCAATCGGCGTTTTTCCGGCAGCAGTTCCCAGCGCATCGTTGACGATCGGACCGTGGGGCGATTGGCGCAGGGTGAGGGGCACTGGCGGCTGGCCCTTCACATTGATCTGCTGCTGCGTGACGACCATGTCGGTCCACTGGCCGCGATACCAGACCTGATTCGGGTTATCCGGATTGACCTTCTCGGCGATCAGATCCAGATCATCGTTCTGGAACATGGTCAGGCTCCAGCCGAAATCGAGGTTGTGGCCGAGGAAGGCGAAAGGCACCAGCGCCTGATGATGACCGTACAACTCGAAGCCCGGCGCCGACAGTTGCGCCTCGTACCATACCGACGGCACCGAGAAGCGAATGTGCGGGTCACCGGTCAGCAGCGGTTTGCCGCTCTGGCTGCGGCTGCCCGCGATGACCCAGGCGTTGCTGCCTTCGAACTGCGGCAGACCATTATCGATCAGTGCCAGTTCGCTGAGGCGGGCGAGGGCATTGAGGTCTTTCCAGTCGCCGGCGGCGAGGGCCGGCGCAGGCTTGGCGTGACCGTTGACCAGCACACCTTTGGGCTGCCAGTCGAGGTCGAAGACCTTGAGGTAATCGGCACCGAGCTGATCGCGCACATAGGTCAGCAGCGGCTCAGTGCGAAATGCGGCGGCAAAGCTGTAGGCCATGTAACCAGCGACGCTGATGCTGTCTTCTGCTGTGAACGGCCGTTTGGGGATGCCCAGCACGTCGAACTCGATCGGCGCGGCGTGGCTGTCCTGATATTGGTTGATGCCATCCAGATAGGCTTGCAGGCCCTTCCACGCCGGCGACTGTTTATCGAGACTGGCGACGTAACTGGCGGCGCGCTCGCGGATGCGCAGGCTGCGGAACAGTTTGTCGGTGTCGAGCAGCTTCGGCCCGAGTACTTCCGCCAGCTCACCACGGGCGAGGCGGCGCATGGCTTCCATCTGGAACAGGCGATCCTGGGCATGCACATAGCCGAGGGCGCGGTAGAGGTCGGTTTCGTTCTCGGCACGGATGTGCGGCACGCCGCGCTCGTCGTAGCGCACGGTCACCGAACCTTGCAGGTTGCGCAGTTCGACCTGGCCCTGGCGCGTCGGTTGTTTGCTGTAGACGTACCAGCCTGCGCCGGCAAGCAGAACAACGATGAACAAGCCAAGTACGGTGAACACGCGCTTCATGGTGACTCCTTGTGCAGGCGGGATTGCCGCCCGTCGGGCTGCAAACAATTAGCACAGACCTTCTGTGCCGTGCAGCGCTGTCCTTGAAAAGTCCGGAATGCCTTACTGCGTCTCCACTGGCCACGGGCAGTAGCAACCGACTGCCAGGGTGTGCGTGGCATTGACCGGACGATCTTGCGTCAGGGCATTCAAAATCGGTTCGATAAAGCTGTTGCTAGAGTTGCAGGTCAGGCCTTCGCTGTACGGGCCGAAGTACGCCAGTTTGCCGCTGCGGTCCCAGATCGCCACGGCCGGGCTGGCGGGCACCTGCTCGGAACCGGGCAAAATGGTGATGGTTTTCAGGCTGCTGAGGGTCGCGGGCAACTGGCCGTGGCTGCCAGCCTTCTGCACGGCGAAGAACTCAACGCCTTTGGCGCCGAACTGCTCGACCATCTCGGTCAGATGCTGTTGGTTGCCGACATTGCACGGGCAAGCCGGGTCCCAGAAATGCACCAGGCGGATCTTGCCGGGACCGGCGAGATTGTCCGGCAGGCGCAGCGGATCACCGGAAAATACCGCCGTGTGTTCGCTGAACGCACGCAGATAACGCCCCTGAAACCAGTCATACGCCGCCCACAGCACCCCGGCGCAAATCAGCGCGAGCAGGCTGGCAAACAGTGCGGTGCGGTAGGGCGAGCGCATGGTTTTCGATCCTCGAAAGGTCGGCTAGCTTGCCATGTCTGTCACTACAGATGAATATCGCAGGCCGATAAAGTCTGTTTACCGCTTTGGAATTCCTGCATGCCTGCCACTTTCGATCCCGATCAAATCCGCGCCAGCCTCAAGCCATTGGCCGAATGGCAGCCGTTGTCGGACGAAGCGAAGGCGTACCAGCAATTTTATAAAACCGATTTTCCCCATCGCGATGTCTGGCGTGGCATGGGCCGTTTCGACGTCGACGGTTATGAGCTGGTCAGCCATTGCTGGTGGCCGGAGAAGGTCAAGGCGACACTGTTTCTGCTGCACGGTTATTACGATCACGTCGGGCTCTACCGGCATGTGATCGAGTGGGCGCTGGATCAGGATTTTGCGGTGATCGCCTGCGACTTGCCGGGGCATGGCCTTTCGAGCGGGCCGCGTGCGAGCATCCGCGACTTCTCTGAATACCAGGACGTCCTGCAGGCCTTGTTCGCCGAGGCCCAGTCGATCGCGCTGCCGCAGCCGTGGCATTTGTGCGGGCAGAGCACCGGCGGGGCGATTGTTGTCGATCACCTGCTCAACCACGGCGAAAACAGCCCGGCGCAAGGGCAGGTGATTTTGATGGCGCCGCTGGTGCGTCCACGGGCGTGGGGCTGGTCGCAGCTGAGTTATTACCTGCTCAGACCTTTTGTCAGAGGGGTCACGCGGCGCTTCAGCGAGAACTCCAACGATCCGGATTTTCTGCCGTTTCTGCAGGCCGATCCGTTGCAGCCGCGACGCTTGCCGACGAAATGGGTCGGGGCGCTGTCACGCTGGATCATTCGCGTCGAGCACGCGAAAAAAAGTCCGCGGCGGCCACTGATCATTCAGGGGCAGGCGGACATGACGGTGGACTGGCAGCACAATTTGCAGGTATTGAAATGGAAGTTTGATCGACCGCAGATTCTGCTGCTGGCCGAGGCACGGCATCATCTGGCGAATGAGACGGTGGAGATGCGTGAGGAGTATTTCGAGTTTCTGAGCAAGCGGATCAGAGGCCGGAATCTTTAGCGCTTGTGAGGGCCTATCGCGAGCAGGCTCACTCCTACATTTGGAATGCGTACCTCTGTAGGAGTGAGCCTGCTCGCGATAGCGGTCTAAGAGACGACGAAGATCATTGCCCGACCGCCAACCCCGCCCGAATCGCCGCCAGCGCCGCCTGATAGTAGGCCTTGCCCTCAGTCGATTCAGCAAACGTCGCAAACTCTTCCAGCTCTTCATCCGACAGATCGCGATAGACATAGAGCAGCGTGTTGTTGATGTCCGCGCCAATCTGATCCATCAAGCGCTGGCGCTGACCATTGAGCATGCCCTGCGCTTGACCGCCACCGAGCAGCCCCGGAATCATCGAACTCAAGCTGTCCGCCGCCACACCAGCAATCGCCAGGCTGACTTCGGCGCCGGCTTCACGGGCCGGCAAGGCTTGGGCG
Organism: Pseudomonas sp. MC6; assembly: GCF_054790575.1. NCBI lineage: Bacteria > Pseudomonadati > Pseudomonadota > Gammaproteobacteria > Pseudomonadales > Pseudomonadaceae > Pseudomonas > Pseudomonas sp. MC6. The sequence goes on from NZ_CP186504.1 coordinate 5,404,189, forward strand.
AGGTGACCGATGATCAGCAGGCGGCTGTCGCTGGCCTGCATCTTCGGCAGGCCCTTGGCGTTTTTCGCCAGTTGATCACGGCGGGTCGCGAGCAATTCAGCGGCGACGATCTTCTTGCCCAGTGGCGATTGAAAGAAAGTCAGCGCCGGTTTCGGATCGGCGAGCTTCTGCCGCAGTTGCGCTTCGGCGCGTTGATCCACGGCCTGCGGGGCGAAGCGCTGATTGCTGTTGTTCACCAATGCTTGAAACACCGCCGGCGGCAGGCTGTTCTGATAGCGCTGCTGTGCGGCCGTCAGGGCATCGTTGAAATGCGCACGTTGATCTGGCCAGCCGGCGACCTTGTACAACTGATCGTGGCCGTCCGCCCAGGCGGGCAACACGCAGAACATCAACAGTGAAAAAAGCAAACGGCGCATAGGGACTCCTGTCAGCAGCGGACTATTCTCCGTGCGGTGCCGGTACTTGTCGAGAATTCGTAGCAAGCCGCCGCGTGGCTCTGTCGGATTTCTTGCCGCCGACATACTATGCGCGCCATGCAAATATCCTCTGAACACCCACTGCTGTTACGCATTGTCGATGACCTGGCCGACCACGGCTGGTCGCAGCAGAACATTTTCCTGCCCGCCGGTTTGACCCGCGAGCTGGCGGCCGAGTGCCGCAAACGTGAGGCCGAGGGTGAGCTGGCGCCGGCGGCGGTGGGGCGTGGGCCGTTTTCGGAGATCCGCGAGGGTATTCGTGGCGATCACATTCAGTGGATCGATCCGGGGCAGGCCGAGGCCAGCGACCGTTATCTGAACCTGATGGAGAGCCTGCGCGAGGCACTCAACCGTGGCTTGTTCCTCGGCCTTGAAGACTTTGAATGCCATTTCGCGCTGTATCCGCCGGGTGCGTTTTATCGCCGACATGTCGACCGTTTTCGCGACGACGACAAGCGCATGGTGTCGGTGGTGGTTTACCTCAATGATGCATGGCTGCCGGAAGATGGCGGTCAGTTGCGCATGTACCTGAACGAAGAGCGTGTGCATGACGTGCAGCCTACTGGCGGGTGTCTGGTGGTGTTTCTCTCCGGCGAAGTGCCCCACGAAGTGCTGCCGGCGAACCGCGAGCGCTTGTCGCTGACCGGTTGGTTTCGCCGCCGTGGCAACGAGCCGTTCTGATGGAGAAAATTCTGGTCAGCCGCTGTCTGTTGGGCCACCGCGTACGTTACGACGGTGGTGCGAGCGGGCCGTTTGATCTGCTTGAGCAGTGGATTGCCGAAGGGCGGGTGGTGCCGTTGTGTCCGGAGGTCGCGGGCGGTTTGCCGACGCCACGGGCGGCGGCGGAGATTCCGGGCGGGCAGGGTGGTGAAGTGCTGGATGGTGTTGCGGCGGTGATTACCACTGAGGGTGAGGAAGTCAGTGCGCAATTTCTGGATGGCGCGCGGCAGGCGCTGGCGCTGGTGCAGAAGCACGGAATTCGCGTGGCGGTGCTCAAGGCCAACAGTCCATCTTGCGGGAATCTGCTGACGTATGACGGGACGTTCAGTGGCGTGAAGGTGAGTGGCGAAGGGGTGACGGCCGCGTTGCTCAAGCGCCATGGTGTGCAGGTTTTCAGTGAACTGGAATTGCCGCAGGCCGCGCTGGCACTGGCTGCTTTGGACTGATCCGCAATCGTTACCCTCACCCCAGCGCTCCCGAAACGTCGGACCGCCCGTAGGGAGAGGGGGCCGACCGAGGTGTCTGGCGCTATTCATCGACTTGAAAGACCTTGTCGATTATGGATTCGGCAAAGTAGGTTCAGGTCGGCGTACCTCTAAAGCATCCCCAGATCAGTCCCCTCTACCTCTGGGAGAGGGCTAGGGTGAGGGGCTTTTAAGGCTTCAACCACTTCTCGGTCAACGCCGCCAAACGCCCATCCGCCTTGATCCGCTCCATCGCGCTCGCAAGACTGGCCTGAAACGCCGGATTACCCTTCTGAAACGGAATCGCCAACTCCACCGGCTCTGCCGCTTTCGGCTTCTCTTCAGTCAATGCCTGCACCAGCACCATCGGCCGTGGCTGCTCATCCTTCTTCGCTAACAACTGCGAATCGACCTTGCCGTAAGACTCGCTGAAGTCGAAACGATCCTTGAGTTCGGGTGTCAGTGCTATGTGGTTGAGGGCGACGTCGTACTTGCCGCTTTCAACGCCCTGGAACAGGTCGGCCTCGTCGGTGACGATGAAATCGGCGCGTACATCCAGCTCCCGGGCCAGCAGTTGCCCAAGCTCGACCTCGAACCCCGTGAGTGTGTCGCCTTCCTTGAAATTGAAGGGCGGTGTATTAGCCTCAAGGGCAATACGCAGCTCGCCACGGTCGTTGACGTCATCAATCAGTTCGGCGTGAGCCAAAGGGCTCAAAAGGGGTAGCAGGCAGATCAGGCCAGGCAGAAAACGCATGGTCACTCCTTTGAAATCATTATCGCGACGCTCTGATTCAGGCTCGCTTTGCTATGGTTGTCGAGTGCCTTCGACAACGAATGGTCATGAAGTTGTCATGACCGTGCGGATTTTACGGAAAAACTGGAGAAGAAAATGAAAAGCTTTATGTCACGTGCAGCGTTCGCGGGTGTGCTGATGGGCGTTTCGGTGCTGGCCAGTGCCGCCACACCGGCCCCCAAAGGCGCCGAAGTGTTCATCGTTTCTCCCGAGGACGGGGCCACGGTTTCGCAGACCTTCACCGTCAAGTTCGGAACCAAGGGCGTCGCACTGGCACCGGCCGGTGACGTCACCAAGAATACTGGTCACCATCACCTGCTGATCGACGCCAAGGAAATTGTTCCTGCCGGTTCGGTCGTCCCTACCGATGCCAACCACATGCACTTCGGCAAGGCGCAGACCCAGGCTGACATCAAACTCGCCCCGGGCAAACACACCTTGCAGCTGGAACTTGGCGACAGCGGTCACATGGCATTCGATCCACCAATCGTCTCGAAGAAAATCACCATCAACGTGAAATAAAAAAGGGAGCCCTTTCGGGGCTCCCTTTTTTATCAGCGGCGAGTTGCAAGCTACGAGCTTCAAGCAAAAGCACAAGCGAACATCACTTGCCGCTTGTAGCTCGCGGCTTGTAGCTGTTCTTAGAAAAGAACCCGGCTACGGATAGTGCCGTTGACGTGTTGCAGCTTCTCTTGCGCCAGCTCCGAGTACTCGGCGTCGACGTCGATCACCACGTAGCCCACCTTCTCGTTGGTCTGCAGGAACTGACCGGAGATGTTGATGCCGTTTTCGGCGAAGACCTTGTTGATCTCGCTCATCACACCCGGGATGTTCTCGTGGATGTGCAGCAGGCGGTGCTTGCCAGGGTGAGCCGGCAGGGCCACTTCCGGGAAGTTCACCGACGAAACGGAGGTGCCGTTGTCGCTGTACTTGACCAGTTTCTCTGCCACTTCCAGACCGATGTTGGCTTGCGCTTCGGCGGTCGAACCACCGATGTGCGGAGTCAGGATCACGTTGTCGAGGCCACGTAGCGGGCTTTCGAACTCTTCGTCGTTGGAGCGTGGCTCCACCGGGAATACGTCGATGGCCGCGCCGATCAGGTGCTTGTCCTTGATCGCGTCCGCCAGGGCGTCCAGTTCAACCACGGTGCCGCGCGCGGCGTTGATCAGGATGCCGCCCTTCTTGATGGCGCGGATTTCCTTCTCGCCGATCATCCACTGGGTCGCAGCGGTTTCCGGAACGTGCAGGGTGACGATGTCGGACATGCCCAGCAGTTCGGTCAGGCTGCCGATCTGCGTAGCGTTGCCCAGTGGCAGCTTGGTCACGGTGTCGTAGAAGTACACCTGCATGCCCAAGCCCTCAGCCAGAACCGACAGCTGCGTACCGATCGAGCCGTAGCCGACGATGCCGAGTTTCTTGCCACGGATCTCGAAGGAGTTGGCTGCGGACTTGATCCAGCCGCCACGGTGGCAGGAAGCGTTTTTCTCCGGGATGCCGCGCAGCAGCAGGATCGCTTCGGCCAGCACCAGCTCGGCAACGGAGCGGGTGTTGGAGTACGGCGCGTTGAACACGGCAATACCGCGCTCACGGGCAGCACTCAGGTCAACCTGGTTGGTGCCGATGCAGAAACAGCCGACCGCAACCAGCTTCTTCGCGTGATCGAAGATCTCTTCGGTCAGTTGGGTGCGCGAACGAATGCCGATGAAGTGAGCGTCAGCGATCTTTTCCTTGAGCTGGGCTTCCGGCAAGGAACCTGTCAGGTATTCGATGCTGGTGTAGCCCGCCGCCTTGAGGACGTCGACAGCCGATTGGTGGACGCCTTCGAGAAGAAGGAACTTGATCTTGCTCTTATCGAGAGAAGTCTTGCTCATCTGCGTAAACCTGTATCCCGGAGAAAAATGGCAGGAAATGGTCAACAGACGCTGACCCGGACGACAAGAAAGTCGTCTCCGCGGATCTGGCCTTGGGCACTGTCCTGCGGGGTCGATATGCTAGCATAGCCTCCCCGCTAAACACTCATTCCTGCGACGTGAAGCGTTCTCAGGATGACCATGAATTGTTCGAGAGTTCTGTCGATGACCAGTCCTGCCCTGATTGATGAACTGAAGACCCTGGTCGAGCCTGGCAAGGTCCTGACCGACGCCGACTCCCTGAATGCGTACGGCAAGGACTGGACCAAGCACTTCGCCCCGGCGCCCAGCGCCATCGTGTTTCCCAAAACCATTGAGCAGGTGCAAGCCGTTGTCCGTTGGGCCAATGAACACAAGGTCGCGCTGGTGCCGTCGGGCGGGCGCACCGGACTTTCAGCCGCCGCAGTGGCCGCCAATGGCGAAGTGGTCGTGTCGTTCGACTACATGAATCAGATTCTCGACGTGAACCTCACCGACCGCACCGCCGTTTGTCAGCCGGGCGTGGTCACCGAACATTTGCAGAACGTCGCCGAAGAAAAAGGCCTGTATTACCCGGTCGATTTCGCTTCGGCAGGTTCCAGCCAGATTGGCGGCAACATCGGCACAAATGCCGGCGGGATCAAGGTGATTCGCTACGGCATGACCCGCAACTGGGTGGCCGGCATGAAAGTCGTCACCGGCAAGGGCGACGTACTCGAACTGAACAAAGACCTGATCAAGAACGCCACGGGTTACGACCTGCGCCAGCTGTTCATCGGCGCTGAAGGCACGCTGGGTTTCGTCGTCGAAGCGACTATGCGCCTCGATCGTGCGCCGAAAAACCTCACCGCGATGGTCCTTGGCACCGCCGATTTCGACTCGATCATGCCGGTGCTGCACGCTTTCCAGGGCAAGCTCGACTTGACCGCGTTTGAATTCTTCTCCGACAAAGCCCTGGCCAAGGTCATCGGCCGTGGTGACGTGCCGGCACCTTTCGAAACCGACTGCCCGTTCTACGCGCTGCTGGAATTTGAAGCGACTACTGAAGAAGTGGCCAACAGCGCACTGGAAACCTTCGAGCATTGCGTCGAGCAGGGCTGGGTGCTGGACGGCGTGATGAGCCAGAGCGAAACCCAACTGCACAATCTGTGGAAACTGCGCGAGTACATCTCCGAAACCATCTCGCACTGGACGCCATACAAGAACGACATCTCGGTCACGGTTTCGAAAGTGCCGGCGTTCCTCAAGGAAATCGATGCGATCGTCGGTGAACACTACCCCGACTTCGAAATCGTCTGGTTCGGCCACATCGGCGACGGCAACCTGCACCTGAACATCCTCAAACCGGATAACTTGAGCAAGGACGAGTTCTTCGCCAAGTGCGCGACCGTCAACAAGTGGGTGTTCGAAACCGTCGAGAAGTACAACGGCTCGATTTCCGCCGAACACGGCGTGGGAATGACCAAGCGCGATTACTTGACCTACAGCCGTTCGCCGGTTGAGATCGAGTACATGAAAGCGGTGAAAGCGGTGTTCGACCCGAACGGCATCATGAACCCGGGCAAGATTTTTGCGGTTTGATCGGCAATCTTTGATGAATCAATGAAGGCAGGAGTCGGTAAATGAGCTATCAGCACCAGTACGTCGACGGCACGCGCATCCACTTCCCGATCGGGAAAGTCGTGTGCATTGGCCGCAATTACGCCGAACACGCCAAGGAACTGGACAACCCGGTACCTACCGAGCCGTTGCTGTTCATCAAGCCGGGCAGTTGCGTGGTTGAGCTGGAAGGCGGTTTCGCCATTCCGACCGAGCGCGGTTCGGTGCACTACGAAGCGGAAATCGCCGTGTTGATCGGCAAGCCGTTGTCGACCAAGCCGAGCCGTGAAGAAGTCCTCGACGCAATCTCCGGTTTCGCCCCGGCGCTGGACCTGACCCTGCGCGACAAGCAGGCCGAGCTGAAAGCCAAGGGGCTGCCGTGGGAAATCGCCAAGTCGTTCGACGGCGCGGCGGTGATCGCCCCGTTCGTGGTCGGCAGCACCTTCGCTGACCTGACTGACATCGGCATTCGCCTGACCATCAACGGCGAAGTGCGTCAGGACGGCAACAGCAGCGCGATGCTCAACCCGATCGTGCCGATGATCCAGCACATGGCCGGCTGCTTCTCGCTGCAGGCCGGTGACGTGATCCTCACCGGTACGCCAGTCGGCGTTGGCCCGCTGAACGTCGGCGATGACATCGTCCTCGAACTGGTCGGCGCGAGCAGCTTCAACAGCAGCGTGCGCTGATCGCCACACTGAAATCTCCTGTGGGAGCGAGCCTGCTCGCGAAGGCGCCAGGTCAGTCGACATCATCGTTGCCTGACACTCCGTCTTCGCGAGCAGGCTCGCTCCCACATTTGTTATGTGATCCACCTTGCAAACGTGCAGGGCAATCCCGCCATTTGCCGTTTTTTTCACATCCTGTACGGATAATTCCTCTCATTCTGGCGTCTGAGCCGGCCTCTTTGTGCTATTACCCTTAGCCTGAATTTTCGGAACGCGTCCCTCGATGTCATCTCAAACTCAGCTCAAACCCACTCGCCGTTCACGTTTTGCCCTGCGTTGGTATGTCTGGCTAGTGCTGGTGATTGCCGCTGCTTACGCTTTGGCGTTTGCCATGCATTGGGATGATCGCGGTGTGCTTTGGCTGCAGGAGCGCTTCGAAAGCCAGGCCGAGCAGAAAGACAGCATCTGGCTGCCGGACTATCGGGTGGTGATTGACGCCAAACCGCTGAAGGATATGGAAAAGGACGAAGCCTCGGATCTGTCGTACAACCCGCAGACCAAAACGCTGTTTTCAGTGATGGGTAAAAACCCGTTTCTCGCCGAGCTGACTCTGCAGGGCGATGTGCTGCGCAAAATGCCGCTGGTGGGCTGGAGCAATCCGGAAGGCCTGACCGTCATGGAAAACGGCTTGATGGCGATTGTCGATGAGCGCCAGCACATGCTGTCGATCGTCAAGGTCGACGCCGATACCCGCGAATTGAACATCGCCGATTTCCCGAAATACGACCTCGGCCCGTCGAAAGACCAGAATAAAGCCTTCGAAGCCATTACCTGGGATTCCCACAATCAGCAATTGCTACTCGGTGAGGAGCGTCCACCGGCGTTGTTCACCTGGAAAAGCGATGGCAGCCAGACCCTCAAGGGCGACAAGCAGAAACTCGCCAGTGATGAACTGGATATTCGCAACCTCTCGGCCTTGGCGATTGACCCGCGCACTCAGCACACACTGGTGCTGTCCGCCGATTCGCACCTGCTGCTGGAGCTGGACGAGAAGGGCGAGCAAGTCAGCTTCATGACCCTGCTGGGTGGCTTCAATGGCCTGAAAAACACCATTCCCCGCGCCGAAGGCGTGACCATGGACGAGGCCGGCACGCTGTACATGGTCAGCGAGCCGAACCTGTTCTATCGCTTCGAAAAACAGCAATAACAGCCTTTACCGATTCCAATGTAGGAGTTGCCGAAGGCTGCGATCTCTTGATCTTCTGAACCGCAACATCAAAAGATCGCAGCCTTCGGCAGCTCCTACATCGACTCTCTTGTAGTTGCGGGCAAGTGGCCATTAAGCTTCAGTTCAGACGGGCGTGATATTTCATCCGCCTGTTTTGATCCCGAGCCCGCCCGAATGCGTCGACTTGCCCGTCCCAAACCTCTGATGATTATCCTGTCGGTGATTGCCCTGATCGCATTGATCGCGCTCGGCCAATACATGCGCCTGTTTGAACGCGCCTGGTTCAACCTGCACACGCTGTGGCAACCGCAAAGTAGCGAGTCGATTGGCTTGGATCAGTATCGCGTCGAGATTGAAGCGCGAGTGATTGACGGGCTGGACGACGATGTTTCGGCGCTGACCTTCGATCCGGTGCGCAAAAGCCTGTTCACCGTGACCAACAAGAATTCCGAACTGGTCGAGCTGTCGCTCGAAGGCAAGATCCTGCGGCGCATCGCGCTGATCGGATTTGGCGATCCGGAAGCCGTCGAGTACATCAGCGCCGATACCTATGTGATCACTGATGAGCGTCAGCAGCGGTTGATCAAGATTCACCTGGAGGCAGACACCACATTCCTCGACGCGGCGGACGCCGAGCAGATGACCCTCGGCGTGCATATGGCCAGCAACAAAGGTTTTGAAGGCCTGGCGTATGACTCGGTAGGCAAGCGCTTGTTTGTTGCGAAGGAACGTAACCCGATGCTGATCTACGAAGTGCACGGTTTCCCGCATTTCAATCCGGAAAAGTCCTACGCGGTGCATGTGATCAACGATCCCAAGCGTGACGCCGGGATGTTTGTGCGCGATCTGTCGAGCCTGCAATACGACGAGCGCAGCGGTCATTTATTGGCGCTGTCGGATGAGTCACGGCTGATTCTGGAACTGGATGTCGGTGGACGACCGTTGAGCACGATGTCCATCAGTGGCGGTCGGCAGGGTTTGAAGAAGACCGTGCCGCAGGCGGAAGGCATCGCGATGGATGATGATGGGACGTTGTATCTGGTGAGTGAGCCGAACCTGTTCTACGTCTTCAAAAAACCAGCACAGCCCTGACCAACACCACAAAACACTGTGGGAGCGAGCCTGCTCGCGAAGGCGTCGTGTCAGCCAATGAAAATGTTGGCTGAACTGGCGCTTTCGCGAGCAGGCTCGCTCCCACAGGTTTATTCGTCTACCCATAAATTTCGGGCAGTCTGGGCTTACTCAGCCTTGAGGGTTTTCACACCTTCGCTAGTACCCAGCAACAACAGGTCTGCCGGACGCGCCGCGAACAAGCCATTGGTGACCACGCCGACGATCGCATTTATCTGCGCTTCCAGCTCCATCGGGTTGGTGATCTGCAGGTTGAACACATCCAGAATGATGTTGCCATTGTCGGTCAGCACGCCTTCGCGATAAACCGGGTCACCGCCCAGTTTCACCAACTGACGGGCGACGTGGCTGCGCGCCATCGGGATCACTTCGACTGGCAGCGGGAACTCGCCCAGCACCGGCACCAGTTTGCTGGCGTCGGCGATGCAGATGAAGGTCTTGGCCACGGCGGCAACGATCTTCTCGCGGGTCAGTGCGGCGCCGCCGCCCTTGATCAGGTTCAGGTGTGCGTCGCTTTCGTCGGCGCCGTCGACGTAGAACTCCAGGTCGCTGACAGTGTTCAGCTCATACACCGGAATCCCGTGGTCCTTGAGGCGCGCGGCAGTGGCTTCGGAGCTGGCGACGGCGCCATCGAACGCACCCTTGTGCTGGGCCAAAGCATCGATGAAGCAGTTGGCGGTGGAGCCGGTGCCGACCCCGACGATGCTCTTGTCGTCGAGTTTCGGAAGGATGAAGTCGACGGCGGCCTGAGCCACTGCCTGTTTGAGTTGATCCTGGGTCATGCGGGCTCCGGAAGCGGGCAAGGTGAGAACGGAAAGGCCGGCATTATAGCCGCAAGCGCGGCTAAAACCTCTGGATTCGTGTGGTCGTGCGGGCAAAAGCCGGGTTAGACTCCTCGGTCCCGCTCAACCGCTCAGTGATGCTTTCCGATGCTCGAACAGTACGTCAAAAAGATCCTCACCTCGCGCGTTTATGACGTTGCCGTAGAAACCCCGCTGCAGAACGCTCGCCAGCTCTCCGAGCGGCTGGGCAATGACATTTGGCTCAAGCGTGAAGACTTGCAGCCGGTGTTCTCGTTCAAGATTCGCGGCGCCTACAACAAGCTGACGCAACTGAGCGATGAAGAGCGCGCCCGTGGCGTAGTCACCGCGTCGGCGGGCAACCACGCGCAAGGTCTGGCCCTGGCGGCGAAAGTGCTGGGCGTCAAAGCCACCATCGTCATGCCCAAGACCACCCCCGAGATCAAAGTCGAAGGCGTGCGTTCGCGCGGCGGCAAAGTGGTGCTGCACGGTGATTCGTTCCCGGAAGCGTTGGCCTACTCGCTGAAACTGGTTGATGAAAAAGGCTACGTCTATATCCACCCGTACGACGATCCGCACACCATCGCCGGGCAGGGCACCGTGGCGATGGAAATTCTGCGCCAGCACCCGCAGCCGCTGGACGCGATCTTCGTGCCGGTCGGTGGCGGCGGCCTGATCGCCGGTATCGCCGCGTACGTCAAATACCTGCGTCCGGACATCAAAGTCATCGGCGTCGAGCCGGACGATTCCAACTGCCTGCAAGCGGCGATGGCCGCCGGTGAGCGCGTGGTGTTGCCGACCGTGGGCATCTTCGCCGATGGCGTCGCGGTGGCGCAGATTGGCCAGCACACCTTCGATATCTGCAAAGACTACGTCGACGAAGTGATCACCGTCAGCACTGACGAAATCTGTGCGGCGATCAAGGATATCTACGACGATACCCGCTCGATCACCGAACCTGCCGGCGCATTGGGCGTGGCCGGGATCAAGAAGTACGTCGAGTTGCGCGGCGTCAGTGGCCAGACTTTCGTCGCCATCGACTCCGGCGCCAACGTCAATTTTGACCGCTTGCGCCACGTCGCCGAGCGCGCCGAACTGGGTGAAGGCCGCGAAGCGATCATCGCCGTGACCATCCCCGAGAAGGCCGGCAGCTTCAAAAATTTCTGCGAGGCCATCGGCAAGCGTCAGATCACCGAATTCAATTACCGCTACAACACCGGCAGCGAAGCGCACATCTTTGTTGGCGTGCAGACTCACCCGGAAAACGACCCGCGCAGCGCACTGCTGGCGAGTCTGACCGAGCAGGGTTTCCCAGTTGTCGACCTGACCGACAACGAGCTGGCCAAGCTGCACATCCGCCACATGGTCGGCGGGCACGCCGCGCATGTGATTGATGAAGTGGTGTTCCGCTTCGAATTCCCGGAGCGTCCGGGCGCGCTGTTCAACTTCCTTAATAAGCTCGGTGGGCGCTGGAACATTTCGATGTTCCACTACCGTAACCATGGCGCCGCTGACGGTCGCGTGGTCGCGGGCCTGCAGGTGCCGCACGACGAGCGTCATCTGGTGCCGGCGGCGCTTGAGGAGATCGGTTACCCGTACTGGGATGAAAGCGAGAACCCGGCCTATCAGCTGTTTCTTGGCTGAGCGGCTACGCTGATGGGCATGGCCCAAGGAAGAGAATTACATGGAAACCCTGACCACCCTGAAAGTCCTTCACGTCGCGGCGACCGTGGTCATACTCGCGAGCGGGCTGGGGCTTGCCGCCCTGACCTGGCGTAATCGCAGCGAAGGGCCGGCCAGCACGATGCAGCGTCCCTGGCTGTTTATCTGGTGTTTGATGCTGATCGGTATGCTTAGCATGCCTTTCACCGGCTGGTGGCTGGTGCACCTGATTGGCTGGCCATTGGGGCAGTTGTGGATTCTGGGGTCCAGCGTGATTTATGCCGTGGCCACGTTGAGTGCAGTGTGGTTGTTGGTGCGGCTTAATCGGCTGTGGACAACGGGGGTTGGCAACTGGAAATTCAATCTGGCCCTGGCGATTGTCAGCGGCGTCGGGTTTCTCGCCATTGCCGGGTTGATGGGGGCCAAGCCTGTTTAAGGCTTGAGACCGTGTCGACCCCATTCGCGAGCAGGCTCGCTCCCACAGGGGATTTGTGAGCGACACAGATCCAATGTGGGAGCGAGCCTGCTCGCGAAAGCGATATCAGTCGCGCAGAGTAATGACCGGCCAGCCACGCTTTTCCGCCTCGGCACGCAGATTCGGATCCGGATCCACCGCGACCGGATTCGCCACCTGCTCCAGCAACGGCAAGTCATTCATCGAATCGCTATAGAAATAGCTGTCGTCCAGCGAATGCCCGGTCTCTTTCAGCCAGCGGTTCAGGCGCGTCACCTTGCCCTCGCGAAAGCACGGAATATCAGTGCTGCGCCCGCTGTAACGGCCATCGATCATTTCACATTCAGTGGCAATCAGGGTTTCAACGCCCAGACGCACAGCGATCGGCGCGGTCACGAAGCGATTGGTCGCGGTGATGATCACCAGTTTGTCGCCGGCATCGCGGTGTTTTTTCAGCAATTCCAGCGCCTGCGGCAACACGATCGGCTCGATGCAGTCGCGCATGTAATCGCGGTGCCATTGATCGAGCACGGCCATTTCGGTGCGGCCGAGGATCTCCAGGCAGAAGTTCAGGTACGCGGCGTTATCCAGTTTGCCGGCCAAGTAGTCCTGATAGAACTCGTCGTTGCGCGCTTTGTACGCAATCGGGTCGAGGAAGCCGCGTTCACACAGATAGTCGCCCCAAGCGTGATCGCTGTCGCCGCCCAGAAGGGTGTTGTCCAAATCGAAGAGTGCCAGGCGCATTGCAGTTACCCGCTGATAAGTCTGTAAAAAGGCGACAAGAATACGGTCTTTTCACAAGAGTGCACATAAGGTAGGAAGCTTCGTTGCCGCCTTATCAACCTTTGTGGAACAATGCGGCGACATGCGTTTGCGAGGTTGTTGCCGTGATCGACCCCGATGGTTTCCGCCCCAATGTCGGGATCATTCTGACGAATGACGCCGGCCAGGTGCTATGGGCTCGCCGTATCAATCAAGATGCCTGGCAGTTTCCGCAAGGGGGAATCAACCCTGAAGAGACGCCGGAAGACGCCTTGTACCGCGAGCTGAACGAAGAAGTTGGCCTGGAACGTGAAGATGTTGAAATACTGGCCTGTACTCGGGGCTGGTTGCGCTATCGTTTGCCGCAACGTCTGGTGCGTACCCACAGCCAACCGCTGTGCATCGGCCAGAAACAGAAATGGTTTCTCCTGCGCCTGATCTCCAACGAGCAGCGGGTGCGGATGGATTTGACCGGTAAACCGGAGTTCGATGGCTGGCGCTGGGTCAGCTATTGGTATCCGTTGGGCCAGGTGGTGACATTCAAGCGCGAGGTGTATCGCCGCGCCCTCAAAGAGCTTGCCCCGCGCCTTTTAGCGCGCGACTGACGACGGAGTTCGACCCCGAGCCATGCTCAATACGCTGCGCAAGATCGTCCAGGAAGTTAACTCCGCCAAGGATCTCAAGGCGGCGTTGGGGATTATTGTGTTGCGCGTCAAAGAGGCCATGGGCAGCCAGGTCTGCTCGGTCTACCTGCTTGATCCCGAGACCAACCGCTTCGTCCTGATGGCCACAGAGGGCTTGAACAAGCGCTCGATCGGCAAGGTCAGCATGGCACCCAACGAAGGTCTGGTCGGTCTGGTCGGCACGCGTGAAGAACCCCTGAACCTCGAAAACGCTTCGGTTCACCCGCGTTATCGCTACTTCGCCGAAACCGGTGAAGAGCGTTACGCCTCGTTCCTCGGTGCACCGATCATTCACCACCGCCGCGTCGTCGGCGTGTTGGTCATCCAGCAAAAAGAACGCCGCCAGTTCGACGAAGGTGAAGAAGCCTTCCTCGTGACCATGAGCGCGCAGCTCGCCGGGGTTATCGCCCACGCCGAGGCTACCGGTTCGATCCGGGGTCTGGGCCGTCAGGGCAAAGGCATTCAGGAAGCCAAGTTTGTCGGCGTGCCGGGTTCGCCGGGTGCGGCGGTCGGTACTGCAGTAGTCATGCTGCCACCGGCCGATCTCGACGTGGTGCCGGACAAGAACATCACCGACATCGACGCTGAGCTGGCGCTGTTCAAGACCGCCATCGAAGGCGTGCGCGCCGACATGCGCGCGTTGTCCGCCAAACTGGCGACGCAGTTGCGCCCGGAAGAGCGTGCGCTGTTCGACGTTTATCTGATGATGCTCGACGATGCCTCGCTGGGCAGCGAAATCACCACGGTGATCAAGACCGGCCAGTGGGCCCAGGGCGCGCTGCGTCAGGTGGTCACGGAACACGTCAACCGTTTCGAACTGATGGACGACGCCTACCTGCGTGAGCGTGCGTCGGACGTCAAAGACCTCGGCCGCCGCCTGCTCGCCTATTTGCAGGAAGAGCGTCAGCAGAATCTGGTCTACCCGGAAAAAACCATTCTGGTCAGCGAAGAGCTGACGCCGGCCATGCTCGGCGAGGTGCCGGAAGGCACGCTGGTCGGTCTGGTTTCGGTACTTGGTTCGGGTAACTCCCACGTGGCGATCCTCGCCCGGGCCATGGGCATTCCGACGGTGATGGGGCTGGTCGACCTGCCGTACGCCAAGGTCGACGGCATCGAGATGATCGTCGACGGCACGCGCGGCGAGGTTTACACCAACCCGAGCGAAGTGCTGCGCAAGCAGTTCGCCGAAATCGTCGAAGAAGAGAAACAACTGGCGCTGGGCCTCGACACCCTGCGCGACCTGCCGTGCGTGACCCTCGACGGTCATCGCATGCCGCTGTGGGTCAACACCGGTTTGCTGGCGGACGTGGCGCGGGCGCAAAAGCGTGGCGCCGAAGGTGTCGGCCTGTACCGCACCGAAGTGCCGTTCATGATCAACCAGCGCTTCCCGAGCGAGAAGGAACAACTGGCGATCTACCGCGAGCAGCTCGCCGCGTTCCACCCGCAACCGGTGACCATGCGCAGCCTCGACATCGGCGGTGACAAGTCGCTGTCGTATTTCCCGATCAAGGAAGACAACCCGTTCCTCGGCTGGCGCGGCATTCGCGTCACCCTCGACCACCCGGAAATCTTCCTGGTGCAGACCCGCGCGATGCTCAAGGCCAGCGAAGGCCTGAACAATCTGCGGATTCTGCTGCCGATGATCTCTGGCACCCACGAACTCGAAGAGGCCCTGCACTTGATCCACCGGGCCTGGGGCGAAGTGCGCGACGAAGGCACCGACGTGCCGATGCCGCCGATTGGCGTGATGATCGAGATCCCGGCTGCGGTGTACCAGACCAAGGAACTGGCGCGGATGGTCGATTTTCTGTCCGTCGGTTCCAACGACTTGACCCAGTATTTGCTGGCGGTCGACCGTAACAACCCGCGTGTGGCCGATCTTTACGATTACCTGCATCCGGCGGTGCTGCAAGCTTTGCAGACCGTGGTGCGCGATGCCCATGCCGAAGGCAAACCGGTGAGCATTTGCGGCGAGATGGCTGGTGATCCGGCGGCGGCAGTGCTGTTGATGGCGATGGGTTTCGACAGCCTGTCGATGAACGCCACCAACTTGCCGAAGGTGAAGTGGATGTTGCGTCAGGTCAATCTGAGCAAAGCCAAGGAGTTGCTGGCTGAGTTGATGACCATCGACAACCCGCAAGTTATCCACAGCTCGTTGCAATTAGCGCTGAAGAACCTTGGGTTGTCGAAGATGCATCCGCCGGCGGTGATCAAGGCCCTGTGAAGATCAAGAGCCCCTCACCCTAACCCTCTCCCAGAGGGAGAGGGGACTGATCCGGGGATGCTGTAAAACTCCGCCGACCTGAAAGTGCTGTGCTGAATCCATGCTCGACCCGCACCGAGTGAAGGTGCTGCTGAGTCCATAATCGACTCGGTTTTTCAGGTCGATGTACGGCTCAAGACACCTCGGTCGGCCCCTCTCCCTCTGGGAGAGGGCTGGGGTGAGGGTTGGCTCTTAAGCTGTTATTTCCACTTCGCCCAAATGCCCGCCATACGGCCCAAAACTCCGCTCCACCATCCGCCGAGTCCCGTCCGCCTGCACAATCAACGCCGTACTCGCCCGCGTCCCATAACTTTGACTGGCAATAAACACGCTCGACAACAATGACTCCGTCGCCAAACCCACCCCGGTATCCGGCAGCTCGGCAAACGGCGCCGTCTGCGCATCACTCAACAACCCCAACAATCGCTCAGGCTGCGGATCATCCAGCACCCCACTCAACCCAGCCTTGGCCTTGAGCAACTTCGGCCACGGCGTATCCAGCCCGGCATTCGATAACCCATAGACGCCCGATTCCAGCATCACCGGCTCCGACATCCGCGCATTGAAATGCCACAGCTCATGACTATTGCCGAGCAGTAGATTGAACCCGGCATATTCCGCCGAACGCCCGACCACATCGCTCAAATAATCATCAATCGACGCATCACCGGTCAGAAATCGCGCCACCAGCTCACCCCGTGACTTGCGCGCTGGCGCCTGCAGCGGATCGCGAATATTGGTCAACGCAGCAAAGCGTCCGTTAGCACCGATCCCCAGCCAAGTTCCGCCGGCCTCAAGATCACGTCCGGCATGCACATGCGGCGCTTCTGGCCATGGCGCCAGTGGCAGGCTTGGCCGGGCGTAGAACTCGTCACGGTTGGCCGCGACGATCAGCGGCTGGTCATGGCCCGGCCGCCAGGCGAAAACAATCAGGCACATAAGGTGGTCCTTGTGTGTTTTTTGCTCACTCTACGCATCCGGCGTCCGTGCATCCATCGCCAGTGGAGCCAAAGGGTGTGCATCCGTTACCATGCCGCTCCGGTTTTGCGGATGCGGTCTGGGGAGACGGTCATGGAATTTCTGCTCTATCTGGCGCTGGGCGCCTGTGCGGGCGTGCTGGCCGGGCTGTTTGGCGTCGGCGGCGGGATCATCATCGTGCCGGTGCTGGTGTTCAGTTTCACCTTGCAGGGCTTTGATCAGTCGATCCTCACGCATCTGGCGGTCGGCACTTCGCTAGCGACAATCATCTTCACCTCGGTCAACGCCGTGCGTGAGCATCATCGACGCGGCGCGGTGCGCTGGCCGATCTTCATGTGGATGGCCGTCGGCATTCTGCTCGGTGCAGGTTTCGGCGCGCTGACTGCGGAAGCGATTTCCGGGCCGCACCTGCAAAAGATCATCGGCGTGTTTGCCTTGATCATCTCGGTGCAACTGGCGCTGGACATCAAACCCAAGGCCAGCCGAACCGTGCCGGGTAAACTCGGTCTGACCGTGGCCGGCAGTGTGATCGGCTGGGCCTCGGCGATTTTTGGCGTCGGTGGCGGCTCGCTGACCGTGCCGTTTCTGACCTGGCGCAGTGTGCCGATGCAGCAAGCGGTGGCGACTTCGTCGGCCTGCGGGCTGCCAATCGCGCTGGTCAGTGCATTAAGTTTCATGATTCTGGGGTGGCACGATCCGTTGTTGCCACCGCATAGTCTCGGTTTTGTGTATTTGCCGGCGTTGTTGGGCATCGCCCTGACCAGCATGGTTTTCGCCCGCATCGGCGCGCGTTTGGCGCATCGGCTGTCGCCGCGCTTGCTGAAACGGCTGTTCGCCGCTTTGCTGTTCAGCGTGGGTCTGAGCTTCCTGCTTTAACCGTCGCAATCCTGGCTTAATCCTGAGGTGGCAGCGTCGCCCGGGAATTCTGGTTTCAACTCTAACGAGGAGTCGCAATGCTGCCTTACCCGCAGATCGACCCGGTGGCCCTGGCCATCGGTCCGCTGAAAATCCACTGGTACGGTCTGATGTACCTGATCGGCATCGGCGGTGCGTGGCTGCTGGCGTCGCGCCGGCTCAACCGTTTCGACCCGACCTGGAGCAAGGAGAAGCTCTCCGATCTGATCTTCTGGCTGTCGATGGGCGTGATCGTCGGCGGTCGTCTGGGCTATGTGCTGTTCTACGATCTGAGCGCGTATCTGGCCAACCCGACGCTTATTTTCGAGGTGTGGAAGGGCGGTATGTCGTTCCACGGCGGATTTATCGGCGTAATGCTGGCTGCATTGTGGTTCGGCAAGCGCAACGGCAAGTCTTTCTTCCAGTTGATGGACTTCGTCGCGCCGATGGTGCCAATCGGTCTGGGCGCCGGGCGCATCGGTAACTTCATCAACGCCGAATTGTGGGGCAAGGCAACCGACGTGCCATGGGCCATGGTCTTCCCGCCATTCAGCGACCCGGCGCAACTGCCGCGTCACCCGTCGCAGCTGTATCAGTTCGCGCTCGAAGGCGTGGCGCTGTTCCTGATCCTGTGGATTTTCTCGCGCAAGCCGCGTCCGACCATGGCTGTTTCCGGCATGTTCGCGCTGTTTTACGGCATCTTCCGGTTCATCGTCGAATTTGTTCGCGTACCGGATGCGCAACTCGGCTACTTGGCCTGGAACTGGCTGACCATGGGGCAAGTGCTCTGCGTGCCGATGATCGTCGGCGGGCTGTTCCTGATCTGGCTGGCCTATCGTCGCGCACCTGCAGCACCGCTCGCGCCGACGGCTTAAACTACGAACCCCGGCGCGCGACGCCGGGGCTCAAAGGACACAGGTAACTCATGAAGCAATATCTCGAACTGGTCTCGCACGTCATTCAGAACGGCACTAAACAAGCCAACCGCACCGGCATCAACACCATCAGCTTCCCGGGTGCGATGCTGCGTTTCGATCTGCAGGAAGGTTTTCCGGCGATCACCACGCGCAAAATGGCCTTCAAATCGGCCATCGGCGAGATGTGCGGATTTCTCCGTGGCGTCAACAACGCCGCTGAATTCCGTGCGCTGGGCTGCAAGGTCTGGGACCAGAACGCCAACGAAAACGCGCAGTGGCTGGCCAACCCGTTCCGTCAGGGCGACGACGACCTCGGCGAAATCTACGGCGTGCAATGGCGTAAATGGCCGGCGTACAAGCAGATCCCGCTGAGCAACACCGCGGCCATCGAACAAACCTTAAGCAATGGCTACAAGCAGATCGCCCAAGGCGAAGAAGACGGCCAGGCCTATGTGGTGTTGTACAAAGCCATCGATCAGGTGCGCCAGTGCGTCGACACGATCATCAAGGATCCGGGCAGCCGCCGCATCCTGTTCCACGGCTGGAACGTCGCTCAGCTGGATGAAATGGCCCTGCCGCCGTGCCATCTGCTGTACCAGTTCCATCCGAATGTCGAGACCAGGGAAATCTCCCTGACCCTCTACATCCGCTCCAACGATCTGGGTCTGGGCACACCGTTCAACCTCACCGAAGGCGCCGCGCTGCTGAGCCTGATCGGTCGCCTGACCGGTTACACGCCACGCTGGTTCACCTATTTCATCGGCGATGCGCACGTCTACGAGAACCATCTGGACATGCTCAACGAACAGCTCAAGCGCGAGCCGTTCGCCATGCCGAAGCTGAAAATTTCGGATCGTGTGCCGGAGTTTGCCAAGACTGGCGTGTACCAGCCGGAATGGCTGGAGCTGGTCGAGCCGAGCGATTTCTCGCTGGAAGGCTACGAACACCACGCGCCAATGACTGCACCAATGGCGGTCTAAGCCATTGCACAAACCCCCTGTGGGAGCGAGCCTGCTCGCGAAGAGGGCGTGTCAGTCATAGAGATGTCGACTGATACACCGCTTTCGCGAGCAGGCTCGCTCCCACATTTGGTTTTGCGTGAGTCTTAATGGCCGTGGCTGCGGCCCACGTGGGAGTGTTCGACCTCGGTTGCGACAACCCCGCCACTCACTTCCAGCCGCTGCAAAATCCCGCATTGATCGGCCATTGGCCCTTCGCCACAACGTTGGCGCAGGTCGAGCAACTGTGTCTGCAACGCCAATAACCCATCAATCCGCGCCTTCACATGCTGTATGTGCTCGTCGATCAACGCATTGACGCTTTCGCACTGATCCTGCGGACTGTCGCGCAAGGCGAGAAGGCTGCGGATTTCTTCGAGAGTCATGTCGAGGGTGCGGCAGTTGCGGATGAAAGTCAGGCGTTCGGCGTGGGCCTGGGTGTAGACGCGGTAGTTGCCGTCGCTGCGAGCCGGCTCTGGCAGCAGGTTTTCGCGCTCGTAATAGCGGATGGTTTCCACGGCGCAGTCGGTCAGTTTGGCCAGTTCTCCGATCTTCATGACGGCAATCTCCAAAAGGGTGCTTGACCCTATAGTGGCTACAGGGTCTTTACTTGGCAACAGGCACCTTCATGGACGCGACCAATGAGCGATTCCCAGCACACCCACAAGCCCGGCGATGGACACGACCACAGTCATAAATTGCAGCCTGTGCATAAACATGCCCATGGCGGCGATTCCTGCTGTGGGTCGAAAGTCGCAGCACCGGCACCGGTTCATGCGCACGAAGATTCCTGCTGCTCGTCGACGGCTGCTGCGCCTGCGTTGGTGCAATTGAGCGAAAAGACCAGCGCCGACGCGCGGCTGAGCAGTTTCCGTATCGAGGCGATGGACTGCCCGACCGAGCAGACGCTGATCCAGAACAAACTCGGCAAACTCGCCGGCGTGCAGCAACTGGAATTCAACCTGATCAACCGCGTGCTCGGCGTGACCCACAATTTGCCGGGTACCGAGCCCATCACCGAGGCGATCAAATCCCTTGGCATGCACGCCGAACCGTTGGAGGCGGGCGTCGAAGCGCCAGCCCCGGCGCCAGTGAAAAAACACTGGTGGCCGCTGGCGTTGTCCGGCGTCGGCGCGCTCGCTGCTGAAGTCATTCATTTCACCAACGCCGCGCCCACCTGGGTGGTGGCGATCATCGCGCTGGTGTCAATCCTCAGCGGTGGCCTGACCACTTACAAAAAGGGCTGGATCGCCCTGAAGAACCGCAACCTCAACATCAACGCGCTGATGAGCATCGCCGTCACCGGTGCCATCCTCATCGGCCAGTGGCCGGAAGCGGCGATGGTGATGTTCCTGTTCACTGTCGCCGAGCTGATCGAAGCGCGCTCGCTGGACCGTGCGCGCAACGCGATCAGCGGCTTGATGCAGATGACGCCGGAGCAAGCCACGGTGTTGCAGGCTGACGGTTCGTGGATTGAGCAGGACGTGAAAAGCGTCGAACTCGGCGCCCGCGTGCGCGTGAAGCCCGGCGAGCGCATCGCGCTGGACGGCGAAGTGCTCAGCGGCAGTTCGACCATCGACCAGGCGCCGATCACCGGTGAGAGCCTGCCGATAGAGAAAACCGTCGGCGATAAAGTCTTCGCCGGCACCATCAACCAGGCCGGTTCGCTGGAATACGCGGTCAGCGCAGCGGCGAACAACTCGACGCTGGCGCGAATCATCCACGCCGTCGAACAGGCCCAAGGTGCGCGCGCCCCGACCCAGCGCTTCGTCGATCAGTTCTCGAAAATCTACACGCCGGTGGTGTTCGTGTTTGCCTTGGCCGTGGCGATCATTCCGCCGCTGTTCATGGGCGCAGTGTGGTTCGACTGGATCTACCGCGCGCTGGTGTTGCTGGTGGTCGCTTGCCCATGCGCACTGGTGATTTCCACCCCGGTGACCATCGTCAGCGGCCTTGCGGCAGCGGCGCGCAAAGGCATTCTGGTCAAGGGCGGCGTGTACCTGGAGGGCGGTTTCAAACTGGATTATCTGGCGCTGGATAAAACCGGGACGATCACCCACGGCAAACCGGTGCAGACCGATTACTTGTCACTCGATCCAGCCGCCGATGCCACGGCACCGGCCATCGCTGCTGCATTGGCCGGTCGTTCCGACCATCCGGTGTCGCTGGCCATCGCCAACGCTGCTGTGGATAAAAACTTCACAGCGCTGATTGTGGATAACTTCGAAGCGCTAGGCGGGCGGGGCGTCAAAGGCGAAATCAACGGTCAGACTTATCATTTGGGCAACCATCGTCTGGTCGAAGAACTCGGCCTGTGCTCGCCAGCGCTGGAAGAAAAACTCTTCGCGCTGGAGAAACAGGGCAAATCCGTGGTGCTGCTGCTCGATAGCTCTGGCCCGCTGGCGCTGTTCGCCGTGGCCGACACCGTCAAGGAAACCAGCCGCGAAGCGATCCGTCAGTTGCATGAGCTCGGCGTGAAAACCCTGATGCTCACGGGCGACAACGTCCACACCGCTCAGGCGATTGCCGCGCAGGTCGGCATCGACGAGGCTCGCGGTGATTTGCTGCCAACCGACAAACTGCAAGCCATCGAAGACCTTTATGCACAGGGTCGGCGGGTCGGCATGGTCGGCGACGGCATCAACGATGCACCGGCACTGGCCCGCGCCGAGATCGGTTTCGCCATGGCCGCTGCCGGCACCGATACGGCGATTGAAACCGCCGATGTCGCCCTGATGGACGACGATCTGCGCAAAATCCCGGCGTTCATCAGCCTGTCGCGCAATACCGCGAGCATCCTGAAACAGAACATCGCGCTGGCTCTGGTGATCAAGGCGATCTTTCTTGCGGTAACCTTCGCCGGGCTCGCCACCATGTGGATGGCGGTGTTCGCTGACATGGGCGTGAGCCTGTTGGTGGTGTTCAACGGTTTGCGCCTGCTGCGCAAATAGATGAGGAAAGGTTGTGCTGAGTGCCGAGCTGAAAGCGTTTTACATGGTCGCTCGCCTGGGCAGCATCACGCTGGCGGCGAAAAAACTCGGCCTCAGCCAACCGACCGTGACCACGCAGATCCGCAATCTGGAAAGTCATTACTCTGTGGAGCTGTTCTACCGTGGCGGTCGGCGTCTGAGCGTCAGCGACGAAGGCGCGCGGCTGCTGCCGATGGTCAAGACGCTGTTGCAGCAGGAAGCCGACATCGAGTTTTTCCTGCGCAACAGCGGTCAGGTGCAAGGCACGTTGCGCATCGCAGCGACCGCACCGTATTACATTCTCGATCTGGTGAAGACCTTTCGCGAGCGTCTGCCGCAAGTGGAAGTGTCGGTGGAAATCGGCAATTCACAGCAGGTGCTGGAGGCGCTGGAGGATTACCGCGTGGATATCGCCGCGTCGTCGCAATTGCTTGATGACGCGCGGTTGATTCGTCGGGTATTGGGCACGGATCCTCTGGTGCTGGCGGTGCATCGCAATCATCCGCTGGCAACGCAGGAACATGTGGCGTTGAGTGCGCTGGCCGGGCATACGTTGTTGATGCGTGAGTCGGGTTCGACCACGCGGCGGTTGACGGAGGAGTTGCTCGCCAGTGCCGGGGTGAGTTTCGGGCCGCTGCTGGAGATCGGCAGCCGTGAGTCGATTCGTGAGGCGGTGTTGCGCAATATCGGCATCAGCATCATTGCCCGGCAGGAAGTGCCGCATGATCCGCAGTTGCGCGTGCTGACGATCGAGAATGCGCCGCAGATTCCCGAGTACCTTTACTGCCTCAAAGAAAGGAAGGGCGCGCGGTTGCCGGCGGCGTTCCTCGGCTTGGCACAGGAAATGTCCCCGGCTTGAAGATCAAAAGATCGCAGCCTTCGGCAGCTCCTACAGGGGGACGCATTCCAATGTAGGAGCTGCCGAAGGCTGCGATCTTTTGATCTCCAACCAAAATCCCCGAATACCACTATCGGCCGTTTTTGCCTCGTTGCCATATGACGGACGCATTACAACTCTAGGATTGGCCCCATCTGCTTGATGAGGTCTGTCCATGAATCCTGCCATCGCAACTGCCCTGACCAACCCCGGTGCGCCGATGAAAGTGCGCGGCGTGCAGAAACGCTTCGGCGCGTTCACCGCACTGGATAACGTTTCTCTCGACGTCGCCGCCGGTGAACTAGTGTGTCTGCTCGGCCCCTCGGGCTGCGGCAAGACCACATTGCTGCGCTGTATCGCCGGACTCGAGAAGCAGGACAGCGGCGAGCTGTACCTTGGCGACCGCGACGTCTCGCATCTCGCCCCACAGGCTCGCGACTACGGGATTCTGTTCCAGTCCTACGCGCTGTTCCCCAATCTGACCGTCGAGGCGAATATTGCCTACGGCCTTGCTGGCAGCGGTCGCGATGAAGTGCGCCAGCGCGTCGGACAGATGCTCGAACTGGTCGGCCTCACCGGCAGCGAGAAAAAATATCCCGGCCAATTGTCCGGCGGTCAGCAACAGCGTGTCGCGCTGGCCCGCGCTCTGGCGCCGGCACCGTCGCTGCTATTGCTCGACGAACCGATGTCGGCCCTCGACGCCCGCGTCCGCGAGCATCTGTGCACCGAGCTGCGCCAACTGCAACGCAACCTCGGCATCACCACCCTGATGGTCACGCACAATCAGGACGAAGCCATGCTGATGGCCGACCGTATCGCGGTGATGAACAACGGCCGCGTCGAGCAGTACGCCACCCCGCAGGAAATCTACAACCGCCCAGCCACGCCGTTCGTGGCCGAGTTTGTCGGCCAGGGCAACTGGCTGCCGTTCCAGCGCAGCAGCGACACTCACGCGCAGGTCGGCGGGATGAATCTGCGCCTCAGCGATGGCAGCATTCAGCGCGCCTCGGGCCGTTTGTTTTGCCGCCCGGAAGCCATCAACGTCAATCCACCGGTGCACGAAGAAAACCTGTTCCCGGCCAAAGTCCGCGAGATCACCTTCCTCGGCAACCGCTGCCGCATGAGCTTCGAACTCGATCAGTTGCCCGGCCACGCGCTGCTCGCTGAACTCGCCCCGGAAGCCATGCCGCGCCTCGGCGCCCAGCAAATCATGGTCGCCTTGCCGCCGCGCAGCCTGCAGGTGTTTGCCTGATGAACAGCAACCTCGCGCTGCCGCTACCGCACAAGCAGGTGCGCCAGACTTCTAAAGCCGAGATCGGCGATCGCATTTTTGTCGTCGGCGGCAAAGTCCTACTGCTGCTGTTACTCGGCGTCGCGGTATTGCTGCCGTTGTTGGCAATCTTCTGGCGTGGTTTCAGCAGTGAAGCCGGGCAGGGCGGTGGCTGGGTCGCGGCGAAGGAGCTGGTGAGCAGCGAGAATTTCCACTGGCTGCTCGGCAACAGCCTGAAAGTTTCTCTCAGCGTCGCGGCCATCGTCGTACCGCTGGACCTACCTGTTTGCCTACGCGCTGCAACGCACAATGATTCCGGTGAAGGGCATCTGGCGCGGCATTTCGTTGCTGCCGCTGATGGCACCGTCGATGTTGCCGGGGATTGCGTTGGTCTATCTGTTCGGCAACCAAGGCATGTTGCGCGGGCTGCTCTCGGACAACATTTATGGCTTCTGGGGGATTGTGCTGGGCGAGGTGATTTACACCTTCCCGCATGCGCTGATGATTTTGCTCTCGGCGTTGTCGTTGGCCGATGCGCGGCTGTTCGATGCTGCGTCGAGCATGGGCGCCAGTCCGGCCAAGGCGTTTCGCAGCATCACTTGGCCGGCAACGCGACAGGCCGTGTTCGCCGCGTTCTGTCTGGTGTTCACCCTGACCATCACCGATTTCGGGGTGCCGGTGGTGGTCGGTGGCGACTACCAAGTGCTGGCGCTGGAAGCCTACAAAGCCGTGGTCGGCCAACAGCAGTTCGGTCGCGGCGCGTTGATCGGCATGGTGCTGTTGCTGCCGGCGCTGTTCAGCTTCGGCGTCGATGCCTGGCTGCGTCGCCGCCATGGCGACTCCATGAGCGGTCGGGCGCAGGTGTTCAAACCGGCGCCGTCGAAACTGCGCGACGGCTGTTACCTGGCGATTGTCTTGCTGATCAGCGCCGCGTTGATTCTGGTGTTCGGCATGGCGGTGTTTTCCTCACTGGTGAAGTTCTGGCCATACAACCTGTCGCTGTCGCTCAACCATTACCAGTTCAACGAAACCGCCGGCGGTGGCTGGCTGGCTTACAGCAACAGTTTGAAAATGGCCTTGGGCACGGCGTTGATCGGCAGCGTGCTGATCTTCACCGGCGCTTATCTGATGGAGAAAACCCGCAGCCAACGCGGCCTCAATCTAGCCCTGCGCATGCTCAGTTTTGTGCCGATGGCGGTGCCGGGGCTGGTGCTCGGTCTCGGTTACGTCTTCTTTTTCAACCTCACCGGTAACCCGCTGCATGTGCTGTACGGGACGATGACGCTGCTGATCGTCTGCACCATCGCGCACTACCTGACCACCGCCCAAATGACCGCGACCACCGCGCTGCGCCAACTCGACGCCGAGTTCGAAGCCGCCGCGCTGTCGCTTAAGGCGCCGCTGTATCGCCACTACCTGCGCGTCACCGTGCCGATCTGCCTGCCGGCGCTGCTCGACATCGTGCGCTACCTGTTCGTCTCGGCGATGACCACGGTTTCCGCAGCGATCTTCCTCTACAGCCCCGACACCATCCTCGCGGCAGTCGCGGTGCTGAACATGGATGACGCCGGCAACGTTGGCGGCGCGGCGGCGATGTCGACCCTGATTCTGTTCACTTCGGCGGGCGTGTCCTTGCTGCTGGCGTGGGCTTCGCGCGGCTTGCTGCGCCGTTCTCAAGCTTGGCGGCAAACCGCGCCCGGTCACTGATTCAACTCACCTACAGGAAAACGATCATGTTCAAGCCTATGGCCCTGGCCGCTGCTGTGCTCGCTTCTTTCAGCCTGAATGCCTTCGCGGCAAAAACCGAGTTGACGGTGTACACCGCCCTCGAAGCCGAGCAACTGAAGTCCTACAAAGAAGCCTTCGAAAAGGCCAACCCGGACGTCGAGATCAAATGGGTACGCGATTCCACCGGGATCATCACCGCCAAACTGCTCGCCGAAAAGGCTCGTCCGCAGGCTGACGCGGTGTGGGGGCTGGCGGCTTCGAGTCTGGCGATCCTCGATCAGCAAGGCATGTTGCAAAGCTATGCACCGAAGGATCTCGGCAAGATCGGCGCGAACTACCGCGACGCCGCCAACCCGCCAGCCTGGGTCGGCATGGATGTGTGGGCCGCGACCATTTGCTTCAACACCGTCGAAGCCGAGAAGCAGGGCCTGACTAAACCCGTGAGCTGGCAGGACCTGACCAAGCCTGAGTACAAGGGCAAGATTGTCATGCCCAACCCGGCGTCGTCCGGCACCGGTTTCCTCGACGTCAGCGCCTGGCTGCAAACCTTTGGCGAGAAGCAGGGCTGGGCCTACATGGACGGTCTGCACCAGAACATCGGGCAATACGTTCACTCCGGTTCCAAGCCTTGCAAACTGGCAGCGGCGGGGGAATTCCCGATTGGTATTTCCTTTGAATATCCAGCCGTACAGCTGAAGCGTCAGGGCGCGCCACTGGACATCATCCTGCCGAAGGAAGGTCTGGGCTGGGAGATCGAAGCGACTGCGGTGATCAAAGGCACGCCGCATGAAGAGGCGGCCAAGAAACTCGCGGACTTCTCGGCGAGTGCTGAGGCGATGGATCTGTACAAGGAGAACTTCGCTGTCCTCGCGCAGCCGGGGATCGCCAAGCCGCAGACCGAACTGCCGGCGGATTATGAGCAGCGTTTGATCAAGAACGACTTTGCCTGGGCCTCGAAGAATCGTGACGAGATCCTCACCGAGTGGCGCAAGCGTTATGACGGCAAGTCCGAGAAAGTTGCGGCCAAGTAAGATCTTTATCGACTGAAAGGGCCCCTTCGCGAGCAGGCTCGCTCCCACATTGGACCGTGTTCACAACACAATTCTCTGAGGGGGCTGACACATTGGATCTCCAGTGAACGCAAATTCTGTGGGCACTAAAAATCCCCTGTGGGAGCGAGCCTGCTCGCGAAAGCGGTCTCTCATGCAGGACATTTCTAAATGACACAACACCAAGACCTACTCATCGTCGGCGCTGGCATCCTCGGCCTGTCCCACGCCTACGCCGCCGCCAAACGCGGCCTCAAGGTCGCCGTTTTCGAACGCACCGCCACCCCCCTCGGCGCCTCGGTGCGCAACTTCGGCCAGGCCCTGGTCACCGGCCAACCGCCGGGCCAAATGCTCGAACTGGCCAAAGCCAGCCGCGAGATCTGGGGCGACTGGGCGCAACTCGCCGGGCTGCAAATCAAACGCAACGGCTCCTACTTGTTTGCCCGCACCGAAGCCGAAGAACATCTGCTCGAAGCCTTCTGCAACGGTCGAGCCGTTGAACGCGGCTACAACGTCGACCTCCTGCGCGGCGCCTCCCTGCGCGATCTGTACAACGGCCAGTTCGGCCACCACCGCGCCGCACTCCACGGTATCGACGATCAACAGCTGTACTCGCGTGAAGCAATTCCAGCGCTGATCGATTACCTGCGCCGAGACTTCGGCGTCGAGTTCCACTTCTCCACGCTGGTGCGCGATGTAGAGCCCGGTCACTTGCACAGCACCGCCGGCAGTTTTACCGCGAAGCAGATCATCGTCTGCTCCGGCCACGATTATCAGACCTTGCTGGTCCGAGCCGATCGCCGCGCTCGACCCGCAAATCTGCCGCCTGCAAATGCTCCGCGCCAAACCGCAGGTCGATCTGAATCTGCAACACGCCTTGCTCACCGGCCTGAGCTGCGTGCACTACGGCGCTTTCGCCGATCTGCCGGAAGCGGCGGCGGTGCAGGCGCAAATCATCCGTGAGCAACCGCACCTGCACGACAACGGCATCCACCTGCTGATCAGCCCGACGCCGTACGGCGAATTGATCATCGGTGACTCGCACCATTACGGCAGCGACCCTTCACCGTTCAATGCCGAGCAAGTGGATAACTGGATGCTCGAACTGGCCGAGCAGACGCTGGGCTGCAAGGTGCAAGTGGTCGAGCGCTGGCAGGGCGTCTATGGTTCCCGGGGGCCGGGGCCATTTTCATTCCTGCGCCCGGCAGCAGGGTTGAGTGTGGCGCTGATGCACACGGGTGTCGGCATGAGCGTCGGCCCGGCCATGGCCGAGCGCAACATTGCGCAGTTGTTGGAGGAAGTTTGATGACAGGTCACGAGCAAGTCGTCGCGCGGGTATTCGGGTTGTATGAGCGCTTCGGCACCAGCGATTACATCGGCGAACCGGTATCGCAGATCGAGCACATGTCCCAGTCTGCCGAACTCGCGATCGCCGAAGGTTTTGATGACGAAGTGGTGCTCGCGGCGTTCTTCCATGACATCGGCCATTTGTGTGCCGAGGGCGCGGAGAACATGGGCGGCTATGGTGTGGTCAGCCATGAACGGCTGGGTGCGCATTATTTGCGTGAGGCCGGTTTCAGTGAGCGGATGGCGCGGCTGGTGGAATATCACGTGCAGGCCAAGCGGTATCTGACGTTGCGTGAGCCGGGGTATTTTGATCGATTAAGTGAGGCGAGTCGGCGGACCCTGGCGTATCAGGGTGGGGTGATGACCGAGGCTGAGGCGGATGTGTTTGAGCGCGATCCGTTGTGTGCGGTCAGTCTGCGGATGCGGCAGTGGGATGAGCTGGCCAAGGAGAGGGCGGTGCCGGTGATGGATTTGGCGGTTCTCAAGCGCAAGGCTGAGGTTTTGTTGTCGGCCGGGTGATTGCAACCCTCACCCCAGCCCTCTCCCGGAGGGAGAGGGAGCTGACCGTGTTGTTCTTGGGTCATACATCGACCTGAAATATCCAGCCGAACTCAGGTTTGGACAGCATGCAGATCTGCTCCCTTTCCCCCTCTACCCCTTGGGGGAGAGGGCTGGGGTGAGGGGGTAGCGATCTAAAGCTCAAGCACCCGAGCAACCAACCCCTCAATCTGCTCCTGCCGCTCAGCCTGATTCAACTTCGCCTGCGGATTGAGCGACGACCACTGCGGATGCGCCCGCGCCTTGTTCAGCGCTTCCGGCAACTTGCCCTCGCGCCAAGTCTTATCCTGCGGAGTCGCCACCTGAACCGCATCCATCGCCGCATGCCCACGCTGATCCAGCGCCAACACCAACTGCCGCTGGCGCAACGCCAACAGCCGCAACACCCCGTCATCCACCGTCAGCTCACGCTGCCCTTTGATCTTGCCGAGCAAGCGACTGCCATAACTACGCGCCGTCTGCAGCGCACCCCCGGCAATCGCCCCTGCCAAAGCTGCCGCGCCGAGGGTAATCCCGCCAACCAGCAAATCCACGCCAGCCCCTGCCGCCGCACCGGCAGCAATACCGCCGCCCACGCGCACGCCGAGTTGCTTCAAGGTTTCCGGGTTGAACAAGTCATCGCCCCAACGCCCGTCCAGCAACGGCAAATCACTCGCCGTCGCATCCTGCGGACGAAACGCATAGAGCTTGAGCAACGCCTCGACACACTTCTGCTCACGCTGACGCACAGCCTTGCGCAGTTCGCTGATGGCTTGCTGTTCCTGCGCAGCTTCACTGACCACACTGCGCCGGCACGCGGCGCAGTCGATCAACAATTCAGCAATCAATCGCGCCGCACTTTGCTGGCGGGCGAGGCGCTGAGCCTGTTGATCGGCAATCAACCGTTCCAGTTGTGGCCGAGCATTTTCCAGCAGCAGCGCAAGGCTTTCATACAGCCGCCGCTCGCCATCCTCGGGCGGCGCGACGCTGTCGAAGCGCACCAGCGCATGCAGCCCGAGCCGTGCCAGTGCCTCGCGCCAATCCGGCTCACGATGATTGGCACTGCTGACGAAATTCAGCACCGGCAGCAGCGGTTTGCCACAACTGGCGAGTACTTCCAGTTCGTCGCGGTACTTGGCCAGCACCGGCTCGCGCGCATCGATCACATACAAACCGGCGTCGGAAGCGAGTAATTGCCGCAGTACTTTAGCTTCCTGCTCAAAGCGCTGGCGTGCCTCGCTGCCGTCGAGAAACCGCGCCAGTCGCGCCGGGCCGTCGAGGCGTTCACCGGGGCGCTCCAGGCGTTCGAGAAAATCCAGCAGGGCGATGGCGTCTTCCAGTCCCGGTGTGTCGTAGAGGTCGAGCAACGGTTCGCCGTCCACCGACAACCGCGCGCCCTCGACATGCCGGGTAGTGCTCGGACGATGGGAGACTTCGCCGAAGCCGACATCGCGGGTCAGCGTGCGCAGTAGCGAGGTCTTGCCGACGTTGGTATGGCCGACCACTGCGAGTTTCAGCGGCGCTTTCCAGGCATCAGTCATGGCCAGTCTCCAGCCAGTTCAACGGCGCGCAATCGGCGAACTTCAGGTCAAGCTGTTGCAGGGCGACATGCCAGTCGCCGAGGCGTTCGGCATCCAGTGCTTCGCCGGGCGGCGCTTGCAGCAGCCAGACGCGCGTCTCCCCGGCACTGCGCGCCAGTTCAGCGATCAAGGCGAGGCTGCCGCGATCCGGCGAGCGTCGCGGGTCGCAGGCAATGGCCAGACGTGATGGCGGGAAGCGGCTCAATTGTTCGAGAAGTTTGTGCCGCGATTCGCGGCTGTCGAGAATGCCAGCGTTGCTGACGTTTTTCGGCAGCGCGGGCGGCCATGGGCGTTGTTCGTCGAGTTCGATGGCGACCAGCAACGCGCCTTCGCTCACCAGTTCGCCGACGCTGCTTTCGACGCGATGCAACTGCGCAGGCTCCGGATCATTGACGCCGAGGCGTTCGCTGGTCGGCATCAGACGTTCACGCAATTGCGCGTAGCCGGGCAGGTTAAGGTCCAGACGCAGCGCAGCTTTGCCGCTGTTCCAGCGCCAGAAGCACAACAGCGTCAGCAGCAGACGCGGCAGCACTCCGTACACGACCAACACGCCAACCAGCCATGTCGCCCAGGCCTGACGGGCGCTTTCGATGTCGAGCGCGCCGTCGCCGCTGGCGCGGATCATTTCCACGGTTGGCACATTGAAACCGAGCAGCGACGGCAGATAACCGAGCGCGTGGGTGACGTGGATAAACGTGTCGGCGCTGAGAATCGTGGTTTCCCAGACGAAGCCGTAGCGCCGGGTCGCCATCAGCGTCAGCAGCAGAATCAATGCGCTGAGCATCGCCAACAGCCACAAGCCGTTGACCAGCGTACCGAGTGCCCAGCGATTGAGTTTCTTGCGTTGCAGCATTAGTAACAGTGCCGGCGCCAGTTGCGCGGCTTTGGCGTCGCGGGCCATCTTTTCGCTTAGCCACAGCCACAATCGTCCAAGGGTGGCGCCGTGTTCGCCGGCGAAGATCAAGCCCAGCAACCAGCTCAGCAGCAGAATCAGGTTCAGCCCGAGCAGACTGCCCAAGGCCCAAAACACGTTGACCGGCGTTTGCCCCAGCGCAGCGAAGGCCAGACCAGCGCCGCTCAGGACCGCGAAGATCATCAGCAACACCAGCGCCAGACGCGCGCCTTGCAGCCAGTGTTTGAGTGCGTCCGTCAGCCCGTCACGCTCGGCCAGCCACAACGCTCGGCGCTGAATACGGCCCGACAGATCACCGCCGGCCGTGCGCGCCAGTCGATTGGCTTCAACATCATCCAGGGGACCGGCATGTTCTTCGCGCAGACGCACGGTCTCGGTGAGCCAGAGGTTTTGCAGTGGAGTCAGTTCAGTCACGCAGCGTCTCGTCGCTTAATTGAGCGCTGAGCATAACCGCTGTGGCGCTTATCGGGGTAAGCGTGGCTCTGGTATCCTCGCCGGCATGACTAAATCACTCCCTCTCAGCCTGATCGCAGCCCTCGGTGAAAACCGCGTGATCGGCGTCGACAACAGCATGCCCTGGCACCTGCCGGGGGACTTCAAATACTTCAAGGCCACGACCTTGGGTAAGCCGATCATCATGGGCCGCAAGACCTGGGATTCGCTTGGTCGGCCGTTGCCCGGGCGTTTGAACATCGTGGTCAGCCGTCAGGCCGATCTGGTGCTCGAAGGTGCCGAGGTTTATCCGTCGCTGGAAGCCGCGGTGGTTCGCGCCGAGGAATGGGCAAAGGAACAGGGCGTTGATGAGCTGATGCTGATTGGCGGCGCGCAGTTGTACGCGCAAGGGCTGGCGCAGGCGGATCGACTGTATCTGACTCGCGTGGCGCTGAGCCCGGAAGGGGATGCGTGGTTTCCGGAGTTTGATCTGAACCAGTGGAAGCTGGTGTCGAATGTGCCGAATCCAGCTGAGGGCGACAAACCCGCGTACAGCTTTGAGGTTTGGGAGAAAGCCTAAGAGCTTCGTCGGAACGCCGCCCGGAGCAAGCTCGCTCCCACAGGGGAAACGCATTCCTATGTGGGAGCGAGCCTGCTTGCGAAGAGGCCGGATCAGGCAAAAAAGAGCTTAAGCCTGCGCCAACTCCGCATGCTCATCAGCATCCAGCAACGCTTTATCCGTCTGCTGCATCACCTGACTGGTAATTGCGCCAGCCGTAATCGAACCACTCACGTTCAACGCCGTGCGACCCATGTCGATCAGCGGCTCAACCGAAATCAGCAACGCCACCAGTGACACCGGCAAGCCCATCGCCGGCAGCACGATCAGTGCCGCGAACGTCGCGCCGCCACCGACCCCGGCCACACCCGCCGAACTCAACGTCACAATCGCCACCAGCGTCGCGATCCACAGCGGATCCAGCGGGTTGATACCCACGGTTGGCGCAACCATCACCGCCAACATCGCCGGGTACAGGCCCGCGCAACCGTTCTGGCCAATCGTCGCACCGAACGACGCAGCAAAACTCGCCACTGACTGCGGAATCCCCAGACGCCGGGTCTGCGCTTCAATGCTCAGCGGAATGCTCGCGGCGCTGGAGCGGCTGGTGAACGCGAACGTCAGCACCGGCCAGATCTTGCGGAAGAAACGCAGCGGGTTGATCCCGGCCGCCGATACCAGCAAGCCGTGCACCACGAACATCAGGCCCAGACCGAGGTACGACACCACCACAAAACTGCCTAGTTTGATGATGTCTTGCAGGTTGGAACCGGCGACCACTTTGGTCATCAGCGCCAGCACGCCGTATGGGGTCAGTTTCATCACCAGACGCACCAGGCGCATCACCCAGGCTTGCAGGGTGTCGATGGCGTTGATCACTTTCTGACCTTTCTCGACGTCATCCTTGAGCAGTTGCAGCGCTGCGACCCCGAGGAACGCGGCGAAAATCACCACGCTGATGATCGAGGTTGGCTTGGCCCGCGCCAGATCGGCAAACGGGTTTTGCGGGATGAACGACAGTAGCAGTTGCGGCACATTCAGGTCGGCGACCTTGCCGGCGTAGTCGGTCTGAATGGTTTGCAGACGGGCCATTTCCTGGGTGCCGGCGACCAGACCTTCAGCGGTGAGGCCGAACAGGTTGGTCAGGCCGATGCCGATCAGCGCCGCGATCGCGGTGGTGAACAGCAGGGTGCCGATGGTCAGGAAGCTGATCTTGCCCAGCGACGAAGCATTGTGCAGGCGTGCCACGGCGCTGAGGATCGAGGCGAACACCAACGGGATGACGATCATTTGCAGCAACTGCACGTAGCCGTTGCCGACCAGATCGAACCAGCCGATCGACGCTTTCAGCACCGGGTTGCCGGCACCGTAAACGGTGTGCAGGGCCACGCCGAACGCAACACCCAGCACCAGCGCGAGCAGGACTTTTTTCGCCAGGCTCCACGTGGTGTGGCGGGTTTGTGCCAGACCGAAAAGCAGGGCGAGGAACACCAGCAGGTTGAGAATCAACGGTAGATTCATGAGATCTCCAGGAAAGACTGTGCCAACAGCCTTCCGGGGCTGCTGCGAACCGGCAAGCCTAACAGCTTGATTTGCAATGATTTAATACCGAAATCTTAGGGCGTCCGTCGTTTTTGGAATAAGCCCGTGTCGCTCTCGGCAATGCATCTGGCGCAAACAGGGACGAGGGCGGTCGCTGACAGACGAGGACTGTCACACATATTTGTTAGCGTCGATCTCTTTGAATCAGGGAGAAGAGGCTTATGAAGTTCGCACCGAAATTTCTGGCTGTCGCGCTGACAGTGGGCATGGGCCTGGCCACTCAGGCGTTCGCTACTGACCTGAAACACTGGCCGGCGGATCAGGCCAAGGCGCTGGACGCGATGATCGCCGCCAATGCCAACAAGGGTAACTACGCGGTGTTCGACATGGACAACACCAGTTACCGCTACGACCTCGAAGAGTCGTTGTTGCCGTTCATGGAAAACAAGGGCCTGATCACCCGCGACAAACTCGACCCTTCGCTGAAACTGATGCCGTTCAAGGACACCGCCGACCACAAGGAAAGCCTGTTCAGTTACTACTACCGGCTCTGCGAAGTCGACGACATGGTCTGTTACCCGTGGGTGGCGCAGGTGTTCTCCGGCTTCACTCTCAAGGAACTCAAAGGCTACGTCGATGAGCTGATGGCCTCGGGCAAACCGGTGCCGGCGACTTATTACGAAGGCGATGTGGTGAAGAAGCTCGACGTCAATCCGCCGAAGATCTTCACTGGCCAGCAAGAGCTGTACAACAAGCTGATGGAGAACGGCATCGAGGTCTACGTGATGACCGCCGCCTCTGAAGAACTGGTGCGCATGGTCGCGGCGGATCCGAAGTACGGCTACAATGTCAAACCGCAGAACGTCATCGGCGTGACCACCCTGCTGAAGAACCGCGAGACCAACGAACTGACCACGGCACGCAAGCAGATTACCGCCGGCAAATATGACGAGAAGGCCAACCTCGGCCTCGAACTGACCCCGTATCTGTGGACCCCGGCGACGTGGATGGCCGGCAAGCATGCGGCGATCCTCACCTACATCGATGAATGGAAAAAACCGGTATTGGTGGGTGGCGATACCCCGACCAGCGACGGCTACATGCTGTTCCACGATGTCGACGTGGCCAAGGGCGGCATTCACTTGTGGATCAACCGCAAAGACAAATACATGACCCAGCTCAACGGCATGATGGCCAAGCATGCAGCGGCGCAGGCCAAGGAAGGGTTGCCGGTGACGGCGGACAAGAACTGGGTGATCGTCAAGCCTGAGGAAATTCAGTAAGCCACACCGATCCAATGTGGGAGCGAGCCTGCTCGCGAAAGCGTAGTGTCAGTCGCCATCTGTGTTTCTGACATACCGCATTCGCGAGCAGGCTCGCTCCCACAGTTTGATCTGCAGTGACGTTGGGATTTCGGTCAGACAAAAAAATGCCCCGCACTTGGCGGGGCATTTTTGTTTCGGCGATTTGACGCTTACAGCCCGTCGAGCATCGCTTTGTTACGCACAGCACCTTTGTCGGCGCTGGTCGCCAGCAAGGCGTAAGCCTTGAGGGCGGTGGTTACTTTGCGTGGACGAATCTCGACCGGTTTCCAGCCTTTCTTGTCCTGCTCGGCGCGGCGTGCGGCCAGTTCTTCGTCGCTGACCAACAGGTTGATCGAGCGGTTCGGAATGTCGATCAGCACTTTGTCGCCGTCCTGCACCAGGCCGATCGCGCCGCCGGCTGCTGCTTCTGGTGAAGCGTGACCGATCGACAGACCGGATGTACCACCAGAGAAACGCCCGTCGGTGAGCAGCGCGCAGGCTTTGCCAAGACCTTTGGATTTCAGGTACGACGTCGGGTAGAGCATTTCCTGCATGCCCGGGCCGCCTTTCGGGCCTTCGTAGCGAATGATGACGATGTCGCCCGCCTTCACTTCGTCAGCGAGGATGCCGCGTACGGCGCTGTCCTGGCTTTCGAAGATTTTCGCGTTGCCTTCGAAAACGTGAATCGACTCGTCAACACCGGCGGTTTTCACCACGCAGCCATCGAGCGCGATGTTGCCGTACAGTACGGCCAGGCCACCTTCTTGCGAATAGGCGTGCTCGAAGCTGCGGATGCAGCCGTTTTCACGGTCGTCATCCAAAGTTTCCCAGCGGGTCGACTGGCTGAACGCCGTCTGCGTCGGGATACCGGCAGGGCCGGCCTTGAAGAAGTGATGCACCGCTTCATCGGTGGTCTGGGTGATGTCCCACTTGGCGATGGCTTCTTCCATGCTGCGGCTGTGCACGGTCGGCAGGTCGGTGTGCAGCAGACCGCCACGGGCCAGTGAACCGAGGATGCTGAAGATACCGCCGGCGCGGTGCACGTCTTCCATGTGGTACTTCTGGATGTTCGGCGCAACCTTGCACAGCTGTGGAACGGTGCGCGAAAGACGGTCGATGTCGCGCAGGTCGAACTCGATTTCCGCCTCTTGGGCAGCAGCGAGCAAGTGCAGGATGGTGTTGGTCGAACCGCCCATGGCGATGTCGAGCATCATCGCGTTCTCGAACGCCTTGAAGTTGGCAATGTTGCGCGGCAATACCGATTCGTCGTTTTCGCCGTAGTAGCGTTTGCACAGCTCAACGATGGTACGGCCGGCCTGCAGGAACAGTTGTTCGCGATCGCTGTGGGTGGCGAGGGTCGAACCGTTGCCCGGCAGTGCCAGACCCAGTGCTTCGGTCAGGCAGTTCATCGAGTTGGCGGTGAACATGCCGGAGCACGAGCCGCAAGTCGGGCATGCGCTACGCTCGTACTCAGCGACTTTCTCGTCAGAAGCGCTTTCGTCGGCGGCGATCACCATGGCATCGACGAGGTCGAGGCCGTGGGAGGCGAGTTTGGTCTTGCCGGCTTCCATCGGGCCGCCGGAAACGAAGATCACCGGTATGTTCAGGCGCAAGGCAGCCATCAGCATGCCCGGGGTGATCTTGTCGCAGTTGGAGATGCAGACGATGGCGTCGGCGCAGTGGGCGTTGACCATGTACTCGACGGAGTCAGCGATGATCTCGCGGCTCGGCAGCGAATACAGCATGCCGTCGTGGCCCATGGCGATGCCGTCATCCACGGCAATGGTGTTGAATTCTTTCGCTACGCCACCGGCGCGTTCGATTTCACGGGCGACCAGTTGGCCCAGATCCTTCAGGTGCACGTGGCCCGGTACGAACTGGGTGAACGAGTTGGCAATGGCGATGATCGGCTTTTTGAAGTCGTCATCTTTCATCCCCGTGGCGCGCCACAATGCGCGGGCACCGGCCATGTTGCGGCCGTGGGTGGATGTTTTCGAACGGTAATCTGGCATGGAACACTCCGGGCGGCTAATCACTTACTAACAGGTGCAAAAGGGGAGTGAGCTTCTATTGACGTCTGGAACACTCAGAAATGACCGTGTGTCCGTGAAGTTGCCGATGACGTTGCGGGATCGCCGCTGGTCTCAGCCTGAGCTCATAAACCCGCCGGGGGATGAATGGCGATGAATCAGTCGATTCTACACCGCTGGCGTCTGGAGGGAATGGCGCAAAGCATTGTTCCAGTGCAGACGGCGTGTGTGGGATGACGACCGGCGGGTTTAATCACCGCCGGTCTGTGCAACGACATTGGCTTCAACGTTTCTTGCGCGGCGGCTGAGCCTGTTGTTCAGCACCAGCGCTGTCGCGCTCAGCAACACAAAGCTGTAGCCCAGCGTCGATTGCAGATTGGCTGGGCTGAGGCTGATCAATGCGCTGATAAGCCCGCCACAAATAAAGATGATCGTACTGCCCGCCGAGGCCGACGTCCCGGCGCTCTCAGGAAACAGGCCCATGGCCCGAGAGGTGGCGGCGGGGCGGGCAATGGTGGTGCCCGCCGTGCAGATCAGCATCGGGATCAACACAGTGGCCGGCGCCAGCGCATGATTGGCCGCCAGGTACAGCATCGCCAGCCCCGACAGCAGTATCAGGCTCAGCCCGGTGAGGATTTGCTGAACCGGCGTGATGCGTCGATTGAGTACGGCGGCAAGGATGCCACCGACTACATAGGCAGCGCCGTAAACCAGCAGGATCAGTGAAAAGTCATAGGGCGCCAGCTCCAATTGATCCATGAAAATCAGCGGCGAAATCACGATGAACGAGAAGTGGCAGGCGAAAGCGAACGCTGAAATCAGCCAGTAGCCGACAAACTCGAAATCCCCCAGCACGCGGCGGTAGGACTGAATGAAACCGAGCCGTGTGCCGCTGTAGGCCGGTCGGCTGTTCGGTAAAAACAGCCAGGCCTTGATCAGCACCGTTGCGGACAGCGCGGTAAACACCCAGAAGCTGCCGCGCCAACCGAGTGAGGCCTGAAGAAAGGTGCCGGCCAACGGCGACACCGAGATAAAGATCCCGGTGGCCGTGACCATCAGGATACGCAAACGGTCGCGTTCCTCACCTTCGAACAGATCCTGCACAAGCGCCTGGGACAGTACGAAACATCCACATCCCAGGGCCTGCATCACCCGGAATATGAGAAATAGCGGGTAATCGGAGGTCATCACGCAACCGAGCGCACCCAGTATCGATACGCTCATGCCGGCGAGTAACAAGCCCTTGCGTCCGATCACGTCCGAGAGGGGGCCGATCAGAACCTGAGCAAATGCGATCCCCACAGCAAACAGACTGATGGACAGCGCGATGTCTGCCGGTGATCTGAGAAAATGCGCCGCGAGAGCTGGAAATGAAGGAAGCAAAACATCCAGCGGAAATACGCCCAACAGCACCATGGCCAGCAACAGGCTGACAGCGGCGCGGCGTTGCCGGGTGGTTGCTTCGGATTTTCCTTTATCCATCGATCAGTCCTGCCTTGGCAAAGAGCTTCTGGTTATGGGGAAGTGCGAAAAAACCAGCCTTGCGTAGTGCATCCAGCGTGGCGATGGAACCTGATCGTGCACGCGCGCGATTGGCCTGCACCGTGGCCATGCCGCCGACGATTTCCATCACGTCACTGTCGGCGATGCCGGCTCCTCGCAGACTCTGTTGCAGCCAGCGTTCATCCGCCTCGAAAAAAATCCCGATGATTTCCAGCAGTGTTCTGCTCGCAAACGTGCGTTGGCGGCTGTTCATCGACAGCCAGAAGTAATGGAACGCTTCGGCGAAGTAGCGACTGTGGCGGGCTTCGTCGGCCAGATGGTCACGCAGCATGTCGTTGACGCTGGACACCAGACTGTCGCGGCAGATGTCCAGCAGCTCCCGGGCAATGATGGTTTCCGAGACGAAACCCAGCAGAAACCATGCCAGTGGGCGGTTCTTTTCCGGAGTGCGGGTAATCAGAGCGTTCATGCGGGTGATGCGCTTCGCAATCACCGGACGTCCGGTGAACCCGTAAAACGCGGCGATCTGTTCTGCGAGATGGTTGGAGAACAGCGCGTGATAACCTTCGTCGGTGTAGAGCTGCAGGGCCGCATGTTTCATCGCCAGAGGCACGTAAATGGGCAGTTCGCGGTGCACGATGACTTCCACGGCACGGTTGACGATGCGGTGTTCGAGCAGGGTGGTGTAATCGAGAAAGTGCACCAAGTGGTTGGCTGACAGTCGGTGCAACACATCACGCCCCGCCGTCTGGATAGCCGGGTGTGCCAGATAAGGCAGAAACGCCGGTGGAAACCAATGGCGGGTTTGCAGCTGCAGCGGCACATCGTCGGGCAATTGGTAGTCATGGGTACTGCTGCGCACCGAGGCACGGCTGTCCCAGTCTCCCAAGGTAAATTTGAGCGCCCAGGACACCGGCGCTTGATCCGGGTCGGCAATCGACAGGGTCATGCTTGCCCCTCACGCAACAGCTCGCGCATTTCGTGACACATCACTTGCCCGTCGCTTTGTCCGCAACCAACGAAGAACAGCGGTTGTTCAGCACTGGCCTCGAGCTTGAGGAGTGCTTCAACCTGCTGGTCGGCAAACGCACCGGTCAGCCAGGTGTTGAGGCCCAATGCCGTGGCGACCAGTTGAAAGGTCTGCGACAAGTGGCCCGCTTCAACGAATGCCATGCGATAGGCCCGCGAGTGTTCGTACTTCCACCAGAGCCGGTCGAAACGGGCGGTGATAAACAAACCCAACGGCAGGTTGTTGATGAAATGCTGACCGCCGAGCAATTGGCCTAACTCGGGCTCAGGCAATGGATTAACCCGGCTCAGGGTGTGGTCGGTCGGATGATAGGCATAGATGCCAGGCTCCAGGCCATCGACGTTCTGCACCAGAAGAAAGCCCTCGCAAGCGTTCAGGCCACCAGCGGAAGGACTGCTCCGGCGTGCGCTGAGCCCTTGGGCGATGCTGTCGTCGCGATCGTTGTCACGTTCGTGGAGATAACCGAGGGCAAGGTAGAGCAGGGTGCCAACGTCATTCAGCGTTATCGCGGCACCTGTATAGGAACGGCAGGTTTTGCGCTGGAGCAGAACATTTCCCAGGCGATCGTCATTCAAAGCGCACGGCGCTGGCAGCGCGATACGCTGCTCCGGTGCGGGCGTCGGGCGGTCTGTAGCGGGCTGTGGGGTGGCCAGTACTTCGTTGCAGTGCGCCAGATATTGTCTGGACCACTCGTGAATATTCTGTGGGGTATGTTCGCAGGGAATGTTTTGCGTGCCGATGTGATAAATCTTCGACAGTTCATCCCAACCCCATTGCGGACTGTCTATCTTTGAAATGGTTAGAATGCCCGCGCTTAATAGTTGTGTGTCTATTAAGTTGTGGGTGTCGAAAAGTTCCGGGTTGTAGATTAGCTGTGCAAGTCGATTGGCATAATTCAGATCGAGTTCATGCTGTGTATGGTTTTTATAGTTCCACACGATTTGCCCGGGTGAGCGCGGCAATATAAATAAGTAAGGGTTGATGTACATGTCTGTCAGTTCACTCTGGAAAAAGTCAAAAGGACGCCGGGTTGCCGGCACTCCCCAGCGTCCTGACTTACTTAGCGGGCTTTAGGGGCAACCAGAAAAGCCAGATTTGCGATTTTTTTACTTTCCAGAGAAATACGTTTCATGATGTGAACTCCTTGTTCATTGATAGTTGAAGTCACCTCGTGGTGATAACTTCATAATAGTTTGTAATGGATTATTGGCAAGAGGATATTAAGTAGGAAATTTCCAGTAATTTTGTCGGAGCAGTCTTTAGCCGAAAATAAACTTGTAGGGTAATATTCAATAATTAAAAGACGTAAGGAAATATCCTGCACGTCAGCGAGAAAAAAATTGTAGGAAGTACTGGGGGTAGCGAGGAGAAAGGGATGCGCGCAAAAAAAAGGGGAGCCTGCTGGCTCCCCCGTTATCCGCATGGATCAGCTGTTGGGTAGCAAGCGGCAGGTGATGCTCTTGATGTAGCGCGTTTCAGCGATGGCTGGGTGCACCGGGTGATCCGGACCCTGACCGCCACGCTCGAGCAACTGGATATTGCGGTCCAGATGACGGGCACTGGTCAGCAGGATGTTCTGCAGGTCATCTTCCGGCAGGTGCATCGAGCACGATGCGCTGACCAGAATGCCGTCCTTGTTGAGCAGGCGCATGGCTTGCTCGTTCAGGCGACGGTAGGCGCCTTCGCCGTTTTTCATGTCTTTCTTGCGTTTGATGAACGCCGGCGGATCGGCAACGATCACGTCGAAGCGTTCTTCGCTGGCTTTCAGCTCCTTCAAGGCTTCGAAGACGTCGCCTTCGATGCAGGTCATCTTGTCGGCGAAACCGTTCAGCGCAGCGTTGCGCTCAACACCGTCGAGAGCGAAAGCCGAAGCATCGACGCAGAACACTTCGCTGGCGCCGAACGCAGCAGCCTGCACACCCCAGCCACCGATGTAGCTATAGAGGTCGAGAACGCGTTTGCCTTTGGCGTAAGGGGCCAGGCGGGCGCGGTTCATGCGGTGGTCGTAGAACCAGCCGGTTTTCTGACCCTGAATGACCGGGGCTTCGAACTTCACGCCGTTCTCTTCCAGTGCCACCCATTCCGGCACCAGGCCGAACACGGTTTCGACGTAGCGGTTAAGGCCTTCGGCGTCGCGCGCGGCGGAGTCGTTCTTGAACAGGATGCCGCTTGGCTTGAGCACTTGGGTCAGCGCGGCGATCACGTCATCTTTATGCGCTTCCATGGTCGCCGAGGCGATCTGTACGACTACGATGTCGCCGAAACGGTCGACCACCAGACCTGGCAACAGGTCGGAATCACCGTAAACCAGGCGATAGAACGGTTTGTCGAACAGGCGCTCGCGCAGCGACAGGGCCACGTTCAGGCGGTGCACCAGCAACGATTTGTCCAGCGCAACTTTGGTGTCGCGCGACAGCAGGCGGGCGCAGATCAGGTTGTTCGGGCTCATCGCCACGATGCCCAATGGCTTGCCACCGGCGGCTTCGAGGATGGCCTGATCGCCGGCATTGAAGCCGTGCAACGGGGTGGCGGCTACATCGATTTCGTTGCTGTAGACCCACAGGTGACCGGCGCGCAGGCGACGGTCGGCGTTGGCTTTGAGGCGCAAGCTAGGCAGGGACATGACGTCGCTCCGGAAAAAAGAGCGGGAGTATAGCGTGTTGCGACTTGTGTCGGGTTTGATGAGCGATGAACGCTATGGTCCCTTCGCGAGCAAGCTCGCTCCCACAAAGGGCTTGTGACCGACACAAGACCAATGTGGGAGCGAGCCTGCTCGCGAATGCGGTCCCCAATGCTACGCCGACAGTGCGTTGATCAACTCCTTGCTGAACGCCGGAATATCATCCGGCTGACGGCTGCTGATCAGGTGACCGTCCTTGACCACTTCTTTATCGACCCAATTGGCCCCGGCATTGACCAGGTCGTCCTTGAGCGTCTTGTAACTGGTCATGGTTTTACCGTTGACCAGCCCTGCCGAGATGAGCAACCAGCCGCCATGGCAGATCACCGCAATCGGTTTGCCGGCAGAGGCGCCGGTCTTGACCAAGTGCTGGGCGTCCTGATCGATGCGGATGGTGTCGGAGTTCTGCACGCCGCCCGGCAAGACGATCGCGTCGTACTGCTCACTGCTGGCGCTCTGGAAGGTCTGATCGACCTTGAAATCATCCGCCGGTTTGTCGTGGTTCCAGCCTTTGACCTTGCCTTCCTCGGTGGAAAGGATATCGACCTGAGCGCCGGCTTGTTCCAATGCTTGCTTGGGACCGGTCAGTTCGACCTGCTCGAAACCGTCTGTTACCAAAAAGGCGACACGTTTGCCGTTGAGGGAAGTGGCCATCGATAAGCTCCTGAGTCTGTGGGAGTTTGCCGCCGCAAGGGGTCGGAGTGATCCGTTGGGCATTACAGATTCCGAAGCCGTGGCCTGAATGAAAGTTCCTGACAATTGCCCACTGGTGTGTCGTCTCGCGGTTTTTAGAGGTTAGAATCGCCGCCTGTCCCAGAGTGTGTACTTATGTCCCAAGAGCTGACCACCGAACAGATTCAACAATCGCTGCAAGGCATCAGTGTGCCGGCGCAACCGCAGATCATGGTGGATCTGCAAATGGAGCAGTACATGCCCGACCCCGACCTGGAGGTGATCGCCAAACTGATCGCTCAGGATCCGGGTTTGTCCGGCTCGCTGCTGAAAATCGTCAACTCGCCGTATTACGGTCTGAGCAACAAGATCACCTCGATTCAGCGCGCGGTGAACCTGTTGGGTAGCCGCTCGATCATCAACCTGATCAACGCGCAGTCGATCAAGGGCGAGATGAACGACGACACCATCGTCACCCTCAACCGTTTTTGGGACACCGCTCAGGACGTGGCGATGACGTGCCTGACGCTGGCCAAACGTATCGGTACTCAAGCCGGTGACGAGGCATACGCCTTGGGTCTGTTCCACGATTGCGGCGTGCCGTTGATGCTGCAACGGTTCCCCACTTACATGACGGTGCTGGAAAAGGCTTACGCCAATGCCAGCGCCGAATGTCGGGTGGTCGACACCGAGAACAGCGAGTTCAACACCAACCACGCCGTGGTCGGCTACTACACCGCCAAGTCCTGGCGCCTGCCGGAGCATGTCAGCGCCGCCATCGCCAACCACCACAACGCGTTGGCGATATTCAGCGATGAGTCGTCAAAGAACAGCCAACTGAAAAATCTTTTGGCGATCCTGAAAATGGCCGAGCATATCTGTGCGTCTTACCGGGTACTGGGCAACCAGACCGAAGATTTCGAATGGAACGCCGTCGGGCCGTTGGTACTCGACTATGTAGGGCTGTCGGATTACGACTTCGAAACCCTCAAACAAACGATCCGCGACCTCGGCGCGCATTGATTCGAGGACGCTATGCCTGAACTGCCGGAAGTCGAAACCACTCGTCGCGGGATTGCTCCGCATCTGGAAGGCCAACGTGTCAGTCGGGTGATTGTTCGCGACCGGAGGTTGCGCTGGCCGA
Organism: Pseudomonas sp. MC6; assembly: GCF_054790575.1. Lineage (NCBI taxonomy): Bacteria > Pseudomonadati > Pseudomonadota > Gammaproteobacteria > Pseudomonadales > Pseudomonadaceae > Pseudomonas > Pseudomonas sp. MC6. Next base: position 5,448,734 of record NZ_CP186504.1, read on the forward strand.
TCCCGGAAGACCTCGATGTGCGCCTGTCGGGGCAGCGCATCGTGCTGGTCGAGCGCCGCGCCAAGTATTTGCTGATCAACGCCGAGGTCGGCACGTTGATCAGTCATTTGGGCATGTCGGGCAATTTGCGTCTGGTCGAAGCCGGTTTGCCGGCGCTCAAGCACGAACACGTCGACATCGAGCTGGAGTCAGGTCTGGCGCTGCGTTACACCGACCCGCGACGGTTCGGCGCGATGTTGTGGAGCAATGATCCACTCAATCATGAACTGCTGATTCGCCTCGGCCCGGAGCCTCTGACTGATCTGTTCGATGGCGAGCGTTTGTTTCAGCTGTCGCGGGGACGTTCGATGGCGGTCAAACCGTTCATCATGGACAACGCGGTGGTCGTGGGCGTCGGCAATATCTATGCGACCGAAGCGCTGTTTGCTGCCGGGATCGACCCGCGCCGCGAGGCCGGTGGGATTTCCCGGGGGCGCTATCTGAAGCTGGCGATCGAGATCAAACGCATTCTGGCCGCTGCCATCGAGCGTGGCGGGACAACGTTGCGTGATTTCATTGGCGGTGACGGTCAGCCGGGGTATTTCCAGCAGGAGCTGTTTGTCTATGGCCGTGGCGGTGAACACTGCAAGGTCTGTGGCACTGGCTTGCGTGAAGTGAAGCTAGGCCAGCGTGCCAGTGTGTTCTGCCCGCGCTGCCAGAGCTGAGGTAAAAAGCTGAAAAAGTCCTACGGTCTATAGTGAGTTGTCTCACTGTTCAGCCCGAAGGATCGTGCCATGAAATCCTTGCAAGTCCTCTTTGTTACGCTGCTGCTGTGTTCCAGTCTGGCTGTTCAGGCCACGGAAAACGGCAGCGGTGACCCGCGCTACACCATCCAGAATCCCCCGGCGTACGCCATGCTCGGCGATTTGCTGATTGCCCGACCTTTATTGGTGGTGGCGACGGTGATTGGTGCGGGGGCGTTTGTCGTGTCATTGCCGTTTACCGCGCTGGGCGGCGGGATTGGCGATGCCGGGCAGGCGTTGGTGGTCGATCCGGCGAAAGCCGCTTTTGTGCGGTGCCTGGGGTGCATCGGGGAGGGGTTTGAGCAGCGCGAGTGAGCTGATCCAGTGATTTGCGGAGCTGCTGATTGCCCTTTCGCGAGCAGGCTCGCTCCCACAATTTGAAATGCATTCCAATGTGGGAGCGAGCCTGCTCGCGAAGAGGCCCGAGAAAGCGCTACAAATCCGGCGGATCAGGCCTTGCCGGTAATCTTCCGGTACTTCTCCATCAACTGTTCTTCAGTCTCCGGATGAGCCTCGTCCAGCGGAATGCAATCCACCGGGCAAACCTGCTGGCACTGTGGTTCGTCGTAGTGGCCGACGCACTGGGTGCACAGGTTCGGGTCGATCACGTAGATCTCTTCGCCTTGGGAGATGGCGGCGTTCGGGCACTCGGGTTCGCAGACGTCGCAGTTGATGCAATCGTCGGTGATGATCAGGGACATGCTAACTCCAGCCGGGGCGGCAGGCCCGGGCGCTATAAATCAATGCGCGCAATTGTGCCGCATTGGCGAGCGCAGTGCACGCAGCTGCGATCAAGGGCTGTAATCAACAGCCAGGATCGCAGCCCGAGCCTGCGGCAGCTCCTACTTTTTGAAGCGCAGGGTCAGCGCATCGGCCACAGCGGGGTGGACGAACTTGCTGATATCGCCACCCAACGCGGCAATTTCCCGTACCAGCGTCGAGGAAATGAACGAATAACGCTCGGACGGGGTGAGAAACAGACTCTCCACATCCGGGGCCAACTGGCGGTTCATATTGGCCAGCTGGAATTCGTATTCGAAGTCCGACACCGCGCGCAAACCACGCAGGAACACGTTGGCATTCTGCTCTTTGGCGAAGTGCGCCAGCAGCGTCGAGAAGCCGACCACTTCCACGTTCGGCAGGTGTTTGGTGACCTCGCGAGCCAGTTCGACCCGTTGTTCCAGCGGGAACAGCGGGTTTTTCTTCGGGCTGGCAGCGACCGCAATAATCACGTGATCGAACAGGCGCGAGGCGCGTTCGACCAGATCGCCATGGCCCTTGGTAATAGGGTCGAAGGTACCTGGGTACAACACTCGGTTCATCGCGTCGTCCTGGCGGGAGTCCGTTGGGGAGTCGGATGGTATCGCAGCCGTCCCGGTCGGCCAAGTCGCCTGTTGGGTAAGAAAGCACTATAGACGATGGCAATAATCGGTTTTTTCACGGGTTTCTCAGCCGATCGGCGAGGGATGTCGCCAGTTGCGCGGTCAGGCCATACACCGACAATTGCGGGTTGGCACCGATGCTGGTGGGGAACAGCGAGCCGTCGTGAATCGACAGATTAGCCAGTTGATGATGCCGGCCGAGACTGTCGGTGACCGCGCTTTTCGGGTCTTCACCCATCGCGCAGCCGCCCATGACATGCGCGCTGCCCAGACGCGTGCGATACAACTCGAGGCTCAAACCATCGATCAGCGTGCGTGCCTCGGCCAGGGTCTTCACGTAACGGGCGTCGGCGTGCATCGGCATCACCGCTTTGGCGCCGCCGGCGAACTGGATTTCGGCCATGACAAGAAAGGACCGGCGCAGGCCTTCCCAGGCGTAGGGCGAAACCTGATAGTCGAGCACCGGCGAACCATCGCTCCGCAACTCGACTGCACCGCCCGTGCTGTCCGGGTGAAAACCGTCGCGCAGCAAGGCCAGCATGGCGTGGGTGTGTGGCAGGTCAGCCATGTGTTGCGCACTTTCCTCACCAAAGCCACCGAGCAGGGTGGCCGCCAGCGCCGGGTGCAGCGGCGGCACTTCAAGTTTGAAGGCCATTGGCCCGGTGGTGCCATCCTTCCATTGGAAATGATCGGAATAGATCGACTGCGGCGCCCCGTAGAACGGATTGATGACTTCGTCGAAACGCGCTGCGGACATGTTCACCGGGTGCAGGAAGGTGCGTTTTCCCAGGGTTTTATGCGGATCCGGCGCGTCCGAACGCAGCAACAGGGCCGGGCTGTTGATGCCGCCTCCGGCCAATACGTAATGCCGCGCCTTGACGCTGATCTTGCGCCCGGTCGGTTCAACACAGCGCTCATCCATCGCCACGCATTGCAGGCCAGTGACTTTGTCGCCATCGATCAGCAGCTTCTCTGCGCGGGCCAGATAAAGCAGCTCGCCGCCCTTTTCCAGCGTCGCCGGAATGGTCGTGACCATCATCGATTGCTTGGCGTTGGTCGGGCAGCCCATGCCGCAGTAACCGAGGTTCCAGCAGCCGCGCACGTTGCGCGGGATCACGTGCCAGCTGTAGCCGAGTTGCTCACAGCCTTTGCGGATCACGTCGTTGTTGGCATTGGGCGGAACCATCCAAGGGGCGACGCCGAGGCGCTGTTCCATTTTTTCGAACCACGGCGCCATCTCGGCGGGGCTGTGGCCTTTGACGTTATGCTCTTTGGCCCAGTGTTCGAGGGTCGGCTCCGGCGTGCGAAAACTCGAGGTCCAGTTGATCAGCGTGGTGCCGCCAACTGCGCGGCCCTGGAGGATGGTGATCGCGCCGTCCTTGCTCATGCGGCCGATGCCCTCCTGATAGAGGCTGCTGTAAGCCTTGTCTTCAAGCATTTTGAAATCGGAACTGGTTTTCAGCGGGCCTTCTTCGATCAGCAGCACTTTGTATCCGGCAGCGCTGAGGATTTCCGCGCTGGTGCCGCCACCAGCGCCGCTGCCGATGATCGCTACGTCTGCTTCAAGGGTGAGGTCATCGCTCAGCTGTGCGCCGTTGTAGGTTTTCCAGCCTCGGGCGAGGCCTTCGCGGAACGGGTCGGGTACGGGCATCGATCAGGTTCTCTTTATTATTTTTGGATGCGGCGATGTGGCGGCCGCCCCCTGTGGGAGCGAGCCTGCTCGCGAAGGGAGCGACACGGTTTCAGACGCTAGGCGGCCCTGGATAACCGCAATGCGCCCACGACTCCGCGCGGGTATACCAGGCCATCATCACCATCTGCTGCAACGAGCTATGCCCCATGCGCAGTAGGTTCAGCGAACTGTTTTCCCAGCGATCAAGGAAATGCCGCATGGCCTCGGCACTGGCGTTCTCCCAACTGCCCCAGATCCCGGTGAGTGGTCCGCGCGTCACGGCCATGCCGAGTACATCGAACAGTTGTCGTGTGAGCTTGAGCATTTCCGGCGACAGGTGGTCGAGGCTGTAGTCCAGCGACTTGAGCGTGCCATCAACCGCGCTCGGCATCCTCTCGGCTGCCACCGCGCCGTCGAGCATCACCGGGATCAGTGCGCGCAGAAAAAGCAGATCGCCGTCACGCAACGAGACAAAGCCGTTGGCCGCGACGCTCGACGAACAGCCACTGAGGCTGGCGCCGAGTCCGGCGGTGGCAAGCAACGCCGTGGCGCCGAGGCTGAATTTCAGCAGGCCGCGGCGGGACAGGGCAGGTGTTTCGGTCAGGCTTGGGTGCATTATTTTTATTACCCGGCGATGACGAAGGTTTAGCGAATGAACAACTTCTGGATCAGCTTCTGAATCGATTTGCCGTAGGGCGGGTAGATCAGTCGGGCTGCGTTGAAGCGTTGTTTAATCAGCACGCCCTTAGCTTTGCTGAAGGTCAGAAAGCCTTCGTGACCGTGGTAGTGACCCATGCCCGAAGCGCCGATGCCGCCGAACGGCATATCGTCCTGCGCCACATGCAGCAACGTGTCGTTCAGGCACACGCCGCCGGAATGGGTTTCGTGCAGCACACGGTTCTGTTCGCGTTTGTCGTAGCCAAAGTAGTAAAGAGCCAGAGGACGTGGCCGCTGATTGATGTAAGCAAATGCCTGCTCCAGATCCTGATACGGCACGATCGGCAGCAGCGGGCCGAAGATTTCGTCCTGCATCACCGTCATCTCGTCGCTGACATTCAGCAGCACACTGTGCGGCATGCGTCGGCCCTGGCCCTGCTCGAACAGCGGAATCAACAGCGCGCCCTTGCTGGTGGCATCGCTGACGTAGCCGTTGAGTCGCGCCAATTGACGTTCGTTGATGATCGCCGTGTAGTCCGGGTTGTCGGTGAGCGTCGGATAAAAACCCTGCACGGCCTGGCGATAGGCTTCGACGAAGCCACCGACCCGGTCTTCCGGGACCAGCACGTAATCCGGTGCGACGCAGGTCTGCCCGGCGTTGAGGGTTTTGCCGAAAGCGATGCGCTCGGCGGCATCCTTGAGCGGCACATCGCGGGAGACGATAGCTGGCGACTTGCCGCCCAGTTCCAGTGTCACCGGGGTGAGGTTTTCGGCGGCGGCGCGCATCACGTGTTTGCCGATGCTGGTGGCGCCGGTAAACAGCAAGTGATCAAAGCGCAGACGGGAGAACGCTACGCCGATGTCGGCTTCACCGAGCACCACGCAGACCAGATCTTCGGGGAAGATCCGCGCCAGCAATTCTTTGAGCAACAAGCCGGTGGCCGGGGTCGATTCGCTGAGTTTGAGCATCACTCGATTGCCCGCCGCCAAGGCGCCGACCAGCGGGCCGACGGCCAGATACAACGGGTAATTCCACGGCACGATGACGCCGACCACACCCAAGGGCTGATACACGACTTTCGCCGACGCCGGCTGGAATGCCATGCCGACCTTGCGCCGCGAGGCTTTCATCCAGCCCTTGAGATGACGGCTGGCGTAATGAATGCCGTGCAGGCTCGGCATCAGTTCGGCGAGCAGGGTTTCATCGGCGCTACGATGGCTGAAGTCGGAGCTGATCGCCGCGATCAATGCTTGCCGCTCACGGCTGAGCAAATCACTCAGCGCTTTGAGCCATTGCTGGCGCTGAGCGGCGGGCGGCATCGGATTGGCGGCATACGCGGCCCGCTGCGCCTCGAACAACCGGTCCAGCTCGGCCAGCGGTTGTTGCAGCGTTTGCAGGTAAGCAATGTCGGCAGTCATGGTCTGCTCCGGATTTATTGTAGTGACGAACTTTTTAGAGTCTATGCTCTAGAAAGTCAAATGACTTCCTTGCACAGCATTGTTTTATCCATTTCCGGTTAGGTCGTAAGATGCCCCCCAACGCACTCTGAATTAAAGCTCAAGCCATGGCCCCACGAATAAAAACCAGCGAGCGTATCGTGCTGAACAGCCTTGAGCTGTTCAATCAGCAGGGCGAGCGCAGCATCAGCACCAATCACATTGCCGCCCATATGGAGATTTCTCCGGGCAACCTGTACTACCACTTCCCCAACAAGCAGGCGATCATCGCCGTGTTGTTCAGTGAGTACGAAAGCCTCGTGGACAGCTTTCTGCGCCCGCCGCAGGGGCGTGCGGCGACGGTCGAGGACAAGCGTTTCTATCTCAAGGAACTGCTCTCGGCGATGTGGCGCTACCGCTTTCTGCACCGCGATCTCGAGCATCTGCTCGACAGCGATCCGGAGCTGGCTGCCCGCTATCGACGCTTTTCCCAGCGCTGCGTGATTCAAGGCGCGGCGATCTACGAAGGTTTTGTCGCCGCCGGGATCCTCGATATGGATCGCGTGCAGATCGAATCCCTGACCCTCAATGCCTGGATCATCCTGACGTCGTGGGTGCGCTTCCTGTGCACCACCCGGGAAAACTCCAACCACCTCAGTGAGCAAGCCATTAAACGTGGCGTCTATCAGGTGCTGGTGCTGGAAGCCGGGTTTGTCACTGAGCAGGCGCGTGACGAGGTCAATGCGTTGTTCGAGGAGTTCTACGTGCCGCTGGCCCAGGCCCTCGAAGACGTGAAATAAACCGTTCTGTTGAAATCCCCCAGGAGCCCGCTATGCCGATTGCGCAACTGATCAGCCCCGAAGCACTGGATGCCCGCAAGGCGCAGCCGCGGCTGGTGATTCTCGATTGTCGTTTTGCCCTCGAAGACCCGGACTACGGGCAGCGCAGCTATGCCGAAGGGCACATTGACGGGGCGAGCTTCGCCGACCTTGAGCGTGACCTCAGCGGCACTGTGGTCAAAGGCGTGACTGGCCGTCATCCGTTGCCCGAGCCGGCGGCGTTGATCGAGCGGCTGCAGGCGTGGGGCATCAACAACGACAGCGAGGTGGTTTTGTACGACGACGGTCCCGGTGCCTACGCGGCGCGGGCGTGGTGGTTGCTGGCGTGGCTGGGCAAGCGCGATGGCGTGTTCATTCTCGATGGCGGGCTCAAGGCGTGGCATGCGGCGGGGCTGCCGCTGAGCCTGGATGCGCCGACGGTTACCCGTGGCAATTTCAGTGGTCAGCCGGATATGAGCCTGCTCCTCAGCGCCGAGCAACTGCAACAGCGCCTCGGCCAACCGACGCTGACGTTGATCGATGCCCGGGGCTTGCCGCGTTTCAAAGGCGAGGTCGAGCCGATCGATCCGATTGCCGGGCATATTCCGGGTGCGCAATGCGCGGCGTTCACCGATAACCTCGGCAGCGATGGGCGATTCCTGTCAGCGGAACAGCTCAAACAGCGTTTTGCCGCCAAGATCGGTGAACGCTCGCCAGCGGATCTGGTTGCCTATTGCGGTTCTGGCGTGACGGCGTGTCACAACCTGTTTGCGTTGTGCCTGGCGGGTTATCCGTTGGGTTCGTTGTATGCCGGATCGTGGAGCGAGTGGATCAACGAACCGGCTCGCGGCATCGCCACCGGCGAATAAGATCAAAAGATCGCAGCCTTCGGCAGCTCCTACATTGGAATGCATTTCTCTGTAGGGGCTGCCGAAGGCTGCGATCTTTTAGCTTTCCATCCGGGCGCTGCGGTACGCGGCGGGTCCGACGCCATAAGCCTGTTTGAATTGCCGACTCAAATGGCTCTGGTCGGCAAAACCCAATTGCGTGGCGACCTCCACTGGCAGGCAACCGTGCTGCAACAGCGCCCGCGCCTGGGCGATGCGTTGCTGCATCAGCCAGGTGTGCGGCGGCATGCCGGTGGCGCGGCGGAACACCCGGGCGAAATGGAACGGCGACAGATTGACCGCCGCCGCCAGTTCTTCCAGTGACGGTGGCGCTGCCAGTTGCGCGTGCAACAGTTCTTTGCCCAACAGCACCGCGCGGTGTTCCTTGCCGGCTCGACCGGGCACCGGCACTGCCGCATGGCGCTGCAACAGCAGCAACATCATCTCGCGCCACAGCGTTTGCTGTTGCAGTGCGCTGGCCGGGCTTTCGAGTAATCGGTGCAACTGCGCAAAGCCGTTGACCAGATCCGCATCGCGATACAACGTGGCGCCGAACGCCGGCAGGTTGCTGGTGGACAGTTCCAGCTCATCCAGCAGCGAGACGATTTGCGCGGTATCGGGATAAAACGCCCGGTACAGCCAGCCGTCCTCGGTGCCTTTGTGCCCGGTGTGCAGCTCGTCCGGATTGATCAACACCAGTGTGCCGCTGCCGGCCAGATGTTCGGCGCCGCGATAGCGATAACGCTGAGCTCCGGCCATGATCATGCCGATCACGAATCCATCGTGCACATGCGGGGCGAAACGATGCTCGATGTAGCGCGCCGACAGCAACTCGACCCCGGCCAGCGGCGCGGTTTGCCAGAAACGGATCGACTCGCCCTGATCGCTCACGCGGGCAGGCTGGCCAGCCATTGCGGGATGCGGCGTTCGAGATAGTAGCCGGGTTGGCGCACTGAGCCGTCGACAAAACCGACGTGACCGCCGCGTGGCTGCAACTCAAATGCCGTTGAGGCCGACAGCTCGCTGGCTTGCGGCAAACTGTGCGGGAACACGAACGGATCGTCCGCCGCTTGAATGATCAGGGTCGGCGTGCGGATCTCACCGAGGAAATAGCGGCTTGAGGCGCGACGATAATAATCCTCGGCATCATTGAAGCCGTGCAACGGCGCGGTCACCCGGCCATCGAAATCCCAGAAGGTGCGCATGTTCTCCAGCGAACCGAGGGCGGCCAGCGCGGCGAGTCCGTCTTCGCGCCCGTCATGCTGAAACTGCCGTTGCTTGTTCTTGATATAGGCGACCATCTCGCGCATGAAGTGCGCTTGATAGACCTTGGAAAATCCTTGGCCGATGCGGTCGGCGCATTGATCGAGGCGAAACGGCACCGACACCGCCACCGCGCCGAGTACACCGCTGGCGCTGCCGGTTTCCCCAAGATGTTTGAGCAGCACGTTGCCGCCCAAGGAGTAGCCGACGGCGTACAGCGGTGCCAGCGGTCGTTTCGCCCGCAGGTGTTTGATGGTTTCGCCGAGGTCTTCGCTGGCGCCGGAGTGATAGCTGCGCGGCAGCAGATTCGGCTCGCCCGAGCAGCCGCGCCAGTTCAACGCGACACTTGCCCAGCCTTGAGCGGCCAAGGCCTTTTGGATACCCGCTACATAAGGCGAATTGGAAGAGCCGGTCAGCCCATGCAGCACCAGCACCAGTGGTGCATCGGCGGTGTGCGGGCCGTGCCAGTCGAGGTCGAGGAAGTCGCCATCCTCCAGCCACAGGCGTTCGCGTTCACGCTCGATATGCACGGTTTTGCGCCACAGCGGCCCCCACAGGGTTTGCAGGTGCGGATTGCCGAGGCCGAAGGCGGGGTTGAAGCGTTCTGAAGAGGCGGACACGATGGTTCTCGATGCAGAGCGGCGACCCTGTTGGAAGGGGCGCCGCATATTCAGGCCGGTCGGTTAACCGGCGATCTCTGCCGTACGTTGCCACAGCGCGTAGTAAACCCGGCCGGATTTCTGTTCGCGGTGCAGGCGCCAGTTGCCCGGCAGGCCCAGCGTCGATGGCGCCGTTTCGCTTTCAGTGTAGATCCACGAGTCGGGCGCCAGCCACTGACGCTCTTCGAGCAAGGCGCAAACGGTCGGCAGCAGGTTCTGGTTGAACGGCGGGTCGAGGAATACCAGGTCGAACGCGCTGGCGGTCTGGGTTTCCAGATAACGCAGGGCATCAGCCGTTTGTACCTGACCGTTGGTGCAGCGCAGGGTGCCGAGGTGTTCTTTCAGGCTGGACACCGCAATGTTGCTGGCATCCAGCGCCTGACCCATGGCCGCGCCACGGGACAGTGCTTCGAGAAACAGCGCGCCGCTGCCGGCGAACGGATCAAGCACCTTGGCCCCTTCAACGTACGGTGCGAGCCAGTTGAACAGGGTTTCACGCACGCGATCCGGCGTCGGGCGCAGGCCCGGCGCGTCGGGGAAACTCAGCTTGCGGCTGCGCCATTGGCCGCCAATGATGCGCAACTGATTCACACCGTTGTGGACGTTATGCGCAGGCTTTTTAGGGGTACGAGTTGCCATTAATGCTCCGGAACCCCGAGCGGTTGCTCGGCAGGTTTATCAGATGGGGCCGGTAACGGCTTTTGCGGCACGGTCGGGCCAGCGGTGACGATGACCATTTTGTCCGTGCTCAGGTGTTTGTTCAGGGCGTCGCGGACTTGTTCCACGGTCAGGCTTTGCGACTGACGCATGAAATCGTCCAGGTAGCTCAGCGGCAGATTATAGAAGCCCATCGCGCCGAGTTGGCCGACGATATCGGCATTGCTCGCGGTGGACAGCGGGAAGCTGCCGGCCAGTTCGCGTTTGGCATCGTCGAGCTCTTTCTGCGTCGGCCCGGGTTTCAGATAGTCGGCGAGCACGTCCTGCACCAGTTTCAGGGTGCCTTCGCTCATTTCCGCGCGGGTTTGCAGGTTGATCATGAACGGGCCGCGCGCCTGCATCGGGCTAAACGCGGAGTACACGCCGTAGGTCAGGCCACGTTTCTCACGCACTTCGCTCATCAGGCGCGTACCGAAACCGCCGCCACCGAGGATCTGGTTGCCCATCGACAGCGCCGCGTAATCCGGATCGTCACGGTCGATGCCCAGTTGCGCGAGCATCAGGTTGGTTTGCTTCGACGGGAATTCGATATGGCCAGTGCTGGCCTTCGGCTCCTGCGGCTGAGCGATCTTCGCCAGTGCCGGGCCTTTGGGCAGTGCGCTGGAAACCTGATTGGCAATCGACTCGGCCTCCGCACGCGACAGGTCGCCGACCAGCGCGATGACCACGTTGCCAGCGGCGTAAGCCTTGGCGTGGAACTCACGCAACTGCGCAAGGGTAATTTTCGGCACGCTCTGTGGATTGCCATCACTCGAATGCGCGTACGGGTGATCGCCATACAGACGCTTCATCAGCTCGAGGCTGGCGAGTTTGCCGGGGTTCTGTTTCTGGTATTCGAAACCGGCGAGCATCTGGTTCTTGATGCGCGCGAACGAGTCGGCCGGGAAGGTCGGTTTGCCGATGACTTCCGAGAACAGCTTCAAAGCAGGCTCACGCTTGTCGGCAGCACTCAGGCTGCGCAGCGAGGCCAGCGCCATGTCCTTGAACGCACCGTTGCCGAAATCCGCACCGAGGCCTTCGAAGCCTTGCGCGATGGCGCCGACGTCTTTGCCGGCGACACCTTCGTTGAGCATTGCGTTAGTCAACACCGCCAGTCCCGACGCATTGCCGTCCTGGCTGCTGCCGGCGGCGAAGATCAGGCGCATGTCGAACATTGGCAGTTCGTGGGCTTCGACGAACAGCACCTTCGCGCCCTCGGCGGTGTTCCAGGTTTGCACGTCGAGCTTGCGGCTGGCCGGGGCCTTGCCGTCGAGTTCGGTGAGCGATTGCAGCTTCTGGCTGGACTTGGCGTTGTCGAGGGCTTCGCTGGCATTGCTGTCAGCGCCCGGCGACAGGTAGAACGCGGCAGAGCCGATCACCGCCACGGCGATCAGGCCGAGCAGCAGGCGTGGGGATTTGCGCTTACTCATGAGTCGTCTCCAGTGGCAGGACGTGGGCGACGCTGAGACGTTCGCGGGTGAAATACAGCTTGGCGGCGTTCTGGATGTCTTGCGGGGTCACGCTTTCCAGATCGGCCAGTTCAGTGTCCATCAGTTTCCACGACAGGCCGACGGTTTCCAGTTGGCCGATGGCGGTGGCCTGGCTGGTGATCGAATCACGTTCGAAGACCAGACCGGCAATCACTTGTGCTCGCACGCGCTCCAGTTCTTCAGCGGACGGCGCGGTGGTTTTCAGTTGTTCGAGCAGTGTCCACAAACCGGCCTCGGCTTGCGCGATGGTCTTTTTCTTCTGCGTGTTCGGGGTTGCCGACAGGGTGAACAGGCTGTCGCCACGGGTGTAGGCGTCGTAGCTCGACGATCCGCCGGAAACCAGCTCTTCACCGCGCTCCAGTTGCGTCGGGATACGACCGCTGTAACCGCCGTCGAGCAGCGCCGAGATCAGTCGCAGGGCGTTGACCGAGCGCTTGTCTTCAGCGGTGGCGATGCTTGGCACGTTGAAGCCGAGCATCAGGCTAGGCAACTGCGTCTGCACGTGCAGGGTGATCTGGCGTTCGCCGGGTTCGGCCAGTTCCAGTGGTTTTTTCGCCGGTGGCACGTCGCGCTTGGCGATCGGGCCGAAATAGCGCTGGGCGAGGGTTTTCACTTCGTCCGGAGTAACGTCACCGACTACGACCAGCGTGGCGTTGTTCGGCACGTACCAGGATTGGTACCAGTGGCGCAGCTCTTCGACTTTCATGCGGTCGAGGTCGGCCATCCAGCCGATGGTCGGCGTGTGGTAACCGCTGGCCGGGTAGGCCATGGCCTTGTAGCGCTCGTAGGCCTTGGACATCGGCTTGTCATCGGTGCGCAAGCGGCGCTCTTCCTTGATGACTTCGATTTCCTTGGCGAACTCGTCGGCCGGCAGGCGCAGATTGGCCATGCGGTCGGCTTCCAGTTCGAAGGCTACGCCCAGACGGTCGCGGGCCAGCACCTGGTAATAGGCGGTGAAGTCGTCGCTGGTGAAGGCGTTCTCTTCAGCGCCCAGATCACGCAGGATCAGCGAGGCTTCGCCGGGGCCGACTTTCTCGCTGCCCTTGAACATCATGTGCTCAAGCGCGTGAGACAGACCGGTCTGGCCCGGGGTTTCGTAGCTGGAACCGACCTTGTACCAGACCTGCGAGACCACCACCGGCGCGCGATGGTCTTCGCGCACGACGACCTTGAGGCCGTTGTCGAGGGTGAATTCGTGAGTCGGTTGCGGGTCGGCCGCCAGGGCCGAAAGGGGCAGGCAGACTGTGCTGAGCAGCAGGCCTGCAGCGCGGCGGGCTAGAGCATTCATTCGTTTTTTAACCTGTTGGGCTGCCCGCTTGGTCTTAGCGTCGGCGGGCGAGAGGGTGCTAGGATACTGATCCGTTTTACTGGCGGCCACGCCTATCAAGCCACTGATCGGTCGATAGGTTGTATGGGTTCCCGGCAGAAGCTTTGAGTTTGTCAGTTAAACTCTGCGTTTTCGCCGACGATGCCGTTCCAGTCCTTCGTATTAATCGACCTTTGGGGTGCCCGTGGCGCCTCGACAAAATGTTGCGCGTGAACAAGCTGGATGAAACACAGTCTGTTCTGCATCGAATATTTATTTGCCGGGGCGCCCTTATGGCGCGTCGCTACCGTGAGATAGCCGTCCTCCATGTTTGGTTCCAACGACGACAAGAAGACCCCAGCTGCGGCTGGCGAGAAGAAAAGCCTGTTCGGATGGCTGCGTAAGAAACCGCAGGAACCCGTTGTCGAACAGCCGCCTGCGATTCCTGAGCCTGCGCCGGAACCTGCTCCGGTGATAGAAGAAGAGCCGGCACCGATCGTTCTGCCGATTGCCGAGCCGGTGTTGCAACCGGTTGAGCCAGAGCCAGAGCCCGAAGCGCCTGTGGCGGCTGAACTGCCGCTGACCCTGGCGGCTGAGCCATGGCTGACCTTGCCTGTGGCGGAAGAGCCGGTGGCGTTGGTTGAAGAGGCTGCGCCGCACGTTACGCCAGTGATTCCTGCGGCTGCTGCGTTTGTGCCTGAAGTGGCGCCGGCGCCAGTGGTTGAGCCGATTATCGAGCCTGTGCCGGTTGTGGCTGAAGCTGCTCCTGAAATTATTGCGCCTGAGCCTGTTGCTCCGGTGGTTGTCGCCCCCGTTGCCCCGGTCATTCAACAACCCGAGCCTGCACCTGCACCTGCACCTGTAGCGGTTGCTGCAGTCGTGCCAGTCGAGGTGGTTGCCGAGACCCCAGTCGAAGCCCCACGCACCGAAGAAACCAAAGCCGGTTTCTTCGCCCGCCTCAAGCAAGGCCTGTCGAAAACCAGCGCCAGCATCGGCGAGGGCATGGCCAGCCTGTTCCTCGGCCGCAAAACCATTGACGACGATCTGCTCGATGACCTCGAAACCCGTCTGCTCACCGCCGACGTCGGTGTCGAAGCTACCACGCAGATCATCCAGCGCCTGACCCAGAAGGTCGCCCGCAAAGAGCTGGCCGACGCCGACGCGCTGTACAAATCCCTGCAGGCCGAACTGGCCGCGATGCTCAAACCGGTCGAACAACCGCTGAAGATCGTCTCGCAGAACAAGCCATTTGTGATTCTGGTGGTTGGCGTCAACGGCGCCGGCAAAACCACCACCATCGGTAAATTGGCGAAGAAGCTGCAACTGGAAGGCAAGAAAGTCATGCTCGCCGCCGGTGACACCTTCCGCGCTGCTGCCGTGGAGCAATTGCAGGTCTGGGGCGAGCGCAACAAGATCCCGGTCATCGCTCAGCACACCGGCGCCGACTCGGCTTCGGTGATCTTCGACGCCGTGCAAGCCGCCAAGGCCCGTGGCATTGACGTGTTGATCGCAGACACTGCTGGTCGTCTGCACACCAAAGACAACCTGATGGAAGAACTGAAAAAGGTTCGCCGGGTCATCGGCAAGCTCGACGCCGACGCGCCGCACGAAGTGCTGCTGGTGCTCGACGCCGGTACTGGTCAGAACGCCATCAATCAGGCCAAGCAATTCAACCAGACCGTCGAACTGACCGGCCTGGCGCTGACCAAGCTCGACGGTACCGCTAAAGGCGGGGTGATCTTCGCCCTGGCCAAGCAGTTTGGTCTGCCGATCCGCTACATCGGCGTCGGTGAAGGCATCGACGACTTGCGTACCTTTGAAGCCGAACCCTTTGTCCAGGCACTGTTTGCCGAGCGGGAGCGTTCATGATTCGTTTCGAACAGGTCGGTAAACGCTACCCGAACGGTCACGTCGGCTTGCATGAGCTGAGCTTTCGAGTCCGTCGTGGCGAGTTCTTGTTTGTCACCGGCCACTCCGGTGCCGGTAAATCCACGTTGTTGCGCCTGTTGCTGGCGATGGAACGTCCGACCAGCGGCAAACTGCTGCTGGCCGGGCAAGACCTGAGCACCATCAGCAACGCGCAGATACCGTTCCTGCGCCGGCAGATCGGCGTGGTGTTCCAGAATCACCAGTTGCTGTTCGATCGTACGGTGTTCAACAACGTCGCCTTGCCGCTACAGATTCTCGGGCTGTCCAAGGCCGAAATCGCCAAGCGTGTCGATTCGGCGCTGGAGCGCGTGGCGCTGTCGGATAAAACCGATCTGTACCCGGGCGACCTGTCCACCGGTCAGCAACAGCGCGTCGGCATTGCCCGCGCCATCGTTCACCGTCCGGCCTTGCTGCTCGCGGACGAACCGACCGGTAACCTCGACCCGCGTCTGGCGGCGGAAATCATGGGCGTGTTCGAAGACATCAATCGTTTGGGCACCAGCGTGCTGATCGCCAGTCACGACCTGGCGCTGATCGCACGCATGCGGCACCGCATGCTGACCCTGCAACGCGGCCGATTGATCGGCGACGGGGAGGCCGGGGTATGAGTGCAACACGCAGTCCGAAGGTTTCCGAGCGCGTGGCCCCGAAAGCCGCCGACCCGCAGCCGCCAAAGAAGAAAAAGCACGACGAGGACGACGGTCCGGATTTCGCCACGCTGTTCCGTGCCTGGGTCGAAAGCCATCGCGCCAGCCTGCTCGACAGCCTGCGCCGTCTCGGCAAACAGCCGATCGGCAGTTTCTTCACCTGCATGGTGATGGCGGTCGCGCTGAGCCTGCCGATGGGGCTTTCGCTGTTGCTTAACAACGTCGAGCGTCTCGGTGGTTCGTGGCAGCGGGCGGCGCAGATATCCTTGTATCTGCAACTCGATGCCAGCCCGGAGCAGGGCGAGTCGTTGCGTGAACAGATCAAAGGCATGCCCGGCGTAGCTGATGCTGAATATGTCGGCCGCGATCAGGCGCTGGAAGAGTTCCAGCAACAGTCCGGACTGGGCGAAGCCCTGCGCGAGCTGCCGGAGAACCCGTTGCCGGGCGTGGTGCTGGTCACCCCGAACGAAGTCGACAAGCCGACCCTGGAAGCATTAAGACAAAAACTTTCCGAGCTGCCCAAGGTACAACAGGCGCAACTTGATCTAGTCTGGGTCGAGCGTCTGGCTGCCATCCTCAAGCTTGGGGACCGTTTTGTTTTCGGTCTGACGGTGCTTTTGGTTTCTGCATTACTTTTGGTGATAGGCAATACCATTCGTCTTCATATTGAAAACCGCCGCACCGAGATAGAAGTGATTAAACTCGTCGGCGGCACTGACAGCTATGTGCGACGCCCCTTCCTTTATATGGGGGCGTTGTATGGCTTCGGTGCGGGGCTGTTGTCCTGGGGTGTATTGGCGTTCGGCCTGAACTGGCTGAACGACGCGGTGGTTGGACTGGCCGGCTTGTACGGCAGTGATTTCGCGCTGGCCGGAGTGCCAGTTGCCGACGGTCTGTCGCTCTTGCTTGGCGCGGTGCTGTTGGGTTATATCGGTGCATGGATTGCAGTCGCACGCCATCTCAGGGAGCTGGCGCCGAAGTAGAATCTTTTTTGCGCGTGATTGGCCTTACGGTTTTTTGGGAACTTGTACTTGAGTTTCCGGTCAATTTTTCGCAGTGCCGAGAGGCACGAGTATGTAAGTGGGAGGTTTTTTCGTATGACCAATTCTTTGCAGCCTGCGTATGCGTTGGTTCCGGGTGCGAACCTGGAAGCCTACGTGCACACCGTCAACAGCATTCCATTGCTGACGCCGGAGCAGGAGCGTGAACTGGCCGAGAGTCTCTACTATGAGCAGGATTTGGGGGCGGCTCGGCAGATGGTGCTCGCCCACCTGCGTTTTGTCGTACATATCGCCCGTAGCTATTCCGGTTACGGTCTGGCTCAGGCTGACCTGATCCAGGAAGGTAACGTCGGCCTGATGAAAGCCGTAAAGCGCTTCAACCCGGAAATGGGTGTGCGTCTGGTGTCGTTCGCCGTGCACTGGATCAAGGCGGAAATTCACGAGTTCATCCTGCGCAACTGGCGCATTGTGAAAGTCGCGACCACCAAGGCCCAGCGCAAGCTGTTCTTCAACCTGCGCAGCCAGAAGAAACGTCTGGCGTGGCTGAACAACGAGGAAGTCCACCGCGTGGCGGAAAGCCTTGGCGTTGAACCGCGTGAAGTGCGCGAGATGGAAAGTCGCCTGACCGGCCATGACATGGCCTTCGACCCGGCTGCTGAAGCCGACGACGACAGCGCTTTCCAGTCGCCGGCCAACTATCTGGAAGACCACCGGTACGACCCGGCGCGTCAACTGGAAGATGCCGACTGGAGCGACAACTCCAACAGCAACCTGCACGAAGCGCTGGAAGTGCTGGACGAACGTAGCCGCGACATCCTCTACCAGCGCTGGCTGGCAGAAGAGAAGGCCACGCTGCACGATCTGGCGCAGAAGTACAACGTGTCGGCCGAGCGGATCCGTCAGCTCGAGAAGAGCGCGATGAACAAGCTCAAGTTGTCGATCGCCGCATAACCGGCGAGCAGGCAATAAAAAACGCCCCGATCAGCGATGATCGGGGCGTTTTTCATTTCAGGCTTCACACAAAACCCATGTGGGAGCGAGCTTGTTCGCGAAGGCGGAATGCCAGTCACCGCCACCGCTGAATGATCCACCGCATTCGCGAGCAAGCTCGCTCCCACAGGGAATCTTCAGCGTTATTCAGACCACGGTGCCCGCCGCGAATCATTCAGCCCCAGCAAATAGCTATCCCCACCCAACTGACTCATTTGCTGCCGAATCCACCCGGCCCGCCGCGACACATAAGCGGTCGGATGGCTGGCACTCCAGACGCGAGGATTCGGTAGAACGGCGGCCAGATAACTCGCCTGTTGCCGTGACAGCGACTTCGCGCTCACGCCAAAGTGATGGCGGGCTGCGGCTTCGGCGCCAAACACCCCGTCATCCCACTCGACACTGTTCAGATACACCTCAAGAATCCGCTGCTTGGGCCAGAACACCTCGATCAGCGCGGTAAACCACGCCTCCAGGCCTTTACGCAGATAGCTGCGCCCGGCCCACAGAAACAGGTTTTTCGACACTTGCTGGCTCAAAGTGCTGGCGCCGCGAATCGAGCCGCCCAGTTCGTTGTGCGCCAACGCGGCCTGAATCGCACTGAAGTCAAAGCCCCAATGCTCGGGAAATTTCTGATCCTCACCGGCCATGACCGCGACTTTGAGGTCGTCGGAGATCTCGTCCCATGGCTTCCAGGTACGTTGCAGGTCAATCGGCTCGCCATCGACCCAGGATTCGACTTTGCGCTCGACCATCAACGCCGTGCCCGGCGGCGGCACGAAGCGAAACACCAGCACCAGCAAAATGCTGCCGCCCGCGAACCAGAGCAGGGCCTTCGTGAGACGACGGAAAATAGTACGCAGCATAGAGATGGCTTGGCCGAACCGGTGGAGCGGGCCATTATACAGACCCTGCCGATTGCGTCTGACTGGAGTTCCCAATGCTGCGTAGCTTTTTGATGCTGGCCGCTTTTTTTGGTTTTACCGGGGTCGCTTTGGGCGCATTCGCAGCCCACGGCCTGAAAAACCGCCTGACACCCGAGTATCTGGCAATTTTCCACACCGGCGTCACCTATCAATTGGTGCACACCCTGGCGCTGTTCGGTGTGGCGCTGTTGGCCACGCAGATTCAGGGTCGGCTGGTTGCTTGGGCCGGCGTGTCGTTCACCGTCGGCATCCTGCTGTTCTCCGGCAGCCTTTACGTGCTGACCACCACCGGCATCAGCAAGCTCGGCATCATCACCCCATTCGGTGGCCTGGCATTTCTGGCCGGATGGGTTTGCCTGGGGCTCGCCGCCTGGCGCCTGCAACCAACCGCTTGACGCTTGGTACTGACCTTTAGGTCATGATCGGGCTAGAATGCCAGCCCCTAAAAATGATGGCGGCGTTACGCATGCGCATTCAGTTGAACGGCGAGTCCCTTGAACTGCCCGACGGCGAGACCGTTGCGGCCCTGATCACCCGTCTGGATCTGACCGGACGCCGGGTGGCAGTCGAACTCAATCTGGATATCGTCCCGCGCAGCCAGCATGCCGACACCACGCTCAATGACGGCGACAACGTTGAAGTGGTGCACGCCATCGGCGGCGGCTGATCGCCCGCCCCGCGAGGGCACAGAATTCTGCAAGACCCTCACTCCTAAAGAGGATTCCCCATGAGCATCGTTCGTAGCGACAAGCCTTTTGTGTTGGCCGGTCGTACTTACCAGTCGCGTTTGCTGGTCGGTACCGGCAAGTACCGTGACATGGAAGAAACCCGTCAGGCCATCGAAGCCTCGGGTGCCGAGATCGTCACCTTCGCCGTGCGCCGCACCAACCTGGGCCAGATCGAAGGCGAGCCGAACCTGCTCGACGTGCTGTCGCCAGAGCGCTACACCTTCCTGCCGAACACCGCCGGTTGCTACGACGCCATCGAAGCCGTGCGCACCTGCCGCCTGGCCCGTGAGCTGCTCGATGGCCACAACCTGGTGAAGCTGGAAGTACTGGCTGATCAGAAGACTCTGTTCCCTAACGTCATCGAAACCCTCAAAGCCGCCGAAACGCTGGTCAAGGAAGGTTTCGACGTGATGGTTTACACCAGCGATGACCCGATCATCGCCCGGCAACTGGCGGAAATCGGCTGCATTGCGGTGATGCCGCTGGCCGGTCTGATCGGTTCCGGTCTGGGGATCTGCAACCCGTACAACCTGCAGATCATCCTCGAAGAAGCGAAAATTCCTGTGTTGGTCGATGCCGGTGTCGGCACTGCGTCCGACGCAACCATCGCCATGGAACTGGGTTGCGATGCGGTGCTGATGAACTCGGCCATCGCCCACGCCCAACAGCCAGTCATGATGGCTGAAGCCATGAAACACGCCATCGTTGCAGGCCGTCTGGCCTATCTCGCTGGCCGTATGCCGAAAAAACTCTATGCCAGCGCCTCTTCGCCGCTGGATGGTCTGATCAAGTAAGAGCCATTGATGACTGAATCGAACGACACGCCTATCCAGACGGAAGAAGGCGACGAGCGCCAACACCGCCGCATCAAGAGTTTCGTGATGCGCGCCGGGCGCATGACCGAAGGCCAGCAACGCGGTCTGGACCAGGGCGCGCCGCTGTACGTGCTGCCGCTGGCCGACGCGCCGGTGGATTACGATCAAGTGTTCGGCCGTTCGGCACCGCGCTCGCTGGAGATCGGTTTCGGCATGGGCCATTCGTTGCTGGAAATGGCCGCGGCGGCGCCGGAGCAGGATTTCATCGGCGTTGAAGTGCACCGTCCGGGTGTCGGCGCTCTGCTCAATGGTGTGCTGACACAGGGCCTGACCAACCTGCGGGTCTACGATTGCGACGCGATCGAGGTGCTCAACCGCTGCATCGCCGACAACAGCCTCGATCGCCTGATGCTGTTTTTCCCGGATCCGTGGCACAAGAGCCGTCACCACAAGCGTCGCATCGTTCAGGCGTCGTTCGCTGAACTGGTGCGCAGCAAGTTGAAGGTTGGCGGCATTCTGCACATGGCCACCGACTGGGAACCGTACGCCGAATACATGCTGGAAGTGATGAACGTCGCCCCGGGCTACCGCAACCTCGCCGAAGACGGCAAGTGCGTACCACGCCCGGCCGAACGCCCGATCACCAAGTTCGAACGCCGCGGCGAACGACTGGGCCATGGCGTGTGGGACCTGAAGTTCGAAAAACTCGCTTAAGAGCATCACGCAACAAAACCTGTGGGAGCGAGCCTGCTCGCGAAAGCGGATGTTCATTCAACACTGATGTTGACTGACACACCGTATTCGCGAGCAGGCTCGCTCCCACAGTTGTTTTCGGGTTCGTCAGAAGTTACAGGGTGGAGATGAAGCGCACTGGCACTTGCTCTGTCAGCCAGACGCCATTTTCGGCCTGATAAAACTTGAAGCCTTGCTCCTGCATTTGCTGCGCGGCGATTTTCAGGATTGCCACGGTTCCGTAGCGTTGCCCTACGGCTGAGGCAGTGGCGGATTCTTCCGATAGATGCACGTGATGACGCGATCCCGGGATCAAGCCTTGCTGGCTGATAGAGTCCATGAAGCGCGTCGCCGTACCGTGATATAGCGTCTCTGGCGGCTGCTTTTCCTCAAGCTGCAGATCCACGCTCTGGGTCGAGTGGCCTTGTACGGCGCGAATCTGCTGGCCGTCTGCGGAAATCGAAAAGCGCTTCTTGTCACTGCTCGCCACGACGGTTTCGATCAGTGCGCGATCGAGAGTGCGACCGTCGCGCGCCGCGCCGCTGATCAGCGTTTCGATATTCGTCCAGCCTTCAGAGTCCAGCGTCAGGCCAATCGCCTGAGGCTCGTGGCGCAGTACGTAACTAAGAAATTTGCTCGTCTCATCCAGCAGTTTTTTACTCATGAGCTTCCCTGTCATTGCGATCAACTGTGGGAGCGAGCCTGCTCGCGAAAGCGATCGGTCATTCAGCAGTGATGTTGGCTGAAATGACGCCTTCGCGAGCAGGCTCGCTCCCACAGTTGTTTTGGGGTATTTGCGGAGTCAGCGGCGGTCGGCGACTACGCCGATCAGCACCAGCACCACCAACAACACCGGCGCGAGGCTGTAGTTGTTGAACTGGCTCAAACCCTTGATCACCCATGGCGTGGCGTAGATCAGCGCCGCGCCGCTGCCGATCACGCACAGCAGCGACATCAGCGGTATGCGCAGGGCGCCGGCGATGCTGCCCAGACGTTGCTCGACCCAGCCTTTGAAGTCGGCGCCGAACAGCACCAGCAGGCAGCCCACCAAGGCCAGAGCGATTTCCGATAGGTTGCTGCGGCTCCAGCGGGAGACGGTGGCGAGCAGGTCGAGTATCAAATCCATGCGGTTTCCCTTGGGACAGAAGTTGAGGGTTGGGCTCAGGTCAGAAATTGTTGCAGCAAGTCGTTGAGAAACAGCTGTCCGCGCTCGGTGGCCGCCAGACGTGACGGTTCGACCTGCAACAGACCGCTTTGTTCTGCCGCGGCCCGGCCCTCAGCGAGGCTTTCCAGCGATAGCCCGGTGCGCTCAGGATACAGTCGCGATTCGACGCCTGCGGTCAGGCGCAAAGCGTTCATCAGAAACTCGAACGGCATCTCGTCGTTGGTCAGCGCTTTTTCACCAGCCTGAAAGCTTTTCGCCGGATTGAGATAGTCCTTCGGCAGCCGCGTCTTCCACGTACGCACAATGCGCCCGTCCGGATGGCTCAACTTGCCATGCGCACCCGCGCCAATACCGATGAAGTCGCCAAAACTCCAGTAATTGAGGTTATGCCGCGCCGGGCGCCCGGCCTGGGCATAAGCCGAAACTTCGTATTGTGCGTAACCGTGCTCGGCCAGCAGCGCCTGCCCGGCCTCTTGAATGTCCCACAGCGTGTCATCTTCCGGCAGCACCGGTGGCTGGTTCCAGAACACCGTATTCGGCTCCAGCGTCAGCTGATACCAGGAGATGTGCGTCGGATTCAATGCGATGGCCTGGCGCAGATCGCTCAAGGCATCGTCCAGCGACTGATCGGGCAAGCCGTGCATCAAGTCGAGGTTGAAGTTATCGAACCCGGCCTGCCGCGCCATCCCAGCCGCGCGCACTGCTTCGTCACCGTTGTGAATCCGCCCCAGCGCCTTGAGCTTTTCCTGCTGGAAGCTCTGGATACCGATCGACAGGCGATTGATCCCCAACTTGCGGTAGGCGACGAACTTCTCTTGCTCGAAGGTGCCCGGGTTGGCTTCCAGGGTAATTTCGATGTCGTCAGCAAACGGAATGCGCTGTTCGACGCCTGCAAGCAACCGCCCAAGCGCTTCGGCGCTGAACAGGCTTGGCGTGCCGCCACCAAAAAAGATCGAGCTGATTTCACGACCGTAAACGGCGTGCAGATCCTGATCGAGATCGGCCAGCAAGGCGTCGACGTATTCCTGCTCCGGCAACACCGGGCTGGCAGTGTGCGAGTTGAAATCGCAATACGGGCATTTGCGCACACACCACGGGATGTGGATGTACAGCGCCAAGGGCGGCAGCGTTGGCAGCGGCGCCCGAGGCGAAGAAGCGGCGCCGCCGACAATCAGCGACGACGCAGAAGAGTCTCGGGTCATTTCACGCCCAGACGCTGGCGCAGCAGATCCATTGCACGGGCGCGGTGGCTAATCTGGTTCTTGTCCGCCGGGCTCAATTCGGCGCTGGAGACGTCACGTTCCGGCACCCAGAACAGCGGGTCATAACCGAAACCGTGCTCGCCGCTGGCGGCGGTGAGGATGCGCCCGTGCCACAAGCCTTCGCAGAGGATCGGCAAAGGATCATCCGCATGACGCACCAGCGCCAGCACGCACACGAACTGCGCACCGCGTTCAGCTTCCGGCACGTCCTTCAAGGCGTCGAGCAGTTTGGCGTTGTTCGCCGCATCGCCCTTGCCGTCGGCATAACGCGCCGAATAGATGCCCGGCGCACCGCCAAGAAAATCCACTGCCAGCCCGGAATCGTCGGCCAGCGCCGGCAGCCCGGAAATGCGTGCGGCGTTACGTGCCTTGAGAATAGCGTTCTCGACGAACGACAGACCGGTTTCTTCCGGCTCGACCTTGCTCCACTCGCCAATCGAGCGCAGTTGCACCGATTCGCCGAGCATGGCCTGAAGTTCTTTGAGTTTGCCGGCGTTATGGCTGGCCAGTACGAGCTGCTTGATGTTCATCATTCGCCGGGAAAGAGTTCTTGGTTGAAATTGATGGTGTTGATCTTGTCGCCGTTCTGCACCTTGATCTCAAAGGTGCGGGTTTCCTGCTGCTCAACCGGATACTGGGCGATGTAGTAGATCGCGCCCTGTTCGGTGATCTGGCGGAAATTCAACGGCACGCTCTGGCTGGTCAGGTCTTTGACCGTGCCGGTGACGTTGGCGATCAGCGGTTTGCCGTCCTTGATCACCGAGACATTGATCACGCCCTGGTTCTTGCTGCGGATTAGCTCCGCGGCCTTGGCGATGTCCGGTTGCAGGAACGTCGAGTTGAAGGTGTTGTAGTGCACCGTGACGTCGCCAAAGGTTTCCTTGCGTTCACCTTTGATGACGTCCGCCGCCAGAGCACTGGCGCTCAGGCAGGCAGTCAATAACAACAACGCTAAACGACTCATGATCGTGCTCCTCGAAATGCCGGGATTCAGACCGCGACTTTGTGGTCTGCAAGCTGCGGGCTGCTGACGCGGTAGATACCGATCTCACCTAACAGATTAGGCCATAGCTTACTGGCCCACCCGTGACGGTGCTGTTGATCCACGGCAAGCCGATCAATGACCTTCGCATCACGTTCGCGGCAAAGTTCTTCAAAGTCTTCGAAGGTGCAGAAGTGGATGTTCGGCGTGTTGTACCAGGTGTACGGCAGGAACTCGGAGACCGGCATGCGGCCCTTGCTCGCCAGGTACCAGCGGCAGCGCCAATGACCGAAATTCGGGAAGGTGATGATGCACTGGCGACCGACGCGGAGCATTTCGTCGAGGATCTTGTCCGGGTAGTGCACCGCTTGCAGGGCCTGAGTCATCACGACGATGTCGAAACTGTTGCTGGCAAAATTGCCCAGCCCCTTGTCCAGATCCTGCTCAATGACGTTGACGCCTTTGGCCACGCACGCGGCGATGTTGTCGGCGTCGTTCTCCAGGCCATAACCGGTGACATTCTTGTTGTCGCGCAGCCAGGTCAGCAACTCGCCGTCACCGCAACCGAGGTCGAGGACGCGGCTGCCGGCGGGGATCCATTCCTGGATGATTTCCAGATCAGCTCTCATGGCTTTCTCACAGCGTGATGCGGTTCATGTAATTGCCGAACGCCTGCAAGTAGCGCGGGATCGGAATCAGGAAGGCGTCGTGGCCCTGCGGTGCGTCGATTTCCAGATAGCTGACGTCTTTGCGCGCCGCCATCAAGGCATCCACCAGCTCGCGCGAGCGGGCCGGGGAGAAGCGCCAGTCGGTGGTGAACGACATTACGCAGAACCTGGCCGTGGCGTTCTCAAAGGTTTTCGCCAGGTTATCGTCGAAGTTCGCTGCCGGATCGAAGTAATCCAGCGCCTTGGTCATCAACAGATAGGTGTTGGCGTCGAAGCGTCCGGAGAATTCTTCGCCCTGATAGCGCAGGTAGCTTTCGACCTGGAATTCGACGCTGTGGAAGTCGTAGTTGAGCTTTTCGCTCTTCAGGCCACGGCCGAATTTCTCGCCCATCGAATCGTCGGACAGGTAAGTAATGTGCCCGACCATCCGCGCCAGCATCAGCCCGCGCTTGGGGATTACGCCGGCTTCCTGGAACGAACCGCCGTGGAATTCCGGGTCCGTGAGGATCGCCTGACGCGCGACTTCGTTGAAGGCGATGTTCTGCGCCGACAGCTTCGGTGCCGAGGCGATGGCCAGACAGTGCCGCACGCGATCCGGATAGGTGATGGTCCATTGCAACGCCTGCATACCGCCGAGGCTGCCGCCGATCACCGCCGCCCACTGGCCGATGCCGAGCAGGTCAGCAAGACGCGCCTGGCTGTGCACCCAGTCTTCCACGGTGAGTACCGGGAAGTCGGCGCCGAACGGTTTGCCGGTCTCCGGGTTGATGCTGCTCGGGCCGGTGGAGCCGTTGCAGCCGCCGAGGTTGTTCAGGCTGACCACGAAGAACTTGTTGGTGTCGATCGGTTTGCCGGGGCCGATGCAGCTGTCCCACCAACCGGGTTTGCGGTCGTCGACGCTGTGATAACCGGCGGCGTGGTGATGGCCGGACAAGGCGTGGCAAATCAGCACGGCGTTGCTCGCTTGCGCGTTCAGCGTGCCGTAGGTTTCGTAGATCAGGTCATAGGCGGCCAGCGAACGACCACAGGCCAAGGCCAGCGGTTCGCTGAAGTGCGCGGTTTGCGGCGTCACCAGACCAACAGAATCGGGGGGAAAGGCAGTTGGCATCGACCCTGCTCTCGTTGAAATGAGGCGTAAGTCTAAAGACCGGGGGGGTTAGCGGCAAGCGGCCCTCACCCTAGCCCTCTCCCAGAGGTAGAGGGGACCGACCGAGATGTTCTTTTGAGCTACGCCGACCTGATCTATCGAGTTGAACTCAGGTTTTGCAAACCACCCAAATCGGCTCCCTCTCCCGGAGGAAGAGGGGACTGACTGGGGTGGATGTTCGAGATACGCCGACGAGGGATAACGAGTTGAACTCAGGTTTCGAAAACACCATGGATCAGCTCCCTCTCCAGGGGGAGAGGGCTGGGGTGAGGGGCGCAGGCGCCGCAAAACTCAAGACAAGCGCCCAACCAACCCCGGCAAATCCGGCAACTTCTTCGGCGAGCAAATCCTCACCCGCTTCTGCCGATTCAACTCACCGCTGAGCAAACTGACCTGGCTCTTGGAAACCCCAAACGCCTTGGCCAGAAAGCCCATCAGACAAGCATTGGCCTTGCCCTCGACCGGCGGCGCGGTCAGGCGAATTTTCAAACGATCACCGTGCAGCCCGGCGAAGTCATCGCTGCGGGCTGCCGGTTGCAGGTGACACTCGAGGATCAAGTCGTCACCGTCCCATCGAAACCAGCTCACATCAGCAGACGGAGGATTTCCGGCATCATCGTCATTGCCGCCAGATTGTTGATCACCAGCATGTCGATCAGCTTCAACGCGAGGAAGGCGAAGATCGGCGACAGGTCCAGGCCGCCGAGATTCGGCAGAAATCGGCGGAACGGCGCCAATGCAGGCTCGCAGATCTGGTTGACCAGTTCAGCGCCGGGATTGTGGCTGCCCGGTGCAACCCACGAGAGGATCACGCTGATGATCAAGGCGAAGAAGAAGATCTTCAGGAACAGCGCGGTCACGCCGATCAGCGACCAGATCACCAGTTGCAGCGGGTTACCGGTGGTGCCGTAAGTCAGCAGCAGGGTCAGCGCCATCAGTGCCAGTTGCACCAGAATCGCCAAAACCAGCGACGACATGTCGAGGCCGAACAGGCTCGGAATGATCCGACGCAGTGGCTTGAGCAGTGGCTGGGTGGCTTTGACGATGAACTGGCACAGCGGATTGTAGAAATTCGCCCGTACCAGTTGCAGCACGAAGCGCAGCAGCACGATCAGCAGGTACAGACTGCCGAGGGTTTGCAGCACGTAAACCGCTGCGGTGTTCAATCCAATCATGTAAGGCTCCTTATTTGCCCAGTTGTTCGGCCATTTCGGCCGAGCGGTGCGCGGCGGCGCCGAGTGCGGTTTCGACCAGGGCTTCGAAGCCATTGGCCTGGAATGATTTGATTGCAGCTTCCGTGGTGCCGTTTGGCGAGGTCACACGGCGGCGCAGTTCGGCGGCGTCAACATCGCTGGACACAGCCATGTGCGCGGCGCCCAGCGCGGTCTGCAGGGTTAGCTGTTCAGCGATGTCCTTCGGCAGACCGAGTTTGACGCCGGCGGCGGTCATGGCTTCGATCAGCAGGAAAAAATACGCCGGGCCGGAACCGGACACAGCGGTCACGGCGTCCAGTTGTTGTTCTTCTTTCAGCCACAGGGCGATACCGACGGCGGACAGCAGCTCTTCAGCATGCTGACGTTGCTCGGCGGTCACTTCACTGGTCGCGTACAAACCGCTGACGCCTTGGCGCAGCAGCGCCGGGGTGTTTGGCATGCAGCGCACGATCGGCTGCTCGCCAAGCCACGCAGTCATGCTCGCGCAAGTGATGCCAGCGGCAATCGACACCACCAGTTGATTGGGTTTCAGACTCGGGCGAATCGCCTCGCACACAGCCTTCATGGCTTGCGGCTTGACCGCCAGCACGATCACGTCGACGCCATCGATGGCTTGAGCGTTGTCGGCAAACGTTTCGATGCCGTGCTCAGCGCTGACCTTGGCGCGGGTTTCTTCGCCTGGATCGCTAGCACGGATGTGTGCAGCTTCCAGACCTTTGGCGCGCAGGCCGCCGATCAAACTGGCCGCCATGTTGCCCGCACCGATAAACGCAATACGTGTGTTGCTCATGTGTGGTCCTTATCTGGAAACGTTCAAGATTGGGAATAGTCGCGGGCGCCAAACAGGGCCGTACCGATACGAACCCAAGTGGCGCCTTGGGCGATGGCCGACTCAAGGTCGTGGCTCATGCCCATGGAAAGTGTGTCGAGCGGCAGATCAAGGCTCGCCTGCAATTTCTGCACGGCGGCGAAGGCCGCGTCTTGCTCGGCGCGGTCGTCGGTTGGCTCGGGAATCGCCATCAGTCCGCGCAGTTTCAGGCGCGGCAGTGCGCTGATCGCGGCGGCCAATGCCGGCAGGTCAGCCGGAGTGCAGCCGGATTTACTGGCTTCGCCGCTGACATTGACCTGAATGCAGATGTTCAGCGACGGCAGCTCGGCCGGGCGCTGTTCGGACAGACGTTGAGCGATTTTCAGGCGATCCACGGAGTGCACCCAGTCGAAATGCTCGGCAATCGCGCGAGTCTTGTTCGATTGAATGGGGCCGATGAAGTGCCAGATCAAGGGCAGGTCGGCCAGTTCGAGCTGTTTACCCAAGGCTTCCTGCAGGTAGTTCTCGCCAAAGTCACGCAGGCCGGCGGCATATGCCTCGCGCAGGGCCTGGGCGGGTTTGGTCTTGCTCACGGCGAGCAACTGGACGCTGTTTTCAGGACGGTGTGCGGCCTGGGTCGCGGTCTGGATGCGCGAACCAACGTGGAAAATGTTGTCTGCTATCGTGGACATCAAGAGGCGCCGGCGGTCTGAAGGTTCGCGGCATTCTACTGGAATTGAGGAGCGCTATGGATATCACTGAACTGCTGGCCTTCAGCGCCAAACAAGGCGCTTCCGACCTGCACCTGTCGGCCGGTCTGCCGCCGATGATCCGTGTCGATGGCGATGTGCGGCGGATCAATCTGCCGGCGCTGGATCACAAGCAAGTGCACGAATTGATCTACGACATCATGAACGACACCCAGCGGGTCGACTTCGAGAAACACCTGGAAACCGACTTTTCCTTCGAAGTCCCCGGTGTCGCGCGCTTTCGGGTCAATGCCTTCAACCAGAACCGTGGCGCCGGCGCTGTATTCCGTACGATTCCGTCGAAAGTGCTGAGCATGGAAGACCTCGCCATGGGCGACGTCTTCCGAAAGATCACCGATGCCCCGCGCGGGCTGGTGCTGGTCACCGGGCCGACCGGTTCGGGAAAATCGACCACACTGGCGGCGATGATCGATTACCTCAACACCCATCGCCATCATCACATCCTGACCATTGAAGACCCGATCGAATTCGTTCACGAATCGCGTAAATGCCTGATCAATCAGCGTGAAGTTCACCGCGATACCCGCAGTTTCGCCACCGCACTGCGCTCGGCGCTGCGCGAGGACCCGGACGTGATACTGGTCGGCGAGATGCGCGATCTGGAAACCATTCGCCTGGCGCTGACCGCCGCCGAAACCGGGCATCTGGTGTTCGGCACGCTGCACACCACGTCAGCGGCGAAAACCATCGACCGTGTGGTCGACGTATTCCCGGGTGACGAGAAGTCGATGGTGCGCTCGATGCTGTCGGAGTCGTTGCTGGCGGTGGTCTCGCAGACGCTGATCAAGAAGATCGGCGGCGGGCGGGTGGCGGCGCACGAGATCATGCTGGGCACGTCGGCGATCCGTAACCTGATCCGCGAGGACAAGGTCGCGCAGATGTATTCGGCGATTCAAACGGGTGGGTCGTTGGGGATGCAGACACTGGACATGTGCCTGAAAGATCTGGTGACCAAGGGCTTGATCAGCCGTGAGCATGCGCGGGAGAAGGCGCGTACGCCGGATAATTTCTGAGGTCAGAAGCAAAAGATCGCAGCCTGCGGCAGCTCCTACAGGGAAACGCTGATCCCGATGTAGGAGCTGCCGCAGGCTGCGATCTTTTGATCTTGCTTCGAAGACTTAGCGCTGAACCACGCGCATCTGGCTTTGTTCTTTCGGCAACACACGCTTGGCAACCACGTAATGCTGCTGCCAGTACGGCTTGTTCAGCGTATCGATGCTCACCGCTTTGCCACGACGAGGCGCGTGGATGAAGCGGTCGTTGCCCAGGTAGATGGCAACGTGGTTGACCCGACGGCTCTTGATATTGAAGAAAATCAGGTCGCCCGGCTTCAGATCCTTGCGCTCGACTTTCTCGCCGTGGCCGCTGGCCATGGCATTCGAGGTGCGTGGCAGGTCGAACGTAGCGTCGTTGAACGCGTATTTCACCAGACCGCTGCAATCAAAACCTTTACTTGGGCTGCTGCCGCCCCAACGATAAGGGGTACCGAGGACGTTGACCGCACGGCTCAGCACGTTGCTGCTTTCCTTGCTCGCCATCGGTGGCACCAGCTTGCTGTGGCTCTTGCTGCTCAGCGTGGTGGTTTTGCTTTTGCTGCTTTTGCTCGAGGGAGCCGAAGCATGGGATTTAGGGGTAAAGCCGTTAACGTTAGGAAGACGTTGCTCACGATTGGTGGCGTGGGCGGCCAGTGGCATTAATAGGCAGATGGTTAGCCATGTCTTGAAAAATGGTCGCATTAGGCGTGGCTCTTCAGTGATAGCGCGCAACTTTATAACAGAGTTTTTTTTCATTCTGAGTCCGTTGGTCGATTCAGTTGGCAGCCAACGGAACCAAATAAGCGGCAAATGGACGCAATTGTCGGACAGAAGTCAGGTGCTATAAGGCTTTGACGGTAGCAACGGTAACACTTGCCGTACGTCGGCTACCTGTAAAAAAGTCACAAAGAATTCAAGAATATTTATCTATCGTGTGAATCGAGGTCTTCATGAACCCCTATCAACAAGTTGTTCAGCAGCAAGATACACACAGCAAAATCATCGGTTATCTGCTGTGGATTTTCGGATTTACTGGCGCCCACCGCTTCTATTACGGCAAGCCGGTGACCGGGACGATCTGGTTCTTCACCTTCGGTTTGCTCGGCATTGGCTGGCTGATCGACGTGTTTCTGATCCCGGCAATGGATCGCGAAGCGGATCTGCGTTTTACCGCCGGGCCGATCGAGTACAACGTGGCGTGGATTCTGCTGACGTTCCTTGGCGCGCTCGGTGTGCACCGGATGTACCAAGGCAAGTGGATCAGCGGACTGATCTATCTGCTGACGGGTGGGTTGTTCTTTCTGGGTGTGCTGTATGACTTCTGGACGCTGAATGATCAGGTGTCGGTGCGCAACGCGCAGAATCGCGGTGCGTTCCAGTAAACATGAGAGACTTGCCAGACCGCTTAGACGAACGGTTTGGCAAGTTCCTCAAAGAGTTGTTTTGCTAATGTATTATTTCAATTGGGCAAATGTGCTTACCTGAAAAGCGATAAACGTGATTGTGCTAGCAACGTAAAATATTGCGATGACTGCATGGTTCGGTATCGACCAATAAACAGTACTCTCCACAAGAATCACCAGTGACACTGTGGCAAGCAAATATGCTGGTATTTTTCGGATTGGACTTGCAGAGAAGCGAGTGCGTGACTTTTGCAATAATAAAATCTGCATTAGGTGGTTAAGTGTCAGTGTCAACCATATAGCAAACATTACGCTAAAGGGGAGGCCGATTGAATCTTGTTTGGCATCGTATATTTGCGCCTCGAGATTTTTAGTGAGTATGAATACGCCGGTGCAAAATGTGACTGCGAGCAAAATGAGATACGTACAACTCGAAAATTTATAGAGTCTCTTCATTTGAGCTCCACTGAGTGGGCATGGAAGATATTATTAAAATCTACGGGGTCGGTTGAAAGCCAGCTCCGGTGAGCCGTATTTTTTGCTCGCCGAAGATATCGATCTCCTAATGCGTTCCGGAGAATACTCTACCGGCTGTTGTTAAGACTTCAAGCGCTGTTGATCTGTTGCTGGCGTCGAAATCATAAGTATCGGTATAGGCTCTGACGACGCCATCGAAAATCCAGGATCCTTGTACATCTCGCGTGAAACTTCCTTCCATGCTCAACGTTATTCTTCCTAGGTAAGCTCCGGTGACGTTGCTGTCATTGATGGTTGCGTAAGGGATCTTCGGATCAGATAAATAATAGGTACCGGCCTCTCGGGTGCTGGCAATTGAATTGGCCAGTAGCGGCAGTTCGTTGGCCCTGACGTTCAGGCCGATATTGTTAATGCTCACTCTCATCCTCTCCCCGTTCCCCCACAGGTAGTGGGCGAAAGCTTTAATTGGGCTGAAAGTGCCTCCCGACAACTCGGTAGTCAATGTTTCGTAATTTAAATTGTATGGAGCTGTAGCCGAAACTTTGATCAGTGCTTCTATCGGGCTTAGTTTC
This sequence comes from Pseudomonas sp. MC6, assembly GCF_054790575.1. Lineage (NCBI taxonomy): Bacteria > Pseudomonadati > Pseudomonadota > Gammaproteobacteria > Pseudomonadales > Pseudomonadaceae > Pseudomonas > Pseudomonas sp. MC6. The sequence goes on from NZ_CP186504.1 coordinate 5,481,053, forward strand.
TGCTGCGCAGCAAATGCATCAGCCAAACTGAAGTTTATAATCTTGTTCTTAAAGTAGCCGTGGCTAATAACAGCGGCGCTGTTGAGTAGGTAGTTATCGCTTTCAGTGATTCTCCACAGGTCACGAATGCCTCCTAGAGCATCGTTATTTATTGCCTTGTTCACCATTTGGAGCTCATAGGTGAAAGCTTTGATGCCAGATTTTATTTCCAGCCAGGAATGGAACATATCCATTTCCGCTGAAGACAACACAGGCCCATCGCTTAAGGGGAGTGAGTAGGTTTGACCATCATGGTTGATAATGGCTTCTCCAGCGCCCTGCCAATCTGCCGTGGCGTAGGTTCCCCAGCTAAAACCATGGTTAACTGTAAAGCCGCCAGAATTCCCTGTTGTGCCCCTGGTGACGATAGGTGGAGGCGTAAGTCCGTTTTTCATATGTTCATCCTTGTTGGTGATTGTCGTCCTTTTTGCAGGTTTTATATTAGGGGTGGCGTATTAAACTTGGATATGGAAATTTTGTAGTCTGTTTCTGGTTGTGCCGAAGTTATTTTCGTAGGAAAGAAAGGTGTCGGAAATTTCTTTGTGGCTCGCGTGCCTTTTCCTACACCTGTTGATGGGAGCAAATAGCGGGTATTAAACGAGTGTATGTGCTGGTTCAGGAAGGGAGCTGAGCGGAATTTTAGTAATTAGACAATTTGGTATTACTAACCGAAGTCCAACAGATCGCAGCCCACTACAGGCTGCGATCATTAGAGTTTACGCCTGGTGACTGATCCGCCCATCCACCAGCGTATAGCGAACCACACCCGGCAAAGTGTGCCCAATGAACGGGCAGTTCTCACCCTTCGACAACCAGTTCTCACCAGCCACCGTCGAAGCCTGCGGATCGAACAGCACGATATCCGCCGCCCCACCCACCGCCAGTTTGCCAGCCGGTAGACGCAGCGCTTCAGCCGGGCCCGCGCTCAGTCGCGCCAGCAGCGTTGGCAGATCCAGCAAACCATCCTCAACCAGCGTCATTGCCAGCGGCAGCAACAGTTCAACACTGCTGATGCCCGGCTCGGTCGCGCCGAACGGTGCCAGTTTGGCATCGCGTTCGTGCGGCTGGTGATGGCTGGAGATCGCCGAGACCACACCGGACTTCACCGCTTCACGCAAACCATCGCGATCCGCACGCGTACGCAGCGGCGGTTGCACGTGGTACAGGCTGCTGAAGTCGATCAGCGCTTCGTCAGTCAGAATCAGCTGATACAGCGCGACATCCGCCGTCACCTTCAAGCCACGGGCCTGCGCCTGAGCGATCAGGGCAACACCGCGAGCACTGGTCAACTGGCTGAAATGCGCACGCACGCCGGTCTGCTCGACCAGCAACAGGTCGCGGGCAAGGGCCACGGTTTCAGCGGTTTCCGGAATACCTGGCAAGCCGAGGAAACTGGCGACGGCGCCTTCGTGGGCCAAGCCGCCTTCAGCCAAATCATGATCCTGCGAGTTGAAAATCACCGTCAGGTCGAAGGTTGCTGCGTATTCCAGCGCCCGGCACAGGGTGCGGGTGTTGCGGAAGCTCTCGAGACCGTTGCCGAACGCCACACAACCGGCGTCGCGCAGCGCAACCAGCTCAGCCAGTTGCTCGCCATCCAGACCTTTGCTCAGCGCGCCAATCGGGAAGACTTTGGTGTTGCCGGCCTCACGAGCGCGATCAAGGATCAGCTCAGCCACAGCGGAGGTGTCGAGCACCGGTTTGGTTTTCGGCGGGCAGCACAGGCTGGTCACACCACCGGCGGCAGCAGCGCGGGTTTCGCTGATGATCGAGCCTTTGCGGCTGTAACCCGGCTCGCGTAGGGCCACGTTCAGATCGACGAGGCCTGGAGCGGCGATAAGGCCTTGGGCATCGATGGTTTCTACTGCCGTGAAGCCCGCTGGGGCCGCGCCGAGGGCGACGATCTTGCAGGCTTCAACGTGAATGTCGGTGATTTGATCCAGGCCGCTGCTTGGATCGATGACGCGTGCGCCGAGAATGCTGAGCTTCACTGGGCGTTCTCCTGCTCGAATTGACGCTGCGCGGTTTGCCCGCTCATGGCCATGGACAGCACAGCCATACGAATCGCGATGCCGTAAGTGACCTGGTTGAGAATTACCGAGTGCGGACCGTCGGCCACTGCCGACTCAATCTCCACCCCGCGGTTGATCGGCCCCGGGTGCATGACGATGCAATCCGGTTTGGCCCCGGCCAGACGCGCGGTGGTCAGGCCGAACAGGCGGTAGAACTCGCCTTCGCTCGGCAGCAGGCCGCCGGTCATGCGTTCACGCTGCAGGCGCAGCATGATCACCACGTCGACGTCTTTCAGGCCTTCGGTCATGTCGGTGTAGACCTTCACGCCGTATTGCTCGATTCCGATCGGCAGCAGGGTTTTTGGCGCGATTACGCGGATGTCCGGGCAACCGAGGGTCTTCAGCGCGAGCATGTTCGAGCGCGCAACCCGCGAGTGCAGGATGTCGCCGACAATGGCCACCGAGAGGTTTTCGAAACCGCCCTTGTGCCGACGGATGGTGAGCATGTCGAGCATGCCCTGCGTCGGGTGGGCGTGACGGCCGTCGCCGCCGTTGATGATCGCCACTTGCGGGCAGACATGTTCGGCGATGAAGTGCGCGGCGCCGGAATCACCGTGGCGTACGACGAACATGTCGGCGGCCATGGCTTCAAGGTTGCGCAAGGTGTCGAGCAGCGTTTCGCCCTTGCTTGCCGACGAGGTCGACACATTCAGGGTGATCACGTCCGCCGACAGCCGCTGGGCCGCCAGTTCAAAGGTGGTGCGGGTGCGCGTGGAGTTTTCGAAGAACACGTTGCACACGGTCTTGCCGCGCAGCAACGGGACTTTCTTCACCGCCCGGGCTCCGACTTCGAGAAACGAGTCGGCAGTGTCGAGGATTTCCGTCAGCAACTCGCGGCGCAGGCCGTCGAGCGAGAGGAAGTGGCGCAGCTGGCCCTGATCATTGAGCTGCAGCGGGCGCTTGGTATCTAGAGGCGTCATCGCGAAGGGGACTCTCAATAGGGCGGATTAAAGGGACATGTCTTGCAGTTCGAGCGTCAACGGCTCGGGGCCGGACAGCTTTACCCGTTCGTGAGCCGCCAGCGACAAGGTCGCGCCGACCACGTTGGGGCGGATCGGCAGCTCGCCGGCATCCAGGTCCAGCAGGCAGACCAGGGTCACGCTGGCCGGGCGGCCGTAGTCGAACAATTCGTTCATGGCGGCGCGGATGGTACGGCCGCTCATCAATACGTCGTCGATCAGCACCAGATGCTGGCCTTCGATCTCGAAGGGCAGGGCGGACGGGCGCACTTGCGGGTGCAGGCCGTTCTGGCTGAAGTCGTCGCGGTAGAAGGAAACATCCAGCGTGCCCAGTGGCGCGTCGCTGCCCAATTCCTTGAGCAAGGCCTGCGCGACCCAGATGCCGCCAGTGCGGATGCCGATGTAACGCGTTTCAGTGATGTCACGCTGGGCAAGGTGCGCCTTGAGGCGGGTCGCCATCTGGCTGATCAGATCGGCGGGATTTGGCAGGCTCATGGTTGCTCCTTGTTGGGGGCGAGTCAGTCCTTGGACGCGACTCGGTTTTTCACTCAAAAGAAAAGCGCCGAAGCGCTTGTCAGGATTCAAACAATGCGGTGTTTTCATCGAGCCAGCCCTGCAACAGCAGAGCGGCGGCGATGGCGTCCACCGGGTTGTCGCGGTAACTGCCTTTTTGGCCGCCGCGAACCAGCCGCTCGCCTTTGGCCTCGAAGGTGGTCAGGCGCTCGTCGTGGGTATAGAAAGGCACGTTGAAGCGGCCATTGAGGCGGCGGGCGAATTTCTCCGCGCGCAGGCACATTTCGCTGGGTGTGCCGTCCATGTTCAGCGGCAGGCCGACGACCACGGCGTCGGGTTTCCATTCCTTGAACAGCGCTTCAACCTGATTCCAGTCGGGAATGCCGTTTTGCGCTTTCAGGGTGCACAGCTCGCGGGCCTGGCCGGTAATCACCTGGCCGACTGCGACGCCGATCTGTTTGGTGCCGTAGTCGAAGCCGAGAATCAGACGCAGCGCCATCAGGCGTGACCTGCCTGGCTGGTCAGCAGGCTGAGGTTGATCCCCAAGTGCCTGGCTGCCGCTTCGAGGCGCAGTTCGCTGCTGGTGTTGAACAGGATGTCGGCGTCGTACGGGCAGTTCAGCCAGGCGTTGTCGGCAAGTTCCGCTTCCAGCTGCCCGGCTTCCCAACCGGCGTAACCGAGGGCAATCAGGCTTTTTGCCGGGCCGACGCCGTCAGCGATGGCGAACAGCACGTCCTGCGAGGTCGAGAGGGCCAGATCGCCGTCCAGCTGCGCGGTGGCCTGGAAGGTCTTGCCCGCCGGGTGAAGGACGAAACCGCGATCGGTCTGCACCGGGCCGCCGATAAAGATCGGTACGTGCTGGCAGAGTGCTGGCGGGTCGATGTCCGGGCGCAGTTGCTCAAGAATGTCGGCCAGATTCAGCTCTTGCGGCCGGTTGACCACAATCCCCATAGCGCCATTGGCCGTGTGCTCGACGATGTAGGTCAAGGTGTGGGCAAAGTTCGGGTCGGCCATGTGTGGCATGGCGATCAGGAATTGATGCTTGAGGTAGCTGGGGCTGACGTTTTTCATGTGCGCTAGTGTGGCGTTCGGGGGGCAAACTGACAAGCTGGAGATGTATGCAACACACCGATCAACTGTAGGAGTGAGCCTGCTCGCGATAGCGGTGTGTCAGTCAAATGTTCAGGTTCTGACATACCGCTATCGCGAGCAGGCTCACTCCTACAGGGGGTCTGTGCTGTGTCAGTTGCTCGAGAGCTTGTCGCCCCGGGCGAATTTCCAGGTACGAATGATTTCCAGACGGTCGATATCCGACAAGTCCCCGGTAAACGGGGCAAACGGTGCCGCCAGTCGAACAATGCGCTGCGCGGCCTGATCCAGCAGCGGCTGGCCGGAAGATTCCAGCACCAGCACTTCATACAGCGAACCGTCGCGATTGATCGAGACCATCAGGCGCAAATTGCCGTAGATCTGCTTGCGCCGTGCTTCCTCGGGGTAATTGAGGTTGCCGATGCGCTCGACCTTTTTGCGCCAGTCATCCTTGTACCAGGCGCCCTTGTCACGCATGGTCGACGCCGCGCTCAAGCGGTGAATACGCGGACGCTTGGCGTACAGCTGTTGTTCCTTGGCCAGTTCGGCTTCGAGGCTGGCGATGTCGCTGGACAGCTGCGAGCTGTCGAATTCTGGCGCATCAACCGTCGGTTTGACCTCGGTTTTGCTTTCTTCTTTCTTGGTCGGCGCCTTTTTCGGCTTCGGCGCGACGGTGGTCACCGCAGCCTTGGGCGCGGCCTCCTGCACTTCCGGCTTGGCGGCCGGGGGCGGGGTGACTTTTTTGACCTGATTGTCCTGGAACGGCGCGACCTCAGTGGTCTTCGGGATCGCCTTCTTGTCCAGCGTGCCGCTGCCTTCCTGATTCTCCTGTGCGAGAAAGTCAGCCTTCTGCGGCTTCTTTTCGCTCTTGAAGGTGGCGAGGGTGATTTCCAGGGTTTTGCTGATTTGCTTGGGCTCGACCATCGTGAAGCCGACGCCGAGCAGCAGCGCCAAATGGATCAGCGCCGCGAGGAATAGGGTAAATCCGAGGCGATCGGCTGGGCGCACGCCACGGTGGGCGAGTTCTGCGGGCAGATCGGACGGGAGGGTCATAACAGAAAAACCAACATCGCGTTTTTACGGGCTCGGCATGATAACGCAATGTTGGTTTTTAGCTGCAAGCGACTAGCTTCAAGCGACAAGCTGCACACCACTGGCTTCAAGCTTGCTGCTTGCGGCTCGAGGCTTGCAGCTTCTTCTCGATCGCGTCCATCAGCAGGCCGCCAATGTCGGTGCCGAAGGCGTTGTCGATCTCACGGATGCAAGTCGGGCTGGTGACGTTGATTTCGGTCAGGCTTTCACCGATGACATCGAGACCAACGAACAGCAGACCTTTCTCACGCAGGGTCGGACCGACCTGTGCAGCAATCCAGCGATCCTTGTCGGTCAGCGGACGCGCTTCGCCACGGCCACCGGCCGCCAGGTTGCCACGGGTTTCGCCCTGCGCCGGAATCCGCGCCAGGCAGTAATCCACCGGCTCGCCGTCGATCATCAGAATGCGTTTGTCACCGTCCTTGATCGCTGGCAGGTAGGCCTGGCCCATGATCTGCTGGCCACCGAGGGCGGTCAGGGTTTCCAGAATCACCGACAGGTTCGGGTCGCCTGCGCGGTGGCGGAAGATCGAAGTACCGCCCATGCCGTCCAGCGGCTTGAGGATCACGTCGCCGTGCTTGGCGGCGAATTCACGCAGCACGTCGGCGCGGCGGCTGACGATGGTTGGCGGCGTGCACTGCGGGAACAGCGTGGCGAACAGCTTTTCATTGCAGTCGCGCAGGCTCTGCGGCTTGTTCACCACCAGCACGCCAGCGGTTTCGGCCTGTTCGAGCAGGTAAGTGGAGTAAACGAACTCCATGTCGAACGGCGGATCCTTGCGCATCAGGATCACGTCCAGATCGCTCAGCAGGTTGTCCTGCTCGGCGTCCAGTTCGAACCATTTTTCCGGGTTGGCGAAGACTTTCAGCGGCTTCATGCGCGCCCGGGCCTGACCTTCACCCTGATACAGGTCACGCTGTTCCATATAGAACAGTTCCCAGCCACGCTTCTGCGCGGCCAGCAGCATGGCCAGCGAGCTATCCTTTTTATAGGAGATGCTGGCGATAGGGTCCATGACAATCCCGACGCGAACGCTCATTGGGTTTTCCTCGAAAATTGGCTACCGGATCGGTATTGAAAAAGTGCCGCCAGAGTGGCGCCGGGCGGGTTTTCGGTCAAGGGAAAACCCGTCGATAGATTGCATCTGGAGACTGTGCTAAAAAGGCTGGCGTAGCGTGCTAACCCTTGAGCATCAAGGGTTTCGAGCCATTCATAACCGCAAAACGGACAATTTGATTCGCAAAGGCGACGGTAGAGCCCTCTTATGGAACAGCAGTCCAGCGCCTTGAAGGTCATGGTGATCGACGACTCGAAAACGATTCGTCGCACCGCCGAAACCTTATTGAAGAATGTCGGCTGCGAAGTGATCACGGCGATCGACGGTTTCGACGCGTTGGCGAAGATCGCCGACAACCATCCCGGGATCATTTTTGTCGACATCATGATGCCGCGTCTGGATGGTTATCAGACCTGCGCTTTAATCAAGAACAACAGTGCGTTCAAGGCGACGCCGGTGATCATGCTGTCATCGCGTGACGGGCTGTTCGACAAGGCCAAGGGGCGGATTGTCGGCTCTGATCAATTTTTGACCAAGCCTTTCAGCAAGGAAGAACTGCTCAACGCGATCCAGGCCCATGTTCCGGGCTTCGCCGCCGTTTTGCCGCAGTAAGACACGTACAGAGACACGCGGCCAGCGGGCCGCGCGTCGACAAGAAAAATGGGGAAAACCATGGCACGTATCCTGATCGTCGATGATTCGCCGACTGAAATGTACAAACTCACCGGCATGCTCGAAAAGCACGGCCATGAAGTGCTCAAAGCCGAAAACGGCGCCGACGGCGTGGCCCTGGCCCGTCAGGAAAAACCCGACGCGGTATTGATGGACATCGTCATGCCCGGCCTCAATGGTTTTCAGGCGACTCGTCAACTGACCAAAGATCCGGAAACCGGACACATCCCGGTGATCATCATCACCACCAAGGATCAGGAAACCGACAAGGTCTGGGGCACCCGCCAGGGCGCCAAGGACTACCTGACCAAACCGGTCGACGAAGACACCCTGATCAAGACCCTGAACAACGTGCTCGAAGGCTGATCGCGCGACCATGAGCGAATCGCTGACCGCGTTCGAACTGCTCTGGCAAATCGACCAGCGTTGCCGCTTGCTGGCGGCGGACCTGCCGTCGCAACCGGCGCGCCAGGATCGCTGGAGCGGCATCGGCTTTCGCCTTGGCGAGCATTGGTATGTGGCGCCGATGGGCGAAGTCAGCGAAGTGCTGCACGAGCCGCGTTTCACTCAGTTGCCCGGCGTCAAGCCGTGGGTCAAGGGTGTGGCTAACCTGCGCGGGCGGCTGCTGCCGATCATGGATCTGTGCGGCTTCTTCGGGCATGAACTGTCGCCGTTGCGTAAACAGCGGCGGGTCTTGGTGGTAGAGCATGGCGATGTGTTTGCCGGGTTGATGGTCGATGAGGTTATTGGTCTGCAGCATTTCGAGCAGGACAGTTTCGAACCGATCTCGATCAGCAAGCGCCAGGGCTCCAAGGCCGAGTTCGTCAAAGGCTATTTCCGCCGCGAGCAGAACTGGCGGGTGTTCAGCTTGTTCGCGTTGGCGAAATCCCCGGTGTTCATGAGCGTTGCGATATAGCCGTTACAACAAAGATCCCTTGTAGGAGTGAGCCTGCTCGCGATTCAGGCACCGCGGTGTATCAAGTACACCGCGTTATCGTTCAATCGCGAGCAGGCTCACTCCTACAGGTTCTACCGGTGAGCTTCAAACAGGCGAGGACCGATGACAAAAGCAAAAACAGGCAAGCCGGCGGAAGGATCGCGCAGTCGCTCGCAGATCATCGTGCTGTTCATCGCACTGATCGTGTTCATCATGCTGCTGTTCGCCAACTTCGCGTACCTCAACACCCAAGCGAACTACGACAAACAGTACATCGGCCACGCCGGTGAGCTGCGCGTGCTCTCGCAACGCATTGCCAAGAACGCCACCGAAGCCGCCGCTGGCAAGGCTGCCGCGTTCAAGTTGCTCAGCGATGCGCGCAACGATTTCGCTCAGCGCTGGGGTTACCTGAAAAAGGGCGACCCGGCCACCGGCCTGCCTCCCGCCCCGGCCACTGTGCGCCCGGAAATGCGCGCCGTGCAGCTCGACTGGGAGCGCCTGCTGAAAAACACCGACGCGATTCTTTCCAGCGAGCAGACTGTGCTGTCGCTGCATCAGGTCGCCGCGACTTTGGCCGAAACCGTGCCGCAGTTGCAGATCGAATACGAAAAAGTCGTCGAAATCCTCCTCCAGCGCGGTGCTCCGGCGGCGCAAGTGGCGATGGCCCAGCGCCAATCGCTGCTCGCCGAACGTATCCTCGGCGCGGTCAACACTGTGCTCGCCGGCGACGAAAACTCCCAGCAAGCCGCCGATGCCTTTGGCCGCGACGCCACCCGTTTTGGCCAGGTGCTCAACGGCATGTTGCAAGGCAACGCAGCGCTGAAAATCAGCCAGGTCGAAGACCGTGATGCCCGCGCGCGTTTGAGCGAAATCTCCGAACTGTTCCAGTTCGTTTCCGGCTCGGTGGATGAAATCCTCGAAACCTCGCCGGAGCTGTTCAAGGTGCGTGAATCGGCGAGCAATATCTTCAGCCTCTCGCAAACCCTGCTCGACGAAGCCTCGCACCTGGCCACTCGCTTCGAGAACCTTGCCGGCGGGCGCAACACCGACACCATCGGCGGTTACGTCCTCGGTTTGCTGGCGCTGGCGTCGATCATCCTTATCGGTCTGGTGATGGTCCGTGAAACCAACCGGCAACTGCGCGAAACCGCCGAGAAGAACGAGCGCAACCAGAACGCGATCATGCGTCTGCTCGACGAGATCGAAGACCTCGCCGACGGCGATCTTACCGTGACCGCTTCGGTGACCGAAGACTTCACCGGCACTATCGCCGACTCGATCAACTATTCCGTCGACCAACTGCGCGATCTCGTCGCGACGATCAACCTCACTGCCGGTCAGGTCGCCGCAGCGGTGCAGGAAACCCAGGCCACCGCCATGCACCTGGCCCAAGCCTCGGAGCATCAGGCTCAACAGATTTCCGAAGCGTCGACGGCGATCAGTGACATGGCCGAATCCATCGATCAGGTCTCGGCCAACGCCGCCGAGTCTTCAGCGGTCGCCGAGCGTTCCGTGGAGATCGCCAACAAGGGCAACGAGGTGGTGCACAACACCATCCACGGCATGGACAATATTCGCGAACAGATTCAGGACACCGCCAAACGCATCAAGCGTCTCGGCGAGTCGTCGCAGGAAATCGGCGACATCGTCAGCCTGATCGACGACATTGCCGACCAGACCAACATCCTCGCCCTTAACGCGGCGATTCAGGCGTCGATGGCCGGTGACGCCGGGCGCGGTTTTGCTGTGGTCGCTGACGAAGTGCAGCGCCTCGCCGAACGTTCGTCCGCTGCTACCCGGCAGATCGAAACCCTGGTGCGGGCGATTCAGACCGACACCAATGAAGCCGTGATTTCCATGGAGCAAACCACCACTGAAGTGGTGCGCGGCGCGCGACTGGCGCAGGATGCCGGTGTGGCCCTGGAAGAAATCGAAGGCGTATCGAAGACCCTTGCGGCGCTGATTCAAAGCATCTCCAACGCAGCGCAGCAGCAGACGACTTCGGCCGGGCAGATCTCGCTGACGATGAACGTGATCCAGCAGATCACCTCGCAGACCTCGTCCGGCTCCACGGCCACCGCCGAGAGCATCGGCAACCTGACGAAAATGGCCAGTCAGCTACGGCGTTCGGTGTCCGGCTTCACCTTGCCGGCGGCGACAGATAAAGCGTGAGTGGAGTGGTTATGGGTGATCGGCACGACTATGTGGCCCTCGAATGGGTCAAAGGCGAAATTGCCGAAACGCTGAAGCAGGCGCATCAGGCGATTGAAGCCGTGCTCGATGATCCGCAGGTTTTTCCCGGGCTGGACGAGTGCCTGGATTACATCCATCAGGTCCATGGCAGCCTGCAGATGGTCGAGTTCTACGGCGCAGCCTTGCTCGCCGAAGAAATGGAACATCTGGTCGAAGCCCTGCAGCACGAACGCGTCAGCTATCGCGACGAAGCGCTGCATCTGTTGCTGCAAGCCCTTGGGCAATTGCCGATCTACCTCGACCGTGTGCAGAGCGCCCGCCGAGATTTGCCGCTGGTGGTGTTGCCGTTGATCAACGATCTGCGCAGCGCCCGGGGCGAAAGCCTGCTCTCGGAAACCAGCCTGTTCAGCCCGCAATTACCCGAATTACCGCCGCTCAGCGTAGAGACGTTGGCACTGCTGGAACCGGCGGAACTGCCGAATGTGCTGCGCAAACTGCGCCAGATGCTGCAAATGGCTTTGGTCGGTTTGCTGCGCGAGCAGGATGACCAGACCCACCTCGGTTATCTGGCCAAAGTCTTCACCCGCCTCGAAGCGCTGAGCGGTGATTCGCCGCTGAGCCCGCTGTGGCAAGTCGCCTCGGCGCTGGTCGAAGGCATGCGCGAAGGCGTGATCGCCAACAGCCCGGCGCTGCGCAGCCTGTTCAAGGACGCCGACAAAGAACTCAAACGCCTGCTCGAGCAGGGCATGACCGGGCTCAATCAGCCGGCGCCTGCGGAGCTGCTGAAAAGCCTGTTGTTCTATATTGCCAAAGCCGAACATCCCACCGGGCAGATGCTGACCATGAAAGATCGCTACTCGCTGGACGACGCGTTGCCCGACAGCGCGATGGTCGACGAAGAACGCGCGCGCCTGGCCGGCCCCGACCGCGATGCGATGCGCTCGGTGCTGGCTGCCTTGTGTGAAGAACTGGTGCGGGTCAAGGAGCGCCTCGATCTGTTCGTGCGCAGCGACCGCCAGCACACCTCGGATCTGGAAAGCCTGCTCGCACCGCTGCGACAGATTGCCGACACCCTCGCCGTGCTCGGTTTTGGCCAGCCGCGCAAAGTGATCATCGATCAATTGGCCGTGGTGCTCAGCCTTGCCCAAGGCCAGCGCGAACCGAATGACGCGATCCTGATGGACGTTGCCGGTGCGCTGCTTTATGTCGAAGCAACGCTGGCCGGAATGGTCGGCACCGTCGAGCCGGAAAGCCCGGAAGATTCGCGCCTGCCGACCACCGACCTGACGCAGATCCATCACATCGTCATCAAGGAAGCACGCATCTGCCTGCAACAGGCCAAGGACATGATCGTCGACTACATCGACGCCGATTGGGATCGCCAGCACCTGCAACCGTTGCCGGCGTTGCTGACTCAGGTGCGTGGGGCACTGGCGATGATTCCGCTGAGCCGGGCGGCGAGTCTGGTCGAGGCGTGCACCGGGTTTATCCGCGAACATTTGCTGCTCGATCCGCATGAGCCGGGTTGGGAACAACTCGATCGTCTGGCGGATGTCATCAGCAGCCTTGAGTACTACCTCGAACGCTTGAGCGATGACCCACAGGCAGCGGGCGAACAACTGCTGGATGTGGCGCAGAAATCCCTCGCCAGTCTGGGCTTTTTTCCCGATGAGCAGCCCGGCGCACAGCATGTGCCGGTACTCGACGACGTGCTCAGCCCCAGCGAAGCGCTGGTGATGCAGGGCATGCAGGCGCTTGATGACCCGGAAATCGTGCAGTCGCTGGCCGATGTTCTGGCCAGCCCGGTGTCAGCGGTCAATCCGCCTGCACTGATTACACCCGGCAACCTGATGCCGCCGCCGGCCGATGAAGAACCGGTCGACGATGAGCTGCGCGAGGTGTTCCTTGAGGAGACCGACGAGGTCCTCGAAGTCCTCCACGAATACCTGCCGCGCTGGACCGCCAATCCGCAGGATCGTGACGCGCTGACTGAACTGCGCCGCGCCTTCCACACCCTCAAGGGCAGCGGGCGCATGGTCCGCGCGCTGATCCTCGGTGAGCTGGCGTGGGCAGTGGAAAACCTGCTCAACCGCGTGCTCGAACAAAGCGTCGAACCCGGCTCGGTGGTGCAGCAACTGCTTACCGACACCGTGCTGTTGCTGCCCGAGTTGATCAGCGAATTCGCCACTAACAGCCAACGGCAGCGCAGCGATGTCGACCAACTCGCTGCCCGTGCTCACGCCTTGGCCAAGGGTGATGAACCGCTGGCTGCCGAAGACGTCGACGATGTCGCGGCGCTCGATCCGCTGTTGCTGGAAATCTTCCGCAAAGAAGCCGAGACCCACCTAGCCAGTCTCAATCGTTTTCTTGATCAGGCCGCCGAACACGTGCCGTTGCAAGCCAGCGACGAGTTGCAGCGCGCCTTGCATACGCTCAAGGGCAGCGCCTCGATGGCTGGCGTATTGCCGATTGCCGAACTCGCTGCACCGCTCGATCAACTGGCCCGCGAGTTCAAGGCGCACCAGTTGCCGCTGGACCTCGACGAAGTGGAATTGCTCCTCGAAGCCGAGGGCCTGTTCCGCGTCGGCCTGCGTCAGCTCAAGCATGATCCGCTGGCACCGATTGTCGGTGCGCAGTCGCTGATCAAACGCTCGGAAACCCTGCTCGCCGAGCGTCTGGCGTCGATCCTCGATGCGCCCAATACCGGCCTGCGGATCAAGCGCGATCCGCAACTGATCAATAACTTCCTCGCTAAAGGCATGGATATCCTGCTGGATGCTGAGAGCCTGCTACAACGCTGGCAGCAACACCCCGGCGAGCGTCAGGAACTCAGCGCCTTGCTGGATGAACTGACCACCCTCGGCGAAGGCGCGCACATGGCCGATCTGCTGCCGGTCGACGTGCTGTGTGAAGCCTTGCTCGACCTGTATGGTGCGGTCGAAGAAAGCAGCCTGGCGGTCAGTGAACGGTTTTTCCAGGAAGCGCAAAACGCTCACGAAGCGCTGATCAACATGCTCGACGAACTGGCTGCCGGCCAGGAAGTCACGCCGCAGCCCGAACGTATTCGGGCGCTGCATGATCTGCTTGATGAGAGCCTCGATCCTTCGTCGATGGGCCTGATTCGCAGCGATGGCAGCCGCACCCTGAGCATCCGTGAACTGGGCAGCGCCACCGCTGAGTTGCAGCAAAAGGCAACGGCGCTTGAACCCGATGACGAGATTGTCGAGATCTTCCTCGAAGAGGCGGTCGACATTCTCGACAGCTCAGGCCAAGCCCTGCAGCGCTGGCTGAACGACCCGGACAACGTTGCGCCGCTGTCCTCGTTGCAGCGCGATTTGCACACGCTCAAGGGTGGCGCGCGGATGGCTGAAGTCGAGGCTATTGGCGATCTGGCTCAGGAGTTGGAAAGCTTTTACGAAGGCTTGGTGGATCGTCGCTACCACTACAGCGAAAGCTTGGGGCGCTTGCTGCTCAAGAGCCATGACCGCTTGGCGTTGTTGCTTGATCAGCTGCAAAACCATCAGCCGCTGACCCCGGCGCAGGATCTGATCGACACGATTCGTCAGCTACGTCAGGGCCACAGCGTCGCCGAAGCGCCGCCCGCAATAGCCGAGCACGACAGCGCTGGCCACGATCCCGAACTGCTGGAGATCTTCCTCGAAGAAGGTTTCGACATCATCGAAAACTCCGGCGCCGCGCTGCTGCGCTGGCAGGCGGAGCCGGGTAATCGTCAGGAAGTGGAAACCCTGCTGCGCGATCTGCACACCCTCAAGGGGGGCGCGCGGATGGTCGAGATCGGCCCGATCGGCGACCTCGCCCATGAGCTGGAATACCTTTACGAAAGTCTTTCCAGCGGCGCTTTGCAGCCGTCGGCGGAGCTGTTCGCACTGGTGCAGCGTGGGCATGATCGTTTGGCGCAAATGCTTGATGGCGTGCGCGCCGGGCAGCCGTGTCCTCCGGCCGATCGGCTGATCAATGCGATTCAGAATTTCAGCCATCCGGTGACCGTTGAAACGCCGCCAGCGTTACCGTTGCCAGCCAAGACCGAGCCCGCGCCACCGACTGCCGAAGCGGGCGCGGACATGGTCAAGGTCTCCGCCGAACTGCTCGATGAGCTGGTCAATCTGGCCGGGGAAACCTCGATCTTCCGTGGCCGTATCGAACAGCAGGTCAACGACGCACAGATCGCTCTGAACGAGATGGAAACCACCATCGAACGGATGCGCGATCAGTTACGCCGGCTCGACACCGAAACCCAGGGGCGAATTCTCAGCCGCCAGCAAGTCGACGCCGAACACCTCGGCTACGAGGAATTCGATCCGCTGGAAATGGATCGCCATTCGCAGTTGCAGCAACTGTCACGGGCGCTGTTCGAATCCGCCTCCGACTTGCTCGACCTCAAGGAAACCCTCGATCGGCGCAATCACGACGCCGAGAACCTGTTGCAGCAACAGGGCCGCATCAACACCGAATTGCAGGAGGGCCTGATGCGCACGCGCATGGTGCCGTTCGAGCGCATGTTGCCGCGCTTGAAGCGCATCGTCCGCCAGGTCGCCGAAGAGCTGAACAAAGACGTCGCGTTTGTCGTCGGCAACGCTGAAGGCGAGATGGATCGCAACGTGCTGGAGCGTATGGCGGCACCGCTGGAGCACATGCTGCGCAACGCCGTCGATCATGGTCTGGAGTCCGCCGAGGTACGGCTGGCAGCGGGTAAGCCGGCGCAAGGGCAGATCAGCCTCGACCTGTCCCGCGAGGGCGGCGACATCGTTTTCGACATTCGCGATGACGGCGCCGGGGTGCCATTGGAAGCGGTGCGCAAGAAGGCAATCAAGCGCGGCATGCTCGCGCCGGAAGCCGAGATCAGCGACCGCGACGTGTTGCAGTTCATCCTTCAGCCGGGGTTTTCCACAGCGGAAAAGATCACGCAGATTTCCGGGCGTGGCGTCGGCATGGACGTGGTGCATGAAGAGGTGCGGCAACTGGGCGGCAGCATGAGCATCGATTCGGTGCCGGGGCAGGGCGTGCATTTCCGCATTCGGCTGCCGTTCACCGTGTCGGTCAACCGTGCGCTGATGGTGCAGTGTGGCGAGGATCAATACGCGATCCCGCTGAACACCATCGAAGGCATTGTTCGCGTGTTGCCGAATGATCTGGAGGCTCACTTCCGGGTTGATCCGCCGCGCTACCAGTACGGCGGCCAGACCTATGAACTGTGCTACCTCGGCGAACTACTGAAAACCGCGCCACGGCCGAAACTGCTCGGCCAGAATCTGCCATTGCCGGTGCTGCTGGTGCACTACAACGACCGGCGCATCGCGGTGCTGGTCGATACCATGGCCGGCACCCGCGAGATCGTGGTCAAGAGCCTCGGCGCCCAATTTGCGGCAGTGCAGGGCGTGTCCGGGGCGACGATTCTCGGCGATGGTCGAGTGGTGCTGATTCTCGATCTGCTCGCACCGATTCGGGCGATGCAAGCGCGGGTTGCGCAGCCACCGACGCTGCCGGAGATCGACAGCGAACCGCAGAAACCGCTGCTGGTGATGGTGGTCGACGACTCGGTCACCGTGCGCAAGGTCACCAGCCGTTTGCTCGAACGCCACGGCATGAACGTGCTGACCGCCAAGGACGGGGTCGACGCCATGCTGTTGCTCGAAGAGCACATGCCCGACCTGATGCTGCTCGACATCGAAATGCCGCGCATGGACGGTTTCGAAGTCGCTACCCAGGTGCGCAACGACGAACGCCTGCAACACCTGCCGATCATCATGATCACCTCGCGCACCGGGCAGAAACACCGCGACCGCGCGATGGCGATTGGCGTCAACGACTACCTCGGCAAGCCGTACCAGGAATCGGTGCTGCTCGAAAGCATTGCCCAATGGAGCAAGAAACATGCATGAACGCCGACACAATCAGCGCAGCAGCCAACTGACCGGGTTGCTGCTGCCGCTGGCGGATCGCAACTTGATCCTGCCTAACGTCGCTGTCGCTGAGCTGATTGATTACCAGGCCAGCGCCTTCGATCTGGATACGCCGCCGTGGTATCTGGGGCGCGTGAAGTGGCGTGAGCGGCAGATTCCGTTGCTCAGTTTTGAATCGGCGTGCGGGCAGAAAATCGTCATTGGCGAGCGCGCGCGGATTGTCATCCTCAATGCCCTCGGCGGGTTGCCGGAGCTGAAGTTCATTGCGCTCCTGGTGCAGGGGATTCCGCGTTCGTACAAGCTTGATAGCCAGTTGAGTTATGTCGATGTGCCGTTGTGTGCGCTGGAGCAGGCGGCGGTGCAAGTGGGTGAACAGGTGGCGAAGGTGCCTGACTTGCTTGGGCTGGAGAAGTTGTTGGTGGAGGCGGGGCTGGTCTTCTGATCCGGAGTTTGCATTGGCCTGACTGGCCTCATCGCGAGCAGGCATCCACCAAAATCCGACAGACAAATCCTCAATCTCTGTGCGCAATAAACGCCTTCTAGTCGCGTTGTTTAAAGACACCCGGTGTTACGGCTCCCTAGCCTACAAATCCTTGCGCCGCTGCCTACGCATGCACCAGAATCCGCCGGCTTGTGCGCCTTGGGCATGCTGCGTAACTTGATTCCGTCACTGATTCCCAGTGATCGGGTTTAGCAGCCCGTGGTTAATCTAAGGGTGCACATGCATCATCGTCAGGCTCAGCGCCTGCATTCGATGGCGGCTGTGCGCAGGGCGCTTCGGCGCGCCGGCTTCCTTAGGTTCCCCGGTCTGCTAACCTGCGTTCAGCTGCCACCCCTTCTTTTAGCAGAGAAGCGGTTCCAGCTTAATTTCGGAACCTGAAGATGATTAAACCAACGCCTAACCCCCCGCTCGCAGATCCCGCATCCCCCTACGAATCCCCCGACTCGAAGAAATTCCACGAAGCCGCCGAGCGCGCCCTCGACCATTACCTCGGCCCGACCAACGCCGACCTGATGGCCACGCCCTACACCCCCAACACGTTGTATATGGCCAATCCCAATGCCGACACCGAATCCCTGCTCGCCGACGCCAGTGAAACCCTCGGCTCGGCCACGGTGATGCTCAACAACCATGCGGCAATGGTTGAAGGTACGCACCGCAAAACTGTGCAGGGTATTGCGCAGGTGGTGATGGTGGCGGAGATGGCCGTCAATCGTTTGTTGGATAGGTTGGTGCCGACGGAGTAGCGAAAAAGCTGACCCTCACCCCAGCCCTCTCCCGGAGGGAGAGGGGGCCGACCGAGGTGTCTGGCGTCATACATCGACCTGAAAAACCGAGTCGATTATGGATCTGGTGAATTTGGTAAATTCTGGATTCAGTACAACATTCCCAGGTCGGCGCGATTCCCGAATATCTCCCAATCGGTCCCCTCTCCCTCCGGGAGAGGGCTAGGGTGAGGGCGGCTCTTGATCATTACCCTGAGCGTAACGATTCACCACCGCGCTTGATTGATGCCCCCACCCCACACGCCTACCTTAGCTCCACGACAGCGAACCCCGTGGAGTGAGCATGACAACAACAATTTCCCCCGACTCGCGCTGGACGCGGCGGCGCGATGAGAAGCAGCGCCGCCTCGACAAGGTGCGTGGGCTGGCCGACGGTGTGGTGTTGCCCACCGACAAGATCGTCGCCGCGCTCGAAGCGCTGATTCATCCCGGCGACCGTGTGGTACTCGAGGGCAACAACCAGAAGCAGGCGGATTTTCTTTCGCGCTCGCTGGCCAAGGCCGACCCGGAAAAGCTCCACGACCTGCACATGATCATGCCCAGCGTCGGCCGCTCCGAGCACCTCGACCTGTTCGAACGCGGTATCGCCCGCAAGCTCGATTTCTCCTTCGCCGGCACCCAGAGCCTGCGCATCAGCCAGTTGCTCGAAGACGGCTTGCTGGAAATCGGCGCGATCCACACCTACATCGAACTCTACGCCCGGTTGGTAGTGGATCTGATTCCCAACGTCGTGCTCTCGGCCGGGTTCATGGCCGACCGCGCCGGCAACATCTACACCGGCCCGAGCACCGAAGACACGCCGGCACTGATCGAACCCGCCGCGTTCAGCGACGGCATCGTCATCGTCCAGGTCAACCAATTGGTCGACGACGTCAGCGAACTGCCGCGCGTGGATATCCCGGCGTCGTGGGTCGATTTCGTCGTGGTCGCCGACAAGCCGTTCTACATCGAACCGCTATTCACCCGCGACCCACGCCACATCAAACCTGTGCACGTGTTGATGGCGATGATGGCGATCCGTGGCATCTACGAAAAACACAACGTGCAGTCGCTCAACCACGGCATCGGTTTCAACACCGCTGCCATTGAGCTGATCCTGCCGACCTACGGCGAATCTCTCGGCCTCAAAGGCAAGATCTGCCGTAACTGGACGCTCAACCCGCACCCGACTTTGATCCCAGCGATCGAGAGCGGCTGGGTCGAAAGCGTGCATTGCTTCGGCACCGAACTGGGCATGGAAAACTATATCGCCGCGCGCCCCGACGTGTTCTTCACCGGCCGCGACGGCTCGCTGCGTTCCAACCGGATGTTCTGCCAACTCGCCGGGCAATACGCGGTGGATCTGTTTATCGGCGCGACGTTGCAGGTCGATGGCGATGGCCATTCCTCGACCGTCACCCGTGGCCGTCTCGCCGGTTTCGGTGGTGCGCCGAACATGGGCCATGACCCGCGCGGTCGCCGTCACGGCACCCCGGCGTGGCTCGATATGCGTCATGACGATTCGCAGCAACCGATGCTCGAACGCGGCAAGAAACTCGTGGTGCAAATGGTCGAGACCTTCCAGGAGGGCGGCAAACCGACCTTCGTCGAAACCCTCGACGCGGTCGAAGTGGCGAAGAAAAGCGGCATGCCGCTGGCGCCGATCATGATTTACGGCGACGACGTCACCCACCTGCTCACCGAAGAAGGCATCGCCTACCTGTACAAGGCGCGCTCGCTGGAAGAACGTCAGGCGATGATCGCCGCGGTTGCCGGCGTCACCGCCATCGGCCTGCGCCACAACCCGAAAGACACCGAACGCATGCGCCGCGAAGGCCTGATCGCTTTGCCCGAAGATCTCGGCATCCGCCGCACCGACGCCACTCGCGAACTGCTCGCAGCGAAGAGCGTGGCCGATCTGGTCGAGTGGTCCGGCGGCCTGTACAACCCGCCCGCGAAATTCAGGAGCTGGTAATGCACGCACTTAACCTGCAAGTGAGACCGCTTTCTCTGGCTGATCGATTGGCTGATCTGGCGGTAGACGCGCTGATCGACGAAGCCGATCTGTCGCCGAAACCGGCGCTGGTCGACCGTCGCGGCAATGGCGCGCACACCGATTTGCACCTGGGCCTGATGCACGCTTCGGCGCTGTCGTTGTGGCCGGCGTTCAAGGAAATGGCCGAAGCGGCGGTTGCAATCGGCGAAGTCGATTCAACGTTGCGCGAAGCGATTGGCCGCATCGGCCGTGAAGGCGAGCAAGCCATGCTCGCCACCACCAACGGTGTGAACACACATCGCGGTGCAATTTGGGCGCTGGGATTGTTGGTGACCGCTGCTGCACTGGAACCGCAATCCTCCAGCGCCAACGCCGTAACCCTGCGTGCCGCACGTCTGGCCTTGCTGGATGACCGTTACGCACCCAAACCACTGAGCCACGGCGCCCAAGTCGCCCTGCGTTACGGCGCCCGTGGCGCTCGCGAAGAAGCGCAACTCGGCTTCCCTTCGGTGCTGCAACGCGGCCTGCCACAACTCAAACGCAGCCGCGCCAAGAGCCACGGCGAACAGAACGCCCGGCTCGACGCCTTGCTCGCAATCATGACCAACCTCGCCGACACCTGCGTGCTTTACCGCGCCGGCGAAGAGGGTCTGCACGCCATGCAACTCGGCGCGCAAGCGGTGCTCGACGCTGGTGGCAGCGCTAGCCTCACTGGTCGTCGCCGCCTGCATAAACTCGATCAACAACTCATCGCATTGAATGCCTCGCCCGGTGGCGCCGCTGACTTGCTCGCCGCCACGCTGCTGCTCGACCGAATCGAGCGCGACGGCATCCTTCAGGGAGCGTTTTGATGGAAACCCTATCGTTTGAATTCCCCGCCGGGCAGCCGCCACGCGGTCGCGCGCTGGTCGGTTGTGTCGGCTCGGGTGATCTGGAAGTGCTGATCGAGCCGGGTCTGGCCGGCAAGCTGACGATCAATGTGCAGACCTCGGTCAACGGCGCGCAGCTGCGCTGGCAGCACCTGTTTGCACGGATGTTCGACGGCACCACGCCGCCGGCGATGGCCATCGATATCCACGATTTCGGCGCGACGCCGGGGGTGGTGCGCTTGCGTCTGGAACAAGGTTTCGAGGAGATCGGCCATGACTGACAGCGCAGCGTTGCTCAACAAACACAGCTTCGTCGAACTCGGCGCGCGGCAACGGGCGAAAGCCTTGCTCGATGCCGGCAGCTTTCGCGAATTGCTCGATCCGTTTCAACGGGTGATGTCGCCGTGGCTGGAACGTCAGGGCGTGGTGCCGCAGGCCGATGACGGCGTGGTAATCGCAAAGGGCAGCCTCGATGGTTTGCCGGTGGTCATTGCCGCGATTGAAGGTGCATTTCAGGGCGGCAGCCTTGGCGAAGTCGGCGGGGCGAAGATTGCCGGAGCGCTGGAGCTGGCGGCTGAAGACAACCGTAAAGGCATTCCGACGCGCGCGGTGTTGCTGCTGGAAACCGGCGGCGTGCGCTTGCAGGAGGCCAATCTCGGGTTGGCGGCGATTGCCGATGTTCATGCGGCGATTGTCGATTTGCAGCAGTACCAACCGGTGGTCGGTGTGGTCGCGGGCAGCGTCGGGTGTTTCGGCGGTATGTCGATTGCGGCGGCGCTGTGCAGCTATCTATTGGTGACTCAGGAAGCGCGCCTTGGTTTGAACGGCCCGCAAGTGATTGAGCAGGAAGCGGGGATCGAAGAATACGACTCCCGCGACCGGCCTTTCATTTGGAGTTTGACTGGCGGTGAGCAGCGTTTCGCCAGTGGTCTGGTGGATCGGTATGTCGCCGATGACGTGGCGAAGATTCGTCAGGAGGTCGGCGAATTGCTGCAGCAAGGTTTGCCGACACAACCACGCAGCCAACGCGCCGAATGGTTCCTGCAACGCCTGAGCAGTCTGAACACTGACCCGCAAATCGAACCGTCGGTGGTTCGCGATCTGTATCAAGGAGAGCGCTCATGAGCGGTTATTCATTGCGCGGTTTGAACTGGTTCAACGCGTTGAGCGCGGGCGCTGAAAGTGTCGAAGGGCTGCCGCCCTCGTTGAAAGTTGCTGACGGTGAGCTGGGGCGTTTTATCGCTGTGGTCGCTGACCCGGACAATCGTTTTCCTCGCGCTCGCAATGGCGAGGTCGGATTGCTCGAAGGTTGGGGTCTGGCCAAGGCTGTGGATGACGCGATCACTGCTGATCGTGATAAAGCGCAGAAACGCCCGATCATCGCCATCGTCGATGTGCCGAGCCAGGCTTATGGTCGGCGTGAAGAAGCCCTCGGTATTCATCAGGCGCTGGCCGGTGCGGCAGACAGTTATGCCCGCGCGCGTCTGGCTGGGCATCCGGTGATTGCGTTGCTGATCGGTAAGGCGATGTCCGGGGCGTTTCTGGCGCACGGTTATCAGGCCAATCGTTTGATCGCGCTGCGCGATCCCGGCGTGATGGTGCATGCGATGGGCAAGGCGTCGGCGGCGCGGGTGACGTTGCGCAGTGTTGAAGAGCTGGAAGCGCTGGCCGCCAGTGTGCCGCCGATGGCTTATGACATCGACAGTTACGCGAGCCTCGGATTGCTTTGGGAAACCCTGTCGGTTGAGCAGATTGAACAGCCGACGGCGGAGGATCTGGCACGGGTGAAGGAATGCCTCAAGCAAGCCATCGGCGATATTTCCAGCACTGACTTGAGCAATCGTCTCGGCGCGAAGAATCGTGCTGCTTCCAGCCGTGTACGCGAACTGCTGAGGGCGCAGTGGTGAACACGCCTCTGGCCCACGATCTGCTCTGGGGTATGACCCCGGCGCAGTTGCCGGCGGATGCGCCGCTGTGGGCAGTCGAGTCATTGGCCACCGGGCAACCGGTGGTGGTGCGGCGGGCGTTGAGCGCTGAAGGTTTTGTCGCGGTCGGCGTTCGCGGTGTGTCGCGCGAGCAGCGGCTGGCGGCGTTTATGGCGGTCGATTCGATTGCCTGTCGCGTCAGTCCGGAAGCGCTTTGTCATGTCGACAGCGAGCGCGATTTGCCAGTGATTCAGGCACTCAAACAACTGCGGCCGATGCTCGACGATTGCGGTTGGGTCTGGGGTGTCAGCGGCAGTGTCGGGTTTGAATTGGCCAGTGGTTTTACCGCAATGCACACGGCCAGTGACCTCGATTTGATTCTGCGTACACCGCAACTGATCACTCGTAATCAGGCATGCAAACTCGTGGAGCTTTTCGATCAAGCTGTGTGCCGGGTCGACCTGCAATTGCAGACGCCGTTTGGTGCTGTGGCTTTGCGTGAATGGGCCAGCGGTTCGGCACGCGTGCTGCTGAAAAATGCCCATCAGGCTTGCCTGGTGATCGATCCGTGGAATCCGCAGGAGCAGGCAGCGTGAGCAGTTTGCTGGTGTTCCCCGGCCAGGGCGCGCAGCAGGCGGGAATGCTTCAGCGTTTGCCCCGCGAGACCTTGGTCGAGGCCAGCGATGTGCTTGGTGAGGATGTTTTGCTGCTCGATTCCAGCGAAGCATTGCGCACGACAAGGGCGGTTCAGCTCTGCCTGCTGATCGCCGGAGTCGCTGCTTCGCGGCAGTTGTTGCAAGGCGGACTGACGGCGGACTACGTCGCCGGCCTGTCCATCGGCGCTTACCCGGCAGCAGTGGTTGCCGGCGCTTTGAGCTTCAGCGATACGTTGCATCTGGTCAGCCTGCGCGGTGAGTTGATGCAGCAGGCTTATCCACAAGGCTACGGCATGACCGCGATTATCGGCCTGCAGTTATCTACAGTCGAAACGCTGCTGGCGCAGGTGCACAGCGAGGATACGCCGGTGTATCTGGCCAACATCAACGCCGACAACCAAGTGGTGATTGCCGGCAGTGATGAGGCGATGCAAACCGTAGCCGAACTGGCGCGCAGTCGTGGCGCTGGTCTGGCGAAACGTCTGGCGGTGAGCGTGCCGTCGCACTGTCCGCTGCTGGAGGCACCTGCACAAACCCTCGCCGAGGCCTTCGCCAAAGTTGAATTGAGGACTCCGAAAATCGCTTACCTGAGCGGCAGCCGCGCGCGTCCGGTGATCAACGTCGAAGCGCTGCGCGACGACCTCGCTTTCAACATGTGCCGCGTGGTGGATTGGCGCGGCACCGTGCAAAGCGCCTACGAGCGCGGCGTGCGTTTACAGATCGAAATGCCGCCCGGTGCGGTGCTGACCGGGCTGGCGCGCCGGGTGTTCGAGCAGGGCACCGTGACTGCCTTTGACAGTGCGCGCCTCGACACCTTGCAGGCGCTGTTACGAGAGGAGGGTGGCCGCCAACTCTAAAACCGCCGACTCAAGCTTCGAACAACAAAAACAACATTCGACGATGCACTTTGAGGACTACAACAATGATTATTTACGGTGTGGCGCTGCTCGCGATCTGTACGCTGGCAGGGGTGATCATGGGTGACATGCTCGGCGTGTTGTTGGGTGTCAAATCCAACGTCGGCGGGGTCGGCATCGCCATGATCCTGTTGATCTGCGCGCGGTTGTGGATGCAGAAGCGCGGCGGCATGACCAAGGAATGCGAGATGGGCGTCGGCTTCTGGGGCGCGATGTACATTCCTGTGGTGGTGGCGATGGCTGCGCAACAAAACGTTGTCACTGCGCTGCACGGTGGGCCGGTGGCGGTGTTGGCGGCGATTGGTTCGGTGGTGGTCTGTGGCTGCACGATTGCCTTGATCAGCCGCACGCATAAAGGCGAGCCATTGCCTGACGAGCCGGCGGAAATCTCCCCGGTCGGCACGCCAGTAGGAGGTCGCTGATATGTGGGATCTCATCGAGAAAGGTCTGGAACACAACGGGCTGGTTACTGCATTCGCCTTTGTCGGCGTGATCATGTGGGTGTCGGTGGTGCTCTCTAAGCGCCTGACGTTCGGGCGTATTCACGGCTCGGCGATTGCCATCGTTATTGGTCTGGTACTGGCCTGGGTCGGCGGCACCATGACCGGCGGGCAGAAGGGCCTGGCGGACCTGACGTTATTCTCCGGCATCGGCCTGATGGGCGGGGCGATGCTGCGTGACTTTGCGATTGTGGCCACGGCGTTTGAAGTGCAGGCGACCGAGGCGAAGAAGGCCGGAATGATTGGTGTAGTTGCGCTGCTGCTGGGCACGATTCTGCCGTTCATTGTCGGCGCGTGCATGGCCTGGGCGTTTGGTTATCGTGATGCGGTGAGCATGACCACCATTGGCGCCGGGGCGGTGACTTACATCGTTGGGCCAGTGACCGGCGCGGCGATTGGTGCGACCTCGGATGTGATGGCGCTGTCGATTGCCACCGGGTTGATCAAGGCGATTCTGGTGATGGTCGGCACGCCGGTCGCGGCGCGCTGGATGGGCCTGGATAACCCGCGTTCGGCGATGGTGTTTGGTGGATTGGCCGGGACGGTGAGTGGGGTGACGGCGGGGCTGGCGGCGACGGATCGGCGGTTGGTGCCTTATGGGGCGTTGACGGCTACGTTTCATACCGGACTTGGCTGCTTGCTGGGGCCATCGTTGTTGTTCTTCATTGTTCGCGGGATTGTGGGCTGAAAATCAAAAGCCCCTCACCCTAGCCCTCTCCCGGAGGGAGAGGGGACTGACCGCGTTGGATGTTGGAGGTACGCCGACCTGAAATTTCCGAGTCGAACTCAGGTCTTGAAATCTCCCCGATCTGCTCCCTTTCCCCCTCTACCCCTTGGGGGAGAGGGCTGGGGTGAGGGGGTAAGCTCTTGATCTGCTGTTAATCCACTAACTGCCGATTGGCATACATCCGACACTCCGCCAACAACGCCAGCAAATTCGGGTCCCTTTCCTTGGCCTTCAAAAACACCACACCAATGTGCTGCTGCAACCGGTACTTCTCCTGCAGCGGAATCAGCTTCACCCGATTCTCATACACCGCCGCAATCCGCCCCGGCAGCAACGCATAACCCACCCCCGAACTGACCATGCTCAGCAGCGTGAAGATGTCATTCACCTGCATCGCCACCTTCGGCTCGAACCCCGCCTGCTTGAACACCCGGTTACCGTCCTGATGCGTAGCAAAGCCCTGGGTCAGGGTGATGAACGTTTCATCGCGCACCTCAGCCAGATCCACTTCACTGCGCTGGGCGAACTTTGAATCTGCCGGTGTGGCGAGGAAGATGTCGTCGGAAAACAGCGCAATCTGCTCGCAATCCGGGTCGTTGATGCTGTCATCCAGCGACACCAGAATCGCGTCGACTTCCATGTTTTTCAGCTTGTACAGCAGATCGATGTTCGAGCCGAGGATCAGGTCGATGTTGAGTTCGCTGCGGCGGATCTTCAGGCCCATGATCAGTTGCGGCACGGTTTTCACGGTCAGTGAGTACAGCGAGCCGAGTTTGAAGCGTTCAGCCGAGAACCCGGCGGCTTCGCGGGTCAGGCGCACGCTTTCGACCACGTCATTGATCAGCTTCTGCGCGCGTTCTTCCAGCACGTAAGCACTTTCCAGCGGCGTCAGGTTGCGGCCTTCATGTTTGAACAGTGGGCAGCGCAGGGCACTTTCCAGCGAATGAATGGCGCGGTGCACGCTGACGTTGCTGGTCTGCAACTCGGCAGCGGCGCGGGCGAGGTTGCCGGTGCGCATGAAAGCGAGGAACACCTCGAGTTTTTTCAGGGTCAATTCTTCGTCGATCAGCATGGCGCGGACTCTTTTTGGTATCGGCCGATTGTGCACGGAAGATCAAGAGATCGCAGCCTTCGGCAGCTCCTCCAGGGGATCGTGTTCAACAGAAACATTGCGCTTTTACGCTCAAGGCCCGAGCCTTGCGCGCTGCGGTAACGAATGTGAGGTGAGCAATACATGTATCACGGAGAAAAACTCAACGCCTGGACCCATCTGGTCGGGGCAGTGGCAGCGTTTATCGGCGGCGTCTGGATGCTGGTGATTGCGAGCCTCGATGGCAGCCCGTGGAAGATTGTCAGTGTGGCGATTTACGCGTTTACCTTGCTGGTGCTCTACAGCGCCTCGACCGTGTACCACAGCGTGCGCGGGCGCAAGAAAGCGATCATGAAGAAGGTTGATCACTTTTCGATCTACCTGTTGATTGCCGGCAGTTACACGCCGTTCTGCCTGGTGACCCTGCGCGGGCCGTGGGGCTGGACGTTGTTCGGGATTGTCTGGGGGCTGGCGTTGATCGGCATCCTGCAAGAGATCAAACCGCGTTCGGAAGCGCGGATTCTGTCGATCGTGATTTATGCGGTGATGGGCTGGATTGTATTGGTGGCGGTGAAGCCGTTGATTGCGGCGCTGGGCACGACAGGTTTTGCCTGGCTGGCGTCGGGCGGGGTTTTGTACACGGTGGGGATTATCTTTTTTGCTTTGGATCACCGGTTGCGGCATGCGCACGGGATCTGGCATTTGTTCGTGATCGCGGGGAGTTTGCTGCACTTTGTCGCGATTCTGTTTTATGTCCTCTAGAGACGCCACCATCCCCCTGTAGGAGTGAGCCTGCTCGCGATTGCGTCCGGTCAGTCAACAGTGTTTTTGACTGATAGACCGCTATCGCGAGCAGGCTCACTCCTACAGGGGAACGTATTCCAATTGTGGATTTAGAAATCACCCCAGAGTTGTTGGGCCACTGCCAGTGCAACCACTGGCGCCGTCTCGGTGCGCAACACCCGCGGGCCGAGGCGGGCGGCGTGGAAACCGTTGCCTTTGGCCTGCTCGACTTCGGCGTCAGTCAAACCGCCTTCAGGCCCGATCAGGAACGCTAGCGTCGCCGGTTTGGCATGACTCACCAACGGCTCGGCCACCGGGTGCAACACCAGCTTCAACTCGGCTTCAGTCTGCTTGATCCAGTCCGCCAGCAACACCGGCGGATGAATCACCGGCACTCGCGAACGACCACATTGCTCACACGCACTGATCGCCACCTGACGCCAGTGCAGCAGGCGTTTGTCGGCACGTTCGTCTTTCAGGCGGACTTCGCAGCGATCACTGAAGATCGGGGTGATTTCATTCACGCCCAGCTCGGTGGCTTTCTGAATTGCCCAATCCATGCGCTCGCCTCGGGACAAGCCCTGGCCGAGGTGGATGTGCAGCGGCGATTCGACCTGACCAGCGAATTGCTCGTCGATTTGCACGGTCACGCGCTTCTTGCCGACTTCCAGCAGGGCGCCGCGAAACTCATGGCCAGAACCGTCGAACAATTGCACCGCATCGCCCTCGGCCATGCGCAGCACGCGGCTGATGTAATGCGCCTGGGCCTCCGGCAATTCGTGTTCGCCGGTGCTCAGGGGGGCGTCGATAAAGAAGCGGGACAGTCTCATTTCGGGTCTCTGGAAAGATGTGAATCAGTTGGATCGGTGTCGACTTCATTCGCGAGCAGGCTCGCTCCCACATTTGAAATGCATTCCCCTGTGGGAGCGAGCCTGCTCGCGAAAGCGGTAGCTCAGGCGCCAAAAATTTTGAATCAGCCCGGATCGCGGAACCCCGGGTGGAAATCTTTTGGCACGGCCACACTGACGCTGTCACGGGTGGCAATGTCGATGCCTTCGCTAGCCACTTCAGCGAGGAAGTCGATTTGCTCCGGGGTGATCACGTACGGCGGCAGGAAATACACCACGCTACCGAGCGGGCGCAGCAACGCGCCACGCTCCAGCGCATGCTGGAACACCTTCAAACCACGACGCTCCTGCCAAGGGTAGGCCTCTTTCGTGGCTTTATCCTTGACCATTTCGATGGCCAGGACCATGCCGGTCTGGCGCACTTCGGAGACGTTCGGGTGATCGACCAGGTGTGCCGTCGCCGAGGCCATGCGCTGGGCCAGGGCCTTGTTGTTCTCGATGACGTTGTCCTGCTCGAAGATATCCAGCGTCGCCAGTGCCGCCGCGCACGCCAGCGGATTGCCGGTGTAGCTGTGCGAATGGAGGAAGGCGCGCAGGGTTGGATAGTCGTCGTAGAAAGCGCTGTAGACCTCGTCGGTGGTCAGGCACGCGGCCAGCGGCAGATAGCCGCCGGTCAGGGCTTTCGACAGGCAGAGGAAGTCCGGGCGAATGCCAGCCTGTTCACAAGCAAACATCGTCCCGGTGCGACCAAAGCCAACGGCGATTTCGTCGAGGATCAAATGCACGCCATAACGGTCGCATGCCTCGCGCAGCAGCTTCAGATAAACCGGGTGATACATGCGCATGCCGCCAGCGCCCTGAATCAGCGGCTCGACGATCACTGCCGCGACGCTGTCATGATTCTCAGCCAAAGTCTGTTCCATGGCGGCGAACATGCTGCGCGAATGCTCTTCCCAGCTCATGCCTTGCGGGCGTCCGTAGCAATCCGGGCTCGGCACCTTGATGGTGTCCATCAGCAGCGCTTTGTAGGTTTCGGTGAACAGCGGCACGTCACCGACCGCCATCGCTGCCATGGTTTCACCGTGGTAGCTGTTGGTCAGGGTGACGAAGCGTTTCTTGTTTGGCTGGCCGCGATTGAGCCAATAGTGAAAGCTCATTTTCAGCGCGACTTCGATGCAGGACGAACCGTTATCGGCGTAGAACACCCGGTTCAGGCCTTCCGGGGTCATCTTCACCAGACGCTCGGACAGCTCGATCACCGGTTGATGGCTGAAACCGGCCAGAATCACGTGTTCCAACTGATCGACCTGATCCTTGATGCGCTGGTTGATCCGCGGGTTGGCGTGCCCGAACACGTTGACCCACCACGAGCTGACGGCGTCGAGGTAGCGCTTTCCTTCGAAGTCTTCGAGCCAGACGCCTTCGCCGCGCTTGATCGGGATCAGCGGCAGCTGTTCGTGGTCTTTCATCTGGGTGCAGGGATGCCACAACACCGCGAGGTCGCGTTGCATCCACTGGTTATTCAGGCCCATTTACAGTCTCCTCGAGGCGGCTCGCGTCAGGCGCGGGCAAACAATCGCGCAAGCCTATGCAATGCGTCGCGCGGGGACAACCCATTGTGTCGATTGAGCTACTTTGTATGAGCCGATAGACGTCGCTGGCGGCGTTTTGATGGCTAACGTATTCTTCGCGGTTCTTTGGGGCGTCTGACCCGCAAAAGTGCTTTTTCCTACGTGTATTTCCGGAGTTCGCTGAATGTCTGTCGGTTGGCTGCGCGCCTGTGCGCTAGTGATGTTGGGGCTGTTCAGCGTTACAGCGCTGGCCAAGGATAAAACTGCAATCGTGATCGGCGGCGGCCTGTCGGGCCTGACCGCTGCTTACGAGCTGCAAAACAAAGGCTGGCAGGTCACCCTGCTGGAAGCCAAGCCGAGCCTGGGCGGGCGCTCGGGCATGGCCACCAGCGAGTGGATCGGCAACGACAAGACCCAGCCGGTGCTGAACAAGTACGTCTCGACCTTCAAGCTCGGCACCACGCCGGCCCCGGAATTCGTGCGTACCCCGGGCTACCTGATCGACGGCGAGTATTTCTCCGCCGCCGATCTGGCAACCAAGCAACCGGCCACCGCCGACGCCTTGAAGCGCTATCAGAAAACCCTCGACGATCTGGCACGTTCGATCGACGATCCGCAAAATCCGGCGGCGACCAGCACCCTGCACGCGTTGGACCAGATCACCGTATCGAGCTGGCTCGACAAGCAGAATCTGCCGGCCACTGCGCGCCAGTTGATCAACCAGGACATCCGCACCCACTACGACGAACCTTCGCGTCTGTCGCTGCTGTATTTCGCCCAGCAGAACCGCGTCTATCGCGGCATCTCCGACCGTGACCTGCGTGCTTCGCGTCTAGTCGGCGGCAGCCAGGTGCTGGCGCAGGCGTTCGTCAAACAGATCAAAACCATCAAGACCAACTCGCCAGTTTCCGCGATCGTTCAGGACAAGGATGGCGTGACCGTCAAGGTCGGCAGCGTTGGCTATCAGGCTGACTACGTTGTGCTGGCTGTGCCATTGCGTGCGCTGAACAAGATTGCCCTGACCCCAGCGCTGGATGCTCAGCATCTGGCGGCGATCAAGGGCACCAACTACGGCTGGCGCGACCAGATCATGTTGAAGTTCAAGACGCCAGTGTGGGAAAGCAAGGCGCGCATGTCCGGCGAGATCTATAGCAACACTGGTCTGGGCATGTTGTGGATCGAGCCTGCTCTGAAGGGCGGCGCCAACGTGGTGATCAACCTGTCCGGCGACAATGCCCGCGTGATGCAGGCCTTCGGCGACAAGCAGATGGTCGATCAGGTGCTGATCCGTCTGCACGCGTTTTATCCACAGGCCCGTGGCTCGTTCACCGGGTATGAAATCCGTCGCTACAGCACCGACCCGTCGATGGGCGGCGCGTACCTGGCTTACGGCCCGGGCCAGATCAGCAAGTTCTGGCGCCTGTGGGAACGTCCGCTGCAACGCGTGACGTTCGCCGGCGAACACACCGACACCTTGTACCCGGGCACGCTGGAGGGCGCACTGCGCACCGGTCAGCGTGCAGCCAGTCAGGTTGAAGATTTGGCGGCGGGCAAATCGTTTGAACCGGCGAAAGTGGTTCCGGCTGCAGCAGCGGCAGGCGCGGCGGGTGCCGTGGCGGCGAAGAAGGGCAACTTCTTCAGCAACCTGTTCGGCGGTTCGGATGAAGAGAAGAAGCCTGAGCCAGTGAAGGCTCCAGAGCCGACTCCAGCGCCGGTTGCTCCAGCACCTGCGCCGACCCCGGCACCTGCGCCAGCTCCGGTGGAAGCACCGAAGCCTGCTGCGCCGGTTAAAGCTGAACCGGCGAAGAAAGCAGCGGCCAAGCCAGCGGTGAAGAAGCCTGCGGCTAAAACCGAGGCGAAAAAGTCTGCAGCGAAACCGGCAGCGAAGAAGGCTGAGCCGACGAAGAAGCCAGCTGCCAAGCCTGCTGCAACGACCGAGACCAAGGCGCAATAAGCCTTTGTTCCAATAAAACGCGGCCATGAGGGCCGCGTTTTTTTTGCCATGAAGCATG
This sequence comes from Pseudomonas sp. MC6, assembly GCF_054790575.1. NCBI lineage: Bacteria > Pseudomonadati > Pseudomonadota > Gammaproteobacteria > Pseudomonadales > Pseudomonadaceae > Pseudomonas > Pseudomonas sp. MC6. The sequence goes on from NZ_CP186504.1 coordinate 5,512,754, forward strand.
CACTTAAGTCCTTCTCTAAGCAGTCTCAGGGCTTACCGCTGCGCAGGACAGTTCCCACAAAATAATCAGAACGAAATGATAGCGGCTGCCTGATCTCCAAATTTATGCTTGAAAAAATTGGAGGCGCTCGATGAAAAGACTTACGGCAATACTTCTGTTAATGACACTTTCCGGCTGTGCTAATGGGCATTTCTTTCCTGGTGGATATAGCGCTGAACTTGCCCATCAATGCAAGATAGATCCATATAGCGCGGACTGCTTGCAGCCGCCGCCGGTTTTCACGAACTGATCAATCAAAAAACTCGGGCCTGTTAAAACTCCCATTTGAAAAACTCGGTGCCGCTCGGTAACTTTCTGAGCCAGCGTTGCTTGGGTTTTCGAATCCGCCCGGGGACAAAACCGAAGCGAGCCCAACGCAGGTTGCCGTTACGCTGGTCGTAGATGACCAGATTACCGTCGTCCTGGATGGACATGTACGTGTTGTACCACAGGGACTTTTCGAGGCTATGAGTGCTTTCCGCAATCCATAGCCGCCGTCGGGAAGGGTCGAAGAGGAAACCGTTATTACTGACAACAAATTGCAATGGCTCACGCATCTTCTTTGGATGCAAAGTTGCACTGTAAGGCTGCTTGTTATCGGCGATCCAGACTACGGCTTCACCTTCTTTCATCACCAGGTTGCCATCGCTCTGCAATAACAAACGGTATCGACCGTTTTCGGACTGCAAGTATTGGCCCGGAGACATTGTCTGGTTTGGTGGTAGCTCGGAAGTGCCACTTGCTTGAAAGGCGGTGTAACGAAGCGCCATGTTGTTCACCTATTCAATGAATGATTGAGTTTTCATTTGATCAGGTGCAGGGGAGCAATTAGCGATACATAGTTATTGAGTGGAAACTATCGGTCTGCGGCATTTTCCTGAGCGGCGTCTTCTCCGGGGAGCGGTGAGCGAGCAGCGAGAATCGGCCGCCCTGAGCTGCGTATTGCGCGACAAAATCGCCTTTAATCTTTCCTTAACACGTCACTTCCAGACTCTTGATCGTATTTCTCGATATTTCAAAGCGAAATTTTCCGCTTTAATTCGATAGATATCTCGCTAGTCTTGGTTCGCAGTTCTCACAGGATTTGGGCAATGCAGCTACGTAACTCTTCTTCGCGCTATGGTTGGGTCAGCATCTTCATGCACTGGGGCGTGGCGCTGGTGGTCTTCGGGCTGTTTGCGCTGGGCCTGTGGATGGTCGGGCTGGATTACTACAGCAGCTGGCGCAAAGACGCGCCGGATCTGCACAAGAGCATCGGCCTGGTGCTGTTGGGTGTGATGGTGTTGCGGGTGTTGTGGCGTTTTATCAGCCCACCGCCGCCGACGCTGCAAAGCTACAGCCGCATGACCCGTATCGGCGCCAAGTTCGGCCACGGGTTCCTGTATCTGGCGCTGTTCGCTGTAATGCTTGCCGGTTACCTGATTTCCACCGCAGACGGTGTCGGGATCCCGGTGTTTGGCCTGTTTGAAGTTCCTGCACTGGTTTCCGGGCTACCGGATCAGGCAGATACCGCTGGGGTGATTCATCTCTGGCTGGCGTGGGCGCTGGTAATTTTTTCCGGTCTCCATGCGTTGGCAGCATTGAAGCACCACTTTATTGATCGTGATGCGACCCTGACGCGAATGCTCGGTCGCAAAGCCTGAAATTCAACCTCGACTCAAAGGAAAAGAAAGCATGTTGAAAAAGACTCTGGCCGCTCTGGCAATCGGTTCTGCACTGCTCTCGGTCCAGGCCATGGCAGCGGACTACAAAATCGACAAGGAAGGTCAGCACGCCTTCGTTGACTGGAAAATCAGCCACCTGGGTTACAGCTTCATCCACGGTACTTTCAAAGATTTCGACGGTACTTTCTCGTGGGATTCGGCCAAGCCTGAAGCCAGCAAGATCTCGGTTGATGTTAAAACCGCCAGCCTGTGGTCGAACCACGCTGAACGTGACAAGCACATCGCCAGCAAAGACTTCCTGGACGTGGGCAAGTTTGCTGATGCCAAGTTCGTCTCCACCGCCGTTAAATCGACCGGTGAAAAGACGGCTGACGTGACCGGCGACCTGACCCTGCACGGCGTGACCAAGCCTGTGACCTTCAAGGCTACGTTCAACGGCGAAGGCAAGGATCCATGGGGCGGCGAGCGTGCTGGCTTCAACGCCAAGACCACCCTCAACCTGAACGATTTCGGGATCAAGGGCCCAGGTCCTACCTCGCAAACTGCGGATCTGGACATCTCGCTGGAAGGCGTGAAAGTTAAATAACTTTCCCCCGCCACAGAAAAACGCCCCCGGTCGAAAGGCCGGGGGCGTTTTTTATTGTCCGCCACACACACATCCCCTGTGGGAGCGAGCCTGCTCGCGAAGGCGGCGGGTCAGTCAGCAATGATGTTGGCTGAATGACCGCTTTCGCGAGCAGGCTCGCTCCCACAGGGGATATGCGGTGATTCAGGGGTATTTGTTGCGGCATAAAAAATGCCCCGGCTCTTGCGAGGCGGGGCATCTTTTATGGCGGTGTTAACTCAGCGATTGCGGGTCAGCAAGGCTGGTTTTTCACCACGCGGACGGCTTGGCAGTTGATCGAGTTGCTCAGGCGTCGGGAAACGGTCGGCTTTCGATTCCTTGTGCATGATCTTCGGGCCGTTGCTGCGCGGGTTCTGCACGGCTGGCTCGCTGCGTGGCTGATCGTCACGGGCTGGACGGCGGTTGCGCGAGGACGAAGCGGAATCGTCGCGACGACCCGACTGACCATCACGCGGTGCGCCGTTGCGCGGGCCGCCGCTGCGTTTGGCTGGCGGGGTACCAGTGCTCGAACCGTTGCTGTTGCGGGGACCATTCTGACGACCCTGCGACTGACCGCCGCGTGGTGCGCCCGAACCTGCGCCTGCGCCCTGAGCCGGTGCGCCAGGACGACGACCACGGCCGCCGGCAGGAGCAGGCTTCGGCACGTAGTCAACGCGGTTACCGAAGTTATCCACATCGTCGTCGAGGAACTCGTCCGGCGCACGATCAGCCGCTGCACGCGGCGGCTGGCTCGGACGCTGTTCGCGGCTCGGAGTGCCTTCGCGCGGTTTCTGCTGACGGGCAGGACGCTCGCCACGTTCACCGGCCGGCTTCTCTTTGCCCTTGTCCTTGCCTTTGTCTTTACGACCGCCACCACCGCCGCCGCCATTCGGCCCGTCGCCGCGTGGGCCACGTGGATTGCGCGGGTTGCGCACGTCCGGACGCTCGCGCACTTCCGGCTTCTCGGCTTCAATGGTGCTCGAATCGAAGCCCATCAGGTCGCCGTCGGCGATTTTCTGTTTGGTCATGCGTTCGATGCTTTTCAGCAGTTTTTCTTCGTCCGGCGCGACCAGCGAGATCGCCTCGCCCGAACGACCGGCACGGCCAGTACGGCCGATACGGTGCACGTAGTCTTCATCGACGTTCGGCAGTTCGAAGTTGACCACGTGTGGCAACTGATCGATGTCGAGACCGCGTGCGGCGATGTCGGTGGCAACCAGGATGCGCACCTGGTTGGCCTTGAAGTCGGCCAGCGCTTTGGTGCGCGCGTTCTGGCTCTTGTTACCGTGGATCGCCACAGCCGGCAGGCCGTGCTTGTCCAGGTACTCGGCCAGACGGTTGGCGCCGTGCTTGGTGCGGGTGAACACCAGCACCTGTTCCCACGCGCCGGCGGTGATCAGGTGCGCCAGCAGCGCACGCTTGTGGCTGGCCGGCAGACGGAACACGCGTTGTTCGATGCGCTCGACCGTGGTGTTCGGCGGCGTCACTTCGATGCGTTCCGGGTTGTGCAGCAGCTTGCCGGCGAGGTCGGTGATGTCTTTGGAGAAGGTCGCCGAGAACAGCAGGTTCTGACGCTTGGACGGCAGGCGCGCGAGGACTTTCTTCACGTCGTGCACGAAACCCATGTCGAGCATGCGGTCGGCTTCGTCGAGGACGAGGATTTCCACGTGGGACAGATCAACGCTGCCCTGGCCACAGAGGTCGAGCAAGCGACCCGGGCAGGCAACTAGTACATCGACGCCACGGGACATGGCCTGAACCTGCGGGTTCATGCCGACGCCGCCGAAGATGCAGGCGCTGACGAATTTCAGGTCACGGGCGTAGATCTTAAAGCTCTCGTGTACCTGGGCCGCGAGTTCGCGGGTCGGGGTCAGGACCAGTACGCGCGGTTGGCGCGGGCCATGACGCTGGGATTTGTCCGGGTGACCGTTGGGGAACAACCGCTCCAGGATCGGAAGGGCGAAACCGCCGGTTTTACCGGTACCTGTCTGTGCCGCAACCATCAGGTCGCGACCTTGCAACACGGCGGGAATGGCCCGCTGTTGCACCGGAGTAGGCTCGGTATAGCCCGCATCTTCGATGGCGCGGACTAAAGCCTCGGAGAGACCGAGGGAAGCAAAGGACATGAGTAATCCTGTTTTAGTTAGGGCTTGGCCCAATGGGAGTCTTGCCTGGCGCGAATCACGTTTAAGAGGACGCAATCCCGTCCGGTCCTGCTGCGGTTCCGAAGGCACGTCTGGAGCGCTCGCGCGGGCTGCAAAGCTGCGCTGTAGCGGGTCGAGAGGCCTGTTACGGTTCCGGGCGTCCGGGCGTGAGCCTGGCGGGAACGCCGGAGTATAACAGAGCAATCACTGCGCGCCGCTTTCCTGCTGCTCAACGGTTTTGCTGTTGGCGGTGGCTGAATTCATTGAAGGGCTGCTGGTGGGGGCGGCGCCGTAGCGTGCGCTCAGCTCCGCATAGGCCGGTTCGCGCTTGAAGCGCTTGAGCTCGGCGCCAAACCGCTGCACCAATAAATCCATGCCGGCATTGCGCCGAACTGCGAGAAACTGGCTCTGACGGCTAATAACTGTGGGGTTCTCAGTGATCTGATCGCGAATGTTCAGCTCATCGAGCAAATGCTGGCCAACGCGGCGATCTGTGATCAGCAAGTCGATTCGACCGCGCACCAATTTACCGAAGTTGGCTTCGTGGGTCGGTGCGGGTTCGCGTGTAAATAAAGTCGATTCGCGGAAGTCGGGGCTATAAAGATAGCCGGGCGAAGTGCCGATGGTCAGGCCTTTGAGTTCTTCGAGTTTGCTGAACGGGTGCGGCCGGTCGTTGGCGTAGAACATCACGAACTCGACGTCCGACAGCGGTTCGCTCGGGTAGAGCAGGGTGGCGTCGCGCTCAGCGCTGTGAAAGATATCCAGAGCACCATCGGCCTGACCGGTTTCAAGCATCGACAGGCAACGCTTCCACGGCAGGAATTGCCATTCGACTTCTATGCCCAGCCGTTTGAAGACGATGGCTGTGGTTTCGTAATCCAGTCCGAGGTTCTTACCGTTCTCTTCATAGACGTAAGGCGCCCATGGCTCGGTGACAATACGGAGTTTCTCGCCTCGAGCGGCGAAGCTCAGGCAAGCAAAAACCAGCACGGCGAATAACTGCGTGATCAAAGGCATGGCTTGAGATTACGACGAGAAATGCGAAAGAGCCAGAAAGTGGCTGCACAAGCTCTGTTTCGGGCCTTTAAAAGCAAAAGATCGCAGCTGCGACACCCCTGTAGGAGCTGCCGAAGGCTGCGATCTTTTGATTTTTCTTTGATGCTTAACGAGGCAACTTCAGGTTATTCCAGATCGCCAGACTAGGCTCAGCCTGGTTCATGGAATAGAAATGCAGCCCCGGTGCGCCGCCCTGCAACAGGCGTTCGCACATCTCGCTGACGACTTGCTCACCAAAGCGCTGAATGCTCTGAGTGTCATCGCCGTAGGCTTCCAGTTGCTTGCGGATCCAGCGCGGGATTTCCGCACCGCAGGCATCGGAGAAGCGCGCGAGTTTGCTGTAGTTGGTGATCGGCATGATCCCCGGCACGATCGGCAGATCGACACCCTGCGCCTGCAAACGGTCGACAAAGTAGAAGTAGCTGTCGGCGTTGAAGAAGTACTGGGTGATCGCGCTGTCGGCGCCGGCGCGAGCCTTGCGCACGAAGTTGGCCAGATCGTCTTCGTAGTTGCGTGCTTGCGGATGCATCTCCGGGTAAGCGGCAACTTCGATGTGGAAATGGTCACCGGTTTCTTCACGAATGAATTCCACCAGTTCATTGGCGTGACGCAGCTCACCGCTGGTCATGCCCATGCCAGACGGCAGGTCACCACGCAGGGCGACGATGCGCTTGATGCCGGCCGCCTTGTACTCGTTCAGCAGGCCGCGCAGGTCGTCCTTGCTGTCGCCGACGCACGACAGGTGCGGTGCGGCCGGTACTTTGACTTCGCTTTCCAGTTGCAGAACGGTGTTGAGGGTGCGATCACGGGTCGAACCACCAGCGCCATAGGTGCAGGAAAAGAAGTCGGGGTTGTAAGTGGCCAGCTGACGCGCAGTGGCGAGCAGTTTTTCATGCCCAGCATCGGTCTTGGTCGGGAAGAACTCGAAGCTGTAGCGACGGTCTTGAGACATCGGAGGGGACCTCCAGCCACAAGCTGCAAGCTACGAGCTGCAAGAGGAGCGGAGGTGCGCTGATCTCTTGTGCAAGTAGCCTGTAGCCTGACGCTGTTTTGAAATGATGGCAGAGCCTCAGGCTTCGCACGACAAGTCCGGCTTTTGACCTTACTTGCCGCTTGAAGCTAGAAGCTCGCAGCTGCTCTTGTCTTAGTAGCGGTAAGCGTGCGGCTTGAACGGGCCTTCGACGGTCACGCCGATGTAGTCAGCCTGTTGCTTGGTCAGTTGCGTGACCACGCCGCCGAAGCCGCGAACCATTTCCAGGGCCACTTCTTCGTCGAGTTTCTTCGGCAGTACTTCAACGGTCAGACGCTCGGCTTTCTGGGCTGGCGACAGGTCGGCGTACTTCTGACCGAACAGGAAGATCTGCGCCAGCACCTGGTTGGCGAACGAACCGTCCATGATGCGGCTTGGGTGACCAGTGGCGTTACCCAGGTTGACCAGACGGCCTTCGGCCAGCAGGATCAGGTAGTCGTCGTTCTGCGCGTCGAAAGCGCCCGGGCCGGTACGGTGGATCTTGTGTACCTGTGGCTTCACTTCTTCCCATGCCCAGTTCTTGCGCATGAAAGCGGTGTCGATTTCGTTGTCGAAGTGACCGATGTTGCAGACCACAGCGCGCTTCTTCAGGGCTTTGAGCATGTTCGCGTCGCAAACATTGACGTTACCGGTGGTGGTCACGATCAGGTCGATCTTGCCCAGCAGCGCTTTGTCGATGCTCGCTTCGGAACCGTCGTTGATACCGTCGATGAACGGCGAAACCAGTTCGAAACCGTCCATGCACGCTTGCATGGCGCAGATCGGGTCAACTTCGGAAACCTTAACGATCATGCCTTCCTGACGCAGGGACTGAGCCGAGCCCTTGCCCACGTCACCGTAACCGATGACCAGCGCTTGCTTGCCGGACAGCAGGTGGTCGGTACCGCGCTTGATCGCATCGTTCAGGCTGTGACGGCAGCCGTACTTGTTGTCGTTCTTGGACTTGGTCACCGAGTCGTTGACGTTGATGGCCGGGATTTTCAGCTCGCCCTTGGCCAGCATGTCCAGCAGACGGTGTACGCCGGTGGTGGTTTCTTCGGTCACGCCGTGAACGCGATCCAGTACTTGTGGGTACTTGTCGTGCAGCAGCTGAGTCAGGTCGCCGCCGTCGTCGAGGATCATGTTGGCGTCCCATGGCGCGCCATCCTTCAGGATGGTTTGTTCCAGGCACCACTCATACTCTTCTTCAGTTTCGCCTTTCCAGGCGAAAACCGGGATGCCGGCAGCAGCGATAGCGGCAGCAGCCTGATCCTGAGTCGAGAAAATGTTGCACGACGACCAGCGCACTTCGGCACCCAGGGCAACCAGGGTTTCGATCAGCACGGCAGTCTGAATGGTCATGTGGATGCAGCCGAGGATCTTGGCGCCTTTCAACGGCTGTTCGCCGGAGTACTTGCGACGCAGACCCATCAGAGCCGGCATTTCCGATTCGGCGATGATGGTTTCGCGACGGCCCCAGGCAGCCAGGGACATGTCGGCAACTTTGTAATCGTTAAAATCTGCAGGCGTGATAACAGCGCTCATGAAGAGCCTCCATTCGTAATGTATGCGAATGGGCGCCGTTGTGCGTTTAGTGTCCAGCCTGAGGCCGGTCAACGCCCCATCCGAGCCTGACAGGTTGAACCTGCTGCAGCGCCCCTCGGACAGGTGGCGGGAAAACGGTAGCAAGTGAACGTTACCGTTTTGAAACGGTGGCGATTATAGCCGTCTAGACTGATCTTCCAAAGGGTTTCTGTCGGCCAGATGAAGATCGTTAATGACGACCATAGTCGAAGCCGCATGGAGCCTGACCGCTCAGTCTGCCAAGATACCGTCCATCGTTCGGCAAGACACTCAGGAGTGAAGATGAATTTCCACACCCGCAAATGGGTAAAACCCGAAGACCTCAACCCCAACGGCACCCTGTTCGGTGGCAGCCTGTTGCGCTGGATCGACGAAGAAGCGGCGATTTACGCCATCGTGCAGTTGGGCAATCAGCGCGTGGTGACCAAGTACATTTCCGAAATCAACTTCGTCAGCGCCTCGCGCCAGGGCGACATCATCGAACTGGGCATCACCGCCACCGAGTTCGGCCGCACCTCGATCACACTTACTTGTGAAGTGCGCAACAAGATCACCCGCAAGAGCATTCTGACCGTCGAGAAGATGGTGTTTGTGAACCTCGGTGAAGACGGCTTGCCGGCACCGCATGGCCGCACTGAAATCAAATATGTGAAAGATCAGTTTCAGGAAGATGAATTAGTTACCAAGTGACATCAGCGTCGGCTTCATCGCGAGCAGGCTCACTCCTACAGGTACAGCGCAGTCCATGTAGGAGTGAGCCTGCTCGCGATGACGGTTTCAAAGTCAGCGAAGAATCATCTGGCCACTGAACAGCCATGAACCGCCGGGGTCGTAGGTAAACACCACCCCCACGGTTCCCACGCCATGACCACTCCCACCGACGGCAAAACCCCCGACCTCTCGGCCAAAGAACAGCACGAAGTCGAGAAAAACCAGCCGCCCCGCGCGGCCGTTCTGCATGAAATTATTCGCTCTCAGGGCGATCAGGAACTGGAGCGCAGCATCGCCGCACTCTGGTGGTCGGCGCTGGCGGCCGGGCTGACCATGGGCCTGTCGCTGATGGGCATGGGCCTGCTCAATTCGCGCCTGCCCGACGGTGACGAATTCAAAGTGATCGCCAGTTTCGGCTATTGCGCAGGTTTTCTCGCGGTGATCCTCGCCCGTCAGCAACTGTTCACCGAAAACACCCTGACTGCAGTGCTACCGGTCATGACCAAGCCGACCCTGCAAAACTTCGGCCGGCTGATCCGCCTGTGGACGGTGGTGTTGGTCGGCAACCTGTGCGGCACGATTCTGGTCGCGTACGTGATGCTCGAACTGCCGATCTTCGACAGCAAGACCGACGTTGCCTTCCTTGAAATCGGCCGCAAGGTCATGGAAAACCACGCCAGCCAGATGTTCGCCAAAGGCATCGTGTCTGGCTGGATGATCGCCACCATGGTCTGGATGATTCCGTCCATGGAGAGCGCGAAGATGTGGATCATCATCCTCATCACCTATTTGATGGCGCTCGGCGATTTCACCCACATCGTGGTGGGTTCGGCGGAGGTGTCGTATCTGGTGTTTGCCGGCGAGTTGCCGTGGAGTGATTTCTGGATGGTCTTCGCGGGGCCGACGCTGGCGGGCAACATCATTGGTGGCAGCTTTATCTTTGCGCTGATCAGCCATGCGCAGATTCGCAGTGAGAGCGGGGCGCCGAAGGAGTCTGCGGATCAGGCCGAGAAACCGGATCCGCAGGAGATCAAAAAATGATCAGTGGTGAGCAGGTTCGCTGGTGGTCGCGGGTTCGTTGCGAGTCGCGTGCTTGACCAGTTTGCCGATGGTCAGCCCCTGCAACAGGATCGACGACAGCACCACGATGTAAGTGATGCTCAGCAGCAGATCGCGCTCCGGGCCCAGCGGCAGGGCCAGCGCCAGTGCCACCGAGACACCGCCGCGTAAACCGCCCCAGGTCAAAATGCGGATGGTGCCGGCGGGCACTGTCCGCCAGCGGCGCAGCAGCAGAATCGCCGGGGCCACCGTGAGCAGGCGCGAGAGCAGAATGGCCACCGCCAACACACTCGCCGCCGCCACGTGCAGCCAGTTGAACGGCAGCAGCAACAGCTCCATGCCGATCAGCGCGAACAGCAGCGCGTTAAGCATGTCATCGAGTAACTCCCAAAAACCGTCCAGATAACGGCGGGTCATGTCGTTCATCGCCAGATTGCGCCCGAGGTTGCCGATGATCAGACCGGCCACCACCATCGCGATCGGTGCGGAAACGTGAATCTCGGTGCTCATCGCCGAACCGCCGATGACCAGCGCCAAGGTCAGCATCACAGTGATCTGATGCTGCTCGACGCTCTTGATCATTCGATAGACCAGATAACCGATCAGCCCGCCGAACAGCACACCGCCAATCGCTTCGTGAACAAACAGCATCGCGGTGGCGTTGATGGTCGGGGTTTCGCCGAGTTGGGCGATGCCCAGCAGTACGGTGAACACCACTACAGCCGTGCCATCGTTGAACAGTGACTCGCCGACGATGGTGGTTTTCAGCGGTTTCGAGGCGTTGGCGGTGCGCAGCACGCCGAGCACCGCGATCGGGTCGGTCGGCGAAATCAGCGCGCCGAACAGCAGGCAATACAAGAAGCTCACGTGCCAGCCGAACAGGGCAAAGATGTAATAGGCGAGGCTGCCGATCACCGCAGTGGCAATCAACACGCCGAAGGTCGCCAACAGGCCGATGGGCCAGCGGTAGCTGCGCAGATCGTTGAGGTTGACGTGCAGGGCGCCGGCGAACAGCAGGAACGACAGCATCCAGTTCATCAGCAGATCGGCGAAGTCGATCTGACCGATCAGCTGCTGCACGCGTTCTTCGAGGTCGGGGTAGCCGAGCACGCTCAGGCCTTGCAGGATCAGCGAGAACAGCAGTGCGGTAACCATCACGCCGATGGTCGGCGGCAGGCCGATGAAGCGGAAGTTGACGAAGGTGAGGAGGGTGGTGAGGCAGATGAAAGCGGCGACAAGTTCAAGCATCCGGGGTCCTTTGGATGAGGGGTGAAAGATAGCGCACCGAATCTTTGGTGCAGGGGTTGGATGGGTTGAGTCAGGATCGGGACACAGTTGATGGTGTGATGAGATCAAGAGCCCCCTCACCCCAGCCCTCTCCCTTAGGGAGAGGGGGAAAGGGAGCAGATCTTCAAGTCTTTCAGGGCCTGAGTTCGGCTCGAAATTTCAGGTCGATGCAACTCGAACATTCAACACGGTCAGTCCCCTCTCCCTCTGGGAGAGGGCTAGGGTGAGGGCACTTTCTGGCACAACACGATTAGCCGGACACATTGACCGCAGCCGCGCCGCGACGTTGCAGATAGATGAAAAACAGCGCTGTCAGCACCGTCAATACGCCAACAAGCGCACCGGTCCACGGCAAGTCCGCCAGATCCGCGCCACTGGCCACCACCAGCCCGCCGATCCACGCACCCGCCGCGTTGCCAAGGTTGAATGCACTCTGGTTCAACGTCGAGCCCAGATTCGGCGCTTCATGCGCCTGATCGATGATCAGCAGTTGCAAGATCGGACACAGCGCAAAAGCAAAAATCCCCCACAGCACCAGCGTGATCGCCGCCGGCACCACCGAACGGCTGGTCTGACTGAACGCCGCCAGAATCACCACAACGGCCAGCGCCACGCCGACCAGCGACGGCAGCAAACGGCTATCAGCCAGACGCCCGCCGAGCATACTGCCACCGGTCAGACCAACACCGAACAACAGCAGCATCACCGTTACGCCATGCGGGCTGACGCCGGTGATGTCCTGCAGGATTGGTGCGATGTAGGTGAACACGCTGAACAGGCTGGTCGACGCCAACACGCTCATGCCCAGTGCCAGCAACACGTTGACCTTGCCCAGCACCTTGAATTCGCTGGCGAGGTTGGCCTTGTCCATCGGGATGTGTTTCGGCAACCAGAACCACTGCGCGAGGGCCGCAATCACTCCTATCACCGAGACCGCCCAGAAGGTAGAACGCCAACCGGCGTATTGCCCGAGCGCCGTGCCCAGCGGCACGCCTAGGACGTTGGCCAAGGTCAGGCCGGTGAACATCATCGCAATCGCCTGTGCGCGTTTGTTCGGCGCGACCAGTCCGGCGGCGACCACCGAGCCGATACCGAAAAACGCGCCGTGGCACAGTGCAGTGACCACGCGAGCGGCCATCAGCGTCGCATAGTTCGGCGCCAGGGCGCAGAGCACGTTGCCGAGGATAAACATCAGCGTCATGCCCAGCAGCGTCGCTTTGCGCGGCATGTTTGCGGTGCCGATCGCCAGGATCGGCGCGCCGAACACCACGCCCAGCGCGTAACCGGTGATCAGCAGACCCGCGTGGGGAATGCTCACGGCAAGATCGCGGGCAACATCGGGCAGCAGGCCCATGATGACGAATTCAGTGGTGCCGATGCCGAACGCGGCAACAGCGAGGGCAAGCAAGGCGAGTGGCATGCGCAAGGTCTCTGTCGGTAGTCTTGACGCTTTGATCAGGCATACGCAGGCCGACGACCGATCTCGAAGGAGGGCGGTGCAGGCGGGAATTATTGGTATTTTTCTGTGCGCAACTGAGTGCGGCGTGGTCGCTTGCAGTATAAACAGCTGCTGACACATCGCGAATCAATAATCTGACTAATTGGCTCGCTAACAACAATAAGGAGTGGAACGTGCTGGCGACAGGGTTGGTACTGATGGCGGCGCTGTTGCATGCGACGTGGAATACGTTAATCAAGTTCAGCGCCGAGCGACTGCTGGTGGTGGCGTGCATGGACACCGTGGCGCTGCTGGTCGTTGCCATCGCGTTTCCATTCGTGAGCTTGCCGCCCATGGAAATCTGGCCGTGGATTCTGGCGTCGGCAGCGTTTGAATTGCTGTATCGCTATCTGCTTATTCAGGCGTATCGGGTCGGCGATCTCGGGTTGGTCTATCCACTGATGCGCGGTTTGTCGCCGCTGATAGTGCTGGCGCTGACGCTGATCTTCGCCGGTGAAGTGCTCACCACGCAGCAAATCTTCGGCATCATGCTGATCCCGTTCGGTATGGTTTGTCTGCTGTGGCAGGGCGGCGGTGGCAAGCATTTGCCATGGTCGATGTTGCCGGTAGTGGCGCTGATCGGCCTGTGCATCGGTTGCTACACCTACATCGACGGCCAGGCACTGCGTCGCTGGTCGCATCCACTGGATTACCTGGTCTGGGTCACGCTGCTCAGCGCCTGGCCGTTTCCCTTGCTGGCGTGGGTCGCCAAGCGTCCGGCGTTCATGCTGTTCTGGCGTGAGCAATGGAAGCTGGGGTTGGCGGTGGGTTTCTGCGTACTGGCCAGCTACGCTCTGGTGCTGTGGGCGATGCAGTTGGGCTCGATTGCGGAGGCGGCGGCATTGCGTGAGATCAGCGTGATTCTGGTGGTGCTGTTCGGCATGCGCTACTTGAAAGAACCTTTTGGCCGCCCGCGGCTCTTAGCCTGTGGGCTGGTGCTGATCGGCATGCTGGTGATGAAGTTCTAACGGCCCGCGAATTCTATAACTCGAAAAAAGGACGGCGTTATGACGGTGGCTCTGTGGTGTGTGTTGATTGCGATTTTTCTGCCGTATGTCTGCACTGGCGTGGCGAAAGCCGTGGGTGGCTACCGGCTGAGTGATAACCACGATCCGCGTGATTTTCTCGAAAGTCTCAACGGTGTGGCCCGTCGGGCGCACGCGGCGCAACTGAACAGCTTTGAAGTGATGCCGGCGTTTGCAGCGGCGGTGATCGTTGCGCACTTGGTGGGAACCGCGCAGTTGGTGACGGTCAATGTGCTGGCGGTGATGTTTATTACCAGTCGCCTGCTGTACATCATTTGCTACCTGGCGGACTGGGCGATCTTGCGCTCGCTGGTGTGGTTTGTGGGGATGGGGTTGATTGCTTCGTTCTTCTTTGTGTCGGTGTAAAAAGAGCAAGATCAAAAGATCGCAGCCTGCGGCAGCTCCTACAGAGGAATACGTACTCCTGTAGATACTCTGTTCACGGTCAAGCTTTTGCGAGATCTTTTGCGCAAAAAAGCTTGGCCGTATTGAAATCTTCGCCGGCTCGCATGCAGGCCCACAAGCCGGTCAGGTATTTGCGCATGACGGCGACGATAGCCTGCATCTTTCTCTTCCCTCGCCCGATCAACGCTTCGTAAAAGGCTTTCACGTTGCTGTCGCAACGTATGGCAGTCAGCGCTGGCATGTACATCGCTGAACGTAGGTAGGCGTTTCCGCCCTTACTTATCCGCCCAGGTTTATCGATGCTGGTACCTGATTGCGTAAGCCGCACATCGAGTCCTGCATGTCGGCTGACCTGCGCGGACTTAAGTGTCACTGGCAAGGTCGTCAATTCAGCCAGTGCCGCAAATACTGAAATTTCGCCCATGCCCGGCGCTGCGATCATGTGCCCAAACTGGGCGCTTAGCGTCGGGCAGTTGTCGATCAGCGCCCGACCTGCGAGCCTGAAACGCTCGATTCGCTTGTCAAAAGCTTCAATGGCTTCTTCTTCGTCTTCAATCAGCATTTTCACGGTTGTTTGAGTAGCTTTCAGCGCATGCAGCTCGTTCTTGGCTCGGGTGCGATGACACGTCAAACGATTGATATGCCTTCCGATAGCCCGCAGTTCCAACTGTATGGTCGTGGGCGGCGTCCACAATTTTGGGCTCATGCGTTCGCCGTATTCGGCTAGCAACTGGGCATCGATCGCATCGGTTTTGCTGTTTTTCAGCATCAGCTTGGCAAAGTTATGAAAGCTCTTCGGGTTGATAACCGAAACGGGCAAACCCGCCGCGGTGAGCTCCATGGCCAAATCCAGGTAATAGATGCCGGTGGCCTCCATCACTACGGATAAAGGCTTGAGCTCGAGCAACCTGTTGACCGCTGCTTTGCGCCCGGCGGGTGTTTGGTCGATGTTGCAGGCCCCTGCAAAACGGCCGTCGTTGCGCCAGCCCATGGCGGTCGTGCGAGACCCCACATCCAAACCGACATGCATGCTCATGCTTTCAACTCCGAGTGAACTGGGTTAGAAATGCATCCTGGTTCCCCTGACCTCGAACTTCATGCCACTGCAACCTTGTAATGCGAAGTCCGACTTGTCGGCTTCTCGATACTCTTCGTGGTGGGCAATGAGGCGGGGGGACCTCTCTACAGACAAGGTCAGGAGCAAGTCCTGCCTTTAGGAGCGATCGGTCTCCCCCAGAAACACATCTTCGTATGTCCGCACCAGCGAGCTTAGATCTCAATTGACTGGTGTGAGGGCAACATACAAGGAGCTGCCGCAGGCTGCGATCTTTTGCTTTTTAAGGTTTGTCGGCCACCTGCGGCACTTGCGGCAACGCCGCGCCTTTAGGCCAAAGCATCCAGATCTGCCCCTGCTGCTTCATGTCCCCGGCCAGTTGCCCGGCCGCATCACCGGTGCCCCAGAACAGATCTGCACGAACCTCACCGGCAATCGCGCCGCCGGTATCCTGCGCTGCCACCGGGCGCACCAGTGCAGTGCCATCCGGTTTAGTGGTTGATAGCCACAACAGACTGCCCAACGGAATCACTTTGCGATCCACCGCTGCGCTGTAACCAGCCGTCAGCGGCACGTTCAGCGAACCGCGTGGGCCTTCATTGCTGTCCGGGTTGCGGGTGAAAAACACATAGCTCGGGTTGCTACCCAACAGTTCGGGGATGCGCGACGGATTGGCCTTGGCCCAGTTGCTGATCGCGCTCATGGTCACGTCTTCTTTCTTCAGCTCGCCTTGCTCGATCAGCCAGCGGCCAATTGGGCGGTACGGATGGCCGTTCTGGTCTGCGTAGGCGATGCGCAGCTGTTTGCCGTCTTCTGTCTGAATGCGTCCGGAGCCCTGGATCTGTAGAAATTGCAGATTCATCGGGTCGGTCAGGTAGGCAACCACCGGGGCTTTCACACCTTTGGATTCGATGGTGGCTGCGTCGTCGTAAGGTTTGAGTACTCGACCCTCAAGGCGACCGCGCAGGCGCTTGCCCTTTAGCTCTGGGTAAATGCTTTCCAGCGAGACGATGATCATGTCTTCGGGCACACCATACACCGGCACATTGGCCGTGTCGGTGGGCGTGAGGCTGCCGGGGTAGACCGGTTCGTAGTAGCCGGTGATCAACCCGTTGGGGTTGTCGTTTTCAGCGCGCAGGCCGTAGACATCGAGATTCTGTTTGAGGAACGCACGAATCTCTGTGGCGCTCTGCGGAACATTGGCCGCTGCCGCGCAGGTTGTGCCCCAGACCGCATCAGCTTTGAGTCGGGTGCAGGCGCTGCGCCACGAACCGAAACCGGCGACCAGATCGCTATCGGATACCGCCGGCAAGGCTTCCCAGGTGGCGCTGGAATAAGTAGCCAGCGCGTGGGTTTTTGGCTTGGCGGTTTCGCCACCGGTGCAGCCGGCGAGGATCGCCAGCAGTGGAAGGGTGGCGATGAGCGGTTGACGCCAGGCCTGGAAGCGGCTGTTCATGGAGTGATTCCTGTGCCGGTTGGCCGAGTGCTCCATGCGCTCGAGCAACCCGTATTTTTAATAGGGCTATTGGTGTTTGGCGGTGACGCGAGGATACTGGCCGCCGAATTCCGTGACCTGAAGCCACCATGACTCTTAAAAGCATTTCTGTTGTATTGCTGGCCTGTCTGACCCTTTCCGCCTGTGGCGGCGTCGATCCGAATTCCCCGCTGGGCCAACGTAAGGCGATCTTCAAGCAGATGCTTAAGACCGGCGAAGATCTGGGCGGCATGTTGCGTGGACGCATTCCGTTCGACGGACCGAAGTTCGCCGAAGGCGCGGTCAAGCTCGATGCGTTGTCCCATGAACCGTGGAAGCATTTTCCGCAGGTTCGTGAAGAAGATCACACCAGCGCCAAGGATGATGTCTGGCAGAAACAGGCGCAGTTTCAGGAAATGGCCCGCACCCTGGAAGCCGCCACCGGTGAATTGGTGATCGCCAGTCAGGTTCAGCCGTACAAGGCCAGCAATCTCGGGCCTGCGGTGCAGAAAGTTGAAGATGCCTGCAGCGCTTGCCATAAACAGTTTCGCGATCATTGATCTTTAAAAGATCGCAGCCTGCGGCAGCTCCTGCATTGATCAGGGTAGGAGCTGCCGCAGGCTGCGATCTGTTGATTTTTACTTGTCGATTTCGTCCAGCGCGTCCTGCAGTTCTTTGCGCGACTCGGCTAGCTTGTCTTTGCGCTTGTTGATCTTCTCCGGATCGCCTTTTTTCATGGCCTTGTCGAGATCAGCCTGACGCTTGCTCACTTCGTGCTTGGCTTCGAGCACCTTGTTTTCGCGTTCTTTCTTCAGACCCGCGTCGGTGCAGTTTTTTGTAACCTCATCCAGCGCCGTTTGCAGGCCGGCCTGTTGATCGGTGTTGCCGCGCGACTTGGCTTGTTCGATCTGATTCATGATGCCCTGCTTCTTGGCGGCGCAACCGGTCAGGCCCGGGGCGTCTTCTTCGGCCATGACGGGGGCGGCCATTACGCCGCAAAGGGTCAGCATGGCGAGCGGTGCGAGAAATTTCATAAAAGCTCCATGTGCATAGGCAATCGGGTCGGTCGGGCACTGCGCTGTTGGAGCGCCTCAGTGGCCGATGGGTTCCCGGCGCGCCGGGATTGCGTGGTCAGAAACCGTCGATTCCGGCGGCATGTAAGGTTTCGCTCAAAGCCAGTACCTGCGGATCGCGAAAGAATGCGCTCAGTTGCGCCGCACGTCCCGGGCCGATACCGGCTTCGGCCTGCCATTGTTCGGTGTCACGTTGTGCCAGCGCCTGCCATGAGTCAGGCAGTTGTGCCTGACCGGTTGGCGGCAAGCCCAAGGCCTTGAGCCACTGGGCGAACGGCTGCAGGCGAGCGCTGTGAAAGCTGTTCATCAGGCGTTGGCTGCTGCGCTCGCCGAAGCCGGCAATGTTAGCAAGCTCTGGCGCGTCGAGGGTCAACCAATCGAGCAGGTTGTTCACGCGGCGTGTTTCCAGAAGTTTCTCCCAAGTGCCGCGTCCGACATGCTGCATCGCCAGCCCCTGCTTGCCACTGAGCCAGGTCAAGCGGGCGAGAAACTGGCTTTCGCAGCCGGTGGTGGGTTGCCAGCAGCTCAAGCTGTGGAAGTCGTCGGCGTTGGGGATGTTGAGGTCTGTGCGTTCGGCGGCTTGCAGCACAACACTGTCAAGTCGTGGAATGGTCAGGCCGGCGAGGCTGATTGCCACTTGATCACCGGGGCGGATATCCAGGTCTTGCCAGCGTTTGAAGGAACTGGCGCTAACCCGTTTGATCTCCCGGTCATCGAGCATGACGGGTTTGAGTTCGAGTACTGGCGTGATACGCCCGGTGCGCCCGATCTTGAAGTTGACCTTGCGCACTTCGGCCAGCGCTTGAGCAAAGGGATACTTCCAAGCAACTGCCCAAAATGGAGCGCGCGCCTGCCAACGTTCTGCGGGTGGGCGCTGACTCTGGCGCAATACCACGCCATCAGTGGCAAACGGCAGGGGCGAGCGATACCAGTGATCGCGCCATTTCTGTGCGGCAGTAAAGTCGGGGACAAGATGACTGTACGGTTCAATCGTGGCGAAACCCAGCGTCGCCAACGTGGCGACTCGCTCGGGCAATTGCGCTGGGCCTTGTGGCCAGTCCCAGACGAACAGTCCGATGCCGGAGGCTTGCTCGGCATCCAGGGTTTTCCGTCCCATCAGGCCCGCGACGGTGGAACGGGCGTTAACGCTGCCGGATCGCGCTTGCACGTGCTCGTTCAAGCGCCAGTAGAGTTCGCCCTGCACCAGCAGATCCAGCGGTTGTGTCAGGCGTTGAGGAATGGCGCCGATCTTCTGCGCTGATGGCGTCCAGTCCTGGCCACGAACCCCATCACCGCGACTGATGGCCTGATGCAGAACGCCTGCGCGATAAATCAGCGTCACCGCAACGCCGTCGACTTTGGGTTGTACCCAGACATCCTTGCGATCGCGTAGCCACGTTTCCACCGCCTCGGCTTTATGCAGTTTATCCAGGCCGGTATGGGCGATGGGGTGGGCGATCGAACCTGAGGCTGTGCGTAAGGGGGCGGGTGGAGAGGGGAGTTTGAAGCACGCTCGCCACTCGTTCAGTTGCGCAAGGGATTGGTCGTAGAGCTCATCGGCAATCAGTGAACGACCTTCGCGGTGATAGGCGTCGTCCCATTGGTTGATCTTTTTTTGCAGGGTGGCGATTTCGTTTTGCGCGGTGCGGACAGGCCAGTCAGGGCAAGCGGCGTAAGCGATCAGGTGGGTGAAGCTCAGCAGAAGAATTGAAAAAAGGCGCAGCGTGGCAAGCATGTTGAGCGTCCTTGCTCAGGGGAATGCTTGAAGATTAGTCAGGATTCAGAGCAGCAACGGCTGGGTGTTTTGCATCGTGTTTCAGTTATGAAGATCAAAAGATCGCGGCCTTCGGCAGCTCCTACAGGAGGCGTGCGTTTCACTTGTAGGAGCTGCCGAAGGCTGCGATCTTTTGCTCTTTTCGAGGCATGAAAAAGCCCCGCAGGGCGTGAGCCGTGCGGGGCTTTTTGTACCGCCGGGGAGGCTTACAGGCCAGCAGCAGAACGCAGGGCGTCGGCGCGATCGGTTTTTTCCCAGGTGAAGGTGGTGAAAGTGTCTTCGCCAACAGTCTTGGTCTCTGGCGTGCGACCGAAGTGGCCGTACGCTGCAGTTTCCTGGTACATCGGGTGCAGCAGATCGAGCATGGTGGTGATTGCGTATGGACGCAGGTCGAACACTTCACGGACCAGTTTGACGATCTTGTCATCGCTGATCTTGCCGGTGCCGAAGGTGTTCAGCGAGATCGAAGTTGGCTGAGCCACGCCGATCGCGTAGGAAACCTGAATCTCGCAACGCTCGGCCAGGCCGGCCGCGACGATGTTCTTGGCAACATAACGGCCAGCGTAGGCAGCCGAACGGTCAACCTTCGATGGATCCTTACCGGAGAACGCGCCGCCGCCGTGACGGGCCATGCCGCCGTAGCTGTCGACGATGATTTTGCGACCGGTCAGGCCGCAGTCACCTACCGGGCCGCCAATGATGAACTGGCCGGTCGGGTTGATGTGGAACTGGGTGTCTTTGCTCAGCAGTTCGGCAGGCAGCACGTGCTTGACGATCAGCTCCATCACGCCTTCGCGCAGGTCTTTGTACGACACTTCAGGGTTGTGCTGGGTCGACAGAACAACAGCGTCGATACCGACAACCTTGCCGCCTTCGTAACGGCAAGTCACTTGCGACTTGGCGTCTGGACGCAGCCAAGGCAGCAGACCCGATTTACGGGCTTCGGCCTGGCGCTGTACCAACTGGTGCGAGAAGGTAATCGGTGCTGGCATCAAAACGTCGGTTTCGTTGCTGGCGTAGCCGAACATCAGGCCCTGGTCGCCGGCGCCCTGATCTTCAGGCTTGGCACGGTCAACACCCTGGTTGATGTCTGGGGACTGCTTGCCGATGATGTTCATCACGCCGCAGGTCGCGCCGTCGAAGCCGACGTCGGAGCTGTTATAGCCGATGTCGAGAATCACGTTACGCACGATCTCTTCCAGATCGACCCAGGCGCTGGTGGTCACTTCACCGGCAACGATTGCCACGCCAGTCTTGACCAGGGTTTCCACGGCAACGCGTGCGTGTTTGTCCTGGGTAATGATGGCGTCCAGCACCGCATCGGAAATCTGGTCGGCGATTTTGTCCGGATGCCCTTCGGACACGGACTCGGAGGTGAAGAGGGAGTATTCGCTCATCTCGATGTTTTCCTGAATTTACCGATGGTGAGTGTCGCCAGTCGGTCGCTGAAAGTGGCGGACCTGGATCTGGAAACCATTACGTAAGCCTACATAGAGGCTTTCCCCGGGAACGAGTCCCGCAGCGGTGGCCCAACGGGCCAAATCGTCCTGTTCAAACCCCAACCACAGATCACCGCAGGCCTCCCTGGCCCAACTCTGGTTGTGGCTACATAACTCTGTCACGAGCAGACTACCGCCCGGTTGCAGCAGGTCGGCCATGTGCTTGAGCGCATCGGCCGGCGCGGCGAAATGGTGCAACACCATGTTCAACACCACACAATCGGCCTGAAGGCTTGTACCGTTCAATGCATCGGCCAATTGCAGGCTGACGTTAGCCAGCTGTTCACGTTCACATACCTGACGCGCCAGTTCGAGCATCGCCGGGCTGTTGTCCAGCGCGGTTACGGTGCCGAAGCGACGGGCCAGCTCCGGCAGAAAAGCACCATCGCCGGGGCCGACTTCAATGGCCGTGGCTGCACCATTGAAGTTCAGTTTGTCGAGCAGGGCCAGCACACTGTCACGGTACTGCGGCAGGCCTGCGATCAAGTCTTGCTGGGCACGGAATTTCTCCGCCACCCGGGCGAAAAAGTCCTGGCTGGCGGCGGCACGTTGGCCGTGAACCTGCTCGATGCGCGCTTGCACATCGTCGGGCAGATCCAGATTGTCGACTTCTTCTAACAATGCCGCGTGCAACTTGCCGCCGAGCAGTTCGCTGTGGGGCAGGGCGCGGCGATAGAAAATAGCGTTGCCTTCACGGCGGGTCGCCACCAGGTCGGCTTGTGCCAGTACCTTGAGGTGATGACTCATGCCGGACTGGCCAATGCCGAAAATCTGCGCCAACTCCAGAACACCGAACGAATCGTTGGCCAGCGCGCGCAAGACATTCAGCCGCAACGGATCGCCGCCGGCCTTGCACAGGGCCGCCAGCTCGTCGCAATCGTCATGGCGAATGGAAGGCACGCGTAAATTCATAGGGCCGCAGTCTAGAGACGGGGGGAATTCATCGCAAGGCCAATATCAAAAAGTTTTGATATTGCTCGATAAATGGCACTTCTCTCCAACCGGTTAACTCTACAAACGAGTAGCGGAAAGGTTTCACCAACAGAAAGCGCCGCTATCCATTGGAAAAACGCCCCCCGATGACTATCTGTCATTGCCCCGAGGCGCCCCGGTGAGGGAAAATGCCCTCCTTTTTTCCGTTTCGACTTACCAGAACCCAGGAGATCAGCGATGCCTAGCCGTCGTGAGCGTGCCAACGCCATTCGTGCCCTCAGCATGGATGCCGTGCAAAAAGCCAACAGCGGCCATCCCGGTGCCCCTATGGGTATGGCAGATATCGCCGAAGTGCTTTGGCGCGACTACCTCAAGCACAACCCGAGCAATCCATCGTTCGCCGACCGTGACCGCTTCGTGCTGTCCAACGGCCACGGCTCGATGTTGATCTACTCGCTGTTGCACCTGACCGGTTATGACCTGTCGATCGACGACCTCAAGCAATTCCGTCAACTGCACAGCCGCACCCCGGGCCACCCGGAATTCGGTTACACCCCGGGTGTTGAAACCACCACCGGCCCGCTGGGTCAGGGTCTGGCCAACGCCGTCGGTTTCGCCTTGGCTGAAAAAGTACTGGGCGCGCAGTTCAACCGTCCAGGCCACGACATCGTCGACCACCACACCTACGTGTTCCTGGGTGATGGCTGCATGATGGAAGGCATTTCCCACGAAGTCGCTTCGCTGGCCGGCACTTTGGGCCTGGGCAAGCTGATCGCGTTCTACGATGACAATGGCATCTCCATCGACGGCGAAGTCGAAGGCTGGTTCACCGATGACACCCCGAAGCGTTTCGAAGCCTACAACTGGCAGGTGATCCGCAACGTTGACGGTCACGATCCGGAAGAGATCAAGACTGCCATCGAAACCGCGCGCAAGAGCCCGCTGCCGACCCTGATCTGCTGCAAGACCACCATCGGTTTCGGCTCGCCGAACAAGCAGGGCAAAGAAGACTGCCACGGCGCTCCACTGGGCGACGCGGAAATCGCGCTGACCCGTCAGGCGCTGAACTGGAACCACGGCCCGTTCGAAATCCCGGCCGATATCTATGCCGAGTGGGATGCCAAGGAAAAAGGTCGCGCGGCCGAAGCCGAGTGGGATCAGCGTTTCGCTGCCTACTCCGCTGCATTCCCGACCGAAGCCAACGAACTGGTGCGTCGTCTGAGCGGTGAGCTGCCAGCTGACTTCTCGGAAAAAGCTTCGGCTTACATCGCTGAAGTTGCGGCCAAAGGCGAAACCATCGCCAGCCGTAAAGCCAGCCAGAACACCCTGAACGCGTTCGGCCCGCTGCTGCCGGAACTGCTCGGCGGTTCGGCTGACCTGGCCGGTTCCAACCTGACCCTGTGGAAAGGTTGCAAAGGTGTCAGCGCTGAAGATGCCAGCGGCAACTACATGTACTACGGCGTGCGCGAATTCGGCATGACCGCGATCATGAACGGCGTGACCCTGCACGGCGGCCTGGTGCCTTACGGCGCGACCTTCCTGATGTTCATGGAATATGCGCGCAACGCCGTACGCATGTCGGCGCTGATGAAGAAGCAAGTGATCCACGTCTACACCCACGACTCCATCGGTCTGGGCGAAGACGGCCCGACTCACCAGCCGATCGAACAGCTGACCAGCCTGCGTACCACACCGAACCTCGACACCTGGCGTCCAGCCGATGCCGTTGAATCGGCCGTGGCGTGGAAAAACGCTCTGGAGCGTAAGGACGGCCCTTCGGCGCTGATTTTCTCGCGTCAGAACCTGCAGCACCAGGAACGTGATGCCGGCCAGATTGCCGATATCAGCCGTGGCGGTTACGTGCTGAAGGACTGCGCAGGCGAGCCTGAGCTGATCCTGATTTCGACCGGTTCGGAAGTGGGTCTGGCGGTTCAGGCTTACGACAAACTGACCGAGCAGGGCCGCAAGGTGCGTGTGGTTTCCATGCCTTGCACCAGCGTGTTCGATGCTCAGGACGCGGGCTACAAGCAGGCGGTACTACCGTTGCAGGTCAGCGCGCGTATCGCGATCGAAGCGGCTCACGCCGACTTCTGGTTCAAGTACGTGGGTCTGGAAGGTCGCGTGATCGGCATGACCACTTACGGCGAATCGGCTCCGGCTTCGGCACTGTTCGAAGAGTTCGGCTTCACCCTGGAAAACATCCTGGGTCAGGCGGAAGAGCTGCTGGAAGACTAAGTCAGACAGTTGTGTTGTCCGGGCTGACGCCATCGCGAGCAGGCTCACTCCTACAGGGTTTTACGTTGCCCGTGTAGGAGTGAGCCTGCTCGCGATAGCGTCGGTTCAGACAATAAAGAGCTTTCTGATTCACCACGGTAATCGAGAACCCCATGCCTCAACCGCGTCCCTACAAAGTTGCACTCAACGGCTACGGCCGGATTGGTCGTTGCGTCTTGCGTGCGTTGTTTGAGCGAGGCGAGAAAGCCGGGTTTGAAATTGTCGCGATCAACGATCTGGCGGACATGGCCAGCATCGAATACCTGACACGCTTTGACTCCACCCACGGCCGTTTTCCGGGCGAAGTGCGAGTAGAAGGCGATTGTCTGCATATTAATGGCGACTGCGTGAAGGTCCTGCGCAGTGCTACTCCCGAAGGCATCGATTGGGCGTCGCTGGGCGTCGATCTGGTGCTGGAATGCTCCGGTGCCTACAACACCCGTGAAGACGGCCAGCGCTTTCTCGACGCCGGCGCGCCACGCGTGTTGTTCTCGCAGCCGATGGCCAGCGAGGCGGATGTCGACGCCACCATCGTTTATGGCGTCAATCAGGATTGCCTGACCGGCGACGAACTGTTGGTGTCCAACGCCTCCTGTACGACCAATTGCGGCGTGCCGCTGTTGCGCTTGCTCGACAAGGCGATCGGCCTCGATTACGTGTCGATCACCACCATTCACTCGGCGATGAACGATCAGCCGGTGATCGACGCTTATCACCACGAAGACCTGCGCCGCACCCGTTCGGCGTTCCAGTCGGTGATCCCGGTGTCCACTGGTCTGGCGCGCGGTATCGAGCGTCTGCTGCCGGAACTTGCCGGGCGAATTCAGGCCAAAGCCGTACGCGTGCCGACGGTCAACGTGTCCTGCCTCGACATCACGATGCAGACCGCCACCGCGACTGACGCCAATGAGGTCAACCGGATCCTGCGCGAAGCCGCCACCAATGGCCCGCTCAAAGGTCTGCTGGCTTACACCGAGTTGCCGCACGCCAGCTGTGATTTCAACCATGACCCACATTCGGCCATCGTCGATGCCAGTCAGACCCGTGTTTCCGGCCCCAAGCTGGTGAACATCCTGGCCTGGTTCGACAACGAATGGGGTTTTGCCAACCGAATGCTGGACGTTGCAGAACACTATCTGCAAACAGCAACTTCAAAAAAACCGTAGGAAGTGCGACCCATGACCGTGTTGAAGATGTCCGACCTCGATCTGCAAGGTAAGCGCGTATTGATCCGCGAAGACCTCAACGTCCCAGTCAAGGACGGTGTTGTCACCAGCGATGCGCGTATCCTGGCTTCGCTGCCGACCATCAAGCTGGCCCTGGAAAAAGGCGCGGCCGTGATGGTCTGCTCGCACCTTGGCCGGCCGACCGAAGGCGAGTTCTCCGCCGAGAACAGCCTCAAGCCTGTTGCTGACTACCTGAGCAAGGCGCTGGGCCGTGAAGTGCCACTGGTGGCTGATTACCTGGGCGGCGTGGACGTCAAGGCTGGCGACATCGTGCTGTTCGAAAACGTGCGCTTCAACAAGGGCGAGAAAAAGAACGCTGACGAACTGGCCCAGCAATACGCGGCCCTGTGCGACGTGTTCGTGATGGACGCTTTCGGCACCGCTCACCGCGCCGAAGGTTCGACCCACGGCGTGGCCAAGTTCGCCAAAGTCGCCGCCGCTGGCCCACTGCTGGCCGCTGAACTGGACGCACTGGGCAAAGCCCTTGGCGCACCGGCTCAGCCAATGGCGGCCATTGTTGCCGGCTCCAAGGTCTCGACCAAACTCGACGTGCTGAACAGCCTGAGCCAGATCTGCAACCAATTGATCGTCGGCGGCGGCATCGCCAACACCTTCCTCGCTGCTGCTGGTCACCCGGTCGGCAAGTCGCTGTACGAGCCGGACCTGCTCGACACCGCACGCGCCATCGCTGCGAAAGTCAGCGTGCCGCTGCCGGTTGACGTAGTGGTTGCCAAAGAATTCGCCGAAAGCGCAGAAGCCACCGTCAAGCTGATCGCTGACGTCGCGGCTGACGACATGATTCTGGACATCGGCCCGCAAACCGCGGCCAACTTCGCCGAACTGCTGAAATCGTCGAAAACCATTCTGTGGAACGGCCCGGTCGGCGTGTTCGAGTTCGACCAGTTCGGCAACGGCACCAAAGTGCTGGCTCAGGCCATTGCCGACAGCGCTGCGTTCTCGATTGCCGGCGGTGGCGACACTCTGGCTGCGATCGATAAATATGGCGTGGCTGAGCAAATCTCCTACATTTCCACCGGTGGCGGCGCGTTCCTCGAATTCGTCGAAGGCAAAGTGCTGCCAGCCGTTGAAGTCCTGGAAAGCCGGGCCAAGGCCTGAGGCCGCCCGTTTGGCCAGGCAAAGGAGTGTTTACATGGTCAAGTCGTTAGCGCTGTTGTTGCTGACCGGTACGCTGGTGGCCTGCGGGAGTAACCCGAAGGCCGAAGCCACGCCGGCGCCGAGCGAGTCGCAGAAGGGCTGTTATCAGGCCGACTGGCAGGCCGAAACCAACCCGGTGCTGAACAAGCGCTCGGGGCCGGACGGTCTGGACAAATACGAGACGCAAACCCCGGCCAAGGAACATGGTTGTCCTTGACGGGTCTGACTCTTTAACTCAGGGCTGGCGGCGTGTGCCGTCAGTCGAGGAACACGGATGAAAGGCTTGATCGCCATTGCGGCGTTGGCATTGTTGGGCGGTTGCGCGCAGTTGAACCTGTTTCAGTCGTCTACTCCGGCGGACAACTGGACCACCTGGACCTGCGACAGCCAGGCCAAAGTGCTGTGGCGCTACGTCGATGCCGGCCAGAAGGAAGTCGACGTTCGACTGGGTGGCGGTGATCAGGTCTATCGCCTGAAAGAAGAGCCAGGCGCCTCGGGCACGCTGTACAGCGACGGCATGCTGGCGTTTCACGTCAAGGGAGAGGAAGGCCTGGTGTACTGGGTCGCCACCAATGACCTGATCGGCCGCGGCTGCAAGGCTGAATAATTGCAACACCGCAGGCCCATTGTAGGAGTGAGCCTGCTCGCGATAGCGGCCTGACAGTCGCTGCAATATTGACTGAAAGATTGCTATCGCGAGCAGGCTCACTCCTACAGGGGTTCTGCGCAGTTCTGAAGAATTGGCTTTATCGAATCACCAGACCGGGCCTCAACCCCCGATCTGCAATCACTTGAATAGCCGCCGCCGCTCCGGCAGGCTGGCACGATTAACGACCCTCAACCGGGAGAGACACACACAATGGCACTTATCAGCATGCGCCAGATGTTGGACCACGCAGCCGAATTCGGCTACGGCGTTCCAGCTTTCAACGTCAACAACCTTGAGCAGATGCGCGCCATCATGGAAGCCGCTGACAAGACTGACTCCCCGGTGATCGTCCAGGCTTCGGCCGGCGCTCGCAAATACGCCGGCGCGCCATTCCTGCGTCACCTGATCCTGGCCGCGATCGAAGAATTCCCGCACATCCCGGTGTGCATGCACCAGGATCACGGCACCAGCCCTGACGTCTGCCAGCGCTCGATCCAACTGGGCTTCAGCTCGGTAATGATGGACGGCTCGCTGGGCGAAGACGGCAAGACCCCGACCGACTACGACTACAACGTCCGTGTTACCCAACAAACCGTGGCCATGGCGCACGCCTGCGGCGTTTCGGTAGAAGGCGAGCTGGGCTGCCTGGGTTCGCTGGAAACCGGCATGGCCGGTGAAGAAGACGGCATCGGCGCCGAAGGCGTTCTGGATCACAGCCAAATGCTGACCGACCCGGAAGAAGCCGCTGACTTCGTCAAACGCACTCAGGTCGATGCCCTGGCCATCGCCATCGGCACCAGCCACGGCGCCTACAAGTTCACCAAGCCACCTACCGGCGACGTGCTGGCGATCGACCGCATCAAGGAAATCCACAAGCGCATCCCGAACACCCACCTGGTGATGCACGGTTCGTCCTCGGTGCCACAAGAGTGGCTGGCGATCATCAACCAGTACGGCGGCGACATCAAAGAAACCTACGGCGTACCGGTTGAAGAAATCGTCGAAGGCATCAAGCACGGCGTGCGCAAGGTCAACATCGACACCGACCTGCGCCTGGCATCCACCGGTGCGATGCGTCGCCTGATGGCCACCAACCCGAGCGAATTCGACCCGCGTAAATTCTTCGGCGCGACTGTGACGGCGATGCGTGATGTGTGTATCGCTCGTTATGAAGCGTTTGGTACTGCCGGTAATGCTTCGAAGATCAAACCGATCTCGCTGGAAGCGATGTACCAGCGTTATCTGAAGGGGGAGTTGAACGCTAAGGTTAACTAAGCCTGAGCGTTAAACTGCTTCGATAAGAAACCCGCCGGTGAGGCGGGTTTTTTTGTGGGTGAAATTTTTGGTAGCGATACTTGGAAATCCGCACTTGAAATGTCACCTATAGTGAACTTTAATGATTTTTATCAGCTTAAAGTCCCATATAGGTGACATTTTGATCCTGAATAATCCTGCGATTTTCGCCGAACGCATTCGTCAGCTGCGAAAAGCCAAGGGCTACAGTCAGCTAATACTAGCGCACAAGGCTAAATGCAGTCGCAAGACCATCATCGATCTTGAGGCCGGTGAAAACGTCGCTTTTTATACTGTGTTCCGGGTGATTGCCGCGTTGGGCATGGCGCTCGAAATTGTCGACAACCGAATCGATCTCAAGTCGCTTGCCGATCTGGTAGAGCATGATGAGTAAGGTCAAACGACTCAACGTCATGACGCCGCAAGGCTGCGCGGGTGAGCTGTCCAAAGGTTCGCAGTTCTCGTTTGCCTACCAGGCGGCAGAAGCGTCTCGAGAAGTCTCGTTGGTCATGCCCTATGACCCGACGCCCGCGGTGAGCAATGTGCTGCACCCGATCTTCGATATGAATGTGCCGGAAGGTTTTCTGGCCGATCAGATCAAACGTCGGATGGCCAAGCATATGCAGGTCGATGAAATGCGCCTGCTTTCGGTCATTGGCGGCAATCAGATTGGTCGCCTCACCTATGAGAATCCGACTGAGCCACCTAGCGCCGTGCATGCCCAAGTCGGTTTACAAGACATTCTGTCTGCCGACGCCTCTCAGGGTGTTTTCAACTTTCTGGTTGAAACCTACTTTGAGTCGGGTATTTCCGGAGTGCAGCCCAAGGTACTGGTGCCTGACCTGGACAAGCTCACTGGCGGCCGAAAAACCATGCTCAGTTCCGATCTCATCGTTAAATCAGGAGCCGAGGAGTATGAGCACTTGGCCCAGAACGAGTTTCTGTGTCTGGAGGCGGCGAGGCTGGCAGGATTGGAAACGCCACCGTTCTGGCTTTCCGAGAGCGGCGAGCTGTTTGTCATGGAGCGGTTTGACCTGACGGCGTCCGGCCGGCTCGGCTTCGAAGACATGGCGGTACTGTTGGGTCTGAACAAAGATCCTCACGACAATTACAAGTATTCGCAGAGCTATGAAATCCTCGCGGCTGTCATCCGCCAGGTATGTCGCCATGCCGAACCGATACGAGAGCTGGAGCGATACTTTTCGTCAGTCTGCCTTTCGGTGATGGTGCGCAATGGCGATGCACATTTGAAGAACTTCGGCGTGATATACACGCAGCCCGCGGCTCCAGAAACCGTGCAGTTAGCCCCGATTTACGATGTTACGACCACCACGGTCTATGAAAACTACAACCCGAAGTCCGGGCGGTCACTGGTTGGCCGGACCCTGGCAATCAAAATGAATAAAACCAAAGACTATCCCGATCGCCAGCAACTGATCGAGTTCGGTCGCAAACACTGCGCGGTTGATAGGCCGGCATTGATCATCGACCGGATAGCTGAGGCAATGAGTCAGGCACTGACTGCTCATCGGTCGCGAGTGGATACTGAATTGTTTGTGGGGATGCAACGCGAATGGGATGCCGGGCGTACAGTTGCCTTGAATAATTCGGTTGGATCGGGGTTGAAGCTTAAGCCTGTATTGGATGCGAGGAAGAAACGCTCGAAGTGAAGTTTGCCAGGATCGGGTGCTCATCAGGTGGCGGCGTTCTATATTTCAGTTTTATTGGAGGGGAGTCGAACATTTGGCTTCAGCTCGGGCTGTTTTTTAACTGCATAAATAAAAAACCGCCTGAAAGGCGGTTTTTTACAGTTGGTTAAAGCAGATAGTATAGGTTTCAAAAGTTTTTAAACTATTCAACCGTGAACTTATATACGTCTGACCATTTTGTGTTGTCAGCGAGCCCATTTACCAAGGCTGTTGCAACAACATCTTGTGAGCCTTTCTTTGGGAAACTAATTAAAAATCCAAAATTTCCGTTTCCGTTAGAATCTCCTTCTCCTAACTGAGTCGCGCCGTGTGGAGATAGTGTGACGTAGATCCTGCGGTTAGGAACGGATGTTCCGGTAATGAAAAAGGCGTTTACGTCTTTTCGGATGGTTGTGATACGTGTTTCGTTAGCCATATTTATTACTCCTTGTAATGTTTATGGGATCTTGCCTGATTTCTGAATGAGGCAAGTTCAGCCAGTTGTATTTCTGTGTTTACTCTTGGCTTGAGGGATGTTAGGCGGTTATTTTATAAAGCGAACCTGTAATAACTGACAGGTTTTAATGTTTATTGGCGATAGATTTGTTCTGGGTTATTACTTTTATGCTGAATTCAGGGGCGCGTCGAAGGGGGCATGTTGATGTTTTAAATCGTTCTGATAAATAACCCGCCAGGAGGCGGGTTATTTGTGGGGGGGCTCGCAGTAACGAAGCTATCCAAAAGTCAAAGAAAATGGCGCTGCCGCGTGCTCAATGGCGTTGATTACATGAGGCGCCTGTTCGCGATATTGAGGATAGCGCTCGAGTACGGCTTCAACCGAGGCGAGCAGATGCTGAATGCGCTCCTTGGGTTGGTCGATTTCACAGGTGTGGGCAAATTCCAGAAGCCCTTGTCGTGAGGCGAACATTGACTTGTTGCCCGCCAGATCCAATGCCAAAACATCTTCTGGAATATAGGCCGTGGTGTTGACGATGTCGTAAGCCGGCGCCAGATGCGCATCCCGTTGCGTCGGTTCTGAATAGAGCAATCCGAAGTTTTTCAAATGAGCGTCGCCGTTTCCGACGATGCAGCTCAGGGCGACGCTATCGAAGAGTTGATCAAGCGACGTACGCAAGTGTTTCGCCGGGCAAAACACTCGAACAGCCTTAGCGATTGCCGCATAACTTTTGCTGTACTTCTGATTAGCCGACAGCCCCATCAGCACCGCCATGTCTTCAAACCCAATCGGCTTGAGTTGGTCGTCGCGGTCAAATCGACGCATGACAAACAGCTTGGCGTTGTCGGAAAGGTAAAACGGTGGAACGGGAATCCCCGCCTCTTTCGCCATGGACATGCAAAGGAATTCGTTGATCGCCAGGCCCGGGAATTCGTCTCTGCCACTCTTGATGATCAGATCCGAGGTTTTGGATGTCACTCTCGGCAACGCTATTTCTTGCCGCTCCGGCACCAGCAATTTGGGTTGAACACCTGAAATGCCTGCCCGCAGGATGTAACGATCAAGCATGTCAGCGAAGATATCTTCCGTGCCGTCCCACGTGAGAATCTCTTCGAGTTTTTCTCCCGGAAATTCTTGCGCCTGCAACAAGGCATCAACGGTTTCAGAGCGTACGTGAACCCTGCCAATGGGCGATGTACTTCCGGAAAGCGCCAGTAGCAGCATTGGGTCGACGTTCACAGTCTTGTCCAAGCGGTTGCGTAACTGCTCCAGTACGTAGCCTTCTGGCAGGTTCATCTGAAAAACTGGGTGCAACTCACGCCGACGAAACTCGTCATGCCGTACAGGCATCAAGAGGCTGATCGCTAGTTGTGGCGATGCATCTTCGTGATAACGAAAAGTGAAATCCTCGGCATCGCTGAAAAGTCTGCCGCTGTTACCTTCAGGGGTACTGACTTGAAGAGAGGCCATTTTCATTCGAATAAATCTCCAATCTCTTCAAGGGTTGGCATCGTTGCTGGAACCACCGAGAGTTCGCAGTCCAAAGCAGCCAAAACGCGCGCGTAAGCGATCATGCCGACAGAAAGGGTGCCTTTCTCCACCGCGATGACCTTGTATCGCGTCAGTCCCGCCAGATCGGCAAGCTGCGCCTGCGTCAGGCCACGATTTACACGTCTTTCACGTAATTGAATGCCGAGACGGGTGATCAATAGAGAGTAATCCATGTTGCGCTACCGTAACATCTTTATGTCAATGTAGCGTATGCGGAACATTTAATCCATTTTGCATAAGAAACCCGCCATGAGGCGGGTTTTTTTGTGGGCGGTTATTCCTTTAATTCGACATGATCCAGTGCCTGATTCACCGCCAGTTCACCGAGCATGACGACCTGCGCAATTCCCAGCGCAGTCTTGCGGTGTGAGGTGTCGAGCATGGCGGCGAAGTTGTTGAGCATTTCGCTGGCTGAACCCAGGGTTTCGCTGGCGTTGGCCAGCAGGGATTCGGTGTTGTACTTCGGGTTGGCGAGGTACATGGGCTCGGGTTTATGGGTGCTGGCCATGATGAAGGCGGAGGGTTTGAGGTAATGGTCTAGGGCGCGTTCGGCGGCGTCGTTGAGTTTTTTGGAATCGAGGGATTCGTAGGGGGATGCGGGATCTGTTTCTGGCGGGTGTGGCGTTGATTTAATCATTAGCTGAAAACTCCTGATGGAGCCGCTTCGTCTTCTCTACTAAAAGAAGGGTGGCAGCTGTGCGCAGGTTAGTAGACCGGGGAGTATTCAGCATTGACCGGCGCGCCGAAGCGCCCTGCACACAGCCACCATCAAGTCGGACAGCAATGACCGACGGATGCGCTTTGCACATAACTGAAAAACACCACGGGCTACTAAACCCGATCACTGGAAATCAGTGACGCGAATCAAGTTACCGATGGCTCGCCAGGCGCACAAGCCGGCGGATTCTGGCCTACCCGTAGGCAACGACGCAAGCTGTTGTAGGCATCCGGAAGTAACCGCCGGCCGATCTAAACAACCACGTTTAAATGTAGGAGCTGCCGAAGGCTGCGATCTTTTGATCTTGAACAGACAAAGTCAAAATATCGCAGCCTTCGGCAGCTCCCACAGTTGGGTTCTGTGACTTTCAGTAAAGGTTTTGGAGAACAGGTCAACCCAGCACCGAGCGTTTCAACTGAACGAATATTCCACCGTAAAATGGTTTTTCTGCACTTGACTGAGCGCAGTGAGTTGGCGGGCAATAGTAGATCAGCGGAGATTTTGGGTATTAAAAGTATTGAATATATTTCTTATTGATATAAAAACCTGTCAGATATGACAGGTGTGTCGGGCCAGTCGGAAAATTAAGCTTTGAACTTACTTATTTTGTAGGGCGAAGAAATGAAAATCGAATTGGAAGTTGAAACACAAGTTGCCGGTGACCTGAATATCACTTACAAACATCCAGAGTATGGTTCTCACCCGCTCAAACTTAACAATGAAGGTTTGTACGCTGATAAAGAATTTTTTTATCTTAATCCAAAGTATAGGACTTTTGATGGTCATGAATATTATATGGGGGTTAAATTTAAAAGAGGTCTTGTCGTTGGTGAGGAATATAAGCTAGAGGGAAATGATCATGGCCCGATTTGGGCTCATTTAGAATTTGATTGGGTGAGCGGTGATAAAAATGCTAGTGGTACTTTTCGTTTGACCAGAGGCGGGGACCGTCCCAAAGGAGTTTTTAATCTCTCTGAGGAAGGGGTCTTTGAAGTAAAAGGTGATTTTGAGTTCTAAGAAAACCGCAGCTGACATTGGTCTGATGCCGTACGGCAGACTCATATAGTCTGCCGGTTTATCGGTGTTATCACCTGTTAGTGCGAACTAGGAGATTTATTTGTCGTGATCGATATCTAGCTTGCTGAAAGTCACCTGCCCCCCCTCACTCGTATACCCGGTGTTGTCCTGCACATAAACCCCAGCCTTGAAGTACAACGGCTTATTCCGCCACGTTGCACTGATCTGTGAATCCCACTGATATCCCGCCGCACTCACACCCAACGCGCCGCCGGGGCTCAAGTGGATGAGGTAGTTGAATTCGCGATCCAGTTTGACCCCGGTGGCAAGGGTGATGACACGGCTTTCGTCGTCATCGGGGTGCATTCGCACTTTGATCACCAGGTTGCCGGTTTCGGTTTTTGTCTTGTACTGATATTCAAGTTTGACCATCGGCTTCTGGCTTTCATAAGCATGAATCTGGCCGATGACGATCTTGCCGGAGCTGGGCACTTTGTTCACCGTGAGGGTCGCGCGCAGCAGGTTGTCGGCGTCCGGGTAATACCAGTTGCGCAAGGTGCCGTTGCTGTAGGTTTCGCGCAGTTCGGTGCGGGGGTAGATGGCGTTTTCGGTTTTTGACCCGGTAACCGGTGACCAGAAGAACAAGGTGCCGGTGTCGGAATGGAAGTACTGATCTTTGAAGCCGTTCACCAGTTTTGAGGTTTCGACGGTGTATGGCGGGCTGCCAACGGGAACGCTGAGGTTCCAGGTTGCGAGATCGATCATGTCGGTTCTTCCACTCAAAGTTCACTGCACGTACGTGCCAGAAGCTCTAGCCCGCACGTTTTGGGGCGGCCTTTATAAGCGTAGAGGGGAAATTTGTTAACGCCCGTTTGGCAGATGATTGACGTCAACATCCTGTCGAAATGCCATCTCTGCCGGTTTCCGGGGGCTTCAGCGGTGACCGTTAGTCGGCAAATTCACGCTTTGGTTAAATGATGGCCTGATGACAGCTTCTGCTTTCTTGGATCCAGTACTAGAGTGAAGGCTCAGTATGTGTGCGGTTTTTACCGGAAACCGACCGAAAGTCCCGACAAGAGAAGCAGCATGGAATGCGCGCAACCCCCGCCAAGTGAAGGCAGCTCTGTCCTTTTGATCGTTGATGATTACCCTGAAAATCTGATCAGCATGCGCGCGTTGCTGCAGCGTCAGGATTGGCACGTCCTCACTGCGGCTTCCGGCTTCGAAGCGCTCAATATTTTGCTCTCGCATGACGTCGACCTGGTGCTGCTGGATGTGCAGATGCCGGGCATGGACGGCTTTGAGGTGGCGCGGCTGATGCGCGGCAGCCAGCGCACGCGCCTGACGCCGATCATCTTTCTGACCGCCAATGAACAGTCCCAGGACGCCGTGATCAAGGGCTACGCCAGTGGCGCGGTGGATTACCTGTTCAAGCCGTTCGACCCGCAGATCCTCAAACCCAAGGTGCAGGCGTTGCTGGAACACCAGCGCAATCGCCGCGCCTTGCAGCGCCTGAGTCATGACCTGGAAGTGGCGCGCGCCTTCAATGCCTCGGTGCTGGATAACGCCGCCGAGGGGATATTGGTGGTGGGCGAGGACGGTTTGATCCGCTTTGCCAATCCGGCGATTTCGCGGTTGCTGAATGCGCCGGTGAAGGAGTTGGAAGGTAAAGAATTTCTCGATTATCTGCAGAAGCCGCACATTCCGCTGTGGGCTGATTCCGAGTTTTATGCCGGCTACAAGCGTGGCGAAACATTAAGATTGCACGACGCCTTGCTGCGCACCGCGCCCGGCCAGCAGGTGCCGGTGGCCCTGTCCTGCGCGGCGTTGCCCGCCGAGCAGCACGCAATGGTGGTGACTGTGCTGGACATGTCGGTGGTGCGTCACTTGCACCAGCAGCTCGAATTTCAAGCGGTCACCGATCCACTGACCGGTTTGCTCAACCGTCGCGGCTTTTACCAGACCGTTGAAAACTTGCTGTTGCGTGGTGAACGCAGTGATAGCAGTTGGGTGTTGCTGTATCTGGATCTTGATGGCTTCAAACGGGTCAACGATTCACTCGGTCACGATGCCGGCGATCGGGTGTTGCGTTGGGTCTCCGAGCAATTGAAAGCCTGTCTGCGGCCGTTCGACATTCTCGCGCGCATGGGCGGCGACGAATTCACCGCGTTGCTCGATCTGGAATTCCCCGAGCAAGCGGCGAAGATTGCCGAGAAACTCATTGAGCGGGTGTCGATCTGTCAGCAGATCGAAGGGCTGGACATCGCCCTCGGCGCCAGCATCGGCATCGCCACTTATCCGGATTGCGGCTCCAACCTCGACGGACTGCTGCGCGCATCGGACATCGCCATGTACGAAGCCAAGCGCGCCGGGCGTCAGCAATATCGTTTCTATGATCATGAAATGAACGGCCGGGCCCGTTCGCGGCTGATGCTCGAGGAAAGCGTGCGGGCCGCCATCGAGAACCGCGATTTCAATCTGGTGTATCAGCCGCAAGTGGCCATCGACACTGGCCAGATTCGCGGTTTCGAAGCGTTGTTGCGTTGGCAGCATCCGAGTGTCGGCGATGTGCCGCCGGGTTTGTTCCTGCCGCTGCTGGAAGAGGCGCGGCTGATCAGCCGCCTCGGCAGCTGGATTTATCATCGCGGCGCCGGTCAGCGCAAAGCCTGGGAAACCCTGTTTGCCGAGGATCTGGTGCTCGGCGTGAGTTTGAGCAACACCCAGTTCAGCCTGCCGAATCTGGTCACCGAATTGCGCCAGGTCATGGAGCGACATGCCTTGCAACCCCGGCAACTGGAGGTCGAGGTCACCGAAGAAGCACTGATGCAAAACCCTGACGAAACCCGCAAACAGCTGCGTTTGCTGCGTCATCTCGGCGTGCGCGTTGCGTTGGACGATTTTGGCTCCGGGCCGTGTTCGCTGGCGCATCTGCGCGATCTGGAGCTGGATACGCTCAAGCTTGATCGCCATCTCATTGCGCGATTGCCTGACTCGAAACGCGACGCCTCACTGGTCAGCACGGTGATCAGTCTGTGCAAGCAATACGGTTTGCTGGTGATTGCCGAAGGGGTGGAAACCATCGAGCAATACCAATGGCTGCAAGCCCACGGCTGTGAATATGTGCAGGGCTTCCTCGTCGCGCGGCCATTGATCGCCGAGGATGCGGCCAGCTTCGCCGAACCGTTTGACTGGAGCGCGCTGCCCGGTTGAATTCGCTACACTGGCGCACCTTTTTCGAACCGTGTTGCTCGTCCATGACTGTGTTGAAGTACCTCCAGGCCTATCCCGCGCAATTGCAGGACCAGGTGCGCCAACTGATCGCCGAAGAGCGTCTGGGTGAATACCTGAATCAACGCTATTCAGGGCGGCACGATGTGCAGAGCGACAAAGCCTTGTACAGCTACGCGCTGGACTTGAAGCAGGAATACCTGCGCAACGCCCCGGCCATCGACAAGGTGCTGTTTGATAACCGCCTCGACCTGACCCACCGCGCCCTCGGTCTGCACACCACGGTTTCACGGGTGCAGGGCGGCAAGCTCAAGGCCAAGAAAGAGATTCGTATCGCCTCGTTGTTCAAGGACGCCGCGCCGGACTTTCTGAAAATGATCGTCGTGCATGAACTGGCGCACTTCAAGGAATCGGATCACAACAAGGCGTTCTATAAATTGTGCGAGCACATGCTGCCGGGGTATCACCAGGTCGAGTTTGATCTGCGCGTGTACCTGACGTGGCGGGATCTGTAGGCTTAACAGTACGCAACCAGGAAGGTGTGGATGGACGTCAGCAAGACCAAAAGCAGTTTCTACCGTCGCTTGTATGTGGCGTACCTGATCGACAGCGGTCTGGCGCCGAGTGTGCCGACGCTGACCGAAGTGACCGGCATGCCCCGGCGCACGGCGCAGGACACGATTGCGGCGTTGGCGGATCTGGATATCGTTTGTGAGTTCGAGCAGGAAGAGGGCGCGCGCAATCACGCCGGGCGCTATCGGATTCGTGAGTGGGGGGCGATTGATCGCGGGTGGATCGAGCGTAATTTGCGGCAGATCAAGGCAGTGCTTGAGTATCCCTAAATGCCCTCACCCCAGCCCTCTCCTGGAGGGAGAGGGGGCCGATTGGGGGATATTGGAGAGGTACGCCGAACTGAAAGTGTTGCTGTGAATCCATAATCGACTCGGTTTTTCAGGTCGATGTCTGCCGCAAGACAATAAGGTCAGTCCCCTCTCCCCCTGGGAGAGGGCTAGGGTGAGGGGCTCTTCAGGCACGACGCATCCCGATATGTGGAATGTCATCCTCCAGATACTCCTCGCCCGCCACAACAAACCCGTACCGACCGTAATACCCCTGCAAATGCGCCTGCGCCGACAGATAGATCGGCACTTGCGGCCAATGCTTCTCGGCCTGCTTCAGCGCCTGCTCCATCATCTCGTGACCCAGCCCTTTGCCGCGTCCCTGTGGTGCGGTAATCACGCGGCCGATCACCACGTCTCCGCCCTGGGATTCCGGATCCAGCAGGCGCAGGTACGCCATCAACTGGTCATCTTCCCAACCCATCAGGTGATAGGTATCGCCTTCCAGATCCTGACCGTCGAGGTCCGGATAAGCGCATTTCTGTTCAACCACGAACACGTCCGAGCGCAGCTTCAACAGCGCGTACAGCTGTTCCTTGCCCAGATCACTGTGATGTTTGCAGACCCATTCGATTGTCATTTGCCGATTCCTTGAACGTGTCGCCCGATACTAAGCGCCTGCGGCAAAGATGTCTTTATGGCGTAAGAGTCTGTGACAAAGGTCAAAATGCCATCATTCCTTTCTCGCAGCCTCGGCGACTTTGTGTAATCTGCTGGAGAGCCCTGTGCACTGGCTGCAATGAGCTAATGTTAGGGCCTGGGTTTTGCCGGTAAGGGGCCTTGGGGTTTTGACTGAAAACATGCTGGGCAACTCGCCCGCTAAGGATTTTCAAGCATGCCGCGTTTGCATCGAGCCTTTGCTTTGACCGGACTGCTCTTGCTGGCTCAGACCGCTGCAGCGGACAAGCTGCGGCTGGTGTTTGATATCTGGCCACCCTTTACCGACGACACGCTGGTCAACGGCGGACT
Source organism: Pseudomonas sp. MC6 (assembly GCF_054790575.1). Classification (NCBI taxonomy): domain Bacteria; kingdom Pseudomonadati; phylum Pseudomonadota; class Gammaproteobacteria; order Pseudomonadales; family Pseudomonadaceae; genus Pseudomonas; species Pseudomonas sp. MC6. The sequence continues at coordinate 5,551,770 of NZ_CP186504.1, forward strand.
GGCCACCGACATCGTCACAACTGCGCTGGCCCGGTCCGGTTATGCCAGCGGTTACGAGCAGGTACCTTGGGCACGGGCACTGCTTGGCGTTGGCGAGGGCCGCTACGATGTATTGGTCAACGCTTGGTACAACGACGAACGGACCAAGCTCGGCCAGTTTTCCGGTGAATACCTGCTCAACCGCATCCGCTTTCTCAAGCGCAAAGACACGCCACTTGATTATTCCAATCTGCAGCAACTGCACACTTATCCGATTGCGGTGGTGCGCGGCTACGCCTATTCGGCGCCGTTCGATGCCGACACGGCGTTGCAGAAAGTCCCTGTGCATAACTTCGCCATGGCCGTGCGCATGCTCGCGGCGGATCGGGTCAAGCTGACGCTGGAAGACGAGTATGTGGCGAAGTATTACCTGGCGCGCGAATCGGCCAAGGTGCGCAATTCAGTGGAGTTTTTGCCCAAGCCGTTGAGTGAGAACAGCCTGCATATTTTGGTCAGCCTGAAGAATCCGCAGCATGAGCAGATTGTCGCGGGGTTTGATAAGGCGATTGCGGCGATGAAGGCGGACGGGAGTTATGACAAGTTGTTGAGGCAGCATGGGATGTGAAGGCTGATCCAGAATCCTCTGTGTGGCTGATGTCCCTATCGCGAGCAGGCGAAGGCCTACAATTTGAAATGCGTTCCCCTGTAGGAGTGAGCCTGCTCGCGATGACGCCCTGTCAGCCGCCGCTGATTTCTGAGCTGTCCTTGATCAAGTGCGCCGCCAACGTGCGCAACGGTCCGAGTTGCCGGCAAATCAACGCGAGTTGCGTCTGCACCAACCGCTGCCCTTCATCGATCTCATCAGCCATCTGCTCCAGCTCATTGGCCAGCGCTTCTTCTTCATCACTCTGAATCGCCACCGGCTGCTTGTTGGCTAGCCCCTGGGCAATTTCGTCGATGCTCGTCGCCAGTTTCACTCCGGCGCCATCGATCAAATGCTCGCGCACATCAGCGGGTAACTGAGTTTCCCGATGCGCGCCCAACCCCGACAGATAACTCAACAACGTGTGCGACAACACCAGAAAGCGAAAACCGACATCCGCTTCCTTACGGAAATGCCCCGGCTCCATGAGCATGTTCGCCAACGTCGTCGACAGCGCCGCATCGGCGTTGTGCGCGTTGCGTCGGGCCAGCCGATAGGCGAGGTCGTCACTTTTGCCGGCGGCGTACTGCTGCATGATCTGGCGCAGGTAGATGCTGTTGCAGGTCAGGGTGTTGGCCAGCACTTTGTTCAGGCGTCGACCCTGCCAGTCCGGCAGGAACAGGAACACCGTCAGGCCGGCAATCAGGCTGCCCAGCAGCGTATCGAACAACCGTGGCAGGAACAGCCCGTAGCCGTCGCCGACCTGGTTGAAGCAGAACAGCACCATGATGGTTATCGCTGCCGTCGCCAAGGTGTAGCGGGTGGTGCGGTTGGTAAAGAACACCACGCCGGCAGCGATGGCGAAACAGGACTGCACCAACGGGCTCGGGAACAGATCGAACAGCGCCCACGCCACGGTCAGGCCAATGGCGGTGCCGAAGATCCGCTGACCGAGCTTGCGCCGGGTCGCGCCGTAGTTCGGCTGGCAGACGAAAAGAGTGGTGAGGATGATCCAATAACCCTGGGACGGGTGAATCAGATGCACCATGCCATAGCCGATACTCAGCGCCAAGGGCAGTCGCAGAGCGTGGCGGAACAACAAAGAGGTCGGCGTCAGCTGCGTGCGCAGGCGAATCCACACATCCTTGAGGTTGCGCGGCGAGCGGTCGAGCAGGCTGCTATCGGTCGCATCGGCCAAGGCATCGGGATTACTCGCGTCGCTGAGTAAACGATCGAGGGTGCCGAGGTTGGCGGCCAGTGCGCGCAGTGAACGCAGCAGTCCGCGCCAGGCCGGATTGCTCTGAATACGCAAGTGTTCGAGGGACGCATCGAGATCGCTCAGGGCTTCGGCGAAACTCGCGTCGTAAATGAACGGCTGACGCATCTGGATCGATTCGGCCAAGGCGCGGCAGGCCTTGCCTTGCTGGCGCAACAGGCGTTGGCAGCGGAACAGCACGTCACTGTGGAAGAACGCTTCGGCCAGCGCGTTGTACGGATAGTGCGAGGAGCTGGCGCGTTCGTGGATGTCTTGAGCGAGGAAGTACAGCTTCAGATAGCGGCTGACTTTCGAACCGGGACGGCCGTTGCCGACGCGGTGCAGGATGATTTCCTTGGCACTGTTCAGCGCTGCCACCACGCGACCGTTTTGTTGGGCCAGCTCCAGGCGCCGCGCTTCGACGTCCATCTGCCGGATCGGCTCGAACAGCGAGGATTTCAGCTTCAGGTAAAAGCCCAGTTCACGGAACAAGCGCGCCAGACTCTGCTGCACCGGCTGGTTGGAAAACAGCGCCTGCCACACCACCGAGAGCAAGCCGTACCACGCCGCACCGGCGACCAGCAGCATCGGTTCGTGCCAGAAATCGGTGACCGCACCGCCGCGCTGATCAACGCCGATCATCGTGTACACCGACAGAATCAACGTCGCCGAGGCAATCGCCCCATAACGCTCGCCGAGCGCACCGAGCATGGTCAGGCCGAAACTCGCCAGCGCCAAAGCAATGGCAAACACGATGGGGTAGGGGAAGAGCAATTCCACCGACAGCGCGGCGATGCTGAAACACACCAGCGTTACGGCAAGGGCGTTAAGGCGGCCTTGCCAACTGTCGTCGGTTTCGGCCAGGGCGCTGGCGATAATCCCCAGGAACAACGGGATCAGCAGGCCCATTTCATCCTGATACCAACACAGCGCCATGCTGCCGGTCAGGGCGATGAACACCCGCACGCTGTAGCTGAATTTATCCAGCGCCCACAGGCGCCGCAAAGACTGACGAAACGAGGTCGAGGACATGAAGTGCGAAGGCCTTCCGAGGCGATGCCGCTAAATTGAGCCAGTAATGACGCCGACGCAATGGCGCCGATCACATCTGACAGCAAAAAGTGTTCCTTACTGCATCACACATAACAACTGTAGGAGTGAGCCTGCTCGCGATAGCGGTGTGTCAGCCAATGCATTCATCGACTGATTCACCGCTATCGCGAGCAGGCTCACTCCTACAGGGTTTTGTATTTGGCCTTCAGTTAAGCGTACTGCGCGGCAGCGTAACCGGAGGCCCAGGCCCACTGGAAGTTGAAGCCGCCCAGGTGGCCGGTGACATCGAGCACTTCACCGATAAAGTACAGGCCCGGGCTTTTCAGCGATTCCATGGTTTTCGACGACACTTCGCGGGTGTCGACGCCGCCGAGGGTCACTTCGGCCGTGCGATAACCTTCAGTCCCGGCCGGCACGACTTTCCAGCTGCCGAGCTTCTCGGCGATTTCCGCCAGTTCGGCGTGGGTGTACTGCTTCATCGGCTTGGATACGAACCAGTTGTCCGCCAGCAGATTGGCCATCTTCTTGGTGAAAATCTCACCCAGCAGAGTTTTCAATTCACTGTTCGGACGCTCGGCCACTTGCTGTTGCAGCCAGCTCGCCGCGTCATGATCCGGCAGCAGGTTGATCTCCACCGTGTCGCCGGATTCCCAGAACGAGGAAATCTGCAAAATCGCCGGGCCACTGAGGCCACGGTGAGTGAACAGGATGTTCTCGCGAAAGCTCTGGTCGTTGCAGCTGACCAGACAATCCACCGAAGTGCCGGACAGCTCGGTGCAGAGTTCCTTGAGCTGATCGGTGATGGTGAATGGCACCAGCCCGGCACGGGTCGGCAGCAATTCGTGGCCGAACTGCTTGGCCACTTGGTAACCGAAACCGGTGGCGCCCAGCGTCGGGATCGACAGACCGCCGGTGGCGATTACCAGCGACTGGCACTGAATCTGGCCGAGGGTGGTGTCGAGCAGGTAACCGATTTCGACCTTCTCGATGGTCTGAATCGACGTGTCCAGATGCAGCTCGACGCCGGCCTGATCGCACTCGGTGAGGAGTATTTCGAGGATGTCGCTGGATTTGTTATCGCAGAACAACTGGCCGAGTTTTTTCTCGTGATAGGGCACGGCGTGTTTGCCGACCATGCCGATGAAATCCCACTGTGTGTAGCGCGCCAGAGCGGATTTGCAGAAATGTGGGTTCTGCGAGAGGAAATTGCTCGGCTCGGTGTACATATTGGTGAAATTGCAGCGGCCACCGCCCGACATCAGGATTTTCTTGCCGGCCTTGTTCGCGTGGTCGAGCAGCAACACCTGACGCCCACGCCCGGCGGCGGTCAGTGCACACATCAACCCAGCGGCGCCAGCGCCAATGATCACGACTTCGGTAGAGCGCAAAACGGTGTCCTCATGGTGGGTCGCTACAAAACAAACTGTGGGAGCGAGCCTGCTCGCGAAAGCGGTGTGTCATTCAACATTGATGTCGACTGACAGATTGCCTTCGCGAGCAGGCTCGCTCCCACAAGGGATCTTCGTTAAATGGAAGATCGTTTACAGGATGCGGACGCGCAACGAACGGCCTTTGATTTTGCCGTCATTCAGGCGCTGCAAGGCCTGCATGGCCACGGTGCGGTCAACGGCTACATAAGCCTGGAAGTCGAAAATCGCGATCTTGCCAACCTGTGCACCTGGAATACCGGCATCGCCAGTCAATGCACCCAGAATGTCACCCGGACGAACCTTGTCTTTACGGCCAGCACCGATGCACAGCGTAGTCATCGGCGGTTGCAGCGGGGCGAGACCCTGGGACTTGAGGTTATCGACCTGATCCCAGTTCAGCGGCGATTTCTGCAGTTGTTCGATGGCTTGCGCGCGGTGCGCTTCGCCCGGAGCAACCAGGCTGATCGCGATGCCTTTCTCGCCAGCACGACCGGTACGGCCAACGCGGTGAATGTGGATTTCCGAATCGCGCGCCAGTTCGACGTTGATCACCATGTCCAGCGCATCAATGTCCAGACCGCGTGCGGCGACGTCGGTGGCAACCAGTACCGAAGTACTGCGGTTGGCGAACATTGCCAGCACCTGATCGCGATCACGCTGTTCCAGGTCGCCGTGCAGGCCGACGGCGGAAATGCCTTTGGCGGTCAGGTGATCAACGGTTTCCTGCACTTGCTGCTTGGTGAAGCAGAACGCCACGCATGAAGCCGGGCGGAAGTGGTGCAGGACTTTGGTCACCACGCTCATACGATCTTCCGGGGAGATCTCGTAGAAGCGCTGCTCGATCTGCGTGTCATCGTGGAACGCTTCGGCTTTCACCGTTTGCGGATCACGCATGAACTTCGACGCCAGTTGCTTGATGCCCACTGGATAAGTCGCGGAGAACAGCAGGGTCTGACGACGCTCCGGGGTCTTGATGATGATGTCTTCGATGGCGTCGTAGAAACCCATGTCGAGCATGCGATCGGCTTCGTCGAGGATCAAAGTGTTCAGGCCATCAAGCACCAGCGAACCCTTGCGCAGGTGCTGCTGAATGCGGCCCGGGGTGCCGACGATGATGTGCGCGCCGTGTTCCAGCGAGGCGATCTGCGGGCCGAAGGACACGCCGCCGCACAGGGTCAGGACCTTGATGTTGTCTTCGGCACGGGCCAGACGACGGATTTCCTTGGCGACCTGGTCGGCCAGCTCACGGGTCGGGCAGATCACCAGCGCCTGGCAACCGAAATAACGCGGGTTGATCGGGTTCAGCAGGCCGATACCGAACGCGGCGGTCTTGCCGCTGCCGGTCTTGGCCTGGGCGATCAGGTCCATCCCCTTGAGGATCACCGGCAAGCTCTGCGCCTGGATCGGCGTCATCTGGGCATAACCGAGGGATTCGAGGTTAGCCAGCATGGCGGCGGACAGCGGCAGAGTATTAAAAGCGGTGGCGATGGTGGTCACGGGACTGGCCTGCAAAACAAAATGTCGCGCAGTGTAGCAGCCCCGTGCCACTTTCTTCGAAAGTTCTGGACGAACAGTGGTTAATGTTCGATGTGTTCTTCCGGGCGTTTGGCACGCCGACCGTCTTGTTTCGACAGTTGCGAGAAGATCGTCGCAGCGAGCATCGCCATGATGCCGACGGTGACGAAGGTCAGCTGGAACGCACCGAGCACGGTCTCCACGCCATCGTTACCGATCTCTGCGGTAAACCCGCCGAGCAACGCACCGGCGCACGCCACCCCCAGGCTCAACGATAATTGCGCCACCACCGAGAGCAAGCTGTTGCCGCTACTGGCGCTCGCATCGTCGAGGTCGATCAGGGTCACGGTGTTCATCGCGGTGAATTGCAGCGAGTTGATCGCGCCGAGAATCGCCAGCAGACACAACAGCAGCCAGTACGGCGTCTGCTCGCTGACCAGGCCCATGCTCGCCAGCATGATCCCCAGTGCCAAGGTGTTGCCGGTGAGGACGATGCGATAACCGAGCCGTTCGATCAGCGGCCGTGCGACCCACTTGGCGATCATCGCCGCCGCGGCCAGCGGCAGCATGCTCATCCCCGCCTGCGACGGTGAATAACCGAGCGCCACTTGCAACAGCAACGGCACCAGAAACGGCAGAGCACCGCTGCCCAAACGCGCGAAGAGGTTGCCGAGAATGCCGACGGCAAACGTCCGGGTCTTGAACAGCGACGGTGCGAACAGCGGGTTTTCGATGTGCCCGGCGCGCAACCAGTACGCGGCCAGACAGGCCATGCCGCCGAACAGCAGCAACATCACCCGCAGGTGCGGCAGGTGCAACTCGCCGAGGCCTTCCATGGCGATGGTGATCAGAATCATCGCCGCGCCGAACAGCAGGAAGCCGAGACTATCGAAGCGGGTGCGCTCGGTGCCGCGCAGGTCGGGAATGAACTTCCACACCGCGTAGCAACCGATCACGCCGACCGGCAGGTTGATCAGGAAGATCCAGTGCCACGTCAGGTATTCGACCATCCAGCCGCCCATGGTCGGGCCGATCAGCGGGCCGAGCAGGCCGGGGATGGTGATGAAGCCCATGATCCGCACCAGTTCGGATCGCGGATAGGCGCGCAGGACGACCAAACGCCCGACCGGCAGCATCAGTGCGCCGCCCAGGCCCTGAATGACACGGGCGCCTATCAGCATGCTCAGGCTGCTCGACAAGGCGCAGAGCAGTGAGCCGAAGCTGAACAGCAGGATCGCGCCGAAGAAGATTTTCTTGGTGCCGAAGCGATCGGCGATCCAGCCAGAGGCCGGGATCAGCAACGCCACGGTGAGCATGTAGGAGATCACTACACCTTGCATGCGCAACGGATCTTCGGCCAGATCGCGAGCCATGGCCGGCAGCGCGGTGTTAAGGATGGTCCCGTCGAGGGACTGCATGAAGAAAGCGATAGCGACGACCCACGGCAACCAGCGGGCGGTGATGGCGTCGAGAGGCGGGCGGTTGGGCATGGAACCTCTTGTCGTTGGAGTTAATACAAATCCAAGGTCGAGCACGGTCAGTGTGGGAGCGAGCCTGCTCGCGAAGAGGCCATTTCATTCAACACATTGATGTCGACTGAGCTACCGCTTTCGCGAGCAGGCTCGCTCCCACAGGTCTTGCGTTTATAGGGTCAGGGTCAAACGGCTGACCAGCGCCCCCGGCAGCAACGCCGAGGAAGTATTGCGCTGGCTGTAGGTGCTCGCGGACAGCAGCAACTCGCGCTCGGCGGTCAGCGCTTCGAGCTGCGAACCGAGCAGGCTGTAGGCGCTGTCATCGAAACGCATGGTGCTGACCGGTGCCTGGATCTCGCCGTTTTCGACCCAGAAAGTCGCGAAGCGGGTCATGCCAGTCATGCGCGCCGCCGGTTGATCCGAGTAGTTCAGGTACCACAGGTTGCTGATGTACAGCCCGGTACCCAACTGCTTGAGGATCTCTGCTTGCGACAGCTCCCCCGCCGCCATGTTCAACGCACTGGGCATTTCACCGCCGCCGGCACCGTTGGCGGCCAGACCGTATTCAGCGGCACTGCGTGAGCCGACCAGTTGATCGCCAGCCTTGCCTTCGACGATCAAACGCAAATCACTGCGTGGATAACCTTCGCCGGAAAACGCCGGACTCAACGATTCGCTGACTTTCTCATCCAGCGACACCAGCGGACTGAATGCCTGATCGCCGACATACAACTTCTGCAATGGGCTGCTTTTGCTGGCAATCGACTGCGCCGAGAAACCGCCCCAGCTCAACATGCCCATGATTTCTTCCAGCGCTGCCGGTGCCAGATACGCGCGGTACTGCCCCGGCGCCAAGGTGCGCAGCGGACGGCCGAGAAACTCCAGTTGCTCACGTGCCTGAGCAAAGCGCTTGGCGAAACCTTCGCTGCTCCAGTCATGCCCGGCGTAGCTGGCCTTAACCGCTTCACCGTTGTCGTGGAACAGGCTGAAATCGAAGTTGAAGCTGTTGGCCTGATGCCAACCGAACGCCCCTGAAGAACTGGCGAAACCACGGCTGATCGGGCCAGCGGCATAGAAGCCCACCAAGTCCAGACCTTCAGCAGCGGCGCAGATTTCATCGACAACCTGTTCGGTGTCCGGCAGCGGATGCTCCTGCACGTTCTGGCTCTGCCAGCCGGTGTGGTTGAGCAACAGATACGGATCCTGCGGCAGCAGCGGCAGGGTTTCGCGCAGTTGCTGCAGGCCTTCGGCGAGGCGTCGCAGATCGCCTTCCTGATCGCCGGACAGGGTGACTTGCAGGTCGGCGTGACGCCCGTCGTTGATCAGCTTCAGAACGATGTTGGCTTGCTGTACTTGCCCGGCCTGACGCACTTTGGCGTGGTTGAAACGCACGAACGCCGAGGATTCGGCGGCGTAGCTGAGGGTGAACTGCTCCGGCTCGCGCACGCTGTCGCGCAGCCAATTGACCATGACCTTGAAGGCGTCGGACTGACTCTTCGAAATGCTCATCAGGCGTCTCCCCCAAATACATCAACGTTGCTGAATACGCAGGCCGGCGAAGCGTGGCCGACGCGGATCACCTGGTTTGGTTCGCCCTTGCCGCAGTTCGGCGTGCCCAGCACCTTGACGGTGTTGGCGTCGCCGACGGCGCGCAGGCTTTTCCAGAAGTGCGCGGAAATTGCCCGGTAGTTCGGGTTTTTCACCACACCTTTGAGTTCACCGTTCTCGATCAACTGGCCCCATTCACAGCCGAACTGGAATTTGTTGCGCGCATCGTCGATCGACCATGAGCGGTTGGTGCTCATCAGGATGCCGTGCTCGATGCCTTCGATCAGTTTGTTCAGCGGCTGATCGCCCGGCTCGATGTTGAGGTTGGCCATGCGGTCGATCGGCGGCCGGTTCCAGCCGCAAGCGCGGCTGTTGGCAACGCCATCAAGACCGGCGCGGAATTGCGACAGCGCACCGCCCAGCGGGCGCAACAACAGGCCATCGCGGATCAGGAATTGTTTGCTGGCCTTGCTGCCATCGTCATCGTGGCCATAGCTGGCGAGTTCTTCGGGAATGCCCGGATCGAACGTCACGTTGAGCAGTTTCGAGCCGTATTGCAGGCTGCCGAAGTCGCTGGCTTTGACGAAACTGGTGCCGGCGTAATTGCGTTCATCACCGAGGATGCGGTCGAGTTCCAGCGGGTGGCCGATGGATTCGTGGATTTGCAGCATCATTTGATCGGGCATCAACAGCAGGTCGCGCGGGCCTTGCGGGGTATTCGGTGCAAGCAGCAGTTGCAGCGCCTGATCGGCAACCTGTGGGCCGGCACCGATCAAACCGCAGCGGCTGATAACGTCTGCGCCGCCCTGTTGGCCGAAGTTCTCGCGGCCGAGGCTGCGGGTCTGGCTGTCGTTGCCGTCGTAAGCGGTGACGTCAAGGCCCGGGTAGACGAAGCGCTGGGCCTGACGCAATTCAGCCCCGGCGCTGCTCAGATAGATCTGTTCGACGTGAGTAATGCCGATGCTCACTTGCCAATTCACCAGGCGCTCATCCTTTGGCACCGAGGCGGATTCCGCGCCGAGCAGCTCGAAGCATTCGCTCAGGGACGGGAAGGGTTGTTCAAGATTGGGCGAAAAGTAATCAGCGCGATCGCTGGACACTGGCTGATCGCGCAGGTCGAGCAAGGCGTGCGGCTTCAGGCGGCGAGCCTGAATCTCAGCGCGTTCAAGCGCGGCTTGCAGGCCTTGTTGCGAGAGATCGTTGGTCGCCGCGTAGGCCTCAACGCCATTGACGCGCACGGTGAGCATTGCGCCTTCGTCGCGGCTCAGGCTCGGCGGTTCGGCGACGTTCTTACGCACTGACAGGTACTGCCCGGACTCGCGTACATACCGCAGGGAAAAGAACTCAGCGCCCGTGCGCAAGGCAGCGAAGCGCTGCTTGAGCTGGGGGTGGAAATCGAACATTCGGGAACCTCCTTGTCAGGGGGAAGCGGTAAAGCGGCGGCGGGGAGGGGGTGAAACGGTTGCGCGAGGTCTAGAGTAGGCCTGCGTGGGGGTAGGATCAAGTGAAGAGGGGGTGTAGGAGGATTTACTTGAAGCAGAGGGATTTGTGCTGAATTGTAGGGCCTCATCGCGAGCAGGCTCACTCCTACAGTTAATCTCCAGTGTCCACAGAGTTTGTGTTCACTGGAGATCCTTGTAGGAGTGAGCCTGCTCGCGATCAGCCTTGATGCGGTACCAAGTCTTACTGAGCAACCGGGGTGATATCACGCATCGGCTTGCCCTTTACCGGCGCATCGCCCGCTACATAGTAAGCAGCGGTGCTACGCGGCAGCGGCTGGCGGCCACGGATCTTGTCGGCGATTTTCTCGGCGATCATGATCGTCGGCGCGTTGAGGTTGCCGGTGGTGATGATCGGCATGATCGAGGCATCGACCACACGCAGGCTCTGCATGCCGTGCACGCGACCTTCGCCATCCACCACAGCCATCTCGTCGGTGCCCATCTTGCACGAGCAGGACGGGTGGAACGCGGTTTCGGCGTGCTCGCGGATGAACTTGTCGAGTTGCTCATCGGTTTGCACTTCGATGCCCGGGCTGATTTCGCGGCCACGGAAGGCGTCGAGCGCAGGCTGTTGCATGATTTCGCGGGTCAGGCGGATGCCGTCGCGGAATTCCTGCCAGTCCTGCTCGGTGGCCATGTAGTTGAACAGGATGCTCGGGTGCTGGCGCGGGTCTTTCGACTTGGCCTGGATGCGACCACGGCTTGGCGAACGCATGGAACCCATGTGCGCCTGGAAACCGTGCTCTTTCACACCGTTGCTGCCGTTGTAGTTAATCGCTACCGGCAGGAAGTGGTACTGGATGTTCGGCCATTCGAATTCCGGACGCGAACGGATGAAACCGCCTGCTTCGAACTGGTTGCTGGCGCCGATGCCGGTGCCGTTGAACAGCCATTCCGCACCGATGGCTGGCTGGTTGTACCAGAGCAGCGACGGGTACAGCGAAACCGGCTGAGTGCAAGCGTATTGCAGGTACAGCTCAAGGTGATCCTGCAGGTTTTCACCGACGCCCGGTAGATCGTGAACGACCGGGATGTCGAGCGACTTCAGCAGCTCGGCAGGGCCGACACCGGAGCGCTGCAGAATCTGCGGCGAAGCGATGGCGCCGGAGCACAGCAGCACTTCTTTGCGCGCTTTGACTTCAACGCGCTCTTCAGCGTCGCCGACCAGGTAACGCACGCCAACGGCACGCTTGCCCTCAAACAGGATCTTGTCGGTCAGGGCGTGGGTGACGATGGTCAGGGTCGAGCGCTTCTTGGCGACGTCGAGGTAACCACGGGCGGTGGAAGCACGACGGCCGTTCGGCGTGACGGTGCGGTCCATCGGGCCGAAGCCTTCCTGCTGGTAACCGTTCAGGTCTTCGGTGCGCGGGTAACCGGCTTGCACGCCGGCTTCAACCATGGCGTGGAACAGCGGGTTGTTGCCCGCCTTCGGCGTGGTCACGCTGACCGGGCCTTCACCACCGTGGTAGTCGTTCGGGCCGATGTCGCGGGTTTCGGCTTTGCGGAAGTACGGCAGGCAGTCGAGGTACGACCAGTTTTCCAGGCCTGGCAGTTTCGCCCAGCCGTCGTAGTCCATGGCGTTACCGCGGATGTAGCACATGCCGTTGATCAGCGAGGAACCGCCGAGGCCTTTGCCGCGACCGCATTCCATCCGACGACCGTCCATGTGTGGCTCTGGATCGGTTTCGTACGCCCAGTTGTAACGACGACCTTGCAGCGGGAATGCCAGTGCCGCCGGCATTTGCGTGCGGAAGTCGAAACGGTAGTCAGGGCCGCCTGCTTCAAGCAGCAGAACGGTGACGCCTTCGTCTTCAGTCAGACGGGTCGCCAGGGTGTTACCGGCCGAGCCGGCACCGATGATGATGTAATCGAATTCTTGGGACATTGAATGCACCCTCTTTAGATGTGGTCAGGTCTGACCTCGGCGAGTGCTGCGCACTCGAATCGCTGGCAAGCCAGCTCCCACAAAGATTGGGGGCTGCCACAGATTTGATGGACGACCCCAAACCTGTGGGAGCTGGCTTGCCAGCGAAGAGGCCTTCGCGGGCAATGCAAATCTCGGGTTAGAACACCGAAACGTAATCGCCCAGCTCGACCTGTACCGATTTGATGCGGGTGAAGTTGTTCAGCGAGCTGATGCCGTTCTCACGGCCAACACCCGACTGCTTGTAACCGCCGACCGGCATTTTTGCGTCGGACTCGCCCCAGGCGTTGATCCAGCAGATACCGGCTTCCAGTTGATGAATCACGCGGTGTGCGCGGTTCAGGTCTTTGGTGACGATACCGGCGGCCAGGCCGAAGTCGGTGTCGTTGGCGCGGCGGATCACTTCTTCTTCGGTCTCGTAGGAGAGGATCGCCATCACTGGGCCAAAGATTTCTTCACGAACGATGGTCATGTCGTCGGTGCAATCGGTGAACACGGTCGGAGCAACGAATGCGCCTTTGGCGAATTCGCCGTCGGTCAGACGGTCGCCGCCGCACAGCACGCGGGCGCCTTGCTCTTTACCCTTGGCGATGTAGCCCAGCACGCTTTCCATGTGCGCGAAGCTGACCAGCGGGCCGAAGTTGGTGTTCTCGTCTTCCGGGTTGCCGATGCGGATGCGTGCAACGCGTTCAACGATCTTGGCTTCGAAAGCGGCTTTCAGGTGCGCCGGAACAAACACGCGAGTGCCGTTGGTGCAGACCTGACCGGAGCTGTAGAAGTTGGCCATCATCGCGGTGTCGGCAGCGCGATCGAGATCGGCGTCGTCGCAGATGATCAGCGGGGACTTGCCGCCCAGTTCCATGGTCACGTCTTTCAGCGACGAAGCCGAAGCGCTGGCCATAACCTTCTTGCCAGTGTCGGTGCCGCCGGTGAAGGAGATTTTTTCGATGCGCGGGTGCTCGGTCAGCCAGGTGCCGACTTCACGGCCGCTGCCGGTCAGTACGTTGAACACGCCATTTGGAACGCCGGCTTCGGTGTAGATCTCGGCCAGTTTCAGGGTGGTCAGCGAGGTGACTTCGCTTGGTTTGAAGATCATCGCGTTACCGGCAGCCAGGGCTGGAGCGGATTTCCACAGGGCGATCTGGATCGGGTAGTTCCACGCGCCGATGCCGGCAACCACGCCCAGCGGCTCGCGACGGGTGTAGACGAAAGAAGTGTCACGCAGCGGGATCTGCTCGCCTTCGATGGCCGGCACCAGGCCTGCGTAATATTCCAGCACGTCAGCACCGGTAACGATGTCGACGTATTTGGTTTCGGAGAAGGATTTACCGGTGTCCAGGGTTTCCAGCGCGGCCAGTTCATCGTTGCGCTCGCGCAGGATGTCGACGGCGCGACGCAGGATGCGCGAGCGCTCCATGGCGGTCATCGCGGCCCAGATTTTCTGGCCCTTTTCAGCGCTGACCACGGCGCGCTCGACGTCTTCCTTGGTCGCACGTTGCACCAGTGCGAGGACTTCACCGTTAGCCGGGTTGATGGCTTCGAAGGTGGCATCGCTGCCGGCGTCAGAGTACGCGCCATCGATGTAAAGTTTTTGCAGTTCGAAACGGGCCATAGTGTCCTCGCAAGTGCATTGGTGGTTGGCGTTGACCACCGCGGTGAGGCTGCGGTGGCGTTCAGGGGCCGAGCGTTTTCTGTGTGCTCTAGCTCACCTTCTTGGCCAATTGGAAATCCATGTATTCGTAAGCGATCTGTTGCGCCTGCGCCGTGTCGAAAGCGTCTCCCGACAAAGCGCCGCGCAACCACAAGCCGTCAATCAACGCTGCCAGCCCCCGCGCTGCGCTGCGCGCATCTTCGAGCGACAACACACGGCGGAACTGACAGCACAGGTTGGAATACAGACGGTGATCGTTGATCCGCTGCAACCTGTGCAAAGACGGCTGGTGCATGCTGGTGGCCCAGAAGGCCAGCCAGGTTTTCATTGCCGGGCCATTGACCTGGCTGGCGTCGAAGTTGCCTTCGATGATCACCTGCAGATGCGCCCGTGGGCTGTCATCTGCCAGCGCCTGCCGGCGCGCGGTGACGCTCTCGCTGAGGGCGGTCATCAGATACCGCATCGTGGCGGCAATCAGGCCGTTCTTGTCCTGAAAGTAATGACTGATGATGCCATTCGAGACACCGGCCAAACGGGCGATCAGCGCAATGCTGGCGTCCCCCATTCCGACCTGATCGACCGCCTGCAAAGTGGCTTCGATCAGTTGTTGGCGGCGGATGGGTTGCATACCGACCTTGGGCATCTTGCACATCTCCTTAGGCCTTCCGAGCGACGAATGACGCCTATCGGATTGACGGCCAGTCTATTTTGTTTTGATTGAACGTTCAATCAACAAAGAATAAGATCTGCGACAAATCGTCGCTGCCTACAGATTTTTCCTACGTGTAAGTGGCGATAAAACCGACATCCGAAAATGCTCGAAACCTTTATGGGGCATGGCGCGGTTCGCGATTCGATGGACGTGTTGAAAGGGCAAGACGCTCAGGGCCAGGTTTCGGATGAACGTCCGTCCACCTTCGGCCACGAAAGCGATTCGCAGCGCCATTTCGGCAGGTTCGGGCATTTTTCGGGGTGTCTTTATATCACCCGCCGGTCGGCTGCCAACTAACCGATTGGTCGGGTTCCGTGTTGCCTTGTGTTCTTCTCTCGCACTGCCTGGAGCATTTGTGCCATGAGTTCTGCCTCGCTTATAAAGACCCCGCCCGAGAAGGTGACGGTCAACGGTTGGGTGTTTTACACCTCTACCGCGCTGATTCTGTTGTTGACCGCCATTCTGATTATCGCCCCGCAAGAGGCCGGCAGACTGTTGGGTATCGCTCAGGCCTGGTTGTCGCGCAGCTTCGGCTGGTACTACATGGTGGTCATCGCCGCCTATCTGGTGTTTGTGGTGGGCCTGGCGTTTTCCTCTTACGGCAAACTCAAACTGGGCAGCAAGGACGACACCCCGGATTTCAGTTACGGCGCCTGGGCGGGGATGCTGTTCTCGTCGGGTATCGGTATTTCGCTGCTGTACTTCGGCGCGTCCGAGCCACTGGATCACTACTTCAATCCGCCGGAAGGCGCCTCGGCCAGCAACCTGGCCGCGCGTCAGGCGGTACAGCTGACCTTCCTGCATTGGGGCCTGCATGGCTGGGCGATCTATGCACTGGTCGGTCTGGCCGTGGCGTATTTTGCTTACCGTCATAACCAGCCGCTGGCGTTGCGCTCGGCGCTGTATCCGCTGGTGGGCGAGCGTTGGGTCAAGGGCGCGGCCGGTCACGCGGTGGACGGCTTCGGCATGTTCGTGACCCTGCTGGGTCTGGTGACGAACCTGGGGATTGGTTCGCTGCAAGTATCGTCGGGTCTGGAAAACCTGTTCGGCATGGAACACAGCAACACCAATCTGCTGATCGTGATCATCGTGATGAGTACCGTGGCGACCATCGCTGCCGTGTCCGGCGTGGAAAACGGCATCCGTCGTCTGTCCAACCTGAACATCGTGCTGTTCAGCGGCCTGCTGATTTTCGTCCTGCTGTTCGGCCCGACCTTGCACCTGCTCAACGGCTTCGTGCAAAACATCGGTGACTACCTCAATGGCATCGTGCTGAAAACCTTCGACCTTTATGTGTACGAAGGCGACAACGCCAAGTCCGAGCGCTGGATGGGCCTGTGGACTCTGTTCTACTGGGCGTGGTGGATTTCCTGGGCGCCATTCGTCGGCATGTTCATCGCGCGTATTTCCCGTGGTCGTACCGTCCGTGAGCTGGTGGCTGGCGTGCTGCTGATTCCGCTGGGCTTCACACTGGCCTGGCTGTCGATCTTCGGTAACTCGGCACTGGATCTGGTGATGAACCATGGCGCGGTGGAGCTCGGCAAGACGGCGCTGGAACAGCCGTCGATGGCGATCTATCAGTTGCTTGAACACTACCCGGCGTCGAAAGTCGTCATCGGTGTGTCGATCTTTGTTGGCTTCGTGCTGTTCCTGACCCCGGCCGACTCCGGCGCGGTGATGATGGCGAATCTGTCCTGCAAGGGCGGCAACGTCGACGAAGATGCGCCGCACTGGCTGCGGATCTTCTGGTCGGTGGTGATCACCCTGGTGACTATCGGTCTGCTGTTTGCCGGTAACTTCGAAGCCATGCAAACCATGGTGGTGCTGGCCGGTCTGCCGTTCTCGGTGGTGCTGGTGTTCTTCATGTTCGGCCTGCACAAGGCGATGCGCCAGGACGTGCAGATCGAACAGGAGCAGGCGCAACTGGCGGAGCGCGGTCGTCGTGGTTTCAGCGAGCGTCTGACGCAACTGGACCTGCAACCGAGCCAATCGGTAGTGCAGCGCTTCATGGACAAGCAAGTCAGCCCGGCGCTGGAAGATGCCACCGCGCAGATGCGTGCGCAGGGTCTGCAAGTGCAGACGCTGTTGGGTAAATCCAAACGCTGCATGGGCGTGCGCGTCGAGATGGAAGAGGGCAACCCTTTCGTTTACGAAGTGAGCCTTGACGGCTATCTGGCGACCCCGACCGAATCGGCGCAGTCCGATGAAGCGCGCCAGCGTTACTACCGCGCTGAAGTTTATCTGCACAACGGCAGCCAGGATTACGACCTGATGGGCTTCACGCAGGATCAGATCACACGCGATGTGCTCGATCAGTTTGAAAGCCATCGGCAGCTCCTTGGCCGGGTGTACAGCTAAAGTCAAAAGCCCCCTCACCCCAACCCTCTCCCCAAGGGAGAGGGGGAAAGGGAGCAGATCGGGGGCTTTTCAAGACCTGAGTTCGACTCGATTTCTCAGGTCGGTGTAGCTCGAAAGTACAACTCGGTCAGTCCCCTCTCCCTCCGGGAGAGGGCTAGGCGGGCGGCGTTCCGATGAGGGGCTTTTCCCTGACCCAATAAAAAAGGGATCGCTCACCGCGATCCCTTTTTTTATCCCGCCTTAACCGAGGTTCTTGCCCAACAGCGCGTGATACAGCTCGCTGTCGCCCAGGATCCCCACCACATGATTGTCATCGTGCAGCACCAGCTTGTTGCCGGTCTGATAACGAATCTGCAGCGCATCGCGCATACCGATGTTCGAGTCCACCAGTGTCGGCTTGCGCTCTAGCCCTTCCACCGCTTGTCCCGGTGCCCAGTTCTGCAGGTTCAGCACCGAACCATTCTGCCGCGCGCCCTTGATGGTGTTGCCTTCGGCCAGGTCCAGCCACGAATCGCCGCCCGGATCGAGACACACCGAACCGTTGATACGTTTGCACTTGTCCAGTGTGCGCATCAGGCTGCGGCCGCAGAGCACGTTGAGCGGATTGGTGTGTGCGACGAAGGTGCGCACATAGTCGTCCGCCGGGTTCAGCACGATCTCTTCCGGCACGCTGTACTGGATGATCCGGCCGTCTTTCATGATCGCGATGCGGCTACCCAATTTGAGCGCCTCATCAAGGTCGTGACTCACAAACACGATGGTCTTGTTGAGCTTGCGTTGCAGCTCCAGCAGTTCATCCTGCAGACCCTGACGGATCAGCGGGTCGAGCGCCGAGAACGGTTCGTCCATCAGCAGAATGTCGGCGTCCATCGCCAGCGCCCGCGCCAGACCGACACGCTGCTGCATGCCGCCGGAGAGTTCGTCAGGCTTCTTGTTGCGCCATTGGGTCAGGCCAACCAGTTCGAGTTTTTCGTCGACCAGTTTCTTGCGCTCCTTCTCCGGGCGACCCTGCATTTCCAGACCGAAACTGATGTTCTCGCGCACCGTCAACCACGGCATCAGGGCGAACTTCTGGAACACCATGGCGATGCGTTTGGTGCGCATCATTTTCAGCTCGGCCGGGGTGCAGGAGGCGATGTCGATCTGGCGGTTTTCATGCTCGACGAACAACTTGCCGCGGCTCACGGTGTTGAGTCCGTTGATGCAGCGCAGCAGGCTCGACTTGCCGGAACCGGACAGGCCCATCAGCACGCAGATCTCGCCTTTGTTGATGTCCAGCGTGGCTTTTTCCACACCGACGATCTGTCCGGTCTTCTTCAGGATCTCGTTGCGGGTCATGCCCTGATCGAGCAGCTTGAGTGCCTCGCGCGGATCTTTGGAGAAGATTACGTCAACGTCTTCGAAGCGAATTATGCTCATGCGTCACCCCCTACTTTGGCGTCGGGTTGTTTGCAGATACGGTCGAGCATGATCGCCAGCAGTACGATCGCCAGGCCCGCTTCGAAGCCCAGAGCGATATCAGCAGTGTTCAGTGCGTTGACCACCGGTTTGCCGAGTCCGTCGGCGCCCACCAGTGCGGCGATCACCACCATCGACAGCGACAGCATGATGCACTGGGTGATGCCGGCTGCGATGCTCGGCATGGCGTGAGGCAGTTCGATCCGTGAGAGCAATTGGCGACGCGAGCAGCCGAAGGCTTTGCCGGCGTCCATCAGTTCTTGCGGGACATCGCGGATGCCCAGGTAGGTCAGGCGGATCGGCGCAGCGATGGAGAACACCACCGTAGAGATCAGGCCCGGGACCACACCCAGCCCGAAGAGGGTCAGGGTAGGAATGAGGTAAACGAAGGTCGGTACGGTCTGCATCAGATCGAGTACCGGACGCATGACAGTGTAGAACATCGGTTTGTGCGCAGCGACGATGCCCAGCGGCACGCCGATGACCACGCAGACCAGGGTCGCGAACATGACCTGGGCGAGGGTTTCCATGGTTTCCTGCCAGTACCCCAGATTGAGGATCAGCAGGAAGGAGGCGATCACGAAAGCGGTCAATCCCCATTTGCGCTGGATCAGGTGCGCGAGCAGGGCGATCAGGCCAATCAAGACCAGTGGGTTGAACCAGGTCAGCGCAAACGTCACGCCGTGGATCATCGTTTCCAGGGTCACGGCGATTGCGTCGAAGGTGTTGGCGCCGTGTTGCGTCAACCATTCAACGAAGCCCGCGATGTACTGGCCTAAAGGTATTTTCTGATCAATCAGCATGGTAGTGAACGTCCGCATGCAAGGAAATAAACAGCCCGGGTGGGCGAGCCCACCCGGCATAAGCGATTACTGAAGCTTGGCTTTCACGGCCTCCAGGCCAGGTTTACCGTCAATGGTGGTCACGCCAGCGAGCCAGGTATCGAGCACTTGTGGATTCTTTTTCAGCCAGGCCTTGGCGGCCGCGTCAGGCTTCATCTTGTCGTCGAGGATGTTGCCCATCAGTTCGCTTTCCATGTCGACGGTGAACTCCAGGTTCTTCAGCAACTGACCGACGTTGCTGCATTCCGCGGCGTAACCCTTGCGGGTGTTGGTTGCCACGGTCGCCGCACCGAAATCGGGGCCGAAGAAATCATCGCCACCGGTCAGGTATTGAATCTTGAAGCGCTTGTTCATCGGGTGCGGCGCCCAGCCGAGGAAGACCACGGCGGTGTCGCGTTTTTGCGCGCGGTCAACCTGCGAGAGCATGCCCGCTTCGGAGGATTCGACGACTTTGAAACCCGCGGTCTTCAGGCCGAAGGCGTCTTTGTCGATCATGCTCTGGATCAGACGGTTACCGTCGTTGCCAGGCTCGATGCCGTAGATTTTGCCGTCGAGTTCTTTCTTGAATTTGGCGATGTCGGCGAAGTCATGCAGACCTTTGTCATACAGGGCTTGCGGCACGGCGAGGGTGTACTTGGCGCCCTTGAGATTGGTGCGCACGGTTTCCACAGTGCCGGCATCGCGGTAAGCCTTGATGTCGTTTTCCATGGTCGGCATCCAGTTGCCGAGGAACACATCCATGTTCTTGCCGTCGGCCAGCGACTTGTAGGTCACGGGCACGGAGATCATGGTGGTCTTGGTCTTGTAGCCGAGGGCGTTGAGGACTACGGAGGTGGTGGCGGTGGTGGCGGTGATGTCGGTCCAGCCGACATCAGAGAAGTTAACGGTACTGCACTGCGCCGGTTCTGCAGCTTGCGCCAGTAACGGCAGACTCAGCATGGCGGCCAACAACAACGATGGGGAACCTTTCATGGATGGACTCCTTGGTGTTTTTTTTGGCAGTGTTCCGACTGTGGACCACCGCACTTATAGGTTGCGGTTGGATGGCGTTCTGGAGACAGCTCTGTCACGGCGCCTTGCAATCGAGTCATAACGATCATGTACCAGTGAAAATCTGACGCCTACAGGGGGGGTCGTATCCAGTACAGGGATGGTCGCATCCAGTGTCAGTGACGTCGTTTACAGCTTTTTTCTGCCCCGAATGGCCATCTGAACCGCACAAAAACGTCGAAAAACCGGGGCGAAAACGGCGCGGCGCTGGTGGACATGAGTGCGTCGGTGTCAGACGCCGTGCGTCCCGACAAAAGCCTGATGATGCGGGCATTCCGGCGGAACGCAGCTTGAGCGTAGCAGCTCCGCCAGCGGGCGCTTTTGCGTCCCGGACCGGTATCCTCAGGAGCTCTGCAGCAATGGCTATCAGCGTTTTCGACCTGTTCAAAATCGGCATCGGCCCGTCCAGTTCCCACACCGTCGGGCCGATGCGCGCCGCGGCGTTGTTCGTCGAGTCGCTGCGCGACAAGCACCAGTTGGAACAGGTGCGCCGTATAGAAGTGCAACTGTTCGGATCGCTGTCAGCCACGGGCATTGGTCACGGCAGCGACAACGCGGTGATCATGGGGCTGATGGGCGAGTGGCCGGACGCAATCGACCCGGCGCAAATCGGCCCGCGCATTCAGGCGCTGCGCGAAACCCACACGCTTTTCCTGGATGGTCGTTTATCGGTGCCGTTTGTCTGGGCTCGGGACATGCGTCTGATCGATGAGAACCTGCCGTTCCATCCCAATGCCATGACCCTTGTTGCCGAGGGCGATCACGGCGAACTGCACCGCGACACTTACTACTCGGTGGGGGGCGGCTTTGTCGTCGATCAAGCGCAGGCGTCCAGCGGCGTGGTCGATCTGGATCGCACTGAATTGCCTTACGACTTTTCCAGTGCGGTCGAGCTGCTGGAGCTGTGCAAGAACAACAACCTGCGCGTTGCCGAACTGATGATGGCCAACGAAAAGGTCTGGCGCAGTGAAGAAGAAATCCGCGCCGGGCTGATGAAGCTGTGGCGGGCGATGCAGGATTGCGTCGAGCAGGGCTTGAAACACGAAGGCATCCTGCCCGGCGGTTTGAATGTGCGCCGGCGTGCGGCGAAGTTGCATCGCAGCCTGCAGGAACTGGGTAAGCCCAATGTGATCGGCTCGACGCTGAGCGCGATGGAGTGGGTCAACCTGTTCGCCCTCGCGGTTAATGAAGAAAACGCGGCTGGCGGGCGCATGGTCACGGCGCCGACCAATGGCGCGGCGGGAATTATTCCGGCGGTGCTGCACTATTTTATGAAGTTCAGCGAAGCGGTGACGGACGCCAATGTGGTCGACTACTTCCTGGGTGCGGCGGCGGTGGGGATTCTGTGCAAGAAGAATGCTTCGATCTCTGGCGCTGAGGTTGGCTGTCAGGGTGAGGTCGGTTCAGCGTGCGCAATGGCGGCGGCGGGGCTGGCGGAGATTCTTGGCGCTACACCGGAGCAGTTGTGCAACGCGGCGGAGATTGGCCTGGAACATAACCTCGGGCTGACCTGCGATCCGGTCGGTGGCCTCGTGCAAGTGCCGTGCATCGAGCGCAATGCGATTGCCGCGGTAAAGGCGATCAACGCGGCGCAGATGGCGTTGCGCGGCGATGGTCAGCACTTTATCTCGCTGGACCGGGTGATCCGCACCATGCGTGATACCGGCGCTGACATGCATGACAAATATAAGGAGACCTCGCGGGGTGGCCTGGCGGTCAGTGCGGTTGAGTGCTGAGACCGAGTCGCCTCAATCGCGAGCAGGCTCACTCCTACATTTGGAACGCGTTCCCCTGTAGGAGTGAGCCTGCTCGCGATAGCGTCAGACCAGTCAAAATTGCTCATCAAGTGAACACAGACAATAAATCACGCCACCTTTTAGCGCGTCGCAAACAGATAAGAGTCTTTCCCACCTGTTACATATGATCTGCATCCCTACCGTCCGTCACCCGTGCCTGCGGTGACACTCCCCACAAACTGCACGCAGGCCAGTTCCCACAAGTGCTACCGATTTGCTCACACGCTGCGGGGCAGGGCTTTCACCGACGCTGATGGCACTTCGAAATACCTTTCGTCGGACGTCTCGAATAGACACGTCGCGACGTCGTTTTCAGGAGTTATTGAACGGCCATCCAATTTTAGGCATGGCAATTGCTCTGTCATAACAAAGCCCGTCTCCCACGCGAGAACGCTGGCAATAACAAGAGCCTCCGCCTGAGGCCATCACCCGCTTTGTGTGAGGAGATACCGCGATGACGTCGTTCAACTCCGGGGCCCAACCCCAGAACCGTGCGCCTCAATCCATCGGCTTTCTGCTGCTGGACAATTTCACGCTGATTTCTCTGGCCTCCGCAGTAGAACCCCTGCGCATGGCCAACCAATTGTCCGGTCGCGAGCTGTATCGCTGGAGCACCCTCACCGTCGATGGCGGCCAGGTGTGGGCCAGTGACGGTCTGCAAATCACTCCCGACGCTTCCATGCACAAAGCCCCGCCACTGGACACCGTGATTGTCTGCGGCGGTATCGGCATTCAACGCACCGTTACCCGTGAGCACGTTTCCTGGCTGCAAAGCCAGGCGCGTCAGTCCAAGCGCCTCGGCGCCGTGTGCACCGGCAGTTGGGCACTGGCTTGCGCCGGCCTGCTCGACGGTTTCGATTGCAGCGTGCACTGGGAATGTCTGGCGGCGATGCAGGAAGCTTTCCCGCGCGTGGCGATGAGTACGCGTCTGTTTACCCTCGACCGTAACCGTTTCACCAGCTCCGGCGGCACCGCGCCGCTGGACATGATGCTGCACCTGATCAGCCGCGATCACGGCCGTGAACTGTCCGCCGCGATCTCGGAGATGTTCGTCTACGAACGCATCCGCAACGAACAGGATCACCAGCGCGTGCCGCTCAAGCACATGCTCGGCACCAACCAGCCGAAGCTGCAGGAAATCGTCGCGCTGATGGAAGCCAACCTCGAAGAGCCGATCGACCTCGACGAACTGGCGGTGTACGTCGCCGTGTCGCGTCGACAGCTGGAGCGGTTGTTCCAGAAATACCTTCACTGCTCGCCGTCGCGTTACTACTTGAAGCTGCGTCTGATCCGCGCCCGGCAGTTGCTCAAGCAGACGCCGATGTCGATCATCGAAGTGGCGTCGGTGTGTGGTTTTGTCTCGACGCCGCACTTCTCCAAGTGCTACCGCGAATACTTCGGCATTCCGCCGCGGGACGAGCGAGTAGGCTCCAACACCACCCAGCAAGTGGCGATGCTGCCGCTGCCGCAGGCCATCGTGATGTCGCCGCTGTCGGGGCCGATGTCGGCGTTGAGTCAGGCGCGTAATGAATCGACGTTTGCCAGCGTAAGGCTGTAAGGCAAAAGATCGCAGCCTGCGGCAGTTCCTACAGGGATATGCGTTCCAATGTAGGAGCTGCCGAAGGCTGCGATCTTTTGATCTGCTGTCAGGCGCTATGGCTTTGCTGGTAGTCCGCCAATGCCGGCAGTAATTGTTTGTCGATCGCCTGACGTACCGCCGGCTGAATGCTGGCGCCGCTGGTGTACATATCCTTGACCATTTTGCGCAGTTCAAACGCGCGAACATTATCCAGACCGCGCACCGCGCACTGGCAGGCCTGATCGGCGGTCGTGCCACTGGGCACTTGAATACCCAACGCTTTGAGCTGGCCCAGCAAATCTTCCTGATCGATCAAATCGGCATACATCATGACGCGCATCCTTCTTCGGTAACGGAGGTCGTGGCTCGATTCTGGTAGCCACGTCGGGGCACGGCAAGGGCGTTTTGTCGCAGTGGCTGCGACGGCTATGAACAGGTCGTTTTCGGCTAACTCGCCGCTCAAGGGAGTGGGCACACTGAACTCAGCTTGCAACACGAAGGTTTGGTCACCCTCGCACGGCAGCTCCTCAACAGTAGCTTGAGCCCCGATCCAGTCACGGCTGGTATCGGGGCTTTTTTTGCCTGCTTATAAAAGCAAAGATCGCAGCCTTCGGCAGCTCCTACAGGGAACGCATTCCAATGTAGGAGCTGCCGAAGGCTGCGATCTTTTTATGGTTTAGCGTTGCAGCACCAGAATCCGCGATAACAACTCATCCCGATCGATATAGCAGCCTTGGAAGTGCCGCGCTCCGGTGGCCGGGTCAAAGGCATTGCGCGCGTGCAGCGTGCGGCGATTATCAAAGCACCACAACTCTCCAGGATTGAGCCGCTGTATCAGCCGGAATCGTGGCTCGCGCGTCATCGCGATAAACCGCCGATACGCCCGATACAACACCGGCATCTGCTCCACCGAGGTATCAAATGCGCCACGCAAAAAGTTCGCCATGCGAATTTCCGCCACTCGTCCCAAGGCATCCAAAGCAATGATCGGCGCCAGGCAGCGATAGTCGCTATGGCGATCCTTGTTGCGAAACTCCACGGGGATTTCACACAGCGCCTGAAACGCTGCCGGGTCCTCACTGCGCAACGCATCGGCAATCGAAAATCCGTCGACAAAAATACTCTCGCCACCCTCGGCGTCATTTACCAGGCAATGCAGAAATTGCAGCCCCGGTTGCAGCTCACGGGTCGGCAGATCAGTGTGCAACGGCAAATTGAAAGCGGTGTAGGCATTGCTGTCGGCATCGGCCTTGGATTGCACGTTGAACAGCACGCCGAAGTTGCTTTCGCGGATAAAGGAAATGCGCTGCGCGATAAGTTTCAGTGAACCGGGTTCGCTGGGTACGCCGCGCACTTGCGTCAGGCCGATGTCGCGCACGGCGAGCAGCCATTGCAGCAGCACGGCGTTGTCGTTCATCAGTGCCACGTATTCGAACACCGGCAACTGCAAATCGCTACGCCAAAGATAAGGCTTGGGCTTGGCGGCCAAGCGTTCGGCGCGGGATTCATCGTCGTAGGCGTGCGCGCGTAACCAGCCCGGATCGAAACGGCTGAGGTGACCGTCCTGCCAGTCGATGCGTAGGCAGCCGTGGGTATCGATATGCGCGGCAGCAGGTTTGAGGTCTTCAGTGGCATCGACAATCTCGAAGACCTGTTCGCGGGTGATGTTGTAGACGCACTGTGGACACGGGCAGTTGTCCCGCAACCAGACATGGTGGAACGGGCTGATGCGCCCGTCAGCCCATTCAATGGCAACACGATCCGCCAGGCTCTGCACGCCACCGAGCGCGCTGATCAACGGATAAGTACGGAAATCGGCAACAGCGGCAGCGGTGTTCATGGCGGCTCCTTGCGATCGATGGATTTACCTTGCAGGCGGCAGCGCGATGACGCGGCCGATGTAAGCGGGAGCAGGCAAGTCTTTCTGCTCGGCGACGATGCTTTGCAGGCGGCTCAGGGTGTCCGCGCTGAACGGCGCCGAGCGCGGGCCGGCGAGGTCGACGTGCAAGAGCATTTGTTCATTGCCGGCCAGTTCCTGATCCTCACCGACCTTGTGCAGGCTGTGATAGAGGTGCAGGCGTTTGCCGTCGTGGGCGATGATTTGCGTGCGCACTTCGACTTCGGTGTCGAGCTTCACTTCGTGCAGGTAATTGAGGTGCAATTCGAGGGTGAACAGTGAATGGCCGCTGGCTTCGCGGTTGTTGCTGTCCATGCCGAGGCGATCCATCAGGGCGTCGGTGGCGTAGCTGAAAATCAGCAGGTAAAAGGCGTCGCGCAGGTGACCGTTGTAGTCGACCCAGTCGGGGATGATTCTGGTTTGGTAGGTGGTGAGGTTGGGCATGGTTTGGGTTCCGGCAGTGGGCGGGTCGTTAAGATCAAGAGCTACCCCCTCACCCCAGCCCTCTCCCCCAAGGGGGCGAGGGGGAAAGGGAGCAAATTTTCGAGCTTTTCGAGTCCTGAGTTCGGCTCGATGGTGCAAGTCGGCGTAACTCGAACAATCAGCGCGGTCAGTCCCCTCTACCTCTGGGAGAGGGCTAGGGTGAGGGCTGCAATGTCACGGCAGACATATCACTCGCTGAACGCCATCCCATGCTTCTCCTTGGTGGTCTTCACCGCCTCCAGCACAGCCAGCAAACAATCATCACGATAGCGCTCCAGCGCCGAAATACTGTGACGGCCGAGCTGATCGCTGGTGCCATCGACCACGTCATCGATCAACTTGTCAGTCAGCTCCGGCGCCGGCAGATAGGTCCACGGCAACTGCAACGCCGGGCCGAATTGCGACATGAAGTGGCGCATTCCCGCATCACCACCGGCCAGGGTGTAGGTCAGGAATGTGCCCATGAACGACCAGCGTAGACCGGCGCCAAAGCGGATCGCATCGTCGATTTCGCCAGTGGTGGCGACACCGTCGTTGACCAGGTGCAGCGCTTCACGCCATAGCGCTTCGAGCAAGCGGTCGGCAATAAACCCCGGCACCTCCTTGCGCACATGCAACGGGCGCATGCCGAGGGATTCGTAGACTTTCATTGCTGCCTGAATGGCTTGCGGCGCGGTGTTCTTGCCGCCGACTACCTCTACCAAAGGCAGCAGATAAACCGGGTTGAACGGGTGGCCGACCACGCAGCGTTCCGGGTGCGTGGAACTCTCGTAGAACTCGCTCGGCAACAGGCCCGACGTACTCGAACCGATCAACGCATTGGGCTTGGCTGCGGCGCTGATTTTGCTGTGCAGATCAAGTTTCAGCTCCAGACGTTCCGGGGCGCTTTCTTGAATGAAATCGGCATCGCGCACGCACTCTTCGATAGTCGCGACAAAGCGCAGGCGATCCTGCGAAGCGCCCGGCGCCAGACCGTTTTTCTCCAGCGCCCCCCAGGCATTGGCCACGCGTTTGCGCAGTGCTGCTTCGGCGCCGGGCGCCGGATCCCAGGCCACCACGTCGAGGCCATAGGCGAGGGCACGGGCCACCCAGCCACTGCCGATGACACCGCTGCCCAGCGCGGCGAAGGTTTTGATTTCGGTGATAAAGCTCATTGGATTTTTCCCGAGTAAGGTGATCCCTGTAGGAGCTGCCGAAGGCTGCGATCTTTTGATCTTGCTTCTAAAAATCAAAGTCAAAAGATCGCAGCCTTCGGCAGCTCCTACAGGTTAAAAGTGGGGTCAGTCAGGCTCGTTTTTGGGATAGGTCAGCCGCGCTGGGTCAGGCCCATTTTCTTGCGGCCCTCAGCCGGGGTCAGCACGCGGGCGCCGAGGCGGCTGAGGATCTCGCTGGCGCGCTCGACCAATTGGCCGTTGGTCGCCAGCACGCCTTTGTCCAACCACAGGTTGTCCTCCAGCCCGACCCGTACGTTGCCGCCCAGCAACACCGCTTGCGCAGCCATCGGCATCTGCATCCGGCCAATGCCAAAGCCGGCCCACACCGCGTCGGCTGGCAGGTTATCGACCATGGCTTTCATGGTGGTGGTATCCGCCGGCGCACCCCACGGAATGCCCAGGCACAACTGGAACAGCGGGTTATCGAGCAACCCTTCCTTGATCATCTGCTTGGCAAACCACAGGTGACCGGTGTCGAAAATCTCCAGCTCGGCCTTCACGCCCAACTCGGTGATGCGCTTGGCGCCGGCCCGCAGTTGCGCCGGTGTGGAGACGTAAATGGTGTCGCCATCGCCGAAGTTCAGCGTGCCGCAATCGAGGGTGCAGATTTCCGGCAGCAACTCTTCAACGTGGG
The DNA here is from genome assembly GCF_054790575.1 of Pseudomonas sp. MC6. Lineage (NCBI taxonomy): Bacteria > Pseudomonadati > Pseudomonadota > Gammaproteobacteria > Pseudomonadales > Pseudomonadaceae > Pseudomonas > Pseudomonas sp. MC6. The sequence continues at coordinate 5,579,765 of NZ_CP186504.1, forward strand.
CGAGACGGGTCAGCGGGCCGACCAGATCGGTGTTCGTGCCAAACTCCATCGGGTTCTCGCCAGGGCCGATTTCGAGGTCGCCGCCCATGCCGGCGGTGAGGTTGACGATGATGTCGACGTCGGCCTCGCGGATGCGCTCCATCACTTCGCGGTACAGCGCCACGTCACGGCTGAACTTGCCGGTCTGCGGATCGCGCACATGGCAATGCACAACGGTGGCGCCGGCCTTGGCTGCTTCAACGGCGGCGGCAGCGATTTGTTTCGGGGTGACCGGCACGTGCGGGCTCTTGGCGGTCGTGTCGCCAGCACCGGTGAGTGCGCAGGTGATGATGACGTCGTGGTTCATGGTGCGGTTTCCTTCAGGCGTGATGGGTCTGTCCGCAGCCCTTTTCGGGGCTGCGAAGCTTCGTCCGGTTCCCTCTCCCCTTGGGAGAGGGGCTTTTAAATGAGAGTGTTATTTGCTGGTCAGCTGGAGGTTTTCAGCCGCCGGTTTGCCATCGAACGTGGTCACACCTTCCAGCCAGCGCTGCTTGTCTTCGGGGTGATCCTTGAGCCATTGCTTGGCCGATTCGAAGGCGTCCTTGTGGTCGAGCAGCGGTTGCATCATCCGGCTCTCGTCTTCGGCGGTGAACGTCAGATTGGTCAGCAAGCGACCAATGTTCGGGCACTGCTCAGCGTATTTCGGCGCGGTGACGGTCCACACGGTGGCCATGCCTTCGTTCGGACCAAGGGCATCGTCGCTGCCGGTCAGGTAAGTCATCTGCACGTTGACGTTCATCGGGTGCGGCGCCCAACCGAAGAACACCACGGCTTCCTTGCGGCGCACGGCGCGGTCGACGGCGGCGAGCATGCCGGCTTCGCTGGACTCGACCAACTGGAATTTGCCGAGGCCGAACTGGTTCTTGGCGATCATCGCCTTGATCTGCGTGTTAGCGCCCGAGCCCGGCTCGATGCCGTAGATCTTGCCGCCCAGTTCTTTTTCAAACCTGGCAATGTCGGCGAAGGTTTTCAGGCCCTTGTCGGCCAGGTAAGTCGGCACGGCGAGGGTCGCACGGGCATCTTTCAGGCTTGGCGCTTCGAGGACTTTGACCTGATTGGCGTCGACGAACGGGGTGATGGTCTGGGTCATCAGCGGGTTCCAGTAACCGAGGAACAGGTCCAGGCGCTGATCGCGGATCCCGGCGAAGATGATTTGCTGGGACGCACTGGTTTGTTTGGTGTTGTAGCCGAGGCCGTCGAGCAGGACCTGGGTCATGGCACTGGTGGCGATCACGTCGGTCCAGTTGACCACGCCCATGCGCACGTTCTGGCACGAGGCGGGTTCGGCCGCCATGACGCTGGCGCTCAAGAAAGCGGTACCGCTGAGTGCAAGAACACCGCTGCTGATCAGTCGTTTCATGTCGGGTTCCTCGGCAGGTGGTTTATTGTGGTTCCCGGCGTCTGATGCGCCGGTGATGCCAAGTTACGCAACTATGCCCCCGTAAAAGCGCACTGCGGCGACTGGCATTTGCACTGTAGCGACCTGTGCCCTTGAACGCCGACGACAATCGGCGTATCAACGAGCCACGCTACCCGCCGACCGAGTGCGCCTATGTCCCAGGATTTCTATTTCTTGCTGATGCCGGGGTTCTCCGCCATTGGCTTTATCTCCGCGATCGAACCGCTGCGCGTGGCCAACCGCTTTCGTGGCGAGTTGTATCGCTGGCACGTGTTGAGCGCTGATGGCGGGGCGGTGCTGGCGAGCAATGGCATGTCGGTCAACGCCGATGCAGCGCTGGAGCCGCTGAAAAAAGGCGCGACGTTATTGGTGGTGGCTGGGTTTGAACCGTTGAAATTTGCCACGCCGACCCTGGAGCATTGGCTGCGGCGGCTGGATAACGATGGCGTGACGCTGGGCGCCATCGACACGGGCAGCTTTGTCCTTGCCGAAGCCGGATTGCTTGAGGGCCATCGCCTGACCCTGCACTGGGAAGCGATCGATGCCTTCAAGGAATCTTATCCACAGCTCAGCGTGACCCAGGAATTGTTCGAGATCGACCGTCGACGGATCACCTCGGCGGGTGGCACCGCTTCCATTGATTTAATGCTCGATTTGATCGCTCAGGCCCATGGGCCGCAGCTGGCGATTCAGGTCAGTGAGCAGTTTGTGCTGGGGAGGATTCGCCCGCGCAAAGACCACCAGCGTATGGAAGTTGCTACGCGTTACGGGATCAACAACAAGAAACTGGTGCAGGTGATCGGCGAGATGGAGCAGCACAGCGAACCGCCGCTGACCACGCTGCAATTGGCGGAATCGATCAAGGTCACGCGACGGCAACTGGAGCGCTTGTTTCGGCTGCATCTGAACGACACACCGAGCAATTTCTATCTGCGGCTAAGGCTGGAAAAGGCCCGACAGCTGCTGCGCCAGACTGACATGAGCGTGCTCGAAGTCAGCATCGCCTGCGGCTTCGAATCACCGTCGTATTTCACCCGCAGCTACCGCGCACGCTTCGCCCGCTGCCCGCGCGAAGACCGCCGTACCGCACAGGCCTGAATTGGATGCACCCAAAACCCCTGTAGGAGTGAGCCTGCTCGCGATAGCGGTAAGTCAGACAACACTGATGTCGACTGACACTTCGTCATCGCGAGCAGGCTCACTCCTACAGTTTGATCGGGTTACTTCTTCAGCAGCGCCGAACACGCCGCCTTATAAGCCTCTTGCTGATACTTGTTCAACGTCCCCGGCAGTTCAAAATTATGCTTCTTCGCCTGCGCATTGATCGTCTGCGGCGACAACAATGTCACCTCACACCCATCCAGCAGCTGCAAAATCCCTTCAATCTTGAACGTCGTCGGTCCACCGGCAAACTCACCCTTCTTGCTGCGTTTCTTGATCGCAATCCGGTCAACCGAATTCTCCCGCACAAACGACGCCACCTGCGCCGCAAAGAGCTTAACGTTTGCCGCTTCGTCATCGTCTTCGAGGGCGATCTTCTTGGTGGCAAGGGGAATGTGGCTCAGGGTCGAACCGTCGAGAGCGGCCACGGCGATGATCGCTTCGCTGCCTTTGATTTCGATGCCGCAGATGTTCATGGGGAATTCCTTGAAGTGAAGAGGGCAGCTTACAGCTCAAGCTGATTGGTGGTGATGCCGAACGCCGACGCAATTTTCTCGCGAGTGGCCTTGCGTGGCTTGGCGACTGTTTCCTGCTGGGCAAACGCCGGTTGCGAAATACCCATGCGTTTAGCGACTTCTTCCTGAGTCAGGTTGAGGTGTTCGCGCCAGGCACGGATCGGTGTCGCTCCGTCGACCATCCGACTGACCACTTCATGGGGAATCAGATCGGGCTGCATTTTCTGCGCGACGTACTGCGCGTAAGGGATGACGACGAAGGCTGGGTTGCCCTCGGCATCGTTGATGATTTGGATATCTGTGGATAACTTCATATACGAAGAAATATAAGTCTTTTATAAGATTTAAGAATCTTTGCTTATATTTCTCCCAAATACCAATCCGCAAGTTTGACGGCATGTTGCGAGAAGTCAGGATCACTCCTGCCCAATCGACTCCAAAAACTCCGACCGCTCATCACTCATCCGCGCCACGCAATCATTCTGCGCAATCGTGAACGCCTTGCTCCCCGCCGTCGCCGGAAACGCTTCCACCGCGCAATCCGCATCCCGGGTCTTTAACCACTGCTGCTGAGCCGTCTTCATCTTGGCAGTGATGTCCGCCAGTTGCGTCGCGTTTTTGCCGTACGCGGTCTGCATGCGTTCGGTCAGGCTGGCGTAGTTGTCCTTGAGCAGGTCTTCGGCGGTGGTGCGGCTGTAGGTCGAGCATTCCAGGGTCTGGACGTCGTTTTCGACGGCGTCGCACGGGTTGTTGTCGGATTCTTCGGCGGCGTGTACGCCGGTCGCAAGCAAAGCCAAAGCCAGGAAGATCGATTTCATTGTTGTCGCCGCTCTAATCCAGTGGTGTTTCCAAGATGCCGGAGATTCTGGCTCAAGCTTGCGGGCTTGAACAGGTAGCTGATCGGAGCGTCTGGCGACCCTTTGTCGCGGATTGACGCTTTCGGCAATTCCCCTGTCGTTTTTGCACCCGGTCGCCCGGGCACCGAGGCATATGCTGGCCCCAAAGCGCCGGCAGACGATTCGGCGCATGAATCGCCAATAAGGGGACGCCTGATGAGCCCAGCCGAATTACACGCCGACAGCATCGTTATCGACGGTCTGATCATTGCCAAATGGAACCGCGAGCTGTTCGAAGACATGCGCAAGGGCGGTCTGACGGCGGCCAACTGCACTGTGTCGGTGTGGGAAGGCTTTCAGGCGACCGTGAACAATATTGCTGCCAGCCAGAAGCTGATCCGCGAAAACAGCGACCTGGTGATGCCGGTGCGCACCACCGCCGACATTCGTCGTGCCAAGGAACAAGGCAAGACCGGCATCCTCTTCGGCTTCCAGAATGCCCACGCGTTTGAAGACCAGATCGGCTACGTCGAGGTGTTCAAGCAGCTCGGCGTCGGCATCGTGCAGATGTGCTACAACACCCAGAACCTGGTCGGCACCGGTTGCTACGAGCGGGACGGCGGCCTGTCGGGTTTCGGTCGCGAAATCGTCGCCGAGATGAACCGCGTTGGCGTCATGTGCGACCTGTCCCACGTCGGTTCCAAGACTTCCGAAGAAGTCATCCTCGAATCGAAAAAACCGGTCTGCTATTCCCACTGCCTGCCGTCGGGTCTCAAAGAGCACCCGCGCAACAAGTCCGATGAAGAACTGAAGTTCATCGCCGACCACGGCGGTTTCGTCGGCGTGACCATGTTCGCGCCGTTCCTCGCCAAGGGCATCGATTCGACCATCGACGATTACGCCGAGGCGATCGAATACACCATGAACATCGTCGGCGAAGACGCCATCGGCATCGGCACCGACTTCACCCAAGGCCATGGCCAGGACTTCTTCGAATACCTGACCCACGACAAGGGCTACGCCCGCCGTCTGACCAGCTTCGGCAAGATCATCAACCCGCTGGGCATCCGCACCGTCGGCGAGTTCCCGAACCTGACCGAAACCCTGCTCAAACGCGGCCATCCCGAGCGCGTGGTGCGCAAGATCATGGGCGAGAACTGGGTCAACGTCCTCAAAGACGTCTGGGGCGAATAACGCTGACTCAAGACCGCCGCCGAACTGCCCCCTCTCCTGTGGGAGAGGGCCGGGGTGAGGGCAGCGGTCACCACTGAATCCACTATTTTTTCTGGAGTTAAGTTTCCATGGCCAAGATCGCCCCGCAATTGCCAATCGAAGTCGACAGCGAGACCGGTGTCTGGACCTCTGACGCCCTGCCCATGCTCTACGTGCCGCGTCACTTCTTCGTCAACAATCATATGGGTATCGAGGAGGTTTTGGGCGCTGACGCCTACGCCGAGATCCTCTACAAGGCGGGCTACAAATCCGCCTGGCACTGGTGCGAAAAAGAAGCTGAATGCCACGGCCTGGAAGGCGTCGCGGTGTTCGAGCACTACATGAAGCGCCTGTCGCAACGCGGCTGGGGCCTGTTCAAGATCCAGGACATCGACCTCGACAAAGGCACCGCCAGCGTCAAGCTCGAACACTCGGCATTCGTCTATGTGTACGGCAAGGTCGGGCGCAAGGTCGACTACATGTTCACCGGTTGGTTTGCCGGGGCCATGGATCAGATTCTTGAAGCACGCGGCAGCAAGATTCGCACCGTCGCCGAGCAAGTCTACGGTGGCTCCGAAGAAGGCCACGACGACGGCCTGTTCACCGTCAAGCCGTTGTAAGTCGAGGAACCCGCCATGGCTTTCGAAGCAATGTTCCAGCCGATCCAGATCGGCAAACTGACCATCCGCAACCGCGTGCTCAGCACCGCGCACGCTGAGGTCTACGCGACGGACGGTGGCATGACCACCGACCGCTACGTCAAGTATTACGAAGAGAAAGCCAAGGGCGGCATCGGCCTGGCGATCTGTGGCGGCTCCTCCGTGGTCGCCATCGACAGCCCGCAGGAATGGTGGAGCTCGGTCAACCTGTCGACCGACCGGATCATTCCGCATTTCCAGAATCTGGCCGACGCCATGCACAAGCATGGCGCCAAGATCATGATTCAGATTACCCACATGGGCCGCCGCTCGCGCTGGGACGGCTTCAACTGGCCGACCCTGATGTCGCCGTCGGGCATCCGTGAACCGGTGCACCGCGCCACCTGCAAAACCATCGAGCCGGAAGAAATCTGGCGGGTGATCGGCAATTACGCCCAGGCTGCGCGCCGAGCCAAGGCCGGTGGCCTCGACGGCGTTGAATTGTCGGCGGTGCACCAGCACATGATCGACCAGTTCTGGAGTCCACGTGTCAACAAGCGTACCGACGAATGGGGCGGCACCTTCGAAGGCCGGATGAAGTTCGGTCTGGAAGTGCTGAAAGCGGTGCGCGCCGAGGTCGGTGATGATTTCTGCGTCGGCATGCGTCTGTGCGGTGACGAATTCCACCCGGACGGCTTGTCCCACGAGGACATGAAGCAGATTGCCAAGTATTACGACGACACCGGCATGCTCGACTTTATCGGTGTGGTCGGCTCGGGTTGTGACACTCACAACACCCTGGCCAACGTGATTCCGAACATGAGTTATCCACCGGAGCCGTTCCTGCATCTGGCCGCCGGGATCAAGGAAGTGGTCAAGGTGCCGGTGCTGCACGCACAGAACATCAAGGATCCGAACCAGGCCACGCGGATCCTTGAAGGCGGTTACGTCGACATGGTCGGCATGACCCGCGCGCACATCGCCGACCCGCATCTGATCGCCAAGATCAAGATGGGCCAGATCGACCAGATCAAGCAGTGCGTCGGCGCCAACTATTGCATCGACCGTCAGTATCAAGGCCTCGACGTGCTGTGCATTCAGAACGCCGCGACGTCCCGGGAGTACATGGGCGTGCCGCACATCATCGAGAAATCCACCGGGCCGAAACGCAAAGTGGTGATCGTCGGTGCCGGCCCTGCCGGGATGGAAGCGGCCCGCGTTGCCGCCGAACGTGGCCACGACGTGACCCTGTTCGAGAAGAAGGAATTCATCGGCGGGCAGATCACCACCGCATCGAAAGCGCCGCAGCGTGACCAGATCGCTGGCATCACCCGCTGGTTCCAACTGGAACTGGCGCGACTGAAAGTCGATCTGCGTCTGGGCACGGCGGCCGATGCCGACACCATCATGGACTTGCGTCCGGACGTAGTGGTGCTGGCGGTCGGCGGGCATCCGTATCTGGAACAGAACGAACACTGGGGCGCCGCCGAAGGGCTGGTGGTCAGCAGTTGGGACGTGCTCGACGGCAAGGTTGCGCCGGGCAAGAACGTGCTGGTCTACGACACCATTTGTGAGTTCACCGGGATGTCGGTTGCCGACTTCCTCGCCGACAAGGGCAGCCAGGTCGAGATCGTCACTGACGACATCAAGCCGGGCGTGGCCATCGGCGGTACATCGTTCCCGACCTACTACCGCAGCATGTACCCGAAAGAAGTGATCATGACCGGCGACATGATGCTGGAGAAGGTCTACCGCGAAGGCGACAAACTGGTCGCGGTGCTGGAGAACGAATACACCGGCGCCAAAGAGGAGCGGGTGGTCGATCAGGTGGTGGTGGAAAACGGCGTGCGTCCGGATGAAGAAATCTATTACGCGCTCAAAGAGGGTTCGCGCAACAAGGGCCAGATCGACGTCGAAGCGTTGTTTGCGATCCAGCCGCAACCTTCGCTGAGCGAGGCGGGCGACGGCTACTTGCTGTTCCGCATCGGCGACTGCGTGGCGCAGCGCAACACGCACGCCGCCATTTATGACGCACTCCGGCTCTGTAAGGATTTTTGACGGCTCAGCTGCGAGCCATAAGCTTCAAGCCGCAAGTAAAAGCCCGGCAGATTTTGCTGCTCTTTCTTGCAGCTTGTAGCTTGTAGCTTGCACCTCGCCAGAGGTGACTCTGATGTTGAACACCCTTCTTCCAATCCTGTTGTTCGCAGCTATCGGCCTTGGTGTCCTCGGCGCGTTACGGCGGGTAGCGATGTGGCGCCGGGGCCGGGCCTCGAAGGTCGACCTGATCGGCGGCCTGTTCGCCATGCCCAAGCGCTACATGGTCGATTTGCACCATGTCGTGGCGCGGGACAAATACATCGCCAACACCCACGTGGCCACGGCCGGCGGTGCGGTGGCGTCGATTGTACTGGCGCTGCTGGTGCACGGTTTTGGCCTGCATAACCGCATTCTCGGTTACGCCTTGCTGCTGATGACGGCAGTGATGTTCGTCGGCGCGATCTTCGTTTATCTGCGTCGGCGCAACCCGCCGGCGCGGCTGTCGAAAGGCCCGTGGATGCGCCTGCCGAAAAGCCTGCTGGCGTTCTCGGCGTCGTTCTTTCTGCTGACCCTCCCGGTGGCCGGAATCCTCCCGGAGAACTTCGGCGGCTGGGTGCTCGCAGTCATTCTCGGGATTGGCGTGCTGTGGGGCGTGTCGGAGCTGTTCTTCGGCATGACCTGGGGCGGGCCGATGAAACACGCCTTCGCCGGTGCGTTGCATTTGGCTTGGCACCGCCGCGCCGAGCGTTTTGGCGGCGGTCGTTCCACGGGCTTGAAACCTTTGGATCTGAACGATCCGAGTGCTCCGCTGGGTGTTGAGAAACCCAAGGATTTCACCTGGAACCAACTGCTCGGTTTCGACGCCTGCGTGCAGTGCGGCAAGTGCGAAGCGGCGTGCCCGGCCTTCGCCGCTGGCCAGCCGCTGAACCCGAAAAAACTGATTCAGGACATGGTCGTCGGCCTCGCTGGCGGCACCGATGCCAAGTTCGCCGGCAGCCCGTATCCGGGCAAACCTGTAGGCGAGCATAGCGGTAATCCACATCAACCGATCGTCAACGGCTTGGTCGACGCCGAAACCCTGTGGTCGTGCACTACCTGCCGTGCCTGCGTCGAGGAATGTCCGATGATGATCGAGCACGTCGACGCCATCGTCGACATGCGCCGTCACCTGACCCTGGAAAAAGGCGCGACGCCGAACAAGGGCGCCGAAGTCCTTGAAAACCTCATCGCCACCGACAACCCCGGCGGTTTCGCCCCGGGCGGGCGGATGAACTGGGCGGCGGACTTGAACCTCAATCTGCTCAGCGAGAAGAAATCCACCGACGTGCTGTTCTGGGTCGGCGACGGTGCGTTCGACATGCGCAACCAGCGCACCCTGCGCGCCTTCGTCAAAGTGCTGAAAGCGGCGAAAATCGACTTTGCCGTACTCGGTCTCGAAGAGCGTGACAGCGGCGATGTTGCCCGGCGTCTCGGCGATGAAGCGACCTTCCAGTTGCTTGCCAAACGCAACATCCAGACCCTGGCCAAATACAGCTTCAACCGCATCGTTACTTGTGATCCGCACAGCTTCCACGTGCTGAAAAACGAGTACGGCGCGTTCGATGGCAACTACCTGGTGCAGCACCACAGCACCTACATGGCAGAAATCATTCAGGCCGGCGCGCTGAACCTCGGTCAGCACAAAGGCAACAGCGTGACCTATCACGATCCGTGCTACCTCGGTCGTTACAACGGCGAGTACGAAGCGCCGCGTGAAGTGCTGCGTGCCCTCGGTATCGAAGTGAAAGAGATGCAACGTTCCGGCTTCCGTTCGCGCTGCTGCGGCGGTGGTGGCGGCGCGCCGATCACTGACATTCCGGGCAAGCAACGGATTCCCGACATGCGCATGGAAGACATCCGCGAGACCGGCGCCGAACTGGTGGCCGTGGGTTGTCCACAGTGCACGGCGATGCTCGAAGGCGTGGTCGAACCGCGGCCGCTGATCAAGGACATCGCAGAACTGGTGGCCGACGCGCTGCTCGAAGACGCCGCGCCGAACAAGCCTGCCACGCCGGCCAAACGTGAACCTGCGGAGGCCCACTGATGAGCGACATTATCCGCCGCGACCCGCGCGCCGAATGGATTGCCCGTAACCGCCTGCATCCGCTGCACGCGGCGATGCAACCGGCGCAACACAGCTGGATGGGCCCCAACGGCGTCATTCGCAAGAACCTGCACGGCATCGGTTTTATCGGCCCCAACGGCATCAAACGGATCGATCGCAGTGGCGCGCAACAGGGCGGGGCGGTCAAACGCTCGGCGGCTGTGGAAGTGCAATTGCCGCTGCATCAGGTGCCCGCGCCGGCGTTCTACATCAGCGTGGTACCGGACATGGTCGGTGGCCGCTTGAGCAGTCACGACCGTGATTTGTTTGGCCTCGCCCATCAGCTCGCCGGTAATGACGGCGCAGTGTTGGCGGTGGTCTTTGGCGAGCATAAGGAAAACGCTTTCGCGACCGCTGGCGTCGATCGCCTGCTGGTGCTCGAAGGCGAGGAATTCAGCGGTTATGCACCGGAGCAACGGGTGCAAGGTTTGCGCGCTGTGGATAACCAGTTCAACCCGCGTCATTGGTTGCTGCCGGACAGCCGCAGCGGTGGCGGTGAACTCGGTCGACGCTTTGCCGCTGCACTGGGCGAACGCCCGGCGACACGGGTCTGGCAGGTCAAGGATCAGGAGTGCATCGGCCGCGCTGGCGCTGGGCTGCAAGACCTTGCCCGTCCAGTTGCGCGGTTGATTTTGGCCGCTGCCGAATGCGCCGAACCAGTCAGCGACACTCGCCACGAAGCGTTGCCGGTGGAGTTATCCACAAGCGTGGCGCGCAGTCTCTCGCGGATCGAAGATCTCGGCGCCGTGGCGGTCGACCCGGCGGCGATTCCAATGGCTGAAGCCGAATTCATTTTCTCCGGCGGCAATGGAGTCAAAGACTGGGCACTATTCCACGAAACGGCGGCAGCACTCGGCGCTACCGAAGGTGCTTCCCGCGTTGCAGTGGACGATGGCTTCATGGCGCGTGATCGTCAGGTCGGCGCGTCCGGTACCTGGGTCACCGCGCGGGTCTATGTGGCTGTGGGTATCTCTGGCGCGATTCAGCACCTGCAAGGTATTGGTGCCTGCGACAAGGTCGTGGCGATCAACCTTGATCCGGGTTGCGACATGATCAAGCGTGCCGATTTGTCGGTGATCGGCGAAAGCGCAGAGATTCTGCAGGCGTTGATCGAAGCGGTCGCGGCTTACCGCAACGAAGCCAAGCGCGATGCGGCTTAAGGAAACTTTATGAACACGAAAGTAATCAGTCTGGTTTCAATCGGCGCCCACCCGACCTCCGGGCGGCCACGCCGCGCTGATCAGGACGCGCGCGCCGTGGAACTGGGTTTGCAACTGGCTGGGGATAACCTGCAAGTGCTGCATGCCGGTGACGTTGCAGAACCGGCGTTGCGCGCCTATCTGGGCATGGGGCTTGAGCAGATGCATGTGCTGGAGCAACCGGCAGGCGCCGATGCGCTGCCGGCGCTGACCGCGTATCTGCGCGATGCCGGTGCGCAAGTTGTCCTGACCGGCAGCCAGGCGGAAACCGGTGAAGGTTCGGGGATGTTGCCGTTTTTGCTCGCCGAAGGACTGGGCTGGCCGTTGGTGGTCGGGCTGGCTCAGGTCGAGTCGATCAATGATGGTTCGGCGCTGGTGCTGCAAGCCTTGCCGCGCGGACAGCGGCGCCGGTTGAAGGTGAAACTGCCGTTTCTGGCGACTGTGGATAACGCTGCGCCGAAGCCTCGGCAGAGTGCGTATGGTCCCGCGCGACGTGGGGTCTTGCAGGCTGAAGACGTCGAAGTGGTGGACGATGAGTTGCTCGCGGTTGCCACTTTGCAAGCGGCCAAGCCACGGCCGAAACGCTTGAAGGTGATCAAGGCCAAAAGCGGGGCGGACCGGATGAAGGCCGCGACGGCCAAGGCCAGTGGTGGCGGGGGGCAGGTGCTCAAGGGCGTTACCGCACAGGCCGGGGCTGAAGCGATTCTCAAGTTGCTGATTGAAGAAGGCGTCGTCCGCTGAAAAGGCCCTCACCCTAGCCCTCTCCCTCCGGGAGAGGGCTGGGCGGGCGGCGTTCCGATGAGGGCAAGCACTTTTACCCACAATCCCTGTTGGCGGATCTGTGGATAACGTGTTCGCCCCTCTCTACACCCCACGCCATTCAAGCCCTACAGCCCTCCGATCAAAAAACAACCAGCCTAAGTCACGGATTTTCAGGGCTTTTTCGCCAGGATAACTTGGAAAGTTGCCCCCAATCTCTGTTGGCGCTTCTGTGGATAAGATGTTCGCTATCCGCTGAAGCCCATACAAACCGTGGCTTTCGAAGGGGTGATCAAAAAACAGTCAATTCGTAAGTTTCCGGACTTAATTCCCGCGCAAAACCCCGATTTCACACAGCCTCCAACGCTTTTCCACAGACAAGGCAAAGTTACCCCCGAACTCTGTTGGCGCTTCTGTGGATAACGTGTTCGCCATCCTCTACAGGCCATGCAGGACGTGGCCTCCATGAATATGATCAAAAATTAACCAGTGCGTCTTGCAAACCGTGCTTCTGGATAAGTCACGATTTTTCTTCACAAATCAGTCAGTTATTTTTTCGTTCATCCACAGTTACCCCCATTTGCTGTGGGTGGGTGTGTGGATAACTTGTTTGCGGAAGGCTGGGGGGCTTGGTGGGTATAGGGTGTGGGGTGGTTGGTCAAAAATTGTGCAATCTGGTTTCAGAGATGTAATGACTTTCATGACGCCTTCGCGAGCAGGCTCGCTCCCACATTTGGAATGCATTCCACCTGTGGGAGCGAGCCTGCTCGCGAAGCTTTTGCTTTTAGCCCTGAACCGGGACGCCTTTGAGGTATGGCGCAGGCTCGGCGCCGAGGTTGTTCAGCAGGCGCTCGCTGTACCAGTCGACGAAGTTGACCACGCCAAACTCATAGGTCTTCGAATACGGCCCAGGCTGATAAGCCGTCGAATTGATCCCGCGCTGGTTCTCTTCCGCCAGACGCCGGTCCTGATCGTTGGTCGCATCCCACACCTGACGCATACGCTCGACGTCGTAATCAACACCTTCAACCGCATCCTTGTGCACGATCCACTTGGTGGTGACCATGGTTTCCTGCGCGCTGATCGGCCACACGGTGAAGACGATGATGTGGTCGCCCATGCAGTGGTTCCACGAGTGCGGCAGGTGCAGGATGCGCATCGAACCCAGATCCGGGTTCTTGATCCGGCCCATCAGTTTCGCGCAGCCCTGTTTGCCGTCGAGGGTCATCGACACGGTGCCCTTGAGCAGCGGCATGCGCACTATGCGGTTGCGCAGGCCGAAGCTGGCGTGGGCGTAAGGGATCTTCTCGGCTTCCCAGGCCGCGGCGGAGGCAGCGACGTGATCCTTGAACGCCTGATCGGCGCGCGGGTCGGTGACGTCGTCCCATTCCAGCAGGGTTTTCAGCAGTTCCGGGTGCGACGCGTTGCAGTGGTAGCACTCGCGGTTGTTTTCCAGCACCAGTTTCCAGTTGGCCTTTTCGAACAAGGTGGTTTGAATCGCCACCTTGGTGTTCTCCATGTCGTACGGTTCCATGTAATGGTTCAGCGTCGACAGGAAGTCATCGATGGCCGGCGGGTTCTCGGCCAGGCTGATGAAGATGTAACCGCCGGCCGTCTTCACGTTCACCGGTTTGAGGCCGTACTGCTTCATGTCGAAGTCGGCGCCCATTTCGGTGCCGGCGAACAGCAGACGCCCGTCCAGCTCATAGGTCCACTGGTGGTAGTGGCAGACCAATTTGGCGACCTTGCCTTTTTCACTGGTGCACAGACGCGAGCCACGGTGGCGGCAGACGTTGTGGAAGGCATGCACCACGCCTTCGGCGCCACGGATGACGATGATCGGATTCTTGCCGATCTGCAGGGTCAGGTAGTTGCCCTTGGCCGGGATCTCGCAGGTCATGCCGGCGATCAACCACTCTTTCTGGAAGATCTCCTGCATGTCGATATCGAACAGCCGTTCATCGCTGTAGAACGGTTGCGGCAGCGAAAAGGTGCGCTCGCGCTCTTGCAGCATTTGTGCGGTGGCCTTGCGTGCGGGTTCCAGCGGATCGCCCAGGCTGATTTTTGCGGTGACGTCCATCGATGTGATCCTCATGGCCATCTGCGTGGCCGGCGAAAGTGGCTTATCAGGTCTGCTGTTAGAAGGTGCTACGCAAGGTGTAAAGAATCTGTTTTGGTGTTGGGGCGAGTGTGGGGCCGGCGCGGGGCGGAACCTTATCCATGGGCGACATGGTGCAATCTGTTCCCGACGCGCAACCCCCGGTGGTTGGGGGCTGGTCGCGATAAGTATGCCGATGTCGCGGATAGGTAAACGGGCGGTTCGCGCTATACGCAGAATCGCCGACATGAGGCCGACAGTCGGCCGTGGAGAACAGCATGTCCAACAGCTTCCTGAATCCGGTCACCACCCAGACCTGGGCCAATGGCCGACACATCGTCCGTTGCGTCAAAGTCATCCAGGAAACCTGGGACGTGCGCACCTTCTGCTTCATGGCTGACCAGCCGATCCTGTTCTTCTTCAAGCCCGGGCAGTTCGTGACCCTGGAGCTGGAAATCGAAGGCCAGCCGATCATGCGTTCGTACACCATCTCCAGCTCGCCGTCGGTGCCGTACAGCTTTTCGGTGACGATCAAGCGCGTGCCGGGCGGCAGGGTTTCCAACTGGCTGCACGACACACTTCATGAGGGGCAGGAGCTGGCGGTGCACGGGCCGGTCGGGCTGTTCAATGCCATCGACTTCCCGAGCCCGAAAGTGCTGTATCTCAGTGGCGGCGTCGGTATCACGCCGTGCATGTCGATGGCGCGCTGGTTCTACGACACCAACGCCAACGTCGACATGACCTTTATCCACAGCGCGCGCTCACCGAAAGACATCATTTACCACCGCGAGCTGGAGCACATGGCGTCGCGGATCGACAACTTCAGCCTGCACCTGATTTGTGAGAAGCATGGCTTGGGTGAACCGTGGGCCGGTTATCGCGGTTACCTGAACCACAAGATGTTGGAATTGATGGTGCCGGACTTCCTTGAGCGCGAAGTGTTCTGCTGCGGGCCGACGCCTTACATGAATGCGGTTAAGCGGTTGCTGGAAGTGGCCGGTTACGACATGTCGCGTTATCACGAGGAATCCTTCGGCGCCACGCCACCGGAAGCCCGTGCTGATGCGGTGGAGCAAGCCGAGCAGGCTGCGGATGCACCGGAAATCGATGCGGCGGATCTGCATCAGGTCGAATTCACCTCGTCCGGCAAGAGCATTCGTGTGGCACCGGGCGAGACGGTGCATGCGGCGGCGGCCAAGCTGGGCTTGATGATTCCGAAGGCGTGCGGGATGGGGATTTGCGGGACGTGCAAGGTGCTCAAGCTGGGCGGCGAGGTGGAGATGGAGCACAACGGCGGGATTACCGAGGACGATGAGGCTGAAGGGTTTATCTTGTCGTGCTGCAGTGTGCCTAAAGGCGACGTCCGAATCGATTTCTGACTGGGCGATTTTATGCGTTCGGCTTACCCCTCACCCCAGCCCTCTCCCAGTGGGAGAGGGAGCCGACCGAGGTGTCTGGCGTCCTGCATCGACCTGAACGACCTTATCGATTATGGATTCGGTAGAGCAGTTGCACGTCGGCGTAATTCTCAAATATCCCCCAATCAGTCCCCTCTCCCTCTGGGAGAGGGCTAGGGTGAGGGGCTTTTCAGTCGATAAACAAATCCGTCATCAACGCCGCATTACTCTCCGGTTCAAACCGGTAATGCTCGAACTCGCTTACACCGCTCTCCTGCAAAATCTCCTCATCAATCAACAACCGCCCGGTAATCTGCCGTCCACTACTTTCCAGAATCACATGCGCCGCATCCGCCATGATCGAAGGCAGGCGCGCCTGTTTGAACGACTCCCGATTCCCCAACTGAAACTCGATCGCCGCTGTAGCAATCATCGTCTGCGGCCATAGCGAATTGACGCTGATGCCGTAACCGGCAAACTCCTCACTCATCCCCAGCGTCAGCATGCTCATGCCGTACTTGGTCACGGTGTAAGGGCTGAACTGTGCAAACCACTTGCTCGCCAGATTCAGCGGTGGCGACAGGTTGAGAATGTGCCCGGCGGACTTCTTCAGATAGGGCAGGGCGGCCTGGCTGCACAGCAACACCGCCCGGGTGTTGATCTGGTGCATCAGGTCGAACCGCTTGAGTTCGATGTGTTGCACACCGGTGAGCTTGATCGCCCCGGCGTTGTTCACCAGTGCATCGATGCCGCCGAAGTGCTCATTGGCCTGCGCAAGCGCTTTGCGCACAGCCTCTTCATCACGCACATCCACTTGCAGGGCCAGAGCCTTGCCGCCCGCCGCCTCGACTTCCGCCGCGACGCTGTGAATGGTCCCGGGCAACTTGGCGTGAGGTTCGGCGCTCTTCGCCGCAATCACGATATTGGCCCCGTCTCTGGCGGCCCGCAGCGCAATCTCACGACCAATGCCACGGCTGGCGCCGGTGATGAACAGGGTTTTGCCTTGTAACGACATGCCGATGCTCCTGCTTATTGTTATCTGAGCGGAGGGCTCGACAGACAATGTAGACCAAGCAGAAGCACAACCTGTGTAGGAGCTGCCGAAGACTGCGATCTTTTGATTTTGTTTTTTAAGATCAAAAGATCGCAGCCTTCGGCAGCGCCTACAGGGGGAGGGTGTAGCGTCAGGTCAGGCGGACATGACTTCGCGGATGTCGCGGGCCAGTTCGCGGACGCGTTCTTCTTCGGTGTCCCACGAGCACATGAAGCGTGCGCCGCCCTTGCCGATGAAGGTGTAGAAGCGCCAGTTCTTCGCGGTCAGGGCGGCGATGGCCGGTTCCGAGAGTTGCAGGAACACGCCGTTGGCCTGCACCGGGAACATCAGTTCGACGCCGGGAATGTCGCTGACCAGTTCTGCCAGCAGTTGCGCGCAGTGGTTGGCGTGGCGGGCGTATTTGAGCCAGGCGTCGTTTTCGAGGATGCCGACCCACGGTGCCGAGAGGAAGCGCATTTTCGACGCCAACTGACCGGCCTGCTTGCAGCGATAGTCGAAGTCTTCCGCCAGTTTGTGGTTGAAGAACAGGATCGCCTCACCCACGGCCATGCCGTTCTTGGTGCCGCCGAAGCACAGCACGTCGACGCCGGCCTTCCAGGTCAGATCCGCTGGCGAGCAACCGAGGAATGCGCAGGCGTTGGAGAAGCGCGCGCCGTCCATGTGCAGGTGCAGGCCCAGCTCTTTGCAGGTGGCGCTGATGGCGCGGACTTCTTCCGGGGTGTAGACGCTGCCGACTTCGGTGGCCTGGGTCAGGGTGACCACGCGCGGTTTCGGGTAGTGAATGTCCTGACGCTTGAGCGCGACTTCGCGGATCGATTGCGGGGTGATCTTGCCGTTTTCAGTGCCGGCGATCAGCAGTTTCGAGCCGTTGGAGAAGAATTCCGGGGCGCCGCATTCGTCGGTTTCGACGTGGGCGGTTTCCGAGCAGATCACGCTGTGGTAACTCTGGCACAGCGACGACAGGGCCAGCGAGTTGGCGGCGGTGCCGTTGAAGGCGAAGAACACTTCGCAGTCGGTTTCGAACAGTTTGCGGAAATGATCGGCCGCGCGCGCGGTCCATTCATCGTCGCCATACGCGCGCTGGTGGCCGTGGTTGGCCTGCTCCATCGCGGCCCAGGCTTCAGGGCAGATTCCGGAATAGTTGTCGCTGGCGAATTGTTGGCTCTTGTCGGTCATGGCCGGCTTCCGTGGTCGAGACTCTTGTGAAGGCTCGTGGTCAATGATGGTGCGCACTTTACCGAAGATCTTCCGGGGAGCACACGGGATGTCGCTGTCAGAACAGTACATGGACGCAGGCCGATTATGCACCTGAGAAAACGTGACGGCGCGCTGGATCTGCTCAAGTGGCTGGCGCTGTTGAGCATGTTGTTCGATCACCTGCGATATGTCGGGTTCTCCGCCGATTGGCTGTATGTGCCGGGGCGGTTGGCGTTTCCGTGGTTTTGTCTGGCGATGGCGGCGAACCTGGCGCGCGATGGTTCGCGGAGGATGGAATGGCGCTATCTGGGCTGGTTGTTGCTGTTCAGTGCGGTGAGCGAAATACCGTATCGGTTGTACATTCCAGAGCCGGATACGTTGAATGTGATGCCAACGCTGGCGCTGGGGTTGCTGGTGGCGCGGGGGTGGCAGGATCCATCGATCATGTCGCGATTGCTGGGCGTTGCTGCGCTGGTGCTGGCGATAGTTTTCCCGGAACGACTGATGTTCGGCTTCTTCGGGGTTCTGCTCCCGTTGGCGATGCTGTTGATGTTTCGCCGCCCTTGGTACTTCAGCTTGCTGCCGGGTTTGATATGCCTCGCAGCGAATCAGTGGCAAGTGCTTTACGACTCGGCAAGGTTCGGTAGCAGCGTCGCCATTCTCGGTATTGCGACGTGCCTATTTGCGCCAATGCTCGGAATGTTCCTGTTGCGACATGCGCGACATCTCCAGCCGCCACCAATGCGGCGCTGGGCCTACGCCCTGTATCCCGCGCATTTTCTCCTGCTGCTCACGGTTCGCCAGTTGATCGCATAATCCCCTGTAGGAGTGAGCCTGCTCGCGATGGCGGCGTATCAGCCAACATTTGCTCAGCTGACCCACCGCCATCGCGAGCAGGCTCACTCCTACAGGGATCTGCGCAGATTCAACAAGGCATTTCAGGCCATGTCGTAAACGCACCTTTGCGTGGCGCGCGCAGGCATTTGAGCTGTCTGCGCCGGTCATACCATCGGCATCAAAGGGCACTGCCGTGATTGCCAGTGCCTTACCGAGACGAATGGCGCACAGATGCCGCTGGGAGAGACGCGATGTTCAGCAAGCAAGACCAGATCCAGGGTTACGACGATGCACTGCTGGCGGCGATGAATGCCGAGGAGCAACGTCAGGAAGATCACATCGAGCTGATCGCGTCAGAAAACTACACCAGCAAACGCGTGATGCAAGCGCAAGGCAGTGGCCTGACCAACAAATACGCCGAAGGCTATCCGGGCAAGCGCTACTACGGTGGCTGCGAGCACGTCGATAAAGTCGAAGCGCTGGCCATCGAGCGGGCCAAGCAACTGTTCGGCGCCGATTACGCCAACGTCCAGCCACACTCCGGTTCATCGGCCAACAGTGCTGTTTACCTGGCGCTGATCCAGCCGGGCGACACCATCCTCGGCATGAGCCTGGCCCACGGTGGTCACTTGACCCACGGCGCCAAAGTGTCGTCTTCGGGCAAGCTCTATAACGCTGTGCAGTACGGCATCAACACCGACACCGGGCTGATCGATTACGACGAAGTCGAGCGTCTCGCCGTCGAATCCAAGCCGAAAATGATCGTCGCCGGTTTCTCCGCTTACTCGAAGACTCTGGACTTCCCGCGCTTCCGTCAGATCGCTGACAAGGTCGGCGCGCTGCTGTTTGTCGACATGGCCCACGTTGCCGGTCTGGTTGCCGCCGGTCTGTACCCGAACCCGCTGCCGTACGCCGACGTGGTCACCACCACTACGCACAAAACCCTGCGCGGTCCACGTGGCGGGCTGATCCTGGCCAAGTCCAACGAAGAGATCGAGAAGAAGCTCAACGCGGCGGTATTCCCCGGCGCTCAGGGCGGCCCGCTGATGCACGTCATCGCCGGTAAAGCCGTGTGCTTCAAAGAAGCACTGGAGCCGGGCTTCAAGGCGTATCAGCAACAAGTGATCGACAACGCTCAGGCGATGGCCAGCGTGTTTATCAAACGTGGCTACGATGTAGTGTCCGGCGGCACCGACAACCACTTGTTCCTGGTCAGCCTGATCCGTCAGGGCCTGACCGGCAAAGATGCCGACGCCGCCCTTGGCCGCGCCCACATCACCGTCAACAAGAACGCCGTGCCGAACGACCCGCAATCGCCGTTCGTGACCTCGGGCCTGCGCATCGGCACCCCGGCGGTCACTACTCGCGGTTTCAAGGTGACCCAGTGTGAAGTGTTGGCTGGCTGGATCTGCGACATCCTCGACAACCTCGGCGATGCCGATGTCGAGGCCAATGTTGCCCAGCAAGTGTCGGCCCTGTGCGCAGACTTCCCGGTTTATCGCTGAGTGTTCTGGAGTAACTGACTATGCAACGCTATTCGGGCTTCGGCCTCTTCAAACACTCCCTCAGCCACCACGAAAACTGGCAGCGCATGTGGCGCACGCCAACGCCGAAAAAAGTCTACGACGTGGTCATCGTCGGCGGCGGCGGGCACGGTCTGGCGACCGCCTACTATCTGGCGAAAGAACACGGCATCACCAACGTCGCCGTGGTCGAGAAGGGCTGGCTGGGCGGCGGTAACACCGCGCGCAACACCACCATCGTGCGTTCCAACTACCTGTGGGACGAGTCGGCGCACCTCTACGAACACGCGATGAAATTGTGGGAAGGCCTGTCCCAAGACCTCAACTACAACGTGATGTTCTCCCAGCGTGGCGTTTACAACCTGTGCCACACCCTGCAGGACATCCGTGATTCCGAGCGTCGGGTCAGCGCCAACCGCCTCAATGGCGTTGATGGCGAACTGCTCAACGCCAAGCAAGTCGCTGACGAGATTCCGTACCTCGACTGCTCGAAAAACACTCGCTACCCGGTGATGGGCGCCACCGTTCAGCGTCGCGGCGGCGTCGCCCGTCACGATGCCGTGGCTTGGGGCTTTGCCCGTGCCGCCGACGCCTTGGGCGTGGACTTGATCCAGCAGACCGAAGTGATCGGTTTCCGCAAGGAAAACGGCGTGTGCATCGGTGTTGAAACCAACAAGGGTTTCATCGGCGCCAAGCGCGTCGGCGTGGTCACCGCCGGTAACTCCGGGCACATGGCCAAACTGGCCGGTTTCCGTCTGCCGATCGAATCCCACCCGCTGCAAGCGCTGGTGTCCGAGCCGATCAAACCGATTATCGACAGCGTGATCATGTCCAACGCCGTACACGGTTACATCAGCCAGTCCGACAAGGGCGACCTGGTGATCGGTGCCGGCATCGACGGCTACAACGGCTACGGCCAGCGCGGTTCGTACCCGGTGATCGAGCACACCATTCAGGCCATCGTCGAGATGTTCCCGGTACTGTCGCGCGTACGCATGAACCGTCAGTGGGGCGGCATCGTCGACACCACCCCGGACGCTTGCCCGATCATTTCGAAAACCCCGGTACCGAACATGTTCTTCAACTGCGGTTGGGGCACCGGTGGTTTCAAAGCGACACCTGGCTCGGGCAACGTGTTTGCCGCGAGTCTGGCCAAGGGTGAAATGCACCCGTTGGCCGCACCGTTTTCCATCGACCGTTTCCACAACGGCGCACTCATCGACGAACACGGCGCTGCTGCCGTCGCCCACTAACAGGAGAAATCCCCATGTTGCATATCTTCTGTCCTCACTGCGGCGAACTGCGCTCCGAAGAGGAATTCCACGCATCCGGTCAGGCGCACATTCCGCGCCCGCTCGACCCTGGCGCCTGCACCGACGAGGAGTGGGGCGACTACATGTTCTTCCGCGACAACCCGCGCGGTCTGCACCACGAACTGTGGGATCACGTCGCCGGTTGCCGCCAGTATTTCAACGTCACCCGCGACACCGTGACCTACGAGATTCTCGAAACCTACAAGATCGGCACCAAGCCGCAATTCACCGACAAGGCTGATTCGGCGAAAACAGCCACGACGGCGCTGGGAGAGAAGGTATGAGCCAGACCAATCGCCTGTCCAACGGTGGACGGATCGACCGCAATAAAGTGCTGAGCTTCACCTTCAACGGTCAGAGCTACAAAGGCTTCGAGGGTGACTCGCTGGCCGCCGCGCTGATCGCCAACGGCGTCGACATCATCGGGCGCAGCTTCAAGTACTCGCGTCCTCGCGGGATCTTCGCTGCCGGTGCCGAAGAGCCGAACGCGGTGCTGCAGATCGGCGCTACCGAAGCCACGCAGATTCCCAACGTGCGCGCCACGCAACAGGCGTTGTATCAAGGGCTGGTTGCGACCAGCACCAACGGCTGGCCGAGCGTCAACAACGACATGATGGGCATTCTCGGCAAGGTCGGCGGCAAGCTGATGCCGCCGGGTTTCTACTACAAAACCTTCATGTACCCGCAATCGTTCTGGATGACTTACGAGAAGTACATCCGTAAGGCAGCAGGTCTTGGCCGCTCGCCGACCGAGAATGATCCGGACACCTACGACTACATGAACCAGCACTGCGACGTGCTGATTGTTGGCGGTGGCCCGGCCGGTCTTTCTGCTGCACTGGCCGCTGCGCGCAGCGGTGCCCGAGTGATTCTTGCCGACGAGCAGGAAGAGTTCGGCGGCAGCCTGCTCGATTCGCGCGAAAGCCTCGACGGCAAACCTGCGATGGAGTGGGTTGCCAGCGTCATCACCGAACTGAAAAACACCCCGGACGTGCTGATCCTGCCGCGCGCCACGGTCAACGGTTACCACGACCATAACTTCCTGACCATTCACGAACGCCTCACCGATCACCTCGGCGACCGTGCGCCAATCGGTCAGGTGCGTCAGCGCATCCACCGCGTTCGCGCCAAGCGTGTGGTGCTGGCGACCGGTGCTTGCGAGCGTCCGCTGGTTTACGGCAACAACGACGTGCCGGGCAACATGCTCGCTGGTGCGGTGTCGACTTACGTGCGCCGTTACGGCGTAGCGCCGGGCAAGAAACTCGTGCTGTCGACCAACAACGACCACGCTTATCGCGTTGCTCTGGATTGGCTCGATGCCAGTCTGCAAGTGGTCGCCATCGCCGATGCGCGCAGCAATCCGCGTGGTGCGTTGGTAGAAGAGGCCCGCGCCAAAGGCATCCGCATCCTCACCGGTAGCGCCGTGATCGAGACCCGAGGCAGCAAGCGTGTCACCGCTGCCCGCGTCGCCGCGATTGATGTCAAAGCGCACGCCGTGACCAGTCCGGGCGAATGGCTGGACTGCGACGTGGTAGCCAGCTCCGGCGGCTATAGCCCGGTGGTTCACCTGGCCTCGCACTTGGGCGGCAAGCCGACCTGGCGCGAAGACATCCTCGGTTTCGTGCCGGGCGAAGCACCGCAGAAACGCGTGTGTGTCGGTGGCATCAACGGTGTTTATGGTCTCGGCGATTCGCTGGCCGATGGTTTTGAAGGTGGCGTGCGCGCCGCTGCCGAAGCCGGTTTCCAGACCGTCGAAGGCGTGTTGCCAAAAGCCTTGAGCCGTCACGAAGAACCGACGTTGGCGCTGTTCCAGGTGCCGCATGAAAAGAACACCGCACGGGCGCCGAAGCAATTCGTCGACCTGCAAAACGACGTGACCGCCGCCGCCATCGAACTGGCGACCCGTGAGGGTTTCGAATCGGTCGAACACGTCAAACGCTACACCGCGCTGGGCTTCGGCACCGATCAGGGCAAGCTCGGCAACGTCAATGGTCTGGCCATTGCCGCCCGTTCGCTGAACGTGACCATCCCGCAGATGGGCACCACCATGTTCCGTCCGAACTACACGCCGGTGACTTTCGGTGCTGTGGCTGGCCGTCACTGTGGGCACATCTTCGAGCCGGTTCGCCACACCGCGCTGCATGCCTGGCATGTGAAGAATGGCGCCGAGTTTGAAGACGTCGGTCAGTGGAAGCGCCCATGGTACTTCCCGAAAAACGGTGAAGACCTGCATGCCGCCGTCAAGCGTGAATGCAAAGCCGTGCGTGACAGCGTCGGCCTGCTCGATGCCTCGACCCTCGGCAAGATCGACATCCAGGGCCCGGATGCCCGCGAGTTCCTCAACCGTGTGTACACCAATGCCTGGACCAAGCTCGATGTGGGCAAGGCTCGCTACGGTTTGATGTGCAAAGAAGACGGCATGGTCTTCGACGACGGTGTCACGGCGTGTCTGGCCGACAACCATTTCGTCATGACCACCACCACCGGCGGCGCGGCTCGCGTGCTGCAGTGGCTGGAGCTGTACCACCAGACCGAATGGCCGGACATGAAGGTCTACTTCACTTCCGTCACCGATCACTGGGCGACCATGACCCTGTCCGGGCCGAACAGCCGCAAGCTGCTCAGCGCCGTGACCGACATTGATCTGAGCAACGAAGCGTTCCCGTTCATGACTTGGAAAGAAGGTCTGGTCGGCGGCGTGCCGGCGCGGGTGTTCCGCATCTCGTTCACCGGTGAGCTGTCGTACGAAGTCAACGTGCAGGCCGACTATGCGATGGGCGTGCTGGAGAAAATCGTCGAGGCCGGCAAGCAGTACAACCTGACCCCGTACGGCACCGAGACCATGCACGTCCTGCGTGCCGAGAAGGGCTTCATCATCGTTGGCCAGGACACTGACGGCTCGATGACCCCGGACGACTTGAACATGGGCTGGTGCGTGGGTCGCACCAAACCGTTCTCGTGGATCGGCCAGCGTGGGATGAACCGTGAAGACTGCGTGAAGGATCAGCGTAAGCAATTGGTCGGTCTGAAGCCGATCGATCCGAACGTGTGGCTGCCGGAAGGTGCGCAGTTGGTGTTCAACACCAAGCAGGCGATTCCGATGACCATGGTCGGCCACGTGACCTCCAGCTACGCGCACAACTCCCTCGGTTATTCGTTTGCCATGGGTGTGGTCAAGGGCGGTCTGAAGCGCCTCGGTGAGCGGGTGTTTGCACCGCTGGCGGATGGCAGCGTGATCGAGGCGGAGATTGTTTCTTCGGTGTTCTTCGATCCGAAGGGTGATCGCCAGAATATTTGATGGTTCGGCGCCTGGGGAGTGCAGTTGCGCTGCGGTGACTTCATCGCGAGCAGGCTCACTCCTACAGGTGATCGCGTACCCCTTGTAGGAGTGAGCCTGCTCGCGATAGCGGTAGATCTGCCTACACAGGGCTCAAGTCAGAATTCAGCAAAGGTGCTTTATGACCACAGCCAATGTTTACCAACAACGCCCGACCACCGGCGCCAAGGCCGAGTCGTCGCTGCACCATGCCGACCTCGCCAGCCTGGTCGGCAAGGGCCGCAAGAACGCCGGCGTGATCGTGCGTGAAAAGAAACTCCTCGGCCATTTGACCATCCGTGGCGATGGCCACGATGCCGCGTTCGCCGCCGGTGTGCACAAAGCCCTGGGCATTGAATTGCCCGGCGCTCTGAGCGTCATCGTCAAAGGCGAAACCAGCCTGCAATGGATGGGCCCGGATGAGTGGCTGCTGATTGTGCCAAGCGGTGAAGAGTACGCCGCCGAACAGAAACTGCGTGAAGCGCTCGGCGATCTGCACATCGCGATCGTCAACGTCAGCGGCGGCCAGCAAGTGCTCGAACTGAGCGGGCCGAATGTACGTCAGGTGCTGATGAAGTCGACCAGCTATGACGTGCACCCGAACAACTTCCCGGTCGGGAAAGCGGTCGGCACGGTGTTCGCCAAGTCGCAGCTGATGATTCGACATACCGCTGAAGACACCTGGGAATTGCTGATTCGTCGCAGCTTTTCGGATTACTGGTGGTTGTGGTTGCAGGATGCATCGGCTGAGTACGGGTTGAGCGTTCAGGCCTGAAAGATCAAGAGCTACCCCCTCACCCCAGCCCTCTCCCCCAGGGGGGAGAGGGGGAAAGGGAGCAGATTTGTGGAGTTTTCGAGCCTGAGTTCGCCGCGATATTTCAGGTCGGCGTAGCTCGAAACAACACCTCGGTCAGTCCCCTCTCCCTCTGGGAGAGGGCTAGGGTGAGGGAAAACCTGACACCCCGCACAAAAGAACAGGAGTCACCGCACCATGAGCCGCGCCCCAGACACATGGATTCTGACCGCCGACTGCCCCAGCGTCCTCGGCACCGTGGACGCGGTGACGCGTTTCCTGTTCGAGCAGGGCTGCTACGTCACCGAGCACCATTCGTTCGATGACCGCCTCTCCGGGCGTTTCTTCATTCGCGTGGAATTTCGTCAGCCCGACGGCTTCGACGAACAGTCCTTCCGTGCCGGCCTCGCCGAACGCGGCCAGGCCTTCGGCATGATCTTCGAGCTGACCGCGCCGAACTACCGGCCAAAAGTGGTGATCATGGTCTCCAAGGCCGATCACTGCCTCAACGATTTGCTCTACCGCCAGCGCATTGGCCAGTTGTCGATGGACGTCGCGGCGGTGGTCTCCAATCACCCGGATCTGAAACCGCTGGCCGACTGGCACCAGATTCCCTACTACCATTTCCCCCTCGACCCCAACGACAAGCCGTCGCAGGAGCGTCAGGTGTGGCAAGTGATCGAAGAGTCCGGCGCCGAACTGGTGATTCTCGCCCGCTACATGCAGGTGTTGTCGCCGGAACTGTGCCGCAAGCTCGATGGCAAGGCGATCAACATTCACCACTCGTTGCTGCCCGGCTTCAAGGGCGCCAAGCCGTATCACCAGGCCTACAACAAGGGCGTGAAACTGGTTGGCGCGACGGCGCATTACATCAATAACGACCTCGATGAAGGGCCGATCATTGCCCAGGGCGTCGAGGTGGTGGATCACAGTCATTACCCTGAGGATCTGATTGCCAAGGGGCGGGATATTGAAGGCCTGACACTTGCGCGGGCGGTTGGGTATCACATTGAGCGAAGGGTTTTCCTCAACGCCAATCGCACGGTCGTTCTTTAGATAGCTATCGCGAGCAGGCTCACTCCTACAAGGGGTACGCATTCCAATGTAGGAGTGAGCCTGCTCGCGATAGGGCCATAACAAGCAACGCAAAACCAACAAGCAATACCCGAGCATTCAACGCGCTGCCTGCCTGGGCAACGCGGTTCCATAAAAACAACAGCGAGGTGAAAGCATGTCTGGCAATCGTGGTGTGGTGTATCTCGGCGCTGGCAAGGTCGAAGTACAGAAAATCGACTATCCGAAAATGCAGGACCCGCGCGGTCGCAAGATCGAGCACGGGGTCATTCTCAAAGTGGTTTCCACCAATATCTGCGGCTCCGACCAGCACATGGTGCGCGGCCGTACCACGGCGCAGACCGGTCTGGTGCTGGGCCACGAGATCACCGGCGAGGTGATCGAAAAAGGCTCCGACGTCGAAAACCTGAAAATCGGTGACCTGGTTTCCGTACCGTTCAACGTGGCTTGCGGGCGCTGCCGTTCCTGCAAAGAGCAACACACCGGCGTCTGCCTGACCGTCAACCCGGCCCGTGCCGGCGGCGCATACGGCTACGTCGACATGGGCGACTGGACCGGTGGCCAGGCTGAATACGTGCTGGTGCCATACGCCGACTTCAACCTGCTGAAACTGCCGGACCGCGACAAGGCCATGGAGAAAATCCGCGACCTGACCTGCCTCTCCGACATCCTCCCGACCGGTTACCACGGCGCAGTCACCGCAGGCGTTGGCCCGGGCAGCACCGTGTACATTGCCGGCGCTGGTCCGGTCGGTCTGGCCGCCGCTGCCTCTGCGCGTTTGCTCGGTGCGGCGGTGGTGATCGTCGGCGACGTCAACACCATCCGCTTGGCCCACGCCAAAGCCCAGGGTTTTGAAATCGTCGACCTGTCGAAAGACACGCCGCTGCACGAACAGATCGCCGCACTGCTGGGCGAACCGGAAGTGGATTGCGCGGTGGACTGCGTCGGCTTCGAAGCACGCGGCCACGGCCACGACGGCGTCAAAGCCGAAGCGCCGGCCACCGTGCTCAACTCACTGATGGGCGTGGTTCGCGTTGCTGGCAAAATCGGTATTCCAGGTCTGTACGTCACCGAAGATCCGGGCGCTGTGGATGCCGCGGCGAAAATGGGCAGCCTGAGCATTCGCTTCGGTCTGGGCTGGGCGAAATCCCACAGCTTCCACACCGGCCAGACCCCGGTGATGAAGTACAACCGTCAACTGATGCAGGCGATCATGTGGGATCGCATCAATATCGCCGAAGTGGTGGGCGTGCAGGTGATCAGTCTGGATCAGGCGCCGGAAGGTTACGGCGAGTTCGATGCGGGCGTGCCGAAGAAGTTTGTGATTGATCCGCATAAGTTGTTTAGTGCGGCGTAGGCTTAAGCGCAATACAAAGCGGCGACCTCAGGGTCGCCGTTTTTGTTGCAAGCCAAGGTCAAGAGCTACCCTCATCGGAACGCCGCCCGCCCAGCCCTCTCCCGGAGGGAGATGGGGCCAACCGAGGTGTCTTGCGTCGTACATCGACCTGAAAGATCGAGTCGACTATGGATTCAACGCAAGTCTTTCACGTCGGCGTATTACGTCAATATCCCACGGTCAGTCCCCTCTCCCTTTGGGAGAGGGCTAGGGTGAGGGGCTTTGCTTTACAGCGCCGCCAGCGCCCCTTGATACAGAACCGGTCCGGTCGGTTGCCCAGTCGGCGAGCCACCTTTAGGTTCCAGACTGACCGCCAAAGCAATCGGTTTGCCGATCAACATCTTCTGCGCTTCGTTCAACTCAACCTTGCCTTTGCCACCCGCCGGAATGACCCCAAGCGAGATCGGTTTGCCGTCAGCCGGAATCGCCCACAGTTCCAGGCTGCGATCCGCATCAACCGCCGCCAGCGTCAGCGGCTCGACCTGCAGATAATCCGCATGCGCCTCGACCTTCAGCGCCGGTTGCGCATCAGCGGTCAACAGCGTGGCGCGGTAGCGGGCGTCGTCGCGGTTGTACAGCGAGCCGAGGAGCACCAGCACGGCAATGGAGCAGATCGCAGCGGTGAGTCGCAGCCAGTTCCAGAATGGCCGTTTCTCAGGCACATGCAGCACCTGCGGTTCGATGCGCGCGGTGATGCCTTGCCACACGCGGTCGGGCACCGGATGTTCCGGCAGCGCTTCGGTGAGAGAGACGAGGCTTTCCTGCCATTGCGCCAGTTCAGCCCTTAATGTCGTGTCATCCAGCAGCAACTGTTCAAAGCGCCGCCGCGCAGGTGCAGACATCAGGCCAATCGCGTAATCGGCGGCGAGGGCGCGGCGCAGGGCAGGGGTCTGGTAATTCATGATTCAAGGCACCGACGCAGACGTTCCATGCCACGGCGGATCCACGATTTCACCGTTCCCAGTGGCGTGGCCAGATGTTCGGCGAGTTCCGTGCACGACAATCCTTGAAAGTAGGCCACGGTGATTGACTGGCGCTGCATGCTTTCGAGGGTCTCCAGGCAGCGGTTCAGCGCATGAGCTTCGCGGGCGCTGTTCAGTTGGTCGTGAGCCGAGGGGCTTTCGTCCGGCAGGGCGTCCTGTTCGAGGTCAGTCAGTGGCCGGTCACGGTGTTTGCGCAACTGATCGATGGCTTGATTGCGAGTGATGTTGATCATCCAGGTCAGCGGCGCGGACAGGTGCGCTTCGTAGCGCGAGGCGTTGTTCCAGATGCGCACGAAGGCTTCCTGCAGCACTTCTTCGGCCAGATCGGCACGGCCCATAAAGCGCAGGGCAACGCCATGCAAGCGTGGGCCGACACTGCGATAGAGCGTTTCGAAGGCGCGACGATCACCCAGTGAACACTGGGCCAACAACTGTCGCAGCTGATCGGTGTCGGCGATGGAAATGACGACTCTCCAGGCAAAGGTCGGGCGACGAGGGCTGGGCTCGGACTGTTCACAGGCTAGTTCAGCGACAGCGGTTGTGCCATTCATCACGAGGGTGTCCGGGATTTCACGTTTTATATACGTGAGCCGGATGAAAATGGATGCGCCGCGCCGGAACATGCCGGCGGATACCCGGTCAAACCGGCAGTTTCACTGCCCGTTCACCGGGTGGTTTTTACAGCGCAAGAGGATGTCTGATGAAGATTTCACGCGGTTTTACCTTGGCATCGCTCCTGACCCTGGCCGCCGGGCCGGTGTTTGCCGGTTTCAGTCTGAACGACGTCGCTGGTGCGGTTTCGGGGATGCAGGGCGGTGACAAGGCGGCCGCTGCGGCGCCGACCTCGGAAACCGCCGGTTTGCTCAGTGCCCTCAGTGCGCTGGATGTCACGCCGGAGCAAGCCGTTGGCGGCACCAGTGCGATGCTTGGTCTGGCGAAGAATCAATTGAGCAGTACCGATTATTCGCAGTTGGCCAAGGAAGTGCCGGGCATCGACAAACTGTCGGGTGGCAGCGGCAATCTGGCGGCGTTGGGGGCTTTGCTCGGTTCGTCCGGCAAATCCGCCGGTCTGGAAAACGCGCTGGGCAACGTCAAGGACACCAATGACCTGAACAATGCCTTCAGCGCATTGGGCATGGACAGCGGCATGATCGGCCAGTTTGCCCCTGTGCTGTTGCAATACCTCGGTCAGCAGGGCGTCGGCGGTTCGCTGCTGAGCAGCCTGGGCAGCATCTGGGGCGCCGGCACCGGTAGCTGATTCAGCCGCGCTCGCTGCGCAGTTCGGCGATGCGCTGATCCTTCTCGTTCCAGAGCCGGTTGACCCAGCTCTGGACCGTCTGGCGAAACGCCGGATCATTCTCGTAATCGCCCTGCCACAGCGCCGGGTCGAGTTCGCGGGTCTTGATGTCGATGATCACGCGCGGCACGTTGCCGCTGATCAAATCCCAGAAACCCGGGATCTTCGCCTGTGGATACACCACGGTGACGTCGAGAATCGCATCCAGTTGTTCACCCATCGCCGCCAGGACAAACGCCACGCCGCCGGCCTTGGGCTTGAGCAAGTGGTTGAAGGGTGATTGCTGCTGCGCGCTTTTCGCGGCGGTGTAGCGCGTGCCTTCCAGATAATTGACCACAGTCACCGGCTGACGCTTGAACAGCTCGCAGGCCTGTTTGGTGATTTCCAGATCCTTGCCGGCCAGCTCCGGGTGCTTCGCCAGGAATGCCTTGGTGTAGCGCTTCATGAACGGGTAATCCAGCGCCCACCACGCCAGCCCCAGAAACGGTACCCAGATCAGTTCCTTCTTGAGGAAGAATTTGAAGAATGGCGTGCGCCGGTTGAGGGTCTGGATCAGCGCCGGAATATCGACCCACGACTGGTGGTTGCTGACCACCAGATACGAAGTGTCACCGCGCAAATCTTCGCCACCGCGAATGTCCCATTGGGTGGGAATGCACAGGCGGAAAATCAGCTTGTCGATTTCCGCCCAGGTCTCGGCGATCCACATCACCGCCCCCGACGCGTAATCGCGCCAGCGGCCTGGTGCGATCAGTTTGAGCAGGGCGAAAACCAACAACGGCCCGATCAGGATCAGGGTGTTGAGCAACAGCAGCAGGGTGACGAAACAGCCGGTGAGCAGGCGGCGCATAAGCAACTCTTTGCAAACGGATGGGCGCGCCATGATAAGCAGCTTCGCGCGGCAGGCCAAATCGGTGGTGACGAATGTTTCACTTTTGGGCCGGTATGCTTTGCTTCAAGCGTTGTGTTGAATGTGCTGTCCTCTTCGCGAGCAGGCTCGCTCCCACACTGGATTCAGGTGTATTAAAAATGTCTGCTCAGCACAAAACCCTGTGGGAGCGATCCTGCTCGCGAAAGCGATTCAAGGCGAACGAATGACTCAATGGGTGTCTAAAATCCCAGTCTGCCGCCCTCATTTTCCAAGGAAACCCCTTACGTGAAATCCCTCCTTGCACTGTTTGCCCTCGTCGCCCTGCCGGTCATGGCCGCCGAGCCGACCCTGTACGGGCGCTATGAATACATTGCGCTGCCGGAAATCGGTGGTGAAGTGCTCAAGGCCAAGATGGACACCGGCGCACTGACCGCCTCGCTGTCGGCCAAGGACATCGAAACCTTCACCCGCGACGGCGATGAATGGGTACGGTTCCGCCTCGGCACCAAGGACGCCAGCAACAAGGTCTACGAACACAAGGTCGCACGGATCAGCAAGATCAAGAGCCGCTCGGATGAAGAGGATGAGGGCGAAAGCACCGAAGTCGCCAAACGTCCGGTGGTCGATCTGGAGCTGTGCCTGGGCAACGTCAAGCGTACCGTTGAGGTCAACCTGACCGACCGCAGCAACTTCAACTATCCGCTGCTGATCGGTGCCAAGGCCTTGCGCGAATTCGGCGCGGCAGTAAACCCGGCACGGCGCTTCACGGCCGACAAGCCGGACTGCTGAGCCAAGTGGTCTCATTGACGTAACGTCAGGCTTGGGGCACCGTTCGCGCACTTAACCCACGGGCTCGGACGCCATGCCTCATATCCTGATTGTCGAAGACGAAGCGGCGATTGCCGACACGCTGATTTTTGCCTTGCAGGGCGAGGGCTTCGCCACCACGTGGCTGAGCCTCGGCGCGGCGGCGCTGGAGCATCAGCGGCAGACCCCGGCCGATCTGATCATCCTCGACATCGGCCTGCCGGACATCAGCGGTTTTGAGACTTGCAAGCAGCTGCGGCGCTTCAGCGAGGTGCCGGTGCTGTTCCTCAGCGCCCGGGATGCCGAGATTGATCGTGTGGTCGGGCTGGAAATCGGCGCCGACGACTACGTGGTCAAGCCGTTCAGCCCGCGAGAAGTCGCGGCGCGAGTAAAGGCAATCCTGAAACGCATGGCGCCGCGTCCAGCGATTGAGACCAGTTCAGCGCTGTTTCGTATCGATCCGGAGCGGATTCAAATCATTTATCGCGGTCAGACCCTGAGCCTGACCCGCCACGAATTCCGCCTGCTGCAATGCCTGCTCGAACAACCCGAGCGGGTGTTCAGCCGCGAGCAATTGCTCGATGCGCTAGGCGTGGCGGCCGACGCCGGTTATGAACGCAGCATCGACAGCCACATCAAAAGCGTGCGCGCCAAATTGCGTCTGGTGCGCGCCGACGCCGAGCCGATCCAGACCCATCGCGGCCTCGGTTACAGCTACAGCCCGGGGCACAGCTGATGTCACTGGGGCTGCGGATCTTTCTGGTGTACGTGCTGTTTGTCGGCCTCACCGGTTATTTCGTGCTCAACACGGTGATGGAAGAAATCCGCCCCGGCGTGCGTCAGTCCACCGAAGAAACCCTGGTCGATACCGCCAACCTGATGGCGGAAATCCTGCGGGATGATTTCAAGGCCGGCACCCTCAGCGAGAACCGCTGGCCCGAGTTGCTGCGCGCCTATGGTGAGCGCCAGCCGCAAGCGACCATTTGGGGTTTGCCGAAAAATCAGGTCAACCACCGGATCTACGTGACTGACGCCAAGGGCATCGTGGTGCTTGATTCCAGTGGCGTGGCCGTGGGGCAGGACTACTCGCGCTGGAACGATGTCTACCTGACCTTGCGTGGCGAGTACGGTGCGCGTTCCAGTCGCAGCGATCCGGACGACGCGAGCTCGTCGGTGATGCACATCGGCGCGCCGATCCGTGACAATGGCCAGATCATCGGCGTGGTCACCGTGACCAAGCCCAACAGCTCCTTGCAGCCCTATGTCGATCGCACCGAACGGCGATTGCTGTTTTACGGTGCCGGATTGATCGGCCTCGGTCTGTTGTTCGGTGCGTTGCTGTCGTGGTGGCTGAGCCGCGCGCTGCACCGTTTGACCGGTTATGCCCAAGCGGTGAGCGAAGGCCGGCGGGTGGAAGTGCCGCACTATCGCGGTGGCGAGCTGGAACAACTGGCTAACGCTGTGGAGCAGATGCGCACGCAACTGGAAGGCAAGGCCTACGTTGAACGTTATGTGCACACGCTGACCCATGAATTGAAGAGCCCGCTGGCGGCGATTCGTGGCGCCGCGGAGTTGCTGCAAGGGGACATGTCGCCGGTTCAGCGATTGCGCTTTATCGGCAACATCGACAGCGAAAGTGCGCGGATGCAGCAGTTGATCGAACGGCTGCTGAATCTGGCGCAGGTGGAGCAACGTCAGGGCCTGGAAGAGCGGGTCGCGGTGCCTTTGACGGTGTTGGTCGATGAGCTGTTGCAAGGGCAGGCGGCGCGGATCGAGGGCAAGCAATTGCGGATCGAGCAGACGATTGCGGCGGATCTGCTGCTGATCGGCGAGCCGTTTCTGTTGCGCCAGGCGTTGGGTAACTTGCTGGAAAATGCGCTGGATTTCACTTCGGTTCGGGGGCTGCTGCGTTTCAGTGCCGAGCGCGAAGAGGAGCAGATTGTTTACCGGCTCTTCAATGAAACCGCGCCGATTCCCGATTACGCCTTGCCGCGTTTGACCGAGCGCTTCTACTCATTGCCGCGACCGGACAGTGGGCGGAAAAGCACGGGGCTGGGGCTTAACTTCGTTGAAGAGGTGGTCAAGTTGCATGGTGGGGCGATGCAGATTCGCAATGTCGAAAACGGTGTTGAAGTGACATTGCGCTTGCCTTGATATCGTCAAAAGATCGCAGCCTTCGGCAGCTCCTACATTGGATTGCGTACAACTGTAGGAGCTGCCGAAGGCTGCGATCTTTTGATTTTTCCACACAATCTCCACATTCATCCCACAAAACCCCCACACCCGATCACCAGACTTTCCCCATCCAAACAGGGAGAGTCCCATGAACAAGAATCTGACGATAAAGCTCGGCGCCATCGCTCTGCTGATCCTGCTGTTATTGATCCCGCTGCTGATGATCGACGGCGTCATCGACGAGCGCCAACAATTGCGCGCCGGCGTGCTCGAAGACATTGCCCGCAGTTCCAGCACCAGCCAGCAACTGAGCGGGCCGGTGATGGTGGTGCCGTATCGCAAAGTGATTCACAACTGGAAAACCAACGATAAAACCAATCAGCGCTACGACGAACCGAGCGAAGAGCGCGGGCGTTTGTACTTCCTGCCGGAACGTTTTGAACTCGACGGCCAGGTGCAGACCGAATTACGTGCGCGGGGTATTTATGAGGCGCGGCTATTCCACGCCGATAACCGCATCAACGGCCATTTCTCGTTGCCGGCGCAGTTGGGCATCAAGGAAGACTTCAGCGACTACCAGTTCGATGCGCCGTTTCTCGCGGTCGGTATCAGCGACATTCGCGGCATCGAAAATGCGCTGAAACTGGAACTCGATGGCCAGCGTCTGGACTTCTTGCCGGGCACTCAAGTCGGCTGGCTCGGTGAAGGCGTGCGAGTGACGTTGCCGCAGCTCGATACCAGCAAAAGCATCGAGTTGAGCTTTGGTTTTGACCTGCGCTTGCAAGGCACCGGTTCGTTGCAAGTGTTGCCAGTGGGCAAGAGCAGCAGCGTCAGCCTCACTGCGAATTGGCCGCATCCAAGTTTCATCGGCAACTTCCTGCCGGGCAAACGTGAGATCAATGATCAAGGCTTCAGCGCCGATTGGCAGACCACTTTCTTCTCGACCAACCTGCAAGATGCGATGAGCCGTTGCGTGAGCGGCAATGATTGCGAGGCGTTCAATGGTCGCAGCTTCGGCGTGAGCTTCATCGATCCGGTGGATCAGTACCTGAAGAGCGACCGGGCGATCAAATATGCCCTGCTGTTCATCGTCCTGACGTTCGCCGGTTTCTTCCTGTTCGAAGTGCTCAAGAGTCTGGCCGTGCACCCGGTGCAATACGCGCTGGTCGGTGTGGCGCTGGCGTTCTTTTATCTGTTGCTGCTGTCGCTGTCGGAGCACATTGGTTTTGCCCCAGCGTATCTGTTGTCGGCCAGTGCTTGTGTGCTGTTGATCGGGTTCTATGTCTGCCACGTGTTGCGCAGTGTGCGTCACGGTTTGAGTTTTTCGGCGGGGCTGGCGGCGTTGTATGGCCTGCTCTATGGCTTGCTGAGCGCTGAGGATTACGCGCTGTTGATGGGCTCATTGTTGCTGTTCGGTCTGCTCGGTGTGTTCATGGTGCTGACGCGCAAACTGGACTGGTACGGGATTGGGCAGAAACCGGCGAAGCCATTGGAGTTTGATGTGGGGGCGATGCAATGAGCGGGTTGCGTGAAGATCAGCGAGAGGTGGAGGTTTTGGTGACACTGATTTTTGCAGCGCTGCCGCCGGAACCGAGGTGGTGCATTCGCGAGCAGGCTCGCTCCCACAGGATTGGTGCTGAAACAGAGTTCTCTGCCACACCCAAAACCAATGTGGGAGCGAGCCTGCTCGCGAAGAGGTCGGAACAGGCGCCGCCGATTTAAGGTTTGGGCATGGTCGCGATCATGGACGGTCGCTGACTCACTTCAAAGAACCAGTTGGCCAATTGCGGATTGGCATCACGCCAGCCCAGATCCGGGAAACGCAAATCGAGGTAACCCAACGCACACGCGACGCTGATCGCCGCCACATCGAAATGGCTGGTCAGCTCGGCAATCGCATCCTTTTCCAGTACAGCGAGAGCGCGGCGGATCTTGTCGCGCTGAGCCTCGAGCCATTCGTCCCAATGTTTTTCCGGCGCACGCAGGACCATTTCATAACGCACCATCACTGACGCATCCATGATCCCGTCGGCCATCGAGGCCAGGGTCAGACGCCGCCAGCGCGCCGCGCCTTCGCGCGGGATCAGCGGATTGCCGACGTGCTGCTGGTCGAGGTATTCGAGGATTACACGGCTGTCATGGATGACATTGCCGTCAGCCAGACGCAGTGCGGGAATCTTGCCCAGCGGGTTGTCGAGATTGAGCTCGGGGCTCGGGCTGACCGGGCTGAGCACGCAGTCTTGCAGGGCGACGCGATCCTGCTGGCCGGTTTCGTGCAGCAACACCATCACTTTGCGCACGAACGGGGAGAGCGTGTTGTGGTACAGGGTCATGCTGGGGGCGGACATTGGTAAACCTCGGTGATCGTCGAAGAGCAGGAGGTTAGCCTAGCCAGATGCGGCGAGGCTGGCGAGGAATTGATGGTGTAATTACTGCCGCCTTCGTCGGAACGCCGCCCGGAGCAAGCTCGCTCCCACAGGGGAACGCATTTCAAATGTGGGAGCGAGCTTGCTCGCGAAGGGGCCATCCCAGGCAACACAGATTTCACCCGCGCAGCAACAATCCCCTGATCGCCAGAAATGCTGGAACACCCAGACCAACCCAGCTCAACGCATCCCAGATCCCGTCCCCAAGCAACGCCGCAAACAACCCTGCCGCACTGAGCAACGCAATCACGATCGGCGTGCTGAACACCTTCCAGAAATTCGACTGACGCGGCTTCATGCAGAGGCCTCCGCCGTTTCCACTACAGGCTTCGCCGCTCTGCGCCGCACCACCCACAAGTACACGCCGCTGCCGAGCACAATGATGGTCAGTACATCGAGTGTGGCCCAGAGAATTTTCATCGGCATGCCGCCGTAGTCACCAAAGTGCAGCGGCTGCGACATGCCCATGGCGTCCATGTACCACGGCCGTTCAGCCACGGCGGTGACCTGCAGCGTGGTGGCGTCGATCAGCACTGGCGTCAACAGATGCGAGGTCAGGTGCGTGCCGCCCTTCATGAACACCGAGTAATGGTGTTCACTGGAAAAGCGTGTGCCGGGGAAGGCAATGAAATCCGGTTTCATCTCCGGCGCAACTTCAGCAGCGATATCGAGCAAACGCGTGGCCGGTGCCAGGTGGGTCAGCGGTGGCGCATCGCGATAAGGCGCGATCAACGTGTTCAGCGCATCGTTGCGCCAAGCCGCGATCAACAAGTCGGCGCAGGCGCTGATCACACCGGTCACGCCGACCACCAGCGCCCAGGTCAGGGTGACAACGCCGATCAGGTTATGCAGGTCGAGCCAGCGCAGCCTTGTGGATTTGTCCTGGCGCACCGTGCCGAACTTCAAGCGGCGCATGAACGGCAAATACAGCACCGTTCCGGACACGATGGCCACGACAAACAGCAGCCCCATGAACGCCAGCAGCAACTTGCCCGGCAGCCCGGCGAACATGTCGACGTGCAGGCGCAGGATAAACAGCATCAAACCACCGTTGGCTGACGGTGTTTCCAGTGCTTCACCGGTACGCGCGTCGAGCATGAAGGTGTGCGAGGAGTTCGGCTCAGTGCCGGCGGTTTTCGCCATGATCGTCAGCACGGCATTCGGTTCATCGTCATCGAAACCGAAGTACTGCACGACTTCATCGGGACGATGTTTTTCTGCGGCCTCGACCAGTTGCGCCAGATTCAGGCGCGGCGTGTCGGCCGGCATCTCGCGTACTTCGGGTGCGTCGCCGAGCAGGTGCTCGATCTCGTGATGAAAGATCAGCGGCAAACCGGTCAGTGCCAGCATCAGCAAAAACACGGTGCAGACCAGGCTGGTCCAGGTGTGGATGAACGACCAGCGGCGGATTGTTTTACTTTTCATTTCATGACCTTCAAAAACACCAAAGCCGTCCACGAGGGACGGCCTGGTCACAGGGCCTGTTTCAGCTCAATCGCTTACCACTTGTAGGTGGCGCTGGCGACGACACTGCGCGTGTCGCCGTAGTAGCAGTAGAAGCTGTCGCAGGTGGAAATGTATTCCTTGTCGAACAGGTTGGTCGCGTTGAGTGCCAGCGACGCGCCTTTGAGGCTGTTGTCCAGACGGCCGAGGTCGTAATGCACCGAAGCGTCGAACACGGTGTAGGCATCCGCCTTGCCCAGCCAGGTGTTGGCCTTGTCGCCATAGGTGTTGCCGGTGTAACGCACGCCACCGCCAATGCCGAAGCCGTCGAGGACGCCGGCGTGCCAGGTGTAATCGGTCCACAGCGACGCTTGTTGGTTCGGCATCAGTTGCAGGCGATTGCCCTTGTCGACGCCATTCTGCACTTCCGATTTGGCCAGGGTGTAGGCAGCGATTACTTTCAGGTTGTCGGTGACGTCGGAAACCGCTTCCAGTTCCAGGCCTTTGACTTTCACTTCGCCGGTCTGGCTGGTGATCGAGACGTTGTTGACGAAGGTGTTGACCGAGACGTTCTTCTGAGTGAGGTCATACACGGCAGCGGTCAGCAGGGTTTTGCTGCCCGGTGGCTGGTACTTGATGCCCAGTTCCCACTGCTTGCCTTCGGTCGGCTTCAGCGACTCGGTGGACGAGGCGTCGGCACCGGTGGTCGGCTGGAAAGACTCGGCGTACGACAGATACGGCACGAAACCGTTGTCGAACACGTAGCTGAGCGCGGCGTTGCCACTGAAGGCCTTGTCGCGCTGGGTGTTGGTGGCATCGCCCTTGTTGATGAACTTTGTGCTGGTGTGCACCCAGTCTTCACGGCCGCCGAGGGTCAGGCGCCACTGGTCGAGGGCCATCTGGTCCTGGATGTACAGGCCGGTCTGGTAGGTCTTCTGGTCATAATCGTAAAACGCCGTGGAGCGCGCCGGGCGCACGATCGGCTGACCGTAGATCGGCGTGATGACGTTGGTGGGCAGGCCGTCACCGAAAATCGAGGTGTAGTTGGTGTTGCTGCGCTGGTGATCCAGGCCCAACAGCAGGGTGTGGCGGATGTCACCGGTGGCGAAGTCGGCCTGGAAGTTGTTATCCACAGCGAACTGGCTGATGTCTTCGTCGACACTGGTGCTGGTGCGGTTTACGTTGCCCTGATCGTCAACTTGCGCGAACGGATAGGAACCCGGCGTCAGCGACTGGAACGACAGATCCGACTTGGTGTAGCGCAGGTTCTGCTTGAACTGCCAGACATCGTTCAGACGATGTTCGAAGGCATAACCCAGCGCGTAGTAGGTGCGATCGTAATATTCCCAGTCCGGATCACCCAGATTCTTGTGATGGGAGATATCGCCGAACGGTGACTTGATCTTGGTGCCCTGCACCGGCAGGAACTGGCTGGTGATGCCGGTATCGTCGCGGGTGAACTGGCTCAGCAGGGTGAGCTTGGTGTCGTCGTCGATGTTCCAGGTCAGGCTCGGCGCGATGTTGTAGCGCTTGTTGTCGACGTGATCGACCTGGGTGCCGCTGTCGCGCACCACGCCGCTGAGGCCGTAGAGAAACTGCCCGGCATCGTCGATCTTGCCGGTGCTGGCGAAGTTGATCTGACGGTGGTTGTCGCTGCCGTATTGCAGCTGGATTTCGTTGCTGGCTTCAGCACTTGGACGACGGCTGACCATGTCCAGCAGGCCGCCCGGTGGGGTCTGGCCGTAAACCGAGGAGGCTGGGCCGCGCAGCAGGGCGAGGCGGTCGAGGTTCCAGGTTTCCTGTTTCGGGTTGGCGTACACGCCTTTTGGCAGCGGCAGACCGTCGAGGAACTGGGTCGGTTCGAAACCGCGCACACGCAGCCAGTCGGCGCGGGTGTCGCTGCCGTAGCTGCTGGCGGTGATGCCCGGCATGTAGCGCACAGCATCGTCGAGACTGTGCACGCTGCGGTCGTCCATTTGCTGGCGGGTAGCGACGGAGATCGAACGCGGTGCTTCGACCAGCGCGGTGTCGGTCTTGCTGCCAG
Organism: Pseudomonas sp. MC6; assembly: GCF_054790575.1. NCBI lineage: Bacteria > Pseudomonadati > Pseudomonadota > Gammaproteobacteria > Pseudomonadales > Pseudomonadaceae > Pseudomonas > Pseudomonas sp. MC6. Next base: position 5,619,747 of record NZ_CP186504.1, read on the forward strand.
CGGCGGTGCGAGTGGCGGTATAGCCTTCGACCGGGCCCCAGGCGCTTTCGAAGTTTTCCACGCCGATGACCGAAGTTTCCGGCAGGGCCAGCGTTCCTTCAGGCACGGCGACCAGGGTGTAAGTGCCGGTGCTGCTTTGCTCCAGTTGCAGACCCGTGCCACGCAGGGCCGCACGCAGAGCGCCAGTCGCATCGTACTGGCCGTTCACCGGTGCCGAAGTCTTGCCCGCCGCCAGCGACGGATTCAGCGACAGCGCAATGCCGCCCTGGCTGGCGATCTGGTTCAGCGTGGTCGACAGTGGCGCCGCCGGCAGGTTGTAGGCGCGTACGCTGGACGCTTGTTCCGCGGCGAGCAACGGACTGCTGATCAGCGGTGCGCTGAGCGCGATGGCGACGGCCAGCAGACTGGGGCGCAACAAGGTGTCTAGCGAACGGGACATACGGCGGCTCCTGAATGGAAATATTTCTCAATTGCCTGTGTGCCGGATGAAAAGCAAAAAGTGATAGGGCTGGATGAAAATAATTTTTATTAGCTGGAAATAGTGTTGCCGCGGATGACGCCTTCGCGAGCAGGCTCGCTCCCACATTTGGAATACATTCTCCTGTGGGAGCGAGCCTGCTCGCGAAAGCGATAGTTCTACCAGCCCACTACTCAGGCTTGATATCAGCCTTCGCGACTGTGACCCAATACGGCGTATGCCGCTCGATCTGCACCGGCAGGGTCGGCAGCAATGCGCTCAAGGCCTTATCGGTGTCATGCAGCGGAAAGCTGCCGGTTATCCGTAGATCCGCCACTTCCGGCGCCACGCCCAGATGCCCGCGACGATAACGCCCCAGCTCATGCACCAGATCGCCGAGTCGCGCGTTATCCACCACCAACATGCCGCGCGTCCAGGCATCGGCGCCGGGATTGAGCGCGACAATCGAGCCCAACCCGTCACTGCGCAGCAGTACTTGCTGGCCTTCATGGAGGATTTGCTCTTCAGGGTTGGATTGCGGGCGCGCCGCGACCGCCGACTGCAACACACTCAGGCGCGTGCCTTGGTCTTCACGCTTGACCAGGAACCGCGTACCCAGGGCGCGCATGCTGCCTTCGCGGGTTTCGACGATAAAGGGCCGCGCATCGCCATGACCGGTCTCGACGAGAATTTCGCCTTCCTGCAACACGATCAATCGGCGCTTGTCATCGAACCGCACATCCACCGCACTGTGGGTGTTGAGATTCAGCACGGTGCCGTCAGCCAGACGCACAGTGCGCTGCTCACCGGTCGCGGTGCGTTGATCGGCAAGCCAGTAATCCAGCGGCAGAAAGCGTTCACTGGCAAACAGCCCCACACCGACCAGCACCACAACGCTGGCCAGCCCACTGCCGAGCTTGCGTACCCGTCGGCGAATGCCTTCGCGCGATTGCAACAAGGCGCTGCGAGCCGGGCCTTTGGCCACGCTGAAACGCTGATCGAGCATGCCCAGTTGGCGCCAGGCGCGGGCGTGCTCTTCATTGGCCGCATGCCATTTGGCGAACTCTTCACGTTCCAGCGGACTGCTCGAGTCGAGGGTCAACTGCCAGGCAATCGCCGCGTCCAGCACATGCGCCGGTACTGGTCTGGAACTGGCCGGACTCACGTCGGCTCACCGTACAGGGCGATGTAGCACTGGCGAATGCCTTGCGCCAGATACTGGCGCACACGCGGCACCGAAGCGCCGAGCTTGTCGGCAATCTCGGCATGGCTGAGGCCATCGAGGCGGTTATAAAGGAAAGCGGCGCGGGCTTTGGTCGACAGTTTGCCGAGCAAGCGGTCGATGGCTTTGAGGTCTTCGAGGATCATTTGCTGTTCTTCCACCGAAGGTTGTTCGCCTTCGGGGATCAGCATCAGTTCGGTGAGGTAGGCCTGTTCCAGCGCCGCGCGACGGAAGTAGTCGAACAGCAAGCCTTTGGCGATTGCCACCAGAAAGGCGCGTGGCTCGCGCGGTGTCAGCATTTCGTCGCGACCGAGCAGGCGCACGAAGGTGTCCTGGCTCAAGTCCTCGGCGCGCTGCGGGCAAGCCACATTGCGCCGCAACCATGCCAGCAGCCAACCGCGATGGTCGCGATACATCGCACCGACGAGCTCACTGTTAGGGCTTGGGACTGACGACACCGGACATCACCGATTGGGAAATGTTAACTAACGCGAATTGTTCGCGATTGTGGCAGAGGTGGGAATGGTTAGCAATTGGCCACTGGTCAGGTGGGCGGTTAAAGGCAGACCCTCACCCTCACCCTAGCCCTCTCCCAGAGGGAGAGGGGACTGATCGGGGGATATTGACGCAATACGCCGACGTGAAAGATTTCTGCTGAATCCATAATCGACGCGGTTTCTCAGGTCGATGGAAAACCCGAGACACCTCGGTCGGCGCCCTCTCCCTCTGGGAGAGGGCTGGGGTGAGGGAGATGGATCTTGGACTTGACTCAATTTCAGAACGAAGGCGCCTGCTGCCGCCGCTTCCACTGACTCAACCGCTGCTGCAAATTCAACGGACTATGAATCTGCTGCCCCCGCGCCCGGCTGAACAGAATCAACGCCAGTTCCGCCGTGGCCAGCGCATCGGCGCTCGCGTTGTGCCGCTCGAACACTTCAAGCTTGAACCAGTCGATCCACTCATCCAGCCCGGCCTCACGAATCTGCGCCTGCGGACACACCAACGGTGCAATGTCGGCGACATCGAGAAACACCTGCTGCAACTTGTGCCCCAGATGCTCCTTTAGCGCACGTCCAAGCATGTGTTGGTCGAACGGCGCATGAAACGCCAATACCGGGCTGTCACCGACAAACTCCAGCAACTCCAACAATGCCTCGGCCGGTTCACTGCCGGCTGCAATCGCGTTCGGTCCCAAGCCGTGAATCAACACGCTTGGGCTGAGCTTCAATTCACGACACCGCAACGTGCGTTCGAATTGCTGACTGAAATCGATCGCGCCATCCTCGATCACCACCGCGCCAATCGACACCACGCGATCCTTGTTCAGGTTCAGTCCGGTGGTTTCCAGATCCAGCACCACCCAGCGCTGTTCGCGCAACGTGCATTCGCTCAACTCGTTGATCGCCGGCAACTTCGCCAGACGTTGCTGCAAATCCACCGGCACCACCGCACTCGCCGGGCGCAGCCACGAGAACAGGCTCATAGCTGATACCGCAAGGTCAGGCTGCTTTGCAGGCGCTGGGCCTGGCGCAGGGATTCTCGCAGGATGCGCCGGTCGAGATGATTGAGGCTGTCCGGGTCGACGCGGTTGGAATAGGGCAGGTTCTCCCGTGTCTGCAATTGATGCTGTTGCATACGCGTTTGCTGAATGAAGTGATACGCCTCTTCATACGCCGCGCCATCCAGTCGCTCGATGACTTCTTTCTCGACCAACTGACGGAAGCGTTCGAGGGTGTTGTTGGCGTCGATGCCGTTGGCCAGTGCGAGCAGTCGCGCGCCATCCACGAACGGCGTCAGCCCCTGCACCTTGAGGTCCAGCGTGGCTTTTTCGCCATTCTTGCGCGCCAGCACAAACTCGCGGAAACGCCCCACTGGTGGACGGTTGCGCAGGGCGTTTTCGGCCATCATGCGCTGGAACAAACGGTTGTCGCCGACCTGATCGAGAATGCCCCGGCGCAGTTGTTCACAGCCTTGTTCATCACCCCAGACCACGCGCAAGTCGAAATAAATGCTCGACCCGAGCAGATTCTCCGGCGTCGCCTCGCGAATAAACGCCGCAAAACGCCGTGCCCATTCCGCTCGCGACAGACACAGCTCGGGGTTGCCGGCCATGATGTTGCCCTTGCACAGGGTGAAGCCGCACAGCGCCAGACTCTGGTTGATCTGCTGGGCGATCGGCAGCAGCTTGCCGCGAATTTCCGCCGCATGTGCTGCGTCCCGGGCGTCGAACAGAATGCCGTTGTCCTGATCGGTGTGCAGCGTCTGCTCGCGGCGGCCTTCGCTGCCGAAGCACAGCCAACTGAACGGCACGCCGGGGTCGCCTTTTTCCGCGAGGGTCAGTTCGATCACCCGGCACACGGTGTGATCGTTGAGCAGGGTGATGATGTGGGTGATCTGCGTCGAAGAAGCACCGTGAGCGAGCATGCGCTCGACCAGTTGGCCGATCTCGCCACGCAGGCTGACCAGTTGTTCGACACGCTGGGCGCTGCGGATCGTCCGGGCCAGATGCACCAGGTCGACCCGTTGCAGCGAAAACAGATCGCGCTCGGAAACCACGCCGCACAGGCGTTGATCCTTGACCAGACAGACGTGCGCGATGTGCCGTTCGGTCATCGCAATCGCTGCATCGAAGGCACTGTGATCCGGCGAAAGATAAAAGGGCGAAGGCGTCATGTGGCGCTCGATGGCTTCACTGAAATCGCCGATGCCTTCGGCCACGACATGGCGCAAATCGCGCAGGGTGAAAATCCCCAGCGGTGCCTTGTGTTCATCCACGGCGACGATGCTGCCGACCTGCTGCTCGTGCATCAGCTTCACCGCTTCACGCAACGGTGTGTCGGGGCTGCAGGTTACCGGGTGACGCATCGCCAGTTCGCCGAGTCGGGTGTTCAGCGAGTACTGCGTGCCGAGGGTTTCCACGGCTTTCTGCTGCACTTGCTGATTGACCTGATCGAGCAGGCTGCTGACCCCGCGCAAGGCGAAGTCGCGAAAGGCGTTGGAAAGGGCAAACAGTTTGATGAACGCCAGTTTGTTCAGTTGCAGGCAGAAGGTGTCTTCGCCGGCCAGATGTTCGGTGCGGGTCGCGCGTTCGCCGAGCAACGCGGCCAGCGGAAAACATTCGCCGGTGGTGATTTCAAACGTGGTTTCGGTGCCGGGCTTGGTGATGTGCTGACGTTCACCGACCACCCGACCCTGTTTGACGATATGGAAGTGTTCGACCGGGCCGTCGGCGGGTTTGATGATGCTTTCGCCCTGGCCATAGAAACGCAGCTGACATTGCTCCACCAGATACGCGAGGTGGGCGTGTTCCATCTGATTGAAGGGCGGGAAGCGCTGGAGGAATTGCAGGGTGCCCTGAATGTTCTGCAATACCGCGGTTTTCCCTGCCTGGGTGAAGGCGTCCGCTTTACTCATAACCATTACCGCAGTCTTTTTCGAATTGTTGTTGTCGGATCGTTACGGCCATGGTCGACCCCTACGGACAGGGTGCCCATTGGACGTAAGTCTAGGTTTTGCCACCATTGGCGCAGTTTCGGAGATGCCCTACGCAAACAGTCGGAAATTCCCTTGTTTGCCCCCTTGGAAAAAAATCCGACGAAGTGCACATTGAAGCTCTGCCCCGCGATGTCTGACCACTTGCCAAGGGACTGTTTTGAATACTTAGAGAACGCCATGTCCGACCACGATATTTTGAGCGATGCCGAGCGAGAAGCGCTCAGTGCAGTCATGCTCGAACCTGATCTTCCACCTCAGCGTGTATTGATCGTTGATGACGACAAGGACGCCCGGGAGCTGTTGTCGGAGATTCTCGCGTTGGACGGCATTCGTTGCATGACCGCTGCCAGTGGTGAAACGGCGCTGAAGATGCTCGCTGAAAAACCCTCGATTGGGCTGGTGATCACGGATCTGCGCATGGGCAATGTCGATGGCCTCGAGCTGATCCGCCAAGTGCGTGAGTCGGTGCGGGCGGCGATGCCGATCATCATTGTTTCCGGCGATGCCGATGTGAAAGACGCGATTGCGGCAATGCATTTGAGCGTGGTGGATTTTTTGCTCAAGCCGATTGATACGGGCAAGTTGCTCGGTCTGGTCAAACACGAGTTGGGTATCGATCCCTAAGAGCCCCTCACCCTAGCCCTCTCCCAGAGGGAGAGGGGACTGACCGCGGTGAATGTGCAAGGTACACCGACTTGAAATTACCGAGTCGAACTCAGAACTTGAAGCTTCCCCAATCTGCTCCCTTTCCCCCTCGCCCCTTGGGGGAGAGGGCTGGGGTGAGGGGGATGGATCTCAAGCCCACCACCAAAATCCAATCCAACACAAACAAAAAAGCCCTGATCACTCGATCAGGGCTTTTTCATGTCCGGCATTCAGCGCAAGTTACAGGCCGTTGGCCTTCTTGAACTCGCGACGACGACGGTGCAGCACCGGCTCGGTGTAACCGTTCGGCTGTTTGGTGCCTTCGATCACCAGTTCGACCGCCGCCTGGAAGGCGATGTTGCTGTCGAAGTTCGGTGCCAGCGGACGGTACAACGGGTCGTTGGCGTTCTGACGATCAACCACCGGCGCCATGCGCTTGAGGCTTTCCATCACTTGCGCTTCGGTGACTACGCCGTGGCGCAGCCAGTTGGCGATGTGCTGGCTGGAGATACGCAGCGTGGCACGGTCTTCCATCAGGCCGACGTCGTTGATGTCCGGCACTTTCGAGCAGCCAACACCCTGGTCGATCCAGCGCACCACGTAACCGAGAATGCCCTGGGCATTGTTGTCCAGTTCGTTCTTGATCTGCTCTGGCGTCCAGTTCGGGTTGACCGCCAGCGGGATGGTCAGGATGTCGTCGACGGACGCGCGAGCACGTTTGGCCAGTTCGGCCTGACGGGCGAACACGTCGACCTTGTGGTAGTGCAGCGCGTGCAGTGCAGCGGCAGTCGGCGATGGAACCCAAGCGGTGTTGGCGCCAGCCAATGGGTGCGCGATTTTCTGCTCGAGCATCGCGGCCATCAGATCCGGCATCGCCCACATGCCTTTACCGATTTGCGCACGACCTTGCAGGCCGGTGCTCAGACCGATATCGACGTTCCAGTTTTCGTACGCGCCGATCCACTTCTCAGCCTTCATGTCAGCCTTGCGCACAACCGGGCCGGCTTCCATGGAGGTGTGGATTTCGTCGCCGGTGCGGTCGAGGAAACCGGTGTTGATGAACACCACGCGCTCACTGGCAGCCTTGATGCAAGCCTTGAGGTTGACCGTGGTGCGGCGCTCCTCGTCCATGATCCCGACTTTCAGGGTGTTGCGCGTAAGGCCCAACACGTCTTCGATGCGACCGAACAGCTCGTTGGTGAACGCCGCTTCTTCCGGACCGTGCATCTTCGGCTTAACGATGTAGACCGAACCGGTGCGGGTGTTGCGGCGCGAGGTGTTGCCGTTGAGGTTGTGCATCGCCGCGAGGCAAGTGACCAGACCGTCGAGGATGCCTTCCGGCACTTCGTTACCGTCTTTGTCGAGGATCGCGTCGATGGTCATCAGATGGCCAACGTTACGCACGAACAACAGCGAACGGCCATGCAGGGTCACTTCACCGCCATTCGGCGCGGCGTAGGTGCGGTCCGGGTTCATGGTGCGGGTGAAGGTCTGGCCGCCCTTGGAAACGGATTCCGAAAGGTCGCCCTTCATCAGGCCGAGCCAGTTGCGGTAGATCACCACTTTGTCGTCGGCATCGACGGCGGCCACGGAGTCTTCGCAGTCCATGATGGTGGTCAGCGCGGCTTCCATCAGGATGTCTTTGACGCCGGCGGCGTCGGTCTGGCCAACCGGGGTGCTGGCGTCGACCTGGATTTCGAAATGCAGACCATTGTGTTTCAGCAGGATCGCGATTGGCGCGTTGGCGTCGCCCTGGAAACCGATCAGTTGTGCATCGTCGCGCAGGCCAGTGTTGCTGCCGCCCTTGAGGGTGACCAGCAGTTTGCCGTCAGCGATTTTGTAGCCGGTCGAGTCAACGTGAGAGCCAGCAGCCAATGGCGCAGCTTCGTCGAGGAAGGCACGAGCGAAGGCGATGACTTTGTCGCCCCGCACCTTGTTGTAGCCTTTGCCTTTTTCCGCGCCACCGTCTTCGCTGATCGCGTCGGTGCCGTAGAGGGCGTCGTACAGCGAACCCCAGCGGGCGTTCGAAGCATTGAGAGCGAAGCGGGCGTTCATCACCGGCACAACGAGTTGCGGACCGGCGGTGCGGGCGATTTCATCATCGACATTTTGCGTCGTTGCCTGGAAATCAGCCGCTTCTGGCAGCAGATAACCGATTTCTTGCAGGAAGGCTTTATAGGCCACGGCGTCGTGCGCCTGACCGTTGCGTTCCTGATGCCAGGCGTCAATACGAGCCTGGAAGTCATCGCGTTTGGCGAGTAGGGCTTTGTTCTTCGGCGCCAGGTCATGAATGACCTTGTCGGCACCTTCCCAGAATTTGTCGGCGGTGAGGCCGGTACCGGGAATGGCTTCGTTGTTCACGAAGTCGAACAGGACTTTGGCGACCTGCAGGCCACCGACTTGAACGTGTTCAGTCATTGCTTGCCTCACTCTGCTCAGCTATTTCGCTTTTCAGCTCTTCAATTTTGACAATGAAGCCTCTGGCCATTTAAACCACAAACCTGCCGACCAGTACATGCCATTGCTGGCGGCTGGGCTGGGACCAATCAACGGCTTGGGGCCTTGCTGACGGGGCTTTCAGGGTTGCGAACAGGCCTTGGGCAGACATCGATCCGGCGTTATGTAGTGCGCGCTGCGGCATACTACATGATGAGTTGCGCTTGTGAAAATCAGACTAATTACGTCGTTCTGCGACCTCATGTCGCATTGCGGTCACATCGCGGAACGGGATGTTCTCAAAAAACCATTGGATTGTTCCAGCTAAATATAAAAAGTTGTACACATAAATAGTATTTGGCTGCTATGGCAGCGGTTTATGTGAGAGCGAGCCTGCTCGCGAAAGCATCGGTCGCCTCAACGCAAAATCGACCCTTGCCTATACTTCCCTTTCTATAACAAAAGTCATGAAAAGAGGGCTGCGCCATGGACCATCTCGTACTCACCGTGTTTGCCCCGGACAAGCCCGGACAGGTCGAGCGCATCGCCCAATGCATCGCCGAACACGGCGGTAACTGGTTGGAAAGCCGCATGTCGCGGATGGCCGGGCAGTTCGCCGGGATTCTTCGGGTGGGCGTACCGGCGGAGGCTTACGACGAATTAGTCGATTCCCTACAAGCACTGTCTACGCATGGCATCCGCGTATTGATTGCCGAGAGTGGTATCGAGCAGTCCTGCACCTGGAAACCGATCGCCATGGAGTTGGTGGGCAATGATCGGCCGGGGATTGTGCGCGACATCACCCGCTTGCTGAGCGAGCAGGGCGTCAACCTTGAGCGGCTGGTAACCGAAGTGCGCCCGGCACCGATGAGCAGCGAGCCGCTGTTCCATGCCGAGGCGATTCTCGCGGTACCGCTGACCTTGTCGCTCGATGTCTTGCAGTCGCGTCTGGAAACCCTGGCCGACGATCTGATGGTCGACCTGGTGTTACGCACAGACGTTTAACTGCGACTGCGGTTATCCAGTTTAAACGTGCACCTGCCTGTGGATAACCTGTAGAGACACCCCGCAACGCGAGGCCCGCCGTGGCTTTGCTGCAGCTGATCAAAAAACCGCCAACATTCAGTGAGTTGCGCACAAACGGCGGGGATCACGCTGTGGATAACCTTGGGAAGGAACGATGCAGGCCACGAGAACCGTGGCCTGTGAGGGTTTGTGCGTTTTTTGATCAGCTGCGCCGGCGCAAACTGATCACGGCGTCGACGCTATAAACGGCCAGACCGGCCCAAATGAAGATGAACGCGATCAGTGTGCTGGACGAGAGATGCTCACCGAACAACAGCACGGCTTGCAGCAGGACCAGGGTCGGGGCGAGGTATTGCAGGAAACCGATCGTGGTGTACGGCAAGTGGCGCGTGGCGGCGTTGAAGCACACCAGCGGCACCAATGTCACCGGACCGGCCGCCACCAGCCACCAGGCTTGGGACGTGGTCCAGAACTCCGGTTGAGCGCTGGTCGCGGTCTGGTTGAAGAGCAGCCAGGCAATCGCGATCGGCACCAACATCCAGGTTTCCACCACCAACCCCGGCAACGCCTTGACTGGCGCCTGTTTGCGGATCAGACCGTAGAAGCCGAACGTCAACGCGAGCACCAGCGACACCCACGGCAGACTGCCCACCTGCCACACCTGTTGCGCCACACCAACCGCCGCCAGACCGACCGCAATCCACTGCATCCGCCGCAAGCGTTCGCCGAGGATCAACATCCCCAACAGCACGTTTACCAAGGGGTTGATGTAGTAACCGAGACTCGCTTCGAGCATGCGCCCGTTGTTCACTGACCACACGTAGGTCAGCCAGTTGGCCGCGATCAGCGTACCGCTCAAGGCCAGAATCGCCAGACGTTTGGGGTTGTCGAGCAACTCGCGCAACCAGCCCGGGTGTTTCCACACCATCAGCAACAGCGCACCAAACAGCGCCGACCACAACACCCGATGGATGATGATCTCGGCCGCCGGCACTTCGGCAATGGCTTTGAAGTAGATCGGGAACAGGCCCCAGATGATGTAGGCACTCAGGCCCAGAATGTACCCGCGACGCGGGTTGGCGGCTTGCATGCAGAATCCTTGCTCAGGCAGCTGACAAAGGAGGGATTGTAAGGAGATTCGTCGGCGAGTGCCGTAGTGCAAAGGTCGGGAAATTGTGAACAGCGGGCAATTGTGGGAGCGAGCCTGCTCGCGAAGGCGTCGTTTCCGTCGACATCACTGTTGAATGTCAGTCCGTATTCGCGAGCAGGCTCGCTCCCACAAGGATATTGGTGAATCAGAAGAGTTTCAGCGGTTCTTCATTCAGTGCCGACAGTTGCTCACGCAACGCCAACACCTGATCGCCCCAATACCGCTCGGTGCCGAACCACGGGAAACTGTGCGGAAACGCCGGGTCATCCCAGCGCCGCGCGAGCCAGGCGCTGTAGTGCATCAGGCGCAGCGCGCGCAGCGGTTCGATCAGCGCCAGCTCACGCGGGTCGAAATCGTGAAACTCGTTGTAGCCGTCCATCAATTCCGACAACTGCCCGAGGCATTCCTGACGATCCCCGGCGAGCATCATCCAGATGTCCTGCACCGCCGGGCCCATCCGGCAGTCGTCGAGGTCGACGATGTGGAACATCTCGTCGCGGCACATCATGTTGCCGGGGTGGCAGTCGCCGTGCATGCGGATGTTCTGGTGCGGCGTGTTGGCGTAGGCATCTTCCACGCGCTTGAGCAGGTCGCGGGCGACGGACTCGTAGGCCGGCAGCAGGCTTTTCGGAATGAAGTTGCCTTCGAGCAAGGTGTTCAGCGAGGCGTGGCCGAAGTTCTGCACGGCGAGGGCTTCACGGTGTTCGAACGGCTTGGTCGCGCCGACCGCGTGAATCCGCCCGAGCAACTGGCCGAGGCGATACAACTGATCGAGATTACCCGGCTCCGGCGCCCGGCCGCCGCGACGCGGGAACAGGGTGAAGCGGAAACCGGCATGCTCGTGCAGGGTTTCGCCGTTGTGGATCAGCGGCGCCACGACCGGGATTTCGACGTCGGCCAGCTCGAAGGTGAACTTGTGTTCTTCGAGGATGGCTTCGTTGGTCCAGCGCTGCGGGCGGTAGAACTTGGCGATCAGCGGCTCGGAGTCTTCGATGCCGACTTGATAAACGCGGTTTTCATAGCTGTTGAGCGCCAGAATGCGCGCATCACTGAGGAAACCGATGCTTTCAACGGCATCGAGGACGAGGTCGGGTGTGAGGGTTTCAAACGGGTGGGCCATGCTGACTCCTGCGCGCAGCAGGCTGCCGCGTCCGGCCCAGCATGGTAGCGCAGATGGCTGCGGGGGAGTTGGTTGGTGTCTGTGCTGGCGCCATCGCTGGCAAGCCAGCTCCCACATTTGGAGTGCAATTCCCCTGTGGGAGCGAGCCTGCTCGCGAAGGCGATGGATCAGGCGCCGACGATCCCACCATCCTCACGGGTAATCGCCATCACCGAAGACCTTGGCTTACCATTCGGCAAATGCTCAGGGAAGGTCGAACCACCGTTCTCCCCCGGATGCTGAATCCCGACAAACAGGGTTTTCTGATCCGGCGAGAAACTGATCCCGGTGACCTCACAACCAATCGGCCCAACCATGAACCGACGAATTTCACCGGTCTTGGGGTCGGCGCACAGCATCTGGTTATTGCCCATCCCGGCAAAGTCCCCAGCGTTACTGGAGTCGCCATCGGTGAGAATCCACAAACGCCCGGCCTTGTCGAAGCCCAAGCCATCCGGGCTGTTGAACATGTTCTGCGGGGTGATGTTCTTCGAGCCGCCCTTCGGCGTCCCGGCATGCACGCCCGGATTACCGGCGACCACAAACAGATCCCAGGCAAACGTCTTCGCCGCATGATCGTCGCGGTCGGTGCGCCAGCGCAGAATCTGTCCGTAGACGTTTTTCTCACGCGGGTTCGGTCCGCCCACCGGCTGGCCGTCCTCGCCACGCTTGGCGTTGTTGGTCAGTGTGCAATAGACCTGGCCATCCTTCGGGCTGACGACGATCCATTCCGGGCGGTCCATGCGCGTCGCGCCGACGACACTAGCGGCGAGGCGTGCATGGATCAGCACTTCGGCCTGGTCGGCGAAACCGCTGCTGGCGTCGATGCCGTTTTTGCCGTGGGTCAGCTCGATCCACTGGCCCTGGCCTTTCGGGTGATCGGGGTTGCTGTCGCCATTATCGAATTTCGCCACATACAGGGTGCCGTGGTCGAGGATGTCGCGGTTGGCCTTGGCGTTGCGGTGGTTGATGCGGTCGCGGCTGACGAATTTGTAGATGAATTCGCCACGCTCGTCGTCGCCCATGTACACCACGGCGCGACCGTCGTCGGTCTCGGCCAGTGCGGCGTTTTCATGCTTGAAGCGGCCCAGCGCCGTGCGTTTGACCGGGGTCGATTGCGGGTCGAACGGATCGATCTCGACCACCCAGCCGTGACGGTTGAGTTCGTTGGGGTTTTTCGCCATGTCGAAGCGTGGGTCGTACGGGTGCCAGTTGATCTCGCGGCTGGCGACCGAGACGCCGTAGCGCTTTTGCGCCGGGTCGAACTGTTGCTGGGCATTGCTGCTGCCGAAACAGTCGGTGAAGTTTTCTTCACAGGTCAGGTAAGTGCCCCACGGGGTTTTACCGTTGGCGCAGTTCTGGAAGGTGCCGAGAACTTTCTTGCCGTGTTTGTCGGCAGCGGTTTTCATCAGGTCATGACCGGCCGCCGGGCCGCTGATACGTAGCGGCGAGTTGCCGTGGATGCGCCGGTTGTAGCGCGAGCCCTGAACGAACTGCCATTGACCGTTCTTGCGCTGCACTTCAATCACCGAAACGCCTTCGCAGGCCAGCGCCTTGCGCACGTCTTCGGCCGATTGCGGCATGCCGCCGTGCGGGTAGAGGTAGCGGTAGTTGGTGTATTCGTTGTTGATCGCCATCAACGCGCGGTTGCGGTCGTCGGGGAAGGCGAACAGGCTCATGCCGTCGTTGTTGTCGCCGAACTGCACTTCCTGTGCGGCCGCGGTGCCGTTGCCGCTCGGGTCGAACGCCGGGCCGTTTTTTTGCAATGGCTGGCCCCAACTGATCAGCACCGAAGATTTGTAGCCCTTGGGCAGCGTGATGACGTCAGTGGTCGCGGCGGGAATGCTCTCGAAACCGAGCAAGCGGCTGTTGCCAGCACTGACACCGGTGGCCAGTGCGCTACGGCTCAACAGACTGCCGCCGAGGAACATTGCCGCGCCGCACAGTGCACCGGCACCGATGAAACCGCGACGGCTGAGGCCGACCATTTTTTCCAGGTCAGTGGATTGGTTTTCTTCTAATAGGCTCACATCAGGCTCCCTGCTTGGTTTTGGCAGCTACCTTAATGAGCGTCGATGACGCTTTCGTTGCAGCGCCGGATTACAGCGGCGTGCCGATCAGCACATTGGACGGCGAAAACTGCACCTGCACCGGTTGCTCTACTGTCAGCCCGCGAGTGCGCAAGTCCAGCGGGTCCGCCAACGCGCAGAGGGTATGGCCGTTGGGCAGGGTGATCCGCACTTCGCTCGGGCCGTCTTCGGCGTCGAGAATCGCTTCGATGGTGCCGTTGAGAAGATTGTGACCAGACGTTGCAGATTGCTCGCTGCTCAGCAATTCCAGCCAGCCGGCCTTGATCAGGGCCACCACTTCGGTGCCGGCCTGCAGCTCCAGATGCAGGGTGCTGTCGTGGGTGATCTGCGCGTCAAGGTGCAGCCCTTCAGCCAGTCCGAGGCGGATCAGATCGTTGCGGCCCTGCGCTTCAATCGCCACGACTTTGCCGTGCAACTGATTGCGTGCACTGGTTCTGAGCATCAAGCGACCGAGCAGATCCAGATCGCTGGCATCCTCAGCGGCTTCCAAAACCTGGGCCTGCAAGGCTTGCAGCTTTTGATAAAGACGCAGGACGCGTTCGCCCTCGCTGGACAGTTTTGCACCGCCGCCGCCCTTGCCACCGACGGCGCGTTCGACCAGAGGTTTCTGCGCGAGGTTGTTCAATTCATCGATGGCATCCCACGCCGCTTTGTAGCTCAGGCCTGCGGTCTTTGCGGCGCGGGTGATCGAGCCTTGTTCGGCGATGTGTTGCAGCAAAGCGATGCGCTGCGGACGGCGGACGATGTGCTGGGACAACAGGGAAGGCATGGACATGAATGGGGGCTTTTTAGCTGTGGCGGTGGGAAGTGAAGTTCGCCGCTTGCAACGCCAGAGTCAAGCCAAACCCAATCCCCTATAGGAGCTGCGGCACGCTGCAATCTTTTGATCTTTAAAAACAAGATCAAAAGATTGCAGCGTGCCGCAGCTCCTACAGGGGGGATGTGTTGGCTTCAGGTTCCGGGTTTTGGCGTGCGGGCCAGGCAGTAAACGTCAACTCTTGCTGCGCCGGCATTCATTAACAATCTAGCTAACGCTTGGGCCGTGGCGCCGGTCGTCAGCACATCATCGATCAACGCCAGATGTCGGCCCTTCACCTGTGCATCGGGATTGAGGCTGAAGGCTTGCAGCAGATTGCGTTTACGCGCCTTGGCGTCGAGATCCTGCTGTGCGTCGGTCTCCTTGACTCGCCGCAGAACCTGTTCTTCGCACGGCAGATCCAGCGACTGACTCAACCACCGCGCCAGCATCGCAGCCTGATTGAATCCGCGTTGACGCAGGCGCTTACTCGCCAGCGGCACCGGCAACAATGCATCCGGCCTTGGCAAACCCTCATCGAAGCGATGTAGCAGGTATTCTCCGAGAACGTCGGCGAGCAGGTGGCCAAACGGCCATTTCGCGTTGTGTTTAAAGCGCGTAATCAAACTGTCAACAGGGAAGCCATACAGCCATGGCACGACCACCTGTTCGAACGCCGGCGGCTCTAGCAGGCACTCGCCGCAGGTCAGGTCCGCTGTGGATAACGGCAAAGCGCAGGTGATGCACTGCTCGCCGAGCCATGGCAGATCGGTTTCGCAGGCCACGCAGATTGGCATTTCTGCTTCTGCCGGCTCATCGCAAAGCAAGCAGACCTGTACATTATTTAAACAGATGTAAACCGGTCCTTCGTATCGTGGTTGACAGCGCATGACTCTTCCTTAAATATGCCGAACATCCGTGTCGCGCCTGTGGGTATTCCGTTCCCGCAGCCGCTAGCCAAGCATAACCAAGGAACTACCCATGAGCGCGAGCACCACCGCCACCCTGCGTCACGACTGGTCCCTGGCCGAAGTCAAAGCACTCTTCGTACAGCCATTCAACGACTTGCTGTTCCAGGCGCAAACGGTGCACCGCGCACATTTCAACGCCAACCGCGTGCAGGTCTCGACCCTGCTGTCGATCAAGACCGGCGCCTGTCCGGAAGACTGCAAGTACTGCCCGCAGTCCGGTCACTACAACACCGGTCTGGAAAAAGAAAAGCTGATGGAAGTGCAGAAAGTCCTCGAAGAGGCTGCCCGCGCCAAGGCCATCGGCTCGACGCGTTTCTGCATGGGCGCGGCGTGGAAACACCCGTCGGCCAAAGACATGCCGTACGTACTGAAAATGGTTGAAGGCGTGAAAGCCATGGGTCTGGAAACCTGCATGACCCTGGGGCGTCTCGATCAGGATCAGACCGAAGCGCTGGCCAAGGCCGGACTCGATTACTACAACCACAATCTCGACACCTCGCCTGAGTTCTACGGCAGCATCATCACTACCCGCACCTACAGCGAGCGCCTGCAAACACTGGCCTATGTACGTGAATCGGGAATGAAAATCTGCTCCGGCGGCATCCTCGGCATGGGCGAGTCGCTGGATGACCGCGCCAATCTGCTGATCCAGTTGGCCAACCTGCCGGAGCATCCGGAATCGGTGCCGATCAACATGCTGGTGAAAGTCGCCGGTACGCCGCTGGAAAACGCCGAAGAGATCGACCCGTTCGACTTCATCCGCATGCTCGCCGTAGCGCGCATCCTCATGCCGCAATCCCACGTGCGCCTGTCTGCCGGCCGCGAAGCGATGAACGAGCAGATGCAGGCCCTCGCATTCTTCGCCGGCGCCAACTCGATTTTCTACGGCGACAAGTTGCTGACCACCGCCAACCCGCAGGCGGACAAGGACATGCAACTGTTTGCGCGCCTGGGCATCCAGCCGGAAGCCCGAGAAGAACATTCCGATGAGGTTCACCAGGCCGCGATCGAGCAGGCACTGGTTGAGCAGAAGAGCAGCGAGCAGTTCTATAACGCCGCCGTCTAACCGCAACTTGAAATGCAAAACCCCTGTAGGAGTGAGCCTGCTCGCGATAGCGGTCTGACATTCACCATTGATGTCGGCTGATACACCGCCATCGCGAGCAGGCTCACTCCTACATAGGATGTGTGTCATTAAAAAAGTCGAGGCCTGCATGTCTTTCGATCTCGCCGCACGCCTTGCTGCTCGTCGTGCCGAAAACCTCTATCGCCAGCGCCCGCTGCTTGAGTCCCCGCAGGGACCTGAAGTGGTGGTCGACGGCAAACCGTTGCTCGCCTTTTGTAACAACGATTACCTCGGTCTGGCCAATCACCCGCAAGTCATCGAAGCCTGGCGCGCCGGTGCTGAACGCTGGGGCGTCGGTGGCGGTGCATCGCATCTGGTTATCGGCCACAGCGGCCCGCATCACGCACTGGAAGAAGCATTGGCTGACCTCACCGGTCGCCCGCGTGCGTTGCTGTTCACCACTGGCTACATGGCCAACCTTGGTGCCGTTACGGCTCTGGTCGGGCAGGGCGACACGGTGCTGGAAGACCGCCTCAATCACGCTTCGTTATTGGATGCGGGTCTGTTATCCGGGGCGCGTTTCAATCGCTATCTGCACAACGACGCGGTGAGTCTGGCCAAACGTCTGGAGAAAGCCACCGGCAATACGTTGGTGGTCACCGACGGTGTGTTCAGCATGGACGGCGACCTCGCGGATCTGCCGGCGCTGGCCCGTGAAGCCAAGGCCAAAGGCGCGTGGTTGATGGTCGATGACGCTCACGGTTTCGGGCCGCTGGGTGCGAATGGCGGCGGGATTGTCGAGCATTTCGGTTTGAGTCAGGAGGATGTGCCGGTACTGGTTGGCACCCTCGGCAAAGCGTTCGGCACAGCAGGCGCCTTCGTCGCGGGCAGTGAAGAGCTGATCGAAAGCCTGATCCAGTTCGCCCGTCCGTACATCTACACCACCAGCCAGCCACCGGCGCTGGCCTGCGCGACGCTGAAAAGTCTGGAGCTGCTGCGCACTGAACACTGGCGTCGTGAGCATCTGCAAACGTTGATTCGCCAGTTCCGCCAGGGCGCCGAGCAGATCGGCCTGGAACTGATGGACAGCTTCACGCCGATTCAGCCGATCATGATTGGCGATGCCGGGCGCGCGGTGCGCCTGTCGCAGATGTTGCGCGAGCGCGGATTGATGGTCACCGCAATTCGTCCGCCGACCGTGCCTGCCGGCAGCGCTCGCTTGCGCGTAACCCTGACCGCCGCGCACAGCGAGGCGCAGGTGCAGCTATTGTTAGAGGGACTGGCCGATTGCTTTGCCCAACTGTCGTCGGAGCCAAGCCATGCGTGATCGCCTGATTCTGCTGCCCGGTTGGGGTCTCGGTGTGTCGCCGATGGAGCCTCTGGCCGCAGCATTGCAAGGGCTCGACGAGCATCTGAACGTGGAAATCGAGCCGCTGCCGGAGCTGGATTCCAGCGACCTGCAAGACTGGCTCGATGAACTCGATGAACGTATTCCTCAAGACGTTTGGCTCGGTGGCTGGTCGCTGGGCGGCATGCTCGCGTCCGAACTGGCGGCGCGCCGTGGCGAGCGTTGCTGCGGTTTGCTGACGCTGGCGAGCAATCCTTCCTTCGTTGCCCATGAACAGTGGCCGAACGCGATGCCCGGCGAGACCTTCGATGCGTTTCTCGCCGGTTGCCAGGCCGATCCGCGCACAACTCTCAAACGGTTCTCGCTGCTCTGTGCTCAAGGCGCGCAAGATCCGCGCGGCTTGTCGCGATTGCTGTTGGGCGGCGCGCCGAACACCGCGCCGGCGGCGCTGATGGCGGGCCTGGAATTGCTCGCGCAACTGGACACCCGCGAAGCACTGCAAGCATTTCGCGGTCCGCAATTTCATCTGTTCGCCGGACAGGACGCTCTGGTCCCGGCGGAAGCGGCGGGGGCGTTGTTCGCCCTGTTGCCGGATATCGAAATAGGTCTGATCGAACAGGCCTGTCATGCGTTTCTTCTGGAAGACCCCCACGGACTGGCGGGTGCTATCCAGGCTTTTCTACATGAGTGCGGTGATGACTGATTTGTCTCTTGTGCTGCCTGGCGGCTTGCCTGACAAACGCCAGGTCGCGGCCTCTTTTTCCCGCGCGGCGGCCAGTTACGACAGCGTCGCCGAGTTGCAACGTGATGTCGGTACACAGTTGATTGAGCGTTTGCCGCAGGAATTCGTGCCGGCGCGTTGGCTGGATCTGGGTTGTGGCACGGGTTATTTCACCCGCGCGTTGGCTTCGCGGTTTGCCGAGGGCCACGGTCTGGCGCTGGACATTGCCGAGGGCATGCTCAATCACGCGCGGCCATTGGGCGGCGCCGACCATTTCATTGCTGGCGATGCGGAGCGGCTGCCGTTGCAGGATTCAACCTGCGATCTGATTTTCTCCAGCCTCGCCGTGCAGTGGTGCGCGGACTTCGATGCGGTGCTCAGCGAAGCCTTTCGCGTGCTGAAACCGGGCGGGATTTTTGCGTTTGCTAGTCTTTGTGTAGGGACGCTGTTTGAGTTGCGCGACAGCTGGCGGCAGGTCGACGGGCTGGTGCACGTCAACCGCTTCCGCGAGTTCGCCCGCTATGAGCAGTTATGTGCCTCCAGCGGTTTACGGGCGTTGAGCCTGAAGCAACAACCGCACGTATTGCATTACCCGGATGTCCGCAGTCTGACCCATGAATTGAAAGCCTTGGGTGCACACAATTTGAATCCCGGAAGGCCGGGTGGTTTGACCGGGCGGGCGCGGATTCTCGGGCTGGTGGAAGCTTACGAGCAGTTCCGTGAGGCGTCGGGGTTGCCGGCGACTTATCAGGTGGTCTACGCCGTGTTGGAGAAACCCGTATGAGCGCAGCCTATTTCATCACCGGAACCGACACTGACGTCGGCAAGACCACCGTTGCCGCCGGGTTGCTGCATGCGGCACGTTCTGCGGGGCTGAGTACGGCGGCGGGCAAACCGGTGGCGTCAGGGTGTGAAGTGACGCCCAAGGGGCTGCGCAATTCCGATGCGTTGGCGCTGTTGGCCGAATGTTCGCTGCCGCTGACTTATCAACAGGTCAATCCCGTGGCGTTCGAGCCTGCGATTGCTCCGCACCTGGCAGCGCGCGAGGCCGGAGTAGCGTTGACCGTGCAATCGCTGCTGGCGCCGATGCGCGAGATTCTGGCGATGAATGCCGATTTCACTCTGATCGAAGGCGCGGGCGGCTGGCGGGTGCCGTTGGCTGATCAGGACAATCTATCGGATCTGGCGATTGCGCTGAAGCTGCCGGTGATTCTGGTGGTGGGCGTACGGCTGGGGTGCATCAGTCATGCGTTACTGACGGCCGAGGCGATTGCCCGTGATGGGCTGCAGTTGGCCGGGTGGGTGGCGAATATCATTGATTCGAAGACTTCGCGGCTGGAAGAAAACCTCGCGACGCTGGCCGAGCGGATTCCGGCGCCGTGTCTGGGGCGCGT
Source organism: Pseudomonas sp. MC6 (assembly GCF_054790575.1). Taxonomy (NCBI): domain Bacteria; kingdom Pseudomonadati; phylum Pseudomonadota; class Gammaproteobacteria; order Pseudomonadales; family Pseudomonadaceae; genus Pseudomonas; species Pseudomonas sp. MC6. The sequence goes on from NZ_CP186504.1 coordinate 5,639,723, forward strand.
GCCTAAACTCAAGACCTTGAGCGCGGAAGCGGTGGCGGATCATTTGCAATTGGATCTGCTCGACTAAGCTTTTCTCTATGGGCAGGCACTGTGCCATTAGTGTTTTTGACGGGTGTTTTTCTGGCGCCTCTGCTTCAATGGCGTCATTGATCCTTCCCAAGGATGAGAAATGTTATGGAAATCTCCGGTAACACAGCTTTTTATGCAGGTCTGAGCTCGATTCAGAACGGGCAGAACCGCGTCGATCAGGCTGCCAGCCAGATTGCCAACAATACTATCGAGCGCTCGGTGACCAGCCAGTCGTCCGAAGTGCAGGTTGACCGTCTACGCGGTGTGGATCGTGCCCAGCAATCGGATCTGGCCAGCAATATGGTCGAGATGTCCCAGGGCAAGATCCAGGCAGAGCTGGGCGTGAAGGTCGCCAAGGCGTCCGACGAAGTGCTCGGTACAATCATCGATACGTTTGCCTGATCTTTTTCCAATCTGCATTTTGAACGCCGCGCCTTGTCGCGGCGTTTTTCGTTGTAAGTCCTTCTCCCTCAACTAATCTTTTTTCAGCGCCCGTGGCTCGTTCAAGTCTATGGCGGTTTGCTGCGTCCGCTGTTTGAAAGATACGGGGACGAACGGCAAAAGATCGATGCTTGACAAGATTTCGGCGTAAACGTATGTTTCAAACAACTGTTTGACCGTCACAACAAATCAACACGGTCGTTCATTCCCGGTTACATCAGCAGAGGTTTATCGCTATGCCTGACTACAAGGCCCCCTTGCGTGATATTCGCTTCGTTCGTGACGAACTGCTCGGCTACGAAGCGCACTATCAGAGCCTTCCGGCTTGCGCAGACGCAACTCCGGACATGGTTGACGCCATTCTCGAAGAAGGCGCCAAGTTTTGTGAGCAGGTACTGGCACCGCTGAACCGCGTGGGCGATCTCGAAGGTTGCACCTGGAGCGAGTCCGGCGTGAAAACCCCGACCGGCTTCAAAGAGGCTTACAAGCAATTCGTTGAAGGCGGCTGGCCAAGCCTGGCGCACGACGTTGAGCACGGCGGCCAAGGCCTGCCGGAGTCGCTGGGTCTGGCAGTGAGCGAAATGGTTGGCGAAGCCAACTGGTCGTGGGGCATGTACCCAGGCCTGTCGCACGGTGCGATGAACACCATCTCCGAGCACGGCACTCCAGAGCAGCAAGAAGCCTATCTGACCAAACTGGTCTCCGGCGAATGGACCGGCACCATGTGCTTGACCGAACCGCACTGCGGCACCGACCTGGGCATGCTGCGCACCAAGGCCGAACCTCAGGCCGACGGTTCCTACAAGGTTTCCGGCACCAAGATCTTCATCTCGGCCGGCGAACACGACATGGCCGACAACATCGTCCACATCGTGCTGGCCCGCCTGCCGGACGCACCGGCTGGCACCAAAGGCATCTCGCTGTTCATCGTTCCAAAGTTCATGCCGAATGCCGATGGCACCGTCGGTGCACGCAACGCTGTGACTTGCGGTTCGCTGGAACACAAGATGGGCATTCACGGCAACGCCACCTGCGTGATGAACTTCGACGGCGCTACTGGTTACCTGATCGGCCCGGCGAACAAAGGTCTGAACTGCATGTTCACCTTTATGAACACCGCTCGTCTGGGGACTGCACTGCAAGGTCTGGCCCATGCCGAAATCGGTTTCCAGGGTGGCCTGAAATACGCTCGCGACCGTCTGCAAATGCGCTCGCTGACTGGCCCGAAAGCGCCGGACAAAGCCGCTGACCCAATCATCGTGCATCCAGATGTACGCCGCATGCTGTTGACCATGAAGGCTTTCGCCGAAGGCAACCGCGCGATGGTGTACTTCACCGCCAAACAGGTCGACATCGTCAAATACGGCGTCGATGAAGAAGAGAAAAAGAAAGCCGACGCACTGCTGGCCTTCATGACTCCGATCGCTAAAGCGTTCATGACCGAAGTCGGTTTCGAATCCGCCAACCACGGCGTACAGATCTACGGCGGCCACGGCTTCATCGCCGAGTGGGGCATGGAGCAGAACGTTCGCGACAGCCGCATTTCGATGCTGTACGAAGGCACCACCGGTATCCAGGCACTCGACCTGCTCGGCCGTAAAGTGCTGATGACGCAAGGCGAGGCCCTGAAAGGCTTCACCAAGATCGTTCACAAGTTCTGCCAGAACAACGAAGGCAACGAAGCCGTTGCAGAGTTCGTTGCACCGCTGGCAGCCATCAACAAAGAGTGGGGCGAGTTGACCATGAAGGTCGGTATGGCCGCCATGAAAGATCGCGAAGAAGTTGGCGCGGCCTCCGTGGACTATCTGATGTACTCCGGTTATGCCTGCCTGGCTTACTTCTGGGCCGACATGGCGCGTCTGGCCGCTGAAAAGCTGGCAGAAGGCACTGGCGACGCAGCGTTCTACACCGCCAAGCTGCAAACCGCGCGCTTCTACTTCCAGCGCATCCTGCCGCGTACCCGTACGCACGTGGCGACCATGCTGTCGGGCGCCAACAACCTGATGGACATGAAAGAGGAAGACTTCGCACTGGGCTACTAAGCCTCAACGCGGTCTATTGAAAAACCGCTGCTCCCTTGGGGGCAGCGGTTTTTTTATGCGCGGATTTCCTCCGGTCGTGGGTATTCCTGAAAGAAATTCCCGACGTGGCCATCAAGCATGATGGCCATGAAGGAGATTTCATCTCCAAGGGGGCAAAAAACCTTGGCCGAAGGCTCAGAAATCAGCGTTTCCGGCCGTTAAAGAGACTGCGTGTGATCTGGATCACATTGTGTGTGCTTAACTGGTCACATTGCAGGCACAATGCCATCTCTTTGATATGACGGGTCGGAGCTTTACCCTTGCCGCGTTCTTCCGCTGTACGTTTCAGCCATTTCCTACCATCACTGCTGTTGTTACTTGCGGGGTTGGCGGCTGCGTACGTCAAAGACCTCAGTGTGTTCTTCACTTCGCTGTTCAATGTGTTGCCGACCTTGGTGCTGCTGTTGGGTGGCGCTTATTGCGCGGTTTACCGACGTCAGCGCGAACTGTTTCTGATGCTCACGGTGTACATCGCCTACTTCTTGCTCGATACCCAGACCGATTATTACCGCGACAACGGCAAGGTCCGCGAAGACGCTGCCGTGGTGTTCCACCTCGTCTGTTTGCTGCTGCCGCTGCTGTTCGGCCTGTTCGCGGCGTGGCAGGAGCGCACGCATCTGTTTCAGGACATGGTTGCGCGCTTCGCCGTGTTGCTGGCCTTTGGCAGTGTCGCGTTGGGCCTTGAGCAAAGTTATCCCCAGGCACTGCTGATGTGGCTCTCGGAAATCCGCTGGCCGGCGCTGCACGGCGCGTGGATGAGCCTGATCCAGCTGTCCTACCCGGTGTTTATCTCGGCATTCCTGTTGCTCGCCTGGCAATACTGGCGCAATCCGCGCCCGCTGCACGCGGCGCAACTGGTCGGCCTGCTCGGCGTGTTCTGGATGTTGCCGAAAACCTTCATCCTGCCGTTCACCCTGAACATCATGTGCAGTCAGGTCATGTTGATGATTGCCGCTGCAGTTGCGCACGAGGCTTATCAAATGGCCTTCCGCGACGAACTCACCGGTCTGCCGGGTCGTCGCGCCCTCAACGAACGCATGCAGCGTCTCGGGCGCAATTACGTACTGGCGATGAGCGATGTCGATCACTTCAAGAAATTCAACGACACCCACGGCCACGATGTCGGTGACCAGGTGCTGCGTCTGGTCGCGAGCAAGCTGTCGAAAATCAGCGGTGGCGGTAGGGCGTATCGCTATGGTGGTGAGGAATTCGCCCTGGTGTTTGCAGGCAAAACCCTTGAAGAGTGCATGCCGCATCTTGAAGTGATCCGCGAGTCGATTGCTTCCTACAGCATTCAGCTGCGTAATCAGGAGAACCGCCCGCAGGATGACCAACAGGGTCGTCAGCGTCGTGCCGGCTCGGGTGCCTCCAGCGTATCGGTGACGGTGAGCATCGGCGTCGCTGAACGAGTGGAGCAGCGCAATCCGGAACAAGTGCTGAAATCTGCCGACGAAGCGCTTTACGCGGCTAAAGGCGCAGGACGTAACTGCGTGGTCGCATTCGGCCAGAACCGCCGCGGCGCGGTGCGCATGGACACGGCCGCAGGTTGAGTGATGACGGCGCATTCAGCGTCTGCACAATGATTGTGGGGCGTGGTGGCCGGCAGTAGGTTGGAGAAATCTGCTGACGGAGAAGCCACCATGCCTGAGTACAAAGCTCCCCTGCGCGACATGCGCTTTCTGATCGACCACGTCTTCGACTTCCACGCCAATTACGCCGCCCTCGGTGCGCACGACGCCAGCCCGGACATGATCAACGCGATCCTTGAAGAGGGCGCGAAGTTCTGCGAGAACATTCTGGCGCCGCTCAATCGCAGCGGTGACGAAGAGGGCTGCCATTTCGACAATGGCGTGGTGACAACGCCTACAGGCTTCAAGCAGGCTTTCGCACAATACGTCGAGGGCGGCTGGCACGGTCTGGCCGCAGACCCGACCTACGGCGGCCAGGGCCTGCCGAGTTCGCTGGGGCTGGTGATCAGCGAAATGGTCGGCTCCAGCAACACGTCCTGGGGCATGTACCCGGGGCTGACTCACGGCGCGATGTCAGCGATTCACGCCCATGGCAGCGCCGAGCAAAAAGAAACCTACCTGAACAAACTCACCGCCGGCCAGTGGACCGGCACCATGTGCCTGACCGAAGCCCATTGCGGCACCGACCTAGGCATCATCAAGACCCGCGCCGTGCCTCAAGCTGACGGCAGTTATGCAGTCACCGGCAGCAAGATTTTCATATCTGCCGGCGAGCACGACATGAGCGACAACATCATCCATCTGGTGTTGGCCAAACTGCCGGACGCACCGGCCGGGACTAAAGGGATTTCGCTGTTTATCGTGCCGAAGTTCTTGCCGGATGCGGCGGGCGAAGCAGGCGAGCGCAATGGCGTTTCCTGCGGTTCGATCGAACACAAGATGGGCATCAAGGCGTCAGCCACTTGCGTGCTTAACTTCGACGGCGCCAAGGGCTATCTGATTGGCGAGGCGAACAAAGGCCTGAACTGCATGTTCACCATGATGAACCACGCGCGCCTCGGCACCGGTATGCAGGGTTTGTGTCTGGGCGAGGCAAGTTTCCAGGGCGCGATCAAATACGCCAACGATCGGTTGCAGATGCGCTCGCTGACCGGCGCCAAAGCTCCGGACAAGGCCGCCGACCCGATCATCGTCCACCCGGATGTGCGGCGCATGTTGCTGACCATGAAGGCCTTCAACGAAGGCAACCGCGCGCTGACCTATTTCACCGCGCAGATGCTCGACGTCGCGCACCTGAGCAACGATGCCGAGGCGCGTCAGGAAGCCGAAGACCTGTTGGCGTTCCTCACGCCGATCTGCAAGGCGTTCATGACCGACACCGGGCTGGAAGTCACCAACCACGGCATGCAGGTGTTTGGTGGCCACGGCTTCATTCGCGAATGGGGCATGGAACAGTTGGTGCGCGATTGCCGGATTGCACCGATCTACGAAGGCACCAACGGCATTCAGGCGCTGGATCTGCTTGGGCGCAAGGTGTTGGGCAGTCAGGGCAAGTTGCTGCGTGGCTTCACCAAAATCGTCCACAAATTCTGTGTAGCCAACGCCGAGCATCCGCAACTGGGCAGTTTCCTTGCGCAACTCAATGAGTTGAACCAGCAGTGGGGCGACCTGACCATAAAGGTCGGCATGGCGGCGATGAAGAATCCGGATGAAGTGGGCGCGGCGTCGGTGGATTACCTGATGTACAGCGGGTACATCATTCTCGGTTATCTGTGGTTGCGCATGGCGTTGGTGGCGCAGGCGCAGCTGGAGGCGGGCGAGGGCGAGGCGGATTACCTGCGCGGGAAATTGGCGACGTGCGAGTTTTACTTCAAGCGTTTGTTGCCGCGTACGGCGGCGCATCGGATGGCGATCGAGGCGGGGAGTGATTGTTTGATGAAGCTGCCTGCTGAACTGTTTGCGCTTTAAGGAAGATCAAAAGATCGCAGCCTTCGGCAGCTCCTACATAGGATCGCGTTTTACCTGTAGGCGCTGGCGTAGGCTGTGATCTTTTTTGGTGACTAAAAATAACAAAGCAGTCACCGGTTGACCCTATGTGTCGCAAAAGTTGTTGAGGTACACTCCGGCTCAACGAAAACACCCTTCCACGAATCACCGTTTAGATCTTGCGAGGTTTGCCATGGCTGACTACAAAGCGCCGCTGCGCGATATGCGCTTCGTCCTCAATGAAGTGTTCGAGGTCGCCAAACTCTGGGCCGAACTGCCGGCGCTGGCCGAGACTGTCGACGCCGAAACCGTTGAAGCCATTCTCGAAGAGGCCGGCAAGGTCACCAGCAAAAGCATCGCGCCGCTGAGCCGTGCGGCTGACGAAGAAGGTTGCCATTGGGCCGACGGCGCCGTCACCACTCCGGCCGGTTTCCCACAGGCTTATCAGACTTATGCCGAAGGCGGTTGGGTCGGCGTGGGCGGTGATCCCGAGTTCGGCGGCATGGGCATGCCCAAAGCCGTGTCGGCGCAGGTCGAAGAAATGGTCAACTCTGCCAGCCTGTCCTTCGGTCTGTACCCGATGTTGACTGCCGGCGCCTGCCTGTCGATCAACGCCCACGCCAGCGAAGAGCTGAAAGCTGCGTACCTGCCGAACATGTACGCTGGCGTCTGGGCAGGTTCCATGTGCCTGACCGAGCCGCACGCCGGCACCGACCTGGGGATCATCCGCACCAAGGCCGAGCCTCAGGCAGACGGGTCCTACAAGGTCAGCGGCACCAAGATCTTCATCACCGGTGGCGAACACGACCTCACCGAAAACATCATTCACCTGGTACTGGCGAAACTGCCGGACGCCCCGGCGGGCCCGAAGGGCATCTCGCTGTTCCTCGTGCCGAAGTTCATGGTCAATGCCGACGGCAGCCTGGGCGCGCGCAACCCGGCGAACTGCGGTTCGATCGAACACAAGATGGGTATCCAGGCCTCCGCGACCTGCGTGATGAACTTCGACGAAGCCGTGGGTTACCTGGTCGGCGAGCCGAACAAAGGCCTGGCCGCGATGTTCACCATGATGAATTACGAGCGTCTGGGCGTCGGCATTCAAGGCTTGGCCACTGGTGAGCGTTCCTACCAGAATGCCGTTGAATACGCCCGCGACCGTCTGCAAAGCCGTTCGCCGACTGGCGCGCAGAACAAAGACAAAGTCGCTGACCCGATCATCGTCCACCCGGACGTGCGGCGCATGCTGCTGACCATGAAAGCCTCGAACGAGGGCGGCCGTGCGTTTTCCACCTACGTGGCAATGCAACTCGACACCGCCAAGTTCAGCGAAGATGCCACCACGCGCAAACGTGCGGAAGATCTGGTCGCGCTGCTGACGCCGGTGGCCAAGGCATTCCTCACCGATCTGGGTCTGGAAACCACCGTTCACGGCCAGCAAATTTTTGGCGGCCACGGCTACATCCGTGAGTGGGGCCAGGAGCAACTGGTGCGTGACGTGCGCATCACCCAGATCTACGAAGGCACCAACGGCATTCAGGCGCTGGACCTGGTCGGTCGCAAGATCGTCGGCAGCGGCGGCGCGTTCTACAAGTTGTTCGCTGACGAGATCCGTCATTTCACCGCGACGGCCAGCGCCGATCTGGGCGAATTCACCAAACCGCTGAACGATGCCGTCGACACCCTCGACGAGCTGACCTCGTGGCTGCTGGATCGGGCGAAAAACAACCCGAACGAAATCGGCGCGGCTTCGGTCGAATATCTGCAAGCGTTCGGATACGTTTCCTACGCCTACATGTGGGCATTGATGGCCAAAGCCTCACTGGGCAAAGAAGCGCAAGACGATTTCTATGCCAGCAAGCTCGGCACCGCGCGCTTCTACTTCGCCCGTCTGCTGCCGCGAATTCACTCGTTGAGCGCGTCAGTGAAGGCCGGTAGCGAGTCGCTGTTCCTGCTGGATGCGGCGCAATTCTGATGCGATAGCGTCATGTAAGCATTCTCTTACATGACGTGCTGCTGTTCTCCCATATGCGCGGATTGGATCCACGGCTAATCTACATTTCATGGACGTCGCGCAGGAAGCGCAAAGCAACAACACGGACACGTAGGATTCTGCCAGGGTGGCGGAGTGAAATGGATGTCAGGGAAACAGTCTGCAAAGCCCCGCTTCGGCGGGGTTTTCTTTTGCCTGTAGAAAAGTAGTCAGGCCAACGGATCCAGCGCTGGCTTTACTTCGCGCTCCATCACTTCTTCCAGCAATGTCTGCAATAGCGCCAAAGGTGCCTGCTGGCGCTGCACATCGCGACAGACCAGCCCAACCTTCAGCGGCACCCGTGGCTCGCTCAGCGGTTTCCACAGCAGATCCTGATCGTCGTATTCCTTCTGCGAACGGCCCGGCAGCACCGTTGCCAGTTTGGTGTGCGGCAGACTGTCGAGAATCCCCACCATATTATTCAGCTCGGCCTGCACCTGCGGACGTCGCCCGAGGGCAGTGAGTTGCGCCTGCCAGATCTGGCGAATCTGAAACTCTTCGCCCAATAGCAACATCGGCAATTCAGCGGCCTGGCGCATCGAGACTTTCTTGAATTCGCGCAACGGATGATCCGCCGGGATCACCAGTGTCAGTTCATCTTCGTACAACATCACCCCATGCAGCCCCGGTTGGCGCGGCGGCAGATAACTGATGCCGATGTCCAGCGACCCGTTGAGCAGACGCCGCTCGATCTCAAGTCCGGTCAATTCATAAATCTGCACCACTAGATGCGGCTGCGCCTTGCGCACCCGCTCGAGCATTTGCGGCACCAGACTTGTGTGCACCGTTTGCAGCACGCCGATCGCCAGCGTGCGCAAGGCCTGGCCCTTGAAGTTGCCCAATGCTTCGCGCGCCCGTTGCAAGCCGTCGAGCAATGGCAAAGCGTGGTTGTACAGCGTGTGCGCGGCGAGGGTAGGCAGCAGGCGTTTGCTGCTGCGCTCGAACAGGGTGACGTCGAGGTTCTGTTCGAGCTGGCGGATCTGCTGCGACAGCGCCGGTTGCGAGATCGACAGGCGTTCAGCGGCACGGCCGACATGGCCTTCTTCGTAGACCGCGACGAAATAACGCAGTTGTTTGAAATCCATAAGTAACGCTTATCGAAAATGCTGATAAATCGAAATGGCCCGCAAGCCTGGGTGAGCCTAGTCTAACCGCATTCACAAGGCTTACAGGGCCAGAAAGCGCGATGAATAGCGTTCGCTTCGATAGTGTTTGCATAGGCAGTTCAAAAAACCTCGAAAGAGGCTTTTTCCAATGAATCTGTTCAGTTTGCGGCGCCAGATGCCGAGTCTTGATGACCTCGCCTTCGAGGCCGATCCCGCTGAAAGCAGCGAAAATCCTAGCGCTGAAAGGCTGATGCCCAGCGTCGAAAGGCCGCAACAGGTGTTCGTCCGGGGGCAGGGTTCATGGTTGTGGGACAGTAACGACCGCGCTTACCTCGATTTTTCCCAGGCCGGCGGTGCCAATAGCCTTGGCCACAGCCCTTCGGCATTGGTCAAAGCCATCAGCAGTCAGGCGCAAGCGCTGATCAATCCCGGTTTCAATCTGCATAATCGCGGCATGCTCAGCCTTGCCGAGCGTCTGTGCGCCGCCACTTTCAGCGATCAGGCCTACTTGCTCAACAGCGGCAGCGAAGCCTGTGAAGCAGCGATCAAACTCGCGCGCAAGTGGGGGCAGCTGCATCGCGGCGGCGCCTCGCGGATCATTGTCGCGAAGCAGGGTTGTCACGGTCGCAGTCTGGCGACAATTTCCGCCTCGGACAGCTGCAACCTGCACAACCGGTTTGCGCCGTTGCTGCCGGGTTTCGATCTGGTACCGTTCAACGACTTGCCGGCGTTGCACGCGGCGGTCGATGCGCAGACTGTAGCGATCATGCTGGAGCCGATCCAAAGTGATGCCGGCGTTGTTCCGGCAACCGGGCATTACCTTAAAGGTGTCGAACGACTGTGCCGCGAATTGGGCATTCTGCTGATTCTCGACGAAGTGCAAACTGGCTTAGGTCGCTGCGGCACCTTGCTCGCAGAACAATCCTACGGCGTGCGCGCCGATATCGTCGTGCTCGGCAAAGGGCTTGGCGGCGGTGTGCCGTTGGCGGCACTGCTGGCACGGGGCAATGCATGCTGTTTTGAGGCGGGCGAACTCGGAGGTACGCATCACGGCAATGCGCTGATGACAGCGGCCGGTTTAGTGGTACTCGACAGCGTGCACGACCGCAGCTTTCTCCAGCAGGTCAACGACAACGGCCAGCATCTGCGTGAAGGCCTTACCCGATTGGCGCACCGCTACGACCACGGCGAACTGCGCGGCCAAGGCCTTTTCTACGGGCTGACCCTGTCAGACGATTGCGCCGAAGCTGTGGTCCACGCCGCCCTCCACGAAGGCCTGCTGCTCAACGCCCCGCAAGCCAACTGCCTGCGCTTCACCCCGGCACTCACGGTCAGCAAAGCCAACATCGACGAAATGCTCCTGCGCCTGGGCCGCGCCTTCTCGCGAGTGCGCACCGCACAACTGCAATGCCGCAAGGGGATTGCAGTTTGAACTGAAGTTTCCTACCCGATTCCAAGAACCGTCTCGCGGTATAACGCACGCCCCACGCCTGACTCTTTTGGCGTGGGGCGTTTTTTTGTGAGGTGATGGCGATCAAATGGCAGTTGCACTGAACCCTGACGAACGGCGCAGGTCGATTAGCTTGTATGGCTCAAGTGAGCCAACCCCCATACAGGAGCTGCCCCATGGATTTCATTCGCATCATCATCGCTATTCTGTTGCCACCACTGGGCGTGTTTCTGCAGGTCGGGTTTGGCGGGGCGTTCTGGCTGAACATTCTGCTGACGTTGTGCGGGTATATTCCGGGGATCGTGCATGCGGTGTACATCATCGCCAAGCGCTGAGTCAGCGGCATAAACCTGTAGGAGCTGCGGCACGCTGCGATCTTTTGATTTTAATTCGAGGATCAGGATCAAAAGATCGCAGCGTGCCGCAGCTCCTACAGGGAGAGGGTTTCAGTCTGTAAATCCCATCACCCGTCGATAGAATTTCCACTCCTGTTCCAGCGCATGCGCCTGATTGGTGGCGCGGCGGAAGCCGTGGCGTTCGTCGGGGTAGTAATGGGCTTCGACCGGGATGCCGTTCTGCTCCAGGGCCGTGACCATGTCGCGAGTCTGTTGCGGGACAACCACTGCGTCCAGTTCGCCCTGAAAGAAAATCACCGGCACGCGGATGTCGTCGGCATGCAGTAATGGCGTGCGGGCGGCGTAGCGTTCGGCGTCTTGCTCGGGATCGCCGATCAGCCAGTCCAGATAATCACCCTCGAATTTGTGCGTTGCCCGAGCCAATGCAATCGGGTCGCTAACGCCGTACAAACTCGCTCCGGCGCGGAAGACGTGTTTGAACGCCAGCGCACATAACGTGGTGTAGCCGCCTGCGCTGCCACCTCGAATGAATGCCCGTTCCCCGTCGATCAAGCCCTGTTCGGCAAGATACGCAACGACGCCACAAGCATCCTCGACATCCACCTCACCCCAGCTCAGATGCAACGCCTGACGATACTCCCGGCCATAACCGCTGCTGCCGCGATAGTTGAGATCGGCGACGGCGAAGCCGCGTTGCGTCCAGTATTGAATGCGTGGGTCGAGCATCGGGTAGCCGGCCGATGTCGGGCCACCGTGGATGAACACCACCAGCGGCGGTTTTGTCTCGCCGCTCATGGCTGGATAGAAGAAGCCGTGCGCTTCGCCCGAACCGCTTGGGTAGCGCAGGGTTTGCGGACGGCTGATGCGCTCAGCGGGCAGGGGCGCAACACCACCGGCCAGCACTTTCACTTCGCGGCTCGTTCGATCAATAGCGATGACCGCCGAAGGGCTGATCGGCGACGCGGCGATGCAGTAGATGTTCTGTGCATCCAGCGCCAAGTGGCGGAAGCGGCAGTAATCCCCCGTGTAATCTTCATCGCCAAGCGTAAGGCGCCCAAAACCACCTTCGCTCCAACTGGCGAGAACGCAATCCCCAACAGGAAACCAGGTGCAGCCGCCGAGTTGCCAAGGCGCCGGTGCATGATCGGCCTGAGCAGCGGGCAATGGTTTCAAGCCGTCGGAAGTCTCAACCCACGGCTGCCAGAAACCACCGCGATCAGTCAGGCAATACAACTGACCTTGAGCATCAAATCGTGGTTGTTGAATGGATTCTTCAATCTCACCGCCGGCAACGCATCGCGGCGAACTGAATGCGCCGTCGGTCCTGCGTTCAGCGACCATCAACCGAGTCGAGGTCCACGGCTGATGCGGGCGACTCCACTCGACCCAAGCCAAACGCTGGCCATCCGGGCTGAGGGTTGGCGCAGCATAAAAATCCACACCTTCAGCCAGCAAGTGTCGACTGCCGTCAGCCAGATCAATCGCTACCAGTCGATGCTGATCGTGCTGTTCTTCTACCGCCAGCACTTGACCGAAAGCGAAATGCAGATCGCCATAACGACACTCACCCGAGGTCAGCGCCTCAGGTTTTCCATCCATCCTCTGCCGATACAACTGCTGATCCGCCTCAGCAACGAAAACCACCCCATCCGGCGTCAGACAAAACGCGCCACCGCCATATTCGTACACGCGACTGCGCACACTGAAGCCATCCGGCGTCAGACATTTCGCCACGCCATCGCGCCAATGCCAGATCCGGCACGCGGCATCTTCCGGACGATATTCATTCCAGAACAGCCCATTAGCGCCGAGCTGCAGCTCGGCGAAGTCCATGCCGGCAGCGACGGCTTGCGAGGCGCTGAAAGGCTCAGCCCTTGGCGATGAGGCGTGAGTTTCGTTCATTGCGAAAGGCCAACTGTTCGATGGTTTGAGTGGCGGTCTCGGCTTCTTCGCGAGCCTTGAGAATCACGCCGTGATGTTCGGACTTGCTGCACACCGGGTCGGCATTGCTCGCATCGCCGGTGAGCATGAATGCCTGGCAGCGGCAGCCGCCGAAGTCTTTTTCTTTCTCGTCGCAGGAGCGGCACGGCTCGGGCATCCAGTCGTAACCGCGGAAGCGGTTGAAGCCAAACGAGTCGTACCAGATATGCTGCATGCTGTGATCGCGCACATTGGGAAATTGCACCGGCATCTGCCGGGCACCGTGGCAGGGCAGGGCGGTGCCGTCCGGCGTGACCGTCAGAAAGATGCTTCCCCAGCCGTTCATGCAGGCTTTCGGGCGTTCTTCGTAGTAGTCGGGGGTGACGAAAATCAGCTTGCACGGATGCCCTTCGGCTTCCAGTTTTGCGCGGTATTCGTTGGTGATGCGTTCGGCACGCACCAGTTGTTCCTTGGTCGGCAACAGGCCGACACGATTGAGCTGCGCCCAACCGTAGAACTGGCAGGTGGCGAGTTCGACGAAGTCGGCTTCCAGCGCGATGCACAGCTCGATGATGCGGTCGATCTTGTCGATATTGTGCCGATGGGTGACGAAGTTCAGCACCATCGGATAGCCATGGGCCTTAACCGCGCGGGCCATTTCCAGCTTCTGCGCGAAGGCTTTTTTCGAGCCGGCGAGCAGGTTGTTCACTTGCTCGTCGCTGGCCTGAAAACTGATCTGGATGTGATCGAGGCCGGCCTTCTTGAAGTCGCTGATTTTCTGCTCGGTCAGACCGATGCCTGAGGTGATCAGGTTGGTGTAGAAACCCAACTGTCGCGCTTCATGGATCAGCTCGGCGAGATCCTGCCGCACCAGCGGTTCACCACCGGAAAAGCCCAGTTGCGCCGCGCCCATCTCCCGCGCTTCGCGAAAGACTTTGATCCACTGCTCGGTGCTCAGCTCTTTGCCCTGCTCGGCGAAATCCAGTGGATTGGAGCAGTACGGGCATTGCAGCGGGCAGCGGTAGGTCAGCTCGGCGAGCAGCCACAGCGGCAGGCCGACTTCAGGTTTGGGCGGCAGATCAGGCAAGTTCGATCCAGTGCTGCGCACGGGCAACCTCCATGAATTGCTCGATGTCGTCACCGAGCTCAGGCACGCCGGGGAACTGTTCATCGAGTTTGGCGATGATCGCCGCCACATCGCGCTCACCGTCGATCAAACCACCGATCAATGCGGCGCTGTCGTTGAGCTTGATCATGCCTTCCGGGTACAGCAGCACGTGGCCTTTTTGCGCCGGTTCGTACTGGAAGCGGTAGCCGGGACGCCAGGTCGGGACTTTGCTGCGGTCGAAACTCATAAGGTGATTCCTTTATGCCAGACGCGTTGTTCGGTCACGCTGTGATACGGCGGACGGTTCAGTTCGTAGGCCATGCTCATGGCATCGAGCATGCTCCAAAGAATGTCCAGTTTGAACTGGAGAATTTCCAGCATGCGCTCCTGACCTTCGCGCGTCTTGTAGTGCTCCAGCGTGATCGCCAGACCGTGCTCGACATCACGCCGCGCCTGACCGAGGCGGGTGCGGAAGTATTCGTAACCGGCCGGGTCGATCCACGGGTAATGCTGCGGCCAGCTGTCGAGGCGCGATTGGTGGATCTGCGGCGCGAACAGTTCGGTGAGCGAACTGCTGGCGGCTTCCTGCCAACTGGCGCGACGGGCGAAGTTGACGTAGGCGTCGACGGCGAAACGCACGCCGGGCAGTACCAGTTCCTGGGAACGCAGTTGATCCGGGTCGAGACCCACCGCTTGGCCGAGACGCAGCCAGGCTTCGATACCGCCGTCTTCACCGGGAGCGCCGTCGTGGTCGAGCAGGCGCTGAATCCATTCGCGACGGATTTCGCGGTCCGGGCAGTTGGCAAGGATCGCCGCGTCTTTCAGGGGGATGTTCACCTGATAGTAGAAGCGGTTGGCGACCCAGCCCTGAATCTGCTCGCGAGTAGCACGGCCTTGGTACATCGCCACGTGGTACGGGTGGTGGATGTGGTAGTAGGCGCCTTTGGCGCGCAGGGCCGCTTCGAATTCGGCCGGGGACAGCGGGGTGTCGGTCATTGCGGTTCTCCGGGGAACAACCCTAGAAATATCTGGTGTCTGTGCCGGCCTTATCGCGAGCAGGCTCACTCCTACAGGTGATCGCATTCCAATGTAGGAGTGAGCCTGCTCGCGATAGACC
The DNA here is from genome assembly GCF_054790575.1 of Pseudomonas sp. MC6. Classification (NCBI taxonomy): domain Bacteria; kingdom Pseudomonadati; phylum Pseudomonadota; class Gammaproteobacteria; order Pseudomonadales; family Pseudomonadaceae; genus Pseudomonas; species Pseudomonas sp. MC6. Next base: position 5,654,855 of record NZ_CP186504.1, read on the forward strand.
GCGCAGCGGTCTCAAATGCTTACAGCACAATACTCATGCCATCGAACGCCACTTCAACATTCCGCCGCGCCAGCTCGGCACGCTCCGGCGAATCTTCATCGAGAATCGGGTTGGTGTTGTTGATGTGGATAAGTACCTTGCGCTGCTCAGGCAACTGCTCCAGCACTTCGAGCATGCCGCCAGGCCCGTTTTGCGCCAGGTGGCCCATCTCGCGACCGGTGCGAGTGCCAACGCCACGGCGCTGCATCTCATCGTCATCCCACATCGTGCCGTCGACCAACAGGCAATCGCTGCCCGCCATGATCTCCAGCAACGGCGCGTCGACCTTGCCCAAACCCGGCGCATAGAACAATTTACCGCCAGTGTTCAGGTCTTCAACGATCAGACCGATGTTGTCGCCCGGGTGCGGATCGAAGCGGTGCGGCGAGTACGGCGGCGCGGCGCTGCGCAATGGCAGCGGGGTGAAACGCAGGTTCGGGCATGCGGTCACGGTGAAGCTCTGGTCGAGTTCGATGCGGTTCCAGTCCAGCCCGCCGTTCCAGTGGGTGAGCATCTTGAACAGCGGGAAACCGGTGCTGAGGTCTTCGTGAACCATGTCCGTACACCAGACCTGATGCGGGCAGCCTTCGCGCAGGCTGAGCAGGCCGGTGGTGTGGTCGATCTGGCTGTCCATCAGGATGATCGCGCTGATGCCGGTGTCACGCAGGGCGCGTCCCGGTTGCATCGGGGCGAAGCTTTGCAGCTGCGCGCGGATATCCGGCGAGGCGTTGCACAACACCCAGTTCACGCCGTCATCGGAAATCGCGATGGACGATTGGGTGCGGGCCTTGGCATTCAGGCTGCCGTCGCGAAAGCCTGCGCAGTTGACGCAGTTGCAGTTCCACTGCGGAAAACCGCCGCCAGCGGCCGAACCCAGAATCTGGACGAACATGAACACTCCATCATTTCAACGCGGAAAATAAAACGCCCCGGCGAGCCGAGGCGTTGCACTGCAATTCTACGTAAGCAGAACTCAGCGGCTGGCGAAGTACATGGTGACTTCGAAGCCGATACGCAGGTCGGTGTAAGCAGGTTTTGTCCAGGACATGGGTGTCTCCTTCAGGGTGGGTGGGATAGCGCTGTCCATAGGTATAGTCCACGGCAGCGCAAAGATGTTCCAAATAGTTAGGCTGCTATGTTACTCAAAATTTCCGGGTAAATGCCCATGAATCTTTGAGAAAGCTCCTTGCAGCCTCGGTAATGATCAATTTGTCGCTTGCCACGGGGTTTCGGGCGCTGGATCGCTGGCAAGGCAGAGCCAGCCGCCTTCGGCGTTGACTAAACGCTGAGCAGCGCTGAGTAATGTCTGGCTATCCAGTTGGCCGATGGCGGCGATCAATTGCTCAAGATAATCCGACGAGTGACCTGCAAGCCTGGCCTGCCAAAGCAGTTCGGCGGCGTCTTTGCTGGACAGGTTGGCGTCGTCGAATTGATCGGCGAGGCTCTTGCGCTGCTGTTCAAAACTCGCCTCATCCAATTGTTCGATTCGCATTGGAAGGGTTTCGAGGAATTGCTGAATGTGGCCTAGCAGTTCCCCTGGTGCGCTGCTTGGGGATTGCACGCCGAACAGCATGGCCGTTTGCCCGTGAATCTGGCGCAGTGCGCTGAATACTGCATAGCCCAATTGCAATTCGACCCGCAGGCGCTGGTAGAAAGGTGTCTGGCACAACTGCGCCAATAGTCGCCGCGCGGCTTCGTCGGTGATGTCGCGGCTGGGGGGCAGGCAGCACAGCAACAAGGCGTGTTCGCTGGAGACGGTATCGATATGTCGCCAGAGTTTTTGCGCGGGAATCGTCGTCGGCGCAGCCAACTGATTGTCAGGGATCCCGGGAATACGGCTCAAGGCCAGGCCCATGGCGGATTGCGTCTGCTGGTTAAGTCCCAGAGCTAGGCCGTCCCAGCGCGAAGTTGTCCACAGGTGTTTAGCGTCGTCGCCGGTTTCGGCTGATTGCAGAACATGTTCCGGCAGCGCTTTAAGCAGCTGGCGGATGGCGACAAGCGGCGTTTCCGGCTCGCTGCGCAGGGAATCCGCATCAACTTGCGTCAGACATTTCAGCGCGTGTTCGAGGACACTGGGCATCGGTTCTTGCAGGCCGGTGAGCTTCAGCAGCCATTGATTGCCAGAGACGCTGAAAGACAGACCGACACCGGCCTCCCGCGCGTCTTGCTGAGTTTGCTGCAGACTGCGCTGCAACCGCGATTGCAGATCAGCACCGGCTGCGGCTTCTACTTGCCAACGCAGATAGATCGCACCTTCATCGCCAGTGTCTGGCAGCGCCTGGCTGAATTGCATCGGCGAGCGCTCACGACGACCGCGTGAGCGATCCTGAGCGAACGTGCGCAGCCCCCGGTGGGCGCTGGTCTGGCCGCGAATCAGTCCGGCGTTGGCCAAGGGTTCGCTGGCTCGCAGAAAAGGATTGGCAGCAGGCAGGCTCCAGTGATCGCTGAAGTTATCCACAGTGCCGATTTCACCGAGGATGTGAACAAGGGCCTCAACGCCTGCCTCAGACAGGCCATTTTCCAACTGTTCACTGTCGAGTCGCGCCAACTGCAGCGCGCCGCTGACTTGCTGCTGGCGCTGAAGCAGAGTTGCGTATTCTTTGCGCAGTGGCGCCCAATCTTGTTGAGCAAAGAAACTCAGCCAATCCAGCACCTGCGCGCCAATGGCGTTTAACGATTCGGAAGCTGCGATGAACTCCAGATGCAGCAACGCCTGGCTGTCAAAGTGATAGACCGGCGCAGCTTTTAAACCATCAGCCAGATTCTGCTGCTGCAAATGCGCCAGTAACCCGCCGGGTTTGGTGCTGTTCATCCAATGGCAAAGAAACGCCAAAGCCTCGACAGACGACTCAGGCAAGGCATCGAACGCAAACATCAGGTTGCCGCGTCGCTCACCGAGCTGTTGATAACTTTTTACCGCCAGCGGTAGGGATGCCGCCTGCGCAACTTTATCCCCAACGGGCAAAACCGCCGCAAATTGTTCAGCCAGTGCTTTTAGTTCTGCGAGGCTCTGCGGTCCGACCAGGCTCAGGGTCATCTGCCCAGTCTGATAAAACTGCTGGTGGAAGTCCTTCAAGGCCTGTTGAAACGCGGGCTGTTCGACTTGCAGGCTGTCACGATTCCCTGCATGAAATCCGCGCAACGGATGCTCTGCCGGTAAACCTTCGTACACGGCAAACTGCTGCTGCGCCGCAGTATCCTGCGACCAAGCGACAAATTCTGCTTGCAGCACTTCGCGTTCGCGCAACTGATCGTCCAGATTCTTACGCGGCCTGGCGAGCATGTCTGACAGACGCTCCAGCCCAGCGCTGAACGATTGTGTCGGCAACTCAAAGAAAAAATCAGTGGTGCGTTCGCGGGTGCTGGCATTCACCTGGCCACCGTGACCTTGCACGTAAGCCATCAGCCCTTCATTCGCCGGGAAACGCTCGGTGCCGAGAAACAGCAAATGCTCAAGAAAATGCGCCAGTCCCGGCCACGCCAACGGCACGTCATGACTACCGGCAGCCACGCGCAGAGCGGCGGCGCTACGCTTCAGGCCGGGCGCATGACGCAGGGTCACGCGCAAGCCGTTGGCCAGGGTTTCAGTGTGAGGGCGGGGGTGAGTCGGCGCAGGCATGGGCACTTCCAGAACAGTGAAGTGCCAATGCTAGCGGATTAGCGCTGATTCAGCGCGGCGTAAAGCTCCGGACGGCGGTCGCTGAGATAGCGATTGGCAGCGCGCGAATCGATCATTAGCTGGCGATCCAGTTCTCCGATGATCAATGCTTCGTCGAGTCCGGCCTGAGCGGTGCGGCTGCCATCAGGCGCGGCGAGGCTGCTTTGCCCGCAATAATGGATGTCACCTTCGTGACCGCAGTAGTTGGCGTAGGCCACATAGCACTGGTTTTCGAAGGCGCGCGAACGCACGGTGACATCGGCGACGAAGTCGAACGGAATCATGTTCGCCGTCGGCACCAGAATCAGTTCGGCGCCGGCGAGTGCCAGACGGCGAGTGTTTTCCGGAAACTCCAGGTCGTAACAGATCAGGAAGCCGAGTTTCCAGCCGTTGAGTTCGACGATGGGGAAATGATCATCGCCGGGGCTGAACATCGAACGATCCAGATCGCCGAAAAGATGCGTCTTGCGATAATTGCACAGGCGCTCGCCGTGCGAATCGATCAACTGCACGGCGTTGTAGATCTGCCCGTCGGCAGTGCGCTCCGGATAGCCGTAAACAATCGCCAAACCTGCGGCTTTGGCGATTCGTCCGATCTGCTGCGCCCATTCACCGTTGTAGACCTCGGCCAATGTGCTGACCGCTTCGGCGCCGATGTTGTAACCAGTCATGAACATCTCCGGCAGCACCAGCAGGTCAGCGCCCTTGGCCTCCATCGCCAGTTGATGCAAGCGTTGCAGGTTGGTGGCGGGGTCCAGTGGCAGCGGTGGACATTGGTAAAGGGCTACACGCATCAGGGATTCCTCTTACTCGGGCAGGGCGATAGGGCCGATGTCTTTGAACACATCACCCGGGCCGGGGTTCGCTTTATGTGTCGAGCCACCGAAATGCTTCATGATCCCCCACACCGCGTTGAGCGACGTCTGCACTGCGCCTTCGACCCATGCTGGAGTCCACGAAACGTCGTCGCCGGCGATGAAAATCCCGCGCTGCTCGGCCGGCATCTCGTCCTGCATGAAGTGCGCGTACATGCGCTGGTTGTAGCGATAGTGGCCGGGCAGGGCACCTTTGAAGGCGCCAAGGAAGTACGGGTCGGCTTCCCACGACACGGTGATCGGATCGCCGATGATCCGTGCAGCGATGTCGACTTTCGGGTAGATCTTTTTCAACGCGTTCAGCGCCAGTTCGACGCGTTTTTCCACCGGATGCGGGAGCATCTTCAGCGCGTCACTCATCCACGAGTACGATAGGCAGATCACGCCCGGCTTGTCGTCGCCGTTGTCGAACAGATACGTGCCACGGGTCAGGCGATCGGTGAGGGTCATGCTCATCAGGTCGCGGCCGGTTTCCGGGTCTTTGTCCTTCCAGAATGGCCGGTCGACCATCACGAATGTTTTCGACGACTGCATGTAGCGCGTACGGTCCAGGGCCATCCACATCTTCTGCGAAAACAGGCTTTCGTCGCATTCGATCTGCGTGGTCAGCAGCCAGCTCTGGCAAGTGGTCAGCACGGCGGCGTATTCGCGGGTGTCGCCGTTGTTGTCGGTGACCGCGAAACGGCCATCTGGCGCGTGGGCGATTTTCTTCACGCCGGAGCGCGGCGCGCCACGGTGCAGGGATTTCAGGCTGGTGCCTTCGGGCCAGTGCACGCAGCGTTCCGGCACATGCCGCCAGATGCCCTGCGGCACTTGCTCGACGCCGCCGACCACGAGGTGTTGGTGATCGTCGCAGTTGGTCATCACCACGCGAAAGATTTCCAGCATCGAGTTGGGGAAGTCCGAGTCCCAACCGCCGGTGCCGAAACCAACCTGACCGAACACTTCGCGGTGATGGAACGACAGTTTGGCGAAGGCTTCCGAGGTGGCGACAAAGTCATAAAACGTGCGGTCATCCCACAGCGGCACCAGCGTGTTCCACAGCTCTTTCAGACGGGGTACATCGCGATCGCGAATAGCCTGCTGGATATCGGCGAATTGCGAACCGGCCTCCAGCGCATCCGCCCAGGCGTCAGCCACTTCCTGAAACAGTGCAGGCAGATCCGCCAGCTTCTGTGCGTAATGGGTTTTGCCTTCCAGGTCGATCACGGTGCTGCCGGAGGCTGGCGTCAACGGGTTCGGGAACGGTTTGGTTTCCAGACCGAGCTTGTCGACGTAGTGATAGAACGCGGTGGAGGACACCGGGAAGCGCATGCCACCGAGTTCAGCGACGATGCCGTCGGTGCCGTTGAAAGCCTGCGAGCGCAGACGGCCACCCAGTTTCGAGGCTTCGTAAACCACCGGTTTCAAGCCGAGTTTCATCAACTCGTATGCGGCTACCAACCCGGCGATTCCAGCGCCGACGATCGCCACTTCAGCGCCGTGATTGTGCTCAGGAATGCTGCCGAGACCGGCCGGGTGTTCGATCCAGTCGTCGAACGCGAACGGAAAGTCCGGGCCGAAAATGGTGACTGGCTTCTTACCGTCTGCAGGATGGCGATTGTTCTTGTTCATGGCTGACCTTGCTGGCGACCCGACGCGGATGCGCGTCTGAGTATAGGAAAAGATGCCAGCCATTCTAGGGAGCGTAGAACACGTTAATAAGACGCAAATTGTCGTCGTTTTGCCAGATTAACGATCAATATGACGATTTTAGACTGCACACCGACCAAAATGTGGGAGCGAGCCTGCTCGCGAAGAGGCACTGGAATTCACCGGAGAAGCCCGATCAAAATCTTAGACCGGCTGCCCTCGATCAATCTTGCTACTCAAAATGATCGACGTCGTGGTCTTCTCCACCCCGTCCACTCCGCCAATCTGATCCAGCAACTGATCCAGTTGCTCCGGCGAATCCGTACGCAACCAGGCGACATAGTCAAACTCCCCACTCACCGCACACAACTGCTGCACCTGCGCCATTGCACTCAACCGGCGTAGCACCTCTTTGCCAGAGCGTGGCTGTACCTTGATCCCGACATACGCTTGCAAGCCGCCGTCGACCACTCGCTGGCCGAGGCGTACGCCATAACCGGTGATCACTTTAGCCCTTTCCAGCCGCGCCAGACGCGACGTCACGGTGGTGCGCGCAATGCCCAATTGCCGGGCGAGCATGGCCACGCTCTCACGGGCATTGATCTGCAGGGCGGCGATCAACTGACGATCGATTTCATCGAGCACGGGCGGGCGGATGTCTGGCAAGGGCGGCTCCATTGGCGCGGATAGTTGGCCTGCGCATGTTACAGGCTCAGTCTGCGGACCGCTTGCAGGTGATGAAGCTGAACTCAGACCTAAAAAAACGCGCAAAAGCGCGGTTTTTTTACGCGCGTACAGGCAGTCGAAAGTGGTGCGAGAGATTCAACAATTTGCGCTCTATCAACTGATAACTGAAGTAAGCCACCACAAGCACTGCAGTGTAGGACACCGCCCAGAACAATAGCGCATGCCAGACGCTGTTACCGTTAAGTCCCGTCATGACCCAGAGGCGCCCGCACACGCTGAGTGTCAGAACATGCGACAGGTATAGCGAGTAGGACATATCCCCGACCGATCTGAGCAGACCGGATGCCATCCATTTACCTTTTGCTTCCAGCAGTGCAAATGCCAACAGTAAAAGCGTGTAACCGCCACCGATCGCAAATGCACGCTCCAGGGTTATCGATTGAATGACATCGGCGTCGCCGACTACGTCTGAAGCAAGTGCGTAGACGAGGCCGGCCAGTCCAGCCAGTACCATCAGGAGAATGCTGAAAAGGGGCGGTGAGGTAACCAGCGAAAGCCGCAGATATGCGATTCCGGCCAAGGCGCCGAAGATGAACTCAATGGAGAACTCATGGAACATCACTCGAAGATAGGGGTTGTCTGACGTAAGGGTGAAGATCGAAACGCCGATGATCGTGATTAGCCAGAACGCAAATGCATGGGTCATCCACTTGGCCGGCAGCATAAGAATCAAGGCAAACACCAGATAAAACCAGACTTCGTGGATAAGCGACCAGGCAACCATTAATAGCGGTAACGCTGAATCCGGGAGCAGGAAAAATGATGACGTCATGTCGACAGTCCCATTTTGGGAGCCACCTACCAGTTCAGGTTTGATCTGAGCGACAAAGAAGAGGGCGAGAAAATAAACCCAGTAGGTCGGATAAATTCGCAGGAATCGCCCTTTGAGAAAGCCAGCGACTTGGCCTTTAAGACCAAACTTGTTGCGAAAAGCCAGAACCATCACAAAACCACTGATGACAAAAAACAGATCCACGCCGGTTTGGCCAAAAACAAATAGCTCCGGTAACAGGCTTTCGCCTTGCACATATTTGGCATTGATGAAGAGTGAGTGAAACGCTACGACAAAAAGCGCCGCCAGTCCTCTGGCAGCTTGTAGCGAGGAGAGTTTGTACACGGTTATTTATCCCTAATCCGAAAGACATCCTGTGCTGGCATTCTGGAAGTTACACTTCACGGGCGCAAGTATGACAGCGTGGGGTGGGCTGGCTACTTTCAAACGCCAGAAACGCGAAAGCCGCGCATTTAGCACGGCTTTCGTATTTGGTGGGCCCACACGGACTTGAACCGTGGACCAAAGGATTATGAGTCCTCTGCTCTAACCAACTGAGCTATAGGCCCTCAGTAGGCCGCGGATTATAGCGACGGTTTCTCGGCTGTGCTATCCGAAAAATCCGATACGGTTACACGAAGAAACGTTGCCGCGAATTCTTCCGGCGGTAACGGCAGGCTGACGATGTAGCCCTGGATCTGTTCGCAGCCTTCGGCAGCGAGAAATTGTTGTTGGGCCTGGGTTTCCACGCCCTCGGCGATGACGGTGAATTGCATGCTCCGTCCCAGCGCGATGATGGCCCGGACAATGGCCGCGTCATGGGGGTCGTCGGGCAGTCCGCGGACGAATGACTGGTCGATCTTGAGGATGTCCAGCGGCAGGCGTTTGAGGTAACTGAGCGAAGAATAACCGGTACCAAAGTCGTCAATCGCTAGTTGTACGCCGAGGTGTTTGAGCTGGTGCAGCACGGCCAGCGCCTCTTCGGCCTGACTCATGATGAAATTCTCGGTAATTTCCAGTTGCAGTAAATCCGGCTGCAGGCGGTTGTCGTTGAGCAGTTGTTCGATGCGCCCGAGCAGATTTGGTTGACGCAGTTGCGCGCCGGCGAGGTTCACCGAGAGTGGGCCGAGGCTGTCGTAGACCTGATTCCATTCGAACATCTGCCGGCACGCGGTCTCGAGCACCCAGTCACCGATTTGCAGGATCATGCCGTTTTCTTCGGCCAGCGGAATGAAATGTTCTGGCGGTACATCGCCGAAGGTTGGGTGACGCCAGCGGATCAGCGCTTCAGCACCGACCAGGCGGTGGTCGTCGAGGCTGATTTTCGGCTGGTAGTAGAGGAACAACTCATCCCGTTCAATGGCCCGGCGCAGTTCGTGCTCAAGTGCAATGCGCTCGCTGGCCTGGGCAGTGAGGTCGCGGGTGTAGCTCTCGACGCGGTTGCGGCCCTTGGCCTTGGAGCGGTACATCGCCGCGTCGGCGTTTTTCACCAGCGTGGCGACGTCGCAGCCGTCCCGAGGATAGAGACTTGTGCCAATGCTGGCGCTGATGAAGAACTCATGTTCGCCAGCCTGGAACGGCGCACCGAAACAATTGAGCAGTTTGGTGGCGATGTTGTCGGCATCACTGGCCTGTTGCAGGCCGGGCAGCAGAATGATGAATTCGTCACCGCCCAGACGCGCCACGGTATCGATGTCGCGCAGTTGCTCTTTCAGGCGCACGGCGATGCCCTTGAGCAGCAGGTCGCCAACCGGGTGACCGAGGCTGTCATTGATGTGTTTGAAGCGGTCGAGATCGAGAAACAGCACCGCGCCCTGACCGCCGTTTTCCTGCTGACTGTTCAACGCCATCAACAAACGGTTTTCGAACAGCGTGCGGTTCGGCAGGCCGGTAAGTGGGTCGTGGTGCGCCTGATAGTCGAGCTTGGCCTGTGCGTGCTTGAGGCTGGAGATATCGGCAAACACCGCGACAAAGTGGGTGATGAACTTGTCGCGGTTGCGCACAGCACTGATGGTCAGCCAGCTCGGGTACAACTCGCCGTTCTTGCGCCGGTTGGAGATCTCGCCCTGCCAGTGACCTTCGTCGGTCAACTGGTGCCACATTGCCGCGTAGAACGCACTGTCATGCAGGCCGGAGGCGAGCAAGCGTGGTGTATGGCCGAGCGCTTCGCTTTCGCTGTAACCGGTAATCTCGGTAAAGGCTCGGTTGACCGCGCTGATGTGCTGTTGGGTGTCAGTGATCAATACGCCTTCAGCGGTGCTTTCGAACACGGTGGCGGCCTGTTGCAGTTTTTCCTGCATCAAATGGCGCTCGGTTATGTCCCGGGCGATGGTCAGCATGCAGTCTTCTTCGCCGATCGGCAGCGGACGACTGGAGACTTCGCAGAGGCGAATCTGCCCGTCACTGCGGCGGATATGGCAGGTGAAGTCACGGACGAAGCCGTCGCGATGCAACAGATCGAGCATCTGTTTGCGCTCGTTGAGGTTGACCCAGATCCCCAGATCCAGCGCTGAACGATCCACCGACATGGCGCTATTGAAACCGGTAATGCGACTGAAACCTTCGTTGACCTCCAGCAGCAAACCATCGCTCTGGCGCGACAACAACAAACCGTCCGGTGAGGCATGGAAGGCTTTGGCGAACTTCTCCTCGGAGGTTTGCAGTTGCTGTTGGGTTTCCTTGAGCTGGGTGATGTCACGCACAACGACCACCAGGGCTGGCGTGGTGTCCAGATCGAAGGGTTCGGCGGAGATCAGGCCGGTGAACAACTGGCCGTTGTTGCGGCGAAAGGGCATCTCCAGATTGCGAATACTGCCCGCCTGCAAACGCTGCAGCAGCCCCGGACCGACGCCGGGAATGCCCCAGATATTCAGGTCGGTCGCCGTTTGCCCCAGCACTTCTTCAGCTTTCAGTCCGATCTGTTCTTCAAACGCTTCGTTGACCTCGAGCAGGCAACCGTCGGACAGCCGTGCAATCACCAGAATGTCCGGGCACTGCTGGAAGACCGAGGCGAACTTTTGCTCCGAGAGCTGCAGTGCTTCTTCAGTGCGCTTGATTTCGCTGATGTCGATCATCAAACCGCGCATCACAGGCTCATGGCCATGTTCGATCAGGCTGACGATGTCGCGCACCCACAAGCAGCGACCGTCGGCGGTGATCACTCGATAGTCGACGATGTGATCACGGCCCTCGCTGAGGGCTTCTTTGCAGTAACTCTGCGTACGGGTCAGATCCGCCGGGTGAATGATGTTGTGCCAGAAGCCGGGGATCAACCAGTGCGATTGTGGATAGCCGAGCAAGTCTTCGGCGTGGGGCGAGACATAGCTGTAGGTGAAGTCGCTCATCCGCGCTTCCCAGGCGATGGCTGACAGGCTCTCGACCAGTCCGCGATAGTGATATTCGCTGCTGCGCAGCTCCTGTTCGAGGTCGATGCGTCGGGCGATTTCCGAGCTCAGGCGGCGGTTGATACGGATCACCACGGCGAGGATCGTCACCAGTAGCAACAGCCCCGGCAAACCGTAGATCAACAGATCCGACCAGAATGTCCGATGATCAAGGACGTTACCGACCCAGTGCTCCTGAATGCTGCTGATTTCATCAGGACTCATGTCCGCGAGCACTTTGTCGAGAATCCCCACCAGTACCTTGTTATCGCGGGGCACGGCCATTGCCAGTTGGTAGCGATACGGGGTTTCGCCACTGACGTACAGGCCGTCGAGCTTGAGCTGGCGCAGGCTCCAGACACTCGAAGCGAGGTCGCCGACCACGGCGTCCACTTCGTCGGTCGCCAACGCCTGCAGCGCCGAACTGACATTGGGCATGGCCACCAGATTCAGATCGGGGTGGTGGGTGCGCAGCAGTTCGTGGGGTGCATAGTTTTCCACCACGGCGATTTTCAAACCGTACAAGTCGTCGAGCTTGCGCGGTTGCGCGCCGCCGATGTGGGCAAGTATGACAATCGGGAAATCAAGATAAGGGCGGGTGAACGACAGGTAGGTCTGGCGCTCAGGGGTGGACATGATGCCGGGGAGAAGATCGATTTTGCCCGATTTGACCTGCTCCAGCACCACCGTCCAGCTCACTGGCTCAATGGGGGTCAACTTGATCGCCAGGCGTTGGCGAATCACATCGATATAGTCGGCCGCCAAGCCCTGATAGCGATTCTGGTCGTCGCGAAATTCAAAGGGCGGCCACGAAGCATCTACACCCAGGCGCAAGTCCGGGTGAGCCGCCAGCCAGCTACGTTCTTCATCAGTCAGAGTCAGCGCGTCAGCCGTTGCGGTCCAGATCATCAGTGACAGCAAAAAAAGCACGGACGCCAATCTGGGCATAACGCTCTCGTTATGGCTCGGGGATGATTGTTTCGAGTGTAGACGGGGTATGCGGGGGAGGGGTGTTGCGAAGGATTTAATCTGCCATATAAACAAAACCCCCGGCCTGGGCCGGGGGTTCTGGTATCACTCGTCGAGGAAGGAGCGCAGATGCTCGCTTCGCGTCGGGTGGCGCAGCTTGCGCAGCGCCTTGGCTTCGATCTGACGGATCCGCTCACGCGTTACGTCAAACTGTTTGCCCACTTCTTCGAGCGTGTGGTCGGTGTTCATGTCGATACCGAAACGCATGCGCAGTACTTTGGCTTCACGGGCAGTGAGGCCAGACAGCACTTCGCGAGTCGCTTCTTTCAGGCTCTCAACAGTGGCGACATCGATTGGCGACTGCATGGTCGAGTCTTCGATGAAGTCACCCAAGTGGGAGTCTTCGTCATCACCGATCGGGGTTTCCATGGAGATCGGCTCTTTAGCGATCTTCAATACCTTGCGGATCTTGTCCTCAGGCATTTCCATGCGTTCGCCCAGCTCTTCCGGGGTCGGTTCGCGACCCATTTCCTGCAACATCTGCCGGGAAATACGGTTGAGCTTGTTGATCGTCTCGATCATGTGCACCGGAATACGGATGGTGCGGGCCTGGTCGGCGATCGAGCGAGTGATCGCCTGACGGATCCACCAGGTGGCATAAGTCGAGAACTTGTAACCACGACGGTATTCGAACTTGTCCACCGCTTTCATCAGGCCGATGTTGCCTTCCTGGATCAGATCGAGGAATTGTAGGCCGCGGTTGGTGTATTTCTTGGCGATCGAGATAACCAGACGCAGGTTGGCTTCAACCATCTCTTTCTTCGCGCGGCGGGCCTTGGCCTCACCGATCGACATGCGACGGTTGATGTCCTTGATTTCTGCGATGGTCAGACCGGTTTCGGTTTCCAGCGCGATCAGTTTCTGCTGGCAACGAATGATATCCGGCTGCACGCGGCCAATGGCTTCGGCGTACTTGCTCTTGCCTTTGGCCAAGGCGTCGGACCAGCTTTCGTCGACTTCGTTGCTCGGGAACTGACGCAGGAAATCGGCGCGTGGCATACGTGCATCACGTACACACAGTTGCATGATCGCGCGCTCTTGCTGACGCAGACGATCCAGGGCACCGCGAACACGCTCGACCAGGCCTTCGAATTGCTTCGGTACCAGTTTGATCGGCATGAACAGCTCGGCCAGTGCCAGCAACTCGGCAATCGCTGCCTTGTTGTTGCGACCGTGCTTTTTCAGGGCCTTGCGGGTGATTTCCATCTGATCAGCCACGGCGCCAAAGCGCTGGGCAGCAATGACCGGATCCGGACCGCTTTCGGCTTCTTCTTCGTCATCGGAAGATTCGGCTTCATCGTCGTCGGTCTCGTCGTCGGCTTTCGCCACTTTCGCTTCGACAGGCGGCGGCACTTCGGCTGGCGGCGCAATGCCGTCGTCCGGGTCGATATAACCGCTCAGGACGTCGGACAGGCGACCACCTTCGGTGGTGACGCGGGTGTACTCGGAGAGAATGTGGTCAACCGTGCCAGGGAAGTGCGCGATTGCGCTCATCACTTCACGGATGCCCTCTTCGATACGCTTGGCGATTTCGATTTCGCCTTCACGAGTCAGAAGCTCGACCGTACCCATTTCACGCATGTACATGCGCACTGGGTCAGTGGTGCGACCGATATCGGTCTCCACCGCTGCCAACGCGGCTGCTGCTTCTTCCGCAGCGGCCTCGTCGGTATCGGCGTCGGCCAACATAAGGGCGTCCGCATCCGGAGCACTCTCGTGTACGGGGATCCCCATGTCGTTAATCATGCGGATGATGTCTTCCACCTGCTCAGGATCTGAAATATCCTCGGGCAGGTGGTCGTTGACCTCGGCGTAAGTCAGATACTTCTGCTCACGACCCAGTTTGATCAACTCAATAATACGAGACTGCTGTTGCGCTTTTCCGGACATAACACCCTATCCACTGAAGGTCTTGGCGGGCAAAAAACAAGCCGAGGATTATACCTGAGCTATGACCTCACGCGCCAGTTGAGGTCGGGTTTGATGCGGAAAATAGGTCGCGCATCTGGATTGCTATCTGCATTTTTTGTTCCGCGGTCATTGCTGGGTCGCTCGCCTTTTTGATGAGCTCGTCCAGAGTTTGTATGTTTTGGCCAGCGGATATCTTAGTAATGGTGTCTAAAAACTGTTGTTCAAGGTTATCCCCCTGAATTAACCATTCCTTTTCCGTGAGCTGCTTGAGTAGGCGGCCCTGATCAGTACCGTGCCATCTGGACATCAACTGAAATGAGTTTAGCTGAGGATTTTTCTGCAAGGACTCAATGAGGGCTACCAGTAGTTGCGCATACTTGTTTGCCTCATTAGCAAAATGGTCGGCGCTCTCAACCTTGGCAGCCATATCGGGGTGGTGGATAAGGGTGCGAATTGCGGTAAATATTGGAGGTTCGACCGCGATTTCGGTGCGGGGTGGTACATATGGGCCGCGCTCACCACGTTTGCCGTTCTTGTCCCAGGGTTTCTTGTCCCATTTCTTGCCGCCAGCGCCGGGTTTCTTTGGCGTCCACTCCTGCTGCGGCACATACATGTCTTGTGCCTGCGGCTGATGGTAGTCGCTGTAATCCGGCATCGCGTCGTAATCGATACCCGGATCGTAGGCGGGCGGTGCTTCCTGCGGCGCACTTTGTGCTAGCTGACTGACGGTCTCGCTGCTCAGGCCAGTAATTTCGGTCAGGCGCTGACGCATCAGAATGCGCAGGTTTGCCCCGGGTACTTTGTCGATCAGCGGTGCGGCAAGGGTGGCCATGTGCGCCTTGCCCTCAAGCGAGCGCGGGTCGGCTTCTTCGGTCAGTTGCTGGAAGAAATAATCCGCCAACGGCTGAGCGTGCTGATTGATCCGGGCCTTGAATGCGTCAGTGCCTTCGGCACGAACCAAGGTGTCCGGGTCTTCGCCTTCGGGTAGAAACAGAAAGCGTGCACGACGCCCGTCCTGCAGGCTTGAAAGCGTTGCTTCCAGTGCGCGCCATGCGGCGTTGCGGCCGGCCTGGTCGCCGTCGAAGCAAAACAGCACGTTCGGCACTACGCGGAACAGACGCTTCAAATGTTCTTCGCTGGTCGCGGTGCCGAGCGTCGCGACGGCATTCTTCAGCCCTTGCTGAGCGAGGGCGATGACGTCCATATAGCCTTCGACGACGATGATTTCGTCGAGGTTACGGTTGTTCTTGCGTGCTTCATAAAGGCCGTAGAGTTCCTGACCTTTATGGAATACCGGGGTTTCCGGTGAGTTCAGGTACTTGGGCTTGTCGTCGCCGAGTACGCGGCCGCCGAAGGCGATGATGCGCCCACGGGTGTCGCGGATCGGGAACATCACGCGATCGCGGAAGCGGTCATAGCGTTTGCCGGTTTCGGCGTTCTCGATCAGCAGGCCGGCGTCGATCATGGCTTTCTGTTGAAGCGTGTCGCTGCTCAAATGTTTGAACAGGTTGTCCCAGCCGGGCGGCGCGAAGCCGAGCCCGAAATCCCGGGCGATCTCGCCAGTCAGGCCGCGGCCCTTGAGGTAATCCACCGCAGCTTTGCGCGATGGATGGCTCTTGAGGGCTTGCCGGTAAAAATCGGCGGCAGCGGTGAGTAGCGGATACAGCGGCGAATCGGTTGGCTGGCGCGGTTTGTGCGGGCGGCCGCTTTCTTCGCGAGGGATTTCCATGCCGGCGGCTTTCGCCAGATCTTCGACGGCCTGGGGGAAATCCAGGTTGTCGTGATCCATGAGAAAGCCGAGGGCATTGCCGCCGGCGCCGCAGCCGAAGCAGTAATAGAACTGCTTATCGGGGCTGACGCTGAAAGACGGGGTTTTCTCTTTGTGAAACGGGCAACAAGCGGTGTAGTTCTTGCCGGCCTTCTTCAATTGCACGCGCGAACTGACCACATCGACGATGTCGGTGCGGTTCAGCAGGTCGTCAATGAAGCTCTGGGGAATCAGCCCGGCCATGGCGTACTCGTCGTCTGCGCTGTAATAAGTCCGATGCGTAAGGCTGCCGGACGCGGGTCATTGTTTGAAGCGCGCAAAATATGCGGCTCGACCGGTGTCGTCTGCGTAATCGCTGTCGGGAAGTGTATCTGCCGAAAATCCCCTGACGTTAGTACTCATCAGTCTTCGACTATTTGAAAGTGTTGCGCTGAATCCGCTGACGGCCGGTTAGGGGCCTCGGATAGCTCAATAAAGCGGGCACGCATGCAGGTGCCTTGGGCTGATCGTCGTAAGAGGAATCAGTGGGTGTGCTCGTCAGTAGCCTTGAAAGGCTCGTCAGAAAAGACGTGCACCGCTGGCAAAAGAGCCAGGTCTGACGTGTGAAGCAGATTCGTCTAGGTCGCGTGTGCGGCTTCGACGTTGAAGCATCAAGCGTTTTACGCAAATGCCATTAGCCCGGCTGAGAGCCGGGCTTAGGCAAAGAAGCTTGCAACGAACGTCTGTGTATTAGTACAGACGAACGGCGCGGCGCTGTTCGCGCTGAACTTTCTTGGCGTGACGCTTAACAGCGGCTGCTGCTTTGCGCTTACGCTCAGAAGTTGGCTTCTCGTAAAATTCGCGGCTACGAACTTCAGCCAGTACACCGGCTTTTTCGCAGGAGCGCTTGAAACGACGCAGAGCTACGTCGAAGGGTTCGTTCTCTTTAACTTTGACGGCTGGCATCCAGAGCTACCTTCATTCATTACCGGGGTCAACATCCTCGCGGCAAAAGAGCACTTGAAGACGTCGGTTTTTAAGGGTTGCGGATGTTAACCCCTCATCGCTCGGAATGCAAAGCCTCTGATCGAAAACCGCTGGTCGGGGCATCACGCGGGGACTATTATGCGCGCCTTCGAATTCAGCCTAAACAAGGCGCAAACCCATGCTAGTACTGGGATTAGAAACCTCCTGCGACGAAACCGGCGTCGCATTATACGACAGTGAGCGTGGCCTGTTGGCTGACGCGCTGTTCAGCCAGATCGACCTGCACCGCGCCTATGGCGGCGTGGTGCCGGAACTGGCCTCGCGTGACCACGTCAAGCGCATGCTGCCCTTGATTCGTCAGGTGTTGGCCGAGGCGGACTGCGTGCCGACCGAGATCGATGCGATCGCCTATACCGCGGGTCCTGGGCTTGTTGGCGCGCTGCTGGTCGGTGCTTCCTGTGCTCAGGCGCTGGCCTTTGCCTGGGGCATTCCGGCGCTCGGTGTGCACCATATGGAAGGGCATTTGCTGGCGCCGATGCTGGAGCCGAAACCGCCAGAATTCCCGTTCGTCGCTTTGTTGGTTTCCGGCGGTCATACGCAGCTGGTTCAGGTCGATGGCATCGGTCAATACAGTCTGCTTGGCGAAACGCTCGACGATGCCGCCGGCGAAGCGTTCGACAAAACCGCGAAAATGATGGGCCTCAATTATCCGGGTGGCCCGGAAATCGCCAAACTGGCCGAGAAGGGGGGCGCAGGACGTTTTACCTTCCCGCGTCCGATGTGTGATCGTCCGGGTCTGCAATTCAGCTTCAGTGGTCTGAAAACCTCTGCTCTCAACGCCTGGCAGCAGTGCGTCAGCGCCGGGGACGACAACGAGCAAGCCCGTTGCGACATCGCGCTGGCGTTCCAGCAGGCCGTGGTGGAGACTTTGACCATCAAGTGCAAACGGGCCCTTAAGCAGGCCGGCATGAAGCGTCTGGTGATCGCTGGTGGCGTCAGCGCCAACAAGGCCCTGCGCGTTTCGCTGGAAAAGATGCTCGGCGACATGAAAGGTGAGGTGTTCTACGCCCGTCCCGAGTTCTGCACCGACAATGGCGCGATGATCGCGTTTGCCGGTTGCCAGCGCTTGCAGGCCGGTCAGCAGGAAAGTCTGGCAATCAGCGTGCAGGCGCGCTGGCCGATGGAGCAGTTGTCGGCGCTGTGATGAGTGGCGCTCATGGACGGTATTCAGAAATGCCGTTCGCGCCCGGCAAACAGGTCGCGTAGATTGCCGCGGTGGCGCCAGACGATCAGCAGTGTCAGCGCGCTCATCGGCAACAGCGCCTCCGGTTCCTGCCAGGCCAGCAACGGTAGGGTCAGTGGCGTGGCGATCAGCGCTGCAAGCGAGCTGGTGCGGGTCAGGTAAAACGTCAGCAACCAAGCGCATACTGCCAGCAGCGCGGCGGGCGGATACAGGCCCAGCAGCATGCCGGCAGCGGTGGCGACACCCTTGCCGCCACGAAAGCGAAAGTACAGCGGGAACAGGTGACCGATCACGGCGCACACGCCGATCCACGCCTGATCCTGCAGCGAAAGGCCGACAGCCGAGGCGATCAGCACCGGCACCAGGCCTTTGCACAGGTCACCCAGCAGGGTCAGGATCGCCAGTTTGCGACCGGCCAGGCGCAGCATGTTGGTGGCGCCGGCATTGCCCGAGCCACTCATTCGCGGGTCCGGATTTCCGGTCAGGCGGCTGAGCAAAATGGCGAAGGACAGCGAGCCGAGCAGGTAGGCGAAAGTCGCCAGTAACCAAAACATGCTAACTATTCCGGGCGAGGACGCCCTGATTCTAACGGCGCATTGCGCCCTTGTCGTGCAGTGGAGAGAAGTGCTTGGACAGAGTGTTTATCGAGGGCCTGGAAGTCGACACCGTGATCGGTGCCTACGACTGGGAGCGCGGCATCCGACAGTGCCTGCGACTTGATCTGAGCTTCGCCTGGGACAATCGCCCGGCCGCCGCCGGTGACGACCTGACCCTGGCGCTCGACTATGCCAGCGTGTCCACGCGCATTCAGGCTTTTGCCGAACAGGCTCAGTTCCAACTGGTCGAGACATTCGCCGAGCGTCTGGTCGAAGTACTGATGAGCGAATTCGACATCACCTGGGTGCGGCTGAAGCTGACCAAGCCTGGTGCGGTGCCAGCGGCTAAGGGCGGCGTGGGTGTGGAGATCGAGCGCGGATGTCGCTGACTCAGGTGTACCTCGGGCTCGGTAGCAATATCGAGCGCGAAATCCATTTGTGCGCTGGTCTCGACGCTTTGGCGACGTTTCTGGTGGATATCCGCTGTTCCGCGGTGTTCGAGAGCCAGCCAGTGGGGATCAAGAGCGGGCCGTTCTTCAATTTTGTGGTGTCGGCGTATACCGACCTGCCGTTGATGGAACTGGATCGCCGCTTGAAATTCATTGAGGCGGATAACGGCCGCTACGCGCCTGATCGCAAAGGCTTGCCGCTGGATATCGACGTGCTGCTGTATGGCGAACTGGCGGGGAATTTCGACGGGTTGGTTTTGCCGCGTGCCGAGATTCTGAAAAATGCCTTTGTGTTGTGGCCGTTGTCGCTGATTGCGCCGGA
Source organism: Pseudomonas sp. MC6 (assembly GCF_054790575.1). Lineage (NCBI taxonomy): Bacteria > Pseudomonadati > Pseudomonadota > Gammaproteobacteria > Pseudomonadales > Pseudomonadaceae > Pseudomonas > Pseudomonas sp. MC6. The sequence goes on from NZ_CP186504.1 coordinate 5,674,245, forward strand.
TCGCATGCATCCGGGTGTGGGAAAAAGCTTCGCGACGTTGTGGGCTGAGGCGCAGATTGATCAGGTGCTGGCGCCGGTTGCGTTCGAGTGGCGCGGGCAGCGGCTCACGCCTTCAGATTTGCTTTAGATCGACTGACGTCTTCGCGAGCAGGCTCGCTCCCACAGGGAAATGCATTCCAAAATGTGGGAGCGAGCCTGCTCGCGAAGCTTTTCAAGCGGACGCCGCGTCTTTGTAGGCTTTCAGCGCCTTCAGTCGCTCACGCTTCAGCGCTTCGCCTAGCTCCGGGCCTTTGAATCCCTTCTCTAGCAATGGCTGCACCGCGACTTCCCGTGCTGCCTTCGCCGCACCACGTAAATAATCGGCCTGTGGATAACTTCTCTGCTCGAGCCCTTTGCGTCCGCGAGCATCCATTTCGCATGCCGCAATAAACTCTTCAAAGCGCTGTGGTCGGCGATACACATCAAAACTTTGCAGTAACTCCAGTAGTGTCGAGGCTTTCAGCTCCAGCGCCCGATGACCGTGGGTGTGGAACTGGCCTACCAGCAAAGCCAATTCCTGGCAGTCCTTCGGAGCCTTGAAACGTTCATTGACCGCTTTGATCAGCTTCAGCCCTTTGTGCTCATGGGCGATGTGTCGTGGCCACTCTTCTTCCGGGGTCAGGCCTTTGCCGAGGTCGTGCAGCAGACACGCCCAGCGCACGGTCAGCGGTTGTTTGTGCAGCGCCGACTGCTCCAGCACGCTGAGCGTGTGCAGGCCGGTGTCGATTTCCGGATGATGCGCTTCCGGTTGCGGCACTCCAAAAAGCGCGTCGACTTCTGGCATCAGCACTTTCAGCGCGCCGCAGTCGCGCAACACCTGAACGAACACCTGCGGTTGATCTTCCATCAGTGCGCGGGAAATTTCTTTCCAACTGCGCTCAACGGTCAGTGCCTCCAGTTCACCGGATTCGCTGAGTTGACGCATCAGCTCTAGCGTCTCCGGCGCAACGCTAAAACCGAGCCCGGCATAACGCGCCGCGAAGCGGGCTACACGCAGGACACGCAGGGGATCTTCGGCGAACGCCGGGGATACGTGACGCAGGATTCTCGCTTCAAGATCGCGCTGACCCTGGTATGGATCAGTCAGATTCTGCTGATTGTCCTCGGCCATGGCGTTGATGGTCAGGTCGCGGCGGATCAGGTCTTCTTCAAGTGTCACCTCGGGGCTGGCGTGAAAAGTGAAGCCGCCATAACCGCGCCCGCTTTTGCGCTCGGTGCGGGCGAGGGCGTATTCCTCGCCGCTTTTTGGATGAAGAAAAACCGGGAAATCCGCACCGACCGGGCGATAACCCTGGGCGAGCATTTCTTCGGTGGTGGCACCGACCACCACCCAATCGATGTCCGTTACCGGTTTGCCCAGCAAGCGATCACGTACGGCACCGCCAACCTTGAAAATCTGCATAAAAAACCTCCGTTAGCCCGACAGGATAACCCTTGCGTCGAACTTTCGGAGGCTGGAAGCGGATCAAAGATGAATCACGGCGAGGTCGAGTCGACCGTAATCCCCTTCGCTGTGTTCGCTGCGTGGCGGAACGTGATGGGTTTTCATGATCTGGTCGCCTTGCAGGGTTTCCAGATGGATATCGAAGCCCCACAGGCGATGCAGATGTTTAAGCACTTCGTCAGTGGAGTCTCCCAGCGGTTTGCGATCGTGCTGCTGGTGACGCAAGGTCAGCGAGCGATCGCCGCGCCGATCGATGCTGTAGATCTGCACATTCGGCTCACGATTGCCGAGGTTGTACTGCGCAGCGAGGGTTTCGCGAATGATCCGGTAACCGGGTTCGTCATGAATTGCAGGCACCAACAAGTCGTCCTTCTGATCGTCATCCATGATGCTGAATAGCTTCAGATCACGGATCACTTTCGGTGACAGGTATTGCAGGATGAAACTCTCATCCTTGAAGCTGCTCATGGCGAACTTGATGGTCGATAGCCAGTCCGTACCGGCAATTTCCGGGAACCAGTGACGATCTTCTTCGGTAGGTTCTTCACACATGCGCCGAATGTCGCGGTACATGGCGAAGCCCAGTGCATAAGGATTGATGCCGCTGTAGTAAGGGCTATCGAAACCTGGCTGGAACACCACACTGGTGTGCGACGTCAGGAACTCCATCATGAAGCCGTCGGTGACCAGCCCCTCGTCGTACAGGTCGTTCATCAGCGTGTAGTGCCAGAACGTCGCCCAGCCTTCGTTCATCACCTGGGTCTGGCGTTGTGGATAAAAATACTGGGCGATCTTGCGCACGATACGCACGATTTCGCGCTGCCACGGCTCCAACAGCGGCGCATGTTTCTCGATGAAGTAGAGGATGTTTTCCTGCGGCTCGGCCGGGAAGCGCGCGTTGTCCCTGTCGCTGTATTTGTCCGCGCCTTTAGGAATGGTGCGCCACAGATCGTTGATCTGCTTCTGCAGGTGCTCTTCGCGATCTTTCTGCCGGCGCCGCTCCTCTTCGGCAGAAATCGGATACGGACGCTTGTAACGATCGACGCCGTAGTTCATCAGCGCATGGCAGGAGTCGAGCAGGTCTTCCACCGCGTCGATGCCGTGGCGCTCCTCGCACTGCATGATGTACTGCTTGGCGAACACCAGGTAATCGATGATCGAGCTGGCATCGGTCCAGGTGCGGAACAGGTAGTTGCCCTTGAAGAAACTGTTGTGGCCATAGCATGCGTGCGCCACGACCAGCGCCTGCATGCAGATGGTGTTCTCCTCCATCAGATAGGCAATGCACGGATCGGAGTTGATCACGATTTCGTAGGCCAGGCCCATCTGCCCACGGCTGTAGGATTTTTCGGTGCTGAGGAAGTGTTTGCCGTAGGACCAGTGGTGATAACCCAGTGGCATGCCCACCGAGGCGTACGCATCCATCATTTGCTCGGCGGTGATCACTTCGATCTGGTTGGGATAGGTATCCAGGGCATAGCGGGCCGCGATCCGGGCGATTTCGCGGTCGTAGGTCTGGATCAGCTCGAACGTCCATTCGGAGCCGGTGGAAATGGGTTGGCGCTTCTGCTCTTTGGCGGTCATGTCACTAACCTGCGCTGGAAGAGTTCACGGAAGACCGGATAGATATCCCCGGTCCGAGACCAGTTGCTGCTGGGCAAAAGTGTCAGAAAAGGCTTCGGCGATACGTTCGTACTCGTACCACAAGGCCTGATGTTCGCGCGGGGTGATCTCCACGTAAGTGTAGTACTGCACAAAAGGCATGATCTGGTTGATCAGGATGTCACGGCAGATCGGCGAGTCATCGTTCCAGTTGTCGCCGTCGGAAGCCTGGGCCGCGTAGATGTTCCACTCGTTGCTTGGATAACGCTCGGCCATGATCTCCTGCATCAGTTTCAAGGCGCTGGAGACGATGGTGCCGCCGGTTTCCCGCGAATAGAAAAACTCCTCTTCGTCGACTTCCCGAGCGCTGGTGTGGTGGCGGATGAACACCACGTCAATCTTGTCGTAGTTTCGTTTCAGGAACAGATACAACAGGATGAAAAAGCGTTTGGCGATGTCCTTGGTCGCCTGGGTCATGGAGCCGGAGACGTCCATCAGGCAGAACATCACGGCTTTCGAACTGGGGTTGGGCTGTTTGATCAGCAGGTTGTATTTCAAGTCGAAGGTGTCGAGGAACGGCACACGATGGATGCGCGCGCTGAGTTTTTCGATTTCGGCCTCGAGTTCCTGAATATCGCCAAAGTTGTCCGGCTCTTCACGTTTCAGGCGCTCAAGTTCTTCTTTGACTTCGCGCAGTTTCGCCCTGCTGCTGCCGGACAGGGCGATACGCCGTGCGTGCGCCGAGCGCAGGGTGCGGATGATGTTGATGCGTGACGGATTGCCTTCGTTGCTGATCCCGGCCCGCACGGTTTTGAAGGTGTCGGTACCGCTGAGGTTGCGCTTGACCAGATTCGGCAGCTCGAGGTCTTCGAACATGAACTCGAGGAATTCTTCCTGGGTGATCTGGAAGACAAACTCGTCCATGCCCTCGCCGGAATTACCGGCCTTGCCCGGACCGCGTCCGCCGCCACCGCCGGGTGGCCGAGCAATGTGTTCGCCGGCAGTGAATTCCTTGTTGCCGGGGTGAACCACGGTCTGCTTGCCGCCGCGGCCGTGATGAAGCACCGGTTCGTCGATGTCGCGACCGGGAATGCTGATCTGTTCGCCGTGCTCCATATCGGTAATGGAGCGCCGGCTGACCGCCTCTTCGACGGCCTTCTTGATGTGGTCACGGTAACGCCGCAGAAAACGCTGGCGGTTCACCGTGCTCTTGTTCTTGCCATTCAGACGTCGGTCGATCACATAACTCATAGGAAGCCCTCCGGGCAGCTTCAAGTTGTGAGCTCCAAGCCGCAAGTAAAAGCAGGTTCCCGGGGATCACTGGGTTACGCGCTTTGTTCTTGCAGCTTGTAGCTAGAAGCTTGCAGCTGCTTCACTGCGACTTCCGTACCCGCAGGTACCATTCGGAAAGAAGCCGTACCTGTTTGTCGGTGTAGCCGCGTTCGACCATTCGAGTGACGAAGTCGTTGTGCTTTTGCTGATCCTCCTTGCTGGCCTTGGCGTTGAAGCTGATGACTGGCAGCAGATCTTCGGTGTTCGAGAACATTTTCTTCTCGATGACCACGCGCAGCTTTTCGTAGCTGAGCCAAGTCGGGTTTTTGCCGTTATTGTTGGCCCGGGCGCGCAGGACGAAGTTGACGATCTCGTTGCGGAAATCCTTCGGATTGCTGATGCCGGCCGGTTTCTCGATTTTTTCCAGTTCTTCGTTCAGCGCCACGCGGTTGAGGATCTCGCCGGTTTCCGGATCGCGGTACTCCTGATCCTGAATCCAGAAGTCTGCGTACAGCACGTAACGGTCGAAAATGTTCTGGCCATACTCGCTGTAAGACTCGAGGTACGCGGTCTGAATTTCCTTGCCGATGAATTCGATATAACGCGGTGCGAGGTATTCCTTCAGGTAGCGCAGGTAGCGCTCGCGGGTTTCAGCCTGGAACTGTTCCTGTTCGATCTGCTGTTCCAGCACATAAAGCAGGTGCACCGGGTTGGCGGCGATTTCATGCGGGTCGAAGTTGAAGACCTTGGACAGGATCTTGAACGCAAAGCGGGTCGACAGACCGTTCATGCCTTCGTCAACACCTGCCGAGTCGCGATATTCCTGAATCGACTTGGCCTTCGGATCGGTGTCCTTGAGGTTTTCGCCGTCGTAGACGCGCATTTTCGAATAGATATTGGAGTTTTCCGGCTCCTTGAGGCGCGATAACACAGTGAACTGCGCCAGCATCTTCAAGGTGTCCGGGGCGCAATGCGCCTTGGCCAGGGAACTGTTGAACAGCAGTTTGTCGTAGATCTTCACTTCATCGCTGACGCGCAGGCAGTAAGGCACTTTGACGATGTAGATCCGGTCGATGAACGCTTCGTTGTTCTTGTTGTTGCGGAAGGTGTGCCACTCCGACTCGTTGGAGTGGGCGAGCAGGATCCCGGTGAACGGAATCGCGCCGAGGCCTTCGGTACTGTTGTAGTTGCCTTCCTGAGTCGCGGTCAGCAGTGGGTGCAGCACCTTGATCGGTGCTTTGAACATTTCGACAAATTCCATCAGGCCCTGGTTGGCCCGGCACAGCGCACCGGAGTAGCTGTAAGCGTCGGCGTCGTTCTGTGGGTATTCCTCAAGTTTACGGATGTCGACCTTACCGACCAGCGCGGAAATGTCCTGGTTGTTCTCGTCGCCCGGTTCGGTCTTGGCCACGGCGATCTGATTGAGAATCGACGGATACAGTTTGACCACGCGGAACTGGCTGATGTCGCCGCCAAATTCGGCCAGGCGTTTGGTCGCCCATGGCGACATGATGGTGTTCAGGTAGCGCCGTGGTATACCGAAGTCTTCTTCGAGGATCGCGCCATCTTCGGTGGCGTTGAACAGACCCAGCGGCGATTCGAATACCGGCGAGCCCTTGATTGCGTAGAAGGGTACTTTCTCGATCAGCTGCTTCAGCTTCTCGGCCAGCGACGATTTACCGCCGCCGACGGGGCCGAGCAGATAGAGGATTTGTTTCTTCTCTTCCAGGCCTTGGGCGGCATGGCGGAAATACGAGACGATCTGGTCGATGCATTCTTCCATCCCGTGGAAGTCTTCAAAGGCCGGATAGCGACGGATCACCTTGTTGGAGAAGATGCGTGACAGCCTCGAGTTGGTCGAGGTGTCGAGCAGTTCCGGTTCGCCGATGGCCAGCAATAGACGCTCGGCGGCGGAAACGTAGGCGCTACGGTCTTTCTTGCACAGCTCCAGGTACTCTTGCAGCGAGAGTTCTTCCTGGCGTGTGGACTCGAAGCGTTGTTGGAAGTGGCTAAAGATACTCATGACGTCACCTCGCTCGATACGTGGAGCCGACGCCGGATCACTCAGTCGATGCTGGCAAGCAGCTGCAGTAGCAGCCGATTGTTTACCCCCCAGAACACTTTCACGATCGACAATCGTGAAAGTCACTCCCGATGACCCGTGCGCCGGTGTACCGGCTCTCCCCTGTTTTGGATGGCCTGGGCTTAAGGATAGTTGGGAATTCAGGAGGTAAAGGCGAGATACGTAATTAGTTGTGGCAAGACCGTTCGTCTGCCCGCGCAGGCCCACGGCAGCCGGGGCCTGCGCGTGACAAAAAAATTATTCGGCGGTGCCTTGGGCGGTTTCCGCAGGATAAGTCGTACGCCACAACTCGAAGCCGCCGTCCATGCTGTAGACGTCGGAGAAGCCTTGGCTGATCAGGTAAGCCGCGGCGCCCTGGCTGGAGTTTCCGTGATAGCAGACCACGACGGTCGGTGCATCAAGGTCGGCGCCTTGAATGAAAGCGTGCAGGGAATGATTGTCCAGATGCTTCGAGCCGCTGATGTGCAGGGCGGCAAAAGTTGCCGGATCGCGGACATCGACGACAACGGCGCCTTGTTCACGCAGGGCCTGGGCCTGTTCCGGGGGGATTCGTTTGAATTCGCTCATGGCGGGTTCCTGTTGCTCGGCTGAAAGCGCAGTCTAACGCGGTGCGCTGATTGGCGAAGTTTGGGGGATAAGTGGTGCGACGGTCGGGGCGAGACCACCGTGTTCATCGCATTTGCACGACAGGCGTTCGCCGCTGTCGACGTTCATCAGGGTCAGGCTGCCGCCCCAGACACACCCGGTGTCCAGCGCCGAGATGCCTGGCTCATGGATATTACCTTCGAGTGCCGCCCAGTGGCCGAAGATGATCCGCAAGCCTTTGGTCTTGCGCTCCTTGTGCTGGAACCACGGTTTGTAGCCGGGTGGGGCAGTATCAAGGCCTTCTTTGCTCTTGAGGTCGAGCTTGCCCTCGGCGGTACAGAACCGCATGCGCGTGAAGTAGTTGGTGATGACGCGCAGGCGGGCTACGCCCTTGAGGTCGTTGTCCCATTTCGCTGGCTCATTGCCATACATGCCGTCGAGGTAGGCCGGAAACAGATTGTCGTCACGCAGCGCGGTTTCGACTTCGTCAGCACACTTCAAGGCGCGGCGCAGTGACCATTGTGGTGGAATGCCGGCGTGAACCATGGCGACGTCACGCAGCTCGTCGTAGTGCATCAGCTTTTGCTGGCGCACCCATTCAAGCAATTCGGCGCAGTCCGGCGCTTCGAGAATCTCGCGCAGGGTGTCGGACTTCTTTAAGCGCTCGATATTTTTAGCCGCAGCCAGCAGATGCAGGTCGTGGTTACCGAGCACGCAGACCAGCGATTCACGCATGCCATACAAAAAGCGCAGGGTTTCCAGTGATTGCGGGCCACGGTTGACCAGATCACCCACCAGCCATAGCCGATCGAGTTTTGTGTCGAACGCTACTTGCTTGAGCAGGCACTTGAGCGGTTCGAGGCAGCCTTGCAGGTCGCCGACGGCATACGTCGCCATCAGTGCAGGGCTCCGGGCACCGCCAGGCGGAAAGGCTTGATGATGGCGTCGAAATGTTTGCCGTCAGTGGCGACCATTTCATAGGTGCCCTGCATGGTGCCAACCTTGGTGGTCATCACTGTGCCGCTGCTGTAGGTGTGGCTCTGGCCGGCATCGATCAACGGTTGCTGGCCAACGACGCCGGCGCCGCGGACTTGCTCTTCATGCCCGTCACCGTCAGTGATCACCCAGTGTCGCGACATCAGTCGAGCCGGTAGGTCGCCATTGTTCTGCACGGTGATGGTGTAGGCGAAGGCGAAGCGGTCGTGCTCGGGTTGCGATTGGTCTGCCAGATAGTGGGTAACGACGCTGACATCGACCTGGTAACGGGAATCGGACATGCAAGAGGCCTTAAACGAAGCGGAACGCGGGGCGTAGCTGATGGGGAATCAGTCTAGGCAAGTATCGGGCAGTAAACCAGAGTGGCGTCCTGCCCGATAGCGTTCATCGTTTGTCAGTCGGCGGCGGGGGAGGCCGGGACTTGTATGGCGAGCTGGTCGGCCAGACGTACGAACGCGGCCAGATCCAGTTGCTCCGGACGCAAGCTGCCATCGACGCCGGCGGCTTCGATCTCGGCATTGCTGAGCAATTGCTTGAGGGTGTTGCGCAAGGTCTTGCGGCGTTGGTTGAACGCTTCGCGCACCACGCGCTCCAGCAGCTTGTGATCCTTGGCCGGGTGCGGCAGTACGGCGTGCGGCACCAAGCGGACGATGGCCGAGTCGACCTTCGGCGGCGGGTTGAACGCGCCGGGACCCACGTTGAACAGATGTTCTACACGGCAGTGGTACTGAACCATGATCGACAGACGACCCCAGTCACCACCACCCGGGCCTGCAGCCAGACGCTCGACCACTTCTTTCTGCAGCATGAAGTGCATGTCGCGAATGATGCCGGCATTGTTCAGCAGGTGAAAAATCAGCGGCGTGGAGATGTTGTACGGCAGGTTGCCAACCACACGCAGGCTGTTTGGCGCAGCGTTGAGCGTGTTGAAGTCGAACTTCAGTGCATCGCCCTGATGCAGGTTGAAGTTGCTCTTGCCGGCAAACTGCTGGTTGAGGATCGGGATCAGATCCTTGTCCAGTTCCACTACGTCGAGTTGTGCGCCGGAGTTGAGCAGGCCGGCGGTCAGTGCGCCCTGGCCCGGGCCGATTTCCAGCAGGCGATCTTCGGACTTGGCGCTGATGGAGCGCAGGATGCGGTCGATGACGCCGGCATCGTGCAGGAAGTTCTGGCCAAAGCGTTTGCGCGCCTTGTGTTGGTATTGCTCGGTCATAAACGGGTCTCGGCCATCTGGTAGGCGGTTTCCAGGGCGACTTGCAGGCTGCCGGTATCGATCTTGCCGCTGCCGGCCAGATCCAGGGCGGTGCCGTGATCGACCGACGTGCGGATGATCGGCAGACCAAGGGTCACGTTGACGGCAGCGCCGAAGCCTTTGTACTTAAGCACAGGCAAACCCTGGTCGTGGTACATCGCCAGCACTGCGTCGCAGTGCTCCAGATATTTGGGGGTAAACAGAGTGTCGGCAGGCAGCGGGCCACGAAGGTCCATGCCCTCGCCGCGCAGGCGCTCTAATGTCGGTTCAATGATGTCGATTTCTTCATGGCCCAGGTGTCCGCCTTCACCGGCGTGCGGGTTGAGTCCGCAAACCAGGATGCGCGGGCGGGCGATGCCGAATTTATTTTGCAGGTCGCTGTGCAGGATCCGTGTCACGCGCTCCAGCCGTTCGGGTGTGATTGCGTCGGCAATCTCGCGCAGGGGCAGGTGAGTGGTGACCAGTGCCACGCGCAAACCGCGGGTGGCGAGCATCATCACCACTTGGGCGGTGTGGGTCAGGTCAGCGAGAAATTCCGTGTGCCCGGAAAAGGCGATGCCGGACTCGTTGATCACGCCTTTGTGCACAGGTGCGGTGATCATTCCGGCGAAATCACCCTTCAGGCAGCCATTGCCGGCGCGGGTCAAGGTCTCGAGGACGAATGCGGCGTTGGCTTTGTCCAGTTGCCCGGCAACCACGGGAGCGCTGAGTGGTGTGTCCCAGACATACAGGCTGCCTGCGGGTGCAGGAGCATCCGGCCAGATGCCAGGCGCAACATCCAGCAAAGTGACGGCCAGCCCCAACTGCACGGCCCGCTCGGAGAGCAGGTCGCGGCTGGTGATGGCAATCAGGGGATGTGGCTGGGCTTGCGAGGCGAGCAGCAGGCACAGGTCGGGACCGATGCCGGCTGGTTCGCCGGGTGTCAGCGCGAAACGCTGGGGTTTCACTGCGCTGCCTGGTCTGCACCAGGGAGTTTGATCTCTACGTACGCTTCGTCACGGATCTGACGCAGCCAGGTTTGCAGCTCTTCGTCGTATTTGCGGTTACGCAGTACGGTCATGGCTTGCTGCTCGCGGGCTTGTTCGGTGCTGTCGGTAGCGCGGCGGCCAAGGACTTCCAGAACGTGCCAGCCGTATTGGGTCTGGAACGGCTTGGACAGCTGACCTTGTGGGGTCTTGGCCATCACTTCGCGGAATTCCGGTACCAATGCGTTCGGGTCGATCCAGTTCAGGTCGCCGCCGTTAAGCGCCGAGCCCGGGTCTTCGGAGTAGCTTTTCGCCAGAGTGGCGAAGTCTTCACCGGCGACGATGCGTTCGTACAAAGATTGAACCAGCGCCTTGGTCTTCGCTTCATCACGAATCGGGCTTGGCTTCACCAGAATGTGACGAACATGCACTTCGTCGCGCATCTGCGCTTCGCCACCACGTTTTGCCAGCAGCTTGAGGATGATGAAACCACCCGGCGTGCGGGCAGGTTGCGTGATGTCGCCGACGGCCATGCTGCTCAACTCGCGGTCGAACGGCGGTGGCAGTTGCGCGGCTTTACGCCAGCCCATGTCGCCGCCTTCCAGAGCGTTGTCGCTGCCGGACTTGGCAACGGCCATCTGACCGAAGTCGGCGCCTTGCTTGAGTTGCTGGTAAACCTCCATGGCCTGACGGGCAGCACTCTGAATTGCATCAGAGTTGGCGCTTTCCGGCGTCGGGATCAGGATGTTGGCCAAATGCAGTTCTTCGGACAGTTGCATTTTGCCCAGGTCGGAGGCGAGGAAGTTCTTCACTTCCTGCTCGGAGACCTGAATGCGTTCTGCCACACGACGCTGACGTACACGGCTGATGATCATTTCGCGCTTGATCTGATCACGGGCGTCGTCATAGTTCAGACCGTCGCGAGCCAGGGCGGCACGGAATTGCTCAACCGTCATGTTGTTGCGCTGGGCAATGGTGCCGACTGCCTGGTTCAGCTCTTCGTCGGTGATGCGGATGCCGGAGCGTTCGCCGATCTGCAGTTGCAGGTTTTCGACGATCAGGCGCTCAAGCACCTGTTGATCCAGTACACCAGGAGGCGGCAAGCCGCCACCACGCTTGGCGATGGTCTGCTGCACTTCGTGGACGCGCTGGTCCAGTTGGCTCTGCATGACCACGTCGTTGTCGACAATCGCTACCACTTTATCGATGGATTGGACTGCGGCGTTAGCCGCAGTACCCAGGAACAGCGCGCCCAGCATCAGCGGGCGCAGACAATCAGAAAGCTTGGTCTTCACGTTCACGATAACCTTGAATGCCTTTGTCGAGGAAGCTCTCTACCTTGGCGCCGGTGAGGCCGCCGAGTCCCTTCAGAACAATTTGGAGGAAGATGCCATGGTCGCCTTTTTCGTTTTCCGGGGCGTTCTGACTGAACTCGTCATAGGAAACCCAGTAACGGTTGATCAGGCGCAGTTTCCAGCAGCAGTTGTCGTACTCGAAACCACCGAACGCTTCCAGGGTACGGTTACGGTTGTAGTCGTACTGCCAGCGGCTGATCGCGTTCCACTGCGGAACGATCGGCCAGATGACCGAGAAGTCATGCTGCTCGATCTTGTAGTAGTCCTTCACGTAGCCAGGCTGGCCAGGGGTGCCGTAGTCACCACCACCCACCGACCACTTACCGGTGTTCTGGTCGTAGCGGACCTGGTCATTGCGATAGCGATAGCCGGCGTTGATGACCTTGTTCGGGTTGTCTTCAGGCTGGTAGTGGAACATCGCACTGCCGGAACGCGGGCTGCGGCTGTCTGGATCCCAGTTGTAGTCGGCCGTGGTACGCCAATCGCGGTTCCAGCGGTATTCGTATTCCAGTGCGTAAGGCGAGACGTTGGATTTCGCGTCATCACGATCCTTGAATGCGATGCCAGGCAGTTGAACTTCACGGTCCTTGAAGTACAGAGCCTGACCAACACTGATGCGTTGACGTTCGAAGCCATCATCTTCGATCCAGCGGCTGGTTACGCCCAGCGACAGTTTGTTCTCGTCGCCGACACGGTCGGAGCCAGAGAAGCGGTTGTCGCGGAACAGCGAGGCGTAGTTGAAGGTGTATTCGCTGGTGTCAAATACTGGAATGTCTTCTTGATCCACCTCGGGAACATAAAGGTAGAACAGGCGTGGTTCTAGGGTTTGACGATAGTTTTTGCCGAAGAACTGTGTGTTGCGGTCGAAGTACAAACCGCTGTCGATGCTGGCAATCGGTACACCACGGTTCTGGTTGCTGTCGAACTTGCCGCCGACGTAATCAGTGCCGGCTGCAGCTGCTGCGTTTTGCTGCGTGACAATCTGCGATTTACCAGTACCGTCCAGGTCCAACTGATACTGAGTGTACTGATACTTCAGCGATGGCTTCAGGAAGCCATAAGTCCAGTTCATCGGCAGGCTGACACCCGGCTTAAGGTTCAACCGATCGCCGTTCGCGCGGTCGAGTCCTTGGACATTGTTGTCGAGACGGCGATCAACAGTGCCATCTTCGTTAACAAAGTTGCCGGTTTTCAAATCACGATCAAACCGAACAAGCTCGGTCTCGTAATCGAAGTTCAAACCTTCCGGGTGGTACGGCAGCTGACCATTGAAGGTGATCTGCGGCAGGCGACCATACGGGGTGATGTTGGAAACAGTCGCCAGCTGGTACTGCTGAGCATTCAGGCGCGCGGTATAGCTGTCACCACGGTAGGTGATCGCGCCCTGCTGGTTCACGTAGTCGCTGCTTTTCACACCAATCTGATCGGTTTGCAGATCCTGGAAGTAATACGGATCGCTGATCTTGGTGTAATCAACCTCGGTGAACACGCGAGAGTCGAGACCGCCCTTGTGCTGCCAGTTATACATGTAGCGGGTTTTATCGTAGTCGGTTTGGCCTTTGCGATCATCGTCCTCGTCATTGAGGTACGCCGCACCAAACTGACCTTCACTCGACTTGGTCAGGTAACGGAACTCACCCTCCACCAACATGCCACGCTTGCTCATGTAACGCGGGTACAACGTGGCGTCGTAGTTCGGTGCCAGGTTGAAGTAGTACGGTGTAACCAGCATGAAGCCGGTGTCGCTGCCGCTGCCAATGGTCGGCGGCAGGAAACCCGACTGACGACGGTCGTCGATCGGGAAGTAGATGTACGGCGTGTACAGAATCGGAATGTCTTTTACGCGCAGCGTCACGTTGGTCGCGGTACCGAAACCGGTGGCCGGGTTCAAGGTGATGTTGTTGCCCTTGAGCTGCCAGGCGTTGCTGTTCGGTTCGCACGTGGTGTACGTGCCGTCCTTCAGACGGATGATCGCGTTCTCGGCACGCTTGGCGTACAGCGCGTTACCGCGGATGCGCGATTTGTGCATCACGTATTCGGCGTTGTCGACTTTGGCTTCACCGGTGTCGAGCTGCACGTCGGCGTGGTCGCCAACGATCAGCGCGCCGTTGTCGCGGATACGCACATCGCCATTGAGTTCGGCGCGGCTCTCGGCCTGATACAGGCTGGCCTCGTCGGACTCGACCTGCATGCTGCCCTGACGCAGGACGACATCGCCGGCCAGCGTACCGACTTGGTCATCGGTGTTATAGCGCGAGGCTTTTGCGCCGATAAAGGTCGGAGCATCGCTTTTATTCGTCTTGTCATTCATGCCAGGACGAATCGGTTCGATATAGGCACCAGAGCAGTAAGGTCCGGTCTCGGCCAATTGGGCGGCGGTGAGCTTCTCGCGCGGAACCCAGTCGAGGTGACTGAAGTCTTCGCTACGGGATTTCAGACCGCGGCCCTTGGCTTCGGTGACCAGCGCCGTTTTAGGCGCTGTGTCGGCAGCCGAACCGTTCTCGGTCGCCGCTTCGCCGGTAGCGCTGACGGCACTGCCGTCATGCACCGGGCGCGGCGGCAACGCAGCAGCGGTTGATTTGGGCGCACAGGCCCAACCACCCGAAGCCGAGACGGAGCAGTCATACTGCTCGGCGGCAACAACGAATTGACTGGCCAGAGGTTGCATAGCCAGCAGACTGCCGGTTACCAACAACGGAAATTTTTTACGAAACGCGGGGGATTTCAATGCCATCTTATTAGTCCGGGCTTCCTGCGTGCCATCTGCCCGCGGTGTGGGCCGCACGCCTCTCGATGGTCTGAAAAAGATGCTGGATAATAAAGCATGACCCGCTTGACGGCTAGCGCCGTCGGAGACCCTTGCAATGCCTGACCAAGATGTACGCTTGCAACACCTGAAAGTTTGGCTCGATGAGCAGTTGGCAATCCTGTTTGCAGATCAGGGCTGGGGCTCCGTGCCCCCGGCCACGTTGACTGCGGCCAGCAGCGACGCGAGTTTCCGCCGTTACTTCCGCTGGGAAGGTGAGGGGCGCAGCTTCGTCGTGATGGACGCGCCGCCACCCCAGGAAAACTGCAAACCGTTCGTGGATATCGCTTTTTTGCTGGCGAAATCCGGAATAAATGTGCCGAAAATTTATGCCGAGGACCTCGAGCGCGGATTTCTTTTGCTCAATGACCTGGGCAACAAGACCTATCTCGACGTGATCGACGGCGAAAATGCCGACGCATTATTCAGTGATGCCCTGCAAGCGCTTTTGGCTTTTCAGCAATTGCCGATGGTCGCGCCGTTGCCAAGTTACGACGTTGCCTTGCTGCGTCGGGAGCTGGAACTGTTCCCTGAGTGGTACGTCAAGCATGAGCTCGGCGTCGAATTCGATTCGACCCAGCAACAACAATGGCAACAGGTCAGCGATCTGCTGATCGACAGCGCACTCGCGCAGCCCAAAGTACTGGTGCACCGCGACTACATGCCACGCAACCTGATGCTCAGCGAGCCGAACCCCGGCGTACTGGATTTCCAGGATGCGGTCTACGGCCCGGTGACCTACGACGTGACTTGCCTGTTCAAGGATGCCTTCCTCAGTTGGCCTGAAGAGCGTGTGCGCGGCTGGCTGCAAAGCTACTGGCAACAAGCCTCGGCGCTGAACATTCCGGTGCAGCCGGACTTCGAAGACTTCCTGCGTGCCAGCGACCTGATGGGCGTGCAACGCCACCTGAAAGTCATCGGCATCTTCGCGCGTATTTGTCATCGTGATGGCAAACCGCGTTATCTGGCCGACGTACCGCGTTTCTTCTCTTATATAGAGGCGGTGATTGCGCGTCGTCCTGAATTGGCGGAGCTGCAAGCGCTGTTCACCAGCCTGCGGGGTGGAGCATCAGCATGAAGGCAATGATTCTGGCTGCAGGCAAAGGCGAGCGTATGCGCCCGCTGACCCTGACCACGCCGAAACCACTGGTGCGTGCCGGCGGTGTTCCCCTGATCGAATATCACCTGCGCGCGCTCGCGGCTGCTGGGTTCAACGAGATTGTGATCAATCACGCCTGGCTCGGTCAGCAGATCGAAGATTACCTGGGCGACGGTTCGCAATTTGGCGTGAGCATTCAGTATTCGCCGGAAGGCGAGCCGCTGGAAACCGGCGGCGGGATTTTCCGTGCACTGCCGTTGCTCGGCGATGACGCCTTCCTGGTGGTGAACGGTGATATCTGGACCGATTACGACTTCAGCGTGTTGCATCAGCCGATCAACGGACTCGCACATCTGGTGCTGGCGGACAATCCGGCGCATCACCCGACTGGCGACTTTTCCCTGGTCGATGGTCGGGTAATCGATGGCCAAGCCGACGCCGCGACCCTGACTTACAGCGGCATCGCCGTACTCCATCCGCAGCTGTTCGACGGCTGTGCGGACGGCGCTTTCAAACTGGCGCCGTTGTTGCGCAAAGCCATGGCGAAAGGCGAAGTCACCGGCGAACGCCTGAAAGGTCACTGGGTGGATGTCGGCACGCACGAGCGTCTGGCCGAAGCTGAAGCATTGATAGAAGCGAGTCGCTGACATGTTGTGGCCAGGGACTCTGATTGGAGCCGGAGCGGGTTTTGCAATTGCCAGCATTCCGGGGGCCATGCTTGGGGCATTGTTGGGGCAAGCGCTGGATCGGCGCTTGCACTTGCAGAGCTGGGGACACTTGCGGGAAAAGCTCGGCGGTCGGCCGATGCTGCGCAACGACGAACTGTTGTTTGTGTTGCTCGGGCGTCTGGCCAAGAGTGACGGTCGGGTCACGGACGGGCATATCCAGCAGGCGCGCAATGAAATGCGTGCGCTGGAAATGAGCGAGCCGGCGACGCGTCGGGCGATTGCTGCGTTCAACCGTGGCAAGTCGGAAAATGACAATCTGCGCGGCTATTTGCGGCGCCTGAGCGGACAACCCCACGCGGCCGAAGGTGTGTTGCGGGCGTGTTGGCGGATGGTCTGGGCCGATGGTCGCGCGGGCGTCAGCGAGCGTGAATTGTTGGCGCAGTGGGGCAAATGGCTGGGCTGGACGACGCATCAGGTTCAGGCGCTGGCCAATGATTACGAGCCGGGCAAACGACCGATCGTCAGCGCTGCGGTAAGTTATCAGGAGGCGATGCGTTTATTGGGCGTGTCGGCGTCCAGCGAACCGGCGCAGATCAAGCGAGCCTATCGGCGTCTGCTCAGTCGTCATCATCCGGACAAGATTGCCGGGACGGGGGCGACCCCAGCGCAGGTGCGTGAAGCGACCGATAAAACCCGCGAGCTGCACAATGCCTACACGCTGATTCGTGAGCGGCGGGATTTTCGCTAACCGTTGAAGATCAAAAGATCGCAGCCTTCGGCAGCTCCTACCTTGGAATGCGTTTCCTGTAGGAGCTGCCGCAGGCTGCGATCTTTTGCTTTTGCTGTTATCAGTCGGTGTTCTGTGGATTCAACCAGCCGCGCACCCGACGAACCAACTGTTCCTGCTCAGCCTTCTTGTCCGGCAACGCCTGCAAAGCCACCTGGCTAAACGCCGAGGTCTTCAACCGCTTGCTCGCCTGCATACGCTCCAGCGCTGCGTTGCGATCCAGCGCTTTGTCCATGTAGAAAATATCTGCGGTCGGCAATTTCAATGTCAGTGTCAGTTCCGCCAATGCCGGTTTGGCTTTGGCCGGTGTCTGCGCATCGACCATCACAAACTTCTCCACCTGCGCACTCTGTTTCTCGCTGAGATAACGCGCCGCCCAATAAGCCCCGGTGCCATGACCGAGCACGACAATGCTGCGCGCACTCTGCTGTTCGGCATAGGCAATCGCGGCGTCGATGCGCGCGAAGATGCGTTCGGCGTCAGCCTTGGATTGCTCTTCTGTGGTTTCGGCGACCACTTGATCCGCCACTTCGGCTTCACCGCCAGCGGCTTGTTCAATTGGCTGCGCGGTGGTGGAGTCCTTGCTACCCGACTCCGGTGCTTTCGGCGCAACCGGCGCTTCAACCACGCGCGGTGCGATGGCGTCGCTTTGCAGGTCGGGCAGAGTGATACTCAGGCTGCTCCATTTTGCATCCGGCAGTTTGCGCCGCAACGGGCCGATTGCCTGCGGCCAGTCGGCGGTTTCGCCGGCGCCAGGGATGATGATCACCGCGCCTTTGGGCTCGGCGGTGTTGGCCGGTTTCCACAGGGCGAGAAAGGTGTCGCTGCCAGCCTGCAACTGTTGTTGTTCTTGCGCCGGGACTTTACGTTCCAGTGCGGCGGCCTCTTCCTGACTACGCTCAAGCAGTGGCTGGCGTTCGGCCGGTTTTTCTTCTGCCGGTTTTTCCGCCGCAGGGGCAGGGTCGGCGGCGTTGACGGAAAACGCACAAGGCAGGATCAGCGACAGGCACAATGCTGGCATTGCCAGGCGGTAGACAGAGGGCATCGGTTATTCCAGGCCAGAAAGTATCCCGGCAGCCTAATGGGTTGGTCAGAATTTGTCAGTGTATGAGACTTCAATGAAGCGATTTTGCTGCCTGTGGGTTATCGGCTGTTTGTGCTTTCCCTTGATGGGCTGGGCGGCGCCTGCGCCCCCGGCCCACGTTGCGCAATTGTCGGCGGGCCAGCAGCAGTGGCTGGCACAGCACAATGAATTGCGCGTCGGTCTGGTGTTGCAAGCCCCTTATGCGCAATATGACCGGCGCTTGCAGCGACTGTCCGGGGCCAACGTCGAACTGATGAAGCTGTTGGCCAAGGCGCTCAATGTCGAACTGAGCTGGCGCAATTTTCAGGATCTCGCGCAACTGGAAACCGCCGTGCGCGAGGGCGAGATCGATATCGCTCCGGGCCTGAGCCAAACTCCGAGTGCCCTGCGTCTGTGGCAATTTTCCGATCCCTATATGCGCGTGCCGCAATTGGTGGTCAGCGATCAGAAGTCCAGTGGCGTAGTCGATCTGGAGAAACTCGATAGCCACGTCCGTGTCGCTGTGCGCATGCCCAGTACCACCGCCGACTATCTGCGCGGCAACTATCCGCATCTGAACCTGCAAGGCGTGCCGCTAGAGCGTCAGGCCTTGCAGTTGCTGTTGAGTCAGCAGGCCGCCTACGCCGTGGTCGATGAGGCGCAACTCGGACGCTTGTCGGTAGAGCCGGAGTTCTCGGACCTGGTGGTAGTAGGCGATATAGGCCTGCCGCAACTGCTGCGAATCGGCTCGCGACGCGATTGGCCAGAGTTGGCCGGCATCGTGCAAAGTGCACTGCGCGCGATCCCGGCCAAGGATCTCGAGCAACTGCACAATCAATGGCTGCAACCGAAATATCCACGACTGTCGGAGTCGCCGGGGTTCTGGCAGAACCTCAGCCTGTTGTTCGCGGTGATGCTGCTCAGTTGTGTCGCGATCGTGTTCTGGCAGCGCCGCCAACAGCACAGCCTCGAACAGCGACTGCTGGCCGCCCGGGAAGACATCGCCTTGCGCGCGGCCAGTGAAGAGGCGCTGCGGTTGACGCAGTTCTCCATCGATCAAAGCACCGTCGGCATACTCTGGGTCAACTGGGACAGCCATGTGCGCTACGCCAATCGCGCGGCGGAAGTCATGCTCGGTTATCCCTCAGGCGGATTGATCGAGCGACCGCTGATCGACTTCGAGCCGGGACTGCACATGGATCGCTGGCTCAACCTGTGGAAGCGCGCGCGGGCCAGCGAAGAAGGGCCGCTGAGTTTCGAAACCAGTTGCGTGCGCGCCGACGGCAGTGTTTTGCCTGCGGACGTGTCGCTGAGTTTCCTGCGTTTTCGCGACAGTGAATATCTGGTGGTGTACCTCACCGACGTCACCGACCGCCGTCGCGCTTTGGCGGCTTTGCAGGAAAGCGAGGCGCGTCTGCAAGGTATCGCCGCCAACGTGCCGGGGCTGGTGTTCCGTCTGGAGCGGGCGCCAGTGACTGGGCAGATCGACTTTGCCTACATCAGTGAGGGCAGTGAAAGTCTGGTCGGCTACGCACCGGCCGTTATCGCTCATCGCAACATGGGCCTGCGCAGTCTGGTGCATCCGGATGACAAAGCCAGTTACCACCGCACTCAGGATCAGGCGCTTGACACCGACAGCGACTGGTCATGGCAGGGCCGAATCCTCACGCGTCAGGGCGAGCAGCGCTGGGCCGAGATCAAGGCGATCACCCGGCAACTGGAGGATGGCGCCTACGTGTGGGACGGCATCGTCTGGGACATCACCGAAAGCAAGCGTATCGAACTGGAGCTGGCGGCATCGCGCGAGCAACTGCGCGAACTGTCGGCGCACCTTGAGAGCGTGCGCGAAGAAGAGAAGGCGCGCATTGCTCGTGAGGTTCACGATGAACTGGGGCAGATGTTGACGGTGCTGAAACTGGAAACATCGATGTGCGAACTGGCCTACGCGCAACTTGATCCCGGTCTGAACGAACGGCTGAACAGTATGAAACGCCTGATCGCTCAGTTGTTTCAGCTGGTTCGCGATGTGGCGACGGCGCTGCGACCGCCAATTCTCGATGCCGGGATTGCCTCGGCGATCGAATGGCAGGCACGGCGATTTGAAGCGCGTACGCAGATTCCGTGTCTGGTGCAGGTGCCGGACAATCTGCCGGCGCTGAGCGATGCCAAGGCGATAGGGTTGTTTCGGATTTTGCAGGAGGCGCTGACCAATGTGATGCGTCATGCCCAGGCGCATACTGTGGAACTGACGCTGGTGCTGGAAGGCGACGAGTTATGTCTGACTGTCAGTGATGATGGCGTAGGATTTGTCGCCGCTGCCGGTCGGCCGACTTCGTTTGGGCTGGTGGGCATGCGTGAGCGGGTGCTGATCATGGGCGGGCGGCTGGTGCTGGAGAGTGAACCGGGGGAGGGCACCAGTCTTAAAGTGTGGGTGCCGCTGGATCGCTAAAAGATCGCAGCCTTCGGCAGTTCCTACAGGGGAATGCGTTCAATGTAGGAGCTGCCGCAGGCTGCGATCTTTTAGCGTCAATCCAAATATCGAGGAGAGGCAAGTGATCCGTGTACTGGTAGCTGAAGACCACACCATCGTCCGTGAAGGCATCAAACAATTGATCGGCCTGGCCAAGGATCTGCAAGTGGTGGGCGAGGCGAGCAATGGCGAGCAACTGCTCGAAACCCTGCGCAGCGTACCGTGCGAGGTGGTGCTGCTCGATATCTCTATGCCCGGCGTCAACGGACTTGAAGCGATCCCGCGGATTCGCGCGTTGAACAATCCGCCGGCGATTCTGGTGCTGTCGATGCACGACGAAGCGCAGATGGCTGCGCGAGCATTAAAAGTCGGCGCGGCCGGGTATGCGACCAAGGACAGTGATCCGGCGCTGTTGCTCACCGCCATTCGCAAAGTCGCGGCGGGTGGGCGCTATATCGATCCGGATCTGGCCGATCGTATGGTCTTCGAAGTCGGCCTGACCGATGCGCGGCCGCTGCACTCGCTGCTGTCCGAACGCGAATTCTCGGTGTTCGAGCGCCTGGCTCAAGGCGCCAACGTCAACGACATCGCCCAGCAACTGGCGCTGAGCAGCAAAACCATCAGCACCCACAAGGCGCGGCTGATGCAGAAGCTCAACATCACCTCGCTGGCCGAACTGGTCAAATACGCGATGGAACACAAACTCCTCTAAACCCGCCCCCTGTAGGAGTTGCCGAAGGCTGCGATCTTTTGATCCTGCTGTTTATAAAGTCAAAAGATCGCAGCCTTCGGCAGCTCCTACAGTAGACCGCGTGGGCATATCTGTGAGCGACAGGGGCTTTTGCTTGTTCTTGCGGCTTGCAGCTCGGCGTCGCAGCTGCCGTATCCATTAGCGCCATCCTTGTAGGGCAATCCCTACCCCCAACCTTCCATCCGGCTGAGGCGATTCTCTCCTGCGCCCCGATTTGCGTGCCTGTCAGCAACCACTAGGCTTAATCTACAAGCAGTCATCAACAACAAAGGTGTGGGTATGAGCCAGGTCGATACAAACGCAGGGGCCAGTGATGTGCTGGTCAGCTTTCGTGGAGTGCAGAAGAGCTACGACGGCGAGAACCTGATCGTCAAAGACCTCAACCTGGACATCCGCAAAGGCGAATTCCTCACCCTGCTCGGGCCGTCCGGTTCCGGCAAGACCACCAGCCTGATGATGCTCGCCGGTTTCGAAACACCGACCGCCGGCGAGATTTTGCTGGCCGGGCGCTCGATCAACAATGTGCCGCCGCACAAGCGCGACATCGGCATGGTGTTCCAGAACTACGCACTGTTTCCGCACATGACCGTGGCGGAAAACCTGGCGTTCCCGCTGACCGTGCGTGGCCTGAACAAAAGCGATGTGAGTGACCGGGTGAAGAAAGTCCTCAGCATGGTTCAGCTCGATGCGTTCGCTTCGCGCTATCCGGCGCAACTGTCCGGCGGTCAACAGCAACGCGTGGCCTTGGCCCGTGCGCTGGTGTTCGAACCGCAACTGGTGCTGATGGATGAACCGCTCGGCGCCCTCGACAAACAACTGCGTGAACACATGCAGATGGAAATCAAACACCTGCACCAGCGCCTCGGCGTGACCGTGGTCTACGTGACCCACGATCAGGGTGAAGCGCTGACCATGTCCGACCGCGTCGCGGTGTTCCATCAAGGCGAAATCCAGCAGATCGCCCCACCGCGAACCCTTTATGAAGAACCGAAAAACACCTTTGTCGCCAACTTCATCGGCGAGAACAACCGCCTCAACGGTCGCCTGCTCAGCCAGAGCGGCGAGCGTTGCGTGGTCGAGTTGGGTCGTGGCGAAAAGGTCGAGGCGCTGGCGGTTAATGTCGGCCAGACCGGCGAACCGGTGACTTTGTCGATCCGTCCGGAGCGCGTCAGCCTCAACGGTTCGAGCGATCAATGCGTTAACCGCTTCTCAGGGAGGGTGGCGGAATTCATCTATCTGGGCGACCACGTCCGGGTGCGCCTGGAAGTCTGCGGCAAGACCGACTTCTTCGTGAAACAGCCGATTGCCGAGCTCGATCCTGCGCTCGCCGTCGGTGACGTGGTTCCGCTTGGCTGGCAGGTCGAGCACGTTCGCGCGCTCGACCCACTTCTAGAGGCGCATTAATCGCCCCGGCAATACCAACACCAACCCTGCACGTGGAGAGAACAATAAATGTTGAGATCCCTGAAGTTCACCGCCCTGACCCTGGGCCTGATGGGTGCGGCCAGCGCGATGGCCGCTGGCCCGGATTTGACCGTGGTGTCGTTTGGCGGGGCGAACAAGGCGGCGCAAGTCAAAGCCTTCTATGCACCGTGGGAAGCGGCGGGCAACGGCAAGATCGTCGCCGGCGAATACAACGGCGAAATGGCCAAGGTCAAAGCCATGGTCGACACCAAGAGCGTGTCGTGGGATCTGGTCGAAGTTGAATCGCCAGAGCTGTCCCGTGGTTGCGACGAAGACATGTTCGAACAGCTCGACCCGGCACTGTTCGGCAAGACTGAAGATTACGTCAAAGGCGCAATTCAGCCGTGCGGCGTGGGCTTCTTCGTTTGGTCGACCGTACTCGCTTACAACGCCGACAAGCTGAAAACCGCACCGACCAGTTGGGCGGATTTCTGGGACACCAAGAAATTCCCGGGCAAACGTGGCCTGCGTAAAGGTGCCAAGTACACCCTCGAATTCGCTCTGATGGCCGATGGTGTGGCGCCGAAAGACGTCTACAAAGAGCTGGCGAGCAAGGGTGGCCAGGATCGCGCTTTCAAGAAACTTGATGAGCTGAAGCCGAGCATCCAGTGGTGGGAAGCCGGCGCGCAACCGCCGCAATACCTCGCTTCCGGTGACGTGGTGATGAGCTCGGTCTACAACGGTCGCATCGCTGCCGTGCAGAAAGAATCCAACCTGAAAGTGGTGTGGAACGGCGGCATCTACGACTTCGACGCCTGGGCCATTCCGAAAGGTCTGGACGCCAAGCGTGCGGAAGCGGCGAAAAAATTCATCGCTTACTCGGTGCAGCCGCAACAGCAGAAGACCTACTCGGAAAACATCGCCTACGGCCCGGCCAACACCCAGGCCGTACCGCTGCTGGCCAAGGATGTCCTGAAAGACATGCCGACCACCCCGGAAAACATCGCCAACCAGGTGCAGATCGACGTCAGCTTCTGGGCTGACAACGGCGAGCAACTGGAGCAGCGCTTCAACTCCTGGGCGGCGAAATAACGGAGGGCTCGCTCTCCTGTGGGAGCGAGCTTGCTCGCGAAAGCGCCAGTACATTCAACATTGATGTCGACTGATGCGCCGCCTTCGCGAGCAAGCTCGCTCCCACATTTGGATCTGTGTGCATTAATCGATCGAGGTGGTTCGCCACCTCTGTAACGATCAAAGATTTGCGGAGTACGTCATGGCCATCGCCGTTCCTCTGACCGAGGGCAACAGCCCCACCTTGAAGCAGAAGCTCAAGCGCGCCGAGCGGGTCAACCGCTGGAAGGCTCAAGCGCTGATTGCGCCGCTGGTGCTGTTTCTGTTGCTGGTGTTTCTGGTGCCGATCGTGGCGCTGCTCTACAAAAGCGTCGGCAACCCCGAAGTGGTCGGCGGCATGCCGCGCACCGTGGCGGCCATCGCCAGTTGGGACGGCCGTGGCCTGCCCGCTGAACCGGTCTACAAAGCGGCCGGCGAAGACCTCGCCGAAGCGCGCAAAAACCAGACGCTGGGCGATTTGTCCAAGCGCTTGAACATGGAGTTGGCCGGCTACCGCAGTCTGCTGACCAAAACCGCCCGGGCGCTGCCGTTCGCCAGCGAACCGGCCTCTTATAAAGAAGCCCTCGAAGCACTCGACGAACGCTGGGGCGACCCGGCCTACTGGCAGGCGGTGAAACGCAACACCAGCAGCATCACGCCTTATTACCTGCTGGCGTCCGTCGACCACCGCATCGACGATCTTGGCGAAATCGCCCCGGCCACCCCGGACCAGGCGATCTACCTCGACATCTTCGCCCGCACCTTCTGGATGGGCCTGGTCATCACCGTGATCTGCCTGCTGCTGGCTTATCCACTGGCTTATTTGTTGGCAAACCTGCCATCGCGGCAAAGCAACCTGCTGATGATTCTGGTGCTGCTGCCGTTCTGGACCTCGATCCTGGTGCGCGTCGCCGCGTGGATCGTGCTGCTGCAATCGGGCGGCCTGATCAACAGCGGTCTGATGGCCATGGGCATTATCGATAAACCGCTGGAACTGGTGTTCAACCGCACCGGTGTGTACATCTCGATGGTGCACATCCTGCTGCCGTTCATGATTCTGCCGATCTACAGCGTGATGAAAGGCATCTCGCCGACCTACATGCGCGCCGCAATTTCCCTCGGCTGCCACCCGTTCGCCAGTTTCTGGCGGGTGTACTTCCCGCAGACCTATGCCGGTGTCGGCGCTGGCTGCCTGTTGGTGTTCATACTCGCGATTGGCTACTACATCACCCCGGCGCTGCTCGGCAGCCCGAACGATCAAATGGTCAGCTACTTCGTCGCCTTCTACACCAACACCAGCATCAACTGGGGCATGGCCACCGCACTGGGCGGGTTGTTGCTGCTGGCGACCGTGGTGCTTTATCTGATTTACAGCTGGCTGGTGGGCGCCAGTCGCCTGCGCCTGAGCTAAGGGGAGTTCGAGATGCTGAGTCCTTACATGTCGCCCATTGAACGGGCGTGGTTCTACAGCCTGCGGATTCTCTGCGGCCTGATTCTGTTGTTCCTGATTCTGCCGGTGCTGGTGATCATTCCGCTGTCGTTCAACTCGGGAAGCTTTCTGGTGTATCCGCTGCAGGGCTTTTCGCTGCAGTGGTATCACGACTTCTTCGCTTCAGCTGAATGGATGCGCGCACTGAAGAACAGCATCATCGTCGCCCCGGCGGCGACGGTACTGGCGATGGTCTTTGGCACGCTGGCGGCGATTGGCCTGACTCGCGGTGACTTTCCCGGTAAGTCTTTGGTGATGGCGCTGGTGATTTCGCCGATGGTGGTGCCGGTGGTGATCATTGGTGTGGCGAGTTATCTGTTCTTCGCCCCGTTGGGGCTGGGCAACAGTTTCTTCTCGCTGATCGTCGTGCATGCGGTGCTGGGTGTGCCGTTTGTGATCATCACGGTGTCGGCGACGTTGCAGGGGTTTAATCACAATCTGGTGCGTGCGGCGGCGAGTCTGGGGGCATCGCCGCTGACCGCGTTCCGCCGGGTGACCTTGCCGCTGATTGCGCCGGGGGTGATTTCCGGGGCGCTGTTTGCGTTTGCGACTTCGTTTGATGAGGTGGTGGTGACGTTGTTTCTGGCAGGGCCCGAGCAGGCGACGTTGCCTCGGCAAATGTTTAGCGGGATTCGTGAGAACCTCAGCCCGACGATTGCCGCTGCCGCTACTTTGCTGATTGCCTTCTCCGTCATCCTGTTGCTGACGCTGGAATGGCTACGTGGTCGCAGCGAAAAACTGCGGACTGCTCAGGTTTAAGGGCCAGATCAAAAGCTTACCCCCTCACCCCAGCCCTCTCCCCCAAAGGGGCGAGGGGGAAGGGAGCAGATCTTCATGGTTATCAAAACCTTAGTTCGACTCGGTATTTCAGGTCGGTGTACTTCGAAAGTACAGCGCGGTCAGTCCCCTCTCCCTCCGGGAGAGGGGCTCTTGCTCTTGCCCTCGATGGGGCATTCACCACCTGAATAGCAGACAACCCCAAATCCCCAGCTAATCTTGTGCCCAGCTCCCACATCTATAAGAGGCTGCGCACTATGAGTCTGTCCCAGTTCAAAATCGCTCACAAACTGATCACCGGCGCCGCCGCCATCGAACAACTGGCCGCCGAACTCACTCGCCTCGATATCGACAACCCCCTGATCGTCACCGACGCCGCGCTGGTCAAGTCCGGCACTGTCGAGCTGGCGCTGTGCCAATTGGGCGGGCGCGAGTACGAGATTTTCGACCGGGTACTGCCGGACCCGGAAATCGCCATCGTCGAAGATTGCATGCGCGTGTACCGCGAAGGCGGTCATGACGGCCTGATCGGTCTTGGTGGCGGCAGTGCCATCGACATCGCCAAAAGTGTCGCGGCGTATGCCGGTTACCACGGCGCACTGGAAGATCTGTTCGGTGTCGACCAGGTGCCACGCAAAGGCCCGCCACTGATCGCCATCCCGACCACCGCCGGCACCGGTTCAGAAGTCACTAACGTCGCAATCCTTTCGGACAAAGTCGCGCAACTGAAGAAAGGCATCGTCAGCGACTATCTGTTGCCGGACGTCGCGCTGGTCAGCCCGCAGATGACCCTGACCTGCCCACGCAGCGTCACCGCCGCCAGTGGCGTCGACGCACTGGTGCACGCCATCGAATCCTACCTGTCGGTGAATGCCTCGCCGATCACCGACTCGCTGGCCATCGGTGCCATCAAGCTGATTGCCAGGTCCCTGCCCAAGGCTTATGCCAACGGCGGCAACCTGCAAGCCCGCGAAGACATGGCCACCGCCAGCCTGATGGCCGGTATGGCGTTCGGCAATGCCGGGGTTGGCGCGGTGCATGCGTTGGCGTATCCGCTGGGCGGGCGTTTCAATATTGCCCATGGCGTCAGCAATGCCTTGCTGCTGCCGTATGTCATGACCTGGAACAAGATGGCCTGCGTCGAACGCATGCAGGATATTGCCGAAGCCATGGGGGTGAAGACTGCTCATCTGAGCGCAGCCGAAGCGGCGGACAAAGCCGTGCAGGCGATGACCGATTTATGCGCGGACGTGGAAATCCCGGCCGGCCTGCGCAGTTTCGGTGTCCCGGAAGAGGCGATCCCGGCGATGGCCGTGGAAGCCGCGGGCATTGAGCGGCTGATGCGCAACAACCCGCGCAAGCTCAGCGCTGTCGACATCGAGAAGATCTACCGCGCGGCGTATTGAGTCAGCGCCGCTCATCCGTCATGGCACAACCCAATCATCGCGGTCACGGTGCGCGCTTGGAAACTTGAGGTATACAATGCGCGCCATCGTGATTTAGCTCAGAAAAGGTGCGTCATGCAGCCCTTCGTAATTGCTCCGTCGATTCTCTCCGCCGACTTCGCCCGCCTCGGCGAGGAAGTCGACAACGTTCTCGCCGCTGGCGCCGACTTTGTCCACTTCGACGTCATGGACAACCACTATGTGCCGAACCTGACCATCGGTCCGATGGTCTGCGCGGCATTGCGCAAATACGGCGTCACCGCGCCAATCGACGCACACTTGATGGTCAGTCCGGTGGACCGCATCGTCGGCGACTTCATCGAAGCCGGCGCGACCTACATCACCTTCCACCCGGAAGCCACGCTGCACGTTGATCGCTCGCTGCAACTGATCCGTGAAGGCGGCTGCAAATCCGGTCTGGTGTTCAACCCGGCGACTCCGCTGGACGTACTCAAGTACGTGATCGACAAGGTCGACATGGTCTTGCTGATGAGCGTCAATCCAGGCTTCGGCGGGCAGAAATTCATTCCCGGCACCCTCGACAAACTGCGCGAAGCGCGGGCGATCATCGATGCTTCGGGCCGTGACATCCGTCTGGAAATCGACGGCGGCGTCAACGTCAACAATATCCGCGAAATCGCTGCCGCTGGTGCTGACACTTTTGTTGCCGGCTCGGCGATCTTCAATGCGCCGAACTATCAGGAAGTCATCGACAAGATGCGTTCCGAACTGGCACTGGCGCGGCCATGAGCGGTTTTGAGCAGCTGTTTCCGGGCAAACTGCCACGGCTGGTGATGTTCGATCTGGATGGCACGCTGATCGACTCGGTTCCAGACCTGGCAGCGGCGGTGGACACCATGCTGCTCTCCCTCGGCCGCCAGCCTGCGGGCATCGACTCGGTGCGCGAGTGGGTGGGCAACGGCGCGCCTGTCTTGGTGCGTCGGGCGTTGGCCGGTGGCATTGATCATGCAGTGGTGGATGACATCGAGGCCGAGCATGCGCTGGAAGTGTTCATGGAGGCTTATGGTGCCAGCCATGAGCTGACCGTGGTCTATCCCGGCGTGCGCGACACTCTCAAATGGCTGCAAAAGCAGGGCGTGGCCATGGCGCTGATCACCAACAAGCCGGAGCGTTTCGTCGCGCCGTTGCTGGATCAGATGAAGATCGGCCGCTACTTCAAGTGGATCATCGGCGGCGATACCTTGCCGCAGAAAAAACCGGATCCGGCGGCGCTGTTCTTCGTGATGAAAATGGCCAACATCCCGGCCTCGCAATCGTTGTTCGTCGGCGACTCGCGCAGCGACGTACTGGCGGCGAAAGCAGCTGGGGTGAAGTGCGTGGCGCTGAGTTATGGCTACAACCACGGCCGGCCGATTGCCGAGGAATCCCCGGCGCTGGTCATCGACGATCTGCGCAAGCTAATTCCCGGTTGCCTCGGTACGGCCGCTGGGATAACGTTGCCCGACGCATCTCAATCCCATTCTGGAAACGCCATCGTGGTGGTCACTCGCAAACTCTGGATGAAAGTCATCAAGGCCCTGGCCCGCTGGCGTTGGCGCGCCTGACTTGTTCCTGGCCGGCCTGCCGGCGCGTTTGCATACCTGACTGATTTGCCCCTCACACCACGAGGCACCTTATGATCCGCGAAGAATTCCTGCGCTTGGCCGCTGACGGCTACAACCGCATTCCGTTGGCCTGCGAAACCCTGGCCGACTTCGACACGCCGCTGTCGATCTACCTGAAACTGGCCGACCAGCCCAACTCCTACCTGCTCGAATCGGTGCAGGGCGGCGAGAAGTGGGGCCGTTACTCGATCATCGGCCTGCCGTGCCGCACGGTCATGCGCGTTCACGACCATCACGTCAGCATCACCGTTGATGGCGTCGAGACCGAAAGCCACGACGTTGAAGATCCGTTGGCCTTCGTCGAAACCTTCAAGGCGCGCTACAACGTACCAACCATCGCTGGCCTGCCGCGCTTCAACGGTGGCCTGGTCGGTTACTTCGGTTACGACTGCGTGCGCTATGTCGAGAAGCGCTTGGGCAAATGCCCGAACCCGGATCCGCTGGGCGTGCCGGATATTCTGCTGATGGTCTCCGACGCTGTTGTGGTGTTCGATAACCTCGCTGGCAAGATGCACGCGATCGTGCTCGCCGATCCTTCCGAGGCCGATGCCTTCGAACAAGGTCAGGCACGTTTGCAGGAACTGCTGGAGCAACTGCGCCAGCCGATCACCCCGCGTCGTGGCCTGGATTTCAGCAAGCAGCAATCCGCTGATCCAGTGTTCCGTTCCAGTTTCACCCAAGACGATTACGAAAAAGCCGTCGACACTATCAAGGAATACATCCTCGCCGGTGACTGCATGCAGGTTGTGCCGTCGCAGCGCATGTCGATTGACTTCAAGGCTGCACCGATCGATCTGTATCGGGCGCTGCGTTGCTTCAACCCGACGCCGTACATGTACTTCTTCAACTTCGGCGACTTCCATGTTGTTGGCAGTTCGCCGGAAGTGCTGGTGCGCGTTGAAGACAACCTGATCACCGTGCGCCCGATCGCTGGTACTCGCCCACGTGGCGCGACCGAAGAAGCGGACGTAGCGCTGGAAGAAGATCTGCTGTCGGATGACAAAGAGATCGCCGAGCACTTGATGCTGATCGACCTCGGTCGTAACGACACCGGTCGCGTGTCGGAAATCGGCTCGGTGAAGCTCACCGAGAAAATGGTCATCGAGCGTTATTCCAACGTGATGCACATCGTCTCCAACGTCACCGGCCAGTTGAAACAAGGGCTGACGGCGATGGATGCACTGCGGGCGATTCTGCCGGCGGGCACCTTGTCGGGCGCGCCGAAGATTCGTGCGATGGAAATCATCGACGAACTGGAGCCGGTCAAGCGTGGTGTTTACGGCGGCGCGGTCGGTTATTTCGCCTGGAACGGCAACATGGACACCGCGATTGCCATTCGCACGGCAGTGATCAAGAACGGCGAGTTGCACGTGCAGGCCGGCGGCGGCATCGTTGCCGACTCGGTGCCGGCGCTGGAATGGGAAGAAACCCTGAACAAACGCCGCGCGATGTTCCGTGCCGTGGCCCTGGCCGAACAAACCCCGGAAGCCTGAGCAGCTTGCGCAAAAACCTGTGGGAGCGAGCCTGCTCGCGAAGAGGCCGTGTCAGCCACCATTAATGTTGGCTGACCCAGCGCTTTCGCGAGCAGGCTCGCTCCCACAGGGGGTCATATGTTCAGCCATAAAAAAGCGGCGCCTGTGAGGGCGCCGCTTTTTTGTGCCTGCGGTTTAGAAGTCCAGAACGACCCCAACATTCACACCCTGTTGGGTAAAATCATCATCCTTGCGCAACGAGTAACCACCACGTAGCGCCAGATCCGCCGTGAGCTTGTGACTCACGCCCAGACTCAAGCGATTCAAATGACTCTGCGGCGTATAGCCTTCAAGTTTGAAGTCATTCGCCGGCAAGGTATTGAGCGCGATGCGAACCTTCTGCACGTCATCTTCGTACTCACGCTCGTGAGCGTACTCGCCGAACACCTGCGTTTGCGGGGTGATGTTGTATTTGCCCTGCAAACCCAGTCCCAGGCGTTTCGAATCGCGAGCCTGATCATCGAAGGTCAGCGCAGTAGCGCGGTTGCTCTTCTCTGAATAACCATCGACATCGACGCTGGCGTAGTCAGCGCTGACGAAGGGCGAAAGGTGCCACTCGCTGCCCGGTTGGGCAATGTCATAACCGACACGGGCACTGAAAGCCCAGAGGCTGCCATCGGTGTCGCCTTTTTCAGCCCCTTCGCTGACGCCCAGATCGAACTTGCGCTTGAGGTTGTCATAGTCGAGTTTGCCGCCAGTCAAAGCAGCGTCAGCCCACCAGCGGTTTTGCTGGTACTGGGCAAATGCCGTAGCCATGTAGCTGTTGAGTTTGTAGTCCGAATCGTTATGACCGGCCTCCAGATTCTGCCGATAGAAACCGCCCGCCACACCGACGCGCCAGGCTTCATTCAAGCGATAGCTGCCACCGATGTTGAGGTTGTAACCGCTGCCATCGGCGCTGGCGCCGCTGCTCTGGCTGTCAACATCCAGATGCTGGCCACCGGCGGAAACAATCGCGCGCCATTGGCCGACCGCTTGCCAGTTTTCCCAGTCTGCTTGCCATTGGTTGCGCAGTTCATCCTGATGCGCACGCACGGTGGCGTGGGCCATTTCCGGCAACAGCGTCAGTTCCCACGGCGCGGCGAGCAGGGAATAGGCGTAGTCGGAGATCAGTTTTTGCCCGGCTTCGGTCGGGTGCACGCCGTCGTTGTAGATCAGCTTGCTCGGGTCGGGTGTCGCGCTGTTGATGCCGTAACGGGCGTTCTCGGTGCAGCTATTGCCACTGAAACAGGTCGCCGTGAGGTTCTGATCGGTTGCGAGGCCAAAACGTCCTGGATCGGCAAACACTTCCGACAACAGTACCGGAATGTTCAGCGGAATGACCTCGGCGTTGATGCCTTGCAGGCGTGTAACCAACTGGCTGTTGAACTGCGTGGCGAGTTGGCTGCTGAAGGCTTGCAGCGGCGTACCGTTGATGGCCGGGGTCAGGCCAACGTCAGGCAACAGCCAGACCATTACGTACTTGGCGCCGGCGGTTTGCAGGGTTTGCACGCTGTCGGCCAGTCGATCCGCAGCGGCGTTGGCTTGCGGCAGGCTGAGAATGCGACCTTGCAGGAAGTCGTTGCCGCCGCCGGAAATGTAATACAGCGCATTCGGGTCGGCGCGGAAGCCGTTGGAGGGTAGGTAACCGGCGCGGGTGCGTTCGCCGGTAGCGGATTGCGTCGTGATCGAGTCGAGGATCTGGTCGGTGCGATAACCGCCGACCGCCCAGTTGTTACCGTCCGGCTGGCCGTTTTCGGCGCGCACGGCGGAGCTGGAGGAGGCTGTCTGGTCTGGCGAAAAGCCAAGGCGTCCGCCGAGCAACTGCGTGGAATTCAATGAATACAGTTCACCGCTGCCATCTTGATACACCGGCCCGGTCCGGTTGGTGTAACGCTCGGTGGAGCCGGCCGGTCCGCCAGTGTCGGTGAAGGTGCCTGCGTCGTTGAGGCTGTCGCCAAACACAATGAAACTGGAATAAGGATTGGGTGCAGCATTGGCCTGAGCGCAGGCCAGTGCGAGCAGGCAGCCGGCCAGCGGTACAAACAACGTCTGTTTGATCATGAGCAAGTCCGTTTAGTTATTGTTGTAGGTGAACGAAACGACAGTACCAAAAACTCCCGGCGTTTTGCCATCGGTCGCGAATCCTCCCCCGGTTTTATCTGCCGCAGCCCCGGCCATATTGCACGCTCCGCCCAGCTAAGTTACTGTGCCGGAACGTATGAACGAGACCTTCCCCGTGTTGATCACCAGCAAACTTCTGGATCAAGTCATCAAGGCACACGCCCGCTGGCGTTGGCGCGCCTGAATCTTTTCTGCCGGCCCCGCCGGATCTGTATCGCTTTGCCTTCCTTGCCTGTTTGAAATGCCGCTGTGCCGACGCATCTATCTGCGTCCGACATCGTGCAGCGCCCTGCGGGCAAGTGATCTGAAGGCTGTTTTCAAATCAGAATTCAAGAGGTTCGACACGCCATGTTGCTGATGATCGACAACTACGACTCCTTTACTTACAACGTTGTGCAATACCTCGGCGAGCTGGGTGCCGAAGTCAAAGTGGTGCGCAACGATGAGCTGACCATCGCTGAAATCGAAGCCCTCAAGCCTGAGCGCATTGTGGTTTCCCCCGGTCCTTGCACGCCGACTGAAGCCGGCATCTCCATCGAAGCCATCAAACACTTCGCCGGCAAGCTGCCGATCCTCGGTGTCTGCCTTGGCCATCAGTCCATCGGCCAAGCGTTTGGCGGTGACGTGGTGCGCGCCCGCCAAGTGATGCACGGTAAGACTAGTCCGGTATTCCACGAGGACAAGGGCGTTTTCGCCGGCCTCAATCATCCGCTGACCGTCACCCGTTACCACTCGCTGATCGTCAAGCACGACACGTTGCCCGATTGCCTGGAACTGACCGCATGGACCCAGCACGATGACGGTTCGGTCGACGAAATCATGGGCCTGCGTCACAAGACCCTGAACATTGAGGGCGTACAGTTTCACCCCGAGTCGATCCTGACCGAGCAGGGCCATGAACTGTTTGCCAACTTCCTCAAACAAACCGGCGGCACGCGCTAAGGACTTCCCATGAATATCAAGACAGCCCTGAGCCGTATCGTCGATCACCTCGACCTCAGCACCGATGAAATGCGCGACGTGATGCGCGAAATCATGACCGGCCAATGCACCGACGCGCAGATCGGCGCGTTCATGATGGCCATGCGCATGAAGAGCGAGAGCATCGACGAAATCGTCGGCGCCGTGTCGGTGATGCGTGAGCTGGCCGATCAAGTTGAACTGAAAGCCCTCGACGGCGTGGTCGATGTGGTCGGCACCGGCGGTGACGGCGCGAACATCTTCAACGTATCCACCGCCTCTTCGTTTGTCGTAGCGGCAGCCGGTTGCACCGTGGCCAAGCACGGCAACCGCGCGGTATCGGGCAAGAGCGGCAGCGCCGACTTGCTGGAAGCCGCCGGCATCTATCTGAACCTGACGCCGGTGCAAGTCGCGCGTTGCATCGACAACGTCGGCATCGGTTTCATGTTTG
Source organism: Pseudomonas sp. MC6 (assembly GCF_054790575.1). Lineage (NCBI taxonomy): Bacteria > Pseudomonadati > Pseudomonadota > Gammaproteobacteria > Pseudomonadales > Pseudomonadaceae > Pseudomonas > Pseudomonas sp. MC6. The sequence continues at coordinate 5,708,378 of NZ_CP186504.1, forward strand.
CCCAGACCCACCACAAAGCCATGAAGTACGCCGCCGGCCCGCGCCGCGATCTTGGCTTGCGTACGCTGTTCAACATGCTCGGCCCGCTTACGAATCCGGCCGGTGTGAAACATCAGGTGGTGGGCGTGTTCACTCAGGCATTGTGCCGGCCATTGGCCGAAGTCTTGCAGCGCCTGGGCAGCAAGCATGTACTGGTGGTGCATTCGAAGGACGGCCTGGACGAGTTCAGTCTTGCCGCGCCGACTTTTGTTGCCGAGTTGAAGAACAACGAAATCACCGAGTATTGGGTCGAGCCGGAAGATCTCGGCATGAAGAGCCAGAGCCTGCACGGTCTGTCGGTCGAAGGCCCGGAGGCGTCGCTGGCGCTGATCCGTGATGCTCTCGGCAAGCGCAAAACCGAAAACGGCCAGAAAGCAGCCGAAATGATTGTGCTCAATGCCGGTGCGGCGCTGTATGCCGCTGACGTGGCGAGTAGTTTGAAACAGGGTGTGGAGCTTGCGCACGACGCCCTGCACACCGGCCTCGCTCGGGAAAAACTCGAGGAGCTGGGTGCCTTTACCGCGGTATTCAAAGTGGAGAATGAGGGATGAGTGTACCGACGGTTCTGGAAAACATTCTGGCCCGCAAGGTTCAGGAAGTCGCCGAGCGTAGCGCCCGTGTGAGCCTGAGTGAGCTGGAAAGTCTGGCCAAGGCGGCCGATGCACCCCGTGGTTTTGCCCAGGCGTTGCTGGCGCAAGCCAAGAAGAAGCAGCCCGCGGTCATTGCCGAAATCAAAAAGGCCTCGCCGAGCAAAGGTGTTATCCGCGAGAACTTCATTCCGGCCGACATCGCCAAAAGCTACGAGAAGGGCGGGGCGACCTGTCTGTCCGTGCTGACCGACATCGATTACTTCCAGGGCGCCGATGCTTATCTGCAACAGGCCCGGGCCGCGTGCAAACTGCCGGTGATTCGCAAGGACTTCATGATCGATCCTTACCAGATCGTCGAAGCCCGCGCGCTGGGTGCTGACTGTGTGCTGCTGATCGTCTCCGCACTGGATGACGTGAAAATGGCCGAGCTGGCCGCTGTCGCCAAAAGCGTCGGTCTCGATGTGTTGGTCGAAGTGCACGATGGCGATGAGCTGGAGCGTGCGTTGAAAACCCTCGACACGCCGCTGGTCGGGGTCAACAACCGTAACCTGCACACCTTCGACGTCAGCCTGGAAACCACCCTCGACCTGCTGCCGCGCATTCCGCGCGATCGCCTGATGATTACCGAGAGCGGTATTCTCAATCGTGCCGATGTCGAGTTGATGGAAATCAGCGAAGTGTATTCGTTCCTGGTGGGTGAAGCGTTCATGCGTGCGGAGAATCCGGGCACTGAACTGCAGCGACTGTTCTTCCCGGAGCGTGGCACTTCCATCAGCGGTTCGACCCTCGACTGATTCGCTCTAGACCGAGTCGAGACCATCGCGAGCAGGCTCACTCCCCCAGGGGAAATGCATTCCAATGTGGGAGCGAGCTTGCTAGCGAAGGGTCCATCGAAACCGCTAATGATTTCCATGTTGCCGGAGCCTGTTATGTCGCTGCCAACCTCCCTGACCATCGAAGCCGGTCTGCAAGCCGAACAAGACTTGCTGGCCTCGGTCTGCGCCGGCGACGCAGAATTCGGCCTTCTATTCTGGCAACCCAGCGATCGTGCGTTGGTCATGCCTCGCCGCCTCAATCGCCTCGCCGCGTTCGACCACGCCTGCGAAGTCTCAGCCGCCGCTGGCTGGCCCGTCCTGCTACGCGAAACCGGTGGCGAGCCCGTCCCGCAATCAGCGGCGACGATCAACATCGCCCTGGTCTATGCGCCACCACGCAGCGAAGGCGACCTGAACCGCATCGAAACCGGCTACCACCGTCTCTGCGATCCGATCTGTCAGTTGCTGGATGAATTGGGCGGCACATCATCGTTGGGTGAAATCGATGGCGCATTCTGCGACGGTCGCTTCAACGTCAATCTGGACGGTCGCAAAATGGTCGGCACGGCCCAGCGCTGGCGCCAGAGTCAGGGCGGGCAACGTCCGGTGGGCCTGGTGCACGGTGCGATGCTGATGGATAACGAGCGCGACTCGATGGTCGCGGCGGTCAATCGCTTCAATGAAGTGTGCGGCCTGGAGCAACGCGTGCGGGCTGAAAGCCACATCGGCCTGCATGAGAAATTCAACGCGCCACAGGCCTTGGCGCGTCTCGATGAGCTGTTTCGATTGATGCTGGCGCAGATCTACAGCGCCTGACTTTCGGGCTTAGCGCGTACCGAAGACCACCATGGTCTTGCCTTTCACATCGACCAGGTTACGTTCCTCAAGATCCTTGAGCACGCGGCCGACCATCTCCCGTGAACAACCGACAATCCGGCCGATTTCCTGACGGGTCACCTTGATCTGCATGCCGTCCGGGTGGGTCATCGCATCCGGTTGTTTGCACAGTTCCAGCAGGCAACGCGCGACTCGACCGGTTACATCGAAGAACGCCAGATCGCCGACCTTGCGCGTGGTGTTGCGCAGTCGTTGTGCGATTTGTCCGCTGAGTACGAAAAGAATGTCCGGATCCTGCTGCGACAATTCGCGGAACTTGGCGTAGCTGATTTCCGCTGTTTCGCATTCAACTTTGGCCCGAACCCAGGCGCTGCGTTCCTGTTCCTGTCCCGCTTGCTCGAACAGGCCCAGTTCGCCAAAGAAATCCCCGGCGTTGAGGTAAGCGATGATCATCTCCCGACCGTCGTCATCCTCGATCAGGATCGTCACCGAACCCTTGATGATGAAGTACAGCGTGTCCGAACGATCGCCCGCACAGATGATGTTGCTTTTGGCTGCATGACGACGGCGCTGACAATGCATCAGCAGTTTGTCGAGGTTCTTGATTTTGGGTGTGGGGGTAATAGCAACCATGGTTGTATCCCGAAAAGACTGCACGGTGATGTTTGGTTTTTTTATGAGGCGCTGAAGGCGGTCGCTACACAGCTGACATGGGCGCCAGCGAATTGGCGCCAGCTTAACAGACACTTCGTCGCAAATTCGAGAAATTACCTACAGCGCAGAGGCATCTGGTCCTAGGAACGTTGCTCGCTGTCCGGGCAAAGCCCTGTGCTAAGCTGGCGACCCTTTTTTTACAGTGGAGTCTGGGCGATGAAGGCACGCATCCAATGGGCTGGCGAAGCCATGTTCCTCGGCGAATCCGGCAGCGGTCATGTCGTGGTCATGGACGGTCCACCGGACGCCGGTGGTCGTAATCTGGGTGTTCGCCCGATGGAAATGCTCTTGCTCGGTGTGGGCGGTTGCAGCAATTTCGACGTGGTCAGCATCCTGAAGAAGTCCCGCCAGGCTGTTGAAAGCTGCGAAGCGTTCCTCGAAGCCGAGCGCGCGACCGAAGATCCGAAGGTGTTCACCAAGATTCATATGCACTTTGTGGTCAAGGGCCGTGGCTTGAAAGAAGCCCAGGTCAAACGTGCGATCGAGTTGTCTGCAGAGAAGTATTGCTCGGCCTCGATCATGCTTGGCGCGGCTGGCGTGGCGATCACTCACGATTACGAAATCGTCGAACTCGGTTGAAGCGACATTCAACTATCATAAAAGCAGTGCAGACTCTGGCGATCCCCCGCTGACGTCTGCATAATGCGCCACTTTTTTCAGGGCAGTGATCGGTCAATCGATGGGTCAGCCGCCTGAACAGATAACCAAAATCGCCATCGCGAAGAGGTGTTAACCGTCCTACGCAGGTGCGTTGTTCGCACTTGACGGGCATGCTTGATCACGCGGCCGGGCCGCATACATAGAGAGTTTTTAACGGTGAAAAGCAAACTCAAGCTCCACGGGTTCAATAACCTGACAAAGACCTTGAGCTTCAACATCTATGACATCTGCTACGCGGAAACCCCGCAAGACCAGCAGGCTTACGTTGAGTACATCAATCAAGAGTACAACGCGAAACGCCTGACGCAGATTCTCACAGAAGTTGTTGAGATCATTGGTGCCAACATCCTGAACATTGCCAGTCAGGACTACGAACCTCAGGGCGCCAGCGTCACGATTCTGATTTCTGAAGAGCCGGTAACCCCGACTGAAAGCCAGATTGAAGAGTCGCCGGGCCCATTGCCCGAAATTATCCTGGTCCACCTCGACAAGAGCCACATCACGGTGCACACCTACCCGGAAATCCATCCGGACGACGGTATTGCAACGTTCCGTGTGGACATCGACGTGTCGACTTGTGGTGTCATCTCACCGCTGAAAGCGCTCAATTTCCTCATTCACCAGTTCGATTCGGACATCGTGACTGTGGACTATCGTGTGCGCGGCTTCACCCGTGACGTTGAAGGCAACAAGCACTTCATCGACCACGAGATCAACTCGATCCAGAACTACCTTTCCGAAGACACTCGCGACGCGTACCAGATGACCGACGTGAACGTGTACCAGGAAAACCTGTTCCACACCAAAATGCTGCTGAAGAACTTCGAACTGGATAACTACCTGTTTGGCGACGCCACCAGCAACCTGTCCCCCGAGCAACGCGCTCAGGTGACCGATCGGGTGAAACACGAAATGCTCGAAATCTTCTACGCGCGCAACATGCCGACCTAAGATTCCCGGGCACAAAAAAAGGCGACCTTTCGGTCGCCTTTTTCATTTCTGCCAATCCCCCTCTGTGGGAGCGAGCCTGCTCGCGAGGGGCTCTTTGCAGCAATACCGTTCTCAGATCCGATAAGTACTTTTGGTCATCACCTTGGCCAGAATACTCATCCCGAACTTCACCGGCGCCGGAAAACGGAAACCTCCAGCCTCCAAAGCACTTTCGGCATGATGTTCTTCATCAATGCGCATCTGCTCCAGAATCGCCCGGGACTTTTCGTCCTCGGCCGGTAATTGTTCCAGATGCTCGTTCAGATGCTTGCACACCTGATGCTCGGTCGCCGCAACAAACCCGAGGCTGACCTTGTCGCTGATCAACCCAGCCACCGCGCCAATCCCGAACGACATCCCGTAAAACAGCGGGTTGAGCACACTGGTGTGGCTGCCCAACTGATGAATACGCTGTTCGCACCAGACCAGATGATCAATCTCTTCTTCGGCAGCGTGCTCCATGGCCTCGCGTACCTGCGGGAGCTTGGCAGTCAACGCCTGCCCCTGATACAGCGCCTGGGCGCAGACTTCACCGGTATGGTTGATGCGCATCAGGCCGGCGACGTGGCGGGTGTCTTCGTCGCTCATTTGCGTATCCGGTTGCAAAATCGCCGGCGATGGACGGTACGGCTGGCCACTGAACGGCAGCAGGGTACGCATCGCGGCATCGGCTTGCAGCAGAAGACGGTCAATTGGCGAGTAGTGACGTTGGGTAGTCATGCTGACCTCCGTGAAGAATCTCGACGGCCAGTTTAACCGAATCGGCCGGGGAAGGTTTGCGCTGGGTCATTTGCTGCGCGGTCATGCTTTTTTGTGGGAGCGAGCCTGCTCGCGAAGGCGGAGTATCAGGCACTGATACATTGAATGTGCCGAAGTCTTCGCGAGCAGGCTCGCTCCCACAGGGAGATGGGGTGTGGATCAGCCCGGTGGCCAGTTCATCTGGCGCTGCCCGAGTACGTGCATATGAATGTGGTAGACAGTTTGCCCACCCTTTTCATTGCAGTTCATCACCACGCGGAAACCGTCTTCGCAGCCCAGCTCCAGCGCCAGGCGCTGTGCAGTGAAGAGGATATGCCCGGCCAGTGCCTTGTCGTCTTCGGTCAGGTCATTGAGGGTGCGCACTGGTTTTTTCGGGATCACCAGGAAATGTACCGGTGCCTGAGGGGCGATGTCGTGGAACGCCAGAACCTGGTCGTCCTCGTAAATGATCTTGGCCGGGATTTCCCGGTTGATGATCTTGGTGAACAGAGTATCCACTGCTGTTTTCTCCGTTGTTTGGGCTGGTCTGAGTGTACGCAGGGCGGCTTATCCCGCCCAGTGTTTTACCTGTAGGGCATTTCAGCGCGGGCAGTAAGCCTTGTTGACCATGCCGACAATGGTGCGGTTGAGCCAGCGCGAACCCAATCTCGGCAGGAAGGCGAAGCATCGATTGCGTCTTCCCGGAATGATGATCGCCCGGTTCTTGTCGAGGGCGCGCACGGTGTACAGCGCGACTTCCTCAGGGCTCATCAGCAATTTGCTGTCTTTGAGTTTGTCGCTGTCGAGTTGTGCCGTACGGAAAAATGCCGTGCGCGTCGGGCCTGGACAGAGCACCGAAACCTTCACAGCACTCTGTTTTAGCTCAACTCGCAAGGCTTCGGAGAAGTGCAGCACATAGGCCTTGCTGGCGTAGTAAGTACTCATCCATGGGCCGGGATTGAACGCGGCCACCGAGGCGACATTGAGAATCTGCCCGCCACCCTGCAACGCCATGCTATTGCCGATGGCGTGGCAAAGGCGGGTGAGGGCGAGAATGTTTACTTCGATCAGATCCTGCTCGGTCATCCAGTCTTGCGCAAGGAACGGGCCGCAGGTGCCGATACCGGCGCAATTGACCAGCAAGTCGATCTGCCGATCACCTTCTTCGAGCTCCAGCAGGAAGCCGGACAGACGCAATGGCTCGCCCAGATCGCAGGCGCGGAACAGTACCTCGACGCCAAAACGCTGGGTCAATTCGATCGCAATGCTTTCCAGCTGATCACGCTGTCTTGCCACCAGAATCAGGCTGCGGCCACGCCGGGCCAGTGCTTCGGCCATCGCCAGGCCGATGCCGCTGGAGGCGCCGGTGATCAGTGCGTAACGGGTCATGCAATTCTCCATCGCAACAGCTCCGCGCCGGCGACGCGGGTGTCACGGCGGGGAGCGCTGTTCATTCTTTCGCAGAGTCTACAGGGGCCTGCGCCGCTTCGGCTGCCTCGTCGGCGGAATCCGCAGGCGTTTCGACCTCTACTTCGACTTCATCAGTGGTCACCGAGCCACTTTCGTAGCTGCTCTCCAGGTTGCTTTCGTACTCCTGCTGGATGGCCGAGATCCCGCCAAGCATGCCGCCGGCGAACACCAGCGCGAAGAACACGATCCACAGGGAACACAGCACTTTCACGGCGGTGCTGTTGGGCGGCGGGGGAGGGCCGTAACGGTTGGCGCCGGTGTTGCCCGGCACGACCATGATCACCAGCGGAAAGAAACTGCCCACGAATGGCACCAGATTCAGTAGCCAGAGCCAGCCCGACCAACCGATGTCGTGCAGACGCTGAATGCTGAACAGGATGCTGACAATCAGGAAAGCGATAAACAGGAAGAACGCGAAGATCCCGCCAATGATCAGGCCAGTGGTGGAGTCCCCCGCGACCAGCCCCAGAGCCAGCAGGGCGAACACGCCAACAATGGGTAAGGTCACCAGACTCAGGACCATTGTCCACGCCAGAAAGCGCAGGCGTCCGATTCGGCCTTCGACGCTGAACGGCTTAGGCGTGGCGAACTCCGCCTGGCTTTCGCCAACGCTTGCGCGAGGCGGTGCATACGGCGAGTCCGGTTCGGCCACAGCGGCGGTGTGTTCATGGACATCCGCCAGGTTCAGCTCGATTGCCGTTTCAGCTTCAATGCGTGCGTCGATCCCGGTTTTGCTCAGCGCTTGCAGATAGGTTTGCGCATCGCTGTGGGACAAATCACGCTTGAGCGCGACGCTGCGGCCACTGAACAGGCGTTCGATCGCGGTCACATCGCTTTTGAACAGATCCGCCACATTGAGTTTGGCAGTGGTGATATCGACACCGGGCTGTAGAGCACCGTCGAACACGATCTTGTAACGGGGTTCGCTCATGGCCGAGGCATCCTTGTCGCGAATAAATTGAAAGGTCAGCAGTGTAAGGCCAGCCCAGCGGGGCTGACCCGATTTTTCTTAGCGCGGCCAGCGTTGCGGTAGCTGGGCTGCGCGTTCCTGTGCCTGGCGATACTCGGCGTCCAGCCGTGCGATCAATTGATCCACACTCGGCAGGTCATCGATCTGCCCTACGCCTTGACCGGCCGACCACACGGTTTTCCAGGCTTTGGCCTCATCGCTGATCGGCTTCAACTTGTCACCGAAATTCACTTCGCCTTTGCCTTGCAGAGCAGCCATATCGAAACCGGCCGCCTCCAGGCTCTGACGCATAAAACTCGCCGGCACGCCCGACACCGCTGGAGTATGGATGATGTCGGATGCCTTGGCTGTCAGCAGCATCTCCTTGTAGGCGTCGGGCGCGTGACTTTCTGTGGTACCGATAAATCGCGTACCGAAGTAGGCCAAATCCGCGCCGAGCAGCTGTGCGGCAAGAATCTCATGACCGTGGTTAAGACATCCTGCAAGCAGCAGGGTTTTATCGAAGAACTGGCGGATCTCGGCGATCAATGCAAACGGACTCCAGGTCCCGGCATGTCCCCCGGCGCCGGCCGCCACGGCGATCAAACCGTCGACACCCGCCTCGGCCGCTTTCTCGGCATGTCGGCGAGTGGTGACGTCATGGAACACCAGGCCGCCATAGCTGTGCACCGCGTCGACCAGTTCCTTCACCGCGCCGAGACTGGTGATGACGATCGGCACTTTGTGTTCGACGCAGATGTTCAGGTCGGCCTGCAGGCGCGGGTTGCTGTTATGCACGATCAGGTTCACCGCATACGGCGCCGGGTTGTCCAGTGTCGCCAAGCCCGCTTCGATCTGTTCCAGCCAGGCTTTGAATCCGCTGCTTTCGCGCTGGTTCAAGGCTGGAAAACTGCCGACCACGCCATTGCGGCAGCAGGCGAGCACCAGCTCAGGGTTGGAAATCAGAAACATCGGTGCCGCTACTACAGGCAGGCGCAGACGTTGTTCGAGCAAAGCGGGCAGCGACATTATGGAAACCCCAAAGATCGGTAGTTGTTGAAGTTAGAACGGCTTGACCACGACCAGAATTACGATAGCCAGCAATATCAGAACCGGCACTTCATTGAACCAGCGATAAAAGACATGGCTGCGGGTGTTTTCGCCACGGGCAAAACGTTTTACCTGCGCGCCGCACATGTGGTGGTAGCCGATCAGCAAGACGACGAGGGTCAGTTTGGCGTGAATCCAGCCACCCATGCTGAAGATGCTCGGATTGAGATAGATCAGCCAGCCGCCAAAGATCAGCGTGGCGATCATCGCCGGGCCCATGATGCCGCGATACAGCTTGCGCTCCATGAGGCTGAAGCGTTCTTTGCTGAGCGTGTCTTCGCTTTGCGCGTGATACACGAACAGACGCGGCAAGTAGAACAGCCCGGCAAACCAGCAAACGATGCTGACAATGTGAAAAGCTTTGATCCATAGATAGAGCATTTTTAGTTATTCCAGGTTCACGGTAAGCCGGATAGTAGAGGCTTGAGCATCCGCACGTCACCTTGACGGTTGTCGCAGGCGCGCGCGGCCCCTATTATCGACGGCTTTCCAGTGGGTTCTTTGAGGGCAGGTTATGGTCAAGGTCGGTATCGTCGGCGGCACGGGTTACACCGGTGTCGAACTGCTGCGTCTGTTGGCGCAGCATCCGCAGGCAGAAGTGGTTGTCATCACTTCCCGATCCGAGGCCGGTCTGGCCGTGGCTGACATGTACCCGAACCTGCGCGGCCACTACGATGGCCTCGCCTTCAGCGTGCCGGACATCAAGACCCTCGGCGCTTGTGACGTAGTGTTCTTCGCCACACCGCACGGTGTTGCGCACGCGCTGGCGGGCGAATTGCTGGCAGCGGGCACCAAGGTCATCGACCTGTCGGCCGATTTCCGTCTGCAAGACGCTGAAGAGTGGGCCAAGTGGTACGGTCAGCCGCACGGCGCGCCTGAGTTGCTGGACGAAGCGGTTTACGGTCTGCCGGAAGTCAATCGCGAGCAGATCAAGAACGCCCGTCTGATCGCGGTGCCAGGTTGCTATCCGACCGCAACGCAGCTGGGTTTCCTGCCATTGCTGGAGGCGGGTCTGGCTGATACTTCGCGTCTGATCGCCGACTGCAAGTCCGGCGTCAGCGGTGCCGGTCGTGGTGCGGCTGTAGGCTCCTTGTACTCCGAAACGTCGGAAAGCATGAAGGCGTACGCGGTAAAAGGTCACCGTCACCTGCCGGAAATTCGCCAGGGTCTGCGTCGTGCAGCGGGTAAGGATGTCGGTCTGACCTTCGTTCCGCACCTGACCCCGATGATCCGTGGTATTCACTCCACGCTCTACGCGACCGTGGTTGATCGTTCGGTGGATCTGCAGGCGCTGTTTGAAAAGCGTTATGCCAATGAACCGTTCGTCGACGTGATGCCTGCCGGTAGCCACCCGGAAACCCGTAGCGTGCGCGGCGCCAACGTTTGCCGCATTGCCGTTCACCGTCCTCAGGATGGCGATCTGGTGGTGGTGTTGTCGGTGATCGACAATCTGGTCAAAGGCGCGTCGGGCCAAGCGGTGCAGAACATGAACATCCTGTTCGGTCTGGACGAGCGCTTCGGATTGTCCCACGCCGGTATGCTGCCGTAACACTTTAAGCCGCACAGCAAAAAGGCCCGTCAAACGGGCCTTTTTGCATTCTGAACAGTTGATCGGGTTTATTGATATACCGTAACAATAGTTGACCGATTTTCTCGGACAAGCGGATAATGCGCGTCATCACGCATTATGGCGGCGTAACGCCGGGAGATAGTCAGCATGAGCGTCGAATCCTTCACCCCCACGGCTTTGCAATTCACCCACGGTGCCGCGCACAAGGTGAAGAGCCTGGTCGATGAAGAGGGGAATGATCGCTTGAAGCTGCGCGTATTCGTTACGGGCGGCGGTTGTTCAGGGTTTCAGTACGGTTTCACCTTCGATGAAGATGTGGCCGAGGACGACACTATCGTCGAGCGCGAAGGCGTGAGTCTGGTAGTGGATCCGATGAGCTTCCAGTACCTGGCCGGTGCTGAAGTGGATTACCAGGAAGGTCTGGAAGGCTCGCGCTTCGTGATCAAGAACCCGAACGCCACCACGACGTGTGGTTGCGGGTCTTCGTTCTCGATCTGATCGCGCCGCGCTTCAGATAACAAAACGCCGCAGAGCCTTACGGTTCTGCGGCGTTTTGCTGTGTGCGATGTAATCAGGCCGGGTAGATGGCGCCGAGTACCCGAAGGCCGCGTGCGCCGGTGACGCTTGGGCGGTTGGCGGCGATACCTTCAAGACAGCAATGGGCCAGCCAGGCGAAGGCCATGGCTTCAACCCAGTCCGGATCAACGCCATGTGTCGCGGTGCTGGCGACCGTTGCGTTTGGCAGCAGGTCTGCCAGACGCTCCATCAGTGTGGCGTTGTGCGCGCCGCCGCCGCAGACCAGCAGCTCTTCAGTGTCGGGCTGAGCGCTTTGCAGCGAATCAATAATGGTCAGTGCGGTCAGTTCAAGCAGTGTGGCTTGCACGTTCTCGGCAGCAAAGGCTGGCAGGTGCGAGAGATGTTGCTCCAGCCAAGGCAGGTTGAACACTTCACGGCCGGTACTTTTCGGGCCTTTGGTGATGAAGAATGGATCGCTGAGCAGTGCTTTCAACAGGGTCGGCTCAACAGAGCCCGATTTTGCCCAGTCGCCATTGCGATCATAGTTTTCGCCGCGCTGCTGCTGAATCCAGGCGTCCATCAGCACATTCCCAGGGCCACAGTCGAAACCGGCTACAGGCTTGGTCGGCTCAATCAGACTGAGATTGCTGAAACCGCCGACATTCAAGACAGCCTGGTTGCCGGTACGCTCTTCGAACAAAGCTTCATGGAATGCGGGAACCAGCGGAGCACCTTGGCCTCCGGCTGCGACATCGCGGCTGCGGAAGTCGCTGACTACGGTAATACCTGTGAGTTCGGTCAGCAGGGCAGGATTGCCGATCTGCACGGTGAAACCGCGCGCCGGTTCATGGCGGATAGTCTGGCCGTGGCTGCCGATCGCACGAATCTCTTGGGGTTTGAGTTGCTGCTCACCGAGGAGGGTATGAATGCCCTGCGCAGCGACCTTCACCCAGTTCTGCTGGGCAATCGCCGAGCGGGCGATTTCGTCATGACCGCTGGCGCACAAGCCAAGCAGCTCGGTGCGCAGGGTTTCAGGCATGGGAATGTAGTGCGTGGCGATCAGTTTGATCGCCGAGGTCTGTTCGATCAGGGCAATGTCCAGACCGTCGAGGCTGGTTCCGGACATTACGCCGATATACAGGGCCATGACTTAGCGCTTGCTCGAGGCCAGCATGGTGGCCTTTTCTTGATCCATGCGCGCCATCAGCGGTTGGCTCTGTGCGAGGAAGCGAGCACGTTCTGCTTTGGCAATCGGATCAGCCATTGGCAGCTTCTGTCCCAGCGGATCGACGTGAACACCGTTGACCTGGAACTCATAGTGCAAGTGCGGGCCGGTCGAGAGGCCAGTGGTGCCGATGTAGCCGATAACTTGGCCCTGCTTCACGGAGCCGCCAGTCTTCACGCCTTTGGCGAAGCCTTGCATGTGGCCGTACAGCGTGCGGTAAGTGTTGCCGTGCTGGATGATCACCGTGTTGCCGTAGCCACCGCGGCGCCCGGCCAGCAGTACTTTGCCATCGCCGGCAGCCTTGATCGGCGTACCGCGTGGCGCAGCGTAATCGACGCCTTTGTGGGCGCGGATCTTGTTGAGGATAGGGTGCTTGCGGCCCATGGAGAACTTGGAGCTGATGCGGGCGAAGTCCACCGGTGTACGGATGAACGCCTTGCGCATGCTATTGCCATCAGCCGTGTAGTAGCTGCTGTTGCCTTGCTTGTTGGTGTATCGCACGGCGGTGTAGGTTTTGCCGCGGTTGGTGAAGCGTGCTGACAGGATCGGGCCATTGCCCACGGACTTGCCGTTGACCACTTTCTGCTCGTAGATCACATCGAATTCGTCGCCCTGGCGGATGTCCTGAGCAAAGTCGACGTCGTAGCCAAAGACGCTGGCCATATCCATGGTCAGGCTGTGCGAAAGGCCGGCACGGGCCGCGGATTGTGAAAGCGAGCTGTTGATCACACCGTGTACGTAAGCGGTGCGAACGGTGGGTTTTGCGGTAACCCGGTTGAAGGCATAACCCTTGTCATTCTTGGTCAGGGTAATGATTTCGACATCGCTGACCTTGCTGTGCAGGCTGGTCAGTTGGCCTTCAGGATCCAATTCGAATTCGAGTTTCTGGCCGTGCTTTAACTGGCTGAACTGTTTGGCCTGTTTGTCGCTGGCCAGAACTTCATGAACGGAAGCGGCAGGCAGGCCGACCTTTTCGAACAAAGTCGACAGTGTATCGCCCTTGGCAACGATGACTTCACGATGACCAGGTGCTTTTGGTTTTTCAGCGGCTGGTGCTGGTGCTGGTGCTGGTGCTGCTTCTGCGGTTTGTGGGGAGTTTTCGTCGCTGTTTTCGATTTGAGCAAATGGCGAAGCTACTGGCTCGTTTGTGGCTTGAGTCGCGTCAGCAGCGTCTTGATCTTGTGTCAGTTGTTCAGCAGGACTTTCCAGTTCAAGGCTCAGGGTCGTCTTTTTGGCTTCAACATCACTGGAAGGGAATACCAGGAGAGCCAGGCTAAGAAGGGCGGCGATTCCACTTGCGGCGAGCAGGTGGGTCTTCGGGTAAAGCGGCGGCGCTTTAGACGGTTCTGTGGTCATAGGTAATTTTGACTTTGAAAAATGATGAATTGGAAAAGATGAATGACATGATGAAGATGAAATAACTGTATAAAATATAACCAAATCATCTCTGAAGCAAGTCTACAGACAGCGTGTCTGTGGATTGGTGTCCGTGCGCCGGGCAAAACTTGTAATTGGTGCGCGATCTTGTATGGTTGGTTCCCTTTGAATCTGAGCCTTGCGGGTCTGTTATGAAGTCGGTTGAAGAGCAGCTAGCGCTGATTAAACGTGGTGCGGAAGAACTATTGGTCGAGTCCGAGCTGATCGAGAAGCTCAAGCGCGGCCAGCCGCTGCGTATCAAGGCTGGTTTTGATCCAACCGCTCCGGATCTGCACTTGGGTCACACGGTGCTTATTAATAAGCTGCGTCAGTTCCAGGAACTGGGGCATCAAGTGATCTTCCTTATAGGTGATTTCACCGGGATGATCGGTGATCCGAGCGGCAAGAGCGTCACGCGTCCGCCGCTGACTCGCGAGCAGGTTCTGGAAAACGCCGAGACCTACAAGACTCAGGTGTTCAAGATTCTCGATCCGGCGAAAACCGAAGTCGCGTTCAATTCCACCTGGATGGATCAGATGGGGCCGGCGGACTTCATTCGCCTGACTTCGCAATACACCGTCGCGCGCATGCTTGAGCGTGATGACTTCGACAAGCGTTACACCACCAATCAGCCGATCGCTATTCACGAGTTCCTCTATCCGCTGGTTCAGGGTTACGACTCGGTGGCTTTGCGTGCAGACGTTGAATTGGGCGGTACCGATCAGAAGTTCAACTTGCTGATGGGGCGTGAGCTGCAGCGTGGTTATGGTCAAGAGGCTCAGTGCATTCTGACCATGCCGCTGCTTGAAGGTCTGGATGGCGTGAAGAAGATGTCCAAGTCGTTGGGCAACTATGTCGGTATTCAGGAAGCGCCGGGCGTTATGTACAGCAAGCTGGTTTCTATTCCGGACGCGCTGATGTGGCGTTACTTTGAGCTGCTGAGCTTCCGTTCGATGGATGAGATCAATGCGCTGCGTGCCGATGTAGAAGCGGGCGCCAATCCGCGTGATGTCAAAATCAAACTGGCGGAAGAGATCGTTGCGCGTTTCCATGGTGAAGAAGCTGCGGCCAATGCTCATCGCGCGGCGGGTAACCGCATGAAGGATGGCGAGCTGCCGGATGATCTGCCGGAGATCGAGCTGGCTTCTGCTGAAGATATGCCGATCGCGGCTGTCCTTAATAAAGCAGGTCTGGTGAAGAACTCGGCAGCGGCGCGCGACCTGTTGGCGTCCGGCGGTGTGCGCGTTGATGGTGAGGTGGTTGATCGCTCCTTTATATATGTACTGGGCGCAACCCACGTTTGCCAGGCAGGCAAGAAGGCGTTTGCACGTATCACGCTGAAATCCGAGTAAAGTTGAAAATAGGTCTTGACGGCGAATTTTAGAAGTCTATAATTCGCCCCACTTCCGGCGCAGTCGAAACGGAAAACTCCTTGAGATTCAATGAGTTATGTAGGTTTCGGCGGCAGGTTGCTTCAGTTCATCGAAGCCAAAAGGAAGTTGAAAAAGAGGTGTTGACAGCAGCGTGTAACGCTGTAGAATTCGCCTCCCGCTGACGAGAGATCGGAAGCGCAAGTGGTTGAAGTTGTTGAAGAAATCTTCGAAAACTTCTGAAAATAATCACTTGACAGCAAATGAGGCTGCTGTAGAATGCGCGCCTCGGTTGAGACGAAAGATCTTAACCAACCGCTCTTTAACAACTGAATCAAGCAATTCGTGTGGGTGCTTGTGGAGTCAGACTGATAGTCAACAAGATTATCAGCATCACAAGTTACTCCGCGAGAAATCAAAGATGTAACCAACGATTGCTGAGCCAAGTTTAGGGTTTCTTAAAAACCCAAAGATGTTTGAACTGAAGAGTTTGATCATGGCTCAGATTGAACGCTGGCGGCAGGCCTAACACATGCAAGTCGAGCGGATGAGAGGAGCTTGCTCCTGGATTCAGCGGCGGACGGGTGAGTAATGCCTAGGAATCTGCCTGGTAGTGGGGGACAACGTTTCGAAAGGAACGCTAATACCGCATACGTCCTACGGGAGAAAGCAGGGGACCTTCGGGCCTTGCGCTATCAGATGAGCCTAGGTCGGATTAGCTAGTTGGTGAGGTAATGGCTCACCAAGGCGACGATCCGTAACTGGTCTGAGAGGATGATCAGTCACACTGGAACTGAGACACGGTCCAGACTCCTACGGGAGGCAGCAGTGGGGAATATTGGACAATGGGCGAAAGCCTGATCCAGCCATGCCGCGTGTGTGAAGAAGGTCTTCGGATTGTAAAGCACTTTAAGTTGGGAGGAAGGGTTGTAGATTAATACTCTGCAATTTTGACGTTACCGACAGAATAAGCACCGGCTAACTCTGTGCCAGCAGCCGCGGTAATACAGAGGGTGCAAGCGTTAATCGGAATTACTGGGCGTAAAGCGCGCGTAGGTGGTTCGTTAAGTTGGATGTGAAATCCCCGGGCTCAACCTGGGAACTGCATTCAAAACTGTCGAGCTAGAGTATGGTAGAGGGTGGTGGAATTTCCTGTGTAGCGGTGAAATGCGTAGATATAGGAAGGAACACCAGTGGCGAAGGCGACCACCTGGACTGATACTGACACTGAGGTGCGAAAGCGTGGGGAGCAAACAGGATTAGATACCCTGGTAGTCCACGCCGTAAACGATGTCAACTAGCCGTTGGGAGCCTTGAGCTCTTAGTGGCGCAGCTAACGCATTAAGTTGACCGCCTGGGGAGTACGGCCGCAAGGTTAAAACTCAAATGAATTGACGGGGGCCCGCACAAGCGGTGGAGCATGTGGTTTAATTCGAAGCAACGCGAAGAACCTTACCAGGCCTTGACATCCAATGAACTTTCCAGAGATGGATTGGTGCCTTCGGGAACATTGAGACAGGTGCTGCATGGCTGTCGTCAGCTCGTGTCGTGAGATGTTGGGTTAAGTCCCGTAACGAGCGCAACCCTTGTCCTTAGTTACCAGCACGTTATGGTGGGCACTCTAAGGAGACTGCCGGTGACAAACCGGAGGAAGGTGGGGATGACGTCAAGTCATCATGGCCCTTACGGCCTGGGCTACACACGTGCTACAATGGTCGGTACAAAGGGTTGCCAAGCCGCGAGGTGGAGCTAATCCCATAAAACCGATCGTAGTCCGGATCGCAGTCTGCAACTCGACTGCGTGAAGTCGGAATCGCTAGTAATCGTGAATCAGAATGTCACGGTGAATACGTTCCCGGGCCTTGTACACACCGCCCGTCACACCATGGGAGTGGGTTGCACCAGAAGTAGCTAGTCTAACCTTCGGGAGGACGGTTACCACGGTGTGATTCATGACTGGGGTGAAGTCGTAACAAGGTAGCCGTAGGGGAACCTGCGGCTGGATCACCTCCTTAATCGACGACATCAGCTGCTCCATAAGTTCCCACACGAATTGCTTGATTCATTGAAGAAGACGATAGAAGCAGCTTTAAGCTCCAAGCTGATAGCTCCAAGCTAACAGTTACGCGCTCGAAATTGGGTCTGTAGCTCAGTTGGTTAGAGCGCACCCCTGATAAGGGTGAGGTCGGCAGTTCGAATCTGCCCAGACCCACCAATTTTGTTATGGGGCCATAGCTCAGCTGGGAGAGCGCCTGCCTTGCACGCAGGAGGTCAGCGGTTCGATCCCGCTTGGCTCCACCATATAACTGCTTCTGAAAGCTTAGAAATGAGTATTCCATTGAGAATATTGATTTCTAGTCTTTTGATTAGATCGTTCTTTAAAAATTTGGGTATGTGATAGAAAGATAGACTGAACGTTACTTTCACTGGTAACGGATCAGGCTAAGGTAAAATTTGTGAGT
The DNA here is from genome assembly GCF_054790575.1 of Pseudomonas sp. MC6. Classification (NCBI taxonomy): domain Bacteria; kingdom Pseudomonadati; phylum Pseudomonadota; class Gammaproteobacteria; order Pseudomonadales; family Pseudomonadaceae; genus Pseudomonas; species Pseudomonas sp. MC6. Next base: position 5,725,849 of record NZ_CP186504.1, read on the forward strand.
TCTCTTAGTTGAGAAATTCGAATTTTCGGCGAATGTCGTCTTCACAGTATAACCAGATTGCTTGGGGTTATATGGTCAAGTGAAGAAGCGCATACGGTGGATGCCTTGGCAGTCAGAGGCGATGAAAGACGTGGTAGCCTGCGAAAAGCTTCGGGGAGTCGGCAAACAGACTTTGATCCGGAGATGTCTGAATGGGGGAACCCAGCCATCATAAGATGGTTATCTTGTACTGAATACATAGGTGCAAGAGGCGAACCAGGGGAACTGAAACATCTAAGTACCCTGAGGAAAAGAAATCAACCGAGATTCCCTTAGTAGTGGCGAGCGAACGGGGACTAGCCCTTAAGTGGCTTTGAGATTAGCGGAACGCTCTGGAAAGTGCGGCCATAGTGGGTGATAGCCCTGTACGCGAAAATCTCTTAGTCATGAAATCGAGTAGGACGGAGCACGAGAAACTTTGTCTGAATATGGGGGGACCATCCTCCAAGGCTAAATACTACTGACTGACCGATAGTGAACTAGTACCGTGAGGGAAAGGCGAAAAGAACCCCGGAGAGGGGAGTGAAATAGATCCTGAAACCGTATGCGTACAAGCAGTGGGAGCCCACTTTGTTGGGTGACTGCGTACCTTTTGTATAATGGGTCAGCGACTTATTTTCAGTGGCGAGCTTAACCGAATAGGGGAGGCGTAGCGAAAGCGAGTCTTAATAGGGCGTCTAGTCGCTGGGAATAGACCCGAAACCGGGCGATCTATCCATGGGCAGGTTGAAGGTTGGGTAACACTAACTGGAGGACCGAACCGACTACCGTTGAAAAGTTAGCGGATGACCTGTGGATCGGAGTGAAAGGCTAATCAAGCTCGGAGATAGCTGGTTCTCCTCGAAAGCTATTTAGGTAGCGCCTCATGTATCACTGTAGGGGGTAGAGCACTGTTTCGGCTAGGGGGTCATCCCGACTTACCAAACCGATGCAAACTCCGAATACCTACAAGTGCCGAGCATGGGAGACACACGGCGGGTGCTAACGTCCGTCGTGAAAAGGGAAACAACCCAGACCGTCAGCTAAGGTCCCAAAGTTATGGTTAAGTGGGAAACGATGTGGGAAGGCTTAGACAGCTAGGAGGTTGGCTTAGAAGCAGCCACCCTTTAAAGAAAGCGTAATAGCTCACTAGTCGAGTCGGCCTGCGCGGAAGATGTAACGGGGCTCAAACCATACACCGAAGCTACGGGTATCATCTTCGGATGATGCGGTAGAGGAGCGTTCTGTAAGCCTGTGAAGGTGAGTTGAGAAGCTTGCTGGAGGTATCAGAAGTGCGAATGCTGACATGAGTAACGACAATGGGTGTGAAAAACACCCACGCCGAAAGACCAAGGTTTCCTGCGCAACGTTAATCGACGCAGGGTTAGTCGGTCCCTAAGGCGAGGCTGAAAAGCGTAGTCGATGGAAAACAGGTTAATATTCCTGTACTTCTGGTTATTGCGATGGAGGGACGGAGAAGGCTAGGCCAGCTTGGCGTTGGTTGTCCAAGTTTAAGGTGGTAGGCTGAGATCTTAGGTAAATCCGGGATCTTAAGGCCGAGAGCTGATGACGAGTGTTCTTTTAGAACACGAAGTGGTTGATGCCATGCTTCCAAGAAAAGCTTCTAAGCTTCAGGTAACCAGGAACCGTACCCCAAACCGACACAGGTGGTTGGGTAGAGAATACCAAGGCGCTTGAGAGAACTCGGGTGAAGGAACTAGGCAAAATGGCACCGTAACTTCGGGAGAAGGTGCGCCGGTGAGGGTGAAGGACTTGCTCCGTAAGCTCATGCCGGTCGAAGATACCAGGCCGCTGCGACTGTTTATTAAAAACACAGCACTCTGCAAACACGAAAGTGGACGTATAGGGTGTGACGCCTGCCCGGTGCCGGAAGGTTAATTGATGGGGTTAGCTAACGCGAAGCTCTTGATCGAAGCCCCGGTAAACGGCGGCCGTAACTATAACGGTCCTAAGGTAGCGAAATTCCTTGTCGGGTAAGTTCCGACCTGCACGAATGGCGTAACGATGGCGGCGCTGTCTCCACCCGAGACTCAGTGAAATTGAAATCGCTGTGAAGATGCAGTGTATCCGCGGCTAGACGGAAAGACCCCGTGAACCTTTACTATAGCTTTGCACTGGACTTTGAATTTGCTTGTGTAGGATAGGTGGGAGGCTTTGAAGCGTGGACGCCAGTTCGCGTGGAGCCATCCTTGAAATACCACCCTGGCAACTTTGAGGTTCTAACTCAGGTCCGTTATCCGGATCGAGGACAGTGTATGGTGGGTAGTTTGACTGGGGCGGTCTCCTCCTAAAGAGTAACGGAGGAGTACGAAGGTGCGCTCAGACCGGTCGGAAATCGGTCGTAGAGTATAAAGGCAAAAGCGCGCTTGACTGCGAGACAGACACGTCGAGCAGGTACGAAAGTAGGTCTTAGTGATCCGGTGGTTCTGTATGGAAGGGCCATCGCTCAACGGATAAAAGGTACTCCGGGGATAACAGGCTGATACCGCCCAAGAGTTCATATCGACGGCGGTGTTTGGCACCTCGATGTCGGCTCATCACATCCTGGGGCTGAAGCCGGTCCCAAGGGTATGGCTGTTCGCCATTTAAAGTGGTACGCGAGCTGGGTTTAGAACGTCGTGAGACAGTTCGGTCCCTATCTGCCGTGGACGTTTGAGATTTGAGAGGGGCTGCTCCTAGTACGAGAGGACCGGAGTGGACGAACCTCTGGTGTTCCGGTTGTCACGCCAGTGGCATTGCCGGGTAGCTATGTTCGGGAAAGATAACCGCTGAAAGCATCTAAGCGGGAAACTTGCCTCAAGATGAGATCTCACTGGAACCTTGAGTTCCCTGAAGGGCCGTCGAAGACTACGACGTTGATAGGTTGGGTGTGTAAGCGCTGTGAGGCGTTGAGCTAACCAATACTAATTGCCCGTGAGGCTTGACCATATAACACCCAAGCAATTTGCGAACTCGAGAGAGACCAGATTGCGGTGTGTGAAGACGAAACGAACCGAAAGTTCGATGTTCACAAAACACCAGCTGTCACATACCCAATTTGCTGAAGCGAGGCCCTCTGGTCACGACTCAGTACCCGAATTTCTTGACGACCATAGAGCGTTGGAACCACCTGATCCCATCCCGAACTCAGCAGTGAAACGATGCATCGCCGATGGTAGTGTGGGGTTTCCCCATGTGAGAGTAGGTCATCGTCAAGATTAAATTCCAAAACCCCAATTGCGAAAGCAGTTGGGGTTTTGTTTTGCCCGCAGGAAATGTATCTGCTTGATTTCTATGCAACGGCCCGGGGCATGGCTATTATTCGGGCCTCATTGTGAGGCGAGACCTGCATGCTGACGTTGTTGAACCTTCTGAAGGATGGGCGTTTCCATTCTGGTCAGGATCTGGGCGAGGCCCTGGGAATAAGTCGAAGTGCAGTATGGAAGCAGCTTCAGCATCTTGAGGCTGAGCTCGGCTTGTCTATCCATAAAGTCAGGGGGAGGGGATATCAGCTGGCATCGCCATTGACGCTACTCGACTCTCTAAAGATATCGACAGTGGCACCAAATTGGCCGGTGACCGTTCTGGATTCGGTCGACTCGACTAATGCCGAAGCATTGCGCTCTATTGGCCGGGGCAATTCAGCGCCGTTTTTGGTTCTTGCTGAGCGGCAGGTTTCCGGCCGCGGCCGCAGAGGTCGTAAATGGGTCAGCCCGTTCGCTGAAAATCTGTATTACAGCCTTGTTCTTCGAATCGATGGTGGAATGCGCCAGCTCGAAGGCCTGAGCCTTGTTGTTGGTTTGGCTGTGATGCAGGCTTTGCGAAGCTTTGGCGTGGTTAATGCCGGTTTGAAGTGGCCCAATGATGTGCTGGTGAGTAACAAAAAAATCGCCGGCATACTGCTAGAGCTGATTGGCGATCCGGCGGATGTCTGTCATGTGGTGCTGGGAATTGGTATCAATGTGAATATGCAGGTTGCTGATGAAGTCGATCAGCAATGGACCTCGATTCGACTTGAATCCGGCAATAGCTGCGATCGTAATGCCTTGGTGGTTGAGCTGAGTAATCAGCTGGACGCCTACATCCAGAGTCATCAGATGGGTGGTTTTTCGGTTCTCCGGGCGGAATGGGAGGCAAATCACTTGTGGCAGGAGCGATCGGTTTCATTGATTGCAGGCTCCAACCATATAGATGGCGTGGTGCTCGGAATCGACAATCAAGGTGCTCTGCGCTTGAGGGTGAATGGCGTGGAAAAAGTATTCAGTGGTGGTGAGCTCAGCCTGAGGTTGCGTGATGATTCTTGAGCTCGACTGCGGAAACAGCTTTATAAAATGGCGCGTGCTGAATGCCACGGTCGGCGGCCTGATCTCCGAGGGGGTGGTCGACTCTGATTTGGCGCTGCTTGAGAGTTTGCGAGCGATTGATCGGCTTTCCCTGCGTAAATGCCGACTGGTCAGTGTAAGGACTGGCGAAGAAACCGGCGCGCTGATCGACATTATCGAGCGGGAGTTCGGTATTTCGGTGATGCGCGCGGAGTCTGCTCGCGAGATGTCTGGTGTTAGAAATGGTTACGTAGACTACGAGCGCCTTGGACTGGATCGATGGCTGGCGATGCTGGGCGGGTTTCACCTCGCTTCAGGAGGTGCTTGCCTGGTGCTGGATTTTGGCACAGCGGTAACCGCAGATTTTATCGCGGCTGATGGCGAGCATCTGGGCGGCTTTATTTGTCCTGGAATGCCGCTGATGCGTAACCAGTTGCGTACTCATACCCGGAAGATTCGTTATGGGGATTTGGCTGCCGAGCAGGCGCTGTCCAGTCACGCGCCGGGTCGGACTACCGTTGAGGCGGTAGAGCGTGGGTGTTCATTGATGTTGCGAGGGTTCGTATTGGCGCAGCTGGAAATGGCGCGCTCCTATTGGGGGGCTGACTTCGCTGTTTTTATAACCGGTGGTGATGCCGATTTGGTTGCAGGTGTTGCTCCCGAGGCCAGAATCGTTCCCGACCTGGTGTTTGTGGGGTTGGCTATGGCGTGTCCTTTGTCCTGAGGTTTGTATGCGTTGGTTGTTCCTCCTGCTTCTGGTTCTCAATGTTTTCTATTATGTCTGGCATCAGCAGGAGGCGCCGTTGCGGGCAAAGGACGTGACGCCTCTTAGCTTGTATCGGGGGGCGCAGCAGGATATTCGTTTGCTGAGCGAGACAACTGGTGACATTCGAGAGAAACAAGGCATGCGGCGCCAAGAGTGTCACTTTCTGGGTGGCTTCTCTCGACAGGAGTCGATTTCAGCGCTGCAGCAGCGTTTGGCTGATATGGGCGTTAATGTGCAGCCTTCGTCGAAGGATGCTCCTGGGACTGGTTATTGGCTGTCTGTTGCGCCTGAGAGCCAGCATTTGTTGGGGGGTGCGCAACTGGTGAACCTTTCCAAGGAATTCAATGAGTTAAAACATAAAATAATGCTGTGTGAGGGGGTTGCACCTGCTGAATAGTTTGCATAGAATGGCGCCCGCTCCACAGCGAAGACCCAAACAGGATTTCAATGTGAGGCGGTGTCAACGCAGCTAAGCTCAGGTTTTTAAATGAGAAAATGCTTGACAGGGGTTTGGCATAGTATAGAATGCCGGCCTGATTAGGAGGGGTTCCCGAGCGGCCAAAGGGATCAGACTGTAAATCTGACGTCTACGACTTCGAAGGTTCGAATCCTTCTCCCTCCACCAGATTTGAGCGTGAGCTGCAGGCTCCGCGGGTATAGTTTAGTGGTAGAACCTCAGCCTTCCAAGCTGATGATGCGGGTTCGATTCCCGCTACCCGCTCCAAGTTTGCAGGTTGTGCAAAGTGTTTCGCTCTTGTAGCTCAGTTGGTAGAGCACACCCTTGGTAAGGGTGAGGTCAGCGGTTCAAATCCGCTCAAGAGCTCCATATAACAAGGCAGATATGAAAATATCTGCCTTTGTTTTAATGGTTGATATTGTTTGTCTAATTTCTTCTGTTGAGGGTGATATCGATGGCTAAGGAAAAATTTGATCGTTCCCTGCCCCACGTCAACGTTGGGACCATTGGTCACGTTGACCACGGTAAAACCACTCTGACTGCTGCTCTGACTCGCGTTTGCTCCGAGGTCTTCGGTTCCGCAATCGTTGACTTCGACAAGATCGACAGCGCGCCAGAAGAAAAAGCTCGCGGTATCACCATCAACACCGCACACGTTGAGTACAACTCGAAGATCCGTCACTACGCTCACGTCGACTGCCCAGGTCACGCTGACTATGTGAAGAACATGATCACCGGTGCTGCTCAAATGGACGGCGCTATTCTGGTTTGCTCGGCCGCTGATGGTCCGATGCCGCAAACCCGTGAGCACATCCTGCTGTCCCGTCAGGTTGGCGTTCCGTATATCGTGGTTTTCCTGAACAAGGCTGATCTGGTAGACGACGCTGAGCTGCTGGAGCTGGTTGAGATGGAAGTTCGCGACCTGCTGTCCACCTACGACTTCCCGGGCGATGACACTCCAATCATCATCGGTTCGGCTCGTATGGCTCTGGAAGGCAAAGACGACAACGAGATGGGCACCACTGCCGTCAAGAAGCTGGTTGAAACTCTGGACAGCTACATCCCAGAACCAGTTCGCGTGACTGACAAGCCGTTCCTGATGCCAATCGAAGACGTATTCTCGATCTCTGGTCGCGGTACTGTTGTGACTGGTCGTATCGAGCGCGGTATCGTTCGCGTTCAAGATCCGCTGGAAATCGTTGGTCTGCGTGACACCACCGTTACTACTTGCACCGGTGTTGAAATGTTCCGCAAGCTGCTCGACGAAGGTCGTGCTGGCGAGAACTGCGGCGTTCTGTTGCGTGGCACCAAGCGTGACGATGTTGAGCGTGGCCAGGTTCTGGTTAAGCCGGGTTCGGTTAAGCCGCACACCAAGTTCACTGCAGAAGTTTACGTTCTGAGCAAGGAAGAAGGCGGTCGTCACACTCCGTTCTTCAAGGGCTATCGTCCACAGTTCTACTTCCGTACTACTGATGTGACTGGTAACTGCGAGCTGCCAGAAGGCGTTGAGATGGTAATGCCGGGTGATAACATTCAGATGACTGTTACCCTGATCAAAACCATCGCGATGGAAGACGGTTTGCGTTTCGCTATCCGTGAAGGCGGTCGTACCGTCGGCGCTGGTGTCGTAGCTAAAATCATCGAGTAAGTGGTTGTAATGTATTTTTCGGGCCGGCATAATGGTCGGCCTGATTTTGTTTTAGGTCAGTAGCTCAATTGGCAGAGCGACGGTCTCCAAAACCGTAGGTTGGGGGTTCGATTCCCTCCTGACCTGCCAGATTCACTTGGTGTGTCTGGCTTTCTTTTCACAGGATCTTCATAGATGACTCCTAAAGCTGAAGCTCAAGGCTCTCGCTTCGATCTGCTCAAGTGGCTTGTAGTTGTCGCTTTGGTGGTTGTTGGCGTTGTTGGCAATCAGTATTACTCTGCTTCGCCGATCCTGTACCGTGTACTCGCTTTGCTTGTCATTGCTGCTGTAGCTGCCTTTGTAGGCCTGCAGACTGCGAAGGGCAAGTCTTTCTTTGTACTCGTTAAGGAAGCTCGCACCGAGATTCGTAAAGTCGTTTGGCCAACTCGCCAAGAAACCACGCAGACCACCCTGATTGTGGTGGCTGTTGTTCTGGTTATGGCGTTGCTGTTGTGGGGGCTTGATTCCCTGCTCGGCTGGCTTGTTTCCTTGATTGTCGGCTAAGGGTGTCCCGTGGCTAAGCGTTGGTATGTTGTGCATGCTTACTCGGGTTACGAGAAGCATGTGATGCGCTCGCTGGTCGAGCGCGTAAAGCTGGCTGGCATGGAAGATGGCTTCGGCGAGATTCTGGTTCCCACTGAAGAAGTGGTTGAAATGCGTAATGGCCAGAAACGCAAAAGCGAGCGCAAGTTCTTTCCAGGTTATGTGCTGGTTCAGATGGATATGAATGAGGGTACTTGGCACTTGGTCAAGGATACACCTCGGGTGATGGGTTTTATTGGCGGTACTGCCGATAAGCCTGCGCCGATCACCGATAAAGAGGCGGAAGCAATTCTGCGTCGTGTTGCTGATGGTAGCGACAAGCCTAAGCCGAAGACTCTCTTCGAGCCAGGTGAGACGGTGCGAGTCAATGACGGTCCATTCGCTGATTTCAATGGCGTTGTTGAAGAAGTTAATTACGAAAAGAGCCGGATCCAAGTGGCAGTGCTCATTTTCGGTCGCTCTACCCCGGTAGAGTTGGAGTTCAGTCAGGTCGAAAAGGTCTAACTGGACAAGCATCCCAACCCCGCAGCCCTAGGCTGTGGGGTTTTGTCGTCACTGGGATAAACGCGCAAGTAACCGGGGAGCCTTTCGAGGCGTTCGAACCCGTAATTGGAGTGCCTCATGGCCAAGAAAATTACCGCTTACATCAAGCTGCAAGTGAAGGCCGCTCAGGCTAACCCAAGCCCACCTGTTGGTCCTGCTTTGGGTCAGCACGGCGTGAACATCATGGAATTCTGCAAGGCCTTCAACGCCCGTACTCAGGGTCTTGAAGCAGGTCTGCCGACTCCAGTGATCATCACTGTCTACAGCGACCGTAGTTTCACTTTCGAAACCAAATCCACCCCGGCTTCGGTTCTGCTGAAGAAGGCGGCCGGTCTGACCAGCGGTTCCGCTCGTCCGAACACCGTTAAGGTTGGCACCGTTACCCGTGCTCAGCTGGAAGAAATCGCGAAAACCAAAAACGCGGATCTGACTGCAGCTGATATGGATGCAGCCGTGCGTACTATCGCCGGTTCTGCTCGTAGCATGGGCCTTAACGTGGAGGGTGTGTAATGGCTAAGCTGACCAAGCGTCAAAAGGCTATCGCCGGCAAAATCGAAGCAGGCAAGGCCTACAACATTGTAGATGCCGCTGCTCTGCTGGCTGAGCTGTCGACTGTCAAGTTCAGCGAGTCGTTCGACGTTGCTGTAAACCTGGGTGTAGACCCGCGTAAATCCGACCAGGTTGTTCGTAGCGCTACTGTGCTGCCACACGGCACTGGCAAGACTGTTCGCGTTGCTGTGTTCACTCAGGGTCCAGCTGCTGAGGCCGCTTTGGCTGCCGGCGCTGACCGTGTAGGTATGGACGACCTGGCTGCCGAAATGAAAGGCGGCGACCTGAACTATGACGTAGTGATCGCATCCCCGGATGCCATGCGCGTTGTAGGTCAACTGGGTCAGATCCTCGGCCCACGTGGTCTGATGCCTAACCCTAAGGTTGGTACCGTAACTCCAGACGTAGCTACCGCGGTTAAAAACGCTAAAGCTGGTCAGGTTCGTTATCGCACCGACAAAAACGGCATCATTCACACTTCCGTTGGCAAGATGGGCTTCGACGCCGTCAAGCTGAAGGAAAACGTTGAAGCCCTGATCGCAGATCTGAAGCGTATCAAGCCAGCTTCCTCGAAAGGTATTTACGTCAAGCGCGTTACCCTGAGCACCACTATGGGCCCAGGTCTGGTTATCGACCAGAGCTCGCTGGACGCGTAAGACAAAGGTTGGCGCGATTGTTTTCGCGCCAATTGAAAGATTGGGGTCCCTGCCTGGCGGGGGCTATCCAAGACCGTAGGCGACGCAAGTCTTAAACCATAAGCCTACGCAGATGGTGCTCCCGGTTCCTTACCGAATCAGACACCAAAACGACATTCGGTTTCGATCGAATGAAACGGTAACAAGCAGGAGTTAAACCCGTGGCAATTAATCTCGAAGACAAGAAGGCCATCGTCGCTGAAGTCAACGAGGCTGCCAAAGTCGCTCTGTCCGCTGTCGTGGTTGATGCACGTGGCGTAACAGTAGGCGCAATGACCGGACTCCGTAAAGAGGCTCGTGAAGCTGGCGTTTACGTACGTGTTGTACGTAACACCCTGCTCAAGCGCGCTGTTGCTGACACTGAATACAGTGTTCTCAACGACGTGTTCACCGGCCCGACCTTGATCGCATTCTCCAACGAACACCCGGGCGCTGCTGCTCGTCTGTTCAAAGAGTTTGCTAAAGGTCAGGACAAGTTCGAGATCAAGGCAGCTGCGTTCGAGGGCAAGTTCCTCGCAGCTAATCAGATCGACGTTCTGGCAAGCCTGCCGACCCGTGACGAAGCAATTTCCCAGCTGATGAGCGTGATTCAAGGCGCTACCAGCAAATTGGCTCGTACTCTGGCGGCACTTCGCGACCAGAAAGAAGCTGCTGCAGCCTGAGGCTGAGCGTTTCCTCTCTCGCGTATTTTTGTTTATTTCGATGGCCTCCAGGCTATCCCCCAATTCAGGAAATAAGTCATGTCTCTGACTAACGAACAAATCATCGACGCAATCGGCGAAAAATCGGTTCTGGAAATCGTTGAGCTGATCAAGGCAATGGAAGAGAAGTTCGGCGTATCCGCTGCCGCTGCTTCTGCTGGTCCAGCTGCTGCCGCCGCTGTTGTTGAAGAGCAAACCGAGTTCAACGTTGTTCTGCTGGAAGCTGGCGAGAAGAAGGTTAACGTGATCAAGGCAGTTCGTGAACTGACCGGTCTGGGCCTGAAAGAAGCCAAAGAGAAAGTAGACGGCGCTCCTCAGGTTGTAGCTGAAGGCGTTTCGAAAGAAGCGGCTGAAGACGCCAAGAAGAAGCTGGAAGAAGCAGGCGCTAAAGTCGAGCTGAAATAAGTATCGACTTTGCTCCTCCAGCCCGAGCGTCAAGCGACAGGCTGATGGCTGGTGGCTCTTGCCACCGGCCTTTTTCCGTTATTGGCAGCCGACTGGGTCGGTGCTGATAAAGGCGCTGTAACCACCCGATGCGGTGGCGCAAACCATGGGGTTTGCACGATTTTCTGGCTGCTCCCGTCGGGAGGGGCCAAACAAGCAGGTGACCAAGCTGGGGAACGCTGATGGCTTACTCATATACTGAGAAAAAACGTATCCGCAAGGACTTTAGCAAGTTGCCGGACGTCATGGATGTGCCTTACCTCCTGGCCATCCAGCTGGATTCGTATCGTGAATTCTTGCAAGCGGGAGCGACTAAAGATCAGTTCCGCGACGTGGGCCTGCATGCGGCCTTCAAATCCGTTTTCCCGATCATCAGCTACTCCGGCAATGCTGCGCTGGAGTACGTCGGTTATCGCCTGGGCGAACCGGCATTTGATGTCAAAGAATGCGTATTGCGCGGTGTAACTTTCGCCGTACCTTTGCGGGTAAAAGTGCGCCTGATCATTTTCGACAAAGAATCGTCGAACAAAGCGATCAAGGACATCAAAGAGCAAGAAGTCTACATGGGTGAAATTCCCCTGATGACTGAGAACGGTACCTTCGTAATCAACGGTACCGAGCGTGTAATCGTTTCCCAGCTGCACCGTTCCCCGGGCGTGTTCTTTGACCACGACCGCGGCAAGACGCATAGCTCCGGCAAACTGCTGTACTCCGCGCGCATCATTCCTTACCGCGGTTCGTGGCTGGACTTCGAGTTCGACCCGAAAGACTGCGTGTTCGTGCGTATCGACCGTCGTCGCAAGCTGCCGGCATCGGTACTGCTGCGCGCGCTCGGCTATACCACTGAAGAAGTGCTGGACGCTTTCTACACCACCAACGTTTTCCACCTGAGCGGCGAAACCCTCAGCCTGGAACTGATTGCTTCGCGTCTGCGTGGTGAAATTGCGGTTCTGGATATTCAGGACGAGAAGGGCAAGGTCATCGTTGAAGCGGGCCGCCGTATTACCGCGCGCCACATCAACCAGATCGAAAAAGCCGGCATCAAGACCCTGGAAGTGCCTCTGGACTACGTCCTCGGTCGCACTACCGCCAAGGTTATCGTGCACCCGGCTACCGGCGAAATCCTGGCAGAGTGCAACACCGAGCTGAACACTGAAGTCCTGGCAAAAATTGCCAAGTCCGGCGTTGTTCGCATCGAAACTCTGTACACCAACGACATCGACTGCGGTCCGTTCGTCTCCGACACGCTGAAGATCGACTCCACCAGCAACCAATTGGAAGCGCTGGTCGAAATCTATCGCATGATGCGTCCAGGCGAGCCGCCAACCAAAGACGCTGCCGAAACCCTGTTCAACAACCTGTTCTTCAGCCCTGAGCGCTATGACCTGTCTGCGGTCGGCCGGATGAAGTTCAACCGTCGTATCGGTCGTACCGAGATCGAAGGTTCGGGCGTGCTGTGCAAGGAAGACATCGTCGCGGTACTGAAGACTCTGGTCGACATCCGTAACGGTAAAGGCATCGTCGATGACATCGACCACCTGGGTAACCGTCGTGTTCGCTGCGTAGGCGAAATGGCCGAGAACCAGTTCCGCGTTGACCTGGTACGTGTTGAGCGTGCGGTCAAAGAGCGTCTGTCGATGGCTGAAAGCGAAGGCCTGATGCCGCAAGACCTGATCAACGCCAAGCCAGTGGCTGCGGCGGTGAAAGAGTTCTTCGGTTCCAGCCAGCTCTCGCAGTTCATGGACCAGAACAACCCGCTGTCCGAGATCACCCACAAGCGTCGTGTCTCTGCACTCGGCCCTGGTGGTCTGACTCGTGAGCGCGCAGGCTTTGAAGTCCGTGACGTACACCCGACTCACTACGGTCGTGTATGCCCGATTGAAACGCCGGAAGGTCCGAACATCGGTCTGATCAACTCCTTGGCTGCTTACGCTCGCACCAACCAGTACGGCTTCTTGGAAAGCCCGTACCGCGTGGTGAAAGAGGGTGTGGTCACCGACGAGATCGTGTTCCTGTCCGCTATTGAAGAAGCTGATCACGTGATCGCGCAGGCTTCGGCGACCATGAACGACCAGAAAGTCCTGATCGACGAACTGGTAGCCGTACGTCACCTGAACGAATTCACCGTTAAGGCGCCTGAAGAAGTCACCTTGATGGACGTTTCGCCGAAGCAGGTAGTTTCGGTAGCAGCGTCGCTGATTCCGTTCCTCGAGCACGATGACGCCAACCGTGCGTTGATGGGTTCGAACATGCAGCGTCAAGCTGTACCAACCCTGCGCGCTGACAAGCCGCTGGTAGGTACCGGCATGGAGCGTAACGTAGCCCGTGACTCCGGCGTTTGCGTCGTGGCTCGTCGTGGTGGCGTGATCGACTCCGTAGACGCCAGCCGTATCGTGGTTCGTGTTGCTGATGACGAAGTTGAAACCGGCGAAGCTGGTGTCGACATCTACAACCTGACCAAATACACCCGCTCGAACCAGAACACCTGCATCAACCAGCGTCCGCTGGTGAGCAAGGGTGATCGCGTTCAGCGTAGCGACATCATGGCCGACGGCCCGTCCACCGACATGGGTGAACTGGCACTGGGTCAGAACATGCGCATCGCGTTCATGGCATGGAACGGCTTCAACTTCGAAGACTCCATCTGCCTGTCCGAGCGTGTGGTTCAGGAAGACCGTTTCACCACGATCCACATCCAGGAACTGACCTGTGTGGCACGTGACACCAAGCTTGGGCCTGAGGAAATCACTGCAGACATCCCGAACGTGGGTGAAGCTGCACTGAACAAGCTGGACGAAGCCGGTATTGTTTACGTAGGTGCTGAAGTTGGCGCGGGCGACATCCTGGTCGGCAAAGTCACTCCGAAAGGCGAGACCCAGCTGACTCCGGAAGAAAAACTGCTGCGTGCAATCTTCGGTGAAAAAGCCAGCGACGTTAAAGACACCTCCCTGCGTGTACCTACCGGTACCAAAGGTACTGTCATTGACGTACAGGTCTTCACTCGTGACGGCGTTGAGCGTGATGCTCGTGCTCTGTCGATCGAGAAGTCCCAGCTGGACGAGATTCGCAAGGATCTGAACGAAGAGTTCCGTATCGTTGAAGGCGCAACTTTCGAACGTCTGCGTTCCGCTCTGGTAGGCCACAAGGCTGAAGGCGGCGCAGGTCTGAAGAAAGGTCAGGACATTACCGACGAAGTTCTCGACGGTCTTGAGCATGGTCAGTGGTTCAAACTGCGCATGGCTGAAGATGCTCTGAACGAGCAGCTCGAGAAGGCTCGAGCGTCTACATCGTTGATCGTCGCCGTCTGCTGGACGACAAGTTCGAAGACAAGAAGCGTAAACTGCAGCAGGGCGATGACCTGGCTCCAGGTGTGCTGAAAATCGTCAAGGTTTACCTGGCAATCCGTCGTCGCATCCAGCCGGGCGACAAGATGGCCGGTCGTCACGGTAACAAAGGTGTGGTCTCCGTGATCATGCCGGTTGAAGACATGCCGCACGATGCCAATGGCACCCCGGTCGACGTCGTCCTCAACCCACTGGGCGTACCTTCGCGTATGAACGTTGGTCAGATCCTTGAAACCCACCTCGGCCTCGCGGCCAAAGGTCTGGGCGAGAAGATCAACCGGATGATCGAAGAGCAGCGTAAAGTCGCTGAACTGCGTACTTTCCTGGACGAGATCTACAACCAGATCGGCGGTCGTAACGAAGATCTGGACAGCTTCTCCGATCAGGAAATCCTCGATCTGGCGAAGAACCTGCGTGGCGGCGTTCCAATGGCCACTCCAGTGTTCGACGGCGCCAAGGAAAGCGAAATCAAGGCCATGCTGAAACTGGCAGACCTGCCGGAAAGCGGCCAGATGCAGCTGACAGACGGCCGTACCGGCAACAAATTCGAGCGTCCAGTTACCGTTGGCTACATGTACATGCTGAAGCTGAACCACTTGGTAGACGACAAGATGCACGCTCGTTCTACCGGTTCGTACAGCCTGGTTACCCAGCAGCCGCTGGGTGGTAAGGCGCAGTTCGGTGGTCAGCGTTTCGGGGAGATGGAGGTCTGGGCACTGGAAGCATACGGTGCTGCTTACACTCTGCAAGAAATGCTCACAGTGAAGTCGGACGATGTGAACGGCCGTACCAAGATGTACAAAAACATCGTGGATGGCGATCACCGTATGGAGCCGGGCATGCCCGAGTCCTTCAACGTGTTGATCAAGGAAATTCGTTCCCTCGGCATCGATATCGATCTGGAAACCGAATAACACGTGACGCGAATCGAGAGCGGGGCAGGATTGCCCGCTCTCTGCTCCGCCAGGAGGAAAGGCCTTGAAAGACCTACTGAATTTGCTGAAAAACCAGGGTCAAGTCGAAGAGTTCGACGCCATCCGTATCGGATTGGACTCGCCTGAGATGATCCGCTCATGGTCGTTCGGTGAAGTTAAAAAGCCGGAAACCATCAACTACCGTACGTTCAAACCTGAGCGTGACGGTCTGTTCTGCGCCAAGATCTTTGGCCCGGTAAAGGATTACGAGTGCCTGTGCGGTAAGTACAAGCGCTTGAAGCACCGTGGTGTGATCTGCGAGAAGTGCGGCGTTGAAGTTGCACTGGCCAAGGTTCGTCGTGAGCGCATGGCACACATCGAACTGGCTTCGCCGGTTGCCCACATCTGGTTCCTGAAATCGCTGCCGTCCCGTATCGGCTTGCTGATGGACATGACCCTGCGTGATATCGAACGCGTTCTCTACTTCGAGAGCTATGTCGTTATCGATCCAGGCATGACCACCCTTGAAAAAGGTCAGCTGCTGAACGACGAGCAGTACTTCGAAGCGCTGGAAGAGTTTGGTGACGACTTCGACGCCCGTATGGGTGCTGAAGCTGTCCGTGAACTGCTGCACGCTATCGACCTGGAACACGAGATTGGCCGTCTGCGTGAAGAAATTCCGCAAACCAACTCCGAAACCAAGATCAAGAAGCTGTCCAAGCGTCTGAAGTTGATGGAGGCCTTCCAGGGTTCCGGCAACCTGCCAGAGTGGATGGTGCTGACCGTTCTGCCGGTTCTGCCGCCAGATCTGCGTCCACTGGTCCCACTGGACGGCGGTCGTTTCGCGACTTCCGACCTCAACGATCTGTATCGTCGAGTGATCAACCGTAACAACCGTTTGAAGCGCCTGCTGGACCTGTCCGCTCCGGACATCATCGTGCGCAACGAAAAACGTATGTTGCAGGAAGCTGTCGATGCACTGCTCGACAACGGCCGTCGTGGCCGCGCTATCACCGGTTCGAACAAGCGTCCTCTGAAATCCCTGGCTGACATGATCAAGGGTAAGCAAGGTCGTTTCCGTCAGAACTTGCTCGGTAAGCGTGTTGACTACTCCGGTCGTTCGGTAATTACCGTAGGCCCGACTCTGCGTCTGCATCAGTGCGGTCTGCCGAAGAAGATGGCTCTCGAGCTGTTCAAACCGTTCATTTTCGGCAAGCTCGAGATGCGTGGTCTCGCGACCACCATCAAAGCGGCCAAGAAAATGGTCGAGCGCGAACTGCCAGAGGTTTGGGACGTTCTCGCTGAAGTGATTCGCGAACACCCGGTTCTCCTCAACCGTGCACCGACCCTTCACCGTCTGGGTATCCAGGCGTTTGAACCGGTACTGATCGAAGGTAAGGCTATCCAGCTGCACCCTCTGGTCTGCGCCGCGTACAACGCCGACTTCGACGGCGACCAAATGGCCGTGCACGTACCGCTGACGCTGGAAGCCCAGCTCGAAGCGCGTGCGTTGATGATGTCGACCAACAACATTCTGTCGCCAGCCAACGGTGAGCCAATCATCGTTCCGTCGCAGGACGTTGTATTGGGTCTGTACTACATGACTCGTGAAGCGATCAACGCCAAAGGCGAAGGTCGTGTGTTCGCGGATCTGCAGGAAGTTGACCGTGTGTTCCGTGCCGGCGAAGCCGCACTGCACGCCAAGGTCAAGGTTCGTATCAACGAAACCGTCAACGACCGTGACGGCAACAGCGTGAGCGGTACCCGTATCGTCGACACCACTGTCGGCCGTGCGCTGCTGTTCCAGGTTGTGCCAAAAGGTCTGTCGTACGACGTCGTCAACCTGCCGATGAAGAAAAAGGCGATCTCCAAGCTGATCAACCAGTGCTACCGCGTGGTTGGTTTGAAAGAGACCGTGATCTTCGCTGACCAGTTGATGTACACCGGTTTCGCTTACTCGACCATCTCCGGCGTTTCCATCGGTGTTAACGACTTCGTTATCCCGGATGAAAAAGCCCGCATCATCG
The DNA here is from genome assembly GCF_054790575.1 of Pseudomonas sp. MC6. NCBI lineage: Bacteria > Pseudomonadati > Pseudomonadota > Gammaproteobacteria > Pseudomonadales > Pseudomonadaceae > Pseudomonas > Pseudomonas sp. MC6. The sequence continues at coordinate 5,742,859 of NZ_CP186504.1, forward strand.
GTGCTGCCACCGACGAAGTGAAAGAGATCGAGAGCCAGTACGCCTCCGGCCTGGTAACCCAGGGCGAGAAGTACAACAAAGTGATCGACCTTTGGTCGAAAGCGAACGACGAAGTCTCCAAGGCGATGATGGCCAATCTCTCGAAAGAGAAAGTCATCGACCGTCATGGCGTCGAAGTCGACCAAGAGTCCTTCAACTCGATGTACATGATGGCTGACTCGGGTGCGCGGGGTTCCGCAGCACAGATTCGTCAGCTGGCCGGTATGCGTGGTCTGATGGCCAAGCCAGACGGTTCCATCATTGAAACGCCGATTACTGCGAACTTCCGTGAAGGTTTGAGCGTACTTCAGTACTTCATCTCGACTCACGGTGCTCGTAAAGGTCTGGCGGATACCGCGTTGAAAACTGCGAACTCCGGTTACCTGACTCGTCGTCTGGTAGACGTTGCGCAGGATCTGGTTGTAACCGAGATCGATTGCGGCACCGAACACGGTCTGCTGATGACTCCGCACATTGAAGGCGGTGACGTTGTAGAGCCGTTGGGTGAGCGCGTATTGGGTCGTGTTATTGCCCGTGACGTATTCAAGCCAGGCACCGAGGACGTTATCGTTCCGGCCGGTACTCTGGTAGACGAGAAGTGGGTTGAATTCATCGAGCTGAACAGCATCGACGAAGTGATCGTGCGTTCGCCGATCAGCTGCGAAACCCGCTATGGCATTTGCGCCAAGTGCTACGGCCGTGATCTGGCTCGTGGTCACCAAGTGAACATCGGTGAAGCGGTCGGCGTTATCGCTGCCCAGTCCATCGGTGAGCCGGGTACTCAGCTGACGATGCGTACGTTCCACATCGGTGGTGCGGCAAGCCGTACTTCCGCTGCGGACAGCGTTCAGGTGAAGAATGGCGGTACCGTTCGTCTGCACAATTTGAAGCACGTGGAGCGAGTGGACGGTCACCTGGTTGCTGTGTCCCGTTCCGGTGAGCTGGCCATCGCTGATGACTTCGGTCGTGAGCGCGAGCGTTACAAGCTGCCGTACGGTGCTGTGATTTCGGTTAAAGAAGGTGACAAGGTCGACGCTGGCGCAATCGTGGCCAAGTGGGATCCGCACACCCACCCGATTGTTACCGAAATGAAAGGTACCGTGACCTACGTGGGCATGGAAGAAGGCATCACGATCAAGCGTCAGACTGACGAATTGACCGGTATGACCAACATTGAAGTACTTGACGCGAAAGATCGTCCAGCTGCGGGCAAAGAAATCCGTCCAGCAGTGAAGATGGTCGACGACAACGGCAAGGATCTGTTGCTGCCAGGCACTGACGTTATCGCTCAGTACTTCCTGCCAGCCAACGCCCTGGTCGGTGTAGCGGATGGTGCGAAAATCGCGATCGGTGACGTTATCGCTCGTATCCCGCAAGAAACGTCGAAGACCCGCGACATCACCGGTGGTCTGCCGCGTGTTGCCGACTTGTTCGAAGCGCGTCGTCCGAAAGAAGCGTCGATTCTGGCTGAAGTCAGCGGCACCATCGCGTTCGGTAAAGAGACCAAAGGCAAGCGCCGTCTGGTTATTACCCCGAACGACGGTAGCGATCCGTATGAAGAGCTGATTCCGAAGTGGCGTCATCTGAACGTGTTCGAAGGCGAACAGGTAAACCGCGGCGAAGTAATCTCCGACGGCCCAAGCGATCCGCACGACATCCTGCGTCTGCTGGGTGTGAGCGCGCTGGCCAAGTACATCGTCAACGAGATCCAGGACGTTTACCGTCTGCAAGGCGTGAAGATCAACGACAAGCACATCGAGACCATCCTGCGTCAGATGCTGCGTAAAGTTGAAATCGCTGAATCCGGCGATTCCAGTTTCATCAAGGGCGACCAGATGGAATTGACCCACGTACTGGTAGAGAACGAGCGTCTGGGTGGCGAAGACAAGTTCGTCTCCAAGTACACTCGCGTTCTGCTGGGTATCACCAAGGCGTCGTTGTCCACCGAATCGTTCATCTCGGCGGCTTCCTTCCAGGAAACCACCCGTGTACTGACCGAAGCGGCAGTCACCGGCAAGCGCGACTACCTGCGCGACCTGAAAGAAAACGTTGTCGTGGGTCGTCTGATCCCGGCAGGTACCGGCCTGGCATATCACAGCGAGCGCAAGCGTCGTCGTGAAGCAGACAAGCCGTTGCGCGTAAGCGCCAGTGAAGTGGAAGCTGCACTGACCGAAGCGCTGAACTCGAGCGGTAACTGAGTTCTGCGATAAATGAGCGTAAGGCCCTGGTCGCTCCGTTCATCGAATCGAGACAATTTGTCGAGGTTCGAGGGGCGGGGAGGTCGGGGCCTTGCCTTGACTGGGGGCAAGATCCTCTTTAGACTCTTGATCCCCTAAATTTGGCGGGAATTCGTTCCTGCCATTTTGCTTTTCTTGCAAGACAATAGCGTCGCAAGACAACAGTGGAGCTAGTAGATGGCAACTATCAACCAGCTGGTACGTCAGCCGCGTAAGCGTATCGTCGAGAAATCCGACGTACCTGCGCTGCAGAACTGCCCGCAACGTCGTGGCGTGTGCACCCGTGTGTACACCACCACGCCGAAAAAACCTAACTCGGCACTGCGTAAAGTATGCCGTGTGCGCCTGACCAACGGTTTCGAGGTTTCCTCGTACATCGGTGGTGAAGGTCACAACCTGCAAGAGCACAGCGTGGTATTGATCCGCGGCGGTCGTGTAAAAGACTTGCCAGGTGTTCGTTACCACACCGTTCGCGGTTCTTTGGATACTTCCGGCGTTAAAGGTCGTAACCAGGGTCGTTCGAAGTACGGTACCAAGCGTCCGAAGTAATCGGCCGTTTTGCAGATTTTCATTTTATTGAGTCGATAAGAGTAAGGTCGGGCACGCATCCATTGGATCTGTCCCGAGCTAACCTGAAGACCGCTTGAGGGCTTATCATGCCAAGACGTCGCGTAGCAGCAAAGCGTGAGATTCTGGACGATCCGAAATACGGAAGCCAGATCCTCGCCAAATTCATGAACCACGTTATGGAAAGCGGCAAGAAAGCCGTTGCCGAGCGTATCGTTTATGGTGCCCTGGAAACCGTTGCGACCCGTAAGGCTGGCACCGATCCCCTGGAACTCTTCGAAAAAGCACTCGACGCCATCGCTCCGCTGGTCGAAGTGAAGTCGCGCCGCGTTGGTGGTGCTACTTACCAGGTTCCGGTCGAGGTTCGTCCTTCCCGTCGTAACGCTCTGGCAATGCGCTGGTTGGTAGACTTCGCCCGTAAGCGTGGCGAGAAGTCTATGGCTCTGCGTTTGGCTGGCGAACTGCTGGATGCTGCTGAAGGTAAAGGTGCTGCTGTTAAGAAGCGTGAAGACGTGCACCGTATGGCTGAAGCTAACAAAGCTTTCTCGCACTACCGCTTCTAATTTTAGCTTCACTAATTTTGCGAGGGCTTTATGGCTCGTACTACTCCGATTAGCCGCTACCGTAACATCGGTATCGTCGCTCACGTGGATGCTGGTAAAACCACCACCACCGAGCGCGTCCTTTTTTACACCGGCAAAAGTCACAAAATGGGCGAGGTGCATGACGGCGCCGCGACCACAGACTGGATGGTTCAGGAGCAGGAGCGTGGTATTACCATTACTTCTGCTGCTATTACCGCCTTCTGGAAAGGTTCCGAGAAGCAGTACAAAGACGAGCATCGCTTCAACGTAATCGATACTCCGGGCCACGTTGACTTCACTATTGAAGTTGAACGCTCCCTGCGCGTACTCGACGGCGCTGTCGTTGTATTCTGCGGTACTTCGGGTGTTGAGCCTCAGTCGGAAACCGTATGGCGTCAAGCCAACAAGTACGGCGTTCCACGTCTTGTTTACGTGAACAAGATGGACCGTGCCGGCGCCAACTTCCTGCGCGTGATCGGTCAGATCAAGCAGCGTCTGGGTCACACTCCGGTGCCAATCCAGTTGGCCATCGGTTCAGAAGACAACTTCCAGGGTCAGATCGATCTGATCAACATGCAAGCTGTCTACTGGAACGACTCTGACAAAGGTATGGTCCCTGTTCGCAAGGACATCCCTGCTGAGCTGCAAGAGCTGGCTGAAGAGTGGCGCAACAACATGGTTGAAGCTGCTGCTGAAGCCAACGAAGAGCTGATGAACAAGTACCTGGAAGGCGAAGAGCTGTCGATCGTAGAGATCAAAGCTGCTTTGCGTCAGCGTACTATCGCCGGCGAAATCGTACTGGCTGTTTGCGGTTCTTCGTTCAAGAACAAGGGTGTTCCCCTGGTTCTCGACGCCGTTATCGACTTCCTGCCTGCGCCAACCGACATTCCTGCTATCAAGGGTACTGACCCGGATAACGAGGAAATCGAGCTGGAGCGTCATGCAGACGATGCGGAGCCGTTCTCGGCTCTGGCGTTCAAGATCGCTACCGACCCATTCGTGGGTACCTTGACCTTCGTCCGCGTTTACTCGGGCGTGTTGAACTCCGGCGACGGCGTGATCAACTCGGTTAAAGGCAAAAAAGAGCGCGTGGGTCGTATGGTGCAAATGCACGCAAACGCCCGTGAAGAGATCAAGGAAGTGCGCGCTGGTGACATCGCGGCCCTGATCGGCATGAAGGACGTCACCACTGGTGAAACCCTCTGCAACGCTGACAAGCCAATCATCCTGGTTCGCATGGACTTCCCGGAGCCGGTTATTTCGGTTGCCGTAGAGCCTAAGACCAAGGATGACCAGGAAAAAATGGGTATCGCTCTGGGCAAACTTGCTCAGGAAGACCCGTCTTTCCGCGTTAAAACTGATGAAGAGACTGGTCAAACGATCATCTCCGGCATGGGCGAACTGCACCTGGACATCCTGGTTGACCGGATGCGCCGTGAGTTCAACGTCGAAGCCAACATCGGCAAGCCTCAGGTTTCCTATCGTGAGCGCATCACGAAGAACTGTGAAATCGAAGGCAAGTTCGTTCGTCAATCCGGCGGTCGTGGTCAGTTCGGTCACTGCTGGATCCGTTTTGCTCCCGCTGACGAAGGTCAGGAAGGTCTGCAATTCGTGAACGAAGTTGTAGGTGGTGTGGTTCCTAAGGAATACATCCCGGCTATCCAGAAGGGTATCGAAGAGCAGATGAAGAACGGCGTTGTTGCCGGCTATCCGCTGATCGGCCTGAAGGCTACCGTGTTCGATGGTTCTTACCACGACGTCGACTCCAACGAGATGGCGTTTAAAGTGGCTGCCTCCATGGCGACCAAGCAACTGGCCCAGAAGGGCGGTGGTGAGTTGCTTGAGCCGATCATGGCTGTAGAGGTTGTTACGCCTGAAGACTATATGGGTGATGTGATGGGCGACCTTAACCGTCGTCGCGGCATGATCCAGGGTATGGAAGACACAGTGTCCGGCAAGGTTATCCGTGCCGAGGTTCCACTGGGTGAGATGTTCGGTTATGCGACCGACGTTCGTTCCATGTCCCAGGGTCGCGCAAGCTACTCTATGGAATTCAAAAAATACGATACGGCTCCGTCGCACATCGTCGAATCCGTAACCAAAAAACAAGGCTGATTCAGCCCCTTTAGGCTAGGAGTTAATTGTCGTGGCTAAAGAAAAATTTGATCGTTCCCTACCGCACGTCAACGTTGGCACCATTGGTCACGTTGACCACGGTAAAACCACTCTGACTGCTGCTCTGACTCGCGTTTGCTCCGAAGTTTTCGGTTCCGCAATCGTTGACTTCGACAAGATCGACAGCGCACCGGAAGAGAAAGCTCGCGGTATCACCATCAACACCGCACACGTTGAGTACAACTCGAAGATCCGTCACTACGCTCACGTTGACTGCCCAGGTCACGCTGACTATGTGAAGAACATGATCACCGGTGCTGCTCAAATGGACGGCGCTATTCTGGTTTGCTCGGCCGCTGATGGTCCGATGCCACAAACCCGTGAGCACATCCTGCTGTCCCGTCAGGTTGGCGTTCCGTACATCGTGGTTTTCCTGAACAAGGCTGACCTGGTAGACGACGCTGAGCTGCTGGAACTGGTTGAGATGGAAGTTCGCGACCTGCTGTCCACCTACGACTTCCCGGGCGATGACACTCCAATCATCATCGGTTCGGCTCGTATGGCTCTGGAAGGCAAAGACGACAACGAGATGGGCACCACTGCCGTCAAGAAACTGGTTGAAACTCTGGACAGCTACATCCCAGAACCAGTTCGCGTGACTGACAAGCCGTTCCTGATGCCAATCGAAGACGTATTCTCGATCTCTGGTCGCGGTACTGTTGTGACTGGTCGTATCGAGCGCGGTATTGTTCGCGTTCAAGATCCGCTGGAAATCGTTGGTCTGCGTGACACCACCGTTACTACTTGCACCGGTGTTGAAATGTTCCGCAAGCTGCTCGACGAAGGTCGTGCTGGCGAGAACTGCGGCGTTCTGCTGCGTGGTACCAAGCGTGACGACGTTGAGCGTGGTCAGGTTCTGGTTAAGCCGGGTTCGGTTAAGCCGCACACCACTTTTACCGCAGAAGTTTATGTTCTGAGCAAGGAAGAAGGCGGTCGTCACACTCCGTTCTTCAAAGGCTACCGTCCACAGTTCTACTTCCGTACTACTGACGTGACTGGTAACTGCGAGCTGCCAGAAGGCGTTGAAATGGTAATGCCAGGTGACAACATTCAGATGACTGTTACCCTGATCAAAACCATCGCAATGGAAGATGGCCTGCGTTTCGCTATCCGTGAAGGCGGTCGTACCGTCGGCGCTGGCGTCGTAGCCAAAATCATCGCGTAATTCTCTTTTATAGAGATTGCTTGATGATGTGAAAGCCCCCGCTCAGCGGGGGCTTTTTTATTGGGTTGACACCTATCTGGGGCGTCTATAGAATTGCGCCTCCTTTTAACGGGCGTATTGCGCTCGGTGGGAATAGCAGCCGGAGTCTGAAATCCAATGCAAAATCAGCAAATCCGTATCAGGTTGAAGGCTTTTGACCATCGCCTGATCGACCAATCAACCCAGGAAATCGTGGAAACCGCGAAACGTACTGGTGCTCAAGTGCGTGGTCCAATTCCACTGCCTACCCGTAAAGAGCGGTTCACCGTTCTGGTTTCTCCGCACGTCAACAAAGACGCGCGCGACCAGTACGAAATCCGCACTCATAAGCGCGTTCTGGACATCGTCCAGCCAACGGATAAAACCGTTGATGCACTTATGAAGCTTGATCTTGCGGCCGGTGTGGAAGTGCAGATCAGCCTCGGCTAAGACTCGGTCTTAGTCGTGTAACGCTCTGAAATGGGCGGCCATAGCGGGTGAAAGCCCCGTACACTCATGAGGTTTACAACATGACTATTGGTGTAGTCGGTCGTAAATGCGGTATGACCCGTATTTTCACCGAAGAAGGTGTCTCCATTCCGGTCACGGTCATTGAGATCGAACCGAATCGCGTCACCCAGTTCAAAACTGAAGAGACCGATGGCTATCGTGCAGTGCAAGTCACTGTCGGCGAGCGTCGCGCTTCGCGTGTAACAGCAGCTCAGGCTGGCCACTTCGCCAAGGCGAACGTTGCCGCTGGTCGCACTACCATGGAATTCCGTCTTGAAGAAGGCGAGTACCAGGCTGGCGATCTGATCAACGCTGAAATCTTCGCCGCTGGTCAGCTGGTTGATGTAACCGGTCAGTCCAAGGGTAAAGGCTTCCAGGGTACGATCAAGCGTTGGAATTTCCGCGGGCAAGATAACACCCACGGTAACTCCGTATCCCACCGCGTCCCAGGCTCTATCGGCCAGTGCCAGACTCCTGGTCGTGTATTCAAGGGCAAAAAAATGTCCGGTCATATGGGCGCTGAGCGCGTGACCGTGCAGTCCCTGGAAGTAGTGCGCGTGGACGCTGAACGCAATCTGTTGTTGGTCAAGGGTGCTGTTCCTGGCGCTACTGGCGGCAACCTGGTTGTACGTCCAGCAGCCAAGGCTCGCGGTTAAGGGGAAGCTGACATGCAATTAAATGTAAATGACGCTCAAGCGATCGAAGTTTCCGAACTGACGTTTGGCGGCGAGTTCAATGAGACGCTGGTTCACCAAGCAGTCGTGGCCTACATGGCCGGCGGCCGTCAAGGTACCAAGCAGCAAAAGACCCGTTCCGACGTTCGTGGTGGCGGCAAGCGCCCATGGCGTCAGAAAGGTACTGGCCGTGCTCGTGCCGGTACTATCCGTAGCCCAATCTGGCGTGGCGGCGGTACCACTTTCGCAGCTCGTCCACAGGATCACTCCCAGAAGCTGAACAAGAAGATGTATCGCGCAGCAATGCGTTCCATCCTTGCTGAGCTGGTGCGTACTGATCGTCTGGTCGTGGTTCAGGATTTCGCTGTTGAAACGCCGAAAACCAAAGACCTGCTGGGCAAACTGAACAACATGAGCCTGACCGACGTTTTGATCGTGTCGGACGCTGTTGATCAGAACCTGTACCTGGCTGCTCGTAACCTGCCGCACGTAGATGTGCGTGACGTTCAAGGTTCCGATCCAGTTAGTCTGATCGCATACGACAAGGTGTTGATCACCGTGTCGGCCGTGAAGAAATTCGAGGAGCTGCTGGGATGAACCAGGAACGCGTATTTAAAGTTCTGCTTGGCCCGCACGTTTCCGAGAAGGCTACGGTTCTGGCAGACAAGAAAGGCCAGTTCGTTTTCAAGGTTGCTACTGATGCAACCAAGCTGGAAATCAAGAAGGCCGTCGAAAGCCTGTTCAGCGTGAAAGTAGAGCGCGTCACTACCCTGAACGTTCTGGGTAAGAGCAAGCGCACTGCTCGCGGTCTGGGCAAGCGTAATGACTGGAAGAAGGCAGTTATCTCCCTTCAGCCAGGCCAAGATCTCGATTTCAGCAGCAGTGCTGAGTAAGGAAGGGGTGCATCATGGCAATCGTTAAATGCAAACCGACTTCCCCTGGCCGCCGTTTTGTGGTCAAGGTGGTCAACCAGGAGCTGCATAAAGGCGCTCCTCACGCACCGCTGCTCGAGAAAAAATCGAAGACTGGTGGTCGTAACAACAATGGCCGTATTACCACGCGTCACATCGGTGGTGGTCATAAGCAGCATTATCGTATGGTCGATTTCCGTCGCAACGACAAAGATGGCATCGTCGCCACTGTCGAGCGTATCGAATACGATCCAAACCGTACTGCTCACATCGCACTGCTCTGCTACGCAGACGGCGAGCGCCGCTACATCATCGCCCCTAAAGGCGTGAGTGCTGGTGACCAGCTGATCGCGGGCGCTCTGGCTCCAATCAAGCCAGGCAACGCTCTGCAACTGCGCAACATTCCAGTCGGTTCTACCGTACACGGCATCGAACTGAAGCCAGGTAAAGGCGCACAGATCGCTCGTTCCGCTGGTGCTTCGGCTCAGCTGATCGCTCGTGAAGGCGTGTACGTTACCCTGCGTCTGCGTTCCGGTGAAATGCGTAAAGTCCTGGCTGAATGCCGTGCGACCCTGGGCGAAGTCTCGAACTCCGAGCACAGCCTGCGTTCGCTGGGTAAAGCTGGTGCCAAACGCTGGCGTGGCGTTCGCCCAACCGTTCGTGGTGTTGCCATGAACCCGGTTGACCACCCGCATGGTGGTGGTGAAGGTCGTACCTCTGGTGGTCGTCATCCGGTATCGCCATGGGGCTTCCCGACTAAGGGCGCGAAGACTCGTGGTAATAAGCGTACCGACAAAATGATCGTCCGTCGTCGCAAGTAAATAGAGGGATACGACAGTGCCACGTTCTCTGAAAAAAGGTCCTTTTATTGATCTTCACCTACTGAAGAAGATCGAAGTGGCGGCGGAAAAGAACGATCGCAAACCAATTAAGACTTGGTCGCGTCGTTCGATGATCCTGCCACAGATGGTCGGTCTGACCATCGCCGTACATAACGGTCGTCAGCACGTCCCAGTTCTCGTGAACGAAGACATGGTCGGCCATAAACTGGGCGAGTTCGCCGGTACCCGCACATATCGTGGGCACGTGGCTGACAAGAAAGCCAAGCGTTAAGGGGTTAGGAAATGGAAGTAGCCGCTAAGTTGTCGGGCGCTCGAATCTCCGCCCAGAAAGCCCGCTTGGTCGCCGACCAGATCCGCGGGAAGAAGGTGGGCGAAGCGCTCAACTTGTTGGCTTTCAGCAGTAAGAAAGCCGCCGAGATCATGAAGAAAGTGCTGGAGTCGGCCGTAGCCAACGCCGAGCATAACGAAGGCGCAGACGTTGATGACCTTAAAGTCAGCACCGTTTTCGTCAACGAAGGGCGTTCGCTGAAGCGCATCATGCCACGTGCCAAAGGCCGTGCTGATCGCATCGTCAAGCGGTCTTGCCATATCACTGTCAAGGTTGCTGACAAGTAACGGAGTCGAAGAGATGGGTCAGAAAGTACATCCCATTGGCATTCGCCTGGGAATCGTCAAGGAGCACACCTCCGTCTGGTACGCAGACGGTCGGACTTATGCGGACTATTTGTTCGCAGATCTGAAAGTGCGTGAGTATCTCCAAGACAAACTAAAAAGCGCGTCCGTAAGCCGTATCGATATCCATCGTCCGGCCCAAACTGCACGTATCACCATCCACACCGCTCGTCCGGGTATCGTTATCGGGAAGAAAGGTGAAGATGTTGAGAAACTGCGTCAGGACCTGACCAAGCAAATGGGTGTGCCTGTGCACATCAATATCGAAGAGATCCGCAAGCCGGAGCTCGACGGTATGCTGGTTGCGCAGAGCGTAGCTCAGCAGCTGGAGCGTCGTGTAATGTTCCGTCGCGCTATGAAGCGCGCCGTTCAGAACGCCATGCGCATTGGTGCCAAAGGCATCAAAATCCAAGTGAGCGGTCGTCTCGGCGGTGCTGAAATCGCACGTACTGAATGGTATCGCGAAGGTCGTGTGCCATTGCACACCCTGCGTGCCGACATCGACTATGCCAACTACGAAGCTCACACCACTTACGGTGTGATCGGTGTAAAGGTTTGGATCTTCAAAGGCGAAGTAATTGGTGGTCGCCAAGAAGAGCTGAAACCACAAGCACCAGCGCCTCGTAAAAAAGCTGCTAAGTAAGGGGTACGCCAAATGTTGCAACCTAAGCGTACGAAGTTCCGCAAGCAGATGACAGGCCACAACCGTGGTCTGGCTCAGCGCGGTAGCAAAGTCAGCTTCGGCGAGTTCGCGCTGAAGTCTGTAGCTCGTGGTCGTCTCACCGCTCGTCAGATCGAGTCAGCGCGCCGTGCTCTGACCCGTCACGTTAAACGTGGCGGCAAGATCTGGATCCGTGTATTCCCGGACAAGCCTATTTCCAAGAAGCCACTCGAAGTTCGGATGGGTAAAGGTAAGGGTAGTGTGGAGTACTGGGTTGCCCAGATTCAGCCAGGCAAAGTCCTGTATGAAATCGAGGGTGTTTCTGAAGAGCTGGCGCGTGAGGCTTTTGCCCTGGCTGCTGCAAAGCTGCCGCTCGCCACCGCCTTTGTTAAACGGACGGTGATGTGATGAAAGCGAATGAACTTCGTGAAAAATCCGCACAGCAGCTGAACGAGCAACTGCTCGGCTTGCTGCGCGACCAGTTCAATCTGCGTATGCAGAAAGCAACTGGCCAGTTGGGGCAGTCTCATCTGCTCTCGCAAGTTAAGCGTGACATCGCTCGCGTGAAGACTGTGCTCAACCAGCAGGCAGGTAAGTAATCATGGCTGAAGCCGAAAAAACTGTCCGTACGCTGACTGGCCGTGTTGTCAGCGACAAGATGGACAAAACCATCACCGTACTGATCGAGCGTCGCGTTAAGCACCCGATCTACGGTAAATACGTTAAGCGTTCGACTAAGCTGCACGCGCACGACGAAACCAATCAGTGCCACATCGGCGACAAAGTCACTATTCGTGAAACTCGTCCTTTGGCCAAGACCAAGTCTTGGGCGCTGGTTGATGTTCTCGAACGCGCTGTGGAAGTCTAAGGACTAGGGGTCGGAGAAATTATATGATTCAGACTCAATCCATGCTCGATGTGGCCGATAACAGCGGCGCTCGCCGCGTTATGTGCATCAAGGTGCTGGGTGGCTCCCATCGTCGTTACGCTGGTATCGGTGACATCATCAAAGTTACCGTGAAGGAAGCAATTCCTCGCGGTAAAGTGAAAAAAGGCCAAGTGATGACTGCTGTTGTAGTCCGCACTCGTCACGGCGTACGTCGTGCTGATGGCTCCATTATCCGCTTTGATGGCAACGCTGCTGTTCTTCTGAACAACAAGCAAGAGCCGATCGGCACCCGTATCTTTGGGCCAGTGACCCGTGAACTTCGTACTGAGAAGTTCATGAAGATCGTCTCGCTCGCCCCAGAAGTGCTGTAAGGAGATCCGACATGCAAAAGATTCGTCGTGACGACGAGATCATCGTGATCGCCGGCAAAGACAAAGGTAAGCGCGGTAAGGTGCTTAAGGTTCTTGCTAATAACCGTCTGGTTATTGGTGGTCTGAACCTGGTCAAGCGTCATACCAAGCCTAACCCGATGTCGGGCGTACAAGGCGGTATCGTCGAAAAAGAAGCTCCACTGGACGCTTCTAACGTCGCCATTTTCAACGGCGAAACCAACAAGGCTGACCGCGTTGGTTTCAAAGTAGAAGACGGCAAGAAAATTCGTGTCTTCAAGTCGACCCAAAAAGCGGTTGATGCTTGAACACTGCTAGGTAGAAGACCATGGCACGACTAAAAGAGATTTACTGGAAGGAAATCGCACCGAAGCTTAAGGAAGAACTTAAGCTTTCGAACGTGATGGAAGTTCCACGCGTTACAAAGATCACCCTGAACATGGGTCTGGGCGAAGCTGTTGGTGACAAGAAAGTCATCGAGCATGCTGTTGCTGACCTGGAAAAGATCACCGGCCAAAAAGTCGTTGTGACCTACGCTCGTAAATCCATCGCTGGCTTTAAAGTCCGTGAAGGATGGCCGATCGGCGTCAAGGTGACTCTGCGCCGTGAGCGTATGTATGAGTTCCTGGATCGTCTGCTGTCGATCTCCCTGCCTCGGGTTCGCGACTTCCGCGGCCTGAATGCCAAGTCCTTCGATGGTCGTGGTAACTACAGCATGGGCGTGAAAGAGCAGATCATTTTCCCGGAAATCGACTACGACAAGATCGATGCTCTCCGCGGTCTGGACATTACCCTGACCACCACTGCCAAGAACGATGATGAAGGCCGCGCTCTGCTGCGTGCTTTCAAATTCCCGTTCCGCAACTGATTGGAGTAGGAAAATGGCCAAGAAGAGCATGAAAAACCGTGAGCTGAAGCGTCAGCTCACTGTTGCCAAGTACGCCACCAAGCGTGCAGCGCTGAAAGCTATCATCGTCGATCTGAACGCAAGTCCAGAAGCGCGTTGGGAAGCTACCGTAGCACTGCAGAAGCAACCACGTGACGCAAGCGCTGCGCGCATGCGTAACCGTTGCCGCCTGACTGGTCGTCCGCACGGCGTTTACCGCAAGTTCGGCCTTGGCCGTAACAAGCTGCGTGAAGCTGCAATGCGTGGTGACGTACCAGGTCTGGTTAAAGCCAGCTGGTAATTGCTGTCAAAGTCTCGATGTTCGGGTTCGCAAGAACCTGACCATCGGTGGCCTTGAATCTGAATCAAGCCCCTTTTGGGGCTTGATTCATTTCTGGGGTGTGTCTAGAATGACCGGCTCGCCTGAGCCCGTGTTTTTCATACCCGGAAGTTCTCGGCGACAAGTAGTAGCCGTAAGGCTAATTTTTCTGTATTAGGAGCGTCTAGCCCATGAGTATGCAGGACCCGTTAGCGGACATGCTAACTCGAATCCGTAATGCCCAGATGGCTGAAAAGTCTGTCGTAAGCATGCCGTCTTCCACGCTGAAGGTGGCTGTAGCAAAAGTCCTGAAGGACGAAGGTTACATCGCGGATTTTCAGATCACCACCGACGCTAAGCCGTCGTTGTCCATCGAGCTGAAGTACTTCGAAGGCCGTCCGGTTATCGAAGAAGTGAAGCGCGTTAGTCGTCCAGGCCTGCGTCAGTACAAGTCCGTTGAAGATCTGCCGAAAGTTCGTGGCGGTCTTGGCGTGTCTATCGTCTCCACCAACAAAGGTGTGATGACGGATCGTGCTGCGCGCGCTGCCGGTGTCGGCGGCGAAGTTCTTTGCACTGTGTTCTAAGGGGGGATAAGCATGTCTCGCGTCGCTAAGAACCCCGTTAAGCTGCCAGCCGGTGTCGAAGTAAAATTCGCAGGCCAACAGCTTTCGGTGAAGGGTGCCAAGGGCACTCTTGAACTGAACATCCATTCGTCCGTTGAGATCGTTGAAGAAGCTGGTGAGCTGCGTTTCGCTGCTCGCAATGGCGATCAACAAACTCGCGCAATGGCCGGTACCACGCGTGCGTTGGTAAACAACATGGTCCAAGGCGTAAGCCAAGGCTTCGAGCGCAAGCTCCAGCTGGTCGGTGTTGGTTACAAGGCGCAAGCAAAAGGCACGGTTCTGAACCTGGCCCTTGGCTTCTCGCACCCAGTGGATTACGAACTGCCGGAAGGCATCACCGCTGAGACTCCTAGCCAGACCGATATCCTGATCAAGGGCATCGATAAGCAGCTGGTAGGTCAAGTGGCCGCTGAGATCCGCGACTTCCGTCCACCAGAGCCGTACAAAGGCAAAGGTGTGCGCTACGCGGACGAAGTCGTCCGTCGTAAAGAAGCCAAGAAGAAGTAGGGCATAGCAAATGACCGACAAAAAAGTTACTCGACTGCGTCGCGCTCGCAAAGCACGCCTGAAAATGCACGAACTCGAAGTCGTGCGTCTCTGCGTGTTCCGCTCGTCGCAGCACATCTACGCCCAGGTCATCTCGGCCGACGGCAACAAAGTCCTGGCAAGCGCCTCGACTTTGGATAAAGAACTGCGTGATGGCGCCACTGGCAACATCGACGCGGCCACAAAGGTTGGCCAGCTGGTCGCTACGCGTGCTAAGGCCGCTGGCGTCTCGCAAGTGGCTTTCGACCGCTCTGGCTTCAAGTACCACGGCCGCGTTAAAGCGCTGGCTGATGCTGCTCGTGAAGCTGGGCTGGAGTTCTAAGTTATGTCAAATAACGACCAAAAGCGCGACGAAGGCTACATTGAGAAGCTGGTTCAAGTTAACCGCGTAGCCAAAACCGTTAAAGGCGGCCGTATCTTCACTTTCACTGCGTTGACCGTGGTTGGTGATGGTAAAGGGCGTGTTGGCTTCGGCCGTGGCAAGTCGCGTGAAGTGCCTGCTGCGATCCAGAAGGCAATGGAAGCTGCTCGCCGCAACATGATCCAAGTTGATCTGAACGGCACCACTCTGCAGTACGCAATGAAGTCCGCTCACGGCGCTTCGAAGGTGTACATGCAGCCTGCTTCTGAAGGTACCGGTATCATCGCTGGCGGCGCTATGCGTGCTGTCCTCGAAGTTGCTGGCGTTCAGAACGTTCTGGCCAAGTGCTACGGCTCGACTAACCCGGTAAACGTGGTTCACGCCACTTTCAAAGGTTTGAAGGCTATGCAGTCTCCTGAATCCATTGCCGCCAAGCGTGGCAAAAGCGTCAAGGAGATCTTCTGATCATGGCTACCGTAAAAGTAACGCTGATCAAAAGCATGACCGGCCGCATCCCTAACCACAAACTGTGCGTTAAGGGTCTGGGTCTGCGTCGCATCGGTCACACTGTAGAAGTCCAGGATACTCCCGAGAATCGCGGGATGATCAACAAGGCTTACTACATGCTGCGTGTCGAGGGTTAATCGATGAAACTCAATGATCTGAGTCCAGCGCCGGGTTCCCGTCGTGAAAAGCATCGTCCGGGCCGTGGTATCGGTAGCGGTTTGGGTAAGACTGGTGGCCGTGGCCACAAAGGTCAGACCTCCCGCTCCGGTGGCACCATCGCTCCAGGCTTTGAAGGCGGTCAACAGCCGCTGCATCGTCGCCTGCCGAAGTTCGGTTTCGTTTCCCTGAAAGCCATGGATCGCGCAGAAGTGCGTTTGTCCGAGCTGGCTAAAGTGGAAGGCGACATCGTCACCGTGCAGTCCCTGAAAGATGCCAACGTGATCAACGTCAACGTACAGCGTGTGAAAATCATGCTGTCCGGTGAAGTGACTCGCGCTGTCACTATCGGCAAGGGAATCGGCGCCACCAAAGGTGCGCGTGCGGCTATCGAAGCAGCTGGCGGCAAGTTCGAGGAATAAATGGCTAAGCAAGGTGCTCTCTCTGCGCTCGGCAAAGGCGGTATGTCTGAACTCTGGGCTCGTCTGCGTTTTCTGTTCCTGGCGATTATCGTCTACCGAATAGGCGCACACATCCCGGTTCCAGGTATCAACCCGGACCGACTCGCAGACCTGTTTCGACAGAATGAGGGGACCATTCTTAGCTTGTTCAACATGTTCTCCGGCGGCGCGCTGGAACGGATGAGCATCTTTGCACTGGGGATCATGCCGTACATTTCGGCTTCGATCATCATGCAACTGATGACCGCCGTCAGCCCGCAGCTGGAGCAGTTGAAGAAGGAAGGTGAAGCTGGCCGTCGCAAGATCAGCCAGTACACCCGCTACGGCACCGTCGTCCTCGCTCTTGTTCAGGCTATTGGCATGTCCATTGGTCTGGCGGGGCAGGGCGTTGCGTTCACTGGTGACTTTGGCTTCCATTTCGTCGCGGTATCCACTTTTGTGGCTGGTGCGATGTTCATGATGTGGCTAGGTGAGCAGATTACTGAGCGTGGTGTAGGTAACGGTATCTCGATGTTGATTTTTTCGGGTATCGTCGCCGGTCTTCCGAGAGCAATCGGGCAGTCTTTCGAGTCTGCGCGTCAGGGTGATATCAACATCTTCGCCCTGGTTGCCATCGGTTTGCTGGCAGTAGCGATTATCGGTTTTGTGGTGTTCATTGAGCGTGGTCAGCGTCGTATCGCTGTTCACTACGCCAAGCGTCAGCAGGGCCGCAAGGTTTTTGCTGCGCAGACAAGCCACTTGCCGCTGAAAGTGAACATGGCTGGTGTTATTCCGGCTATTTTCGCGAGCAGCATTTTGCTGTTCCCGGCTTCGCTGGGTGCCTGGTTTGGTCAGTCTGAAGGTATGGGCTGGTTGCAGGACATCTCGCAGTCGATCGCTCCTGGTCAGCCGTTGAATATTCTGCTGTTTAGTGCAGGGATTATTTTCTTCTGCTTCTTCTATACGGCGTTGATGTTCAATCCGAAAGACGTAGCGGAAAACCTGAAGAAGTCCGGTGCCTTTATTCCGGGCATCCGTCCAGGTGAGCAGTCTGCGCGCTACATTGATGGCGTTCTGACTCGCTTGACCATGTTCGGTGCTCTTTACATGACGGCCGTGTGCCTGTTGCCCCAGTTCCTGGTGGTTGCAGCAAACGTTCCGTTCTACCTTGGCGGGACCTCGTTGCTGATCGTGGTCGTGGTTGTGATGGACTTCATGTCCCAAGTACAATCGCACCTCGTTTCGCACCAGTACGAATCCCTGATGAAGAAAGCCAACCTGAAGGGTTACGGCAGCGGCATGTTGCGCTGAGTACCCATAAGGTTCGAGGAGTTGGTGATGAAAGTTCGTGCATCGGTGAAAAAGCTGTGCCGTAACTGCAAGATTATTCGCCGCGAAGGTGTTGTTCGAGTAATTTGCAGCGCGGAACCGCGTCACAAACAGCGCCAAGGCTGAGTGTGATCCGCTTGAAGCCCGGCAGCTAGTGCGCTGCCGGGTTGATTATTTGTTATTACAGCGATATTATCTCGCGCCCTATTTCTTGGCTTCCGGGGCGTAGGTAGCTGTCAATTGGAGTCCCACTGAATGGCCCGTATTGCAGGCGTTAACATTCCAGATAACAAGCACACTGTTATCTCGCTGACCTACATCTATGGTGTCGGTCGCACTACTGCGCAGAAAATTTGCGCAGAGACTGGGGTAAACCCAGCCGCAAAGATCAAAGATCTGAGCGACGAGCAGATTGAGCAATTGCGTGGCGAAGTGGCGAAGTTCACCACTGAAGGTGACCTGCGTCGCGAAATCAACATGAAAATCAAGCGTTTGATGGACCTCGGTTGCTACCGTGGTCTGCGTCATCGTCGTGGTCTTCCAGTACGCGGTCAGCGTACCAAGACTAACGCGCGTACCCGTAAAGGTCCGCGTAAGCCGATCCGCAAGTAATCGCCCACGCGAATCGACAGGAAATTAATCATGGCAAAACCTGCTGCTCGTCCTCGTAAAAAAGTTAAAAAGACAGTGGTTGATGGCATCGCCCACATCCATGCTTCTTTTAACAACACAATCGTGACCATCACCGACCGTCAAGGTAACGCGCTTTCTTGGGCTACCTCTGGTGGTTCGGGTTTCCGCGGTTCCCGCAAGTCCACCCCGTTTGCTGCTCAAGTAGCTGCTGAACGTGCTGGTCAAGCTGCGCTGGAATATGGCCTGAAAAACCTCGACGTCAACGTCAAAGGTCCAGGTCCAGGTCGTGAATCCGCAGTCCGCGCTTTGAACGGCTGTGGCTACAAGATCGCCAGCATCACCGACGTGACGCCAATCCCGCACAACGGGTGCCGTCCGCCGAAGAAGCGCCGCGTGTAATCCAGGAGATTGTAAAGAATGGCTCGTTACATTGGTCCAAAATGCAAACTCGCTCGTCGCGAAGGCACCGATCTCTTCCTGAAGAGCGGCGTGCGCGCGATCGAATCGAAGTGCAACATTGAAGCAGCACCTGGTATCCACGGCCAACGCCGCGGTCGCCAGTCCGACTACGGCACCCAACTGCGTGAAAAGCAGAAGGTCCGTCGTATCTACGGCGTTCTCGAGCGTCAGTTCAGCGGCTACTACAAAGAAGCTGCTGGCAAGAAAGGTGCAACCGGTGAAAACCTGCTGCAACTGCTCGAATGCCGTCTGGACAACGTTGTATATCGTATGGGCTTTGGTTCGACTCGTGCCGAATCCCGTCAACTGGTATCGCACAAGTCGATCAGCGTTAACGGTCAGACCGTAAACGTTCCGTCGTATCAGGTTCGTGCTGGTGACGTGGTTGCAGTTCGCGAGAAAGCAAAAAACCAACTTCGCATTGTCCAAGCTCTCGATCTGTGTGCCCAACGTGGCCGCGTAGAATGGGTAGAAGTAGACACTGAGAAGAAGTCGGGCGTTTTCAAGAACGTTCCTGCTCGCAGTGATCTGTCCGCCGACATCAACGAAAGCCTGATTGTCGAGCTCTACTCCAAGTAAGGGCTAGAAAATAGGTGCATCCATGCAGATTTCGGTAAATGAGTTCCTGACACCCCGCCATATTGATGTGCAGGTTGTCAGTCCAACCCGCGCCAAGATCACACTCGAGCCTCTCGAGCGTGGTTTTGGCCACACCCTGGGCAACGCGCTGCGACGCATCCTGTTGTCCTCAATGCCCGGCTGCGCAGTAGTCGAGGCCGAGATTGACGGTGTGCTCCACGAGTACAGCGCCATCGAAGGTGTACAGGAAGACGTAATTGAAATCCTGTTGAACCTTAAAGGTCTGGCCATCAAGCTGCACGGTCGTGACGAAGTTACGCTGACCTTGTCGAAGAAGGGTTCGGGGGTGGTTACCGCTGCCGATATTCAGCTGGATCATGATGTCGAGATCGTTAACCCCGATCACGTAATCGCTAACCTGGCGTCTAACGGCGCCCTGAACATGAAGCTCACCGTAGCTCGTGGTCGTGGTTATGAACCAGCAGACTCGCGTCAGAGCGATGAAGACGAAAGCCGCAGCATCGGTCGCTTGCAGCTTGACTCTTCGTTCAGCCCGGTTCGCCGTATCGCATACGTGGTGGAAAACGCCCGTGTCGAGCAGCGTACTAACCTGGACAAGCTGGTTATTGATCTGGAAACCAACGGTACTCTGGATCCTGAAGAGGCTATCCGCCGCGCTGCAACCATTCTGCAACAGCAGTTGGCTGCGTTCGTCGACCTCAAAGGTGACAGTGAGCCAGTGGTTGTCGAGCAGGAAGACGAGATCGATCCGATCCTGCTTCGCCCGGTTGACGATCTGGAACTGACTGTACGTTCGGCTAACTGCCTTAAGGCGGAAAACATCTACTACATCGGTGACCTGATTCAGCGCACCGAAGTGGAGCTGTTGAAGACTCCGAACCTGGGCAAGAAATCCTTGACTGAAATCAAGGACGTTCTGGCCTCCCGCGGTCTGTCCCTCGGCATGCGCCTCGACAACTGGCCGCCTGCAAGTCTTAAGAAGGACGACAAGGCGACTGCCTGATCGTCGTAATCACCGAACGTAGTGTTTGGTAAGGAATGAACCATGCGTCATCGTAAAAGTGGTCGTCACCTGAGCCGCACCAGCTCGCACCGCAAGGCCATGTTTCAAAACATGGCGGTGTCGCTGTTCGAGCACGAGCTGATCAAAACTACTCTGCCAAAAGCCAAAGAACTGCGTCGCGTTGCTGAGCCGCTGATCACTCTGGCCAAGACAGACAGCCTGGCTAACCGCCGTCTGGCTTTCGACCGTACTCGTTCGAAAGCTATCGTTGGTAAGCTCTTCAACGACCTGGGCAAGCGTTACGCTACCCGTGAGGGTGGCTACCTGCGCATCCTCAAGTGCGGTTTCCGCACTGGCGACAACGCACCTATGGCGTACGTCGAGTTGGTTGATCGTGCTACTGCTGGCGAAGCTGTATCCGCCGAGTAAGACGTCAGTCTGAAACAAAGAACCGGGCCTAGTGCCCGGTTTTTTGTGCCTGCAAGAAAATGCGCTGTTCATACAAGCTTCTGACATGTCTCTCTTGTCACTATGGGCTGGGAAACATAATTAGTAATTATCTATCGATGTCTGCAAGTTAATGAATTTGTAGCTGTCACATGGATGATCGATACTTCCCAGCAAGCCGATTAGCCGGCAGTTTCAAGACTGACAGAGGAAGAAGACCGTATGAGCCAGATCAAAACGCTTACGACCGCCAGTGGCGCACCTGTCGCTGATAACCAGAATTCTCGCTCCGCCGGCCCGCGTGGCCCACTGCTGCTCGACGATTTTCACCTGATCGAGAAGCTTGCGCACTTCAATCGTGAAAACATCCCTGAGCGTCGTGTCCACGCCAAAGGCTCGGGTGCTTACGGTACGTTTACTGTGACTCGTGACATTACCGAGTACACCAACGCCAAATTGTTTGAATCTGTTGGCAAGCAAACACCGACGTTCCTGCGCTTTTCTACAGTGGGTGGAGAACGTGGTTCGGCAGATACCGAGCGCGATCCACGCGGTTTCGCGTTGAAGTTCTACACCGAAGAAGGCAACTGGGACATTGTTGGCAACAACACGCCCGTATTCTTCATCCGTGATCCACTTAAATTTCCTGACTTCATCCACACGCAAAAACGCTTGCCGCAAAGCAACCTGAAAAGCGCGCAGATGATGTGGGACTTCTGGTCACATTCACCTGAGGCGCTGCATCAGGTCACCATCCTGTTTTCTGACCGCGGCATTCCTGACGGCTACCGTCACATGCACGGCTTCGGCAGCCACACCTACAGCCTGATCAGCGCTAAAGGTGAGCGTCACTGGGTCAAATGGCACTACAAGACCAAGCAGGGCATCAAGAATCTGGCGCCGGCCGATGCAGCTCGGTTGGCCGGCACCGATCCGGATTACGCCCAGCGAGATCTGTTCGAAGCAATCGAGCGCGGTGAGTTCCCGAAATGGCGCGTGTGCATCCAGATCATGACTGAGGCCCAGGCCGCGGCGCATTACGAGAACCCGTTCGACGTGACCAAGACCTGGTCGCAGAAGGAGTTCCCGCTGATCGAAGTCGGTGAGCTGGAGCTAAACCGCAACCCGCTGAACTACTTCGCTGAAGTCGAGCAGGCCGCGTTCGGCCCGAGCAATATGGTCCCAGGCGTTGGTCTCTCGCCAGACCGCATGCTGCAAGGTCGCGTGTTCGCCTATGCCGATGCTCACCGCTATCGCGTGGGTACCAATCACCAGCAGTTGCCAGTGAACGCGCCACGTAGCCCGGTGAACACTTACCAGCGCGACGGCTCGATGGCGTTCGGCAGCAACGGTGGTGCCGCGCCTAACTACGAACCGAACAGCTATACCGAAGCGCCGAAACAAGCTCCGCGTTACGCTGAACCTGCACTGGCCTTGAGCGGTGCTGCAGATCGCTACGATCACCGCGAGGATACCGATTACTACAGCCACGCCGGTGCGCTGTTCCGACTGATGAGCGACGAGCAGAGAGCATTGCTGGTCAGCAATATCGCTGGTGCCATGTCGGGCGTTTCCAGTGATGTGGTCGATCGTCAGCTGCAGCATTTCTACAAAGCCGACCCGGCGTATGGAGAAGCAATCGCAAAGCTGCTCAACGTACAGCTTAACGAAGTCTAAACGAGAAGCAGAACCGCCCTCATTTGGGCGGTTTTTGCGTTATTTAGGCTGCTTTTCTCAGAATATCTTCGCTTTTATTGCGCGTAACGGGTGACCTTCCAGTCAGGTTGGTTCAAACTACAGACTTTCAAGTAGGGAGATGTAGGGCGATGCAAGGCCACCCAGACGTAATCGATTACCTCAACACGTTGCTGACCGGCGAACTGGCCGCGCGTGATCAATATTTCGTTCATTCGCGGATGTATGAGGACTGGGGGTTCACCAAGCTCTACGAGCGAATCAACCACGAGATGGAAGAAGAGGCAGGTCACGCTGATGCGTTGATGCGCCGGATTCTGATGCTCGAAGGCACGCCGCGCATGCGTCCGGATGATCTGGATGTCGGCACCACTGTGCCGGAGATGCTCGAAGCCGATCTGCGCCTTGAGTACAAAGTACGCGCCGCACTGTGCAAAGGCATCGAGCTGTGCGAGCAGCACAAAGACTATGTCAGCCGCGAGATCCTGCGCGTTCAGCTCAACGATACCGAAGAAGATCACACCTACTGGCTGGAAAAGCAGTTGGGCCTGATCAAACTGATCGGTCTCGAGAACTATCTGCAATCCCACACTTCCTGATTGCAATCGATACCAAAAAGCCCCTGTCACTGATGAAGTGACAGGGGCTTTTTCATGCCCGGCGTTTAAGCCCGATCACGGATCAACAACGGCTTGAGGTAATGGCCGGTGTGAGATTGCTTCATCTCGGCCACATCTTCCGGCGTGCCGGTGGCAATGATCTGCCCACCTTTGGAGCCGCCCTCCGGCCCCAGGTCCACCAGCCAGTCGGCAGTCTTGATCACGTCGAGGTTGTGTTCGATCACCACCACGGTGTTGCCGTGGTCGCGCAGTCGATGCAACACATCGAGCAACTGCTGGATATCCGCGAAGTGCAGACCGGTGGTCGGCTCATCGAGGATGTACAGGGTCTTGCCGGTGTCACGCTTGGACAGTTCGCGAGACAGCTTGACCCGCTGCGCCTCACCGCCGGACAGCGTCGTCGCCGACTGTCCGAGCTTGATGTACGACAGACCGACATCCATCAACGTCTGCAGCTTGCGCGCCAGCGCCGGCACCGCATCGAAGAACTCCCTGGCTTCCTCGATGGTCATTTCGAGGGTTTCGTGGATGCTCTTGCCCTTGTATTTGATCTCAAGGGTTTCGCGGTTGTAGCGCTTGCTCTTGCACACGTCGCACGGCACGTAGATGTCCGGCAGGAAGTGCATCTCAACCTTGATCAGGCCATCGCCCTGACAAGCTTCGCAGCGACCGCCCTTGACGTTGAAGGAGAAACGCCCGGGGCCGTAACCACGGGAGCGTGACTCGGGCACACCGGCGAAAAGTTCACGGATCGGCGTAAACAGCCCGGTATACGTCGCTGGGTTAGAGCGCGGTGTACGGCCAATCGGGCTCTGGTCGATATCGACGACTTTGTCGAGATGCTCCAGGCCTTTGATGCTGTCGTGCGCTGCCGCTTCCAGGGTCGTCGCGCCGTTGAGCGCCGTGGCGCTGAGCGGGAAAAGCGTGTTGTTGATCAGTGTCGATTTGCCCGAACCGGACACGCCGGTGACGCACGTCAGCAGACCGATCGGGATATCCAGATCGACATTACGCAGGTTGTTACCGCGCGCCCCTTTGAGCGACAGATTTAGCTTCTTGTTGCGCGGTGTACGTTTGGCCGGCACTTCAATCTTCACCCGGCCTGAAAGGTATTTACCCGTCAGGGAGTCCGGATGCGCCATGACTTCGGCCGGCGTGCCTTCGGCAACGATCTGCCCGCCGTGCACCCCGGCGCCCGGGCCGATATCGACGACATAGTCAGCCAAGCGAATCGCATCTTCGTCGTGCTCGACCACGATTACCGTGTTACCGATGTCGCGCAGGTGCTTGAGCGTGCCGAGCAGTCGATCATTGTCACGCTGGTGCAAACCAATGGACGGTTCGTCGAGGATGTACAAAACACCCACCAGGCCAGCACCGATCTGGCTGGCCAGACGAATACGTTGTGCTTCACCACCGGAAAGGGTGTCAGCGCTGCGATCCAGCGACAGATAATCGAGACCGACGTTGACGAGGAACTGCAGACGCTCACGGATTTCCTTGAGAATCTTGTCCGCGATCTCGCCACGGCGGCCGGTCATCTTCAACTGGCCGAAGTATTCGCAAGCATCGCCGATAGGCAGATTGGTCACTGCCGGCAATGTCTTCTCGCCAACCCATACGTGCCGCGCTTCACGACGCAGGCGAGTGCCACGGCAATCCGGGCAGGACTGAGTGCTGAGGAACTTGGCCAGCTCTTCACGAACGCTCGCCGACTCGGTCTCGCGGTAGCGACGCTCAAGGTTGGGCACGATGCCTTCGAACGGGTGAGAGCGTTTGACGATATCGCCACGGTCGTTGAGGTATTTGAAGTCGACGTTTTGCGAGCCGCTGCCATGCAGGATGAATTTCTGCTGATCGGCCGGCAGTTCGTTGAACGGTACTTCGAGGCTGAAACCGTAGTGTGAGGCCAGTGAGCCGAGCATCTGGAAGTAATAGACGTTGCGCCGGTCCCAGCCGCGAATCGCACCCTCGGCCAAGGTCAGGTCGCCGTTGACCAGCCGTTTGATGTCGAAGAACTGCTTCACGCCCAGGCCATCACAGGTCGGGCAAGCGCCAGCCGGGTTGTTGAAGGAGAACAGCTTCGGCTCAAGTTCGCTGATGGCGTGGCCGCAGATCGGGCAGGCAAAGCGCGCGGAGAAGATCATCTCTTCACCCGGCTCATCGTCCATCGGCGCGACCAGTGCAATGCCGTCCGCCAGTTTCAGCGCAGTCTCGAAAGACTCGGCCAGGCGTTGCTGCAGATCGGCGCGTACCTTGAAACGGTCGACGATCACGTCAATCGAATGCTTCTTCTGTTTATCCAGTTTCGGCAGTTCGTCGAGCTCACAGATGCGGCCGTTGACCCGGGCGCGAACGAAACCTTGTGCGCGCAGCTCTTCGAAGACCGACAGGTGTTCACCTTTACGCTCGCGGATCACCGGCGCCAGCAGCATCAGTTTGCTGCCTTCCGGTTGCGCCAGCACCAGGTCAACCATCTGACTGACCGTTTGTGCTTCCAGCGGAATGTCGTGATCCGGGCAGCGCGGCGTGCCCACGCGGGCGTAGAGCAGACGCAGGTAGTCGTAGATTTCGGTGATGGTGCCGACCGTGGAGCGCGGGTTGTGCGAGGTCGACTTCTGTTCGATGGAGATCGCCGGCGACAGGCCTTCGATGGTGTCGACGTCGGGTTTTTCCATCATCGACAGGAACTGGCGGGCGTAGGCCGACAGCGATTCGACATAGCGGCGCTGACCTTCGGCGTACAGTGTGTCGAAGGCCAGGGACGACTTGCCGGATCCGGACAGGCCGGTGATGACGATCAGCTTGTCCCGTGGCAGGGTCAGGTCGATGTTCTTCAGGTTGTGGGTACGGGCCCCACGTATCAGGATCTTGTCCAAAGTGGCCTCGCTCGGCGGGCGTCGAAAACGTAGGAGTATACGGGCAAATACTGGATGGATGCACACTATCAAACGAAGGGTTTTTTACCCTGGATGAAGAGAGTTTCATCTATACGCGTCAAAGCGTCGCGATCTACCCCGTCTTTCGATGGGACTGGTAGAATCGCCGCCGGTTCACACGAGGTTTTTCCATGCACGATCCCCACAGCGAACGCATGAGTGGCAGCGAGACCCGCGCGGCGAGCGGTCTGGCCTTGGTGTTCGCCTTCCGTATGCTGGGCATGTTCATGGTGTTGCCGGTACTGGCGACCTACGGCATGGATCTGGCTGGAGCGACCCCGGCGCTGATCGGATTGGCCATCGGCGCTTACGGCCTGACTCAGGCGATTTTCCAGATTCCGTTCGGGGTCATTTCTGACCGCATTGGTCGTCGCCCGGTGATTTATCTCGGGCTGATCGTCTTCGCGCTCGGCAGCGTGCTGGCCTCTCAGGCCGATTCGATCTGGGGCGTGATTGCCGGCCGGATCCTGCAAGGTGCCGGAGCAATCTCTGCTGCGGTCATGGCACTGCTCTCCGACCTGACTCGCGAGCAACATCGCACCAAAGCGATGGCGATGATCGGTATGACCATCGGCCTGTCGTTTGCCGTGGCCATGGTGGTCGGGCCGCTGCTGACCCGTGCTTTCGGCCTTTCCGGATTGTTCCTCGCTACAGGTGGCATGGCGCTGGTCGGGATCCTGATCATCATGTTCATGGTGCCGCGCTCCACGGGCCCGCTGCAGCATCGTGAATCCGGTGTGGCGCGTCAGGCCTTGATGCCGACGCTCAAGCATCCGGACCTGCTGCGCCTCGACCTGGGCATCTTTGTGTTACATGCCATGTTGATGTCGAGCTTCGTCGCGCTGCCACTGGCACTGGTGGAAAAAGCCGGTTTGCCCAAGGAGCAGCACTGGTGGGTCTACCTCACCGCGCTGCTGATTTCGTTCTTCGCCATGATCCCGTTCATCATCTATGGCGAGAAGAAACGCAAAATGAAACGAGTTTTGCTCGGCGCCGTCATGACGCTGATGCTGACTGAGCTATTCTTCTGGCAGTTCGGCGACAGCCTGCGGGCTCTGGTGATCGGCACGGTGGTGTTTTTCACTGCGTTCAATCTGCTGGAGGCTTCATTGCCGTCGCTGATCAGCAAGGTTTCACCGGCAGGCGGGAAGGGCACGGCCATGGGCGTGTATTCCACCAGCCAGTTCCTCGGATCGGCACTCGGCGGGATACTCGGCGGCTGGCTGTTTCAGCATGGCGGTCTGTCGGTTGTGTTCCTTGGATGTGCCGGGCTGGCTGCACTTTGGTTGGCCTTTGCTGTTACCATGCGCGAACCTCCCTACGTGACGAGCCTGCGCTTGCCGTTGTCGCCCGAGGCGATCCGCGAAGCGGGTCTGGTCGAGCGCCTCAAGGCCCTCGTAGGGGTAACCGATGCAGTGATAGTTGCTGACGAAGCGGCTGTTTACATCAAACTGGACAAAGAATTAGTGGATCGCGACACCCTCGAACGCCTGGTGAACAACCCGGCCGGGGCTGCTTGCGAAGCCTAGGAGAACGTTATGGCCCGTGGGGTTAACAAAGTCATATTGGTCGGCACTTGCGGCCAGGATCCCGAAGTTCGCTACCTGCCTAACGGTAACGCCGTGACCAACCTGAGTCTGGCCACCAGCGAACAATGGACCGACAAGCAAACCGGTCAGAAGGTCGAGAAGACCGAGTGGCACCGTGTTTCGATGTTCGGCAAGGTTGCGGAAATCGCCGGCGAATATCTGCGCAAGGGTTCGCAGGTTTACATCGAAGGCAAGCTGCAGACCCGTGAGTGGGAAAAAGACGGTATCAAGCGTTACACCACCGAAATCGTGGTCGACATGCAAGGCACCATGCAACTGCTCGGCGGCCGTCCACAACAGGGCGATCAACAAGGCGGTGGCAACAACTACCAGCAGTCGGCTCCATCTGCGCCACGTCAGCAGGCTCCCCGTCCGCAGCAGTCGGCTCCACAGCAGCGTTCGGCCCCGGCTCCACAACAGGCCGCACCGCAACCGGCTCCGGATTTCGACAGCTTTGATGACGATATTCCGTTCTGATTTGCTGTTGTAAACCGCTGCAAATAAAAAGGCCCGTCGCTTAAACGACGGGCCTTTTTGTTGGGTGAAAACTTATGGTCATCCCCGATCAACTGTAGGGGCGAGCAGGATCTGTGGTTCAGTCGAGGATCAGATGCGGCAGAAACCTGCTCGAATCTTTGGTGATCAGGCTGTTGTCTTCCCGTACACCAATCCCCGCTGCCTGATCGCCAATCACCCACGAACCGATCAGCGTGTAACTCTCACCAAACTTCGGAAGTGGCGCAAATTCTTGCAGGATAAACGGCGCATCAGTGTAGGGCCCGTCCTCTTTGACGATCAGACCATCAGCCGTTTGCAGCTCAATGTTGGCGCCTTCCCGGGAAAAGTACGGCTTGCGTACCCAGCCCTTGGGCACGATGCTGGCCGGATTCGGGTCGAGATGCGCCGCCAGCAGATTTGGATGGCCCTTGTGCATCTCCCACAGCAACGGCAGTGCCCCCTTGTTCGACAGGATCGCCTTCCACGCCGGTTCGAAAAACTGCGTATCGCACTCGGCAATCGCCGCGCCGAAGGGCTCGTGGAAGATGAATTCCCAGGCATGCAGTTTGAACAGGTGCGGAATCCAGCGATCTTCCAGGTCGACGAAACGCCCTTCAGCCGTCAAACCGATATCTTCAATATCGATGTGCCGTGATTCGATGCCGACTTTCTCGGCGATCAAGCGCAGGTAATCCGTGGTGCCCTTGTCTTCGACCGAGTCTTTCATCGAGGCAAAGTAGAACGGCCGCTTCAGCTGTAATTCGGCGAAGGCCCGATGCAACTGAGTGTCGATGCTGTTGAACTGGTCGGCATGACGCGGCAGCGTGCCGCGCTCGATGCATTGTTCCAGCCAGCCCCACTGGAACGCCGCTGCTTCATAAAGACTGGTCGGTGTGTCGTAGTTGAGCTCCAGCAGTTTTGCCGGGCCGTTGCCGCTGTAGGAAAAGTCCATGCGGCCGTACAGATGCGGATGACCTTCCAGCCAGGAGGTTCGGATCATGTCGTAGTACGGCGCCGGGATGCTCAGGCGACCCAGCAGTTCTTCGCTGTGCACCACACGGTCGACCAGGTCCATGCACATCTCGTGCAGTTCGGTGGTCGGATCCTCGAGATCGTTTTCGATTTGCGCGAGCGTGAACTGGTAGTACGCGCTTTCGTCCCAGTACGGCTCGTCGTCGATGGTGTGGAACATGAAGCCGAGGCTTTCGGCGGTCTGTTTCCAGTCGGGGCGCTCGGCGCAGAAGATCTTCTTCATCGTCAGCTGCTCGAACGACCAGAACCAGAACTGCTGCCCCAGCCACCCCAACCGCTACGGGCGCTGGATTGGCTGCCGAAGCCGCCGCGTGACGTCGAAGAAGCCACGTTGACCGGTTTGCTTTTGCTGCTCTCGTAATCCGTTTGGCTGCGCGTCGTGGTTTCGGCTCTGCGGTACTGCGTCGAGGTGTTGTATGGCTGGCGCGTTTCGCGATCGCGGTAAACCGTGCGTTCGGCGTTGTTGCTCATCGCGTTGCCGATCAGCCAGCCGGTTAGCCAGCCATTTCCACCACCGCCACTGCCACTGGAAACGTGCGAAGTGCTTTGCACATGCTGCGCTGTCGCGTCACCGGCGGGCATTTGGGCATCGGCGATGGCGCCGAGGTTCTGCGCTGGCTCACCGTTCGCAGGCACTTTGAAGCCGCCGAGTTTCGGCACGAAGCGGCCGTCGGAGTTCTTCTGACACCAGTCGGCGGCGAAGTCCGCGTCGCACTTGGCCTTGTCGTCGTAAGCCGGGGCGATGCGCCGGTGTTCGGTCAGGGCGGCGACGTAGGCGTTGGAGCAGACATCGGCAGCCACTTCGGCGTCGACACACTGTTCCAGACTCTGGAAATTGCGCGGTTGATCCGCGGCTGTCACCTGGCCGGAAATGGCCATCGCCACCGAGGCCGCGAGGGACAGCTGAACGTATTTGCTGCGTTTCATCGAAGGCTTCCTGCCGATCAGTTAGACGGTGTCATGCACGCCGCGTTGAGCATGCCGACGCTGATCGCGACCGCCGCGACGTAGATGCCGGAGGCGATTTCACCGTTGGCGATACGCTGGGAGGTGCCTTTGAGCACCAGACCCGTCGCAAGAAACGCCAGCAGTTGCACGACGGCGGCAATCACCGCCCACAGTACGAAGTCGAGGACGTTGACCGAAAACGCGATCACGTTACTGGCCGGAATCGCGAAGCCGATGAGCGCGCCGGCCAGGGCGATGGCAGCGGCAACGTTGCCGGAGCGAATCAGCTCGAATTCCTTGTGCGGCGTGATGCGCGTGTAGACGAATTGAAACAGCATGAACAGCAGTACGGCGCCGATGAGGTAGACGACGAAACCGACCAGCGCGGTTTTGTTCAGGGAAACGGCCAGCACTTCCAGCATGTAAAACTTCCTTTTTTAAATGGTGCTCAGATCTGTCGTGTACAGCGAAATGCCCAGCGAGGTGCTCAGGCTGACGGTGCCTTCTTCATCTTGTTCGACGGAGAACAGCAGCAATTCGCGGCGATCGGTCAGGCCGGTCTCGCGCGCATAAAGCATGGAGTGGTGTTCGATGGTGTAGCTCTCGTCCGGATTGACCACTTGTTCGGTCATCGGCACGAGTTCTGTCTGGCCTTGTTCAGTGCCCCACTCGCGGGTGTATTCGACACCTTCGTGGGTGTAGGTCGGCAGACCGATCGAGCTGTTGGGGCCGGCCAGGCGGTGCAGTTCGGCGTCACTGTTGACCGTCACGTAACTGAGGTAGTTGAACAGGGTGACCGATTCGATCTGGTCGTCACCGGTGACGTGGATCTGCAGCCAGAAGTCCTCGTCATTCATGTAATAGCGGTGCAGTTTATTGGACTGGCCGAGGTCTACCCAGCCGTGGCTCCAGATCGCCTGATCAAAGGGCACGCGCACCGTGGTCGAACCGTCGAGCAACAGCGCCAGCGTCGTATCGAACCTGACAGCCTTGCCTTGCGCCATGCCGAGTGGGCCACTGGCAACGGTCGGTGTTGGCGCAGCGGTCTGCCAGTTGCTGGTGCCCAGCAAGTCTTTAAACCATCCCATGGGTACGTTCCTTGAAGCGGGTGGAGGTGTTCGTCGGCGAAAAAAGCGTGGCTAGTGTACCGGGCTACGCGGCGAACGAGGATAGCG
Organism: Pseudomonas sp. MC6; assembly: GCF_054790575.1. Taxonomy (NCBI): domain Bacteria; kingdom Pseudomonadati; phylum Pseudomonadota; class Gammaproteobacteria; order Pseudomonadales; family Pseudomonadaceae; genus Pseudomonas; species Pseudomonas sp. MC6. The sequence goes on from NZ_CP186504.1 coordinate 5,773,997, forward strand.
ATTTCCACGCCATAAACCCTGTGGGAGCGAGCTTGCTCGCGAAGAGGGCCTGTCAGCCAACATTGATGTCGACTGGTACGACGCTTTCGCGAGCAAGCTCGCTCCCACAGTTTTTTTCCGCAGTGATTACTGAGCGGACTTTTGCTTCAGGCGCTCAAGAATCGCATTGGCACTGCCTTCGTTCGGCGTGATGCCGGCGTCGCGCAGTTTGCGTTCCAGATCGTTGCCGGTCGAAGCGTCGGCCAGTTCGTCGGCAGCGCTCAGTTCAGCCGCGCGTTGCTGCTGCTTGGCTTGCAGACGGTTCAACGTACCGACGGCGGTTTCCAGTTTGCCATTGGCGCCACCGCTGGCGATGGACGCGCTGACCTGGGCTTTCTGCACGCTTTCGCGGGCCTTGGCCATGTCCACTTGCTGGCGCAGGCTCTTGATCCGCGACTCGGCCTTGCTGATGTCTTTGCGCATGTTTTCGGCGTAGGTGCCGAATTCGTCGCTCTGCTTTTTCTCGACATCCAGCTCGTTGGTCAGGGTCGAAATCGCTTCGGCCACTTCCAGCGCGAGGTCTTCACGGCCGGCATTCAGTGCCGAGACGGCCTTGGCTTCCAGATCCTTGATCTTGGCGTCGTACTCGCTCACGCGGTCGGCGGCCAGTTTGTGTTTGGCCATGATGGTGACCAGTTCGCGACGGGCGTTCGACAGGGCGGTGTCGGCGTCGCGGATTTCCTGATCGAGGATGCGCAGGGCCTGCTGGTCGGCGATCGCTTCGCCGACTTCATTGGCGCCGCCGCGCAGTGCGGTGAACAACTTGCTCCAGATGGACTGAGTCATTGGATATTCCCTGTTGATTACTTGAAGAAGTGTTCGAAGGCTTCACTCGCGCGCTGCACGTTGTCGACCAGGGTTTTCACCTCGGTAACGACGTTGGTCAGGCTCGAGTCGGCGCTGAGGGCGCCAAACATGTTGTAAACGGTCTGCCCGTTCGGCATCGACTCGATACCGATCGACGACAGCGGGAACATTTCCCGGCTGCGCAACACGGCTTCGTTGAAGGCCGCTACGTCCGAGATCGAATCGATGTCCACCAGCACGGTGTCGACGATGATCTGCTGGCCGGCCAGGGCGATGTGAATCGGCAGACCGCCGAATTCGTTCATTTCCAGCTTGATGCTGGGTTCGGAGCTCTGGATCAGCGACAGTGTGATTTCTTGCGAAGCCACCTCGTCCAGGGCCTTGAGGGCGTTGAAGAGGCTATCGATGGTCCAGTTGTTGCCTGCGCTCATGTAATTCTCCGACATGAAAGAGCCAGCCAGAATCGGTTGGCGTAGCTGTTGCTCCATTTGCTTGAGCAAGCTTCGGTTTTCGGGAAGCACCCAAGTTTCGTGTTTCACATAACCGGCAGCGGCCAGGCCCGCGCGCATCTGCTTCATATAGAAGCTCGACGGTTTTTTCGTGGACGCTTTCGCACGCTCTCCCTTGGGGCTCTCTGATTTCGCGGTGGGGGAACGGCTTTTCATGGCAGTGGCTCGGTTATGAACATCTCACGCGTGAGCCACACTACAACCAATTCAAAGTGCCATCAATGGCTCACGCGTGAGATTTTTATGACAGACGAAAAAAGACCCGCTGCAAGGCGGGCCCGGTGTTTTTGCAGAATATTGCTTAGCGCTGGGAGGAGAGGAATTGGTCAGTGGACACCACGCTGGCGTAGGCGAAACCGAGTGCCGACATGAAAGCAGCGTGAACATGGGCGGCCGGCACCGTCAGGCCATTGAACTCCAGGTCGCGGCTGGCGCAGGCATCGTGAATCACTGTGACGGCATAACCCAGATCCGCTGCGGCACGGGTAATGCCGTCAACGCACATGTGGCTCATGCTGCCGACCACTACCAGTTCCTTGATGCCTTGTTCGTCGAGGATTGCTTGCAGTTCGGTTTCGCGGAACGAGTTGACGAAGTGTTTGAGCACCACCGGTTCATCAGCGCGATTGAGCACTTTCGGATGCAGCTTGGCGCCTTCGGAACCTGGGGTGAAAAACGGCGCGTCGGCTGAGGTGAATTCGTGGCGAATGTGTATTACAGAATCGCCGGCCTCGCGGAACGCGGCGATCAGCCGGGCGGCGTTGTCGGCGGCGGCATCAGCACCGGCCAGCGGCCACTTGCCTTGAGGGAAGTAGTCGTTCTGGATATCGACTACGATGAGCGCTTGCTTGGCCATTGGTGTGTCCTCGATGTGTTGGCTGGAAGTGGCTTCAGTATTGGCCCTGGCCAGCGCTTCGAGGATTGGCCGCACCGACAATAGACAGGGGAAAACTGACAATGGGCGCAGAAAGGGCCGCCATCGCTGAATTGGGCGTGCTGATCTATCCCGGCGCGCAAATGGCGGCGGTGCATGGTCTGACGGATTTGTTTGCGGTGGCCAACCGGATTGCCGCCGAACATCAGGCCGCGCAGTTGCCGGTGCTGCGGGTCAGTCACTGGCAGGTCGAAGGTGATCAGCCGCCAACGCGGATTTACGCCAGCCATCCAGGGGACGACAGCGCTTTGCTGGCGGTGCTGATTCCGCCATCGATCGGCGGGTTCTCGGCGGCGCAAGCGCCGGCCAGCCTGATGCAATGGTTACGCGATCAACACGCCCGCGGTGCGACGCTGGGTGGGGTTTGCGTAGGCTCGCTGATGTTGGCTGAAAGCGGTCTGCTCGACGGCCGCAGCGCCACCACTCACTGGACCTCGGCCAAGACTTTCGCCGAGCGATATCCGAACATCAGGCTCAAGGCCGATACACCGATTGTCGATGACGGCGACCTGATCACCACCGCCGGACTGATGGCGTGGTCGGAGCTGGGATTACGTCTGGTCGACAGGTTGCTCGGGCCGAGCATTGCCACCGGCACCGCGCGATTTCTGGTGATAGAGCACAGTGACAGCGCCAGTGAGTGCGGCAGTAACTTTGCGCCGATTCTCGGGCATGGCGATGCGGCGATTCTCAAGGTTCAGCACTGGCTGCAAAGCACCGGCGCGACGGATGTTTCGCTGACGGCGATGGCCGAGCGGGCAGGCCTGGAGGAACGCACATTTCTGCGGCGGTTCCGCGCGGCGAGCGGCTTGAAACCGACCGAGTACTGCCAGCATCTGCGGGTGGGCAAGGCGCGCGAGATGCTTGAGTTCAGCAATGGCACGATCGATCACATTGCGTGGACGGTGGGCTATCAGGATCCGGGCGCGTTTCGCGCAATCTTCAAGAAGATTACCGGGCTGGCGCCGAGTGATTATCGGGCGCGGTTTGGTGTGACCCCAAACCCGAAAGCATCCATTACCTAATGTGGGAGCGAGCTTGCTCGCGAAAGCGGTGGAGGCTGTAAGTTTGATGTCGCCTGACTCGGCGCCTTCGCGAGCAAGCTCGCTCCCACATTGAACTGTATAGGACTATGGGATCGTGCAATTTGCCGGAGTTTTGCGCGCGGTCGTGCAGATTGAAACAGGCGTGGTGCCAGCACGTTTCTGGTAAGTTTCTGATTGGACTAGGATTTTCGTAGAGCGGCCGTTGGCCTGATCTCTGCACCTCTCACCGCTACAGTCATCGAACCGATGGAAGGGGGACGCATGACCCCGACACCCCGCAGGAAAATCGTCGTCGCTCACTCGGTGCGCCCTGATGCGCCGCAGCATGAGGTACAGACCAACAAGGCGCTGGCACGATGGCTGGCGCAGATTCTCGGATGCAAATTCGGCGGCAGTTACGATCCGGACAAACATCGCGGCCGTGATCTGTATCTGCTACCGACGCAAACCATTGTTGGCACTGCCAGTGCTCAGCAACTTGGTATCAGAGGCCCCGACGATTTGTGGGGTGGCTTTGTCGAGCACGATTTCATCTGCACCAAAGCCATCAGCCACGGTTTGCGCAGTCATCTGGCTCAGGCGCCGCAAGGCTGGTCGCCATTATTTTCCGAGCGAACGCGCAATGTGGTGCTCGACGGGCTCAGCGTGTTCTCGCTGGAGGATGCGCGGCCGGCTGCCGAGCATTTGCTGTACAACGGCCCGATTCGTTTGAAACCGGTTCACGCCTGCGCCGGTCGCGGGCAGGAAGTGATCAAAAGCCTGGATGCCTTCGACGAAATCCTTGCCCGCCCTGACATTGAAAAGCAGTTCAGCGAAGGCGTGGTGCTGGAGCAGGACCTGAGCGATGTCGTCACCCACAGCGTCGGCCAGTCATTCATCGGCGGCAGAGTGTTGAGCTACTGCGGTGATCAATACTTGACCAAGGATGCCCACGGTGAAGAGGTCTACGGCGGCTCGAATCTGCTGGTGGTGCAAGGTAATTATGACGAACTGCTGAAGCTCGACCTGCCCGACGATGTGCGTCTGGCCATTGAGCAGGCGCAGGTTTTCGACGCGGCCGCCAATCAAGCCTATCCGCGCTTCTATGCTTCGCGGCGCAACTACGATATCGCTCAGGGCCTGGACAGCAACGGCAAATCCCGCAGCGGCGTACTCGAACAATCTTGGCGCATGGGCGGTGCCAGCAGTGCTGAAGTTGCCGCGTTGCAAAGCTTCGTCAACGATCCGGGGATGCGCGCGATCCGTGTGTCTTCGGTAGAAACCTACATCGATCAGCCGTTGCCGGCGGATGCCATCGAGGTCTATCGCGGCCCGGCTGAGAACAGCGAATTTCTCCTCAAATACGTTACGGTCAAATCCTATGACGGCTAGAAGCGAAAGCATTCAAATCGACATTGATGATGAACAGATGAGCGGGACATTTCTCAGTCCCAAATCGAAAGTCCCGGGGGTGTTGTTTGTCCATGGTTGGGGCGGTAGTCAGGAGCGCGACCTTGAGCGCGCCAAAGGCATCGCCGGTCTCGGCTGTGTGTGCCTGACCTTCGACTTGCGCGGGCACACTGGCGGTACCGGAATTCCGCTGACCCGTGTCACTCGCGAAGACAATCTGCGCGATCTGCTCGCGGCGTATGACCGCTTGCTCGCGCATCCGGCGCTCGACACCTCGGCGATCGCCGTGGTCGGCACCAGTTATGGCGGTTATCTGGCTTCGATCCTGACTTCGCTGCGCCCGGTGCGCTGGCTGGCGTTGCGCGTGCCGGCACTGTATCGCGATGAGCAATGGCACACGCCCAAGCGTGAGCTGGACAAGGCTGATCTGCGTGATTATCGCAGCACGCTGGTGCGCGCGGACACTAACCGCGCGCTGCATGCCTGTTCGCAATTCACTGGTGATGTGTTGCTGGTCGAATCGGAAACCGACGATTACGTGCCCCACGCGGCGATCATGAGTTACCGCGCGGCGTGCCAGCAGACGCATTCACTGACGCACCGGATTATCGATGGCGCCGATCATGCGCTGAGCGAGCCGGTGTCGCAGCAGGCGTACACCTCGATTCTGGTGGACTGGATTACCGAGATGGTCGTGGGTGAGCGGTTGAGCATTATTCAATCAGCATGAGCTTTGTTGTTCGTTCGAACGCTATCGCGAGCAGGCTCACTCCTACATTTTGGAATGCGTTCACTTGTAGGAGTGAGCCTGCTCGCGATAGCTTTTTCAAACTCACCAACTCCCTCAGGAAGGTTTCTTCTCTATTCGCAGCGCCTTCGCCTTCGCTTCAACCACCAGATACATCACCACCGTAATCAACAGCGGCAACAGAAAATAAATCGCCCGATATGCCAGCAACCCCGCTACCAGACTGCCGCGCGAAGCCTCGTGTTGCAGCAACGCGACAAACACCGCTTCCAACACCCCAAGCCCCGCCGGAATATGTGTAATGACCCCTGCAATCGCACTGATCAACAGCACCCCCAGCACCAGCGGATAATCCAGTTTGCTCGGCAACAAGGTGAAAATCACCGCCGCCATCAGCGACCAGTTCAATGCCCCCAACAGCAGTTGCAGGACCGCCATGCGCAGCGACGGCAGATTGATTTCCACCCCGCGAATCGACCATTCGCGACGTTTGGAAAACTGACACGCCGCCAGATAGCCGGCGCTGATCAGCAGTAACAGAACACCAATGCCTTGCAACGCCGCGCTGCTGACTTTCCAACCCGGCGGCATTGTCACCAGCCCACTGCTGAACACCACGCCGGCAATGGTCATGTAGCCAAACCAATTGGTCGCCAGGCTCAAGCCGAGAATCTTGGCGATGTTGCTTTTGCTCACGCCAAGGCGCGAATACAGCCGATAACGCATGGCGATGCCGCCGACCCAGGCACTCAGATTGAGGTTGAACGCATAACTGATGATTCCTACCGGCAGAATCTGTTTCCAGGTCAGGTCCTGACGAATGTAGGTGCGGCCGATCAGGTCGAAACTGGCGTACACGAGAAAGCTCAGCAGGGTCAGGCTGGCGGCGATGATCAGCGTGCGCACCTTGAAGTCGGCGAGGGTTTGCAGCACTTCGGCCCATTCGATGCGCGTGGCGAACAGCGTCAGCAACACGATCAGTGCGAGGAAAAACAGCAGGGTCAACGGGCGCTTCCAGCGACTCCATTTCGAGTGAGTCGCTGTTGCCGAGTGGCCGCTCGATTGCGCTTCGGAATGGCTCATGGCGTGTTACCTCGAAATGGCTTGAGCCGGGGTTTATGCGCTGGCAACCAACCGGCCATCGCCGGGAAATGCCGCAAAAAGTGGAACACCAGAAACCCCACGGTCATGTGCCAGATGCGTCCACGCGGAGACTTGCTGGCATCCATGGCTTTGCAATGGTTTTGACTGAGGTCTTCGAGGCGCTCGAACAAGTGCTGATTAAAGGCGCGGTCGCGGATCAGCACGTTGGCTTCCAGGTTCAGCGACAGGCTCAGCGGGTCGAGATTGCTCGAACCGACGGTGCTCCACTCTTCGTCGACCAGCGCCACTTTGCCGTGCAGCGGTCGCTGGCAATATTCGTGAATCTGCACCCCGGCCTTGAGCAGGTAGTCGTAGGTCATGCGTGCCGCCAGTTTGGCCACCAGCATGTCTGGCTGGCCTTGCAGAATCAGGCGTACCTCAACCCCGCGCCGCGCCGCGTTACGGATTTCCCGCAGCAAGCGATAACCGGGGAAGAAGTAGGCGTTGGCGATCACGACCCGGCGTTTGGCACGGCGAAGTACCTGCAAATACACATCTTCAATATCGGAGTGGTGCTGGTCGTTATCGCGGAATACCAGACGCACCTGGCCGTCGTGGTCTTCGAAAGCCATCTCCGCGCGGCGCTGGCGCCGACGTTGCCACCAGAAGCGTGCGCGTCCGGGACGACCACTTTGCAGTAGGGCAAAATGGTGGATGTCAGCGACGACCGGGCCCTGAACTTCCACTGAGTAATCCTGTTTGGCTTCAGGGCCGAAATCAGCGAGGTGATCGCCAGAAAAGTTGATCCCGCCAATAAACGCGATCAGGCCGTCGACCACCACGATCTTGCGATGCAAACGGCGAAACCAATTGGTGCGGATGCCCAGGTGTTTCGGTGCCGGATCGAAGATTTGCAGATGCACACCGGCTTCACTCAGCGCGGTGAGATAAGCGGTGGTCAACTCGCCGCAACCAAAGCCGTCGAGGCTGACGGTGGTACGCACGCCTCGTCGCGCGGCGTCGATCAGAATCTCCTGCAACTCGGCGCCGACCTTGTCTTCGAAAACGATAAAGGTCTCGAGGAGGATTTCACTCTTCGCCGCGCGCATCGCCTCGAACACTCGCGGGAAATACTCCTCGCCGTTCTCCAGCAACTCAACGCGATTATTGCCCTGCCAGCTGTACTCGACATCAACCTGGCCGGGCTCGCGTATCGGCGGGTTGATGGTTACCGGTTCCACGGCGGACTTCTCCAGCGGCGCGCTGCTCATAGTTCTATCTCTACCGATAAAGGAACGTGGTCGGAAAGGTGCGACCAAGGCCGGTTCGCCAGGACTTTCGGCCGGCTGGCCTTGAGGTTGCGCACGTAAATACGGTCGAGTCGCAGTGTCGGCAGGCGCGCCGGGAAACTGCGCGCCGGTTTGCCCTGATGCTCGGCAAATACTTCGCGCAGGCCACAGGGCTTGAGTTGGGCATCGGCGCGCTGGCGCCAGTCATTGAAATCACCGGCGACGATCACCGGTGTGTCGTCAGGCAGTTCCGCCAAGCGTTGCATGAGCAAGTCCAACTGGGCGTTGCGATGACTTTCACGCAGGCCCAGGTGCACGCAGATCGCATGCACCTCGGTGCCGTCACCGGGCAGACGCAGCACGCAATGCAACAGGCCACGGTTCTCGTGGCCACTGATCGACACGTCGAGATTGTCGTGACGGATGATCTGGAATTTCGACAGCAGCGCGTTGCCGTGATCGCCCTCCGGGTACACCGCGTTGCGCCCATAGGCGAATTGTGGCCAGAGGCTGTCGGCGAGGAATTCGTACTGCGGCATCGTCGGCCAATTGTTGTAGCGCTTGGGATGCTGTTCGTGGGTACCGTGGACTTCCTGCAGAAACACCACATCGGCGGCGACGCTGCGCACCGCCTCGCGCAGTTCCGGCAGGATGAAACGCCGGTTGAGCGCGGTGAAACCCTTGTGGGTATTCACCGTAAGCACGGTAAACGTGCGCACTGACGGCGCGACCACGGAGCCCTCATCGGTGAAACCGACCGGTTCTGGAATGCTCATGGCAGTACCCCTTCGGCAACAGGTTCACCGGGGGTGGTGGCGAGGTCTTTATCCAGGTCGAAACGATGTAGCAGTTCGCGCGCGTCATACGGCGCGCGGACTTTGATGTCGTTGTCGAAATAGCAGAACACCTCTCGGGATTTGCGCGCGCGCGGCTTCAGTCGGGGGGCGATCAGGTTCGCATCTTTCGGTTGCTCGCCGTGGTGCCAAGCGTCAATGCGCTCGGCCCAGCGTTTGAGTGCCGGTGCTGTGTAGCCACTGGCGTACAGCTCTTCGGCACCGTGCAGGCGCAAGTAGACAAAGTCGCTGGTGAGGTCTTCGCGGTACGGCCATTTGTCTGCGGTGTCGGCGATCACCAGCGCGGTGTTGTGGCGTTTCAACAAGCGTACGAACTCCGGATCGATGAAAGTCTCGTTGCGGATTTCCACGGCATGGCGCAGCGGCTTTTTGCGCCAGGCTTTCATGCTGGCGTGGCCGTGCAGGTGCGAATCGTGTTGATGGGCGAGGGTGGCGGCGGCTTCGGTGTCGTGGGGCAATAATGCGAGGAAGTGTTCGAAGCGCTCAGGCTCGAATTTGAAGTTCGGCGGGAACTGCCACAGGATCGGCCCGAGCTTTTCCTTGAGTTCCAGAATTCCCGAAGCGAAGAAATTCGCCAGTGGTTTTTCGATCTCGCGCAAGCGACGGATGTGGGTGATGAAGCGCGGCGCCTTGACGCTGAAGACGAAGTCATCGGGTGTTTCGGCGTACCACTGCGCGTAACGTTCGGGCCGCTGGAGGGCGTAGAACGATCCATTGATTTCGATGCTGTTGACCGCTCGCGACGCGAACTGCAATTCGCGTTTCTGCGCCAGTCCCTTGGGGTAGAAGTCCCCGCGCCACGGTGCGTAGCGCCAGCCGGAAATACCGATGTGAATCGTTGCCATGCCGCCCTCCCGTCGAAAGTCCTCGTGTTGCCGGTATCTTTTGATGACTGCTGGCGGGCCGGGAAAGTTTCGATGGCGTTACGGACGGTCACGTCCAAGGCGAAGATCAAAAGCGCTCCCCCTCACCCCAACCCTCTCCCCCAAAGGGGGCGAGGGGGAAGGGAGCTGATCTTCAGGGTTCTTAGGATTTGAGTTCGACTCAGGACTTGCAAGTCGGTGTACTTCTCGCAGGCAACTCGGTCAGCTCCCTCTCACGCAGGGAGAGGGCGAGGGGGAGGGGAGCTGATCTTCAGGGTTTGAGTTCGACTCCGGACTTGCAGGTCGATGTACTTCTAATATTCAACTCGGTCGGCTCCCTCTTCCTCTGGGAGAGGGCTGGGGTGAGGGTGCTCTTGAACTTGCTGTGCAATTACCGATCAGTTCCTTACAGGTTCAGTCACGGGAGATCGGAGTTTTGATCAAGTTCAGGATCGCCATTGTGCTGGGAGCACTGCTGTTTCTCGGCGCCAGTGAAATCGACGCCGCCGCACTGCCGGGCGTCCCGGACGCCACCGAAGAGGCGGCCAAACCTGAACCGATTGTGCAGGGCGGGCTGCTCGGTGCGATCAGTTCGAGCATCGACGACGTCCAGGACAAACTCGACATCAACGAGCATCTGGTCGACGCCTGGCGCCTGCGCGCCGATCGCGCCGCCGATGAAGTCGACAAACTGGTCAATCAACCGTCGAATCGCTCGGGCTGGAGCGTCGCCGGGGATTTCCTCACGCTGTCGGGCGTCTGGCTCGGCAGTTTCGCGTTATTGACCGTACTCGGCAGCCTGTTGGCCAAGCGCCTGCGCGAGGGCCGCTGGTTGCGTACCCGCCAGCGCAGTCAGGACCTGATTGGTTACTTGCTGCCGTACACCGTACCGGCGCTGATCTGTCTGCCGTTGACGTTGTATATCAGCCATTTTCTGCAAGCCTCGGTAGGGCGTGCGCTGGCTCTGTGTCTGGCCTACGCCACCAGCAGCGGCATCTTTTCCACCTCGATGTTGTTGTGCGTGGTGGTGATGTTCAACGTCGGCCATAAACGTCCGGCGGCGCGGATCATCCGCAATTACTGTCCTCGACCACTGTTTCTGATCGGTTTCCTCGCCGCCCTCAGCGATGCGCTGACCAGTCCGCAGATTGCCCGGCAACTGGGCGGCAACATCACCAGCAGTATCGCGGTGTTCACCGGGCTGATCGCCTCGATCATTTTTGGTTTGCTGGTGATTCGCCTGCGTCGTCCGGTGGCGCATCTGATCCGCAATCGTTCACTGAGTCAGCGGCTGAAACAACCCTCGTTGCAGGAGTCGCTGCGGATTTTCTCGGGGCTGTGGTATTGGCCAATCGTGTTGATGGTGCTGGTCTCGGCGGTCAATCTGATCGGCATCGGCGAGGACAATCAGAAGGCCCTGCGTTGCGCGTTGTTCACCACGGTTTTGTTAATCGGCACGGTATTCCTCAGCACGATCCTGCAGCACTTGTTCAAGTCACGAAAAGCCGAAGCGATCCAGCGCAGCAGCGCCTACAAGGAACGTTTTCTCAGCCTCTTGCATGCCTTGCTGCGGATCGTCATCGCTATCGCCTTCATCGATATTCTCGGGCGGATCTGGGGCGTGTCGCTGCTCGATTTTGCCCAGAGCAGTACGGTCGGCCGGGCCATCAGCAACGCGCTGAGCAGCATCGGTCTGATCTTCCTGGTGACGTGGTTACTGTGGGTGGTACTCGACACGGCGATTCAGGAAGCACTGAAACCGCCGCTCAGCAAACGCGCGGCGCGCCAGCCGAGTACGCGGGTGAAAACCATCCTGCCGCTGCTGCGCAACGCGATCAAAATCATCCTTGTGGTGATCTGCGCAATCACCACCATGGCCAATCTGGGGATCAATGTGGCGCCGCTGCTGGCCGGTGCCGGAGTGGTCGGTCTGGCCATCGGTTTCGGATCGCAGCAACTGGTGCAGGACGTGATCACCGGGCTGTTCATCATCATTGAAGACACCCTGTCGATTGGCGATTGGGTGGTGCTCGACTCGGGCCATGCCGGCACCGTCGAAGGGCTGACCATTCGCACCCTGCGTCTGCGTGACGGCAAGGGCTTTGTGCACTCGGTGCCGTTTGGTCAGATCAAAGCAGTGACCAACCAATCGCGGCAGTTTGCCTTTGCGTTTTTCTCGGTGCAGTTCACCTACGACACGGACGTGGATAAGGCCATCGAGTTGATCCGCGAGACCGGCGATTCGATCCGCGAAGACCCGTTCCTCAAGTACAACCTGCAAGGGCCGCTGGATGTGTTTGGCGTGGACAAGATGGATTTGAATGGCGTGGTGCTGACGGCGCAATTCCGTACGGTGTCGGGCGGGCAGTATGCGGTGAGCCGGGCGTTCAACCAGCGTTTGAAGAAGCTTGTGGATAACACCGCGACCGTGCATTTCGCGCAGACTTATCCACAGCAGGTTTTGCTGCCGAAGCGGTCGCAGCAAGAGGGGGCTGTGGTGGCGAGCGAGTTGCCGCAGGAATCGCGGACTTAACTGCCGGATTGTGGCGGGAGGTCTGGCCCTTTCGCGAGCAGGCTCGCTCCCACAGGGGGAACGCGATCAAACTGTGGGAGCGAGCCTGCTCGCGAAGACTTCAGCGCAAACACCCTCAATGCCGGATCAATTTGCCGCGCACCTGCTCCATAGCGATCGGATCCAGCTCCAGCCAGAACTGCGTCTTGCCGGCAATCTCCGCCGCCGCCGGCAAACCATCGCGATACACCAACCGATTACTCACCAACGCCGGCACTTTTACCCCCGGCAACAACGTCCCGGCCAGGTTCAGCGGATCTACCCCGCACACCGCGACCAGACTGCCGTCATGCGGTCGCCGTCGAACTTCGCGCAACAACGGAATCGCCTCGGGCAAGGCAAACTGTTCCCCCGCCAAACCACTGACAAACCGCCCGCCGCGAATCTCGCCGCGCGCTTCCAGCCGATGAAACGTGCGCAGCAACTCGCGCCAACTCGGCAACCAGTCCGCCTCACGCTCCAGCAAACGCCAGAACACCACGCCGTAACGCCGCAACAGTGTCATCGCGACATGTTCAAGGGTTTCGTTGTTATCCACAGCCGCCCCGCGCCGCAGCAAGGCCCAGCGCCCGGCATCATCCATCCCACCGATAAACGCCCCACGCCCACGCCGACTGCTGTGCTGCTGGCGCTTGCTCGCCGGGGTAATCAGCGCGCGCAGGCCGGCGAAGCTGTCGGCGTTCACCAGGCCGGCGCCGACCAGTTCCTGTAAGGCGATTTCCAGTTCGGTGCGCAGCAGGTGCGCTTCATGGATCAGCTCATCGAAAAACAACGCGCCGTGCTGGCTCAAGGCCTCAAAGACCTTATGGGTTTTCGGCGACAGTTCATTCACCGGCGTCTGTTCCGCCAGCGCACTCCATAAGCCGACCTGACTGCGCGGCAGCAATACAATCGGCGTGCTGCGCAACGCCGTGCCGCTGACTTTCTGCCGGGCACTGAGGCGCGTCCACACCAGTTTGCCGTTGCGGCACAACTCATCCAGCCAGCTCGGCGAATAGTCCTTCAAACGCGCCGGGAGAATGTCGCTGTCCCACGCCGAAGCGGCCGCTGCGTAGCCTTCGAACTGGCCGACAATTGCCGGCAACACGGCACTGCCCTGACCGCGCGTCGCGGGCGACAGATGCTGCCAGTCGAACAGGAAACGCATGAAATCCTGCAGCGCTACCGGTTCGATTTCCCGGCGCAGGCGCTTGACCGTGTAGCGATGAATACGCGCGAGCAGGTGCCGTTCGCACCATTCTTCTACCCCCAATCCGGGCGTGAACTGACCACGCAGCACGTAACCTTCGCGTTCCAGTTGAGCGAGGGCTTGAGCTACTTGAGTGGTTGGCAGCGCAAGAGGTTCGGCAATTGCGGTTATGGGTAACGGGCCGAAGGCACCGAGACGGGCGCGGAGCACTTCGATCACCGCCTCATCGAATGTCCAGGTTTCATCAAATCCCGGTAACGCCTCCAGTTCGGGTTGCAATCTAGCCTGTGGATAAAGTGCTTGCAGGCAAGTCAGGCGTTCGCGAGGCAGCCACAAGCAATGCTCGGCGTCGATCTGCAAACGGCAGGCGCGCCCGCTGCTCGCCAAGGTTTCCAGCCATGCACGCCAGCCTTCGTTCGCTTGCACTTCAGCCTCGCTGATGCACGCCAGGCTCATCAGCGCCTCATGCATTTCATCCACAGCATTCGGCGTCGGCCAGGCTTCTTCGCGCACGGCGGCAATCGCGTCGGCATCCAGTGCACCGAGATCATCGGTCGATTGCGGATCGCTCCAGCGCCGGTTGATCACCGCTTGGGTGCGACGCTCTTCCAGCGGAGCATCGTCGAGGAAGGTGTACGGCCGCGCACTGAGAATTTCTGCCGCGAGCGGTGAGGGCGCCGGTAAATCACGGCTGATCAAACGCACCTCGCCACGCTCCATTCGCCGCAGCAGATTGAGCCAGCCTTCGCTGTCCATCGCCTCATGCAGGCAATCGTCGAGGGTTTGCTCGATCAACGGGTGCTCGGGAATTTCGCGTTCACCGGCGAGGTTCTCCAGGCAGGCAATCTGGTCGGGAAACACGCTGGCGATCAGGTCCTCGCTTTTCATCCGTTGTAACTGCGGGGCGACTTTGCGCCCACCGGTGAAGCGCGGCAACGCCAGTGCTACCCCGGCGTTCCAGCGCCAGCGCACGCCGAACAGCGGCGCATCGAGTACCGCTTGGATCAAAATGTGCTCGGCGCTGTTGCTGTGCAGGTAGCGCCAGATGTCATCGAGTTCAAAACTGTGGCTGGTGGACAGGGACAGCACGATGGCGTCCTCGCTGGCGGCAGCCTGCAATTCGAAGTTGAAGGTGCGGCAGAACCGCTTGCGCAAGGCCAGACCCCAGGCGCGGTTGATGCGGCTGCCGAACGGCGAATGGATGATCAATTGCGTGCCGCCGGACTCGTCGAAAAAGCGCTCCATCAGCAGCGTGTCCTGCGAGGGCAGGGCGCCGAGAGTTTGCCGGGCACGGGCGAGGTATTCGACCAGTTGTTCGGCGCTGGCGCGGTTGAGGCCGAGGGTGTCGATCAGCCAGTCGAGCGCCGGTTGCAGGTCGCCGGGGCTGGCGCCGAGCAGTTCGTCGAGCTGCGCTTGCAGACGCGCCACGGCAGCCGACAGTTCATCGCTGCGCCCCGGTGCTTCGCCGAGCCAGAATGGAATGGTCGGCGGCTGGCCGTGGGCATCTTCGACCCGTACCTTGCCGGTTTCCACGCGCAGGATGCGGTAGGAGGTATTGCCGAGCTGAAACACATCGCCGGCAATGCTTTCCACCGCGAAGTCTTCGTTGACGCTGCCGATGTTCAAGCCTTGCGGCTCAAGCATCACGCTGTAATCGGCGTTGTCGGGGATGGTGCCGCCGCTGGTCACGGCAGCGAGTTTCGCACCACGGCGGCCACGCAAGGTGCGGCTGACGGCGTCGCGGTGCAGGTAGGCGCTGCGGATGCCTTGGCGACCGTTGTAGCCTTCGGCGAGCATGCTCAGCAGCGCTTGATAGTGTTTTTCGTCGAGATCGCGGTAGGGCGAGGCTTGGCGGAACATCGCCAGCAAGGCGTCCTCCGACCATTCCTGACAGCTGACTTCGGCGATGATCTGCTGCGCCAGCACGTCCAGCGGCGCGACCGGGATGTGCAGGGTATCGAGTTCGCCGCGGCGCACGCTGTCGAGCAGGGCGGTGCATTCGATCAGGTCGTCGCGGGTGGTGGCAAACAGGCGACCCTTGGGCGTGCCGCCCACCTGGTGACCGGAACGACCGACCCGTTGCAAAAATCCGGCAATGGAGCGCGGTGAAGCGATCTGACAGACCAGATCGACTTCGCCGATGTCGATGCCCAATTCCAGCGAGGCGGTGGCGATCAACACCTGCAGTTCGCCGCGCTTGAGGCGTTGTTCGGCGTCGAGGCGAAACTCCTTGGCCAGACTGCCGTGGTGCGCCGCCACCGCGTGCTTGCCGAGGCGTTCGCTGAGGTGCCGGCTGAGGCGCTCGGCCAGTCGCCGGGTGTTGACGAAAATCAGCGTGGTGCGGTGCTCACGGGCCAGTTCGGCGAGGCGGTCGTAGACCAATTCCCAGACATCATTGGTCATGACGGCCGACAACGGCACGGGCGGCACTTCGATGCCAAGATCCCGTGGCCGGGCGTGGCCGATGTCGATGATTTCGCAGGGGCGATCATGGCCGACGAGGAATTGCGCTACGGCTTCAACCGGTTTCTGGGTGGCGGAGAGGCCGATGCGGGTCAGCGGTTCGGCGCACAGCGCTTGCAGGCGTTCAAGGCTCAGCGCCAGATGACTGCCGCGCTTGCCGGCGGCCATCGCGTGGATTTCATCGATGATCACCGTGCGCGTGGTGCCGAGCATTTTTCGCCCGGATTCGGATCCGAGCAGCACATAGAGTGATTCCGGCGTGGTCACCAGAATGTGCGGCGCCGACTTGCGCATGGCCGCGCGTTCTTTCTGCGGGGTGTCACCGGTGCGCACGGCGGTGGTGATTTCCAGTTCGGGCAGATTCATCTGCCGTAGTTGCCCGGTAATTCCGGCCAGCGGGTTTTGCAGGTTGATGCGGATGTCGTTGGACAGCGCCTTCAGTGGCGAGACATAGACCACCAGCGTTTCATCGGGCAGGCCGTCGGGATTTTCCAGGCCACGGTGCACGAGGTCGTCGAGCACAGCGAGAAACGCGGTGAGGGTTTTGCCCGAGCCGGTGGGGGCGGCGATCAGCGTCGAGCGGCGCTGGCGGATCAATGGCCATGCGCGGGCCTGGGCGGCGGTGACCGTCGGGAAGGTTTTGCTGAACCAGGCGCTGACGGCGGGGTGAAAGCCTGCCAGGGCCGCGTCCGTGGGGATGGGCAGATTCATGGCTTAAGTTATGCGGGCGCTGGGGAGAAGATGCAAGTACCGCTGAGATCTTCAGCGTCTGGCCGGACCTCTTCGCGAGCAGGCTCGCTCCCACAGTGGATTTTTGTGCACCGCAAAATCCCATGTGGGAGCGAGCCTGCTCGCGAAGGGGCCGGTCGGGACGACACAAATCCCGGCGATCTGCACTTTACGGATGACGGTTGCGCACTAAACCCGCAAAATGCAACGATTCCGGTAATTATCGACGACGGTTCCACGAGATCCGTCGCTAAAGCCATCGTTCCAATCAGACTGGGCCTGCTGACTCTATGCGAATGCGCCTTATGTTACTGGGCGGCGGAAATGCCCTTGGGCAGGCGCTGATTCGCCTCGGTGCGGAGGAAGACATCGGTTTCCTCGCCCCCCGCCCGCCCGAACACGGCTGGGATGCCGCGAGCCTGACGCAACTGCTCGACGACACCCGTCCCGATGCGTTGATCAACCTCGCCTACTATTTCGACTGGTTCCAGGCCGAAACCGTCAGCGAAAGCCGCATGGCCGGGCAGGAGCGGGCGATCGAGCGTCTGGCCGAACTGTGCCAGCACCACAATATCGTCCTCGTCCAGCCCTCCAGTTATCGGGTGTTCGATGGTTCGCGTGCCACGGCGTACAGCGAAAAAGACGAACCGGTGCCCCTCGGCCTGCGCGGTCAGGCGTTGTGGCGCATCGAACAAAGCGTTCGCGCCACTTGCCCGCAGCATGTCCTGCTGCGGTTCGGCTGGCTGCTCGATGACAGTCCCGATGGCACGCTCGGGCGCTTCCTCGCACGGGCCGAACAACCTGAGGAATTGCTCCTGGCCGATGACCGTCGTGGCAACCCCACGCCAGTCGATGATGCCGCGCGAGTGATCATTTCGGTACTCAAGCAACTCGATTGCGCCGCGCCGCTGTGGGGCACTTACCACTACGCCGGCCACGAAGCGACCACACCGCTGGCACTGGGCCAGGCGATTCTCACTGAAGCACGAAGCCTGCATGCGCTGGCGATCGAAGCGCCGACCGCTCAGGCTCACGCCGCGCGGCCGGACGCTGCCGAAGAGCCGCAACACGCGGTGCTGGCCTGCAAGAAAATTCTGCACACTTTCGGGATCAAGCCGCGCGCCTGGCGTGCCGCACTCCCGGGCTTACTGGATAGGTTCTACCGTCATGGCTGAAGGGACTGTTTTAATCACCGGCGGAGCCGGCTTCATTGGCTCGCACCTGACCGATGCCTTGCTCGCCAAGGGGCATTCGGTGCGCATCCTCGACGACTTGTCGACGGGTAAACGCAGCAACCTGCCGCTGGACAATCCACAGGTTGAACTGATTGTTGGTGACGTCGCTGATGCGGCGCTGGTGGCCAAGGCGATGCAAGGCTGCAGTGCGGTCGCTCACCTGGCAGCCGTGGCTTCGGTGCAGGCCTCGGTGGATGATCCGGTGAAAACTCACCAGAGCAATTTCATCGGCACGCTGAACGTCTGCGAAGCCATGCGTCTGGCCGGGGTCAAGCGTGTGGTGTATGCCTCAAGCGCAGCGGTGTACGGGAACAATGGTGAGGGCGAGTCGATAGATGAGGACACGCCCAAAGCCCCGCTGACGCCTTACGCCTCGGACAAACTGGCGGGCGAACACTATTTCGACTTCTATCGCCGCCAGCATGGCCTGGAGCCGGTGATTTTCCGCTTCTTCAACATCTTCGGCCCGCGCCAGGATCCGTCCTCGCCGTACTCCGGGGTGATCAGCATCTTCAGCGAACGCGCGCAGAAAGGTCTGCCAATTACGGTGTTCGGTGATGGTGAGCAGACGCGTGATTTCCTGTACGTCGAGGATCTGGTAGATCTGCTGGTGCAGGCGATCGAAAAGCCTGAGGTGGAAGTCGGCCCGGTGAACGTCGGCTGGAATCAGGCGATGAGCCTCAAGCAAATGCTTGAAGCATTGCAAGCGGTGGTCGGCGAACTGCCGCCCGTCAGCTACGGCCCGGCGCGCTCCGGTGACATCCGGCATTCGCGGGCGAACAACGCTCGTTTGCTGGAGCGCTTCAAGCTGCCGCAGCAGACACCGATGAGTGTGGGGTTGGCGCGGTTGTTGGGGCGCTCCTGAAAAGAGCCCCTCACCCTAGCCCTCTCCCAGAGGGAGAGGGGACTGACTGTAGCGTTTGTGAGAAATGCACCGACCTGAAATATCGAGTCGAACTCGTATTTGAAAAGCACACAAATCGGCTCCCTTTCCCCCTCTCCCTGAGGGAGAGGGCTGGGGTGAGGGGGGAGATTCAACTCACGCCACAGGTTTCCAGCGGACATGAAAAAGGCGCCCTTTGACAGGCGCCTTTTTCACGGCCGGAATATGTCGCTACTCCTGTGGCGAGGGAATGTTATCCCCCGATCAACTGCGTACGGTCGCCGTCAGTTCTATGCCTGCTCGCCACCAAGCCTCATTCACCACCACGTGAACGTTCGATAACTCGACTTAGAACTTATAGCCCAAGCCAACCATGTAGATGAACGGATCCACATCGACGTTGACCCGTGCGCGAGTGCCTGGTGCAACGGCGTTGTTCTCGACGGTGGCGCGGGTGTCGATGTCGATGTAACGCACTTGGGCGTTGAGCATGATGTTGTCGGTCAGCATGTAGTCAGCACCGACCTGCCAAGCCAGACCCCAGGAGTTTTTCGCCTTGAAGTTGCTGAAACCGTTGGCGCTGGCTTCGCTGCCGACGTGTTCGTCATAGATCCAAGTGTAGTTGATACCGCCACCGACATACGGCTGGAACGGCGACTTCGAATCCAGCGGGTAGTACACAACGCTGAGAGTTGGCGGCAAGTGTTTCAGGGTGCCGAGCTTGCCATTGGCCGCTGGCAGGGCAGTGCCTTTGAGCTTGACGTCATGCTCGAACGGCGTTGCCGCGAGCAGTTCGAGGCCGACGTGATCAGTGAGCATGTAGGCGAAGTTCAGACCCAGTTGGGTGTCGCTGCTCATGGTCGCCTTGCCGCCCAGATTGGTGCCGCTCAACGGGCCCTGATCGACCTTGACGCTGGAGCTGTCGGCCTTCGGGTTGACGGTGATCGCACCGGCACGAATGAGGATGTCACCGGCTTCGTGGGCATGGGCGAGCGGGGCTGCGAGCGCGAGGGCAAACAGCGAAACGCTGAGCAAGGACTTGTTCATGGGGGCTCCGAAAGGACGTTAAAAATGTTCGATGTCCTATGGTACGAAGCCAACTGATACGGTCTTTTGACTCAGCTCAATGAAACAGTGAAGGGGCAGACTTTTGCGGAACCTTTGCGGGCCCCTTCGCGAGCAAGCTCGCTCCCACCCTGGAATGTGATCACCTGTGGGAGCGAGCCTGCTCGCGAAGACGATGGATCAAGCAGCACAAAACCGCCGGATTCACTCCGGCAGCTCATACACATAAATCTTGTCGGCATCCATCTGATACCCGGCATCCGCCAGTTCGCTGCTCGACGCTTTGACCTGCAACGGCCCCTCGACCCAGTACGGCTGATACAGCTCATCAAGCTTCACGCCCAACTCGCTTTTCACATGCACGATCTGGTTCGACGGCGGAGGCGGCACATGGATGCACGCGCCGAAATACGGCACCAGCAAGAAGTCGGTGGTGCGCCCCTCTTCATTGACTTCCAGCGGCACGATGTAGCCCGGCAAACGAATATTCTGACCGTCGAGTGCCTTCACCACCGGCGCATTCGGCAGGTCCTGCTTCGCCGCAGGCGCGGATTCAGCGGAGAGCGCGTCGCTCATCTTCGACATGTCATGCAGCGGGGTCATGTTCGGCACTTCCGGCGCGGCGTCCGGCGGGATCATTTCCGACCACGTCAGGTCTTTCGGCGCCGCTGCCCACACGGGCAGGGCGATCAACAACAGCAGCGCGAGTGCAGCGCGGGGCATGGTGAACATCCTCATAAACGGATCGACAGGCCATCGGCCAGGGATTGGCGATAAGCGCGCCAAGCCGGCACGCTGCCCATCAGCAGCGCGGCGGCCAGAATGCCACCGAGCAGCGTCCATTCATACTCGCTCGGCCATGCCAGCGGCAGATACAAACCGTAATTGGCCTGCACGTAACCTTGCGCTGCAGCGATGCCGATGTACAAAAGAGCTACCCCGGCAATCACCCCGGTCAGCGCCAGGGCGAACGCCTCGAGCACCAACAGGCTCGCGATATGCCACGGTCGCGCCCCGACTGAGCGCAGAATCGCCATCTCGCGGCGCCGTTCGTTGAGGCTGGTGAGAATCGCCGTGAGCATGCCGATCAACCCGGTCAGCACCACGAACAACGAGACCACGAACAGCGCTTTTTCGGCGGTGCTCATCAGACTCCACAACTCCTGCAACGCCACGCCCGGCAGAATCGCCAGCATCGGTTCGCCACGGAATTCGTTGATCTCGCGTTGCAGCGCAAAGGTGGAAATCTTGCTGTTGAGGCCGAGCATGAACGCGGTGATCGCTTGCGGCGTCAGGTCCATGTTGCGTGCCTGATCGGCGCTGATCCGGCCATTGCCGCGTGCCGGCACACCGTTGTGCCAGTCGATGTGAATTGCCTCCATACCACCGAGGCTGATGTGCAGCGTGCGATCGACCGGGGTGCCGGTGCGCTTGAGAATACCGACCACGGTGAACGGTTTGTCGTCGTGCTTGACCAGACTGATCGCCGCCACGCCGTGGACCAGCACCAGTTGGTCGCCGAGTTTGTAATGCAGCGCATCCGCGACCTCGGCACCCAGCACCACTTCAAACGGATCGGTTGCAAACGCGCGACCATCGGCCAGTGCCAGGTGTTGCTGGCGACCGTACTGGTAATGCTCGAAATAGGCTTCAGTGGTACCCATCACCCGGTAGCCGCGATGGGAGTCGCCGAGGGACATCGGGATCGCCCACTTCACTTTCGGATTGCTGGCGAAGTGTTCAAAGCTGTCCCAGCGAATATTGTTGGTCGCGTTGCCGATGCGGAATACCGAGTACAGCAGCAGATTCACCGAGCCGGAGCGCGCGCCGACGATCAGGTCAGTGCCGCTGATGGTGCTGGCGAAACTGGCTTTGGCTTCGGTGCGCACCCGTTCAACGGCAAGCAGCAAACAGACCGACAGAGCGATCGCAAATGCGGTGAGCAGAGCAGTAAAGCGGCGGTTGGCCAGGCTGGTCATGGCCAGACGAAACAGATACATCTCAGACCTCGGCAGACGTGGCGGCGCGATTGAGTTCGGCCAGGGACAGGTGACGGTCGAACAGTGGCGCCAGGCTCTGGTCATGGCTGACGAACAGCAGACTCGATCCGGCCTCGCGGCATTCGGCGAACAGCAGGCGAATGAAGTTTTCCCGGGCGTCGTAATCCAGTGCCGAAGTCGGTTCGTCGGCGATCACCAGCTCGGGTTGGCCGATCAATGCGCGTGCGGCGGCAACCCGTTGCTGTTGGCCGATCGACAGTGAATCAGCACGACGACTGAGGATGCTTTCATCCTTCAGGCCCAAGTGGGAGAGGAGGGTGGCAGCGGCTTGGTCGACGCTGCCGTGACGCTGTTTCGCCCGTTGCGCGCGCAGCTTGGAAAAGTGACACGGCAGTTCAACGTTCTCGCGCACCGAGAGGAATGGCAGCAAGTTGAACTGCTGGAAAATGTAGCCAGTGTGGTCGACGCGAAAAGTGTCGCGAGCGCCCGCGGAGAGTTCGGTGAGTTCCTGGCCAAGCAGACGAATGCTGCCGCGACCGGGCTTCTGCACGCCGCCGAGCAGACCGAGCAGGGTGGTCTTGCCACTGCCGCTGGGGCCTTTGAGGAACAGGCTTTCGCCGGCTTCCAGACGAAACGCCGGGATGTCCAGCAACGGCGGGTGACCGGGCCAGTTGAAGCCCAGGTCGGACAGTTCGATGAGTGCTTGGGTCATGGCACCAGTTTCAAAGTTGTAAACAGAACCCCCTGTAGGAGCTGCCGAAGGCTGCGATCTTTTGATCCTGATCTTCTTGAAAGCAAGATCAAAAGATCGCAGCCTTCGGCAGCTCCTACATTGGAACGCGGTTGATCACAGGGGACTTTTCGGTGTGATCAGAATTTCAGGGCGGCAGCCTTGGCCGTCACTTCGGTACCTTGCTGGCCGCTGGCGCTGATCAGTTGTACCTGAATTTTCTGCGTCGCCGGGAAGGTATTGAAGACGTTCGCCAGATCCAGAGTCTTCAACGCACCCGGTGTGGCGCAGTTGAACTGATAGTGCGCGTGGATTTCGCTATGGTCGTGGTGATGCTCGTGACCGTCCTTGTCCGCTTCATCGTCGTCATGGTCATCGGCATCCGGCTTGTCGCCGAACAACGGGCTTTCCAGTTCCTGACTGACCACTTTGCAACCGGCAGCAGCAGGCAGGCTGAACAGGGCCAAGGGTTTTTCCAGTTGCGCGCGGGCGGCAGCGACTTTGGCTTTATCGGCATCCGTGGTCGCAATGTGTTCGAAACCCACGAGGTTCATCGCCGGGCTTTCCAGCTCCAGCTCCAGGGTCTGGCCGTCGAGCGCAGCGTTCAGGCGACCCACGCCATGTTCATGCGCGCCGAGGCTGCCGTGTTCATGGTCGTGATCGTGGTCATGCTCATCAGCCGCATGGGCGATGGCCAGCGGCAACAGGGCAAACGGCAAAGCGAGCAGCAGACGACGCATGGCGGTCTCCGGGAAGTAAAGTGAAGAGTTTGTTATGTAATCTTATAACGAAAGTGCGCAGAGTTTGCCCGTGCGCTTGGCGTTGCACAAGTCCCGTGGGAGCATGCAGGTCAGAAAAGTGCGGGAGCGAACTCAATGTTGCGGATACGCGGAACCGTCGGCGACGTGCCGGTGGACTTGACGGTGGAACTGGATGAAGGCGACTGGGCGAAGCTCGGTTCGGCGCTGAATGGGCAGGCGCCGCTTGCGCAATCTGAAGCGCTCGCGTCAGCTCCGGCAGCGAAACCGCTGAATCAGGACGATGCCTTGTGGCAGTTGGCCAAGGACCTTTTGCGCAAGGCTGGGCAGCTCAGCGGTCCGGATCTGCTTGATCAACTGGAAGGGCTGACCGGCAGCGCGGTGGCAGGCAAGCGCTTGCTGGTGCGCCTGCGCCATAGTGCGGACGTGAAAGTGGTGAGCGGCGGGGATACGCCGCTCTACAGCTGGATCGAGTGAGTTGCAAAAGATCGCAGCCTGCGGCAGCTCCAAGGGGTACACGATCCCAATGTAGGAGCTGCCGCAGGCTGCGATCTTTTGATCTTAATAAAGCGCAGCAAACATCTTGCGGCGGTACACCGTCACCAGCGGGTGATCATTGCCCAGCAGCTCGAACACCTGCAGCAAGGTTTTGTGCGGCAGGCCTTCGCTGTAGCTGCGGTTGCGGATGAACAGCTTCAGTAGTGCATCCAGCGCCGCTTCATACTGCTGGCGAGCGAGTTGCTGAATCGCCAGTTGATACACCGCCTCATCGTCTTGCGGATCTTTCGCCAGGCGTGCTTTCAGATCGGCGGCGTCCGGCAGATCACGAGCAAGTCCGAGGAACTTTATCTGTGCCTTGGCCCCGGCCAGTGCAGCCTTGTGCTCATCGCTTTTGACTGCGTCGAGCACGGTTTGCGCTTCGTCCAGTTCGCCACGTTCGGTCAGGCAACGCGCGTAGAGAATCAGCGCCTTGGCGTTAGTGTTGTCTTCAGTGAGCATCACCACCAGCGCCGCTTCGGCGTCGGCGTAACGGCCGTCATCGAACAACGCCTGAGCCTGCTCGAACGGATCGGCTGCGGCCGGTGGTGGCATCTGCACGTGCGGTTCAAGCAGAGCGCGCACGGCGGATTCCGGTTGTGCGCCGGCAAAACCGTCGACCGGTTGACCGTCCTTGAACAGCACTACGGTCGGCAGGCTGCGAATGCCGAAACGGGCGACGATGTCCTGCTCGATGTCGCAGTTGACCTTGGCCAGCAGCAACTCGCCCTGATAGCTCTCGGCAATCCCTTGCAGCATCGGCATCAGCGCCTTGCACGGCGCACACCATTCGGCCCAGAAGTCCACCAGCACCGGTTTGTTGAAAGAAGCCTCGATCACCGACTGGTCGAAATCGGCCGTCGTGGCGTCGAAGATGTACGGCGTTTGCTCACTCATGGGGGATCTCGTCAATACGTTAATGAACGCACTATAAGCGGTGGCGCAAAAGATCGCAGCCTTCGGCAGCTCCTACACGCGGACACGCATTGCACCTGTAGGAGTTGCCGAAGGCTGCGATCTTTTAACGATTTCAATCACGCCGCGCATGGTAAAGGCTGACATGCCGAAACTCTTCCGGCTCAGCCAGATCCGGCAACGTCATCGCCTCAAGCATCTCGATGCGCTCATACAACGGATGGTGAAAATCCCGAACCCGCGAATCCGCCACCAGCGCCTCTCTTCCACGGCTCAAAAACGCATCGAGCAACGGCAGATTCGCCCGGTCATACAACACATCCGCCACCAGAATCAGATCAAAGCGATCCGCCTCGGCAAAGAAATCCGTCGAATAACTCATCTGCACATCATTCAGCTCGGCATTCGCCCGACACGCGGCAATCGCCAGCGGATCGAGATCGCACGCCACCACTTCCAGCGCGCCGGCCTTCACCGCCGCGATCCCGGCAATCCCGGAACCGGCGCCAAAATCCAGCACGCGTTTGCCGCGCACCCACTCGGGAAACTCCACCAGATAGCGCGCCACCGCCAGACCGCTGGCCCAGCAGAAACCCCAGTACGGTGGCTCGTGCAGAATTCGCTGAATTTCTTCCTGACTGAATTGGCGATCCATGTTGTCGCCATCGATCAGCCATAGCTGTAAATCAACGTCTGGCAACGCACAGACCTTGAGTCTGGCGTCGCCGAGCAATTCACCTAACGCCTGTTGCAGGTCGAGCGGTGCAGTCATGGTGCTTTGACAAATTGCAGCTGGCCCAGCGCCTGAGTGGTCGGCTGGGTGATGGTTTGCGACGGCAGGTGCAGGATCAACTGGCCGGACTGGCTGGCGCGGCCACGCAATTCAACCCGCGCACCGGCGGGAAATGCGTCCGGGTTGAAACGCAGGCGGAACGGCAGGATCTGGTTATTGCCGATCAGGCTGGAACTGGCGAGCAACTGTTGCGGGCGATCCTTTTCATCTATCACCAGCAGCGCCAGTTCGACTTCGGCGCCGGCAGGCACGCCTTGCAGGGTGCCGCTCAGTTCGCGTTGATAGGCCGGCAGCGGGCCAAGCTCGGCGGCTTCCTTGGCTTTTTTCTGCGCTTGCTGCGGCGCCGGGCCTGGCGTTGGCGGCTGGGGCTTGGGTGCATCGCTGCCACAGGCCACCAGCAGGCTGAAAAGACTGAGCAAAATGAGCGGACGTAACGGCATTGGATGCTCCGGCAAAATGAAATCCATGGATCAAACGATCATGCCGTTCTGTATACCGCAAAGCCTATGGCTTGTCTTGCCACCGGGATGCGCTACCATGGCCCTCCCTTTTTTTGTTGCCAGCCACCATGCACTGTCCCTTCTGCGGTGCCAACGACACCAAGGTCATCGACTCGCGTCTGGTCGCCGAGGGCGAACAGGTGCGCCGCCGGCGTGAATGCCTGGCCTGCGGCGAGCGTTTCACGACGTTCGAGACGGCCGAACTGGTGTTGCCGCGCCTGATCAAAACCGACGGCAGCCGCCAACCGTTCGACGAAGAAAAACTCCGCGCCGGCATGCAACGCGCGCTGGAGAAACGTCCGGTGAGCGTCGAGCGCCTCGAATCCTCTCTGGTTCACATCAAGCACAAGCTGCGCGCCACCGGCGAACGCGAGGTCAAATCCCTTGTGGTCGGCGAACTGGTCATGGCCGAGCTGCAAAAGCTTGATGAAGTCGCCTACATCCGTTTCGCTTCGGTATACAAGCGCTTCCAGGATCTCAACGAATTCCGCGAAGAAATCGACCGCCTCGCTCGCGAACCGGTGAAAGAATGACCACCGTCGCCGAGCAGGCCATCCTCGACGCTCACTTCATGGCGCGTGCGCTGGAACTGGCGCGCAAAGGCCACTACACCACCCACCCCAATCCACGGGTTGGCTGTGTGGTGGTACGTGACGGGCAGATTGTCGGCGAAGGCTGGCATGAACGCGCCGGCGAACCGCACGCTGAAGTCCATGCCCTGCGCGCCGCCGGTGAGCTGGCCCGTGGGGCCACCGCTTACGTGACTTTAGAACCGTGCAGCCACCACGGGCGTACGCCGCCGTGCGCCGATGCGCTGGTGAATGCCGGTGTCGCCCGAGTCGTAGCGGCGATGCGCGATCCGAATCCGCAAGTCGCCGGTCGTGGTTTGCAGCGTCTGGCCGATGCCGGTATCGCCACTGAAAGTGGTGTGCTCGAAGCTGAAGCGCGCAAGCTCAACCAAGGTTTTCTAAAACGCATGGAACACGGCTTGCCGTTCGTGCGGGTCAAATTGGCCATGAGCCTCGATGGTCGCACGGCGATGGAAAATGGCGAGAGCCAATGGATCACCGGCCCGGCCGCACGTTCGGCCGTCCAGCGTTTGCGCGCCCAGGCCGCCGTGGTCCTGACCGGCGCCGACACCGTGCTGGCCGATGGAGCGCGTTTGACTGTGCGGGCCGATGAGTTGGGTCTGGATGCCGAACAAACCGCATTGGCCATGAGCCGTCCGCCACTGCGCGTGTTGATCGACGGCCGCCTGCGGGTGCCGCTGGATGCGCCGTTCTTCAAGGCAGGCCCAGCGTTGGTCGCCACCTGCGTCGCGATCGAAGAGCAATACGCTCACGGCCCCGAGTGCCTGATCGTGCCGGGTGACGATGGTCAGGTCGATCTGCATCAATTACTCATCGAACTGGCCAACCGTGGCACCAACGAAGTGCTGGTCGAGGCCGGCCCACGCTTGGCCGGCGCCTTTGCTCAGCTCGGTCTGGTCGACGAATTCGTGATCTTCATCGCCGGCAAGTTTCTCGGTTCCACGGCGCGTCCATTGCTGGACTGGCCGCTGGCCCATATGAAGGATGCGCCGGAGCTGAAAATCACTGAAATTCGTGCGGTCGGCGATGACTGGCGAGTCACTGCCATCCCTGTCCGTTCGGCGAGCGTATAATTCCCGGCCATCGCGTTAGCGCTGGCCCAGTTCTCAAGGAGAACCCCATGTTTACCGGCATCATCGAATCCATCGGCAGTATCCGCGCATTGACCCCAAAGGGCGGTGATGTGCGGGTCCACGTCGCCACCGGCAAGCTCGACCTGAGCGACGTCAAACTCGGCGACAGCATCGCGGTCAACGGCGTCTGCCTCACCGCTGTTGAGCTGCCGGGCGACGGCTTTGCCGCCGACGTCAGCCGTGAAACCCTCGACTGCACCGCCATGAACGACCTGAAAAGCGGCAGCCCGGTCAATCTGGAAAAAGCCCTGACCCCGACCACCCGTCTCGGCGGGCACCTGGTCAGCGGCCACGTCGACGGTGTCGGCGAAATCGTCTCGCGCAGCGACAATGCCCGCGCCGTGGAATTTCGCATTCGCGCGCCGAAGGAACTGGCCAAGTACATCGCCCATAAAGGCTCGATCACCGTCGACGGCACCAGCCTGACCGTGAACGAAGTCGATGGCGCCGAATTCATGCTGACGATCATTCCGCACACCCTGAGCGAAACCATCATGGCGTCCTACAAGCCAGGTCGCCGGGTGAATCTGGAAGTCGATTTGCTGGCGCGTTATCTGGAGCGTCTCCTGCTCGGTGACAAGGCGGCAGAGCCGAGCGCTGGCGGCATTACTGAAAGCTTTCTGGCCGCCAATGGCTATCTCAAATCCTGACTGAAGGGGGTGCCTTGTGGCGCTCAATAGCATCGAAGAACTGGTTGAAGACATCCGCCAAGGCAAGATGGTCATCCTCATGGATGACGAAGACCGCGAGAACGAAGGCGACCTGATCATGGCCGCCGAATGCTGCCAGGCCGAGCACATCAACTTCATGGCCAAGCACGCCCGTGGCCTGATCTGCATGCCGATGAGCCGCGAGCGCTGCGAACTGTTGAAGCTGCCGCTGATGGCGCCGCGCAACGGTTCCGGCTTCGGCACCAAGTTCACCGTCTCGATCGAAGCGGCCGAAGGCGTAACAACCGGTATCTCCGCCGCCGACCGTGCGCGCACTGTGCAAGCGGCTGCCGCCAAAGACGCCAAGGCTGAAGACATCGTCAGCCCGGGCCACATCTTTCCGTTGATGGCTCAGGCCGGCGGCACCCTCGCTCGCGCCGGTCACACCGAAGCCGCTTGCGACCTCGCGCGCATGGCCGGTTTCGAGCCGAGCGGGGTGATCTGCGAAGTGATGAACGACGACGGCACCATGTCCCGTCGCGCTGAGCTGGAAGCGTTCGCCGCTGAGCACAACATCAAGATCGGCACCATTGCCGACCTGATTCACTACCGGATGATCCACGAACGTACCGTTCAGCGGATTGCCGAGCAGCCGCTGGACAGCGAACTGGGCCAATTCAACCTGGTGACCTATCGTGATTCCGTGGAAGGCGACGTGCACATGGCGCTGACCCTGGGCACTGTTTGCGCCGAAGAGCCAACGCTGGTTCGCGTGCACAATATGGATCCGCTGCGTGACTTGCTGATGGTCAAACAACCCGGCCGCTGGAGCCTGCGCGCCGCCATGGCGGCGGTTGCCGAGGCGGGCAGCGGTGTGGTGCTGTTGCTCGGTCACCCGCTCGATGGCGACGTGTTGCTGGCGCACATCCGTGAAACCGGTGATCAGGCCGCGCCGAAAAAACCGACGACTTACAGCATCGTCGGTGCCGGTTCGCAGATCCTGCGTGACCTCGGTGTACGCAAAATGCGCCTGATGTCTGCACCAATGAAATTTAATGCGATATCCGGTTTCGATCTGGAAGTTGTAGAATACGTGCCCTCCGAATAATGACCGGTTGTTTCCGGACCCGAATTCGCGGCAAATAAATCACTGAGGGACGCGTAGCAGACGCGTCCCGGCTCTTTAAGAGAACTGACGAATGACCCTGAAGACCATCGAAGGTACCTTCATCGCCCCTAAAGGCCGCTACGCTTTGGTAGTGGGCCGCTTCAACAGCTTCGTGGTTGAAAGCCTGGTCAGCGGTGCAGTTGATGCCCTGGTTCGCCACGGCGTGAGCGAAAGCGACATCACCATCATCCGCGCACCTGGCGCCTTCGAAATCCCGCTGGTTGCGCAGAAAGTCGCCCAGAAAGGCGAGTTCGCTGCAATCATTGCACTGGGCGCGGTCATTCGTGGCGGTACTCCGCACTTCGAATACGTGGCAGGCGAGTGCACCAAGGGCCTGGCCCAGGTCTCCATGGAGTTCGGCGTGCCGGTCGCTTTCGGCGTCCTGACCGTTGATTCCATCGAGCAAGCCATCGAACGTTCCGGCACCAAGGCCGGTAACAAAGGTGCCGAAGCTGCCCTGTCCGCACTGGAAATGGTCAGCCTGCTGGCACAGTTGGAGGCCAAGTGATTAGCGACGAAAGCGATCGTTTCAACCCGCGCGAACCGCGTCCAACTGACGCCGGCAAGCCTTCGAAAAGTGAAAAGCGCCGCGCTGCCCGTCAGTTGGCGACGCAAGCGTTGTACCAGCGCCACATGGCCAGTACTTCGCTGAACGAAATCGAAGCGCAGTTCCGCGTCGATAACGATTTCACCTTCGCCGATGCCAGCTACTTCCACGACATCCTGCACGGTGTTCCGGCCAGTCTGACCGAGATCGACACTGCGTTGGCGCCGTGCCTGGACCTGACCATCGAAGAGCTGGACCCGGTTGAACTGTGCGTACTGCGCCTGTCGACCTGGGAACTGCTCAAGCGTGTCGACGTGCCGTACCGCGTTGTGATCAACGAAGGGATCGAACTGGCGAAAGTCTACGGTTCCACCGACGGTCACAAGTTCGTCAACGGCGTGCTCGACAAGCTGGCCCCGCGCCTGCGTGAAGCTGAAGTGAAGGCGTTCAAGCGCTGAAACGCGCTTGAAACCTCAATGGGCGAATTCGAGCTGATCCGCAATTTCTTCGCCGCCGCGCCCTGTGCGCAGGGCGGCGAAGGCGTTGCTCTGGGGATCGGCGACGATTGCGCCTTGCTTGCTGTTCCCCCCGGGGAACAGTTGGCGATCTCTACCGATACGCTGGTGGCCGGTGTGCATTTCGCCGACCCCTGCGATCCGTTTCTGCTCGGTCAGCGCTCGCTGGCCGTCGCGGTCAGCGATCTGGCCGCCATGGGCGCCACGCCCGTTGCCTTTACCCTTGCCCTGACTGTACCGACGGTGACTGCCGATTGGCTGCAAGCCTATGCCCACGGTTTGAACCGTATGGCGCAGAGTTGCGGCGTCGCGCTGGTCGGCGGCGATACCACGCGCGGGCCGTTGAGTCTGACGGTGACTGTGTTTGGTCGAGTGCCGGCGGGTCAGGCGCTGACCCGCAGCGGTGCGCAACCGTGCGATTTGCTCTGTGTCGGCGGTGAGCTGGGCAATGCCGCCGGCGCTCTGCCGCTGGTGTTGCGTCAGCGTGACGCCGAACCTCATATCGCCCAACCGCTGCTCGATCATTACTGGTCGCCACAACCGCAACTCGCCCTCGGCCAGGCCCTGCGTGGCAAAGCCACGTCGGCGCTGGACATCTCCGACGGCCTGCTCGCCGACTGTGGCCACATCGCACTGGCATCGAAGGTGCGACTTGAGATTGAACGCGAGCGCGTACCGCTGTCGGATGCTTTAGTGGCGTTTCTCGGTCAGCGTGGCGCCGAGCGTGCAGCGCTGAGCGGTGGCGATGATTACGTGCTGGCGTTCACCCTGCCGTCCGTCGAGTTGCCGGTGCTGCTGGCCAATGGCTGGCCGATTCACGTGATCGGTCGTGTTTCAGAAGGTCAGGGCGTGGTCCTGCTGGACCGTGAAGGGCACGACATCACCCCGCAAATCCGCGGTTATCAACATTTTCAGGAGACACCGTGACAGATCACCCGAAACAGGTTCCGGCCGAATTCGTTCCGCCGTCGGTCTGGCGCAATCCCTGGCATTTCCTCGCGTTCGGTTTTGGTTCCGGCACCCTGCCGAAAGCCCCGGGCACGTGGGGTTCGTTAGTTGCGCTACCCTTTATTCCGTTGTGGCAGATGCTGCCCGACTGGGGGTACTGGCTGATGCTCGGGATCACCATGCTGTTCGGCTTCTGGCTGTGCGGCAAGGTCGCCGACGATCTACGGGTACACGACCACGAAGGCATCGTCTGGGACGAAATGGTCGGGATGTGGATCACCCTGTGGCTGGTACCGGAAGGCTGGTACTGGTTGCTCGCGGGTTTTCTGGTGTTCCGCTTCTTCGACATTCTCAAGCCATGGCCGATTCGCTGGATCGACCGGCATGTGCATGGCGGCGTCGGGATCATGCTCGATGACGTGCTGGCCGGTGTGTTTGCCTGGCTGGCGATGCAGGGTCTGGTGTGGGTTTTCGCCTGATTCCAAGGGATATCGGGGTCAAGTGAGGGGACGAGGGATGGCTCGACGCTGGTTGGCGTTAGTGGTTTTGGCTTTGCTGAGTACCGTGGCCGGTGCGCAGGAAGTTGCGCCGACGCCGGCGGTCATCCATCTGGCCAGCGAAGACTGGGAAGACTACACCGCCGCCGATGGCCATGGCCTCGGTTGGGACGTGTTGCGCAAAGTGTTCGAACCGGCCGGGGTCAAGCTGGATATCCGCAGCGTGCCTTACACCCGTTCGGTCGGGCTGGTGCAGTTGAAGGAGGTTGACGCGCTGGTTGGCTCCTACCGCGACGAAGCCGATCAGGTGCTGTATCCGCACTGGAATTTCGATTCCGACCATATTTATGCGCTGGGTCTGGCAAGCAATCCGGTGCCGACCCTGGCGACGCTGGGCAAATATCGTCTGGCCTGGGTGCGCGGTTATCGTTACGAAAACTACCTGCCGAATATCAAGCGTTACAACCCGATCCAACGGCGTACCGGTATTTTGTCGATGCTCAAGCAGGGGCGGGCGGATTACTACATCGATGCGCTGACCGAGATTGAAGCGGTGGTGAAAACCGCAGCCGATCCAGCGCAGTATCGCCATTCACACTTGGCCGAGCTGCCGCTGTTTCTCGGCTTTGCCGACACTCCACAGGCGCGAGCGCTGATGGCGCTGTATGACCAGCGTATGGAGCAACTGATGAAGAGCGGCGAGTTGAAGCCAATCTTCGAGAAGTGGAAGCAGCCCTATCCCTTCACTACGGGCGCGACGAATCCCCTGTAGGAGCTGCGGCACGCTGCGATCTTTTGATCTTGATTCAAAAACCAGATCAAAAGATCGCAGCCTCGTTTCACTCGACAGCTCCTACAGGGATCCATGTCGACCGGGTTGTTATCAAACTTTTTGATCGTTATGCCCGATAATTCAGCCTAAGCGTGTGCAGGAACCTGCTGTTACAATGCCGGCCTGCGAATTTTCAGACTCTTTAGATCAGGAGCACACCGGTGCCTGTCGTCTTTGTCGCCGCTTCCAAGCTGCCAACACCTTTTGCGCAATTCACCATGCACGGTTTTCTCGATGAAGCCACCGGCCGCGAGCACGTCGTACTGAGCCTGGGTGAAATTGCCGACGGTGCCCCGGTACTCGGCCGGTTGCACTCCGAATGCCTGACGGGCGATGCCTTGTTCAGCCAGCGCTGCGACTGCGGTTCGCAACTGGAAGGCGCGCTTAAAGCCATCGCCCGCGAAGGCCGAGGCGTGCTGCTGTACCTGCGTCAGGAAGGTCGCGGTATTGGTCTGCTGAACAAGATCCGTGCTTACGAACTGCAGGACGGCGGCGCCGACACCGTTGAAGCCAACGAGCGTCTGGGCTTTGCTGCTGACCAGCGCGACTACGCCATGTGCCTGCCGATGCTGGAGCACCTGGGCGTGAAATCCCTGCGCCTGATGACCAACAACCCGCGCAAGGTCAAAGCCTTGACCGACATGGGCATTACCGTTGCCGAGCGCGTGCCGCTGCACACCGGCCACAACCCGCACAACAAACTCTACCTGGCAACCAAGGCCAGCAAGCTCGACCACATGATGGGCAATGAGCATCAGGGCGAGGTTGATCGCGCGTGACTCGCGGTCAGGTGCGGCGCCGATTGTCGGTCGATTGGTGGAAATACCTCGCGCTGGCGCTGGTGCCGTTGTTCGTGCTCAACGCGCTGTTTGGTCAGGGCGAAGGGATTCTGCCAGTACTGGCGATGCCGTTTTTCATTGCCGGCGTCGCGTCGATGTTTGTCAGTCTGAAGTTTTTCGGGCGCTATAAACATGCGCTGATCGCCACGCAAAAAGCCCTCGATACCCCGGATGAACCGGCCGCGTGGATTGCCCTCGCAGCCCGTCGTCGTGCGGCTTTTCTCGCGGCAGCCTTGCCGGCGTGGATCGGCGCACTGGCAGTGTTCGTCGGTCTTGAAGCCGTTCCGTTGATGCTGCTGGCGTTGTCCACGGCGGTACTGTTTTATCTCTACCGTATCCCGCGTCAACTCGGCTGATGCGCCGTCTGTGGCTGGCGGTTCTGCTGCTGGCCGTCTCGACTCCGGTGCTGGCGAGCCTGCGGGTGGTCAGCCTCGCGCCGTCTCTTTCTGAAATCGTCGTTGAACTGGATTCGGCTGATCTGTTGGTCGGTGTGCTCGATGCCGGTGAGCGGCCGGCTGAAATTGCCAGCGTCCCCTCTGTCGGCCGCTATGGCCAACTCGACATGGAACAGCTACTGAGCCTCAAGCCTGATTTGTTGTTGCTGTGGCCCGGCAGCGTCGGCCCGGCGCAGCGTGATCAGTTGAAGCGTCTGGGCATCCCGACCTTCGTCGCCGAACCGCATTCCTTCGAGCAGCTCACTACCCAGATTGAAGCCATTGCTGCGCAGTTGGGACGACCTGAACGTGGGGTGAAACGGGCGGCGGCGTTGCGTAAACAACTCGCAGAACTGCGCCAGCGCTATCGCCGGGACGTGCCGTTGCGGGTGTTTTATCAGGTCTGGGACAAGCCGCTGTACACCGTCGGTGGCGGGCAAGTCATCAGCGATGCGCTGGAAGTGTGCGGGGCGCGGAATGTGTTCAGTGATCTGGCCTTACCTGCGCCACAAGTCAGCATCGAAGCGGTATTGCAGAGAGATCCGGAAGTGATTCTGACGAGTGATCAGGCGCAGTTGAATGCGTGGAAAACCTGGCCACAGGTGGCGGCGGTGAAGCGAGGTAATCTGTTGCTGATCACCGACAAAGGCCTTGAACGCCCAAGCGGCCAAATGATCAGCGCTACCGCCAAACTCTGCCAATTGATCGCGCCTGACAGGTAACCCTGTAGGAGCTGCCGAAGGCTGCGATCTTTTGATTTTGCTGTTTGACTGAGTCGGAATCGCCGAAGATCAAGATCAAAAGATCGCAGCCTTCGGCAGCTCCTACAGTGGATTTCAGTGGATTTCGGGAGTCCAGGTCACCCCAAACATCCACACCCGACCTTCCTCGCGATAACCATACTGCCTGCCGTCATAGCTGTAATTCGCCCGGCTGTAGCCCTTGTCGAAAACGTTATCGATTTTCAGATCCAGCTTGATCTCGCGGTTCAACGCCCAACTGCTGCGCAAGCCGAACAGCGCATAACCACCCAGCGCCTGCGTATTGTCCTTGTCGTCATAACTGCTGCTGACCGCCTGCCAACTGGCACCGAGGCTGACTTGATCCAACTGGCGATCCAGATCCCAACTCAACGTCCGCCGTGCGCGACGCGCCAAAGTGTGCCCGCTATCACGATCACGCGGATCGATGATCGAAACGCCGAGGTTGCTCTGCCAACCGAACAGTTCCTGCTTCAGCGCTGCTTCAAAGCCGTTGATTCGCGCCGAAGCGACGTTCTCCGGGCGTGAATTGCTGCCGAAGATGATCGCGTCTTCCAGGTCGGTACGGTAAATCGACGCTTCCAGGCGACTGCTGTCGGTCAACTGACTGCGCCATTGCAGCTCGTAGCTTTTCGAGGTTTCCGGTTTCAGATCCGGGTTGCTGAAGTCCGGGTAGTACAGGTCGTTGAAGGTCGGCGCGCGGAAACCTTCGCTGTAACTCAACAGCAAGTCGTTGTCCGGATTCAGCGGCAGAGTGAACGTGCCGCTCCAGGTGTTCTGGCTGCCGAATTGCTGGTTGTCGTCGTGGCGCAAGCCCAGTTCGGTGGAGAAGCTGTCGGCCTGATAACGGTGCTGGATGAATGCTGCGCGGTTCCAGCGGCTGTCCTCGTCAAACGCGGTGCTGCTGTTGACCCGGTCTTCGTACCAGTCGCCGCCGAGGATCAGGCTGTTGCGCGCGTCCAGTGTCAGGTCGTTCTGCCAATTCACCGAATCGCGGTACGTGTTGAACACCGTGCGTTCGTCGCTGAGCTTGTCGAGGGTCTTTTCGCGGTTTTCGGTGTGGCCGAACTCGACGCGGGTTTTCCAGATCTCGTTGACCCGCGCATCGATGTAACTGCTGACGCTGCTGACGTTGAAATCGCTGTAGGGCTGCTGCTGGTAGGACTGATCCGTCGCGAAGTCGTATCTACCGAACGGGTTGTCAAACTCGCCCTTGCCACGGTTATCCAGCAGATTGGCGCCGATTTCGATGTCATCGGTCAGCGCATGGCTGAGGCTCAGGCTGACGGATTTGTTGCGATAGGCATCGTGATCGCCATCGCTCGGGTACGACTCATGAGTACGGTCAATCCCCGCGGTTTCATCCAGACTGGCGCCGAGGTTGAAGCGGGTTTTCTCATCGCCACCGGACAAGCCGAGGCTGCGTTCCCAAGTCTGGTTGCTGCCGAAACCGACGTGCATCCGTGGCTGCAAGCCTTGCTCAGTGCCGCGTCGAGTGAAAATCTGAATCACCCCGCCAATCGCATCGCTGCCGTAAATCACCGAACGCGAACCGCGCAGCACTTCCACCCGTTCGATCTGCTCTATGTTCAGGTGCTGCAGGTTGCTGTCACCAGAGGTCGAACTGCCGATACGCTGGCCATCGACCAGCACCAGACTCTGCGCCGACTGCGTGCCGCGAATGTAGATTCCCGGCAGACTGCCGCGCCCGCCGGCCTGCGCCACTTGCACGCCCGGCACGCGACGCAGCAAGTCCGGCACGTCGCTCGGTTGCAGGCGGTCGATGTCTTCGCGGGTGAACACCGTGTTGGCGGCGCTGCTGTCGTTGCGGGCTTCGACCTGACGGTTGGCTGAGATCAGCATGTCCGGCAGTTTCAGTGCCTGGTTACGCTCGAAGCTGTCGGCGAGGGCGTTGGCGGTTGGCAGCAGAAAGAAGGGCAGGGCGAGGCGCGAGAGTTTCATGGACGTTCCACTGGTGTTTCAGGTGTACTCAAATCAAATGTGGGAGCGAGCCTGCTCGCGAATGCGGTGTATCAGTCAGCCCTGATTTGACTGACAGTCCGCATTCGCGAGCAGGCTCGCTCCCACAAGAGTATTGCGTTTACTTGTCGAGTAAGGCCAGACGCTGACGAATCGACGCTTCGATCCCGGCCTCATCCAGCCCGCACTCGGCCAGCATCTGCGCAGGCTTGGCGTGCTCAACGTAGATATCCGGCAAGCCCAGATGCAGCATCGACTTGAGAATGTTCTCGCGCGCGAGGAACTCGCTGACCGCGCCACCAGCGCCGCCCATGATCGCGTTCTCTTCGATGGTCACCAGCAATTCGTGGCTGTCGGCAGTCTCGCGCACCAGCTCTTCGTCGAGCGGTTTGACGAAACGCATGTCGACCACGGTGGCATCCAGCTTCTCGGCAACTTTCAGCGCTTCGGTTAGTTGCACACCAAATACCAGCAGGGCGACTTTGCTGCCCTGGCGACGGACGATGCCCTTGCCGATTTCGATCGGCTCGAGGTCTTTCTCAATGGTCGCATTCGGACCGCTGCCGCGCGGATAACGCACTGCCGCCGGGCCGTTGTACAGGTGGCCGGTAGTGAGCATCTTGCGCAGTTCGTTTTCATCGCTCGGGGTCATGATGACCATGCCCGGGATGCAGCGCAGGTACGACAGATCGAAGCTGCCAGCGTGGGTCGGGCCGTCTTCGCCGACTAAACCTGCACGGTCGATGGCGAACAGCACATCGAGATTTTGCACCGCCACGTCATGCACCAGTTGGTCATAACCGCGCTGCAAGAATGTCGAGTAGATCGCCACGACCGGTTTCGCGCCTTCGCAGGCCATGCCGGCCGCAAACGTCACCGCATGTTGCTCGGCAATCGCCACGTCGAAATAGCGCAGCGGGAAGCGTTCGCTGAACGCCACCAGGTCCGAGCCTTCCTTCATCGCCGGGGTAATCCCGACCAGACGTGGATCAGCCGCCGCCATGTCGCACAGCCACTCGCCGAACACCGCCGAGTATTTCGGCCCGCTGGCCTGCTTTGGCGCGGCGGCCGGAGCGTCCAGCGGTTCGAGTTTGGTGATGGCGTGGTAACCGATCGGGTCGACTTCCGCCGGGGCGAAGCCTTTGCCTTTCTTGGTGACGATGTGCAGGAACTGCGGGCCTTTCAGATCACGCATGTTACGTAGCGTGGCGATCAGCGTTGGCAAGTCGTGGCCGTCGATCGGGCCGATGTAGTTCCAGCCCAGCTCTTCGAACAGCGTGCCGGGAACCAGCATGCCTTTGGCGTATTCTTCGGTGCGACGAGCGATTTCCCAGGCGCCGGGCAGGCGCGACAGGACTTTCTTGCTGCCCTCTCGCATGCTTGCGTAGGTGCGGCTGGAAAGGATTTTCGCCAGATAATTCGACAGACCGCCGACGTTGCGCGAGATCGACATGTCGTTGTCGTTGAGGATCACCAGCATGTTGGCGTTGACTTCCGGCGCATGGTTCAGCGCCTCGAAAGCCATGCCGGCGGTCAACGCACCGTCGCCGATCACTGCGATTGCCTTGCGATCACTGTTCTGCAGGCGGGCGGCAATGGCCATGCCCAGCGCTGCGCTGATCGAGGTGCTGGAGTGGCCGACGCCAAAAGTGTCGTACTCGCTCTCGGCGCGACGCGGGAAAGCGGCGATGCCGTCCTTCTGGCGCAGGGTGCCCATGCGCTCGCGGCGACCGGTGAGGATCTTGTGCGGATACGCCTGATGCCCGACGTCCCACAGCAGACGGTCGTCTGGCGTGTCGAAGACGTAATGCAACGCAATGGTCAGCTCGATCACGCCCAGGCCGGCACCGAAATGCCCACCGGTCTGACCGACCGTGTAGAGCAATTCCAGGCGCAACTCATCGGCCAGGGTTTCCAGCTCGGCTTCGCCTAACCGGCGCAGGCCGTCCGGCGTGTTCGCGCGGTCGAGCAGGGGCGTGGTCGGGCGCTTGCGGGGAATCTCATGAAACGTCGTGGGCATCAGGCGAATCGTTATAGGTATAGAAGATGCGGCAGTTTACCTGATGCATCGCCCCCTGCCCACGCGTTGGTCTTTTTTGGCGGATACGCCGTCAGTTGCGCCGCTCGACGATATACCGGGCCAGTTCGCGCAATGGCTCGGCAGCCGCGTCAAACGGTCGCAGGGCGTGCAGGGCCTGATCGCGCAGTTCCAGGGCGTAGGCCTTGGCGGCGTCGAGACCGAGCAGCGCCGGGTAGGTCGGCTTGTCCCGAGCGATATCGGCGCCCTGGCGTTTGCCGAGGGTTTCGGTATCGCTTTCGACGTCGAGGATGTCGTCCTGTACCTGAAAGGCCAGGCCGATGGCCTGTGCATAAGTCTGCAGGGCTTTGAGTTCATCCGGCTCGGCACGACCACTGGCCAGGGCGCCGAGTTTGACGCTGACTTCGATCAGCGCGCCGGTCTTGTGCCGATGCATCTGTTCGAGGGCTTTCTGATCGAGTTTGAGGCCGACCGAACCGAGGTCGATGGCTTGACCGCCGACCATGCCTGCCGGACCAGCGGCGTTAGCCAGCGCGGTGACCATTTGCAGGCGGATGTCACTGCTGCAATCGCTCAGGCGCGGGTCGAGCAGGGCGCTGAACGCCAGACTCTGCAAACCGTCGCCGGCCAGAATCGCGCAGGCTTCATCGAATTTCTTGTGGGTGGTCGGCTGGCCGCGACGCAGATCGTCGTCGTCCATCGCCGGCAAATCGTCGTGCACCAGCGAATAAGCGTGGATCAGCTCAACCGCGCAGGCTGCGCCGTTGGCCTGTTCAGCCCTGCCACCGAGCGCTTCGCACGCGGCGTAGGCCAGCAGCGGGCGCACGCGTTTGCCGCCGTTCATCACGCTGTAGCGCATGGCTTCGTAAAGCCGCGCCAACTCTGGCAGCGGCGCATTGAAAAGGGTTTCCAGCGCTGCGTTGACCCGGGTCTGGCTGGTCGCCGTATACGCCGCAATCATTCTGGCTGTTCCGCGTCGAAGGGTTCCTCGGCGAGTTCGCCATCGCGCTCCAGCAGCACTTGCACCTTCTGCTCGGCCTGCGCCAGCGCTGCCTGGCAATCGCGGGTCAGACCGATGCCCTGCTCGAAAGCGGTCAGCGAGTCTTCCAGCGACAATTCACCGTTCTCCAGACGCTCGACCAATGTTTGCAGGTCGGCGAGGGACTGTTCGAAATCCAGTGCAGCTTTTTTGCGGGCCATGGCGGCGATTTCCGGTTGACGTTAAACCGGCGCGACACTAGCAGATAGGGGGGGTATGGGCAAATGAGCGGGGTGCGACCGGCCCTTTTTCCTGAGGCGATTCTGGAAAGCTGAAACCTATTCGGCTCATTTTGTGAGCCGAATAATCTCTCTATTCGGCTCACGCCCCTTAAAAAGCAGGTTTCCTACAGCAACAGCACATGTATCTGATTGTTAAAAAACCGCCGAATCGCTAATCTTCGCGCCTTCTACGACCCCATAGTCACGGGTCTTTCAGACGAAACGCAGTTTCACCGCTGTGAAGTACCGAGGATCGGGTGCAAGGTTTCGTTCAGGCATGGCAGGAGGCATCACATGCGTTCATTTCTTTGGCTGCTGATCGGCCTGGCCTGCGCGCCCGCGCTGCTGGCCGCGCCGACGGCCGAGCTGTCGGAGCCGGTCGGCGGCTGGCGCTATCAGGGCTTGCTCGACCGCACGGAAAACCCGCAAGTCGCCTACCCGACGCCGCCGAT
Source organism: Pseudomonas sp. MC6 (assembly GCF_054790575.1). Lineage (NCBI taxonomy): Bacteria > Pseudomonadati > Pseudomonadota > Gammaproteobacteria > Pseudomonadales > Pseudomonadaceae > Pseudomonas > Pseudomonas sp. MC6. Next base: position 5,814,571 of record NZ_CP186504.1, read on the forward strand.
CGATCGCGGCATCCAGCGCAATCGCACGATGATCCAGGGCCAGCTCAAGGCCATCGGCCATATGCGCCCGCCGCACAGTCTCGCCGTAAATGGCAATCCACTGAATCTGTACACCGACGACCAGGGCCGTTTCGCCCGGCCGTACGCGTTCGGCGCCGGCTCCAACAGTGTCGAGGTGATCAGCGCCGAGGGCCAGTCGCTCAAGCGCGTGCAATTTTATGAAGCAAACAATTTGCGCACGCCGGCGCGTATTCGTCTTGTCTTGGGATGGGACGATCCGAAAGCCGAGCTCGATCTGCACATTGTCACGCCCGACGGTCAGCATGCGTTCTGGGCGCAGCCGGCACTGAGCAATGGCGGTGGTCTGGACCCTGATGGCGTCGATGGCCCGGGCCCGGAAATGTTCACCATGACCGCGCCGTTGCACGGCACCTATCTGGTTTACGTCAACTATTGGGGCAACTTCGGCAACGGCGGCTATAACTTCGAGGAGACCAGCAACCAGAACGAGGTGATCACCTCGCAAATCACGCTGGTGCTCAACGAAAACACTGTCGACGAAAAACGCGAAACGTTCATCGTGCCCCTGCGGGCGATCGGTGATCTGCTGCTGGTCAAGACTTTCAACTATTAAGCATTCCGCCACGGATGAAATCCTGAGCTTTGGGAAATGAGCGAGAAGATGAGCGATAACACTGTTACTCCGGCTGCCGACACGCCAGCGGCCAAACCTTCGCGGCGCTGGCCTTTGCTCCTGGCCGGGTTATGCCTGGTGGCCGGCGTGGCGGGTGGTTTTGGCTGGCTGCTGCTCAAGCCCAAGGCACCGCCGGCAGAATTGGCCAGTGACAAGCTTGGCCTGAGCCGTCCGGATGCGTTGCTGGAAACCCGCTCGCTGAGTCAGTTGCCCAAGGACTTGCTGAGCGTGCCGTTCCTCAAGGCCACGCTCACCGAAGATTTCGTCTTCTATTACGAGACCCATGCTGATCGCCTCGGCTTGATCGGCAGTCTGCGCCGGATCATCTACGAGCATGACCTGAAACTGCAGGACAGCCTGATCGAGCAACTTTTCGATCAGCCAGCCGACGTTGCGCTGTGGCGTGGCGCGGATGGTCGCTTGAAGGATTTCCTGTTGGTGATGGATCGCGGTGGTCTGGCGAAACTGCTTGAGCCGCTGGCGAAAGTCGCGCTGGATGACACGCAGCTCAGCCAGATGGGCGAACTCAAGGTCGGCGGCGATAGCGTGCCGCTGTACCAACTGACCTACAACGCCAGCAAAGCCCTGTTGTTCGCCTCCCACGGCGACAAACTGGTGGTGCTGTCCAATCCAGCCAAGTATTACGACCCGGAAAGCGGCGTTTCCGAAGAATCCGGTCATGTCTCCCCGCAAGCGCTGGCGGCGCTGCTCAGTGGCGAAAAACTGTTCCCCGAAGCGTTCGGTCTGCCGGCGAAAGCCCCGGAAACCAAGCAACGCCTATCGGTGAACTCCAGTGTCCTGGCGATGGGTTATCAGCGTTTCATCCCGAACTTCGCCGGGCTGCGCTTCGACATGGACGACAAGGGCTGGCACAGCTACCTCGCCATGGACGAGCTGGACAATCAGCCCGACTTCGATTTCAAACCGGTCTGGCAAGCAATGCCGCTGGGCGCCAGTGCCTGCGTAACCCTGCCGGTCGCGGCCGAACCGCAAAAACCGCTGTTGGTAAAACTTGGCGCCGAAGAAGCCGTAGCGCAGACCCTCACCGAACATGTGGCCGGCGCGGCAGGCCTGTGCTGGTACGCCGATTCGCGTTTGTACACGCCATTGTTGGTGGCCAGTCTGAAAGACGAGGACAGCAGTAAACTCGATGGCGACCTCGGCAAACTGTTCGGTTCGATGGTCGGCGCATTCGAAGCCAACGTCGAAGAAAACGTCTTCCCCGTGGTCGAGAAACAAGAAGGCCAGAACCATGTCTGGCAGCGTCAGGTCAGTTCCAACTTCGGCCCGTATGCGGCGAAGACTGCCGAGAACCCGGACGCAATCAGCGGCAAGGCGTTCATGAAAGTCAGCCTCGCCCGTCACGGCTCGACACTGCTGTTTTCCCTCGACGACAAATTGGTCGACAAGGCCCTCGGCACCCTCGACAAACGCTTCCCGCCGATGGCCGACGTGCTGCCCAAAGATGTGCTGATGCCGATCTATTTCGGTCCGGATTCGATGGCGCAACTGATGCAGCAAGAAACCCTCGATAGCCTGCCGCAGGACATGGAACCGGTGTTCTATAACGCCGCGCAAACCTACCTGATTCCGAAACTGCGTACCCTCGGCGGCTACGGCAAATATGCCCTGACTTTGCCTGAAGGCAGCGAGCCTGACGGCCACTGGCAGTGGTTGCCGCTGGAATGGAAAGCGCTGTGACGACACTGATCCGCAGCCTCGGCCTGCTCGCGCTGTTACTCAGCGCGGGCGCCCGCGCCGTTGAAACGCCGGCACTGGATCCGGCGCAGTCCCAGGTGTTTCGCGCCTGGTTCGTGCGTATTGCCCAAGAGCAACTGAGCCAAGGCCCGAGCCCGCGCTGGTATCAGCAAGACTGTGCCGGGCTGGTGCGTTTTGCCGCCAACGAAGCGCTGAAAGTCCACGACGACAAATGGCTGCGTAGCAATGGCCTGTCCAATCGTTATCTGCCGCCGGAGCTTTCGCTCAGTGATGAGCAACGCAAGCTCGCCCAGCAATGGCAGCAGGGCGGTGGCAAGGTCGGGCCGTACGTCAACGCGATCAAATTGATTCAGTTCAACAGCCACCTGGTCAGCCGCGATGTGTCGCAAGCACGTCCCGGTGATCTGATGTTTTTCGATCAGGGCGACGACCAGCACCTGATGATCTGGATGGGCCGCTACATCGCCTATCACACTGGCACCACCACCCCCACTGACAACGGCATGCGTTCGGCAAGCCTGCAGCAACTCATGACATGGAAGGACACCCGATGGATACCCGACGCAGCCAACCCCAACTTCATCGGCGTCTATCGACTGAACTTTCTCTCCCAATGACCGGTGCCCGCATGTTGCGTATCTGCTCGCGAATTCCTTTGCTGCTGGCGCTGTTGCTGCCATTGGCGACCGTTAACGCCGAAGATTCGGTTGAGCCGAGCGGCTATACGCCGGTGTCCGGTGAGAGCTTTTTCCTCCTCGCCGACAGTAGTTTCGCGGCGGACGAGCAGGCGATGGTGCGCCTCGAAGCGCCGGGCCGTGACTACCGTCGTTTTCGCATGGAACCGTACGGCGGCGCCGACATTCGCGTGTATCGCATCGACAAACCGCTGGATTTCCTCAAGCGCCAGAAGAACCTGCACCGCGTGGTCAGCGACGGCCAATTCAAGGGTGAAGGCCTGTCCAACACCCTCGCTTACTTGTGGGACAACTGGTACCGCAAATCTCGTCGGGTGATGCAGCGTGCTTTCTCCTATGAGTCGCGCAAACAGGTCACCGAAGAAGTGCCGGAACTGAAGATGGGCAATGCCATCGCCGCACCGACGCCGTACGACGCGCAACCGCAATTTGCGCTGATTCCGGGTCTACCGGTGGTCAGCCAGTTCCGTTATCCGTTGTGGCAGGCCAAGCCGATTCAGCCGCCGGCCGGGGTCAATCTGGCCGGCTCCTCCAGCGATTTCGTCAGTGTTGCGCCGGGCAACGTTTACATCCCGTTGGGCAATCTGAAGCCGGGTCTGTATCTGGTCGAAGCATTGATCGGCAAGTACCGCGCGACCACCATGGTTTTCGTTTCCAACACCGTCGCAGTGAGCAAGATTGCCGGCGACGAATTGCTGGTCTGGGCCGCGCGCAAACACGAAGGCAATTCGGTACCGAAGGTCAATGTGCTGTGGACTGACGGCCTCGGCGTGATGAGCAGTGGCGCGACCGATGCCGATGGCTTGCTACGCCTGAAACACGTCAGCCCGGAGCGTTCGTTCGTCATCGGCGAGGATGAAGAGGGCGGCGTCTTTGTTTCTGAAAACTTCTATTACGACAGCGAAATCTACGACACCAAACTGTATGCCTTCACCGATCGGCCGCTGTATCGCCCGGGTGATTGGGTGTCGCTGAAAATCGTCGGTCGTGAGTTCAAGAACGCGCGGGATTCGGTGTTGCCGGGCGCGGCGGATGTCACGGTCAGCGTGCTCGACGCCACCGGCACCGAGCTGCAACATCTTGACCTGAAACTCGATTCGAAGGCCGGTACTCAGGGCCGTTTCCAGTTGCCGGACAACGCGGTGGCGGGCGGTTACGAGATTCGGTTCAACTATAAGGATCAGGCCTACAGCAGCGCCTTCCGTGTGGCCGAATACATCAAACCGCATTTTGAAATTTCGCTGAACCTGGCCAAGCAGGATTACCGCACCGGCGAGCCGGTCAAAGGCAGTCTGGTGTTGCTCTATCCGGACGGCAAACCGGTGACCAACGCCAAACTGACCCTGAGCCTGCGCGCTCAACAACTGTCGATGGTCGACAACGAGCTGCAATACCTCGGGCAATTCCCGGTGGAACTGACCAGCACCGAACTGACCACCGACAGCAAAGGCAACGCGACCCTCGACCTGCCGGCCGCCGACAAGCCGAGCCGCTACATGCTCACCGTGTTTGCCAGCGATGGCGCGGCGTATCGGGTCAAGACCACCAAGGAAGTCCTCATCGACCGTGGCGCCGCGAGCTTCCGCGTTAGCGCGCCGCAACGCTTCAGTGCAGTCGGCGACAAGGTTGCGTTCAGCTACGCCAACGAGGGCGGCACCGAGCAAAGCAAAGCGGTGACGCCGAGCACCTATGGCTGGGTTCGTCTGGAAGACCAGAGCACTGGTGAAGGCAAACTCGCAGCGACGGATAAAGGTTTCAGTCTCGCTTTCGAGCGTCCGGGTACTTACAACCTGACCTTGAAAGATCAACACGGTCGCGTCCTCGGCGCCACCGGTCATTCGGTCACTGGCGATGGCGTCAAAGCAGTGCCGGGCACTGTGGAAATCGTCCTCGACAAGCCTGAGTACAAGGCTGGCGATGAAGCGCTGGCGCTGATCACCTTCCCGGAACCGGTCAGCGATGCATTGCTCTCGCTGGAGCGCGACAAGGTCGAAGCCACCGCGCTGCTGGCCAAGGGCGGCGACTGGCTGAAACTGGAAAAGCTCAGCGACACCCAATACCGCGCGCGCATCCCGGTAAAGGACAACTTCGCACCGAACCTGACTTTCTCGGTGCTGTACACCAAGGGCGGTCAGTACAGCTTTCAGAACGCCGGGATCAAAGTGGTCGCGCCGCAAATCGACGTGGCGATCAACACCGACAAAGCGGTGTATCTGCCGGGCGACACGGTCACGGTTGACCTGACCACGCAGTTCGCCGGCAAAGCCGTTCCGGCGCATCTGACCATCAGCGTCGTTGACGAAATGGTTTATGCGCTGCAACCGGAAGTCGCGCCGACCATCGACCAGTTCTTCTATCACCCGCGCCGCAACAACGTGCGCACCAGCGCGAGTCTGTCGTTCATCAGTTACGACGTCGCGTTGCCGGGTAGCCCCGGCGCACCGGGTAAAGCCAACCGCAGCGAGCGCGGGGTGAAAGTGCTGGAGCGGCCGCGTCGTGAAGACGTCGATACCGCCGCGTGGCAACCCGAGTTGTTGACCGGTGCCGACGGTAAAACCCGCTTCACTTTCAAGATGCCGGACTCGCTGACCCGCTGGCGCATTACCGCCCGAGCGATCGCCGATGACGGTCAGGTTGGGCAGAAGAAGCAGTTCGTCCGCTCGGAAAAACCGCTGTACTTGAAGTGGAGTGGGCCGAGTAAATTCCGTAAGGGCGATCAGCCGCAACTCGGCGTGTTCGCGTTCAGTCAGGCCGAGAAACCGGTCAAGGCTGAACTGGTCACTCACTACGCTGGCATCGAACATCGCCTGCCGGTGACCCTGAACAACGGCATCAACTACCTGCCGCTACCGGCGTTCGCCTTGGCCTCCGGTGAGTGGACGGCGGAGCTGGTTCAGGACGGCAAAACCGCGGACTCTCTGGCCGTGCGCCTGAGTGCGACCGGTGATGGCTGGCAAGTGACGCAAACGCAAAGCCTTGATGTCGCCAGCGGCGACACTGCGCTGAGTCTGCCGGCGGATGCCACCGATATTCGCCTGCGTCTGGATGACAGTCCGCAAGCGTTGTTCCGCTCGGCACTCGATGATCTGCTCAGCTATCCGTACGGCGGCGTCGAGCAGGCGGCCAGTCGTTTGCTGCCATTGAGCATCGCTTATCCGTCGCTGGCGTCGAATCCGCAGATCCGTGATCGCTTGCGCCTGATCATGCAGAACAGCCGTCTGCGTCTGGTGCAAATGGCCGGGCCATCGGCGAGTTTCACTTGGTGGGGTTACGACGGTGAGCCGGATGCGTTCCTCACCGCTTACGCCTATTACGCCGACTGGAATGCCAGCCAAGTGTTGGAGCTGACCCTGCCGCCGGAGCACTGGCAGCGGGTGCTGGAGGTCTACGCCAAGCAAGCGCCGAACACGCCGTTGCTGCAACGGGCGCTGATTCTGTCGTTCGCCAAGCAGATGCATTTGCCGGTGAACACGTTGCTCAGCGGTTTGATGGACGATCTGGCCAAGGCCGGCGAAGGCAACGCTGAAACGCTGATGGACGATGGCGAAGACAGTCTGGTGATGAGTGATCCGGATTCGGCGCTCGGTCTGGCAGCGGCACGGGTGTTAACCGCCTCTTTGGCCACTCAGTCGAAAGTCGCCTTGCCTGACGCGTTCAATCGTCAGGTGGGCGCTGCACAACAGCGTCTGTCGGTCAGTTCGCAGCCGTTTGCCGAGGCGCTGAACCTGTCGCTGCAACCGTTCGATCAGGCGCGTGCGCAAGTGCTGTTGCAACGACTGTTGCCGCAGCAATCGACCCTCGAACGTGCGCTGGCACTGACTTGGCTGCAACGCAGTATCGCTCAGGCTTCGCCGACCATTGCCTTGACGCCGGCTGAAGGCTGGAAGAAAAACTACGGTGCAACCGGTGAGATGTACTGGACTTGGCAGGGCGCCACTCCGGTGCCGAGCGTGTTGACAGTGTCCGGCACGCAAGAGCGTCCATTGCGCGCGGCGCTGAGCTTCCAGACTCAGCAACCGGCAGTCGATCCAATGGCCCTGACCATCACCCGACGCGTGTCGCGACTGGTGCCGGGCGACGAAGCGTTCACCTTCAAACTGGAGCCGGTCGGCACCAAGCCGCTGTCCAGCGACAGCCTGTATCTGGACGAAGTGATCCTCACCAGCAAAGCGCCGAAACCACTGCGCTACGGCATGCTCGAAGTGCCGCTGCCACCGGGCGCTGATGTTGAGCGCACGACGTGGGGCATCAAGTTGCAGGGCAAGGACGGCAACGAACCGACTGCGCTGGAGAAGGCGCGTTTCGAACCGGGCCAGTTGGCCTACGCGGTGCCGGTCGATGCGCTGAGCGGCGAGTTGCGCCTGCGCCACTTGGTGCGCTTCTCGCAGAAGGGCCAGTTCAACCTGCCGCCGGTGCGTTTCAAGCAAGTCTACGCGCCGCAGCATCAGGCCCAGGAAGCGAAAGCCGCCCTCGGTCAGGTCACGGTCAACTGACATGACCCGGCCGCTGCTGTGGCTGCTGATGTGTGTGATGCCTGCGCTGGCGACGGCGCAGGATGAGCCGTTGCGCGTGGCCTATAAGGGCGAGTTGTTGTCGTTGAGTCAGACGCAACTGATAAAGCGTGAGCCGTTGCCGTCATCACTGGATACGCCGTTGGGCAGTCTGTGGAAATTGTTTGTCTACGCGTGGCTGGTGGACACCGGCGCGCGGGAGCCGGCGTATGAGTGTCGCGGGCAGTCGAAGGAAGAGGTTTATTGCTGCTCGTCGGGCGGCAAGATCGAGCGCGATCAGGCGCTGGTGAAATCCTGCGGGTTGTATTTTGAGCCGGCGCGGTTGGGGATTGCAGCGGCGGATTGGCGAGCGTATTGGCAAGCGCGCCAAGCGCCATTGTGGTTGCTGGATTTGCCGTCGGTGCAACCGGCTCAACGGGTTTCCGTGGCTGATTTGCTGAAGGTCCTGGCCTCGCTACCGGCGCAGGATCAGGCGCGTCGAGTGCTACTCGACGTGGTGCTGAACGCGGCGGACGGCAATGTCGTTGGTGAACTGGGCGGGCGCTTGCGGGTGAAAACCTGGAGCTGGCTTGGCGATCAGGATCCGCAGTCGCGGCAGGGTGGGTTTGCTGGCTGGACGGCAGATGGCGCGCCGGTATGGGCGGGTGGGCGAGGCACCAGTCAGATGGTCTTGCGGCATTACGGCCAAGCATTGGCGACCGTGTTGCCGGCAGCCTGGCCCGCGGAGGCGGGGCGTTGTGTCGAAGTCAGCCTGTTTTCGAAGTACCCAGTTTCGAAGGTGTTAGCGGGTGATCGCCTCGCGACATCCGGCCCGTTGCAGGGCGACTACCGCGTCGAGTTCGCCAACGGCAACGCGTTGGATATCCACAGCGATGGCGAACTGTTTCTGCTCAACGACAAACTCGTCGCAAGGCTTGATCGCGAAGAGTACGTCGCCCGCGTACTGGAGCGCGAAGCCAAACCCGAACCCGCCGAAGCGGCCAAAGCACTGGCCGTGGCAATCCGCACCTATCTGCTGCAAAACGCCACGCGCAACGGCGATTGCCTGAACATCGATGACAGCAGCAATCGCCAGCGTGTCGCACCACGGCCAGCTTCGGTGGAATCACGCAACATCGCGGCGTGGACGGCGGATCTGGTGTTGGCCGGCAGCACCGTCACCTATCACTCCGATCAACCCGGCCCGGACAAACTCGCCTGGCAACAAGCCGTCGCGCAAGCTAATGCCGGTCAGCGTTACGACGCGATTCTGCTACATGCCTATCCGCGCGCCAGCCTTAGCCGTTGGGACAACCCGGTCGCTTCCTGCGAAGCGCTGCCCGCCGCGCAAGACTGGCTGCAGAAACAGCGACGTGGCTGGCGCCCGAAGCTGGAAAGCGAAACCGGCTACAACGAAGTCAGCACCTTCGCCGTGTGCAAACTCGCCTTCGGCCGTCCCTTCGTCGACCGTGAACGCCAACGCATTTACGTACGCGGCGTGCTGACTTTGCAGGATCGCCTCGACCTGACCCACGAATATCTGCACCTGGCTTTTGAAGCGCATCCCAACGGCCAGGATGAAACCTACATCGAAGGGCTTGCCCGTCACCTTTTGCTGGAATAGACCATGACACTCCGTTATCCACAGGTCTTGCTGCTGCTCTGCACCTTGACCGCGCTATCGCCGGCGATGGCCGCCGACAGCGTCAAACTCGACACCCCGGTCGGCGGCTGGCGCAGCGGCGCACCGGAAGGCGAGGGCGAAAGCTTCCGCCAGACCGTCAACTACCCGGCCTCATCGGTCAACACCCCGGTCGGCCAGGCCAACACCGCGCGCATCAGCGGCGAGATCAAAGCGGCGCGGAAGGACAACGACCCCGGCCGCCTGATCGTCAACGGCGTGAGCATGCCGCTGAAAATCGACGACAGCGGCCACTTCGACCGCCCGTTCTCGTTCCCCAACGGCAGTAACAGCGTCGAAGTGCGCAGCCCTGACGGCCAACAACGCCACCGCACGCAATTCCTCAACACCAGCGGCGGCGCCACCCCGGCCAAACTGCGCGTACTGCTGGCGTGGGACAGCGACGGCACCGACCTCGACCTGCACCTCGTCACCCCCGACGGCGCACACATCTGGTACGGCAACCGCAGCGCCGCCAACGGCGCCGCGCTCGACGTCGACGTCACCACCGGTTACGGCCCGGAAATCTTCGCCATGCCGGCGCCGATCAAGGGCCAGTATCTGGTGTACGTGAATTATTACGGCGGTGGCTATCGTGGGGATGACGAGGGCGGCGATGAGGCGGTGCAGGCGCTGACCACGGCGCAGGTGACGGTGATTACCGAAGAGGGCACGCCGAGCGAGAAGATGGAGACGTTTCTGATCCCTATGCGCGCGGTGGGAGAGCTGACGCTGGTGAAGTCATTCAGTTATCCCTGAGCAAATACTTGCTCAGGGACAGCACTAGAAGCCGGGCGGAATGTAACCGGGTACGAACGGAACGTTGATGCACTTGCCGTGAATGATCTTTCCGTCCTCGATACGAAACAGCACGATCTTTTTGGCTTTATTGACGGTCGCTTCAAGTTTGCAGTCAGAGCTATGTCCGACCGTCTCGTAGTACTCGGTGTACACCATGCCGTTGCCGGTGTGATTCATGGACGTGCCGGCAGCTTCGGTGGTGGTCCAGCTGGAGGATTTGAACCAGGTCAGGACGGCCAGATTTTCGCCGTTGGCACCGGTCTGTTTTTTCATTGAGTCGGGTTTGCCGAACAGATCGAGTGCTTCCTGAACATCCCGTCCTTCCCAGCGCGACTGTGCAATCAGGTGGCAGCCATTAATCATTGAGACTGTGGCTGTTATCAGCAACGTCAGTAACGTTTTAGTCCATTGATTCATCATGACTCCCGGTGTCATGTGCGAGACGAAATAGCGCGCTGCAGCGCCCAGAAATCAGGCTGTTACTTGTTGCCCAGTATCGAGTCAAGGTTGTCCATCATTTGACCTTTCTCTTGAATCGGTGCCAGTTTGAAGAACATTTGCTGCATGCCCTGGATCATCTGCAAATGCTCCATCTTGCCCACGGCAATCATGTCTTTTTTCTCCGGAGTGCAAACGAAAGCCAAAGCGCGCTGCACCCAGAACTCCTTCGGCTGCTGCCATTGCTCGTTCACTTTCAGGTGCCGCAGCATGTAGGCAATTCGATCCACCGACTGGCCATTCACAAACCGCAGCTTGTTGGTCTTGCACTGCACTTCCAGGTTGTAGGCATCGATCATTGGCTTGCCAGGCTCTTCATATACCAGCGTCACTGCCAACATCTGCGCGCCCTGGGTGCGTGTCGAAGGCACCACAGAAGTTTTGTCGGCGACATACATGATGTTTTTGTGCGGGACACCGTTGCCGTAAATGATCCACCAGTCGCCGACGGGGTTAGGCTCTTCTGCTGAGGCTGAAGTGGCCATCAAGAGTGCAGTCAGTAGAGCGAGGGATTTACTCGGTTTGAAAAACGATGACATGGTGCTGCTCCATTCCTTGGCGCTTTTGTAGTGCACAAAAACAGAATGGAAATTTAGTGGCGGGTGCCGGCAGGGGCAATTAGGGCGGATGTGCTAATGGCTTATTGAAATGGTCGGTGGTTGGGCACTAATTATCGGTAAGGCTCAAGTACAGCGAACGCAAAGTCTGTACACGATTACGCCCCTGATCCTTGGCGCCGTACAGCGCCTGATCCGCTTCCGATAGCAGGCGTGACAAGTCGTATCCGGATTCACGGGTAGTCACGACTCCGATGCTGACGCTGAGCAGCCCCGGCTCAAGAATCGACAATTGCGAGAACGAACGGCGGATCCGTTCGGCAATTTCCAGTGCAGTCTGCTCATCGCAATTGTTGAGCAGGCAGGCAAACTCCTCACCGCCAATCCGCCCGCAAACATCTTCCTTACGCAGGCTCTCGGCCACGATCCGGCCGAACGCGATCAACGCCTGATCCCCAACGGGATGGCCATAGGTGTCATTCAGACGCTTGAAGTTATCCAGATCACAAAGCAGCAACGCCGCCGGTTCTGCGTGTTGCTGGCTTTCAGTAAGCAACTGCCCGGCGTTCATCATGAACGCGCGACGATTGCCAATGCCCGTCAGCGGATCGCTGAACGCCGCCGCTTTGAGCTTGAGCTCTGCACGTTCCTTGACCATCGCCAGGGTGATGTAGGCAATGCCGATGACATACAGCATCGACTCGAACAGCATGAACGAGAAAAACGGCACACCCTCGCCAGTGCCCAGCAGCGCCTTTGTCACCGGCAGCCCTTCATCGGTCGCACTGCGAACGGCGTAGAACACAGTGTGCAGAACGGTCAGCACCAGCGCCGGCATAAACGCGACGTTCAGAGTGTGGCGGCTGCGCCAGAGCTCCAGCGTTGTCAGCACGCCGTAACCGAATGCCAGCAAGGAGTAGATCAGAACCCGATTTGGCATCGACTCGTAGAAGGCGGGAATCAGACACAAGGTCAGCCAGGCGAACGCCCCCGCCAGAATGCCGGACACTGACGGTCTGCGCCCGACCAGCGTGCGCATGGCCGTCCAGTTCAGCGCTGCACTGAGCAATAGAACAACATTGCCGAACACAATGGGAATGAAGTCGACCCCTCGATCACGCCAACTGACCAATACCACGCCCAAGGCGCCCAGCAGCATCATGCTGCCGAGGTACGCCAGTGGCGGCTCGCGGGTTTCGCGATACCAGGCGTGCAGCGTCAAAAGCCCCATCAAAAAGAAGACGAAGACCGAAACGACCAGCAGGGTCGGGATATGCAGGGCCATTCCATGGATTCCCGTGAGGCTCAATACCGGAATCCGGCCGGGGTCGGGGATGCGGGTAAAAAAAGAGGGGGTGGGTGTTGGGCAGGATTTAGCACTGAGGGGGTTAGGGTTGGCAAGTGTTGAGTCAAGCTCGCCAAGGTAAACGTGTTTTTTTGCAGGCATTAAAAAGCCGGCTTGTGGCCGGCTTCTCGGGGACTGGCTTGGCCTATTTTTGGTAAGCCTTGCCAGCCTTCAAAACGTACATCCGGATCTGCGTCCGGCTGTGGGACTTGGTCAGACGTTGGTCTGCCGCGTCGGGCGCTCTCTGAGCCGCGGGGCGGGTCGATGCGCAAATGTGGGGCGCAGGATACTGAGTTTTGCTTGGGATTCCCAGTCTGAAGTGCGGTTTAGAGCGACTTCTACGCCAGAAATCCGGGATTTGTACCGATTGTCCGGGCCTCTTCGCGAGCAGGCTCGCTCCCACAGGGTTCTGTGCAGGGTCGACAAACCGCATCAAGTCAGAGAAACGGCACCACCGGCCGCCGCTTGCTCACGGTCGACCACCAGAACACCCAGCCCAATATATGAATCCGTTGCTCTTCGATCTGCGCCGGGCGGAACACTTCGTCCGGGTATTCCGCGCTGTTGTGGCTGCGCAGGCGCAGGCCGTTGCCGGGCATGCGGTGCAGGTATTTGATGCGCAGCATGCCGTCGTGTTCGATAGCGTAGATCTCGCCATCGACGACTTGGGTCAGGCCGCGGTCGATCGCGACGACGGAGCCGTCCTCGATACGTTCGGCCATGCTGTTGCCGATCATGTGCGCGCAGATGGCATCGGCGGGGCGGATCTCCAGTTGATCAACCTGTGCACGCAGCAGGCGGATGGACAGGTCCGGGTCCTGAATGACGTGGGTTTTGTCGGAACCGTTGGTCAGTGGCGTTTCTTTGAAGAAGGCCAGTTCGATGTCGTTGGGATGGATGAATCTATACGCGCCCTGTGGATCATGGGCGTCAAAGCTGTCGCCGTTGCTGGCAGGCGGAGTCAGGCTTGGCAGCTCTTTTGTGCCTTGGCCGGTTTTCAGCCATTCGCTGTTGACGGACAGCAGGCGTGAGACTTCTTCCATGCGATACGCCGGGACGCCCCGGGTGTACCAGTTGTGGACATTTTGGGCTTCCGTGCCCCAGAACTTTGCGAAACCCGTCGTCGAGATGTTCGCAGCTTCCAGGAGTGCCTTGAATCTTGGACCGCTAGTGTTCTTTCTCATAAACACGGAGTCTACGGCCGTGCCAGAGCGGTTTGAATAAACCGGACGTTCAAAAACGGGCTGAATTTTGCGACGGGATGTAAGGCGATCTTGTGGGAAATTACACAGGCTAAAACTTTTCTGTAGTCCGTCATAAACACTCTGTTTAAGACAACTTTTCCCGAGCACAAAAAACCCCGGATCAACCGGGGTTTTCTTCAAGCCTCACGCGTGGCGCAGGTGCTTAGCCTTTGTAGGCGGCAACCGACTTGGTGATCGCTTCGCGGGCGGCGTCTGCACCGGCCCAACCTTCGATCTTGACCCATTTGCCTTTTTCGAGATCTTTGTAGTTCGCGAAGAAGTGCTCGATCTGCTGGATCAGCAGTGGCGGCAGGTCGGTGTATTCCTTCACATCGACGTACAGCTGGGACAGCTTGTCGTGTGGGACTGCGATGACTTTGGCATCGCCGCCGCCGTCGTCGGTCATGTTCAGGATGCCGACTGGACGCGCGCGGATCACCGAGCCTGGAGCAACCGGGTAAGGGGTCACAACCAGCACGTCGAGGGGATCACCGTCGTCAGCCAGGGTGTTCGGGATGTAACCGTAGTTGGCCGGGTAGAACATTGGGGTGGCCATGAAACGGTCAACGAACAGGCAATCGCTGTCTTTGTCGATTTCGTATTTGATCGGCGCGTGGTTGGCCGGAATCTCGATCGCGACGTAGATGTCGTTCGGCAGGTCTTTGCCAGCCGGAATCTTGCTGTAGCTCATTGGGCGTTGCCCCCGTAGTTGACCAAAAACACTTGGCCGGATTGACCAAAAAGTGGCGGCGATTATAGGCATATTCTGCCGTCGATGCCATGTACCGAAAGTCGTGCAGACCTTAGTCGTGAGCCTGATAGACCGGGTCTGTGGCCTGAAGTTGCCGCAACCGGCTCAACGGGTCCTGACGGTAGAAAAGCTGCAGCTGCGCATACACCTGTGGATAAGCCTCGTGCAACAGATCCGGGGCGCTGAAAAAGTACTCGCTGGTGACGGCGAAGAACTCGGCCGGGTTCTCGGCGGCGTAGGGATCAATGGCGGTTTCGGCGTCAGGGTCATGGTCGAGCTGACGGTTGAGATCGTCGTAAGCCTTTTGCATGACGTCTGCCCAGTCGCTGACACGCATGTCGGCGTGCAGTGGCGGCAGGCCGTTGGCGTCGCCGTTAAGCATGTCGAGTTTGTGCGCCAGTTCGTGGATGACCAGGTTATAGCCTTCCCAGCCACCACTGGCCATCACGCCCGGCCAGGCGAGGATGATCGGCCCCTGCTGCCAAGCCTCGCCGCTGTGTTCGCCGTCCCATTCGTGCTCGACACCGCTGGCGTCGCGATGACGTTGCGGGCTGAGAAAGTCGTCGGGGTAGAGCACGATCTCGTGGAAACCCTGATACCAGTTCAGATCGCCCAGATTGAGCAGTGGTAATTGTGCCTGGGCGGCGAGCAGCAGGCGTTGTTCCTGATGCAGTTCGACGCCGGGCAGAGCGCTCAGGTGTTTGTCTTCGAGGAACAGTACGCAGGCTTCGCGCAGCCACTGATCTTCGGCAGCGCTGATGCCATCAAGGAAGCTCAGGTGATGCCGCACCCGTTGCCACATGTTGTCGGCAATCGGGTGCTTCGCCAGAATGCGCCGGCGACGCCAGGCGCTCAGCGACCACATCGGCCTAGTGCGATTGCGCTTTGGTGCCGCCGAAACGGCTGCGAACCACGCCAAGGATCATCGGCACCAGCGACAGCAGAATGATCGCCACCACCAGCAACGACAGGTTTTTCTTGATGAACGGCACGTTGCCGAAGAAGTAACCCAGCGTCACCAGACCGCCGACCCATAGGATGGTGCCCAACACGCTGAAACCGAAGAAACGCGGGTATGGCATCTTCGCTACGCCGGCGACGAACGGCGCGAAGGTACGGATGATCGGCAGGAAGCGCGCCAGCGTCACGGTCTTGCCGCCATGCTTGTCATAGAAATCGTGGGTTTTTTGCAGGTAATCGCGACGGAAGATTTTCGAGTTCGGGTTGCTGAACAGTTTCTCGCCAGCCGTTCGTCCGATCACGTAGTTGGTGCTGTCGCCCAGTATGGCCGCGAGCATCAACAGTCCGCCCAGCAGCACCGGATCCATACCGCCGCCCGCCGCAACGGCACCGGCGATGAACAGCAGCGAATCACCCGGCAGGAACGGCATCACTACCAGTCCGGTTTCACAGAAGATCACCAGAAACAGGATGGCGTAGATCCATGGCCCATAGTTGTTCACCAGCAAATCGAGGTATACATCGAGATGCAGGATAAGGTCGAGCGGGTTGAAATCCATGGGGGCACCTGTTTGACGGCCCGACTCGGCAGGCATGTGCGGATGACTTCGTGTAAGCCTACAGCGGGGTGTAGTTTTTCTTACAAGCCGGAAAGATCGGGATTATACGGTCTGAAGGATGAAAAGCGCGTCGGTTTTGTAGCGAGGGATGTCGAGGTGTGAACAATTGTCAGGAAGCATTCGGGGTGCCTGAGGGAGCGGGCTCCCTCATCACACGTTGCACTTGCAGTCAGAGTTCTTCGCTGATCGGCAGCACGTAGTTCTTGAACTCGGTGTCTTCCTTGAATCCGATGGATTCATAGGTTTTCTGCGCCACTTCGTTGTTGCTGCTGGTGGAAACACGCATGCGCACGGCCTGGGTTTCCTTGGCCATTTTCTTCGCAGTGCGGATCAGGTTGTCGGCGACCAGTTGGCGGCGTGCATCTTCGGCGACATAGATGTCATTTAGGATCCACACGCGTTTGAGTGACAACGAGGAGAAGCTTGGATAGAGCTGACAGAAGCCCATGAGTTTCTTGTCGTCATCATCGGCCAAGGCCAGATAGATCACCGATTCCTTGCGACGCAGACGCTTTTCAAGAAAGGCGCGGGAGGAATCCGGGTAAGGCAGGGAACCGTAGAACTCGCGATATTTGACGAACAACGGAGTCAGTAAATCCAGATGTTCGAGGGTCGCTTGAATAATCCGCATGATAGGTCTCGTCTTCAAGTGGCTGTCTTCAACTGCTCTGACGGCGATGGGAAACCCGTGCGGCCGTGCATCGATCCTGCCTGAAACCGGCGCAGAAACGCAATGCGGAAACGGTTCAGGTAGGGGGCGGGCTGAGTAGGAAATTTCCTTTCATGTCCGCACCGGCGTCCGACTCCAGCGTCTGAACCTGTGCTTCGTCCTTCAGATTCACGCCCGACAGCTGTCTGCGACACGCTTCCCGCATCAAGTACAGCAAGCGGTGCGCCGCCATGCCGTAGCTCAAGCCTTCGAGCCGCACATTGGAAATGCAGTTGCGGTAGGCGTCGGTCAGGCCGATCTTTGGATTGTAGGTGAAATATAAACCCAGGCTGTCTGGCGAGCTGAGTCCCGGGCGTTCGCCGATCAGCATCACCAGCATTTTTGCGCCGAGCAATTGGCCGATTTCATCACCGACGGCAACGCGACCCTGTTCCACCAGGATAACGGGCGCCATCGACCAGCCGTCAGCGCTCATTTGCTCTTCCAGTCGGGTCAGAAACGGCAATGTATGCCGATGCACCGCCAGCGCCGACAAGCCGTCAGCCACGACGATCGCCAGATCGACGCCGCCCGGATGCGCGGCCGCGTAATCGCGCAATTGCCGGGCCGAGTCATCGCTCAGTTTGCGCCCCAGATCCGGGCGTTGCAGGTAGCTGTTGCGGTCTACTGCCGCGCTGTGCAGCAACAAGGAGTCGCGCTCGCGCTCGCTCAGCTGCGCGCTGAGCCCGGCATGGTCGAACGGCAGATGCACGGCATCCCGCGCCTGAGCATGGGCAAACTGGAAATCCAGTTGCGCAGTGGTCGGCAGGCTGGTGCCGGTGCGGCCGAGGGCGATCCGCGCAGGCGTCAGGCGGCGCAGTTCCAGCCAAGGGTTTTGCGGGTCCACGGGCGGTTTTTCCATGTGACTCATCCCAGTTGCGCCAGCGCCTGGCGGAAGGCCGGCGGCAAGTTGTTGCCAAAGCGAACCTTGCCGTCCGCTTGCGTGAAGATGCCCATGTTGGCCAGCCATTGTTCGAACTCCGGCGCCGGTTTCAGGCCCAGGGTCTGCCGAGCGTAGAGCGCGTCGTGGAACGAAGTGGTCTGGTAATTGAGCATGATGTCGTCGGAGCCGGGGATGCCCATGATGAAGTTGATCCCGGCCACACCCAAGAGGGTTAGCAAGGTGTCCATGTCGTCCTGATCGGCTTCAGCGTGGTTGGTGTAGCAGATATCGCAACCCATCGGCACGCCGAGCAGCTTGCCGCAGAAGTGATCTTCGAGGCCGGCGCGGATGATCTGTTTGCCGTTGTACAAGTACTCCGGGCCGATAAATCCTACGACCGTGTTCACCAGGAACGGCTTGAAATGTCGCGCCACCGCGTAGGCTCGGGTCTCGCAGGTCTGTTGGTCGACGCCGTGGTGGGCGTTGGCCGACAGCGCGCTGCCCTGACCCGTCTCGAAATACATCAGGTTCTGCCCGAGAGTGCCGCGATTCAGGCTCAGGCCGGCGTCATAGCCTTCCTGCAAGACATTCAGGTTGATGCCGAAACTGGCGTTGGCCGCTTCGGTACCGGCAATCGACTGGAACACCAGGTCCAGCGGCACGCCACGGTTGATCGCCTCGATGGAGGTGGTGACGTGGGTCAGCACGCAGGCCTGGGTCGGGATGTCGTAGCGCTGGATGATCGCGTCGAGCATTTCCAACATTGCGCAGATTGAGGCGATGCTGTCGGTGGCCGGGTTGATGCCGATCATCGCATCGCCGTTGCCGTAGAGCAGGCCGTCGAGAATGCTCGCGGCGATGCCGGACGGTTCGTCGGTCGGGTGATTCGGCTGCAGGCGGGTCGATAGGCGTCCGCGCAAACCGAGGGTGCCGCGAAACTTTGTCACCACGCGAATCTTTTGCGCCACCAGCACCAGATCCTGCACGCGCATGATCTTCGACACCGCCGCGACCATTTCCGGGGTCAGGCCGGGGGCGAGGTTGCGCAGGCTGGTTTCGTCGGCGGCGTCGCTGAGCAGCCAGTCACGAAAGCCGCCCACGGTGAGGTGGCTGACCACGGCAAAGGCTTGTTTGTCGTGGGTGTCGATGATTAGCCGAGTGACTTCATCGGTCTCATAGGGAATCAGCGCTTCTTGCAGGAAATGCGTGAGCGGAATGTCGGCCAGCGCCATTTGCGCGGCCACGCGTTCGCCGTCGTTTAGGGCGGCGACGCCTGCGAGAAAGTCCCCGGAACGCGCCGGGCTGGCTTTGGCCATGACGTCCTTGAGGCTGTCGAAGCGATAGGTCTGGGCGCCGACCGTGTGAGCGAAACTGGCCATACACAATTCTCCGTGACGGCGCAGACCGAGCCTGCGCCGGGATTGTCGGCACTCAGTGCAAGGCTTGCTCAGCCTTCTGGATCGCCGCGAACTCTTCCTCCGGCGTGCCTGCTACCAAGTGATGTCGACTGTAGAACGCAAAGTAAGCAATTAACACTCCATAGATGACGGCGGCACCGATTACCACCCGTGGGTCGACCAGGAAGCCCGCGACCACGGCGATGCACGCCAGCACCAAGGCCACGCCGGAGGTGAAGATGCCGCCCGGTGTGCGGTACGGCCGGTCCATTTTGGGGCGGCGAATCCGCAAGGTGATGTGCGCGGCCATCATCAGCACGTAGGAAATGGTTGCGCCGAATACCGCTACCAGAATCAGCAGATCGCCCTGGCCGGTCAGCGACAGGCCGAAACCGATGATGCCGGGAATCACCAGCGCCAGGACCGGTGCCTTGCTTTTATTGGTTTCGGACAGTTTGCGTGGCAGGTAGCCGGCCCGGGACAGCGCGAAAATCTGCCGCGAGTACGCGTAGATGATCGAGAAGAAACTCGCGATCAGTCCGGCCAGCCCCACGAGGTTGACGAAACTGCCCATCCAGGTCGAGCCGCCATAGGCTCTGCTCAACGCCTCGACCAACGGGTTGCCGGAGGTCAGCAACGAATTGGCACCCGCACCGCCGGGACCGACGATCAGAATCAGCAGGGCAAACATCAGAAGCACCAACATGGCGCCGATCAAGCCGCGCGGCAGGTCACGTTTGGGGTTTTTGGTTTCTTCGGCGGCCAGCGGCACGCCTTCAACGGCAAGAAAGAACCAGATCGCATAGGGAATCGCCGCCCAGACGCCAACATAACCGAATGGCAGAAACGGACTGGCACCCGCCGCGGCAGTGACCGGAATGTCGAGCAGGTTGGCGACGTCGAAATGCGGCACCATCGCCACCAGAAACACCCCCAGCGCCAGCGCGGCGACGGCGGTGATGACAAACATCAGCTTGAGCGCTTCGCCGACCCCGAAAATGTGGATGGCAATGAAAATGATGTAGAAGGCCAGATAAATCATCCAGCCGCCGATGCCGAACAGCGATTCGCAGTAGGCACCGATGAACACCGCGATAGCCGCAGGGGCAATGGCGTATTCGATGAGAATCGCGGTGCCGGTGAGAAACCCGCCCCACGGCCCGAATGCACTGCGGGCAAAACCGTAGCCACCGCCAGCGGTAGGGATCATCGAAGACAACTCGGCCAGAGAAAAGCACATGCACAGGTACATGGTGGCCATCAGCAGCGTCGCCAGGAACATGCCGCCCCAGCCACCCTGTGCGAGGCCGAAGTTCCAGCCGGCATAGTCACCGGAAATCACGTAGGCAACGCCCAGGCCCACTAGCAGTACCCAGCCGGCGGCACCTTTTTTCAGTTCGCGTTGTTGAAAGTAATCCGATCCGACTTTTTCAAAGTCGACGGAGGCGCCGGTCGCCGGAGCGCCAGCCGGGGATTCGCTAGGCATAGGTTTCACCGTTCTTATTGTTTTATTGGCCCGATCATTCCGTCAGGAATCATGGGGTTGAAAGGCACACCGCTTTCGCGAGCAGGCTCGCTCCCACATTGGCGTTGTGTCGAGTCGAACATTGCAGGTGCACGCAGTTCCCTTTGGGAGCGAGCCTGCTCGCGAAAGCTATCTGAGGGGCGATGCAGAAACGACTGCCTCGCCCCCGATCCGCTTAGAAGAAGCCCAACGGATTGATGTCGTAGCTCACCAGCAGGTTTTTCGTCTGCTGATAGTGATCGAGCATCATCTTGTGCGTCTCACGCCCAACACCAGACTTTTTGTATCCGCCAAACGCGGCATGCGCCGGATACAGGTGGTAGCAGTTGGTCCACACGCGGCCAGCCTTGATCGCGCGACCCATGCGGTAGGCGCGGTTGATGTCGCGGGTCCACAGACCGGCGCCGAGGCCGAACTCGGTGTCGTTGGCGATCGCCAGCGCTTCGGCTTCGTCCTTGAACGTGGTGATGCTCACCACCGGGCCAAAGATTTCTTCCTGGAACACGCGCATCTTGTTGGTGCCCTTGAGCAGGGTCGGCTGGATGTAATAACCGGTCGACAGATTGCCCTCGAGTTTTTCTACCTTGCCACCGGTCAGCAACTCAGCGCCTTCACCCTTGGCAATTTCCAGGTACGAAAGAATTTTGTCGAATTGCTGCTCGGACGCCTGCGCACCGACCATGGTGTCGGTGTCCAGCGGATCGCCACGTTTGATTTGCAGGACTTTCTTCATCACGACGGCCATGAACTCGTCGTAGATCGATTCCTGTACCAGTGCGCGGGAGGGGCAGGTGCAGACTTCGCCCTGGTTGAAGAACGCCAGCACCAGACCTTCAGCGGCTTTCTCAATGAAGGTCGGCTCAGCCTGCATGATGTCTTCGAAAAAGATGTTCGGCGATTTGCCGCCCAGTTCCACGGTCGACGGAATGATGTTTTCGGCGGCGCATTTCATGATGTGCGAGCCGACCGGGGTCGAGCCCGTGAAGGCGATCTTGGCGATGCGTTTGCTGGTCGCGAGCGCTTCGCCGGCTTCTTTGCCATAGCCCTGAACAATGTTCAGCACGCCTGGCGGCAGCAAATCACCGATCAGTTCCAGCAACACGGTAATGCCCAGCGGGGTTTGCTCGGCAGGCTTGAGCACCACGCAGTTGCCCGCTGCCAGCGCTGGCGCGAGTTTCCACGCGGCCATCAGGATCGGGAAGTTCCACGGGATGATCTGACCGACCACGCCCAGCGGTTCATGAATGTGATACGCCACGGTGTTGCCATCGATTTCGGCGGCGCTGCCTTCCTGGGCGCGCAGGCAGCCAGCGAAGTAGCGGAAATGGTCAGCGGCCAGGGGGATGTCGGCGTTAAGGGTTTCGCGGATGGCTTTGCCGTTGTCCCAGGTTTCGGTGATCGCCAGCAGTTCGAGGTTCTGTTCGATGCGATCGGCGATTTTCAGCAGGATCAGCGAGCGCGCCTGCACGGAGGTCGCGCCCCACGCGTCGGCAGCGGCGTGGGCGGCGTCCAGTGCCTTGTTGATGTCTTCGGCAGTGGAGCGGGGGAATTCGGCAATCGGCTGGCCATTCACTGGCGAGGTATTGGTGAAGTACTGACCTTTGACAGGCGCGACGAACTCGCCGCCGATGTAGTTACCGTACTTGGCTTTGAACGAGACTTTGGCGCCTTCAGTACCGGGGTGAGCGTAACGCATGATGATGTTCTCCTTGGCTTTGTACTTATTAGAGAAACGCGCAAGTGCGCTTGCTATAAGCGTAGAGCAAAGGTCGGGCCACTGCCGTGCAGCGCAGGTAAATCAAGGGCTTGGCAGGTTTTCCTCGGACGAGTGGATTTTGCCTGTGACGGTTTCGGTACAGTTGGGGTGACGGTTTGTACCGCTTTCGGTACAGCTGATGACCGGGCAGTCTTGCCAGCATTGCAATGCGTCGGTGGCTGGAGGATGCTGGGCGTCACCTCAGCATTGGGCCGTCGAGCCTCGGGGAGAACAATAAGAAATGCACGACAACCATTTGAGTCGCCATGCCCGACAGGTTCTCACCGCAACCCAGGGCAAACCGCACCTGTACGGACCCGGTGCCGATCCGTCGATTGCCCGTTCGTGGCTGCGCTGTCTGGAGGACTACCACCTCGACCCGGCGCTGAGCATGGCGCCAACCGTGCTCGAACACGGCCGGGTACTGGAAAGCCGCGAACGTCTGCAGCAGGTTCTACAGATCGCCGGCAATGAAATGAGCAGCCTGCATCAACAACTCTCCGGCGCCGGCCACGCGGTATTGCTGACCGACGCGCGCGGGGTGATCCTCAACTGCGTCACCGCGCCGGCCGAACGCAAGATCTTCGAACGCGCCGGTCTCTGGCTGGGTGCCGACTGGAGCGAAGCCTGCGAAGGCACCAACGGCATCGGCACCTGCCTGGTTGAACGTCAGGCCCTGACCATTCATCAGGATGAACACTTTCGCGGTCGCCACACCGGCCTGACCTGCTCGGCGAGCCCGGTGTTCGACCCGCATGGCGAACTGCTGGCGGTGCTCGACGTGTCGTCGGCGCGCCACGACGTTTCGCGGCAGAGCCAGTTCCACACTATGGCGCTGGTCAATCTGTCGGCGAAGATGATCGAGAGCTGCTACTTCCTGCGCTGTTTCGATAACCAATGGTTGCTGCGCTTTCATCTGCAAGCCGAATCGGTCGGGTTGTTCAGCGAGGGCTTGCTGGCGTTTGACGGGGAAGGGCGGATCAGCGCGGTCAACCAGAGTGCGCTAAACCTGCTCGGGCATATTCGTGGCGGCTTGCTCGGTAAACCGGTCGAGGCGTTCTTCGATTGTTCGCTGGATGAGTTGCTTGGCCGCGCCAGTGCCCATGCCAGTGCCAGTTGGCCGCTGCGCACTCGTGACGGGAGGCATTTGTTTGCCGTGCTGCGCGGTGAGTCGCGCAAAGCTGTACCGATGGCCGCGAGGCCGGTTGTGGCGCAGGCGCCGCGCCTGTCGGGTATCTGTCTCGGTGATGAGGCGTTGCAGGCAGACTTCTGCAAAGCCCTGCGCGTCTTCGAACGTGATGTACCGCTGCTGATCAACGGCGAAACCGGCTCCGGCAAGGAAGCTTTCGCCAAGGCTGTGCATCAGGCCAGCCAACGCTCCGCCAAAGCCTTCGTTGCGCTCAACTGCGCGGCCATTCCTGAAAGCCTGATCGAGAGCGAACTGTTCGGCTATCGCGGCGGCAGCTTCACCGGCGCGCGCAAGGACGGCATGCGCGGCAAGCTGCAGCAGGCCGATGGCGGGACGTTGTTCCTCGATGAAATCGGCGACATGCCGCTGGCCTTGCAGACTCGGCTGTTGCGGGTGCTGGAGGATCGTCAGGTGGTGCCGATCGGCGGCGAGCCGGAGTCGGTCAACGTGCGGATCATCAGTGCCACCCACCGCAATCTGCTGGAGCGGGTCGCGGATGGCAGCTTCCGCGAGGATTTGTATTACCGGCTCAACGGCCTGGAAGTGGCGTTGCCGGCATTACGCGAGCGTAGTGATAAATCGCAGTTGCTGGATTTTCTGCTGGCCGAGGAGGCGGGCGGTGAAACGATAGTCATCGAGGAACCGGCGCGTCAGGCTTTGCTTGCCTTTAATTGGCCGGGCAATGTGCGGCAGTTGCGCAATGTGCTGCGCACGTTGGCGGCGTTGTGTGATGAAGGGCGGGTCGGGATTGAGGATTTGCCGGTGATGATTCGGCAGGGGCGTCCAGTCCTTCCGCCAACCGAGTCTGGCGAACACCCACTGGCTGACGCCGAGCGGATTGCCCTGCTTAAAACTTTGGAGCAGACGCGGTGGCATATGACGCAAACGGCTGAGCAGCTTGGGGTCAGCCGCAATACCCTTTATAGAAAGCTGCGTAAGCATGGGATTGAGCGGCGAGTCAGTTAGAAGGCCCTCACCCTAGCCCTCTCCCAGAGGGAGAGGGGACTGACCGAGTCGCTCTACTGATCTACGCCGACCTGAGTTACAGAGCCGAACTCAAGGATTTGAACGCGACCGAGATCGGCTCCCTCTCCCGCCGAAAAGTGGACTGGCCGAGTCAGATCTACTGATCTACGCCGACCTGAAATATCGAGCCGAACTCAGGATTTGAAAACGACGCAGATCGGCTCCCTCTCCCTCGGGAGAGGGCTGGGGTGAGGGGCCGCAATCTACAGGCGAACCCAAATGCCAGGCCAAACCAGCCCCGCCCCTCAGCTAAAGAGTGCGATTTCCCCCTCCCTACGCTAACCTGCGGCCATGTTTTACGAGGTCGACTATGCACATTCATATTCTGGGTATCTGCGGGACTTTCATGGGCTCCATGGCGGTGTTGGCCAAAGAGCTGGGCCATCACGTGACCGGCTCCGACGCCAACGTCTATCCACCGATGAGCACACAGCTTGAAGCCCAGGGCATTCAGCTGACGCAGGGTTATGACCCGGCGCAGCTCGATCCGGCGCCGGATCTGGTGGTGATCGGCAACGCCATGTCGCGCGGCAATCCGGCGGTGGAATATGTGCTGAACAAAGGCCTGCCGTATGTGTCCGGCCCGCAGTGGCTGGCTGACCACGTGCTGCAAGGTCGCTGGGTGCTGGCGGTTGCCGGTACGCACGGCAAAACCACCACCAGCAGCATGCTCGCCTGGGTCCTGGAACATGCTGGCATGAGCCCGGGTTTCCTGATCGGTGGCGTGCCGCAGAATTTCTCGGTATCGGCACGTCTGGGCGGCACGCCGTTCTTCGTGATCGAGGCCGACGAGTACGACAGCGCCTTCTTCGACAAGCGCTCGAAATTCGTTCACTACCGTCCGCGCACCGCGATCCTCAACAACCTTGAGTTCGATCATGCCGACATCTTCCCGGATCTGCCGGCGATCGAGCGGCAATTCCACCACTTGGTGCGCACCATCCCGAGTGAAGGCCTGGTTATCCACCCGACTACCGAGCCGGCCTTGCAACGTGTGATCGAAATGGGTTGCTGGACCCCGGTGCAAACCACCGGTGCCGGCGGTCAGTGGCAAGTCAAACTGCTCAGCGAAGACGGTTCGGCGTTTGAGGTGATGTTCGAAGGCGTGTCGCAAGGCACCGTCGAGTGGGAGCTGACCGGTCAGCACAACGTCGCCAACGCATTGGCCGCTCTGGCGGCGGCGCGTCATGTTGGTGTGGTGCCGTCGATGGGCATCGCCGGGTTGAGTGCGTTCAAGAACGTCAAACGCCGCATGGAGAAAGTCGCCGAAGTCCGCGGCATCACCATCTACGACGACTTTGCCCACCACCCGACTGCGATTGCCACCACCCTCGACGGCCTGCGCAAACGCATCGGCGACGCACCGCTGATCGCGATCATCGAACCGCGCTCCAACTCGATGAAGCTTGGCGCGCACCGTGACGGTTTGCCGGACAGTGTGGTCGATGCCGATCAGGTAATCTGGTACGCCCCGGCCAACCTCGGCTGGGACCTCGCCGGCACCGCCGCGCTGTGCAAAGTGCCGTCGATTGTCAGCGACTCGCTGGAAGGCATCATCGAACGCGTGAAGAGCCAGGCGCAGCCAGGCACGCACGTGGTGATCATGAGCAACGGCGGCTTCGGCGGCCTGCACGGCAAACTCGCCGAGGCGCTGCAATGAACACTCGTTTTGAGAGCAATGGCCCCGAACGCATCACGCTGGCGATGACCGGCGCGTCCGGTGCGCAGTACGGTTTGCGCCTGCTCGATTGTCTGGTGCGGGAAGACCGCGAAGTGCATTTCCTGATTTCGAAAGCTGCACAACTGGTCATGGCTACGGAGACCGATGTCACGCTGCCGGCCAAGCCGCAGATGATGCAGGCATTCCTGACCGAATACACCGGGGCCGCCGCCGGGCAGATCCGCGTGTACGGCAAGGAAGACTGGATGTCGCCGGTCGCCTCGGGGTCGGGCGCTCCGGCGGCGATGGTCGTGGTGCCGTGCTCCACGGGCACGCTATCGGCGATTGCCACGGGCGCCTGCAACAACCTGATCGAACGCGCCGCCGATGTCACTTTGAAGGAGCGTCGCCAGTTGATTCTGGTGCCGCGCGAGGCGCCGTATTCGAGCATTCATCTGGAGCACATGCTCAAGCTGTCGAACATGGGCGTGACGATTCTGCCGGCCTCGCCGGGGTTCTATCACCAGCCGCAGACCATCGACGACCTGATCGATTTCGTCGTGGCGCGAATTCTCAATCTGCTCGGTATTCCTCAGGACATGCTGCCGCGTTGGGGCGAGCATCATCTGAGCAGTGATGAATAAGCTGCTGTTGATCGGGCTGGCGTTGTTGCTGAGCGGGTGCGCCACGGCACGCACGCTGGATGCGGCCAAACCGGGGGCACCAGTGGTGTACTCCGGGACGCGGCTGGATTTGTACGCAATGAATGGCGGGTGCTGCGCGATGGATCGGTTCGGGGCTGAAGCGCCGAGTTATCCGGGGGTAGATCTGCCGGCGAGTGCTTTGCTTGATACGCTGTTGTTGCCGCTGTCGTTGCTCACGGTGATTGGCGTGAGTTTTCAGGCAACTGGCGGATTGTAGGGAAGCGCTGCGCACTCCATTCGCGAGCAGGCTAGCTCCCACAGGGGGACGCGGTGCAAATGTGGGAGCGAGCCTGCTCGCGAAAGCTTTCTTCCGGGCGCTATAGATTATTTGCCGAGCTTGCGCAGTTCATCCGACTCGATCACCCGCACACCATCCTGCTCTTCCAGCGCCAATCGCCACATCGCCCGTGCCAATTGGCACGCTTCGATGCCCCGGTATTTTCCCGGAATCAGCTTCGACAACGGCCCGGCCAGTTGCTCGGCCAGACGCGGTTCAGTCCGCTCACCCAGCAACAGCGATGGCCGGCAAATGGTCAGTTGCGGCCAGTCCTGCGCACGCAATGCTTGCTCCATTTCGCCTTTGACCCGATTGTAGAAAACCGACGATTTCGGATCGGCGCCAATCGCGCTGATCACAATCAGATGCCGCGCGCCCATTTCCCGCGCGCGTTTGGCGAACGCCACGACCATGTCCAGATCCACCGCGCGAAACGCCGCTTCCGAACCGGCCTGCTTGATCGTGGTACCGAGGCAGCAATAGGCGATATCGACACGACCACTGAGCTGCGGCAGAAAAGCCTGCGGATCTCCCACCGGGTTTTCCAGGTGCGGATGTTCCGCCAAGGGGCGACGCGAAGGGGCGAGCACGCGCGAAATCGTTGGCTCGTTGAGCAAACGGTCGAGTAGATGTTCACCGGTCAAACCGGTGGCTCCGGCAAGCAGTACGTGCTGAGGCGTCAAGTACATAGTGTCTCTCCCTTGATACTGTTCAGCTTAGTTGCTCTTTATCGCCCCGTCGTTCAATGCAGCACTTTGCAAAGCTTTTCTTGCTTGCTGTTTGCGCAGCAGTTGCCAGTGCGCCAGCACGGTTTTCGGCGCCCAGATCTGCGGCTCTGACGCCTCGAAATTGTCCGCCAGTTCACGCTCGGCGACGTTGGCCTTGGCCAGTTTGAAGGCTTGCTCCAGATCATCGGTCTGGTTCAGCGCCTGGGCGAACAGCGCATCACCGAAGTAGGTGAAGTTGGCTTCTTCCGAGCAGCCGAAGGACACCCGGTCTGCGCGCGAGGCGGTCATGATCAGCGTGCGCTCGTCTTTCAGCGCCGGGATGAACCCGCCGGAGTAGCACGAAGAAATCACGATGATCTTGTCGCGGTTTTTCAGCGGGGCGAGCACGGCGGCGAGTTCGTCGGCGGGCAGGTCGGCCAGCTCCATGCGTGGCTGGTCGAGCACCAGTTCATGCTCGGCGGTGCCGTGGCTGGTCAGGTAGATGAACAGCAGATCTTCCGGGCCGCTGCGTTCGGCGAGGGTTTGCGCGGCGCGGCGCAGGTTCTCGCGGGTGGCCATCGGCCGGTCGCCGAGGTGGTCACGGTGGTTGACCAGACGGATCTGACCATAAGCACCGAAGCGCGTGTTGAGCATATTGGCAACGTAGTCGGACTCGCGCAGGAACACGCTTTGCTTGCCGTCGCCACCGAGGGTCAGGGTGTACAGCTCGACCGCCGGGGTCGACGCGGGGATGGCGGCCAACGCGTCTTCGAGCAGGCGACCCTGAGCGAGCAAACCGAGTTCGAGGGTGTCGGGCAGCAACTTGCCGTCGGCGTCGCGCACGCGCTGGCCGTTGATCCAGGTGCCACTCATGACGCTGCCATCGGTGAGCACCAGCGTGCCGCGTCCGGAGTAGCTGTCGTTGTCGAAACCGCCAATGTAGAAGCTGCCATCAGACAGGTTCAAACGGCCCTGCCCGCTGAAGCGCCAGTCGCTGAACGCGCCGATGTAGTGGCTGCCGTCGGCACCGATCAACTCGCCCTTGCCGGTCAGTGCGCCTTCCTTGAACTGGCCAAGCCAGACATCGCCGTCAGCGTTTTCGTAACGGCCTTTGCCGTGCAGCTGATTGTTCTTGAAGCCGCCGACATAGATGTCGCCGTCAGCGCTGTTGAACGTACCGTTGCCTTCCAGCTGACCGTTGACGAAATGCCCGGTGAATGAATTACCGCTGGAGTCGCCGCGCTGACCCTCGCCGTTCGGTTTGCCGTGGGCGAACTGGCCCTGATAGGAGCTGCCGTCGTCCATTTCCAGACGACCGAGCCCGGAATACTGGTCAGCCTTGAATTCGCCACGGTAGGTCATGGCGTTTTCTTTCAGGGTGCCTTCGCCGTCGCGGCGGCCTTGCTTGAAGCCGCCGGTGTAACTGCTGGCGTTGGTGGTCAGGCTGCCCTGGCCGTCGAACAGGCCTTGCTGGAACTGCCCGCGATAGATCTCGCCATTGCTGCCATGCCATTCGCCCTGACCATGCCACTGGCCCTTGTCGAACTGCCCGGCATACCAACTGCCGTTGGGGTAGTCGACGCGGCCCTGACCTTGCAGCAAGCCATCGACCAGTTCACCGCGATAGCGTCCGCCATCGGGCAGGCGCGCATCCGGCGGCAACAGCGATTCGCCGTCGCCGCAAGCGGTGAGCATCAGGGTCAAGGCAAGGGGTGCAAGACGTGCAATTGAGCGCATAGCGGGATCCGGGCAATTAGGCGACCGAGTATGCCGCAGCTATGTGAACTAATGCAGCCGGTAAAACCAGTGTTGACGCGAAACAGCGTGCGCTGCTTCGCATCCGGAACGATTACACGAAGCAGAGCGACAGTGGCTCGGCGATATAGGCCGGTTTTTCCGAGCCTTCTATCTCCAGTGTCGCGGTGGCTTTGAGCAGCCACTGGCCAGGCTTTTTCTCGGTCACTTCGCCCAGATCGACCTTGAGCCGGACTTTCGAGTTGACCTTGACCGGCTGGATGAAACGCACGCTGTCCAGGCCGTAGTTGACGACCATCTTCACGCCTTGCGGCAGGATCAGGATGTCTTCCATCAATTTCGGGATCAGCGACAACGACAGGAAACCGTGGGCAATCGTGCTGCCGAAAGGCGTCTGAGCGGCTTTGACCGGGTCGACGTGAATGAACTGATAATCACCGGTGGCTTCGGCGAACAGGTTGATGCGTTCCTGATCGATGGTGAGCCATTCGGAACGTCCGAGTTCCTTGCCGACATAATCTTTGAGCTCTGCAACTGGAACATAGGGCATTGAGACTCTCCTTGGGTTCATCGGTTTTATAGTTTTTCAGGTGGGGGGATTTGACCTCCCTGCGAACCACTGTAGATCATCATGGCGATTTGCTCCGGTCAACCGACCATGCTTTTGGCGAATGCCGATTCATAGCGCAGGCGTGCTTATAATGCGGGCGACTTGCACAGTGGAAAGTAAGACGGAGATGTCGGATGTTGCTACGTGGCCTGACCCTGCTGGTGCTGTTTCAATTGCTCGGTACGGCGCTCAATCATTTGCTGTTGCCGATACTGCCAGGGCCGATCATCGGTCTGTTGCTGTTGCTCGTCTTCCTGATTGTTCGCGGTGAAGTCGGCGAGCCGCTGAATCTCGCGGCCGGCAGTCTGCTGCGTTATCTGCCATTGCTGCTGGTGCCGCCGGCGGTGGGTGTGATGGTTTATGCGAGCGACATTGCCGCGGATTTCTGGGCGATTGTCGGCGCGCTGGTGCTGTCGTTGATCCTGTCGATGGCCTTTGCCGGCGTGCTGATGCAGCGCCTGGTCAAACGTCACGCGCCTGCGTCGGAGGAGTCCTGATGCTTTTCGACTGGCAAGGGGCGTGGGCTTCGGTGATTCATCACCCGCTGTTCGGCATCGGCATTACCCTCGGTGCCTATCAACTGGTGCTGGCGGCGTTCGAGAAAACCCGCTGGATCTTTCTGCAACCGGTGCTGGTCTCCATGTTGTTGGTGATCGGTGTGCTGGTTGGCTGCGGCCTGACTTACGCCGAGTACCGCAAGAGCACCGAGATCCTGAGCATTCTGCTCGGCCCGGCCACCGTGGCGCTGGCGGTACCGCTGTATCTCAACCTGCGACGTATTCGGCAATTGTTCTGGCCGATTTTTACTACGCTGGTGATAGGCGGGGTGGTCGCCACGGGCATGGGCGTGCTGCTGGGCTGGTGGTTCGGTGCCGAGCACATGATTCTGATGACCATGGCGCCGAAGTCGGTGACCTCGCCGATTGCCATGCTGGTGGCCGAACAAATCGGCGGCGTTGCGGCGCTGGCGGCGGTGTTCGTGCTGATCACCGGGGTGATCGGCGCGATCTTCGGCCCCGCGCTGCTGACCCGCCTCGGCGTGCACAGTCCCGAAGCGCGAGGCATGGCGCTGGGCATGACCGCCCACGCGGTCGGCACGGCGGTGGCCATGCAGGAAAACGATGAGTGCGGCGCCTTCGCGGCGCTGGCGATGAGTCTGATGGGCGTGGCCACGGCGGTGTTCCTGCCGTTGGCGGTGTCGATGGTGGTGTAAGGAAATGTCTATGAGTCTGCCGCTTTTCCCGTTGAACACAGTGCTGTTTCCCGGCTGCAACCTCGATCTGCAGATCTTCGAGGCGCGTTACCTCGACATGATCGGCCGCTGCATGAAACAGGGTGGTGGCTTCGGCGTGGTGTGCATCCTTGACGGCCACGAAGTCGGTGTCGCGCCTGAGGGTTTCGCGCTGGTCGGCTGCGAAGCACGGATTACTGATTTCCAGCAGCAGGACAATGGCTTGTTGGGGATTCGCGTGCAGGGTGGGCGGCGCTTCCAGGTGTTGCGTACCGAAGTGCAGCGCGATCAGTTGATCCTCGCCGATGTCGAGTGGCTGGATGACGAACCCGAGCAACCGCTACAGGACGAAGACGCTGACCTGGTGGCGCTGCTCAAAGCCTTGGCCGAGCATCCGATGGTTGAAGCGCTGAACATGGGCACGGATGCGCTCGGTCAGCAGTCGCTGGCCAATCAGTTGGCCTATCTGCTGCCATTCGCCGAAGAGGACAAGGTCGATCTGCTGCAACTCGACGACCCACAACAGCGGCTGGATGCGATTCAGGCATTGCTTGATGAGTTGCAAGGCGAGCTGTTTGCCTAGTTGTACTTTGAATTAACTGGCCGACGTTGCCAGCATTGTCTTGCTGTTGTCTTTGTCTTAACTTCAAGTTGCCCCGCAGGACGCGGGCAATTTGAATAACAACAAGGATAAACACATGACTGTCTATGAAGATGAACGGGCGTTTTGGGATGACATCGCCGGCAAGTATATTTTGAAACATGCCGAAACTGACCATAACGTCGACCACGTCATTGAAGCTGCCTCAACGTATGCCGACCGGATGGTGTTGGCCCGGCGTAAACGAAAATCTGAAAAAGTCCCCGTCGGTGATGTTTCGCGGATGTCGGTAACCGCCGCTATCGCCGTCTGATCATTTCCC
Organism: Pseudomonas sp. MC6; assembly: GCF_054790575.1. Lineage (NCBI taxonomy): Bacteria > Pseudomonadati > Pseudomonadota > Gammaproteobacteria > Pseudomonadales > Pseudomonadaceae > Pseudomonas > Pseudomonas sp. MC6. The sequence continues at coordinate 5,846,978 of NZ_CP186504.1, forward strand.
TTTTTCAACTTTGCCTGTCGTTGCAATCTGGTGATGACAGGGCGTTTACAGGTGGGCAACTTAATGTCTTTAGCAAACATAAACAGCAACGCATTCACGGCGCATCTTTATCTTGATGGCCGCCCCGTGGTGCTTAATCAACAACGTCTGCAGCAGGTTCTGCGCGACCTGCGCATAACCCAGAGCGAAAAACTGGATGCCGAAGTAGGGCTGGCAGATCTGCGGGTTTCCAGTTTCATAACGCTGGCCGACCATGAGGAGGATAAACCGCTGTTGTTGAAGTTCGTCCCTCAGGGCGACCAATATGCCATCAGCCTTGTGCAGTCGGGGACGTTCGATGGCGCACGGTTATTCATTGAGGACAAGACACATAACCTGTTGGCCAGCACCAGTGCCCCCGTGCAGTACTTTTCATTCAGTACCTATGGTGTGAGCAAGGCTTCTCTGCGGCATATCGAACCGGGTCCGGCGTATCTCGAGTTGAACAGCGAGCCGAATGACAAGCCTTTATATCGAAATACAAGCAGCGGTATGAGCACCTTCCTGAACAAAGACCCCAATCAGACGGAGCATAATGCGTTCAATAACAAACCCGCAAAATTCGTGATCAAGGTAATCAAGTAGCGTAAATCCGCTGTTCAGTAAAAGGCGCCATTCATCACTAAAATGAATGGCGCCTTTTTCACGCTCGGTAATGTTCGGCCACGGGCCAGGTCACATCGTTGGAAAATGTGTTTTTGCCTTTGGCCAACGTCAACACGACGCCACCGGAGCGGGCTATCTGATTTATCAAGTCGTCATAAGGCGTGGTCCCATGCGTGTAGGCGTCGTACGCATCGGTTCCCGCCCACGTGGCTTTCTCGATCGCCTCAGCGCGGTCACCGGCCTGCACTAAAATATCCTCGACTCTGGCCGCGCGGCTCAGGTCCGAACTCACCAGCCAGATCCGTTCTGCGCTGATACCTCGCGTCGGCATTGATATTCGACCCTCCAGTACATCCCCGTCAAAATCCCTGTCGTTCAGGTAGATATTTTCCACCCGGGGTACCACTTCGATGCCGCGCGTGTCGATGACATAAAGGAAGCCAAGCAGTTGTCTGCGTCGGAGCAATGGATAGTCGCGCGAGTTGTCCATTTCAAACGATGTTTCTGATTCGTTAGCCGAACTGTGTCGGTTTCCGCTCGACGAATCACTGTCAGAGAAATGCCCCGGATAGCGGTTGGTCCTGGCTGTTGTAGTGCCGAGGGTTGGAATAGTAATCAAACCCCATGTAGGTCAAACCATTGGCTGCACCGAAGGTCGCGCTGAAAGCCGATTTGGTCGTGGAGTCAGAAGGGTTGCCCCTCAACTTTACCAAGCGTTTGTCTCGAGCCAGTTCAAAAGGCGTTCGCATATCAGCGCGGAACATGGCCGGGATGTCTGTTCGGTAAAGATAGTCATGCTGATTGCGCTGGTAGCCGGCATGTTCCAGATAGCCTTTCAGGAAGCTTTCCTCATAACGTTGTTCGACGGGAGGCAAGTCATAGGTATAGCTTTCGCCTTCCTCTCGGAGTCTGAGACTGAAAGGGCCCAGTTCTTGTGCTATCAGGGCAAACCGCTTGTCATCCAGCGTGTTCTGAGTCAATCGTTTGTGGTGTTCGGCCCATTCAGGGAAGTGGCCGTGCTCCATGTCCAGTCGCAGGCGGTTTTGCTGAGCAATGCTCAAGTTGTAGCTGCGCAGGATTTGCGAACGCTCATCTTTGGTTTTTTGCGGATAAGACCATCTCAGTGAGTCGGTCAAAAAGGTGTGGATATCCGGTTCGTTGTAGCGCGTGGCCCAGTCGGGTGCTTTTCCTGAAGATTCAGCTTCGATTCGAAATGCCAAGGCCTGCGCACCTTCCAGGCGATAGACGCTCCAGATATCGCCATCGCTCCAATGTGCCAGTTTCAAGGGAATGGCGCTGTCTCCCCGTGCCTCAATGGGATCAACTCGAATCAAACGTCTTTTTTCATCGGTGAAGGCGAAACCTGCATCTCTGGCCGTTACTTTGAATTCAGTCCAATTGCCATACGGGCCGGAGTGCTGCAACGCCACCTGTTGGTGAACGGAGTAGTACCCTTGTGCATCGGCGGTATGAGACGGGACGTATTGCCGGGGGTCATAGTATTCAATGGGTTTCTTCAGGCTCCAGAGATTACTGTCGGACACTCGATAAAGCGGTGGCCCTGAGGGAGTCCGCTCACTGGGCAACCTGGCCCGCCAGGTCTTGATCAAATCGTGGAATGCCACCATCACCGTCAGCCCGGAGGCTGATCCATCTTCGTTGGCGACGTCCGCGAACTGTCGCCCTTTGTAGGTCTTCAGTCCGTCTGCCTCGTGGGGCAAAGAGGCGTCGACATGCTGGAAGTACGGTTCCAGAGGCGATGTTGTTGGCGAACGCGCAGGCGTCTGCGCATCGGGCATCCGTGTAATCGTAATGCTGGGCTCGACGCTCGCGGTGCTGCTGGGAGAACCGTCGGTGTTCATGCCCGGTAACTCGCTCGAACTGGCCGTTCTGAGGCGGCCAGGCAAACGTGAATCCAGATCGAATGGCCGATCGTAGGGCGCAGGGCGGGGTGTCGATGTGCCGGGTATTTCAGTTGTTGGGGAGGGGCGCAGAGGCCCGGGTTTCTGGCGCATAAAAGTCACTCCATGTGATTGAGTCAGCCATCCCTTGGCTGAATTGTGTTCAAGGCCGGTCATGCTCGGCAACCGGCCAGGTGATGTCATTAGCGAACGTCGTGTCGCCTTTGGGCAGATCCAGTATCACGCCGCCTGAACCTTTGATTTCGTCGATCAGGCTGTCATAAGCGTTACTGCCAAAGTGCCCGGCGGCTCGACTGTCGGTTCCCGCCCAGGTGGCCTGCTCAATAGACGCTACACGGTCACCCGCTTGCGCCAGTACATCGTTGACTCTGGCAGCGCTCGTCAGGTCGGAACGCACCAGCCAGATCCGCTCGGCGCTGATGCCGCGTGTAGGTGTGGAGATATGTCCTTCCATATCATCGAAGAGAAACTTGCCATTGCCGGGATTGAATGCCTTGTTCTCCGCCCCCGGCACCACTTCCAGGCCTCGGGTATCGATGGCGTAGACAAAGGATGTCGTTTGCTGGCGACGTCTGGACTCATAGCCTTTCGAATCATCGAAAACAAAAGAACTGTCGGAGTCGGCCTCGTCGCCGGTTCGTTTGCCCTCCGACACCGAACTGCCGCCCGAATCGGAAGACTCCCCGCTACGTCCTTTGGACGACTGCGGATTCACGCCGGGAAAACGATTGGCCTGCGAGTTGTAATGCAGCTCGTGATAGAAGCCGCCCTTGGTCGCCGCGTAGGCGGTGGCGTCATGCAGTCCGAACGTTGCACTCAACGCACGCTTGTTCGTGGTACCCGTGGGATTGCCTTTGCGGTACATCATCCGGCCGTCCCGGGCCAATTCGAACGGTATGCGGGTTTCGCCTCGGAACATCGCCGGGATGTCGGTGCGGTACAGCATGTTGTGCCGGGTTCGCTGGTAGCCGAGGTGGGTCGCATAGTCGGCTAAAAAAGCCTCGCTGTAGCGGCTGGCAGGCCAATGATGATTGAGCGCCAGCCCTTGGGTTCGCAAGTCTTGAACATAGTTTTCCAATTCTTCGCCGATCAGTTTGAAACGCTGTTCATTGCTCGTGTCGAGGGTGAGCCGTTTATGTTGTTCCGCCCACTGCGGCACCTGGCCGTTGATCAGTTCTGTGCGAAGCTGGCGCAACTGGGCTTTGCTCAGGTTATAGCTGCGCAGTAACGTCAGGCGCTGTGCGAATGTCAGCAGTGGATGCCGCCACTTCAGTGATTCGGCGACATGTTGGTAGTCTTCGGTGTTCTGCGCTCGCAGCGCCCACGACGGTGGCTGGCCGGACGTTTGTGCCTGCTCGCGGAAGTCAGCCAGACGCGCGTCATCCACGATGTACATCTGCTGAATGTCCTGATCGGTCCAGTGTGCGAGCTTCAGTGCTGGCGGCATCGGAGTGCTTGCTCGCGTCGGGTCGACGGCGATCCAGTGATGGCTTTGATCCTTGTAGGCGTAACCCAATGTCGGCAATTCTTCGCTCGAGGACCGGCGACGAAATTCATGAAGCCCATCGGCACTGGCTTGTGCGGAAAATGAATAATCGTCGGCATTGAGATAAGTCAGGTGTCGATCCAGGCTCCAGAGATTGTCGTGGATCGTTCGATAAACCGGCGGGCCCGGCGCTAAAACCCTGAACGACATGACTCGGTACGTTTTGAGTTGCGCATCGTATTGGACACACACGTGATGCCTGCCCTCAGTGCCGGGGAGTTGCACATCGACCCAGTCCCTGGCGAGGTAACTGCGCAGGCCGTCCGCATTCGGCGCTGGCATGTCGCCGAAGTACGGATGGGCGTAATCCTCAAGTGAACTTGCCGAAAAAAATCGCGTGTCCGTGCCGGTAACCGGTGAAGTGCTGACTTCGATTGCCCGGGATATTGATCGGGACGTGCCCGGCTCATCCTGGCGCGGTCGTTTCGGCGACGAGGGCACATCGGGCGAGAGCGCGCCGCCGGGGGCAGGCAGCAGCGGGGTGTCGGTTGAGCGGTCTCGCGGCGGCGATGCGCGGGTCGAGGACTCGACGGGGGGAGACTTGGGCCGTGGGCCCGGTTTTTGTCGCATCGGCTGTCACTCCCTGTGGATTCGTCAGCCATCCATTGGCTGAATTGAACATGCGTCGGTGTGAGTTCCACTCACACCGACGCTCGGTTATTGGCGTCTGGCCGCTCAGGCTTTGGCGGCGGGCGAGATCTGAAGATCTTGCGGCTTGAGTCGCGCCACAGGGTCACTGTCGATGCCCCAGTACTTTCTCACGGAGTTGTAAAACACCGTGCCGGATTTCCCGGGGGCAAAACCAATGTTCGTGACATGAACTTTCGCCGCCAGTTCGTTGCGCTGCAGGTGCAGATCGATGTCGGCCACCAGCGCTTCGACACTGGCATACCCACGGGCATCGATGACGTACAACTGAAGCACTTCAAACAGCAGGGAGACTTCATAAACGTTGCCTGCCGACGTCACCACGCTGATGGATTCCACCGGGGCGTCATCGTCGACCTCGGGCAATTCGATGGTCACGCTGGCGATGTGCAGGCGGTTGCCCTCCAGTTGAATATCTTCGCGCACGACCCGTTCTTTCAATGTGCGGGTATACAGATTCCAGATGGAGGCGTCGGCGGTTTTTGCCGTGGCGCCTGGTGTCGAAAGACGAACGATCGAGTTGCTGGCGAGATGCACGTCATAGGTCGAACTCTGGCCCTCAAGCACATAAATTCCGGTATGCGATCCGGCTTCAATGGTGATCCGGCTGGGCTGTGCAGTCAGCGCTGGCTTGACGCTCGCCAGCGGTCTGACAAAGCGATAACTGCCATTGCGTCGCTTGAGGAAACTGCGGGTGCTGCGCACGCGAGTGCCGGGATTTTTTGCATCGTCTTCATAGTCCATCTGCGGAACTTGCAGTCGGTACGAAACCTGATCCTGCATGATCAACACCACGTCTTGCATCAGCTGTGGCGTCGTGACTTTCAGGCTGTTTCTGCCGCTGTAACCGGTGGCAGCCGAGAGGGGTTGAACGACACTTTTGAAGGTCAGCACTTTCGACGGCAACAGCACAGACAGGTTGATGTCCCGGTAGTACAGATGAGTATTGCCCGAGACACCTTTGCGCACCTCCACTTCATAGGTGAGCAGGGCGTCGACAATGTCGGCGTCGTTGTAGGCCAGAAAAACCGAGCGCGATGTTTCGGCTGTATTGCGCCGCGCAACAAACGCCACCGGACGAGCCGTGCGTGAGACGTAATGTCGCTTCATACCTTCTTCCGCAATCTCGACAGTGCCACCGTTGACGATGTGTACGGCGGGGGCGGGCTGGCCAATCACGGTCACAGCGGGTTCGATCGTGTGAGTCGACGCATCGTCCAGTTGCCTCGGCAGCTGAGCCAGAAGCTCAAAGCCATCCTGGGTTCTGAACGTGAACTGATCATTCTTCAGTTGGCGCTTGCCGTCGATCCACTGATAGACATTTTCGACGGTCAACTCATGCTCGGGATCGTCACCGTCCTTGCCGCGCAGGGAGCTGACCACCAATGACGTGCCGATGATCTGCCAGCGCTGAATGATGTCCGCCGGCCAGCCGAATTCGATCAGGCTCGACTGCTCGCCGTCCTCGACGAGGGTCGTGCGCGCATTGCTGCTCGCGATGTAATAGCGGTCCGCGCCACTGCCGCCCTCCACCCGACAGTCGAGTCCGTAGATGGCAATCGTGTCGTCGCCAGCGCCGGTGGAGATGCGGTCGTAACCGTTGGCGGTAATCCGGTTGGCCTCGGCGTTGCCGGTTACCCGGCTGGTGCCTCTGCGCAGTGTCGAAACGTTTTCAATCGAGGTGAGTTGCGCGACGTCAACGGTATCGACGGCGGAATCAAGACCACGCAGGGCCAGTTTGCCGCTGTGCAGGTTGATGTCGTGGCCGATGTTTCGTGTATCGCTGATCGGGCGACTGCCTTCGAAGGCCAGTGTGTCGGAGCCGGCACCACCATCGAGCACGCTGAGGTGCGCCGGTTTGCCGGTGCGGTTCAACTCTTTTTCGCTGACGTCCTGGTAAAACGCATCGTTCTTGTCACCCCCGGTCAGCGCTTTGTGATCGTCGCGATAGGTGAACAGGTTGGGTTTGTTGCCGACACCGATGACCCGGTCATTGCCGCTGCCCAGGCGCCAGAACACGCCTTTGTCGTCACCGGCGCTACCGGATATTTTGCCTTTGAGGCCGGCGGGCAAACCGTTGCCGGCATCGATCACATCGTCGCCCTCGACAATGGCTGCCTGGCTGTCGAGTTTGAATGGCTGTTCGCCTGCGCTTTCATCCCATCGGTAGCGCCAGAGTTTCACCGGCTTGAGTTCAACCTGGAACGCGCCGTTGATCACGTGTTCGATGGAGTGCTTGTACGCGCCTTGCAGCATGTCCTTGGCCGACACGTCGAGCTGCTTCTGGTAATCATCAAAGCCCTTGGAGAGTTTGAAGCGATCAATGACCTCCTTGTCCAGTTCCTTGCCGGTGAAGGCGAACCAGCCCGAGCGCATGCGTTCTTCGAAAGTCAGCTCAATGTAGTCATCGATATCGTCCACCACCCGGGCGGCTTGATAGATGATCGAGGCGGCGATGAGCAAACCGGCGGCGACTAGGCCGACAGGGCCGGCGACGCTACCGAATCCCGCCAGCGCGGCGACACCCAGCACGAGGCTGATGCTCGCTCCCGCTACGCTCAAGCCGCCGCTGACATAGTGGTCCTGAGCTACTTTTCCCTGCGACGCAGCGGCGGCATTGAACGATTTGACGGCGTCGGTGATATCAAAGGGCAAAGTGATTGCGCTGGCGAACATTCCGGCGCCCCGGCTCATGTATTTGCCGACGGATGTACGCGGGAAGTACTTCAGCGTATTGCCGCCATTTCTGAGCATGTATTCACCGCCCTTGGCCAGCCCTCGCTCGATGATCAACGAGCCGAATTCGGCGGCGATGGAGCCGCCCTGGAAAAGCGCTTCCAGCTTTTCGCCGGCCTTGATCGCATCAATCATGGCTCTGTAACCGCTGTAGATGCCAAACGCCTGCATGCCCACGCCGGCGCCGCTCATCAGATAGCTTTTGTTTTTGCTGATCCAGCCTGGCGCGTTTGCCAGTGCGTCGACACGATGGATATCCAGTTTTTGCGCAGCCTTGCCCAATTGATTCAGGCGATCCATGGCGCTGCCGGGATCGATGACGGTGTCGGCGACGAACAGCGGCGCGGCATCGACGGAGCGCTTGCAGGCGATTTCATAGAACAGCATGGCCGCCTCGCCGCTGTCGGCAATGTCCACGGATTTCAAGCGCGCCTGCACCTTGTCCGCGTCGAAGTTGAGCCCGTCGAGAAACGCTTGATCCGCTCGTTGCAGACCGGCATTCGCCGGGCTGATGGGCTGGCCATTGATCGTTGCGCCCATGGCCTGGAGTTCGACCCGGCTGGTCATCACCTCGCCGATGCGCAAAGGGCCGAAGTGTTTGTCGAGGGATTTGAGCGTGCGCCGCCAGGACGCGCCGGCGTCAGTGTCAGTGTCAGTGGCCGGCGTTGCGGCGTTGAGCGTGCCGGCCGCAGGTGCATGGGCATTGTCCGAAGCACTGACAGGGGTGACCTGAATGGGGCTGACGCTGGACATCTGCAGGGGCGGGGAAAGCATTTTTGACATGTCATTAATCCTTTAATGAGGTGTGTTGATTCCGGTGTCCGTACCGGTTTTTTACGGGTTCTGAGTCGTCGGCGTATGCACGTCTGGCCAGCTGATGTCGTAGGCAAATTCGTTACCGTTGCCCGACAGCCTGAGCACGGGCTTGCCTGCGGCCTCGGTCTTGTCGATCAATTGGTCGTATTCGAATTTGTTGCGGTGTCCTGCATGGGTGGCGGCTTTGATGCGCTTGGCGCTTGCGCCGGCCTGCTCCAGGAGGTGGTCGATCTGCACCGCTTTGGTAAGGGAGGAGTTCAGCAGCCAGATACGATCTGACTCCAGACCGCTGCGGGTCACCGAAACCAATCCTTCGAAGTCATCGGACGGAAACCAGGTCGTGGGTGTCTTGATGGCCTCTGAATTGAAACTCATGTTTTCTTCGTGGGGGACGACTTCCAGTTGGCGTGTATCCAGGACGTACAGAAACATTTCGTTCTGCTTTTCGCGGGTGCGTCTGTAATTTCGTTCGTAATTCCATGGGAACGAAGTGCCCGGGTCAGACCAATCGGAAGAGTCGATGCTGTCGGTGTCACTGGCGTTGTTGGCATCATTTGAGTCACTGTCCGAGGACGATTCGTGCCTTTCGCGTCCGGGGTATTTGTTGGTCTGACGGTTGAAGCGCAAGTACTCAGGATCCGGGGCGCTGGCATACATCTTTCCTTCTTTGAGACTGAAGGTAGCGCTCATCGGCTTGTGCGTCGTGGCGCCGGGCTTGTGGTGATAGCGCGGCAGCATGAAACCGTCCTTGGCGAGCTCGAAGGGCGTGCGTTCATCGCCGCGAAACAGCGCCGGAATGTCTGTGCGGTACAGGCAATTGTTCTGGTTGCGTAAATAGCCGAGCCTGTTCAGGAGTGCTTCACGCACCTCGCGCGTCAGGCTGGCCTTTGGGCTGTACCAGTCATGCCGGGCATCGCGTTTGAGGTTGAGGTCCTCGACGGCGGTCTGGCTCCACTGCTCGAGGCGCTGGGGATTGTTGACCTCTTCAGTCAGGCGTTTGTGCGCCTGAGCCCACTGCGGGAAACCTTGCCCGCTCGTCATCTCCTGCTGCAGGCGCAGCAATTGGCTGGGCAGCAAATTGTAGGACTGCAGTAATGTCTTGCGTTGTTTCAGGGTCATGTCCGGATGCAGCCAGCGCAAGGCATTGTTCGCGAGTTCTTTGGGCGGAGAGTCGCTGGAAACCGATTCGACCCAGGGCGGCGCTTTGCCGATGGCGTGTGCCTCGGCGCGGAACCGTGGGATATCCGCACCTTTAATGTCGTACAGCAGCCAAATCTCCTGATCGGTCCAGTGTTTCAAGTGCGTGGGTTCTGCACCGAATCCTGCGACGGGGGGATCCACTTCGAACCAGTTGGCGGAGCTGTCCTTGAACGCAAACCGGATGTCGGACTGGCTGGTACTGCGCGTCGGGGTGAACTCGTAATAGCCTTGGGCATCCGGCGAACGTGACGAGACGGTGTAGCGGCTTTTATCAAAGTAGGTCGGCAGGCGCGCCGGGCGAGGTCGTTTGACGGGCTGTTCGGTCAAGCGCCAGGTCGGCCGACCCTCATTCTTGTACAGACGCGGGCCGGAAGGCTGGCGTTCGGTCAGCAGTTTGCTGCGGTAGACGCCGGACGCGTCAAGGTCGACATGGGTCGTGTGCAGGCTGCCTTCCCATTCGACGTCGGCGAATCGACGCCCGACGATCCAGCGAATGCCGTCGTCGTCCGCCGGTTTCATCCCGCGCAAAAAGTTTTCGTTCAGCCAGTAATTGTCCAGCGACCCGGCGGCAATGGTCTGGCTTTGCATTGGCATGTCGCGGATAACCACGGCGGGCGTCTGGGGCGTATCCGCTCCCGTGCGGGCGCTGCCGGGCTGGAGCGGCGTTGCGTAATCAGGCAAACCGGACAGTCGATAGCCGGCGGCCGCTCCGGTGGTGAGCGGTGTGTCGGGGCTGCTGATCGGGTCTGATTGTTGAAGTGTGGAATATGGACGTTTACGCGGTATTTTCGGACTCATGACTGACTCGAAATCAACTGATCAATAAATCCCCGAAAGTTTGTAAAACTGTCTTAGGGTTTTTATGAACAGTCATTAAGTTGAAGGGTGAGCGAGTCAATCTAATGGTTTTTCAGATGAGTGAAAGCAGTGAGTACCTTGCGTTGCGTTAAATGTGTAACTTGGATTTTTAGGGCGTATTGAACGGGGTTTTTTCATCGGGTAACTAGGGAAAAGTTACCGTGGAAGAGAAAGTTGGAGTGAGGTAATAGCGCTGCTCTCGTCGGAAACTTCCTAAAAGAGCAGCGTGGAGACATTAAGGGTTGTTAGCGCTTAATTAATAGGCATAGCGCAACAGCGTGTGAGGCAAGTGTCGAAGCACAAAGAAACCGAACATCGCCACCATGGCCGGCAAAATCAACCACCACACTTTGAATGGCATGGGATTAAGGGCCGTCGAGCGCTGGCTCAGCCACAGGCTGGCGGCGCAGACGCAACTGGCCAGCATGGCACCAGCCAATACGTCGGTCGGCCAGTGCGCGCCCAGGTAGACCCGCGACAAGGCGATGGCCAGTGCAGGGATGCAGCCGATCAGCAGCCAGGTCAGGCGCATACGCGGCGGCTGGCCACGGCCCGCGAGTACGGCCAAGGTCAGAAACAGTGCGAAGGAACCTGAGGCATGGCCGCTGGGCATGCTGTAAGTGGTCAGCGGATCGGTCAGCACTTCCGGGCGCACCCTAGCGAAGAAATACTTCGTCCCGGTGTTGGCCAGCGCGGTCACCAACAGCGTGCCCACCGCGAACAGCGCTTGGCGCCATTGGCGGCACACTAACAGCAGGGCGACGAGCAGCGCGCTGAACATCAGCATGTTGCGGAATTCGCCGATCAACGTCAGCGTGACGGCCACTTCGTCCAGTACCGGCTGGCGATGCTCCTGCACCAGCGTCATCACGCCTTGATCAAGCGCTGTCAAATACGGATAGCCGATGAACAGCCCGATCAGAATCAACAGGCTCATGCTGCTGATCCAGATCGTTGCGCGGCGGTGACGGCGCAGGCTGCTGTTCACACTGAGGCCGACCATTGCCGCAATACTGCCGGCGACAATCCCGGCTTGCAGCCAGAACCCCTCAGGCAATGGCAGCCGGAAGGCCGCGCCGGTGGCCCAGCCCGGCAGCAGATAGGCCAGGCTCCAGCCAGCGGCGGCCAGCAGGCTGACAGCGGCGAAGCGGGGGAAGGGCATGTCGCACATGCCGGCGACCATGGGCAGCATCGGCCGCAACGGTCCGATAAAGCGACCGACCAGCAGGCTGGCGATGCCGTAGCGCTGGAAATACGACTCGGCGCCAGCCATCCATTCTGGATGATGACGCAGTCCCGGCAGACGACGGATGTTCTGGTGAAAGTGGCGGCCGAGGAAATACGAAACGGCGTCGCCGAGAATCCCGCCTAGAAACCCCAGCAACAGGGTCTCGCTCAGCGACAGTGCGCCGCTACCGGCCAGAACGGCGATGGCAAACAGCAGCACCGTGCCCGGTACGATCAAGCCGGCAATCGCCAGGCATTCCACCATAGCAACAATGAACACCGCAGCAGCCAGCCATTGTGGATTGGCCGCCAGCCACCCGGTCACGCTATCGAGCCATGGGCCCATACCAAAAAACTCCAATCATTGATTAACCCGGCAGGCGCAGCCGTCGGCAGCCCGCAGGGGCGTGTGTTTACAGCAGAAAATAATCCCGGCCTTCGACCTGACCGCGTCGCAGCGGGTTCCGCGTGCACCATTGCGCGTAAGTCGCATCGACGAAGCGGTACATCAAGTGTTCGTCCCGGCCATGGGGGATACCCAGGCGGGTGGTCTGAATGATGTGCGAGGGCGCAGGCCCGGTGTCTTCTACCAGAAGGACTTCATGATCGAAACGTTTGGCATCCCACACTGGTACTTTCAGCCCCAGCGCCTTGCACAGCAGGGTCTGCCCGGCGCAAAGCTTTTGCGAGGGGCGCGCACGTCCCTGAGCATCAGGGTTGTTCAACAACATCTGCGCCAGACTCGCCGGCCCGCTGATTTCATCGACCCACGGATAGGCGGATTTGATCAATACCGCATTGCCCGGGCCCTGCGCACTGAAGTTCAGCGAATCACCGCCACGGGCGTAGTACATATAGATGTGCCCGCCATCCAGAAACAAAGCCTTACGCTTTTCTGTGTAGCCGAGGGACGCGTGGCTGCCCTTTTCTGCGCAGTAATAGGCTTCGGTTTCAATGATTCGCGCGCTCAGCCACAGATCCCCAACCCGGTGGCGGATCACTTTGCCGAGCAGATCCTGCGCCAGCACTTGTGCATCTCGGTCGAAAAAGGCGTCCGGGAGCCCCAGCGGCAGGCGTTCGGCGCGGTGGCGAACGGTCAGGTTGGACATGGCAGGCAACGATTATCCAGACTCAGGAGGTCGTGATGATAACAACGCACGGCTTAATTGGGCCTGAACGCTGGTGAATCTGCGTTCATTTTGACCATCCGCCCGTCACCGCTGTTAGTCCCGGGACGCGACAGCTATAATCTGCCGCTTTCCTCTTTGCCAAGACCCCAGCAGACCATGACTGAGTCCGTTCTTGACTACATGACCCGATTGGGTCGCGCCGCCCGCGAAGCCTCCCGCGTCATCGGCCGTGCCAGCACCGCGCAGAAAAACCGCGCCCTGCAGGCCGCTGCCAATGCCTTGGACGCCGCGCGTGCCGAGCTTGCTGCAGCCAATGAACAGGATCTGGCTGCCGGTCGCGCCAATGGTCTGGAGCCGGCACTGCTGGAGCGTCTGGAGCTGACCCCGGCGCGCATCGACGGCATGATCGTCGGTTTGCGTCAGGTCGCGGCACTGCCGGACCCGGTCGGTGCGATCCGTGACATGAGCTTCCGTCCGTCGGGGATTCAGGTCGGCAAGATGCGCGTGCCGCTGGGCGTGATCGGGATCATCTATGAATCCCGTCCCAACGTGACCATCGATGCTGCGAGTCTGTGCCTGAAGTCCGGCAACGCGACCATCCTGCGCGGTGGCTCCGAAGCGATTCACTCCAACCGGGCAATTGCCGCGTGCATCCAACGCGGTCTGGCCGAGGCCGAGTTGCCCGGCGCCGTGGTGCAAGTGGTCGAAACCACCGACCGTGCCGCCGTTGGCGCGATGATCACCATGCCCGAGTATGTCGATGTCATCGTGCCGCGCGGTGGCCGTGGCCTGATCGAACGTATCAGCCGTGATGCCCGGGTGCCAGTGATCAAGCATCTGGACGGCATCTGTCACGTTTACGTCAGTGCCCACGCCGATCTGGCGAAAGCCCAGCGCATCGCTTTCAATGCCAAGACTTATCGTTATGGCATCTGCGGTGCGATGGAGACGTTGCTGGTCGATCACACGGTTGCGCAAGATTTCCTGCCGTCGATGGCGGCGCAGTTCCGCGAAAAAGGCGTCGAACTGCGCGGCTGCGAGCGCACCCGGGCGATCATCGACGCCGTTGCCGCCAGCGAAGACGACTGGAGCACCGAATATCTGGCGCCGATCCTGTCGATCCGTGTGGTCGACGGTCTGGATCAAGCCATCGAACACATCAACCATTACGGCTCCCATCACACCGACTCGATCGTCAGCGAAAACCTCGCCGACACCCGGCGCTTTGTGGCGGAAGTCGACTCGGCGTCGGTGATGATCAACACCCCGACCTGCTTCGCCGATGGATTTGAATACGGATTGGGTGCCGAGATCGGCATTTCTACTGATAAGCTGCACGCCCGCGGCCCGGTAGGGCTCGAAGGACTGACCTGCGAGAAGTACATCGTGGTCGGTGATGGCCAGTTGCGCGGCCAGGCGACGGTCTGACTTGACCGACCTCGACCTGACCAAGGCGCCCGCCGGCAGCGACGTTCGACCTCAACGCATTGGCGTTCTGGGTGGTACGTTCGATCCGGTGCACATCGGCCATTTGCGCGGTGGGCTGGAAGTCGCCGAAGCGCTGGCGCTCGACGAGTTGCGTCTGATGCCGAACGCGCGGCCGCCACATCGCGGTACACCGCAGGTGTCGGCGCAGGATCGGCTGGCGATGGTCGAGTGTGCGGTGGCCGGAATGCCGCCACTGGTGGTGGACGCCCGCGAATTGCAGCGGGACAAGCCGTCCTGGACCATTGATACCCTGGAGTCGATGCGCGCTGAAATGCCCGCCGAGACCCAGGTTTTTCTGCTTTTGGGCTGGGACGCATTTTGCGGCCTGCCCACTTGGCACCGCTGGGAAGAGTTGCTCCAGCATTGCCACATCCTGGTGCTACAGCGCCCGGACGCCGACAGCGAACCGCCGGATGCCTTGCGCAACCTGCTGGCAGCGCGCTCGGTGAGCGACCCGCTGGCCCTGAAGGGGCCGAGCGGACAGATTGCATTCGTCTGGCAGACACCGCTCGCGGTTTCCGCCACCCAGATCCGTCAACTGCTGGCCAGCGGTAAGTCGGTACGTTTCCTGGTGCCCGACGCGGTCCTGGTCTACATCGATGCGCACGGTCTGTACCGTGCGTCGAACTGAACAAGGCGTGCTTCACTGATACGAATCCACGTGTCGCCAAGCCGCCGAATATACGAGCAAAACGAGTTTTATATGACTAACAAAGACGTAAGCAAAGTTAAGCGCAAAGGCACGTTCAAGAGCGCCCCGCTGCCAGAACCGGTCAACACCAATGAGCCGCTGAAGGGCGACGAGCTGGTCAAGCTGGCTGTAGCTGCGCTGGAAGACGTCAAGGCACAAGATATCCAGATCATTGATGTTCGCGACAAGCAGAGCATCACTGACTACATGATCATCGCCACCGGTACGTCCAACCGCCAGATCAACGCGATGCTCGACAAGGTTCGCGAAGAAGTCAAAAAGCAGGGCGCCAAGCCGCTGGGCGAAGAAGGCAAGGGCGACAGCGATTGGGTGCTGCTCGACCTTGACCTGGTGATCGTGCACATGATGACCGCCTCGGCACGTCAGTTCTACGATCTGGAGCGCCTGTGGGCCGGTGCCGAGCAGAGCCGTGCGGCCGACGCCAAGCACCACAGCCCGGAAAACACCCACGAGCATTTCACCAAGCTCAACAAAGACCAGCTGTAAGGGATTGCTGTGCGACTGCGCCTGATCGCCGTCGGTTCACGCATGCCCAAATGGGTGGAAGAAGGCTGGCATGAATATGCCAAGCGTCTTCCGTCCGAGCTGGCGCTGGAACTGGTGGAAATACCGCTCAATACCCGTGGCAAGAATGCCGACGTGGCCCGTTTCATCCGCCAGGAAGGCGAAGCCATGTTGGCCAAGGTCGGGCCGAACGAGCGGATCGTCACGCTGGAAGTCCACGGCAAACCCTGGAGCACCGAGAAGCTGGCGGTCGAACTCGACCGTTGGCGGCTGGATTCGCGCACGGTCAATTTCATGGTCGGTGGCCCGGAAGGGCTGGCGCCGGAAGTCTGTGCCCGTGCCGACCAGCGCTGGTCGTTGTCGCCGCTGACGTTGCCGCACCCGCTGGTGCGGATCCTGATCGGCGAACAGTTGTATCGTGCCTGGACCGTGTTGTCCGGTCACCCTTACCACAAGTAATCCAGCCCTCATGTCTCAGCCGATCCGCATCAAGGACCACGAAAAGGACGCACGCCTGGTGCGTAGCCGCGTCGTGTTCGGGGCCATTGCGATCATGCTGTTGATCGGTGTGCTGATCGCGCGGCTGTATTACTTGCAGGTGATCCAGTACGAGTACCACTCGACGCTCTCGGAAAACAACCGCGTTCACGTGCAGCCGATTCCGCCGACGCGCGGGCTGATTTTCGACCGTAATGGCGTGGTGGTGGCGGACAACCGTCCGAGCTTCAGCCTGAGCATGACCCGCGAGCGCTCCGGCGACTGGCAGCAAGTGCTCGACGTCATCGTCGAAGTGCTGGAGCTGACGCCCGAGGACCGGGTGATTTTCGAGAAGCGCATGCGTCAGGGGCGCCGGCCATTCGAGCCGGTGCCGATCCTGTTCGAGCTGAGCGAAGAGCAGATCGCCCGCATCGCGGTCAACCAGTTCCGCCTGCCGGGCGTGGAAGTGGTCGCGCAGCTGGTTCGTCACTATCCGCAGGGCGCGCATTTTGCGCACTCGGTCGGTTACATGGGGCGGATCAACGAGAAAGAGCTGAAGAGCCTCGATCCGGTCAACTACAGCGGCACCCACCACATCGGCAAAACCGGCATCGAGCGTTTCTACGAGCCGGAATTGCACGGTCAGGTCGGTTACGAAGAAGTCGAGACCAACGCCCGTGGCCGTGTGTTGCGCGTGCTCAAGCGTACCGATCCGATTCCCGGCAAGGACATTGTACTGAGCCTGGACATCAAACTGCAGGAAGCGGCCGAGGCTGCCCTCGGCGGGCGTCGTGGTGCGGTGGTTGCGCTGGACCCGAAGACCGGCGAAGTGCTGGCGATGGTCAGCCAGCCGAGTTTCGACCCGAACCTGTTCGTCACCGGGATCAGCTTCAAGGCGTATGCCGAATTGCGTGATTCCATCGACCGGCCATTGTTCAACCGTGTACTGCGCGGTCTGTACCCGCCAGGCTCGACGATCAAACCGGCGGTGGCAATTGCCGGTCTCGATTCCGGCGTGGTCACGGCATCCAGCCGGGTGTTCGACCCGGGCTACTACATGCTGCCCAACTACGATCACAAATACCGTAACTGGAACCGCACCGGTGACGGCTTCGTCGACCTCGACACGGCGATCATGCGGTCCAACGACACCTACTTCTATGACCTGGCGCACAAGCTCGGCATCGATCGGTTGTCCACCTACATGAACAAGTTCGGCATCGGCCAGAAGGTCTCGCTGGACATGTTCGAAGAATCCCCCGGCCTGATGCCGTCCCGCGAATGGAAACGGGCGACGCGTAAACAGGCGTGGTTCCCGGGTGAAACCCTGATCCTCGGGATCGGCCAGGGCTACATGCAATCAACTCCGCTGCAACTGGCTCAGGCCACGGCGCTGGTCGCCAACAAAGGCATCTGGAATCGTCCGCACCTGGCCAAATCCCTCGAAGGGGTGAAACCGGTTGACGAGAATCCGATGCCGGACATTGTCCTGCGCGATCCGTCCGACTGGAACAAGGTCAACCACGGCATGCAGCAGGTGATGCACGGCGCTCGAGGTACTGCGCGCAAAGCGGCGATCGGCGCGCAATATCGCATCGCCGGCAAGTCCGGCACGGCGCAGGTCGTGGCGATCAAGCAAGGCGAGAAATACGACCGCTCCAAGGTTCAGGAGCGCCACCGCGACCACGCCTTGTTCGTAGGTTTTGCCCCGGCTGATGACCCGAAAATCGTCGTATCGGTGATGGTCGAGAACGGTGAGTCCGGCTCCGGCGTCGCGGCGCCAGTGGTGCGTCAGGTCATGGACGCCTGGCTGCTCGATCAGGACGGACGTTTGAAGGCCGAATACGCCAGCCCAATCAGTGCGGAGGCTACGGCCCGTGATGAATAACTTTGATCGCATGCTCTCCAGTGAGGATGTGATGCGTCGCCGCGCGACGTTGCTGCAAAGACTGCATATCGATGGTCCCTTGTTGATCCTGCTGCTGATCCTCGCCGCCGGCAGTCTGTTTGTGCTGTATTCCGCCAGCGGCAAAAGCTGGGACCTGCTGGCCAAACAGGCCACTTCGTTCGGTATCGGTCTGGTCTCGATGATCATCATCGCCCAGTTCGAGCCGCGTTTCATGGCGCGTTGGGTGCCGCTCGGCTATGTGATCGGCGTGGTGCTGCTGTTGGTGGTGGACATCATGGGCCACAACGCCATGGGTGCGACGCGCTGGATCAACATCCCCGGGGTAATCCGCTTTCAGCCCTCGGAGTTCATGAAGATCCTGATGCCGGCGACCATCGCCTGGTATCTGTCCAAGCGCACGTTGCCGCCGCAACTCAAGCATGTCGGCATCAGCCTGATGCTGATCGGCGTGCCGTTCGCGCTGATCGTGCGCCAGCCCGATCTGGGCACTTCGCTGCTGATTCTGGCGGGCGGTGCATTCGTCTTGTTCATGGGCGGGCTGCGCTGGCGCTGGATTCTCAGCGTGCTGGCCGCCGCGATTCCGGTGTCGGTGGCGATGTGGTTTTTCATCATGCACGACTACCAGAAGCAGCGAATCCTGACCTTCCTCGACCCGGAAAGCGATCCGCTCGGTACCGGCTGGAACATCATTCAGTCGAAAGCCGCGATCGGTTCCGGCGGCGTGTTCGGCAAGGGCTGGCTGCTCGGCACCCAGTCACACCTGGACTTCCTGCCGGAAAGCCATACCGACTTCATCATCGCTGTACTCGGCGAAGAATTCGGTCTGGTGGGCATCTGCGCGCTGCTGCTGATCTATCTATTGTTGATTGGCCGGGGGCTGGTGATCACCGCTCAGGCGCAAACGCTATTCGGCAAATTGCTCGCCGGTGCGTTGACCATGACGTTTTTTGTTTACGTTTTCGTCAACATCGGTATGGTCAGTGGCCTGTTGCCGGTCGTAGGGGTGCCGTTGCCGTTCATTAGCTACGGCGGAACTTCGCTGGTGACGCTGCTGTCAGCGTTTGGGGTTTTGATGTCGATCCATACCCATCGCAAGTGGATCGCACAGGTTTGAATAAGGTGAAGAGTGCAATGCAAGTAATGCGTGGCTGGGCGACTCGATGCGCGCCAGTGGTAGGCCTGATGGGCCTCCTTGGCGGTGTGCAGGAAGCGCTGGCCGGCGAATACGAAGGCTCGCCTCAGGTGGCCGAGTTCGTCGGTGAAATGACCCGCGACTACGGTTTCGCCGGTGAGCAATTGATGGCGGTGTTCCGCGAGGCTCAGCGCAAACAGGCGATTCTCGATGCCATTTCCAGACCTGCAGAGCGCGTCAAGCAGTGGAAAGAATACCGTCCGATGTTCATCACCGACGCGCGTATCGCCCGTGGTGTGGATTTCTGGCGTCAGCACGAGGCGACACTGGCCCGTGCCGAGCAGGAATACGGCGTACCGGCACAAGTCATCGTGTCGATCATCGGTGTTGAAACCTTTTTCGGACGTAATACCGGTAATTACCGGGTGATCGATGCCTTGTCGACGCTCGGTTTCGACTATCCTCCCCGTGCCGAATTTTTCCGCAAGGAACTGCGTGAGTTCCTGCTGCTGGCGCGCGAAGAACAGGTCGACCCGCTGACCCTCAAAGGCTCGTACGCCGGGGCGATGGGCCTGCCGCAGTTCATGCCGAGCAGCTTTCGCGCGTATGCGGTGGATTTCGACGGTGATGGCCACATCAATATCTGGAACAACCCGGATGATGCGATTGGCAGCGTAGCGAGCTATTTCAAGCGGCACGGCTGGGTCGCGGGTGAACCTGTGGTCAGTCGCGCCGATGTCCGTGGCGAGCAGGTCGATGAAGGCCTGACCACCGGCATCGAACCGACGAAAACGGTTGGAGAGTTGCGGGCGCTGGGCTGGTCAAGTCATGATGCGCTGCGCGATGATATGCCGGTTACTGCATTTCGCCTCGAAGGCGAGAACGGCCCTGAATACTGGATGGGCCTGAAGAATTTCTACGCGATCACGCGTTATAACCGCAGCGTGATGTACGCCATGGCCGTACATCAACTGTCTGAACAGCTGGTACAAGCACGGGGCGTCAAGTAATGCGGGCATTGCCTAACAATAAACCCCTGAAGCTGGTGGCATTCGCTGCGTTGGCGGTATTGGTCGCCAGCTGCACGACCAGCCGTTCCCCGACGCCGAAAACCTCCAATACCGCCGTGCGGGCGCAGCCTGGCCTGGACATCAATCGCGCGCACAAAGACGGCGCGCCTTGGTGGGACGTCGATGTGTCGCGCATCCCGGATGCCACGCCAACCCTGCACACCGGCCCGTACAAGGCCAACCCGTACACTGTACTGGGCAAGACCTACTTCCCGTTGCAGGAATCCAAGACCTATGTCGCTTCCGGCACGGCGTCCTGGTACGGCACCAAGTTTCACGGTCAGAACACCGCCAATGGCGAGGTTTACGACCTGTACGGCATGAGTGCCGCACACAAGACATTGCCACTGCCAAGTTACGTTCGGGTAACCAACCTGGACAACAACCGCACAGTGATCCTGCGCGTCAACGACCGTGGGCCGTTCTATTCCGATCGCATCATCGACTTGTCCTACGCCGCCGCGAAAAAACTCGGTTACGCCGAAACCGGCACCGCGCGCGTCAAGGTTGAAGGCATCGATCCGCAGCAATACTGGGCAGCCAAGGGCCGTCCGGCACCGTTGATGCTCAACGAGCCGCAGGTCGCGCAGAACAGCGCTCCGGTGATCACGGCGTCGGCCGGCACCGTCGAGCAATGGACGCCACCGCCGCAGCAACATGCCTCCGACACCGTCCCTGTGCCGATGAGTGCAAAAAAAAACGCTTCTGCAACAGCAACTGGCCAGTATCTGCAGGTGGGCGCGTTCGCCAACCCGGACGCTGCAGAACTCCTGAGGTCGAAGCTCAGCGGGATGGTGAGCGCTCCGGTGTTCATCAGCTCGATCGTGCGCAATCAGCAGACCCTGCACCGGGTTCGCCTGGGGCCGATCGGCTCGCCGGGTGAAATTGCCCAAGTGCAGAACAGCGTGCGCCTGGCCAACCTTGGTTCGCCAAGTGTGGTTACCGAGTAATACGTAGAACTTGATTGACGATTCGCCAGCGATTGGGGGGCGAATCAGGTTGTTGGCTCGTCGAAGAACAAAAGCCCGGCAAGGGTGACTGGAGTGAGCAACTGAACACGCGATGGCTCGTTAGAAAGTCATCTGATTAAATTTTGTCCGCAAGGACAGTTTCCATTAGCGATTTCGAGAGACGGATGAACATCACCACCTTTGCCAAACGCCTGTGTCTGCTAGTCCCGCTGCTCCTCTCGCCAGCCGCCTTCGCGGCCGAGATGATGCCGTCGCCACCGCAACTGGCCGCCAAAGCCTACGTTCTGATGGATGCCAGCAGCGGCAACGTGCTGGTCGAGAACAATGGCGACCAGCGTCTGCCACCGGCCAGCCTGACCAAGCTGATGACCGCGTACATCGCGACCCTGGAAATCCGTCGTGGCCAGATCGGTGAAAACGATCCGGTGACCGTCAGCGAAAACGCCTGGCGTACCGGCGGTTCGCGGATGTTCATCAAAGTCGGCTCGCAGGTGACTGTCAGCGACCTGCTGCACGGCATCATTATCCAGTCCGGCAACGACGCCAGCGTGGCGCTGTCCGAGCACATCGCCGGCAGCGAAGATGCATTTGCCGACCTGATGAACAAGACTGTGACTGATCTGGGCATGACTAATTCCCACTTCATGAACCCGACCGGTCTGCCAAACCCTGAGCACTACTCGTCGGCTCACGACATGGCGATCCTGGCCCGTGCGATCATCCATGAAGATCCGGCTCACTACGCGATCTACTCGCAGAAAGAGTTCTTCTGGAACGGCATCAAGCAGCCTAACCGCAACCTGCTGCTGTGGCGCGACAAGACCGTTGACGGTCTGAAAACCGGTCACACCGACGAAGCCGGCTACTGCATGGTGTCCTCGGCGGTACGTGACGGCCAGCGCCTGATCGCGGTGGTGTTCGGCACCAACAGCGAAGTGGCTCGCGCCGCTGAAACCCAGAAGCTGCTGACCTACGGCTTCCGCTTCTTCGAAACCCAGACCTTCTATCAGAAGGGCACCGAACTGGCTCAGGCCCCGGTGTGGAAAGGCACCACCAATCAAGTCAAGGCCGGCCTGGCTGAAGACCTGACCATGACCCTGCCAAAAGGCCAGCTGAAGAAGCTTGCTGCGAGCATGACCATGAACCCGCAACTGACCGCGCCAATCGCCAAGGGCGACGTGATCGGTAAAGTCGAAGTCAAACTGGAAGACAAGGTCGTGCACAGCGCTGACCTGATCGCTCTGGATGGCGTCGAGGAGGGTGGTATCTTCCGCCGCATGTGGGATAGCATCCGTCTATTCTTCTACGGCTTGTTCAACTGATTTGTGTTGACCTGCATGGCCCCGCCCCGATCCGGTGCGGGGCCATGCGCGTTATCACGGCTTGCGCTCAAGAGGCCGTTACGCCATGACCGATACCGAAGTAAAGGCGCCAAAGATCGAATTCCCTGTCACGGATTATCCCGTTAAGGTGATCAGCGATACCGGTGTGGGCAACAAAGACAAGATCATCGACATCGTCAAAAAACATGCGACCATCAATGATGAGCGCATCGACGAGCGTCA
Organism: Pseudomonas sp. MC6; assembly: GCF_054790575.1. Taxonomy (NCBI): domain Bacteria; kingdom Pseudomonadati; phylum Pseudomonadota; class Gammaproteobacteria; order Pseudomonadales; family Pseudomonadaceae; genus Pseudomonas; species Pseudomonas sp. MC6. The sequence continues at coordinate 5,869,534 of NZ_CP186504.1, forward strand.
AAGTACCAACGGCAAGTACACCACCATTCAGTTGCACATCGTCGCGACCGACCAGGATCAGCTGTACAACATCAACAGCGAACTGCGGGCGACCGGCTTCGTGCATATGGTGTTGTGATGCCGGGCACGCTGGGCTTTCGTGAGCTCGGCCAGATGGCCTACGAGCCGGTCTGGCATGCCATGCAGCGCTTCACCAACGAACGCGGCAGCGATGCCGCCGACGAAATCTGGCTCGTCGAGCACCCACCGGTGTTCACTCAGGGCCAGGCCGGCAAGGCCGAACACCTGTTGCTGCCGGGCGATATCCCGGTGGTGCAGGTCGATCGCGGCGGGCAGGTGACTTATCATGGTCCCGGCCAGTTGGTGGCCTATCTGCTGCTGGATGTGCGCAAGCTGGGTTTCGGCGTGCGTGATCTGGTCAGCCGCATGGAGCTTTGCCTGATTGAACTGCTGGCCAGCTACGGCGTAACCGCTGCAGCCAAGCCAGATGCTCCCGGCGTCTATGTCGATGGAGCGAAAATCGCTTCTCTGGGTTTGCGGATTCGCCACGGTTGTTCCTTTCATGGCCTGGCCCTGAACGTGGATATGAACCTGGAACCGTTTCGACGGATTAATCCCTGCGGCTATGCCGGGCTGGCGATGACCCAGCTGAGCGATCACGCAGGATCGATTGAATTTGCCGAGGTAAGTGCCCGGCTGCGCGCGCAGCTCGTCAAACACCTCGACTATGCTGAGCAGACGACCCTGACGGGCGGAATCGACTGATATGACTACTGATGCAGTGCAAACCATGATCCCGACGCTCGACGTGACCGAGCGCCCGGCCCCGCGTCCCAAGGTAGAAGCCGGCGTCAAGCTGCGCGGCGCCGAGAAGGTTGCACGCATCCCGGTAAAGATCATTCCGACCACCGAGCTGCCGAAAAAGCCTGACTGGATTCGCGTCCGCATCCCGGTTTCGCCGGAAGTCGACCGGATCAAGAGCCTGCTGCGCAAGCACAAGCTGCACAGCGTTTGCGAAGAAGCGTCCTGCCCGAACCTCGGCGAGTGCTTCTCCGGCGGCACCGCGACCTTCATGATCATGGGTGACATCTGCACCCGTCGCTGCCCGTTCTGCGACGTTGGCCACGGTCGTCCGAAGCCACTGGACGTCAACGAGCCGGAAAGCCTGGCCATCGCCATTGCCGACCTCAAGCTCAAGTACGTGGTGATCACTTCGGTTGACCGCGACGACCTGCGTGACGGCGGTGCCCAGCACTTTGCCGATTGCATCCGCGAAATCCGCAAACTGTCGCCGAACGTGCAGCTGGAAACTCTGGTTCCGGACTACCGTGGTCGCATGGATGTTGCCCTGGAAATCACCGCAGCCGAGCCGCCGGATGTGTTCAACCACAACCTGGAAACCGTGCCGCGCCTGTACAAGGCTGCGCGTCCGGGTTCGGATTACCAGTGGTCGCTGACCCTGCTGCAGCGCTTCAAGCAGATGATGCCGCACATTCCGACCAAATCCGGCCTGATGCTGGGGCTGGGCGAGACCGACGAGGAAGTCATCGAAGTCATGAAGCGCATGCGCGAACACGACATCGACATGCTGACCCTCGGTCAGTACCTGCAGCCTTCGCGCAGCCACTTGCCGGTGCAGCGATTCGTGCACCCGGACACTTTCGCCTGGTTCGCCGAGGAAGGTTACAAGATGGGCTTCAAGAACGTTGCGTCGGGCCCGTTGGTGCGTTCTTCGTACCACGCCGACGAGCAGGCCAAGCTGGTCAAGGCTGAGCTGCTGGGTTCCTGATCCCGCGCTGAATGAAAAAATGCCCGCCGAGGCTTTAATGCCCGGCGGGCATTTTTTTGCCCGGATTACCTTCTCTGCTGATTTTTCCTTCAATCCACGGCGTGCCTGACCCTCTTCTGTTTGCCGCCGTTCCTGACTACTGTGTGTGCATGACTTCACAGGGAGATCCAAGGATGACCGTTCGACCGACCCACACACTTTGTCCGCACAGAGCCGTGCCCGCACTGCCTTCAGAGGGACTGATCGGCGTTATTGCACCTGCCGGTCCCGGTACTCTGGACACCGACAAGGCGCTGCAATGGATGCGCGCCCGTGGCTATGGGCTGAAGGTGTTTCCCGGTGTCTATGAAAAGGATGGCTATCTGGCCGGTAGTGACGATGTACGCCTGCGTGACCTGCACGCGGCGTTCGCTGATCCCGAGGTCGATGCGATCATTTGCCTGCGCGGTGGCTACGGCACGCCGCGATTGCTCGACCGCATCGACTACGACCTGCTGAGCTGCAACGCCAAGCCCTTCGTTGGCTACAGCGATATCACCGCGCTGCACCTGGCCATCAGTCGTTATGCCGGATTTGTGACCTTTCACGGGCCACTGCTCAACGCCGATCTGTTGGGCGACAAAGAGCCGCCGACGGTGACTTCGTTCTTCGCCATGCTGCGCGGGCAATTGAAGGCGGGGAGTGTGCTGAGCCATCCGGTGGCTTATCCGTTGACTACCGTCGAACCTGGCATCGCGCACGGACGCTTGCTCGGCGGTAATCTGGCGATGATCGCTTCGACGTTGGGTACGCCTTACGAAATCGATGTCGAGGGGGTGATTCTGCTGATCGAAGACATCAACGAGCCGCTGTATCGCATCGACCGCCTGCTGACCCAGATGCGTCTGGCCGGCAAGTTGGCGAAGTTGCGTGGCGTGTTGGTCGGGGATGTTGCGGGAGTGGATATTGAAGCGCTGAACCGCTTGCTCAAGCAGACCTTCGAGCCGTTGCGGATTCCGGTGTTGTCAGGGTGGCGCAGCGGCCATTGCGATCCGAACCTGACGCTGCCGATGGGTGCGTTGGTGCGGCTGGATGCGGGGAAGCAGGAATTGATGCTTGAGCAGGATGTAGTGACCCGATAAAGCAAAAGATCGCAGCCTGTGGCAGCTCCTACATTGGAATGCGATCCCTGTAGGAGCTGCCGCAGGCTGCGATCTTTTGATCTTGCTTTATTGTCCTCGCAGGCTTTCCAGCAACTTGTGCGTCGGATACCCGTCCGCCGGCCAGCCAAACGATTGCTGGGCACTGCGAATCGCTTTACGCGTATTGGCACCAATGATCCCGTCCGCTGTACCGGCATCGTAATTGCGTGCGCTCAGCAAGGTCTGCAATTCCATACGCTCGGTGCGGCTCAGCGGCAGGTCATCTTTCGGCCAACTGCCGTTGATCAAGCCGCCACCGCTGAAACGCTCGGACAACAGGCTCACTGCCAGCGCGTACGACGACGAGTTGTTGTACTTGAGGATCGCGCGGAAGTTGTCGAGGATCAGGAACGCCGGCCCACGATAACCAGCCGGCAGCAGCAGGGCGGCAGACAGCTGTTCAGAGCCTGCTGGCACCTGACCGCCATTCGGCAGAGTCACGCCCAACAGACGCCATTCGGCGACGCTCTTGCGAATCGCGCCATCAGCCAGCGTGTAATTGAAACTGCTCGGCAATTGCACCTCAAAACCCCATGGCTGGCCACGCTGCCAGCCGGAACTTTGCAGGTAATGCGCAGTTGATGCCAGCGCATCGGCAGGGCTGCCCCAGATATCGCGGCGGCCATCGCCGTCAAAGTCCACGGCATGGGTATTGTAGGTGGTCGGAATGAACTGGGTCTGACCCATCGCGCCAGCCCACGAGCCGAGCATCTTCTCCGGCGTGATATCGCCCTGTTGCAGGATCTGCAGGGCGGCGATCAATTGAGCGTGGGCAAAGCCCGGACGGCGGCCCTCGTAGGCGAGGGTGGCCAGCGAGTTGATCACCGACTTGCTGCCCTGGAACTGGCCGAAGTTGCTTTCCATGCCCCACACCGAGACCAGCGCCTGGCGGTCAACGCCATAACGCTGTTCGATGCTTTGCAGAATATCGGCGTACTGGCTGATCAGTGCCTGGCCCTTGCGCACGCGCAGAGGCGACAGCGCGCCGTCGAGGTATTCCCACACCGGGCGGGAGAATTCCGGCTGACTGCGGTCGGCACGAATCACACTGGCGTCGAAGCTGACATTGGCAAAGGCGCGATCGAACAGGTCGGCGCGAATCCCGGCGGCCAGTGCATCTTTGCGAAAGCCTGCCTGCCATTCGGCAAAAGTCTGGGTCGGCTGAAGATCAAGTGGGTCGGCGGACGGCACTACCGGCGGGATGATCGCTGGGGCCGTGGCGACAGGCGCGGCTTGAAGGGGTTGCGCATCGGCGGCGGTCGGTTTTTCCGCACAGGCGACAAGCAGAATGAAGCTGGAGGCAGCGATCAATTGGCGAACAGAGGCCAACGACGGGAAAGACTTAGGGGCATGCACAGTTCCAGGAAAACGAATCAGGTGCAGACCTTAACATGACCGGGGGGTACTGCGCTTTAAGCGGCCAGAAAGTAAGAAGCCTCCCAGCTGTCAGACTGGAAGGCTTCGCGGCGGTAGCTGCCTTTACCCTTGGTTGGTCGTTCCTGACGACTGCGAAACAGGGGTTGGGCGACGATGGATTTGGCCTTGTTGGGACCATGTTTCGATGGCTTTTTGCTCATGAGGACTCTCTCGAGTGAGTGGGTTTTGCGGGGGAAATAATCTGCCGATGTCGAGCGTCTGTCCAGTGCCTGTTGTGTGGGAATGTTCTGGCGCTTTCGCTAGCAGGCTCGCTCCCACATTTGGAATGCATTTCAATGTGGGAGCGAGCCTGCTCGCGAATGGCCGTTATGCGCTACAACAGGTTATTCGGCGGGGAGTGTCAGACGCTGGCCGGACATCAACAATGCCAAGCGACTCAGGCTCATCCACGGCGAACCGGCAGCCTGGCCTTTGATCTGCGCATCAATACGCTGCGCTTCGAGCAACAATTGCGCCCAGCGTTGCGCCGAATAGCGCTGCAGGGCTTTGCTCATCAGTGGTTTGCGCTTGTCCCAGACCGGCGGTTTCGCCTGACTGAAGCACTTGTCCAGCGGGGTGCCCTGGCTGTATTGCAACGAGATGTTGGCCAGCAGGCGCAACTCCCGTGCCAGCGCCCAGAGAATCACCGGCGGTTCGACACCTTCACCGCGCAAGCCTTCCAGCATGCGCAATGCGTGAGCCGGCTCGCCGTTGAGCACGGCATCAGTCAAGTCAAACACGTCGAATCGCGCACTGTCGGCTACGGCAGCCTGCACGGTTTCAACGGTGATTTGCCCACCTTCAGCCATCAGCTTGAGCTTTTCGATTTCCTGCGCGGCGGCGAGCAAGTTGCCCTCGACACGTGCAGCAATCAATTCGACCGCGTCCTGGCTGGCCGACAAACCGGCCTGCGACAGACGCTGACGAATCCAGCTCGGCAGTTGATTGGCGTCTACCGGCCAGATCTGGATGAACTGGGTTTGCTGGCCTTCGACCAACGCCTTGCCCCACTTGGTCTTCTGCGCGCTGCCATCCATCTTGGGCAGGCTGATCAGCAGCACCGTGTCTTCAGCGGGACGCGAGCAGTATTCGATGAATGCAGCAGCACCTTTGTCACCGGGTTTGCCCGAGGGCAGGCGCAGTTCCAGCAGGCGCTTTTCGGCGAACAACGACATGCTGGCGCCGGCCTGCAACAGCGTGCCCCAATCGAAATTGGCGTCGGCAGAGAAGACCTGGCGTTCGTCGAAACCTTGCTGGCGCGCAGCACTGCGGATGGCGTCGGCGGCTTCCTGACACAACAGCGGATCATCGCCGCTGATGATGTAGACGGGGCCGAGAGCACCTTGCAGGTGTTTACCGAGTTGAGCGGGAGCGAGCTTCATAAGAAATGTCGAACGGGGCGCCTGAGCGCCCCGAACGTCTTACTGCTGCGGAATTTCGAGCGGCGACTGACGCGGGGTTTCCGCTTCAGCCTTTTGCGCCGCTTGCAGTGCATCGGCTTCTGCCTTGGCGCGATCATTGGCCGCTTGCTGCAGTTGTTGCAGTTGGCCCGGCGTCAGTTGCTGCAGACGCAGCATCATGCGCTGAACCAGTTCGCGGCGGGTTTCGCGGCGGGCGTCATTGGCTTCCTGATCGGAGCCCACGAGGTTGTTACCGTCGTGAATGAACACTTTCTGCACTTCCAGCTTGTCGCTCAGCAGTTGCAGGTTTTTGTCGCCACGGATCTCGTAGTTCAGGACCGTATTGACTTGATATTCACCCGTACGGCCAGCACCGGCGTAGCTGAGGATGCGCTGGCTTTCCTGCTCGTCAGCCAGGAACAGCTTGTACGGTGCGCCGCTGTAAACCTTGACGCCGCTCGACTCCAGCACCTGACGCAGTTGCGTGACCGTTTCGCCGTAGGCGTTGCGGGCGCTCAGATCAAGTTCCTTGATTGACAGCTCGTTGGTGCCGGTGCCGCGCAGCTGGAAACCGCAGGCGCTCAACAGAACGGCGAGGCCCATCACCAGCAGATTGCGTTTGATCATTGTGTTGCTCCCCTTGAAACCACGTGGGCCGACGGTGCGGCCCGAAAGGTTTTACTTGGCGTCAGGCGAACCTGACGCCCGATCCAATTAGCTGGCGACGATATTGACCAGTTTCCCGGGCACTACGATCACTTTACGAATGGTCAGACCGTCGACGAAACGCAGTACGTTTTCGTTGGCGCGCGCTGCCGCTTCCACTTCTTCACGGGTTGCGCTGGCTGGCATGTCGATCTGGCCACGCAGCTTGCCGTTGACCTGGATAACCAGGGGCAGGCTGTCCTGCACCAAGGCACCGTCATCCACTGCTGGCCAGCCAGCGTCAATGACGGCACCGGCGTGCCCCAACTGACTCCACAGCTCGTGGCTGATGTGCGGGGTGATCGGTGCCAGCAGCAAGGTCACCGCTTCCAGACCTTCGTGAACCAGTGCGCGATCCTGTTCGGTGCTTTGCGCGGCTTTTTCCAGCACGTTCATCAGTGTCATCACTTGGGCGATGGCGGTGTTGAATTTGTGGTTCTGGCCGACATCGTGGCTGGCGTGCTTGATGGCCAGGTGGATCGAGCGGCGAACGGCTTTTTGTTCGTCGTTCAGGCTGGCGATGTCCAGTTTGCCCGGCAGACCCTGGCTGACGTGAGCTTGCGCCAGGCGCCAGACGCGCTTGAGGAAACGGTGCGAACCTTCAACGCCGGAGTCGGACCATTCGGCGCTCATGTCAGGTGGCGAGGCGAACATCATGAACAGGCGGCAGGTGTCGGCGCCGAACTGATCGATCATCGACTGTGGGTCGACGCCGTTGTTCTTCGACTTGGCCATTTTCTCGGTGCCACCGATTTCCACCGGCAGGCCGTCGGATGTCAACTTGGCGCTGATGACCTTGGCTTTGCTGTCGCGCTCGAGTTCCACGTCCGCCGGGTTGAACCAGGTGTAAGCACCGTTGGTTTCGCGACGGTAGTAAGTCTCGGCGATCACCATGCCTTGGGTCAGCAGGTTCTTGAACGGCTCGTTGGAGCTGACCAGGCCTTCGTCACGCATCAACTTGTGGAAGAAGCGCGCGTAGAGCAGGTGCAGAATCGCGTGTTCGATACCGCCGATGTACTGATCCACCGGCAACCAGTGGTCGGCTGCGGATTTTTCTACCAGGCCACCTTCAAAGTGCGGCGAGGCATAACGGGCGTAGTACCACGACGATTCGACGAAAGTGTCCATGGTGTCGGTTTCACGCTTGGCAGGCTGACCGCATTTCGGGCAGGAGCACTCGTAGAACTCCGGCATGCGCGCCAGCGGCGAACCGGCGCCGTCCGGCACCACGTCTTCCGGCAGGACCACAGGCAGTTGATCTTCCGGCACCGGCACGTCACCGCAAGCATCACAGTGGATGATCGGGATCGGGCAGCCCCAGTAGCGCTGGCGGCTGATGCCCCAGTCGCGCAGACGGAACTGAGTGCGCGAGGCGCCCAGTTCTTTCTTGATCAGGGCGACTTCCATGGCATCGAACGCGCCGGCGAAGTCGAGACCGTCGAACTCGCCGGAGTTGATCAGCGTGCCGTGCTCACCGTAGGCGTCTTGCCAAGGGGCAGGGTTGCTGTCGCCAGAGCTGGTACGCACTACCGATTTCACCGGCAGGTTGTACTTGTGGGCAAATTCGAAATCGCGCTCGTCGTGCGCCGGTACCGCCATGACAGCGCCGTCGCCGTAATGCATCAGCACGTAGTTGGCGACCCACACCGGCAGTTTTTCGCCAGTCAGTGGGTGCTCGACGAACAGGCCGGTTGGCAGGCCTTTCTTCTCTTGTGTGGCAACGTCGGCTTCAGCCACGCTGCCGCCCTTGCATTCAGCGATGAACGCTTGCAGCTCGGTGTTGTTTTTTGCGGCCAGGGTGGCCAGTGGGTGCTCGGCAGCCACGGCGACATAGGTCGCGCCCATCAGGGTGTCCGGACGGGTGGTGAAGACTTTCAGAGCGCCGGCTTCGCCGATGGAATCGACGTTGTACGGGAACTGCACTTCCATGCCGCGGGATTTGCCGATCCAGTTGCGCTGCATGGTCTTGACCTGTTCAGGCCAGCCAGTCAGCTCGTCGAGGCTCTCCAGCAGCTCATCCGCGTACGCGGTGATCTTGAAGTAGTACATCGGGATTTCGCGCTTTTCGATCAGCGCGCCGGAGCGCCAGCCGCGACCGTCGATCACCTGTTCGTTAGCGAGAACGGTCTGATCGATCGGGTCCCAGTTCACGGTGCCGTTTTTACGGTAGATCAGGCCTTTTTCGAACAGGCGAGTGAACAGCCATTGTTCCCAACGGTAGTAATCCGGCTTGCAGGTAGTCACTTCGCGCGACCAGTCGACCGCCAGACCCAGGCTGCGCAGCTGGGTTTTCATGTAGGCGATGTTTTCGTAGGTCCACTTGGCCGGGGCGACGTTGTTCTTCATCGCGGCGTTTTCCGCCGGCATGCCGAACGCGTCCCAACCCATCGGTTGCAGAACGTTTTTGCCGAGCATGCGCTGGTAGCGGGAGATCACGTCGCCGATGGTGTAGTTGCGCACGTGCCCCATGTGTAGCTTGCCGCTGGGGTAAGGGAACATCGACAGGCAGTAGTAAGTTTCCTTGCCTGGCTGTTCACTGACTTCAAAGGACTTTTGCTCGTCCCAGAACGACTGGGCGGCGGCTTCGATTTCACGGGGCTGATATTGTTCGTGCATGGCTACTTTTGTACTGGATAGGGGTGGCCTAATCCTCTTCAACGCAGGTTCCGGGGTGGCCCGGACGAGCTGGAAGTGGAATTACAGGAAGCGCCGTAGCATACATGACCGCGCTTGGCCTAGGGAAACCCTGATTACAGCTGTTTGTCCCGGCAAATCCATGGCGAGGGCCGTTGGTCGCGGCGTACAGCCGGTTTGTGCAGCGAAGCTAAGCTCTAACTGGGGAGTGAGTCTTATCTTCAATGAGGTGAGGGATGGTGGAGCAACGGCAAAAAAACGTGACGAAACCCGAGTTGTACGAGAGGTTGATCGATCGTCTGGGAATGGCCCTGGACGCTGTAAAAACCGCTGACCGGCTGCGCGACGAGCGCCCCCTGGAACTGGAATTGCGTGGCTTGAGTCCCGCCGAGTTCAAACTGGTCAAGGCCTATCTGGATCGTAGTGAACGTGAATCGCACGGATGCTTGTCACAGGCAGTGAAGCAGCTCGATGCAGCACATTCGGCCAAGGTCATCTGGCTCAAGGACAAGGCACCCGGCAGAGACGCCGTCAAGGTTCGCTCTGTGCAGGCCAAGTAAGCGCATGGCAGGTCAAGAACCGGATCTTTTTCAACAGGATCCCACCTATTGGTTGTAACGCTTTATTAACACTCTTAGGCTTCGGGCATCTCTGGAGATGCTCGATGCCCTTTCGTTATTTCATCAAACAACTTTTATTGCCGCCCGGCATTCTCTTGCTGTTGTTGCTGGTTGCATGGTGGCTGCGCCGCTCACGGCCGCGCCTGGCGGGCGTGTGTTTTGCCCTTGGCTTTGGCGGATTGTGGCTGATGAGCTTGCCGGTGGTCGTGCAATGGGGCGCGAAAGCGCTGGAGCGCGAGCCACCGCTGGCCCTTGAAGAATGGGCGACGCTGGCGCAACGGGCCGATGCGATCGTGGTGCTGGGTTCCGGACGCGAGCGCGGCGATCTGGCGTGGGGCGAGGATCAGCCGACTGGCGTGGGGCTTGAGCGTCAGCGTTATGCGGCGCGTCTGGCCAAGGCATCGGGCTTGCCGATTCTGACCACCGGTGGCTTGCATTACGGAACGCCGCCGACCGAGGCGAAGTTGATGGCGGATTCATTGCGCGATGATTTCGGTGTGACGGTGCGCTGGCAGGAAGGTGAAAGCCGTACCACGTGGGAAAACGCGAAATTCACGGCTGGTATCTTGTTGCCGCAGGGGATCAAACGTGTGGTCGTGGTCACACAGGCGTGGCATATGCCGCGCTCGGTGTGGAGTTTTCAGCAGGCGGGATTTGAAGTGGTGCCGGCGCCGGTCGGGTTTCTGGGGACCGATAATGCAAGACCGTTTGGTGGCTGGCTGCCGGAATTCAAATCGATCTGGCAGAGCGGGCAGTTGCTGAATGAAGCGGTGGGGCAGGTGGGGTATTCACTGTTTTACCGCTGAAGAGCAAAAGATCGCAGCCTGCGGCAGCTCCTACAGGGAAAAATACAGATCCCATGTAGGAGCTGCCGAAGGCTGCGATCTTTTGCTTTAGAGGGTTTTCGACATCCGGCTGGCCATCAGTGCCCAGCCAAACAGCAGCAAGCAGACAATGATCAACGGCCACGAGCGCCATTGCAGGTACGGCGTCAGGTTGTGCATCGGCACCACTTCACCGTACAAAATCCCTTGTTCGAACTGCGGAATCTGCTCGGTGATCTGCCCGAACGGGTTGATCAACCCGGTCACGCCGTTGTTGGTTGCGCGGATCATCCAGCGCCCGGCTTCCAGTGCACGCATTTGCGCCATCTGCAAATGTTGCAGCGGACCAATCGAGGTGCCGAACCATGTGTCGTTGCTGATTGTCAGCAGCAGATCACTGCGTGCCGACAAACCAGCCGCGAAGTCCGGGTACACCACTTCGTAGCAGATGAATGGCGCAATCTGATAACCCTTGGCTTGCAACAACGCCTGATCGGCCGGGCCACGGGCGAAGTCAGACATCGGCAAATCAAAGAACGCGATCAAGCCACGCAAGACGTCCTGCAACGGCACGTACTCGCCAAACGGCACCAGTTTCTGTTTCAGATAAGTACCATCGCCTTCGCCGACGACGGTGATGCCGTTGAAGAAGCGTTTTTCGTGACGAACCATTTCGCGAATCGGCACGCCGGTGATCAGCGCTGATTTACGCTCGGCGGCGAAGTTGCCCATCATGCTGAGGTAGCCCTCGGCGGACTCCTTGAGCACCGGCACAGCGGTTTCCGGCCAGATCAGCAGATCCACCGGTTTCGAACGGAAACTCAGATCGCGGTACAACGCCAACTGCGCGTTCAGCTCGGCCGGATCCCATTTCATGCTTTGCGCGACGTTGCCCTGAATCGCAGCAACGCTCAAAGGCGCGCCCGACGGACTTGTCCAGGCGTGACCCTTAAGCGTAATGCCGGCGATCCACGGCCCGACCAACAGCACCAGGCCCGCCACAATAAAAGTTTTGCGGCCGCTTTGCAGCAAGCGCGGTGCGTTGTAGATCAGTGCTGCAGTCAATGCCAACACGAACCCCACCAACCACATGCCACCGACCGGTGCAAGCCCGGCCAACGGGCCGTCGAGCTGACTGTAGCCCGAATACAGCCACGGGAAACCGGTGAGGAACCAGCCGCGAAACATTTCCTGAGCGACCCACAGTGCGGCAAACGCGAGGGCGTCGGCCAGCGGCGCTTCGTTACGGCGTAACCAGCGCGCCCATAACCAGGCGGGCAGGGCGAAGAACCAGGCAATCGCCGCTGTGAACAGCAGCATCAGGAACCCGGCCAGCAGCACCGAAGCGCCGCCGAAGTGGTGAATGCTGTAATAGATCCAACTGGTGCCGGCACCGAACAGGCCGAAACCGAAGCACCAGCCACGGCCCAGCGCCTGACGCGGGCTCAGTTCGCGCAAGCCGGCATAGAACAAGCCGACCGCCAGCAAAGCCAGCGGCCAGATGTTGAACGGTGCCAGAGCGAAGGTGGTGATTGCACCGGCCGCCACGGCCAGCAGGTTACCGGGCCAGCCGGGGCGGGTTGTCCAGCGCATTTCAGTCCTTAGATTTTTTACCGGGCGATTGGCGTCAGTCGCAGCAAATGAATCCGACGACTGTCGGCGTTCAGGATGCGGAAACGATAGGCGCCGATTTCAGTGATTTCGTTGCGTTTTGGCAAGTGTCCGAACGCGCTCATAACCAGGCCGCCGACGGTGTCGAATTCATCGTCGGAGAATTCGCTGTCGAAGAACTCGTTGAAGTTCTCGATCGGCGTCAGGGCCTTGATCAGGAAGTCGCCACTGGGCAGCGGCTTGATGTAGCTGTCTTCTTCGACGTCGTGCTCGTCTTCGATGTCGCCGACGATCTGTTCCAGCACGTCTTCGATGGTCACCAAGCCCGCCACGCCGCCGTATTCGTCGATGACGATGGCCATGTGGTTGTGGTTAGCGCGAAACTCACGCAGCAACACGTTCAGGCGCTTGGACTCCGGCACGAAGGTGGCCGGGCGCAGCAGGTCCTTGATGTTGAAGCTGTCGCCATTCTCCTTGAGGATCAGCGGCAGCAGATCCTTGGCCAGCAGCACGCCCATCACGTCGTCATGGCTTTCGCCGATGACCGGATAGCGCGAGTGGGCCGAGTCGACCACTGCGGGGAGGAATTCACGGGGTGTCTGGGTCGCCTTGATGCTGATCATCTGCGAGCGCGGCACCATGATGTCGCGTACTTGCAGGTCAGCCACCTGAATGGCGCCTTCGACAATGGCCAGCGCTTCGCTGTCCAGCAGTTTGTTCTGATGCGCATCACGCAGCAGCTCGAGGAGCTCCTGGCGGTTCTTCGGCTCGTGGGCAAAAGCCTGGGTCAGTTTACCCAGCCATGACTTCTGCCCGTTGCTCGATCGATCTTCGCTCATAGCGATTACTCTGAATCCTTTGTTGTAACGATAGGGGATGTTTCGGTTTCGTCGTCCGCGTACGGATCGGGATAGCCCAATTCGGCAAGCAACTCGCGTTCCAGTGCTTCCATTTCTTCGGCTTCCTCGTCATCCATATGGTCGTAACCAAGCAGATGCAAGCAGCCGTGAATGACCAGATGCGCCCAATGGGCCTTTAGTTCCTTGCCCTGTTCGGCGGCTTCGCGTTCGACCACGGCCACGCAGATCACTAGATCGCCAAGCAATGGGATGTCGAGAAACTCGTCGGGCACTTCGGCCGGGAACGACAGGACGTTGGTCGCGTAATCCTTGTGACGCCAGGTGTGATTGAGCTCGCGGCCTTCTTCCTCGTCGACCAGACGAATGGTCATTTCCGAGTCGGCGGTGCGCTGGCGCAGGGCCAGTTCGCACCACAAACGGAAGTCGGCTTCACTCGGCGCGTTTGCTTCAGTCGCGATTTGCAGGTCTAGCTCAAGCATTTCGCGAGGTGTCCTTGGGGGCTTCGTCTCGGTTTTCGAAGCGCTCGTAGGCTTCGACGATCCGCTGGACCAAAGGATGGCGCACGACGTCTTTAGGCTGGAAGTGAGTGAAGCTGATACCCGGCACGTCTTTGAGCACTTCGATCACATGGTGCAGACCCGACTTGGTGCCTTTCGGCAGGTCGACCTGGGTAATGTCACCGGTGATGACGGCGGTGGAACCGAAGCCGATCCGGGTCAGGAACATCTTCATCTGTTCGACGGTGGTGTTCTGGCTCTCGTCGAGAATGATGAAGCTGTTATTCAGCGTACGACCGCGCATGTAGGCCAGCGGCGCAACTTCAATCACCTGACGTTCGATCAGTTTGGCCACGTATTCGAAGCCGAGCATTTCGTAGAGCGCGTCGTAGAGCGGGCGCAGATACGGGTCGATCTTCTGCGACAGGTCGCCGGGCAGGAAGCCGAGTTTTTCACCCGCTTCAACCGCCGGACGCACCAGCAGGATGCGGCGAATTTGCTCACGCTCCAGTGCATCGACAGCGCAAGCAACGGCCAGATAAGTCTTGCCGGTACCGGCCGGACCAATGCCGAAGTTGATGTCGTTGCCGAGGATTTCCTTCACGTAGCGCAACTGATTCAAGCCGCGCGGGCGAATCATGCCTTTCTTGGTGCGCAGGGCGACGGAGGCTTCGGCGGGGGCGTGGTTGTCCAGCTCGACGACGGACGATTCCTGCAGGAACAGGTGCACCGTATCTGGCGACAGCTCTGAACCCTTGGTTTCCCGGTACAGGCGACGAATCAGATTTTCCGCAGACGTGGTGAGTTTGGGGTCGCCGATCAGCTCGAACTGGTTTCCGCGGTTGCGGATCTCGATGGTCAGGCGCTGTTCGATCAAGCGTAAATGCTCGTCGAATTGCCCGCACAGATTGGCGAAGCGGCGAGCCTCAAAGGGCTCGAGGATAAAACGATGTGGTTCTATGGGTGCGTTCAAGGTCGTATTTAGCCGCCCTGGGGCAATTAAGATGAAATCAAGGATAACGCCAGAGGCGTGGGTGCGAAAGCTCTTAAATATTCTTGGCGTCGAGACCGTCAAGATCGCAGCCTTCGGCAGCTCCTACAGGGGAATGTAATCCATGTAGGAGCTGCCGAAGGCTGCGATCTTTTGCATTTATTGGATCAGCGAGCCGCGCAGCGAGTGCGGCTGCGCCGCGTCGATATGCACGTCGGCGAACTGGCCGATCAAGGTCGGATTGTCGCAGCGGAAGTTGACGATACGATTATTCTCGGTGCGCCCTTGCAGTTCGCCCGGGTCTTTCTTCGAATAATCGGTCACCAGAATGCGCTGGATCGAACCGACCATTTGTCGGCTGATCTCGAAACCTTGCTGATTCAGACGGTGCTGCAGCGCGTTCAGGCGTTCCTTCTTCAGCTCTTCCGGGGTGTCGTCCGCCAGATCGGCAGCCGGGGTGCCCGGGCGCTGGCTATAGACGAAGGAATAAGAGAAATCGAAACCGACGTCGGCAATCAGCTTCATGGTCTGTTCGAAGTCTTTCTCGGTCTCGCCGGGGAAACCGACGATGAAGTCCGAGCTGATGCAAATGCCCGGCACGGCAGCGCGCAGTTTGCGCAGCTTGGATTTGTATTCCAGCGCGGTGTGGTTGCGCTTCATCGCCGCGAGAATCCGGTCGGAACCCGATTGCACCGGCAAATGCAGGTGCTTGACCAGCTCCGGCACATCGGCGTGGGCCTGGATCAGGCTGTCCGAGAACTCCAGCGGGTGCGAAGTGGTGTAGCGAATGCGGTCGATGCCGTCGATGGCGGCGACAACACGGATCAATTCGGCGAGATCAGCCAGACGACCGTCATGGGTCGTACCGCGATAGCCGTTGACGTTCTGCCCCAGCAGCGTCACTTCACGTACGCCGTTTTCGGCGAGGTGAATGACTTCGGCGATCACGTCGTCGAACGGCCGGCTGACTTCTTCGCCACGGGTATAAGGCACCACGCAGAATGTGCAGTATTTGCTGCAACCTTCCATCACCGACACGTAGGCGCTCGGGCCATCGATGCGCGGTTCGGGCAAGTGGTCGAATTTTTCGATTTCCGGGAACGAGACGTCGACCTGCGGCATCTTGGTGATGCGCGCGGCGTCGATCATTTCCGGCAGGCGGTGCAGGGTCTGCGGGCCAAAGACCACGTCGACGTACGGCGCGCGATCGCGGATCGCCGCGCCTTCCTGGCTGGCCACGCAACCGCCGACGGCGATCACCATCTCCGGGTTGGCCAGTTTCAGTTCGCGCCAGCGGCCGAGCTGCGAATACACGCGATCTTGTGCGCGCTCGCGGATCGAGCAGGTGTTGAGCAGAATCACGTCGGCGTCTTCGGCACGTGCGGTGACTTCCAGGGCCTGATGTTCACCCAGCAGATCGACCATGCGCGAGCTGTCGTACTCGTTCATCTGGCAACCGTGGGTTTCGATGTAAAGCTTCTTGGCCATGGATTAGGGTCATCACGTGATTCAAAGAACCGCGCATTATAGGGAACAAGCCTTCAGGTTCCTACCGCTGCGCGTCCGGTGGCTATGCTATAGTTTGCGCCCTCATTTTTATCCCCGATGTTATCCCCCCGCCATGACCAAACGCGAAGCTCCAATCTATAAGGTGATTTTCCTCAACCAGGGCCAGGTGTTCGAAATGTACGCCAAGCAGATCTATCAAAGTGATCTGTGGGGCTTTCTGGAAGTGGAAGAGTTCGTCTTTGGCGAGCGCACGCAAGTGGTCGTCGATCCGAGCGAAGAAAAGCTCAAGGCGCAGTTCGAAGGCGTGGTGCGCAGCTTTGTGCCGATGCATTCGATTGTGCGCATCGACGAAGTGGAGCGTCTGGGCACCCCGAAAATCAGCGAAGCCCGCGGCGCGGTCGGCAATGTGATGCCGTTTCCGATGCCGATGCCTGAGAAGTAAGCCTTAACACCGAGTCGCCTCTTCGCGAGCAGGCTCGCTCCCACAGGGGAATGCATTCCAATGTGGGAGCGAGCCTGCTCGCGAAGGGGCCGGAAAGGTCGGCGCAAAAATCAGGGAAGAGGCGAAAACGGCGTACGCCCATCGGCGCTCTGCAATTCCATCAGGTATTTACGGAAAATTTGCCCGAGCACTTGCGTGGCAGTCTCGAGATCTTCGCGGGACATTTTTTCGGAAACTTCGTCAGCCGTATCCAGCGCATCTTCAGCGCCGTTGACCGCGGCCATCTTCAGCACGATATACGCCTGAATGTTGTTGGCCTGCACGCCTTCACCGTGGAAGAACATCGTGCCGAGCTTGAACTGAGCCTGAGCGTGGCCTTGCAACGAGGCTTTTTCGAAATAGCTCAGGGCTTGATTGAGGTCGCGCGGCGCGTTTTTGCCGTCGTAGTAGAACTCACCCAACTCGTATTGCGCTTGCGCATCCCCTTCATCCGCCGCTTTCTGGCAGGCGGCCAGTGCCTGCGTGACGTCTTGCGGCTGAGTATTGAGGGTGCAACGACCCATCGCCGGGATCAACAACGAGTTGCCGCCTGCTTGTGCATGCGCGAGCAGGGGCTGAAGGAGCAACAGGCAGCCCAAGGCAAGGGTGCGGCCGGTGCGGTTCATGGGAATCGACTTACCTCTGAAGGGCACGCGGACCCATCGAGGGATCCAATAAGCGCGCATTATGAAATAAGCAGGGCCAACCTTACAAAGTCTTTACTCGTTTTTCTGCTGCGCGGGGAATATATCGCCCACTTTAGGGGAGATTTTTAGCAGGAGCATCGGAAAAACAGCGCGGGTGTAGGTGAATGCTGACGCTGGCCATAGCCAACGTCAGCGGTACGGCGATTACTTCAGTGCAGCGAAGGCGCGTTCGGCTGCGTCCAGGGTCAGTTTCAACTCGGCTTCGCCGTGGGCGATCGAGGTGAAACCGGCTTCGAAGGCGCTCGGTGCCAGGTACACGCCACCTTCCAGCATCAGGTGGAAGAAGCGACCGAACAGTGCAGCGTCGCTGGCCATCACGTCTTCAAAGGTGACGATGTCGTCGGCGCCGCTGAAGTACAGACCGAACATGCCGCCAGCCTGGGTGGTCACGAACGGAATGCCAGCGGCATCAGCGCGCTGTTGCAGACCGTCGAGCAGACGCGTGGTGTAGTCAGTCAGCTCGGCGTGGAAACCCGGGCGGCTGATCAGACGCAGCGTGGTCAAACCAGCGGCCATCGCCAGCGGATTACCCGACAGCGTACCAGCCTGATACACCGGGCCCAGCGGCGCGATGCGCTGCATGATTTCGCGCTTGCCGCCGAAACAGCCGACCGGCATGCCGCCGCCGATGATTTTGCCGAAGGTGGTCAAATCAGGATTGACCCCGTAGTACGCCTGAGCACCACCGAGGGCAACGCGGAAACCGGTCATCACCTCGTCGAAAATCAGCACCACGCCATGGTTGTCGCACAGCGAACGCAGGCCTTCGAGGAAGCCTGGTGCCGGTGGTACGCAGTTCATGTTGCCGGCAACCGGCTCAACGATGATACACGCCACGTCCTCGCCCACTTCAGCGAGCATCTTTTCCACAGCGTCGATGTCGTTGAACGGCAGGGTCAGGGTGTGTTTGGCGAATGCCGCCGGCACGCCGGCCGAACTCGGTACGCCTTGGGTCAGTGCGCCGGAACCGGCCTTGACCAGCAGGCTGTCGGAGTGACCGTGGTAGCAGCCTTCGAACTTGATAATGCTGTCGCGGCCGGTGTAGCCACGGGCCAGACGGATCGCGCTCATGGTCGCTTCGGTGCCGGAGCTGACCATGCGCACCATGTCCATCGACGGCACCAGCGAGCAGACCAGATCGGCCATCTCGGTTTCCATCGCGGTTGGTGCGCCGTACGACAAGCCGTGTTGCAGTTGATTACGCACCGCGTCGAGCACGTCCGGGTGGCTGTGGCCGAGGATCATCGGACCCCACGAGCCGACGTAATCGACATAACGCTTGTCGTCTTCGTCAGTGACGTAGGCACCTTCAGCGTGCTTGAAGAACAACGGCGTGCCGCCAACGCTCTTGAACGCGCGAACGGGCGAGTTCACGCCACCGGGGATATGTTTCTGGGCATTGGCAAACAGGGTTTCGGAACGAGACATGATCGGGCTCTCAAATCAGACTTTCAGTAATTCATTGAACGCGCGGGCGCGGCGGGTCACTTCGGCGCTGCTCTCGGCACCGAACAGTCCGTGAACCACGGCGAGCAGGTCGACCCCGTGGGCCACCAGCGGTGCGGCGTTGTCGAGGGTGATGCCGCCAATCGCGCAGACCGGCAGGTGCAGCGTGCGCTTGGCGTCGTCGAGCAGATCGAGGCTGCAGGTCGGCGCGCCGGGTTTGGTGTTGGAGTTGAAGAAGCGGCCAAAGGCGACATAGCTCGCGCCTTCTTTGGCCGCTTGTTCGGCCAGCGCGAGTTGCGCGTGGCAGGTCGAACCGATAATCGCTTTTGAACCGAGCAGGGCGCGGGTCGGCGATAGCGGGCCGTCGGTCTGGCCGAGGTGCACGCCGACGTTAAGGCGCGCCGCCAGTTCAGCGTCATCGTTGATGATCAACTGCGTCTTGTAGCGCTCACACAGATCACGCAGCGCTTCGGCCTCACGCAGACGGCGGGCCTCGTCGTTGCTCTTGTCGCGGTATTGCAGCAGGGTGACGCCGCCTTCCAGCGCCGCCTCCACGTAAGACAGAAACTTGCCCGCCAGCAGTGCGCTGTCGGTAATGGCATACAGGCCACGTAGTTTCATCGGGCAGACCTCACGACGTTACGAGCAGAAATCCAGCGGCAGGCGACGCGGGACGAACTGGCCTTTGCCCAGTTGTTCGGCATCGCGCAGGGTGCGCCAGGTGTAATCCAATGCACTGCGCACGGCGCTGGCGAGGTGTTCGCCCTGAGCCAGGCGACCGGCCAAAGCACTGGCCAACGTGCAACCGGAACCGTGATAGCTGCCCGGAAGACGCTGACAGATAAAGGTTTCACGCAGACCATCGCGGCTGTACACGCGGTTATGGATTTCAGTTTCGTCGCCGTGGCCGCCGGTGATCAGCAGGTTTTTGACGAACGGCAGGAGTTTTTCAGCGCACTCGTCTGCGGTGCCTTCTGGCAATTCGGCGAGGATGCGCGCTTCAGGAAGGTTAGGCGTGGCAATGATCGACAGCGGCAGCAGACGCTCGCGCATCGCATAGCCGACCTCGTCCTTGCCCAGGCGACCGCCACCACCGGCGCGCAGCACCGGGTCGCAGACCACCGGCAAGTGCGGGTGCGCCGAAAGCAGTTCGACAACGGTGTCGACCATTTCCAGCGAACCGAGCATGCCCAGTTTGACCGCAGCGACTTCGGAGTCGTTGAGCACGGCATTGGCCTGAGCCAGTACCCACTCACGGTCGAGGACGCGGAAGTCAGTGACGTTGACGGTGTCTTGCACGGTCAGGGCGGTGACGGCCGGAGCCGCATGGCAACCCTGCGCGAGCAAGGCTTCGATATCTGCCTGCAAGCCGGCGCCACCACTTGGGTCGTGGCCGGAGAGACAGAGGACAACGGGGCGGGAGCTGTAGATATTCATGGTGCGCGAGCTTACCACCAAAGCTGATTTTCGGGTTCAGTGCCGTTGTCCCGGGCCGATAATCTGGCAGGAGAATCCGACCGCTCTGTCACAAGCTGACCAACTCAACAGCTCTAGCTCGCTGCTTTGCTCTGGAACGCCCGTTCTAGAGCCTTTGTAGGAAAAATTTCAATGGTGCTCAATGGCCATCAACGGCTATGCTAGTCTGGATCCAAACCAATAACAGGTAATACCGGTTTTACGTCTACTCAAAGGGAATGGGGGGCTTCCTGACACAACCGGACGAGCCACGCTGGGGCTTCAATGCGCTATTTGCTGATGTTGTTGTTCTGCTTGCCCCTTATGGCGAGCGCCGTCGAATTCGACGAATTTACCCAGAGCCTCCCTCTGGGCCGGTCGCTGCAAGTGTTCGAAGACCCGAGCGGTCAGGCGAGCATTGCCGATGTTCGTGCGCAAGCTGCCGCCGGCAATTTCAAACCTCACGATAAAGCCACGCTCAATGCCGGTTATTCACGCTCGGCGTTCTGGCTGAAGATTGACCTGCATTATCGTCCGAGCAATCCCGCCGCCCAGCGCACCTGGCTGCTGGAACTGGCTTATCCACCGCTCGACCATCTCGATCTCTATACGGCCGACGCCAATGGCGACTACCGCCTCGTCCGGCAAACCGGCGATGCCTTGCCGTTCGCCAGCCGCGAGATTCGCCAGAACAACTATCTGTTCGACCTTTCATTCAAGCCGGATCAAACGCAGACCGTGTATCTGCGACTGGCCAGCGAAGGGTCAATCCAGGCGCCGGTGACGTTATGGTCAAGCACGGCTTACCTCGAAGATCAGCCGGTGCGCTTGTATGTGCTCGGCATCATTTACGGCGTTCTGCTGGGGATGGTGGTTTACAACCTGTTCATCTTCCTTAGCGTGCGCGATACCAGCTATCTCTACTACATCTTCTATATTGCCTCGTTTGGCCTTTATCAGTTGTCGGTGAATGGCGCCGCCGTCGAGTATTTCTGGCCGGACAATCCATGGTGGGCCAACGCCGCCACGCCGTTCTTCATCGGTTGCGCGGGCTTGTTCGGCAGCCAGTTCGCCCGCAGTTTCCTGCAAACCAAAACCCACAGCCGCTGGCTCGATCGTTTGCTGATCGGACTCATTGCATTCGGTGCGTTGGTCATCGGTCTGTCGCTGATGACCAGTTACGCCTTGGCCCTGCGCCTGGCAACAACGCTGGCACTGACCTTTACCGTGGTGATTTTTGCCGCCGGGATTCTGGCCTGGTGGCGCGGCTTGCGCGTGGCGCGCTATTTCATCATCGCCTGGTCGGCGTTTCTGCTCGGCGGCATCGTCAACACGCTGATGGTGCTGGGATTGCTGCCGAACGTGTTCCTGACCATGTACGCCAGCCAGATCGGTTCGGCCATTGAGGTGGCATTGCTGTCACTGGCACTGGCCGACCGCATCAACGCCATGCGTGAGCAACAGGCGCAGACCCTGTACGACGCCGGGCAGAAACTCGAAGTGCTCAACCAGCAACTGGCCCATAGCAACAAGCTCAAAGATGAGTTCTTGGCGACCCTGACCCACGAACTGCGCACGCCAATGAACGGTGTGATCGGTTCGCTGGAATTGATGCAGACGGTCGAGCTTGATCCGGAGCTGGAGCAATACCAGCAGACGGCCGCCGGTTCCGCGCGAGACATGATGCGTATGGTCAACGGCATCCTTACCCTCACTGAATTGCAGGCTGGCAAACTCAAGGCTGCGCCGGGCAGTTTCAGTCTGCGCGCAGTGGTCGAGGCGTTGCGCGTACAGTTCGACGGTAACGCGGCGAGCAAGTCGCTGGACTTCAAGGTTGAAGTACTGCCAACCCTGCCGGATCGCCTGCACGGCGACAGCGCCAAACTCGCGCAATGCCTGGAATGCCTGCTGGATAACGCGATCAAGTTCACCCGGGTCGGTGGTCTGGCACTGCGGGTGACCGGCAAACCGTCGACGGGCAATCGTCTGGCGCTGTCGTTCGCAGTGATCGACACCGGCATCGGTTTCACCGATCTGGGCGAAGCGACGATGTATCAGCGCTTCTTCCAGCTCGACGGCTCGATGACCCGCGAATACGGCGGGCTGGGCGTCGGTCTGGCGATCTGCCGACAGTTGGTCGAGTTGCTCGGCGGCAAACTCACTCATCGCTCGGAACCTGGGCGCGGCAGCCGCTTCCAATTGGATGTCGAGTTCGAACTGCCGGTGGTGGAAACTGCGCCGATCTCTGCGCCTTCGCACGATTGCGTACGTGCACCGCAGGACTGCACGGTGTTGTTGGTGGACGACAACAGCGTCAATCAACTGGTGATGCGCGGCATGTTGCTCAAGCTCGGCTTCCGCGTGCGCAGTGCCGACAACGGTGCGGCGGCGCTCGAATGCCTGCAGCGTGAAACGGTGGATGCAGTATTGATCGACTGCCAGTTGCCGAGCCATGAAGGCGCGTCATTGTGCTGCCAGATTCATGCGTTACCCGGATGCGCCAACCTGCCAGTGTTCATGCTGGCGTTGAACGCTGATCGAGAGCTTTGCACCACCGGTGCAGCGATCGATTACCTGAACAAACCGGTGAAATTCGAAGACCTGCAATCTGCGCTGGCACGGCGGGTGCTGTGCTGCTGACAAGGTAAAAGCGCCGCAAATTCGGCTGATATGACACTTTGACCGGTTGCAGTGCGGTGCTTAACTGAGTTCCTTGGTTGCATTAAGGAGCCCCGTCATGAACCTGCATCAGTTCGCCGAAACCCACGAAGTCACCAACCAGCCACCGTCGCTGGACGGTACCAACCTGTACCGCATCGACCTGCCATTGCAGGAGTGGTCGCGGCGCTTTGGTGCCGGTTGGGCCGAGTCGCGAATCGATGCCTACGGCGCGCTCGCCGGTGGACCGCTGATGGAAGCCGGGTTCCTCGCCAATCAGAACAAACCTGTGTTCGCCAGCCATGACCGCTACGGCCATCGCATCGATCTGGTGGAATTTCACCCGGCTTATCACGAGCTGATGCGCGCGGCGATCGAGCATGGCCTGACTTCGCTGCCATGGGCGCATCCACAGGATGGCGCCCACGTCGCCCGCGCCTCGATGACTTATCTGCACAGTCAGGCCGAGGCGGGCAGCGGTTGCCCGTTGACCATGACCTTCGCCAGCGTGCCAGCCCTGCGTTTGCAGCCGAATCTGGCCGAGCAATGGCTGCCGAAAGTCCTCGCCACTGAATACGATCCGCGCAACGTCGGCATGGCGCACAAGGCCGGCGTTACCATCGGCATGGCCATGACCGAGAAACAGGGCGGCACCGACGTGCGCGCCAACACCACCAAGGCTTATCCGGTCGGCGCCAGCGGTCCGGGTCAGGCCTATGAACTGGTCGGGCACAAGTGGTTCTGCTCGGCACCGATGTGCGATGCCTTCCTGACGCTGGCGCAAACCGACAAGGGCTTGAGCTGTTTCCTGCTGCCACGCCATCGTCCGGACGACACGCGCAATCAGTTCTATATCCAGCGCTTGAAAAACAAACTCGGCAACCAGTCCAACGCCTCCAGCGAAGTGGAGTTTCGTGGCGCGCTGGCGTGGATGGTCGGTGAGGAAGGGCGCGGGGTGCCAACTATCATCGAAATGGTCGCAATGACTCGCTTCGATTGCATGGTCGGTTCCAGCGCGTTGATACGTCAGGCGCTGACCCAGGCCAGCCACCACTGCGCGCATCGCAAGGTCGGCGGCAAACTGCTCAGCGAACAGCCGCTGATGCAAAATGTGCTGGCCGATCTGGCCCTGGAAAGCGAAGCTGCACTGGCGCTCAGTCTGCGCATGGGCAAGGCACTGGATCATCTGGACGATCGCCATGAAGCGCAATTTGCCCGGCTGGTGACGGCGGTGGGCAAATACTGGATCTGCAAACGTGCGCCGGGGATGATCAACGAAGCGGCGGAGTGCATGGGCGGCGCCGGGTACGTCGAAGAGAGCATCCTGCCGCGCCTGTACCGCGAGGCACCGGTGAACTCGACGTGGGAAGGCTCCGGCAATGTGCAATGCCTGGACGTGCTGCGCGCGTTGTCGAAAGAGCCGGGTGTGCTGGATGTGTTGTTCAGCGAGTTGGGCGATGGGCATGGCGACAAGCGCTTGGCTGCGCACATTCAGCAGTTGCAGGCGCAGTTCAAGGATACGGGCGACATTCAATATCGGGCGCGGCAGTTGACTGAGGACATTGCGCTTGGTTTGCAGGCCAAGCTTCTGTTGGAGGCGGGAAACTCAGCCGTCAGCGATGCTTTCATTGCCAGCCGCCTGAGCGGTGGTGGCCGGGTCTACGGCGCCTTGCCGCGTGGGCTGGACGTCGAAGCCATCGTCGCCCGCTCAACCCCACAGATTCTCTGACCCACCACACATCCCCTGTAGGAGCTGCCGAAGGCTGCGATCTTTTGATCTTCTAAACAACAAGATCCAAAGATCGCAGCCTTCGGCAGCTCCTACAAGGATTGGGGTGACCCATATATTGTGCGGTTGCCAACATGCCACTGTTCCCGTGACGCCACGATGCAGGCAAGATGAAGCTCTGCAAGTCAGAACACAGGAAGCTGATCGTGACCGAAGCGTTTATTGTCGTTCAAACCGCCGAACAAGCCGTGGATCGTCTGGCCGAGCTGCATGAGCGGGCCACCACTGCGCTGAACTCGGCGCTCAAGCGTTACCTGAAAGATCGCGTCGAACCCGACGCTGCGCAGCGTGCTCTGTTTCGTTATCCCGAACTGCGTCTGACCTACCATTGCCAGGGCGAAGTCCCGCAGACCACCCGCGCTTACGCCAAGGTGCAACTGCCAGGCACTTACAGCGTCACCGTCACCCACCCGGCAGCGTTCCGCAAATATCTGCTCGAACAGCTTGTGCCGTTGATGCACGACTTCACCGTGACCGTGGAAGTCGGCGTCAGCCAGCAAAACATTCCGTATCCGTATGTGGTCGAGCAGGGCGATGAACTCGCTGGTTCCGGCGTCACCGCTGCCGTGCTGGCGCGAGTGTTCCCGAGTACCGATCTGTCCGCCGCCACCGATGGCATCGCCGACGGTCTCTACGACTGGGAAAACACCGATCCGCTGCCGCTAGCCTTGTTCGACGCTGCGCGCGTGGATTTCTCGCTGCGCCGTCTGGTTCACTACACCGGCAGCGACTGGCGCCATGTGCAGCCGTGGATTCTGCTGACCAACTATCACCGCTACGTCGACCAGTTCATCGTCCATGGTCTGGAGCAACTGCGCAGCGACCCGCGTTTTGTGCGCATGGTGTTGCCGGGTAACGTGATCATCGAGAAAGGCATGGATCACGGCGAAGCCTCGGCGATTGCTGCCGGTGTGGTCTGGCACCGTTACCAGATGCCGGCCTATCACCTGATCGCCAGCGATGGCCACGGTGTGACCTTGGTGAACATCGGCGTCGGCCCGTCCAACGCCAAGAACATCACCGACCACTTGGCGGTGCTGCGTCCACATTGCTGGCTGATGATCGGCCACTGCGGTGGCCTGCGTCAGTCGCAGACCATTGGCGACTACGTGTTGGCGCACGCGTACATGCGTCGCGACGGCATTCTTGATCGCGTAGTGCCGCCGAACATTCCGATCCCGGCCTTGGCCGAAGTGCAAATGGCCCTGCAACAGGCTGCGGCCAATGTCACTGGCGAGAAGGGCGACGACCTGAAAAAACGCCTGCGCACTGGCACCGTGCTGACCTACGACGACCGTAACTGGGAACTGCGTTGGGCTCAGGAACGGCCGTTGATCAACCTGTCCCGCGCGGTCGCGGTGGACATGGAGAGTGGCACGATTGCCGCGCAGGGTTATCGCTTGCGAGTGCCGTACGGCACGTTGCTCTGCGTTTCGGACAAACCGCTGCACAGCGAAATCAAGCTGCCGGGTTCGGCTAACGCCTTCTATGAGCGCGCGGTCAGCCAGCACTTGAAGATCGGCATCGAAGCGGTCGATTTGCTGCGCACCGAACTCAACTCGCTGCACTCGCGCAAACTGCGCAGCTTCGACGAGCCGCCGTTCCGCTGATTTGTTGATGGTCATTTAACGGTCAGGCTACTAGCATTGGCAGCCCTGACCGTTAGATGTTCTTTTCGCCATGTCCCGTCCTCCACGTCCACCTTCCCGCCGTCCTGGCGCGAAGCCTCAGTCTGCTTCCCCGCGCCGTGTTGCCAAGGCACCACCGGCCGAGCCGAAACTGATCCTGTTCAATAAACCGTTCGATGTGCTGACGCAATTCAGCGACGGCGAAGGGCGGGCGACGCTCAAGGATTACATCGATGTGCCCGGCATTTATCCGGCCGGACGCCTGGATCGCGACAGTGAAGGCTTGTTGCTGCTGACCAACGACGGGCAGTTGCAGGCGCGCATCGCCGATCCGAAACACAAATTGGCGAAGACCTATTGGGTGCAGGTTGAAGGCGTGCCGACGGCCGAACAGCTGCAGCGTTTACGTGACGGCGTTGAGCTAAATGACGGCATGACCTTGCCCGCCGAAGCGCGGCAACTGGATGAACCTGAGCTGTGGCCGCGCAATCCGCCGGTGCGCTTTCGCGCAACCATACCTACTTCATGGCTGGAACTGGTGATTCGCGAGGGGCGTAACCGTCAGGTACGGCGCATGACGGCGGCGGTCGGTCTGCCGACGTTGCGGCTGGTGCGGGTCAGGATTGGCGACTGGACGATCGATGGCCTTGATCAGGGCCAGTGGAAAGAAGTGCCGGCGCGCTTATAAAGCGCCGGATTCGATCAGGCCGATCACCACACTCTTGATGATGAACGCGGCCACGCCCAGGCCCAGCACGAAGAACAGAATGAACGAGCCAAAGCGCCCGGCCTTGGACTTCTTCGCCAGATCCCAGACGATGAAACCCATGAAAATGATCAGGATGCTGACCAGACCGGTCATCATCCACTCTTCTAATAATGCTGGATCCATTGGGTTTCTCCGGCGCGCGCGGGGCTAAAAGGGGGCGGCGAGTATACGCCAAGGTTTGTGGGGTGGCATTGATCTGGGTCTGATCTGAAGCCTTTGTCCTCACCCTAACCCTCTCCCGGAGGGAGAGGGGACTGATTGGGGGATGCTCAAGGAATACGCCGACCTGAACGCTCTGTTGTGAATCCACAATCGACTCGATCTTTCAGGTCGATGCATGACGCCAGACACCTCGGTCAGCTCCCTCTCCCTCCGGGAGAGGGCTGGGGTGAGGGTGCCTTTGATCAACTACGCAAATGAGTCAGCGGCAGCTCAGTGCTGTTCAACACCTGATTCAGCACAAAACTCGACCGCACACTGGTCACCCCTTCAATCCGGGTGAGGTGCCCCAGCAACAGTTTCTGATAGTGATCCATATCCGGCACCACCACTTTCAACTGGTAATCCGCATCCACGCCCGTCACCAGACTGCACTCCAACACCTGCGGCAACGTGCGAATCGCCGCCTCGAAGTTTTCGAAACGCTCCGGTGTATGCCGGTCCATGCCGATCAGCACATACGCCGTCAGGCTCAGCCCGAGCATCTTGCGATCGAGCAATGCCACCTGCCGCGAGATGTAGCCGTCGTCTTCCAGTTGCTTGACCCGGCGCGAGCACGGGGAAGGCGACAGACCGATACGCTCGGCCAATTCCTGGTTGGAGATGCGGGCGTCGCGCTGCAATTCCGCCAAAATACTCAGGTCGTAACGGTCGAGTTTGCTCATCAATCTGTCCTTGGTTGTAACTATTGCGGCAGATTATCTATCCAGGGTTAAAAATTGCGCAAGTGGTGTTTATTTCAGCAATCTTCGCAATCCTCTGTCGCGACCTCAGGCCTATTCTTATCACCAGAATCACTGCTCGGTAACACAGTCCACGCGGCCCGCCCTATCCGGCCTGCCGCGGCCGCCACCCCCATCGGGGTTGTGCCGGCCCCCGAGCTGCACACTGTCCAGAAGACGGCGTGAGGTGAGCCGACGTCAAAAGCGTCGAGCCAGGACGAAGTTCTCTAGAAGGGAGGCCGACGGGTCTCCCTTTTTTCTTGCCTGCGATTTCATGCCAGACGCTCAATAAATAAGTTGCGCGACTGATAACCTGTTGCAGAACCCGGTGTGTGTATTCCCGGTCTTAGCTACAAGTCCTCTTACATTTACAGGCCCCGCAGTGAGAAAAAGCATGAAGTCGCGCATTTGGCGTCTGGCCGGTGTTGGTTTGCTGTGTGTGAGTGTCAGTGCGCAAGCGCTTGCCGATGAACCGCAGAATCGCGGGCCGGAGGGCGGTGGACATGGCCAGGACCATCAGGGCAATAATCAGGGCCATGGCGGCAACAATCAGCCGCGTCCGCAGAATAATCAGCCACAGCAGAATCAGCCGCGCCCGCAGAACAACGAGATCATTCGTGGCGACAACAGCCGCCAGTTCGAGCACAACGGCCAGCAGCACAACAATAATGGTCAGTGGCAAAACCACGACCAGAACCGTCCAGCCTACAATCCCAACCCGGTGCGCCAGCCGCCACCGCCGCCACAACTGCCGGCCAACAGCCTGCCGATCCAGCCACGGCCCGACGCCGTGCGCCAGACCCAGGAGCCGCGTCAGGGCTACTACCGCGACGAGCGTCCACAAAATGGTTATCACAACCAGCAATGGCAGACCGGTAACCGGCCCAATGACAATCGCTGGCCTGGGCGTCCGGACGGTCACGGCAACGGTTGGGGCCCGGGTCCGCAATATCGCCCGGGGCATGTGATCGACCGCTTCCCGGATCGCGACTATCGCGTGCCGTATCGCGGGCAGGATTACTTTTTCTCCGGTGGCTACTGGTATCGCCCGCAAGGCCCGCGCTACATCGTCGTGCAGCCACCGCGCGGGATCCGCATCCAGTATTTGCCCGATTACGCCCGTGAAGTGTGGATCGGGGGGGCGCTGCTATTCCTCGCCGCCGGTTCCTACTACGCCTATCAGGAAGCGACGCAGGATTACGTGGTGGTTGAGCCGCCGATGCAGCAACAGCCGCAGCCGCAATCTCAAGGTTATGACGTCGAAGCCTATCCGGCCAACGGCCAGTCGCCGGAGCAGGTGCAGCAGGACGGTTATCAGTGCTATCAGTACGCCGTGCAGCAAAGCGGTTTCGATCCGCGCACCGCGACCTATCAGCCAGCGCCTGAAGTGGTTCAGGCGTATCGCCAGGCTCAGGGCAATTGCCTGAGCAGTCGCGGTTATCAGGTCCAGTAAGAGCAGCTACGAGTTGCAAGTTTAGAGCTACAAGCTTGAAGCTTGCGGCTCGCGGCTTGTAGCTGCTTTTATCGGGTCGGCGTGCACCAGCACTTCGGCTCGCGGGTAGGCCTTGTGAATGGCATCGGCAGCTTGATCACTGATGCCGTGCGCCACTGACAAGGTCAATTCCCCCGGCAATTCCAGGTGCAATTGCACGAACCAGTGGTTGCCGGAGATCCGTGTGCGCAAGTCATGCGCGCCCAACACGCCCGGCACACCGCAGGCCAGTTCAAGCATGTGCTGACTGACATCCGCCGGCAGCTCTTCATCCATCAACACTGAAAAGCTTTCCCGGGCGATCTGGATTGCGCTCCACAAAATGTACGCAGCAATGCCCAGACCGAACCACGCATCCAGTTGCTCAAAACCAAACCCGGCGAGGATCAGCGCAAGCAGAATGCTGCCGTTGAGCAGCATGTCCGAGCGATAGTGCAGCGAATCCGCGCGCACGGCGTTGGAGCCGGTCTGCTTGATCACCCGATGCTGCAACACCAGCAGCGCCGCGGTCAGCAGCAGCGAAAACACAATCACACCGATGCTCAGCCACGGCGCCCCGAGCGGTTGTGGATCATGAAGTCGCTCGTAAGCCTGAAACGCGATCAATACCGCACTGCCGCCAATGAACAGCGCCTGCGCCATCCCCGCCAGCGATTCCGCCTTGCCGTGGCCATAACGGTGATCGTCATCGGCGGGGCGCAGCGCGTAATGCACCGCCAGCAGATTGAGCATCGAAGTGACGCCATCCAGCGCCGAGTCGGTGAGGCCGGCGAGCATGCTCACCGAACCGCTCAGCCACCAGGCGATGGCTTTGGCAACGATCAGCGTGCACGCGACCGCCACCGAGGCGCGGGTCGCCAGACGTAGCAGGCGAGCGTGTTCGGGGCTGGATGTCATTTAACTTCCTTTTTAAGCGGCGGGTTGCAGGCCGAACATCGCCAGTTGTTGAGTGCTGCCTTTGTGTTGAATCAGGCGCGGGTCATCCAGAGGAAAGTCCCGCCCAAGTTCACTTTCGAGAATAGCCTGCAGCTTGTGATTATCGACCTGACCGTCCGGGCCGATGGCTTGCTTGAGTTTGGCCGGGTCGATCTGCGCGGTGTGGCCCGGTTCGAAGTAGATCGCGCCGGTGGCAAAGTCGACGGCGAACGCGATCAGGCCGGGGATGACATAGAAAAGCAGGCCCACAGCATCGAGCACGGCAATCGCCGGGTCGATCTTGCCGTCGATCTGACCGCGACGGTCCGGGTAGAAAATCGAACCGCACGCGGTGATTTGCGTGAGCAGGGTGGCGACCAGTGCACCGCCGATCAGGCGAAAAGGTAAGCGCATGGGAAAATCTCCTGATTGATCTAAGAACGAAGCGTCGTCGTGTGAAGTTAAGACCCTGACGAACGCCCGCCAGTTCGCCGTTATACTCGCCGCTCTGTTTGGGAGCCAGCATGAATTCTTTGCCAATCGATGAAGTTTTACCCGCCCTGCGTGAAGCCCTAGCGACACGCCACGAAGCTGTGCTCGAAGCACCGCCCGGCGCTGGTAAAACTACCCGCGTGCCGCTGGCCTTGCTCGATGAGGCGTGGCTGGCCGGGCAGACCATTCTGATGCTCGAACCGCGCCGTCTGGCCGCGCGCGCAGCGGCGGAACGTCTGGCCAGTGAGTTGGGCGAGAAGGTCGGTGAAACCGTTGGTTATCGCATTCGTCTCGACAGCAAGGTCGGCCCCAACACACGCATCGAAGTAGTCACCGAAGGCATTCTCACCCGGCGTCTGCAGGATGACCCGGCGCTGGAAGGCGTGGGCTTGCTGATCTTCGACGAATTTCACGAACGCAGTCTCGACGCCGATCTGGCGTTGGCCTTAAGTCTGAACGGTCGCGAGCTGTTCCGGGCTGAACAACCGCTGAAGATTCTGCTGATGTCGGCCACGCTCGAAGGTGAACGTCTGGCCGGGTTGCTGGACGACGCGCCGATCCTGCGCAGCGAGGGCCGCATGTATCCGGTGACGATGCGCTGGGGCCGTCCGTTTCAGCCCGGCGAATACATCGATCAGCGTGTAACGCAAACCGTGCTCGAAGCGCTGCACGATGAAAGCGGCAGCCTGTTGGTGTTTCTGCCGGGGCAGGCGGAAATTCGTCGTGTGCATCAACAATTGGCCGACGCGATCGGTGAGCGCAGCGACGTGTTGCTGTGCCCGTTGCACGGTGAACTCGATCTCAATGCCCAGCGTGCTGCAATTGATCCGGCGCCGCCCGGCCAGCGCAAAGTGGTGTTGGCGACCAACATCGCCGAGACCAGTCTGACCATCAACGGCGTGCGTGTGGTGATCGATGCCGGGCTGGCGCGGGTGCCGCGTTTTGACCCGGGCAGCGGCATGACGCGTCTTGATACCCAGCGGATTTCCAAGGCCAGCGCCACCCAGCGTGCAGGCCGCGCCGGGCGATTGGAGCCGGGGGTTTGCTATCGCTTGTGGTCGCAGGATCAGCACGAGCAATTGGCGGCGTATGGCAGTGCGGAAATTCTCTCGGCGGATCTCGCCAGCCTCGCCCTGCAACTCGGACGTTGGGGCGTCACGCCGGGCGAACTGGTCTGGCTCGATGTTCCGCCAGCGGCGGCTTATGCCCAGGCGCAGGATTTGCTGCAACGGCTGGGTGCGCTGGAAGGTGAGGCGCTGACCACTCATGGTCAGGCCATGGCTGAGTTGCCTGCGCATCCGCGCATCGGCCATTTGCTGTTGCGCGGACAGGCGTTGGGTTTGGCCAACATGGCCTGCGACGTCGCCGCATTGCTTGGTGAGCGCGATATCGTGCGCGGTGCTGGGGCGGATTTGCACAGTCGGCTTGTGCTGCTTTCTGGCGAAGAGCGTGCCGCCCGTGGTGCGCAGGGCGGGGTGCAGCGCGCTAAGCAACTGGCGCGGCAATATCGCGGTTACCTGCGTGGCAAGGCGAGCGAGCCGGTCAGCGATCCTGATCATCCGCGCTGGCTCGGTGCGTTGCTGGCGCTGGCGCTATCCCGATCGCGTCGCGCAACAGCGGCGTGCCGGTGGCGCTGAGTATCGTCTGGCCAACGGTCGCGCGGCATTGTTCGCTGAGGCGGACAGCCTGATGAAAGAGCCGTGGATCGTCATCGCCGACCTCGGCAGCCGTCAGGGCCAGCGCGAAGAACGGATTTATCTGGCAGCGGATTTCGATCCGGCGCTGTTCGATTCCGTGCTCGCCGAACAGGTGCGCAATGTCGATCAACTCGATTGGGATGAACGCGAAGGCGTGCTGCGCGCCGAGCGTCAGCGCAAAGTAGGCGAGCTGATTCTCAGCCGCGAACCGCTGACCGGTCTCGACGAAAATGCGCGCAGTCGGGCGCTGGTCAATCTGGTGCGGCGCAAAGGTCTGGAGCTGCTGCCGTGGACGCCGGAATTGCGTCAGTGGCAGGCGCGGGTGGCGCTGTTGCGACAGCTTGATCTGAATTCGCAGGATGAAAGTCAGTGGCCGGATGTCAGCGATGCAACGTTGCTCAACACCCTCGAAGACTGGCTGATGCCCTATCTGGGCAAGGTTTCGCGGCTCAGCCATTTTGCCAATCTGGATCTGTCGAGCATCGTCCGTAATCTGCTGCCGTGGCCGTTGCCGCAAAAGCTCGATGAGCTGGCGCCACATCATCTGAGCGTGCCGTCGGGGTCGTCGATTCGACTCGATTACAGCGAGTCTCCACCGATTCTCGCGGTGCGCTTGCAAGAACTGTTCGGGCTGGCGGACACGCCACGAATTGCCGGTGGGCGCCAGGTGGTCAAATTGCATCTGCTATCGCCAGCGCGGCGGCCGGTGCAGGTGACGCAGGATCTGGCCAACTTCTGGCGCAGCACCTATGCCGAGGTGAAGAAGGATTTGAAGGGGCGGTACCCGAAGCATTACTGGCCGGATGATCCGCTGGTGGCCGAAGCCACCGCACGGGCCAAACCGCGCGGTACCTGAAGGTCAGAAGATCGCAGCCTGCGGCAGCTCCTACAGAATTGAAGTCGGCCACAGAATAACGGTACGACACCGATCTAATGTGGGAGCTGCCTGCGATGTCATTTCATGAGCGCGAAAAGACTGTTTTGACCCATCCCTGCAGGGTGTACTTCTGGTAGATGTGTTCAGGCACATCGACATACGGATCAGTAATGAACCGTTCCGGAATCACCGGATTGGCCTCATCAATGACCAAAATGTTCGCCGGGTTGTAAAAGTCATAGTCGACCACGCTCTTGTTGGTGGTGATGATTTTTTTCCGTGAGGCCATGGCTTCGAAGAAACGGAAACTCAACCCGGCCTGACCAGGCTTGGAAATGTCCAGAATGATCCGCGAGCGTTTCACCAGTTCGCCGACGGATTCCAGCGACATTCTCTGCTCGAAGAACGTGATGCCCGGATGCGCGTTCGGGATTGGTTTGCACTGAACCAGAAATTTGTAATCGGTCACCCCGAGGCGGTCGAATGCCTGCGCCAGGCCCTCAAGTGCCGGCACCCGATCCTTGCCCGCCATCACCACAAACGCCGAGTATTCACCGGGTTCGCCGTCTGCGCTGTAGTCGTCGTAAATGAAGTTGTGGAGTTTCTTCAGGCCGTAGCTTTCAGCATTCTGCGGGTCGAAGGAAAACACCTCGTCATAAGCGCCGAGTTCTTCCCGGGTCATCGGCCAGCGACTGAAGCTGTCGTAGAGGTAGGCGATCTTGTGTTCGCTGGCATTGAGGCCAGCGGTCAGTTGCCGGGGATCGATTTGTGCCGGGTTGATGATCAATGCAACGTCAAAGCGCCCTGATGCACCGATACTCTTCTTGAATTGGCGTAACTGCGCCCAGCGTTTAAGCGGGCGGCGCAGGATCTTCGGCGCTCGATCAAAGCTGTTCTGTGTCGATGACGTATCGATGAAACACACGTCATTGTCGATCCTCAGATAGTCCGCCAGTTTGCGCGCGTAACCACCAATGTCCTTGCACACCAATAAGATTTTCATGGGATTCCATATCGTGAATTCGGGGCGACGGGCCGATGTTCCTCAGCCCGGCCTAGGGCGTCGCCGGCAGCAGGAAGCGCGCGATCACCGGCAGATGATCGGAGATGCGCAACGTATCGTCCTGACGCACCCTCGCTTCCACCCGTTTCATCTTCGGGCTGTAAAACAGATAGTCGACTGTACGATCCGGGCCGTTCAGGCCAGGATCGTTGGGGTAGTGGGTCAGCCACTGCGCACGATCGATGCCGCTGGCTTCGTTGTTGGTCGGGATCATCGGGTACTTGTCCCACAGCAGATGCAGTTCGCTGTCGGCGGAGTAGGGCGTGCGCTGCTCGGCGGGCAAACGACGGTATTGACCCAGCGGCAACAGGTTGAAGTCGCCGCCGATCAACCACGGCAGGCCCTGACTTTCGTACTTGTCGAGCATTTTGGCCACGGCGCTCACCTGCGCCTGCAGCGTGTCATCGGGCTGGCTGGCACGCTCCAGGTGCGTGTTGAACACGGTCAGTTGCCCGCCGTCGCTCAGTGGCAGTTTGGTCGCGAGCAGGGCGTCTTTCGGCTGGAACTGACGGCTGATGAAATTGGCCGCAGCAACCGGCAATTGCAAGCGCTCGGCGTGCTCGACGCGATAGCGGCTCAGGGTTGCCAGTTGCCGGCCGACGCTGCCGAAAATGTGTCGATCAGGGACGAAATCGGCTTTCCAGTCAAACGCGCTGGCACTGCACGGGTATAGGTCGGCAACGCGTTCCTGCAACAGCTTGAGCTGGTTCTGATAGTCGCTGGCCTTGGCGCCGTCATCGAGCTCCTGCAACAGCACTACATCGGGCTGCTCGTCGCGGATCACCCGCGCCACTTCGTCGAGGCTGAAAGCCATGTCTTCCAGTGTCGGCGCTTCATCTGTGCCCTGGGCCAGATCATTCCAGAACACGTAACGCTTGCCTGCGAGGTACTGCACGTTCCAGGTCATGACTTTCAGCGCCTGGCCCGGCACCAGCGTCGGTGGCGTTCCCGTGCAACTGACCGGCAGGGTTTCGCGGGCGTCGGGACGCCATGTCAGGCTGAAGATCAGCGTGCCGATCAACACGACGGCCAGCACAACAAACAACAGGGTGTAGCGCAGTAGACGGGTCATGGCTCGGCTTATAGCGTTACAGAAAGTGGCCCCGAGCATACCTGACGGCTGTCTCGAAGCCCAAGCGCAGAGCGGTCAGATTACTCTGTCACGTTTGTCAGGCAATTCGCTGATCAGCATGAACAGGCGGAACAACACCACACTGGTAAACAGCTGCAGAAAACTGTGAGCGCTGTCGATCAGTATCGCGATCAGCGGGTTCTGCGGCTCGGGGTACACCGCCAGCGTCGCGCCCTTGAGCAACCACAGCGGCGTCATCACACAGAGAATGCACAGCAGGATTCGCCAGAAATGCCCACGGGTCAGGCGCAGGCTTTCTTTCATCGCCTGCAATGGCCCCATGCCGCGCAGCACCAGCAGGTATTCGCCGAACGCGAGCATCACCATCAGCATCAGGCCCGGCAGGAAATACAGCGACAGGCCCAACAGAATCAGCAAGGTATTGAGCGCCGTGAGCAACGCGAAGCGCGGCCACAGGGTGGCGGCCATCGCCAGCAGGTCACGGTTGCGCGGCGACTCGCCACGGCTGCGCGCATCGAGGAACAGGATCAGCGCTGCGGTGTACAGCGGATACACCAGCAGACCGACGACGATACTGATCGCCGAGATGTTTTCCGGCCCGCTGGCGTGATCGACCACTTGTTGCAGGAATGCTTCGAAAATCACCAGCGGCAGGCACAACTGCACGATGCTGCCCAAATGGCGTTTGAAAAAATACAAAGAGTCGCGCAGCACTTCGAGGGCATTCATCAGTCGGTATCGCAGGTCGAAAACAGTGGCTCACTTTAACCGATGATGGCTGGCGCGACACAAACGTAAACATTCGGTAAAGGTCATTGAAACGTTTTGTCACCGTCTCCATTGCAGGAGAGCACCTCGGCCAACGTGGACGAGGGCAATGTTATCCCCGGCAATCTACGAGGTCGCCATGAACAGCGAAGAGCAAACCCTGATCGATGGACTGTTTTCCCGGCTGCAACAGGCCGAAACGGAGGCAGCCCCGCGTGATGCCCAGGCTGAGGCGCGGATCAAGGAACACCTGACCCGCCAGCCAGCGGCAGGTTATTTCATGACCCAGGCGATTCTGGTGCAAGAGGCGGCGCTCAAGAGCCTTGACGAGCAGAACAAGCAACTGACTCAACAAGTCCAGCGTTTGCAGGCTGAGTTGCAGTCGGCGAAGGCCCAGAGTGCCGCACCGGCGCCAAGCGGCGGCGGTGGTTTCCTGTCGAGCATTTTTGGTGGCAGCCCGCGTCCGGCGCCGACTCAGAGTGCCGCGCCGTTCTCGACTGGCGGCTGGCGCGAACCGGCACCGCAGCAGAATTACGGCGCGTCTGCACCCCAACAGAACTTCGGCGCGCCACCGCCTAACTATGCGCAACAAGCCGCTCCGGCGGCCGGCAGCAGCTTCCTCGGCGGCGCCTTGAAAACCGCCGCTGGTGTGGCCGGTGGCGTGATGCTCGCGCAGGGCATCAGCAGCTTGTTCCATCATAACCAGCAGCCGGAAGAAATCGTTGAAGTGATCAAGGAAGAGCCGGCGCAGGTCGCCGACCAGAGCAACAACGGCTGGGGTGATGATCAGCGTGTGGCGGACAATGGATTCTCTGGCAATGACCAGGGCGGCTTCACCGACACCGACTACGGCAACGACAACTCTTCCTTCTTTGATGACGACGATTCCTTCGTCTGATTCACCATTCGTCCGGAGCCCCTGAGGGCTCCGGGCCGATTATTCGCGGAACCCTCCTGATGGCTGGCATACTGAGCGCCTTTTTCGGGCCTGGCGCCTGATCCCGCTTCGTGCGCTTGCGCGCCCACAGGAACTCCGGTGAAAAAAATCGCAGTGTTCGCCGACGTGCAGAACCTCTACTACACCGTGCGTCAGGCTTATGGTTGTCACTTCAACTATGCCGCATTGTGGGCCGACATCAGCAAGGACGGGCAGATCGTCGAGGCCTACGCCTATGCGATCGACCGTGGCGACAGCAAGCAGCAACAGTTCCAGCAGATCCTGCGCAACCTCGGTTTCACCGTGAAGCTCAAACCCTACATCCAGCGCAGCGACGGCTCGGCCAAGGGCGACTGGGACGTGGGCATCACCCTCGACATCATGGACGCCGCCGACCACGTCGACGAAATCGTCCTGGCTTCCGGTGACGGCGATTTCGACATGCTGCTCGAACGCATCATCAGCAAGCACGGCGTTCAAGCCGTCGCCTACGGCGTGCCCGGCCTGACCGCCAACTCGCTGATCCGCGCCGCCAGCCGTTACGTGCCGATCGAAGGCGCGCTACTGTTAAAAAATTAAGCTGAAGAATTGATTTGTACGGAGTAGAACCCGGTTTGGAACGCATTGCAGTCATCGACTTTGAAACCACCGGCCTCTCGCCGAACAGCAGCTGTCGCGCCACGGAAATCGCCGTGGTCATGCTGGAAAACGGCCGCATTGTCGAGCGTTACCAGAGCCTGATGAACGCCGGCGTGCGCGTCCCCGCGTTCATCGAACAACTGACCGGCATCAGCAACGCCATGCTGCGCACCGCGCCGCCGGCCGAAAAAGTCATGGAAGAGGTCAATGAGTTTGTCGGCTGCACGCCGCTGGTGGCGCACAACGCCTCGTTCGACCAGAAGTTCTGGGACTTTGAGCTGGGGCGGATCAAGCGTACGCGGTTGCAGAATTTTGCTTGCTCGTTGCTGCTGGCGCGGCGGCTAATGCCTGCGGCGCCGAATCACAAGCTCGGTACGCTCACCACGTTCGCGCGCCTGCCGCATACCGGCCAGGCTCACCGGGCAATGGCCGATGCCGAGATGGCGGCCAATCTGATGGCGCATTTGGCGGAAGAGTTGCGGCACAAGCACGGAGTAAGCGAGCTATCGCACGACCTGCTATGCAAACTGCAGAAAGTCCCTGCCGCGAAAGTCAGTGAACATCTGCAGCGCTATCGCTGATCCCCAATCCAGCACACAACTCCTGTACACACCGACTTAACCTACATGGGATAAGACGGTGTGTACTTTGATGCAATGAATCTCCTGTAGGAGCTGCCGAAGGCTGCGATCTTTTTGCTTTAAGCCAGACTAGCGAATTGCTGACTATTGATCTTGCTTACCGGCATAAAGCCTGTCGTTTTCTTGAAGTTCATAGCGTGTACAAAGTTCTTCATCGAGTCTGATGGGTCGATGCTTTGCATGTTGAGTTTGGAGAGTGTCTCGCGAGAGATAGCGACGCTCAGGATGGGTTGGTCCTCCACGTGGCCGGTCGCAGAGTTGAGTATTAAGTCAACGGCCGTAACGATGACGAGGCGCTCGGGAAGAATACTTAGCAGTTCTTGACCCACACGCAAAACGCAGCTGGATACGTAGTCCTGTAACAGCTCATTAAATTTGCTGATCGGCATTTTTTTCACCGA
Source organism: Pseudomonas sp. MC6 (assembly GCF_054790575.1). Taxonomy (NCBI): domain Bacteria; kingdom Pseudomonadati; phylum Pseudomonadota; class Gammaproteobacteria; order Pseudomonadales; family Pseudomonadaceae; genus Pseudomonas; species Pseudomonas sp. MC6. The sequence goes on from NZ_CP186504.1 coordinate 5,908,460, forward strand.
TAATTTTCCGCTCTGCAGCAGTGACTTGATCTCTTGAGGGATCACTTTGGTCCCGTGTACCGAGAGCGTGCACTCGAGAATGCCGGTGTCTGCGACCGAGAAATTAATAGAAGTGCCTAAATGGGAAATATCCGTGAACGGATTCACGCGCAAAACTGCATCAATTTTCGATTGGCCATTGCCGGCGAGAATTCCCAGCGCGAGTTCGTGATCTATTTTCCAATCCTGATGTTCCGCTTCCCACTCCGTTATCTCTTGAGCCAACTGCTGCGTGTCTTTGGCAGCCGCTGCTTGAATAGCGAATTCCAGTTTTTTACGCTGTCTGGCCTCAAGCTTTAAAGTGCGCGCAATGAAGCCAGGTTTATAGCTGGCCTGTCTCGCCCTAGCCTGGATTTCATGAGTATTTAGTGCGGCGGGTTTTATCGGTGGCGGTTGATTAGCGAATTCACTCCAATCAATCCTCTCGCCACAGTCTTTATGCACAGACAGCAACAAATCTATGTGATTTTCGTAGACTTCAACTTCGTACGCGGCCTGTTCAAGAGCCTCCATTTTCTCGAACTCTTTCTGACGCACCTGCAATTCACGTTGACGCCGTTTTGAGTTGCGCTCAGCTCTTCTGGCTGACGCCTGCATTGAGCGTAGGGTTCCCTTCCAAGTCATTTTTGAACTCCTTTCATTTCTATCGGTTTTTTATTTTTTGAGAAAGACTGATTCTCGGCATATTCAGGACATTAGCTGCTGCGCTGGGTGGCGTCCATCGACCAAAAGTCTCGCGTAATCGGTTGTTTAGTTACGTGTATGGTTTGGCGAAGCATCCTACTGAAGTTTAGGGGGAATCTGTCTTGAGCCCAGATAACCCTGCCGTTAACCTCTGTGCGTCGCTGCAAATTCAGCGATCGGGACTGCAAGCCCGCCGATAGTTTGTTAGGAGACCACTGGCAAACCTATAATCGCGTCGCTTCAATAAGCGACTATCGATTTATGGTAGCTGTGTGCGGGAGACCTTCGGGTCTGCCGAGGTCTCCTACTCGGTCTTGCAGACCCGCGCACAGCTGCCACCCATCATCTGCAAGTGATGCGGGCAGCTCCGATGTTCTTAGGAGATTTGTCATGGTCAAAGTCGTCCCCACACACTCAGAAAATTTCGGTTCAGCAATCCCTCATGAGCCGCTCATACAACCCCAATTGTTCATCCGTCATCACATTCAACTGAGGGCTACTCTGCAACATGCAGAGGCTTGGTTCTGTGCCCGAGACATCGGTCGTCTCATGGGGCTGGAAATCAATGCGCGACAAGTGCTCAAGTTGGACGAGGATCAGCGACAGATGATGCATCTGTCAGGTAATGATGGCGCTCAAGAGTTTTTGATGCTGAGCGAGTCAGGGGTTTACGCAATGCTGGTTTATCACTATTCCCCAGAGAACCGTCATCTGCGTCGGTGGCTGACTCACGAGATTGTGCCAATGCTTCGTCAGAACTCGAAGTCAGTTCCAGACCCACATTTGCGCTTGATCATGTGTGCCGGGGAAACGTTGAGGCTTCTGCATTGGCGTAATGAGCCATGGATACGCATGCGAGACATGCCGTACATGTTGTCTCAGGAAGGGGCCAGCTACAGATGACGGCCGCTAGTTGTTTCACGATAGAGCGTTGATTTTTGATCGGCTGAATGAGCTATGAACCTGCTCGCGATGACGGTGTGTCAGCCAAAATTTGTATCCACGGATACACCGCTTTCGCGAGCAGGCTCGCTCCCACACGGGGCATCATCGTTCTCAGGATTTGCCGTTGCTTTCGATGTGACCGAGCGGCACGCGCTTTTCAATCGCGCTCGACAACACAATCGAGGTCTTGCTGAAACCAAACTTCGCCACCCGATTGATCAACTCCTCAAGCTCCGTCATCGACCCCACCGCAGCCTTCATCATCACGCATGGATCGCCGGTGACCCGAAAGCACTCGGTCAGTTGCGGGATTTTTACCAGTTCGTCGTAGACCTTCTGACTGCCGTTCTGGTGCAGCCGCAATTCGATCATGCACTGGATCGGCAGGCCGATTTTCGACAGGTCGATTTTTGCCTCGTACCCGGTGATTACCCCGGCAGCTTCAAGCTTGGCCACGCGCTCGGCGACGGCCGGGGCGGAGAGGTTCACCTTGCGCGCCAGGTCGGCGTAGGACGCGCGACCGTTTTCGAGTAGGGCGCTGAGCAGCATGCGGTCGTATTTATCCAAGGCTGAACTCCTGAAAATGCCGGGCTTTCGAAATCTCGGTTTAAGACGTCGATCTCCGTGATTTCCAAAGTTTACCGGCGCTATAAACAGGTTTTGTAACTTATTTTTGCCCGCAAGCCTTTCTAGAATAACTAATCCCGAGAGCCTGACATTCGAGCTGCCCATGCCTGCCTTGCGCCGTTTTTCCTTGCCGCTGATCGCCGCGTTTTTCGCGCTGTATGTGATTTGGGGATCGACCTATCTGGTGATCCGCCTTGGCGTTGAGTACTGGCCGCCGCTGATGCTCGGTGGTGTGCGCTTCGTGATTGCCGGTTCGTTGATGTACGCCTTCCTGCGCTGGCGCGGGGCTCCGGCGCCGACTTGGGCGCAGTGGAAAGCGGCGGGGATCATCGGGATTTTGCTGCTCAGTTTCGGTAATGGCGCGGTGAGCGTGGCCGAGCATACTGGCGTGGCTTCGGGGGTGGCGGCATTGGCGGTGGCGACGGTGCCGTTGTTTACTTTGCTCTGTGGATATTTCTGGGGCGCGCGTAACACTCGGCTGGAATGGGCCGGGGTGGCGTTGGGGATTGTTGGTATTGCCATGCTCAACATGGGCTCCAACCTGCAATCGAGCCCGCTGGGCGCGGCGCTGCTGATTTTTGCGGCGGCGACCTGGGCGTTCGGTTCGGTGTGGAGCAGACACTTGCCGTTGCCGCAGGGCGCCATGGCCAGCGCGGTGGAGATGCTGGTCGGTGGTGTGGTGTTGCTGATTGGCAGCGCCGTCAGTGGTGAGCATCTGCAAGCGATACCTCCGGTTGAAGGCTGGCTGGCGCTGGCGTACCTGATCTTCTTCGGCTCGATCATCGCCTTCAATTCCTACATGTACCTGCTCAAGCACGTGCGTCCGGCGGCGGCGACCAGTTATGCCTACGTCAATCCGGCGGTGGCGGTGTTGCTGGGGATTGTCTTTGTCGGCGAGACCATCGGCATCGAGGAAGCGCTGGCGATGCTGGTGATCATCAGCGCCGTGGTGTTGATTGGCTTGCCGCAGTGGCGTCGGCCGGCACAGCCGCCAGTCGTGGCGCCGACAGCCGTTCCCACAGAAACGCGTACGAATTAGGGTAAACTGCGCGGCATTGCATGCCTGCGTTATTTTTTCCTACGGTACTCCCATGACTTTCGCCACCCTTGGCCTGATCGAACCCTTGCTGCGCTCTCTCGAGACGCTCGGCTACCAGACCCCGACGCCGGTTCAGGCGCAAGCCATTCCGGCCGTGCTGGCCGGTCGTGACCTGATGGCAGCGGCTCAGACCGGTACCGGCAAAACTGCCGGTTTCGCCTTGCCACTGCTGCAGTTGTTGGCCATGGAAGGGCCGAAAGTCGCTGCCAATTCGGCGCGTGCGCTGATTCTGGTGCCGACCCGCGAGCTGGCCGAGCAGGTTCATGAGTCTGTGCGCCAGTACGCCGAAAACCTGCCGCTGCGCACGTACGCGGTTTACGGCGGCGTCAGCATCAACCCGCAAATGATGAAGCTGCGCGGCGGCGTCGATGTGCTGGTCGCCACGCCTGGTCGCCTGATCGACCTGTTCCGCCAGAACGCGCTGAAACTCGATCAGTTGCAGACTCTGGTGCTGGATGAAGCCGATCGTATGCTCGACCTGGGCTTCTCCGAAGAACTGGCGAACATTTACCGCATGCTGCCGAAGAAGCGCCAGACCCTGCTGTTCTCCGCGACCTTCTCCGATGACATTCGCCTGCTGGCCGGGCAGATGCTCAAAGATCCGCTGACCGTCGAAGTCAGCCCGCGCAACGTCGCTGCCAACACGGTCAAGCAGTGGATCGTCACGGTGGACAAGAAGCGCAAAGCCGAGCTGTTCGTGCATTTGATGCGCAAGAACAAGTGGAAGCAGGTGCTGGTGTTCGCCAAGACCCGCAACGGTGTGGATGCGCTGGTGGAAAAACTCCAGGGCCTCGGTGTGAATGCTGACGGTATTCATGGTGATAAACCGCAAGCAACCCGTCAGCGCGCGCTGGATCGTTTCAAGCTCAGTGAAGTGCAGATTCTCGTGGCCACCGACGTTGCTGCGCGAGGTCTGGACATCGAAGATCTGCCGCTGGTGATCAACTTCGATCTGCCGATCGTGGCTGAAGACTACATTCACCGCATCGGCCGTACTGGCCGTGCTGGCGCAACCGGTGAGGCGATTTCGCTGGTGTGCGCGGATGAAGTGAACATGTTGTCGGCAATCGAGATGCTGACGCGGCAAACTTTGAAGCGTCAGAACGAGCCGGATTTCGAACCGGAGCACCGTGTGCCGGACACCGATGCCAGTGGTCAGGTGATCAAGAAACCGAAGAAACCGAAGAAGCCGAAAGCTTCCGGTGGTGGCGGCAAGCGCAATCTGGGCAAGTGGGTCGACAGCGGCGAGACGCAGGCGCCGGAGCCTTCGATCAAGCCTGTGCGGAAAGTGCCGGTGTTCAACACGGGGCCTCGTAAGCGTAAGCCTTAAGGTCAAAAGCCCCTCACCCTAACCCTCTCCCCAAGGGAGAGGGGACTGATTGGGGGATGCTCGCGAATTACGCCGACCTGATCCTACGGCTGTGAATCCATAATCGACTCGGTCTTTCACGTCGACGGATGACGCCAGACACCTCGGTCGGCCCCCTCTCCCTCTGGGAGAGGGCTGGGGTGAGGGTTTAGCTTTTCAGCCACTGCACAATACCCAATCCCGCCGCCCGCCCGCTGGCAAAACACCCGGTCAGCAAATACCCGCCCGTTGGCGCTTCCCAATCTAGCATCTCCCCCGCGCAGAACACCCCCGGCAACGCCTTGAGCATCAAGCGCTCATCCACCGCATCGAACGTCACGCCCCCGGCACTGCTGATCGCCTCGTCCAATGGCCGCGTTTTCACTAACGTCATCGGCAGTGCCTTGATCGCCCGGGCCAATAGCGCTGGGTCGGCGAAAGTTGCTGCATCGGTCAGTTCGCGCAACAGCGCCGCTTTCACCCCATCAATCCCGACCTGACTGTGCAGATGCTTGGCCATCGACCGCGAGCCACGTGGCTTGCTCAACGTCGTCTGCAATTTATCCACAGGCCGGCCGGGCAACAGATCAATGTGAATAACCGCCGCGCCATGCTGATTGATCGCCTCACGAATCGGCGCCGACAGCGCATAAATCAGACTGCCTTCAATCCCTGTCGCGGTGATCACGCATTCGCCCAAGCGCGGAACGTCGTCGTTCAAACCGATGGCGATATTTTTCAGCGGCGCGCCGGCGAATTTACTGACCATCAATTCGCTCCAGGCCTGCACTTCAAAGCCGCAATTACTCGGCTGCAACGGCGCCAGTCCTACACCGCGTTGTTCCAGTGGCAGCATCCAAGCGCCGTCCGAACCGAGCCGCGACCAACTGCCACCGCCGAGGGCGAGCAGGGTGGCGTCGGGTTTGACGGTGATTTCACCTTCCGGGCTGTCGATGCGCAGCGCGCCGTGTTCATCCCAGCCGAGCCAGCGGTGGCGGGTGTGGATAACTACGCCGCTGTCGCGCAGGCGTTTGAGCCAGGCGCGCAGTAGCGGGGCAGCTTTCATGTCGGTGGGGAACACGCGGCCGGAGCTGCCGATAAAGGTTTCGATGCCCAGATCATGAATCCATGTGCACAACGCGTGGGCGTCGAAGCCGCGCAGCAGCGGGGCGATCTGCGGTGCGCGTTCGGCGTAGCGCGACAGGAACGCCGGGTAGGCTTCGGAGTGGGTGATGTTCATCCCGCCGACGCCGGCCAGCAGGAACTTGCGGCCCACCGAGGGCATGCCATCGTAGAGATCGACGCGGATTCCGGCCTGGCTCAGCACTTCAGCGGCCATCAGGCCGGCGGGGCCACCGCCGATGATGGCGACGTGAGCGGGGGAGGAGGCGGAGTTCTGGGTCATGGAGTGCGCTGCGGTATGGCGGGATAAGGCGCGCATTCTAACAGCCGAGATCCTTTGTAGGAGTGAGCCTGCTCGCGATAGCGTCAGCACATTCAACATAGCGTTGACTGATACACCGCTATCGCGAGCAGGCTCACTCCTACAAGGGATTGGGGTTGGCTTGAAATTTTGGTTGAAAAATGATCAGTGCCCTGCAGCCCATGAATAGCATGGCCTGCAGTCCCTTTCACTCAGGTTATCCACAGGCAGTTCCACAGCGATTGTGGGTAACGCAGCACAACTCAGTGACAACCGTGTGAATGCCAGACCCGCTGTGCGCTGTGATGGAGAATGCCATGGCGGCGGGCGAGGGCGTGGCGATCCTTGCTGTAGCCGCCGCCGATCACGCCCAGCACCGGAATATCGCGCCCCAGGCAATGGCGCATCACGCTTTCATCACGAGCAGCGACGCCTGCGTCCGTCAGTTGTAGATAACCGAGGGCGTCGTCCTTGTGTACATCGACACCAGCGTCGTACAGCACCAGGTCCGGTTGATACAGCGGCAGCAGGTAATTGAGTGTGTCGTCGACCACTTTCAAATAATCAGCATCGCCCATGCCTTTGGGCAGCGGAATGTCCCAGTCACTTTGCGCTTTGCGTGCAGGAAAATTCTTCTCGCAGTGGAGGGAAACGGTAATCGCCTCCGGCGTGTCATGCAGGATCCGCGCGGTGCCGTCGCCCTGATGCACATCGCAATCGAAGATCAGCACGCGATTCACCCGACCGCTTTGCAGCAGGTAATGGCTGATGATCGCCAGGTCATTGAAGATGCAGAAGCCCGCCGGGTAATCGTAGTGCGCATGATGAGTGCCGCCGGCCAAGTGGCAGGCCAATCCATGCTCCAGAGCTTTTTCCGCTGCCAGAATCGAACCGCCGACCGCGCGCACCGTGCGTCGCGCCAAGGCTTCGTTCCACGGCAGGCCAAGACGCCGCTGGTCTTCGCGGGACAACTCGCCGCTCATGTAGCGTTCGATATACCCACGGTCATGGGCGAGGGCGAGGATGTCGTTGGGGCAGATCTCCGGGCGCAGCAGGTCGGCATCGCGGGTCAGACCACTGTCCACCAGGTGGTCGCGCAGCAAACGAAACTTGTCCATCGGGAAGCGGTGATCCGCCGGAAACTCGGGGCTGTAGTCTTCGTGGTAGATCAGCGGCAGTGGCATGGCGAATTCATGTAGGAACGTAGGAAAGAGTGAAGGATCCTACCAGCGATGTAGACTTGCGGCATGGAAACGGAGGGGCACTATGGAGCCGATACTGGAACTTGAGAGCGCGCGCTTGCTGATGCGTCAGTGGCAGGACGAGGATTTGCCGGCATTTGCCGCGATGTGCGCCGATCCTCAAGTCATGCGTTATTTTCCGGCGCCGTTGAGCCGATTGGAAAGCGCCTCGATGATCGGCCGCGTGCGTGGGCATTTTGCCGAGCACGGTTTCGGCTTGTGGGCGCTGGAGCGCAAGGACAGCGGTGAATTCATCGGTTTCACCGGACTCGGCGTGGTCGGTTTCGATGCGCCGTTCACCCCCGCGGTGGAAATCGGCTGGCGCCTGGCCAAGGAACATTGGGGCCTGGGCTATGCCAGCGAAGCAGCGTGGACCGCTCTGCGCTGTGGCTTTGATCGGTTGGCGCTGAAGGAAATTGTCTCCTTCACCGCGCAATCCAATCTGCCTTCGGAGAAAGTCATGCAGGCGATCGGCATGCATCACGCCCCGGAAGATGATTTCGATCACCCGAAGCTGGCCGTCGATCACTCATTGCGCAGGCACGTGCTGTACCGCATCACCCGGGAACAATGGCTGCAAACCTTGCATGGATAAGCCGACACGGACGTTTACAATGGCCGCCATATCATTGGCCCGCGCCAGAATCTGAATCGGCCGCCGCAGCCAAGACTGCGCGGCATAGTGCTTTGTGTGAGGAGAGTCTGAATGAGCCAAGTGTTGGAAGATCTGGTCGACTTGCTGACCCTGGAACCGATCGAAGAAAACCTGTTCCGTGGCCGTAGCCAGGACCTGGGTTTCCGCCAGTTGTTCGGTGGTCAGGTGCTCGGCCAGTCGCTGTCGGCGGCCAGTCAGACGGTTGAAGAGGCGCGCCATGTGCATTCGATGCACGGCTATTTCCTGCGTCCGGGCGATGCCAAGTTGCCGGTTGTTTACTCGGTTGATCGCGTGCGCGATGGCGGCAGTTTCAGCACTCGTCGGGTCACGGCGATCCAGAAGGGCCACCCGATCTTCACCTGCAGCGCGTCGTTTCAATACGACGAGGCAGGCTTTGAGCACCAGAGCCAGATGCCGGTGGTGGTCGGCCCTGAAAACCTGCCATCGGAGCTGGAGTTGACCCAGCAACGCGCGCACCTGATTCCGGAACACATGCGCGAAAAACTGCTGTGCCCGAAACCGATCGAAGTACGCCCGGTAACCGAAAAAGACCCGTACAACCCGCAGCCGGCCGATCCGGTGAAGTACGTGTGGTTCCGTGCCGACGGCGCATTGGCCGACATCCCGGCGCTGCACAAATACCTGCTGGCCTACGCTTCGGACTTTGGCCTGCTGACCACCTCGATGCTGCCTCACGGCAAATCGGTGTGGCAGAAAGACATGCAGGTCGCCAGCCTTGATCACGCGCTGTGGTTCCATAATGATCTGCGCGCCGATGACTGGTTGCTCTACGCGATGGACAGTCCGTGGGCCGGCAATTCCCGTGGGTTCTCCCGTGGCAGCGTGTACAACCGCGCCGGGCAATTGGTGGCTTCGGTGACGCAGGAAGGTTTGATCCGCCATCGCAAGGATTGGGCATGAGCCTGAAAGAGGTTAAGCACTGGGTGTTCGACATGGACGGCACGCTGACCGTCGCCGTGCATGACTTTGCGGCGATTCGCGTGGCGCTGGCGATTCCGCCGCAGGACGACATCCTTACGCATCTCGCCGCGTTGCCGGCGGATGAGGCGGCGGCCAAGCATGCGTGGTTGCTCGAGCACGAACGCGATCTGGCGCTGGGCTCGACCCCGGCGACCGGGGCGGTAGAGCTGGTGCGTGATCTGCACGCGCGGGGCTATCGCCTCGGCATCCTCACCCGCAACGCGCGGGAATTGGCGCATGTGACGCTGGAGGCGATTGGTTTGGCCGACTGCTTTGCGGTGGACGATGTGTTGGGCCGTGATGAAGCACCACCGAAGCCGCATCCGGGCGGTTTGCTGAAACTGGCAAGGGCTTGGGAAGTCCCAGCGGGAGAGATGGTGATGGTCGGCGATTACCGCTTTGATCTGGATTGCGGACGAGCGGCGGGGGCGCGCACGGTGTTGGTGAATCTGCCGGATAACCCGTGGCCCGAGCTGGCCGATTGGCATGCGAAGGATTGTGTCGAGTTGCGGCGGATGCTTCTGGCCTGAAATCTTTGGTGCCTGAGCTGACCTCTTCGCGAGCAGGCTCACTCCTACAATTGGAATGCGTTCCCCTGTAGGAGTGAGCCTGCTCGCGATAGCGTCAGATCAATCAGCACAAAACTTATTCAAACAACGCCTTCTGCCCCTCCGGCGAGGTCAGCATGCCATCGCCGTTATGCCCGACCCCGGGCACTTCCACCAGCCGCTGATTGACGCCCTCGGGATGGCGGCGCAGCAAATAGCCAAAGTACAACTTCCCACGCTCCAGGCGATACGCACCCTGCGCTTCGGCTTCACAGCGCTTGTCCAGCGCCGGATGCTTGGGATCAATATCCTGCTGCCCCAGCAGATAAATCACCTCGCGTTTGACGTAACTGCTCTCAAGCTGCAACGGCGTTTGCCCACCGGCGTACACAGGCATGTCTGACAGACCGTACTTCCAGCGATTGAAACCCGCGCACTTGGCGTGATCGAACGCCACCGGCCTTTGTTCATTGAAGTAGGCATAAGAAGACGGATTGGCCACCACATAGCGCAAACCAATGCCGTTGGCCTTCAGCGCCGGTTGATCCTTGGCCAGCAGGGCATAGCGCTGTACAACCTGGCCGCCGCCGGAATGACCGAAGATTACGATCTGCTTCACGTCCGGAAATTGTTTGCGATCGCTGATCCGTCCGATGATTTCGTCGAGCGCCGCATAGGAACTCAACGGATTCGGCCCTGTGGATAAGCCGCCGCCCATCCACTCGTTGCCTTGCCAGCGCAGCAAGGTGGCGGGGAGCGAGTACAGCGCGACATCGCTTTCATTGAGAAACTGCGGCGCGATCACCAGTGTGTGCGCACTTTGCCCGGCCAGTTCGGCGGCGCTCTCGGCGCTTTTGCGATAGGTTTCCGCGTTGCGCAAGCGGCCATGAATGACGATCAGCACGCGCTCGATTTTTTCTGGCGCGGGGCCAATACCCACCGCCATTTCCCCGGCCTTGAGTTGCAAACGACCGGGGCTGATCGCATCGACACCAGCGGCGTGCGCGGTGCTGCCAACGATCAGTAACGCCAAAAGCCATTTATGCATTTACAGGTTTTTCGCCGCGAAGGTGTCGCACTGGCCGACCTGGCCCTGCGCGAATCCGGTTTTGAACCAGCGCACCCTTTGCGCCGACGTACCGTGAGTAAACGAGTCCGGCACCACACGGCCCTGACCCTGTTGTTGCAGGCGATCATCACCGATGGCGTTGGCCGCGTTCAAGGCCTCTTCGATGTCGCCCGGTTCCAGCCAGTTCAAACGCTTCTGTGCGCTGTAGGCCCAGACACCCGCGAGGCAGTCAGCCTGCAATTCCTGACGCACCAGCAAGCCGCCATCGCCTTCCATCTGCCGGCCTTGCTGGCGGGCTGTCTGAATTTTCGCCGAGACGCCGAGAAGTGTCTGCACGTGGTGTCCGACTTCGTGAGCGATCACGTAAGCCTGGGCAAAGTCGCCGGCAGCCTTGAAGCGTTGCGACATTTCCTGAAAGAACGCCATGTCCAGATAGACCTTCTGGTCGGCGGGGCAATAGAACGGGCCGGTTGCCGAGGTGGCCAGACCACAGGCGGAATTGACCCGGTTGCTGAACAGCACCAGGGTCGGATCTTTATATTGGCGCCCGGCCTGCTGGAAAATCGTGCCCCAGGTGTCTTCGGTATCGCCGAGGATCGAGCGGACGAATTCGGCCTGTTCATCGTTGGCCGGCGGTGCCTGACGGGTTTGCGAGGTAGGCGCCGATTGCTGTGTGGATTGCCCGGCGAGCTGACCGAGGATCTGCATTGGGTCCTGCCCGGTGATCCAGCCAATACCGACGATCAGCAGGATGGCCCCCAGACTCAGGCCTTTGCCGCCGCCGAACCGCATGCCGCCGCCACCGCCGGCATCATCACCACGGGCGTCGACGACGTTGTCACTGCGTCGGCCTTTTTTCCATAGCATGTGGGAATCCTCTGTGTGTATCGGGTGGTGATGAGTGTTGCTGTTGTGTGAGTGTGGCGCCAGTCCGGTCGTCCGTCTATTCGCACACACGCAAACAGGCCCGGCCTCGTGTTGACGAGGTCGGGCCTGTTATTGACGGTCTGGCGCGAGGCAAATTCAATCCCGCGCAAGATTTCTATCGCTGGATTATCAATCAGCGATCAAACGCATCCCACTGCGGTGCGAAATCCGGGCTGACCTGGCGTTGATTTTTCGGCAGTGCGGCAATCAATGCGCGGTCTTCATCGTCGAGTTCGACTTTCAGCGAGGCGAGGTTGGCCAGTTGATTGGTGCGGCTGCTGGCCTTGGGAATCGCTGCGACGTTGGGTTGGTCGAGCAACCATTTCAATGCGACCTGGGTCGGCAGCACGCCGTGCTTTTGGGCGATCTGTTGAATCTGCGGGATGTCCGAGACCTTGTTGCGTGCCAGTGGCGTGTAGGCCGTCAGTGCCATGTCGTGTTGACGGGCGTAGTCGAGCAGAGCGTTTTGGCCGAGCAGGACGTGGTATTCAACCTGAATCGCTGACAGACCGATGCCGTATTCCTCGACGACTTTGCGCAGCAACGGCAGAGGAAAATTCGCCACGCCGATGTTGCGCGCCAGGCCTTGCTCCTTGAACGAGGCCAACGTGGCGAGGGTGCGTGGCAGGTCCCAGTCGGTGGTCGGCCAATGAATCATGAACAGGTCGACATAGTCACTGCGCAAAGCAGTGAGGCTGCGGTCCATGGAGTGGCGCATCGCGTTGGGTTGCAGCTGATCCCACCAGACCTTGCTGGTGACGTGAATTTGCTCGCGCGGTGTCGGTGTATTCGCCAGTGCTTGTCCGACCGCGTCCTCGTTGTTGTAGGCCGCTGCCGTGTCGATGTGTCGATAACCCAGGTCCAGCGCTTGCTCCACGGCGCGGGTGCATTCGTCACCGAGCATCGGCCAGGTGCCGAGGCCCAGCTTCGGCATGTTCAAACCTTGGGCGTTAACGATGTGCTGCATGGTCGATCTCCTGTTCGAAAGCAGTCATGCCGGCAATGTGCCGGGCGGCGATGTAACCGAAAGTCAGCGCCGGGCCGAGGTTGATACCGCCCGCCGGGTAGTGGCCGCCCATGATGCTGGCCATGTCGCCACCTGCTGCGTAGAGGCCGGCGATGGGCTGTTGGTGGGCGTCCAGCACTTGCGCGTGGGCGTTGACCTTGAGTCCGGCGAAGGTGCCGAAGCAGCCCGGCTGGACTTTCACGGCATAGAACGGACCGGTGTCTATTGGGGCAACGCAGGGGTTGGGAAGGTTCGCTGGATCACCCTGTTTGCGGTTGTAAGGTGTGGTGCCGCGTCCGAACAAAGGGTCTTCGCCGTGGCGGGCATGGCGGTTGTAGTCGTCCACGGTCTCGCGCAATCCGCTCGGGTCGATGCCGCAGGCGCGGGCCAATTCTTCAATGGTGTTGCCGCTTTTCAGATAGCCGCTGCGGATAAATTCTGACACCGGCAGCGGAAATGGCCGCGATATGCCCAGTCCATAACGCCGTTGAAAGGCGCGGGTGCAGATCAGCCAGGAGGCGACTTCTTCACCTTCCGGCGCGGCGGCGACCATCGCGCTGACGTAATCGTAATAACCGTTGGCTTCGTTGACGAAGCGCTGGCCGTTACACAGCACGCCGATGATCCCGGGTTTGCCGCGCTCGATGATGTGTGGGAAATGGCCGGTGCTGCCGTCGGAATGTGGCACTTGCGATACCGGCGCCCACGCCACGGGCGAAGCCACATCGGTATTGACCCGTGCACCGACGCTTTCGCCCAGGCGCAAACCATCGCCGTTGACGGCCAGCGGTGGTAGCGCCCAATGCTCGTGACCGGTCGGCGTGCGCGGAAACAGGGCTTTGCGCCGCTCGATGTCATTGGCAAAACCACCGGCGGCGAGCACTACGGCTTTGCGTGCATGAATGCGGATCGGGCCTTTGTCTGTTTTGACCACAGCGCCCGAGATGCGCGAGCCTTCACGCAGCAACGCTGTCACCGGTGCCGATTCCCAGAGCAACACGCCGAGGTCTTCGGCGGATTTTGCCAATCGTGCAATCAACGCCACGCCGTTGACCAATTGCATGGCCCGGCCATGGACCGCGAGGTCTAGCAAATGTCGGGTAAAGCGCCGGGTGACATGCCATGCCGCTTTCAGCGACCGCGTCAGATTGAGGAATGCCGACAGATCCGCCCCGGCCATGATCGGCATGCCCATGAAGGACGTTTCGCGCATCGTTGTACGAAGGCGCTTGAGCAGGCGTCCGACCTTGCGTCCGTCGTAAGGCGCCGCGATGACCGAGCGACCGCCAGTGCCAGCGCCCGGCGTGTCGCCATGAATGTCGGCAATGGCGTTGCCATCAGCAAATTGCAACGCGGTGTGCTGCTCAAAAAACGCGACCATGCACGGCCCGGCTTCAAGAAAGGCATCGATCATTGCCGGGTCAAAGTGCTCGCCCAGTTCATGGCGCAAATAGGTGCGCGGTTGTTCGATGTCTTCGACGATGCCGGCCCGACGGGCCAGCGGATTGCACGGCACCCACGCCCAGCCCCCGGACCAGGCCGTGGCGCCACCGAACAGCGGATCCTTTTCGACGACGATGACTTTCAAGCCATGCCACGCGGCGGTGACGGCGGCCGACAACCCGGCGGCGCCAGAACCGACGACCAATACGTCGCAGTCGATATCAGGGAGTTCGGCAGACATCAAACAACGCTCCAGCGATGAATTATTTTTGGAATTTGATTCCAGAAAATAACCAGCGCTGGTGTAGCACGACAAGCTTTGATTCAACAAAGCGGGCGGTTATCGAACAACCGGTTCCAGATTTCGCTTTACCGCGGATGTCTTCTAGAATCGGCAAAATTTCCTTTGGATATCCCCATGGCCGGCAGTCAAATCGAACGGGTTTTCAGTGTGCTGGAAACCCTTACCAGTGATCCGCGCGGGCTGCCGATGCAGACGCTGGCAGAGCAACTGGATATCCCCAAAAGCGCGACGCACCGCTTGCTCGCCGAGCTGATTCGCCTGGGCTACGTGCGCCAGAATGCGGAAACCTTGCGTTATCACCTGTCGACCAAACTCGTCGCGATGGGCTTCCAGTATTTGTCGAGCAGCGGTGCCGATATCGTCCAGCCAGTGCTTGATCGACTGGCGCAGGAAACCGGCGAACTGGTGCGTTTGGGCGTCATCGATGGCGAGCGCCAGACCTGGATCGCCAAGGCGCAGGGCGCGCGCAGCGGTCTGCGTTACGACCCGGACATGGGCCGCGATGCGCCGCTGTTCTACACCGCGTCCGGGCATGCGTGGCTGGCGTGCATGAGCGATGCCGAGGCGTTGTCGCTGGTCGAGCGGCAGGCGGCGGAGGTGCCGGTGGGCGTCGGGCCGAATGCGCCGCGCTCGAATATCGAGTTGCTGGAACGCCTGCGCCTGGCCCGCGAGCAGGGGTATGCCTGGGTCGAGGAGAGCTCGGCAGTCGGCACTTCGGCGATTGCGGCGGTGGTGAAGCATCCAACGGATGGTCGGGTGATCGGCGTACTGAGTATTGCCGGACCGAGTGCGCGGATGCCGGGGGCACGGTTGCATGAACTGGCGCCGTTGTTGCTGACATTCACCGAAGAATTATCAGCAGCAAGCCTGGCCTCAGAACTGTTTATCTAATCCGAATTCACGCAGTGCCCTTGTAGGAGTGAGCCTGCTCGCGATCGCGGTGTATCAGCTGGCATTAATGTTGGCTGACACACCGTGATCGCGAGCAGGCTCACTCCTACAGGGGATTTTTGTTGTCCACGAAGTTGTGCGGTGTTCGCACGTTTTTGAGATGGATGGGTGTTTGATTCTGGAACTCGGTTCTAAATTGTTTGTGGAGTGTTATTCCGAGAACAATCACAAGAGGACCGCACCTTGAATTCGCCCCTTCGAATCGCCCTGATCGGCGCCGGCAATATGGGCCAGCAACATTATCGGCATCTGCAAACCCTCAGCGAAGCGACGCTGTGCGCAGTGGCTGATCCCGGGCCGCAAGCCGCAGCGCTTGCGGCTGATTGGGGTGTAAGGCATTTCGCCGATCACCGTCAGATGCTCGAGCAGATCAGGCCAGACGCGGTGATCGTCGCCAATCCGAATAATCAACACGTCAGCACCGCGCTCGATTGCCTGGCGGCGGGTGTGCCGGTGTTGCTGGAAAAACCGGTCGGGGTGCACCTGGATGAAGCGCGCGAGCTAGTCGCGGCGGTCAAAAGCAGCGGCGTGCCGGTGCTGGTCGGCCATCATCGGCGCCACAACCCACTGATCGTTCGCGCTCATGAATTAGTGCAGAGCGGGGCGCTCGGGCGGCTGACCACGGTGACCGCGCTGTTCCAGTTGCGCAAACCCGACAGTTACTTCGAGATCCCGTGGCGCCGCGAACCGGGCGCCGGGATGTTGCTGACCAATCTGATTCACGACCTCGATCTGTTACGGCATCTGTGCGGTGAGGTGCGCTCGGTGCAAGCGATCACCGACAACACCGTGCGCGGGTTCGCCAACGAAGACAGCGCGGCGGTGTTGCTGCAATTCGAAGGTGGCACCTTGGGAACCCTGAGCGGGTCCGATGCAGTGGCGGCGCCATGGAGTTGGGAGCTGGATTCCGGTGAGAACCCGGTCTATCCGCGTCAGGCCGATCAGCCGTGTTATCTGTTGGCCGGGACTGCTGGCGCCTTGAGCATTCCGCAACTCAAGCGTTGGCATTACGCCGCTGATCAGGTCGACGCCGGTTGGCATGAACCCTTGTTGATGGTCGAAGAGTCCTACAGCGGTGACGACGCTTTACGCTTGCAGTTACAGCATTTCGTACGTGTGGCGCGGCGTGAAGTCGAGCCGCTGGTCAGCGCTGCCGATGCCGCCCGCACCCTTGCGTTGATTGAAGCCATTCGCGAGGCTGCCGCTACCGGTCGAGCCTGCGCCCCTGCACTGGTCGAGGCTTGAATATGAGTGAACGAATCCTCTCCTTGGCCAGCCTTACCGTGCTGGAGTTATCGCCACCGCAAATGGTCGAAGTCGCTGCGCGGGCCGGTTACAGTCATGTCGGACTGCGTCTGGAACCGGCGACGCCCGAGGAGCATCATTTCCCGTTGGTCGCTGATGCTGAATTGCGCCGTCAGACTTTGCAGCGCCTGCGCGATACCGGCATCCGTGTGCTCGACGTGGAAATCCTGCGTTTGAAACCGCAGACCGTCGTCGCCGATTTCGAGAAACATCTGACAGTGGGCGCGGAATTTGGCGCCACGGAATTACTCATCGCCGGTAATGATCCTGACGAGCAACGACTCACCGACAACTTCGCCGCCCTTTGCGATCTGGCCGCGCCTTACGGCTTGCACCCGCATCTGGAGTTCATGCCCTGGACCGATGCGCGCAACCTCGAACAAGCGCTGCGAATTGTCGGAAACGCTGATCGGGAAAACGCTGCGGTGCTGGTTGATGCATTCCACTTTGATCGTTCGGCTTCACGGCTTGAGGATCTGCAAACAGTGTCGCCGTCGAGGCTGCGCTATGCACAATTATGTGATGTGGCGGGGCCGAGACCGTCAGATATGGCCGAGATCTTGCGTCAGGCGCGCAACGAGCGGCGGTTTCCCGGCGAGGGTGATTGTGATCTGCTCGGGTTGTTGAAAGCGCTGCCGACTAATATTCCACTGAGTCTGGAAATTCCCACTGTGAAACTGCTCGAGCAGGGCGTGAGCGGATTACGGCGGGCGCAGATGGCGATTGATAAAACTCGAGCGTTGTTGGCGCGCCTGTAAGCGGTGCTGCGCACCTATCGCGGGCAAGCCCGCTCCCACAGGGGGAGGCGAGACTGCCTGCGAAGCTCTTGATCTTTTATGGCTCCACAAGGAAATCCAATGACCGTCAGCACCCCGCTCTCCGGAGTCAACCAACCCTTCAAGGGGATCTTGCTGATTGTCGTGGCAACCTTCCTGTTTTCCAGTCACGACGCGTTGTCGAAATACCTGTCCGGTTTCTATCCGATCGTGATGGTGGTCTGGGCGCGTTATCTGGTGCACACACTGCTGATGGCGGGGATTTTTCTGCCGCAATCCGGGTTGCGCGTTTTGCGCACGAAGAAGCCGTTATGGCAGTTGACCCGAGCACTTTGCCTACTCGGTACTAGCCTGTTTTTCACAACGGCCCTGCTGTATATCCCGCTGGCGGAAGCCACGGCGGTGAACTTTCTCGCACCGGTATTGGTGACAGCCTTGTCCGTGCCGCTGCTCAAAGAGCGGGTGACTCGCGGCCAATGGATCGCGGTGATTTGCGGCTTTATCGGCGTTTTGATCATCGTCCACCCGGGTGGTGAACTGTTCACCCCAGCGGTATTGCTGCCATTCTGTTCGGCGCTGTTTTTCTGCTTCTATCAGTTGCTGACCCGCAAGCTTGCGCAAGTCGACAGCCCGACCACCAGTAACTTTTTCGCCGGGCTGTGTAACACGCTGGTGATGAGTGCGCTGGTGCCGTTCTTCTGGCAGGTTCCGACGTTGACCCACGCCGGGCTGATGCTGGCGCTGGGCAGTTGCGGGATGACCGCGCATTTGTTTCTCACCCAGGCATTCCGTCATGCCGCTCCGGCGCTGCTGGCGCCGTTCGGTTATTGCCAGATCGTGTTTGCGGGGTTGTTGGGCTGGTTGCTGTTCAATCACACGCCGAGTCTGTTGACGATCATAGGCATCGCGGTGATCTGTTGCAGCGGACTGGCGGCAGCGTGGCAGCAGAGCCGCCGCTGAGTAGGTTACGCAAAACCTTGTAGGAGTGAGCCTGCTCGCGATGGCGGAGTGTCGGTCGATGAAGTTATTGACTGACACTAAGCCATCGCGAGCAGGCTCACTCCTACAGGTAGCGTTGTGTAGGCAGGTTATTCGGTGACGGTAGGAATCTTGCGCGGTGCCATGAAGTACATCCACGTCAGCGCAATGAAGTACATCGCCGGAATCAGGGTGAACAACACGGTGTAGTTGTTGTTGGTCACGGTGAGGATGTGGCCGACGATCTGGGTCATGAACATCCCGCCGATCGCTGCGCACATGCCGCCGAAACCGAACACGGTGCTCATCATGTGCTTGGGCGTGTAGTCCATTACCAGGCTCCAGATGTTCGCCGTCCAGGCCTGGTGCGCACCGATTGCCAGAGAAATCGCGGCCACCGCCACCCACAGATTGGCAGAGCCAGCCGCCATGACCACACCGATGATGCAGCAGGCGAACAGGAACATCGACAGCAGCCGCGCCTTGATCGAGTTCATCCCGCGACCGATCAGGAACGAAGACAGAATGCCGCCACCGACACTGCCGAAGTCAGCCGTGACGTAGATGATGATCAGCGGAATACCCATCTGGGTGACGTTGATGCCCAGGTTGTATTGCTGATTGAGGAACGGCGGCAGCCAGTACAGGTAGAACCAGAACACCGGCGCGGTCAGCGAGTAGGCGAGGGCGAAGGCCCAGGTGCCACGCATACGGAGGATTTTCGAGAACGGCACGCGGGCCTGTTCCGGTTCGACTTCTTGCTGGATGTAGTCCAGCTCGGACTGTTTAACGCTCGGGTGATCTTCCGGGTTGAAGTACTTCAAGCCCCAGAACAGCAACCAGATCCCGCCGAGTGCCGACATGCACAGGAACGCTGCTTGCCAGCCCCAGACGTGCAGGACCAATGGCAGCAGCATCGGCGTGAACATCGCACCGACGTTGGTGCCGGCGTTGAAGATGCCGGTGGCAACCGCACGTTCGCCGGCCGGGAACCACAGGCGCGTGGTTTTCACGCAGGCCGGGTAGTTCGCCGCTTCAGTCAGACCGAGAATAAACCGGCAGACCATAAAGCCAACGGCTGACGTTGCCAGACCGTGGGCACCGGTGGCCAGGCTCCACAGCAGCACGGCGCAGAAGAACACGCGCTTGACGCCGACCCGGTCGATCAAGCGACCTTGCAGGACGAAACCGATCGCGTAGCCGACCTGAAACCAGAAGTTGATGTTGGCGTAATCCATCGCCGTCCAGCTCATTTCCTTGGCGAGAATTGGCTGCATGACGCCGAGGGCGGCGCGGTCGATGTAGTTCAGGGTCGTGGCGAAAAACACCAGCGCCAGCATGCCCCAACGGGTCTTGCCGACAGCCATGGCGCCGCGGATCTTGTCGCCGATGCCACCTGAGGCAGTGCTCATGGCCGGGGCCATGCGGGAAGTCTGTGAAGGAATCATGTGTTCCACCCGTTTTTGGATTTGTTATTTGGTGTGCTTTTTTCTGTGCACGCTGCGACCGGTGGTTCAGATCCGGACTCAATGTGCGGTCGATGTTGGGCAGTGGACGAAAAATCGTCAATTCGCCAAACCGCCATTGTGTTCGATAATCGCACGCAAAACTAACCGGGTAGTACACTTTAAATTGCTGCCACGTTCGATGCAGCCAATAATTTCCCTACTATAAAAACCCATCCCATGTAGGAGCTGCCGCAGGCTGCGATCTTTTGATTCTGTTTTCACGAATAAAGATCAAACGATCGCTGCCTTCGGCAGCTCCTACAGTAAAGATAAAGCGGCGCAGTCCGGGAGTTGAAACATGCAGCGTTCCATTGCCACCGTTTCCTTGAGCGGCACCCTGCCGGAAAAACTCGAAGCCATCGCCGCCGCCGGGTTCGACGGGGTGGAGATTTTCGAAAACGACCTCCTGTACTACGACGGCAGTCCGCGGGAAATTAAACAGATGTGCGCTGATCTCGGCATCGCCATCACTCTGTTTCAGCCGTTCCGCGATTTCGAAGGCTGCCGCCGCGATCGCCTGGCGCGCAATCTTGAGCGCGCCGAACGCAAGTTCGACCTGATGCAGGAACTGGGCACCGATCTGGTGCTGGTCTGCAGCAATGCCTCGGCCGACAGCGTCGGCGACCAACAAATTCTGGTCGATGACCTGCGACTGCTGGCCGAGCATGCCGGTGCGCGCGGCTTGCGCATTGGTTACGAAGCGCTGGCGTGGGGCCGTCACGTCAACACGTATCAACAGGTCTGGGACATCGTGCGCCAAGCCGATCACCCGAGCCTCGGCGTGTTGCTCGACAGCTTCCATACGCTGTCGTTGAAGGGCGATCCGCGCCCTATCGCCGACATTCCCGGCGACAAGATCTTCTTCGTGCAGATGGCCGACGCGCCGATTCTGGCCATGGACGTTCTTGAGTGGAGCCGGCACTTCCGCTGCTTCCCCGGCCAGGGCGAGTTCGATCTGCCGGGGTTCCTCGCGCCGATCATCCAGAGTGGTTACACCGGACCGCTGTCGCTGGAAATCTTCAATGACGGCTTCCGCGCCGCGCCGCCACGGGCCAATGCCGCCGACGGTTTGCGTTCGCTGCTGTATCTGGAAGAGAAGACTCGCCAGCGTCTGGAGCAGGAAGCCCAGCCTGTGGCCAATCGCGAAATCCTTTTCGAAACACCGAAGGCCAGCGAGTACAACGGCATCGAGTTTCTTGAATTCGCCGTGGATGAAAGCCTCGGCGCCAAGCTGTCGAACTGGCTGGAGCGCCTCGGTTTCGTCAAGGCCGGGCAGCACCGCTCCAAGAGCGTGAGCCTGCTGCGTCAGGGCGACATCAACCTGATCCTCAACTCCGAACCGTATTCGTTTGCTCACAGCTTTTTCGAGGCCCACGGCCCATCGCTGTGCGCCACCGCCGTGCGGGTCAAGGACAGCGCCAGTGCCTTGGCCCGCGCCGTCGCTTACAAAGGTCAGCCCTATCGTGGACTGGTCGGCCCCAATGAACTGGAGCTGGCAGCGGTGCGCGCGCCGGACGGCAGCCTGATTTATCTGGTGGATGAACAGGCCGATGTCTACGGCACCGATTTCAATCTGCTGGCAGATGCGCCGGCACGCGGCGGTCTCAAGCGTATCGATCACATGGCCATGGCACTGCCGGCCGACAGCCTCGACAGTTGGGTGCTGTTCTACAAGAGCCTGCTGGATTTCGAAGCGGACGACGAAGTGGTGCTGCCCGATCCGTATGGACTGGTGAAAAGTCGCGCACTGCGCAGTCGCGACAGTTCGATCCGCTTGCCGTTGAACATCTCCGAGAACCGCAACACCGCGATCTCCCACGCGCTGTCGAGTTATCGCGGCTCTGGAGTGCACCACATCGCCTTCGATTGTGACGATATCTTCGCCGAAGTCAGTCGCGCCAAAGAGGCCGGCGTACCGTTGCTGGATATTCCGCTCAACTATTACGATGACCTTGCTGCGCGCTTCGATTTCGACGACGAATTCCTCAGCGAACTGGCCTATTACAACGTCTTGTACGACCGTGATGCCCAGGGCGGTGAACTGTTCCACGTCTACACCGAACCGTTCGAAGGGCGCTTCTTCTTCGAGATCATCCAGCGCAAGAACGGCTATGCCGGTTACGGCGCAGCGAACGTCGCGGTGCGTCTGGCGGCGATGGCCAAATCACGCAGTGGTGCGGTGCGCCAGGCGAAGTTGTAGGAAATTCGTAAACGCGGGATTAAACACGGGCCGCGCGGCTTCCTTCACTGTGCTGCGCAGCCCATAATCGCCGCCTGTGCAGTGATGGCCGTGAGCCCGCAATGACGATGAATTCAGAACTTTCCGCAGCGACCGAAGTATCCGCCGTGGAGCCGCGCAAGAGTCGCAAGAACAACCCGGAAAAGACCCGCGAGAACATCTTGCAAGAGGCGATCGTCGAGTTCGTCCAGCAAGGCTTGTCCGGCGCTCGCGTGGACGCGATCGCCGAGCGTATTCACACCTCCAAACGCATGATCTATTACTACTTCGGTAGCAAGGAGCAGTTGTACGTCGAGGTACTGGAGAAGCTTTACGGCGATATTCGCAGCACCGAAAACCGCCTGCACCTGGCCGAGTTGGCGCCGGTGGAGGCGATTCGCCGATTGGTCGAGTTCACCTTCGATCACCACGACCGCAATGTCGATTTCGTGCGCATCGTCAGCATTGAAAATATCCACAACGCCGAATACGTGAAGCGTTCCGATGCGATCAAGGCAATGAACAACACCATCCTCGATTCGCTCGGTGAGATTCTGCGTCGTGGCGCTGATGAAGGTGTATTCCGCGCCGGGCTCGACGCGCTGGATGTGCATTTGCTGATCAGTTCGTTCTGCTTCTATCGCGTATCGAACCGGCACACGTTTGGCGAGATTTTTCAGATTGATCTGCCGGATGAAAGTATCAAGCAGCGTCATCGCGAGATGATTTGCGAATCGGTGCTGCGCTACCTGCAGGCCTGACACCGTCCCTGTGGGAGCGAGCCTGCTCGCGAAAGCGGTGTGTCAGTCAACAGATGTATTGGCTGGCCGTACGCCTTCGCGAGCAGGCTCGCTCCCACAGGTTTTTAGCCATTCATGCTTTGAAAGTGCGCGAGCATGCGCTGCGCATCCGGCACCACGCCGCTGAACAGTTCAAACGCCTTCACTGCCTGAAACACCGCCATATTGCCGCCATCCAGCGTCCGGCAACCCAGCGCGCGAGCATTGCGCAGCAGTTCGGTTTCCAGCGGGAAGTACACAATCTCCGCCACCCACAATTCCTTGCGCAGCAGCTCGACTGGTACCGGCATGCCCGGCAGTTTGGCCATGCCCATTGGCGTAGTGTTGACCAGACCGTTAGCCAGATTCAGCGAGCTCGGCAGATCCCGACCGGCCACTGCACGACCAAAGCCAAAATGCTGATTGAGATTGTTCGCTAGGCTCTCGGCGCGCTCACTGTCGACATCGAAAATGCTCAGTTGCTGTACGCCTTCGCTCAACAATGCGTGGGCCACTGCCGCGCCTGCTCCACCGGCACCCATCTGGACTACACGCTCGCGGGCGGCGTCTTTCAGACCTCGGCGAAAACCTTCGGCGAAACCGAGGCAGTCCGTGTTGTGACCGACACGTTTGCCGTCCTTCAGCACTACCGTGTTCACCGCGCCGATGCCTTTGGCTTCCGGCGACAGTTCATCGAGCAGCGGGATGATCGCCTGCTTGCACGGGAAAGTGATGTTCAGCCCGGTGTAGTTCATCCGCTCGGCCGCCAGCAGCAGGTCGGGAAGGGCAGTGCTGTCCATGTTCAGTTGATCGAGATCGATCAATCGGTATAGATAACGCAGGCCTTGGGCATCGCCTTCATGCTCATGCAGCGCTGGTGTGCGCGAGGCCTGAATGCCGGCGCCAATCAGCCCGGCGAGTATTACGTTAGAGCGAGACATGCGATTTACCCCTTCAACCGCTGGCTGAAATGTTCCAGCGCCAGGCGATAGCCATGACTGCCAAACCCGGCCATCACCGCCGTGGCGATCGCCGAGACAAACGAGTGATGACGAAACGGCTCGCGGGCGTGGACGTTGGACAGGTGCACTTCGATCACCGGCAGTTCGCTGGCCACCAGCGCATCGCGAATCGCTACCGAGGTGTGCGTCCACGCCGCCGGATTGATCACGATCCCGGCGCAACGGCCGCGGGCAGCGTGAATCCAGTCGAGCAATTCGCCTTCGTGATTGGTCTGGCGAAACTCCACGGCCAGGCCGAACTCTTCTGCCGCGCGACCGCATAACGCCGAGATATCCGCCAGGGTTTCGTGACCGTAAGTGGCCGGCTCGCGAGTGCCGAGCAGGTTCAGGTTCGGGCCATTGAGCACCAGAACGATAGGGGGCATGAGGGGTAACTCCACTTATTGTTTTTGGCTTTGGCCGAGGATTTCAGCCTGTGGAGATAAAATGTACTAGATGGTTACCATGGTCAATTGAACAAAAATGGACGTGGCGTTTTATGTTCGGTGATCGCACAGAAGCAATATTGATCGAGATATGACGACAGCTTTGCTTACGTTTTTCACTGGAGATTGTCCGGCTCATGACCTGTTGCGAGGCTAGCCTGAAAAGCGGTGAAACGTCATGTGCCGATCACCAGTCGTCGGATTTGAAAGGAATCTTGAATCCTGAAACTTATTAACCTAACGGATGGGTTAGCATGAAGGTGTGCAGCTACAAAGGATTGTCGATTGTCATCATGTTGCGAGATGAGCATTGCCCCCCGCACGTTCACGTGAATGCAGGTAGCTGGAGCGTCCGATTACAGTTCAGTTTCTGGCACAACGATATTGAGCTTTGGGATGTCATGCCGCTTTCTCGTCGACCACCGTTAACCGTGCTGGAAGGCTTGTGTCGATCTCTTGAGCAGCCTGCTCATCTGCGACGAGCACGCGGGATCTGGTGGTCAAGATTGCAAACTGTCTGTCTCGACAATCAATTGTGGGACAGCCATTCAAACGAAGTGCTGGGGATGAAACTCGTCACTGACAAGACACACAGAGTGGGATCGGCGCGTTATCTGCCAGAAGAGGGCAAAACTCTTCTGACATTGATAGGCGCATTGGAAGGAGTGGAAATCGATTTATGAAAGTCATCAAGGCTAAGCCATCCACACATCGTCCCCTGACGAAGGAGATGATCGACGCCGCCATCCTGCAAGGGGAGGCACGCCGAGCGAGTAGCTTGCAGGCTGTCTCCGTAACCTTTGAAGAATCATCTCTGGTCATCCGTTTTGAGGATGGCAGTGGTGTGTTGCTTCCGGTGAGCCAGTATCCAGAGTTTGACGGGTTTGATGCAGGCGATTACGAGGGGCTGACAGTCGGATTCGCAGGCACTGCGCTTTGCCATGAGGGCAAAGACCTTGACGTTTCCATTGCCGGGATGATTTCAGCGAGCCCGTCACTCATGAAGATGGCTGCGTCGGTGGTTGCATCGCGTAACGGTCGTCAAAGCAGTGCTGCAAAGTCCGAAGCTGCTCGAGCGAATGGCAAAAAGGGCGGGCGACCACGCAAGGCCGATCCCGCTTTGTAAAAACCACAAAAAAGCCGTCAATCACGACGGCTTTCTCGTATCAGCTTCCCGCAATCAACGCCGGGTCAGCAACACACCCGATTCCATGTGATGCGTCCACGGGAACTGGTCAAACAACGCGCACTGGGTAATACGGTGCGTGTCGTGCAACTGGGCGATGTTCGCCGCCAGGGTTTCCGGGTTGCAGGAGATGTACAGGATGTTGTCGAAGCGCCGGGTCAGCTCGCAGGTGTCCGGGTCCATGCCGGCACGCGGCGGGTCGACGAAGACGCTGCCGAACTCGTAGCTCTTCAGGTCGATGCCTTGCAGACGACGGAACGGGCGCACTTCGTTGAGCGCTTCGGTCAGTTCTTCGGCGGACAAACGTACCAGAGTGACATTATCCACAGCGTTTTCGCTGAGGTTGCTCAATGCAGCGTTGACCGAGGTCTTGCTGATTTCGGTGGCCAGCACTTTGCGCACGCGAGTGGCGAGCGGCAGGGTGAAGTTGCCGTTGCCGCAGTACAGCTCCAGCAGATCGTCGTTGCGATCGCCTAGCGCTTCGTACGCCCAGTTGAGCATCTTCTGGTTCACCGTGCCGTTAGGCTGGGTGAACGCGCCTTCCGGCTGGCGATAGCTGAACGTGCGACCGCCGACGTCGAGTTTCTCGACCACGTAATCGAGGCCAAGCACTTCGCGTTTGCCCTTCGAGCGACCGATGATGCTGACGCCGAGATCCGCCGCCAGTTTCGTCGCCGCCGCGTGCCAGTGCTCGTCCAGCGGACGGTGGTAGCACAGGGTGATCATCGCATCGCCGGACAGCGTGGTCAGGAACTCCACCTGAAACAGTTTGTGGCTCAGCGCCGAACTGGCCTGCCATGCCGCTTTCAACTGCGGCATCAACTGATTGATGCGCAGGCTGGCAATCGGGAATTCTTCAATCAGAATCGGCGTGCGTTTGTCGTCCTGAGCGAACATCGCGTAATGCCGGTCGCTGCCCTCGCGCCACAGGCGGAACTCGGCGCGCAGACGGAAGTTCTGCAGCGGCGAGTCGAACACCGTCGGCTCAGGTGCATCGAACGGTGCCAGCAGATCACGCAAACGCGTGACCTTGGCTTCTAGTTGCTCGGCGTAAGCCTGGGAATCGAAAGTCATGCGTTGAACCAACCCAACTTGATCACAAACAGAATCGACAGAATCACCAGCGCCGGGTTCAGCTCACGTGCGCGGCCCGACAGCAGCTTGATCACGGTCCAGGCGATGAAACCGAAGGCGATGCCGTTGGCGATCGAGTAAGTGAATGGCATGGCCAGTGCGGTCACGACAACTGGCGCGGCAACGGTGATGTCGTCCCAGTCTATTTCGGCCAGACCGGAAGTCATCAACACGGCGACGAACAGCAGCGCTGGTGCAGTGGCGAAGGCCGGAACGCTGGCCGCCAGTGGCGAAAAGAACAGCGCCAGCAGGAACAGAATCGCCACGACGATGGCGGTGAGACCGGTACGCCCGCCCGCACTCACGCCGGCAGCAGATTCGATGTAACTGGTGGTGGTCGACGTACCCAGCAACGAACCGGCCATGGCCGCGGTGCTGTCGGCGATCAGTGCGCGGCCCATTTTCGGCATGTGGCCGTCCTTGCCCATCAGGCCGGCGCGCTTGGCGACGCCGATCAGGGTGCCGGAGTTGTCGAAGAGGTCGACGAACAGGAACGCGAAAATCACGCTGACCAGACCGATGTCCAGTGCGCCTTTGATGTCCAGTTGCATGAAGGTCGGCGCCAGCGAAGGTGGCATCGAGGTCACGCCGTTGAACGGGGTGACGCCCATGGCGATGGAAATGATGGTCACTGCCAGAATGCCGATCAGTACTGCACCGCGCACTTTCAGCGCTTCGAGGGCAACGATCAGGGCAAAGCCGAGGGTGGCGAGGATCGGTGCCGGGGCTTTCAAGTCACCGAGGCCGACCATGGTCGCCGGGTTGCTGACCACGATGCCAGCGTTGTGCAGGGCGATCAGTGCCAGGAACAGGCCGATACCGGCAGCAATCGCCGAGCGCAGCGGCAGCGGGATGCTGTTTATGATCCATTCACGGATGCGGAAGATCGACAGCAGGAAGAAGCACACGGCCGAGATGAATACGGCACCCAGTGCGACTTGCCAGGTGTGGCCCATGTGCAGGACGACGGTGTAGGTGAAGAAGGCGTTCAGACCCATGCCCGGCGCAAGGGCGATCGGGTAGTTGGCGATCAGGCCCATGATCGTCGAACCGATCGCAGCCGCCAGACAGGTGGCGACAAACACCGCACCCTTGTCCATGCCGGTCTCGCCGAGAATGCTCGGATTGACGAACAGAATGTAGGCCATGGCCAAGAAAGTCGTGATGCCCGCCAGAATCTCGGTGCGCACGTTGGTGTTGTGTGCCTTGAGTTGAAACAGCCTTTCCAGCATGTCTGCTCCCCGTGGCGCGCGTGGCGCCGTGAATGTATCGACCTCAACAGCAAAGCACAGACCATCGCAAGCGCCTGGAAAATTGTGGTGGGCCGGAAAAAGCCGCGCATCATACCAGCAGCGTGAGGAATATGGCGGTTGTTGGTGTCGATCGTCGGCGAAGTTTTGCCTTGAAGCCAACTGCGCCATACTGCGCGCTGATTTTTTCGGGACGGGAAGCGCATGAGCAGGTGCTGGATGAAGGGTTCGGGTTTGATTGCAGCACTGATGGCCGTGACGCCGTTAGCGTTGGCGGCCTCGGCGGAGCCGTTGACCCAAGTGAAAGTGATCAAGGTGCAATCGCCGGCCTGTGGCCTGGAAGACATTGGTGATGGGCAGACACAGACCCAATGCAATCACAACGGGCCGAGCATCAAAGTCTATGTACTGGAAGTCGGATACGGCCAGAGCCAGCCGCATGCCACGCTGGATGGTTTCGAAGTGAACGGCACCCGAGCGCCGGTATGTGCCTTTGATAATGGCAACCTGACCGAGTGCAGTCCGGGCCGTAGCACCGTCGGTTCTCTTTATACCTTCGATCTGGCGGGCAAACAGGAAGGTACCTTCACCTTCAGCAACACCTCGATCAACGCGCCACGCAATACGATGTCGACCCAGCTTTACATCAAGTAACGGCTGTTGCAGCGCGATCCGGGTGAAGCTGACTACGCTTAAAGTATCACCCAGCGGATAGCGCCCATGACCTTTAGAGCCCTGATTACCCTCGCCGAGGGCATCGATGATCTGCAAAGCGTGACCCTGATCGACGTGTTGCGCCGCGCCGGCATCGAAGTGGTCGCCGCCAGTATTGAAGGACGACGCATGCTCACCTGCGCGCGTGGTACACGACTGACCGCCGACGGCATGCTGGTCGATGTGCTGGCGCAAACTTTTGACCTGATCGTCCTGCCCGGCGGCGCCGTCGGCGCACAACACCTGGCGGCGCATCAACCGCTGCAACAACTGCTCAAGGATCAATCCAGCGCCGGACGCCTGTTCGCCGCCATTGCCGAATCCCCGGCCGTCGCCCTGCAAGCCTTCGGCGTGCTGCGCCAGCGTCGCATGACCTGCCTGCCCGGCGCCAGCCATCAACTCTCGGGTTGTACGTTTGTTGATCAACCGGTGCTGGTCGACGGCAACTGCATCACCGCGCAAGGCTCCAGCGCTGCACTGGAGTTTGCCTTGACGCTGGTCGAGCAACTCGGCGGCAAGGCCTTGCGGGTGAAAGTGGCGGGGGAGTTGTAGTGGCTGGAGGTGTCAGGCGTGGACAGCGATCAGTTCGATAACCGGTTGCTCCCGATGCTCCGCTTGCCACAGATCATAGTCGGTTTGTACGCCTAGCCACACGCGCGCCTTGCCAATGCCAGCACGCTCAAGACGTACAGCCAGATCCGGGCTGATTGGCGCATGTCCGTGTAATACACGTGAAAGATGCGGGCGTGCGAAGCCCAAGTGTCGGGCCAATTCGGTCACGCTGATGCCAAGCTCGGGCAAGACATCCATCAGCAGTGTTTCACCGGGGTGTGGCGGGTTGTGCATGGGCATGAGCCTGCCTCCTGTCAGTGGTAGTCCAGATAATCGACCAATTCGATGTCCGAACCGACAAAACGAAAGATCACTCGCCAGTTGCCTGAAACGCTCAGCGACCAGTACTCCGTCAGCTCACCTTTCAATGGATGCAGGCGCCAGCCCGGAAGATCCAAGTCTGCGGGAATCGTAGCGCGATCCATGAACTGCAGCATGCGCGACAGCCGTTTTGCGTGGTCGGCACGAATCCCGCGAGTCGAACCTGTTTCATAGAAGCCGCGAAGGCCTTTGTGCTGAAAGGATTTGATCATGGACTCGAGTGTAAGGCGATACATTACACTCAGTGCGGTAACTATGTACCGCACATTTTCAGTTGTCTTGTGCTTTGGAGGTTGTCAGACCTTCACCTCTTCCACTGGCACATGCATCCGATCGCGGTTAGCCAGTGTCGGAAACAACTTGATCCACGTCCCCGTCACTACCAGCGTGCCGATTCCGCCCATCACCACCGCCGGCACCGTGCCGAACCAGTGGGCGGTGACGCCGGATTCGAATTCGCCCAACTGATTTGAAGCACCGATGAACAGCCCGTTCACCGCGCTGACCCGCCCGCGCATTTCGTCCGGGGTTTCCAGCTGCACGAAGGAAGCACGGATGACCATGCTGATCATGTCCGCCGCGCCAAGTACCACCAGCACCGCCAGCGAGAACCAGAACGAGGTCGACAGGCCAAAGGCGATGGTCGCGACGCCGAATACGCCCACCGCTGTGAATATCACCCGGCCGACATTGCGCTCCACGGCAAATCGCGCAAGGAACAGCGACATCCCCAGTGCGCCGACCGCCGGTGCCGAACGCAGCAGGCCGAGGCCCCACGGCCCGGTCAGCAGAATGTCCTTGGCGAACACCGGCAGCAACGCCGTAGCGCCACCGAGCAACACCGCAAACAGATCCAGCGAAATCGCCCCGAGAATGTCCGGGCGGCTGCGAATGAAGCGAATCCCCGCCAGCAACGAATCCAGCGTGGCTTTGCCTTTGTTCAACGGCGTTTGCCGCGCGGGCAGGTTGAGCATCAGTGTGCAGGCGATCACATAAAGCAGCACTGTCGGGCCGTATACCCAGACGCTACCGAACGCGTAGAGCAAACCGCCCAGCGCTGGAGCGACGATTGTCGCCGACTGCTGCGCCGACTGTGCCGCCGCCACTGCCCGGGGGAACAGCGCGCTGGGCACGATGCTCGGCAGCAGTGCCTGAGTGGTCGGCATCTCGAACGAACGCGCTGCGCCGAGCAGGAAGGCGAGGATGAAGATCATCTCGCGCGTCACGTGATCGGTGGCGCTGCCGATGGCCAGCGCCAGAGCGATCAACGCCTGCAACGACTGGCAGATCGCCGCGACTCTACGCCGGTCGTAGCGATCAGCGACATGCCCGGTGTGCAGCATGAACAGCACGCGCGGGGCGAATTCGACCAGACCGACCAGACCCAGATCGAGGACGTTGCCGGTCAATTGGTAGAGGTTCCAGCCAATCGCCACGGTGAGCATCTGGAAACCGCTGGCGGTAAAAATCCGCGCGAACCAGAAAGCGAGAAACGGACGGTGATGACGTAACAGCAGGGGCTCTTGGCTGGGCATCTGAAGGCAGGTCTGGCTCGAGGGGAATGCCGAGGTTATCACCAGTCTGTAACAGGAAGTTGCTATGACAAAAAATTTAGTTAGCCAGACATCGATTTCCGCAAGCTTGCCGCAGGAAATGTCTGGCAGAGCATCGCGGCTGCAATGAGGCAACTTGTCACGCGGCAAACGACCACGCAGTTCATCGTCAAAAATGGGACTACTCTTTCAACGTTGCTTGATCCAGATCAAGACCCACAAGGAATTGATCCGGTGGCCAGTTGGCCAGACTCCCTGCGTTGCGATGGTTGTTTAAAAAGAACGAATCAGAATTCGCCGCACTCCATATCCGTGGGGGCAGTGGGTGCAGGCCTCCGGGTCCGCAGCCGGTATTACCTGACAGAGGAAGCCATATGTTCGGTTTAGAGGCACTAGATCTCGCCCGAATTCAGTTCGCGTTCACCATCTCGTTCCACATCCTGTTCCCGGCCATCACCATTGGCCTGGCGAGTTACCTCGCGGTACTCGAAGGTCTGTGGCTGAAAACCCGCAACGACACTTACCGTGACCTTTACCATTTCTGGTCGAAGATCTTTGCCGTCAACTTCGGCATGGGCGTGGTCTCGGGGCTGGTCATGGCCTACCAGTTCGGCACCAACTGGAGCCGCTTCTCGGACTTCGCCGGCGCCGTCACCGGGCCGTTGCTGACCTATGAAGTGCTCACGGCGTTCTTCCTCGAGGCCGGTTTCCTTGGGGTGATGCTGTTTGGCTGGAACAAGGTCGGGCGCGGGCTGCACTTCTTTTCCACCGTCATGGTGGCGATCGGTACGCTGATTTCGACGTTCTGGATTCTCGCCTCCAACAGCTGGATGCAGACCCCGCAGGGCTTCGAGATTGTTAACGGGCAAGTCATCCCCACCGACTGGCTGGCGATCATCTTCAACCCTTCGTTCCCCTATCGCCTGATGCACATGGCGACGGCAGCGTTTGTCGCCACGGCATTCTTCGTCGGCTCCTCGGCGGCCTGGCATTTGCTGCGCGGCAAGGACAACCCGGCGATCCGCACCATGCTGTCGATGGCAATGTGGATGGCGCTGATCGTCGCGCCGATCCAGGCAGTCATCGGCGACTTCCACGGCCTGAATACGCTCAAGCACCAACCGGCAAAAATTGCCGCGATCGAAGGTCACTGGGAAAACCACGGTGACGAAGCGACGCCGCTGATCCTGTTCGGCTGGCCGGATATGAAAGAAGAGAAAACCAAATACGCCGTGGAGATTCCGTACCTCGGCAGCCTGATCCTCACTCACTCGCTGGACAAACAGGTCCCGGCGCTCAAGGAATTTCCGCCAGAAGACCGGCCGAATTCGACCATCGTGTTCTGGTCGTTCCGGGTCATGGTCGGCCTCGGTTTCCTGATGATCTTCACCGGTCTGTGGAGCCTGTGGCTGCGTAAGCGTGACACGCTCTACACCTCGCGGCCGTTCTTGTATCTGGCCTTGTGGATGGGGCCGTCCGGTCTGATTGCGATTCTCGCCGGCTGGTTCACCACTGAAATCGGCCGTCAGCCGTGGGTGGTCTACGGGTTGATGCGCACCGCCGATGCCTCCTCCAACCACAGCTTCATGCAGATGAGCATCACCCTGATCATGTTTGTGGTGGTGTATTTCGCGCTGTTCGGCGCAGGTCTCGGCTACATGATGCGTCTGGTGCGCAAAGGTCCGAAGATCAGCGAGGGCGCCGAAACGCCGCAAGGTGGTCCAGGCAAGCCGCGCACACCGGCGCGTCCGTTGTCCGCGGCCGACGATTCGGCCGATGCCGATCACGACGACACCACCCGCCTGACCAAGGAGATTTGAGCCATGGGTATTGATCTTCCGCTGATCTGGGCCGTGATCATCATCTTCGGCATCATGATGTACGTGGTCATGGACGGCTTCGACCTGGGGATCGGGATTCTTTTCCCGTTCATCCCCGGTAAAGTCGACCGTGACGTGATGATGAACACCGTCGCCCCGGTCTGGGACGGCAACGAAACCTGGCTGGTACTGGGCGGCGCGGCGTTGTTTGGCGCGTTCCCGCTGGCCTATTCGGTAGTGTTGTCGGCGCTGTACTTGCCGCTGATCTTTATGTTGATCGGTTTGATCTTCCGCGGCGTAGCCTTCGAGTTCCGCTTCAAGGCCAAGGATGACAAGCGTCATCTCTGGGACAAGGCGTTCATCGGCGGCTCGGTGGCGGCGACGTTCTTCCAGGGCGTGGCGCTGGGCGCATTCATCGATGGCTTGCCGGTGGTCAATCGGCAGTTCGCCGGTGGATCACTGGACTGGCTGACGCCGTTCACAATGTTCTGCGGCGCCGCGCTGGTGGTCGCCTATGCCTTGCTCGGCTGTACCTGGCTGATAATGAAAACCGAAGGCAAGCTCCAGGAACAGATGCATGACCTGGCACGGCCATTGGCTTTCGTACTGCTGGCCGTGATCGGTATTGTCAGTATCTGGACGCCGCTGGCTCATCCGGATATTGCCACCCGCTGGTTCAGCATGCCCAACCTGTTCTGGTTCATGCCGGTGCCGATTCTGGTGCTGGTGACCATGTACGGTCTGATCCGCGCCGTGGCGCGCAATGCCAACTACATGCCGTTCCTGTTGACCCTTGTGCTGATCTTCCTCGGCTACAGCGGTCTGGGTATCAGCCTGTGGCCGAACATCGTGCCGCCGTCGATCTCGATCTGGGACGCCGCCGCACCGCCGCAAAGTCAGGGCTTCATGCTGGTGGGCACGCTGTTCATCATCCCGTTCATCCTGGGTTACACCTTCTGGAGCTACTACGTGTTCCGCGGCAAGGTTACCCACGAAGACGGCTATCACTAAGCAAAAACCTGTGGGAGCGAGCCTGCTCGCGATGGCGTCGGCGATGGCGCCATCAATCTTGAAGAGGTTTGAAGAAAATGACTGGAAAACATTCCCTGCACGACATTGAACAAGCCGAAAAAAAACCGCTGTGGCAGCGGCTCGGCTGGTTGGCTCTGATCTGGGTCGGTAGTGTTGGCGTGCTGTTTATCGCCGCCAGCCTGATGCGCATGTTCATGAATGCCGCAGGTCTGACCACCCACTGAATCATCCCCGTCCCGGCGCCTTCGGGTACGGCTTTGCAACCCTCCTTGCGGAGGGTTTTTTTTGCCTGTCGGTTTACTTGCGGGCTTTGAGAATCACGAATTTCGGCGTGGCGGCCACTTGCTCAACGCCGCGGAACAGCCGTGCCAGTTTGCTGTGGTAACCCAAATGACGGTTGCCGACAATGTACAGCGCGCCGCCCACCACCAACGCTTCGCGCGCCTGCTGGAACATGCGCCAGGCGAGGAAGTCGCCAACCACCTGCTGCTGATGGAACGGCGGGTTGCACAGCACCACATCCAATGATTGCGGCTCCTGACCGGCCAGTCCATCGCCGGCCCGCACGATCACCTCACGATCACCCAGCGCTGCGCGCCAGTTCTCGGCAGCCGATTGCACCGCCATGAACGACTCGTCGACCAGCGTGTAATGCGCTTCGGGATTTTGCAGCGCACTCGCGATAGCCAGAACCCCGTTGCCACAGCCCAGGTCAGCGACTTGGGCGCTACCAAGATTTTTCGGCAGATGCGGGAGGAAGGCGCGCGTGCCGATGTCCAGGCCTTCGCGGCAGAACACATTGGCGTGGTTAAGCAATTCGATCGACGGCTCGTCGAGGCGATACCGCGAAGGGTAGGGCGAGACGGCGGGGGCTTTCGCTTCAGGTGTGGCGATCAACAGCCGGGCCTTCTTTACCGCCAGAGAGGCTTGTACCGGACCGATGTAGCGCTCAAGCAAGTCACCGGCAGCGCGTGGCAGGTGTTTGACCATGGCCGCTGCGATCACTTCGGCGCCGGGCGCGAGCTGACCTTGCAAGCGGATCAGTTGTTCTTCCAGTAGCGCGAGGGTTTTCGGTACGCGGATCAGCACGCGGTCGAATGGTCCGACTAATGGCTCGCTGGCAGGAATCCCGCGAATGGCGTCGAACGCCTGGTCATTGCGCAGCAGGTTTTTCTCCAGCCCCTGAAACCCCAGAAACGAGTCGCCGCTGCTGCTGACCTTGACCTTGCCGAGCAGGCTGGCCGCCAGCGCACCGAAGCTGTCGTTGAGCACCAATACGCGCGTGTCGGCCGTCGGTTGCTGCGCAGCCAGATGGTTGAGCAGGTATTCGTCGGCGGCATCGAAGGCTTGCAGCGGTTCGTTCTGCTGTTCTGGCTGGCGGATCAGATCGAGTTGGGCGAAGGGCGTATCAAGCAAAGGCATGGGGCGGGGACTCAGGGTAATCAACGGGGCGTTCCGCAGCCCTGACAGTGTGCGGCGGAACCGACTGAGTGTAAGGCAACGCAGAATGTTCGCGTCATCACTCAGGAGGGCCACAAATGGTACGTTTTTTTCTGTGTTATTACCCGCAAGTTTTGTAAAGGAGGGTAGACCAATCGACTAGATGATGCCGGCTCTGGCGGCCGCAATGACCGCGGAAATCTTGTTGCAGACGTTGAGCTTCTCGATCACGTTTTGCACGTGGTAGTTCACCGTGCGTTCGCTCAGGCTAAGGATCATCGAAATCTCAAAAGCCGTTTTGCCGTCAGCAGACAAACGTAGAACCTCAAGTTCTCGTGGCGACAGTTGCGGTTGGCGGGGCTTGAGCGCCTGAGGCGGCAGGGTTCTGGCGAAGAGTTCGCTCAAGTGACTGGCGGCATAGAACATATAACCAAAATGTTCATACAGCTCCAGAGGGCTTATTGAACAATGCTTTCGCGCCAGACTGATGATGCTGCATAGACCACTGGGTTCATGATGAAAGGACTGTGACCAGCCATATTGCAGCCCGTGCTGCTTCAAACCCTGCCACAGCTGCAGAGTCTCAGCAAAAACCGACTCGCCCCAGACAATGGGTGTCATTGAGTGATTGCAGTGTGCTATCAGAGGATCGACTTTGCTGTAGTTTCTTTTCTCATATTGTGAGTTCCATTCTTCAGGGTAGTTATTGATTTGCAAGGTTTTAAGAGGCGTATCCCGATGGAGTGGAACAACCGAAACGGCACAAAAATTGAATCCCAGGTTTTCGGCGAACCTCAACAGAATCGGATAGGCTGCATCTATTCCCTTGGCAAACGTCAGTTGTTTTAACTGTGACTCCTTCCACGTTTCCATCTTTTAACACTCCATTGACGTTGCGGGGGCGCGGAATGGATCCAAAAGACCCGGCACGCAAAGGAGTGTAGGACGTTTCCCACGCAGAGCTTTAAATTTTTTCGGTATTGGACAGGATCATCGGTAAATAAATAGTTCTTAGCGCTCACGGGCGTTACATGTATGTCGCCATATAAAGTTAATGCTCTAATTTTATGGGTTCTACTATTTAAATAGTTGGCAATATCACGTGATCTGCATGCTTAATACCCTTATAAGTCATCGGTATATCGGACAGCCAATTTGCGCGACACTGTCGGCAATCGTTCAATGGAGTACCCCATGACCGCCAGCGCAGAGAAACCCACCACGCAGACGTTGCTCGAAGTACACCCTTTGACCCCCAACCTTTTCACCTTGCGCACCAGCCGTGATGCAGGTTTCCGTTTCCGCGCCGGGCAGTTCGCTCGGCTGGGTGTGGCCAAAGCTGATGGCAGCGTCGTGTGGCGTGCCTATTCGATGGTGTCGTCGCCTTTTGACGACTTTCTGGAGTTCTTTTCCATTGTGGTGCCGAGCGGGGAGTTCACCAGTGAGTTGAGCCGGCTGCAGGTCGGTGACAAACTGCTGGTGGATCGCCAGGCATTCGGCTATTTGACCCTTGATCGCTTCGTCGACGGGCGCGACCTATGGCTGTTGTCCACAGGCACCGGGGTGGCGCCGTTTCTATCGATTCTGCAGGACTTCGAAGTCTGGGAAAAATTCGAG
Organism: Pseudomonas sp. MC6; assembly: GCF_054790575.1. Taxonomy (NCBI): domain Bacteria; kingdom Pseudomonadati; phylum Pseudomonadota; class Gammaproteobacteria; order Pseudomonadales; family Pseudomonadaceae; genus Pseudomonas; species Pseudomonas sp. MC6. The sequence continues at coordinate 5,945,440 of NZ_CP186504.1, forward strand.
CGCATCATTCTGGTGTACAGCGTGCGCGAGGCGCGGGAGCTGGCCTATCAGGATTTGATTGCCGGGCTCAGGCAGCGCGACTACCTCAGCGAACATGCCCACAAATTGCAGTTCATCGCGACGGTGACACGTGAAACACATCCCGGGGCGTTGAACGGGCGCATTACCAGCCTGATCGAAAGCGGGGAGCTGGAGCGCGCAGCGGGCGTGGAACTGTCGGCGGAACATTCGCGGGTCATGCTGTGCGGCAATCCGCAGATGATCGATGACACTCGCGCGTTGCTGAAAAAACGCCACATGAGCCTCAGCCTCACCCGCCGGCCTGGCCAGGTGGCGGTGGAAAACTACTGGTAAACAAACGGCGCCTCGAAGGCGCCGTTGTTTCTATCGTGCAAGGTTCAGGGCCGGGTGTTCTGGGCCTTGAGCAGGTCGCGGATCTCGCCCAGCAACTCTTCTTCCTTGGTCGGAACCGGTGGCAGCGTAGGGGCCACGGCTTCTTCGCGCTTGAGGCGGTTGATGGCTTTGACACCCATGAAGATGGCGAAAGCGACGATCACGAAGTCCAGAATGGTCTGTAGAAATTTACCGTAGGCTAGCACTACCGCCGGCGCAGCGCCCTCGGCGGCCTTGAGCGTGACGGCCAGATCACTGAAGTCCACCCCACCGATCAGCAGGCCGATTGGCGGCATGATGACGTCACCGACAAACGACGAAACAATCTTGCCGAACGCGGCCCCGATGATGATACCGACGGCCATGTCGACCACATTGCCTTTGACCGCGAAGGCCTTGAACTCACTTAGCACGCCCATAGTTATTTCCTTGTTACAGATGAGTTTGGTGTACGCAGTGTAAATCAGCAAAACGCGTCCTGCGCGAAACACCTTCTTACAATGCCCGTTTTTATCGACACATCAATCGACGATTAGTTTGCAAAGTGCCATCAATCGCGCGCGAAATATCCCGTAAATCGCTGATCGGGAAGCCAATTTTCTCAATCGTGGCGTTACGTTCTTTCTATTTATGTTCGACGTCGCAGGCCTCTAGCCTTGGGTTGGCGCATCTGGATGCGCCCCAAAATAACCAGAGGATCCTGATATGAACTCCGCACTTGGACTGGGGGCTTTTCCCCGTCGCCGCACCTTCGGTGTACTCACCGCCAGTCTGTTGACCTTCTCCGTCAACGCCGCTCCGCTGACCCGCGATAACGGCGCCGCCGTCGGCGACAATCAGAACTCGCAGACCGCCGGCGCCAACGGCCCGGTGCTGCTGCAGGACGTGCAACTGATTCAGAAGCTGCAACGCTTCGATCGCGAGCGCATTCCCGAGCGCGTGGTTCACGCACGCGGCACCGGTGCCCATGGCACCTTCACGGTGACCAACGACCTCAGCGACCTGAGCAAGGCCAAAGTATTCGCCGCCGGCCAGAGCACGCCGGTATTCGTGCGCTTCTCTGCCGTGGTGCACGGCAATCACTCGCCGGAAACCCTGCGTGATCCACGCGGGTTCGCAACCAAGTTCTATACGGCCGATGGTAACTGGGACCTGGTCGGCAACAATTTCCCGACGTTTTTTATTCGCGACGCAATCAAGTTTCCCGACATGGTGCACGCGTTTAAACCGGACCCACGAACTAACCTCGATGACGATTCGCGCCGCTTCGATTTCTTCTCTCATGTACCGGAAGCCACCCGTACGTTGACGGAGTTGTATTCGAACTCGGGAACTCCTGCCAGTTATCGAGAGATGGATGGCAATGGCGTACATGCTTACAAGTTGATCAATGCCAAGGGCGAAGTTCATTACGTAAAGTTCCACTGGAAGAGCTTGCAGGGGCTAAATAATCTGACACCAAAGCAAGTCGCTAACGTTCAGGGGCAAGACTACAGTCATATGACCAATGACTTGGTGAGCAATATCAATAAAGGCAACTTCCCAAAATGGGACTTGTACATTCAAGTGCTGAAACCACAAGATTTGTCCAAGTTTGATTTTGATCCATTGGATGCCACCAAGATCTGGCCGGGTATTCCTGAACGCAAAGTTGGACAAATGGTGTTGAACCGTAATCCGGCAAATGTCTTCCAGGAAACCGAGCAAGTGGCCATGGCGCCGGCGAATATTGTTCCGGGTATCGAGCCTTCCGAAGACCGTTTGTTGCAAGGTCGAGTGTTCTCTTATGCCGATACGCAGATGTATCGCCTGGGTGCCAATGCGCTGCAATTGCCGATCAATGCGCCGAAAGTTGCCGTGAACAATGGCAATCAGGATGGCGCGATGAACTTCGGCGTCAGCAACAGCGGCGTGAACTATCAGCCGAGCCGACTGCAACCCCGTGACGAGACGCCAAGTGCGCGTTATAGCCAGTCGGCGCTGTCGGGCAGCACGCAGCAGGCGAAGATTCAGCGTGAGCAGAACTTCAAGCAGGCCGGCGATCTGTATCGCTCGTTCAGCCAGCAAGAGCGCAAGGATCTGATCGACAGCTTCGGCGGCTCGCTGGCGACTACCGATGACGAGAGCAAGCACATCATCTTGTCCTTCCTTTATAAGGCCGACCCGGAATACGGGACCGGTGTGACCAAAGTGGCCAAGGGCGACCTGAGCCGGGTGAAGGCGTTGGCGGCCAAACTGGTCGACTGATATCGACGCCGTGCAGCGCGGGGCCTGATTCAGGCCCCGTTCTGCTCAAGGAGAGTATTTATGCGTCCCTGTCTCATACTGTTACTCGCCTGCCTGTCCTTTACAGCGCAGGCCGGGCAAAGCCCTGAGGCGATCAAGGCCCAGTTGCAGGATTACTATTTCGATGCCGCCCGGCGCGGTGACGTGCCGATGCTCGACACTTTTATCGAGTCCGGCTATTCCCTCGATACCCGCGACAGCAAAGGCTACACCGCGTTGATTCTCGCGGCTTATCACGGTCAAGCGTCGGCGGTGGAGCGGTTACTCGCTGCCGGCGCCGATGCCTGTGCGCAAGATCAACGCGGCAATACAGCGCTGATGGGCGCGATCTTCAAGGGCGAATTGCAGATCGCCCGGCGCTTGATGGCCACCAATTGCAGCCCCGATCAGCGCAACGGCGCCGGGCAGACGGCGGCCATGTACGCCGGGTTGTTCAAGCGTCTGGAGTTGCTCGATGCGTTGAAGGCCAAGGGCGCTGACCTGAATGCCGAAGATCCGTTGGGCAATAGCGCCGCGCGTCTGGCCAGCGGAGAAATCCGTAGTGCTGCGCCGCGCTGATAGGCAGCACGTGCGTTATCATCGCGGTTTTTGTCGGGGGTTCTGATGGCCAAGGCCAAGCGCATGTACGGCTGCACCGAGTGCGGCGCAACCTTTCCCAAGTGGGCTGGCCAGTGCGGTGAGTGCGGTGCCTGGAATACCCTGACCGAGACCATGATCGAAAGTGGCGGCGCCACGGCACCGACCGGCCGTACCGGTTGGGCCGGGCAACAGGCGCAGATCAAAACACTGGCCGAAGTCAGCATCGAAGAGATTCCGCGTTTCTCCACCGCGTCCGGTGAACTGGACCGGGTCCTCGGTGGCGGTCTGGTCGACGGTTCGGTGGTGTTGATCGGCGGCGATCCAGGCATCGGCAAATCGACGATTCTGCTACAGACCCTGTGCAACCTCGCCAAAAGCATGCCGGCGCTCTACGTCACCGGCGAAGAATCCCAGCAACAAGTGGCCATGCGCGCGCGCCGCCTCGGCTTGCCGCAGGACCAACTGCGGGTGATGACCGAAACCTGCATCGAAACCATCATCGCTACCGCCCGTCAGGAAAAGCCCAAGGTGATGGTGATCGACTCGATCCAGACGATCTTCACCGAACAACTGCAATCGGCGCCCGGCGGCGTCTCCCAGGTGCGTGAGAGTGCAGCGCTGTTGGTGCGTTATGCCAAGCAGAGCGGCACGGCGATTTTCCTCGTTGGCCACGTGACCAAGGAAGGTGCGCTGGCCGGCCCTCGCGTCTTGGAGCATATGGTCGACACCGTGCTGTATTTCGAAGGTGAGTCCGATGGGCGTTTGCGTTTGCTGCGCGCGGTGAAAAACCGATTTGGTGCGGTCAACGAATTGGGCGTGTTCGGCATGACCGACAAGGGCCTGAAAGAAGTCTCCAACCCGTCGGCGATTTTTCTCACTCGTGCGCAGGAAGAAGTCCCGGGCAGTGTGGTCATGGCGACGTGGGAAGGCACGCGGCCGATGCTGGTGGAAGTGCAGGCCTTGGTCGATGACAGTCATCTGGCCAACCCGCGTCGGGTGACGCTGGGGCTGGATCAGAACCGTTTGGCGATGTTGCTCGCAGTTTTGCATCGCCATGGCGGCATCCCGACTCATGATCAGGATGTGTTCCTCAACGTGGTGGGCGGGGTGAAGGTGCTGGAAACGGCGTCTGACCTGGCGTTGATGGCGGCGGTGATGTCGAGTTTGCGCAATCGACCGTTGCCGCATGATCTGTTGGTGTTCGGCGAGGTGGGCTTGTCCGGTGAAGTGCGCCCGGTGCCGAGCGGGCAGGAGCGATTGAAGGAAGCGGCCAAACATGGCTTCAAGCGAGCTATTGTGCCGAAGGGCAATGCGCCGAAGGAATCCCCTCCGGGTTTGCAGATTATTGCCGTGACCCGCCTCGAACAGGCCCTCGACGCCCTCTTCGAATAAACCACCGACCCCTGTAGGAGTGAGCCTGCTCGCGATAGCGGTACATCAGCCAACTGAAGTGTCGAATGTAAAAACGCTATCGCGAGCAGGCTCACTCCTACATTTGATCTGTGGTGGATCCTAGATTTCGATCAGGGCGCCCAGTTCGCGTTCCAGTTCGGCCTCGTCAGCCAGGTTCAGCTCGATCAAGCGCCGCAGGCGCTGGATCGATTCCAGGCTGATATGCCGGCAGACAAACCCAAGCTGGCCGTTTTCCTCATGGGCCAAGTGCACGTCCATCTCGATATCGACGTCATCGCTCAGATGAATGTCGACGAAGAAATCCTTCCCCGAGTCCCCCAGCCACGGCTCCGGCCGCTCGATCAGCAGTCCCTTGAGCGACAGATCGATCAGCTTCACCGGCCAGATGAACTGGCCCTGACTCAGCTCGGTTCTGGCATCGAACGCAATACGTTTGAAACGACGTCGATTGGCGGGGTGTTCGCTCATGGCGCAATCCTCATGAAGGTTCGCTGACTATAGACCGCGAATGCGGGCGCCAGCCAATCGCTAAAGCGTCTAGACCAACGTCGGGGTATGGCCTTTGGCGCCGTAAGCGCTAAACTCGGGGTGGCTGTCTTTCTTGTCCACCCTGGCTGGAATAATAAAATGAAAAATAATAATAGCCTGCTACGCCACTTACCCTGGCTAGTGCTGGCAATCGTAGGAGCGTGCGCCCTGGGCGTAGTGGCATTGCGCCGTGGCGAGGCGATCAACGCCTTGTGGATCGTGGTCGCTGCTGTGGCCATTTATCTGGTCGCGTACCGTTACTACAGCCTGTTCATCGCTAACAATGTGATGCAACTCGATCCGCGTCGGGCCACCCCCGCCGTGCTCAACAACGACGGTCTGGACTATGTGCCGACCAACAAACACATTCTTTTCGGTCACCACTTCGCAGCGATCGCTGGTGCAGGACCTCTGGTCGGCCCGGTATTGGCCGCGCAGATGGGCTACTTGCCCGGCACGCTCTGGCTGATTGCCGGTGTGGTGCTGGCGGGCGCGGTGCAGGACTTCATGGTTCTGTTCATGTCGACCCGACGCAATGGCCGTTCCCTGGGCGACATGGTGCGCGAAGAAATGGGCCGCGTGCCCGGCACCATTGCCCTGTTCGGCTGCTTCCTGATCATGATCATCATCCTCGCGGTGCTGGCGCTGATCGTGGTCAAAGCGCTGGCGGAGAGCCCATGGGGCATCTTCACCGTGATGGCGACCATCCCGATCGCGATGTTCATGGGCATTTACATGCGCTACATCCGCCCGGGCCGCATTGGCGAAATCTCCGTGGTCGGTGTGTTGCTGCTACTCGGTTCGATCTGGCTCGGTGGGCAGATTGCCGCCGATCCAGTGTGGGCCAAGGCGTTCACCTTCACCGGCGTGCAGATTACCTGGATGCTGGTCGGTTACGGTTTCGTCGCGGCGTCGCTGCCGGTGTGGCTGATTCTGGCACCGCGCGACTATCTGTCCACGTTCCTCAAGATCGGTACCATCGTCGCCCTGGCGATCGGTATTCTGATCACCATGCCCGAGCTGAAAATGCCGGCGTTGACTCAATTCGTCGACGGCACCGGTCCGGTGTGGAAGGGCGGCCTGTTCCCGTTCCTGTTCATCACCATCGCTTGCGGTGCGGTTTCCGGTTTCCACGCGCTGATTTCTTCGGGCACCACGCCGAAGCTGCTGGATAACGAAACCAACGCCCGTTACATCGGTTACGGCGGCATGCTGATGGAGTCGTTCGTGGCGATCATGGCCATGGTTGCCGCTTCGGTAATCGAGCCTGGCGTGTACTTCGCAATGAACAGCCCGGCCGCTGTGGTCGGCAGTGATGTCGCTTCGGTTGCGCAAGTGGTTACCAGTTGGGGCTTCGCGATCACGCCGGAAGCGCTGCAAGCGGTGGCACATGACATTGGCGAAACCACCATTCTGGCCCGTGCCGGTGGTGCGCCGACCCTGGCAGTCGGTATCGCGCAGATCTTGCACAGTGTCCTGCCGGGTGAAAACACCATGGCGTTCTGGTACCACTTCGCGATTCTGTTCGAAGCGCTGTTCATCCTCACCGCTGTCGACGCCGGTACCCGTGCCGGACGTTTCATGCTGCAGGATCTGCTCGGCTCTTTCGTGCCGGCACTGCGACGTACCGAATCGTGGACCGCCAACCTGATTGCCACCGCCGGCTGTGTGGCGATGTGGGGCTGGTTGCTCTACCAAGGCGTGATCGATCCGCTGGGCGGTATCAACACCTTGTGGCCACTGTTCGGTATCTCCAACCAGATGCTGGCCGGTATTGCGCTGATGCTGGGCACCGTGGTCCTGATCAAAATGAAGCGTCAGCGCTACATTTGGGTCACCCTGCTGCCGGCTACCTGGCTGCTGATTTGCACCACGACTGCAGGCTTCATCAAACTGTTCGATGCCAACCCGGCGATCGGCTTCCTGTCGCTGGCCAAGAAGTACAGCGATGCGCTGGCCAATGGTCAGGTGCTAGCACCGGCAAAAAGCGTCGAGCAGATGCAGCACGTGATCTTCAACGCCTACACCAACGCAACGCTCACCGCGCTGTTCCTGTTCGTGGTCTTCAGCATCCTGTTCTATGCGCTCAAAGTCGGCATCGCCGCCTGGGGCAAAAAAGAGCGTACGGATAAAGAATCGCCATTCCAGGCTCTGCCGGATGCGTAACCAGAGGATTGCACCATGTTCAATGACCTGAGTCGCCTCGGTAAATACCTCGGTCAGGCCGCGCGCCTGATGGTCGGCATGCCCGACTACGACACCTACGTCGAGCATATGCAAACCAAGCACCCGGACAAACCGGTGATGAGCTACGAGATGTTCTTTCGCGAACGTCAGGAAGCCCGTTACGGTGGCAAGGGTGGGCCGAAGTGCTGTTGAGCTGACAGCGCAAGGTTGAGGTAATCCCCCTGTGGGAGCGAGCCTGCTCGCGAAAGCGGTGTGTCATCGAGCAATAATGTCGACTGACACGACCCCTTCGCGAGCAGGCTCGCTCCCACATTTGTTTCTGTATTGTTCATTCATTTTGTGAAGGGGATCTGTTTTGTCTTCTCCCATACCTGTAACGGTACTCAGCGGTTTCCTCGGCGCCGGCAAGACCACCTTGCTGCGCCATATCCTCAAAGCCGAGCACGGCCTGAAAATCGCCGTGATCGAAAACGAATTCAGCGACGCCGGTATCGACACGCAGTTGCTCGGTGACGAACCGGTGCAAGTCATGACCCTGGCCAACGGCTGCGTCTGCTGCACCATTCACACTGACCTGACCAAAGCGCTGTACCTGCTGCTTGAACGGCTGGACAGCGGTGAGATCGCGTTCGATCGTTTGGTCATCGAGTGCACCGGCCTGGCCGATCCGGCACCCGTGGCGCAGACCTTTTTCATCGATGAGGAATTGCGCGAGCGCTACCTGCTCGATGGCATCATCACCTTGGTCGATGCCGCCCACGCCGACGTGCACCTGACCCAGACTATCGCTCAGGCGCAGATCGGTTTTGCCGACCGCTTGCTGGTGAGCAAGACCGATCTGGTCGACGAAGCTACGTTCAAGGCGCTGAGCGAACGGCTGACGCGGATCAACCGTCGCGCGCCGATCCGTGTGGTTGATCACGGCAACATCGATCTGGCGGAATTGCTCGATGTGCGCGGCTTCAACCTCAACGCCGATCTTGGCGGCGGATTGAGCCTGCGCCCGGTGAGCAAGGCGCCGTCGATCGACCGCATTTCCAGTCTGGTGCTGCGTACCGATCAGCCGCTGGATATCGATCAGCTCAGTGAGTTCATGAATGAATTGCTCGAAGAACACGGCAAGCAATTGCTGCGGTACAAGGGTGTGCTGAACATTGCCGGTGAGGATCGGCGGTTGGTGTTTCAGGGCGTGTTGAAGCTTTACGGTTTCGACTGGGACACTGAATGGGCAGAGGGTGAAGCGCGGGAAAGTGTGATTGTGTTTATTGCTGATGAGTTGCCGGAAGAGAAGATTCGGGCGGGGTTTGCTAGGGTGGCGGCGGGCTGAAGGGTTTGTAGTGTCAATGATGACGCCATCGCGAGCAGGCTCACTCCTACAGGGGAACGCGTTTCAAATGTAGGAGTGAGCCTGCTCGCGATAGCAATCTAACCTGCAACACAATGCTCAAGATCTGAACCCAGCAATGTCTGCTCAAGATTATCCAAATGCCGATTCATCAGCATCCCGGCCTTGGAAGCATCGCCTCGCTCCACTGCCTCGACCAGCGCCAAATGCTCCCGCCATGCGCAACAGCTATGCGTCTGGCACTCACTTCGCGCAATCGCCAATGATGTGAGCGGCACAAGACTGCCAAGAAAATGCGCCAACGGTGCATTCCCCGCCCTCTGCCCCAAGTGCAGATGAAACTCCCCGGACAAGCGAATCGCCGCCCCACGCCGATCCTGCTCAACCGCCTGACGTTCGCGTTCGATCAGCCCGCGCAAGCGTTTCAAGCCTTCGGCCTGCGGACGTTGGCAGGCCAGACGCACCAAGGTGTTTTCGGCCAGTCGCCGCGCATGCAGAGCCTGCCGCGTTTGCTCCCGATCAGGTGCGGCAACACGCGGGCGATGATTGGCGCGCAGCACAATGACCTGCTCAAGCGACAACTGCGTCAACACCCGCCGCACATCGGCGCGGCTGGCGCAGAACATCTCTTTCAAGCTGTCCTCGGTAAATCGGCTGGTCGAATCGATGCGCTGTTCCAGAATCGCATCTAACAGTCGCGGATAAAGACCCTCTGCCGGTTCGCGCAGACGGGAGAAGGGCAGGGGCGTCGTTGTCTGGCGAGTGTGTGACGCTGAAGCGAAACTGTTCATGACCTGTCTCCAATAGATATCAGCGACTCAAGTTGTCTTCCGGGATGTTCAACTCAATCCCCATCCGCTGGCCTTCGCGCAAAATGTGCCGACGCATTTCGGCGCTGACCTGGGCGCTGTTCTTGCTGCGGATCGCGCGGACCACCGCTTCGTTTTCTTCCAGCCGCTCGGCCAGATGCTCCGGCGAATTACGCAGCACCTCGGCGCTCTGCTTGAGGGCATTGCTGGTTTGCTGCACCACGCTCTGGAAGATCGGATTCGAGGTGAGCGTGAACAACTCTTCGTGGAACGCGATGTAGGCGCTGACCCCGGCTTCGCTGTCGCCGGCTTCAAGGGCTTCGCGCATGTCCATCAGGGTCAGGCGCAACTGGCCGACTTCCTTGCTGCTGATCGACTGCGCGACCAGGCCAACGATGAACGGCTCAAGGGTGTAGCGCAGTTGCAGTACATCCTCGAGACTGGCACCGGCCACCGCGCTGTCGTGGCTTTGACTGTCGCTCAATTGTGCGTCGAGCACGACCACGCCTTTGCCCGGCATCGAGCGGACGAGGCCGAGGGTTTCGAGGACGATCACCGCTTCACGCAGGCTCGGGCGGCTGATGCCCAGTTGTTCGGCCAGTTCGCGCTGGCCCGGCAGCATGTCGCCGGAGCGCCACTGACCACGGGCCAATGCGGCGCGCAGTTTTTCAACGACTGAGTTGACGACGGTTGATGTGGTAATCACTTGTCTTGCTCCATGTGCCTGTGGGAGATAGCCGCAGACTCAAGATCAAAAGATCGCAGTCTGCGACAGCTCCTACAGGGTTAAATCAGAACTCCTGCTGGTGCGCCGGAGTTGCTGTTTTACGCGGCTGAAAGGTGTAGCCCTGCTGACCGCTGAGTACTTTGTTGGCGCGTTGGACGTCGATGTCTTTTTCCCAACGGGCAATGGCGACAGTGGCGACGCAGTTGCCGATGAGATTGGTCAGTGCCCGGCCGATGCCCATAAACCAGTCCACTGCCAACACCAGCACCAGACCGACCACCGGGATTGCCGGAATCGCTGTCAGCGTGGCCGCCAGAATCACCAGCGCTGAACCGGGAATACCGTGAGCGCCTTTGGAAGTGATCAGCGACACCAGCAGAATCGTCAGCAGGTCAGTCATGGCCAGCGGTGTGCCGGTGGCGTTGGCGATGAAGACGATGGCCAGGGTCAGGTAGATCGAGAAACCGTCGAGGTTGAACGAGTAGCCGGTCGGAATCACCAGGCCAACCGTCGAGCTGCCAATGCCGAGGTGTTCGAGTTTGCGCATGATCTGTGGCAGCACAGCGTCGGACGAGGCGGTGCCCATGACGATCAGCAGTTCTTCACGCAGATACTTCAACAGCGGCCACATGCGCAGGCCGGAAGCACGCATCACCAGGCCGAGAATCACGCTGACGAAAGCGATGCAGGTCAGGTAGAACAAACCGACCAGACTGCCCAAATGTTGCAGGGAATCGAGGCCATATTTGCTGGTGGTGAAGGCGATGGCGCCGAACACGCCGATCGGTGCCAGACGCACGATCATGCCCATGATGCGGAAGATCACATGGCTCAGTTCGTTGATCAGCCGGGAGATCCCGGAAGCCGCTTCACCGACCAGATTCAACGCGCTGCCGAACAGCACCGAGAACAGCAGCACCTGCAGGATGTTGTTGTCGGCAAAGGCACCGATCACCGAAGTCGGGATCAGGTCCATCAGGAACTGCGTGGTGGTGTGCATGTGCTGGCCGCGTTCGGCGAGATCGCCCATGTCGGCGGTCGACAGCTGCTCCAGATGAATATTCGCGCCGCTGCCAATACCGGTGCTGAAGGCGAAGACCAGGCCGATGACCAAGGCGATGGTGGTCAGCACTTCAAAATAGATCACCGATTTGAGGCCGATGCGCCCGACCTTCTTCAGATCGCCGGCGCCGCTGATGCCGCTGACCACCACGCAGAACACGATCAGACCGATGAGCATCTTGATCAGTTTGATGAAGCCGTCGCCGAGCGGTTTGAGCTGGGCCGAGTATTCAGGAAGGGTCAGCCCGCAGACGATGCCGAGCATCAGTCCGAGAACCACTTGGAGGAAGATTGAACGCGAGCACCATCTGAGCATGGGAGGAATCCTGGTCGGTGTCCTGGCTGCCGTGCGCTTGAACGCATCAGATTCAGGACTTAATTATTGTGGTCTTACCGGTATGTCCAGTGCAGGCGCAGTCTACGCTGGGGTTTTTCTTGAATACAAGGGGGAAACGCGAAATTGGCATGACCGGTCTGACCGGTGGTTAAGATCAAAAGATCGCAGCCTTCGGCAGCTCCTACATTTGGAATGCGTTCACCTGTAGGAGCTGCCGAAGGCTGCGATCTTTTGAGCTTTTTTCAGGCGAAAAAAAACCGGCCAATCACTTGGCCGGTTTTTCATGCTGCGGATTTAACGTCGCATCAAGCGCCGTATACCGGCAGTTTCTTGCAGATGGCTTTGACTTTCTCACGAACGGCGTCGATCACCGCTTCGTTGTTCAGGTCAGCCAGGATGTCGCAGATCCAGCCGGCCAGCTCTTTGCACTCGGCTTGCTTGAAGCCACGAGTGGTCACAGCCGGAGTACCGAAGCGCAGGCCGGAAGTGACGAACGGCGAGCGTGGATCGTTTGGCACGGAGTTCTTGTTCACGGTGATGAACGCTTTGCCCAGAGCGGCGTCGGCGTCTTTACCCGAGATGTCCTGCTTGATCAGCGACAGCAGGAACAGGTGGTTCTTGGTACCACCGGAAACTACGTCGAAACCGCGCTCGATGAACACTTCGGCCATGGCCTGGGCGTTCAGCACCACTTGTTCCTGGTAGGCCTTGAACTCTGGCTGCAGCGCTTCCTTGAAGCAGATTGCCTTGGCGGCGATCACGTGCTCCAGCGGGCCACCCTGGGCGCCCGGGAATACCGCGGAGTTCAGCTTCTTCTCGATGTCGGCGTTGGCGCGCGCCAGGATCAGGCCGCCACGTGGACCGCGCAGGGTCTTGTGCGTGGTGGTGGTCACGACGTCAGCGAAAGGCACCGGGTTCGGGTAAACACCAGCGGCAACCAGACCGGCTACGTGAGCCATGTCGACGAACAGGTAAGCGCCGACTTTGTCCGCGATGGCGCGAAAGCGTGGGAAGTCGAGAATCTGCGAGTAGGCGGAGAAACCGGCCACGATCATTTTCGGCTTGTGCTCAACCGCCAGACGCTCGACTTCGTCGTAGTCGATCAGGCCATTGGCGTCGATGCCGTACTGCACGGCGTTGTACAGCTTGCCCGAGGAGGAAACGCTGGCGCCGTGAGTCAGGTGACCACCGTGGGCCAGGCTCATGCCCAGAATGGTGTCGCCACCTTGCAGCAGGGCCAGGTAAACAGCGGCGTTGGCTTGCGAACCGGCGTGCGGCTGAACGTTGGCGTAATCGGCGCCGAACAGCTCTTTGGCACGGTCGATGGCCAGTTGTTCAACGATGTCGACGTACTCGCAACCACCGTAGTAACGCTTGCCTGGGTAGCCTTCAGCGTACTTGTTGGTCAGGACCGAGCCTTGAGCTTCCATCACCGCTGGGCTGGTGTAGTTTTCCGAAGCGATCAGCTCAATGTGTTCTTCCTGGCGCTGAGCTTCTTGCTCCATGGCGGCAAAAAGGTCGGCGTCGTACTTGGCAATAGTCAAATCACGGCTGAACATGGCGGTCCTCAAGGATCGGGGGCAGAAAAGGGGGGCATTCTAACCCAATGGGTTTTGGATGGCATATGAAACGACATCATGTCGCAGACAAGTGGCGTTCATGACAGATGTGCGGTGCTTTTGAAGGCCTCTTCGCGAGCAGGCTCGCTCCCACAGTAATCGAGGCAGGCCTGCGATTTTGTGATCGAAATCAATCCCTGTGGGAGCGAGCCTGCTCGCGAAAGGCGCGCCGCCGATCTTCAGTCGAACATAAAGAGCGCGTCATTACTGAACTGCGCCTCAAACCGCCCCGCCGGCATCGGCCGCCCGAACAGATACCCCTGAACCTCATCGCAGCCATGTTCGCGCAGGAAGTCCAACTGCTCATGGGTTTCCACACCCTCGGCGATCACCGCCAGATTCAGGCTGTGGGCCATGGCGATGATCGCCCGGGCAATCTGCGCGTCCTGCTCACCCGACGGCAAGCCATCGACAAAGGTGCGGTCGATTTTCAGCACGTCGATCGGGAATTGCTTTAGGTAGTTCAGCGACGAGTAACCGGTGCCGAAGTCGTCGACCGCGATGCTCAGGCCAAGGTTTTTCAGCCCGGCGAGAATCTGCATCGCTTCGCTGACTTCGCGCATCAGGATACTTTCGGTCAGTTCCAGTTCCAGGCACGCCGGCGGCAGGCCGGTTTCGCGCAGGATCGTGGCGATCCGCGTGCCGAGCTGGCCATCGGAGAACTGCCGCGCGGAAATGTTCACCGAGACCTTCGGTACACGCACGCGGTTCTGGTGCCAGGTCTTCAGTTGGCGGCAAGCCTCGCTAATTACCCAGTCGCCAACGTCCACCACCAGACCGAGTTCTTCCAGCACCGGAATGAAATCCCCCGGCGGCACCAGTCCGCGACGCGGATGACGCCAGCGCAACAGCGCTTCGGCGCCGGTCAGGCGTTTGCCATCGCCGCTGAACTGCGGTTGGTAATACAGGACGAATTCGTTCTGCTCCAGGGCGTGGCGCAAGTCGCTTTCCAGCTCCAGACGCTCCAGCGCACTGGCGTTCATGTCGGCCTGATAGAACTGGAAATTGTTCTTGCCGCGCTCCTTGGCGTGGTACATCGCCGTGTCGGCGTTCTTCATCAACTGGCTGAGTTCGTTGCCGTCCTGCGGGCTCAGGGCGATGCCGATACTGGCGGTGACGAAGAACTCGCGGCCTTCCAGCACGAATGGTCGGACCAGGCTGCCAAGGATCTGCTCGGCGACATGAATCGCCCGGTTCAGCGCCAGTTCGCGGCTGGAGCGATGCTGCAGCAGCAAGGTGAATTCATCGCCGCCCATGCGCGCCACGGTGTCGTCATCATCGACGCAGGCCAGCAGGCGCGTGGCCATGTCTTTCAACATGCGGTCGCCGGCGGCGTGGCCGAGGGAGTCGTTGATCGGTTTGAAGCGGTCGAGGTCGAGGAACATCAGCACCACCCACGACTTCTGCCGCTCGGCCGATTGCAGCGCAGTGTGCAGGCGATCCTGGAACAGCGTGCGGTTCGGCAAATGCGTCAGGGCGTCGTAGTAGGCGAGGCGGTGAATCCGCTGTTCGCTGGCCTTGCGCTCGCTGATGTCGCTGAAGAAGCACACGTAACTGGCCAGATCACCCTCGTCGTCGAGCACCGCGGTGATGCCGACCCACGCCGGGTAGTGCTCGCCATTACGCCGCTTCATCCAGACTTCACCTTCCCAGGTGTTGTGCTGGTGCAATTGCTTGAGCACATACCGCAGGTGCGCGTCCTGTTGCTCATCGACGGTAAGCATGTTCGGCAACTGGTCGAGCACTTCGCTCACCGCGTAACCGCTGACGCGGCTGAAAGCCTCGTTGGCCTGAACGATGTAACCGGCCGGGTCGGTGATCAGGATCGCCGAGGTCGAGTGTTCAAATACTGTGGCGGCCATGCGCAGGTCTTTCTCGGCGCGGCGCTGCTGACTGATGTCGCGACCGACACCGAGCACGCCTTCAAACGCACCATGCTCGTCCCATACCAGCACCAGGCGCAGCTCGATCGGGATCTTGCGGCCGTCGGCGCGCAGGCAATCGAACAGGAACATTTGCGTCTGCACCTGACTGCGCAACACCGCCAGTTGCTCGGGCTTGTCCAGTGCTTTGCTGACCCGATCCATCAGCGTGTAGATACCGCTCAGTTGCTGCGGGTTGGCGATAGTCGATTGCCAGCCGTTCTGGAAAATCCACTCGGCGTCATAACCCAGCACAGCCTGCACCGACGGGCTGACGTAGTTGAGCGAGAGCTTGCTGTCGGTGGAGAAAATCACGTCGCTGATGCTTTCGGCGAGCATGCGATAACGCTGTTCGCTGTCACGCAGGGATTCGCTGGCTTCGATCTGTTCGGTGATGTCCTTGGCCACGCCGATAATGCGCGTGACCTGGTCGTGTTTGTCGCGCGCCAGCGCCTGTTCGCGAATATCGAAACGCCGCCACTTGCCGTCGCGATGGCGGAAGCGCAACTGACATTGCAGCAACTGGCTGTAACCAGCGTGTCGCTGCAGTTGGCGCGAGCGATGGTAATAGTCGGCATCTTCCGGGTGCAGCAGGATTTCCCAGAAATACTCGCCCATCTGATGCAGTTCGGTGCGGTTGTAGCCGAGCGTCTGGCCGAGGTGGTGGTTGCTGAAAATCATCCGCTGGCTGATCACGTCCTGCACATACAGATGATCCGGCACGGTGCGCACCACATCCGACCAGAATCCCTCGCGTTCGAGCAGCGACAGTTCGATCAGCTTGCGGCTGGTGATGTCGTTGATGCTGAGAATCACCGCTTTGTAGTCGTGCTGCTCGGTCGGCAGGCGCAACACCATCCACAGGTGCTGGTCGCGGCCATTGATGTCCGGCAGTTTGATTTCCAGTTCCAGCTGCTTTTGTTGCTGCAGGACGGCGTCGAGCACTTGATTGCCGATGGCGCACTGGCGGTGCGGATGGCCGTCGATCAACAGTTGCCAGGCGTGCTCGCAGGAATTGACGTTGAGCAATTGCAACGCGACCTGGTTGACCTCGGTGACGCGCAGTTCCTGCAGCAGTTGCTGGCGTTGCTGCGGTTGGTCGAGCCATGCCTTGAGCTGGTCGCTGGTCTGGATCTGCGCCTTGTCGAAGACTTGTTTCAGACCCGACAGATCAAGCACACAGAGGGCCACGCCGGTGCCTTCGAAAATGTCCTGATAGCGTCGACGACCTTCGTGCAACTGGCGCTGGCGGCGGCGCATGTTCAACAGCGCAATCACCGGCAGCATCGAGAACGCCAGACCCAACAGGCATTTGCCGATAAACGCCGGGAGCAATTCTTCGAGCACGCGCTGGCGGTCGAACAGGCCACGCAACTGCCAGTCGCTGCTGCTCAGCGGTACGGTCAGCACGGTGTTGGCCATGTCGTCCGGACTCAAGACGCCGGGCCTGGCCGAAGGCTGCGCTTCGTCGCGGCTGATGATCTGATGGTTGACGCGGTTTTCTACCAGCCACAATGGGCGGATGCCGGTTTCGCCCTGTTTGGTCAGCGAGTCGAAGAAGGTCGGGGTCAGGCGTAACGCCCAATAACCTCGAGTGCTGCCGCTGGCTTGATGCAGCAGCAGATGCACCACCGAGCCGTCGTCGGCGTTACTGAAATAGTGCGCCTGGGCGCGGCTGCGGCGCACCAGTTCGGTCAGGTAGTCGGCATCGTGACTGTCGACAGCGCTGTCGTTGATGATCCGCCCGGAGGGGCTAAGCAACGCCAGACTGCGCAGATCGGGCAGCGACTGCTGAAGCTTGCGCAGCAGCGCCTGCTGTTCGTCGGCTGATTGCGGTTGTTCGACGATCGGTAGCAGATTGAGGGCGATTTGCGCGTTCAGCGCCATGTTCAGGCTGACCTGCGAGGCGAGGTCGGCGGTGTAGTCGATGGTGTACTGACGCTGGTTTTTCTGGGTTTCGCGCAATTGATCGAGCAGTTGCCAGAACAGCAAGGCGAGCAACAAAAGCACGAGCGTCGCCAGCGCACCCTTTAATGTACCGCGCAGGGACGAGCCGGGCGCCGGTGGGGTGCTGCTCACAGAGGCTGGCGGAGTGACATTGGACAAGCTGTGATCCTGCGGTTTGGCTGGACTGGCGCGACGTGCACTATAAGCCGGACGCCCAAAGGGCGGCTAGCATGCCTTGAGTCGTGGCGAAGTGCCAGCCCCGCTCGGCTGGACTGCCTTCCGTCATTCAGGTAGCTTTGCCGGTTACGCGGGAGCGTTCCAGCTCCTAGACTCAGACTTTTTCAGCGCGCACGCATTGATAACCATCAAGTGAACGACGCGCATGGTCTGGCCGGGCATCGCCTGCGCTGCAATCATTCATCTGTCACTGACCCAAGGTTCTCCATGGCTCAATACGTCTTCACCATGCATCGGCTGGGCAAAGTTGTTCCGCCGAAGCGGGAAATTCTCAAAAACATTTCGCTGTCCTTCTTCCCCGGCGCCAAGATCGGCGTACTCGGCCTCAACGGTTCGGGTAAGTCCACGCTGCTGAAAATCATGGCCGGCGTCGACACCGAGTTCGAGGGCGAAGCCCGTCCGATGCCGGAGCTGAACATCGGTTATCTGCCGCAAGAGCCGCAACTTGATCCGACCAAGACCGTGCGTGAAGTGGTCGAGGAAGCGGTCAGCGTGATCAAGAACGCCCAGGCGCGCCTGGACGAGGTCTACGCGGCTTACGCTGAAGAAGACGCCGACTTCGACAAACTGGCTGCCGAGCAAGCCAAGCTCGAAGCGATCCTGCAAGCCAGCGACGGTCACAACCTCGATCGTCAACTGGAAGTCGCCGCCGACGCACTGCGTCTGCCGGCCTGGGACGCCAAGGTCGAATTCCTCTCTGGTGGTGAAAAACGTCGTGTGGCCCTGTGCCGCCTGCTGCTGTCCGCGCCGGACATGCTGCTGCTCGACGAACCAACCAACCACTTGGACGCCGACTCCGTGGCGTGGCTGGAGCACTTCCTGCACGACTTCCCGGGCACTGTGGTAGCGATCACGCACGACCGCTACTTCCTCGACAACGTCGCTGGCTGGATTCTGGAACTCGACCGCGGCGCGGGCATCCCGTACGAAGGCAACTACTCAGGTTGGCTCGAAGCCAAATCCGATCGTCTGGCCGCCGAATCCAAGCAGCAGTCGGCGCACGAAAAAGCCATGAAGGAAGAACTGGAGTGGGTGCGCAAAGGCGCGAAAGCCCGCCAGTCGAAATCCAAGGCGCGTCTGCAACGCTTCGAAGAAATGCAATCGCAGGAATTCCAGAAGCGCAGCGAAACCAACGAGATCTACATCCCGGCCGGTCCGCGCCTGGGCGACAAGGTCATCGAATTCAAGAACGTCACCAAGGGCTACGGCGATCGCGTGCTGATCGACAATCTGTCGTTCTCGATGCCGAAAGGCGCCATCGTCGGCGTGATCGGCGGTAACGGTGCCGGTAAGTCGACCCTGTTCCGCATGCTGATGGGCAAGGAACAACCGGATTCGGGCAGCATCGAAGTCGGCGAAACCGTGCAACTGGCCTGCGTCGACCAGAGCCGCGACGACCTCGACGGCAGCAAGACTGTGTTCCAGCAGATCTCCGACGGTTCCGACCAGATCCGCATCGGTAACTACGAGATCCCGTCGCGCACCTACGTCGGTCGCTTCAACTTCAAAGGCGGCGATCAGCAGAAGTTCGTCAAGGACCTGTCCGGTGGTGAGCGCGGTCGTCTGCACCTGGCGCTGACTCTGAAGGAGGGCGGCAACGTCCTGCTGCTCGACGAACCGTCCAACGACCTCGACGTTGAAACCCTGCGTTCCCTGGAAGAAGCCCTGCTGGACTTCCCGGGCGCCGCCATTGTGATCTCTCACGATCGGTGGTTCCTTGACCGCGTGGCGACACACATCCTCGCGTACGAAGACGACTCGCAAGCGATCTTCTTCGAAGGTAACTACACCGAGTACGAAGCGGATCGCAAGAAACGCCTCGGCGAAGCAGCTGCCCAGCCACACCGGGTACGTCACAAGAAACTGGCCTGATTCGGGTTGGTTGCATAAAAGAGCGGAGCCTTCGGGCTCCGTTTTTTTTGCCTGGTTTTTTGGGAGTACCGAGGTGACCCCTTCGCGAGCAGGCTCGCTCCCACATTTGAAAAGCATTCCCCTGTGGGAGCGAGCCTGCTCGCGAAAGGGGTATAACTGCTGGTGCATTGCTTGAATCCCGGCTCCCCATTCAGGTGCGAAATCACCTGGAAATTCTTTCGAATTTATATCCTGTGCACCATTTAATTTCATAACTGCGACATTTTGCTCTGTTCCAGTGCGCAATTCGTTTGTTACAGTCCGGACCAATCTCCTCCAACGACAATAAATTTGCCGAGACTTTTGTCATGATCGAATCCGTCGAATCCTTCCTCGCCCGCTTGAAAAAACGCGACCCGGATCAACCCGAATTCCACCAGGCCGTCGAAGAAGTCCTGCGCAGTCTGTGGCCGTTTCTAGAAGCCAATCCGCATTACCTCACCTCGGGGATTCTGGAGCGCATCTGCGAGCCGGAGCGTGTCGTGGTGTTCCGCGTGTCATGGGTCGACGATCAGGGCAAGGTCCAGGTCAATCGCGGTTTCCGCATCCAGATGAACAGCGCGATCGGCCCGTACAAGGGCGGCTTGCGCTTCCATCCTTCGGTGAACCTGGGCGTGCTGAAATTCCTCGCCTTCGAGCAGACCTTCAAGAACTCCCTGACTTCTCTGCCTATGGGCGGCGGCAAGGGCGGCGCGGACTTCGATCCGAAGGGCAAGAGCGACGCTGAAGTCATGCGTTTCTGCCAGGCGTTCATGAGCGAGTTGTATCGCCACATCGGCGCCGACGTTGACGTACCGGCCGGTGATATCGGTGTCGGTGCGCGCGAGATCGGCTTCCTGTTCGGTCAGTACAAACGCCTGAGCAACCAGTTCATCAGTGTGCTGACCGGTAAAGGCATGACCTACGGCGGCAGCCTGATTCGTCCGGAAGCCACCGGTTTCGGCTGCGTGTATTTCGCTGAAGAAATGCTCAAGCGTCGAGAGCAGACCGTCGAAGGCAAACGCGTGGCAATCTCCGGTTCCGGCAACGTGGCGCAATACGCCGCGCGCAAAGTCATGGATCTGGGTGGCAAGGTGATTTCCCTGTCCGACTCCGAAGGCACGCTGTATTGCGAAGCCGGGCTCAGCGAAGAGCAGTGGCTGGCGCTGCTGGAACTGAAAAACGTCGAACGCGGACGTATCAGCGAATTGGCGGCGGCATTCGGTCTGGAATTCCGCGCCGCTCAGTTGCCTTGGTCGTTGCCGTGCGACATCGCGCTGCCGTGCGCTACGCAGAACGAACTCGATGCCGAATCTGCCCGAACGCTGCTGCGCAATGGCTGCGTGTGCGTGGCCGAAGGTGCGAACATGCCGACCACGCTCGAGGCTGTGGATATCTTTATCGAGGCCGGGATTCTGTTTGCCCCGGGCAAGGCGTCCAACGCCGGCGGCGTGGCGGTGAGCGGTCTGGAGATGTCGCAGAACGCCATGCGTCTGCTGTGGACGGCAGGTGAGGTCGACAGCAAGTTGCACGCGATCATGCAGTCGATCCACCACGCTTGCGTGCATTACGGCGAAGAGAACGGGCGGATCAACTACGTCAAAGGCGCGAACATCGCCGGCTTCGTCAAAGTCGCCGACGCGATGTTGGCGCAAGGCGTGGTTTAAGCCGGTTCGATGCGGATCACTTCGATGACTTGATCACCGGCGGGGCGCTGCCACAGCACCTCGTCGTTGAGTCGGGCGCCAAGCAGCGCCCGGCCCAGCGGTGAACCCCAATTGATCAGGCCCTTGCTGGCATCGGCCTGATCCTCGCCGACCAGTTGCACCCGGCGTTCGGTGTCGTGTTCGTCGGCGTAGGTGACCCAACTGCCGATCTGCACTTTGTCTTTAGAAGTTGCAGCGATTGCCACTTGGGCGCTGCTCAGGCGCTGATTGAAATAGCGCAAATCCCTTTGCAGATCGGCAAGCCGCTGCTTGTCGGCCTGCTCGCCTTTGGCTGTTTGTTCAGCATGCAGACTTTGCAGTTCGGCGACCTTCGCCTGCAACTGCGCCAGCCCTTGCGGCGTGACGTAATTGGTTTGCGTGCTGACCTGCCGCTCGACCGGCTGATCGGCTTGCGCGGCGGCGTTGTCTTCGTTGACGAATGCGCGGCTCATGGTGTCCTCCTCGTATGAGGTTTGGGCCATGTTCGCAGGCAATTGGTTTCACTGGATGTCTGTAAGCGACCTATTGCGAGCGATAGGCCGCCCGGCGTCTTGATCCTTCTGCTGCTGCTGCCAGGCGCGCTCGCGTTCGTCCCAGTGTTCGTTGCGATACTCTTCGCGGCCCTTGTTTTCCAGCATGGCCTGACACTGACGGAAGCCGTCGGTCCAGCCTTCGGCGTATTGCTTGTCCTTGAGATAGCGCGGCACATTCTTGCGAAACTCGCCGCTGATCGAACCGGCCGCCTGGCGACCGCTGACACAACCATCATCAAAACCGTCGGCAAAGGCCGGTGGATAACCCTTGGCGATCAAATCTTCATGGGTGGTCTGGCAACCGCCCAGCAACAGCACAACACCCAACAAACCCGCACACCGCCACATCGCACTCTCCCGCGCCGGTTGTCCGGCTTATGGGGAAAGTCTAGAAGGGGATTCGTCGGGCGTTGGTGAAAGGCGTGTGAGTAATTCGTTGAGCGCCACAAATCCCCTATAGGAGTGAGCCTGCTCGCGATAGCGGTGTATCAGTCACCGCAACAGTGACTTATGAATTGCTATCGCGAGCAGGCTCACTCCTACAAGGGGGATGTGTTCAGGATCAATAGTGATACCACTTCACTTCGAGCATCACTTCGGTTTCAGGCGTGGCGAGATGGCTGAACTCACGCTGCGCACTCAGGCGCAAACCCAGATTGCGCGACAATTCCCACTGCTGATTCAGACTCAGACTGCGGCGCACTTCGCCGTTGAAGAAGTAGTCCCCCTTGGCCTCCAGGCTGAGATTGCCCAGCGGATTTTTCCACAACACGCCGGTATTGAAACCGCCGGCCGGGGACACGAACTCGGCGAAATCGTTGTTGTGTTCAACCCGCACGGTGCCGAGGGCAAAGCCCAGTACATCATCCCCAAGCGCCCAGGTGCCGCCGCCACCACCATTCACATGGCTGACCAGCGTTTCGTCATCATGCTTGCCCGGTACACGCTCGAGACCACCGGTAACTTGCCACGACAATGGCTGCAACAACTCATTGCGCGGCGTCAGCGAACGAATCGTCGCCAGATCCAGTTGCTGAAACTGCCAGTGATTGCCTTCGTACTGACGCAATTTCATCTGCAGGATTTCAATCTGCGCGCCGAGCGGGAAGCTCTCGGCATTGTCGTTGAGGTCGTGATAGGCCATGCGCAAACCGTACTCACCGAATGCACGATCACCACGGGTACCGAGGCCGGCCTGCCATGTGCGTGATTCGTGGCCGTCTTCCGGCAAGCCTGGCTGCGGAATGTCCAACTCCGGCGCCGGGTTCTTGTTGATCGCTCGCAGCAGTTCAAAGCTGCGCTGTGCCCGTTGTGGATCGCGTTCCTGACCGTTGGCGCGGTAGCGCTCCAGACGATATGCCGCGTCGATGATCAACGCTTGACGGTCGCGGGGCAGGGCTTTGAACGCCGGATCCTGCAACTGCTGTTGATCGGCGCTGACGTTCAGCACCCATTGCTGTTCGTCACTGTTCAAAGGCTCGGCACGGCTGAGCAATTCGCGCTCGCGGGACGGGCGGTATTCGATACTTTCCACCAGCCCGGCTTCTTTCACCGCTTTGACGGTGTCGGTGGGAATCGCGGTCAACGGGAATTGTTCGGTCAGGCGCAGACTCGGCCGTGCCACCTGCAGCAACTCAAGCAGACGATACGAGCAGTTTTCATCGAAGAAGAAATAGTCGAACTGAATCTGCTTCAACTCCCACACATGCTCGACCATGCGCGCGGTTTCTTCTTGGGTCAGATTCAGTCGGTATTCCCACAGGTCGCGGTTTTCCAGGCTGCGGTACTCGGAGAGCTTTTCCTGATACGGCACCAGCGCGAACAATCCCGGATAACCGCCCATCAAACCTTTCCAGGCGTACAGAATGCTGTTGTCCGAACCTTCGATGTAGGCGCCGAAGTTGATCGCGTAACTCAGCAGCGAGGTCTTGTCGGCCTGCACGTCAGCCTGGTCGATGCGCAGCAGGGTGTGGCCGAACATCGATGACGGACTGTTCAAATAAGCCGCCGGGAAGATCATCACCGCGCTGTGCGGCGAAACATCCTTGAACCACTTCTTGTACTCGGCGCATGCAGGTGTCGGCAGATCGCTGAGGTTGAGCTGTGCTTTCAGCCAGCGCGTGCGCGCCGGATAAACGCATTGCGCATGTTGCTCGCCGAGACTGGCCGGGGCGTATAGCGCTTGCACGGTCGCGGCGAGTTCATGATCGGGATGTTCATTGCCATCGGGCGCGAGAAAGAACTTCTTGTCACTGACATAGCTGCGCCAGCCGCCAAGCTTGGCGGTTTCGTAGTGACCGAGGGAAATCCAGAAGCGGTCGTTGGCCAGTTGCTGCAAACGTTGAGGGTCGATGTTTGGCGCGGCGGACAGCGGGGCGCAGACACAGAGCGCCAGCCAGGCAAGGCGTTTGAGCATAGTCGGCAACTTGAACAGGAAAGAAATAAAGACCCAAGGAGGGCGGGCCGAAAAAACAAAACCCGCTTCCCGAAGGAAGCGGGTGGGGTCGAGCTTAAGCCTGAGTTGCGTACTTGGCCAGACGAGGATCCGATTTCAGTACGGCCAGGGTGTTGGTATGCACGTCTTCAGCGGTCACGTCAGCCTTGCTGAAGATCTGCTGGAAGTGCTCGTGAGTCACAGCAGCGAAGTGCGCGCGATCTTCCGGCGCCACGCCCAGTACCACGGCATAAGTCGTCAGCGCTTCGCCGTTGCCTTTGGCCATGTCTTCGGACAGCTCGTTCATCATGCCATTCATGGCAAACCAGGATTTGCCGCCGTAGGTCAGCGATGCGTTGGTCGAGCAACCGTTGGTGCCGGACGTCATCCCGAAGGTGGCGTTACCGGAAGTGCCGTTGGTGGTGGAAGCGAGGAAGTGAGCAGGGGTGCCACGCTGACCTTCGAACAGCATGTTGCCCCAACCGCAATCCGGGCCGCCTGGAGCTTGCGCCATTGCGTTGATGGATACAGCGGTGAAGAGAGTACCGAGAAGAATCCGTTTCATAGCTTTTTTCTCTTTGTGTGCATACCAATGGACAGGGTTCTGACACCTGACGGTGCCAGTGGGCCAGTATTAGTTCCAGCCGCGCAGTTTGGAGTTTAGGCACGTTCCTGGGGTTCCGTGAGTTTTTACAAAAGATTTGGCGATAACCCCGATTTCACGAGTGCCGGGGCAGGGGCGGGCGGTTGTCTATGCTTTGTAGTGTGGCGCGCCTTGCCAGTGGGGCACGGGCAGCGCCAGAATGCCGCTATCTGCCCCGCCTGATTGTTAAGGAAGCCCGATGCCTGATCCTGTTGCTGCCAGCTTGCGTCTCGCGCCCGAAGCGCTGACCCGTCCGTTTTCCGCTGAACAGTTCAGCTTCACTACCACCAATGATCTGGAGCCCTTTCGCGGTGTGCTCGGCCAGGAACGCGCGGTCGAAGCCTTGCAGTTCGGTGTGGCCATGCCACGCCCCGGTTACAACGTTTTCGTCATGGGCGAGCCCGGCACCGGCCGTTTCTCGTTCGTCAAACGCTACCTGAAGGCCGAAGGCAAACGCCTGCAGACCCCGGCGGACTGGGTCTACGTCAATAACTTCGATGAGCCGCGCGAACCGCGCGCACTGGAACTGCCGTCGGGCACTGCCGGTGCATTCATCGGTGACATCAACGGTTTGATCGACAACCTGCTGGCGACGTTTCCGGCAGTGTTCGAGCACCCGTCCTACCAGCAGAAGAAAAGCGCCATCGACCGCGCTTTCAACCAGCGCTACGACAAGGCTCTCGACATCATCGAGCGTCTGGCCCTGGAAAAAGACGTCGCCCTGTACCGCGACAGCAGCAACATCGCCTTCACGCCGATGCTCGATGGCAAGGCGCTGGACGAAGCCGAATTCGCTCAGTTGCCGGAAGCCGATCGTGAGCGTTTCCACGATGACATCTCCGGTCTCGAAGAGCGTCTGAACGAAGAACTCGCCAGCCTGCCGCAGTGGAAACGCGAGTCGAACAATCAGCTGCGTTCGCTCAACGAAGAAACCATCACCTTGGCGCTGCAGCCGTTGCTGTCGCCGTTGTCGGAGAAGTATGCCGAGAACGCTGCGGTGTGCGGCTACCTGCAAGCGATGCAGGTGTATCTGCTGAAAACCGTGGTCGAGCAACTGGTCGACGACAGCAAGACTGACGCCGTCGCACGCAAACTGCTGGAAGAGCAATACGCGCCAAGCCTGGTGGTCGGCCATCCGGTGAGTGGCGGTGCGCCGGTGGTGTTCGAACCGCACCCGACTTACGAAAACCTCTTCGGCCGTATCGAATACACCACCGATCAGGGTGCGCTTTACACTACCTATCGCCAGTTGCGTCCCGGTGCCTTGCACCGCGCCAACGGTGGTTTCCTGATCCTTGAAGCGGAAAAAATGCTCAGTGAGCCGTTCGTGTGGGATGCGCTGAAACGCGCCCTGCAATCGCGCAAGCTGAAAATGGAATCGCCGCTGGGCGAGATGGGCCGTTTCGCCACCGTGACGCTTAATCCGCAGCACATCCCGTTGCAGGTCAAAGTCATCATCATCGGCGCGCGGTCGCTTTATTACACGTTGCAAGACCTCGATCCGGACTTCCAGGAGATGTTCCGCGTTCTGGTCGACTTCGATGAAGACATCCCGATGGTCGACGAAAGCCTGGAGCAATTTGCCCAACTGCTGAAAACCCGCACATCGGAAGAAGGCATGGCGCCGCTGACCGCCGACGCAGTAGCGCGTCTGGCGACTTACAGCGCACGTCTGGCCGAGCATCAGGGGCGTTTGTCGGCGCGCATTGGCGACCTGTTTCAACTGGTCAGCGAGGCGGATTTCATTCGTCACCTGGCCGGCGATGAAATGACCGACGCCGGGCACATCGAACGTGCGTTGAAAGCCAAAGCTACACGCACCGGACGTGTGTCGGCGCGGATTCTCGACGACATGCTCGCCGGGATCATCCTGATCGACACCGATGGCGCCGCAGTCGGCAAGTGCAATGGTCTTACCGTGCTTGAAGTCGGCGACTCGGCGTTTGGTGTGCCGGCGCGGATTTCCGCCACGGTCTATCCGGGCGGCAGCGGCATTGTCGACATCGAGCGTGAGGTCAACCTCGGTCAGCCGATCCACTCCAAAGGCGTGATGATCCTCACCGGGTATCTGGGCAGCCGTTATGCGCAGGAATTCCCGCTGGCGATTTCCGCGAGCATCGCGCTGGAGCAGTCGTACGGTTACGTCGATGGCGACAGTGCGTCCCTGGGTGAGGCGTGCACGCTGATTTCGGCGCTGTCGAAAACCCCGCTCAAGCAGTGTTTTGCGATCACCGGCTCGATCAACCAGTTCGGTGAAGTGCAAGCGGTGGGCGGGGTCAACGAGAAAATCGAAGGCTTCTTCCGTCTCTGTGAGGCGCGCGGGCTGACCGGCGAGCAGGGCGCAATCATTCCGCAGGCCAACGTCGCCACGCTGATGCTCGATGAGAAAGTGCTGGCGGCGGTGCGCGCCGGGCAGTTCCACGTTTACGCGGTGCGTCAGGCGGATGAAGCGTTGAGTCTGTTGGTGGGCGAACCGGCGGGTGAACCGAATGCCGATGGCGAATTCCCGGAAGGCAGCATCAATGCACGGGTGGTCGAGCGCTTGCGCGACATCGCCGAGATGATTAGCGAAGAAGACCTCAAGGAAGCCGAGAAAGAGTTGGCCCAAGAGGCATTAGCCGAAGCAAAACCGGCCTGAGCCTTCATGCGATAAAAACTGTGGGAGCGAGCCTGCTCGCGAAAGCGGTGTATCAGACGACGAATAAGTTGCCTGACACTCCGCATTCGCGAGCAGGCTCGCTCCCACATTTGTTTGGTGTGAATCCATCGAAAATTCGCCACAACTCTGACGCCAATATTCACACAATGACCATTCGGCGCCTTCTGGTCTCATTCGGCTTGCGCAGCGGACTTTTCTTCTATTCTCAGCTCAAGGATATCGACAGTATCACTGGATCGAGCCAGTCCTCCCGTGGGGGCTGAATACCGGCTTCACCGAGGGTCGCCGCCATGTCGCGCAACCTCTGCCTCACCCGTCAGTGCCTGGGTCTTGTGACCCGTATCGAATGCGCCATCAAGCCGTTGGCCGGCGATAACGGCATGTGGACGCTACTCTTCGCCGCCGGCATGGCCGGTGAACAACCTTCCGCCATCAAAGCGCAGGGCCCGTTTCATGGGCCGGTCGCCGCCGAATCGATACTCGACACCATCGTCGAAAGTCTGACCCTGCATGGCTACGAATTAGCCGATGATCCGCAGATCTGGAGCCTGCACCTGCAAGCTCAATTGCGGCAGATCAACGGTGGTCGCGGCCGCGCTCTTTAGGCGCTGCCGCAGGCTGAGATCTTTTGATCTTGCCCTTCAAGGCGCAGTCTCAGGCATCGGCGCCTTGTCGAGCTTGACCTCAAAACCGTATTGCACGGTGGCGAGGTCGGTTCGCTGATAGGTCTCCACGTGTGTGGGGCGGCCATAAAAGTAATGCACACCAAACAACGCCGGGCCTTCTGCGCTTGCATCGTGGCTGACCGAGAGAATCTGCTTGAGGTAGTTGCCACTGTCGTCTTTGACGAAGAAACGCCACTCGTTGGGCGGGAACAGTTTCAGATCCACCACCAGTTGGTTGTTCTTGATCTCCAGCCCCTTGGGCAATGACTTGGCGTCGTAGGTCTGTTTGGTCACCGCGGCGAGAAACAACGGCATCGAGCCGACCGCAATCGCCGGGGTTTCCGGGAACAGATTCAAGTCGTAGGTGATCGTCGCGCGCAGTGGATCGACTTGATACGCCTCGGGCGGCAGTTCGATCGGCTCATCGAGCTTGCCACTGCGCTTTTCGGTGAAGAACGTCACAGGACTGACGCCCGGACTGAAGTCATCGCCCAGCAGTTCATCGTTGAACGTGCGGCGATGGGAGAACTCGATGCGGGCAGCGCTCGGTTCTTCCACGGATTGATGAATGCGAATGCCGGCCTTCAGCTGTTCTTCGGTGAGGCTCGCACCCTTGAGCCAGTTAACCGCCAGATCGTCGTAAACCGTCACCGACGGATCCAGCGGCTGGATGGCTTTCTCCGTGGTGTGCTGATTGAACGTGCGAATCGGCAGGTCCAGCGGTTTGCGGGTCACGGTTGCCGAGGAAAAATCCAGCACGCTGACTTCCAGGGTTTCGATCGGGCCATTGAAATAGACCTTGTTGTAGCGACGCGGGTGTTTTTGCTCGAAATCCTGCTGTTCTTGGGTGAGCTGTTTTTCCAGCGTATCGCTCCAGCCTTTCTGCTGTTGCAGGTACGCCAGTTGTTTCTGGTAGAAGGACACTTGCTCCGGACTTTCGTTGATCGAGCCGGCGCGCACCAGATACTGCCCGGTTTTATCGCGGGCCTGGACGATCAGCGGATTGAGTTGGGCATCGACGACTTCCGCGGCCAGTGGCAGGTTGTTGCTGAATTCGACTTCGGCATAGTTCTGTTCAAGCTTCAGCAGTTTGACGCTGAGGTTGTCGTTGGTGCGGGTCTGGCCGACGTCCTTTTGCGTCAGGTCGAAGCTGTACAGGCGGCGCGGCGCGATGACTTCGATCTGGCCTTGCAGGCTGACCGGTTGCGGCAGGGTCTTCTTGTCCACGTCCAGCCCGTCAATGAACGGGTAGGTTACGGTCAGGTCATCGGGGTTGGTGACGTTGGAGCTGGAGGGGCTGAGTTGAATGCCCGGATCGGTTTCCGACCATTCCGGCTGATAAGCGATCACGCGCTTGTTGCTCAACGTCACCGACTGCCACTCCACGCCATGGGGGAACAGGAAGCCGCCGGGAATGTTCAGGTTGAACGGGAACACCGGTTGCAGATCGGTGAGGTAATCGGAGCTGGCGTCCTTGTGCAGCACGAACAGGCCATTGATGAAGGTATCGACCAGCGTCTGCGGGGCAGGGTAGTGCTTGAGCACGGCTAGCGCGTCTTCGCCATATTCGGTGCGCGGTGGATTGTCATTGAGTTTGATCTGCGCCCGTTCGAGCAGCAGCAGTGAGCCACCGAGTTCGGTGATGGCGTCCTTGAGCTTTGGATCGGTGATGGCGTCCAGTGACTGTTCGAACTTTGCGGTCTTTTCTTCAAGGCTGGCGGCGTGTTTCTCGTCGCCGGGCGAGCAACCGCTGAGCAACACAGCAAGGCATATTCCGGCGGTCGTTATCGGCAATCGCACATCCATTTCCACACGTCCTGTCTACAGTCACTGGGCTGTCAATGGTTTGGACACTAGCAGAAAAAAAATCAACCACACACGCAGGTGGCGGATTTTTCGGCGGTTTCTGGCTGTCATAGCGGGCTGTTATACTCGCCGCCATTTCCAGCCCCCCATGTGTGAGATTCAATGGAACGCTTTATCGAAAATGCAATGTACGCCTCGCGCTGGCTGCTGGCGCCGATCTATATCGGGCTGTCCCTTGGGCTGCTGGCGCTGGCACTGAAATTTTTCCAGGAAGTTTTTCACATCCTGCCCAACGTCTTCTCAATGGCCGAGTCGGAACTGATTCTGGTGCTGCTGTCGCTGATCGATATGGCGCTGGTCGGCGGCCTGCTGGTCATGGTGATGATTTCCGGCTACGAGAACTTCGTCTCTGAACTGAACATCGATGAAGGCAAGGAAAAACTCAGCTGGCTCGGCACCATGGACTCTTCGTCGCTGAAGATGAAAGTCGCCGCTTCGATCGTGGCGATCTCCTCGATCCACTTGCTGCGCATCTTCATGGACGCCAAGAACGTCGATCCCGAGCACTTGATGTGGTACGTGATCATCCACATGACCTTCGTCGTTTCGGCGTTCGCCATGGGTTACCTGGACAAGGTCACCAAGCACTGATCAACCGTTGATCGCTGCAAAAACACCGCCCGTCTGTTGCGAAACAGACGGGCGGTGTCGTTTGTGGCTTGTGCTTTGGTGCGCGCGGGCATATCCCTGTAGAGGTCCTGATTCGCTACTGTGTGAGGTGCGTTCATGAACCTGCAAGAGCTGAATGCGTTTGCCATCGCCAGGAAGGTTGATGAGTTGAACCTGATCTCCATGGAAGGGGGGATTTACCTGCTCGAAGCACGGATGCATGGCGCGGCGTATCCGTTGAGTGATCTCAAGGGTGGGATGCTGACATTGCGCTCGGTGGAACACGCTCGGGATTTGCTGCATAACTTTCCAGAATTGCCATTCAACCTCGTACACACCTCGGTACACGATGAAATGTGTGGTCTGGGCGCCAGTGGCGAGGAAAGTCTGAAGGTGCCGCTCGCCTGGCGTTCAGCCCTGTAGGCGCTCCGCCCCATCGCCGGAGCATCTGTGCTAGTCTGCTCGCCCTTTTGGTTCCGGGCGCGCCGGGACGCGCTGTGCACGCACGGCAAGTCTTGTGGCCGTCCGCACAGCGGAGCAGTGTCATGTCCGAAGTAAATCTGTCCACCGACGAAACCCGCGTCAGCTACGGTATCGGCCGTCAGTTGGGTGACCAGCTGCGCGACAACCCGCCACCGGGCGTTAGCCTGGACGCGATCCTGGCTGGCCTGACCGACGCGTTCGCCGGTAAGGAAAGCCGTGTTGGCCAGGAAGAAATGTCCGCCAGTTTCAAGGTGATCCGCGAGATCATGCAAGCCGAAGCGGCTGCCAAAGCTGAAGCCGCTGCCGGTGAAGGCCTGGCCTTCCTGGCTGAAAACGCCAAGCGTGACGGCATCACCACCCTGGCTTCCGGCCTGCAATTCGAAGTGCTGACTCAGGGCGAAGGCGCCAAGCCGACCCGTGAAGACCAGGTTCGTACTCACTACCACGGCACCCTGATCGACGGCACTGTGTTCGACAGCTCCTACGAGCGTGGCCAGCCTGCTGAATTCCCGGTTGGCGGCGTAATCGCTGGCTGGACCGAAGCTCTGCAACTGATGAATGCCGGCAGCAAATGGCGCCTGTACGTGCCGAGCGAACTGGCTTACGGCGCTCAAGGCGTTGGCAGCATCCCGCCGCACAGCGTTCTGGTATTCGACGTCGAGCTGCTGGACGTTCTGTAAGACCTTTGTGGGAGCGAGCCTGCTCGCGAATGCAGGCGACTGGATCTAACTTGAGATTCGAGTTGAAGCCTTCGCGAGCAAGTTCGCTCCCACAGGTTTTGTATTGCTGCTCATAGTTCTATCTTGTGATGCAGCTCACTGGTCGGGCGCAACGCCCGGGCATAGCAGAACAGAAACAGATTGCGCACCAGCTCCTTGAGCACCAATGGCTCGCTGGAATTCAGACTGCTGACGTCCAGATCCCCTTGATCCTGCAGTTCATGCAAGGCTTCTTCTTCAAGCACCGCACAGACTTCACCGGTTTCCCGATGCAGGATTCTGAGGTAAGGGTGTGGGCGATCCAGCCAAGCGTCGATCAAATAAGTCATGGTTCTCATCTCCTTGAAAGGTTTCAATGAGAATAATTCTTATTCGTCAAATAGCAAGCGTCTATTGGCGGATTGTGAAATATTCCGGATAAAGATTGCGTAAGGTCAAAACGGCTGGCGTTTGGCTATTGTTTGGTTTTGCTGGGTAGAGCGGGGAGGGCAAAGCTCCATCCCACGGCTGGCGCGGGATGGATCACAACAGAATCAGACTTTTCTGACGAACTCGGATTTGAGTTTCATCGGGCCGATGCCGTCGATCTTGCAGTCGATGTCGTGGTCGCCATCGCACAGGCGGATGTTCTTGACCTTGGTGCCGACCTTGACCACCAGCGAAGTGCCCTTGACCTTGAGGTCCTTGATCACGGTGATGGTGTCGCCGTCCTGCAGGACGTTGCCGACCGAATCTTTCTTCACGGCATCATCGGACGCCACTTCGGCTTCGCCGCTGGCGGACCACTCGTGGGCGCACTCCGGGCACACCAGTTGGGTACCGTCTTCGTAGGTGTATTCGGAATTGCATTTCGGGCAGGGTGGCAACGTGCTCACTAAGGCTCCTTGGGGTGTGGATCGCTAAAAGTCGCACATTGTATAGGGTTTTAGCTTTTCAGGCAGTCAAAAGCAAAAGATCGCAGCGTCGACAACCCCTGTAGGAGCTGCCGAAGGCTGCGATCTTTTGATCTTGCTTCAGCGATATCAGTGCGTACGGGCGACCGCAAACTCGCTCAGTTCAACCAGGGCATCCCGATATTCACTTGCCGGCAGCGCCTCAAGGCACTTGATCGCACGGGCCACGTAATCACGGGCCAGTTGCGCGGTGTATTCCAGCGAACCGGAAGCTTCCACGGCAATGCGGATGCTTTCCAGGTCTTCGATTCCGCCTTTCTGGATCGCCTGACGCACCAGTGCAGCCTGTTCAGCCGTACCTTCGCGCATGGTGTAGATCAGCGGCAGAGTCGGCTTGCCTTCGGCCAGATCGTCGCCGACGTTCTTGCCCAAGGTCTCAGCGTCGCCCTTGTAGTCGAGCAAATCGTCGACCAGTTGGAAGGCCACACCCAGGTGATCACCAAAGGTCCGCAGGGCTTCGCTCTGTTCGGCGGTAGCGCCGGCCAGTGCGGCGGCACTGTGGGTCGAAGCCTCGAAGAGCATCGCGGTCTTGCCGCGGATGACTTCCATGTAGGTTTCTTCGGTGGTGCTGGCATCGCGAACTTTGGACAGCTGCAGCACTTCGCCTTCAGCGATGATGCGCGTGGCCTGGGACAGGATCTTCATCACCGGCATCGAGCCCAGTTCGACCATCATTTCGAACGAGCGCGAGTACAGGAAGTCGCCGACCAGCACGCTCGGAGCGTTGCCCCACATGGCATTGGCGGTCGAACGGCCACGGCGCATGCCGGACATGTCGACCACGTCGTCATGCAGCAGGGTCGCGGTGTGCAGGAATTCGATGGTGGCGGCCAGCAGACGCATGTCATCGCCTTCGCGACCCAGGGCCTTGCCACACAGCAACACTAATAAAGGGCGCAGACGTTTGCCGCCGGCCGAGGTGATGTAATCGCCGATTTTCGATACCAGCGGTACTCGGGAAGTCAGCTGCTTCTTGATGATGCCGTCGACGGCGCTAAAATCGTCCGCCACCGCGCGGTAGAAAGCTTGGGGTTGCATCAGCGAGAGTCGCTCCAGAAGGGTTGCGCGGCATGCTAGGACCCCCATCCGGACCTGTCAAGGCGCGATGGACGGCTACTTGCAAGCCTGCGGCGGCTTGCGTACAATCGCGCACCCTGAACTTCCTGGGCAGCACCTGCCTTACGCAATTGCAACGGGCCTTCCAGCCTTATGCAGCCATGCCAGCCAATACCTCTTCCTATAAAGAGCTGGGTGAGCAGGATTATCGGAGAAATACCATGTCTTATGCAGTAATCGTTACTGGCGGCAAGCAGTACAAAGTCGCCCCAGGTGAATACCTGAAGATCGAAAAACTGGAAATCGCTACCGGCGAATCCGTTACCTTTGATCGCGTTCTGTTGGTTGCCAATGGCGACGACGTGAATATCGGCGCTCCAGTTGTTGCTGGCGCTACCGTTGTGGCTGAAGTGATCTCCCAAGGTCGTCACGATAAAGTCCGCATCATCAAGTTCCGTCGCCGTAAGCACCACATGAAGCGTATGGGCCACCGCCAGTGGTACACCGAGATCAAAATCACCGGTATTCAGGCTTAATTTCAGCCTAATTCCTCACTAGGAGAATTGACTCATGGCACACAAAAAAGCTGGTGGTAGTACCCGTAACGGTCGCGACTCAGAAGCCAAACGCCTTGGCGTTAAGATGTATGGCGGCCAGAAAATCATTCCGGGCAACATCATCGTGCGTCAGCGCGGCACCCAATTCCACGCTGGCTACGGCGTTGGCATGGGTAAGGATCACACCCTCTTCGCGAAAATCGAAGGCGTGATCAAGTTTGAAGTAAAAGGCGCGTTCAACCGCCGTTACGTGAGCGTTGTCGCAGCTTAATTGCGCGATCGCTGGAAAAGCCCTGTCTCGCGACGGGGCTTTTTCGTTTGTGGGGTGAGTCTCTTGCAAAACTGTTTGTATGGGCTGTCGGCGTGCGATGCAGGTCGTGTTTTGGGGTCGCTGCGCTCATTTTTGCAAGAGTCTTATGTCTTGATTGTTTTTCGGCTCGTCCGTATGGCGAGAGGCGTTGGTTATGAAGTTTGTTGATGAAGTATCGATTCGCGTAAAGGCTGGTGACGGCGGCAATGGCGCCATGAGTTTCCGTCGGGAAAAATTCATCGAAAACGGTGGCCCGAACGGTGGTGATGGCGGTGACGGCGGTTCCATCTACATGATGGCCGATGAAAACCTCAACACCCTGGTCGACTACCGTTACACCCGGCACTTCGATGCCGAGCGTGGCTCCAACGGCGGCAGCACCGACTGCACCGGTAAAAAGGGTGAAGACCTGATTCTGCGCGTGCCGGTCGGCACCACGGTGATCGACTCCGCTACCCAGGAAGTTATCGGCGACCTGACCAAGGCTGGCCAGAAGCTGATGGTAGTGCAGGGCGGCTGGCACGGTCTGGGCAACACCCGTTTCAAATCCAGTACCAACCGTGCGCCGCGTCAGACCACACCGGGCAAGCCGGGTGAGCAGCGCGACCTGAAACTGGAAATGAAAGTACTGGCTGACGTCGGCCTGCTGGGCTTGCCGAACGCCGGTAAAAGTACCTTTATCCGTTCGGTATCGGCCGCCAAGCCGAAAGTTGCCGATTACCCGTTCACCACGCTGGTGCCGAACCTCGGTGTGGTCAGCGTCGATCGCTGGAAGAGCTTCGTCATTGCTGACATTCCGGGTCTGATCGAAGGCGCTTCCGACGGTGCTGGCCTGGGCATTCGCTTCCTTAAGCACTTGGCGCGTACGCGTCTGTTGCTGCACCTCGTCGACATGGCGCCGCTGGATGACAGTAGTGCGCCGGATGCGGCTGAAGTGATCGTCAATGAGCTGATCAAGTTCAGTCCGTCCCTGGCTGAGCGTGATCGTTGGTTGGTGCTGAACAAGTGCGACCAGATCCTCGAAGAAGATCACGATGAGCGCGTCAAGGAAATCGTTGATCGCCTGGAATGGACCGGTCCGGTTTACGTGATCTCGGCCATCGCCAAGATCGGTACCGAGCGTCTGTGCCACGACATCATGCGTTACATGGAAGATCGTGCCGATCGCCTGGCTGCCGACCCGGCGTACAAGGAAGAACTGGCCGATCTTGATCAGCGCATTGAAGACGAAGCGCGCGCGCAGCTGCAGGCGCTGGACGACAAGCGTGCCCTGCGTCGGAGCGGCGTGAAGTCGGTCCATGACATCGGCGACGATGATTGGGACGAAGAAGATGTAGATGACGAAGACGGTCCGGAAATCATTTACGTGCGTGACTGATTCGTTGGGTAGGAGCTGCCGCAGGCTGCGATCTTTTGACCTTCAGAAGATCGCTGGTGTCTGCTGAGTCTTCATCTCGGGGCGGTGTTATCATCGCTGCAAGCCGTTTTTCTAAGGCGCCGCTCAATCGAGCGGCGTTTTAGTATCTGGAAATCGCAAGTCACAAATAACGTCATGGGTGGCGCTGGGTCGCGCTGCCCTCAAGCTAAGGTTGAAGATGATGCGGAGCAAGGTGACAGGTGCGCAGCGTTGGGTCGTGAAGATCGGCAGCGCTTTGCTGACAGCGGATGGCAAAGGGCTGGATCGCGCGGCAATGAGTGTCTGGGTCGAGCAAATGGTGGCCTTGCATGAGGCTGGCGTCGAGTTGGTGTTGGTGTCCTCCGGGGCGGTGGCGGCCGGCATGAGTCGTTTGGGCTGGACCGCACGACCCAGTGCGATGCATGAGCTCCAGGCGGCTGCGGCAATTGGTCAGATGGGCTTGGTGCAGGCGTGGGAATCGAGCTTCGCCGAGCATGGCCGGCACACTGCGCAGATTCTCCTGACTCACGACGACTTGTCCGACCGCAAACGCTACCTCAACGCCCGCAGCACTTTGCGCGCATTGGTCGAGCTGAAAGTCATCCCGGTGATCAACGAAAACGACACCGTGGTCACCGACGAAATCCGTTTCGGCGACAACGATACGCTGGCGGCGCTGGTGGCGAACCTGGTCGAGGCGGATCTGCTGGTGATCCTCACTGATCGCGACGGCATGTTCGACGCCGATCCGCGTAATAACCCTGATGCGCAGATGATTTACGAGGCGCGCGCTGATGATCCGAGCCTCGATGCGGTAGCGGGCGGCACGGGTGGTGCGCTGGGGCGTGGCGGCATGCAAACCAAGTTGCGCGCGGCGCGACTGGCGGCGCGTTCCGGTGCGCACACCATTATTGTCGGTGGGCGTCTTGAGCGAGTGCTTGATCGCCTGAAGGCGGGTGAGCGTATCGGCACGCTGCTGTCGCCCGAGCGCGGCATGCTCGCGGCGCGCAAGCAATGGCTGGCCGGGCATTTGCAGACTCGCGGCACGTTGGTGCTGGATGATGGTGCGGTGTCGGCGTTGTCCAAGGGCAACAAAAGCCTGCTGCCTGTCGGAGTGAAGTTGGTGCAGGGCAGTTTCCGACGCGGCGAAATGGTGGTCTGTGTGGCGCCTGATGGTCGTGAGATTGCCCGAGGTCTGGCTAACTACAGCGCGCTGGAAGCACAAAAAATTATCGGTCAGTCGTCGGATGCGATTGTCGGTTTGCTCGGTTACATGGCGGAGCCAGAACTGGTTCACCGTGACAACCTGATTCTGGTTTAAGGAAAACTCCATGCGTTTAGCGAAAGGATTGTTGGGCTTGCTGATGGCAATGCCATTGCTGGCCTCGGCCGAAGAAATCGGTCAGGTGTCTACGGTGTTCAAGTTTGTCGGCCCGAACGACCGCATTGTGGTCGAGGCTTTCGATGATCCGAAAGTTGAAGGGGTGACCTGCTACCTGTCGCGCGCCAAGACTGGCGGTGTGAAGGGTGGTCTCGGTCTGGCTGAGGATCGCGCCGAAGCTTCGATCGCCTGTCGCCAGGTTGGCCCGATCAAGTTCAAGGGTGATCTGAAGGATGGCGATGAGGTGTTCAAGGAGCGCACTTCGTTGGTATTCAAGACCATGCAGGTGGTGCGATTCCTCGACAAGAAACGCAACACGCTGGTGTACCTGGTCTACAGCGACCGCTTGATCGAAGGCAGTCCGCAGAATGCCGTGACCGCCATCCCGATCCTGCCATGGGTGCCGGTCCAGCAATAACGCCGCAAAACCAACTGTAGGGGTGAGCAGGCTCACTCCTATATTTTTTTTTGCGCTGGATTTACTAAATCACAGGCAATAAAAAACCGACCCTAAGGTCGGTTTTTTAATGACTACGTCGATTAAGCGGCTTCTTTCAGCGCTTTGACGTGGCCATTCAGACGGCTCTTATGACGAGCAGCCTTGTTCTTGTGGATGATGCCTTTATCGGCCATACGGTCGATAACTGGCACAGCCAGAACGTATGCAGCTTGAGCTTTTTCAGCGTCTTTTGCGTCGATGGCTTTAACTACATTCTTGATGTAGGTGCGAACCATGGAACGCAGGCTGGCGTTGTGGCTGCGACGCTTCTCAGCCTGTTTTGCACGTTTTTTGGCGGAAGGTGAGTTGGCCACCGTCGAGCTCCTCGAAAGACTTTTTAGGAAATAGCAAACAAAATAGGCCGCGAATCATGCCGATGAGTTGAAGTCTTGTCAAGGGCACTTGAAACGTTCCGCTAAGTGGTAGGTATAAAGAGGCGGGATATTTATTTCCGGCGCTTGACCTGTAAACTCGCGAGCTTTGGCTCTGTGCTGCTGCGGCGCGGAGTATCGCACAAGTAGGCGCTTTGTTCGCCTGCTGTTTATCGACAGGCACAAATTCCCTCAATGAATCTGCTCAAATCGTTGGCCGCCGTCAGCTCTATCACGATGCTTTCCCGGATTCTGGGGTTTGTCCGTGACACGCTGATTGCTCGTACATTCGGCGCCGGGATGGCGACGGACGCCTTCTTTATTGCCTTCAAATTGCCCAATCTGCTGCGCAGGATTTTTGCCGAGGGCGCTTTCTCTCAGGCTTTTGTACCGATTCTTGCTGAATACAAAAGCCAGCAGGGCGAAGAGGCGACTCGTACTTTCATTGCTTACGTTTCGGGCTTGCTGACGCTGGTGTTAGCGGTAGTCACTGCGTTGGGCATGATCGCCGCGCCCTGGGTGATCTGGGCCACGGCCCCGGGTTTTACCGATACGCCGGAAAAATTCCAGCTCACTTCCGATCTGCTGCGGGTGACCTTCCCCTATATATTGCTGATCTCCCTGTCCTCGTTGGCGGGCGCGATTCTCAATACCTGGAACCGTTTCTCGGTGCCGACCTTCGTGCCTACTCTGCTGAACGTCAGCATGATCGTGTTTTCGCTGTTTCTCACGCCGTACTTTGACCCGCCGGTGATGGCGCTGGGCTGGGCGGTGCTGGTCGGTGGTCTGGCGCAGTTGCTCTATCAACTGCCGCACCTGAAAAAGATCGGCATGCTGGTGCTGCCGCGCCTCAATCTGCGTGATACCGGCGTCTGGCGCGTGATGAAACAGATGCTGCCGGCGATTCTCGGCGTGTCGGTCAGCCAGATCTCGCTGATCATCAACACCATCTTCGCCTCGTTTCTGGTCGCAGGCTCAGTGTCGTGGATGTATTACGCCGACCGCTTGATGGAGTTGCCTTCCGGCGTACTCGGCGTGGCATTAGGGACGATTCTGCTGCCAACATTGGCTAAAACCTATGCAAGCAAGGACCGCCACGAGTATTCGCGGATTCTCGATTGGGGTCTGCGTTTGTGCTTTGTATTGGTGCTGCCATGCTCGCTGGCGCTGGGGATTCTCGCTGAGCCGCTGACTGTTTCGCTGTTTCAGTACGGGCAGTTCAGTGGTTTCGACGCTGAAATGACTCAGCGTGCGCTGATTGCTTATTCTGTTGGCTTACTCGGGATAATCGTGATCAAAGTGCTCGCCCCGGGCTTTTATGCGCAACAGAACATCCGTACGCCGGTGAAAATAGCAATCTTCACGCTGGTGGTTACCCAGTTGTTCAACCTGGTGCTGATTGGCCCTCTGGCTCACGCCGGTCTGGCCCTGGCGATCAGTGCCGGTGCCTGTCTCAACGCTGGGTTGTTGTTCTATCAACTGCGCAAACAACAGATGTATCAGCCGCAGCCGGGCTGGGCCAGGTTCGGATTCAAACTGGTTATCGCCGTGGCGGTGATGTCGGCAGTGTTGCTGCTCGGCATGCATTTCATGCCAGCGTGGGATCAAGGGCACATGCTTGAGCGCTTCCTGCGTCTGGGCGCATTGGTCGCGGCGGGCGTGGTGTCCTATTTCGGTATGTTGCTGCTGCTCGGTTTCCGCTTGCGTGACTTCAATCGCAAGGCCTTGAGCTGAGGTTTTACCCTATATAAACAGGCGCGGGCCGGCAGTTTTGTCGGCTCGTTCACTTTGCGTTACGGTGTTGCCTGTCGTCGGCCGTCGGGTGTGGTTATAATCGACCACTTTATGAGCAAGAAGCGCGTTATGCAGCTGGTTCGAGGCCTCCACAACTTGCGCCCCCAGCATCGGGGCTGCGTCGCCACTATTGGCAACTTTGACGGTGTTCACCGTGGTCACCAGGCTATCCTGGCCCGACTGCGTGAGCGTGCGCTCGAGTTGGGCGTACCCAGCTGCGTGGTGATTTTCGAGCCGCAGCCACGGGAATTCTTTGCCCCCGAGACCGCGCCGGCGCGTCTGGCCCGGTTGCGCGACAAGCTGCAACTGCTGGCCGCCGAAGGCGTCGACCGGGTGTTGTGCCTGGCCTTCAACCAGCGTCTGAGCAAACTCAGCGCCAGTGAATTCGTCGACACCATCCTCGTTGATGGCCTCGGCGTGCAGCATCTGGAAGTCGGTGACGATTTCCGTTTTGGTTGCGACCGTCTCGGCGATTTTGACTTCCTGTTGCAGGCCGGGCAGATGCACGGTTTTACCGTCGAAGCCGCGCAAACCGTCGAGCTGGACGGGATTCGCGTCAGCAGCACGCAAGTGCGCAACGCGCTGGCCGCCGCCGATTTTGCCTTGGCCGAACGTTTGCTCGGCCGCCCGTACCGCATTGTCGGTCGAGTGCTGCACGGCCAGAAACTGGCCCGGCAACTGGGTACGCCCACTGCCAACATTCAACTCAAGCGTCGTCGCGTGCCGTTCACCGGGGTGTATCTGGTGAATGTCGATATCGACGGCAAGACCTGGCCTGGTGTCGCCAATATCGGCGTGCGGCCCACAGTGCAAGGTGATGGCAAGGCCCACCTTGAAGTCCATCTTTTAGATTTTGCCGGCGATCTGTATGACCGGCGTTTGACGGTGGTTTTCCACCAAAAGCTGCGTGAAGAGCAGCGCTTCGCCTCCCTGGAGGCATTGAAAACGGCGATCAATGCGGATGTCGCCACCGCCCGTGCACTAGCCGCACCTAGCGCCCATCGCTAATGAAGAGCCTTAAATGACCGACTATAAAGCCACGCTTAACCTTCCGGACACCGCCTTCCCAATGAAGGCCGGCCTGCCACAGCGCGAACCGCAGATCCTGCAGCGCTGGGACAGTATTGGCCTGTACGGAAAGTTGCGCGAGATTGGCAAGGATCGTCCGAAGTTCGTTCTGCATGACGGCCCTCCGTATGCCAACGGCACGATCCACATCGGTCACGCACTGAACAAGATTCTCAAGGACATGATCATCCGCTCGAAGACCCTGTCGGGCTTCGACGCGCCGTACGTTCCGGGTTGGGACTGCCACGGCCTGCCGATCGAGCACAAGGTTGAAGTGACCCACGGCAAAAATCTGGGCGCGGACAAGACCCGCGAACTGTGCCGTGCCTACGCCACCGAGCAGATCGAAGGGCAGAAGTCCGAATTCATCCGTCTCGGCGTGCTGGGCGACTGGGCCAACCCGTACAAGACCATGGATTTCAAGAACGAGGCCGGTGAAATCCGCGCTTTGGCTGAAATCGTCAAGGGCGGTTTCGTGTTCAAGGGCCTCAAGCCTGTGAACTGGTGCTTCGACTGCGGTTCGGCCCTGGCTGAAGCGGAAGTCGAGTACGAGAACAAGAAATCCTCGACCATCGACGTCGCCTTCCCGATCGCTGACGAAGCCAAACTGGCTGCCGCGTTCGGTCTGCCGTCGCTGGGCAAGCCTGCGTCGATCGTGATCTGGACCACCACCCCGTGGACCATCCCGGCCAACCAGGCGCTGAACGTGCACCCGGAATTCAACTACGCGCTGGTTGATGTCGGCGACAAGCTACTGGTGCTGGCTGAAGAGCTGGTTGAAGCTTGCCTTGCTCGTTACAGCCTGGAAGGTTCGGTCATCGCCACTACCACCGGCAAAGAGCTGGAGCTGATCAACTTCCGTCACCCGTTCTATGATCGTCTGTCGCCTGTGTACCTGGCTGACTACGTCGAACTGGGCGCTGGTACCGGCGTGGTTCACTCCGCTCCGGCCTACGGCGTGGACGACTTCGTGACCTGCAAAAAGTACGGCATGGTCAACGACGACATCCTCAATCCAGTACAAAGCAACGGCGTTTATGTGCCGTCGCTGGAGTTCTTCGGCGGCCAGTTTATCTGGAAGGCCAACCCGGCCATCGTCGACAAGCTGACCGAAGTCGGTGCGTTGATGCACACCACCGTCATCGAACACAGCTACATGCACTGCTGGCGCCACAAGACTCCGCTGATCTACCGCGCCACCGCGCAGTGGTTCATTGGTATGGACAAAGAGCCAACCAGCGGCGACACCCTGCGTGTGCGCTCGCTCAAAGCCATTGAAGATACCAAGTTCGTCCCGGCCTGGGGCCAGGCGCGTCTGCACTCGATGATTGCCAACCGCCCGGACTGGTGCATCTCGCGTCAACGCAACTGGGGCGTGCCGATTCCGTTCTTCCTCAACAAGGAAAGCGGCGAACTGCACCCACGTACCGTCGAGCTGATGGAAGAAGTCGCCAAGCGCGTTGAAGTCGAAGGCATCGAAGCCTGGTTCAAGATGGACGCTGCCGAGCTGCTCGGTGACGAAGCGCCGCTGTACGACAAGATCAGCGACACCCTCGACGTCTGGTTCGATTCGGGGACCACGCACTGGCACGTCCTGCGCGGTTCGCACCCGATGGGCCACGAGAGCGGCCCGCGTGCCGATCTCTACCTGGAAGGTTCCGACCAGCACCGTGGCTGGTTCCACTCGTCGCTGCTGACCGGTTGCGCTATCGACAACCACGCGCCATACCGCGAACTGCTGACCCACGGTTTCACCGTCGACGAGGCCGGTCGCAAGATGTCCAAGTCACTGGGCAACGTGATCGCGCCGCAGAAAGTCAACGACACCCTCGGCGCCGACATCATGCGTCTGTGGGTTGCATCGACCGACTACTCCGGCGAGATGGCGGTTTCCGACCAGATTCTGCAACGCAGTGCGGACGCCTATCGTCGTATCCGTAACACCGCGCGCTTCCTGCTTTCGAACCTGAGCGGTTTCAACCCGGCCACCGACATCCTGCCGGCTGAAGAAAT
The DNA here is from genome assembly GCF_054790575.1 of Pseudomonas sp. MC6. NCBI lineage: Bacteria > Pseudomonadati > Pseudomonadota > Gammaproteobacteria > Pseudomonadales > Pseudomonadaceae > Pseudomonas > Pseudomonas sp. MC6. The sequence continues at coordinate 5,988,436 of NZ_CP186504.1, forward strand.
GCTCGCGCTGGATCGTTGGGCGGTCGACCGCACCTTGCTGCTGCAACGCGAGCTGCAAGAGCACTACGGCGAATACCGTTTCTGGAACGTCTACTCGAAGATCCACAACTTCTGCGTGCAGGAGCTGGGTGGTTTCTACCTCGACATCATCAAGGACCGTCAGTACACCACTGGCGCCAACAGCAAGGCCCGCCGTTCGGCGCAAACCGCGCTGTTCCACATCTCCGAAGCGCTGGTGCGCTGGATCGCGCCGATCCTCGCTTTCACCGCCGACGAACTGTGGGAATACCTGCCGGGCGAGCGTAACGAGTCGGTGATGCTCAACACCTGGTACGAAGGCCTGACCGAACTGCCGGCTGACGTTGAACTTGGCCGCGACTACTGGGAACGCGTCATGGCGGTCAAGGTAGCGGTCAACAAAGAAATGGAAATCCAGCGCGCAGCGAAAGCGGTCGGTGGCAACCTGCAAGCCGAAGTGACCCTGTACGCCGAAGACGCCCTGAGCTCCGACCTGGCCAAACTGAGCAACGAACTGCGCTTTGTTCTGATCACTTCGACTGCCAGCGTTGCGCCGTTCGTTCAGGCTCCGGCCGATGCGGTAGTGACTGAAGTCAGCGGCCTGAAGCTGAAGATCGTCAAATCGGCCTTCCCGAAGTGCGCCCGTTGCTGGCACTGCCGCGAAGACGTCGGTGTGAACCCGGAGCATCCGGAAATCTGCGGTCGTTGCGTCGACAACATCAGCGGCGCTGGCGAGGTTCGTCACTATGCCTAATGCCGTTGGCCGTTTTGGACGGTTGAGCTGGCTGTGGTTGAGTTTGCTGGTTCTGGTCATCGACCAGGCCAGCAAGTTCTACTTCGAAGGCAAGCTCGAAATGTTCCAGCAGATCGTGATCATTCCTGATTACTTCAGCTGGACCCTGGCTTACAACACCGGTGCGGCGTTCAGCTTCCTGGCTGACAGTTCCGGCTGGCAGCGCTGGTTGTTCGCCCTGATCGCGATTGTGGTCAGTGCGGTGCTGGTGGTCTGGCTCAAGCGCCTGGGCCGCAACGAAACCTGGCTGGCCGTCGCTTTGGCGCTGGTGCTGGGTGGTGCGCTAGGCAATCTGTATGACCGCATTGCCTTGGGCCATGTGATCGATTTCATTCTGGTGCACTGGCAGAACCGCTGGTACTTCCCGGCGTTCAACTTCGCTGACAGCGCCATCACTGTTGGTGCGGTGATGCTGGCACTGGATATGTTCAAAAGTAAAAAGACCGGAGAAGCCGTTCATGACTGAACAGGTATTGGCTGAGCAACGCATCGGCCAGAACACGGAAGTCACCTTGCACTTTGCATTGCGCCTGGAGAACGGCGACACCGTCGATAGTACGTTCGACAAAGCCCCGGCGACCTTCAAGGTCGGCGACGGCAACCTGCTGCCGGGTTTTGAAGCGGCGCTGTTCGGCTTCAAGGCCGGCGACAAGCGCACGCTGACCGTCGAGCCGGAAAACGCTTTCGGTCAGCCAAACCCGCAGAACGTGCAGATCATCCCGCGTTCGCAGTTCGTCGATATGGAGTTGTCACCGGGTTTGCTGGTGATCTTCAATGATGCGGCCAATACTGAGCTGCCGGGTGTGGTGAAAGAGTTCGACGACACGCAAGTGACCATCGACTTCAATCACCCGCTGTCGGGCAAGACGCTGACCTTTGACGTGGAAATCATTTCCGTCAAAGCGCTGTAACTGACCGCACACGGGTCAAAATGTGGGAGCGAGCCTGCTCGCGAATGCTGACTGACATTCAACATAGCTGTTGTCTGACACACTGCCTTCGCGAGCAGGCTCGCTCCCACAATGTTTTCCACCGTTTTCGCTATTTCTTGCGCGCAAGACACGAGGCACAGCATGCAAATCAAACTCGCCAACCCCCGTGGCTTCTGCGCCGGCGTGGACCGGGCGATCGAAATCGTCAACCGCGCCCTGGAAGTCTTCGGGCCACCGATCTATGTGCGCCATGAAGTGGTGCACAACAAGTTCGTCGTTGAAGACCTGCGCAGCCGCGGGGCGATCTTCGTCGAAGAGCTGGATCAGGTGCCGGACGACGTCATCGTGATCTTCAGCGCCCACGGCGTCTCTCAAGCCGTGCGTACCGAAGCCGCCGGCCGTGGCCTGAAAGTATTCGACGCCACTTGCCCGCTGGTGACCAAGGTGCACATTGAGGTGGCTAAATACAGCCGCGACGGTCGTGAGTGCATTCTGATCGGCCACGCCGGTCACCCGGAAGTCGAAGGCACCATGGGCCAGTACGACGGCAGCAATGGCGGCGCGATTTACCTCGTCGAAGACGAGAAAGACGTGGCCGAGTTGCAGGTGCACAACCCGGAAAAACTGGCTTTCGTGACTCAGACGACGCTGTCGATGGACGATACCAGTCGTGTCATCGATGCCTTGCGCACGCGCTTCCCGGCCATCGGCGGTCCGCGCAAGGACGACATTTGCTACGCCACGCAAAACCGTCAGGACGCGGTCAAGCAACTGGCTGACGAGTGCGACGTGGTGCTGGTGGTCGGCAGCCCGAACAGCTCCAACTCCAATCGTCTGCGTGAACTCGCCGAGCGCATGGCCACACCGGCCTACCTGATCGACGGTGCCGAAGATCTGCAAAAGAGCTGGTTCGATGGCGTTGAGCGTATCGGCATCACCGCCGGTGCCTCCGCGCCGGAAGTGCTGGTGCGCGGCGTGATTCAGCAATTGCAGGCCTGGGGTGCCACTGGTGCCGATGAGCTGGCCGGTCGCGAAGAGAACATCACGTTCTCGATGCCTAAAGAGCTGCGCGTACGTTCGATCTGACGTTTTCGGTTTTTTGACACAGCGCCTGCTCAGTCTCTTGGCTGTTCAGGCGCACGCGACCGGTCGCCGCCAGCACAATCTGGCGCTGACTGACCGGCTCGCGAGCCGAGCAGACGTGTAATGTCCCTGCCTGAAACGCACGCCCGGGCATCAGCGGTTGTCCCAGGCTGCTGAAGCGTACGTAACGACTCACCGACCAATTGCCGACAATCGGCACCTGCGTGTCACTCGCACGCTCTTGCAGCAACGGATTGCTGCTGTCCTTCGGCCCTTTGCCGCTGATATCCAGAATGATCCGCCAGCCCTGACTCCAGTCGCCGTTGATGCCATGAATCACCACGCTCTGATTGCGCGTGATGGCCAGTGTGCGAGCGTTACGCAGGCCGTCGAGCAAGGATTGCGCAGCCTGGTCCCGATGGTTCGATTCTCTGAATGTGGCAAACGCCGGACTGACCAGCAGCAGAACAATTACGCCAATCGCCAGTCCCATAAGCAGTTCGATCAGGCTGAACCCCTGTTGCGGCATGAAAACTCCCTCCGTGGAGTGTGATGAACGGCGCACTCGGGGTGCCGGGCAGGGCCAATCAACCGACGCGGGTCGGTTGAATGTTCTAGCGTGTAGAAGCAGGTATAGCCGACGGCAACGGAGGGCATCGATGGATCTTCGTACAAAAGGTTTCACGCTGATCGAGTTGTTGGTTGCGGTCGCGATCTTCGTGATCCTGATCACTCTGGCGGTGCCGGCGTTCACCCGTTCGGTACAGGGCAGCAAGGCCGATACCGAAATGGGCGACCTGCAACGGGCAATCAATTTCGCCAGGCTCGAAGCCATCAACCGTGGCACCACCCTGCGCCTGCGCCCGACCGCTGGCGGCAGCGTCTGGAACGGTGAACTGGCGGTCTATGACAGTACTGGCACTCCGGCCAATGTGTTGCGGGTTGTTCCCGCAATGAGCAGCGGCGCAACTCTGACGCTAACCTCAGGAGTGACCGCACTGGATTTCAACAACCTCGGCGGTCTGGCAGCACCGTCGACGGCGGTGGTCATCAGTTACACGTTGGGAACGCAAAGCAGGACGCTGAACGTGTGTTTGAACGGACGAATTCAATTGGGTGGAACTTGCGGATGAGGGCAGGGAGTCAACACGCACAGCAGGGTATGACGCTGATCGAAGTGCTGGTCGCGTTGCTGATTCTGACGGTCGGGCTGCTGGGGGCGGCGGCCGTACAACTGAATGCGCTGAAGTACACCGACAGTTCACGGATGACCAGTCAGGCCAGTTTCATCGCCTACGACATGATGGACCGCATCCGCGCCAACTCTGGCGCCGACTACACCGTCACACCTCCGGCCTCGGGCAATCTCAGCGTTGCGCGGGATCAGGATCTCTACGATTTTTCGACCAATATCATCAATTTCGGCGGGCCGACGGCGACCGGCAGCATCACCCTCAATCAGCGGGTCTACACCATAACGATCACCTGGAGCGATGCACGGGCAGCCAACACCGCCAGCGCTCAACGCAGTTTCGTCCTGAGCAGTCGCGCCGCAGTCGACCCGGTGGCCACACCATGAAGCGCCATCAGCGTGGATTCGGTCTGATCGAATTACTTATCGCTTTGGCATTGGGGCTGATCGTGGTGCTGGGCGTGGTGCAGATTTTCATCGCGGCGAAAAATACCTATGTCAGCCAGAACAGTGCCGCCGCGATGCAGGAAGATGCGCGGTTCGTGTTGAGCAAAATGATTCAGGAAATTCGCATGGTCGGGATGTTCGGCTGTCTGGGCACTATCCTCGATTCGAGCTCCGCGGGCGACTTCAACGCTGCGCAGGTCATGCCGATCAGTTGGGACAATGCCAACCTGAAGCTGACGTTGGTCACCGCCGATATCGGCAGCGGCGGGGGCACCCCGACCTGGACGGTGATTTCCGATTGCCGCAACAATGCGACGGCCTATACCGGCTTGCGTTCTCCGGCGAGCGGGCAGATCGCGTTCCCGATCCGGCGTCTGATCTACAGCTTCAGCAACAATCAGATTCTCATGGGCACCGGCAGCGGCAATCCTGCGCAGCAGGTGCTGGTGAACAACGTCAGTGCGTTCACCGTGATGTTCGGTCTGGCCAGTTCGGCAACGGATGTGGCCGCTTCGACTTACAGCGCCAACCCCAGTGATCCGGCGCGCATCCGCAGTGTGCGCCTGAGCCTGACCCTCACCGACCCGAACAACCGGGTGCGCAATCAAACCTTCAACGTGGTTGCCGCTTTGCGCAACCGCTTGCAGTGAGGGGCGCGGCGATGAGGATGACTCTCCACACCCGTCAGGCGCAGCACGGCATGGTCTTGCTGGTCAGTCTGGTATTCCTGTTGTTGCTGACCCTGATTGGTCTGTCGTCGATGCAGAGCGCCAACCTGCAGGAAAAAATGGCCGGCAGCGTGAGCCTGCGCAATCAATCGTTCCAGACTGCTGAAGCGGCGTTGCGCATTGGCGAAAGTGCGGTGCAACTGGACAGTTATTCGTTGGCTGTGTGCAGCGGTATCACGCAATGCGCGCCGCCAGCGGAGTCCTCGGTGGTCAGCGCTGCGGGGCTCAATTCGACCTCCGGGGTGACGTGGATCGCCGCCGGCAATGGTTTCTATGGTGTGCAGAATATCGGCACCACGTTGACGGCGGTGAATGTGCCGAGCAATACCTCGGCGACGTTGTATCGGATTACAGCGGTCGGCATCGCCGGCACTTCGCGTAGCGTGGTGGAGAGTGTTTATGCGAAGTATTGAGCGCTGCATGTCTCTGCTGATCGGCGTGCTGCTGAGCTTTTATCTGGCGGCACCGGCGTATGCGTTCACGCCCTCCGATTCACCGCTGTTGAGTGCGGCGGCGGTGCCACCCAACGTCATGCTGCTGATCGACGATTCGGGGAGTATGAACAGCATTATTTATGCGGCCGGATTCGATCCGACGGCTGATCGCACGCCGGCTCGGCAATGCAACGCCTTGCTGGGCTTGTGCCTGAGTTCGACGACGATCACCGGCGACACGATCTTTCTGTCGAGCCTGCCGACATCAGGCTGTTCCGGCGGCGCCTATGCGTTCTACAACAACAGTCTTGCGCCGTTGTGTCTGAAGCTGCCCGATCCGGTGGGCAGCGGCAACACGCGTTATTCCGGGGATTACATTTCCTATGTGGTCGGCCTGGCTATCAACAACGGCACGCGCGATTTCACCACCGGGGTGATTCCCAACGACTATCGCATCAACGTCGCACGCAATGTCTCCACTGCGCTGGTAAGCAGTAACCGAACGTTGCGTATCGGCCTGTCGACGTTCAATCCGGCCACCAGCAACAACTCGGGGAATGGTGGTTTCATTGCCCGTGCGATCAGCGATCTGTCACCGGTGTCCGGCAGCGTGACTCAGGCCCAGGCTGACGCCAACTACAACGCGCTGACCTCCTCGATCAACGGCTTGAGCGCCGTGGCCAACACACCGTTGGCAGAAACCTATTACGAGATCACTCGCTACATGCGCGGCATGGCGCCGTACTACAACAGCACGCCGAGCACCTATACCAGCCCGATTCAGTACCGCTGTCAGAAGAACTATGGTGTGGTGATAACCGATGGCTTGCCGACTTTCGACCGAACCTTCCCGACTAACGACCCGTTGGGCGGCAGCCGTTTGCCGAACTGGGATGGCGTCAACAATGACGGCAACAACCTCAATGGCGACAACGAAGGGGATACGCTGTATCTGGATGACATCGCCAAGTTTGCCTTTGACATCGACATGCGTTCGACCGGTACGGACGCGGCGGGCAAGAGCTGGAACGCGGTGGATTTTCCCAAGCAGAACATGAACACCTACACAGTAGGGTTCGCTGCGGATAACGACATGTTGTCTGACGCCGCCAGTTATGGGCAGGGCAAGTATTACCAGGCGACCGACAGCACGGGTCTTAACGCAGTCTTGTCGTCGGCGTTGAGTGACATCACCTCCAAGGCTGGCTCCGGCGGCGCAGCTGTTGCCAGCGTTGGCACACTCACCAGTGGCAGCAGTTTTTACCAAACCACTTATGATCCCAAGGATTGGCGAGGCACCATCAAGTCTTTCGGTTTTACGTCGGCCGGGGTTGTGAATACTTCGACCGCACTCTGGACGACTGACACAACCATAGTGCCGGGGGCGACTGCGCCGACGTACCAATCATGGAACACCACGAGCAGCGCCGCCGTGACGCTGACTTACGGTAACTTTTCCCCTGCGCAGCAGACGACAATCAGCCAGAGTCTGCCCACGGGTATTACCGGCAATGACCTGGTGGAGTGGAGCAAAGGCACCAACAAAACCGGGCTTAAGGTACGCAATGTTTTGCTCGGCGATATCATCAACTCTCCACTGGTGTTGGCGTCGCCTTCAGATAAAACCGCTTCCGATTTGTCCGGCGATAGCACTTACACCTCTTACCTGACCACTAAAGCGGCGAACATGAACCCCAGTCTGGTGGTGAATGCCAACGACGGATTCGTCAGCGTTATCAATTCGTCCAACGGCACACGCCGCTACGCCTATATGCCCTCAAGCGTATTGCCGTCTTTGCGGTTGATTGCCGATCCCTTGTACATCAACGGTGTCAGCCACAAGTTTTTGGTGGACGGTCAAGTTGGGGTGTTCGACGCGCAATCCGGCACGGCCTGGAAAACTCTCGCCATTGGCGGCACCGGTGCCGGTGGTAAAACCTTTTATGGGCTGCAACTGTTTGATGCCTCTGCGGGCAACGTGATCAAGGCTTTGTGGGAGGTCAGCGCGCCGGCCACCGCCAGTACTGCAAACGTATTCAATGATCTGGGTTACGCCTACGCCCGCCCGGAAGTGGCACGCTTGGCCAATGGGCGTTGGGCTACCTTCATTGCCAATGGCTACGGCAGCAATTCAGGCGTAGCGGCCCTTTACGTGCTGGACGCGCTTGACGGTTCGTTGATCAAGAAAGTCGTTATCGACAGCACCGAAACCACCAACGGTTTGTCTTCGGTAAAACTCAAGGTCAACTCGCAGAATGTCGTGCAGGCCGCTTACGGCGGCGACTTGAAAGGGCGGTTGTGGAAATTCGATCTGAGCGCGACATCGACGGACAGCTGGGGCGTGGCGTTTTCCGGTAAACCGCTGTTCACCACGGCGGGCGGGGCGACACAGCCGATTACCGCGCAGCCGCTGCTGGCGGATAACGCATTGGGCGGCAAACAGATCTTTGTCGGCACCGGCAAATTCAATGAAACGGCCGACAAGACCAACAAGGATTTGCAGGCGTTCTATTCGGTATGGGATGCCGATGGCGGTTCAGGGAACATCACCGTCAGCAGTTTGCAGGCGCAGGCGATTACCGGATCATTTTCTGGCAGCTCCGGGCAGTTTCTGACCACGACGCAAAATGACACGACATATCCTGGGGAGAAGGGCTGGTACCTGCCATTGGTCTACAACAACGTGTTGACCGGGGAACGGGTGATCAATCAAGCGAATATCGTGCTTGGCCGTATCGTCTTCACCACGGCCATTGTCGATACCACCGATCCTTGTGCGAGTTTTGGTACGGGCAAGTTGGTCGAACTCGAGGCGTTCAGCGGTAAGATGCTCAACTATGCGGTGATTGATACCGGTGGCGATAGTTTGGTCGACAGCAATGACTCAATCTCCAGCGGCGTGAGTTTCGCTGACGGCATTCCGAACGTGGCGTTTATAAACCCGAATGCTACGAAAAAGGGAGTGAATGACACCAGTGGAAAACTCACGATAATCAATGAAAAGGGCGGCGGTGGCAGCCGTCGTATCATGTGGCGACAAATACAGTAAGTGAGAGTTTGAGGCATGCGCAGATCCAACCGTGGTTTCACCCTGATCGAAATCATGATCGTGATTGCGATCATCGGGATCGTCATCACCATCGCCGCACCGAGTTATACCGAGTACCTGAAAAAGGGCCGCCGCGCCGAAGTGGTATCGCTGCTCTCGGAGCAGGCACAGAGCCTCGAGCGTTTCTACACCAAGAACAATGTCTACACCGGCATCACCGGTCTGAGCACGGGTAATGATTTCTACACCCTTACCCCGACCGTCGCTGACCAGACTTTCCTGCTGACCGCTACCCGTAAAGCGGGTACCTCCATGGCCACCGACAAGTGCGGGGATTTCACCCTGACCAACACCGGTGTCCGCAGCATGAACAACGCGACCACCGGGCTGACCACCAAGGATTGCTGGGGCCGCTGAGGCGCTTACTTTCGGGTGCCTTTTGCGCCTACTGTCTTTTTTACGGTTGGAACAAACATGACCAGGCAACAGCAAGTGGTGATTGTCGGTGGCGGGGTGATTGGCCTGCTGACCGCCTACAACCTCGCCTCCGAAGTACGCAGCGTGGTGCTGCTCGATCGCTCGAACCTCGGCCAGGAATCGTCCTGGGCGGGCGGCGGTATCGTTTCGCCGTTGTATCCGTGGCGCTACAGCCCGGCGGTTACCGCACTGGCGCACTGGTCGCAGGACTTTTATCCACAGCTCGGCGAGCGTTTGTTTGCCGATACCGGGGTTGATCCTGAAGTTCATACCACCGGCCTGTACTGGCTGGACCTGGACGATGAAGCCGAGGCACTGGCGTGGGCCGATCGGGAAAATCGCCCGTTGCGGGCTGTGGATATCTCGGCGGCGCATGATGCGGTGCCGGTGCTCGGTGGCGGGTTCGCGCGGGCGATCTACATGGCCGATGTCGCCAACGTACGCAATCCGCGTCTGGTGAAGTCGCTGAAAGCGGCGTTGCAGGCACTGCCGAACGTGACGATTCACGAACAGTGCGAGGTCAGCGGGTTCGTCCGTGAGGGCGCGCAGGTCGTCGGTGTCGAAACCTCCAACGGCGTGATCAAAGGTGATCAGGTCGTGCTGACGGCCGGTGCGTGGAGCGGCGATCTACTCAAGACGCTGGATCTGACGCTGCCGGTCGAACCAGTCAAAGGCCAGATGATTCTCTACAAGTGCGCAGCGGACTTTTTGCCGAGCATGGTCTTGGCCAAGGGTCGTTATGCGATTCCACGTCGTGACGGGCATATCCTGATCGGCAGCACGCTGGAGCACGAAGGTTACGACAAGACGCCGACCGATGTGGCGCTGGAAAGTCTCAAGGCTTCGGCAGTGGAGTTATTGCCAGCGTTGGCCGATGCCGAAGTGGTCGGGCACTGGGCGGGGTTGCGTCCGGGGTCGCCGGAGGGCATTCCGTATATTGGCCGGGTGCCGGGGTTTGACGGGTTGTGGCTGAACTGCGGGCATTACCGCAATGGGCTGGTGCTGGCGCCGGCGTCGTGCCAGTTGTTTGCCGATGTGATGCTGGGAAGGGCGCCGATTATTGATCCGGCGCCGTATGCGCCCGAGGGCCGGATTTAGTCAGGTATATCTCTGGAGCCTGGCAAATCGCTTTCGCGAGCAGGCTCGCTTCCACAGTTGATTTTGGTCGTTCAAAAAATCCAGTGTGGGAGCGAGCCTGCTCGCGAAGGGGTCCTCAATCCAGGCCTAATTTTTTCAGCCTGTAGCGCATCGACCTGAACGATAGACTCAACCGCTGCGCCGCCGCCGTGCGATTCCAGCGCGTTTCCTCCAGCGCCTGCAAGATCAGCTTCCTCTCGACGTTCTCCAGATAATCCTCAAGATTGTCGATCTGGGTCAGATCGGCAATGCCGCCATCTGCCGCGCAGTTGCCTTCGCTCAGACGTAAATCTTCAGCTTCGATCGTGCGGTTTTCGCACAAGGTGTGCGCCCGTTCGAGAACGTTCTCCAACTCCCGAACATTTCCCGGAAACCGGTAGTTCTTCAATGCTTCCAGCGCCTGCGGATGCAGTCGTGCTGGCGGTTGGCCGGTGTCCTTGGCCAAGCGCTTGAGCATATTGGCCGCCAGCACTTCAATGTCATCACGCCGCTCGCGCAGGGACGGCACGCGCAGTTCAATCACGTTCAAGCGGTAATAAAGGTCCTGACGAAAGCGTTCGGCGGCGACCTCGGCATCGAGATCCTTGTGCGTGGCGCAGAGAATCCGCACATCGACCACGCTCTCCTGCTGGCCGCCAACACTGCGCACGGCTTTCTCCTGAATCGCCCGCAGCAGTTTGACTTGCATCGACAACGGCAAGTCCGCCACTTCATCGAGAAACAACGTGCCGCCGTGTGCCGCCTGGAACAACCCCGGCTTGTCTTCGACCGCGCCAGTGAAACTGCCTTTGCGGTGACCGAAAAATTCGCTTTCCATCAGCTCCGAAGGGATTGCTCCGCAGTTGACCGGCACGAACGGCTGGCTGGCGCGCGGCCCTTGCTCATGGATCAGGCGAGCGACCAGTTCCTTGCCACTGCCTGACTCGCCACTGATATACACCGGCGCCTGACTGCGGGCGAGTTTGTCGATTTGCTTGCGCAGACTGCGCATCGGTGGCGAGTCGCCCAGCAAGCGTCGATCAATCGCTGTAAAGCTGCCTCCTGCCGCCGGCATGCGCAGGGCGGCGCCGACCAGTTCTCGCAAGCGGGTGAGGTCGACCGGTTTGGTCAGGAAGTCGAAAGCCCCGGCTTTCAAGGCGTTGATGGCCGTTTCCAGGCTGCCATAGGCGGTGATCATCGCTACGGGCAGTTGTGGATAACGTTGCTGAATATGCTGCACCAGCTCCAGCCCGGTACCGTCGGGCAGGCGCATGTCGGTCAGGCACAGATCGAAGCTCTCGCGGTTGAGCAGCGCTTGGGCTTCAGCCAGATTGCGTGCGCAGCAGGTGTCGAGTTTCATCCGTCCCAGGGTGATTTCCAGGAGTTCGCGGATGTCTGGTTCGTCGTCGACGATGAGGATTTTTTGCCGTGGGCTCGTATTCAACTTTGTTTCCGTCCGTGAGCAAAGGTGATGCGAAAGCAGCCGCCGCCTTGGCGTGATTGAAAGTCTAGGCGCGCTTGGTTGCTTTCGCACAGCTCACGGGACAGATAAAGCCCAAGGCCGGTGCCCTGGCTGCTGGTGGTGAAGAACGGTTCGAACAGATGCGTCTGCTCATCAGCCGGCACGCCGGGGCCGTTGTCCTGCACTTCGAGGACCGCCAACTGGCTGTCGGGATCGGTGAACAGGGCCAGCCAGACTTCGGCTTGATCATGCAGCAGGGCGCTGTGGCGCCAGCCATTGCGTAACAGATTGTCGAGAATCTGCGTGAGCTGATTGGGGTCCATCAGCGTGGTGAAGTCCCCTGAATTGATCCGCAGATGAATCTGCTGGCGCTCGCTGGCCTGTTCGCGGCTTTCGGCGACGAAATTTTCCAGCCACGGCTTGAGATCCAGCCGTTGTGGCGCGCTCTGCTGGCGGCGGGACAGTTGCAGGACGTTTTCGATGACTCGGTTCATGCGCTGGGAGTGATCTTGAATAATCTGCGTCAGACGCCGATCGGCGCTGTCGAGTTCCTCGGACTCAGCCAATAGCTGCGCGGCATGACTGATGGCACCAAGTGGATTGCGGATTTCATGGGAGATGCCGGCGGTCAGGCGCCCGAGTGCGGCGAGCTTCAGTTGCTGAGCCTGCTGGGCGATTTGCGCGAGGTCTTCGAGAAATACCAGGGTTTGCTGGTTGGGGCTTTGTTCCAGCGCGATGAAGCTCGGTTGCAACTCCAGACCATTGCCGGGAATTTTCAGGCTTTGTGGGCGCAGGGTCGGATTGTTCATCCACAGTTGCAGGCGGTCGACCATAGCCGGCGAGTAATCGTCGATCAGATGGCCCAGCAAATGTGTTTGCGCGAGTAAGGTCTGGGCGCTGTGGTTGGCCAATTGCACTCGACGTTCTTCATCGAGCACCAGAATTCCGGTACGCATGCGTTGCAAGATCAATGCGTTCAATGCTTCGAGGCCGACGACTTCGCTGGCGCGTTGTTCGGCCAGTGTTTCACTGACCTCCAGGCGCCGGATCAGACCCTGCACCAGTAATGATGCGGCAAAGCACAGGGCGCCGAGCGTGCCGGCTTGCAGGTATTCATTGGCGCTCAGGGGATGATCGAAGCTCAGCAGGACACTCGAACCGATGATGCCCAGCGCGCTGATGGCGGCGATCAACAGGCCGATGCGCCGGCGTAGCAAGGTGTTGCTGATCGCCACCGAGACGATCAGCAGATTGCCCAGCGCACTGCCAACGCCACCGGCAGCAAAGAACAAAGCGCATAAAAGCAGGACATCGACGAGGGCCAGGCTGAACAGTTGCGCCGGCCGTCGCGTGTTCTCGAGGAATACCACCAACAGAATGTTGAGACTCAGGTACAGCCAACTGCCGCCGCGCAGCAATTCGTCGTTGGCCGACGTCAGCAGGCGGTTGTCCATGTTGCTGGAGATCAGCAGCACCAGAGTGATGCCGACGCTTAAACGGTAGAGATGATAAAGGCGCAGCAGGCGCTGCGCCTGTTTGCTGTCGGCGTGGGTGGCCTCAGCGATCACTGGCACCCGGGCCTTGCTCGAGGTGAGCCTGGCTGCAATACCACTGTTGTTGCACGCTCAGCGCGCGGTCGCGCGGCAGATGCACGCCGCAATGGGCACAACGCACCATCGGCGCGGCGTCCTGCTCGCGTGGTGGGCGATTGGATTGAGAGGACGCGGCAGGGGCCTTGAATTTACGCCACAGCCAGATGGCGGCGAAAATCACGACGATCCAGAACAATAAACGAAGCATGATGAGCGGCTTTTCGACTGATGATCCGGCAGTTTAGCCAAGGACCCGACAAGCGCACAGCCTATTAATGCGCGGCTATAAAAAAGGGAGATCCGCAGATCTCCCTTTTCTGTACTGCCGGTGTGATCAGTCGAACACGCCGAAAGTCATGTAGCTGAACCACGAGCGGTCGGTGTTGCTCGACTCAGGCTCCGGCTCTTCGATCACGTCGCCGTTCTCGTCTTTAGGCTTGAGTTCGTTCGGGATCGCGTCTTTCGCGTCCTGGAACTGCTTCTGCACGTCCTGGTTGGCGCGGGTTTCGCCCGGCGGCAGCGGTGGACGCGATTCGATCAGACCCAGAGTCGCCTTGCTCAGGAACGAGCGGTTGTCGGCTTCGGCAACCCGTGGCACGAACTGACCGTCCTGCAGGCTTGGGTGGTTCGGGTAGTTGAGCTTCAGGGTTTCGAGGCTGGTGGCCGCCAGTTCGTCCAGGTGCAGACGCTGATAGGCTTCAGTCATTACCGCCAGGCCATCGGCGACCGATGGGGTTTCCTGGAAGTTTTCTACGACGTAACGACCACGGTTGGCTGCGGCTACATAAGCCTGACGGGTCAGGTAGTAGTCGGCCACGTGAATTTCGTAGGCCGCCAGCAGGTTGCGCAGGTAGATCATGCGCTGCTTGGCGTCCGGCGCGTAGCGGCTGTTCGGGTAGCGGCTGGTCAGTTGGGCGAACTCGTTGTACGAGTCGCGCGCGGCGCCCGGGTCACGCTTGGTCATGTCCAGCGGCAGGAAGCGCGCCAGCAGGCCGACGTCCTGGTCGAAAGACGTCAGACCTTTGAGGTAATACGCGTAATCCACGTTCGGGTGCTGCGGATGCAAACGAATGAAACGCTCGGCAGCGGACTTTGCAGCTTCCGGCTCGGCGTTTTTATAGTTGGCGTAGATCAGCTCCAGCTGTGCCTGATCGGCGTAGCGACCGAACGGATAACGCGACTCCAGAGCCTTCAGCTTGGCTGTGGCGCTGGTGTAGCTATTGTTGTCCAGGTCAGTCTGAGCCTGCTGATACAGCTCGGCTTCGCTGAGGTTTTCGTCTACGACTTCCTTCGATGAGCAAGCAGCGGTCAATGCGAGGATGGCGATCAGCAGCAGGTGTTTCACTTGCATGGCGGCTTGCGTCCCTATGACGGCCGCTGTCTTGGGCGGGGCCGTCCTGTTATGATGAGCGCCCCGTTGAAAAGCCTCGGGGCAAAAGACGCCGTATTTAACCACAAGCGCGCAGCCGAAACCAAAAGCTGTGCCGACGCACAGTCAGAGCATGTCCGATAAAATTGAACTTCGCGCAGAGGTGCCGTCCGAATTGGGCGGCCAACGCCTCGATCAAGTCGCTGCCCAACTCTTCGCTGAGCACTCTCGCTCGCGCCTTTCCGCCTGGATCAAAGAAGGTCGCCTGACTGTGGACGGGGCGGTCATCCGCCCGCGCGACATCGTGCACGGCGGTGCCATCCTTGAGCTGACTGCCGAGCAGGAAGCCCAGGGCGAGTGGATCGCCCAGGACATCGAGCTCGACATCGTCTATGAAGACGACGACATTCTAGTGATCAACAAGCCTGCGGGCCTGGTGGTGCACCCGGCTGCCGGTCACGCCGATGGCACTTTGCTCAACGCCTTGCTGCACCACGTGCCGGACATCATCAATGTCCCACGCGCCGGCATCGTGCATCGTCTGGACAAGGACACCACCGGTCTGATGGTGGTGACCAAGACCATTCAGGCGCAGACCAAGCTGGTTACGCAACTGCAGAGTCGCAGCGTCAGCCGCATCTATGAGTGCATCGTGATCGGTGTGGTCACCGCCGGGGGCAAGATCAACGCCCCGATCGGTCGCCACGGCCAGCAGCGTCAGCGCATGGCGGTGATGGAAGGCGGCAAGCCTGCCGTCAGCCACTACCGCGTGCTGGAGCGTTTCCGTTCGCACACCCACGTACGGGTGAAGCTGGAAACCGGTCGTACTCACCAGATCCGCGTACACATGTCGCACATCAACTTCCCGTTGGTCGGCGACCCGGCGTATGGCGGCCGTTTCCGCATTCCGCCAGCCGCGAACCCGACGATGGTTGAATCGCTCAAGCATTTCCCGCGTCAGGCCCTGCACGCGCGTTTCCTTGAGCTGGATCATCCGACGACCGGTGTGCGCATGAGCTGGGAATCGCCGCTGCCAGAAGATTTCGTCTGGCTGTTGACCCTGCTCAAGCAGGATCGCGAGGCGTTCATCGGATGAACTGGCTGACGCCGGACTGGCCTGCGCCGGCCAGCGTCAAAGCCTGCGTTACCACCCGCGAGGGTGGCGTCAGCGAGGCGCCGTTCGACAGCCTCAATCTGGGCGATCATGTCGATGATCGTCCTGAGGCTGTGGCCGAGAACCGTCGGCGCCTCACCGATCACTTCTCTATACAGCCTGCCTGGTTGCAGCAAGTGCACGGGATTGCCGTGGCGCATGCTGATCCGGGCATTGTCGCGACCGCCGATGCCAGCTGGACGGCAACGCCAGGCATTGCCTGCGCGGCGATGACGGCGGACTGCCTGCCTGCATTGTTCTGCGATCGTGCCGGCACCCGTGTAGCGGCGGCTCATGCCGGTTGGCGTGGTCTGGCGGCGGGCGTGCTTGAGGCAACTCTCGACAGCCTCGATGTTCCGGCTGGAGACGTTTTGGTCTGGCTGGGTCCGGCGATTGGCCCGAAAGCCTTTGAAGTCGGCCCGGAAGTGCGGGAAGTCTTCATCAATCAATTGCCCGCGGCGGCAGAAGCCTTCGTGCCGAGCGACAATGCCGGCAAGTTCATGGCTGACATCTATTTGCTGGCGCGCCTGCGTCTGGCTGAACGTGGTGTCACCGCTGTTTATGG
The DNA here is from genome assembly GCF_054790575.1 of Pseudomonas sp. MC6. Lineage (NCBI taxonomy): Bacteria > Pseudomonadati > Pseudomonadota > Gammaproteobacteria > Pseudomonadales > Pseudomonadaceae > Pseudomonas > Pseudomonas sp. MC6. The sequence goes on from NZ_CP186504.1 coordinate 6,004,846, forward strand.
TGGCGGTTTCTGCACCGTGACCGATTCACGCTTCTTCTCTTATCGCCGTGCTTCGCGCACCGGTCGCTTCGCCTCCCTTATCTGGCTCACCCGCTAAACTCTCTGATCTGCATCAACCCTCTGACGCTTGAATCTTGCAGAATCGACCGCATCTATAGCGGTATCTGGCAGGTTTCTTTATTCAGGATGGTTTTTAGGTCCGGCCTGCTCAAAAGGAAGGTGACTTATGCGAATAGACCGTTTAACCAGCAAATTACAGTTGGCCTTGTCCGACGCCCAGTCGTTGGCAGTCGGCCACGATCATCCGGCCATCGAGCCGGCGCACTTGATGCAAGCCATGCTTGAACAGCAGGGTGGTTCGATCAAACCTCTGCTGATGCAGGTGGGCTTCGACGTCAACAGCTTGCGCAAAGAGCTGACCAAAGAGCTCGACCAATTACCGAAAATCCAGAACCCGACCGGCGACGTCAACATGTCGCAGGATCTGGCGCGCCTGCTCAATCAGGCTGACCGTCTGGCCCAGCAGAAGGGCGACCAGTTCATCTCCAGCGAACTGGTGTTGCTCGCCGCGATGGACGAAAACAGCAAGCTCGGCAAGTTGCTGCTCGGCCAGGGCGTGAGCAAGAAAGCCCTGGAAAACGCGATCAACAACCTGCGTGGCGGCGAAGCGGTAAACGACGCCAACCACGAGGAGTCGCGGCAGGCGCTGGATAAATACACCGTTGACCTGACCAAGCGCGCCGAAGACGGCAAGCTCGATCCGGTGATCGGTCGTGATGACGAAATTCGTCGCACCATTCAGGTTCTGCAACGTCGCACCAAGAACAACCCGGTGCTGATCGGCGAACCTGGCGTGGGTAAAACCGCCATCGCCGAAGGTCTGGCCCAGCGCATCATCAACGGCGAAGTGCCGGACGGCCTCAAAGGCAAGCGTCTGCTCTCGCTCGATATGGGCGCGCTGATTGCCGGTGCCAAGTACCGCGGTGAGTTCGAAGAGCGCCTGAAATCGCTGCTCAACGAGCTGTCGAAACAGGAAGGGCAGATCATTCTGTTCATCGACGAACTGCACACCATGGTCGGCGCCGGTAAAGGCGAAGGCTCGATGGATGCCGGCAACATGCTCAAGCCTGCACTGGCTCGCGGCGAGTTGCACTGCGTCGGCGCGACCACGCTCAACGAGTACCGCCAATATATAGAGAAGGACGCGGCGCTCGAACGACGCTTCCAGAAAGTATTGGTGGATGAGCCGAGTGAAGAAGACACCATCGCCATCCTGCGTGGCCTTAAAGAGCGTTACGAGGTTCACCACAAGGTGGCAATCACCGACGGCGCGATCATCGCCGCGGCCAAGCTCAGCCATCGCTACATCACTGACCGGCAGTTGCCGGACAAGGCCATCGACCTGATCGACGAGGCCGCCAGCCGCATCCGTATGGAAATCGATTCCAAGCCGGAAGTGCTCGATCGTCTGGAGCGTCGCCTGATTCAGTTGAAGGTGGAATCCCAGGCGCTGAAGAAAGAAAGCGACGAAGCGGCGATGAAACGTCTGGAGAAACTTCAGGAAGAAATCGTCCGTCACGAGCGCGAGTATTCGGATCTGGAAGAAATCTGGAACTCGGAAAAAGCCGAGGTGCAGGGTTCTGCACAGATTCAGCAGAAGATCGAACAGTCGCGTCAGGAACTGGAGGCCGCACGCCGTAAAGGCGACCTTAACCGCATGGCCGAGTTGCAGTACGGGGTGATCCCGGATCTGGAGCGCAGCCTGCAAATGGTCGATCAGCACGGCAAGAGCGAAAACCAGCTGCTGCGTAGCAAGGTGACTGAAGAAGAGATCGCCGAAGTCGTATCGAAGTGGACCGGCATTCCCGTGTCGAAAATGCTCGAAGGCGAGCGCGACAAACTGATGAAGATGGAAAGCCTGTTGCACAAACGGGTGATTGGTCAGGAGGAAGCCGTGGTCGCTGTGGCCAACGCGGTACGGCGTTCGCGTGCCGGGTTGTCCGACCCGAATCGTCCAAGCGGCTCGTTCATGTTCCTCGGCCCGACCGGTGTTGGTAAAACCGAGCTGTGCAAGGCACTGGCCGAATTCCTCTTTGATACTGAAGAGGCGATGGTACGGATCGACATGTCCGAGTTCATGGAGAAACATTCCGTGGCGCGTCTGATCGGTGCGCCACCGGGATACGTCGGTTACGAAGAAGGCGGTTACCTGACCGAGGCTGTGCGTCGCAAGCCGTACTCGGTGATCCTGCTGGACGAAGTCGAGAAGGCACACCCGGATGTGTTCAACATCTTGCTGCAAGTGCTTGAGGATGGCCGCTTGACCGACAGTCATGGCCGCACGGTGGACTTCCGCAATACTGTGATCGTCATGACTTCGAACCTGGGGTCGGTACAGATCCAGGAACTGGTCGGTGATCGTGAGGCGCAGCGCGCAGCGGTGATGGATGCGCTTACGTCGCACTTCCGTCCGGAGTTCATCAACCGGGTCGACGAAGTGGTGATCTTCGAGCCTTTGGCGCGGGATCAGATCGCGGGCATTACCGAGATCCAGTTGGGCCGTCTGCGCACTCGCCTGGCCGAGCGTGAGCTGAAGCTGGAACTCAGCCCGGAGGCGATGGACAAGTTGATTGCTGTCGGTTACGACCCGGTGTATGGCGCTCGTCCTTTGAAGCGGGCGATTCAGCGCTGGATCGAAAACCCGCTGGCGCAGTTGATTCTTTCGGGTCACTTCATGCCAGGCGACACGGCGAGCGGGGCTGTCGAGAACGACGAAATCGTTTTCAACTGAGTCCAAGCGCTAATGAAAATTGGCAGGCCCTACATCGTAGGGCCTTTTTTTTCGTTAGGCTGTTGAACTCAAAGGAAAAGGCTTGTAAAGTGCGCCCCGCAGTCAGTCGCCAAGACGGTCTCAGCTCACTGAGTTGAAATCTGAAATAAGTTGCAAATCATTAACTTGAAAGCAATTTAGGGGGTTGACAGAGGTGTTCTAGGTTGTAGAATAGCGCGCCTCAGACACACGAACGCAGCGATGCGAACGAGTGACTAGATGCAACAAGTTTCACCGTTGTAAATTGAAATATGTAGTTCCGTGATAGCTCAGTCGGTAGAGCAAATGACTGTTAATCATTGGGTCCCAGGTTCGAGTCCTGGTCACGGAGCCAATTTCAAGCCGGGGTATAGCGCAGTCCGGTAGCGCGCCTGCTTTGGGAGCAGGATGTCAGGAGTTCGAATCCCCTTACCCCGACCATTTTTGGGTCGTTAGCTCAGTTGGTAGAGCAGTTGGCTTTTAACCAATTGGTCGTAGGTTCGAATCCCACACGACCCACCATTTTTGAAACCAGTTAACGCTGGGATCGAATCTTAAGATCAGAGGCCAAAAGCGCTGATCGAAGAAGGCGATCTTTGAAAGGTCGCCTTTTTTTTACCGGGGTATAGCGCAGTCCGGTAGCGCGCCTGCTTTGGGAGCAGGATGTCAGGAGTTCGAATCCCCTTACCCCGACCATATTAAAAATCCTCGTATCGAAAGATACGGGGATTTTTTTTGTCCGACAAAAACGCATTTCCCCTTCAAGTCATCATACAACCTGCCGATAGCCCGCTAACACGAGGGGACTGCCATGGCTTCGCCCCTTGAATCTGGCCAATACAAGAATAAGGGCGTTCGTCATGTTGCTTCGTCAGTTGAATATTGCTCCCCGGGCGGCCCTGGGGTTCGCCCTGATCGCGGTGTTGGTGGCCTTGCTCGGCGTTTTTGCCCTCGGGCAGATGTCGAGTATTCGCGACAGTGAAGTCGCGGTGGAAAACCAGTGGCTGCCAAGTATTCGTGGCGGCGACGAGATTCGCGAGATCATGCTGCGTATCCGCACCATCTCGCTGCGCATGGCGCTGGATCAGGACACCAACAATATCGCCACCTACCGCAGCCAGATGGACACCCGCGACAAGGAGCTGAGCGAGAAAATCGCCGCTTACGACAAACTGGTCAACACCCCGGAAGGCCAGCAGCTATACGACCAGTTCAAGAAAACCTTCGCTGCCTATCGCAGTGGCATCGCTCAATCCTTCGCCCTTGCTGAGCAAGGCAAGCGTGATGAGCTGACCAAATTGTTGCTGGTCGACATGAAGACAGTGGTCGATGGCTCCGGCAAGCAACTCAACGATCTGGCAGACCTGTTCGCCAAACAGGTCGCCGCCGAAAGCCAGAAGTCCGCTGCGCACTACGAAAACTCGCGCACGATTGTCAGTTTGTTCATTGCCTTGGCCGCACTGGCCACCGTAGCACTGGCGATGATGCTCACGCGCAGCATCGTTCGTCCGCTGAGCAGTGCAGTGAGTGCAGCAGAAAGTGTCGCGCAGGGTGATCTGACCCGACCGATCGAAACCCATGGCAACGATGAAGTCAGTCGCTTGCTCAAAGCCTTGGCAACCATGCAACAGAACCTGCGTGAGACGCTGCAAGGCATCAGCGGTTCGGCGATGCAACTGGCGACGGCTGCCGATGAACTCAATGCGGTGACGCTCGACAGCACACAGGGGCTGCAACAACAGAACAACGAAATCGAACAGGCCGCGACTGCCGTCAACCAGATGACCGCCGCGGTGGAAGAGGTCGCACGCAATGCGGTGTCGACATCTGACGCGACTCGCCAGTCCAGCGAGTCGGCGCATCTGGGCCAAGTGCGCGTCAGTGAGACCGCCACCGCCATCAACGCACTGGCCAACGATGTGCAGCAAACCGGCGAGTTGGTGCAATCACTGGCCAACCAGTCGCAGGACATCGGCAAAGTGCTGGACGTGATTCGGGCGATTGCCGAGCAGACCAATCTGCTGGCGCTCAACGCAGCGATTGAAGCGGCGCGCGCCGGCGAGAGCGGACGAGGCTTTGCCGTAGTGGCTGATGAAGTGCGGGCGCTGGCTTATCGCACGCAGCAGTCGACGCAGGAGATCGAGCAGATGGTCCAGGGCATGCGCAGCGGTTCGAGCCTGGCGCTGGATTCGATGCAGGCCAGTACCGCACGGGCGACGACCACGCTGGCGTTGGCTGAGCGCGCTGGTGAGGCGCTGCAAACCATTACCGCCTCGGTGCATGAGATCCATGAGCGTAATCTGGTCATTGCCAGTGCTGCGGAAGAACAAGCGCAAGTCGCGCGGGAAGTGGATCGCAACCTGGTGAACATTCGTGATCTGTCGGTACGTTCGGCCGCCGGTGCCGATCAGACCAGTGCCTCCAGCCAAGAGTTGTCGCAACTGGCCAACGCCTTGCAGGGCATGGTCCGGCGTTTCCAGTTATAAACGGCAGACGTGAAAAAGCCGCGTTTCTCCCAAGAGAAGCGCGGCTTGGTTTTTTCTGCTGATCAGGCGCCGTCTTGATCTTTCAGGTGCTCGAACAGGCCTTTTGGCATCTTCTTGCCATTGGCTTCAAAGTTGGCCTTCACGTTGTTGTAGGCCTCTTGCTCGTCGATGAAACCGTCATGGTTGGTGTCGATCTTGTCGAAGTCGGACTTCGGCGCGACTTTCAGGAATTCGGCGCGCGAGACCTTGCCGTCACCGTCGCTGTCCGTCTTGGCCATCGAAGCATCACCACATTTGCCTTCACCGCATTTGCCCTCCGGCGCTTTCACCGAAGTTTCTGCCGAAGCGACCATGTAGCCCTGCGTCAGTGGTTGAGCGGCAAACACCGAACCGGACAACATCAAGCCGCCCGCCAGCGCGGCGCCGATCAGGCCAATGGATTTTTTACCGAGGGTCGAAGTACCGGACATTTACATTCTCCTGGGCTGCGCTGTGCAACCACATGTTAAGGACGATTGCCTGAGCAGGTGCTGCTCGGGTGTGGCCATTAAGCGGTGGCGGTGTATCGCGACTGTGTCGCCAGGCGGGGAGTTTGTAAGCGAAGGTTAGATATTACGGACGCAGATACATTACGAGACAGAATCACAAATCAAATGTAGGAGTGAGCCTGCTCGCGATAGCGGTGTGTCATTCAACAATGATGTCGACTGACGCACCGCTATCGCGAGCAGGCTCACTCCTACAGGTTTTTACATCAATGCAGTTTCAAACGCGGCTCGGTGCCTCGACCAATCTTGCTGCCCAGCATCAACATCGCCGTGCGGAACGGCCCGTACAATGCCATCTGGTGCATGCGATACAGCGACACGTAAAACATCCGCGCCAGCCAGCCTTCGAGCATCACGCTGCCGGTCAGGTTGCCCATCAAGTTACCCACAGCGGAAAAACGCGACAGCGAGATCAGCGAGCCGTAGTCGGTGTATTTGTACTCCGGCAGAGTCTTGCCTTCGATGCGCAGTTTCAGCGACTTGGCCAGCAGCGACGCCTGTTGGTGTGCGGCTTGCGCCCGTGGCGGCACGTTGCGATCGGTGCCCGGTTGTGGGCAGGCCGCGCAATCGCCGAAGGCGAAAATGTTTTCATCGCGCGTGGTTTGCAGGGTAGGCAGCACTTGCAGTTGATTGATGCGGTTGGTTTCCAGGCCGTCGATGTCCTTGAGGAAACCCGGTGCGCGAATGCCCGCTGCCCAGACTTTCAGGCTGGCCTTGATCTCATTGCCATCGGCAGTGATCAGGCTGTCGGCGGTCACTTCGCTGACCGAAGCGTTGGTCATCACATTGACCCCGAGTTTTTCCAGGGTCTTGTGTACCGGCCCGCTGATGCGTTCCGGCAGGGCAGGCAACACCCGTGGGCCGGCTTCGATCAGGGTGATGTGCATGTTTTCCGGTTTGATCCGGTCCAGACCATAAGCCGCCAGTTCGTGGGCGGCGTTGTGCAGTTCTGCCGCCAGTTCAACACCCGTGGCGCCAGCGCCGACGATGGCCACACTGATTTGCTCGACCACATCGGTTTGCCCGGCGTGTGCACGCAGATAGTGATTGAGCAGTTGCTGATGGAAGCGCTCGGCCTGTTTGCGGGTGTCGAGGAACAGGCAGTGCTGCGCCGCGCCCTGCGTGCCGAAATCATTGGTGGTGCTGCCGACGCTGATCACCAGCGAGTCGTACTGCACTTCCCTCGCCGGCACCAGTTCTACGCCGTTTTCATCGTAGGTGGCGGCCAACTGGATTTTCTTCTGCGCGCGATCGAGCCCGCTCATGCGCCCCAGCTGGAACTCGAAGTGGTTCCATTTTGCCTGGGCAACATAGTTGAGTTCGTCTTCGGAAGAGTTCAGCGATCCGGCGGCCACTTCGTGCAACAGCGGCTTCCAGATGTGCGTCAGATTGGCGTCGACCAGCATCACACTGGCCGTGCCGCGCTTGCCCAGAGTCTTACCCAGACGGGTAGCCAACTCCAGACCGCCGGCGCCGCCGCCGACAATAACAATACGATGGGACATAGGGATAACTCGCAAGGTTTTTAAAGGAAATCGGTGTCGTTACCCAAGCGAGCGCGAGGCAGCTCATAGCGTCAGGTAACTGATAAATCGGCTCAACAGGCCCAGACCAATGGTCACTGCCAGCACCAGCACCAGGAGCATCCACGGCCGGAAAGGCCGGCGCTCGACTCGGTGTTGGGACAGTTGCAGGTACTCTTCGACATGTTTCTGGTCTTCGGGGTTCAGGCGGCTGGTCATATTTGCCTCGTCAGGTAGACGTTGCTGAATGGGCAGAAGCTACAGCGGTTTCTATCCGGGGTTGAACGCAGCATAGCCGCTGTCCGGAACCGGTTCGACGCTGACCCGGTCTTCGAGGCGAATGATCCCGCTTTGTAACACCCGCGCGGTAATTCCGCCATGGCCGCGCACCGCTTGAAAGGTGCCCGGGCCAAGGTTGTTCTGCAGCCGTGCGCAGGGCTGACACCAGCCCGTGGTTTCGAATATTGCCTGACCGATACGAAAGCGCCGACCCTTGAGGCTAAACAAATTGATACCGCTGATAACGAGATTACGGCGCAGATCTTCAGGCCTGACAGGTTGATCATCGGGGCGCCCCATCAATGCGCTGACCACCGGCAGATGTTCCCACTGAATCAGCGTCACCTGCCGCGCGTTACGCACACCGGGGCGGGCGTGATCGCCGGTCAGTCCTGCTTCCAGCCGCGCTTCCACCGCATCAAGTTCAATCATCGGCCCGCGCGACTCGGGGCGCACGCCGATCCAGCGCACACGCCCAGTCTGCGGCACATCGGCGATCAATTGCTGAAGTGGTGTCACAGGCTGATTCCCACATCAAAAACAATGCTGCGACCGAGGTTGCTACGCAGAAAGTCCGGTGCGTCCGGATGGGCGAACAGCACACGGGCGAAGGTCGGGCCAACCAGGGAAAGCGAGCGCCAACCCTGACGCAGATATTCGGTAGGCGGTGGAAAATGGCTGTTCAAGTCCAGTACTTCACGTTTGAGGCTGGCGAAGGCGATGATATCCAGTTCGCCCAGATCCATGCCACGTTCCTTGTAGTTGTGCGCCTTCTTGCGCAAGGTCGGTGCCAGTCGCAGCAGGAATTCATTGGCCGGAATGCGCTTGGGCTTGGCCTCACGGCGCACCAGTTGGCTGAGAGAAAAGGCGCTGCGTCGTCGCTGTAATTCATCGCGCCATTCATCGTTGAGCCGGCGCCCCTCGTCGAGCACGAAGAACACCTCGAAATTGGCATCGCGAAACAGCACGTCCGGCGGCTCGCCGGCCGGCGCGAATTCATCGGCGCGGTAGGGAATGTTCAGGCCTTGCAGCAGGCGCTGGCAGACCCAACGCTCACGCTCCCATTTGCGGGCATTGGACAGAAAGGCGTTGGCCTGCTCGGCCGCGATGGTCAGCAGGCGTAAATAATCTGAGTCATCCATAAGCCCAAGCTTAGCGTTCAAATGCGACAAGCAGAAAGCTTTGCTTGAACCGCCCGTTCACCTTGCCCTTGTAGGAGCTGCCGAAGGCTGCGATCTTTTGATCTTGCTGTTAAATCAAAAGATCGCAGCCTTCGGCAGCTCCTACAGCTGAATGTCGATGGAGGGTGAGGGAATGATTGGAGCTGAACTGCTTTCGACGGCGAGCCTGACGCTCGGCTGGCTGATTTATGTGCCGGTGCTGCTCTGGGCGATTTTGCGTGCGCCGTGGGTCGAGTTGTTCAGTGACAGCCGGCGTCAGCATCTGTTGTTTGGCACCGTGTTCGCCTTGTTTCTGTTGTGGCTGGTGCGCAGGGATTTCGACACGGGCGTGTCTTATCACTTCATCGGCATGACGGCGGTGACATTACTGCTGGACTGGCCGCTGGCGATTGTCGGTGGTCTGGTCGCGCAGATCGGTCTGGTGCTACTGGGTCGTCAGGATCTGCTGGCCATCGGGGTTAATGGTTCGCTGCTGATTCTGTTACCGGTGTTGATCACCGAATGCGTGGCGATCCTCGTCGAGCGTTCTCAGCCACGCAATCCGTTCGTGTACATCTTCTGTTCCGGCTTCTTTGCCGCCGCGCTGTCAGCCCTGTTGTGCCTGATCCTCAGCTTGACGCTGCTGTGGTACGACGGTCTCTTTGCCATGCCGGAGTGGCTGGAAGATTTCATCGGTTATCTGTGGCTGCTGCTGTTTCCCGAGGCGTTCATCAACGGCATGATCGTCAGTGCCCTGGTGGTATTCAGCCCGGAATGGCTGGAGACCTTCAACCGCACACGCTACCTTTCGGCGCCGTGGAAGGACGACGATCCGAAGTCTTGATCCACATCAAACCCGCTGCGCGCGGGAAATTTCATGCTCGCACAAATCCCTTCAGGAGCAGCGGCATGAGCGTTTACGAGTGGGCAAGGCAGGAAACCCGGCAGAGTCTGGACATGGCGCAGGAGGTGGGCTTTGACCCGGGGTTGAGTTTGCGCGCCTTGCTCAGTGCGGTGGTGCAGCAGAGCAAGGCCGTGCGCAACGCCGAAGACCTGGCCGACGAGTTGCGTTTTCTCGCGGAAAACCTCGACGACAATCAGGACTACGGCTTTATGCGGCCCTGATCGGATCAGTGGCGCGGATCGAAATCGCCGGAAAACAGTTCATCTTCGGCGTCCGGTGCGACCGGAATCTTGTGTTCTTCCGACGCCCAGGCGCCGAGGTCGATCAGTTTGCAGCGATCGGAGCAGAACGGCCGAAACTTGTTTTCGGCAGTGAACTCCACGGGGGCGCCGCAGGTTGGGCATTCAACGGTTGGGGTCTGGCTCATGCATGGCCTCCGGATAATGTCAGGTATAAGTGATGCAGACGCTCGACCTCGCTGTGCAGCCAGGCGAGGTCGCGGTCGTTGACCACCACGTCGTCGGCACGATTCACGCGATCTTCGCGGCTCGACTGGGCCTTGAGGATCGCCTGAACCTGCTCTTCGCTGGTCTGGTCACGCTGCAAGGTGCGTTCGATCTGCAGTTGTTGCGGGGCGTCGATCACCAGAATGCGCTGAGTCATCGCGTATTGCCCGGATTCGATCAACAACGGCGAAACCAGAATCGCGTAAGGCGATTTTGCCAGCGCCAGGTGATGGGCGATTTCCTCGGCGATCAACGGATGCAGCAGGGCTTCGAGCCAGCGGCGTTCTTCCGGCACTTCAAAGATCAGTTTGCGCAGGGCGGCGCGATCCAGCGTGCCATCGGCCAGCAGCACGCCGGGGCCGAAGTGTTCGGCAATCTTTGCCAGCGCCGGACGCCCCGGCTCTACCACCCAGCGCGCCGCATGATCGGCATCCACCACGTGGATACCCAGATCAATGAAGTGCTGGGCCGCCGCGCTTTTGCCGCTGCCGATGCCGCCGGTGAGGCCGAGAATCCAGGATTTTTCCACAGGGGTATTCATTTCAAACCGACAAACTGCCAATAGAAGTCGGTTATTTGACCACCCCAGAGCAAGGCAATCCAGCCGGCAATTGCCAGATAGGGGCCGAAGGGGATGGGGGTCGAGGTTTTCTCATTACGCAAGCGCAGCAAAATCACCCCGATAATGGCGCCGACCAGCGATGACAACAGGATCGTCAGCGGCAAAATCTGCCAGCCGCCCCACGCTCCAAGCAACGCCAGCAGCTTGAAATCACCGTGGCCGATGCCGTCCTTGCCGGTCAGCAGTTTGAACAGCCAGAATACTGACCACAGCGCCAGGTAACCGGCCACCGCGCCCCACAGTGCATCGTGCAACGGCACGAACAAGCCGAAGCTGTTGACGATCAGCCCTAGCCACAGCAACGGCAGTACCAGCACATCGGGCAACAGTTGATGCTCGGTGTCGATCAGACTCATCGCCAGCAAACCCCAGGTGAGGACGATCAACAGGCACGCCGGCCAACCGAAACCGAAGTGCCAGGCGATGAAGGCCGAGAGCAACCCACAGGCCAGTTCGGTTAGTGGATAACGTTTGCTGATCGGTGCGGTACACGCAGAGCAGCGCCCGCGCAGCCACAGGTAACTCAACAGGGGAATGTTTTCCCACGGGCGAATCCGGTGGGCGCAATGCGGACATTCGGAGTGCGGCAGCATCAGGTTGTAAGTGGGCAGCGGCGTTTCACCAGGCAAACCGAGCACATCGTGGGCCTGCTGGCGCCAGTCGCGCTCGAGCATTTTCGGCAGACGCCAGATCAGCACGTTGAGGAAGCTGCCGACCACCAGACCCAGCAGCAGGGCGGTGAAGACAAAGGCCAGCGGATACAGGGCGAACAGTTCTTCGATAGGCATGTCAGATCGCTGAGCCAAGTTGGAAGATCGGCAAATACATGGCCACCACCAGCCCACCGACGATTACCCCCAGCACCACCATGATAAATGGCTCCATAAGGCTGGTGAGGTTGTCGACCATGTTATCCACTTCCTCTTCGTAAAACCCCGCGACCTTGTCGAGCATCTCATCCAGCGCGCCGGACTCTTCGCCGATCGCGGTCATTTGCACGGCCATGTTGGGAAAGACCCCGGTGCTGCGCATCGAAAAATTCAGCTGCATGCCGGTCGAGACGTCCTGACGAATCCGCAGCACAGCACGCTTGAACACCACGTTGCCGGTGGCGCCGGCCACCGAGTCGAGCGCTTCCACCAGCGGCACACCGGCAGCGAATGTGGTCGACAGGGTTCGAGCGAATCGCGCCACGGCGGATTTGTACATCAGCGTGCCCACCAAGGGCAGTTTCAATAGCCAGGTGTCTTTGCGATCGCGTAATGCCTGAGATGTTTTCAGTGCATGGCGAGTACCAAAGATCGTCACGACCAGCGCGCCGAGAATCGCCCACCACCATTGCTGCATGAATTCCGACAGACTGATCACCATCAGCGTGAAGGCCGGCAGCTCTGCGCCGAAACCGGAAAACACCGACTGAAACTGCGGCACCACTTTAACCAGCAGTATTCCGGTCACGACTGCTGCCACCAGCACCACGGCGGTGGGGTAGGTCATGGCTTTTTTGATCTTGGCCTTGAGCCGTTCGCTTTTTTCCTTATAGGTCGCGACCCGTTCCAGCAACGTGTCGAGTGCGCCGGACTGCTCGCCGGCGTCGACCAGATTGCAATACAACTCGTCGAAATACTGCGGCTTCTTGCGCAGGGCTGTGGCGAAGCTGTTACCGGCCGCGACCTCCTGCTTCACCTCGTCCACCAGTTTGCGCATGGCCGGGTTTTCAAAGCCTTCGCCAATGATGTCGAACGACTGCAGCAGCGGCACACCAGCCTTCATCATGGTCGCCATCTGCCGGGTGAACAGAGCAATGTCCTGGGCTTTGATGCGTTTGCCAAAGCTCAACAACGACGCGGTCTTCTTGCGTACTTTGCCGGGATTGATCCCCTGTTTACGCAGTTGTGCCTTGATCAGTGCAGGGTTCTGTCCACTTAATTCGCCAGTGACTTTGCTGCCTTTCCTGTCCGTGCCTTCCCAGGCATAAATGCTGATTTTCGCTGCCTTGACCGCCATGTTCAGTCCTTGGTGACCCGGTTGATTTCTTCAAGGCTGGTGATGCCTTGCATGGCCTTGTGCAGCCCGGAGGTGCGCAGGTCGTCGAAGCCGTCGCGGCGCATTTGAATGTCGATTTCCAGCGAGTTGCCTTCGGCCATGATCAAGCGTTGCAGCTCCGGTGTGTTTTTCACCACTTCATAAATCCCCACCCGTCCCTTGTAACCGCCGTTGCAGTGATCGCAACCGACCGGCTCGTAGATCGTGAAATGACCGATGCGTTCCTCGGGGAAGCCTTCCTTGATCAAAGTTTCGCGTGGGATCTCGATGGGCTTCTTGCAGTGGCTGCACAGTTTGCGCGCCAGGCGCTGGGCGATGATCAGACTGACCGACGTGGCGATGTTGAAACCGGGAATGCCCATGTTATGCAGGCGCGTCAGAGTTTCCGCGGCGCTGTTGGTATGCAGGGTCGAGAGCACCAGGTGACCGGTCTGCGCAGCCTTGATCGCGATCTCGGCGGTTTCCAGATCGCGGATCTCGCCGACCATGATCACGTCCGGGTCCTGGCGCAGAAACGAGCGCAGCGCCTGAGCAAAGTCGAGTCCTTGTTTGGGATTGACGTTGACCTGGTTGATGCCTTCCATGTTGATTTCCACCGGGTCTTCAGCGGTGGAGATGTTGATGTCGACGGTGTTGAGGATATTCAGGCCGGTGTACAGCGACACGGTTTTACCCGATCCGGTGGGCCCGGTGACCAGAATCATGCCCTGTGGCTGCTTGAGCGCGGCCATGTACAGGTCTTTCTGCTCTGGTTCATAGCCAAGGGCGTCGATGCCGATCTGCGCACTGGACGGGTCGAGGATCCGGATCACCACTTTCTCGCCCCACAGGGTCGGCAAGGTGTTGACGCGGAAATCGATCGACTTGCTCTTCGACAGACGCATCTTGATCCGCCCGTCCTGCGGTTTGCGCCGTTCCGAGATATCGAGGCTGGCCATGACTTTCAGGCGTGCGGCGATGCGCCCGGCCAGTTGAACCGGTGGCTTGGCCACCTCGCGCAGGATGCCGTCGGTGCGCACCCGCACCCGGTAGTTCTTCTCGTAAGGTTCGAAGTGCAAGTCGGATGAGCCGCTCTTGATCGCGTCTAGCAGCATCTTGTGAACGAAACGCACCACCGGCGCATCGTCGGCATCGAGGCCACCGATGGCCTCCTGTTTGCTGTCGTCGATTGATTCGACATCGAGGCCATCGAGATCGACATCGGCCATGTCTTCCAGGCCACTGGTGTGGGTGTCGAAGAACTTCTCGATGGCATCGGTGAGCTTGTCGTCCTCGACCAGAATGGCTTCGGTGCTCAGCCCGGTACTGAACTGAATGTCGTTGATCGCTTGATGATTGCTCGGGTCGGAAATCCCCACGAACAGCTTGTTGCCGCGTCGCCACAAAGGCAGGGCGTGATGCTGGCGTACGAGTTTTTCGCTGACCAGGCCTTTGGGCTGGGTTTCCTTGTCCAGACAGTTGAGATCGAGGAACGCCATGCCGAAGTGCTCGGAAGCGATCTCGGCGACCTGTGAGCTTTTCACCAGTTTGTTCTGCACCAGATAGCTGACCAGCGACAGGCGATTGCGCTGGGCCTGTTGCCAGGCTTGCTGGGCGCCTTTTTCCGTGAGCAGTTCGGCCTGCACCAATTGTTTGGCCAGACCGCTCAGAGCGATGTCATTCATGGGGATCCCGCACGCTTGCAGTTCATGACTTATAGCCTAGTCAAGTGACAGCGCCAAACACGCCCGGTGCAGGTGACAAAAATTGTCAGATAGTGCGGTTGCGGGTTGTAGGAAAAGGCGTTGTAGGGGGTTCGCGCCCAACGGGCTGGGCTTGGAGGCGTTGGCATGGCCTATGCTGCGTCCCTTGCAGATCATGAGATTTCGACTCATGCATGGAGCGTGTCTATGAAAAAACAACAAGGTTTTACTCTGATCGAACTGCTGATCGTGGTGGCGATCATCGGGATTCTGGCGACCATCGCCTTGCCGCAGTATTCCAAGTATCAGGCGCGGTCGAAGGTAACGGCGGGGCTGGCGGAGATCAGTGCGCTGAAGGTGCCGTTTGAAGACACCATCAATCAAGGAACCAATCCGACACTGGCCATCGTGAAGGGCGATGCGGCGACCTCGACATCCAATTGCGCGCTGACGGCCTCCGGTACTGCCGCCGATGGTGCGGGAACAATCGTTTGTACGATCGCCAACGCGCCAGCTCCTGTGCTGGGTAAAACAATCACTCTGACACGTACCGCCACCACTGGGTGGGCGTGTACTACAAACGTGTCGCCGGATTACTCGCCTAAAGGCTGCACCGCCAGTGGTACATAACTGGGTTGTGTGCTGACCAGAATGCCCCGCAATGCGGGGCATTTTTCATTGCGCAGCCGTTCACAAAAGCTTCAATAATTTCAGCGTCTTAGGAACTTTCCAAAAAACCGCAAGTTGCATGCGAATATTGTCCGGCTCATGCAAATTGCATGATTTCGAAAATTCGTGATAAGTATAACTTGTTGATTTATAAAGAAATTATATAGCTGCAAAAGTTGGCACAGCGTTCGCAACTACCTTGGTAACCCTGCTGACAAGACAACCAGCAGACTTTCCAGAAAAACAGGAGTTACTCGTATGAAGAAGTTCGCTATCACTGCCGCTGCTGCTACCGCGCTGACCCTGACCATGGCTTCCGGTGCATTCGCACAATCCACTCAGGCTACCCAGGCTCC
Organism: Pseudomonas sp. MC6; assembly: GCF_054790575.1. NCBI lineage: Bacteria > Pseudomonadati > Pseudomonadota > Gammaproteobacteria > Pseudomonadales > Pseudomonadaceae > Pseudomonas > Pseudomonas sp. MC6. The sequence continues at coordinate 6,020,436 of NZ_CP186504.1, forward strand.
AATGACTCTGGCTGCCGGTGAAGTCACCCAGGCTAAAGAAGCTACTTCTGACACTTGGATCACCACCAAAGTCAAAGCTGACTTGGTCACCGAAAAAGGCATTCCAGGCACTGACATCAAAGTAGAAACCAACAAAGGCGTTGTATCGCTGTCGTCGACTACTGCTGTAACTGAATCGCAGAAAGACGTTGCTGTTGCGATCGCCAAGAAAATCAAAGGCGTCAAAGCGGTCTCCGCTGACGGCCTGAAAGCCGAGTAAGGCATGACTTCTCGCCTGGACCGGGAGAAGGCGCGACAGACGGGCCGAGCAATACGTCTGCCGCAACTTTAGAGTTCATGCGAACGGTCACACGGATGTGACCATTACAGGCCCCGCCACTTGTGTCGGGGCCTGTTCTATTTCAGAGACAACACAAAACAAATGTAGGAGTGAGCCTGCTCGCGATAGCGGTGTGTCAGTCCGCAATTTGATTAGCTGACAGACCGCTATCGCGAGCAGGCTCACTCCTACAGGGGGAATCGGTGTCGGGTCAGTTACCGCGTTTGCTGTTGATCTGGCGCAGGCGATTGCCTTCGAAGCGCAGGTATTGAAACATGCCGTTACTTGGGCCGTAGGTCCATTCCTCGACCTGAAACTCCTCGCGGCGATTGGCGCTGCGCTTGTAGCCGAGCAAATCGCGACTGACCGGCTCACCGCACTTTTGCAGGACTTCGCTTGAGCGGTCGCCAAGGCTGATCAACTGACTGCCGCAGCGCAGGGTATCGGACGCCGAGGCGTGACTGGCCGCGAACGTCATTGCGATCAAGGCCAGCCACTGCGGTTTCATCACTCGGCATCCAGATGCATTTGCGTTACTACGCGGCCATCGCTCTCGGCTTCACCCAGATTGGCGTCGATGAAGTACACGCGGTCGTCTGCCAGTTGGCCTTTATCAACCAGATAATCCTTGATGCTGCTGGCACGGTCCTGACCCAATTGGCGCAGCAACACATCGCTGCCACTCCAGAACTGGATCACCCCTTCGCGCATCTTCGCCGTGCGTTCTTCCTTGCCCAGATCCTTCCATTCGGCCGGCGGCTGGGTTTTCAGGCGGGTGCGGTAAATGCCCTCGAGCAGTGGACCTTTCTCGCTGTCGGGCACTTGCAGCAGCGACGCCTGAGCCGGGACTTTATCGCCACGACGCTGGAGCATCTTGTAGTAGTTGTACTGGTATTCACGTTCCAGACGCTGCTCGGCGAGCAACGGGCCGTCACTGCTTTTGGCGGCCGTGCCTTCGATCTCCAGACGCAGTGCCGGACGCTCCTTCAGCGCCTGAGACAGTTTGATCAGCGCCGCTTCGGCATCCTTGCTCAACTCGCTGGAACCCGGAGCAAACGACACGGTGCCAAGGTCTTGCGAACTGCCACCACTGATCAGGCCGCCAATCATCTTGAATGGCGCGGCGGCGGCTTTGACGATCAGGTTGCGCAGGGTCTGCCAGACAATCGGCATCACGCTGAACTGCGGGTTGTTCAAGTCGCCGGTCACCGGCAATTCGATGGAGATCTTGCCGTCGACATCCTTGAGCAAGGCAATCGCCAATTTCAGCGGCAGGCTCACGGCATCCGGGCTGTCGACTTTTTCGCCGAGCTGCAATTGCTCGACCACCACTTTGTTTTCGGCTTTGAGCTGGCCCTTGGTGATCAGGTAATGCAGGTCGAGGTTGAGCCGGCCTTTGCGGATGCGGTACCCGGCGAATTTGCCGGAGTAGGGCGTCAACGTGGTCAGCTCGACGCGTTTGAAACTGGTAGCGATGTCGAGGCTGGCCATCGGGTCGAACGGATTCACCGCGCCCTTGATGGTCACCGGTGCATAGCGGTCGACCTTGCCTTTGATGTCGACGCTGGCCGGTTTCGCCTGACGGCTGTCGATGGTGCCGATCTGGCCGTTGAGCTGCTGCACGGCGGTGGCGAAGTTCGGCGTCAGGCTGAAGTCGGCGAAGTTGGCCGAGCCGTCGTTGATGGCGATGCTGCCAATGTGAATGCCCAGCGGTTTTTCGTTGCTGGCCGGTTTCGCCGCTGTGGTTTTGGTGCCGCTGTCGGCGGGCTGCGGAATCAGCAGATCGTCAATGTTGGTGGTGCGATCATCGTTGATCATGAACCGCACATAAGGCTGGAACAGGTTGACCTTGTCGATCGACAGGCTGTCGCCGTGTTGATAATTCAGGCCTTCGACGACCACCTGCTGCCACTTGAGGAAGTCGCGGGTTTTCAGAGTGTCGAGGGTGTGCAGTTGATCGATCTGCGCCCGTCCGGTGACGCTGAGCGCCAGCGGTTCGGTGCTTTTCAGATTGACCTTCAGATCACTGCCGAGCATGCCGCTGCGCAGTTCCAGGCGAATGAACGGGTTGATGTAGGACTGTGCGACGCGCAGGTCGATGTCCTGGGTTTTCACATTGAGCTGGGCGTTGACCGGGGCGAGATTGACGGTGCCGTCGGCCGTGATCTTGCCTTGCTTGCCCACGCCGCTATCGAGCTTGAGCTGGAAGGGCGAACCGTTGAGGCTGTCGAAGTCTTGCAGGTCGACGTTCAGCGGGGTGATATCCAGTGCCACCGCAGGTGTTGCCGAACGGTCGGCCAGATGCACGGTGTAGTTACGCAATTGCACGTCTTTGAGCAGCACCTGCCAAGGCTTGCTCGGCGCAGTGGGTTCAGCTTTTGGCGAGTCGGCAGCGGCCGGCGTGTCTGCCGGTTCTGCGGCGGCTTTGGCGGCGGGTTTCGACGGTTGGCTGGCGAACAGTTTCTGCCAGTCCAGTTGTCCGTCGGCTTCAAGGGCTGCCCAGGTTTCCAGTTTGTTGCTGCGGATCTTGCCGACCACGACTTGTTGCTTGGCCAGATCCACCGAGGTTTCGCTGACGTCGAGGCGTTCGAGTTTCGCCAGTGGCCGTCCGTCCGGGGCTTTGATGGCAAACGGCGCGATGCTCACCGCCACGTTGTTCAACTGCAGTTCGGTTTCTTTCGACAGATTGAGTTTGTATTCGCTGCTGAGACTGATCACACCGTCTTCAAGCACCAAGGGCACTGAATCACGCACGTAGGGCCAGAAGGCTTTCATCTTGCCGTCGGTGACTTTCAGGGTGCCTTCGGAGGTGAACGGGATCAGGCTGAAATTGCCACTCCAGTCGATCCGGCCGCCAGCGGGGCCGATGGCGACCAGGGTCATGTCGGCGCTGTCTTCGGGGAGGGTGCTGAGGTTTTTCAGTTCGAAGCTGAGGTCATCGTAGAGAAACTCGATGGGTTCGCTCGGGCGCACGTCTTCAAAGTGCACGACGCCGCCAGCCAGTTTGATGTTGTCGATGCGCAGCGGGAACGGTTTGGCGTTGGGGTCGGCTGGTGTTGGCTCACTGGCCGGCACATTGAACAGGCCCAGCAGGTTGAGCTTGCCGTCTTTGGCGAACAGGATTTCGCTCTTCGGCTTGTCCAGCTCGATGTTCGCCAGATGCAGGGCTTTGGTCCACAGGCTGTCGATTTGCAGGTCGGCGTACAGGCGATCGAAACCGATCTGTTCCTTGCCCGGCTCGCCAATGACCAGCCCCCACAGGGTGACTTCAAGGCTGAACGGGTTGAGTTCGACACGCTGGATATGCGCAGGCACCGTGGCGTAATTGGCCAGTTGTTGATTGGCCACACGCAGGGCGATGCCTGGCAAAATCAGAAACCCCAGCAGGCTGTAGAGGGCCAGAGCAGTCAACAGGGCGCCAATCGCGCGAATCAATCCTTTGGGCATGTGCGGCTTCATCTGTCTGAATCGGAGTGCCTTGGAGTATGGCACGCGATTCTGGTTCCGAAGTACCTCGCATGGAGCAGGATTGTTCAGATTCTTCTGTCGGAACGCTTTCCATGTGGGAGCGAGCCTGCTCGCGAAGGCGTCATACCAGTCGCTCTATTAGTTGGCTGATGCTCCGCGTTCGCGAGCAGGCTCGCTCCCTCATTGGACAGTTGTCAGCCGCGCGGTCGGATCAGAGCTGCAGGATCAGGGTTTTCAGCGGCGGTTGCTGGTCCATGGACGGGAAGTCGGCGCCCGGTGTCATCACGCTCCACTCACGTACCGGTCGCCCAGCCTTCTCGGCGCAGCGCAGCACCTGCTCGCGCCAGTCGTCCATGCTGACTTTCGCCAGGTTGTTGCAGCAGATCAGCACGCCGTTGTCGGCGGTGGTCAGCAGGGCCGGTTTGAGCAGGCTCTGGTAGTCGCGCAGTAAATCGACAGTGCCGAATGCGCTCTTGGCCCACGCGGGCGGGTCGAGCAGGACCAGGTCGTATTGGCGCTGATCGAGGCGTTGGTAGCTCGGCAGTTTCTGCCCGCGACGCTGGCTGATCGGCAGGCCGGCGAGTTGGCGAATGGCCGGGAAGTAGTCCGACTGGATGAACTCCATCTCGGGCAACTGCGGGTTGAGCAGACCGTTTTCGCGACCGACCGCCAGATTGCCTTCGGCGAAATCCAGGTTGCACACTTCACGCGCGCCACCGGCGGCCGCACTGAGGCCGACGCCGCAGGTGTAGGCGAACAGGTTGAGCACGGATTTGCCTTTGGCGTGATCCTTGACCCAGCCGCGCGTGTTGCGCAGGTCGAGGAACAGCAGCGGGTCTTGTCCGGCATGGCGACCGCGCACCCGGTAGTTCAGACCCCATTCGTGACCGACCAGATCGGCCAGCGCGGCGTCTTCGGCTTTGTAGACGCTGTCTTCACGATCAATGCGCGAATTGCCACGGGAGCGGTCGTTGTAGACCAGCAACGTTTCCAGCCCCAGGCTCTGATTAACCATCGCGTGCAATTGCAGCAGGTCATCGCGCTCGAGCGTCTGGTGGAAGCTTTGCACCAGCAGTTGCGGGCCATAGCGGTCGATAGTCAGACCGCCGGCGCCTTCCTGGCTGCCGTGGAACAGCCGATAGCAATCGGTGCCCTGGCGGTGCAACTCGGCCAGCAGATCCTGGCGTTGATCGAGGGCGGCGCGCAGCGCCTGATTCAAGGAAGACATGCGGGCGCCTTGCTGGAGAGAATGGGGGCGCGGGAGTTTAGCAGTTACTGAGCGGCAAGCTCCAAGCTTCAATCCCCAAGCTTAAATCTTGCAGCTTGCAGCTTGCGGCTCTGAGCGTCAGCTCAGCCCCATCCGGCGTTTGGCGCGTTGCACCGAACCATTGCGCATCGCCCAGCGCAGCATCGGTGCGCTGCGTTTGACACTGGCGCGAATCAACTGGCGCTGCAGCGAACTCTGTCGCACATCAAGCATATCGCTGGCCCAATCCGGCAACAGATCGATACCGGCCTTCATCATCAGATCGCCAAACGGTCGCGCCAGAACACTCGGCGCCGGTGCGTCGAGCAACAAGCGCAAAACCTCACGGCTGCGCTCATCGCACAGCAACTGCGGGCGCATGCGTTGCAGATAATCGGCTACGGCTTGCCGCGATTTCGGCACATCCCGCGCACCGAGGCGTTCGGCAATCACGGCGATTTCCGCGTAATAACGATCCTGATCCGCCCCCGACAACTGCGGATTGCGATAACGCAAATGCGCCGCCAGAAAGTTACTGACTTCAGCCACGTGCACCCACGTCAGCAAATCCGCATCGCTGGCCGCATAAGGCCGGCCATCCGGCGCGGTGCCGACGACTTGCAGGTGAATGGTGCGTACCTTCTCGATCAACCAATCTGCATCGCGGCGCGAGCCAAACGTGGTGCCGGAAACAAACTGGCTGGTACGCCGCAAGCGCCCGAGCATGTCCTGGCGAAAATTCGAATGATCCCAAACCCCGGCCAGTGCCAGTGGATGCAGGGCTTGCAGCAACAACGCGCTGATCCCGCCGATCAACATGCTGCTGAAATCGCCGTGCACTTGCCAACTGACCGAGTCGGGGCCGAACAGGCCGGGATCGCCCTTGGGGTTTTCCAGATCGAGTTGGCCGAGGGACAGCCCGGTCAGGCTCATGAGTTGGTTTTCAATACGACTGCGGATGAATTCCATGACCACTCAGTGCGAAAGGGCGGGCGCGGCCGTTTGACCGCGCCCGGGGTGTTACTGATTGAGGCGCTTGTCGATCAGGCCTTGCACCACACTAGGATCAGCCAGGGTCGAGGTGTCGCCGAGGCTGTCGAGTTCGTTGCAGGCGATCTTGCGCAGAATGCGCCGCATGATCTTGCCTGAACGGGTTTTCGGCAAGGCCGGCGCCCACTGGATCAGGTCTGGTTTGGCGAAGCTGCCGATTTCCTTGCTGACGTGGGCGAGCAATTCTTTTTTCAACTCGTCATTCGGTTCGGTGCCGTTCATGGGTGTGACGAAGGCGTAGATGCCCTGACCTTTGACGTCGTGGGGGTAACCGACCACGGCGGCTTCGGCGATGCTGTCGTGCAGCACCAGCGCGCTTTCGACTTCGGCGGTGCCGATGCGGTGGCCGGAGACGTTGATCACGTCGTCGATGCGCCCGGTGATCCAGTAATCGCCATCCTCATCGCGGCGCGCGCCGTCGCCGGTGAAGTAGTAGCCGGGGTAGGGTTTGAAATAGGTGTCGACCATGCGTTGCGGGTCGCCGTAGACGCTGCGGATCTGCGCCGGCCAACTGGATTTGATCGCCAGCACGCCGCTGCCGGCGCCTTTGATTTCCTTTCCGTGTTCATCGAGCAGTACCGGTTGTACGCCGAACATCGGCTGCGTGGCGCAGCCCGGTTTGATCCGCTGGGCGCTGACCAGCGGGCTGAGCATGATGCCGCCGGTCTCGGTCTGCCACCAAGTGTCGACGATAGGGCAGCGCTGTTCGCCGACCACGTTGAAATACCACTCCCACGCTTCCGGGTTAATTGGCTCACCGACGCTGCCGAGTAATCTGAGGCTCTGCCGCGACGTTTCCTTCAACGGTTCGGCACCTTCACGCATCAACGCGCGCAGCGCAGTGGGTGCGGTGTAGAAAATGTTGACCTGGTGTTTATCGATGACCTGCCAGAGTCGTGAACTGTTCGGGTAGCTCGGCACGCCTTCGAACATCAGCGTGGTCGCGCCGTTGGCCAGCGGGCCGTAGACGATGTAGCTGTGGCCGGTGACCCAACCAACATCGGCGGTGCACCAGAACACCTCGCCGTCGCGGTAATCGAGCACATATTTGAAAGTCATCGCCGCTTGCAGCAAATAGCCGCCGGTGGTGTGCAGTACGCCTTTGGGTTTACCGGTGCTGCCCGAGGTGTAGAGGATGAACAGCGGATCTTCGGCGTCCATTGGTTCCGCTGGGCAATCGTCGCTGACATCGCGTACAGCCTGGTGATACCAGAGGTCGCGGCCTTCGACCCAGTCGACGTTGCCTTGGGTGCGCTCTACCACCACGACGGTGCTGACGTCCGGGCAACTCTGCAGGGCTTTGTCGACGTTCTGCTTGAGCGGCACGAACTTGCCGCCGCGTACACCTTCGTCGGCGGTGATCACTGTGCGGCAATCGGCATCGAGAATACGGTCACGCAGGGAATCAGGAGAGAAGCCGCCAAACACCACCGAATGGACCGCGCCGATTCGTGCACAGGCAAGCATAGCGTAGGCAGCTTCGGGGATCATCGGCATGTAGATGCACACCCGGTCGCCTTTGTTCACGCCACGGCTTTTCAGCACGTTGGCCAAGCGGCAGACATGGTGATGGAGTTTTTTGTAAGTGATTTGTGCCGATTCGGCCGGATCGTCGCCTTCCCAGAGCAGTGCGGTCTGTTCGCCGCGCTTTTCCAGGTGGCGGTCGATGCAGTTGTAGCTGACGTTCAGTTTGCCCCCGGCAAACCAGGCGGCTTCACCGGTTTTCAGGTCGTAGCGCTGAACGGTCTGCCACGGTGTGCTCCAGTCGAGGAACTGCGTGGCCTGTTCGGCCCAGAAGGTGCTGGGGTGTTCAATGGATTCGCGGTACAGGCGCCGATAGTCTTCCTGACTCAATTGCGCAGCCCGGCGGACGGCATCGGCTTTGGGGAACGTGCTGATATCGAACATGACGGTTCCTTATTCTTGTGGAGCGACAGGAATAAAGATGCGCCGAGCGATGCAGAGGTTCAAGTCATGCGCAAAACAACTGTGGGAGCGAGCCTGCTCGCGAATGCGGTGAGTCAGTCAACAAAGAGGCTGAATGACACACTGCATTCGCGAGCAGGCTCGCTCCCACATTGAAGATGGGTTGCCCACTGGAATTGTGGGCAACCCATTTACATCACCCGCGGTGACGACCGCGGAAGTAGTTGATCAGGCCCTGGGTAGAAGGGTCATCGGCAGTGGTTTCATCGCTGCCGACCAAGCGGTTGTAAACGCCTTTGCCCAGTTCCTTGCCCAATTCCACGCCCCACTGGTCGAAGGCGTTGATGCCCCAGACCACGCTTTGTACGAACACTTTGTGCTCATACATCGCCACCAGTGCGCCGAGACGACGTGGACTGATGCGTTCAACCACGATGGTGTTGCTCGGACGGTTGCCCGGGATCACCTTGTGCGGCGCGAGTTTGTGTACTTCTTCTTCGCTCATGCCTTTGTCGCGCAACTCTTGCTCGGCTTCCGGCAGGGTTTTGCCGAGCATCAGTGCCTGGCTCTGCGACAGGCAGTTGGCGTACAGCCACTGATGGTGGTCGGAAACCGGGTTGAAGCTGACGATCGGCACGATGAAATCGGCCGGGATCAACTGCGAACCTTGATGCAGCAACTGGTGGTAAGCGTGCTGACCGTTGCAGCCGACGCCGCCCCAGATCACCGGACCGGTATCGGTCGACACCGGCGTGCCGTCCTGACGCACGCTCTTGCCGTTGGATTCCATGTCCAGCTGTTGCAAGTGCTTGGTGATGTTGCGCAGGTAATGGTCGTACGGCAGGATCGCGTGGCTTTGCGCGCCCCAGAAGTTGCCGTACCACACGCCGAGCAGCGCCAGTAGCACCGGCATGTTCTGTTCGAACGGCGCGGTCTGGAAATGCTGGTCCATGGTGTAAGCCCCGGACAGCAATTCCTTGAAGTTGGACATGCCGATGGCCAGAGCAATCGGCAAACCGATGGCCGACCACAGCGAATAACGACCGCCGACCCAGTCCCACATCGGGAAGATGTTTTCTTCGCGAATACCGAACGCCACGGCCGCTGCGTTGTTGCTCGATACAGCGATGAAGTGACGATACAGCTCGGCTTCCGAACCGCCCTGCGCCAGGTACCAGGCGCGTGCAGCTTGAGCGTTCTTCAGGGTTTCGAGGGTGTTGAACGACTTCGACGAAACGATGAACAGCGTGGTCTCGGCGCGCAGTTTCTGCGTCAGTTCGTGGAACTCACTACCGTCGATGTTCGCCAGATAGTGGCAACGCACGCCTTTCTGTGCGTACGACAGCAGCGCTTCGGAGACCAGCTCAGGGCCGAGGAACGAGCCACCGATGCCGATGTTCACCACGTCGGTGATCGGCTTCTCGGTGTAACCACGCCACAGGCCATCGTGTATGCGGCCAACCAGATCGGTAATCTGGTTCAAAACCTTGTGGACTTCCGGCATCACGTTGACGCCATTGACCGACAGCTTGTCGCCCACCGGGCGACGCAAGGCGGTGTGCAGCGCCGGGCGGCCTTCGGAAGTGTTGACGATTTCGCCTTCAAACAGCGCTTTGATGGCGCCTTTGAGATCGACTTCATTGGCCAGACCGACCAGCAGATTGCGGGTCTGGGCGTTGATCAAATTCTTCGAATAATCGAGAAACAGTCCGCAGCTGCTGAGGGTGAACTGGTTGAAGCGCTGCGGATCGGCGTTGAAGGCTTCGCGCATGCTGAAATCCTGCATGGCTTGGCGGTGATCTTTCAACGCTTGCCAGGCGGGCAGAGCGGTAACGTCTTGAGGAGTGAGGTAATACGCCATCGCTGCGGTTTTCCTTTTTACTTGAACGGCCTTTTGAACACTGAACAGACCCGGCACGCCATGTTTGTGCACGGGATCAACTGTGTCGACACGATTTCCGGACACAGGGCGAATACAGTAAACCTCGCGCTGCGTTCTGTCTTGACTTTGTCTGACCAGATCCCTGTACTTTTTTAACATCAAGACCGGGAACTGGCCGACAAACGGAGGGGGAGCGGGGCGATTTCGCGATCAGGCGAGCTGAACCGGGATGGCGTTGCTGGTGTGGCTCAGCTCGTTGCCGGGCGCCATGTAGAGCATGCGCGGCTTGAAATTGACCAGTTCTGCTTCGCTGTAATGGGCGTAGGCACAAATGATCACGCGGTCGCCGACCTTGGCCTTGTGCGCAGCGGCGCCGTTGACGGAGATCATCCGCGAACCTTCTTCACCGCGAATCGCGTAGGTGGTGAAACGCTCACCATTGTCGACGTTATAAATCTGGATCTGCTCGTATTCACGAATGCCGGACAAGTCCAGCCACTCGCCATCGATGGCGCACGAGCCTTCGTAATCGAGCACCGCATGAGTGACTTCGGCGCGGTGCAGTTTGGCCTTGAGCATGATCGCGTGCATGAGGGTTTTCCCGGGTTGGAATCGAACGGCGGGCAGTGTGCCCGAAGGCTTTTAAGGCGGCAATACGGCTTGAAGTGCAACTTTGATAACACCGAAAACCACTGTGGGAGCGAGCCTGCTCGCGATAGCGGTGTGTCATTCAACGCTAATGCTGACTGACACACCGCTATCGCGAGCAGGCTCATTCCTACAGGGGGGATTGCGGTGTTTTTAAGCGGGCGTATCGAGGTTCAGGTGCAGGTTGTCGATCAACCGTGTGGTGCCGAGGAACGCGGCCACCAGAATCACCAGATCACGGTCTTCAGCCGTCGCCGGGCGTAAGGTTAGCGCATGGCGGATTTCCAGGTAATCCGGACGCAGGCCTGCCGCTTCCAGCTGTTGCAACTGGCCACCGATCAGCGCCGGGAAGTCCCGTTCACCTTGCTTGATCGATTCGGCAATATTGCTGAGGCTGCGATAGACCACCGGAGCCACCGCGCGTTGTTCTTCGCTGAGGAAACCATTGCGCGACGACAGCGCCAGGCCATCGGCTGCACGTACGGTCGGCTCGCCAATGATCTGCACCGGCATGTTCAGGTCATGCACCAAGGCACGGATCACCGCCAATTGCTGATAATCCTTCTGGCCGAAAATCGCCAGATCCGGCTGGACCATGTTGAACAGCTTGCTGACCACAGTCGCCACGCCTTCGAAGTGCCCCGGACGGCTGGCACCGCAGAGCCCTTCGGACAATTGCGGCACGCTGACGCGCGTCTGTCCGGCCATGCCGTCGGGGTACATTTCTTCGACAGTCGGCGCGAACAGCAGGGAGCAACCGGCTTCGAGCAGCTTCTCCTGATCCGCCGCCAACGTGCGCGGGTATTTATCGAGGTCTTCGCCAGCGCCGAACTGCAGCGGGTTGACGAAAATGCTCGCGACCACGAAGTCCACACGTTGGGTGGCTTTGGTGATCAGTGCAACGTGGCCGCTGTGCAGGTTGCCCATGGTCGGCACGAAGCCGATGCGCTTGCCTTCGCTGCGGGCGCGGGCTACGGCGGCGCGCAGTTCGCGTACGGTTTTAACGGTGTTCATGCAGAGAATCCGTGTTCGATGCCGGGGAACGTGGTGGCTTTGACTTCGCTGACGTAAGCCTTCAGCGCGGACTGGATGCTGTCCTGACCGTGCATGAAGTTCTTGACGAATTTCGGCACGCGGCCAGTGATCGACAGGCCGAGCATGTCGTGCAGTACCAGAACCTGACCGTCGGTGGCGTTACCGGCACCGATGCCGATGACCGGGATCTTCACAGCCTGACTGATTTCGGCGGCCAGCTCGCTCGGCACACATTCCAGCAGCAGCATGGCCGCGCCGGCCTGTTCCAGCGAGATCGCATCAGCACGCATCTGCCGCGCCTGGTTCTCGTTACGTCCCTGCACTTTATAGCCACCGAGAATGTTCACCGCTTGCGGGGTCAGGCCCATGTGCGCGCAAACCGGTACGCCGCGCTCGGCGAGCAGACGAATCGACTCGGCCAGCCACAGCTGACCTTCGACTTTGATCATGTGCGCGCCGGCCTGCATCAGCATCGCGCTGTTGCTCATGGTTTGTTCGAGGGTGGCGTTGGCCATGAACGGCAAGTCCGCGAGGATCAGGGCATCGGTGTTGCCACGTTTGACGCAAGCGGTGTGATAGGCCATTTCTGCGGTGGTCACCGGCAAAGTGCTGTCGTGACCTTGCAGGACCATGCCGAGGGAGTCGCCCACCAGCAGCACTTCGACACCGGCCTCGTTGCAGGCGTGGGCGAAGGTCGCGTCATAGCAGGTCAGCATGGTGATCTTTTCACCTTTCTGCTTGAGGCTCTGGAGCGTGGTCAGGGTGATGGCTGGCATGTAAAAAATCCTCGTTCAGGCGCTCTGGAAACTACTGCGAGTAACGCGCGTGATTCGTCATCTACTCAGGCGCACGCTCTTTTGTCGTGCTTATAAGGCCTGGATTGCGCCCGTATGTGCCGGGTTGGCGGCAGCGGGACGCCTATAGTCGTGATGAGCCAACAGGAAGTCAATTGCGTGTGTTACCGCATTGTTACGAGGGGAGTGTTACCGGCGTTACTGATGCGATTCAGCGGCGCCGCGGGGCTGATGCGCGGGGTTTTTGTCCGACAATAAATCTGGATATGGAAAGCTATTCCTGTAGGAGCTGCGGAACGCTGCGATCTTCTGATCTTGGTTTTGAAGATCAAAAGATCGCAGCGTTCCGCAGCTCCTACAAGGGATTTGTGTCAGGCGTGGGGAAGGCGTTCCAGACCGACGAACGGGCAGGCTGCCAGCAGATCGGGCAGGCTGCGGCCGTCGGCAAGACGCAGATCCTGCGGGGCCAGTTCGGCGAGCGGGTAAAGCACGAAGGCGCGTTCCTGAATCTGGTAATGCGGGACTTTCAGGCGCGGTTCGTCGATCAGTCGATCACCGAACAACAGAATATCCAGATCCAGCGTACGTGGGCCCCAGCGCTCAAGGCGTTCGCGGCCCTGATTGTTTTCGATCGCCTGCAACGCATCAAGCAATTCCAGCGGGGCGAGCGCGCTGTCGAGCGCGGCCACCGCGTTGGTGTAGCGTGGTTGGCCAGGCAACAGGGAATCGCTTTGGTAGAAGGCGGAAACGCCCACCCATTTGGTCTGCGGCAATTGCCCCAGCGCCTCAACGGCGCTGCGCAATTGTTCGGCGGGGTCTGCGAGGTTGCTGCCCATGCCGATGTAGATGCGTTCCATGCCTTTATTCGCCTGTAGCGCTCGGGGCGCTGGTGCGTTTGCGCTTGGAGCCGCTGCTGCGACGACGTTTGCGCGGCGCGCCACTGGCGTCATCGCCCTTGCCGCTGAGGTCGCGGATCATGTCGCGACGTTCACTGTCGTTGGCATCCTGATAGTCCGTCCACCATTCGCCCAGACCATCCGTTTCCTCGCCAGCGCTTTCACGCAGCAGCAGGAAGTCGTAACCGGCGCGGAAACGCGGGTTGTCCAGCAACAGGTCGGCGCGTTTGCCGCTGCGGCGTGGCAGACGTTCCTGCATGTCCCAGATCTCGCGGATCGGCATGGTGAAACGTTTCGGAATCGCGATGCGCTGGCACTGTTCGGCGATCAGCTCGTGGGCGCCTTCCTGCATTGCAGGGATTGGTGGCATGCCACGTTCTTGCAGGCGCAACACGCGAGCCGGCAGGGCAGGCCACAGCAGCGCGGCAAACAGGAACGCCGGGGTCACCGGTTTGTTCTGCTTGATGCGCAGGTCGGTGTTGGTCAGCGCTTCGCTGATCAGCGTGTGGGTGTATTCCGGGTTGTGTTCCAGCGCATCGGCACTGGCCGGGAACAGCGGGGCGAACAGTTGCAGGTCGACCAGCATTTCGAAAGTGATCGCGCCGTGCCCCGAGAGGAACAGTTTGAGCACTTCTTCGAACAGACGCGCCGAAGGGATCTCGCGCAGCATCGGCGCCAGTTCACGAATCGGCTGCACGGTGTGCTTCTCGATACCGAAGTTGAGCTTGGCGGCAAAACGCACGGCCCGCAGCATGCGCACCGGGTCTTCCTGATAGCGCTGCTTCGGATCGCCGATCAGACGGATCAGGTGATTGCGGATGTCGTGTACGCCATTGGCGTAATCGAGGATGCGCTCGCTGACCGGATCGTAATACAGGGCGTTGATGGTGAAGTCGCGGCGTTGCGCGTCTTCTTCCAGGGTGCCGTAAACGTTGTCGCGCAGAATCCGCCCGCTCTCGTTACGCGAAGACTGGTTGCTGTCTTCGTCGTCATCGTTGACCGGGTGATTGGCGCGGAAGGTCGCGACTTCGATGATTTCGCGACCGAAATGGATGTGCACGAGTTTAAAGCGGCGACCGATAATCCGCGCATTGCGGAATTCGGCGCGGACTTGCTCGGGCGTGGCACTGGTGGCGACGTCGAAATCCTTGGGCGTGATGCCCAGCAGCATGTCACGCACGCAACCGCCGACCAGATAAGCCTGGTAACCGGCACCTTGCAGGCGTTCGACGATATTCACCGCATAGCGGCTGAACTGCGTTTTCTGCAGCGAATGTTGACCGCTGTTGAGCACCTCAGGGGTGCTGCGGATGTGTTGCGTACGACGCACGGGAGTTCGGAATGACTGGAACAACTTCTTCAGCATGGGATGCACTGTTTGAAGGAATGTTCGGCCATACCAAAGAATGACCGCATGATGGGCGCAGATTCTAGCATTTAGTCGGGGGATGGTGTAGGACACGGCAGATTTGAGCTGTAAGCCGCAAGCTGCAAGGGTGAAGCGGGGCAAAACAGGGAGTTTTTTACAGAAGGGAGAAACTACAAGGGGAGCCGAAGCTCCCCAAGAAGTAGTTGCGTGCTCTTTTTATTATTGATTCGGGCTTCTTGTTTTTGTTGAGTGCCCTCGCCACGAAGTGTTTCCTTCGTGACCCTCCCAATCGGGAGCCAAGAGCAAACGGATTGCTTTGGTCGCTGAATTGCAGTGATCTCTCGATCCAACCAGTACAGGCTCTGTCTTAGGACAGTTTTTGTTGTTCTCGGCCTGGTCGTGGGGCAAGCCCCAAATACAACGCCTCTCCAAAAGAATCAGTTAGCTGCGCCTCTCGCCGTCTTGTTTTTATTGTGCGTGAGTCGATTCGTCTTATTTTTATTGTCTTGTGCATTGCTTGTTATTGTTCTTGTACTGAACATATAGCAGGTGCCGTGCCAACTTTTGCGATAGCCAATAAAACAAGGGGTTAGGTCGATATAACCGTTTTGTCGGGGCGAAAAAAAGCCGGGGTATCGTTACCGATAACCCCGGCTTCTGTTACGTGAAAGGACTGAGGTAACAGTTTTTTCACCGCTTCAAGCGTTACCCGCACACTCGACAGGTAACGTTCAGCTCTCGCTGGCGACCCCGGTCTTGCGCCGTGGGATGCCCAGACGCTGACGGCGTTCCCATAGGCATTTGCGGCTGACGCCCAGTTTGCGCGCCAGTTCGGTTTCAGTCATGTGGTCCTGATGTTCAAGGACGAAGTGCTGGAAGTAGTCTTCCAGTGACAAGTCTTCGGTCGGCTCATGGCTGCTGTTGCTGGCGTTACCGCCCGTTTGCGGTGGCAGACCGATGAACTCGTCGTCCTCCAGATCGCTCAGCTCGATGTCGATGCCCAGCAGATCGGCGGAGATTTCCGGGCTTTCGCTCAGAATCACCGCGCGCTCGACCGCGTTCTCCAGCTCACGCACGTTACCCGGCCAGGAATAATGCCGGATCGCCTGTTCGGCATCCGCGGCAAATTTAAGGTCGGTACGGTTGATGCGTGCGCTCTGGCGAGCGAGGAATGCCGTGGCGATTTCGTTGACGTCGGCACCGCGCTCGCGCAGCGCAGGCAGTTTCAGCGCGATCACGTGCAGACGGTAATAAAGGTCTTCACGGAACTGGCCGATTTTCGCCAGGCTCTTCAGATCCCGGTGAGTGGCCGCGATCAGGCGTACATCGACCTTCTGCGACTGCACCGAACCAACACGGCGAATTTCGCCTTCCTGCAACACACGCAGCAGGCGGGCTTGCGCCTCAAGTGGCAGCTCACCGATTTCGTCGAGGAACAAGGTGCCGCCGTCCGCCGCTTCAACCAGACCGGCACGCCCGGCGCTGGCGCCAGTGAACGCGCCTTTTTCGTGGCCGAACAGTTCGGACTCGATCAGGCTTTCCGGAATGGCCGCGCAGTTCACCGAAATCATCGGCGCCTTGGCGCGTTTCGACAGATTGTGCAGGGCGCGGGCCACCAGTTCTTTACCGGTGCCGGACTCACCCTGAATCAACACATTGGAATCAGTTGGCGCGACTTTGCGGATCTTGCTGTACAGATCCTGCATCGGCGGGCACGAACCAATGATGCCGATCTCGCCGTTGCTGTTGTCGACGGCAGATTTGCCGCTGCCATTGGCCGGTTTGCTGGCAACCGCTTCGCCGGCAGCCGGTGCCGACTGGCGATCACGCAGGATCCGCGCGACAGCCTGAAGCATTTCATCGTGGTCAAAAGGCTTGGCGATGTAGTCCACCGCGCCCATTTTCATCGAGTCGACCGCCGAGCGCAGGCTGGCGTAACTGGTCATGATCAGCACCGGTGTGCCCTGGCCGAGCTTGATCAGCTCGGTACCCGGCGCGCCCGGCAAACGCAGATCGCTGACGATCAGATCGAACGTAGGAATGGTGAAGCGTTCTTGTGCTTCCTGCACTGAACCGGCTTCGCTGACCTGATACTGGTTGCGTTCCAGCAGGCGGCGCAAGGCGGAGCGGATAATTGTTTCGTCTTCGACGATCAAAATGTGCGGCATTGATTCGATACTCTCGACGGTCTCAGTTCACAGCGGACGTCGCTTCGACATGACGCGGTAAGGTCACCCGGATACGGGTGCCGCGTTGGCTTTGTACATCAGCCGGGCTGTCGATGGTGATTTGTCCATAATGCTCTTCAACGATGGAATAGACCAGTGCAAGGCCCAGACCGGTGCCTTCGCCAGGATCCTTGGTGGTGAAGAAGGGTTCGAACAATCTATCCATGATGTTCTTCGGAATACCGCTGCCTTCGTCTTCGACGATCAGATCGACCGTGTGTTCGCCGGCTTCGCTCTTGACCCGTACCGCACTGTGCGGCGGCGAGGCGTCGCGGGCGTTGGAGAGCAGATTGATCAGCACCTGAGCGAGCCGCTGTGGGTCGCCTTCGACCCAGTGGTCGGGATCGCACAGGTTGTAGAACTGCACTTCGAAATTGCGTCGGTTCAACGCCAGCAGGCCAATCGCATCCTGGGCGACTTCGGCCAGACAAACGGGCTCGTCACTATGCTGATGACTGCCGGCGTGGGCAAAGCTCATCAGCGACTGGACGATGCGTGACACACGTTTGGTCTGTTCGAGAATCTGTCCGCTGATTTCCGTCAGTTCGCCGTCGTCTTCACGTTCTTCGCGCAGGTTTTGCGCCAGACAGGCGATGCCGGTGATCGGGTTGCCGATTTCGTGGGCTACACCGGCCGCAAGGCGACCAATGCTGGCCAGGCGCTCGGAGTGCACCAGTTTGTCTTCGAGCATCTGCGTTTCGGTCAGATCTTCGACCAGTAACACCAGACCACTGTTGCCCGGTGCCAGCGGTTCATCGATGGCCGCTTTGTGCAGATTCAGCCAACGAGTCTGGCCGTCGAGGGCCAGGTGCTGTTTGTGCAAATGCTCGTCCGGCAGATCGATGAAGCCTTGCAGCAGGCCTTTCCACGGCTCGCCAATGGTGCTCAAACGCGAACCAACCACGCGTTGCGCGGCAATCCCGGTGAGTTCTTCCATGGCCTTGTTCCACATCAGGATCTCTTGATCCTTGGCCAGCGAGCAGACGCCCATCGGCAGTTCCTGCAAGGTCTGACGGTGGTAACGACGCAGGGCATCGAGTTCGGCGGCCAGACCTGTGAGGCGTGAGTGGTAATCCTCGAGGCGGCTTTCAATGAAGTGGATGTCTTCAGTGACATAGTTTTCGCCGCCGGCCTTGTACGGCAGGAAGGTTTCAACCATGTCCTGGGCCACGCTCGGGCCCATCAGGCCGGAGAGGTTGGCTTCGATGCGGTCGCGTAAACGGCGTAAGGCGTAAGGACGGCGTTCGTCGAATGGCAGATAAAGATCACGCAGCGCTTGCTCGACTTCTTTCTGCGCAGCCTTGGCACCCAACGGTTTCGCCAGTTGTGTGGCGAACTCCTGTGGCGAGGCCGCGTGCAGTTCACGCCGCTGCGGGCGACGAACGTTATCCACGGCGCAGGCTTCGGCAGCGCTGGCTTCTTCGGGGCTTGCGTTGGTGAACAGCGAGATCAGGGTGAACATCAACACGTTGGCAGCGAGCGAAGCAATGGCCGCCATGTGCCAACTGGTGTCGTCGAGCACGTAGATCATGTTCAGCAGCGGAATGTAGAAGCCCTGCAGATTACCGACCAGCGGCAACAGCATGGTCACCACCCAGACCAGAATCCCCGCCAGCAGACCGGCGATAAAGCCGCGACGGTTGGCCGTCGGCCAATAGAGCACGGACAACACACCGGGGAGGAATTGCAGGGTCGCAACAAACGCGACAATGCCGAGGTTGGCCAGATCCTGCTCGGCGCCGAGCATCAGGTAGAAACCGAAACCGGCCATGATGATCGCGACGATCAGCGCGCGGCGCGTCCACTTCAGCCAACGGTAGATATTGCCTTCAGCCGGCGGCTGATAGAGCGGTAACACCAAGTGGTTCAGTGCCATGCCCGACAGCGCAAGCGTGGTCACAATGATCAATCCGCTCGCTGCCGACAGACCGCCGACATAGGCGAGCAACGCCAGCGGTTTGCTGTTGGCGGCAATGCCGATGCCGAGGGTGAAATATTCCGGATTGGTCGTCGCGCCGAGTTTGAGGCCAGCCCAAAGGATCAGCGGCACCGCCAGGCTCATCAACAACAGGAACAGCGGCAAACCCCAGCTCGCACTGACCAGTGAGCGCGGGTTGAGGTTTTCGGTAAACGTCATGTGATACATGTGCGGCATCACGATCGCCGAGGCGAAGAACACCAGCAACAGCGTACGCCACGGGCCTTCCTGCAACGGCGTGTGCAAGGCGGCGAGGGCGGTCTGGTTCTGCAGCAGCCACAGCTCAAGTTGCTGCGGGCCGTCGAACACGCCGTACAGCGCATACAGGCCGACGCCGCCGAGAGCGATCAGTTTGATCACCGATTCAAAGGCAATCGCGAACACCAGCCCTTCGTGCTTCTCGCGAGTGGCGATATGCCGGGAGCCGAAGAAAATCGTAAACAGGATGATCAGCGCACAGAACGCCAACGCCACGCGGCTCTGAATGGGCTCGCCGGTGAGGATGCCGATGGAGTCGGCCACCGCTTGAATCTGCAGCGCCAGCAACGGCAGCACACCGATCAGCATGAAAATCGTGGTCAGCGCGCCTGCCCAGGTGCTGCGAAAGCGGAAGGCAAACAGATCCGCCAGCGACGACAGCTGATAGGTGCGGGTGATTTTAAGGATCGGATAAAGCAACACCGGCGCCAGCAGAAACGCGCCGGACACGCCAAGGTAACTGGAAAGAAAACCGTAACCGTACTGGTAGGCAAGTCCCACCGTGCCGTAGAACGCCCACGCACTGGCGTAAACCCCCAGTGACAACGTGTAGGTCAGCGGGTGGCGAATGATCGCGCGCGGGATCATGCCCCGTTCGCTGATCCAGGCAACGCCGAACAGCACCGCCAGGTACGCGGCGCTGACCAGGATCATCTGGGTCAGGCTAAAGCTCATCGGCATCTTTTTGGCTCTGCAGGATGAAGGTTACGACAATCAAGATCAGCCAGAGCAGATAGGGGCGATACCAGGCGCCCGTAGCGTCGATCCACCAATCCATGATGGCGGGGGAAAACAGGTAGATCCCCACGACTAAAAGCAGGACCAAGCGATAGATGTACATCCCGGCCTCTCTTTTTTATGCGCGTGCCCGAAAACGTGCGGCGATGGTAACGGATGGGCGCGCGACTGCAAGTACCGTCATAGCAGTTGCGCTTCGGGCAGGGTCAGTGTGCGCGGGATCTTTGTCGCATCCCAGTGCGCGCGGCCCCACGCCAGCAACTCTTGCGGCGTGGCGTGAGTCAGTTCGGCGCCGGGGTTTTGTCCCAGTGCGCGCAGGGCTCGCAACAGCAATGGCGTGGCTTGATCGGCTTGCAGCGGCGGCGAGCGGTAGGACTTGCCGAGCTTGTTGCCGTCCGGCTGGATGATCAGCGGCAGGTGCAGGTAGCGTGGTTGACGCAGGTCCGAGCAGTTCTTGCAGATAGAGTTGGCGCGGGGTCGAGTCGAGCAGATCGGCACCGCGGACGATGTCGGTGATGCCTTGCCAGGCATCGTCGAGGACCACGGCCAATTGATAGGCATAGAGGCCATCGCGGCGGCGGATCACGAAATCACCGACGTCGCGGCCCAGATGCTGGCGGTATTCGCCCTGTACGCGGTCGATGAAGTGGTATTCCAGCTCCGGCACGCGCAGGCGGATCGCCGCATCTTGCTGGTCATGACCGGCATTGCGGCACAGGCCGGGATAAATCCCGTTATACGGCTCCAGTTGTTTGCGCGAGCAAGTACAGGCGTAGGCCAGGCCATGATTGAAAAGGCTGTTGAGAACGTCGGCGTAGGCGTCATGTCGATCGCTCTGGCGCACCATGTCGCCATCCCATTCGAAGCCGTAGCTCTCCAGCGCCTTGAGGATCGCGGCTTGCGCGCCGGGTTCTTCGCGGGGCGGATCGAGATCTTCCATGCGCACCAGCCAGCGACCGCCGACCGAGCGGGCGTCGAGGTAAGAGGCGAGGGCGGCAACCAGAGAGCCGAAATGCAAGTGGCCACTGGGGGTTGGGGCGAAGCGGCCGATGTAGGCGGGCGATGTTTTGGCAGTCATGAAGACGAAACTACTTTTCAGGCTATACGCAGGTCAACCTGTAGGAGTGAGCCTGCTCGCGATAGCGGTGTGACATTCAACACCGATATTGACCGACCCACCGCTATCGCGAGCAGGCTCACTCCTACAAAAGGCAAAAGGCAAAAGGCAGAAACAAAAACGGAGCGTTCGCACGCTCCGTTTTTTATTCAGGTCGAGATTACTTGCCGACCTGCTTTTCCTTGATTTCCGCCAGTGTCTTGCAGTCGACGCACATGTCGGCTGTAGGGCGTGCTTCGAGGCGTTTTACACCGATCTCGACGCCGCACGAATCACACCAACCGTACTCTTCGTCTTCGATCAATTGCAGTGTCTTGTCGATTTTCTTGATCAGCTTGCGTTCGCGGTCGCGGGCGCGCAGCTCGAGGGCGAATTCTTCTTCCTGGCTGGCACGGTCGGCCGGGTCCGGGAAATTGGCCGCTTCATCCTTCATGTGGTCAACGGTGCGGTCGACTTCCTGCATCAACTCCTGTTTCCACTTGTTCAGGACCTTGGTGAAGTGCGCGCGCATTGGGGCGCCCATGTACTCCTCACCTTTCGCCGGAACATAAGGTTCGAAACCGCTGATCGTCTGATTCTGCTGTTGCTTTGCTTGGGTGGGCATGAAATGGACCGCCTCTACTCTTGTAATCCATTGCGCAGGATTGCTCCATCACCGACACCTGCCGGCCCTGCGGCTGCAAGCGGGCGAACTTACCAGATCAATTCAGCCTGCGCTACTCCCGGATGTCGAGGCCCCGGCGGGTGGCGCTTGCAAATGTTTGGCAAGCCGTGTCTGGTGGTGTTGAAGACCTGTTCAATCACTGATTTTAGTCAATCCTGGAGCGTACGCTCATATCGTTACAGTCCAGCGTTCTTGAGGCTGTGACCGCTGCGGGTTCTCGCTCGTTCCGGCAGACGGGTAGAATCGTCTCTTTTTTCCCGTCGAAGGAAAGCCAATGGCTCAGCCCTACAGTGCGCGCAGTCGTGCGATCGAACCGTTCCATGTGATGGCGCTGCTGGCGCGGGCCAATGAATTGCAGGCTGAAGGCCACGACGTGATCCATCTGGAGATCGGCGAGCCGGACTTCACCACTGCCGAGCCGATCATTCGTGCCGGCCAGGCAGCGCTGACGGCGGGCAAGACTCGTTACACCGCAGCGCGCGGCATTCCCGAGTTACGCGAGGCGATTGCCGGGTTTTACCAATCGCGCTATGGCCTGAACATCGATCCGCGACGGATTCTGATCACCCCGGGTGGCTCCGGTGCGCTGTTGCTGGCCAGTGCGTTGCTGGTCGACCCGGGTAAACACTGGTTGCTGGCGGATCCGGGCTACCCGTGCAACCGGCACTTTCTGCGTTTGGTCGAAGGCGCGGCGCAGTTGGTGCCTGTTGGCCCGGACGTGCGCTATCAACTGACCCCGGATCTGGTCGAGCGTCATTGGGATCACGACAGCGTCGGCGCATTGGTCGCATCGCCGGCCAACCCGACCGGCACCATTCTGACCCGCGATGAACTGGCCGGCTTATCCACAGCCATCAAGGCCAGGCACGGGCATTTGGTGGTGGATGAGATCTATCACGGTCTGACGTACGGCACCGATGCCGCCAGCGTTCTGGAAGTGGATGACAGCGCGTTTGTGTTGAACAGTTTCTCCAAATACTTCGGTATGACCGGCTGGCGACTTGGCTGGCTGGTGGCGCCGGATGCGGCCGTCAGCGAGCTGGAAAAACTGGCGCAGAACCTCTACATCAGCGCACCGAGCATGGCGCAGTACGCGGCGCTGGCCTGTTTTGAACCGGAAACGATCGCCATTCTGGAAGAGCGCCGGGCCGAATTCGGTCGCCGTCGCGACTTCCTGCTACCCACCCTGCGCGAGTTGGGTTTCAATATCGCAGTGGAGCCTGAAGGCGCGTTCTACTTGTACGCCGATATCAGCCAGTTCGGCGGCGATGCCTTCGCGTTCTGCCGACATTTCCTCGAAACCGAGCATGTGGCGTTCACCCCGGGTCTGGATTTCGGCCGTTATCAGGCCAGTCATCATGTGCGTTTTGCCTACACGCAAAACCTCCCTCGCTTACAAGAGGCGGTGGAGCGAATCGCGCGTGGCTTGAAGAGCTGGCAAGGCTGATGCGCTTTTATCCTCCTCTGGAAGAGGCGCGCCTGATCCGTCGTTACAAGCGTTTTCTCGCCGATATCGAAACCGCTAGCGGCGAGTTGCTGACCATTCATTGTCCGAACACGGGTTCGATGCTCAATTGCCAAGTTGAAGGCGGGCAGGTCTGGTTCAGTCGCTCCAACGATCCGAAACGCAAATTGCCGGGTACCTGGGAAATTGGCGAAACCCCGCAAGGCCGCTTGTTTTGCGTGAATACCGCACGGGCTAACGGTCTGGTTGAAGAAGCGTTGCAGGCTGGGGTTATCACCGAGTTGAGCGGCTTTACCGCATTGAAACGTGAAGTTGCCTACGGGCAGGAAAAGAGCCGTATCGACTTCCGCCTCGAATACCCCAGCGGCCCGGCCTATGTAGAGGTGAAAAGCGTCACCCTGGGTTTCGATGGTACAGCTGTGGCGGCGTTTCCCGATGCGGTGACCCAGCGTGGCGCCAAGCATTTGCGTGAATTGGCGCATCTGGCGCGGGACGGCATTCGCGCGGTGCAGTTGTATTGCGTCAATCTGACCGGGATTGAAGCGGTGCGGCCGGCGAAGGAAATCGATTCGGCCTACGCCGATGCGCTTCTTGAAGCTGTCGCCTGTGGTGTTGAAGTGCTGGCGTACGGCGTGCGGCTGAACCATGAAGAGATGGTCATCGACCGGCGTCTCGACGTGCTCCTTAAAGGTTAAACATCAATCCACAGCCCTTGCTCATCTTCCCGGCAAGGAATGGCGGTGAGTGATTGCCCAGCGCAAGGCCCGGCGACGCATTCACCGTCCTCGATCAGAAACAGTGCGCCGTGGGTGGCGCACTGGATCAGGCTGTTGCTCGGATCGAGAAACTGGTCGGGCTGCCATTCAAGTCCGACGCCCCGATGTGGGCAGCGATTGAGGTAGATATAGGCCTGGCCGCTCCGGCGCACGGCGAACAGCTTGTTGCCGTCGATCTCGAAACCACGGCTTTTCGCTTCGGCCAGATCGGCGCCTGCGCAGAGAAACTTCATGGCTATCCTCTAGTGTCGGCTCGTGTCTGGATATGTCCGAGCTTGACGTTTAAATGCAAACAATTATCAAATGGCGGCCTTCACCCGCAGGCGTCTGGCAGATGTCGAGGATACTTGGCCTGCCATCCTGATGCCCGGGAAAAACCTTATTCAAGGAAGCTGTGTATGCGCCTGAGTACTCGCGTTGCCGTGCTGTGTGTCGGACTTTTGGTCAGCCACCAGGCTGCAGCGGCTGATTTGCCGCAACGTTGGGTCAGCGCTGGCGGTGCGCTGTCGGAGTGGATCAGTGCCTTGGGCGGTGAGTCGAAACTGGTTGGCGTGGATACCACCAGTCAACATCCAGAGTCGTTGAAGTTGCTGCCGAGCATTGGTTATCAGCGCAGTCTTTCGGCAGAGGGCATTCTCAGTCTGCGTCCGGACATTCTCATCGGCACTGAAGAAATGGGGCCGCCGCCGGTTCTGTCACAAGTCAAAGCGGCCAAGGTTCAGGTGGTGTTGTTCTCGGCTCAACCGGATCTGCCGACGCTGGAGAAAAACGTTACTCATTTGGGCCAATTGCTCGGCGCGCAGGCTCCGGCCGCGCAACTGCTGGAAAGTTATCAACAGCAACTCGATGCGCAGAAGGCTCGGGTTACCGAAGTGCAGACCAAACAAAAAGCGCCTGGTGTGCTGCTGTTGCTTGGACATGCCGGTGGCAAGCCATTGATTGCGGGCAAGGACACCGCGGCCGACTGGCTGCTGCAACAGGCGGGCGGACATAACCTGGCGACGCACACGGGTTACAAGCCGTTTTCCGTGGAATCCCTCGCCGGCCTCGATACTGAAGTGCTGGTGTTCGCCGACCGTGCATTGACCGGTGAGGCGGCGAAAGCGGCGTTGTTTAAGGAAAACCCGATTCTCAATTCAAGCCGCGCCGCCAAGGCCGGGCGTGTGCTGGAGCTGGATCCGACCCTGCTGGTCGGTGGGCTCGGGCCGCGTTTGCCAGCGGCGCTGAAAAGCCTGACTGACGGTTTCTACCCGGCCAAGAGCGGCCAATGACCACACTGGTAAAACCCCGTGACTTGTTCATTGGCCTGACGCTCCTGTGTTTGCTGGCGATCTGGCTGTCGTTGGCGTTGGGGCCGGTGACTCTGCCGCTGTTCGATACGTTGCGCGCAGCGTTGCGCATGCTCGGCGTGCCGTTGGCACCGGATGGACTGGAGCAGGCTGAACTGATCCTCGGGCAGATTCGTCTGCCGCGAACTCTGCTCGGGCTGGCGGTCGGTGGTGTCTTGGCGTTGTCCGGCGTGGCGATGCAAGGCTTGTTTCGCAATCCGCTGGCGGATCCGGGATTGGTCGGTGTTTCCAGCGGCGCGGCATTGGGCGCAGCGATCGCGATTGTCGGCGGTTCGTTTTTTGGCGGTCTGCCGGAGTGGTTTGGACCGTATCTGTTGTCGGTCTGCGCGTTTCTCGGTGGGCTTGGAGTGACGGCGCTGGTTTATCGACTCGGTCGCCGTAATGGCCAGACTAATGTGGCGACGATGTTGCTGGCGGGCATTGCCCTGACCGCGCTGGCCAGCTCCGCGGTCGGGCTGTTCACATACCTGGCGGATGACGCGACTTTGCGCACGCTAACGTTCTGGAACCTTGGCAGCCTCAATGGCGCCAGTTACGCGCGGCTCTGGCCATTGCTGATCATCAGCGCCGGTGTCGCGCTGTGGTTACCGCGTCGGGCGAAAGCGCTGAATGCCTTGCTGCTTGGAGAATCCGAGGCTGGGCATTTGGGCATTGATGTCGAGCGGCTCAAGCGTGAACTGGTGTTTTGCACGGCGCTGGGGGTTGGCGCGGCAGTCGCGGCCGCCGGGATGATCGGTTTTGTCGGGCTGGTGGTGCCGCATCTGGTGCGTTTGCTGGCGGGGCCAGATCACAAAGTATTGCTGCCGGCCTCGGTGCTGGCGGGGGCGAGCCTGTTGCTGTTGGCTGATCTGGTCGCGCGGCTGGCGCTGGCGCCGGCGGAGTTGCCGATCGGCATCGTCACCGCGTTTATCGGTGCGCCGTTCTTCCTTTATCTGCTGCTGCGAGGGCGTGCCTGATGTTGCGTGCGCAAAATTTGCACATCCAGCGTGGGCGCAAGGCAGTGCTCAGCGATGTCACGCTGCAACTCGAACCCGGTGAAGTACTCGGTGTGCTCGGGCCGAACGGTGCCGGTAAAAGTACCTTGCTCGGCGCCTTGTGCGGTGAGCTGGCGGCGAGCGCGGGCGGGGTTTCGCTCGACGGGCAGGCGTTGAGTCACTGGACTGGCCCGCAGCGTGCGCAACGATTGGCGGTGTTGCCCCAAGTGTCGACCCTGGATTTTGCTTTCCGCGTCGAAGAAGTGGTGGGCATGGGCCGTTTGCCTTGGCAAAGCGGTCGGTTGCGCGATGACGAAATCATCGCGGCGGCTTTGGCGGCGGCGGATGCCGGGCACTTGAGCGGTCGCAGTTATCTGGCGCTGTCCGGTGGCGAGCGTCAGCGTGTGCATCTGGCGCGGGTGTTGGCGCAGCTCTGGCCGGGGCAGGCCGGGCAGACGCTGCTGTTGGATGAGCCGACATCGATGCTTGATCCGCTTCATCAGCACACTACGCTGCAGGCGGTGCGTGAGTTTGCCGATCGTGGCGCGGCGGTGTTGGTGATCCTGCATGATCTGAATCTGGCGGCGCGTTATTGTGATCGCATCCTGCTGCTTGAAGGCGGTCGCCCGGTGGCGCTGGATACACCGCAGCAGGTTTTGCGACCGGACACGCTCCAAGCCGTATTCGGTCTCGAAGTGTTGGTGCAGCTGCACCCGGAGCGTGGGCATCCGCTGATCATCGCCCGCTGACAGGATCATTGAGGTGATTACATGCGTGGCTTGTGGCTGTTGGCGGTGGTGTTGCTTGTGGGGTGTCAGCATGTTGTTGCGCCGCCGCCAGTCAATGGCGAGATTCGCGATCTGCGTAGCGGGCAGGAGCTGACGGCGCAGCAGTTGCTGACGCGACTTGCTGAGCCCGAGCAATTGATTATTGGCGAGCAGCATGACAATGCCGATCATCACGCCGTGCAGTTGTGGGTATTGCGCTCGCTCGGTGAGCAGCGGTCGCAAGGTAGCCTGTTGCTGGAAATGCTTACGCCGGATCAGCAGTCTCGCGTTGATCAAGTGCATCAGTCGATAACGCCGCCCGCTGACCTGCCTGGTGTATTAGCCTGGCAGGACGGCTGGGACTGGAACCTCTACGGGCCGATTGTACGCTTCGCCCTCACTCAGCCGTATCCACTGCTGGCGGCAAATCTGAATAGCGCCGAAATCCGCACCGTCTATCGCAACGCACCAGTGTTGAAGGGGCAGCGCAGCAATGTTGAGTCGGTGAAAACTGTATTGCTGGAGCAGATCAGCGATTCCCACTGTGGCTTGCTGCCTGAATCACAGATGCCCGCGATGCTGGCCGTTCAGCAACAACGTGATCGGCGTATGGCTGAGCGTCTGTTGGCGGCTCCCGCACCTTCAATCTTGCTGGCCGGTGCGTGGCATGCGCGCAAGGATGTTGGCGTGCCGCTGCATGTTGTGGATTTGGGCGCCACAGAGACTCCGACAGTGCTGATGCTGGCAGAGCAGGGCGCCGAAGTGACCGCAACGATGGCCGATTACGTTTGGTACACGCCCGCCACGCCCAAGCAGGACTACTGCGAGCAGATGCGCAAACAGTTCGGCAAATGACTTTTCCCCAGGCAAAAAAAGACCCGGTAAAAACCGGGTCAAATAACCGTGATTAGCCTGATGAGGAGATAATCTGAGAGTCCGAACCAAGGGCTTTTCAGAATATCGACTGATCTCGCGACCAGTTGTGATAATCATAGCGATTCTCATTAGCGCGTCAACAACTGTTTTCTCATTTCTTTGATTTAGTCTTGGAAATGGCCGTAATGGCCCGGAAACAAAGGACGTGGCGTCAGCTCTTGGTTACGCAAAATTGGGTGACTTGCTTGTTCAGCTGACCGATCCGCCGCGCCATGCTCTCGATCAGGCTGTGGGCGATCTTCGGATTGGTGCGGGTCATGCTCAAGAATTGATCGCCGGGAATCAGCATTACGGTGCTTGGCTCTCGGGCAACGACCGTGGCATTGCGTGGTTCGCCAGTGAACACGGCCATGGCACCGAAAATCTCGTCCTTGGGCACGTCTCCGACTTTCTGCCCGTCTACAAACGCTTCGGCATGCCCGTCGATGATCACAAACACGTGATCAGCCGCGTCACCCTGATTGATCAGAATTTCACCGGCCTCAACCCGTTTGAAGCCATTGGTACTGCGAAAATCGCGCGGTTTCAATTCCGCGACGGCATGGGCGAGGATTGCCATTTGTCCCAGCAGATAATCCAAGAACTGGTCTGCCCGACGAGCATCGCCATACAAATGCTGAAGAACCTCACGGCGCCGATAGGGCGTCAAACGCAATGCCCCGTCACTGCACAAACGGCAATCAGCCCAGTCCTCACCCTGCTGAAGGCCGATCAAATCACCCTCCTGCCAATAAAACAGTGGACGCGACCCGATACAGCCGTTGATCACCCCTTCATTGAGCAGGAATAACTGATCGGCGGGTAACTGCGCCAGTAAATCATCCGACGCCTGCAGTTCCAGCGTCGACCCGCAAGGCATCAAATCGCGCAGCCACAGCGCGGGCAAGCTCTGCAAGCGGTTGATCAAGGCATCGGCCCAAGCCGATTGTTCCCCCAGTAAATACATGACGGTCTATGCCCGTTCAGTTCTTGTGACGCGATGAAATGGCTTCAAGCTGCTTGTTCAGGGCGTCCTTGCGTTCGGCGGGGATGTCGTTCCAATGCACATCCATCAACGCGCCCTCGATCGCATATAACAACACCTTCGATGCGCGAAACCCACGGGTACGCACGGCCCGGTAGGCGTCCACCGCGCCCAGGCGACGCAAGTCCGAGGCGCTGTGGATGCCCACGGCATGCAGCCATTGCGCCGACGTCTTGCCAAGATTCTTCAGGTGTTGCAGTTCATCATTCATCAAGCCTCCTTGCGACGGCCGAATGGTGCGTGGGCGAGCTTCTCAGGAGTGTAGCCATCAGTAGGAAAAGCGTGGTTGTTTGGTCGGATTCGACGCAAATGCTTCTAAGAAAGGGCGCTTGAACGGCCTGCGAACGCAGATGAGGAGGGGGGAACACAAATCAATGTAGGAGTGAGCCTGCTCGCGATAGCGGACTGGCAGGCACACATGTGTTGAATTTTAAACCGCTATCGCGAGCAGGCTCACTCCTACAGGGAAGGCGTTGTGTCAGGGAGCGATGAGGCGATCAGCGGGTGCGATAACGCAAACGCGTCCCGAAATTCATCGACATCAGAATCTCGTCAGCGCTCAACTCCGGCGGGAAGTACGCCCCGGAAATCTGTGCGTGCGCCAGGCTTGCACCTTCAAGCGAGGCGTTGCGGAAATCGATACCGCGAAGATCGGCGGATCGGAAGTAAGCGTCGCGGAAATCCACGCCATCGGCATTCAGTTCACGCAGATCGAGGCCACGGAAATCGCCACCGACCATATCGATCGGGCCATCCTGTGGACGCTCTTTGTTGAAACCTGTGATGTCGTCTTTGTGCAGCAAGGCATACAGCGGGGTGTCGAGAAGTTTCGGCTGGCTCATGTCATATCACCGTTGGTTTTATGACGCCAGTATAGTGCCACTATTTGACGGCCGTGAAGCAAGCGAGGGCTTCACGGCCGAAATAGTTTCTTACAGGCCTGGCAAGCGCTGACGGATCTGCGCGACCACGGTGTCCAGGGTTCCGGATTCATTGGTCTGCACGCGTTTGCTGCGCAGGATTTCTTCTGGTGTCAGCGCTTCGCGGTTGGCCTGCTGTGCTTCGATCACAGCCAGTGTGGCGTCGGACGGATCCTGTTTGTCCGCCTGACGAATCGCCAGCCAGCTCTCAATCACCGCCTGCGGCGCGTTGCAGTCGAGGATCAGGAATGGCGTACCGGTGGCCTCGGCGATCTTCGCCGCGTTGTCGCGCTGCTCACGCTTGAGGTAAGTGGCATCGATCACCACCGGGAAACCAGCGTGCAGGATCACTTCAGCGATTTCATGCAGACGCGCGTAGGTCGCGGTGCTGGCGTCGGCACTGTAAATGCCGGCTTGCACGTCGTTGGCGACGGTTTGCTCACCGAACAGACGCTTGCGTTCAACATCGGAGCGCAGGCGAATCGCGCCCAGCGCTTCGACCAGACGCATGGCCACGTGGCTTTTGCCGACAGCGGAAACGCCGTGGGTGATTGCCATGAAGCGCGAAGGAATGGTGCTGTAGCTTTCCGCCAGGTTGGCGTAGTTGCGGTACTGGCGCAGGGTGGTGGCGCGCTGCACCGGAGTCGCGTCCGCCGGCATGCTGAACAGCGCAACCTTGGCGCGCACCAGAGCGCGGTAGGCTTTATAGAAGTTCAGCACTTCCAGGCCCTGATAGTCGCCGGTCAGTTCCAGATACTGGCTGATGAAACGGCGCGCCAGGGATTTCAGGCCACGGTCTTCCAGGTCCATCGCGAGGAAACCGGTGTCGGCCCAGACGTCAGTGAAGCGGAACGGTTCGTTGAACTCGATGCAGTCGAAGATCACCACTTTGCCGTCGATGACCGTGGCATTGCCCAGATGGATATCGCCATGGCACTCGCGGGTGAAACCGTCGGCCTTGCGCTGGGCAAACAGTGGCTTGAGACGCTCGAAGCTGCTCTCGGCCCAGGCTTTCAGCGCGTCGAGTTGCAGCAGATCGTTTTTGTCGCTGAGGAACGGCAGGATCTGCTCGAAGTTTTGCGAGACTGGCGCCATCACGCTGTCCGGGGTGCCGGCGTCGTGTTCGGCCGGGACTTTCGGCGCAGTGAGGTGGAAGCGAGCAATCTGCTCGGCCATCTCGTCGATGTGCTGTGTGGTCAGCTCGCCGTTGGCTTGCAGGGTGCTGAGCAAACCGCTCTGCGGGAACTGGCGCATTTTCAGCACATATTCGATCGCCGGGCCGTCGCCGCCCAGTTGCGGAGCTTCGACGCTGCCAGTCACCGGCAACACTTCCAGATACAAATCATCAGTCAGACGCTGGTTCAGGCGTAGTTCTTCGGCGCAGAAATGTGCGCGCGACTCGAGGCCGGTGAAGTCGAGGAAGCCGAAATTGACCGGCTTCTTCACTTTATAAGCGAAGGGACCGGTGAGGATCACCCACGAGATATGCGTTTCGATGACCTGAAACCCTTCGACAGGGTGCGGGTAGAGGGCCGGGTTTTGCAGGGCAGCGATCAGTGACTGGCTCACGGGCGATCCTTCAGAGACTGGGGGAAATTCGAGGTCGCCATTATGGCCGCTCGCCAGCCTGACGCAAACCTCGGAGCGCTCCTGTTGAGTATGAATAAAGTGCGTATAATCCGCCGCCATGACTCGAACTCGATCCCCCCGTACCAAGAAAAAACCACCCTCCAAGGGCCTTAGCCCGTGGTTGAGCTGGGCCATTAAACTCAGTCTGGTCGGCCTTGTCGTGCTGGCCGGCTTCGCCGTATACCTCGATGCCGTGGTGCAGGAGAAGTTCTCCGGCAAGCGCTGGACCATCCCGGCCAAGGTCTATGCGCGCCCGCTCGAGCTATTCGTCGGACAAAAGCTCAGCAAGGACGATTTCCTTACCGAACTCGATGCCCTCGGCTATCGTCGCGAAGCCGTGAGTAACGGCCCCGGTGCCGCAGCCGTCAGCGGCAATACGGTCGATCTGAATACCCGTGGCTTCCAGTTCTATGAAGGCCTGGAAAAACCGCAGCAGGTGCGCGTGCGCTTCTCCGGCGACTATGTGGCTGAACTGTCGGCGACCAACGGTTCGAAATTGTCCGTGGTGCGTCTTGAACCGCTGATGATCGGCGGCATTTATCCGAAAAACCTCGAAGACCGCATCCTGATCAAACTCGATCAGGTGCCGCCATATCTGCTCGAAACCCTGGTCGCTGTAGAAGATCGCGACTTCTATAGCCACTGGGGTGTGTCGCCGAAGTCGATTGCCCGTGCTGTCTGGGTCAACACCTCTGGTGGCAAGATGACGCAGGGCGGCAGTACGCTGACCCAGCAGTTGGTGAAAAACTTCTACCTGACCAATGAACGCAGCCTGACCCGCAAGCTCACCGAAGCGATGATGGCGATGCTGCTGGAACTGCATTACGACAAAAAGGAAATCCTTGAGGCCTATCTCAATGAAGTCTTCGTCGGGCAGGATGGTCAGCGTGCGGTGCACGGTTTCGGTCTGGCCAGCCAGTTCTTCTTCGGTCAACCATTGTCCGAACTGAAACTGCATCAGGTGGCGTTGCTGGTCGGCATGGTCAAAGGGCCTTCCTACTACAACCCGCGTCGTAATCCCGAACGTGCGCTGGAGCGTCGCAACCTGGTGCTCGATGTGCTTGAGCAACAAGGCGTGGCGACTGCCGAGCAAGTGGCCGCAGCGAAGAACATGCCGCTGGGCGTGACTACTCGCGGCAAGCTCGCCGACAGCTCGTTCCCGGGCTTTATCGATCTGGTCAAACGTCAGTTGCGTGAAGACTATCGCGACGAAGACTTGACCGAAGAAGGTCTGCGCATCTTCACCAGCTTCGACCCGATCCTGCAGATGAAAGCCGAGACCTCGGTCAACGACACCTTTAAACGTCTGTCCGGGCGCAAGGGCTCCGACGATGTCGAAGCGGCGATGGTAGTGACCAATCCGGAAACCGGCGAGGTCCAGGCAATGATCGGCAGTCGTCAGGCCAGTTATGCCGGTTTCAACCGCGCACTGGATGCCGTGCGACCGATCGGCTCGTTGATCAAGCCTGCGGTTTATCTGACTGCGCTGGAAAAACCGAGCCAGTACACACTGACCAGTTGGCTGTCTGATGATCCGTTGTCGGTCAAAGGCGCGAACGGTCAGGTGTGGAAACCGCAGAACTATGACCGCCGCTCCCACGGCACGGTGTTCCTCTATCAGGGGCTGGCGCATTCCTACAACTTGTCGACCTCGCGTCTGGGCCTGGAAGTCGGTGTGCCGAATGTGTTGAAAACACTCGGTCGTCTGGGAGTGACGCGTGAGTTTCCGGCGTTCCCGTCGATGTTGCTCGGTGCTGGCGGCATGACCCCGATCGAAGTCGCGACCATGTACCAAACGCTGGCCAACGGTGGTTTCAACACGCCAATGCGCGGGATTCGCAGCGTGCTGACCGCCGAGGGCGAGCCGCTCAAACGTTATCCGTTCCAGATCGAGCAGCGTTTCGACCCTGCCTCCATTTATCTGATCCAGAACGCCATGCAGCGCGTGATGCGTGAAGGTACCGGCAGCTCGGTTTATAACGTGCTGCCCAAGACTCTGACGCTGGCCGGCAAGACCGGTACCAGTAACGATTCCCGTGACAGCTGGTTCGCCGGTTTCAGTCAGGATCTGCTGGCGGTGGTC
Source organism: Pseudomonas sp. MC6 (assembly GCF_054790575.1). Lineage (NCBI taxonomy): Bacteria > Pseudomonadati > Pseudomonadota > Gammaproteobacteria > Pseudomonadales > Pseudomonadaceae > Pseudomonas > Pseudomonas sp. MC6. The sequence continues at coordinate 6,053,975 of NZ_CP186504.1, forward strand.
TGGCTGGGGCGCGACGATAACGGCAAGACACCGTTCACCGGTGCGACCGGTGCGCTGCAGGTGTGGACCAGTTTCATGCGCAAGGCCGATCCGCTGCCGCTGGACATGCCGCAGCCGGACAACGTCGTGCAGGCGTGGGTCGATTCGCGGACCGGGCAGGGCTCCGATGCCAACTGCCCAGGGGCGGTGCAGATGCCGTATATTCGCGGCAGCGAACCGCCACCCGGCGCCGCCTGTGCAAGCGAAACGCCTGCTTCCGGCGAATCGGTGATGGATTGGGTCAAGGGCTGGATGAATTAAGCAAAGAGGGTTTCAAGTGAACAAGTGGTTGATTCCAGCGGTGACCGCCGTGGCTTTGCTCAGCGGCTGCTCTACCGTACAGCGTGGTTCGATTCCGGTGGTTGATTCCGGTACTGCGGTGTCCAACAGCGAGCGCATTTCGGCCAATGGCGGTTTCCGTCAAACGACGGTCAAGCGTCCAGCACAGGGCCAGACTCAGGCGATTCCGCAAGGTGATACTGGTGTGGTGGTGATGGTGCCGGGTGGCGGCGCTGCCGTGTCGACACCGATCAGCGCTTCGCCAATCGTGCCTGGGCCGGCATCCGGCGGTATCACGTCGGGGCCGTACAATCCTTCGCCGGCTGAGTCTGCGCCGATCAATACCGGCAGCTACAGCATGCCATCGACGCCAAGCGGGATTCCTTCCGCCAGCAGTGGTGGCGGCTTGTCGGCCGATGAGCAACTTGACGGCCCGGTGCTCGCTCTGCTGACCACCGCGCAACAGCAGCAGGCCGGCGGCGACCTCAACGGTGCATCGTCCAGCCTTGAGCGAGCCCAGCGTGTCGCCCCGCGTGAACCACAAGTGCTTTATCGTCTGGCGCAGGTTCGCATGGCCCAAGGTGATGCGCCGCAAGCCGAGCAGTTTGCCCGGCGTGCGCTGACCATGGCCAACGGTCGTCCGGACCTGCAAGCCAACCTGTGGGAAATCATCGCTCAGTCCCGCGAGAAACAAGGCGATTCCGCCGGTGCCGCTCAGGCCCGTCAGAAGGCCAAGGTTTCGCTGTGATGGATGCACGTTTCCCGAAAATCGCCGATCAGTTGCTACTGATCGAGCGTGAACTGCGCACGCAGGGTTGGTGGGACGAAGTTGCGCCGTCAGCTGAAGCGTTGAGCAGTGTCGAGCCGTTTTCGGTCGATACGCTGGATTTCGAGCAGTGGCTGCAATGGATCTTCCTGCCGAAGATGAAATACATCCTCGAACAGGATCTGCCGTTGCCGAATGCCTCGGGGATTCAGGAAATGGCTGAAATGGTCTTCGCCCAGCGCAATGTGCAGGGTAAGGATCGTCAGCTTCAGGTGTTGCTCAAAGAGTTTGACCTGCTGATCACTGCCTCGCGCTAATACCGATTCTGTGTAGGAGTTGCCGAAGGCTGCGATCTATTGATCTTTAAAGTCAAAAGATCGCAGCCTCGTTTCACTCGACAGCTCCTACAGTCCTGCAGATGCCTATTGGCAATTCTCGGCTATCTGTTTCTGAGCCTCGACAATGCGTTCCTGACGCTGCGCATCATCCAGCCGGCGCAACTGTCCCTCCACCTCTTCTCTCAAGCGCGGATTGTTTTGCAATTGCGCAAGGTTCGTCCGAGCCTGTTCGCAGAACTGTTTTAGCTGTGCCTGTTGGTTAGCCACCTGTTTCTTGACCTTGTCATCGATAGCCTTCTGATCTCCCAGCACGCCGCTGCCCGGCATTGCCGCCGGTTTCGGCGGAGGCGAGGAGGGCGTCTGCAGGGTGGTGGACGGCTGGCCCGGTGGCGGCTGCGCATCGAAGTGCGTGACACCCTGGGCATCGACCCATTTATAGATTTGAGCGGCCATGCACCACGGGCTGAGGCCGATCAGCAGAGTCAGGAGGAGCGTTCGCATGCTGATTCCTTGGCAAAAATGCGCAATTGACACTAACAGAGTAGCGGTTTTCAGGTTTTTTCTTGCGTTCTCATGTGCTTACCCACAATTAACCACATAGACGACTTGACTTGGAGAGGGCGAAACAGAAGAATCCAAAGTCCGCTGTAGAGGGACTGCCAGAAGCAGACCCACTCGGTAGATCATGAGGCGCACATCCGCGCCGACCTGTTACACCCGCAACGCGTTACCTCGCGCTGGGTGGGAAAGGCCCGCAACACTTGGGACGATCCCAATACTTGCTCAGTCAGTGCTGACGTAGTCGGCGACCACCGTCGCTCATGCTCTGCCGAGAAGTAAACCTATTAAGACCCGCCCCTTTTTTGTGGACGGTATTCTGGCGTTTTAGAGGTGAACAACGTGGAGCTTTTATCTGGCGGTGAGATGCTCGTCCGCTTTTTGCGTGACGAAGGTGTCAAATATATCTACGGGTACCCGGGTGGTGCTCTCCTGCATGTTTACGATGCCCTGTTCAAAGAACCGGAAGTGACTCACATCCTGGTTCGTCACGAACAAGCGGCAACCCATATGGCTGACGGTTATGCCCGTGCCACCGGTAAAGCCGGCGTGGTATTGGTGACGTCCGGTCCTGGCGCCACAAACGCCATTACCGGTATCGCGACCGCCTATATGGACTCGATTCCAATGGTGATCATTTCCGGTCAGGTGCCAAGCACCATGGTCGGCACCGACGCGTTCCAGGAAACCGACATGATCGGTATCTCCCGGCCGATCGTGAAGCACAGCTTCATGATCAAGCACGCTTCGGAAATCCCGGAAGTCATGAAGAAGGCCTTCTACCTCGCGCAATCCGGTCGTCCGGGCCCGGTCGTAGTCGATATCCCGAAAGACATGACCAACCCGGCCGAGAAGTTCGAATACATCTTCCCGAAGAAAGCCAAGCTGCGTTCCTACAGCCCGGCTGTTCGTGGTCACTCCGGGCAAATCCGCAAGGCAGCAGAAATGCTCCTGGCGGCCAAGCGTCCGGTCATGTACTCCGGTGGCGGCGTAATTCTCGGCAACGGTTCCGCACCGCTGACCGAACTGGCGAAAATGCTCAACCTGCCAGTGACCAACACGTTGATGGGCCTGGGTGGTTTCCCGGGTACTGACCGGCAGTTCATCGGCATGCTCGGCATGCATGGCAGCTACACCGCCAACCTGGCGATGCACCATGCTGACGTGATCCTCGCGGTCGGCGCGCGTTTCGACGATCGCGTGATCAACGGCGCGGCGAAGTTCTGCCCGAACGCCAAGATCATCCACATCGACATCGACCCGGCTTCGATTTCCAAGACCATCAAGGCCGACGTGCCAATTGTTGGTCCGGTTGAGAGTGTCCTGACCGAAATGGTCGCGATTCTCAAGGAAATCGGCGAGACCCCGAACAAGGAGTCTGTGGCCAGTTGGTGGAAGCAGGTGGATGAATGGCGCGGTGATCGTGGCCTGTTCCCTTATGAAAAGGGCGACGGCAGCCTGATCAAGCCGCAGACCGTGATCGAAACCCTCTGCGAAGTGACCAAAGGCGATGCCTTCATCACTTCCGACGTGGGTCAGCACCAGATGTTCGCTGCGCAGTACTACACGTTCAACAAGCCGAATCGCTGGATCAACTCCGGTGGTCTGGGCACCATGGGCTTTGGTTTCCCGGCGGCCATGGGCATCAAGTTGAGCTTCCCGGATGACGACGTTGCCTGCGTCACCGGCGAAGGCAGTATCCAGATGAACATCCAGGAACTGTCGACCTGCCTGCAGTATGGCTTGCCAGTGAAAATCGTCATCCTCAACAACGGTGTTCTGGGGATGGTTCGTCAGTGGCAGGACATGAGCTACGGCAGCCGCCACTCGCACTCCTACATGGAATCGCTGCCTGACTTCGTCAAGCTGGCTGAAGCCTACGGCCACGTTGGCGTACGCATCACCGAATCGAAAGATTTGAAGTCGAAGATGGCAGAAGCGTTCGCCATGAAGGATCGCCTGGTCGTGATCGATATTTCGGTCGACACCAGCGAGCACGTCTATCCGATGCAGATCAAAGACGGCTCGATGCGCGATATGTGGCTGAGCAAGACGGAGCGTACTTAATCATGCGGCACATTATTTCCTTGCTTCTGGAAAACGAACCCGGCGCTTTGTCTCGCGTAGTCGGCCTGTTCTCGCAGCGCAACTACAACATCGAAAGCCTGACCGTGGCCCCGACCGAAGACCCGACCCTGTCGCGTCTGACGCTGACCACTGTGGGCCACGATGAAGTCATCGAGCAGATCACCAAAAACCTGAACAAGCTGATCGAAGTGGTCAAGCTGGTGGACCTGTCGGAAAGCGCTCACATCGAGCGCGAACTGATGCTGGTCAAGGTCAAGGCCACTGGCGCCCAGCGCGCCGAGATCAAACGCACCACCGATATTTACCGTGGACAAATCGTCGATGTCAGTGCCAGCGTGTATACCGTTCAATTGACCGGTACCAGCGACAAGCTCGACAGCTTCATTCAGTCCATCGGCACCGCATCGATTCTGGAAACCGTCCGTAGTGGCGTGACCGGCATTGCCCGCGGCGACAAAGTACTCAGCATCTAAACCAAATTAGCGAATGGCCTGAACGGCCTGGATATAAAGGGGAAATTCATGAAAGTTTTCTACGATAAAGACTGCGACCTGTCGATCATCCAGGGCAAGAAAGTTGCCATCATCGGTTACGGTTCCCAGGGCCACGCCCAAGCGTGCAACCTGAAAGACTCCGGTGTCGACGTTACCGTTGGTCTGCGTAAAGGTTCGGCCACCGTTGCCAAAGCTGAAGCTCACGGCCTGAAAGTGACCGACGTTGCTTCCGCTGTTGCTGCTGCCGACCTGGTCATGATCCTGACCCCGGACGAGTTCCAGTCTTCCCTGTACAAGAACGAAATCGAGCCGAACATCAAGAAGGGCGCCACCCTGGCCTTCTCCCACGGCTTCGCGATTCACTACAACCAGGTTGTTCCGCGTGCCGACCTCGACGTGATCATGATCGCGCCGAAAGCTCCGGGCCACACCGTACGTTCCGAGTTCGTGAAAGGCGGCGGTATTCCTGACCTGATCGCGATCTACCAGGATGCCTCGGGCAACGCCAAAAACGTTGCACTGTCCTACGCTGCTGGCGTTGGTGGCGGTCGTACCGGCATCATCGAAACCACCTTCAAGGACGAGACCGAAACCGACCTGTTCGGCGAGCAAGCCGTTCTGTGCGGTGGTACCGTTGAACTGGTAAAAGCCGGTTTCGAAACCCTGGTTGAAGCTGGCTACGCGCCGGAAATGGCCTACTTCGAGTGCCTGCACGAACTGAAGCTGATCGTTGACCTCATGTACGAAGGCGGTATCGCCAACATGAACTACTCGATCTCCAACAACGCTGAGTACGGCGAGTACGTGACCGGTCCGGAAGTGATCAACGCCGAGTCCCGTCAGGCCATGCGCAACGCCCTGAAACGTATTCAGGACGGCGAATACGCCAAAATGTTCATCAGCGAAGGCGCAACCGGCTACCCTTCGATGACCGCCAAGCGTCGTAACAACGCCGCTCACGGTATCGAAGTCATCGGCGAGCAGCTGCGCTCCATGATGCCGTGGATCGGTGCCAACAAGATCGTCGACAAAGCCAAAAACTAAGTCGTCGTTCCTTGTACGAAAAACGCGGCCTCGGCCGCGTTTTTTCGTTTGAGGCGGTGGTTCTGGTATAAAGCTGCAGCGTTTGTGGCCGAACTGTCGTCCTCAAGCACCTGTCGAAATTTCTCCAAACCGTTGCAAGGTAATGTCCATGAGCGAACGTCCCGAAGAGCCGAACAAGGCTTCTGACGCCGAAAGCCTGCTGCCCATCGATGAACACATCGAAGAAGGGCACGACGCAGAAGGTCGTAAAGTCCGGCATCGTGGTATCTATCTGCTGCCGAATCTGTTCACCACTGCGAACCTGTTCGCAGGGTTTTACTCCATCATCAACTCGATGAGCGCCCAGGCTGCTCTAAGCGCCGGCGACTCGGCCAATGCGAGCAAGTATTTCGCGTTCGCCGCGATCGCAATTTTCGTCGCCATGGTGCTCGACGGCCTCGACGGTCGCGTGGCGCGCATGACCAACACGCAAAGTGCCTTCGGTGCCGAGTACGACTCGCTGTCGGACATGGTTGCGTTCGGTGTTGCCCCGGCGCTGCTGGCGTTCGGTTGGGCGTTGGGCGACATGGGCAAGGTTGGCTGGATGGTCGCCTTCATCTATGTAGCGGGCGCGGCGTTGCGTCTGGCGCGCTTCAATACTCAGGTGGGTACGGCGGACAAACGCTATTTTATCGGTCTGGCCAGTCCGGCGGCTGCCGGTGTGGTCGCGGGGATTGTCTGGGCGTTCAGCGATTACGGCATTCAGGGTTCGAAGATGTCGTTCCTGGTCGCACTGATGGTTGCGGCGGCCGGCATGCTGATGGTCAGCAACATCAAGTACAACAGCTTTAAGGAGCTGGACCTGAAGGGGCGCGTGCCGTTCGTGGCGATCCTTGCTGTGGTGCTGGTGTTCGCCGTGGTCTTTAGCGATCCACCGCGCATTCTGCTGCTGGTGTTCCTTGCTTACGCGGCTTCCGGCCCTGTGCAGTACCTGTTGCATCTTCGTCGGCACAAAAAAGCCGAGTGATGTAATTTCCCGCATACTCCGCAGTCTATGGGTGCATCAGTCCTCCAAAGCTGCGGAGTTGCCATGTTGATCAAAGTCCCCAAAGCGTCCGATTGCCACGAGTCGGATGTCACGCCTGAAGCCATTTATCTCTCTCGCCGCCAATTGCTGGGGGCTACTGCTGCCGGTATCGCCGTCAGTAGCTTGCCACGTTGGGCCAATGCCGAGGATGCTCCCAGGTATGCTGATGTCGAATCCGGTAAAGCACCTGCCTGGTTTAACGACAAGCTGTCCTCTACTAAATGGGGAGCAGTCAACGTCAAGGATGAGGCAATCACACCTTATAAAGACGCCACCCACTACAACAACTTCTATGAGTTCGGAACCGACAAGGGTGATCCGGCGGCGAATGCTGGCTCGCTGAAAACCGAACCGTGGAGTGTGGTGATAGACGGGGAGGTGGGTAAGCCGGGGCGATATGCGCTGGAAGACTTCATGAAGCCCTATCAACTTGAAGAACGAATCTATCGCCTGCGCTGTGTCGAGGCGTGGTCGATGGTTATTCCGTGGATTGGCTTTCCGATCTCGGCGCTGCTCAAGCAGGTCGAGCCAACGTCCAAAGCCAAGTACATTCGCTTTGAAACCTTGCAGGATCCCAAGAGCATGCCAGGTCAGCGGTCTGGGTTCGCCTTGATCGATTGGCCTTATGTAGAAGGCTTGCGACTGGACGAGGCGATGAATCCTTTGGCGATTCTGGCGGTGGGTATGTATGGCCGAGAGTTGCCGAATCAGAATGGCGCGCCACTGCGTTTGGTGGTGCCGTGGAAATATGGCTTCAAGAGTGTCAAATCCATCGTGCGTATCAGTCTGGTCAGCGAGCAGCCGAAAACCACTTGGCAAAGCATTGCGGCAGATGAATACGGTTTTTACGCGAACGTGAACCCGACAGTTGATCACCCGCGCTGGACGCAGGCACGGGAGCGGCGTCTGCCGAACAGTCTGTTCAAACCGAATGTACGCGATACGCAGATGTTCAACGGCTACTCGGATGAAGTCGCTTCTTTATATACAGGGCTCGATCTGCGGAAGAACTACTGATGCGATTTCCGTTCTGGCGTATAGGCGTTTTCATTGCGGCGGCTATCTGGCCGATGCTGTGGTTGTATCAGGCTCTCGAGGATTCGCTTGGACCTGATCCTGGCAAGGTGTTGGTGGATCGGTTGGGGCTCGGAACATTGGTGCTGCTGCTGATCACCTTGAGCATGACGCCTTTGCAGAAGCTCACCGGCTGGGCGGGGTGGATTGCTGTACGCCGGCAATTGGGGCTTTGGTGTTTTGCCTATGTTGTTTTGCACCTGTGCAGCTATATGGCGTTTATCCTGGGGTTCGATTGGTCGCAGTTGGCGGTCGAGTTACGTAAGCGGCCCTACATAATAGTGGGGGCGTTGGGTTTCCTTGGTCTGTTGGTGTTGGCGGTGACGTCCAATCGCTACAGTCAACGTCGTTTGGGCTCGCGCTGGAAGAAGTTGCATCGGTTGGTGTACGTGATTCTGGGTCTGGGTTTGCTGCATATGCTGTGGATCGTGCGTGCTGATCTCGAGGAGTGGGCGATCTATGCCTTTATGGGTGCTGCGCTTCTGGTGCTGCGTATACCTCCCGTAACGCGGCGGATCCCGCGTTTGCTGGCTAAAAAGCAGGTTTTGCAAGAAAAGCGAAATTAACGGTTGACGGCAGATTTCAGATGTCTATAATTCGCCCCACTTCCGGCGCAGTCGAAACGGAAAACTCCTTGAGATTCAATGAGTTATGTAGGTTTCGGCGGCAGGTTGCTTCAGTTCATCGAAGCCAAAAGGAAGTTGAAAAAGAGGTGTTGACAGCAGCGTGTAACGCTGTAGAATTCGCCTCCCGCTGACGAGAGATCGGAAGCGCAAGTGG
>NZ_CP186504.1:6065000-6530512 GCF_054790575.1 Pseudomonas sp. MC6
CCAGGGGAACTGAAACATCTAAGTACCCTGAGGAAAAGAAATCAACCGAGATTCCCTTAGTAGTGGCGAGCGAACGGGGACTAGCCCTTAAGTGGCTTTGAGATTAGCGGAACGCTCTGGAAAGTGCGGCCATAGTGGGTGATAGCCCTGTACGCGAAAATCTCTTAGTCATGAAATCGAGTAGGACGGAGCACGAGAAACTTTGTCTGAATATGGGGGGACCATCCTCCAAGGCTAAATACTACTGACTGACCGATAGTGAACTAGTACCGTGAGGGAAAGGCGAAAAGAACCCCGGAGAGGGGAGTGAAATAGATCCTGAAACCGTATGCGTACAAGCAGTGGGAGCCCACTTTGTTGGGTGACTGCGTACCTTTTGTATAATGGGTCAGCGACTTATTTTCAGTGGCGAGCTTAACCGAATAGGGGAGGCGTAGCGAAAGCGAGTCTTAATAGGGCGTCTAGTCGCTGGGAATAGACCCGAAACCGGGCGATCTATCCATGGGCAGGTTGAAGGTTGGGTAACACTAACTGGAGGACCGAACCGACTACCGTTGAAAAGTTAGCGGATGACCTGTGGATCGGAGTGAAAGGCTAATCAAGCTCGGAGATAGCTGGTTCTCCTCGAAAGCTATTTAGGTAGCGCCTCATGTATCACTGTAGGGGGTAGAGCACTGTTTCGGCTAGGGGGTCATCCCGACTTACCAAACCGATGCAAACTCCGAATACCTACAAGTGCCGAGCATGGGAGACACACGGCGGGTGCTAACGTCCGTCGTGAAAAGGGAAACAACCCAGACCGTCAGCTAAGGTCCCAAAGTTATGGTTAAGTGGGAAACGATGTGGGAAGGCTTAGACAGCTAGGAGGTTGGCTTAGAAGCAGCCACCCTTTAAAGAAAGCGTAATAGCTCACTAGTCGAGTCGGCCTGCGCGGAAGATGTAACGGGGCTCAAACCATACACCGAAGCTACGGGTATCATCTTCGGATGATGCGGTAGAGGAGCGTTCTGTAAGCCTGTGAAGGTGAGTTGAGAAGCTTGCTGGAGGTATCAGAAGTGCGAATGCTGACATGAGTAACGACAATGGGTGTGAAAAACACCCACGCCGAAAGACCAAGGTTTCCTGCGCAACGTTAATCGACGCAGGGTTAGTCGGTCCCTAAGGCGAGGCTGAAAAGCGTAGTCGATGGAAAACAGGTTAATATTCCTGTACTTCTGGTTATTGCGATGGAGGGACGGAGAAGGCTAGGCCAGCTTGGCGTTGGTTGTCCAAGTTTAAGGTGGTAGGCTGAGATCTTAGGTAAATCCGGGATCTTAAGGCCGAGAGCTGATGACGAGTGTTCTTTTAGAACACGAAGTGGTTGATGCCATGCTTCCAAGAAAAGCTTCTAAGCTTCAGGTAACCAGGAACCGTACCCCAAACCGACACAGGTGGTTGGGTAGAGAATACCAAGGCGCTTGAGAGAACTCGGGTGAAGGAACTAGGCAAAATGGCACCGTAACTTCGGGAGAAGGTGCGCCGGTGAGGGTGAAGGACTTGCTCCGTAAGCTCATGCCGGTCGAAGATACCAGGCCGCTGCGACTGTTTATTAAAAACACAGCACTCTGCAAACACGAAAGTGGACGTATAGGGTGTGACGCCTGCCCGGTGCCGGAAGGTTAATTGATGGGGTTAGCTAACGCGAAGCTCTTGATCGAAGCCCCGGTAAACGGCGGCCGTAACTATAACGGTCCTAAGGTAGCGAAATTCCTTGTCGGGTAAGTTCCGACCTGCACGAATGGCGTAACGATGGCGGCGCTGTCTCCACCCGAGACTCAGTGAAATTGAAATCGCTGTGAAGATGCAGTGTATCCGCGGCTAGACGGAAAGACCCCGTGAACCTTTACTATAGCTTTGCACTGGACTTTGAATTTGCTTGTGTAGGATAGGTGGGAGGCTTTGAAGCGTGGACGCCAGTTCGCGTGGAGCCATCCTTGAAATACCACCCTGGCAACTTTGAGGTTCTAACTCAGGTCCGTTATCCGGATCGAGGACAGTGTATGGTGGGTAGTTTGACTGGGGCGGTCTCCTCCTAAAGAGTAACGGAGGAGTACGAAGGTGCGCTCAGACCGGTCGGAAATCGGTCGTAGAGTATAAAGGCAAAAGCGCGCTTGACTGCGAGACAGACACGTCGAGCAGGTACGAAAGTAGGTCTTAGTGATCCGGTGGTTCTGTATGGAAGGGCCATCGCTCAACGGATAAAAGGTACTCCGGGGATAACAGGCTGATACCGCCCAAGAGTTCATATCGACGGCGGTGTTTGGCACCTCGATGTCGGCTCATCACATCCTGGGGCTGAAGCCGGTCCCAAGGGTATGGCTGTTCGCCATTTAAAGTGGTACGCGAGCTGGGTTTAGAACGTCGTGAGACAGTTCGGTCCCTATCTGCCGTGGACGTTTGAGATTTGAGAGGGGCTGCTCCTAGTACGAGAGGACCGGAGTGGACGAACCTCTGGTGTTCCGGTTGTCACGCCAGTGGCATTGCCGGGTAGCTATGTTCGGGAAAGATAACCGCTGAAAGCATCTAAGCGGGAAACTTGCCTCAAGATGAGATCTCACTGGAACCTTGAGTTCCCTGAAGGGCCGTCGAAGACTACGACGTTGATAGGTTGGGTGTGTAAGCGCTGTGAGGCGTTGAGCTAACCAATACTAATTGCCCGTGAGGCTTGACCATATAACACCCAAGCAATTTGCGAACTCGAGAGAGACCAGATTGCGGTGTGTGAAGACGAAACGAACCGAAAGTTCGATGTTCACAAAACACCGAAAGCTGTCACATACCCAATTTGCTGAAGCGAGGCCCTCTGGTCACGACTCAGTACCCGAATTTCTTGACGACCATAGAGCGTTGGAACCACCTGATCCCATCCCGAACTCAGCAGTGAAACGATGCATCGCCGATGGTAGTGTGGGGTTTCCCCATGTGAGAGTAGGTCATCGTCAAGATTAAATTCCGAAACCCCAATTGCGAAAGCAGTTGGGGTTTTGTTTTGCCCGCAGAAAAGTTTTTTACTCGTGACAGCGAACAAATTTGCACAGTTATTTTCGAATCAGAACACTAGAATAGCCCCACCTTATTCGGAGCCAGAGCCTTTATGCCAGAGTCGGTTGACGCCCCCGGGCTGTCAGATTTACCGCTGGAAGACTTGGTGGCCTGTCACGAGTGCGATCTGCTGATGCGCAAGCCAACGCTTGCTCACGGCGAGAAAGCGCTCTGTCCTCGTTGCGGTTACGAGTTATATGCCCACCGCCATAACGTGGTGCAGCGCAGCCTTGCCTTGGTGATCGCGGCATTATTGCTGTATATCCCGGCAAACTTTTTACCCATCATGCAACTCAATATCCTCGGACAATCTTCGCAGGACACGGTCTGGAGCGGCGTACTCGGCCTGTTCAACACGGACATGCAGGGTGTGTCGATCGTGGTGTTTCTGTGCAGCATGGCCATACCGTTGCTGAAGTTGCTATGCCAGTTATTCGTTCTACTGACTATTCGTTTCGATATCGGTCGCGGCTACGGCTTGCTGCTTTATCGCATTTACCACCACCTCAAAGACTGGGGAATGCTCGAGGTTTACCTCATGGGCGTACTGGTGGCGATCGTCAAACTGGCGGACATGGCCGCCATTACCGTAGGTCTGGGCCTGGCGTGTTTCATCGGTTTGTTGTTGGTGCAGGTCTGGCTGGAAGTGGTGATGTCACCGCACCAGATATGGCAGGCGTTATCAGGAGAGGACGCTCATGCGGGCGATTGATGCGGGCATTCTGGTGTGTACCGAATGTCATGAGTTGAACAAACAGGAAGCGGACGCCGACGAGCAAACCTGCACCCGCTGCGGTGCGCTGGTTCACGCTCGCCGTCCGAACAGCCTCGTACGCACCTGGGCACTGCTGATCACCGCCGCGATTATCTATATCCCGGCCAATGTCTTGCCGATCATGACTGTCAGTTCTTTGGGCCAGGGTGATCCGAGCACTATCATGTCCGGCGTGATTCAGTTAGTGCAGCACGGCATGATCCCGATTGCAGCCGTAGTGTTCATCGCCAGTATTCTGGTACCGACCTTCAAACTGGTCGGCATCGCGCTGTTGCTTTTCTCTGTGCAAAGACGCCAGCCGCTGTCCGCTCGTCAACGCATCTGGATGTACCGCTTCATTGAGTTCATTGGCCGCTGGTCGATGCTCGATATATTTGTGATCGCCATTCTGGTGGCGGTCGTCAACTTCGGCCGGCTTGCCAGTGTCGAAGCCAATCTTGGCGCCATCGCCTTCGCCAGTGTGGTGATTCTGACGATGCTCGCCGCAGTAACTTTCGATCCCCGACTGATTTGGGATAACACGGAGTCGGACGACGACCATGACTGATTTGCCCGTAGCGAAAACCCGACCGGCTTCGAACTGGTCTGCCATTTGGGTACTGCCTCTGATCGCGCTGATCATCGGTGGCTGGCTCGGCTGGCGCGCCTATTCCGAAACCGGTATCGAAATTCAGATCCGCTTCGAGAGTGGTGAAGGCATCCAGGCCAACAAGACCGAGGTCATGTACAAAGGCATGTCGGTCGGTAAGGTCAAGGCGCTCAAGCTCGACGATGAGGGCAATTCCAAAGGCGTGATTGCCACCGTCGAGATGAATAAAGACGTTGAGCAATACCTCAAGACCAGCACGCGTTTCTGGCTGGTCAAGCCAAGCGTGACCCTGGCCGGTATCACCGGTCTGGAAACCCTGGTTTCGGGTAATTACGTCGCCATCAGTCCCGGCGAAGGTGAACCGGTGCGCAAGTTCAAGGCGCTCTCCGAGGAGCCGCCGTTGTCCGACGCCAAGCCCGGTCTGCACCTGACCATCAAGGCTGATCGTCTCGGTTCACTGAGCCGAGGCAGCCCGGTGTTCTACAAGCAGATCAAGGTTGGCCAGATCAAAAGCTACGTGCTGTCGGAAGACCAAAGTACCGTTGAGCTCAAAGTCTTCATCGAACCGACCTACGCCAAACTGGTGCGCAAACACACGCGTTTCTGGAACGCTAGCGGCATCAGCATCGACGCCAACCTGTCCGGGGTGAAAGTACGCAGCGAATCGCTGGCCAGTATCGTCGCCGGCGGCATCGCTTTCGCCACACCAGAAAACCGCAAGGACAGCCCACCGACCGATCCAAGCCTGCCGTTCCGACTCTATGAAGACTTCGATGCTGCTGCTGCCGGGATTCGCGTAAAGGTCAAACTCAGCGACTTCGAAGGCCTGCAGGCTGGCCGTACGCCGGTGATGTACAAAGGCATCCAAGTCGGCAACCTGAAAGCGCTGAAGGTCGATCCAGATCTGAACAGTGCCACTGCCGAGTTGACCCTTGATCCGCTCGCTGAAGATTATCTGGTCGACGGCACGCAGTTCTGGGTGGTCAAACCGTCGATTTCTCTGGCCGGTATCACCGGGCTGGAGGCGCTGGTGAAAGGTAACTACATCGCCGTGCGCCCGGGCGACAAGGGCGCTGCGCCGAAGCGCGAGTTCGAGGCGCGGCCGAAAGCGCCGCCGCTGGATCTGCGCTCACCGGGCTTGCACCTGGTGCTGTTCACCGATGTCCTCGGCTCGATCGATGTCGGCAGTCCAATTCTGTACAAACAGGTCAAGGTCGGTTCGGTGCAGAGCTACCAGTTCTCCAAGACCAAGAAGCAATTGGTCATTGGCGTGCACATCGATAAGGAATACGAAAACCTGGTCAACGCCTCGACGCGTTTCTGGAATGTCAGTGGCATCACGTTGACCGGCGGACTGACCGGTGGCATTCAGGTCAAGAGTGAGTCGCTGCAGACCCTGATGGCCGGTGGTATCGCCTTTGAGACACCGCAAGCCAAGGCGCCGCTGCAGAAACGTATTCCGCGTTTCCGCCTGTTCGCCAACCATGATGAGGCGAATCAGAAAGGCGCGGTGGTGACAATCAAAGTCGATCGCGCTGATGGTCTGCGCAGTGGCACCCCGGTGCGCTTCAAGGGACTGGATGTCGGCAAGATCGAAAGTGTCGATCTGACTGACGATCTGCAATCGGTCATCCTCACGGCGCGCATCACCGAAGTGCCAGAGAAGATCGCCCGGGTCGGCAGTCAGTTCTGGGTGGTCAAACCGGAGCTCGGCCTGATCAAGACAGCGAATCTGGAAACCCTGGTGACCGGTCAGTACATCGAAGTACAACCGGCGGTTAAGAACCTCGGCCCGCAGAAGAACTTCGTTGCCCTGGCCAATGCGCCGGAAGTGACCAAGCAAGAGGCGGGTCTGAGCCTGGTACTGAGCGCTGCCCGTCGTGGATCGCTGAAACCGGGTGTGCCAGTCACCTACCGCGAAATTACTGTGGGTAAGGTCACCGGTTATGAACTGGGGCAGACCGCTGATCGCGTGTTGGTGCACATTTTGATCGAGCCGAAGTATGCGCCGTTGGTGCGCAGCGGTAGCCGGTTCTGGAACACCAGCGGTGTTGGTTTTGATATCGGTCTGTTCAACGGGCTGACGGTACGCACCGAGTCGTTGGAGACGGCGATTCAGGGTGGCATCGCCTTCGCCACGCCGGATGGCGAGCGCATGGGCAACCCGGCGCGTGCGGAGCAGACGTTCCCGTTGTTCGACAAGTTTGAGGATGAGTGGCTGACGTGGGCGCCGAAGATTTCGCTCGGTAAATAACCTGAAGTTGATGTGGCGTCTACAAAGACGCCTTCGCGAGCAAGCTCGCTTCCACATTTGGAATGCGTTTCAATGTGGGAGCGAGCTTGCTCGCGAAGAGGCCTCAAAGCCCAGCACAAACCCCAAGCCATAAAAAAGGGCCGCGATCCAAACTGATCGCGGCCCTTTTTTTTGCCTTCAGCTAAAGCCGATCAAACCGCATCCAGCTCCGGCTCATCCGCTTCAACATTGACCGTAGCCTTCACCACATCATGGCGACGAATGTACTTCCAGTCCGCCTCATCAATATAGATACCGGCCGGGCCGCTGCCGCCTTCCAGGTCGATCGCGACACTCGCGCAAACCTGCGGCTTCACACTCGCCAGAATCGGCACGAAGCCCAGTTGCAGACTGGTTTCCAGCAACGCGGCCTGGTTCTTCTCGTCGATGTCTGCTGCTTCATCGAGGTAGTACGGCAGACGCACGCGACCGGCCTGATCGCGATCCATCAAGTGCAGCAACAAGTACATGTTGGTCAGCGCCTTGATGGTCATGGTCGTACCGTTGGACGCCGCACCATCGATGTCGGTGTGAATCACCGGCTGGCCATTGACCTTGGTGATCTCGAACGCCAGTTCGAACAAGTCCTTGAGGCCGAGCTGGTTGTGGTTGGCCGCCACCAGCCGCGCCAGGTATTCCTTGGCCTCTTCGTTCTTGTTGTCCTGCTCCGCGCTCTGGCTCAGATCGAACACCGACAGGGTTTCGCCTTCTTCGTACTGACCGGCGCTGTGGATGATCTGGTCGATGTGCTTGAGGGCTTCCTTGTTCGGCGCGAGGACGATGCGGAAGCTCTGCAGGTTGGAGACCTGACGCTTGTTGATCTCGCGGTTGAACAGCGCCAGTTGATGCTCGAGGCTGTCGTAGTCGCTACGGATATTGCGCAGGGTCCGGGCGATGTCGGTGACTGCCGCACGACGGGCCTTGCCCAGCGTCAGCGCTTCATCGGTACGGTGCGCGTACGCGTTGATCAGCAACGACAGGCGGCGCTCCATGTCGTCTTCGCTGTCGAACTTGGCCACGCCTTTGAGGCGCACTTGCGCATACAGCGCTTCGATCTGGCCGTCAGCGCGCAGCAAGCCTTGCCAGCTGTCCTGATAGTCGTTGAGCAGCGGCAGCAGGTTGTCCATCGAATCGTCGACCGGATCCATGAACGGCGTACCGAACGGCAGATCCGCCGGCAGCAACTGACGACGACGCAGCGCATCGTCAAGGGTGCGTTGCTTGGCTTCCATGTCGGCGATCTGGCGGCCGACCAGTTGCAGCTTGGCCGACAGTTGCTGGACGCGCTCGGTGAAGGCATCGCTGGAACGCTTGAGTTCGTCCTGTGCACCTTCCATCTGCGCCAGTTGTTCGAGCTTGTCGCCTTCTTCTGCGCTCAGGGTCTGGGTGCGGCGGAAATCTTCCAAGGCTTTCTGCGCGTCCAGCACTTGCTGGTACAGCGCTTCGGTCTGGGTCTTGCTCGCGGCGCGGTCGGCGGCCACGGCTTGCTGGGTTTTCAGTTGCTTGAGTTCTTTTTCCAGGCGCTCTTTCTGATCGCGCAGCGCAGCGCGGTCAGCCAAGGCCTGCAGCGCCGGCGGCTCAATGTGCGAGATGTCGATGGACAGGCCCGGCACTTCGAAGCGCTCGCCCTTGAAACCGTCGAGAATCAGCTCAACCGATTTGACCCACTCGCCATCGTCGTCGAGGGTGATGCCGTGTTCGCCCAGCGGCAGGCTGAACAGCGCGCTGTTGAACAGGCGCATCAGACGCTCGACGTCCTGTTGCGAGAATTCTTCACGCAGGCGGGCGTAGCTGTTGTTGTCGGCGTGATCGAGTTGCAGTTTCACCGACTTCAGGCGTTTTTCCAGATCGCGCAGACGCTCTTCGAGATCTTCTGCACTGAACTGACGCGATTGCGCCAAGGCACCGGCCAGTTCGTCGTGGGCGTCTTTGGCCGCGAGCAATTGTTGCTCGAGCACTTTGACGTCATCGACCAGTGCGAAGCGATTCTTCAACACCGACAGCTCGCCGAGCCAGCGCTGAATGCCGGAAATTTCCCGCTCCAGACGCATCAGTTCCTGGGTGCCGCCGCGTTGATCGTTTTGCAGGCTGTCCTGCTCACCACGGTAATGGTCGGCCTGGATGGTCAGTTCTTCTTTGCGCGCACTGGCGTAGTCCGACCAGGTGCCGAGCAACGAGTCGAGCAGCGGCGACAGGCGATGCAGTTTGCCGCGCAGCACGTCGCGCTGTTTTACACCGTTGGCCAAGGCTTCAACCAATGGGCCGGCAGCGACCAGCGAGTTGTAGTCCTGTTCCATCCGGCGCACATCGCGGAAAGCTTCTTCGCACGCGGCGATGTAATCGACGCTGCCGGAACGCAGGCTGTGCTCGAAGGCGTCGAGGAACAACTGCTTCAACTTGGCCGCGGTGATTTCGCGCATGTGCAGCAGGTTGATGAACAGCGCGCGGAAGGTCTTCAGGCTCTGCTCGCTGGTGGAGCGCAGCGGAATCAACGTCAGATCCAAAGGAATCGAGGTGTGACCGCCTACCAGCAAACGACGCAGTTCGTCCGGCTTGAGTTCGTAGGCTTTCAGGCCTTCTTTCTCAAGGTTGCTGAACAGCTCTTTCTGGCGCAGGCAGGTGTCGTTCTTCTGGTAATGCGCCAGATCGAGCTTGCCGGCATAGGCAAAGAACTGGTGACCGAAACCACCGCCCGGGCCGCGCCCGACCACCCCGATCACGTGTGGGCCGTGGGGCAGGCTCACTTCGACAAGGATGTAACTGGTGTCGGAAGCGAAGTAAAAACGCCGCGATTGTTCGAGGCTGTACTTGCCGAAACTCATGTCCGACATGCGCGCCAGAATCGGGAACTGCAAGGCGTTGATCGACGCCGATTTACCGAGGTTGTTCGCACCGTAAACCGACAACGGTTCTTCCAGCGGGAACAGGCCGAGGCTGTAACCGGCGGTGTTCAAAAGGGCAAAGCGGCGGATGCCGTAGCGTTCCTGGCTCATGCGTCGGACTCCTGTTCTTCGGCAATGGCGCG
Source organism: Pseudomonas sp. MC6 (assembly GCF_054790575.1). NCBI lineage: Bacteria > Pseudomonadati > Pseudomonadota > Gammaproteobacteria > Pseudomonadales > Pseudomonadaceae > Pseudomonas > Pseudomonas sp. MC6. The sequence goes on from NZ_CP186504.1 coordinate 6,074,764, forward strand.
GGCCAGTGCGTCTTCTTCGCTCTCTTCTTCAAACTCTGAAAGATCGAGCGGGTCGTCGGTTTCGAGGAATTTGGCTTCGGCGGCTTCGTCGATCAGCACCGGGGCTGGCAGCGGCAATACGCTGTGCACGCTGGCCGCCAGATCGCGATCCTGCTGCACCGACAGGCACACATCGAGGAAGCGGTGCATCGGCGGCAGGAAGCGGTACACGCCGTTTTCTTCGCTGGCGAAACCGAGTTGAGTCATGCGGCGCATGATCTTTTCTTCGAGTTCTTCGACGGTCTGCACTTCGGCCTGAATAAACAGGTCGCGGTATTTCTCCAGCAGCGACGGCAACTCTTCGCGGCCGAGGCTGCCGCCATCGAGCACGGCGATCGGATCGCGGCCCTGATCGGCGAGGTGCTCGACGAGGATGAAGGTGAACAGCGCCAGACGCTGGGCGGTCTTGTTCACCGCCGCAGCGGCCATGTCCGGCACAAAGTAGTAGAAACCACGGGTATCGCAGACCAGTTCAAAGCCCAGTGCCTTGAACAGCGTGCGGTATTGATCCTGGAAGTTCGACAGTTGTGTGTACAGCTCCGGGTCGCGGCGGCTGACGTGGTAACCCTTGAACAGCTCGCGGAAGATCGGTGCGAGTTGCGACAGTTCGGAAAGATCAAGATGCATTGGGGATGCTCGCAGAATTCTCGGCGGCGCTGTCGCTGGCCGGGAGCAGGGCGAAGGAGCGCAGGCTGACCTGGTGCTCGTGAGTGTGGTATTCGCGGCGTTCCAGACGCTCGCGCTTGAAGCGTTTTTCCCGCGACAGGCGCGAGAACCAGTAGAGCAATTCGTCAGTGGCGCCGTCCGGTTCCTGCTCCAGCAGCCAGGTCATCAGATCCGGCATCGGCAGGGCTTCTTCGCAGCGGTCGACCATCTCGCGCACGGTGCGGGGGGCGCGTGGGGCTTCGCCTTTCTGGGTCTTGTGCGCTTTCGGGAAGCGCGCCGGTTTCGGCTCGAACCGCGCCAAGGCGTACACGTAGGCTTCGACCTGACTCGCACTGCCAAGGAAAGTACTTTGCGGGCGGGTGAACAGCGGCATCGCCGCTTGCGGAACGGCGTCGATGCCTTTACGACGAATCGCGGCCAATGCGAGTGCGGCACCACGGGTCACGGCGTTGTGCCGACGCGCTTCTTCACGCAGCGGCAGCAGCAGTTCGCGGGCATGACGCAAAGTCAGCTGGGCACTGGTCTGCATTTCGAGGATGCGCGCGTGGGTGCGCAGCAGCATGTCGTCGTCGACCAGATGACCGAGGCGCTGCTGTTCGCTGAGCATCTTCAGCAACACGGTTTCGACCTTGCGCACGCCTTGTTCGAAGGCGCCGTCGGCGTTCACCAGATCGATCATCGGTTCGACGTATTCGTCCCACGTCGCCAGTACTTCAGCGTAACGCTGACGCAGCGGAATCTGCCGGTCGCTGGTCTTCGCGCGCTCGGCGACGGCGACCAGGGCCTGTTCGTCGTTGTCGAGCTTCTTCAGTACGTCGCGTACACGCATGTCGAGCAAGCGCAACTGGCGCGCGAGGTCGTGGCCGTCGCGGATGTCGAACGCGTCCTGGATGTAACCGGCCAGACGCTCGAGGTGGCGCAGATAGGCTTCGATTTCCAGGCACAGGCCCAAGCGGTGTTCACGCCGCAAGTAGGCGAGGAAGTCGTGAATCTGCGCGTTCAGCTCGAAACGGTTCGGGCTTTTTGCCACCGGAATCAGAATATCGAGGCGAATCCACACGTCGAGCAGGCTGGTAATGTCCTGTGGCGTGCTGTCCAGTTGTTGGGCGGCGAGTTGCGTGCGCAGTTCGTTGAGGCTCAATGTGCCTTGGTCGAAGTGCTCACACAGTGGCTCAAGCAGTGCCCAGTGTTCAGCGAGGGCGCGCAAGACGCGCTTGGGTTCGATCATCGGAATGCCCGGCTGGTTGGCAATGAAAAGCGGCGATTGTACTGCATCACGAAGGATGCGATTCACTCTCGGGACGGGCTGTCGAATTTTCTAAGGGACAGAGCTTAGGTAAAGGCTATCGATCAACAGCAAGCGATCTTGAACGAAGGGCGGTAGAATCAGCGCACTTCAGTTATCCACAAGTGGCCGACCCTTGCTAATCGAGTCCCGCCGCCGCGCCTATTTGAACGCCATGCAGGTGGTCAACTGGCTGCCGCGCACCGAATTGCCCTTCGCCGCACCCTCGCGGCCCGAGCTGCTGGACATGCCCGAGCCCGAGGTAGAGGCGCCGGTCGTGCTTGCACCGCAGGCCGAAGCCCCGGTGCAAACGGCTGCCGCTCGTCCGGTCGAACGGCCGAAGATCGAAGTGCCGCGTCCGTCGTTGGCCAGCACCCGGACCAACGCCAAACCGGTGGAAGAGGCCGACGACACGCCAGTGGTCGCCAAACCGGCACCGGAGCCGCCACCGCGTTTCGCCCTGCAACTGCTGCGCGCCGGGCGTTGCCTGCTGCTGGTCGAGTTACCCACAGGCGAACCGTTCCAGAGCCGTGATCCCGCGTATTTGCTGCTCAAAGACATGCTGCGCGCTGCCGGTCTGCCGGATGCACCGCAAATTGTCGGCGAGCCGGTACGTTGGCCGTGGCTCAATCGCGGCACCATGGATCAGGGCCCGGAAGCGGCGCGTGACTTTGTACAGGGTTTCCTTTCCGTGCAAATGGAAGCCGCTCCGTGTGCCTGCCTGTGGCTGATCGGCCTGCCGGCGGTGCGTTTTGCCGGTGAGGCGGATGCCGAAGCGTTCAATCGTGAATTGCAGATCGAAGGCCTGGGCTCGGCCTGGGCCATTCCCGGTCTGGAATTGTTAATGGAAGAGCCACAGCGCAAGGCCGCTGTGTGGCAAGCCATGCGTCGGCTGATGGCGCGCTGGAAAGAATCGAATGAGTGACGCTGTATCGTTCCGCCCGATGACCGAGGCGGATCTGGAAACCGTGCTGAAAATCGAGTACGCCGCTTACAGCCATCCGTGGACTCGCGGGATTTTTCTCGACGGGCTGGGCAAGTACCAGATCTGGCTGATGTTCGAAGGTGAGCAGCAGGTTGGCCACGGCGTGGTGCAGATCATTCTGGATGAGGCGCATCTGCTCAATATCACTGTCAAACCTGAGAATCAGGGGCGCGGGCTGGGGCTGACGTTGCTTGAGCATCTGATGTCGCGGGCGTATGCGGCTTCGGCGCGGGAATGTTTTCTGGAAGTGCGTGACAGCAATACGGGCGCGTTCAAGTTGTACGAGCGTTATGGCTTCAACGAGATTGGCCGGCGCCGGGATTATTATCCGGCGGTGGGTGGGCGTGAAGATGCCGTGGTCATGGCCTGCACCTTGGTTGACTAATGACCTGTAGGAGCTGCCGAAGGCTGCGATCTTTTGATGTTGCGACCAAGATCAAAAGATCGCAGCATTCGGCAGCTCCTACAGGGCGGCGCGTCTATTAGCGGTTGCCATCCATCGGATCGCGCCGCGCCAGCTCCGCCTCATCCAGCCCATTGCCACCGCCAATGTCATCCTCATCGACAATGCTCAAATCCCAATCCGCCTGATTGCCTTCACCTGCCTCTTCGGCATCACGCGCACCGTCTTCATGAATCAGCGTTTCCGGGCTCAGGTCATCGTCAGTCGGCTCATGATCGGCGACTGAAGCCCCGGTCATCCCGGCCTCGCGCACCCGCTCACGCGGCATCAACTGCTCGCGTTCACGTTCAGGAATCTCATCACCGATTTTCGCGCTCGGTTGGTCTTCATCGAAATCCAGCTCATGCACCGAACCCATGCGGTCTTCGTTATCATCGATGGGCTCTGGTTGCTCCGCATCGTAAGGGCGTCGTGAATCAGTCATGGCAATTCCTCATACTGTGGGCCTTACTTAGGTGGACTCACCGGGCACACGAGAATTCCAATGAAATCACTTGCGCTGGCGGCGTGACCCCGACGGGTGGTCGTCTGTCATACCAGCGCATCTTTCTTGAGGCCTTACAGCATGCATGACTTACAAGACCTGATTGATAACAACGAGCGTTGGGCTGACGCGATCACCAAGGAAGACCCGGATTTCTTCGCCAAACTGGCGCGCCAGCAAACGCCGGAATATCTGTGGATCGGTTGTTCCGACGCACGCGTGCCGGCCAACGAAATCGTCGGCATGTTGCCAGGCGATCTGTTCGTTCACCGTAACGTCGCCAACGTGGTGCTGCACACCGATCTCAACTGCCTGTCGGTGATTCAGTACGCGGTCGATGTGCTCAAGGTTAAGCACATTCTTGTCACGGACCACTACGGCTGCGGCGGTGTGCGCGCATCGATGCAGGATCGGCAGTTCGGTCTGATCGACGGCTGGCTGCGTTCGATCCGTGATCTGTATTACGAAAAACGTGAAGAACTGGCCAAGTTGCCGACGGAAGAAGAGCAGGTTGATCGCATGTGCGAACTCAACGTGGTCCAGCAAGTGGCTAACGTCGCCCACACCAGCATTATCCAGAACGCCTGGCATCGCGGGCAGAGCCTGTCGATCCACGGTTGCATCTACGGCATCAAGGATGGCCGCTGGAAAAGTCTCAACACCACCATCAGTGGTTTCGAGCAATTGCCGCCGCAGTATCGTTTGCGGCCGGTCGGCGCGTTGTAAGCCGCTTTTCAGCGCACCTTTCAGCGCAAACCGGAATGCCGCCAGCGCTGTAGAAAGTGGTGGCCTTCGAGGCTGGGTGGTTCGTCGAAACCGGTGATCCACCCGCGGCAACGTGAGGAACCGCAACCGCAGGCGAACTGGTGCAAGAGTTTGTCTTCGGTGGCGGCGTAGTCCATGGTCAACCGTTCCCCCCTGTGGATATCTTTCAGCGCCCACAGCCATAACTCGCTCATGTCGAGAAATACGTTGGGGTCGCAGGCGTGTTCGATCAATCCGCAGAAGCGCGGGTCGTAAATGTGGATCCCCGTCAGCAGTTGCCGGGTCTGGCGGCAGCGATACGGCAGTAATTGCCCGGACACCCGGCACATCCGGTGGGTGTGCAGAAACTCGCGCCGCGCCGCGACCGCCGTTGGGGTGCCGTGCTCATCCTTGATGATTTCGAAATCGACGCTCGATGGAAACCCCAGCCGTACGGGCAGACCGGCGAAAGGATAGATGCCTTCAGTATCGCGTGACGCCGATTGCGCCATGGCGTGGATATTCATATCAGTCCTTGTCGCAAAGCTTTTGCGACTTCCTTGGGTTGACGTCCTGTCAGTACTGCAACGCCACTGGTTGGATCCAATCGTGTCCTATTAGGTATAGCGGGTCTACTGTCAGATCTGACAGGCGATTTAGACGCTTTCCCGCGTCAGCATTGGCTGACACGGGAACGCTTCAAGCGGCTATAGGTGCGGGGCAGGGACGGCGGTGGTTGGCAACGGTGCTTGCAATTGCTTCAGTTGGGCCTTGATCGGGGTGGTAGCGCACTTGGCGGTGGCTTGTTCCGGGGTCAGATTACGGATCGAGGTGTAGAACAGCTCGCAGGTTTTGACTTTCTGCGTGACCTGCCATGTCTGTGTGCAACTGCTGAGGGTAGTCTGGGCATCGCTGCCAGGTTTGCTGCCCATCCCGGCCTGCCAGCAGGCGGCACTCAAATCCTGACCCATGACTTTCAGGCCTGCTGCATCAGCCTTGGCCTGTGCATCGTCGCCGGTGTAGCTCTTCGGGTCAGCGGCGTACCAGATGTAACTCGGGTGGTTGGAACCCAGCACCGGCACTTTCACGCCTTCGCTCGGGCTGATGGTCGCCAGCCCCAAGACATTCACAGTCGGCCCGTATTGCTGCTTGATCCAGTTACGCACCGGCGCACCGAACGCGACCATCGGCAGCGTCGTGCCGCTGGCGGTCTGGCTGAACTGTTTGACCAGCGTGGTCTGGTAGTCCTTGAAGTAGTCATACACGCCTTCCAGATCGCTGCCGGCATTGGACGGCGCGGCAATCGGGGCGATGTCGATGATGGTTTGATAGGCCGGCGTCTGCCCGGCAGGAATGCCATTGTCAGTCAGCAGCGTCGCCCAGCGGTCGGTGGTGTTCGACCGCAGATAATCCTGTGCCTGGGTCAGCGAGTAATCTGGCGGAAAGTGCAGCAACTCGACACTTTTACGGTTTTCCAGAGCCATGCCCAGCGGCAGGAACAGATACCAGCTGTAGGCCCATTTGCCGTCGGCGTTGAGTTTGCTGGCGCCGGTGTAGGCCAGATCCCCCGCATCCAGCAGCGCCGACAGCGGTTTGTCGTAATCCTTCGGCACGCCGGTGATTTCGGCATAGAGCTGGCCGTTGTCGGTTTTTACCAACACCTTGGCATCGGTATAACCATCGCGTTGTACGCTCTGGCTCAGGTAATGGGCGACGGTCTGTTCCAGCGTCCAGTTGCGGAAACAGATCACGCTGCAGTTGTTGGGATAAGCAAAGAGACGGGTGACGCGTTCGGTGCTGCCCAGTTTCAAGTCGACATCGGCGTGGGCGGCCGCGCTCAGCGTGAGTGCGGTGAGAGCCAGTGCAACGGGGGTAAGTCCTGCGAGTTTGAACATGCTCAGATCCTTTTCAGCGTCGGTTCCCCGCGTTTCGGGGGCGGCTCATAGTGGATCAGCCGCGTTTGACAGAGAAGCCGTCATCGGCAGAATTTTGCGCAAACTCGCAGGGCTGGTTTTCAGGCCTGAAAATGCAGAGCGTTGGTCAGATCGCCCATGGGTTTCTGGCCCCGGGCAATCATCGACTCGTCCCGTTGTTTGAGGCCGTCGAGGGTCTCCAACTGGAAGACACGAGTGATCAACCGCAGGATCGATGCCGTGTCGTAGACCGTGTGATCCACCGTGCTCTTGCGTGCAAACGGCGACACCACCAGCGCCGGTACTCGTGAGCCTGGCCCCCAACGGTCGCCCTTGGGCGGTGCGACGTGATCCCACCAGCCGCCGTTTTCATCGACCGTGACGATCACCACCATGTTTTTCCACTGCGGACTTTCGCGCAGCACTTTCAGCGCGCGCACGATGTGCCGATCCCCGGAAGCCACGTCGGCATAACCGGCGTGCATGTTCAGGTTGCCTTGGGGTTTGTAGAAACTCACCGCCGGCAACTTGCCCGCTTCGGCATCGGCGAAGAATTTGTTGCTGCTCGATTCATCACCCAAGCCAGCATCACGCAGACGCTTGTTGCGCTCGTCGGGGTTCTCCGGACCTTGCTGCTTGAAGTAGTTGAACGGCTGATGGTGATACTGAAAATTCGGAATCTTCGGGATGCCGCCGGAGTCCTTGTACTGATCCAGCGTCGCCTGCCACGCACCGGCATACCACGCCCAATCGATGTTGTTTTTCGACAGCTTGTCGCCAATGTGTTCGTGGGTTTGCGGCACCATGACGTTGGGCAGATCCGCTTTGGAATACGCCGGGCGCTCCGGGTCGCGAATCCAGGTGGGCCAGTAGGGCGGGGCGAGGGTGTTGACGCCGAAGCCGTCCGGAGTCAGCGCACTCGGGCCGAACTGCGGCGGGCCGGTCATGGCGCTGGCCGGCGATGCGTCCAGCGGCTTGAGGCGCGGATCGGCCGGATCATCACTTTGCAACGCGGCGATCTGTGATTTGGCGACGGAGTTGGCCGCGTCCGGATAGAACGGCGCGGTGGCGCTGATCAGGTACTGATGGTTGAGGAACGAGCCACCGAAGGCGCCCTGGAAGAAGTTGTCACACAGCACAAACTCCTGCGCGACGTCCCACAGGCGCAGGGAATAACGGCTTTGGGCGTAGTGGCCCATGGTCAAGCCACCGGAGTCGGCCCAGGCGACGAAGCCGTCATTCTTGCCGCCGTTGATCTGCATCTGGTTCTGATAGAACACGTGCCACAAATCGCGGGTCACCAGACCGAATGGCAAATCTTCAGCATTCGGGCCTTTGAGGGCGAACGGTGCATTGGCCAGGTTTTGCTGAAACTGCGTGGCGTTGGGATAAGTCACGCCATCGAGGGTTTGCGGGCCGATCTGCAGCACACCGCCCCAGACCGGAGGCAGGGTTTGCAGCAGCGAGCCGTCGCGGTCACGTTGTTGATAGTCGCCGGGCTTGAGCGCTGCCAGCGGTTTTTCGACACCGGGGAAATCACCGAACAGGTTGTTGAAACTGCGGTTTTCGGCATAGATGACCACCACGGTTTTCACCTGATCGCGCAGGGCCTTGTCCAGTTCGGCGGGCGTCAGCGGGCGTTCGGTCGGTTTGCCCGGTTGATCGCTGGCGCTGCCACACCCCGCCAGCGTGGCACCGACACCCAGCACCGCGACGCCGCCGAGAAAGCGGCGGCGACTGGTGTCGGTGGGGTGATTGGATTCAGGTGCGTCAGTGCCGTCTGTGTCGTCTTTCATCTGTCAGCCCGTTCTTGCTTAATTGTTTCAGTATGTTTCGGGCGGACGCTAGCAAGTGAATGTGACGGATGGATGACAAGCGGCACTGGCGCTGTTTGCCTAGCCGGGCATGAGTTGACTGAGCGAAAAGCCGAGTCTGCTGGCCGCCGTGATCGCGGTCATGACCACCAGAAACAGCAATTGCAGCGGACTGAAGTGCGCCCAGTGCAGTGCGGTCAGCCAAGGACGGCTGTGGCTCAGCTCCGGATCGAGCGAACCGATACGGCGTTTGTGCACCAGTCCTATCAGCAGCGTGCCGACATAAGTGAGCGCGCCCAGCGGCCCGAGCATCAGCGAAAACAGCAACAGCATGACCACCTGCGGGATCCCGTGACGTATCACCAGCCAGTGCGTGTCAGGGTTCCATTTGCGTGGAATCAGTCCTTCGGTGAGCCACAGGTCGGGGACTATCACATGGGCCGTGAGCACCACCCACCAACTCAGTGCAAAGCGGAAAAACCAGACCGGTACGCAGGCAAAGATCATCGGAATGAAGATCAGATTGGCGGTATCTCTTTTCTCAAGGCCCAGATAAAACAGGCAAAGAGCCAAGGCAATGGCCGCCCACACGCGTACCCAGGTTTCGGCAGCGATGGGCCGTGGAAAAAACCGCCGCCAGTAAAAAACGTCGGCGTAGGGCAAGCGCGCCAGCAGTTCCGGGAAGCGCCATTTGAGGTTTTCCGACAGATCGTGGCAGGCCTGCCATTCATTCTGGCCAAAGCCGTCGATGATCTTCTTCTGCTGCAGGGGCTTGAGCGGATTGATCAATAGATGCGCCGCTTGCACGTCGGCCGCCCACATCCGGTCGCTTTCAGCCTTGGCGCGCAGATTGTCGTAGAAGCTTTCCTGATCGCAGCGTTCGATCAAGGCGTCCCAGAGCCAGTCCGGTTGCGGGTGCAGGCCTTTGTTGTGATCCCAGCCGAACAGTTGGCCGATGCGGTCGAACAGCGGCACGCTCCACTCGGTGTCATTGAGCAAGTGCAGCAGGGTTTGCTGCCATTGTTCGCGGCGATCGAATACCTGCAGCCACGGTTGAGCGCTGTAGCGTTTGAGCACGTTGAGAAATTCGCGTTCGCTCTGGCTTTCGAGCAGCGCCTGCAAGGCGTTTCGGTAATCGGCCAGCAGGCTTTCGGCGAGCTGGTCGCGCTGATGATCATTCATCAGAACGTCCTGCCACGGCCCCAACCATCCAAGTTGCTCGACGGCCCAGTGCAGCACCGGGCTGCGCAGTTGCGGCTGTTCAAAACACAATTGCAGCAACAACCTTTCGAAGGCCTTGGCGCAGCCTTGCTGTTGCGCCTGATCCCAACGCTCGCCGAGGTTTTCGGGCGATAGCCCCTCAAGCAGTTGCCGTGCGGCCTGCGCTTCAAGCGCATACGCCTCTGTGTCCGGGGCCGCCGGCAGTGGCTCGACAGGCAAAACATCATCCTTCGCCGGCGGCGCAAAAGGCTCGGGGGCTGCCGGGTTGACGGGCGGAACGTCGAGATCGGCAAAATCCCACGACGGGTTTTGCCGGTGGCTGTGTTTGTTTGCCAGTGCAGCATCGACCGCCAGCGCGGCAAAGGCGCTGGAAGCCGTGGCCACGGCGACGTCGTCTTCGTCCGCAGGCTCAGCGTTTTCAAGGCGCCACCGGGCAATCGCCAGCGCTTGTTCGTAGGCTTCACGCAGGCGCTGGAAACCTTCGGCATCCTCATCGGGGCGGAAGGTTTTCAGCAGGCGCGCATAGGCGCGCTTGATGTCGCGGGTTTCAGCGTCATCGTGCAGGTGCAGCACCGACCAGCAATCCATGGCCAGGCTCCTTATTGCCACGGGGTGCGATCAAGTTCGCTCAGGCGGCGGCTCAAGTCGGTGCGCACTTCACGGATCTGGCGCTCGTCCTGAGAGTCGAGCGCGATCTGGAATTGCTTGGCCCAATCGCCCATGAGATCACGCAGATCGCCCAGGCTTTCCTGATAGAGGCGCTCCAGACGTGCAGTCAGCAGCGTGTTGACCTGCTGCTCGCGCGGATGAATCTTCAGCTGTGCGAGGTTCGCCAGGCGTTGCTGGATCTCCTCGGGGGACAGCACGCCCGGGTTGTTCTCGATGACCAGCGAATGCTGTTGTCCGGTCAGGGGGATTTTTACCTGGGCTTCGAGCAGACCGTTGTTGTCGTAGGTGAAGCGCACGTCGAGGGCAACTTCGCCGGCCTTGCGTTTGGGCACCTTGATGTCCAGTTCGCCGAGCGCCACGTTGTCTTTGACCAGGCGGCTTTCGCCCTGGAAGATCCGCACGACCACCTGTTCCTGATCGTCGTGCAGCGTGTACACGGTTTTCACTCGACTGACCGGCACGATGCTGTTGCGTTCGATGATCGGCAGGTAGTGGCCGCTCTCATAGTTGCGGCCGACCTGCGTGGAGGTCTCGATGCCCAGCGTATAGGAGCAGACATCGGTCAATACCACTTCTTCCAGCGCGGCGGCGCGGGCCTTGAGTGCCGCTTGAATCGCCGCGCCCTGTGCCACGACCTGATCCGGATCGAGGGTGATCGACGGGAACCGGCCGAACAGCCCGGCAGCGAGTTTGCGTACCAGCGGCATGCGCGTGGTGCCGCCGACCAGCAGAATTTCGTCGAGGTCGCTGACGCGGATGCGTGCATCGCGCAGCGCCCGTTCAATCGGCGCGCGCAGGCGTTCAAGCAGCGGCATGTAAAGCGTCGCCAACTGTTGCTGGGTGATGGTTTGCGTCCACTGCCGCTCACCGAGCTGCAAGCGGAATTCGGCGCTGTCGTCCTGCCCCAGCGCCTTGCGCACGCGCTCGGCCTCGCGACGTAGCGGCTGGATGACGCTGCTGCGCTCCGGGAAGTCGGCGGCCGAACGGTGCTGGCTGATGAAGTGCTCAAGCAGCACGGTATCGAAGTCTTCGCCGCCGAGGAAGTTGTCACCGGCGCTGGCGCGTACCTCCATCACGCCTTCGAACAACTCCAGAATCGACACGTCGAACGTGCCGCCACCGAGGTCGAAAACCAGGAACGAAGTTTCCTTGTCCCGTTGGTACAGTCCATAGGCGAGGGCGGCAGCGGTCGGTTCGTTGATCAACTTCTCGACCTTCAGCCCGGCCAGTTCGCCGGCGATCCGCGTAGCCTTGCGCTGGGCATCACTGAAGTAGGCCGGGACGCTGATCACGGCTTCGGTGACGGTTTCGCCAAACGCACGCTCGACGTCTTCTTTCAGACTCTTGAGCACCAGCGCGGACAACTCTTCCGGGCGAAACGCCTTGTCGGCCAGGTACGTTTGCGTGGCGCTGCCCATGTGGCGCTTGAACAGCGATGCGGTCAGGCGCGGATGCGTGTGCAGACGCTCACGCGCCGCCTGACCGACCAGAATCCGGCCTTGATCATCCAGGCCGACAACGCTCGGTGTCAGGAACTGGCCCAGGGCATTGGGCACCAACTCGGTGGCATCGCCCCGCCAGACGGCGACCAGGCTGTTGGTGGTTCCCAGGTCAATCCCTACGATCATTGCAACGAACTCCCTTTGCGCTTGGTAAAAAATGGAAACATTTATCGGTGCGCAGAATATTACCGAGGGTGCGATGCGGTAAAGCAGGATGATGGCTCTGAGCCATTATTTGCGACAGGCAGCCCGATACGCGGCTGTTTCAGAAGAAAAGTGCGGAGCGCGGCCAGCATGACTGCGCCCCGCTCGGGATCACGGCATGACGGGCGGTGTATACGCCAAAGTCGTCCCCAGCGCCCACAGCAAAACCAGCACCAGCGGCGTGTGCACCAGCAACTGCACGAACGAGAACCCGATCAGATCCCGCGCCTTCAACCCCAGCACGCCCAGCAGCGGCAGCATGTAGAACGGGTTGATCAGGTTTGGCAGCGCTTCTGCAGCGTTATAAATCTGCACCGCCCAGCCGAGGTGATACTGCAGATCGTTGGCGACCTGCATCACGTACGGCGCTTCGATGATCCACTTGCCGCCACCGGATGGAATGAAGAAACCGAGAACCGCCGAGTACACGCCCATCAACAGCGCATAAGTGTCGTGGGAGGCGATGCTGACGAAGAACGTCGAGATGTGGTGCGCCAGGGTTTGCGCATCGGTGCCTTTGACCGTGGTCATCAGCGCGGCAATCGAGCCGTACAGCGGGAACTGGATCAACACGCCAGTGGTGGTCGGCACCGCACGCGCGACGGCATCGAGGAAGCTGCGCGGGCGCCAGTGCAGTAAGGCGCCGAGCATGATGAACAGGAAGTTATAGGTATTGAGCCCGGAAATCGCGGTGATCGCCGGTTTGGTCGAAAACTCGTGGAACAGCCATCCCGCCGCCAGCAGCACCAGCACGATGATCAGCAGTGGACTGTGTTCCAGCCATTCACCCGGCCGCGTCCGCGGTTGCAGCGGTGGCAGGTTGAAGGCCGGGTCGATGCCGCAGGCCTTGGCGTCGCGCGCCGAATTCGGCCCGGGGGCGGTGGCGTAGGCGATGATGATCGAGATCACGATCAGCGCCAGCAACATGACGCCGGACTGCCAGAGGAAAATCGTTTCGGTGAACGGAATCACCCCGGTGATCGACAGGATCGACGGCGGCAGGCTGGCGGGGTTGGCTTGCAACTGCGCAGCCGATGACGACAGACCCAGTGCCCACACCGCGCCAAGGCCCAGATAGGCCGCGGCGCCGGCGGCGCGGTAATCCATTTTCAGATCAGTGCGGCGGGCGAGGGCGCGCACCAGCAAACCGCCGAACACCAGCGACAGGCCCCAGTTGAGCAAGGACGCGACCATCGAAATCAGCGCGACCCACGCCACAGCGGAGCGGCCGTTTTTCGGGATGCGTGCCAACCGGTCAATCAGTTTCACGGCGGGTGGCGAGCTGGCGACTACGTAGCCACCAATCACCACGAAGGCCATCTGCATGGTGAACGGGATCAGGCTCCAGAAGCCGTCTCCGAACGCCATCGCCGCAGCGGTGGGTTTGGCGCCCATGGCCAGTGTGGCCAGGGCGACGATGATCACGGCCAGCGCGGCGAACACCCAGGAATCGGGGAACCAGCGTTCGGCGAAACTTGAACAGCGCAGGGCAAAGCGTGCGGAGCGGCTATCTTCGATATCAACGGCCACAGGAAGTACCTCGGATTTTTTATGGTTATTGTGGTCCGCGGGAACGCTCGCCGATCTCGACAACACAGAGATCCCTGTGGGAGCGAGCCTGCTCGCGAAGAGGTCGGCACATTCAACATTGAAGTTGGCTGGGCTGGCGCTTTCGCGAGCAGGCTCGCTCCCACATGGGGTTCACGGCGGTTGGCCGGCGTTGGCGTGGTCCCGCTGGACAGGCTTTAACAGTAATTCAACAGCCGATGCTTTGTGAGCAGGTTTTGCAAAACCGGGACTATGGTCTAACGGGTTGTCCACCAGCCCATTTGCGTAGACCATGGGCGCCTTGGTTTTTTGCCTGTTTCCGAGTTCTTTGCCATGACAGCCCAATCCCCGGCCAAACCTGCGCCGTTCAGCCGTTCCGACTACAAGACCCTCGGTCTTGCGGCCCTTGGCGGCGCGCTGGAAATCTACGATTTCATCATCTTCGTCTTCTTCGCCCTGACCCTCAGCCAGTTGTTCTTTCCACCGGAAATGCCCGAGTGGCTGCGTCTGCTGCAAAGCTTCGGGATTTTCGTCACCGGTTACCTGGCGCGGCCGCTGGGCGGGATCCTGATGGCGCATTTCGCTGACAAACTCGGACGCAAAAAAGTCTTCAGCCTGAGCATCCTGATGATGGCGCTGCCGTGCCTGCTGATCGGGATCATGCCGACCTATGCGCAGATTGGCTACTTCGCGCCGCTGCTGTTGCTGGCGTTGCGCATCCTCCAGGGCGCGGCGGTCGGTGGTGAGGTGCCGAGTGCCTGGGTGTTTGTCGCCGAGCACGCGCCGGCCGGCCATCGTGGTTACGCCCTGGGCTTTTTGCAGGCCGGGCTGACCTTCGGTTACCTGATCGGCGCGTTGACTGCGACGTTTCTCGCACAAGTCTTCACCCCGGCGGAAATCCTCGATTACGCCTGGCGCTACCCGTTCCTGCTCGGTGGCGTGTTTGGCGTGATTGGCGTTTACCTGCGCCGCTGGCTGAGCGAAACCCCGGTGTTCATGGCCATGGAAGCGCAGCGTGAAGCGCGGGTTGAACTGCCGTTGCGCACGGTGCTGCGTGAGCATCGACTGGCCATGTGGCCGGCGATGCTGCTGACCTGTGTGCTGACCTCGGCGGTCGTGGTGTTCGTGGTGATCACCCCGACCATGATGCAGAAAACCTTCGGCATGACCGCCAGCCACACCTTTGCCCTCAGTGCCTTGGGCATCGTGTTTCTCAATATAGGCTGCGTGATTGCCGGATTGCTGGTCGACCGAATTGGCGCGTGGCGCACGGTCATGCTGTATAGCCTTCTACTGCCGTTGGGCATCGGCGTGCTGTATGGCTGTTTGATCATGGGCGGTAACTGGGTAGGCCTGGCTTACGCGGTGGCCGGTCTGGCTTGCGGTGTGGTCGGCGCGGTGCCGTCGGTGATGGTCGGGTTGTTCCCGGCACGTATTCGCGTGTCAGGCATTTCCTTTACCTACAACATTGCCTACGCCGCGTGGGCGAGCATCACACCGCTGCTGCTGATCGGTCTGATGCCGTGGAGTCCATGGATCTGCGTGATGTTCTGCGCGGTGATGGGCATGGTCGGCATCCTCAGTGCGGCGTATTTCGGCGCGCGTATGCCGCGAGTCGGCAGCCAATCCGTGGCGCCTTGTTCCTGAAGGCAAGTTAACCGCCTCAGCGAAAACCCGCCGAGGCCGTCACGTCAACCAGTGCCACCACAGCAACGTTCCCACCAGGCCCACCACCGAGACGATGGTTTGCAGGATCGACCAGACCCAGATGGTCTGTTTCAGCTGCAAGCCAAAGTACTCGCGAACCATCCAGAACCCGGCGTCGTTGACGTGGCAGAAGAACACCGAGCCGGCACCAATCGCCAACGCCACCAATGAACTTTGCGTCGCGGCGAGTCCCGCCATCATCGGCGCCAGAATTCCCGCCGTCGTCGTGGTCGCGACCGTCGCGGAGCCTGTGGCCTGACGCAAGGCCACGGCGATCAGCCAGGCCAGCAACAGGTATGGCATGTGCGCGCCCTCGGCGACTTTGCTGATGGTCTGACTGACGCCGGCGTCCAGCAAGGTCTGCTTCAAGCCGCCGCCGGCACCGATGGTCAGCAACAGCACGGCAATCGGCGCGAGGCTTTTGCGCAGGGTGCCACCGACGTCTTCACGAGGCATGCCGTTGGCCCAACCGAGGCAGATCACCGCCGCCATCACTGCAATGCTCAACGCCACCAACGGTTCGCCGAGGAACTTCAGGCTCAGGGCGACGCTGCTTTCCGGGCTCATCGCGACTTTCGCCAGGGTGCTGCCGAGCATCAGCAGCACCGGCAACAAAATGATCAGCAGCGATATGCCGAAACTCGGCTGGCGCGGCGCTTTCGGCGGCGCACTGAACAAAGCACCAAGCTCTGCCGGCTCATCGACGTGCATGCGTTTCGACAGCCAATTGCCGTACAGCGGCCCGGCCAGTATCACCGCCGGGATGGCGATGCTGAAGCCGAGCAACATGGTCAGCCCGAGGTCGGCATGCAACGCACTGACCGCAATCAGCGGCCCCGGATGCGGCGGCATCAGAGCGTGTAGCGTGGTCATCCCGGCTAGAGCCGGAATGGCGATTTTCAGCAGCGGCTGACCTGAACGGCGAGCCATGACGAAGATGATCGGCACCATCATCACCAGACCCACTTCAAAAAACAGCGGCAGGCCAATCACCATCGCCACCAACGCCATCACCCACGGCAGCGACTTGCCTTTGCCCAGCCCGAGCAAGGTCGAGGCAATGCGGTCGGCGGCGCCGGATTCGGCCATCAGCGCTCCGAGCATCGAACCCAGCGCAATGATGATCCCTGCTTCACCGAGAATCGCCCCGGCGCCTTTGCTGAACGCCTTGGCCACGTCTTCGGGCGGTAAACCGGCGCCGACACCCGCGATGAAAGTGCCAATCAGGATCGAGAGAAAGGGCGGAAGTCTGGTGGCGCTGATCAACACGATGATCGTCGCAATGGCCAGCAGGCAGCAGAGAATCAGGCGGGTATCGTGAACCATCCAGGCAGCGGTCGATAAATCCAAAACGGAACTCCTTATCGGGCGGATAGCTGCAACATGTTGTTGCAATTTATCTTGAGAATACCTGATATGGCCGGGCCAGAGCGCTGGGTTTTGTATCTGGCTTGCGCAGGGCTGAGAGGTCCAATGGCCTGTTGAGATTATTTTTGACTGACCGGTCGCGAGCGCTCTTCAGAAAAGATTTTCAAGGCCGATGGTTAGGCTGCATCCCGCTTTCTACCCTGCCCACCGGTACTTTCCCATGTTCAACAAACGCCTGAAGCAAGAGCTGGCCGCTCTTCGTGAAGAACTCTCCAGCCTCGTGCAGGTGAAGGAAAGCCTGGAAAGCGAGATGCTGGTGCTGAACCTTGAGCCCGACGGGCGCATTCAATCGGTCAACCAGAACTTCCTCACCGAGATGCTCTACAAGAGTCAGGACCTGATCGGTCGGGCGATTGAAGACATCGTCCCGGCGCATGTGAAGACTGACGAATTCCATCACCGCTTCAAAAACGCCATGACCCGCGGCGAGCACTTCGCCGGTGCCGTGCGCCTGCTGCGTGGCAATGGTGAAGAAGCGTGGTTGCGATCGATTGTGCAGCCGGTGCGTTCTTCGGATGGGCGGATCAAGCACATTTCGCTGTTTGCCAGCGACCTGACCCGCACCATCGAAGCCTCGCGTGAACACGAAAACCTGATCGGTGCGTTGGTGCGTTCGACTGCGGTGATCGAGTTCGACCTCAACGGCAATGTGCTCAACGCCAACGATCGCTTCCTCAGCGGCATGGGTTACAGCCTGGCGCAGATCAAGGGCAAACATCACCGCTTGTTCTGCACCCCGGAGGAATACAACAGCGCCGAGTACCAGAACTTCTGGCGGCGTCTGAACAACGGTGAGTTCGTGGCTGACCGCTTCAAGCGTGTCGACAGCCACGGTCGTACGGTGTGGCTGGAGGCGTCCTACAACCCGGTGGTCGATGCCAACAACAAACTGTACAAAGTGGTGAAGTTCGCCACCGTGATCACTGATCAGGTCAACCGCGAACAAGCCGTCGCCGACGCGGCGAGCATTGCCTACAGCACCTCGCAGCAAACCGACAGCACCGCCCAGCGCGGTACCACGGTGGTGACTGAAGCGGTCAACGTAATGCGAGATCTGTCGCGACACATGCAAGCCGCCGGTGAGGGCATCGAAGCACTCAACGAGCAGTCGCAGGTGATCGGCACCATCGTCAAAACCATCAGCGGCATTGCCGAACAGACCAACCTGCTGGCGCTCAACGCTGCCATTGAGGCGGCGCGCGCCGGTGAGCAGGGTCGTGGCTTTGCGGTGGTGGCCGACGAAGTGCGGCAACTGGCTTCGCGCACCAGTCAGGCGACCGAAGAGATTGTCACCGTGGTGCGGCAGAACCAGGAAATGGCGCGCAACGCCGTAGCGCTGATGACCGACGGCAAGCTTCAGGCTGAACAGGGGCTGGCGCTGGCGGCAGAGGCGGGCACGGTGATTGTCGAGATTCAGGACGGTGCGCAGAAAGTCGTGAATGCCGTCGGACAATTCGCCAATCAACTCTCCAACTGACCTGCACACAACCCCTGTAGGAGCTGTCGAGTGAAACGCCGCAGCTCCTACAAAGTTTTCACCTGCCTGTATTTCGATGCTGGCGCTACAATCTGCTCCTTTTCCCCCGGAGCAGACTCCCATGAGCGATTCCCACCGCCGCCCGGTGCCCCTGAACAAAGCCTACCGTTTGCTCAACCACGGGCCGACCGTGCTGGTCAGCGCCGCCCACGACGGTCAGCGCAACATCATGGCCGCCGCCTGGGCCATGCCGCTGGATTTCGAGCCGCCGAAAGTCGCCGTCGTCCTCGACAAATCCACCTGGACCCGCCAGTTGCTCGAAGCGTCCGGCACCTTCGTGCTCAACGTCCCGTGCGTCAATCAGGCTGATATCGTGCAAACCGTCGGCAATACCTCGGGCCTGGACATCACCCAAACCCAAGGGCAAGACAAGTTTCAGGCGTACGGCTTGCAGACGTTTGCCGGCGAACAAGTCCAAGCCCCTCTGCTCGACGGCTGCGTCGCCTGGCTGGAATGCCGTTTGCTCCCGGAGCCGCGCAACCATGAGCAATACGACCTGTTCCTCGCCGAAGTCATCGCTGCCCACGCCGATGAACGCGTGTTCAGCGACGGGCGCTGGCATTTCGAAGGGCATGACGGTTTGCGCACCTTGCACCACGTGGCAGGCGGGCATTTTCTGAAGATTGGTGATGCGGTGGATGGCAAGACGTTAGCGGTCTAAATGACGGCTGATGGCAAAACATTGCAGGATGTTGCAAGGTAGAGGGCATCGTCGAACCCAATCAGGCGCATACCCCCATGGATCTTTCCCTTTCGAGTTATCTGGCGCCGTTGCTGTCGTTGGCCCTGTTGTGGACAGTCGCGGTGGTCACCCCCGGCCCGAACTTCTTCAACATCGCGCAACTGGCGGTCAGCCGTTCCCGCCGCCACGGTGTCATCGCGGCGCTCGGCGTGGCCAGCGGAACCGTGTTGTGGGGGCTGGCGGGTGGCCTGGGCATTCAGTCGCTGTTCAGTGCCGCGCCGACGCTGTACCTGAGCTTCAAGATTGCCGGTGGCTGCTACCTGATCTACCTCGGGCTCAAGCAGTTCAAGCGCAAGGCGCCGATCGTCGCGGGCACGCTCGATACCTCCGAGCAAACGTTGCTCGGCGCTTACGGGCGGGGATTTCTGGGCAACATGACCAACCCCAAGTCAGCACTGTTCGTCGCCACCATCTTCGCCACCGCCATGCCGGCTCACATCCCGCCGCTGTTGCTGGCGCTGGCGGTGATGACCATGGCGACGCTGTCGTTCAGCTGGTATTGCTGCGTGGCGCTGTTCTTCGCCAGTCGGCGGATTGCCGGTGTGTATGAGCGTTCGCGACAATGGCTGGATCGCTTCGCGGGCGGTTGCTATCTGCTGTTCGGTGCGCATCTGGTGGCTAATCGCTGAGCCATAGATCTTGGATGTGAAAGCTGTTTGGCCTCGTAGGCTTCGATAAGGCTGATCATGATGTCGAAGTGATCCCCTTCAGCAGTGCCCGGTACTGGCTCGTTGTCGAAAAGTGCAGACACGTTTTTGAGCGCCGCACGATAGTCGTCTTCGTTATGAATTGGGCGTACTTTCATGGATTACTCCACTTCAAAGGAGTCCGCCTAATAGGGCAAAAAGGGACGCCAGGTTTATTCCGGGCAACGCCAGGAAATAAGAATCCGATGCCTGCACGGCATCGGATTTTTTATGCATTGCGAAAACTACGTAACCGGCTGAACGTTATCCAGCGCCTGATTCACCGCCAGCTCACTCAGCATGACGATTTGCGCGATACCCAGCGCGGTCTTGCGGTGCGCGATATCCAGCACGGCGGCGAAATTGTTGAGCATCTCGGTGACCGAACCCAATGACTCACTGGCATTGGCCAGCAGCGATTCGGTGTCGTAAACCGGGTTGGCGAGGTACATGGGTTCAGCGACGCGGGCGGACGCCATGATGTGAATGGTCGGTTTGAGGTAGTGGTCGAGCGCGCGGTCGGCCGCTTCGTTGAGTTTTTTGCTGTCGATGATTGCGTACGGGGATGTTGGGTCGGTGTCTGTTTCTGGGGGATTGGGTGTTGGTTTTTTCATGGTGTTCTCCGATCAGGATTGGAGCTGGCCGATTCGGTTTCCGAACGAATAGGTGGCAGCTGTGCGCAGGTTGGAAACCCGGGGAACGGAGAACCCGGTTGACCCTAAGGTCTCCCGCGCACAGCCGCCATAACGGAGTGCACACCATGAAGGTGCGCAAGGATACGTTATGAAAGGCGCTTGTGCGCTCGGTTCTACTCGGGGTTTCCAATCCCGGTCACTGAATTGGCAGCGACGAGTACAGGCTAGAGAGCTGACGTCCGACGGACAACCTGAAAACCTTGTGGGACGGTTCTCTGTTTACCTCGCAGCTTTTAAACATCCCGATTTGAAATACGCAGTGTGCTAAGCAAAAGGCCTACCTCACGGTAAGCCTTTTCTCTTTGCGTCCTAGCCTCAATCCCCCAACGCTTCCCCCTCACGCCGTGGATCCGCGCCACCCTCCAACGACGCTTTCTCCTGCGCATCCTTGACCCGCACGATGGCCTGGGTGCCGCTGGTCATGTCGATTTCGTTCACGGCATGCCCTTTGTCCTTCAGTGCCTGAATCAGCGCCGGGCTGAACTGGCCTTGTTCCAGTTCGGTCGGGCCATTGCGGCTGCCGAAGTTGGGCAGGCTGATGGCGCTTTGCGGGTCGAGGTTCCAGTCGAGCAGGCCGACGGTGGTTTTCGCCACGTATTCGATGATTTGCGAACCGCCGGGTGAGCCGACCGTGGCGACGAATTCGCCGCTGTTTCGATCGAAGATCAGCGTTGGCGCCATCGACGAGCGTGGGCGTTTGCCGGGCTCGACGCGGTTGGCGACTTTCTGGCCGTTTTCTTCGGGGATGAACGAGAAGTCGGTCATCTGGTTGTTGAGCAAGAAGCCCTGAACCATCAGGTGCGAACCGAACGCGGCTTCGATGGTGGTGGTCATCGACACGGCGCCGCCGAGGTCATCCACCGCGACCACTTGCGAGGTGGAGATGCGCAGCGGCGAGCGGTCCGGGGCGTAGGCCACTTGTACGCCCGGTGGCGTGCCCGGTTTGGCGCTGCCCATGCTGCGCTCGCCGATCAGGCTGGCGCGGCTGGCGAGATAACCCGGGTCGACCAGGCCTTTGACCGGCACCGGCACAAAGTCGGTATCAGCGACGTATTGCGCGCGGTCGGCGTAGGCCAAACGTTCGGCTTCGGCAATCAAATGCACTGCCAGTGGCACCGGTTCGATGCCCGCCGGTGTGTCGGTTTTTACTGGTTTGAGCGGTGTCACGGAAAGGCGTGGATCGCGGGTTTCCAGTGCCTGCAATGTGCCGAGAATCTGCGCCACGGCGATCCCGCCCGACGACGGTGGTGGCATGCCGCAGACCTGCCAGCGTTTGTAATCGGTGCACAGCGGCGCGCGTTCCTTGGCCTGATAGCGCTGCAGATCGTTCATCGACAGGCTGCCGGGGTTGGCGTGGCCCTGCACCTTGGCGACGATTTCTTCGGCGATCGGGCCTTTGTACAGCGCGTCCGCGCCTTCGCTGGCGATGCGTTTGAGCACCGCAGCCAGCGCCGGATTTTGCAGACGTGTGCCGACGGCTTTGACGCTGCCATCGGCATTGAGGAAGTACTTCGCCATATCAGGCGACTTGCGGATAACAGGGTCGGATTCCAGCAGCGAATGCAAACGTTGGGATATCGCAAAGCCTTGCTCGGACAGTTTGATCGCCGGTGCAAACAGCTTCGCCCATGGCAGGCGACCGTGTTGTTTGTGTGCCATCTCCAGCGCGCGCAACACGCCCGGCGTGCCGACCGAACGACCGCCAATCTGCGCCTGCGGGAACGACATCGGCTGGCCATCAGCACGCAAGAACAGCTTATCGGTCGCCTCGGCCGGTGCGGTTTCGCGACCGTCATACGTGCGCACCTGTTTGCCGTCCCACAACACGATCATCGCGCCGCCGCCGATCCCGGAAGACTGCGGCTCAACCAGGGTCAGCACTGCTTGCATCGCAATCGCCGCATCAATCGCCGAACCGCCCTGACGCAGCATCTCGCGCCCGGCCTCAGCAGCCAAGGGATTGGCTGCGGCGGCCATGTGTTTGCTGGCGTGACGGGTTTGTAGATCGGTGCGGAAACCGGAAGCAGCTTCCGGTGCCAGCGGCAGGGTCGAAGAGGGCGGGGCGTTGCACGCGGTGAGGGTCAGGGCGCTGATGATCAGTGTCAGGGCTGGCAGGCGAAAGCGGCTCAAGGGCAAGGCTGAAAACACGCGGGCTCTCCGTCCGTGGGATAAAAGTCTTCGGGACTTTATCGACCGCTCGGTCGCGACGCAAACCGATGGGCATTTTTGTCTTTCTTTTCGGGGCGGATGTTCGCTAGGGTCAAGCTCAAATTTATGGAGCACCAACATCCCCTGTAGGAGTGAGCCTGCTCGCGATAGCGTCATTACGGCCAACATCAGTGTTGACTGAACCACCGCTATTGCGAGCAGGCTCACTCCTACAGGTAAAGGCATAAAAATCACAAGAGGCCACGCATGCACAGCGAGTTCCCCACCGAATCCAGCTACCGCGATCAACGCGAACAGTTCATCACTGCCGCCACTGCCGCCGGCGCCACGCTCACCTCCTACGCACATCCAAGTTGCGGCCCTTTTGGCGAACCGCTGAGCACAGACGTCGCCGTGCTCGGCGATTCACAGGCCAAACGCCGACTGGTAGCGCTCAGCGGCACTCACGGCGTCGAGGGCTATTACGGCTCGGATTGTCAGATCGATTGGCTGAAAACCTTCGAACCGGGTTCGCTGCCCAAGGATGTTGCGGTGGTCATGGTTCACCTGATCAACCCATGGGGCACGGCGTGGTGGCGCCGGGTCAACGAAGACAACATCGACCTCAACCGCAACCACCTCGATTTTACCGGGCCGCTGCCGGATAACCGCGCGTACGCCGCACTGCATGAAATCTACGCCTGCACTGATCTGAATGGCGCCGAGCGTCAGCGTGCCGACGCCTTGCTCGATGCGCAGATCAAAGAGCACGGCTGGCCAGCGGTGATGTCGATTGTCGAGGGCGGTCAACACAGCCATCCCGACGGCCTGTTTTACGGCGGCCGCGCGCCGAGTTGGTCGAATCGCACGTTGCATCAAATCATCGAAGCGCACCTGGCCGGCGCTGAAACCGTGATGTGTTTCGATCTGCACACCGGCGCTGGTGAATACGGTCATCCGATGTTGCTGACTATCACCCAGGCGCCTTACCCGGCACTCGCGCAGGCCCAGGCAATTTATGGCCCATGGCTTTACACGCTGCACACGGGCGCCGACACCTTGAGCGAAACCGGAGTGGCAGCGACGGCTACCGGGTACACCTCGCAGGCGTTGCTCAATGCCTTGCCGGACGTGCAGTTGATGCCGTTCGTGATCGAGTGCGGAACGTATCCGGGGCCGGATGTGCATCGGCGTTTGCGCGATGACCATTGGTTGCATTTGCATGGCGATCCGCTGGATGCGACGGGGCGGGGGATCAAAGTGAATCTGCTCGAGCAGTTCTATCCGGCTGATCCGGATTGGCGGGCGATGGTCGGTTTGCGCACGCGGCAAATCTGGGCGAAAGGGTTGGTGGCGTTGGCTTGCTGAAAAGGCATTTCGCGCCTGTAGTACCTCGCCGCAACTTGGCGGTTGCTCCACATTTCTCCTACAGATTTTTCAGGTCGACAACTTACGCGCCCTTACCTGAGGATGGTTTCTATCGTTTTTTCCAGGATGGATTTCAGATGAAAGGGATAAGTCCGTTGCCATTCAACTCTATTTTCAGTCGGCCATTGTCATGAGTGTTTCCAATGAGGATCGCGATTTTCTGGTGGCGATGGGCAGTCGCATTGTTCACTTACGCACAGTTCACGAGATCACACAGACTCGGTTTGCACGGGCTTTAGGTCTTTCCCGGCAGACCTTTCAGGGTTACGAGGAGGGCACGCGCAGCATGCCGGTCACGACGCTGGTGAAGATGGCATTTGCGCTGCGCGTGCCTGTTGAAGACCTGCTCGGGGTTCCCTCGTACACCGAGACGCCCAGGCGCAGCTTGACCTCGACGTGGTATCGACGGTTGCAGTCCATCAATGAGCTTTCGAAGGTCCAACAGAAGGTCATTGCGCAGATGCTTGATGCACTGATCGCACAGGCAGCAACCAAAGCGAGCGACGAAGAGAAGGATGTTTTGAAGTAACCGATTACCGAGACTTTTCTCGAGGCATAAAAAAACGGCCTACCTTTCGGTAAGCCGTTTTTAGTACTTGGTGGCTACACAGGGACTTGAACCCCGGACCCCAGCATTATGAATGCTATGCTCTAACCAACTGAGCTATGTAGCCAAGTGGCGCGCATTATTCCCCTGAAATGGAAAAGCGTCAAGCGTAAATTTAAAATATTTCTTCTTATTTTCAACCGCTTATCCTCCAGCCCGGAAAATCCGGGCCGGGCAGGGCTTCAACGCAGCTGAAATCTTGCAGTATTGGCGCTCAAGGCATGGCTGCCCTGACTCAGGGTGTCCGCCGCGAGGTTCACCGCCCGCGCGCCTTCGAGCAAACGCACGGCCGCCTGATCTACCTGCTGGATATTGCCGCTGACTTCGTCGGCGGTACTCGCTTGCTCCTCAACCGCTGTGGCGATCTGCGCCAACGTGTCGGTGACGCTCTGCACGGCGCTGGCGATTTCTCCTAAACGCTCACCGAGACCAGTGACCGAATCGGCATCGGTTTGCGCCTGACCACACGCCGCTTCCATCAAACTCACGGCTTCGTTGACCGTCGCGCGCAGGCTGTCGACGGTGCCGGCGATCTGCGCGGTGGACGACTGCGTGCGTTGCGACAGACTGCGCACTTCGTCGGCCACCACAGCGAAACCGCGACCTTGTTCGCCAGCTCGCGCGGCTTCAATGGCCGCGTTGAGCGCGAGCAGATTGGTCTGTTCGGCGACGCCGCGAATGGTGTCGACGACCAATTGAATCTGCTGGCCTTGCTCGCTGACCCGGCCCAGCGCTGCAGCGGTGTCGTTCAAGCGTTGATTGAGCTGCTGAATACTCGCCGTGGTGCGCTGGCTGTCACGGCTGCTGTCGGCCGCGATGCGCCGGGTGTGCTGTGCGCTGCCGGAGGCCTGTTCGCAACTTTGCGCCACGCCTTGCGAGGTCGCGGCCAGTTGCGTGGCAGCTGCGGCGATCTGGCTGATCTGCAACTGCTGTGCTTCGACTTCACTGAGAGCGCCGCTGGAGTGTTCGTTGAGGCTGCGCACCGCGTTGCTCAGTTGCGAGGTCTCGTGATCGACACCGAGCATGCTGCTGCGCAGTTGCACTACGGCAACGTTGAGCGCGGTGCTGATCGCGGCCAGCTCATCGCGCCCCTCCACCGGCACTTGCAGACTGAGGTTGCCGTCACGCAGGGCTTCGGCGAGCAGGGTGATGCCGCTGGCGCTGCGACGGATAGAGGCTTGCAGGCAGACAAACAGGTACAGCGCCGCGAGCAGCAGGCAGCCGAAGATCGCCGCGACGATGATGAACTGACGGATCGCCGAGCCGTGATAGGCGTCGAGTCGCTGATCCAGCGATACCAATGACTGTTGGCGCAGGGCGGCGAGATCGGTCAGCAAAGCGTCGAGGCTGCGTTCGAAATCTTCCGGTTTGAGGTTGATGCTGCCGCCGAACACGCCGTCATCCAGCACCTTCAGGCCGCTGTCGAGGTGTTTGAGGCTGTCGTGATATTGGCTGGCCCAGCTCTGCTGATCCTTCGGCAGGCGTGCTTCGAGCAGCGTGGCGGTTTTCACCAGTTGCTCGCGGGCATCGCCGATGCGGCTGCGCAGGTCGCGCAATTGCAGACGGCTTTGCAGGGTGAATTGGCCGGAGACCACCGAGGCCTGCCCGACCGCAGCGAGGCGGCCGACCCGTTCGATCAGGTCCGGTGCGTGTTGCGTGGAAATTTGCGTCAACAGGTAGGTTTCCAGCCACGGCGCGAGGGTCAGGCGATTGTCCATGACTATCTGCTCGCGCAACGCTTGCAGGGCGCTGAGGGCGTTGGTGAAGCGGTCGTAACCGTCCGGCCACCAGCCGACGCTGCTCAGACTTTTCGAATCCAGACCATTGAGCGCGGTTTGCAGCGCCTGATAGCGGGTGAGGGTTTCGCCTTCGGCGCCTTCGTTTTTCAGCGCGTTGCCCAAGTCCGTGGTGGCTTGCAGAACCGCCGGTTGCACCGCGTCAAACGCGCCCATGGCGGCGAGGGTGGCCGGCGTCGGTTGGCGATTGGTTTCGGTGGCGCGCCAGCGGGCGGCGCGGTCGCGTTGGGCGGCGAGCAGGTTGTCCAGCGCATCCAGCGCGAGCAACTGGCGTACGCCGGCGCGTTCGCCGGAAATCAGATTGAGCTTGTCGCGATAGTCCTGGCCGATCATCAACAGGCTGCCGGCCAACGGCAGAATGAACAGCAGAAACAACAACTGGAATTTACCTGCGAAGCCAAACCGCCCCAGCAATTTGATCCCCGGTGAAAGGAAAGCCTGCATGCCCCATGACTCCTCTGGACACCACGCACCATCGGCGTGCATCGCGCTCGTTTCGATCGCGACCTGTGCCCTGCTAAAAGGCCTCGAAAGTTCACTCTCGCCCGCTCTGTAGGCCGGCTCTGTAGCGAAACTTCCCATTGTCGGTGCCCTTTGTAAGGGCGCCGCGTTCAAGGCAAGTAGCAAGGCAAGATTCAGACCATGGCGTTGCGCTATCACCTATCCCTTGTAGGAGCTGCCGAAGGCTGCGATCTTTTGATCTGTGTTTTTAACGGCAAGATCAAAAGATCGCAGCCTGCGGCAGTTCCTACATGATTCGGTCAGGTCAGTTAGTTAGCTGGCTAAGGGGATGGCGCTTGCGCACCGAAAAATGGCACATTGACGCACCTGCCTGTGTGCACCCATCTGCTGTCCGGAAACTTTCATGGCTATCAGCAACGTTCAGACCGCCGCTGCCTCGGCGCCCGCTGTTCCGCAAAGCAGTCCTTTGGTGATGCGTATCATCGGCGCGGTGGCGCTGGCGCATTTGATCAACGACCTGATTCAGTCAGTGTTGCCCTCGATCTACCCGATGCTCAAGGCCAATTACGGCCTTACCTTTACTCAGGTCGGCCTGATCACTTTGACCTTTCAACTGACCGCCTCGCTGTTGCAACCTTGGGTCGGTTATCACACCGATCGGCATCCGAAGCCGTGGCTGTTGCCGGCGGGTTCGATCTGCACGCTGATCGGCATCGTGATGATGTCGATGGTTGGCAGTTTTCCGTTGATTTTGCTGGCGGCGGCGCTGATTGGTATCGGCTCTTCGACGTTTCACCCTGAGGCCTCGCGGATTGCGCGACTGGCCTCCGGTGGACGCTTTGGCCTGGCGCAATCGACCTTCCAGGTTGGCGGTAACGCCGGTTCCGCGTTCGGTCCGTTGCTGGCGGCGGCGATCATCATTCCGTTCGGTCAGGCCAATGTGGCGTGGTTCGGTCTGTTCGCGGTGTTTGCACTGTTCGTGCTGTACCGCATCAGTCGCTGGTACGCCCATCACCTCAATCTGTTCAAGCTCAAGGCTGGCCAAGCGGCGACTCACGGGCTGTCGAAGGGCCGGGTGATCAGTGCTTTGGTGGTGCTGGGGCTGTTGGTGTTCTCCAAGTATTTCTACATGGCCAGCCTCACGAGCTATTTCACGTTCTACCTGATCGAGAAGTTCGACCTGTCGGTGGCCAGTTCGCAGTTGCACCTGTTCCTGTTTCTCGGTGCGGTAGCAGCGGGGACGTTCTTCGGCGGGCCGATCGGCGACAAGATCGGGCGTAAGGCGGTGATCTGGTTCTCGATCCTCGGCGTGGCGCCGTTCACGCTGCTGATGCCCCACGTTGATCTGTTCTGGACCAGTGTTCTTAGCGTGGTGATCGGCTTCATTCTGGCTTCGGCGTTCTCGGCGATTGTGGTGTACGCGCAAGAACTGGTGCCGGGCAATGTCGGGATGATTGCCGGGGTGTTTTTTGGTCTGATGTTTGGTTTTGGCGGAATTGGCGCGGCGTTGCTCGGGCATCTGGCGGATATTCACGGGATTGAGTACGTGTATTTCCTGTGCTCGTTCCTGCCGTTGTTTGGCGTGTTGGCGATCTTCCTGCCGCGCACCCAAAAAGCCTGAAGCACCGACAGGAGCGGGCAATCCGCTCCTGTCGACTGCCGTCACTCTAAAGTTCGCGCACCACTCTGAAGCCAATGTTGCTGGTGCGGCCCTCGACCTTGTAACCCGCTCGGCTGGCCGAGCGGATGAAGGCGGGAATATTGCCCCACGCGCCACCGCGAATGACCCGTTGACCGCACTGCGCGTCCTGCCAGGCACTGCCATCCTCGGGCGCACCGGTGTAGTCGTGGTGCCAGCAGTCAGCGGTCCATTGCCAGACGTTGCCGAGCATGTCGTACAGGCCAAAGCCGTTGGCGGCGAAGCTGGCCGTGGGGGCGGTGTTCAGCCAGGCGTCCTGGCCCGATACAAATCCCCCGCAGCGGATCTGTGCCGGACAATCGTCGGGACCGTAATTGGCGTGATCACGTCTGGCCGCTTCCCCCCACCAGCGCGCCGTGCTCGTCCCTGCACGGGCGGCGTATTCCCATTGTGCTTCGCTGGGCAGGCTATAGCGATGGCCAGTCTTGGCGCTAAGCCATTGCAGGTAGGCGCGGGCATCCCCCGGGCTGACGTTGATGACCGGCCGATTGCCGCGGCCCCAGCCTTCATCACTGGGCGTGTAGCCTGCGCAGCCACCGTCATCCACGCAGGCCTGCCATTGATCGAAGGTGACGCTGGTGACCCCCATGGCGAACGCCTTGGGGATGTTCACCGGATGTTGCTGTTCATTGCCGAAACGCTGTTCCTCGGAGGCGGGTGAACCCATGGTGAAGTCTCCGGCCGGGATCGGCACCAGAGGCGGACAAGCCCTGTCGCAATCGCTGAACGGCTCGCCGATCACCCGATCGTTCTCGCGTAGTCGGGTTTGCAGGGCTTCGGTTCTGAGGCGATTGGCTTCGGTGAGCGGGGGGCGTGTCGCCAGATAGTAGGACAGCTCGGTAATGTCCTTATCCGACAATGATTTCGCCGCCACCGCCATGACCGAAGAAGGCCGTGAGCCGTCGCGAAAGGCCTGTAACTGGCCATCGAGATAATCGGCGAATTGCCCGGTCAGTTTCGGGTAAGCACTGTTTTGCGAGTTACCCTGCGGGCCATGGCAAGCGACACAGGCTGGAATGGTACGGGCCGGATCGCCTCGGGCGTACAAGGCCGCGCCGGCCTGCAGATCCGTGGACGGGGCGATGGTGGCCGTGTGTGCCGAGCAGGCCTGGGGCTGTGCATGCGGCACACCGCCCAGTTGCGTGCAGGTGCCTTTGGGCACCATGGTCCATTCGCCAGGGTCATTGTCGACACTGCTCATGCCTGAGCAGGAGTGGAAGCAACTGGTATCGGCACAATCGTTATGGCCGGCTTTGGCCACGCCGTAACAGACTTCGGTGGCGGCAGAATCGGCGGCGTCCGCCCTTTCGCTCACGCCTGCGGCATTGAGGGAGGCCAGGGCAGTGGCAACCAAAAGATCTTTCAGGTTCATCAAATCACCCGGGCTCAGGAAACACGCAGCAGTGAAGGACGGTCTTGCGGCTTGCGCTCGCCGGCGTGGGCCATCCACAGGGTGCCCGTTTGCGCTTTGCTGGCATGGGTCAGGTGGCCGAACAACTTGCTGGCCGCCGGTGACAGCAGCCGTGGATTGCGCACCACCACCATCAGATTGCGGGTGGCCCAGGGTTCGTGCAGATCCAGCGACACCAGATTCTTCGGTGGCCCAAGGCTGGTGAACACCTGATACGGAATCAGGCCGACGCCCACACCGGCCTGCACCATGCGGCAGAGCACTTCAAAGCTTGGCACTTGGGTCTGAATGTTCAGCGGTTTGCCGGCGGCGAGGGAGGCCTGCAGAGTGTGTTGGCTGATCCAGTCATTGCCATGCAGGCCAATGTGGTGATTGTCCAGGGACTCTTCGAAGCTGATGCGTCCGCGTGTGGCGAGCGGGTGCTTGTCATGCACGACCATGACCAGCCGATCCTGTCGGTAGGGCTCGCTGTACAACCCGTGAGCGCTGCCGTTGTCGGCGAAAACACCAATGTCGGCGCTGCCATTCTCCACGGACTGCAAGACATTCAGGCTCGATTCTTCGGTAAGGTCGACGCAGATATTCTTGTGCGTCTTGAGAAACTGGCTGACGTCGTCCGGCACGAATTGCGCGATGGAGGAGGGGTTGGCCGCCACCCGCACACAGTCCTGCGCCTGGCGGGCGTGCTCGAGCAGTTGCAGGTGAATGCGTTGCACTCCTTGCAACATTTGCCGCGCGTGGTCGAGCAGGGTCTCGCCGGCGGCGGTGAGCGTCATGCCTTTGGATTCACGGATAAACAGGGGCAGGCCAATGGCTTGCTCAAGGCCGAGCAGTCTTTTGCTGGCTGCGGAGATAGCGATGGATTCTCGACGGGCGCCGCGGGTCAGATTGCCTTCCTCACTGATCGACAGCAGCAGCTTCAGCGTGGTCAGGTCCAAATGATGCAACAAACTGATCGGATACATGTACTCACTCCGTTAAACCTCGGCGGCCCTGGACAGGGCAACCGGCATCCATTCCAGCCCCGCAGGCAATCGGCGATATCACGCGCCGGTGCTATGGGGCATCGATTCCGCAGGGATTGTGTCGAAGGTACGGTGACAGTCCCGTGCGGCAACGCGGTCAGCGGATGGCGCTTACAAAGTGTTCAGCAGCCAGGGAAAACGCTTTAGATGAGTCTGCTCGAACGCCTGAATACGTGCTTCACGTTGCAGGGTCAGGGCGATGTCGTCCTGGCCATTGAGCAGGCAGGCCTTGCGGAAGGGATCGATGTCGAAAGGGATATCCAGCGAGTGCTGGTCGTCGCGGATCCGTTGCGCTTCAAGATCAACGGTCAACTGCAGCGGTGTGGCGCCGGTGGCAGCGTCGAACAGGCGGTCTACTTGCGCTTCGCTGAGGACGATCGGGAGCATGCCGTTCTTGAAGCTGTTGTGAAAGAAGATGTCGGCAAAGCTGGGCGCGATCATGATCCGGAATCCGTATTGCTCCAACGCCCACGGGGCATGCTCGCGTGACGATCCGCAGCCGAAGTTGGCGCGAGTCAGCAGAATCGAACCGCCCGCGTACTGCGGCTGATTGAGCACGAAATCCGGGTTCAATGGCCGCTGTGCGCAGTCCTGGCCCGGCTCGCCGAGGTCCAGGTAACGCCATTCGTCAAACAGGTTCTGACCGAACCCGGTGCGCCGGATGGACTTGAGAAATTGCTTGGGAATGATTGCGTCGGTGTCGACGTTCACTCGATCGAGGGGAACGACCAAGCCTCGATGTTGGGTTAATGGCTTCACGGTAACGTCCTTATTATGGTGATGGATTCTGCAGGGTGCGGATGTCGATAAAGCGTCCAGCGATCGCGGCGGCTGCGGCCATCGCCGGGCTGACCAGATGCGTGCGCCCACCGGCACCCTGGCGTCCTTCGAAGTTGCGATTGGAAGTAGAAGCGCAGCGCTCGCCGACACTCAGGCGATCGTCGTTCATGGCCATGCACATCGAGCAGCCGGGCTCGCGCCACTGGAAGCCGGCATTGATGAACACCTGATCCAGACCTTCGAGTTCGGCCTGGCTTTTCACCAGACCAGAGCCCGGCACCACCATGGCCAGTTTGATGTTGTGCGCCAGCGAATGACCCCGTACGACGTCGGCGGCGGCGCGCAGATCCTCGATGCGGGAGTTGGTGCAGGAGCCGATGAAGACCTTGTCGATGACGATATCGTTGATCGCCGTTCCGGCTTGCAGGCCCATGTAGGCCAAGGCTTTGCGCATGCCGTCACGTTTGACCGGATCGGCCTCCTGGGCGGGGTCGGGAATCGAGCCGCCAATGGGCGCGACCATTTCCGGCGACGTGCCCCAGGTCACTTGCGGCTCGATGGTGCTGGCGTCCAGATTGACCACGACGTCGAAGTGCGCCTCGGCATCGGAGTGCAGCGTGTGCCAGTACTCGACAGCCTGATCCCACTGCTCACCCACCGGAGCCAAGGGACGTCCCTTGACGTAGTTGAGCGTCGTCTCGTCGAAGGCGATCAGCCCTGCACGTGCCCCGGCTTCGATGGACATGTTGCAGATGGTCATGCGGCCTTCCATCGACAGCGCGGCAATGGTCGAGCCGGCGTATTCGATGGCGCATCCGGTGCCACCGGCGGTACCGATCTTGCCGATGATCGCCAGGACAATGTCCTTGGCCGTCACGCCGGGCGGAAGTTCACCATCGACCTGGACTTTCATCGACTTCATCTTTTTCGTCAGCAAAGTCTGGGTGACCAGCACATGTTCGACTTCGGATGTGCCGATGCCGTGCGCCAGGCAGGCGAAGGCGCCGTGGGTCGAGGTGTGCGAGTCGCCGCAGACCACCGTCATGCCTGGCAGCGTCGCGCCTTGCTCCGGGCCGATGACGTGCTCGATGCCTTGGCGCGGATCGTTCATGCCGAAGTACGTGAAGCCGTAGGTCTGGGCGTTGGCGTCAAGGGTTTGCACCTGCATGCGCGAGAACGGGTCGCGAATCTTGCCGCCGGCACGATCACTGGTGGGCACGTTGTGGTCGGCCACGGCGAGATTGGAGGCCACTCGCCAAGGCTTGCGCTGGCTGAGCTTCAGGCCCTCGAAGGCTTGCGGACTGGAGACTTCGTTGATCAGGTGACGGTCGATGTAGAGCAGCGTCGTACCGTCGGCATCGGTGTCAACGGCATGGGCGTCCCAGATCTTTTCGTACAGAGTCCTGGGGCGGGCAGTGATGGTCATGGCAGCGGTCCCGGTGGAAGTGTTTCCAAATATTACTTCGTCGATCCACTTCCAGACGTGACATGTCGAGATGGCTACCGTGCCGATTGGCGAGCGTCAGCACCTCAGTGCTTGTTGGTCAGATAGTTGACCAGCGCCGCCGCCGTGGCGGTCAGGCGATCGCGGTGGCGGAACACCACCACCAGTTTGCGCGTCGACCACGGCTCCACGATCGGGATGACCCGCAGGTCGAGGGCATTCACATTCAGCTCCGCGACCAATTGCGGGACCACCGCCACACCCAGTTTGACGTGGACCATGCGGCACAGCACGTCGAGGCTGCGGACGCGGATCTTGACGTCGAGTTCTCCGCCAATGTCCCGCGCGCGCTGGGCGAGCAAGGTCATCAGCGAGGTTTCTTCACCCAGCCCGACGAAACTTTCATTGACGATGTCGGCAAACGTCACCGCGTTGGCTTCGGCCAGCGGATGGCCGAGCGGCACCACCAACACCAGACGATCGGTGCGATAGGGCAAGTGTTCCAGTTCGCCGGTGCCGTAGTTGGCATTGCAGATACCGACTTCGGCGCTGCCTTCGCTGACGCTGCGAATCACGTGCGCGCTGTTGTGTTCGTCGACGAGGATTTCGACGTCCGGAAACAGCCGTTTGAAGGCGGCCAGGTCTTCAGGCAGAAACTGCACGATTGCTGACAGGTTGGCGGCAATCTGCACGCTGCCCTTGGCACCGGAGGTGAATTGCGAGAGTTCGGCGTTGAGACTTTCCAGGCTGGCGATCATGGCCTTGGCGTGGCGAATGATCATCTCGCCCACCGGCGTAACGGAAATAC
This sequence comes from Pseudomonas sp. MC6, assembly GCF_054790575.1. NCBI lineage: Bacteria > Pseudomonadati > Pseudomonadota > Gammaproteobacteria > Pseudomonadales > Pseudomonadaceae > Pseudomonas > Pseudomonas sp. MC6. The sequence continues at coordinate 6,108,704 of NZ_CP186504.1, forward strand.
CCCGCGATTCGCGATGGATGATCGGCAGCCCGACGATCGCTTCGATTTCCGTGATACGACGGCTGACGGCGGAAGGGGTGATGCACTCGCGCTCGGCGGCCCGGGCGATGTTCTTCTCTTGGCACACTGTCACGAACAGACGCAAGGAAGTGAAGTCCAGCTTTCTGACTAAGTGATTCATGACAATCCCTTGGGTACGACAGACTTTTAACTATCTCCATACCGCGACAATAAGAATCGTTATTGTTTATGCCGCCCGAAAAAGCAACTGGCGGGCGCTCGCGGCTTTCTTCTTTGGTATTACGAATACACGGTTTTGCACGGTATTAGAAGTGCGCCGTGACGACCCGTTCATCCATGAGCGGGAAAAAAAGCCGCTGCCCGCGACATGAACAGAACGACATTTTGCGCCTTCGTTCTCGATAAGTTGAAAGCGTTCGAAAATTCGAGAATTGATTTTAGAACAACCTGAATGGACTATAGAACGCAACTGAATAGCAACCTACTGAATGGCTCTAAGTGCAACTGATACGGTGTGCTTAGTGTGAGTTGGTCTGGCTGTTATTTGCGGATGAAAGTCAGGCTTTTCGTCAAAAGGAGTATTTGATGCAAACTCAAGATTTCAATTTGATTTCATTTATCAGCGACTACTGCAGCCAGGGGGCGAGTGGCGTTCAGCCGTATGCGCTTAATAATGAATTGCGTCAGCGTGTCCTCGACGAATGCCTGCGCCTCAAGCGTCTGGCCGCCTCTGGCCAAGCGCAGGCCCGCGAAGAACTGCATCGAGTGCTGGCCGTCATTTATGACTACCGGTTTTCCGTTCCGGCCATGGAAACAGTAGAGGTCGATGTCTCTTGTGTATTTGCAGATATCACCACATTGCTTGAGCCGGCTATCCTGCAAAAAGAAATAGATGGTATTCCTGCCGATATATTCGATGTCATGCCCACCGGTGGCGCTGCATTCGTTACTTGGTTCAAACAATTGATTTCGCAACATCCGGCGGGCGCGCATCCGTTCTTTCAAAACTATCTTCGCGATCAGGCGAGTGTCGAAGGGTTCAGAACTTTCCTGGCTCAGGAAACCACACTTGATCCGCGCTTCGACGACATCCTCGCCCTGATGCAAGTGGGCACGGTCGGCGCCGAGAAAATGGAGATCGCCAAGAACTATTTCGATGAAATGGGTAACGGCGATGAGCGTGAAGTCCACACACTGTTATTCAGCAAAGCCTTGAAAGCGCTGGAGGTCGATGCACGCTACATCGAACAGTCATTGCTGCCTGAAGCGCGAGTGTGCGGCAATCTTTCGGCGTGCCTGGCGCTGAGCCCGCGGCATCACTACAAAGCCATCGGCTATTTCGGCGTGACCGAATATCTCGCGCCCCGGCGCTTCAAGAAACTGGTCGCCGGCTGGCGGCGCCTGGGCCTGCCGGAATTCGGTCTGGCCTATCACGACCTGCATATCCGCATTGACGCCATCCATGGCAAAGGTTGGTTCGACAACGTCATCGAACCCGCGGTCGAGCACGATCCTCGCGTGATCAAGGAAATCGTGTATGGCGCCCTTATCCGCCTCAATTCCTCCAACACGTTCCTCGATGCATTGCTCGGGCATCTGCAGCGCCAGGATCGAATCCTTCAACCGCAGAACGTGCGTTCGATTGCCTGAACCGGCCGAGGATGGCGTCCATGGTTACCCTGAATAACTACAAGCGCTCAGACGACGCGGCGGCCTCGGCGTTCGAACACGTGGCGGCATTCGATCTGGATCACATTGCCGGTTCGCAATTGGTCGGCGTTGCACGTGAAGCGTTTCGCTTGGGCGATGTGGATTTTCTCTGCTTCGGCGAAAGCGATCACCCGAGTCCTGTCAGCGCCCAAGTGGCGCTCAAGCAGGCGATTGACGCCGGGTTGACGCGTTACCCGGACATTCGCGGGATGCCGGTTTTGCGTCAGGGCCTGGCGGATTATCTGAGTGATCTCTACCAGACCGATGTCGATGAAAGCCGGATTGCCGTGACCGCGTCGGGCATGGCTGCCATCAACGTTGCCTTTGCCGCGTTGCTGCGCGAGGGCGACAGCGCGGTGTTGATCTCTCCTGCCTGGCCCAACCCGGGCAATCTTGCCGCGCTGAAAGGTGTCAACGTCCGGGAGGTGGCGCTGGACGCGGGAGAACACGGTTTCACGCTCGACCTGCACGCGCTGGAAGTTGCGTTGCCCGGCGCGCGGGTGCTGTTTCTCAACTCACCGAACAACCCCACCGGCTGGACGGCCAGTCGCGAGCAGATGCAAGCGATCCTGACGCTGTGTCGGCGTTACGGGGTGTGGATCATCAGTGACGAAGTGTATTCACGTCTGACTTACGACGGCAGTCGCTCAGCCCCTTCGATGCTCGAATTCGCCACTGACCAGGATCGCCTCGTGGTGTGCAACAGCTTCAGTAAGGCCTGGGCCATGACCGGTTATCGCGTCGGCTGGCTGGTGGTGCCCACCGGGCAGCGGGAAAAGCTCGGTGAACTGATCGAGCTGACCCATTCCGGTGTCGCGCCGTTCGTACAGATGGCGGCACTGGCGGCGTTGCAGGACAGCGTTTTTGTCGACAGCTTTCGCGACTACTGCCGCACCGGTCGGGAGATCGTCTGCAGCGCTCTGGCCGATGTACCGGGCGTGACGTGTCATGTTCCCGACGCGGCGTTGTACGCGTTCATTCGGCTGGAAGGTGTGACCGACAGCCTTGCGCTGGCCATGGCGCTGGTGCAACGACATGGCGTCGCCATTGCGCCTGGCAGTGCCTTCGGTTCGGCTGGCGAAGGCTTTATCCGTATCTGCTTCGCCCAGAAACCCGAATTGCTGCGCCGCGCAATGACGCGGCTGGCGCGAGGTCTTGAGGCGCAATTGAGCCTTTGCAGCACCACCCCGGACATCCAGCCCACTGCCATGAGGAGCGCCGCATGCCTTACGTAAATATCAAGATCACCGATGAGGGTGTGACCCGCGAGCAGAAGCGCGAATTGATCGCGCAAGTCACTGAAGTATTGGAGCGCGTACTGCAGAAGAACCCCCGCAGTACCACGGTGGTGATCGACGAAATCAATGTCGACAACTGGGGCATGGCCGGGCTGCAAGTGCCCGAGTACCGGGAAATGTTCATGAAGAAGCCGGCCGAGTAGGGCCGTTGACACCAGCAATGCCAATCAACCAATAAAATTGAACGAGGGATCAGTCATGTTGACAGTTTGGGGCAGAGAGCGCGGTTTGTGTGTCAAAAAGGTGCTGTGGTGCCTGGAAGACCTGAAGCTGGATTTCGAACGCATTGATGCCGGTCGCCAGTACGGTCGCACCAACGACGAGGAGTACCTGCGGCTCAATCGCAACGGTCTGGTGCCGACGCTGATCGATGACGAGTTTGTGCTCTGGGAGTCCAACGCGATCATGCGTTATCTGGCGCTGCGCTATGGTCCGGCCAGCCTGTATCCGTCCGAGCCGAAGCTGCATGCCGATTGCAACCGCTGGCTGGACTGGTCGGTGGGCGCACTGTGGCCAGACATCGTGCCATTGTTCACCTCATTGATCCGCACGGCGCCGGACCGTCGCGACATGACCTCCGTGCGCACCCAGTCAGCGCGCCTGGCGAAGAATTGGGCCATTGCCGATGAGTACCTGGCGGGCAAGCAGTACATCACGGGCGACTACTTCACCATCGCCGACATCGCTTTGGGCGTCCTCGCGCAAACCTACGAAACCTTCGAGCTCGACAACAAACCGGTGACGCCGCATCTGGATGCCTGGTACCAGCGCATCAGCCAGCGCCCGGGCTTCAAGCGCTTTGCCGTGCTGCCACCGGAGCCGGATCCGACTGAGCACAACTGAGTCAGCCGTGCTGAAGATGTTCATCTGAGTTGAAACGGGCAGCCTGCGGGCTGCCCACTTGTCTGAGGGAGTGACACATGCGCTACAAACAACGGCCGGCGGGTTCGAACTGGGGTGATTTCGGCCCCGACGATCAACTGGGGCGACTGAATTTGCTGACCGCTGAAAAGATCCGCCAGGGCGCTGCTGAAGTGGTCGCCGGCAAGTCGTTTTGCCTGAGCCTGCCATTGGATCTGCCCGGTGGCTCGAAATGGAATTCGCGCCGCCAGCCGCCCGTTCTGAAACCGGTGCTGCGTAACAATCGCTCTAACATCGACTATGAATTGAGCCAGGACGACCCGCACCTGACTGATGTTTTGTGCGATCACACCGTGACCTTGTGCACCCAGTATTCGACCCAGTGGGACAGCCTCGCCCAAGTCGGCAGCCTGTTCGATGCCGATGGCGACGGACGCCTGCAAAGCTGTTTCTACAACGGCTACCGCGCCGAACGCGATATTTTCGGCGAGATTGTCCGCGAGCCGGATGCTCATGGCGACTTTCCGCCGGCACCGGCAAAGTTTCTCGGTATTGAGCACATGGCGGCTACCGGCATGCAGGGGCGGGCGGTGCTGATCGATCTGCATGCGCATTTCGGCCGGGAAAAACGCCGCGTCGGTTATGACGATATCCGCCGGATCATGGATATCGACAATATTGTCGTCGAACCTGGAGATATCGTGCTGTTCCACACCGGGTTTGCGCAGATGCTCGTCGACATGCAAGGCGACCCGGACGTGCACCTGCTGGAACATTCTTGTGTTGACCTCAACGGTCGCGATGAAGCACTTTTACGCTGGATTGATGAAGCACAGATCAGTGCCATTGCTGCCGACAACCATGCGGTGGAGGCGTTTCCGTCGGAAAAACTCGACTTGCCGCATTACCCGATTTTGCCTTTACACGAACTGTGTCTGTTCAAACTGGGTATCCATCTGGGAGAGCTGTGGTATCTGACGCCGCTGGCCCAATGGCTGCGTGAACAAGGGCGTAGCCGTTGCCTGTTGACCGCTCCGCCCCTGCGCCTGACCGGTGCGGTGGCATCGCCGGTAACGCCGGTGGCGACTGTCTGAGCATCGCACCAAGGACGCGCGGGATGCTGTCAACGCCCCGCGCGTGCGGTCAATTTTCCAGGAATCCATTCCATGAACAGCCTGTATTGGCAGCGTAATCTGGCCATCTGCTTTTTTGGCTCCTTCATCAACATTGTTGCCATGACCTTGCTGCTGCCGTTTCTGCCCCTCTACATCGAGCAACTGGGCGTGGAGGGGCACGCGCAAATCGTGCAATGGTCAGGTATCGCCTACGGCGCCACTTTTCTCTCCGCAGCGCTGGTCGCACCGCTGTGGGGGCGTCTTGCCGATCGGTATGGCAGCAAGCCGAACCTGATTCGCGCCAGTCTCGGCATGGTCGTGACCATGGACCTGATCGGTCTGGCGGAAAACGTCTGGCAGTTGGTGATCCTGCGCTTTCTGGTCGGACTGGCCGGAGGGTATACCTCTGGATCGTATGTGATCATCGCCGCGCAGACGCCCAAGGATCGCTCGGCGTGGGCCTTGGGCATGCTGGCGTCGGGGATCATGGCGGGCAGTCTGGTGGGGCCCTTGATTGGCGGGGTGCTGCCAACGGTGCTGGATATCCGCAGCATCTTCTTCATTGCCAGCGGCTGCATCTTCCTCAATTTTCTGGCGACGTGCCTGTTTGTGCGCGAAGAGCGTGTCGCGCCGCGCACGAAAGCTGCGCAGGATAAAACGGCGGCAGCGACCACACTCTCTTCCAGCCAGCGCACGCTGGTGCTGACCATGCTGGCAACGGCCTCGTTGCTGATGGTCGCCAACATGTCGATCGAACCGATCATCACCGTGTACGTGCAGCAGTTGGTGGACGCCGTTGATAGCGTCACGTTTTATTCGGGCCTGACCATGTCGGTCGCCGCGCTCGGCAGCATCATTTCCGGGCCGCGTCTGGGCAAGATCGCCGACCGCATCGGTGGCCTGAAAGTGGTCGCCGCCAGCCTTGCACTGGCCGGTCTGCTGCTAATCCCGCAGGCGTTCGTCACGAACATCTGGCAACTGATCGTCTTGCGCTTTTTCATGGGATTGGCGCTCGGTGGCCTGTTGCCCTGCGTGACGGCACTGATCCGGCACAATGTCGATGACCGTTCGGTGGGGCGGATGCTCGGCTACTCGACCTCAGCACAGTATGCCGGACAGGTGCTAGGCCCGGTGGCGGGCGGTTTTTTTGCCGGGCACATCGGCATCCGTTCGGTGTTCATGGCTACCTGCGTGCTGCTGCTGTGTTGCGCCTTGTGGATCGCTCGTTTGTGCCTGCAACATCGGCGCACGGCGCTTGCCGGGAAGCTCGCCGACTAAGCCGCGTCGGGTGTTTGCCCATTCGTCTCCGATGGGCATCGCTGGGTTCTCCAACCGTCAGCACGAGCGTCGGTGGCCGCTGATAGAGTGGTTTTCAGGAGACCACATCTATGAACAATGCCATACGCTTTTCCGGACGCGTCCTGTACCTCTCGCAGAATCCTCAAGCCATTCGCCGCCAACTCGACGGTGAGGACCTGACACTGGCCGAGGCCGGGCCGCTGCGAGACAACATCTCAACCGACGAAATCACCCCCGTCACCGTCATGATGGTGTACGACGAACGCCTGGGCGAATTCCCCTATGTCGGATTCAAGGCCGGTGAACAATTGCCGATCGCCCGCAATGCGGTGAAGAACGCCGGGTTTGAAATCACTGTTGCTGGCAAGCGCTACGGCAAAGGATCTTCGCGGGAGTCCTCACCGGTGGCCGAGTTGTCGGCGGGGATTCGACTGATTGTTGCCGAGAGTTTTGAACGTATCTACCAACAGAACTGCGACAACATCGGCATCCTGACCACCACCGACTTTTCCGTGCTTGAGCGAATTGCGGCCGGTGAAGCCATCGAGTTTTCGACCTTTCTGGAGGGACGTGACGAGCTGACCCAAGCGATCATTCGCAGCGGCGGCTTGCTCAAATACAGTCGCTCGGCGCGTTGGCCGTTACCGGACGCAAGCCCGGTCGCGCAGGGGCCGCAGACGCTGGTGGAAAAAATCATCAGCCGCCATGTGCATCCCGATACGCGAGGGGTAGTGCGCGGCGAGGGTGTGTTTATCGCTGCGGATTTCCGTTTCAGCCATGACTATTTCACCGGAATGAGCGCGCACCTGATGCATCAGGCATTCGGGCAGCCAGCGCAGCTGATCGATCCGGCGCGGATCATTGCCTTCGAAGATCACCTGGTGCTGGCGCCGCAAAGCATTCCGCATATCCAGCAGGGTTTATTGGACGGTGTCGCCGATCTGGCTCGCGGACATGAACATTTTTCCCTGCAATATCCCGTGCAGTCCCACGGCGCATTGCACGACAAAAGCGGTTCCGAGGGGATTTGTCATGCCCTGATGATCGAACGCTACGCCTTACCTGGGCAGGTGATTGCCGGCACCGACTCGCACACCCCGCACTCCGGCGCACTGGGCTGTCTGGCCTTCGGCGTCGGGGCCACCGAAATGGCCAACAGCTGGGTCACCGGTTACGTGCGCTGCAAGGTCCCCGACACCTTGCGCATCGAAGTCAGCGGGCCGCTGGCGCCAGGCGTGATGGCCAAGGATCTGGTCCTGTATCTGCTGCAGATGGAGTCAATCAAGGCCGGCGGTGCCATTGGCGCAGTGTTCGAGTATGCCGGCTCGGCGATCGAAGCCATGAGTCTTGATGAGCGCGCGACCCTGACCAACATGGTTGCCGAACTGGGTGGCATGACCGGCATTGTCGCCCCGGATAAAAAAACCGTGGCGTTTCTCAAGGAGCGGCGGGGCATCGATTTCCAACTGCAAGACTGGATGCGCAGTGATCCCGATGCGCATTACCGGGAAACCATTCGCATCGACGGCGCGCAGCTGCAACCGATGCTGGCGCGACCTGGCGATCCGGGCAACGGCGTGGCGGTTGGCGATCTGCCAGAGTCGGTGAAGGTCGACATCGCCTATGGAGGTTCCTGCACCGCTGGCAAGCGTAGCGACTTCGACTGCTATCACGAGGTCTTGCAGTGGGCGCTGGATAACCAGTACCCACTTACCGCCGACACTCGGCTGTTTCTGCAATTCGGCACGATGGATGTCCACGATTACTGTGAGCAGAGCGGTTATCTGGAGACCTTCGCACGGGCGGGAGCGGTGCTGATCAAGCCAGGATGCGGTGCTTGCGCCAACTGCGGCCCGGGGCAGTCAGTGTCGGCAGATCAGGTCACCATCAGTGCCATCAATCGCAACTTTCCCGGGCGTTCCGGACCGGGAAGCGTGTGGCTTGCCAGTCCGTACACGGTGGCGGCCAGCGCGATGGCCGGACGTATTGTGACCTTTGATGAGCTGCAACAGGCGAGCGCCGGCTAATCTTCGGTGGCGATGAGTAACGCCTCGCCCAACCAACGACTGAGCAGTGCGGCACTGTCGATCAGTGCCGTGGCCGCAGCGGGTCTGGTGGTGGCCCATTGTGCTTGTGCCGCCAGCAACGCTTCGCCCAGCGTGGCGCCCGCGATGAAAAGGCTCAATGCCGCCGCCTCCCATGGAGAAACCGGGCGCACCCTGGCGTGCCAGCCCTGCCGATAGACCAGCGTGACATAACTTCCCGATTGCAGAGCCGGCAGCACTTGCGCGTGCTCGACATGGGCCTGCCACAAGGCCGCTATCGGCCACTCGCTGTGCAACAGCGCGCAACCAGCATGCAGGGACAATCGCCGCCCATCGATCTGCTCGGGCTTCAGCACGGCGAGATCCAGCGCGCTCAAGGCGACGATCTCTTCGGTGCGTGCGCTGCAGTGGACAGCCCACTCCAGTGCGGCTATCTCGGCAAAATATGGATAATCGCGGGCGGCCGGGTAATGGGTGAGAAATCCCGGAAGGTGTTCACCAAACAGGCTCAAGTCGGGGTGTCGTGAAGGGTGCACGCGCCCGAAGTCATAGGCGAGCGTGCGGAGAAAATCTTCACCCACCAATGCGGTGAGCACCGGAAACGTCAGTCCCAACGATTGCACCTGATGTTGCCAAAGCCCTTTTCGATAACGGGAAAAACGTTGCCAGTCATCCCCATGACCGTTGCACCAGCCGTCGGGCAACACCGAGGCTGCCGAGTCAGCATCGAGCGCTCGGACGAAACGCTCCTGCAAGGTCGCTAGCTGGTCAAGCGTCATGCAATACCTCCCGGGCGATATCGCGTGCCGTCGCGACCTGTTTCAACAATTCGCCCAGAGGCGGCAGACAGGCATCCCATTCGACCAGCACCGGAACATCGCCGAAGCGTTTCAATGCCTCGCGGTACAACGCCCAGACGGGTTCGGACACAGCGCTGGCATGGTCGTCAACAAGCAGACCTTCTTCTTCGCTGTGCCCGGCCAGGTGCAACTCGCCCACGCAGCCGCGCGCGAGTTTGTGCATGGCCGGCAGCGCAGGCTCAGCATGGTTGTATTGATTGACGTAGAGGTTGTTGATGTCCAGAAGTACACCACAGCCCGTCCGCGTGACGACCTCGGCAAGAAACTGACTTTCGCCCAAGGTGTCGTCTTTGAAGCGCAGACTGGTGGAGACGTTCTCCAGCAACAATTGGCGACCCAACACCGTTTGCACTTGGTCGACCCGTTCGCACACCAGGCTCAGGGATGTCTCGTTCAGCGGCAGGGGCAGCAGATCATTCAGGCATCGGCCTTCGACCGCGCCCCAGCTCAAGTGCTCGGACACCAGAAACGGTTCAACGCGTGCGGCCAGTTGGCGAATACGCTCGACGTGCGCCATGGAAAACCCGCGCACCGAGCCGATGCCCAGCCCAACCCCGTGCAGGCTGATCGGGTAGTGCCGGGCCAGACGTTCAAGGATTTGCAGATCGCGACCGCCCGCGCTCAGATAATTTTCGCTGTGAACTTCCAGCCAGTCGACGGCGGGTAGATCCTTGAGGAAATCGTGGTAGTGGAAGGCTCGCAGGACCAACGCCAATGGGTGGCAGTGGAGGCACGTCAGGTCTCGCGGTTGCTGGGCTCGCGACTGATCATAACGTAGGTGCCGCGCGCTGCCTGCGATGAAATTGATGAAGTCCACAAACGAAAAATCCCCGCATCACTCAGTGATGCGGGGATTTTTCAGGCGCGATAGCGTGTTGCCACGGCCCGGATCAGACGTTGAAGCGGAAGTGCATCACGTCGCCGTCCTTGACGATGTAATCCTTGCCTTCCAGACGCCATTTACCGGCTTCTTTGGTACCGGCTTCGCCCTTGTACTGGATGAAGTCGTTGTAGGCGATCACTTCGGCGCGGATGAAGCCTTTCTCGAAGTCGGTGTGGATCACGCCGGCAGCCTGAGGTGCGGTGGCACCGACTTTGACGGTCCATGCGCGAACTTCTTCGACACCGGCGGTGAAGTAGGTCTGCAGGTGCAGCATCTCGTAGCCAGCGCGGATCACGCGGTTCAGGCCAGGCTCTTCCAGGCCCAGGGCCTCGAGGAACATGTCCTTCTCTTCGCCGTCATCGAGCTCGGCGATTTCCGCTTCGATCTTGTTGCAGACCGGAACGACCATCGCGCCTTCTTCTTCGGCAATGGCGCGAACCACGTCCAGGTGCGGGTTGTTCTCGAAACCGTCTTCAGCAACGTTGGCGATGTACATGACCGGTTTGGTGGTCAGCAGGTGGAAGCCCTTGATTACCGCTTTTTCGTCGGTGCTCATGTTCTTCATCAGGCTGCGTGCCGGCTTGGCTTCGGTGAAATGCGCGATCAGTTGCTCCAGCAGAGCCTTCTGAACCACCGCGTCCTTGTCACCACCCTTGGCGTTGCGCGCGACTTTCTGCAGTTGCTTCTCGCAGCTGTCGAGGTCGGCGAAGATCAGTTCCAGGTCGATGATTTCGATGTCGCGCTTGGGGTCAACGCTGTTGGAAACGTGGATCACGTTTTCGTCTTCGAAGCAGCGTACGACGTGAGCGATCGCGTCGGTTTCGCGGATGTTGGCCAGGAACTTGTTGCCCAGACCTTCACCTTTCGAGGCGCCGGCCACCAGGCCTGCGATGTCGACGAATTCCATGGTGGTCGGCAGGATGCGCTTCGGATTGACGATGGCCGCCAAGGCTTCCAGGCGCGGATCCGGCATCGGCACGATGCCGCTGTTCGGCTCGATGGTGCAGAAGGGGAAGTTCTCGGCCGCAATACCGGATTTGGTCAGGGCGTTGAACAGGGTGGACTTGCCGACGTTAGGCAGGCCGACGATGCCGCAATTGAATCCCATGGTGTTTCCCCTCGGAGTAGAGTCAGGCCTTCTGGCTGTGCAGGTTTTTCATCGCGCGGTTCCATTCACCGGCGAGGATATCCGGCAGCACGCCGAGGGCAAAGTCGATGCTGGCATCGAGTTTTTCCTGTTCGGCGCGTGGCGCACGACCCAGGACGAAATTTGAAACCATACTGGCAACGCCTGGGTGGCCGATGCCAAGCCGCAGACGGTAGAACGTATTCTGATTGCCCAGTTGCGCAATGATGTCGCGCAACCCGTTGTGACCGCCATGGCCGCCACCCTGCTTGAGCTTGGCAACGCCCGGAGGCAAGTCGAGTTCGTCATGCGCCACCAGAATTTCTTCAGGCTTGATGCGGAAGAAACCGGCGAGTGCCGCCACGGCCTGGCCGCTGCGGTTCATGTAAGTGGTGGGAATCAGCAGACGAACATCCTGACCCTGATGCGAATAGCGCCCGGTCAGGCCGAAATATTTGCGATCGGCGACAAGGTTGACACCTTGTGCGTCAGCGATGCGCTCAACAAAAAGGGCCCCTGCGTTATGCCGGGTCTGGTCGTATTCAGCGCCTGGATTTCCCAGGCCAACGATCAGTTTGATGGCAGTCACGATAGGGGCCCTTCCTTTGAGTGGTGAATAACATCGCCGCGATCAGGAAAGGCGGCGAAAGTGGACGAAAAATGCTCATTTACCATGGATGTAAACTCCGCGTTCTCGCCCGCTTTCTCGCTACGTTCCAGTCCGCGATGTTACTTGCTCACTCAGGCACGACAGAGTGAATTACTCTGCTGCGCCTTCTTCAGCTTCTGGAGCAACGCGTGGAGCGTGTACGTTTGCAACAGCTTTGTCGTCACCGTGAGCCAGTGCAACGAACTCAACGCCTTTAGGGGCTTTGAGGTCGGACAGGTGAACGATTGCGCCGATTTCCAGAGCCGACAGGTCGACTTCGATGAACTCAGGCAGATCTTTCGGCAGGCAAGTTACTTCGATTTCGTTCAGGACGTGCGAGATCTCGCCGCCTTTCTTGATCGGAGCTTCTTCACCAACAAAGTGCACAGGCACGATAGCAGTCAGTTTCTGGCCGGCTACGACGCGTACGAAGTCAGCGTGCAGAACGTGACCCTTGGACGGGTGACGTTGCAGAGCTTTGATGATGACGTTCTGCTTTTTGCCGCCAACGTTCAGTTCGATAACGTGGCTGTAGGCAGCATCGTTTTCGAGCAGTTTGGCAACTTCTTTGGCCAGCATGCTGATGGATTCAGGGGCTTTTTCGCCACCGTAAACAACAGCTGGAACCAGAGCGGCGAGACGACGCAGGCGGCGGCTCGCACCTTTCCCCAGGTCGGAACGCACTTCAGCATTCAGAGTAAAATCGTTCATTTTGTATCTCCAAAATAGCCATGACCGAGTGGCGTTTGCGACCAGCGCCGAACACGGTATGGGCAAAAAAGCCCCGCCCCGACAGGAATGCCGGGGCGGGGCGCTTTTCGTCAACGAGACATTTCGAGAAGGGCAGGGCCCTTAACGGAACATCGCGCTGATCGATTCTTCATTGCTGATGCGGCGAACCGCTTCGGCAACAACCGGTGCGATATCCAGTTGACGGATACGTGCACAGGCTTGTGCTGCAGCGGACAGCGGGATGGTGTTAGTCACCACCAACTCGTCCAGCACGGAATTTTCGATATTCTCGATGGCCCGACCCGACAGCACAGGATGTGTGCAGTAGGCAAAGACCTTGGCTGCGCCATGCTCTTTCAAGGCCTTGGCCGCGTGGCACAGAGTGCCGGCGGTATCGACCATGTCATCGACCAGAATGCAGGTACGCCCTTCGACATCACCGATGATATGCATCACTTCAGAGTGATTGGCTTTCTCACGGCGTTTGTCGATGATCCCGAGATCCACGCCCAGGGATTTGGCAACAGCACGTGCACGCACGACGCCACCAATGTCCGGGGACACAATCATCAGGTTTTCGAAGCGCTGATCTTCAATGTCATCCACCAGAACCGGGGAGCCGTAGATGTTATCTACCGGAATATCGAAGAAACCCTGAATCTGGTCAGCATGCAGATCAACCGTGAGAACACGGTCGATGCCGACTACGGTAAGCATGTCAGCGACGACTTTCGCGCTGATAGCCACACGTGCGGAACGCGGACGGCGATCCTGACGGGCATAACCAAAATAAGGAATAACAGCAGTGATACGAGTAGCCGAGGAGCGGCGGAAGGCATCAGCCATCACTACCAGTTCCATCAGGTTATCGTTGGTCGGAGCGCAAGTCGGCTGAATAATGAAAACGTCTTTACCGCGAACGTTTTCATTGATCTCGGCAGTAATTTCGCCGTCGGAGAATTTACCGACAGAGATGTCACCGAGAGGGATATGCAGCTGACGTACGACACGTCGAGCCAGATCGGGGTTAGCGTTCCCCGTAAAGACCATCATCTTGGACACGCGCAGTACCTAGAGGCTGAGGGTAACCTGGATGAGTATAGAAAATGGCAGGGGCGGCTGGATTCGAACCAACGCATGGCAGGATCAAAACCTGCTGCCTTACCGCTTGGCGACGCCCCTGTATCTGTTGCATCAAGTGCCGTGCACTTGGTTCCTTTAGAGCAGACTTTGCAGCTTGCGGTGCAACATCGAAACGTTGCTTCCTTTCGCTACAAACCCTGTAAGGGTCTCTGTCAGAAGGGCCGAGACTTTATCAGCTTCAGCTTTGCTTGGGAAGCCCCCAAACACACAACTTCCAGTTCCGGTGAGCTTTGCTTCGGTAAATTTACCTAACAAATCCAATGCGTTACGTACCTCTGGATAACGCCTTGCAACCACCGGCAAGCAGTCATTTCGACTGTTTCCCTCGGGAACGGGGCGCACTTTAATGGGCGGCGTGTTACGTGTCAACAAAGGATCGGAAAAAATTTCTGCCGTACTAACAGAGACTTGCGGTACGAGCACCAGATACCAAGGTTCTTCGGGATCGACCGGGGTCAGTTTCTCACCCACACCCTCGGCAAATGCCGCATGGCCACGGACGAAAACCGGCACGTCGGCACCCAGCGTCAGGCCCAGAGTAGCCAGGCGATCTTCATCCCAACCCAGTTGCCAGAGATGATTGAGGCCGAGCAACGTGGTCGCCGCATTTGAACTGCCCCCACCAATGCCACCGCCCATGGGCAGCACTTTGTCGATCCAGATGTCGATACCCAGCGTACAGCCCGATTGTTGCTGGAGCATTTTTGCCGCGCGCACGATCAGGTTGCTGTCATGCGGCACGCCAGCGAATTCGGTGTGCAACTGAATCACGCCGTCATCACGCACGGCAAACGTGATTTCATCGCCGTAATCGACAAACTGGAACAGCGTCTGCAACTCGTGATACCCGTCGTCGCGGCGCCCGAGAATATGCAGCATCAGGTTGAGTTTGGCCGGCGAGGGCAAAGTCAGGCGTGCAGCGGTCATGGGTTATTGCCCCAACTTGCGCGGCTGCCAGGTCTTGATCACCAGCGTCACGTCGAGGTCAGTGCCGTGCAGCTTGATGCGCTCCGGCAACCAGTAACCGTTTTGTTCGGTGTAGGCGGTGTATTCGACTTTCCAGCCATCCTGTTCAAGGCTGGCCAAACGACTGTCGGCGTCCAGATTCAAACGGCTTTTAGTGTCCGGAGCCGGCAGGCCACGCACCCACCAGGCCAGATTCGACACCGGCAGTTTCCAGCCCAACTGCTCTTCAAGCAGGGCTTCCGGGGATTGCGATTCGTAGCGGCCCTGGTTGGCGACTTCCAGCGAGACCTTGCCCGGACGCCCGGTCAGGCGTGCCGCGCCACGACCCAGCGGGCCGGACAGGCGAATGTCGTAATAATCCTGACGTTGCAGCCAGAACAGCGTGCCGCTACCGGAATCTTTCGGTGCGCGGATGCCGATCTTGCCGTCGATCTGCCAGCCGTCGAGGCCGGTCAGCTGTTGTTTGTTCGCGGCCCATTGAGCTGGACTGCCGTGGCCCTCGACCGATTCGCGAGTGCCAAAACCGGAGCAACCGGCGAGCAGGGCGATGAAGCTGAAAACAATAACGTGGCGCAAAAACATGAGTTAAAGAGTCTCGGATCCGGTCAGGCGCTTGATGGTGCTGCGCAGAATGGTGCTGTCGGGCTGATCTTTGAGGAATTTGCCCCAGATTTGTTTGGCTTCACGCTGGTTGCCCTTGGTCCACAACACTTCACCGAGGTGCGCGGCGACTTCGTGATCCGGGAAACGCTCCAGCGCCTGACGCAGATATTTCTCGGCGTCATCCAGATTGCCCAAGCGGTAATTCACCCAGCCGAGGCTGTCGAGTACGGCGGGGTCTTCCGGGTTGATCTGGTGCGCCTGCTCGATCAGCACTTTGGCTTCAGCGTAGCGCGTGGTGCGATCGGACAGGGTGTAGCCGAGTGCGTTGAGCGCCATGGCGTTGTCCGGATCACGCTTGATGATCAGGCGCAGGTCTTTTTCCATTTGCGCCAGGTCATTGCGTTTTTCCGCGAGCATGGCCCGGGTGTACAGCAGATTCAGATCGTCCGGATACTGCTGCAAGGCTGTCTGCAAGACTTTCCAGGCCTTGTCGTCCTGCTTGTTGGCAGACAGGGTTTCCGATTCGATCAGGTACAACTGAATCGCGTAGTCCGGTTGCTCGTCGCGCTGGGCGGCGAGTTTGCTTTGCGCTTCAGCGGTTTTGCCGTTGTTCATCAAAATATCGGCCTGACGCAATTGCGCAGGCAGATAGTCGTTGCCCGGGCCGACCTGGGCGTACTCGATGAGGGCGCCTTGCGGGTCGTTGCGCTCTTCTGCGATGCGACCGAGGTTCAGATGCGCCGAATCGACGTGGCTTTCACGAGCGATCAGGTCTTCCAGATAACCCTTGGCTTCGTCCCAGGCTTTGGCTTCCAGGCAGACCAGGGCCAGCGAGTAACGCAGTTCGTCATCTTCCGGGTATTGCTGCACAAGGCTGGAGAACTCGGCTTTGGCGTCGTCCATGCGGTCTTGTTCGACCAGCATGCGTGCGTAAGTCAGGCGCAGGCGTTTGTCGTCCGGGTATTTCTTGATGCTTTTTTGCAGCAGGGGCAGCGCTTCATCGCCACGGTTCAGCAACTGAAGCAGGCGCGCGCGCAGCAGAATCGGAGCGATTTCGCCATCTTCCGGCGGATTGTCTTCCAGTAGTGCCAGTGCCGCTTTGTTGTCGCCATCCTGCTGCAACAGCAGGGCCTTGCCGAAAATCAGCTGGCTGTTGTTCGGATGACGCTGCAACAAACGGTCAAAACTTTTCATCAGGCCGTTGCGGGTTTCCTGATCGGTATCGGCGGCCGACAGCGCGAGGAAGTCGAAATGGGTATCGCCCTTGCCCTGCAGGACTTTCTCCATATAGACCATCGAGTCGTCATAGCGCCCGGCGCGTGCCAGTTGCACGGCGGCGGCGCGTTGCGCTTCGAGGTCGTCCGGCGCATTTTTCGCCCAGATCAGCGCGGTATCGAGGGCCGGTTGATCGGCGCCCAGATATTCGGCGATACGGAATGCACGTTCGGAGACGCCCGGATCCTGCGTATTGATGGCCTGGGTCACGTAGTTATCCAGGGCAATGTCGAAACGATTGCGCTGGCCGGCGAGTTCAGCGCTCAACAGGCTGAAAACGGTTTCCTCGCTGAACGAGCTGTAAACCTTGGGCTTTTCAGGCGCGGGCGTGGTGTCTTCAACCGACGGCGTACCGTCCGTCGACACGGGAGCCAAAGCCTGGCAGCCGCTGAGGAAGACAAAAGCGAGGAGCAACGCGGAAGATCTATTCATATAGGAAGAGGACGACTAACCTGCGGTCGGATCATCATGACACAAGCCTTCGGCCAAACATAACCGAGTCTCAGTTGTGCCCATTATAGGGGCTGACGATTGGGACAATAGTCAGCGGTAGTTGTTCTGAATCTTTCGAAGTAGGACAATTGCTGGCTTCACGTCACCATCAGCGACTTTGAATGGCCTTCCTTGCACTCGGTATCAACCACAAGACTGCTTCAGTAGACGTCCGCGAGCGCGTGGCCTTTACCCCTGAGCAACTGGTGGAAGCTTTGCAGCAGCTTTGCCGACTGACCGACAGCCGCGAAGCTGCGATCCTCTCGACCTGCAATCGCAGTGAGCTTTATATAGAACAGGATCAGCTTTCTGCCGATATCGTGCTGCGCTGGCTGGCCGACTATCACCATTTAAGTCTCGATGAGCTGCGCGCGAGTGCTTATGTGCATGAAGATGATGCGGCAGTTCGTCACATGATGCGCGTCGCCTCCGGGCTCGACTCGCTGGTGTTGGGCGAACCGCAGATTCTCGGTCAGATGAAATCGGCCTACGCCGTGGCCCGCGAGGCCGGCACCATCGGTCCGCTGCTGGGACGACTGTTTCAAGCGACATTCAACGCGGCCAAGCAGGTGCGCACCGACACCGCCATCGGTGAAAATCCGGTATCGGTGGCGTTTGCCGCCGTCAGCCTGGCCAAACAGATTTTCAGTGATTTGCAGCGCAGCCAGGCCCTGCTGATTGGCGCCGGCGAGACCATTACTTTGGTCGCCCGCCATTTGCACGAGCTGGGGGTCAAGCGCATCGTCGTTGCCAATCGCACGCTGGAACGCGCCAGTCTGCTGGCCGAACAGTTCGGCGCCCACGCGGTGTTGCTGTCGGACATCCCGGCAGAACTGGTGCGCAGCGATATCGTCATCAGTTCGACTGCCAGTCAGTTGCCGATCCTCGGCAAAGGCGCGGTGGAAAGCGCATTGAAGCTGCGCAAGCACAAACCGATCTTTATGGTCGACATCGCCGTTCCCCGCGATATCGAGCCGGAAGTCGGCGAGTTGGACGACGTTTACCTTTATAGCGTCGATGATCTCCACGAAGTGGTCGCCGAGAATCTCAAGAGTCGTCAGGGTGCAGCGCAAGCCGCTGAAGAGATGGTTTCGGTCGGCGCCGATGATTTCATGGTGCGCCTGCGTGAGCTGGCGGCGGTCGATGTGCTCAAGGCCTATCGTCAACAGAGCGAACGCCTGCGTGATGAGGAGCTGCAAAAAGCCCTGCGCCTGCTCGCCAACGGTGGCAACGCCGAAGACGTGCTCGGGCAACTGGCCCGTGGCCTGACCAATAAACTGTTGCATGCGCCTAGCGTGCAATTGAAAAAGCTTTCTGCCGAAGGCCGCCTCGATGCGCTGGCCATGGCTCAGGAACTCTTTGCCCTTGAGGGCTCACCGGATAGCTTTTCGGATAAAAAACCGCAATGAAAGCGTCACTGCTCAATAAGCTGGATGTTCTCCAGGACCGTTTCGAGGAACTGACCGCGCTGCTCGGCGACGGCGAAGTCATTGCCGACCAGGCCAAATTCCGCGCTTATTCCAAGGAATACGCTGAACTCGAGCCGGTCGTGCAAGGCTATAAAAAGTTGCTCAGCGTACAAAGCGATCTTGAAGGCGCCCAGGCGCTGCTCAAGGACAACGACCCGGACATGCGTGAAATGGCCGTGGAAGAAGTCCGCGAAGCCAAGGAGTTGCTGATCACCCTGGAAGCCGACCTGCAACGCATGTTGCTGCCCAAGGATCCGAATGACGGCCGCAACGTCTTTCTCGAAATCCGCGCCGGCACCGGTGGCGACGAGGCGGCGATTTTCTCCGGCGACCTGTTCCGCATGTACTCGCGTTACGCCGAGCGTCGCGGCTGGCGCGTGGAGATCCTCTCGGAAAACGAAGGCGAACACGGCGGCTATAAAGAAGTCATCGCGCGCATCGAAGGCGACAACGTTTACGGCAAGCTGAAATTCGAATCCGGCGCGCACCGCGTTCAGCGTGTACCCGCCACCGAATCCCAGGGCCGTATCCACACTTCGGCCTGTACCGTGGCGGTATTGCCCGAGCCGGACGAGCGCGAAGCGATCGAGATCAACCCGGCGGATTTGCGTGTTGATACGTTCCGCTCCTCCGGGGCCGGTGGTCAGCACGTCAACACCACCGACTCGGCGATCCGCATCACACACATCCCGACCGGCACCGTCGTCGAGTGTCAGGAAGAACGTTCCCAGCACAAGAACCGTGCGCGGGCGATGGCCTGGCTGTCGGCGAAACTCAACGATCAGCAGACCGCAGCGGCGGCCAATGCGATCGCCAGCGAGCGTAAATTGCTGGTCGGTTCCGGCGACCGTTCCGAGCGCATCCGCACCTACAACTTTGCTCAGGGCCGGGTCACTGACCATCGCGTCAACCTGACCCTGTACTCCCTTGACGAAATTCTTGCCGGTGGCGTTGAAGCGGTGATCGAGCCATTGCTGGCCGAATACCAGGCTGACCAACTCGCAGCGATAGGTGAATAAATGACCATCATTGCCAGCCTGTTGCGTGCCGCTGAATTGCCGGATTCACCGACTGCGCGTCTGGATGCCGAGTTGCTGCTTGCCGCCGCACTGGGCAAGTCGCGCAGCTTTCTGCACACCTGGCCCGAGCGCATCGTGCCGAGTGAAGCGGCGCTGACCTTTGCCCAATACCTGCAACGGCGTCGTGGCGGCGAGCCGGTGGCCTACATTCTCGGGCAGCAGGGGTTTTGGAAACTCGATCTGGAAGTCGCACCGCACACGCTGATTCCGCGTCCGGACACTGAATTGCTGGTGGAAGCGGCGCTGGAATTGCTGCCCGCGACGCCGGCCAAAGTGCTCGACCTCGGCACCGGCAGCGGCGCGATTGCTTTGGCCTTGGCCAGCGAGCGTTCTGCATGGAAAGTTACTGCAGTGGATCGCGTGCTCGAAGCCGTGGCCCTCGCTGAACGCAATCGCCAGCGTCTGCATTTGAACAACGCCACGGTGCTGAGCAGTCATTGGTTCAGCGCGCTGGAAGGTCAGCGTTTTCAGTTGATCATCAGCAACCCGCCGTACATTGCCGCCGCCGATCCGCATCTGGTTGAAGGCGATGTGCGTTTCGAACCGGCCAGCGCATTGGTCGCCGGTGAAGACGGGCTCGACGATCTGCGTCTGATCGTTGCGCAGGCCCCGGAGCATCTGCAGGCCGCTGGCTGGCTGATGCTCGAACACGGCTATGATCAAGCCGAAGCCGTGCGTGATCTGTTGCTGACGCGCGGTTTTGAAGACGTCCACAGCCGCACCGATCTGGGCGGCCATCAACGCATCAGTCTGGGGCGCCTGCCGTGCTGAATGATCAGGAATTGCTGCGCTACAGCCGGCAGATTCTGCTGCAACACATCGACATCGACGGGCAATTGAAGCTCAAGGACAGTCGCGTGCTGATCGTTGGTCTCGGCGGTCTCGGTGCGCCGGTTGCGCTGTATCTGGCCGCGGCCGGTGTCGGCGAGTTGCATTTGGCGGATTTCGATACCGTCGACCTGACCAACCTGCAACGCCAGATCATCCATGACACCGACAGCGTCGGCATGAGCAAGGTCGACTCGGCGCTCAAGCGTCTGACCGCGATCAATCCAGAAATCCAACTGATCCCTCATCGTCAGGCGCTCGACGAGGATTCTCTCGCGGCTGCCGTGGCGGCGGTGGATCTGGTGCTCGATTGCTCCGATAACTTTTCCACGCGCGAAGCGGTCAACGCTGCGTGTGTAGCTGCGTGTAAACCGTTGGTCAGCGGCGCGGCGATTCGACTCGAAGGGCAGTTGTCGGTGTTCGACCCGCGTCGTGCCGAGAGCCCGTGCTACCACTGTTTATACGGGCACGGCAGCGAAGCCGAACTGACTTGCAGCGAGGCCGGTGTGGTCGGGCCGCTGGTCGGCCTGGTCGGTAGTCTTCAGGCGCTGGAAGCGTTGAAAGTACTGGTCGGTTTCGGTGAGCCGCTGGTGGGCCGTTTGCTGTTGATCGATGCTTTGGGTTCGCGTTTCCGCGAGTTGCGCGTCAAGCGCGATCCGGGTTGCAGCGTCTGTGGTTCGCGCCATGCGTGAAGCGCCGATCGGCGTGTTCGACTCCGGCGTCGGCGGCCTGTCGGTGCTGGCGGAAGTCCAGCGTTTGCTGCCCAACGAATCGCTACTCTATGTCGCCGATTGCGGGCACATTCCCTACGGTGAGAAAACCCCGGAATTCATCCGTCAGCGTTGCAGCGTGATGGCCGGTTTTTTCCGTGAGCAAGGCGCCAAGGCCTTGGTGCTGGCCTGCAACACGGCGACGGTCGCAGGCGTTGCCGATTTACGACGTGATTTTCCCGACTGGCCGATTGTCGGCATGGAGCCTGCGGTCAAACCTGCCGCCGCCGCGACCCGCAGCGGTGTTGTCGGCGTGCTTGCCACCACCGGCACGTTGCAGAGCGCCAAGTTTGCCGCGTTACTGGATCGCTTTGCCGCTGACGTACGCGTGATCACCCAGCCATGCCCCGGCCTGGTCGAGTTGATTGAATGCGGCGATCTGCACAGCGCCGAGTTGCGCGCATTGCTGCAAAGTTATGTCGACCCGCTGTTGGCCAGCGGTTGCGACACGATCATTCTGGGCTGCACCCACTACCCCTTTCTCAAGCCGATGCTCAAGTCGATGATCCCTGTGGAGATCAGCCTGATCGATACCGGTGCTGCTGTAGCGCGGCAACTTCAGCGCCTTTTGGCGGAGCGCGATTTGCTCGCTGCCGGCCCGAACCAGCCGGTCAGATTCTGGACCAGCGCTGATCCTGCGTACTTCACAAACATCCTGCCGCTACTGGGTCAGAGTGCCGGCGAAGTGCAAAACTTTGACTTGTAAAAAAATTGTGAAATAACTAAAAAATCAGCTGAACTTCTAAGCAGGCGCTAGCTTCTATAGCGAAGAGTTATCTAGAAAACCAAACGATCGTTCCGGAAAAGGAAGTTTCAACGTGAAGCGACTATTCTGCTTGGCCGCGATTGCGGCCGCACTGATGGGGCAAAGTTTTACTGCACAAGCGGCAGGTGTTGAGTTCGCAGTGGGGGCCACCAGCGACTCGACCATGACGTACCGCCTGGGCATGAATTTCGACTGGGACAAGAGCTGGCTGCAAAGTGATGTCGGTCGTCTGACCGGTTACTGGAGCGGCGCCTATACCTACTGGGAAGGTGACAAGACGTCGAGCAACAACAGCCTGTCGTTCTCGCCGGTGTTTGTTTACGAGTTTGCCGGTCAGTCGGTCAAACCGTATATCGAGGCGGGGATTGGCGTCGCGGCGTTCTCCAACACCAAGTACGAGTCGAATAACCTCGGCGGCTCTTTCCAGTTCGAAGACCGTTTCGGGTTTGGCCTGCGTTTCAATGGCGGGCATGAAGTCGGGATTCGTGCGACACACTATTCCAACGCCGGCCTGGCCAGTGACAACGACGGTGTAGAAAGTTACTCGCTGCATTACACGATGCCGCTCTAAAAAAGATCAAAAGATCGCAGCCTTCGGCAGCTCCTACATGGGAATGATTTCTCCTGTAGGAGCTGCCGAAGGCTGCGATCTTTTGCTTTAAATCAGCGGTAGGCAGTCGTGATGCCTTTGCGCTCTTCAATGCACTCTGGCGCGCCCATCTCGAACTCGCGGCAAATCAGCGGACGCTTTTCGTAAATCGTGCACATCATCGTGTCGCGATCCAGCGCCGCGCACCAGCCGTCGTCAAGACGCAGCATCACTTCGCCGCCCCATTCATCGGTATCGATAAAGCGATCAGGCACGCCGGTGTCGGTGATCAGCATCACTTCGAGCTGGCAGCAGCACGCCGCGCAGGTCGAGCAGGTGACTGCAGGCTCGGTGATTTGCTGGTGGGGAATGGTTTTCATGGCGGCAGTGTAAGGCAGTCGCCGCCGTGCGTGTGAAAGCTCTGACAGACGCTCAGTGCACCAACCGCCGCGCCATGGAGTGCAGCAGCGGAAACAGCAGTGCCCAGAGCAGTCCGATGCCGATCAATGTCGGCAGTTCACCATAGGGAAATTGCACCCCGGCCAGTCGCCCGCCAGCGTAATACGACAACGCGCCGCCGACCGCGCCCAGCACGCTGGCCAGCCACCACGGCCTGGCGCTCCATTGCAGGCAATGGCGCAATGTGGTCGCTAGCAGCGCCCAGAGCAGCATCAGCCACAGCGGAATCAGCGGCGACTGATCCTCAAACTCGAACACCCCGACACCACGCAACACACTGTCCACGGCTGTGCCGACAATCACCACGCTCAAAATCAAACGGCCTTCAGCCGCCCAACTGCTGATCCAGCGCAGATGAATCACCAGCACCGCCAACGCGACCAGCAACCACAAACTGTTGCCGCCGAGCACGCAGGTCAGCCAGCCGATCTGGAACAACAAGGCATTGGCGACACGCTCAAGCATCGAAGCGTCCGAGCAGCGGTGCGGTCATTGCGGCCGGTTTGGCCAGCAGCAATTGCGCGGTGCCAATGGTGCGTTCGAGGAATCCACCTTCGCAGTAACACAAGTAAAACTCCCACAGCCGCAGGAAGTAATCGTCATAACCCAGCTCGGTCAAACGGCCATGGGCACGGCGGAAGTTCTCGTGCCACAGGCGTAGGGTTTTTGCGTAATGCAGGCCAAAATCTTCCATGTGCAGCAGGTTCATGTCGGTGTCGCGGCTGACCACTTCGAGCATTTTCTGCACGCAGGGCAGGGCGCCGCCGGGGAAGATGTAACGCTGGATAAAGTCGACGCCACGCTTGGCTTGTTCATAGCGTTGTTCGCGAATGGTGATCGCCTGGATCAGCATCAAACCGTTGCTCTTAAGCAGGTGCGCGCATTGTTTGAAGTAGGTCGGCAGGAACCGGTGACCGACCGCCTCGATCATCTCGATCGACACCAGTTTGTCGTATTCGCCAGTGAGGTCGCGGTAGTCCTTGAGTAGCAGTGTGACCTGATCCTGCAAGCCCAGTTGTTCGATGCGTTGCGCGGTAAACGCATACTGCTCTTTTGACAGCGTCGTGGTAGTGACGCGGCAACCGTAGTTCTGCGCCGCGTAGAGCGCCATGCTGCCCCAACCTGTGCCGATTTCCAGCAAATGGTCGCTGTCCTTGAGCGCGAGCTTTTGACAGATCCGCTCCAGCTTATTCAACTGCGCCTGCTCCAGGCTGTCTTCGGGCGTAAGGAACTGCGCCGCCGAATACATCATGGTCGGGTCGAGAAACTGCTCGAACAGATCGTTGCCCAGGTCGTAGTGAGCAGCAATGTTCTTCTGCGAACCCTTACGCGTATTGCGGTTGAGCCAATGCAGGCCTTGCACCAACGGCCGACCGAGTCGGGCCAGACCACCCTCCATGGCATCGAGCACGTCGAGATTGCTGACGAATACGCGTACCACGGCCGTCAGATCCGGTGAACTCCAATAGCCGTGAATAAACGCCTCGCCGGCACCAATCGAACCGTTGCCGGCAACCATGCCCCAGACGGCCGGATCCAACACATGGATTTCCCCGAGCAAGGCACTGCCCGGAGTACCGAACATCAGCCGTTCGCCATCCTCGATCACCAGCAGTTGCCCGTGTTTGAGTTGCGCCAATTGGCGCAACACGCCACGGCGCAGCAGCGATCCGGTCAGACCGTTGGCGCTGAACCGACTGACCGACAGACTAAAGGATTTCATGGCGGTGCTCCTTGGGAGGCACAGTGGCGGTTTGAAAGCTGCCGTTGGCAGCCTGATGAGCAAAGATCGGTGCGCGTTTGAGCAGCAGTCGCAGGGCCTGCCAGTAAATCGCCAAGGCAGTTTTTGCGGTCATCCACGGAAAGCGCCGCAAGTAGCGGTGCAGGCTGCGACGGTCGAGACTTTCGCGTTGCAGATTGAGTGTGGCGTCGAACAGTTTGTGCTCGCCTTGCCAGTCGGCCATGTGCACACCGAGGGCTTGCGCGGCGGGACTGAAGCTCATGCGGTATTCGAGATCGCGCGGCAAAAACGGCGAAACGTGAAAGGCCTTGGCCACGGCGAAGTGCTGGTGAAAATCCTGCAGATTGGCGGGCGCACGCGCCGGCAGCACGTAGTGATAGCGCTCGCGCCACGGCGTGTTGGTCACTTCGCAGACAATCGCCGCCAGTTGCCCGTCGGCCTCATGGCAATAAAAAAAACTCACCGGGTTGAACGACAACCCCCAACTGCGCGCTTGGGTCAGCAGGCAGATCGAGCCTTGCGGTTCATGGCCGATGGCGATGCCGACCTGCTGACGTACGGCGTCGATCAGGCGCATGCCTCGGCCGGTAAAGGTCTTCAGGTAGTCGGTCTCGCGAAATGAAAAGGGCGCAAAGCGACTGCGCCCGGCCAGCGGCGACAGTCCAAGTACGGCGTCCTGTTCGCTGAGGTCGAGGTAGAGCAAACCGATCCTGTAGCGGAATTCATGGCGGCGCGGCGAGAAACGCCGATGGCCGATCCAGCCGCTGTACAGGGCGCTGTTCATAAGGTTTCCCCGAACGCGGCGGCCACGCGCAAGGCGCTGACCACACCGTCTTCATGAAAACCGTTGGCCCAATAGGCGCCGCAATAATGGGTGTGCTGCGCACCATCCAGTTCGCCCCAGCGATTCTGTGCCGCCACCGCTGCGAGGCTGAATTGCGGGTGGGCGTAGGTGTAACGGGCAAGCACTTTCTCCGGGCTGATGCCGGCGCTTTGATTGAGGCTGACGCAGAACGTGGTATCGCTCTGAATGCCCTGCAGAATGTTCATGTCGTAGGTGACGGCGGCGTGGGTGTGGCCGGCGCCGCTCAGCCGATAGTTCCAGCTCGCCCAGGCCAGTTTGCGTGTCGGCAACAGGCGCGTGTCGGTGTGCAGCACCACTTCGTTGTCGGCGTAGGGCAGGGCGCCGAGGATCGCGCGTTCGGCATCGCTCGGCACCGCCAGCAGTTGCAACGCTTGATCGCTGTGGCAGGCGAACACCACCTGGTCGAAGTGTTCGAGGCCTGCCGGGCTGTGGATAACCACGCCATGCACGTCACGATCAACCCGTGTCACCGGGCAATTGAGACGAATCCTGTCCTTGAACCCAGCTGTCAGCGGCGTGATATAGGCGCTGGAACCGCCTTCGATGACTTGCCATTGCGGCCGATCACTGACCGACAACAAGCCATGATTCTTGAAGAACCGCACAAAAAACTGCAGCGGGAAATTGAGCATTTCCGCCATCGGCATCGACCAGATCGCCGAGCCCATCGGCACGATGTAATGCAGGATGAAGCGTTCACCGTAACCGCCGGCCTTGAGGTATTCGTCGAGGGTGGTGTCGGCGGCGATGCGCAGCTCGACGAGGTCGCGCTGGGCTTCTTTATTGAAACGCAGAATATCGCGCAACATGCCCCAGAACCCGGGCGAAAACAGGTTGCTGCGCTGGGCGAAGAGGCTGTTGAGGTTGTTGCCGTTGTATTCCAGGCCGGTGTCCGGGTCGGTCACCGAGAAACTCATTTCCGTCGGTTTGAACGCTACGCCAAGCTGGCCAAGCAGACGGATGAAATTCGGGTAGGTCCAGTCGTTGAACACGATGAAACCGGTGTCCACGGCGTACTGGCGGCCATCGACGGTCACTGGCACGGTGTGCGTGTGGCCGCCGACCCAGTCGCCCGCCTCGAACACCGTCACGTCATGGCGGCGATTGAGCAGGTAGGCGCAGGTCAGCCCGGCGATCCCGCTGCCGACGATGGCGATTTTCATGTCGGATCCGTCAACGGAGGGGACTTGCGCACCATGCGCTTGCCGATCGCCAGTTGCACCCGCGCCGGCAGTTTCGACAGCGGCCACAACGCTGCCATGAACAGCGCCGGGAAGGCGATCTCCAGCGGCCGTTCCTTGAGCTTGGCGAAGATGTGCCGCGCGGCTTTATCCACCGGCCAGCTCAACGGCATGGGGAAATCATTCTTGGCGGTCAGCGGTGTTTCCACGAACCCCGGGCTGACCACGGTGACTTCAATGCCTTCATCGGCCAGGTCTATACGCAGCGATTCGAACAGGTAACGCAAACCGGCTTTCGACGCGCCATAGGCTTCGGCCCGTGGCAGCGGCAGGTAGGTCACCGAACTGGCTACACCGATCAGATGTGGCGCGGTGCCTTTGCGCAGCAGCGGCAGCGCGGCCTCGATGCAATAACTGCTGGCGAGCAGGTTGGTGCGCACCACATGTTCGATGATCGATGAGTCGAACTGCTTGGCATCGACGTATTCGCAGGTGCCAGCGTTGAGAATCACCGAGTCCAGCGAACCCCAGTCCGCCGCGATCTGCTCGCCGATTTCGCGCACAGTCTGGCTGTTGGTCAGATCTCCGGGCACCACCAAAACCTGCCCCGGATAGCGTTGCGACAAGACCTTGAGCGGGGCGATCTGGCGGGAACTGACCGCCAAGTGTGCGCCGGTTTTCAGAATTTCCTCAGCCAGTGCCGCGCCGATGCCACTGCTGGCCCCGGTCAACCAATAACGCCTTGGAGGTGTACGACTCATCCCATTCTCCTTTTCAGCCAGGCGATGACCCGGCCCAATACTGGCAAGTGTTCATACAGCAGCGCCCCGGCATCGAAATAATCCCGGTGGCGATAAACCTTGTCGTGCCACAACAGATGCGAGCAGCCGCTGACGCGAATGACGCGGCCACCCGCCAGGCGCGGGTGGCGATAACTCATGACCCAGCGCAGGTAGCCTTCGCAGTCGCCGATCTGGTCGAAACCATGAAAGTCGAACCGCAGTTCACTAACGTTGGCGTACAACTCGCCGAAATAGTCGCGTAGCTGCGCCAGCCCCTGCACCTCGTGCAGCGGGTCGGTGAAGTGAATGTCATCGCTGTACAGCTCGCCCAGGCTTTGCAGGTTGTCTTTGTTCAACGCTGAAAATTGCCGGGCGAAGCGGCGCAGGAATTCACTCATCATCACCTCCTGAAGACGTACGCGATGGCAGATTCTTGAACGCGGCCAGTGCCCGTTGGCGTGAGTCGCTGAGGTTGACGATCGGCGACGGATAATCCACCGCGCCGAACAATCCACCGAGGTTGGCCGGGTTGTGCACCTCTTTTTTGTTGAGGTCGGCCAGTTCCGGCAGCCAGTGCTTGATGAACAGGCCTTCGCTGTCGAATTTTTCCGACTGGCTCAACGGGTTGAAGATGCGGAAGTACGGCGCCGAATCGGTGCCCGTCGACGAACTCCATTGCCAGCCACCGTTGTTCGCCGCCAGATCGCCATCAATCAGGTGACGCATGAAAAAGCGTTCGCCTTCGCGCCAGTCGATCAACAGGTTTTTGGTCAGGAACATCGCCACGACCATGCGCAGGCGATTGTGCATCCAGCCGGTTTCGAGCAATTGGCGCATGGCCGCGTCGATGATCGGCAGACCGGTGCGCGCCTCTTGCCACGCGGCGAGATCGTCCGGCGCGTCACGCCAGGCCAGCGCCTCGGTTTCCGGGCGGAAAGCGCGATGGCGGGAAACGCGGGGATAACCGACCAGAATGTGTTTGTAGAACTCGCGCCACAACAGCTCGTTGATCCAGGTGACCGCACCGACCTTGCCGCTTTCGAATTCGCCCTGATTGCTTTGCAGGGCGGCGTGCAGGCATTGCCGCGGCGAAATTACACCGGCAGCGAGATACGCCGAAAGCTGACTGGTGCCAGGCTTGGCCGGGAAGTCGCGTTCGCTCTGGTAGTAATCGATCTGCGCGTCGGTGAAGGTGTCGAGGCGGCGTCGGGCTTCCTGTTCACCGGCCGGCCACAGATCGCGCAAGGTCTGGCTCGGCGTCGAGAAGCCCGTGACCGAGTCGGGAATCGGGTCGCTGTCGACCTCAAGTTTTTCCTGTTTGCCGGGGGCTTTGACCAGGGCAGGCATCGAGCGGTGCAGGCGTTCGTAGCAAAACTTTCTGAACTGGCTGAATACCTTGAAGTAACTGTCGGTCTTGGTCAGCACCGTGCCGGGTTTGAACAACAGTTGATCAAGATAGCTGTGGAAATCGATGTCCTCGGCCTTCAGGGCTGCGCCTACCGCTGCATCGCGACGACTTTCATGGACGCCATATTCTTCATTGACGTGCACCGCCGCTATCTTCAGTTGCCGGCAGAGTTTGAGCAGTTCTGCCGGGGCCTGATCCCAATGGGTTGCAGTGCGAATCAGCAAAGGGATGTTGAGTTTGCCAAGGCTTGCGCTCAGCTCACGCAGGTTGCGCAGCCAGAAATCGACCTTGCAGGCGGCATCGTCATGCTCAAGCCATTGCTGCGGACTCAACAGATACACGGCGACCGTCGGGCCGCGCGCTGCGGCGGCCGCGAGAGCGGTGTTGTCATGTTGGCGCAAATCGCTGCGCAGCCAGATCAATTGCATGTCGGAACCCACTGCGTCCATTAGATCAGCCCACGCTGAACGAGCACCTGGTGCGCTACAAGCGCGTCTTCAGCCAGGAACACATCAGCCATCTCGGAAGTTCTTACGGACAACTCGGCGTGGTGGATGCATACCGTTGGTCCGACCAGCATTTTCGGGCAACTGACTCCGTTCAATAGTTTCGGCAACTGCGCAAGGTTCATGGCTTTGCTGGAATACAGCAGTACGCCACGGGCTTGCAGATGTTCGACCGCCAGCGCCAGTTCAGCGGCCGGCAGCGGCCAGTCAAACACTTGCACCGGACAATCAGCGCTACTGATCAGCCACGCGCACAGCCACAGATGAGGTTCCAGTGGCAGGTCGGAATGATTGATCAATAACAGCGGGGCGCCATGTAACTGACGATTGTTATGGTAGATGCGTGTGCCGAATTTGCTGCGTAACCACGAATAAAAGAACACCCGCTCCATCTGCGCGCCAAATTGGCCCTGCCAGCGCTGCTCCAGTTCCGCCAGCAACGGCATCAGCAATTGCTCGCACAAGGTGCGTGGCGGGTAGAGCGCCATGGCCTGATTGACGCTGTCGTCGAGGCTGCGTTCATTGAGTTGGGTGACGGCGGCAAGCAGGGTTTGGCGCAAGCGCTGCCAGTCGTTTTCCACCGATTCGCTGAACGCCTGTGGTGCGTCGAGCAGCGGTTTGACTTGGCTGACTGCGACGCCACGGTTGAGCCAGGTAAGGATGGTCAGAATTTGCTGCACATGCTCGGCTGAATACAGCCGGTGCCCCTTGGGCGTGCGTTGCGGGACGACCAGCCCGTAGCGGCGTTCCCACGCACGCAGGGTGATTGCATTGACGCCGGTCTGCCGGGCGACTTCGCGAATCGGCAGCCAGCCCTCGTCGAGGGCTTTTTTAAAATCCGCGCCGAGGTCTTCCTGGGCGCTGGTATCCATTTTCTCGTTCATTAGATTGCGTTTCGCAGGCTGAGGTTTTCCGGGTGCGGCTGCAGGTAAACCTGTTGCGCGATGTACGAATCCGGATGGAGGCGAAAGTGATGCTTGAGCAGCGTCAACGGCACCACCAGCGGCACGATGCCTTGGCGGTACTGGCCGATGACGTGTTGCATTTCCTGTTTGTCTTCAGCGCTGATTACCTGTTTCAGATAACCGCTGATGTGCAGCAGCACGTTGCAGTGCGTGCCACGGGTGGCGCATTTTTTCAGCGCCGCCATCAGTTCGCTGAAGTAGCGTGGGCCGAGTTCGACGGGATCGGTGTCGGCCATGTTGCCGAGCAGTTTGCCCAGCGCTTTGTATTGCGGCGGGTTGTGCGCCATCAGCAAATATTTGTAGCGCGAATGAAATTCGGTGAGGGCGCGACGGCTCAGGCCGCCAGCGAGGACTTGTTGCCATTCGCTGTAGGCGAACACACGGGTGATGAAGTTTTCTCGCAGCACCGGGTCGTTGAGACGCCCGGCTTCTTCCACGGGTAGATCCGGGTGCTGTGCGCAAAACGCCTGGGCGTAAATCCCGCGACCACCGCCGTTCACCGGGGCGCCGTTGGCGTGGTAGACCTTGACCCTTTCCAGGCCGCAGGACGGTGATTGCTGCATGAAGATGTAGCCGCAGAGGTCATCGAGTTCGGCAGCCATTTTCTCGCCGTATTCAGCCAATGGCTGAGTGACATTGATCGCCCGGTTCACCGTACCGACCGCTTGTGGATGCTCGGCATCGCCGACGAGGCGGATCGGTTCGCGCGGGATGCCGAGGCCGATGGCGACCTCCGGGCAAACCGGGACGAAATCGAAATGCTCGGTGAGGGTGCGGCTGCACAGGCGTGATTCCTTGTGCCCACCGTTGTAGCGCACCTCGGCACCCAGCAGGCAGGCGCTGATGGCGATTTTTGGCTTGGCTAGGCAAGGATCTGACATGGGCACCTCGAATCTGTACCTGTACAGAGGTAGATCTCTGTACAACTTTCTTCAGCATAGATTCGTGGGTGTACAAGTCAAATTATTTGTATAACTTTTTCGGTTGATGCGATTCCTGTAGGAGTGAGCCTGCTCGCGATAGCGGTATGTCATTCAATAAAAATGTTGAATGGTCCACCGCCATCGCGAGCAGGCGAAGGCCTACAGGGGCTTTATTGCCAACCCAATAACCAGTGATCGTTGTTCTTGAGGGCTTGCCAATCGAGGCGTTCGGCGCGTTTGGTCAACACCGCCTGCAACTCGACTTCCAGCACCGTGCCTTCCTCGTCGCGGAACAGTTCGGTCACCAGAAAGTGTTTTTCACGGTTTTGCGGGTGAGCTGCTGTCCATTTCGACAGCAGCAATTTACGCGGATTGAGGCGGTTCATTGCAGATGTTCGTGCAAGCGGCGCGCGGCTTCCTGGCCACTGAGCCAGGCGCCTTCGACACGCCCGGACAAGCACCAGTCGCCGCAGGCATAAAGGCCCAGATCGGCATCGGCCAATGTGCCCCACTCGTGGCCCGTCGCCGGGCGCGCGTAGAGCCAGCGATGGGCGAGGCTGAAGCTCGGCGCCGGCATGGCGCTGTGCAGCAACTCGGCAAAGGCGCCGTGCAGTTGCTCGATCACCGCTTCCTTGGACAGGTCGATGTGCTGCCGGCTCCACGCGCTGGTGGCATGCAACACCCAAGTGTCGAGAGTGTTGTCGCGCCCCGGTTTACTGCGGTTACGCGCCAGCCAGTCGAGCGGGCTGTCCTGCACAAAGCAACCTTCGATGGGCGTGTCCAGCGGGGTGTCGAAGGCGAGGGCGACGGCCCAGGTCGGGTCCATTTTCACCCCGGCAGCCGCCCCGGCAAGCTTCGGTGCGGCGGCCAGCAAGGCAGTCGCTTGCGGTGCCGGGGTGGCGATCACGACATGGCTGAACGGCCCGTGAGTGAAACCTTCGGCGTCCTGCAAATGCCAATGTTCTTCACCGCGATAGACCTCGGTGATGCGGCAGGCAAAGTGCACTTCCAGACCGTCAAGCAGGCCACGGGTGATGGCGCTCATGCGCGGCGCACCGACCCAGCGAGTCTGCTCGTCCGGCGACAGATTCAGCTGCCCGCCCTGATAGGTGTAGAGCTGCGGCGTCCACTCGGCGACCCAGCCCAAGCTTTGCCAACGCTGCACTTCGGTGACGAAGCGGCGGTCGCGCGCGGTGAAATATTGCGCGCCCATGTCCAGTGAACCGGCGTCGCTGCGCTTGCTCGACATGCGCCCGCCGCTACCGCGACTCTTGTCGAACAACTGGACGGTGTGCCCGCTCTCTGTCAGAGCCTGGGCGGCGGAGAGTCCGGCGATGCCGGTGCCGATGATTGCGATAGGTACAGTCATAGGGGCCTCGTTTACCTTTCTGTACAGACTACGCCGTGGATGAAACCTGTACAATTTTGTTTTTTGGTATAACTTCTAGCATTCTCGTTCTGACAGCTTGGCCTATGGTTAAACAATAGAGCCTGCCCGATAGAAAAGATCCCTGTTTATAAAAATAGACTAGTGATCCGGGTTAAACGCCACGCGAGGAAGATGTCATGCACATATTGCTGACCGGCGGTACTGGTTTGATAGGACGTCAGCTCTGCCGACACTGGTTGGGGCTGGGACATCGCTTGACAGTGTGGAGCCGCAAGCCGGAGAAAGTCGCGAAAATCTGTGGTGCGCAGGTGCGTGGTATTGCGCGTCTGGAAGATCTTGGCGAAGAGCCTGTGGAGGCGATCATCAATCTGGCTGGCGCGCCGATTGCCGATCGGCCGTGGACCCATCGCCGCAAAGCGTTGCTGTGGAGCAGCCGTATCACCCTGACGGAAACCCTGTTGGCCTGGCTGGAAACGCGATCAAAAAAACCGGCGCTACTGATCTCCGGATCGGCGATCGGCTGGTACGGCGACGGTGGTGAGCGCGAATTGACCGAAGATTCGCCGCCGGTGATCGACGACTTCGCCAGTCAGTTGTGCATCGCTTGGGAAGAGACCGCACTGCGCGCCGAAGCGCAGGGCATTCGTGTAGTGCTGGTGCGCACCGGGCTGGTGCTGTCGGCTGAGGGCGGCTTTTTGTCGCGCTTGCTGTTGCCATTCAAACTCGGATTGGGCGGGCCTTTGGGCAATGGTCGGCAGTGGATGCCGTGGATTCATATCAACGATCAAATCGCCCTGATTGATTTTCTTCTGCACCGCGAGCAGGCCACTGGTCCTTATAATGCCTGCGCGCCGCAACCGGTGCGCAATCGCGAATTTGCCAAGACGCTGGGCAGCGTTTTACACCGCCCGGCGTTCATGCCGATGCCGACGCTGGCGCTAAAGGTCGGCCTCGGCGAGATGTCTTTATTGTTGCTCGGCGGCCAGAAGGCCATACCGACACGCTTGCTGGAAGCGGGTTTCACTTTCCAGTTCACGGATTTACGCGCGGCCCTGGATGATCTCTCCAGCCGCCTTTGAAATAGGACGTTGCATGACCGATCACGCCTTGCTTCTGGTCAACCTGGGTTCCCCGGCTTCCACCTCGGTGGCCGATGTACGCAGCTACCTCAATCAATTCCTGATGGACCCGTATGTGATCGACCTGCCATGGCCGGTGCGGCGTTTGCTGGTGTCGCTGATCCTGGTCAAACGCCCCGAGCAATCGGCTCATGCCTATGCCTCGATCTGGTGGGACGAGGGTTCGCCGCTGGTGGTGCTCAGCCGTCGTCTGCAGCAGCAGATGACCACGCAATGGACCCACGGCCCGGTAGAACTGGCCATGCGTTACGGCGAACCGTCGATTGAAACCTGTTTGCTCAAGCTGGTCGCGGCGGGGCACAAGCGCATCACGCTGGCGCCGCTATACCCGCAGTTCGCCGACAGCACGACCACCACGGTGATCGAAGAAGCGAAACGGGTGATCCGGCAGAAGAAACTCGACGTGCAATTGTCGGTGCTGCAACCGTTCTACGATCAGCGGGAATACCTCGAGGCGCTGGTCGAAAGCGCCCGGCCGCATCTGCAGCAGGACTACGATCATTTGCTGCTGAGCTTCCACGGTTTGCCTGAGCGGCACCTGACCAAACTCGATCCGACCGGCAATCACTGCTTCAAGAATGATGACTGCTGCAAAAACGCTTCGCCTGCGGTATTGGCGACCTGTTATCGCGCGCAATGCCTGCGGACAGCGGCGTTGTTCGCCGAGCGCATGGGCCTGCCGGAGGGCAAATGGTCGGTGTCGTTTCAGTCGCGTCTGGGCCGGACCAAGTGGATCGAACCCTACACCGAGGCACGGCTGGATGAGCTGGCGAAAAGCGGCGTGAAGAAGATTCTGGTGATGTGCCCGGCGTTTGTCGCCGATTGCATCGAGACGCTGGAGGAGATTGGTGATCGCGGCAAGGAACAGTTCCGCGAAGCGGGGGGCGAGGAGTTGGTGCTGGTGCCATGCCTGAATGATGACCCGCAATGGGCCAAGGCCTTGGCGACCCTCTGCGAAAGAGCACCGCTGGCGCTCTAAAAGCAAATCGCGAGCAGGCTCACTCCCACATTTGAATGCATTCCAATATGGGAGCGAGCCTGCTCGCGAAAGCTATTTTTCAGGCAGCGACGATCTAAAGGCTTAGATCAGCGGCTCATCCGCCTTCTTGTTCTTCCAGCCATCATTGCCCGGCAGAATCAGGTTCAGCGCAATCGCCACCACCGCGCACAGCGCGATGCCTTTGAGGCCGAAATCATCCGGGCCAGTCCCGGTGCCGACCAGCACACCGCCAATCCCGAACACCAGCGTTACCGACACGATCACCAGATTGCGCGCCTCGCCCAGATCGATCTTGTGCCGGATCAGGGTGTTCATGCCCACCGCCGCGATCGAACCGAACAACAGGCACAGAATCCCGCCCATCACCGGCACCGGAATGCTCTGCAGCAGCGCGCCGAACTTGCCGATGAACGCCAGGCTGATGGCGAAGATCGCCGCCCAGGTCATGATTTTCGGGTTGTAGTTCTTGGTCAGCATCACCGCGCCCGTCACTTCGGCGTAGGTGGTGTTTGGTGGACCGCCGAACAGACCGGCTGCAGTGGTGGCAATGCCGTCACCGAGCAAGGTGCGATGCAGGCCAGGCTTTTTCAGATAGTCGCGACCGGTCACGCTGCCGACGGCAATCACGCCACCGATGTGCTCAATCGCCGGGGCCAATGCCACCGGAACGATGAACAGAATCGCCTGCCAGTTGAACTCCGGCGCGGTGAAATGCGGAATCGCAAACCATGGCGCAGCGGCAATCTTCGCCGTATCGACCACGCCGAAATAGAACGCCATGGCAAAACCGACCAGCACACCGGAAATGATCGGCACCAGGCGGAAGATGCCTTTACCGAACACCGCCACGATCAACGTGGTCAGCAGCGCCGGCATCGAGATCAGCATTGCGGTCTGGTAATGGATCAGTTCAGAACCGTCGCCAGCCTTGCCCATCGCCATGTTCGCGGCAATCGGCGCCATGGCCAGGCCGATGGAAATGATCACCGGACCAATCACCACCGGCGGCAGCAGACGGTCGATGAACCCGGTGCCTTTGATCTTCACGGCAAGGCCGAGGAAGGTGTAGACGAAACCGGCCGCCATCACACCGCCCATGGTCGCGGCGAGGCCGAACTGGCCCTTGGCGAGAATGATCGGGGTGATGAAAGCGAAGCTCGACGCCAGAAACACCGGCACCTGACGCCCGGTGACGATCTGGAACAGGATCGTCCCAAGACCTGCGGTAAACAGTGCCACGTTCGGGTCCAGGCCCGTGATCAGCGGCATCAGCACCAGGGCGCCGAAAGCCACGAACAGCATCTGGGCGCCGGACAGCACCGTGCGCCAGAGCGGATCGTTGAACTCTTGCTGCATGGTTACGCGTCCTTCTGCTTGGTGCCGAAGATCTTGTCACCGGCGTCGCCAAGTCCAGGGATGATGTAACCGTGCTCGTTCAAGCGCTCATCGATAGACGCGGTGTAGATGGTCACGTCCGGGTGAGCTTTTTCTACTGCAGCAATGCCTTCCGGCGCGGCAACCAGCACCATCGCACGGATGTCTTTGCAGCCGGCTTTTTTCAACAGGTCAATGGTCGCAACCATCGAGCTGCCGGTGGCGAGCATCGGGTCGATGATCATCGCCAACCGTTCGTCGATTTCCGGAACCAGTTTTTCCAGATAGGTGTGCGCTTGCAGGGTTTCTTCGTTACGGGCGACGCCCACAGCGGAAACCTTGGCACCCGGGATCAGGCTCAGTACGCCTTCAAGCATGCCGATACCGGCGCGCAGGATCGGCACGACGGTGATCTTCTTGCCGGCGATCTTCTCGACCGACACGGTGCCGCACCAGCCCGCAATATCGTAGGACTCCAGCGGCAAATCTTTTGTAGCTTCATAGGTCAACAGGGCGCCGACTTCCTGAGCGAGCTCACGGAAGTTCTTGGTGCTGATATCGGCGCGGCGCATCAGGCCGAGTTTATGACGGATCAGCGGATGGCGGATCTCGAGGATGGGCATGGAAAAACTCCGGCGGCGGGCAAAAAAACCGGCCTAGATTAATCTATCCGAGGGTGATGTCCTATAGGACATTCTGTACGTTAGTCCATAAAGGCTTGATTCGGCCTCAATGGATGCGTACCTTTGCCCGCTTTTCCAATTCCGCCACCCCTGGAGAGCGCCATGTCCGCTGATCTCGAGCATATCCGTCAAATCATGCGAGAGGCTGACTGCCTGTACACCGAAGCTGAAGTCGAAGCGGCCATCGCCCGTGTCGGTGCACAAATCAACGAACAACTGGCTGACAGCAACCCGGTGGTGTTCTGCGTGATGAACGGCGGCCTGATCTTCTCCGGCAAACTGCTGACCCATCTGCACTTCCCGCTGGAAGCGTCCTACCTGCACGCGACCCGTTATCGCAACGAAACCAGCGGCGGCGACCTGTTCTGGAAAGCCAAGCCGGAAGTCTCGTTCATCGACCGCGACGTGCTGATCATCGACGACATCCTCGACGAAGGTCACACCCTCGGCGCGATCATCGACTTCTGCAAACATGCCGGCGCACGCAAAGTGCACACCGCCGTGCTGATCGACAAGGACCACGACCGCAAGGCGCGTCCTGACCTGAAAGCCGATTTCGTCGGCCTGCCGTGCATCGACCGCTACATCTTCGGTTATGGCATGGACTACAAAGGCTACTGGCGCAATGCCAACGGGATCTTTGCCGTTAAAGGCATGTAAGCAAGAT
This sequence comes from Pseudomonas sp. MC6, assembly GCF_054790575.1. Taxonomy (NCBI): domain Bacteria; kingdom Pseudomonadati; phylum Pseudomonadota; class Gammaproteobacteria; order Pseudomonadales; family Pseudomonadaceae; genus Pseudomonas; species Pseudomonas sp. MC6. The sequence continues at coordinate 6,146,366 of NZ_CP186504.1, forward strand.
CAAAAGATCGCAGCCTTCGGCAGCTCCTACATGGGATTGATGTCCACCCTGGAGCTGCGGAACGCTGCGATCTTTTGCTTTTAATCCCATGCTAGAGTGCTCGGCCCCGCCCTCCGGAGCCTGTCATGCGCCTCTTGATCCGCAGCTTTGCCGCCCTGTTGCTGGCCCTCAGCCTGCCGCTGTCCGCCGCGCCGATGCACAGCCAGTTCCTGCCGCCGGATGATCTGACCGTGCGCGATGCCGAACCCGAGCAGCAGCAACTGCTGCAGGTCACCGATTACTCCGTGGTGGTCGGCGCGCAACGCCAGTCCAATCAGCAGCCGATCCCGGTCACCTCGCCGCTGATGATCCGCCTCAAAGGTAAATCCCTGAACAAGGGCGCGACGATCACCCAGGTGCTGGTCAATTTCGACGGCGAAAGCAAAAGCCTGAAAAAGCCGATCTACGACGACAAGAGCAAAACCCTGACGTTGTTTTATCCACAGGCCCAATACCGCGTGATCATCGATCTGCTGCGCAATGACACCGTGTATGTGCAGTTCCTCAGTTACGCCAACGGCCACATCTGGGCCGATTTGCACACCGGGGCGGTGCGATCGCGTTGAGCCGGGCGGCCGCGCAGGGGTAAACTGCCCGCCCCGTGTAATGTCTGCGAGCTGGAGTCGGCAATGCGTAAAGATAAGAAACAAGTGATTGGTGACGAGATCGGCGATGAGCAGATCAAGCTGTTCCTCGATTTTGAGCCGGTCGACGCCACTTCGCCGTCGCTGCACAAACTGATCAAGGCCTACCGTGGCCTGCGTATCGACGACTTCGAACGCTTTCTGGGTTTCTTCGTTGCAGCTGGTTATGACGTGGATGGCAAGGACGAGCAGGGCAAGACCTTCGTTGAGGTGATAGCCGATCAGCGCAACGCCCCGGAATACATTGAGCTGATCGAAAAGTCCCGCACCTGAGGCTTTTCCCAGGCATAAAAAAACGCCCCGCGCTCACTGAGTACGGGGCGTTTTTTATGCGGCAAGATCAAGCGTAGCTTGGGGTCTCGCTGCTTTCTTCAACCAGTTCCAGCGCGATGTTGTTCTGCGTGTTGATCTTGCGATACAGCGCAGCATCGGTTTCCAGGACCTTTTCACGGGCCGGGAAGATTTCCGCCAGTTTGCCGGCCCACTCACCCTTGGCCTTGGCCGGGAAGCACTTCTCGATCAGTTCGAGCATGATCGAAACGGTTACCGACGCGCCTGGCGAAGCACCGAGCAGGGCGGCGAGGGAACCGTCCTTGGCCGACACCAGTTCGGTACCGAACTGCAGGATGCCGCCCTTTTTCGGGTCTTTCTTGATGATCTGCACCCGTTGGCCGGCCACTTCCAGGCGCCAGTCGTCGGCTTTCGCCTCCGGGTAGAAACGGCGCAGGGAATCCAGACGCTGTTCCATCGATTGCATCACTTCGCTGACCAGGTACTTGGTCAGGTCCATGTTGTTTTTCGCCACGGCCAGCATCGGCCCGATGTTACCGGCGCGAACCGACAGCGGCAGGTCCATGAAGGAGCCGTGCTTGAGGAACTTGGTGGTGAAACCGGCGTATGGCCCGAACAGCAGGGATTTCTTGCCGTCGACCACGCGTGTGTCCAGGTGCGGCACCGACATCGGTGGCGAACCTACGGCAGCCTGGCTATAAACCTTGGCTTGGTGGTGCTTGACCACTTCCGGGTTGTCGCAACGCAGCCACTGGCCGCTGATCGGGAAGCCGCCGAAGCCTTTGCTTTCTTCGATGCCCGAGGCTTGCAGCAGCGGCAGCGCCGCACCGCCAGCGCCGAGGAAGACGAATTTGGCATCGACTTCACGGGTGTTGCCGTTGTTGACGTCCTTGATGCTGACGGTCCAGCCGGCGCCGTTACGCTTGAGGCCAGTGACGCGCTTGCAGTATTTGACTTGAGTGTCCGGGGCGCTGGTCAGGTGCTTGAGCAACTGATTGGTCAGGGCGCCGAAGTTGACGTCGGTGCCGTTCATCACGCGAGTGGCAGCGAGGACTTCGTCCGGCGAGCGGCCCGGCATCATCAGCGGCATCCACTCGACCATCTTGGCCTTGTCTTCGGTGTACTCCATGTCCGCGAAGGCGTGGTGCTTGCTCAACACGTCGAAGCGCGATTTGAGGAAAGACACGCCGCTGTCGCCCTGGACGAAACTCAGGTGCGGCACCGGGCTGATGAAGGATTTGCACGAGCCGAAGGTGCCTTGCTTGGTCAGGTACGACCAGAACTGCTTCGACACCTCGAACTGGGTGTTGATGTGCACGGCTTTCTTGATGTCGACGGTGCCATCGGCGGCTTGCGGCGTGTAGTTCAGCTCGCACAGGCCGGCGTGACCGGTACCGGCGTTGTTCCATGGATTGGAACTCTCCGCAGCACCGGAATCCATCAGCTCGACGACTTCCAGCTTGATCGCGGGGTCGAGCTCTTTGAGCAGCACGGCCAGGGTGGCACTCATGATGCCCGCCCCAACCAGAACTACGTCGACTGCTTCGTTATGCGCCATTTAACGCGTCTCCAAAATCTGCAGCACCAAATTGTCGGCATGGCTGCCAGGCGTTCCGGGACAGATCAGTTATGCCCCAGCTATCCGTGGTCAGGTCGCCATGTCCGAATCTTCGCAATTTTTCGCAACTTCGACGGATGTATGCGGCTTGGCTTTCAAGAGCTCCATGAACTCATTTCAGCGCACAGCTGGCAATTCGACTTATGGTCGAGACATCCATTTTTGTGCAACCAAATCCGTAGCGGACAGGCTTCAGGCTCCGATATTCGAGGTATACCCGGTCCTGTGTCGTTGGGCTGTTTCAGACGCTAATGGTGCATGTTCAGACGCAAAACTTTTCATTTGCTCGCCACACTCTTGTGAAGTTGTGAAAACCCGTTTTTTTCACGCTCTTTTGAAGACGTGAACCTCAAAAAAGGGCTGTCCAGGCCTGGCACCTTGCCCGAGGGCAAAAACAACGCGGTGGCCGAGCGTCATGACAGCTCTGCAGATTCGCGAAAAGCGGGGTTTTTGCCGGAAGAACAGGCAAGCGCGCCAACTTCACTCGATCTGTGTGGGCGGCTCTCTGTGGGCGATTTTGATGTCAAATGCATGCGCATTGACGCTGTTGCGGGGCCCGATCAGGAGACGTCCTTATAATCGGGGGGAGATTGTATCGAAGAAATGCGGGCAGTTGCTCGTGTTTAATGACTTTTATTAGGCATCCGGTCAGATGCTCAACATCGCTTGCACCCGTGCACGGGGCTGCGACGCTATGACGCGGGCGCTGGCGGGCAGTGGCTGGTGCAACCAGTTGAGGCGGATTTCTTCGATTTCCACCCAACCGTCGCCCATTGGTTGCAGGCTGCACTGCTTGAATGCCTGGCAATGGCCGTTGCGATCGAGCAGGGCGAAGCTGCGGTGCAGCGGGCGCGGTGCGAACAACGAGATCAGATAACGCATGGTTGAGTACCTTGTGGGGGACTGATTGCAAGGTTGCCAAGGTGCCGTGACGTGAACGTGTATGGCGGGTGAATAATCTGTGACAGGAACCGCTTTCCCAAGGGTTTGTCAGACATTTCAGTATTCACTGCCGGGCGCTGGTTACCCGCAGTGGCCCACCGCTATACTGCCGGCCTGTTTGTGCCTGATTCTGGAGAGAAGAGCATGTTGCAACGCCTGTTGTTCGGATTGATCACTGTGGCCGGTTTGACCCTGGCCGGCTGCGCCCACAGCCCGCAACAACTGAACCCGGAGCCGAAGCTGACCACCCAGCTGCCAGCGGTCGGCCGTGGCCAGCCAGTGGTCGTGCGTGTGGTCGACGGTCGGCCGTCGCCAACCCTCGGTACCCGCGGCGGCCTGTACCCGGAAACCAGCGCCATCACCGTGCAGCGCGAGCAGATCCTGCCCAAGCTGCAGGCTCAGGCCGAAGCTGCCGTGCGCCTCTTGGGTTTCACCCCGACCAGCAACGCACCGAATGCTCCGCAGCTGACCGTGACTCTGGCCGAGCTGAAGTATCAGTCGCCGAAAGAAGGCATGTACGTGACTGAAGCGACCATCGGCGCGACCTTCCGCTCCGACGTGCAGAACGCCAACCGTCGCTACAGCGGCCGTTATGGTGCGTCGCTGGACCAGCGTTTCGGCATGGCGCCGAATCAGGAAACCAACACCAAACTGGTCAGCGATGTATTGAGCGATGCGCTGACGCGTCTGTTCAAGGATCCGACGGTGGGTCAGGTTCTGGCTGAGTAAGTTTTCGGCGGATGTGAAATAGCCCGGGATCAGTTATGGCCTCGGGCTTTTTTGTCGGGCATGAAATCGTACCCCCTCACCCCAGCCCTCTCCCCCAGGGGGGCGAGGGGGAAAGGGAGCCGATCGGCGGTTTTTCAGAACCGGAGTTCACTCGAGTTTTTCAGGTCGATGTACCTCGACCAAACAACCCGGTCAGTCCCCTCTTCCTCCGGGAGAGGGCTAGGGTGAGGGGCTTTTTGCTCAGGCAGCCTGGGAGTAGAAGTCGAGAACGCTGACACCCGTCAGCAAATCCGTCTCTGGCAAATCCGCATGCTGATGCCCGCCCAGCGCGCAATACACCAGCCAATGGCGATCCTGAACATTGAAGGCAAGGCTGCCGACGAGGCTCTGTTGTTCGTCGTAAGGGGTGATGAGGTACAGACGATCCTGGTTTTCAGCGTGAAGCATGTCGCGTTCCATGTGTGTTTCGAGGCGCGCAGGGTGGCCTATCCACATGACGATGCCGTGACACAGGACAGCCATCGGTCGATTGTCAGGTAATTTGTCGCAAAGGCTGGGGCAGGGGAGCAAGGTTTGGGTAGAATCCGCGCCGCAGTCGTCGATCTGGCGTCTGCCATACCGGTTCAGATAGAGGTCTGTGATGTCGCTGCACTTGATGACGCTGTTTACCGCCCATCCCGCCAAGTTGATCAACCTGCTGGCGCTGTTGTTGGCGTTTCCGGGCAGCTGGCTGCTGCACGCCACTCGCCGCCGTGAGCAGCGCGCGATGGCTAGCATTGCCGCCCAGCGTCAGGCGCAGCCGAATGCCGAGCCGATACTGGATTGGGCGACTTTGCGCATGAACCGGTTTTTCTATCGCTTCGGTTTTGCTTGCCTCGCTCTGGCCCTGGTCGTTTCCTGGATCAGCACGCGCTTCTAAAAGCTTCAGGCATAAAAAACGGCGCCCGAAGGCGCCGTTTTTGCGTCAGGTGGAAACCGCTTACAGCGGCAACCCAGCCTTGACCCGGTACTGATTGCGCACCGGCGTCGCATATTGCAGCACCAGATACGGACGGTGCTCTGCAGGGCACGCATCCAGCCGGCTCTGCCATTCTTCCTGCGCCTTGGCCAATTCATCCGCCGGGAACACTTCGACAGCCTTAGGCACATTCAATTGCGGATCGGCATCGGCCCACTGCGCGTACGCCAGGTAATGCACCGGAAATAACCGGTAGCCGCCGAGAATCTGCTTGTCCATCTCGATCGCCAATTGCTTGGTGTCTTCGAACAGCTCGGTGATCGGCGCGGCAAAGTTCACGTGCACGCGGCCCTTGTAGCCGGTGATGCCCTTGGCGATGCTCACATCGTCCTCGCCCGGCGCTTTCGCGTAAGTGCCGGTGGTGGCGCGGATGTACAACTCGCGGGCCTTGGCCTGGTCGCACGGGTCGTATTCGTAGCTGATCGACACCGGGGTGACATTCAGCGAGCGGATCACTTCATCGAACGGCTCGTCCTTGCGGCTCATGTGGAACATCTTGAGAATCGCCGACTCGGTACGGTCATCGCCATCCTTCGCCCGACCTTCTGCCTGAGCGATCCAGATCGAGGCGCAATCGTTGCGGATCGAGTGGTTGATGTACGCCGACAACAGTTGATACGCGGCCATTTTTTCGCGACGGCCGGTGATCGAACGGTGGACGATGAAGCTCTTGTTCAAGCGCATGAGGTCGCTGACAAACGGTTTTTGCAGCAGGTTGTCGCCAATCGCGATGCGCGGCGTCGGCAGGCCGGCGTGGTACACGGCGTAGTTGACGAAGGCCGGGTCCATCACGATATCGCGATGGTTGGCGATGAACAGATAGGCGCTGCCGGACTTGAATTGCTCGACACCGGTGTAGGTCACGCCGTCGGTGGCGCGCTCGATGGTGTGGTCGACGTAGGACTCGACCTTGTCCTGCAACGTCGCCACCGACGTCACGTCGGCGAACTCACGACGCAGCCGATGGGCTATAAGTGGTTTGAGCATCCAGCCGAAGGCACCGGCAAAACGCGGGAAGCGGAAGTGGGTGAGGATATCTAGAAACGCCTTGTCGCCGAGCAGTCTTGCCAGTACCACAGGTACTTCGCTGTCGTCGTAAGGTCGGATGGCATCGAATTCGCCCATCATGCTCTCTTGTTGGAAACGGCTAGGGTAAGTAAAGGTTTTGATCGAAAACCCGCGGGGCACGGTCTGAAAAAGTAGCCAGACAAAAATAGCCCTGCAAATAGACCGGCGATTATACGCACAAGTCACTTGGGAGACCGCGATGCTGGAAACCGCTGAATACGAATGTCCTTATTGTGGGGAAACGGTCGAGACGTCAGTGGACCTGTCCGGCGGTGATCAGACCTATATCGAAGATTGTCAGGTGTGTTGCTGCCCGATAACGTTCGTGTTGCAGGTCCACGAAGAGGATTGGTTTCTGGAAGTTTTCAGCGAAAACGAGTGAGGGCCGCGTATGCAGCGAATCTATGAGCCGGAAAACCTGATGGAAGGTGAAATGCTCAAGGGCATGCTCGCCAGTGAAGGCATAGAAGCGCACTTGATCGGCCGCGATTTGCTCGGTGGCACGGGCGAGTTACCGATTTTCGGTCTGCTGGGACTGTCCGTCGATAACGATCAGGCCGAATACGCCCGCGAGCTGATCACCGCGTACAATGCCGCGCTGCCGCTGCCCGGCGATGAACCGGAGAGCTTCCCCGGGACGCTGGTCTGTTAGGCTGAGCTTCGTTTTACTTCAGAGTCGTGTTGCCCCATGTGTGGACGTTATGCCCTGTTTCGCTGGAACCGCGATTTCGCGGCCCTGCCAGGTTTTCCCGCCGATCAGCAGGCGCAGTGGAACATTTCCCCCAATGATTCGGTGTTGATGCTGCGTGCCGGTGAAGATGGCCAGCGCACCCTGGCTCGCGCTCGTTGGGGGCTGACACCGCCGTGGCTGACTGATCTGTCGAAGACGCCGGCGCATGCCCGTGCGGAAACCGTTGCGGAACAGCCGATGTTTCGTGAGGCGCTGCGTCAGCGTCGCTGCCTGTTGCCGGCCAATGGTTTTTACGAGTGGCGCGGGACCCAGCGCAAGCGGCCGTACTGGCTGACGCCGGGGGAGGGCTCGTCACTGTTTTTTGCGGCGATCTGGGAGGCGTATCCGGTGCAGGAGCAGGTCTGGTTGAGCACGGCGGTGATTACTCAACCGGCGTCGAGTCAGCGGCGGCCGCTAATTCTTGATGAGGTGGGGCAGGCGGCGTGGCTGGATCCCGAAACGCCTTTGCATGTGTTGCAGGGGTTGCTGGCCAGTGAGCCGGGTGCGTTGCGCGAGCGGGTGTTGGCGAATCTGATCAATGATCCGAAACTCAATGGGCCGGAGTGTTTGACCCCGGGTTAAAGCCTGTAGATCAAAAGCCCCTCACCCTAGCCCTCTCCCTCTGGGAGAGGGCTAGGGTGAGGGGGCTCTTGGCTTTTCAGACCTTGAACTGATTGATCAACCGCCGCTGTTGCTCCGCCAGTTTGGTCAAATCCGCACTCGCCGAACTCGACTCATCCGCGCCGCCCGCCACTTCATTCGCTACTTGGCCGATATTGATCACGTTGCGGTTGATGTCATCGGCTACCGCGCTCTGCTCTTCCGCCGCACTGGCGATCTGCGTATTCATGTCGTTGATCACCGACACCGCCTGCGTAATGGTCTCCAGAGCCTCAGCCGCTTTCGCCGCGTGCTGCACGCTTTCATCAGTGCGGTTCTGGCTGTCTTCCATGACCCGCACCACATCGCGCGTGCCCTGCTGCAGCTGCTGGATCATGCTCTGGATTTCTTCGGTGGCTTTCTGGGTTTTCTGCGCCAGATTGCGCACCTCGTCGGCCACTACGGCAAAACCGCGACCTTGCTCACCGGCACGTGCCGCTTCAATCGCCGCGTTCAGCGCCAACAGGTTAGTCTGCTCGGCAATCCCGCGAATCGCCGTGAGAATCGCATTGATGTTCTCGCTGTCCTTGGCCAGCGTCTGCACCACGTCTACGGCCTTGCCGATTTCCACCGCCAGCATGCCAATCGAGTTCGAGGTGTCACGAACAATCTGCATGCCCTGACTCGCCGCCTGATCGGCATGGTTGGCCGCTTGCGCAGCCTGAGTCGCATTACGCGCGACATCCTGTGCGGTGGCGGTCATTTCCTGCACCGCCGTGGCCACCTGATCGATCTCGGCCATTTGTTTCTGGATACCGATGTTGGTGCGAATCGCGATGTCAGCGGTGTGCTCCGAGGAATCGCTGACGCTCTGCACCGACGTCACCACCTGCGTGATCATCGCCTGCAACTTGGCCAAAAAGGTGTTGAAGCCCTTGGCGATCGAGCCCAGTTCATCACTGCGATCGCTGCTCAGGCGTCGGGTCAGATCACCTTCGCCCTGCGCGATGTCATTGAGCATGGCTACCATCTGCTTCAGTGGTCGGGCGATGCCGTGGCCGACCAGCCAGATCACCAGCAGGCCGAGGCCGGCGATCAGTAGACCGACCATGGCCATGCCGAAGGTGTCGGATTTGCGTTGCGCATCGAGGTCGGCCTGCAGTTTTTGCAGATCCGCCATCACGGCGTTGAGCGGCAGTTGCAGCATCAGCGTCCAGCGCGCGTCGGTCTGACCGATGCCGAACGGCAGGTACAACTCGATGCGCCCCTTGTCCTTGTTGACCGAGTAAGTCACTTCACCGCGCTTGAGATTGGCCATGTTGGCAATCTGCTCGGCATCGAGGATATCGCTGACTTTTTCGCCGAATTTGCTGGTGTCTTTGGTGTAGGCAACTATGCGGCCATTGCCGCCGATCAGAGCCATTTGCCCGGCGCCGCTGTAGAGCTTCTGGTTGGCAGCGAGGAGCATTTCCTGGATGAAGTTCACCGACAGGTCGGCGCCGACGATGCCCTGGAAGGCGCCGTTGAGCATGATCGGTTCAATAAAGGAGGCGAGCATGACGATCTTGTCGCCGACCTTGTAGGGCGCCGGATCGATCACGCAGGATTTTTTGCTCTCTTTCGAGCACAGGTAGTACTCGCTGGCGCGCACACCGGTGGACAGGGTTTTCTGGTCGTCGACGTCAACCAGTTTGTCCAGGCCGAGGGTGCCGTCATCGTTGCGGAACCACCACGGCAGGAAGCGCCCGTTGGCCGCGTCGATGCCAACCACGCTGGTGCCCACATAAGCTGCGTCATTGTGATCGAGGGCGTTCTTCTCCCAGCCGATGTAGGTGCCGAGAATTTTCGGGTTCTGCTCGACGTTCTCTTTGATCAGGCTGATCAGTTGCTCGCGGCTGACGCTCAGGCGCGGCTGGCCATCGGTGCCCGGCGTGCCGAGCAGGGCGTTGACCCGTACCAGTCCGCCGGCAATCAGCAGCGGTGCTTCGAGTTCGCGCTGGATCTGGCTGACCTGGGTTTGTGCCAGCGAAGTCAGGCGCTGTTCGATGACTTGCTCGAACTGCGCCTGGGTGCGCTGTTGCACCATCTCTTGAGTACGGGCGCCGGAAAACAGCGCATACAGCACCAGCGCGGCCACCACGCTAAGCACGATGGCGCCGGCCAGGGCGGCGACGGAAAACTGGATCGACTTGAACTTCATGGGAGCTCCGCACGCAAGAGGACGTCTGCGCTGATGTATCGGCAGGCGGGATTGGGCCATGAGTGCGAGCCGGTGCAATTGCAAGCCGATGTCGCAAATGGGTCCGTGCACGACGCAGTTGCTGCGGGCTTGGTGAACGCTGTGAATTTTTTACGACAGTTTTGGCGGGAAACGTCTGAAAGTCGCTGCAACACGTCCGTTGTATCTGGCGTCGATACAATTACCCGCCTAGGATACGCGCAGGTTTTCAGGGAGCTTTTGAATGAACAAGACATTGGTTGTAAGTGCACTGAGCGCAGCGCTGTTGCTGGCCGGTTGTCAGTCGGTCAACACCACCAGCGGCGGTGCCGTGGGTGTGGAGCGCAAGCAGTACATGTTCAGCATGCTGTCCTCGCAAGAGGTCGACCAGATGTATGCCCAGTCGTATCAGAAGACCGTCGGCGAGGCCTCCAGCAAAGGTGTGCTGGACAAGACCAGTCCCGAGGCCAAGCGGGTTCAGGCGATTGCCAACCGCCTGATCGCCCAGGCGCCGAACTTCCGTCCGGATGCGGCGCAATGGCAATGGGAAGTCAATCTGATCAAGAGCGATGAACTCAACGCCAATTGCGGGCCTGGCGGCAAGATCATTTTCTACACCGGGCTGATCGACAGCCTGAAACTCACCGACGATGAAATTGCCGCGGTCATGGGCCATGAAATCGCCCACGCCTTGCGCGAGCACGGTCGTGAAGCGATGTCCAAAGCCTACGGGATTGAAATGGCCAAGCAGGGTGCGGGTGCGTTGCTCGGTCTGGGTCAGGACAGCCTGGCGCTGGCCGACACCGTGGCCAACTACGGCATGACCCTGCCGAACAGTCGTGCCAACGAAAACGAAGCTGATCTGATTGGTCTGGAGCTGGCCGCTCGTGCGGGCTACAACCCGAATGCCGCGATCACTCTGTGGAACAAGATGAGCAAGGCGTCGGAAGGTTCGCCGCCGGAGTTCATGAGCACTCACCCGGCTTCGACCAGCCGGATCGCCTCGTTGCAGGCGGCGATTCCGAAGGTTATGCCGTTGTACGAACAGGCGCCGAAATCCTGAGTAAAAAAGGTGCTCTCACAGCGAGAGCGCCTTGACCCGTTTTATTTGCCGGGCTATGCATTTGGCAAAGTTGTCTCTTAGCACGGAGCCTGGTGAGGGCAGTAGATAATCGATGAAGATGTAGTTACCGCGCGGGTCGTAGTCATGATCTTTCCCAAACACGAGGAAGAACTCGCACTCGAACTTGAACTCTCGAGCGTTTTTCTTTGTGAAGTTGATCCTGAACGGGTTTCCCGCACCGTCTGAAATTGTGAAGTGGGTCGGCGTGCCTGCGGCAGGAAACGTCCAATAGTAACTGTCGGATGAGTCACTCCCGTATTCAGTAGCACGACTCCTGTAACCACCAAAGTTTTGAGCGAGCAGGTCAGCTCTCCCGTCCAGGAATGCCAATTCTTTCAGACCGTTTTCAGTGAGCCCTGTCAGCAGGAAATGCACCCGCTTCGGATCAAATTCATCGACGGTTATCTTGTACGCGCAAGAATGGCTGAAAGGCATGTAGGGAATGATGATGCCGGACTTGCTTAGTTTGGAGTAATGCTTGGGCTTGCTCATGATTACGATCCTTGTGAAGTTCAATGAGATCAGAAGTCATGAATGTAGGCCCGTTAATACGGTGACGATAGCTGTCAACTCTGACAGCTATCGATCGCCTTATATTGATAGGTAGTTTGTATCGTCGGTTAGCGTTATCCAACCCATCCGCTGCTCTGCATCGCCTTGTACACCGCAACGATTGCCAGAATCATGAACGCCGAAGCCGCAAGGCGACGGATCAAGGTCAGGGGCAATTTGTCCGCAGCAAAATTACCCGCCAGCACCACCGGCACGTTGGCAATCAACATGCCCGCAGTGGTACCGATAATTACCAGCCACAGATCCGGGTATTGCGCCGCGAGCATCACCGTCGCGACCTGAGTCTTGTCGCCCATCTCCGCCAGGAAGAACGCAATCAGCGTGGTCAGGAACGGCCCGAACTTGCGCGCGGTGCTGGTTTCATCGTCATCCATTTTGTCCGGGACCAGCGTCCACAACGCCGTGGCTGTGAAGCTCGCCGCGAGGATCCAGTGCAGTGTCGCATTCGAGAAGAAACTGCCGAACCAGGCGCCTACCGCACCGGCTGCTGCGTGGTTGGCCAGGGTCGCAGCGACAATGCCGGCAATGATCGGCCAGGGTTTGCGGAAGCGAGCGGCGAGAATCAGCGCGAGCAGTTGCGTCTTGTCGCCGATTTCGGCCAAGGCAACGATTGCGGTGGGAACGAGTAACGAGTCCAGCATCAGGATTTCCTAAGGGGCGGGTCGACACGGCTATGACACGTACAGCCTTCCCGCCCCGGGTAAGGTGTGCGTGTCATAGGTCTTGTCAAACCCTGCGATCCGTCTGCTGCGGACGCTTGGGTCGCATACGCCATGATCTGAGGATCAAGTATGTTGACGTATGCCGGACGAGCATGGCGCTCGTGGGAGACTACTCCCCTAGGACGGAGCGGATTCTGCCTAGGCAAATCCGATTGAGCAAGCCTCTTTTTTAAAAGAGGTTTCAGCCGCGCTTGGCTCGGTAAATCCGGAAACCATTGCCTTCGGCCTTGATTGCACAGACGCCCAGATGCTCTTCGATCAGCGGTTGATACTTGAGGAAGCTGTTCGCCACCAAGCGCAGTTCGCCGCCATTTTTCAGATGTTTGGCTGCTTTTCGCAGCAGGTTCTCGGTTGCGAAGTAATCGGTGTGCACGCCGACATGGAACGGTGGATTGCTCAGAATCGCACTCAAACCCATCGGCGCGGCATCGATACCATCACCAGTCAGCACTTCAGCTTCCAAACCGTTGGCCGCCAATGTCAGGCGGCTGCTGGCGGCGGCGAAGGCATCGACATCGAGCAGGGTCACCTGATTGTGCGGGTAGCGACGTTTGACCGCAGCGCCCAGAACCCCTGCACCGCAGCCGAAGTCGAGCAGATGGCCGCTCGGCAGTTTGTCCAGATGCTCCAGCAGCAGGGCACTGCCGCGATCCAGTCGACCGTGGCTGAACACGCCCGGCAGACTGATGACTTTCAGCGGGCCTTCGGCCAGTGGCAATTCATAGGTCTGCGCCAGGCTCTCCAGGGATTTCGCTTCCGGTGCGCTTGCCACGGTGACCTGCCAGAGCTGGCAGTGCCGCGCGCTGTCGAGTTTGCGCGGCTTGCCGAACGGGTTGAGCTGCTTGGATGCGCCTTCGATGCCGCTGCGCTTTTCCCCGACCAGAAATACTTCACGCCCGGCCAGACGCGAGGCCACGGCATTGAGGATGTAATCGGTCAGGTCTTTGGACTTGGGCAGGAACACCACGACGCTGTCGAACTCGCGCTCCGGCACGTTCACGCCGAAATGGCTGCGGCCTTCGAAACGGGCGTCCAGCGCGGCCTGGTCGCCGGCATGCCAGCACCAGCCGAATGCGTTGGGCAGGCGCCCAAGCAAATCGTCGGCGGGCAAACCGGCCAGCAACAGCGAACCTTGAAACAACTCGGGCTGACGAAGCAGTACTTCACTGCGCGGATCCATAACTGCTCCTCAAAAAAAAGTGCCGCAGTTTATCAACTGACGACCCGCAGCGCCTTACCGCTGAAGAACGCCTGAGCGTTTTCGGTCAATTGGCCGACGATGCGTTGCCGTGCTTCGCGACTACCCCAGGCGTTGTGGGGTGTAACGATCAGGCGTGGGATGTCCGCCGCGAGCAACGGATTGCCTTGGGTCGGCGGCTCGACACTCAACACATCGGTAGCCGCGCCGCCGAGGTGGCCATTGCGCAAGGCATCGGCCAGCGCCTGTTCATCGATCAGACCGCCACGGGCGGTGTTGACCACGAACGCGCCTGGCTTCATCGAAGCCAGTTCGCGGGCGCCGATGAAATGGCGAGTGTGTTCGTTGAGCGGACAGTGCAGGGTGAGGGCGTCGATTTGCGGTAGCAGTTCATTCAGCGGCAAACGATCCGGGCGAGCAGGGCGGCCCGGAATCTGCCCGAGCAACACGCGCATGCCGAACGCTTCGGCCAGCCGCGCCACAGCGCCGCCGAGTTCGCCATGACCGAGCAAACCGAGGGTTTTGCCCTCCAGTTCGACAATCGGGTAGTCGAGCAGGCAGAACTGTTTGGCCTGCTGCCAACGACCTTCGCCGACAGCTTTCTGATAATCGGCCAGACGCGTGGCGAGGTTGAGCAGCAACATGATCGTGTGCTGCGCCACCGACGGCGTGCCGTAACCCTGACAGTTGCACACGGTGATGCCCTGAGCGCGGGCGGCAGCAAGGTCGACGTTGTTGGTGCCGGTGGCGGTGATCAGGATCAGTTTCAGATCGGGATTGGCGGCCATCGCGGCGGCGTCGATCAGGATCTTGTTGCTGATCGCCACGCTGGCACCTTGCAGGCGCTCGGCAACTTGCTCGGGCAAGGTCTGGGCGAATAGCTGCAGATCGCTGAAACACTCGCGCAACGGACTGAGGTCCAGATCGCCGAGATCCAGCGAAGGGTGATCAAGGAATACCGCGCGGCGCGTGTTCGTCATCAACTGTACCTTTTGTGCTGTGAGCGTTGGGCGTAATCTGCCGAGCCTACCAGATGAAACAAATTGATACGCTTGGCCGAAAGGAGCCCCCATGTACTGGACCGAGTTCTTGACCGTTGCACTGATCCACTTGCTGGCCGTCGCCAGCCCTGGCCCGGACTTTGCCGTGGTGGTGCGCGAGAGCGTGACCCATGGTCGTCGCGCCGGTACCTGGACCGCGCTGGGCGTAGGCACGGCGATTTTCCTGCACGTCGGTTATTCGCTGCTCGGCATCGGCCTGATCGTGTCGCAATCGATCGTGTTGTTCAACGCGTTGAAATGGGCAGCGGCGGCTTACTTGCTGTACATCGGTTTCAAAGCCTTGCGTGCGCAACCAGCAAAAACCGTGACCGATGATCTGCACAAGGAGGCCGGTGTGCGCACCGCTCGCGGCGCGTTCACCTCGGGCTTTGTGACCAACGGTCTGAATCCGAAAGCCACGCTGTTCTTCCTGTCGCTGTTCACGGTGGTGATCAACCCGCACACGCCGCTGGCGGTGCAGGCCGGTTATGGCGTTTATCTCGCCGTTGCGACGGCCATCTGGTTTTGCCTGGTGGCGATGCTGTTCAGCCAGCAACGCGTGCGTGCCGGTTTCGCCCGCATGGGTCACTGGTTCGATCGCACCATGGGCGCGGTGCTGATCGCTCTCGGCGTGAAAATCGCGTTTACCGAGATGCATTGATTGCCTTTTGTAGGAGTTGCCGAAGGCTGCGATCTTTTGATCTTGTCTTTTTACAACAAAATCAAAAGATCGCAGCCTTCGGCAGCTCCTACACGAGTTCGCTGAGCTTGCTCAGTGTGTTGAGGTAATCGCGGGGATTCTCCCCGAGCAAACGGCGGAACATCGCGCTGAACGCCCGCGCGCTGCCGTAACCCAGATCCCGCGCCACACGCTGCACGCTGTCCCCGGCGAGCAGACGTGGCAGGGCTTCCATCAAGCGCAGTTGCTGGCGCCAGGCGTTGAAACTCATCTGCACTTGTTGCTGAAACAGCCGCGCTAACGTCCGTGAGCTGGCGCCGACCTGCTGCGCCCAGTCTTCCAGCGTATTGGGGTGATCGGGCGTGTGCAGCAGCGCCAGACAGATGTTTTGCAGGCGCCGGTCGGTGGGCATCGGAATGTGCAGTGGCAGGTTTTCCAGGCTGGCGAGTTCTTCCAGCATCAATTGCTGAATCAGCGGATTGTCGGCATGCGGCGGCCCTTGCACCGCGCGCAGGATCAGCTCTCGCAGCAACGGCGTCACCGCCAGCACACAGCATTGTTGCAGGGCGGCCGGCGACAGCGCGGGCGAGATGAACAGCGAGCGCATCTGCACGTCGCCGCTCATGAAAATCTCGTGCGCCACCTCGGGCGGAATCCACACCGCACGACTCGGTGGAATCACCCAGGCACCGATTCCGTGACCACGCGCATGATGCCACTGACGGCATACAACAACTGCGCCTCACGATGCAGATGCAACGGCTGGTGCGCGCCGTCCAGGTAATCCCGGGGGTAGGCGCTCACCGGACCGTATTCGAAATGGCTGATCAACATGTCTGATTGAGTGACTTATGTGGCAGGAATGCGCTTTTTCGCCAACTTAGCATAGGTGGTACACAACAACGTAAAGCGTGCCGCCATGAATCAATCCAGAAACGTCATTCGCTATATCAACGCCGCGCATGTGATCGATCACATGTTCATGCTGATTTTTCCCGCCGCCGTTCTCGGCATGACTCAGGCCTTCGGTCTCGATTACGCCGCGCTGATCGGCTTGTCGCTGGGCGGCTTCATTGCCTTCGGCGCCTGTTCGCTACCCGCTGGTTGGCTCGGCGATCACTGGAGCCGGCGGCAGATGATGCTGGTGTTTTTCTTCGGTATCGGCGCTTCGGCGATCTTCACCGGGCTGAGCAACAGTCCGAGCATGCTGGTGATCGGCCTGACCCTGATCGGTATTTTTGCCGCGATTTACCATCCGGTCGGCACGGCGATGCTGGTGGCTTATGCGCAAAACCGTGGCCGTGAAATCGGCATCAACGGCATGTGGGGCAATCTGGGCGTGGCGTTTTCGGCGCTGATCACAGGCTTGCTGGTGGCGCAGTTCGGCTGGCGCTCGGCGTTTCTGATGCCGGGCGCAGTGGCGATTGTGCTGGGGATTGGCTTCGCCTTGCACGTGCGTGAAGAGCCGATTCCGAAGCGTGCGCACACGCCACTCAAGGGGGCCGCTGGCCAGCGTATTTCCATGCTCATGGTGTTCGGCGTGCTGGCGCTGGCGACGGCCACTGGCGGCGTGGTGTTCAACGCCACCACCATGACCTATCCGAAGCTGTTTCAGGAGCGTTTGCATGAGTTGTTTGCCTCGCCGCAAACCCTTGGTGTGGTGGTCAGTCTGGCCTATGCCTTTGGTGCGGTTGCACAGTTGAGCATTGGTCGGGTGTTGCATCGGCTCAGCCTGAAATGGCCGTTCATTGTCCTGACGCTGTGCCAGGCACCGCTGTTGTTCGCGCTGGCTTATGCCGACGGCTGGGCGGTAATCGCCCTCGGTGCGGCGTTCATGTTCGTGGTGTTCGGGCAGGTCACCGTCAACGATGCGATGGTCGCCAACTTCGTCGCCCCACAGTGGCAATCACGGGTGTTCGCCCTGCGTTACTGTTTATCGTTCGGCGCCAGTGCTACGGCGATTCCACTGATTTCCTATGTCGAACCGCGCCATGGTTTTGTAGGCCTGTACTTGATTCTTGCGGGTTTCGGAGCTTTGACCTTCCTCGCTGCGGTGGTTTTCCCACGCACGCCTTCTGAAGAGGCTGTGGGACAAACCGCCTGACCGAAGACGAAAACCGGCAAATGCTGGCGCAAAGCTAGCATTTGTACGGCTTTGCAAATCATTCCTTTGGCTGATTTGGCAGGCGTATAAGGGTTCTAGAGTACCAATCTCTACGCCAACACCGTGCAGTCAGAAAAGGGATTCTTATGTTGCAGACTCGCGTCATTCCCCCGGCCGATGGGGCCTACCAGTATCCATTGCTGATCAAACGGCTGCTGATGTCCGGGGCCCGTTACGAGAAAACCCGCGAGATCATTTACCGCGACCAGATTCGCTATAGCTACCCGACCCTGATCGAGCGCGTGGCGCGGTTAGCCAACGTGCTGACGACGGCCGGTGTGAAGGCCGGTGACACTGTGGCGGTGATGGACTGGGACAGCCATCGTTACCTGGAATGCATGTTTGCGATTCCGATGATTGGCGCGGTGATCCACACGATCAACGTGCGCCTGTCGCCGGAGCAGATCCTCTACACCATGAACCATGCCGAAGACCGCTTTGTGCTGGTCAACAGCGAGTTCGTCGGACTGTACCAGGCGATCGCACCGCACCTGACTACGGTCGAGAAAACCCTGCTGCTGACCGATCTGCCGGAGAAAACCGCCGATCTGCCGAATCTGGTCGGCGAGTACGAGCAACTGCTGGCGGCGGCGAGTCCGCAGTACGATTTCCAGGACTTCGACGAAAACTCCGTCGCCACCACGTTTTACACCACCGGCACCACCGGCAACCCGAAGGGCGTGTATTTCACCCATCGGCAACTGGTGCTGCACACCATGGGCGTGTCGACGATCATGGGCTCGATCGACAGCGTGCGCCTGCTTGGCACCAACGATGTGTACATGCCGATCACGCCGATGTTCCACGTCCACGCCTGGGGCCTGCCGTACGTGGCGACCATGCTTGGCCTTAAACAGGTTTATCCGGGGCGCTACGATCCCGAGTTTCTGGTGGAGCTGTGGCGCAAGGAAAAGGTCACCTTCTCCCATTGCGTGCCGACCATCCTGCAGATGCTGCTCAATGCCAAAGGGGCGCAAGGCACCGATTTCGGCGGCTGGAAAATTGTCATTGGCGGCAGTGCGCTCAACCGCACGCTGTATGAAACCGCGAAGGCGCGCGGCATTCAGCTGACTGCCGCGTATGGCATGTCGGAAACGGGTCCGCTGGTGTCCTGTGCGCACCTCAATGACGAGTTGATGGCCGGCACCGAAGACGAACGCACCACTTACCGGATCAAGGCCGGTGTACCGGGGCCGCTGGTGGAAGCGGCGATTGTCGACGGCGAGGGTAACTTTCTCCCGGCCGATGGCGAGACTCAAGGCGAATTGGTGCTGCGTGCGCCGTGGCTCACCGAAGGCTATTTCAACGAGCCGCAGAAGGGCGCCGAGCTCTGGGCCGGCGGCTGGTTGCACACCGGCGATGTCGCCACGCTCGACAGCATGGGCGTGATCGACATCCGCGACCGCATCAAGGACGTGATCAAGACCGGCGGCGAGTGGATCTCTTCGCTGGACCTCGAAGACCTGATCAGTCGTCACGTCGCGGTACGCGAAGTAGCAGTGGTGGGCATCGCCGACCCGCAGTGGGGCGAGCGCCCGTTTGCCTTGCTGGTGATCCGCGAAGGGCATGTGATCGGGGCACGTGAGCTCAAGGAGCACCTCAAGCCGTTCGTGGAATTGGGCCACTTGAGCAAGTGGGCGATTCCGAGTCAGATCGCCCTTGTTACCGAAATTCCCAAGACCAGTGTCGGCAAGCTCGACAAGAAGCGCATCCGCCTCGATATCACCGAATGGCAGGCCAACAACAGCACCTTCCTCTCGACACTTTAAGTGTCTGCTGGCGCGCCGAAAACGGCGCGCCAGACCCACCAAGCAAGCGCTTGGCTTGTGAAATCGAAAAAATCAGCCATCCTTGCCGTGCCGACATGCGTCGGTCTGGCGAAAGGACTGTTCCAGAGTGGCCGGCAGCTGCAAATCACACTTTAGAGGGATCAAGCGGTACCACCTGCTGGCTATAGTCCGCTCAAGGATTTTTAAGAACGGAGCACACGCACAAATCGGGGCGATGCATCTTTGAAGTGATTTCGGGTTGTCTCTGGCACCCGGTCCTTCAGGCGTTTTTAAAAGTACTCACTGCCATAACAATAATGCACATGGAGTAGCGTCGATGACCTCAGTAAACCAGTTCTGGCGCCGGGCGAAACTGCCTCTGGCAGTCAGTCTTGCCTCTTCGCTCGCCGGGCCCGCATTCGGCGTCAGTTTCAACGTCGGTGAAATCGAGGGCCAGTTCGACTCGTCCCTGTCGATCGGTGCCAGTTGGTCTACTCAGAGCCCTAACAAGAACCTCATTGGCGTCAACAACGGCGGCCACGGCCTGTCGCAGACGTCCGATGACGGTCACGCCAACTTCAAGAGCGGTGAAACCTTTTCGAAGATCTTCAAGGGCATCCATGACCTTGAACTGAAATACGGCGACACCGGCGTGTTCGTCCGTGGCAAGTACTGGTACGACTTCGAACTCAAGGATGAAAGTCGCGAGTTCAAGGACATCAGTGATTCGGGTCGCAAAGAGGGCGCCAAGTCGTCCGGCGGGCAGATCCTCGACGCCTTCGTCTACCACAACTACGCGATTGCCGATCAGCCGGGTTCCGTGCGTCTGGGCAAGCAGGTGGTGAGCTGGGGTGAAAGTACCTTCATCGGCGGCGGCATCAACTCGATCAACCCGATCGACGTTTCCGCGTTCCGTCGTCCGGGCGCCGAGATCAAGGAAGGCCTGATCCCGGTCAACATGTTCTACGTGTCCCAGAGCCTCACCGAAAACCTGTCGGCCGAAGCGTTCTATCAACTGGAATGGGACCAGACCGTCGTCGATAACTGCGGCACGTTCTTCTCGCAGCCGGACATCGTCGCCGACGGTTGCAACGACAACCTGCGCGTGCTGAACAAGCGTTCGCAAATCCCGGCCGTGGCCCTTGGCCCATTGGCCGCCAACGGCGTCAGCGTCAACGAAGAGGGCGTTCTGGTGCGCCGTGGCCCGGACCGCGATGCGCGTGACAGCGGCCAGTGGGGCGCGTCCTTCAAGTACATGTACGAGCCGCTCGATACCGAGTTCGGCGCCTACTTCATGAACTACCACAGCCGTGCGCCGATCTTCAGCGCCACCGGTGCGCCGCAATCGGTCTACAACACGGCGCGCGCGCTGCCGGGGCCGTTTGCGGCACTTGCACCGCTGCTGGTCGCGGGCAATTCGAACTACTTCATTGAATACCCTGAAGACATTCGCCTCTACGGTCTGAGCTTCTCCACCACCCTGCCTACCGGTACGGCGTGGAGCGGTGAGATCAGCTACCGTCCGAACGCGCCGGTGCAACTGAACTCCACCGACATCCTGTTCGCCGGTGTGCGTCCGATCGGCGGCGCACTGACCAACGCTTCGATACTCAATGGCGTGCCGGGTCAAGACCTGCACGGTTACGAGCGCAAGGAAATCACCCAGATCCAGACAACGTTCACGCACTTCTTCGATCAGGTCATGGGCGCCAGCCGTCTGACCCTCGTCGGTGAAGTCGGCGCGACCTACGTCGGCGGGCTGGAAAGCCGTTCCGACAAGCGTTATGGCCGCGATCCGGTGTATGGCCCGGGCGAGTTGCCGGCCACTGGCACCACCAACACCTGCGCCAACATTCTCAACGCCAGCACCATCAACGGTGCAGGACCGGGTTCGCCGCAGAACAACCGCAGCCGCAATTGCGATAACGACGGCTTCACCACCTCGATGTCGTGGGGCTACCGCGGTCGCGCCATCTGGGAATACAACGACGTCTTCGCCGGTGTGAACCTCAAGCCGAACGTGGCCTGGTCCCACGACGTCAGCGGTTACTCGCCAGGCCCTGGCGGCAACTTCGAGGAAGGTCGCAAAGCGGTCAGCCTGGGCGTCGATGCCGAATACCAGAACACCTACACCGCGAGCCTGGCTTACACCAACTTCTTCGACGGCAAGTACACCACTGTGGATGACCGCGACTTCGTTGCGCTCAGCTTCGGCGTGAACTTCTAAGCACTGCATTCAGGACGAACGAATTTATGAAAATAACAAAGAGTCTGTTCCACGCCGGTGTTCTGGGCCTGTCGCTGCTGGCGACCGGCGTCATGGCCGCGGTGCCTGCTGCCGAAGCGGACAAGCTGGGCAAGAGCCTGACGCCGATGGGCGCGGAAATGGCCGGCAATGCCGACAATTCGATCCCGGCGTGGAAGCCGCTGCCGAAAAATGCCGGCAGCGTCGATGCGCGGGGCTTCCTGTCCAACCCTTACGCCAGCGAACAACCGCTGTTCACCATCACCGCCAAGGATGTCGACAAGTACAAGGACAAACTGGCGCCGGGCCAATACGCGATGTTCAAGCGTTACCCGGAGACCTTCAAGATGCCGGTTTATCCGTCCCACCGTGGCGCAACCGTGCCGGATGACGTGTTCGCCGCGATCAAGAAAAACGCCACCACCACCAATCTGGTGTCCGGCGGCAACGGTCTGGAAAACTTCGATACGGCAGTGCCGTTCCCGATTCCGAAAAGCGGTGTGGAAGTCATCTGGAACCACATCACCCGCTATCGCGGTGGCAGCGTGACCCGTCTGGTGACCCAGGCCACGCCGCAACCGAACGGCTCGTACAGCCTGGTGTACTTCCAGGATCAGTTCGTGTTCCGCGACAAGATGAAGGACTACGACCCGAAAAATCCGGGCAACATCCTGTTCTACTTCAAGCAGAAAGTGACCGCGCCGGCGCGTCTGGCCGGTGGTGTGCTGCTGGTGCACGAGACTCTCGATCAGGTCAAAGAGCCACGTTCGGCGTGGGTCTACAACGCCGGCCAGCGTCGTGTACGTCGTGCGCCACAAGTCTCCTATGACGGTCCGGGTACTGCGGCGGATGGCCTGCGGACTTCCGACAACCTCGACATGTTCAACGGTGCGCCGGATCGCTACGACTGGAAGCTCGAAGGCAAGAAAGAGATGTACATCGCCTCCGATAGCTACAAGCTCGACGATCCGAAACTGAAGTACGCCGACATCATCAAGGCCGGCCACATCAATCAGGATCTGGCGCGTTACGAGCTGCGCCGCGTGTGGCATGTGGTAGCAACCCTGAAGGAAGGTCAGCGCCACATCTACGCCAAACGTGACTTCTACATCGACGAAGACACCTGGCAAGCCGCGGTGATCGACCACTACGACGGTCGTGGCCAACTGTGGCGCGTTGCCGAAGCGCATGCCGAGAACTACTACGACAAGCAAGTGCCGTGGTACGCCCTGGAAACCCTCTACGACCTGCAGTCCGGCCGCTATCTGGCACTGGGCATGAAGAACGAGGAAAAGAGTGCGTATGACTTCGGCTTCACTGCCACCACCAGCGACTTCACCCCGGCCGCACTGCGTCAGGATGGTGTTCGCTAACCCGCTGTAATTCGAGGCCGCATCCTCGTGAAAACGCCCCGACTGGTTCGGGGCGTTTTTTTTGCTTTTTCTGGCGCACTGTTGAACCGCTTTTGTAGGAGCTGCCGCAGGCTGCGATCGTTTGATCTTGCTTTGGATTTTGAAAGGTCAAAGTCAAAAGATCGCAGCCTGCGGCAGCCCTACGGGGTTGGGTTCAAAGGTTCGTGTAGCCTTTTTGTAGCCATTTGTAGCAGCAACCTTCATAACCGGTTCGTTTAAGGCTAGTCTGCGGACATCTGCAACGCCGCCAACAGCAATTCGAACAAGAGCCGGCCATGACTGATCTGTCCCCACTTCCGGGTCCCGCAAGTGTTGCTGTCGCGGCATTGGACGGGCGTTTTTTTCGCCCTCCGTTGCCCGACGGTTACGTCTTGCGACCACGTCTTTGCGAGCGCCTGCAGGCCGGGCTCGGTGGGCGGCTGTTGCTGGTCAGCGCCCCTGCCGGGTTCGGCAAGAGTTCTCTGGCGGTGGAGTTCTGTCAGAGTCTGCCGCCGCAATGGCAAAGTCTCTGGCTCGGCCTGAGTCCTCGCGACAGTGACCCCGGCCGCTTTCTCGAGCGTTTGCTCGAAGGCTTGCAGGACTACTTTCCGCAACTGGGCAGTCGCGCACTCGGCCTGCTGAAAATGCGCCAACGCCATCAGCCAT
This sequence comes from Pseudomonas sp. MC6, assembly GCF_054790575.1. Classification (NCBI taxonomy): domain Bacteria; kingdom Pseudomonadati; phylum Pseudomonadota; class Gammaproteobacteria; order Pseudomonadales; family Pseudomonadaceae; genus Pseudomonas; species Pseudomonas sp. MC6. The sequence continues at coordinate 6,169,833 of NZ_CP186504.1, forward strand.
TTGCCTTCGAAGAGTGGCTCGACGGTTTGCTTGATGAGCTGGCGCTGCACCTCGATTCCGCTGCACCACTGCTGCTGGTGCTCGACGATTATCATCTCGCCCAAGGCCCGGTGCTTGACCGTTGCCTGCAATTTTTTCTCAATCACCTGCCTGATGGCTTGCTGGTGATGGTCACCAGTCGCCAGCGCCCGGACTGGCATCTGGCGCGCTTGCGTCTGTCCCGACAGTTGCTGGAGTTGCATGAACAGGATCTGCGCCTGACCCACGACGAAGCGCTGACCTTGCTTGATCGCCACAGCAGCTCACTGCGCGGTGAAGCGCTGGAAAACCTTATCCAGCGCAGCGAGGGCTGGGTCGCCGGTTTACGTTTCTGGCTGCTTGCGGTGTCTGAGGCCGGCAGCGATGCGGCGTTACCGCAAGCGCTGAACGGCGGTGAAGGGCTGATCCGCGACTATCTGCTGGAAGAGGTCATCGACTGTCTGCCAGCAGAAGTGCAAGCCTTTCTCTACGAGACGGCGCCACAGGAACGCTTCTGCAGTGAGCTGTGCGATGCCGTGCGCGAAGCTCATGACAGCGCCGAGATCCTGCGTTTCCTGTTGGCGCATCAGGTCTTTCTGGTGCCGCTGGACGAGCACGGTCACTGGTATCGCTATCACCATCTGTTCTCGGATCTGCTGCGCAGCCGGCCGATTGCGCAAGCGATGGTGCCGACTGCAACGCTGCATTTGCGTGCCTGTCGCTGGTTCAACGCACAGGGGCTGCTGGATGAAGCGGTTGAACAGGCGTTGCGCGCCGGTCACCTCGATGTCGCCGCGAACCTGGTGCAGAACCTCTCCGAGGAGCAACTGCTGGCCGAGCAAAACGTCGGCATGCTGCTGCGTTGGAAAATGGATTTGCCCGACAGCCTGCTGATCAGCACGCCGCGGCTGATCGTTCTCTACAGTTGGGCGCTGGGGCTGGCCTGCCAGCTCGATGCCGCCGAGGAGTTGTCCAGCCACTTGAGCCGCTTCCTGCCGGCACCTTCGGCCACCGCGCAAAAGTCGATGCTGGCGCAATGGCTGGCACTTAGCGGAATCATTGCCCGTGGTCGCGGCCATCGTGAGCTGACGCTCAGATACTGCAGTGAAGCTTTGGAAAGCCTGCCGGCGAAACGTTATGGCCAGCGGCTGATGTGTTTATCGACCCTGTCTAATCTGGCCATCGCCGACGGCGATCTGTGGCGTGCACGCGGTCTTAACCGTGAATCCCTTGAACTGGCGCAACGGGTCGGCAATCCGCTGTTCGAAGCTTTGGCCCATTACGACCGTGCACGGGTGTTGCAATCACGTGGTGAAATTCTGCGCGCACTGGATGAAGTCCATCAGGGTCTTGAGCGCCTGCGCGGTCTATCGCCGCAACGCCTGTACGCGGTGCGCGCACGGCTGACCCTGTACGAGGGCTTCCTGTTGGCCATGCGCTTGCAGCCTCAGGCCGCGCGCGCACGTTTGATGGCCGGGATCGGCGAGGCACGGGCCTGTCGCGATATCAGCGTGTTGATCGGCCACTGCGTCATCGCTCGACTGGACGGCAGCAGTGGCGAGTTCGCCAAGGCCTTTGCCGAACTCGCCGAAGCCGAACGCCTGATGCATATCTGGGACGTGCCGCCGATCTACTATCTGGCGATGATCACGCTGGTCAAATGTGAACTGTGGCTGGCGCAGGGGCGCACTGATCTGGCCGAGGCCTGGCTCGCACGGCTTGGTCAGACGTACACGGGTGAACGCGCCGCTGCGCCGCCAGAGTTTCATCCTCAGTTGCCGTTGCATGTTGAACTGCAACAGGCGTTGCTCGACATGATTCAAGGGCATCCGATGCTCGCCGAAGGGCGGCTGAATGTATTGCATGAAAACGGTCAGCAGACCGGGCGGCAGTTGCTCAGTGTGATGGCGTTGACGCAAAAAGTGGCGTTGCTGTTGGTGGGTGGACGAGAGACTGAGGCCCGCAAAGCATTGAGTCAGGCACTGGAAGCGGCGGCGGGGGGCGTGCTGCAACCGTTCGATACCTTGGTGAAGGGGCATGCGGACTGGTTGCGCGGGCAATTGCAGATGATACCGACATTATCAGGGCAGCAATTGCTGGAGCATTTTCCGCCTGCGGCGGGACGTCCAGTCGTTGAGTCTGGTGCCGCCGAACAGCTCAGTAGCAGGGAGCTTGCAGTGCTACGCCTGATCGCCCAAGGCTGTTCGAACCAGCAGATCAGCGAGCAATTGTTCATCTCGCTTCATACGGTGAAAACCCATGCCAGCCATATCAACAGCAAATTGGGGGTGGAGCGTCGAACTCAGGCGGTCGCGCGGGCCAAGGAGCTAGGTGTTCTTGATTAGCCGCCGTACCAGTCAATAAAAAAAACGCCCCGAACCAGTCGGGGCGTTTTTTGTGGCTGCGGTCTCTTCTACAGACCGGCCGGTACAAGCGCGACGAAGATCACGCCACCAGATCAGTGGCGTTGAAGTTGTTGACACCGACCAGCTGGATTTCAAAATCCGCACCGACGTTGCCGCTGACGTTGCCCGACAGCACTTGGTCGACGAAGCGCAACTGGCCTGCGCCGGTGAAGTCGTTGGCGCCAATGAAGGAAAAACCATTGAAGCCCGCGGTCAGCAGGTTGGCATCGAAGTGGGTCAGATCGATCTTGTCACCTTGGGCACTGCTAAAGTCCGTGATGACATCGCGCAGGCTGCCAAGGCCGCTCTCGTTCCAAGCGTTGAAAATGAACACGTCCGCACCAATGCCGCCGGTCAGCGAATCTGTCCCGAGTCCGCCGATCAGAAGGTCATTGCCCGCGCCGGCATTCAGCAAATTGTTACCGTCGTTGCCGGTCAGGCTGTTGTTCAATGCGTTACCCGAGCCATTGAGGTTGGTGCTGCCGGTGAGTACGAGGTTTTCCAGATTGTCGCCCAGGGCCCAGTCGATGGAGGCGCGTACAGTGTCGATTTCGCCCGCCAGGGTGCTGGTTTCAATCGTGCTGTCGTAGACGTTGTCGACGATATAGGTGTCGTTGCCCAGACCGCCAATCATGGTGTCGCCACCCATGCGGCCGTCCAGCACGTTGTCGCCGGCGTTACCGATGAGGGTGTTGTTGGTCCAGTTGCCGGTGCCGTTGATGGCGTTGCCGATCAGGATCAGTTGCTCGACGTTGGCCCCCAAGGTGTAGTCGATGGAGGAGTACACCTGGTCGATGGCGGTCAGCGAGGTATCGGTTTCGATGACGACATCGCCGATGTTGTCGACGTAGTAGGTGTCGATGCCGTCGCCACCGATCATGGTGTCAGCGCCGAGGCCGCCGTTGAGCACGTTGTTCAGTGCATTACCGGTCAGCGTGTTGTTCAGTGCGTTGCCGTTGCCATTGATGGCCGAGCCGGTCAGCACCAGGTTTTCCAGATTGGCCCCCAGGGTCCAGTTGACGGAAGAACGTACGGTATCGATCTCACTGATCAGGGTGCTGTTTTCCCTTACGATGTCGGAGACGTTGTCGACGATGTAAGTGTCGTTGCCCAGACCGCCGACCAGCACGTCGGCACCCACGCCACCGTCAAGGACGTTATCGCCATCATTGCCGATGATGCCGTTGTTCACCGAGTTGCCCGTGCCGTTGAGGTTGGCATTGCCGGTCAGTATGAGGTTTTCCAGGTTGGCGCCCAGGGTCCAGTCAATCGAGGCGCGTACAGTGTCGATTTCGCCCGCCAGGGTGCTGGTTTCAATTGTGCTGTCGTAGACGTTGTCGACGATATAGGTGTCGTTGCCCAGACCGCCAATCATGGTGTCGCCACCCATGCGTCCGTCCAGCACGTTGTCGCCGGCGTTACCGATGAGGGTGTTGTTGGTCCAGTTGCCGGTGCCGTTGATGGCGTTGCCGATCAGGATCAGTTGCTCGACGTTGGCCCCCAGGGTGTAGTCGATGGAGGAGTACACCTGGTCGATGGCAGTCAGCGAGGTATCGGTTTCGATGACGACATCGCCGATGTTGTCGACGTAGTAGGTGTCGATGCCGTCGCCACCGATCATGGTGTCAGCGCCGAGGCCACCGTTGAGCACGTTGTTCAGTGCGTTACCGGTCAGCGTGTTGTTCAGTGCATTGCCGTTGCCATTGATGGCCGAGCCGGTCAGCACCAGGTTTTCCAGATTGGCCCCCAGGGTCCAGTTGACGGAAGAACGCACGGTATCGATTTCGTCCGCCAGAGTGCTGGTTTCAATCGTGCTGTCGTAGACGTTGTCGACGATGTAGGTGTCGTTGCCCAGACCGCCAATCATGGTGTCGCCACCCATGCGGCCGTCCAGCACGTTGTCGCCGGCGTTACCGATGAGGGTGTTGTTGGTCCAGTTGCCGGTACCGTTGATAGCGTTGCCGATCAGGACCAGTTGCTCGACGTTGGCCCCCAGGGTGTAGTCGATGGAGGAGTACACCTGGTCGATGGCGGTCAGCGAGGTATCGGTTTCGATGACGACATCGCCGATGTTGTCGACGTAGTAGGTGTCGATGCCGTCGCCACCGATCATGGTGTCAGCGCCGAGGCCGCCGTTGAGCACGTTGTTCAGTGCATTACCGATCAGCGTGTTGTTCAGTGCGTTGCCGTTGCCATTGATGGCCGAGCCGGTCAACACCAGGTTTTCCAGATTGGCGCCCAGGGTCCAGTCCACCGAAGAGCGCACGGTATCGATCTCACTGATCAGGGTGCTGTTTTCCCTTACGATGTCGGAGACGTTGTCGACGATGTAAGTGTCGTTGCCCAGACCGCCGACCAGGACGTCGGCACCCGCGCCACCGTCGAGGATGTTATCGCCATCGTTGCCTGCGATGTCGTTGTTCGCCGAGTTGCCCGTGCCGTTGAGGTTGGCATTGCCGGTCAGTACGAGGTTTTCCAGGTTGGCGCCCAGGGTCCAGTTGACCGAAGAGCGCACGGTATCGATTTCGCCCGCCAGAGTGCTGGTTTCAATCGTGCTGTCGTAGATGTTGTCGACGATGTAGGTGTCGTTGCCCAGACCGCCAATCATGGTGTCGCCACCCATGCGGCCGTCCAGCACGTTGTCGCCGGCGTTACCGATGAGGGTGTTGTTGGTCCAGTTGCCGGTACCGTTGATAGCGTTGCCGATCAGGACCAGTTGCTCGACGTTGGCCCCCAGGGTGTAGTCGATGGAGGAGTACACCTGGTCGATGGCGGTCAGCGAGGTATCGGTTTCGATGACGACATCGCCGATGTTGTCGACGTAGTAGGTGTCGATGCCGTCGCCACCGATCATGGTGTCAGCGCCGAGGCCGCCGTTGAGCACGTTGTTCAGTGCATTACCGGTCAGCGTGTTGTTCAGTGCGTTGCCGTTGCCATTGATGGCCGAGCCGGTCAACACCAGGTTTTCCAGATTGGCGCCCAGGGTCCAGTCCACCGAAGAGCGCACGGTATCGATCTCACTGATCAGGGTGCTGTTTTCCCTTACGATGTCGGAGACGTTGTCGACGATGTAAGTGTCGTTGCCCAGACCGCCGACCAGCACATCGGCACCCACGCCACCGTCAAGGACGTTATCGCCATCATTGCCGATGATGCCGTTGTTCACCGAGTTGCCCGTGCCATTGAGGTTGGCATTGCCGGTCAGTATGAGGTTTTCCAGGTTGGCGCCCAGGGTCCAGTCAATCGAGGCGCGTACAGTGTCGATTTCGCCCGCCAGGGTGCTGGTTTCAATCGTGCTGTCGTAGACGTTGTCGACGATATAGGTGTCGTTGCCCAGACCGCCAATCATGGTGTCGCCACCCAGGCGGCCGTCCAGCACGTTATCGCCGGCGTTACCGATGAGGGTGTTGTTGGTCCAGTTGCCGGTGCCGTTGATGGCGTTGCCGATCAGGATCAGTTGCTCGACGTTGGCCCCCAGGGTGTAGTCGATGGAGGAGTACACCTGGTCGATGGCGGTCAGCGAGGTATCGGTTTCGATGACGACATCGCCGATGTTGTCGACGTAGTAGGTGTCGATGCCGTCGCCACCGATCATGGTGTCAGCGCCAAGATTGCCATTGAGCGTATTGTTCAGTGCGTTACCGGTCAGGATGTCATCGAAGACAGAGCCGACCGCGTTCTCGATCTTGGCACCATAGGCAATCGCCAGGCCGTCGTTGATCGCTGTCAGAGTGTTGTAATCGACGAACGCCTTTCCGATTTGGCTATAGGCGCCTTCATTCAAGTTGATGCTGACGGGCGCAAGTTGATTGCTGCCATCGATCGTGTCGTTGCCACCGGCATCCCAGATGGTTTCGAAAATCGACTGGTCCGCCGCCCATTTGTACAGGTTGTCACCGGCCTGCCACGTCATATTGGCGCCGTACAGGCTCTGGATCGCCAAGATGTCCAGAACCATCGGTGTGGTCGGTTGATAGGAATAGTTACTGTTGTAACTCATCACCGTGAAGTGCACATCGTCGAGCGAAGGGTCCAGCAGAGTCTTGTTGGTAGCACTGGTGTCGAACGGATGCTTGAGGCCCAGCGCATGACCGATTTCATGCACGAACGTCATGAAGTCGTAACTGCCTTTGACGGGATTCGGGTCATTGGTTGCCTCGCCGACCCAGACATCGCCACCCGCAGGCAGATTCTCAGGAAAATAGGCCCAGGCCGCTGTTTTGTCATCCATCAACCGATAGCCGCCAAAACGCAGGTCGCCAACGTTGGTCAGGGTGTCGCTGGTCAACGTGAAGTTGAGGTTGGCAACCGCGCTCCAGGCACCCAACGCACCGGTTATTGCGGTTTTCTGTGCCGCCGTCAGCTCATACAGAGCGTTGTATTCATTTTTTGGGCTGTAGTCGGTGACGAAGTAAGAAGTTACCGGCGCCATGAAGCTGTAGCTCAAATTAGTCGCCCCGGATGGACTCCAGCCGGATCCCAGCCAGAATTTTCCGGAAATAAGGCTGTCGACGATAGCGTTGCCAGTCAATGAGGCAGGGAAGGCGAAGGAGTAAGTCTTGGGCGTTGGCATGCGGAATTTCCTGAGTACTATGCGGCCCTTCCTGAATGCGACCGCTACAAAAAATGCGATTTTGCACCAGATTTTGTGCGTTTGATATCATTGAGCCATTATTTTCTGATTAATGGCGCCAAATATCTGGCCTGGCGTTCTTTATCGGCCCTTGCAGTAGAATCCTGAGCAAACGCTAATTACCGTCTGTCGAGGATGTTTATGTCTGTTGCCACAACCGCGCTGATTCGCGAAACCTTCCCCGTCGGTCCCCTTCAGTGCAATTGCACGATCATCGGCGATCCCGTTACCAGGAAAGCCATCGTTGTCGACCCGGGCGGCAACCCCGACCTGATCATGGCGCGTCTCGATGCGCATGGCCTGAAAGTCGTCAGCATCATTCACACCCACGCGCATCTCGATCACTTCCTCGCCTCCGGGCAGATGAAGGAAAAAACCGGTGCGACCTTGCACTTGCACAAGGAAGACCAGTTTCTCTGGGACAACCTCGAAATGCAGTGTCAGATGTTCGGTGTCCCGTACACCCCGGTGCCGTCACCGGATCGCTGGTTGAGCGATGATGAAGAACTGGCCTGCGGTTGCGGCGTTGCCCTGCACACGCCGGGACATACACCCGGTTCCATGAGCTTTTGGTTTTCCGAGGCTAAGCTGTTGATAGCGGGCGACACGTTGTTTCGTCGCGGCGTAGGGCGCACGGATTTGTGGGGCGGCGATCAGGCGACCATCGTGCGTTCGATCAAGCAGCGGCTATACACCTTGGACGAGGACGCGACCGTGGTGACCGGACATGGGCCGGATACGCGTCTGGGTGATGAAATGCGCGAAAACCCGTTTGTGCGCGCCTAAATATTTTGTCACGAGTGCCCGGCGGAATTTTTGTGCATTGTCATGATCAAACGCCCGCGCAGGTCCATTTAACCCAGTGGCCGCTGCACCACAGAATGCGAAAAACCAGGAGCTCTCCATGTTCACCACGCGTCGTTTGATTATTGTCGCTACTGCCGTGGCCTTGCTGTCCGGCTGCGCCTCGCCTAACCCATATGACAATCAGGGCCAGGCCGACGGTGGCTCGCAAGGCATGAGCAAAACCGCCAAATACGGTGGCCTCGGTGCACTCGCCGGCGCACTGGCCGGTGCCGCCATCGGTCACGACAACCGCGGCAAAGGCGCATTGATCGGCGCCGCTGTGGTCGGTGCTTCCGCTGCCGGTTACGGTTATTACGCCGACCAGCAGGAAAAGAAACTGCGCGCGAGCATGGCCAACACTGGTGTTGAAGTGCAGCGCCAGGGCGATCAGATCAAGCTGATCATGCCGGGCAACATTACGTTCGCCACTGATTCGGCGAACATCGCCTCCAGCTTCTATCAGCCGCTGAACAATCTCGCGGGCTCGTTGAAAGAGTTCAGCCAGAACCAGATCGAAATCGTTGGCTATACCGACAGCACCGGCGCCCGCCAGCACAACATGGACCTGTCCCAGCGTCGTGCGCAGAGCGTGGCAACCTACCTGACTTCGCAAGGTGTCAGCGGTGCCAACCTGTCGGCCCGTGGCGCCGGTCCGGATAACCCGATTGCCAGCAACGGTGACGTCAATGGCCGGGCGCAGAACCGTCGCGTTGAAGTCAACCTGAAAGCGATTCCGGGTCAGCAGTATGGTGGTCAGCAGCAACAGCAGCCGGGTACGGTTCAGCAGTATCCGTAACTGAATGCCTGAATGAAAAAATGCCCGGTCCTGTGATCGGGCATTTTTATGTCTGGCCTGTGTCGGCCCCTTCGCGAGCAGGCTCGCTCCCACATTTGAAATGCATTCCCCTGTGGGAGCGAGCCTGCTCGCGAAGGGGCCGCTACAAACACCGAAGATTACAGACACAAAAAAGCCCCCGGACACATCACTGTCCGGGGGCTTTTTGTTTGTCAGCGAAGACTGATTATTTCTTCAACCCGTAATGCTCATCGAGCATGCCCGGCGAGTTCGGGGTCTTCGGTGCGTAGTCGCGCGGTGGCTCCTGATCGCGCGGAGGCGTCAGGCGTTCGCGTGGCGCCGCTGCAGCGTCAGCGTGCAGGGCAGCGATCAGGCGCTGGCGGGTCTGCTCGTCCAGGGCCAGACGATTGGCGCCCTCGGCGAGATGATCCTGCACTTCCTGATAGCTCTGGGTCAGTTTCTTGACCAGCATCGCGGTGCTGTTGAAGTGGGTGACCACCTCGTTTTGATAACTGTCGAAACGCTCCTGGATATCATCCAGTTGACGCTGCGTACGGCTCGGCGCGGCGTTCGGCGCAACGCGCGCGATCAGGAATCCAATGGCGACACCCACAACCAGGGCAAGAGTCGGTAACAACCAAACTAAGAGCGAGTGTTCCACGAGTCCTTCCTCTATAAACGGCTTTGCTTTACGTTAACGGCTCGAACCTGCGCTGTATACCGCGATTCACTCGCAATAGATTGGCACAGACAATTTGCTAGACGAGTCGACCCGATTCGAGGTCACGGAGTTCCTTCCTTGCTGATGCGTGAAACCCCTGTAGTGATTGACGGCCCGGTGGGTCAACTTGAGTCTCTGTACCTGGATAACGAGCAGCCAATCGGCATCGCGCTGATCTGCCATCCGAATCCGGTGCAGGGCGGCACCATGCTCAACAAAGTCGTCTCGACCCTGCAGCGCACCGCGCGCGACGCGGGCCTGATCACCTTGCGCTTCAACTATCGCGGCGTGGGTGCCAGCGAAGGTTCGCACGATATGGGCACCGGCGAGGTCGACGATGCTCAGGCTGCCGCTGCATGGCTGCGTGAAAAACATCCGAATCTGCCACTGACCCTGTTCGGTTTTTCCTTCGGCGGATTTGTTGCTGCAAGTCTCGGCGGCCGTCTCGAAGCGCAGGGCGTGCAGCTAAAACATCTGTTCATGGTCGCGCCGGCGGTCATGCGCCTGGGCGAGCAGGATCAACTGCCACAGCACGGCGAACTCACGGTGATCCAGCCAGAAACCGACGAAGTCATCGATCCGCAGCTGGTTTACGACTGGTCGGAAAAACTCCAGCGCCCCCATGAGCTGCTGAAAGTGGCAGAATGCGGACACTTTTTTCATGGCAAGCTGACCGATCTCAAGGATCTGATCCTGCCGCGTCTCTCGAATTGATTGCAGTCTGACAAGCGATTACCCATGACGAACCGTACCCGTATCCTCACCGGCATCACCACCACCGGCACGCCACACCTGGGCAACTACGCCGGCGCCATCCGCCCGGCGATACTCGCCAGCCGCGACAGCAATGCCGATTCGTTCTATTTCCTGGCCGACTACCACGCCTTGATCAAATGCGATGACCCGCTGCGCATCCAGCGCTCGCGTCTGGAAATCGCTGCGACCTGGCTGGCCGGTGGCCTCGATGTCGACCGTGTGACCTTTTACCGCCAGTCCGACATCCCGGAAATCCCTGAGCTGACCTGGCTGCTGACCTGCGTTGCCGCCAAGGGCCTGCTCAACCGTGCGCACGCTTACAAGGCCTCGGTGGACAAGAACGTCGAAACCGGTGAAGACCCGGATGCCGGCATCACCATGGGCCTCTACAGCTACCCGGTGCTGATGGCCGCGGACATCCTGATGTTCAACGCGCACAAGGTGCCGGTCGGTCGCGACCAGATCCAGCACGTGGAAATGGCCCGCGATATCGGCCAGCGCTTCAACCACCTGTTCGGTCAGGGCAAAGAATTCTTCACCATGCCCGAAGCGCTGATTGAAGAGAGCGTGGCGACGTTGCCGGGCCTCGACGGTCGCAAGATGTCGAAGAGCTACGACAACACCATCCCGTTATTCTCCAGCGCCAAAGAGATGAAGGACGCGATTTCGCGGATCGTCACTGACTCCAAAGCGCCAGGCGAAGCGAAAGATCCGGACAACTCGCACTTGTTTACGCTGTTCCAGGCTTTCGCCACACCGGCGCAGGCTGACGAATTCCGTAGCGAATTGCTCGGCGGTCTGGGTTGGGGCGAGGCGAAGAACCGTCTGTTCCAGTTGCTCGACAACGATCTCGGCGAAGCGCGCGACAAGTATCACCAGTTGATCGAACGTCCGGCAGATCTGGAAGACATCCTGCAGATCGGCGCCAGGAAGGCCCGCGCCGTGGCAACGCCGTTCCTCAACGAACTGCGCGAAGCCGTTGGCCTGCGCTCTTTCGTCAATCAGGTTCAGGTTGCTGCGACCACCAAGAAGAAAGCCGCGAAAGCCGCGCGTTTCGTCAGCTTCCGCGAAGACGATGGCAGCTTCCGTTTCCGTCTGTTGGCGGCCGATGGCGAGCAACTGCTGTTGTCGCGCAACTTCGCCGACGGCAAAACCGCCGGGCATGTGACCAAGCAACTGCAATCCGGCCAGCCGCTGGACGTGCGCAGCGAAGACCTGAGCTTCAGCGTGTGGCTGGAAGGCGAGTGCGTTGGCGACAGCCCGGCATTCGCCGACGATGCTGCGCGGGATGCGGCCATCGAGGCTCTGCGCGTCGCGCTGACCCCGGTTCAGGACTAATCGGCGGCACGGTCCGACCAAGGGCCGATTGCCATTCCCACGGGCCATCGCTACAGTGACGGCCCGTTTTTGTTGCCTTGCTAACGAATTATGACGCCCCTAGAACGATACCAAGCTGATCTGAAACGCCCGGATTTCTTCCATGACGCCGCGCAGGAAACCGCTGTGCGTCATTTGCAGCGCCTGTACGACGATCTGATCGCCGCCGATCAGAGCAAGCCGGGTCTGCTGAGCAAACTGTTCGGCAAAAAAGATCAGACGCCGGTCAAAGGTCTGTATTTCTGGGGCGGCGTAGGTCGCGGCAAAACTTACCTGGTCGACACCTTCTTTGAAGCGCTGCCGTTCAAGGAAAAGACCCGCACCCACTTCCACCGCTTCATGAAGCGCGTGCACGAAGAGATGAAAACCCTCGGCGGCGAGAAAAACCCGCTGACCATCATCGCCAAGCGCTTCGCGACCGAGTCGCGGGTGATCTGCTTCGATGAATTCTTCGTCTCCGACATCACCGACGCGATGATCCTCGGCACGCTGATGGAAGAACTGTTCAAGAACGGCGTGACCCTGGTCGCGACCTCGAACATCGTTCCGGACGGTCTGTACAAGGACGGCCTGCAACGCGCGCGTTTCTTGCCGGCGATTGCGCTGATCAAACAGAACACCGAGATCGTCAACGTCGACAGTGGCGTCGACTACCGTCTGCGCCACCTCGAACAAGCGGAACTGTTCCACTATCCGCTCGACGAAGCCGCTCACGAAAGTCTGCGCAAGAGCTTCAAGGCACTGACGCCAGAGTGCACCGCAGCGGTCGAGAACGACGTGCTGATGATCGAAAACCGCGAGATCCGTGCCCTGCGCACCTGCGATGACGTGGCCTGGTTCGACTTCCGCGAACTGTGCGACGGCCCGCGTAGCCAGAACGACTACATCGAACTGGGCAAGATCTTCCACGCCGTGCTGCTCAGCGGTGTCGAGCAGATGAGCGTCACCACCGACGACATCGCCCGCCGCTTCATCAACATGGTCGACGAGTTCTACGACCGTAACGTGAAACTGATCATTTCCGCTGAAGTCGAGCTGAAGGATCTGTACACCGGCGGCCGTTTGAACTTCGAGTTCCAGCGCACGCTGAGCCGACTGTTGGAAATGCAGTCCCACGAATTCCTGTCGCGGGCGCACAAGCCTTAAACAATTTTGCGAGACAAAAAAAGGGCCTGCAATTGCAGGCCCTTTTTTTATATCCAGAATTCACCGCAATACCCTGTAGGAGTGAGCCTGCTCGCGATAGCGGTGGATCAGTCACATAAGTACTGCATGGACGGACGCAATCGCGAGCAGGCTCACTCCTACATGGGTTTGTGTATGGGCAGAGGGCTACGCAGCCTGCTGAAACTGCTGCCGATACTGATTCGGCGACAGCTCCGTGTGCTGGCGGAACAACCGCGCAAAGAAGCTCGCATCGTCGTAGCCGACCTCATAACTGATGGTCTTGATGCTTTTGCGGCTGCCGGACAGCAAGCCTTTCGCGGTCTCGATACGCAGCCGTTGCAAGTAATGCAGTGGCTTGTCGCCGGTAGCGGTCTGGAAGCGCCGCATGAAGTTGCGGATGCTCATGCCGTGCTCGCGAGCGACGTCTTCGAAGCGGAACTTGTCGGCGAAATGCTCTTCGAGCCAGTGCTGGATCTGCAGGATGATCACATCCTGGTGCAGCTTCTGCCCACCAAAACCGATGCGTCCCGGCGAATAGCTGCGCTGCACTTCATAGAGAATGTCGCGCGCCACCGCTTGGGCGACGTTGGCCCCGCAGAAGCGCTCGATCAAGTAGATGTACAGGTCGCAGGCTGACGTGGTGCCGCCGGCGCAGTACAGGTTGTCGGCGTCGGTCAGGTGCTTGTCCTGGTTGAGGTAGACCCTGGGGAAACGCTCGGCAAATGCGTTGAAGAAACGCCAGTAGGTGGTCGCTTCCTTGCCGTTGAGCAGACCGGCCTCGGCCAGCCAGAACACCCCGGTGGCTTCGCCGCACAACACCGCGCCACGGGCGTGCTGTTCACGCAGCCACGGCAGGACCTGTGGATAACGGCTGCACAGCGTGTCGAAATCGTCCCAGAACGCCGGGAGGATAATGACGTCGGCGTTTTCCAGGCCGCCGTCGACCGGCATCACAACGTCACTGAAACTGTTCACCGGTTTGCCGTCGGGGCTGACCAGGCGTGTTTCGAATGCCGGTGTCAGGCCGTGGCCCAGTTGTTTGCCATACCGCAGGCTGGCCAGATGGAAGAAATCCTTGGCTTGCATGAGAGTGGAGGCGAAAACCCGGTCGATTGCCAGGATGCTGACGCGCCGCAAGGGCGTGGAGACTTGCTTGGACATAATTCAACTTTTGTTTTGTTTTTATAAGGGAAAGTGGTCACCAGACGGCTGGATCGTCTTATTTTTTGTCGGATGTGTCCAGTGTCCTGTGTCAGAGGGGAGGCTTAGTCTCTGAAGGTCATCTCCTCCAACAACAAAGAAAGGTGCCGCATGATCCCCAGAACCTTGTTCAGCTCCGAGCACGAATTGTTTCGCGACAGCGTACGAACCTTCCTTGAGAAAGAGGCGGTGCCGTTCCATGCGCAATGGGAGAAACAAGGCTATATCGACCGCAAACTGTGGAACAAGGCAGGCGAGGCGGGGATGCTCTGCTCGCACCTGCCGGAAGAGTACGGCGGGTTGGGGGCGGACTTTCTTTACAGCGCTGTGGTGATCGAGGAGGTCGGTAGATTGGGTTTGACCGGGATCGGCTTTTCGCTGCACTCGGACATTGTCGCGCCGTACATCCTGCATTACGGCAGCGAAGCGCTGAAGCACAAATACCTGCCGAAACTGGTCTCCGGCGAGATGGTCACGGCCATTGCCATGACCGAACCGGGCGCCGGTTCCGACCTGCAAGGCGTGAAGACCACCGCTGTGCTGGACGGTGATGAATATGTGATCAACGGTTCGAAAACCTTTATCACCAATGGCTTTCTCGCGGATCTGGTGATCGTCGTCGCCAAGACCGACCCGAAGGCCGGCGCCAAGGGCACCAGCCTGTTTCTGGTGGAAGCGAATACGCCGGGCTTCGACAAGGGCAAGCGTCTGGAGAAGGTCGGCATGAAGGCCCAGGACACCTCCGAGTTGTTCTTTCAGGATGTGCGTGTGCCCAAGGAGAACCTTCTGGGACAAGCTGGGGCAGGCTTCGCTTATCTGATGCAGGAGTTGCCACAGGAACGTCTGACAGTGGCGATCGGTGGCCTGGCCTCGGCCGAAGCGGCTTTGCGGTGGACGCTTGATTACACCCGCGATCGCAAGGCCTTCGGCAAGGCGATTGCCGACTTCCAGAACACTCGCTTCAAGCTCGCAGAGATGGCCACGGAAATTCAGATCGGCCGGGTGTTCGTCGATAAATGTCTGGAGCTGCACCTGCAAGGCAAGCTGGATGTGCCGACAGCGGCGATGGCCAAATACTGGGGTACGGATCTGCAATGCAAGGTGCTCGACGAGTGCGTGCAGTTGCATGGCGGCTACGGCTTCATGTGGGAATACCCGGTGGCCCGGGCGTGGGCGGATGCGCGGGTGCAACGGATCTATGCCGGCACCAATGAAATCATGAAGGAGATCATTGCGCGGTCGCTTTGATCTTCGCTGCATTGGCAGGCCTCTTCGCGAGCAGGCTCGCCCCCACAGTGGATCACCGTACCTGTGGGAGCGAGCCTGCTCGCGAAGCTTTTAGCGTTGAATCAAGGCGCAGGATTCGGATGATCCTTGTGAATCGCCTCAATCCCTTCCAGTACTTCATCCGACAGCTTCAGATCAAAACTGGCAATGTTGCTGTCCAGTTGCTCAAGCGTCGTCGCCCCAATGATGTTGCTGGTGACAAACGGTTGCTGCGTCACGAACGCCAGCGCCATTTGCGCCGGATCCAGGCCATGTTCACGGGCCAGTGCAACATAGCGGCTGCATGCTGCTTCCGACTGCGCATTGAAATAGCGGCTGAAGCGACTGTAGAGGCTCAGGCGTCCTTTCGGCGGACGCGCGCCACCCTCGTACTTGCCTGAGAGGAAACCAAACGCCAGCGGCGAATAGGCCAGTAGGCCGCACTGTTCGCGGATGGCGATCTCCGCCAGGCCCACTTCAAAGCTGCGGTTGAGCAGGTTGTACGGGTTCTGGATCGACACCGCGCGCGGCCAGCCACGGGCTTCTGCCAGTGCGAGAAAACGCATGGTGCCCCACGGCGTTTCGTTAGACAGGCCGATGTGGCGGATTTTGCCGGCTTTTACTTGTTCGTCGAGTGCTTCGAGGGTGTCTTCGAGCGGCGTCAGGTTGGATTCGATCTTGTGCTTGTAGCCCAGTTGTCCGAAAAAGTTGGTGCTGCGCTCCGGCCAGTGCAATTGATACAGATCGATGTAGTCGGTTTGCAGGCGCTCGAGGCTGGCATCCACCGCTGCGGTGATGTGCTGACGGTTATGGCGCAGGTTTTTGTCGCGGATGTAGTCGATGGTGTTGCCGGGACCGGCAATCTTGCTGGCGAGTATCCAGTCGGCGCGATCGCCGCGACTTTTGAAGTAATTGCCGATATAGCGCTCGGTGGTGGCATAGGTTTCGGCTTTCGGCGGCACCGGGTACATCTCGGCGGTGTCGATAAAATTGATCCCGGCTTCCTTGGCCCGTTCGATCTGCGCGAAGGCTTCAGCTTCAGTGTTTTGCTCGCCCCAGGTCATGGTGCCGAGGCAGATTGCACTCACGTTCAGGTCGGTACGGCCTAGCTGGCGATAGTCCATCAGGTGCTCCTTGGGCAAAACAATCATAAAAGCAGGTTGAAATATTTTTCGCAATCTGCATAATTGCCGACCTCTTTCTGCAGTGGAAGTGATGCGCCGCCGCCGAAGAATCTTGCCGTTGAACGGACGCGCCGACCCGAGCCCCCGAAAGCGTCTGTATCCGGCTGCCTTTGACTTGTCAAAGTACGCACTATTCAGTAAGATCCGCCGTCTAATTTACAGGGCGGCCCCTGAGGCTATAAAGAATGAAAACTTTTACTGCTAAACCGGAAACAGTAAAGCGCGACTGGTTTGTCGTCGACGCTGCTGGTCAGACCCTGGGTCGTCTGGCCACCGAAATCGCGAGCCGTCTGCGTGGCAAGCACAAGCCTGAGTACACTCCTCACGTTGATACCGGCGACTACATCGTCGTAATCAATGCTGAGCAGATTCGTGTTACCGGTGCTAAAACCACTGACAAAATGTACTACTCCCACTCCGGTTTTCCGGGCGGCATCAAGTCGATCAACTTTGAAAAGCTGATCGCTAAAGCCCCTGAGCGCGTGATCGAGACCGCGGTTAAAGGCATGCTGCCTAAAAACCCACTGGGTCGCGACATGTACCGTAAGCTGAAAGTCTATGCGGGCGCTGCACACCCACATACTGCTCAGCAGCCCCAAGAACTGAAGTTTTAACGGAATAGTACATTATGTCGGCGACTCAAAATTACGGCACTGGCCGTCGCAAGACCGCAACCGCACGCGTTTTCCTGCGTCCGGGTACTGGTAACATCTCCATCAACAACCGTTCGCTGGAAAACTTCTTCGGCCGTGAAACTGCCCGCATGGTAGTTCGCCAGCCGCTGGAGCTGACTGAGACTGTCGAGAAGTTCGACATCTACGTCACCGTGATCGGTGGTGGTGTAAGTGGTCAAGCTGGCGCAATCCGCCACGGCATCACTCGCGCTCTGATGGACTACGATGAAACCCTGCGTGGCGCTCTGCGCAAAGCTGGCTTCGTTACTCGCGATGCCCGTGAAGTTGAACGTAAGAAAGTTGGTCTGCGTAAAGCGCGTAAGCGTCCGCAGTACTCGAAGCGTTAATTCCGCTTCCGCGTTCAAAAAGAACGCCCGCCTCCTCATGGAAGCGGGCGTTTTTTTATGCCTGCGATTTATCAAAGAATTGCGCTGCGACAACTTGCCACTTCCGTAGACCCCCTATACTGCAAGGCTTGAGGGTAAGAGCTCCGGGTAATTCCCTTGTCAGAATTGGGGCTTTTCATTACCATTCGGCAAAATTTTTATAAGTAGCATTTGATTTATTTAGTAGATGCCTGATTTAACAGGCCACAAAAGCTGATGGGAGAGGACTGAATGAGCAATGACGGCGTGAATGCAGGCCGGCGTCGCTTCTTGGTAGCAGCCACATCCGTGGTGGGTGCTGCAGGAGCGGTGGGGGCTGCGGTCCCGTTCGTGGGGTCATGGTTTCCCAGTGCCAAGGCGAAAGCCGCCGGTGCACCGGTGAAAGTGAATATTAGCAAAATCGAACCAGGACAGCAGATGATTGCTGAGTGGCGCGGCCAGCCGGTGTTCATTGTCCGCCGTACTGCGGAAATCCTGGGGAATCTCAAGAAGATCGAGGGCCAGCTCTCCGATCCAACCTCCAAAAACTCCACGCAACCCACCTATGTCGACCCTGAAGTGCGCTCGATCAAGCCGGAAATTCTGCTGCTGATCGGAATCTGCACACACCTGGGCTGCTCACCAACCTTCCGTCCCGAAGTGGCACCTGCGGATCTCGGTAAAGACTGGGTCGGTGGCTATTTCTGCCCTTGCCACGGTTCCCACTACGATCTGGCTGGCCGCGTCTACAAGTCGCAACCTGCGCCTTTGAACCTGCCAGTTCCCCCGCATTCCTATGAGACCGATGACCTGATTGTCATTGGCGTCGATACGGAGAAAGCGTGATGAGCAAGTTCATGGATTGGGTTGATGCGCGCTTTCCTGCGACCAAAATGTGGGAAGACCATCTCAGCAAGTATTACGCTCCGAAAAACTTCAACTTCTTCTATTTCTTTGGCTCTCTGGCGCTGCTGGTGCTGGTGAATCAGATCGTCACCGGTGTCTGGCTGACGATGAGTTACACGCCGTCGGCAGAAGAAGCCTTCGCCTCCGTTGAATACATCATGCGTGACGTCGAGTACGGCTCGATCCTGCGTCTGCTGCACTCGACCGGCGCTTCAGCGTTCTTCATCGTGGTTTATCTGCACATGTTCCGGGGCTTGCTTTACGGCTCGTACCAGAAGCCGCGCGAGCTGGTCTGGGTGTTCGGCATGCTGATCTACCTGGCGCTGATGGCTGAAGCGTTCATGGGTTACCTGCTGCCATGGGGTCAGATGTCCTACTGGGGCGCCCAGGTGATCATTTCGTTGTTCGGTGCGATTCCGGTCATCGGCAACGACCTGACCCAGTGGATTCGTGGTGACTATCTGATCTCCGGAATCACCCTGAACCGCTTCTTTGCCTTGCACGTTGTCGCACTGCCGATTGTGATTCTCGGCTTGGTGGTGCTGCATATTCTGGCGTTGCACGAAGTGGGTTCGAACAACCCTGACGGCGTCGACATCAAGAAGCACAAGGACGAAAACGGCATCCCGCTGGACGGCATTGCCTTCCATCCGTACTACACCGTGAAAGACATTGTCGGTGTCGTGGTGTTCCTGTTTATCTTCTGCTTTATTGTGTTCTTCTTCCCGGAAATGGGCGGCTACTTCCTCGAAAAACCAAACTTCGAGCAAGCTAACCCGTTCAAGACACCAGAGCATATTGCGCCGGTTTGGTACTTCACACCGTTCTACGCAATCCTGCGTGCGATCCCTGACAAACTCATGGGCGTTATCGCCATGGGGGCGGCGATTGCGGTGCTGTTCGTGCTGCCGTGGCTTGACCGCAGCCCGGTCAAGTCGATGCGCTACAAAGGCTGGCTGAGCAAAATCTGGCTGCTGGTGTTCTGCATTTCGTTCGTGATTCTCGGTGTTCTCGGTGTTCTCGCTCCGACACCGGAGCGAACCTTGCTCTCGCAGGTCTGCACCTTCCTGTACTTCGCCTACTTCATTCTGATGCCGTTCTACACCAGGCTCGAGAAGACCAAACCGGTTCCGGAAAGGGTGACTGGCTGATGAAAAAGTTATTTTTTGCTCTGATTTTTGCTGCGTTGCCTGTGCTGTCGTTCGCTGCTGAACACGGTGGTCCGGAGCTGGAAAAAGTAGACATTGATGTCTCCGATAAAGCTGCCCTGCAGGACGGTGCGCGCACCTTCGCCAACTATTGCATGGGCTGCCACAGCGCCAAGTTCCAGCGTTATGAGCGCGTCGCCGATGACCTCGGTGTGCCGCACGAACTGATGCTGGAGAAGCTGGTGTTCACGGGTGCCAAGATCGGCGATCACATGACCATTGGCATGCAGCCGGCTGACGCCAAGACCTGGTTCGGCGCGGCACCACCGGATTTGACCCTGGTGGCGCGAGTGCGTGGCACCGACTGGCTTTACGGTTACCTGAAGTCGTTCTACGAAGATCCGGCACGTCCGTGGGGCGTAAACAACAAGGTTTTCCCGAACGTCGGCATGCCTAACGTACTGGTCGGTCTGCAAGGTCGTCAGATCATAGACTGCAAGCAGGTGCCGATCGTCGAGGACGGCAAGAAGCAATATGACCCACTGACCGGTACGCCGTTGACGCATGAGGCGTGTGATCAACTGGTCATCGTGCCGAAGACTGGCGCTCTGAACGAAGAGCAGTTCGATGAGAAGGTCAAGAATCTGGTAACCTTCCTGGCTTACTCGGCTAACCCGGTTAAGCTGCAACATCAGCGCATCGGTACTTATGTCTTGCTGTACCTGGCGTTCTTCTTTGTGTTCGCCTATCTGCTCAAGCGTGAATACTGGAAAGACGTGCACTGATACGCTTCAAGCATTGCTGTTAATCGCGCGCGCCCAAGGGCGCCTCCGATAGCGCAACTCTGGTCAGCCAGACGTTGCGGGAGGCGCCCTCTGGGCGCGCGCGTTTTTCCGGTTCCGATAATTTCAACAAGCGAGGAGGATCGCCATGGGCGTGACCAATCGGTTGGCCTGTTACTCCGACCCCGCCGACCACTATTCCCACCGAGTGCGCATTGTGCTTGCAGAGAAGGGTGTCAGCGCCGAGATCATTTATGTGGAAGCTGGTCGCCAGCCGCCTAAACTGATTGAGGTAAACCCTTACGGCAGTCTGCCAACGCTGGTCGATCGTGACCTGGCGTTGTGGGAGTCGACCGTGGTGATGGAATATCTGGATGAGCGTTACCCGCACCCGCCGTTGATGCCGGTTTACCCGGTGGCGCGTGCCAACAGCCGTCTGCTGATTCATCGTATTCAGCGCGACTGGTGTGGTCTGGTGGATCTGATTCTGGATCCCAAGTCCAAGGAGGCCGCGCGAGTCGTGGCGCGCAAGGAATTGCGTGAAAGCCTGACGGGCGTGTCGCCATTGTTTGCCGACAAGCCGTTTTTCCTCAGTGAGGAACAAAGTCTGGTGGATTGCTGCCTATTGCCAATACTCTGGCGTTTGCCGATTCTGGGTATTGAACTGCCGCGGCCAGCCAAGCCGCTGCTTGATTATATGGAGCGCTCGTTTGCGCGTGAGGCTTTCCAGGCGAGTCTGTCTGGTGTCGAACGCGATATGCGCTAAGGCTTAAGGAGCCGCTATGAACTCCAGTCGACCTTATCTGGTCCGCGCGCTCTACGAGTGGATTGTTGATAACGATTGCACCCCGCACATGCTGGTCAATTCCGAGTACCCGGCAGTGCAGGTACCGCAAGGTTTCGCCAGTGACGGGCAGATTGTCCTGAACATCTCGCCGAGTGCTGTGCGTCATCTGCACATGGACAACGACGTGGTGACCTTCGAAGGTCGCTTCGGTGGTGTCCCGCACAGCTTGTACGTGCCGATCAGCGCGATCCTGGGGATCTACGCCCGGGAGAACGGTCAGGGTATGGTGTTTGATCTCGAGTCGCCGATGGATGACGAAGAAGATATCGAGTCGGACGACGACTTGCCACCACCGGACAGTGAGCCACCGCGTCCTAGCGGCCGGCCTAGTTTGAAAGTGGTGAAGTAATAAAAAAGGCGATCCGGATGGATCGCCTTTTTTATTACGTAGGAGCTGCCGAAGGCTGCGATCTTTTGATCCTGATCTTTTAAAAGCAAGATCAAAGGATCGCAGCCTTCGGCAGCTCCTACAGAGATCGTGTATCAGTCGATGTATTCGAACAGCTTGACGATTTTCTGCACGCCGGAAACACCCTGAACCAGATTGGTTGCCTGAGTGGCTTCCTGTTTGGTCAGCAGACCCAGCAGGTAGACGATACCGTTCTCGGTCACGACCTTGATGCGCGAGCCAGGGATGCTGGCGTCGGTGAGCATTTGCGTCTTGATCTTGGAGGTCAGCCAGGTGTCGTTCTGGCGAGCCAGGAAACCGGATGGCGGTATGACTTGCAGTTCGTTATGAACGGTTTTTACCCGTTGGACCGCGGCTGCTGCCTGTTCGGCTTTGGCTTTCAGGTCTGCGCGAGGTGTTTGGTCCGCCAGCAGTACGACGCCGTTGAAGCTGGTGACGACGATGTGCGAATCGTTGTCCAGGGCCGGGTCGGCTTTGGCTACGTTCACGCCCACTTTGGTTTCAATCAACGAGTCGTCGATCTTGCTGCCGAAGGTGCGGGTGCCACGATCGTCGTCGATCGGTGCTTCACGGCTGGCGTTCACCACCGAGGTGCAGCCGCTGATGCCGAGGCACAGGGTCAAGGCCAGAAGGCCAAGGCGATTAGGGGTCATTCTTCACTCCCGAACAGTTGGCTGTCGATCAGATCGCAAAGGCAATGGATCGCCAGCAAGTGGACTTCTTGAATACGTGCAGTGACATTGGCCGGTACGCGAATCTCGACGTCCTCGGGCAACAGCAGCGACGCCATGCCGCCGCCATCGCGTCCGGTCATAGCTACGACAATCATTTCGCGATCATGTGCGGCCTGGATCGCTTGAATAATGTTCGCCGAGTTGCCGCTGGTCGAAATCGCCAGCAAGACATCGCCTGGCTGACCGAGCGCACGGATCTGTTTGGAGAATACTTCGTTGTAGCTGTAGTCGTTGGCGATCGAAGTAATCGTCGAGGTGTCGGTGGTCAGGGCGATCGCCGGCAGACTCGGACGCTCGCGCTCGAAGCGGTTGAGCAGCTCGGAGGAGAAGTGCTGGGCATCGCCGGCCGAGCCGCCATTGCCGCACGAAAGCATTTTGCCTTCGTTGAGCAGGGCGTTGACCATGATCTGGCTGGCTTGCTCGATGTGCGGTGCAAGTACGTCCATCGCCTGTTGCTTGGTGTCGATACTGGCCTGGAAAAGCTGGCGAATTCGGGATTGCATGTCCATCTGTGTGACCTTAAGTAGCGCGGCTGTCCGGCACATAAATGTGCAGCCCGCAAAGCAAAGAGCAAAATTTGTCGGTGGGATTGTCCGGGTCGCAACGCCGCCGATCAACTGTCGAAAGCATTCTGCAACCAGTTCAGCTGATCCGGATGGCTGTCGATGGCCACCACGTCGAAGCGGCAGGGGGAATTGGCCCAACGCGACTCGCGCTGAAGAAAATACTGTGCAGCGAAAATCAGTTTCTGCTGCTTGCGCCCATCGATGCTAGCGAGCGCGCCACCCCATTGAGTGTTTTTTCTGTAGCGAACTTCAACGAATACTACTGTATCGCCATCAAGCATGACCAGATCAAGCTCGCCGCGTTTACAAAACCAGTTCTGCGCCAGCAGGCGCAGACCTTGTTGTTGCAGATGCTCGAGCGCCTGGCGCTCGGCATCCTTGCCGCTTTGCGAGCGTGACCTGTCGGGCATCAGCGCGGAGTGTCCGGCAGGCGCTGTACCTGGCCGCTGACGAACTGCGCCCAAGGCAACTGACGCACAACACGCTGGGTCTGGGTCATGCCGAGGCTGCCCGACTCACCATCGATGCGGCTGTCCGGCAGGGCTTTGAGTTGACCCAGGCGCGGTGCCAGACGATAGGCATCCACACCCATCGCGTACAGGCGGCCGAGGCTGCCGGCGGCTTGCGGCCACTGTGCAACCACTTGCTGACGCAGTGGATCGCTGTTGTCGAGCAGCCACGGCGTTTCGCAGAAGCGAATGCCGTTCATGTCGTTGTACTGGTTGACGTCGCCACTGGCGCTGTAAACGTGCGAAGTCGCGTAAACGGGAACGTCACCGGCGTACTGGAAGTTCAGGGTCGGCTTGATCTGCTGTGCCTGTTGCGGCGTGGCAGCGAGGAAGATGAACTCGATGTCCTGACGACGCGAAGGCTGCGCGGCTACGTTGGTGCCAGCGGCATTTTGCAGGCTCTTGGCGCGGGCTTCGCTTTGACGCAGCTGGAACATGTCGGCGATTTGCTGGGCCAGTTGCACCGGCTGATCAACACGCTCGGTCGCTACGATGCTGCCACCGTTAGCCTGCCAGTCCTGGCTGAAGGCACGCAGGACGCGGTCGCCCCATTCGCCTTTCGGCACCATGATGGCGGCGCGATGCAGGCCATCGGCACGGGCGCGGCGCGAGACTTCGCGGGCTTCGTCTTCAGCGGCCAGACCGAACTGGAACAGTTGCGCCGGGCCTTGATCACCTTCGCTGTAGTTCAGCGCGAGGGTGGTGATCGGCAGTTGCGGGCGAGTGCTCAGTTGTTTGACCAGTGGTTTTTCCAGCGGGCCAACGACCAGTTGCACGCCGTCAGCCTGAGCCTTGCGGTAGAACTCGTCCATCGAGGTCAGCTTGGAGCTGTCGTAGAACTCGATCGCTGGCGGTTTCTGCCCGGCCTGTTGAGCCTGGTAGTGCGCAGCCATGAAGCCTTCGCGCAGTGCTTTACCGACCGCTGCCAACTGACCATCTTGCGGCAGCAGCAGGGCGATTTTGCTCAGCGGCTGGCTGGCCAGTTCCTTGAGTTTGGTCAGCGGCAGCGGCAGGTTGATTGCGGCCGGGTGCTTTGGATTCTGTGCACGCCAGGTGTCGATCGCGGCTTGCTGCTGTTCCAGTGTGCCGGCAGATTTCACAGCCAGTGCCAGACCCATCCAGCCGCCGAGGTCGTCGGTGGTGTTGGGTTGCAGTTGATCAGTTGGCAGCGAGCCGATCAGGGTCCAGATGGCTTCGTGGTTCTTGCTCGCGGCTTCGCCTTGCAGCATCGGTGCGATGAATACGCGCTCGCGAGCAGCAGCCAGGGTCTGGCCGTCGGCCTCAAGGGCGCGGGCGTGGACGGTGCCGGTGCGCACTTGCTGCTCTTCTGGCATTTCGCCCAGGTGTTGCAGGCTTGGATGGCTCAGGGCAGTCAGCGCGGCTTTCGGCTGATTGCGAGTCATCGCCAGTTCAGCGTTCAAGGTGCTGGCGAAAATCTGCTGGCCTGGCTTCAGTTGCTCCATCGGCACTTGTTGCAGGATTTGCGCGGACTGTCCGGCATTGCCCTGGCGGTAAGCCAGATCTGCAGCGCTGAGGCGCAACAGAGCGGCTTTTTCCGGGGTTTTCGCCTGGGTCGCCTGTTCGAGCAGTTGCTCGATGCTGGCATCCGGGGTCCGTGGAAGTTCGCCAAGGCTGGAGGAAGGGGAGCTGGCGCAAGCCGCCAACAGGGCAGCGAGGCAGAGGGCAGTGAACAGCCGCAGGCAAGCGATCATGTAAGTGTTCCTGATACTCGATCAAATTAGCGTCGAATTGTACCCAAGCACTGGCCGGGGCGCGATGTTAGTGGCGTGAAACGGACAATTTAGCTGGAGTAAATGTTGCGGCGGCGCACAACGGCGTGCAAAACCGGGTTCGGCTTGAGCGCATCGCAAGCCTCGTGACGCGCTACAATGGCCGCTTTTACCGATCACGAGGTGTGCGCTTTGACTGCTCCAGGTTCCCTGAATTCCGCTGCTGGCTCGCTTTATGTGGTGGCGACGCCCATCGGCAACCTGGACGACATCAGCGCCCGGGCCCTGAAGATCCTCCGCGAAGTGGCATTGATTGCTGCCGAAGACACCCGCCACTCGGCGCGGCTGATGCAGCACTTCGGGATTGGCACGCCGCTGGCTGCCTGTCACGAACATAACGAAAGAGATGAGGGTAGCCGCTTTATTACCCGTCTGCTGGCGGGCGATAACGTCGCGCTGATTTCCGATGCGGGGACACCGCTGATTTCCGATCCGGGTTATCACCTGGTGCGGCAGGCTCGTGCGGCTGGAATCAATGTGGTGCCGGTGCCGGGTGCCTGCGCCCTTATCGCCGCACTGTCGGCGGCCGGTCTGCCGTCCGACCGCTTCATCTTCGAAGGTTTTCTGCCGGCCAAATCGGTCGGGCGCAAGGCGCGACTGGAAGCCGTCAGGGAAGAGCCGCGTACATTGATCTTCTATGAAGCACCGCACCGCATTCTTGAATGCCTGCAGGATATGGAAGCAGTGTTCGGCGGTGAGCGTCAGGCATTGCTCGCCCGGGAAATCACCAAAACCTTCGAGACGCTAAAAGGTCTGCCGCTGGCTGAGCTACGCGCGTTCGTCGAGTCGGACAGCAATCAGCAGCGCGGCGAATGCGTCGTGTTGGTGGCTGGCTGGACGGCGCCGGAGTCCGAAGACGCCGTCAGCAGCGAAGCGATGCGCATCCTCGATCTGTTGCTTGAAGAGATGCCGCTCAAGCGTGCTGCCGCGCTGGCAGCGCAGATCACTGGCGAACGCAAAAACGTCCTGTATCAGGTTGCGCTGGATAAACAGAAAGGCGTGTAAGCCGTCGCCCATAGCGGTCTTGAGGCTTTTAGCGCTTGTTCTTCGGGCGCTCTGCCGTTAACCTTCGCGGCGGAGAGTCGATCGGACAGTCGCTGCCCTCTATGAAAATTAGGGGGGGGAGGAAAGTCCGGGCTCCATAGGGCGAAGTGCCAGGTAATGCCTGGGAGGCGTGAGCCTACGGAAAGTGCCACAGAAAATAACCGCCTAAGCGCTTCGGTGCCGGTAAGGGTGAAAAGGTGCGGTAAGAGCGCACCGCACGTCTGGCAACAGTTCGTGGCTAGGTAAACCCCACTTGGAGCAAGACCAAATAGGGTCCCAAGGCGTGGCCCGCGCTGGGACCGGGTAGGTTGCTAAAGATGTCCAGTGATGGCCATCGTAGACGAATGACTGTTCAAGACAGAACCCGGCTTACAGATCGACTCTCCACCTTTTTCTTTCCCTGCTTGAATCATTGGCAACAGGGCTGTGTAATATCAGCAGGCCTGCTCTGAAAGTTCGGCAGCGGCACACGCAGTAATAGCCATTTCCCACCTTGCTTCAATCAACAGCAGAAGCGCTTTCGTAATACCGAAAAAATCTTACTCTTAACAAATTACTTTAACTTTCGAGCGCAGCTATCAGTGCTGCATCAAGTTATGGGTCGAAAGTCTCCGCCAAATTGTCGTTACTCCTCCTTTTATGCTCCTAAATCTCCGTTCTGTAAGGGTTTTCCTTTAATCCGCGCCTTGACGGTGTGGTGGGCGCATTCCTATAGTGTGCGCAAGTGGCGGAAAGTGGCATGAAGTGGGTTTTTTGAGCTCAAAACGATAAAAATTGGAGAAACGCAGACGTGTTTCGCGGAGCTAACGCTATCAGTCTCGACGCAAAGGGCCGTCTCGCTATGCCGAGCCGGTACCGTGACGAGCTCGATTCGCGCAGTTCCGGCCAATTGATCGTGACCATTGATGCCGTTGATCCGTGTCTGTGTGTCTATCCGCTCGACGAGTGGGAAATTATTGAAACCAAGTTGCGCGCACTCCCTTCGCTTCGCGAAGAGAACCGCCGCTTGCAGCGTTTATTGATCGGCAACGCCGTCGACCTCGAGCTCGATGGCAGTGGCCGTTTTCTGGTTCCACCGCGTTTGCGCGAATACGCCAGGCTCGATAAGCGCGCGATGCTGGTAGGCCAACTGAACAAGTTCCAATTGTGGGACGAGGATGCATGGAATGCGGTATCTGCCGCTGACCTTGCTGCCATTCAACAACCGGGCGCGATGCCTGATGAACTGCGTGATTTGATCCTGTGACTATTGATAGCGGCTTTAACCACATCACCGTACTGCTTGACGAAGCCGTCGAGGCTCTCGCCGTACGTCCTGATGGCTGCTATCTGGACGGCACGTTCGGGCGCGGCGGACACAGCCGGTTGATCCTCAGCCAGCTTGGCACGGACGGTCGGCTCATCGGATTCGACAAAGATCCACAAGCGATTGCCACCGGGCAAACGCTAGCGGCCGAAGACGGCCGCTTTGTCGTTGTGCAGCGCAGCTTTGCCGAGCTCGGTTCCGTCGTCGCTGAACAAGGTCTGAGCGGCAAGGTCAGCGGTATTCTGCTCGACCTCGGCGTGTCTTCGCCGCAGCTCGATGACGCTGAGCGCGGCTTCAGTTTCCTTAACGACGGCCCGCTGGACATGCGCATGGATCCGTCCCGCGGCATCAGCGCTGCCGAGTTCGTCAACACTGCGCCGGCTGAAGAAATCGCCCGGGTGTTCAAGGAATACGGCGAAGAGCGTTTCTCTGGGCGCATGGCGCGTGCCGTGGCCGAGCGTCGCGATATCAAGCCGTTCGAGCGCACCGCCGATCTGGCTGAAGTGTTGAAAGTCGCCAACCCGGCATGGGAAAAGGGCAAGAACCCGGCCACCCGTGCATTCCAGGGTTTGCGCATTCACGTCAACAACGAACTGGGTGATCTCGAAGCCGGCCTCGAAGCCGCACTGGATGCTCTGGAAGTTGGCGGCCGTCTGGTGGTGATCAGCTTCCACTCGCTGGAAGACCGTATCGTCAAACTGTTCATGCGCAAGCTAGTGAAAGGCGAAGCCGACAACCTGCCGCGCAACCTGCCCGTTCGCCACGTCGCGTTCGAACCGAAAATCAAAGTCCATGGCAAAGCGCAGACGGCCTCCGACGCCGAACTCAAAGCCAACCCACGTTCCCGTAGCGCCGTCATGCGCGTCGCGGAGAAGCTGCGGTGAGCAAGCTTTTCGCCAAGCCACTGCCCGGCGGCAGCTTTCTGATGCTGCTGCTGTTCATCGGCGTGCTCGTCTCGGCCATCGCCGTGTCGTACAGCGCGCACTGGAACCGACAGTTGCTCAATACCCTTTATAACGAACTCAGCGTGCGCGACAAGGCGCAGGCCGAGTGGGGCCGTCTGATTCTTGAGCAGAGCACCTGGACCGCACACAGCCGCATCGAAGTGCTGGCCACCGAACAACTGAAAATGCACATTCCCGGCGCGGCTGACGTGAAGATGGTGGCGCCATGATGAAACTCGAAGGCGCACTGTTCCCATGGCGCTTCCGCCTGATGGTGGCGCTGCTCGGCGTGATGGTCGCGGCGATCTGCTGGCGCATCATCGACCTGCAAGTGGTTGACCGTGACTTCCTCAAAGGTCAGGGCGATGCGCGCAGCCTGCGTCACATTCCGATTCCGGCTCACCGTGGTCTGATCACCGACCGTAACGGCGAACCGTTGGCCGTGAGTACCCCGGTGACCACGCTGTGGGCCAACGCCAAGGAAATGCAAACGGCGAAAGAGAAGTGGCCGGCACTCGCTGCCGCGCTGGGGCAGGACCCGAAAGCCCTGACCGAACGCCTCGAAGCCCAGGCCAACAAAGAATTCATTTATCTGGTGCGCGGGCTGACCCCCGAGCAGGGCCAGTCTGTGCTCGATCTGAAAGTGCCGGGCGTTTATGGCATCGAAGAATTCCGCCGGTTCTATCCGGCCGGTGAAGTCACCGCACACATGGTCGGGTTTACCGACATCGACGACCACGGTCGCGAAGGTGTCGAACTGGCTTATGACGAATGGCTCGCCGGGGTGCCGGGCAAACGACAGGTCATCAAGGATCGGCGCGGACGGCTGATCAAGGATGTCCAGGTCACCAAAAACGCCAAGGCCGGCAAGCCCTTGGCGTTGTCCATTGACCTGCGTCTGCAATATCTGGCCAACCGCGAACTGCGTAACGCGATCATCGAGAACGGCGCCAAGGCCGGCAGTCTGGTGATCATGGATGTCAAGACCGGCGAGATTCTGGCCATGGTCAACCAGCCGACCTACAACCCGAACAACCGTCGCAACCTGCAACCGGCGATGATGCGTAACCGCGCGATGATCGACGTGTTCGAGCCGGGTTCGACCATGAAAGCCATCTCGATGGCCGCTGCAATCGAAACCGGCCGCTGGAAACCGAGCGACACCGTCGAGGTGTATCCGGGCTCCCTGCAGATCGGCAAGTACACGATCAAGGACGTTTCCAAGAGTGAAGGGCCGGTGCTCGACCTGACCGGCATCCTGATCAATTCCAGTAACGTTGGCATGAGTAAGGTCGCGTTCGATATCGGCGGCGAAACCATTTTCCGCCTCGCGCAGAAAGTCGGTCTTGGCCAGGACACCGGCCTTGGCTTCCCGGGCGAACGTGTCGGCAACCTGCCGAACTACCGCGATTGGCGCAAGGCTGAAACCGCAACGCTTTCTTACGGCTACGGTATTTCCGTAACCGCGATTCAACTCGTCCACGCGTTCTCGGCGCTGGCCAACAACGGTCGTCTCGCGCCGCTGACCCTGATCAAAACCGACAAGCCACCGCAGACCACGCAAGTGCTGCCGGAAGCCGTCGCGAAAACCTTGCAAGGCATGCTTACCCAGGTGATCGAAGCGCCACGCGGCGTGTTCCGTGCGCAGGTGCCGGCGTATCACGTGGCGGGCAAGTCGGGTACTGCGCGCAAGACTTCGGTGGGCACCAAGGGCTACGCGGAAAATTCTTACCGCTCGTTGTTCGCCGGTTTCGGCCCGATGAGCGATCCGCGTTACGCGATCGTTGTGGTGATCGATGAACCAAGCAAGGCCGGTTACTTCGGTGGTCTGGTTTCCGCGCCGGTGTTCAGCCGTGTGATGTCCGGCACCCTGCGTCTGATGAACGTGACGCCGGACAACTTGCCGACGACGCAACAAGCCAACGCTACCCCGGTCATTCCGCTGAAAGCCAATGGAGGGCGCGGCTGATGTCATTAAGTCTGAACAAGATATTCCCCCACGCCGGCCACGATCTGTTGATCCGTGAATTGGCGCTGGACAGCCGCAACGTGCGCGCGGGCGATTTGTTCCTCGCCGTGCCTGGCGGCAAATTCGATGGCCGTGCACACATTGCCGATGCCCTGCAACGTGGCGCAGCTGCGGTTGCTTATGAAGTGGAAGGCGCCACCGTGCTGCCGATCACTGACGTGCCGCTGATTCCGGTCAAAGGCCTGGCAGCGCAGCTGTCGGACATCGCCGGGCGTTTTTACGGTGAGCCAAGCCATCATCTGAACCTGATCGGTGTGACCGGCACCAACGGCAAGACCAGCGTGACCCAATTGGTTGCGCAGGCGCTGGACCTGCTCGGTCAGCATTGCGGCATCGTCGGCACCTTGGGTTCCGGCTTCTATGGCGCACTGCAAAGCGGTCTGCACACCACGCCGAATCCGATCGCTGTGCAAGCGACCTTGGGCGACCTGAAAAAGGCCGGCGCCAAAGCCGTGGCCATGGAAGTATCGTCCCACGGTCTGGATCAGGGCCGCGTCACTGCGCTGGCGTTCGACGTCGCAGTGATGACCAACCTGTCCCGCGACCACCTTGACTATCACGGCACCATGCAGGCGTACGCAGAGGCCAAGGCCAAGCTGTTCGCCTGGAATGATCTGAAGTGCCGTGTGGTCAACCTCGACGACGATTTTGGCCGGCAACTGGCCGCTGAAAAACGCGAATCGCGCTTGATCACCTACAGCCTGCTCGACAGCAGCGCTTACCTGTTCTGCCGTGAAGCGCAGTTCGACGACCACGGTGTGCGCGCCACATTGGTGACGCCGCAGGGCGAGCATCATCTGCGCAGCACGCTGCTCGGCCGCTTCAACCTGAGCAACGTACTGGCAGCCGTCGGTGCCTTGCTCGGTCTGGATTACGCGCTCGACGAAATTCTCAAAGTACTGCCGAAACTCGAAGGCCCGGCCGGGCGCATGCAGCGTCTTGGCGGTGGCAATCAGCCTTTGGTGGTGGTCGATTACGCCCACACCCCGGATGCGCTGGAAAAAGTCCTGAGCGCATTGCGCCCGCACGTCAAAGGTCAACTGCTGTGCCTGTTTGGCTGCGGCGGTGATCGTGATCGCGGCAAACGTCCGTTGATGGCCGAAGTGGTCGAGCGTCTGGCTGATCAAGTGCTGGTTACCGACGACAACCCGCGTACTGAAGACCCTGCAGTGATTTTCGACGACATCCGCGCCGGTTTCACGGCTGTGGATAAAGTCACCTTCGTCGCCGGCCGTGGTCAGGCGATTGCACAACTGATTGCCGGCGCCTCGGCTGATGACGTGATTGTCCTGGCCGGTAAAGGTCATGAGGACTACCAGGAAATCAACGGCGAGCGCCATACCTTCTCCGATCTGGTCGAGGCTGATCACGCCCTGACCGCGTGGGAGGTGGCCCATGCTTAAGGCCCTCAAACTCAGCGAACTGACCAACGCGCTCGACGCACGTTTGATCGCCGCCGATGCCAGCTTCGACGGCGTCAGCATCGACAGCCGCGCGATTCAGCCCGGCCAACTGTTTATTGCATTGACCGGTCCGCGTTTCGACGGTCATGACTATTTGAATGACGTCGCTGCAAAAGGCGCCGTGGCTGCGCTGGTCGAGCGCGAAGTCGCCGACAGCACCTTGCCGCAACTGCTGGTCAAAGACACCCGTCAGGCCCTCGGCCAATTGGGTGCGCTGAACCGTGCTGCCTTCACTCAACCAGTCGCCGCGATCACCGGTTCCAGCGGCAAGACCACGGTCAAGGAGATGCTCGCGAGCATCCTGCGCACCCGCGGTCCGGTACTGGCGACCCGTGGCAATCTGAACAACGACCTCGGCGCGCCGCTGACCCTGCTCGAACTGGCCCCGGAGCACACCTCGGCGGTGATCGAACTGGGCGCCTCGCGTCTCGGCGAAATCGCTTACACCGTTGGCCTGACCAAGCCTCACGTGGCGATCCTCAACAATGCCGGCACCGCGCACGTCGGTGAGTTTGGCGGCCCGGAAAAAATCGTCGAAGCCAAAGGCGAAATCATCGACGGGCTGGCGGCTGATGGTGTCGCCGTGCTCAACCTCGATGACAAAGCCTTCGGTATCTGGAAGACCCGTGCGGGCGCTCGCAAGGTGCTGACTTTCGCCCTGAACAACGTTCAGGCTGACTTCTACGCCAGCGACCTGAGCACCGATGCACGCGGTTGCCCGGCCTTCAATCTGCACACACCTGAAGGTGTCGAGCGCGTTCAACTGAACCTGCTCGGCACCCACAACGTCGCCAATTCCATGGCCGCCGCCGCTGCCGCTCACGCCCTGGGTGTGTCGCTGTTCGGCATCGCCACCGGGCTTGGCGCCGTGCAACCGGTCAAGGGTCGCACCGTCGCGCAACTGGCGAAGAACGGTATGCGCGTGATCGATGACACTTACAACGCAAACCCCACCTCGATGTGCGCGGCCGTTGATATACTCGCCGGCTTTTCCGGCCGCACCGTCCTGGTGCTCGGAGATATCGGCGAGTTGGGCGATTGGGCGGAGCAGGGGCACCGCGACGTGGGCGAGTACGCCCGGGGCAAGGTTTCCGCGCTTTATGCCGTTGGGCCAAACATGGTTCACGCCGTAAACGCTTTCGGTGAACAGGCGTATCACTTCGGCACGCAAGCCGAACTGATTCAGGCCCTCGACGCCGAGCAGGACACAAACACCACCATTTTGATCAAGGGTTCGCGCAGTGCAGCGATGGAAAACATCGTTGCGGCTCTGTGCGGGTCCAGTCTGGAGAAACATTAATGCTGCTGCTGCTAGCGGAGTATCTGCAACAGTTCTACAAAGGCTTCGCGGTCTTTCAGTACCTGACCCTGCGCGGGATTCTCGGTGTGCTGACCGCGCTGGTTTTGTCGCTGTGCTATGGCCCGTGGATGATCCGCACTTTGCAGAACCGTCAGATCGGCCAGTCCGTTCGTAACGACGGTCCGCAATCGCACCTGTCCAAGTCGGGTACACCGACCATGGGCGGCGCACTGATTCTGTCGTCGATCGGCGTCAGCACCTTGCTTTGGGCTGACCTGAGCAACCGCTACGTCTGGACTGTTTTGCTGGTGACCTTGCTGTTCGGCGCCATCGGCTGGGTCGACGATTACCGCAAAGTCATCGAGAAGAACTCCCGTGGCTTGCCGAGCCGCTGGAAGTATTTCTGGCAGTCGGTGTTCGGCCTCGGCGCGGCGATCTTCCTTTATATGACCGCTTCCACGCCGGTGGAAACCACGCTGATTCTGCCGATGCTCAAGGACTACAGCATTCCGCTGGGCTTGGGCTTCATCGTGCTGACTTACTTTGTGATCGTCGGCTCGAGCAACGCGGTCAACCTGACTGACGGCCTTGATGGCCTGGCAATCATGCCGACCGTGATGGTCGGCGGTGGCCTCGGCATCTTCTGCTACCTGTCGGGTAACGTGAAATTCGCTGAATACCTGTTGATCCCTTACGTGCCGGGCGCGGGCGAACTGATCGTGTTCTGCGGCGCGCTGATCGGTGCCGGCCTCGGCTTCCTCTGGTTCAACACCTATCCGGCGCAAGTGTTCATGGGTGACGTCGGTGCACTGGCACTCGGCGCGGCACTGGGCACCATCGCGGTGATCGTCCGTCAGGAAATCGTCCTGTTCATCATGGGCGGCGTGTTCGTGATGGAAACCCTGTCAGTCGTCATTCAGGTTGCGTCCTTTAAGCTGACCGGTCGCCGTGTGTTCCGCATGGCACCGATACACCACCACTTTGAACTCAAGGGCTGGCCCGAGCCGCGCGTGATCGTCCGTTTCTGGATCATCACCGTGATTCTCGTGTTGGTCGGCCTTGCCACCCTGAAGCTGAGGTAGAACGAGTGTCTCTGATCGCTTCTGACCACTTCCGCATCGTTGTCGGCCTCGGCAAGAGCGGCATGTCCCTGGTTCGCTTCCTGGCGAACCGGGGCACGTCGTTTGCCGTGGCGGACACGCGGGAAAATCCACCGGAACTGGCCACGCTCAAGCGTGACTATCCGCACGTGGAAGTGCGTTGTGGCGAGCTGGACGTCGAATTCCTCTGCCGTGCCGACGAGCTCTACGTGAGCCCCGGCCTGGCGCTGGCGACCCCGGCCCTGCAAGCCGCCGCGGCCCGTGGCGTGAAACTGTCCGGCGACATCGAGCTGTTCGCGCGTAACGCGCGGGCGCCGATCGTGGCCATCAGCGGTTCCAACGCGAAGAGCACCGTCACCACCCTGGTTGGCGAGATGGCGGCTGCGGCCGGCAAACGCGTCGCCGTCGGCGGTAACCTCGGCACCCCGGCGCTGGATCTACTCAGCGACGACGTCGAGCTGTACGTGATGGAACTGTCGAGTTTCCAACTGGAAACCACCGACCAGCTCAACGCTGAAGTGGCCACCGTGCTGAACATCAGCGAAGACCACATGGATCGCTACAGCGGTCTGCCGGCGTACCACCTGGCCAAGCATCGGATTTTCCGTGGCGCGAAGCAGTTCGTGGTCAACCGTCAGGATGCGCTGACCCGTCCGTTGATGGGCGAGGGCCAGCCGTGCTGGACCTTCGGTCTGACCAAACCGGATTTCAAAGCCTTCGGTATCCGCGAAGAAGACGGCGAGAAATACCTGGCCTTCGAATTCCAGAACCTGATGCCCGTGCGTGAACTGAAGATTCGTGGCGCACACAACCAGTCCAACGCCCTCGCGGCATTGGCGCTTGGGCATGCCGTGGGCCTGCCGTTCGACGCCATGCTCTCGGCCCTGCGCACTTTCGCCGGTCTCGAACATCGCTGCCAGTGGGTACGTGATCTCGACGGTGTGGCGTATTACAACGATTCCAAAGCCACCAACGTTGGTGCCGCTCTGGCCGCCATCGAAGGCCTGGGTGCGGACATCGACGGCAAGGTCATCCTGATTGCCGGTGGCGATGGCAAGGGTGCCGAATTCAACGATCTGCGTGATCCGGTGGCGGCCAACTGTCGCGCCGTGATCCTGATGGGCCGTGACTCCGACAAGATCGGCGATGCCATCGGTGATGCCGTGCCATTGATTCGCGCGACCTCACTGGTTGACGCCGTTGCGCAATGCCGCTCTGCCGCCCAACCGGGTGACGTCGTGCTGCTGTCGCCGGCCTGCGCCAGTTTCGACATGTTCAAGAATTATGAAGACCGTGGTCACCAGTTCGTCCGCGCTGTGGAGGAACTGGCATGAGTCTGTTCAATATCATCAAGCCGTACCCGTCGCCGATCATCACCGGGCGCGGCATCGACCTCGATTTCCCGATGCTCGCCGGTTGCCTGGCACTGCTCGGTCTTGGCCTGATCATGATTGCCTCGGCGTCCACCGAAGTGGCGGCGGCGCAGTCGGGCAGCCCGCTGTATTACATGATTCGCCACCTTATTTATGTGGTACTCGGACTGGGCGCGTGCATCGTCACCATGATGATTCCGATCGCCACCTGGCAACGTCTCGGCTGGTTGATGCTGATCGGTGCGTTCGGCTTGTTGGTGATGGTGATCATCCCCGGCATCGGTCGCGAAGTGAACGGTTCGATGCGCTGGATCGGTTTCAGCTTCTTCAACGTGCAGCCGTCCGAGATCGCCAAAGTGTTCGTGGTGATCTACCTCGCCGGTTATCTGGTGCGGCGTCAGAAGGAAGTGCGCGAGAGCTGGATGGGCTTCTTCAAACCATTCATCGTGCTGCTGCCGATGGCCGGCCTGTTGCTGATGGAGCCGGACTTCGGTGCCACTGTGGTGATGATGGGCGCTGCGGCGGCCATGCTATTCCTCGGCGGGGTCGGGTTGTTCCGCTTCTCGCTGATGGTGGTGTTGGCGGTCGGGGCCGTGGTCTTGCTGATTCAAATGCAGCCTTACCGTATGGCGCGTCTGACCAACTTCGCTGACCCCTGGGCTGACCAGTTCGGCGCCGGTTATCAGTTGTCGCAAGCCTTGATCGCTTTCGGTCGTGGCGAATGGCTGGGTGTGGGCCTGGGCAACAGCGTGCAGAAGCAGTTCTACCTGCCGGAAGCGCACACCGACTTCGTGTTCTCGGTATTGGCTGAAGAACTCGGCGCGGTGGGTTCGCTGTGCACCGTCGCGTTGTTCGTGTTCGTGTGTATTCGCGGCATGTACATCGGCTTGTGGGCGGAGAAAGCCAAGCAGTTCTTCGCCGCTTATGTGGCTTACGGTTTGTCGTTCCTGTGGATTGGTCAGTTCCTGATCAACATCGGTGTGAACGTCGGCCTGCTGCCCACCAAAGGTCTTACCTTGCCGTTCCTCAGTTACGGCGGCAGTTCGTTGGTGATCTGCTGTGCATGTCTTGGCTTGTTATTGAGGATCGAGTGGGAGAGTCGAACCCACTTGGGCAGTGAAGAGATGGAATTCCATGAGAGCGACTTCGCCGAGGAGCCGAATCATGGGCGCTAACGTATTGATCATGGCCGGCGGAACCGGCGGCCACGTGTTCCCGGCGCTGGCTTGTGCCCGCGAGTTTCAGGCGCGCGGCTACACCGTGCACTGGCTCGGCACGCCACGCGGAATTGAAAACGAACTGGTGCCGGCCGCAGGTCTTGAACTGCACCGCATCAACGCTACGGGCCTGCGTGGCAAGGGCAAGCTGTCGCTGCTCAAGGCGCCGTTCATGCTGCTGAAATCGGTATGGCAGGCGCGTGCGATCATTCGTCGCTTGAAGCCAGTGTGTGTGGTCGGCTTCGGTGGCTATGTGACTGGTCCTGGTGGTCTTGCCGCGAAACTGGCCGGCGTGCCGGTGATCGTTCATGAGCAGAACGCTGTGGCCGGCACCGCCAATCGGTTGCTGGTGCCGTTCGCCGCCCGGGTGTGTGAAGCGTTCCCCGACACCTTTACTCTGTCGGACACCCGCCGTACCACCGGAAACCCGGTGCGCAGCGAGCTGTTCCTCGACACATCGCGACCTGCTCTGGCCGGTCGCAAAGCGCGTTTGCTGATCCTCGGCGGAAGCCTTGGTGCAGAACCGTTGAACAAGTTGCTGCCTGAAGCCCTGGCCCAAGTCGCTGCCGATTTGCGCCCGGAAGTGTTTCATCAGGCCGGCAAAAACCACGATGAAGTGACTGCAGAGCGCTACCGCGCCGCCGGCGTCGATGCGCAGGTGCAGCCGTTCATCAAAGACATGGCCCAGGCCTATGGCTGGGCTGACCTGGTGGTGTGCCGCGCAGGCGCGTTGACCATCAGTGAGCTGGCTGCCGCCGGTCTGCCCTCGATGCTGGTGCCTTTGCCCCACGCGATCGACGATCACCAGACCCGCAACGCCGATTATTTGGCCCGTGAAGGCGCAGCCTTCCTGATGCCGCAAAGAACGACTGGTGCCGCGGACCTTGCCGCGCGCCTGACAGAGGTCTTGATGCAACCGCAACGACTCGAAGATATGGCCCAAGCGGCCCGCCGTCTGGCGAAACCCGATGCCACCCGTAGCGTGGTCGATACCTGTCTGGAGGTGGCCCATGGTTGAGAATCAGAAAGCCATGCCGCAACCGGAAATGCGCCGCATCCGTCGCATCCACTTCGTCGGCATCGGCGGCGTGGGCATGTGCGGTATTGCCGAAGTGTTGTTGAACCTGGGCTATGAAGTGTCCGGTTCCGACCTGAAAGCCTCGCCGGTGACCGAGCGTCTGGAATCGTTCGGCGCGCATATTTTCATCGGCCACCGTGCCGAGAACGCTGCGACCGCCGATGTGCTGGTGGTGTCGAGCGCTGTGAACACCTCCAACCCGGAAGTGGCGACTGCGCTTGAGCGTCGTATCCCGGTGGTGCCGCGCGCAGAAATGCTCGCTGAGCTGATGCGCTATCGCCACGGCATCGCCGTCGCCGGTACGCACGGCAAAACCACCACCACCAGCCTGATCGCTTCGGTGTTCGCCGCCGGTGGTCTGGACCCGACGTTCGTGATTGGTGGCCGTCTGAATGCTGCGGGCACCAATGCCCAGCTCGGCACCAGTCGTTACCTGATCGCCGAAGCCGATGAAAGCGATGCGAGCTTCCTGCATCTGCAACCGCTGGTGGCCGTGGTCACCAATATCGACGCCGACCACATGGCGACCTACGACGGTGACTTCAACAAACTGAAGAAAACCTTCGTCGAGTTCCTGCACAACCTGCCGTTCTACGGTTTGGCGGTGATGTGCCTGGACGATCCGGTGGTGCGCGAAATCCTGCCGCTGGTGAAACGTCCGACCGTGACCTACGGCTTCAGCGAAGACGCTGACGTGCGCGCGATCAATATCCGCCAGCAAGGCATGCAGACCTTCTTCACCGTGCTGCGCCCTGATCGCGAGCCGCTGGACGTGTCGGTGAACATGCCCGGCAACCACAACGTACTCAACTCGCTGGCGACCATCTGTATTGCCACCGACGAAGGCGTCAGCGATGAAGCCATCGTCCAGGGCCTGTCGGGCTTTCAGGGTGTCGGTCGACGCTTCCAGGTCTACGGCGAACTGCCGGTGGACGGCGGCAACGTGATGCTGGTCGATGACTATGGTCACCACCCGACCGAAGTCGCGGCGGTGATCAAAGCCGTGCGCGGTGGCTGGCCGGAGCGCCGTCTGGTGATGGTGTATCAGCCGCACCGTTACAGCCGCACCCGCGACCTGTACGACGACTTCGTCAATGTATTGGCCGACGCCAACGTGCTGCTGCTGATGGAAGTCTATCCGGCCGGCGAAGAGCCGATCCCGGGCGCCGATAGCCGCAAGCTGTGCAACAGCATCCGCCAGCGCGGCCAGCTCGACCCGATCTACATCGAGCGCGGCGTCGATCTGGCGCCGCTGGTCAAGCCGCTGCTGCGTGCCGGCGACATCCTGCTGTGCCAGGGCGCCGGTGATATCGGCGGTCTCGCGCCGAAGCTGTTGAAAAGTGAATTGTTCGCTGGCGCCGTGGCGGCGTCGGTCGAGGGGAAGTTGAAATGA
Source organism: Pseudomonas sp. MC6 (assembly GCF_054790575.1). NCBI lineage: Bacteria > Pseudomonadati > Pseudomonadota > Gammaproteobacteria > Pseudomonadales > Pseudomonadaceae > Pseudomonas > Pseudomonas sp. MC6. The sequence goes on from NZ_CP186504.1 coordinate 6,209,179, forward strand.
CTGCTGCCTACGCCAACCTGTTCTCCACCATCGCGCCGAAAGACTTCGGTCGTGTCGCCGTGCTCTTTGGCGGGCTGAGTGCCGAGCGTGAGGTTTCGCTGAAATCCGGTAACGCCGTACTTGAAGCGCTGCAAAGTGCTGGCGTGGACGCATTCGGCATCGACGTTGGCGACGACATTCTGCAACGTCTGCTCAGCGAAAAGATCGACCGCGCGTTCATCATTCTTCACGGCCGTGGCGGTGAAGACGGCTCCATGCAGGGCCTGCTCGAAGTGGCGGGCATTCCGTACACCGGCAGTGGCATTCTGGCCTCCGCACTGGCGATGGACAAACTGCGCACCAAGCAGGTCTGGCACAGCCTCGGGATTCCGACGCCGCGTCACGCCGTGCTGTGCAGCGAAGCCGATTGTATTTCGGCGGCGACGGAACTGGGCTTCCCTTTGATCGTCAAACCGGCGCATGAAGGTTCAAGTATCGGGATGGCCAAAGTGAGTTCTGCGTCCGAGTTGATCGACGCATGGAAAGCGGCCAGTACCTACGATTCGCAAGTCTTGGTTGAGCAATGGATTCAAGGTCCGGAGTTCACCATCGCCACCCTGCGTGACCAGGTGTTGCCTCCTATCGCCCTGGGTACACCGCACACGTTCTACGACTACGACGCCAAGTACATCGCCAACGATACCCAGTACCGCATTCCGTGCGGGCTGGATGCCGCCAAGGAACAGCAACTCATGGATCTCACGGCGAAGGCCTGTGAGGCGCTGGGTATTGCCGGTTGGGGCAGGGCGGACGTGATGCAGGACGCCGACGGGCAGTTCTGGTTTCTGGAAGTGAACACCGCTCCGGGCATGACCGATCACAGTCTGGTGCCAATGGCGGCCCGTGCGGCCGGTCTGGATTTCCAGCAACTGGTTCTGGCCATTCTGGCCGCCAGTGTTGAAGACGCTCGAGGTTAAGACGATGCAAGGCGCTCAGCTCCGACATCAGCCTCCCGCACCCGGCCGCAAGCCGGTGCCACGGGGTGCCAGCCGAATGGTGGCGAAAGAGCCGATGTCCGCGCGCCTGCCGAAAGCCAATTTCAGCTTTCTGAAAAGTCTGTTCTGGCCGGTGCTGTTGGTGGTGCTGGGCTTTGGTACTTACGAAGGCGCAACGCGTTTGCTGCCGTACGCCGACCGGCCGATCACCAAGATCGCCGTGCAGGGCGACCTCAGCTACATCAGCCAGCAAGCGGTGCAGCAGCGAATCGCCCCGTTTGTGGCGTCGAGCTTCTTCACCATCGATTTGGCCGGTATGCGTACCGAGCTTGAGCAGATGCCGTGGATCGCCCACGCCGAAGTCCGTCGCGTGTGGCCGGACCAAGTGGTGATCCGCCTCGAAGAGCAACTGCCAGTGGCACGTTGGGGCGACGAGTCGTTATTGAACAACCAAGGCCAGGCGTTTACGCCAAAGGAATTGGCGAACTACGAACACCTGCCACAGCTGTTCGGCCCACAACGGGCCCAGCAGCAAGTCATGCAGCAGTATCAGGTGTTGAGCCAGATGCTGCGGCCGTTGGGCTTCTCGATTGCGCGCCTGGAATTGCGTGAACGCGGGAGTTGGTTCCTGACCACCGGTGCCGGCAGTTCCGGCCCCGGCATCGAGTTGTTGCTGGGACGCGGCAACCTGGTGGAAAAGATGCGCCGCTTCATCGCCATCTATGACAAGACACTTAAAGACCAGATTACGAACATTGCGCGCATCGATCTGCGCTACGCCAACGGCCTCGCTGTTGGCTGGCGGGAACCAGTAGCGCCGACGACAGCCCAACCCGCTGTCGCAAAGAATTAAGAAGAGGCAGGACCCATGGCAAACGTGCAAAGCGGCAAAATGATCGTCGGTCTCGATATCGGCACCTCCAAGGTGGTGGCGCTGGTCGGCGAGGTCTCCGACGACGGCTCGCTGGAAATCGTCGGGATCGGTACCCATCCGTCCCGTGGCCTGAAGAAGGGCGTGGTGGTCAACATCGAGTCCACCGTGCAATCGATCCAGCGCGCGATCGAAGAAGCCCAACTGATGGCGGGCTGCCGCATTCACTCGGCGTTCGTCGGCGTGGCGGGCAATCACATCCGCAGCCTGAACTCCCACGGCATCGTCGCGATCCGTGATCGCGAAGTCAGCTCGGCCGACCTTGAGCGCGTCCTCGACGCCGCTCAAGCCGTGGCGATTCCGGCTGACCAGCGCGTGCTGCACACCTTGCCGCAGGATTATGTGATCGATAACCAGGAAGGCGTTCGTGAGCCGCTGGGCATGTCCGGCGTGCGTCTGGAAGCCAAGGTTCACGTGGTCACCTGTGCCGTCAACGCCGCACAGAACATTGAAAAGTGCGTGCGTCGCTGTGGCCTGGAAATCGACGACATCATTCTCGAGCAACTGGCCTCGGCCTACTCGGTACTGACCGACGACGAGAAAGAACTGGGCGTGTGCCTGGTCGACATCGGTGGCGGCACCACCGACATCGCGATCTTCACCGAAGGCGCGATCCGTCACACCGCAGTGATCCCGATTGCCGGTGATCAGGTGACCAACGACATCGCCATGGCGTTGCGCACCCCGACCCAGTACGCCGAAGAAATCAAGATCCGCTACGCCTGCGCCCTGGCGAAACTGGCCGGTGCCGGTGAAACCATCAAGGTGCCAAGCGTCGGCGACCGTCCACCGCGCGAACTGTCGCGTCAGGCCCTGGCCGAAGTGGTCGAGCCGCGTTACGACGAACTGTTCACGCTGATTCAGGCCGAGCTGCGTCGCAGCGGCTACGAAGACCTGATCCCGGCCGGCATCGTCCTGACCGGCGGTACTTCGAAGATGGAAGGCGCCACTGAACTGGCCGAGGAAATCTTCCATATGCCGGTACGCCTGGGCGTGCCGCATGGCGTGAAGGGCCTGGATGACGTGGTGCGCAACCCGATTTACTCCACTGGCGTTGGCTTGTTGATGTACGGCCTGCAAAAGCAGTCCGACGGAGTTTCGTTCTCCGGCATCGGCAGCCGCGACAGCTACAGCAACGAAGAGCCACAGGCGCCGTTGCTGGACCGATTGAAGAAGTGGGTCCAAGGCAACTTTTAAAAGCAGCTGGAAGCGTCAAGCTTCGGGCGGCAAGCAGTAGCAGTAGATGCACCGCGACAAAAATGCAGTAGGCGAAAAAACTAGAGAATGTAAGGAGAGGGAAAATGTTCGAACTCGTAGACAACATCCCCGCAAGCCCGGTAATCAAAGTTATCGGTGTTGGCGGTGGCGGCGGCAACGCTGTCAATCATATGGTCAAGAGCAACATCGAAGGCGTTGAATTCATCTGCGCCAACACTGATGCTCAGGCGCTGAAAAACATCGGCGCGCGTACCATTCTGCAACTGGGCACCGGCGTGACCAAAGGTCTGGGCGCCGGCGCCAACCCTGAAGTAGGTCGTCAGGCCGCTCTCGAAGACCGTGAGCGCATTGCCGAAGTCCTGCAGGGCACCAACATGGTGTTCATCACCACTGGCATGGGCGGCGGTACCGGTACCGGTGCTGCGCCGATCATCGCCGAAGTGGCCAAGGAAATGGGCATTCTGACCGTTGCTGTCGTAACGCGTCCGTTCCCGTTCGAAGGCCGCAAGCGTATGCAGATCGCCGATGAAGGCATCCGTATGCTCTCGGAAAGCGTCGACTCGTTGATCACTATTCCCAACGAGAAGCTGCTGACCATCCTCGGTAAAGACGCCAGCCTGCTGTCGGCTTTCGCCAAGGCAGACGATGTACTGGCCGGTGCCGTTCGCGGTATCTCCGACATCATCAAGCGTCCGGGCATGATCAACGTCGACTTCGCCGACGTACGTACCGTGATGAGCGAAATGGGCATGGCGATGATGGGCACTGGCTGCGCCAGTGGTCCGAACCGTGCACGTGAAGCCACTGAAGCGGCCATCCGCAACCCGCTGCTGGAAGACGTGAACCTGCAAGGCGCACGCGGCATCCTGGTGAACATCACCGCCGGTCCTGACCTGTCTCTGGGTGAGTACTCCGACGTGGGTAGCATCATCGAAGCCTTCGCTTCCGAGCACGCGATGGTCAAGGTCGGTACCGTTATCGATCCGGACATGCGCGACGAGCTGCACGTCACCGTGGTTGCCACCGGTCTGGGCGCGAAAATCGAGAAGCCTGTAAAGGTCATCGACAACACCGTTCACACTTCCATGGCTTCCGCCCAGGTGCAACAACCGGCTCCGGCCCGTCAGGAAGCGCCAGCGGTGAATTACCGTGACCTGGACCGTCCGACCGTCATGCGCAACCAGGCTCAGGCTGGTGCTGCGGCTGCCGCGAAGATGAATCCGCAAGATGATCTGGACTACCTGGACATCCCGGCTTTCCTGCGTCGTCAGGCCGATTGATGGAATGTATCAGGGCTATGAAGGTGATTGGTGTTCAGCAAAGGCATGGTCTGCTATCATCGCCAGCCTTTGTTGATACCAGTTCGCAATTTGCGCTGAAGCGGCCCAAGCCATGATTAAACAACGCACACTGAAAAATATTATCCGTGCCACAGGTGTAGGCCTGCACTCCGGTGAGAAGGTCTATCTGACCCTCAAGCCTGCGCCTGTCGACACTGGCATTGTGTTTTGTCGCGCTGACCTCGACCCTGTGGTGCAGATTCCTGCCCGCGCGGAAAACGTCGGTGAAACCACTATGTCGACGACGCTGATTAATGGCGACGTCAAAGTGGACACGGTAGAGCACTTGCTCTCGGCCATGGCTGGCCTGGGCATCGATAACGCCTACGTCGAGCTCTCCGCGTCCGAAGTCCCGATCATGGATGGCAGCGCTGGACCCTTCGTATTCCTGATTCAATCGGCAGGCCTGGAAGAACAGGACGCCGCCAAGAAATTCATCCGCATCCTGCGTGAAGTGACAGTGGAAGACGGCGACAAGCGCGCCACTTTCGTCCCTTTCGAAGGGTTCAAGGTGAGCTTCGAGATCGATTTCGATCACCCGGTATTCCGGGACCGCACCCAAAGTGCAAGCGTGGATTTTTCCAGCACTTCGTTCGTAAAAGAAGTCAGCCGCGCCCGTACCTTTGGTTTCATGAGTGATATCGAGTACCTGCGCAAGCACAACCTCGCACTCGGCGGCAGCGTTGAAAACGCAATCGTGGTCGATGCCGATGGCGTGTTGAACGAAGACGGCCTTCGCTATGAAGACGAATTCGTGAAGCACAAGATCCTCGATGCCATTGGCGACCTGTACCTGCTGGGTAACAGCCTGATTGGTGAGTTCAAGGGCTTCAAGTCCGGCCACGCACTGAACAACCAGCTGCTGCGCAAGTTGATTGAGCAGACAGATGCTTGGGAAGTGGTGACGTTCGAAGACGCCAGCACCGCACCAATCTCTTACATGCGCCCGGTTGCGGCGGTGTAAGTAAAAAACCTCTCTAGTTTTTTGAAGGCCATCCTTGGATGGCCTTTTTTTATGCCTGCAATTGCTCTAGTGCCTGATCTGGCCTCTTCGCGAGCAGGCTCGCTCCCACAGGGGAATGCATTTCAAATGTGGGAGCGAGCCTGCTCGCGAAGGCGTCGGTGCGATCGCCTCAGAACGTTCAGGCAGCCACCACCACCCGATTGCGCCCACTTTCCTTGGCCTGATAAAGCGCCTTGTCCGCCGCAAACAACAACTGCTCCAGCGTCATCTCACTCGCCGCCGTCCAGCTCGCGATGCCAATACTCACCGTCATCGGCCGCTCGGCCCCGTCGACCAATGGCAACTGCTCCACAGCCTGACGAATATGCTCGGCAATCTGCTGCGCGCCATGACCATCGGTCTCGGCGAGAATCACCGAAAACTCCTCACCCCCATAACGCGCTACCAGATCCGCTGGTCGCCGCACACTTTCAGTAATGACCCTAGCCAGCGTTTTCAACGCCTGATCCCCGGCCTGATGCCCATGCCGGTCATTGAAGGCCTTGAAGTGATCGGCATCGATCATCATCACCGACATCGGCTTGCCCGAGCGTTGGGCGCGGAACCACTCATGACGCAACGCTTGATCGAGCATCCGCCGATTGGCCACCCCCGTCAGTGCATCGGTGGCGGCCAGTTGCGCCAGCTCGCGCTCGGCCCGCTGGCGCAAGCGCAACTCGCGGGCCAGCAGCCAGGTCAGCCACAGCAAACCCACGCACAACACCCCCGTGGCGCCGCTGATCAACAGGGCGGTCCGACGCCATGTGCCGAACACCTCGTCGCTGGACAGCGCAACCATCACGATCAACGGCAGATTGCCGACCCGCGAATAGGTATAGAGGCGTTGTTGATGGTCGATGCTGGAAACGCTGTTGAAACTGCCATTGCCACTTTTGTCGCGCAGAATCCGTATGACGTTGGGCCGGTTGCCGAAGCTTTTGCCGATGGAATCACTTTGCAGATAAGGCTTTTGCGCCAGCAGGACGCCGTCGTTGTCGATGATGTTCAACGTGCTGTCTTTGCCAATGTCGAGGCTGTTGAACAACTGGTCGAAGTAATCGAGTTTCATCGACGCCACGGCCACACCGGCGAACTCACCGTTTTCCGAGGAGATCCGTCGACTGAAGCTGATTCGCCACTGGTTGGCTTCGTCGCAGTCGCAACGTGTCTTGAACGGGCGGCTGATAAACATGCCGACATCACGGTTGAATGCGTGGGCGAGGAAATAATCGCGGTCGGCAAAGTTGCCCGGTTTCGGCTCGACCCGCGAAGAGTCGGCAATGACGTTGCCGTGTTTGTCGAGCAGCAGAATGTCGCCCTTGAAGCGCGCGTTGGTGGAGCGGTCGAACAGCGCCAGATGACGGATCTGCGGTGAGACATCCTGCAGGTCATCACGCTGGGCTGCGGCGATCAGGCCTTGCAGCGTCAAGTCGTACAACTCGACGGTGCGCAGCACATCGGCGTCGATCAGTTGCGCGATGGTGGTGGCGCTGCGGGTGGCTGATTCCTGAGCGTTGGCGTGCTCGCGGATCAGCAGGAACGTGACGATGCACAGAATCGCGATCACGGTCAGCGAACTGCCGCAGATCAGCAGCAACTCGGGGCGTCCGGTCTTGCCCGCAACGGGTGGGGTACGGCTCGCGATCATGATTGGGCTGTCGGTTGGGGGGAGTCTTATAAGCGTAGTAGGCCAAACACCACAGCCGAAGCCAGAAACCATGCCCAATGTGGGAGCGAGCCTGCTCGCGAAAGCGCCATGTCATTCAACCTGGATGTCGAATGGTAGACCGCTTTCGCGAGCAGGCTCGCTCCCACAGGGTGCATCGCTGAATTCAAGACGCTGTTATGGCGCCGATCTTAGAAGACGTTGATCGGGTAGTCGATGATGACGCGGTATTCATCTGTATCCGAATCAATCACGCCGTAGCCGTTGCCGCCTCGGTTGGTCGCCCATTGCAGATGCAGCGCCAGATCCTTGGCCTGACCGCTCTGCACCACGTACTGCAAGTCGAGATCGCGTTCCCAGTGTTTGGCGTTGCGGCCATCGGCGCTGTACCAGTTGGAATAGCCTTTGCTGTCGGGGGCAACCTTGGTCAGGTCGACAGTGCCGCGCGAGTAAGACACAGACGAGGTCAGTCCCGGCATGCCGACACCGGCGAAGTCATAAGCGTATTTGAGCTTCCACGAGCGCTCGTTCGGGCCGTTGAAATCGGAGTACTGCTGGGAGTTGTCGAGATAAACGCTGTCGCCCTGGCTGATGTAATCGAACGGCGTATTACCGTTGACCCGCTGATACGCGGCGGTAACGCTGTGATTACCGACGCCAACGGTGAAATGCAGGCTGTAGGTGTTGTTGTCGATGTTGCCCAGCAGTGCATCGCCGGTGTCCTGCGTGTGATAGAAGTGCAGGCCCGGGTTGAGGCTGACCAGGTCGTTCAACTGCCAGGTGTAGTCGAGGTCGTAGTAGTACTGGTTCCAGATGTTCTTCAGCTCGGAGGCGTAAAGACTGCTGGTCAGGCCTTCGACACCGCTCCAGGCCACGCCGGCCCAGTTCAGGTGCTGACTCTCGTCGCCCTCGGCCAATTTCCCGTAGGAAGTGCCGATGCGGGTGTGGCCGCTCTGGTTGTAAGGCTTGGTGAAACTGGCCTGGCCACCTTCAATCAACCAGCCATCGAAGCTGTGGTTGGTCAGGCTCACACCACGGAAGGTCTGCGGCAGCATGCGCGTGTCACCGCCGGCAATCACCGGGTTGGTGAGGAACAGGTCACCGGCCTTCAACTCGGTATCGAACGCGCGCATTTTCAGCGTGCCCCCTGCGGTGGAAAATGCCCCCGGTGCTTTGCCGCCGTTCTCTCTGACCGGCAGGATGCTCGAACCGTCGGTGCCGCCACCGCCATCCAGTTTCAGCCCGAGCATGGCGTGGGCGTCAATGCCGAAACCGAGCGTGCCTTCGGTGTATCCCGACTGGAAAACCCCGAGAAAGCCCTGACCCCACTCGATGTTGTCGTCCGCTTTCTGCAAGCGGTTGCGATTCATGTAGTAGTTGCGGGCGTTGAGGTTGAGGCTCGAACCCTCGACAAAACCTTCTTTGGCAGGCTCGTCGGCGTGAGCGGCAGGGGCAATCGTTGCGGTAATTGCAATGAGCAGCGGGGTGAAGCGAACTGGGTAACGCACGTGCAATGGAGCTCCTTGGGTCAACTGGCGCCTCTATATTTTGAGGCGCTCGATGTTTCTTGTTGTTACAGACGAACCAAACGGCTTTCAGACCACAACGAAAAAAGGCCGCTGAAAGGCAGCGGCCTGGAATGACGACGGTTGAACGGGAAGAGCCAAACAACCGCGTCGAGGGAAACGTTGGCGCGGTGCGCGACTCAGCTGTCTGTCTCGCTTGCTTGAGTCTGGGAAGTGGCAGCCTGCGGAGCTTGCGAGGCGTCCTGAGCCTTGGCCATCACTTCGGCCTGATGCTGATCGAAGGCCTGAGCGCGAGCGACGTTTTGCGCTACGAACGACTGCGATTCTTCAGCCATCGCCATCGGCGACAGGATCAATGAGGACAAAACGAACGCGCTGGCAATACCCATACTGTTGGACATCTTGAAAACCTTCTCGCTTGGCGAGTGCTGTTTGGTGCGGGCAAAGATAAGGTCGCCGGGCGTTGGGAAACAGCGTGATTTTCATAAATGACTGTTACAGCAGAAGCAAAAGTCACCCCCTCACCCCAGCCCTCTCCCCCAGGAGGGCGAGGGGGAAAGGGAGCAGATCTTCGTGCTTTTCAAAGCCTGAGTTCGACTGGATATTTCAGGTCGGTGTAACTCGAGAGAACAACTCGGTCAGTCCCCTCTCCCTCCGGGCGGTCCGACGTTTCGGGAGGGCTAGGGTGAGGGGCTTTTCAGACCGGCAAATAAATCCCGAAGGTATTCATCCCCCGATCACTGCGCACAAACACATCCCCGCCATGCATCAGCGCAATCGCCTTGACGATCGCCAGCCCCAAGCCATGGTTATTACCGCTGTTACTACGGGACGCATCCACCCGATAAAAACGCTCGAACAATCGCGGCAAATGCTCATTGGCAATCGGCGATCCGGGGTTGGCCACTCCAATACTCACCTGATGTTCTTCAACCTCAATGTGAACCTCGATCACCTGACCCGGCCCGGTATGCTGCACCGCATTGCTCAGTAAGTTGATCAACGCCCGACGCAAATGCGCGACCTCGATCTGCACCAGTGCATCACCGCTGACCCGCACTTCAACCTGTGCATCCTCAAGAATGAAATCCAGATATTCCAGCGTCGTCGCCACCTCATCCGCCAGCGAAGTGGAGGTGAGTTTGGTCGCCTTGTTACCCTGATCGGCACTGGCCAGAAACAGCATGTCATTGATGATCGAGCGCAGCCGTTCCAGTTCTTCCAGATTGGATTGCAGCACTTCGAAGTAGTGTTCTGCAGAGCGTCCACGGGTCAGCGCCACTTGCGTCTGGCCAATCAGATTGGTCAGCGGCGAACGCAGTTCATGGGCGACGTCGGCGTTGAACGATTCCAGCCGCGAGTAGGCGACTTCAACCCGTTCCAGCGTCGAGTTGAACGAGTCGACAAATTGCTCAAGCTCCGGTGGCAGCGGTGACAAACGCAAACGCCCGGCGCGTAGTGGTGGCGCCAATCGCTGAGCCTCGTGGGACAGTTTGATCAACGGCTTCAAACCAATCCGGGCGACCCAATAACCTAGCGCCGAGGCCATCAGCACACCGACAATCGCCAGCCCGATCAGGGCGATCAACAGATTGTGCTGAGTCTCATGAAAGGTCTCGGTATCGATGCCGATCATGAAGCGCAGCGGCGGGCGCTGATCTTTGGCCGGCAGCTCGGTCAGCAGTACTTTCAACGGATAAGGATGGTTGGGCAACTGCAGGTCATGCATGCCCAGCGGGCCTTGGGCGAAGGCCCGAATCGCGGCGTCCGGCTGACCGTATTCGTAACCCGGATCGCCGCTCACCGCCCAGAACCGAATGCGTTTGTCCTCTTCGCCGAGCAGCTTCAACTTGGCGTTTATCTTCAGCCAATGCTCTGGCGTGCCAAAGCGATTGAGCGCCGATTCGAGCACGCTATAACGCGCATCCAGCTCGGCTTCCGGGAGCAATCCCAGGCCTTTGTCGACCTGCTGATACAACGCGCCGCCGATCAATAGAAACACCAGCAGCGCCACCAGCGTGAACATTCCACTGAGGCGCAGGGCAATCGAATTACTGGACACCACGGCTCTCCAGCACATAACCCATGCCGCGAATGGTGTGCAGCAACTTCTCGTCGAACGGTCCGTCGAGTTTGGCGCGCAAGCGTTTGATCGCCACTTCGACGACGTTCGCATCGCTGTCGAAATTGATGTCCCAGACCATCTCGGCAATCGCGGTTTTCGAAAGGATTTCACCTTGCCGACGGGCCAGTACGCTAAGCAGCGAAAACTCTTTGGCCGTCAGATCCAGTCGGGTGCCGGCGCGAGTGGCCTTGCGGCTGATCAGATCTATCCACAGGTCGGCGATGCTCACCTGCACCGGTTCATGCCCGCCACTGCGCCGGGTCAGCGCTTGCAGGCGCGCGACCAGTTCAAGGAAGGAAAACGGTTTGCCGAGGTAATCGTCGGCACCGTCGCGCAGGCCTTTGATGCGGTCTTCGACGCGCTCGCGGGCGGTGAGCATGATCACCGGGGTCTGCTTGCGTGCACGCAATGCGCGCAGCACGCCGAAGCCGTCGAGGCCCGGCAACATGACGTCGAGGACGATCACCGCGTAGTCGCTTTCCAGCGCCAGATGCAGACCCTCGACGCCGTCGCGGGCCAGATCCACGGTGTAACCCTGTTCCGTCAGACCGCGGTGTAGATAGTCCGCGGTTTTTTCCTCGTCTTCGATAATCAGAACGCGCATGACCCTGCCTCAGTCTGTGGTCGCCAATGCCGGTGCGGGCGATGGGGCTGGTGGGTGTGAGTGCCGGTGAAACAGCCGCTCGAGCCACAAGTATATGACTGGAGTGGTAAACAACGTCAGCATCTGGCTGACCAGCAAACCGCCCACCACCGCGATCCCCAGCGGCTGGCGCAACTCGGCGCCGGTGCCGTAACCGAGCATCAGCGGCAGGGCGCCGAGCAGGGCGGCGAGGGTGGTCATGATGATCGGCCGGAATCGCGTGATGCACGCCTCGAAAATCGCATCCTGCGGCGACAGGCCTCGGTGTCGTTGGGCTTCGAGGGCGAAGTCGATCATCAGGATGCCGTTCTTCTTGACGATACCGATCAGCAACACCAGACCGATCAGCGCCATGATCGAAAAGTCCTGGCCGCAGATCCACAGCATGATCACCGCGCCCAAACCCGCCGCCGGCAGCGTCGAGATGATCGTCAGCGGGTGCACGAAGCTTTCATAAAGCACACCGAGAATGATGTACACCGCCACCAGCGCCGCGAGAATCAGCCACGGCTGACTGGCCAGCGAACTCTGGAACGCCTGCGCCGCGCCCTGGAAATTGCCGCTGATCGCGGTGGGCATGCCGATCTCGGCCTTGGCCTGATTGAGCAGAATTACCGCATCACCCAACGCCACGCCGGGCGCCAGATTGAACGACAGGTTGGCGGCCGGGAACATGCCATCGTGGGCAATCGACAACGGGCCAATAGTCGGCGCATCGAACTTGGCCAGCGCCGACAGCGGCACCATCTCGCCACTCAGCGGCGAGCGCAGGTAAAAGTAGTTGAGGCTTTCGGCCTTGCCGCGTTGTTTGGTGTCCAGCTCCAGAATCACGTTGTACTGGTTGACCTGGGTCTGGAATTCATTGATCTGCCGTTGACCGAAGGCGTCGTACAGCGCCTCGTCGACATCGCTGGCGGTCAGGCCAAAACGCGCGGCGGCGCTGCGGTCGATGCTGATGTGGGTGATGCTGCCGCCCAGTTGCAGGTCGTTGGAAATGTCGCGGAACGCTGGGTTGCTGCGCAGTTTTTCGGTGAGGCGTTGCGTCCATGTCGCGAGGGTTGCGCCGTCGTTACTCTTGAGCACGTATTGATACTGCGCGCGGCTCGGGCCGGAGCTGAGGTTGATGTCCTGGCCGGCGCGCAGATAGAGGACGATGCCGGGGACTTTCATCAGTTGCGGACGGATGCGGTCGATGAACTGGCTGGCGCTGACATCACGGTCGCCGCGTTTTTTCAGGGCGATCCAGAAGCGGCCGTTGGCGATGGTCTGGTTGCTGCCGGAGACACCGACCGAATGGGAGAACGCCTGCACGGCCGGATCGGCAGCGACGATTTCGGCCATGGCCAAGTGTTTTTTCACCATGTCGCCGTAGGAAATATCCGCAGCGGCTTCGGTGGTGCCGAGGACGAAACCGGTGTCCTGCACCGGGAAGAAGCCCTTGGGGATAAAGATGTAACCGCCGATGGCCAGCGCCAGTGATAAACCGAACACGCCAATCATCAGTTTCTGATGGGCGAGGGCGCGGCGCAGACCTTTCTCGTACCAGCCGAGTAGGCGTTCGCTGAAGCCCGGTTTGGCGTGGGCGTGGTGCACCGGTTTGCGCATGAACAGCGCTGCCAGCGTCGGCGCGAGGGTCAGCGACACCACCACGGAAATCATGATGGTCGAGGTCGCGGTCAGGGCGAACTCCTTGAACAGCCGCCCGACCACACCGCCCATGAACAGCAGCGGAATAAACGCCGCCACCAGCGAGAAACTGATCGAAACCACCGTGAAGCCGATCTCGCCGGCGCCCTTGATCGCCGCTTCGCGCATATCGTCGCCGGCCTCCAGATGCCGGTGGATGTTTTCCACCACCACAATTGCATCGTCGACGACGAAGCCGACCGCGACGACGATCGCCACCAGCGTCAGGTTGTTCAGGCTGAAACCGAGGATATACATCAGCGCGAAACTGGCGATCAACGACACGCCGAGTACCGCCGACACAATCAGGGTCGCCGACAATTGGCGCAGGAACAGCGCCATCACCGCGACCACCAACATGATCGCGATCAATAGGGTGATCTCGACCTCATGCAGCGAGGCACGAATGGTTTGGGTGCGGTCGATCAGGGTTTTCACTTGCACCGAGGCCGGCAGCATTGCTTCGAGGCCGGGCAGGGCGGCTTGAATGCGGTCGACGGTTTCGACGATGTTGGCGCCGGGCTGGCGCGAGATCACCAGATTCACCCCCGGTTGATCACCGGCCCACGCTTGCACGTAGGCATCTTCCGAACCGTTGACGACTTTGGCGACATCGCGCAGGTGAACCGGGGCGCCATCCTTGTAGGAAACGATGAGTTGGCTGTAGTCCTCGGGGTGGAACAACTGGTCGTTGGTCGACAGCGTCGAGATGCTCGATTCGCCGTACAGCGCACCTTTGGCGAGGTTGAGGCTGGTCTGCTGGATCGCCAGACGAATGTCGGCGAGGGTCAGGCCGATCGCCGCCAGTTTGTCTGCCGAGGCTTGTACGCGGATCGCCGGACGTTGCTGACCGGTGATGTTGATTTGTCCTACTCCATCGATCTGACTGATCTGACGCGAGAGCAGGGTTTCCACCAGGTCGCTGAGTTCGGTGCCGGGCATTTGCGTCGAGCTGACGCTGAGGATCAGCACCGGGCTGTCGGCCGGGTTGACTTTCTTCCAAGTCGGTAGGGTCGGCATGTCCTTGGGCAGTTTGCCGGCGGCGGTGTTGATGGCGGCTTGGACTTCCTGGGCGGCGGTGTCGATGCTTTTATCGAGGGTGAATTGCAGGGTCAAAAGGCTGGAGCCCAAGGCACTGCTGGAGGTCATCTGGGTCATGCCGGGGATGGCACTGAATTGCACCTCCAGCGGCGTGGCCACGGACGAGGCCATGGTGTCGGGGCTGGCGCCTGGCAACTGCGCGGACACCTGAATTGTCGGAAATTCCGCTTCCGGCAGTGGGGCAATCGGCAAGCGCGGGAAGGCAATCAAACCGACCAGCACCAGAGCGATGGTCAGCAGGATTGTGGCGACCGGGTGATCGATGCACCACGTCGAAACGCCTTTGTGTGCCTTCATGGTTTCGGCTCCGCTTGCACCACCTGCGCCGGCTCAGTCATGACTTGCACGGTCGAGCCGGGTTTGAGCCGCGACTGGCCGTCGGTGACCAGCACGTCACCGGCCTTCACACCTTTGATGATGTCCTGGCCGCTGCCTTGGTAAACCATCTGCACTTGCACGGCTTCGACCTTGTCGCCGTTCACGCGGTAAACGAAGTGTTGGTCGAGGCCACGTTGTACGACGGTGGGCGGAACCACCAGCGCATCTTTGTCGAGGGCTGTCTGAATTTTTACCGTGACCAGCAGGCCGGGCCAGAGCTTCTGGCTGGCGTTGGCGAATTCGGCTTTGGCACGGATGGTGCCGGTGTTGGCGGTGATCTGGTTGTCGATCAGGGTCAGGTGACCTTCGCCGAGCAGGTTGCCGGTTTCACCGTCGGTGTCGGCGCCGATGTACGCCTTGACCTGTGCGCGCTGTGGATCGTTGATCAGGCCTTGCAGGGTCGGCAGCATTTGCTGGGGCAGGGAAAATTCGACGGCAATCGGGTCGATCTGGGTGACGGTGAACAGGCCGGCGGTGTCGGTCATGCGCAGGAAGTTGCCTTCGTCGACGGTGCGAATACCGACGCGGCCGGTGACCGGGGAGCGGATCTGCGTGTAGGAAAGTTGTACTTGTGCGGAATCGATGGAGGCCTGGTTGCCTTGGGCGGTGGCCTTCAATTGGTTGACCAGGGCTTGTTGCTGGTCGTAGGTCTGTTTCGAGATGCCGTCGTCGACGGTGAGCAGTTTGTAGCGTTTGAGGTTGACCAGGGCGACTTGCAGTTGCGCCTGGCTTTCGCCCAGTTGCGCGCGGGCCTGGTCGAGGCTGGCGCGGATTGAGCGGTCGTCGATGGTGGCCAGCAGGTCGCCGGCTTTGACGAGCTGGCCTTCTTTGACGAGGATTTTGGTGAGGATGCCGTCTATTTGTGGGCGCACTACGACGCTGTGTAATGAGAGTACGGAGCCGATGCCGCTGGTGTAGCGGGGGACGTCTTTTGCGCTGACCGCTATGACTCGCACGGGGATTGCGGTGGGGGTGGCGAGTTTGGTTGGGGCGGGTTTCAGGGCGTACCACAGACCTGCGCCTGCGAGGACGATCAATAGGGTGGCGAGCAGGGCTTTGTTCTTTTGGATTCGCATGCGGGGTGGGCGCCGGACGGAGTTTGGGCAGGGTTAGGGTCTTTATAAACTTGTTTGGGGGTCAGGAGGGTGACGGCTAGCTGTCGGCGCTGTCAGTTTCGCTGTGTACATATCCGTTGCTGCGGTAACGGCGGCTTAGGGTTTCGCCCTTACGGCGACTCACTTTTTTACAAGCGCCTAAAAAAGTAAGCAAAAAACGCTTGCTCCTACGTACGGCCCGCTCGCTGGGGCTCGGGGTTCCTTCGCTCCGGGATCAATCCGGGCGCAGCGCCTACGGTTTGCTTCGCTGCACCTCCTCTCGCTGTGTTTGGCTGCGCCAAACGGTCGCTGCGCTCCCACGCCCGGATCAATCCCTCCACTCAGCCTTCCGACGTCGCCCCTGGATCAAGATCAAGAGCAGGCGAGCTGACACTCGGCCTATTGAGTGGTGAAGAGCATGGCGCGCACGGCTTTGGTTTTTGTGGTGCTCTTGCCCCTCACCCCAGCCCTCTCCCGAGGGAGAGGGGGCCGATTTGTGTGCTTTTCAAAGCCTGAGTTCAACGCGGTATTGCACGTCGGCGTATCTCACGCAAACACCACGGTCAGTTCCCTCTCCCTCTGGGAGAGGGCTAGGGTGAGGGGCTTTTGATCTGTTTCAGAATCTGGGTTCGACTCGGTATTTCAAGTCGGCGTAGCTCTCCCAAACACCTCGGTCAGTCCCCTCTCCCTACGGGCGGTCCGACGTTTCGGGAGGGCCAGGGTGAGGGGCTTTTGATCTGTTTCAGAATCTGAGCTCGACTCGGTATTTCACGTCGGCGTACTTCTCGCAAACTACTCGGTCAGTCCCCTCTCCCTCTGGGAGAGGGCTAGGGTGAGGGTTGGCTTTTGGCTGTTTAAATTTGTGTCAAATAACCAGAACCTTCCCACAAGGTTTTCAGGTTGTCCGTCGGACGTGCGCTCTCTAGTCTTTGGTTGTCGCCGAAAACTCGGCGATCGGGTGTGAGAACCCTGAAAAATTAGTGATTCAGTCCATCAGTCCGCATAATTGCTGGCGGCTTGTCCGCTGCTTGCAAGTGCTTCATGGCGGCTATGTGCGGGCAGACTTCGGTCTGGCCGGTTTCCTATTTTTCCGGTTTCTCACCCCGCACATAGCTGCCACCCACTTCGCCGCGTGAGAAACGGCAAGGGATGGCTCCCATTTGCAAAATAGGGTTTCCAATGACTAAGCCAGTTCCAGATCCACCCATCGATCCCACAACCCCACTCGAAGACGCCATCCGCGCCGACGACCAGATCAAAACCCGCGAAGCCATCAAACGCGCGCTCGATTTCTACCTCTGCCCCGAACCGGTCAAACCGCGTCAGCCCAGTACGATGTTCCTCATCCATCCGAACATCGACACCGAAAGCCTGCTGGCCCACGCCTGCGAATCGCTGGCTTCAGCCAATGTCATGGCCGGTGATCTGGCTGATCAGCTCAGTCGCCCGCAGCGCAGCACGGCGCTGGCGATCCAGCAGATCGTCATGCTCGCCGAACTTGCGGTAAACCGGGCGCTGGATCGGGTTGATCCTCAGGGTTGAACACCGCTTCATCGTTCATCGCCAGCAGGCTGGCTCCCACAGTTAAAACGCATTCCAATTGTAGAAGTGAGCCTGCTCGCGATGGCGGTATAACGGTCCCAAAAAGGGACCGATCAGTCCCAATCAGGGACTTATTTACCCACTACGCTTCTCAATATCCGTCCCTGCACGCGGATAAACATTGTGTAGCCCGGGTTCTCTGGGCCGCTCACCCCGGGAGTGTCTTGAAATGAAGCTGAAAACCGCTCTGCCATCTGTGCTCCTCTTGCTTCCACTCACTACGTTTGCAGCGCCTGCCAGTCAATCCGGCGAGATCCGCTTCGCCGGGAAAATCGTTGACTCGGGTTGTCAGGTCGGACCAGTCGGGGCGTTTGCGTCTCGTGAGTCTCGCCAGATCGAAATCAAGCCGGTGTGAAAGTCGATGTCGACACCGATCGCAACGCTTGCAGTCATCAGTCGCTGCCGATTTCCATGCGCTACGAAGCACTCAAGACCTCGACTGACAAAGGCATCGTCACCATCACCTACCTGTAAACCGTTCGGCGTGCGCTGCAAATCTTCAGGTGCCCAACCTTGGCGCACAGGTATACTGCGCGCCTTCGCGGCTCACTGATCGGGCCCGACTTTTTGCTTTCCGGAGCTTTTATGACTTCCCCGACCCTGCCGCCGGTTGACGACGCTGCTAGCGATGTCCCGGCTGAACTGGCCGACACCAGCGATACCAAAGCCGATATCCCGGCGTTCAAATTTCCGTTCAAACCGGGCGAACTGGCTTCTGCCAAAGGCTCGAACCAGCCGTGGTACAAGAACGGCGCCAAGAACGGCCACACCAAGACCCCGGGCATGGCGCCGCCGGGCACCCGTCGTTCGATGGGTAAGCGCTGAGTTTTAATCCTGCCTGCGCTCAACGCGGCGATTGATACTGCCTGTGCCGGACCTTTCGCTGGCTTGCCAGCGATGAGGCCCGGGCGGACGCTGAAGAAACTGGATCAAGCCGCCCGCAGCGAAATAAACGCATACGTCTGCGCGGGTTCAGTCACCACCTGCGCTCCGGCCGCCAACACTTGCCCGGCCACATCATCTCCGGACACATGAAACACCCATTCACTCGGAGCAGTTGCCAGCGGTTGCGCGGTAACCTGATCAATCACCGCAGCAAACGCCTCCATGTTCGGCAAGTACGCAGTAAACCCGTCTCCTTTCAGCGCTGTGGTACGAATCCCCAGCATCGCGCAGATCGCGTCCTTGATGCCGATATCATCTCGATCCGCCTGACGCGAGCGCTGAATCAACTCCACCAGTTCCTGATCCACCAACTCACCGCCAGCAATCAACACCGGCCCCTGTTGCCAGGACTCCGGCGGACAATCCTTGGCGGCCGGGTTGAGCGGTATATGCGGATTGATTTCCGCCGGATAGATGCGACACACCAACGGCCGCCGCTCGTAGATCCGGCACAGTTTGTCTTCGTCAAGATTCCGGCAGGGGCCGACGTTGTAAGCGGCGAAGGTGATCGCCACATGGGCGTCCGTTGCGCCGCTGCGAACGACCACTGAGCGCCGTTCGGCATGTTCACGCTGCTGCGCCGGTAAACCCAGGCCATTACCAAGAAAGGCCTCGACCAACACGATCACCTGACCGCCATCCGCCGCCCACATGCGGGCTTCGGCCAGGGTCAGCGGGACATGGTGATCGGTGCAGCATTTGCCGCAGCCTACGCAGGAAAACGTCGTATTCATTGAGCGATCTGTCTTCAATCAGGGTGTGAAACGGTGGCGGAAAACCACCGCACAGGCGCGGATCGAAGCAAGTTATGCGCCATTCACTGGGTTTTGCCGGTCGGACGGATCGAGTCCCACTCGGTGACGAAAGCAGTTTTCGATTTTTTGTTGTACAGGCACAGCTCGGCGCCTTGCTGGCCTTTCATGTGTTTTTGCGGGTATTGGCCTTGCAGCAGAATGGCGGTGTAGCCGACACGGTCATCGAATTGTGCGGGCGTGCCGACGGGTTTGGCGTTTTTCAGGCCGCTGGCTTTGGTGCAACTGGCGAGCACGGTTTTGTCGTAGGCGGCCCAGGCGTCGGGGCTGGAGGCGTGGGCTTGGGAGGTGAGGGCGGTGAGGCAGAGCAGGCTTGCGGTGAGGGTTTTCATGGTGGGCGTCCTTGGTCGTGGGTGGCCAAGGTTGGAGTGTGCCGGGGGTGAAAAGTTGTCTGGGGTGGCCCCATCGCGAGCAGGCTCACTCCTACATTTTGGAATGCATTCCCCTGTAGGAGTGAGCCTGCTCGCGATGACGGACTTTCAGTCCGGCACCAACTCCCGCCGGACCACATACATCCCGGCACTTTCATACAAGCGCTGCGCCCGCCGGTTGTCTTCCAGCACCTTCAGATCAACAAACCCTTCGCGGCGTTGCTGAAACACCTTGAATGCATTGAGCAGCAACGCCCGGCCCAGTCCGCGGCCCTGCATGCGCGGATGCACCACCAGATTCTTGATATAGGCGCTGGTCCAGCATTGCGCCACACCGACCACGCCTTCGCCATCACGGGCAATTAAACACAGCGTCGGATCATATTCAGGATCGGTCTCGAACTGTTGCTGCCAAGCGTCCAGTGCTGGTACCCGGCCGCCGCCTTCGTGATAACCGAGTTGCATCAAATGATGCACGTCCGCCGCCATTCCGACGGAGTACGTGCACAGTTCAATGTCTTGTGGCCAAGGTGCATCCGGCGCGTCCTTACCGAGGTCGCGCCGCATCAAAAAACAGTACGTCTCAGCCAAGACTCAGTGCCCGTGTGCCGCGACGTGTTTGGCCGCTTCGATCAGGCAGTGGGTCAGTTCCGGCGAGGAGAACTTGGTCAGTACGCCATTCGCCCCGGCCAGACGCGCTTTCTCGCTGTTCATCGCGCTGTCGAGCGAGGTGTGCAGCAGCACGTACAGATGGGCGAAGTCCGGGGTCTCGCGCAAAGTGCGGGTGAAGGCGTAGCCGTCCATCTCGGACATTTCGATGTCGGAGACAATCAGGTTGATTTGTTGCGCCGTGCCTTGCAGGTCGAGCAGGCAGTCGATGGCTTCCTTGGCACTGCGTGCGGTGTGGCATTGCAGGCCGAGGTTGCGCAGTGTGTGCACCGATTGCTGCAGCGCCACCTGGCTGTCGTCGACCACCAGAATCCGCGCGTTGCCGAGCACATCAGCGTCTTCCATGCTCAGGTCGGTCGGGGCCATTTCGATCTGCGCCGGGGCGATGCTGTGGATAACTTTTTCGATATCCAGCACCTGCACCAGTGTGCCGTCCACCGAGGTCACGCCGGTGATGTAGGCGCGCGAACCGCCGGAGCCGAACGGCGGCGGTTTGATGTCGGTGGTCAGGCAGTGGACGATTTTGCTCACCGCTTGTACGTGCAGGCCCTGCTTGGAGCGGCTGACGTCGGTGACGATCAGGCAGCCGCCGTTGGGATCTTCCAGCGGGCGCTCGCCGATGGCGCGGCTGAGGTCGATGACCGACAGCGAGGCGCCGCGCAACGTGGCGATACCTTTCACGTGCGGGTGCGACTCCGGCAGTTTGGTCAGCGGCGGGCAGGGGATGATTTCACTGACTTTCAGCAGGTTGATCGCCATCAACTTGCCGCTGCGCAAGGTAAACAGCAGAAGCGAAAGTGAGTCTGCGCGGGCTTTGGTGGAGGACATATGAACCTTCTGTGGAAAGGTGGTGGGCGAGGGTGCAAATCGCCAGAAACTATTGATGCCGGGTTATCGGCGTTAAAGGGGTGGGCTTTAGGTTAGTTGTCGGATGGCGTGCAGATCAAAAGCCAAAGCCCCTCATCGGAACGCCGCCCGCCCAGCCCTCTCCCGGAGGGAGAGGGGGCCGATTGGGGGATATTGTAGTAATTCACCGATCTGAACCTGCTCTGCTGAATCCATAATCGACTCGATGTTTCAGGTCGGCGTATTACGCAAAACACCTCGGTCAGTCCCCTCTCCCTCAGGGAGAGGGCTAGGGTGAGGGTGTGCTTTTAGCTCTTCATCCCGAGCCGTTTGGCCATCCGCCCAAGATTCGCCCGATCCAGCCCCAACTCCCGCGCCGCACTCGCCCAGTTATCCTGATTACGCTCCAGCGCCGCACTGATCAAGCGCCGCTGATACTGCTCGGTCGCACTGCGCAAATCCCCGCTGATCAACGGCATCTCAGCCACGACACCGGCAACAGCCTCAACCGAGTTATCCACAACCTCGCGCGGCAAATCCAGATCCGCCGCGCTCAGGCTGAGTATCTTCGGCCGCACCTTGCAGTTGCCCAGCGCCTTCAGCGCACTGCGCCCGATCAAGTGCTCCAGCTCGCGCACGTTGCCCGGCCAAGTGTAGGCGAGCAGTGCTTCCTGGGCGTCGCTGTTCAGGCGCAGGCTGTTGAGGCCCATGCGCGAGCGATTCTGTTCGAGGAAGAAACCACTGAGCAGCAACACATCGCGGCCGCGATCACGCAGCGCCGGCACGCGCAACGGGTAGACGCTGAGGCGATGGTAGAAGTCGGCACGATAGCGACCGCTGCGCACTTCTTCGGCGAGGTCGCGGTTGGTCGCGGCAATCAGGCGCACATCGACCTGATGCTCCTTGTCCGACCCCAACCGTTGCAACTGGCCGCTCTGCAAGACGCGCAGCAATTTCGCCTGCACGGTTAGCGACAACTCACCAACCTCATCGAGAAACAGCGTGCCGCCATTGGCCAGTTCGAACTTGCCACGCCGGTCGCTGGTGGCGCCGGTGAAGGCGCCGCGCACGTGGCCGAACAGTTCGCTTTCGACCAGCGTATCCGGCAGCGCGGCGCAGTTGAGGCTGATGATCGGTTTGTCGGCGCGCGGTGAGGCGGCGTGAATGGCTTGGGCGACCAGCTCTTTGCCAACGCCGGTTTCGCCGGTGATCAACACGGTCAGATCGCTGCCGCCGACCAGATTGATCTCTTCCACTAACTTCTTCAGCGCCTTGCTCTGACCGATCATTTCGCGATTCTGCTGGCCGCTCGCCTGACGATAAACCTCGGCGCGCTGATGTTCGTCTTCTGCGCGATTGGCCAGGCGTTGAATACGTTCGGCGGCATTGACCGTGGCCGAGGCCAGGCTGGCGAAGGCTTGCAAGGCATCGAGTTCGATCGGCTCGAACCGCTCGGGATCGAGAGCGTCGAGGGTAATCAGGCCCCAGAGTTTTTCATCGACGAATAAAGGACAGCCGAGGCAATCGTGGACTTCGAGGTGTTCGTCGAGGCCATCGACCAAGCCGTCATAAGGATCGGGCAAGTCGCTGTCGGCGGCGAATCGCGTGGGTCCGGCACCGCTCAAGAGTATTTCAAAGCGAGGGTGTTCGCTGACCTTGAAGCGCCGGCCGAGGGTGTCGGTGCTTAAACCGTCCACCGCCAGCGGCACCAGCGCTTCGCCGTCGAGGCACAACAATGCAGCGGCATCGCAGGGCAGCAAGGCGCGCATGGCTTCCAGTAAACGTCGATAACGCTCGCCCTCGGGCAGTTCGCGGGACAGGTCGGAGACGAGTGGCAGTAGGGCGGTGAGCAGGGATTTGGCGGTCATGGTCTTGTAGTCAAAGAGACAAGATGTAGTCCGGATGACTATAAGGGGCTTTGAGTCTTTATGACTACGATATTTTCAAGCTATTGATTTATATGGATAAATAAGTTGGCACGGAACCTGATAACCCTAAGGTAACTTTTCAAGAAAGCTCAGGAGTCATTCTTATGCTTAGCGTCCAGGATCGTGCCATCGTCAAATCAACCGTGCCTCTGTTGGAAAGCGGCGGTGAAGCGCTGATCACTCACTTCTACCGCATGATGCTCTCTGAATACCCTGAGGTCCGCCCGCTGTTCAACCAGGCGCACCAGGCCAGCGGCGATCAGCCTCGCGCCTTGGCCAACGGCGTATTGATGTATGCGCGGCACATCGATCAGCTCGACCAGTTGGGCGATCTGGTGGCGAAGATCATCAACAAGCACGTGGCCCTGCAGATCCTCCCGGAACACTACCCGATTGTCGGCGCCTGTTTGCTGCGCGCCATCTCCGAAGTGCTCGGCGAAGAGATCGCCACGCCAGAAGTGATGAGCGCCTGGGGCGCGGCGTACGGCCAATTGGCGGACATTCTGATCGGCGCCGAAACCGCCATCTACGACCAGAAAGAACAAGCCGTTGGCGGCTGGCGCGGTGCACGTGAGTTTATCGTCGCGGCCAAGGTTGAGGAGAGTGCAGAAATCATCTCCTTCTACTTCGAGCCTGCTGACAAAGGCCCGATCCTCGCGGCCGAACCGGGTCAGTACATCGGCATGAAGCTGATCCTCGACGGCGAAGAAATCCGCCGCAACTACTCGCTGTCGGCACTGGCGAACAACGGTCAGTACCGCATCAGCGTCAAACGCGAACCGGGTGGTCGTGCGTCCAATCACTTGCACGATCAACTGCAGGTCGGCGCGAGCATTCAACTGTTTCCACCCTCGGGCGAGTTCACCTTGACCGCGAGCGATAAGCCGTTGGTGTTGATCAGCGGCGGCGTCGGCATCACGCCAACTCTGGCGATGCTTGAAGCCGCGCTGGAAACCAAGCGTCCGGTGCACTTTATCCACTGCGCGCGTAACGGCAGCGTGCATGCGTTCCGTGACTGGATTGATGATTTGGCTGCGCGTCATCCGCAACTCAAGCGTTTTTACTGCTACGCCGAAGATGACGGTGTCAGCCCGGCGGCGGACAAGGTCGGGATGCTGGATCAGGCACTGCTGGGCGAGTGGTTGCCGGCTCAGCGTGATGTCGACGCTTACTTCCTTGGACCGAAGGGTTTCATGGGTGCGATCAAGCGCCATCTGAAAGCGTTGGGTGTGCCGGAGAAGCAGAGTCGTTATGAGTTCTTCGGGCCGGCTTCGGCTCTGGAATAATCCTTAAGACTGAGTCGCCTTCATCGCGAGCAGGCTCACTCCTACAGGGGCTGTGGCGTACATGAGAATGGTGTACGACGCAGATCCCTTGTAGGAGTGAGCCTGCTCGCGATGGCCGTTACAGGATTCAGATTCTTGAAAAGTGTTTAAAGGTTAATCGTTTCTTAACCGCTTTATCGTTTATTCCCCCGGTGTAGACTTGCGACAACCTTCAGCCGCGAGCCGGTTGAACCATGGACATTAAAGGGAAACGCGATGAGCGAGGAAACGATTCGGTTGGGCCGTGAGCGGCGCTTTCTGGTGCTGTTGGGCATCATCTGCCTGGCACTGATCGGCGGTGCGCTGTACATGCAGATCGTGCTCGGCGAAGCACCGTGCCCACTGTGCATTTTGC
Source organism: Pseudomonas sp. MC6 (assembly GCF_054790575.1). Lineage (NCBI taxonomy): Bacteria > Pseudomonadati > Pseudomonadota > Gammaproteobacteria > Pseudomonadales > Pseudomonadaceae > Pseudomonas > Pseudomonas sp. MC6. Next base: position 6,233,717 of record NZ_CP186504.1, read on the forward strand.
AGCGCTATGCGTTGCTGCTGATCGCGCTTTTCGCGTTTATCGGCGCGGCGATGCGCAGCCGTCGCAGCATCACCGTGTTTGAAGTACTGGTGGTGATTTGCGCGCTTGCCGGGGCGGCTGTGGCTGGGCATCACGTGTACACCCAGTTCTATCCGGCCGTTAGCTGCGGCATCGATGTGCTGCAGCCGATTGTCGATGATCTGCCGCTGGCGAAGATCTTCCCGCTGGGCTTCCAGGTCGACGGTTTCTGCTCGACGCCGTACCCGCCGATCCTCGGTCTGTCGCTGGCACAGTGGGCGCTGGTGGCGTTCGTGCTGGTGGTGATCCTGGTGCCGCTGCTGACCTCGCGTAATCGAAAAGCACTGCGCTGAGTCAACTATTCGGCTGTCTGGCCGATACAGAAAACGCCTCGATTTGCGTATCAGCTTATCGGGGCGTTTTGCATTTCAGAGTGTTTGTGAAAACACCGTGACGGACGGCAAGGGAGGGTGTGGCAAGTGTGCGACATGTTGTCACACGCGCCGCGTCGCAGGGCTCTTGGGGGACGCGGAATCGGCCGCTGTTACAAAAAAGGATTGGTCTGTTTCGGGGTTTTTCGGCTTTAGCACGCGAGTGCCAGAGCAGGCAGTTTTAACAAGCGCTGGCATGTGGCCAAAAGCCTTGGGTTATCGGGGCTTGCGCTGTTCGAGCCTTCGGAAAAAGCCTTCAGAGCTGTCTGAACTGACGCGGGTACACCTACAATTTTTGGCGTTTTTGTTGAGAATTGATTTCGATAAGATGCGGAACTTTTGCAAAAATGGCGATGGATTGTTGCTCGAACGGATAAAAATTATTTCGGGATAAGACATGGTGTATAGGGCGCTACCTATCTACAATCGCCCGCACTGAATTCCCGGCACTGTTCAGCCTTTATTAAGGAACGCTTTTTTAAGGCGCTGCGCAGAAAGTCGGGTGTCGAGTGAGTCGCAAGGCTTTCAAGACACCCAGGTGTCGGTGCCTTCCAACTTTCCGCACCAAATGGAATTGGTCTGTAACAAGGCCTTTGACCACGAATTCGAATAAGAACTGACCGCTGTCCCAGGTTTTGTCGAGCGTCTGACGCGCGACGGGCGGCCCTTATTCAATCCAAAGAAAATGCCAACCCTTGGCAGGGTGAAGTGTTGGCGATCAAAACCCAACTGCATTGCGCAAGCTGCTTTAGAGGTCGTGAGATGAGTAAAAACAGGTACCCCAGATTACTAGGCCTAGTGCCGCTGCTCGGCACGTTGTTGCTGGGAGGCTGCAACATGACCTTGCTCAATCCAACGGGCCAGGTTGGCCTGGAACAGCGAAACCTGATCATCACCGCGACCCTGCTGATGCTGTTGGTCGTCGTGCCGGTTATCGTCATGACCTTCCTGTTCGCCTGGAAGTACCGCGCGTCGAACAAGAATGCCGTCTACACCCCGAAATGGTCGCACTCGACCAAGATCGAAGTGGCAGTCTGGACCATCCCGGTCCTGATCATCATTGCCCTGGGTTACATCACCTACATTTCGACCCACGAACTGGACCCGTATCGTCCGATCCAGTCCGACGTCAAGCCAGTGACCATCGAAGTGGTCGCGCTGGACTGGAAGTGGCTGTTCATCTACCCGGAACAAGGCATTGCCACGGTCAACAAGATCGTGTTCCCGGCACACACGCCAATCAACTTCAAGATCACCTCTGACGCTGTGATGAACTCGTTCTTCATCCCGGGTCTGGGCGGCCAGATCTACGCGATGGCGGGCATGCAGACCAAGCTGCACCTGATCGCTGACCGCAACGCTGAGATGGACGGTATCTCCGCCAACTACAGCGGCGCGGGTTTCACCGGTATGAAATTCAAGGCTATCTCCACCACTCAGGAAGATTTCGACGCCTGGGTAAGTGAAGTCAAGAAGTCACCTAAACAGCTTGATCAAGCTGAATACGCGGCCCTTGCCAAACCGAGCCAGAACAACCCAGTCGAGCTCTACTCCTCGGTCACGCCGAACCAGTTCCAGATCATCGTCGACAAGTACGAAGGTATGAAGCCGGGCAAGCCGCTGAAGCACGAGAAGAAAGAGAAAGAAGTGGCGGCCACGGAAATTGACTCGAGTTCGCATTCAGCTGCCGGGGCAGAGGAGTAAACGATGTTTGGTAAATTAAGTTGGGAAGCAGTCCCATTCCACGAGCCGATCGTGATGGTGACCATCGCCATGATCGCCCTCGGTGGTCTGGCGCTGTTCGCTGCAATCACCTACTTCAAGAAGTGGACCTACTTGTGGACCGAGTGGTTGACCTCGGTCGACCACAAGAAAATCGGCGTGATGTACATCATCGTCGCCATGGTCATGCTGCTGCGCGGTTTTGCCGACGCCATCATGATGCGTACCCAGTTGGCCATGGCCACCGAGGGTTCGCCTGGCTACCTGCCACCTGAACACTATGACCAGATCTTCACCGCTCACGGTGTGATCATGATCATCTTCATGGCGATGCCATTCTTCACCGGCCTGATGAACCTTGCAGTGCCGCTGCAGATCGGCGCGCGTGACGTTGCGTTCCCGTTCCTGAACTCCCTGAGCTTCTGGCTGCTGGTATCCGGCGTAGTGCTGATCAACCTGTCCCTGGGCGTCGGCGAATTCGCCAAGACCGGTTGGGTTGCCTATCCACCATTGTCGGGTCTGCAATACAGCCCTGGCGTGGGCATGGACTACTACATCTGGGCGCTACAGCTATCCGGGTTAGGTACGACGCTGACGGGGGTTAACTTCCTCGCGACCGTACTGAAAATGCGTACCCCTGGCATGAAACTGATGGACATGCCGATCTTCACCTGGACCTGCACCTGGGCAAACGTTCTGATCGTGGCTTCGTTCCCGATCCTGACCGCTACCTTGGCACTGCTGACCCTTGACCGTTACATGGATTTCCACATTTTCACCAATGAACTTGGTGGCAATCCAATGATGTACGTCAACCTGTTCTGGGCGTGGGGCCACCCTGAGGTTTACATCCTGATCCTGCCGGCATTCGGCATCTTCTCGGAAGTGATCTCGGCGTTCACCGGCAAGAAACTGTTCGGCCACCACTCGATGATCTACGCTTCGGGCGCGATCTCGGTACTGGGCTTCATGGTTTGGCTGCACCACTTCTTCACCATGGGTTCGGGTGCCAGCGTCAACGCCTTCTTCGGTCTGGCGACGATGCTGATTTCCATCCCGACGGGTGTGAAGCTATTCAACTGGCTGTTCACCATCTACCAGGGCCGTCTGCGCTTCACCAGCCAGGTTCTGTGGACCCTGGGCTTCATGGTGACCTTCGCCATCGGCGGCATGACCGGCGTACTGCTGGCCATCCCGGGTGCTGACTTCGTTCTGCACAACAGCCTGTTCGTGATCGCGCACTTCCACAACGTGATCATCGGCGGTGCGGTATTCGGTTACATCGCTGGTTTCGCGTTCTACTTCCCGAAAGCGTTCGGCTTCAAGCTGCACGAAGGCTGGGGTAAAGCAGCGTTCTGGTTCTGGATCTCGGGCTTCTTCGTCGCGTTCATGCCGCTCTATGCACTGGGCTTCATGGGCATGACCCGTCGTCTGAACGCCACCACCAACCCTGAGTGGGTACCGTACCTGTACGTTGCCATGTTCGGTGCGGTGATGATCGCTGTGGGTATTGCCTGCCAGCTGATCCAGCTCTATGTGAGCGTGCGTGACCGTAACAAGCCAGAGAACGTTTGCGATCACGGTGACCCGTGGAATGCACACACTCTGGAATGGTCGACCTCGTCGCCACCGCCGTTCTACAACTTTGCCGTGCTGCCTAAGGCTGACTGCATCGACCCGTTCACTGAAGCCAAGGAAAACGGTACTGCGTACCAGCGTCCGGCCAAGTACGAGCCGATCCACATGCCGAACAACACCGCCACTGGCGTGGTGATGGGCGCACTGTTGACCGTCTTCGGTTTCGCGATGATCTGGCACATCTGGTGGTTGGCGATCGCCAGCCTGGCCGGCACCGTCATCTACTTCGTGATCCACGCTGCACGTGACGACCAGGGCTATATGGTTCCGGTTGAAACGATCGAGCGTATCGAAGCCGAGCAGCACAAGCGTCTGGTTGCGGCAGGGAAAATCCCGGCCGGTGCCACCCGTGTTGAAACCTCGTTGGAACAGGCTTAAACCATGTCGAACTTAGTGACCAATGTTGGACACGCCCATGGTGACCATGGGCACGATGACCATCACCACGACTCGGGCGAGATGACCGTATACGGTTTCTGGCTCTACCTGATGACCGACTGCATTCTGTTTGCGTCGATCTTCGCGGTGTACGCAGTACTGGTAAACAACGTTGCCGGTGGCCCAGCGGGCCACGACATCTTCGAACTGCCATACGTGCTGGGCGAAACCGCTCTGCTGTTGTTCAGTTCGATCACCTACGGCTTCGCCATGCTGGCGTTGTTCAAAGGCAAGAAGCAGCAGGTTCTGGGTTGGTTGTTCATGACCTTCCTGCTCGGCGCAGGCTTTATCGCCATGGAGATCAACGAGTTCCACCTGCTGATCTCCGAGGGCTTCGGTCCTAGCCGTTCGGGCTTCCTGTCCGCGTTCTTCACCCTGGTTGGTACCCACGGTCTGCACGTTTCGGCGGGTCTGATCTGGATGGGCATCATGATGTACCAGGTCAACAAGCACGGCCTGACGGCGACCAACAAGACCCGTCTGAGCTGCCTGAGCCTGTTCTGGCACTTCCTGGACGTGGTGTGGATCTGCGTATTCACCGTTGTTTACCTGATGGGGACTCTGTAATGGCTAATGCACACTCCCATGACAGCCATGATGCTGGCCACGGCAGCGTAAAGTCGTACGCCATTGGCTTCATCCTGTCGGTGATCCTGACCGTCATCCCATTCGGTCTGGTGATGTATCCGAGCCTGCCGAAAGCCACCACGCTGGCAATCGTTCTGCTGTTCGCAGTGATCCAGGTGATTGTTCACCTGTATTACTTCCTGCACCTGGACCGTTCCATTGCTCAGCGTAACAACGTGATTGCATTCGTCTTTACGGCGATCGTGATCGTGCTGCTGGTTGGCCTGTCGTTGTGGATCATGTTCAGCATCCACACCTACATGATGGCGAAGTGAGGTAAGACCCGATGTCGCTCAAGCACTTTATCCAAATCACCAAACCGGGGATCATTTTCGGTAACGTGCTTTCTGTGGCAGGCGGGTTTTTCCTGGCCTCGAAAGGGCATGTGGATCTGGCGGTGTTTCTGGCTGCCATGATCGGTACATCCCTGGTTGTCGCCTCCGGTTGCGTGTTCAACAACTGCATCGACCGCGACATCGACCTGAAGATGGAACGCACCAAGAACCGGGTGCTGGTGCAGGGCTTGATCTCCCTGAAACTGGCCCTGGTCTACGCGACCATCCTTGGTGTTCTCGGCGTTGCATTGTTGTACAAGGTGGCCAACCCATTGGCCGCTTTGTTCGCGGTGATCGGCTTCATCATCTACGTCGGCTTCTACAGCCTGTACCTAAAGCGCAAGTCGGTTCACGGCACGCTGGTGGGCAGTCTGTCGGGCGCCATGCCGCCAGTGATCGGTTACGTTGCCGTAACCAACAGCTTCGACATGGCCGCGCTGACGTTGCTGGTGATGTTCAGCCTGTGGCAGATGCCGCATTCCTACGCCATCGCGATCTTCCGCTTCAACGATTACCTGGCCGCATCGATTCCGGTGTTGCCAGTGAAGCGCGGGATTCAAGTGGCCAAGAAGCACATCCTGCTCTACATCCTGGCGTTCCTTGTAGCGACCTTGATGTTGACCTTCAGCGGTTACGCCGGCATGAGCTACCTCGCCGTCGCCGCGGCCATGGGCATGTACTGGTTGTACATGGCCTGGACCGGCTACAAAGCGGTGGATGATACGGTCTGGGCACGCAAGCTGTTCGTGTTCTCGATCTTCACCATCACTGCGTTGAGCGTCATGATGTCCCTGGACTTCAAGGTGCCCGCAGAGCTGCTGCTGACGTACGCGCCGTAAGGCTCAAAGGCTTGAAGAAAAACCCCGCACATTGAGAGATGTGCGGGGTTTTTTGTTGCCTGGCGTAAAGCCCCTCATCGGAACGCCGCCCGCCCAGCCCTCTCCCAGAGGGAGAGGGGGCCGACCGAGTTGTCTGGAGTCCACCGCCGACCTGCAAAGTCGTGGCGATTATGGATTCGGTAAAGTGCGTTCAGGTCGGTGTACGTCGTCAATATACTGCGTTCGGTTCCCTCTCCCTATGGGAGAGGGCTAGGGTGAGGGTTGCGAGTGGAGTTCAAAACCCCTAGATTTGGATCCAACCCCGACAGTGATAGCACCAAGCCATTTTTTCGGTGTTTTACTGCCGTGATTCGAGCTTCTTCATGCACTGATCATAAGGCTGGGCGAAATGACTGAGAGGATGACCTGCGACGAGCGTTTTATTGCCCTGGCCCAAGAGCTGAACTACGACATTTATGGTGAGAACACTGCTGGTGGCAATTACGCGCCGCTGATCCGTCATCATGATGAGCTGTACATCAGCGGTATGGTGCCACGCACTCACGGCAAGATTCAGTACCCCGGTCGGGTTGGGTTGGAGTTGACCCTCAAGGATGCCCAAGCCGCTGCGAGCATCAGTGCGATGCGTTGTCTGGCGCTGATCGTCGATGCTGTGGGTTCGCTGGACAAGATCAAGGCGTTGTTGCGGGTGACTGTGTATGTGAAGTCGACGCCGGACTTCGTTGACCTGAGTGAAGTGGCCAACGGTGCGTCGGACGTGTTCAGTCATGTGCTTGGCGATGCCGGTCGGCACACGCGCACCACAGTGGGGGTGTATCAGTTGCCGAAGAATGCGGCGATTGAGGTGGACATGATTGTAGCGTTGCACCCTTCGGCTTAAGTGTGGTTTAGCGGCTTGCCCTCACCCTAGCCCTCTCCCGGAAGGAGAGGGGACTGACCGAGGTGTCTTCCGCTATACGTCGACCTGACAGAGCGAGGCGATTGTGGATTCGGCACAGCACTTTCATTTCGGTGTACTTCTACAATATCCCCAAATCGGCTCCCTCTCCCTCGGGAGAGGGCTGGGGTGAGGGGCCTCGGTTTAGGCCATCTCACCCATCTCAAGCCGAAAACCAAAAAGCCCCGCCTGAATCCCAGTGCGGGGCTTTTTAATTTAGCGGCTGCGCTATTACTGCGCGGCGATGCTATATCCATCAAACGCAGTCTGCTGTTGCAGCGCGGTGATGATGTTCTTGCGGTTCACTGCCTGCTCGGTACCAGCGTTGTCGACGAAGACTTCGCTTTCCAGCTCCGCTTCTTCGCCTTCACCAACGAAGGTGAAACCGAGGAACTCCAGCGCTGCACGGTCAACGTTCAGGCGCGAGCGCGGCGTGCGCAGTGGCAAGGTCACGCTGATGCCGTCCTTGCTGATGGTGAAGATTTCGACTTCTTTCTTCTTCGCAGCCTTGCTCTTGCCGCCGCTCGGGTTGCTGATCGCCTGATGGGTCTGGTTCAGCACTTTCAGCGCGAGGCCGTAAACGATTTCCTGGAACGCCGGATCGTCCTTGAAGCTGGACAGGATGCGGCCGATCGAGAACTTGCTGCTGAGGTCGTCAAGCGCAGCGAGGTCGGCGGCTTCGGCATCTTTCAGCGCCTTGAGTTTGCCCATCAGTTCGTAGGCCTTGTCATCATCGAAGCTGTCGTGAGCCTGACGGATCGCCGCGCGCAGCTCGCGGATCTGGTCGCTTTCGCGGGTCGACTGGAACGCGTCCAGGACCATCTCGCTGATGATTTTGGCTTGTGGCAGGTGTTGTGAAAGATTGATGGAGTTTTCGTATTCCGCTTTGGACGATTCGGTGACTACGGATTCAGCGGTGTTGAAATCGGACATTGAAATTTCACTACTTTTTAACTTGAGTGGAGATGAGAAAACCAAGGGCTTTTTCAGGTCGACTAATTTAGGCGAGCGGGGCGGCGTTGTCACGGAGCAACGGGCCGGCGGTCTCAACTATTTGCCTGGGCTGTGCAAATTCATTGAACGCATCATCCATTGTTCGGCGCTTTGCTGATCTGTTGATAGCGAGAAGCGGAACGTCGCGCCACGCCCGCTCATGTCCAGTGACTGTATATCGCGCCCATGTAATTGCAGGATACGGTGCACGATACGCAGCCCCTCAGGAAAAACCGGTGTTGGTGAAAAGCGGTTCCTGAATCATTGGGCGCCCAATGGCGGGCGTTGAGCCTGAAGGGTGCGCAGCAAACGGTAATATTTCAGTGAGCGAGCGCTAATCAGACCACTGATAAAGCCTGATGCTGCGGCTTTGAACAGCAACATATCCGGGGCGGCAGCGCGCTCTGGGTGCACGTCATCCTGATAACCGAAGTAGTAGTTCACTGCAAAAAAAAGCAGGAGCAGAATCAGCGCTTTCCAAGTGCCCGGCACGATCAACCCGGTTTCCGGATCATCAAGATTTATCCCCTTGTTGGGGAAAATCAGCCATGCCGACAGAGCGCCCAGTAACAAAGCAATGAGCCAGCCGCTGAGGCTCAAGCCTGGATCAACCGTCAGGTTCAACGACAACAGCGACCAGCCCAACAACACCAGCGGGGTCGACAGCAGGGAAAACCGGCTTTCATGTTGGGGTTTGCGGGCCTTGAGGCCGAAATACACCAGAACCAGAAAAACCACATAAACCCACAAGGGAGTATTTTGAAGAGTGACGAGCATCGCACAGCGTCCATGCTGGAAAGAGAAGCTGATCATAGCCGTTGCCAGAGCGCATACCTGTTATTTCAATCGAGGTCGCTCCATGGCGATCACCGACGTCTCAAAACCCAGGCGGGCAAAAAAGGCTTCGGCGCCTTCTCTTCCTGCGCGCAGTACCCAGGTGATATCGGGGTTATCGCCCATGACATGCTCAACCAGTCTGCGGCCAGTGCCTGTGGGTCGATACTCGCCATCGACTACGACCATCGACAGGTAACCGTTGGACAAGCCATCGGTTATGCCTCGGGCAAAGCCAACGATCTGCGCGCCGAGCAGGGCAATCGCCGTGCGTTGCGAGTGTTCGATGAGTTGTGCGAAATGTTCGCTGGAACCGGTACGGTGCCCCCAGCCATGTTGGTCGAGGAACAGCCGTACCGACTCCACTTCGTCAGATAGCAGGTCGCGTACGGTCAGGTTGTTGTTCATCTTCGCTTCGACTCCTTGTCAGTAATTCTTCGAGACATTGTCCATGTCGCTCGTTTTCAGGATCTGCCCCACGTCTGCATCGCGAATTCGACGAAGCGGCGCAGCTTCGGTAAACGATAGCGATCCGGAGCATAAAGCAAATGCAAGGGACGGCTTGGAGGTTGATAGTCGGGAACGACGGTCACCAGTTTGCCATCGCGCAGATCCTGTTCCACCAGCGCATCGGGCAGCATCACTATGCCCATGCCGGTGCGTGCGGCCTGATGCAATCCGGCGGAAGTGTTCATCAGCATCGGCCCGCTGACGTCGACGAGAATTTCTCCCTCTGGGCCGCTGAGACGCCAGCGTTTTTCCACCGATTGCCAATCGTCACCGGCAGGGTAGGCGAACGACAGGCAGTCGTGTTGTTGCAAATCTTCAGGGGTGTGCGGCATGCCGCGCCGGGCCACGTATTGCGGGGACGCGCACACAGTCAGTGTGTAATCGATCAGGGGGCGGGCGATCAGATTCGACTCCTCGAAATGCCCCAGCCGAAACGCCACGTCCAGACCACTTTCCAGCAGGTCGGGGCGGCTGTTGGTCAGCACCACGTCCATTTTGACCTGGGGATATTGCAGGGAAAATTCGCTGAGCGCCGGTGCCAGGCGCTCTACGCCGAAGGTCAGTGGAGCGGTAATCCGCAGCAGGCCACGCGGCTCATCCAGTGCTTGTTCCGCCAGCCGTTCGGAGTCGGCCACCAGTCCCAAGACATCCAGACAACGCAGGTAGTAAACGCTGCCGAATTCGGTGAGGCGTTGACGTCGAGTCGTGCGCTGCAACAGTTGGACACCGAGCCGCTGCTCCAGCGCGCGCAGATGATTGCCGACCATGGTCGTTGACATATCGCACTGCAACGCGGCCGCCGTCATGCTCCCGGCTTCGACTACTTTGACGTACACGCTCATCGCCTGGAACAAGTCCATTATCAAGCTCAGCTTTTAAATGAATGAAGTTTTAACGAGTTTATCCAGTTTCGCTGGCTAACCATACTGGCAGCACACCGACCTTCGCTGGAGTTTGAAGTCATGACCGCCGCCCTGATGAACACCTACCAACCACTGGCCTTGAGCTTTACCAAAGGCCTCGGCACCCGCCTGTGGGATCAGACCGGCCGTGAGTATCTCGACGCGGTGGCCGGTGTCGCGGTGACCAATGTCGGCCACTCGCACCCGCGGATTGTTTCGGCGATCAGCGAGCAGGCGGGATTACTGCTGCACACCTCGAATCTGTACAGCATCGACTGGCAGCAACAACTCGCCAAACGGCTAACCGAGCTGTCGGGGATGGAGCGGGCGTTCTTCAATAACTCTGGCGCCGAGGCCAATGAAACGGCGCTGAAACTGGCGCGTTTATACGGCTGGCGCAAGGGCATCGAACAGCCGCTGGTGGTGGTCATGGCCAACGCGTTCCATGGCCGCACACTCGGTACCTTGTCGGCCAGTGATGGTCCGGCGGTGCGCTTGGGTTTCAACGAATTGCCGGGGGATTTCCTCAAAGTGCCATTTGGTGATCTCGCGGCGCTCGAGCAGGCGCAGAGAAAGCACGGCGAGCGCATCGTCGCGATTCTCGTAGAGCCAATTCAAGGCGAAAGTGGCGTGCAACTGGCGCCGCCCGATTATCTGAAGGGTCTGCGTGATTTGTGCGATCGCCATGCGTGGCTACTGATGCTCGATGAAATCCAGACCGGCATCGGCCGCACCGGGCGTTGGTTCGCGTTTCAACATGAAGGCATCGTCCCGGATGTCATGACCCTGGCAAAAGGGCTGGGCAACGGCGTGCCGATAGGTGCGTGCCTGGCCCGGGGCAGGGCGGCGGATCTGTTTACGCCCGGCAGCCATGGCAGCACCTTCGGCGGCAATCCGCTGGCGTGTCGGGTCGGTTGCACGGTGCTGGACATCATCGAAGAACAGGGCCTGCTGGAAAACGCCCGGATTCAGGGGGAACGGCTATTAACTCGCCTGCGCGCAGAGCTGGCGGACAATCCCAACGTGCTGGCGATTCGTGGTCAGGGTTTGATGATCGGTATCGAGCTGAAACAACCGGTGCGTGATCTGACCCTGATCGCGGCGCGGGATCATGGACTGTTGATCAACGTCACGCGTGGCAAAACGATACGTCTGCTGCCACCGTTGACGATTGATGAGCGTGAGGTGGAGATGATTGTCAGAGGTGTGGGGCGAGCACTGATCGCGCATTGATGGCTTGTAAGTAGCACTGTGGGAGCGAGCCTGCTCGCGAAGGCGGACTATCGGTAGACATCTCTGCTGGATGATCGACCGCTTTCGCGAGCAGGCTCGCTCCCACATGTTCGGTGTAGACCTTAGTCCGGATAATCCGCCAGATCCGGCGCCAGCATCCGCGTCTTCGCCGCGCCATTGGAATTGTGCTGAATGATCTCGCGCGGCTGTCCCTGTTCATTGAAAAACACCTGACCGATCCCCGCCGAATTCCACAGCCGTTCGCCCGCCTCAGCATGCTCGGGCGTATACGGCACGATGCGCATGCGTCGGCGTTTGGTAAACCAGTTCAGCGGTGACCGTGGCGAATAGAGCCAGCGGTTGAGACGGTCGAACCATTCCAGCAGGGTTTTCGGAAACTCGTTCTTGATCCCGCTGCTGGTGATCTGCCAGATTCGCGGGCCGGCCTTGCGGTGGCGGATAAGTACTTCGTAGACGAAGGAATAATGCACATCGCCGGACAGCACCACGTAGTTACCCGGTGTGCGCGAGTGGCGGAAAATATTCAGGATCACTTGCGCGGCGCCGCGATGGGCCATCCAGTTTTCCGCGTCGACCAGCAGCGGATAACCGCACCAACTGAAGACTTTTTGCACCGTTTCGATCAGCTTCACGCCGAAGATCGGCGCCGGGGACACGATGATCGCTGACGGGTGATCGAGCAGCTCCTGTTGCAGTTCGCTCAACGCCTCCCAATCGAGCAGGCCCGAGGGTTGCTTGAGCGCCATCTCACTGCGCCAGCGTCGGGTGCGCGTGTCGATGACCACCAGCGCAGGACTGGTCGGCAATACAAAATGCCAATGCTGAAAGCGCAGCAGGTCATCGATCAAATCGTCCTGCACCGGGCTGTCGAGATACTGATCATCACCGCTGGCGCTAAGGCTCTGGGTTTTCTCCAATACCTCTTTGAACGCATCGGGATTGTTGCCCCAGCCCTGACACAACATATAGGCGATCAACGCATTGCCGATGATGCGTTTGGAGAACGGATGGCCGTAGGCCGTTTCCTCCCATTGCGCGGACAGGTTCCAGTCATCGGTGATGTCGTGATCATCGAAAATCATCAGGCTCGGCAGATGCGCCAGCGCACGGGCGACCTTGTCCAATCCGGCCTTGAAGGCATCGATGCGAGTCTGTTCGAGGGTGTAGCGCTTGAAGCGTTCTGGCGTCAGTTCGGGAGCTTGCGGATCGATCAGCAACCAGGGCGTCGGCGACCACACCAGCAGGTACATCGCCATGACTTCGGCGAACGTCACCAAGTGATTGTCAGCGCTGCTGCTGGTGAAAATCGGCTTACGTGCTCCGCCGAAAAATCGCTCGCGCAATGTCTCGTTGCTCTCCAGTGCCGGTAACAAATCCGCACGGTGGTAGTAACTGGCCGGATGTTCGTAGAGCCTGGCGCTGTCGCTGACCACGGCGCCTTCGAGGTGTTCATCGAACAGGCCGAGTCGTGCGATCAGGGCATGAATCGCCCGCAACATCGGCCCGGCCACATCGTCGGCGTAGACCTGATCGCCGCTCATCATCAACAGGGCGGGGCGTTGTTTCGGATCGGTTTCCGTGGCCAGTAACTGGTCGACGCACAGCAAACCATCCGTCGCCGGGTGATGCGGCTTGCGGCAGGAGCCATGCAGCAGTTGATCGATCCGCGAGCGCAGGACGAAGTTCGGACTGCTTGCATCGCCGTACAGCAAATGCGCCGCCCAGTCGGCGATGCCCGTCGCGTTGTCGATCAGCAGGTCATAGTCGATCTGCGTATCGCAGGGCAGGGCGCTGTCGAGAGAAACATCGATGAGATGAACAAACGCCTGACGACCTACGGGAATGACCGTGCATTTCCCAGCGTCGAGAGGAATGTCTCCTACACCTTGCAGGCGCAATGTCAGCGACAGCTGGCGCGTACCGATCAACCACAGCACCAACCGCTTCGGCTCCAGCCTGCGCAGCAGTGGGCCGGCCAGCACGGCAGGCAACAAAGAGGGATCAGCGAAGTGTCGGGACATCGGAGGGCAAAGCTCAAGGCGCACAGGCCGGCGATGATAGCGCAGCCGGCGCCTTGAACCCTTAAATCAGCCTTAAGAGTCGGCTTTTTGCACTTTCAGCGCCAACAAACGCCATTGCGCAGGCAGCGCGTCAACTCGCGGCTGCTCTTGTACCGAGCAATCGAAACGGTAGGTGACATCGTCGCCGTTCATGTTGCGCGCGGTGACGGTGTTGTTGAAGGTGTAGACCTGATCCTTGAAGCGGTGGCTGACCAGCGCTTTGCTGTCAGCAAAACGCGCTGAAGCGGGAAAGCGCAACGTGCTGGTCACAAACGGGCTGCACATGACATACGCAATCATCGACTTGTCGGCCTGGGCGTCACCACGCAATTTCTTGTTCAGCGCTGCCAGGGCCATGCGACCGTCATAGTCGCTTTGATCCAGCACGGTCTGTAGTCCGATTGATTTCGGCGCCCGGCCGGCATAGTTCGGCAACAGTGCGGAGTCGGCGGGAGAGGGCTTGTCGTCCGGCTCGATGGCAGCAAAAGCCGGCGCATCCTTCAGATCGGCTGCGGGTGTGACTGCCTCGGCTTCAGGCAATAGAGAGGTCGGCTCGGTGACTTGCGTGTTTTCAGCCTGCGCCGGTTCGTAGTCATGCGACGAAGGAAACAGCGACAACGTGATCGACAGCACCACCATCGCCACAATGAAACCACCCGTTGCGCCAACGATATTGCCGTAGAAAATATTCCAGCTGCCACGGTTCTGCACCACCCAGCGCCACATGAACCCCCAAACCGCAACAATCGCCAGAAAACGCAGAAACTCCATTTGATCCTTTCCTTAAACCTTCAAAACCCTGAAATCAACGCACGCCCACAGTGAACGCTGACGATGGGCGGCAAGATAACAAAACACACGTGTAATACCAGTGACGAGAGCGCTGCTCAGTGAAAGTTGAGCGCGAAAAACACCAACGTCGTCACACCAGCAGCCAACCCACAGATGCCGGCGAACAGTTGGCGAGCCAGTGGATGCTCGGGCTGAGGGCGCCGGACCAGCCACATCCATACACCCGCCAGCACGCCGAACGTTGTCATCACTTGCAGCACGCTACTCGCCAGTTTCTCGGGTGAGGGAGGTACGTGCGCCGGGAAAAGGCCCGAACAGACCACTGAAAAAATCATTGCGACGATGAAACCGCTGGCGGCACCCGCCAGGTTGGCGAGGATCAGGTTCCAGGCACCACGGGTCTGCACGACCCAAGCCCAAACGGCTGCCCAAACGAAAAAGTACAACACGGCCATCAAGGTGTTTCTCCCTCTGAAAATTGACTCCATCGAGGCGTTGGCGACCTCGTTACTGGCAGTGGACGGCAAGATAGCAAAATAGTAGCGTCGCGCCACTGCCCATCTCCGTAACGGACTACCCAATGCCAGTCAGTACCCATTGTTTGCGCCTGCTCTGCGCAATCACACTCGCCGTTGCAATGACCCCGGCATTCGCCGCTGTGCAAGAACACCCGGAAAACAGCTGGAAGTATTACGCCGGCAACTGCCAGCGCGTGCTGGAGAAAATGGCCGACGTGCAAAGCGGCCGCACCACCGCCTACGACGTGATGTTTGCCCTGGAAAGCAACCTGCGAACCATGAATGAACACCGCTCGAACCTGACGCCCGATCACCTCGGCTCCCGGGAATTTGCGCAATGCGAAGAGTTCGCGGGCCAGGCCGACGCGATGATCGCCCAAGGCAAAGCCGAGTTCGCCGCGAAAATGCAAGGTGCTGCAGAGGAAGGTCGCATCGCCCACCAGAACTCCCCCGAATACCAACGCGCCCGCGCCCTCGGCTACAGCGACGTCGGTGATATCTCCTTCCTGAAACTGCACGAAGACACCGACGGCGAAGCACGCCTGAAAACCATGTTGATCACCGTCGACGAAATCTGCGGCCAATACTTCCGCGCCACGCAATACGTGAAGACGTATGTGATCTATACGGTTCGGCCTTCTGACGGCGGCTGTGGCGAAGTGAAACGCGTGGCGGTGGTTGGCGGCCGATCGGTGGAGAAGGGTGATTACATTGATGAGAAGGGCGAGTTTCAGTATCTGGGCTGGAAAAAACTTGTCGGCGCCGACGGGTTCCCAACCGATATCCGCGTGCTGAAAGCCCGTCGTTGAAACAAAGAAATACCGGGATGTTTTCTTGAAGATGAGGATGGACAGATGATCGACTTCAACAACAAAGGCTTCTTCAAACTCAAGCAGAACGATGAGTACGCCGAACGCGTAAGCGCACTGTTGCTGGACGGCGAAGAAGTGATCGACTCTTACAAGGCCATGCGTGACGGCGTGGTGTTTACCAACAAACGCATCATTGCGGTCAACGTTCAGGGCATTACCGGCAGCAAGAAGGATTTCACTTCCTTGCCGTACAAGAACATCGTCGCCTACTCCGTGGAAACCTCGGGCACCTTCGATCTGGATTCAGAGCTGGAGATTTACTTCTCGTCACTGGGGAAGGTGAAGTTCGAATTCACCGGGAAGACGTCAATGGTGGAGATTTCCAAGTACATCTCGAAGCATCTGCTGTAACGGCGCTGCTGATCATAAGATGTCTTTCAAGTAACCCTTGAGCGCGAGGAGCGGCTGATCCAGCTGCTCCAGCGAACGCGCCTCACTGAACTCAGCGGACAACTTGTACAACTCACGTCCCAGCGGTTTTTCGACACCGCCCAGCGCGTCCATCGCTAAGCCCAGGCATTCATTCATCTTGAACTGAATGGTCTCGATATCCCCGCGCCGCACCAATAGTTCGAAAATATCTTTCTGGTAATCACCCATGACCATGTCGTCCCGCAGAATCGGGCTCAGGCCTTCTTCCTCGTAAGCGAGCTTGAGGGAGAAAAGGGCGACTGTTTCCAGTGACGTTTCCATGGGGTGCCTTTAGCGATGTCCGTCAGTGTGAGAGTTGATGACTGGAGGCAGCCACCGTCAGGTGCAAGATGCGCTGGGCTGCCTTCAGAGTGGCGGGATTATACGGAGCGGGATCAACAAGTGCAGCCCAAAGGCGAGGCCGGGCACACTGAAGCCGATCAATAACCTTCACGGGATTGAGCGGCATTTCCATCGGAGGTCGGCGAGTATTATGGTAAGCCTTCACACACTCGACGTTAACTGTTGGATACGAATGGAGTGACGACCATGGAATACGACGACAAACTGATGGAAGACGCCGTGCTTGCCCTGTTGGCAGCACTCAGTTCCGACGACGGCAATGCCTGGAAAGGATTCGATTTCGAGATCATGAACCGATTACATGAGCAGGGTTTCATCAGTAACCCGGTGAACAGGAACAAGTCGGTCTGGTTGACGGAGGAAGGGCTGGAGCGGGGGCGGGCGATAGCGGCGCGGTTGTTTGGGGGGAATGCTCAGGCTAAGCCTGCAAACGACTCTGATACCTGAGTCCGCGCAATGTCACGTGCGAGCCGCGCGGTGGTGAGCTTTCAGCATTGCGCGTCCACTTTATTGCAGACGAAAAAAAAGGCCTTGCTAAGCAAGACCTTTCTTGAATTTGGTGCCCGAGGGAGACTCGAATAATAACATAATGTATTGATTAGTAAATATTTTTAAGCATGTACACCTCTATGTTGTACTGCAAAGTGTACATGCTCACGGTCCAAAATAGGGCTCGTGAAACTTGGGTGTTGAACGTTTTAGTGTCCATATTTCCGACGATCTGCACCAGGTTTCATCGGTACAGGAGCCCTACGACTGCTTGCTCTTTTTCTGGCTCTTTTTGTCAGAATGCATAGTGGTGACGTTAAGCGGAGTCAAGCCCTCAATGGCGAATATCTGCCTAGGCTATGTAAAACTCCATGCATCATTTTGAACTGTGGGTGCTATGTGAATTTTTAGATCGCGTTTCGAACTGTTTTGTCCGCCAAGGCTACTCGTAAACGTTTTGATACAGCTTGGGCCAAAAGCGGATTTATAGGGAAGCCATTTTCGACCAAAATCAAATCGCTATCTCATCTGAAGATTCTGCCGGCATAATCAGCGAGGCGTACTTCTTGGTGCTTTGAGTCGCTTGGGGACTAAAAACGTGACGAATGACGATGATAGCTTGATCGATATACAGATCACGCCCTCAAAGTTTCCTTCTGACTTCGCTGGTCAGCGGCTCTTTGTGCAAGGCGATGATTGGCAGCACAACGCGATGCTCGGATGGACCCTCTTTCCTGCCGACCTTTACGCCATTGGCTACAAGGATGCAGCAGACGGATTGTTGCAGGCAATCGTCGAACGTAAGGCTTCCCTGGACAGTGCAATTTATCCGCTGGTATTTCTCTATCGACAGGCACTGGAACTTCAACTCAAGCTCATGCTGCCGCTAGCTAGGCGCCTATCAGGTGAAGAGCCGCTTGACGACCATCGGCACGAACTAATGCCATTGTGGAGAACACTGCGCCGGCTGTTGGAAAAATTAGATCCTCGTCCCGACGATGAGGAGCTTCCAGCAATGGACTCCTTCATTCAACAGTTCCAAGATGTAGATCCCATCTCATTCGCGTTTCGCTATTCAACAGACAAGAAGGGAGCACTTTCATTGCCAGACCTCCAGCACATCAATGTCCGGCACTTGTCCGAGGTCCTCGACAGCGTGTTCCTTATGCTCAGTGGTATCTACTCATGGCTCGATGAGATGGAACAGAACCCTCCCTACAACTGATAACACGAGGTTGTACCGCTGATCATCAGCGGGCTCTCTGGATGAAAATCACGGCAATTTCACCGATCAATAGCGCTACTCCACAATCAATCGTGGAACTCATCTCGAAAGTTAGTTCGGGGCTTGTAGTGCTTCCGGGTTATGCCGTCAACACTCCGTCTGTGGCTGCTGTTCGCAAGGTGCTCAGCCCCGGCGTGTTTGTGTTCCTGGAGTCGGCCGATAAACAACAAGCGGCCCCGTGGCTCGTGAGCGACGAGGAGGAAACTCGGATGCAGCCGCAGATTTTCGCAGATAGTCCCAAAGTTCAGGCGCTGCGAAACCTCGAAGCGAGTTTTCTGGAGCGGACCTTCCTGATAGGCGGGCACAGGGTTTCGTTCATCCTGTGTGGAGAGATTAACGCATTCCAACCGGATGGCTCCACGAAGAGCGGGATAGAACTCCCATTTGATGTGTTAGTGAATCCGACACACACGCCGATGGGGCGGTGGAACATCCTCGGGCGCAAGCTGGCTGCACTTTCGAAGGACCGTGTTGTGGTCCACGTGGCCAACAATACAAGCGGCAGTCGAACACTCACAACGGACGCTCGTATTTACGCTGATGGCGAGCAGGTTGGGCATCGAAGCGAAAACTCTGACGCGGCATGGCTTATCTATGAGGTGTGAGTTAGCGTGAAAAAAGTCGGAGGAGCTGCAAAAGGCATCGGTGTCGAAATAAAAATAATGGCTCAATAGATATGGGCTGTTGTAGCCCCTAATTTAACGATACCCTTAAAGTTACTCCTAATCGAAGTGTACATAAGTGTAGGGTTAAGTATCTAAATTTCTAAATCTTTAGGTGAAATTACATTGAATGAGCTTCGCAAGTCGCCATTTGGGTCAAGAAGATGTTCGATTTTTAATGGGAAAGGCGTATTGTAAACTGTCTCTGACTCTACCCACTCCCTGTTAGCTAGATGTTTTAAGTTTGGGCGGACTGTATTATAGATCTGTTGCGCAATTGAGTCTGTGGGAGCTGACATGTGGTGAGTATATGCAAGAACATTACGCCACTTATTTAGGTTGCGCAGTTCATTGGTGATTCCTTGGAGTCCAATTCCTGCATTAGTTAGCTCATCTAACATGTCGGAGAACGAAATAAGTGAGTTCGACGAGCTAATCAAGATTCCATGGCTATTACTAAAATCCAATAATCCCTGATCTGCGCATTTTGCTGCTAAAAGCCACTCGGCAGAGCGGTGGAGTGCAAGAAGCCCCATCACTGTGTGCCCTTTTAAGTAGAAACGATCCGCGTGAACGGCGAAAAAAGCAGAAGCAGCTCGGAAAGATGAGGCCTCACTTTGACCAATTTGGGTTTGATAAAGCTTCGCTGTTTCAAGGAGTAGAGAGTCGACCCAGGCTCGCATGAGCTTAATATCATCAGGTGGACCACCATTGACGACAGCGTCAAAGTTTGTGAGTGCTGTACTGCAGGTACTTTTAAATGATGGGGCATTCTGCCACCAACGTTTTTGATTTACATTTGTCGTTGAGTGAAAAAACAAAGCAGGTAGTGTTAGCTCACGTAAGCAACCTTCGGATAAATGTTCCAAAAAGAGAACGATTTTTTGATATAATGCAATTGTGCGCGGAGGTAGCAGAGTCGTGGATTGAAGAATTTTAAGTATGCGCTTAGATGCATTTGCGACTGCCGACGCATCCATGTCTTTCAGGCAGACTACAAGTTCAGTAGTAGCAATCAAGATAGTGTGTAACGCTTCATCAAAGAGCGGAAGCAGAGCGGCTACTTCACTGCCTGAGGTAGGAGAAGCACAAGCTACTTGAAGCTCTTTTAGATTAATTAAAACCTCAACCACTGAGGGCCATTGTTCGGCCAAGGGTAATAGTTCTATTATTCTAGGCCATATTTCCGGAGGATGGTAAGCCAGCTCCAGCGCCAGATCTTCTTTATGCTGAGGTCGCACAAAGAGCGTCTGGGCCGGATCGAAATTTAGCTGACATCCTTCTTGCCAAAGTACGATAGCCATCAGTCAGCAGGCTTAATCTCGGCAGCGGTTTTTTGTAGCATATTACCTAGCCGATCTAGCGCCTCTTCAAATTTAATGCGAGAAAGCTCCCCTACCCGCGACTCATATTCTGCGGGATCAGTGACACGTAAGTCACGAAGAACACCAGCCTCTACCTCACCGAAAAAGTCAGCAAGATTTTTCTTGATGTCTCGTGTTATCTCTTCTTCCAGCTTAGTTGTATAACGTCGAGCAGACGCAGAGCCAACCTCTATTAGGCGCGCTTCTAGAAAACCTATTTGACTCTCATTCAAAGTATCTTTAGGTAATACACTGATTAGCGAATCACGCACATTTTTTATGAGTAAAGGGGCTAATTGAATGTCGGTCCACGCCTCTTTAGCCCAGTTGGGGCCATAGTTCACTAAGTCATTTTTCCACAGTACACGTCTGGTATACGGCTGGTCGTCTCTTAAATAATTTGAGTCTTTATTGGCCGTATGTGCTTCAGTTGCAGCAACTGCAGCGCGTGCGCTGTCTAGAGCAGATACGTTATATTCAGCCAATATGCGTGCCAAAACAAGCCAGAAACGTAAAAAACCTTGTTGAAATACAGCCAAGAAAAAGACTCGGTGTTCTTGTGGAACCTCAATAGCAGCTTTGAATGCCGCCCACGCACCAGGTGCTAAGTCGTCGAACATCTCTTTACTGTTATACACAAAGCGATTTAGGTAGCGTCTTAGGCTTTCCTCGGCGGGGTTACCACGTGAAATAGCTTGAGCCTGTTGTGCAAATTGACGCCCCAATGCACGCTCGATATTTTGGTAGGGGTGAAGTTGTCTCAACAAATAAGCTATGGCTGGCACTAGGTGTATGTCGATTTGCTCTTTTATGATGCGGTCTACGTTGATACCTTTTGCACTATCTCTTAAGCCCCAAAAGTCGAGTTCGGAGTCTGCTTCTTGAAGCTCTTCCGACCTTTCTTCCAACTTTAGTAGCATCGGAGCCAGCTTAGGAGTGGAAAACAGATAGCTTTCAAGCGCACTTGCAATGATTGAGACTGTTGTAATCGAGAATGGTCTCAGGCGTTGATCTGTACTCTGATCTTCGCGCGTATTCCACTCTAGTAAGTGTAGGCGACTCCAGCTATCATCATTTTCTGATTTCCACAGATTGGCGATAGCTCGAACAGTCGCTGCTGCGTAACTATTATCACGAAGTAGCAGTATGAAATGACCGCTTACTCGTTGCGGTTCCGAGTTTACAGTAACGAATATGTCGCGTAGGTCTTGGACTATATGTCCTCCTTGAGCTACTGCTGCCTGAGGCATCCAGACCATGCATACGGGTTGTTCTATACTTGCAACAATAGGCCGGCTCTCGGGATTGTTGATCAACATCTCCAGCGCTTTTAGCCGATGCTGTCCATCAAGAACCACTAGTTTCGTTCGATCGGGATTAACAGATAACGTCGCAGCGTAGTCAAAGAAATGTACTTGCTGACCATCCCACTCGATAGTTCTATCGGTGTGTTCGGCGTCAGATACGACTAGTTCAAGTCGGAAACCATCGCGGTCGAAGGTCATGCTCAAAATGTCATCAGCGTCTTGCGTGCTTCTTCGAGTTTTATCAATTTCGTCGTAAGAAGTTTTTAGCCTGCCTTGGTCATCTAGAACTGCTAAACAAACCAGTAAGGGGGGGAAGAACACTGCGCGGTTGGTACCTGCACGCAGATAGTCATTTGCGATACGTGAGACTCTACCGTGATCGATGTCTCGCTGGATTAGCTCATCAAATCCGATTTCGCGCATATCAAAAGTGTCAGCAGCAGTGGAAAGCTTGCCGATGTCGTTGATACGTAGGGTGGTAGATAGGTAGTGGAGGGTATGACTTGACTCGGTACGGAATCGTCCAAAGGAGCCACGAAAGGAGGAGGTAAACCGGTTTACAGGTCGCTTTCCTGGTATGACACTCATTACGATACCTTTTCGGGCTGAAGGGGCGACGTTGGTTGAAGGGGCATATGGTGCCTTATGACTTGGGGAATCTCCAGCTTTTGACCCGTTGAGGTGATACACCACCTGATACCGCCTCCCTCGGGCCTCCCTATGGGGTCAACATAGGAAAGTGATTCTTCGTGGATGAATATAGCTACAGATTTAGTGGGCGTCCCATATAAATGCATTTGGTGACGAATTAATGCTCCACAGTGCAGTCTGGCCTTCATACCCATCGTGCGCAGTGCCCTGTTTATGGTGGTCTCCGATATGGGTTTTCAGTAATTCGAGCCTTCTGGAAATGCTAGTTCGACGCGTCGGGTGATCTCACAGATTTGCTCGCGTAGGGCAAGGGCCTGAGGGGAGGGGGCATGTGAATGTATCCGGCTGCTTAGGTGCCGCTTGTAGGGAGTTGTACCCCTTCCATAGCAGGTCACGCGTATGGGGCTCCCGTAGCCCAACACCCTTAAAAAATCGTTTAGCTTACATGAGGATTCATGGCTGTATTCCTCATGTCAGGGCAAGGACGATGAAGGTACGGCAGAAATTATCTGACAAATTGATGATGGCTTGATAATGTCACAATTGAAGGTGCCCAAGCTTGGTGCGAGGCGGCTATGCTTTTTTGGGAACTATTGTTGCAGGGATGTGCTAATGGCGAGAATAAATTATAATCATTTCAAACCTGTCACAAGTGGCGAGTCACTTTTTCAGTTCATAATTACTGATGTAATTGGTCGGTCAAAAATATCAGAGCTCCAAGTGTTGAGTCTTCTACAGATAGGCGGGAGGCTTGAAGAGTTTTCCGATTATTACATAGGTGTTTTCGCAGCTAATTTGATGGCTAGAGCTTTAAAAAAAGCTGAGCGTCTTGAGTTATTGTATCCAGATAGTAATGAAAACCAAAATCAGTTAGTTAGGTATATTCAAGAGTCATTCGAAATATCGAGGGCATCCAATAGCGGTGTACTTGATCGGTTTGCCTTTCTGACAATGCAAGCTGAAAAGAGCTCTCGCAGAGATATTAATGCCTCAACGAGGAAGTTATCAGCATCCAGAGGCCTCAATAATTGTTATGTTTGTGGGCGGGATATTTACGAAGTTACAACCGATCCGGCTGCTAAACTTGAATTAGAGCATATTTGGCCTCAAAGCTTTGGTGGGGATAGCAAGGTTGATAATTTGCTTCCCTCATGCTGTGATTGTAATCGGGAAAAGGGGAGTATGCTTTTATGGCAAAACTCAAACGTTCATTCATTTGTCCTAAAACCCTCGCCATCCGTCGATGAGTGGACGTCCATAAAAAGAAAAGAAAAAATTGCTCAGCATAGACGTTCAATTTTTCTTCATGCATGTGAGAATAAAACGACATTGAAAGATGCTGCTTTAGCTATTGGTTGTGTAAATTTGATGAGCGTTAGATCTCTGGATGGAGACGATGCAGTGGACTTTTTTAATTTTAACTTCGCCTAGAAGGAACTAAACTATGGAATACTCATGTATCGTCTTCTCACAGCGCGCTGATGTAGGGGCGCCAAGTTTTTGCCTTTTTGAAGCACCAGTTAGTGAGGTGATAGAGTGGAGTACTATTCCACGGTTAAGTCCAGATCATCTTGATGGTATTCAGCGGCCTAAAAGTGATAATCGCGTACGGGCAATTAAGAGTTTTCTCCAGGGAGATGCTCGCAATACTATTCCGACAGCGATAGTAATAACTCTTTCAAATGGTACTTACAGTCTTGAAAGTAACGGCGAAGGTCGTAAAATCGTAGTGGACGCAGCCCAAAAAGATAATATTTTTGTGGTGGATGGACAGCATCGCCTGCATGGTTTAGATGATTTTAATCCGGCGACCCGAGTTCCCATAGTAGCAATTCTAAACGCTACTAATGAGGAGAGAGCCTTTCAGTTTGTTGTGATAAATAATAAAGTTGCGAAGGTCGCTGCAGATCATATTCGAGCGCTGACTCTAAAGTTTACTAGTGATGCAGAAACTCCAGGACTTGACGCTAGACTTAAAACTGCCAAACTTTCTCTTAGCCCGAATTTAAGCTACGTGGGGTTGGCGAATGATTTGAATGAGAGCCCCTTCCAGGGAATGGTAAGTCTACCGAGTACTCCGGAAGCAGACAGGAAGGTTGTTCCCGCAGCAATCGAGGCATCTATTGCTTATATTCAATCAAAAAATATTAGAGAATTGGCCAGTGAAGAGTCTGCGTACGACTTGTTTGTTTTGATTTGGAGTGCGATTAAAGAAGTTTGGCCTAATACCTTTCCTAACGAGCAGAAGCTAATGAGTAAGGTAGGTATTGTCTCAATGACTAGGTATATCACTGATACAATAAATACTATTTCTGGATATCCTGGCAGTCAGATTGATCTAACTAATGCTGACTCAGTTTATGATGCTGTTAAAAATATTCTAAAAACTCAAACTGAGGAGTTTTGGTCTTGTGAATGGAATCTTGCTATTTCTGATACGAGAAACGTGAGAGATACCTTGCAAGATGCAATGCTGACTGTACATCAAAACATTAGATACAGTCAGCCTTGGCATGCATCACTTACTTTTATTAAGTCAGCGTCTGAGTGATGTGGTGCTTTGTACTAAATTATGGAGCGAAACAGCTCTAGCAAGTCCGCCTCATTTTTAGCTGAAAGTAAGGAAAGTCCTCGATGAACATGCATTGAAAGTGTGCTTCGCACTTTCTCTTCATCGGGGAGCTCCTTGTCGGTAATTAATCGAACCTGTATTAGGTTGTAATATAGCTCTTCGTGTCCTCCTGTGAATGTGCGCCAGTCTATCTCTAAGCCGCCATTAAAATTAAGAGACTCTTCAGGAGGTATTGATGGATTTGCTAGGGATACACACAGAGCGTGTCTGCATAGCGCGTTGTAATGGCTAATACCAGTTTTTCTTTTGAGTGTGATGAGCTGGTTTTTAGCGTTTGCAGTTAATTTCACTCTTTCTATCATTGTATTGTTTCCAGGCTCAATTGTTTTGAGTTTGCTGTTGCAATACTCCGCCCAATATTGTCATCGTACACTAAAGCGTACTCACGATTAAGGTGTTGCTCAAGTGCGTAATATACAGAGTCTTCAACTTCTTCGTCTGTGGATAGTACCAGAACTTGATGGGAGACTTTTGCAAAAAAATGGTGGATCAAAGACTCGCGATGACTTCGATCTAAGCGGGCCAAAGGGGTATCGACAACTACTGGGAATCTACCTTTACGTTCACGTATTAACGCACTTAGTACTGCAATTGCCAGTATTTGTCGTTCGCCAGCAGAAAGCCTCTCCATAGGAATGCTATGACCGCTTGTGTCTTCAATTACCACTGAGTATGTTGTGGCATCAACGACTACTTTTGAAATCAAATTGCGTTTTCGTAGCAGTTGCTTAAATTCTTTTGTGATCATTTCGGAGAGCCATTGAGCTTTTGATGCCAATAGACGTTTCCGAAAGATCAACAAGGTTTGTTTTGCTCTATCAGCAGCATCTAGTATTTTCAGCTGAAATGCGTTGTCTTTGAGCTCTAATCGAACTCTTTGCCTGGCTGCGTTAAAGCGAGTTTCCGCATGGTTTTGAGCTGTGCGTGCGTCATCCAGCGCTACGGATATTTCTCGCAGCTGTGCCTCGGCAGTAGAGACAGCCAGGCTATGCTTTTGTATCGTCTCAAATACTTCAGAGAGTTGTTCTTTTGCTGGTATCTGATCGACGATTTGATGCGCTTTTTCGAGCTCGCTTTGTGCTTCATTTAAAGATGAATTTGCCAAGTTCAGCTGAGATCTCGCAGCGTCAATTTGAGGGGTGAGTTTCTCAGGGGCTCCGCCTGGTAGAAGTGTTGCTGTACTTAAATGTTCTTTATTGAAGCTCGCCAAGTCTTCTGAAAATAATTCTGCGATAGAGCGACTCAGTCCTGGGATTTTTTCCTCAAGCGTGCACAGAATTCTTCGATCTCGTTTCGCGAACTCTTCTAATAGTAGGGCGTTTCTTTGGGATAAATTGTCTAAGTGCCATTGGTCTTTATATTGATTCCATAATGACCCCAACCAAATAAGGGGAAGTACTGGATTCTCAAGGGCGGTGGCGAGGTCTGCGCGGGCCTGTAAGTGTCGCTCTTTGCATAGCTTCCCTATCGCTTTTAATTCTGCAGCTTTTGCATAGATTTCAACTCCGCTGCGTTGCGCCTCTACCGAATATTTATCTAGCTTATCTTGAGCTTTGTCTACATCAGTACGCGCCTGAGCTTGACGTTGGATAAGCAGTCCAATGGTTTCACTAATTTGCTCAAGCTGATGATGATAATGATCGACCTGTGTCTGCGCTTCATCGAGCTCTGTGGATACGGTTTTTTTACCACCTGTTCGACGCTCAACAGCTTTCAAGTCAGTTGCCAAAGCATCGATTCCTCCCAAACCCAGGAATACTTCCGTAGCGCGTCTCAGCAGCTGAGGTAAGTATTCGGGGTTAGCTAAAGCCTCGATTTTTTCTCCGTCAAATAAAAATAGATGAACTAGTTCAACAGGTAAAATACTGTTGATAAACTCATCCCACTCCTCGGTTAAGGTAGGATCTTCAATCCCTTGGACGTAAACGTTGAATAGTTCGCGATGAGCAGGGGCCTGTGAATTCCATTCACGGCGGAGAGTCAGATTTCTTCTTGTTGCACCGATTTCTACTGAAAGATCGAGTTCGATCTTAGCATTATTAGTAGTGTCTTTACGTAGTAATCCAGTTATGAGTTGGTCATATTCTGTACGTCGAGTTACATTTATCGCTTTGTAGCCGTACAAGGCTACTTGTAAACATGTCAATAAAGTTGTTTTTCCACTGCCATTCAGAGCCTTTATTAAGATAACAGGTCTCTCTGAGTGAACCGTTAGATCGAAAGTTTGAGGTTCGCGAAATGGGCCAATATTTTCAATACAGATTTTATTTATGGTTAGCTTGGCCATTTTTACTCTTCACTCTCTACTGCGGTAAGCGGAATTAATTCGAGCTCATCATCGTGGCTAGGTTCGTCTTGAATATTATGGTCTCTGTTGCTAATAGCGAAAGCTAGAGCTTCATCCTCTGTTCGGAAAGCATTAGCTTTTAATACTTCTTCAAGGCGATCGAGATGTTTAGATCTTTTTTGAGATTGCATGGCTTGAAATTGAGCGGCCAAAAGAGTGCGCGTCAGTTTATATAAGCGATCTGATGCAGATGGGTCAATTTCAGCAGAAATTTCGTTCAGTAGAGCTAGGTCCTGTGCTTCTAGAGGAGAAGGCTCTAGTTCCTTTCCAGGATAGGATTCGTTAAACACTTTTTCATAAATGATAGGTACCAGGTCTTCGATCTCGCCTTTCTCTTCAACCCAAATTCGACGAATAGCGTCGAGCTCCTCAAGAGAAATTAGCTCAATTTCTCCATGTCCAGGAACCTTGGCCGCTCGCACCGTTTTTTGAGTTAATAGCAACTCTTCAAGCAATTTTTCGCGATAACTTTGAAGATATGGGCCATGGATAAGCTCATCTCGTTCATTCAGGATCTTGATTCTTCCGTTCATGCGTTGAAAATCACGCACATCCCAGTCTTTTATGCTTAAGTAATTGTTACGAAAGTCTAGTATGGGTTGCATCCAGGCTTTCTCTTCATCGTTTTGGATCATTGCTTGCATCGATTTGTCTTGTGAAACCATAGTGCAAACATAGCATCCAAAGCGGCTATCGCCGCAACTCGGAGTCGACTTGTCTACTACTATAGGGCACTCCGCATCTGGAGTGGCTCCGCGATAGATATGAAATAGGTCCTGATTATCTAGGCCCCAAGGGTTTGGTTCGGATATTATATACATCCAAACGTCATCGCTGGTCCAATCTTCGATAGGTAAATATACCCAAACTCTTGAGAGTTTTGGGTCTTTATTTCGGTTTAATCTATTTCGAGTGCTACCGCTGTAGTTGTCCATGACTTTGTCACGGCTCGCACTCTCGCCTCGCCGTTGCCCTAATACCAAGATCGCTTCGTTGTTAGCTTCGGAAAGTTCTTGAATGAATTTAGTCGAGGCGCTTATTTTTAATCTATCTGTACACCAACGAAATCTATTTCGAGGCGCAGGATAACCTTTGCCGATCAAGTTAACCCAGAAGCGACTTTCTACTTCAGGTGTGAGTCTGTGGGGGAAAATTGGCAAGCCCTGTTGTATAGCTTCAAATTTCATTGACTCCAAAGATCGTACTACCCAAGCAGCTATTACTGGATTCTCTACAAGAGTATCAGTGCTAATAACGTGTATATGCTTCGTCCGTTTTTCTACAGGTAATTCTGCTACTGCCTTCCATATAAGTTGTAGGGAGGCAGTAGAGTCTTTTCCCCCACTATAACCAATAATCCAAGGGATGGAGTCAGAGCAGTACAGGTCCTGAATCTCGCTGATGATTGCCTCTGGAGGAGTCATGTTGTCAAATCTCAAATAATATCTAGCCTTGCCGTGCAGCAAGGAACGCATTTTCGGTATCTTGCTCTTCCGGCGAAAGCCTTAATCCCAGAACTGTCTTAATCTGGTTGCAAGTTAACGTTATATTTTGACTGTTTTTCGACATTCGGCCACCAATCATTGCGCGGCCTTCCCAAGTACTTATATTTTTTCTTGACCAGTCGATATTGTTAAGTTTTCTTAATACTTCATGTAGGTTGTCAGGCTGAGTTTGATAAATGAACTTTCCTACCCTACCTAAAGCTTGGAGTACTATGGCATGAGAGTGGATAAAGTCCTGACGAACCTCTCCTGCTGTCATTTTTCCATTTCGGACATGTACCCACTCTGGTATAAGTTGTCCCACCTCCTCCCAGAATATTAAGCATTTCTGCGAGGCGGTCTTGAAATCTTCAAGCTCTTTTTCAGGTAACATTTCCATTACCGCAAAGTTAAGAGCGCTGAGTGTAAAAAGTTTCCTTGAGCGTTTTGATAGTGATGAGCGCTCAGTCTCGATGAGGGTGCGGAAAACTTTTGCAGTGAGGCCAAGGTGCTTGGCGACGTTTCCGGCGGCGCTACGATGATCATAGAGTACGCTGAGCGATGGAGATGGTTTCACTGCGTGACGATTCAGATCTGCAAACATTTGCTGGCAGCGCTCTAGACCACGATCTAGGAAGAATACGACTGCGATTGTCTCATCGCCCAACTCTGGACGGGCCTCAAGGGCTTGCTCTATAGCTGCACGGCGATGTTGTCCATCGTTGACTACAAACCTAGCGTCCATATTGATTGATAACGCGCCCATTCGAAATGCGTTCGTACTATCAGTTCCGACTGGTTCGAATCTCACTTCGCCATCTACCGAAGCGGTGATAGCTGAAAATGTATAGCTATCAGGGTTGGACACTATGTATCGGGCAATTTCTGGTACGCGAGAGAGGTTGATTGACCGTTGTGCCCTTAGCTCAGGGACAAGCTCTTCGCTGTCAAAGACAAAAAGCTTCGGGAGCAATCGTAATGGGCACATTGAGACGTAAAACTCACGTCCCGCTTGGACGCCACGAATTGCGGGAAAGGTGTAGGAGAATGTGTTTGTCATTCCCCATCATAGCAGGGGTGTTTGTCTATAAAAAGACAAACATTATCTTGGGCTGGCATACACCGCTAGCTTTGAAGGGGGCCACGGCCGTGAGTTTAGACCGATAGATAAAGGCCTAGACTGTGATGCTTCTGGCGATATTTGCTGTTCTGCTACAGGCTTTCGATGTCGCACCAGGTTCTCGCAGGCTCGTTGCCAAGAGTCTCCTTTTCCGAGGCGCTCGCAGATCAGCGCTGCTGTGAGTCGATAGTAATTCCTAGTGGGCCGGGCGTGCTTTTCCAGATATCGATATAAAAACCAGTTCACATGTTTGAGTCTCCAGCTCCACGGGCTGGCTGACTTCCAGCGATTATGAATAGCCGTCTGCATGATTTTCGCTTGCCTAAGGTGGCGCTGGCGAGTGGCATGTGATCCGGTGAGTACTCCGCTTAGGAATAGCTCCATGTTGAAAGGTTTGGTCACTTTCGGCTTCCGATGTAAGAAGAGACCACATCACTTCGGTTGTGTCCGAGCTCGATACTGATCTGTTGACGAGCGGTTCGGTCTAGCTGTCGATCCTGGCGGTAACAGATACCGCCGTTCACCGGGGCAGGGTGCCCGGTGATCTGTTCATAGCGTTCACAGGCGTGGGCTGCACGCAGTTCATGAAAACCCTTGAGGTCAAGATTGTGCAGAATCTCCCGAGCTGGCCGAACGACTTGCTGTATGAATTGTAGGTAGCTCTCATCGCGGGATAGCAAGTTACGGCTGCCGTTGGGGGAGAGGTTTCGGGCAATCTGCAACGCGCTTTTCACCTGTTCAGTAGCAGCTATCCAGCGTGGGGCCGATGCCCCTGATCGACCGCCTTTGGTTCCCTCCTGAATATTGATCCGGCCGAATCTTTCCGCCTCATGTTGCAGTCTCGGCAGGTCGACCAAGATGGCTTCACGCAGACGCATCCCTATTTCTCGGGCCAGGTACACGATGGCGCAGACTCTGTGTTGCCCATGATCACTTAGCGCATGAGTGATGCGTTCAATCTGCTGCCGATCCTGGCCTTGCGGCGCGACATGGCGGATTGCCGAGCGCTGTAGGCCTAGCGTCTGGCTCGGACTCGGGACTTTCACATACTGATCACCGCGCAGCGCTGCCAGCGTTCGGTTGACGCTGGACAATCGGTTTTGTGCGGTGGCGATGCTAAGGTCGCCGTGTTCGATTTGCTGACGCAGGTACTGGGCATAGTTGAGTAGCGTCTGCCGATTGATCTGCCGCGCATCGTTGTAGCCGGGGCCTTGAGCGGACCGGCACCACTTAACGAACGCCAGCCAACGATCACTGTGGGCTTTGACCGTGGCGAAATGGCCGCCGCCGAACAGATCCTTGAGTGCCTGCGGACCGGCGTAGCTCAGTTGGCGACCATAACCAAAGTTGCGACCGTCACGCCTGCCGACCAGGGCCATCCTGGAGCTCCTTCGCCTGTTGGCGTAGGTAAGCCAATAGCTCGCGCCACTGGCCGTTCACGCGGGGAAGTTGGCCCCAGTCACTGGGACGAAAACACAGCCGGTTGTCCAGGCAGAACAACTCGGCACCTTCCTGGTGTAGGCGCTCAATCAGATCGCTGAGGTGTGAGCTGTCCCCTTGGTTTTTGGCGACAGCGGCGACAGTGGCGACAAGCCCCGTGGTATCTGGCTTGGAGCGTGGCGACAAAGTGGCGACAGCAGTGGCGACAAGTTGTAAATGTTGAGTGTTTTTCGCCTGGGCGCGCCGGTTGCGCAGCGCTTCATTGAGTCGAAACATGGCGCACCTCGAACGAGTGGCCGTCGGTGCCCAGCCATTGATGAGTGATCAACTCGACCAGCAGGGCCAACGTGTGATGGCTGCTTTTGCGGGCGAAGCGCGGGCCGTTGCGCAACAGATCTCGAACCGTAAAAGGCGGCCACTGTTTTTCCTGCAGCCAGCGCAGCAGCCGATCAGCTTCTTCCCGCTGGGTGTTGATCGGTTCCTGCTCGGTCAGCCGTTGGATCTCGGTCAGGTAGTAATCCATCAGCGAGGAAGCGCGCTGGATGTGGGTGACCTCGATCAGGTCGCGGTCTTCCAGTACTGCAAAGACGCCGGCGATCCGTAGCAGATTGTCCGCGGCCTTGGAGGCGCTGGGGCGCACGTTGGCCAACTCGTCGAACTCGCCCAGTTGGGCTTCGATGGTGTCGTGCAGGTTGATCCAGGTATGTCGGGCCAGGCTTCTGAGGGGCAGGGCTTTGGGGTGTAACGCGCCATCGCTGCCGATTGCCCAAGGACGTTGCAGCAGGTCGGTGATTCGTTGGGTGTAGCGTTTGAGGCTGATGTCTTTGGTGAGATCCACCGACTGATAAAAACGCTGTCCGACCAAGCTCTGTGGCCAGGTGATTAGGCAACGGGCGAAGATGCCTTGGCCATTGAGCAGTGGGTCCTTGAGCAATTGTCCCGCCAAATAAGGTTGCAGCATCAAGTGCAGGCTCAAGCGTCGGTCATAGGCGCGCAAGCTTTCCCCTGCCATGGACCGAGAGCGATCGATGGGGGTGCCGTCCCAAAGGCACGACAAGGTGGCCACCGCCTTGAGGCGATTGTCCCGGCTCATGGTGCTGCTGCCGAGGAATTGGCCGCCCTCGTCGCTGAACAGCCCCATGCTGGGTAGACCCAAACACAGGCTTTTGGTCAGGGCCTCGATAGTCGGTTCACTGCTGATCAGTCGTGGTGCTACGGGCTCTGGTTCTATCTGGATTGGCGTGTCGGTGTGGCTATCGGTCGTTGCCATCTGCTTCTGCGATTGCGCAAGTGTGGCGCGATAGCGACTGAGTTTTTCGCGGTAGGCCTGCCATTGCAGGCGTTCCCATTCGCGGGCTGGCTGCAAGGCCAGCTTATCCACCGCCGTCTTGCGATCACCGGAAGCCGCAATAGTGAGCAGGTACAGTGACAGCGGATAGACCCGGCCATCCAAATGCACATTGGCATGCCCCTGAGTGACCAAGGCCGAGGTAGCCAGCACCGATTGCGCCGCCATGGCCTGCGGCACACCCATCACTTCGGCCATGCGCTCGACGGCCGGTCCCAGCAGATCACCGAGGGCAGCCACCGGATAATCTAATGGCGTCGGGTTGGCCTCCAGCAAGGGTTGCGGCGGCAAGCTCCAGGTTGATTGCAGCATCATCTGTCTCCTGTTCAGCAGTTGTTTTCCTCACGCTCCCGCCACGGATGTTGAGTGTTATCAGGGATAAAGGCCCCTGCGACCTGTGAGGGTGTTCACTGACGCGGAACGGACGGATCTGTACGCCCAAGAGCGCGGGCATTTCCCATCGATCTGGCCTCCTGAACGCATCCGAAGAGGCGGGCGGGTGGAGGCTGCACCGGTTGACGAATCCGGCACCGCGAGATCATGGGCGGGAGGAGGGCATCATCGTCGCGAGCGGGGCATGCCTGACTGTCAGTCTGGTGCAGCCTGTCCTGGGCTGCGGCACCGTCGCCAGCGTTAATGCGAGATGTGTCGAATCGGTTTTGTCACGCCGATTGTCACGCGGTGAAGTGCCGCAGAGCCCGATCAGACGTGGGCTGCAGCAGCGGTAGGAGCGCCCGTCTCTTTCCAGGAGAAAGAGACGGGCGCGGTCTGGCGCAGCGAAGTGTGCCGAAAGGTGAGGTGGCTGCAGAGCAGCGAGGTAGGTCCATCGTCTGCCGCAGTGGACAGATAAGTCGAGTAGGCATCCATCACTCTTGGGGAGTGACCGTGCGAGCCGCCGGACGCTAATCGCACTTTGGAAGAACCACCACAGAAGTGGCGTAGCCTTGAAGGTTCTGGCTACCTGGGCTGGTGCTGTCAACGACAGCGATCCGTGCGCCAATTTTTATACCCACACGAAAAGACGGTCAAGCATTCCGGGCAAAGTGGGCAAGAAGTGGCGACTGTCGCCACTTTGTCGCCATGCTCCAGGGCACGTCCGACGTGGTTTGTCGCCGGTGTCGCCGGTGTCGCCACTCTTCTAGCCATAGCCCCACGACGAGCTCCGCTCTCACACTTGAACTGAACTGAACTGCGCTCGATGACGACCGTGAGTAATTTCTGGCGCGTAAACGACGGAGTGACGTTAATCAAATTTGAAATGGGATGGTGGAAGGAGGAGGCTTCGAGAAACAGCGAGTGAACCCTCCGATCGGTGCGATCAAAGATCGCTGGATCGGAGGGTTTGGCGGGAAAAGCAAATCTCAAATGTCAAATGCAGCCTCAAGCATCAAAGCTGGTTGATTGGGAAGTGACGGCTTCACGCCGCATGATCAGTGTCTGCTGCAACCGTAGTAGAAAACCGGCTTCGAACGCTTCTTGGGGATCACCTGGGCGATGACGCTTTCGGTTCTGTGCCAGTGCCCACCATAGCGGTAGTGATGAGCCATCAAGCCAGGTTTGCGCACAACGAACACCGTCCTCAATCATCGGACCGAATTCATTGCCCCATGGGGTTCGGATACCGGGAAAGCCTTCAGCGGACGGGACAGAGAAGTACTCACCGATCTGTTGATGAACGCGCTGAGCAGGGATCCCAGTCAGATATCGGAACGCCTTGTCGAACAACACTGCAGCGTCATCCAGCAGTTCCACTGCCAGCTCAACGTCCTGCGGAAAATGAAGCAGAATACTCTGTGCTCCATTAAGCCGAAGAGTGGCAGCCTGCCGTAGTTTAATTGCGGCATCTTCGGGGGTAAGCGATGCAGTATCGATGGTGTTGGGTTTGGGAAGGCTGATTAGAAGCGAGAGATCAAACATCACGGAACCCTCCGGAATAGTTTGCACCTTGAATCAAATCGCCAGGGTGGCGCACGAGCTTAAAAGGGGGGCATGCCATTTTCCTTATCTCCTCGGACAAGTAAAAACTGCCATCAACCGTTGTCACGCGGTTGGGTGGCAGACCGTACGGGGGTGACAAACCGGCGTCCGAGGGTACCGGCCAGGCGTAAGCC
The DNA here is from genome assembly GCF_054790575.1 of Pseudomonas sp. MC6. Taxonomy (NCBI): domain Bacteria; kingdom Pseudomonadati; phylum Pseudomonadota; class Gammaproteobacteria; order Pseudomonadales; family Pseudomonadaceae; genus Pseudomonas; species Pseudomonas sp. MC6. The sequence goes on from NZ_CP186504.1 coordinate 6,268,451, forward strand.
TGCCCCGCACGATCCGCCATAGAAAAGCAGCAGCTAAGCCTGTGTGAGCACTTGCTAGTAGCTATGGCGCCATGCGCCTCGAACAATTCAGGTTGTCACACCCGGTCGTGGGATTGACCGCGACGTGGCAAAGCGTAAATGTGAAGCCGCGACAACACAAGCATGCAGTATCAATAAGCCCTGCATCCGAAGCTGCCGGCCCGACGCTGACGCTTGCCGGTGGCCGCTTCAAGTCTGATCCAACGACTCTTTACTACAGATTCCGGCCACGCTGATAGAATTGGGCAGGTTATACATAACGCCCTTCTGAGAAATGGTATGAATACAGAATTGACGGAAGAAGAGATGCGCCGTGCGCTATTCGGTGAGTCTGAGTCCCCTGCGTCGGCAATTAACTCACTCGTGCAAGACACTGCTCCGGACGTCGTGGTCGTGCAGCAGGTAAAGGCAGAGAAGAAAAAGAAAGTCTCAAAAGCCTTCACGCCCAGGCTGAGAGTCACGCTGCGGGTGGGAAATGAATTTGAAGGCAAGATGCACGAGATGGTACATGAGGCCGATACGCTGAGCTCCCTAGTTGCGGAGCAAGAAGCCACTAAGACAGCCAGAAAAAAATTCAGGTTTGTGGAAGTGGTATCGGTCAAGTCAATGTAGGCGAGCACTCTCACTCGACTCGCTAACTGGCATTAGTCCGCCTTCGGTTACCGCGAGCCACCTGACCGAACGGCTGGTGTCGATTGAGGCCTCAAACCTCAGGTACGGTAGTCGTATCGCGGACGGGCTTTAACACTATCACTTCATCCAAAATCTCGATGCTTACTCGATTCAATTTCTTCCATTCGCCGCTTCAGTTTGACGCTGGTGAAATTGCGGTTGTTGAGGGGCGACTCGACCTGGTCAATCTGGGTTTGAAGGTGCCAATCCAGCCGATACTGGCCTGCCTGCTTACCGCCCCGCTATCCGATTAACCCCGAAGTGTACTTGCGTGCAGGCATCACCAAGGGTTGTCGGCCGCGAAATGTGTATCTGACACATGTAAGCCGCCCTGCTGCGCTCGATGCGTGCTTTGAGGTGCGCTCCTGGCGCCGCTGGGGGGCTTTCTGGTGTAGATGAATACCGAGGGTTTCACCCAGGATCAAAGCCGGTCACTACGCACAAAGGTTAAGCCTTTGAACTTGCGTTCAAGCGCCGCCAGTTGGGCAGTGGCCCTGAGGTATACCGGCTTGCGTTCTCTGCAACAGACGATCAACAGGCGCTACCGGCAGGGTTCATCGCATAGTAGCTGACGATCACTGGCGGCGAAGGTGCTAGCTGCCGCCGCCGACGTGGAGACGGTACGGACCATCCTCGGGCATGCCTGTCTCGATCACAGCAAACCCTATCTGACCGTTGATCAGGACATTATTTGACGTGCTTATGAGCTGGTTCTTACGTAGTGACAGACTAAGGCTAAATTCACTAGCATAGGTGCATTTAAAGCACCTACAAGGGCTGCCAGTGACCGAATCCACTTCATACGCCAAGGGCGACTTGCGCCGCATGCTACTTGTGCTCGGGGCCATCGACGCCACGCCGAATGCCACGTTGGTGGGGATAGTTGCCAGGACAGGTCTGGACAAGAAAACTGCGTCCAACCTGATCAAGGTTGCAGCGGAGCAGGCGCACGTTCAAATCGAAAAAAGTGGGCCGTATTATGCCATCACTGATTGGGGGCCGGTCATCAAGAAAGGCGGTGCCAAAATGGCATTGACAGGTGCGTTAAACGCACCCAATATGGTGATATCGCTCACTACTGGAGATTCACAAATGGCGAAATACAAGGTTGATCAATTTTCGAGCCAAATTAAAAGCAATGAGCGGGGTGCTTCGAATATTTACCTTCTTTGCAAGCTTGAAAACTCCGCTGGCAACTCCAAAGTCCGCGAGTACAGGGTTGCCCCAGACGTTAGGCATCCTGATCTTTCGTCTTTGGAAGAGATGATATCTAGCGGCTTCAATCAGGCTAAAGCTACTAGGACCCCTGTCGAAATTACCGAATATAAAGAGAGGCTTTATCTGTTTTTGACGCTCCCAGGCGTCAACGACGGTGAACAATTCCAGGTCACTGGCGAACGGCTGTGATTTTGACGGACTGGTAGACCTGTCCTGCGACCCAAAGATGTTCTATTGGGTTGTTCGGCTTCAACGCGATTAGAGGGAAAGGCGCACCAAGTATATACCCCAAGCCTCACCATCGTGCGGGGCCGGGTCAGTAGAAGGACGCCCATATTCACGTCTGCGAATTGAGGAGGAACCAATGAGCTCGACTTTTAGTACCGTCGCCGACTTGGCAGGAGAGATAATTCTGCCGGACGAGCTACAAAGAATGCTTTCCAATACGCGTAGGGATCTAGAGGTCGCCGGAGGCTTAGGCCGCATACAGAAGATCGCGGATCAGACTCGCCGCGCCCTCAATTTGTGCCGCTTAGAAGGGAAATTTAGTGTTGATGATATTGATCTTGTGGAGCGCAGGATTAATGCAGCGATTGATCAACAGCGCGCCGAGTGGTTCGACTGAGCAGAGTTACCAAATATACCTGACGGCCATTTGCAGCTTGCTTATCTGTTCCGCGAGTGTGCTGGACTTTGTCCATTCAACAGCATTCCATCCTAAGTTGCGCGCAGCCAGAACATTTGCAGGAGTGTCGTCTATCAGGAGTAGCTGTGCCGGCCGGAATCCAGACAATTCGGTGACCTTTTCATAAAAATGGGTGCTTGGCTTCCGGCAAGACAGTGCAGCTGAATAAAAAATTCCGTCGCAATACCTATCCAAGCCAAGTGACTCCATCAATAACCTGTGTGGGGAAAGGTCCGGTGCGATGTCCGCCAGCACGGATTTCAGCTTCTCCTCCAAGCTTAATTTACCTGTGACTATGTCGTCCCAGTGCGGCTCGAAGAGCGCCCTATGAAGATCGGTGCGTGCTAAGGGATGAAGCCCAACCCTCTCCATCGTAGGGTCGACCGTTAACAATGACGCCATCCACATCGACCATAAGCGCGTGGATCAACCTAGCCTCCGTGATGGTGGTCGTGACTGTCCCTGATGAATAGCTTCCGATCTCCGTTAAATGATGATGCTTCCCGGAGGGGAGCATATGGGAGCGGCTAACGTCGGTATTAGATTTGATATGCATAACGTTAGGAGCAATCGGGCCCCAGGTGACTTCTTCGGACGGATGCTGCCAGTGGTACGAGTCACCTGGTTCGACGACAAGAGCCAAGAAGCCAAAAAGTAAGTTGCAGCGGAAATCTCCCTAACGCTGGTCAAGCATACTGGGGGCGATCCCAAGTGGGTTTACGTGCTATTCGAGGATGTTCCGTCCAGCAATTGGGCTGTCGCAGGCGAGTTGTTCGGGGGGGGGGGGGGGCGGCGACGCAGCGAGCAAGTGAAATTGGCCAACCGCTGCTGTGTCAATAGATACCTGCCTAAGTCACGCAAGGTGACATGGGCAGACGCTTACCGAGAAACTGATTAACGCGAGTATCAAATTGATCGCGAAGGTTGGCTGTAATACCTTCTTTGAGGGCGTCGAGATAGTCTGCATACCACTGCATCATGATCCGACGTTGCGGCAGGTATAGGGCTTGATTGTACTCGCCAGAGATGCCGCCCTCGACGTGAGCCAGTTGGCTTTCGACATGGTCCTTCAGCCAGCCATGCTCGCGCAGCAGCGTGCTTGCGGTATGACGAGTGCCATGGCTGACGAGTCGTCCTTTATAGCCGATCTTAGCGAACACCAGGTTGATCGTGTTTTCACTGATGACTGGCTGCTTTTCACCATTGCCTGGGAATAGATACCGACTGCGGCCAGTGCTTTGGTTCAGTTTGGTAAGCATGGCGATCAATTGATGAGGTAGAGGGCTGACGTAGTCTCTGCGCATCTTCATGCGGGCGGCCGGGATGGTCCATATCCCTTCCTCAAAATCGATTTCCTCCCATTTTGCGTAGCGAACCATGCCGGGTCGGCTCGCCGTCAGAATTGTCATCCATGATGCAATCCTCGCTGGTAGCCGGCTGGTGGTCTTGCTTAGGGCCCGGAGAAACTCAGGTAGTTCGTGTTCGTGCAGATGTGGGTAGTGTTGAGTGGGCGGTGGCGCTATCGCAATGGCATGGAGTTCGGAGGCTGGATTGTGTTCGCACAGGCCGCGTGCAATGGCTTGACTGAAAATCTGTTTCAGCCAGGTCCGAGTCTTGTCCGCAACATTGAAGGCGCCTCGTTTTTCGATGCAGGCCTGCAGTTTTGCGCAGTCGCTTCGCGTGATGAGATCCAGTTGCTTCTCGCCGAGAGCGGGCAGTAGATCCTTATCGAGATAGTCGCGGATCTTCTTCAGCGTCGCGCTGCTGCGGCCGGAGTCCGATTTGAATTGGTACCAGTACTCCGCGGCTCGCTTGAAGGTGTTGAGCCCGGCCTCCTGCTGTCGCAGTTTGTCATCGCGGCGTTTGGCGCCGGGGTTGGTGCCTTGCTTGAGTAGGTTGCGGCATTCTGCAGCTCGTTCACGGGCTTCCTGCAAGGAGATATGCGGATATACGCCCAGTGACATGCGCGCCGCCCGCCCCTGATAGGTGTACCGGAAGTGCCAATACTTGCTGCCGTTGGGTTTCACCAGCAAGGCAAGACCCGAACTATCACTCAACGTGAACGGTCTGTCGGCAGGCTTGGACGCTTTGATTTGCAAGACGGTCAATGGCATCGCTGTACACCTCCGGTTCTCGAACTGGAATATGTACAGAAAATGTACCAAAAAGAGGTTGGCTTGCAAGAGATGGGGGTGGAACCCCAGAGACCAAAAAACCCGCAGTTAGCGGGCTCTAGGAGTGTTAAGTAGACGCTGGTAGTCGTCTATGTACTGCAAATGGTGCCCCGAGGGAGACTCGAACTCCCACTCCTTTCGAAAACGGATTTTGAATCCGCCGCGTCTACCAATTCCGCCATCAGGGCTCAATGGCGGCGAAGTATAGAGATGAGATTACCGTCGGTCAATCAGGTACATAGAGAATTTTCGATATTTCCGCTAGACTTTCCGGCCCTGCTAGACGAACCCCATCATGCGCGTTGCTGACTTTACTTTCGAGCTCCCTGATTCGCTGATCGCCCGCCACCCTTTGGCCGAGCGTCGCGGTAGTCGCCTGCTGACCCTTGACGGGCCGAGCGGCGCCCTCGCACACCGTCAATTCACTGATTTGCTCGAGCATTTGCACCCGGGCGATTTGATGGTGTTCAACAATACCCGGGTGATTCCGGCGCGGCTGTTCGGGCAGAAAGCGTCCGGCGGCAAGCTGGAAATCCTCGTTGAGCGGGTGCTCGATACGCATCGCGTGCTGGCCCATGTGCGTTCCAGCAAGTCGCCGAAGCCGGGTTCGAAGATCCTGATCGACGGTGGTGGCGAGGCAGAAATGCTCGCGCGTCACGATGCGTTGTTCGAGCTGGGCTTCGCTGAAGAAGTGCTGCCGCTGCTCGACCGCGTCGGGCACATGCCATTGCCTCCTTATATAGACCGCCCGGACGAAGGCTCGGATCGCGAGCGTTATCAGACCGTGTACGCCGAGAAACTCGGTGCGGTGGCGGCGCCGACGGCGGGGCTGCATTTTGATCAGTCGCTGATGGAAGCGATTGCGGACAAGGGCGTCGAGACCACATTCGTTACGCTGCATGTGGGCGCGGGGACGTTCCAGCCGGTGCGCGTCGAGAAGCTTGAAGATCACCACATGCACACCGAGTGGCTGGAAGTCGGCCAGGACGTGGTCGATGCGGTCGCAGCGTGCCGTGCGCGCGGTGGTCGAGTAATTGCCGTAGGCACCACCAGCGTGCGTTCGCTGGAAAGTGCCGCGCGCGATGGCGTGCTCAAGCCGTTCAGTGGCGACACCGATATCTTTATCTTCCCGGGCCGGCCGTTCCATGTGGTCGACGCCCTGGTGACCAATTTCCATTTGCCGGAATCGACGCTGTTGATGCTGGTTTCGGCATTTGCCGGTTATCCCGAGACCATGGCCGCCTACAAGGCCGCCGTCGACAACGGTTACCGCTTTTTCAGCTACGGTGATGCGATGTTCATCACTCGTAATCCCGCACCGACTGCCCCTGAACAAACAGGCCCAGAGGAAACAGAATGAGTCGCGAATGTCGCATGTCCTTTGAACTTCTGGCCACCGATGGCAAGGCCCGGCGTGGTCGCCTGACCTTCCCGCGTGGCACCGTCGAGACCCCGGCGTTCATGCCGGTGGGCACTTACGGCACGGTCAAGGGCATGTTGCCGCGTGACATCGTTGCCACCGGCGCAGAAATCATTCTCGGCAACACCTTCCACCTGTGGCTGCGCCCTGGCACTCAAGTGATCAAGGAACACGGCGACCTGCACGATTTCATGCAGTGGAAAGGCCCGATCCTCACTGACTCTGGTGGTTTCCAGGTGTTCAGCCTCGGCGCGATGCGCAAGATCAAGGAGGAGGGCGTGACCTTCGCCTCTCCGGTCGACGGTGCCAAAGTGTTCATGGGCCCGGAAGAATCGATGCAGGTGCAGCGCGATCTCGGCTCCGACATCGTGATGATCTTCGACGAATGCACGCCGTACCCGGCTGACGAAGACGTCGCTCGCGTATCGATGGAACTGTCGCTGCGCTGGGCGCAGCGCTCGAAAAATGCCCACGGTGAAAACACCGCGGCGCTGTTCGGCATCGTTCAGGGTGGCATGCACCAGGATCTGCGCATGCGCTCGCTCGAAGGCCTCGACAAGATCGGTTTCGATGGCTTGGCCATTGGCGGTCTGTCGGTGGGTGAGCCGAAGCACGAAATGATCAAAGTATTGGATTATCTGCCGGGCATGATGCCGGCTGACAAACCTCGTTACCTTATGGGCGTTGGCAAACCGGAAGATCTGGTTGAGGGTGTGCGCCGCGGTGTGGACATGTTCGATTGCGTGATGCCAACCCGTAATGCCCGCAATGGGCATCTGTTCATTGATACCGGCGTGCTGAAGATCCGTAACGCGTTCCATCGCCATGATGAATCGCCGCTGGATCCGACCTGCGATTGCTATACCTGCCAGAACTTCTCCCGCGCTTATCTGCATCACCTGGACAAGTGCGGCGAAATGCTGGGAAGCATGCTCAATACCATCCATAACTTGCGCCATTATCAGGTGCTGATGGCTGGTTTGCGCGAGGCTATTCAACAGGGTACATTGGCCGCCTTTGTCGATGCCTTCTACGCCAAACGCGGGCTCCCCGTTCCGCCTTTGGACTGAGTTTTCTGACCCCAAGATTCAACATTTGCAACTGGAGTGCTAAATGAGCTTTTTTATCTCTAACGCCATGGCTGACGCGGCTGCACCGGCTGCTGCCGGCCCAATGGGCGGCGGTTTCGAGTGGATTTTCCTGGTCGGCTTCCTGGTCATCTTCTACCTGATGATCTGGCGTCCACAGGCCAAGCGCGCCAAAGAGCAGAAGAACCTGCTGAGCAGCCTGCAAAAAGGTGACGAAGTTGTGACCACTGGCGGCATCGCCGGCAAGATCACCAAAGTGGCCGATGACTTCGTGGTTCTGGAAGTTTCCGACACCGTGGAAATGAAGTTCCAGAAAGGCGCCATCGCCGCCACGCTGCCAAAAGGCACGCTGAAAGCGATCTGAAGCAACAACTTCTACTCAATCGACGGGGCGCGCAAGGCGCCCCGCGTTCATAACGGGCGGCGTGATGCTGAACAAATATCCTCTGTGGAAATACATTCTGATCCTGGCGGTGCTGGCGATCGGTCTGATTTATTCCGCTCCGAATCTATACCCCGATGACCCGGCCATTCAGGTCAGCGGTGCAAGCACTGCGCTGCAAGTCAATCAGGCTGATCTGGATCGTGTGAGCACTGCGCTCAAGGAGTCCGGGATCAACGTCAAGGCAGCCACGCTGGCCGCCAACGGCAAGGGCGGTCTGATCCGTCTGAGCAAGGCTGAAGACCAGTTGCCGGCCAAAGACGTTGTGCGCAAGGCGTTGGGTGATGACTACGTCGTCGCGCTGAACCTGGCACAGACCACCCCGCAATGGCTGCGCAATCTGGGCGCGCACCCGATGAAGCTGGGTCTGGACTTGTCCGGTGGTGTGCACTTCCTGCTGGAAGTGGACATGGACAAAGCCCTCGATGCCCGCCTGAAAGTCTACGAAGGCGACGTCAAGAGCCTGCTGCGTAAAGAGAAGCTGCGCTATCGCAGCCTGCCGCAACTGGGCGGTGCCATTCAGCTCGGCTTCAGCGATGAAGATTCCCGCGAACAGGCCCGTGCACTGATCCGCAAGAACTTCAACGATTTCGACATTGTTCCGGCCGACCTCAACGGTCAACCGGTGCTGCGTCTGGCGATGACCCCGGCGAAGCTGGCGGAAATCCGTGAATACTCCATCAAGCAGAACTTGACCACGGTACGTAACCGCGTCAACGAGCTGGGTGTTGCCGAACCGATCGTTCAGCGTCAGGGCGCCAACCGCATCGTGGTTGAGCTGCCGGGCGTGCAGGACACTGCCGAAGCCAAGCGTATTCTCGGCAAGACGGCCAACCTTGAGTTCCGTCTGGCTGCAGAGCCGGGTGCTTCGAAAGCCACTTCCGAAACCTTCGAGTTCCGTGAAGGCAATCGTCCGCCAGCTCAGATCGAGCGTGGTCTGATCATCACCGGTGACCAGGTGACCGACGCCAAGGCTGGTTTCGGCGAGCACGGCACGCCTGAAGTGAACATCCGTCTGGATGGTCACGGTGGTGAGCTGATGAGCCGCGCTACTCGTTCGAACGTCGGTCGCAGCATGGCGGTGATCTTCATCGAACAGCGTCCGATCACCACTTACACCAAGCAAGTGGTTGATGGCGTCGAGAAAGACGTTGCGGTGCAAACGTTCAAAGAAGAGAAGAAGATCATCAGCCTGGCGACCATCCAGTCGCCGCTGGGTGCTCAGTTCCGCATCACTGGTCTGAACGGTCAGGGCGAATCGTCCGAACTGGCGCTGCTGCTGCGCGCCGGTGGTCTGGCCGCACCGATGTACTTCGCTGAAGAGCGCACCATCGGCCCGAGCCTGGGTGCTGACAACATCACCAAAGGTATCGATGCGTCGCTGTGGGGCATGCTGTTCGTGTCGCTGTTCATCATCGCCATCTACCGCTTCTTCGGCATCATCGCCACCGTCGCGCTGGCGGTGAACATGGTGTTGCTGCTGGCCTTGATGTCGCTGCTGGGTGCAACACTGACCCTGCCGGGTATCGCCGGTATCGTATTGACCATGGGTATGGCGGTCGACGCCAACGTGCTGATCTTCTCGCGGATTCGTGAAGAGATCGCCGCCGGCATGACCGTGCAGCGTGCAATCAACGAAGGCTTCGGCCGGGCATTCACCGCGATTCTCGACGCCAACCTGACAACGTTGTTGGTCGGCGGGATTCTCTTTGCCATGGGCACCGGCCCGGTCAAAGGTTTCGCAGTGACCATGTCCCTCGGGATCTTTACCTCGATGTTCACGGCCATCATGGTGACCCGCGCAATGGTCAACCTGATCTTTGGCGGACGTGACTTCAAGAAGTTGTGGATTTAAGGGGCTGCCATGTTACGTACAATCAACTTCATGGGCGTTCGCAACTTCGCGTTCGGCGTCACAGTATTCCTCACCTTGCTGGCTATGTTCAGTGTCGCTACCAAGGGCATGAACTGGGGGCTGGACTTCACCGGCGGTACGCTCATCGAGCTGACCTACGAGCGTCCGGCCGACGTTACCAAGGTGCGTGAGCAGCTGGCTACGTCGGGTTACCACGAAGCCATCGTGCAGAGCTTCGGTGCGACTACCGATCTGTTGGTGCGCATGCCGGGTGAAGACCCGCAGCTGGGCCATCAGGTCGCGGAAGCGCTGTTGAAGGTCGGCGGCGACAACCCGGCAACGGTCAAGCGTGTCGAGTTCGTCGGCCCGCAGGTCGGTGAAGAACTGCGCGACCAGGGCGGCCTCGGCATGCTGCTGGCGCTCGGCGGTATCCTGATCTACCTGGCTTTCCGCTTTCAGTGGAAGTTCGCGGTCGGCGCCATTGTTTCGCTGATTCACGACGTGATCGTCACCATCGGTATCCTGTCGTACTTCCAGATCACTTTCGATCTGACCGTACTGGCGGCGGTGCTGGCGATCATCGGTTACTCGCTGAACGACACCATCGTGGTATTCGACCGGGTTCGTGAGAACTTCCGTGTGCTGCGCAAGGCAACGCTGATCGAGAACATCAACATCTCGACCACGCAGACCCTGCTGCGCACCATGGCGACGTCGATCTCCACCTTGCTGGCGATCGCCGCCCTGCTGTTCTTTGGCGGTGACAACCTGTTCGGCTTCTCGATCGCGCTGTTTATCGGTGTTCTGGCGGGTACTTACTCGTCGATCTACATCGCTAACGTGGTGCTGATCTGGCTGAACCTGACCACCGAGGATCTGATTCCTCCGGCCAACACCGAGAAGGAAGTCGACGACCGTCCATAACGGCCATCGTTTTCCCGGCTGTCAGCCCAAGAAAGGCGCGAGTTGAACTCGCGCCTTTTTTTATGCTCCAAGGCTGGGAGAAGCGCGGGCGCGTCCCGCATGTGATGGTCAGGAGGTTCATGTGAACAAGTCGTTGCTGGTTGGTGCGGTATTGGGTGCTGTCGGTGTGACTGCCGGGGGTGCTGTTGCCACCTACAGCCTGGTTAAAAGCGGCCCTGAGTATGCGCAAGTATTGGCCGTTGAACCGGTTAAAACACAGATCAAGACTCCACGTGAAGTGTGCAAGGACGTGACAGTGACTCGTCAGGCACCGGTAAAGGATCAGCATCAGATTGCCGGTACCGTCGTCGGTGCGCTGGCAGGTGGTTTGCTGGGTAATCAGATTGGCGGCGGCACCGGCAAGAAAATTGCCACGGTGGCCGGTGCGGTCGGTGGCGGTTATGCGGGTAACAAGGTGCAGGAAGGCATGCAAGAGCGTGACACCTACACCACCACGCAAACCCGCTGCAACACGGTCAACGACATCAGCGACAAGGTCGTCGGTTACGACGTGCGTTACTCGCTCGATGGCAAGGAAGGCAAGGTGCGGATGGATCGTGATCCGGGCAACCAGATTCCGGTCGACAAGGAAGGCAAGCTGATTCTGTCGCAGAATGAGCCGGCTCAGTAAAGGCCGGCTGTTTTAACAAGAAGCACCCTGCGGGGTGCTTTTTTTGTGCCCGCCATTTAAGCAGCACAGCAAATCCCCTGTAGGGGTGAGCCTGCTCGCGATAGCTATTTATCATTCAAAACAGATGGTGACTGGTACACCGCTATCGCGAGCAGGCTCACTCCTACATTGGTCTCGTGGTGTGGCGGGTGACGAATTCCAGGCATAAAAAAGCACCCCAAAGGATGCTTTTTTCCTTTCGCGTGAAGCTTAGCGCTTCAGCGAAGCCGGCAGGTGCGGCTGGATCGCCGTCAGTACTGCCTTGAAGCATTTGGTGTTGCCGGCAACGATGTGGCCTTTTTCAAGGAAGTCGTGACCGCCGGTGAAGTCGCTCACCAGGCCGCCGGCTTCTTGAATCAGCAGGGCGCCTGCAGCCATGTCCCACTCGGACAGGCCCGATTCCCAGAACGCATCGAAACGACCGGCAGCCACATAAGCCAGGTCCAGGCTCGCCGAACCGGCGCGGCGGATACCGGCAGTCTGGCCAACCAGGGCGCGGAACATGCCCAGGTAGTTGTCGAGGTTGTCCATCTGGTCGTCACGGAACGGGAAGCCGGTACCCAGCAGGGCGCCGTCGAGGCTGGTGCGACCGCTGACGCGCAGGCGACGACCGTTCAGTTGGGCGCCGCGACCACGGCTGGCGGTGAATTCTTCCTGACGAACCGGATCCAGAACAACAGCGTGTTCCAGGCGACCGCGGTATTTGCAGGCGATGCTGACAGCGAAGTGAGGAATGCCGCGCAGGAAGTTGGTGGTGCCGTCCAGTGGATCGATGATCCACAGGTACTCTTCGCCTTCGATGCCGGTACCGGCGTGCAGGCCAGTCTCTTCACCGCGGATGGAGTGGTTCGGGTAAGCCTTGCGCAGCGCGTCGATGATTTTCTGTTCAGCGGCGCGATCGACCTCGGATACATAATCCTTGGCGTCTTTTTCGTCGACCTTGATGGTATCCAGGCGCTCGATGGAGCGGAAGATCAGTTCACTGGCGCTGCGGGCGGCGCGCAGCGCGATATTCAGCATGGGCTGCATGGATGTGTCACCTAAGGTTGTTAAAGAAAGCCGCGCATTCTATCAGAACTTTTCTTCAGGTGAAGGACGCTGTTCGCTTTCATAGCTTAACGGTAGGCTGTTCTGTAAGATTTGCACCCCTTTCCTGTGTCCGAGAGCGCCTCCCTTGCTGCAGAACATTCGTGTTGTCCTGGTCAATACCAGCCACCCCGGCAATATCGGCGGGGCCGCGCGCGCCATGAAAAACATGGGTCTGTCGCGACTGGTGCTGGTCGAACCGCGCCTGTTTCCGCATCACGAGGCCGATGCTCGCGCCTCCGGTGCCGGTGACATCCTTGAAAACGCGCAAGTCGTCGCCACCTTGGAAGACGCCTTGGTCGGCTGCAATCTGGTGCTCGGCACCAGCGCCCGTGACCGTCGAATTCCCTGGCCGCTGCTGGATCCGCGCGAATGCGGGACCAAAGTGGTTGAGGAGGCCGGGCAGGGCGCTGAAATTGCGCTGGTGTTTGGTCGTGAAGATTCCGGCCTGACCAATGACGAGCTGCAGCGATGTCACTTTCACGTGCACATTCCCTCCGACCCTGAGTTCAGTTCGCTGAACCTTGGCGCGGCGGTGCAGGTGTTGAGCTACGAAGTGCGTATGGCCTGGCTGGCCGCACAAGGTCAGCCGAGCAAGATCGAGAAAGAAGAAGTGGCCTCGGTGAAAAGCGCCGAGCTGGCGACCATGGATGAGCTGGAGCGCTTTTATGAGCATCTGGAACAGACGCTGGTCGCCATCGAATTCCTCGATCCGGAAAAACCACGGCACCTGATGGCGCGCCTGCGCCGGTTGTACGGACGCAGCTCGGTCAGTCGGGCGGAAATGAATATTTTGCGTGGCATCCTCACGGAAACCCAGAAAGCGGCCCGTGGTGAGCTTCTTAAGCGGAAGGACTAAATGATGTTTGAGCGTTTGCGTGAAGATATCCAGAGCGTATTCCATCGAGATCCGGCGGCGCGTAACGCTTTTGAAGTCCTGACTTGCTACCCCGGTATGCATGCAATCTGGATTCATCGATTGGCCGGCATGCTCTGGCGCAACGAGCTGAAATGGCTGGCGCGGCTGGTATCAAACTTCGGTCGCTGGTTGACCGGGATCGAAATTCATCCGGGCGCCAAGGTCGGTCGTCGTTTCTTTATCGACCACGGCATGGGCATCGTCATCGGTGAAACCGCTGAGATTGGCGATGACGTGACGATATATCAGGGCGTGACTCTCGGTGGTACCAGCTGGAACAAAGGCAAGCGTCACCCGACGCTGGGTGATGGTGTGGTCGTGGGCGCGGGCGCCAAGGTGCTCGGTCCTTTCACGGTCGGCGCCGGTGCCAAGGTCGGTTCCAATGCCGTGGTGACCAAAGAAGTGCCGCCAGGCGCCACGGTTGTCGGTATTCCTGGGCGAATCATCGTCAAATCCGATGAGGAGCAGGATGCCAAGCGTAAGGCCATGGCCGAGAAGATCGGTTTCGATGCCTACGGCGTCAGTGAAGACATGCCCGACCCGGTGGCGCGCGCCATCGGTCAGTTGCTCGACCATCTGCAAGCGGTGGACGGGCGGCTGGAGGGGATGTGCGGCGCGCTGAAGGATCTGGGCAGCAATTACTGTGCGAAAGATCTGCCTGAACTGCGTGAAGAAGACTTCGCCTGCGTCAAAGGCAAAGACGAATCCAAGGCTAGCTGACATTCCCCTGTAGGAGCTGCCGAAGGCTGCGATACCTTGATCTTCTAACAGAGCAAAATCAAAAGATCGCAGCCTGCGGCAGCTCCTACACAGGCTTGCGCCAGTCGGTGTGCCATTAGGCCGCAGACCCTGCTATCATTCGCGCGCTCTTTTGCGGGTAATCCTGACTAAAGTACTAGGTCTTAAAGTTGACTTAAATACTCGGGAATTGCATACTCGCCCCATTCTGAACTCCGTGGTAACTGTCCATGCGACTGACTACAAAAGGCCGATACGCCGTGACCGCCATGCTTGACCTGGCGTTGCACGCGCAGCACGGGCCCGTGTCCCTGGCCGATATCTCCGAGCGCCAAGGCATCTCCCTGTCCTACCTCGAACAGCTGTTCGCCAAGCTGCGCCGCAGTAACCTGGTTTCCAGCGTTCGCGGTCCGGGTGGTGGCTACCAGTTGTCCCGCGACATGCAGGGCATCCAGGTCGCCCAGGTGATCGATGCGGTAAACGAATCGGTCGATGCCACCAAATGCCAGGGCCAAGGCGATTGCCATTCCGGCGACACTTGCCTGACCCATCATCTGTGGTGCGATTTGAGCCTGCAGATTCACGAATTTCTAAGTGGTATCAGCTTGGCTGATCTTGTGACTCGCCGTGAGGTGCAAGAAGTAGCCCAGCGTCAGGACCAGCGTCGTTGCAACAGCAAGGCGCCACGCCTGGACAAGATTGAAGCGTCCGCCGTCGAATGACAGCCAAAGAGCTAGCGGCACGCCAGCCCTGATTTAGGAGATAGTCCATGAAATTGCCGATTTACCTTGATTACTCTGCGACCACCCCGGTTGATCCGCGTGTTGCGCAAAAGATGAGTGAATGCCTGCTGGTCGACGGAAACTTCGGTAACCCGGCGTCCCGTTCCCACGTATTCGGCTGGAAGGCTGAAGAGTCCGTCGAAAACGCCCGTCGTCAGGTGGCCGATCTGGTCAATGCCGACCCGCGCGAAATCGTCTGGACCTCGGGCGCGACCGAATCCGATAACCTGGCAATCAAGGGTGCGGCGCATTTCTACGGTTCCAAGGGCAAGCACCTGATCACCTCCAAGATTGAGCACAAGGCTGTCCTTGACACCATGCGCCAACTTGAGCGTGAAGGTTTCGAGGTCACTTACCTCGAGCCGACCGAAGACGGTCTGATCACCCCGGCCATGATTGAAGCTGCACTGCGCGAAGACACCATCCTGGTCTCCGTGATGCACGTGAACAACGAAATCGGCACCGTCAACGACATCGCCGCTATTGGCGAAATGCTCCGCGCCAAGGGCGTTCTGTTCCACGTCGACGCCGCTCAGTCCACTGGCAAGGTCGACATCGACCTGCAGAAACTGAAAGTCGACATGATGTCGTTCTCCGCTCACAAAACCTACGGCCCTAAAGGCATCGGCGCGCTGTACGTCAGCCGCAAGCCGCGTGTGCGCATCGAAGCGACCATGCACGGCGGCGGTCACGAGCGCGGCATGCGTTCCGGCACTCTGGCGACCCATCAGATCGTCGGCATGGGTGAAGCGTTCCGTGTAGCCAAAGAAGACATGGCTGCTGAAAACGTCCGTATCAAAGCCTTGAGCGACCGTTTTTACAAGCAGGTCGAGCATCTGGAAGAGCTGTACGTCAACGGCAGCCTGACCGCCCGCGTTCCGCACAACCTGAACCTGAGCTTCAACTACGTTGAAGGCGAGTCGCTGATCATGGCGCTCAAGGATCTCGCGGTATCGTCCGGTTCGGCTTGCACCTCGGCGTCGCTGGAGCCTTCGTACGTACTGCGCGCCCTGGGCCGCAACGACGAACTGGCACACAGCTCGATCCGCTTCACCTTCGGGCGTTTCACCACCGAAGAAGAAATCGACTACGCCGCGCAGAAAGTCTGCGAGGCCGTTACCAAGCTGCGCGCTTTGTCGCCGCTGTGGGACATGTACAAAGACGGCGTCGATATCTCGAAAATCGAGTGGGCGGCACACTAAATATAGAAGCCGCCAGATACAGATCCTGTAGCGACGTGGCGGTTTACGCAGCGCAGTTGCAGGGTCTCAAGAGCGGCCCTGATGAGTGAGGATTGAGAATCATGGCTTACAGCGAAAAGGTCATCGACCACTACGAAAACCCGCGCAACGTCGGCAAGATGAACGCGGAAGATCCTGATGTCGGCACCGGCATGGTCGGCGCTCCGGCGTGCGGCGACGTGATGCGTCTGCAAATCAAGGTCAACGACGCTGGCATCATCGAAGATGCCAAGTTCAAGACCTACGGCTGCGGTTCGGCTATCGCTTCCAGCTCCCTCGCCACCGAGTGGATGAAGGGCAAGACCCTGGACGAAGCAGAAACTATCAAGAACACTCAGCTGGCCGAAGAACTGGCCCTGCCGCCAGTGAAAATTCACTGCTCGGTACTGGCTGAAGACGCTATCAAAGCGGCTGTTCGCGATTACAAGCAGAAGAAAGGCTTGATCTGACTTTCTGGATTTGGCGACGAGTAAGGAGTCACCGATGGCTATCAGCATGACAGAAGCGGCTGCTCGACACGTGCGGCGCTCCCTCGACGGGCGCGGCAAAGGTGAAGGGATTCGTCTGGGTGTTCGCACCACAGGCTGTTCCGGCCTTGCCTACGTGCTGGAGTTTGTCGACGAGGTGGTTGCAGAGGATCAGGTGTTCGAGAGTCACGGCGAAAAAGTGATCATCGACCCGAAAAGCCTCGCCTACCTGGACGGCACCGAGCTCGATTTCGTCAAGGAAGGGTTGAACGAAGGCTTCAAGTTCAACAACCCCAACGTACGCGGTGAATGTGGCTGCGGCGAAAGCTTCAACATCTGAGGCTTGTCGTGGGTATTCCTTGTCATTTCGCTTTATTCGAGCTGCAACCGGGTTTCCGTCTGGATCTCGAGCAGTTGGCCACGCGCTATCGTGAGTTGGCGCGCGGCGTTCATCCTGACCGCTTTGCCGACGCTTCCGAGCGTGAGCAGCGGTCGGCACTCGAGCAATCTGCACGGCTCAACGACGCCTATCAGACGCTCAAGAGTCCGGCCCAGCGCGCACGCTACCTGCTGACCATCAGCGGGCATGAAGTGCCGATGGAAGTCACCGTCCATGATCCCGAGTTTCTTCTGCAGCAGATGCAATGGCGCGAAGAGCTCGAAGACCTCCAGGACAGTGCCGACCTCGACGGTGTCGCGGTGTTCAAGCGGCGCTTGAAAGTGGCTCAGGAAGAACTCAATGAAAGCTTCGCAGCCTGTTGGGATGATGCGGCGCAACGCGAACAGGCCGAACGCCTGATGCGGCGCATGCAGTTCCTCGACAAGCTCACCTACGAAGTGCGCCAGTTAGAAGAGCGCCTCGACGATTAACCCAGTGCCGCTCCGGTCGCACGCCTGATATACAGATAAGTCCTGATCACGATGGCCCTACTGCAGATCGCCGAACCCGGCCAAAGTCCTCAACCGCACCAGCGTCGTCTGGCTGTGGGGATCGACTTGGGCACTACCAATTCGCTGGTCGCTGCGTTGCGCAGTGGTCTTTCCGAGCCGTTGGCCGACGCAAACGGGCAGGTCATCCTGCCGTCCGCTGTGCGTTACCACGCCGATCACGTCGAAGTCGGCGAGTCGGCCAAGCTGGCTGCCGCTTCCGATCCTTTGAACACTGTGCTGTCGGTCAAGCGCTTGATGGGTCGTGGTCTGTCCGACGTCAAGCAATTGGGCGAGCAACTGCCCTACCGCTTTGTCGGTGGCGAGTCGCACATGCCGTTTATCGACACCGTGCAGGGCCCGAAAAGCCCGGTCGAAGTCTCCGCCGATATCCTCAAGGTCCTGCGTCAGCGCGCTGAAGCGACCTTGGGTGGCGAACTGGTGGGTGCGGTGATTACCGTTCCGGCGTATTTCGACGATGCTCAGCGTCAAGCCACTAAAGATGCGGCGAAACTCGCCGGTCTGAACGTGCTGCGTTTGCTCAATGAGCCGACCGCAGCGGCTGTGGCATACGGTCTGGATCAGCACGCTGAAGGCCTGGTCGCCATTTATGACCTCGGCGGCGGTACTTTCGATATTTCCATTCTGCGTCTGACCGGCGGTGTTTTCGAAGTTTTGGCCACTGGCGGCGACAGCGCGCTGGGCGGCGATGACTTCGATCACGCGATTGCCGGCTGGATCATCGAGAGCGCCGGCTTGTCCGCCGATCTCGATCCGGGCGCACAACGCAATCTGCTGCAAACCGCTTGTGCGGCCAAAGAAGCCCTGACCGACTCGGCCAGCGTTGAAGTGGCCTATGGCGACTGGAAAGCACCGCTGACCCGCGAAGCCTTCGATGCGCTGATCGAGCCAATGGTCGCGCGCAGCCTGAAAGCCTGCCGCCGTGCCGTTCGCGACTCCGGCATCGAGCTGGAAGATGTGCACGCCGTGGTCATGGTCGGCGGTTCGACTCGGGTTCCGCGTGTTCGCGAAGCCGTTGCCGAAGCTTTTGGTCGTCAGCCTTTGACTGAAATCGATCCGGATCAAGTGGTGGCCATCGGTGCCGCGATCCAGGCCGATACCCTGGCGGGCAACAAGCGCGATGGCGGCGAACTGCTGCTGCTCGACGTGATTCCGCTGTCCCTGGGGCTGGAAACCATGGGCGGCCTGATGGAGAAGGTGATTCCGCGCAACACCACCATCCCTGTCGCTCGCGCACAAGATTTCACTACGTATAAAGACGGCCAGTCGGCCATGGCGATCCACGTCCTGCAGGGTGAGCGCGAGCTGATCAGCGACTGTCGCTCCCTGGCGCGCTTCGAATTGCGCGGCATTCCAGCGATGGTGGCTGGTGCAGCGAAGATTCGCGTGACCTTCCAGGTCGATGCCGACGGTCTGCTCAGCGTTTCCGCTCGTGAGCTGGGTTCGGGCGTTGAGGCGAGCATTCAGGTCAAGCCGTCCTACGGTCTGACCGACGGCGAAATCGCCAAGATGCTCAAGGATTCGTTCCAGCACGCCAATGACGACAAGGTCGCCCGCGTTCTGCGTGAGCAGCAAGTCGATGCCCAACGCTTGATCGAAGCGGTGCAGGGTGCTCTGGAGGCCGATGGCGAGCGTTTGCTCGACGCCGAAGAGCGCATGGTCATCGATCTGCAGTTGCAGGAACTGGCCGAACTGATGAAAGGCACTGATGGTTACGCCATCGAGCAGCAGACCAAGCGTCTGTCGCAAGTGACCGATGCTTTTGCTGCCCGCCGCATGGATCTGACGGTGAAAGCCGCTCTGTCGGGGCGCAATCTGAATGAAATCGAGGATATCTGATGCCGCAGGTCATTTTTCTGCCCCACGAGAAGTTCTGCCCTGAAGGCATGGTGGTCGAGGCTGCGCCCGGCACCTCGATTCTCGAACTGGCCCACGAACACCACATCGAGATGGAAAGCGCCTGCGGCGGCGTCTGTGCTTGCACCACTTGCCACTGCATCATCCGCGAGGGTTTCGACTCGATGGAAGAGGCTGACGAGCTGGAAGAAGACTTCCTCGATCGCGCCTGGGGCCTGGAAGCGCAATCGCGTCTGGCTTGCCAGGCGATCGTCGGTGAAGAAGACATCACCGTCGAAATTCCGAAATATTCGCTTAACCATGCGGCTGAAGCGCCGCACTGACTGGTAAGACTGTCATGAGCTACGGTTGGAATGATGTTCAACGTATTGCAGAAGAACTGGCCGCGACCAAGCCGGGTGTAGATCCGTTTTCTGTCAATTTCGTCGACTTGCAGCAATGGATCAAAGAACTGCCGGATTTTGACAACACCTCTGGTCGCGTAGGCGAGAAGGTGTTGGAAGCGGTTCAGACGCTCTGGGCTGAAGAATTGGACTGATCGTCCTCGCAGGTTAGGCAATACCCAAGAACCCGCGTATAATTCGCGGGTTTAATTTTTCGCAAATTACCGTTTCTGGAGTTACACCATGGCTGTTCAACGCACTTTCTCCATCATCAAGCCTGACGCTGTTGCAAAAAACGTCATCGGCGAAATCACCACCCGTTTCGAAAAAGCCGGCCTGCGCGTTGTAGCTTCGAAACTGAAGCAACTGTCCAAAGCTGAAGCTGAAGGCTTCTACGCTGAGCACAGCGCTCGTGGTTTCTTCGGCGACCTGGTTGCTTTCATGATCTCCGGTCCTGTTGTTGTTCAGGTTCTGGAAGGCGAAAACGCTATCGCTCTGAACCGTGAGCTGATGGGCGCTACCAACCCTAAAGAAGCTGCTGCCGGCACCATCCGCGCTGACTTCGCTGATTCCATCGACGCCAACGCTGTTCACGGTTCGGACTCCGAAGCCGCAGCTGCTCGTGAAATCTCGTACTTCTTCGCAGCTACTGAAGTAACCACTCGCTAAGCATTGGCTTAAGAGTGAAGGTGAATCCATGACTACATCGACTGTAAAAACCAACCTGCTGGGTCTGACTCAACAGGAAATGGAAAAATTCTTCGACTCAATCGGGGAGAAGCGTTTCCGTGCCGGTCAGGTAATGAAATGGATTCACCACTTTGGCGTCGATGATTTCGACGCCATGACGAACGTCAGCAAGGCCTTGCGCGACAAGCTCAAGGCTATTGCTGAGGTCCGTGGTCCGGAAGTGGTCAGCGAGGACATCTCCAGCGACGGCACCCGTAAGTGGGTGGTGCGCGTGGCGTCCGGCAGCTGCGTCGAGACCGTGTACATTCCCCAGGGCAAGCGCGGCACATTGTGCGTTTCGTCCCAGGCAGGCTGTGCCCTGGATTGCAGTTTCTGCTCCACCGGCAAGCAAGGCTTCAATAGCAACCTCACCGCCGCCGAAGTCATCGGTCAGGTGTGGATTGCCAACAAATCTTTCGGCAGCGTCCCGGCAACC
Source organism: Pseudomonas sp. MC6 (assembly GCF_054790575.1). Classification (NCBI taxonomy): domain Bacteria; kingdom Pseudomonadati; phylum Pseudomonadota; class Gammaproteobacteria; order Pseudomonadales; family Pseudomonadaceae; genus Pseudomonas; species Pseudomonas sp. MC6. The sequence goes on from NZ_CP186504.1 coordinate 6,289,263, forward strand.
GTCGACCGTGCCATCACCAACGTGGTGATGATGGGCATGGGTGAGCCGCTGCTGAACTTCGACAACGTCGTCGCCGCCATGCATCTGATGATGGATGACCTCGGCTACGGGATTTCCAAGCGCCGCGTAACCCTGTCCACTTCGGGCGTGGTGCCGATGATCGATGAGCTGGCCAAGCACATCGACGTCTCCCTGGCGTTGTCGCTGCACGCACCGAATGACGCATTGCGTAACCAATTGGTGCCGATCAACAAGAAATATCCGCTTAAGATGTTGCTCGAGTCGTGCCAGCGCTACATGTCGTCCCTGGGCGAAAAACGCGTGCTGACCATCGAGTACACCTTGCTCAAGGACATCAACGACAAGGTCGAGCACGCCGTCGAGATGATCGAGCTACTGAAGAATATTCCGTGCAAGATCAACCTGATTCCGTTCAACCCGTTCCCGCATTCCGGGTACGAGCGGCCAAGCAACAACGCGATCCGTCGTTTCCAGGATCAGTTGCATCAGGCCGGTTTCAACGTCACCGTCCGCACCACCCGTGGTGAAGACATCGACGCTGCATGTGGTCAATTGGTAGGGCAGGTGCTGGATCGCACCCGTCGCAGCGAACGTTACATCGCCGTGCGCGAGTTGAGCGCCGACAGCGATCTGGCACAGAACGCCGCGAACACAAATTAAGAGAGGATCTCTATGTCCCTGCGCTTTGCGCTGCTGTTGCTGTTGGCCAGCCTGTGTGCTGGTTGTGTCCTGTCGGGTGACTACAACCCGATGAAGACCAGCAAGGGCCGCGATGAAGCGCGGGCTGCCTACGTGCAGTTGGGGCTGGGATACTTGCAGCAAGGCATGACCGAGCGGGCCAAGGTGCCGCTGAAGAAGGCGCTGGAAATCGATGGTTCCGATCCTGACGCCAACGCTGCTCTCGGCTTGGTGTTCCAGTCCGAAATGGAGCCTGAGCTGGCCGACGAACACTTCCGCAAGGCTTTGTCCTCCCGTCCTGCCGATGCGCGCATCCTCAACAACTACGGCAGTTTTCTCTACGAAGAACAGCGTTATAAAGAAGCCTACGAGCGTTTTGAACAGGCCGCTGCCGATACCCTGTATCCTGAGCGTTCGCGTGTGTTCGAGAACCTCGGCATGACGGCCGCGAAGCTCGGTCAGCGTGATCTGGCGCAGCAACAGCTGGAAAAGGCACTGCGTCTGAATCGTCAACAACCGCGTGCATTGCTGGAAATGGCTGAGTTGTCCTTCGAAGACAGGCATTATGTGCCCGCGCGTGACTATTACGACCGTTTCAGCCTGCTGACCGAACAAAATGCACGTAGTCTATTGCTCGGCGTTCGGCTGGCAAAAGTGTTTGAAGATCGCGACAAGGCCGCCAGTTATGGCCTGCAATTAAAACGACTCTATCCCGGTACGCCGGAATATCAGCAATACCTGTCGGAGCAATGATGAAAGCGGCGCATCCCGAAGTTGTAGCAGCGAATCGCGTTAACCCCGGTGAGACCCTGCGCCAGGCCCGCGAAAGCAATGGCTGGTCGCTGGCCGAAGTGGCCCTCAAGCTCAACCTCACCGTGACTTCCCTGAGCAATCTTGAAGCCGGCGCTTTCGACAAGCTGCCGGGGCATACCTTCGCTCGCGGTTACATTCGCGCCTATGCCAAATTGCTCGGCATGGACCAGACCGTTCTGGTCCAGCAATTCGACCAGTCCACTGGCACCGATTCCCAGGGCAGCAACGTTCATGCCCTTGGCCGTATCGAAGAGCCGGTGCGGGTTTCCCACACCATTCTGCGTATTGTCAGCCTGCTGTTGCTGATCGCGGTCATCGGCGGCGGTTTCGTCTGGTGGCAGGATCAGACCTCGCTGCGCAGCAAGGACTTGACGTCGCTGGCGCCTGAGCACGTTGAAGTCGAAGGTGCTGACGGTACGACCCAGATTCACCCGATTGACGAGCCGGAAGACCAGGCTGTCGAGGAGAATCAGGCTGATACTTCCACAGCGCTGGCGCTGCCTCAGTCTGAAACCACCGCTGAATCGACCGGTGCCGAAGCTACCACCCCGGCAACCACTCCGGCCGCACCGGTTGCGCCGGCGGCAACGACGACCGCCCCGGCTCATACGCCAGCGCCAGTTGTCGCTACCCCGGCAACCCCGGCACCAAACGCTCCCGCGACTCCAGCACCGACCACCACTGCGCCGGTTGCTCCTGCTACCGCCGCGCCAACCGCAGAAGCAACCGCGCCGGTGGCTGGCGACGGTCAGGTCCAGTTGCAGTTCAGCGCCGATTGCTGGGCACAAGTGACCGATGGCCGTGGCAAAGTGATTTTCAGTGGTCTGAAGCATAAAGGCGATAGCGTCAGCGTTTCCGGCAAGCCGCCGCTTAGCGTGCGTCTGGGCGTTGCCCGTGCTGCACAGGTCAGCTACAACGGCCAGCCGGTCGATATCGCTCCGTTCACCAGTGGCGAGACTGCTCGCCTGAAGTTGGGTCAATAAGTCATGCACGGCGAATCTCCAATCAAACGTCGCGTTTCGCGCAAGATCTGGGTCGGCAACGTACCGGTGGGCGGCGATGCGCCGATCGCGGTGCAGAGCATGACCAACAGCGACACCAATGACGTTGCGGCCACCGTTGCGCAAATCAATCGTCTGGAAGCCGCTGGCGTCGATATCGTCCGCGTTTCGGTGCCGGACATGGACGCCGCCGAGGCGTTCGGCAAGATCAAGCAACTGGTCAAGGTGCCATTGGTTGCCGACATCCACTTCGACTACAAGATCGCTTTGCGCGTCGCTGAGCTGGGTGTGGACTGCCTGCGCATCAACCCGGGCAACATCGGTCGTGAAGACCGTGTTCGTGCGGTGGTCGATGCAGCGCGTGATCGCGGCATTCCGATCCGCATCGGCGTCAACGCCGGTTCGCTGGAAAAAGACCTGCAAAAGAAATACGGCGAGCCGACTCCAGCCGCGCTGGTTGAGTCCGCTCTGCGCCACGTTGAACACCTCGAGCGCCTGAATTTCCAGGACTTCAAGGTCAGCGTGAAGGCTTCCGACGTGTTCATGGCCGTCGAAGCGTACCGCTTGCTGGCGAAAGAAATCGTCCAGCCGCTGCACCTGGGCATCACCGAAGCCGGTGGATTGCGTTCGGGCACAGTGAAATCCGCCGTGGGCCTAGGTATGCTGCTCGCCGAGGGGATTGGCGATACTATCCGCATCTCGCTGGCGGCCGACCCGATCGAGGAAGTGAAGGTCGGTTACGACATTCTCAAGTCTTTGCATCTGCGTTCCCGTGGCATCAACTTCATCGCCTGCCCGAGCTGCTCGCGGCAGAACTTCGATGTGGTGAAAACCATGAACGAGCTGGAAGGGCGCCTTGAAGACCTGCTGGTGCCGCTGGATGTCGCGGTGATCGGTTGCGTGGTCAACGGCCCCGGCGAAGCCAAGGAAGCCCATATCGGCTTGACCGGCGGTACGCCAAACCTGATTTACATCGACGGCAAGCCGTCGCAGAAACTGACGAATGACAATCTGGTGGACGAGCTGGAAAAGCTGATCCGCCAGAAAGCGGCCGAAAAGGTCGAAGCTGACGCTGCGGTTATTGCGCGCGGCTGAGCCTGACTGAAGAGCCGAACGAATTTAAGGATTTAAAGTGAGCAAGTCATTGCAAGCCATTCGTGGCATGAACGACATCCTGCCCGAACAGACCCCGCTGTGGCGTTATTTCGAGGGCACCGTAGCGCGTTTGCTGGATAACTACGGTTACAAGCAGATCCGCATGCCGATCGTCGAGTTCACCGAGCTGTTCAAGCGCTCGATCGGTGAAGTGACCGACATCGTCGAAAAAGAGATGTACACCTTCGAAGATCGCAACGGCGACTCCCTGACCCTGCGTCCGGAAGGCACCGCGGCGTGCGTGCGTGCTGTGCTTGAGCACGGCATCACCGGTGGCGGCCAAGTGCAGAAACTCTGGTACATCGGCCCGATGTTCCGCCACGAGCGTCCGCAGAAAGGTCGTTATCGTCAGTTCCACCAGATCGGTCTGGAAGTGTTCAACCTCGACGGTCCGGACATCGACGCCGAGCTGATCATCATGACCTGGCGCCTGTGGGGCGAGCTGGGCATCCGTGATGCGGTCAAACTCGAACTCAACAGCCTCGGCACCAGCGAGTCCCGTGGGCGTTATCGTGAAGCGCTGGTCGAGTACCTCTCGGCGCACCACGACAAACTCGACGAAGACAGCCAGCGTCGCCTGAAAACCAACCCGCTGCGCGTGCTCGACACTAAAAATGCCGACACTCAAGCGGTGCTGGTCGATGCGCCGAAAATGGCCGACTACCTCGACGACGAATCCCGTGCGCACTTCGAAGGTTTGAAAGCGCGTCTGGATGCCGTTGGCATTCCGTACGTGCTCAACCCGAAGCTGGTGCGCGGCCTCGATTACTACAGCAAAACCGTATTCGAATGGGTTACCGACAAGCTCGGCGCCCAGGGCACTGTTTGCGCGGGTGGCCGTTACGACGGTCTGGTCGAGCAGATGGGCGGCAAGCCAACCACCGGCGTCGGTTTCGCCATGGGCATCGAGCGTCTGGTACTGATGCTGGAAACCCTGGAACAGATCCCGGAAGAAATCTCCCGTCAGGTTGATGTCTATCTGTGCGCCTTCGGTGAAGAAGCCGAGTTGGCCGGTCTGGCCCTGGCTGAGCGTGTTCGTGATCAACTTCCAAACCTGCGTCTGCAAGTCAATGCTGGCGCCGGCAGCTTCAAAAGCCAGTTCAAGAAGGCCGACAAGAGCGGTGCGCTGTACGCACTGATCCTCGGTGACGACGAAATGGCCCAGCAAGTGGTAGGTTTCAAACCCCTGCGTGGCCAGGGCGAACAACAAAGCATTGCCTGGGATGCGCTTGCCGCTCACCTGGCCACCTGCGTCGTGCAGGGTTGAAGCTGTCCAAACAGCCGATTTAGCGATTAAGGAGTATTGGGGTGTCGAGTACCGAAGACGAACAGTTGGCGGATTTGAAGGACTGGTGGACACGCAACGGCAAACCTCTGGTCACCGGCGGCCTGTTGGCGCTGGTCATCGTGTTCGGCTGGCAGGCTTATCACAAGTATCAGAGCAACCAGTCGCAAGGCGCCTCGGTGCTCTATCAGCAACTGCTGGAAACTACGCTGACGCCTGACGGCAAGCCTGATGCTGCCCGCGTTGCGGACCTGGCCGGCAAGCTCAACAGCGAGTTCGGCGGTTCTGCCTATGCGCAGTACGGCAGCCTGTTCGTGGCCAAAGTGGCGGTCGACAGCGGCAAGCTGGACGACGCCGCTACCGAGCTGAAAGCCATCGTCGACAAACCGGCCAACCCGGCGCTGGGCGAAATCGCCCGTCAGCGTCTGGCGCAGGTGCTTGGCGCGCAGAACAAGGCTGAAGACGGCCTGAAACTGCTCGACGGCGACGCCGACAAAGCGTTCCTGGCCACTCGCGAAGAACTCAAGGGCGACCTGCTGGTGCAGCTGGGCCGTACCGATGACGCGAACAAGGCGTATCAAAAAGCCAAGGCGGCACTGTCGGATGAAGCGGCGGTCGGTGGCCTTCAAATCAAGCTCGACGACCTGGCCAAAGGGGATGCGTGACGTGATCCGTTGGAAGCATGCAGCATTGCTGGCTCTGGCCCTTCTGGCCGCGGGTTGCAGCAGCAACAGCAAGAAAGAATTGCCACCGGCTGAACTGACCGACTTCAAAGAAGAAGTGGTTCTGCAAAAGCAGTGGAGTCGTTCGATCGGTGACGGTCAGGGCGAAACCTACAACATGCTGGTGCCGGCGATCGACGGTGACACCATCTACGCCGCTGATGTAACCGGCGTGGTGATGGCCATGGATCGCGGCAACGGCGACGTGAAATGGAAGCAGGATCTTGACCTGCCTGTCTCCGGCGCTGTCGGCGTTGGTTATGGTCTGGTGCTGATCGGCACCCTGCGCGGTGAAGTCGTTGCTCTCGACACCAGCAACGGTGAAGAGAAGTGGCGCGCTCGCGTCAACAGCGAAGTCTTGGCGCCACCGGCCAACAACGGTGACGTGGTAGTGGTGCAGACTCAGGACGATCGTCTGATCGGTCTGGATGCTTCCACCGGTACCCAGCGTTGGGTGTATGACAGCACCCCGGCCGTACTGACCCTGCGTGGCACCAGTGCGCCGCTGGTGACCAACCGCCTCGCGGTGGCTGGCCTGTCGACCGGTAAAGTGGTCGCTCTGGACATTTCCAACGGCGTGCCGGTCTGGGAACAACGGATCGCGATTCCACAGGGTCGTTCGGAACTGGAGCGCGTGGTCGATATCGACGGCGGTCTGCTGTTGTCCGGCGGTACGCTGTACGTTGCCAGCTACCAGGGGCGCGTTGCGGCACTGGATCTGGAAAGCGGTCGTCAACTCTGGCAGCGCGATGCGTCGAGCTATGCCGGTATCGCTCAGGGTTTCGGCAGCGTTTACGTGAGCCTGTCCTCGGGCACCGTTGAAGGCGTCGACGAGCGTTCCACCACAGCATTGTGGAGCAACGATTCGTTGGCTCGCCGTCAACTGTCGGCTCCGGAAGTGTTCTCCAGCTATGTTGCAGTGGGTGACCTGGAAGGTTATCTGCACCTGTTGAGTCAGGTTGACGGTCGTTTCGTCGGCCGTGAGCGCATCGACAGCGACGGCCTGCGTGCCCGTCCGCTGGTGGTGGGTGACACGATTTATGTCTATGGCAACAGCGGCAAACTGGAAGCCCTGACCATCAAGTAACAACTATGCTTGGGGTTAAACCCCCAGGCGGCCCCGGATTCATGGGGCTTGCAGCGCTAACAGGCGTTGCCCCGAGCACCAGCCGCTGCCTCGCAGCGGCTTTTGTATTTTCTGAAATAACGAAGTGGAGAGCCGCATGGTTCCCGTAATCGCCCTGGTGGGCCGACCGAACGTCGGCAAGTCCACCTTGTTCAACCGCCTGACCAGGACTCGCGACGCCATCGTCGGCGACTTGTCCGGTCTGACCCGTGATCGCCAGTACGGTGAGGCCAAGTGGCAAGGGCGTTCCTACATTCTGGTCGACACCGGTGGTATCTCCGGTGACGAGCACGGTATGGACGAAAAAATGGCCGAGCAGTCGCTGCTAGCCATTGAAGAAGCAGACGTTGTGCTGTTCCTGGTAGATGCCAAGGCCGGTTTTACCGCCGCCGACCAGATGATCGCCGAACACCTGCGCAAACGTAACAAGCGTTCCTACGTGGTCGCCAACAAGGTCGACAACATCGACCCGGAAATGGCCCGCGCTGAATTCGCTCCGTTGGGTATGGGCCACGCGATCCCGATCGCCGGTGCTCACGGCCGTGGCATCACCCAGATGCTGGAAATCGCCCTGGGTGATTTCCCCAAAGACGCAGAAGAGCCGGAAGACGGCGAAGAAGAGATCGTTGCCGAAGGCGAGGAAGCCAAGCGCATTCCTGGCCCAAGCGAAAAAGACGGGATCAAGATCGCCATCATCGGCCGTCCGAACGTGGGCAAGTCGACCCTGGTCAACCGCATGCTCGGTGAAGACCGCGTAATCGTCTACGACCAACCCGGCACCACGCGTGACAGTATCTACATTCCGTTCGAACGCAATGAAGAGAAGTACACGCTGATCGACACCGCGGGTGTGCGCAAGCGCGGCAAGATCCACGAAGAAGTCGAAAAATTCTCCGTGGTCAAAACCCTGCAGGCGATCAAAGACGCCAACGTGGTGATCTTCGTGATGGACGCCCGCGAAGGTGTGGTCGATCACGACCTCAACCTGCTCGGTTTTGCCATCGAGTCGGGTCGTGCGCTGGTGATCGCGATCAACAAGTGGGACGGCATGACGCCGAGCGAGCGCGACTATGTGAAGGTCGAGCTGCAGCGTCGTCTGTTCTTCGTTGATTACGCCGACATTCACTTCATCTCGGCCCTGCACGGCACTGGCGTGGGTAACCTCTACGCCTCCGTACAGAACTCGTTCAAGTCGGCGGTCACCCGCTGGCCGACCAACCGTCTGACCCAGATTCTCGAAGACGCGGTGGGCGAGCATGCGCCACCGATGGTCAACAACCGCCGGATCAAGCTGCGTTACGCCCACTTGGGTGGTGCCAACCCGCCGATCATCGTGATCCACGGTAACCAGATCGAGAAAGTGCCGAAGTCGTACGTGCGCTATCTGGAGAACACTTACCGCCGTGTGCTGAAGCTGGTCGGTACGCCGATCCGCATTGAGTTCAAGGGCGGCGAGAACCCGTACGAAGGCAACAAGACCACGCTGACCGACCGCCAGGTCAACAAGAAGCGTCGCTTGATGTCGCACCACAAGAAAGCCGACAAGAAGCGCCGCGACAAGAAATAAGGTCGCGGGTCGTTGATCGTTCCCATGCTCCGCGTGGGAATGTATACGGTGACGCTCTGCGTCACAAAAGCGGTGGACGCAGAGCGTCTAAGGCTGCATTCCCACGCAGAGCGTGGGAACGATCAACATGAGAGAAGGGTGCCATCCGGCGCCCTTTTTTTATGGGCGCCGGATGGGCTATCCTCGGGCCCTCCCGCGCCGTCGTCAGAGCCGGGTGTTGAGCAGGGAACCCCCGATGATCACCAGTAAGCTGCCGAATGTCGGCATCACTATTTTCACGCAGATGTCTCAGCTCGCCGCGCAAACCGGCGCGATCAACCTGTCCCAGGGTTTTCCTGATTTTGACGGCCCGCAGTCACTGCGCGATGCAGTCGGTCGGCACATCGCCAGTGGTCATAACCAATATTCGCCAATGACCGGGTTGCCGGCCTTGCGCGAGCAGATTGCGGCGAAGATTGCTCGCAGCTATGGCGTGCAGGTCAATGCCGACAGCGAAGTGACGGTCACGCCGGGCGCGACCCAGGCGATCTTCTGTGCAATTCAAGCGGTTATCCACAGCGGCGACGAAGTCATCGTGTTCGACCCGTGCTATGACAGCTACGCACCGGCAACGGAGTTGGCGGGCGGTCGTTGCGTGCATGTGCAACTGAACCCGGACGACTTCTCCATTGATTTCGATCAGCTCGCCGCGGCCCTGAGCCCGCGCACGAAGATGATCGTCATCAACACCCCGCACAACCCGAGCGGCGCACTGATCAGTCGTGCCGAACTCGATCAACTGGCGGCGCTGATCCGCGATCGCGACATCTATCTGATCAGCGACGAAGTCTACGAACATCTGGTGTTCGACGGCGTGCCGCACGTCAGCGTGCTCGCCCATGAGGAGCTGTATCAGCGCGCCTTCGTGGTCAGCTCGTTCGGCAAGACCTATCACGTCACTGGCTGGAAAACCGGTTACGTCGTTGCTCCACCAGCGCTTACGGCCGAATTGCGCAAAGTTCATCAGTACGTCAGCTTCTGCGGTGTCACTCCGCTGCAATATGCGCTGGCCGATTACATGGCCGAGCACCCGGAACACGTTGAAGAACTGCCGGGCTTCTATCAGGCCAAGCGCGATCTGTTCTGCGATCTGCTGGCGCCGTCGCGCTTCACCTTCACCCGTGTCACTGGCACCTATTTTCAGTTGGTCGATTACTCGCAGATCCGTCCTGACCTGAATGACGTCGAGATGGCCATGTGGATGACCCGCGAACACGGCGTGGCGAGTATTCCGGTGTCGGTGTTCTACCAGAACCCACCCGAAGGTCAGCGCCTGGTGCGCCTGTGCTTTGCCAAACGCGAGGAGACGCTGCGTGAAGCGGCGGCAAAACTATGCGTGATCTGAGTGCGTTACCCGATCTCAACCTGGCGCTCATCCAGACCAGCCTGGCCTGGCACGACCGTCAGGCCAACTTCGAGCATTTCGAGCAGTTGCTGGAGCAGGCGCAGGGCGCTGATCTGATCATCCTGCCGGAAATGTTCACCACCGGATTCTCCATGGAGTCCGAGACCCTTGCCGAAGCCGAGAACGGCCCGACCAGCAAATGGCTGCGCGTTCAGGCGGCGAAACTCGATGCGGTGATTACCGGCAGCGTGATTATTCAGGCGTCTGACGGTAGCCATCGTAATCGCCTGTTGTGGGCGCGACCGGACGGCGAAGTGTTGCATTACGACAAGCGCCATCTGTTTCGCATGGCGGGCGAGCATAACCACTACACCCCCGGCGAACGTCAGGTGCAGTTCGAACTCAAGGGCTGGCGGATTCGGCCATTGATTTGTTATGACCTGCGTTTCCCGGTGTGGAGCCGCGATGCCCAGGACACCGATCTATTGCTGTACACCGCCAACTGGCCAGGCGCGCGGCGTCTGCACTGGAATCGCCTGTTGCCAGCGCGAGCGATCGAAAACCTTTGTTATGTGGCGGCGGTGAATCGCGTTGGCACCGACGGCAAGGGCTTCGCGTATACCGGAGACAGTCAGGTGCTGGATTTCCAGGGTGAAACCTTGCTGGCGGCGGGGGAGGCGGATGGTGTGTTCAAGGCTGTGCTGGAAGCGGCTCCGCTCGCGGCGTATCGCGAGCGTTTCCCGGCGAATCTGGATGCCGACACCTTCGAGTTCACCTGAAAAGCAAAAGATCGCAGCCTTGGGCAGCTCCTACATGGCGTACGACATCACAATGTAGGAGCTGCCGAAGGCTGCGATCTTTTGATCTTCAACAAAAAGGCCCCGAAGTTCAAACGCCGGGGCCTTTTGCATTTCAGCGGTCGATTACGCCGCTTTCGCCTCAGGCTGGCTCAGCGAGCGGTTCAGCGCGCTGAACAGGGCCTTGAAGCTGGCCGTGGTGATGTTTTCATCGATACCCACGCCGTGCACCGCACGTTCGCCATTCACACGCAGCTCAATGTACGCCGCTGCCTTGGCATTGGTGCCCGCGCCGATCGCGTGTTCGTTGTAGTCCATGATCTCCACCGGAACCGGCAGGCCGGCGACCAGTGCTTCCAGCGCACCGTTGCCTTTGCCGCGCCAGTGCAGGTTGGTTTCGCCCTGACCTTTGCTCGCCACTTCCACTTCGACGGCGCTGTTGCCGTTTTCTTCCTGCAGGCGATGGCTGACCAGCGCGTACGGGGTGTTGGCTTGCAGGTATTCGCTGATCAACAGCGAGTGGATCTGCTTGGCGGTCATCTCCAGGCCGAGACGATCGGTTTCACGCTGCACCACCTGGCTGAATTCGATCTGCATGCGACGTGGCAGGCTGATGCCGTATTCCTGCTCCAGCAAGTAAGCGATGCCGCCCTTGCCCGACTGGCTGTTGACGCGAATAACTGCCTCGTAGCTGCGGCCAATGTCGGCCGGGTCGATCGGCAAGTACGGCACTTCCCAAAGCGCGTCTGGTTTCTGCTGGGAGAAGCCCTTGCGGATTGCATCCTGGTGCGAGCCGGAGAACGCGGTGTGCACCAGGTCGCCAACGTACGGGTGACGCGGGTGAACCTGAATCTGGTTGCACTCTTCGACGACTTTGCGCACGCCGTCGATGTCGGAGAAGTCCAGCTGCGGGTCGAGACCCTGGGTGTACATGTTCAACGCGACGGTGACGAGGTCGACGTTACCGGTACGCTCGCCGTTGCCGAACAGGCAGCCTTCGACGCGATCGGCGCCAGCCATCAGGCCCAGTTCGGTAGCCGCGACGCCAGTGCCACGGTCGTTGTGGGTGTGCAGGCTGATGATCACGCTGTCACGACGGTTGATATTGCGGCCGAACCACTCGATCTGATCGGCGTAGATGTTCGGTGTCGCGCACTCAACGGTGGCGGGCAGGTTGAGGATCATCTTGTGCTCAGGCGTCGGGTTCCACACCTCGATCACCGCGTCACAGACTTCCTTGGCGAATTCCAGCTCGGTGGCGCTGAAGGTTTCCGGCGAGTATTCGAAGGTCCACTCGGTGTCCGGCTGCATCGCCGCGTATTTGACGAACAGCTTGGCCGCGTTCACGGCGATGGCCTTGATACCGTCCTTGTCCTGGTTGAAGACGATGCGACGGAAAGAAGGCGAGGTGGCGTTGTACAAGTGAACGATGGCTTTTTTCGCACCGCGCAGGGATTCGAAAGTACGCTCGATCAAATCTTCACGGCCCTGGGTCAGCACCTGAATGGTGGTGTCGTCCGGGATGTGGCCTTCTTCGATCAGGGTACGCACGAAGTCGAAGTCGGTTTGCGAAGCGGCCGGGAACGAGGCTTCGATTTCCTTTACACCGACCTGCACCAGGGTTTTCCAGAAGCGCAGCTTTTTCACCGCGTCCATCGGTTCGATCAGCGACTGGTTGCCGTCACGCAGGTCGGAACTGCACCAGATCGGCGCGGTGTCGATGGTTTTCGACGGCCAGGTGCGATCCGGCAGGTTGATGACAGGAAACGCGCGGTATTTCGAAGACGGATCTTTGAGCATGCTCATCGGGAAATTCCTTATTGTCTGGGCCGAAAAGAGGCGGCCTGCCGGTGTTACGAATGTTCTGGGAAAAGCGTGGGACGAGGTGCCGCGATTCAGCCTGGCAGTCGTGCACTGACGAGGCACAGGCTGCGGTGCTGGCGAAGCTGAATGAGGGTGTGAGAGGTTTTCATGCCTTCAACCCTAACCGCGGGGGGAGAGGTTGGCAAGCAGTCGGAAAAAATTGAGAGGAATACTCGGAAAGCGGGTTTTTGCAGGATTTTATTGCGCTGGAGGTCGCTGATTATTGTGATATTTGCGCGAGGTTAGATTGGGGCGCAATTGAGTTTTTGAAGATTCATTGAGTGTGGCGGTGTTTGATAGGCCGCCTTCGCGAGCAGGCTCGTTCCCACAGGGGATCTTTGTTGTGATTAAGATCCCCTGTGGGAGCGAGCCTGCTCGCGAAGAGGCCGGTCGCCTCAACACATATTCAAGGTTGAAATGCGCCAATGAAAATCGCCGGATCCACCCGCGCATCATTCAGGCTGACATTCCAGTGCATGTGCGGGCCGGTCGCGCGGCCGGTCATGCCAACCTTGCCGACCACCGCGCCGCGCGCCAGTTGATCGCCGACTTTCACATCAATCTTCGACATGTGGCAGAACATGCTGATAAAGCCCTGCCCATGGTCGACAAACACGGTGTTGCCGTTGAAGAAGTAATTGCCGGTGAGGATCACCTTGCCCGCCGCCGGGGTCTTGATCGGCGTACCCGCCGGCACCGCGAAGTCGAGGCCCGCATGCGGGTTGCGCTCTTCATCGTTAAAGAAGCGACGCACACCAAATTTGCTCGACAGCGGCCCATTGACCGGTTTGTCCAGCAGCAAATTGCTCGGTGTGTTCGGGCTGAAGCTGCGATACGCCTTGATCTGCTCGGCCAGTTCACCCTCGATGCGTTTGAGGTTCGACTGATCCGGGTTGACTTGCTGTTTGTTCTTCAGGGTAATGCGCTGTTCCGGGTATTTCTTGTTGCCCACGGTGAATGGCAGATTGCGCCCACCGCTGCTGATCTGCTGCGCGCCCGGCTTCACCGTCAACGGCACGCCGACAATCGCCAGCCAGTTGTTCTGTTCTTTCACCACCAGCACCGGTTTGCCCTGATACGTGGCTTTCGGTGCCTGCGCGGCCGCGCCCAGATCAACCACCGCCACGCCACCCGGCACCGGTTTGTTCAGCAGCCGGGTGATGTAACTGTCTGCGTGGGCATTGAAGGTCAGGCAGAGCAAAAACAATGGAGCGAGAAAACGCGGCATGGATCAGTCCAGTAAAGAGAGGGTGACAGGCGTCAGGTGATTGTCCTCGACGCGCACTTGCAGTTCGCCTTCGCCGAGTTTGGCTTTCAGGCGCTGGCCGGTGTGGGTCTGGGCGGCGTTGCGGATTGCGTGGCCACGCTCATCGAGCAGAATGCTGTAGCCACGACCGAGCGTTGCCAACGGGCTGACAACATGCAGCGTCTGCATCTGGCTGTGCAGTTGCAGACGGCGATTTTTCAGGCCTTCGCGCATGGCGCGGGGCAAGCGTTCGGCGAGGCTGTCGAGTCGCTGGCGCAGCATCGCCAATTGCCGTCCCGGATGTTGCCCGGCGAGACGGGTTTCCAGGCGGATCAAGCGTTCGCGGCGAGTATTGAGGTGACGCTCGAACGCCCGGCGCATGCGCATGTCCAGATCGTCCAGACGCTGCGCTTGCTGGCGCAGACGTTCACCGGGATGGCGCAGGCGACGGGCCATGCCTTCCAGGCGCAGGCGATCACGCATCAAACGGTCGCGCATGCGCATCACCAAGCGGCGATGCAGGCTTTCGACCTGACGGATCAGATGACTGGAATCCGGAGCGAGCAACTCGGCAGCTGCAGATGGCGTCGGTGCGCGCACGTCGGCAACAAAGTCGCTGATCGACACATCGGTTTCATGGCCGACGGCGCTGACAATCGGCGTCACGCACGCATCAACGGCACGGGCCACGGCTTCTTCGTTGAAGCACCAAAGGTCTTCCAGCGAACCGCCGCCACGGGCGAGGATCAACGCATCGAAGCCACGGGCATCGGCCATTTTCAGCGCACGAACGATTTGTGCGGTGGCTTCGCGGCCCTGCACGGCGGTCGGAATCAGCGTCAGTTGCACTTGCGGCGCACGGCGGCGGAACACGCTGATGATGTCGCGAATCACCGCGCCGGTCGGCGAACTGATGATGCCGATGCGTTGCGGATGCGCGGGCAGCGGCACTTTGCGTTCGGCACTGAACAGGCCTTCGGCGCTGAGCTTTTCTTTGAGTGCATCGAAAGCCAGACGCAGCGCGCCGTCACCGGCAGGCTCCACAGTGTCGAGGATCAGCTGATAGTCGCCACGGCCCTCGAACAGCGAGACCTTGCCGCGCACCTTCACCGCCAAGCCGTCCTTCAACGCCTGGCGCACTCGCGCGGCGTTCTGCCGGAACAGCGCGCAACGCACCTGCGCGCCGCTGTCTTTGAGGGTGAAATAGATGTGGCCGGACGCCGGGCGGGCGAGGTTGGAGATTTCGCCTTCGACCCAAATGTTGCTGAACACGTCTTCAAGCAACACCCGCGCGCGGCCGTTGAGCTGGCTGACGGTCAGGACTTCACGGTCCAGGCCAAGTCTTGCAAAGGGATCTTTAATCATGGGGCGCAGTTTAAAGGCATTTGCCGTTGAATCACCACAAGTCCCCTGTAGGAGTGAGCCTGCTCGCGATAGCGGTGTGTCAGTCGCAGGATAGGTTGAATGTTCAACCGCTATCGCGAGCAGGCTCACTCCTACAAGGGGGTTGTGAAGTTTTCGATGAAGTGGTGAATCAGCGGAGTGGGATTCTGGCGATAGGCGAGGGCGACGGTGCTTTGGCAATCGGGATCGGCCAGCGGTACAAAACGCACGCCGCTCGGGGCGATGTCCTGCATCGATTCCGGCAGCAGTGCAATGCCGAAGCCGGCCCGAATCAACTGTAGCTGCGTGGTCTTGCGCGACATCACCCGCGCCGCTTTCGGGAAGAAACCCTGGCGCATGCACAAGTCGGCACACAGGTAGCTCAGTCCGCCGCGTTGCGGGTGTGGAATGGAGATGAACGCTTCGTCCTTCAATTGCGCCAGATCGACTCGCTCAGCCTCCGCCAATCGATGATCCATCGGCACCGCCAGCAGCAACCGCTCAGTAAACAGCGGCACAATCTGAAGCCCTTCACGCTGGCGTAACACCGGCAGGCGCAGCAAGCCAATATCGAGTCGGCCCTCGGCCAACTCTTCCAGTTGCGCCTCGGAAGACAACTTGCCGATGTCCAGCGATACACCGGGTTGTCGCTGCAGATACGCGCCGATGTCTCTGAGCAAACGGCCGCTGATCGACACTGTGCTGGAATGGCTGAGGCGCAAGGTGCCGAGCTGACCATTGCCGACCTCAGTGGCCATGGCGCTGGCCTTGCTCAGCTCATTGAGCAGATTTCTTGCCCGCGGCAAAAACGCTTCGCCCGCCGCCGTCAGTCGGGGCTGGCGTGCCGTGCGTTCGAACAGCGGTGTTTGCAGACGCGTTTCCATGTCCTTGATTTGCCGGCTCAGCGCCGATTGCGCGATAAACAGGCGCTCGGCCGCCGCACTGAAACTGCCGCATTCGGCGATTTCCACGAAGTAACGCAATTGACGGGTTGAAAGCACAGCAATGCCTTTTTGAGATGGGTCGGTGGCTTTGAAGATATTAGTCGCAACGCTCGACGCTGGCTAAAGTCATTGCAGGTTTATTAAGGACGCGAATCGATGAGCGTGGCGGGATTGTTGAGTGACTGGGCGTGGGGCGCCGGCGGCTGGGCGGTGATTGGGCTGGGGATCGCCCTGGCCTATATCGTTTTCGGCATTGCCGGGTTCGGCACGGCGTTAGTGGCCGGGCCGATCCTGATTCTGTTCATGCCGTTGTCGAAGATCGTACCGTTGCTGGTGCTGCTGGATTTTGTCGCGGCGTTCGGCAACCTGCTGCCGTCGCGGCGGGATGTGGCGAAACCGGAGTTGTTGCGGCTACTGCCATGCATGGCGGTGGGCTGTACGCTTGGGGTTATTTTCCTGCTCAACCTCAAATCCGATGTGTTGCTGTTATTGATGGGATTGTTTATCAGCGCTTACGCGATTTACAGCCTGTGGGTGAAAGCGCGGCCGACGCAATTGTCGGCGGGGTGGGCGGTGCCGATGGGCACGGTGGGCGGGTTGTTTGGGGCGCTGTTTGGCAGTGGCGGCTTTTTATATGCGATTTATCTCAACAGCCGACTGCCGAAAGACTCAGCTCGGGCCACGCAAAGTGCGCTGATCAGTTGCAGCACGGTGGTGCGTTTAAGTCTTTTTGCCATCGCCGGCGTGTATGCCGAGCTACCCTTGTTGATGTTGGCGCTGTGTTTGTTACCGGCCATGGCGTTGGGATTGTGGATCGGGCGGCGGTTGACCATGAAGTTGTCGCGCGAAGCGTTTGTGCGGCTGGTGACATGGCTGGTGCTAGCGAGCGGGCTGGCGTTGATCGGGCGCTACCTCAGCACTTGACCGGATTTCGTCAGGGATTAAGCTGCCGGCCTTTAGGGCCTCTTCGCGAGCAGGCTCGCTCCCACAGGGAACTGCATTCCATTGTGGGAGCGAGCCTGCTCGCGAAGGCGTCAGAAGCCATACCGCAGGACTTTCCATGAATTCGCAAAGCATCATCGTCCCGAAAATCTCCACCCTGCCGGTCCACGAGCCCCGGGCGCGGGCGATCGTGCGCTGGCTGGTACGCAAGAACATCATCAAAGAAGAGCTGAGCACCTGTGGCCGCACCGGCAATCGCATGGCTTACGCGATCGCTGACGGCGCGCGCGCCGTGGTGCTGCACCCGCAAGCGTTGCCGTTTGGTGAGCCGATCAACGGCTTGGAGATCGTCACCAAACGCTGCATCTACACCCCGGCCAAAGGTTTTCTCGAAGAAGCCGGTTGCGCCGAGTGCCGTCGCGAGGTCGGCGAAGCGCTGTTCGAAAGCCTTGAAGACTGGTTTCCAGGTCGCACCGACAACTTCACTTGCCCGGAATGCGGGCATGAAGATGACATCAACGGTTTTCTGTTTTTGCAGGAATGTGCGTTTTCCAACCTCGGTTTCATCTTCAACAACTGGCTGGAGGCGGGCTTCAAGCAGAGCTTTATCGATGAGTTCGCCGATTGGCTCGATCAACCTGTCTCTTGGGTCAAGGTGGAGCTGTAGGGCCGGGGATCTCCGTACATCAGCAACATTGATATTAAGCTGAGTTTTACATTGAACAGCAGGGGGTGGATGACTATAATGGCGCGCTTCCATTTTCCCGCTCGGGAGCCCCCGCGATGCTGCGTATCAGCCAAGAAGCTCTGACATTCGACGACATTCTCTTAGTGCCTGGTTATTCCGAGGTGCTTCCTAACGAAGTCAGTCTCAAGACCCGCCTTACCCGTGGCATCGAGCTGAACATTCCTCTGGTTTCTGCTGCAATGGACACCGTCACTGAAGCCCGTTTGGCAATCGCCATGGCTCAGGAAGGTGGCATCGGCATTATCCACAAGAACATGACCATCGAGCAGCAAGCTGCCGAAGTGCGTAAGGTCAAGAAGTTCGAAGCCGGCGTCGTCAAGGATCCGATCACCATCGAGGCTGATGCCACGGTTCGTGATCTGTTTGAATTGACCCGCATGCACAACATTTCCGGCGTTCCGGTGCTGCACGATGGCGACCTGGTCGGCATCGTCACCTCCCGTGACGTGCGTTTCGAAAGCCGTCTGGAAGCCACCGTCCGTGAAGTGATGACGCCCAAAGAGCGTTTGGTCACGATCAAGGAAGGCGCGAGCAAGGACGAAGCACGCGAACTGCTGCACAAGCACCGCATCGAGCGCGTGCTGATCGTCGACGACAAATTCGCCCTCAAAGGCATGATGACCGTCAACGATATCGAAAAAGCCAAAGCCTACCCGCTGGCCAGCAAGGACGATCAAGGTCGTCTGCGCGTTGGCGCCGCTGTCGGCACCGGTAAAGACACCGGTGACCGCGTTGCCGCTCTGGTCAATGCTGGCGTGGACGTCGTGGTAGTCGATACCGCGCACGGTCACTCCAAAGGCGTGATCGACCGCGTTCGTTGGGTCAAAGAGAATTTCCCTGAAGTGCAGGTGATCGGCGGCAACATCGCCACCGGCGCCGCTGCCAAGGCTCTGGCCGAAGCAGGCGCTGACGCAGTCAAGGTCGGTATCGGCCCTGGCTCGATCTGCACCACCCGTATCGTCGCCGGTGTCGGCGTCCCGCAAATCAGTGCCATCGCCAATGTCGCCGCTGCCCTTGAAGGCACTGGCGTTCCGTTGATCGCCGACGGCGGCATCCGTTTCTCCGGTGACCTGTCCAAGGCCATCGTAGCCGGTGCTTCCTGCGTGATGATGGGCTCGATGTTCGCCGGTACTGAAGAAGCGCCGGGCGAAATCGAACTGTTCCAGGGCCGTTCGTACAAGGCTTATCGCGGCATGGGATCGCTGGGCGCCATGTCCCAGGCACAAGGTTCTTCCGACCGTTACTTCCAGGACTCCTCGGCAGGCGCCGAGAAACTCGTTCCGGAAGGCATCGAAGGCCGTGTTCCTTACAAAGGCACCCTGAGCGCGATCATTCACCAGTTGATGGGCGGTCTGCGTTCCTCGATGGGCTACACCGGCAGCGCCAACATCGAAGAGATGCGCACCAAGCCTGAATTCGTGCGGATCACCGGCGCTGGCATGGCCGAATCCCACGTTCACGACGTGCAGATCACCAAAGAAGCGCCAAACTACCGCGTAGGTTGAGCCTTCAAGCAATAAAGTAAGCAACCGGGGCTGTTTGATTCAGCCCCGAGTTGTTTCTGAATCACGACTGTTTCTGAACGACTTAGACGAGACTGAATCATGGCCCTCGATATTCACGCTCACCGCATCCTGATCCTCGACTTCGGTTCGCAATACACCCAACTGATTGCCCGCCGCGTGCGTGAAATCGGTGTGTACTGCGAACTGCACCCGTTCGACATGGACGAAGATGCGATCCGCGAATTCGCTCCTAAAGGCGTCATCCTCGCCGGCGGCCCCGAGTCCGTGCACGTCGCCGACAGCCCGCGCTGCCCAAAGGCAGTGTTCGATCTGGGCGTACCGGTCTTCGGTATCTGCTACGGCATGCAGACCATGGCCGAGCAACTGGGCGGCAAGGTTGAAGGTTCCGAACTGCGTGAGTTCGGTTACGCCCGCGTTGACGTGGTCGGCAAGAGCCGCCTGCTCGACGGCATCGAAGACCATATCGACGCTGACGGCCTGTTCGGCCTCGACGTGTGGATGAGCCACGGTGACAAGGTCACCAGGATGCCGGAAGACTTCCACATCCTCGCCAGCACCCCGAGCTGCCCGATCGCCGGTATGTTCAACGACGACCGTGGTTACTACGGCGTGCAGTTCCACCCGGAAGTGACCCACACCAAGCAGGGCGGTCGCATCCTGTCGCGTTTTGTCCTCGACATCTGCGGCTGTGAAGCCCTGTGGACCCCGTCGAAGATCGCTGAAGACGCCATTGCCAACATCCGCGCACAAGTCGGCACCGACAACGTGCTGCTGGGTCTGTCCGGTGGTGTTGACTCCTCGGTGGTTGCCGCGCTGCTGCACAAAGCCATCGGCGACCAACTGACCTGCGTCTTCGTCGACAATGGCCTGCTGCGTCTGCACGAAGGCGAGCAAGTGATGGCCATGTTCGCCGAGAACATGGGCGTCAAAGTCATTCGCGCCAACGCTGAAGATCAGTTCCTCAACAACCTGGCCGGCGAAGCCGATCCGGAGAAGAAGCGCAAGATCATCGGTCGTACCTTCATCGACGTCTTCGATGCCCAGTCCAATAAACTGGAAAACATCAAGTACCTCGCGCAGGGCACCATCTACCCGGACGTGATCGAGTCGGCTGGCGCGAAAAGCGGCAAGGCTCACGTAATCAAGTCGCACCACAACGTGGGCGGCCTGCCGGAAGAAATGAACCTGAAACTGGTCGAGCCACTGCGCGAACTGTTCAAGGACGAAGTCCGTCGTCTGGGCCTGGAACTGGGCCTGCCGTACGACATGGTCTACCGTCACCCGTTCCCGGGCCCGGGTCTGGGCGTGCGCATCCTCGGTGAAGTGAAGAAGGAATACGCCGACCTGCTGCGTCGCGCTGACCACATCTTCATCGAAGAACTGCGCAAAGCCGACTGGTACCATAAAGTCAGCCAGGCCTTCGTGGTGTTCCAGCCAGTGAAATCGGTTGGCGTTGTTGGCGACGGCCGTCGTTACGCCTGGGTCGTGGCCCTGCGTGCCGTAGAGACCATCGACTTCATGACCGCGCGTTGGGCACACCTGCCCTACGAATTGCTGGAAACCGTCTCCGGCCGCATCATCAATGAAATCGAAGGCATCTCCCGCGTCACTTACGACGTGTCGAGCAAGCCGCCGGCGACCATTGAGTGGGAATGATCCCGCTGCAAGTTGATTAACGAAAAACCCTTGGCCTGAAGCCAAGGGTTTTTTCGTTTCATGCCCGGAAAACGGGTTAGCTGGGTAAGCGACTTTGCAGGGTCAAGCCGATCTCTATCAGGCGCTGGGATAACGCGCCGATGTCACGGAACATGATGCCGCTGATTCGGGGCATCGACTGTGCCCAGATGTAAACCTGACCATCCCCTCGGCGATTCACCATTGTTCGAACAATATTGCCGTCGCTGTTGCGACGCACAAGCGTGTATGCATTCTGGGTTTTTTCGAGCATGAACATGCCGTTGCGATTCAGCAGGGTATTCACTGTTGCCTCAGTCCAACGCGGCACAGGCGTTTCGATCTGCAAGCGCAGATCAGCGAATAGAAAGTCGGATGAGTTGCGCGTCGATGCCCCGTTATCAAACGGGCCCCGAGCGACTTCCAGTCCCGGGTCTATCCTGACGCCGGCCACTTCGGTGGATGTCGCTTCTTCAATCCGTAACCCGATGCCACCCCTGAGTTCGCTGATGCCGGGCAGATTTCTGAAGGTATTGGTGCTCGTTGCCTCGACCAGGGCAACCCATTTGCCTGGCCTGTTGAGGAGTTCGTCACCCCACATGATTTGAGAGGCGAGCCGGGCGTGGATCATCTGCTCTTCGATCGAAGTCAGCGGTATCTTCAGCTTGTAACTGTGCGCGACTTCAAGACCTTGGGTCCGGATGCCATTGGCCTGGGCAGCCTTGATCAATTCCAGCATGTTGAACCGGCCATCAGGGTCAGTACCCAGGCTGGACAAGTAGCCTCGAAGATCCTCTGACATCTCTCCCGACAGGAAAAAGTCGTTGAGATCTGCCTGAGCAAAATCACTCAGCAAACCCCGTACGTACAGCGTGTTGATATGCCGTGCGAACGCCGGCATGTTTTCGATCATGAAGCGTGTGCTGGCGATGCGATCAAGGGTTTCGCCGACGACCAGTCCATCGGTATTGGCAAAGATGCGATCAATCAACTCAGCCGTCTGCATCGCGGCATCGATTGGCGGGATGACGGGCCGTGCGGGCAAGTTGGTCCAGTTCAGCTCGGAGTAATACTCTTTGGCTTCGTTTAGCAAGGACGAGCGTCTGTCGCGAAAATAGGCCGCATACGTATCGACACTTGATGGTTTACCGCGGTTTGCACTGGAGAGCTCGGCGAACGTCTCGGGCAAGTTCATTGCCCATCTTTTCATTCTCGCCATGTCCACGCCTTCGATGTCGTTGAGGGGCGTCACCAGGCGCAGTGGTCGCGCGACCGGTGAAACCGGTTCGACGAGGGGAAGCTCCGCTGACGGCGTTGATGAAGCCTGGGCCGAGGACGAGGAAAGGTCGGAGTCCAGGAAACAGGCCTTGCCCACGCATTGGCCGCCTCCCCTGAGACGCAAGGCGGGTATGCGTTGCCACTTGCCGCTACTGCCGAAGCGTACTGGCAACGAGTAAGCGAACTGATTGGGTCGCTCGGGATTGACGATGGCCCAGTTGCCGGCGTCTTCGGAGTCGGCGAAGTAGCGCACGTAGTACGCGCTACCCTCCATTTCGATGGCATGGCCCGGATCCTTGTCCAGGCGGTAAATACCTTCATATTTGCCCGGCGCTGCCTCTACAGAGCGGTGGACCAGTAATTCGTTGCATCGATATCGGGCAGGAATCTTTGGCAAGGGCGAACCTTGGCGCGCAGCAGCCGTGGCCAACGGCCGGATGGATGCGATGGGAGTCTCGGTGGGGATTTCGTTTGTCAGCTCAACGGCTACCTCTGGATCAACCACCGGGACTGGCGGTTGATCCAGAGGCGGCAAGAAGGGTGAGTCTGGCGAAGTGAACTCGATCAACCCGAGCATTTCTTCAGCTTCGGCAAAATCCACCTGCGGGCCCACTTCAAGTTGCGCGCCCGTGCTGATCAGAAACGGAATGCTGAACACAATGTCGATGGCATTGAGCACTGCACCAGTAACACCGGCCTTGCGTTCGGTGGGCGTAATGCCGTTGATGGCCTGATCGATGTTCAATCCCATGTTCGCGATGCTGGCGCCAATCAAAGGCAACGCCAAGGGCCAGCCCACCGCTGCCATCGGGCCGAATACTTTCAGCCCGGCACTCAAATAACCGATCCAGAGTTTTTTGCGCAGGTCGTTGTTGGACGTGAGCGCCAAGTGCGCCTCGGCAACCATGCCTGAACGTGTCGACTCGCTCAACCAAGTGAATGCGTCACCGCTGATCGCGACGTTGCTGCGATTAATCATGCGGTGATCGCTGTGACCCCAGGTGCTCACCAGGCGGTTCATCAGATCGGTGAGGTTTTCGTTGATGTGATTACGGTCAGCCAGCGGGAAATGCTGGAGAAATGCCGTGCGCTTGTCGTCTGAATTCATCTGCTCAAGTATCCACCAATGCAGATCCGCTTCATTGTCCTTAAAGAGGAATGCTCGGGCCTCGCCTGGCAAGTAAAGGGTCTGGCGGCCACTGCTTTCCACCAGACGCAGAGCATTGAAGGCGACGTGGCCATCGAGATCCAGCGCCCGCACTTCAGCACCGACCGGGTGTAGCGCTTGCAGCATTTGCAAGGTAACGGGCCAAGTGACGGGCCCGATGACCGAGCCGACGATGCGCTGAAAATCAGCGCCATCCAGGTCACCCTGCTGCAGCGCCTGCACAGCCAGACTGAGAAAGTTGCACTTTGCCAGGGCGCGGAAGTTATCCGCCGAGGTTTGCCAGAATCTCGTCAGTTGACCTGTGTAGCGCGCGCTGAAGTCGACATCCCAGAATGCCCTCAGCACATCGCTGCCGAGCAATCGCACTTCATTGCTCTGATTGAAGTTCTCTGCCTCCGGGCCATCCGAGTAGAAGCCGCAGTAGAGGCCAAGCAGATCTGCGTTGTCTTGATCGGTCGCGCGAAAGCGATGGATCACCAACTGCGTGAGGGTGAGCGTTTCGTAAGGTTTTTCCAGCGCATGTTCCCAACCAGTGAAGGTCAACGCACTGCTCTGCGCCGTTTTGAAACGGTGGAAGTAAATCCGGTCAGGATCGAGGCCGGACAGTCCTTTTTCCGCCAGGATTTCGTTGGCGACTTGCCGGGCTGCGTCGAGCAAACTCGGGCAGGTCTGCACGATAGTCGCGGCAATGGCTTTGAGGGCAGTTTTATCCGCTGCGTTTGGCAGGAGACGTCGTTCGGGTGAGGTCATGCGTTCTTCATCCTTGAGAAACAAAGATCGAGCATGACTGATTCGCGCAAGGGCAGTGCACTACCGGGCTACCGCATTGCCCTTGTTGATAATAGGGTGGGAGTGCTGGAGGAGGGCAGATTGCAGGACGTCCTGCAGGCGCTAGCTGGCTTCACAAGTGCGGAGGAAGCTTGATGAAAAATGCCCGTCAGTTTTGCTGACGGGCATTTTTTGTTGTCGGGTTTCCCCTGCTCATGTTTAACCGGAGAGCCTCAATCAGGGATCCGGCTACGCAATATCAGTCCGGTATCGGACAGCCGCTGAGACATGTCCTTCAGGTTGGCGTACGCGATGTCATTCACCCGCTGCCACGCAGGTCGGTGAAGGGAGACTTTGCCGTCGCTCAATCGAGTTATCGGCGTGCGCTGGAGCATGCCTTGTTTGCTGCGGTGGATCAGCGTGTAGCTGTCCCCCGCTTTTTCAAACAGATACATGCCACGCCTGTACAAAAGATTCTCCAGCGTCTCCTCGCTCCAGGCCTGCTCAGGTGCCTGAACTTTCAATCGCAAGTCGGCGCGCAGAAGGTCCGGATTACCTTGCCTGACAGCGCCGCCGGGCGAGCTGCCGCGTGGTACTTCAATACCCGGATCGACATCAACGCCCAGGTCTTCACCGGGGCCGACTTCAGCGATTCTCAGGCCGATTGCTCCCTTCAACTCACTGACACCCAGTAGTCCTCTGAAGGTGTTGGTGTTTTGAGCATCCGTCACGACAATCCATTTCTGCGGGCTGTTGAGGTAGACGTCGCCGGTCATGATGTTGTTTGTCAGGTAGGTGCTCATCATTTGCTCGTCGACGGAGGGCAGAGGTGTTTTCATTTTGTAGCTCGCGGCGCAGTCGAGCGCCTGGACTCGAACCCCGTTCGCTCCTGCTATCTGAACCAGTTTCAGTGGGTTGAAACGACCGCCCGGATCGGTGCCGAGACTGATCAAATAACTGCGCAGGTCCGCGGACATAATGCCACTGGTGAAGTAGCGATTCAGTTCAACCTGAGCGAAGTCACTGAGCAGCCCGCGCAGGTAGAGGGTTTTCGCGTGGCGGGCCAATGCCGGCATGCTTTCAATCAGAAAACGCATGCTGGCGATGCGATCAAGGGTTTCTCCTACCACCAGACCTGATGCGTTTTCAAAAATGCCATCGACAAGTTCGGCCAGTGGCATCGAGCCGCTGAGCTCGGGCAGCGTTGGCCGCGCGGGCTGGATCATCCACGGCAGATTCTTGAAAAAGCTTCTGGCTGAACTCTGCAGTAGCAGGCGTTTACCAACGGCATGCAGCTCGAACGGGTCGTCCATGCCAAAGCCACCGGCCCCGTCGGGCTGTAACTGGGCATGGGTTTCGTTGAGGTTCAACGCCCAGCCTCTTATCGAACGGCGCACGAGCGGATCGATGTCGTAGGCGCTGTTCACCGGACGTGGAGGGCGCGATGTCGAGGGCTGCGGTTCTGCCGCCTCTTCTGCGGGTATCTCGGGCGGTACGGGTTCGAAGGTATCGAGTTCGATATCCGGGGTGCATTTTTTGCCCATGCATTGACCGCCTCCTTTGAGTCCCAGTGCAGGCATCCGCTCCCACTCGCCTGCGCCATTGAGGCGGACCGGTAAGGCGTGGACAAACTGATTGGGTCGCTCCGGGTCAACGATTGCCCAATCACCACTACCGCGAGAATTGGCGAAGTAGCGCACATAGTAGGGAGTGTCATTCATCAGAATGGCGTAGGGCGGATCGGAGTCGAGACGGTAAACACCGTGGTATTTCCCGGACTCTTCGTCGAGTGCTGTGCCGTCGAGCAACTCGTTGCATTGATAGCGTTCGGGCACCGGCGGCGGTGCGGTTTTTTGCGCCGGGATCAGCACGGTCTCGTGAAGATTCGGCAGGGTGATATCGACATCGTCCGGCACCATGATTGGCGATGGGTTGTCGCTCTCGACAGCAGGACTCAAGGCTTCGTTGTACTCGGCCATTTCTGCGGCCTCCGCCGCCTCGACTTCTGCGCCAACCTCCAGCATCGACCCGGTGTCGATAAGTAATGGGAGGTTGAATAACAGGTTGATGCCACTCAAGACTGCGCCCAGCAAGCCGGCCTTGCGCTCGGCCCTTGTCTTGCCGTTTTGTGCCTGATCGATATTCAGACCCATGCTGGCGAGGGTGGCGCCAATCACTGGCAATGCCAGTGGCCAACCGACAGTGGCCATCGGCCCGAACACCTTGAGGCCCCCACTCAGGTAGCCGATCCACAGCTTTTTGCGCAGATCGCCATTGGATGTCAGCGACAGTTGGGCTTCTGCAAACATCGCCTGGCGAGTCGAGTCGCGCAGCCAACTGAATGCATCATCGGTCAGCACCAGGTTTGTACGGTTGATCAGGTGATGATCGGACCGGCCCCAAGTGCCCACCAGGCGATTCATCAGATCGGTCACGTTCTCGCTCATGTGTTGACGGTCGGCGAGGGCAAAGTGATCCAGGAAGGACGCGCGGCGTTTCGCGTCGTTCATCTGCTCCAGCACCCACCAATGCAGATCCGCCGCCGTGTCCTTGATCACGAATGCTTCGGCCTCACCGGGCAGATAGATAATCTGCCGACCCGCAGAGTCAACAATGCGCAGCAACCGAGTGGCGACATGCCCGTCGACGTCAAAGGCATAAACATCCCCCGTTGCAGTTCGACTCGCTTGCAGCATGTTCAGGGTGACCGGCCAACTGACAGGCCCCACCACTGAATTTACCAGCCATTGAAAGTCATGACTGGTGAGCTGCCCAAGATCCAGAGCCTGCACCGCCCTGTTGAGAAAATTGCATTTGGCCAAGGTGCGGAAATCGTCGGCGTGAGTGTTCCAGAAGTCCGTCAGGATGGCGGTGTAGTGACCACTGAAATCGAGGCTCCAGAACGCTTTCAAAACCTCGTTGCCATGCAGTCGCACCTGATTTTTTTCGTCGAAATTCCCGGTTTGCGGACCTTTTGTATAAAAACCGCCGTACAAGTCGAGAAGATCGGCGTTGTCCTGGTCGGTCGCGCGAAAACGATGAATAACCAGCTGTGTCAGGGTCATCGATTCGTAGGGCTTTTCATCGATGTGCTCCCAACCGGTAAACGTGTGGACGCTGCTCTGGGCAGTCTTGAAACGATGGAAGTAAACCTGATCCGGATCGAGGCTCGACAAGCCGTTTGCTTCCAGTAGATCACGGGCAGCTTGCTGTGCTGCTTCCTGCAGGCCGGGGCAGTTTTGCACGACAGTAAAGGCGATCTTCTTCAGAGCCGCTTTGTCCGCGGCGTTAGGCAGGGGCGGTGGTAGGTGGGCGTTCATGCTTTCTCCATCCTTGAGAAAATGAAGGCCAAGCATGGCCTGTTCACTCAAGTGGAGTGCACTACATATGTACCGCACATTGTTGTTCGAAACGTGCGGGGGTCAGCGTCGGGCTACGTCGGAAAAGTAGAACTTGTCGAGGGTGTGCCGTGATTCGGTGTACTCGAACTGACGACCGTCCTGAAGGAAGGTCTGGTTGCTGACCACGATCACATGGCTCTGGCCGTCGAGGTCCAGGTGCAGTTGATCGTCCTTGCTGCGCGGCACGGCTTCGATGGTGCGTTGGGCGTAGGCAATCTGTAACTGCAGAGTCTGTTCGATATGGGCGTAGATCGACTGTTCGGCGATATCGAGAGACAGGCCGGGAATCACTTCGCTGACAAAATGGTTGATGTCGAGGATGACCCGTTTGCCGTCAATCCGCCGCACACGCTTGATCCGCGTGATGAGGCTGCCCGGTTCGGCATGGATGTGCTCAAGCAGGGCGCCTTCGAGCGGGATCTGGCTCATTTCGACCACTTCGGTGCTGACGTCGTTGCCCAGGCGTGGGTAGGTCTCTTGAAAGCTGACGATGCCACCGAGCTGAAACTCGATCGGGTTGGTCGAAAGCACGAAGGTGCCCTTGCCGTGGATCTTCTGCGCAAAGCCGCGCTCCTGAAGCAGTTCGATAGCCTTGCGCACCGTGCCACGGCTGGCCTGATAGCTGTCCATCAGTTCGGTTTCAGAGGGCAAGCGGGCGCCGCGCTCCAGGCGTTCAGTCGTGATGCTGGCCAGCAGATCGCTATAGATCTGGTTGTATTTGCTCATGGGGAGGCTCGGTGCCGACGGTGCTCAAAGCTTCGAACCTTACGGCCAGGGTAGGGCTTTGTCCATGTGGACGATGGAAATCGCCTTAGGGACGAGTAGGAAAATTCGTCTTCGGTCTGGCGGGAACATACATAAACAAACTCGTCTGTACGAGTTGTTGCATTAACTCGTACAGACGAGTATTTTTCGCTTCGGCGTGCTGCCAATAACAACAATCCCAGCGGAAGAACAAGCATGAGCCACGACTACCCGAACATCGCCGCGCAATTGCTGCAGAGCCTCGGTGGCAGCGACAACCTCGAACAGGGCGCCCATTGCGTCACGCGGTTGCGACTGGCCCTGAAGGACCCGAGCCTGGTCGACAGCGCCACGCTCAACCAGATCGATCTGGTCAAAGGCTCGTTCTTCACCGGTGGCCTCTATCAGGTGGTGATCGGTCCGGGTGACGTGGAAAAGGTCTATGCCGAATTGCGTCGGCAGACCGGTCTCGCGGCGTCGACCATCGCTGACGTCAAACAGAAAAGCGCCGAAAAGATCAACGCCATGCAGCGTCTGGTGCGGGTGTTTTCCGACGTATTCATGCCCATCCTGCCGGCGCTGATCATTGCCGGCCTGTTGATGGGCATCAACAATCTGCTCGGCGCCAAAGGTATGTTCATCGAAGGGCAAACCCTGCTCGATGCCTACCCGAAACTCGACGGGCTGTGGAGCCTGATCAACCTGATGGCCAACACCTCGTTCGTGTTTTTGCCGGCGCTGGTGGGCTGGTCGGCGGCCAAACGCTTTGGCGGCAGCGAGATCCTCGGCATCGTGCTCGGTCTGATGCTGGTGCATCCCGATCTGCTCAACGCCTGGAACTACGGCAAGGCCGTGGCCGGGCTGGACGGGCAGCAACTGCCGTACTTCGACATTCTCGGGTTGTTCCAGGTGGAAAAGGTCGGTTACCAGGGGCAGATCCTGCCGATTCTGCTGGCCGCCTACGTGATGAGCGTCATCGAAAAATGGCTGCGCGCACGCGTGCCCAACGCGATTCAGTTGCTCGTGGTTCCGATCACCACCATCGTCGTCACCGGCGTGCTGGCGCTGGCGGTAATCGGCCCGGTGACTCGCCACATCGGAATCTTTATCACCGAAGGGCTGGTCATGCTGTTTGACCTGGCGCCGATGGTGGGTGGCGCGATTTTCGGTCTGCTGTATGCGCCGCTGGTGATCACCGGCATGCACCACATGTTTCTCGCGGTCGATCTGCAATTGATCTCGACCCAGGGCGGCACCTTCATCTGGCCGATGATCGTCATGTCCAATCTCGCTCAGGGCAGTGCCGCCCTGGCGGTGTTCTGGATGACCCGTAATGCGCGGGACAAGAGCATGGCGTCGACCTCGGCGATTTCCGCCTACTTCGGTATCACCGAGCCGGCGATGTTCGGGGTCAACCTGCGTTACAAATTTCCGTTCTATGCCGCGCTCACCGGCTCGGCGCTGGGCTGCGTATTCCTTTCGCTGAACAAGGTTCAGGCCTCGGCCATCGGCGTCGGTGGCCTGCCGGGATTCATCTCGATCATTCCGCAGTACATCCCGATGTTTGTGCTGGGGATGCTGATTGCCATGCTCGTGCCGTTTGTTCTGACCTGTGCATTGAGCATGAAGATTGTCCGGCCCGGTTATCGGGTTGCCTGAATCGATCTGTAGGAGCTCGTAAAATTCAAGAGGGAAATGAGCCATGCAAGACTGGCAGCGTTCGGTGATCTACCAGATCTACCCGAAGAGTTTTCATAGCCACGCCGGCAACCCGACAGGTGATCTGCTCGGTATCGTCGCCAAGCTCGACTACCTGCACTGGCTGGGTGTCGATTGCTTGTGGATCACGCCGTTTCTGCGTTCGCCGCAGCGTGATAATGGCTACGACATCAGCGATTACTACGCCATCGACCCGAGCTACGGCAGCATGGCCGATTGTGAATTGCTGATCGCCGAAGCGGGCAAGCGCGGGATCAAGCTGATGCTCGACATCGTGGTCAATCACACCTCGATCGAACACATCTGGTTCCAGCAGGCGCGCAGCAGCCTCGACAACCCTTACCGTGACTTCTATATCTGGCGTGATCAGCCGAACAACTGGGAATCCAAGTTCGGCGGTTCCGCCTGGGAGTACGAGGCCCAGACCGGTCAGTATTACCTGCACCTGTTCGACCACACCCAGGCCGACCTGAATTGGGACAACCCTCAGGTGCGTGCCGAAGTGTTCCGGATGATGCAGTTCTGGCGAGACAAGGGTGTGGGTGGTTTTCGGCTGGACGTGATCAATCTGATCTCCAAGCCCGAAGACTTTCCCGAGGACAGCAGTGATGGCCGACGCTTCTACACCGACGGGCCGAATGTCCACGCGTACTTGCAGCAGATGCACCGCGAAGTCTTCGCAGGGCACGAGCTGATCAATGTCGGCGAGATGTCATCGACCAGCCTCGAACACTGCATTCGTTATTCCAATCCGCAGTCTAAAGAACTGTCGATGACCTTCAACTTTCACCACTTGAAAGTCGATTATCCGAACCTGCAGAAGTGGGTACGCGCCGACTTCGATTTCCTTCAGCTCAAGGGGATTCTGTCCGACTGGCAGACCGGCATGCAGGCCGGCGGTGGCTGGAACGCGCTGTTCTGGTGTAACCACGATCAACCGCGAGTGGTTTCGCGCTTTGGCGATGACGGCGAACACCGCGAGCTCTCGGCGAAGATGCTCGGCACTGCATTGCATTTTCTCCAAGGCACGCCTTTCGTGTATCAGGGCGAAGAGTTGGGCATGACCAATCCGGGGTTCGAATCGATCGAGCATTATCGCGATGTCGAGACGCTGAACATCTTTCGCCTCAAGCGCGAAGCCGGCAGCAGCGATGCCGACAACATGGCGGCGATCATGCAGAAGTCCCGTGATAACGGCCGTACACCGATGCACTGGGACGCCGGCCCGAACGCCGGTTTCAGTAGCGTCGAACCGTGGATCGGCGTGCCGGCGAATGCCGCGCAGATCAACGTTGCCCACCAGATCGATGATCCGGAATCGGTGTTGCATCACTACCGCCGTCTGATCGCGTTACGTCGCCACGAGCCGTTGATCACCGAAGGGCTGTACCGACAATTGCTGGCGGAACATCCGCAAGTCTGGGCGTATGTGCGTGAAGGTGATGCCGAGCGCCTGTTGGTGGTGAACAACTTCTACGGGACAACCTGTGAAGTGGAATTACCGGCGACGGTCATCAGTGAATCGATGAGCCAGCGCCAGTTGATCAGCAATTATCCAGAGGGCGCGTTGCGCAAGCGCCAGGTGACGTTGCGACCTTACGAGTCCTTCGTCCTGCACCTGATCGATCCCTGACCTTTAACTAAAAAAACAACGTTCAAAAAACACGCAGAGCACTGCGCGGGGGATTTCTGCGCGCCGAATTCATGCAACCAGACAATAAAAACAATGGGGTGGCTTATGAAAACAACAATAAATCGCAGCCTTGCAGTCGCAGGTTTTTGCCTGGCCTTACCGCCGAATTCACAAGCGCTGGAGTTCGGCGGTTACTTGCGTAGTGGTGTCGGTACGTCGGTCAACAGCAGCGGTCAGTCGTGCTTCCAGTTACCCGGTGCGCAAACGAAATATCGTTTGGGTAATGAATGCGAGCAGTACGGAGAGCTGGAGTTGCGTCAGGATCTGTACACCCTCGACGACGGTTCGGTCCTGAGCGTCGATGGCATGGCCTCACTGTATAACCGCTACGACCGCAGCCCCACCTTCAAAGAAGACAATGGTTCGATACGCTTGCCGCAGGCCTACGCACAGTGGTCGGCGGTGCCTGCGCTCAATGGCGGTTCGCTGTGGGCGGGGCGCCGTTACTACAAGCGCAATGACATTCACATTTCCGACTTCTATTACTGGAACCAGAGCGCCACGGGAGGCGGGGTTGAAGACGTGCTGATCGGCGACCTGAAATACAGCTATGCCTTCTCGCGCAAGGACAACCTGTACCAGAAGGACTACATCAATCGGCACGACTTCAACGTGGCCGGTTTCAAGACCAACCCGGGCGGTGAGCTGGAGTTCGGCTTGAGTTATATCGACAAACCCGACAGCCGCGATGCCCACCGAGGCTGGGCAATCACCACGCAACATGTGCAAAAGGATTTTCTCGGCGGCAAGAACAAACTGGCCCTGCAATACGGTGAAGGGCCGGGCACCGGGCTGGGTTATACCGGCAACGTCAAACTGGATGACGGCAACAAGAGTTACCGGATCGTCGAGTTTTTCGACTGGCAGGTGACCCCGCGTTTTGGCGGACAAATCGCGGCGGTGTATCAGAAAGACATTCGCCCGGACGGTGCCGATCAGAACTGGATCTCGTTGGGGGTACGGCCTGCCTACGCGCTCAGCGAACACTTCAAACTGGTGAGCGAACTGGGTCACGATCAAGTCGAAGCGCCGGGCGGCACGCGCAAGCTGAGCAAGTTCACGTTTGCCCCGACCTGGTCGCCCAAAGGGCCGGAGTTCTGGGCGCGTCCCGAGGTGCGTTTGTATTACACGTACGCCACCTGGAACGAGGCTGCCAAGCGTGCGGCCAACCAACTGGCGAAAGGTTCTGCGTTGTCCGATACCGGCGCCTTCGGTAATGCCCGCCACGGCGCGAATGTCGGATTGCAGGTCGAATACTGGTGGAAATAAGCGATGCTGATGGCGCGTCGCGCTCCATCGGCACTTCAAAGAATAAAACTGCAGGTGACGTCATGGCCACACCCCAACCCTTGCAACTGCTGGCTCCCTTGTCCGGTGTCCTGATGGCGCTTGAGCAAGTGCCCGATCCGGTATTTTCCGGACGCGTGATCGGCGATGGTCTATGCATCGACCCGACCTCGTCGACGCTGTGTGCACCCTTGGCCGGGGTCATTAGCAACGTCCAGGCCAGCGGGCATGCCGTGAGCATCACTGATGACAACGGCGTGCAGGTATTGATGCACATCGGCCTGGATACGGTGAACCTCGCCGGGCAAGGTTTCACCCGTCTGGTCGAAGAGGGGCAACGGGTTGCTGCCGGGCAGGCCCTGATCGAGTTCGACGCCGATTACATTGCCCGACATGCGCGCAGCCTGATGACGTTGATGCTGGTGGTCAGCGGTGAGCCGTTTACCTGGCTCGTCGCGTCGAGCGGACAGGTCGAAAGCGGTCAGCCGTTGCTTGAAATAGCCAGCACGCAGGCACTCAGCGAGGAAGCCGGGGCGTCAGAGGGGCAGGTTGTTTTCTCGCAACCATTGAAACTGCCCAATCCCAATGGTTTGCACGCGCGCCCGGCGGCGGTGTTCGCGCAAGCGGCGAAGGGCTTCACGGCAAAGATTTACCTGCATAAGCAGCAGGCTCAAGCCAACGCCAAATCGCTGGTGGCGATCATGGCGTTGCAAACTGCTTTTGGCGATAGCGTGCGGCTCAGTGCGGTGGGCGATGACGCTGACGCGGCAATCAATACGCTGACCCGGTTACTGACCGAGGGCTGCGGTGAAACGGTGACGTCGGTGGCGCCTGTCGATGTCGTCGCCACCGAGACGCTGACGCTGCTGCGGGGCATCTGCGCGTCACCCGGTTCGGCGTTGGGCCAAGTGCTGCAGATCAGCGAGCCGGTCTTCGACGTCAGCGAGTTCGGCGGCGGAGCAGAGGTCGAGTGTGCAGCCCTCGCCAATGCCCTGATCGAAGCCGATCTGGCCTTGCAGCATCTGCGTGATACCGCTGCTGGTGAAGCCGAAGCCGAGATCTTCAAGGCCCATCAGGAACTGCTCGAAGATCCGGGTCTGCTCGATCAGGCGCAAGTGTTGATCGACGAGGGCAAAAGCGCGGCCTTCGCCTGGCGCGCCGCCACTGAAGAAACCGCGATCATGTTTCGCCAACTCGGCAGTGCACTGCTGGCCGAACGGGCGGCGGACCTGACCGATGTCGGGCGCCGCGTGCTCAAGCTGCTTCTAGGGATTGGTGATCAGGTGCTGGAGCTGCCGCAAGGGTGCATTCTGATTGCCGATCAACTGACGCCTTCGCAGACCGCCGGCATCGATACCAGCAAGGTACTGGGTTTCGCTACGGTCGGGGGCGGCGCGACCAGCCACGTGGCGATTCTTGCCCGCGCCTGTGGTCTGCCATCGATCTGCGGGGTGCAGGTGCAAATGCTCGCGCTGAGCAATGGCACTCAAGTACTGCTTGAGGCCGACAAGGGCGAACTGCATGTGCATCCGGACCCGTCGGCGATCAAACAATGGCAGGCGCGCCACGCGCAACAGCGCCAACGCCATGAGCATGAACTGGCCAACGCGACCCTCGCCGCGCGAACCCGTGACGGGCATCACGTCGAGGTGTCGGCCAACGTCGCCTCATTGGCTGAAACCGAGCAGGCCATGGCTTTGGGAGGCGCGGGCGTCGGTCTGCTGCGTTCGGAATTTCTCTATCTGGGGCGCAATCACGCGCCGAGCCATGACGAACAGGTCGCTACTTACAGCGCCATCGCCCGCTGCGTGGGACCTGCGCACAATCTGGTGGTGCGCACCCTTGATGTCGGCGGCGACAAACCGCTGGCCTATGTGCCGATGGACAGCGAAACCAACCCGTTCCTCGGCGTGCGCGGCATTCGTTTGTGTCTGGAGCGCCCGCAGTTATTGCGTGAACAGTTCCGCGCCATGCTCGGCTGCGGCGAGCTGACGCGTTTGCACATCATGTTGCCGATGGTCACGCAACTCTCGGAGCTGCGTCTGGCACGGCAGATGCTCGACGAGGAAATCCTTGCGTTAGGGCTAACGCAACGACCGAAGCTGGGAATCATGATCGAAGTGCCGGCGGCGGCGCTGATGGCGGATCTGTTTGCGCCGCTGGTGGATTTCTTCTCGATCGGTACCAACGACCTGACGCAATACACCTTGGCGATGGATCGCGATCATCCGCGTCTGGCCAGTCAGGCGGACAGTTTTCATCCCTCGGTATTGCGTCTGATCGCCATGACTGTGAAGGCTGCGCACACCCATGGCAAATGGGTCGGTGTGTGCGGGGCGATGGCCTCTGAACGTCTGGCGGTGCCGCTGTTGCTGGGGTTGGGCGTGGATGAGTTGTCGGTGAGCGTGCCGATGATCGCCCCGGTCAAGGCAGCAGTGCGCGAACTGGCGCTGGCGGATTGTCAGATCATCGCGCAACAGGTGCTCGGTCTGGAAAGTGCCGGGCAAGTGCGCGAGGCGTTGCAGCTGTTTCACGAGGCAACCGTCGATACTTTACGGGCTCTGGAGAACTGAACATGTTCGATCAATTGCAGAAGGCATTCTGGAAAGCCCTGACCCCGGATCTGGTCGCGGACACACCGACAGCAGCGGCCGAGCCAAGCGATGGGTTGAGCGCCGATATCGTCGCGGCGCTGGGGGGTGTGGATAACCTGAAGTCGCAGCAGCCGCTGGCGTTGACGCGGGTGCGGGTGGTGTTGCGTGATGTGTCGCATATCGACCAACACGCATTGAGCGCCGCCGGTGTCGCGGGCGTGATGCCCTTGGAGGGCGGTGTGGTGCACCTGATTACCGGGCTGCGATCTTAAGTCGGCAGGTGATGTGCGGCCTCAGGTCGCCCTTACTGTTTCTCAACCGCAGGTGTATCGTATTCGCCTTTTGCAGGCCTTCAGGGCCTGTCGCTGATACGTGAGGTAGTTGAGTTCATGTCCTTTACCCGTCGCCAAATCCTCGGTGGCCTGGCCGGTCTTATTGTCGTTGGTGTCGGTGCGGGGGGCGCGTCGCGTTATTGGCTCGGCAAAATGGCCGACGCCGAGGCGGGCCACGATTATGAACTGATCGCCGCACCGCTCGACGTCGAGCTGGTGCCGGGGCACAAGACCGAAGCCTGGGCATTCGGCCCGTCGGCGCCGGGCACCGAGTTGCGAGTGCGTCAGGGTGAATGGCTGCGGGTGCGCTTCATCAACCATCTGCCGGTGGCGACGACCATTCACTGGCACGGCATTCGTCTGCCGCTGGAAATGGACGGCGTGCCGTACGTCTCGCAACTGCCGGTGCTGCCGGGTGAATACTTCGATTACAAATTCCGCGTGCCGGATGCCGGCAGCTATTGGTATCACCCGCACGTCAGCAGCAGCGAAGAACTCGGGCGCGGGTTGGTCGGGCCGCTGATCATCGAAGAGCGCGAGCCCACCGGTTTCAAGTACGAAAAAACCTTGAGCCTGAAAAACTGGCACATCGATGAGGAAGGCAATTTCGTCGAGTTCAGTATTCCCCGTGAAGCGGCTCGTGGCGGTACGGCGGGGCGGTTGTCGACCATCAACGGCGTGCCGAACCCGGTGATCGAACTGCCGGCCGGGCAGATCACCCGGGTGCGCTTGCTCAACCTCGACAACACCCTGACTTACCGCATCAACATTCCCGGTGTTGAAGCGCAGATCTATGCGCTGGACGGCAATCCGGTCGCGCCGCGCCCGTTGGGCAAGGAATACTGGCTCGGCCCGGGCATGCGTATCTGTCTGGCGATCAAGGCTCCGGCGGCCGGCGAAGAGTTGTCGCTGCGCAATGGCCCGGTACGTCTCGGCACCCTGCGTTCGGTGGCCAATAACGAGGCGCCGACCGACTGGCCGAAAGCGCTACCGGCCAACCCGGTGGCTGAGCCGGACCTGGCCAACGCCGAGAAACTCAACTTCAATTTCGAATGGGTCGGCTCGGTGTCGGTCAACGTCGACAATGGCCGGCCGCCGAGCCTGTGGCAGATCAACGGCAAGGCCTGGGACATCACCGACAAGACTTGCGCCGACCGGCCGATCGCCAGCCTGAAACTGGGGCAGAGTTATATCTTCGAATTGAAGAACATGACCCAATATCAGCACCCGATCCACCTGCACGGCATGAGTTTCAAGGTGATCGCGTCGAACCGGCACAAGATCATTCCGTATTTCACCGACACCTATCTGCTGGGCAAGAACGAGCGCGCGCAAGTGGCGCTGGTGGCCGATAATCCGGGGGTGTGGATGTTCCACTGCCACGTGATCGACCACATGGAAACCGGCCTGATGGCCGCCATCGAGGTGAAGTGATGCGCCAGATTCGCCCTGCCGCGATCATCGACCGCAGCCGAGACCGTGACTTCATGCGTGAAGCCCTGACCCTCGCCGCACAAGGCGCCGCGCTGGGTGAAGTGCCGGTGGGCGCGGTGCTGGTGCAGGACGGCGAGATCATCGGGCGCGGTTTCAACTGCCCAATCAGCACCAGCGACCCGAGTGCCCATGCGGAAATGGTCGCCATTCGTGCGGCCGCGCAGGCAGTGGATAACTATCGGCTGCCGGGCAGCACGCTGTATGTGACGCTGGAACCGTGCAGCATGTGCGCCGGTTTGATCGTGCATTCGCGGGTGGTGCGGGTGGTGTATGGCGCGCTAGAGCCGAAGGCGGGGATTGTGCAGAGTCAGGGACAGTTTTTCACCCAGGGATTTTTGAATCACCGGGTGTTGTATGAAGGCGGGGTGTTGGCGGAGGAATGTGGCGCGGTGTTGACCGAATTCTTTCGCGCCCGAAGAGCAAAAAGCCCCTCACCCTAACCCTCCCGAAACGTCGGACCGCCCGTAGGGAGAGGGGACTGACCGAATTGGATGGGCGAGGTCCGCCGACCTGAGATACCGAGTCGAACTCAAGTTTAGAAAAGCCCAAAGATCGGCCCCCTCTCCTTGGGGAGAGGGCTGGGGTGAGGGGGGGGCTCACCTCGGTGATTGGTCGGATTACTTCTTCGCGACA
The DNA here is from genome assembly GCF_054790575.1 of Pseudomonas sp. MC6. Lineage (NCBI taxonomy): Bacteria > Pseudomonadati > Pseudomonadota > Gammaproteobacteria > Pseudomonadales > Pseudomonadaceae > Pseudomonas > Pseudomonas sp. MC6. The sequence goes on from NZ_CP186504.1 coordinate 6,327,249, forward strand.
ATCACCGCGCGCATCGGTGCCGGCAATCCTTCAATCGTTTTGCTGTGATCTTCCGGATCAAGGAAATCACTCAGCGACTGATACTTCATCCACTCGGTACCACGCTGTTCTTCGACCGTTGTCGTGCTCACATCCACACACTTCACATCAGTGAACCCGGCACGACGCAACCACAACTCCAGCGCCGGCACCGACGGCAGGAACCACACGTTACGCATTTGCGCATAACGGTCTTCCGGCACCAGTACCTGATGTTTGTCGCCTTCCACCACCAGCGTTTCCAGAACCAGTTCGCCGCCCTTGACCAGGCAATCCTTCAGCGCCAGCAAATGTTCGATCGGTGAGCGGCGGTGATAGAACACACCCATGGAAAACACCGTGTCGAAACCTTCCAGATTCGGCGGCAGGTCTTCGAACGGAAAGGGCAGGTGCCAGGCATTCGGTTCTGACAGATAACGCTGCACCGCCTGGAACTGGCAGAAGAACAGCCAGTTCGGGTCAACACCGATCACACTGTTCGCGCCGGCACCGAGCATGCGCCACATGTAATACCCGTTGCCGCAACCGACATCGAGGATGCGTTTACCCTTCAAGTCGAGGTGCGGAGAGACACGCGACCACTTCCAGTCCGAACGCCATTCGGTGTCGACGTGCACACCAAACAAGTCGAACGGCCCTTTGCGCCACGGCGACAGGCCCATCAACGCGGTGTGCATCTGCGCGCGGGTTTCGTCGTCGCAATCGGTGTCGAGTTTCAGACCGTTGAGCAGATCGATTTCGCTCGGCTGAATCTTCGGCAAGGCATCCAGCGCACTTTGCCAGCGCTCCAGATCGCCGTGACCTTTCTCCATTTTCTTGTCGAGTTGCGCTTGCAGGGTGTTAGCCCATTCGGCCAGCGGTGTGCCGGCCAGACGGCGGGCGAGGGGGGACAGATCAATCATGGCAAGGCAATCAACGAGGCAAAGTTAAGACACTGGAACCACGGCACGACTTTCGAGAACCCGGCGGCCAGCAGGCGTTCGCGGTGTTCTTCGAGGCTGTCGGGCTTCATGACGTTTTCGATGGCGCTGCGCTTCTGGGCGATTTCCAGTTCGCTGTAGCCGTTGGCGCGTTTGAAGGCGACGTGCAGATCAGTCAGCAATGCGTGTTCTTCGGCATCGTTGAAGCGCAGCTTCTCCGACAGAATCAGCGCGCCGCCGGGCAGCAACGATTGGCGAATGCGCGAGAGCAACGCGGTGCGCTGATCGGGGGCGATGAATTGCAGGGTGAAGTTCAGCGCCACCACCGAAGCAGGTTGAAAGTCGAGGGCGAGGATGTCGCCTTCGATGACTTCCACCGGCAGCAACTCTTGGAACATCGAATCCTGACCGTTGAGGTATTCGCGACAGCGCTCGACCATCGCTGCAGAGTTATCCACAGCGATCACCCGGCAACCGTCGGTACGCACGTGGCGGCGCAGGGCTTGAGTGACCGCGCCCAGCGATGAGCCGAGGTCGTAGAGCACGCTGTTCGGCTGGGCGAACTGCGCGGCGAGCACGCCGAGGTTTTCGACGATGGTCGGGTAACCCGGCACCGAGCGCTTGATCATGTCCGGGAACACCCGCACGACGTCTTCGTTGAAGGCGAAGTCAGGTACCTGGGCCAAAGGCTTGGCGAAAATGCGATCGGGTTCTTTGCTCACGGCGGTTCCGGCGGTGTCGGTGGAAAGGCCGGCATTTTAGCCAAAGTGGCGTCGGGATGCTTGGGTTGTCTGATAAAGCGGCAAATCAAAAGATCGCAGCCTGCGGCAGCTCCTACAGGGGAATGCGGTTTTCTGTAGGAGCTGCCGCAGGCTGCGATCTTTTAAAGGCTGGCGCGTTTACTTTGAGAGAACGCCGAGGCGGCGATGCCCCATTGGCCAAGCCAGTAGCTGAGGATGATGACGTAAGGTGCGGCGTGGAAAGGGGCGACGAAACGGTCGATACCAATCACGCTGTCTGAGAACACAAACGCCAGCGCACCACCCGCCGCCAGTAGCGCCGAACGTTTCGGCACATCGGTGCCGAGGCGAGCGAGGGCGCGCCAGAGCATTGCGCTGATCGCAGTGCCGTAGACAATCACCGGCGCCAGCAACGGCCCAAGCCCGCTGGAAATGAGCATCCCCAGCAACACCGCGCCGACACCGAGTGCAAGCACCAGCGGCAGAATTGCCAGACGCTTGCAGTCACTCAGATATGCCTTCAGATACGCCAGATGCGCGACCAGAAACGCGCCAAGTCCGAATACAAACAAATCCCCCGGCCAAGCGAGCAACACATCACCCAGCAACGAGAAAATCAGACCAAGACTGATCCAGCGCCGATAGTCGCTGGGCGGCGCATCATGTAGCCAGCCGAGCAGCGCCAGCACCGGCAGCGGCTTCACCAGCAAGCACAGCAGCGCCGCATGGGTGCTGACGCCGTAGAGAAACGTCACCGCGCCCATCAGCGCCAGAATCAGCCAGCCCACGATCAGTTCACCGAAATGGCGCAGTCAAAGGTTTCCACCGGCAACACTTCCGGTGCCCATGGCTGTTGCGAGGTCAGACGCAGACGTCCGGTGCCGGGGGCGAATGCCTGGAAACGCCAGGTCGACAAACCCGCAGCACCGACCACACCGGCATCTTCCGGATTGCTGTAGACCTCGGGGCTGAGTGCACGCAGCACGCCGCCAGCGGAGTCCTGAATGGCCCAGCGATAACCGGTGGTCGGGTTGCTTGGCAGCATGATGATGAGGTTTTGCCCGTTGGTCAGCCGCACCGGGCATTCGCTTTGTTTTTCCACGGTCACGTTGTGTTTCGGTTGCGTGGCGCAAGCGGCAAGCAACGAGAGGGCGAGGGGGAGAAACAGGCGAGTGGGGGACATAAGGTCAGCGGCTCCGGCGTTGGCGACGAACGGCGAGCATAACTGAAGATGAGACAAAGTGTGACAACACCAAGCCCTCACCCTAGCCCTCTCCCAGGGGGAGAGGGGACTGAGCAGGGGATATTCCAGAAGTCCACTGACCTGAAATAGATCATTGAATCCATAATCGACTCGGTGTTTCAGGTCGATGTATAGCGCAAGACAACTCGGTCGGCTCCCTCTCCCTCAGGGAGAGGGCTGGGCGGGCGGCGTTCCGATGAGGGGCTGTCTGTCAGAACAGGATCTTCGCCACATCCGCAAACTTCTTCGCGAAGTGCACGGTAATCCCTTCCTTCAGATAATCCGGCAATTCCTCAAAGTTACCCCGGTTCGGCTCCGGCAAAATCAGCTCAAAAATCTTCTGCCGTCTTGCCGCAATCACCTTCTCGCGCACCCCGCCAATCGGCAGCACATGCCCGGTCAGGGTCAGTTCGCCGGTCATCGCCACGCCTTTTTTCGGTGGCTGATTACGCGCGAGCGAGAGCAGGGCGCTGGCCATGGTCACGCCGGCGCTCGGACCGTCCTTGGGTGTCGCGCCTTCCGGTACGTGCAGGTGGACGAAGGCTTCGTCGAAGAACTTCGCGTCGCCGCCGAATTGTTTCAGGTGCGAGCTGACGTAGCTGTAGGCGATCTCCGCCGATTCCTTCATCACGTCACCGAGTTGCCCGGTGAGTTTGAAACCGCGATTGAGCGTGTGGATCCGCGTCGCTTCGATCGGCAAAGTCGCGCCGCCCATGCTGGTCCAGGCCAGACCGGTAATCACGCCAGTACCAGACAGCACTTGTTCGTTGCGGAACACCGGATGACCCAGTGACGCTTCGAGATCTTTCGGCCCGAGTTTGATCACCGCTTTCGGCTCGTCGATCAGCTTCATCACCGCTTTGCGCACCAGTTTGCCCATTTGCTTTTCCAGCTGACGCACGCCGGCTTCGCGGGCATAACCGTCGATCAAGGCTTTGAGCGCGCTGTCGCTGATGCTCAGGCTGCCCTTGGACACGCCGGCCTTTTCCAGCAGTTTTGGCCACAGGTGACGCTTGGCGATGGCGACTTTTTCTTCGGTGATGTAGCCCGACAGGCGAATCACTTCCATGCGGTCGAGCAACGGGCCCGGAATCGAGTCGAGGGTGTTGGCGGTGCAGACGAACAGGACTTTCGACAGGTCCATGCGCAGGTCGAGGTAGTGATCGAGGAATTCGACGTTCTGTTCCGGGTCGAGGGTTTCCAGCAGCGCCGAGGCCGGGTCGCCCTGGTAGCTCTGGCCCATCTTGTCGATCTCGTCGAGCATGATCACCGGGTTCATCACTTCGACATCTTTCAATGCCTGGACGAGTTTGCCCGGCTGTGCGCCGATGTAGGTGCGGCGATGGCCCTTGATCTCGGCTTCGTCGCGCGTGCCGCCAAGGCTGAAGCGGTAGAACGGCCGGCCGAGGGATTCGGCGATGGATTTGCCGACACTGGTTTTACCCACGCCCGGCGGGCCGACCAGCAGCACGATGGAACCGCTGATCTCGCCTTTATAAGCACCCACGGCGAGGAACTCAAGGATGCGATCCTTGATGTCGTCGAGGCCAGCGTGGTGTTTGTCGAGGATTTTGCGCGCGTGTTTGAGGTCGAGTTTGTCCTCGCCGTAGACGCCCCACGGCACTGACGTCGCCCAGTCGAGGTAATTACGGGTGACCGCGTACTCGGGCGAACCGGTCTCGAGGATCGACAGTTTGTTCATTTCCTCTTCGAGGCGCTTCTGCACCTGCGCCGGCAGGACTTTGCCCTCCAGGCGTTGTTCGAACTGTTCAAGGTCGGCACTGCGGTCGTCCTTGGTCAGGCCGAGTTCCTGCTGAATGACCTTGAGTTGTTCTTTGAGGAAGAATTCGCGCTGATGCTCGCCGATCTTGCGGTTAACTTCCGCCGAGATCTCTTTTTGCAGACGCGCGACTTCGACTTCCTTGCGCAGCATCGGCAAGACTTTTTCCATGCGCTTGAGCATCGGCACGCAGTCGAGCACGCCTTGCAGCTCGGGGCCGGTGGCGGAGGTCAGGGCGGCGGCGAAGTCGGTCAGTGGCGACGGATCGTTGGGGCTGAAGCGGTTGAGGTAGTTCTTCAGCTCTTCGCTGTACAGCGGGTTGAGCGGCAGCAGTTCCTTGATCGCGTTGATCAGCGCCATGCCGTAGGCCTTGACCTCGTCGGTCGGCTCGGTGGGCTGGTGCGGGTATTCGACTTCGACCAGATACGGTGGGCGATGGTGTTTGAGCCAGGTTTTGATGCGTACGCGGCTCGAGGCCTTGAGCAACGAATTGCAGTTTGCCGTTCTCGCGGCTGGCGTGGTGGACTTTGACCAGGGTGCCGTATTCGGGGAGGGCGCCGGTGTCGAAGTGGCGCGGGTCTTCCTGGGGCGTGTCCATGAAGAACAGGGCCAGGGAGTGGTGTTCGGATTTGCTGACCAGTTCGAGGGTTTCGGCCCAGGGTTCTTCGTTGACGATGACCGGCAGGACTTGGGCCGGGAAGAATGGGCGGTTGTGGATCGGAATGATGTAGACCTTGTCCGGCAGGTTCTGGCCGGGCAGGGCGAGGCCTTTGCCGGAGGAGGTGTGTTCGATGTTTTCGGCTTGGCTGTAGTCGTCGGGGTTTTCCGGAAATTCTTGCTGGTCGCTCATGGGGCACCTGCGCAATGGGATATGGGTCTTAGATGGGGCAGGGTTTGGGTGGTTTCAATGGGGGGGGATGTTTCTGCTTGTGTGTTCAGGGTTTTGACAGGGTTCACGCTTTGGACTTGGCGGCCTCTGGGCCGACCATGTTGGGGGTGTGTTGGGTGTGTATATCCGTTTTTTCGGTAATGGCGGCTTAGGGTTTCGCCCTGACGGCGACTCACTTTTTTGACAAACGCCTCAAAAAAGTAAGCAAAAAAACGCTTGCTCCTACGTGCGGCCCGCTCGCTGGGGCTCGGGGTTCCTTCGCTCCGGGATCGATCCGGGCGCAGCGCCTACGGTTTGCTTCGCTGCACCTCCTCTCGCTGTGTTTGGCTTCGCCAAACGGTCGCTGCGCTCCCACGCCCGGATCAATCCCTCCACTCAGCCTTCCGACGTCGCCCGTGGATCAAGATCAAGATCAAAAGCAGGCGAGCTGACACTCGGCCTATTGAGTGGTGAGGAGCGCGGCGCGCACGGCTTTTGTTTTTGCGGTGCTCTTGCCCCTCATCGGAACTCCGCCCGCCCAGCCCTCTCCCGAGAGAGAGGGGGCCGATTTTTTGCTTTTCAAAGCCTGAGTTCCACGCGGTATCGCACGTCGGCGTAACTCTCCCAAACAACTCGGTCAGTCCCCTCTCCCTCCGGGAGAGGGCTAGGGTGAGGGGCTTTTCAGAATGTGAATTCGACGCGTCTTTTGCACGTCGCTGCATATCCCCCCAAAGGTCGTTACAAAGGCCACGGCAGTTCCTGGACCACTGCGAAACCATTAATGGTGAGTTCACGCCTGTCATCGTTATGGCGTGCCTTGCCGGAAGTTTTGAAATCTTTGAACTCATATCGGTATAGATTTTGACTGGGTTTGGCGAAGGCGATAGTTGAAGTGGGCTTCATTGCAAACTCATAAATCTGGAGACCACTACGTTCTGAAACGACATGTTCAGAGTAGCCAGGGCCGGTTGGATTCAGCGGGTCGCTTAGCCCGATAGACAGGGCTCGTCTGCTCGATAATTCGTCGTTGTGGCGGAAATAAAAAATGTAACCAGTGAGCGGGCTGAAAGAGATAGAAGTGGATGATGTCTTGTAACTGATCAGGTCCAAATAAATACCGTCAATGACGCCTTTCACATCAATCTCAAGAGAACCGAATGCGAAGACTGCTTTGTACTCCTTTGGCGTTTTCATGGGATGCTTCCTTTCAATGATTTTTGGAAAAAGGAAGTCTGAGGGGAGAAGTCATAAACGGTGAACTGACATAACTGACAGTTTTTTTATACTTGTTCGCGATGTCTCATCTCAAGATCGGCTATATAAATGGCTTTATGTTGAGCTGTGAGATGGGATTAAGAGATTTTGTGGTTATCCAGCACGCGGTTCGCCACCAGTTCAGCCAGCATGATGATTTACTGGATCGACAGGATCGTAGGGTGTGGTGTCGTCGATTTCGGGTGGAGTGAGTGTTGGCTTTTTTTCCGCTATACGTTCGAGCCCAATGGGCCGCACTATTCGGTATGGCGTAAAACTTTGGCATCCGTCCATAAACAACCACCGGGCCGTGAAGCCCGGTGGTTGTTGGCAATGCGCAGGTGACGGCTGATGTTTATTTCACCTCGGTCAATTTCACATCATCGACCAGCATATCGATCAAGCTCTGCAGGTATTTGAAACCCTCATCTTTCTTCCCCCAGCGATCAATGAAAAACAAGCCGTGGTCATTGACCTGGATCGGTGTCACAACGATGTCGCCGGTCTTGGATTTATGCACCAGTCGGGGCCCGTCCGTGCCCGTACGTTCGATCATGAACATCCCGGAATGGGTTAATTGGGTGCGGCTGACAGACGGCGTCGGGTCCGGCTGCTTCGTTCCGGCGACGGCCACTTCCATCAGGAAATCGCTGCGCAAGGCCCGGCTATTGGTGCCGCGTTTGCTGTCCACCACTTCCCACGCCCCGCGGTGGATATCTCTGGCCAGTTCCGGAGCAGTGTCGCGTACCTGGAGACTGACCGCCGAGAGGGTATCCGCCAGACCCGGCACACCCAGGTTGTAGTTGGTGTGGGCGTTGCCGATAAGGGCTACCCATTTATGCGGTCCGTGTGCCAGTTGGTCGGCTTCGATCACTTGGGTGGCAAAATAGCTGAACATCTCGTTTCGCGAGATATCTTCGTCGTACACACCCTTGAGGTGGTAAGACGCGGTGCAATCGAGTGCCCTGATACGGATGTTGTATTTGGCCGCCGCCTGACAGACCTCTGTGTACGTATCGTTACCGTCGTAGGTGGGCATGTGGCCACGGTCCTGGACGCTTAGATAAGCCTTCAGTCGGTCCGGCATGCGCTGTGTCCGATAGAAAATATCCAGATCGGCCTGGTGCAAATCGGTGAACAGATGTTCCACGTATAGCGTGTCATAGCCGGCTTGCTTAAGCGCTTTCATGTGCTTTTTCAGCAGCGCTTTGCTCGCTATGTGGGAATGGGCCTCGCCGATCAGCAGGTTCAAGCGTCCGTCGGCCATCAGCCGCAAAAACTCCTCGAACGTTGTGTCGGAGGTGAGCGTCGGGAGCGTGGCCGCTTCGGGGGGCGTGTAGTGAGCAAAAGCATCACTGGCCTTTTTCTCCAGGCGCCCGCGGTTGGCGATGAACGCCTCGAACGCCTGTTTTTCACTCGCTACGGTCGGGCTATAGCGTGAATCCATGGCGTAGGGTTGATGCAGCATTTGCGCAATATCATCGCGCATGGAGGGCGCGATATCGTATTCGCTGAAATGCTCGACAGCAGGGGCAATCGGTGCGGGCCGGGAGGCGGGCTGAGGCGCCTTGTACGCCGTCGGCCATTGCACCCGATAATCGCCCCTGGCCGCCGTATCCCCGGCGATGGCACCGGGTGAATCGAGGGCGATGCGTGCCGGTTGATCGAGTGCGACATCTTCCACGCGCACGGCAACGGCCGCGTGCAGGTCGGCCAGGCCGGGAGTCTTGTCGAAAGTGCTCATGCGTGATTGTTCGGTGAGGACCACCCAGCGTTCCTCGGGCGCATCGGCGCTATCGGCAGCCAGCGTCTTGTGTGAATAGAAATTCCTGATGCGGTTACTGCGTGGGGTTAATGGCGAGACGTCGTTGAGTACCATCGCTCCTTCCAGTTGGTAGCTGGTCGAAGCATCCAGCGCATGGATTTTCAGACCCTTTTCGCGCGCTGTACGCACCAGTGCCAGATAAGAGAATGGCGCGTTTTTCTCATGGCCCAGCGCACGGTCGACGGCTTCAAGATGGGTTTTGATGTGTCTCCAGGTTCCGCCCTTGTTCATTTTTTCCAGCTTGATATTGAAGACATCTCCTGCCAGATATTCCACGTAAAGTCGCTTGAAGCCGTTTTTGACGAGGTCGTCCAGATGATCGATCAGCAGTTTTTTGCTAGCGATCGAAGCGGGCAGGGCGCCGATCACCAGATTTTTCCCTTTGACGGCGTCGCTGGCGATCAGCCGGGCAAATGACAGGTCGTCGCTGACTGTCGGGACTTCGGCGCGGGCTGGTAGCGGGGCAAGTTCGGCGAAATGCGCGGTGGCGTCTGTGCTGAGCTTTTCGACCTGCTTCAGGTAGGCGGTGCGTGTCGAGGCGAGTTCATCGACTACGCCGGCAATTATCAGGTAGGGACTGTTGGCTATATCGTCCTGCCCGCGCATGAGGATGTCCTCGCGGGTTTGCGGATTCATCACCGTTTCGATGCGTTGCCGGTATTTGCGCTCCACGCCATATACCTTGTAGGGGCCGGGTGTCTCCGGCACGGCTTGGTACTTGGGCGCGCCGCCGGCCATGCCGCTGCGTACCATCATCCCGTCGGCGTTGCGCACGGTCAGGATGCCGGTAGAAACGAGGTCGGGGGAATTCGGCTTGCTCCGATAGAGCAGATAGCGACCGAGTGCGTCCGGACTGTTTCCGGTAAAGAACAGCTGATTTCTGAAAACCACCACGCGCATGTCGTCCCAGGCAGGTTCCGGTGTCACTTGGTCGATCACGGTCATGACATTCTGTTGTTCGCTGTTGGCACTGGCGCTGGCTGTGCTCTGACGCAAAGGTCGACGCACGGGCTTGAGCGAACGCAGCGCCGGACGCAGGTCGGTCAGCACCGCGCCGGCACTGTTGAACAAATAACCGAGCAAATGCTGGAAAGCTTCGCCGTGGTCACCCTGGCGGTACGCGTGCAGGGCGAGCATGGCGTCCTTGAACGCCAGGAGCAGACCGGTGCTCAAGCTCAGCAGCGGGAATGGCGCAGTGGCAATGGCGCTGATCCATTCGACACTGGTCCAGACCAGACTGGCAATCATCTCGGCCCGGTTGGTGGTGGTGGCGTTAACGTCGTCGATGCGCCGTTGCAGTTTCATGTCGTAAAGGGCCGTGCGCAGATCACTGACCGCCGCGACTGCGCGGGTCGAGTCGTAACGTGCAGGGCTGGGTGTGGTTTTATTGAGGTCTTTGGGCAGCCCTTTCCTGATGTTTTCAAGGTGCGTGCGAACCCGGGTCCGAGCGCTGACGCCGACGCGCAAGGTCAAATATTCGAGCATGCCGGACTGCTGTTGAAGCAGGTAATTGAACAACCGCGCTTCGCGAAAAGCGACGCCGTCGGGCGCCTCGGGGGTGTAAAGCAGGGCCGGGTTGTCGCCATGGCTGAACAGCCACGCATCGAGCACCCATTCGCCGTCGATCATCAACCGCTGGAGCGGATATTTCGTGCGCATCGACCCGGACGTCTCAGCCATACTGTCGATACTTTGCTCCAGCCATTGCAGATCATGGCTGGCGATATGGCCTTGCAGCTGGCATTCCAGCGCGGCGCTTTTCATCTGGCGCTGGGTAATGGCCAGGGTCGCGTTGCGTCTGAAGTCGTAACCTTCGCTCGTCGAACTTTGCAGTTCAGCCTTGACCTTGGTGATGTAGCGCTGGCCGATCCACACACCGGTAACCGAGCGCGCGACATTCTGTGCACTCAGGTTGCTGATATCGATACCCTGCGGGCCTCTGAAGCGCGCCGAGCGGGAAAATTTCTCATCGAGAAAACCGATGCCGTCGGCGTAGCCGTCGCGATAAAGCGCTGTGTAGGTCAAAGGTTTTGGCGTCCACGAGCGCACGAGGGAGGTCGGCGAGTAAGCCCACACGGTATCCGGATCGACGTCGTTGGTGGTGCGCCTGAGCAAGCGGTTCAAGCTGATTTTTGCTTGTTCGTGCACATAGTCATCAAAGACCGGAAAGCGACTGCCCGACAAGGCGTGGCTGTTGAACGCACGCAAGGCGCCTTCGGCGTCTTCGCTCAGGGTCGTCAGCTTCCTGCGGTTGGCGGCAGTGGTGGCGCGATACCACAGCGGTGTACAGAAATCGTAGTCGTCTATCCGTTTGGCCAGCAAAAGTTCAGCCATCGTACGCAGGCAATCGGCATGACTGTCGGTGTAATCGAACGTGACCTTTTGATGCTCCAGCGCCTCAGGCTTGAAGCTCAGCCCAGCCAACACGTGGCGCAGCTTCGCGCGAAAGCGCATGGGCGCGCGGCTGATCAGGTAGCCGGCCATGCTCTCGGCGACATCACTGTGCCTGGCCCAGCCGAGCAGGTGGGTCTGGCATTCGCGCTCACTGTCGAAGGCCTGGAATTGTTGCGCTCGCGGCGCCTGTGGCGTGCACAGCAACAGCCGTTTGAGCGCACCGCCGTCATCGTTCTGGCGCAGTACCCACAAGTCCTGCAACTGGGCGCCGTGCAGCGACAGGGTGGCGGCGCGCAGGCGCGGATCGCTGCCGTCGCGCAGACGCTGAATCAGTTGCAGATCACTGTCGAGCAGGTGCCCTTGCAGCACCGCCGTGTGAGCGAGGGCGACGATGCGGCGATCGAGCATCTGCTCGATGGCGGGTTTGATCGCGGGCTTGGCCTGTAGCGCTTTTTGCAAGTGATTGAAGTCAATTCGAGGCTGTAGCTCCAGGGCTTGCTTGATCAGCCATGCCGGCGTCACGTCTGCGTAGGTTGGCGGCAAAGGCGCGTCATCGTAGGTGAGGGTGGTGTGCTTCAAAAACGCCGAGCCCGGTAATTCATCGCCGGTGTGCGGGCCGCGCAAGGACAGCTCGAGCAGACTGGATTGATGTTCATAAACGCCGTAGCCCGGCACTCGACGTTCGGTCGAAAGGTTTAACTTTTCCGGCTCTAGATCGTCGATTTCCAGGTCTTCGCTCAAGCGTTCCAGCCATTGCTGGCGGGCCAGTGCCGTCAGGCTGAAGACCGGCTCCATCAGGTCGAGCAGGTGTTGCCGCGCCTGCTGGTAATTGCCTAGATGCTGCGCCAGCGCGTCTTTTTGCGCGGTGCTGGCGCTTCGAAACCAGTCCGGCGCGCTATAGCGCAGGTGGCGTTCGAACAAGGTTTGCGCGCGTAATGCCAGACGCGGAGTGATATCCGGCAGGGCGGCAGCAATTGCGCGCTCCAGCGCTGTAAGCAATGGCTTGGGGTCTTGCTGCGGGTTATCGGCGAAGCTCAAGGCGCGCTCGATATCCTGCGTGCGTTTTTCGATCAGCGCGTCGTAGGTGTGTTCGAACAAGGGTGTGCTGTCGATCGGCGCGAGCAGCAGCGGCCAGATCCCTGCTGCGCCCACGGCGTGAAAGCGTGTCGGCAGCATGGACATGAACGCCTCGCGACCGCTGGCCCGGTTCAGCGATGTACGCAGGTGACTGTCGAGATCAGCCAGGGAGTTGAAGAACTCGATGCCTCTTGCGGGGGTGAACAGCAGGGCGAACCCCATGCTCTGGTCGGTCTGCAAGTCCTTGACTCGGCGAGTGTTCTTTTCCGTGACAACAAAGGCGCCGGCCAGCTCAACGGTGGTGTCTTGATAGTTGAACTGCAGCGCGTACATGGCCGGACGCAGCATCGGGGCCAAATCGAGCTTTTGCAGCAGTTCACCGGCTTGCGGGTGCAACAGGCGGTCGGTGACAGCCTGCCTGGCTTCGTGGCCGATGGCGGTGAAGCCGGCGTCATGTTTAAGAAAGGTTTTAGCTGGCTTGTCGTCGATCCGGTCGCTCTGATCCATGTTGATCAGTTGGGTGGCCAGTCTGACTTTCAGCGTGGCGATCAGCTGTTTGCCTGCATCGCTTTGCAGATCGCTGTTATCCAACGCCTGATACAGCGCGCGGCTGCGTTGCAGGTAGCTTGTGCGGTAGGTGTTCAATTGCTGGTCGAGGCGTTTCAGAAAGGCCTGTTCGGTGGTCGGTGGCTGCTCGGGAAGCAATGGGGTTGGTGTATCAAACAGGTGATGGCCGATCGCGTTGAGATCGTTTTTGATCTCTTCGGACGTGGGAGCTGTGGCGGGGTTCATGGGCGCTTTTTCATGCTGAGGGTGAGCGGGCAGCATGGCGAGCGGCAGTGGGGGACGGGTGGTATCTATGTATGGGGGGAGTGATTTTTCGATGTGTTCGATTTCGTCACCCCCCAGACCTGCTCGCGAAAGCACTGTGTCAGTCACTCAAACGGCTGAATGGGCTGACGCCTTCGCGAGCCGGCTCGCTCCCACAGGGGGTTAGCTGTGTGTTGGGGGTTGCGGGATTTCGTGGTTATCCAGCACGCGGTTCACCGCCAGTTCGGCGAGCATGATGATCTGCTGAATCGCCAGAATCGTCCGCCGTTGCGGCAGGTCGATGTAGGCGGCGATGTCGCTTGTCATCAGGCTGGCCTGGGCCAGGGATTCGCAGGCGTGGACCAGCAGGCTTTCGCTGTCCTGTTCGGGGGCGACCTGGAACATGGTGCTGGGTTTGTGGAAACGCAGGGTCAAGGCGTTGGGTTTGAGGTAGTGGTCGAGGGCGCGTTCGGCGGCTTCGTGGAATTTCTTGGAATCGGGGGATTCGTAGGGCGAGGTGTCGTTGGTTTCGGGGGGATTGGGTGTCGGCTTTTTCATGGTGTAACTCCGAATGATAAGTGGGGCTATCACTCTCAATCACCGCGACGCGACGGAGGGTGGCAGCTGTACGCGGGTTCGCGGACCGAGCCATTCGGCAATCTCGGCATACCCGAAGGTATCCCGCGCACAGCCACCATCAAACCAAACAAAAAGCACCTGAGCGCTTCAGTTTGGGCTGGCGATTATGCATCAAATCGAATGAACTGCTCGGGCCGCGACGCCCGTTCGCTGAATTTGCAGCGACCCCCAGAGCCTATCCAGCCGATTTCCGAGGCACAACCGACGCGACTTGTCGGAAAACTCCGCGCCACTTTCAACGTCTGTAGGACGAGTACCTTTCCCACAGATAAACACTTTTCAACCTGTGGGAGCGAGCCTGCTCGCGAAAGCGGTGTGTCAGGCACCGTAGATGTTGAATGTGCTGACGCCTTCGCGAGCAGGCTCGCTCCCACAGGGTCCTCAGGTGTATGCAGAAATGGCGTGCACAAAAAAGGCGATGTCCCTCACGAGACATCGCCTTCATTTTTACCGCCGCTAAAACTTATTCCGGCAGTTTGTACGCAATCACGTAGTCACCCATTTTGGTGCCCAGCGAGCCGTGACCGCCGACAACCAGCAGCACGTATTGCTTGCCGTCCTTGCCGGTGTAGGTCATCGGAGTCGCTTGGCCACCTGCCGGCAGACGCGATTTCCACAGCTCTTTACCGCTGTTCACGTCGTACGCGCGCAGGTACTGGTCGAGGGTGCCGCTGAGGAAGCCGACGCCGCCAGCCGTGACCATCGAGCCGCCCATGCTAGGCACGCCCAAAGTGAAGCCGATCGGGATTGGCGAGCTGTCGCGGCTGGTGCCGTTTTTGCGTTTCCACACGACTTTGCTGGTGGTCAGGTCGATACCGGCAACGTAACCCCAGGCCGGGGCCTGGCACGGTACGCCGAATGGCGACATGAACGGGTGCATGATCACCGCGTATGGCGCGCCGGTGTTCGGTTGCACGCCAGCGGTTTCGCTTTCGCGTTTGCTGCCGGCGGCGACTTGCTCGCGTGGCACCATTTTCGAAACGAAAGCCATGTAGTTCGGGCTGGTGAACAGCATTTGGCGAACCGGGTCGACCGAGACGCCGCCCCAGTTGAACACACCAACGTTACCCGGATAGATCAGGCTGCCCTGTTCCGACGGTGGGGTGTACTGGCCTTCGTAACGCAGTTCTTTGAACTGGATGCGGCACAGCATCTGGTCGAACGGGCTCGCGCCCCACATGGCTTTTTCGGTCAGTTCCGGGGCCAGCAGGTTGAGGTCCGAACGGGCCTGGGTCGGTGCGGTGTGGTCGCCTTTCACGGCGCCTTGCGGTACCGGGATTTCCTTGATCGGAATGATCGGCGTGCCGTCACGACGGTCGAGGACGTACAGGCTGCCCTGCTTGGTCGGGGCGATCAGCGCAGGTTTCACGCCATCGGCGGTTTTCATGTCGAGCAGGGTTGGCTGGCTGCCAACGTCCATGTCCCACAGGTCGTGGTGAGTGAACTGGTAGTTCCAGCGCACTTTACCGGTGGCCAGGTCCAGAGCAACTACACCGGCGCTGAATTTCTCGGCGCCCGGGGTGCGGTCAGCGCCCCACTGGTCTGGGGTCTGGTTGCCCAGTGGCAGGTAAACCATGCCGAGTTTTTCGTCGACACTGGCCAGCGACCACATGTTCGCCGAGTTGCGGCTGTAGGTTTCGCCCGGTGCCAAAGGCTCGGTGGCGTCTGGCTTGTCGCTGTCCCAGTTCCATACGAGGTGGCCGTCGCGCACGTCGAAGGCGCGAATCACGCCCGATGGCTCGTTGGTCGATTCGTTGTCGGTAACGTGACCGCCCATGATCACCAGATCACGGGTAATCGCCGCTGGCGAGGTGGAGTAGTAGCCGCCAGCGGTGAACGGGCCGATGCCTTGGGTCAGGTCAACCACGCCTTTGTTGCCGAAGCCTTCGCAGATCTTGCCGGTGTCGGCGTTCAGGGCGATCAGACGGGCATCAGCAGTTGGCAGGTACAGACGACGCGGGCAGGCCTGAGCAACGGCTTTGCCAGCTTCGGAAATCACCGCCGAGGCTGCGTTTTCAGTTTTCGCGTAAGCGGCTTCGTCGTAGTACGACACGCCACGGCAAGTCATGTGCGCGAAGCCTTTGAAGCCGACCGGGCTCTTGATCTGCGGGTCGAAGCGCCACAGTTCTTTGCCGGTGTCCGGATCCAGTGCCAACACTTTGCTGTGCGCGGTGCAGGCGTAGATCATGCCGTTGGCTTTCAGCGGGGTGTTTTCGTTGGTCAGCTCAACCGGGTCATCAGCGGTCGGCAGGTCGCCGGTCTGGATGCGCCAGGCTTCTTGCAGCTTGCCGACGTTGGCCGGGGTGATCTGCTTCAGCGGCGAGTAACGGTCACCGAACTCGGTGCGGCCATAGGCCTGCCAGTCGCCATCGGGCATGGCTGGCGCGGTGCTGGTGGTGTCCGCGGTGTCGCGGCCCAGTTCACCGAAGGTTTCACCCGGGTGGGTGAACAGGCTGGCCAAAGCGGTGACGCCGGCCAGCACCACAGCGACGGTCAGACCGCCAGTGCCCATCGGCGCCGGGCCGTTAAGCAGCAGCGGACGACGGAACCACGGCAGCAACATCACGAAGCCGAGGACAAACCACAGGGCCAGACGTGGCACCAGTTGCCACCAGTCCAGACCGACTTCCCACAGCGCCCAAACGGTGCTGGCAAACAAGACGATGGCGTACAGGCCCAGCGCCGCGCGACGGCGCATCAGCAGCAGGATGCCGCTCAGCGCAATGCCGATACCGGCCAGCAGGTAGTACAGCGAGCCGCCGAGCATGCTCAGCTTGACCCCACCGGCCAACATGGCCAGGCCCATCAGTAGAAGCAGAATGCCGAGCAGGCTCGGTAGCAAACGGCCCCGACTCGAAGCACTTTCGGTGCTCATAGTGTGATTCTCCGTGACGTTTTATGTAGTCCCGCGCTGTAGTCACTTTAGATGACGATTTGGCACAGGCATGGTTCAGATAAAAACTTGTCTAGCTAACGAAATTTATCTGTAGGAGTGAGCCTGCTCGCGATGGCGGTGTGTCAGGCAATATCTGTGGTGGCTGACTTACCGCTATCGCGAGCAGGCTCACTCCTACATTTGATCCGTGGTGTGCTTTAGAACGAGGACTGGATCTTGATCCCGCCGATCAGGGCGTCGTCGACGTTGTTCACGCCACCGGGGTGGCGGATGTATTGCAGGTTCGGGCGTACGGTCAGCCAGTTGGTCACGTGCACGCCGTAATACAGCTCGGCGCTGTATTCGGTGTCTTGCGGCGGCAGGAACGACGGATCGTCATAGTCGTAAACGGCGTTGGCGCGGTTACTGGCTTCGGCGTTTTTGCGGAAGGCCGGGTTGACGTGCACGCGGGCGAGGGCGAAACCGATGTCATCCTTGGCGCGCGCGTCGAACGGGCCTTTGTAGGTGATACCGGCCTGCACGTAGTTGTCGATCGCGTTGGTTTTCTTGTCGTGCATGGTGCCGTTGGCGAACACGCTGAGGCCGCGCGAGTTATCGCTGGCGATGCTGGTGATCTGCTGCTGAATACCCAGCCACACGCCGTGTTTGCTCGACGCGCTGCGATAGGCTTCGCCACTGAGAGCCGCCGGTTGGCCGTGGCTGTCTTTATAGACGTCGCTGGCCTTCGCATTGCTGTAGTAATAACCAGCGCGGTATTCGCCCGCCAGGCCGTTGAGCTTCGGCGTCCACACCAGTTCGATCGGCAAGATCGCGCCCTGCGTGCCGCTACCGCTGAGTTTGAAGCCATTGCCGCGATCGAGGTTCGACGGGTTCTGCTCGTAGGCGCCGACCTGTGCATACAGCTCCGGGGTCAGGTGATATTTGACGCGCAGCGCCCATTGGCTGACCGGCCAGTTGTACCAGATGCCGCCGACCCAGTTGCCGACCTGCGAACCGCAGAACGCGAGGTTCTGGAAGTCGCACGGGAAGCTGTTGAAGTCTTCGCCTTCGCCGAAGCGTCCGACCTTGATGTCGAGTTTCTGATCGAAGAATTTCTGCTGGTACCACATCTGCGTCAGGCGCGTGGTCTGGCCACGGCCCCAGACTTCCTGGGCCGAGGTGAAGCCGCCAACGCGCGGATCGTTGATGCGGTCGTTGCTGATGTTGTTGCCGCTGCGTTTGGTGATGGTCAGTTGAAACTCGGCGTCTTCCCAGCCGAGGATCTTTTGCAGGTCGAGGTGCGTGCCCAAGCCGAACTGATCGCTGTAACGCGCGGTGCGGTCGTGATCGTAGCCACCGTGCAGGTTGCTGCCCATTTCGCCGGTGTAATCGAGCTTGAAGTCGTAGCCTTTTTCCGAGAGTTCGGTGCGCGTGCCGTTCCAGTCACCGAGCATGTACGGTGATTCACTGTCGAACGCGGGCGCCGCTTGGACGCTGGTGGCGAGGCCGAGAGCGGTGCAGCCGCCAATCAGGCGCAGGGTTGAGATAGCGCTGTCTCGGGAGAAGGAAAAATCGGGCATGGCTAAGTCTTTTTTTGGTGTTGTCGGGGTGCGGGCTGAGTGCTTCAATAAGTCGCAGGCAGTGAAGCGATTCAGCGGAAGGGCGGCAGGATAATGATCTGTTACAAAAAGACAAAGGCCTTTTGTGAACATGCAGCGTTTCGGATTCGGTAACAGTGCGGCAAACGGGCGCATTGTCGGCCGGTTCGCGGCCTGCGATCTTTTCAGGTTGGCCTACATTTGAAGGTAGGCCTTCCACCCGGACACCCCCTCGGCTAAGGTGCGCGGCTTCTGCATTTTCACTTCGCCCAAAGGCCTGGCATGAACGAACAAACCCCCGATCCGCTGCACGGCGTCACCCTCGAACAGATCCTCAATGCCTTGGTGAGCCATTACGAATGGTCGGGGCTGGCTGAGCGCATTGATATCCGCTGCTTCAAGAGCGATCCGAGCATCAAGTCGAGCCTGACGTTCCTGCGTAAAACCCCGTGGGCGCGGGAGAAGGTCGAGCGTTTATACGTGAAGTTGATGCGCACCAAGCGACCGCTCTGACATGGACGCCGGTTGTTGGCGTCGTCGCCTGATCACCTGCGCAGCCATACTGGGCTGGGCGGGGTTGGGCATTCAGCTTTACCTGATTTTTTTCGCGCGCTTGAGCGTCGGCGCCAGCCTGTTGGGCGGGCTGGTGAGCTTTTTCAGTTACTTCACGATTTTGACCAATACGCTAGTGGCGACGGTGCTGACCTGTGCCGTGACCGCTCGCGAATCAGCTCCACGCCGCTGGTTTTTACAGCCGTGGGTCAGCAGCGGGATTACCGTGAGCATTGCTGTGGTCGGGCTGGGCCTACAGCATTTTGCTGCGGCATTTGTGGCACCCGGAAGGTTGGCAATTTATTGCCGATGAACTGCTGCACGACGTGATGCCGTTGCTGTTTCTGGGTTATTGGTGGTTGTGCGTGCCCAAGGGCACCTTGCGCTGGTGGCATCTGCCGGTGTGGCTGATTTATCCGCTGGTGTATTTCATTTACGCCTTGCTGCGCGGGCATTTGCTTGGCGCGTATGCGTATCCGTTCATTGATGTGGCGGTGTTGGGTTATCCACAGGTGCTGGTCAATGCCGGGGGGATATTGCTGGGGTTTGTGGGGATTGGCTTGGTGGTCATCGGCCTCGACCGCTGGCAAGCCGTACGAAGTTAAAGCACCTGTAGGAGTGAGCCTGCTCGCGATGGCGGTGGAACAGTTGCAAATTTATTGACTGACACTCCGCTATCGCGAGCAGGCTCACTCCTACAAGGGATATCACTCTTCTTCGGATCCCTCGGCGCGCCAGTAGCCGACGGCTTTGATGAGTTGCTCATCCAGCCCATGCTCATCGATCAGCACCCGGCGAATCTGCCGTGAAACTTTCGTTTCGGTCGCGACCCACGCATACAGATTGCCCGTGGGCACCTGCAATTGCTTCACCGTCGCCAGCAGGTTGTCCTTGCTCCCTTCGCGCAACACCCAGATCACATTGACCTGCGCCGCGCTCTCCAGCACTTGCTGTTCGGCGCCGTTCTCCACTTCTATCACCACCAGCGCCTTGCGATTGGCCGCGAGGCCTTCGAGGCGGCGGGCGATGGCGGGCAGGGCGGTTTCGTCGCCGATCAGCAGGTAGCTGTCGAAAATGTCCGGGACGATCATCGAGCCGCGCGGGCCGCCGATGTGCAGGAATTGTCCTGGCTTGGCTTGCTCAGCCCAGGTCGACGCAGGACCGTCACCGTGCAGGACGAAATCGATGTCCAGTTCCAGGGCATCAAGGTCGTAACGACGCGGGGTGTAGTCGCGCATTTCCGGTTTCGGCCCATCGTCCTTGCCGGCGCCGAGCACCATGGTTTCGAGGGCTGCAGCCTGTTCGGCATTCTGCGGGAACAACAGTTTGACGTGGTCGTCGGTGCCGAGGCTGATGAACCCGGCCAACTCCGGCCCGCCGAGGGTGATGCGGCGCATGCGCGGGGTAAGGTCGACCACGCGCAGGACTTCCAGTTTGCGGCGTTTGATTTCGTGCATCACGCGATGAATGGTTTGGCTATCGACTGCAGTCATTGGCTTTTCTCCGAAACAGGTTGCACGGCAGGGCCGTCGACGATGGCTTTGGCGGTGTCGTTGAGCAGGTCACGCACGCGCAGGATTTCTGCCTCGCTCCAACGGCCGTGATGCATCTGCAAGGCGTGGCGCAGGTTATGCACAGCCTCATGGATTTCCGGCGGACGATCATGGCCGCGCAGTGAGCGTTTGCTCACATCGATACGCATGCGCACGCCATCCAGCGCCACGGCTTGTTCGCTTAAAGACAAACGACCGGCGTCGGTGACGCTGTAACGTTTCTTGCCGCCCTCGGCGTCGCCGGTGATCAGCTCGCTTTCTTCGAGAAAGGTCAGGGTCGGGTAGATCACGCCCGGGCTTGGGCTGTAGGCGCCGTCGAACATGCCCTCGATCTGGCGGATCAGGTCGTAGCCGTGGCACGGCTGCTCGGCGACCAGCGCCAGCAGCAGCAATTTCAGGTCACCGGGGGCAAACACCCGTGGGCCACGGCCGCCGCGCTCGCGTCCAGGGCGTTTTTCGAAGCCGTCACGGCCGTCGCCGTGTTCGCGGTGGGGGGAATGATGGTCTCTCATTTTGTCTTCTCTCGTCGTGTTTAGATACAACTTAAGATATATCTTAATGAGCTTGCAAGACGTTTTTTCCCGAGAAAGGGCCTCGGCTGACGAGCGGCAAAAGCGCTTCAGGCGCAAGCAGCGAATTTCGCCCGGTTGTCGGAAACGATAACTTGAAAGTTAAAGTCATCGCTCTATTCGCTGTAGAGTATATGTTCTAAATAGCAATAAGTTGCCGTACTGGAAGGGCAAAGTTGCTGTATGGTTTTTTAGCTGAAACTGTCTGTAGGGTGGAACTTACAGTCACTGTTTCGAATGGCTGTTTTTTGTTCTTTTTTCTTGCGGGTCATAGGGTTGATTAACTACGAGGTTGTCGGAAGTTGCCTGCTTACATTCCAGAGACAACAGCCGATGATGCCCCGGCATTGAAAGTTCAAGTTGATCTGACGCAACTCGGGCAGAGATTCGGGCACTCAACTTCTTGAACTTTTAATGCTCATCCCCCTATCAAGAAAACAGGTACATAACGATGTTCAAGAAACTCGCAATCGCCGCTCCACTGGCTCTTCTGGCACTGGGTTCCACTGGCGCATTCGCCGCTGGTGAAGCGTCGCACTCGATCAGCCTTGTCGCGCATGTGCCGACCAACGGTTTCTATGTCGTGCCGACCGATCCGGATCTGGTCAACAAGGATCAGGACATGAGCTATCAGCCGACCACTGGCAAGATGCGCGACGTCAACGGCTTCTTCGATGTGCGCAACAACAACGGTTCGGTACACGCCAGCCTTGAGAGTCAGCCGAAACTGGTGGCCGGCAACACTTCCATCGACCTGCAAGTCCTGCTCAACAACAAGGAACTGACCCTGACCCCGCAAATGGTCGTGGGTGAATCCGAGTCGGACGTCAACTATCGCGCCCCGCTGAAAATCAGCGCCCGTGGCAGCAACTTCCAGCCGGGTGATTACACCGGTTCCGTGGCGATGATTTTTGATGCAGTGCCACCGGTCAACTGATCGCGTGAACACGCATTAAGCGCCCGACCCTACAGCGGCGTTAACCGACGGGGCAGGCACAAGTGTTTGCCCCGTCGGACTTCCATTGTTTGTAATCAGAGTACGAGTTCATGTTCCCGATGACACCCATCGCGGCTGCGCTTGCGCTGTTGTTTTGTGCCAGCGCAGCCGTGGCTTCCAGCAACGCCGGTACGACACCTCGCAGTCTGTTGGCGCAGGCCAAAGGTTTGCCGGCGGATTTCGAGGAGCATTTCTTTGATGTGCCTCTGGCGGTGCGGGTCGAAGTCGACCAACAACCGCTGGGCGAGGCCATGGTGGTGT
The DNA here is from genome assembly GCF_054790575.1 of Pseudomonas sp. MC6. NCBI lineage: Bacteria > Pseudomonadati > Pseudomonadota > Gammaproteobacteria > Pseudomonadales > Pseudomonadaceae > Pseudomonas > Pseudomonas sp. MC6. The sequence continues at coordinate 6,349,243 of NZ_CP186504.1, forward strand.
TGTCCCGCGATGATCGCATCACCCTGCTCGAATTCACCGACACCAGCGAAAACCGTTTCGGCCCTGCCGAACGGGAAAAGTGGGCGAGCTTTCTCAAACCCGGCGTGCCCTTGGGGGCGTGCAGCGGTTCGTGCCCGGATCAGTTTCTGGCGGTGCACTACAACCTGGAAAACTCGCTGGTATCGATCGCCACCGAAAACGCTGAGCGCGATGTGGCCGCCAAGCGCTACTACGAGCAGCCCGAAGGCGGCAGCAGTGGTTTGATGGTGCGTAACCAGCTCAATCTCAATGGCGGTCAGGATCAGGATCTTGGTGGGCGCTTCGGTCTTGAAGCCAGCTCAAGCCTGGGCAACTGGAGCCAGACGCTCAACCTGCAAATGGCCCGTCTCGGTGGCCCGGACGACAAGCTTTATCACGCAATCCACGAGTTACACACCCAGCGCGAACTGCAAGGCAGTTTTTTCCGTCTGGGCTATTTCACCCCTAATTCCGAAGGGCTGACCCGCCAGCCGCGCACGTTCGGCACCAGCCCCGACACCGCCGTCGGCGTCATGTATGGCAGCTCCGACAGTCTGGCCATCAACAGTCCGATGCCCAGCGTTTATCCGATCTATGTCACCGCCAACCGCCAGGGTTCGGTGGAAATCTGGCGCGATGGTCTGTTGATCAACACCCAATCAGTGCCGGCCGGTTTGCAGACTCTCGATACCCGGCCGTTGCCCGGTGGCATTTACGAAGTGGAAGTGCGCCTGATCGAAGACGGCCAGATCACTTCCACCACCCAGGAGTTGGTGTACAAGCCCAACAACTGGCGCAACCTCGACGAGCGCTGGCGCTACAACCTGTTCGCCGGCGAAGAAAAGAAGTTGCTGAGCAACTGGGACACCCAGTCCAGCGGAAGCCCCACGGCCGGCGCCTCGGTGAACTATCTGCTGCATCCTCGGGTGATTCTCGGTCTGTCGGCGCGGCAGATTCGTGAAAAGCTGCAGTACGGCACCTCGGTCGACTGGACCCTGGCCAATCACATCAGCCTCTATGCCAACGTCTATAAAACCGAGGACTACGGCACCGGTCTCGACCTGCAAAGCCTCTATAACTACGGCTCGGGCAGCGTGGTGGTCAGCCACACCCGCAGTTGGCTCGACACCACGTACACCTACGACACCTTGCCCGACGGCACCCGCGTTCGCCCGCGCAATGTATTTGTCGGCCAGACCAGCAACTCCTCGCTGGCGCTCAACCATCGGCTCACCAGCAAAAGTTCGGTCAATGCGCGGATTGCCCACAGCGAAGGCAACGTCGAAGGCATGGGCGTGGACCTGGGCTGGACCCAGCGCACCGAGCTGTTTGGCAGCGATGCCAGTTGGCGCCTGTCGCTGTTCGATCGGCCGGGCAGCTACAGCAGTGGCGATGCGCGCAATCGCGGGGTCGACCTGAGCGTCAACCTCGCACTCGGCGCCCCGGGTCAGCAGATCACCGGCAGCATCGGCTCACGTACGGCCCGCGACGGCGCGCGTGACAACAATGCCTCGCTCGGCTGGCGCAAGGATTTCAAGGATCACGTGCTGCAAAGCGTGTCAGTCACCGCACTCACCGACACCTATGGCCTGGGCATGTCCAGCCTGACCAATTTCCGCACCGATGCGGTCAATGGCGATGCGTTTGTCCAGCGTTCGTCCTACAACGGCAATTTCACCGGCGGCCTCAACGTCGACAGCACGCTGGTGGTCGGCGGCCAGCAAATGCTCATGACCAGCCAGAGCGAGGTGCGCGGCGCCGGGTTGATCGTCGACGTTGAGTCGGACATCGAGGACATCGTCCTGCGGGCCGACGATTACAGCGGCGGCGGGGCGGCCTTGAAACCGGGGCGCAATTTCATCCCGATCACGGCGTATCAGAACAGCTCGGTGAGCTTCGACTTCGAAGGCAACAACGTACCGGCGGCCACCATCGAGCCGGCGCGCAGCCGTTATCACCTGAACAAGGGCGGCGTGGAGTATCGCAAGGTGCGCGTGATGAAAACCCTGACCGTGCTCGGCCGGCTGATTGACGAGCAAGGACGACCGCTCAAGGGCCATCACGTGATCAACCACGCCAGCCGAGGCGTGACCGAAGTCGACGGCTTCTTCTCGATGGAAATGAATGCCGGCTCACCGACTCTGGAAGTGCGTCAGGGCAATCAGTTGCTCTGTCAGTTCCGCCTCGATGCCGACAGCCACCGCAGCGAAAACAATGTGTTGATGATCGGCGACCTGCGATGCACGCCGGACACGCTGGCCGACGTGACGACCACAGAACAGAAGGCGGGTTGAAGGGATGAAATTATTAGCAGGAAGCTTGGGATTGGCGCTGACGCTGGCTGTTGCCACGGCGCAGGCGGCCAGTCATGAAATTCGCGCGATGTTCCAGCCGGATCCTTCGCAGCCGAACAAGAACGTGTTCGTCAACAAGACCCCGAACAGCGGGTACTGCGCCACTTTTCCGAATCAGTGTGTAGAAAACGGCATGTTCAGCATTCAATTGCCGGTTCGTTTCAGTGCCAATCATATTGGCGCCAATTGGGGCGTCGGGATCAAAGCCCCTGCCAATTGGCGGCGACTGACGGTGACAAACACGGAAACGCAGGAGACGGAAACCGTTGAAGTGCGTATTAGCGGTATCGGTTCTAAATATGTGCTGACTCGCCCGGCACACGAACTGGTCGGCGTGGATGACGAACTGCTGGGCCACCAGCGACTCTGGGAAAGCAGCAGTTGGGTCTACGCCGCTGCGCCCTGCCGGTACAGCGGCGTCGGTGTGCCCTATCCTGCCAGCTACCGGTTTTTCTGGAAAACCCCTGAGGAGGCGCACTGCGTCAAGAAGTCTACGGCGGTCATCGGGCCGATGTACTTCGACACCCTCGACTTTGCTTATGAACTGCGCACGCCCAATCCGCTGAGCATGTCGTCGGGGCTGTATACCGGCTCAATGACCTACAGCCTTGGCAGCGGTGGCGATTTCAGTATGGGCGCCGATTTTCAACCGGACGACGACAGCCTGACCCTGGACTTCGTGCTCGACGTGCAGCACACCCTCAAGATCGATCTGCCACCGGGTGGCAATCAGGTGTCACTGGAACCCGAAGGCGGGTGGGCCGGCTGGATCGACAGCGGGCGCAAGCCGAAAAGAATCTTCCGCGATCAACCGTTTTTCATTTCGGCTTCATCACGGTTCAAAGTGATGCTGCTGTGCAACTCGCAGGGAGGCAACGCTTGCAGCCTTGGCAGCCCGAAAGGCGATACCGCCGAGGTTGAAGTTTTCATGACTCTGCCAGCAGGCATCACCCATTCCGGCGGCAACACCGCCACCCGACTGCCCTTGAGGTTCAACAATTGGATCGGGCCTTTCCAGCCTGGGCTGTATATCGATCGCAAGCCGGGCACGTTGCATTTCGACATGACCCCGTTCGCGATCAATTTCCTGCTTCAACCCGGCAAGAACGACCGGCTGCGCGGCAACATCACCATTATCTGGGACTCGGAAGCGTGACTGCTCCCGCCGGGCCATTTTCACTATTCAGGAGTTGAAGACGATGAACCGTGGTTTTCTGCTGAGCCTGCTCAGCGTGTTTTGCCTGACAGCGCAGGCTGGACCGCAGATCAATGTCGGCACTGTGTACGACTATCTCGATGCCGACAAAAGTACCTACCTCAAACGGGTATTCAACAGCGGTGACGCCACCGCGTTCGTCAAGATCAATGTGCTGGAAATCGTTTACGGCGCCGATGGCACCCCACAGGAAATTGCCGTCGAAAATGCCGCCGACGGTGCCTCGCGCAATGGCCTGATGGCCAGTCCGGCGCGATTGATCGTGCCGGCCCAAGGCATGCAGGGCACGCGGCTGTTGTACATGGGCGCGCGTGATCGCGAGCGCTATTTCCGTGTGCGTTTCGTTCCGGTGGTGCCGGAACAGGAAGACGATTTTGTCGTCAGCAGCGAAGAGCGCGACGACTACAAGAAGTCCCTCACGGCGGGCGTCAACGTCATGACCGGTTTCGGCACGATCTTCTTTGTGCGGCCCAAGGATGCCCGCTTCGCCACGGTCGTCAACGACACCGACAGCCGTTACGAACTGCGCAACGACGGCAACACCGTGATCATCGTCGACGAGTTCAAAAGCTGTTCGCTGACCAAGGAAGCCGACTGCGGCGCCACCACCAAACACCATGTGCTGGCCGGCAAAACCTTTGCCTTCGATAAAGAGAAAGGTCGCGAATACCGCTTCTTCCTGATCGAAGGCAGCGAGAAAAAAACCATGAAGATCGCCAGTCGCTAGGCAGTTTTTCCAATGACGCATCGGGTAACCCACATGATCAAGCAAACCATCGCCGGCGCGCTGTTGGCCGCCACCGCGCTGACTGGCGCGGGGGCGTGGGCCGCGCGCGAAGAACATACCTTCGAAGTGTCCCTGACCATTCCCAGTCGCCCGTTCTACATCATTCCGGTCGAGCCGGACTGGATTCATCGCCCGCAACGTCTGGCTTGGGATTACCCGCGCGCCAGGCTCGGCGGCCTTGAGAAAAATTTCGATGTGCGCCATGACAGCAGCGCGATCGAGGCACGCCTGGGGGCCGAGCCGTTCCTGGAAAACGGCCGCCCCGGCGAAATCATCGAGCTGCAGGTCACCTTCAATGGCGTCGAATTGAGCTCGCACATCATCCCTCGCCAAGTGCTCTCGCAGGAGGAAGCCGCCACCGGCAAACGCGTGGCGTTGAAAATCGAACCGATCGAACCCGTCGGCGGTTATCGCTCCGGGGATTACAACGGCAACGTGGTGTTGCTGTTCAACGCGCGGGCGCCGGATGCGCAATGAAAGCAACACAGATCAGGCTCATCAGAGGCAGGACGAATAATGAAAAGGTACATTTGGCTGGGGGTGCTGGCCGTGTTGAGCAGCCCGCAGGCGCAGGCGATCAATCAGGAAATCCGCGCCTTGTTTCAACCGGATTCTTCCAGGTCCGGACAAGAATACGTTCGTCAACAAAACGCCGAACAGCGGTTATTGCGCGACCTATCCAGGTCAGTGTGAAAGTCACGGAATGTTCAGCATCGAATTGCCCGTACGGTTCCGCTCAACTCGCTATCTGGATCTCTTTGACTGGGCGGCGGTAAAAGCGCCCGCCAATTTGCGGCGTCTGACCGTGACAAACAGCCAGACGCAGGAAACGCAATCCCTGGAAATACGCATCACTGGCATGGGCTCCAAATATGTACTGAGTCATCCGGCGGTGCGGCTGGCTGGTGGCAACAATGCACTTGAAGGCCATTCCAGATTATGGGTCACGGGGAATTGGGTACAAGGCATACCGGCCCCTTGCTGGCACAGCGGCGTTGGTGCCTACGAGGCAGACAGCTGGCGGTTCTTCTGGAAAACCACACAGGAAGCCCACTGTTTCAAAGTGCCGGCCTACCATATTCCGTCGATGTACTTCGACAAGCTGGACATCACCTACGAGCTGCGCACCCCCAACCCACTGACGATGTCTACGGGCCGCTACACCGGTTCATTGACTTACAGTCTGGGACCAGGACGTGATTTCGACATGGGCAAACTGTTCCAGCCGGACGACAGCAGCCTGACCCTGGATTTCGTCCTGGATGTGCAGCACACCCTGAAGGTGGATATCCCACCCGGCGGCAATCACATCGCACTGGAGCCCCAAGGCGGCTGGCAGCGCTGGCTCGACAGTGGACGCAAGCCTGTGCGGCTTTTTCGTGATCAGATCTTCCATATCTCGGCGTCGTCGAAATTCACCATGAAGCTTGAGTGCGAGCACTCTTTGGGCTCAGGCTCGGGCTGCGCCATCATGGACCGTCAATCGGGTTTCGCCGGCCCGGTCGCCGTCAGCGTCAGTCTGCCCAATGGCCTGACCGACAGCGCCGGCCAACCGGTACGGCGCAAACTGTTGGGGCGTGAAACTTCCGGCACCTTCCAGCCCGAGCATTACATCGAGCGCAAGCCGGGCACCCTGCACTTCGAGATCGGCGAGCAGGACACCGACTGGCTGATCAAACATGCCACGGACAAACCCTATCGCGGCAATATCACGGTGATCTGGGATTCCGAAGTCGGTTAGACGCGGTGCCGCTCGGTCAGCCTTGCGGGTTGGCCGAGTGACGCCCCGTTGCCTTCAGAGCCCTGCGCTGATCATCGCTTCTAGGGTCAGGCGTCGTGACAGTTCTTTGCGTTCGTAGCCGATGTCATCGAGCAGTTTGTTGTAGCGCGCCTCGCTCATGACCTCGCCACTGAAGACATCGGCCTGGGGAATGCCCAGTTGTTTCGCCAGACCCTCCATTTTCCGTGCGAGCTGATTGAGCGGCGTTTGGGGCGTGGCATTGGCCCATTGCGCCTGGGCCTCGCGCAACTCATCAAGCAGCCCGGGCTTTTCCTCGAACAGACGGTCATTGGTTTCGTATTGCGTCGGATGGGTCTTGCGCAGGTGTTCCTCCCAGAAGTTATCGGGGGCCAGATCGATCATGGCACTGACCAGGCCGTCGCCTTTCTCCCGGTTCATGATCATGTCGTGGGCGCGGTCGATTTGTTTGGCCTTCACGCCAGAGCGCAGGTCATAAAGCATGCCCTGAGATTGCCAGGGCAGTTCCAGCTTTTCTGCCAGCCCGGTCTCGAACGCAAGATAGATTTCCACTTCATCGGGGGCCGGATTGCCGGGGTCGATCAGGTGTTGTTGCTCTTGCCTGCTGAATTCGGCCTTGGCTTCTTCACCGACATTTTTCAACCGGGCGGCGCTGCGTGCCAAACCCACGAGTGTCTCGTCCAGTACTTTGCTGGAGGTTGGCGCAGCGTAGGCTTTTGACACCAGAACCTTGATGCCCAGCGAGTTGAACAGTTGCGCGCCGAGGTCCCCGCAATCTTCCGGCGAGACGACTTGCTTGAACAGTTTTTCACGCAGTTGCGCATCCAGTGACGCGGCTTCGATCATGTCCCAGACGCGCTGGGTCAGTTGTCGGCGTCCATCGCCGGTGAGGTAGTCCCGGCTCTCGCGCTGTTTGCGAATCACGCTGAAAAAGCCCTCGGAATCAGGCTCATCCATCAGGTCGTGCCAGGACTCTTCGCGATACTGCCTGAGTGCCTGCGACGGGCTGTAAATCTGCGCGTCGTTATCGAATTCCTGCCAATGACGAAGCTCGTCGGCGACGTCCCGCGAATAGTCTTGCAGAAAGGCAAAACCGGTGGACTCGCGGTAGTTGCCAAACCGCACGCGGTCTTCATTCGAAAGCCTCGCTGTATCGAAACGCGTGCGGCTGAGCACGAAGGCTTGATCGGAACCCGGTTTGACCTCGGGCAACGTTCTGATTGGCGTCGAACGCATATCGAGCATAAAACCGCGCGGCCTGTGTTTATCGACATTGCCGACTTTGAACAAGCCTTCGGGCCATGTCTCTATGCCGGTCTTGGCGAGGCTCAGCGAGCGCAAGCGGTACATGCCAGCGACATTGGGCGGTTCGTGCAATGGATTGCCATTGAGGTTGAGCGACTGGAGGCGGATCAGGCCACCCAGACGTTCGCTCGCTTCTGCCGTCATGCGGATGCGGTTGTCCGTCAGGTCCAGTTCCTCCAGATGACGCATTTGCCCGAGGCTGGCAGGAATATCGGTCAATCCGCATTGGCGAGCGCTCAACTGGCGTAATTTGGGAAAGCTGCCGAGCAGTTCATCGGCGTTGGTAGGCAGATGCCGGTTGTCCAGTCGTAGCGCGGTGATTTGATCGAGGTGTTGCTGCATGCCGGGTTGCTTGCGCAAATCGCGCCACCAGCGCATTAGATCGCCGTTCACAAACTCCGAAGACAGATCCAGGGTGTAGCCCTGTCCGGGGAACGGGCCGCGTTCGCCAGGCATTTCGCTACGGCGTTCGAAGCACGCGATCAATTGGTCTCTGACGCGCTGTCCGCCGTTCAGCGTGAAATCCATATTGACGCCCGGCGCAAATTCTCCGGAAGGTTGCAACTCATCAGGGTAAGTGTGGCGCCAATTCTGTAGCGTTTCCTGAAAGTGCTGGCGTTCTTTCTCCAGACGCTCGATGCCTTCGGCGGGATCGCCATCAATGCGCAGCTTTTCGATGAATCGCTGCACTTCATTTGCGCGCATTCGCGGGTAGAGGTCACTGACGCGCTCCGCTGGAGTCGAGCCGCGTAGCCAACGCGGCCAGCCGCGCACCAGCGTTTCGGTTTCGATACTCGCCACCGCGCGAATCGGCGGCTCGGCCAGCACCGCTCGACGCTCGGCAGGCGCGGCTGATTGTTCCATGAGCCAGAGTTTGAGCGGGCGGCCCTGACCGCGTTGATAGCCCACACTCGACAACGTTTCGGCCGGCACGGCCTGCAGAATCGATTGGTAAAAATCGTCGGCGGCGTGCAGCGAACGGTTGTCGGCATTGAGCACTTCGTAGCGGCCATGTTCGTCGCGGATCAGCCGCCTGACGGTGGTCGCCTCTTCGGGGCCGACGCTGCAACGCAATGGCCCGTCATAGCTGCCATCGCGGACTTCGATACGCAGATCGGCAAAGGTGTCGGTCTGCACGCGCAAGGTGTTCAGCGCGAGCCGCTCGGTGTCGGCGGTCAGCCATTCGTCGCGGTAGAATCCGTCGTAGGCGCGCACGGCAGAGGCTTCGAAATTCAGTTCGCGGGCCTGAGTCTTGAGGCGCAGCGGCAGACGGTTTTCGTCGGCGATACGCTGCAGCTCAGCGGGTGAGGCCTGCGCTACGAGTTTTTCCGCCAGCGGCAGTGGCAGTTCCGGGAAGGTCCGCCTGACCACGCGCAAATCGACTTTGCCGGATTGTTCGGTGGCCTGGTACATGCGGTCGGCCACGGCACTGCGGCGCTCATCGACAGCGTCGGCGAGGCGACTGCGCAGTGCGCTGACGCGTTCGTTACGGGCGACCTCGCTGCCGAGCAACTGCTTGAGATCGTCCTCGGCGAGAAAATCCACCACGCGCTCCGGCAGCCGGCCCGCGTTGAGGTCACCTAGGCTGATGCTCAAGGTCTCGGCGACTGGTGCCTGCGGGTTGCCATACTTGTGCGAATAGCCGGTCAGGCTGGCATCCGCGTAAACCTCCAGCGCTTTGCCGGTCGGCCAACCCGGCAAGCCAGTCAGCATCGGTTCCAGCCACACCGCTTGCGGGTCGATCGGCCGGCCTGCACGGATATCGCTGGTGGCCGCACGCACATCGTCGTAAGCGCTGGCGCGTTTGAGGGTGTCGGCCAGCAGCGGTGGTGGCGGGCTGTTTTGCACATGCATCTGGCGCAGCATGTCGTGATCGGTGCCGCTGCTGATGCGGATCTGCTCCAGCTCCGAAGGTGAGAACCGTTCGGCACGGTGGCCCAGTCGGCGCATCAATGTGGCATCGGTCCAGTCTTGCGGAGTCTCCGCTTCATGCAGCCAGGCGCCGTGGCCGTTGTGTTCGATCTTCGGGCGGTAAGCGTTGCTGCGTTTCGGGTGTTTGATGTGGTGGGTTTTGGAGTACGCGTCGGAGTAGGCTTTTTCGACGCTGTACAACTGGCCCTCCAGCGACACCAGCTTCTCCTTGCCATAGTCATGCAGGCCCTGGGGATCGGGTTTCGAGTCGGCGGAGAGGGTCAGTTCCTGTCGCGCATAAGGGGCCAGATCCGGGTGCCACAGACTGGGTTGGCCATCGGGTAGCCTGACCGCTTTCATGTTGTCGACCAGCTTCGACAGCTTGACCTTGAACACCTCGCCAATCTGCGCGCCCGCCGCGAACGCGGCCAGTTGAATGACGTCAGTGACCACGCTGATCACGTGGCCGGCGGCTTCCTGCCACAGACCTTCGGCCAGATCGACCACGCCTTCGATGACATCCGTGGTCAGTTGATAAGCGGTGTACGCCATCATCACTTCGCCCAGCCCCGGCACGAACGGTGTGGCGATCAGCAGCGCCGCATTGAAAATGTCCGAGACGATCTTCTTGAAATTGTCCCACCAGGCCCAGCGTGCCTTGCTGTCGGTGTCGGCGGTGGAGACGGCGATTTCCCGGGCATCATTGAGGATCTTGTTGAGTTTCTGCTGGTAGGCATGGCGCCAGTAATCGCCTTGCAAGGGTTGGTTCTTGAACTCCAGGTTGGGGTTCTCCACAGGAACCTCGCGCCACGTTGGGCGTTGATCGGTCGGATCCTGGCGCGGGTTGTACCGGACGATGAACAAACGTTGCTTGAGTTCGGCAAAAAAATGCCCGCGCTGCTGCTGATCGACAAACTGGCTGAAGAACTGCCGATAGGTCTGGCCGGTCGAGGCGCAAAGTTTGTCCTCGCGCAACTGGCGCGTCAGTTCATCCTTGAACGCCTTGAGCGAAGCGTATTCCTTGAGCGGATGATCGGGATCATGCGGGATGTAGACGATCAGGCGCCGCACGCCACGGCTGTCCCGTGTGCCGTGCAATAACAGCAGCACGCCGGTCAGGCGGGTACCGAGCAGTTTCAGATCGCTGCAGCGGATCGAGTGGCCGTTGAGCAGCAACGGCGATTTGTCCTCGGCGAGGTTGAGCACCATTTTGTAGGCGTCGTATGGGATCTCTTCCTTGATCAGAGCCAGATGCGCGGCCACGGCAAGGGCGTCTTTCTGACTGCTGTTGACCTTGTATTGCAGGACGCTTTCGGCGACGGGTTCGCCGGGCAACAGGTAGCTTTCCAGGTGTTTTTTGTATTGCTCGCCAATGTCCAGATCACGGCACAGCGCCTGGAACTGGCTGATGGGCATGTGCTGTTTGATGGCCAGTACATCGAACAAACCACGCTCATCGGGTTTGCTGATGTAATCCGAACCATGACCGTCCGTTTCACTGCTGGCGAAGTTATGCAATGCGGCGTCCAGCAGCGACACCGTGCGTGTAACGACACCCTGGGAAACGTTGATGTTGTACCAGGGTTTTTCGGCGGGAATGTACAGGCGCAAATAGGTGGTTTTGACGTCGGGTTCGATGCCATGACGTTCCTTGATCTTCGCCTTGAGCAAAGGCTCGGCGAAGGCATAAAGATCGGTTCTGGCGAGCAGATGATCCACCTGATTCTGCGAGTTCCATGCCTTCAGATTGGCGGCAGAGAGCTTGGCCAGATAAGCCGGGGGGGCCGTGCTGTACCAAGGCTGAATCGTCAATGGCGTGGCGGCCAGTGCGATACCTCGATTGAGGGTGGCGCCCTTGAACGCGTCGTTGACGGTTGCCTTGATGAAGTCGTAATGCTGCCCTTTTTCCGTGATTGCGATGGGCAGGGGAGGGAGGGTCATGGCCAATCATCCTTGATTGTTGAGGAATGATCAGCCTACTCACGGCAGGGCAAAACAAAAGTTCAAAGATCGGGAGGCAAACAGCGCTACTGCTGGCGAACCCGACGAAAATTCGAATCTGAAAAATACATAAGTACCACCCGCTACAGCGAAAAAACGTCACCCTGATGCAGAAATACCTGACACGAATTGTTACCTCGCTGTAGGGAGTTGCGGTTCAAGCATCGCCACGCTGGCGGTTTGCGTCGGCTTGCATTGCGAGTCGCTGCCCGGTTGCAGATACGGCGTGAGAATCGGTGCCATGCCCTTGAGCACCTGCACGGGCAGGGCCGAGGTGAACTTGAAGTTCTCTGCCGAGCGCCCTGGAACGAACGCGGTGAGGGTGCCGAAATGGTGATCGCCGATGTAGAACACGAAGGTCGCCGTGCGGTTGATCGACTTCGAACTGAGGATGCGTCCGCCCGAACCGATGGCCTCGATGCGGTTGTCACCGGTGCCGGTCTTGCCACCCATGGCCAGTGGGCTGCCATCAGCCAGTTTGAAACTGCCGGAAACACGTTTTGCCGTACCGGCGTCGACCACTTGCGACAACGCTTCGCGCATGGCTGTGGCGACCTCGGATGGCATCACTCGTTTGCCGACGTGCGGGTCGTTGACCAGTTGCGTTTCGTAGGGTGTACCGGCGGCGAAATGCAGGCTGTCGATGCGCAGGGTCGGCATGCGCACGCCATCATTGAGGATGGTCCCGATCAATTCGGCGAGTGCGGCGGGGCGATCGCCGGAGCTGCCAATCGCGGTGGCCAGCGACGGCACCAGATGGTCGAACGGATAACCGACTTTCTGCCAGCGCTGGTGAATATCGAGAAACGCCTCGATCTCGAGCATGGTGCGAATACGGCTGTCGCGGGCGCCCTTGTGCTTGCTTTTGAACAGCCAGCTGTAGACTTCCTGACGTTCGAAATGGCTGGCCTTGACGATCTCGCTGAAGGTCGCGTCCGGGTGGTTCAGCAGATAACCCATCATCCACAGGTCCAGCGGATGCACCTTGGCGATGAAGCCTTGATCGGGCAAATCGTAACTGCCGGGACCGTAGGAGTCGTAGAGGCGGATCAGGCGATCATCGGTGAGTTTTTCGTTGAGCCTGGCGCCTTTCAGGTGGGAACGGACGAACGTGTTGAAGTCTGCCTGACTGGCATCGGGCAGCAGGTAGCGATGCACGGCGGCCATGCGGATCGGCGTCGGGCGCATGCTGTCGAGGAATGTGTCGAGACGCGCCTGAGTGTCTTTGTTTTTGTACTTTTTCCAGAACTTGAGCTGGAACGAGGTGCCTTCGCGGTCGGCGAAACTGGCCAGGTATTCCTGGCGACGCGGGTCACGATCATCCTTGAGTAATTCGGCACTGCTGTTGGGCCCCGAATAAGTGACATAACGCACCACATCGCGCATCAGCCGAATGAACGGCAGGTTGATCGATTCGCGCAGGGCATCGCGCAGGGTCGGCAGGCGGCCGTTGTCTTCCTTGCGAAAGTTGTGGAACGTGTGCAAGCCGCCGCCAGTGAAAAACGCCTCGCCGGGGCTGGCTGAATATTTGCGATCGAGTGCTGCGCCGAGCAGCTTCGACAGGTCGTGATCCTTGTTCTGCATCAGATAATCGATGACCCACTGGCTCAAGCGATCCTGATCGGGAATTTCGACCTTTTTCAGCTCCGGCACGCTCATGGCGCCGTACTTGTCGTGCAGCTCGGCGATGATTTGCAGGTACGTGGTCAGCACACGCATTTTCGCCGTTGAGCCGAGTTCGAGCTTGCTGCCTTCGTTGATGTCGAACGGCTGGTCGGTGCTGTCGGTCTGCACCCGCACGCGGGAACCGTCCGGGGTCAGTTCAAAGAGGGTGAAGCTGTAGCGCACTTGCGTAGTGCTGGTCGGCGTCAACAAGCGTTCGCCGAGCAGGCCGATTTCAGCGGCGTAGGCCGGGTCGGCAAGTTTTTTCAGGTACGCGGTGGCTTGGGTTTGCAGCTCGCCCTGCAGGGTGCTGGTGGCCGAAAGGTCGAGGCGGTCGAGATCGTACAGCGGCCGGTTGAGCATGCTTGCCAGACGACTGCGGGCGGCGCTGATGCCCTTGTTGGTTTCGATCGGTTGCATGGTCGGCTGGGTCTGCCAGTCGCGGTAGCTGACCTTGCTGGCGAGGGCGGCATCGGCCAATGCGCCATCGATCACCGCGTTCTGTTTGAGCAGACGCAAGTGGCTGTCGGTAAGGTCGGCGAGTTCCTCGCGGCCCTTGGTCAGATAATACGAAGGGCGGCGCTGGGCGATCATCAACGAGAGCATCTCGCGCAGAGCCAGGCCTTTGGCAGCCATGGTTTTCGGATCCGTGGCCGGGCTGTTCAACTGTGCGTTGGCCTGGTTGAAGTCACTGCCGTACCAGACGCGCAAACCTTCCGCCATGCCATGCACTTCGCCATGCCCCGGCACCGCCGACAGCGGCACGCTGTTGAGGTAATCGCGCACGATGTTCTGCCGTGCCCCCAAGGTTTGCGGCCCAGGCTGATAGGCGCGCACGCTGGCCGACATCATCTGGCGCAGTTTCTCGGCACCGGACACCGTCAGACCTTCCGGTGAATGCCGGTACTTTTCCAATTGCGTCGCCAACGTACTGCCGCCCGCCGATTGTCCCGGCAGACGCAGCAATTTGGCGACTTGCGACCACGCCGCCATGCCGAAGCGCGGCCAGTCCACCGCCGGGTTGGCCAGCGGTTGTTTCGGGTCGAGCAGAAAACGGTTTTCGATGAACAACAGGCTGCTGACCACCACCGGCGGAATGGCTGCGAAGTCGGCGTACAGCTGTTGTGGATAGTTGTACTTGTACAGTGGCGCAGCCCGGCAGTCGGTGATCGACAGCCCGGCCTGGATCTTTTCCGAGTAAGGCACGAACAGGCCTTTATCGGTGTAGCTGAGCAATGCCGGAGAAAAACGCGTCTGCTCGGTAACGACATAGTTGCGTTTGAGCAGGCGCGGCAGGAATTCATCGAGGGAGCTGTAACCCAGGCGCAGATCGAACGGCCCGTTGCCCGGATAACGAATCGCTTCGCTGGGTCCGGGTTCGAGATGGTAAGTCAGCGAAGCGGCGTATTGGCTGAGTTCGCGCGACTGAAAGCGCGAGGTGCGCATTTCTTTGGATGCGGCCAGCCCTACCACGATCGCGATAATCACCAGCAACAACCAGAAAGCCTTCCACCCGTGCCGATTGCGGCGGGGTTTTTCAGGGACAGGCGCTTCATCCACACGGTCAGTCGGAACCACGGCTTTACTCGAATCGGTTTGCCACAAAGCGCCCATAGTCGATTGATCCATTCACGCAGATTGATCGGACTTGTCTGAAGCTTAGACGGTGGTTGGGGCTGGTGAAAAAAATGTGCGGCCAGGGAAGCGGCAAGGGGCCCGGCAAGGGGCGTGCGATGCGACGGTGCGGTTTGCAAGGCTGCGCATCCAGAGTTGTAATTGTAACTTTATAGAAGTGCTTGTTTGTATGAATGTAAGTTGCTAAAGTCTGGTAGTACTCGAAGGCTTCGCCCGTTGAATGTTTTGAGGTTAACTCCGGCTTCAATATTATTTGTCTAGGGTGAAGTGATGTTTAAATCTCATGGTCAGGTTTTCAGTATTGCAGAGCATGTTGATGTTGTGACGGCGGCAACGCCGTCGCCATTGTTGAATATGTCAAAAGAAAACCTGGAGATGTTAAAAAGTTTTGGCGCCGATGCACCGCAATGGCTGAAGAGTGCGTCGCCGAAACAGCGCGACGATGCTCGACGCCTGATAGAGGAAAGTATAACGGAGCACACCGTGTTGAATAACGCCATGGCCTCCGTGAAAACACCGCATGAATTCGCCGCGCCCAGGCTTGCCAAGGCCATCAAGGACAGGTGCGGCCTGGATCTGGACGTCAATCGGGTGCTGGTCGATTTGTCCGGCAAGAGTGATTTTCACACCTCGCAAGTTCCGCCCGCTTCGCTGCTTGACGCCGCCCTGCATAACCATCCGGCTGAAAAAAAGGCGATGTTGTTTTTCAAGCCGCATTGTTTTACGACAGCCCCAGGAGGGAAGACAGTCGAAGTCGCACTTGAAGTTCATGAGTTCATCGCGTTATGCCGTCAGCTGGATATCGGCAAACAGTATCAGGCCCACTTGCATACTGAACTTCACTGGGAAGATGCCAGTGCTCGGAGCAAGCTGAATAAGCTGTTCGTCAACTACCAGAAAGCGGCGCTGAAGGCGGCGAGTTATATTGCATTATGTAAGGGTGATATTCGCCCGGAACATTTTGAAGCGTTGATGTCGAGTATAGCCGGGGAGGAACCTGTTCACGTCGACGGTAAGACGCTGTGGTGTCGCAGCTTGAGTTTCAATGAGTTGCCCGTACACAGCTGTATCATTTTCGAGATCGCCGATCCGGACGATGAAAGCATTCTCGACGACCTGCTGCCGACCGTTGACGGTTTCGCCAAGAACGATTTCATCGCCTACATTCCCGACGACCCTGATCATCCCGTAAAGCATTACGCCACAGTGACGGAACTCAAGGCCCGATTGATCGAACAGTTCGTGCGTAGCGCTGAAAGTGACTCGCCCAAGGCGCCAACGGCCTATCAACAATTCTTCAGCCGTTTCATGCGTTACAAGGACCGTTCGACGTTCTACTACAGCTTTACCGAAGAGGTTCCAACGGCGTCGGGCAAACCACGGCTGTGGGATCACGAAACCCGTCGGCAAAAGCATGATCCCGATTTTCTTCTGCAACTCAGGGTACTGGATCCTTCAGGCGATCCTTGGGCCCAGCACTATGACATCTGGACAACGTTGCAGCGGGAGTTCAACCAGCGGATTTTCCGTGATGCCCGCGATGCCGCTGTGTCCAATGCCGACGCCGATGCACGGGACACGCAATCGTTGCTCGCCCTATCCCTCGAGCTCGACCTGGCCGCACTCAATGTGCTGTCTTTTGCCGTGCCTCCATTGGGGTTGGTCATGCTCGGGGTGTCGGCCGTGCAGTTGATGGACGAAGTGCTGGAAGGGCTTGAGGAACTCAGCAAGGGCGACAAGGAAGCCGGCTGGGAACACATCACCGACGTGTTGGAAAATATCGGCATTGGTGTGGCGACGCTGCCGTTGCTGGCCGGCGTTCATTCGGAGTTCACGCCGATCGAGATGCCCGGTGGACACAAGCGTTTGTGGAAGCCTGACCTTGCACCTTATCGAAGCGACGTGTCGTTGGTAGATGTGGAGCCTGATGCACAGAATCAGTTTGCGATCGGCGCCAGTCGCTATGTGAAGGTCAAGGACGGCGTCTTCGAGAAAGTCATCGAACCGGCCACCGGGCAATCGAGAATTCTTCACCCGAACAAACCGCAGGCTTACCAGCCGATTGTTGAACAGGACGGGGCTGGCGAATGGCAACATGCGTTGCCGTCTCCTTCGACATCCGTTGAACCGACACCTGCCGGGTTCAGTAACAGGGAGTTTCGTCGCTATGCCGTCAGGCCATCCGAAGTAGCGCGCCTCAGCCCGGCAGGCAAAGGGATCTTGCAAAGCGCTGACGGACAACGCCGTTATATTCGCAATATAGATGAGAGGGGCAAGGTCGCGGTGTACCGCGTCAAGAATGATTTCACCCTGAACGCGGAAGTGGTCGACGTCATCCTTGTCGATTCCAGTTACGACGAACTGGCGGCTCGCAGGTACCGGCAAGTGGCGCCGGATCAATGGCAACCGCAATCGCTGTTCGGCGGCGATATCACCGATGATCTTCATGACACGGACGACGTCAGCGGACCGCAGCCAGGCCCCTCTGGCAGACCGGTCTGGGCGCGCCCGTCTTTCCACCGCGAGCGTTTGCCCAACGGTCTGTGGGAACCGCGGATCGAAGTGGTCACGCTCAACGATGTTCGCCATCTTTCCTACGATTGGGGACCCTTTGAATATGTCCCTTTCACCGCCAGGCCCACGAATATTCGTGAGGCCCTGGCGGCTCCGCAATTCGATAAACTTTCTATCTGCACTGATCTTTTCAAGCCCCAGTTTTGGTCGGATATCCGCAAGGTAGATCCGCAAATGGCCAATACCGAAGGCGGAGGGCAGATGATTTTTTCCATGCAAAGGATGACAACTTCCGGCGTGATCGAAGGCGAATTCAACGCTATCAGCGTGTGGAGCGATCTTGACAAACTGCCACACCAGACCAACGCGGTATTGGGATATTGGGCTCCTCAGGGAGGCTATGTGGACATTCCCGTTCACCCTGGACTGGGCGAACCCGATCATGTGTTTACGCCTGGGTTCAGCGGCTGCTCTTTTACCGTGGATCAGATGGGGAAAGATGTCCTGCGCGTGAGGCACGTGGAGGCTGGCAAGGAAGCTGCGCAATACAACGATCTGCCTGCGCACGAACATGGTTGGGGGTTGAGTACCGCCATGGAGTTTCCGGATTACGGGTTGCGTAATGATGAAAACGGCAACGCGTACATGATTCTGACGGGGTTTGCTTACATGAAATATGAGCGTTTGACGAAGGAATGGATGCTTCACTACCAAGCCCAGTATGGTGCGCCGACCATTGCCAAATACTCCGTAAAAGATCCTGGTTATTTTGAACCGCCAACCCGTGTGGCCAAAGCTTTTGCTCAGGACAAGATCATCAGAACCGGTTCCAGAGTCGTGAAAACCGTGGTCACCCCGACACAGCAAAGTAACGCGGCTTGAGGGCGGATTCCTGAGGATAAAAACCGCACGTTGAAAAGACGACGCACCAAGGTTGTGCAATACTCGCCGCCGTTTTTAGTGGCGAGTTTTCCTACCTCTGCCAGTTGATCTACTCGACCAGCTCGTGCATTGGCGGCAACTCCCGCTGAATCTTGTGATTTATAGAGTGAAAAGACCTGCACCAAGGTTTTTATACTGCACGCCCCGCTGATCTTTCAGGTTGCCCTGCAAGACGCGTCTGCCCACAAAGCAGGCGCGGTTTCATTTCCAGCCAAGGCTTATCGGCCGACGCTTCGATACTCGGTGGTCATATCCAATAACAAGACGAGGTTGCACCCTATGCCAGTCGGCAATCAACTGCCTCACGGCGACACCGCTCAGGGCGGTCCGCTCAAACGTGAACTCGGCGAACGGCATATTCGCCTGATGGCGCTCGGAGCCTGTATCGGCGTCGGTCTGTTTTTAGGTTCGGCCAAGGCCATCGAGATGGCCGGCCCGGCGATCATGCTGTCTTATATTCTCGGTGGGCTGGCAATCCTGGTGATCATGCGTGCCCTCGGCGAAATGGCCGTGCACAACCCGGTCGCTGGCTCGTTCAGCCGCTACGCACAAGACTACCTCGGCCCGTTGGCAGGCTTCCTCACTGGCTGGAACTACTGGTTTCTGTGGCTGGTGACCTGCGTCGCGGAAATCACCGCAGTGGCGGTGTACATGGGCATCTGGTTTCCCGATGTACCGCGCTGGATCTGGGCGTTGGCCGCGCTGATCAGCATGGGGTCGATCAACCTGATCGCGGTGAAGGCCTTCGGTGAATTCGAGTTCTGGTTCGCGCTGATCAAGATCGTCACGATCATCGCCATGGTCATCGGCGGCGTCGGCATTATCGCCTTCGGTTTCGGCAATGACGGTGTGGCACTGGGGATTTCCAACCTCTGGGCGCACGGCGGCTTCATGCCCAACGGCGTGACCGGCGTGCTGATGTCGCTGCAAATGGTCATGTTCGCCTACTTGGGCGTCGAGATGATCGGCCTGACCGCCGGTGAGGCGAAGAACCCGCAGAAGACCATTCCCGATGCAATCGGATCGGTGTTCTGGCGGATTCTGCTGTTCTACGTCGGCGCACTGTTCGTGATTCTGTCGATCTACCCGTGGAACGAAATTGGCACGCAGGGCAGTCCGTTCGTGATGACCTTTGAGCGTCTGGGCATCAAGACCGCCGCCGGCATCATCAACTTCGTGGTGATTACCGCAGCATTGTCGTCGTGCAACGGCGGCATCTTCAGCACCGGGCGCATGCTCTACAGCCTGGCGCAGAACGGCCAGGCGCCGGCCGGTTTTGCCAAGACCTCGAATAATGGTGTGCCACGTCGTGCGCTGTTGCTGTCGATCGGGGTGTTGCTCTTGGGCGTAATGCTCAACTATCTGGTGCCGGAAAAAGTCTTTGTCTGGGTGACCTCGATTGCCACCTTCGGCGCGATCTGGACCTGGGTGATGATCCTGCTGGCCCAGCTGAAATTCCGCAAAGGCCTGAGCGCCAGCGAACGTGCCGGCCTCAAGTACAAGATGTGGCTGTACCCGGTCAGTTCGTACTTTGCCTTGGCGTTTCTGGTGCTGGTGGTCGGCCTGATGGCGTACTTCCCCGACACCCGCGTGGCGCTGTATGTGGGACCTGCGTTCCTGGTGCTGCTGACCGTTTTGTTCTACGTGTTCAAGTTGCAGCCGAGAAGTGCATCGTCCGTGGCAGTGCGTTCGGTCTCGTAATTGCCGAAACGCGACGGGTCAAAGTAAAAGATCGCTTCCAGTAACAGTATCTACATGGTTTTAATTGTGTAGGTCTTGTTGCGGGATGTGATCTTTTTCTGTTTTAACAGTGTTGCGTGTTTTCTCTCCCGTATTTTTTCAATGCATATGTTCGGATGTATAGTGTAATAAAGCTCGATGACTATTGCTCTGAGTGTAATGAATAGTGGGCTGATCAAGGGTTGTTAGCGTCTGCTATGGCATGCTGTGCGCGGCTACTAATATGTAATCGGTAACAAGTTGGTGTGTTGTGTATTTAATTGTCGTATATGCAGCTTGTTACTTCTGTAGTTTGTAATGGTTTCTGGCTTGGTGTTTTGGCGTTTTTCATTATTTACTTTTCATTCAATTTAATCCGTCAAGGAAGATCGAATGTACGAATATAATGAGTCCGTTATTGATACAGCTTCGTCCGCTGTCGATAATCAGTCTGAAGTAGTTGCAACCTACCTGGAAGTTGAAAAAATCTTGCCGCACAAGTTTGGCGATTTTGGTGGAGCAATGTCTTGGCCAATTCCATTGACGACTGCTGAACAAAAAGAAGTCTTGCAAGTCACCAGCCTGTATCTGGACAGCCTCGATCACATTTCGACACCCGGGGCAGGAGTGCTGGATTATTTGAACAGTGAAAATCCTCTTTCAGATACGGCACTCCGGGATCCGTCCTCGGCATTGGCAACACTGATTACCGGTTCCCGTGGGCAAGCGCTGGGGCAAGCGATACAAACCCGTCTGAACGCAATAGCTACGGATGTCAGCATCAGTGAATACACCATGGCCGGCATTCATTTGAGCCTGCATCAGGGTGAGATTGATCGTCCGACGCGCACCACCACTGCGGGTTTTGATCTGCTGGATGAAAAGCTCTGGGGCAAACCTGCTTCGGCGGTATTCGATCGTCTTGTTGATTACTTGACCAACGCAGGCTTGAGCAGCTCCAGGTTGGCCGGATTGGCCGCCAACTTGTTACTCGCGCGCAAGGCGCCCGAATGCCTTATCGAGAAGCTGCCCGACAGTTTGAAATACGGCAGCGCGGCATGGGTCAACCTGACTGTTGCAGCGCGGACGATTGAAGTTCACACGCCCGGCAAAGTCCCGCAAATGACATTTGCCCAAGTCATGGCCAGCGCGGACAGCGCTGCAATGATCGACCCACAAGTCGCTCCGCCGGTCCATGCCGCCGCTTTGGCGGACTGGGGTGTGATCAAGGGTGTGATCAAAAAAAACCACGAGGAGCATTACACTCTCGACGAACTGGACAAAGTCAAAACGCAGTTCAATCAGCAACTGACCGACCGCCTCAATATTTCGATCCTGTTGAACAGCGAACTCCCAAACCGCAAAGCAATCGCGCTGACCAGGCTCAAGGCGACGTTCAAGGGTGACGTCCCTTTTGAAGAGCGGCTTCTGGAGCAGCCAGCGGCAGATCCGAGCGGTTTGTACCCGACGCTCAATGGCAGATATTCCCTGCTGGACATCGTGATGATGGGAGGACCTCCTTACTACCGATGGACTACTCGTGATCCACGCTTGCGTCCGCTTCTTGACGAAATCAACACGCCCCTCGAACTGGGCGTAAAAGATATCTTTCAAACGCAGTTCGACAGTGCACTCCGCAACATCAAGGAAGGCGCTCGCCTGAGCGTAAAACATCTGGTAGCCGAGTTACCGCTGAAGGACAGAAAAAGTCTCGAATATGGCAATGTCTCGTTCTATCAGCATAAGACTTATAGGCTCAATCTGGATTTCTTTGGCAAAAAACTGGAATCCACACGTAGCGCCCTGACAATGAAAGTCGAGTGGGACGGTGACACAAAACTCTATGAAATTGATTTGAAGCGCAGCGTTATCGAGAGCAAACCTTATGACCCGGCGGAGCCCGTAAAGCGCGTCAATCCCTTGGTCCCGAGCCTCATATACACGATCGAACCCATGGATCTGACTGACAAATCGAAAGCCGGGAAGCTGTCTCCACAACCCGTCAATGATTCGTTACCGCTCAACAGTTATTCCAGCGAGAGAACCGAACTGATCGCCCAGGCCTTCGTTCAACATCTGGACCTGGATAACGAGGACATTCTGCAGGCAGCCAAAGGCCAGACGACTCAAGAGCGGGAAGACGCGGTCACGCAGAAGGTAATCGATTTCGTGGTTGACTTGGTTCCCTTCAAGTCAGCCATTACCAACTTTATAAAAGGAAACTATTTCGACGGTGCGGTGGATCTGTTCTTCGATGCCTTGGGATTCATTACCGCCGGAGCGTCGACCGCAGCCAAACTGACTCAGGTCGTGGGCAGGACCGCTTCGGCAATCAGCCGGGGACTCCGGGCCGCGAGGATAATCGGAGCATTCGTCATTGGCGAACTCAATCCGTTCAGTGGTTTGCCCGCTCTGGCGGTGGCAGGAAGTAAGCTGTTAGGAAAAGGGCTCGGCTTGGTAGGTGCCTTCGCCGTACGACAACTCGACAAATTGCGCAATGCGCCGGATGGCTTCAAGTTTCTCCACGCAGTGGGCCAACAGCATGGGCCTACCCTGATAGGTACCTTCAAGGTAGGTGAACAAACTATCGACAGTGTGGGCGTGCTGAAAAATGACAATTGGTATCAGTACAACATTGATACCAGTCAACTTTATGGCCCTCCGAGAGAGTTCACGGCGCGTGGGGTCAGTTGGGGAGGGACGCTGGGCAGTGAGGCCAACTCCCGTGTCTACGTTGGCTTTTATCACAACATTGAATTTGCGAAAAACCCGAGAAATATTGCTGATTTCAATCATGGCTACCTCGAAGGTCGGTTATTGGATATCAGTGGCTATCGACCGAGAATGAAGTTTGATGACCTGATTGATCTGGCATCGGAACCCGGGCTCACGCCAACAGAGATAGGCGCTCTGACAAAAGAACTGAAAACAAGAATGATTCAGGACGCCAAGTATTCTTCCGCGCTGCTTGTTCAGGATGTGAAGGGCGTAAATGTCAAAGTCACTGCCTATTCGCAAGGGCATTATCTGGCGCACGTCAATATGGTTTCCAAAGGTCAGTGCGCAGGGCTTTCAAACGCGATGGCACTGGCCATTCTCAAAGGCAATGAAGACAAGCTGATGGAGAACCTGTCCAAGGCGGCCAAGATGCCCTACAGTCCTGACGCCACAAAATTTATCTCCAACCTGGAGCAGTTCCACAATACGGTGAATAACAAATACACCTTTCATATGGGCGCACCCCGCACAAAAATGGATGCTGACGATATTATCGAAGCACTGGAAACTTCTCCGAATTCGAAAATTCTACGACTGACCAGTAAAGACCATGCAATGCTTGCAGCAATAAGAGTCAGGAACGGTAAACCCGAGTGGCTTTTTTACGAACCCAATTCCGGATTAGTGAAGTTTGCCACTCCAGAAGCCATGAAGGAGGGTTTGCATAAAGCATTGGAAAGCGGAGCGTTGAGCGTTACGTTCAATACCTATGGGAGCAAGCGTGCTGGTCGTGATTTCAATGTCAGCGAGTTTCATCCCGCCGACATCGACAATGGTTTCATCAGTCGCAACCGTGTTGAAGATCTCTCATCCTTCGAGTTGCCTGATCCTGACGTACTGATTGCGGTTAACGTCGTCGCCTGAAACATTAGTTGCAACCGGGCAATGCAATGCAAAGTGCGAGCGTTTGGCGTTGCAGGTCGGAAAACCCGATAGCAAAAAAGATCGCAGCCTCGGGCAGCGCTTCAACGTCTTTGTGGGCTTGGTGAAGTGCTGACCGTTGGTCGCAATCAGCCCTGTACCTGTAATTTCTGACAGTAGACCACCAGCGTGTAATGACCTAGGTTGGCTGTTCGCCAAAAACGGCTTTGGCAAGGAACCGAGATGAAAGGATTCTCTGCATTGACTGTGATCGGCCTCGCCGATGGACTGATTCACTGGCAGATATTTTTTGTCCTGTTCACCGCCGCGGGGCTGACGCAGGCTGCCAGTAATTTCACCGCGTTTTGCGTGGCCGCGGCGTTCTCGTTTTACGTGAATGTGCTGTATACCTTCGAGCGCAATACGTCGCTGCTCCGCTACCTGTTGTTTATCGGCGGCATGGGCGGAGTGAGTTTTGCCATCGGCGCTATTGCCGATGCGCAGCATTGGCATGGATTGGCCACAGTGGTGTCTTTCACACTGTTCAATCTGTCGTCGGGCTACCTTTTTTTCCGGTTTGTCTTGTTGCGCCAAAATCAGCAGTAACGCGCCGGTCCGTTGCGCAGACCGGCGCATTGGCCGTTACGCGGCCGCGACTTCCTGCGGCTCAAAACTGTCCGCCCGCGCCATCTGCCACATCCGCGAATAGAACTCGCCGTTGACTTCCCCGGTGAGCAATTCCCCCGGTTTCAGGAACACGTGCAACTGCGAAAACAGTTTGATCTCGGTCGCCGACATGCGCCGTACCAGATGCTTGGCCGACAGTTGTGATGGATGTTCAAGCCCGGCCGCTGCGAGCATTTCCGCCAGAGCCTTCAAGGTATTGCGGTGGAAGTTGAACACGCGCTGCGCTTTGTCCGGCACCACCAGCGCACGTTGGCGCAAAGCGTCCTGAGTGGCCACGCCGGTCGGGCATTTGTTGGTGTGGCAGCTTTGCGACTGGATGCAGCCGATGGCAAACATGAAGCCGCGTGCGGAGTTGGCCCAGTCGGCGCCGATGGCCAGCACGCTGGCGATGTCGAAGGCGCTGACGATCTTGCCGCTGGCGCCGAGTTTGATCTTGTCGCGCAGGTTCAGGCCGACCAGGGTGTTGTGGACAAACAGCAGGCCTTCGCGCATCGGCACGCCGATGTGGTCGGTGAATTCGACCGGGGCGGCGCCGGTGCCACCTTCCTTGCCGTCGACAACGATGAAGTCCGGGAGGATGCCGGTTTCCAGCATGGCTTTGGCGATGCCCATGAATTCCCACGGATGGCCAAGGCAGAACTTGAAACCCACCGGTTTGCCGCCGGACAGCTCACGCAATTGCTGAATGAACTGCATCATTTCCAGCGGTGTGGAAAACGCGCTATGGCGCGACGGCGAGACGCAGTCTTCGCCCATCAGGATCCCACGGGTTTCGGCGATTTCCTTGGTGACTTTGTGCTTGGGCAGGATGCCGCCGTGGCCGGGTTTGGCGCCCTGGCTCATCTTGATTTCAATCATCCGCACCTGCGGATTCTGCGCCTGGGTAGCGAAGCGTTCCGGGTCGAAACGGCCGTCGCTGGTGCGGCAACCGAAGTAGCCGCTACCCAGTTCCCAGGTCAGGTCACCGCCATGTTCGCGGTGATACGGGCTGATGCTGCCTTCACCGGTGTCGTGGGCAAAGTTGCCGAGTTTTGCGCCTTGGTTGAGTGCGCGAATAGCGTTGGCACTGAGCGAGCCGAAGCTCATCGCCGAGATGTTGAACACCGAGGCCGAGTACGGCTGGCTGCACTGCGGGCCGCCGACGGTGACGCGGAAACTGCTCGGGTCGCTCAGCGGCGCTGGGCGCATCGAGTGGCCGATGAATTCGAAACCGGATTGATAGACATCGATCAGCGTGCCGAACGGCTTGTCAGCGGTTTCGTTTTTCGCTCGTGAATACACCAGCGAACGTTGCGCGCGGGAGAAGGGCAGGGCATCGCTGTCGGACTCCAGCAAATACTGGCGAATTTCCGGGCGAATGCCTTCGACCAGATAGCGGATGTTGCCGAGGATCGGGTAGTTACGGCGTACGGCGTGCGGACTTTGCAGCAGGTCGAACAGACCGATCAGGCTCAGCACGCCGGTGACCGCAGTGATTGGCCACAGCCAGTCATGTTCGAGAAAGGGCAGGCTGGCGAGGGTAAATATCACGCAGACGGCAAAGAAGGCGTAGCGGCTCAGGAGTGACAGGCTCATACGGTTTCCTTGGTTCGGACTCGGAATAATCAGCGAAGATTCAGGGATAAACACATTCCCCTGTAGGAGTGAGCCTGCTCGCGATAGCGGTATATCAGCTACAAATGATTTGACTGACCCGACGCCATCGCGAGCAGGCTCACTCCTACATGAGGCAACTTCACCAAACGATCAGGCGTTTTGCGCCTGAAGAAAAATCGAAAACAGCTCGGACTGGGATTTGATCCCCAGCTTGCTGTACATGTGTTTCTTATGGACTTTCACGGTTTCTACGGAGATTTCCAGCTTACGGGCGATTTCTTTACTGGAGCAACCGCTGAGCATCAAACGCCCTACATCCAGCTCGCGGGCGGTCAGTTGCGCACCTTTGAGTTGTTGCACCGACGCCTCCAGTTGCACCCGCCAGTCTGCCCGGACAGGGGCGGCGGCGAGGGCCACGGTTTCGTTGATCTCATAGGGTAGTCGTTGGCGCAGCAGGCCCAGCACCCAAGGCTGGATCAATGACAGCAAGGCGATGTGTTCGCCAGTGAAACGTTTTTCACTGCCTAGCGACAGACACAGCGTGCGATCACCTTCGAGCTGACAATTGAACTGGATTTCGTCGGCCACGACATTCAGACGAAAGTATCGCTGGTAATACTCGGTCAGTTCGAAATGCTCCGGCGCCACCTCGGACAAGCGATACAGACCGGTGCGCGTTTGCTCGCGACAGGCGATGTAGAACGGGTCGAGCAGGTACAGGCCGCGCAGATAATCCTGAAACAACGGGTCAGGGCTGCCGTCTGCGCCCGGGCATTCGGCGAAGACCTGCGGGTGTTGATCGGCGCTGAACAGCAGCACCACCCAGCTATCGAACGGCACGTACTGATCGAGCAGTCGCACCAGTTGCGCCCAGAAGTTCGGCTTGTCCAGCGCGTCGATCAATTGCCCGACGGCGCGGTGCCAGGTGATGTCGTCAAACGAAAGTGTCATCGATCTACCCCTATCGGGTTACCCCGGCCGCGTAATTCCCTGGCCGCTCGCTTGCTGCGCATACTGGCCCACAGACAGCCACCGGGCAATCTTTCAGCGCCCGACGCGCATAACAAGGAACTCCCATGAAAGTCGAACTCGCCCAACTGGCGGGCCGTGACAATGCCACGGCATATAACCTCGAACGCGCACTGGCAGCGATCGCCGCGTGCGCTGCCGACACGCAATTGATCGTGTTCCCGGAAACCCACCTGATGGGCTTCCCGACGGCCGAGACCGTGGCGCAAACCGCCGAATCCGTCGACGGCCCGACTGTCAGCGCCGTGTTGGCCGCAGCGCGCAAACGCAATATCGCTGTGGTGATCGGCATGGCCGAGAACGACCACGGTCGCTTCTACAACACCACGCTGCTGATTACTCCTGAAGGCATCGCCCTGAAATACCGCAAGACGCATTTGTGGGCGTCGGATCGCGGCGTGTTCGAGGCCGGCGACCGCTACGTCACCTGCGAGTGGAACGGTGTGCGCGTTGGCCTGCTGATCTGCTACGACATCGAGTTTCCGGAGTCGGCCCGTGCCCTCGCGCAACTCGGTGCCGAGTTGCTGATCGTGACCAACGGCAACATGGACCCGTACGCGCCGACTCACCGCACCGCGATCATGGCCCGTGCCCAGGAGAATCAGGCCTTTGCGTTGATGGTCAATCGCGTGGAGGCGGGGGATGACGGTTTGATGTTTGCCGGCGGCAGTGCGCTGGTCGATCCGCTGGGCGCGCTGTTGTTCGAGGCCGGACGGGAAGAAGGGACGTTCTGCGTTGAGCTGGATTTCGCGCGGTTAGAGATTGCGCGCAGGGATTACCGCTATCTGGATGATCAGCGCTTGAAGTTGCCGGGGGAAGTGGTGGAGCACGGCGATGGTGTTCGCGAGTTGCTGATTCCACGCCGTTGACCGATGCCCTCACCCTAGCCCTCTCCCGGGGGGAGAGGGGACTGACCGAGTTGATTGTTCGAGGTACGCCGACCTGACGGATCCAGTCGCACTCAGGGTTTGAAACTGCGAGTTCAAGTCCTACTCAGGAGTTGAAACCCATGGATATCGGCTCCCTTCCCCCACTACCCCCTGGGGGAGAGGGCTGGGGTGAGGGGGAAAAGATTTCAAGCCGAACAAAAAACTCAAACAACACCAGAACAACAAAGCCACACCCGAAAACATTCGCCGAACTCGGCTCTGCCATAAATCCAATAAAATTCGGAGTAAGTCGCCCATGGCTCGTTTGCAACGCACCCTTTCATTAGGGTCGGTGGTGCTGTTCGGCATCGCCTACATGACGCCGATCATTGTCCTCGGCACCTTCGGCATCCTCGCCCAATCGACCGCCGGCATGGTGCCCGCCGCGTATCTGGCGGCACTGATCGCGATGTTCTTCACCGCCATGAGCTACGGCCGCATGGCTGCCGCATTCCCGGTCGCCGGTTCCGCTTACAGCTACGTACGCAAGGCGATCAGCCCGAAACTCGGCTTTATCGCCGGTTGGGCAGTCTTGCTCGATTACCTGTTTCTGCCGATGGCGATCTGGCTGATCGGCGCGGCGTATCTGGCCTCGGCATTCCCGTCGATCCCGCAATGGATCTGGGTGCTGGCGTTCATCGGCATCACCAGCGCAATCAACATCATTGGCCTGAAACTGGCCAACGGCATCAATGCCTTGTTGATGCTGGTGCAATTCCTCGTGCTGATCGCTTTCGTCGCGCTGTGCGTGCACTACATCGGGGGCGATGCGAGCACGCCATTGTGGTCGATCAAACCGTTCTTCAGCGGCGACATGCACATGCCGCTGATCATGAGCGGCGCGGCGATTGCCTGCTATTCGTTCCTCGGTTTCGATGCGGTCAGTACCTTGACCGAAGAAACCCGCGACCCACGCCGCACCATCCCGCGGGCGATCATGTTGATCACCTTGATCGGCGGGCTGATCTTCGTCGGCGTTTCGTACTTTGTGCAGATAGCGCACCCGTCGTTCCAGTTCGACAGCGTCGATTCGGCGGCCTATGAAATTGCCCGCAACATCGGTGGCGACCTGTTTGTGTCGATCTTCCTGATTGGTCTGATTGTCGGCCAGTTCGCTTCAGGGCTGTCGGCACAGGCCAGCGGTTCGCGACTGTTGTTCGCCATGGGCCGTGACGGCGTTCTGCCGAAGTCGTTCTTCGGCACCTTGCACACGCGCTTCGGCACGCCGGTCAACAGCATCCTGCTCTGCGCCGTGGTGGCGTTGCTGGCGCTGAAACTTGACGTGACCACTTCGACCTCCTTCATCAACTTCGGCGCGTTCCTGGCTTTCAGCCTGGTCAACCTGTCGGTGATTTTCCATTACTGGATCGGCGGCGAGAAAAAAGGCCTGCGTGAGCTGGTGCTGTTTTTGCTCTTCCCGTTCATTGGTCTGGTCGCGGATCTGTGGCTGATGGTCAGCCTCGATCATCTGGCGGTGTATCTAGGCCTGAGCTGGCTGGTGATCGGCGTGGTGTATCTGGCGGTGCTCACTGGTGGTTTCCGCCGGCAGCCGCCGGAGATGGATTTCCAGGAAGCGAGCTGAACCTTGCGGCTTGGCATACCGTTGACCGACATGTGATCCTTGGCGCTTTTGCGCCAAGGATTTTTCGTATGTCGACTGCTTCCACGATTCGTATTGCCGCCGCATTGTTGCTCAACACTCAAGGGCAGACCCTGCTGGTGCGCAAACGCGGGACCACGGCGTTCATGCAACCGGGCGGCAAGATCGAAGCGCACGAGTTGCCGGTGCACGCACTGGCGCGTGAGCTGGAAGAGGAGCTGGGTTTGCAGATCGATCCTGCGCAGGCGGCATTTCTCGGGCAGTTTTCCGCTCCCGCCGCCAATGAGCCGGGGTGCGTTGTGCAAGCGCAAATCTTTCAACTGACGATCGACACTGACGTCATGCCGGCGGCGGAAATCGAAGAGGTGATCTGGGTCGATCCGGCCACTGATCCTGAAGTCGATCTGGCACCATTGACACGCGACCTGATCCTGCCGTTTTATCGCAACTCGCTAAGCGCAATCGCCTGATCATCCACGCAAAGGACTTTGCCATGATCCCGTTGCAAGACCTGCTGATTTTCGCCGCTGCTGCACTGCTGATGGTGCTGACGCCGGGGCCGAACATGATCTACCTGATCTCGCGTTCGATCTGTCAGGGACGCAAGGCCGGGGTCACGTCGTTGCTCGGCGTGGTGGCGGGGTTCTTTGTGCATCTGTTTGCGGCGGCGGCTGGTTTGACGGCGGTGTTCCTCGCGGTGCCGATGGCCTACGAAGTGCTCAAGTGGGCCGGCGCGCTGTACCTGCTGTGGCTGGCCTGGCAAGCGCTGAAACCGGGGGCGCGCTCGCCGTTCGAAGCGCAGCAGTTGCCGGCGGACTCGTCGCGCAAGCTGATCACCATGGGCTTTCTCACCAGTGCGCTGAACCCGAAAATCGCCGTGTTCTACCTTTCGGTATTCCCGCAATTCATCACGCCAGAACACGGCTCGGTGTTCACCCAAAGCATCATTCTCGGCCTCACCCAGATCAGCGTCAGTTTCTGCGTGAATTTGCTGATCGCACTGTTCGCGGCGGGCATTGCTTCGTGGTTTGTGCGCAACCCGACATGGCTGGTACTGCAGCGTTATTTCATGGGCTTCGTGTTGGCTGGTCTGGCCGTGCGCCTGATGTTTGAGCAACGCAGGACGGCGTGAGCATGTGGATCGAACGGCTGGACGCCAGCCATGCCCTGGCATACCGGGAACTGATGCTCGAAGCCTATGACCGTCATCCGCAGGCCTTCACCTCAAGCGTGCGCGAACGCGCGGTGATGCCATTGAGCTGGTGGGAAGGGCGCCTGACCAGCAAACTCGATGTGGTGCTTGGCGCGTTTGAAGCCGGTACGTTGGCCGGCATAGTCGGCCTGGCGTTGGAGCCTCGGGAAAAGGCTCGTCACAAGGCCACGTTGTTCGGCATGTACGTGTCGGCGGATTTTCGCCAGCATGGCCTGGGCCATGAACTGGTGCAGGCGGCCATTGCCGAAGCGCAAAACCATCCGGCGCTGAAACTGCTCCAGCTCACCGTCACCGCCGGCAATGACGCCGCGTTCAACCTCTACCAGCGCTGCGGCTTCATCCAGTTCGGCCTCGAACCATTGGCGGTGCGGGTGGGTGAAGACTACTTCGACAAGATCCATATGTGGCGTGAATTACCTTGAGAGGGGGGCTAGATCAAAAGATCGCAGCCTTCGGCAGCTCCTACACTGATCTCTGTAGGAGCTGCCGAAGGCTGCGATCTTTTGATTTTTAGCGTCAGCGCACGGCGCTGACACCATCAAGGGTCGAGAACGACGTGTCCTTCGCCGTCAGCAGAAAATCACGCATGTACGGTGCATCGAGCATGTCGGTACGAATCGCCGCATACAACGTTGCAAACAAACCCTTTTCCCCCAGCCGTTTACCCTTCACATATCCGCGCGAGCTGTACTCGTGCAGCGCCCAGTGCGGCATGCCGCAGACGCCACGGCCGCTGGCGACCAGTTGCATCATCATCACCGTCAGTTCCGAGGTGCGTACTTGGGCCGGCTCAATGTCGGCCGGTTCCAGGAAGCGCGTGAAGATGTCGAGGCGGTCGCGTTCCACCGGGTAGGTGATCAGCGTTTCCGTGAGCAAATCTTCGGGGACGATGTACGGTTTGCTCGCCAGTGCATGCTGATTGGCCACGGCCAGCATGGCTTCATAAGTGAACAGCGGCACATAGGTGATGCCAGCGATTTCCAGTGGATCAGACGTCACTACCAGATCCAGATCGCCACGGGCCAAGGCCGGCAGCGGCGCGAAGGCGAAGCCCGAGGCGAGGTCGAGTTCGACTTCCGGCCAGGCATCGCGGAACTGGTCGATGGTCGGCATCAGCCACTGGAAGCAGCTGTGGCATTCGATGGCCATGTGCAAGCGCCCGGCGGTGCCACCGGCCAGACGACCGATATCCCGTTCGGCGGCTCGCAGCAGCGGCAGGGTTGCGTCGGCCAGTTGCAGCAGGCGCAAACCGGCGCTGGTGAAACGCACCGGTTTGGTCTTGCGCACGAACAACGCCATGCCCAGACGTTCCTCCAATTCCTTGAACTGATGGGACAAAGCCGATTGCGTCAGGTGCAGCCGGTCGGCGGCATCGACCAGGCTGTCGGCTTCGCGCAGGGCATGCAGGGTTTTCAGGTGGCGGATTTCAAGCACCGATGGCTCCATGAGTAAAACTTGTGGTAAGCACTAAAAGGTTGAGTTTGTCTCATGATTGCCTGGCTGTCGACAAAAGGGTTTATAGAACCTGAAGCGCCATGAGGGGCTGCGAATGCTGAGGCTTACCGCAAAAAAAACGCGCTGAGGCAACGTCTCAGCGCGTTTTTACTGTGCATTGCGAGTTCCCGTTTTCGCTGGTTTCACGCCGACGGTGGGTTAGTCAGCTGTTGCACCAGCAAATTGAAGATCAGGAAATCGTTTCCGTCTGGAGTGCCTTGATGGCTGACTATCTCAAACAATGCTGTGGCGGAATTGGCGGTGAAGTCGCCCTGCAAGGTGTAATTCTGTTGTCTGCCAAGCGTGAACAACGGTGTATTTAGCATATTGCCCGCGCGCAAATTTATTACGGGCAAATGCCGCCCTCCCGACCCCGTAAAATCGCCTACTTGCGCTACGAAGCGATAGCTTGCTCCGACAACAAGCTGCAAATATTTGTACAGAATGGCTCCGGCATAGTTACGGCCCGCAGGTGTGATGTTCCAGAACGCCTGTGTATAGGTATGGGCCGCGAGGTATCCAGTTGCGCCACCTGGCCCAATACTCCAGCCGTTGAAGCCGCCGACGAAGCTGGTGTCGTCATAAAGATCCGGGCGAATGGTGACAACCCAGGGAGCGGATATCAGTTGCCCATCGGGAGTTTTCGCCGTTAATACATGGCGACCCAATCCGATATTGACGTTCGTACGCCAAAGTCCTGAAGACTCCACATCAAAAATACCTAACAGGTTGTCGCCGTTGAACAAATGAACTTTGCTTGCGGGCGTTGCCGTGCCGACCAATTGTGGTGACGTGGCATCGCAGGCACCACCGTTCGCAACGGGCCCGGTAATGGCGCCCTGATTGTCTATTAATTGTGTGATCGCCGGTCTCGCCAGTATTTGCGTTTTGATCGTCAATTCACGCACAGGGAAAAAGGTATCGACGCCGCCCCGATCACTGTAGTTGGCGACTGACAGGCCGAAGACCTGTGTGCCGTCTTTATATTTTTTCAGTTCTTCCCGACTGATCGTTCCCTTCAAGCCTTCTCGCTCATGGGTGGCGTTGATCACTGCATCGAAAAGCATGATGACGTGCTCGTCATCGCTCATGGCAACGCGCATACGGGTACCGATGGCTTGAAACAGGTACGGCGGCAATATCCAGTGTGCGTCGCCGCTGAAGTTATTGAGGTCGAGTACGCCTCCCTTGGCTTCCTCGATGCTCATTTGCGGGAAGTTGATTTGCGGGTTGGCGACGGGGAGTACCTCATAGCGGCTGACACCGGAAGGCTGGTCGGGTTTGCCACTCTCGGTTTTCACACAACTGATTTTGATGTAACTGCCAATATTGGCGGGGATAGCCGTCGGCGGCAGGTCGAATAGCAGTTCACCACTGTTGTTACCCGGTTTTGACGTAATGACCGGGCTGCCGAAACCTGCACGCCCTCTGATCGTCAGGGTGTAGGTTTTTCTCGGATTCATGGCCGGGTCGCTGACCCGCACGGTCGCGGTGTTGCGAGTGTCCAGTGGCTGAACCCGATTTCCGGGCAGTGCTTGTACCAGGAGTGGAGCCGGTAATTCGGCTGCGGCGCCGATAGTGATTTTCAGCGATCCGGACTGCACCACGGTTTTGCCGGGATTTTCGATCTTGTAAAGCACGGTCAGCGGGCAGCTCTCGAACCGGTCGATGTATTCGCCGGTTACGGTAAAGATCACAGGTTGCGTGATGTCATTGATGATCTGGCTAAAGATGTACAGGTTCTCGACACCATTGGACAAGGTGACTTGCCAATACAGGCTTACGGTCGCTCCCTCGAGCAGCGGCCAGTAGGTGGGGATGTGCACATGGGCCGGCGAGGTGTCAGCGGGCAGTTCGTTACCTTGCTGTTCCTCAATGGTGGGAGCCGCGGCGGGGAGGGACGTGCCGCTGATGGTGACTGTGGTGCATTTTGAATGCTGCGTGATGCCACCGCTCAACTTGGTGTAACTGAGTACCATCGACGCACGGATGCCGTTCTGAATGAACGAATTCTCAAGAGGAATTCGCAGCGAACGTGATGTGCCTTTCACGTCCTCTTTGATAATGCGCTCCAGCCGATCACCCACCGAGGTAAACAGGACAACGGTAAGGTTGATAATGTCACCGGACTTGAACTGACCCGTGATCACTACGGTTGCCGACCCGCCGTCCAGTGCGTCGTGATCGAGATTGTCTTCGGCATCCGATTCATCAACCAATGGTGCTGCGAGCAACACCGTGTTCGGCTTCAAGGCAAGCGAAACGGCCGATGACCAGCCGCTGCCGTTTTCCACGATATCGACAATCTCGTAAGTGATCGCCACCTTGTCGGTGTCGGGCAATGTTTTTAGAAATCCCGGTGTCAGTTCAAACAGCACATCACCCAATGCAGTCACTTCCAGGCTCAGTTCGCGCGGGCCTATCGCCAGGTAGATCAAATCGCCGATGGCTTGGTACAAATACTGCGGAATCGTGACGAACATGCCGTTTTCAATAACGGTTTTGTCGATGACGGTTTCCGAGGGCACTGGCAGAGCCAGTCCCTGGTTGTTCGGCAGGTCGTGTCGGGTATCGAGTTCGCCGGGACCAAAAGGTTTGTACAGGAGCGGCAGGGGAGGGAAGTTTCGCTCGTTCTCGCTAACCCGCTGAATGCTGCAGAAGAGCTCAAGCGTTTCGGGAATCGGCACAGGCGTCGCATACATCTGTTCGAGAAACGCGACTGGAATATAAAACGGTACCAGTTGGTTTATATACGCGCCAACGGGAAAAGGTCCGGCAACCAGCGTTGGACGGGTCCCAAGGTACACACGCAACTGGTCGGTGCTGTCCATGTTCAGGTACGGAAAAACATAGCCGAGCAAACCTCGGCGGTCGCTGTTGACCATGTTTCGGTTAACGCCAGCGATATCCCCGGACAGCGACTTGTAACCTGGAATGAATGGAGGGTAATCCGTCAGAATTCTTACCGGATCCGGGTCGGTGGAGAAAATCAGCACTTGCGTCAGGTTATTGCTATTGGTTGACAAGTCGTTCATTTCCGGTGACTCCCTGTGGGATTGAAGCGCTCAATATTCAGCTACGGCTCTGAACCCTGATATTGAGCACTGCGGAAATTGTCTTGCCTACTGTCATACCTGACAGGTTGGACACATTGCCCGATGAGCGGTCATTCGCTAGGTGGCTGTCATTTTGAGTATTGTTGTGCGCTAGGTAATCCGCGTCGTCGTGGTAGGTTTGCGTATCACTGACTCCAGCGTGTTGTATGAATCGACCCTGGCGAATCGAGCGAATAGCTGACGTTATCGATGTAGAGCGAGCCCTTGACCTGAAGAGGGTCAGAGGGAAAGGACACTTGCAACTCGACTTCTACGACACCGGTCAGCATGACGCCCGAATAGATGAAGGACTTCTGCTTGGGTTTCAACCACCAGTTCCCCACGTCGAATTGAACAAGTTTGCCGTCTGCGTTATAGCCTGAGATGAAAAAAAACAGAATCGGGTGGGTATCGATGTTCGGCGGATCCTGATGATATTCGGCCCCGGGCGCGGAGGCATCGACCTTGATCGTAAAAGCACCGGGCGGGGCGGTGAATTTGTTCAACAGTACGACGCCGGTGTCCACACCGGGCAGCACCTTCGCTTGAGCACTGAGATTATGCTGAACGACACTCGCCTTGCCTTGGAATACGTGGACCTCCCAAGGCGCAAACTTGCCAGTGCTGAAGTTGCCGTTTTGAAGAAAGTTTTTACTCATGTCGGTCATCCCGTGCTCGTATCGACGGTTCACCATGATTTCCGTCGCCGAACCATTGGCTACGCAAACACCCGACTGCGCTACTGTCAGATCTGACAGTAGCGACGGACGGTCGATGGATTTTCGTTCAAACGTCTTCAAAAAAACTCAAAACCGCCGATTGCTTGCCAATCTTCGAATACGGCAGGGTGGCATCGTCGGCGTGGGTCAGGAAGCGGTGCTCGCGCAGTTTCAGGTGCGCGGTTTCGAACCGGCGAAACGGAGCTGTTGCACTGCGGTAATGAAAATGCGCGTACCACAACGGAGCGGCAGGCTGCGCGAAGAGATTCCATATCTCGTATTCCTGCATGTAGTCCGGATGGCCTTGGTGCCTGCCCAAGTGTTTGATCGCTTGGGTGCGGCGTATCTCCACGGCATGCTGGCCGATGAGGTCGTAGAGCATGCCGTCGGTAGGCTGCTGGCTGGTCAGTGAGCGTTCGGTACGCAGGGTGCGCCCGGCCACTTTCAGTTCAGCGGCCTGATCGCGCAACGTCTGGATGATCGGGTGCTGCGCAGACTTGGCGGCGATGCGCTCGGCACGGGTGCTGAGTTCGGCGGCCTGACTGTCCAGCATGTGTTGCAGGTCGACGGGGAGCATGCCCGTATCGGCGTTTCTCAAAACCGTTGAGCGGTAGCTCGGGACGTTATCCAGACGCTGCCGGGCTTCGTCCACCAAGCTTGCCAGGCTCAATGTGGCGGGCGAACGGGCGGCTATGATCTGCGGGTTGAGCAGAATGATGGTGCCGTCACCCCGGTGTTCCCAGATTTCCTCATGGCCACCAGGCCCTGTGCATTTGTAGCGGCGGGTCTGGGTCACGTTATCCCACTGTTCGAAGCCATGGCGCAGTTGATTGTCTGCGGTCATGAATACGCGCTGCAGAGGTTGCTCCGCGACCCTTGGTACCGGCGCCGGCGGCTTGTTGATCCCGGCGCGCGCACGATCGGCCAAACGGTCAATGCCGTCGAGCAAGGGCGCGACCACTTCCTGATGGAAGAATTGCGGGTAACTGGCAGTCCACACGCCCATCTCGCGACGAAAGCGCTCGCTCAGGTCCACACATTCCTGAAGCATCTGGTTGCGTTGGGCGGTGGTGGCAGCGATATTCGGCAGATCGTACTGGCGGTACAGGACGCGATCGATGTCCAGTCGAAGCGGATCGGCAAGCCCGAGAAAATACAGCCACGACGCATCGTCGGGATCGCCGGCCTTCTTGACGATTTCCAGGCGTTGCGAGGTCTTCAGGTAGAGCAGGACGGCATCGCTGTGACGGGTGTTGATGTCCTCGATGTACGCCGAGATCTTCGGTCGGTCTTTGGCCAGCATGCGCTCATACCAGTGATTGACCTGCGCCTTGAACGCCTCCATCTCGTCGAGCTTTTTCACGATCTCGATACGCAGTCCGCGTATTTCTTCCATGATGCTCAAACGTTGCGCCAGGGTACCGAGAGGCAAGGCCTTGCGGGTCTCCTTCAGCTCCTTGATTTTCAGGGTCATCGCATGAACATTGTGCGAGGCGTGAAGAGCGCGGCGCCGATAGCGATCGGTTAAAAGCCATGCGCTCTTGCCTTGCATGCCGACGACTTCCTTGAGTTTTCTGCCGTGGGTCAGCTCGGTCAGTTCGGTCAACGTTTGATAGCGCCGCTCGGCCAGGCGGATATCGTTAACGCAAACGGCTTCGAGTTCCGGCCACAGGGCCGGGCGGTCTTCTATTGCGGTGACGCGGTAGGCGTTGAGCACCCGATCGCTGTTGGTTCCGGCGACCTGCATTTGATCGGCCAGATCATCCGCGGCGGCGGTCAATTGATGCTGGCGGCGGAAGTTGCGATCCGCCAGCCAGCGCGGCAGGCGTTGGCGAATCACCGGCGGCCAGTAGGGATCCAGCGTATCGGCCACGCGCCCGACGACGTTGCCGCCACCGGCCAGACCGCCGTCAAAGGTTGTGCCGTAGACGCCGAACCACGTATCCCAATGCCCGGTTTCATCCAGCACGATCGGTTGCTTGTAGGTTTTTCGCGAGTTGCCGAACAGGCGCCACTGGCGCGAGTCCTTGCTCAGCTCAACCTGGTAAAGGCGGCCCTGACGCTCGATGAAGTCGCCGTCGGCATGCCGGTAGACACCACGGTAGACACCATGACTGGACGGCTCTGTGCCAGCGAGGGAAATCGGTTTTTCATATTCGTAATCCTTGAAGCGTGCCAGCACATGCCGGGCCTGACGCTGCGTCCTGCCATGCAGCGCCGCCACGTTGCCGGTTAGCGTGTGAAGTTGACGAGCGCGGGTCAATGCGCGCGTGGTTCGGGACAGGGTCGAGGCCACCGCTTCGCCCGGGAGCAGGTCCATCAGTGCGTCAACCAGCGACAGCAGCATGGACTCGATTTCCGCCAGACCGTCAGCCACTTCGCCGCGCAAGAATGCTGTGACCGCCTGATTGGCGGCGGTCCAGGCCTGATACAGAGCCAGCACACTGCCGACAAAGGGCACCATGCCCAGCGCCATTTTTATGTAATTGAAGGCACGCGGGCCTTTCAAGGCGTAACGCTCGAAGAACAGTTCATCGTTGGAGCGCGAAGTGCCGCGATGGGCTTCGACCAGGCGTCCCATGTGCGCATCCAGCAGGTGCGCGGCCAGCGAAGTACTCGCCGGCCAGCGCGCGCCGACTTCGATAATGGCATCGAAGTTTTTCTCTACGGCCTGGCCGATTCGGCTGACATGTGCTCTGACGTTGCCCTGCAAGGCTTTGCCGGCGAAGTAGGCGATCCACTTGTCGCTGCTGCACAACCTGAACAGCCCTGTGCGCGCCGCTTCGAGGTTGTCGTAGCGACGGAAAAACTGTTCGTCATGGCTGTCGGGCAAGTACAGCAAGGTGACGCCGCTGATCTGTTCTTCGATGAAGCTGACGCCGGACAGGGTCACCGGGCCTTCGCCGGGGGTGTCCTTGCCACCGACTTTCAGCGACACCGGCAGCAGGACAATGCGCTTGCCGTCGGCTTGCCACGCTTCTGGGGTGCTGGCGTCGATGGCAATGTTGAGCAGCGCAGCTTCATCGCGGCTGAGGTGTTTTTGCAGCCGCGCATTTTCACTCTGAATCCTGAGCATCAGACGCCATGGCTCGATCAGGCTTTCGCGGCGATGCTGTTTGACGAACGCGGACTCACGGGCCGCGCCGTGGAACGCGTCGCGGATCTTCTGTTCGTAGGCCTTGGGCAGGTCCAGTTCCGGCAGGACTTTGCGCAGATAGGTCAGGTTGATGCCATTGAGCAGGCGCGTGCGATCGTTTTTCAGCGTCGCGCTCACTTTCGGGCGCAGGAATACCAGACGTTGCGACAGCGCGTCATTGAGTACCGATTGCACATTATCGATATTGAGCTGTGCCAGATCCTCCAGGGACATTTTGCTGCTGGTTTTGCTGGGTACAATCACTGTTTCCGAACTGACACCCCCCGGTCCGGACTGGCGGACCTGTTCGGTTTTGGTCGAGTCGGGCAGTTCGATCTGTACGGAAAAATGCCCCTCAAGCGCAAAGTCCTTGCGCAGTCGCGCGTGCAGATGTCGGCGGGTGAAGTCATCCCGGGGTTCCAGCGCGAGGGTCATCAGGGTGTGGCTGTGATGCATCGCCGCGATGTACGCCTTGATGTTCTGTTTGAGCCCGCTACGTTCGACGTTCTTGAGTTTGATCAGCCAGTCCGGCAACTGGCGGGCAAGGGTGGCGCTGCGTTCCTGTTCATGCAAGTGGGCAAAAGACAGGCTTCTGGCCGCGTGAACCGGCACCTGAAGATTGGCCAGACAACCTTGGCGCAGCGTTTCCAATGCATCAGCCTGTTCAGGTTTGGCGCGCAGGTCTTTGGCTTTGGTTTCGAAGCCGGCAATCAGCTCATTGAGGCAGTGGTGCAGCGGATCCGTGGTCAGCAGATTCAGCTGCAAGGTCAGTTCGCTGTCCGGGTGGTGAATCTTGAACAGCTCGCGCTCCAGTGCGCGGCGGTCTGCAAAGCGTTGCAGGCCACCGCCGGTGCCGGGCCAGTAGAGCAACAGGCTGGCGCTCGATGCGTGGTCCGCGAGGGCCGCCTGGCGTGTGATCACCAGCGCGCCTCTCAGCGTTTCACTTTGCGTGGTGGTGACCTCGTCCTTTGTTGCGGTCAGCGACAAGGTCAGGCTGGCAGCGCAAAATTCAGCGTCGCGTTCGGCGGCGACGGGGAGTTCCAGCACGGCTTTGAGCAGGTCGTGCTCGGCGCTGTCGAGTTGCCCGAGCGCCGTTTGCAATTGAGCTTCAGCGTGCAAGCCGTCCTCATGCGCCTGCTGGAGGGTTTTCAATGCCGTATTGAACGCGGTCATGTCCGAGGCGCTTTCGCGGTAAAGCA
The DNA here is from genome assembly GCF_054790575.1 of Pseudomonas sp. MC6. Classification (NCBI taxonomy): domain Bacteria; kingdom Pseudomonadati; phylum Pseudomonadota; class Gammaproteobacteria; order Pseudomonadales; family Pseudomonadaceae; genus Pseudomonas; species Pseudomonas sp. MC6. The sequence continues at coordinate 6,389,402 of NZ_CP186504.1, forward strand.
CGGATGTGGCCGCAGTCTCGCCGGCCAGTTCGGCAGCCTCCAGCGCTTTGAGCAGGTCGTTGCACTGCCGGTAGCGGTAGCCGTCGCTGTCATTGGCCAGCAAGCGTTCGAACGCCTCGCGCTCACGCTTCAGCGCTGCCTGCCGTACGGACAGTGGAATACTGGCCGACAGACTGCCGAACAGGGGTTTTTCGTCCACCTCGATATCGCTGGCGGCCAGCACCGGTTTCGGCGGCGCAGCCACAATGACAGCGCTGCTGCGTTGATGATCGATCAGGTCGACATGGGCCAGTGATTGCGCACCGTGCTGGCTTATCCCGGGTTTACCTTTGTTGGTGTTGCGCAAGGCATCCAGTTGGGCGTGTTGTCGGTCGGCGAACAGATCGCTTGCCCCTGTGACCATCGGGTCTTGCGCAGCGCTGTAATCAAAGCGCTGGATGTCCTTGGGCAGACCAGTGGGGATCTGCACCTGGCCAGTCAGCCAGGTTTGCAGGTCTGCGCGGTTCTTGAAGGCCTGGATCGCTACCGGCCTGCCCGGCAGATACAGCAACGGTCCCGCCGTGGCCGGATCGCCCGCGCTGATGACCCACGCTCCCGGTAGTTTGACTTTGCTGCCGTTGCTCAGCACCAGTGCCGGTTTTTCCGTGTGGATGGATTGACCGTCGATGGTCAGTGCACCGGCACCTGAATCGATGATCTGTTGCAGAAGTTTGAATTGCGCAGCGGTAATGGCTTTGTGGGCGAGGGCGGTGTGCGCAGTGGCTTCGAAATGCGCACGGTATAGCTGCGTGGCGCGGGTGCTGCGTGATATCGGCGTGTGTGGTGCGCGTGCTTCCCAGAATGATCGCCAGCGCGTGGCGTGGCTCTGTTTGGGGTCGAGCGATTTGAGCTGTTCAAGGAGTTGCAGCGGTTTCAACGCGTACAACGGGTGATTTTTGCTGATGCCGGTAACGTGACAACGCTGATCCAGATCTGATTCCAGCGTCGGGTGCTGAACGACAAAGGCACAGGCATCGGTGAGCCTGACGATGCATTCCGCTTGCCCATCGGTGGCAGTAAAGTGCAGCGTGGTTTTCTCACCGTCCAGTTGCAGGTGTTGTCGCAGTAGCTCATTGACCGTGTCGCGCAAGGCAGGACTGGTGCTAAACAACTCGCGCAACCCTTCGCTGCTGGCGCGCCAGCGCTGGCTGGCCTGCAATAACAGGCTGACATCGGTCACTGCCGGCAAATGCTCGGCTACCGTCGGCAGCGGGGAGGGGGCGGAGGGGTCATCCAGAATAATTCGATCGGGCATGTGGCGGACTCGCAGTGGAGCGGGAAATCCGCTCCGTGAACGCGTCATTCAAGAGAAATCGCGCAAGGCGATGGCGGTACATAGATATTGTTTGCAACGTGCCTGCATGACCGCTCGGCAGTCTTCATCAAACTGTCATCGAACTGTGGCAGCGCGCTTGTACAAACTTCATCAGACTCGCGCTCTACTGGGGTTCTGCGTTTCGGTGTTTTTCATGGCTAAGGGTTTATTTTCTGTCGCGGCTTTGTTGGCCGCGATTTTTTTCGCTCCGTCGTCGTTTGCGGCGGCGCGCTGCGATGTGAATGTGCCGACCGAGCATGTCGATCTGCAGCAGGTGAGCCTTGCTTACCAGAGTATTGGCCGCGCGTCGGACCCGGCGTTGTTGCTGGTCATGGGCCTGGGTGGACAGTTGATCCACTGGCCGGATGAAGTGGTGGTCGCGCTGTGTCAGCAGGGCTTTCGGGTGATTCGCTATGACAACCGCGATGTCGGCCTGTCGACCTGGCGTCGGGCGCCGGCTGAAGCCAATCTGACCTTTGAAGTGCTGCGTTACAAGCTCGGTCTGCCAGTGGCAGCGCCGTACAGCCTGACCGACATGGCTGACGACGCGCTGGGTTTGATGGACGCGTTGCACGTCGAGCAGTTTCACGTTCTGGGCGCGAGCATGGGCGGGATGATCGCCCAGCACATGGCGGCGATGGCGCCGCAAAGGGTCGAAAGCCTGACGTTGATCATGACCAGTTCCGGTGCCGAAGGTTTGCCAGCACCGAGTGCAGCGCTGGTGCAACTTCTATCGCGACGCGGCGCACCGAATCGTCAGGTGGCACTGGAGCAACAGGCGGATTTGCTCGCGGCACTGGGCAGCCCGGCGGTCACCGATGATCGGCAGGTCTTGTTGCATCAGGCGGCGCTGTCGTACGACCGTGCGTTCAACCCCGAGGGCGTGAAACGGCAGATCATGGCGATCCTCGCCGAGCCGAGTCGGGTGGCATTACTCAACCAGTTGCGTGTGCCGACGCTGGTGGTGCATGGCACGGCGGATCCGTTGCTGCCGGTGATGCACGGCGTGCATCTGGCGGCGCATATTCGCGGCAGCCAGTTGAAGCTGATTCCGGGGTTGGCCCATCGTTTTCAGGAGGCATTCAAGGAACCGTTACTGGCGGCGGTGCTGCCGTATTTGCAGGCGCATCGTGAAGACACCTCGCATTGGGCGCAGATCGAGCCGGTGGTGGGCGCGAATCTGCTGTAGCCGAGGTATTTGTGTTGTCTGAGCGGGCCTCTTCGCGAGCAGGCTCGCTCCCACTGAGGAACGCACTCCAAGGGTGGGAGCGAGCCTGCTCGCGAAGGGGGCCGCTATGGTCACCAAAAAATCTGGCGCAGGTGTATCGTGCAAACTTTCCCGCACGATTTCCCCAGCGAGGTATTTGATGAATTCCGCTCTGAAAATCGACTTTGTCAGCGACGTGTCCTGCCCTTGGTGCGTCGTCGGTTTGTATGGCCTGTTACAGGCACTGGAAATTCTGCGCAACGAAGTGCAGGCCGAGATCCGGTTTCAGCCGTTCGAGCTCAATCCGAAAATGGCCGCCGAAGGGCAGAACATTGCCGAGCACATTCAAGAGAAATACGGCTCGACCCCGGAGCAGTCGCAGAAGAACCGCGAAGCGATCCGCGCCCGTGGCGCCGAGCTGGGGTTTGCCTTTCGCACTGATGGCAACAGCCGCATCTACAACACTTTTGATGCACACCGCTTGCTGCATTGGGCGGGGCTTGAAGGTGTGCAGCTACCGTTGAAAGAGGCGCTGTTCAAGGCGTATTTCAGTGATGGCGGCAATCCGTCGGATCACCGGCAACTGGTGCAGATTGCGGAAAATGTCGGGCTGGATCGTCAGCGTGCCGAGGCCGTTCTGGGTTCCGACGAGTTTGCCGATGAGGTGCGCGAGGAAGAGCAGCAGTGGCTGCAGCGTGGGGTGAGTTCGGTGCCGACGGTAGTGTTCAACGGGCAGTATGCGGTGACGGGTGGACAGCCGGTGGAGACGTTTGTCGGGGCGATTCGGCAGATTATGGCGGAGTCCAAGGGCGGGACCGTCAACTGAAGAGCAAAAGCCCCTCACCCTAGCCCTCTCCCAGAGGGAGAGGGGACTGATTGGGGGATGTTGGAGTGATACGCCGACCTGAGCGTGTTGTACCGAATCCATAATCGACTCGGTTTTTCAGGTCGATGTCAGACGCGAGACACTGTGGTCGGCTCCCTCTCCCTCCGGGAGAGGGCTGGGGTGAGGGTGGCTTTTGACCTTAGCTGTGCAGGCGAACCCAAACAGTCACCAAAACAGTGGCAGCCATCAGCCACGCCACCGCCGCCACCGCCAGCGATGCCTCCAGCCGCATCCGATCGACCATCACATACAACGTCGCCAGATACACAAAGTACGGAATGATCGACCACATCCCGAACACGATCGTGGTCTTCAAATCCTCAATCGAACGCCCCTTGCCGACGATGTAATGCGCAATCAGCGCAAACGTCGGAAACAGCGGCACCAGCCCGGCGATGTAATAGTTTCTGGTTTTCGACAGCGCCGCGATGATCAGTACTACCGCGGCGCCCAACAGGGCTTTGAAAAACAGATCCATCAGTGGCTCAACCCGTACTTTTTCACTTTGTCGAACAGCGTGGTCTTGGCCATGCCCAGCTCAAGACTCGCCTGAGTCAGGTTGCCACCGCTGCGTTGCAGGGCATCGCTGAGCAGGTTGCGTTCGAACGCTTCCACCGCTTCGGCGAACGCCAGGCCTTGGCCAGCGCTGCCGGCGCCGGACTTTTTGAACGCCGGCAGACCGAGGGCAAAACGTTCGGCAACGTTGCGCAGTTCACGCACGTTGCCCGGCCAGTCGTGGCTCATCAGGTTCGACAGGGTCTGGTTATCCAGCTCCGGCAGCGCGCGATCAAAGCGCAGCGCCGACTGCTGGGTGAAGTGTTCGAACAGTTGCAGGATGTCTTCGCGGCGTTCGCGCAGGGGCGGCAATTCCAGCGTTACCACGTTGAGGCGGTAGTACAAGTCGCTGCGGAACTCGCCGGCCTTGCTTGATGCGTCGAGGTCGGATTTGGTCGCCGCGATCACCCGGCAATCGACCGCCACGCTCTGGTTCGAGCCGAGGCGCTCGAGGGTACGTTCCTGCAACACGCGCAGTAGTTTGATCTGCAACGGCAGCGGCATGCTTTCCACTTCGTCGAGGAACAGCGTGCCGCCGTCGGCGTGTTCGATCTTGCCGATCCGGCGTTTGCCGGCGCCGGTAAACGCGTTGGCCTCGTGGCCGAAAATCTCGCTTTCGAAGAGGTTTTCCGGCAGACCGCCGCAGTTCAGCGCAACGAATTGTTTGCCGTGGCGACGACTGAAATCGTGCAGGCAACGCGCGACCAGTTCTTTACCGGTGCCGGTCTCGCCCTCGATCAACACGTTGGCCGAGGTGTCGGCGACGTTGGCGATCAGTTCGCGCAGGTTCTGCATGGCTGGCGAGCGGCCGATGATCCGTCCTTCCAGGGAGTCACGCTCGGCCAATTGCCGACGCAGCGAAGACACTTCCCGAGCCAGACTGCGTTGCTCCAGCGCCCGTCGCGCAACGTCGACCAGACGCTCCGGCGAGAACGGTTTTTCCATGAAGTCGTAGGCGCCTTTCTGCATCGCGCCGACGGCCATGGAAATGTCGCCGTGGCCGGTGATCAACACCACCGGCAGGCTGCGATCGCGCTGCTTGAGGCGGGTCAGCAGTTCCAGGCCATCGATGCCCGGCAGGCGGATATCGCTGATGACGATACCGGCAAAGTTGTCGCCGACACGTTCCAGCGCTTCCTCGGCACTGCCGACGCCGACGCAGGGAATGTCTTCCAGGGTCAGCGCCTGCTGGCAGCCGAGCAGCACATGGGGGTCGTCTTCGACGATCAGCACACTAAGGTCGTGGTTCATATTGGCTCGGCAGGAGTAGGGCTTACCAACGGTAAACTGAGGACGAAGGTGGTGCCACCGCTGGCCGGGTGTTCAACACCCAGGTGTCCGCCGGTGGCGGCCGCGAGGCTGGCGGAAAGGGTCAGGCCCAGGCCCAGGCCTTGTTCGCCGGGCTTGGTGGTGAAGAAAGGCTCGAACAGATGCTTGCGTGCTTCGGCGTCGATGCCGTGGCCGTTGTCGCGCACGCGCAGGCGATACTTGGCGTTGAACTCTTCGCCCTCCAGCCACAGTTCGGGCTGTGGTTGCGCCTGCATGGCGTCGAGGGCGTTGCCGATCAGGTTGACCAGAATCTGTTCGAGGCGGGTCTGGTCGATCTGCACTTGCACGTCGATGAACTGGCGGTGAATGTTCACCGCCGAACTCTCCAGGCGTGCACCGAGCAATTGCAGCGCTGCCTCTACGGCTTTGCCGAGGCTGGCCTGGCCCTGGTTGTCGCCGCGCCGGGCGAACGAACGCAGGCTGGCGGTGATCCGGCCCATGCGGTCGATCAGGTCATTGATGGTCTTGAGGTTGGTGCTGGCCACATCCAGCTGACCGCGCTCGAGAAAGCGTACGGTGTTGCCCGACAGCGTGCGCATCGCTGCCAGCGGCTGGTTCAGTTCGTGGGCAATGCTGGTCGACATCTGGCCGATGGCGGCGAGTTTGCCGGCCTGGACCAATTCATCCTGAGCGCGGCGCAAAGTCTCTTCGGCCTGACGACGTTCGCGGATCTGGCTCTTCAAACGTTCGTTGCTGGCGCGCAGGTCGGTGGTGCGTTCGGTAATCCGACGCTCCAGCTGATTGTTGGCTTCCTGCAAGGCTTCACGGGCCGCTAGGCGGGTGGCGATGACCTTGCGCCGCTCGTTCCAGGCGATCAGCAGAAAGGCCACCAACGCGAAGGCGACCGCGACCAGAATCCCTTGATTGATCGCTTCACGGCGCAGGTCCTGCAACGGCGTGAGCAGGGTGAAATTCCACGGTGTGTCGCTCAATTGCCGGGTTTGCGCGAGATAGCTGATGTTGTCTGCATCGGACTGCACTTCGCTGTTGGCCGGGAAGGTGAGTTTTTCCACGCCTTCCGACAATGTTTCCCGAGCCAGCGGTTGCAGTTCATTGAGCGGGAACCAGTAGTACTGCAGGCTGCGCGCGAGTTTTTCCTTGATTTCGTCGGTGAGCGGAATCACTGACTTGAGGCGTCGCGCCGGGTCACTGGAAAGAATGATGATGCCGTTTTCATCGCTGACGAACGCTTCGAGACGCGCGCGTTGCCAGCGTTCCTCCATGGCTTCCATGCGCACTTTGACCACCGCGACACCGATGATCTTGCCGTGCTCTTCGAGGCCGTGGGCGAGGTAGTAACCCGGTTCGCCGTTGGTGCTGCCGATGCCGTAGAACCGCCCGGGTTCGCCACGGATGGCTCTCTGGAAGTAGGCACGAAAGGACAGATCTTCACCGAGGTAACTGTCGACATCGCGCCAGTTGCTGGTGGCCATGACGCGGCCGGTAGTGTCCATGACGTAGATGGCCCGACTGCGGCTGCGCCGGTTCAGGCCTTCAAGGTAATCGTTGACCTTTTGCCGGTGCTCCGGGCTCGGGTCGGCTAGCAGCTGCGACACACTGGTTTCGAGTTCCAGCAGGCTGGGCAGGTAGGTGTATTTACTGATCTCGCTTTCGACCGCGCGGGCGTGCAGTTCGAGCTGGCGCTGGCCATTTTCGCCGAGGCTGCGAATGCCGAAATGCTCACTGGTCCAGAAGCCGATAAAACCCAACCCGATCATCAGGGCGATGATCAGTGGCGGCAGGAACAAATGACGAATCAGACGGGGCTTCACGGCAAGTGATGGCGGCGCGGCGCGATAGAGATTGGGGTCGCATTTCATCACAGTTGCCTTGGGTCAACCACCACAACAAACTTCACCTATCCCCTGTAGGAGCTGCCGCAGGCTGCGATCTTTTGATCTTTAAAAACAAAGTCAAAAGATCGCAGCCTGCGGCAGCTCCTACAGGGGGAGGCGGTGTTGCTTTTAGTGCTGCAGGATTTTCTCGAGGAAGTGCTGCGCGCGTTCCGAGCGGGCACTGATATCGCCGAAGAATTCCTCTTTCGGGCAGTCCTCGATGATCTTGCCGGCGTCCATGAAGATCACCCGATCAGCCACTTTACGGGCGAAGCCCATTTCGTGGGTCACGCACATCATGGTCATGCCTTCGTGGGCCAGTTGCACCATCACGTCGAGCACTTCGTTGACCATCTCCGGGTCGAGCGCTGAGGTCGGTTCGTCGAACAGCATGACGATCGGGTCCATTGCCAGCGCACGGGCGATCGCCACACGCTGTTGCTGGCCACCGGACAGTTGCCCCGGATGCTTGTGGGCGTGCGCCGACAGGCCTACGCGTTCGAGCAGTTGCAGACCTTTCTTGGTCGCCTCTTCCTTGCTGCGGCCCAATACCTTGATCTGCGCGATGGTCAGGTTCTCGGTGATGGTCAGGTGCGGGAACAGTTCGAAATGCTGGAACACCATGCCCACGCGCGAGCGCAGTTTCGGCAGGTTGGTCTTCGGGTCCGCAATCGACGTGCCGTCGACGACGATGTCGCCTTTCTGGAACGGCTCGAGCGCGTTGACGCATTTGATCAGGGTCGATTTGCCGGAACCCGACGGGCCGCAGACCACGATCACTTCGCCTTTTTTGACCTCGGTGCTGCAATCAGTCAGCACCTGGAAGTCGCCATACCACTTGTTGATGTTTTTGATAGAGATCATACGGCGAACCTTTTTTGCAGACGCTTGACCAGCAGCGAGGCGGCAAAGCTGATGATGAAGTAGACGACACCGGCGAAGATCAGGAACTCGTTGGAACGACCGATGATGTCGCCACTGGCGCGGGACGCGTTAAGGAAGTCAACCAGACCCACGGTGTAAACCAGCGAAGTGTCCTGGAACAGAATGATGCTCTGTTGCAGTAACAGCGGGGTCATTTTGCGGAAGGCCTGCGGCAGGATGATCAGACGCATCATCTGGCCGTAGCTCATGCCCAGCGCTTGCGCTGCGCCCATCTGGCCTTTGGGGATCGATTGCACGCCTGCCCGGACGATTTCGCAAAAATACGCCGCTTCGAACATCATGAACGCCACGATGCACGAGGTGAATGCGCCGATCGGTGTATCTTCGCCAGTGATCCAGCGCAGCACGAACGGCACCGCCAGATAGAACCAGGTGATCACCAGCAGCAGCGGGATCGAGCGGAAATAGTTGACGTACGCGCCGGCAACATTCGACAGCAGCTTGTTGTGCGACAGACGGCAGAGCGCGAGGATCGTGCCGAGAATGATCCCGCCGACCACACCCATGGCCATCAGCTTGAGGGTCATCACCATGCCGTTCCACAAACCGGGAATGGCCGGGACGATGCCACTGAAATCGAATTCCATTATTTACCCCCCACGGAAATCAGGCCGGGCACTGAGACTTTCTTCTCGACCATGCGCATCAGTAGCATCAGGCTCATGTTCAGGGTGAAGTAGATCAGGGTCGCCAGGGTGAACGCTTCAAACAGGTTGGCCGAGAACTCGGCAGTCTGTTTGGTTTGCGCGAGCAGCTCCATCAGGCCGATCAGCGAGGCCACGGAGGAGTTCTTGAAGACGTTGAGGAATTCCGAGGTAAGCGGCGGAATGATGATCCGGTAAGCCTGGGGCAGCAGCACATTCCAGTAGATCTGTGGCAGCTTGAAGCCCATGGCGCGGGCGGCGGATTCCTGGCCACGCGGCAGCGCCTGGATACCGGTGCGCACTTGTTCGCAGACACGGGCGGCGGTGAACAGACCCAGGCAAACGACTACGCTGAGGTAAGCCGAAGTGGTCGGGTTGAGGTCTTGCTTGTACCACTCCTGCAGATCCGGCGGCAGCAGGTCGGGCACCAGAAAGTACCAGATGAACAGCTGAACCAGCAGCGGCACGTTACGGAACAGCTCGACGTAGCACGTCGCGATACCCGACACGATACGGTTCGGCACGGTGCGCATGACGCCCAGTATCGAGCCCAGCAGCAGGGCGATGATCCAGGCCACGATGGCGATGGCGATGGTCCAGCCCAGACCGGAGATGAACCAGTCGAGATAGGTCTCGCTGCCCACGCCGGTGGACTTGAAGAACACGCCCCAGTCCCAGTTGTAATTCATTAGGGTCTCCCCTCGATTCGATCGATGTACAAGTGCCCGCTTGGGGAAACTCCGTTCCCTCCCTGACCTTGACGGTCAGGCACACGCGATCGGCTCGACAGCCACCGGTTCGAGTGTTTCCAGAAAATGCCAGCAGGGAGTGACCATCCCCTGAAAAAGCAGAAGCCTCCTCAGGGGATAAGGTTAGTCAGAAATCAGGATTTCTTGTCGTCAGCCGCTTTGTCGGTCGGATTGGCGATCAGGGCCTTGAGCTCGTCGCTCATCGGGAAGTTCAGATTCAGGCCTTTTGGCGGAATCGGCTGCATGAACCACTTCTCGTAGATCTTGTTGATCGCGCCCGAAGCGTAAGTGGCCTTGATGGCGTCATCCACAGCCTTTTTGAACGGCTCGTCGCCTTTGCGCATCATGCAGCCGTAGATTTCGTACGACTGTGGAGTGCCGGTCACGGCCCAGTCGGTGGCTTTCTTGGCCTTGGCGGCTTCACCGGCCAGCAGCGCGTCGTCCATCATGAACGCAACGGCACGACCCGATTCCAGCATCTGGAAGGATTCACCGTGGTCTTTGGCGGAGATAACGTTCATGCCCATCTGTTTGTCGGCGTTCATCGCTTTCAGGATGCGCTCGGATGTGGTGCCCGCGGTGGTCACGACGTTCTTGCCTTTGAGGTCGTCGAAATCCTTGTACTTGGAGTCAGCCTTGGACAGCAGACGAGTACCGATTTCGAAGATGCCGACGGAGAAATCAACTTGCTGCTGACGCTCGACGTTGTTGGTGGTGGAGCCACACTCGACGTCCACGGTGCCGTTCTGCACCAGCGGGATACGGGTCTGCGAGGTCACCAGATTGTATTTGACTTGCAGGTTTGGCAGGTCGAGGTCTTTCTTGATCGCTTCGACGATGGCCAGCTGGATATCGTGGGAGTAGCCAACCGGCTTGCCGGAAGCGTCAGCGATGTAGGAAAACGGGATGGAGGCGTCGCGGTGGCCCAGTGTGATCACACCGGACTCTTTGATCTTCTTCAGGGTGCCGGTGAGTTCGGCGGCGAAAACTGGCGTGCTGATCAGAGCGGCCGCAATGGCTGCGCCCAGGATATGGGGAACGATGCGCATCAAATTTTCCTCGAATTGTTTTTTTTATGGAGCCAGTTCGTCGGCCCTTTTGTGCTTCGAATGCCTGACGGCTCCTGAAGTGTTGGCGCAACAGGCATTCGTCGAGAGAGTGTAGAGCATGACTCGTGCCAGACCAGTCGCCGATAGCTAAGCTGATGATTTATAACGTTATTAAAGTTTTGTGGCGGTATTTTTTACCTTGGCTGATCCGGTTAGCCGAATCGACCGTGAAGTCGCGTTCGGAAAACCGAACGCAGTGCCTCAGCGCCACACTGGCAGACAATCCAGCACGAACAGCACATGGGAGGTCGCGCAAATTACCCCGAAAAACAGCACCAGCGCGATCATCGGCGTGCCGCCCCACACGCGATAACGCGGGCTGCCAAAGCGTTTGCGCGAAGCCCGCGCCAGCAGCGCCGGGGTGATCACCGCCCACAACGTTGCCGCCAACCCGGCGAAGCCGATGGCATGCAGAAAACCTTCCGGCCAGAGAAAACCACCGAGCATCGGCGGCCCGAACGTCACGGCTGCGGTCTGCAGGCGACCGAGGGGGCTGTCGTCGAACTTCAGCACATCGGCCAGGTAATCGAACAGACCCAGGGTTACCCCGAGAAACGAACAGGCTACGGCGAAGTTGGAAAAAAACGTCAGCAGCAAATCGACATTGGCGCTGTTGAGCCGTGCACCCAGGGCGCTGATCAGCACATCGATGTTGCCGCCGCGCTGGGCGATGTCCTTGAACGTGTCGCGGGGAATGTTGCCCATGCTGCAGAGCATCCACACCAGATACAGCGCGAGTGCGATCAAGGTGCCGCCAACCAGACAGGCGCGAATCCGCTGTGGATCCTTGCCGTAGTGCTTCATCAGGCTCGGCACATTGCCGTGAAAACCGAATGAAGTCAGGCAAAAGGGCAGGGGCACCAGCAAATAGGGCCAGTAGTGGCTGTCGCCGCTGTTCAGATCAAGCAGCGTGGTGCTTTGCACATGGCCCAGCAAACCGCCGAAGGTCAGAAAGAACGCGAGGATTTTTGCCCCGAACACCAGCGTGGTTATGCGACTGACCGCTGTGGTGCTGAGCCAGACAATGAACGCCACCAGCAGCGTGAACCCCAAACCGCCGGCGCGCGATGACAACTCAAGCCCGAAGGTTTGCGCGGTGTGGTGAATCACTGAGCCGCTGGCGGAAATGTAGGCGTACGTCAGGGTGTACAGGACAAAGACAATGCTCAAGCCGTTCAAACGGCTCCAGCTACTGCCGAGCAGATCGCGGGTGATCGTGGAGAAACTCGCCCCTTCACGGTAGTTGAGATTGGCTTCAAGAATCATCAGGCCCGAGTGCAACGTGCAGAACCAGGCAAACAGCAGCACGGCAACCGAGCCGTAGAACCACAGCCCGGACATGATCACCGGCAGCGAAAACATGCCGGCACCGACGATGGTGCCGCCGATGATCATGGCACCGCCGAGGATCGACGGCGAACGTTCGACAGCGGGAACGGAAGATATTGAGGTGACGCGCATGGCAAGGCCCGCAATTTGAATTGTTATAGGTGCATCGACGCAGAGCCCCTGTAGGGGCGAGCCTGCTCGCGAATGCGGTCTGGCAGACGAAGTTGATGTCGACTGACACGACGCCTTCGCGAGCAGGGATCGTGGGTTAACCGATGTCGAGCAGGTGCGTCAGATGCTGCACATTCGCCAACAAAAAGCCGTCCTGCCCCGGCAACGCATCAAACGACAGGCCCACCGGCAACTCACCCGCCGCAGCCACCGGAACGCTGATACTCGGCGCCGCCAGGTTGCTCGCCGGGTCGGTGTTGCGCACGAAGGTTTCGAAGTTGCTCTCATCCGCGCAAGCGCTGAGCAGTGGCGCGCTGCAAGTGACGGTCGGGTAAGCCAGCAGATCCAGTTGATGGCGGCTGAAGAGGGCGCGGTATTCCTTTTCCAGACGCAGTTTGCTCATCAATGCCTGCACGTAGTCGGTGTAGGAAATCGCCGGGCTTTCCAATTGGGCAGTGAGGATTTTCTTGATCGCCGGGTCGCGAATCTGCGCGAGGATGTCGAGGAACTGTTCGCCGCGGCCTGCTTTCATCAGGAAGCGTGGAAAGTCGATGAAGAACTCATAGATCGGCAGGGGAAACTGGATGCTCTCGTTGATCTCGCCAATCACGGAATCGTCGACCGGCACGATGATCACGCCACGCGCGGCCAGGTTATCGATGGCCGCGCGGCAAGCGCGTTGCACATTGTCAGCGAGGTCGGTCCAGAGAAAACACTCGGGAATGCCAATGCGCAACGGCCGGGTTTCTGCCTGTTGCAGGCTGCCGGTCAGTTGTGCGTGAACGAACTGGCAGTCTTCCACGGTGCGGGTCAGCAGGCCCGGGGTGTCTTTGGTTTGTGACACCGGGACGATGCCATCGGCGGGGTACACGCCCGTAGTCGGACGAAACCCGACGATGCCGCAGAACGCCGCCGGTATCCGCACCGAGCCACCGGTGTCGGTGCCGACCGCGCACGGGACCAGCCCGGCGGCGACTGCCGCCGCGCAACCGCCGCTGCTGCCACCGGCACTGTGGCGTTCGTTGGCGGGATTGATCACAGCACCATGGGAATGGTTGGCCGAGGTCACGCCGAACGACAATTCGTGCATGTTGTTCTTGCCGACGATCTGCGCACCCAATTGCCGAAAGCGCTCGACGATGCCGGCATCGGCCTGCGGCACATAGTCGGCCAGCCCGGGCGTGCCGGCGGTGGTCGGCAGGCCGCTGACATTGATGTTGTCCTTGAACGACACCGGCAGGCCATACAGTGCGCTGTCGCGCGCGGCAGCATTTGCCTTGAATGCTGACGGGTCGAAGGTGATGAAACTGTTCAGGTGTTGCATCTGCACGTGGCGCTCGCGCAGGGCGTGCTGCCAGGTGTCCGGGCAGTGTTGACCACTGCGAAAGCCGTTGACGAGCTGTTCAATTGAAAGCTGGCTGTACATGGATGATTCTCGGCGTGGAAAGGGACTGGGTCAGCAGTAGCGGTACTGCGAGTGCAAGTCGTCGAGCGGGTTGCCGGCAATCAGGTCGCCGCCCAGGCTGCTGATCACCGCGCACGCGCCATTCAGCGCGGTCTGGATGGCGCCTTCGGCCCAGCCGCCAGTGAACGAGGCGCCGCAACCGGCCAGGTACAAACCGGTGTCCTGTTTCGGGTCGAGTGCGGTGCGGAACTGATAGAACAGGCGCTCGGAGTAAATATCGTCACCGGGGAAATTCAGCTTGAAAGCGCCCAGCGCGTGTTTGTCGGTCAACCAGTCGTACTCCAGAACGTAACGCTGGTAGTCACCGTCCAGCGGCAGCAGATGGCTGGCAAAATCCGGTGCACTCATCGCCAACTCGTCGACCAGACGCAGGCAGCGCTGCACTTTGTCGGTCATCGAAACCATCTTGTGCGAGTCGTCTTCCCAGGTGTAGCTGATCAGCACCACGCCCCAGGAATCCGGATCGTGCGGCGCGTAGTCGAGGCAATACACGCCCTTGACCAGGGTGTCGGTCTGGATGTTGTGCGCCAGGCCATGTTTGAGCCAGAACTTGTCCTTGGTCAGGATGAACAACTTGGATGAACCGACCATGTGCGTTTCGTTGATCGCCCGCGCGACGTCGCGATTGACGAAGGCCTGGTTCTGCGTGAGCTTGAGGTTCACTTGCAGGGCGCGGGTCGTGGTGGTGGTGATCACCCGGTCGCAGGCGTAGGTTTCGCCATTGCTGCCGGCCAGCAGAATCTCGCCGTGTGCTCCCTTGTTGATCGACTCGATGCGCGTGCGGCAAATCATGTCGCGCACCTGAATTCCGTTGAATTCGGTGTCGGCAATCCGCTCGGCCAGCGAGGAAATACCGTTGGGCACCAGACGCTGATTGACCTCCAGCGCATTCACGACCAGCCGCAGGATTTCGGTGAACGAGGCGCGGTACACCGACTGGAAACCGCCGGAGCCAATGCCCAGCGAGCCGAACAGATGGAAGTCTTCAGGCTTGCGCCACGGCTTGCCGCCCGGCGGTTTTTTGCTGGTGAAGATGCGCACCATCGCCGAGTAAAACGAGCTGTCGCCGAAACAGTCCAGATAGCGTTGCCACTCGGGCTGCACTTCGCAGTAATTGTGCTGCTTGAGCAATTCGGTGATCAGCAGTGGCGGTGCCAGGCACGTGCCGTCATCGAGGGTCACGCCTTCGCTGAGAAACGCGATCCAGCCTTGGTGCACAGTGCTGAACAGCGCCGGCGGCGGCTGCATGGCCGCCCAGTGATGAGCTTCGCCGCGGTAGTGAATTTCAGTGTCGACAACGCCCGGGTCAGGAAACGCTTCGGTGGTCTGGATGCCGAAACGATTAAGGTAATGAAACAGACCGACTTCACTCGGCGGAAAGCGCATGGCGCCCATTTCCGCGATGAATTGCGGCTTTTCCTCATCAAAACACTGCGTCAGCAGACGCCCGCCGACATGCTCAGGTTCCGCTTCAAACAACGTCACGCGACGCGCACCGGCGCGCAGCAATTCGTAAGCGGCGACCAGCCCGCTGAGGCCGGCGCCGACGATGCCGATGTGTTTTTCGGCAGTTTCCGCTGGCAGATAACCAATCGCCTCATCGGCACTGCGCAGGAACTGGCCATAGTCATACAGCAGATCGACGTAGGGAAAAGACAGGCACGCGGACGCCTGACTGCAATCATGGGGAATAGGCTTCACAGGGGACTTCTCGATCAATCAGATAATTAACTGCAGGCTTTCAAGGGCGCGTGCGGGGTTGAGCAACAGGATCTTCTTGCCGTGAATCTTCCACGTGCCATCGATGTTGATCAGTTGATGTTCGACGGTTACCGGGTAGTGCCATTCGTTGTCGCCGCGCGCTTCGCAATAGAGCATGTTGGAACTGGCGAAGGCGCTGAACGTGGCTGCGTCGAGGGTGATGCGCGGGCGCTGGGCGATGTGCAGGCTGCGACTCTTCGGTTGCTGGGAAAAGTTGCGCGCATTGGCCAGCCGGTTGATCCGCAGCGTGGTCAGAAAACGGTCTTCGTACACTAGTGATGATTCGTGCAACGGGCTGACCTGCTCACGGGTCATGGGAATCCAGTAGTGGTAGTCATCGCTGAGCAGTTGCTGCCAGGCGGCGAAATCCTGCTGGTCGAGCAAGAGCAGTTCGGTTTCGATCAGTTGCTCGATTGCGTGGTGATTAGATTGATCGTGTTGCATGGTCGTCCCGCATCAAGTGCTGCCAACTGTTATAGAAATTACGCATGGCCATTTCGCTGGTGCCGGACACCACTTGGGTTTGCGCATAGGATTCGTTCGGGCTGAACAGGCGGGCGACGTTGACCCATTCGTTGGCGTCGCTGCCCAGGCCTTCCATGGCCCGTTCGTACATTTCCACGTCGTCGTGGGCGACCATCGAGCACGGCGAGTTGATCAGGTTGTTGTACTGCACGGTTCTTTCCAGCAACTGCACGGGGGCGCCTTGCAGTTCGAAGATCCACGACTCGACGATGGTTTCGCGGGCGCTGACCGGTTTGATCACGCGCAAGGTCTGGATCGGTCCCTTGACCATCAGGTTGGGGAAATACACGGTGTTGTGGCGGGTGTCGTCGAGGATCGCCCGGGCCTGCTCTTCACCGTAGCTTTCGACCATCAAGTCCCAGTAACCGGGGATGTCGGTGTACGCCTTGTGGATCGAATTGCTGACCCCGGTGTGCCCGTGGCCGTTGGGCCAGACCCGAATGCCCATGCCGGCGAAAAACTCGTAGGAGGCCATGAACGGCGAGAACAGTTCGACCGCCATCGGTGGCTTGCCCTGATCACCGGTTTCCTGCCACAGGCGGATGGCTTCGCCGGCCGAAGATTCGTGGGCGATCATCGGGTGGCAGGTGTCGGTCTGGTTGTCGACGACCATTTTCCAGTTGCAGCGATGGCGGTGCAGCAGTGGCTGGCCGATCACTTTCAACTCGCCTTGCGGCGAGCGCATGACCATGTTGTCGAGCGTCGACAGCGACTCACCAAAAAACTCCTCGAAGCCGAGGCCTTCTTCCGTCAAACGGACAAAGACGAAGCCGCGATAGTTGTGCACCGCGTTCACCGGGCGCATGCCTTTGTGCGCAGAACAACTGCTGAGGTCGCAGTCGTCGTATTCCTTTTTCACTGGAATGCTCAGCAGCTCGCCGTCAGTCTTGAACGTCCACGCGTGGTACGGGCAACGCATGAAGCGGCCGACATTACCGCGGGCTTCGGCCAGCACTTTCACGCCTTTGTGCGGGCAGCGGTTGTGCAGCACGACGATGCCGCCGTTCTTCTGCCGAACCATCGCCAGCGGCTGTTGCGCGAGGGTGGTGGTGAAGTAATCGCCGGTCTCGGGGATCAGGCTGTCGTGACCCAGGTAGCACCAGCTCGCGGCAAACACGCGCTGTTGTTCCTGTTCGAAAAGCGCCTGATCAAGGAACAGAGATTTATGCACTTCTCTGCCATTGAAATAGTTGTCCAACGGGGTGTCCTCTCTCAGATCGCCAGTTTCAGGCGCGGGCTTTTGGCGCGGGAGACGCAGGGGTAGATTCGCGCACTGCACGCCGCTTCCTGTTCGCTCATGATGAAGTCGCGGTGATCGACATCGCCCTCCAGTACATCCAGCGCACAGACGCCGCATTCACCACGACGGCAGTCGTACAGCGGATCGAGTCCGGCCGCCTCCAAGGCTTCGAGCAACGACTGTTGCGGGCCGACATTGACGCTGATGCCGGAGTCGGCCGCCTCGATGACAAAGCCTTGCGCGGCGTCATCGCGGGCAACGTTGAACACTTCCAGATGGATCTGCTCACGCGCCAGGCCAACGCTTTCGGCATGGCTGAGCACTGCGCTGAGCATCGCCGCCGGGCCGCAGACATACAGACGGTCATCGGCGCTCAAGTCGGCAAGCACCTCGCTGATTGCCGGGCGACTGCCGGAGAGGTGCAGTTGCAGGCGTTCTTGCAGCTGTTCTTGCAGGTGCCGGGCGTAGACCGCGTCGTCGGCGCTCTTGGCGAAGTAGTGCAGGTGCGCAGGGCGGTTCAACGCGTCCAGGTGGCGCAGGATGCCGGTCAGCGGCGTGATGCCGATGCCGCCGGCAATCGCGATATCGCGCCCGCTGTCAGCATTGAGCGGGTAGTTGAAGGTGTTCAGCGGACCTTCAAGTTCCACGCTGTCATTGACCGCCAAGGTGCGGATGTACTGGCTGCTGGCGGAGTCCGGCGAGAGGCGGATGGCGAAGGTGAACTGACCATCCGCAACCTCGTCCACATGCACAGTCGAGTAATGCCGACAGTCGTCCAGCCCCGGGATCAGCCATCTGAAGTGCGCACCGGCATGAGTCATGTCTGACAAGGAGGCTGGACCGCTGACGGTGACTTCCTTGATCGACGCCGAGAGCATCCGGCAGTGGGTGACGGTGTATTTCATGCAGGCTTTTCCTGGCTGATCGGTGTTTCGTGCAGGTACAACCACTGGACGTCGTGGTGCTGGACGCGAAGGATCGCCAGCGAAATACGCGAGGTTTCGCTTTGATTCAGACGATGGGTTTCCTTGTAACGCAGGGCTACGGTCGAGCCTTCGTGCCAGACCGTGTGCAGGTCGCTGATCAGAATCTCCAGACCTTTGCGGGCCCCGACAGCGCCGCTGAACAGTTGCTCGACTTGCGCCCGACCGACCACGGCGGCCGACGTGGTGACCATGCTGAAGTGCTCGGCGAACACCGCCATCAGCGGGGCGATGGCGTCTGCGCCGGCCCCGTCGGCGTCGGTAAAGACGCGGTGAATCAGTTCGTGCACGTGATGAATACTGTGTTGCGCTCGTTCAACCAGGTTGTTGTTCATGGCATTCCTTTGGAGGGTTCAATTGACTCATCTGAAACAGCGGGAACAGCCCGACCAGTGCCGCAATCGCGAACGTCGCGTGATAGGCCTGTGTGGTGTCGAACTGCTTGAGCAGCACATTGAAGATCATCAGAAACAACGCGGCACCGAGGCTGAACGACATCTGCCGATTGATGTTCCAGATCACGCTGGCCTTGTGCGTATCGCCACCGGCGAAATCCATCAGCGAGGTGGTTTGCGCGGTGTTGGCGCCGATACCGCCACCGATGCCCATCAGGCTGTAAGCGATGACGATCACCCACAGGTCCGTCGGCGCGTTGACCAGAATCAGCGTGGCGATGCCGGCGCTGTGCAGCAGCATGCCGAGGGTGAACAGGCGTTTCGCGCCGACGCGGTTGTAGACCCGGCCGCAAATCGTCATCGCAATGAACGCGCCGATGGCATAAAGGATCATGAACATCCCGGTCAGTCGGGCGCTGAAGTGCAGGGTGTTCTGCAGGAAGAAAATGCTCATCAGGTTGACCCCGGTGAACACGCCGGGAATCGCGTAATAGATGAAGATCGAGGTGCTGAGTTTTTTACTTTTGAGCAGGCTCAATTCGATAATCGCGTTGCTGCAGCGGCGGTAGTGCCGCAGGTACAGCGCGATGAACAGCAAACCCGCCGCGACACAGCTCAACGCGGCCAGCGCCGGGTAGTCGCCGCCGTACAGCGACATGCCCATCAGCAGGCTGGCGAGTGCTGCGCTGACCAATAGCAGGCCTTTGATGTCCGGACGAGGCAGGTCCGCTGGTTTGCTTTCCTTGATCCACAACCACGACAGCCCGGCGGCGATCAGCGAGAACGGAATGTTGCTGTAGAACACCCAACGCCAGGAACTGCTGTCGACGATGATGCCGCCGACTGTCGGCGAAATGGCCGGGGCAATCAGCGCGACGGCCATCACCAGTGTGGAGATCTTGGCCCGCTGCTCGCCCTGAAACAGATTGAAGGTCAGTGCCTGACCGACCGGAATCAGCAAGCCACCACCGACGCCCTGAACGAACCGCCAGATCACCATTTCATGGAAACTGTCGGCCATGCCGCACATCCACACAGAACCGGTGAACACCAGCATCGAAGCGGTGAGAATCTCGCGGCTGCCAAAACGCCCGGCCAGCCAGGTGCTGACCGGAATAATCAGGGTCAGGCCCAGAATATAAGCATTGGCGACCCATGCCACCGATGAAGTACTGACCTGTAAAGTTGCCGATATACTCGGCAATGCCACAGCCGACATAAATATGTTTATACAGTCAATAAAAAAGCCGATCAAAAAGATTAGCGCAATCTTGTAGCGATAGTTCATGTTGTATCCCCTTTGCCGCGCAGCATAGGGGCGATGGACTTGAAGTGTCGATACGACTATGCTTAAAACAATGTTTGACAGGATTTAACAGTGAGCCATAGCGCCATGCATTCTCATCTTAATCGGGTCCAGACGTTTCTCGCGGTGGTGGATTTTGGTTCTTATACCAAAGCCGCAAATTATCTGAGTATCAGCAAAGCCATGGCCAGCCTGCATGTCAAGGCGCTGGAAGAAGTTTTGTCGGCAACGCTGTTGATCCGCAATACTCGCAATATATCGCTGACCGAAATAGGTCAGGAGTTTTATGAGGAGTTCAAGGGGATTGTCGCGGACATCGACAATGCCTTCGATAATGTTCTGAAAGGTAATAATCGGGTCTCCGGAAAGTTGCGGATTAGTTCAACCAGTGAATACGGTGAAAAGTATATTTTGCCGTTGATCCCACTGTTCTCCGAGCGTTATCCGGAAATTCGCCTGTGCTACAACTTCAACTCTTCGTTGAATGATCTGGTGGCGGAAAAGCTTGATCTGGTGATTCGTCTGGGCAACTTGGCGGATTCGGCATTCAAGAGTCGCAAGTTGGCCGATTATGAAATCGTGCTGGTGGCCACCGAGGCATTTCTCGCCCGGTATCCGGTGCGGGAACCGCAGGATCTGAACAGCGTGCCGTGGATCGCCAACAGCAATTTGCAGGCGCCGACCCAGTGGACATTACGTCATGGGTCAGGGCAGGGCGTCGAGGTTGGCGGTACCAGCCACTTCGAATCGAACTCGTCGACGGCGATTCGCTCGATGACGTTGTCGTCGCTGGGCGTGTCGGTTCTGCCGGCTTGGGTGGTGGCAGATGACATTGCCGCCGGACGTCTGGTGCGCTTGTTGCCGGAGTATTCGCTGCCTTCGCAGTCAATCAATGTGGTATTTCCCAACACCCCGCATCTGCCGCACAAGTCGCGGGCGTTCATTGATTTTCTGTTGTTGCATTTGGCGCAGTGATGCAGGCTTAAAAGCCCCTCACCCTAGCCCTCTCCCAGAGGGAGAGGGGACTGACCGCGTCGTCCTTGCGACTTACGCCGACCTGAAATATCGAGCCGACCTCAGAGTTTGAAAAGCCCCGATCGGCTCTTCCCTTTCCCTGCGCGGTATTTGAACGCCCCCCAATCTGCTCCCTTTCCCCCTCGCCCCCCTTGGGGGGAGAGGGCTGGGGTGAGGGGGGCTGGATCTCATTGGCACAACAAAAAGCCCCTGAATCTCACAACTCAGGGGCTTTCGTTCAAGCGACGATCCGAAAATCAGGCCGCTTCGATCTTGCGGTTCTGTTCAACCTTGCCCAGATATGCGGCCAGTTTTTCTTGCTCCGCCGGCGTTGTGAACAAGCCCAGTTTACTGCGGCGCCAGAGAATGTCGTGCGCCGTGGTTGCCCACTCTTCGCTGCACAGGTAATCGACTTCACGGGTGTAGAGCCCGCCGCCCAGGTGCTCGCCCATGTCCGCCAGGGTTTCCACACCTTCAAGCATGCGCCAGGTGCGGCTGCCGTAGGTGGTGGACCAGCGACGAGCGATCTCGGTCGGCACGAAGTCGAACTTGTCGCGAATCTGCGCGCACAAAGCCTGTGGCGTGGTCATGTCTTCGCCGCCGGGCAGGGTAGCGGTGGCTGTCCAGCTCGGGCGCATCTGGGTGAAGAACGGCAGCAACTGCGCCATCGCCGACTCAGCGAGTTTGCGGTAGGTGGTCAGCTTGCCGCCGAATACCGACAGTAGTGGCGCTTCTTCGCCGCCAGCCGACAAGGCCAGGGTGTAATCGCGGGTGACAGCCGACGGGTTGTCGGATTCGTCGTTGCACAGTGGGCGTACACCCGAGTAACTGTGCTGGATGTCGTCACGGCTGATCTGCTTTTTGAAGTGCGCGTTGACCACTTTCAGCAGGTAATCGGTTTCGCCTTCGGTGATTGCCACTTTCGCCGGATCGCCGGTGTACTCGCGGTCGGTGGTGCCGATCAGGGTGAAGTGGTTCAAGTACGGAATGGTGAAAACGATGCGCTGATCTTCGTTTTGCAGAATGTGCGCGTGATCGCCTTCATGCAGCTTCGGCACGATGATGTGGCTGCCCTGAATCAGGCGGATGCCGTACGGCGACTCCATCTTCAGGTCATCACGAATGAACTTGGCGACCCACGGGCCGGCGGCGTTCACCAGCGCTTTGGCGGTGATCGAAAACAGGCTGCCATCGGCACGTTCCAGGTTCAGGTGCCACAGGCCCTTGGCACGGCGGGCGCTGACGCAACGGGTCTGAGTGTGCACGTGGGCGCCTTTTTCGCGGGCGGCCATGGCGTTCAGAACGACCAAACGAGCATCATCGACCCAGCAGTCGGAGTATTCGAAGCCTTTCTTGATTTCGCTTTTCAGCGCGCTGTCGGCGCCGAACTTCAGGCTTTTCGAACCTGGCAGTTTTTCGCGCTTGCCAAGGTTGTCGTAGAGGAACAGGCCGGCACGGATCATCCACGCCGGGCGCAGGTGCGGACGGTGCGGCAGCACGAAGCGCATCGGTTTGACGATGTGCGGCGCCTTGGCCAGCAGCACTTCGCGTTCGGCCAGCGCTTCACGCACCAGACGGAATTCATAATGTTCGAGGTAGCGCAGGCCACCGTGGATCAGCTTGCTGCTGGCCGACGAGGTGTGGCTGGCCAGATCGTCTTTCTCACAAAGGAACACCGAAAGCCCGCGACCGGCGGCATCCGCTGCGATCCCCACGCCATTGATCCCGCCGCCGATAACGGCGATATCGTAGATCTCGGAGATTGGGGGCGTACGCAAGGTAGAGGTGGACATCGGCTGGCCTCGGGTTCTTTTGATTTTCTATATTGGAAATCGAACATGAATGTTCATTTGCGAAAATGGTAGCCCATAAACACGCGCGCAGCCAGTCACGTTCGATTGAAAAAACTCATCGAAGGGCGGTTAAAAGAAAATTTTCGAACATTTACGGGCAGATCGTTCCCATGCGCAGCAAAGGAATGCATCCATCGACGCTCTGCGTCGGCTTTTGAGGTGGGACGCAGAGCGTCCCGGGCTGCGTTCCCACGCGGAGCGTGGGAACGAGTAACTAGACGACTTCCAGGCGAATCTTGTGCTGACTCAACAACTGCGCCAGCGCCGGTACCGGCTGCTGATCCGTGACCAAGCAATCAATCAGACTGATTGGCCCCAACCGGATCATCGCATTGCGCCCGAACTTGCTCGAATCCGCCGCCAGAATCACCTGTCGTGCATTGGCAATGATCGCCTGCGAAACCCGCACTTCCTGATAATCGAAATCCAGCAAGCTGCCATCTTCATCAATACCGCTGATCCCGACCAGGGCGAAATCAACCTTGAACTGATTGATGAAATCCACACTGGCCTGGCCGACCACGCCGCCATCACGACGAACATTACCGCCGGTCAGCAGTACATCGAAATCATCCTTGGCACTGAGCATTGACGCTACGTGCAGGTTGTTGGTGATGATCTTCAGGTGATTGTGATTGAGCAGGGCGCGGGCAATCGATTCGGTGGTCGTGCCGATGTTGATGAACAGCGAGGCGTGATCGGGTATCTGTGCGGCGATGGCTTCACCGATGCGTTGTTTTTCATCGCGCATCTGATCGGCGCGCATCGCATAGGCAGTGTTTTCGACGCTGGAATCGTAGGCAGCACCGCCATGGTAGCGACGCAGCAGATTGGCTTCCGCGAGCTGATTGATATCGCGGCGGATGGTTTGCGGGGTTACAACGAACAGCGTGGCCATTTCCTCGATGCTCACATAGCCGCGTTCGCGGACCAGCTCGAGGATTTGCTGCTGACGGGGAGGCAGATTCATGGGGCTTCCTTTGGGCTGCCGTGCAAAATTTGCCCATGATGCCGCAGGAATCCGCTCCCTACCAGTTACATACAGATACGAGTACTCAGGTTGGCTTATTCAGCGTCTTCACGCGCCCAGTCACGGGTACGGCTGACGGCTTTTTTCCAGCCTTTGTACAACTTCTCTTTTTCGACTTCGTCCAGGCTCGGTTCGAACTCGCGCTCGATTACCGCTTTGCCGCGCAGTTCTTCCAGGCTGCCCCAGAAACCGCACGCCAGACCGGCCAGATATGCCGCACCGAGTGCCGTGGTTTCGCGCATTTGCGGGCGCTCAACCTGCGTGCCGAGGATGTCGGCCTGGAACTGCATGAGGAAGTTGTTCGCTACCGCACCGCCGTCCACACGCAGGGCCTTGAGGCGTTCGCCGGAGTCCTGTTGCATGGCGTCGAGCACGTCGCGGGTCTGATAGGCGATCGATTCCAGCGCGGCGCGGATGATGTGATCGACGCGAACACCGCGCGTCAGGCCGAACAGCGCGCCACGGGCATACGGGTCCCAGTATGGAGCGCCTAAACCTGTGAACGCCGGCACCAGGTACACGCCGTTGCTGTCCTTCACTTTATTGGCGAAGTATTCGGTGTCGTGGGCGTCGTTGATGATCTTCAGTTCATCGCGCAGCCACTGTACGGTCGAACCGCCGTTGAACACCGCGCCTTCAAGCGCGTAAGCGACTTCGCCACGCGGACCGCAGGCGATGGTGGTGAGCATGCCGTGCTGGGATTTCACCGCTTTGTCGCCGGTGTTCATCAGCAGGAAGCAGCCAGTGCCGTAGGTGTTTTTCGCCTGGCCCGGCTCGACGCACATCTGACCGAACAGAGCAGCCTGCTGGTCGCCAGCGATACCACCGATGGCGATGCCGCTCTTGGTGCGACCGTAGATTTCCGAAGAAGCCTTCACTTCAGGGAGCATTTCACGCGGAATGTCGAGGATTTCCAGCATCTTCGAATCCCACTCCAGCGAGTGAATGTTGAAGAGCATGGTGCGCGAGGCGTTGGTGTAGTCGGTGACGTGTACCTTGCCGCCGGTGAATTTCCAGATCAGCCAGCTATCGACGGTGCCGAACAGCAGTTCGCCGTTGCGCGCACGCTCGCGGCTGCCTTCGACGTTGTCGAGGATCCACTTCAGTTTGGTGCCGGAAAAGTACGGGTCGGTGACCAGGCCGGTGTTGTCGCGGATGTACTCTTCGTGACCGTCGCGCTTGAGCTGCTGGCAGATCTCGGTGCTGCGGCGGCACTGCCAGACAATGGCGTTGTACACCGGGCGGCCGGTGGTCTTGTCCCAGACCACGGTGGTTTCGCGCTGGTTGGTGATGCCGATGGCGGCGACCTGGTCGTGGTGCAGACCGGCCTGGGCCAGCGCTTCAACCATTACTGCGCTCTGAGTGGCGAAGATTTCCATCGGGTCGTGTTCGACCCAACCGGCCTGTGGGTAATGCTGAGCGAACTCGCGCTGCGCGGTGCAGACCACGTTCGCATCGCGGTCGAAAATGATCGCGCGAGAGCTGGTCGTACCCTGATCGAGGGCAATGATGTAGTTCTTATTCTGAATGTCGGTCATGTCGATTGCCTTGGACGAAATAAGGGAGAGTGGGCCGTGGCACAGGCTCTATTGGGCAGGAGCCTGCGCCGACTGTTTCAAGAAGTTCTTGGTTTGCCGTCAATGGCCGGTTCTGCATCCTTTGTAGCAGGTGTGGCGCCGGTCAGGTGACGGGCGATGAGCCCGCGATACCCGGCAGCGCCGAGGCAGGCACCGACAATCGGTGCAAAAATCGGAATCAGGAAGTACGGAATATCGCGGCCGCCAGTGAAGGAAATTTCACCCCAGCCAGTAAAGAAAGTCATCAGTTTCGGACCGAAGTCACGTGCCGGGTTCATCGCAAAACCGGTCAGCGGGCCCATCGAACTGCCGATCACCGCGATCAGCAAGCCGATCAGCAGCGGCGCCATCGGGCCTCTTGGCAGGCCATTATTGTCATCGGTCAGGGCCATGATCACGCCCATCAGGATTGCGGTGATGATCATCTCGACGAGGAATGCCTGCGCGGTCGACAGTACCGGATTCGGGAAGGTTGAGAACACCGAGGCCAACTCGAGGCTGGCGGCCGAGCCGCGAACCATTTGGTGAGTTTGTTCGTAATCGAAGAAAAGATTGCTGTACAGCGTGTAAACCAGCAGCGCTCCGCAGAAGGCGCCGGCGATCTGGGCAAGAATGTAGAACGGCAGTTTGCGCTTTTCGAAGTCGGCGAAAATGGCGAGTGCGATGCTCACGGCCGGGTTCAGGTGCGCGCCGGAAACGCCGGCAGTGAGGTAGATCGCCATGCTCACGCCGACGCCCCAGATGATGCTGATTTCCCACAAGCCGAAGCTGGCGCCCGCGACTTTGAGCGCGGCAACACAGCCGGTGCCGAAAAAGATCAGTAGTGCAGTACCCAGAAACTCGGCCATGCATTGGCTCGAGAGCGTTGGTTGCTGTAAAGCAGTTGTCATTGAAAACCTCGGTTTTTGTTGTTGTCTGGCGTCTTGCCGATAGGGCAGGGCGCGATTTTCACCAGGTAGGAATCCCCATTCCGTTCCCGGTTTACTGCTGGGTGCTGCGGTGACGATAATTCTTACATTATTCAGATTCGAAAAAATATAGACAAGAAACAAACCTGTCAAAGGTCGAAAGTGAACCGTCGGTCACAATAAAACTATTCGTTGCGTGAATGATCCTGTGTCGTCCACGCGCGATGGTGTTTGCAGAATGTCTGCAAGCCACGGGAATCGTGGCTTGGGATAGAGCCTTTTGGGGGCTGATCGCCTAGAATCCGACGCAGCATTTTTCTGTCACTGCCGAGCCTGGAGCTGCCATGACCCCTGCGTTGGACTTGTTGAAAAAAGTTCGTGCCGAACATCGCGTGCACAGTTACGAACATGACCCCAAAGCCGCGTCCTATGGGCTGGAGGCCGCAGAGAAACTGGCACTGGAACCGGCGCAGGTGTTTAAAACCTTGCTGGCGGCCAGCGAAAAAGGCGAGTTGCTGGTGGCGGTGGTGCCGGTCGTCGGAAGCCTCGATCTCAAAGGTCTGGCGCATGCGGCGGGGGTGAAAAAAGTCGAGATGGCTGACCCTGCGGCGGCCCAGCGCTCCACCGGTTATCTGTTGGGAGGCATCAGTCCGTTGGGGCAGAAAAAGCGCCTGCGCACCTTCATCGATAACTCGGCTCAGGGTTTTGCGACTGTTTATGTCAGCGCCGGTCGGCGTGGTCTGGAAGTCGAATTGGCGCCGGCCGTGCTCGCCGAACATACCCAGGCAAAATTTGCCGACATTGGCCGCGCGTAATCGTTATCGCTGTATGCAGAAAATTGCCCGGTTCTGTCACTGGCGCTGAGCGCATCGTGGTTGCATGCTCTGGCGACTGACTTAGGGAGAAGGTTATGCAGCTCGAGTTTCATCAGGTCGACGCGTTCAGTGATCGGCCGTTCAGTGGCAATCCCGCGATGATTTACCGGTTGGATGCATGGCTTGCGGATGAGCTGATGCAAAACATCGCAGCGGAACACAATCTGGCGGAAACCGCGTTTCTGGTCCGCGAAGGTCAGGCGTGGCACATTCGTTGGTTCACCCCGACCACTGAAGTGCCGTTGTGCGGGCACGCTACGCTGGCCAGTGCTTATGTGCTGTTCGAGATCTACAAAGAAACCGCCGAGCGAATCGACTTCACCAGCAAGTCCGGGCCATTGAGCGTCAGCCGTGAAGATGGCCGCTTGTGGCTGGATTTCCCTTCGATTGTGCCGTCAGAGATTGGTGTGACGCTGGATGTCGAACGCGCATTGGGCGTTGAAGCCGTTGATGTGCTCGGCTCCAACGAATTGTTTGTGGTGTTGGAATCGGAGCAGGCGGTGCTTGATTGCAAACCGGACATGGTTGCACTCGCCAAGCTGCCGTGGCTGGGCGCGATCGTCACGGCGCGGGGTAATCAGCACGACTTCGTCTCGCGCTATTTCGCACCGGCGATCGGCATCAATGAGGATCCGGTGACCGGGTCGACGCATTGCAGCCTGATTCCGTATTGGTCGAAGCGACTGGGTAAGTCGAGCCTGACCGCCTGTCAGCGTTCGGCGCGGGGTGGGGAGCTGTTCTGTCGGCTAGAGGGCGAACGGGTGAAGATTGGCGGCAATGCGACGCTGGTTGCGAGCGGTACATTGTTGTTGGACTAGCCCAAAAACACTGTGGGAGCGAGCCTGCTCGCGAATACGGTCGGTCAGTCAAATCATCTGTGACTGATACATTGCATTCGCGAGCAGGCTCGCTCCCACAGTTTTGATCCAGAGCAGATCAGAGGGCGGTGCTGTAGCGGCGGACGCCGTTTTCCGCAGCCGGGATTTGTGCGGCGGTGCTGCCCGATGCCTGGAACAACACCAGGTGTTCGGCGGCAACACGAATTCCCACTTCCGCGCCAACCTGATGATCCGCATGGCTTGGGAAGATCGATTCCAGCTGCGCGCCCGTCGGCAATTGCAGACGATACAGCGTCGACGCGCCAAGGAACGTCTTGCCGACAATCCGCGCTTTCAGCGCACTGTCCGGCGCATACACAATGTCATCCGGACGCAACAGCACATCCACCGCGCCGCCAATCGGCCATGTATAAGCGCGATTGCCGCGCAACTCACCCAGTTCGGTCTGCACCGATTCCGGGCTGCCGAGCTGGCCGCGAATAAAGTAACCCTGACCGATGAAGCTGGCCACGTAAGGCGTTGCCGGCTCGTGATAGAGGTTGTACGGCGTATCCCACTGTTCCAGTCGACCTTCCTTGAACACGCCAACGTGGTCGCTGACGGCAAAGGCTTCTTCCTGGTCGTGAGTCACCAGAATCGCACTGGTGCCACGAGCCTTGAGGATGTCGCGCACTTCATGGCTGAGCTTGCGCCGCAGTTCGCCATCGAGGTTGGAGAACGGCTCATCGAGCAGCAGCAGTTGCGGTTCCGGCGCCAAGGCTCGGGCGAGGGCGACGCGCTGTTGCTGGCCGCCGGACAACTCGTGCGGGAAGCGCTTTCCAAGGTTCTTCAGATTGACCAGTTCGAGCAGCTCTTCGGTGACGCGCTCCTTGTTCGGATGCTTGCGAATACCGAAGGCGATGTTGTCGGCGACGCTCAGGTGCGGGAACAGCGCGTAATCCTGGAACACCATGCCGATCCGGCGTTTCTCCGGCGCCAGGGTGAAACCGGCGCTGGAAATGGTTTCGCCACCGAGGGTGATCTCACCTTCGTGCACCGGTTCGAAACCGGCGATGGCGCGCAGGGTGGTGGTCTTTCCGCAGCCGGACGAGCCGAGCAGGCAGCCGATGTCGCCGGCGTTGAGGTGCAGATTGAGGTTCTGCACCACACGTTGATCTTGATAACCGCAAGCGAGGTTGCGCAGGTTCAGCAGTAATTCATGGCTCATGCGTGGTGATATGCCGGTTCGACGAGGAACTCGAGCAGGGCCTTCTGTGCGTGGAGACGGTTTTCTGCCTGATCCCAGGCGACGGAGCGCGGGTCATCAAGCAGGTCGAGACTGATTTCTTCGCCACGGTGCGCTGGCAGGCAATGCATGAACAGCACGTCCTCGGCAGCGAGGTCGAGCAGGGCACGGTTGACCTGGAACGGCGCGAACAGCTTGAGGCGCTTGGCAGTTTCCTCTTCCTGACCCATCGAAGTCCAGACATCGGTGCTCACCAGGTGCGCGCCGCGCACGGCGTCGGCCGGATCGCGAACGATGGTCACGCGATCGCCGGCCTTGGCGACGAACTCAGGATTTGGTTCGTAGCCTTCCGGGCAGGCGACGCGCAACTGGAAGTCGAACTGGATCGCCGCTTCTATATAGCTGTTGCACATGTTGTTGCCGTCGCCGATCCAGGCCACGGTTTTGCCCTGGATCGAGCCACGATGCTCAAGGAACGTCTGCATGTCGGCCAGCAACTGACACGGATGCAGGTCATCGGACAGGCCGTTGATCACTGGTACGCGCGAGTTGGCGGCGAATTCGGTCAAGGTGCTGTGGGCAAAGGTACGGATCATCACCGCATCGAGCATGCTCGACATGACGATGGCGCAGTCGCCGATCGGCTCGCCACGGCCCAGTTGAGTGTCGCGCGGCGACAGGAAGATCGCCTGGCCGCCGAGCTGGATCATGCCGGCCTCGAACGAGATCCGGGTGCGGGTCGAGGATTTCTCGAAGATCATGCCCAGCACGCGGTTTTTCAGAGGCTCGAACAGTACGCCGCGGTTACGCAGGTCCTTGAGCTCAACGCCTCGACGGATCACGCTGACCAGCTCTTCGGGCGTGCAATCCATCAGGGAGAGAAAGTGCCTTGCGCTCATCATTGACTACCTTTTTGCTACAAACCGCAGATGCTCAAAGCCTTGTTTAACTGAACAACGGGCGAGACCTGCGGCGTAAGCCGCACGGGGCGACGAAATAGGGGGAGGCGCGATATTGACACTAAATGTCGCGTTTTTCCAATAGACTACGGTTTTTGCGGGAATCGAAGGGTGCACTGGATGTTGCAGTCGCGTATTTTCAGCCTGGTTCAGAGGCGCCGCGAGACTCTTTGTACACTGGCCTCGCAGGGCTTGGCAATGCGGCGTGGCGGGGATCGTATCGCTTGGGTCGGTTTACGACCGTGGCGCCATGCCATCATTTGGTCGGATGCTCTGGCTGAAACATTTGCTAAAGCAAAGTGCTGGGTTATAAATAAGTTTCGAGCGACGCAGGAAGCCTCCGCATGGAATCGAAAGAAAAACTGTTAATGGAATTGCTGGGCCACACGGCTCGCTCACTGACTCATCTCACCGCGTCGGTCACCTCAATGTCTTTCGAACTGCTGCGCAGCGAAGACGAAGTGGTGAAGAGCGCCGGTCGCCATATGATCGATCGCATGGCGACCATCAGCGCCGACCTCGACGAACACTGGCGATTGATCGGCGAACTCACCGGCGTGCACGTCGCCCACGAGCAGATCGAAACCATCCAGGAAATTCAGCTGGCCGCGCCGCCGCAGTTGCCGTCGAACTGATCATGGCGGTTTATCGGCTCACCTGATAGGCGTCGATTCACAAGACGAACGTCGCTGGCGCCTGAACGGCCCCGGGGCCATAGTTTTGTTCCCGCGGGCGTGATTACCCGCCCAGAACAAGACAGAGACTGGCCATGACCAAGACTCTCCATCACCGTGCCTGCCACCTGTGTGAAGCCATTTGTGGTCTGACCATAGAGACCACCGAAACCGACGGCAACGTCGCGATCACCTCGATCAAAGGCGATTCGCTCGACATCTTCAGCCGTGGCCATATCTGCCCCAAAGCCGTGGCGCTGCAAGATATCCAGAACGATCCGGATCGTCTGCGTCAGCCGATGCGCCGGGTGGGCAGTGAGTGGCTGCCGATCGAGTGGGACGAGGCGTTTACGCTGGTGGCCGAGAAACTGGCGGCAATTCAGGAGCGTCATGGGCAGAATGCAGTGGCGGTCTATCAGGGCAACCCGAGCGTGCACAATTACGGGTTGATGACCCACAGCAACTATTTCCTTGGGTTGTTGAAGACGCGTAATCGCTTCTCCGCGACGTCGGTCGATCAGTTGCCGCATCACCTGAGCAGCTATTTGATGTACGGCCACGGCTTGTTGCTGCCGATTCCGGACATCGATCACACCGATTTCATGCTGATCCTCGGCGGCAATCCGCTGGCGTCCAACGGCAGCATTATGACCGTGCCGGATGTTGAGAAACGTTTAAAGGCAATCCAGGCGCGCGGCGGTAAAGTCGTTGTGGTCGATCCACGGCGCAGCGAGACGGCGGCCATGGCTGATCAGCACTTGTTTGTGCGCCCGGGCGGCGATGCGGCGTTGTTGTTTGGCGTGCTCAACACGCTGTTCAGTGAAGGCCTGACCCGCGACAGTCATCTGCCGGTTGATGGTATGGACGAAGTGCGTGCAGCCGTCGCAGGTTTCACTGCTGAAGCCATGAGCCCGCTGTGCGCCGTGCCTGCTGAGCAGATCCGCCAACTGGCCCGCGACTTCGCCGCAGCGCCGAGTGCGGTGTGTTACGGACGGATGGGCGTCTCGACCCAAGCCTTCGGCACCCTGTGCCACTGGGTGGTGCAATTGATCAACCTGGTCACCGGTAATCTTGATCGCGTCGGCGGCGCACTGTGCACCGAACCTGCGGTGGATCTGGTGGCGTCGACTTCTGGCGGGCATTTCAACAAATGGCAGAGTCGCGTTTCCGGGCGTCCCGAGTATGGCGGCGAGTTACCGGTCTCGGCGCTGGCCGAAGAAATGCTTACCGAAGGCGAGGGCCAGATTCGTGCGCTGATCACCGTCGCTGGCAACCCGGTGTTGTCGACGCCGAACGGGCGGCAACTGGAGCAGGCGCTGGACGGTCTGGAGTTCATGGTCAGCATCGATCTGTACATCAACGAAACCACGCGCTATGCCGACCTGATTCTGCCGTCGACCTCGGCGCTGGAAAACGATCACTACGACACGACGTTCAATCTGTTCGCGGTGCGTAACGTAACCCGCTTCAACCGCGCGATCCTCGCCAAGCCAGAGGGCGCTTTACATGACTGGGAGATCTTCGTCGGCCTGGCCAAGGCTTTCGCCGAGAAGACCGGTAAAGAGCTGAAGCCGACCATGCCACCGGCGAAGATGATCGACATGGGCCTGCGTATGGGGATGTACGGCGACGCGTCTGAGCAAAAGCTGTCACTGGCGACGTTGTTCGATCATCCGCACGGGATTGATCTGGGTGCGCTGAAAGCGAATCTGGCGTCGCGCTTGAAAACGCCGAATCAGCGCGTGCAGGCCGCTCCGCCAGAGATTCTCGCTGACCTTGCACGTTTCGCTGCCTTGCAGGCGCCGGCCGTCGATGAACTGTTGATGATTGGCCGTCGCCACGTACGCAGCAACAATTCGTGGATGCACAACTATCACCGTCTGGTGAAGGGCAAGCCGCGTCATCAGTTGCTGATGCACCCGGATGATCTCGCCAGTCGTGGGCTCAACGATGGTCAGCTTGTGCGTGTCAGTTCGCGGGTCGGCCAGATCGAGGTGGAAGTGCTCGGCAGTCTGGACATGATGAAAGGCGTGGTCAGTTTGCCGCACGGCTGGGGCCATGCGCGCCCAGGTGTGAAAATGGCGATTGCCAGTGGCCAGCCCGGATCGAGTGCCAATGACCTGACCGATGAATGCCAGCTTGATGAGTTGTCGGGTAACGCGGCGCTTAATGGCGTGCCAGTCACGGTGGCAGCGGCCTGAACGTGACTGTCGGGGAGACCGAGCATGGCGCTCGGGATTCCGTTACAATGCGTCACCGTGCCGACCCATGAGTCGGAAAGTTCAGCCGAGGTGCTCCATGGATATCATCGAAACGATTAAAGAGCAGATTGCCAACAACACCATTCTGCTTTACATGAAAGGCTCGCCGAATGCCCCACAGTGTGGCTTTTCCGCGAAAGCTGCACAGGCTGTGATGGCGTGTGGCGAAAAGTTTGCGTACGTGGACATCCTGCAGAACCCGGAAATCCGCGCCAACCTGCCTAAGTACGCCAACTGGCCGACTTTCCCGCAACTGTGGGTTGGCGGTGAGCTGGTCGGCGGTAGCGACATCATGACCGAGATGGCTGCAGATGGTTCGTTGCAAACCACCATCAAGTCGGCTGTTGAAGCGGCAGCGGCGAACAAGTCCGAAGCCTGATAAGGCTGGGTCTCACCCGACACTTCCTGCTTGTGTAGGAGCTGTCGAGTGAAACGAGGCTGCGATCTTCTGATCTTCAGCCAATAAAAAGCCCCGCCACTCGAAAGAGGGCGGGGCTTTTTAGTGCGTTCGAAAAGTTACTGCAAGTTGCCGGTGCAATCTGAAGCGATCGCAGCCGGCGGCAGCGCTTACTCTTCGCCCATCTGCGATTGCAGATAGTTCTCAAGACCTACTTTATCGATCAGGCCCAGTTGGGTTTCCAGCCAGTCGATATGTTCTTCTTCGGATTCGAGAATGTCTTCAAGCAGTTCACGGCTACCGAAGTCACCGACGGTTTCGCAATGCGCGATCGCGGTCTTCAGGTCAGCGTGGCCGGTCTTCTCGATACGCAGGTCGCACTCAAGCATTTCCTTGGTGTGCTCGCCGATGTGCAGCTTGCCCAGATCCTGCACGTTCGGCAGGCCTTCGAGGAACAGGATGCGCTTGATCAGCTTGTCCGCGTGTTTCATCTCGTCGATGGATTCTTTGTATTCGTGCTTGCCGAGCTTGTTCAGACCCCAATCTTCATACATGCGCGCATGCAGGAAGTACTGATTGATCGCGACCAGCTCATTGGCAAGGATCTTGTTGAGATGCTGGATGACTGTAATGTCGCCTTTCATGATCGGAGTCCTGCCCTGTATTCGCTGTATATACGGCAGAGTTTGAGCTTCGTACTTATAAGTGTCAAACCTAAGTTATTGAATAATATATGAAAATTAATCGGAATAAGAATGTTTGTGTTCCGCGTCTGGACGCTAAGCAATTGATTTTCAGGCATAAAAAAACCGGACATAAGTCCGGTTCTTTGAAATAGGGGGTATTACGCGGCAGTAAATTCTACCGGATAGGGGATCGCAGCCTGGGACGTTTGCAGCTTGGTCAGGGTTTCGCGGACCACTTCCTTGGCAAGGCAGGCACATTTGCCGCATTGGCTGGCGACGCCGGTGGCCTGGCGGACTTCTTTATAGCTGCAGCAACCTTCATAGATCGCTTCGCGGATCTGTCCGTCGGTGACGCCAGTGCAGAGACAAACATACATAAGTGAGAACCGTCGCTGGTTGTGACTCAATTGCGATGGATCTTAATGTTAACGAGAATGATTGTCAAAGTGCTTTCGGAACGCTTCTGCTGATTCACAGCCATCACTGACGAACGGTATTTGCTGGCGATTTGCCTGGCCCCGTAAATGCAGCACCGTTATGCGTCTGCTTTGAAAAACCGTTAAGGACAGGCCAAATTCGCAGTGTATGATGGTCGGCCCTTGCGAAGGGGGTTCGTGTCACAGGGCTGTCGCCTGAGGGTGGCAGGCTGGCGCGGACCCTGAACTTCAAGTTTTTACACCAGGAGATATCAATGAGCGTACTCGTAGGCAAACAAGCCCCTGACTTCACCGTCCCGGCCGTACTCGGCAATGGCGAGATCGTTGACAGCTTCACCCTGTCCTCGGCCATCAAAGGCAAATACGGCCTGGTGTTCTTCTACCCACTGGACTTCACCTTCGTCTGCCCGTCCGAGCTGATCGCTCTGGACAACCGCATGGCCGACTTCAAGGCACGCAACGTTGAAGTGATCGCTGTGTCGATCGACTCGCACTTCACTCACAACGCATGGCGCAACACCCCAGTGAACAATGGCGGCATCGGCCAGGTGAAATACACCATGGCTGCTGACATGAAGCACGACATCGCCAAAGCCTACGACGTTGAATCCGAAGGCGGCGTGGCTTTCCGTGGCGCGTTCCTGATCGACGACAAAGGCGTTGTTCGCTCGCAGATCATCAACGACCTGCCACTGGGCCGTAACATGGAAGAGCTGATCCGTCTGGTCGACGCTCTGCAATTCCACGAAGAGCACGGCGAAGTCTGCCCTGCCAACTGGAAAAAAGGCGACAAAGGCATGAACGCTTCGCCAGAAGGCGTTGCGGCTTACCTGACCGAGAACGCTGCTGCCCTGTAAGGCGCAACGTCGAGGTACAAAAAAACCGGCTCATTGAGCCGGTTTTTTTATGCGCGGGATTTATCCGACGACCATCAATCAGTCGTCGAAATCTTCCCAGCCACCCATCTGTTTCCAGCGATTGACGATGCCGCAGAACAGCTCAGCGGTTTTTTCGGTGTCGTAACGCGCCGAGTGCGCTTCACGGCCGTCGAAATCGATGTCGGCGGCTTGGCAGGCTTTTGCCAGTACGGTTTGACCGTAGGCAAGACCGGCCAGCGTCGCGGTGTCAAAGCTGGAGAACGGGTGGAACGGGTTGCGCTTCATGTCCAGACGTGCGACCGCCGCGTTCAGGAAGCCGAGGTCGAAGCTGCTGTTGTGGCCGACCAGAATCGCGCGCTTGCAGCCGTTGGCCTTCAGCGCCTTGCGGATGCCACGGAAGATGTCGGTCAGTGCGGTTTCTTCGCTGACGGCCATGCGCAGCGGGTGATCGAGCTTGATCCCGGTGAACTCCAGCGCCGCTGCTTCGATGTTGGCGCCTTCGAATGGCTCAACGCGGAAGAAGTAGGTGTGATCCGGGTAAACGAAACCCTTTTCATCCATGGCGATGGTGGTCGCGGCAATCTCCAGCAACGCATCGGTGGCCGAGTTGAAGCCGCCGGTTTCTACGTCGACGACAACCGGCAGGTAGCCGCGAAAGCGTGCTGCCATCGGGTGACGGGAACCGCCACCACCACTTTGACCGTCCAGTTCGTCGTCGAAATGGTCTTCACTCACGCGTGTTCCTCCAGCAGGCGCCAGCGCAGTTTTTCACCGGCGCGCAGCGGGATAACGGTCAGCTCGCCGAAAGGCAGGCTGGTCGGGGCGGTCCATTCTTCACGAACCAGGGTGATGCGGTCGGTGTTCGCCGGCAGGCCGTAGAAACGCGGGCCGTTGAGGCTGGCGAAGGCTTCGAGCTTGTCCAGCGCGTTCCGCTGTTCGAAGGCTTCGGCATACATCTCGATGGCGGCGTACGCGGTGTAGCAGCCGGCGCAACCGCAAGCGGCTTCTTTGGCGTGCTGCGCATGTGGCGCCGAATCGGTGCCGAGGAAGAACTTGGCGCTGCCACTGGTGGCGGCGTCGAGCAGGGCTTCCTGATGTGTATTGCGCTTGAGAATCGGCAGGCAGTAGAAATGCGGCCGAATCCCGCCAACCAACATGTGGTTGCGGTTGTACAGCAGGTGATGCGCAGTGATGGTCGCGCCGACGTTGGCCGAAGCCTCGTTGACGAACTGCACGGCGTCGCCGGTGGTGATGTGTTCGAACACCACTTTCAGCGTCGGGAAGCGCTCGACGACGCGGCGCATGTGCTCATCGATGAAAATCTTTTCGCGGTCGAACACATCGACGTCGCCACGGGTGACTTCACCGTGGATCAACAGCGGCATGCCGACTTCGGCCATGGCTTCGATCGCCGGCAGAATCTTGTCGATGCTGGTCACGCCGGAGTCGGAGTTGGTGGTCGCGCCGGCCGGGTACAGCTTGGCGGCGTAGACAAAACCACTGGCCTTGGCTTCACGAATTTCTTCAGGCTGGGTGCGGTCGGTGAGGTACAGCACCATCAGCGGCTCAAAGCGACTGCCGGCCGGGCGGGCAGCGAGAATCCGCTGGCGATAGCCGTCGGCTTCAGCGGCGTTGCGCACCGGAGGTACCAGGTTGGGCATGATGATCGCGCGGCCAAAAGTGCGCGCAACATCGGCAACGGTATTGGTCAACACGGCACCATCGCGAAGATGAATGTGCCAGTCGTCGGGACGCAGCAGGGTCAGGCGGTCGGACATGAGGGGATTCCAGGCGGGTCAAACTGAGGCGAATGCTACCGGAAAAGACTCTTGCAGGCACTCGCTATCAAGTTTTGCGGGAACCTTCCGATATCCCGTAGGTATGCCGTAAACATAGTGTGAATCGGTCTTTGTGTTTCAGAAGCCAATGGAGCCTCCCGTGCGCCAGCGTTATTTAGCCTTGCTCAGTGTGTTTGCCAGCCTCCCCGCGATGGCGCTCACGTACCAGACCCGTCTGGAGAACATTGAGTGGACGGTCGCCGGCGACAAGTTCGAATGTCGTCTGACCCAACCGATCACCGATTTCGGCTCGGGTGAGTTCGTGCGCAAGGCGGGCGAGCAGGCGATCTTCCGCCTGAACGCCTACAACGCCATGCTTGGCGGTGGTTCGGCGACGTTGCTCGCGGCGGCTGCACCTTGGCAGCCGGGGCGTGGTGACATCAATCTGGGCTCCGTGAGGCTCGGCAGTGGCAACGTGCTGTTCAGCAGCTCACAGTCGCAGGCCGGCGGTCTGATCAGTGGTTTGCTGGACGGTCGCAGCCCGGTTGTACGTCGCGCGTCTGGCGATGGCCGTGTCTCGGAAGTGCGTTTATTGCCGGTGAAATTCAGCAAGGCGTTTAACGACTATCAGACTTGTGTAGCGAAATTGCTTCCGCAGAATTTCGACCAGATCAAGCAGTCGCAGATCGGCTTCCCCGGCGAGGGCGTTGACCTCGATGCCGCCGCCAAGGCCAAGCTGCAAGTGATGCTCGAATTCATGAAGGCCGATCCGACGGTCAATCACATCGAACTCGATGGCCATTCCGACAACAGCGGTAATCGTCTGACCAACCGTGAACTGTCGCGCCGCCGAGCGCTGGCAGTGGTCGACTTCTTCAAGGCCAACGGCATTCAGGAATCGCAGATCACCGTGCGCTTCCATGGCGAGCAATATCCGATCGTGCCGAACACCAATGCGGCCAATCGTGCGAAGAACCGTAGGGTCAATGTCAAACTGGCGCGCGTGGCTCCAGTGACCGCTCCAGCACCGCAAGCGAGCACGCCAGCCAGTACTGCAGCGACTTCCTGACCTGCCGGTCATCGTCGCGCTCTCGACAGATTCTGTCGCTTTGTCGTCTTAAGCTGTCGCGCCTCTGTAAATTATCGCGTTTGGGCGGTAGACTCCTCGGCTTTCCGTAGAACCCCGTGGAGTGATGGCATGGCGGACGTAAACAAGGTCGTTCTGGCGTATTCCGGCGGCCTGGACACTTCGGTGATCCTCAAGTGGCTGCAGGATACTTAT
Organism: Pseudomonas sp. MC6; assembly: GCF_054790575.1. Classification (NCBI taxonomy): domain Bacteria; kingdom Pseudomonadati; phylum Pseudomonadota; class Gammaproteobacteria; order Pseudomonadales; family Pseudomonadaceae; genus Pseudomonas; species Pseudomonas sp. MC6. Next base: position 6,427,863 of record NZ_CP186504.1, read on the forward strand.
AATTGTGAAGTGGTGACTTTCACCGCTGACCTGGGTCAGGGCGAAGAGGTCGAGCCGGCGCGCGCCAAGGCTCAGGCCATGGGCGTCAAAGAAATCTACATCGATGATCTGCGCGAAGAGTTCGTGCGTGATTTCGTGTACCCGATGTTCCGCGCCAACACCGTTTACGAAGGCGAGTACCTGCTGGGTACTTCCATCGCACGTCCGCTGATCGCCAAACGTCTGATCGAAATCGCCAACGAAACCGGCGCTGACGCCATTTCCCATGGCGCCACCGGCAAGGGCAACGACCAGGTGCGTTTCGAACTGGGTGCCTACGCACTCAAGCCTGGCGTTAAAGTGATTGCTCCTTGGCGCGAGTGGGACCTGCTGTCCCGCGAGAAGCTGATGGACTACGCCGAAAAGCACGCGATCCCGATCGAGCGTCACGGCAAGAAGAAGTCGCCGTACTCGATGGACGCCAACCTGCTGCACATCTCTTATGAAGGCGGCGTGCTGGAAGACACCTGGACCGAGCACGAAGAAGACATGTGGAAATGGACCGTCTCCCCGGAGAACGCTCCTGATAAACCACAGTACCTGGAACTGACCTACCGTAACGGCGACATCGTTGCACTGGACGGCGTCGAAATGACCCCGGCCACCGTGCTGGCAACGCTGAACAAGATCGGTGGCGCTCATGGTATCGGCCGTCTCGACATCGTCGAAAACCGTTACGTCGGCATGAAGTCCCGTGGCTGCTATGAAACCCCGGGCGGCACCATCATGCTGCGCGCTCACCGCGCCATCGAATCGATCACCCTGGACCGCGAAGTCGCTCACCTCAAAGACGAGCTGATGCCGAAATATGCCAGCCTGATCTACACCGGTTACTGGTGGAGCCCTGAACGTCTGATGCTGCAACAGATGATCGATGCTTCCCAGGTTAACGTGAACGGTGTCGTCCGCCTGAAGCTGTACAAAGGCAACGTGATCGTCACTGGCCGCAAGTCCGACGATTCGCTGTTCGACGCCAACATCGCGACCTTCGAAGAAGATGGCGGTGCTTACAACCAGGCCGACGCGGCGGGCTTCATCAAGCTCAACGCGCTGCGCATGCGCATTGCTGCCAACAAGGGCCGCAAGCTGTTCTGAGTGTTACAGACTGACGCGCAATGAAAAGGGCGGCCTTGTCATTGAGACAACGCCGCCCTTTTTACGTAAATTCTTTGGTTGTTTCTGTTCGAGTCATGTTCAGGGTTTCGCGCGTGGGGCAATGACTCCGCCTTCAGGCCCGCCCCAGTAGTGTCACCGCTTGTGAGCACAGGTTATAAACAATGCACAGTGTGTTGCCAGAGCCTTTCTTTATGTGCCTTATTTGCAGTAGTGCATTTTGCGTCAGTAAAACATCCGACACATGATTGGAAAGAAAGACGACCACACGGGCCGTTTTCCTGTCCAGGTTGCGGATATTTTCCACCATTGTGGCTAACTCTCTCGATGCATCGACATCTCTGGCATCTATGAGATGCAAATTACTGATCGATGCGGGCAACTGAATGTTGTGCTGAACAATCAGGCTCGGTTTTACGTTGCTGTCCGCAGGCGGGTCAGGTGCGTTGTGTACTTTGCACGAGTCTTTGCATTCGACAGTGCCAGTTTCGCTCGGCACTATACAACTGGAGAACCCGAATGTACCTGGTGTGCCAGGTTCTTGCGTCGAGGTGTGTCGTTTGTTCTCGCGATCATTGGTATCGATTACCTTCAGGAAGTTCTTGTCTTTACCGAAATCGGAAGGTGAATAGAGGGAACGGTAGTTGAAATTCAAGGTAATAAAGAAAAGAAATAGCAAGTAAAATGGAAAGCTGATCAGGAACCACACATAGATTTCCCTGTCCTTGTTGTCAAGGAAAGGCAGAGATACAGCGGCTGATGTTTCAGAGATGGCCGCAAATATGGCAATGACGGTCATTGGGTTGCTGATCTTTTTTTTTATTTTTAGCATGTTTGTACTCTTTTGCCTGGTCTTTCTCATGGTTAATAAGTTCGTATTGGTTGGGCATAGATAGTTTGGATTCAGTGTTTGTTTTTATAGCAAAAGTATAGTGCTTGGTATAAATATCTTGTTTCAAGTGTTTATGTTTTTCCCAGCGTTATAGTGCCGGTGCCACCGCTGTTGCTTTGTGTTTCCGATATTCCGATATTTTTCAGGCGCGCACATAGGCCCGGGCGCCAGCGCCGTTCGGGCGCAATGAGCTGCAGCGGCGAGGTGTGGGTTTTGCACCGGTGATCGTAGTCTGTAACAGGTTGAAAAGAGAATTTTTGCCTCCGGCGAAAGAGTCTGCGGTGTCGGATGTTTAGATGGACGGAGGTTTTTTGTAGGATTAATCCGCGATGGATGTAGGGCATGTCTCTCGATGCAAGTGCGTGTTAACACTGGCATGCCATAGAGCAAGTGACTGGGCTATTGTGCGTGTTCTAAAAATTCGAACAGCGAAACTGGACTTGCCCATGAATAAAGTGCTGATCGTGGATGATCACCCTGTCATTCGTCTTGCGGTACGTATGCTGATGGAACGTCATGGCTACGAAGTCATCGCAGAAACTGATAACGGTGTGGATGCATTACAACTTGCTCGAGAACAAATGCCGGATATTGTCATTCTGGACATTGGAATACCAAAACTTGATGGTCTGGAAGTTATCGCACGCCTGACTTCAACGGCCATGCCGATTAAGGTACTGGTTCTGACTTCCCAGGCTCCCGGGCACTTTTCCATGCGCTGCATGCAGTCGGGGGCGGCCGGCTATGTGTGCAAACAGCAGGACTTGACCGAGTTGCTCAGCGCAATCAAGGCCGTATTGTCCGGCTACAGTTATTTTCCCAATCAGGCTTTGCATACCGTGCGTACAAGTCTGGGCAATGCGAGTGAAGCCGATATGGTGGATCGTCTGTCCGGTCGGGAAATGATGGTGCTGCAGCAGTTGGCGCGGGGCAAAACCAACAAGGAAATTGCAGATGGCATGTTTTTGAGCAACAAAACCGTGAGCACTTACAAGACGCGCTTGTTGTTGAAGCTCAATGCGCGTTCTCTGGTTGATCTGATCGAATTGGCGCAGCGCAATGGTCTGGTCTGAATCTATCGATGGCTGACGGGGTCATGGGCCGATCAAGCTCAGCTAGCCGTACAAAGAGAAAAGCCTCCGGTTCGGGAGGCTTTCAAGTATCAGAGATCAAAATCGTAATCGGCCAATTGCCTTTGCAGTCGGCGCTCCTCAAGCAGGTTATCGATCGTACGGCGCTTGCTGAGATTGGTCTTGGCGACTTCGACCACAGGTTCGGCATCATCAGTTTCCGCAGTGAGATCGTCATCTACATCCAGTGTCTCTTTGTCGCTACTCATCAGCTAACTCCCGGCTAAGAATGCCTCTGGCGCTCCTTATATCGACATTCCTGCAGCGGGTAAAAAAGATTTTTTCAATCGACTTATCAACTATTCCAATAGCCGGTCAATCGTCAGAAGTTTTGTCTTTGTACTCGCACAAGTCTTCGATCCGACAACTCCCACACCGTGGCTTGCGGGCAAGACACACGTAGCGACCGTGAAGAATCAGCCAGTGATGAGAGTCGAGCAGGAATTCCTTGGGTACAAATTTCATCAGCTTGTTTTCCACTTCGACCACATTTTTGCCCGGTGCGATGCCGGTGCGGTTGCTGACGCGAAAGATGTGGGTGTCGACGGCCATGGTCAGTTGGCGGAATGCCGTGTTGAGTACGACGTTGGCGGTCTTGCGGCCCACTCCCGGCAAGGATTCGAGCTCTTCACGGGTTTGCGGAACTACACTGCCATGGCGTTCGACCAGCAGGCGGCAGGTTTCGATGACGTTCCTGGCCTTGCTGTTGTAGAGACCGATCGTCTTGATGTATTCCGATAGACCTTCGACCCCTAAAGCGTGGATCGCCGCCGGCGTATTGGCCACCGGAAACAGCTTCGCCGTGGCTTTGTTGACACCGACGTCAGTCGACTGCGCCGAAAGAATCACGGCGATCAACAGCTCGAACGGTGAGGAGTAGGCCAGTTCGGTCTTCGGCTCCGGATTGTCTTCGTGCAGGCGGCGGAAAATCTCCAGACGTTTTGCGGCATTCATGGGCGATGCGTTTCCTTGGATATCGAGTTCGGGCGAATCAACGCCTGGCGCGCCGCCAACAGCAGCGCCAACAAAATAAAAGCACCGGGGATCAAGGTGATCAGGTGCAGGCCTTCGCTAAACACAACTAGACCTGGCCAGTCTTCGGACAGCCCCCGGCCGAGACTACCGTGACCGATGAGTTCACGCAGCCCGGCGAGCAGCAACATCAATCCGCCGAACATGCCGCAGAGTTTCAAGCGCTCGACCAGCGATGAGCGCCAGAAGCCATTGTGCTCCAGTGCCACGCATTGCAAGGCTATCAGGCCGGCATAGAGGCCGAATGTTTGCTGCCAGGGCAGAAACCAGCGTTGCGCCAACAGGTCTGCACAACTGGTGAAAGTCGCGGCGAGCAGCAGGCTGGCCAGCAATGCGCTTGTGCCAGTGAGGCGAGACCGTAAAACAGGCATGCACGGGCCATACAGACCCACGACACTGGCGAACATCAATAATGCCCCCAGTGCGCCTGCCAAGGAGTCACTGGTGCCAAGCAGCAGTGTCAGCATCAAAGCATTCGAAAGGGCTGCCGAGCGGTTCATGTTCCGCTCCCCAGCAGTGCCGCCCGATGTTCATCGAAGTAGCGCAGGGCATCATGGATAGCGCTGATCGCCGCGCGAGAGGTGATGGTCGCACCGGCGATTTGATCGAACTGCCCCTGATCTTTTTTCAATGCCCAGCCAGCGTCATTCGGTTCACCGCGTGATTTGCCGTTGAAAACCTGAAGCCAGCGGTTCGGCCAGTCGCCAATGGGCCCACCGAGTGCCGGGGTTTCGTTTTGCTTGAGGGTTTTCACGCCGAGCAACTTGCCGTTGGCATCGATAGCAATCAGCAATTCAATGGCACCGGCGTAGCCCTCGGTCTGGTTACGCAGCAACACTGCAACGGTTTGACCATTCTTGGTTATACGGTAACCAGCCGCGAGCGTGCTATGGCTCAGACCGGTATCGGTCAGTGTAATTGGCCGTTCCAGCGGTTGGTTGTCGTAGCTGTCAGGGGGAAGCATGTCGAGCAGTTTGCGACTGTCGACCAGGCGCTGCTCAGCAGCGATCTGCGGTGCGCTGCTGCGTTGCAGCAGGTACGTCGCACCAATGCCGACCACCGCCCACAAGAATAACGTCAGTGCGCTGGCCGTGCGGTTCATGAACTCACCTGTGGCTGACGACTCGCGGAAAATCGTTCCAGCGCCGGCACGCAAAGGTTCATCAGTAGCACTGCAAACGCGACGCCATCCGGGTAACCGCCCCAACTGCGAATCAGGTAAGTCAGTAAGCCGACACCGATGCCAAACAGCAATCGGGCAAGCGCCGTTCTGGCGCCGGAGACCGGTTCAGTGATGATGAAGAACGCGCCCAGCATGGTCGCGCCACTGAGCAGGTGGAACAGCGGCGAACCCTGAGAGTCCGACCCGGAGCCATTCCAGAACAGCAGGCTGACAACAAACAGGCTGCCGAGCATGCCTGCTGGTGCGTGCCAACCGAAGATCCGGCGCTGCAGCAAAACCAGCCCGCCGGCGAGAAACGCCAGATTCACCCATTCCACACCGTGGCCGCCAAAGCGACCGAACGCCGGATTGCTGGCGAACAATTCGTCCATGGTCAGGCTTTTGTTGATGCGCAGGCTGTCCAGCACGGTAGCTTGCGCCCAGGCGTCCGGCGCCTGGCCTGCGCCGAATACCTGTTGAAACGTTGCCGTCAGATCCAGGCCATGGGCCGGCCAATGGGTCATCGGCTGCGGGAACATCACCATGGCCAAGGCAAACCCGAGCATCGCCGGATTGAATGGATTTCTACCGACGCCGCCGTACAAGTGCTTGCCAAACAACAGACCCGAGGCAATCGCCGTCACCGTCAGCCACCACGGGCAATAAGGCGGCAGGGCGGCGGCCAGCAATGTCGCGCTGACCAGCGCACTGCCGTCACTTAGTGTCGGCTGCAATGGCTGTCGACGCAGTCGGAGGACAGTTGCCTCGACTACCAGCGCGGTGACGATCGCCAACAGCAGATTGATTAACACGCCCCAGCCATACAACCAGAACAGCGTCAGCAGCCCCGGCAAGGCGGCGAGCAGCACCAGTTTCATCGCCTGTGGCAGGCGATCGTCCGGTGCCTCAAGGGGCGACATGATCTTGCACCTGGCGCTCGGCGTCTTGCAGGCGGGCGCGGGCCTTGTCGAGGGTTTCGATGGGCGTGTCGGCGCGACGTTCGAGTTTGTTGAGGTCCGCGCGGGCGTAGGCCAATTCGGTTTTCAACTGGCGAAGCTGGCTGTCGATCGGGCGTTTTTCGACGCGCACCAGGTCAGGCAACGGCTGATCGCTTGTGGCTTCGGCGGCGTGCAGGGCCTGTTCGGCGTCGCGCAATGCTTGTTCCCGCGCGGCGATCTGCTCGGGCGCCGCTTCGGCGGTTTGTGCCTTTTTCAGTTCAGCGCGGCGCATGGCCAACTGAATCTTCGCCCGTTTCAGATCAGCGTCTTTGGCTGGGGCAGGCACTACGGGCGCTGGCGTAGCGCTGCTTTCAACGGCCGCCAGAGCTTGTTCGGCGGCTTCGAACTGCTGCTGCAATACGATCAGTTGCGCCTGCTGCTCGAACGTCGGCGGGTGGCCGAAGGCCTTCAGCGATTTGTGCAGTTGCGCACGGCTCATTGCCACATCAATCTTGGCTTTCTTCAGCGCCGCATCAGCGGTCGCCGCTTTCTGCGCACGCACCCGTTCCAGTGCTGCCTGTACCGGATCGGTTGCAGTCACTTCAGGTTGCGCCGCCCGTTTTGCCCGCGCTTCACGCTCTGCCTGCTTTTGTTGTTCTTCGCGTTGCAAGCGCTCGTTTCGACGCTCGAAACGTTGACGCGCGTGATCGCGTTTGGCCGCCCGTGCGCGCTGTTCTTCAAGATTGAATGCCAGACCGCCAACCACCGGCAACGTGCTCGGTGGCAATGGATGCATTTCGATGCAATCCACCGGGCACGGCGCAACACACAGGTCGCAACCGGTGCATTCGTCAATGATCACCGTGTGCATCAGTTTCGCCGCGCCGACGATCGCGTCGATCGGGCAGGCCTGAATGCATTTGGTGCAGCCAATGCATTCGGCTTCACGGATGAACGCCACCTGCGCCGGCGCTGCGCCGCGACTGATGTCCAGTTCCAGCACCGGTACTTTCAACAGTTCAGCCAGCGCGGCGATGGTTTCGTCACCACCCGGCGGACACTTGTTGATCGGCTCGCCTGCGACGATGCCTTGCGCATACGGCTTGCATCCGGGATGGCCGCACTTGCCGCACTGGGTCTGCGGCAGAAGGGCATCGATGCGTTGAATCAGACTCATGTTTTGATCAGTCCACTGAATCCGAGAAAAATCACTGCGATCAATCCGGCGCTGATCAAATCGATCGGCAAGCCACGAAAGGGCAGGGGAATATCGTTGTCGGCCGTACGTTCACGCAAATCCTGGAACAGGCTCAGTACCAGCCAGAAACCCAGCCCGGCACCGAGGCTCAAAGTGGTCGCCTGCAGCAGACCTCGATCGTTTTGCGCATTGATCAGTGCCAGCCCGAGCACGCCGGCATTGCCCAGCAACAATGGCCACAAACCTTCGAAAGGCAGATTCGGCAGCCTGCGCGCCAGCAGCTTCAACAGTGGCGCAATCAGCAACACACTCAACGGCAGAAACACGAACAGGCGCAGGGCTTCAAGTTGCAGCGGCCTCAGCAGCCAATGCCAGACCGCGTAACTGGTAACGCCAACGATCAGCATCAGACACAACGTCGCCAGCCCCAGCGCATGCACCTGTCGACGACTGGCCGCGAGCAGCGGATCGACGCCCAGCGGCCAGTGCAACACGAAGTTGTTGAGCAGCGCAGCACTGATAAGCGTAAGCACGAGTTCGGTCATGGTTCTGCCAGCGAAACGGGCGGATGTCTCTTAAGGTTAGGCATTATCCGGCCAGATATGAAAAATCCCACAGGCATGCGGTGCACGCCTGTGGGATCGGTCTGCCGCCGAGTGTTACTTGATGCGCTGACCCGGCTTGGCGCCGCTGTCCGGGCTCAGCAGGTAGATCTCTTCACCGCCAGGGCCTGCTGCCATCACCATGCCTTCGGAGATACCGAACTTCATTTTCCGTGGCTTGAGGTTGGCGATCATCATGGTCAGGCGACCATCGAGCTTGGACGGGTCCGGGTATGCGCTCTTGATGCCCGAGAACACGTTGCGTTGCTCGTCACCGATGTCGAGGGTCAAACGCAGCAGCTTGTCAGCACCTTCCACGTGTTCGGCCTTGACGATCAGTGCGACGCGCAGGTCGATCGCGGCAAAGGCATCGAAGTCGATTTCCGGCGACAGCGGGTCCTTGGCCAGTTCGCCATTGCCGGCCGGGGCGGCGGCGCCGGTGTCGGTCTGGCTGGCGGTGAGGTCTTCTTTCGAGGCGTCGCTCATGGCTTGTACTTTTACCGGGTCGATGCGGGTCATCAACGGTTTGAATTCGTTGAGCTGGTGGTTGGCCAGCAGCGTGGTGTGGTCGTTCCAGGTCAGCGGGGCGACATTGAGGAACGCCTCGGCATCGGCGGCCAGCAGCGGCAGCACCGGCTTGAGGAAGATCACCAGTTGGCGGAACAGATTGATGGCGGTGGCGCAGATCGCCTGGACTTCATCCTGTTTGCCTTCCTGCTTGTTCAACGACCACGGTGCCTTGTCGGCGATCCAGGCGTTGGCGCGGTCGGCGAGGGCCATGGTTTCACGCATGGCGCGGGCGAAGTCGCGAGCTTCATAGGCATCCGCAATGCTTGGCGCTGCGGCGAGGAAAGCCTCAGTCAGCTCCGGCGCAGCATTGGTGTCGACCAGCAGGCCGCCGTTACCTTTCTGGATGAAACCGGCGCAACGGCTGGCGATGTTGACCACTTTGCCGACCAGGTCGGAGTTGACCTTCTGCACGAAATCTTCGAGGTTCAGGTCAAGGTCATCGACGCCACGGCCCAGTTTGGCTGCGTAGTAGTAGCGCAGGTATTCCGGCGACAGGTGATCCAGATACGTACGGGCCTTGATGAAGGTGCCGCGCGACTTGGACATTTTCTGGCCGTTGACGGTCAGGTAGCCGTGTACGTTGATGCCGGTCGGCTTGCGGTAACCGGCGCCTTCAAGCATCGCCGGCCAGAACAGTGCGTGGAAATTGACGATGTCCTTGCCGATGAAGTGGTACAGCTCGGCGGTGGAATCCTTGGCCCAGAACGCGTCGAAATCCAGATCCGGCGTGCGGTCGCAAAGGTTCTTGAAGCTGGCCATGTAGCCGATTGGCGCGTCGAGCCACACATAGAAATACTTGCCCGGCTCGCCCGGGATCTCGAAACCGAAGTACGGCGCATCGCGGGAGATGTCCCACTGTTGCAGGCCTGCGTCCAGCCATTCGGCGATCTTGTTGGCGACGGCGTCCTGCAGGGTGCCGCTGCGGGTCCAGGTCTGCAGCATTTGCTGGAAGTCCGGCAGCTTGAAGAAGAAGTGCTGGGAATCCTTGAGCACCGGAGTGGCGCCAGAGATCGCAGATTTCGGATCCTTCAAATCAGTTGGTGCATAGGTCGCGCCGCATTTTTCGCAGTTGTCGCCGTACTGGTCTTCGGTGCCGCATTTCGGGCAGGTGCCCTTGATGAAGCGGTCGGCCAGGAACATTTTCTTTTCCGGGTCGAAATACTGGGTGATCGAGCGTTGGGCGATGTGCCCGGCGTCACGCAGCTTGATGTAGATCTGGCTCGACAGCTCACGGTTTTCTTCGGCGTGAGTGGAGTGGAAGTTGTCGAAATCAACCAGGAACTCGGCAAAGTCGGCGCTGTGTTCAGCCTGCACATTGGCGATCAGTTGTTCCGGGGTGATGCCTTCCTTTTCCGCGCGCAGCATGATCGCCGAACCGTGGGCGTCGTCGGCGCAGACGTAAATGCATTGATTGCCGCGATGCTTCTGGAAGCGCACCCACATATCGGTCTGGATGTATTCCAGCATATGGCCAAGGTGAATCGAACCGTTGGCGTAGGGCAGGGCGCTGGTGACGAGGATCTTGCGTGGTTCGGACATGTGGGGCTTCGCTACTTGATGAAACGGAGGTCGGCCACTATAAAGCGCCGGGAAAGATATTTCACCCCTGCAAATCGTTGCCGGGCGTGCCGTCCGGAGGACAGAAGGGGTAGGATACCCGCCATCTTTTCCCAGTCTTGTTATCGGAGTTGCCCATGAGCGCCGTCACTCGCGCAGCGGTGGAAGCCGTCCTCAGCCAATACACCGACCCTTACCTGAACCAGGATCCGGTCAGCGCCGGTTGCGTGAAGCACATCGAGATCGTCGGTGACCGCGTCAACGTGCAGCTGGAAATCGGTTACGCCGCCGGTCTGTTCAAGAGCGGCTGGGCGCAATTGTTGCAACTGGCCATCGAAAACCTCGACGGCGTGGTTGTCGCCAAGGTCGAGGTCAACACAGTGATTGCCGCGCACAAGGCGCAAGCGCAGATCCCGGGGCTGGCCAACGTCAAGAACGTGGTCGCCGTGGCGTCGGGCAAGGGCGGTGTGGGCAAGTCGACCACCGCCGCCAACCTCGCGCTGGCCCTGGCCCGTGAAGGCGCCAAAGTGGGGATTCTCGACGCCGACATCTACGGCCCGAGCCAAGGCATCATGTTCGGCATCCCCGAGCGCACCCGCCCTGAGGTCAAGGATCAGAAGTGGTTCGTGCCGCTCAAGGCCCATGGCGTTGAAGTCATGTCGATGGCCTTTCTGACCGACGACAACACGCCGATGGTCTGGCGCGGGCCGATGGTGTCCGGCGCGCTGCTGCAACTGGTCACGCAAACCGCGTGGGGCGATCTGGATTATCTGGTCATCGACATGCCGCCAGGCACCGGCGACATCCAGTTGACCCTGGCACAGAAAGTCCCGGTGGCCGGTGCGGTGATCGTCACCACGCCACAGGATCTGGCCTTGCTCGACGCGCGCAAAGGCGTGGAAATGTTCCGCAAGGTCAACATTCCGGTGCTGGGCGTGGTGGAAAACATGGCCGTGCACATCTGCTCGAACTGCGGGCATGCCGAGCATCTGTTCGGTGAGGGCGGTGGTGAGAAACTGGCGACCCAGTACGGTGTGGAGCTGTTGGCTTCGCTGCCTCTGTCGATGCTGATCCGTGAGCAGGCCGATGGCGGCAAGCCAACGGTGATCGCCGAGCCGGACAGCCAGATCGCCATGGTCTATCAGGAACTGGCCCGCCACGTCGGCGCACGGATCGTGTTGCAGGAAGCGGCAACGCCGGCGATGCCGAATATCACCATCAGCGACGATTGATGCATCCGCAACACTGAATAAACCTGTAGGAGTGAGCCTGCTCGCGATAGCGGAATACCATTCAACAGATTTGTTGAATGAATGACTGCAATCGCGAGCAGGCTCACTCCTACACGGGTTTTGTGGTGGGGGTTAGATCCGCAACCCGCCATCCATCTCCAGAATCCGCCCGGTGTAATAGTCGTTTTCGAAAATGTACGCCGCCGAATGGGCGATCTCTTCCGGCTTGCCCATGCGCTTGAGCGGAATCCCCGAAGTCATCTTCTCCAGCGCTTCCGGTTTCATGCCCAGGGTCATCTCGGTTTCGATGAAGCCCGGTGCAATCCCCGCGACACGAATGCCGTAACGCGCCAGCTCTTTGGCCCAGGTCACTGTCGCTGCAGCAACACCGGCCTTGGCCGCCGAGTAGTTGGTCTGGCCAACGTTGCCCGCCCGCGAGATCGACGAGATGTTGATGATCGCGCCGCTGGTCTTCAGCTCGACCATTTTCGCCGCCACTTCACGGGTGCAGAGGAACACGCCGGTCAGGTTGACGTCGATCACCGCCTGCCACTGTGCCAGGCTCATCTTGGTCATTTCGCCGTCCTTGACCTTGAGCAGCAGGCCATCACGGAGGATCCCGGCGTTGTTGATCAGGCCGTGAATCGCGCCGAAATCGGCGGCGACCTGAGCGACCATGTGCTCGACCTGCTCTTCATTGGCCACGTTGCACAGATAGCTGCGCGCCTCGACGCCTTTGGCCTTGCAAGCCGCGACCGCATCGTCGAGCTTTTCCTGATTGAGGTCGATCAACGCCAGCTTCGCGCCTTTGCCGGCGAAATACTCGGCCATCGAACGGCCCAAACCCTGGCATCCGCCAGTGATAATGATTACTTTGTCGTTGAGTTGCATTCGCATGCCCCGATAGCAGGTCTGAGTAGTTTTTGTTTTCAGCGACTCCCGATCTGCACCGGCCTTGGCAGGGTGCACATGAGAATTGCCCGCTGGCGTGACGGGGACTTGATCCCGGGCGCCCGTCCGTTTTTTCGACGGATACTATTTAAGGAGTCATAAATTGAGCGTTGAAGTGGCGAAGAATGCCCGAGAATTGCTTCTCAAGGAATACCGGGGAGTGCTGTCGACCCACTCCAAATCGATGCCCGGTTTTCCCTTTGGCTCCGTGGTGCCTTACTGCCTGGATGAGCAGGGTCGGCCGCTGATCCTGATCAGTCGCATCGCCCAGCACACCCACAACCTGCAAAAAGACCCTAAATGCTCGATGTTGGTGGGGGAGCGCGAAGCCGATGACGTGCAAGCCGTTGGTCGCCTGACTTATCTGGCCGAAGCGCAGAAGCTCGAAGATGCCGCTGCCATCGATGCCGCCGCCGAGCGGTACTACCGTTTTTTCCCGGATTCGCAGAACTACCACAAGGCCCACGATTTCGATTTCTGGGTGCTGACTCCGGTGCGTCATCGCTACATCGGCGGTTTCGGCGCGATCCACTGGGTCGATCAACTGACCCTGGCCAATCCGTTCGCCGGCAAGGCTGAAATCAGCATGGTCGAGCACATGAACAGCGACCACGCCAAAGCCATCGCGCACTACGTCGACCTTGCCGGTCTGCCGAAAACCGTGCCGGCGCAACTGGCCGGAATCGACACCGAAGGCATGCACCTGCGCATCGGTCAGGCGCTGTACTGGTTGCCGTTTCAAGCCCCTTGTCATACGCCGACACAAGTGCGCGAAGCCTTGGTTTCATTGGCTCACGCACAGGTCTGGCCAAAAAATGCAGTGGTCGACGCTTGAATTCACGAAAGGGCGACGTCATCTAAGGCTTACTGCAAGGCATTTCTTGCGTTGAGGAAACTTTGATGCGCCCTTTTCTGTTGCTCTTTCTGCTGTTTCCAGTGCTGGAGCTGTTCGTATTCGTCAAAGTGGCAGGGGCTATCGGGTTTTTCCCGGCCCTGCTGCTGATCATTGTCGGCTCGATGTTCGGTGTTTTTGTGCTGCGCGTCGCCGGTCTGGCCACTGCACTGCGTGCCCGTGAAAGCCTGAACCGCGGCGAACTGCCCGCGCAAACCATGCTCGAAGGGCTGATGCTGGCTTTGGCCGGTGGCCTGCTGATCCTGCCGGGCTTCATCAGCGACGTGGTCGGTCTGGTGATGTTGCTGCCATTCAGCCGCCGGTTGCTGGCGAACAAAATGCGTCAGCGCGCCGAAGAACAGGCCATGCGTCAGCGTGCGTTCGCCGACGATCTGCAACCCCGTGGCGGTCCTGCACCGCGTCAGCCTCTGGGCCGCGAGGGTGATGTGATCGAAGGCGAGTTCGAACACCGCGACAGCAAGTAACTGCGTTAGCCACACGGCACCTTCGGGTGCCGTGTTCATTTATGGGCCTCCAGAGTGAAAAATTTTCTCAGCTCGCCCTTGTAATAAGCTTATGCGCCCTTATGTATCGGTCACCGAAAGGTTTCTGGCATTTGAGCCAGTCAGTCTTCCGCGGCTCGCTTGACGAACCGCAACCGGCGCAGGCCGGATTTGTTAAACCCGCCGGGACTACACCGGCCGATGAAAACCACAATTAGGAGAGATCGACAATGAAGCTTCGTCCTCTGCATGACCGCGTCGTAATCCGTCGCAGCGAAGAAGAAAAGAAAACCGCTGGCGGTATCGTCCTGCCAGGTTCGGCTGCTGAAAAAGCCAACCACGGTGAAATCCTCGCTGTAGGCCCAGGCAAACGCGAGCGCGGTGAAGTTCATGCATTGTCCGTGAAAGTGGGCGACAAGGTTGTATTCGGTCCTTACTCCGGCAGCAATACAGTGAAAGTCGACGGCGAAGACCTGCTGGTAATGAGCGAGAACGAAATCCTCGCTGTTATCGAAGGCTGATACCCCCGTTCATTTTCCCGCTACTACAAAGTATTTAAGGAATATCGATCATGGCTGCTAAAGAAGTTCTGTTTGGCGATTCCGCCCGTAAAAAAATGCTCAAGGGCGTCAACGTCCTGGCTGACGCAGTAAAAGCGACCCTGGGCCCGAAAGGCCGTAACGTGATCATCGAGAAGAGCTTCGGCGCTCCGACCATCACCAAGGACGGCGTTTCCGTCGCCAAAGAAATCGAACTCGAAGATCGCTTCGAAAACATGGGCGCGCAGCTGGTCAAAGACGTTGCCTCCCGTGCCAATGATGACGCTGGTGACGGTACTACCACCGCTACCGTTCTGGCTCAGTCGATCGTCAACGAAGGCCTGAAAGCCGTCGCTGCCGGCATGAACCCGATGGACCTGAAGCGCGGCATCGACAAGGCGACCATCGCCATCGTCAAAGAGCTGAAAAACCTGTCCAAGCCATGCGCTGACACCAAGGCAATCGCTCAGGTAGGCACCATCTCCGCCAACTCCGACAGCTCCATCGGCGACATCATTGCCGAAGCCATGGAAAAAGTCGGCAAAGAAGGCGTGATCACCGTTGAAGAAGGCACTGGCCTGGAAAACGAACTGTCGGTTGTCGAAGGCATGCAGTTCGACCGTGGCTACCTGTCCCCGTACTTCGTCAACAAGCCAGAGACCATGGTTGCCGAGCTGGACAGCCCGCTGATCCTGCTGGTCGACAAAAAGATCTCGAACATCCGCGAAATGCTGCCAGTGCTGGAAGCCGTTGCCAAAGCCGGCCGTCCACTGCTGATCGTTTCCGAAGACGTTGAAGGCGAAGCCCTGGCGACCCTGGTTGTGAACAACATGCGTGGCATCGTTAAAGTCGCAGCCGTCAAGGCGCCAGGCTTCGGCGACCGTCGCAAGGCCATGCTGCAGGACATCGCTGTTCTGACCGGCGGTACCGTTATCTCCGAAGAGATCGGCCTGAGCCTGGAAGCCGCTACCCTGGAAAACCTTGGTAGCGCCAAGCGTGTGACCATCTCCAAGGAAAACACCATCATCGTTGACGGTGCTGGCGTAGAAGCTGATATCCAGGCGCGAATCACTCAGATCCGTGCCCAGGCAGCTGAAACTTCCTCGGACTACGACCGTGAAAAACTGCAAGAGCGTCTGGCCAAGCTGTCCGGCGGCGTTGCAGTGATCAAGGTTGGCGCTGGTTCCGAAGTTGAAATGAAAGAGAAGAAAGCCCGCGTTGAAGACGCCCTGCACGCAACTCGTGCAGCCGTTGAAGAAGGCGTGGTACCTGGCGGTGGCGTTGCGCTGATCCGCGCTCTGCAAACCCTGAACGACCTGAAAGGCGACAACGCTGACCAGGACGTTGGTATCGCTGTTCTGCGCCGCGCTGTTGAAGCTCCGCTGCGTCAGATCGCTGCCAACAGCGGCGACGAGCCAAGCGTTGTGGTCAACGAAGTCAAGAACGGCAAAGGTAACTTCGGTTACAACGCTGCGACTGGCGAATACGGCGACATGATCGAAATGGGCATCCTGGATCCAACCAAGGTGACTCGTTCCGCTCTGCAAGCGGCATCGTCGATCGGCGGTCTGATCCTGACCACCGAAGCGGCAGTAGCTGATGCGCCGAAGAAAGACGGCGGTGCTGGCGGCGGCATGCCAGACATGGGCGGCATGGGTGGCATGGGCGGCATGATGTAAGCCAGCCTTGTCCCTGTAACGCAAAACCCCGCTGGCGAAAGTCAGCGGGGTTTTTTATTGCCCAAATTTCAGCTTCACACATAACCCCTGTAGGAGTGAGCCTGCTCGCGATAGCGGTATTTCATTCAACATGATTGCGACTGACACACCGCTATCGCGAGCAGGCTCACTCCTACATTGGATTTGTGTTTCAGGCGCTGACGGGGTGTGCTTTGGCGACGACTTCAGCCTTCACCGCCGGGCGATACAGCACCCAGTAATACGACCCCAGACAAATCAGCCAGCAGAAAATCGCCGTCCACACGTTGTGCGAAAAGAAGTGCGCGCCCTGCATCATCCGGCTGATCGAAAACACCGAACCCAATGCAAAGGCAAAGATGAATGCTTGACGGGCCAGACGCGGACGGCGATCGCGCAAGACAAAAAACAGCGCAAAAAGAGTGAACCCCGTTGCCGCATGACCACCCGGCCAGCAACGGCCTGGCTTATCGGTCTGCGGGCGATGCTCCATCAACTTGCTATAGGTTTCATGACCACCGAATTGTTCCAGACTCCACGGGCATTGCACCGCAGTCACCGCTTTCACCGGGGTAACGAACGAAGTGGCAAGGCCCAGCGACAGTACCAGACAGCCCAGTTCGCGCTTGAACGGTTTCAGTCTGCCGACGAAGAACGATCCGATGAAACCGAGGATGGCAAACACCGAGAAAGCAATGACCACCTGTTTGGCGCGGTCATGCAGGATGTCCTCGAGGAAGTAACTGTGCCGCCCGATAAAATCGCCGGCAACTGGGTCGTAGAACAGGCGGGCCAGATCCATGTCCAGGTCGGTCAGTTCCAGCACTACCAGAATGATCGCCGCGAAGGTGGGGATTCCCAGGCATAACCAAAAATTCAGTGGCCTGGAAACGGGGCGGGCAGAAGTCGACGCCATGGGCAATTCCTTGGTCGGTAAGTATGTTCTGAGGAGCGCAACCGCGCGGAGTCTGCGCGTGCTGGCGTCGCCGATTTGTTAACCGAAAGTGAAAAAATCGTTGGCATGCGCAATGAGCGTTTTTATCGCTAAACAACCCGACACACGCCTAGCCCTGAGCCACACTTGGCCGTAAGCTGCGCGGGCCAAGACGGCCGTTACCCCGTACGGAGGAGGTGCCCATGCGAATTCTGCTGGTCGAAGACAACCGCGACATCCTGGCCAATCTGGCCGATTATCTGGGCCTCAAAGGCTATACCGTCGATTGCGCCCAAGACGGTCTGTCAGGCCTGCATCTGGCCGCCACCGAACATTACGACCTGATCGTCCTCGATATCATGCTGCCCGGGATCGACGGCTACACCCTGTGCAAACGCCTGCGTGAAGATGCCCGCCGCGACACGCCGGTGATCATGCTCACCGCTCGTGATCAGCTCGATGATCGTCTGCAGGGGTTCAAGTCCGGGGCTGATGATTATCTGATCAAGCCATTTGCCTTGTCCGAACTTGCCGCGCGGGTCGAAGCGGTAATGCGCCGCGCCCAAGGCGGTGGCCGTCGGGCGCTGCAGGTCGCCGATCTGAGCTACGACCTCGACACGCTGGAAGTGACCCGAGAAGGCAAATTGCTCAAGCTCAACCCGGTCGGCCTCAAGTTGCTGGCAGTGTTGATGCAGAAGAGCCCGCACGTGCTGCGTCGGGAAATTCTCGAAGAGGCGTTGTGGGGCGATGATTGCCCGGACAGCGACAGCCTGCGCAGCCACGTCCACCAATTGCGTCAGGTAATCGACAAACCGTTCACCAAACCATTGCTGCACACCGTGCACGGCGTGGGTTACCGGCTGGCCGATGTGTAATGGAGTTTAAGCAAAGCCTATCCCAGCGGATCATTATTGCCTTTGCCTTGATGAGCGCATTGGTGGCCGGAGCCTTTGCGATGGGTATTGTCGCGACCGTGCACCTGGTAGAAGAAAAACTGATTTCAGCGGGGCTGGGTGGCGATTTACAGCGCCTGCTGCTGATGGACAACGTTTCTGATTGGAGCCATCGTCCGGAACCGGATCAGTTGTTCTATTTCAGCGGTGGGCCGGGCGATTTCGAGTTGCCCAAAGACCTGCGCCACCTCGATTCAGGTTTCCATGAAGTGTTTCGCGAGCAGCTGTCGTATCACGCGATGGTCGAAATCGTTGACGGTCGACGTTACGTATTGCTGCAGGATCAAAGCGATTTTGAAGAGCGCGAGCGCGTGCTGTTTGCCGTGGTGCTGGTGGGGTTCGTGCTCAGCCTGGCACTGGCGGTGTTCCTCGGCTGGGTGCTCGCGCGCAAAGTGATGGCACCGGTTGTGAGACTGGCAAGGCAGGTGCGTCACCGCGATCAGTTACTCGGCCTGGCACCACCGCTGGCACCGGATTATGCGGCTGACGAAGTGGGTGAGCTGGCGGTGGCATTCGACGCCACGTTGGGGCGCCTGCGTCAGGCGCTGACGCGTGAAAGATTATTTACCAGCGATGTCAGTCACGAGTTGCGAACGCCATTGATGGTGCTGGCCAGCTCCTGCGAACTGCTGATGGAAAACCCTGGGATCGACCAGCGCGGTCGTTCGCAGGTCGAGCGTATTGCCCGCGCCAGTGAAGAAATGCGTGAGTTGGTGCAGACCTTCCTGATGCTGGCGCGTGCCCAGCACGAAGATGCCGGCATGGCGCTGCAGCAGGACCTTTCGCAAGTTGCCGAGAGTCTGTTGTGTCTGTGGCGCGGGCCGATCGAGAGCAAGGGCCTGAAACTGATCTTCGAACCTGGCAGTCCATCAGACATTCGCTACAACGCGACCCTGTTGAATGCCGTGATGGGCAACCTGTTGCGCAACGCGCTGCATTACACCGAAAGCGGCTTCATTCGTCTGACACTCACTACCAATGGCTTCGCGGTGGAAGACTCCGGCGTCGGCATTCCGGAAGAAAAGCGCGAAGCCATGTTCGAGCCCTTCGTACGTGGCAGCGAAAAGCGCGGCGAGGGCCTGGGGCTGGGGTTGTCGCTGGTGCAGCGGATCTGTGAGAACCAGGGCTGGACCGTCAGTTTGAGCACGATGGAACCCAATGGCTGCCGCTTCGAGGTGGATCTGGGCAAAATCTGACGCAGGGGGTGGCGCAAGGCTACTCCCTCTTACCTGTCTGAATCCTGTATAACGCTGTAATAATTTGTCTATTTACCGGACATTTTTTTCACAAATGGATGACCTGACGCTGACACGCCGCTCCTTAAGGTGGTGACATCAGCAATTCAGGAGTCCAGGTGATGGCCGGTCCGATCAAACTCGATTTTTCCGAAAAGTACGACGATCAACATGCGCAGAAATACCTGCGCAAGCACAAAGAAAGCCTTGGACGTCGTCTCTCCCACTGGCGTGACGAACAGATGGCCCGCAAGGCGCTGACGTCGGTGGGTGAGCCGGGACTGGTGCTGGATCTGCCTTGCGGTGCCGGGCGTTTCTGGCCCCTGTTGGGCGAAAAGGCCAATCGGGTGATTATCGGCGCGGACAATTCCGAGTCGATGATCAAGACGGCCATGCAGTCGCAACCGGCCGATGTGGTGAAACGGGTACAACCCTTGCACACATCTGCCTTCGACATTGCCTTGCCTGACAACGCCGTCGACAGCATTTTCTGCATGCGTCTGCTCCACCATATCGGTGAAGCCGAGCATCGCCGGGCGATTCTGCGCGAATTCGAGCGTGTCACCCGTGACAGTGTGATCGTTTCGCTGTGGGTTGATGGCAATTTCAAAGCCTGGAAACGCCAGCGAGCCGAGCGCAACCGTGACAAACGCGAGTATCAGAATCGCTTTGTGTTACCGGCCGCTACGGTGGAAAAGGAATTCGAGGAAGCAGGTTTTCGGATTCAGGAACAACTGGACTTTATTCCGCTCTACGCCATGTGGCGGGTTTACGTATTACGCAAGAGGTAAGAGGATGGCAGTGCAATTGGCAGCAGAAACGGAAGTCGCTTCGCAAGATCGCTTTGACTATTACTGGAACCAGCGCGGTGAGTGGGTGGAAGAACCCAATGTTCGACGCGGTGGCGAAAGTGGTGTGCAAAGGGTCGTGGGGCGCGATGGTCAACTGCTGTACGCCAAGCGCCAGACGGGTCATATCTATCGCAGCTGGTTGCACCCTTTCGGCCGGCCTACGGTTTTGCGCGAGCTGGATGCGCTGACCGGCGTCAGCAAGCTCGGTGTGCGCGTGCCAGAAATCGTTTTCTGCGGCGCCCAGCCTGATCCTCAACACAAATGGCGCGCGCTGCTGGTGACCAAGTCCCTGGACGGTTTCCAGGAACTGGAACACTGGCTGGCGGCTGCCGGCGGTCGCGATCAATGTGGCGATGTGGTTTATGAGCGCGTGCTCAAGGACCTCGCCGAGAACCTGGCGCGCATGCACAAGGGTCGTTGGCAGCACAGCTGCATCTACATCAAACACGTGTTTGTGCGCGTGACGGGCGAAGGTGAGTCGGCCAATGTCGAAGTCGCTTTGATCGATCTGGAGAAGTGCCGCCAGCGTCTGACCGCCTATCGTGCAGCCTCCCACGATATGAAGCAATTGCGCCGCCATTCGTCGTTCCGCGACGCGGACTGGAAAAAACTCGTCTACTTTTATGAGACGGCGTTTGGCAGCGCTATCAAAGGTTTATAGCGATGAAACTAGAAATTGCACGAGGTTTGTTTTTGGTTGGAGCCTTGGCAGTTGCGTCATTGGCGGTGGCTGCCTGGGAGCAGCCTCGCATGCAGGTGGTTGGCGCGTCCGTAGACGACGCCCACTGCGCCGTCCCACGGGTGGCGAAAGCCGCCGTGGCGACCAAACCCGATCATGATTTATTGCTGTTCATGTTCGGACTTTCTCAAGGGATGAGGCCGCAGAGTTGAAACGATTGAAGCCCACATAAAAGGCCTCGCAGATGCGAGGCCTTTTTTTATGCCTGGAGCAACACACATCCCTTGTAGGAGTGAGCCTGCTCGCGATAGCGGTGTGTCATTCAAATCATTATTAACTGACATACCGCTATCGCGAGCAGGCTCACTCCTACAGGGGTTACGCGGTTGGTTTGGGATCAGGTTTCGCCAGCAGGGTGTAAACACACGGCAGGACGAACAGCGTAAACAATGTGCCAATCGACATCCCCGTGGCAATCACCATGCCGATATCGAAGCGGCTGACCGCACCGGCACCCGTGGCCAGAATTAACGGCACCATGCCAAACACCATCGCCGCCGTGGTCATCAGCACCGGCCGCAAGCGAATCGCCGCCGCTTCCTCAACGGCTTCACGCGCCGTCAGGCCTTTGTCCTTGCGCAACTGGTTGGCGAACTCGACGATCAGGATTCCGTGTTTACTGATCAGGCCGATCAGCGTAACCAACCCGACCTGGGTGTAGATGTTCATGCTCGACCAGCCGAGAAACAACGGAATCAGCGCCCCGCAGATCGACAACGGCACCGTCACCAGAATCACCAGCGGATCGCGGAAGCTCTCGAACTGCGCCGCCAGCACCAGAAAGATAATCGCCAGGGCCAAGGCAAACGTCACCCACAACGCGCTGCCTTCCTGAACGAACTGGCGTGAGGCGCCGCCATAGTCGAAGGCAAACCCGGCCGGTGCTTCTTCGCGGGCAATCTGCAACACCGTGTCGATGGCTTCGCCCATGCTGACCAACGGGAAACCGGAAATCTTCGCCGCGTTGAGCTGCTGAAACTGATTGAGCTGACGCGGTCGCGCGCGGTCGCTGACCTTGATCAGCGTCGACAGTGGCAGCAGCTCACCCTGGGTGTTCTTCACGTAGTAATTGTTCAGCCAGTCCGGGTTATCACGATACGGCCGTTCGACCTGAGCAATCACCTTGTAGCTGCGGCCTTCGATGGTGAAACGGTTGATTTCCGCCTCGCCCAACAGCGTCGCCAGCGTGCCACCGAGGTCCAGCATCGACACGCCCATCTGCGCCGCTTTGGCGCGGTCGATATCGACCACAACCTCGGGTTTGTCGAACGCCAGATCGAGGTCGACGAAGGCGAACTTGCCCGATTCCATCGCGCGTTTCTTGATCCGGTCGGCGACTTGCAACAACAGCTCGTAATCGTTGGCGGTATTGACCACAAACTCGAACGGCAAGCCTTCACCGGTGCCGGGCAAGGAGGGCAGGTTGAAACCGAAGATCTGCAAACCCGGGATACGTTCGAGTTTGCCTTGCACCTCGGGGAGGATTTGCATCTGCGTGCGGCTGCGTTCGTTCCACGGCTTGAGCAGGAAGCCGCCGATGCCCGCCTGCACGCCGTTGTAGCCGTTGATCTGGAACGAGGAGTAGTACTCCGGGAATTCCTTGAAGATCTTGATGAACTCGTCGGTGTAGGTGCTCAGATAATCAAGGTTGGTCGGCTGCGGCGCAGTGGCCATCATGAAAATGATGCCCTGATCTTCGTCCGGGGCCAGCTCCGATTTGGTGAACTTGAGGAACACCGGGATCAGGCACAACACGATCACGGCGAACACCAGCACTACCGGCCGTGTGTTCAGCGTTCCATGCAGCATGCTTTGATAGCGGCGCTTGAGGCCTTCGAAGATACGGTCGAGGCGGTGTGCCAAGCCACTGGGGTTTTCCTCGTGACGCAGCAAAAACGCGCACATCATTGGCGACAGGGTCAGGGCGACGATGCCGGAAATTACCACCGCGCCGGCCAGGGTCAGGGCAAACTCCTTGAACAGCGCTCCTGTGAGGCCGGTGAGAAAACCGATCGGCGCATACACCGCCGCCAGGGTGATGGTCATCGAGACCACCGGCATGGCGATTTCCCGTGCGCCTTCCAGCGCTGCATCGAACGGTGTCTTGCCTTCCTCGATGTGCCGGTGGATGTTCTCCACCACGACAATCGCATCGTCGACCACCAGACCGATGGCCAGCACCATCGCCAGCAGCGTCAGCAGGTTCATCGAGTAGCCCATCATCTGCATGAAGAACATCACGCCGATCATCGACAGCGGAATGGTCACCACCGGGATTACTACCGAGCGCAGTGCGCCGAGGAACAGGAACACCACAACAATCACTATCAGCACCGCTTCGAACAGGGTTTTCACCACTTCGTCGATCGAGGCCTGAATAAACAATGTGGCGTCGTAAGCGATCTCGCTCTTGAGGTTCGGCGGCAGTTGCGCTTCCAGCTCGGGCATCAGCTTGCGCACTTCCTTTATCACGTCCAGCGGGTTGGCGCCCGGGGTGGCCTTGATGCCGATATACACCGACGGCGTGCCACCGAACGAGCTGATCGAATCGTAGTTTTCCGCGCCCATTTCCACCCGCGCGACATCGCTGAGCAGCACGCGGCTGTCACCACTGACCTTGAGCGGAATCGCCGCAAAAGCTTCGGCGGATTTAAGCTCGGTGTTGGCATTGATGCTGGTGACCACGTACTGGCCTTTCACTTCGCCGGCGGCGGAGAGGAAGTTGTACTGGCGCACGGCGTTGGTCACGTCGGCGGCGCTGAGGCCAAAACCGGCGAGCTTCACCGGGTCGAGCCACAGGCGCATGGCGAACACCTGATTGCCGAGAATCTCAGCCTCGGCCATGCCCGGCAGGGTGGCCAGTTTTGGCTGGATCACCCGTGACAGGTAATCGGTGATCTGCGGGTTGCTCAAATCCTTGCTGAAGAAGCTGATGTACATCAGCGCCGAAGCGTCGGCCGATTCCTTGCTCAGCACCGGGTCTTCGGCGTCCTGCGGCAGCTTGTTTTTCACCTCGTTGGCCTTGGCCAGCAGTTCGGTGAACAAGCGGTCGGTATTGGAGCCGATGCGTGCGTAGATCGAGATCACCGAGAAGTTCTGCCGGCTGACCGAGGTCATGTAGTCGATGCCCTCGGCGCTCGCCAGACTTTGCTGCATTGGCTGGGTGATGTAGCCCTGAATGGTTTCGGCGTTGGCCCCGGGGTAAGCGGTGGTCACCGTGATCAGGGCGTTTTCCATTTGCGGGTATTGGCGCAGCGGCAACTTGCTCCAGGCCTGAAAGCCGAGCAACACAATCAATAGACTGACCACGGTGGCGAGCACCGGGCGGCGGATGAACGGATCAGTAAAAGCCATGGGGATTCCTTGATCAGTCGGCGCGAGGCGGACTGTTCTGCTCGCCGAGGGTCTTGTCGTCGCTGATGGCAATGTGTGCGCCGTTGTCCAGTTTGATCTGGCCGGCCGTCACCACTTGTTCGCCGCTCTGCACGCCCTTGTTGATCATTACCAGGCCATCACGGCGTTCACCGGTTTCGATGAAGCGGCGTTCGGCGATCAGCACCGGTTGGCCCTTGTCATCCTTTTCGACGCTGCCGTCCTCGGCTTTCTTCTGCCCGACCACGTAGATTGAGTTGCCGTAGAGGGTGTAGGTGATCGCGCTTTCCGGCACGACGATGTGTTTTTGCGGATCGGGCAGCAGCACTTCAAGGCTGGCAAACATGCCCGGCAGCAGTTTGCCATCGGGGTTGGCCAGGGTGGCGCGCACCAGAATATTGCGTGTGCTGCTTTCGACGATCGGGTTGATCGCGCTGATCTTGCCCGGGTAGGTCTGGCCGGGGTAGGCGGCAGCCGAGATATTCACCGGTTGGCCGATGGCCAGCTTCGGGATCGATTGCTCGGGCACGTAGAAGTCGGCGTAGAGGCTGCTCAAATCCTGCAGGGTAGCGATTTTGGTGCCGCTGGCGAGGTAGTCGCCAATGTCGACCTGGCGGATGCCGATGGTGCCGCTGAACGGCGCGAGAATGCGCTTTTTCGCCAGCGCTGCGTTGAGCTGATTGACCGTGGCTCGCTCCTTTTGCAGAACAGCCGAGAGCCGGTCGTATTCACCTTTGGAAATGGCGCGACTGTCGATCAGTTGGCTGCCACGACCGAAGTCCAGTTGCGCCAGGCCCAGGTCGGCCTTGGCGGTCTCCAGCAGTGCTGCTTCGACGGCGCTGTCGAGTTGCAGCAGCGGTTGCCCGGCCTTGACCTTTTGTCCTGATTCGAATTTGAGTTCGGTGACAGTGCCGGCGACCTCAAGACTCAGGTCGACGCCTTGCAGCGCCTTGAGGCTGCCGACGGTGGGCAGGCGCATCTGCCACGGGCGTTCGGAGGCGTTGGCCACGGCGACGCTGATCGGCGGTTTCGGCTTGGAAAAGCCCTGGATCATGGTGTAGATCGAAAAGGCCTTGTACCCGCCCAGCACCAGGACGATCAACAAAACAACACCCAACATGATCAGCATGCGGCGACGCAGCATATTTCCAGTTCCTTGGATAAATCAGGTGAGACAGGCGGGCACATTACTCCGAGTACAGGGGGGATTCCAACTGGCAGTTCTTACAGGGTGGCGCAAAAAGATCGCAGCCTGCGGCAGCTCCTACAGGGGAGTGCATTCCAATGTAGGAGCTGCCGCAGGCTGCGATCTTTTAAGGCTGTTTTATGCCATCAGATGAAGATGGTTGTCCCAGAGCCCCGCCGGCAATTCCAGCGGCTTGGCCAACAGCTCATCCTGACGGCAATCGTAGTACCGGCAACGTCCTTGCCCGGAGGTCACGACAAAACCGTCCTTCACCGCACCGACACCGGCGCAATCGGGCAACGGCGCATCGAGGCGCACTTCGCCGCTGTCCAGATCCCAGATAAAGAAGCGATTGCCACGCGGAGCTGTCAGTGCGACCAGACGCAAATCGCTGTGCACCGCAACACTGGCGGTGTAATGCCCCATCGACTGCAACTGATGCTCCGGCACCGGGAACGCCACGAACGGCTGCCCCGGACGCTTGATCGCCAGCAGCTCCGAACGCTCATGCGAGGCGCCCATGAACTGCTGACCGGCAACGATGGTGCCATCGCTGGCGATGCCCAGATGGCGCACGCTGTTCATCTGCTGGGCGAGGGTTTCCTTGCTCAGCAGAGTGCCGTCACGTTGCATCAAGACCAGGCTCGGCTCCATGGCATTGAGGTTCATGTCGACGCGGCTTTCCGCCTCGGTACGAATCCCGCCGTTGGCCACCACCAGCGTCTCCCCATCGGGCATCCATGACACCTGATGCGGGCCGAGGCCGTGGGTGGAAATCTCGCCGCTATGCACCAGCCGTTCGCCTTCGAACTTGTACACACCGAGCAAACCACGGCCAGGATCGGTCGTGTCGTTCTCGGTGGCGTACAGGTATTCGCCGTCCTTGTGCACCACGGCGTGGCCGTAGAAGTGCCGGTTCGGCTGCGACGTCACCGTCTGCAGCAACGTGCCGTCGCGCAGATCGATCAGGTAACTTTCGGTGCCCGGGCGACGTGCGACGAACAGCGCGATCGGCTGCGTCGGGTGGTTGATGATGTCGTGGCAACGCTGGCCGACTTCGGTGGCGAACACCCGCGTGCCATCCAGACGATAGCCGACGGCGTAATGCTTGCCGTCGGTGTCGTCGCGCGCCGACAGCAACAGCGGGCTCTGATCCTTGCGTTTGAACAGCGTCCAGCCGCCCAGCGTCACTGCTCCCAGCAGTGCACTACCTAAAGTCAGAACCTGACGTCGCAGCATGGCCGTTGCCCTCATCAGTCACCGTCGTTGGCGTTGAAGCCCAGTTGGATGCCCAGCGCCTTGGCCAGTTCACCTTCGTGCAGGCGATGGACGACGTTGAGGCTGTCGTAGATGTCGTTGAGTTGCTGACGACCGGCGTCGTCTTCGAGCATTTCGCCGAGCGAACGCTGAGTGCTGTCGAACAGTTTCAGCGAAGCGGCGTAGGCAGCGTCGATCTTGTCCGCCAGTGGCTTCTGCTCAGCCGGCAACAGACCGCGCAGGCCTTTGTTGTCGACGCCTTCCCACACGGCTTTGGCGGCGGCGAGGCTGGCTTCCAGCGCGGTCAGGGACGACTGGCTACGCCATGCATCGGCCTGGAACGGCTGTGGCACGCCCTTGCTCTGGCGGCCCATTGGCGTGCCGAGTTTTTTCTTCAGGGTGTCCAGCGCGGTGACCTGCACGCGCAGCAGATCGGCGATCGCTTCGTGGGAGTCGGCGTAGCGCTGGTTGGGGAACTTGGTCATCTGCGCGAGCATGCCGTCGGTGTTGTTCCAGTTCTGCAGAATCTCTTCGGCCAGTTGCTTCTGACGCTCGCCGATGGCGATCAGCAGCGGGCAGTACTTGGCTTTCTGCTCGGCGTTGGCCACGTCAGGCTTGGCGTCGAACAGGATGTATTCGTAAGCCGACAGGCCTTGAACGACGACGCTCGATTTGGCCAGTGCGGCGGCATCAATCTGCGGCTGCGCGACGACCAACTGCTCGACCTGACGGCCGACGAGGTTTTTCTTGTCCGGCCAGAACTGCACCTGCCACGAACGGTTGCCCTCGGCCAGCGGACCGATCAGCAGCGGTTGCAGCTCGGCCCAGGCTTTCTGTGCGTGGAGGAAGTCGGCGCGGGCGGTTTCCAGGGTTTCTTTGCCCTGACAGTAGGCGAGGGCGCTGACGGCCAGTTGCTTGTCGGCCTCGACCCAACGGGTGTAGGTCGGCAGGATCACCGATTTGGCGATGGCTGCCGAGGTGACCGCTTGCGGATCCTGTGGCGAGCAGGCGCCGAGGGCGAGTGCGGCAAGGCTGGTGAACAGTAGCTTGGGACGGAACATGTCGGGCTCCCGATTCTTTATCAGTGTTTAAAGTGAGTTCAAAAACGCCAGCAACGCAGCGCGCTGCTCGGCATTGAAAGACAAAACCTGTTGCTGCGCCGCCTTCGCTTCGCCGCCGTGCCAGAGCACCGCTTCAAGCAGATTGCGCGCGCGACCGTCATGCAAAAACTGTGTGTGGCCACTGACCGCTTGCGTCAGGCCAATCCCCCACAACGGCGGCGTGCGCCAGTCGCGGCCGGAGGCCTGGAATTCCGTGCGGTGGTCGGCCAGACCGTCGCCCATGTCATGCAGCAGCAGATCGCTGTACGGGCGAATAACCTGATTGGCCAGTTCAGGTTCGGCGGCGTTGGCGGCGGTGGTGTATTTCGGCGTGTGGCAGGAATCGCAGCCAGCCTGGAAAAACAGGTTTTTGCCAGCGATGACGTCTGCATCGTTAACGCCACGGCGTGCCGGCACGGCGAGGTTGCGGCTATAGAACAACACCAGACGCAGGATGTTGTCGCTGACTTCCGGTTCGCCGTCCGGGCCATTGCCGTTTGGCGCCTGTTTGCAGGCGGTTTGCGCGTCGGTGCAGTCATCAAAGGGTCTCAAGCTCGTCGTAAGACCCATATCACCCGAAAACGCGTGAACATTTTGTTGATTGAGGTTCGGTTGCCCGGCTTTCCAGCCAAATCGGCCCATGACGGTTTTCTGCAAGGCGTCATCCCAGACCTGATTGGGGCGGCCATTGATGCCGTTTTTCGCTTTGGCCTGTGCGGCGGCATTGGCAAGGATGGCTTCTTCGGGGATCGCTTCGAGCAGGCCCAGGCCAATCATCGGCGGCGCGACGCGGGCGGAAAAACGCGTGTCCGGGTGCATCGGGCCGTAGCCGAGCTGGGTGATCTGCAAGACCGGTTTGCGTAGTTCGATTTCGGTGCCGTCCTTGAAACGAATCGGCACTGGCGTGTAGTCAACGCGGACTTTGCCTTCCGGCACGACACCGGGCACCGCCATGTCCTGGAACTGGCCGCCATAGACCGGCTCCGGCACTACGCCGACTTGCTCAATGAGCTTGGCGAATTGCGGCGCATCAGGGATCGACAGGCGCACCAGCATCGACACCGCGTTGGCGGCATCCGGCGTTGGCGGATGGCCGCGACCGTCCTTGATGTGGCAGTTCTGGCAGGCGTTGGTGTTGAACAGCGGGCCGAGACCATCGCGCGCAGTGGTGGTCGACGGTGCGATCACCCATGGGCTGCGGAAGAAACTGTTGCCGACACTGAAGTCCACCCGCCGCGACGGTGGCAGATTCGCCGAAGGCAACGAAAACGCATTCTGATCAGTCTTGCGCACGGTCGCTGCACCGCCCGAACGGGCTTCACCGGGCTCGGCCTTGGTGAAACGCGGGGCGTCATCGCAGGCACTCAGGCCCAGGGCCAGCAACAGTGCGGACAAGCGAAGAGGCAGCGAGGGCATCAGACATCCTGCGGACGGGCAAAAATAAAGGCGCAAAGTCTAACAGGGCCGGGATGATTGAATAAGAGGAATTATCGTTTGCTTGATACAGCGCAAATCTGAAGAGCAATGCAAAACCCCTGTAGGAGTGAGCCTGCTCGCGATAGCGGAGTGTCAGTCGACTAACTTCTGGCTGACACTCCGCTATCGCGAGCAGGCTCACTCCTACAAAGGTTTGTGTACGGCAGGTATGAAAAAGGCGACCCGAAGGTCGCCTTTTTTGACGCAGACGCGGTTGATCAGAACTCGTGATCAGCGTTGTCCGGGTTCAGATCACTGATGCCCAGTTTGCCGGCAGCGGCTTCGATCGAACCGGTCTGCTTGACCAGCGAGGCGATGGCGTCGCGAACGATCTGGTTGCCAGCGGTGTTGCCCGCCGCGATCAACTGGTCGTAGTGCTCACCCTTGTTGGCGTGATCAACCATGACCTGGATCTTGGCTTCAGTTGCAGCCAGATCGGCTTTCAGTGCGGTGTCGGCAGCCGGGTCAGCCTTGGCCACCAGCGACGACAGGCTGGCGCCGGTCATTTTGCTGCCGTCAACACGGGTGTACTCGCCCAGGTAAACGTTTCGAATGCCTTTGGCATCGTAGAAGTGCGAGTTGTGCGTGTTGTCGCTGAAGCAGTCCTGCTCGTCTTCAGGGGAGTTGGCTTCCAGGGAAACCTTCATGCGCTCGCCCGCCAGTTCGCCCAGCGACAGGCTGCCCATGCCGAAGAGCATTTTGCGCAGACCGGTTTCGCCCGGCTCGGCTTCCAGAGTGGCGCGGTAGTTGTCAGCCACGTTCGGCTTCCAGTTGCCGACCATTTCTTCGAGGTCGCTGACCAGCAGTTGGGTCACGGATTTCAGGTAGGCACGACGACGATCGTTGTGACCGCCAGTGGCGCCGGCGCCTTCCAGGTAGTCGGAGGCCGGACGGTTGCCAGCGCCAGGGCCGGTGCCGTTCAGATCCTGGCCCCAGAGCAGGAATTCGATCGCGTGGTAGCCGGTGGCGACGTTGGCTTCGGAACCGCCCAGCTCGTTGAGGCTGGCGAGTTTTTCCGCGGTGATGTCTTTGACGTCGACCTTGTCTTCGCCGACCTGAACTTCGCTGTTGGCGATGATGTTGGCGGTGGCGCCCGGGTTACCCAGTGCGTGCTCGTAGGATTTGTCGACGTAGTCGATCAGACCCTCGTCCAGTGGCCAGGCGTTAACCTGACCTTCCCAATCGTCGATGATGGTGTTGCCGAAGCGGAACACTTCACTCTGCAGGTACGGAACGCGCGCGGCGACCCAGGCGGCCTTGGCGGCTTTCAGGGTGTCGGCGTTCGGCTTGGCGAGGAAAGCGTCGACGGCGGTCTGCAGGGTTTTCGCGGTGGATTCGGCATCGCTGTAAACGGCGAAGACCATGTCGGCGTAGTGCGCGACCACAGCCTTGGCGGCGGCTTCGTCGACTTTACCGGCAGCGGCAGGAGCAGCCGCAGGTGCGGCGGTGCTGGCGGCTGGCGTCGGTGCGGCCGGAGCGGCGGCCTTGTCTTTGCCTTCGCCGCAACCGGCGAGGGAAATAGCGATGGCCAGCAGACTGGCGGTAGCCAGAGGCATACGAATCATGGCGAACATCCTGCTTCGATAGTTGAGTGGACTCGCGCTGGGGGGGCGCAAAACTGCGACATAATGCAAATCTTTCGCATTATGTGTAAAGGGTTGTGGCTGGAAATATTTCTTATTTACGTCGGTGTGATGGCACAGATCAAAAGATCGCAGCCACGTTGCACTCGACAGGTCCTACAGGGGAATGCGATTCATGTAGGAGCTGCCGCAGGCTGCGATCTTTTGACTTTTAGAGAATGGCCGCGTTAGTGCGTTGTGCCTGTTTGAGATAGGCGCCCAGTTCCCGGGCCGGCAGCGGCTTGCTGTAGTGGTAGCCCTGACCTTCGTGGCAGCCTTCGGAAATGATGTAGCTTTCCTGCTCGGCGGTTTCCACGCCCTCGGCGATCACCTGCATGCCGAGGCTCTTGCCCAGTTGAATGATCGCGCGAACGATGGTCGCATCGTCGTCGTCATCGAGCAGATCCTGGACGAAGCTCTTGTCGATCTTGATCTTGTCCAGCGGCAGGCTTTTCAGATAGCTCAGTGACGAATACCCGGTGCCGAAGTCATCGATGGCGATCAGCGCGCCGGAGCGGCGCAGGCTGAGCAAGTGCTGCGCGGCGGTGCTGATGTCCTCCATCAGGCCGGTTTCGGTGACTTCCAGTTCCAGGCTGCGCGGCGGCAGGCGGTACATCTGCAGCAGGTTATTGACCACGCGCGGCAATTCGGCGTGGTGCAACTGCACCGTTGACAGGTTGACCGCCATACGCAGGTCGGCGAAACCCATATCGTGCCATTCGCGCAATTGCTTGCAGGCCTGATCGAGCACCCATTCGCCAATGGCGATGATCGTGCCGTTCTGCTCGGCCAGCGGAATGAACAGGTCCGGCGGCACCAGACCGTGTTCCGGATGCTGCCAGCGAATCAGCGCTTCGACGCCGACCACGCGGTGATCGCGATAGCTGATCTGCGGTTGATAGACGAGGTAGAACTGATCGCGCAACAGCGCATCACGCAGGTCTTTTTCCAGTTCACGACGACGGCGCATCTCGCTGTCGACACTGGCGATGTAGAACTGATAACGGTTGCGCGAGCGGGTCTTGGCCAGGGTCATGGTCTGCTCGGCTTTTTGCAACAGCTTTTCGGTGCTGTCGCCGTCCTCCGGGAACAGGGTGATGCCGATGGTCGCGCGCAGGCGGATTTCCTGATGGTCGAGGGCGAACGCCGCCTCCAGATCATCAAGGATGCTTTGCGCCAGTTCTGCCGCTTCATAAGGCTGCTCGATGTCAGCCTGGACCAGGGCGAACTGATCGCCACCCAAACGGGCGAGGGCGCCGAGGCGGCCGCTGTGGGCACGCAAGCGATCGGCCAGAGCCAGCAACAATTGGTCGCCGGTCTGGTAGCTGAATTGCTCGTTGATGCCTTTGAAATCATCCAGTCCCACGCACAACACCGCGACCCGGCGTTGCAGCTTGCCGGCGTCGACCAGAATCTTGTCCAGTTGCTGCTGTAATTGCTGGCGGTTCGGCAGGCCGGTGAGGAAGTCGTACTGGGCCATTCGCAACAAGCTGTTTTCGGCTTCGTGGCGCAGATGGGTGTTGCGCTCGATCGACTCAAGTAACTGATTGGCGGTGTTGATCCAGATTCCCAGTTCGTTTTTTTCGTGGCCCTTGAGCTGCGGAATCTTGTGCTCGCTGGGGCGATCCGGGTTGATCTCGGTGAGGTGTTCGATGATCCGCGACAACGGTTTGGTCAGCAGCCAGTGATAAACCAGATACAGCACCAGACCCATGGCCAGTGCGCGCAAAACCCCGGAAATGAAGATGATCACCGAACTGACGATAAAGCCCTCGCCATAAGTGGCGGTATCGAGGGTGATGCTCAGATCGCCGTAATACTCGCTGTACGGCCCACGTCCCACCAATTGCGTGGTGAAGGTGCGTTCCTGGCCGAGGATCAGGTCAGTCAGCCAGCGGCTGTTGGACTGCTGCAGGTCGCGGGATTTCTGCGCGAGCATGGCTTCGTTGGGATGGCCGATTGAGGCCTGGCGCACGGCATCGTCCTGGAACAGGCCTTCGATCACCTGCATGCCCATCTCCCTGTCGAGGCTGTAGACAGCCTGGGTCGAGGGATCGCGGAACATGTCGAGGATTCGTTCGGCGTCGCCGGCAACAGCCTGGCGGGTTTTGTAGGCATCGAAAACGATCTGCGCGCAGCTCAAGACTACGCCTACGATCAATGCCGACAGGAGCACGACCCGGAGCAACTTCACCGACAAGCTGTTCTTGAGTTCCAGCTTCAAAGGTTTATTCCTTGTTCCGTGCGGGTAGCGTCAAGTTGCCATGAGTATTGGCAATCCCGTGTTGGCAGTCAAAGGGACAATCAGACCGGGGATGATTTGCCCGTGGCCTTGGCCGAAATGCTGCTGATTGGAGTATTAGCCCTATTTGTACTGTGTCGGTAGTTTCGGCCTTCAACTTGAGCGGTTCGCAGCATTTTTTCGTCTTTTTGATGGTAGCCCGCTGTGGCACGGCAGCAAGCAGCGGTAGACGGCTTTCAGGGTGAGAAAAACGCTATTTAAACGCAGGCATAAAAAACCCGGCAAAAGCCGGGTTTTTTGACTGGCGCGCAGCTTAAGCGGTGAAGGTTTTGCCTTCGAACTGCTCAGCAACGAACTTCCAGTTGACCAGGTTCCAGAACGCTTCGACATACTTAGGACGAACGTTGCGGTAGTCGATGTAGTAAGCGTGTTCCCAGACGTCGCAGGTCAGCAGCGGGGTGTCGCCGCTGGTCAGCGGGTTGCCGGCGCCGATGGTGCTGGCCAGGGCCAGGGAACCGTCAGCCTTTTTCACCAGCCAGCCCCAGCCGGAACCGAAGGTGCCGATCGAGGTTTTGCTGAACTCTTCCTTGAACTTGTCGAACGAACCGAAGGCTGCGTTGATGGCTTCAGCCAGCGCGCCGGTTGGTTGACCGCCGGCGTTTGGCGCCAGGCAGTTCCAGTAGAAAGTGTGGTTCCAGACCTGAGCGGCGTTGTTGAAGATACCGCCCGAGGAAGTCTTGACGATTTCTTCCAGGGTCTTGCCTTCGAACTCGGTGCCTGGCACCAGGTTGTTCAGGTTCACGACATAGGTGTTGTGGTGCTTGTCGTGGTGGTATTCCAGGGTTTCCTTGGAAATGTGCGGCTGCAGGGCATCGTGTGCGTAAGGCAGCGGCGGCAATTCGAAAGCCATGATGATTCTCCTAATCAGGTCTGTTGCGGTGAGCGCAAGGCCGATCACGGGCGGCCAGAAATGCACCGGCGAGTTTTTACTCTTTGCGGCGCAGGGTTTCGATCATAGCACCGGGGTTGCGGCATAACCACGCAACAACTGTGTGGGATAGAGGTTCAAGGGGATGCCCTCACTAAATGACGGATCGCGTTGGAGCTGTGATCGTGCCAAGCAAGGCGCGGGACGAAGAGGATGCTTTTTGCCTCTTGGAGTCCCGCAACGCCGCTTGGCACGATCACAGCTCCAACCCGAAGGGCCGCCGCCCCGTCATTTAGTGAGGGCATCCCCTTAGCTGTTTGGAATAAATCAGCTGGCGAAAATCAATTGCCCGGCCACGGTAAACATCATCAACGCCACCACCAGATCGAGAATCCGCCAAGTGCTCGGACGCGCCAGCCATGGCGCCAACCACGCAGCGCCCAATGCCAACGTGAAAAACCACAGCAACGAAGCGCTCGCCGCGCCCACTACATAAGCGCCCGGCACCGATTGCTGCGCGCCGAGAGAGCCGATCAGCAACACCGTATCCAGATAAACGTGCGGATTGAGCAGCGTCACCGCCAAAGCGCTGAGCATCACCGCCCGCAGTGAGCGCACAGTCTGGTTCTCGCCCTGACCCAGGCTCTGTTTCGAACAGGCCCGGCGCAGCGCCTGGCCGCCGTACCAGATCAGAAACGTCGCGCCGCCCCAACGGGCAATCGCCAGCAGCGTCGGGTTCTGCGCCAGAATCGTCGCCAGCCCGAATACCCCGGCCGCCACCAGCAGGGCATCGCACACCACGCACAGCGCCGCCACCGGCAGGTGATGTTCACGACGCAGGCTCTGCGCCAATACAAACGCGTTCTGCGTGCCGATCGCCATGATCAGTCCGAACGCCACCAGCAGGCCGTTCACATAGCTTTGCCACATAAGATTCACTCCCCGTTGGCTGCGAGATCGCGCAGCACTTGCATGGCGTGTTCGGCGTCGGCCTGACCGACGAACAAATGGTCGTGGTAATAGCCGGCAATCACGTTGCAACTGATCCCGGCTTTACCCAATGCCGTGGCAAACGCGGCGGTGAGGCCCACCGCTTCCAGCGCCGAGTGCACATTCAAGGTGATCCACGCGGCGACATAGTCGAAGCTGAAACCGGCCTGTTCGGCATGGGAGCGTTCAAGAATCACCGTCAAACCTTCCTGTTCGCGGAAGCTGCCGACAATCTCCAGACCGCTTGGAAGCAGACCGTCGCGCAGGGTGCAGAACACGTATTCGCCGACGTTGAGTTGCGGGCTCATGCTGCGCAACAAAGTCGTGAGTGAAGTTTCGCCAGCCATGAAAGTGATCCTTGAGAAAGAGTGCTTGCTGGCTATTCTCCGGTCGAAACCTGTATAAGAAAAACCAATATTGCTGATCGCTCATTAGGAAAACTGATGTTCGACTATAAATTGCTGTCCGCTCTGGCCGCTGTGGTCGAGCAGGCCGGTTTCGAACGGGCCGCGCAGGTGCTCGGCTTGTCGCAATCGGCGATTTCGCAGCGGATCAAACTGCTCGAAGCGCGGGTTGGCCAACCGGTGCTGATTCGCGGCACACCACCGGCACCGACGGAAATAGGCCGGCGCCTGCTCAACCATGTGCAGCAGGTGCGTTTGCTTGAGCGCGACTTGCAAACCCTTGTGCCCGCGCTGGACGAAGAGGGCCTGCCGGAACGTCTGCGCATCGCCTTGAATGCCGACAGCCTCGCCACCTGGTGGGCTGAAGCTGTAGGCGATTTCTGTGCTGAACAACATTTGCTGCTCGATCTGATTGTCGAAGATCAGACGGTCGGCCTCAAACGCATGCGCGCCGGCGAAGTGGCCGCGTGCCTTTGCGCCAGCGAACGACCGGTGGCCGGCGCGCGCAGTGTGTTGCTCGGGGCGATGCGTTATCGCGCGCTGGCCAGCCCTGCGTTCATTGAGCGGCATTTCCCCGACGGCGTACGCGCAGAGCAATTGCCGCGCACCCCGGCGCTAGTGTTCGGCCCGGATGATTTCCTCCAGCATCGCTATCTCGCCTCGCTGGGTGTCGATGGTGGATTCGAACACCACTTATGCCCGTCCTCGGAGGGTTTTATCCGCCTCACCGAAGCCGGACTCGGCTGGGGCCTGGTGCCGGAACTGCAAGTGCGCGATCAACTGCAACGCGGGTTATTGCGGGAACTGTTGCCAGATAAACCGATCGACGTGCCGTTGTACTGGCATCATTGGCGCAATGGCGGTCAGTTGCTGGGCTTGCTGACCGAGCAATTGGTGCGTTCATCGGCGCAATGGCTGGTGCCTTTAAAACAGCCATGAGCGTCAAGCTGCAAGCGGCAAGTCAAGCGCTGCGCACCGTTTTAAACTTGCAGCTAGAGGCTTGATGCTCGCAGCTGCTTTTTTGTTGGAGTTTTGCATGAAAATTCTGGTCACCGGCGCAAGCGGCTTCATTGGCGGGCGCTTTGCGCGTTTCGCCCTGGAGCAGGGCCTGGACGTGCGGGTCAACGGTCGCCGGGCCGAGAGCGTCGAACATCTGGTGCGCCGTGGTGCCGAGTTTGTCCCCGGCGATCTGACCGATCCCGACCTGGTACGCGAACTGTGTTCCGACGTCGAAGCCGTGGTGCACTGCGCTGGGGCTGTCGGGCTGTGGGGCCGATATCAGGACTTTCACCAAGGCAACGTACAGGTCACCGAAAACGTCGTCGAAGCCTGCCTGAAGCAGCGCGTCCGGCGATTGGTGCATCTGTCGTCGCCGTCGATCTACTTCGATGGCCGTGATCACCTCAATCTGACCGAAGAGCAAGTGCCCAAGCGCTTCAAACATCACTACGCCGCGACCAAGTACCTGGCCGAGCAAAAGGTCTTCGGCGCGCAGGAATTCGGCCTCGAAACCATCGCCCTGCGCCCGCGTTTCGTCACCGGCGCCGGCGACATGAGCATCTTCCCGCGCCTGCTTAACATGCAGCGCAAGGGCCGGCTGGCGATCATCGGCAATGGCCTGAACAAGGTCGATTTCACCAGTGTGCAGAACCTCAACGAAGCAATGCTCAGCAGCTTGCTGGCCGCCGGTTCCGCGCTGGGCAAGGCCTACAACATCAGCAATGGCACACCGGTACCGTTGTGGGATGTGGTCAATTACGTGATGCGCAAGATGGAAGTGCCGCAGGTCACCAAGTACCGTTCGTATGGTCTGGCCTACAGCGTTGCGGCGCTCAACGAAGGGGCGTGCAAGCTCTGGCCCGGGCGTCCGGAGCCAACCCTGTCGCGTCTGGGCATGCAGGTAATGAAAAAAAATTTCACCCTCGACATCAGCCGCGCCCGGCATTATCTGGACTACGATCCGAAAGTCAGCCTGTGGTCGGCGCTGGATGAGTTCTGCGCGTGGTGGAAAGCTCAGGACATCCGTTGAAACGATTCGGCCGGGCGGCAATGAACCGTGTAGCCGCTTGGGGGTCAATCCCTGCGGCTGCGGCGGTTATACTTCGCAGCATTTAGCCATCACCGCGTTTCACAAAGGTTGCCTCAATGTCCATGCGTAATGATGCCCACGACGATTTCGATGATGTCCCGAGCTTGCGTGCCGACACCTTCGACGACGATGACATTCCGACCACCGCCCGCACCTCCGTACACTCGCGCACGCCGCCGGTGGTCAAGGTCAAAGCCGCGAGCACCGGGCCATTGTGGGCCTTGGTCGGTGCGCTGTTCTTCGCCTTCGTCGGTCTGGCCTGGTGGAGTTTCCAGCAGATCTCGTTGATGGAGCAGCAACTGGTCGCGACTCAGGAAAGCTTCGCGCGAATCAGCGAAGAAGCGGCCGGACGCCTGCAGGACATTTCCGGCAAGGTCGTCGCCAGTCAGTCCAACGTCACCAGTGACAGCGAGGCCCTGAAGCTGCAAATCAAACAGCTCGAAGGCAAGCTGCTCGATCAGAGCAAACAGCAGCAAGGCGTAGCAGGGCAGGCCAGTGATCTGGACAAGCGACTGGCGCAGATGACTGCGCAGACCACCGAACAGCAGAACGCCAATACCCAGTTGCAGGCGCAGGTCAAAGCCTTGACTGCGGAATTGGCGACGGTGAAAAGCACGCCGGCCGACACCAGCAAGGTCGACGCGCAGTTGAAAGCATTCGATGCGCAGTTCAAAAGCCTCGGCGCTGATATCGCTGCACTGAAAAAGCAGGGCAATCCGAGCGCGGCGATCGATCGTCTCGAACAGGAAATCGTTGTACTCAAAAGCGAGCAGGACAACCGCCCGGCGGCTCCTCAGGGTGGCGGCAATACCGCTGAGTTCGATGCCTTCCGTGGGCAGATGACCCGCAACATCAACACCCTTCAGGCGCAGATTCAGAATTTGCAGCAGCAGATCAATTCCCGCCCATAAGCTTTGTTGATCAGTGCAGGGGATTCTGTAATCCCCTGCATCATTCTGAATACTCGTACATCACCCCAAGCCGTCTACGCTCTTGAAACACCAACAAGAACGAGGGATGCGCTATGGGGTTTTTGCATAAAGTGGCCTGGCTCGGCGTGATGTTACTGGCCGGTTTCGGCCAGGCCAGCGCCGCCACGACCGCCAAGGATGACAGCCAGGCCGCCATCGCCTTGCTGGAAAAAGCCTTGGCCTATTACCACGACAACGGTGACAAGGCGTTCGCCGCGTTCAGCCGCCAGGGCGAGTTCGTCGACAAGGATCGCTATGTGTTCGTGGTCGATACCAAAGGCGTGATGCTCGCCAGCGGCGGGCCTTCCTCGGCTTTGATCGGCCGTGATGTCAGTGAGGTGCTCGGCCCTGATTTGCAGAAAACCTTCAAGGACGCTTTGAAAGTGCCGGAAGGCAATGGCATCCAGCAGGCTGAATACCGTTGGCAGAACTGGTCCGATGGCAAGGTCGAGCGCAAGCATGTGTATTACCAGCGCATCGGCCAGCGGATTCTGGCGGTCGGTTATTACTTGCCGCGAGCCTCGGCGGAGCAGGCCAAGGCATTGCTCGACAAAGCGGCGACTGATCTGGGCAAAGACGAGAAAGCCACACTGACTGCGATCAATTCGCTCAAGGGCGGTTACTTACAGGATGACTTGTACGTGTTTGTGGTCGACCTGAACACCCAGCGTTACGTTGCCCACGGCACCAATCTGCGCTTGATCAACACCGACTTCGGTAAGGTCAAGGATCCGGAAGGCAAACCGGTGGGCGAGCCGATTCTGGCGCTGATCGGCAAGCAGGATGAGGGCGAATATGAATATCGCTGGAAAAACCCGGTGACCGGCAAGGTCGAGGACAAGCATGCTTACCTGAAGAAGGCCGGGCATTTCCTCGTTGCGGTGGGTTACTACAGCCCATGAAGATCAAAAGATCGCAGCCTTCGGCAGCTCCTACAGGGTTATGCATGCGCATGTAGGAGTTGCCGAAGGCTGCGATCTTTTGCGGTTATTTGGCGCCGTGCTCGCGCCCGCGCAGCAGGTTGTTAGGCATCGCAATCGCCGCTGCCAACCCGAGCAACGATACCGCCGCACTCACCCACAACAGATGCCGGAACGTCACCAGCAACTCCGCACGCAAGGCGTTCTGCGCATCACCCGGCGCGGCGTTCAGACCATCCAGCAAGACGTTACCCGAATGACCTTCGCTCATCAGCGAACTGCTGGCCAGATGGGCGAAACTTGAATCCTGCAGCAACGCCAGTAACAG
This sequence comes from Pseudomonas sp. MC6, assembly GCF_054790575.1. NCBI lineage: Bacteria > Pseudomonadati > Pseudomonadota > Gammaproteobacteria > Pseudomonadales > Pseudomonadaceae > Pseudomonas > Pseudomonas sp. MC6. Next base: position 6,467,507 of record NZ_CP186504.1, read on the forward strand.
CGCCGACATCAACGCCACACCCACTGCGCCGCCCAGAGAGCGAAACAGGTTGGTAGTGCTGGTCGCTACACCGATGTCGCGTTGTTCCACCGAATTCTGGGTGCCGACCAACGAGGTTGGAAACTGCATGCCGCTGGAAATACCGCAGAGCAGCATGAACAGACCACTGACCAGCGTCGCCTCGGGCGGGCTGGACGCCATACCGAGAATCGCGATCGGCATCAGCAGAGCGCCGGTCAGAATCTGTGGTTTGTAACGCCCGGTGATCGACGTACGTCGGCCAGCGAAAAATGCACCAATCGGCAGTCCCATCGCCAACGGCAGCAAGTGCAGGGCGGCGCTGTCAGCACCGGCACCGGTGACGGTCTGAAAGCGCAGCGGCATCAGCACAATCAGCGAAATCGCCTGGAAACTGGTGAAGAAAATCGTGCACCAGCACAGCAGGGCGTTGCGGTTGGCGAACAGGTGCATCGGCAGCAATGGCTCACGGGCACGCCGCTCGTGCCAGACAAACAGCGCCAGCACCACCACCGCACAAGCGAACAAACCGAGCACTTCAGCGCTGCGCCACGAATGACCCTGACCAACCTGAGTAATGCCCAGCAGCAGGGCAGTGAGGCCGATGATCATCAACAACGTACCGAGGTAGTCGATGATCGGTTTGCGCTGCGGAATCGGCAGCCCGCGCAGATTGCGTCGCGCCACCCAATACGCGCCAAGTCCCAGCGGCAGGTTGATCAGAAATACCCAGCGCCAAGACAGATATTCGGTCATGTACCCGCCAAGCACCGGACCGGCAACGCTGGCCACGGCGTACATGCTGCTGAAGTAACCCTGATAACGCCCGCGTTCACGCGGCGGCACGATGTCGCCGATGATCGCCTGACTCACCGAAATCATCCCGCCGGCGCCGATGCCCTGAAGGATCCGCGCCAGCACCAGTTGCTCCATGCTTTGTGCCATGCCGCAAAACAGGGAGGCGAGGGTGAACACGCCCATGCCGAACAGCATCAATTTGCGCCGCCCGTACAAGTCGCCGAGCTTGCCGTAGATCGGCACCGCCACGGTCATCGCGACCATGTACCCGGAAATTACCCAGGCCAGCAGGCTTACGTCCTTGAACTGCGCAGAAATGGCCGGCATCGACACGGCGACGATGGTCTGGTCGAGCGCGCCGAGAAAGATCGCCATCATCAGCGCGACCAGCACGCTGCGAATGGCCGGTTTGGGCGTTTCAGGCTGATTGAGATTGGTCACGGGCAAAACCTGCGGGCAGTGAGAGTCCCGCAGATCGTCAGGCGAGCGGGGATGCTCGCCAGTGTAAGTCGGTAGCAGGCTATTCGATAGCCTCGTACGGAAGTCCGACGTAATTTTCTGCAATGGTTTTTCGCCCTGCTTCTGAACTGACAAAGTAGTCCAGTTCCGAAGCGCTGATGCGCTGGCTGAAGTCATCGTGATCATCGAAGCGGTGCAGCATGGAAGTCATCCACCAGGAAAAGCGCTCGGCCTTCCATACTCGGCGCAGGCAGATTTCCGAGTATTTCTCCAGCAGATCGGTGCGATCGTCGCGGTAAACCTTCAGCAGAATATTGAACAGCGTGCTGACGTCACTTGCCGCCAGGTTCAAACCCTTGGCGCCAGTGGGCGGGACGATATGTGCCGCGTCGCCGATCAGAAACATCCGCCCGTACTGCATCGGCTCAACGACAAAACTGCGCAGCGGCGCGATGCTTTTTTCAATCGACGGGCCGGTGACCAGTTTTTCGGCAAGCTCCACTGGCAGGCGTTTTTTCAATTCATCCCAAAAGCGCTGATCGCTCCAGGCATCGACGTTTTCATCCGCCGGCACTTGCAGGTAATAACGTGTGCGGGTGGCCGAGCGCATGCTGCACAGGGCAAAGCCGCGTTCATGACGGGCGTAGACCAACTCCTCATGCACCGGCGGCGTGTCGGCGAGAATTCCCAGCCAGCCAAACGGATAAACCCGCTCGAACACTTTCAGGCTATCGGCCGGAATCGATTGGCGAGCGACGCCGTGGAAACCGTCGCAACCGGCGATGTAATCGCAATCGACGCGAAAGGTTTCGCCGTCCTTTTCGAAGGTGACAAAAGCTTCGTCGCTTTTCATGCCATGAGGAACGACATCGCGTGCCTGGTAAATCGTCAGCGCGCCAGTCTCCCGACGAGCGGCCATCAGGTCACGAGTCACTTCAGTCTGACCGTAGATCATCACCGTCTTGCCGCCAGTCAGCGCGTGCAGATCGATGTGCACCTGACGCCCGTCCAGGGCCAGATCGAAACCGCCATGCACCAGCCCTTCGGCGTCCATGCGCCGACTCACGCCAGCCTGACGCAACAGCTCTACCATGCCTTGTTCAAGCACACCGGCGCGGATACGGCCGAGGACATAATCGGGAGTCTGGCGTTCGAGGATGAGGGTATCGATGCCGGCGTTGTGCAACAACTGGCCGAGGAGCAATCCGGACGGACCGGCGCCAATAATGGCGACTTGGGTTTTCAGCGTTTTCATTGTTTTTATGACTCGCAAGCTTCACGCGGCCAAGACCGGTGAATGATTTTTATGGATCGAGTGCTTGCATTTTTCCCTTGCGGGTCTGTCAATTGAAGGTGAAAACTGAGCCGATACCTGTACATTCTGCCAATCGGTGCGATTATCGCCCACAACCCCGAGGCCTGGATTGAAGTGATGAACAAGCCTGAGCTGCCTTCGATTCCAGTGTTCAAGCTCTACGGTGAAAGCCTGGACTGGCCGACCCCTGACTTGCTGCACTGTGAAACCATTTCCTCCCGCAGTCGCGAACATGAGTGGGAAATCAAACCCCACCGCCATGCTGATTTGTGCCAATTACTCTTCGTCTTCAAAGGTCAGGCAGAGCTTGAGATCGAAGGGCAACGCACGCAACTCCAGACCCCGGCGATTCAGGTGCTGCCACCGTTGTCGGTGCACGGCTTTCGTTTTTCCGAAGACGTCGAAGGGTTCATCGTTACCCTCGCCACACCGCTGATCAACCACTTGCAGGCGCAACTGGGCGATTCGGTACATGCGCTGGCCAGCGCGGAAAACTACCCGGCAGGCAACGACGGCGATTACCTCAACAGCCTTTTTTCGGCGTTGCAGGCTGAATACAACGGTCATCAACCTGCGCGGGAAATGCTCATGCATTCGCTGGTCAGCGTGATCATGGTCTGGGTCAGCCGTCAGGCGATCGTGCGGCACAAAGCCAGTCAGCGGCCGCAACGTCAGCGCGAATACCTCAACGGTTTTATTCAGTTGGTCGAGGAGACTTACCGCCAGCACGTCAAGGTCGAAGACCTGGCCCATCGCTTGGGCATTTCGGTGTCGCACCTCAACGGCACGTGCCGTGAGCTGGCAGGACAACCGGCGTTGCAGATCATGCATGAACGGCAGTTGCTGGAGGCCAAGCGCTTGCTGACGTACACCAGCATGACGATTTACGAGATGTCGGAGTTGTTGGGGTTTTCCGACCCGACCAACTTCACGCGGCTGTTTCGGCGTAGGGTGGGGATATCGCCAAAGGCTTTCCGCGACAGCCTGAAGGCCGAGCAATAACCCTCTAAGCGCTGCGGTCTACTGTGGGAGCGAGCAGGCTCGCTCCCACACAGAATCGCATTCCAGCCCAGATGATTCAGCGCAATGCGTTCAGCGTTGCATTGTGCGGAATACAGCGCTCGAAGTTGCAGCTCGCATACTCGCGCGGCAGCTGTCGCAGCTGTTCGACCCGCCAGGCAGCGGTGCCGTACAGCGCCAGCGTGGCGGCGCAGGTGATGAAAATCGCGAAGTACCTTCTTGTTTTGATGTTCATGGCGTAGACCTCTGAACGACATACCCTGCGGTATTACTTTCAGCATAGGTCAGGTAAGGGCAGCTGCAAGCTTGGAGCGGCAAGCGTCAAGATGAATTACGGTGCAGCTAGCTCGCAGCTTGTGGCTTGACGCTTGACGCTGCTTCATCCCATTCGGGATTTTCGGGAAATCTGAGCACCAGGAAATCCAGCATGCTGCGCAGCGCTGCCGGCATGTGTTTGCGCGAGGCGTACACCGCGTAGATGTTCATTTGTCGTGGTTCGGCATGGGGCAGCAGGCGGACCAGTTCACCGCTGTGAATATGCACACCGGCCTGATAGGTCGGCAGCATCGCCACCCCGGCGCCGGCCAGCGTCACGCGCAACAATGTGCTGGCTTCATTGGCGCTGATGTTGCCCTGCACCGGCACCGAAACCGGTTCGCCATCCTCTTCGAAATGCCACAGGCTCTTGCCGAAATACGAGTGCGTCAGGCAGTTGTGTCGGCTCAGTTCCTCGACCCGCAACGGCGCCGGCTGTTCTTGCAGATAAGCCGGCGCGGCACACACCACCGAACGACAAACGGTCAGACGTCGGGCGATCAGATTCGGGTCGAGATCGTTACTGGTGCGAATCGCCAGATCGATACGCTCATCGACCAGATTCACCGTGCGATCGAGCATTTGCAGATCGATGCTCACACCGGGATAGCGTTTGACGTAAGCGGCCATCGCATCAGCCAGTTGCGCCTGCCCGAACGAGGTGCTGACGCTGATTCGCAGCAAGCCGCGCGGTGCATCGTGGGGTTCGCTGACCGCCGCCTGCATGTCCGTCGACAGTTCGAGCATCTGCCGACAGCGCGGCAGGATTTCGCTGCCGGCGGCGGTCAGGCTCAATTTGCGCGTGGTGCGGTGCATCAGGCGGGCGCCGACCCAATCCTCCAGCTCCGCCAGATAACGTGAAACCACCGGTCGCGAAAGGTCCAGATGATCAGCCGCAGCCGACTGACTGCCCAGATCCACCACCGTGACAAACACCCGCATTGCTTGGAGACGATCCATGATTTGCCCGCTTTCAGAAACAAACTATGTTCAAGCATCGCATTTTTTGTACTGAGTCAGGCAACTAAGCTCTGTCCCATCGCCAAACACGGCATTCGGACACCGGAGCAACAGATGATCGGCTTCACCACACTCAAACGCTTTCTGCTCGCCACCGCTTCCCTGGGTTTCGCCGCGCATGCAGCGGCGGCCAACCTCACCCTCGACGTCTATAACCCAGGGACAAAGGCGATTTTCCCGGTGACCTCGGTGCTGGTCAGCGGCGAGAAAGACGCGATCCTCGTTGATGCGCAATTCGGCAAATCCCAGGCAGAACAAGTCGTGGAAAAGATCCGCGCCAGCGGCAAGCACCTGACCACCATTTACATCAGCCACGGTGACCCGGATTACTACTTCGGCCTCGACACCCTGACTCAGGCGTTCCCCGACGCCAAGGTGCTGGCTTCGCAACCGACCGTCGATCACATCAACAAAACCTTCGCCGGCAAACTGGCCTTCTGGGGCCCGAAAATGGGCGCTGACGTTCCGGCGAAAACCATCGTGCCGGGTGTGCTCAAGGGCGACAACCTGATGCTCGAAGGGCAGAAATTGCAGGTTGTCGGCCTGGACGGCAAACAACCGGATCGCAGTTTTGTGTGGATTCCGTCACTCAAGGCCGTGGTCGGTGGTGTGGTTGTCGCCGAGAACATCCATGTGTGGATGGCTGACACCCAGACCGCACAATCTCATGCCGACTGGCTGGAAACCCTGCACTCGATCGAAACCCTCAAGCCGAACACCGTGGTGCCAGGTCACTACTTGGGCGACAGCAGCCGTTCGCTGGCCAGCGTGAAATTCACCGCCGACTACATTAAGGCTTTCGACGCGGAAACCGCCAAGGCCAAAGACTCCACCGCACTGATCGCCGCGATGAAAAAGCGCTACCCGAAGCTCGGCGAAGAAAGCTCGCTGGAGCTGAGCGCGAAAGTCGCCAAGGGCGAAATGCAGTGGTAAGCCGATTTACGAAACCGCAGCACTCTCAAGCCAACTGGAGAATGTCATGAGCAAGATCGCAATCATTGGTGCCACCGGCCGTGCCGGTAGCCAACTGCTGGAAGAAGCCCTGCGTCGCGGCCATAGCGTTACCGCTATCGCCCGCGACACCTCGAAGATCGGCGCCCGTGCTGGTGTGCTCAGCAAGAATGTCGATGTGCTGGATTCGGCTGCGCTGCAAGACGCAGTGGCCGGTCACGATGTGGTGATCACCGCCGCGCATTTCGCCACAGTGCCAGCGGCGGCGATTGTCGGGCCAGTGAAGCAGGCGGGTGTGAAGCGTTTGCTGGTGGTCGGCGGTGCCGGTTCGTTGTTGCTGCCGGACGATACGCGAGTGATCGACAGCGCGGGTTTCCCGGCAGAGTACAAAGCTGAAGCCAGTGCCGGTGCGGCGTTTCTTGAGGCGTTGCGTCAGGAGCAGGATCTGGACTGGACCTTCCTGTCGCCGTCGGCAGAGTTTGTTGAAGGTGAGCGCACGGGTAGTTTCCGTGTCGACCAGGATCATTTGCTGGTGAGTGCCGAGGGGCGTAGCTGGATTACCTTTGCTGACTACGCGATTGCGCTGATCGACGAAGTGGAAACTCCGAAGCATTCGCGTCAGCGGTTTACTGTCGGGTATTGAGTGAAACCTCGCCCCTCACCCCAGCCCTCTCCCGAAGGAGAGGGAGCCGACCGAGTTGTCTGGCGTTGTACATCGACCTGAGTGATCGAGTCGATTATGGATTCGGTACAGCATTTTCAGGTCGGTGTATTTCTTCAGCAACCCACAATCAGTCCCCTCTCCCTCTGGGAGAGGGTTAGGGTGAGGGAAAAAAGCCTCACCGCCAATGCGCCTGCTCAACCAACCAGATCATCAATTCTTCCAGCTGCGGCGAAGGCTCGGTTCCCGTAGGCACCACCATGTAATACGCCAGCCCCGTCTTCACCTTCAAATCAAACGGCATCACCAGCCGCCCCGCGCGCAAGTCATCACCAATCAACGACCAATCGCCGATCGCCACCCCCGTCCCGTGCGACGCCATCGACATCGCCTGATCCAGCGTTTCGAAATGCTGGCCGCTGCCGATGTTGTTCAGCCGCAGCTCAGCCGCGTTCAGCCACACCGACCAATCCTGAATATCGTGAGTGGGGTGCAGCAGCAGATGCTGTTGCAGATCCGCTGGTGAATTCAACGCAGGCGAACCTTTGAGCAAAGCCGGTGAACAGACCGGCGTCAGTTGCTCATCAAACAGGTGCAAGGCGCCCGGGGAGTTATCCGGTGGCGGGCCGTAGATCACCGCTGCATCAAATTGCTCGCGCTGAAAGTCCACGCCGTGTTGCAGCGAGGCGGTGAGTTTTACCGGCACGTCCGGACGTTCTTTCTGCCATTGCAGCAAGCGCGGCAGCAGCCAGCGCATCACGCAGCTCGGCGCTTTGAGTTGCAGGGTTTCGCGCTGCAGGCCGATTTGCTCGGTGGCTTCGCTGATCAGGCCGAAGACTTTTTCCACACGGGGTAGCCATTCACGTCCTTCGGCGGTCAGCGCCAGGCCACGGGCCAGGCGGATAAACAGCGGATAACCGAGATGCGCTTCCAGCCCGGCGATCTGCCGGCTCACTGCGCCCTGGGTGATGTGCAACTGCTCGGCGGCGCGGGTGAAGTTGCAGCACTGCGCGGTAATCAGAAACGTGTGCAGAGCGGGCAGGGGAGGCAGGCGTTTCATGGGGATCCAAGGTATGACGTGAGGACATGGCTAGTATGACTTTTAATCGATTGTTGCCGCTACCTGCCGACCGTTCCAATGAAGCCATGAAGGGCTCTTTGTAGGAGTGAGCCTGCTCGCGATAGCGGTGAGTCAGTCACCGCAATGTTGAATGTACAGACGCCATCGCGAGCAGGCTCACTCCTACAGAAAGGCTCTGTGTCTTCAGCGAACAAGAAGGGCAATCGACATGGCGACGTGTGGCGAAGTACTGGTCAAGTTACTCGAAGGTTACGGGGTCGAGCTGGTGTTCGGCATTCCCGGGGTGCACACCGTGGAGCTGTATCGCGGGCTGGCGCGTTCGAGCATTCGTCACGTCACCCCGCGGCATGAGCAGGGCGCCGGGTTCATGGCCGACGGCTACGCGCGCACCGCTGGCAAACCGGGCGTGTGCTTCATCATCACCGGCCCGGGCATGACCAACATCACCACCGCCATGGGCCAGACGTCTACGCCGATTCGATCCCGATGCTGGTGATCTCCAGTGTGCAATCGCGCAGTCAGTTGGGCGGTGGGCGCGGCAAGCTGCATGAATTGCCGAATCAGAGCGCACTGGTCGCAGGTGTTGCGGCGTTCTCGCATACCTTGATGTCCGCCGCCGAATTACCAGTGGTGCTGGCGCGTGCGTTTGCTTTGTTTCAGGCCGGTCGTCCACGTCCGGTGCACATCGAAATACCGTTGGACGTGCTGGTCGAAAACACCGATAAATTGCTCGCCAGTGTGCCGGTCAATATCGACCGCGCCGGCGCTGCGCCAGCGGCCGTCAAACGCATGAGCGAGCTGCTGGCTGAAGCCAAACGTCCGCTGATTCTGGCTGGCGGCGGTGCCATCGACGCAGCGCCAGAGCTGACCAGACTTGCCGAGTTGCTCGACGCTCCGGTGGCGCTGACGATCAATGCCAAAGGCATGCTGCCGGGCAGCCATCCGCTGCTGATCGGCTCGACCCAGACGCTGATTGCCACCCGCGCGCTGGTCGCCGATGCCGATGTGGTGTTGGCCATCGGCACTGAACTGGCTGAGACCGATTACGACGTCACTTTCGCTGGCGGTTTCGAGATTCCCGGCAAACTGCTGCGCATCGATATCGACGCCGATCAAACCGTGCGCAACTACCCGCCGCATCTGGCGCTGGTGGCCGATGCGCGCAACGCCGCGCAAGCTTTGTTGAACATGCTGTCGCAGCAAAAGCTCGGCGAGCGCAGCAGCGATTGGGGGCAGGCCCGCGCCGGCAAACTGCGCGCCGAACTGGCCGCAAGCTGGGATGCACCGACCCTCGCGCAAACCCGTTTCCTCGACACCGTACTCGATGAGTTGCCCAACGCCGTATTCGTCGGCGACTCGACGCAACCGGTGTACACCGGCAACCTGACGTTCAACCCGGATCATCCGCGTCGCTGGTTCAATGCCTCGACCGGTTACGGCACGCTTGGTTACGCCTTGCCGGCAGCGATTGGTGCCTGGCTCGGCGGCCAAACCGACCAAGGCGCACGCCCTCCGGTGGTGTGCCTGATCGGCGACGGCGGCCTGCAATTCACCCTGCCGGAACTGGCCAGCGCCGTCGAAGCGCGGGTGCCGGTGATCGTCCTGTTGTGGAATAACCAAGGCTACGAAGAGATCAAGAAATACATGCTCAACCGCGCCATCAAGCCGGTCGGCGTGGACATCTACACCCCGGATTTCGTCGCTGTGGCGAAGGGCCTCGGCTGCGCGGCTGAAGCGATCAGCAGCATCGAACAACTGCGCACCGCGTTGCGCAGTGCAAGCGATCGTCAGGGCCCGACCCTGATTGAAATCGACCAGAGCCAATGGATGAAGGCGGTGGCGCAATGAGCAGTTTCCCAACCACACTCGACGGCCTCTACATCAACGGCCAATGGTCGGCCGGCCGCGAACATCTGCGGGTGATCAACCCGGCCACCGAAGCACTGCTGACCACGGTCAATGGCGGTGACGAGCACGCCGTCGACCAAGCCGTTGCGGCCGCCAGCGAAGCCTTCAAGAGCTGGTCGAAAACCAGCGGTGCCGAGCGCGGCGCGATCCTGCGCAACATCGCCAATGGCGTGCGCAATGGTCGCGAGCACTTGATGAAACTGCAGTCGAGCAACAACGGTAAACCGCAGTTCGAAGCGGCTATCGATGTCGATGACGTGATCGCCACATTCGAGTACTACGCCGAACTCGCTGAAGGCCTCGACGCCCAACAGGACAGCAACGTGCCGCTGCCCAGCGATGATTTCAGCGCACGCCTGCGCCGCGAACCGTGCGGAGTGGTCGGGCTGATCGTGCCGTGGAATTTCCCGATGGTCACCACGGCGTGGAAACTCGCGCCGGCCCTCGCCGCCGGTTGCTGCGTGGTGCTGAAACCGTCGGAAGTCACGCCGCTACCGGAGCTGGAGCTGGCGGCGATCATCGCGGAATCGGGTCTGCCGAACGGCGTGTTCAATCTGGTCTGCGGTACCGGTTTGGCGGTCGGTGCGCCGTTGTCGGCAGATCCGCGTATTGCCAAGATTTCCTTTACCGGCAGCAACGCAGTCGGCGTGCAAGTGATGCAGCGCGCAGCGGAAACGGTTAAGGGTGTCAGCCTGGAGTTGGGCGGTAAATCTTCGCTGCTGGTGTTGGTGGATGCAGATCTCGATCTGGCGGTTGAGCTGGCCTGTGGCGGCGCATTTTTCAACGCCGGGCAGATGTGTTCGGCGACCAGTCGTGTGCTGGTGGCTGATGAGCTGGAAGAGGAATTCATCCGTCGCTTGCACAAGCGTGCACAAGCGATTCGGGTTGCCGATCCGTTTGACCCGAACGTGGAAATGGGCGCGCTGGTTAATCAGGCGCAGTATCAGCGAGTGCTTGGGCACATCGATCGTGGGCTCAGCGCGGGGGCGCGTTTGCTTTGCGGCGGCAACCGTCCGGCGGATCTGCCACGCGGCTATTTCTTGCAGCCAACCGTTTTCACCGACGTGCCGCTGGACAGCGCGCTGTGGTGTGAAGAAATTTTCGGGCCGGTGTTGTGTGTGCGCGGTTTCGCCACTGAAGCGCAGGCGATTGCCTTGGCCAATGACACGCCGTTTGGCTTGGTAGCCAGTGTTGTGACGAGCGATGCCGCTGCGGCGGATCGCGTGGCCAATGCCTTGCAGGCGGGGATGGTTTGGATCAATGCGCCGCAAGTGATTTTCCCGCAGGCGGCGTGGGGCGGGTACAAGCAGAGCAGTATTGGTCGTGAGCTGGGGCCTTGGGGCCTGGCCGCGTTTCAGGAAATCAAACACGTAATCCGGGCGGTGTAAAAGCCGACCCTCACCCCAGCCCTCTCCCGGAGGGAGAGGGGGCCGACCGAGGTGTCTGGCGCTGTCCATCGACCTGAAAAATCCGGTCGATTATGGATTCGTCAAAGCACTTGGAAAGCCGACCCTCACCCCAGCCCTCTCCCAGAGGGAGAGGGGGCCGACCGAAGTGTCTGGCGCTGTCCATCGACCTGAGAGATCGAGTCGATTATGGATTCGGTGAAGCATTTTCAGGTCGGTGTATTTCCTGAATATCCCCCAATCAGTTCCCTCTCCCTCCGGGAGAGGGTTAGGGTGAGGGGCTTCTAACGGTCACACCGAAAGCCGCAACCGCGCCAGATCCCTTAACGGCGGCGCACCAAACAGCCGGCTGTATTCGCGGCTGAATTGCGACGGACTCTCATACCCCACCCGATACCCCGCCGCCGACGCTTCCAGCCCCTCCGCCAACATCAACCGCCGCGCTTCCTGCAAGCGCAACTGCTTCTGATACTGCAGCGGACTCATCGCCGTCATCGCTTTGAAGCGGTGATGCAAGGTCGACACACTCAGATTCACTTCTTTCGCCAGATCATCAATACGCAATGGCTGTTCAAAGTTGCCGTTGAGCCATTTGATCGCCTGGCTGATGCGATGACTCTGGCTGTTGGCAATCGCGATTTCATACAAGCGATGCCCCTGCGGACTGCGCAGCAGGCGATAAAGAATCTCCCGGCGAATCAGCGGCGCGAGCATGGCGATGTCTTTCGGCGCATCGAGCAGACGGGCCAGACGCAACACCGCATCGAGCATGGAGCTGTCGATTTGCTCGACATACAAACCACGCCCGGTTGGCCGGGTTGGTACACCCATGGGACCTGCGTCGGCGATCAGTGCGGTGATTTCTGTCGGGTCGATATCCAGGCGCACGGCGAGGATCGGATCCTCCGGCGATACGTTGACCACGCGCCCACTCAGCGGCATTGAAACCGACACCACCAGATAATTCAGCGGGTCGTAATTGAAGTACTCGTCGGCCAGCCGCACCTCTTTGCGTCCCTGCGCCATGATGCACAGCGCCGGTTGCGCGAGCACCGGGGCAAAGTCGTGGGATTTTGTGTGGCGCGACATGAACAGCGAGCCAATGGCGGTCTCGTAGCTGCCATCGTCAGTGGTGTTGCGGCGGATGATAGCCGCCAGTTCCGCACGCTGTTTTTCCATGTCAGCGCTGGGTTCGGCTTGAAAACGATCGAATGACGTCATGCACGGCATCCTCGGCAGGAGAGGTGGAATGGAGCAGAGCATATGTTTGTGCAAGCGCGAGCGGTAGACACATCCTGCGAAATGCTTGCCTGATTCTGCCCCGGGGTGTCTCCGCGCCTGTCGCGATCCAACCCTGTAGGAGCTGCCGAAGGCTGCGATCTGTTGATCTTTAAAGCAAAATCAAAAGATCGCAGCCTTCGGCAACTCCTACACAAAACGCGTATGACAGACGTGTTGCACAGGTTTACAGGTTGTTACAGGTTCTGCATGCAGTCTCGCAGGATTGTGCAACGCGGCGGCAGGAATCGACTAACGGCGGCGGGCGTGCGGCCCTTAACCTTTGATCCTGTCGCAGCCCGTCCCCCGGCTGCCACGCGACTCCCTGGGAGGGTTGAACATGTCCAAGCAGATTCCCGTCAGTCATATGGCCTTCGTTCGAGCGCGCGCCGGGCGTTCGGCGGAACTCGGTGTACGCCTCAGTGCGTTGATCGAGCCGTCCCGCGCCGCCCCCGGTTGCCTGAGCTTTGCCTTGCAGCATTCGCAGTGTGATCCCGAGTTGTGGCTGGTCTCCGGCTTCTGGAGCAGTCAGCAAATGATGACCAACTATTTCAACAGCCCGTCGATGGAAATCTTCGCCGAGTTGGTGCAGGAACTGGTGGTCAACAGCCTCGACTTCCACACCTTCAAGGACGTGTCGGCGGCACAAGCCCTCGGTCAGTGCCCGGCGCCGGTACACAAACTCGTCGGTTGAGGGTTTAATGTCCGGCTTAATTTGTCTGAGCCGGGATGTGTGACATGGCACGTAAAGAGTTCGAACACTTCGAAGCAGTTTCCGCAGTCGTCCCCGTCGAGTTGGGCGGCAACAAGGGCTATCACGCGGCAATCGCGGTCAAGGCCCTGGTCGATGGCGGCGCACCACGCTTTCACAAACTGCTGAATGATCAGATCTTCCCCGGCGCCATTGCCGCCGATGAAGCGGCGATCAATGAGCTGGATAACCTCAAGGGCGTCACTGAAGACGCCGAGTTGATCTGGTAACGCGTTACTTGTTGGCGCCCGGCCGCCACATCTTGAACAGGGCCTCAGGCCCCAGTTGGAAATAATCGGCCGGCCCGCCGCCGCGCAGAATCGGTTCTGCCGCGGCGGTGTCGTAGATGCCGTCCTTCAACAGCCACTTGGCAATGTGCACGGCGACCACTTCGCCGAGGACCAGCCAGCTCGGCACCGTCTCGCCATCGGCACGCTGCAACTGAATGATCTGGGTGACCTTGCACTCGAAGGACACCGGACTTTCGGCTACGCGCGGCACCGAGATCACCTTTGACGCGACCGTCGTCAATCCTGCCAATTCGAATTCATTGACCTCAGGCGCGACCATCGCGCAGCTCTGGTTCATCTGCTCGGCCAGCGGCCGGGTGGCGAGGTTCCAGACAAATTCGCCGGTCTGCTCGATGTTGTTCAGGCTGTCTTTGCGCCCGACGCTGGAGAAACCAATGATCGGCGGAATGTAGTTGAAGGCGTTGAAGAAGCTGTACGGCGCCAGGTTGAGCTGACCATTGGCATCCTGCGAGGAAATCCAGCCGATCGGGCGCGGACCGACGATAGCGTTGAACGGATCGTGGGGCAGACCGTGGCCGTTGGCGGGTTCGTAGAAGTGGATGTCATCGGGCATGGTGGGTGAATTCCTGAGGCTGCGTTTCGGATGCAGCCATAGTGCAAGGACGCCCCGCATATTTCCAGCCAGACGCAAAACCCCGTGTAGGAGTGAGCCTGCTCGCGATAGCGGTGTGTCAGTTGATAGATGTTTGACTGACCCGCCGCTATCGCGAGCAGGCTCACTCCTACAAGGGTTTGTGTGGAATTCAGAAATCTTCATCCCCCAGAAATGACTAAGCCCGGCCAAGGCCGGGCTGTGGAGGAACTGCGCTGTGTTAGCTGATGGCAGCAGCAGTCCCGGTTTTATCGAAGCCGTCAGCAGCGACCGTTTTACCCAGATTGGTTTTGTCAAAACCATCGGCTGCAACAGCTTTGCCAATATTGGTTTTATCAAAACCGTCAGCAGCGTAAGTGCCGGTGTGGCTGGTTTCGATGGCGGCGCTGGCGCCGTTGATGAAGTCGGCGGATTTGGTTTTGTCCGAACCGTCGGCAGCAAAGGTATTAGCGGCCAGTACGGAAAGGGTCAGGGCGAGGATCAGTTGGGGTTTCATGTCGGTTACTCCAGATTCGTTGGCGGGTGTGTCTTGCATGGGTCTAATGCTACGCCAACTAAATTGATTAAAAAGCGCAAATTAATGCTAAAAACAATCGATTAAATTGATATTAAGGGCAACGCAGAATATTCGCTTTCTTCGTCGGAGCGAGCGTCGCGCAGGTCATCGATCAGGTGATTGCACAATGAACGGGCAGCATTAATTAGCGATTAATCGCTGTGCGGCGTGTGTGAGGGATTTTTCATGCAGGTTTGGATAACGCGTTGACCCAATCGCGAGCAGGCTCGCTCCCACAGGGAAATGCCTTCCAGATGTGGGAGCGAGCCTGCTCGCGAAGAGTCCATCACAGCCACCATTGCAGTGGCTGTGAAAACCCGATCAGTCAGTAACGATGCGCGAATGCTTCTGGGTGTCCTTCATGGTGATATACACCAGCAACGATACGGCGATGCACGCCGTCACGTACCAGTAGTAACCGGTTTCCATGCCGATGCTCTTGAACCACAGCGCGATGTATTCGGCGGTGCCGCCGAAGATCGATACGGTCAGTGCGTACGGCAGGCCGACGCCCAGGGCGCGGATTTCAGTCGGGAACAGTTCAGCTTTGACCACCGCGTTGATCGAGGTGTAGCCGCTGACGATGATCAGCGCCGCCATGATCAGGAAGAACGCGCCCCACCAGGTCTGGATGGTGTGCAGGGTCATCAGGATCGGCACGGTGAAGATCGTCCCCAGCACGCCGAAGGCAATCAGGATCGGACGACGACCGATCTTGTCCGACAGGCCGCCGATGATCGGCTGCAGGCACATGAACAGGAACAGCGTGGCGGCAGAAATGGTGGTCGAGTCGGAGATGCTCATGCCGACCGTGTTCACCAGGTATTTCTGCATGTAAGTGGTGTAGGTGTAGAACGCCAGGGTGCCGCCCATGGTCAGGCCGACCACGGTCAACAGCTCTTTGGGGTGGCGCATCAAGGTGCGCATGGCGCTTTCCTTGGACTTCTCTTTCTTGGTGAACGACTCGGTTTCTTCCATGCCGCGACGCAGGTAAAGCGCCACGACTGCACACAGCGCGCCGATGGCGAACGGAATACGCCAGCCCCACGCGTACAGCTGTTCAGTGGTCAGCACGTTCTGCAGCACGATCAGTACGCCCAGCGCGATGAGCTGGCCGGAGATCAGTGTTACGTACTGGAAGCTGGAGAAGAAGCCGCGACGTTCCTTGGTCGCCATCTCCGAGAGATAGGTCGCCGAGGTGCCATATTCACCACCGACCGACAGGCCTTGCAGCAAACGCGCGAACACCAGCAGGATCGGCGCGCCGATGCCGATGGTTTCGTAGTTCGGGCTGAGGGCGATCAGCAGCGAGCCGAAGCACATCAGGTAGACCGAGGCCATCAAGGCTTTTTTACGGCCGACCTTGTCGGCGTACATGCCCATCAGCCAGCCACCGATCGGACGCATCAGAAAGCCGACGGCGAAAATCGCGGCGGTGTTCATCAGTTGGGCGGTGGTGGAACCGGCAGGGAAGAAGGTTTTCGCGAAGTACAGGGAGAAGGCGGCATACACGTACCAGTCGTACCACTCGACCATGTTGCCGACGGAACCGCTGAAGATCGATTTGATCCGGCTGGCGGTGGTTCTTTCTTTGGCGGGCGCGGCAGCCGACCCAAGTGGCAGGGCGTTGGAGTTATCCATTGAAGGATCCTTCGTTTAATTGTTTTTGTGGAGCGCGTTGGAACGCAGCCTGCGAGGGCTATAGCAGGAGGTGTGCCAACGGGGGGAGGGCCGGTTTAGAGGGGGGGGGCGGGATTGGGTGAGCGGATTTGTGCCGATGGATCTGATTGTGTGAGCGGATTTCCGCTTATTGGAGCTGAGATCAAAAGCCCCTCACCCTAGCCCTCTCCCGGGGGGAGAGGGGACTGACCGCGGTGTTCTTGAGGGTTACGCCGACCTGGAATATCGAGTCGAACTCAGGTTTGAAAAGCATGAAGATCGGCTCCCTTTCCCCCCTCTCCCCCTTGAGGGAGAGGGCTGGGGTGAGGGGGATGGATTCCAGCCACACAGAAAGTCCCAAGCCCGACTCACTCGCTCAGAAACATCTCCCGACTCAACCCATGCCGCTGCAGTTTTTCATTGAACGTGCGGCGCGGCAGTTGCAACTCTTCAAGCACCGCTTTCACATCGCCCTTGTGCCGGGTCAGCGCTGCACGCAAACACTGCGCCTCAAACGCCTCCTGTTGCGCCGCCAGCGATTGCCCCGGATCAATTCCCGGCGCAGGCTCATCCAGCCCCAACACCTGGCGTTCGGCAACGTTGGCCAGTTCGCGCACGTTGCCCGGCCAGTCGTGGCTGAGCAGATGACTCAACTGCGCGCCACTCAAGGGTGGAAAGGTCCGCCCCAAGCGTTCAGCGGCATTGTGGGCGAAGGTTTCGAACAGCAACGGGATGTCTTCGCGGCGATCGCGCAACGGCGGCAAGCGCAGTTCGGCGACGTTCAGGCGATAGGCCAGATCCTCGCGAAAACGCCCGGCCCGAGCCTCGTCGAGCAGATCCGGTTTGGTCGCCGCGACAATCCGCAGATCGACACGAATGCTCTGGTTCGATCCCAGCCGTTCAAGCTTCTGCTCCTGCAATACGCGCAGCAGTTTGACCTGTTGCGCCAGCGGCATGCTTTCGATCTCATCGAGAAACAAGGTGCCGCCATCGGCGTATTCGAGTTTGCCGATGCGCTTGCCCGAAGCTCCGGTAAACGCGCCGCTTTCATGACCGAACAACTCGGCCTCGAACAGTTGCTCAGGAATCGCCGCGCAGTTCAGCGCCACGAACGGCTTGGCCGCGCGCGGGCCGAAATCATGCAGGCAACGTGCAACCAGTTCCTTGCCGCTGCCGGTTTCACCACGGATCAATACGTTGACCGGCAACGCCGCCAGGTCCAGCACTTGCCGACGCAGGGTCTGCAAACCACGCGACACGCCGAGCAATGTCGAATCAAGTTTCGCGCGGTTGTCGGCCTGTTCGTGCAGCGCACGGTTTTCCAGAATCAGACGACGTTTGTCCAGCGCCCGGCGCAAGCTGCCAAGCAGGGTTTCCGGACTGAACGGTTTTTCCAGAAAGTCATAGGCACCGTCGCGCATCGCCTCGACGGCCATCGGTACATCGCCATGACCGGTGAGCAGAATCACCGGCAGATCAGCGTCGCGTTTTTGCACCTCGGCCAATAACGCCAGCCCGCCCATGCCGGGCATACGGACGTCGCTGAGGATCACCCCGGCAAAATGTGCGGGCAGGGCGGCGAGGCAGTCTTCGGCGCGGCTGAACAACTGCACCTCGAACCCCGACAGGCTCAGCCACTGCTCGACGGCGCTGCGAATGCTGCTTTCGTCATCGACCACCATTACCGAATTGAGCATCAGATACGCGCCTCCAGATCGATCGGCAAAGTCAGGCTGAACACCGCGCCACTGTCGCCATTCTCGGCGCTCAGACGACCGCCGGATTCATGCACGATGGCGAAGGATACCGCCAAACCGAGGCCCAGGCCGTCACCCACCGGTTTGGTGGTGAAAAACGGATCGAAGACCTGGCCCAAATGGTCTTCGGCAATGCCACCGCCATTGTCGCTGACGCTCAGGCGCCACAGTTGTTCATCGGCTTCCAGACGGATCTGCAGACGCTTGCAGGGTTTGCCCTGCATCGCATCGAGGGCGTTGCGCAGCAGGTTGATCAGCACCTGTTCGAGACGAATCGCATCACCGCGCACCCACGCCGGACGCGTCAGGTGCAACACCAGACTGACCTGTTCGTCGCGCAGCCGCGCATCGAGCAACTGCAATGATTGATCGACCACCGTCGCCAGATCCAGCCGTTCGCGCAAGCCGCTGGGACTTTTGCGTGCGAAGGTTTTCAGGTGGCCGGTGAGGGCGGCCATGCGCGTGAGCATCTCGTCCACCGGTTTCAGCGCCTTATAGGCATCGTCGACCCGGCCATGGTCGAGCAGCAGGCGCAAGGTCGCCAGTTGCATGCGCTGAGCGGTCAGCGGCTGATTGATTTCATGGGCCAGCGCGGCGGACATTTGGCCGAGCGCGGCGAGTTTGGCCGATTGCACCAGACCGTCCTGCGCGGTACGCAAGTCGCGGGTGCGTTCTTCCACCAATTGTTCAAGCTCTTCGCGGTTACGCTGGCGAATCTTCGACAGGCGCCAGCGCTGGTTGAGAAACAGCAACAGAAACACCAGCGCCAGCCACACCCCGGCGGCTGCCAGTCCGGCGTTGCGCAGATCTTCGAACGCTACTTGCGGATGACGCAGCAGATGCAGGGTCCAGCCTTCGGCGCTCAGGGGCAGTGATTCCCATAGATAATCCGCTGTGCCCTCGGGGCCTTCGACACGGCGCAGATCACTGTTGTCATCGAAGCGACGCAGCGATAAATGAGTCAAGGGCTGCAGCGATTGCTTGTCGTACTGCCGGGTGGCTTTGATCTCATCCATGTCGCGGGCGCTCAACGGCCGCAACGCGCGATAACGCCAGCCGGGCTGATTGGCGATGAAGATGATCCCGCGCGCATCGCTGACCAGCAGCGTGTCATTGCCCTGGCTCCACTCGCGTTCCAGCTCGGGGAATTCCAGCTTGACCACCATCGCGCCGAGGAACTCGTCGTTATCGCCAAGTACCGCGCTGGAGAGGAAGTAGCCGGGAATTCCGCTGGTCACGCCCACCGCGTAAAAACGCCCGGTGCCTTGGGTGCGGGTCTGACTGAAGTAGGGGCGGAAACCGTAATTGTGGCCGACGTAACTGCTCGGCAGACGCCAGTTGCTCGCCGCCACGGCCAGACCGGTGTGATCGAGCAGTTCAAGAGTCGAGGACTGCGCCGCGCCGTTGATCTTTTCCAGCTTGAGATTCAGCGCCGCCTGTTCGTCGGCATCGACCGGCCCAGCCAGCGCCGAACGCAATTGCGGGTCCAGCGCCAGTACGGCGGGCAGGGCGCGGTAGCGGTCGATCAGGGTGTGCAGGGAGTTGGCGTACAACGCCAGTTGCTGGTTGGCGCGTGCGGCGTCTTCTTCCAGCGCCTGACGTTCGGCGTGGCGGATAGCAAGCGTGGCGGCAAGCGCCGCGCCGGCGATGATCAGCAGGGTATACAACGACAGACGCAGGGTACGGGAAGTCGGCAGCATGCTGGGCGAAGGGTCGGCAGGACGGGCGGGCACGATAGCATGGGCCGGGATTGTCTCCCATGAATGCGTGCCACCCTGAAAAAACCGGCGACGGGCGCTCGAGCTGACGTTACGCGTACGTCTCATTTTTGGCTTGTGTAAACGACTCGCTCCTGCTGCGCCGATATGAGCTGGATCTGCGCGCACTTGTCGCTCCTGTGGCACCAGGAGGCACGAAGGTACCCTCCGAATCGAGAACAAGCACCACTGGGGATCCCGCGCTGGCGACCGGATTGCCCCCCGTATCTTCCGCTACTTTCCTTACCTCAGTGATTGACTCAAACGGATCCATCCCTTCTCTCATCAGTTTCAATACACGGCGTTGTAGCTCGGGGGAGAGTGAATCAAACTGACTATAGAATGTTGTCTGAATACGGTCCGGATAGGCTTCGAGGGTGTCGGCGAAGTTTTTGATGCTGTCGATCAGGGCTTTGCCACCTTTGATAAAATCCTCTGCGCCTTCCGCCAGGTTTGAAACCGTCTGGCCTAGTGTATTCAAGCCATCTTTGAGTTCCTGCGTGTGCAGCGTCTCCGCCAGCTTCAAACCCTTCTTGAAAAAGTGGTAGCGAAGTACCGGGAAAACGATTGCACCCGCAATCGTTCCTGCGACTGAACCTATGACGTTGCCAATGCCCGGTACTGCGGTGCCAATAAAGCCGCCAATGACCATACCTTTCCCGGCGCCATAAAAGACTGATTTGATGCCGTGCCTGGATTTGATGAATTCGCCAAACGTCATACGTTCGCGAAGTTCTTCGATGTTCGCGCCCTCCGGGACCAAACCATCGAATTCGGTGGTTAAATTGTGCAACTGTTCTGTCGCTGTTTTTGCGCTATTGAATATACCGACGGCTTGTTTGATCAAGTCGAAAACAACTTTTGAAGTCCCCGTCTGGTCGACATGGAGCACTGGGTTGTTGCCGACAAAACCATAGAGATTCAACCCGTCCACATCTCCCGCCGGATCCGCACTGATCCAGCGCTGTAGCCACGGTGCGTAATATCTGGCGCCGTAGTAATACAGCCCACTGATATCCATCTCCTTGCCCGAATAACGGATGAATCTGTAACTCACCTCTACTTCGTTGCGACAAGCCATCCACGCCGTTTCGCCGAAGGGGTAATAGCCTTCCTGGCTGATCACTTGTGCCTGTTGATCGAGTTCCATGACACAGGAGCCAAGGTGGTCTTCGAGGCTGTAACGCAGTTGATCGTTGTCGATGCCTTCGGGTTTTTTCGCCACCCAATGCAGGCAGCGCGCGTTGCCGATATTGATAACGTGCAGTTCTTCGCCGTTATCCCGCGTACGGATTTCCAGACCTGGCAGGTAGCGCACCTGCTGGAAATGTTCGGTGCTGGCGGTGAAGGTTTCGTAGTGTTTGAGGACACGTGTGCCTTGACTGTAGTCGTAGTGCTCGGCATCACTGCGCTCGTTTGCGCGCACTATCAGGGTCACCTTTTGCACTTCGTTGCGGGCGTTCCAGGTGATCGGTTGTCCCGGTTGCACCGCTTGCTGATTGCCGTGTCGATCAAACAGGACATCGAACACCGGTTCTGCATCACCCGGTTTCCAGCGCACTCCGCGATTGCTGTTCGGGTCGATGCGCATCTGCCGAGTGCAATTGTTGCCAGCGCGCACGTGGCGAAGTTCGATCAGGTTGCCGCCACGATCGTACTTATACGTCCGGGTGTAGTTGAGGCGATTGTTCGGGTCGCCCGGTTGCGGCAGGCCGGGTATGTCGGAGGGCGGGGCGTCGTCGTAACCCGTGGCACTGGTCACGCGGGAAAGCGAGTCGTAAATGAAATCGCGATGGCCGTCGATGAACTGATTGGCGAAATATCGTGGCTGGAAGACGTGGTCTTCGATGCGGGTGATATTGCCGACGCGGTCGTAAAAGTATTCGAAGTCTTGCAGGACATCGCCGCCGCTCTTGCGGCTGGACTGGGTGTGCAGGCGACCGTCCGCCGGGTCATAGCTCCATTGGCTGAGGACCTTGTTGCCGGCCAGTTGCTCGGTGATCTGCTCGGCCGCGTTGTACTGCGCGTCCAGTATCACCGGTTGCCAATCGGTCTTGCCGTTGATCAGCAACTGCGTGTGTTTGAGTTGCCCGGCGAGACCATAGCGCGACTGTTGCCGATGGCCGCCGGCATCGGTCTGCTCCAGCAGCGCGCCCAATGGGCTGAAAACCTGATGACGGGTGAACGCTGCGTCATCGTGGAAGGTGCGCGTCTCTTGCCGCGGCTGGCCGGTAAGGGCGAAGCTGTCGGCGCGCAGCGAACCCGAGCGGTCCTGCTGTTCCAGCAACTGGCCGCGCTGGTTGTGCGCGGCATCGGCCGAGGCATCGGCGTAGGTGAACACATCGACATCGGCCTCGGCGTTTTCCTCGACGGCCACGACGCGCAATTGCTCATCGAAGCGCGTGCGCCAATGGCTGCCACGTTCATCCCAGCGCTGTAAAGGTTCACCGGCCAGGCCCGGCAAGTTCAGGCGCCAGCCGGCGTCGACACTGGCGGATTTCAACACGGCACTGTTCAGGCTGTAGACCGTGACCAGACACGGGGCCGGCAGGCGTGGGTCATATTGCGCGACCGGATGTCCAGCGTGGTCGTGTGTCTGACGGGTTAGCAGGGTTTCGGCCACGTCACCGACGGCGCTGCGCAGGTAGGCAATTTGGCGCACCGGCAGGCCCCGAGCGTCGCTCACGGCCAGTGCCGGGGTACGTCGATGCACGTTGGCGGTCACGGCCGTGAAGTCCTGGCGGACGCAGGCGACTCTGCGGTGTCATTGAAGTCTTCGCTGGCGTGATACCAGGGATGGTACATCTCGCGGGAGAAGTCGCCTTTGGCGTTGACCACTTTGATCTGGCGCCCCAGAGCGTCATAGAACAACTGATCGAAAAAGCCCGATTGGCGCAGGGATCCATCGTTGACGTAACGGTGGGTGTCGGCGAAAAACGCTCGGAACTGCCGCACCGGCAAGCCCTTGTTGTTGTATTCGACCCGCGCGCTGATGCGCCAGCGCGGGTCTGCCTGAACCGTTACCAACTGGCCGTTTTCTACGATCAACCAGCCTTTGGCGTCCACGGCATAGGCGATCCCCGGATCGACCAATTGTTGGGTCTGCAGTTCTCGGCCAAATCCGTCGACACAGGCTTTGATGATCTGGATCAGCGCTGACACTGGATCGTAGGGATAACGGTCGGCAGTGAGCATGACGCTGTGCACCGGTTCGCGCCAGGCGGCAACGATCGCCTCGTACAGTGCCTGCTCGGCAGCCGTCAGGTTACCGTGACGCTGGGCCAGTCGACGGCGCGCGCTGGCCCTGATGTGGCCGCTGGGCAGCAAATAACCGCTGGCAATCCATTCGTTGGCAGCGCTGGTGTCATTCGCAATCTGGCCCATCCAGCTGAACAGGTCCTTGCGCAGAGTGCTCGCTGCTTTCTGTACGGCAGCGGCCGGGTCGGCAATGGCCGTCTCCGGGCGCCGGTCTTCTGGAATGCTGTACTTGTCCAGCGGGCAGAAGCCGGCAGGCTGGCCGTTTTCTGTGCCGAAAAAGCTGCTGGCGATCGGCTGGCCGGATGGCTCGTAGATCGCTTCCTGAACGTTGTCATTGGCATCGAAGATCTTCAGCGGTTGCAGCGCGTGGTAATCGTACTCAATGCGGGTGGTGCAGCCGTCCGGCAGCACCACCCGCGTCACGGCCAGTGCGTGCGCGTCGTATTCGGCGCGGGTGTAGCCATGGCTGAGGGTTTCGCGATAACGCTGTACTTTGTAGAAACCGTCGAGGCCAGCGTATTCGGCATAGCCGAAACTGGCCGACCACAGGTCGTGCTCCGTACCGCCCAATGGACTCACCCAGAACAGGAAAGGCATCGGCAGATAACCGATCTTTTGCAGTTCGTCCCGCACGTTGAATGGCGGGGGCAGTACGCTGTAAGCGTCCAGTGCAGTTTTGTCCAGTTGCGCCAGCTCCAGCGGGCCGACCAGAGCTTCGAATCCGGCCACGCCGTCGTCCAGCAGCGTTCCGTCGGTATCCAGATAGCGTTGCACCGACTGCGTGGTCAATACCCGCTCGGTATTCCAGCTCGGCGAATCTTCATGCGCCATCAGGCTTTCATAGCAAACTTGCGCTGGTGTAAGCCCGCCGGGCAGGGTGCCCTTGGGCAAGACCAGCGCATTGCTGCGCTGCAGATAGGGCAAGTTCAGTCGCCAATGCTGCAAGTCAGTGAGCAGATCAATGAACGCTGATCGGATCTCACTCAGGTAAAACGATTGCTGGGCTTCGTCGTGAGCGTCGTACCACCATTGCCGCTCATCGAGATCGACAAACGGCGGTTGGTCCATTTCGGTGAGGCGCCGGGCGAAGCTGATGACCAGTGAATGCGTTGACTGACCATGGATATTCCAGCGCAGATTTACCTCTTGGCGGCATTGCGGGTCGTCGACGAACCGGTCGTACTGATAGCTGATTTTCTCCAGCAGCAGCGGTAACACGATCAAGCCGGCATAGCGGCCTTGGGCGGTCACTTCGCGCACCAGATAACGTGACTCTTGGACCGCGTAGGGTGTGGCGATTCCGGGGGCATCCACCTCGGTATCGGCCCAGGTTTCAGTGCGAATGACTGAGCCGACCAGCGCCCGGGCGATCTGATAGCGGGTGTCCTCGTCCGGCGCAGCTATCAGTTCTTCGCAGTCATCCTCGGCGTGATAACGACTGAACAGCGTGTTGCCCAGCGGCACAGCCTCGGGGTCGTGATTGAAATAGCCATCGCGCGACCGGTCCATCGACTGTCCGGTATGAAACCAGGTGCACACCCGCACCGGTTCGCTGAAGCCGACGTCGTCGTCACCGCTGGCACTCTCGCTGTCGGTTTGTTGCAGCAGGCCGAAACCGCGGAATTCGCGCTCACGACTGTCGTAGACGCCTTCGCGCCAAGTGAAGGTCTGGGTCAGGCAATTGCCGGTGATTTCATCCAGCTGTTGCTGTTTTTTGACCACCGCCACGGGGAACGGCAAGTGTGAAACCGGCAGGCGCTTGAGACTGAGCAAGCGCTGTTTTTCATCCAGCCATTCCTGCGCTGAACTGCGGTAGACCACCTCGGCGCTGCAACCCATGTTGTTATTGCTGCCGGTCAGCAGGTAGGGCTTCGCGTCGACGAAATCGTAGCGCCAATGCTGCGGTTTCAAGTACGGCACGGTCAGAATCAGGCTGGCACACCCCAAGCCCTGCAGGTCGGCAAAACTGACCTGGCTGAGGCGGTCGTAGCGCACGCCCTCGGGCCACGGCACCAGAACAGGAATCTGCTCCACACCGTTGCCGCCGCGATTCAGGTAGATCTCGAAAAAGTCGGCTTTCAGATAAATCAATGCCGCCGTGCCGGAGCCGTCAAGGTCAGCCAGACGTACGCGAGACGCATCGAATTGCTCGTAGGTGAACGGCAACTCGCAGATCTTGCGACCTTTGCCAAAACGTCCATGACCGAGGTTCGGCCAGCAGCGGATTTCATCGTGACGAATGCGGCATAGCTCAGGCATGTCGCTGCCCAGCAGATTGCCCAGCAGCACCAGTTCGGTGGGGGAGTCGCTGAACACTGGCAAGCGATCGTCGATTGGCTGGTGCGCGACCTCTTCGGCGGCAGCGAAACCGTGTTCGCGTCGGTTGGCGTAGACCTTGACCGAGTGAGGGCTGATCAAGCCAATGGAGAGCAGGCCGTCGCCGCTGAAATCACCCCGCACCGAGCGTGCGTTGAAAAACTCCAGCGGGAATTTTTCAAAGGGAACGAAATCGGCGAATACGTGCTGTGCGGTCAGCGTGCGGAAACCGCTGCTGCCCGGTTGCGCACTGATCCAGTCGAGGCGGCCGTCGCCGGTCATGTCGGTGAGCAGTTGGAGCACGGCGCGGATGCGATCGGCCACCGGAATCTTGTCCAGTGCGGTCCATGGCCCGTAGGTGATTTCATCCGTTGCGGGCTTGCCTCGCAGCGGTTCGCGGTAGTACCAGCATTGGTCATGGCGGCAGAGAAACCCCGGCAGACTTTCGCCGAAAAGATCGACGCAAAGGAAAGAGTCAGCGTCTTCGATTCCGGGTTGCACACTCGCTTCCAACAAACGAGACGGCGTTTTCCGGAGGTCGAAAGGGGCGCACTCAAACTCGATCGGTGGTGTGTTTTCGACAACACCGCTGGCATCGAAGGCCTGATAATGCGCCGCGCTGATCTGGCTGTAAGCCCACTGCGTAACGTTCTGCGGCGTGTGGTATTCCAGCAGCAGCCGGCGCACCAGTTTCGGTCGGTCAGTTGGGGACTTTGGAAAGTGATGGAACATCAACGTTTGCCGGCAAAGCCTGCGTGTGCCCAGTTCAAAACCCTGGCCGTGGGTCAAGAAACGGTCCGGCCTGACATTCCAGGGTTTCAATGGAGCCCCGTCATACGCCGGGATTTCGGTCAGTGACGGGCTGCGCTCGCCGTAATCGAACAGCAGATGAAAGTGCCAGTCCAGGTCGGCGGGATTGTCTATTGTCCAGCTGTAAAGGTCGCTGCTGGCGGTGAAGTTGCCGTAGCACACGCGGCGCAGATAGCGCTGAGCTCGATAGTCATGCAGGGGGGCGGGATCCTCGTCATCGGCCTTGTACTCATAGCAGATATGTTCGCCGCGAGCGTTCAGACTTTCGCAGAGCAACCAGGTGGCGACTCGCTGCGGTGCATCGGGATCGGCAATGCGCGACGCGGCCGTTTTTCCGTAGAGGTGCAGCGAGCCGTCGGCACCGTGGATCAGCCAGAACACGCCGGCGTCTGCTTTTTCCGTTTGCGGCTGCCAGCGCTCGCGCAGGGCAAAATCGCTTTCGATCTTCGGCGAGTAACGCACCACGTCGTGCGGGCCGGTCTCGACACCGTTGTAGTGCGATTCCACGCGCGATTTGATCGAGCCATCGGCCTCAAGCTCCGGCATCCACACTTCGCCATCGGTGCCGATGATCTCGTCGTGGTCGGTGTAACGCGGTACACCTTTGTTGGTGCGGCGGCTGATCTGTCCTACGCCGCTGAGGTTCCACGAGAGGCCGAAAGGACCGTTGCCGCTCTGGCTGCTGTAGACCAGTGCAAATTGCGGATCCCAGCCGCGCCCGGCTGAAACGGGAATCGGCAGATCGAACGACGCCGCGCCGGTCGGCCCCACGGCGCCCCAGCTTTTGCCGATGGTGGCGATCGATGCGCTTTTGGCGATGGAAGGCGTGGTGATGCTCAGCTCTTGTTGCTCGGCCATGGTCGAATCCATTGCGCACAGGTTGGGCGTGAATGGGTTGACGCTAACAAGAATGGCGCTGAAATGAACCTGTCAGATCTGACAGGTGCGCAAGATCATTTTGTGTGCTTCGGCAGGTTTTTTATCGCGAGAGTGTTACACATACAAAAAACGGCCGGCTCATCCCTGCGGATGAACCGGCCGTTTTTTATTGGAGCGAAGGGCTTACTGCACTTCTACCGCCAGGCTTTCGCTGATCTTCTGTTGCCAGATCGCCGGGCCGGTGATGTGTACCGATTCACCTTTGCTGTCCACCGCGACGGTGACCGGCATGTCCTTGACCTCGAACTCGTAGATCGCTTCCATGCCCAGTTCGGCGAATGCCAGCACCTTCGACTTCTTGATCGCCTGAGCAACCAGATAAGCCGCGCCGCCAACGGCCATCAGGTACACGGCTTTGTTGTCCTTGATCGCTTCGATCGCGGTAGGGCCGCGCTCGGATTTGCCGATCATGCCCAGCAAGCCGGTTTGCTCAAGGATCTGCCGGGTGAACTTGTCCATCCGCGTTGCGGTGGTCGGGCCCGCCGGGCCAACCACTTCGTCACCGACCGGATCAACCGGACCGACGTAGTAGATGAAGCGACCTTTGAGGTCGACCGGCAGGGTTTCACCCTTGTTGAGCATCTCGACCATGCGCTTGTGCGCGGCGTCGCGACCGGTGAGCATTTTGCCGTTGAGCAGGACGGTTTCGCCCGGCTTCCAGCTCTGCACGTCTTCCGGAGTCAAGGTGTCGAGGTTGACACGACGGGCCGACGGGCCGGCTTCCCAGACGATTTCCGGGTAGGCGTCCAGCGGAGGCGCTTCCAGCGAGGCCGGGCCGGAACCGTCGAGCACAAAGTGCGCGTGACGGGTGGCGGCGCAGTTCGGGATCATGCACACCGGCAGCGAGGCGGCGTGGGTCGGGTAGTCCATGATTTTCACGTCGAGCACGGTGGTCAGGCCACCGAGGCCCTGGGCGCCGATGCCCAACTGGTTGACCTTCTCGAACAACTCCAGACGCATTTCTTCGATGCGGTTCTGTGGGCCACGGGCCTTCAGCTCGTGAATGTCGATGGATTCCATCAACACTTCTTTGGCCATGACTGCGGCTTTCTCGGCGGTGCCGCCGATGCCGATGCCGAGCATGCCCGGTGGGCACCAGCCGGCGCCCATGGTCGGAACGGTCTTCAGCACCCAGTCAACGATCGAGTCGGACGGGTTGAGCATGGCCATTTTCGACTTGTTCTCGGAACCGCCGCCTTTGGCCGCCACGTCCACTTCCACGGTGTTGCCCGGGACGATGGAGTAGTGAATCACGGCAGGGGTGTTGTCCTTGGTGTTTTTGCGAGCGCCCGCCGGGTCGGCGAGGATCGAGGCGCGCAGGACGTTTTCCGGCAGGTTATAGGCGCGACGCACGCCTTCGTTGATCATGTCGTCCAGGCCCATGGTGGCGCCATCCCAACGCACGTCCATGCCGACGCGCACGAACACGGTAACGATACCGGTGTCCTGGCAAATCGGGCGATGGCCGGTGGCGCACATGCGCGAGTTGATCAGGATCTGCGCCATCGAGTCACGGGCCGCTGGCGATTCTTCGCGCAGGTAGGCTTCGTGCATCGCCTGGATGAAATCCACGGGGTGGTAATAGGAAATGAACTGCAGGGCGTCGGCAACGCTCTGAATCAGGTCGTCTTGCTTGATCACGGTCATGAGTCGCGCTCCTCTAAAAGACGGGAACATTCTATGGGGCAGCTACAAGCTTCAAACTTTCAGCGGCAAGTTGGAGCAGTACGCGGACTGCTTGAGCTAGCGGCTTGAAGCTTGCAACTTGAAGCTGGCCCTTGGGGCCGGGCACGCCGGGGCTGCTGGCGCGACGCTAAAAAGGCGCGGCAGTATACCGCGCCTCGCTGGGGCATACACGCGCCGGCAGTCATTCGTTGGTCGCATGGGTGGGCGAATATCGGACATCGGGTTTGCACTTCAGCATCTACCCCCTCACCCCAGCCCTCTCCCCCAAGGGGGCGAGGGGGAAAGGGAGCCGACCTTCATGTAGTTCAGACCTGAGTTCGACTCGGGAAAGGAAGCTGATCTTCATGTTGTTCAAGCCTGAGTTCGGCTCGGTATTTCAGGTCGGTGTAACTCGGAAAAACAACTCGGTCAGTCCCCTCTCCCTCTGGGAGAGGGCTAGGGTGAGGGGCTTTTGACGGTAGACGCAGGCCACACTTTTGACGTCAAATTTCGAGCCCGAAAATCGGTGGTCATTTATCGACTACGCCTCTAAAGTGGCAGCCGGTCTGTAGAGTAGGACACTCGGTCAGCCTCTTTTCGCACGGTGAGTCAACGATTGACCCATAACGCCATTCAACGTCTTTTGCTCAAACGCTTTGCCCTCGCTGCAGCCACCTATGGATTGGCTTTGCTGCTGCTGTGGCTGGCGTTTTTTACCGGACATTACGCCCAGTCCCTGAGCTCCGTGACCATTGGCAGTGCGCTGGTGGTGATCAGCCAGTCGGTGCTGTTCGCGCTGTTCTGGAGCGGGCGCAACCTGCGCTTTGCCGATCCCAGCCTGACCGAAGCGCAGGTGTTGGTCGGTCTCGGCTGGCAGACCTGGCTGATCGCCCATCTGGATGAAGCCCGTGGCGCCTTTCTGGTGTTCTACGTGCTGATCCTGCTGTTCGGCCTGTTCCATCTCAGTCGACGGGCGTTCATCCGCTGCGCACTGCTGGTGTTCTTCAGTTTCTGCGCGATCACCCTGTGGGACGGCTACCACTTCCGCTTGCGCGAACCGGCGCTTGCTGCCCTGCAGGTGTGCATTCTGGCGATGGTGCTGGCGTGGCTGGTGCTTTACGCACGGTTCGTCCAGGTTTCGCGGCAACGCCAGCGCCAGCGCCGGTTTGCCTTGCAGGCGCATCAGGACACCCTGCGCGGGATGATGCGTCAGCTCGAAGATCTGGTTGCCACCGACGAATTGACCGGCCTGTTCAATCGTCGGCACTTTCTGCGTCTGGCCACACGTGAACTCAATGCAATGGACGATGATGTCGTGCACGGTCTGGCACTGATCGACCTCGACCACTTCAAACGCATCAATGACCTGCACGGCCATGCCGCCGGCGATCAGGTGTTGCAGGCCTTCGCCGGCGTTGCCCAAGCCTGTCTGCGCGACGGCGATGTGCTGGCGCGCTATGGTGGTGAGGAATTCGTCCTGTTGCTGCCCGATTGCGATGCCGAACGGCTGACCGCGTGTTGCGAGCGTCTGCGCATCGCCTTCACCGACGTCGAATTGGTCGGACTGAATGTGCGCAACCTCAGCCTGTCGGCCGGCATGACCCTGCTGGCGTTGGGCGATGATCTGGACGACGCCTTGCAGCGTGCCGATCAGGCGTTGTATCGGGCCAAGCGTGACGGGCGCAATCGTTGTGCGGCCGCGTGGGAGAGCGTCGATGCCTGAACTTCGCGTCGGTGAACGACAATGGTCAGTGGCGGCGGGCAGCAATCTGCTCGATGCCCTCAATCAGAACGGCGTCGCTGTGCCTTACAGCTGCCGCGCCGGCAGTTGTCATGCCTGTCTGGTGCAATGCGTGCAAGGCCTGCCCACCGACAATCGCCCGGACGCCTTGAGCGCCGAACAGCGTCAGCAAGGCTGGCGTCTGGCGTGCCAGTGTCAGGTCGTCGAAGACTTGCAGGTGCACACCTTCGACCCGGTCACCGACGGTCGCCCGGCGGTGGTCGAGGCGCTGGACTGGCTCAGCGACAGCGTCCTGCGCTTGCGTCTGACCCCGCAACGGCCGTTGCGCTACAGCGCCGGGCAACATCTGGTGTTGTGGATCGATCACATCGCTCGGCCATATTCGCTGGCGAGCCTGCCGGAAGAAGACCGTTTTCTCGAATTCCACCTTGATTGCCGTCAGCCAGGCGAATTCAGTGATGCGGCGCGACGTTTGCAGATCGGCGACGCGATTCGCCTTGGCGAATTGCGCGGCGGCGCCTTGCATTACGACCCCGACTGGCACAGCCGGCCGCTATGGCTGCTCGCCGCCGGCACCGGTCTTGGCCCGTTGTTCGGCGTGCTGCGCGAAGCCTTGCGTCAGGATCACCAAGGCGCGATCCGCGTCATTCATGTGGCTCATGACGCTGATGAACACTATCTGGCCAAACCCCTTGCCGCACTGGCCGCACAGCGCGAAAACCTCACTGTCGAACTGTGGGCGGCGGCCGACTCAGCCGCCGCTTTGGCGCAACTGCGCCTTGTTTCCCGGCAAACCCTGGCCTTAGTCTGCGGCTCGACGACCAGTGTCGACGCTTTCGCAAGGCGTCTGTACCTGGCCGGATTGCCGCGCAACCAACTGCTGGCCGACGTATTTTTGAGCCGTGGTTGAGCGCTGAATTTCAGACGCGAGACACGCCATGACTGATGCCATCCTGCTGGAGCGCGAACGCGGTTTGCTGACCCTGCGGCTCAATCGCCCGGACAAGAAAAACGCCCTGACCCGCGCCATGTACAGCCGTCTCGCCGAAGCGCTGAAGCAGGCCGATGGCGATCCTGAGATCAACGCCGTGCTGATCACCGGCAGCGCCGCGTGCTTCACCGCCGGCAACGACATCGCCGACTTTATCCAGCAACCGCCGAGCGACCTCGACAGCCCGGTGTTTCATTTCATGCTCAATCTGCTCGAATGCCGCAAGCCGGTGATTGCCGCTGTAGCCGGCGCGGCGGTGGGCATCGGCACCACGCTGTTGTTGCATTGCGATCTGGTTTACGTCAGCGGCGATGCGCGGTTGCGCATGCCGTTCGTCAATCTTGGGTTGTGCCCGGAATTCGGCTCGAGCCTGATCCTGCCGCGTTTGCTTGGGCAGACCAAAGCGGCGGAGTTGTTGTTGCTCGGCGAAGGATTTAGCGGTGAACAGGCTGCGCAGTGGGGGATTGCCACTGAGGCGTTGGGCAGTGGTGAAGCGGCGTTGCGCAAGGCACGGGAAGTGGCATTGCGTTTTGAAGAATTGCCGGCGGAAGCGGTGCGCATCAGCAAACAATTGATGAAAGCCCCGGATCGCGAGTTGATTCGCAAGGTGATCGAGGAGGAGGGCGTGTTGTTCACCCAGCGCCTTCGTTCGCCGGAAGCAATGGCGGCGTTGACCGGGTTTATCAAACGGCATTGAAAAGCCAACCCTCATTGGAACGCCGCCCGCCCAGCCCTCTCCCAGAGGGAGCCGACCGAGGTGTAATGCGTTATACATCGACTTGAAAGAACCGGTCGGATTCAACGCAGACAACAAAAAGCCCCGCCATTCACATGGCGGGGCTTTGGTTTTTCAGCGCATCACTCAGACCTGCGGGTCGCCCACGTGCAGGATCTTCATGCCGTTGGTGCCGCCGGTGGTGTGGTAGCTGTCGCCCTTGGTCAGGATGACCCAGTCGCCTTTTTCCACAACGCCGCGCTTGACCAGTTCGTCGATCGCCTTCTGGCTGACTTCGTGCGGTTCCAGCGAGGCCGGATCGAACGGTACGGTGTACACGCCACGGAACATGGCTGCGCGCGCCTGAGTCTCGCGGTGCGGCGAGAACGCATAGATCGGCACCGAAGAACGGATACGCGACATGATCAGCGGGGTGTAGCCACTTTCGGTCAGGGCGATGATCGCTTTGACGCCCGGGAAGTGGTTGGCGGTGTACATGGTCGCCAGTGCGATGCTTTCGTCGCAGCGGGTGAATTCCTTGCCGATGCGGTGGCTGGACGTTTTACCGGTCGGGTGCTTTTCAGCGCCAACGCAGATGCGCGCCATCGCTTGCACAGCTTCCAGTGGGTACAGACCGGCAGCGGATTCAGCAGACAGCATCACGGCGTCGGTGTAGTCGAGCACGGCGTTGGCCACGTCGGACACTTCGGCGCGGGTCGGCATCGGGTTCTGGATCATCGACTCCATCATCTGGGTCGCGACGATCACAGCCTTGTTGTGGCGGCGTGCGTGCAGAATGATTTTCTTCTGAATGCCCACCAGTTCGGCGTCGCCGATTTCCACACCGAGGTCACCACGGGCAACCATCACTGCGTCGGACGCCTTGATCAGGCCGTCGAGGGTTTCGTCATCGGCCACGGCTTCAGCACGTTCGATCTTCGCCACCAGCCAGGCAGTGCCGCCGGCTTCGTCGCGCAGTTGACGGGCGTATTCCATGTCGGCAGCGTCACGCGGGAAGGACACTGCGAGGTAGTCGACTTCCATTTCAGCGGCGAGCTTGATGTCGGCCTTGTCTTTTTCAGTCAGGGCCGGCGCGGTCAGGCCGCCACCGCGACGGTTGATGCCTTTGTGGTCGGACAGCGGGCCGCCGATGGTCACGGTGCAATGCAATGCGTCGTCAGTTTGGGTATCAACGCGCATCACCACACGGCCGTCGTCGAGCAGCAGCTCGTCGCCCACGCCGCAGTCCTTGACCAGATCCGGGTAGTCGATGCCGACCACTTGCTGGTTGCCTTCGGTCAACGGATGGCTGGTGGAGAAGGTGAACTTGTCACCGATCTTCAGCTCGATCTTCTTGTTGGCGAATTTGGCGATACGGATTTTCGGGCCTTGCAGGTCACCGAGCAGGGCGACGAAGCGGCCGTGCTTGGCAGCGAGGTCACGCACCAGCTTCGCGCGAGCCTTGTGCTCGTCGGGGGTGCCGTGGGAGAAGTTCAGACGGGCAACGTCCAGACCAGCCAGAATCAGCTGTTCGAGAACTTCCGGCGAGTTACTGGCCGGGCCAAGGGTAGCGACGATTTTGGTACGACGGACGGACATGCAAAGACTCCTGAGTTCAAGCGCTAGCGAAGGCTACTATGCTCGAAGGGTGTAGTCATTGTTCGTTTGCACTACTTAATGGTTTCTTTATTGAACAAGGCAACTTTGGGACAAACGCGCCTGAAGATTTCCGACCGTGGGTCGATACAGAGCACAAGACAGGAGAACCCCCATGCGATTGTTGCCCATTGCCGCCCTTGCCCTCAGCGTCCTCGCCGTGACGGGCTGCACCCGTTGGTCGATGAACCATCATTTGAACAACGCTTACAGCGCCTATGACCGCGGCAATTGCGAGCAGGTCATGCTCGAACTGTCCAAGGTCGAACGCGCCAGCCGTGCCCGCCCGTACGTGTGGCCGGAAGTGTCGATGATGCGCGGCCAGTGTCTGGAACGGCAGAAGATGTTTGTCGACGCGGCGCAGACCTACCAGTTCATCATTGCGTCTTACCCGAACAGCGAATACGCCTTCCGCGCCCGCGCGCGTCTGGAAACCTTGCAGAGCCTGGGCCATTACCCGACGCGCAGTGCCGCTGCCGTGGTGCGCCCGACCCGCTTCTGATGACAGTTGTCATACAAAATCTGGCCGTGTGTACAAGCTGAGCTATAGTCGAATAACCCGGGTTTAGAGCCGAATCTGTAAACCCGGAGCAACACCTGCGACTGGCAAGTGGTCAAGTGACGGCGACGTAGCGACCGTCACACCGGAAGCGGGGAGAGCGGGCCTGCAATGCAGGAACGTTCCGAAGCAAAGGTGCGGCTCTGTGACGGAGCCTTGCATGGCGAACTGCGCATGTTTACCGACCGCCGGATCGAACGGCATCAATTGCCGTATTTCCTCAGAGTGTTCAATACCGTTACCGACAAACAGATCGGTTTTCTCGGCAATGTCTCCGCAGACGGGCTGATGCTGATCAGCCAGTTGCCGATGATGGTGGGCGTGGACTTCCAGCTACGCCTGAAAATCCCCGCCAGCGATGGCTGCCAACAGGTCATGGACTTCACCGCGTGTTGCGTCTGGTGCCATGAAGACGCCACACCACTGCATTACGACGCCGGGTTCATTCTCCTGCAGCCGCCGGTGGAGTTTGGCCAGTTGGTGCAGGCGTTGCGGCAGTATTTCAGTTTTCAGCCGTTGCCGGCTTCGGCTTGATTTCGGCGGCGCTCGCTGTTGCCATTGCTGGTAAGCCGCCGCCTGTAAGTTTGGCACTGTGCATGAGAGCTGCTGTCGACGCAGACCCTGTCGGAGCGGGCTTGCGAACGATGGAGTCTTCACAGGTTCCCCTGATCCAAAACCAGACCACAGCGATCACTCGCTCCTGATCCAGCGCCTTCTCCACCTGTAATAACTCCCATCTCTCTCAATTGATAGATCGCCATCGTCAGATGCCTTGGCTTGTCTTCGGGGCTGTCACGGGGTCGAGCAGCAGAATGCTGACCGAAGAAAAGGTTTAGTAGGTTTGAATGGCCATCGCTTCGGGGTTAACGTCAGGCGCGACCATGAGTATCTGCATGCCACGATTCACGTAATTGCGCGACGGCGCAGTAGCGGCTTTTTTGAGTAGTGATCGATGTAGCCCGCTGTCACTCCCCTTGCAGGACGCAGTCAGAGTAGGTTGTGGGAAGTGTTGCCGTTGGTCGGGACTGTCAGAAGTATCAGGTGCGCAAGTGCACGAGTTCGCCCTAGGATTTTTTGCACTCAGCATCGCCATTCTTGAACAGTCCAGGAGACAGTTATGTCCATATCTAATGACGGTACAAATGAGGACACGCCTGGCGAGTCCCTGGAAGTCCCACAAGGGGGTGGCGAAGTTGAAAGTGGATCCGAACAGGTTGACTTCCCTGTCGAGAGTTCTGACGTCTCTCTTGATTCCATACCTCCTCCCCCCCCGACCATCAATCTGATCAAAAACATTTCCGGTTCACCTTATCCCGGCGCAGGCACAGGTATTTCCGGAGCGTATGTCTTTATTTATGTCGCGGGTACGCCGACTGGAGTAATTGGGGGGGCGCCTGTTACATCCGGAAAATGGAGTGGGGCGATCACTTTCCCCGTTAACGTAAACAAAAGCAGAATCGAAGTACTTCAGAGACTCGACGGACAGTATTCTGAACGTACAGCGCCAATGGAGATCTATCGAGCAATCTTGACTTTTCCGAGACCCAACACTCCTGAACTCGCTAACGGCCTGATTTTTCGTGGCATCGGTGCTCCGAACTCGAAGGTGCTCATCGTCAAGTCTCCTCCCCATCATGGTGAAGTTCTGAGCGCTGAAACTACCATTGATGGCCAAGGAAACTGGCAAGCGCCTCTTACAGCGAATACGCTCAATGGTCCCGTGTCGGTCAGTGCTTTGGTTTCTCATGTCGGTACGACCAGCATATATACATTACCTGTGCTCTTCACGGTGCTGGCCCCACCTGTGGTCCTCAAACCACTACCGTCTTCCTTGAACGATCAGTCTTTCCTGTTGGAAGGTAACAACGGTACGCCCGGCGCCCGGCTGGAGGTGCTGCCCCCTGTGGGTGACACTCCGCTTTATGGCTCGGGCACCGTGCCAGCGGGCGATGGTGCCTGGAGTATTCCGCTCACTGGAGTACCGTCGGGTAAGCTCAATCTCGTCGTCGAACAGATTTCGAATAACGTCCGCTCAGGCCGTAGCCAAACGTTGTCACTGCAAATCCGGCCTCCCGTGCTTCTGATCGCCGGTCCTCCTGCAGCAAGCATACAAAACACATCGTTCACCCTCACTGGGAAAGGCGCGGTGGCAAATGCGACCATCAAGATCTTCAAGGATCTGTCCGGCAATCCGCCGTTGATCAGTATTCCCGGTGCGACGGCCGGAGATTGGGCCGCATCACTGGCAAGCCTCGCCCCAGGAGTGCTGTCCCTTGTAGCAGTGCAGGAAGTGGATGGCATTCCATCGACGCCCAGCGCTGCCCGCGCCTTCAAAATCCGCCCTCCAAAGTTGGCCGACCCTGTCGTCACCTATCCCACTGACACCACAGTGAAATTCTCTGGAGCGGGCCATGACCGCGCCACAGTGCAGTTCACTATCGACAGTGACCCGAGTGCAACACCTCCGCCCCCTGTTGTCGTGGCGAATGGCAAATGGGAAACCATCGCAACGAACTGGCCGGTTGGTACATACAAGCTGACAATTGTTCAGAAACTTACCGACGGTGCTGGCGGCTGGATCGAATCGCTGCCCCTGGAATTCACTCTGAACAAAGCGCTGCCTGATGTCAGCGATTTGAAGCACACCGTGGAATACCGGCCAACCTTCAGTGGCAAAGGTTTCAATGGCGCCACGGTGCACGTTCGTCATCCCAACAGTGCCAACCTGGCCGCGCCAGCGAAAGATGTTGTCGGTAATGAATGGTCAACCACAGCTTCGGCAGAGTGGGGACCCACAAACAATCGGGAAGTCCACATCAAACAAGTTTTGAATGGTCAATGGTCACCCACCTGGTGCGTCCTCAACGTCACTATTCCGCCATTGGCGCCCGAACTCAACGTACCTTCCGAAGAGGGCCTTTCCCCGGTATTCAGCGGCAGCGGTTGGTCGGGAGCGGAGGTGTACATCAACTTCAGCGATGATCCACAGACGTATAAAGTGAACGTCGTTGCAAAGGTCTGGACGTTCCAGCGACCCACCCCCTTTAGCGTGAATACCCCTCACAAGATCGAAGTGCATCAGGTTGCCCAAGGGCTTGATTCACCGAAAGTGGACAGGACTTTCACGGTTTATCCTGTGATAGCCCAACCGGTCATCACTTATCCGCTGCAAGGCAGTGAAGTACCCCGTGACATATCCGTCACCGGCTCGGGCGGCATGGAGGGCGCCACGATGCGATTGTGGGATGACCGATTCGGGAAGTATCTGACTTTGCCGCAGAGGCTCACCAACAATGATAAATGGTCAATCGACCTCACCGGTCTGGCTTTTGACGAGCATGTCATTCGGGCGGAGCAAACGATCTACGAGCGACCTTTCAAGCGAAGTGAGCAATGCAAATTCAAGGCAGTTGTACTCCCTCCGGAGATTACTTGTCCGAACGGCGGAGAAAAGTTGTCACGCACCTCGACGCTCTCCGGGAAGGGGATGCCGTACGCACAGGTCGAAGTGTGGATGCTCGGCGATACTTCTGCGCCACTCACCGAAGCGGAGGTAAATAGCGAAGGCGAATGGAGTGTTGTGGTG
Organism: Pseudomonas sp. MC6; assembly: GCF_054790575.1. Classification (NCBI taxonomy): domain Bacteria; kingdom Pseudomonadati; phylum Pseudomonadota; class Gammaproteobacteria; order Pseudomonadales; family Pseudomonadaceae; genus Pseudomonas; species Pseudomonas sp. MC6. Next base: position 6,505,356 of record NZ_CP186504.1, read on the forward strand.
ACCTTGCCGGTGGGTCATAAAACCATCTGGGCCCTGCAAATTTACGACAATGACGGTGACCCGCAAACTTCGAGGGATAGTGATCGGGTGACCTATCAGGTCGTCCCGAAAGCACCTGATATCGAATCCCCGACGACAGATGATCATGCCGGGCGGGTATTGGTTGTGTCCGGTTTCGGCGTGTCGGGCGACACAGTCACGGTCAAGGTGGGCAGTGCACATCAAAGTGCCCCTGTGAGGGCCGATCGCACTTGGTGGGTGAGGCTGGAACTCGACCAGCCTGGTGGCGATTCTTTGCTGGAGGTGGTCTCGGCGCTCGGTGAATTCGAATCGGCGCCGGCAACGCGGCCGATTGTGTTGAACACTTACGAGCCCACCATTGAGGTGCCGGCACCAGGTAGTTGGGTGGCTAACCCGGTGTCCCTGGCAGGCAACGGTCGCCAAGGCGTCGGAGCAGTCGTGAGCTGGTTCAACCCGGATCTGGTATTGACCGCGAACATTCCCGTCGATCCCTTGAACGGCTGGCAAGCGCAGTCCGGACCGTTGCTGATGGCGGGAGGGCAATGGTTTCGATTCAGGCAGAGCCTCACCGATGCTGAAAAAGGCTCTGACTGGATTGATAGCGAGCGCTTTGAGGTCGAACCGGGTTCTTCGAAATTTTCATAAGTCAATTTTCCGATGAGTGGTCATAAATACTGTCAGATCTGACAGTAGGCGAATGTCACTCAAAAGCGCTAAATCCTTATGCACCCACCGGCAATCTGATGGTGAAGCCAGGTTGCCGGCACCCGCTATCGTCTCAAGGATATTGATCATGACTGTTGCGTCCCGCCCCGTTGTGCAGATGTTCGAGCAAATATTTGGTGAAGCACAAATCACAGAAAACGCCGGGCTGGAGAAGCTGAGGTCTTATCTCGAGCAGGGCGGTTCGATTTTTCCGCTGGTGGAAAAAGGCGCTCAGGCCTTGGTCAGTGAGCACCAACTCAGTGTGGGCGACGCCCGCCAGCTCATCCGGCGGGCCAACAGTTACGTCACGTATATCCGGCGTGAGTTTATCGAACACACTTTAAAGGGCGATAAAACCATACAGACCGGTCCGTCGAGCGGGCTGCTGTCGATGGTTGATGGCCCGAAATACGAGATTATCTTCCCTACCCGATTCGATAGCATGTGCCCCCCCGAGGCGTTGGAATCATGCATCTCGCCCGTGGCATACCTGATCGATCTGTTGCGCTGGGTTCTACTGCGTATCGAACCTAATGGTGACGCGAAAGAAAAGCTCCTGCTGCATGACCGCCGTACCGACTTGAAGTTGCTGTCTGTCGACGGGCCAGCGGTGCATCAGGCGGTGTCGTCGGTCGACATTATCATCGCGGTGCTGGAGAAATTCATCACGGCAGAGCAACCAGGGTCAATCGAAGATGCCTTGATCACCGCGCGCTATCCCAACGGCCTGCCTTACTATCAGCATTGGGTCACGATTGACGGTGTGGCGCGCTCCAAAGGGCTTTCGGTGGGCGATTTCGACCGCACCATTGATCTGTCCTATCCCTATTTTCTAACGTCGGTTGTCGGTGCTGCCCGTAACACTCGGGCGTTGGCGCATGCCTCGCGGCTGGGCCCATATCAGCGAAATCTGCTGACTGAACCTATGTACGATTTATCGCATGCCGAGACGTTTTACCGAGACAACTTCGATACTGACAAGTCTGATTGGAAGACCTTCAACCAGGTCAAGTATTTCGGTGAAGCAACCAAACTCGGAGCGGTGGAGATCGAACGATTGTTATCGGTGGGTGATTTTGCACCGGTGCGCTCGAGGAACATCGACTATGTCGACAATACGGACTCATTTGCGGAAAGTGCGCGTTCTGGCTCCGTTTATATCAATGCCAATGTGCACCCCGGTATCCATATCGACTACGCAGAATTCAACACGCTGACGGTTAAACCCGAGACCTTGGCAGGTCTGACTGCAATCGACCGGATGAACCGCAAACTGCGCCTGGACATCTGGCTTGATTTGCCGAGCGACCAGGTGGATGCCCTGTTGACGGCGGCAATCAGAGCTGAAGCTCGTAGCACTACAAGTGAGCCGACATGGGTGATATCGGACAGCGTCGTGCATGCGTTGGGGTTGTTCCAGCATTTGCGCGAACGCTATCGCTGCACGGCGGCGGATTTCGCTGTCATTGTTGACCAATTATCGATCTATGGTCGTGGCGAAACCCTTTCGCAATTCGATCAGATCTTCAATGGTCAGGGGGCATATCGCGAACCCTTGAAACTCGGTGATGGATTGTTCCCGGTGACGCCGGTACCCGGTGTAGCCGATCTGACGATCAGCCAGCTGTGCAATGGCTTGGGTATCGATCTGCAGACCTATCATTATCTGGCTCTGGCGGTCGCCGGCGCACACAAGTGTGAAGAAACCTTGCGTCTCACCCCCGCGATCGTTTCCAGTTTTTGTCGCCTGGTCATACTGCCGCGGCTGTTTAACATGACACCGGTCGAAGGTGTATTGATGCTGACGTTGTTGGGCGGGCAGCAATGGGTCGATGGCCTGGCAGGCGTGCCGGTGATCAACGCCTCGGCGAGCACCAAACCGGATGTGCTGAGTCTGGTCGAAGCCATGGACACCTGTGTGCAATGGTGCGAGCAAAGTAATCTGTCGGTGCTCTGGATGTTGCGACACATTGCCGTACCGCAGCGGGTCAGCATGGCGAGCGAGTCGGACCTGCAATTCTTCGATCAAATCACCAACCTCCTGCCAGCTGCGCGGCTGTCCAATAATGCCTTTTTGACGGCAGGCGTTACTTCTGTTGGCGTGGTCGACTGGATGGACTTCCTGTCGACCAGTAGGGGGGGGGAGCTCTCGTCGATCATTACGGACTGGTGTTGCCCTTCGCTGGAACGCCAGAGGCATACGAGGCTGTCGTGCGCACGAAACTCCTGTGGGTTGTGGAAAATGCTTTTGGTGGGTTCGACAAGTTTGTGCATGACACCCTCGTCAACACAATGCTCACAGTGCTTTTGCAGGCCCGGGATGCTCAATTATCACTGTTGAAGGAGACGTTGGCCGTCTATGCCGGGATCCCGGCCGGGCACGCCATACCGATATTGAGTTGGGCGAATTCAACCGCTCACTCTTTTCTGGATCAGGTGGTTGCGCATATTGAGCAGGGACGTCGTGACGCTGGCGGTCCATTGTTCGATTTATTGGCCGAAGTGCGGCGGCGCAGTGAAGTGGCCATGACACTGAACCTCAGTGCTGAATTATTGCAGGACTACGTGGATTACGGCCACAAGGTCTGGTTTGGCAAGAACCCGAACGCTGAGCCTGAACTCTCGGTGCGCACTCTGTACTACTTGAGCACGCTGACGCGCGCCTTCGATCTTGGCCAGCAACCGCCACAAAAGCTGCTGGATTACCTGCGCGAGGTCAATGCCCTGCCTGAGATCTCAGGGAATGCATTGTGGCTGGCGCAACAGGCCTCGGCAATCAGACTGGCTGAGTTTTTCGGCTGGAGCGCGCAGGAAGCGCGCGACTGTCTGAAACACATCGACCGGTCTGGAAATCTGGTGCTCGGAGGTCTCATCGAACTCGATCTGTTGATGCGTGTACGCGTGCTATCAAGCAAAACCGGCATGGACGCATCGACGATTTTCCAGATCGGCAATCTGCCTGAGACGGTGGACAAGGTGGCCTACGCCAAGGCCGCTGAGCTTGCCTTGCTGAACGAGTCCCGACGCCAGGTACCACTGGTGCATGCACCGGGAGACCTCAAGGCATTGGTCAAAACCAGGTCTGAAATCATTGACAGCAACTATTTGATTGCAAAAAAAGCTGATGAAAAAGCTACCTATAAAGTGACTGTCACAGATGCTGCAGACACCCCCCTTTCGGGTGTCAACGTTAACTGGCAAACCACATTAGGGACCATGCGAAACATAGCAACCGATATAAACGGTGAGGTCGAGGTTGAATACAGGCCTGGCGAGGTCATGGGAGTAGACCAGATCCTTTACTGGCTGGACTTGTTCGCGCCCGAGCCTGTCGCCCCCGTCTATATCAACTTTGATGGCAGCACCATGGGGTTTCCCAGTGAGTTCAAATCCCCGATACCGCTGGGGATAGTTCCCCGAGGGCAGGAAATCGAGCTTTACGCAACGGCGGAAGACAGATACGGCAACCTCGGGAAAGACGTGCTTGTGAAATGGTTCGTGGAAAGCGTGCCGCCATCGAAAATCAATGAAGCGATCATCCGACCGGCTGATGGATTCACCAATCAGGAAGGGGTGACGCGCGTGGTCGTCTCCAGCCCCACCGGCGGGACATTCGTATTCAGCGTGCGTACCGATGGTGGCGAAATAGAAGCCTATTTCGAGCCCATCACCTTTGCCGGCATGAAGCCGAGCAATGAGCAGCGTGGCCTCACGGCCATTTGACCCAGGATTTTGTCTCAGGGAGCACGGATCATGGATTTGAACAGCACTGGTGATTTGCTGGAAAAACGTCGTTCGGCGTTGCTCGATTACTGCATTGGAAAGGTCAACAGGCAAAAGTACCCGTTCCTGAAAACGCCGGAAGATCTGTTTGAATTGCTGCGCATGGATCCACTGGACACTTATGCCAGGCAAAGCTCATGGGTCGCTGAAGCGATCAGTTGCGTGCAGCAGTACATAAATGCGGTGCATCGCAAACTGGAACCGGGCTTCACCAATTACCAAGTGCCCGCAGAGCATCTGGCGCAGTGGGACCTCTACAGCAACTATCCGGACTGGGCAGCAGTACAACTGATCAGCCTCTACCCGGAAAACTACATCACCCCGTTTGTCCGCCAGCGCAAGACCAGCCTGTTCAAAAACCTTGAAAACGACCTCAATCAAACGCGCTTGAGTGTGGATTCGGTTCAGGCAGCGATGCGCGGATATTTGCAAACGTTCGAGCAAACCTGCGATCTGGATGTTCTCAGTTGCTACATGGACGGAGATACGCCTGAACGTGCCGATTATTACTTCATCGGGCGCCAGCGTGTGCAACCGTGCCAGTACTTCTGGCGCAGGGCACAGATTGAGCTGACGCCGACCTGTACGGCGGTCAACCCGGCGGCGTGGAGCGAATGGCAAGCCATTGAGGTTCAGCCAGCCAATCGGGTTGTGGATATACGCCCGGTGTTCTGGAATGGCCGATTGTGTCTGGTCTGGGCGGAGTGGCGCGAGCCGGTCGCCGGTAAAGACAAGGAAGAGTCCATAGACGGCAAGCTGGATATCAATCTGGCTTTCATGACGCAGAACGGGCAATGGTCGGCACCCTTGATTGTGCACAGTTCCGCGTATTCAAGGAGTACTGATGAAGGGGACAGGTTTTCCTTTACTGCCATGGTGGCGACGGTGCGCACCGATTCTGTGGAACCCAAAGGGACGCTGGGCATCCTGTTCGAAGGGGTATATGGCCCTCATGAAGTGTCGGCGCGTACGGTTCACGACGTACTGATGCGCCCCGTGACATATGACGATGGCGCGTGGCTGGACAAGGCGAGGGAGACGCGCTTCAAGACTCCCGAGACCGTTCAGCATCGACTGCCCAGCCAAGTAGAAATTGTCAGCCGGGTAGAAGCAGGCGGTACGATGGCCGCGTTTCTGGGGTTGCACGTCACGGCACGACGTGAAGGTGAAGGTGCGGCGGGTCAAGATGTACTGGTGGTGCGGGGATTTTGTATGCCCACGGGCCAATCGGGTGACGCTAAGACGACCGTTAAATTGCAGTTGTTGAATAGAACAGATGATGATCCGCTGGACGTCGAGGCGTCTCTTGCTATTGCTGGTAACTGGTGCGTGGACGCCTCGAAGGAGTTCACTCGAGCGAAAGGAACCTGGTCGAAGGAAACCACGTTCGCTCTTGACGCCGGAGCGTACGGCATCAAGAAATTCACACTGAATGTTGCCAATCTGCTGGATTTCATCCCGCCCACTCTGGTGAAGAACACCGTCGATGCCGCCCAGTTTCTCTCATTCAACCAATCGTCGCTAAAGCTGCAATACACCCGCTTGAATTCGCAGATTGGTCCGGAACTGGTCTGGCGCGCCAATATCTCGGTGGAGGCGGTGTTGCACTGGGACACCCAGTTCATGCATGAACCGCCGCCGACAGGCAGTGATTTCATCGAGCCAAACGGTGCTTTTGATGGTGCCAACGGGCTGTTTTTCTGGGAATTGTTTGTTCATTTGCCGCACCTTGTGGCGACACGCCTGCGTGATGAGGAACGTTATCTTGAGGCGCAACAGTGGCTGCATTACATTTTTGACCCGCAGGCGATCAAAGAGGACGCCTCGCTGCCGGCTAAACCGCGCTATTGGCGCAGCCGACCCTTGGGGATGGATGAAGGCAATGCCGGCTGCGAAGCGCTGGCTCCGGCCGACCCGGATGCCATCGGCTATTCGAAGCCAGTGCACTTCAGAATACTGATGTTTACCGAGTACGTTAAAAATCTGATGGCGTGGGGGGATTGGTATTACCGCCAACTGACACGAGACAGCCTGGTGGCGGCCAAACTGTGTTACGTGCAGGCTGGCTTTCTGATGGGCAAGGCGCCCAATGCTCGGGCGGTGAGTCATTGGCAAACCGATACGGTCGGCAACCTGCTGTTGCAGTGTGGCACGCGTCCGGCTCTGGAAACATTCGAACAGACATTCAACTTCAGTCTGGCCGATGTTCCGTCCGGCTCAGATACTGCGCCGATGCTTGGGCTATTGGCCTGCAAGCCATTCAAAATTCCCATCAATCAATCGTTGCTCGACCTGTTTGCCGCGCCGCAGCAGCGCATTTTCAACATGCGTAACAACCTCTCGCTGGACGGCAAGCCTCTGGACATTCCCTTGTTCAGCCCTGCGACTGATCCGAATCAATTGCTGCGCGATCTCGCGGCGGCCGGTGCCGCCGGCCCGAGGCCTTTGGGAGGGCGGTTGGTGGTCAACGCATTCCGTTGGCGCGTGACATTCGAGGTTGCATTGCGAGCCGTGCAAGCACTGCAGGATTACGGTAGTCAGGTACTCAATCTGCTTGAGCGTCGCGACCGCGCCGAGCAGGAAGAACTGCAGCAAAACCATCTGGTGGAACTGGGCAGCTACGCACAGACAGTACAAGAGCAATCCATCGCCCAGTTGGAGGCGAGCGTAACGGCTCTCGAGCAGAGTCGTACGGTGGCACAGGAGCGTGCTGATGTGTATGCACAGCGCTTTGTCGAACACGTGTCGCCAGTTGAATATGAGGTCATGGCCAGCCTGAATCAGTCGAAGGTATTGGCGTTGACCGCAAAGGTCATCAAGCCTGTAGGGGCAGTTCTGGCGTCGTTTCCAAACGTTTTTGGCCTGGCCAACGGCGGCCATCGTGTTGAAAAAATCACCGATGCCGTGTGTTTCGGGCTGGAAATCGCCTCGTCGCTGTTGCAAATCGATGCCGATAAACAGTCAACCACTGAAGGCTATCGCCGTCGCCGAGATGAATGGAGGTTGCAACGCGATCAGGCGCTGGCGGAGGTCAGTGCGATCAACGCACAAATCGAGGCGCAACGGCATGCGGTGGCGGCTGCCCTCGCCAACCTGGCGCAAACGCTGCGGGCCAACGGCCAGGCATTGGAGGTGTACAACTTTCTGCAAAAACGTGCGACCAATGCTGAGCTGTACGGCTGGATGATCGGTCAGCTCAAGGCGTTGCATTACCAGGCCTACGATGCGGTGCTCAGTTTGTGCTTCAGTGCCCAGGCGTCTTTGAGTGCCGAAACCGGCGATTACGAAACACAGTTGCCGTTGCAGCAGTTCTGGCTGGATCAGCGTCATGGGTTGACGGCTGGCGAGCATTTGCGTGCGTACCTCCTGCGTATGGAAAGAGAGTACCTGCAACGCAATGAGCGACGGTTGGAACTTGTCAAGACCGTTTCGTTGCGCCAATTGTTCGATGATGAAATTGACCCTCAGCCGGGTATTGGTAGCTGGACGGATGCGTTGACGGATCTGCAAACCAATGGCTCGCTGGAATTCAAACTCACACAGTTGCTGTTCGACCGCGATCACCCTGGACATTACTGCCGACAGATCAGCGCGGTGGAGATTGATCTGCCGGTTCTTACCGGGCCTCACGAGGATGTGCACGCCTCTGTGGTTCAGCTCGGTAGCATGACGGCCACCAAGGCAACGTCGCAGTCGGTCAAGTACTTGCATAACGTTGAGGGGGGTGGGGCTCCTGTCGAGGTGCAATTCAACCTGCGCAGCGGTCAACAGATCGTCCTTTCCAAGGGCATTGCCGACAATGGTCTGACGGCGATGAAGCCTGATGAGGGCTTGCTCAATCCGTTCGAAAATACTGGTGCGGTTTCCAACTGGAGATTGAGTTTCCCTTGGGCCGCGCAAGATTCCCAGGCGGCAATGCTGCGCTCTCTGTCGGACGTCGTGGTGCGCGTCTACTACACGGCCAAGGCGGGTGACCCGGCCTTCGGGCGGCACGTGGAAGACTTGGTCACCACGGCTAAAAAAGCGCGTGCAAAGCGTCAACGTCAAGGAGCGAGCCGCCATGAGTAAACCAGGGATTTACGCCAACGAAAGTCTGATTCGAAACGGTGAGTTTCTTCAAGGACTGACTCATTGGAATACGTCGGGGGCAGCTGCCAAAGAGGCAGAGTTGTGGCAAGGGTTCCTGACCCCCTTTTTGTCGATCAAGAATGGTGGCCGGGCAAGTCAGCAATTGCGGATACCGCAGAATCCCGGTGAAGACGCGCGTTATACGTTGAGTTTCATGTGCGAAACGAGACACGAAAAATCGGGCTGGGTGCGCATCTGCAAGGGTGAGGAGGAATTGCACCGGGTCGAACTCAAACCACACAGCCCGCTTGGTCACGCACAAGGTCAGACCCATTGCGAAGCCGGGCAACCATTGGCGCTGGACCTGAAACCATACAATTTGCCTCTGGGGGGGGCGTTCGCTCGTGATGACACGCTGCGTATCGAGATTCACAGCCCGCTAAATGACGCGAATGATCGTTACTCAAAAATCTGCATCACCCAACTGGACATCCAACTGCAACTGGATGATTTGAAGCTGCAAGCGGTGCAACTGGATCAAGAACGCCTGACGTCAGAGCAAAAGGTGTATCTGTGTGTGGGGGCATCGTCGGCAATGGATCAAAACCAATTGCCGATGCTCATGCCTCACCAGTTGTCGTTTGAGCCCGAGCCAGGCAATGCATGGCTAGGTACCAAGGCTGCCTTGATCAGCACAGGCAATCCGCAGGAGGCGGTCGTCGTGAAGCCCGATTGGGGCGTCGATCAACTTTTGACATCAGCGTGGTCGATTGATGTTCCGATGATCAATGTTCCACTGCCCTACGAGTTTTCGCTGAGCTTGCAGAACCAGTACCGCGCAGAAGCCTTTCCGATCTGCCTATCACTGGGGCATCACCGTTTGGTCTTCAGGGAGAAACTCGAAGCGGCGTATTACCCGGTGCTGGAATTTGAACAACGTGTGCGACTGGGCGTGCAGGTTATTTCTTACTACACCTCCCAGTCCATCGAGGGCTGCACGGTGAACTGGTCGCTGGCGGGGGGCAGAGTGACAGCTGCGTCCAATACCGATGAACAGGGCTGGGCTTACTACGACTTCGAGCCGAAGGAGGCGGGGGAGGCGGTTATCGAAGCGTCGGTCGAAAGCCTTTATTACGCCAGTGGAGTATGGACTGAAAATTTCAATGTGCCGGTATTGGCCCACGACCCATGGAAAGATCTGCGCGCCGTGGTCGAAGGTAAAGAGACGGCCTGGGATGCGCAAGGTTATCCGAATCGTGGAAGCTCTCATGAGCTGCGGGTGCGCCTGCCGCTACCGTCTGACAGTCCATTGTCGGAAAGCGGGTTTTCTTTGCGCTGGATTGGCGAAAGCCCTGAGCAACTGGGTGTCGATGTCACGCCTGCGCTTGAGGTTCCGGTAGAACGCACTGGCGCTGATATGGTCTGGACCCTGAGCAGTGAAGATAAGCGCGACGGTTCCTTCAAGCTGTTTCTGGTCTGTTCGAAACTGTTGTTGCCGTCACCCGCCAAACCGATGTCGCTGGCGCGTAATCGGGTCAGGGTGGGCGAGGTGCGCGAAGCCAACAAGTTCCCGGTCGTGGACGAAGCCGAAAGTGTGTTGCTACGGCTGCAGGCCGTGCATGAGACGGTCAGTGGTGACGGTGATCCGGTCAGCAACGCCTTGGTCGAATGGAGCATTCCGGATGGTGAACCGGTACGCGATGTAACCGGATCCGGTGGTTGGGCGAGTTTGCTGTATACGCCAAAGACCGCTGGCGAACTGACTGTCAAAGCTGTTCTCAGGGCCCATGATGATGATGCGGCATCGATTGAGCACTACTTCAGCGTCTCGGCCATCGCCACGAGCCCTTGGAAAAGCCAGGTCAGCATCTGGATCGACGACACCGATGTTCAAGGCAATCCACTTGGTGTGCTTTGTCTGCGTGGAAAGACCCACACGCTGAAGGTCGTGCCCATTGCCGGCAGTGAGTGGCTTGACCAAAAAATAAGCCTGCACTGGCGGGGTGACAAGGATCCCGGTATCGGATTGAAACCCGCAGAGCTGACAGTGCCCAAACCGTTGATAGAGAGCGGAGTGCAGTGGGAGCTTGTTTCAGACAAAACCGATAGTCACAGCAGTTTGTTTGAGCTTGAACTGCGACTTGAAAATCTGTCGAGCGTACGCGAGTTGTCAGGACGCCTGCTCGCCGAGGACCTGAAGGAGGAAATAGCGCTGATGCTCGATCAGGTGCAGTCCTCGTTGGACGAGCGCAGTCTGTATCCCTGTCTCAAGGCTGTTCACCGCTTCAGGGTTTTACCCCATGCGCTGAGTCCTTTGGTCGGGCTCAAGGCATCGTTGATCTGGACGGGCGCATCCGCTGACTCATTGAATGCGAAGGTTGATCCGCGCTGGGATTATCCACAGACATTGAGCGACGGCGGTGCGACCTGGAAGCTGGACTTTGAAGGGAGCGAGAGGCCGGACGAATTTGCCCTCGCGCTGGTCTTGCCGCAGCTCCAATTCGAAGCGGTCGCCAAGCCGATGGTGCTGGACCACAACAAACTCAGGATTGAGGCGTGGCGTGAATCGGCGGTGGATCCGGTCATGAACCAGGATGCGGCGTGGATGTGGGTGCAGGTCTACTCGCATCACACTGAAAAGCCCGTTGATCAAGCGCCCGTAAGCTGGACAATCGATGCCGAACCGCGAGAAATCCACACCACGGTGGATGGCTGGAGCGGTTTCGAATTCAAGCCGCAAAAAGCCGGCGAACAGTTGGTGATCGCGACCGTACTCAGTCGCTTTGACGGCTTTGAAGAGCGTCGTCCGATGACGGTCAACGCGCTGGCAAGCGATCCCTGGGATGGGCTGATGGTGAGTTTCGACCTTCAGGACGAACAGCCAGTGGGTACGCAAACGTTCTTCCCCCGGCACAATCTCCAGCATGTATTGAACGTCACCGCGCCGAGCAACAGTGCCTTGGTGGACAAGTATCTGACGTTGGCAATGACGGGCCCCGGGCCGGCAGCACTGGGCTTGCAGTTTGAGGAACCAAGGCTGGGTGATCCCCGACTTTTTTCAGAGCTTGGACAGACCTATGCGTTCAAGGCGAACGGCTCCACGGACGGAAGTTTTGGCTTGCGCTTTGCGTCCACTCGGCTGGCCCGCCTGTCCCCCATCATTGCAATGTCGCTGGGGCCGGGTGAACGCGTGCTGAAAATCGCTGAGCGCCAGCGCGTCAACCAGACATTGCTCTGGGGGGATGAGGTGTCGGAGCAAGTCGAAGTGGTATCGGTGATCAGCGGCAGGCCGATGGCCGGGGTGCCCGTGACGTGGCGCAGCCTGGATCTTGGCGAAGTGACAACCACCACCAATCGCTACGGTAGGGCGCGCGTGCGGTTTGTACCGACGACACCTGGTGCAGTGCAGTTGACGGCCACAGTGGGCGACAGCCTGTATTCAGAGTCAATTGCGTTGCCTTATTTCCTGCATCAACCACGGGAAATACAGTCACTGCAAAGTGCGGAACCCAGTGGGCATCCGGGACAGGAAGTTTCAGCATATGTGGTTGTGGTTTCCACGCAGACGGGTGAAGCGTTGCTTGGTGTCGAGGTGGAATATGAGTATCCGGGCATCAAGATTGCCTCGACGAAAACGGACGCTACCGGCAAAGCCGAAGTCAAGTTCAGGCTTCCTCCGGTCAGGGAGGGGTGGTTGCTCGCCACTGTCAAAGGTGGTTATGCCGGATGGGAGGCCAAATCGATAATGTTTACCGCGATTCCAAACTCGGATACCTGGCAGCAGGAGTTCACGCTTTGGCTTAATGACGAAGAGGTGGATCTTGTTGATGGAAAGTTGGTTCTGTCACGCGCCTTGGCCTATGACCTGGAATTAAGGGTCAGGAAGCATAGCTGGTTGATTGGTTGGGCGAGTGTGGCTCTGGAAGACTTCACCGGAGCAGAGGCGCTGGGGTTGAAGTTTGATCCTGAACTGGAAACCCTATATCCGGTGGATGGCAAACCTGTTCATTGGTCCGTATCTGCTGCCACTAGCGGGCCGAATGGCGAATTTACGTTGAAATTGTGCAGCCCCGATATACCTGATCGATTGTTGCCCGGTAAGTTGTTTGATGAATTCGACGTACAGTTCGACAGCTTCCCGAAATTTTTTGGTCACGGCACTTCGTACCCCTGCCTTGGAGCGTTACACGTCTTCAAACTGCGGGCCAAACCTGACAGTTCTTTGTTGGGTGGCTTTGTCAAGTTGGAGTGGGAAGGAGAAAGTCTTGGTGTTCAAGTAATGCCCGCGCTTGATGAGGAGCAACAAGTTGATCTCGAATGGTTGTCTTGGACGCTGATCTGTCGTGGTATCACGGAGAGCGGAACAATTTCATTGAAGCTTAAAACCACACGCGGCGGCGATTGGGAATCTTTGCCATTCGCTATGTCACTGGGACATAACCTGGTAACTGCTGAGCGGTGGATGACGAGGCACAGTGAGACAAGGTTTGAGTGGGGAATTCGCGCGACCTCTCCGTTCTCGAGTAACCCCGCTCCAAACGTTGTGGTTATGGTGAGCGGAGTGGGGGTAACGCCTTACCCTGTTAAAACGAATGAAGCGGGGGAGTTCGTTATTTTTAACTCCGGCGCGTCGCTCGGTCTGACAATCCAGAATCCTTATGATGGGAGCGTTGTTCCATAGCACCTTCTCTTACAGGCATTTACGCCCTTTTTAAAAAAAGGGCGTTTTTCCATCAATAGCAGCCAGCCTTCTTCCAGCTCAAATATTGCGTCACCAGTTCGGCCCCCAACTCCGCCGGCCGAACATCCACCACCGGAACCCCATGAACACTCAAGCGCTCATGGAGTTCTGCCCGTTCGTTCAGGTAATTCACCGTCCCGCAATAAGCTAGCGCTTCGGGCAAGTTTTGCACCGCTCTTTGGCGTATCGAATCCAGCGCCTCTTCGCGCAGGCTCGCCACCAGCACCCGGTGTTGCGCGCTCAGGCGTTTGACCGCATTCAGCAGCTCATCGTCGTCTTCATCACGTAGATTGGTCACCAGCACCACCAGCGCCCGGCGCTTTTGTCTGGCCAGCAGTTGATTGACGGCCGCCTGGTAATCGGCGGGGCGCTGGGTACTGCCCAGGTCATAAACGGCGTTGAGCAATACGTTCAGTTGCCCGCTTCCTTTGACCGGCGCCAGATAACGCGGCTGATCACCTGCAAATGTACTCAAACCCACCGCATCACCTTGGCGCAGAGCCACGTAACTGAGCAGCAGACAGGCATTGAGTGCGTGGTCGAAGTGCGACAGTTCATCATCCTGGCTGCGCATGCGGCGGCCGCAGTCGAGCATGAAAATGATCTGCTGATCGCGCTCGTCCTGATACTCGCGGGCAATCGGTGTGCGCTGGCGCGCGGTGGCTTTCCAGTCGATCTGGCGCAGGCTGTCGCCTTCACGGAATTCGCGCAGTTGATGGAATTCCAGACCCTGACCGCGACGTTGCCGTTGGCGTACGCCGAGTTGACTGAGCCAGTTGTCCACTGCCAAGAGTTCACCGCCGTAGAGACGGGCGAAGTCGGGATAAACGCGGGTCTGGTCGCTGACATTGAGCCGGCGTCTGCCAGACCATAATCCCAAAGGGCTAGGCAGGCTGACTTCGCAATATTCGAAGCTGAAATGACCGCGCTTGAGCGGGCGCAGCCGATAACCGAGCAGGCTGCGCTGGCCCGGTTGCAATTCAGTCGACAGCGGCAGGTTTTCGAAGCTCAACCCTTCTGGCGGGTGGTCGAACAGTTCAATGTGCATCGGCTCGCTCAAGTCATGTTCGACTTCCAGACGCACTTCACCCCAACGGCCGAGTGCCAGACTGCCGGGCATCTGTCGAGTGACGCGTGGCGTCGGCAGACGTTTGAGGCGCAGCGCATCCAGTATCGCCAGGGCCAACAGTGCCAGCAGCAAACCCCAGTTGATCGAGATCAGGCTCGCCGGGATCTCGATCTCCAGTGCGCGCAACGTGCCCAGCACAATGCCGATGGCCAGCAACAAGGCCAGCCAGATCAACAGCAGTTTCGACGGCTTCATGCCTTCACTCCGTGTAGGAGCTGCCGAAGGCTGCGATCTTTTTGGCTCATCCCGAATTTCACAGACGCGGCGCCGGAATCTGCTCAAGCAGTTGCTGGAGCACTTGATCGACCTGCAGGCCTTCGATATCCAGCTCCGGGGCAATGCGCACCCGATGACGCAGCACCGCCAGTGCGCAACCCTTGATGTCGTCGGGAATCACGAACTCACCGCCACGCAGCAAGGCGCGTGCACGGGCACAGCGTACCAACGCAATCGAGGCGCGTGGCCCGGCGCCAAGGATCAGGTCCTGGCCAGGTGCGCGTGCTGCGCGCCAGGCGCACGGCGTAATCGAGCACCTGGTCGTCCAGTGGCAAATCACTGGCGATGCGTTGCAAGGCTTGCACATCCTTGGCTTGCAATACGGTGCGCAGCGGTTGCACATCGAGCATGTCGGCACGGGTCGAGCGACACACCTGACGCACCATGTGCAGCTCTTGTTCGGCATCGGGATAGTCCATGCGCACCTTGAGCATGAAGCGATCGAGCTCGGCTTCCGGCAGGGGATAGGTGCCTTCCTGTTCGATCGGGTTCTGTGTGGCCAAAACCATGAACGGTTGCGCGATCGGCAGGGCGCGACCTTCGAGCGTGACCTGACGCTCCTGCATCGCTTCGAGCAGGGCGGCCTGGGTTTTCGCCGGGGCGCGGTTGATCTCGTCGGCCAGCAACAGGTTGGTGAACAGCGGGCCTTTGCGCAGCTTGAACTGCTCGGTTTGCAGGTCGTAAACCGCGTGACCGGTGACGTCGCTGGGCATCAGGTCCGGGGTGAATTGAATCCGCGCGAATTCGCCACCGAAGCAACGGGCCAGTGCCCGCACCAGCAGGGTTTTGCCCAGCCCTGGCACGCCTTCGAGCAGCACGTGGCCACCGGCGATGAGCGCTGTCAGCACATCATCAATCACCTGATTCTGGCCGATCAGGGCCTTCTGCAATTCTCCGCGCACCGCTTGCGCCAACTGGCTGGCACGCTGGCGTTGCTGGGCGGCGTGGCTGGCGCTGCCGGGCTCGATCTGTTCAGTCATAGCGTGTTCCTCAGGGTTTGCAGGTGGGCGACCTGGCGGCAGAATTCGGCGCTGGATAGCTGCCGGTTCGGCACCGGGCTCAGGGCCTGGCTGATTGAGCGGGTGGGTTGCCGGGTCAGGCGCGACAATGCCAGCCATTGTTCGGCAACGTTCAATTGATCAAAGCCAGGGTGCCGGCGACGGGCGCGGCGCAGCACATCTTGTTGCAGGGCTTGCAGCAGGGCTTGCTGGCCGTTGTGGCGCAACAGGAAATCGGCGCTGGCGCGCAGGTGTTCCTGCAACTGTCGCCGCCCGCTCGGGGCCGGCGTCTGAAGCGGACCGTGACGCAGACTGACATGCCACAGCCACAGGCCGATCAATGCGAGCAGGGCGACGATGGCTTGCGGGAAGTAGCGCCAGAGCAAGGTCAGCAGGCCGTCGTGCTCGGTGTTGTAGATCAACGTTACGTCGGTGTCGGCGCTCAGGTACCAGAGCAGCCAGGCGTTGTCGTATTGGCTGATGGTCTTGTTTTTCCACAACTCGGCGTCGGTGACCACGGTGATCGTGCCCAGGCTGTAGGGCAGCTGCATCATGTGCGTGGCCTTGGCACTGTTGGCCCAGGCTTGCGCCAGATTCTTCGGGTCTTCGAGGTGGAAGTCGGTGTCGAAGCCGGCGTAGGCCGGTGCGTCTTCGTCTTCCAGATAAAGTTTGGTCAGTTTCGGGAAGCGCTCTGGTTCAGCGTCTGCGGGTAAGTCTTTCAGATCCTTGCTCAGGGATTGATGCAGTTGCACCCGGTCGAGCAAAAGGTCATTGCTCTGTTTCGTCTGCTCATCCCACAGCGATTCGGCGACGAACACCAGTCGCCCGCCGGCGCGTGCCCAGTTCAACACCTGATCGACCTGACGCGGGGTCATGCGTGAGCGGTCGTTGAACAGCAGAAGTGTGTGGCGGCGCGGGTCGATATCGGGGAGCACCGCGAGGCTTTCGGCATGGCTGACGTTGAGACCGCGCTCACGTAAAAACAGCTCGGCCGCCAGATAAGGATTGGCTTGCGCGGCGGGCGAGGGGCCGTGATCGATTTCCTCCTGATAAGGCTTGGCTTTGACGTAGAGGAAAACGCTCAACGTGCCCAGCAACAGGGCGATCAACGCCGCGACCCAGCACATTGTGCGGCGACTCAACGGGCAGCTCCCTGGCCGAACAAGCCGCGCCAGCCATCGCACAACTCTTGTTGCACAACCGCCGCCGGTACGCGATGCCCGTAGGCCATGTTTTGCCAGTGTGCGGTCAGACTGCGGCTGAAGGCGAGCAGTTCGGGACGCTGTAATTTCTCGATGTGCGCCAGCACCTGAAGTTCGGTGTCGGCGGGTTTCAGGGGTAGATCGAAATCGTGGAGCAGATGGCTGAGCAATCCTCGATACAGCAAGCCCAGCGCTGCACGGGGCTGGCTTTGCCAGAGTTGTTCGGCGCTGCTGGCGATGTCTTCAGGCAAGGTGTCGCGGTTCAAATCCAGACCGAAGGCCTGCTGCGGCAACGCGCCTTTCGCCTTGGCAGGGAGTTTCGGACGGCGGCTGACGAAGGTTTGCAGAAACTCGCGATAGCGCCAGATCACCCAGCCGAGCGTAGCGACAAGCGCGCCCCACAACAGGACTTCAATGATCTTCGCCAGTACGTTCAAGTGTTGTCCGTCGAGCCAGCCCAAAAGGGTTTTCAGCCACGGCGGAGCTTCGCCGGGCTGCTGCGCTTTGGCGGCTGCTGCGGGGTCTTCACCAAAGCGATAGCGGGTGACGGATTCCTTGTTCTTGAACGGCGGCTGTTCGAGTAACGCCTTGATGCTGTCTCGGGATGCCTGACTGGTGAGCGGCTGATTCAACAATCGCGGTGCCTGTGGACTGTCATCAGGCTCGGCTGCCCACGCCGAAGGTACATGCGGCAGCAGCAGACAGACCGCCAGCAGCAATCCCAATACACCGTTGTTCAGGCGCTGTCGCAAGCGGCGGAACACCAACTCGATGTCCCACGCTTCCAGTTGTGTGCGGCGGTTCAGATAAAGGCTGAAACCGCAGGCGACATAGATCGGCTCCCACACCACCAGCACCAGCGCATAGAAAACATTGGTCAGGTGTTCGAGCCAGCGCCAATCGTGATCCGCCGCGAAAATCAGCGACTGCCAGTCCCAGTCCGTCTCGATCTGTTGTGGCAGCAACATATAGAACAGCACCATCAGACCGATCCACAACGCGGTCTCCAGATGCACGCCGATGAGGGTCAGCCATTGCGCAGAGCCGGCGTTGCGCTGCAGCAGCACTTGCAGGCGTTGTTGCCGGGCATTGCCGTCGAGACCTTCGAGTTGCACCACCGGCAATAGAAAGCTGCGGCTCAAACTCAGGCGGCGCCAGGTCAGGCTGGCCAGCAGTTGCGGTTTGAGCAGGCGCGGCCATTGGCGCAAGGCTTGTTCAAGGGTCGGCGTTTCGCCGAACAGCGCTTTCGACAGGATGTACAACGGCAGGCGTTCGTACGCCGGTTTCAGCCACCAGAAGATAAACACCGCCAGTGACGGTGAATCCCAGAACAACAGGCTGAGCAAAGCGAACAGCGGCAGCGTGACGATCGCCCAACTGGTCATCAGCAGGCGCCGATGTTGCTGGCTCATCAGCACGCCGAGGTCCATGGCTTCCCAGGTCGTGCGCGGACGGATCACCACGGTGGCGTCACTCAGGCGCATGGCGGGTCCTTCCGGCGAACAACAGATAGAGCGCGACCAATGCCCATAGCCCGGCGCCGACCAGGTATTTGGTCAGCGGCGTGACGCTGGTTTTCGATGACCAATAGGCTTCGATGAACGCGGCAATCAGCAGGAACAACATCACGCCGCACACCAGCAACACGCTTTTGCGCGCCGCCCTTTGTAGTGCTTCGCTGCGGGTCAGCCGTCCGGGGGCAACCAAAGCCCAGCCGAGCTCCAGGCCGGCCGCCCCGGCGAGGGCGATGGCGGTGAGTTCAAAGGCGCCATGGGCGATAACGAATGACCAGAAGGTCTGGCCGAAACCGATCTCGCTCAGGTGCCCGGCGACCGCGCCGATGACCATGCCGTTGTAGAACAGAAAGAACGCACTGCCCACGCCCATCAGCAAACCGCTGGCAAAGGTCTGAAAGGCGATGCCGATGTTGTGCATCACGTAGTAACCGAACATCACCCAGTCTTCGCTGGCCGCACGTTCGGCGGGGCGCCCGAGGTGGCCGGTGACCGGGTCGTACATGCCTTGCATCTCACGCACCTGATCGGCGGGGATCAGGTTGTAGACCAGTTCGGGAAACACAAACACCAACACGGCGACGCTGATCAGGCTGCCGAAGAACAGCAAACTTGCCACCAGCACAAACGGCCACTCTGCGCGTACCAGACGCGGAAAGTCGGCAAGGATGAAACTCAACAGGTTGGCGCCGAGGCGGCTGCGATGGCGATACAACTGCTGATGCCCGCGCAGCACGTGTTGTTGCAACGAATCAATGAGGAAACTGCTGTAGCCGCGCTCCTGGGCCAGTGCCAGATGTTGACAAAGACGTCGATAGGCCTTTGGGAAACCGGCGACCTGCGAGGTGTCCTTGCCGCGTTCAAGCCGTTCGAGGGCCAGCGCAAAACGCTCCCATTCGGCCTTGTGGCGACTTTCGAAAAGGCTTTGCTTCATGTCGGGCCCAACAAACCGCGAGCGATGCCATTGAGTTCAGCGACAGCCTTTGGCGCAGAAATATGCAGCGGCTGGGCGAGCAGCGCCGCCAGTTCATTGACCCGCGCTGGCGATAAATCACCTTGGCGCTCGGCAAAACCCAGCACGGCGCGTTGTTCTGCGAGCGTCAGGGCGACGGGCGAACGCCGCGGTTCGGCATCAGGCAGTTGCGGGCGAGTCAGCGGGCGTTCGCTGTAGACCACCAGCGTACCGGCAGCGATGTCACCGAGGCGTTTGAATGTCGGGTGTTGCAGACAACTGAGGGTACCGAGAAAGTAGCCGAACGGCAGCAGATCGACAAAGCGCAGCAAATTGCGCAACAGCGAGGCCGACCAGCCGATAGGTGTGCCGTCGTCGTGCACCACCCGCAGCCCCATCCATTGTTTGCCCGGCGAGCGGCCCTGACGCAGCACTTCGAACAGCACCATGTACCACCAACTGATGACAAACAGCAGCAGCGAACCAAGGCCCATGCCGAGCTTGCCGAGAAACGCCAGCGCGATGAACAGTACGCCCATGATCACGCCGCGAATGCTCAGATCAATCGCAAACGCAACGGCCCTGACCATCAGCCCGGCCGGTCGCAAGGGCAGGTCAATGCCTTCCGGCGTTTCGACCTGATGCCGCGTATCCAGCGGCGGGGCCAGCGGTGCTTTCCTTGGCGGTGCTGTGGGCTCGAGCATGGGCTACCTGGTGTTCGCCTGTTCGGGGTGCAAGTGAGACCGATGCTAGCAGCCTCTCGGGGGAAAACGACATAACTATGTATTGCACAGCGATTGCCGCAAGGTGTTTGAATGTTTCCAGGCTGGCCGCGACGGCGGTCGAGCGCCTAGACTTTGCCGATCTTCAGTTCAGGAACCGCCCGTGACTTCAATCTTCTGGTACGACTACGAAACCACTGGGATCAATCCGCGCAACGACCGCCCGTTGCAGGTGGCCGGAATTCGCACCGACCATGCGCTCAACGAAATCGACGAGCCGGTCAATCTCTACTGCCAGCCCAGCGAAGACATCCTGCCGCACCCGGCGGCCTGCGCGATCACCGGCATTACTCCAAGCCAGCTCGCCGAAAAGGGTTTGAGCGAGGCGGATTTCATGACCCGGGTTCACGCTCAGTTGGCCGCCCCCGGCACCTGCGGCGCCGGTTACAACACCCTGCGTTTCGACGACGAGATGACCCGTTACAGCCTGTATCGCAACTTCTTCGACCCCTACGCCCGGGAGTGGCAGGGTGGCAACAGTCGCTGGGATCTGATCGATGTGGTACGCGCCGCCTATGCGTTGCGTCCTGACGGCCTGATCTGGCCGACCGATGACGAAGGCCGCGTGACGCTCAAGCTCGAACGCCTGACGGCGGCGAACAATATCGATCACGGGCATGCCCACGAAGCGCTGTCGGATGTGCGCGCGACCATCGCCCTGGCTCGGCTGATCCGCGAAAAACAGCCCAAACTGTATGACTGGCTGTTCCAGTTGCGCAGCAAGCAAAAGGTCATGGATCAGATTCGTCTGCTGCAGCCACTGGTGCATATTTCCGGACGTTTCTCGGCCGCGCGCAGTTATGTCGGTGTGGTGCTGCCATTAGCCTGGCATCCAAAAAACCGTAACGCCTTGATCGTCTGCGATCTGCACCTCGACCCGCAGGGGTTGCTGGATCTGGACGCGCAGACCCTGCGCCAGCGGTTGTACACGCGTCGTGATGATTTACTGGAAGGCGAGTTGCCGGTGCCGCTCAAGCTGATTCACATCAACCGTTGCCCGGTGGTGGCGCCGCTTGCGGTTTTGCGCACGCAAGATCAGCAACGGCTGGGGCTGGACATGGCGCTGTATCAACAGCGCGCACTGCGGCTAACTGACGCACAGCAAGTTTGGAAAGATAAAGTTGCAGAGATTTATGTCAGCGAAGATTTCATTCCGAGCGAGGATCCGGAACAACAGTTGTACGACGGATTTATCGGTGACCGCGACCGGCGTCTATGTGAGCAAGTGAGGAGCGCTGACCCGGCACAACTAGCGCAAGAGCAATGGCCTTTCGATGACGAACGTTTGCCAGAATTACTCTTTCGATATCGCGCACGTAACTTTCCCGAGACGTTGAATTTCGAAGAGCAAGAGCGCTGGAGAATATTTTGTCAGCAGCGCTTGTCCGCCCCTGAATACGGCGCACCGAATACCTTGAAATCTTTTAGCGAGGCGGCCGAGCAATGGTCGCTTAATGCCACGCCGATGCAGAGTGAAGTGCTCAATGAATGGAAGAATTATGTCCAGGCATTGCGCAAACGTTTGAATCTTTGAAATCGAACATGACCGGGCTTAAATGCCGGGCATAAAAAAACGCCAGCATTCGCTGGCGTTTGTTTTTTCGCGGATCGCTCTGCGAAGGCGTTGCGGCTTAGCCCAGCAGGGTAGCCCAGCCTTCAACCACGTCACCGCCCCACTTGGCTTTCCACTCTTTCAGAGTTTTGTGGTTGCCACCTTTGGTTTCGATGACTTCGCCGTTGTGCGGGTTTTTGTATTGTTTAACTTTGCGAGCACGCTTGGTGCCGGTAGTTTTTACAGCGCCGCCACGTGGAGCTTTGGTTTTTGCTTCCGGGTCCAGCAGCGCGATGATGTCACGCAGCGACTTGGAGTATTCGCCCATCAGGGTGCGCAGTTTGCCTTCGAATTCCAGCTCGGTTTGCAGTTTGTCGTCTTGGGACAGGTTCTTCAAACGGGCTTGCAGCTCTTTGATAGCTTCTTCGGTGGCGCGGTATTCGTTGATCAAGGACATGATTACTACCTTAGTAAAGTGCGGGATGGCAGGGGGACAGTGCCGCAATAATAGTCAGGCTGTTTCATCAAGTAAACATTTAACCGGGGTTTTTATTTAAATTAGTTTCGAGAAACTGCCCTCTATTGAATATTCAGTTAAATAGTGTGATCCAGTCATCACAGATATTCACAGTTGTCTGATCAAGCGCTGCCGCAGGATCACCATCACGTTGACGGTTACTCCATCGAAAGCCGTAGCGCCGGGCCTGACGCGGGCCGTGCTGATCGATACTGCAGTTTTCCCGCGCAGCCGCTAGAATGGCGGCCTTTGCGAAGTTCTGGAGTTTCCCCCTCATGCGCACTTTTCGGCTGGTGATATCTTGCCCGGACCGCGTTGGCATTGTTGCCAAAGTCAGTAATTTTCTGGCAGCCCACAACGGCTGGATCACCGAAGCGAGCCACCACTCGGACAATCAGGTGGGCTGGTTCTTCATGCGTCACGAAATTCGTGCCGATTCGCTGCCTTTCGGTATTGAAGTGCTGCGCGAGAAGTTTGCGCCGATCGCCGAAGAGTTCTCGATGGACTGGCGCATCACCGACACCGAGCAGAAAAAGCGCGTTGTGCTGATGGCCAGCCGCGAATCCCACTGTCTCGCGGACTTGCTGCACCGCTGGCACAGCGATGAACTGGACTGCGAAATTTCCTGCGTGATTTCCAACCACGACGACCTGCGCAGCATGGTCGAATGGCATGGCATTCCTTACTACCATGTCCCGGTCAATCCGCAGGACAAGCAACCGGCCTTCGACGAAGTGTCGCGTCTGGTCAAGCAGCACGACGCTGAAGTGGTGGTGCTGGCGCGCTACATGCAAATTCTGCCGCCGGACATGTGCCGCGAATACGCACACAAGGTCATCAATATTCACCACAGCTTCCTGCCGTCGTTCGTCGGCGCCAAACCGTATCACCAGGCGTCGATGCGTGGCGTGAAGCTGATCGGCGCGACTTGCCACTATGTGACCGAAGAGCTCGACGCCGGTCCGATCATCGAGCAGGACGTGGTGCGCGTCAGCCACAGTGACAGCATCGAAGACATGGTGCGTTTCGGCCGTGACGTCGAGAAAATGGTGTTGGCTCGTGGCCTGCGCTATCACCTCGAAGATCGCGTGCTGGTGCACGGCAACAAGACTGTGGTGTTTTGATCTAAACCACACCGGCTTGAAAAACCAAGGGTCTGGGCGTTCAATCGCCCAGACCCTTGTTCATTTATGCCCCGAGGAACCTTCATGAGTGATCCACTGGACAAAGCCACCTCCAAAGCACCGGCGACTTTGGGTGAGGGTTGTTTGAGTCGATATGATCCCGAGGACATGAGCCCGGAGGATGGTACCGAGTTTCCCGGCGCTGCCGAGTTGTGGGAACAACTCAAAGAGCAGGAGCAGGACGACGTCAAGAAGCCTGTCTGACGTTCATCAGCTTCTTCAACAGCGGCCGCCCCAACATCAACAGAAACACCGGGCCCCCCACCACCAGATAGAAGTAATACGTCACCACCCGCCAAATCAGAATCGCCGCCGCTGCGGTGGATTTCCCTACCATCGGCGCCAGCAGCGCTGCCGACGTCAATTCCGCCGCCCCGGCACCGCCCGGCAGCAGACTGAATTGCCCGGCTCCGAGCGAAAGCATCTGCACCAGAAAACTCCACGCCCACTGCAAGTCGGCGCCCAACCCGCGCAGCGCCAGATACAGCACGCTGTAACGCAGCAACCAATGCACGCACGTCAGCGCGAAGACCTTGATCAGTGTCTGCCAGGGCAACTTCAGCGTGTCGGAAAATGCGGCGAGAAAGTGCAACAACTTGCGCGCCCAGCGACGGCGGGTGCTGGCCTTGACGTTCATCCTTGCCAGCAGACGACCGCTCAGGCGAATCAAGGCGCGGTGATAACGCGCAACCAGCACGCAACTGAGCAAACCGCCGAACAATGACACCGCACTGACGCTCAGCAACCACTCCAGTCGATCACTGAGGTGCTGAAACAGTGCATAAATCAGAATCCCGCTGAGGGCGCAGAGAAAGAACAGCAAATCACTCAGTTGATCCATGGCAAACACCGCGCTACCCCGCGCCGGCCGCACACCCGATCGGGCCAGCAGGGCCATGATCGTCAGCGGTCCGCCACTGCCACCGGGCGTTGCGCAGTAGGCGAACTCGGCGGCCATCACCACGCCAAGGCTCTTCAGTGGGCTGACGCGGTCGCGTTGATCACCGAGCAACAAACGCAAACGCAGGGTATTGATGCCCCAGCAGAGCAGGATCATGCCGAACATGATCAGCAGCCAGTGCAAAGGGAAACTTTGCAGACGCGCCCAGGTTTCGCCGCCGCCCAGCACAACCGGAATCAGCACCGCGGCGAGCAGGCCGATGAGCAACAGAACGCCGCGACTCATGCGGCGCGCTCCAATTGACTTCGCTGTTGCGCCAGCCAGTCGATTTTAGTCATCGGTACGCGTCCTTCCGCCAGCAGTCGTTCAAGGGTTTTCAACCAGTAATCACGGGAGAAACGGTGGCGCATGTCCACCGGGTGCAAGCCTAGCCGAATCACCGGCGCCTGGCACCAGCGCTGTTCCCGCTGCTCGCAGACCAACTTTGACAGGCCCCGGCGCCAGGCACTGCGGGCGCTCCAGACCAGACCGGGGGCGTCGATAGCGCTGAAATCCGGCAACCGATAAAGATGCTGCGGATCGCTGGTGTAGCTAAACGGCAATTCACGCAGGGCCTGGCGCGTCCCATCGCTCATCAACCACGCCGGGGCGACGAAACCGTGCAGCGGCCAGCCATGGCGCTGGAAAACATCGATGCCATCGCGCAGGCGGGCGAGGGCGGTTTCGCGGGACAAACGATAGAACTCGCCTTCATGGGTGTAGACCCGGCGCATGAACCAGTCGCGCGGTGTTGTCGGGCGGGGCTCCTGGTCATCGTGAAAATAACCGTGCA